>NZ_JAHXYR010000010.1 GCF_019969845.1 Sphingobacterium sp. GVS05A
CTATACCCTAACCTAATCGTAGACTATTGCTACTTTAATACTGGGCTTATCATTAAAAAATACCAGGATTGGTATCCCTAAAGGCAAAAGCATCCCCCTTCAGGGTGGTGTTCGCACCTTCCTGCGACCTCCTCCGGCTTTTCTATACCATTTAACTATCGTTTCCCTATTCATTACCTATCGTTTGGATAGGAAAATTCCGAACATGGGGCAAAGCGGGGACGGTCGATATCCGAACACGGGTCAAAAAAAGCCGTTAGGGGATCCGACCAAAAATGGGCAATACCAGAAGATTCCTGTCGTTTTGAACCAAAGGGAATACTTGGGGGTCTACTTCCTTCCTATTAAACCAGTCTCATCCTAACCAAGAACCAAACGATAGAACCAGCAAGTTAATATATAATATTCCTTCTGTAGCTCCCCGGCCCAATCGGCCGCACAAGGGGTAGACCTGCGAATTGCTTCGTACCTCAGTCGGGACAGCATCGGGGTAAATCCATATTCCTTCCGTGGTGAGTCCGTGGTGAGTCCGAGTTAAACACGCTAGAACAGCAGAACCAATCTGGTCGAACTATGCCAACACCTGCACTTAGCCCCCTTTAAATCCCGATTCAGCTCCGAACAGGTCTCGAATCACAGCAAAAAAAACATTCAACTAGGCTAAACACTCGGACTCATTGGCTGGAAATACAGTTTGTAAAAGTAAAAGGATTCAAAAATTTGCATTTGTTAAACATAAAAATGCTATAAACCGGACTATATTATTGTTACAACACAAACCTTTGATAATTATCAAAAACAGCTGGTTTGTCTTTTTTTTTATGTAGATTTATCTTCTTATAACAACCTCCAAAGTGATGAGCAGAACTACCCTGAAAGATATAGCCTTAGAACTCAACATTTCTGTTTCGACAGTTTCCAAAGCACTATCAGACAGCTACGAAATCAGTGAAGCAACTAAAAAAATGGTTCAGGAGTACGCTAAAAAGCATAATTTCCATCCCAATAAGTTGGCACGAAGTTTAAAAATCGGAAAATCAAATACCATTGGAGTCATTGTTTCCAATATCAGTAATACATTCGTGTCTCAGATTCTCGATGGAATTCAGATCGCTTCCCAACAAACAATCTACGATGTTATCTTTATGCAAAGTAGAGAGGATGAACGCGTAGAAAAGAATTGTATAGATGTATTAAGAATGCGAGGCATAGATGGGTTAATGATAGCCCCTGTATCTTCTGGGTCAAATATTGAGGAGCTTAAAGACCTCATTAAAGCTAAAATACCTGTTGTTATCTTTGACCGTATCAATCACAAATTGGACACATTCAAAGTCGGAGTCAATAATTTTCAAGGAGCATACAATGCAACCCAACATCTTATTCAACAAGGGAAACGGAATATATTACATATCACGGGAAAAAACCTAGGTGTTGCCGAAGAACGTTTAAGTGGTTTTAAAGCAGCTCTCTCAGATGCGGATATAACTTTTAATGAAAGACATTACATCGAATGTAGCTTTAACAGCACGGTTGATTTGGACAATAGTATAAAGGAAATTATAATTAAAGAATATATTGATGGCAAAAAAATCGATGCAATTTTCGGTGCAACGGATGTTATCACAACAAGGACATTGGGCATTTTAGCCGAACTTCAGATTGAAGTTCCGATGGAAGTTGCCGTCATTGGATTCTCCAATACACAAATTGCAGCTTCATTAAACCCCGCACTGTCAACTGTCGTACAACCTGCAACTGAAATCGGTGAAATAGCAACGAAAAAACTGATTGACACCATTAATCAGACAAGACCAATTCACGAATTTGAAACCATTGAACTTCCGACACAACTTGTCGTAAGAAAATCTTCATTATAACCTCCTTTCCTTTGAATCGAAGGAAAAGAATAAAAAAATACAGTCAGAAAATATCGCTTGTGCTATTATCTTCTGGCTGTATTTTTTATATTATGATCTTATCACCAGCAATTCCATATTCCAATCCTCGTAATTCAGCTAAACCTCTTAATCGGCCAATAGCAGAATAACCAGGGTTTGTCACCTTGTTAAGATCGTCCAGCATCTGATGTCCGTGATCAGGTCTAAATGGAATAGCAGTAGATCGCAACTGGTTTTCGGCAACCAAAATTTGCATAATTTTATGCATATTCACATCTCCATCCAAATGGTCTGCTTCATAGAAACTACCAATAGTATCTTTCTTAACATTACGCAAATGGACAAAGTTAACCCGCGCCTTTACCTGCTCTAATATCGCCGGTAAATCATTGGTCTGGCTAGCTCCTAAAGAACCTGTACAAAAACAGATACCATTGAATTGTTGAGGCACTTCACGCAAGATATAGCCAAGATCTTCACCATTGCTAGCAATACGTGGCAAACCTAAAATCGGATATGGCGGATCATCTGGATGGATCGTCATACAGACGCCGTTTGCTTCACATACCGCAGCAATTCCGTTTAGAAAGTAGACTAGATTTCTACGCAAGCCATCCCTTCCAATATGTTTATAGGTATCAATGCTGGCTTTTAAAGCATCCAATTCCACATTTTTTTCTCCCGGAATCCCCATCAGTACAACATTGGACAAGCTATCTTTTTGTTGCTCGGAGATTTCCCCGAAGCGCGCTGTTGCTCTTTTGACAATATTTTCTGAATAGTCTTTTTCAGCATCAGCTCGTTTTAAAATAAAGATATCAAAAAGTGCCAGGTCAATCCAGTCAAAATAAAGAGCCTTTGAGCCATCTGCCATCACCAAATCCAGTTGTGTTCTGGTCCAATCCAGTACAGGCATAAAATTGTAACAGACTGTTTTAATACCGCATTCCGCAAGATTAGTTAATGTCTGGTTATACTTGGCGATATATTCATCAACTCGAGGTCCTTTTGTTTTAATTTCTTCATGAACCGTTACGCTCTCTACCACCGACCAAACCAAACCCGCATCTTCAATAATACGTTTTCGTTCCTGAATATCGGCAAGAGGCCAAACCTCACCATGAGGAATATGATGCAGCGCTGTAACGATGCCCGTTGCACCTGCCTGTTTAACATCCTGCAAGGATACTGGATCGTTGGGACCATACCAACGCCATGTTTGTTCTAATTTATTCATCTCAAAATTTCGTTAAACACCACACCATGCATTAAAACCACCATCTACAAAGACTGTCTCACCAGTTACAAAAGCTGAGGCATCGCTCAATAGATAGATTAAAGTTCCTTTCAATTCCCGTGGATCTCCCAATCGGTTATAAGGTGTCCCGCTCAGTATCCGCTTGGTACGTTCACTATAGCTACCGTCTGGATTTATCAATAGATTTTTGTTTTGTTTTGTCAGGAAGACACCCGGCGCAATTGCATTGACGCGAACTTGATCACCATAACGCTGTGCAAGTTCCGTTGCCATCCATTTTGTATAGCCGTCAATACCGTGTTTGGCAACTGTATATCCCAATACCCGAGTGAAAGGCCGGCTTGCTGTCAAGGAGGAGATATTTACAATGGCTCCTTTTCCGCTTTCTGCAATTACGCGACCAATAATATGCGTTGGGATAATTGTTCCATAGAGATTTAGCTCGATCGCTTTAATCGTGTCTTGAATATTACTTGCAAATAGATCTTGGTCAGCTCCTATTGTCGCGCCCGGAATATTTCCACCGACAGCATTCACTAGAGCGTCAATTCGCCCCCATTTATCAAGGATTTCATCCTTTGCTCTACTGACATCCTGTTCGTCCATGATATCAACCTCTACAAATATGGCCTCCCCTCCGAGAGATTCTACTTGCTGTACACGCTCTTTTCCGATCTGCTCGTTACGCCCAAGAATAGCAACTTTTGCCTCTGCCTCAGCCAACGCTTCCACAAATGCCTCACCAAGAATCCCCGTACCACCTGTGATCACGACAACCTTATCTTTTAATGAAAATGGATTATTACTCATGTATTTCTATGTCAAATTGGTATTTATCCCCAATTTTATTGATAATAACCTTAATTACAAAAAAAAGTAATTGATTTAATTACGATAACGTTTTAGTTATTACAATTTATTTTTCCACTTCTTCCGCTGTCTCATCATCAAACAGAATTCTTACTGAAGGGGTATAGGTATCATCATGCTGTCCTGACTTATTCGCCCAAAAGAAAGCACATAAAAATACCAAAGCTAATAATACACTACAACCGATTAGAATATACATGATTTCCATAACAACTATAGTTTATGACGTTTTGCATACCATCTTGTCATTAAGCTGGTAAATGAGATAATTGTAACTGTACTTATCGGCATCAAGATTGCGGCAAATAAAGGCGACATAATCCCTTGAATAGCAAAGCTCAACCCGATTATATTATAGAGCAAGGATATCCCAAAGCTCATATGGATTACCTTTACAGCATCTTTACTGAAAGCAAAGAAATCCGATAATTTTGAAAATGACTCGCCGTCTAAAATAGCATCACATCCAGGCGAAAAGTTATTGATATCATCACTGACAGCAATCCCTAAATCTGCTTTACGCAATGCTCCGGCATCATTCAATCCATCCCCGATCATACAGACATGTTTTCCCGCCTGCTGAAATTTTTGAATGCGCCCCAGTTTTTCCATTGGAGACTGGTTAAACATCAAGCAAGCTTCCGAAGGAAAAATCAATTTTAGCGCATCCAGGCGTCGGTCATTATCCCCTGATATCAGGTGAAGATCATAACGAGGTTTGAAATTTTCGATCAAAGCCGACAAGCCATCTCTCCAAGCCTGTTCCATCGTAAAATATCCTTTCAACTCTTCGTCGACACGTATAAATACGACAGATCCGTCAGATTTGATATTTCCTATATTCAAAAAACTGGCACTACCGATTTTGACAACTTGCCCCTCAACAATCGCCTCCATCCCTTTTCCTGGCAACTCTTTAAAATCTCGGACCGGAACATCTGAATACACATCCAGCCATTTCACAATCTCCCGGCTCAAGGGGTGACTAGAATTACGACATACTGCATATACCAACGTTTTTTCATTTGTATTAAGTGAGCCTTCAAAATAAATTGAGGTTGCTTTAGGCGACGAAATAGTCCCGGTTTTATCGAAAACGAGTGTATCTATTGTTGCCATCTGCTCGATTGCCGCTGTATTTTTAACATAGAACTTGTTTCTATCGAAAATACTTAATGCCGCCGATAGGGTAAAAGGAGAGCTCAACGCCAATGCGCAAGGACACGCTATAATCAGCACTGCCGTAAAAGCTCCCCAAGCCCTATTGGCGCTTCCGTCCACAGCCCAATATAGTGCTGCAAAAAAAGCGATCGCCAATAAAACAACAGTAAAATATTTACTTATAAAGTTCACAAAAGTCTGAAAATGCTTATCGTAATCTTTATAATTTTCATTATTCCATAATTTGGTCAGATACGACTGTGAAATCGGCTTTATAACTTCCAATTCGATTGCCTCACCCGTCTGACGTCCCCCGGCATAAATAATTTCCCCTAAGGTTTTGCTTACAGGACTTGATTCTCCGGTCACAAAACTAAAATCGATCGCCGCATCGCCTTTTAATAATATGGCATCCGCCGGAATAATCTCATTGTTGCGAACAAGGATACGATCACCGATATGAACATCGGCCAATTGCACCGGTTTGTCCCCTTCTTCAGTAAGTAGAGTTACCGCAACGGGGAAATAGCTCCGATAATCCCTTTCAAAAGAAATATGGTAATAGGTCCGCTGTTGCACCCATTTTCCGATCAGAATAAAGAACACCAAGCTACATAAAGTATCTGTAAAACCAGCTCCAGTCTGCGTTATTACTTCGAAAGCCGAACGTAAAAACAGTACCAAAATACCCAAGGCCAAAGGGACGTCCAGATTCAACCTTTTTTGTTTCAAACTGACATACGCAGACTTAAAGTAATCTGAAGCACAATACAACAAAACTGGCAAGCCAAAAGCTAAATTGATGTAACCGAAAAAACTCGCATACTCCTTTTCAAATGCTCCCATACCAAAGTAGTCCGGAAAACTAAATAACATCGAATTTCCGAAACAGAATCCTGCTACTGCAATCTTGGCAACCAAGGGATTCAGGTTATTCTTGTTTCCCTCTTTAACGACATCCTGCAGCGTAATTTTGGGATCGTAACCAATATTAGCTAATAGATATACTAAATCTTTGAGCGGAAGTAAAGTATGATTAAAAGTGATACTAGCCTGTTTTTTCATAAAGTCCACGCGGGACTGTAGCACGTTTGGATTTAATTTATAGAGATTTTCCAATAGCCAAATACATGAGCTACAATGGATAGCAGGAATATAAAAGGTAATAATAGTCATCTTATCATCCTTAAAATCGACTAATTTAGTCGCAATCTGCGGTTCATCCAAATACGAAAAATCCGCTTGTTTTTCTTTATTGGATTTCCCAGGATGCTGATTATAACGGTAGTATTGTTGCATTCCCCCATTCTGCAAAACCTGATAGACCGTTTGGCATCCCAGGCAGCAAAAATCATGCTCATCGAGATGGTAACCTGTTTCTTCGATTTTGTCTCCACAGTGGTAGCATTTCTCGACTTGTTGTACTTTTTCCTTTGTTACCGCCATATCCCCAATTAAATTGCTTCACTAAATAACTGCATTTTTGTACGCAGCTTCAAAAAACGTTGATCAAAGGCCATACAGATATTCCGTAGAAATGAACGTCCGATCGCAGTGCATCGAATCAGATCTCCTTCTATGCTGACTAAGCCGTCTTGGACTAATGTTGACAATTCTTCTTTGATCTGAGCAGTTAAATCTGATGTGGGATCCAATTGTACTTTACCCTTACACATCATATCAAGGATATAACGTCTTATCACCAGATCTTCTGCATTAAGTATATGTCCTTTCACTACAGGTAACACACCTGATGCGATCAGCTTATGATATTCTTCAACTGTTTTTACATTTTGTGCGAAACCACCCCAAGCATCGCTGATCGAGGACACACCAATTCCAATTAATAAGGGGTTAAACCGATCCGCATACCCCATAAAATTACGGTGCAAGCGTTCCTCTTGGAAAGCCAAATAAAGTTCATCTTCTTTTTTTGCAAAATGGTCCATCCCGATATCTGCGTAGTCTCGTGCCAGGATCAGCTTTTTCCCGAGATTATAAAGTGCAAGTTTGGCAGTACCCTTTGGCAGATCGGCCTCCGTATAATGCCGCTGTCCAGGTTTTAACCAGGGGACATGAGCATAGCTATAAAAAGATATCCGATCTGGCTTGAGCAGCATGGACTTTTCGATGGTATCCTGTACAGATGCTTGGGTCTGCTTCGGCAATCCGTAGATCAAATCAAAATTAATGGATTCAAAACCGATCTCTCTGGCATTCAACATCACCGCTTCCACTTCTTCAAAGGTCTGCTGTCTATTGATCATAAACTGCACCAAAGGGTCAAAATCCTGTATCCCTAAACTGAGACGACGGAAACCTAAGTCGAAAAGAATCTGTAGGTGTTCGGTTGTGGTATTGGCAGGGTGCGCTTCAAATGAAAAAGAACGATCTGCTGTGACATCGACATGCTCAAGAATACCCTCAATCAACAATTTCAAGTTCTCGGGTTGAAAAAATGTGGGTGTACCGCCACCCAAATGTATTTCTGACACGAGCGGTCTCTCACCTTCGAAAACAGCCAGATACATCTCCCACTCCTTTAGGAGAGCAGCAATGTAAGGCAGTTCAACCTGATGATTTTTTGTGATACGCGTATTACAGCCACAGTAGGTGCATAGGCTTTCGCAAAAAGGAAGATGGATATACAGGCTTAATCCCCTATCTTTTGACTGTGTGAAAGTACGGTATACCTGATCCGTCCAAGCATCAATAGAAAATGTTTTCTCGTCCCAAAATGGAACAGTTGGATAGCTGGTGTACCTTGGTGCTGCAATATTATATTTCTGCACCAGCTCCGCCATAGTCTTATCTTGTGTACTCATTGAAAATTATTTTTTTGCGCAGTCATTTAAACAACAACATGCTTTACCAACACATTTCTCCATTCCCCAGAGATTGAGATTCCGGACAGTCTGTTCTGCCAGTCCTTTGGGGCTTTGATCTTCAAAAGGTGCATTCGCAATCTGAATACACAGAGCGCCTGCCTTCACCAAATCAATATGGGATGTTTCTTTACTTCTTGTCATGATCTTATTGATCCCTAATTCCTTCAAATTAAGTAGCATTTTATCATCCAAAATATCTCCTCCTGAGATGACAATCGCATCCTTTCCGCGCGCATAATTTTGCGTTTCGGCATTTAATCCGTTTGAAATCAAGGTGAGATCATGCTGTTTTGCATTGGCCAATGCCCAAAACTCCTTTTCAAATGACCTCACATTATATACAACTACTTTCATTTTGAATTCTACAATCAACCACTTATAAGTTTATCCTAAAAACAAAATTAGCTCATAGCTTAGCCCAAAAACATGATACAAGACCATGCCTGACAATGATATACATCACAATTACACAAAAAGGGTGTGTCCGAAGAACTCAGACACACCCTTTTTGTGTTGATATTTACCTATTTAATTGTTACTGTTTTACGTCCCTCAAGTTTTTGATAGAATTGATAAAAATCTTTCCTTTTTCTTTCGAGATCAGCTTTTCCTCCTTAAAATCAGAAAGCATGCGTGAAACAGTTTCATTTGCCGTACCCGCTATCGAAGCAATTCCATCTCTGGTAATATCAATTGAACAGGCATTGACCTCATTGATATTAATTCCGCTTTTTTCGGCTACACTGATCAGCGCATTGGCCACACGTTTACGGACAGAATGGTATGCAAAGCCCAACAATTGTTCTTCTTTTTCACGAAGATCGACAGAAAGCAATTTGATAAACTTACTTGCTATAGCCGGTTTTTTCCATAAGAGCTCCAAAAAAGCATCCTTCGGGATTAAAATGACTTCACTCGGTTCAACAGCTTCTGCATAATCTTCGTAGTTCTCATTCAAAAGCACCGAAGCGTAACCAAAATAATTCCCTACAATATAAATTCCGGTCGACAATTCGCGCCCATCTTTGTAAGATTTAAAGCTTCGAATCTGCCCCGATTTGACATAATAGACATAAGTAGGTGAATCGTCTTTCTCAAAGATTGACTGTTTCTTCTTTACCGTTTTCACACGCGAGTTGGCGAGCAATTCCTGTAGCAATAAAACTTGCTCCTCTTCGCTCAGATTTAGATCAGCGTCTTCAGGTGTATCAGCGGATAACTGCTCATGCTTTTTTAGACGAACTTCAATTGCATTCATCAGCTCCACATCGTCAAAAGGTTTGGTCAGGTAATCATCAGCCCCCATCTCCATTGCCTTGCGCATGTCTGCACGTTCGGCTTTGGCGGTCAGAAAAATAAAAGGAATTTTTGAAGTGCTTTCTATTTTGCTCAACATAAATAGTACACCATAACCGTCCAATTCGGGCATCATGATATCACAGAGAATTAAATCAGGAATATGCCGGGTTGCCAAATCAACTCCTATCCGACCATTCTCCGCTGTAATAACATCATACCGTCCTGTCAACTCCAAAATCTCTGTTGTCCCCTCTCTAATGTCAATATTATCCTCAATAATTAGAATTGTCTTTTTATTTTTCATTCCTAACATAATTATTCATTCCTATTTATTTTCAATGGATCCTCCAATGCTTGCATTTATCTCATAAGTTCATTAGCACAGATTTTCTCCACTGGAGAGGTGACGCTTACACCTATTCAAAACTAACCTTAAATGATGTTCCTCTATGTACCTCCGATACAAACTCCATTTTACCCCGCATAAGTTCAATATATCTTTTCACGATATTTAGCCCCAGTCCCGTACCCGGAATATTCCCTGTGTTATGCGCTCTGAAAAAAGGCTCAAACAAATGCACCTGATCTTCTTCGGGAATACCGATTCCATTATCTTTGACTGAAATCGAACAGCCTTCGTCATCAATACAGGTTGTAAATTCAATTAATGTATCTTCGCCCGAATATTTGATTGCATTGGAAATCAAATTCACCAAAGCATTTTTCAATAGATTCTGGTCTAAAGAAAAATGTCCGATCTCACCCGTATGCTGATACACAATATGCTGGTTTTTCTTACAGATCAATTGCATTTCCTCCGTAATCTCCTCAGCCAGTTCCACCAAATTAATATACTGCTTGTTCATGACTACAATACCCGCTTCCAATTTTTCCAATGAGAGAAAATCGTTCAAAATACTGGTCAAGAGCTGCACCGCACCTTTGATCTTGTTGGTATGTTTAATGATACTCGCCTTATCATCGGGGCGATCCGCATATTTTTCGATCAACGAAGCTGATAATTGAACGGAACTTAAAGGTGTGCGAAACTCATGTGAAGCCATGGAAACAAAACGTGATTTAAGCTGGTTAAGTTCAATTTCTTTCTCCAAAGATTTAGAGACCTCCGCCTTTGCTTTTTCCAGTTCCGAAACCATCGATATTAGATCACGGGTTCGCTCACTGACTTTATGCTCCAATTCGGCTGCATGTTGTTTTAGCATGTCCTCAGCAGCCTTCTCGCGTGAAAGATCATGGATAAATCCTGTAAAAATATTTTTATCCTTAAGCCAGACTTCACTGACCGCAAGCCGGAATGGAAATGTTCTCCCATTCTTCTTTAATCCCATCACCTCGCGACCGATCCCGATAATTTTCTTATGACCTGTCGTTTGATAATTATGGATATAATTATCGTGATTCCCCCGATCAGGCTCAGGCATTAACATTGAAACATTATGTCCTATAACTTCTTCGGCGTTATAACCAAACAATTCTAAGGCAGCAGGGTTAATGCTTTCCACATTCCCCCTGTTGTCAATGGTGATAATTCCATCAATTGCATGGTCTATTATAGCCGCCAGAAGTCTTCCGCCTTCCATGATCATCGTTATTTCACCAATTTTTTGTATTTAATACGATGTGGAGTCACATCACCCAAGCGTTTCTTGCGGTTCTCCTCGTACTCAGTATAGTTACCTTCAAAGAAATACACTTGAGAATCACCTTCAAAAGCAAGAATATGTGTACAGATACGATCCAAGAACCATCTATCGTGGGAGATTACCACAGCACAGCCACCGAAATTCTCCAAACCTTCCTCTAACGCGCGCAATGTATTAACGTCAATATCATTGGTCGGCTCATCGAGTAAAAGCACATTTGAGCCTTCTTTCAATGTGATTGCCAAATGGACACGATTACGCTCTCCACCAGAAAGTACACCAACTTTCTTTTGTTGATCAGCACCATTAAAGTTAAATTTAGATACGTATGCCCTGGAATTTACGGAGCGATTGCCTAAGATCATATTATCATTACCACCGGTGATATTTTCCCAAACAGATTTTTCAGGATCCAGATCATGGTGCATCTGATCGACATAACCCAATTTGACCGTCTCGCCTACTTTGAACGAACCTGTATCTGGTGTTTCCTGTCCTGTGATCAAGCGGAATAAAGTTGTTTTACCCGCACCATTTGGTCCAATAATACCAACGATACCGGCTGGGGGCAACATGAAACTTAAATTTTCAAATAAGAGACGGTCACCATAGGCTTTGGAAATATCTGTTGCTTCAATAACAGAGTTACCCAAGCGCGGTCCTGGAGGAATAAACAATTCCAGTTTTTCTTCACGTTCTTTGGTTTCTTCTGAAGCTAATTTTTCATAGTTATGAAGACGGGCTTTAGATTTGGCATGACGGGCTTTGGGAGCCATACGTACCCATTCCAGCTCACGCTCCAAAGTTTTCTGACGTTTGGTTTCCTGCTTTTCTTCCTGTGCCAGACGTTTAGCTTTTTGATCTAACCACGAAGAATAGTTTCCTTTCCAAGGAATTCCTTCACCACGATCAAGCTCTAAGATCCATCCTGCGACGTTATCCAAGAAGTAACGGTCGTGGGTTACGGCAATAACAGTTCCTTTATACTGTTTCAAATGTTGTTCTAACCAGTCAATAGACTCTGCATCCAAGTGGTTGGTTGGCTCATCAAGCAATAACACATCTGGTTCTTGTAATAATAAGCGACATAATGCTACACGTCTGCGCTCACCACCTGACAAATTGGCAATTTTGGCATCAGGTTCTGGACAACGTAATGCATCCATTGCTCTATCCAATTTGGAATCGATTTCCCAAGCATTTGTTGCGTCAATTTTATCTTGTAATTCACCTTGTCTTGCCAGCAATTTATCCATTTCATCTGGATTTTCGTAGACCTCAGGCAACCCAAATTTTTCATTGATTTCTTCGTATTCTTTTAAGGTCGCTGTAATTTCAGCAACACCTTCCTGCACAATTTCCAAAACGGTCTTTTCGAGATCCAATTGGGGCTCCTGTGCCAAATATCCCACAGAGTAACCTGGAGAAAACACGACTTCACCCTGATATGATTTGTCCAAACCCGCAATAATTTTCAATAATGAAGATTTTCCGGATCCGTTCAAACCGATCACACCGATCTTGGCACCATAGAAAAAAGATAAATAGATATTTTTTAGAACTTGTTTTTGAGGCGGATAGATTTTGTTGACTCCCGCCATCGAAAAAATAATCTTCTCGTCTGACATAAAATTTAAAAAAATTGGAAAACTCTTGTTATATTAACATACAAATGTAATCTTTTATACTGACATTTTGGACGTATAATGGTCATGGCTTAATTGTTGATGACATTATTTAAAATAATTTTAAGGTTTGAAATGTAGAATTTACTACATTTATATATCCTTAATATAAAACAGAAAGGTATTCAATGGAAGCAAAATTTTCACCGCGCGTAAAGGATGTTATATCGTACAGTAGAGAGGAAGCTTTGAGATTGCGTCACGATTATATAGGCACAGAGCATTTGTTGCTCGGCTTGATTCGTGAGGGCGATGGAATGGCGATCAAAATCCTTAAAAACATAGGCATTGACACAACTGCCCTACGTCAATCTGTGGAGGACGCAGTGAAGGGGGCATCTGTATCACGTGCACCTATTGGCAACATGCCGTTAACTAAACAAGCTGAAAAAGTGCTGAAAATAACTTATTTGGAAGCGAAAATTTTCAAGTCAGATATTATAGGCACCGAGCACCTATTATTGGCTATCTTGCGGGATGAAGATAATATCGCTTCGCAGATTTTACAGCAATATAATGTGACTTATGACATCTTCAAATCTGAAGTTGAGCAAAATAGAACCACCATCAAGGATGAAGCCCCAGGCTCTCCTACCGGTGACGATGACTTTGCTGAGGATGATCAATATATCCAACCTAAAAAGGTTTCGGATATTAAATCCAAAACACCTGTATTGGACAACTTTGGTCGAGATCTGACCAAAGCTGCTGAGGAAGGAAGATTGGATCCTATTGTAGGTCGTGAAAAAGAAATCGAACGTGTATCACAGATTTTATCACGTCGTAAAAAGAATAATCCGTTATTGATCGGTGAACCTGGAGTAGGTAAATCGGCTATAGCAGAAGGATTGGCGTTACGTATCGTGCAACGCAAAGTATCACGTGTGTTGTTCAACAAGCGTGTGGTTACTTTAGATCTAGCTTCTCTTGTTGCTGGCACGAAATATCGTGGTCAATTTGAAGAGCGCATGAAAGCAGTCATGAATGAACTGGAAAAATCTCCAGATGTGATTTTGTTTATTGACGAAATCCATACCATTGTTGGTGCTGGTGGTGCTTCGGGTTCTTTGGACGCTTCTAATATGTTTAAACCAGCCTTGGCAAGAGGAGAAATACAATGTATCGGTGCGACTACACTGGACGAATACCGTCAATATATTGAGAAAGATGGTGCTTTAGACCGTCGTTTCCAACGTGTGACTATCGAGCCAGCTACACATGATGAAACTGTAGAGATCTTGAATCGTATAAAAGAGAAATATGAGGATCACCACAATGTGACTTATACGCCAGATGCGATTGAAGCCTGTGTGTCATTGACAACACGTTATATTACGGATCGTTTCCTACCAGATAAAGCGATTGACGCATTGGACGAAGCAGGTTCACGTGTACACTTGAACAATATTCATGTTCCGCAATCCATTATTGATATCGAGAATAAAATCGAAGAAGTCAAACTGGAGAAAAACAAGGTTGTTCGTAGTCAAAAATACGAGGAAGCTGCTAAACTACGCGATACAGAGAAAAAGCTTATCGACGAGTTAGAGAAAGAAAAGATTGCTTGGGAAGAAGAAACCAAATCTAAGCGATACACTGTTTCTGAGGAAAATGTAGCGGAAGTTGTGGCGATGATGACCGGCATCCCAGTACAACGTGTCAGCCAATCCGACAGCCAAAAACTGTTGAATATGGGTGAACTGATGAAAGGCAGAATCATCGGTCAGGATGATGCCGTCGGTAAATTGGTTAAAGCCATCCAACGGACACGTGCTGGATTGAAAGACCCTAAGAAACCAATTGGTTCCTTTATATTCCTAGGTCCTACTGGTGTCGGTAAAACAGAATTGGCAAAAGAATTAGCTCGATTTATGTTTGATACTGAAGACGCATTGATCCAAATTGATATGAGTGAGTACATGGAGAAATTTGCTATCTCACGTCTGGTCGGAGCGCCTCCGGGATATGTAGGTTATGAAGAAGGTGGACAGTTAACAGAGAAAGTACGTCGCAAACCTTATGCGGTAGTGCTTTTGGATGAGATTGAGAAAGCTCACCCTGATGTATTCAACCTTTTACTGCAAGTATTGGATGAAGGTCAGTTGACCGATAGTTTGGGTCGTAAGGTGGACTTCCGTAACACGATTATCATCATGACCTCCAACATTGGAGCACGTCAATTGAAAGAGTTTGGTCAAGGTGTAGGTTTCACTACTGCAGCAAAATCTCAACAAACCGATGCACACTCCCGTGGAGTAATCGAAACTGCATTAAAAAGAGCTTTTGCGCCAGAGTTTTTGAACCGTATTGACGATGTTATTGTTTTCAATTCGTTGACAAAAGAAAATATCTTCAAAATCATTGATATTGAATTGACGTCATTGTTTAAACGAATCGCAGATTTAGGTTATACCATTAATCTGACGGAGGAGGCAAAAGGTTTCATTGCCGATAAAGGCTATGACAGTAATTTCGGTGCACGTCCATTAAAACGGGCAATCCAAAAATATCTGGAAGATCCAATTGCGGAAGAAATCCTCAAGGGAAATGTGCAAACAGGTTCGGTTTTAACTGTCAGCATCAATCCGGAAACCAAAGATATTGAGGTCTCTAGCTCAGATCCGAAGTCTTCAAAAGATACAGCTGAGAAATAATCGCTTGCTGTACTCGAAATAATTTCAAGAAAATGCACCATTATGGTGCATTTTTTGTTGTAAAGAAGTTTGACGTTAAACTTTCGCACTATTTTATCGTCCTATAATAAAAAATGTCACAAATAACACAAACGATATGAAAAGACTTTTATTCGCAGCTTTAATTGGAACTACAGCCCTAGTTTCATTCTCTTCTTGTACAAAGGAGTATATTACACAAGAGGCTATTAATCCTGGCAGGTCATTTATTTATACTGTTAAACCAAATGAATGGTCATCCGATAATAATAAAAGGATAATACATAAGATAAACCTTCCGGAACTTACCAAATATTATATCGATCAAGGAAATGTTTCTGTTCATATGAGCTTAAATAAAGAAGCTTCGTACAAAATATTACCAGCTTCATTTGCATTCAATGATGGTAGAGAAACCAATCCCGTCAGCTTCCATATTGACTACAAAGTCGGAGAAGTTTCAATAATCGGAGAAGATCCAACTAATGATTTTACAGTTAATCCGCCTACTCAAGACATAATTGTAAAAATTATAATATCAGAAACTGATTTCGTAGAGTAAATAAAAATAAAACCTCAGAATAGATTTTCTGAGGTTTTATTTTTTTCACTCCTTCTCCTAGTACGTCAGGCCATCCAATCCAGCTACTCTCCTTTCAACAACAACTCAGCATGCTCTACCGCAGCATCTGTCGGGTTTGCTCCACTCAGCATCTGTGCAATTTCCTTTACCCTTCCGGATTGATCTAAACGAACAATATTTGATATGGTACGATTGGTCTTATCTTCTTTGTATACTTTAAAGTGCGCTGCACCTTTTGAAGCTATTTGTGGCAAATGCGAAATAGCGATCACCTGCATATTTTCAGCTAGGTTTTCCATGACCTCCCCTACACGTAACGCAACCTCACCCGAAATCCCCGTATCGATCTCATCAAAAACAATTGTTGGTAAAGCCGAAGTTTTAGCAACCAACGACTTTATCGCCAGCATAACACGAGACAGTTCCCCTCCTGAAGCTACGCGATGAATAGATTGTAATGCTTGCCCCTTATTGGCCGAAAATAGAAACTGAATGGTATCTATGCCAGACTCACGCATCTCACCATCTTTTAGTGGCTCTAATACGATCTGAAGCATGGCATTTGACATACCGACATTCGACAGGGTATTTTGCACGTCCTTGGCAATCCTATCCAGCACTAATTTGCGAGCTTCCGATAGTTGCTTCGCATTCCCAAATGCAATCGCTAATTTCTGCACAACCTCAGCTTCCAGTCGCTCCAATTGCTCATCAGAGGAATTGATGGCGATTAGCTTCGCTTCCAGATCATCTCTGAGCTGAATGAGTTCCTGAACAGAATCAACATGATGTTTTTTCTGTAACGAATAAAGTACGCTCAATCGTTCGTTAATCTCCAATAAAGTTCCTTCATCCAATTGTGTATCTTCTTCGAGGGAGGCCAATTCTGCAGCCACATCTTTTAGCTCAATCAAGGTGCTCTTCAATCGCGTAGAAAGATCAGATGCTTCAGGCAAAAAAGAAGATATACCCTCAACTTGTGTCATTGTATCTTTCAGTCGGGTCAATATTGCCGTATCGTCGTTTTCCAACAAATGTGAAGCTGCATTTAACGCCCGCTTTATATCCTCTGCATTTTCCAATTGACGCTGCTGCTGTTCGAGTGTCCCCTGCTCTTCAGCAACCAGGTTCGCTCCATCTAGCTCATCAAATTGAAACTGAAAATAATCCAATTCTATCGCAGCCTTTTTTACCGTCTCTTTGAGTTCCTCCAATTCTCGCTTTGCTTTTTTATAGGCCGTATAGCTCTCTTTGTAGTTCTGTTTCAATACAAATGAACCAGCAACACTATCAACGACCAAAAACTGGAATTCCTCCGTATTGACTTGCAAAGTCGCGTGTTGCGAATGTACATCGATCAATTGCTCACCCAATTGCTTTAGTACCGCCAATGTAACCGGCGAGTCATTGACAAAGGCACGGGATTTACCATCTGGCGTTATTTCCCTTCTTATAATGGTATGATCCGCATAATCGAGGTCGTTCTGCTCAAAGAAACCGTTTAATTGATACGCCCCTATATTAAATTCTCCCTCGATCACGCATTTTTTTGACGGATCAAAAAAGTGTTTTCCCTCTGCTCTGTTGCCCAGAATCAAGGAAAGTGCTCCCATGATAATAGATTTACCCGCTCCAGTCTCCCCAGTAATTATGTTCAACCCTTTATCAAATTGGATTTCCAACACGTTGATCAGGGCATAATTCTTAATATGTAAGGTATCTAGCATATTCTTGAAGGTCTATTTTACAGTTGAGAGGAAAACCGTTCCTCATCCGGATTAATCGTATCTTTTATGATCCTTTCTTTAGTAGGTAATTTACCTAAAAATCAACCGATTTCAATGTATTTTGTTTCAAAAAAATATTGCATCGGTTTTGAACATTATCTTCTTGAAT
Organism: Sphingobacterium sp. GVS05A; assembly: GCF_019969845.1. Lineage (GTDB taxonomy): Bacteria > Bacteroidota > Bacteroidia > Sphingobacteriales > Sphingobacteriaceae > Sphingobacterium. The sequence goes on from NZ_JAHXYR010000010.1 coordinate 17,878, forward strand.
TTTATTCAACGATGCTAAATACTAAAAATAATACCAAAATTCCAAATAAAACTAATTATTATAGCTAAAAATAACTTTTTCATAAACGATTTGTAGTGCTTTCATTTGTAAATGTCGCTTCAAATCCAACATATTGATAGTACCAAGATGAACCAACCAAAGCGAATTACTTCACAGATTCCCTGCGGATAAACACGATCTTTTGACAATAAAATGTTTACCAGTGACAAAATAATGTCCTCTGATTATTATGTGAGCATGAATAAATCACTATTTTTACGGCATGCAAGATTACAGTGCAACCCTCAAAAAATACATGCCCGAAGAAGCTGCACCGATTATATCCAATTGGATAAATCACACAGCATGCTTATTTAAAATTTCCCGGTCTAGAAGCACCAAACTGGGGGATTATCGTGCACCTTTTAAGGGTAGTCCACATCGTATCTCAGTCAATCATGATCTGAATCCTTATTCTTTCTTAATCACGACCATACACGAATTTGCACATCTTCAGACCTGGAACAAACATCAACACCGTGTCAAACCACATGGGACTGAATGGAAGAAACATTTTAAGGAGTTGATGGATCCTTTTTTAAAACTCAGTATCTTCCCAACCGATGTCAATAGCGCGATACACAGTTATATGGAAAATCCAGCGGCATCGAGCTGTACCGATCTTCATCTATTTCGTACATTGAAGGCCTATGACAAGGCAAAAAGCAATGCACTTACAGTAGAAGCATTAGAAGATGGACATTTTTTTAAATTAAAGAATGGGAGGTCTTTTCAGCGGATTGAAAAAATACGAAAACGCTATAAATGTATGGAGTTAACCAGCAAACGCATGTACCTCTTCAACCCAATTGCGGAGGTATTTCTGCTAGAACAATGATTTTTAACAAATACATTCATTATATTTTTATCTTTGCTAACTTAGGAAACAATTAAAGAGAGCTTTTATGTTACACTTACACTCGACAATAGCAATTGTCTTATTGCTAGCCCTGGTGATATCTATTGTGATCACCTTAATGAACTATTTAGGCAACAAACCTTATAACCGTAAAATTGCCTTATTAGGTTTTATCGTATCGCATATTCAATTATTAGTGGGATTGATCTTATACTTTTATTTGAAGTATCCATCGATGATCTCTGGCAGCGTGATGAAAGATCCAACATTACGTTTAAAAATCATTGAGCACCCTTTAACAATGATCATTGCCATTGTATTGATCACCATCGGCTACTCAAAAGCTAAAAAGATGGAAAACTCAAGAAAAGCAAATCAAACTGTTGTGATTTTTTACATCATCGGTTTAATTTTAATGCTTGCTCGTATTCCATGGGGTACCTGGTCATTATTTGCATAGTCTATACAGCAATCATAGCAAAAGAGGCTACCTTAATTGGACAGCCTCTTTTTTTGAACTAGATTATCTTCTCCAATAAGATTAAAAACCGGCCCCACTGATCAACAGACTTTCGCCTCCTTTTTTGAGGCCAGCAGCATCTTGCTGAATTTTAAAATATTGCATTGTAGGACAAGCCATCTGTGTCATCCGTCCCGTATGCATAGGCACTTCGATCACTTGCTTTGCATCATAGCGAAGTAAAGTGGTGTAGGACCAAATCGCTTCCAATACTTTCGTCTTTGTTGCTTGTACAGGCTTGCCTTCATTGGCCACCTGATCGATGGCGTTCACCCGCTTAAATTCACCCAATCCGCCCAGGGTATATCCTGCACTTTCAAACGTAGCTTCATATTTCTTGCCGTTACCCTGTATAGCAAATTTTAACATACCCGGAGCAACAATTTCCAATGTCATCAGCACCTTTTCTCCAGGATACCAATAATATTCGTCCTGTGCGGGTGCATTTTGGTAAAGACTTGCCTGGCCAGAGCTATGTGCAGCTCTTCGTAAAAACGGTCTGAAAGCTCGCCTGTCTTCGGTCACATTTCTTTTTTCATCCTTAATCACTTCCCAGGTAAGACCGATATCCGTTTCCTGTCCCCCCATGTTACCACCCATATAAACAGAGGGATTATCCAAGTATTGCTTGGGTTTGCTCGGGTTCAACCGCGCCGGATCAAATTCCATCTTTGGTAAGGTAACTTCGGCCTTAATGCCGACCCAAACATCTGTACTGGAAACGACTTTTCGATAGTAGGCTCCTTGAAAACAAGCTTTTGAAGAAGCCGGACGAACCTCATTTTTGAGATACTCATTCCCATCAACACCTACAACCGGAAATTCTGGTTTAACAAATTCATTTTTTGCACTGCAGGCGGTCAAGCCGAATAAAAAAAGTAAGAGTATGTGTTTCATTATTTCTTCGGATCAATTGGTACAAAAATTAATGGGGTCGGTAAGCAGGAGGCCCCCGGAGGAGAATAGGTGAATTCAATTTCCTGTATTTCCTTCTTCGGGTCGGGCCAATAAGTTTCGATCAGAATTGCCTCTGGATAACCTTTTGTAATCAGCGTATTTTTGGGATACTGCATTACTGTTTTTTGACCGTCTTGCCCCACAAGTTCCATGGTCAGCCCCATACCACCACACCATTGGTTGTCACCAGATCGGCTGTTCCAGCTGACCAAAGCCAATCCTTTTCCGTCTGTACTCTTCCATTTGATCTTTGTTTTATACAGCACCCCGTAGTTTCCGGCATTCTTGGCAAATTCCTTTTTCGCACCAATCGTTCCCGTAATCCATGGATCGTCCTGCCCGTCGGCAACAATCAGCTGCACTGCCCCTTTTTTGGTATCAAGCGTATCTTTCGGATTAATCTGATAATTGGAAATTGGAAAAATACCACGCCCAGCGTTTGCGTGACTATGTGGAATCAGGGTCTTTATCCGCGGAAACACTTTTGGTCCAGACTCATTTGGGGCAAATTGTATGACAGAGATCTGCGCCGGCTGGTCCACCACAAATTCATAGAAGCCATGGACAAGTTCATCATATTGTACCAGCTGTTTTTCCAGTTTTTCATCGATAGCCATCACTTCCCCCGGTTTGAGCACTTTCACCTGATTGTTTACAGCAGATAAAAAGTAGTCCTCAAGCCCCTTCTTTCCAATTTCAAAGTAGTTTGAACTCGGTTTTTGTGAAGCATACTTCAACATGCGAAAATGCATATTTTCATGCCCCAGGTTTTTTATGACCGCCGAAATCTTACGGGGCATTTTTTGAGGTTCTTTGACACCATTGACGTTATAGACATACAACCTAACTGCTCCGGGATCAACCGTCTCCTGTAGTGCAATGGCTTCCGGAACACGGATATACTCGGGATCATCAGATATGATATACTGCGGCCCCGGTAATACGGTCTTTGTGTAAGGCAACTTGGGAAAGTCCGTTTTTAGAAAATCCTCCAACAAAACGATATCGCCTTTATTTGCGCTGACAATCTTTTTGGACACGTTACTTAAATCACTTTTTTGTGCAAATCCAACTTTACACGAAACTAAACCTAACATCAACAATAAGCTTGTTTTGATGTGCTTGTTCATAATTTTATTTTTTTACGAATGAATACAATGTTCCTCCACTGCAACACAAGCTGCGTGAAGGAACGGTTATTTTAATTTGAATCGGCATAAATTGTAAACTCCTGCGCAACGAGATAACCAAAGGTCGTCAACATATACACCTGAAGCCTTTGTCCATTTTCTGAGGTTCCCATACAGATGTCGCTGGTTGCATTACCATTGGTACCGCCAGTAAACAGTTCCGACTCATAAACACGCAATTGGTTATAGGTAGGTGAGCTCAGTGTGGTACCAATGCGGGCTCGATCGCTAATATCATAAACATATAGCTGACCAATCTCATTGCTTCCAAACAATTTGACCTGAGCCAAAATATCTGCATTGTTAAAACGCTGAAAGGCGATACCACCATTCATAGCAGTACCTGTAATTGCCGGGAATGCTGCTAGCCGCCCCCATGTACTTCCCGAAACATAAGCAAGTTCGGCGTTAGTACTCGCGATCAGTTCGGCGTTAGCGCCGACCCCTAAAGGAAGATATTCCGGTAGGAAGCCTAATGATGTCGCACCATCCTTATATTCCAGGACATCGGCAGCTGTAGATTTTATCTGGCCATTTTCGACTGTCCAACGCAGGAGGTAACGACTGGTTGCAACCGAAGCGAGTAACTGACCGTTTCCGTCCATATCCCCTACCCAGTTAAGTTTACGACCGATATTGCCATCGCCGGCAGCTACCGCAGCAGGTTTGCTATAAGGTAGATCCAATAGCTTGGCAGGACTGGTATCAAAAACATCTTTGTATTTGTATAGCACAAAGCTCTGTCCATTCGGCGTATAAGTTCCTAGCATAAATCGTCCTTTTTCATCGCTCACGCCTTGGAAGATCAAGCGGCCAGCCGGGAAAGGATTTGTTAGATTATGGGAATAAACTCCTGTGAAACGGTTGTACACCTTAAATATAGATGGTGAAGTCCGGCTCACAATCACCAGGTAATCGCCACTCACAAAACAGGACGTTTCACTATTTGCAGTGAAGCCCAAGTCTGCCGCTTTCTTCAGGAACAAGCGCCGGCTAATGCCCACCCCTTTTTCAAGTTTGACAGGTTCTTTGACAACCAATTTGAGCTGCCGCTTGATATTTCCGGCTCCAGAAATCGTCAGGGGTACTTCTGCACCGTTTGCTAAATTGACCTGACCTCCGCTTGCTATAGAACCACTGGAATGTTTATTAATAACGTAACTCAGGGTAGATTGTGAAAGATCCATGCCCGGCACCACATAAAACGTCACCGTATTCCCGTTTAAGATACCCTCAACCTCATTTTCCTTTTGTTCGCTGTCTTTAAATGTAATTTTGATTCCCGAAATATCTGTATTGCCTTTCTTCTCGGCAATGACCACATAATCCTTTGCGTCACCGTTTCCCGCGGTAACAGTAATTTTCTTGGGTGCCGTCAAGTCTGTAAATCCATTTAATCCCGGCGTCACCTGGGCATCAGCCGGAACGGAAGCGCGTAACATCAGTCGTGAAAGATCTACTTCATTGTCCGAATCGATCGGATAATAATAATCTACGTGCAAATACACCGTATCATTGCTGATCGTACTCAAGAAGAGGCGATCTTGCCCTTTCCCATCAATCGTAGCGTAAAAATCCATCAATTGATTTTTCACATTCCGCTCCAGATAATTAGGTTTTTGACATCCTCCCAAAAGGATCGCACAGGCCCATAAACTGTAAAATTTTATTTTGTCCATTGCTAGTCTTTCATGTTTTTACCAACCTTTAATTTGAGTCAAAGCGCCGTTCAACTGCACTTCATTTTCAGGTATGGGCAGATAATATAATTTTGTACTGAAACTTCTGTTGGTTGCGTCTGCTGAGACAACTTCATACGTTAATCCTGTTGCGTTCGGACTGATCTTATGCCCTGTAAACTTCACATTATCCAACAGGAGGTGAGCTTTTCTCCAACGGCGCAAATCCCAGAAACGATGTCCCTCAAAAGCGAGTTCAACTTTGCGTTCGTGCTCCACTACGGCCATTGCCTGATTATTGTTGGCAAGGCTAAGGGCATTAAGTCCACGCTTCTGGCGAAGCTGATTGATGTAGGTTGTTGCAGTCGCAAAATCGCCCAATTGCGCTTTCGCTTCCGCCATAATCAACAAGACCTCGGCATAGCGCATTTCGATCCAGCTTTGTGTACTCTTATTTTGAACGAATGTCGTATTTGTAGGATCAAGCATTTTGCGTACATAGTATCCCGTAACGGTACGTTTGGGGTCGCCACTCGCGCCAAATGTTGTGAATCCTTCTATCGCATCGGTCGTCGACGTATTCAATGTTCTTCCTTTCCAGGTTGCACCATTGTACAAGATCGTCGCATAGAAACGAGGCTCACGATTTGTATAGGGAGCCGCTGCCTGCGCGGCATTCTGCCAGGAGAATTTGGATCCGTCGGCCATTTCAAATTCATTGACCAATTCCGCGGTTGGTACACCATAAACCAATGTATTACCCAGAGCATCCCGAGGTGGAGCATAGCCCAGGTCGTATTGATGCGTGACATCGGGTGCTGCAAAATCTACCCGAAAGATTGCTTCCTTTGTATTTTTATTGGTAAAAATGCTTGCAAAATTATCGTCCAAGGCATAGAATCCCCCATTAGCCATATCGATGACTTTTTGCGCTGCATCGGCTGATTTTTTAAAATACTCCGCGCTCCTCGCCTGTGAAATGCCCGTCAAAGGATCCTGATTGAACTGCTTGAGATCATATTTAGCAATAGAGCCTGCATACAGTCCTACACGCGCCATCAAGGTATAGGCTGCGCCCTGGGTAGCCCGGCCGGCAAGATTGTTGAGCGGAAGATGATCCACCGCAAATTGGAGATCCTCCAGGATAAAATCATAAACGGCTTCCTCACTGGAGCGTTCGTGATCTTTTTCAGTATACTGATCCATACTCTTGAATAGAATCACGCTTCCATGGATCTTTGCCAGCCAGAAATAGGCATATGCTCTCACGAACCTGCCTTCAGCCTCATAAACCTGCTTTTGAGCATCGGAAAGACTGGACTTGGTGTTAATCCCATTGATCATTTCATTGATACGACGGATACGTTCATATCCGCTCGCCCAATAATTCAGCCCCACGCTTGCGGAAGAAAACTGGTTTGAGTTGGATACAAGAATATTGACGGTACCATTCCCAGCCGTATTTGAGGTAAATTTCATCCCATCTGCTAAGGCATCCATTGCATTGTCATAGCCTAAATTGGGAAATTGACCAAACTGGAATTTTTTAAATTCAGCATAGATACCCGACACATATAGTTCGGCCGAATTGGGGTCAGCCCATACTTTCTCTTCTGCGATCCGGTCCTGTGGAATTAGATCGACAGAACAACCTTGCAACGCCATAAACAACAGGCCTAAAAATGAAAGCTGCCGACAGCTGGTATATAGAGTTGATTTCATCTGTAATAATAATTTTTAGGAGATTAAAAAGTAACGCTTAAACCAAATTCAAAAATCCGTTGCTGCGGATAAAATCCATTATTGACATTTGGCATTTCGGGATCGAGGTATTTCAAGTAATCCCATGTGAAAAGGTTTGAGCCCGAAGCAAACACGCGTACATGTTCAATCTTCGCTGCATTCAGCAATCCTTTCGGGAAAGTGTAGCCCAACTGCACGGATTTAAGCCGCAGATAATCTCCTTTTCTGATCCATCCTGAATTGGCATTTGCATTGTTCGTCGACATACCTGTTGCTTTATAGGCACTCATACGTGGAAATTCGGCATTCGGATTGTCTTCGCGCCATGAGTTTTCAACCAAGAAATAAGGGGAGTTTCCATAATTATAAAAAGGTCGCGTAAAAGGTGTATTATCCTCTACCCCTGAAGTTCCTGACGATCCTTCGTAGGCTCCTGCTAGGGCGACATCAACACGTGCAGCACCTTGCAACAATGCTGAAAAGTCGAAGCCTTTATAAGCCATATCGAAATTCAAACCGAATGTTAATTCAGGTACGTTGGAGCGTCCAATATAGGTCATATCATCTGTTCGGGTAATCCGGCCGTCGCCATTCAAATCTTTAAATTTGAAAAAACCGGGAGCCATAAATCCCGAACTTGGTGAAGGCGTATTGCGTGCTTCCTCCCAGGTCTGTACCATCCCCTCTTTGACAAATCCAATTTTTGTTCCGATAGGTTTGCCAATGAGACTCTGCCAAGAAGGGATACCGTTAGCTTCATCTAGTTTCAGATACCTGTTTTTTGCCCAGTTGATATTGCCGGTTACGCCCAGTTTGAATTCACCAAAACGGTCGTTATAACGCAATTGAGCATCAAAACCGCGGTTATCAACTTCGCCAATATTGGCCAAACTCGGAAAATAACCACCCATCGACGCTGGATAAAGGTTTCCTACCTGTCCTAGAATACCGAAAGTATAACGGTAGAACCATTCGAAATCAAAACCAAATTTTCCATTTAAAAACCGTGATTCAAATCCAATATTGGATGTGGTGGATTCTTCCCATTTCAATAGTGGGTTTTGAGGTGCATTGGTATATAAGGCTTTGACCGGTTTGCCGTCTATGACAATGACTGGTGTTGTATTTTGCGAAAGGGTATTAATGTAAGGGAAACTACCCAGTTGTGCACGATCATTGCCTGTACGCCCAATAGACCCTTTTAATTTAAGGAAATCTGCAAAAGGGACAGCTTCCTTAAAGAAGGACTCATTTGAGACAACCCAGCCCAATCCAATGGCCGGGAAAGATTTCCAGCGATTTTCCTTGGCAAAGTTAGCGGAAGCATCCCAACGCGACACCAACTCTACCAGGTAGCGATCGCGGAAAGCATAGTTCAGCCGTGTCACAAATCCCGCCCGTGCAGATTCTGCATCGCTGGAGCCGGTAGACTTGATAATGTCTTCCTGAGAAGCCGAACCATAGTTTATTTCCTGAATAATACTGATTGGAAAATTACTTGCGCCGGCACCAAATTGATTACCATGAGTTTTTGCATATTCATATAAACCTAACACACCGATGCTATGATCACCGAAAGTCCGGTTATAATTTAAACTGGCCTGCCAGGTGCTGCGGTAGTTTGCAGCAAAACTCTGACGAAGAGATGTCTTCGTGATTCCGGGCAAAGTGGTCATCGCCACAAAGTCGCCTGCAACCTGGTCCCGCTGTCTTCCCATCGTCGGATAGGGTGTCAGCCAAGATTTGGATTCATCCGAATTATAGTCGTATGCGCCCTGGACTTTTGCAAGCAAACCTGTTACTCCCGGAACTTTAAAATCGATGTTTGCTGTTCCCTGAAAGATATTGCTTTTGAGCTTCTGGTATCCCGAATTTGCAACGGAAGCAATTGGGTTGACCCAACCTGCTCCGGCCTGATATGCTACCGGAAGTCCATTTGGGGCATACATAGGCAGATTCGGGAGCATCCGAACAGCCTGGTAAAATGGATTCATATAGGCCGAGTTATCGGGTGAAATACCGGGTAAATTGGTATTCTGATTACGCAAACCAATGTTCAAACCAACCGTCAGGTATTCATTAAGTTCACTTTTAAGATTTGTACGGATATTGTAGCGTTTAAAATTGGTATTGTCGATCACCCCGTCCTGGTTCATATGGCTGACCGAAGCAAAATACTGCGTTTTGCTCGCTCCACCAGAAATTGTCGCTGCATGATGTTGCGAATAGCTATTATTATCTGCCAATAGGCCAATCCAATCTGTATTCCCAAATAACGGATTGGTATTGGTTCCATTTGCCACAGCATCGATGAGTTCCTGCGTGTAGATGTAAGGTGCTTCAGTTTGCTTCGTATTGCGGAGAAAATCATTGTCCAGTTCTGTTCCTTTGTTATACCAGTTCATATAATCCGGTCCATTGAGGAATTTTGGAAAGCGGGTATTTTGGCCAATGCTGTATCCAAAGTCATACGTAACTTTGGTCTGCTCCTTTCGTCCATTTTTTGTTTTAACCAATATAATACCATTGGCGGCCTGTACACCATAAGCGGCCGTGGAAACTGCATCCTTTAAAAAGGAAATCGTTTCTATCTCACTTGGGTCCAGATAAGCCAAGGTAGAAAGCGGTCTTTCGATATCATCGACAATCACCAAAGGACTTCGATTACCACCATAAGTTCCAACTCCGCGCAGATACAAGGTCGCATTATCTGCCCCCGGGCGTCCTGATTGTTGCAATGCCGTCAATCCAGGAACACGTCCTACAAGTGCATTGGTCAAATTCATCGACGGGGCTTTCTTGAGCTGATCACCTCCGATCTGTACGACAGATCCAACAACGTTGTTCTTCTTTTGCGTACCATAAGCCACAACAACGACCTCGTCAATCTGACGTTCATCGGACTGCAAAACAAAACTTTGTGTACCGGCAGCTGTGATCTTCCGCGACTGCGACAAATAACCGATATAACTAACCTGAAGTTCGGCCGGAAGTCGGTCTACCTGCACGGTAAAACTCCCTTTTTGATCCGTAAGTGTTGTTACAGAAGTCCCCACTACTTTAACCGTCGCCCCGGCAATAGGCTGTTCATCGCGATTTCGTATGGTACCATTTACAATGGATTGAGCAAAGCTTATTGCGGATTGCATAAAAACAATAAGTAATCCCAATGCCTTAAAAAGATACCTGCGTTTTACATGTGTTGGTTTCATAATTTAGGAATGAAAAAATAGTGTTATGTTAAAAAATAGTATTTATGGTCACTCGGTTACCTACACCATGATCAGACGTTTTCCATTGGATAAAACACGCAACGTTCTGACACGGACAAGGCAACGTATTTTGGTTTACAATTATTAGGTATATTATTTATACAACACTAAATAAGAAATAAAATTTTAAATATTCAAATTATTTCTAATTTTTTTTATTAATTCAAACAGACTAAAGAAAAAAAAACATAAACTTAATTTGCGATGATGAGATATTTACTATATTTACCCTGAAGTTAACGTAACAAAGTTATGGGTATAAAATTTTTGAGTGACTTACATGATGCGAGCTATAGCGGTGTAGCGTATAAAAACATTTTACTTAAAAAGGAAATTTTAACCTTTTTTGCGACCAAAGGTCCCTCGACAATTCCTGAGTTGAGCAAGGAATTCAACATTAGCATTCCCAAGATTAACGAATGCATCAATGAACTCATCGAAGACGCATTGGTACAGGACAATGGAAAATCGACTTCGGGAATTGGTAGAAAACCGAATTCCTACGGACTACTTCCAAATGCAGCATTTTTTGTTGGTGTTCAGGTGAGCCATGATCATCTCAGTATCGTGGTCATGAATATGAAAAAAGACATTATTGCCAGCCAGGAGGAAATTCCACATCGTTTGGAGAATAATCAGGAATCACTCCAGAATATATGCCGGGAGATCAATCAGTTTATTGCCACACATCAGATTCAAAAGGATAAAATATTGGGTGTAGGTATCAATCTTTCTGGCCGTATCAACTATCGAACAGGTTATTCCTACAGTTATTTTAATTTTTATGAAGATCCTTTATCGAAATATTTCGAACAGGAGCTGCAATTGCGCACCTATCTTGAAAACGACAGTAAGGCGCTTGCTTATGGCGAATTTTCCAGCGGAATTTTAAAGGACGAGAAAGATGCACTCTTTGTCAATGTGGACAACGGTATCGGATTGGGTATTTTAATCAACGGAAAGATCTATTATGGGAAATCGGGTTTCTCGGGTGAATTTGGACATATTCCCATTTTTGACAACGATATCATCTGTCGCTGCGGAAAAAAGGGTTGCCTCGAAACGGAAGCATCTGGTTTTGCACTTAGAAACCGTGTAATAGCAGCACTGCAAAATGGCGCAACGAGCATCCTAACAAAAAAATTCAATGATCTGGAAGATATTCGGCTCAGCGATATTATCACTGCTGCAAAAAAAGATGACAATCTCGCCATTGAGTTGATCAATGAACTTGGGGAAAAATTAGGTCGTGGGCTTGCTACATTGATCAATATTTTCAATCCAGAAATCATCATCGTAGGTGGTATTTTAGCCAAGAGTGAGGAATACCTGATGTTACCGCTGAAAAATGCAGTCAATAAGTTTTCATTATCCATTGTCAACAAGGACACCAAACTTGCTTATTCAAATAATGGAGAAAAACTTGCCGCCTTTGGAGCCTGCCTTCTCATTCGGGACCGTCTGCTTTCTATTATCGATTAAGACATAAGGCGTGGATTTCAGTGAAATCCACGCTACTTTATCTTTCCACAATTTCCTTCACAACCTCTCCATATTGATCTTTCACCTGCTCTTTCCTTTGTGCAAGGTGTATCCACTTCTTAAACGTTCCGATAAATACAATCGCCATCAATGACATCGCTGCTACAGCCAAGCCCGCCAGTAGGTACTGTCCTTTGGGCACATATCCTTGTACCACCTGAAGATAGCCGGCCCAAAATGTAATCACGGCCATAAAGACACCGGGAACGGCTGCAAACAAGACATATTTTCGCCTATTCATCCGGATGAGCATTGTTGTACATACAATCAGACCACAGGCTGCCAAGAGCTGATTGCTAATACCAAATAATGGCCAAATGCTACTTACGTTACCGGTATAAACCAAATATCCCCAGGAAAACGTAAACAGGGCACTGCAAATCCATACACCCGGTTTCCAGTTTTTATCACTAAATTTAGGAAAAACGGTTCCAAGCATTTCCTGTAGGAAAAAGCGTCCCACCCGGGTACCTGCATCAATTGCCGTAAGGATAAACACAGCTTCAAACATAATCGCGAAATTATACCAATAGGCCATTATATCGTTCATAAAAGGAACCTTATCGAAGATATGAGCCATCCCTACAGCCAACGACACTGCTCCGCCCGTCCTACCGTGCAGATCTACACCTATTCTGTCTATAAAATGTGGTAAATCCACAGCTGAAAGATGGGGGTGCTGCGCTAGAAACTGTGCATAATCGGCTACCGGCGTATTGATTGCAAAATAATCACCAGGCATCAACGTACAAGCTGCAATCAATGCCATCAAGGCTACAAAGCCTTCAACAAGCATGGCGCCATACCCCACAAACAAGATCTCGCGTTCATTACCGATCATTTTGGGTGTTGTCCCGGTTGCGATAATAGCGTGAAATCCCGATATGGCTCCACAGGCTATCACAATAAAGATAAAGGGCAATACAGGTCCTGAAATTACGGGTCCGCCACCATGGATAAATGAGGTCAAGGCGGGCATCTGAATTGTTGGTGCAACAAAAAATATCCCTACCGTCAGCATAATAATTGTACCTATTTTGAGATAGGTCGAAAGGTAATCTCTCGGAACCAATAATAGCCAGATGGGCAATACTGAAGCGAAGAAACCATATACAGCGATACCGATAGAGATCGTTTTCACATCCCAGTTGAAAAGTGCGTGAAAAGTTGGAAGCTGCATCAGGTGATGACCAGCTATAATACCTGCAATAAGCAAGATACCGCCAATGATACTCGCCAAGGTCACCGAGCCCTCCCGATAGCGCATCATCAAGCCCATTAAAATAGCAATGGGCATTGTCAGTACAATCGTAAATAAAGACCATGGTGCCTCGTGCATCGCACTAATACAGGCCAGCGATAATCCGGCCAACGTTAGGATCAAAATGAAAAGTACGGCAATACCAGCAATAGCGCCAATAGGTTTACTGACCTCCTTGGAGGCAATGGTTGCCAAACTTTCTCCTTTATGTCGTACAGAAGCGAAAAGCACGACCATATCGTGCACACCGCCACCTAATACACAACCAATTAATATCCACAGAGCGCCCGGCAGATAACCAAACTGTGCCGCGAGAACTGGACCAACTAGTGGTCCTGCCGCAGCTATCGCCGCGAAATGATGGCCAAACAACACTTTTTTATCGGTTTTCACATAATCATGTCCATCAGCAAACTCCACCGCCGGTGTCTGACGACTTCCATTCAACCTGAGCAGCTTATTTGCTAGAAGCAAGCCATAAAAACGATACGCGATCGCAAAGATCAATATCGCTGCGAAAACTAAGGTCAACGCATTTATTCCATTGAGAGCATCCATACCAGTTAAGTTACACGATTATTTTTGCTTTTTCAAACACCTCATATACCTTCCATAAGGCACGAGGCACATGAAAGCATCCCTTCCATTTTCCGCCTTTGAGATCGAGTAATACCTCACCTCTTCGATTGAGGTAGCCAAACCATTCGCCATGTTCGGGGTCCCTAAAATGCGTCCAGGTATATTCATGAACCCGTTCAAACCAACGTTTAGCCTCTTGATTACCCGTCAGTACCCAAGCTTTCGCCATACATACCAGTGTTTCACAGTGCACCCACCATAACTTCTGGTCCCATTCCAACTGCTGGGTTGGTTTACCCTGCGCATCCATAAAGTAGAATATACCACCATATTTCTCATCCCATCCATGCTCCAACATACGAAGACCAATACGCATGGCTTTTTCAATCAACGCTGGTCGCTGCAATCTTTCTCCCAGATCCATCATAAACCACATGGCCTCTATCGCATGTCCCGGATTGAGCAACCTTCCTTCAAAACTATCCAGCAATGAACCATTGGGACTTACATTTTCAAAGACAAGCCCCTGCTCCTCTTTATAAAATACATCCATTACCTCGACCACGATATCCTCGATCAATCCCTGCACCAGGTTAGGTTCCAATAAATGCTCTAGTTCGATGGAGAGATTGCTCAAGATCATAGGCAAAGCAAAATTCTTTGATGGACGTGTCCCTGGAACAGCCTTATCGTATATGCCCTTGGTATGTGTTCGACGTTTCAATATATTATGAAAGGTATCTTGCGCAATTTCCGCGTAACGCTGCTCCTGAGTTGCTGTATACAGGGCACCAAATCCCATGGCAGCAAAGCAATCGGAAAAAATATTGTAGGGCTGCACAAGTGCCTTCCCTTGTCGATCAAGTGAAAAATACCAGTTCCCCTCTTCGTCACGTCCATGTTTTTCCATAAAGCTGGCACCATGAACTGCAATATCCAACCAAGATGACCGTGTTTCAATTTTGTTGTAAATACTCGAAAAGAGCCAAACTTGCCGCCCCTGCAGCCACATAAACTTATCCGTGTCAAAAACTCCACCTCTTCTATCCAGACAGGTAAAATAGCCACCATACTCCCTATCAAGCGAATGCTCCGTCCAGAAAGGAAGAATATGATTAAATAATTCGTCTTTATAAATTGTACTATAATGATTCATATATAAATGAATTTGCTCTTTAAAGGCCATTTAAAATCTCTGGCCTACTCTTATCAATAATGCTATTTCTTGTTCTCTGACTTCTTCGAGATTGCTTTTGTCGTCATTTCGCGTGCTGTAAACACACGATCCCTATCACCAATTGTGGTTCAGTACATGTTCCCGGTACCGATTGTAAAGGTGTCCTGCCTGTAAATAAGCGGATTGTGGACTCATAAAGTGAGAAAATTCGAAAGTAATAGCCTTATCATAACCCGCCTTTGCTGCAGCCTCAAGTTTTAGCCTTAGTTTATCAAACTTGATCGGCAAGAATTTGATCGGCATATCCCGGTCAAAAGATTCGGCATTCGTCCAACAGGCCATACCATATTTATCAGCCAATTTCTTATTGACCTCAAAGAAATCGGGAAGCTCATCGTAATCAATGTGTCCATCCTGAAAGGCCACTGCGTCGACAGCTCCTTGTATACCTTCAAAAATTTCGCCCCATTCCCGTTCATGTTCCAATACCGAAACTGCATCGGCTTTACTAAGCTCGGGAGAAGCGGCAAGCACAGCTTTTTTTCCATCAATCCACGGCGATATAAATGTTGGCAAGCCGCC
Source organism: Sphingobacterium sp. GVS05A (assembly GCF_019969845.1). Taxonomy (GTDB): domain Bacteria; phylum Bacteroidota; class Bacteroidia; order Sphingobacteriales; family Sphingobacteriaceae; genus Sphingobacterium. The sequence continues at coordinate 33,299 of NZ_JAHXYR010000010.1, forward strand.
ACTGACTGCCTTGCACTGTAACCCAAGTGTACGAAAAGCATGAACAGCCCCTTTCGTTTTACGGCTGATTTCCGTACTAATATACCATCCACCGAAGCTTTTATAATGTCCATATTTAGCCCAAACCTCTTCAATTACATATTGATTGGCATCGATTTCTTGACTCAGATCTCCTGTCTCCCAATAAATACCGCTGTCATAAAGTCCAAAATAGAATTTCATCTCATACTTGTCTGCAAGCTGCAGATAAAGCTCTACAAGATCCAACGATGGTTTAAAACAGCCATATTTATCCATCAGATAAGCCGATGGATAGGTTATAAATTTACGATAGCCACTGCGAATCATAATAACAGTGTCTATACCAATTGCCTTCATATACGCAAAATCCCGATCCCACTCTTCCGGACCCCAATTCTGGTGCGGAATATCGTGGGAAATCTCGTCAATAAATGTCCCTGTAATTCTCATAAATATTTCTTTTCTTTTAATAATTGTACCCATTTTATATAGGCACTGGGTATCAGATGGACACCATCAGCTGAGTAAATTGCGTTAAGTTTTCCCTCATTGTCCTGAAAAAGTGGGCAGAGGTCGACAAATGGGATATTTTCATCTGCTGCAAGCTGTCTTAGTTTTTCATTTAAGATCGGAACCAACACATTTCTACCCTTTGTATAAGGCTCTTTTGTTAGTTCTTCATTGATCGGTAAAGCACTCTGAAGATAGATAAGGGTCTTTGGTGAGATCTTTTTTATTCGTTTAATGATACGCTTGTAGTTATTGACCGACACTTCCTGCGGAAGCTTTCGGAATTGGTCATTAATGCCATCCATCAGAAAAATTGCCCGCGGACGTCCGCGCAACACCTCATCTATACGCGCAAGAATCCCAAACGAATTATCTCCGCCTATCCCCCTGTTCAGTACGGGATATCTTGAATCCGCAAGCAATTCCTGCCATTCTGCCCGTTCAGTAATACTATTTCCCAAAAACACGATTGCTCCTTTAATTGTTGGACTTTGTTCGAAATAGGCCATTCGTTGTTGATAATACCAGTTGGCATAACTGCTATCTATTTTAGTCTCCTGAGCTGAGAGGGACTGGGAAAATACCGACAGACATATTCCAATGAGGAAGCAACCTTGGAAAATACGATACACCTTAAAAAATTCCAATGATCTCATAATAGTTTTTGCTGTTTTAAATAATTGGCCCAAATTAAATAGGTGGCTTGTTTCAGATGTAAGCCATCAATTGTTAGCTCAGCTTTTAGTTCCCCTTTACCATCTACCAATATCGGCTGTAAGTCTACAAAACGAACTTGTTGTGCCGTACACAATTCTTTCAAAGCATTGTTCAGTAGCACTATCTTTTCATTCCGAACCTCTTCATAGATTTTTGGCAGTAAAGATTCATTCACAGGTAGAAGTCCCTGCACAAAAAGCGCTGTATTTGGCGACTGCTTTTTAACCTGCTTTATTATCCTTTCTATATTCGTTGAAATAATGGAAAGCGGTATTCCTCTTTTCATGTCGTTCACCCCACAGAGCAGAAATATTTTTCGTGGTCTGGACGCTAATATCTCGTCTAGTCGTGCTAAAATACCATAAGTCACATCACCGCTAATCCCACGATTGATCACATGCTTCCGCTGGAGGATTTCTTGCCATTTTCCACCTTCGGTAATGCTATTGCCAAGGAAAACGATTTCGTCCTTCTGGTTGGGCATCGCTTTAAAAAACTCAAGCCTTGCGCGATAATGCTGATTATCAAACGTAGAATCAATGCCTTTTGATTGCGCTAAAGTCAATGCCGGTAAAAAAAAAGGCAACAATAAGGCCTTCCAGTTCCTATAAGAAAGTATGTTCATATGCATTAATTATTTTCGTCGGTCTGTTCTTTTTCGGGTTTTCGCAATGGCACCCACCAGGAAACCAAAAAGGCTGGAATAGTAGAAATCAACACCCAGATAAAAAATTCTTTATAGCCCAAATGATCACTCAGCCAGCCGCTGATCATCGAAGGAATCATAAATCCCAGATTAACAAGTCCACTTCCGAAAGCGTAGTGTGCCATCTTATATTTACCTGGGGCAATATTTTGCATGATAAAGAGAATAATTCCGATAAAGCCAAAACCATATCCAAAGTACTCGATGGCGACAGCAGTCGCTATGAGATAAAGGTTTGTCGGCAATGTGATCGCAAGAAATGCATAAGCTACAAATGGAATATTAAAAAAGGCACAAAGGATCATAAGTGTCCTCCGGTCTAAGCCCTTTTTGGATACAAAGTGCCCTGCGACAATCGACCCCAACACAAAAGCTATGGCACCAAATACACCATAAAGCAATCCAATTTCCGAAGTACTCAGGCCAAGCCCACCTTCGGTGCGTTGCGCTTTAAAAAATAATGGGGTGATCTTAATGGCCTGCCCTTCAGCAAAACGATAAAAGACAATAAAAAGCAAACTAAACCAAATATTCTTTTTCTGAAAGAAAGTTATGATAACGTCTTTAAGCGTATCCATTCCCTCCTTTAAAGAAGTGGATTTGGGTGCTTCATCGTGAGCAGGTAAAGCACGTATGCTGTACAATCCAATCCCCAACATAATAAATCCATAAGCAAACATCACCACCATCCACGCGGATTTAATGCCGATTTCCTGTTCCAATTGCCCCGCCAAATAAACGAGTACGCCGCCAGAAAACACTTTAGCCACATTATAGAAGGCACCTTGCCAGCCGACATATTTTGCCTGTTGTTTTGCATTCAGTTCATTCAAATATACCCCGTCGGCTGCGGTATCATGTGTGGAACCACTGAATGCTATCAGTGTCAATAAGGCAATGGAGAAGCTAAAGAAATGATCCAACTGCAGCGTAAGACCAAGCAGACCAAAGAGTAGCCCCGTGAGTATCTGCGTGGTATAGACAAAAAATTTCTTGGTCTTATATAGCTCCAAAAAAGGCCCCCATAAGGGTTTTATTGTCCAGGGTAGCATAATCAATGAGGTCCAAAAAGCAATCTGTGCGTCCGATACCCCCAAATTTTTATACATAATGGAGCTCGCACCCGAAAGGGCAACAAAAGGTAGCCCCATGGCAAACCATGTTGTGGAGATCCAAAAAATAGGCGGAAGTGCCTTACGCCCTTTGCGAAGCTCCACCGTTTGTTCTAATAATTCATTCATTTTATGACTTCCAATAAAATTTTAACCGGCTGCTCACGACCGTCAACAGCGCCACGATTCCGGTGAATAATACACCTCGCATCACTCCCCCAAAAACACCCTGTGCCCCCATTTGATCAAGAGCGCTCTGTAGTCCCGTAAGCGCCAATAGTGGGATCAACAATAGATTTCCTGCGGTATAGGCGACCATCGGATTTTTACCAACCAGTGCTATACCTCGAAACAGAGGTTTTCCAAAAGCAAGTTTCTCGATACAACACAGCATTGTTAGCGCATAACAGGCTAAGCCCGTACAGACAAAATAATAGCTGTATGTGGAATAATCCTTTTTTATTCCCCCCTCATACGCTTCGAAGATCAGTCCTAAAAAAAGCAGATAGCTTCCGAGCACAGCCATTTTTGCCTGTAGTGTCAGTACTTCGCTCTTCCGAAAAACACCTGAACAGAAGCATAGTGAAAAGATCAACATCAGGGTAAGTCCGATATTGATATCCAGATAACGCATATAGAGATTGAAGACATTCAGCCCAATTAGAAAGGCACAGAGCAAGCCTTGTAACACCAGTTGAGACCGCTGCATCCTGGGTTTGTCGGCCAACGACGTATCAGCAATAATCCACTCGCCGACAACTGTAGCCGGAAGGATAATAAAGAGGTATTTGAGGTAATAAAATTGATAAAGCCAAGTCGCAGGGCTGAGTTTGTAGATAAATTCGTTGATACTACCGACTTCTTTGGCTCCCAAAAAAACGCCCATAATAAATGGTAAAATCGCCATACGTAACCAGATGGATTTCGCCGTCAGCCACCACCACAGTGTTCCAAACAAAGCCATATTGGCCAGTACCAGAATAATAATATCTGTCTTCTGGAGGGTAAATCTATCCGTTTGTGCATACAGCAGATATAGCATCCCTATAGATAGCAACAGGGCCGCTACGTGAACAAGTCTCGCGGTCTGCATCGACAAATAGGACTTTAAATCGGCATAGAGTGCAAAGAGCAGGACAAACCCCACGATTGACAAGAGATACTGCGACGCAGCAGGCTCTCCACTCATAACCCAAGCGCGCATATAAAAAGAAAATAATGCAAAAAAGAATAAGGCAACAAAACGCTTAAAAATTGTACCCACGATAGGCAAAGCGTTTAGGTTAGCCACTTTTTTCCGCATAGCTAATGGGATGGCCGCCCCCATTGTAAAAAGGAAAATCGGAAAAACCAGATCTACCCAGGTTATACCTGCTATACTGGGATCAAATACATGTTTGGGCGGTGGCACCTGTGCATGGTACATCCAAGCAGGAAGGTTTCCAAATGAAATGCTCGATGAAAGCACCATTAAAAGGATGGCAATTCCCCGCAGAGCATCCAAACTATCGTTTCGCTGCTGTGGAGTCGCTGTGGAATTTGGTAAAATTGGTATCATCTCGTTTTTCTATACGTTCGGAAATCAATTTTTTGTTGCTATAAATTGGCCGGTAAAATCCACTGGCCGTTCAAACGGCTTTAGGATATGATCCAACACAACCGCCACTTGAGCCCTTGTTAACACTTGATTTTCTTTTACTGCAATGACGGACCAGATTTTATCTTTATTCAAAGTGGGATCGACTTGGAGCAATAGAGCCGCAAAAAATTCTGCTGTGACATCGGCACCCGAGCCAGCGACTTTATCGGCCGATGGATAATAACTACGCATACCATCGATCAGGTCTACTTCGCTTATGCGGTGTTCGGGATAGAACCAAGTCTGATTGGCCCATTTGTACGGCACCCCTTTTCCTTTAAGAATCCCAGTTGCTCCAATACGTTGGATTGCCTGAAAACGGCTATCTTTTGGATCAACATCGATAAAGGGCATGAGATAGGAATGATTGTCCAAAAGTACTTGCTGTACCTCCCTTAATGAAAGATCTTTGGGAGTAACAGCTTGTTTTGCAGACAGCGCTGCCAGTACTCCAGCAGCTTGACCAATACCCAATACAACTGGCTGAAGGCGGGTGGCCCCAGCCACAATATTGCTCACACTGATGCTTTTTTCAGCAACAATAAAATCCGTTATTTTCTCAGGAATCAAACTTCCAAGGGGCACATTGTAAGATGGTACCCGAATCTTAACAAAATCGATTTTGGGTGCATCCAGGTTCTTCAGGTGATGATGATCGATGGTATAATCGCCTACTATCCCACCTGTGCGGTACAAAGGCAGCTCCTGCTGATAAGGACTCTGCACATAAGGCAATGTAAGCTGTACCAAGCCCTTAGCACGTCTAGACTCGCGATGATAAGCAATAAAGGGAAGTTTATCGGCCGTATCATATTCATCATCGGCAAGCCCCAAGTTTTTAAAACCCAGCTGATTTTGAAGATGATATACAAAACGTAAGGTATGATCTTTCGCCTTTTGCAATTCCACCGCCCTCGCCTTTGGCGACATTTCGATAATATTCAAGTAGATATCATTTCCGTCTTTAGGCCAGTTTATCATGTATTTTCCATTCGGCAATTTGCCATAGGTAATCATTTGATCACAATTGATGATAGGTGTATTGCTGTGTGAAGCAGGATCTTTAACATCACAGGCATGTTCAAACTCTTTAGGATCATAACCTTGAGGTTTCTTTAGCAATCTCTTTGGATCAGCACCATAGTCTTTCAGAATAGCGACATAAGTAAGGTCTTGAATTATTGAATTGGCCTTTTCGGGAGCAAATTCTTCTTTCGTATCGTAGCGGCTATCCATACCGATGCTGTAAGCAACACCCGCACGCGGCAAGAGATCCCCCAATTCCGTCGCATCGACTAAAATAGAAGCGTTTACGGTTTTCTTTTTTCCTTCCTGTTCAATGGCAACAGTCCAGCCTTTAGCCTGTTTTTTCAGGTCTAAAAGGGTACTTTTATACCAAACGGCAATATTTTTTTCGGCTCCAACCATCTTTTTTAGCAAGCGATTACCGACCGAAGGCTCAAATAGCGTATTGCTTACCCATCCTGTTTCCACTGCCTTTGGACCACCATAATAGGCATAAAGTTCTGCCCTAAATTCGCCCCATATTCCCGAAGGCATACGATGGTTACCATCAATAGCGGAGACCCCAGCAGCAGTGAGCATACCACCCAACCAGCTTGTCTCTTCCACCACAAGGACCTTACTTCCCAAACGGGCAGCTTGCAAAGCCGCAGAAACACCACTTGCGCCACCTCCTACAATCAAGACATCGTATGAAGCAACAGCCTGCCCCTGCGAGGAGAGTGTGACAGAAATCAATAAAATAGAAAAAAAAGATTTAAACCAATTCATATGAAGTTAATTGCAGTAAATAATTTGAAAAATACGCGCCAAATACCGGCGTAAAAACCAGAGATATACTATTTTGTCGTCGCACTAAAGGATCAGTATAAGGTGAATAAAACATATAGGTTATCGATTAATGGATCAGATGATTAAAATAAGCGAAATGAACCGGAATAGTTTTGGCCCAGTAGCCAGAGGTATGTGCGCCGGGCTGCGCAATATAAGTGGCTTTGATCTTGAGTACATCACAACTATCCCGAAGGGAATTATTGGCCCCATATAGATAATCTTCAGTACCACAATCAAAAATAAATGTCTTTTTACTCCCAGCGATCTTATGGACATTATGGATGACACTAAAACGATCGAACAATGGATTTTGATCGCTGTATTGACCTAAATGTTGGGCTAGACTTGTCTTCTTGAAAGCCGAATGTCTCAGATTGACAACTCCCGAACTGCTACCAGCACTTTTAAAAAATGATGGATAGTTAAAAAAGAGCCAAAGTGCACCATGCCCCCCCATACTCACACCAGTAATAAATGAGTTGTCCCGATCCGTATGATATTTGCCCTGTATGTAAGGCATTAATTCCCCTGTCAAGAACCGACCAAATTGTGCTCCGTCTTTTTGTGGACTGTCTAAAAACCAGCTCGTCCGAAGACCGTCAGGGCATACCACCACAAAGCCATATTGATCGCTCAATGCCTGAAAATCGACAAATTTTGAAAGACTTTTATAATTTGCCCCATGACTATGTAGCACATACACAACAGGTAAGACACGGTTGCCTGGCTTCATCTTTGGTATATAGACGTAGCCGGAATCTACTTCAGAAAGATGAGTAGACTGTAAAGTATAAAGCTCTTGTCCTTTGGCCAACATTGTGCCAACAGCACATAAAAGGCATATGATTAAACGCATGGATATAATTTAGTCAGTCTTTAGATTTATAGTGAAGCTAAATTAATAATAAAATTTATAATAAAAAAAGTATTTAATAATTTTTTTTACTTATTAGAGTTGGATTACGTTATTTTATAAAGAACTAGGCTATATTAATTTAACGTGTACAGAAGGCTGAGGATAATAGTAACCTAATTTAAGAAAGCTTTTAGCTAATTAGTTAGGCACAGAGTCGTTCTTTCGATAATCAAACAGTTTCTACTGGATAGATCGAGAAGTAAGTGAATTCTAGATGGAGGAGGAAGTTAAAACTTATATAGGTTGGCTTATTTGACGACCAATAAAAGACCTCTTAGCTTGAGAAGTTTTTATCTTGTAAGCGACCATAAAAAAGGCTGACCCAATTATGAGACAGCCTCTAACAATATCTTAAATGACTTTTAATTAGTCACGATTTTTTCCAAATCCCAAAATACCGAAAACAGTTTTAAATGCGATAAGCGTACCTATAATCAATGAGATATTTGCTATCGCGGAAAACAAGAATGTTTGTTGTCCCATTGCAGTACATACATCCGGTACAAAACGGATAAATGTGCCTATTAAACCTAAAGCGATAGCTACTACCAATGTTTTGTAGTAATGAGTTTGATTCGCATTATTATCAGTTGTCTTTGGAGCTCTTGGTTGTACAGTTTCTGCCATTTCTATTTCGATTTTATTCGATACAAATGTACAAAATATTCTATGTTTGAAAAATAAAATTAAAAAAACCAGCAAGGCTCGAAATCTTACAGAAAAAAGCAGAAGATACCAGTAAAATTTTCAATCAATATTCAACCGAAAATCTAGCAAATCGGCATATTTTTCGCGGTTACTTCTTTTTTCTCGGGTTGCAAATAATAGTGCTCATCGCTCCTAAAGATACGGAAGCACTAACGACAATTGAAAAGGCAATTAAATTAGCAAGCATCCGATGACAAAATAAGTAAAAATATTTCATCCATTGTGCGGGATGTCATAGCAGGAACACGTCAAAGGCCAACTTTTGAAGATGCAGTAGGATAGTGTAAAATCTCATGATTTACCCAACTCCACCTTTGCTTACATAACTATCCAGTTCTTTATTTACCTCATCCAGCAACTGCTTTTCGGTAGGCAAATAAAGTTCGTATTGACTGGCAACGATCTGTTTTTGTTCTTCAGGAAGGGTAAATTTCACGACCGCATCATTTTTACTTGCGCAAAGTAAAATACCAATCGTGGGATGCTCATGTGGGAGCTTTTCAATACGATCGTAGTAATTGACATACATTTGCAATTGACCTATATCCTGATGCGTTAATTTGTGTGTCTTGATTTCAATAATCACAAAGCTTTGCAATAGACGATTGTAAAAAACTAAATCAACAAAGAACTCATCGCCTTCAATATGTATACGTTTTTGGCGGGCAACAAAGGAAAAGCCATTCCCTAATTCCAGCAAAAACTCCTGCAGATGGGTGATAATAGCGCCTTCAAGATCTTTTTCATAATACGCACTCTCCCACTTCAAACCTAAAAACTCGAGTACCATTGGATCTTTGATGATCTCTTTCGCATCGGACGGCATCTTTTCTCTTTTTGCAACAGCCAACACACTTTCTTTATCGTTACTCAATAATAGGCGTTCATATAGACTGGTATTGATCTGCCGCTCAAGCTGTCGGACAGTCCAGTTATTCTTTATGGTTTCGGCGACATAAAATTCTCGCTGTTCCTCGCTATTAAGACTTAAAAGTAGCTTGTATTGACTCCAACTCAATTGTGTCCACAGTGTAGACACAATTGGAAAGGTGCGATAAAACTGGCGGTACCAATTCAACTGTCTAGCGGAAAAACCACTACCGAACTCAGGTTGCAGCTCCTCTGAAAGATATTTGATGATGTATTTTCCATAATCAGCCCTATCCTTACCTTCTTGTTCCTGTTCAAAAATACGCTTGCCGATGTGCCAGTACATCAACGTGCGCTGATGGTCGACAGCACGAATAGCATGTTCTTTAGACTGCGCAATAATCGTCTTTATATCGGATACTAAAGTCTGATCGGACAACATAATGATTTGTTTAATTGGTACTACTTTTGTACGTGAACAATACAAACATAGCTAAACTTCATTAAAATACTAAATATATTAGTATTTATTTTAAAATACATCACGTTATGGTATCCGATTTTAAGTCCTCACACCTTCACAACCATCGATCATAAGACCAAACTCATTTATTTAAATAATCCAATGCTTTTTCCATCACCTCATCCCTACCTTCACGAATCCCCTTTATACTCGGTTTGACAATCTCATCAATTTTAATACCGACACGTTGGGTTTCACGCTGATCTGGATAATATACACCCAATCCCGAAAGCATTGTCCTTTGATTGCCCGGTAAATCAATATAACTGACATTGCCATCTGCACCGGCTGTCTGTGATCCGAAAACCTTGACATTAGCAGCTGCCTGATAAGCCATCACATGATATTCCGCAGAACTTTGGGTATCTTCATTGACCAGAATAGCCACTTCACCCTGATAACAATCATTGGCATTCTCCCCAACTTGTAATGGGCTGCTCATGACAAATGTTCCGGGATATTTTAGACTGGTGCTGGTAAAACGAACGAAATCAGTAGGCTTGGTCAACAACAAGGGACCAAGCTTGAATACTAAAAAATCACCGGGGTAATTGCGGTCATCAATCACAATACCTTTTACCTTGCTCCAGTCTGCCATATTTTCTGTGATCATCTTACCACGCAGTAAACTGTGATTGATATACAAAATATTATTGTCCAGCATCTTAAAAGGTACCGTATCTCTTGTAGCAGGTTTAATTTGGCTAGAAGGTAGCGCAGCAATATCTACTTTAATCGACTGACCATCACGCAGTAACTCACAGGGCACAATCTCGCTATTGCTTGTCACAAGCTTTCGCGCCAGATCACGGTTGGCCACAGCTTCATTCGGTGTACTCATATAAGCCCAAAGCGAATCTCTAATCTCTTCAATCTTTTTATGTTCCTTACTGATGAGCACATCCCCTATGCTAAGTTTATCTCCTGATTTCTCACTATCGAAAACTTTAGTTACCACAGCTTTTCCTTCTATCATTCGGATCTCTACCGGCATACGGTACTTGCCATAATAATTTATCAGCCCTTTAGGCATGCTCCAGAGTCCGGTATGTGCATCTTTAACCTGGGATACCATCTTAAGAAGTGAAAGACCATAAGAACGATCATCCCGACTAAGGATCATTTCGGGCACAGCGGTCTTTAAAACAGCATCCCATTTCGGATCCGTCAGATGTTTATAGGGGGAAAAATATTCGATCATATTCCAAAAGCGAAAGAGCGCCAATAAACGAAACCCCGCATCTGCAGAAAATACATTTTCATATTTTTTTTCATTCTTGAAAAGAACATTGCCAGCACCTCCAGCAAAACCAAAATAATGGTGTTGATCAAAATTACTGTAGCGAATACGTCTTAATTTATTCTTGATATCATTGTTAAAAGAAAGACCATCAATCCAGCTGTAATCTACTTCATGAACCACATTTTCAAGCTGTGGCTTGGCATAATTAGCCGTAGTACCGAGACTATCTAACAGGGTTGCATAATGTGACTCGACAGATTTATTATCTTTTGCCATAATAACAGTATTCATAGACTTAAATAACTGTTGATCCCAATCGTACTTGCCTTGTGCTACAGCGGGATGTCTATATTTCAGGAAACCCCATATTCTCCCCAAATCCACTAAGCGTTGATCAATCTCGGGCGTAGTATTAAAATCAGAGATCCCCGAACTTGCGGGTTCACTGATCCCTTTCGCAAATGGCACAAACATTCCTACTTCTTTGGTAATATCCTTACCATCTACAGCAATGAGCACATCATCAACCCACATCTTACCTTCTCCAGAAAGAAAAAATGCAATGGATATTCCTTCTGTCTGGTTTGGCACCAATTTAGTTTTCAGCTTAATATTTTCCCAGTTTTTTGTCCCATTCATTTGGCAGTCTGCCATATTGTCGAAAAAGACTTTGGGATCGATCCGTAACATCATCGACACATAGGACCCCGCGACGATATTCTCACGCTTGATCATCGCAGACACTTCAATGGAATCGCCCTTTAAATTTGATGGTAACCACATCATAATCCCTCCGAAAGCGCTGTTCTTCTTTATACTTTCAATCCGAAGCGCTCCTTTTGCACTATAATACGTATCGTGATCTATACCACTCTTAAAAGCCGTCGTATCACCAATCTTGAACCAGGGATTTGTAATCGGTTGATCAAATGAAAAGTTAAAATTTTGTTGACTAAACACAGGAGTAGCTATCGTTGTTAGAAAAACAACAAGGAAAATAAATAGGCGATTAGATTTCATAATGAAAATTTTCATTAAATTAACCATTAAATGAATTATTAACAAAACATTTTTAACTTTTCGCAACAATCTTTTTCTAGTTCTTCTCCGAGATTTTAAAATTTTAGGTTCGTTATAAAAAAGCAGACAGAAAAGGAAAATACACTACAATTTACTTTTTTATTCTATCATAAAGTTTGGCTAACTTCACCGACAAGAAGAAAAGCAAATGAAAATAGTAGACAATTATTTATCTGGTTTAAAGAAAGCATACTATAGTAATGGTGGTAAAGAAACCTGGAATCATTTTGAGCAGATTAAACATGGTGCAAGCAAAACAGACATGGAGCAGCTCAAGGAGATATTTCCAGATGTCCCTCAGCCACTCGTAGACCTGCTTGAGTATGTAGATGGGACTTACTGGAGAACCTACGCCAACGAAGAAATTGCGTTCTACTTTCTAGGATCTGACGTCAATGAATATCCCTATTATCTGCTTTCTTCCAAAGAGATGATCGAAAATCAATCTATTGCACATACCTATTATGCTGACTATATCGATCGGAAATATGACCACGTGGAAATTGATAGCAAGATTACTGATAAATCAGCTAACTTAAAATGGCTTCATTTTTCAGACTGTATGAACAATGGTGGCACTTCTCAATTATTTGTGGATTTCAGTCCTTCAGAAAAAGGTAAAAGAGGGCAAATAGTACGTTTTGTGCATGACCCTGATGAGTTTCGTGTCATAGCGGATAGTTTCGATGAGTATCTTCAGCTACTGATCAATACTGGTTTTAATTTTATTGATGAAGAAGATATGTATTAGCACCAAAATAAAAAAAAAATAGAAAATAAAAATGTACTCATCGGCAGATTGAAAGAATTGGCCGATTTTCCGAAGATCGGTTATATTATTGATGAAAAATGGGTATGGAAATAGGGTTAAAACATGACTAAATTATGTGGCACATATTCTCTTCAAGGACTAAGAAAAAACATATTTCAACTCCTTGCTAAAAATCCAAGTGATTTTTTCCTTGTTTATAAAGGTGATAAAGCTGATTTGCAAAATCTATTGGATGGATGAAAATTTGTAAAAAAAGCCAATGACTGCCTTTAAATTAAGATATCCCATCATATTGATCCATGGTACAGCTGCAGGAGATAGTAGTTTGTTTTGGGGCAGGATTCCCAAAACCTTCAAAAAAAACAATATCTCATTTTTTTATGGCAAGACCGATGGATGGGGCACCGTCGCTAACAATGCGCAGATGCTGAAAAGAAATCTGTTAGATCTTGCAGAAAAAACAGGTGCCACTAAATTTAATCTCATCGCGCATTCTAAAGGTGGGATAGACGCGCGCCATTTTATTTCAACGCTAAACGGACATCAAATGGTGGCCTCCTTAAGCACAATATCCACGCCACACTTAGGAACACCAATAGCAGATTATCTAATGGAAAAGCATTTATCCGGGGATTCTGTCACAAAAAAACTGATTCAACATATTTCTTTCTTATTTGGTGGTCAATCTCCCGCCCCAGTCGAACTAATCCAAGATCTCAGTGTAAAAGAAATGCGTATTTTCAACCAGCTCAACCCAAATATGGACAATGTATTTTATCAGAGCTTTGCTTCGACAATGAATAAGCCACAGGATGATTTGTTATATGCATTGAGTTTTAAATACCTGACGCGACTGATAGGTAAAAATGATGGGATGGTCCCATTGAAAAGCGCAGTTTGGGGTGCCAACTTTAAGTATATACACGCTTTCCCGGGCATTTCGCATGCTGGTATTACCGATGTCACCCGTAAAAATATTGGGAATGTACATATACCGCAAATCTACTTAGACATTATTAGTGGATTAGGAGTTTTAGGATTATAACGATTAACAAATGTATATACTATACGCTCTAATTTTTTTGATATGGTTTTGCATCCCAGGCCTATTCATCTATTTAATATATTGGATCCTAAAAAAGTCTGGCCGTAAAAAATTGGGAACTATCGTCTCGATTGTTTTAATCTTGTCTTTTCTTATATTCACACTATACTTGCTATTTGATGATCTATTATTCTCTAAATCTGATGCAAGAAAATTACTCAGCGAATACCATATCACGCTAAACGATGATTTTAAAATTATTTCCAATCAAAGTGGCGGCTTAAGAGATTACACACATCATTTTAAACTATCAATCACCGAAAAAGACAAACAATCTTTTATTGATCAACGAAGCTGGAGTGACAAAATGGATGAAAGAATAGAAGTTCATACCACTGCGGTAGACAGATATGAAGGTGACACGCTAAGGGCTAATTATCACGACAATGATTCCTATATTTATTCCATGTACCGTCCCAATGGCAAAGGCATCGCTCCGACATTTATAACTATCCGTGTATCAAAGAGTAAAAACACATTGACATACGAGGAGATCTTAGACTAGTTCAACACAGAACCGATCAAATCTCCTATCGCTTTGCTTTTAAATATTTGACCACTATAATATTTTGTTACTTCATACTTCACAGCAAGCAACGTATGAAGCAACAAACAGGTTAACCATTCAACATCTTGACGGCTAGTATATGTTTACATAGCCCTCTTTTTCCCTGATGATTGGTAAACCAATTGCAGGTACATTGATGCTTGTCGCCTCGTATAATGACGGTATGTTGCACCCCTGATCCATCAACTCTAGCTTCGATATAATCCGTTGTATTCTTAACAAATTGTACACCTGCTGTCGCAACAAGTTTTTTAGCATTTTTTAGCCTCGGGTTCAATGCCAAGATACGTTCCATCTTAAACGGCAATCGTCTATAATAGTGCTGATGGCTATGTAGATCATAGCCCAGCAACCCGATGGAAGATAATGATGCTGATAAGGTGTCCATCGTGTCAAAGTCGACATCGTGCTCAATTGAAAGCATTGTTGGATCAAATAACTCGTTGGATTTGAGTAGTCCGTTGACGGCATGAATCCATTCATCCGGAACGGCCTTAATCATATTTTCCAATACATTACCTTCGCCCGAAAATCCGCGATAACTATCTGGTGACAAGGCAAGAGTCAGTCTCATTTTACCAAAGTCAGCAACAAAAGCCGCACTTTCACCTCCTTTTTCCTGATAAACAAGCAACTTATCTGCGTAGGTCAGCAATCCCTCCAATAAACGTAATCGCTGTATACCACCAATACGTACCGCATCACCTGTACTTATAGGGGAAAACACAAATCGGTTAGCTCTTTTCGTCAAATAGAATTCTCCTTTCACATTCCCTTTTGGAATACCCTGAAATAATTGGATAAGCTGAATTTTATTTAATTCAAACTGTAGCTCCATTCCCGCCAAATATAACTGAACCGAAGTCAGCCCTTTGATCCAACGCGGGGGCAAAGTCACTTTCTTTTCAGTCACTTTGGCCTTATCAGTACTAATGGCAACCTCATTGCTTCCTACTCCCAACACCATCTTTTCGGTTTTCTTGACAGCGTTTAACGCATTGAGCATAGGTTCATTAAAATCCACATTGGTTGTACCACTCGTAATAAACTCACCATCAATAGCATCTTCCAATAAATCTAGGCGTGCATAAACACCATTGCAGGAAGAGAAGCCCTCAAAACGAATCTGATTGGTACCAGCTGAAACGATAGGATCCCGCAAACTCGGAGGTACGGGGCCGAAACTCGACCGCACTACTTTCGACAAGGTCAACAAACATTTGGATGTCAGTAAAGGATCCGTCAAACTCCCCCAAAAGAAACAAGGTACATTGGCGACTTCTGCCAATTCCGACTGATGTGCCAATACCAATTGCTGTATGCCCGATTGCTGGGTCAGTTGTGAATTTCTTGCATAGCTAATCGCTAAATCTTGCTCTGCCATATTATTATTTTCTTATTTTCTTATTTTTTTCAAAATAGGTTGTAAACTCTTATATATTTCCAGTTTCCCAAAAATCTGCTGAAGATCATCTGGAAAATGATA
This sequence comes from Sphingobacterium sp. GVS05A, assembly GCF_019969845.1. Classification (GTDB taxonomy): domain Bacteria; phylum Bacteroidota; class Bacteroidia; order Sphingobacteriales; family Sphingobacteriaceae; genus Sphingobacterium. Next base: position 49,132 of record NZ_JAHXYR010000010.1, read on the forward strand.
TTGCTCCTTGTTCATCAAATCGTAATAATATTCGATGATTTTCTTAAAATTGGTCGGCATTTTTTCAGCAATGTTATAATGCGCAAAAGCCACATCCAATAGCTGCAATAAGGCATTGTTATGCTTCGAAGATATATCGCGGCATTGTTCCAGCACTTCAACACAACGACCGATCGGGCCATAACCATTGCTCAGCAGCATTCCCAATTGTTCACCTAATACAGTAGTGTCTAATCTATTTTCATTAACTGCAGCCAGAATGACTTCAACAGCCATCGCACGCACCTCTTTCTCTTTATTGAAGAGTGAAGTTGCCAGGTATAGATTGGACTGCTGATCAAAACGGAAAAAGTCGTACAGCATCTCCTGTAGGTAAGCAGCAGAAGATTTTCCCCCAATATCACTTTTACTATTCAGCCCCATCGTTAAAAACATGGAAAGACTTTCCGTATTCTGCGGCATCAAACTATGCATATAGGGGACATCCGCCCTGTACAAATAATAAGACAGTAAAGTATCGTTCCCACGGTTAAAAATATCTTTGTGATACAAAAAGGCCTCAGCTCCCTGTTTGTAAGACGGGAAATGATAGGTCAGCTTATCACCGTTATACACCTGTTCCGATTTTCTAGTTGTATAGTTATAACCGTTATAATAGGTTGGTTCTATTTTCAATGCCGGACGGAATGGCTGTGCCGCAAAAGGAATATCCGCTAAAGGCTCCTTAGCAAATTCTTCAAAATGGGTATCCCGATGATGCGTGCGCGCCACTGTAGCCCATACACCAATCCAATTGACCGGATCGGAATCTTTGGAAGACAATAAATTTTTAAGCCAAGATTGCTGCTGAACCTTCATCGGTTCCAGCCCCAGGGCATAGCTGATCACATCCTGTACCTGCTGTTCCTTTATTTGTTTTATCAGGGCTTCAATTCTTTCTAAATCTTCACGGACAGTACGGCTCAGGGCTATGGACAAATCCAATAAATTGATCTTCACTCCTGCTTCCTGATAAGCCAAAATACGCTCAACGAGAACGCTCGGTGCAATCCAAAATGGCTTATGTGTCGGCAAACTCAATAAAGGCAGACGAATGCCATTTATGCGATAGTGTTGCAACAGCTCCAGTTGGCTTCCCATCAGACTTACCCATTTAGAATAATTATGATACCGATCCTTATCTTTATATACGACATTGGGTTTATAATACATATTAATGAAGGTCCCTGAGAAATGATTGTACCAGGAAGATTCACGATAGGCTCCTGTCAGTTGTTTAATATAAGGTTCCAGCTGTATCTGATAGTCTTCTGGAAAAACAGCCGTTTGTTGCACCCATGCATTCATTAAGATCTCCACCTGAATGGGGTCAGAACCACCGATTACCTCCCCCACCTTGAAAAATAATTCGTTCCAGGTCTGTGGGTATTCATAAGCTTCGTTCAGGCAACGAACTTCTGTTGGCTGATAACTATATTGCGCTAAAGATTGACCATTCAGTTCTGCTAGGATTTCATCTTCAGAATATCCATCTTCTTGTAAAAGATGCTTCAGGTCAACAGCCACTGTACCCATCATTTGGGCTTTATATAACTGAAGCTTACCGGATAGTTCTTCTGAAGGCTCCGTCTGATTTTTTAAGATGAACTTCGCCGCCCTTTCCTGTAACTGCAAATCCGAGATCATAAAGATATCCGACGCTAGCGAAACAAATCGCTCCCGCCATTCCGGTTTTTGTTTCAATAGCTTATCAAATTGAATCAAAAGAGTTTTAAGACTTGTCTTAATATCAGTCCGCATAAAGATCGGTTCGGCCCAATCTAAAAATTCCCGGAACTGGAAATCACGATGCGAGAAGAATGGTTTTAGATAATCGACCACAAAATTGATCACAGCGCTATGTTCAGCATGCAATAAGGGAAAGAACTGTTGCTGATGTTCAATCACTGTATTCTCGGAAAGCTTCATCCGTTCAATAAGCTTTCTGAAATAGCTTTTTAGATTATTATTCCAATTTTTGGTTTGAGCTTCAAGCGCTCCAGTGATGATGAGTTCCGGATCAATTTTTCCGTTTTCCAACAAGGTATCAAACACCTTATCCCATAACAGTTCATTGACCGTATTCTGATAATTATAATTCCAATACGTGCTGTGAATGCCCGTTTCATAAGCAAATACCAAAGGGATATCCCGTTGGACCGTCAATTCATCTGTCGTCAGAAGCTCAAAAAAACTTTTTGATTCATAATTATTAAAACTAGAAATTGAACTTGCATAAAGCTCTGGTTCAAAATCAACATGTCCCATTTGCTCCAAAAAACGGAGATTGTCGTATTTAATCTGCTGCCACTCATTTTTACGAACTAACTGTAATAAATATACGCCCAGCCATTTGGGCTTGGCATAGGCAAGGATCTGTATCACCTCCTTACTCCGGGCCTGGTTCAAAAGTTCATAAAAAATATCCCAATTACCGGCATCCGAGCCCGAAAATGTGGCGAGCGCTAGTAATTTTACTGTACGCTGTTGCTCCTTCGTGCCTCGTGTCCCCCAGTTGTACTGTGCCTTATTTTTAAATTCAGGGTCTTTGGAGAGATCACTGTAATCAACCCAATATCGCTTGGCTGCACGAATTTCTTTTTTTAAAATTTCAAGGTTGCCACTGGAATATTCCTCCAGAAAAGGGATGATATCTACCATCCTCGCCTCTTTGATAAGCAACTTCAGTGCTGCTATCGCCTCTTCTTTTCGCTGGCTGGCAGCCGTTGGCGGTCGAACAGCTGATCCTTTTTCCTTGCTATCAGCATCTACTGTACCATCTCCAGAATAGCCTTTTTTAGTCTTCTCCGCAATTAGTTTTTCGGCATCCTTTAGACAGGCTTCCTCCGAATCGAAGGTTTTACTTTTACTTTGTCCCGCCGTTCCATTTCGACCATAGGTAACCGTATGTGTCGCACCAGCTGTTTGTATTTCCCAAAATTTATCTGATGTCCCGTCTATGTATTTTAAATGCTTAAACATTTTTTCTTAACGTATTATAAATTCTTTTCTCTGATGCTTAAATATAGGAAATTTAAACACATAAACAGCCCTTATTTTTCACTTATGAGATAATAATCCCCTTTTACAGACGGGAAAATACACTTTTGAAAGAGCCTGAGATTTTATCTACCAGGATTAAATGAGTTAACATCATTCACATTATTTTCTTATCAAAAAAGCGTATATTAAACATCAAATCACAGTCATATGATACGTATATATATCCTATTTAGTTTTGCCCTGTTGCTTTCCAGCATTACCGTAAAAGGTGAATTTTCATCAGATAAAAACCGTTTTAGACAAGGATCAGACACACTATCGAGTAATGTAAAAAATTACATTGCCAAGCTGGCAATCTTAGAAGGTTTAGATAAAAGCTCTATTCAGATTGAAGTAGATCCCTGGGGAGAAGTTACCGTTTCTGATAAATGGCGTAAAAGCGTAAAATATAGCAAAAGCTACGGCGGTGATTATACAGCAAAAGATAAATATGGTGCAAAAACAATAATAAAAGAGGATTTTTTGGGAAATATTATAGTAAAAGATGAGGATGGAAATGAGACCACAGTCCGGAAAAACAACAATGGTGATTTCGATGTTCCTAATCTGGAGAGAAGTCCTTCTACAATCGTTAAAAACATACATGGCAACTTAGAGATGTATGACAATAAAGGCAATGTAACGACTATATCCAAAAATATTTTCGGTGGTTTAGAAATACGTGACAACAATGGAAACAGCAGTACAATATCCAAAAATGTTCTAGGCGATCTGGAAATCTCTGACAATAAAGGAAACCGTACCTTTGTATCAAAGGATGTGCTTGGTAACCTTAGTATACAAAGTAGCAATGGTAAACGTACATCGGTAACGACAGATGTCCTAGGGAACAAAGCAATTGATGATAATAGAGGAAATCGTATTTCTGTAAGAAAAGATATATTTGGAAATTACGAGGCAAGTGACAATCATGGTAACAATGCTTCAATTAAAAAGGATATTTTTGGAAAAATAGTCGTTGACGACCCGAAAGGAATTTTGGAAACTGTAAAACTTCAGTTAGTTGAAGAGCTAATGAAGAAATAATTTTTTTCCCCACGACCTTTTAGTATACTGATTTTGGCATTCAGATATGGACAGAAAATTTCTACAAAACCAATATAACGGTCAACTAAGAATTATCAGGAAGATCATTAAGTCCTGGAATTTAATCCCTGGCGCACCATTGGATGAATTTAATGCATTGGCACATAAATTACTAAAACATTTATCAGAAGGGTCCCATATAATAAAAATCAGAGAGATTATTACGAGCGGGCTGGTGTCGAGATATGGCTTTTTCAACCATGAGATAGATACGGAATCATTTACCAATGAAATTATGGATTGGTAAATGATTAGATTCTTATTGTTAATAAGTTGATTTTGTATATTTATGTCTTAACTTGAATTCAATAGTATTTAACTTCTGACAATACCTACAATATCCAAACTGGAAAATGAAAAATTTATTTATCTGGACGTGTGTATTCGTTTTTTTCGCTTGCAATAACTCGCAATCTCAATCCTACAAAATACCGTTAGAAGAGATCGAAGAAATGTTTTCCAAGATGGAAGCTAATGGAGTTTATACAGATAGAACATTGCTTTGGGGATATTTTTTCACTGCAGATAAAAAAGATCATTTTTATCAGATCACCAAAGAGCTCAAAAATCAGAATTTTGAACTTGTTGAAATTTTTCAGGCCGACGACAAAAGCTATTGGTTGCATCTAGAAAGAAAAGAAATCCACAATCCGAAGAGTTTATTTGAACTTGACAAAGTACTCTATAATGTAGCGAAAAAATATGAAGTCACTTATGATGGCTTTGATGTTGGAAATATAAACAAAGGCCAGCCAATACCACGAGATACATACGTAGTACCGGAAGAATTTAAGACTACCGATTACCCAAACGACAATTTCCCTTACTTATTGGTTGGTAATACTGCATTTGATTGATTTCTTCATAAGCCCGAATTTTGCTACTTTGCAAAAATAACAACAGCTTGTGTCAGCAAAGACACAGCGACAATGCTACCAACAAATGAAGAACTGAATGAGTTAGATCAATTTGAACACACTATTGAAAATTACCTGAAAGAAAGTAATATCCAGTGTTATTATGTTTTCAGAGATACACACAAAGGAATCAGAAATTTTTATATTGTAACAAATGACAAAACAGGTACTACAACCGTCCTCAATAATATAAAGAATTCAAAAAAATTAAGAGAATTTGATTTTGCTATAACAACAGACAAAAACTGGGACTTATATCATGATTTTAGAAAGAAAATCCGCGATAAATAACATTCTTGAACAATGAATCTATTCAAATAAATAAATGACAGACCACAATATAATTGACATCGTTGTTGCGGAACTCACAAAATATCCTTCAGTAAAATTCCAAAAGGGAAAGAACGACGAACTTAAATTTATCGTAATGACGAATATGGCTTTGACATTATACTACAAACAGATGTAAGGGAAAATACGCTTCATTTTGGCTCATTTCATCGGCATTATGAAAATACCGAAGAAGAAATCGATGAAATGCTCAGTCAGCTGATTTTTGCTTTAGTAGGATTGGTCAGAATTCAAGAGTTTTCCAAAAATGGTATAGCCTATAAATGGACACTTCAGATCAAAGATTCAGATGGGAACTGGCACGACAACGGAACGATGCAAACAATAAATCTAAAATTTTGGACCACTCCAGATATTAGTTATCTACAAAATTCAATACTACCCGAAAGTATAGTTAAATAATAATGACTACTTTTTCATCGTACTGATGTACATCAGAAAGTGGCGACTTCTTCTAACAGCGGCTGCCAGTCAAAACCGAATGGCATAGTGATCAGCTTCCCTCCCGGTGTTAAAATGTATTTGCTTGGATAACCCCTGACTTGAAAGCTTTTTTCCACCCGACCGTCTGACATCAGCACTGGTATAATGTAATTGTTCTTAGCAAGAAAGTTTTTCACTTTGTCTACAGCATCATTACATGCAATACTCATAAAACCAATCTTGTCTCCTCTTGATTTATCAGTCTTCAAGTGCTCATAAAAACTATTGAGTTTAGGCATCTCTGCGACACAGGGGCCGCACCAAGTTCCCCAAAAGTCAACCAATGTCCATTTACCTTTCAGGTCAGCCTTTGCAATTTTGCTGTTCTCCAGATTCGCCAAAGCAAAATCTGGTGCCTCGGGTAATTGTGGAATGACCTTCTGAATGAAAAACTCACTGAATTTCTGTTCTGGATAATAATGCTGGTAAAAATCACGTAACCCCTTATAGCTTGTTCCCTGCACGGTCAAAAACTCATCGATATATTTTTGTAAAGCGACATCTTTCTTACCGCTCGCGGCCAATTCTGTAAGATAATCTTCTGAATAGCTTTTCTTAGATTTTAAAAATATAATATCGTAAGATGAGTTGTACGCAGTCTCCGCCTGATTTTTTGGTGAGTACAGAGCCGCTTTCTCCAAATAGTTCAGGGCGTCTTCCTTATTGCTTTTACTGGTCATTTGGTAGGCCAAATAGTTCGCTGTAGCAAGATGTGCGCGGGTTATATTTCGATGCTCGGTCTTATCGGCATTATAAAGCACTGTTAATCTTGAAATAATATCCTTTAGCAATTGTTGGGTATAGTCCGGATCTACAGAAACCAAACGCTGATAGGCCAGTAGCGCATATCTCCCAACGTTTCCATTGTTCCAATACGCATCGTTAAGGTTCATTAACTCTTCAAGCAATTTTTTAGCTTGTGACAGATTATCTGCCTGTTGTATAATCCGTTGCCCCAAAATCATCGGATAGGTATATTGCTTCTCAATTTCGAAAAAATGATTTATTAATAAATCGGCTTGTTCATCAGAAGACAATACTCCTGTGGCAGCTGGACGCCCCAGCTGTTGATATAAAACATTCTGAATCCAATTATATCGTTTTTCGTTGTCTAATAACGGTATTACGGTTATAAATTTATCCCTTGATATAGCACCATTGTAGAGAAAGTTTGAAAGATGATGTGTACCCGAAAGCAAGTTGATTGGCACATCGTTCAAACTCAGATCATATAATTTATAGTTTTTAATCCGCTGAAGTAGATCTAACTTTCGCTGTACGAATGTCCTATCATTTGTAAAAATAGCCTCATTTTTAGTGATGTATTTCATGACCTTCACACTATCAATTGTTTCGTCTGTATAAAGTGCCTTACTAACAAAACTGCCTGACAGCAACATCTCCGCATAGGCTTGATCGTAAGTACTGGATACATTCGTATCCAAAAGTTGCATAATAGTGGTCGTGATAAATGAACGATCATCTTGGATATGCTCACTTCTTCGTGAAAGCATAATAGGCTGAAGTGTCTTCTTATCAACGACAAGCTCTCCATCCGAAAGACCTGATGTATCCCTAAAAGTTAGATACAAATTTTTCTTATCGTCTTTAATTAATTGATAACGTTCGCTTTTGACGAGTATAGGCCCGGATTGGAGTCTCTTTATGAGATCATTGTCTAGGTACTGGTAATTTAGCTTGTTACAAAGAAACCCTGCTCCTACCGTAACATTGTTCCTTACCATTTCTGCGGCGTCATCTGATAATTGCCAGTTCCTGGCCTTTGACAGGATCTCTTTTCTAAGTGAAGAAGTGTCGACAGCGGTCTCTTGATGTTGTAAATTGAATCGAATAGGCTGTTGTAAGTTCATCAAAATATCAACGAGTTTACTCGAAGATAAAATATTCTGATTACTGTCAGGATGAAAACTAGAAAAGACAAAAGAAAAATAAGGATCCTTGTATTCTATAGCTTTAATCGTTATTTCTGAGGGGAAGTATTTTTTTGAAGCTGATTTGTTAGCCGACAATGTAAAATAGGTTGATTTGGACTGTATAAGCTTCCCTTCGGACTTGGATTCCTCGATTATCTTATAATTAACATTCTTTTGGCCGAAACACACTGAATGCAGCAAAAGAAATACGAATAATATTCTTCTCATCAACAAATAGTTTTACATGGTTATCTCTAAAATTAATAAAAATTCTATATCGATACAAGATATGCTCCAATTAAAAATATATAAAACAAATGATGACTCCATTGTTCTTCAGTCCTTTATAATCTTCTCCTCATTTAAAAGACTCGAACTTTGGACAGAATCAATTGATATTCTTCCAGAAGAAAAGTAATTAGTCCATTGATCTTGATCCCATAAAAACTCGATTTTAAACCACTATGCTGATTGCATTTAAAGAATTATATTACAGATGGAATATCTTGCCAGCGAATTGGTAACGCTTCAGGGAGCAGAAGCGCAAGCTTATTACTTTGAGCTGATCAACGAATAATCTATAATCCGGAAACTTCTGAAATGCCGCTCGCTCAAACCAAGCCCTTCTACGTTTTTTTATAACGTAGCTTACCCTTGACGCGAGGGAGATAAAACAGATTGAAGCAATACTACGCAATAAATCTGCGCATTAATTTATCCAAAGCCATTTTCTTTTCGAAATAAAAAAAATAACAATCTAATAATCAGATAAATAAATATTAATCACACATTAACCTCTTATTGCGCAAATATAACGCGTAGGTCAGCTTGCAATTTTGTAATGTCAGTTCAGAATAGTCTGGCACAAATGTTTAACGATAATGCAATGATTATGAAATTCAACTTCCTCAACACTAAAAAACAGCTGGTCACGAATCATGAAAAAGCAAAGGCTTATCTCATGACGCCAGAACTGGAATTGTATACTACGGTAGTCACAACTGCATTGAATGACTCATTTTATGAAACCGGCAACAGTAGATTAAATCGAATCAAGGAACTGGTCATGACATGCGAATCGACATTTGTCGCCAAACTTGCCATCTATGCACGTACAGTGATGAACTTAAGGTCCATTCCGATAGTACTAGCTGTCGAATTGGCGAAGAAAGCCTCTGGCGAGTCGATCGTTAGTAAGGCAGTGAGCCGGGTAGTATTGCGTGCTGACGAGATAACTGAACTTCTGGCCTATTACCAGATTGCAAATAACAGAAATGGAGCGAAGAAGTTAAGTAGGCTTTCTAAGCAAATCCAAAAAGGTCTTGGAGCCTCTTTTAACAGATTTGATGAATACCAGTTTGCAAAATATAACAGAGAAGCTGAAATTAAGTTAAAAGATGCGCTTTTTCTTGTACACCCTAGTCCTAAGAACGATCAACAGCAGGTTATTTTTGACAGGATCGCAGCGGATAATCTTTCGACCGCTTATACTTGGGAAACGGAACTTTCTAAATTGGGTCAGGAAAATTTTGATAACGCCCTGGCCAAATCTGATGCTTTCACCAGAAAATGGGAAGAGTTGATCGAAAGTAAAAAAATGGGTTATATGGCTTTGCTCAGAAATCTTCGTAATATACTGGAGGCTAACATATCAGCACAACATGTCTTGATAGTCTGCAATTATCTATCGAATGAGCAAGCAGTACTCAACTCTAAACAACTTCCGTTCAGGTTTCTTTCAGCTTATAGAGAGTTGAAAGTGCTAAAATCGGGTTTAACGTCAACTGTATTAACAGCATTGGAAGATGCCACATTATGTAGTGCCAGAAATATAAAAGGCTTCGGTTTTGAGACTTCGGTTGTGATTGCCTGTGATGTTTCAGGATCTATGCAAAAGCCTATTTCGGCAAAAAGCACGGTTTTACTGTATGATGTAGGCCTAATGTTAGCAATGCTATTGCAATCACAGTGTAAAAATGTAACAACAGGGATATTCGGTGATACATACAAGATAATCAATATGCCTAAACATCAGGTGCTGACGAATGTAATGGAATATTACAAACGAGAAGGTGAAGTGGGCTATTCAACAAATGGATACCTGGTCGTGGACGATCTAATCCGTAGAAAGAAGATCGTGGATAAGGTCATGATATTTACTGATTGTCAATTATGGGATAGTAATTATAATGGTAATTCTTTGGAGAAGTCATGGAATAATTACAAAAGTTTAGCTCCAAAGGCGAAACTCTATCTATTCGATCTGGGGGGATATGGAAAACAGCCCATAGATGTGAAGCAAAATGATGTTTACCTGTTAGCGGGCTGGTCGGATAAAGTGTTTGATATACTTTCTGGCATGGACAATGCCCTATCCGCTGTCGAACATATCCATCAAGTTGAAATATAAGATCATCCCGCAGTATAAAATAAGCAAGTGTCGTAGAAGAGAGTTACTTCGCATTTGGGTTGCCCGTGTCACAGGTTCGAGTCCTGTCTCTATAGATATATAGAGTAGCTCAGTTGGTTAGAGCAGGAAAAACAGTCTCTTTTCGTTAGTTACCTTGCTTTATGATAAAATTGGATAAGTGCCGTAGAAAAGAGTTACTTCGGTCCAATGGCAGGTTCAAATCCTGCTTCCGATCAGTTCTAGATAGACGATATCGAAAACGTCGGAAAAAACTCTTTTCGTCAGTTGTCTTTCTGATTCTAAACAGAATGCCGTAAACGATAGTTACTTCGTCACCGTTAAGGGGAGGAATAATGAAGTTGTAAAATCAACAAGATTATCCGGTTCGAATCCGGCAATGACTAGCCCCCACTATTGTTGCTTTTTGCTTCTGTTTTTTAAACTAGAAATTTGTCAAGTACAATGTATTCTCTTACATTGTACTTTTTGATGGCAAGTCCTCCCAAAAACTGGATATATGAGATTCACCATAAATGAAGTTAATGGACAAAATAGATTTTATACCACTAATTGAACTTCCTACCTTAAAGGGAGCCCAAAGCAATATAGTGCCTAGGGGAACCTCCTTTACAAATACGAAAGAATGGGATCTATATCAAGAAAATGAATTAAAGAAAAACTATATTGATATCCCCCGTCCAATCGCAACAGGAATTTACCAATATAGACTTTTTGACATTAAGGTCGAGGATCTAAGAACTATAATCAAATTACATATTGGAGACATGCCCATAAAAGACTCTTGCTCACTATTTGGCGGGTACGCAATTTCTATTAATGGACAGGTCGAATTGTATCCTCAATGCTGTGGCCTCTTAGAAGAAATCCAACAATGGAAAAAAATACTAAATGAAAATTTCGAAGATTTTTCCCTATTGGAGTGCCACCCTTCACCCCTAATCACCAAAAATCAAGAAAGGATTACCATTTTCTGCGACGATAAAGACGAACCTTTCTTTCCATATTTTTCAAAAAATAAAATCGAACTTGATTATCAAACCACAAAAAATGCCCTCATCACCTTGCTAAGTCAACTGCATTCTTTCTCCGAAAAATTGGACAATCTAGCGGCAGAATTTAAGGTAGATAATATTGCTGACATCTTGATTTGGGGACAGAATGAAAAGGAGCAATCTCTCGAAGAAACTTAATACCAATAGACTAAAAGATAAGCTGGAGAATCCGAGCTTCGCTGAAAGGAAAAAATTAGCCATAAGATTTGAGAACAAAAAAGGAAGTTTTCGATTAGAATCAGTACTCAAATAATTTAAGATTTCGAAAAGAAGATTAAAATTCCTAAAATTGCATTCTCATTTTGACTGGACTTGCTTTAACACATCCAGTATTAACTTATCTCCTTAGTAGATCTGGATATAAGGGAATAAGTCAGACCTGTTGTTACAGGTGAGTTAAAATTTAAAAGCATATAAATAAGATGAAAAAGGTTCTATTTTTTCTATTACTGATACCTTTCTGGGCAAGTGCTCAGGAGCAGAATATCCAAGACTTTGTAATAAAAGAGAATCTTTCGAAAAACGGAAAACTGGCGGTCGTCGCTTTGGATTCAATAGGCAATACCAATGAGACTATCAATGGAAACTACATGTTTACCATTAACGGTTTCTCTCAGGCGCTCCAATTTCACGATGGTGTAGCTGTTCCAAATCAAAAAATCGAATCGTCTACCTTTGTATTTTTTAATCACAAAAACCAAGAGAAATCTAAAGGTCGCCTGTTTTACATCTATAAGACTGATAATGGCCTTTCTCCTTTTGCCATCAGTGGATTGATGTTTTTGATCATCCCTGCTATTGTATTAGGTATCGCCTACATGTTTAAAAAAGTAATCATGACAGCCATTGCACTGGCAATCGTTTTCTTTATATTCAATCACTCACAAGGATTAGATTTAAGCAAGATCTTTGAGTCAATTTTCTCCAGCCTAAAGAATCTCTTAGGCTAGGGCTAGCATTCAATATCAGCACATCAAAGTCGTAATCTAGGTTAGTGAGCTTTTTATAAAAAATAGTGTTCCCTAGAACGGCATACCTATCCCAAAATTGTACTGTATAAAATTATAACGGTCCGGTTTATGGGTCTGATAATATTGCTCCTTAAATTCTTTTGAATCGAAGAAATTCTTGATGACCCATTGATTGCTTCCTGAAAACTGTGGGTCTTTTACCTTTAATCCTGCATCCAAACGGATCACAAAGTAATCTGAATCAAAGCGTAGTCCAAAACCGGTACCAATGGCTACCTGTCCCAAAAACTTGTTGAATTTAAATTCGCCGCCAGGATTTAAATCGTCATCTTTTTTTAGCCGCCAGACATTCCCCATATCAACGAACGTTGCTCCGTTCATCTTGGCCCCCAAAAAATTATTTAAGATGCGAAATCTATACTCAGCATTAGCCTCCAATTTAATCTCTCCCAACTGATCTAAATTCCTTAGATTCAGACGAAGATCTTCGCTCAAATTTTGCCTATTGTATGCGCCAGGGCCCAGGGTTCGTGCTTGCCAAGCCCGTATACCATTCATCCCTCCACTATAAAAACTCTTTTCAAATATCAGTAACTTCGAATTGTTACCATACGGAATTGCTATCCCCGGATTAAAACGGAAAACAAATTGTCTATTTCCGCCAAAGTTACGGTACAAACGATAATCAAATTCGGTTTTCGCATATTGCAAGAACGGTACTCCAAAGATTTTTTTCTCACCATCGGCATTTGCCGGTAGTTTAGCAATACTACTTATCAGATCCAACACATTACCACTGACGTCCACTGTTCCACGGAAATATTGAAAATCTTCCTTGCTCGTCAGCTTTTTCCCGTTCAGAATAAAGGTATATTGCGTTCCCAATCCGAAATATTGACGGTCATTGCTACGTACATACAATTGATACCCTTCCTGTTCGAGATTTTTTCGAAAATTTGAATCTAACCTCCCATCCCGATATTCCAATACTATCGGGGTAAAGCTATGATATTTGTTCTCTGTTTCATACCAGGAGTAATTCAGTGAAGTAATAAAATAGCGGTTGGAATAAGTACGATCCTGATCAAACAACTGAAGAGTCATCGAATATGTTGTTTTTGGTAAACCAAATTTCCCACCTGGATTAATATGGAAAGGTACCATGAGTCGTGGAATTACTAAATTGACACCCGCCTGAAAATCATTATTGAATATCTTACTCGAAAGCCCCCCTGCCAAACGAGGATCAAATAGCACACCATACCGCAACTTCACCTCCAATTGCTCAGAGCCACCAAAAATATTACGCTGTGAAAACGTATTTCCGATATTAAAACCACTCATCCCCGAGCTAAAAGTATACTCTCCTTCGATCTGGTTACCCATTCGTGGTCGCGGGACGAAATCATAATGAACATCGAGTTTATTGGAATCTTTTTTCACAAACTGCACTTTCACAGACCGAAAACCGTTCATCTCATAAAGCCGATCATAAGACTTATTTTCCTCGGCCAACGAATAATAATTCCCCGATCGTAGATACATATACCTTTCCAATGGTTTCCAACGAAAGCTATTTGTTTCATCCACAAAAAGAAGTCGTTTTGCAGAATCAGTTATACGGCGAGCTGGTTTCTTTGACATTGCCCCATAATTCCTAATAGTCATATATACACTATCAATTTGATACTTTTTATGTATCGTTGAATCACTGGGATTTTCTACATTTATTTTTAAATCGATCAAGTTTCCACTCAATGTAGAGTCAATACCGACACGCATATATTGCCTCAAGTAGTCATAATACCCATTGTTGCGCATAACAATATATAACTTTTCCCGTTCCTCCAGCAATTTGGCGGCATCATATTGTGTATTGGGCTTGACTTTAGTTTTTGGTAGGATATCCCGATCAAATAACCATTTGGCATCCCCATCTTCAAATTTACGTTCTATGTTCCTAATTTGATATGCATTTCCTTCATCGACGTTAAAATTGATATGCGCTCTTTTTTTGTTAACTGTAATCTCAGGACTGACTTTGGCATTAAAATATCCCTTAGTAAACAAAAAACGTCTGATCTGATTAGCGGAAAGGTCAACCATTGCTGAGTCAAGCAAATGAGGAGGTTCGCCTACATTTCGAATTTTCTTGGTCTTATAGCGTCCTTTTGTCGTATTGAAGGTGTTGTAAATAAATAGATTGACCCTAGAATTAGGTTTTATCTGATTGGATATATAGGTTTCGGAAGACTCTTTCAATGCTGGTGAAACGCCGGAAATCTGTATTTTTGTAACCAGGGCTTGGTCGTCGCCTATATATTTTGAAGATCGGCAAGATGCAAAAAATAGCGTCAAAAGCATTATACTTGCAAATCCGATAAAACGAGGGTACTTAATCATCAATAAAAATGTTGTCAAAAGCGCAAATCAGTCTAATAACGTCTCTACAAAACAAAAAGTATAGAAAACAACATGGCTTATTCATCGTTGAGGGCATAAAGTCCGTCAAGGAATTTATCTCATCGAGCTACCAGGTTGAATCCATTTTCTATACAGACGACGCAAACACAAAAGTGGGTAAAATCTCGCATAATATAAAATCCCATGAACTGACGGAGGCTGAATTCCAAAAGATTAGTACCCTAAAATCTCCTCAGGGTGTTCTTGCCCTGGTGAAACTTCCGAAACAACAACAGATCGAAGTAAGTGATCTAAGAAATTGCTACAATATCGTATTGGATGATGTACAAGATCCCGGTAATTTGGGAACTATCATTCGCACAGCGGAATGGTTTGGGATCAAACATATCATTTGCTCCATTGGCACAGTAGATGCTTATAATCCAAAAGTCGTGCAGGCCACAATGGGCTCATTGGCAAGAATACAGGTTCATTATGTAGATCTGCATGAACTTATCTCTTCAACAGATCTACCGGTTTATGGCGCACTGCTCAATGGGCAATCCATTTACCAGACCGAATGGAGTACAGAAGGATTGATCGTCATGGGAAATGAAGGCAATGGTATTAGTGAAGAAATTATAACATTAATAGATCAAGCAGTGACCATACCCCGTATCGGCCAAGCGGAATCCCTGAATGTTGCGGTAGCAACAACGATATTTTGCAGTGAGATAGCCCGGCAGCAGCTGGTTTAGCAAATTTATTTCCAAAAGCGCCCTACAACCGTTGATGAAGTCCGATCCGATTTCCTTCAGAATCCTCTATTTCAGCGACTGCAAAGCCCAGCTCTTTATGAAAGGTCGCAGGATATAATATCCTTGCGCCAGCTTTTTCTGCCTTTTTTAAGGTCTCTTCCATATTTTCAGTATGCAAATAAAGCAGTACCCCCTGATGCGTAGGTTGATAGATTTCCCCTTTTGCCAGCGCACCGTTAATCCCCGACAGCTTTTCCTCAAAAGAGAAATAAGCCATCTGAATTCCATCAAATTCTTCCTGATCAAAGGTAAAGGCAAACAACTCACTGTAAAAATGAACTGCCCGCTCCATATTTAGTACAGGAATCTCAAAATAGACCCCTGGATTTCTTTTTTCATTTGACATACGACCAATTGGAGGTTTCTTAATGTTCAGTCAATAAAAGAGTTTTCTATCGCTGGCGAAGATCAAATATACAAATTTGTGTCAAGTGGATTTCCGGATGATTATTTTCATGTTACCATTGAAAGGATTTTAAAAATTTTGAACAAAAGAAAAAGTTTAATCGTTTCAAAAGCTGTACATTTGACCTACTCTTCAAAAAGTACAGGTATCTTCCACGGTATCGCATACTTGAAGAAATATTCATGCACGACAATTGTTTTAAAATGCCATCTGAACAGAAATCCATCTATACGCTTCAATTTATTTTACTCTGCCTGAGCTCACTCCTATTCTCCTCGAGTTTCAACATGATTATTCCAGAGCTCCCTAATTACCTGAGTAGTTTGGGTGGGGCTGAATACAAGGGGCTGATCATCGCATTATTTACATTGACTGCCGGAATTTCAAGACCTTTCAGCGGTAAGCTGACCGATCGCTGGGGCCGTGTACCCGTCATGGCCATCGGATCCATCGTCTGTTTTATCTGTGGTTTTCTTTATCCGATCTTAACTTCCGTCGCGGGCTTTCTGTTTCTTCGGTTGATACATGGATTCTCGACCGGTTTTAAACCTACATCTACCTCAGCTTATGTTGCGGATCTTGTTCCCCAAAAAAGATGGGGCGAAGCCTTGGGAATGCATGGGCTTGCATTCAGTGTCGGCACCGCAGTAGGCCCAGCAATAGGAAGCGCTATTTTTGACGCTTTTGGGATAAATGTCATGTTTTACTCCTCTTCCTTCATGGCTTTATTATCAATCCTCATCGTCATCAATATGAAGGAAACTTTGGTCAAAAAGGAAAAATTCAACCTTTCCATGCTGAAAATAGACCGAAAGGATATCATTGAATGGCGTGCACTTCCTGCTGGAATAGTTACATTTCTATCCTATACGGCATACGGAGTAATCCTGACCCTTATACCAGATTGGAGTGAACACCTAGGCCTTAAAAATAAAGGTCTTTTTTTCCTGGCATTTACGATCGCATCCGTCATGATACGCTTTGTTTCGGGTAAGGTATCCGATCGCTATGGAAGGCCAAAAGTTATTATTACAGGCATAGTGATTATTGCCATTGCTTTGGTGGTGATTGGTTTTGGGGATAGCTTTATCGGCATGATGATTGGAGCGAGCATCTACGGTATTGGCACCGGTATATTATCTCCCGCAGTTAACGCCTGGACTATTGATCTAAGTATCCCTGAACATCGCGGCAAAGCGGTCGCCACCATGTATATTTCACTCGAAGCGGGAATTGGCCTTGGAGCGCTCCTCGCTGGATTATATTATGCCGATGTTATTCTTCGCATTCCGCAAATTATGTATGCAAATGCCGTCGTACTAGTGATCGCTTTACTCTATATGCTAAATTGGCAAAGAAAATCTTAGTTTTAGATATGAAATTGATTTTTATAAATCGAGAAAAAGTTTACAATGAGTAGCACAAATACAAATCATCTGATCTATAGCTATTATAATTAACAGACGATAGCATCATGACTATTTATAAACAGATAGCAAATGATAAACAATTATTTAAAGCTTCAATATAAATTGTTGACACGCCATTTTAAGGCGACTGGTCTTCCAATAGTGGTTGCGCCACTTTTGTTACTGGGAGCCGGTTATCTGGTCTATTACCTTCTGCTACAGTATCCTGTTTTTGGGAGCTATGCCCTGCTGCTGAGCAACTTCCAATTACTCTTTCTCATGACCGAAAAAAACAGGAACGATTTTCTAAAAAATACCTTTAGTAAAAAGGATTTTTACACGATCAGACTACTGGAAAATGGCATCGTCATTTTGCCAACGCTTACTATTTTTATATTTCGAGGGCTATGGTTATATGGCGTCACGCTAATTGTGCTAGCTATTATATTTGCTTTTTTGGTCTTTAAAACTTTTGGTAAATCCCTTCCAACTCCATTCGCAAAGAAACCATTTGAATTTATTATCGGGTTCCGAAGGAGCTACCTGCTGATTCTCGTTTTGTATATGCTAGCAGCAATTGGTTTCTATGTAACTAACCACAACCTCGTTCTATTTTGCGTAGCCGGTATTACACTAAGCTGTGTATTTTATTACCAGCTACCAGAACCCGTACTTTATCTTTGGAACAGTAGAGAAACACCGACCAGATTCCTCCTGGGTAAATTTAGACGTGGAATACTGCAATGCCTTTTATGTGTTTTCCCGCTTCTACTGATATATGCCGTTATTTTTTCATCCGAATGGTTTAATGCGTTAATTGTTTTGGGCGGTATACTATTCCTGCTCCCTTTTGCTATTACCTTAAAATATGTCGCTTATCCGCGAGAGATCAATTTCCCGGAGGGCTTTGCACTGGCATTATGTTTCAGCTTCTATCCACTGATATTGGCATTATTACCTTTCTATTACTTGAAAGCCCTCAAAAATCTAAAAAACTATTTATGATCGAGCTTATTCATATCAGTAAATCCTTTGGTCAGCATCAGGTCTTGCACGAGGTCACCTTTAATTTTGAAGATGGAAAGGTCTACGGTATTGTAGGCGAAAACGGTGCGGGAAAAACAACATTATTTCGTTGTATTGCAGGCCTAGAAACAGCTTCAGGGCAGATCAATGCGAACTTAGAGCCACTTAAGAACCATCTGGGTTATCTGACATCAGATCCGTATTTCTTGTCAAAACTGACCGGTGAAGAGTATATCTACCTCCTTACCGATGCCCGTGGGAAAAGCATTAAAAAGCTCGATGAAAGAAATATCTTCGAATTACCATTAAAAGAGTATGCAAGTTCCTATTCTACAGGGATGAAAAAGAAACTGGCGCTGACAGCAACCCTGCTTCAGGACAACAGTTTCTACATTCTGGATGAACCTTTTAATGGAATAGATCTACAAAGCAGTATTATCCTAACCGAAATTATACTGCGTCTTAAAGCTATGAACAAAACCATCCTGATCTCATCGCATATATTTTCGACATTAAAGGATACCTGTGATGAGATCTTGGTCCTTGAAGAAGGCCGGATTAGCAAATCTGTCAAAAAAGAACAGTTTGGTGATTTTGAAGAAGAAATGAAGGAAAAAATATTAAAAAAAGATATCGATAAACTCTGGCTTTGAAGCCCTGTAAACCCAAAACAAATAAGATGGAAAAATATCTACCCACATTAGAAACCGAACGTCTAATCATCCGTCCGATAAGCATGGAGGATAAGGACTATTTTTTTGCTAATGGATTCGCAGCCTGAGGTACATACCTTTCTCAATAAAGAGCCTGTTCAATCCATCGAAGATATGGAAAAAGCGATCGCTCTCATTCAGCAACAATATGAAAAATATGGTATTGGCCGACTGGGAGTCGTTGAAAAATCAAGCAATCAATGGATCGGCTGGACGGGATTTAAATATATTGATGAATTGGAAAATGGACGTATCGGATTCCTGGACCTCGGCTATCGTTTCAGGATTGAATCCTGGGGCAAAGGATATGCTACTGAAGCGGCATTAGCTTGTATGCAGTATTATCGTGAGCATCTGACTCATTTCGAGCTCCATGCCATCACCCATACCGAAAACGAAGGATCAAGACATGTATTGGAAAAAGTAGGTTTTCAGGTCACCGAAGAGTTTCATTTCGACCGTTGGGATATTCGTTGTTTTTGGTATGATCTGGTCGAAGAGGCTAAATCAAACTAATTATGTTAGCTTTAAAAACTAATTTTTTTAACTTTTCATAGTTTCACTGGGATAAAACAAAATGGTTTTGTATTTTTACACGTTCGAATAAAATAAAATTTTGAACATTTCTGTATTGTACAATTTAATCTATTGCTGAGTAAATGAGTGACGAAACAAACTTCCCAACGGAAGATAACCAAGAAGAATTAGGATCAGGAAAAACAGAGGGCGGAAGTCAGACAATACCTTTATCTGGACTGTACGAGAACTGGTTTTTGGATTATGCGTCCTATGTTATCTTGGATAGAGCTGTACCCCATATAAATGACGGCTTGAAACCCGTACAACGTCGTATTCTCCATTCCCTAAAGGAAATGGATGACGGACGATATAATAAGGCCGCCAACGTTATTGGTAATACCATGAAGTACCACCCGCATGGAGATGCTTCCATTGGAGATGCCATGGTACAACTGGGACAAAAAGATCTATTGATTGACTGCCAAGGTAACTGGGGTTTCCCTATTACTGGCGATTCGGCGGCGGCACCACGTTATATTGAGGGACGACTTTCTAAATTTGCAAATGAAGTTGTCTTCAATCCCGAAACGACGGAATGGCAACAGAGTTACGATGGACGTAACCGTGAGCCAGTCACTTTACCTGTTAAATTCCCATTGCTTCTGGCGCAGGGAGCCGAAGGTATTGCTGTAGGTTTAGCGACCAAGATTATGCCGCACAACTTTATTGAACTCATTGATGGCTCAATTCAGGTACTGAACGGCGAACGCCCGAATATTCTTCCAGATTTTCCCACAGGTGGTATGGCCGATGTGTCCAACTACAACGAAGGTCAACGTGGCGGAAAGATCCGTGTGCGCGCTAAAATCGAGGAGCGGGATAAAAAAACTTTAGCAATTACCGAGATTCCTTTTGGTACCACCACTGGTGGACTTATCGAAAGTGTTGTCACCGCGAATGAAAAAGGTAAAATCAAAATCAAGAAAATCGAAGATAACACGGCTGGAAATGTTGAAATCATCGTGCATTTAGCGCCGGGAATATCTCCCGATGTTACGATCGATGCGCTGTATGCATTCACGGCTTGTGAGGTTTCTATTTCGCCAAATACTTGTGTCATAAAGGATGAAAAACCTCATTTTATGAGTGTCAATGACATCTTGATTGAAAACACAAAAAACACAAAAGACCTATTGAAGCGGGAACTGGAGATCCGTTTAAATGATCTACAGGAAAAAATCTTCTTCAATAGCTTACTAAAGATATTCATCCAAGAAGGGATGTACAAACATGCCGATTATGAAAATGCCGGTGACTTTGACACAGTAGTGCAGGTTTTAAATCGATTGTTTGAGCCATTCTTTGATCAGTTTTATCGTGAAATTCTTCCTGAGGACTATAAGAAATTGATCGATAAACCAATGAGTAGCATTACGCGTTTCGACGTAAAAAAATCGGACGAAACGATGAAGACGCTCGAAAATGAGATCAAAGAAGTTAAGCGTCATTTACGTCAGTTGACCGAATATGCCATTGCCTGGTATGAAAAACTGCGTGAAAAATACAGCAAAGATCGTGAGCGCAAAACAGAATTACGCATCTTTGATAAGGTTGAGGCAACGCAAGTTGCACTAGCCAACGCCAAACTATATGTCAATCGTGAAGAAGGTTTCATCGGTTCAGGAATGAAGAAAGATGAGTTCGTATGCGATTGCTCGGATATTGACGATATCATTGTATTCCGCGAAGATGGCAAATATGTCGTCAGCAAAATCCAAGACAAAGTATTTGTAGGAAAAGGGATTATTCATGTGGCAGTCTTCAAAAAAGGTGACGAACGTACCATATACAATGTCATCTATAAAGAAGGCGAAACTGGTACAAGTTATATCAAACGTTTTTCTGTTGTTGGCGTTACCCGTGACAAGGAATACGACGTATCCAAAGGATCTAAAGGATCAAAAGTTTTGTATTTCACTGCTAATCCAAACGGCGAAGCAGAAGTTGTCAATATACAGCTCAAACCGCACACGAAATTACGAAAATTGAATTTCGATATGGATTTCGCTGAAATTGCCATTAAAGGTCGTGCATCCCAAGGAAATATTGTCTCCAAATATCCGGTTAAGAAAATCGCCTTCAAAAGCTCAGGTATTTCAACACTCGCAGGACGAAAAATTTGGTATGACACCATTATGAAACGCTTAAATGCGGATGAACGTGGTCAGTATTTAGGAGAATTTGATGGTGATGATAAAATATTGGTTGTGCTTTCCGATGGTAGCTACGAGTTATCGAACTTCGATTTGAGCAACCACTTTGATGAGAAAATGATCCGTATTGAGAAATTCTATCCGGAACATGTTTATACCGTAGTACATCAAGATGGTAAGAGCGGCACCTATTTCGTCAAACGTTTTAAATTTGATGACCAGCCTATTGGTAAACGCATTTCGTTTATCAATGAAGAACCCGGTTCAAAACTAGTTCTAATGAGCAATGCGGCTGAACCTACAGTCAAATTAGATATTCTAAAAGGTAAATCACAAACGGAAGAAACACTGGAACAACCGTTGACCGAGATTATTGACATAAAGGGTATAAAAGCACAAGGCAACCGTCTGTCCTTCCATACCGTAAAATCTGTCACTTTGATCACAGCTGATGAAGATCTAAGTGAAAAAGGAAAGGAGAAAGCAGAAGTCGCTTCAGAAGGTGGCGAAACGAAATCCGGAGAGACCAAGTCCAGTGCAGCAACTGATGAAATATCAGCGGATGCCACTAAGGATAAAAAAGAAGATGACATCAAATTAGAGATCACTAATCCTGATGACATCCAAATTGATGACAAGGGGCAAATGGAAATGTTTTAACAGCATTTTTCAATAAATAATCCGCATAAGAAAAGGCTCGAACATCATATTCGAGCCTTTTATATTATTATTGATCGAAGGTAGTTTTCAAAGGTCACCAAGGCCTTGTTTCAATCCTCTTCCCCCTCTAGTTAAATAGCCCACAATCAATTCGCTGCGCCTGACATAAAGCTCCTGATATAAAGCTTTTAAGCTTTAAATTCTTTTAGAAATTTTTGGAGTTTCGGCGCAATGACCACCGAACAGAACGGGTTCTCTGGATGATCATTAAAATAATTATGATGATAATTTTCAGCAAGCCAAAATGTTGATGCCGGTTCAACCGCCGTTACAATTGGATCTTCATAGACATCCTCGTTTTCCAACTCATCAATAAAGTTTTTTGCTAAAATTTCCTGTTCTTCATTGTGATAGAAGACCACAGAACGATACTGCGTACCTACATCATTACCCTGACGGTTTAATGTTGTCGGATTATGTGTCTTAAAGAAAATTTTCAACAGATCCTCATAATTGACCAACTCATCATCATACTCCAACTCCACCACTTCTACGTGATCTGTTGTACCTGTACAGACCTGCTCATAAGTAGGATGGTCTATATGACCTCCCATATATCCAGGCAATACGGATGTCACTCCTTCAGTATTTTGGAAAATCACTTCCGTACACCAAAAACATCCACCTCCAAATGTTGCTTTCATATTTTTATAGTATTTAGTAATGAGTATTGAGAATTTAGACTTTAATTTTAAAAGCCTTTGGCATGCTCGTTATATTATTTTTTTTCTTCCACAACGCTCATGCAAAGATAATCATTATTCAATTTAATACTCAAACCTAAACGTGTATTCTATATTTAGTAGTGCGTATTGATTAGTAAGTATTTAGACTTTTCTTTTATAAGCCCTTGACATACTTGCTGTCCTATTTTTTCCAGTCTTTGATCCTTTGTCTCCAATCACCTAACTCACATCTAATATCTCACATCTAAATATTAATAATAATGTTTTCCTTTGATCAATAGATCTTGCTGTTTGCTGTCGCAAACGGCGTAAGAGAATCCCTCCTGCAATGCAAAAGCTCCATACTCTCCTTTTTTATTGATCGCCAAAAATCCAACTTGTATCTCTTTGGCAATTGCGGGCTTTTTCTTCACGATACGCATCACGGCTTCCTTGCAGGCATCTTCAGGCGAATAACCCTGGCGCATTAACTCAACCACCAAAAAACTACCAACATTTCGAATAACTTCTTCACCGACACCAGTCGAAGTAGCCCCTCCAACTTCATTATCCACATAGAGTCCAGCTCCGATAATCGGACTATCCCCTACCCGGCCATGCATCTTAAATGCCATTCCGCTGGTCGTACAGGCTCCGGAGATATTTCCGTTGGCATCCAAGGCTAACATACCTATGGTATCGTGATTGTATTGATTGCCTGGTAGGCGCTCCGCAGCAAAAGTTTTATTTTCGATATTAACGACTGGCTTGTATTTCTTTTCCTTTAACCATTCTTTCCAAGCTTTCTCCCCTTCTGGCGTCAATAAATTCTCTTCTTGAAAACCATTTTCCAATGCAAATTGCAATGCACCTTCACCAACAAGCATGACATGTGGCGTTTTCTCCATCACTAGACGGGCCACGGAGATCGGATGACCTATTTTTTCCATACCAGCCACAGCGCCACAATTACCATCAGCATCCATAATACAGGCATCTAGGGTCACATGACCATCACGATCCGGATACCCCCCTTTTCCTACAGTCATATTCTTCAAATCCGCTTCGGGTACACGTACACCCTGCTCGACAGCGTCAAGTGCTTTTCCACCTTTCGACAGTATCTCCCATGCTGCTTTATTTGCCGCTATCCCAAAATCCCATGTCGATATCACGATAGGATATTTCTTCACCTCGACACTAGATGCAATCGTCAACCCTTTTGTATCGAATACACTCAAGGTACCTATAGCCGTAGCAGCCATAAAACCTTGCTTAATAAAATTACGTCTAGAACTCATATGTAAATTATTTATCTTTTAACACCCTGTTTCATTTGAGTAGCCTCTACCGTCCAAACATGGATATACTACTTTTTGATTCTCATGAGCAGAATAATGCATCCATAACGATTGATTCTAAGATGCTCCTACCTCCTATTGGATCATCGTAACAATTGCATGATAAAACCGCACAATTATGCTTGCAATCCAACGTAATCGGGGACAAGAATATCTTCTTTTTTTACCCTATTATCACCCCAACCCGAAAATACCAAAAACTTGACAATTTCTTTTTTTAGCATGCTTATTGGTCCCAAAGAGGACCTCAATCGCTCTCTGACTTATCTTCAGACAGAGAATCACCAAAAAAAAGCTGATTTCGCTATCAATAAGCAATAATACAAAATGGTTTTAGCAAATAGACAAATTAATTAAAATTAGGCCTAAAGATTCGTTTTTTAGCAACATAATATTCAAATCACTTAAAAATCGACAATAAACATTGATTTATATTGTGAATTAATCCTATCTTTAGGAACAAACTAATCAGCATGAAAAACACACTAAAATTCGCCATTTTAGCATGTGCAAGTCTTATTGGCACAAGTCATGGCCATGCACAGCAGGTAGATTCCACAACATATTTCAAAATCAAAGAATTGCAAGAAAACGTAAAACGTGAATTTGCACCAGATCGCAGAACGAAAATTGTGGCTATTCAAAAAGCGGATATCCCACAAAATCAATATATCCTCGAGACAACCGAAAAAGATGCGAAGTTCGTACTCGAACAGAAAGCGAAAGAAATATCCGCTAATATCCAAATCCAACTATTGCCTGATGCAAGTGTCGAAGGTAAAACTAACGGCGTAATAAGACTTTCGGTTGCCAACATGCGTACCGATCCGAATAATGCCGCAGAATTGACAAGTCAGGTCTTACTGGGCACACAAGTAGATTTATTGCAGAAAAAAAGTGGTGAATACCGTGTACGAACACCCGACGGGTATATCGCATGGGTACCTAGCTCTTCAATAGTTGTAATGGATAAAACTGAAATTGACAGCTGGAGGCAAACGGACAAGCTGATCTACACCAATGAATTTGGCAAATCCTATTCCGAAGCCGATGAGAAGAGCCAGCGGGTATCGGATTTAGTTTATGGCGACATCTTAAAATTAACGGGACAGAAAGGCAACTTTTATACGATTGCTTACCCCGATGGCCGAAAAGGATATATCAAGAAATCTGAAAGTCTAACCTTAAAAAACTGGTTGGATACACGTACCCCTACCGCCGACAATATTATTGCAAGCGCAAAAACGATGCTGGGACTGCCTTATCTATGGGGTGGAACATCCGTTAAAGGAGTCGATTGCAGTGGTTTTACCAAGACAAGTTTCTTTATGAATGGTTTTGTCATCCCCAGAGATGCATCGCAACAGGTACTGGCCGGCGAGAAGATAGACATTCTGGACAATGAGGGGCATTTTGATGCGAGTAAAGCACTCAAAAACCTTAAACCAGCAGATTTATTATTCTTTGCTGCAGGTAAAAATAGTAATCCCAACGCTCGGGTAACCCATGTGGCCCTTTATATTGGTAAGGGCACCTTTATTCACGCTGCAGGCTTAGTTCGTATAAACAGCATGCTAAAAGATTCGCCAGATTACGACGACTTCCAGACACGTACTGTGGTAGCAGCCCGCCGTTACCTTGGAGCCAAGGATAGTGCAATTCAAAAAATCGCTGAAAACAATTATTACACCAACAAATAAATCAAGATGAGCAACCAATCTGAATGGATCAGCAAAGACTTTGGGGCTTTTAAATTACGGTTCCGTCCATATACGTTAACATTGCGGCATGTTTTCACCGTTGCTTCCTACAGCCGAAGTACAACACCTGTTGTATTGACCGAACTGGAGTACGATGGTATTGTAGGTTATGGGGAGGCCAGCATGCCACCATACCTTGGTGAATCACAGGAAAGTGTTATCGCTTTTTTAAATCAAATTGATCTATCCGCATTCAACTCCCCTTTCCAAACCGAAGAGATCTTACACTATATAGATCAAGTAGCAACAAAAAATACTGCAGCAAAAGCAGCTGTCGATATCGCATTGCACGACGTGCTTGGTAAGATTATGGGCCAGCCGTTTTATAAAATCTGGGGATTAAACCCCGATCTTATTCCACCGACTTCCTACACCATCGGCATCGATACGGAGGATATGATTCGTAAAAAGGTTGCTGAAGCAGATCAATTTAAGATCCTAAAAGTAAAATTGGGGCTGGATACCGATAAGATGATCATTGACACCATTCGTCAGGTCACAGACCGTCCCTTATGTGCAGATGTCAATCAAGGTTGGAAAACGCGGGAAGAGGCGCTGGAAATGGCTCATTGGCTCGCTGAGCGGAATGTTTCTTTCCTTGAACAACCCATGCCCAAAGAACAGATTGATGATAATGCCTGGCTGACTGAACATAGTCCAATACCGACAATTGCGGATGAGGGCTGTCAACGGTTGGTTGATGTGCCTGCGCTAAAAGGAGTTTACAGTGGTATCAACATCAAACTGATGAAATGTACAGGCATGCGTGAAGCCAAACGAATGGCCGAACTTGCACGTTCTCTCGAAATGAAAGTAATGATCGGTTGCATGACTGAAACCTCATGTGCCATCAGCGCTGCAGCACAATTAGCACCATTGACCGACTGGGCAGATCTAGATGGGGCACTACTGATCGATAATGATATCTACGACGGGATGACAGTAGTCAACGGAAACTGCATCTTGCCGGATCGCCCTGGAATTGGAATTTTAAGAAAATAACATTATATTCAATGCAATGTTTTTTGTCTTAAAGAAAAACATTGCATTGAATCGCTATCGGAGTTGTAACCAATAGCCAATTTTACCAAGATATTAACAAACTAAATTAATCAATTCACACTTTTATGAAACAACATGTGCTCACAACGTTGTGTCTCATAGCCTGTAGTTCGATGCAGTCACTATACGCGCAACAGATTCAGATTGCTGGAAAAATCACCGACAGCAATGGAAATCCCATCAGTGGAGTTACCATAAATGTCAAAGGATCCAGCCAAGGAACATCAACCAACGAACAAGGCTTATTCATGCTCAATGCAAATTCGAATGCCACACTAATCCTATCTGCTGTTGGCTATAATGCGCAGGAGGTTCAGGTTAATGGCCGAAAAGCCATCAGCATTACACTCGTCAGTAACGAACAAGCCTTAGATGAAGTTATTGTCGTTGCCTATGGTACAGCAAAAAAAAGCACCTATACAGGCTCGGCTGCACAGGTAAAATCTGATGCAATAGATAAACAACCGGTCACATCCTTTGAAAAAGCATTAACTGGACGTGTCGCTGGTTTGCAATTATCAAATGGATCAGGTCAAGCGGGAGCTACATCGGCCATACGTATCCGAGGAATTGGATCAATGAACGCATCCAATGACCCACTATATGTGATCGACGGTGTCCCAGTTATCTCCGGAAGTGTTGGGCAAATGGGCGATTACATCGTCAATACAAACAATGTAATGAGTACATTGAATCCAAGTGATATCGAATCCATCTCTGTACTGAAAGATGCTGCTGCATCCTCCTTGTATGGATCTCGGGCAGCTAATGGAGTAATCATCATTACAACAAAAAGGGGAAAAAATGGCGAGCCTAAGATCAATGTTAAATCCTCAATCGGCATAAGCCCATCTTGGGCCACAAAAAATAATGAACCTGCATCTGTCCAAGATCAAATCAATATGCTCTATAGCATCTTATATGATTCTCGGATAGCATCAGGCCAGACAGCAGAGCAAGCAAACAAGAATACGCTCAACCGCCTGAATTCATTGGAATGGAATCCCAATTCTGCAAATTATGGCAAACCAAATCCTGCCTATGGATTTGGTATCCATGGCTACCAATTCAGTACCGATGGCATATCACAATGGGAGAATGTCCATATTTCCGGAAAAACTGACGGAATGGAAAACAGGGACGGAAAATACTACGATTGGAATAAAGCATTATTTAGAACAGGTATATTTAACACCAACGATATATCGGTCAGTGGAGCAACGGAGAAGACAAACTACTATGCATCGTTGAACTATACACAAGATAAAAGCAGGGTTATTGAAAATAATTTTGACCGCATTAATGGAAGGGTCAATTTGACACAGAAAATCGGAAAATACCTAGAATTTGGATCCAATATCAACTACGCAAAGAACAAATTAATTGGCATGAACGATACGCGAAATACAGGAACAAATTACCTGTATCAAACGCGCAATCTTTTATGGCAGATGTATTGGCCAACTGATTATAAAACAGGCAAAGAATACACTGCCCGCTATGGAAGTCTAGCTTATAACCCATTATACTACAACAAAGAATGGGAGAACTCATCAAAAACGAGCAAAATTTCTGCCATAGAATCCTTGACTCTAAAGCTCTTACCAGAGCTAACCCTGAAAACGATTTTCTCTTACGATAATACAGAAGTTAAAGACCATATTTACTACAGTGCCAAACATTATAATGGTATGGCAGACAATGGTCGTGTCACCGAAGTTTCTACATCCATCGAGAAATTAGTCTCATCAACAACTGCCAATTATAACAAAAGCTTCGGTCTGCACAATTTGAATTTATTGGCAGGTTTCGAGGCTGAAAAAAACACCACAGATTTTATTCGTGCCACAGGTAAAGATCTTCCCTCTTCATCACTTCATACGGTCGCTACTGCTGGTATTTTGGACGCTTCGGCATACTCATGGGGCAACAATATGATGTCCATTTTATCCAGAGCTGAATATAACTTTGATGAGCGGTATTTTGCATCAGCTTCTTTTAGGAGAGACGGCTCGTCACGATTAGGACCAAACCCACGCTGGGACAATTTCTGGTCGGTCGCAGCCTCTTGGAATCTAGCAAAAGAATCTTTTATGAAGGACATTGAACAAATCAATAGTCTGAGATTTAGAGGTTCTTATGGAACTAACGGAACTTTGCCTACCGATCTTTTCGCTTGGAGAAACTTGACCAGTTATTCCAATAAATATATGACGCAACCTGGCGGTGGATTAAATAACCTAGGTAATCCGGACGTCGCTTGGGAACTAAATTACCAGACCAATATCGCTTTGGAATTCGGGTTATTTAACAACAAACTCTTTGGTACACTCGAATATTTCAATAGGGATTCAAAAAGTCTGCTACAGGATGTTCCGATATCTACAATCACGGGTTTTAAGTCTATCCTGAGAAACGTAGGTGAGATGAACAACAAAGGATTAGAAATAGAACTGGGCTCCGATATTGTGAAAAATGAAAATTGGAAATGGACTTTAAGTGCTAATGCGACTTTTATTTCATCGAACGTGACAAAACTATACGGCGGACAGGATATTGTCTGGTTTGACCCTACCGGTGGAGATAATAGGGCAAGGTACGTATACCGTGAAGGTGAATCAGCGTTATCTTTCTTTGGACTGGAATGGGCCGGCACGGACCAAACCAATGGAAAAAATGTATGGTATACCAATGATGGCACCACAGGTGAATTTATGTTTAATGGGAAAGCTGCAACTTATAATTATAAAAATGCAAAGCAGACAATTATTGGAAATGCCAATCCCAAATTATATGGTGGTATAAATTCGGATATTGACTATAAAAACTTTTCATTGGGATTGAACTTTGCTTACAAGATAGGCGGCAAACTATATGATGCTACATCAAAAGATGTCGCAGATGATGGTTATTATTGGGAACGAATACATTCAGAATACTTCGTTGAAGACTCTTGGTCACCATCCAACACAGGGGGAACTTATCCCATGGTAACTGGTAGAGATCTAGAAGATGTCAACCAGATCAGCAGTAGACAATTATTTGACGCCTCCTATATCAGACTAAAAAATATCTCCCTAAGCTATAGATTACCAAATACATTATTGAGTCGAGCCGGAATTTCAAATGCTAGACTATATTTTAATGGCAGTAATTTGCTCACGCTTTCCAAGTATAAATACATGGATCCTGAGGTGAATCAATTTGGTACCCGCGGTTGGGAAACACCACTGGCAAAAACATACACTTTTGGTGTTGAATTTAGTTTTTAATGGACAAAAAACAGTAATATGAAAAAGCTTTTTATCGCCTCGTGCATATCTATATCTTTAGCAATTAGCTCCTGCAGTAATTTTCTGGATGTCACTCCTACAAACATGGGAGATTCCAATACATCTATACAAACTGCAGCCGATGCAAAAGTTATTATGAATGGACTAATGAGCAAAATGGCAAATGTTGATTATTATGGTAGAAATTTCCCACTTTATGCGGATGTAAAAGGTGGGGACTTTACGATCGCCTCGCAAGGACGTGGTTACGATTACTTATACGTATTTAATCATTCTGCATCATCAAATCCCTATGCTAACATTTGGATCCAAGGATTCCACTCACTGGTGCAAATTAATAATCTCCTTGCAAATATAGATAAACTGGTCAACGCCGGTTCAACGGAAGATTTTGCTTCCTATAAAGGGCAAGCATTAACAGCTAGAGCATTAATTAATTTTGATCTAGTGAGATTATATGGCAAGCCATATAATATGGATAAGTCATCCTTGGGTATTCCCAATGTAACCAAAGTACTTGAATACAACGCACAGGAAAAACGCGTCTCTGTCGATGAAAATTATAAGCAGATTCTGCAAGATCTTAAAGATTCAGAAAGCTTATTATCTAAATCAAAGGCAAACGGATATATTAACTATTTCGCGAATAAAGCATTGCAAGCACGTGTCTATCTTTACATGAACGATTATGACAATGCGCTAAAAGCTGCTCAGGAGATAATCGACTCCAAAGTGTACACCTTGTACAGCAATGCTGACTGGGTAAAATCCTGGACTAGTATGTTTGGTACAGAATCAATTTTTGAACTTGGTGTCTATCCCAATGAAGCCGATGCGGGTGTAAATTCTCTTGGGGCAATGTTTCGTAGGAAAGGACATGGAAGTGCTGCTATTTTGGGGAATTTTATCGCTGCAGACCCATTCCTAACGAAACTTAAAACTGACGACACTGATGTGAGATGGGGAGTAATGGGATCTGATGAGGTCGGTAGCACACATCTGGGCGCTTTGTACAAGTATAGTGGAAGCACTACCCTTGCCGGAGACAAAAATTCACCAGCAAATAGTACTGCCGTGAATATCAAAGTCATTCGCCTTTCAGAAGTGTACCTCATCGCTGCTGAATCCGCTTTACTGAAACCATCTCCAGACAAAAGCCTTGCAGCAACCTATTTGAATGCTATTCGTCAAAGATCTCCAAAACTGGATGCCGCAACCTCCAATACAGTTACTTTGGATATGATAGCTGACGAAAGAAGCAAAGAGCTCTTAGGTGAAGGCCACCGATTCTTCGATATGATGCGCTGGAATAAGTCGATCACATTTGACGATGATCTCGGTAATATAAGTACCACTAATAGACCAAAGACTATAGACCGAACTTTTTTCAAAACGATTCTTCCAATTTCTTTGGATGAAATGAATGCGAATCCGGCTATCGCAAATCAACAAAACCCGAGTTACTAGGTAATTAAACGAACAATAAGCGGAGCTGTCTAGGTTGGACAGCCCGTTTATTATTTAATCTTACTCATATCCAGTACAGTTTCTTTCCAAATACTTAATTCCCAAAGGAGCGGGTATTTTTTAGACAGCTTCTTTTTTGAATGAAAAAATAATTCTATTTTTATAAAATACCATTTTTGAAATTCTCTCCCATTTCTTCCTTTAAATCAATCAAGTACCCGTTGATCACCGCATATCGTATTTCGCTTTTAGATCCGATAAAAAAGTCAGCATGATCCCCTATAATGGGCCTCACTGCACCTTGAAAATTAGCACCCTTCATGATCTGAATCGGAAAAGTATGAACCTTTACACCCTCCATCGTATCAGAAACCATTATCGCCGCAAAGCCCTGCTTCAATAAATCAACGATAATCGGCAAAGTTAATTCCGCCAGTGAAAATACCCTGTCCGAATACAATTTTGCGGGAATAAATTGGAGTTCTTCAACATCAAGGTCGGTATATCCATAGAAATCCCTCAGATCGCCTATATCTTCGATTACCCCCTCCACATAATAATCATCTGCTACAGTTTTTTCATTTTGCCGAATAGCCACATCCACGAGCATCTTCTTACCATTTTTTTCGATAGATAGGTTTCGGATCAGAGCATCATGAAGCTTTTCATCGTTAAAAGGAATCGCGTTGTAATCAGCAATATCGTGTACCGAATAAGATCCCGAAGCGATTTCCTGAAAGGCTTTCAACAATGCAATGAAATTATATTTTCGAACTTCCAGTTTCTCCGGATCGCCGGCATAGGCTCCTGATTCAATTAGAATGGTACTGGCACCCCATTTTTGAAAATTGTCCCCGAAACCACGTGGGGTATGCTCATCATCATATTTTGCGACAGCATTCGGGATAAATTCCTGTAGTATCTTGTTTATTCCCACGATTACCCGCATGGCATCCGCCCTAACCGTATTAACACTTCTCGCATAGTCGTATGCTGGGGCCAGCAAGGAAATTGTTACCGGGGTGGCGGTACCGGGGATATTGTAATAATTATTCTGATTATGGAGATTAAAAGCAAAATCTGGTTTTAGTAACATCGCTTGCGCTTTCAACAGAGCCCCTTCCACGGTAGCAACTGCACGTGCATCGCGATTCATGTCCACATCCATCGCCGTTCTCCGCTGATAACGTTCTGCGCCATCGGGATTCAACATCGGAATAAAATATAAAGTCAGTTTCTCCGCTATTTCCTTTCGAAAGGTATCAAAACCGTCCCTCTCCCCATTAAAAAAATTAAACAGGTCAAGGAGCGCCATTGTAGCTGTAGGCTCGTCACCATGCATCTGCGACCACAACAGTACCTTTATCGGTCCTTGCCCATATCTCAACCTAAAGATTGAACGATATTCTACTGATCTTCCTATCTCCTCCACCGTAAGTTGCTTATGGATTTTATTATTTTCCAATAAGGGCAAAATATCCCGATGTTTAAATCGTCTATGCTGCAAAGCCTTTTCTTCATATAAAGAAAAGGCTTTGATAAAATCGTCTTTCACTAAATTCATGTTAATCTTTTAAGGCTGCCTCAAGTAAGGTAATCGTTCCTTGCGATGCATCCATTCTCACCTTTGCACCCACAGGAAGGATAAATTGCTCTGCAATATGCCCAATGACAGCACCGCTATAAGCAGGCACGTTTAAAGGCTTAATATAATCATTGAATAGCTGATCCAACGTCACAGAGCCATAACCTCCCGACGGTTTACAATTGGTGCATTTCCCAAAAACAAAACCTTTGATCCCTGCCAATATCCCTGCATTTTTCAACTGGCAAAACATCCGATCAACGCGTTCCATATCTTCATCGACCTCCTCAATAAAAAGTATCTTATCTTTAAACTCTGGTAGATAAGTAGTCCCACATAAGCCAGTCAATACGGTCATATTCCCGCCCAGCAACACTCCCTCCGCAACACCTGGGGAGATTGTGGCTATCCGGTCTTTAGTCTGTACAATATTATCCCCCTTCAATTTGGGGTTTTCAAATACCGCAGGCTTATTGGCAACAAATTGTGTATTAAAGGCCTCTGCGAGCTTCTTTGTCCATGTGCTTATACCAACCGCACCATGGAAAGTAACAAGTCCAGTTTTCGCGTACAGGGCAAGAATTAAAGCCGTTATATCAGAATACCCCAACAAAATCTTAGGATTTTGAGCAATCATCTGATAATCAAGTCGGTCTAAGAGCCGGGAAGTTCCCGAACCTCCCCTTATGCAGACTATTGCTTTGACAGCCTTATCAGCAAACATATCATGTATATCAGCAATACGTTCCTGATCTGTCCCCGCCAAATTACCGTAACGGCTACGGATATGTTTTCCCTCCTTCACTTTAAAACCCAATGTTTCAAAGATCTCGCGTGCGATAATGATCGATTCCTCATCGTCCAATACACCTGCTGGAGTTATCAACCCTATAGTATGCCCTGGGTATAACTTCTTTGCCAGCAAAGTAGCCGCCCCTGCAAACTCCGCTGCGATTGCTTTAGCGCGCCCAGCTCCCAATACCGGAATGGCCAATGTGCCCAAAGCAATTGATTTAATAAAAGCTCTTTTTTCCATATTATGACAACTTATCTGTTGAACAACAAACGCTCACCAGCACCTTTCTCAATAATTTGTCCTTTAGAAAAGGCGACTTGACCAGATACAATGGTATGTTCGATCGTTGAACCAAATGTATGTCCTTCAAATGGAGACCATCCGCATTTAGAAAGAATATTTGATTTTGAGACGGTATAGGGTTTATTCAGATCTACGAGTACCAGATCCGCCCAATAGCCTTCACGGATATAGCCACGATCTTCAATCTGAAATAGTGTAGCCGTATTATGTGCTGACTTTTGAACCAATTGTTCCAAGGTCATTTTACCAGCTTTGACCATATCCAATAATGCTTGTAAAGCATGTTGAACCAAGGGGCCACCGCTAGGAGCTGATGCATATGGCTGTGTTTTTTCCTCCATAGTATGTGGGGCATGATCTGTCGCTATCACATCAATATGTCCATCTAATACAGCTTTAAGAATATGGTCACGATCATTGGCCGTCTTAACAGCCGGATTCCACTTGATAAAATTCCCTTTTGTTAGGTAATCTTGATCAGAAAACCAAAGATGATGTATACAAGCTTCGGCAGTGATTTTCTTATCCTTTAATGGGATATCATTCCGGAATAGTTCAATCTCTCTTGCTGTTGATATATGTAAAATATGTAATCTTGTATCATGCTTTTTGGCTAAATCCACAGCCTTGGATGATGACAAATAACAAGCCTCAGCGGATCGTATCAACGGATGCATTTCAATCTTCAATCCGTCTTCACCGTATTGCTCCTTAAATCTCGCCAGATTAGCCTTGATTGTTGCTTCGTCCTCACAGTGTGTAGCGATCAATGTAGGAGCGTTGGCAAAGATGCCTTCCAAAGCTTTTTCATTATCCACCAACATATTTCCAGTGGATGATCCCATAAACACCTTTATACCGCAGACATCACGTGGATTGGTTTTCAATACCTCATCTAAGTTATCGTTCGCGGCCCCCATAAAGAATGAGTAATTGGCTAATGCATTCTTTCCTGCAATATCATATTTATCCTGGAGCAATTCCTGCGTCAAGGTATTGGGAACTGTATTTGGCATCTCCATAAAGGAGGTTGTCCCACCTGCTACTGCAGCACGACTTTCATGCCATATATCCGCTTTATAGGTTAACCCAGGTTCCCTAAAATGAACCTGGTCATCAATTAATCCCGGAAACAGATGTAGTCCCTCGGCATTGATTTCCTGATCCGCAGGATGATTTATCTCCTGTGCGATCATTTCGATTCGACCATTACTGATATATACATCAGCAGTCTCAACTTTACCCTCGTTAACAAGTTGCGCAGATTTTATAAGAATAGATGACATGTTGATCTCTTTACTTTGGTATCTGTCAAAAGTAAAGATTTGTTACCGTGATATCAAGTTATACGATCAAAGAGTTCACCAAATAAGAGAATAAAAAAGAGGCCTAAGCCTCTTCTATTATTCTTTATCAAATTTGTAACCTACTCCTTTTACAGTAGTGACGTAATCGTCGCCTATTTTTTCGCGGAGCTTACGGATATGCACATCGATTGTCCTATTGGTGACAACCACCGAGTCTTCCCAAATACTTTTTAAAATCTGCTCTCTTGTGAAAACTTTATTTGGTTTGGAAGCCAACAAGTAAAGCAATTCAAACTCTTTCTTGGCAAGCACAATCTTTTGCTCTCCTTTGTAAACTAAGAAAGAATCTCTATCAATAACCAGATCAGCTATCTCGATTTTATCCTGTGCGTTTGAATCAGACTCCTCGGATGCATTTCTTCTTAAGATCGCATTAATACGACTCATCAGCGCTCGGGGCTTAATTGGCTTAGCGATATAATCATCCGCTCCAACATGAAATCCGGCAATTTCTGAATATTCTTCGCTTCTAGCTGTCAAAAACACCATAAAGGTACTTTTGAATTCAGGCATAGCACGCATGATGCGACAAGCTTCAATACCGTCCATCTTAGGCATCATCACATCCAAGATGATCAAATCGGGGTTTACTTGCTTGGCAACTTGTATTGCCTCTTCCCCATTTTGCGCTGTAGAGACCTGATAACCTTCACGATTTAAGTTGAATGCAATTAAATCCAAGATATCTTTTTCGTCATCAACAATTAAAATCTTTTGTTTCGAAGAACTCATTTGTCTTATTTTTCTGCTAAAATATGAACAAAATGATAACAATCGATTAATCTAATGTTACCAAATTATTAAGTAATATTTCAATTAACAATAACACATTGATTACTTAATTGTTTTCTTCAAAAAATCGCCAAGCTCTTCACCACGCAGATTCTTTGCAATGATAATACCATTTGGGTCGAGAATATAGGAAGTGGGCAATGCCTTGACACGGTAGTCTATTACTATCGGTGAACTCCAAGCCTTTAAATCAGATACATGTGTCCAAGTCAGCTTGTCATCTGCGATAGCACGCATCCATGAACCAGGGTTATCGTCAAATGAAACAGACAGGATATCAAAACCTTTGGTATGATAGGCATTATATAGCTTGACAAGATTCGGATTTTCCTGACGACATGGCATACACCAGGAAGCCCAAAAGTCAACCAAAGTATATTTTCCTTTAAAACTAGACAACTTCACCTCTTTGTTAGAAGGCGTAAATGACGTCAACTCCGGAGCAGGCTGACCAATAGCCATTTTCTTCAGCTTTTGGGTTTCCTCCTTAAACTGAGTCACGTATCTATTTTCCGTGAATTCGTTTTTAATTCTATCTGCGTAAGCTATAATTTCTGCCTCTGCCACTTCAGGATCCAAGGTTGAGATAGCATAAAATCCAGCCAGATCATTATGTTTAGCAGAAAAATCGACAGCCTTGCTGGTATAGCCGCGAAGTTCATTTGCAAATTTGGCCTTATATTCTGCACGAAGTTTTTCTATTTCGTCAGCAGTTGAATTTGCGGTTAATTTGGAAAAGACACCCTGTAGAGAATCTTGCACATAATCGCGATGATTTCGTTCCTTAGCAAATGGCTGGATCGTTTTCGACAATTCAGACCCTTCAACGAGATAATCATTGACATCCTTATGCAAATCTGCTTTAAATGAAATTGTCTCGCCCGGAGAAGCAATCAGGTCATAGCGATTTTTACCGACACGTAGCGACAACAATCTCGATTGACTAGCTTGACGAACAAACTGAAATTTGTTATTATCACCAAAAAACATAGAATCTAGCTTAGTATCCCCCTCATACAAGGAGACGACTTTTATATTACCTGGGTTTTCTATATTTCCTTCGATGCTAAACTGCTCTTTATTCTGGCAACCAAACATCAATCCAACCACGCCAACTACTAAAAAAATTGCCTTTTTCATCTGTATATAGTTTTGTGAGCGCCATAGGTCCATATATAAATAAATGTCATTGCGCTCGGTTTCCTTTTAAATTGAAGAAACTATCCTATTTATGCCCCTCTGTGATTATTCATAATTTGCTCTTCAGCAGAATTAGTGAACTCGTTACACTCGGTTTAAATAAATAGG
This sequence comes from Sphingobacterium sp. GVS05A, assembly GCF_019969845.1. GTDB lineage: Bacteria > Bacteroidota > Bacteroidia > Sphingobacteriales > Sphingobacteriaceae > Sphingobacterium. Next base: position 87,445 of record NZ_JAHXYR010000010.1, read on the forward strand.
ATAGTTTCATATAGTATAATTTTAGAGGAGACGTCCACTACGTTTGAAACCTATTCAACAAGCACCCTAAGTCTCCGATCTAAATACTCAAATTTAACCTAAAAATTCCTTAGCACGGTCAATTGCTGTTTTTAATCCCGCAGAGTTCTTACCTCCCGCTGTCGCAAAGAAAGGTTGCCCCCCTCCACCTCCTTGGATATCTTTTGCCAAATCACGAACAATGTTGCTGGCATTTAAACCTTTTTCTTTTGCTAAATCATCCGAAATTACGACTGTCAAACTTGGCTTTCCATCGAATTCCGCTCCAATAACCAAAAATAAATTATTAACAGCTCCCTTCAGCGCATAAGCTAAGGTTTTAACTGCTTCTGCATTCGGCAGATCCACCAACGTCGACAAAAAGTTGATATCACCAACCTGTTCAATCTTCGCTTCCAGATCCGATTTCAAGGCTAAAGATTTTTCTGTAATGCTTTTTTCAATTTCTTTTTTCAGCGCTCCATTTTCTTCAATGATCTTACCCAAAGCTGACACAAAGTCCTTTGGACTATTCATCAGTTCTTTTAGATGCTGTACCAATTCAAAATGCTCACGAATTACCGCCGCTGAGCGAGTTCCTGTAATCGCCTCAATACGACGCACCCCTGCCGCAACAGCCGACTCAGAAACAATCTTAAAGAATCCGATTTGCCCTGTCGCTTTCACATGGGTACCACCGCATAGCTCTTTGGAGAATTTATCTTCAAAAGTAATCACACGAACAAAATCACCATATTTCTCACCAAACAAAGCTGTTACACCTGAATCCAAAGCTTGTTGGTAAGGTACATTCCGTTCTTCTTTCAACGGGATATTCTCACGAATTTTAGCATTCACGATATCCTCTACCTGTTTGATCTCATCCTCGCTCATCTTTGCAAAATGAGAAATATCAAAACGTAGGATATCAGCATTAACCAATGAACCTTTTTGATTCACGTGCGTACCTAATACCTGTTTTAGTGCAGCATGCAATAAATGGGTTGCAGAGTGATTATTCTCCGTATCCAATCTTTTGGAGCTGTCAACCTCCGCGATAAAAGTTCCATTCAGATCCAATGGCAACTTATTGGTAAAATGAACGAAAATTCCATTTTCCTTTTTCGTATCCGTAATGTAGATTTTTTCGCCTGTTTCCTCTGAAATCAATTCACCGGAATCACCGACCTGGCCTCCCCCTTCAGCATAAAACGGGCTAACGGAAAGAACCAATTGATACTGCTCTTTATTTTTTGCAATAACTTTACGGTATTTTACGACTTCTGTTTTTGCGGTCAGGGTATCATAACCAACAAATTCAAAGCCCTCATCATCATTGACAAGAATCCAGTCTCCGGTATCAATGGCAGTTGCCGCACGGGAGCGATCTTTTTGAACCTGAAGTGCTTGTTTAAAACCGTCCATATCAACAGACAATCCTTTCTCTCGCGCTAACAATTCTGTTAAATCGATTGGAAAGCCGTATGTATCGTATAATTCAAATGCAAAATCACCATTAATAACACGATGATCTTCCACGTAATTTTCAAAACGCTGTACGCCAGTGGACAAGGTTCTTAAAAACGAAACTTCTTCCTCTAAGATTACTTTCTGAACAAAATCCTGTTGTTGGATCAATTCATCAAATACACCACTGAATTGTGCCGCCAAAACTGGAACAAGCTCATTAATAAATGGTGCTTTGAATCCTAAAAATGTATAAGCATAACGTACCGCACGACGTAAAATGCGGCGAATTACGTATCCAGCTTTGTTATTAGAGGGTAATTGTCCATCTGCTATCGCAAAACTTACCGCACGAATATGATCAGATACCACACGCATCGCAATGTCAGTCTTGTCATCTAAACCATATTTTATCCCTGATTTCTCTGCAATAAAATCAATAGTTGGCGTAAAGACATCCGTATCATAATTTGAGGTTTTACCTTGAATACATCTGACAAGACGCTCAAAGCCCATACCTGTGTCCACATGTTTAGCTGGTAAAGATTGGAGTGATCCGTCCTTCAAGCGATTGAATTGCATAAAGACCAAGTTCCAGATTTCAATCACCTGTGGATGGTCCGCATTAACTAAGCTTTGTCCTGCAACCTGCGCACGTTCTTCTGCACTACGCATATCGAAATGGATTTCAGAACAAGGGCCACAAGGACCAGTCTCTCCCATTTCCCAAAAATTATCCTTTTTATTGCCAAGTAAGATACGATCCTCAGCTATCCACTGTCTCCAGAAATCAAACGCTTCCATATCCCGGTCCAAACCTTCACTTGCGTCGCCTTCAAAAATAGTCACGTATAAACGATCCTTATCAAGTTTATATACTTCGGTCAATAGCTCCCAAGCCCAAGCAATAGCTTCCTTCTTAAAATAATCCCCAAAGCTCCAGTTTCCCAACATCTCAAATAAAGTGTGGTGGTAAGTATCAATACCAACTTCCTCTAAATCGTTATGCTTACCCGAAACACGCAGACAACGTTGCGTATCTGCAACACGTGGAAATTTAATCGGCGCTTCTCCCAAGAATAAATCCTTGAACTGGTTCATCCCTGCATTAGTAAACATTAATGTAGGATCATTTTTTACAACTACTGGTGCTGAAGGTACTATCTGATGCCCCTTGCTTTTAAAAAAGTCTAAAAAGGCTTGACGAATTTCTCTACTTGTCATTTAATTATCTAAAAATATGTGCAAACTTACTCAAAATTGGTCTGTTATGCAATGTAGAATACGAGATAATAACCATGACACAATGATTTTAATAACGTTCAGTTTTCATAGTCAACTGACTTTTCAAACAAAAAAATCAGGACATAAGATTCAGGCAGATAGGATTGTCCTATTTTCAGGATGACCGTAATCACAAATATGCATTAAATGCAACATTTTAAAAGCATTAAATGTTAGCCACCTTTGTACCATTAGGATCAGATTTAATACGCTAAACAATAAAAACATTTTGACTGATAGCCATTCACAATTGCATTTGTTTTATTACATTTGATAGGGATAGAGGGCTCTAAAAAATTAAGAAAAATAAATCTGATGGCTTCATCACAACTAAACAAACAAACAAACAAACAAACAAACAAACAAACAAACAAACAAACCGAGTGAAACGAGCTCATTTATACCGATGAGAACAACACTTATAAATAATTTAAACAGATGAAAAAAAACATTCTACTACCGGTAGATTTTTCGGCTCATTCTAACAATGCGGTAAATTATGCTGTGGATCTAGCCATTCAAAAAGGCTACAGTATCCACCTTTATCACAATTATACCTCTGCTTCTGCTGTATTTGAGGAAGAAACTGATTCCATTGGAAAGCGAAGCCCCATATTTAAAGCTGATTTCCTTATTAAAAATCTTTCAGATCAGATAAAATCGGCACATGCTACACTTGAAGTGACTACCCAGTGCGAACGTGGCATGATCACGGAAACTCTCCCTGAAATGGCCACGCCTGATCGTTTTGACTTTATCATCATGGGCACAAAAGGTATTACGAATGATGATAGCCAACTTATTGGTAGCACAACTTACGTCATTAGCAAAAAAGCAAAAATACCTGTTTTGGCCATTCCGACAGAGGCATCATTCGAGCAGGTTGATAAGGTTGGTTTATTGTCCAATTTCAAAGAAGAAGAAGTACAGACGGTCCAAGATTTTGTCAATATAATGGGTAAGGATTTCGAATTAAAGTTGATGCATGTTCATTATGATCATTCGTCGGAAAACCGGATAGAAGATAAATTGGAAGTATGGAAATATAAAATCAAAAAATATATTGGCGTGACCAACATAGCAATCGAAGTCGACTCAATACAAGGCGACCTAGAGGACCTAGACACTGTCCCTGAAGTTATCAATGAAATGATCCATACAGAAAAAATAAAGATATTACTCGTAACACGCTCAAGAAAATCCTTTTTTGAACGTACTTTCACCAGATCAGTGGCAAAAGCATTATTTAGCCACCCGCTAGTTCCCATATTTTTTACCAAAGCATAATAAGTATATCGCTATGTCTAAATTATTAATACCCGTAGATTTTTCCGAAAATGCGGAAGTCGCAGCAAACTATGCAGCCCAGATCGCTCAGGAAACACATGATGAAATCACACTTTTCCACTCCTTCACTTCACATATCAACAAATTCGCAAATGCGAAGCATTTAGTAGACCCTACCGAAGAGGGCGCTCGTCGTAAGATGGAGAAACTTGTCGCTGAACTTCTACAAAAATATCCTTCGTTAAAAATTTCAACCTTATTTACGAATGGAATTTTAGCTGAATCATTAGAAAAACAGGAGATAAAAGAGAACTACCAAACGGTGATTATGGGTACAAAGGGAGTCACAGGACTTGAATCTGTACTGATCGGAAGCAATACTTATGACGTCATTAAAGAGTCAAAAATTCCTGTATTAGCGATCCCAAAAAATGCCATAAAATTAAAAAAAGATAATATCGCACTGCTTACAAATTTTAAACCTGGTGAGCTGGAAGTCCTCAAACAAGCGATCCCATTATATGGAAAAGACTTTCATTTACAACTCATCCATATCAACAAAAACGAACTAGAAATCAATATTTTAGGATCAAAACTTGAAAAATGGATTGAACAGATTATAGCAGAGACTGGTATTGAAGACATCTCCTACATCGTCAAAGCACCGAGCTATTTTGCAGGCTCACGGGAGAACATTGCAAATGGTATACATACGATTATTAGGGATGAAGATATTGATGTGATTTTGATTACAAAAAGTAGGAAAACTTTTTTTCAAAACATTTTTACTGAGAATATTGTTAAGCACATGGCTTTTGAAATTGAGGTGCCAAATTTTTTCGGCCGAGTAAGCTGACCAAATAATTTTTGGCAAATTTATTGTAAGAGTAGTCAATGAGTTAATTTAACAAGAATTTTATAGTAGAAAATTTTACAAAAACACATTATGAAAATTAGCCTTAAAAAATCAGGATTACTAGTAGCGGCAGGTATCATCTCAACCGCATCCTTTGCCCAAAGCGCAAAGCAGTCATCAATTGAAGGCACTACCCCATTTGGTCCGGCAACACAATACAGGACTTGGTCTATCGGTGTAGGTGCCGGTGTTACAAGCTTGCAAAACATTGCTAAATTCAATAATGGAGGTTATGACAAATTGGACTGGAACTTAGGTTACAGTGCCTATATCAAAAAACAAATCTCACCTTCATTCGGAATCAAGGCAACTTATTTTGGTGGAAAGACCTCAGGATATGAAGCCAGTGATAAACAAACAGGGTTTGAAACAAAAACACCTTGGTCAGTTGCTTTATCTGGTGAGTTTATTGCAGCCAATACCAACTGGCGGTTTTTCAACAGTTTCATTAAACCTTACGCCTCAATTGGTGTGGGTGTAATGAATGCAGAGACAGCAGCAATTGCTGGCGGAAACAGGGGCGAATATGGTGATTCATATTCTAAGATCTACGTACCGGCGGACTTCGGTTTGAAATTTGCAGTTGCCAAAGGCATTAACTTTGAATTGGGCTATCAATTGAACTGGGCAAATCAGCGATTTGACAATAAAGTTGGACCAACTCAACAATATAAGAATGACTTATTCACCTATGCTCACGCAGGTCTAGAGTTCGCTTTGGGTAGTGGTAGCAAACCCGCATTGAGCAACTCAAATCCGGTCGCTACACTTGTAAATGATTACACCGTAAAATATGATGATTTAAAAGCTCAAAATGATGCGCTTAATGCAAAAAATCAAGCTTTACAAGGTCAACTGGATGGAATTAGCAATGATCTGAAAGATGATGACGGTGACGGTGTTGCAAACAAATACGACAAATGCCCAGGCACACCTTCCGGTGTACAGGTAGATGGATCAGGTTGTCCAATTGTTGTTAAAAACGAAACTAGAGTTGTAGAGAAAGTTGTTGTAACAGAAGCAGACAAAAAAGTCGTTGCTGATGCGATTAAAAACTTAGAGTTCGATCTAGGTAAAGCAACCATCCGCCCAACTTCATACGCAACATTAAACAAAGTTGCAGCATTGTTGATCGAGAAAAACTTTAGCTTGAAATTAGCTGGTCACACAGATAATACAGGTTCACGTGAATTGAATATGCGTCTATCCAAAGAACGTGCTGAGTCAGTAAAAGCTTACTTGGTATCTCAAGGTGCTAACGCTTCACGTATCGAAGCGACAGGTTATGGTCCTGACCAACCAATTGCATCCAATAAAAATGCTGCTGGTCGTCAACAAAACCGCCGCGTAGAGTTTACACTTTATTAATAGCTAATAAATTACACATAATAAAATGGTATTTTTCAGTAAAATACCATTTTATTTACCCTTTTGTCATATTTAAACTACAAACCGATTAGGAATTTAATTTTTAACCTATTACTTTTGCCTCGGTTTATACAAACAAATTCTATGAAACTAAATTTACAATTAGCACTTGCTTTCGCAACTGCAGGCTTATTCGCCAATTCCGCTTTTGCTCAAACGTCAAAGGTAGCATCGATAGAAGGAACTTCTCCTTTTGGTTCTGCTACACAATACAGAACATGGTCGATCGGTATCGGTGCAGGTGTCACAAACCAAACTAACATCGCGGGTTTCAATCGTGCGGGTTATGATAATCTAGATTGGAACTTAGGATATAGTGCCTATATCAAGAAGCAAATCTCTCCTTCTTTTGGAATTAAAGCCAGCTATTTCGGTGGTAAAACTGGTGGTTCTTTTCAGGAGGTAAATGGTCAACAATCATTCGAAGCAAAAACACCTTGGTCGGCAGCTTTATCTGGAGAATTCCTAGCAGCAAATACCAACTGGAGATTTTTCAATAGTTTCATCAAACCTTATGCATCAATCGGTGTGGGTGTCATGAACAGCAAAACAACCTTAACTACGGGCTCTACTTCAGTAGAAGCGGATGGTATCTCTAAAATCTATGTACCACTAGATATGGGTTTCAAATTTGCTGTTGCTAAGGGCATCAACTTTGAATTAGGTTACCAATTGAATTGGGTGAACCAAAACTTTGACGGTATCCGTGGTGGCCAATATAAGAATGACCTATTTACTTATATCCATGGTGGTCTAGAATTTGCATTGGGAAGTGGGAGCAAACCAGCATTGAACAACTCAAACCCGGTAGCTACACTTGTAAATGACTACACTGTAAAATACGATGATTTAAAAGCTCAAAATGACGCTCTTAATGCAAAAAATCAAGCTTTACAAAGTCAATTGGATGGTTTGAACAGTGATTTGAAAGATGATGACGGTGATGGTGTGGCCAACAAATACGACAAATGCCCGGGTACTCCTTCTGGTGTACAAGTAGATGGATCAGGTTGTCCTATTCTTGTTAAAAACGAAACTAAAATCGTAGAAAAAGTTGTTGTTACAGAAGCAGACAAGAAAGTTGTTGCTGATGCGATCAAAAACCTAGAGTTCGATTTGAGCAAAGCAACTATCCGTCCTACTTCATATGCAACGTTAAACAAAGTTGCTGAATTGTTGATCGAGAAAAACTTTAGCTTGAAATTAGCTGGTCACACAGACAATACGGGTTCACGTGAATTAAACATGCGTTTATCGAAAGAGCGTGCTGAGTCAGTAAAAGCTTATTTAGTATCTCAAGGCGCTAACGCTTCACGTATCGAAGCTACAGGTTACGGTCCAGACCAACCAATTGCATCTAATAAGAATGCTGCTGGTCGTCAACAAAACCGTCGCGTAGAGTTCACACTTTATTAATCGATCGTATTCGATCTCTACAAAAAAAGGCATCACTCTAAGTGATGCCTTTTTTTGTAGAGTTACATGAACTTACTTAATCGCACCAGCCTGATGTTTAGTCAAAATCAACAGCATACATTATAAATTTTCCACCTAGTATCTGCATCTGGCGAAAGAGAAGTTCACACCTTGATATATAATATGAATGAATTTATTGTCGCTTCGATAGGACATATTCTGATTCCGCTAAAAATCAATTATTTAAATTCTTTGATTATTCAAATATTATTCTTACCTTTGCAACGCCTTAGGCAATAGTGCCTATTGTATATAAAATTTCATGAACCCATTTTTAGAACTGGGAATCCGTGAGGAAGTTGTTAATGCCATCTCAGAATTAGGTTTCGAAAAACCTTCTGAAATTCAGGAAAAAGCCATTCCTGTTTTATTGACTGGTAACGACGATTTTGTCGGATTAGCCCAAACTGGCACAGGAAAGACCGCGGCATTTGGTCTTCCATTATTAGAGCAATTAGACTTTTCTCAAAAACACCCACAGGCATTAATCCTTTGCCCTACTCGGGAACTATGTTTACAAATCTCAAAAGATTTAGAAAAATTTGCTAAATACGTTGACAACGTACATGTTGTTGCTGTATATGGAGGTGCAAATATCTCAGACCAGCTACGTCAAATCAGACGTGGAGTGCAAATTGTAGTAGCGACCCCGGGTCGTATGTTGGATATCATTGGCAGAAAAGCCATTGATTTTTCAAATGTTAAATATGTTGTGTTAGATGAAGCGGATGAGATGCTCAATATGGGCTTCAAAGAAGACATCAACAACATTTTGTCAGAAACTCCTGACGAGAAAAAAACTTGGTTATTTTCGGCGACAATGCCTTCCGAGGTGCGTCGTATTGCGAAAAATTATATGACCGATCCTGTTGAGCTTACTGTAGGTACAAAAAATACAGGTAACGCCAACATTGAACACCACTATTATTTGATCAAAGCAAAAGATAAATATGCTGCGTTCAAACGTATTGTGGATTCAAACCCTGATATCTTTGGTATCGTATTTTGTCGTACAAAAATCGAAACACAGGATATCGCTGAAGCGTTGATCAAAGATGGTTACAATGCAGACTCGCTGCACGGTGACTTGTCCCAACAACAACGTGATAAAGTAATGAAACGTTACCGTGACCGTAGTTTACAATTATTGATCGCAACAGACGTAGCCGCTCGTGGTATTGATGTTAGTGATGTAACTCACGTTATCAACTTCTCTTTACCTGATGAAACAGAAAACTATACGCACCGTTCTGGTCGTACTGCCCGTGCAGGTAAAACTGGTATCTCTCTTTCTTTAGTAAATGTAAAAGAGCTCAGCAAAATCCGTCATCTTGAAAAGATCATCGGCAAAGCTTTTGAAAAGAAACAAGTTCCTCAAGGTGCTGAAGTGTGTGAAAAACAATTGTTCTCTATCGTTAAAAAGATTGAAAACGTCGAAGTAAATGATGAGCAGATCAGTCCATTCTTGCCTGCAATTATGGAAAATCTGGAATCTCTTTCGAAAGAAGATATCATCAAAAGATTTGCCTCTCTTGAATTCAACCGTTTCCTAGATTATTATAAAAACGCTCCGGATTTAAATATCGAAGCCCGCGAAGGTTCTCGTGAAGATCGTGGTGATAGACGTGACGGTCGTTCTCGTGAAGGTTCAAAAGGTTATACACGTTTGTTCATGAACTTAGGTTCTGTAGATGAGTTTTCTCGTGGAGACATGTTAGGCTTTATCTGTAACAATGCAAACATCTCAGGAAAATCTATCGGTAAAATTGACTTAAAAGGTGTGTTTACATTCTTTGAAGTACAGGATGCTGAAGTTGAGAAAGTATTCCAAGGATTCCAAGGTGTAGATTACAACGGTCGTCAAGTACGCATCGAAGTATCTGGAGAAGCTAAAAGCGAAGGCCGTGGTGGTGATCGTGGAAGAAGCCGTGGTGGTGATCGTGGCGGAAGACGCGAAGGCGGATACCGTGGTGGTGATCGCGGTGGAAGACGTGAAGGCGGATTCAGTGGCGGTGACCGTGGCGGAAGACGTGAAGGCGGATTCAGCGGTGAAAAACGTGACCGTGGTAGCAGCAATGGCGGAGGTTTCCGTGATTTCTCAGGTAAACGTAAAGAATCTAAAAGCAAATACTAGATTTAGTATTTAGATAAGCGTATAAAGACTCTGATTTGGAAAGCCCCGGCTTTGCAGATCAGAGTCTTTTTCGTTTACAGTACTTCAGGGGGGTCCAAAACCAAAATAGCCCCTCCTTCTCGCTATCTTAATGCGCCTTATCCCGTTTTTTTATATGCCTCAATCTCCTCAAAAAAACGTACATTAGCTAAATTACACGAACTGGATTTTCATAATGCCAACAGCAACAAGATTATTTGATTTAGCCTATTTGCAACAAGAAACTGCACCTGGGTTTCCTATGTTTTCCTACAAAGACGGAGCTAATTGGGTAGCAGTAAGTAATACAGAATTTATTGAACGCGTCAATCAGGTATCCAAAGGTCTGATTGCCCTCGGTGTACAAGTAGGTGAAAAAGTTGCTTTAATCAGTGAAAACCGTATCGAATGGAATATTCTCGATTTTGCAATCCAACAGGTCGGTGCTGTTGTCGTCGCGATTTATCCGAATATCTCTGAATCAGATTACAACTATATATTCAACCATGCTGAGATTAAAAATTGTATCGTAAGCTCAAAAAAGCTATATACGAAGATCGTTTCCATCAGAGACTCATGTCCGCTCCTTAAACATATTTTTAGTTTAGACAAAGAAGAGGATATACCGTATTGGCAGAGTTTCGTAGCTAACGGCGTTTCCATCACTGATGAGCAGCTTGAGACACTTCGAAATACCGTCAATACCGAGAGCCTGGCCTCTATCATTTATACATCAGGTACAACCGGAAATCCGAAAGGAGTGATGCTGGCCCACCGCAATCTATTGGCCGATACCATGAGCAGTGAATACTCCTTCCCTGTCGGACGCGGGGACCGAGCGCTTTCCTTTCTACCCGTTTGCCATGCCTACGAGCGGGTATTCCAATATGTCTATATGTATAAGGGTTTAACAATCTTTTTTGCCCAATCAATGGATACCATTGGAGAAGATTTCAAATCAGTCCGACCACATATCTTTTCAGCTGTACCGCGTGTACTTGAAAAAGTATATGAAAAAATTATTGCAACTGGTGAAAAGCTGACCGTATTCAAACGCAAGATATTCTTTTGGTCTCTTCGTGTTGGTGAACAATACACTTTGGAGAACCGCTCTTGGTGGTATGCTATCAAATTAAGTATCGCAAGAAAACTCGTCTTTTCAAAATGGCGGGAGGCCTTGGGTGGGGACATCAAAGGGATTGCATCGGGCAGTGCTGCTTTACAAGAAAGATTAATCCGTTTGTATATGGCTGCCGGAATACCTATTTATGAAGGTTATGGTCTGACTGAAGCAGGTCCCTGTATTGCTGTAAATTGCTTTAAAAGAGGGATGAAAATCGGCACAGTAGGTCTACCATTGATTAATATTGAAATCAAACTTTCCGAAGATGGGGAGATCCTCACCAAAGGCGAAAACAATATGATTGGCTATTATAAAAATGAAGAAGCTACTGCGGAGGTCCTCAAAGATGGTTGGTTATATACTGGAGATATCGGTCAATGGGTTGACGGTAAATTTCTCAAAATAATCGACCGCAAGAAAGAGATGTTCAAGACTTCCGGCGGGAAATATATTGTCCCACAACAGCTTGAAGCCAAGATCGTAGAATCTTCTCTTATCGAACAGGTCATGGTGATCGGCGAGTCACGAAAATTCCCCGCAGCTTTAATTGTTCCAAACTATGCCAATCTTTTGGAATGGAGCAAGAACTCCTCTCCTTCATTGGCAAAATTGCCAAAAATAGAATTCCTGAAGCACCCTGAAGTTAGACAGCAGATTGAGTCCGAGCTCAATCGCATCAATCAAAATTTTGGTAACTGGGAGCAGATCAAGAAATTTGCGATTATTCCAAACGAAATGACGATAGAAACGGGTGAATTAACCCCTACCTTAAAGATGAAACGGAAAGTTATTCTCCAGAAATATGAAAAAGAGGTTGAGGCGATCTACAATGCTTAGCGAGATAAATAGACAAATCTATTTATAAGGGGCAAACAACAAAGCATAGGAGATAGGAGATGTCGGGATCTGGATCAGACTTTTGTCTGCAGATTGAAATAAGGGTCAACAAGATTAGTATAAAATTAAACCAAGCCCTCCTGCTTAATTACTAAAGTAAAAATCAACAAGATGGATATTCAAAAAAATAGCCTTTGTCTCTGACAAAGGCTATTTTATATCGCAGAATTTAGTTCTTACGACTTCTTAGGCAGACGTTGACGAATTGCCTCATAAATAACAACAGCAGCCGATACAGACACATTAAGAGAGCCTATTTCGCCATACATTGGTATCTTGGCAAGATTATCCGCGATACGGATTAAATCATTCGATACACCGACATCCTCAGCACCCATGATGACACAAGTAGGTGCTGTATAATCCACATCATAGATACTCGATGTTGTTTTTTCTGTACTAACAACCAATTGCACCCCTGAATCTATCAGAAATTTACCCACTTTTGAAAGGCTATCATGACGGCAGACCGGAATTTTATACAATGCTCCAGCGGATGTTTTAATTGCATCCGGATTTATTTCAGCAGATCCTTTTTTCGGCACAATGATCGCATGCACACCTGAACATTCAGCCGTACGTGCAATAGCCCCCATATTACGAACATCAGTTACACCATCTAACATCAAAAGTAAGGGAGTTTCACCTTTCTCATAAATCTGAGGTAGGAGATCTTCGATACTTTGATATGTAATTGGCGATATAACGGCAATTACCCCTTGATGATTTTTCCGTGTGATACGGTTCAGTTTCTCAATAGGCACTTGCTGAAAGGCAATATCATGTTCTTTCAATAAGGATTTCAGTTCCAGAATCAAGCTACCACTTAATCCGCGTTGTACAAATAACGATTCAATTTCTTTACCACTATCAATCGCTTCGATGACGGCACGGATACCGAATACCATCTGATTTACTTCACGTTTTTCGCCGTGATCGCGATCACGTCTCTGAAAATTTCCTTGCATCATAAAACTAAATATTACCTTCCAAATAGAAGAGATTGCAAAGGTACAAAAATTAACAGGAATTAGAATGATCGATTTAGCTTAAACCTAAGTTAAACTCCTTACGCAAAGTATCTAAAAGCGGATTTTTGGTTACCATAGCCTGATACTTTTCCTGCGAAGTGTACGGTTTGCGGGAAACCGTGAACTCCATCATAACACCTTGTAGATCTAGCGCAAAATTTTGCAGCTTTACCCGAAGATAATTCAACACATCCACTTTCGCGCTTTGCAGGACATCCATCTGTACGCCATTTTCGACATCAATCTCTATTAATGTACCTTTTAGTCGCGGTTGGGTCGTGGTCATCATTGTATATAGGTTGATCTTATTTTCTGCCTTTAACTGTTCGGCGTAAGCGTTCCAAATAACTATGAATTGATTAAAGCTTACCTCACGTTGTTCGGTACCTCTTATTAATTCAGGCTCATCACCTTCTTTGGCAACCGAGTTGTTGTCATAAATGGTGTTCAAATCTGGCAATGATGGAATAATCGCTGAGGCAGCTGCCCCCCATCCTCCTTTTTTTACTTTTGGAGGTACATTTGAAACAGCATCATTTTTTACCTCGGCTTTAACAGCCGAAGTCTGGAGATTGGAAACTGTTGATTGCGGGGTGGATACAGGCGTGGGATTCGATACAACGGGTGCTGGTGTCGCATTGTGCACTGTATTTCCAGAAGATACTGCCGCAGAAGGAGTTTCCTTAGTTTGTGAAACTACTGGCTCAGGGAGTTTTTTTTTTACTCCTTCAGTAGCTGAAGGAACCTGTATAGAACCGAGCTGACTTAGCTTAATGGCACTTGCGATGTGACACATTTTCAACAAAGCAAGTTCTACTTGTAAGCGTTGGTTTTTACTTGTTTTGTAGTTTATTTCACACTGGTTTGAGATATTCAATGCGGACAATAAAAATCCCGAAGAAGCTTTCTGCGCTTGCTGTAAATACTTCAGACGTATACTATCGCTAACTTCCAATAATTTTAACGTCGAAGGCTCTCTAGCCACCAGCAGATTCCGAAAATGAGCTGACAAACCAGCAATGAAATGGCTTCCATCGAAGCCATGGTTCAAAATCTCGTTAAATGTCAAAAGCGTTTGCGCAGCATCTTCAGCCAAGATCGAATCCGTTAGCTTAAAATAATAATCGTAATCCAGAATATTCAGGTTGTCAATAACAGCCTGATAGGTTACATTTTTATTCGAGAAACTGACAATCTGATCAAACATAGACAAGGCGTCACGAAGACCACCGTCTGCCTTTTGCGCAATGATATGTAAACCATCTTGGTCATAAGCGATCGCTTCACGATCAGCTATTCTCGCCAGATGGCCTGCCATGTCCTCCACCTTTATACGGTTGAAATCAAAAATCTGACAACGTGAAAGAATCGTTGGCAAAATCTTATGTTTCTCGGTTGTTGCAAGGATAAAAATTGCATAAGAAGGTGGTTCTTCCAATGTCTTCAAGAATGCATTGAAAGCGGCCTGTGAGAGCATGTGCACCTCATCGATGATATAAATCTTATATTTTCCGGCTTGAGGTGGTATACGGACCTGATCAATGAGGTTACGGATATCATCTACCGAGTTGTTGGATGCAGCATCAAGTTCGTGTATACTGAAAGAATTACCGTTTTGAAAGGATTTGCAGCTGTCGCATTCGCCACAGGGCTCAGTCCCTGGTAAGATCTGTTCACAATTTATTGTTTTGGCCAAAATACGGGCGCAAGTAGTTTTACCAACACCACGTGGCCCACAGAATAGAAATGCCTGCGCCAACTGATTGTTGTGAATTGCATTCTTTAGGGTACCCGTAATGTGTTGCTGACCTACAACCGAATCAAAGGTAATCGGGCGGTATTTACGTGCAGAAACAATAAAATTATCCATTGCACGAAGATACGAATTTTAATATTATTTTTCTACGTAATAGCAATCGGGAGGAAAAGGATTTTAGCATTTCAATCAAGGGTGATATCCTCTCACGCTGTGTTTGCTAAACATCGTATGCACACAAATCAATAAGTTTCAATGGCTTTCTTTGGGCATGAACTGGAAATATGAGTTCCCAATGATGATCTTAAAAAATGGTAAAGAACTTCGTTAACAAATAGCTTATAACCAATATAACTCATCCTTTGTAATCCAGAAAACATTTTTCCTAAATCCTTGGGAAAAGCACTTATAATTGTTAAATTTATATTACACTAATGTTATCAAATTGTTAATAATTGAATATCGAAGGATGCCATATTGCCTTTCTGACCATTTTATGCTGGTTTACTTGCAGTCTACAAATCGCCAGGGCGCAGCATCATGATTTCGATTTTTACGATGGAAAAGTTTCAATTAATGTATCACCATCTTTCAATATTCCATTCAATGATAGTTTAACGGGAGCTCGTGTACAGGAGTTCTACCAAATTGCTGATCAAACAGAATATCACGATTTGGTAAATAGTTTACTGGAATACAAGGATAAACAACATCTCAACGACTGGGTGTATTATCAGCTTGTGCGACGTACCGCACAACAAATCGCGCCAAAAGCGGAAAATTATACCCGTTACACGCTGTACAAATGGTTTCTGATGTGCAAATCGGGGTATGATGCACGTTTGGCGGTAGGAAATAATCAGATTGTCTTTTTTATTCAGAACAATGAGGATATCTCTGATATTCCTTTTTTTGAAGTTTATGGTAAAAAATACACCTGTTTAAATTTTCATGATTATGGAAAACTATTTCAACGAGCAGACACCTATATTCCCGTAAATATTAAAGTACCAGAGGCCACCAACGATTTCAGCTATAAAATCACAAAGTTACCGGATTTTGTGCCGGCAAACTACATTGAAAAACAAATTGCATTCAATTACGGCCATAAAGCCTATCATTTTAATGTTAAATTGAACAATGATATCAGCGATCTTTTTAAAAACTATCCTGGAGTAGATTTCGAGACCTATTTCAATATTCCATTGAGTAAGGAAACTTATCAATCATTGGTTCCTGCGCTCAAAGAAAATCTAAAAGGGAAGAAAGAAAAAGAAGGCGTAGATTATTTAATGCGGTTTACACGTTACGCTTTTCTTTATGAAAATGATGAAGAGAATTTTGGAACAGAAAAACGACTATCCCCAGAACAGACATTATTAAATAAATACAGCGACTGTGATGATCGTGCGGCACTATTCTTTTACCTTGTCAAAGAAATTTATAATCTCCCAATGATCACGCTCCTATACCCCACACATATCACCATGGCCGTTCAATTCGAACAGCCTATTGGTGATGCCATACTATATAATGGAAAATACTATTCAGTATGTGAGCCTACTCCGCAAGCGCAAAGTTTGGCTATAGGTCAATTGTCCGATGAACTGAAAAATCAATCGTATCAGATTGTATATCATTATGAACCGAGGTAAATTACTGTCCACTATCCCGAAAACTGCCGGCAATTTAAATTGTAGCAGAAACCAATAACATTAGGTTCTTCGATTTTATTTAAGGTTTGTAGATCAAACTACTAAGAACTCTTAGTTATTATAGTTTATCAATAAAATTCAATAGATCGGTATATTTACCATCTGTGCGGTGAGCTGCAATAGTAACTGTATTTTCTCTTCCTTCGTATTTTATTGTGATCACATAATCAGTTCCATCTGCACAACGCGCGCATTCCTGAATTTTAGCATCCATTAACTTATACGTATCAATATAGGTTGACAATTGTTTTAATGTGGTCTCACTTGTTTTATAAACTTTATCTCTTTTAGCTTCCGGAACAAGACTTTTCGGATACTTAATTTCAGTCTTATTTTTGTCAATGATGACATTTACAACATCACCCCATCCAGAAATTCCCTTTATTTCTATTTTAAGTCCATCAGGTTCTGTATCAGTTTTATCATCAGACTTTTTGCACCCAACAAAAAAGAGAATACTTAACACAAATAAATAGATTGTTTTTTTCATAATTTAAAGCTTATATTATTTGACTATATAACGAAATATTTACCCAAAATGCGACAAAAAAATCCTGCTGATGGCAGGATTTTTTAATACTTTTAATAAGGTCTTATTATTATTTAACTTGACCGGGAGTTGTGTATGGTAAAGTTTGTGGATCATAATGAGCCCATCCTTTTGTCCAGTCCTCAGAACCGAAAGCACCTTTATAAGCAACTTTCTCAAAGAAGCTTCCAGAGACTTTCGCATTCGTAAACGCTGCACCTGTAGCTGCATCAGAACCAGTCGATAACGTGAAATCCGGATTCGATGGGGCTGAAGAGAAGTCTTTTCCAAAATTATAAGGAGCTTTGAATAATGCAGGTGCAAATTTTGTATTATCAAATACATTATTAGCACGTAATAAAGTATTTACTGCCACAGAATTCGTTGTCGAACTTACTTTCAAGTCCGCATCCTTTGAGCCATATACCAAATTATTAGCAAATACTGCGGAACCACTTAAGAAGTTATTAGAAGTTGTATTTGCAGTAACAACTTTTGTATCGTCAATGTATAATCCAGCAAATGGAAATCCTGAGATCACTGAATTAAATATGCTCAACGACGAATTACGACGAATTTGTGCCCCATGTTGATAGTTTCCAATTGCTGATTCGCCTGCCTTTTTAATAGGTCCTAGAACAGTTACATTTGAAAATACCGCAGAAGTCTTAGGTGTCTGATCTGTACCTGTAGAATTATTATCAGACTCAAAACCATTTGATCCCGATTGATCCGCTTGAGTAGTTGCTCTTTGGGCAAGCGCAAATTGAACATTTCCAGAATAGCCAAAATCGGTATCAAAATCATCATCCCAAGTTGCTACAGCTAATAAGTGTTTAGCATTAACAGTACCACCAAACCATTCAAAAGCATCATCTCCAGAGCGGTACACTTGAATATAATCAAGTGTTGTACCATTACCGACACCTGCCATAGTCAACCCGTTAATTTCATTATCTGCTGAATATTCAATACCACCATATTCAATACGGACATATTTTAACGTACCTGAGTTATCCGCTGCATCTGTTCCGCCATAATATATATAATTCTTGGCATCTTTTCCTTTAGGCCCCTCTAAACCGCCCTCTATCATAACGTCTGTCCCTTGGTTAACTGGAGCTTTACCAAGTAAAATTATGCCTCCCCAATCCCCTCTAGTTCTTGCACCTGCAGGAAGAGCCGATGTAAATACAATTGGTTTTTCAGCTGTACCAGTAGCATTAATTTTAGAACCTCTTGTAATCGTTAAAGTTCCCTTTGTCGCCTTCTCGCCTTTTATGATTGTTCCTGGCTCAATAGTCAATGTAGCTCCGTTTGAAACAAAAACAAATCCTTTCAACAAATAAATCTTGTCCGATGTCCATGTTGTATTGGCTGTTATTTCTCCAGTCACTTCCACAACATCTTTATCCGCAGGATTGGTTGGCGTTTCAGTATCATTGCCATCATCAGTAATTTTGGTTTCCTTACAAGCTCCAGCAATTAATAATGCCGCTAATGATAAGAATAAAAATCTTTTTTTCATTTTTTAAGTTTTAAAAATCTCGATACAAAAAAATACTTTACTTATGTCTTTAGATTTAAAGAAATATTAAATTTACATTATCAATTAAAACGTATAATTAAATGATAATGAATAGTTCGCTCCCGGCTTGTATTTAAACCAAGTTTCATCGTTGATATGCCGCACTTCATTGTCAAAATATACATTGATAGAATTGTTCAAAATGTCACTTGCATTAAATTTAAATTCGCCTTTATTCTTTAACACTTTATAACCAACTTGAAAATCCAAAACATTTCGAGGTGCTTCCCATGCACTGGCAAATGTTTGTCCACCAGGTTGAACAATGCGCTTTCCTATACGGTTATATAGAATGTTAAGATTTAATTTATTATCCAAAGCTGTATGTTGTAATCCTCCATTTATAACATAAGGAGATTGTCCCACCATTGGTCTTTTTTGTTCCAAATAAGGTTGATCATTTGGATTGGTAACTTCTGAGTGAACGTATGCAAGATTCAAATAAGCTGTTGTATTTTTGAAAAATTGCTGCTCATTAACAAAATCTAACCTCTTACGAACCTCTAATTCTGCACCATATAAATTAGCCTTCGGAATATTCCCGAAGCTAATATCGGGAGTTGAGGTAACGTCATATCTTCTTGGCTCAATAGCATCCGTAAATTGCTTATAAAATGCTGAAATGGATAAAATTTCGCCAGCAGATGGATAAATTTCATAGCGTAAATCCATATTATTAATGGAGGCACGCTTCAAATCTGGATTACCAGTTATCATTCCAAGTTGTTCAAAATCATAGAACTTAAATGATGCCAGCTCCCGTAGTTCAGGTCTTGCTAATGTACGGTAGTAAGATGCCCTTAAATTAGATTTTGATGTAACACTATAGGTAAAGTTAACCGAGGGAAGAAAATCAAGTTTAGTGTCATTAACGTCCTCCACCATTTTCATGTTATCTATATCCAATGCATCAATCTTAACATTGTAATTTTCAACTCTCAAACCATAAACAACCCTAAATTTATCGTTGAACTTTTGATCTAACATGGCATAACCAAATGAATTCATGGAACTACCAGTATATTTATCTCCATTCATCATAATTTCTTCATAACTGAAATAGTTATTATTTATATTTTGAGTGGAAAAAATTTGGTCAGGTGGCGTCTGTAGAAAATTATTGATATCATCAACATTATCAAATGCATTTTCGTTAAATTGGAAACCAATGAATCTAGCATCAAAATTTCGCTTTCTATAGTTTCCACCAGCACCTATTTTCAGAGTAGATTGTTCTGTTAAAAAATTTACAGGTAAGGTATAGCTACCCTCTCCAGAATATATGTTCTCATTAAGTTTGGCAAATAATCTTGTATTTTGCTTGCCTATCGTTCCAAGATTTGCTGTAAATGGAACGGAAGGATCATTGGCAGCAGACATCGGTCTTGTATAATTAAGTTTAACCTGATTAGGCTGGTCATTCTTGATATTACTCCATGAAGCTGTCCATTTTATTTTATCATTCTTATCACTCAATACATGTTCACCATCAACGGTCGACTTGAATAAAGATTTTTCCAAGATATCATAGGCAGAAAATTTATTATCAAATGATGTACCTAAATCTATACCTCTTCTGCTTGTATAGGTATTATCGTAGTTTTTGTTATAAAGATTTTTCCATGTGATTTTATTTTTACCAAATGTATATCCAAAATTAGCTAATGCACCCAAGTTGCTAGAGAATTTATACTGATTGTCTGTGAAGTCATATTGATGCCATTCACGTCTTACATTCGCCAATATATTCTGTGAATTTCGATAGGTAACGGAAAATAGCGCTCCAAATCTATTATTATTCTCAAATTGTTTCACCTTTCCTAATGAAAATTGATAATTTTGGGAGGGTAACGCCTTTTTATTTTCAATTGAAAGATCATTTGGTAAAGATTTTAATGCAAGACGGTTTTCTTTACCAGAGAGTCCAGCTTTATACTGCTCCCTTGTATACATATTTGTCGCCAAATTACTCGAACCATCATCAAAACCTAAATAATTTTGAAAATTCTTCTTGGTTTGCAGAAAATCCTTGAATGTAGAGGCCGTATTGTAACCGTACCCTACCCCAAAGGATACGAAATCTTTATCAGGAATATCTTTTGTTGTAATTTGTACTGCACCGCCGGCGAAATCTGCAGGAAGATCCGGTGTTGCAGTTTTCGAAATCGTAATTTTATCAATCAAGTTAGATGGCACGATATCAAATGAAAATGCACGACGATTAGCTTCAGTACTTGGCAAAACGGAACCATCCATCATCGAAACATTGTAACGGTCACCTAACCCGCGAACGACAACAAATTTATTATCTTGGATAGTAGCTCCACTTACACGACGTAACGCCTCAGAGGTATTTTTATCCGGTGATCTTCTGATTTGCTCACTTGAAATACCATCAGAAATTAAAGCACTATTTTTTTGCTGTGCATATAATGCACCAATGGACTCCTTTTTAAAAGATCCCGTAACCACAACTTGATCCAACACCTTACCTTCTGAATTATCAAGGACAATATCCAAATTGGTCATATCATCCGCTTTGATCTCAACTTCAGTAATTTGTTTTGTAGCGTAACCTATATAAGCGTACTCCACAGTATACTTACCAGCAGGCAAAGCCGGGATACTATACTTACCAGAAACATCTGAGCTTCCACCTCTAGAAGTTCCAATAACACGAATGGTTACTCCCGTAATCGTTTCTCCCGTCTTACTATTTGTAATAGTCCCCATTAACTTCCCACTGCTCTGTGCATAAACTGTTGTTGACGCAGCTACGACGAACGTAATGGCAGCAGCTATTCTTTTAAGTTGTAATTGTGGTTCCAATTTATTTTGTTTTTTGTTTCTGCAAAGCTATTGGCAGAATATTATATTAACATTAACAACGAATTACCATTACGTAAACCACTTGTTAATTTAATGTTACCTTGGAAATTCTAGCTTAAAATTTTAGATAAAATCCGGTCTGAAGAAGCATTTGAGCAATTATTCCATTATTTCGATGCGATGATATTAATGAAGTGTAATAAAATTATTAAGTCGAAAAGTTATTAACATATAAAGGTCAGTTTTAGGTTTTAGTACATTTACTTATACATATCATTGTAATTCGATAAGAATAGATATTTGTTCATACTATTGTTTAGAAGCAAGAATGATCTTATTATTGCAATAATATTGCATATGCAAAGCAATTTTTCTAAGTTTGAATATATTTTCAATTTTTGAGCGTATGAGCAATCCGATCGTATCTACTGAGCAGCTAACATTCCAATATCCGAATGCAAAAAGCATCGAATTTCCTGACATCCATATCGAGAAAGGACAGCATACACTACTATTAGGCGATTCAGGTACAGGTAAAACAACTTTACTGAATATGTTAGGTGGCCTATCCCGACCTGATACGGGTCATGTTAAAATTAATGGTCAAGATCTTTCGCAATTATCAAATAGCAAACTAGACAAGTTTAGATCACAATATATTGGGTTTATCTTCCAGGAAGCTCACCTTCTCAAAAATTTAACTTTGCTAGAAAACATCAAATTGGCACAATCGCTGGCTGGAAAAAAAGTCAATTTAGATGAAATTCATCAGGTGTTGAAACAATTGCAGTTGGACCACAAAACCGGGGCCTATCCAAACGAACTGAGCCGTGGTCAATTGCAACGTGCCGCGATTGCACGTAGTGTCATTAATAAACCGGCCCTACTCATTGCGGATGAACCCACAGCAGCATTAGATGATAATAATACAAATCGTGTACTAGAACTTCTTTTGGGCATTGCAGATACCGCTGGCTCAACGTTGTTGATCACAACACACGATAAACGGATCAAGGATCAATTTTCAAAAATGTATCTCTTAAAATAATTGCTTACAGCCCATATCTCTCACCCTTTTTTATTCAACATTTGCTATGAACACGATACAGTTGGTTTGGAAAAATTTAAGTAGACAGTTTGGTTCTGTCTTTTTGAGTATCTTACTGACAGCTTTTGGAATCTCCATACTGGCAGTGCTCTCCATCACAGGTGAAACATTTGAAAAACAACTTGACAACAACAGTAAGAACATTGACCTTGTCATCGGAGCCAAAGGAAGTCCACTTCAATTGATCTTATCCAGCGTATATCATATCGACAATCCAACAGGAAATATCCCCTTAGATGAACTCGAACCATTACGCCAGAATCCTCTTGTCCAATTGGCGGTTCCGCTATCCCTGGGCGATAATTTTAAAGGACACCGTATTGTCGGTACCGACTCTTCTTTTTTGGCCATCTATGATACGAAAATAAATGATGGCCGCATCTGGCAAAAAAACTTTGAGGTCGTTATCGGTGAACAGGTCGCTAAAAAAAACAACTTGAAAATAGGTGACCAGATCAACAGCTCACATGGACTGAGCAAGGATGGCCATAGTCATGACGAACATCCTTTTACTATTGTGGGTATTCTAAAGCAAAATAACAACGTAACTGACAACCTTATATTGACCAACCTCGAAAGTGTCTGGGATGTTCATGGTATTTCCCATGATCATACCGATCACGAAACAGCAGCCCAAAAAGAAAAACGTGAACGGGAAGAAGACCGCGAAGAAACGGTTAAAGCACACCTACACCACCATGGAGAAGACTTGCCGGAAAATTCTGCAGCTCAGGCAGCAACCAATGAAAAGGAGCATCATGACCACGACCATGAAGGACATGCTGATCATGAACACGAAGAGGAAGCTGTATTTGTTAAATCCATCGGCGCGGATATGGTTAAACAGAATGGACTTGAAATAACAGCTGTTTTGATAAAATACCAGTCACCGGCAGCCATCGGTATATTGCCCAAAATGATCGACCAACAAACTGATATGCAAGCGGCTTCTCCAGCAATGGAAAGTACACGTCTGTTTTCACTCCTAGGTGTAGGAATAGACTCATTAGCCATCCTTGCATATGTCATTATGTTCATTGCAGGGCTGAGCGTGTTTATTAATCTCTATAATGCATTGAAACAACGCAAGTATGATCTGGCCATCATGCGTACGCTGGGCGCATCTAAAGGAAAATTATTCAACATTGTCCTATTGGAAGGTCTTACCATAACAATCGTTGGCGGACTAATAGGTCTATTGTTGGCACATTTGGCATTATATTATATCAGTAACCAGACGAGCCAGAGCGCAGACTTTATCGAAGCTTTTAGGTTACATCCAAAAGAATTGGTATTTTTGCTTGTCGCTTGCCTCATTGGCGTTCTAGCCGCTTTAATTCCAGCAATCAAGGCTTATAAGACAAGTATATCAGGAACTTTGTCGAACAAATAGGTTAAAAATAGAATAAATGGGCAATTGGGATAAAAGCATAAGAATAACATATACGAGGTAAATCTCAGATTTGCATCAGCAAAATCTTAATACTCAATACGATATATACTCAATACTAAAATAATGAAACAAATTATTACAGCATTTGCATTTATATGCCTCTTTATACAAGTACATGCTCAGATCGGTAGCAATCCCGATGTGCCTGATCATACCCCCATGATGAACAAAACATGGGACGCCATTGATAAGATGGCTTATAAAGTGACCTATAATGGTGCAAAAAAGGTATACACCCCATTTTATCCCAAAGAACTCAAAGCACTGGAAAACAAAGTGGTCGAACTCCCAGGTTATATGGTTCCGCTGCACAGTGGACGCAATCATAAGAATTTTATGATGTCTGTGCTACCTGTTATGCAATGTCAGTTTTGTGGTTCCAACGGGATCCCGCCTATGGTAGAAGTAACCTTAAAAGGTGGGGCAATTAAATTTTCCGAAGACCCGATTAAGCTCAAAGGAAAGATGATTTTTACAAAGGATCCACTTAAAGGAAATTCTGAAATTCAGATCGTCGATGCTGAACTGATAAAGTAATAGAAAAAGTATCTTCAATGCTGAATCTGATCTACTCCAGATTAGATTCACATTGAATCACTAAGAAAATAGAATGAGAATTATCTATTGAGTAGTGAGGTCTCAAGACAAGCTGCCAAAGCTGCTGTCTCCGTCCGTAAACGGGCTTCCCCAAGCGATACTGGCTGAAAGCCGGCAGCTAAGGCCAAATCAATTTCCTCCGTTGAAAAATCTCCCTCTGGGCCTATCAAAATGATATAATGTTGTCCACCTTCAAATACTTCATTCAAATATTTCTTATCCGAATCAACACAATGCGCAATTGCTTTTTGAACGCCATCTCTTGGCAGATCCTTTATAAACTGTTTAAAGGATACTGCGGGATTCAATTGAGGTAAATACGCTTTCAAAGACTGTTTCATGGCTGATACAATGACTTTATTCAAGCGGTCCAACTTTACTTCCTTGCGTTCTGAATGTTCACAGATAATAGGTGTAATCTCTTGAATCCCGACCTCGGTAGCTTTCTCCAAAAACCACTCAATACGATCGATGTTCTTGGTCGGCCCCACAGCAATATGTAAATGATAGTTTGGCTGTTGGTAGTTCTCCTTGATACTTAAAATGCGAAGTACAGTACGTTTCGGATGTGGATCTATAATTTCCGCTTCGTACAGGCCACCGCGACCGTCTATTAAATATAAGTGATCACCCATATTCATACGAAGCACACGAACTGCATGCTTGCTTTCTTCCTCAGAGAGGATAAAATTTTCTAAAGAAGGATTTAATTCCGGTGTAAAAAATAACTGCATGTACTGTTCGTTATGGTCTTATTCCGCTACATCGTCATCAGCTGACTCAACCAATTCCAGTTTGACAAATTCAATATTCTGTTGGGCTTTGCGGATAATTGTAAATACATAACCATATTCTTGTTTCCGCTCACCTACCTCAGGAATTTTATCAAAGATTTCACTGACCAATCCAGCCATGGTATCGTAATCCTGGCTTGCGGGTAATTCGATGGGAAGAAACTCATTCACATCATGAATGCTAGCTCCCGCATCCACCATATACTCTGTTTCAGAGATACGTTCGACAACTGGTGTTTCCTCATCATACTCATCTTGGATCTCACCTACCAACTCCTCCACAATATCTTCCAAGGTAGCCATCCCCGCAGTACCTCCAAATTCATCCAGTACAATAGCCAGTTGAATGCGTCTTTGCTGAAACTCGGCCATCAGATCATTGATTTTTTTGGTCTCAGGTATGAAATAGGGCTTACGCATAATATTCTTCATCACCACCTCTTTGCCTTTCGCCAAAAGCGGAAGAATATCCTTCGTATGCACAATACCCACAATCTGATCAATATTATCCTCGTAGATCGGAAGACGCGAATAGCCCTCCTCGGTCATGGTTTCAATCAATTCCGACGCGTCTGCTGTTACTTCAACAGCGACGATCTTGGTCCGAGGTACCATAATATTCTTTACGATACGCTCATTAAAATCGAAGACGTTTTTGATCAACTCATGTTCAGAAATATCCAATGCTCCGGATTCTTTTCCTTTATCCAAAAGGTATTGTAATTCCTCAGAAGAGTGGGCAGATTCACCTTTTGTTACTTCAAATCCTAAAATTTTAAGCAGAAAATTTGCAAAACCGTTTAGGATCCAAATAAAAGGTCTGAAAATAAAATAGAAGAATTGCAGAGGAACTGCAATTTTCATCGTCGTTGCAACAGGTTTTTGAATCGCAATTGACTTGGGAGCTAGCTCACCAAAGACAATATGTAGTACGGTAATAATCGTAAATGCCAACACGTGACCCGCGTTGGTCGCTATTGTACCGGTCAATTCAACACCAAAGAACCCTAATGCCCCCTGCACAATTTGGGTCATTACAGCTTCTCCTACCCAACCTAAAGCTAGAGAAGAAAGTGTAATACCCAATTGTGTAGCGGCCAAATAACCATCCAAATGCTCCGTTATACTTTTGGCAATTGTGGCAACTTTGCTACCTGTTTTCGCCTGAACTTCAATTTGGGAGATTCGGACTTTGACAATAGCAAACTCAGCGGCAACGAAAAAACCGTTGGCTAATACTAAAAACAATGTCACAAAAATATCGAGCGCCATGCTTGGGGTTATTTGTTAACAAATTCTGTTTTGTACAATTCAATAGCCTCAATCAAGATTCTTTGTGCTTCCTCACGTCCTTTCACCCCTTCTACGATAACATGTTTCTTTTCTAAAGCTTTATAACTTTCAAAGAATTGTACAATTTCTTTCATTGTGTGTGGCGGCAATTGTTCAATGTCCTTAATGTAATTGAATACAGGATCATTTTTAGCAACAGCAATGATTTTATCATCTTGCTCACCACCATCAACCATATTCATTACACCAATAACTTGCGCTTCCACCAATGTTAAAGGTAAGATATCAACCGAACAAATCACCAAAATATCCAAAGGATCTTTGTCGTCGCAATAAGTTTGTGGAATAAAACCATAATTGGCAGGATACACGACAGATGAACTCAATACTCTGTCCAAAAGCAACAAACCTGTTTCTTTGTCTAATTCGTACTTTCCTTTGGATCCGTTTGTAATCTCAATGATAGCGTTTACGGCATTTGGCACATTCTCACCTGGAGAAACCATGTGCCAAGGGTTTTGTTTACTCATTTTTTATTTTACTGTATATTTTGTTTGTTTCTTTTATCTTTTATTCGCTTTTTAAGCAAAGTAATTGCAATAGGTAAAAATGCGACCACGATCATCCCAACGACAACATATTCAACATAATGGATAATCCATGGAAACTCCATCCCCAAGAAATAACCAGAAAGGGTCAATACCATGACCCATATTAAAGCTCCACTGATGTTATATAAAACGAATTTTTTAAAATCTAATTTTACAACACCCGCAAAGATAGGAGCAAAAGTACGAACTATTGGGACAAATCTACCTATAATTAATGCTGTTCCTCCATATTTATGGTAAAATTCTTCCGCCATCACCACATATTTCCGCTTAAAGATGATGCTATCCTTTCGCTTAAATAACATGGGACCGGCTCGATAGCCGAACCAATAACCTGTAAAATTGCCCAATATTCCTGCCCCCAACAAACCCAAACAAAGCGTGTAAATACTCACGTCGATCTTATTGAGAGCACAAAACAATCCCGCTAAAAATAATAAATAATCGCCGGGTAGAAAAAACCCAAAAAACAGACCTGTTTCGGCAAATACGATTAAAATAACTAAATAAAACCCTCCCGAACTCAAGAGTTCTTCGGGATTCATTAGTTGTTGAAATGACAACAAAAGTTCATGCATAACTTTCAGTAAAAATCAATGTTGTTTTCTTCATTTTAGAATCCTAAACTACTTTTATCCCTTTATAATTTTAAAACAACAAAGTACAAATATAGTATTCTTCTAAAAAACGAAAGTAAATCAAGTGTAATATAATCTTGTTATTGATTTTGTGCAGTTATGCTGATAATGGACTCACGAATAGTCTCAGCAATCTGATGAAGCTCATCTTCACCTAGACTTAACTTAGGCCCAGCAAAATTTAAGTCACTTATTTTATTGATCGGAACAAGATGGATATGTGCATGCGCGACCTCCAATCCTACGACAGCCACACCAACCTTAACACATGGAATTACCTTTTTTATCCCTTGTGCAACAATTTTCGCAAATACCCAAAGCGCCATGTATTCATCATCTTCGATATCAAAAATGTAATCTGTCTCTTTCTTAGGGATGACCAGTACATGACCTTTTGCCAAAGGACTGATATCCAAGAAGGCTAGAAAATCATTACTTTCTGCAACTTTGTAAGCTGGAATCTCTCCAGCAACGATTTTTGAAAAAATTGTTGACATATTATTCTATATTGGAATAAATTCTTTTTGTATTAACGTATTGAGATATTAGTATTAAGTATTGAGACTTCGGTTGTACCAGCCATCGGCTTGCATAAGGAAAGTCTAATGTCTAATATTTCCTATCTAAACACATTTGATAAAAACGACCATAAACAACATAAATATGACGTTCACAACAAATATAAACAAAAAAGGTCGCGATTGCTAGAACCCGACCTTCTTAATATAAAGTTAATTTGTGGATGTGCGGTTATGGCGTACCGCACATAACCGACATATATTATCTCGAAATTTCTACAATTTCAAATTCGATCTTACCTGCAGGCACTTCAATCTCTGCAGTATCCCCTTTCGATTTACCCAATAACCCTTGAGCAATTGGTGATTTAACAGAGATCTTACCTAATTTAAGATCTGCTTCAGACTCAGCAACCAATTGATAAGTCATCACAGCTCCATTTTTTTTATTTTTGATCTTAACAATTGACAAAGCCAATACTTTCGATGTATCCAACTTGGATTCATCAATCAAGCGAGCTGTAGCCAACGTGTTTTCCAAATTGGCAATTTTAGCTTCATGAAGCCCCTGAGCTTCTTTAGCAGCATCATACTCCGCATTTTCAGACAAATCACCTTTGTCCCTAGCCTCTGCAATTGCATTGGCAATTTTAGATCTTCCTTCCGTCTTCAGATAAGCTAGTTCCTCTTTCAGCTTACGCAATCCTTCTTCCGTAAAATAAGTTACTTCTGCCATAATTTTATCTTTTTCTTATTTTCTACATTTTAAAAAAGAAACAAGACCATATTACCCTCGTCGGGAAACATGGTCTCGCTTTCAATCTATACGAAGATAATAATTGTTTTCAACAAAACAAATTCTTATCCATCAAATATAATCAAATCTCCTCTTCGTCAACAAATTTATACCCCAACCCTCTCACCGTTTGCAGATAATGTGGTTTATCAGGGTTTGTTTCGATCTTTTTCCGCAGACGCACAACATGCATATCCAATGTGCGTGTATTTACATTTGAACTATAGCCCCATACCACTTCCATCAACTCCTCACGTGTAATCTCCCGTCCCAAATTTTGAAGAAAATGTAATAAAATCCTGTTTTCAAGAATAGTTAGTTCAACCTTTTTACCATCACGTATTAATGAATGGATATTTGGATGGTGCTCTGTCTGCCCAAACTTGTAGATCTCCGGACTATTTTTAGGTAGAAAAAACTTCACCTTATTATCTATCATAGCAATCAACACATCCATATTGAATGGCTTACTAATATAGTCCGTCACACCAAAGCTATAAGCCTCAATCTTGTCCACATCCTGGGATTTAGCAGTCATCATAATAATGATATTCTCAAATCCTGCTTTACGGACATCTTCGCAGATCTCGTTACCTTCTTTTCCAGGGAGCATCCAATCTAACAGGACCACATCGGGTCTCTTTTCCAAGATTAAACTTTCTGCTTCATTCCCATTTCCGCTTTGGATGACTTGATAGCCTTCAGATTCTAATCGATGTTTTACCAAGAAACGTAAGTTCTCATCATCTTCAATAACAGCAACAGTGATGTCTTTATTCATAAGTAAATAATTTGTCTTTTAAATGTCTTATGGAATATCCAGTTTATTATCACAAGTCTTCATGCTTTCTAAACATGGATATTTCATATTTAAATTAATTTTTTAAACCGGAAATACCAACGTAAAGGTAGTGCCTTGCCCCAATTGACTTTTGACTGTAATGTCCCCACCTATAAACTCAGTGATTTCCTTACAGAAAGCCAAACCTAAACCAATACTTCCTTGCTGATTATATTGACTTTTTATTCTATAAAACTTTTTGAAGATATTGTTAAACTCCGCCTTCTCTATCCCAATCCCTTCGTCCTTAAAAGTGATAACAAAATTCTTCTTATTTTGTTGTATCGTAATATCCAAGATTTTATGCCCCGCTTTCGAATACTTATAGGCATTGTCTATCATGTTTTGAAACACACTACTTAATAACACTGGATCTGCCAGCATCGATGTTCTTACATCAATTTTTGTGCTAATTTTAAAGTCAGCATATTTTATTCTTGAAGAAGCAACCAGGTTTTCGGTAAATTCCTCCAGATCCACCTCTTCTTTGTTTAATTTAATAGTTTTATTTTCAATCTGGCTAAAAGATAATAATTTATTCATTAGATTATTGAGCCGATCAGCCTCCTGATCCAATATATTACCATACATTTTTCTTTCCTCGTCGGAAAGTATTTGTGCACTCTTAATATTATTTCCCGCAATTTTTATTACGCTAACAGGTGTTTTAAACTCGTGAGTCAAATTGTTGATAAAATCATATTGCAATTTAAAAAGTCTCCCGTTAATTTCTAAATTTCTATAAATTAAATACAGAATCGCTATTAAAATAATGTAAATCAATGAAATACCACCTAACACAGGCCAAAAACTACGATTTATTTCCGCCGAAAGAAAACTTTTACTCGATCTGAAAAGCAATTTATAATCAGCCAAAGCTCCTGGCAATGGCATTTCTGTTGAAATTTCATCATCCTCAGGTGTAATTGGCGCGCCCACCAATGGCACAATCGCTACCTTTTCGTAAAGATTTGTATAACTATTTTTCACCTCCAAATACATTGGGTCAATCTGAAAGTTGAACATATCCTGTTCATAGCCGACAGTATGGTCGAGATTTCCTTCCATAATGGATTTATAAACAATCAGATCATTAACCCTGGGTATATTTAAATACGTAATCTGGCCCGGCCTGATCGTATAAAATACCTTTAAAATATCCTTATCAGAAAGCTTCGCATTTGCCTGAAGCTTATCAATATAAGTTGCAAGTTTAACCCCTATATTATTAATTTCCTCAGAATGCAATCCCATTTGAGCACGGTCTAAAATTGTATTTTTATTCAATCCCGATCGGGACACCGTAAAAAAGGTAATTGTTTTGGGTTGAATCCGCAGGTTATTAACGATAAAACCATAGTTCAGATTATGATCATTATTGAATTGCAGATCAAAAAAACCTATTTCCCGTACAAAAGGATAAGAACTTAAAATACTATATGCGTATTTCCCTGCTTGTACAGAATCCAGGAAACCTTGGTAAAAAGACACCTCGGGGATTCTATTTTGAAAAAAGTCATTAAAGGGAATCAGAGTCTGATCAAAAATTTCAGATTTTCTATTTGTAAATTCATTTTTTATATGAGATTCAGTATAATTTCGAGATAGAAAAAGCGCAAAAATATAAAGACCACTGATGACGATAAAAAACACCAACAGTAATCCGTAGTTCTTTCGATAGCTGTATTTTTCTGCTTTCATATACCGCTCTAATCTGCTAAATATTTCGCCAAAAACCGCTCCAGCTCATTGTAATAGCCAAATACATTCTCATCTTTTTTGAAGGTTCTATCTTCATCTTCTTTTAGAACATACTGTACAGGAACATTGTTGTTCTTTAACTTTTGAACAAATTGGTTCGCATCAGTCACAGAACTAAAACGATCTTTTCCGCCCTGAACCAATAACACAGGGATCCTTACTTTATCAGAATGGAACACAGGAGATATATTTTTAAAGAGCTCCGCCTCCCTGATAGGATTACCAACGATCTGATACATCTTCTGTACATAAGATTTAAAATAAGGTGGAATGTCCCTAAAATAGGTGAATAGGTTGGTATACCCTGAATAAGAAACTGCACATTTATAAAGATCCGAGTTGAAACAAGCAGCATGAAGTGCAGAGTAACCACCAAATCCCTTTCCGACAATAGCGACGCGATTCCTATCCGCTATCCCCTCTTTAATCAGCCACTTCACTCCATCAGTAATGTCATCTTGAATTTTTCCACCCCATTCTTTAAAACCCGCTGTCCAAAACTTTTTCCCGAATCCTGTTGAGCCTCTATAGTTCATCTGAAAAACCAAATACCCTCTATTTGCCAAAAACTGCGCCTCATTATCAAAGCCCCACACCTCACGCCCATTTGGCCCATCATGTGGCAATACCACCATTGGAAGATCTTTTCGATTGGAATGAACCGGATAGGTCAAGTATCCAGATATCTCAACTCCATCTCTCGCTTTATAAGTAATAAACTCATTTGGAGACAACTCCTTGTCTTTAAGATCAGAATTATTATCGGTTAATTTGGTCAGTTTTTTTGTGGTAAAATCATAAAAATAAATTCCACCAGGATTAACATCTGTATAGGTTTTAATAATCACTTTTTCGCCTGAAGCATCGGTATTAAGAACTTGGAATTCAAAACCATCAATCTGTTTAGACAATTCATCATATTTCCGCTTTGTCTCCTCATCGAAGAAATGCCTGCTTTGCCTTGAGGTTGTATAATTCACAAACAACAAGCGATTTAGCTCCGGAAAATAACCTCCTGGACTCATATCAACCTCTTTATGGCTAAAAAGCTCGCCCAGTTCCCTTTCATTGACCAGATCATAGCTTACCAAGGCCAATTTATCACGGTTTATATTCGATAGTGCATAGATAATACTATTTGAACTGTCTCTATATCCCAGCGGAGTGAAACTACTTTCTACATCACAACGTATGACCTCCTTGAAAGGTTCTTTCTCAGAAGGACGGAAAAGAACAGATTGTTGTACGGAATCATTTGCAATAGCCAAACGTATCTGTCCATCATTGGAAGCAATCCAAGAGCTCATATTGCCTGGATTTTGTAAGATCAATTCGCGTGGTCGACCATCCAAATAAATACGATATAGATCAAAAAAAGAGGAATCACGATCATTAATCCCCGCAACAAAGCCCTCTCCACCGGACACCGTCGAATGAATCCATCTAAACCGCGCACGAACTGGCTTAATTAATGCCCAGATTTTCTCAGTATTAATATCCACAGCATACAAACGCAAACTGTCTTGAGAAGATTGTTCTGTCAAAAAAGAAATCTTGGAATCGTTATTCCAGGCAAAAGATTTTACATTGATATCATTCTGATAGGTTAATTGCTTGGAGCTATCCTGATGCTTCAAATCAATCAAATAGATATTTTTGCAATGATTATCCATGCCGATATAGGCAATAAACCGACCATTAGGGGAAATTTTAAAATTTGATTTTTCAGGTGTGGAAAAGAATTGATTGATGGGTATAGGATCAACCTTATGTTGTTGGCATCCCAACATAGTCAATGCACAAAAAAATAAAACAGTCCAAAATTGCAACCTCATAATCCCAAATGCGTCCTTATCAATTAACTCAAATATTGTAATTAAATACCAAATTGCAGTCAATGCAACCTTATTTTTACAAGATATAGTAATTAAACGTAATATTCAAAAATAGCGTATAAAACCGTATTTTTGTTTATGTTTTTATATAATGTCTCTGTTATAGCAGAAGAAACGATCCACAATGATATCGTTTCTTGGATTCAGGATAATATCGTGCAATCCCAAAAATTCCAAGTGCATTTCCTCGAAATGCTCCAGTCACCCCATGAAGGAATGACTTATTGCATCCAAGTAGTTTTACCTACTGAAGAACATATTGCGGACTTCCAACAGGTACATTTGATACCATTACAACAATTTATTTCAAAACTGTATAAGGACAAAGTTTTCCTTTTCGACAGTACAATGAAATACTTAAAAAAATAAAGAGCTCTAGAGCTCTTTATTTTTTTAAGTATGTATACAAACTACAGTTCTTAATTCATCTTATTTCCCTTGGATTCCTGATCCTTTTCACCAATTTCCAAAGCTAGTTCGTAACGTGGATCATAACTTATTTTAGGTGTTAAGAAATGTAATAGGATCAACCTCGCGTACCTAAAATTAAAGGGAGCAAAAATTAAGATGGTCACAGCTAAACCAGCCAAATAGAACCAAGGAGATTCACTTCCGGTCAAAATTGCAATAGCAACAGATACGGATACAATCTCAGCAACAGAAAGAGCATAACTGACATACATCGCCGCATAAAAATAGCCCGGCTCAACTTCATATTTAACACCGCAGTGTGGGCAAACGTCATTCATCTGTTGCTTCCGCAGGCTATAGACCTTTCCTTCAAATACTTTTCCAACATGACATCTAGGACATTTGGAATGTATCATTGCGTGAAATTTAGAAGTCGGCATCAGATTCTACTTTATCTCGTTAATAAATTTTTTGGTTGGAGGATTCTTTTTACGGTATTTCTTATACCATAGATAGCCCAGTCCCGCTGCTGCCAAATAGGGAATCACCAATAAAAATAAGATTCCATCATTCAATCCTCGTCCTTGCATATTACCGTCTTTGGTAGAATTCTCAGCTGTCAATGTACACATCGCACACTGTGCTTGAGAAATAGATACTGTCGAGCAGCTTAGGGTAAATATTACGAGTATATATTTAAACCATTTCATAGTCCAAAGTTACTGAAAATTTAGCGATTAGCCCACCAATACTTCAAATTTGTCCCAAAAACCATCTTGCGGCAATGAGGCCACCAATTCCATCTTTTCTTTTTTAATGGGATGTGTAAACACTAACGACCGTGAGTGCAAACAGATACTTCCCATTGAACTTCCTCTTGGATACCCATATTTGTTATCGCCAACAATAGGACAACCCATTGCTGCCAACTGTGCTCGTATCTGATGTGTACGACCTGTTAGGGGTTCGACCCGCAAGAGGTAGAATCCATTTAATTCACCCACTATTGCATAGTCCAATTCAGCGTAGGTACCGCCTTTCACTTCACGCGGAAATGCTTTCGTTACTCTTGTCTGTCTATTTCGAATTAACCAGTTGATCAATTTACCTTCAGCATTACGTGGACGTTGCCGTACGATTGCAAAATAAGTTTTTTTCACCATCCGGTCTTGAAAGAACTTATTCATACGTTCGAGGGCTTTACTTGTCTTCGCGAAAAGAATCATGCCACTGACAGGCCTATCCAAACGGTGAATAACACCAACATAAGCATCATTGGGCTTATCATATTTCTTTTTCAGATAGATCTTCACCATATCCTCCAATGAAAGATCCCTAGTTTCGTCGACCTGCACAATATCGCCTGATTTTTTATTAATCGCTATCAGATGATTATCTTCAAAGATCACCTCTTTATCTGTAATTTCAGATTTATTCATTTCTTCTATACTAAAAGGTTACGCAAACCTCTGTTATTATCTAAAAATCGGATTGAAATACCGAAAAAAAGGCCCTACGCAAGCGTAAAGCCTTTTCATATCTTCTTACTAAAACTTATTGTACACTATCGGCCTTTAGTGCTTCTGTTTTTTTAGCATTCTCTTTCATTTTTTTCTTAAAGAAGCCTCGTAACAAGAAATTATGTTGTAAAGCTTCCATATTTTCATCCAACTTTTCAGTACTAGAATTCAGATTATTAATGGCTGACTTAATTTGATTTGCTGAAGCAGGGTCATTCAATAAGACACCGACCGCATTGTCTTTATCGTTCAATCGACTAGAGGCATTATTCAAGTTATTGATCAATGCATTTGCAGTCTGCGATACCCCCTGCAACTGCGCTGCAGACTGACGTAAATTTGAAAAAATAGCGGTATCGGTAGTCAGATCGTGGATCAACCCTTTATTGCTGTTCAACGAATTTGTTAATGTAACCAAATTTGCAGAAGCTTTATTGGCATTATTCATTGCAGCACTGATGGACAGTAAACTCGCACGTAACGTATTCACCATCGCAGTATCGGTCAACATTGCACCAACCATACCTTTACCATCAGCCAAACCACGTGATATCTCGACAAAGTCAGTCGTAATCTTAGCCAAGTTTTCGTTATTTACCTGCAATGTTTCCATCATGGCCTCCATGTCTGCAGTTTTCGCTGATCTTAAAAAATCACCAGTTTCCACAGTAGGTGCATTTTGAGACCCCCCAGTAATAACAACAATTTTATTACCAATTAATCCATCAGAGCCCAATTTTGTGACAGCATCTTTGCGAATATATTCCGCAGATTTTTCTTCAATAGTTAAAACAACTTCGACATCCTGTACACTTTTAAAGTGGATATTTTTAATGATC
This sequence comes from Sphingobacterium sp. GVS05A, assembly GCF_019969845.1. Lineage (GTDB taxonomy): Bacteria > Bacteroidota > Bacteroidia > Sphingobacteriales > Sphingobacteriaceae > Sphingobacterium. The sequence continues at coordinate 124,016 of NZ_JAHXYR010000010.1, forward strand.
CCCACCTTAACCCCAGAAAACCAAACATTACTTCCTACTTTCAATCCTGCAACATCAGGAAATGAAGTTGCTATCTCGATGTTTCTTGTAAATTTCTTTTGTTGACTGCCTAAAATAAAAATCCCGGCCAAAAGAATCAATACGCCTAAAAAAACAAAAATACCAACAATGATTGCTCTTTTATTTTCTGCCTTACTCATGTATATTATAGAATAAAATTATAATTATAAAACGCTTTAACACGTGCGTCATCTGTATCAAAAATTTCCTCAAAAGACCCCTGCCTTTCAAACTTGCCATCCAATAGCATTACAATACGATCACCGACTTCCTTCGCACAGGCCAAATCATGTGTAATAATAATTGACGATGTCTTATACCGCTCCTGAACCTCATTGATCAATCCATTGATATCCAAACAAGTGATCGGATCGAGACCCGCTGTAGGTTCATCATACATCATGATCTCCGGCCTAAGTATCAAGGTACGTGCGATACCAATCCGCTTACGTTGCCCCCCCGACAGTTCGGATGGCATTTGGTTGATGGCCTGAGATAAACCTACACCATCCAACACCTCCTCCACTGCATGATTAATCTCAGATCGTGTGAGATTTCGTTTATTTCTCACCAATGGAAACTCCAAATTCTCACGAACCGTCATACTATCATAGAGTGCACTATTCTGGAAAGAAAAACCAATTTTTAATCGTAATTCACGCAACTCACGATCATTTAATGACGTGACAGATTCACCCAATACATCAATTGTTCCTTCATCAGGCTTTAATAATCCCGATATCAACTTAATCAAAACTGATTTGCCCGTACCCGAACGTCCTAATACAACAAGATTTTCCTCTTTAAATAAATCTAGGTTAACCTCCTTGAGTACATGGTTATCCCCAAAAGATTTACTTACATTTCTGATTTCAATGACTGATTGAGAATGATCTATATTTACTTTAGTCTTTTCCATATACCGCTATCCAAAGAACGACAAAATCTGAACAATAATTATCTCCTCAATAAAGACAAGAAACATCGAAGCAACCACGGCCGCATTAGCGGCCTTACCTACTCCTTCTGTACCTTTCGAGGAAAAATAACCACAATAGCAACTTACAGCTCCAATAGTAAAGCCAAATATTACGGCACGTAATACCATAGCGCCTAAATCCTTGAAGGCAATTGTTTCAAATACCTGTGTAAAAAAGCTCAAAAAACTCAAGTCATCTTTACTCATCATACTCAGGTAACCACCTAAAAGGCCTATACCTGCCACATAAAAACATAGTACAGGAATACCAATAGTTGTAGCTAAAATTCTACTTACAATCAAATATTTATACGGATTAGTACCCGACACCTCCATTGCATCAATCTGTTCTGTCACATTCATGGAACTTAATTCAGCCCCTATCTGCGACCCCACTTTACCCGATGCAATCAAAGCAGTTACCAAGGGGGCTAAGGCACGAACAATCGCAATTGAAATTAACGATGGCAACATGGAGGTTGCACCAAATTCTTCCAAGGAAGGACGAGATTGTTTCGTAAAAACAAAACCAACGATAAATCCGGTTAAGCTAATCAAAGGCAAAGATTTATAGCCTATTTCATAGCATTGGCGTATAATTTCTTTGAATTCATATGGTGGAGTTACTAATTCGCGCCAAAACCGTAATAAGAAACGATGAATGTTTGCGAATTCTAGAAAAAAAGTCTGAAGTTTTTTAGCCATTTAAAAATATGTCTATGTCAAATTAATGTGTCATAAAACACCTCATATGCTCAACAAACACGTAACAATTCGAGCGGTAAAGGTAAATAAAAAATATGTATCTAAAATTGTCGTTTATGTAAAAAGATCATCAATTTGACTTTTATATAAAAAAAATCAGATTTATAGTGTACTGATTAAACCATTTAATACGTTATGCTGTCATAATAACAAAGACAATAGCATAGAGTTTTGTCTTACTTAAAATATTACGAAGATGAAAAATTTAGGAAACATAAAATATTGGGTACTGGGGTTAATCGGTGTTGCTTCCTTTACAAGTTGCACAACTACGATGGCTCAAAGAGGAGGATATACAGGTTATAATAACTATAACAATTCTGGTGTTTCATTTCAGACCTTCTATGATGAACTTTCACCATATGGACAATGGGTGAATGATCCAAACTATGGATATGTTTGGATTCCTGATGCCGGACCAGACTTCCAGCCTTATGCAACCAATGGTTATTGGTCCATGACAGATTATGGTAACACATGGGTCTCCAATTACGATTGGGGGTGGGCTCCTTTTCACTATGGCCGGTGGAACTACAATGATCGTTATGGTTGGGGATGGGTTCCAGATTACGAATGGGGACCAGCATGGGTAAACTGGCGCCAGAGCAATGACTACTATGGTTGGGCTCCACTAGGCCCTGGCATGAGTATCAATGTGTCGGTTAATATACCAATGAACTTTTGGACCTTCGTTTCGGTCAATCATTTTATGAACCGAAACATGGATAGATATTATGTCAACCGTCGAAATTATAACAATATCTATAATAGAACCACAGTGATCAACAATACAACGATCATCAATAATAACTATTATGTGGGCGGCCCGCGTAGATCTGACATCGAGCGTTATACAGGTAGAACTGTCAATGTAAACCGTATTAACAATGTAGATAGACCAGGATCGGTGCGCAGTAGTAATAGCCGTACAAGGTCAAACGAAATCAATATGTATCGTCCAAGTGTAGACCGCAACACTCGTTCATCTGCACGTCCGACCAATGTTGTTGACGCTTCAACTCGAACACGTAGTAATAATAGTGAAATTTCGGACCGCAACAATCGTGTCATTTCCAACCGGGATAACATCAATACCAGATCTGGGAATCGTGAGTTATATATTGACAATAGCGGTAATGCTTCGGTAAGATCACGCAATGATGCGAATAATAATAGCGGATCTACACGTAACTCTAGTAATACTAATGGACGCACAAGAGACAATAGCTCGAACAATAGAAATAATGTAGGTACAACACCTACTTCAGACAATTACGATTTTAGAACCCGATCCGGCAGAGAGTCGAATCCATCAAATACAAACAACCCTACTTCTACCAGTAGAACCAGACAAGGAAATGCTGTTGACAACAGCGGTGTTGTCAACAGCCGAAATTCGGACTATAATACACGAGTAAGAACAGGCACCAGCACTACAGGTGACGCGGGTTCATCCCGTAGTGGACAGCCAACAACAATGCCGCAACGAAATGGAAATTATGATGCTGGCAATACTAGAACACGCGCTAGTCAGCCTGTATCACAACCTAGTCAACCGGTGCAAAATAGAAGTTATGACACTGGCAACAGCAGATCGCGCTCTAGTCAACCTACAGCACAACCTAGCCAACCGGTGCAAAATAGAAGCTATGAAAATACCCGAACACGGTCCTCAGCCCCTTCTGTTGAAAGATCGAGTTCCTCGAATACAAGAAGTTCTTCAAACTCAGGAACCAGGTCATCTGAAGGAGCTGGTCGCTCAGGCGGTGGCTCCGAAAGATCAAGAACACGATAATAGGTCGAATTTATAAAGCAAAAAAGCGGGTCAGCACATCACTGACCCGCTTTTTTTGACCATCCCATTCTTGTTTATCTTCATTAGACCCACGGGAGTTCATCCCTCCCAGTAATTGATTTATTTCTCCCTTGTGCATAAATGGATTTCTTTGCTTCTTTAGTGGCTCAAACCACAGCTATCCTTATTTCGGACATCATGAAAGTTTTATTTATGATGAACAATCCGCACATTTTCATGTTAATTAGTAAATTTACAGCTTCAAACAAAAATCAGATTAATAAAGATGGCTTCATTCACCTCTATATTAGATAACGACTTTTACAAATTCACGATGCAGAATGCGGTAGTCAAGCTATTTCCAAAGGCAAAAGCACGCTATCACTTTATCAACCGGGGGCATCATAAGTTTCCAGAAGGATTTGACACTCTTTTAAAGGAAGCCGTAAACGAAATGGCAGACCTACGACTTACAAAAGCTGAAAAAGCTTTTTTTGCTAGAACTTGCCCCTACATTGATCCGACTTATTTTGATTTTTTACAAGGTTATCGCTATGATCCAGATGAAATAAAAATCACGCAGGATGGCCCCGATCTCGAAGTTGTTATTGAAGGATACTGGTATCGAACGATTCTTTGGGAGGTACCGCTGATGTCGCTGATCTGTGAGCTTTTCTATGAATCGCAAGGTTTGGTTCGCGCATCAGATGAGGAGGTTATTGCAACGGCCAAGGATAAAATCGAAAAATATAAAAAACTGCATATCACCATTGCCGATTTTGGTACCCGTAGACGCCACTCCTATGAAGTCCATGACTTGGTTGTCCGTACGTTAAAACAATACGGCGAAAAAACCTTTATCGGAACCAGTAATGTTCACCTGGCAATGAAATATGAAACCAAACCGATCGGTACCCATGCACATGAATGGTTTATGTTTCATGCCGCTAAATATGGCTACAAGATGGCCAACCTCCTGGGATTGGAACACTGGTCGGATGTTTATCGGGGTGATCTTGGAATTGCGCTGTCTGACACCTATACGACAGAAGTTTTCTTTCAGCAATTTGATAAAAAGCTTACCAAATTATTTGACGGAGTACGTCACGACAGTGGTGATCCGCTAGAGTTTACAGACAAGGTTATTATACACTACAAGAAAAACGGTATCGATCCATTGTCAAAGACAATTATATTTTCCGATGGCCTTGATTATGAGAAGGTGGAAAGAATTGCAAGTTACTGCGAAGGTAAAATATTGCACTCCTTTGGTGTCGGGACCAATTTCACCAATGATGTAGGACTTAAGCCGATGAACATTGTCATCAAAATGACTGATGCCCTTCCAGAAGATGATCAATGGACCCCAGTCATCAAACTATCGGATGAACCAATGAAACACACTGGCGACGAAGAGTCCATCTACATCGCAAAAAAAGTACTAATGATTAATAATGACAATGTATAGAGACGTATATGGTGAGGCCCTGGATGATTACTTTATCCATCAAGAAGAAAAATTTCCATTAGTCCTCCATACAAGCTATGGCGACCAAGACGAAATGCCTGTAGAAGTTTTCTTTAGGGATTCCGAAGATTTTCCAGAACTGGAGTTCATCGGATTATCGCTCTGTGATGGCCGGGTATTGGATGTGGGTGCTGGGGTAGGTAGCCACAGTTTATATTTACAAGAAAAGGGATTTGAGGTCGATGCCCTAGAAATATCGCAAACAGCTTGTCATATCATGCAACAACGTGGTGTACAATATATCATATGCCAAGATTTCTATGAATTCAGTGGACAAAAGTACGATACACTTTTGTTTCTGATGAATGGTGTTGGTATCGCTGGCGACATTGACGGTTTTAAAAAGCTGTTGCAGCATAGTAAAGAGCTCCTGACCGATAGGGGGCAGCTTATTTTTGATTCATCCGATATCGGTTATCTCTACGAAGATTATAACATCAAAAAACCCAGCCATTATTTTGGGGAGATCCAATATCAATACGAATATAAAGGACAAAAAGGAAATCCTTTCAAATGGCTTTATCTAGACCAGGATAAGCTGATCAAAATAGCCCATGAACTAGGCTGGGTTGTTCAGATTCTATATGAAGATGAACATGATCAATATCTAGTTCGTATGGAACCCAAAAAATAGCCACCCCATTTTAAGGCTTCACGTAGAACAGAAAACGCACAAAAAAACCTTAAATACTGACTAAGTATTTAAGGTTTTTTTGTCAATCAGGAAATTATCCGCCTATTTCAGGACTTCACATACTATTTTTGGGTTCTGATATAGATATCTCCCATGGAGGTTTTCAAGATCACATCCTGTCCGCCACCATTCATTTTCCCTTTCACAGTATTTGACATAATGTAAGAATTTTTAGGTTCTTCGACAGGCTTTTCAAACTGAAATTCATCTGCGGCATAGATATTACCCATGGAGGTCTTCATATCTACGTTAGCGCCGAATTTTACAGGGAAGGCCACATCCACCGCGCCCATTGCCGCGATGAGCGAGATAGGCCCTTTGACTGGCTGTACAAATTTAGCGACCACATCGCCTTGGGCGACTTTCACATTGAGCGGTCCAGTGACATTGATTACCTTTACATCCCCCATTGTACTAGCGACCTCAACCTCAGCTCTAATATCTTTTATTTCAATACCACCACCATTAAAGAGCCCACCACGACCACCTCTCACACTAATCGATAGATCAAAAGGAACCCGAACATGCACAGAATCCTCTAGTGGCATACCGATCATACTAATTTCCGTAACACCAGCGATATTTTGAATGTGCATTCCCATACCCGAATTATCGGACAGCCCAGAGCCATTGACCACACGCAGGCCTTTCGCCCGGTCATTCTCTTCCTGCTCCTCCACCTTAGCTGTAATCACAACATCTTTTCCATTATAGCCCTCGATAGAGACATTGTCAAATTTCAGCAAGAGCTTCTCACCTACATTAGGGACTTTAATTTCTTTCCAGACCCTCTTCTCACTGTCACCATAAGGCATTCTCATTGTCTTAGGAGGTTTAGGTGCCTTTGGCGGAACGGCGCGTTCAGCATTCTCCTTTATTTGGGCCTGCAATGCATTAGCAAAGAGCAGTACCATTCCCATAATCATTATTCTTATCTTTTTCATCTGTATAATTTTTTTTTCAATTGTAATGAGGCTATCAGATTTATTCTCCCTTGTGTGATTGATAAATCATAATGGTTTCATCTTCATAATTATTACTGTCTAGTCTATTTTTTCAATGGTATTCATGAGCTCACAAGCTCCATTTGTTTTTATTAAGGTGATGAAGCCTGGAGGTTTATTCCATTAGCTTAGCACGTCTCTACAGCTTCATCGTATATATTATTTGTTCTATTGGTGCAACAGTACCGCATAAGCTTGTTCTTTCACAAATTTCAATGTAAAGGGATCCTCTACAATCGCGTTCAGCTTATCCTTAGTACTATTTTTTATTTCCTGTTCATCTCTTTGTGCAATCATCTGCATCAGCTCAACCTGTAATGTAGGATCATTCTGTGCGACAAAAAAGTCCTGAACCTTTTGTTGCCTAACTTCTGGTGTCATTCCGTCCAGTAGGGTCTCAATCGCTGCCATACGTACATTACTGCTCTCATCCGAAACGGCTATTTTCTCTAATGCTTGTGTTGCATCCTCTTTCAGATTTCCTTGTTTTTGGAGTGCGAGTACGGCTGCTAATCGTGTACTTGCCCAAACAGAGTCCTGAAGCATTTGCATATAATCTTTTTCAAGCCCTTCTTTCTTATCTACAGTAACCTTTTGTGCCATCCTGTTAACTTCACGATGTATTTTTTGCGTACTTGTCATCGTCTGTATTGACCGTATCGGTTCCTTCTGACCAGCTTCTACTGCTACCTCTTGTTGAGATGGGCGCAGGATGTCCACTGGCTCTTTTTGAACAGGGACAGATTTCAAATCTGCTACTCTGCCCATTTGATCATCCTTTTTCTCCTGATTGAAGATGACAAAAGCCGCAGATCCGACCAATAATATAGCTGCCGCAATACTTGCCCATCGCCACAAAGGTTTAATCTTCTTTTCCTGTACCGGAGGAACAACCTGTGGTCTGATTTTATTCCATAAATCCACTGACGGTTCTTTACGGTCAAATGCATCCCGATTGGCGTTCACAAAATCCTTCAAATTATCCCGCATAATTATACCTCTCCTTCAATTGTTCGTAAATTTTCTTTTTGGCGCGATGGTATTGACTCCGCACCGCTACCGCTGTCATTCCCAAAGATTCGGCGACTTCATCGTGGCTCATATCTTCAAAAAGATACAGATTGATCACCATCTTGGGTATCCCGGTCAGCTGATCAATGACTGATTCCAAATCAGTCAGCCGACATTCTCGCCATTCCTTTTCCAATAGTTCATCTTCGCCTTCATCTTGGATTTCCAGATCATCAATCGGCGTATAATACTGCTTATTTTTCCGTAAAAGAGAAATAGCCTTATTCACTCCCATCCGTCTCAACCAGGCTTCAACACTAAGTACCGCTTGCCACTTATCCGATTTTGAGAAAAACTCCACAAAAGTCTCCTGCAAAACATCCTCACTTTCCTCCTGATTTGACAAAATCCGATAGATCGAGTTAAAAATCTTCTTCGCATAACGATGATAGAGCTGTGCAAAGCCCGACTCGTTACCTGATTGGCACATCGCTAATAAATCTTTATCGCTAAGTTGGTTTTGCACGTTTACTATTTAATACACTTAATTCCTATGTTTCTATTGTATAGTCGGATCGTTCTGGAAAATGTTGCAATTTAATTTTATTTTTTTTCTAAAATAAATAACATGCTATTTGTGAGCAGCAATAAATCTATTTTTTTTAGGTTTTAAATCCACAAAAAAACACCCATGGAAAATACCGTGGGTGCTTGCATTAACAAAATATACTTAATGAAGTTTTGTACTCTTCAATAAGAGCGCTTTTATTTCACTTTCAGATAAGTTTCAATAATCGTATGTTTTACCCCCAGTTCAGGCAAATTCTCTTCCCCGTGTTGGATAAGCGTATCCCCTTTAAATTCCAATTCAAAATCAAAGTTCTTACTTTCCCAATCGCGTAGACTACAGTATTGCAATCGCTCCTGATATTTTTTACCATCAAAAGAATAAGTTCCGCCTCCCGCAATAAAATGAGGTTCCTTTCCTTTCCCCTTTTCTTTATCATGATTGAAAAATGAAAAATGATCCTCGTTGAACATTTTAAACATTTCGGTTTTGCTTGTATCAGTGAAAGCAGTCACCGTATCTTTCCCTTTGATAGTCTTAGCCTCTAAGAGTCTGTACGTTCCGGTCAATGTTTTGTTTTTTGTGGTCTCATTTTCCTTCGTTTTATCAACTGCGTTATTACAGGAAAGAGCAATACATGGCAAGACCACGATTAGTAAAATTTGATTTTTTAGGTTCATAGTATTTTATAAAGGGTTTAAAGAGGCCAAACTACGAAAGTTCAGCCTCATAAAAAACAAACCATTGTGATTATTTGTCCCACCAAACGCGACCAGCGAGATTATCGCCTCCAGGTACTGCTGAAGAGGCTGCCTTATAGTTTTCTCCATTGATAGCCGCTTCATTTGCAGGATAAGGAAAGCGACGTGGAATAGTGGCAGAAGTTGCATTCCCTGGATAATTTACAGGAATTAGCACTGGGAAGCCTGTTCTACGCCAGTTACTCCAAGTTTCATAAAAATCAAGCATGGTAATCGTATGTGCCCAATACTGTGTGTTTATTTGCTTCAACCCCTCCGCAACATTAAATGGATGTGCCTTCAAATAAGCGTCTGCATCCGCTTCACTGATTGCCATTGAACTATCATATTGATCGAGGAAAGTTATACTACCTTTAACCCCTTTGTTGTAATGATCACTAGCACTCCCCCCTATTCCCCATCTTTGTGCAGCCTCAGCCAGAAGTAACTCGGACTCACCGTAGGTTAAAATAAATGTAGCACCTGTTCGTTTAACCATATTGGGATTAGGAGATGAATAATCTGGAAAAGTAGTATAGCTCGGATCTCCGTTGATATTATACAATGGATTGGATCCAAGATCCTTACCATTAGGCATACCTTTTTGTTTTGCTGGATCAGTTATAAACCCAGCATTTTGATCTTTGCTTTTCTCAGACAAGTATAGTTGAGTCACCGCAACCTTTCTCAATCGTGGATCATTATTTGATTTTAAATAATCAATAAAAGTCTTGGACCATTTTACATAATAGTTTTCCTGTCCACCATCGCCGAGGAGTACTTGGCTATTTCGGTTCTGGGTAACACGGGAACCAGACACATCATGCAAGATAAAGGCATTATCCGCATTGTTGGTCATCGTCTTCCCAATTGCCTTTTGGGCATATTCTTTGGCTTTGGCTTCATCTATTTTCACTAAGCGCATTGCTGTCCGGAGCAAAAGTGAATTCCCAAATTTCCGCCATTTCGCAATATCGCCCTTGTAGATAACATCTCCGGTTATTTTATCACCATCATCTTTTAAGGCTGCAGTAGCCGTTTCAATTTCCTTCAATAGATCGTTGTAGATGTCTTGTTGTTTATCGTATTTTGGTTTATAGATTTTATTGTAAAATCCCACACCTGCCTCAGAATAAGGAACATCACCATATAGATCTGTTAAACGGGCAAATATCAACGCCTTCCAAATTCTTGCGACATGATGAAGATTTGCATATTTTGGTTTATCTTTTGTAAACTCTACAACGTCAACGATATTTCTAACCTGCTCAATATAGGCGCCGACAGTTCCATTGCCCCAATAAGCTGCCGTATAACTTTCGTTTAACATATATTTATCTCCTGCCCAATAACTTACTACAGTAGACAAACCCTGCATCATTGTAGCCGAATAGATTAAATTTCCACGCCAAGTATCATAGGCAAAATCAAAACTTCCTGTATAAAACAATTGAGCAGAACTAAATGTATAATTAGGATCCCAATTATCCTTGCTATAAGAAATTGGGTCTGTATTTATTTTTTCAAAATCTTTTGTACAGCTACTTACAATTAGTGAAGCCACTGTAACCAAGCTAACAAATGCTGGTTTTATATATCTTTTCATGATTATTTGCAATTAAAATTTAATACTTAAATTAACACCATACGTACGTACAGCAGGAACACCACCGAGTTCCAAACCTGGAAAAGTAGCATTGTAACTTGATTCAGGGTCAATATTGTTTGTCTTTTTCATAATTATCCAAAGATTTCGTGCTACAGCACTAACTGTTATCGCCTTAATCTTGTTATTAAATAAATTGGATGGGAAAGTATATCCCACAACAATTTGACGTAGCTTAACAAAATCAGCATTGTTGACAAATATCTTCGATACATTGTTTGCAGTATTGGTATAGTGGGTTGCTGCTGTACGGCCCAAACTTTCGCGATCTGCTACTGTTTCTTGATGTAATCCAGCAATATATCCGTAATAATCCGTTCCTGAAAACAGCTTTCCACCCCATTTTCCATCAATCAAAAAAGAAAAATTGAAGCGTTTATAATTGAATTCATTGTTCCAGCCCGCAAACCATTTGTTCATTGCGGAACCATAAGGTTTTAAATCACCACGTACAGGAGAGCCATCATCCGCCTTAACAATATTGCCATTATCGTCGTATTTATAGTCAAATGCCATAATTTGGAAAGCAGGCATCCCAACCCGATTCATTAAATAGCCTACTCCTGAGCGTGAAGTTGCAACAGATTGCTCATCCATTCCCTCGGCCAAAGACAATACTTTATTATCATTATATGAACCGTTCAATGAAGAAATCCATTTAAAGTTTTCTGATTTGAGAATTGTTGCTGAAATTAATGCCTCAAACCCCTTATTTTGCATTTCACCTGCATTTAACACAGCACCGGTGTAACCACTTGAAGATGGTGTCGTTATAAACGAAATTTCATTTTTCGACTTTTTGTTATACCAGGTAAGATCTAAATTCACGCGGTCATTGAAGAGGCGTAATTCAGTTCCAATTTCCAACTCTGTTGCTGTTGAAGCTTTTAAGGAAGAATTGGGAATGTTTGCATTTGAAATTGTTCCCAATGGTTGTCCGTTCAGCGTTTCGCTCCTAAAATTATAAGTTAACAAGGTTTGATATGGATCTGTGGCTTGTCCCACTTGCGCAAAACCGGCCCTCAACTTTCCATAACTCAACCAGGATGGTTTTAAATATTCTGAAAAGATAAATGAACCCGAAACAGCCGGATACACAGAATTCAATTTATTGTCAAATCCGGGTGTTGCTAAAGTAGAAAACCAATCTGATCGTAAACTTCCGGTCAAATAAGCGACATCTTTATAGGCAAATTCCAATGTACCATAAGTGGATTGTGTTTCCGATTCACTTTCAAGATAACCAACAGACTTATTCTTTGCGTTTAATATATTATACACACCAAATATGGCGAAATCCGTACCTAAATTCGTGGTCTGTTTGATTTTCGTATTTCTGTAACTCGCTCCAATATTGGGGGTCAATGTATAATCTCCTAGTACAAAAGACTTACCAATCAATATATCTGTATTGACATCCGCAAATTTTGTTTCTTGCTCCGCAATCTTTCCACTTGGGTAATATCCCGCACCTGAGGGAACTACATTCTTATAGTGATCGGAATATCCGTCCCGTCCCACGCGTCCCTGAAAAAACAGGCCATTATTCATTGTGTATTTTGCAGTTACGGAAGCGATAGAGCGATCCCTATTGGTATTGTTGACAAATTCATTTGCAGCAAACCAAGGGTTAGTTGCATAAACATTACCTGCGTTATAAAGAATCTCATTGCCATCAGCACCTTTCCATGGCTTTAAATCGTTGATATTAATACTTGTCGGTAAAAACATCGCGTTATAATTGGCATTTCCAGCACCATCAGATACCATCGGACGGTTTTTCACCTGTTCTAAAATCATATTATAACGAGCGTCAACAGTCAAACCTTTAAGTGGCTCAAACAATCCGACCAAATTGAAAGACTGCCTCTTAAGACCCGAATTAGGTACAACAGATCTATTATTTACGTCTGTTCCTGATAGACGGATTGAACCACCCTCAAAAGATTTGTTCAATGCCAAAGTATTTGTCCATGTAGAACCTGTTCTATAAAACCTCTTAAGATTTCCCTCCTGTAACGAATATGGTCTTTCCTTTCCATCAAATTGCACAACTGGTGTACCATCCAACTTCGCACCCCAACTGGAACCACCAACCTGAGCGGCACCCGCTTGAGTATTTGGCTTCTCGCCATTAGCACCCTGGCCATATACAGTTTGCCAGTTGGTATTATCTATAATTTGTTCCCCTACGAAATTGCTATTAAAATCTATCGAATTCCCCTTCCCAGATTTTGTTGTAATCAAAATAACACCTGCTTTTGCCCGCGAACCATATAATGCTGAAGCCGCAGCTCCTTTTAATACCGAAATACTTTCGATGTCGTCAGGATTGATATTGCTGATTGCATCACCTAAATCTGGGGCATTGTCCCACTGACTGCCAGCGTTTCCTTTAGTATTCGCATTACCTATACCTACCGGCTTACTCTCCATAGGTATTCCATTAATCACATATAAGGGTTGATTTGTTTGATTCAGACTGGAAACACCGCGTATAGTTACATTCGAAGCTGCTCCCGCACCACCAGAAGTTGAACTAATATCCAAACCTGCTACTTTTCCGACAAGTGAATTCATGACGTTATTTTCACGTGCTGTAGTCAAAGATTCTCCTGCGACCTGTGTCACCGAATACCCCAAAGAGCGTTTTTCTTTTTTCATACCCAATGCTGTCACCACCACCTCGTTTAACATGCGGTTGTCTTCGATTAAGATGATTTTCATATCGCCATCTTTAGTTACAGCCGCTTCCTGCGATGCATAGCCCGCGAAAGAAACGATCAACGTATTGCCGGTAGCGGCGTCGATGGAAAACCGTCCATTAATATCGGTCGCCCGCCCTACAGCAGTACCTTTAACACGTACACTGGCTCCCGCTAACGGATTCCCTTTATCGTCTGTTACCGTACCCGAAACGACAACTTGTTGTTGTTGACTGACCACAACAAGTCCTTCTTTGGATACTGAATAAGCCAGTCCACTTTTATTGAAAAGCTTCGCCAACACGTCCAATACCTTCGTATTATTGACATTGACAGACACTTCTTTATTTAAATTCTCGTTTGTCGAATTATAGACAAAATAATAATCACTTTGCTCTTCGATCAGTTTAAGTACCTTGCTCAGTTTTGTTTTTTGAACATCCAAGGACACTTTTTGTTGGGAAAATACAGATGCTGAAACATTGATTACAGCACACGTAGTCATAATTAAGGCTAGTTTCATCCGGATAATGAATCTAAAATGCACAATATATCCATTGCGCATTTGCAATAAGCAATTTTTAATCATATTTTAGTGTTGGTTAAAATTAATATTAAGCAGCACGCCCCAATGTTGCTGCTTTTGGTTAATCATTTTTTCAATGAAGGATGGTGTTGGTCCACCATCCTTTTTATTTTTCTGAGATAGTTATTTTTTTCCCATATAGTTCAAATTTAAATGGTTCGACTTTTTGTAAAGCACTCAGTACCTGAGTAATGTTTTCTTTGCTAAAGGTTGCCGTGAAGCGATAACTTTTCAATTCTTCACTTTGAAGCTGAATATCCACATCATACCAGCGTTCCAGGGTTCTTCGTAAAGACTCGAAATCTTGGTCCACGATTTCCAATCTATTTTCTTTCCATGCGATATCTGGTATTTCGGTCGTATTTGACTCCACTACAGGGATATTTTCGATTGCAATTTCCTTAATAGGCAACTTACTTAGGCTTGGTTTATTTCCTTTACTTGCACTTACCGTAAGCTCAGCTTGGTTTTTAAATATCGTAATTTTTTGATTTGGCTTAATGACAACGGAATTCTCGCGCTGTCCTTTGCTTTTCATCTCAATAGACCCCTCCACCAATACAGCTTCGGCCGTTGGCTCGTCGGGATAACTTTTCACATTGAAGGTCGTTCCTAAAACTTTGATATCAAAATCAGAAGCCTGCACCATAAATGGCTTTTCTTTATTCTTTACCACCTGAAAATAACCTTCACCGACCAACCGTACCAAGCGCAATTCACCATTAAAATCCGAAGACAGCTCCAATTTACTCGCTGAGTTGAGGGTAACAGTACTGCCATCAATTAACTCAAAGGTCTTTTTTTCACCTTTCTTTGTCTGATACACCTGACCAACGTTTGTTATCGTCTGTGGATCAATATCCTTCGTCGGACGTGAATAGTACCATAATCCACCTGCAACCAAAGCAACAAATACTGCAGCAATAGCACCCCACTTTTGCCAGGTAATCTGGCGGATAGGTGCAGATTCAATTGGTGTATTTTGGAGATCAGTCTTCAATCTCTCCATCTGTTCATGGATAGATTTTCGGTTTCCGACCAAAATTTGGTAAAGACGTTTTGCTTTTAGGATCATTTCGGCCTGCTCTGGATGATTTAAGCAGTATTGTTGCCAGTAAAGGACACAGTTTTTATCTTCTCCAGAACAGTACTTTTGAAAAGTATCGTCAATCAAAAAATCTTCTAACTGTTTATAATCTTTTTGGCTCATTCTAATGGGTATTTACCCTATAGTGCCCAAGAAGAGATCTTTTTCCTAAGAAAAAAACAAACTATTTTATAAAATATTGATATTCAGGGTTTTTATTTTAAAAAACAACACGAAAAATGAGGTATAATGCGCAACGATACGCTATCATTCGCTTACAACACCGGTTGTCGGTATTATCATTAAATGTCCTTCAGCTCCTCCCGCAATATTTTTAGTGCATCGTAGAGTGTATTATACGCTGTTTTTACCGACATCTGCGTGATTTCAGAGATCTTTTCGTACGAATAACCTTCAAAAAATTTTAGATTGACCAATTGTTTTTGACGAAAAGACAACTTCTCCAGTGCTGCCTTCAACCGGATCTGAATAATCTCATTGGTTTGCACTTTGATCACAAACTCTTCATAAGGCATCTCAATCCATTCATCTTCCGCTTTTACATTCTGAAGTGCAGTATTAATTTTATGTTGCTTTTCGATCAGGCGTAGAATACGTCTTTTTAGAAAGGTAATAAGGTAGGACTGTACATTTTCAACACGTTCAAGCTGCGTTCTTTTTTCCCAGATCTTGACAAAAACCTGATCCGTCGCTTCACTTGCTAAGTCCGTATCCCCACAGGTACGAATTCCAAAATTAACAAGTTCTTGATAAAGCGCCCCATACAGATCAAAAAATGCCGCCTCGTCCCCCGTACGAATACGCTCCCACAACAGGCGGTACCCCATTTTATTTCTCATAACAAAGCATATAATCTGTATTCAAGCTATTTTACGTCCCTGTTTCCAAAAGTATAAACTTAATCCGTAAAAGGAAAAAGTTTTTATCTTTAGGTATAGTTATTTGTATGTGGTCTGAAATTATTATTGTCCTATTTATCTGTATTGTACTGAACTACTATGTATTGCGGTGGATTAAAGATAATCGAAAAATGCGTCCAAAAGGAATTTTGGCCTACTTAATCACGCCAATACTTTACCTATGTATCCGCTTATTGATGATGAAATGGGTATTTATTACTGTCTTTGCATTGGCCTGGATCGCGATTATTATCTTTTTGCTCCGAAAGTCTATTCACTATTTGACACCACAAAAATTTCACCCAGAAAATGAAGAAGTATTAGAGCCCGAAATCGTTGACAGCAAAATTGATGAACCTATTGCCTATCCTGAGAAACCAACCAATTCTGAGCGGGTATCAGGTATAGCTGAAATCCAGATCGTTCATTCAAATCCTCCCAGTGTAGGACCTGATAGCCCACAGCAGCAACTCAATTTACAACACAAGGCTATTTCTATTGACGAAGCAGCAGAAATACAGGCTGAGCAACACAAGAAAGATCGAAAATTTCTAATGTTACAACGTGTCTCTTTTTACGCGACTATTTATAACCTTATTTTTTGTCTCTTTCTTATTATTAGAAGAGCTTATTTACAGACAGACGCAAAGGATGATATCATTGGCCTTTTTGGCACTTTTCAGATTAACAGTATTGTATGTTTGGTCATCACTGCCATCATCTGCAAATTGTTTGATACGCTGAATAGATTAACCAATCTGATCCAAATGGAAAAAAGAGGTTATAAGTTTTCACTTTTTATCTTGCTTGGTATCGTCTGTTTTTTCTATTTCCGCGCAGATTTCATCACTTTAGAATCGCTAATCACTCAATCCTATACTAACCAGGGTGTCTTTTTTCTTGTCGGAATAATTACCTTCCTACTCGCGCAACTTGCCTTTATGACGATCGATTATCCCAGTTTCATTCGGTATCAATTTGCGCGAAAAAGAGATTTAAAAGCAATTATTATACTCAATCTATTTCTATTTGTTTTGGTCATGATTATCTGTGAGGTCCTATTGTCGGGACATAAAAACAGGTTCGATAGTAGCCATATTTTCACGCTGTACCCCACTGTACTGTTATTTTTTCTGGAGCGGAAAAATTACCTTCAGGCAAAAAACTATGTCAACCGTATGGATCTATAATCGTAAATTAGTCGCTTCAAAATCTTACATCGTAAAATTGACATGGAAGTGTCGGCAAATTAATAGATTAAAAAATCAGGGTCTTTAGTCCCAGCAAGTAAATATATTCAATGAAAACCATTTTCGCGATAATAGGCAGTGCAAGCGAACATTCATCCAATCATCAGCTCGTACGTCATCTCCAACATAAGGTAAACCCCGAGGTCAATCTTATTCTCTTTGACCGTCTGAAGGAGCTGCCACATTTCGACCCTGAGGAAAGTACATCCCGTCCGCCAATCGAAATCATCGCTTTGCGTCAGGTCATTCAGGATGCAGATCTGGTATTGATCAGCAGTCCAGAGTACATTTTTAGTGTCCCAAGCGGATTGAAAAATCTACTCGAATGGTGTGCAGCAACGACCATTTTTACAGAAAAACCCGTCAGTATTATTACCGCATCAGCACAGGGCGAAACGGGCCATGCCGAGCTACAACGTATTATGCAGGGACTTGGTGCTCAACTTGATCCCGAAAGGAATCTTCTTATTCAGGGCGTGAAAGGAAAACTTGACGCAGTAGGAAATATCTGGGATGAAAAGCTCGATCAACAGCTTGATTTGCTTGCAGAACAGCTCAAGAACTCTTAGTTAAAATACCATTGGATTAAGCTTAATGGTATAACAACACAATAAAAAGTTATTATAAAGTATATAAAGATTTCTAACTTAACAACATGCAAGAACAAGTCAATAATCCATTACACGGAAAACGGTTGGATACAATCATCGAGTATTTAGTGGAATATTACGGATGGGAAGAACTGGGACAAAGGATATCCATCCGGTGTTTCAATGAAAATCCGAGTGTTAAATCCTCGCTAACTTTTCTGCGAAAAACACCCTGGGCCCGTGAGAAGGTTGAACAGCTCTATGTAAAAACCTTAGGTAAAAAATAATCTTATTTCTAGGATAATGCAAATAATCTGATTATTAAGCATATCTTTGCCGCCATGAAAAAAATTGCCGACTACCGTAAGTTGTTAAATGTGGATAAATCAGTGGATCTCAAAACCCTAAAATCCACTTACCGGACGATCATGAAAGAATGTCATCCGGATAAATTTGTCAATGACGAAGAAGGTCGTTTGGCTGCTGAACAAAAGAGTGTAGAAATGATTGAAGCTTATCATTTTTTGGTAAGCATCTGCCCCGAGACAATTGAACAACAATTACCGATCTATACAGAGACAATCACGAATTCAGGTATTCAAGATATTGATTGGAAAGCCCAGATATTGACGATCACCTTTCACGATGGCAGTCAATATGAATACTTTGGCGTCCAACGAAATGACTATGTAAAATTTGTCAATGCCGATTCTTTGGGACGATTTGCACGTAGACATGTTTTCCATTCCTATCCTTATCGGAATGTGTTGAAGACTGCTACAGTTGTTGCATAATTAAACCCTATATTTCGAACCTTACTAAATAAATTGGTCTATAGACCAATTAAAACATAAACGCCCTTTGTCGAAATAACAAAGGGCGTTTATTTAAAATGTTAAATGTTTAAAAGCTACTTATATAACAGCTGTACAACCCAAATAGTTTTAGTTTTATAATTTTAACATTAACCCCGCTGTTCCACCACCATAGAATGTGTTTCTCGTACGGTCTCTTCCCCAAGCTTTCCATTGAGTACCACCGCCTGATACAGCATCTTCATCCCGCTCAGCATAATTGAAACTGGGAGCTACAAATATAGACAAGGCATCAGTCAACTTATACGAAGGAATCACACGAAAAGAAGATTGGTGATTGTCCAGCAATTTAAAATTGTCCGTTAAATGATTACGTGTGGTAATTTCCGTACGGAGTGCAAACTTGGACTTATTCAACAGTACAGCACCCAATCCCGCTTCAAAGGCATATTTCGCAGGACTATCGTTACCAAGAGCCGCACCTATAGATAAGACACTATAGAGTACCCGGCCTCCGGAACGAAACTGCAACGAAAGATAGCTATCCTCGTCTATGGCCAACGACAGATTTTTTTCTCCGTTTTTGATTAGATTTAACAGACCGATCGGGTAATCACTACTATCAGCAATATTAACTATTCCTGCGAGCTGAAATCCCTTTACTTTTTTTGCTTTATTGGCAATACCTGCTATTTGGATGCCCACATCTCCGCTGCTGTTGTTTAATACACCGGCTAATTGGGTTGTTCCGGCAGCTTCCTTTGCGGTATTAGCAACACCAGCGATCTGTACACCCAGTACCGTATCAGCCTTATTCAATACCCCGCCAATCTGAACACCTTTAACGGTTCCAAAAACCCGATTGCCTACCCCCGCTAACTGTACTCCACCTACATTACCGCCGACAGTATTAAATACCCCTGCCACCTGAAATCCCTGCATATTATATTGGTTGATATTGAATACCCCCCCGAGCTCAACGCCCTTCACTCCAGCGGTTGCACCGCCGATAATATTTAATGAAAACTTATTGACAATCTGTGACCGAATAAAGCCGTGTGAACTTAGTCCCGGTGTCATAGATATTTGATAGGGACTGTACAGAAACATACCACCCAGATTCATGCTCTGTATCTGTTGGGCAGGAGACAGGAATATCCGGCCAAAAAAAGACTTATAAAGGCCATGATCTTCTTCATAGCCTTCGAAATAACCGTATTGCCGTTTCTTTTTATCTCCTATTTTTGCTTCAATAGGAAAAATAACCATTACACTGGTATCCCGAAACATCTCTTTACTCACATTCACTGCGATCAGATTACTTTTTTTCTTGACATCCAATTCAAAATAACCATTTTTGTCTGTTAATGTAGATAATAAAGCACTTCGGTCAAAAATACTGGCATTGGATATCGGATTATTGGTTCGGATATTTTTGATATACCCTGTGATCACAACCTTGTCTTTCCTTGGCGTCTGTACCTCAAAATCAACCGACATCCGTTGCGGCGTATATTGAACAATGATATGTTTTCCTAATTCTTTAAAGCTATACTCCTTACCCAAAATCCCATCGAGATAATCATATAAATTTCCCTTATAAGCCCTGGGGTAAATGACACTATCCATCTGCAAGATATTTCCATTGAAGGAAAACAATACATCTTGCCGTTCCTTTAGTAGCTGAAAGACTTCGCCAACCGTTGCTTTAGAGAAAGCAGGCATTTGAATTTCAGTAGCGAGCTTTTGCTGCGCTAGCCCCCAATGAAAGGAGCATAGCAGAGAGAATAGGATATAAAATCTGATTCGCTTTATAAAAAATAGTATCATGATGCTATCTGTACAATTTTGCTTCGAAAACATGTTATCGCTTTTGATTATTTGTTAAGTGAATTTCTTTGCCCTGAACCTCGACCTTTAAGTCCAGGCTCTTTGCCATCACCTTGAGTATTTCGGTCAGGCTATTTCTTTCAAATTCGGCTGTATACGGTATTTGTTGAAGGCTGGGATCATCTATAATAACTTTATAGTCATACGCACGGGTAAGCAGCTCAGCGACATCCTTCAAGGGTGTATTCACAAAATTAAACTTACTGTCTACATAGTATTTATAGAATTTATCCTGGACAGGCTTTTTTTGCACTGTTGCAGTATCTGCATCTCTGATCGTCAGCATCTGATCTGGTCGCAGGAAAATCTCTTTATCTGCATAGGCCACTTTAACCAACCCCGTGGCAACGATGACCTCCGTTGCATTGGAAATGCGACGCACATTAAAACTTGTCCCTAGTACTGTTATATTCGTATTACCTGTCGTGATCACAAAAGGATGCTTTTTATCTTTTTGTACCTGAAAAAACACCTCTCCTTTTTTCAATTCCACATTTCTGTTTTTATTGCTCCAGGTGCTTGAGTAAGCTAACTCCGTATTTTTGTTGAGTGTCACCATAGACCCGTCGGGTAATGAATTTTGAAGTACTGCCTCCTGGCTAGCAAGATGCATTTCTTTTCGCTGTGAACGGTCAAATACATAGAATCCCACCATGCAGACCAACAAGATGCTCGCCGCAGCCCACCAATTCCATTGGATCAGGTTTGTTTTCCTTTTGGGGATTTCATCAAGTTCAGATGCTCTCCTGTCCCTAACAACTTTAAAATCCATCCAAGCCTTATCTACATCCACTTCTGGAACCTCCAGGGGTTTAGGCAAGCTATCCCATAACTTTTTCATTTGCAAATATGCCTCCCTATTATTAGCGTCTTTTTCTAACCATTCCTCTACGATCATACGCTCAGCTTCATTCGTTTCCCCGACCATATGTCTTTCTAGCAATTCCTTATTCATAGCATATAGATAAGATAGAAATACATTTTTCACTTTTAGGTATTCCGCTTTATTGTCAGGGTCTTCCTCCAACCAGCGCTGTACCAAATTATTCTCTGCTTCGTTAGTTTCCCCAACGATATATCTTTCAAGTAGTTCCTTATTCATAGCATATAGATAAGATAGAAAATAATCAATGTTAAATAATCCATAAGCTCAACCCGCAGATGACGCAAGGCCTTGCTCATATGCCCTTCGACTGTTTTTATCGAAAGATCCAATGTTGTTGCAATATCCTTGTATTTCATCTCCTGAAAGCGGCTCAGCTCAAACACCGTCCTGCTTTTTTCGGGCAGTTCAGCCAAGGCCACCCTTAGTTTTTTATCGAGGTCCTTACTGCTTTCATCCACTGCAGGCTCCCATTCCTGTCGATGCTGTTCATATGACTGATATTTAAGCTTACGCTGTTCCCTTTTGAGGACATTCATACTCTCATTATAGATAGCACGATAGAGGTAAGCTTTCAGCGAAGTATGAATCTGCGCTTCCCAATCTTTCTCCCATAACCTCAGAAATACTTGCTGTACGACTTCCTCAGCACCATCACTATCCCCCAAGTATCTAAAAGCATAACGATGTAATTCCTTGTAATGCGCTCGAAAAAGCTGCTCGAAATTCTTTTCTTTATTTTCCGACATTGGCCAAATCTACCATTTGATTAAACAATCTACTTTATACTAAGACAACACAAGTAGTTATTACCCTTATTTATTTTTTATTTTTTTTTCTCACTGATAATAGCCCTCCATCAACTTACTAATAACCAGCCATTACACGCTATCTCTATACCTGAGGTCATCTACCAATATGTACGATCATACCCCTATCCTCCATATATACCCGAAAACATAATTCTTCAGTATAAACTGCCATTATCCTCTCTGTATACAGGAGTTGATCCTTCAATATGTACAGCCAGTCGAATTAAATTATGACAATGTGCTATCAGCTATGTAAGATTGGAACTAAAGTTAATTATCTAAAAATAGAAAAATGTTTTTTTTCTAAGGGTATACTGATTTTCCGTTGTCATAGAATAAAAGAACACGAAAAACTAGATAACAAAAAAATAGTATCACAGATGAAAACAACAATCAAAGCAGCCCTAGCGGCATTGACATTATTCGGAATAACAGGTACAGTACAAGCACAGGAGGTTACCTATGGTATACATATAGGAAGCAACTATCACATGACATCATTTGGCAACAAATCCGTTAAAGACAATAACGGCAAAGTAGGGGTTTCTGTCGCTGCTTTTGCACGGATTGGAGATCGTATCTTCTTCCAACCAGGCATTGGAGCTAGTCTATTGCGAAAAGAATATACTTTTGAAAACACACAAAAGACGCCTAAATTCTATCAGATCAATCTTCCCCTCCAGGTCGGTTATACATTTTTGCAGAATGGTGATTTCAGTTTTCGTGGTCTACTGGGCCCACAATTAAATTACGACCTTAAGACTGTCAAATCCAGTGCAGCTACAGATTATAAGAAATTTTCTCTTGATGGCAGAGCAGGAATCGGCATTGACGTCAGTTGCTTTACAGTAGACGCTTACTACAGCCATGGATTCACAAGCGTAGACAAAACTTTGGATGCCAAGAATAAAACAGTAGGCATTATGGTTGGATATAAATTCTAACAGCAATTTTTCAAAAAACAGCTTCAAAAGAAGTTGTTACCATCACAAAAGTGTCTCCAAGAATGGAATTTTCGAAAAGAGCGCACTGGAGGATACGCATAAAATCAAAAAAATAGGATGTCCGACCATTTGTTTGGACATCCTATTTTTTATTTAGATTTTATTTTTTGCCAATAATTATTATTTTAGCACCACCAAAAATTATTACTGAAAAAACAAGTTTAGGATCATCAGATCTATATATCGGAATAATTCGGGATGTAGCGTAGCCCGGTATCGCGCCAGCATGGGGTGCTGGAGGTCGTCGGTTCAAATCCGGCCATCCCGACAAAAAAATAAAGCCCACTCTATTTTAGTAATTAAGCGGGCTTTATTTTTATAACACATAGTTCCATTGTCCGTTAAAACAATGGAAGATCCACTGATAAATTAAATTTCCGTCACGATCAGCTCCTGTTCCAGCATAAAAGTAACAATCCATTTCTTTCCAATTTTAAAAGCTTTTAAATTATTGGGTGTATTGTCACTGGATTCTGTTTCCAAGGGAACATAAGAATAAACAAGCTCGGCTTCTCCCTCTTGTTTAAATGTAGCCCCATTAATTAAAATAGTCTTTATTCCGTGTGTAAACGCATCCCCATATTCATAGAAAAAACGAAAATTATCCCCATCTGGAACCAGTATAAAACGATCAAAAACCTGATCCGCTAGTTTGACTGATGGCATAGGCTCTCTGTGATCGACCGGATAGAACTGCAGCTCATTATCGACTTTATCAAAATAAAAGGCATGCTTATCAACGGACAAAAAGCTTGGATGCCACGGTAAATTCGTTGGCAACTTTGCTGTTTCAACGGGCATTAATTTGTTATTGAGTGAGATGTGGTATACGACCCCATTTAATTTAAACAGCAGGGGAAAGTTTTCGGTAGTTCGGTTCATTGTCGCAAAGGGCAAATACTCGATTTTTCCTTTGGTAATATGTGCTTCTGTCAAAAATCTATCTAATGATTTTTGTGCAATTATTGCGCCTGTCCTACTGTTAATACATAACATTTCATAATTCACTGTCCGGTCCTTATGATAGAGGATATAACTATACTCCTGTGTCATATAACAGCGATCGATAATCATATCCCGTACCTCGGACAGTAATTTTCTGGAAGCCCTTTCCTTATAGAATATGTTTTTTACATTGGCTGGTTCCGCAATGTAATGTCCCCATTGGAATAGTTTATTAATGGTAAATAGAGCTCCATTTTCAACTCTAAAATCGAAGAATTCCTGGGCATTTGGTTGTTGTGGAGAAGCAATTGTACTGACTTGAATACTACTGTCAGAAGGATTGATTAACAACAGTTGCTGATCCTTAAAATTAAGATAATCCGGTTGAGGGTGTAACCTAATGATTTTGCCGTTTGTTTCATCTAGGGCAAATAGCCCATTCGTATTTTCCTTAAATGTCTTCGTCCATACCTTTGTCCCTTCTTTTAAGAATCGATCTTTTGGATAAAGGCGGCTCAAATTATCTAGCCAAGTCTTCCATTGTTCCCTTTGAGCATCCTCTTGCGGCGGACCTAAGGATACCATCTTATTTCTAACATCGTTTAATCGTTCCCTTGCAAGATCAGCTACCGCAGTAGGCTTGTAATCATGTATTGCCAGCCCTCCATCAGGTGTTTCCGCGCAACCCACATAGTGAACGATAACCTGTTGCTTGTTATCTAAGTGATCTATCCATTGCGGCAGGTCCCGTAGGTCGCGATAATCCGTAAAAATTGCCCACTCTATTGTATCCTTCAACGTAGGCTTATTAAAAATAGATGCTGAATAACGATCATTTTCAGACGCGATTTTATCCTTATTATGGGTATTGAAAAATGAGACATTCTTGGTATAATAGCAGTTTTCCACCCCTGGCACAGCAATTATTTCAAACGTAAAGTCCTGATCATAATTATACAATAAACTTCCTCTATCGGGAAAAAGGGGGATCAATAAAATATAATCTTTGCCAAGACGCTTGGCATCCTTCGGACTCAATTGCAGAAAAAAGCCATTTTCGGGAAGATAAATATCCCCTTTATTGAGCACAAAAAGCAACTTTTCCATTGCAGAGCTTAACTGGACAACCCGATAGTTTGACTTGAATTGCCCGGTAACAGATCGCACTTTTTCCATCGTATCCACTCCTGGCTGAAATTTTCCGTTATTTGCTATAGCATTGCTATTACCATGACATTGGCAAAACGCGATGACCAATACGATCAAGTAAAGTTGCCTAAGGACCATTCTCACTGTTTATTTAATCTTTTGCTTAATTAAATCTACATCTTTTTTATCGATTACAAAAAAACATTAAAAGCTTCCTCTTTTTACAGCTATCAACAGCGAAGGAAATTAAAACATGCGCTGATCTTGCCCAAAATAAATTCGTCGGATCAACTCCGGCCAATACGTTGTTAAATTATCTTTTTGTATCTGATCAAAAAAGCTTGCATTTGACTGGTCAATTAAAGGAACAACTTTCCCGCTACTGACGGTAATTCCCCTATTTGCTAATTGCTGTATAGCTGCTTGTTGAAGTAGAGATTCGTACTTATTTTTGGACTGCTTGCGTTGGTTTATCTGCTGTAGAAGATTTGTTTCACCGGTACTATTCCCCATTTTCTTTTGTAGATATGCTGCTAGCCAATCTGCAAGAATTTCATTTTTTTCATCAGGATAAGGCTCCCCTACACCGAGTTGAGATGGCCAAAGTCTTGACTCTTCTACCTTCAGGTTTGCTTCCTTATACTTTCTTTGCTGCAGGTATTGATAGGCCAGCATTAATTTGGTCTGTACATAGTAGTTATGTCCTTCGGTTGCCCCTTCAAAAGGAAGGATTTCGATCTTTTGCAATTCAGCTTCAGCGCGCTGATATTCTTTATTCAACAACAAAGTCCGTACATGTGCCAAGGTCAGGATGTAGTTCTTTGGAAACGCGCGGCGATACTTTGTACTGACCTGGAGTGCCTGATCATACTGTTTTCCTTTATTTAATAATTCAACTAAACGAAGACCATATCGCCATTCATTCGGTTCGGCGGTTACTGCTAGTCGCATAGCTGTAATAGACATATCGATCTTTTTATCTTCCTCAAGACTGGATTTCAGGGCAAAGTAAGCACCAAAATCCGACGGTTCAGTAGTCACGGCAGCTAATAGTTGCTTCGCTTTTTCGCCTTGATTTCGGAAACGATAAAGTAAGGCTTTCAAATAAGCTACTTTCCAGTTTTTGAGCTGTTCTCCGGCCCATTCAAACACCGGCTCACTTTCTTCACGAAAAGGAAACACAAAGGCAGGGCTGCTTGCTGTAGCACGTGTCAGGTAGCCCCGGCTCACTATTGGTTCCTCTCTAGTCAGCCAAGCCAGCCACAATAGCATCTCCGTATGCGGCTTATTCTTACTGAGTAGGGTAATAGCACGTTTATATTCGTGTAGATCGGCATACCAAATAGCCAGTTCAAAGCATTTTTCCGAAGCGAATTCCTGCTTTGATAACACTTCATTTTTCTCTTCAAATTGAATAAAGGCATTGAAAGGATCGTATTGGGCAATACGTTGACACAAAGCCGTATCCAGCGTTATCCCTTTTCGTTTCTGAATAAGTAGCTGTAATTGCAGGGCATCTATATTTAACGGATTCGCTAGTATCGCTTTTTCAGTATAGGCAAGCGCAGGCTCATCCTGCTTAATCCGGTAGTGGTACTTGGCAAGCTGTAGATAAGCAGCACTGCGCCATGTAGGATCTAAGGATGCAACTTCAAATCCGTCCAAAGCATCATGTGTCTTTCCCAACTTAATCGCAGCCAGACCATAATAATAATTAGCGGGAGCATGGTATGTATCAATCGCTAACGCCTGACGTGCATAGTCATAGCATTGCTTATAATTCATTTTGAACCAAGCAAGTTTGGCCTTTTCCAACAAGAAATCCAATTTGGGAACTTGCTTTTCCGTCAACCCATTTAACATGTTTTCCGCTACACCATATTGCCTAAACCGGAGTAAGTCCCGTACTTCAAATAGTTTGGTTTGATTGCTATCTATCGCTACTCCACTATTTGATCCAGTAGGTCGATTCAATGCAGCAGCAAGCTCATTCTGCCTTAAATCAAAATAATCTTTCCCTATTTTGAGATAAGAGGGAACATCTTCACTTTTTAGTTTCAAAGCAATGTGTTTTACTTCCCCCACTTGAGCGGACAGATAGCTCCCCCCCAGCCTCATACCATTACTGTCGAGTGCAAAGATGCTGTCCTGTAGCGGTCGTTTGGGATCGACGGTCAACAGTAGCTTTTTCGCTTCTTGCTTCACCTGTAGTGCCGCGGATAATTGAAAACCTTTAGGTTCGCCTATGCCAGCAAAAGGCATCCAATACTCCGTCCATGCATCACTCTGATAGGGGGCAAATCCAATTTGTTTGAATGGGGTTAAACTACTTGACGGCACATTTTGATTGAATAATCGACCACTTTGGATCTCCACATATTGACCGCTCTGATCTGTCAGCAGCTTCTCCCAGATCTGTCCATCGCCCGCTTGTGACCACAGAAATATTTTCTTGCCCAATTTATCTTCACGCAGGGCATATCGGGCCATGCCATTATCACGATCTTTATAATATACTCCAAAGGCCTTACTATGTGCCCCAAGGACGTGGTAAGATTTCGAACTGCCGAATGCATTTTCACGATAATTGGATAGGTCACGTCCTTTATCGTCAATGGGCCATGGATGTGCATCTCCATCATGACCGATGTACTTATTCCCTGGATACAAAAACTTCAAACCCTCGCCAGCCTCCACTCCTAAATTCATCCAGGTATAATAAGGTTGTTCAACGGCATTGCTATTGGACCAGAAAGAACGCGTGGAGAAATAGCCTTTGTCTTTTTCTAAACGAATTTCCATAGTCCAGTTGCTACGGCTCAAAAGATCAAAAGCATGAATAAAGCAACTAACACTGCCATCGGTATGCTCCTGTAACAGATAATCCACGGGAGTAGACGTATTGGGGGTATGGCCAATAATTCCATAGTTCGCTTCAATACCTCCGCTTGTCCATGGTCCCCGCATTGCAATATCTCTGAATTTCACGACCCCATTGTTATAGATATAATCCCGCTTTCCTACTTTATCATAGGCAGACCAGATCTTGCCCCCTATTTCGGGCATAACCTGAACACGGATATAATCATTTTCCAAGATCACGGTCTTCCATTCTTTTTCAATGGAAGTATTTGTAAAACCGTCAAATCGAAAATAAGGATAAAGTTTCTGTGCTGAAGCGATCGGGTCTGGATCCGAAAACGGATAAGTCGTATAGCGTTTTTTTATTTCAGAAATCCTTGCCGGCTGCTGTGCCAATACCGTGAGCGTACAATTCCCCAGCAATAATATCACTATCCATTTTTTCATTGAAATATGTATTTATTCATTAATTCACTAGCCACCAAAAGTTTTCCTATAACTCCCGGCAATTTCGACAACAACATTCCCCCAGCCCTTACTCCCCATGGAACCTAAAATAACTCCACGCTATATACAGACTACGGCTATTATTCTATTAAAAGAATGATTCCTTTATTCTTAGCAATAGAAATCTTATCTCCAAATTTATATGGTTTACCCGATTGAAAATCGGCTATTGTTGGAATCGATAGTTTCGCCTTTTTCGGATCAATACCTAATTTATCCCAATCAATAGCTAGTACCACATCAACGTCCGTATCGGCCCAGCTAGCTATAGCGACCATCGCTTTTCCAGGTCTGCTATAAACTGTTGTCAATACCTTCTCGTTATCTGTCTTTACCGGGATGTTTGGTGACCAGTAGCCAATCATATTGCTCCCTTTGATACCAAAGTTATCCCAGGTCTTCCATAAATCTTTCGGTGTCAGCTTTTGGTAAGGCATCCGATTAGTCATCCCATAGATCATTCCGCGCCAAGGATTACCGCCATCCTGAAGCATTTCGCCCATCAATCCAAAAGGGATCCCACTTACTTCTGTTAAGAAGAAATCAGGTTGGTTATTTTCGTAATCAAAATATTCGCCAAACCATAATCTATTGATATAAGGAAAATGCTCGAGATAGAGATTTGCACTGTTGTTAAAGCCATCGCTTTTGTTATATTGATTCGCAGAGTGTAAATCAATTAGGCCCGATTTCCCATTTTTGGTCAACACTCGCTTGATACGCTTCATTGTTACCCGGTCAAAAGCAACATCATCAAGATAAATTCCATCAATACCAATATTATCTACCAGCCAGTTCATGCCTTCTACATAATAGTTGTGCCATCTATTCATACCACTGTTGATAACGGCAGCATCTTTAAATTCGGGTACATACCAAGCGGCAAGGTAATTGTTTCCCACATGTTCCTGCAACCAAGAATAGCCGCCACCCTTTCCGGGTGAAAACACCTCCGTGCCTAGGCTCCGCAAAGGATAGAGCTCGTACACTCTGTTGGAAACCTCGCGTACCGTATTGTAAATCTTCACTTTCAATCCTGCATGATGTGCCTGATCAATATATTGCTTCATCTCTTTGGTCGCGATAAATGGATAATTGATATAGGGATTGATCACGTTAGCATGGTGGATATTAATGACATTGGATCCACTTGCCACGACCGAATCTACCGGTTTATAAGCGTGATAATAGCGTTCATTCCATTGTGTTTCAGTATTTATCGGATGGAATGGTGTAATTAATAGAGTAAAATTATAATAAAGTACTGCTCCTTTTTTAAGCTGACGTTCACCACTATAGCTATTGACCAAAACCGATTTGCCCTTGAGACCGATATCTATTCCACCTTTATTCTCATTACCCCAGGAGGTTGGCAGCACCAATGGTTTTTGAAGATAGAAGTTTGTGTTAAGTGGCCGTGAATAATGTTCATCGCGCAGTGAAAACTGAAGTCCTGCATTTACAGAACCAATCCAGCCGCCATCTTGATTCTTATTTGCGACATCCCATTTCCACGAAAGCTGTTCCGGTCGCTTTCCTCCCTTCTGTCCTAGCCCCATAAAATAGTTTGCTTTGTCAGGCATGACTGGAATATGCATATTGATATCTTTTAAAGTGATATCATTTAATGCTGTTAGTTTAACCACATAATGTAGATAACCATCAAATTCCAGTTTCCCCTCCACTTCCATCGTCAGGTCGGCAGATTCATTTTTGGCTATCCAACGATACTCACCTTCATTTTTCTCTTTAAATTGAACGCCCGAAGCTTGTAGCTGTATTTCCTTTCCGTCTGAGGCACGATAGAAATGAAAATGTACAGGTTCATACAACAATGTATTTGGCTTTTTTGAGATCGATGTCATTTCGGGCGTAAAAAATGTACTGATCTGTTTGGGCAGACCACTTGCGCTCAACTTAACTTCACGTCCCAAGAGCTGTAAGGTTGAATCAGCTGTCAAAGCAATTGGCGTATAGGGTGCAATGACAGTATTCTTTTGCGCCAGCGTTGAATTCAGCCAGGGCAATCGAGTCATTTTCCAGGGTTGGTCAACACTTGCCAGTCCACTGGCGTTGTCCGACACATGAAATACAAGCTTGACCTTCTTGGCTGTAGCATTATTCGCTTTTACCGTGGCTGTGCCGACATAAGTCCCCACCGGAATATTTTCCGGCACTTGCATGCCACACCAAAGGGCTTGTATCTTGTTAGCAGGTACATTCACAGTCAAATGCATCGCCTCTCCTGTATAAGCCGTGCCTTGCGTATTTAAACAGTTCAAGCTATTGGCAGCAATAATTACCCCATCGCTAGACTTAAAATCCGAAAATGATACCTGAACTGTTTGAAGGTCTCGCTTCGGCGACCACAATCCCAATTGAAAAGCATAGTATTCGCCTTTTTGTGCATTTCCCTCCAGTTGATTCGGAACCTTAGTTTTCGTCATCCACAGTTGTGGGAGGTTATTTTCCATTTTTATGGGAGACTCCCGTCTTTCAGGAAAAACAAAATAATCTTCTTTTGCGTTGCTGTTCAAGAAGCTTTTGATCTCCGCTTTAGTAGCCAGCACTTCCATGGGATCATTGCTATTATACTGATCCACCGCTTCAAACCGTTCAACAGTGATACCTTTGGAACTAATAGCGCCATTTTTTGCCGCTTGAACGGGTGCTGGCGTTGAATTTTTCAAGTAGATCGCATCCGGATAATTTCGGCTACGTCCACCCATTTTATAAGGTAAATAATAAACATAATATATTCCCTTGCCTGAAGTCGGACGAAAACCTAAGCCACCCGATTCTGCATTCATCCAGAGATAATTAATCGACGTTACCTGTTTATTACTCGCACTATCAACAATTATGACCTCTTGATTATCCTCAACCCATCGGTTACGCCAAGGAATAACAGCTTGAACCTCTTTTTGATCTGTATTTATCTTGAGAACCGCACGGTGATTACCAAGTTGATCCGCATCCCATTTTTGCTTTTCAGGCGGATAAGCCAGCTGTCCATGGACAGCGTTTACGAATAATGATACGGCAAGGATTGTTGCCAGCTTACTATAGGCTGTTCTTTTCTTCATCATACAAGGTGTTAGGTGTACACAAAAGCCAGTACACGTAAATAGTTATTAATTGCCATTAAAGTCACCTTGAGCGAAAGTGATTATACCGGATATATACCACACTCAGCTCAAGGTGATCTTATGCTTTTTTATGCATTAGTTTTTTCGATATTTATTCCAAATTTCTTCGGGGACATACAGGGCACGATAAGGTATAAAATAGGCATTTAACTCCCAGAGTACTTTACCTTTTTTATCTGTTATGAGCACCGATCCGGTCTTTGAGCTTGTTTGCAGCAGATTGCCATTCTCCAATTCATAAGCACTTCCCATTCTTGCAGTAAATTGTTTTTTAGGAATAGGGGCTGCATAAGCTAATGTTGCCGTTTTGTTCTTTTGGTCAAGGATGAAGGCGATGGCACGGGACTGTTTATTGGCCGTTGTACTATCACGAGGGGAGAAATCGCCATTATCAAAAAGAAGTAGTTCACCAGTTTTGGTGATATGCGGTGCATGCTGAAAATAGAACAAGTCTTTTTCCTTCAATTTAAAATCACCGTCCTTTCCTAGTTTCCAGAGGATATCGCCCGTTTTCGCATCAATTTTCCAAACTTGATTTTCAATTGGTGAAGAAGTGAGGTAATTGCTGTCCCTGTCAAAGGAAATGGTATTAAAGTGGAATCGGTCATGTTTTAGGCTATCCAATTTTTTATCGTTCTGAATATCCCATTTTTTCCAGGGGGACCATTTTTTCAACACATTGCCTTTGGTATCCATGGTCAATATAGCATCTCCCCAAAGCGTATCTTTTGGATGACCGGGTCTATCATCTATTCTAAAATCCCTGACGATACCAACGATATTATTTTGCTTATCCATCTGTACGTCGTGATGCATGACGATCCCCTTTTTATCCAGATCGATCCGGGTAATTTCCTTTCCTGTCAGATCAATCTCTACCAATACAGTCCCGCCTACAAATCCGATCCTTCCGCTGCGCAGATAATAACTGGCATTGGTTGATTTCTTACTCGGTTGGTTGGGCTTATTGAACTCATCTTTACTTGCAGGAGCCAGTAAGGCTAAAATTGTTCCCCTAGGTGTTAATGAAGCCAGGCGTACACCCAATTTCTCATCTTGCCAATACCATCGGATCGTTCCTTTCCCGTCGACCATAGCCATATAGCCTGGATAACCGCGATAGCATAATAATACCAGGCCATTCCCCAGTGCTTTTTCATCATGCGGGTGGTCGGCTTTGATCCAATCATGCACCATCCATGGCGATTGCGGTCTTGTCTTAAAAGACCTTTCACTGGATTTGATGGGGATTACTTGATCGATGACTATCCGAAATTTGTAGCTGCTATTAGGTTCCAGCGTCAAGAGATGAAAGTTATGATTCAGTGACGATTTCGACACAACGGTTTGATGGACCTGCCCACCATCCTCTTTCCAATATTCGACATAGGCATCCGCAGCTTTGCTCAGACGTACATGAATATCCTCATCGAGGGGCAGGTTATTGGGTGATGTGAGTTCAATCGTTTCGATTTCTACCTGATTGCTGTAATAATAGTAACCGGCAGAGGCAGCCACTATGGCCGTTAATACGATAATTGCTTTGAAGAATTTCATCTGCACATATTTTTTTATTCCGTCTTATTATTATTTAGGCAATCGTGATGGATTTGCTGCAGTCATTTCCTGATGTAAGCGGGCCTCTTCCAATGGATAAGGAAAATACCGCATTGCTTCAGTAACATTCTCCCTCAATCCGCGACCTTTAAGATAGGCATTACTCACTTTTTCATAACGTCCCAATCGGATCAAGTCTTGGCGTCTTTTATACTCGAATACCAGTTCAAAACCACGTTCATCCACCAACGCATCAATCATCTGGTCCTTACTTGTCGGTACTGGGAAGTCTGGATGATCACCATAAGCTGGTGCACCAGCCCGTTTGCGAACTTCATTGATGTAAGGCAATGCAGCTGCGGGCCCATTCAATGCATTTTCAATTTCCGCTTTACACAAAATCACATCCGCTAAACGAAATACTTGTATGGTCCGTCCATCAAGATAGGAGTTGTTGACCATATCGTAGGAGTATTTTTTTGTAGCGACATTTTGCAAAAACTTCACTGTATCACTAGGCGGTGTTGTCTGCCCTTTTGCTGGTAGCATGTAAAAAAATCCATGTTTCGTATTTTTATCACGTGCCGCTTTACCCTCGTAATTGTAATAGAAGAATTTTTTTCGCGGATCGAGATCACTATACTTCCGCCAAAAATCCAATGATACACCGTAATATTGCCATCTATCCGGTACTTCTGGATTATCGGTTGGACCAAAGTGGTTTGTAATCTCGCCTCCATTTAATGTAGGTTCATGTAGAACACCAAAGATCAAACCCATATCCACCTTATTGTCATCAGACCATTCTTTCTTAAAGTCAGGGTTTAATTTATATATACCTTTGTTTCGCAGCGCCAGTACTTGATCAATATAAGTCTTTGCTTTTTCATAGTTATGTGAACGCATATACATCTTGCCCATCAGTGTAAGCGCGGCACCTTTTGTCGCACGTCCAATTTCGGCGGCCCATTTTTCCGGAAGGTTATCCATTGCATATTGACAATCTTCTGCAATCTGTGCGTCGATTTTTTCAACGGGAGCCAAGGGCTCATTGTAGCTTTCTGTAGGATTTTTAACCGTAGTAATTAGCGGCACAGGCCCCCAAGCATCCGTTAGATCCATATAGGATAAAGCGCGCAGAAATCTCGCCTGTGCAATAATTTCCTTTTTACGCCCCTCAGAGATCGTTACATTTTCAATACGGTCAATCAGCATATTCGCATTACTGATAACCTGGTACATATTCTGGTAGTTGAACTTAAAATACCGGTTATTGTCATCGTATGTAAAATTACTCATCCGTGTAGGATCTCCAGCTGCCGTAGAAAACCCTATATCAGTCGCATAATCTGTAATCATCACCAGATATCCCGCATAATATAGATAGGCATCACCGGGATAAGGTGACAAACTTGTATATATACCTGTTAAGGCTGCATTAATATCGCTTTCTGTTGAATAGGCGTTTTTAGTTGTTAGATCGCTATATAACTTTGGTTCGAGCTTGGTGCAACTTTGCAAACTTCCTGTAAGAATAGAGGCTAGTCCAGCTATCCCCAGCATATATTTTATATTCGTTTTAATCTTGTTCATGTCGTATAGAATTTTTGGGTGTTACATATTAAAATGTGGCACTAACGCCAAAAGTAAATGAACGCATTGAAGGATAGGAATTGAAGTCCAATCCCACACCAGCATTAGCACTCTGGTTATTTCCGGATCTATTCTTTACCAACGCATCATTTTCATAACCTTTAGTATCCACCTCGGGATCCCAACCGGAGTAATTACTGATTGTAAATAAGTTTTCTGCCATGCCGTACACACGGATGGATTGAATTGCTTTCGTTTTCAATGGAACGGTATAACCCAATGTCAAGTTCCGTAAACGTAAGAAAGATGCATTTTCAACAAAATGATCATTGATATACCCGCCATAACTCATATAATAAAATCCATTTCTTGGGATATCCGTGTTGGTATTAGTCGGTGTCCATCGGTTCAACGCTTCTGTACTCCGTTGCCATTCGAGATTCATACGTGTCATATTGAGCATATCGTTTCCTATATTCCCATAGACAAACGCAGTTAGATCGAAATGTTTATATGTAAATGTATTGGTCATACCAAAATTCAATTTCGGATATCCCCGACCAATGATTGTACGGTCAGCTGAGTTGATCGTGCCGTCACCATTGACATCAGCAAATTTCGGATCACCAGGATCTGAGTTAGGTTGAGGAGCATACTTCTCCCCCTGTTGGATCACACCAAGATATTTATAACCAAACAAGGATCCTAGCGATTCACCTACACGAATCACGGAATAAGCCTCTTCCGAGACATTGCCCATTGGTTTTGAAGAAGTCAATAGTTGATCTGGTTCACCACCGAGACTGGAAACTTTATTACGGTTCATCGCAAGGTTCAATTTTGTTTCCCAGTTAAATTCACCCGTCATGTTCTTACTTGTTACCGAGAACTCCAATCCTTTATTATTCATCGTTCCCAGATTACGCTGTCCAGAGCTATATCCAGTGTAGTATGGCAGTATACTTCTTATCAAGAGATCGTTTGTCTTCTTGTAATAAGCATCCAGGGTAAATGCCAATCTATTTTTAAAGAATGAAAAATCAACCCCCACATTATACTGCGTGGTGGATTCCCATTTTAGTTTATCGTTTTCAGGGTAATTCGGATTTTGCTTTACACCACCGGCGTTATTGACGCCATCAAAAGTATAGTGTCCATTATCCATTAAGCCATAGGAAGCATAGTCCGCCACGCGGTCATTTCCGGTCTGACCGTAGCCCAATCTAAACTTTAAATCTGAAAACAACTGTTGCTCTTTCATAAAGTCCTCATTATAGATTTTCCAGGCAAAGGCCGCTGAAGGAAAAGTTCCCCAACGGTGATTGGGACTGAAACGCGAAGAGCCATCCCTTCTTAAAGTCGCCGTCAACAGGTATTTATCGTTATAAGCATAATTTACACGCCCAAAGAAAGAGATCACGAGATTCTCAGATTTTGCCGAATTCACGCCAGTAATACTCGAAGCCATCCCTACATTATTGTACTCTAATAAATCAGTCGAAAATCCTTTAACGTTTATGCCCTTATTGTTACGCACATATTTTTCGTACGAATAACCGCCCATCACATTCAAGCTATGCTTTTCGTTAAATACTTTTGCGTATGTCGCGTAAAAGTCAATAAGATTATGTGTTTCATTATAGTCAGCCTGACTAGCAACCCCATCGTCGATGCCCCCTTGATAAGAATCTCTGGTTAGATAGCTACCTAATTGGTCATGGGTAATCTCTGTCCCAGCATTCATACGTAATGTCAATTCTTTGATCGGATTGACTTCGACGAAGATATTTCCATTTAATTTGTCGCGTTGCACATCGTTGATTCGAGAAATTAAGTTGGCCAATGGATTATCACCCTGTCCGCCCGGAGGCCTTCCAAAGCTACCATCGGCATTATACACTGGAACCGTAGGATCATAAGTAAGGATGCTATACAATACATTGGAATTCAAAATATTTCCATCATAAACCTGCATATTGGATTTCTCTCGTTGGGCAGACAAAGTTGCACCAGCTCGAATAAAATCGTTAACTTTTTGATCCACATTGATACGCCCCGATACCCGATTAAAATCCGTTGTCTTCAGAACTCCTTTTTGATCAAAATAGCCTAGGCTTGTCAATACTTTTGTTTTCTCACCACCTCCAGAAAACTGTAGGTTATGATTCTGCAAAATGCTATTGCGCATCGTCTCTTTTATCCAATCGGTATTGACATCCGACTCAAGCTGTGATTTTGTGTATACTGCATATTCCTGATTTTCTCGTCCCTTAATTTCTTTATACAATGCATTAGCCAGATTCATATATTGCTTGCCATCCAAAAAAGTGAAGGGATTAATCGGATTTTGTGTCCCCACATAACCACTATAAGTAATATTATTTTGATCTGTCTTACCTCTTTTCGTCGTAATGATGATGACACCGTTTGCACCTCTGGATCCATAGATCGCTGTTGCTGATGCATCTTTGAGAATGTCCATGGAGGCGATATCATCTGGGTTGATATTGATCCCATTATTTGTAGGGAAACCATCAATAACATACAATGGATCATTACTTCCACTGATGGAATTTGTTCCTCGAATCCGAATAGATGTACTTCCACCCGGAGCTTTCGAATTTTGTGTTACTACTACTCCTGAAGCTTTTCCTTGCAATGCTTGCCCGACATTACTCACAGCACCGCCTTTTGTTAGCTCATTGCTCGAAAGCGAAGCAATGGCCCCCGTCAGATCACTTTTTTTCTGCTTACCATATCCGATCACCACTACATCTTCCAATTGGTTGACTTGATCCTCCAGGATAATAGACAGGGTTGTCGCGCCCGAAACTGACACTTGTACATCTTTTTCTACATAAGTCTGATAACCTACATAGGAAAAGGTTAATTCATAACCTTTGGCATTAGGGACTTCCGCAAAACGAAAGCTCCCGTCTGATGCACTAGAACTGCTCGTCGAAAAATTACTTCCCGCATTTTTCAATACGATACTGACCCCAGCTAGACGCTGTCCGGCAGCATTCTTGACAATACCATTGATCGTTCCAGCCAGACATTGAAAGGACATCAGTGTCAGGAGCAGCAAAACAAAAAATGGTTTCTTGGTTAAGTTGAGTTTTACCATAATTCTATTTTTTAGGTTTGAGTATATATGTGTTCTGTTGTTTTTCCAACTTAAATGGATTTACTTCAACAATCAATTGTAGAATGGATTCAGCCAGTTGTGTTTTATCCTGTAAATCCATAGCCGCATTCCTCCGGAAACGCCCTTTTAAACGATAATTCCTGACCAGTAACGAATCATACGATACAGGCATATCTAGTTCATGATTGATGTATTGGATAATTTCGGACAGGGAAGTTTGTTCCATTTCCAACCAGTTTGCCGATTGATGAATCGTCATTGGGTAACTATATTCTTTTTCTTTCGCTGTACCTATAAGCTGTGGCAAGAAATTAACTACACGGTCAGCTCCTTTACTAGTGTTTCCGAAGTCGGAAAGAACCATTTGCGAAGCTGCTGAGAAGTAAATTTGCTGTCCAGGTTTCAGGATTTTTACATGCTCGGCACTTTGCATTACATGTGCCACACGTACCTTCCCTTCCAGCAACTGTACAAGGACGTCTTTAGAGCGACTTGTGTAGTTTACAATAAATTGTGTTCCGAGTGCGGTTGTTGTCAATTGATCACTCTCCACAATAAAAGGCTTAGATGGATCTTTTGCTACTTTAAATTGAACTTTTCCCTCCAATACCTTTACATATCTGAAATCAAGATTTGATTTTATTCTGACCTGCACCAATGCTCCCGGTGCAAGAACAAGATGAGATTCATCGTCCGTAATGATTTCTTTGGGCCGAGATAACGGATTATAATAGGTCTTCCTAATGATCTCTTGTGCAATTTGACCTTGTCGTTCCTCAAACAGATTTGAGCAAAAAAACAGCAAGCCAAAGACGACAAAAACAGTAAATATCTTGGAGATATTGCCATTCCTACGCTTAACATTTTTCTCCTGTGCAATATAAGAGGTCCAATCATCCTCCGAGATCAGGTCATCCAATAATTTCGGGTTCTCATTAAGCCAAGAGAAGACAAGTTTAGCCTCTTCCGCTGAGCATTGGTTTGCCAGGAATTTATTTAATAATTGCTTACGATTCATAACAGTTGTTGCCCATTTGCGAGCAGGTATTTAACTGTTATACGAATAAAGGTTACCTTATCCCCTAAAGCAATTTGAAAAATTTCTTAATGAATTTTAAACCGATACTAATGTGATTCTCTACGGTCTTAGGCGAAATAGATAATTTGACGGCAATTTCTTTGTAACTCAACTCTTCAAACTTATGTAGATAAAAGACCTGCTGCCTCATAAAGGGCATTTGCGCAATCAGCCCTTTGACATATTCCAACTCGTCTTTGTAGGCGATCCGTCTTTCCATATCTTCATACTGGCTCAGCACAAAAGGTTTCTCAAAATCTACGTATTTTCGGTTTAAGGCCTGCCTGCGAAGTTCGTCAATCAATTTGGTACGCGCAATCTGAAAGAGCTGTGTACTGAATAGCACCCGCTGATCTGCCCCATTTTTACGTTCCCAAATGATCAGAAATGTTTGTTGGACAACATCTTCAGCGAGATCCGAACACTGCGTTTTCTGATATAAAAAATAATATAATTTTCTATACCAATAACGATAGACTAGAAAAAATTCTTTTTCGTCAGTCGGTGCGCGCTGTAGGATGTCATTAATCATATTCTACATTTAGATGGTCGTATTTCCATACAATCTTTCCGATGAAATCTTGTAATGGAATAAGCTATTTGAAAGTTTCTAAGTTTTAACCGTCAAATAACCAATCCTCTTTGGCTAGTTATCCACAACTAAAGTGACTATTTTTTATCAAAAAAACAAGATAATATTTTCGGGTTCAATAGGTATCATCAGGGAATTTTGAGGGATATACAGCTAGCAGCTTCAGAAAATCGCTAATTTGCCCAAACAAAAAAAGTATTTAAACTACCACAGTAATGACGATAGTCTAAATACCTTTAATAAAAAATCAGCAATCTACAAGCCGCCTCCTAGGGAGCAACTGTAGCTTTTGCGTATTAATAACCTGGATTTTGTTTCAGGTTAGGGTTTACCGCAATCTGTTGGCTAGGAATTGGATAAATCAAGGTTTTTGGATCTGGATCAGCTGCCTTCTCTTGCCATGCCAGTAAAAACTTGCCGAATCGGATCAGATCTTGTCTCCGCCAACCTTCCCAATACAATTCACGTGCACGCTCATCTAATAGATTGTCGAGCGTCAAGGTCGTGAAGTTAGTAACGCCACGATTGGTACGAATTTTATTGACTAAATCTAGAGCTTCTGAAGCAGAACCTGTCCCACCTCTCAATACAGCCTCTGCTTGCATTAATAACACATCAGAGTAACGAAACACAACCCAATCGTTATTCCGTTGTCCAGTCACCGCATAGTCAAATGCATACTTCATTGGGCGGATACCTGCCGTTTCCAATGTGGTCCCCGAAGTCCTGATTGTTACTTCACGTGTGAATGATAGGGGTGCTGTTGAAGGGTTTCGAGCCATTAGGGCCTTATTGGTACTCCAATTATATTGCTGTCCGGCAAAAAAGCCTACATTCTGACGTTGGAATTTCTTGGTTCTATTTGAGGTAGTATCTGCTGGATAGTCATAGTAAATACCTCTACGCTCATCTGCCGCCGCAAATTTATCATAGTAATCCGAGAGTGTACACCAGCCATTCCATCCTCCTGGATTCAGATTATAATGGGCAACTGTATTCCAGGTTCGATCCACATTACCACCTCTTTCTCCATTTTTATTGAATAAGGTATAGATATTCTCGGTTGATTTTTCATCATTATCCGGGGCAAAATTATCAAAATACTTTCCTTTTGCAGATACCGTATATGCTCCACTTGCGGTAATTTCTTTTGCTAAAGCAACCACTTTATTCATGTCCTCTGCCGCAAAAGTTGGTGTTTGCCGAGTTAAAAATGCGCCCTTATTTAAGTAGATTTTCATCAATAATGTTCTTGCGGCATTCCTATTTGCTACATAAGCCGCTCTTGGCCCATTGGCGGGTAAACTACTTAAGATTTCGTTCAGTTCTTTTACCATAAAATCAATGGCTGCCTGCGGCTGCAATACATCTGGCGCTATTTTAAAATCTTCAAGTGAGGGGCCCTGTCGTAAAGGCACTACTCCATAGAGATCCAAGAGATCAAACATGGCCAAAGCGCGGATAAATCTTGCTTCTGCAGCCTGCTGTGCATTTGGATTGCTACGCACGACAACACCCGCGTTGTAAACTGCAGTACCTAAACTAACAAAGGTATTATTCATATAACCATTATCTGCATTCCAGGTATGAAGATGAATTGCCCGGTGCATTCCGTTATCATCCCAATCACCACCACGCGTAGGGGCCATCGCCGCATCTGTTGATATTTCCTGCAT
This sequence comes from Sphingobacterium sp. GVS05A, assembly GCF_019969845.1. GTDB lineage: Bacteria > Bacteroidota > Bacteroidia > Sphingobacteriales > Sphingobacteriaceae > Sphingobacterium. Next base: position 165,624 of record NZ_JAHXYR010000010.1, read on the forward strand.
TACCCAACGCTGTTCCTGTTGATAAGGAGTATTTAAAGAATTATAAGCAGTCACTAAGAGTGCCCCCGGATCTATAGCCGATGTCCCCTCCTCTAGTTCACCCCTAAATTCTTCCTTCAGTTTTGTACAAGAGAATGTACTTGTCACAACTGAACCGATTATTCCGATATATAATAAAGTTCTTAATTTCATCTGTCTTATATTTTTGTTATCCAATGACATTTAACAATATACTTATAGTGAGAAGTTCACCCCCAATAGAATATTTCTGGCTGGAGGATAAGGCAAATACTCAATACCCAATGATGGGATACCATTACTGGAACCATCGGTGTTAACCTCCGGATCGAAGCCTGTATATTTAGTTATGATAAAGAGGTTTTGTCCGGTGAGGGAAACATTTAAATTTTTAAGTGTTTTCCCTATGTTGCCCACCTTATAGCTCAATGTCAAATTAGCCATTTTTAAATAATCTCCTTTTTCCAGATAACGTGTCGAGGCTGACGCTGAATTCGATGTGGATTCTTTAACAGATGTATCAAAGAAAGCCGAGCCAATATTACGGGAAGACAAATTACTGATGCCTAAAGTTGTCGCGGCAGTGTTATTGAATAAGTAATGCCCAAGTGCACCATTCATATTCGCCGCCAAAGAAAATTGCTTATAGCTAACATTGGTCGAAAGACCTAGCAAAGTAGTAGGATTAGGGCTATTCATATAAAATTTGTTACTTGCAGGATCATTCGTTGTATTGATGCTTCCGTCGTGACTACGATACATACTTGTCCCTGTCTGCGGATCAATACCCTGATAATCGGCCAAATACCATACATTTAATGGTTGACCATTGACCATGCGCTGTCCCAATACACCTGAGAAACCTTGTCCTCTCAATGCACCAGTTTCATAATAACCAACCAAACCGCTCACACTATTTTTTAGGAATGTAGCATTACCGGTCAAATCCCAAGTCCAGTTGTCATTTTTCACGATTGTACCTGTCAATGCAATCTCTACCCCTTTATTGACAATTTCACCATCCAAATTTACCCAGATACGTCCAGCAGGGCCATCCTGTGCTAATGTCTGTTCAAATAAGGCATCCGTAGTTTTCTTATTGAAATAGTCAATTGAACCGTACAAACGTCCTTTTAATACAGAGAAATCAATACCAGCATTGAGTGTTGTGGAGGTTTCCCATTTTAGATCTCTATTTTGAAAGTTGGCTCTACCTACACTTTGATTGCCGAAGGTAAATCTATTCAATGAGGCTCCCGAAGGAAATTCTTGATTCCCTGTTTTTCCCCATCCTATTCTAACTTTCAACTGATCAAAAATTCCGCTGGATTTCAAAAACTCTTCCTGCGCCACATTCCAAGCGATCGCAAGGGATGGGAACATTGCATATTTGTTGTTAGCACCAAATTTAGTTGAGCCATCTCTTCGCGCTGTCGCTGTAAATAAATAGCGATCCAAATAATTAAATCCACCACGTAAGAAAAATGACTGCAATTGATTGGTCGGACTTCTGTAAGAAGCTATTTCTCGGGTTGAAACTGTCGAGTATTGCAAATAATCAAAGTAATCTAATCCCATATACTTAAATCCGCCACCGAATGAGATGTTGTTGTTGTAATTATAATCCAAATACTCATAACCAGCAACAGCGTTTACACTCCAGTCATCGTTGATTTGTTTGTTGTAAGAAAGCATATGTGTCATCTGCAAATTTGTCTCGCCATTATTAGAGATAAATGCTTGCTCATTATTCACTGCCGATGGATCAATTAGCCCAGCTCTATACATACCTTCACGGTTACCAGTTTGTCGCATGGCACTATAGATAAATCGGTACTCTAAATCATCCGTAATTTTATAGTAAGGTGCCAAATTGACCACCATGGTGTTTGTCGTTGCAACGTCCTTGAACGCTTCGATACTGGTCAATGGATTACGTGTGGTTGAACTAACAAATGTTAAATTGCCTTTATCATCGCGCAATGGTCTTGTTGGATTCCATTGTAGGGCCTGCGAGATTACATTTCCTTCCGACCCCACGGTTGCGTTGATTGGTGCATATTTGTTATCCATTTGAGTTAAGAACACAGCGAAGTCAAGTCCTAATCTTTTGTTTTCCAAAAAGCGAAAGTTACCGCTAAAATTTGCAGTATATTTCTTCAATTGGGATCCACGGATAATACCATTTTGGTTTAAATATCCACCAGATAAGCGATATTTCCCGTGCTCAGTACCCCCGGCTACATCTGCATAGTAATTTTGAGTTATTGCTTTTCTTGTAATTGCTTTAAAAGCATCTTCGTTACCGCCAAAGTCAGAATTTGCTACTTCAGAAGGCGTATAATAATTCAATGCTTCTCTAAATCGCGACGCATTTAGCACATCCGGATATTCACGCATCGTAGATACCCCCGCAGAAGCACCAACAGAAATTTCCGGTGGTCCGACTTTTCCTTTTTTCGTTGTGATTATAACAACTCCATTTGCTCCACGTGACCCATAGATTGCTGTAGCGGAAGCGTCTTTCAAGATATCCATGCTTGCAATATCACCTGGATTCAGGTAAGTCAATGGGTTCCCTCTATCCGAGGAAAATCCGCCCCTGCCCTCCGGCAATGGTGAATTACCTGACATTGGCACCCCATCAAGTACAAATAGCGGATTATTGCTCGCCCGGATCGACGAATTACCACGGATACGTACTGTGGTTGATCCACCTGGCTGCCCCGTGTTGTTAATAACCATTACACCAGGAGTTTTTCCCTGGATCAATTGATCAGGGCTCGTCATTATACCTTTATTAAAATTCTTGGCACCAATCGTTACCATAGATCCCGTCAGGTCTCTTTTACGAGCAGTACCGTAACCAATGACAACCACTTCATCCAACCCCTGATTGGAGCCAGGTTCAAGTGCAATGGTCATGTCGTTGCCTGCAATTGGTACTTCCTTGGTTGCATAGCCAATATAGGATACCTCAAGTGATTTCGCATCATTACTGATATTTATTGAAAATCCACCGTCAGCATCGGTGGTTGTTGCTGTAGTACTCCCTTTTACTTTAATGGTAGCACCAGTCAATGGACTTTGGGTCTCATCCACAACCTTTCCTTTCAGTACCCTGGTCTGGGCTACCGCAAAAAAGGTTGTAAGCAGTAATGCTGGCATCATTACACATTGCGCAAGTAGTTTGTTTTTCATACGCTTCTAAATTGGTGGTTTAATTGATTATATTATGTTGAACTATGTCCTGTTCAAATAATGTTAAGTGATTTCAAAATCTATCGCAATCAAAAATTTCGTGCTTCATTAGGCACCCGTCAAATAGCGACAACTGACCTTCTTAAAACAACATACTTCGAGAGAAACCAAATTAGAAACAGTGCAAAAATTTAAGACATTGAAATATAGCATCATCAACGCTAAACATTGAGAAGAAACTCGCTGAAAAATAAGATTACAGGTTTTCACTGTCATAATTTTAGGGCAAGACATACGTTTATATTTGGTTATTATCGTTCCATAAAAATGAGAAAATCTTTACTGCAACCCCAATCATAGCGTCTCAATTTTATATCACAGTGTATCAGCAAAACTCTTTTTTTTCTTTTTTATTGACTATTTTTAGAGATACATTATCAATTTTGCGCGTAATAACCCTTATACCTATCCTCTATCTCCTACTTGTATGGACTAACCTACAGGCGCAATCGTTCTATTTTAAAAATTATCAACCCCACGATGGTCTCTCAAATAGTTCTGTTAAGTGTATTACGCAAGATACCCAGGGCTTTCTTTGGCTAGGGACTAGGAATGGTCTTAATCGTTTTGATGGCAATCAATTTAAGATATTTAGGCACAATGCTTCAGATCCCACAAGCATCGGGAGCTCGTCTATTTTAAGTATCCTTACCGATAGCAAAGGTATACTATGGGTAGGAACGACACGGGGGACCTATTGTTACAATCCGGTTAAAGAAAACTTCCAACCATTCAATAGAATACCGATTGGAGAGGTAAATGCCATACATGAATATGCAGGTTTTATCTGGCTGCTTTCCACGGGAAAACTCTATCGTTATAATCCTTACACGACGGAAATCGTTCCTTTTGATCAAAACAAAAACACCCTAGTAGCCATTACCAGCAGCAAAAAAGGCGGGCTGTGGACCACAGATATTAACAGTACAATCGAACGCTATCAGGTCAACTCTGGCAAATTTGTTCAAATTGCACTCAAAAAAGCAGATCGGAAAGCACTGGCTAACACAAAGACCGTCTACGCCATCAACGACTCCTTACTCATGGTCGGCACCATCAATTCAGCCTACCTGTTTGATTTTAAAAACGGAACGTTAAAAAACTTATTTGCAAACCATTACCCCCAAAAAGTCATCCAGGCAAATTGTATTATCCAACAGACAGAGTCGGTATACTGGATCGGAACGGAGACTGGAATATATACTTATGACATCCATACAGGTCAGAGCCAACACATCAAAAAGGATCTGCTCAATCCATTTGCCATATCGGACAATGCTGTTTTGAATTTCTATCGGGACCGTGAAGATAACATCTGGTTTGGAACATTTTTCGGCGGTTTTAACCAATACAGCAACCAATTCGACAATTTCAAAAAGTACTTGTATGGATTTGGAAAATCTGCCTTATCAGGGAATATCGTACATGACATAAAAAAAGATAACTATGGAAATTTCTGGATAGGTACAGAAGATGGTGGTCTAAACAAAATAGATGCTCAAACACAACAGATCCAGCATTTTGTTGCCAATGGAAAAAAGGGAAGTATTGCACATAACAATGTCCATGGCCTCGCAACAATCGGCGATGAGCTCTGGGTAGGCTCCACAACACATGGACTGGATATACTCGACGTAAAGACCGGAGAATTAAAAAAGCACTATGACCGCATCGGTAGAGGCCCCTTGCAAAGTAGCTTCGCTGTTTGCATCTTTAAATCCAGAGACAACAGCATGTTTGTCGGAACGGATCGTGCATTATATGGCTACAATAAACACAGCGACAATTTTAACCTCCTTCCTATTAAAGCCTGGATACAAGGAATTTACGAAGACGAATATGGTATACTTTGGGTCAACACTTATGGCAGCGGGGTCTATCAATATAATCGCGGTACTGGTGAGATACAACATTTAAGCTCCGAACAAGGTAAATGCAATACGCTCGTCAATAATTACGTCAATGGCTTATTTGAAGACAGCAAAAAAAATCTGTGGTTTTGCACCGAAAGTGGCCTTTCAAAATACCGTCGTGATGGGCATTTCACCAACTATCTGACCGAATCGGGTTTACCTTCCAATCAAGTATTTAAAGTATTGGAAGACGATAATAACAGCATATGGATATCAACAGGTGGTGGACTGGTCAGACTGGACGGAAATCTCCCCCATATGGTCATCTATACATCGAGAGACGGGCTTCCCGCGGATCAGTTTAATTATAATTCAGCATTTAAAGATAACGACGGTACATTATATTTTGGCACCATAAAGGGAATGGTAAGCTTTAACCCGACAAAATCCATTAAGAATAGCTTTATCCCGCCCATATTTATTAGTGACATTCAGATCAACAACGAGAGCATACCAGTTCGTGAAAATGGCATACTGAAACAATCCATCTCACTATCAAAAGAGATTCAACTGTCCTATAACAGTTCCAATATCAGTTTTAATATCGCAGCCCTGAGCTTTGTTTCCCCAAAAAGCAATGCCTATCGTTATATCATGGAGGGGTATGATAAGGGCTGGACGGATATTACAGGCAACCAAAAAATATATTATAATAAGCTTCCTCCCGGAACCTATACCTTTAGATTTAAAGGGGCTAACAATAATGGAATCTGGAACCCGGCGGAAAAACAGCTACGTATTGTCGTCTCTCCCCCCTGGTGGTCATCCAGCTGGGCGTATACCATTTATTTCGTTACTTTTAGTACAATTATTTTATTGATCTTGAGGTATTACTTTTTGCTGATCAAAGCAAATAACGCGCAAAAAATGGATAGCTATGAACGTAAAAAGGAACAAGAAGTCTATAATCTTAAACTTGAGTTTTTCACCAATCTAGCCCATGAAATCCGTACACCACTGACTTTAATCAAAATGCCACTGGAGAAACTCATCCGTACACATCAATTTGAAGCTAATGACACGGTAAATGACCTTGCCTTGATCGAAAAAAACACTACAAGGCTGATTAGGCTAACTAATCAACTTTTAGACTTTAGAAAAGCAGAAACAAATAATATGAGCCTTATCTTTACAAAAACGGACATTAACAACTTGTTACTTGACGTTTTCAATGATCTGAACACACTCGCAAAGGAAAAGATGTTGCAATATGATCTTTCCTTGCCCCGGATTACACTCACTGCCCAAGTCGATGAAGAAGCTTTGCGAAAAATATTCACCAACTTGATTCATAATGCCATAAAATATGCTGCTCATCAGGTACATGTCAAATTGCTTCCTTTCAACAGTGATGATATTATGTTCAATATCGAATTTCGAAATGATGGTGATATTATTCCCTTCGAAAAAAGGGAAAAAATATTTGAACCTTTTTACCGATTAAACGAATCGAACAAAGATACCGGGACGGGTATTGGCCTTCCTCTCTCCCGCTCCCTGGTCGAGCTTCACCAGGGTTCATTATCGCTGGCTTATACGGAAGAAAATAGGAACATCTTTCTGCTCTCGCTCCCAATCCTGCAGGAGCAGACCTTGGACATCAAACCAATCCTCGAAGAGACAGTGGTTCCTAACGAAGACAAACGGCAAGCAAAAATAGATCAAAACGTCGAAAAACCTGTCATCCTGATTGTCGAAGACAACAAAGAAATCTTGGCCTACCTCAATAAGGAGCTGAAAATTGATTATACAATTCTACGTGCTGGCAATGGAGCTGAAGCACTTGAAATATTGGATCAGGACAATGTACAGCTCGTCTTGACAGATATCATGATGCCTATTATGGACGGCATCGCTCTTTGCAAACGTATCAAGAGTGATATCCTGTACAGCCATATTCCGGTTATCTTCCTCACCGCCAAAAATGCACTTGATTCTAAAATTAATGGGCTGAAAATCGGTGCTGATGCGTATATCGAAAAACCCTTTTCACTGGAATTCCTGACCGTACAGATCAGAAACATCCTAAATAACCGTAAGATCATCAAAAATTATTTTACAAATTCTTCCATTTCTAATCTGACGGATATTAATGTATCGGCTCCTGACAAGGATTTTATCAGCCAGCTCAACACAGTGATCTATGATAATATTTCAGATATCGACCTCAATGTGGACGAGCTGGCGCGCTTAATGAATATGAGCCGGCCAACATTATACCGTAAAATTAAAGGCTTATCTGACCTGACACCCAATGAACTGATCAATATCTCCCGCTTAAAGAAAGCAGCCGAATTGCTAGTCCAAAGAAAATATAACATTACCCAAATTTCCACGATGGTGGGCTATACTGTACAATCCAATTTTTCGAGAGATTTCCATAAACACTATGGCATGCCGCCAAGTATTTACATGACCGAAAACAGCTGATTGTCCCAGGGCTAAGCAACGGTTAAGGAAAAATATCAGAAGTGATCGTTATCGAGACAGTTCAAAGAGCCCGGTGAATGAAGAGGTTAAATCAGCCGATCAAATCCTAGAATAGTCTGATCATGTTATCCGCAGGTAAGGATAACTACTGAGAAAGTCAAAAAAAGAACTGCATGGGCCATCTTTGGGCCACATGCAGTTCCTCAAATCTAGTGCTGGCTTTTGGGAACAAAAAATGCGGCCAAAAACATAAATACACCGGCAAGCAATAAGCCATAGATGGATTGGCTCTGGAAGATAAATTTAATGATCATTCCTCCGAAAAATCCACAGACAATCTGCGGCAGCGTGATAAAAAAGTTAAAAAGCCCCATATACACACCCATTTTTGTGGCGGGTAAATGATCGCTCAAAATGGCATAAGGCATAGCCAATATGCTGCCCCAGGCGATGCCGATCCCCAGCATGGGTAAAACAAGCATGTTGGCGTCTTTTATGAAGAACAGCGAGATCAACGAAAGCCCACCGACAATCAAGCCAAAAGCATGGGTTTTACTCCGGCCATAACGTTTAGCAATCCTGGGGATAAATAACGCATAAATAGCCGAAACACCATTGTAGATACCAAATAGCACCCCCACCCAATTAGCGGCTTCCATATAGAGATCCTGACGGTTGCCAGCTTTCGAGTAAAACACCGATTCTGCAATCGCCGGCGTTGTATATACCCACATCATGAATAGGGCAAACCAGGAGAAAAACTGTACCCAGCCCAATTTCCTCATCACTGCCGGCATGACTTTAATATCCCGTATGATCGTGCTTAATCCAAAAGCCGCAGCATTCTCCACAGGCTCAATGGAATTTTTAGCAAATGATTTCAGTTCCACCGGACTATATTCTTTCGTTTTGAACACCGACCATAACACTGAAAGTAATAAAACCAGTCCACCGATATAGAATGAATAAATCACGTTATTAGGTACATGTCCTGGCTCTGCAGTGCCGGCAAACCCCAAATAATTGGTCAGGATATAAGGCAATAGTGATCCTACAACCGCCCCTATACCAATGAGAAAGGTCTGTACTGAAAACCCGAGACTACGTTGGCTACTGGATAAATTATCACCTATCAACGCCCTAAAGGGTTCCATCGTTACATTGATCGAGGCATCCATAAACATTAATAGCCCAGCCCCTATCCACAGAGGCGGAAGCAATGCCACAACCAAGGCAGCATTGGGCATGAGAAATAAGGTCAATGTGGTCAGTAGTGCACCGATCAGAATATAAGGGCGACGACGTCCAAGACGGGTCCATGTCCGATCGCTATAATGCCCAATAATGGGTTGAACGATCATGCCAGTGATCGGTGCCGCTAGCCAGAATAACGACAGATGCTCCACATCAGCACCAAAAGTTTGAAGGATACGTGAAGCATTACCATTCTGTAAAGCAAAGCCCATTTGTATTCCTAAAAATCCAAAACTCATGTTGACGACCTGGCTTATACTTAATTGAGGTTTATTCCCCATAATTAGCTATCAAAATTTAAGACAAAATACAATTTAATTACCATTTCAGCGATTTGCAAGTGCAGAAGCCTTCCACTCTTGCAAATGCGAATCTATCCGACCTGGGGCACCTCTTTTCGGCTCCGCGCGGCCAACGTAAATGCGTCAGTCGTAGTCTGTATATCAACACCTGTATCGCTGATATTGTCTACTGTATATCCATCGCCATGTACTTCGATCAATAGAATAGCACCGCGAAAGAGCACGCGGAACTTATACCCTTTCCATTCCGTAGGTAACATAGGATTTAAATATAGTTTTCCTTCTTTTACACGCATTCCGGCAAATCCTTCGACAATCGTCATCCAGGTACCGGCCATCGAGGTGATATGCAGACCATCTTCAGTGTCGTTATTATAATCATCCAGATCCAGGCGCGATGTCCGTAAATAGAACTCATAAGCCTTGTCAGTTTTACCAAGCTTAGCCGCTAATATGGCGTGTACACAAGGAGAAAGCGAGCTTTCATGTACCGTAAGCGGTTCATAAAATTCGAAATGGCGCCGCAGGGTATTGTTATCAAAGCATTCCTCAAGAAAATAAAAGCCCTGTAGCACATCCGCCTGCTTAATATAACAGGACCGCAAGATGCGATCCCAGCTCCATTTCTGATTGATAGGGCGCTGTGAAGGATCCAGGTCCCCTACTGCAATCAGTTCTTTATCCAAGAAACCGTCCTGTTGCAAAAAGATCTGCCGTTTTTCATCATAGGGATAGTAAAGGTTATCGATGATATGTTGCCAGCCATTACGTTCCTCACCGCTTACACCCAGCCGGTCAGACAGCGCATTAAAGAATTCAGGATGAGCACGTTCAGCATCGCTCAAGCAGTTCAGGGTATATTCCAGACACCAGGATGCAATCCGGTTGGTGTACCAGTTGTTATTTACGTTATTCTCATATTCGTTAGGTCCGGTTACGCCCAACATGACATATTGCTGTTTATCCGTGCTCCAATTAACGCGTTGGGCCCAGAACCTGCTGATGGCAACCAAAACATCCAATCCATGCGACCAGATATAACCCGTGTCCCCAGTATAACGGACGTAGTTGTAAATGGCAAAAGCAATGGCACCATTGCGGTGTATTTCCTCAAAAGTTATTTCCCATTCGTTGTGGCATTCTTCACCATTGATGGTCACCATCGGGAAGAGGGCCGCGCCATTGCTAAAGCCCAATTTTTCTGCATTTTCAATTGCTTTGCCCAATTGTTGATGGCGATACAGCAAGAGGTTTCGTGCAATCTCTGGCGATTGTGTTGCCAGGTAAAAAGGGATGCAATACGCCTCGGTATCCCAGTAGGTTACCCCCCCGTATTTCTCGCCCGTGAAACCTTTTGGCCCGATATTCAGTCGGGCATCCTCACCGGTATACGTTTGGTTAAGCTGAAAGATATTGTAGCGGATGGCCTGCTGAGCAGCCACATCACCAAAGATCTCGATATCACTTTCAGCCCAGATTGCCTGCCAAGCTTTGGCCTGTTTTTCCTTCAATTGGTCAAACTGCAATGGGGCCAATTCCGCCAGGCGCGCTGTCGCAACTGCCTGCAAGCCTGCGGCCGCATGGTTTTCCGATGTTACGATCGCTACTCTTTTTTCAATGCAGAGTGTTTGCGATCTGGCTACTGTCGTGCGATACTGTTGTCCTACACAACCATTTTCCGAAATGCTATCCCCTGCGCTAATGATGCCATCCGCTCCTGTAACCCGCGTTTGGAGCTCCGCGCAGACTTCAAAGCCCGTTTTCTTTGTCCGTGAGCAGACAAACAGGTTGTCTCCCCGTTCCCCCTGCGCCAAGGGCTCCCAAAACTTCTCATCGTAGTTGCTGTCCCGATTGACGACCTCTGCATCCAAAAACGAAATTAGCTCGATCGCAACATCAGCTGTCAATGCTTGGATAGTATATTGTAAGGATGCCGTTTCAGAAGCAAAAAGATGATACATACGACTGGCCTCCACCTTCACTTCTGTTCCGTCGGGCATCACCGCAACAAAACTACGCTGCAAAACACCCCGTTGCATATCCAAGCGGCGTTCAAATGATTTTACCTTAACCTTTGCCAGATCCAGTGGCTGACCATCGATCATGATTGTCAGTCCGATCCAGTTGAAAGAGTTGATTACCTTGGCAAAATATTCGGGGTAACCGTTTTTCCACCATCCCACACGGGTTTTATCTGGATAGTAAATGCCTGCCAGATAAGAGCCCTGTAACGTTCTTCCACTAAACTGTTCTTCAAAATTGGCCCGTTGTCCCATGCGTCCATTACCAATGGAAAAAATACTTTCCGAAAATTCGTTATGATCAGGTCTAAACTCATCTTCAATAATTTGCCAAGGATCATGCTTGATATATGTTTTCATACGTTAATTGCTACTATAATTTAAAATTTATCGACTAATGCGCCTAAATTGGCCACGATGTCATCCGCTCCTTTTAGGTTATCGGCCTCTCCAACACCAATAACCTGCATATTGGCAGCCTTAGCGGCATCAATGCCCGCTTGGGCATCTTCAAGTACCAGACAATACGGAGGTGCCACCCCCAAAGCCGCTGCTCCTTTAAGAAATACTTCCGGATCCGGCTTAGATGCGCTGACGACATTCCCGTCAATCAATGCATCGAAATAATCCACAATCCCAGTTTTCTGAAGGATGTTCAATGCATTTTTGCTGGCCGATCCCAATGCGATCAAAATATGCTTTTCGCGAAGCTTATTGAGCAGGTCGAGGCTACCGGGAAGCAGCTGTTCAGGATTGAGCTGCTCGATAAGAGCCAGGTACCACTGATTCTTCTGAACCAGCAACTGCTCTTTTTCCTGTTCGGATTTTTCCAATCCGGCCCATTTCAAAATAAGTTCCAGCGATTCCACCCTGCTCACACCTTTCAGTTGCTCATTATCCGCCACAGAGAAGGAATAGCCCAGACTCGTAGCCAGTCTATGCCAGGCTTGAAAGTGGTAGATTGCCGTATCCACCAACACACCGTCCAAATCAAATATTACGGCTTTTACAGTAGTATAATTAATCATTGAAAAAATGAAATTTAAAATATCGCGTTGTATTAAAATTTTAGGTCAAGTACTTTCGTCTCGTAAGCCGCCAGTTTGATTTTATGATCAGTTGGTTTCAGTGCCTGTTGACTGATGACGTCCACATAACCTGTTGCTTTTGCATTCCGTTCAGCGAAGCGGTCGAGCTTCACTTCCTTTTCCTGATCGTTGCAGTTCATCACAACCATTACAGTTTGCTGATCATTATAGCGGAAATAGACGTATACACCATCCTCCGGCACATACTGCATCGTTTTTCCTGATTGCAGGACAGGATGCTGCTTGCGGTAGTTGGCGAGGGTGCGGACAAAAGACCACATCTCCTGCTCGGCTTCTGTCCGGCCTGCGACGGTGAATTTATCCTTCTTGTCGCCAGCAAAACCACCCTGAAAATCTTCGCGCAACAGACCATCCGGATTGGAAAAGTTCTTCATTAGGATCTCTGCTCCATAATACAATTGGGGGATCCCCCTTGTCGTCAGCAGCCAAGCCATAGCCGATTTATATTTTTGTACATTTTCGCCTACGACCGAGAAAAAGCGATCCTTATCGTGATTGTCCAAAAAGATAACATTCTGTTGCGGTTGTGGGTATTGGTAGTCTGAGGCCAACGTGGTGTAAAGTTTATTTGCTCCTGCTGTCCATTCGCTCTTTTGATTGAGCGCATCCCCAATCGCATAATTCAGCTGAAAATCCGTTACCCCCATCAGCTTCGAATCAACCGCCTGTCCCACACGCTTCCCGCCTAGAAAATAAGCTTGGTTTGCGACCCCGTGTACCCATGTTTCACCAAAAAAAGTAAAGTTTGGATACTCCTTTTGAATGCGGTCGGTCCATTTTCCCATAAAATCCAGATCGTTGTAAGGATAGGTATCAATACGAAATCCGTCGATGGCTGCTGTCTCTATCCACCAGATATGACTTTGCGTCAAATAGTTCTGTACATACGGGTTCTGTTGGTTCATGTCCGGCATCGTCGGTACAAACCAGCCTTTGACCATTTTCTTTTTATCCGCCGCAGAGGCATAAGGATCGAAAACAGTCTGATCCTTGTAAGAGGTCTGGGTATATTCCGGCCATTCATTAAGCCAATCCGCCATGGGTTTGTCTTTCACCGTCCAATGGTAACTGCCGATATGATTGGGTACGACATCAAAAATCAGTTTCATCCGGCGTTTATGCAACTGCTCGCCCAATTGGACATAGGTATCATTGCTTCCAAAACGTGGATCAACATGATAGGTCTCGGTATTTGCATAACCATGATAGGAAGCTAAGGGCATATCGTTGGTCAATACGGGCGTCATCCAGACCGAGGTCACCCCCAGATCCTGAAGATAATCCAGTTTACTGATTACGCCTTCGAGATCTCCACCATGCCTTAAATACATGGAATCCCGGTTCAAGCTCATATCCAACATCCCCTTTACCTGATCATTTACCTTATTGCCATTCGCAAAACGGTCGGGCATAATCAGGTAGATCAAGTCTTCGCTGGTCACTCCCTGTGCTTTGACACGTTGATCTCGTTTTTTGAGTTCATAGCGATAGGTCAGCTTCTTCTTTCCCTGACTAAAGGTAAAGGTAGACCAGCCTGGTTGAGCTGCCGCTGTTATCTTCACATCCAAAAACAGGTAATTGGGATTTTCTGTCCGGTTCACCCGAAGGAGTTCGATGCCTTTGTTGTCAACCTGTACCTCACTTTTCCCAATCTGAGGGCCATAGACGACAAGCTGCAAGGTTGGGTTTTCCATTCCTACCCACCAGTTCAGGGGTTCCACCCGCTGAATGGATTGCCCCTTTAAGGGGCTCCATCCAAGCGCTGTTAGTGCCACAATTCCTGTGGTAAGTCGTATCGTTGTTTTTAGTATGGTCGGCATCATTTCTTGGTTAAAGTGTATGTATTCGCATTGAGATCAAGGACGATATCGTAAGTTCCCGCATTTGCTACCGCGATATCGGCACCACCGGCGACAAGATTTCCATTGGAACCGCCGAAGTTGGTGCCCCAGTCATGATTCTTGCGAAACTTGATCGCGCCGGCTGTTAAGTTGACCCTGAGTTTCCACAATTGGTTGGCATTATCGTATTTCATGTCTGTGTCTGCATCCCATCCTTTTGGCGTAGCACTTCCGATGACACCCCAACTATGGTCTTTGAATATGATAGTATTCGCTGTTGTATTGACTTCAATTTCGAGGTTGCCTGCGCGCGGTGCTTTGATGTTATCGCCGCTGTTATAGGCAATTTTACCCGTTGCCGTCTGCCCATAGGAATTTGCCCAATTACGTTCAGTGGTCAGCTTAAATTCCGAATTCGCCTCTGGGAAGGAAATAATGCCCGTGTAGACGCCGTTACTCGTCGGCGAGACAATGGATTCAGCAGTAGCCGGATCCCAGCCTTGGTATGCGCCGGGCACATACAAATAGCTTGTTGATGCATAAGGGACAGCTTTAAGGCTAGCTAAAGCAGAAAAAACCGCCGCAATTTTTGAATTGATACTTGACTTAAGCCGAACATCAAATTCAGAAGCCGTTCCTGTAGGAACGCCAAGAGAAAGCAAGTAACTATTCAATTCGTAGCCTGTGAATCCCATTGCGCTTCGTCCATTTGGAATAACGACTTCCTTTACCGTTTTGAAGTTGTCTCCTTTAAGGCCAAATTGAAGCACATTGGTCACCGCTGCCTGAAAACCAAAGTCAGGTTGGATCATCCGAAGGTGCAATACCGTATCATTCGCATTTGCTTTGGACAAGGTCAGATTCGTCTTGTCAAGCGTTAAAGTCGCCGGTTTTACAGCGTCGGTACTCGCCAATCTTGCTTGTGTTTCGTCTTTTTTACAACTCTGGAAAGTCGCCAATAGCAGTAGCACCAATCCTATATAATGTATTATTTTCATTTCTAAACATCTATTTATTAATCACTTAAACAAACCCTTCTACCCAGACTTTAATCCTTCTATCGCAACGATAGAAGCTGTGGGATCAAAGTTTGATCATCCGGTTAATTGTAGCCAGGATTCTGTACTAGATTCGAATTCGCTATAATATCCGAAGCAGGCAACGGAAACAACGATCTATACCCTGCAACTGCCTGACCGCCAAGCACGCCCCCTTTAAAAGGCCAGAGGTAACTATCCCCGGTAAATTTGCCATAACGGATCAGATCCGAACGTCTAAATCCTTCCCAGTAGAGTTCCTTCACACGCTCGTTGAGAATATCGTCCAACGAAAGGTTTGTCAAGTTGCCCGTATTGTTACCATAGGCACGTACACGTAATTTGTTAATATAGTCCAATGCCTTTACTAAAGTACCGCCAGAACCACCGCGTAAAGTTGCTTCGGCATAGATCAAGTTCATTTCTGCCAGACGGATCAATGGGAAATCTACGGATGCAACGAAGCCTTCGGCAGCCGGAGGAGCAGTCTTACCATCCTTGTTTACATTGCGGAATTTGGTTACTGCCAGCCCCTGTTTATAGACGGCAATATCTTCAATTTTAACACTTGTATTCAAGTGAAACATTGCCCGCTTATCTGTTGCTCCGGAATAGTCCCCAAAAATAGTTGCGATATTATCACGTGTTCTATTACCGGCCCAGCCTCCGCCCGGTACACCAAAAGATGTCGGATTCATTGTTGCGTCAATCGCTGCATTGATCAGGTAAGTTGTTCCACCCTTGCTCTGAGTCTTGGTCCCATCATAAGGTAGATAGAAAATAAACTCAGGGTTGTTCTTATCATTATCAGCATAGAAAAGCTCACGATAATTTGCCCCTAGACGATAAGCCGAATTCAATACTTTTTCCGAATAGGTGATGGCTTCAGTATATTTTTTATTCCCGGCGCCTAGGTATACTTCGGCATTGAGATACAAACGAGCCAGCAATCCCCATGCTGCGACCTGATCCACCCGACCATATACATTCTGTTTAGGCCCCTTTAGTTGTCCTGCTACTTCCAACAGTTCTTTCTCCACATAAGCGAAAAGCGCTGGTCTTTTAATCTGGGGAGGAGCCACCTTACCTACAGGCGTTTCTTCGGTCACAAATGGTGGATTTCCGAACAAATCAAGTAATACCCAATAGTTGTATGCGCGTAAGAATCTTGCTTCGGCGCGATAATAAGCTATTTCAGCTTTATCAGCATCCGAAATTCCCCGCGCGCTTAATTTGGCATCGGTACTTTCTCTTAAAAACTCATTGACCAAGGTTGCGCTATAGATGCAACGGGTGTAGAGTCCACGGAGCATAGGATTGCTATCGTCAAAATTGAGATAGTCCAGACCGCTGATGCCAGGGTCGTTAAGCCATGCACATGCAGCCTCATCGGTGGTGAGTTCCTGCGCGTTCCAAAAAAGGCGTAAAAAATCCGAGGTTCCGGCATCCAGGCCACCTAGATCCGAATTGTTTGGCCCCGAGGTACTCGTCAGTACCAATGAGCCATATAATCTGGCAAAGGATGAAGTATAACCCTTAAAATCCTGGTAGGCAACATCCGCTGTAATATCATTGGTCGGTTTTAGATCCAGATCCTTATGGCAGCTGCTCAAAGCAATGGTCAGTAAACAGACGCCTATATATTTATTTAAACTTTTCATTGTTATTCATTTAAAAATTCACATTTACACCTAATACATAGGTACGTGGTCTAGGATAGAAACGGTCATCTATTCCATTCGAAATCTCGGGGTCAACGCCTTTATATTTGCTGATGGTAAATACATTCTGTACGGTTGCTGAAATCGACATAGACGCCTTACTATTCCGTATAAATTTTCCTAGATTGTAGCTTAAATTGATATTATCCATCTTTAAGAAAGAAGCATTCTTGATGTAATAATCACTTTGTAGCTGTTTGAGGAGAAAATTGGTATTTAGAAAGTCCACTGGTGCGTTGTTAACGACCAAAACTGCCTGATCATTTATGTTGGCACCACTTCCCAGATTAGAGGAAACATTGTCGTACACATAGTTATCCAGATTTGCACGCAACACCGTGGATGCTGACCATTTTTTGTAACTGTAGGCTGCCGTAAAACCTAAAAGATATTTAGGCAATGGAGATTTATATAAATACCGATCATTATCACTAATCACACCATCGCCATTACGATCGACGTAAACGCCTTCTACCGGATGCCCCTGCTCATCATACACCTGCTGGAAAACATTGAAACTATTGGGCATAAAATCCACCTTATGTGCCTGAATATTCCCGCCTGTTCCACCGCGGATACCACCTGTCTCCACTATAAAACCTGGATCATCGCTTTGCGTCAGGTTAGTCACCTTGCTTTTGTTGTAGGTAAAATTGAAACCCAGATCCAACGAAGAACGCTCTGTTTTTAAGGGAATATAGTGAAGGTTAAACTCCAAGCCCTGATTTTCCATATTACCGATATTGGTCAATAGGAAATTACTAAAATTAGATCCCACCGGAATTGGAATAGTGCTCAATAAGTCTTTAGTCTTTTTCGAATAGTAATCTATACTTCCATAGAATCTGTTATCCTGAAAACCAAAGTCGATACCTGCATTATAGGTTGTAGTACTTTCCCAACGAATATCGCGGTCGTAAACTAAAGGTGAATTCAGGTAATAATAGGTATCACCGAAACGGTACATGGATTCATTACCACTGATGGAATAATTAGGCATGTAGGAATAATTAGCAATACCATCTTGCTGTCCGGTTTGTCCATAACTCAGGCGAACCTTCAGATCCGATACGGCATCCAGCTGTTTTAAGAAGCTTTCGTTTTTGGCACGCCAGGTAAAGCCTACAGATGGGAAATAGCCCCAAGCATTATTATTTTGTTGGTCAAACCGCGAAGAGCCATCAATACGTAGGGTTCCTGAAAGGATATAACGGTTGTCAAATGAATAAATCAAACGACCATAGTAGGATATCAGCAAATTTTCGGGTTTGTCAAAGGCCCGCGTTGGTTCATTTAAGATCCTATCCCCCTCAGCGTTGGTCCGGTTGAAATTATAGACTTTACTGCTGTTTTTATAATAGCCATACCCCAATGTTGCATCGATATTACTTTTAATTGCAGAAAGCTCCTTATCGTATTTTAGGTAAAACTCCAGGGTTTTGTTATTGATATCGGTCTTATATTCCGTGCGTTCTCCGCCCTCATTAAAATTACGTGCTGCAATTGCCGGTGTCAATGTATTCCCTTTGGACCGGGCCAGATCGTAGCCGACATTTAAGTTAGCATGTAGTTCCGGCAGGAAGTGAAAACTATAATCCAATTTTGCATTACCGATACTACGGAACACATCCCCTTTATCTTTACGAAGCTCCAGCAAGGCCAGCGGGTTGCGGGGCGCATTGGGGTTGGGTTTTCCTCCTTGTATCCACTCATAATATCCACCAAAGCTATTTTTATCGTCCACATAGACGGGCTGTGTCGGATCGAACTGTATAGCCGAACCGATGGCATCCTGTGTTGCAAATTTGGACTTTGACCAGGTCCCGCGTACATTCACATCCAACGAAAGGTGATTGTCGAGAAATTTCGGTGTCAAGGCCAGCGCCGCTGTTGTACGTTTGAGGTTATCATTTTTCAGCACCCCGTCCTGATTCATGTATCCAGCCGAAATGCGGTAAGGCATGTTTCCTGCTTTGGAAGCGATATTGATGTTGTTATCCGTGGTAAAAGCATTGCCATAGATCACATCCTGCCAATCGGTATTGGCCGTCCCCAGCAGCTTTTTCATGACATCGGTTCCATTTGTATTGACATAGTCCCGAATCTGATCGGCAGTCAGCAGATCTACCTTTTTGCCCACGGTAGCCAAGGAGTTTTGTGTAGAAAAATTGATTTGCGTACCCGATCGACTCCCTTTTTTTGTGGTGATCAGGATAACACCATTAGACGCACGAGAACCATAGATGGCTGTAGCGTTAGCATCTTTCAGGATGGTAAATGTCTCGATGTCATTGGGGTTGATCAAGCTTAACGGATTGGCCACACCTGATACCGATCCGCCGGCCAATGGAATACCGTCTACCACAATCAATGGATCATTGCTGGCATTCAGGGAGGCTCCTGTACGGATGCGGATAGTACTACCTGCACCCGGCTGTCCACCACTTGTGGTGATCTGTACCCCCGGCACCTTACCCATGATCAATTGTTCGGGCGAGGAAATCTGCCCTTTTTGAAAGTCTTTGGAAGTAACTGTGCTGATCGAACCGGTAAGTTCACTCTTTTTCTGCGTACCATAACCGATCACAACCACTTCTTCCAATTGGCTTGCATCCGATTTAAGGTATAAATTTAAAGGCTTACTGCCCTCTCGCACCTGAATCAGGGTATCGAGTGTAGCATAACCTACCATACTGACTTTCAGGCGCAATTTTCCCGCTTTCAATCTATCCAAGCTAAAATCCCCGTTTGCATTGGTAGACAGCGATCGCTGAATATCCTCGAAGCGCAGCGTTGCGCCACTCAAGGAAGTTCCTTTCTGGTCCATTACTTTCCCTTGAAGCGTGGCCTGCTGTGCGAATGCCGAAGCACTCACCCCGAGTAACATGTTCAAGGCCCAAAATGGACGTAATAGCTGTTTGTTCATAAAATAACTGTTTATTTATTTAGTTTAGTTTTGCTGACCAGTAGATATTCTCCCGGCTGAAGACTTGCTTTCGTTTGATTGGTCCAATCCAGGGTGCTTCCTGTAAAATTATTTTGCCAAACAGAGCGTAAAGACTTTGGCAGTGCAAAGTCAGCGCTTGTAACGCCAAAATTGCCAAGTACCCCTACTTGCTGCCCATCTTTCTCCAACAGAAAATATTTCATGGCCTCTTTCGTTCCCGATTCTACGAGCATTCCATCACGAAAAATGCTATTCTTTGTTTTGAAACGCGTCAATGCTGCGTAGACCTCAAAAAGCTGTTTACGCTTGTCCTGTTTCAGATAATCCCAAAGGATCGGTTTCTCCCCGGTACGCCCATTTTCATCGATGGAGATATCATAACCGTATTCGCCAAACTGCCAGATCATCTTGGGACCTGGAGCGGTCAATAGGAATAGGGCCACCTGCTCCATCCGTGCTAAAGCCGTATTTAAATTTTTTATGCTATAGTTTCCTGACGCATTTCCATAATTGAGGCATTTGAACAACAGGCGTTGTTCGTCGTGACTTTCCATATAGGAGACAAATGAAGGCTGTGACATGCCATGACTGCTGGCAAAGAGACGACCAAGGTCAGATCCGTTGTTGCTATTCCAACCCATCGCAGCCTCGTTAAAGACAGCATTCATATTATTCCAGAGCAGTATGCCGGACTGCGCCAATTCCATTTCCTCCTGCTCACCACCGAGATGTTCCAAAATTACATAACAAGTCGGATCAAGGTTATGGATATGCTGTTGGTACTGCTTTAAAATCGCAACACGCGATGCATCATAGGCATTCCAAGCCGACAGGTCAGTCTCCGATGTGCCCGAATTTTTCTGTGTAAAACCTTTCGAGAGATCAAAACGAAAACCATCGATCTTATATTCTTTCAACCAATAGGTCAACATATCTTTTACAAAGGCCTGCGTGTAGGCACTCTCATGATTAAAATCAAATCCCACGTTAAAAGGATGTCTGGCAATGATATTGAACCAGGGATTATGGCTGGAAATGTTTGCATTTTCGGCATATAGCTGTACCATTGGCGACTGACCAAAGGCATGATTAAATACTACGTCCAGGATAACGGCAATGCCATTTTCGTGGCAGGCATCGATATAAGCCTTAAAGTCATTCTTCGATCCATAGTACTTATCCAGCGCCCGATGAAAAGAGGGGTTATAGCCCCAGGTCGAATTGCCCTCAGACTCTTGAACAGGCATCAGTTCAACTGCATTGACCCCTAAGCGTTTTAGGTAGGACAACGAATCCTTAAGCGTTGCATACTGATGTTGCTTGACAAAATCACGTACCAGGAGTTCATAAATCAGCAGATCCCCAGCGGCAGGTTTAACAAAAGAGCTTACCTTCCAGGGATAAGGTTTCGCAGTAAGGTCAAGTACCGCAACGATTCCACGTCCCCCCTGTGGATACGAGGGCAGATTGGCGATTTTAGTTCCTAATGCAGGATCGTTTTGCGGGTCGAGAACCAATTCGGCATAGGGATCGGCTATATATTGCTGACCATCGATCAGAAATTGATAGGTATATGGTTTTGTAAAGTCCAGATCCGACAGGGTTATCCACCATGTTTTTCCATCCGGTGTCTGGCTCATCGCATATGCCGAGGTTGCCTTATAGCTGTTAAAATCGCCTAATAGGTATACATTCTTTTTTAAGGGTGCGGTAAGCGCAAAACTCACCTGCTTTTTTGTTCGGTCAATTGTAATACCATTCGGATTGATTCCGGCTGGCAATGCAGCGATTGCAGGTTTGGCCTGTACCAATAATTGCATTTTACTGCTCACAACCTTACCATTACTTTGGAGCCGGGCTTCAATTTCATGCATGCCATCGATTTGCAGGCTTAGCTTTTTCTCTAGCAAAGACACGTTGTTTTCTAGGGCAATTTGCACGCCGTTATCCCATAAGGTCATTGTCCCGGGCTGACTACCTTGCACTTTGAGCGTTAACAGATCGCCGACATTATAGTTATCTTCTGCCAACAATGGGCTCGTGGGTTGCGCCACCGGAGAAAGAAAGCGGATAGCGCCATGCTCCCCGGCCAGTGGCAGAAATAAATCCGAACCATCGCGGTTGCGTTGCACCAACGATCCATCCGCATTACGTACCAGGAGCGCGATCTGACCAAAAGCAGTGCCGTTGTTGAGCTTAAAAAATGTTGCCGGATTCAATGTGAATCGATATCTACCAGCCGAAACAAACTGCAGTTTATAGGTATTATCGTTCTTATTCCAATCGGTCAGCACATGTTGCCAGTCTCCCCCGGTGGTAGCAATCAATCCGGCATGCATGTAAAGATCGGCAGCACTTGCTTTTAAGGCTCCGTTACCTTTCGAAAAATCAAATTGCAGTGTAATTTCCTTATCCCAAAAGATAAAGGGCGAAGAAGCATATACCAAACCAGTAGCATCCAGCTCGGTGATAGGCGGTTGTTCTGGATCAACGATATCCTTTTTGTTGGCGCAAGAAGACAACAGGATGAGTATCCAAAGACACCCGAGGTAATGAATTATATGCTTGCCCATCGATAATTAGCTTTGCTTGGTTTGTTTTGGGAACGTTCCCGAAACTAAGGAAAAAAGAAATCGCCAGTTGCGATTTGCCTATTAGTTCCCTTCCAATGTTTTACAAAAATTGATTATTTAAATTCTTCGGGAATGTTCCCGGAGTGAATCAAAGCTAAGTATTGGGTATATTAAAAACAAATATTTTTTTACTTATTTCTGGCTGGATTCTTGAAAAATAAGCTGGGAATCAAGATAAACCGAATTAGCAAACTTTTCATTATCGGGGTCATCCATCTTCTCCAACAGTAGTTTTGTCACTAATTCTCCCATTTCGAACGCGGGCTGTTTGACGACACTGAGAGCCGGATCGATTAGGTCCGCAATATCGAGACAAGAAAAACAGATTATTTTCAGCTGTTCCGGAATCCGTATATTTAATTGCTTTGCAACCCGGATACTCGAGATTGCCAAACGTTCGACAGCAGCAAATATAGCATCGGGTTTTTCCGTTTCGATGAGCTTTGCGATATCCTTCATATTCTGTTCGGCATCGTTGACGGTATCGAGGATCAATTTGGGATCAATACGTAGTCCAGCTTCAGTTAGGGCTTTCTCGTAGCCTTCCTTACGCACTTTACCAATAGATATATGGGGATTTATTGCTAGGTATGCTATTCTTTTGCAGTCGTTTTCAATCAGATGTTTCGTCGCCTCATAAGCCGAATCCTGGTCATTTCCCGTGATATACCCCCCCTTCCAATCGTCATAGGTCCGATCAAAAAACATGACCGGAATCCCCCGTTCTTCGAGCAATTGGATGTGGGAATGATCTTTCCCCTCCCCTGATGCCGAGATAATAACCCCATCCACGCGACCATTGACCAAGGAACGGACAATCGATGCTTCATTTTGTACCTGATGATCCGTCACATAGATCAAGGTATGATACCCTTTTGACCTCGCCACAGCTTCGATACCCTTAATGGCCTGGGAGAAAAACTTATTTCCAAATTCGGGAATGATGATTGCAATTGTCAGGCTTTTATTCGCTTTAAGGCTGCTGGCATATACGTTGGGTGAAAAGCCGATTTCTTCAGCCATTGCCAGGATACGGGCCTTGGTTGCGGGATTGATGTCCACATTGTCCCGAAATGCACGGGAAACGGTTGATTTTGATAAACCTAGTTTTTTGGCCAGATCAACGATTGTTAATTGAGACATAGTGGTAGTTCCCTCTGCTGTTAAGCGCTTAATAATTGCGTTATGCAAATAAAGCAATTATCTTTCCAGAATAACAAATTTTCTTTTCCAGTTTCCTTACTTTGTTGATTATAATACGCCCCATCTTTTTTCCATGCAGCCATTTCTGGTATATTAGGCGTATTTTTTCCAGATAAGCTGATAGGAAAAGACAAAACAGCCCCGACAAGATATATTTGCCGGGGTTGCTCTGGCTCAACTGTTAAAAACAACCGGCACAATTGTACTTATTCAAGTAACTTATTCCTGAACCGGCACCAACGTAAGCGATGCAATCTCTGGTAACATATCACCTTCAATTGCCGCTGCCTCTAACGTAACCCTGGTACTTGGCTCGCCGATAACCTGCTGCGAAACTTCTACCGTACCCAGTTCCATCTCTTTAAATCTTGTTCCATTTTCTGCAGCAAAAGCAAATGGAAGCTGCTGTCCAAGTGCCGAAAGTATCACCTTACCTTTATGTTTTGCATTTGGCAAATAACTAATCAATACACGGTATTTACCTGGTTTTTGGATTTTGATGTCCCAATAGATCCGGTCATTGCTATCTTTCCATTGTCCGATGGCATTTGGACGATTGGGATCATGGGTCGACGCACCGATAATTTTAAGTCCTTTTCCATCTAGCAATTTTGCGTTATTTGCATTCATCACAATACGTCCATCCGCCTGAGTCTGCGTCAGATTTTCCTCCACATCCGGTTTACCCTGAATTTTGACAACAATTACTTTCGGTCCTTTTTCAATGTCGAAAACATCAACCGGAATCACGGGTCTTCCCTTATCTACCGCAACCTTTAGCTTGGTTTTAGGGCTTGCCATCGCATAGGCGACAGTGACTTTGTTTTTGATCGGTAGATCAATTTTTCCGCTGGCAGGTCGATCAAATATATGTAAATACAATATACCTGCCTTTTGCGTACAATAGCCCCAGTCCAATGCCTGAAAAGGACTTGCTGTGGTACCGTAAATCGCCTCCTTATTGACCTGCATCCAATCACCTATACGCTCCATAATTTTAATCGCTGGTGCGGGAATCGCTCCATCCCCATCCGGTCCTACATTGAGCAGAAAATTACCACCTTTGCTTACCGTTTCCACAAATAATTGCATGATTTTAGGAAAGCTCTTCCAATTTTGATCATGAGCACTATAGCCATAACTTTCGTTCATGGTATGGCTGACTTCCCAATCCATGCCCGGAAGTCCTGTTGGTGGAATATATTTTTCAGGGGTTCCAATATCACCATTTTTGTTTTCTAACCCATCCCAAAACCGATTGTTGATAATGATATTGGGCTGCCATTTGATCAGATCTGTCAACATGCGTTTTGTTCCCCAAGCCTCACCTTGGTGCTGTTTGCTGCTAAAGTCAGGCCAGAGCATATCCAATGGGCCGTAATTCTGCGCAAGTTCTTTAACCTGTCCATAGAGGTATTCCTTATAGCGGTTATGGTCAGGCTGGTGGTTATCGGGATTCGGATTTAAATTAAAAGCCTCATAGGAATCTGGATGCTGCCAGTCGAGCAATGAATAATAAGCACCTACTTTCAATCCTTCCTGACGAAATGCAGTCATGATCTCTTTATATAAATCCCGGCCTTTGGGGGATAAGTTGGCACTTCCTGTAATGTCATTTTTTAAGGCGTACGGCTGCTGGCTATTAAATAGGCTAAAACCTTCATGATGTCTGGAAGTCAATACCATATATTTCATTCCTGCTTTTTTAGCCAGACGTGCCCAGGCTTTAGGTTCAAACGAACGTAAGGTGAACTTTGGTTTCAGCACGGCAGCGTACTGCTTGCTGGGGATTTTCCCCCAGGTCTGGATCCATTCAGCGTAATGTTGCGGATATTGCTTTCCCTCAAAACTACCTCCAGCGGCACTGTACAGTCCCCAGTGGATAAAAAGACCAAAACGTGCCTCTCTAAACCATTCCATCCGTTTATTCTGGCTTTCGGTCCATCCGGGCACACCTTCATAAGGTATTGATTTTGTCTGGGCAAATGATCCCTCGGTCATACACAAAAGCATTCCCACTACCGCTGCGCATTTCCATTTAAAAAAATTAAGTGTCATTATTATATTGTGTTATACATAAAAGTTCATCGCAAAAGAGCCTTCGCTAAAAAGTAAATTGGCGTTACAAATTAGGTCTAGTAATTGTCATCCCGCAAAACAACTGTTAAATATATCAAATCGAAGCTAGTCTTTAAAATTATTCTAGCTAATCAGGTATTTATTTTACAATGTGATAGTAACCTGATTGTGATCAGCTTAGGGCATAAAACAAACGGGCCTTTTAAAGAAAAAGGCCCGTTTGTTTTATGTGTAAATGGTTTATTTGTCCCTGAATGTGGCAATGTTTACATCTCGAAATACTAAGTTATTATCGCCCACAATACGTATCCGAGTCATTGGTTCCTCCGGAAAAAACAAGCTGGTCATTGCGGTTAATCCATTATCAGCAAAGAGCTCTACGGAACTGACATCAATATATAGGCTTAATGATAATGATTCGCTATTGGATAGTCGCCCCGCTATGCTTCTTTTTGGGAAATCTGCATTGAAAGCAATTTCCCCAGATTTTGAACGATCAATATAATAGGCGTCCTGATCTTTGTCATAACCAACAACCAACTTATTTCCAACAGCATTAGACAAAATAAGTTTAAAATTCTGTACTTTTAGCTTATTGATCTCCAATCGAAATGCTTGTGGCAGCTGCTCTTGCACCGTTAGCTCTTTTGATTGATTTGCCTGATATTTTTTTACAGACTGAAATGCTTTAGCCACCTCGGGTGCTGCTGTGCTGCCTACATAATATTTTTGATCTACTTTTTGCAAAGCTAATTCACGTGGGATTGTTGAAGATGAGCGCCAGCGCGTCGTTGGTACCACATTGGCATATTGCCAGTTGCTCATCCAACCGATCATCAGGTGCCGTTCTCCTAAATTGCTCCAGGTTACACCAGCGTAGTTATCCGGCCCCCAATCTAACCATTTGACTGATGTATCTGCGGGCTGAAATTGATGTCCATCGAAATCACCTACAAAATATTGTGTTACCGAACCACCATTGGGGCCTCCCGGATTGATGCTGACCAATAATACCCATTTGGTTTCACCGTTATATTTCATTGGAATCAGGTCAGGACATTCCCAGACTCCACCATGTGCTCCCACTTCCTTACCAAATTCACTCTCCTTTTTCCACTCTTTTAAGTCTTTGGATGAATAAAAGGTGATGCAATCTTTGGTCGCTAAAGTCATAATCCAGCTTTTTGTTTTTTCGAACCACATCACCTTTGGATCCCGAAAATCCCAGATTCCTGGATTTGGCAATACTGGGTTACCTTTATATTTGGTCCAGGTTGCTCCCTGATCCAGGCTATAGGCCAAACTCTGATTTTGGTGCAGACCTGTTTTTCGGTCTTCCTCCTGATGGTTGTGATGCGTAAAAATAGCGACCATAGCCCCTTTTCCAAACCCAGCGGTATTATTCTTATCAATCACTGCACTTCCCGAAAAGATCGTCCCCAAACTATCGGGATACAAAGCAATTTTTTGTTCGTCCCAATGAATCAGATCCCTACTAATAGCATGTCCCCAGTGCATGGGACCCCAAACAGATTTTTCGGGGTTATGCTGAAAAAAGAGATGGTAATTTCCATTAAGATACACCATTCCATTGGGATCATTCATCCAGCCCTGCTTGGGGGTAAAATGGTAGATCGGCCGGTATTTTTCAACAGGCTCATTTATGTCTCGCTGTCCTACTTGAGCAAAAGCCGAACTCAACAAACTCGCAAAGAGCATGATGGTTCCATATTTCTTTATTCTATTCATATCTTATTAAGTTTTATATCACATTATCCTCACCGTGCCTTAGCCAATAAAATAGCTAAAATTCTTATGATTTCTCGACTTTCATTGTATTGACTTTTATCGTACCCTGATCGGCATAAATGGACCAGGGGTTCCGATCCATTTTATAGATCCGATTGGTAAAAGCGACGTTATTATTTACGTAAACCACACAGATCGATTTCTCGATTACAATTTTCACATCAAAGACCTTATTGGCGGGGACAATCAACGGCGTAAAATTAAGTTCTGTTTTACCGGCTATTCCACCGAGACCCGTTTCACGATTCATAAATAATGCAGGCATACCCCAACGGTTTGAAGACGTCAGATCAAAGGCAATACTATACAGCTCCGAAGGATCGTCACAGGCACCAAAAGAGAAACCGAAATAATCTGATTGCGAAGCATCTATGGTCAGCGACATTTTAACGCTAGCAGTATTGCGGTTGAATCTTGCATAACTTCTGGCGCCAGACTGTGCAGTAATACTATATGTTTTATTATTTTCGGAAACATTTCCAACGGCATTCAGCTTTTCAAAAGCCAGTTCTTTATTAAACTTATTGTTTATTGCAGCAGGAATGGTTGGATATAATCTCCCCGTCGGTCCCTGAACTAATTTATGCGAGATTAAACTTCCTGACCAAGGTAATTCATTGTTGCTGTTCACCGTCTGACCTGTTGAACACCAACCTGAAAGATAGCGTGTCGTTCCATCCGTAGCCGTCTTTCCAGCATACAGAAATAAACCATCGAAAGTTTCATGATGACCATCTGCATCACGACAGATCCTCCAGGGACCATCCGGCGAATCAGCAATTCGATAAAAAGTCTTCCTGTGCTCATCCCTATTAATCCGTGAAAATGTTAAATACCATTTACTGCCCATTTTAAAGATATCGGGACATTCCAATATTTCAGCATCCGTTTCAATCTCATGTTTACCCACTGCGGGTGCTGCAGTCGCTAACAGAGGATCTATAATAGACCAGCTGTTCAGATCTGTGGATACATACCGTGCTATCGCCCCTTTGCCATCCTTACGGGTCGTGACCAGCATCACATAACTACCGCGACTTTCGTCCCAGTATACATGTGGATCCCGAAAATTATTCTGATCATAGCCTACACTGGCCTGTATTGTCCCACCAGGCTGTTTCATCCAGTTCAGCAAGTCTGCCGATGTTGCGACCATCACTTTTTCAGCCGGATTCAGGTTACCGTTATGACCAGTATAAAAACAGTAATAGGTCTGACCTCTCTTCATAAAACTGCCTGTTCCAATCCATTCATCCTGACTTCCGCCAGCACCGGCGGGCAATATTTCCGTAAAGCCTTCAAATGTTGCATAATCGCTGGTTTTGGTAACATAGATCGGGTGGCGATTTGCATTTTCGTAGAGATAGAACAAATAGTACTTTTTGTCATCGACATTATAATAAGGCATTGGATCACCGACAAACCCTTGCTGCGGCTTATAAAAAGTCTGAAACAGACCTGTCTCCTGTACCATGGTACAGGAGGTGGATCGGTCTACTGAAGCAGGGTCATCAGGTTTGTCGACAGGCAGGGTCTGATCCCCACTTTTACAGCTCGTCAGCAAGGCTATAAAGCATAGTGCTGGAAATAAATACAAGTTAGTTTTCATTTAAAATCTCCTAATAAAACCATATTCCAATTATTTACTCCGGCTATTCTTTTGGCAATGCCTTCAACTCGTCCCAATACATCCGCTGGGTCGGGAAAACCACCGGCTGTCCATTGGGATGTTCATGGGGCATTACAAGAATATTATTGATGGTTGCTGTTCTCCCAGCAGGAATCTCAAAGATCAATTCCTGCCATTCCCCGACATGTGCTTTCACATACCTTGCCCGTAACCAATCTTTATTCTGTTCGCCATCCGATTGGGTCTCCAGCTGTACATCTCCTTCCACATCCTTCAATACCATGATAGAGAAACGGTTGTACTCTGCAGGGTTAATATTCACCTTATTGGCATTCCATAATGCGCCACCGTGCCAGCCAGCACCTGTTTCAGCGTCTCTGATAAAGGATGCACAGAAAGGTGTGGTATTGGCCCCTTTCGTCTTTGGATTAGCATAAGGTGAGTCTAACCCACTTACACCCAAACCATCAAAATGCGGTACAACAGTTTCACCATTATAAATTGTCAGTACCTGCTTTGGTTCCTCGCCGAGTATGGCCGTTACGATATATTGAAATGTTTGCCCCATATAGGTAAGCGTATATTTTACCGGGGAACTCAGATTCACAAATCCGCCCAGTCCCGGTGCAATGCTCGCTCCCGATGTGAACTCGACAGATGGTGTGAGGCTTTTCAAGTCTGTTCCCAAGGGCAGATAAATTTTGATTTGCTTATTTTGCTGATCAATTAATCCTGATCGGTTTCCGATACGAAAAGCCGTTATTTCCGCCTTTATTTCTTTGACAGTAACCTGGTAAGTATTATACAAATTACCGTTATACACACGATAGGTGACTGGTGTCGTGGAAGAAAAGGAAAAATTTTGTACCAGACCCGAAGCCGGAGATACCCTAGCTTCACCCGGCAATTCAATTACAGGAGCAAGCGCTGATAGATCTGTTCCTGCTGGTACCAACACACTGATGCTGCCTTTCTGCTGATCTATCGTCCCTATGGCCGTACCAACTTTAAAAGACAAGATGTCCACGTCAGCATTTAGATCAAGAGCGCTTTCAACGTCCTGTTTACAAGCTGAAAACAACCCTATAAACAGAAGCATAAGCCCCAATCCGATGTTATATTTTAATGTTCTCATTGGTATAAATTGGTTAGTATGTTAGTTAATATCCTGGATTCTGCTTGTATAGGTATTTGCTCAGTCTGATTTGTGCTTCCGGAATAGGCAAATATTCACTCTTATTCGCTGTAAAATGAGCTGCGGCATAATAAGAACGACGCGATTTCTCTGTTTCATAATAAGCATTCATGGTCTGCTCTGCGATTCCCCAGCGTACCAGGTCGAAGAAGCGTCCATTTTCCATGGCTAATTCCAGACGACGTTCCGCACGTAAAGCCTTCCGTGCATTTTCCTCATTCCATATAATGTTATCTCCATTTTTATAGGTTTCTACCAACATTTTATCCGTCGCATAGCCCGTCATGGTGGCGCTATTTTTTGCACGAATACGCAACTGGTTGATCAGTGGTAAAGCTTCGGTGGGACGGTGCAATTCAATCAGCGCCTCAGCACGCATCAATAGGACATCGGCAACACGCAGTACAATACGGTTTTTTGTATTTGCAAAGAATGGTGCCATTGGAACAAAACAATCGCAATCTGGATCGACATTCTCCTTCAACGATGCATACACCGAATAGTCCGCAGGATTGCGGTTCCAGCTCTCCTCGTAAATGCGTTTGGTATTATATTTATAAGGTAATCCGGGAATTGCCACAGTATGGAATAGTCTTGGGTCGTATTTTTCCGATGCATTGAAGCTATTCAATGTATTGTAATTATCAAGCGGTACCCCTTTTCCCGTTGTACGGAATACGTTCACCAAATTCTGGCTAGGTTTATTGAAATCACAACAGCCCAGACCCATCGGAACAGAGAGCAGATCCGAGAAATTTACACGGCCGAATTTCGTGCCATCATCTTTTGAAAATTGGATTGAAAACAATGCTTCTGTACCATTTTCATATTTCCCCGGCAAAAAGTTGAAGGCAAAATCCGTTTCAAGAGCATGGTTTGATGCAAGTACGATGTCTGCGTTCTGCAATACTTTTTCCAGATCTCCCGGATTGATTCCGGTTACCACATGGCGTTCCTCGTTATCCTGACGGTAGGCTTTGTACAGGTATGTTTTAGCAAGATAAGCTGCTGCCGCAATTCGATTTGCACGACCGACTTCCGTCTGTACAGCTGGCAAATGATCTACGGCATACTGAAAATCATCGACAATCTTTTGCCAGAGTGCATCATTGCTCAATGCTCTATTTGACACAGTCTCATAGCTATCTACCGGCACATTTTCATCAATGTAGGGTACATATTTAAAAAGCGTCTTGAGCATAAAATAGAAGTGCCCCCGTAGAAATTTCGCTTCGGCCAACTTCCCTTCCTTGCCCTCAAAATTGTTCATTTCCTGAATCGTTTTGATGGTGGTATTAGCCCGTGAAATAGCGACATAAAGCTGAAACCACAGTTTATCTACCTCAGCAAAATTGGTTGTGACATTATTGGAGACCTCAAGAAAATGGAACGTCTGTATATCCTGCGGTCCCGATCCGCCTTTATATGCATCATCAGATCGTACTGTACCATAAGGCCATAAGCTAAAAGGCACATCATAATGATCATTGCCTAAAGCTGCATAAGTGGCTGTCAGTAATCTTTCTGGTTCCTTTACCTGGTCGGAGCTCAGTACGCCATTAGGTGTCTGATCCAAGAACTTGGTGCATCCGGACAGCAGCCCCGCAAACACCATCATTATCGCGATTTTATTGGTTATTTTTTTCATTGGAATTCTGTTTTTTTATATTCCATATTTCCATGGATTTATTGTTTTGGTCCCTCGTCTCCTCCATTCCCCTCTCATCCACTAAGGCTTTTGGTTCTCTCTTCTAAAAGCCAATATTTACCCCCGCTGTCCATGTCGTCGGGATCGGATACCCCCAACCTACATTCTCGGGATCTACGCCTGTGAAGTTCTTCGATTTAACTGTAAACAGGTTCTGACCAGTAACATACACACGTAGGCGGCTCATCCGCAAACGAGAAGCTGTTGCCGTTGGTAAGGTATAGCCAAGCGACAGGTTTCGGAGTTTCATATAGGATCCGTTTTCGATAAAGTAATTGGAAAGACGCCCCTCATCATTATTGTTTGTTGTCTGCAAAGCCGGAATTGTGGATGTCGGATTCTGTGGAGTCCAGGCATTAAGTAACCGTACACCTTTATTGGAATTCACATCATCGACACTCCAGAAATCAGTCTGTTTTTTCAACCAGTTTTCAACGTCTATGCCCTGCACCCCTTGAAAATAGGCGGACAGATCAAATCCTTTATACTTCAATGCAATATTCAAGCTATAGGAAAAATCGGGATGCGGGTTGCCGATCCAGGTGCGGTCCATATCTGTGATCTGCTGATCAGCACCATAGACATTAAGATAACGCAAACGGCCAATTCCTTTACCGGTCTGGTTGACATGATCATCCACCTCCTTTTGATTCTGAAAGATGCCATCCGTTACGTAACCGTAAAATGAACCCAATGGCCGACCGATAATATTATCGCCCTGACGACCACCATAGGAGTTTTCCACGGCTTCGGGCAAATGGGTCACCTTATTTTTATACGACGAAAGGACTGCGGTCACATCATAATCCAGACCAAAGGAAGTCTTATTGCGGTAGCCTGCCGTAATATCCAAACCTTTATTTTCCATCGAAGCACCATTAGCCCAGCGATAGCCGCCTTCACCGACGACACCGATGTAAGCAGGATTGATCAGCATATCTTTTGTCGCTTTAATGTACCAGTCGACTGATCCGTAGAGACTCTGGCCAAATAGCGTGAAGTCCAAGCCGATGTTGGTCTGTGTCGTTGTTTCCCATTTTAGATCATTATTTTCAGTCTGGATTTTTCGGTACCCGGAAGGGAGAGTCCCTGTTCCGGTACCTGAAAGATCATAAGCGGTACCATCGACAATATTCCAGGTGGGATCCCCCACCCCATATTCAGGTACAAAGAGCCCATAGGTCGCCAAGTTGCCAATTCCCTGATTACCGGTCTGCCCCCAACCTGCACGCAATTTAAGATCAGAGATAAAGTCTTTGGTACCGGCCATAAAATCTTCGGATGAAATCCGCCATCCTGCCGTTACAGCCGGAAAGGTTGCAAAGCGATTGTTTTTCCCAAAACGCGAAGAACCATCATGTCTCACGGTGAAAGAGGCCAGGTAGCGTTCATCGTAGGAGTAGTTAGCCTTTCCAAAATAAGAAAGAAGTGAAAATCCTGTGGAGCCACCACCCACAGCAGCCGTCCCTGTACTTACACCGGGCCACATATATTCTGGTGTTTCAATGGCAAAAGCGCCATCCCCTGCTGTATATGCGTTAAAATTGATATCGTTCTGACGATTCATTTCTATACCAGCCAGTAGATCTATGGTATGTTTGTCAATCTCTTTTCTATACGTCGCTGTATTCGACCAAGTCCACTTTAACCCTTGAGTCTGTTCCATATTAACAGCGCTTCTGTTGCT
This sequence comes from Sphingobacterium sp. GVS05A, assembly GCF_019969845.1. Lineage (GTDB taxonomy): Bacteria > Bacteroidota > Bacteroidia > Sphingobacteriales > Sphingobacteriaceae > Sphingobacterium. The sequence continues at coordinate 199,422 of NZ_JAHXYR010000010.1, forward strand.
GCTCATAAAACCCGAACGATAGGAAACTTCAAGGTTGCGTTTGTAGAAATTACTATAATCAATACCGTAACTTGTACGCAGGTGCAAGTCTTTGATCAGCTGCAAATCGGCGTAAGCATTTCCGAATAGGCGCCAGTAATTGTATTTATTACTCCTGTTATCATGCAACAAGCGCATCGGGTTATGACGGTCATTCATCCCCAGGGCAGGACCACCCCAGCCTATTCCGTCTACGGTATGTACAGGTATGACCGGCAATGCCTTCAAGGATAGATCAAGCACATCACCAGGCACCTGCACCTCCCCGGTGTTGTTCACTGTAAAATTCTCGCCGACAACCAACTTACCGTCAAACAGTTTATAATCGGCATTCATCCGGGCTGATATACGTTGGAAATCCGTATACCGAAGTGTTCCACTGTTATGCAGATAACCTACGGAAAAATAAGAACTTGACTTTTCTGTCGCCGAACTCAAGGTTGCATTGTACGATTGAAGCAAGCCCGGTTTGGAAACTTCATTGAACCAATCGGTATCTGCGGCATACATCGTACGCTCGCGATCGATATATTTGGATACAAATACAGTGTTGAGCTGCGGCAAGCCATTGGCATCGTTGTTCCACTCAAATTGATAGCCGATATTATTGCTGTTCGGATTACCGCCGCTATTGATCGTTGCCCGCCACAGCGCCTGACCATACTGCTGTGCATTGAGCACCTTCATGCGATTATTAAAATGTGTACTGGTCACATAAGCGTCTACAGTAAGCTTTGGCGCTCCGAGTTTTCCTCTTTTTGTTGTGATCACGATAACACCATTTGCAGCACGTGAGCCGTAGATACTTGCCGAGGAGGCGTCTTTTAATACCTGAATGCTCTCGATATCGTTGGAATTGAGCTCATGCATCCCACCTTGTGTCGGTATACCATCGATAACATAGAGTGGATCTTGGCTGCTGTTGATCGAGCTGATACCACGCATCCGTACAGTGGCTGCGCCACTTGGGCTACCATCAGAAGTTACTGTCATACCCGCTACGCGCCCCTGAAGCGCCTTCATGGGATTATTTTCAGGGGCTTTCATCATTTCGGTCACATTGACGACGCTCACAGCGCCGGTCAGATCCTTCTTGCGCTCTCGCTGATAGCCGGTGACAACTACCTCATCGAGTCCTTTTTCGGTACTGACCAACCGGATATCCAAAAATTTCTTGTCCCCCAATAGTATTGTCTGGGATTCGTAGCCAACATAGGTTATTTCCAATGTACCGCTGTTGCCCGATAGCTGGAGTACAAATTCCCCTTTTTCATTTGTCTTTGTTGCCTGTCCGGTTCCCTTGACCACTAATGACGCTCCGATGATGGGAGCGGCTGTTCCGCTGTCCGCAATCCGCCCCCGGATTTCTGTCTGCTGCGCAAAAGCAACAGCTGAAAAGAGAGCCAAAGACGGAAGCAACATAGCTTGCTGTCTTGTAAACATAATTGGTTATTATAAGTAGATTATTAATTTGATTATTTTTCCTCTTTTTGCCTTTACCGCATTTTCCCTTTTTGCAGTACAGGCAGCTATAGCTTCATCTTCTGTTCGCTATCACGGAAGATGGGATTCAGCCAGTGAAAGCGGTTGATATCCTCTGCATTATAAGCAGGACATGCTCCGCTACTCTGTGTCACAAAACCACTTAACGTAGCCGCAAATTCAAGCACTTCTTCCAAGGCGATTCCTTCGGCCATCTGAAACCGTTTGGTCAAAAAAGCAGCTAAAAACGAATCGCCACTCCCGATGGTATCTTCCACATGTACTTTCAATGCAGGAAAATGATAACTGATATTTGCTTTTTTATGATGGTATACTGCTCCAGCCGCGCCGTAAGTAACAATAGCTTCCTGAATAGAGAAACAATCTAACAGTAGATCTACCCGCTGCTGATCGGTATACGTTGTAGCTGCCCCACTCCATTCAGCGATAATATGCAGTTCCTCCGCGTTCATCTTAACGAGATCCGCGTAGTGTAATAGTTCATGCACACGATGAGGATCGAAAAAAGGAGCACGCAAATTGACATCCATTATCCTGAAGGAAGCCTCCTTTAATAAGGTCAACAGGCTTTCAAAACTCACGTCATCGCGACAGGCCAAACTGCCATACACCAAAAAGTCAGCTTTGGAAACAGCTTCCAATACAGCCGGTTCCGCTGTAATTCTGTCCCAAGCAACAGGATATACAATATCGTATTGTACATTACGATCTGCATCAATTGTCACTTCAACTGTAGAGGTCGGCAAGCTGTCATCGTACTGAAAGAAGGCCGTCGGAATCCCCAGCTGTTCACATATAGTAAGCAGTTCATATCCATTTTCATCCCTTCCGATACGTGTAAGCATTTGTGCAACAACACCTAGCTTATTGAGATGATAAGCAACATTTAGCGGAGCACCGCCCAGTTTTTTTCCGGTCGGCAGATTATCCCAAAGAACTTCTCCGAAACAAACTCCTTGTATTGATTTATTCAGGTTTTTCATTGTCATCATTATTTGTACGCATAAGCGATTGGATCAATAATAGCGCGATACTTAATGTAGATTGATGGTCTGCCCCATATCTTCCAGCGACCGTCCTTTTGTTTCGGGCATAAATTTCAGCACATAAACAAGCTGCAATACCATAAATAGCGCAAAAGTCAGGAAGGTACCCCCACCACCGAGCACCTCTGTCAGCGCCGGAAAACAAAATGTAATAATCGCAGCCATTACCCAATGGGTCAAGCTGCCAAATGTCTGGCCTTTGGCACGCACATCATTCGGAAAAATTTCGGAAATAAACACCCAGATCACAGCTCCCTGAGAGAAGGCAAAGAAGGCAATAAAACTCATCAGGTAGATTGTAATAGCAAATCCTGTTGTTTGCCCCGTATAGAAAGCCTGCGATACCAGTGCGAGTGATATGATCAATCCGATAGAACCCACCAGCATCAGTTTTTTGCGACCTACCTTATCTATAAAATTGATAGCCACTAAGGTGAAAATAAAGTTGATCACTCCGATCCCTACCGTGGAAAGTAAGGAACTTTGGGAACCGAGGCCTGCCATTTCAAAGACACGCGGTGCATAATAGATAATCGCATTGATACCCGAGAGCTGATTGAACAGCGCAAAACAGAAGGCCAATAAAATTGGTCTAGCGTTTTCCCGTATAAATAATTTGCCTTCACCTGCCATTACATCTTTCGATGCCTGAATTTTCTCGATCTCAAGCTCATAGCCCTCAGAATTGATTCGCTGCATGATTTTTGTTGCTTCAGGTAGGTTGTTCTTATGCAATAACAGCCATCTGGGACTTTCGGGAATAAAGAAAATCAGCACAAAAAACAGCAACGACGGAAAACACTGCACACCCAACATCCAGCGCCAGGATTCTTCCCCTACCTGTCCGATAAAATAGTTTGATAAATAAGCAATCAAAATACCCAGCACCACATTGAATTGGAAGAGACCTACCAGCTTGCCCCGGGAAGCTGCGGGTGAAATTTCGGAAATATAAATAGGTGCCGTTACCGAAGAAACACCGACACCAATACCGCCCAAAAAACGGAATAAAATAAAAATTGTCCAGTCATTGGCAAGCGCACTTCCGATCGCTGAAATAAAATATAATGCTGCTACGACAAATAATGTATTTTTCCGGCCGAGCTTGTCCGAAGGCAAAGCGCCCAATGCCGCACCGACTACCGTACCTATTAACGCGATGGCCATCGTAAGCCCATGCTGAAACTCACTCAAATGCCAATGCTCCTGTACTGCCTTTTCAGCTCCTGAAATAACAGCTGTATCAAAGCCAAATAAAAATCCGCCTAATGCCACTACAAAAGACCAAGCTAATACCGTGTTTTTGTTCATCTTATCATCTATAATTGATTAACCCAAATTTAACCCTAGCTTCACGGTTACTTAAATTTGAAGACAGCAAAAACATTTATTTATGTAACATTTTCAAAAACAACACAAAACACTACATATCAACAAATTATACTAATTCATGATTTTTAAACTTTCAGTTTTTAGACATATCTTATAGAAAATGATACATATTTCAGCCATCTCTTTTTAGTGTATGGAATACACTAACCTTGGGCTTATTATCTAAAAAAACTGAAATGATGTATATTCGGATAGTAAAGGGGAAATAAACATGGGAAAATATACCTTCTATGGCATATTGGTCCTGTTGCTTTTTTTGGGGTGCCAATCGGCAAACCAGAAAAAGAAGCGGGTCATTGCTTTTTCACAGTGCATCGGAAATGACGCATGGAGGCAGACTATGCTTGAGGAAATGAAACGGGAACTCTCCTTTAATCCCGATATTGAATTCTTATACCGCGATGCCCAAGGCAATAATGCTGTTCAGATTGATCAGATACGCGAGCTGACCAAAGCGGGTATCGATCTGTTGATTGTGTCACCCAATGAGGCCGAACCGCTTACACCTATCGTTGACTCAGTATTCCAGCGCAAAATACCGGTAATTGTAACAGATCGCAAAACCTCTTCGGGTCAATACAATGCTTATGTGGGTGCCGACAATCTTGCCATCGGAAAATTAGCCGGTCAATATAGCCAAGCTGTCCTCCAGGGTAAAGGTAGGGTCGGATTGGTAACCGGCTTATCGGGTACCTCCGCCTCGATTGAACGTGAAAAGGGATTTATGCAAAGTATTTCAGCAGTAAGTGGCATGCAGGTCAGTGCTGTTATCCACGGTGGGTGGGAAAAGAATATAGCCTATACCGAAATGCGCGAGCATATCGCTCAAATGACACAAAGTGATATTATTTTTACCTTCAATGACCAAATGGCAATGGGCGTAAAAAAAGCATTGGACGAGGTGCAACTTCAAAAAGATATTAAAATCATTGGTGTAGATGCGCTGCCAGGACCGGGTAATGGTCTTGAGCAGATTATACAAGGTCATATGTATGCCTCTATGCTCTACCCTACTGGCGGAACTGAAGCGATCAGAACGGCACTGGCGATTATCAACAATCAACAATATCGACGTGAAAACATTCTCGCTACTGCTGTGATCGACAGAACAAATGCCGAACTATTGGCGCTACAGTCACAAAAGATACAACAGCAACAGGTAGACATCGACAAAAGACAGGAATTTATCACTGAGCAGAACCGGATTTATCAAAATCAAAAATCTGTTCTCAATGTTCTCGTTGTCAGTTTGGTGCTTGCAGTTGTATTTGGCGGTATTTCTATTATCGTTATCAAAAGCAATTTGGAAAAAAACAAACATCTTGAAATCCAGAATGGCGAGATCTTATCTCAGCAGAAACAGATTGTTGAAATGAATAGCCAGATTCAGCAGGCCGCAGAAATCAAAAACAATTTTTTCACCAATATCTCCCACGAATTTAAAACACCCCTCACCCTTATCTTGGCGCCCATTGAGGATCTCGAAATGCGAAAAGATCTATCAGAAGATATCAAAGAGCAATTATCACGGGTCAAAAGAAGTGCAAAAAAATTGCAGCGACTGGTCAGCGACCTGATCGACATTCATCGGATCAGCAAAGCAAAAATAAAGCTTCAGGTATCAGCTGTACCTATCGACCCTTTTATCCAGCAGGTCATCAACAGTTTTAAACCGCTGCTCAAAAAAAGCAGAATATCGATCAGCTACATCAATAAGAGTATGCTCAAGGAGGTCTGGATTGACGAATATCTGATGGAGCAGGTTTTATCCAATCTCCTTTCCAATGCGATAAAACATACCACTACCAGCGGTAGAATTGAAATTTCACTCGAAGAAAATAGCTTCAAAGATTATTTCTACTTACGTGTGCTGGATAATGGTCTAGGGATAGCGCCCATTGATATCGAGCATATTTTTGATCCCTTCTATCAAGGAACAGGCAGCCGGAACGGATCTGGAATCGGTCTAGCCTACGTCAAACAAATCGTCGAACTGCATCATGGTCAGATCACAGCCAGCAGCAAATTAGGACATGGTTCGATCTTCACCCTTCGGATGCCTATCGGAAATACCCATTATGAACAGGAGGAGATCATAACAGCTGTATCCGGTGTAAAACCTGTATTCAAGCACCAAGACTTTCTGGATACTGAAGTAAAATCTTCTGATAAGAATCTCTCTTTTCATTCCAATAAATCGAAGAGCATTATGATTGTTGAAGATGATGATGAAATCAGGGATTATCTGAGATCTATCTTGAAAAAAGACTATAATCTTTTTTTAGCGCGAGATTCGCATCAGGCCGGCACTCTGATGAAAGCACATTTCCCAGATTTGGTGCTCACCGATATCATGTTACCCGACGGCAGCGGACTAGATATCCTCAAAGACATCAAAACATTCTACCAGACGGCCCATATTCCTGTCATTCTGTTGAGCGCATTAGCCAATGAAGAGACCATCCTTGAAGGAAGTCTCTTGAAAGCAGATGATTATATGACCAAGCCTTTCAATGCCGCAGTCCTTCGGGCAAAGATTGCCAATATGTTACAATCACGGCATCAGCTTAAAGAAAAATATAGTAGTAATGTCGAGCAATTTGACTCACCACAGTCAGATACCGTTAATGAAAGCGACAGACGGTTTCTCAATAGCTTTTCGGCTATTGTCGAATCGAAACTGTCCGATCAGCGGCTGAGTGTCGACGATATTGCTGGCGAGCTCAACCTCTCGCGTGTGCAACTTTATCGTAAAGTCAAACAATTGCTCGACTGTAGCATCAGCGAGTATATTGTCGAAAGGAGACTCAAAAAAGCAAAAAGCCTGATGGCTGACGGACTCAATATCAATGAGATCTACAGCAACGTCGGTTTCTCCTCAGCCTCCTATTTCGCCTCGGCATTTAAAAAGAAGTACGGACAGTCGCCAAGCACTTTTAAAAAAGAACTGGATCGAAAATAAGCGATCAACTATTTAAAAAGACCTTTCCTCTTAAAAATACAAAAACTGATCAGCATAAATAAGATGATCATAGCGATATTACTATAATCGAGTCGTTCAAAGCCATCATTTTCATTCATTATATTCATGAAGGCCTTATAAGTACCGGTATAAGGAATAAAGTCTGAAAAACTCTTTTGAGCCACAAATACCGAAAACACCAACATAAACATGCTCACGCCAATGGGATAAATAAAGCTTTTGAATAGCAGACTTAATGCCAATTGTATCATTGAAACAGCCGATAGCGTGATAAAAAGCTTCAGAAAGGTAAAGAAAATTACCATCCTATAATCGTGATTTTGAAAGCCAAGTACCGGGTAAATCAAACCCAGTATATAGCCGCTGATTAAGAATGCTGCGTAAGCAAACAAGATAGAAAACAGTATGGTTAGCAGGATAAACACAGCCTTTGAAAAGAATATTTTTGACTTATCAAGCGGTAATGTAAACAGTACCTTATAGTTGTTATTCTTATACTCGACATCACAGCAGGCATAAACAAATAGTGCCACCAGAATCGGGTACAGCAAATAAAAAAACTGAAAAACATATCTTCCTAGCAATACCTTCCAGGGGTTAGGTACCGCACTTATACTGCCCGACCGGATGATATCGTATATAATATAACCATCGATCGCGAAAATAAGCAATACCGGAGCGATAAGGACGCCAAAAATCTGCCGGTTTCTAAGTAGTTTATATTTTTCAGACAAAAAGGCGGTATAAAATGTATTAGTCATTCGAGCGGGCAATTAAGTTTATAAAAATCTGTTCAAGATCTGCACTATGGGAATCCAGTCCATAGATTTCAATGTTATGTTGCACCAAACATTTAATCATTTGATCAAATTGGTTGTCATCTACTATTTTCACCACAACAGTTTGTCCGTCGGTTCTTAATACCGAAAATTTGGCATTATTTAAAACATTGGTCGTGCGTGTAGCGTCCGAAGTTCGCAGTAATGCCTCCCGTTCTACCTGACGCAACAGCTCGTTTTTAGTTCCCTGAAAGATCATTTCTCCCCCTTCGATGATGCCAACATGTGTGGCTATCTTTTCGAGCTCGCTTAGAATGTGACTTGACAGAAATATGGTTTTCCCTTGTTCATTGAGCAAGCGAAACAGATTTCTCATTTCGACAATTCCCTGTGGATCGAGCCCGTTTAGCGGTTCATCCAGAATCAATAGTTGTGGATCATGAAATATAGCCATAGCAATTCCGAGCCGTTGCTTCATTCCCATAGATAAGGTACTGGCTTTTTTCCTTTTCTCCTTTCCGAGATCTACCATTTCGAGCACCGCATCGATTCGTTTTTCTCCCTTTTTGTGGATGATATCCAAATATTTTAAATTCTCAAAAACGGTTAATTTGGTGTAATAGCAAGGTGATTCGATGAGATTGCCCACATTAGCATAGATGTCGCTACGATTTGCTTTTAAACTTTGTCCCCGAATAAAAATAGCATCAGCGTTATCCTGCAAGAGTCCAAGTAGGAGTTTAATCGTAGTAGACTTTCCGGCACCATTTCGTCCAAGATAACCATAGATACTTTTGTCCGGGACATGTAGGTCAATGTTATTTAAAATGGTTTTTGAACCTATTTTAAAGCTGAGTTTTTGTGTTAGGATACTTTCCATTATTGTTCGAAATAGGTGGGTCTTTTATTTACGTCGATATAAAAAATGCCATCAATATAGTCAGTCCATTTTCTTTCCTCTTCCATACCTTGGTTGATGGTAGAGACAAACGACCTCCTGAGCAAAGCTGTATCAGGCAGGCTCCGCAAATCCAGAAAGAAATAAGGTACCCCTGTTTGATGGAATATATTTTCAATGGCCAATTTACTAGGTTTATCCACTGTTTGACCGGCATCATTTTTCTGTCCGTAAGAACTAAAATCAAGCATGTAAGCCTGACGGTCGTATTTCTTTTTTAGGTAAGCACCCAAAGGAAGGTATTCCTTGTTATAAGCCGTTGAAAAGGTATGAATATTGGCACACCAGACAATGATCTTCTTTCCTGGATATAAAGAATCTATTTGGTACTGCAGATTTTGGGCCATCAATGAATCGCGTAGATGCATACTCTGCATTGATCCTGGAGTATAAGACCAGGACTTTTCATAATTAGCTTTTATATCGGCTAGGTATAAGCTATAAACGCGCTGTTCCTCGTCCCTGCCCAAGGTTCGTAATCTATACCCCAATTTACCTATTTCATTTAAAAACTGTTTTTTAGCTGTAGAATCAAGGGTTCTATTAGCATACCTGGCTAGGGTCAGGTACTCCAGATTGTTAAGTTCTTTTTTTAATAAGGGATAATCTTTTAGATCGATCTTATTTTTAAGGCAAAAGTCCTCTAGCAACTTTGCTCGTTTATCACCAAGTAATCGACCAGAAAACTGAATATCAAATCCACCGAGAGTAATTGGCTTACCTGATAATTTGGACTTTTGATAGTAGCTTATCAGTGGATCCGTTTCGATGTTCCGCCACCAAAAATCAAACAAACCAAGACCAGCCAAAGATTGTTTAGGAAGCTGCATAGTTGGATTTTCCATTTCCTTATTCATGACCCACATATCATACTGTCCCGCTTCATAGAGTACAATGCTATAATCTAATTTTTCGTGGAGATAACGGATCAACCTCGATTTGGCCCGAAAAGTTTCTCCATCGTCATGCTGCATCTCCCCTAACATCAGTATCCTATTATCCTTTAAAATACGATCGAATATTTGAAGATCGGAAAAATTACTATCAGTCATCAAAATATTACTGATTACCTGCTTATTTTGATTTACCTCCCCCAGCAAAGCCTGATAATTCGGTGGAAGCCGATCATTATAAACAAGTTCATTAAAAACTAAAATAATCGCAATAAGAGCAGTTATTGCGAGAAGTATATGCTTCATTCTGCACGATTAATTCGGTTTATATTTCCAGAAATAGGTAATTAAAGATACACTACTCCGTACAACTTCTAATATAAGATGATAATTTTTGTCTTTTCCATAAATAATTGATAAAAATTTACAACAACAACAACAACAACAACAACAACAACAACAACAACAACAACAACAACAACAACAACAACAACAACAACCTATATATGCGAAAGAATCAAGTATGCTACAATACAAAGAAGTCCGTTGATCGATTGACCAACGGACTTCTTTTCAATAAAAATCGTTTAGAAGATTCTATGATTATAAAATTTAATTTCCCCAATTTTTATTGGCCTTATCTCCCATCACAAACTCAAGTGTGCCACCTTTCAGTATATCAGCATGGTTTAGTTGTGTGCTATTCAATGGTTTTCCATTGAGGGTAGCCGACTGAATATATTTATTTTTTACCGAAGCGTTCTTTCCGATAATTACAAAAGATTTGCCGTCAGGCAAGCTGATGCGTGTTTTCTCAAAAAATGGAGATCCGATACTATAGGAAGCCAGTCCCGGAGTAACCGGATAGAAACCCATCTGAGAAAAGACCACAAAAGCCGACATACCACCACCATCCTCATCACCGGGTACACCCATCAGATCATTTCTGAACCATTCACCGATCAGCTTATGGATCCGTTTTTGCGTCATCCAAGGCTGTCCAGCATAGTTATATAGATATGGAATATGCAGCGCAGGCTCATTTGCCATTGAAAACTGACCGACATTGCCTGTATGATCTGGCAGCTGTGCATAGAAATCAAATTTAGATCGCCCAAGCGGCTGCTGGAACATTTCATCCAGATACTGTACAAACAACTGGTTACCCCCCATCAATTTGATCAGATCCGGAATATTGTGCTGTACATCCCAACGGTATATCCAGGCATTATTTTCACCATAATATTCACGGGCACCCTGTCCTCCGGCAAAAACATAGTCAAACGGCATGATAAAATTACCTTTGTCATCTTTAGGATGGAAAAATTTGGTCTGCTCGTTGAATAGATTCCGATAATTGAAAGACTGCTTCATAAACAGATCATAATCGCTTTTTTCACCCAATTCATTAGCCAGTTGTGCCAGACACCAGAGGTCGTAGGAAGTACCCAGTGTGACAGCCACAGGTTGACGTCTTTCAAAACCATGTACTTCAGGATAAGTTTCCTGTTCGCCAGGATGCAAAGCTGGGATATACCCTTTTTCTTTGAAAAAATCATCCATTTTTCCGGCAGGCTTATCAGACCATGGGGCCAAAGTCTTTTCCGTAATCGCTCCTTTTGCTGCCAGATAGGCTTTCTGTATATCAAAACCACGAATCCCCTTACGATAGGCATCCAGCAAGGTTGCGACCCCATGGTTGGAATTCATCCTTCTGCTATCCCCCGTGATTTCCGGAAAGGTCGGCAACCAAGGTTTGTCCATCTGCTCTGACATCCGTACAAAAGAATTGAGGATATTAGATTCTGTAGCCGGCTCCAACAGGACCCGTAGCGGATGGTGCGCACGATAGGAGTCCCAGATCCAATCATCTGTAAAAAATGGCTTTCCTTCATCCGAATGGATCTTACCATCAAATGCGCTAAAATAACGTCCGCCTTCGGAAATGTTTACCGGACGCTCATAAGTTCTGTATAAGGAAGTATAAAACACATTTTTGTCTGTTTCATTACCTCCTTCAACAGCAATTTTCCCTAAGGCCTGATTCCAGATTTTACGTCCATTCTCTGCAAGTTTCTTTTGATCAAAATCAGCAATTTCACGGTTCAGATTGGCTTTGGCCTGTGCTGCATCAATAAATGAAACACCGTATTTCATCTTCAAATTGGCTCCGGACTTGTCAAACTGCAGTACGAGACAAGCATTTTTTCCCTTGGCATCCGTTCCCTTTTCAAGCTGTTGTCCCTGTAATTTGCTTACAGCACTAGGTTTGATTTCAGGAATTGCATAGATATACACACGTGTCCCATTACCAATTTCCTGTGTTCCTGAAAGCGCCTGTCCGTCCCATTTCAGTTCCCCATCACGTGAATTGAATTGTAGGTATTTAGTGGATGTATTCGGGAAGGTAAACGTATACATCCCCGACTGATGCGATAATGCATAATCTACTTTGATATCTTCCTGATCCAAAACAACGGAATAGCTATAAGGCTTGATTTCCTCCTGATCATAACTATACAATTGTACCGGGCTCAACTGGTTTGGCAAACGCAGCATTGGGCTCAAGTTAAAAGCCGACGATCCACGGTGGCTCGTTACGATAAGCGGAAGACCATATAAACGGTCCGAAGTAAAATCCCCTCTTTCAGGATATACACGCAGTATACTGTTCGGTAGGTGAACAGTCGGATAAGTTGGAACCAATAGATGGCTGATATTTCCCATGTATGGATTGACATAATCCACAAAGTCTTTCGTGTTTTTGGCTTGGGAAAAACCTTTTAGCAAAAAGATTGAAAAAAAAGTACAGCAACAGATTGTGCGTAAAATTACATTAGATTTCAAATTGAGATTCTTATTTAGCATTATAATTAATTAAGTGATCAATGGTTTAAGGGAAAACTAAGGTTTCGTCCCTAAAGTTAGTTTTTTTTGATGAAATATTAGGATGGAAATTTGCATGTTAAGTGATAATACCTATATTCGGCAAGCATTCATCCAATTGGCTACAATAGCGCATAAACCATCAATTAATATGAAATTACCCACCTGCTGGATCCGATCGACACTGATTACCTTACTGGCAACATGCTTTTACCTGAACAGCATTGCTTCACAAGTCCCCAAGGTCGTTTATCTTTCCGACTATGGTATCCTGCCCAATACCGGTACCAACAGCTCCGCAGCAATCAATAAAGTCCTTCAGACAATTCTCGGAAAGACCGATAAAAAACAAACCCTTGTTTTAAAATTCAAAAAAGGACGCTACGACTTTTATCCCGAGGGAGCTTTGTCAAGGACATACTATATTTCCAACCACGATCAGGACAATCCCAAGACAGTAGGTATCGCATTTGAAAACTGTAACAGCCTCACAGTCGATGGCCAAGGCTCCGATTTTATTTACCATGGTCGGATGTTACCGATTGCCTTGATCGAAAATAAAAACCTGACCCTTAAAAATATCCACATTGATTTTGAACGTCCGCAGATCTGCCAGGTCCAGATCCTGAAGAATGACACAATCAATGGTACGATCGTTTACAAAACAGCTCCCTGGGTGACCTATACAATCAAAGACAGTGTATTTTACAATACCGGCGAAGGTTGGGCCATGCGCCCAACATCCGGAATCGCCTTTGAGGAAAAAACCAAACGCATTGTTTACAATACCAGTGATATTGAGGTAGGAACAAAAAAAGTAACCGAGCTTTCGCCGGGTGTTATTCAAGCTGAGCAATGGAAAAACCCAAAGCTTATTCCGGGCACCGTCGTGGCTATGCGTGCAGGGCATCGCCCCAGCCCCGGTATTTTTGTCCATAAAGGAAAAGATATTCGACTTGAAAATATCAGCGTGCATTATGCGGAAGGCATGGGCTTATTGGCGCAGCTCACCGAAAATATCAGCCTCGACAGATTTCAAGTGGCACTACGCGGTGATCAAGATCCCCGCTATTTTACCGCACAAGCCGACGCGACCCATTTTTCAGGCTGTAAAGGTGTCATCGTCTCCAAAAATGGGCTATATGAAAATATGATGGACGACGCCATTAATATCCATGGTACTTACCTTAAAATCACCAAGCGCTTGGATGATAAAACACTGGTCGGCCGTTATATGCACGACCAATCCTACGGATTCGACTGGGGTGATGCTGGCGATACCGTGCAGTTTATCCGATCGGGGACGATGGAACTTTGGGATCAGAAAAACCAGATTCAATCCATTCAGATATTGCGAGATAAAGAGGACGATCCGATCCGCGAATTTAAGATTACGTTTAAACAGGTCCTTGATCCAGCGATCGATCCAGCGAAAACAGCAATCGGTATTGAAAACCTCACCTGGACACCCCGCGTTCTTTTCAGTGGCAATACCATTCGTCACAATCGTGCACGTGGTGCATTGTTCAGCACGCCGAGAAAAACACTTGTCGAAAGAAACCTCTTTGACCATACCTCTGGCACCGCGATCCTGCTCTGTGGCGACGCCAACGGCTGGTATGAAACGGGCAGCTGTCATGACATTGTGATCAGACAAAACACATTTATCAACGCCCTAACCAATATGTTCCAGTTTACCAATGCTGTTATCTCGATCTATCCTGAAATTCCGGATCTTAAAAATCAACAGAAGTATTTTCATAGCGGTATTATCATTGAAGACAATCTCTTTGAGACCTTTGATAAGCCCATACTTTATGCGAAGTCTGTTGACGGTCTTGTTTTTCGCAGCAATCGAATCAAGACAAATAAGGCCTATCCAGCTTTCCATTGGAACAAAAAAAATGTATTCTTCGAACGTGTTACGCACAGTGAAATTTCAAACAATACCATTGATGGGAAGAAAAGTGAGTTAACAAATTAGATCAGTAGCAAACCATTTGTCTCTATGTTATCCTTCAAAAACAATAGATTACTGATCTTATCGCTACTATGCAGCAGCATAGGATCAGGGCTCCATGCCCAGAACGTCAGCCGTGCACAAGAACGGCAAGTAACCGAACGCCCCAATATTGTGGTATTCTTTGTCGATGACCTGGGTTGGCAGGACATGTCCGAACCTTTTTATCAGATCAAAACAGCCATTAACGAGAAGTTTCACACGCCGCATATCGAATCACTGGCCAAAGATGCCGTCAAGTTTACCAATGCTTATGCCACACCGGTGTGTACACCTTCACGGGTGAGCTTTCTCACAGGTTTGAATGCAGCACATCACCGGGTTACAAACTGGACAAGTCCCAAAGCCAATACACCCACAGATAGTAAGGATGAGTTGCTGAATCCGCCGGACTGGAATATCAATGGATTGAGCCCCGTACCCAATATTCCCCATACGGTCTATGCTACACCATTTCCAAGTATTCTCAAGGCCAACGGCTATTATACGATCCATATCGGTAAAGCCCATTGGGGATCTGCTGGCACTCCGGGTGCCAGTCCGCTCAATTTGGGATTTATGGTCAACGTAGCGGGCCATTCGGCCGGGCATCCACAAAACTACTACGGGGAGCAGAACTACGGGAATCTTCCAGGCAAAACCAGTTATCAGGCTGTGCCTGACCTGATGGAATACCATGGTTCATCCACCTTTCTGACCGAAGCATTGACGCAGGAAGCATTGAAAGCACTTGCCGAACCTATTCGCCGCAAGGATCCCTTTTTCCTTCATTTCTCCAACTATGCTGTCCATGTCCCGATTCAGCCCGATCCACGGTTTGTACAGCGATACCTTGACCGTGGTCTGGATTCTACCGAAGCAGCTTATGCCTCTTTAGTGGAAGGCTATGACAAAAGTATGGGTGATATTGTTCAATTTCTAAAAGACAAGGGCGTGTACGATAATACAGTGATCATCTTTTTGAGCGATAATGGCGGACTCAGTCTCAGCCCGCCACGTTCGGGTGATCCCCATACCCAAAATCTGCCACTGAAGGCCGGTAAAGGTTCTCTTTACGAAGGCGGCATCCGTATTCCACTGCTGATTAAACAGGCCAGCGGACATAGCGGGAGCAGCACCTCGGCACCGGTTATGGTCGAAGATCTATTTCCAACCATCCTCCAAATGGCAAAAGTAAAAGAGTATCAACTCGTACAACAAAAACCAGACGGCAAGGACCTGACAGGCCTGTTAACGGGAAAGAACGACGAAAGTTGGAATAGTCGCCCTCTTATCTGGAATGTCCCCAATAAATGGACTGTTCCCGATGGCCCGGGTATCAATTTCTTCTCCGCTGTACGCCAAGGCGACTATAAGCTGCTTTATGACATGAAACAGGGAAAACTGGAACTCTACAACCTTCAGGATGATATCGGTGAACTGAATAACCTTGTTCCAAAAATGAAAGGGAAAACCAGCGAGCTCAGCAAACTACTTTCCAATCAGCTGCGGACATGGAAAGCCCAGTTGCCGACCTACAAAACTACGGGACAACAGATCCCCTATCCCGATCAGCTCAAATCTGTTGATCAATAGCTTTTATGGTCAACAAAATAGTTTTTTAAATTGGCATCAACTTTTATAGAAAGCCTTCGCGATCAAATCGCAAAGGCTTTTTTTTAAACCTTATTAAACTGATACATCATTCACACTGATAAAGATACTGGATAGCCAAAAATAACTATTAACTCTAGTTAGCCAACTTCTGTAACCAGCTGAATAGATCTACAGTGACTTTATCTTGAACAACGTGGTATACCCATACGGAGAATCATGAGCCGTACAGAACATTAAAATTGAGCTTTACACAAAAACAAAAGATGGCTCGGCTACCTATTTTTGTATTGTAAAAACAAGTAAAGATGAAAACAAAGCACAAAGCCGCAGGCTTCTTCCGATTTTTGAAATGGTCAGCCCTAACGCTTGTTGTTCTCATCGGATTAATCACCAGCTATATGATGCATCCCCAATTTGGCAAAAGACCCTCAGGCGAAAGACTTAAACGTATCGAACAATCGAAGCAATTCAAGGATGGAAAATTTCGTAACAGCAGTCCAACGCCACAGCTGACACAAAGCTGGACGGTAGCCCTTTCCGATTATTTCTTCAAAAAATCAGGCGAGACTAGCCCCAAACATAAGATACCTTCGGTTCCAGTCAATTGGGATAGTCTTTTTACCAGATCCCATGGTTTGGTTTGGCTGGGGCATTCCTCCTATCTGCTGCGTGCAGACGGAAAAACTATCCTTGTCGATCCGGTACTAAGCGGCAGCATATCGCCTATACCGGGCAGTGGCAAAGCCTTTGCGGGCGCCGATGTAACAACAGCGGATGCGCTTCCAGCCATCGATTACCTATTTATTTCCCATGATCATTACGATCATATGGATTACAAAACGCTCAAAACACTGCAACCCCGAGTCGGCAAAATAATCGTTGGACTTGGCGTGGGTGAACATCTGGAATATTGGGGCTACCGCAACGATCAGATTATCGAAAAAGATTGGTGGGATCATGTGGATCTAGGAAATGGATTTCATGTAACGGTCACACCTGCAAGACACTTTTCAGGTCGCAGCATTTGGTCAGCCAATACACTTTGGGCCTCCTATGTCTTGGAGACGCCGAGCCTGAAACTGTATCTGGGTGGTGACAGTGGTTATGACAGCCATTTTAAAGAAATCGGCGATAAACTGGGCCCATTTGATTTGGCCATACTCGAAAATGGACAATATGATCTGAGTTGGAAATACATCCACATGATGCCCGAACAAGTGGTGCAAGCTGCAAAAGATTTACAGGCAGCAAAATTATTACCCGTACACTCCTCCAAATTTGTCCTTGCCAACCATGCCTGGTACGAACCGTTGGAGCGTATTTCCAAAGAAGCATCCATACAACGACAACCCCTACTTACCCCACGCATCGGTGAAGTAGTTGATCTGGATGATACCCACAATGGCCCCAGCTACTGGTGGAAAAACTAATTAAGCGATTGAATTAATTGTCGCTGGTGTTATTCCAAATTTCTCTTTAAAGGAAGCGTAAAAATGAGAGAGGTTTTCAAAACCAAGATCAAGGTAAATGTCCATGGGTCTTTTCCGCTTATTCTCAATCAGATAGTACGCCTCGGAAAGACGTTTCTCCTGTAGCCATTTCCGGGGCGAGGTGCGGAATATTTTTTCAAAATCACGTTTAAAACTCGCTAGACTACGACCGGATAACTTGGCAAAATTCTCCAAAGGAACATTATATTTATAATTTTTTAACATAAATTCCTCCAGGTCAATCTTAAAGGGTTCGGAGAAATCAAACAGTAAATTTTTTAACGAGGGATATCTTTCCAATAGTAAAGTAATCAATTCGTATATTTTGATAGTCTCCATTTGCGGGCTGACTCGATCCGAAGCCTCCGCATAAGGCGCCAGCGACTCAAAATAACTTTTGATAAACGCATCGCCTTCAAGGAGAATATTGTTGTCCGCCGCCTGCTTTTTATCCGAAGAGAGCTGATGATCCAACGCATACTTCTTGAGCCGGTCGGTGTGGAGCAAGATTGCGATAGACTTATAGTCCGCATTTTTCGATGGGTATTTGAATGCCTTTGCCAATTGATTTCGTCGGGCAACCAATAGCTGCCCTTCCTTTGTCACCAGCTTTCCCTTTTCATGATCAAAATGTGTTTCCCCGGATAGCTGGAACATCACCACATGTTCGGGAATAAACTGTTCATGACCAAAGGCCTTATCTACGTAACAAGAATACAAAAAGGCCTTTCCAAAATCTTTTTCTTCAATACTCATAATCACTTTTCTTTGATAGATTGACAACTACTTTTTTGCGGCGAGCCGCTTGCGGATGATACTGACAAATTCGGGCGAAACACCGAGGTAAGATGCGATATAATATTGCGGTACCCTTTGTGATATCGTGGGATATAAGTCGATAAATTCAAGATAGCGTTCAGCCGCAGGTTTCGCCATGGTATGGATCAGTCTATTTTGCAATACCGCAAGTCTACGTTGTACCAACATACGAAAGACACGTTCAAATTTCGGTATTGTCTCCAGTAGTTTCTCTTTAGTTTCAGGAGTCAGCATCAAAAATTCACATTCTTCCAATGTTTCCATATACAGGCTCGATGGTGTATGATAATGGAAAGAAGCGATATCACTAATCCACCAATCTTCGACCGCAAAGGCCAAAGTCACCTCAAAACCATTTTCGTCAAGATAATAAATACGTACACAGCCTTTCTGAAGATATCCTTCAAACTGGCAGACTTCCCCCTCCTGCAGAAGCATCGTTTTCTTGGGTTCCTTCCGTATGGTCAGCAGATCGGTGAACCGTTCAGTTTCCTCATCTGTCAAGGTTATGCACTTTGATACATTTTTGAGGATATTTTCGTATAGCATAGCAATTCGTTAACCTTAATTATTTTCGTGTAAAATATAACCCGCACCATAGATACTTTCAATATGGAGTTTGTTATCGAGCTGGAGCAATTTACGGATACGCGAGATAAAAACCTCCAGGCTTTTACCATTAAAGAAGTCCGTATTTCCCCAAAATAACAATAAGAGATCCTTCTTGTTGACCAATACGTTTTTATTAAGGATCAGATGGCGCAATAATTCCGCTTCTCGAACGGTCAACTTTTGCGCATTCCCCTGGTTATCGCTCAAGCTGTGGCGCTCCATATCCAGCGACAGCTGACCGATGTGTAGCGTACGCTCTGACGTTATTTCGGGTGCCGAGACCATGGTCAATAAATTGCGAATCTTGAGCAATATTTCATCCATGTCGAAGGGTTTGGCAATATAGTCAACGGCACCCAATGAGAGTCCCTTTAGACGCGATGCACGCTCCTGCAGGGCTGTCAAAAAGAAAATCGGCTGCCCGTTTCTAAACCGCAAGATCTCATGGGCCAAATCGAAACCATTTCCATCTGGTAATTGCACATCGATAATCACCAATTTGGCGATATATTCCCGAAGGGTTTCCAATCCTCCTTTCGCGGTACATTCCCATATCACGGTAAATCCCTTATAACGGAGATAGCGCGAGAAAACCTCGCCCAGATCAGGTTCGTCTTCGATCAAAAGGATATCAATCCTGTTTTTTGCTATTGAAAGACCCATTGTCCATGTAAATATAAAAAATAGTACCACCACTTAGGCTATTTTCGATGCGAATTGTCCATCCCAACCGATCCAAACAAGATTTCACATAGTATAATCCCAATCCGAGTCCTGGCTTGCCAACCGAAGACTGCCCACGATAGAATGCCGTAAATAACGCATTCCTGTCCGAGGAGTCAATTCCTCGTCCATTATCCTCAACTTTGAGGCAATACTGCTCAGCTTTCTGTTCCCAGCTCAATCGAATCGTCTTGTGCAGATGGTCATTAAATTTGATAGCATTTGAAATCAAATTGTCAAGTATCGAGAAATAATACCCTTCGTCCAGCCGTATGAGCAAATCCTTTTCAAGTGGGATATAACCAATTTCAACCTCCCCTTGATAACGAAGACACAATTCATCCAGGATCTCCCTTGTCAATAAGTCTATAGGAGCCTGTATGATTTTAGGCTGCTGTTCTTGTAATGCAACAGATCCCATTACCTGCTCAAAATAATCGCGGAGCCTTTTAGCCTGTCGTTCCACAATCCGCCCCAATTGTACCACCTCTTTATTGTCCAGATTAGCGTCCCTGTCGATCAGGCTATGTGCACTGACCAGGATTGTTGTCAAAGGGGTATTAAATTCATGCCGCATATGGTTTAAGAAACTCGTTTTCAGATGGGCCAGCTTACGTTGGTTGACCCAGTTTTTGTATGTTCGAAAACTCAGCAGTACGATAACAGCAATACAGGCCAAGGAAAGCAAAAATACGGGTGCCATTTGCTGAATAATCCGCCAGTTTCGGTTCTCATAATCGACATAGAGGCTATAGGTAAACCGATAAGGTATGGGCTCCTTATCACTAACCGCCAGCTGGAATACCCGATTGTTGAGCGAGGTCTTTCTGAGCGAACCACTGATGGTTCCAGAGCTATCGTCACTGGCACTTTCATAGAAGACCTGCCAGCTATTATCCGCAGCATTGTAAAGTTCCAACTTATCGAAATGGAACAAGTAAATGAGTGCAGGGTCGAGCTTTTGTTGCTGTACGATTTGCCCAAAGATGCTATCCAAGGACTGTTTCGTCCGCATAGTTTTGAGAAATAATTCCATTCGGGTCTCACCATACTGTACTGCACCGGGCGACTTATCCGTCACTTTCTTATACCAGGTGTTCAGGTAAGGCACCAGTTCCGTTTGAAATACGGCATCTCCTCCCGGAAAGATCTTGTCATCCATAATGGCTGTACCATAGGCATTCTGGACCAAATTGAGCTGTCCAATCTGGTAGTTCTTGTCTTCGAGCTGATAGGTTTTAAATATCAGAAAGCCGATCAGTACAGTCAGTAGTAGGAAGCTGGCACCAAATGCCCAAGGGTATATATTTCTATCGGCGCTGTTCATCTGTTAAAAATAACATCTATTTATCTATTCGGAATAGCTATTAACCTTTTATTAGGCATTCATTAGGTTTCCGTTAGGCACAGTGTAATCTCTTGCATCGTATCTTTACCAGATAACAAATTAGCAAATTATGTCCAAAATTTCACAGACCTTACTTTACGGCTTATGTTACCTATTACTGAGCAATATCGTATATGCACAGTCAAATTTCTCAAAGAAAGTACTTGAACAGAGCCAGCTTGATTTTGTCAATCTGGGGTTCGGCATGTTTATTCATTACGGCATGCCCACCTTTATGGAGCAGGATTGGTCCGATCCAAATGCACCACTTGAGCTTTTCAAATCCCCGAAGCTCAATGCCGACCAATGGGCTAAGGCAGCCAAGTCGGCCAACATGACCTATGGTTGTCTAACGACAAAACATCATAGCGGATTTCCGATCTGGAACACAAAAACCACCGATTACAATGTAATGAACACTCCATTGCACCGCGATGTAGTCAAGGAATTTACAGAAGCCTTTCGCAAAAATGGTCTGCGTGTCATGCTCTATTATTCCATCCTGGACATACATCAGGGGATACGTCCACATACCATCACCAAAGCCCACGTCCAGTTGATCAAAGATCAGCTGACTGAATTGTTAACACAATATGGTGAGATCGATGCTTTGGTAATCGACGGCTGGGATGCTCCTTGGTCACGTATCTCGTATGATGACGTTCCATTTGACGACATCTATTATCTGGTCAAGTCCCTACAACCCAAGTGCCTATTGATGGATCTCAATTCGGCAAAATATCCTGGGGATGCGCTATTTTACACGGATATCAAATCTTACGAACAGGGTGCTGGACAGTTTATCTCCAAAGAACATAATAAGCTGCCGGCAATGGCCTGTTTACCCCTACAACAGAGCTGGTTCTGGAAAACATCTTTTCCTTCGACGCCGGTAAAAGATGTGAAGGAACTCGTAGAGAAATTCGTCATTCCCTACAACGATGCCTATTGCAACTTTATGCTCAATGTCGCACCCAACAGTGACGGTCTGATGGATCAAAATGCTTTGGATGCGCTAAAAACCATCGGAGCACTTTACAAGAAAACACCCAACTACAAAACATTACCTAGCTACCAAGCACCGATTGTAGACCATAACATCGCTAGGCAGATTCCTTCCAATAGCAGTTGGGGTGAAGATATGAGTATTATGGATTTCGCCAATGATGACAATTTCGGTAGCGCATGGGTATCCAATCCGTCTACCAAAGGAGAGATCTGGTATGAACTGGATTTTGAACGCAGCAAAAATTTCAACAGTATTGTCATTACCGAAGGCAAGGATAATCCTTCCAGCTATAGTCTGAGCTATTTGAAAGATGGCAAATGGTCTCCCCTTGCGGCAAGTCCGGTTATACAGGGGCGTATCAAGATCTTTCGCTTTGATGAAGTATTGGGGCAAAAATTACGCTTGAGTATCCGACCCGAAAAAGAGCGTGTGGTCCTGAATGAGGTAGGTGTTTATCAGGAGAGGCGGTAAATAGATCCATTAGTGATCGAAAAAAACAGTCAAATAATGCTGAGTTTACCACCATTAACTTAATGCACAGTCAATTCAAACCGATAATAACATAAAAAGCATCTCCTTTTGAGATGCTTTTTATGTTATTGAACCAAGCTATTATTTAGTCCAGCCCGGGTTTTGTGCCAGGTTGGGATTTTTAACAATTGCCGTAGCTGGTACTGGATAAAGGTATTGTTTATCTTCCCAGCTTCTCGGAACAGCCTTATACCATTCGAGGTGATTATCTGTTGTCATCGTTTGGAAATTTTTGCTACCTCCGCCAATCGCTACTTTAGCCACCCCACTTGGTGCCGTAATGGATGAAGCCGATTTACTACCATCATAGAAAATCACATCCGGTTTGCCATCGTGATCCAAATCCATCAGTTTTTCCAATGCTGGCACATAGATACCTGTCCAAGCAAGGTTGGCCATCGAGGACCCCATTTTCCATCTTTTCAAGTCATTGAAACGGAAGCCCTCCAGTGCTAGCTCAACCTGCCTTTCACGACGGATTTCCAATAATACAGGATCATTTACATCGGGAAAAAATGTATTTTTCAAATAGTTGTCCACCTTGGTTGGCAAGCTATTATTTCCTGAAGTGATTCCTGCTCGTGCACGCAAGGCGCCAATGGTTTTAGTCCAATCTGTTAAATTCAACTGCCCGAGTTCCTGCTTGGCCTCGGCATAGTTCAACAGTATTTCAGCATACCGCATCAAAGGTACTGCGTTGATGTTATAGGCACCATTATCATAATAAGGATCATCCAGGGTATATTTAATCGGTTGATAGCCCGTGTATGTATAACTTGCAAAATTTGGAGGGGCAGCCTCTCCCCCACGCTTATACCCTGGTGTACGGATCAGCTGTGCCAATCTGTAGTCACGGTTTTGGCATTCCTCATAAAATTCCTCAGTTTGATAATTAGGACGATCCGTATAAGGTGTTCCATCAAGATTCAAAATGCTATTGATAAAGGGTCTTACCAGGCTCAGTCTTGGTCCATAGGTCGCCGAGGTCCACCACCAGTTGGCATCGTTCATCAATGCCTGATCTTTGCTGAAAGCAAGACCGAACATGACTTCCTGCTTCACAGGCTGGTTGCTCACAAATAATTGACGCTGTGACAGCTTTAGATCATTGGCCACATACACACTATAAGGCCCCGTTTCCATCAAGATCTTTCCTGCATCAGCGGCCATCTTAAAGAAATCCGCCGGTGTTGTCGCCAAGTTTAATTGGTGGTATTTTCTAAAAGTTCCTTCAAATAAGGCCACACGAGTCTTTAGGCCCAATGCAGTCCATTTATTAATTAAGGTACCATCTCCGCCGTCTCCTGTAATATTTGCATAGGCAAAATCCAAGTCTTCCATAATACGCTTCATCACCAGTTCACGTGAATCCCTTGGCGCATGGAGGATATCTGTCTCATCAACGGTCAATGGATGATCTACCCAAGGCACATCACCAAAGCGTACCACCTTATCGTAATAGAACCAGGCCCTAAAGAAGCGGGCGATACCAATATAATTGTTTTTGACCGCATCACTCAATTGTGGGCTTGTACATTTGACGATCATCTGATTGATATTCCGTAAGGCTGTCCAGCTCCAGCCCGTACTGATTTCGGCAGAATAAGCACCTTTCACCATAAAATCATTCAAGCTGTTTACTGCAGCGTAATCTGCCATCGCATCCCCTTTAAAAGCATCGCTTCTGGAGGTGATATCCCGGTAAAAAGAGTTACTGTAATTTTTCAGTCCATTCTCCGTTCCGAAGATATCCTCTTCAGTTGCCGATGCTTTCGGTAGCTCGTTCAATTCACATGAACTGAACAAGAGTGCTATTATAGGTATAAATAAGATTCTTTTCATTTTTAATACATTATAATCCAATGGATAAATTAAAACTAATGCTCTTCATCACCGGATAGTTAAATCCGTCGCCACTATTGGAATCACTTACATCCGGGTCAGATTTCATGAGATTGCCCACATCAAGATCTTTTGTTTTTTTATACAGAGGCGACCAAGTCCATAAATTCTCGCCAGACAATCCGGCTCGCAGACTGCTGATCTTGAGCTTAGAGGTCACAGATTTTGGGAAATTATAGCCAATCTGGATATTTTTCATCCGGATATAGGCGATATTCTGCAGGTACCTTGTCTGCGGTGTTGCTTTAATAGACTCATTATAACCTGCGTACCGAGGGAAATAACCATTTGGATTATCCTCTGTCCAATAATTATTGAGGTGCCATTCAGGTAAATTGTTATATGGTCTATTATACTGTCCCCAAAAGATGGATTCATTGCTTGGGTACCAATTTTGTTTTCCTACACCCTGAAAAAAGGTAGAGAAATAGACATTTTTCCAGTCCATATTGATATTGAAGCTATAGATATAACGAGGCTCGTAGTTACCGATAATAGTTTTATCACCATGGTTATTGATTGTATTCGTTCCATAGTCGATTACCCCATCGCCATTGAGATCTGCAAAGCGTACATCACCTGGATAGATAATTCCAGAATTGGACGATTTGATGACCTTTTGTGTCGGAGCCGCATCAATTTCCGCCTGATTTTGGAAAAGTCCCTGCGTAACATACCCCCAGATTTCGCCGAGTCGTTGTCCTTCATAATAACGGTCGGTCTGGTAGCGATCAGTCTGCAACAGACCAGCTTTATTTTCATAGCGATCGATAGTCGATCGATAGTCTGCCAAAGTAGCTTTCACCGACCAGTTAAATGGACTATTGTTCCAGTCGAAGCGGTCCTTATAGGCAACACTCAATTCATAGCCCTTCGTTGTCATATCCGCATAATTACCTTTTGGCGATTGCGCACCGAATATATCTGGCAACTCCACGCTGAAGGTATACATGTTCAAGGTCTTACGTTGGTAGAGGTCACCTGTAAAGGTCAGCCTGCCATTTAAGGATGAAAAATCCAATCCAAAATTAGCTGTACGGGCCGTCTCCCAAGTCAGATTATCGGGAATAACCTTTGGTACCGAGGTATAAGAAGGTTTCTGTCCATTCAACAAACGATCCATGATCTTGATTTCATAGAGATCCATGTAGGTATAAGGGTCCACATTACCGTTCCCCAGTGAACCATAAGAAGCGCGAAATTTCAGGTCAGAAATAATCTTTTTGTCTACCGTAAAGAAGGGTTCTTCAGAAATGCGCCAGCCCGCAGAAGCAGAAGGGAAAAATGCCCATTGTTGGTTGGTCGGAAATTTGGAAGAACCATCGTATCGCCCATTGAATTCAAATAAATAACGATCCTTGAAAATATAATTGGCCCGCATAAATACACCAACATTCCTATACTTATTATAACCAGCGGTAGCGGTTGTATTTTGCCCGAGAGCCAGGTTGATATTATCCACATTTTCGGTCAATAAGCCTGTTTTCGTAATATAGGAAGAGTTATAGACACGTTGTTCGTAATTATACCCCAGCAAACCTTTAACATAATGGTCACCTATTGTCTTTTCGTATTCACCGTAAAGGTTTCCAAATAGATATTTCCAGTTTTGGTCTACCTGGTAAATATTGTTGTTCATGTCTGTTTCCAGCTTGAGCATCTTACCTTCTTGCGTGCTATAAGGGACAGGCACACGTACACGGGTCGAGTTAAAATCGCGATTTCTAAAAGTCAGATCGCCCTTTATCCGCAGGGTATTGTTAAGAAATTTGGTCTCAAAAGAAGTGGTATTACGGAGATCCCGATTTTCACTTTCGGTTCTATTTTTTCCATAGATAAAATCACCCACAGAATAGGCCGCCGAGAAGCTAAGCGAGCCATCAGGATTGAATATCGGCGAAGATGGATGTCCTTCATCCGCAATATTACGCCAGATATTCCCCCCTTCACCACCCGTCGTAGGGTCGCGGTATTTCGCGTAGTTATAATCGATATTATTAGCGATACGCAACCAGTCATTTACCTGTAAGCCTGCTTTTGCCCTGGTATTGTAGGTCTTGTATTTATCACTATTAAAACGGTACATCCCATTATAATCATAGGCACGTCCAGAGATGTAGTAATCCAGCTTTTCGGTATTGCCACTTACCGACAGGTTATGATCCTGTACAAAGGTATTGTCCTTGATCAAGACATCGTAATAGTCCTCATTACCATAGTAAACGTAATTTCCTTTATCATCGACTGTAATTTCATCCGTAATCCCCTGCTCTTTGCGGCGTTTGAACTCGTTGAGCCAGTCCATTGTAAAGATCTGTGTTTTATTCAGCTTGCTTGGGATAGAGGAATAATTATTCCAGGCATTATAGGCCGTAAAGAAATGCGATGCATACTCGTAGCCATCCGTTACGAATTTGGGTCTAGCAATTGGTTTCTGGAAGGATCCGCTTCCGGAATAGTTAATGGACGATTTTCCCGACTTCGCTCTCTTAGTTGTAATCAATACTACACCGAAAGTCCCCCTTGCGCCATAGATTGCAGCAGAGGAAGCGTCTTTTAGTACCGAGACATTCTCGATATCGTTGGGGTTGAGTGAAGCTGGATCCCCTTCTACTCCATCGATCAAAATCAAGGCACTTCCGCCCTGGCCGATTGACGTGGTACCACGGATATTGAAACTCGGTGCCCGGTTGGGTTTACCATCAGCCGGGACGATATTTAGGTTGGGAACAACACCTTGTAGCATTTGGCTCGCATTGGCAAGTACACGGCCTTCGAAAACTTCTGAGCCGACCTGATCCACTGCTCCGGTCAAGTTTGCTTTCTTCTGCGTTCCGTAACCGACCACGACAACTTCCTCCAACTCGGTATCTTTGGACTCCATTACAATTTGTAATTGAGCTGTGTTGACAGTCACGACCTGCTCATGGTACCCCACCTGGGTTAGTTTAAGCTTTTGGCCGATGGCAGCTTCGATGTTAAACATTCCCGATGCATCGGTAGATGTCGTTTTTTGACTGGATAAATTGGTGATGGTAACACCGGGCATAGCTGCGCCGTTTTTGTCTTTTACCACACCTTTCACGGTAGACTGAACTGCAATAGCTTGCGTCTCTCTGTTCAATTTGACATAATTACGCTCTACATTAGCCCATGTGGGATATGAGAGACCCAATGCCATACTGATTAGTAATGTTTTCTGCATTTTTAGCCTGGTTTAGAATTCAGCACCAAAATTGGCGCTTTCTCTTGGCTTATAATTTACCTTAATATTAAGAAATATTTAATTAATCCCCACCAACACCGAAACTAAACAGGTTTAGCACACTTATACTTAATAAAAATTTAACTTATAAACAATACAAATCACATAAGTAATCGAAGAGCTTCCCTATCCTTATACCGTACAAATGTCAGACGATTTATACGAGAAGAATTGCTACTATTGATCGAGTTTCCTCCCATTGCTGCATCCATTGTTTACAAATTCCCTCTTCCTCTATTTTCTTAAACTAGTTCAATGACCAGGAAAATCCGTTCGCCTAATTTTGAATAAACTATTTAAGATAATAAACGATAATGCCGAACAGACAAGACAATTCAAGAAGATTTTGCTAAACCCAAAAACAAATTCACGATATATCGTGAATTTTAAAAAACATAAAAAATCTACAAAAAACTAAAAATCAGAAACATAACAAAAAAGGCCTCTAAATTGAACTTTAAACTTTATAAAACAACATTTAAAACACATAATTTATGAAACCATCAGCAGAACTATTATCTCCAAGCAATCATGCACTTGTATTGATCGACTTCGAAGGTCAAATGGCCTTTGCTACCAAAAGCATTACCATGGAGGAATTGAGAAACAATGTAGCAGTTATATGTGGTGCTTCCAAAATCTTTAATGTTCCTACAATTGTCACTACCGTTGCCGAAGAGAGCTTTTCAGGCCCGGTATTTCCAGAGATTGAGACCTATTATCCACAAGCTAACAGCGGGTACATTGACAGGACGAGCATGAACACATGGGAAGATGAAGCTGCCTACCGCGCGATAACAGGTACTGGAAAGCAAAAATTAGTTCTTGCGGGACTATGGACAGGTGTTTGTATTGTCGGTCCAGCGCTTTCGGCTCTAGCTGAAAATTACGAAGTCTATGTCATCGCTGACGCCTGTGGCGATGTGAGTCATGAAGCACATGAACGTGCCATGCAGCGCATGATCCATATGGGAGTAAAACCAGTGACCTCGGTTCAGTATCTATTGGAATTGCAACGAGACTGGGCCCGCCAAGAGACCTATGTTGCTGTGACAGACCTGATGAAAAAGCATGGTGGTAGTTACGGTCTAGGCATTCATTATGCCCACAATATGGTCAAGCATTCCTAACATCATCCAAACAATTTCTACTCAAATCAGACCCGTGCATCGACAACAGTTTATAGTCCACCATTTTCGTCAAATCGCCCTCGCGTTGTTGCTATTTGGCGTATTACCAAATCTCTTCGCGCAGAGCTACAAATTAATGCGTTTTGAGGAGGATTACAGTATACTCGCCGATTCTACCCGCCATGGTTATGCGCGGATCAAATTTAGTCCGCTGACAGCAGACGGCAAGATTTGGTTATCTATAGGTGGTGAGGCACGGGCTGAATACGTAGATTTCAACAATGAAGGCTGGGGGCGCTTACAACTTGGACATAACAATTTTTTATTGCAACGCTATAGCCTGCATGCAGATATTCATTTTGGCAAACGTCTTCGGTTATTCACACAGGTTCGATCGGCATTGCAACATGGCCGCAAAAATGGTTCCCGTCAGATCGATGAAGATCAATTAAATATACAGAATCTATTTATCGACGGAACCATACTACAGCAAGATAACCGTTCGTTGTTGCTCCGTATTGGCAGACAGGAACTTGACTACGGTTCGGGCCGGCTGATCTCCGTCGGTGAGGGGCCAAATGCCAGACGATATTTTACAGGGGCTAAAATTGCTTATAATGTAGGTAAGGTCAATCTCGAAGCCTTTGCGATGATGGCCGACACCATTAGGCCTGGAATTTTTGACAATAGCCCATCCAAACAGATCAACCTTTGGGGTGCCTATGGCAAAATTACCGTTCCGAAGCAGGCAAATTTCGACTTATATTACATCGGTATCTATCGCGACCGCTCAATTTTTGAGGAAGGAACATCAGCGGAAACCCGTCATACTATAGGGGGCCGAATTTGGAAATATGGCGGCGGATTTATATACAACCTCGAAGGCGCCTACCAGTTTGGATCTTTTGGCAAAGGTAAGATTTCCGCATGGACCGCGTCACTCGATATCGGTTACCTCTTTGAAGAGAGCGATCTCAGACCTTCGATCAATCTGCGCAACGATTACATCTCAGGGGACAAAAAAGCTGGCGACGGCAACCTTCAAACTTTCAACCCCATTTATCCCAAAGGCGGATATTTTGGTTTCAGTCCCCAAATAGGCCCGGTCAACCTGATTGATATCCATCCCTACGTTACACTCGATCTGCTTTCGAATCTGAAGTTTCAAGCCGACCTTGTCTATAATTGGCGTCATTCTCTTCAGGACGGTGTGTACAGGCCTAGTGGATCTTTTAATCTCGCAGGAGCAGCTTCCAGAAAACGTTATATCGGCACAGCCTATCTGGCAAACTTCACCTATGCTGCAAGTAAACAACTCTCATTGGTAACCGGTATACAATATTTCAAAACAGGCGCATTCATTGAGGAAATTATTAACACCCCAAAAAACGGGGTTTTCTTTAATGGTAGAGTAGCCTTTAAATTTTAAAAAAATGAAAATAACGAAGAAAATATTTCAACAGAAAAAATTTCCATGGGCACTGATCGCCTTTCTTGGATCCATTACTATTCTACCCAGTCAGGTTAATGCCCAAACGGAACCCGTTATACAAAAAAATACAGCAATAGGGACAAGTAAAATTTGGGGTAGTGTCGATGGGTTAGCAATAGAAGGACTCGTACAAGGTCCTTCCGCAGCTATCAGCGACCTACAGGTTGCATGCGTTTTTGAGTATACCGAAGGGGATATTTTTATTTCTCCTCCCGCTTTACCCGCAGCTTTAAACGGTCTTGTCCATCTGGATGAGGCATTGCATGGTAACCTTACCGAAATCCGGAAATCCGGAAAATTCCGCGGACATGCACTTGAAACCATATTACTCGCACCGATACAATCCGGCGAACTTGCCAGCAAAAAATTGCTTTTGATTGGACTGGGCAAACGTGAAGATTTTAATGCTGAGCTGATGAAAGATGTCGCGCATGTAGCTATGCGGGAAGCGCTAAGATTAGGAGCAACTAATTTTAGTTTCGCCAGCGACCTCAAGGACGCTGGAGTAGATTCACCTACCGCCCTTGTCGCTGAGAATGTTGTGCTTGGTAGTATCGATGCCTTTCGTACCCAAAAGTGGTTGGTCGAAAAGAAAATGGACAAAGCTCCAGTATTAAAAAAAATCACGCTTTTGGCAGGACCCGCTTTTTTTGAAACCGCAGGCGAAGGAATTAAAAAAGCAATATTCTCCTTACACAATTAAACCGAACAGCCATGAAAGCAGACCTTATCTTATATAACGGAAAAATCACACATTTCGACAGCACCCAACAGGAAGTGAGCGCCGTAGCAATTCAAGATGGTAAATTTATTGCGGTAGGAATTGACAAAGAGGTTCTACAATTTGCCAATACCCGCACTAAACTTATAGATCTTAAAGGCAAACGGGTAGTCCCAGGGATCAACGACTCGCATATCCACTTAATCCGCGGTGGTCTCAACTATAATTTGGAATTACGTTGGGATGGAGTCCCTTCCCTAGCTGATGCTTTACGCATGCTCAGGGAGCAGGTCGACCGCACCCCACACCCGCAATGGGTACGCGTAGTTGGTGGATGGTCCGAGTTTCAATTTGCCGAACGACGGATGCCTACCTTAGCCGAGATCAATGCCATTGCTCCCGAAACACCAGTTTTTATCCTGCATCTCTACGACCGGGCACTTTTAAATGCTGCTGCACTCCGTGCCGTTGGCTATACCAAAGATACACCAGCACCTCCAGGCGGCACTATTGAACGTGATAGCCAAGGCAATCCAACAGGTTTACTCATCGCTTCCCCAAATGCCATGATACTCTATTCAACCCTGGCAAAAGGACCTACACTTCCTTATGAAGAACAAGTCAATTCGACACGTCACTTTATGAAGGAATTAAACCGTTTTGGCATCACCAGTGTCATTGACGCTGGCGGTGGTTTTCAGAATTATCCCGATGACTACAAAGTCATCAGTGACCTCCATCAGGCGGATCAGCTTACCGTCCGGATTGCCTACAACCTATTTACACAAAAGCCAAAACATGAGTACGAGGATTTTCAGCAATGGATAGATACTGTGACACTACGTCAAGGGGACGACATGTACCGTCACAATGGTGCTGGTGAAATGCTGGTCTTTTCGGCAGCAGATTTTGAGGATTTTATACAACCAAGACCCGACCTCAACGAAAATATGGAAGCCGAACTTGAGAAAGTCGTCCGATTATTAGTGAGCAACAGATGGCCCTTTCGCCTACATGCAACTTACAATGAAAGTATCAGTCGCTTCCT
Organism: Sphingobacterium sp. GVS05A; assembly: GCF_019969845.1. GTDB lineage: Bacteria > Bacteroidota > Bacteroidia > Sphingobacteriales > Sphingobacteriaceae > Sphingobacterium. The sequence continues at coordinate 231,646 of NZ_JAHXYR010000010.1, forward strand.
AGACGTATTTGAAAAAGTCAACCGCGATATTCCATTCGATGGTCTTGCCTGGATCTTTGATCATGCCGAAACCATTGATGAACGTAATATCGAACGCACAAAAGCACTGGGCGGGGGTATTGCCATCCAAAGTCGTATGGCCTACCAGGGTGAATATTTTGCCGATCGTTATGGCTCTACGGCGACTGAACAAACACCCCCGGTCAAAAAAATGCTCGAAATGTCGGTACCTGTCGGAGGGGGTTCCGATGCAACACGTGTCAGCAGTTACAATCCCTGGGTCTCTATGTATTGGCTGACAGTAGGAAAAACAGTAGGTGGTCTTCAAATCTACCACGACAGCAGATTGGATCGTATGACAGCCTTGCAACTTTACACCCAGGGCAGTGCTTGGTTTTCGCAGGAGCAGCAGCAAAAAGGGGATATCGCTGTAGGGATGTTAGCCGATCTAACAGTGCTTAATAGCGACTATTTCACGGTAGCTGATGAGGCTATTAAAGAGATCGAATCAGAGTTGACCATCGTAGCAGGAAAAATCGTATATGCTGATGGTGATTTCAGTCCGTTCTCCCCACCTCCGATTCCCATCCTCCCCGATTGGTCGCCAACAAAAAGCTATGCTGGCTACTATCGTATTTCCAATTTGGCTCGGCAGGACAATATCAATACTGCGGCCGCACAAAGCAGCGTCATGAATACCGTACATCTTTGTAGTGGTAGCTGTCAAGTACACGCACACAACCACAATCACGCCCGCATGAGCAATATTGCTATTAACAATTATACTGCATTCTGGGGAGCTTTGGGCTGTTCATGTTTTGCATTCTAATCTCTTAGGAAATGACAGAAATACTCCAAAAACTATTTTATACCGATTTGGGCAGCAGCCTTAACAACACGGCAATACTCGTTTTCCGGTTACTGTTCGCCTGGGAATTGCTTACAGTGCATGGCCTCAAGAAGATACAGAAAGGGCCACAGGCTGAGGCTGAGCATATTCCAAACCCCTTACAGCTACCTGAAAAGCTCAATGCAACTGTCGCACAGTTTGCAGATACCATAGTACCTTTCTTTATCGCACTTGGGCTATTCGGAAGACTTGCTATATTACCGACCATTGGCGTTACTGCAGTGGGCTATTTCGTTGTCCATCGGCGCGATTCGCGCACAGTCAGGGATATTCCCTTTATGTATACCCTATGTCTGTTATTGCTTCTTTTGACCGGCCCAGGCACCTACTCCATTGATCATTATATTTATCAACTTTTAACAACTCCTTAAATACATGCAACCACACATCGGAATAAAAGAAACCTATTTAACCGAATCAGCACATATTCTCGCTAAATTGTTAGCAGATGAATACCTGCTATATACCAAAACCCGAAACGCACATTGGAACATCGAAGGCCCGGATTTTTATAATAAACATTTATTTTTTGAGCAACAGTACAATGAACTGAGTGAAATTATAGATGCGCTGGCTGAGCGGATCCGCACCCTAGGCCATTACGCACCAGGGAGTTTAAAACAATTCTTGCAACTGACACAACTCACAGAGGAGAGCAGGCAGGTCAACGATAGTAAAGGATACATCAGCGATTTACTTGTTGATCATGAAAGCATTATTATTTCAATACGCGAAAACATCGACCATCTTGCCCTACAATTAAAAGACATTGGAACAAGCGATTACCTCACAGGAGTAATGGAAAACCATGAGAAAATGGCCTGGATGTTACGTGCACATTTAAAATAAAATTATGGAAAATCAAAACAACGCGCATATCACCACTTTAGTTCTTACACTTGTAGGTGGTTATTGCGATACCGTAACTTTCGTGGCTGCCGACAAAATCTTTTCTGCCCATGTCACGGGCAACTTCATTGTTTTTGCTTATCAACTTATCAATGGAGGTGACACCTCGGCTTGGATCAAGTTAGCCACCTTCCCTGTATTTGTCGCAGCCGTCATGGCCGGTGGATGGTTGACCTCACGTTCACAAAAGAAAAACACCGTTCTTTTTGTGGAAGCCCTGCTACTGGCAATAGCTGGCTTATTGGCGATCCTACTTCCCGTCGAAGAATCCAAAACAGTGATGTATGGACTCGTGATGATCATTGTATTTGCTTTAGGCATGCAAAATGCGTTCGGGAAGTTATTTGCCAAAGCTACACATGGACCTACAACCATGATGACCGGCAATGTGACCCAGGCTTCGCTGGACCTATGTGTGTTGATTGCCAATAAATTCAAAAACCCTGATATCAATGTCAGTTTCGGCAAACAGCTAATTACCCTGTCAGGATTTTTCATTGGATGTTTAGCTGGTGCTTATTTCGGTAAACAACTTGGACTAAGTTCTATTATATTTGCAGGCATAGCGATGCTGATCTGTTATTTTCTTTCCAGAGATAGCGAACGTTAGCCATCAACAAGCTTTAAAACAATAAAGGCGCAAGCGTCGGATAACCCGTCGTTTGCGCCAATTTAATTTCCACCTGGATGAAAATCAAATTTATACTGAGCATATTTCTCTTTTGGATCAACAGTGCTTTTTGTCAGGACGACAGCCTGCTTTATCGGTACATGGACAGTTTATCCCATGAGCAGGAGACCGGACGCAAAGCCCATTTTTTATATGAGGCCGCAAAGTATTATCTGGAAAAGCCCGGTGAATATCAAAAAGACCTCGACAGTGCGCAGTCGCTCAATAAGCGATCTCAAAAACTTCATTTAGCGGCCAACCGCAAAACCGAAGCAGCCATGAACATGCTGCTGGATGCCCGTATACAGGAAGAGATGGGCAAACCATCGCTCGCAAAGGACCAAAAGGAAGCCAGCTTACGTTTTGCCCAAAGTCACCATCTTAATAAGGCCGCCGCTATAATCTACTTATCCATGGCAAACGACATTAAAGATATAGCGTTTGACCAAAAAGAGGGCATTTTTAAACAAGCTTTGCTGCAGGCAGCAAAAACAAAGGATAAGCTGCTTGAATCCAAAATCCTGATGGAGCATTCCAGTTATCTTTCCAGCTATGGTGATTACACTGGGGCTGTAAATACGGCCCATCGCGCTGCCACATTAAAAAAACAAGCAGGGGATCAAAATGTCAGCCAAGAGCTTGTATCCGTAGCCGGCAATCTTCGATTACTCCTACGGCTCAAAGAAGCGCTTAAATATGCTCTTCAGGCGCGCCGTATTGTCGAGAACGAAAATACAAGGACAACACGGGATGATATGGCTGCCGTTTATAATATTGTTGGACTCATCTACTATGATCTTAAATCCAATAAAGAGGCACTTGCTCATTATCAAAAAGCATTTGAAATCGCTAAGGAAAAAGATGATCGCTATGCCATCCATACCATAACCCTTAATCTAGCGACCATATTATCCCGTTTAAACCGTACGGCAGATGCGCTCAGCCTGCTCAATAATGTCACTAAAGATTATATTTCGGATACCTATGCTATACGTTATGCTTATCTGTACACCATGCTTTACAGCAAGACAAAGGATACAAAAAAGGCACGTCCCTATTATCAGCAACTCTTAAAATATTACCATACAGGGAATATCACCGGGCAGGAAAAACATATTATGATGATCGGGATAACAAGCTACCTTTTTGCTGATGGCCAGATCAACGAAATGTACCCATATTTAGCAGAGATTGAGCGTTCTCTGACCAAAGAGACAAGTTTACTGCGTGTATCCGAATTACGCAAACTTCGTTATCTAGCCGACTCCGCCCGCGGAGATTTTAAATCCGCTTTTAATAACTTCGCAGCGTTCAAATCCATCAATGATTCCATCAACAGCGTAGACCGTGCCAAAGAACTTACTGCCTTGCAATTGGACTATGATACAGAAAAAAAAGATCACGACATTGTACTGCTTAAACAAAAAGGACAATTGCAAAAATCCCTACTTGAGCGCGAAGCAATTATTCGAAATGTTTTTATAGGAAGTCTAATTATCCTGATCATCTTTGTAGGATTTTTATATGTCCAAAATACCATCAAAAAAAGAAGTAATGAAAAGCTGACGCTTAAACAGGAGGAAATCAACAGACAGAACGACAAGTTAAGACAATTGATTGCCGAAAAAGAATGGCTTCTTAAAGAGATCCATCACCGTGTCAAAAACAATATGCAGATCATTATCAGCCTGCTAAATACACAATCGGCCTATCTCGAAAATCAAGATGCCATTAGTGCCATACAGAATAGCCAAAACCGTATGCACGCCATGTCCCTGATCCATCAGAAACTGTATCAAACCGACAATCTCTCACGCATTGACATGAAATGGTATATCCAGGAGCTTACAGATTATCTCAAAGATAGCTTCCAGTCCGAGAAATCAATTAAATTTGAAATTCAGGTCGATGAAATTACTCTTGATGTATCCCAAGCTGTACCTGTTGGACTGATACTCAATGAAGCAATCAACAATGCGATCAAACATGCTTTTGATCGACGTGAAGGTATAGTTTTCATTAGTTTCAAGCGGGTTAAAGCAGTACCTTTCGACCTGATTCTCAGTATAGCTGACAATGGCATCGGGCTTCAAAGAGACCTTTCCAATGGTGAAAGTGACTCTTTTGGCATGAACCTCATGCATGGACTGACCTCCCAGCTCGATGGCGAATTTAAACTGGTATCAGACCAGGGGGTTTTTATTACCATCCAATTTCCACAAAAAGAGGGTGAAATTTAAGACAAACTTTATGCAAAAAGGTAACAAGATCTTAATTGTAGAAGACGAATTTATCGTCGCCAACGACCTTAAGATGATTCTCAAAAGAAATGGCTATCAGGTGATTGGTATCGCATCTTCCGTCTTGCAGGCCACCACAATTATCGAAACCCAAAAGCCCGACTGGGTATTATTGGATATTATACTAAAAGGAACTGAAACAGGGATCAACCTCGCTGTACAACTCAACGAGCGACATACGCCATTTCTATTTATATCAGCAAATACTAACCAAGGCATCCTAGAAGCGGTCAAAGAAACAAAGCCTTACGGTTTCTTGACCAAGCCATTCCGGGAAAAGGATCTTTTAATCATGCTCGATATTGCCAAAGAAAGATTTAATACAGAAAAAAAGGACCAGAAACCACTTGTAAAAGCGACCGAAAGTAAGTACGGTGAAGAAGCGATCGTAGGATCGAGCCCAGCCTTAAAGGAAGTCTTATCCCAAGTGAGGCTTGTCGCTCCGACTGACACATCCGTCCTGCTCTTAGGAGAGAGTGGTACAGGCAAAGAAAGGGTTGCACAATCCATTCATCTGCTATCATTGCGCCAACAACAACCTTTAGTTGTCGTCAATTGCGCAGCGATCCCCTTATCATTGATCGAATCTGAACTTTTTGGACATGAGAAGGGTGCTTTTACGGGAGCACAAAACCGACGCATCGGCAAATTTGAACAAGCAAGTGGAGGTACAATTTTTCTGGACGAAATCGGTGAGCTACCATTAGAAGCCCAGACCAAATTGCTCCGCGTCCTTCAGGAACAGGAAATCGACCGCGTTGGCGGTGATCTACCGATTAAAATCAACGTTCGCATTATCGCTGCGACCAACCGCAATCTCGAACAGGAAGTCGCAATGGGAAACTTTAGATTGGACCTCTACTATAGGCTCAATATTTTCCCCATTGCTATCCCACCGCTCCGTGAACGGATCGAAGATATCGAAATCCTGGCCAACCACTTCTTGGCGTTATATGCCGCCAAACTCAAAAAAAATATAACCGGCTTTACGCGCGATGCCATAACACAGATGCAAGCCTATTCATGGCCCGGTAATATCCGTGAGATGCAGCATCTCATCGAAAGAACAACTTTACTCGCAAAAGACCCGCTAATCAATGTGTTGGCGTTTACAGACCACATGGATGGACAAGTCAAAGTTCCAGGTCATCACTCCCCTAAATTAGGATCACTGGAGGAAATGGAACGGGAGCATATCTTACGTGTGCTCGAATCCTGCAATGGCAAGATTTCAGGACCTGGCGGAGCAACGGAGATTTTACAGATCAGTAGTTCTACCTTGTATACCAAAATGAAAAAATACGGTATTAAATCAGACTTTTATTGATAACGAATAATTCATTTACCTCTTCTTCAACTGCTAAACATGACTTCAGCAACAGATGCACAAGCAATATACGAACGTCTACGAAAACGGGAAAGCGAACAACTTTTGCAATTAGCACTCAGCCAAAAAATGGCCCCAATATGTGCAATAGCGGGTTTTGACGCTCTCCAACCAGATCTACAAAATTTTTTGGGCCAAGATAGTTTATTTATCTTTGTTGCTGACAAGAAAGAGTCATGCTATAGTCTGCTTTTACAGTTTAAAAAAGGTGTGCAAATATGCTACAGTAACCTGTGGAGTTGTAAGGAGCGTTTTTTCCAGGATTGCATCAATTCAGGGGAGCCCGTCCAACATAGTCCCGAGGAACTGTCAAAAGCAGGAAGCAGCTACCCCAGCCCTCTTGTTGAATCCATACGAAACGGTAATAAAACAATTGTATCCATGGCATTTCGAATCCATGGTCAATACTGGGCGATATTAAGCCTGGGATACAAAAAGTTAGCTCATATCGATTCCCAACTAGTCTACCGCATCAAAAGCATTATCCCGCAGCTCAACATTACACTAGGAAATATCCTGATCAATGAGCAATCTATGCATTTTACCGAGGTCAAAAATCACATTTCGCAATCCGCTTCCCATTCCCTTTCAACCGTGTCTGGAAATACAAATAACACTTTAAGACCTCAGATTATCGGAAACAGTGTGCATATTACCAGCTTAAAGTCACAGCTCGCGACAGTCGCCGGTTCGGAAATGACCCTGCTGATACAAGGAGAAAGCGGAACAGGTAAAGAAATTGTTGCTCAAAACGTTCATCACCTTTCGGCCCGATCACAGCATCCCTTGATTAAAATTAACTGCGCTGCTATCGCACCTACATTAATCGAAAGCGAGCTTTTTGGTCATGAAAAAGGCAGCTTCAGTGGTGCCGTGAAACGCAAGATTGGTAAGTTCGAGCAAGCTAATCACGGGACACTTTTCCTGGACGAAATTGGCGACCTCCCATTAACTTTACAGGCAAAGTTACTCCGTGTACTACAAGAAAAAGAGTTCGAACGTGTCGGTGGCAATAAAATAATTTCCATCGATGTACGCATCATTTGCGCAACACACAAGGATCTACAGGCAGAAGTGCGGGCTGGTCGCTTTAGGTCAGATCTTTATTACCGTATTAGCGCATTCCCAATTACATTACCTGCTTTGCGCGAACGCCAAGAAGATATTCCCCTATTGGTTCATCATTTTCTTGAAAAACATGCCGGAAAAGCTCCGCCAAAACAAATGGGGAAAAAGATACTAGAACGTCTAAGACTACATTCGTGGCCAGGCAACATTCGTGAACTTGAACATGTCGTGGCACGCGCGATACTTTTGTCAGAAGGTCCAACCATTAAAAACATAACATTATCAGCCGATACAGGTTTTACTGGTCCAAGTAAAACGCCGGATTTTAGTTTACAGACGTTAGCAGACTTTGAAAAAAAATATATACTGTGGGTCTTGCGGAGCAGCAATGGACGTATTTCCGGCACAAATGGCGCTGCGACCATCCTTGGCATTCCTGCTACCACCCTCCAGTCAAAAATGAAAAAGCTTGGTATCAGTAAGAAGTTCATATCCCAAAAAGATTAAACAAAAAGACCATCCCTTAAAAAGAATGGCCTTATTACTATTTAGAAACTATTTTTAGCTGAAAAAGGCGGCTTATTTTGTGATAAAAGCCAGAATATCTTTATTGATCGTTTTTGCTTCGGTTGTAGGCATTCCATGCGGAAACCCTGGATAAGTAATCAAGGTACCATTTTTCACCAATTGAGCTGCTCTTCTACCGGTAATATCAATAGGCACGATCTGATCATCTTCACCATGCAACACTAACACAGGGATTTCAACTTGTTTAAGCTCTTCTGTAAAATCTGTTTCGGAAAAAGCCTTGATACAATCATAATGTGCTTTAATTCCGCCCATCATTCCCTGGCGCCACCAGTTGTCCATCACCCCTTGCTGTACATTAGCTCCTTCTCGGTTATAGCCATAAAAAGCGAGGGTAAAGTCCTGAAAATACTGCTGTCTTCGGGTTGCAGTGTTCAATCTGATTTCATCGAACACTTCCATGGGTACCCCGTCAGGATTGGTTTCACTCTTGGCCATTGTTGGCGTCACTGCGCTGATCAATACTGCCTTAGCAACGCGTGAAGTACCATGATTTGTGATATAGCGAATCACTTCACCACCACCCGTAGAGTGTCCGATATGGATTGCATCTTTTAAATCCAGTGCTTCAGCCAATTGAGCGATATCCGAAGCATAAGTATCCATTTCATTTCCCTGATCAGTCTGTGTAGAGCGTCCATGCCCGCGGCGATCGTGAGCGATCACACGGTATCCTTTTTCTAGGAAATACATCAGCTGTGCATCCCAATCGTCACTTGATAAGGGCCAACCGTGATGGAAAACAATTGGTTGCCCTGTACCCCAATCTTTGTAGTAAATTTCAGTTCCGTCTTGAACTTTAAATGTTGCCATGATGAATAGTTTATATTTTTTAATTTATTGGTTATGATATTACAACAACTTAACCATAAAACACAAAACCCTGTATTTAAGCAATTTAAAACAACAGGTCACAAATTAAAAACAACGATATTTCGTTATTTGCGTACCATTTTGTAGCGGTTATGGTTCGCGAATGGGCAGGATTAGCTCCCGGTCGCCGCGGCCCATATCCATGAAATAATTATACCAATCAATTTTCATGTAGCATCTGGACAAGACCTTCCGCGCCGCCGTCAAATTTTTGACCATTAACAAAAAATGTAGGCGTTCCATTGACACCGCTCATCATGCCGCTTTCAAAATCTCCCTCCACTTTTTCCTCCAAACTTTCTGTTTGCATGTCGCTCTTAAATTGGTCGACATCCAAATTTAGCTGTTCGGCAAGGTCTATAAAGAAACGTGTGCTTAGGATCTGCTGGTTGTCATAGATAGCATCGTGCATCTCCCAAAATTTCCCTTGTAGTGCTGCAGCTTCCGCGGCGAGCGCCGCCGGACGTGCATATTCATGCATTTCTGAAAGCGGAAAATTGCGGAACACAAATCTGATCTGAGATCCTAATTCAGCCATCATCTCTTTCAATATTGGATGAGCAGCCCCGCAATGTGGGCATTGATAATCTCCATATTCGACGATCGTTAAATCCGCACTGTTATTTCCTTGGATATGATCCCTATCGCTGACTTTTGGTTTTAATGACATAATTTCCGCTATTTAAGATTTTCTAATGCTTCTATGATACCATCCGCGCCCGGATTTACTGCTGTTGGCGATAAGTAGCTCCATTGAATAACGCCCTCTTTATCAATCACGAAAAGTGCGCGCTTACATTCTCCTTCATCGTCATCATACACCCCGTATTTTTTGGCGACCTCACCCTTCGCTTCAAAATCCGCTAGCAGCGGAAAATGTAATTTTCTGGACTGCGCAAAAGCCATATGGCACCATTTGCTATCCACCGATATACCCATAATCTCCGCATCATATTTCTTAAAATATTTTAGCATTTCATTATAAAGGGCCATCTGGTCACTGCATACTGGGCTCCAGTCAGCGGGGTAAAAAGCAAGGATCACATTATGTCCTTTAAACTCGGACAATTTGATTTTCTGATCGGGAGTCGCATACAAGGTAAAATCCGGTGCAACATCGTTTTTCTGTAACATACAAACGTATTTAAAATTTAACCATTATCCAGAGTCTCAATTTGGTTTAAGCGATTCTCACTAAAGACTCTTCCTATAAACAAAGTGTTGTAATGGAAAAATTGTTTTATTTACTTCACGAACGATTAAAATTCCCCTCTTTAGCCACTTATCAGCTCTCTCCACAAGTTGTCAACCGAACAGTTGATCACTTATTTAACCATCTACGAATGAGCTTGGTATAATTAGGCATTACCAGATAAACCATTAGAAAAACGATACAACCTGAGATCAGCAATCCATCGGTAAGACGATTTTGAGGAATATGAAAATACCGGAGAACGGGTAGCAGGATCATGGGCATGATCAATGATAGGGGGTAAATTGCAGACCAAGTAACAAGATATTGCTTCCAGCGTCGCGGTATCTTACTGGCCTGCTCTGGCGTTTCAAAAAGAAACTCTAGGCCAGACCTGATCTGATAACGGTCCTTTCGAAATAAGGGGCTGGCCCGTTCAATCATTCTTTTGCGCGTATCGGACTCCATCCAGATTTTTAGGTTGTCCACCGTATCAAACCTGATGATTACCGTATAGACAAATGTTAATTTGGGGATAGGTCGAATGATCTGGAGGTCAATAAACCCTTTCGCATGTTTCGTGAGCGGAACAATTTCCGCGAGCCACTGGTCGTATTCGAGTTGCTTGTTATCCAAAATGTGATGTGTTATTACGACAGACGCGCCCTGGTTTTCCATAATTATTTTTTGTTTAAATTGCACATTCTTATCAAGAGGTCATCCACTTCCTGGCTTTCTTTTTTCTCCACTCGTTATAGTGCGAAATAAAGATTGCACTTCGAAAATACAATTATCGTTAAAAACATCAAAACCACGATTTGGCTACGAAATCCGTGGATCTGCCTACATCATACCAATACCAAATCATCACCTTTGTAACATCAATTTATTTTAAACTAAAAACACAATGAAATCACAAAAAGTATGGTTTGTTACCGGTGCTTCAAAAGGACTTGGTTTAAACTTGGTAAAAGAACTCTTGGCACAAGGTTATCATGTTGTCGCAACTTCACGAACAAAACGAGCACTGGAAGATGAAATCGGTGAAAACGAAAATTTTCTACCACTCGAAGTAGACATCACCGACAATGCAGATGTCAGTCGGGCAGTACTATCGGCAATTGATTATTTCGGGTGTATCGATGTCCTCGTCAACAACGCCGGATACGGGCAAACAGGCACTCTTGAAGAACTCAGCGATTCCGAAACCCGGCGCAATTTTGACGTGAATGTCTTTGGCTCGCTCAATGCTATCCGACATATCGCGCCTCATATGCGCCATCAGCAATCGGGTCATATTTTCAACATTGCGTCCATTGGTGGACTTGCAGGTAATTTCCCAGGTTTTGGAATCTATTGCTCCACAAAATTTGCCGTAGCAGGATTTACAGAAGCGCTGGCAGTCGAAATGCAACCCTTCGGTGTACACACAACCTTGGTTTACCCTGGTTATTTCAGGACGGATTTTTTATCCGACGGATCTATACAAACTGCATCCAATCCTATCCCAGCTTACATAACTGCGAGGGAAAATGAGACCGCACATCTGCAACATATCCATGGCAATCAAGCAAACGATCCGCAAAAAGCTGCTACTTTGCTGATTGAGCTAAGTACATTGGAGCATCCACCAGTACATTTTTTAATGGGTGAAGATGCCTTGGAATTGGCCAAAAACAAAATCAATATGCTGACTGCGGAGATCGAAAGATGGAAAAGCTATACGGTATCCACAGGTTTTGAACAGCCTGTTAAATAGCCGGGAAAAAGTAAATAGTATAAAAAGTAGTAGGCAACATTAAAATAAGTAAATTTACACGTATGGAGAATACATTTCGCTTTCATTCCCTTTCGGAATTTCACAGCTTTTGCGGACTACCTAAACCCGAGCATCCGCTAATCAGTTTGATTGACTATAGTCAAGTGCACTACCCAGTGAATGACAGTAAATTAAATTGGATACAGCATTTTTATTCGATCGGTTTAAAACGAAATGTAAATGCCCGGTTCAATTATGGGCAGCAACAGTATGACTTCGACTCGGGTGTTTTGACTTTTATATCGCCGTTACAATTTCTAAAGGTAGAAATCAATCAAGAGGTCCAAGCGCAACCTAGCGGCTGGATCCTCTTGATTCATCCTGATTTTTTGTGGAACAGCGAGCTTGCCAAGCATATCCATAATTACGATTTTTTCCAGTATGAAGTCAATGAAGCACTTTTTCTCTCAGACAAGGAGGAGGCAGTTATTGTCGACATCCTCCAAAATATCGAAAAAGAATACCAGTCCAATATAGACAAATTTAGCCGTGAGCTGATTCTCAAACAGATCGAACGCTTGCTCATTTATGCTGAGCGATATTACGAACGTCAATTTATTACGCGAAAAAAGTCAACTCAGGAACTGGTTACACGATTTGAGCAGCTGCTCACAGCACAATTTAATCAAGATAGACTCCTCGCTCAAGGTATTCCAACGGTCAGTTTTTTGGCGCAACAGCTCAACTTATCCCCCAATTATCTGGGCAGCGTCCTCCGAGTCTACACGCAACAAAATACGCAGCAGCATATACAACATAAAATGATTGAATATGCCAAAGTTCGTCTGAGCACCAGCTCCATGTCAATCAGCGAAATTGCTTACGAACTTGGATTTGAGCATCCACAATCTTTCAGCAAGGTATTTAAGAAAACTACTCACCAGAGTCCTGTTGAATTTAGGCAGCTGTTTCATTAAATCTCCTCGCAAAAAACAAGTTCATGCGCATCCACCAGTTTTACTTTAGCTTTTTCTCAGCCTAAGTATACTTAAATTCTTACGGTAAAAATCAATACTAGCCGCTGTTTTATTGACCCGAATAATATCCTTTCACGCCGATTCCTATTGTCCAGAAGAATTTGGATTTTTCCAGGTCTTCGAGCAACATATCCACATTATCTTCATACTCACCCTCAGCCTTTATTGCTTCGATGTCTTCCTGGATATCCTCTTCGGTCATCTGTCGCCAGACACCAACTGAACTATTCAGAAAGGTATAGCAGTATCCCGCTTCCGAATCATCAACGGGTCCGCTGTTCTTTTCACTCAGTATATTAAGCAGTTCATCAGCCTCCACCTTAAAAGGGTTCAGCCCATAGATGCTGATCTCCGTTTTTTCCGGAAATGGTCCGTTAATGCTTTCGATAAATTCGAGTTGCCCACGATCATTGAAGTCCAGCCTCAACTCGAGTTCATCATAATAATACTGACCATCCAGTGCATCCGAAGGCGGCCCAAGAATAGTTTGCACCTCCATCTGCCCCGTTCCCAAAGCCACTTCCCCTATATCCTCAATGTCAATCCCGACAAGCGGGATAAGTTCGATCTTTTTCATAACTACCAACCGTTTGCATGTATATCGTATAGAACATAAACTGTTAAATTAAAGTTAGGAAAAAATTGTAAAGAACAGGCCAAAACACAATCCAGATTACAATCCGTTTCATTTTTTCTCTTCGTAAAATTTCTGAATTTTCTTTAGATAGGTGATCGATTTAGGAGGTGAAATACTATCACCATACTCTTCATACACACTATAAACGGCACTATTTTCACCAAGTTCATAAGCCCTGAGCAGATAAAATAATGCTTGATTTCTTGATATACTATCCTTACCTGCAAGCTCAATGCCATCTATCGTACCCTCCCAGGTAAGCATATCATATAGGTTCATATAAGCTTCTGGACATTGATGTTTATTCGCCATCAATAGCGCATAATAATATAATTCAGGATCTTTTAAAACCAGCTGATAGTTCATGGACACTTCATGGTAAGCCTTAAAATCGCCCTCATTAATAGCTTTACGCCAAAGTGAATCGGCCACTTTCTTCGGCAATTCCAGATCTTTAGGATCGTCAATGATTCCCTCTTGTTTTTTTTGATTACAGCTTATTAAAAAAAGGCCAAAAAGAATGACAAACAATCGCAGTAGTTTCCAAATCGACATACATCAAATTTATTCCATAATTAAATTAGCAAAAATATCCAACAATCTGAGGGAATAAATCCGCCTGCAAAAAAAAAGCCTCCATCCGGAGGCTCTCTCATTATATATTATTTGGTGGTTTTTTTCTACCAATTGTCATTGGACTTGCTATCGTTGATGCTCTTTGAGAATTCAGTGATATACTTATTGATGAATACATCTAATCCCTCCTGTAAACTCTTCCTAGCGACTTTGCCACTGCTCCCATACAGCGCATTTTTTGACATAAAGTTGTTTCGGCCATTCAGCGGATATTCGATTCCACCAGGCGACACAAAGTATTTGTAATTAGGCGCAAACCTTACTTTCCCATCCTTGAAGTCCAAGGTAATTTTATAATAAAAATCATAGTACGTTTTAGCAGCCAGATATGTGGTGTAGACAGCTTTCTGCTCCATGGCATCTATCACGATCTGCTCACCTTCGATTTTCGTCGTAACTTTCTCAGGATTATTATAATATGAATTCACATATTTTAGCACCGTTTTATAGAGATCATTCTGTGATCTACCGGCAAAATTCAACACAACATAGTTTTTGGACTCATCGCTAGCATCTACAAAATCCTTCGGTGTTATTTTCATTGATTGCGCCTGCACAAATGCTGCAACGATACAAAACAATAAAACGGCAAAAAACTTCTTACTCATTACTTCTAGTCCTTTTCTCAATTTAAGATTAGCTATATTAATATATATTGCTATGTCAACAGATATTATGCCAAAATCGTTAATCGGCATTTAAATAATCATTTTAATCTTTATCTTTTAAGATAGATGAATAAATCGGCAAGGGATACGCTCTTTAGACCAGACGGGTACCGTCCATATGAAAAAGTTACACTGCTAGCCGAAGGAACAACTTCCCCCACATGGGATGGCCTTGACGTAGATGGTAATCGCTATACGTCAAAGCAGTTTGATGGTAAAGTACAACTACTTTTCTTAAGCGACATCAATTGTCCAGCAAATCAGCTGTCCATTTCTATGCTGAACAAGCTGGCAGATCACTATAAAAACCAAAATGTCCAAGTCATAGGCGTATATCCCGAAAACAAGAATAACCAACAAATACCTGTTATCCAACCCACTAAAGTTCCCGTTACTATATGATGGTGGCTCCATTAAAAAATCATACCACGCTCCCAGCGCTCCCTTTTTCTATATTATTGATCCAAGTGGCAAAATCATAAAAAGTGTTTCTGGGTATTCAACAGACTCACAACAACAGTTTACCGAGATTATTGATACGCTGTTGATCAAGTAGAATCGAATTATGTATTAGCGCAGGCAAATTAAAACATATCCGACATACAGATTGTATAAAAGTTTATGAAAAATACATTTTTTTAAACTGAATTTTCTATTGCTGTCCCTGCTATTTTTTTATCATGCACACAGCAAGATAGACATACAGATGTTGCTAACTTAAATCATTCCGAAAAAAGTGTTACGCACTGCCCACCAATCGTGTCCAAATTTGGGCAGTGCAACGATCTAAGCTTTTACTTTAGGATCAATCCAGTACACCGCAGCGTCAGCATGGCTAAAAAATTCCATGGGTGTCAAGTGGCAATCCATGGTATCCTGCAGTCCCCCATCGGTGTAGCTAACCACTTCTTCGGAAGGTATCACCATTCCGGTCACGATCGCATCTTCGTCAAGGCAATTTAAATCGGACAGCAGTACATTAATATGGTTGGCCGTTACCCATTGTTCCATCTCCTCTTTGCTTACCTGCCGCACACGTTCGGCAAGAAATTTAGCTTCCTCAACTTCTTTTTCGACACTATTCGGGTAAAATAAGCGTAAGAACGCTTCGTACTTATCAAATGATTTCAACCGGATGGCCTCATTACGCAAAAACTGCTTCTCACCCAATTGCCCGTATTCCTGAGCGTATTTTCGCAACTCGATCTGGTGCAATTCGTGGTCGGCACATTTCGCCAGTTCGGATAGCGCATAGACATCCGTACCATGGCCATCATGATTATTCAGATATTCCCAGAGATCACCCTGGACGACTTTGGGTTTCTTATGTTCCAGGACATTATATCCTTCTGCAATCCATTGTTCTATTTGTTCCCTTCTCATACTGTTACTTTTTTAAATGCGTAAAACCCATGACCAAGCCATAGGCGGCGACACCACTGATACCAGTGACGTCCTGTTTATAGTTAAACAAATGCACGATAGGGAAAGTTTCCGATTTAATAGAAAAAGGCCAGGACACCAATAGGAACCTGACCTTTTACAACTAAGTTATCCAAACAATGGATACCTATAGGACAATAAATTAGTGTAAACAGTTTGCCTATTTAGCTATTTTCTTTCGCCCATTCTGCTGTTATCTAATGAATTTAATACACAAAAAGTGTTCTCTATTGCCGGATATCCAAACTCCTTTTGCTTACAGGAAATACACAGGAGCAAGATCAGGTTAAAAATAAACAGTAGTCTTTTCATCATTAATCGTTATCAATTTTCGCGTTTCGGCATGCTTCCTCTGTCTTGCTGTTCTTTGATTTCCCTTCCGCTCAGCTCCATCAACCCCAGATCCGTGTTGTAACTAGATTTATAGCTTTTTGAAAAGATAAACCGGAAATACCTTAAAGTTCCTTCCGCTTGCGCGAAACTCTTTGGATCATAAAAAAAAGATTCCGTTCCCATATCTCGCTCGTCAGGAACATGGAGCGCCCGCCCCGTTTTATCTCTATCAGACCATTCGCCACCATCATAGCGAAAGAAGATGTCGGATTTATAATTTTGATATGTCCCCCGATATACATGTACCTTTTTCTTTTGATCTGTATAGGTTATTTTAAAATTTATGTCATCCACGAATTCAATCTTATTGGAACTCTTGGTCTTTTCTTTGCTGAATATAACACTGATGTCGTTGTACTCCGAGTTTGACTGCGCCCGCTCATAGTTCGCTGTAAAATACCAGGTTGTATGCTGTAGTGGATAAGTCTCCGTAGCTGGGAAAGTACAATGATCGGCAGAAAAATGAAATCTATGTCCGCGGTCGTAGATCAGTAGGTATTTAATGGTATGAAATCGTTTCGTATCGATGACCGTATCCTTTCCGATCATAAATTTATTGATCGGATTTTTAAACGGAAGCTGGTAGGTGTTCTCATCGACCTTCTCAAACCCGCCCTCTTTAGCCGCCAGTCGCTCCCTGAAAACTTTTAGGTCGCCGGTTGTCAGGTAAGTCAGCAACAGTTCATTTTTGTCCCCCAACTGTCTGGCAGATAACAATACCCGCTCCTTATGCTGCGGATGCACAAAGAGCGTATCACTCACCTCCTGAAATCCTGCGGGCACCAGATAGTTCCTGTTTAATCTGGCAATATCGTTTTCTGATACCCCCTCGTCGGTAAAGAGCTGGATGAAATGCATGGGATAGAATTGTTGTGCTGAAAGACTCTTACCCATACAACAAGCGAACAACATGAGTGTAAACAATTTGACTATTTTTCTGTTCATTTTTTGCTTTGATGATCTATTTGAGCACAAAGATAGAGATAGTTCGTATGCCGGCAAGACCGCTTTAATATCCGTTCAGGATCGCTTACAATTCGCTATCCGCTACAAAATATTGCCGTTAGTAGATCTAAACTTTAAAGGTAAACGTAGCCATAAAATAAAACAGCGCGAGCCAGATCAGCAGAAAGATGCTATTGGCAACAAGCATGAGCACACCTAATGTCGTCTGTCTGGATTTTATCGCAAAAACAAGGGCGGTTATAACCAGACCAAATACTAAGACGATCCCCAATTCACCGAGATTAAGCGTACTCAGCTCTTCAATATACGTGAACAACAGAACAGCGCATAACACATGCAGGCAGGTAAAAATCAGACTCAATCTGGAGGTGGACATCGCTTTATTTTATATAACAAATATAATGAATTTGTCGACTATAGATCAATCTCACCAGTGCAATCACATTACCTGTTTGTATGGTCCCCTGTGCTCCCAATTCCTTAGCAGATTCTAAACAATAATCCACAATTTGACTCACATATATTCGTATTGAACAGTATTGTCCTCTAGGCTAGGTTTGATCGTGATAATGCTGTCAATTTATCATGTAAAATTTGACAGTTTTCGTGCAAAAATTTCAGTTTTTCAAGCTCGGTATTTTTTTTGCGGGATATTTTATACAGTCGGCCGACTGACAGATTTAATTTATTGTTATACTTCATTAAAAGGAGGTTACTATGAAACTTGCAAAAAGAAATTGGAACAATTTTTCACTTTTTTCGCCCATGTTTGATAATTTTAACCGTGAGCTTTTAAACTGGGACAACAAAAATTACTCATCGACAAGTACCACCGTTCCTGCGGTCAACATCAGGGAAAACGGAGACACTTTCGAAGTTGAGGTTGCTGCCCCGGGCATGGCCAAAGATGATTTCAAAGTGACGCTCGACGGCAACCTATTGACCATATCTTCGGTTAAGCAGGAACAAAATGAGGAGCACACGGACAACTATACACGTCGGGAGTTCAGCTACCAATCTTTCCAGCGTAGCTTCGAGCTCCAGAAGGAGGTTGTCGATCAGGATAATATTCAGGCACGCTATGAAAACGGTGTACTACGATTGACAATACCAAAAAAAGAAGAAGCCAAACAAAAAGAACCACGGCTGATCGAAATATCCTAAAGATCCAAATAGCAACTTTAACTTGGTTAGTCTCCCACGGGAGGCTAACCTATTTTTTCATTTATGCAGGATATGGAACGCTCAAATTATTATATAGAATTGCAGATGTACTGCCGCGGACATTATATGACCATCGCCAGTTTTGACCGAAGCAGTTGCGAAAAGATTATTCATGAACTATTTGATGAACTACGTGGGGACCGTCAGGCCTCCGATCTCCGGCTTCTGCGCATCAACCTTCTTCTAAATGATAACGAAAATTCAAAAACACAGCTGAGATCGATCCATTGTACGTTGGATGAATTGGCAGAAAACACGAAGATTATCATTAAGAAGACCTTCCGGTCAGTAAACTTCGACTGATGACAGTCCGCTCCGCTATGCAGTGCAAACGATCAGCATACATACTATTTAAGCACATTTTTTTTACAATCGTTTTTTCTTTCAGCCTTGATTTTTATCAAATTGATTTTTAATTTGGGAGCGGTTTTTTCAAAGAGGTATCTGATACCAAAACCGACATTTTTTAAAAGCTAATATTCTATTTAAATATAAATTTTAGTTATTGGATCATGTTAACAGAATTACTAATTACAAAAACAGACCGACGTTTTTCTTTCAAGCCATTTTTTATCGCACTTATTGTGCTGGCAAACAGTTTCTACTTAGCTGGGCAAACCGTGAAACCGCTCAAATCTAGCTTTGAAGCGAGGCTGATCAATATCGAAGCCCCCAGCAATGAACCATTTCGTTATACAACGACCCTAAGCAATGGATCTGCTCAATTGGTCAACTACAACCTTAACGCGCAGCTACCCGAGGGATGGCAGATCAGTTACCGCGTAGAAGGGTCGCAAGTGACCTCTCTTCAGATGCAGCCCAATAAAGCTCAGGAAATCAGCCTTGAAATCAGTTGTCCGATCACTGCCAAGCCCGATAAATATAAAATTCCCGTGCGGGCCATATCCCCGACAGATACACTACAGCTTGAGCTGGAAGCGGTCGTCAAAGGCTCCTATGCACTTGAGCTGACCACCCCTAGTGGCAGACTTAGCGACGAAGTAGTATCCGGCAGCAGCAAGGAGATTTTGCTCAAAGTCAAAAATACAGGCACACTTCCGCTCAATGCATTAGAGCTTAGTTCGCAGCTCCCCAGCAGATGGGAGGCCACCTTCAATCCGTCAAATATCAAACAGCTGGAAGCAGGCAAGTCTATTGACGTTAAAGTCAACTTAAAAGTTCCCGACAAGACCATCGCTGGAGACTATGCTGCCAAATTTGAGATCAAGTCATCCAACGCCAACGCCGACATTTCATTCCGTATGATCGTCAAGACTTCTTTGCTTTCTGGCTGGAGCGGCATGCTGGTCATCCTATTGGCAATTGGTTTGGTGTATTATCTCATCCGCAAATACGGTCGCAGATAAAGTCGGGACAAAAAAGATTATCATTATGAAGGATCCTATCATTCAATTGACGGGCCTGACCAAAAACTATGGCAAAATAACCGCCGTAGACAAGTTGGACCTGCATATTTATCCCGGAGAGATTTTTGGCCTACTCGGTCCCAATGGTGCCGGAAAGACAACCAGCATTCTTATGATGCTAGGCCTGACCGAACCCACCGCTGGTACAGCTTATGTCTGTGGCTATGATGCCACCCGCAATCCAATAGCCGTGAAGCGCAAAGTTGGTTATCTACCAGATAATGTGGGCTTCTACCCGGATATGACAGCTTTGGAAAACTTATGCTTCGTTGCAGAATTAAATGGACTTACAAAATCCTATGCACAAGCTTCGGCCAAAGACATGTTACATGTCGTAGGACTGGAACGGGAAATGCACAAAAAAACGGGAGCTTTTTCCCGCGGGATGAAACAACGTCTAGGATTAGCCGAAGTGCTGATCAAAGCCCCTGAGGTAGCTATTCTCGACGAACCTACACTGGGCATAGATCCCAAGGGCGTCGATGAGTTTCTGGAACTCATTAAGCAGCTTAGTAGAGAACATAGCCTTACAGTACTGCTCTCTTCACACCATCTCCATCAGGTACAACGTGTATGCGATCGGGTCGGTATTTTCGTGGGTGGCAAGCTGCTGATCGAAGGATCTATCGAAAGTCTTGCCCACAACCTGCAGCAGCAGCAAGGTGTCAGTACAGTTATTACTCTTGAGCAGCCCTCGATCGATCGTGCAGCAATTGAACAAGCACTCAACGTGCTGCCGGGAATTCGTAAACTTGTTATCGCAGGACAATCGATCGAGCTGATAACCGACAGCAATACCACTGCAGCAGCCGTACGCATTCTGGTCAACATTGGTGCTGATATCGTCTCGGTCAGCCGCAATGACTACCAGCTTGACGATATTTACAATACATTTTTTGAGAATAGCATAACAACAAATTCTGTCTATGAAAAATCTAACGGTTTATTCAAAAGATATCAATAAGCAGCCATCTATTCCGATGCAGGTGCTGGTCCGCAAAGAAATCGCAGCACATATCCGCAGCTGGCGTTTTATCATACTGATCCTACTCATTGTACTGACCTTCGGCGCCTCCCTCTATGTTTCTTCCATAGGACTTAAAGACGCTGTCAGCAATATGCGTGATCCCGACCAATCCTTTCTGTATCTCAAACTGCTGACCACTACGGATAATTCCATTCCACCTTTTCATATTTTTTTAAATTTTCTGGCTCCTTTGCTCGGTATTGCCCTAGGTTTTGATGCCGTCAATGCAGAATATAACAACGGGACCCTCACCCGTCTGCTTGCGCAACCCATTTATCGCGACAATCTACTATTCGCCAAATTTCTGGCGCCGCTGGTTGTTGTGGGCACCTTATTTATTGCGCTGGTACTGCTGATGATCGGCGGTGGACTCCTTGGTACCGGTGTACGCATCGAGCCACAAGAACTCCTGCGAATCCTCGGATTTACGCTAATCACTGTGCTGTATGTCGCCTTCTGGCTGAGCCTCTCCATCCTACTGTCGATCCGCTTTCGTCAGCCAGCCACTTCAGCACTTACGGCAATCGGCATCTGGTTATTTTTCACTGTCTTTTTTCCAATTTTGGTAAACTTGGCTATACGCCCCTTTTTGCCCAATCCAAATTATATTTCGGAGCAGGAGTACATTGGCTACAATGAGCTGATTTTAAATCTACTTCGGATATCACCGAGCCAGCTCTATACCGATGCAACGACTACCTTGTTAATGCCCTCGGTACGCAGCCTCGGTCCTATTGCCATGGAACAGATGGTCGGTGCCATTCCTTCACCACTCTCCTTTCGGGAAAGCTTTCTGATGGTCTGGCCACAGATAAGTGGGCTCACTGCCGCCATGATGATCTGCTTTGCCTGGTCTTATTACATATTTATGCGAAGGGAAATACGGAGTTGATTGCATCTCTTGAATACAATAAAACAACAAAGGTTGCTCTGCTTTATTGGCAGGCAACCTTTATCAAGTATATAATGAATAAAAAATGGGTACTTAATCTTTATTTTCCTTTTTGTAAGCATAGTAGAAAACAATCGGCAGAATGGAGAATGAAAGAATCATACAGATAATCAACCCACCGACAATCATAATGGCCAATGGTTTTTGGATTTCAGCCCCCATTCCGTTGGACAGTGCTGCAGGCAATAAGCCCATCGCGCCCATAAGCGCAATCATTAAGATCGGCCTGATCCGACTTTTTACGGCTTCGTAAATTGCAGGCATCAAGCCCATTTTATTTAATAGATTTTCTTTCATGACACCGATTAAAACAATCCCGTCGATCGTGGCGACACCAAAGAGAATAATAAAACCAATACCGGCCGAGATCCCAAATGTTGTCCCCGTTACCCACAGGGATACAAACCCACCGATAAATGCAAAAGCAAGCGTCAGGGAGGAGATCAGCGTATCTTTTAGATTTCCAAAATTGGCATAGAGCAAAAGCAAGATCAATAGCAGTGAAACCGGGACCACCTGCATCAACTGTTTGGTAGCGCGCTCCTTACTTTCGAACTCCCCGGCCCAGACAACCTTATAGGATTTGGGCAATTTAACATCAGCGGCGATCTGTTTTTTTGCATCCGCAATGGTACTGCCCAGATCCCGACCTTCGATATTAAATCCAACCCCGATATAGCGGGAATTACCATCGCGATAGATAAAGGCTGGCCCTGTATGATAGTCTATGGTCGCTATTTCCCGCAACGGTACTTTCTGATCGTTCATCGTTGGGATAATGATATTTCCGATCTTTTCAGGGCTATCGCGATACTGCTTCTGAAAGCGGAGACGGACGTCAAAGATGCGTTCATTGTCGTAAAAATGCGTCACAGACTGCCCCCCGATGGTCATCTCGATAACCGATTGTACATCCCTGGTCGATACCCCATATTTAGCCATCTTGGAGTCATGCAGCTGAATCCGCAATTCGGGTAAGCCGATATTTTTAAATACATTCACATCCGTGATCCCATCGACCTTCTGAAGTGATTCGGCAAACTTGTTGGCTTTATTTTCCAGATCCTGGAGGTTCTCACCAAAAATTTTAATCACCAATGGACTTTTCACGCCAGCCACATACTCCTCCACATTGTCCTGAATAGGCTGACTAAAACCAAAATTTATTCCAGGGAAAGTCTGCAAGCTGTCACGCATTTGCGCGATCAATTTTTCCTTGGATATTTTCCGCTTCCACTCCCCCTCTGGCTTCAACTCAATATTAAATTCGATATTGAAAAAACCCGTCGGATCAGTTCCATCATTGGGCCTACCGGTCTGCGTCATAATAAAATCAATCTCGTCAAACTGCTTGATCAATTTTGTTTTCATCGTTTTTGTCAACTTGACGGATTCCTCCAGGTTGACACTATTTGGCAATGTCGCCCGGACATAAATAGCGCCTTCATTGAGTTTTGGCAGAAATTCCGAACCGTAATAGCTAAACCGCACCATACAGATAATCAACGCCAATCCAAAAATCCCCAAGGTCCATTTGGGATGATCAAAAGCTTTCTTAAATCCTTTAAAAATTACCTTGCGGCTTACCCGCGTTATTTTATTTTCATCCTCCTTGATGTTCTTCTTCAGCAGATATTTACACATTGCAGGTACATAGGTCAGACTCAGGACCAAAGAGCCCAGCAGGGCGTAACCTAGGGTAAAGGCCAAAGGTGAAAACATCTTTCCTTCCACCTTTTGAAAAGAAAAAATTGGCGTCAGTGCGACAATCAGGATCAATAAAGCAAAAAAGATATACCCAGCCACCGAGCCTGCACTCTTTTTAATGATGCCCAGCTTGGAGACCTTGTTGAAACGGGTCGTCCCCAGCCGATGTGCCTCCTTTTCCAGGGAGACAAAAACCGTCTCCACGATCACCAGCGTTCCCTCGAGCAATAGACCAAAGTCCAATGCCCCCATGGAAATCAGATTCGCCGGCAAGCCCTGAATTTTCAATAAGATGATCGCAAACAGGAATGCCAATGGAATTACCGAGGCCACAATAAAGGTTGTCTTCCAGTTGTTCAAAAAGATAAAGACAATGATCGAAACCAGGATAACACCCTCGATCAGGTTTTTCGAGACTGTATGCACCGTATTGTTTACCAATTTTGTGCGGTCAATCACCGGTTCAATCTTGACATTTTCCGGTAAGATACGGCCGTTCAATTCCTCAATTTTTTCTTTCAGGCGTGTCACTACTGCCGATGGATTTTCACCCCGGAGCATAATGACGATGCCCTGTACCAGATCATCCTCCTGATTGAGGCCCACCTGTCCGAGTCGGGGCTTGGCACCCAATTCTATTTCAGCGACATGCTTGACCAGAATAGGCGTATTACCTACCACCTTGATCAAAATATTACCAATATCATCTATTTTATCCAGCAGTCCCACGCCACGCACGACATAGGCCTGATTTCCTTTTTGGATTACATCACCACCTACATTGATATTTGAGCGCGATACCGCTTCATATACATCCAGGGGTGAAAGGTTATAGTTGGCCAGTTCTGTTGGATTGATCTTTATTTCATAGATCTTTTCTTCACCACCGAAGCTCACCACGTCCGCCACCCCGGGCACCCCCACAAGCTCCCGTTCGATCACCCAGTCCTGAATAGCAGATACCTCCTTGATCGGCAGGTTGCTTTTGACCACATAGCGAAAGATTTCCCCTGTCGCCCCCGAAGGCGGTTCAATGGAACTTTCAGCCCCTTCCGGCAGCTCAATGGAGCGCATCTTGTTTCCGGCATATTGCTGTGCATAGAAATCTTCTACCCCATCCTCAAACTGCACCGTCACAACGGAGAGCCCAAACAGGGAGATCGACCGTACATCCGTCTTTTTGGGGATGGTGTTCATCTCCTTGGTGACGGGCAGTGTGACGAATTTCTCAATCTCTTCGGCACTTCGTCCCGGCCATTGTGTGATGATCCGAACACGGGTATTGGTCACATCCGGAAATGCTTCGATTGGGGTATGCAGGTAAGCGTAAATTCCACCAAACAATAAAGCCAGCGTAAAAAAAAGCACCACCAGGGAATGTTTCAGTGAAAATGAAACGATATTTTGTACAACCTTCTTCATCCTATCTATTCATCAATTCATCAAATACAATCAGTTCATTTTCTGTCAACACGCGGTCCCCCTCTTCCAAACCCGTTTCGATAAAGGCATAAGCTTCGTTTTCAGACACGATATCAACAGTCCTTACGGATAGATCACAGTCACTTTTGTAGATCACGACATAATTCTTGTTATTATGCAGGATAACCGCGTTTTTAGGGATTGCCAGCAAGTGCTGCTTCTGCCCTGTGGATCCCTTCTCGACCAACACATCCACACTCATGCCGGGTTTCAACCTCAAATCCTTATTGAGCAGCTTGACTCGCGCTTTAACCACCCGTTCTTCGGGATCAAAAAAGTTGGACACCTGATCAATATAGCCTTCAAAATATTCGCCTTTATAGGCCAAGGTTGTGATCCTCACATGAGCGCCATTTTTGACAAAGGGTAAGTTATTTGCGTAAATATTGACGGTCACCCAGACCTCATTCAGGTTACTGATGGACAGTAGATCCATATCGTCACCTACAGTCATACCCGGGCTTACTTTTTTGTCAACGATATACCCAGCTTTGGGTGCACGGATATAAAAAACACCGTTCTCAGCGGATCCGTTCAGCAGTTTCATATTCGCCTTCACGTTCTGGATCCCGATCTGCACAGATTTCAGTTCGCTTTCCATCTCTTCCAGCTCACGCTGGGAAGCCATGCCATCTTTCAGCATGCTACGCAAACTATTCACCTTGCTTTCGGTCAGGCGTCTATTGTTTTCCAGTTCACGGAGTTCCTTTCCCAGATCATTGACCGAAGTTCCTTTGAGCGATATCAGCACCTGCCCTTTCTCCACATAATCACCCATTTTTACAGCGACGGACTCTACCATTCCCTGAATAGGGCTCTTCAGCGCTGCGAGCTCATCCTGGTTATATTGAATTGCGCCGTTTAAGGCGATCTGTTCAGACACATCTCGCCTTTGGATCGAATCAATTTTGATATGGCGTTTGAAATCATCGCTTAGGCAAAAGCCTTTTGTCTCTACAACATGCTTTTCCTCTTTTTGCTCTGCCTGACAGCCCCATAAGAGGCAAATAGACAAAAGCGTCAGTGGCATTAGAAAATTACCTTTCATTAGACGATATCCTTTCCGACTAAATAGGTCAATTCTTCACTATACTGAAGATATTTAGCCCTGCGTTCCAATATTGATTCTTTGTTTTCCATATAATTATTGATAAAGTCTATAAACTCAACGATAGTCAACCTGCGTTCCTGGAAATTTCGGACATAGCGTTCCAGGGCCACATCCAGTTTACCGTCAAATCCTTTATCCATCGTTTTTAGACTAGATTCCAAGTTGCTTAGACGTGCAGAAAGAAAATCGATCTCCCGTTCGATATCAATACGGAACTGCTCGATTTCAACCTTATTTTTTTCCAGTTCCAGCTTGGCAATTTTGATATTCCCTTGGTTTCTATTAAATAGGGGCAGATCCATAGACAGGCCCAGACCAATAAAATCACGCATAATATTCCCGCCCCGATCATAATTCACCGAGACTTCCAGGTTTGGTACACGTTCGGCTTTCTCTATTTCAAGTTGTGCCTGCCCTTTCTTAAATTCATTGTGGATGATTTTATAATCACTGCGATTATCCATGGCCATGATTTTCCATTCGTTTTGCTTATTCGCAATAAAGGCGGGGCTACCGATGGTATCTGCGATGGAAAGTGCCGCTCCTTTCGATCCGAGATAGCGTGCGACATCGTTCATTTTTGCTATTTTCTCCTGCTGGATTTCATTCAGCTTATTCCCAAAAGCAATGGATTCACTCTGGATCCGGAGGTAATCCATTTCGCTGACATTGCCTTCTTTCCACTGGTTTTGGTAAGACTGTGCCAATTTATGGAAGATTCCGACCTGATTGCTGTAGAGACGCTCCTTTTCCTGCAGCACCTGCAATTCCAGACATTGGCTGCGGAGGTCATATTTCAGATTGCGGAGCAACTCCTCAAATTGAAGTTGTGCATTCTCCTTTTCAAGGAGTTGCAGCTGTACCCGTTTTTTTCTTTTGCCGGCCAGTTCAATCGTCTGTTCCAGTTCCATTTGCACCTGTTGATATCGTCCATAGTTTCCGATCAATGCCGGCAGCTCCTCACTAGAAGAGTTTTTCCAGAGGTTGACCTCGCCGATGGAGATCTTGGGGTTGGGCCACAGCTTGGCTTGTAGTACCGCAGCTTCTGCCTGTTTCATCTGAAAACGCTGCGCCATCAAGGAAAGGTTATGTGTCAGGAATACCTGTTCAATCTCTGATTTTTGCAAGCGTTTTTCGGGCATTTCCTGTGCAAATAGTCTGCTATTCAGGCCAAGAAGAATAACTAATGTAATGCGTATTTTTCTCACTCTATTTTGTGTTTCCACAAAACTAAGAGACAGGGATTACAGGCAACTTTAAGGTAAATTAAAGTTTGATTAGAAGAGATTAGAGAATGGTTAGAATTTTGGGAATAGCAGCGATACCGTCGTCCCCAGGTCATTGGAACGAATAGCAAAGTCCACCCCCTGGTCTTTAAAAACGATCTGCGCAAAGGAAAGGCCGATACCACTACCTTTGACAGTACCGACATTCGTCCCGCGGTAGAAGGTCTGCTTCACTGCCTCCAGCTCCGCCTCTGGAATACCGATGCCCTGATCAATGACCTGCAGGGATAGGCGCTCATCGAGGATCGTCATGCGCACCACTACTTCCTGGCCATTGGCATATTTAAGAGCGTTTTCGATCAGATTGGAGATCGACAGGGCCACAAGCATACGATTGCCCCGAAAATTAAAATAATGCGGTTCATCCACCTGTAGCTCGATTTTTAAGGGTACGGCAAATGTCCGCTTAAACTTAGGTACCAGGTCCCAGACCACTTCATCGATCCGAAAGACCTCCATCGATCGCTTCAAGGCTCGATCTTCTGTCAGCAATAGAAAATTTCCGATCAGGTGATTTAGAAAATTTACATGCTCGGTGATTGTTGCTGCCAGCTCCTGATACTCTTCCTGGCTACGGGATTTCGTTCCAAAAACCTCCATAGACCCCAAAATACCGGCAAGGGGTGTACGGAACTCATGGGATACATAGCTCACAAAATTCTTTCGGATGATCATATTTTCACTGATCCGGCGCAGGAGCGCATTGTAGCTTTCGATCAGGTCTTGCAGCTCATCTTTTGTCTTGATAACCGTCAACGGCTCCTGGATGGTATTTAGATCCTTATCTTGGATTTCCTGAATAACATTCCGGATGGGCAGATAGGCATATTTACTCAGCCAGACCGACAACAAGACAATGCTGATCAAGGCAACCAGAAAAACAAGCACGAGAATAAAAAGCAGGCGATTTAGCTGCTGATTAAAGTCCGTATTAGACTCTTTGACAAAGACAAAAAAATCACCCTGATTATCGGGATAATACAGGCCAAAATAAAAGCTATCCTCCGTTTTAAAATAAACTGTTTTTTGAGATTTCAGCTGCGTCAATAAGCTTTTACTGATTTGATTATCGTATTTCAGGCCACCATAGCTCACTTGGCCTTCGGCATTATAGACCGCTACCATGGCGCGCTTGACCAGACTTTCATATTGATTTTTGGACTCCAGATGTTTTAAAGGGCTCTGTTCATCCGCCTCCAGGTAATAGATACCGGCGATTTTTGCGTTTTTTTCCAGCGAACTGATCAGATGCCTTTCGGAAGAATTATAGAATATCCAGTAAATGACCAGCGTTGCAAGTCCAAAAATGATCGTGAAGACCAAGGAAGAAAAAAGTGTCAGTCTGATCTTGAGGTTCATAGTCAGTCCGTTTTGAGCATGTAACCAACCCCTTTGACCGTCCTGATAATGGATGTATCACTTCCGTCGTCCACTTTCCCTCGCAGATAGGAGACGTACACATCCACGACATTGGTATTGTTATCAAAATCAATTCCCCAGACCGCCTGCAGGATCGCGGTACGTGAAAGGGTTTTATTGCGGTTTTCGATCAGGTACTTAAATAGTTTAAATTCTTTAGGCGAAAGATCGACATTTGCACCACCTTTATAGACTTCATAACGATCCAGATCCACTTTGAGATCGCGAATTTCGATGCAGCTATCATTCACATGGCTTGTATTTTTATAGCTGTCGCGGCGTACCAAGGCTTTGATGCGGCTGACGAGTTCCTTAAACGAAAAAGGTTTGACCAGGTAATCATCGGCACCACTTTCCAGGGCATCGACTTTATCTTCAATTTCACCTAGTGCGCTTAGGATCAGAATGGGAATATGGTTTTTGCGGTAACGTAGTGTTTTTGTAAACTGGATCCCATCGATTCCCGGCAGCATAATATCCAGCACCACAATATCCAGGGAATCTGCATTGACCCATTCCCGCGCCGCTTCAGCGGATTCTGCCAAAATGACCTGATGGCCCAACTCTTCCAGCCCTTTCACTACAAAGCTACTAATACGACGATCGTCCTCTACCAAAAGTATCTGCATAAACTGAATTTATTTTTATACGGGATTATAAAAATTATGAATTTCCTAACGGAATCTACAAGTATACGAATTTACAAATTAATCCTTAGACAGGCCACAGCCCTATATTGCCCCATATCGACCGGCCTATCCAGATCTCAGGCAGCAGCCATCTGAGATCAGTTTTTTCGTTGAGGCCTTAGCAGGCAACCTTTACTTCAGACAACGAGCAGTGACCAGCAGTTGGCCGACATGACGCTGTGCATGTTCAGCAGCATGAAATAAGAGACCGATCAGGGTGGTTGGAATCTGCTTTCTCCCCAGGAAACGTTCATCAGTCAACGTTGAGGGATCAGTCACCGATAAGACATCTAAAGCCTGTCGGATCTGCAGCTGTAGGTTTTCGACTAGCGTAGCGACGCTGAGCTCCATATCCACAATACCTTCTTTTTGAAGATAATCAAACTGCTCGGCAGACAAGGATTTGCCTGCTGCATACGTAAACATGCGATCAATCACACCGCGGATATGCAGCAGATGAAATCCAATGCTAGCGTTGCCACAGGGGCGTGCCCAGAGCTGCTCACACGACAGCTGAGCTGTATATTTTGCGCTATCCTCTTCCACTTGTAGCAGCACGTGTGCCACCGGCTGCAAAAGATCCGGAATCCCCGTGATTGGTCCCCGCATCCATACTTCTAAGTTGTCCATACCTGATTCTATAACCTATTTTCGTTTGCTCGTACTCTTTAATGCCCAGGCAACCAATACCGGCTGAAAAAACAAACGGGCAAGCCTTTTTCCATCGCTATCCAGTCCGAACCCATCCCGATGTGCTGTATATTGCGCAATATTGCCCGGAAACACAGCAACAAAAAAGGCCGCTGCAATTTTACCGACTGTAGCACGATGTTTGGCATTTGCCAAAATGAGCGCACCGCCCAGGGCGATTTCGGCAAAACCCGAATATACCACCGTATCATCTTTGGAGATCGGAACCCAATCAGGTACCTGTGCCTGAAATTCTTTCCGGGCAAAGGTCAGATGTCCGATGCCCGCTACCATTAAAAAAGCACCTAAGCCATAGCGTGCAATCTTTTGAATGCAAGATTTTTCCATACTATTTTTTAATAGAAGACAGTATAGGACGAAAATAGTTTGATAAGGGAAGCCCCTTCTTTCCCAAATGTTTCCAGAATCTATCTGAAACTTTACCCTGTGGCATTTTTTGTTTCCGAGCTTAAGACAGCCTGGATGACAAAAAGCAAGCCCACAAGAGGTGTAATAAAATTTAGTAAAATAGCGAATATGAAGAAACTAACTTGGTTAGCAGCTGTACTGATAACAGGCAGCGCATTGACATTCACAGCATGTGACAAAGATGATGCAATGGAAAGCCGTGTCGGCTATGCTGAACTACCCCAGGCGGGCAAAACGATGATTGAATCTCATTTTGGGGCAAGCACAGTAGCCAGCATCACACGAAAAAACAATGCCGATACAGACGGTAGTCTCTATGAAGTCAGATTGAACAACGGCATAGAGATCGATTTAGATAAAGATGGTAATTGGACCGATATTGACGGTAATCATCAAAAATTGCCCAACGCGATTATCCCCACTCCTATATTGAGCTATGTCGTTAAGCAATACCCAGCGCCTTTATTTATCGAAGGTATTGACAAAGAGCCTTATGGTTACCAAATCGATTTGTCCAATGATCTGGATTTAAAATTTAATGCAGATGGTAGTTTCATCGGTCTTGATGACTAAGGCGAACCATCAAAAAAGGGACTTATCAAGCGATAAGTCCCAACCAGTAAAAAACAAACATTGACAAACTATTGCTGGCGATCCCAGCCGCCACCAAGAGATCTATATATCGCTACACTCGCTTTGAGCTGATTCGCTTTCTTCTCAACCAGTTCAAATTTGGATTCCAATGCATCGCGTTGCGTCAGCAACACTTCCATATAATCCGCGCGGGCATACTTAAATAAATCATTGGAGATAGCGATAGATTCTTTTAGCGCATCGACTTCCCGGGTCTTGATCGCAAGGCCACTTTCCAGATTTTTAATTTTTGAAAGCTGGTTAGCGACTTCGATATAAGCAGCTAATATGGTTTGCTCATAATGGTAGACTGCCTGCACCTGTCTTGCGTTGGCATTATAATAGGCCGCTTTGATCGCTCTTTTATTGATCAGGGGAGCAGTAAGCTCGCCGACAAGTGAAGTCAAAAAGGATTCCGGTTTAATCAAATAGGTCGGATCAAACGCCTGCAAGCCCACACCTGCAGCAATATCCAGGGAAGGATAGAAACGCGCTTTCGCGGATTTAATATCCAATTTGGAGGCAGCGAGTTCATATTCTGCCTGCTTGATATCCGGTCTATTTTCCAGCAGATCGGCCGGGATACCCGTGTAGACTGTCTGTGGCACGAGCTGCTCAAAAGCATCCTTGTTGCGCTGCACTGGCTGCGGGAATCTACCGACCAGATAATTGATCCTATTTTCAGTTTCCGTTATCTGCTGCTGGATATCATATTGCATCCCCTGGGTTTTCAGGATCTGTGCCTCGAATCTTTTGATGGCAAGCTTGTTCGACCGCGCGTTCTTTTTCAAGTCATTGACCACTGTTAGCGCATCATTTTGGATCTTCACGTTTTCATTTACCACCAGCAGTTCGTTGTCCAGTGCCAGGAGCTCATAATAAGCATCTGCAATTTCGGAGATGAGATGCGTCACCATAAAGTTTTTGCCTTCTACACTCGCAAAATACCGCTGCAATTGCGCTTTGGTGGCATTGTGTAGTTTACCCCAGATATCCGTTTCCCATTGCGCCTGTACACCGACACCAAAATCAAACAGCGGTTCGGGCATCTCCCGGCCCGGTTCGATTTCGGTATTTTTCTCCATCGCACCGATATTGGTGTAACGGCTCACTTTGTCAACACCGGCACCTACTTTAAGCCCTACAGAAGGTAAATATTCCCCTTTTTTGGCACTGACCTCATTTTTGGCCATCTCGATTTCCTGAAGCACAATATGGAGCTCCTGATTATTTGCGAGTGCCAGACCGATCAGTCCCTGTAGATTGGGATCATTGAAATAACTGTTCCATTTGATTTTCCCAGTATTTGTAGAGTTATTTTCGGCAGTACCATATTTCTCTGGTACAGCCCTATTTTCAGCACGCTGTTGTATTTCCAAAGGTTTGCAGCCCACGAAACTCAGTAAGAAAAGTGCAAAACTTGTATATTGATATAATCTATTTCTATTCATAATGTATCATGTCTTCGCTTAAAGGTGATTCGTCTTCGGCCTGGATCATTTTTCTACCATCCGCCAATTTTGCAAAAATGTAATAGAGTCCCGGAATGACGATAACGCCAAAGATTGTCCCGACGAGCATACCACCTAATGCAGAAGCACCTATGGTATGGTTTCCGATCGCTCCGGCACCACTCGCAAAGACCAGCGGAACAAGTCCGGCGATAAAGGCAAATGAGGTCATCAGGATTGGTCTGAACCGAGCTCTTGATCCTTCTATGGCCGCTTCCAGTATTGAATCTCCGGCCTGGCGGCGCTTGACGGCGAATTCAACGATCAGCACGGCATTTTTACCCAACAGACCGATGATCATGATCAGTCCCACTTGTGCATAAATATCGTTTTCGAGCCCCATCGCTTTCAAGAGGAAAAATGAACCAAATACACCGACCGGTAGCGACAACAAAACCGCAAACGGGATAATAAAACTTTCGTATTGCGCTGCCAACACAAGGTATACGAATACCAGGACCACCAAGAAGACATAAATGGCTTCATTTCCACGCTGTGCTTCATCGTAGGACAAGCCCTCCCAAGCCACTTTATAACCGTGTGGCAATGTTGCCAGTGCTGTCTCATTGATCGCCTGAATGGCGTCAGCCGTTGTATAACCATTTGCCGGAAGCCCGCGCACCGCAGCAGAATTGTACATATTGTAACGTGTGATCTCGTTGGGGCCCTGTGTTTTTTTCAAGGTCATAAATGCCGAATACGGAACCATCTGATCATGATCATTTTTCACATAAAGATTCATAATATCCGAAGGCAATCTTCTGAATTCGGGTGATGACTGTACATAGACTTTGAAGAATTGACCAAAACGGATAAAACCCTGTTCGTAGGTACTACCGATCAGGATATTGAGGTTATCCATGGCTTTACCGATAGAAACCCCTTTTTGCATGGCGGCATTATTGTCAAATACCAGTTCATATTGCGGGTAATTGGCGGCGAAGAAGGTAAATACTCCCGTCAGCTCCTTGCGTTTTTTTAGATTAGCAATAAAAGCTTTGTTTATTTTATCGAAATCCTGGTAATCTGTTGTTCGGTTTAAATCAAGTAAGCGCATCGAGAAACCACCAGAGGATCCAAAACCGGGAACAGCCGGCGGTTCGAAAAACTCTACGGTCGCCCCCAGATTTTTTGATTTTTCTTCAAGTTCTTCCATGATCTCTTTCACACCATGCTCCCGCTCACTCCAAGTCTTGAGGTTGATCAGACAGGTTCCCGCATTTGAACCACGGCCTTCCGTCATGATCTCATAGCCGGCCAGCGAAGATACCGACTCCACACCGTCCACCCCCTGACAGATCTTTTGCAGTTCGCGGGAAAGCTTATTGGTCTGTTCTAGCGTCGATCCCGGTGGCGTCTGAATGATGGCATAGATCGTTCCCTGATCCTCGCTCGGTATAAAACCACCCGGAAGCGTTTTGTTGATCAGGAAAGTCCCCACACAGAAAACGATGAGGATGCCCCAGGTGATGACCCTCCGGCTGGCGATCTTGCGCAGCAAGGAGGCATAAGAGCCCGTTACCCGATCGAAAGTGCGGTTAAACGTATCAAGAGCTTTGGTAAATAGATTTGTTTTTTGGGGTTTTCCATGATTATTTTTCAATAACATCGCTGCAAGCACAGGTGTGAGTGTAAGTGCTACGACGGCCGATATCACAATGGAACTCGCCATGGTAATTGAAAACTGACGGTAAAATGTCCCGACAGGGCCTGTCATAAACGAGATCGGGATAAACACGGCAACCATGACCGCCGTAATAGCGATGATCGCGCCGGCGATTTCAGCCATCACTTCCTTGACGGCATTGTAAGGCGAGATTGCGCTCTCCTCCATCTTGGCGTGGACGGCTTCGATCACGACAATGGCATTGTCCACCACAATACCAATGGCCAGGACAAGTGCAAAAAGTGTAACCAAGTTGATCGACATTCCGAACCACTGAATGACAAAGAATGTACCTATTAGCGATACGGGAACCGCAATAATCGGGATCAGCGTAGAGCGCCAGTCGCCCAGGAAAATAAATACAACGATAGCCACCAGGATAAAGGCATCACGCAAGGTATGCATTACCTGTTCGATCGAGGCATCCAAAAACTGCGATACGTCATAGCTGATCTTATAGTCCACACCCGGCGGGAAATTTCCTTTCATCTCCGCCAGCTTAGCTTTTACATCCTTAATAACATCATTGGCATTGCTACCATAATTCTGTTTGAGTACAATGGAAGCCGAGGGATGTCCATCCAGATTCGAGTAAATATCAAAAAACTCACTGCCCAATTCGACTTTGGCAACATCTTTTAACTTGATATTTTCACCTTCGCCATTTGCGCGAACGATGATATTTTCATATTCCTCGGGTTTATTGTACTGGCCTTTATAGGTCAACACATACTCCAGAGACTGGGCAGCAATACCTGAACTCTGCCCCAATCGTCCCGGTCTACCAATAATACTTTGCTCACCGATAGCCTTCATCACCTCATCGACAGATAAGCTATAGGCACGCATACGGTCGGGATTTAACCAGATCCGCATAGCATAACGTCTGCTCCCCAAGATCTGGGATTTGGCAATACCATGGATCCGGTTGATTTCGGGAATAATGTTTACGGTCGCATAGTTGTACAGGAATTTTTCATCCATACTTTTACTGGTACTGTACAGGTTCACGTACATCAACATACTGGGCTGAATCGGATTGACGATCACCCCTTCCTTTTGCACCAGCTCGGGCAACAGCGGCATCACCTGATCCACTCTCGTTTTGACCAGTACGACCGCATCATTGGGGTCTGTCCCCGGGTCAAAGACCACGTTGACCGTAGCCTCTCCGGCACTGGTCGCATCTGTTGCGATATAACGCATGCCCTGTACCCCATTAATGGCATTCTCTAAGGTAATGAGTGAAGATTTTACAAGCACATCTGCACTTGCCCCCGGGTAGGCGATCGAAACCGCCACTGTGGTGGGGGCGATCTTCGGAAATTGTTCGGTAGGAAGCTGCTTGATTGCCAGTCCACCGATAAATAAGATGACAACCGATATGACAATAGCAAATACCGGCCGATGTATTACTTTTTTAAACATAATGCTGCTTTTTAATTACTCTGCATATAAATCTAGGTTTGACATGACTTTCTCCGGGGTCTGGTACTTTGATTCAATGGTCTGATTTTCCTGTACCATGCGAAGTCCATTCAGTAAAATCTTTTCGTCTTTACTCAAACCCGAAGAGACAACATAGATATGTGGCAGTTCAGCAGCAACCTTTATTTCTCTTGCTTTAACTTTATTATCTTTTGTGATGACATAGACATATTTCTTTTCAAGCTCCTCAAATGTCGCTTTCTGCGGAATCATCAAAGCATTCGTATAGGGCGAGGTGATCACAATATTGCCGGTCTCGCCAAACCGCAATAAACCTTTTGGATTTGGGAAGGTCGCTCTGTAGGCAATATTTCCCGTTTCGTTATTGAAATCCGATTCGATTGTTTCGACAATACCTTCCTGGCCAAATTCCTTTCCGTTGGCCAGGTTCAACCGGACATGCATTGGACTGTTATCCTTTTTAGCCTCCATCTGATTGAGGTATTCTACTTCGGGCACATTGAAGTAAACCCACATTTTGCTATTATCAGATAGCTCCGTAATCAACTCCCCTTCATCCACCAGGCTACCCTTACGTAGATGCAGTTTACCGACAATACCGGAGAAGGGTGCTACGATGTCCGTAAATTTGAGGTGCGTATTCATGGATGCCAGTTCGGCTTTGGCCTTTTCATATTTTGCTTTGGCCATTTCGGTTTCCTGAGGGGCAACAATATCTTTTTCGGAGAGATTTTTGGTATTTTGATATTCGATTTCCGCGTATTTCACCTCAGCTCTTGCGCGATTGACATCGGACTCATAGAGGTTGGGCATAATTTTAAAGAGTGGTTGCCCTTTTTGTACAAACTGCCCCTCGTCCACAAAAATAGATTGAATATAACCTTTTTCCTGGGCGCGTAGCTCGATATGATTGATCGAACGGATCTGGGCGACATAATCTTTATTGACGAGTGTATCTTTTACCAACGGAGTGGTCACGTTGAAAACTGCTGCTTCTTTTTTTTCCTTTTTCTCGGACTGGCAGCTTGTAGATAGCATAATAAGGCACAGGTTGATATACATGAAATTTTTCATGACGATGATCATAGATTTTTATAATAATTTTCGAAAAATTAAACAATAGTGTGACAGGCATCCAAATTACCTTGAAAGCCATTTTTGATATTTTCTAAAAAAAATTACTTAAAAATCACAGCCTGAAGACGCTGTAATGGATATAAAGGGCGTTTTTTTGTGGGTTAAGATTTTCGACATTGGCCAACGAGACTGCGGTGCGCGTGTTGTGGAAATAGGGGTGGATGTTGGCATTCAGATTGCCAAAATTATTCTTGGAAAGCGCAAATAAATTTGGCGAGTCAGTGTCGCTTCCGGTATCATCATTTTCACCGTCTTTTTCAGCAAAATAAGCCCTGAGTTTTTCGTGGCGCCGATGTTTACTTTTACGGATGATATCGTTATCCTGTTGTGCGCCCTTTACCTGTCGATTGAAGTGTTCGACAGCATGTCGGTTGGTCAATGCAGAAGATTCTGTTGTTGCTGCATAATGCCAGCCTAAACTGACAAGTATTGCGCACCATACGCCGAACAGATATTGACGGAATCTTCCTTGCATCGTTAAAGCAAATGTAATTAAACTTTAAAAAGCTTGCAAGGAATTTTTATACAGAAGTTTCAAAGATTACACCCCATCATTACAAAGTATTTAAAATTAACTGTTTAAAATTAAAATAATCACATTAACAGAAATTTATGTAAACACTTTAATTTGACAGCCGCTCTAGTGTTTTAAGGCAGAAGCATCTCACATGCATGTTTAACGCTAACGCGGGACGAGGCATTCCCGCTTTTGCCAGAATGCCTCGTCCACATGCATCAGTTTA
This sequence comes from Sphingobacterium sp. GVS05A, assembly GCF_019969845.1. Classification (GTDB taxonomy): domain Bacteria; phylum Bacteroidota; class Bacteroidia; order Sphingobacteriales; family Sphingobacteriaceae; genus Sphingobacterium. The sequence goes on from NZ_JAHXYR010000010.1 coordinate 269,664, forward strand.
ATTTCTTTTGTAGGATTTATTTTGATTCCTTCTTCCTGCACAGTTTTTTTTGGCCTGCCGCGCTGCCTTTAAATCGAAAGATTGAGCTCCGCGATGTCCCCCAACACTTGAGTATCATTTAGATCAACACTTTTTGCTGTGCGCGCCACCTGATACAGGCCCGCAATAGGTAAAACAGCGGTAAAATCTTTTGGGCTCCCTTGTTTAAAGTTGAGCACTCCAGAGATACTGATAAGAACACCTTTTAGATCCTCAATCTTTGCACCTTTCTTTACGACCTTAAAACGGACAGATACATTTTTTGGAGCAGCGGCTCCCTCCAATGAGACCAGTAGAATATGTTCGAGATTGACATCCAATGCCGAATGCAAAGGTTTCACCTTTTTTATAACGACACTTTTTAATGTATCATTGGTACGTTCGGTATTGAAAATAAAGACGCCACTTTTTACATTTCGATCGCCGCTATATTGTCCGGGGTGTTCCTGAACCATATAATCGACAGCGATCTTGACATTTTCGTTAAACCGTCGCGCTAATTGTTTTTTTCTCCAAAAAAAAGCTCCCAAAAAAATGAACAGAATAAGTAGGATACCCGTAGCCATAAAAAATGTTTTTAATATTAAAATAGATAGTTGACTCAAAAGTAGCGGTTTTTTTCCTCTTAGAAAAAGTACAGACCGCTCTTAACCAGATTTATAGGACAAAAAAAATAGAATTGTAATATATCAACTACAACTTATTCGCAAAAATGCATTTCCAAAAAAATGACATTATAAACAGGCAGGAATCAGCAGATCTTTTCCGCGGCTACTAAATAAAACTGTCCATCAAATTATTTAACGCAGATATCCCATCAAACAACACGAATTGTAAACAAAGTCTCGCGGATATAAATAGATAAAAAAATGCCCGGTCTGAATGCCCATATTTGCACCCATACAAAAACAGAAAGATCCACATGAAAAAATATATTATCGTTTTCAGCTTCTCCCTACTCGCCCTTACTGCTGTTGCGCAGAAGAAAAAGAAAGCAAAATTTCCAGAACCTAAGCGAGTAGAATTGGTCCCAGTGGTTGAAGCAAATCCGGTTAACGAAAGCGCAGAAAACCCTGCCAACTTTGCTGCGCCGATGCCGACGACCAGTGCACCTACTATTCGGGCCACGACAACCAACGGAAAGGAAATACGCTTCGGGAATATAGACGAATTAGCACATACAGATCTATCAACCTTGAAAGAACTGTCTTTTAGCACCATGGTCTCCGGCAGAACGCTGGAGAGTAACGTCCTACAAAAGGTCATGAACGAAGGCACACAATTGGAAGTTTTGACAATCGAAAATTTCGCGCTGGATGCTTTTCCAGAAATCAAAGCGCCCAATCATCGATTGAAAAAGCTAACATTAACTCAAAATAAGTTAACGAAGCTGCCGGCCAGTATTTCCAATCTGACCGCACTGGAAGATTTCAGTAGCCTTAATCCCTTGACAGCATTGCCGACATCATTTGCACAGCTCAAAAATCTACAGCAGCTCGGGCTGAACAGCTACATGTTTACGGCCTTTCCAAAGGAAATCTTTAGCCTCAATAAACTGTCTGTGTTATACCTATCACGCAATTACAAAAGTAAACCGGAACAGACGGAGCTGCCCGATCTGTTTCAGCAGCTACCTGAATTGAAAGAGCTCGGTATAGAAAATGCAGGACTATCTGCCCTACCAAAATCTATTGCTACACTTAAAAAATTGGAAAAAGCTAATTTTTCCTACAACAAATTTACTTCTTTTCCCGAAGTACTGGCAGCAAATTCCAAACTGACCTATATCCCCTTTACCAATAATCCCTTGCAATGGGAGCCCTTTTTGGCTTCCGTCAAAAAAATAAAATTCGGTGGGCTGTTTTTCTTGGAGGAAACAGGTCTTACCAAAAAACAATACGAAGAGATTCAGGATATCCTGACCAAAACAGATGTCTATTATGACGGCATGAATGACTAAAATTCATAAGATCCGCCAACAATACATTTAGGCAGTCTGGTCAAAAGTCAGGCTGCCACCATTCTAATACGATCCAAATAGATGAATAATTCAAACGAAAGTTACTTAAAAGAAACAAGGAGATTTAGCGAAAAAATTGCGTTTAAATTTCTGATGCCTCTTTTATACCTTATTTTCTTTATCACGAGTCCACTGGTCACCATTATTCTTACACTGGTTTTATCACCGCTGTTATTTATCCTTTTTTTCAACCGTAAAATCTTCAGTAGAAAATTCCTCTATTTTTCCTTTGCTGTCTACCTGACAATGTCCTTTATCTATTCCTGTTTACCCAGATACCAATACCAGAGTTTCCGTCTTTTTCATCCCAAATGGACAGAGGTATCCGGTAAAATTATTGATTATAAAATCAGTTGGACGCCAACAACGAAGCAAAGTGCGGCTTCATCCTATGCGTCCATTACCTACGCGTACGAAGTTGGCGGTAAAGAGCAGCGCGTATATGCATCGAAAGCCGTTACCCGATATCCCGGCAATGTATGGAATACAGATGCTGATATCGCAGGCCACAATTTAGCATTAAAGCAGACAGTAGAAGCTTATGTGAACAGCAAAAATTACAAGATATTAGTCAACGAACAGGCGGACTCCGCATTATTTATTCCTTTGGATTATTTTACCTTTTGGAGTTCATTTTATTTCCAACTCATCGTCATTATTCTGAAAATCGGACTTACAATAGGCATTGTTGTTGTGCTACCTTATCGACTGCTTCTCGCTTATGCGTATGTAATTGAATATATAAAGAGAAAAAAACGACATTAGAACAGCTTCCATTCTAAAAATCGGACTTACATAGGCTTTGTTGTTTCGTTGCCTTTTACCTATGCATATGTACTTGAGCGGATCAAAAAAGCATAGCCTACAGCATATCATAAAATTAAGCCAATTTAATCAAACCGTATCCTAACCGCACAAGGAATACAAGTTGAAACAGGAAGGTTTAATATTGTATAAATTTGTATTTTTTTACCAATTAAATTATCTGCAACAGCTTTTAACAGCTTCATGTTTTGATTCGCATTTTTCATATCATCGATATCAGATTTTACGACCTGTCCATTTTGCGAAATTGTAAGATGATAAAATAAATTAATTGTTCCATACGGATTATGAAAGACATAGTCTAAATCTTTATATTTTATGCTCATATTACAATTATATTTCTGAACTTTTAAATGTTTAGTATCAAATACAATTTGATTCTTAATGAAGTCAACGATCTTGTTCTTTAGCTGGCGGGACAATATCATAGAAAAATCCTCATTGGAAATTTGTTCAACTTTTGGACCTAACTTTGCATCTTTCATCATTTCTCCCATTGAAAAATATCCCCTTATATCGTTTTTAGGACTTTCTTTATTTTTCCTAGCAGTGGTCCACATTGGATAAGTTTGTCCTCCAATATAACTTATTTTCGAATTATACGGATTTTTCTGATAATCTCGCCAATCCATAAAAATGGTATCATTACTTTTTTGACCAAAGAATTTCACGATATGAACACTGTCCATTAGACCTATCTTATATAAATAAATTGCATTTGATTCTTGAACGACTGCAACAAGAAATGAGCTATCTGGGTTCCTCATGTAGGTTCCATTTGCAGGAACCTTATGCGAGATTCTAGCAGTTGACTGCTGTCGCTTAGTTTCAGAGCTACAGCCAAAAAGAATAAAAATAACCCAAAACGCAACTTTTATATATGACCTATTTGTATTTAATGCTCTCATTCCAAAAAAACAAAGTAAATAGTTTATTATCAGACGGAGTTGTCATGTGGTCTCCACTACTATGATGCAAAAATTAATAAAATTCACACGAAGTCTCTGCAAAAATATTGATGCCCCCGGTTGATTCCAACACGACTATCTAAGTCTATTTTTCTCCCGATTCAAAAGTTTAGCATATTTTCCTATATTTATGCCATGCTCCAAGAGCTCCTGTTATGTCAATTGCTTAATACATCTTAAATCACTTGGAAAATTTGCAGACATCTCTACCATATGATATTGAATCGCTTTTTCAGCAGTATTACAAACAACTCTGTCTATTTGCAAACAATATACTGAATGACGAAGCGTTGGCCGAAGATATTGTCCAGAGCTTTTTCGCCGGTCTCTGTGAGGGACGGAATGCCCTGCCCGAAGATAAAGGTGCACGCAAGGGCTATCTTTTTATTGCCGTCCGAAACAACTGCCTCAAACAGATCCGAAGTGAAAAAGTAAAAAGTAAGTACTTCGATCAGCTCGACAAGGACATGATCGAAGAACAAACGATCATGGATGCTATGATGCAGGCCGAAGTTATCAACCAGCTGATGGAAGCGATCAACCAATTGCCGCAGGGCTGTAAGCAGGTGCTGCACATGGCCATTTTTGAAAAGCTCTCCAACGATGAAATTGCCAATAACCTGACCATTTCCATTAATACCGTCAAAAGTCAGAAAAAAAGAGCGATACAGCTTCTACGCGAGCGTCTGGATAGCCGGATGCTAGCACTCCTATTATTTTTACTACCTGACTAACAACACCTTACACTTTTCTCTATTTTTCCTTCCATCCTTTTACATCCCTTGTGGCTCTTTTAATCAAACAACCGATTGAAGAACATGAAGGATCACCAATTTATACTAGTAGATTACTTAGTAAAGCACTTTAGTGGGACACTAAGTCACACCGATATACAGTCCCTTCAAAAGATCTTTGAAGATGATCCTACCTTGCGCGATCAATGGGAGAAATATACCAGTCAAGGCGTCAAATCCAGCGATGCCCAGTTTTGGAATAGCCTTGACCTCAATCAGGCAAGAGCTAAAATCTTAACCCACGAACCTGCCAAATCCGCAATCCGATCAGTCGGCATTCGCAGCATCCGAAACCTAAAAATCTATGTGGGTATAGCCGCCAGCTTGCTCGTCATTATTGGCATCACGCTGTTCTTAAATACAATACATCAGGATAAACAGATTGTTGCCGATCAAGTATATCAGTATAAAAATGATGTATTACCCGGAGGGCAGAAAGCCACACTGACACTTTCTAACGGTAAGACGGTAGAACTATCCCAGGAGCAAGCGACCTTAAAGGAACAGCATGGTGAACAGCTCCAGATTAGCGATGGACAACTGCATTACAAACAAAACAGCGAGCTGGCAGAACTTGCTACCCTAAAAAATACCTTGACAGTTCCGGCATCCGGTTTCTACCGGATGGTGCTGCCCGATGGCACCAAAGTCTGGGTCAATTCGGCTTCCGAGTTGAGCTACCCTTTGGCCTTCGGCAAATCGATCCGACAGGTAGAACTGCGCGGTGAAGCTTACTTTGAAGTGGCGCACGAAAAAAATCGACCATTTATTGTCCGTACTGCCCATGGTGATATTAAAGTCTTAGGCACCGCTTTCAATCTAACGGCATACAACAGTAGCTCATCCAATGTCACACTGATCAATGGCAGTATTCAGCTGACCAATAGAAACAAGACAACAAAACAGCTAATCCCAGGGCAGAAAGCGGAATTCGATGGCAGTGACATGCGCATCTCCAAAGCGAATATTGAAAAGGAAACCGCTTGGCAGCAGGGCTACTTCTATTTCGAGCATGACCAGATACAGGATATTATGGAGCAACTGGCGCGATGGTATGATATCAAAGTCATTTACCAGGGTCAGATCACCAAGAAAACCTTTGGTGGAAGCATCAGTCGAAGCGTCAGCCTGGCCGAAGCCCTGGAATTAATAAAACGTGGTGCCGGAGTTGAATTCGTCATTGACCAAAAAACCGTCACCGTAAAGAATAAGAATTAAAAGACAAGTAATTATTAAAGGAGGACCTACCTATGATCTAAATATTTACTTAACCAAACTTAGCGGTACCGCGTCAGTCGACGCTAACCAAAGGTACCTGAGTACCTGAATTAAAACCAAAAAACCAACCCTATTGCTGAATATATGAATTACTTTATCAAATGTAAAGATTACTTGTTCGGGAGTCGAATGACCGAACCCAGCTTTACACCCCTCATTTCAAAAAAGGTCAAAGCCACCTTGTTTTTAGGATTACTATTTACCTATGGTGTATATGGTAAATCAGAAGCACAGCAGGTCACCATGCATGTCAACAAAGGCGATCTGAAAACTGTCTTTCAAGAAATCAAAAAACAAACTGGCTATCATTTCTTTTATGACGAAAGCCTCTTTAATGGCTTAAAGATGGTGAGCGTCAATGCCAACAATCAAAAGCTGGAAACTCTCCTTAAGGAACTATCGGACGAACTGCCGGTTGCGTTTGAGATCCACAAAAAACATATTGTCGTGCTGCCCAGCGCACCCAAAAATACCGTCCAGGTGCAACAGCAACAACAATACAGCATTAAAGGCAGATTGACTGCCAGAAAAGACGGAGCCCCTATTGAAAATGCAACGATAAGTTTAAATGGAACTACGACCAGAACATCTTCGGATAGCAAGGGTAACTTTTCACTTAAATCTACATCTGCAGAAGGCAGCCTAACGATTTCCCACCTATCCTTCAAACCGCAGACCGTAAAATTCAGCAGTGCTACTGCCAGCAGCTTAACGATATCACTGGAAGAAAACGACAGCGCGCTGGAAGAGGTTGTTGTTGTCGGCTTCGGTACACAAAAGAAAGTCAATTTAACAGGGGCCATTTCACATGTCGGTAAGGAGGCTTTCGAAAATCGGCCGGTTGCCAATATCGGTCAGGCTTTACAGGGCCTTGTTCCCAACCTGAACATTACTTTTGGAAATGGTTCACCAAACAGTACGCCCGGATTTAACCTGAGAGGCGGTACCTCCATGAACTATAATGCAAATACACAGGTCTTTGAATCCGTCAATGGCGATCCTTTGATCATCATCGACGGCGTAGAAAGTACGACCGGTGCCCTGAATCAGCTCAATCCGAATGACATCATGGACATGTCTTTTGTCAAAGACGCCTCTGCGGCTGCGATCTATGGTACCAAAGCGGCCTATGGGGTCATCCTGGTCCGTACCAAACGGGGAGAGTTTAATCAAAAAGGCAAAATAGCGTACAACTTCGACTCCAATTTTGATACGCCATCGGGGCTTCCTGATATCCTCAACGCCTATGAGATCCAAAAATCAGGTATGGACAGGACATTATGGACAAATGGCAAACCCGGTACGGCAGATGAAAAAAAACTGGAGATGATCCAAAAGTATATGGATAATCCCACGCCAGAAAATGCTTGGTATCAGGAGGGAAACAGCATCATTTGGGTAGCCAATGTCAACCCATTTGAAGAAGCAGTCAAAAAATGGACGCCGATGCAAAAACATACCCTCAATCTCAGTGGTGGTGCAGAGTCCATTAACTACTATATTTCCGGCGGCTTACAGAATCAGTCGGGTATGTACAAGATCAACACTGATAAGCTGAAACGCTACAATGCCCTGATGAATATCAATGCCAAGGTGAATAGCTGGTTCAGTGTTTTTGGAAAGATAGGTTTTGATCAGACTAATTTCAATAGCCCCTATATCGTTGGTGGTAAAGGAAGTATATGGTCTGCCATGATGGGCGAAACGAACAAAAATATCAATATGCCCATCCAGACCGGGCCGAATGATCCTCTGCCAAATACCTATACCGATAATATCCTGGCCTGGCTGAGCTATGGGGCCAACAACCAGTCCACGGATAGAAGGGTATCGCTATTGATCTCGCCCGAATTTACCTTAATACCAAATACACTGAAATTAAAAGCAGACCTCAGTTATCAGCCGCAATCTTACAGCCTGAACCGCTACAGTCCCAAGTTCAACCAAGTCGTGGACTCCTGGCAATTAACCTCCCAACAGGCCGAAGCTGCGGAAAATCGGGCTTATTTTGACAACAATAACACCAATAAATATCTGGTCAACATCTATGCTGATTATAAGAAGACCTGGGCCGGGAAACACAATTTCTCCACTGTCGTGGGGTATAATCAGGAACAGACCAAATTTAATCAGATCACCAATACCTTCCGAAAGTTGATTTCTCCAGATATACAGAACCCTGATGCTGCTGAGGATCCATCTTTGCATACAGTATCCCGGAATGCGTATACGCTTGCTGGACGCGCCCTATTCGGACGAGTGAATTACAACTTCGCTGAAAAATATTTCTTTGAGAGCAATCTGCGCTATGACGGCAGTGCCAAGTTTACTGAAGAAGATCGTTTTGTGACTTTTCCTTCCTTCTCTGCCGGCTGGCGGATCTCGCAGGAGAATTTTATGGAAGGTACAAAAAGTTGGCTCAACGAACTTAAGCTGCGCGGAAGCTGGGGAAAACTGGGCAATCAGCCCTCATCCATCTATCCGTATCAGGCAACCATGGGTACCGGAAAGGCTCCTTACCTGATCAATGGCCAACAGATCGTCTATATCAATCCGCCGGGACTGGTATCTCCCTACCTGACCTTCGAGAAAGCCAGAACCTGGAATATCGGATTGGATGGTACATTTCTCAAAAACCGCCTCGATGTTACTTTTGAGTATTATAATCGTAAAACAACAGATATCCTGACCGATGGCAGTGCTGCCTTCCCAACAGTTTTGGGCACTACTGCACCATTGGAGAACTCGGGAATACTCGAGACAAAGGGATTCGAACTTTCTTTCCTTTGGAAGCAGACCATTAACAGTGAGCTACGCTATCGTGTAGGCCTTAACCTATCCGACTACCTAACCAAAGTACAGCATTATGCTGCCAATACCACCATGATGATTGCAAACCCTCAAGGTAGAGAGGTGATGTATGACGGTAAAACAATCGGTGAAATATGGGGATACCGTACTGGTGGAATACTGCAGGAAAGTGATTTTGTCGGACGAAACGAATCAAATGGCAACTGGATCTACAATGGAGCTAATCAGGGCAACGTTTTTCCGGGTTATATCTGGTATCAGGATCTTGGCGGCCCTGAAGGGATTCCAGACGGTAAAATAGATGCCGGATTGAACACCCTGGCCAATCCGGGTGACCGTGTCGTCATCGGAAATTCCACACCACGTTATCGCTTTGGGATCACTGGAAATGTCCAGTATAAAAATTTCGATCTTGATTTCTTGTTCCAGGGCGTACTCAAGCGGGATGTCTGGACCAGCTTACCTTCTTACTGGGGCGGTGGCGCCGGGTCAAAATGGATGTACGAACGTTCCTGGACACCTGAGCGTACCGATGCGGAGTTTCCGATGTATGGCTCTTCGGTAAACGTGCAGGACCGGTACCTGATCAACGGGGCCTACCTCAGACTGAAACAGGCGGTATTGGGCTATACCTTGCCCAATCAGCTGACCAAACGATTTGGCGTCGAGCGATTACGTTTCACACTTGCCGGTTACAATATTTTTGAAGTCACAAAAATACCGACAATTTTTGATGTCGATCAGATCTCTGCCGATTATCCACAAAAGCGGTCTATTGCTTTTGGTGCTCAAATTGTCTTCTAACTAAACTATTATGAAAAAGAACATATTCAGATTCATCGTCATGGCTGCCGCAACATCCCTGTTGTTGACCCAATCCTGTAACGATAAATTTTTACAGCTAAGTCCCGAAACCGATCTATCGCGGGACAACTCATTACGTACTGAAACGGAATTGACACTCTACCTGAATAACCTCTATAGCCGATATATTCTAGGGCATGGTACGGGCTGGGCAGATGCCAAAGTCAACCCCAATGTTGTCGGCGGCAGCCATCTGCTGGCCAGCGATTTTATGACCGACAATATGGTCCGCTATGGCAATATTAACAGTATGCTGGACAATACCTTTATTCCGCAAAATGCAGGCACCTCAGTCGACTGGACATGGGAAAACCTGCGCTCGGTCAATTATTTTATCCAAAACTACCGCAATGCATTGCCCGCTGTGAATAATGACATTACCCGACTGAACAAATATCTCGGGGAGGCGTATTTCTTTAAATCCATGGATTATTACCGCAAGCTTATGCTGTTTGGTGATGTACCCTGGCTTTCAAGCGATTTCAACATCGACAGTAAGGAATTGTTCAACCCTAGGGATAAGCGCACCGTGGTCGCCGATTCCTTAATCAAGACTATCGATATGGCCATTGCGGGACTAGAAGGCGTCACCGGCCGTCCCGATGGGCGCATCAATCAGGATATGGCACTATTTTTAAAAGCAAGAATAGGCCTGTTCGAGGGCTCCTTTCGCACCTATCACAACGAGTTATCCTTGCAAAGTACAGCAAAATCTTTCCTAGAAGCTTCTGTAGATGCCTGTGAAAAAATCATAGCCACCGGTCGCTATCAATTGTATGCTACGGGTGAAACACCTTACTGGAAACTGTTTACATTCAAGAAAGATCCAAACTCCGACGGCAACAAAGAGGCTATTTTAGCCAAGGTATATGATGGTACTGTGGTGGGCCATGCCACCCAACGGTATTGGGACCAGAACAATAGTGTTTCGGGAGCACGGCCGGCAGGTGGGGCCACACGTGGGCTTATTGACGAATACCTCTGTATTGATGGGAAGCCGATCTATTCTTCGGGATCAGCCGGCAACTATACCGCCAATCCGCTATTCAAGGGCTACGATGGCCTATGGTCCGAACTTGAAAACCGCGATCCGCGCCTAAAGCAGACCATTAATTACCCTGGTGAAAACCGCTCCCTGTTTAACAGAACGGATGGGACCACCAACCTCGAAAAAAATGGGATCACCTATCCCCGACTGTCCTATAATGTCGGTGGCGGCACGACAGTAACGGGCTACCTTCCCATTAAACACTGGATGGGCGACCGGACCGAAAATGAAGCGACAACAAACGGCCAGCAAACGGCTATCGAATTCCGCTACGGCGAAGTACTGCTGATGTTGGCCGAAGCAAAAGCAATATTAGGTACGCTGACCCAGAATGATCTGGATCGCACGATCAATCTGTTGCGCCAGCGCGCAGGATTTGACTTTGCAAAATATCCTGGCAGCAAATTAGAGCTTGGCAACCCGCCTGCAGACCCTAGGCTCGATGAGATCTACGCCACAAAACTGGATTATGCCGTTAGCCCCATCATCCGTGAGATCAGGCGTGAACGTCGTGTAGAAATGGTCTTGGAAGACCGCCGTTACGAAGACCTGATGCGCTGGAAAGCCGGTAACCTGATGACCGTTCCCCTACGTGGAATGAAATTTACAGCCGAAAAAGGAAAACTATACGATGGTACACATACCGCCAAACCGATTATTGCCTTAAAAGAAGAAGTCAATAAAGATATCTTTTTGGATAACAACGGATTTATTATCGCCTATCCAAGGAGTGCGAACATCAGCAATGGTACTGCGCTATGGGCAGATTACCGCTATTATTGGCCCCTGCCTTTATATGATTTAGCTTTAAATGGTAGTCAACTGGTTCAGAATCCAGGATGGTTGGGCGCAAAATAAGGAGGATAAAAAAAATAATATCATGAAACCATCATGATTTATTCAAACCGAGTGAAACGAGTTCATGAATACAACTAAAAAACAAATCATGAATGAATAATCGCACTGGGGAAAGAATAAATCTGATAGCTTCATCACAATTGAAAAACAAACCGAGTGAAACGAGCTCATTTATACCGATGAGATTAACACTTATAAATAATTTATACAGATGAAAATTAGATCAAATATATACCTTTTGCTAAGCTGCCTGTGCGGAAGTTTAGTTTTGCATTCCTGCAAAAAAGATCTTGGTCCGATCAAAGACAATTTAACCGTTCGGGAAGCTATACTTTCGGGAGGATTTATGCAGATCCCCATTAAAATCGGAACACCGCTGCAGATCAATCTGGCAGTCAATCCCGGAAATCGTACCGTAACAGACGCGACCTATAGCAACAAACATCCCGAAATTGCCACTTATAGCAATACAGGTCTGGTTACTGGCTTAGCCGTCGGCAAAGACACCGTCACCATCCGTTCCGGCGAATTGAATGTCTGGTATATTGTCAATGTCACGAACTAATAGCAGACAGTCGGTCAAAAAAATGGTAGAGGTGACCATCGTTAATTTTTGTTTAGTTTGACTATCAGGCCGGATGGCCTGATAGTCTTCTTTTAGTGACCCGGAATATCCCAGCCAAAAACCAACGATAGACAAGCGATAGTAAATAGCAGGTATCAAAGCGATCATGAATGATCGCCTGAAGTTTTTCAATTCGGACTTCTCAAAAAAGCAATTCCAAAACATGAAAAAAATAACGATAAAAGATATTGCCAAGGCCATGGGGTACTCCATAGGTACCATATCCAAAGCGCTCTCAAACAGTCATGAAATCAGCCCGGTAACTAAAGTTGAAATCCAAAAATTTGCCAATGAGCATGGCTATCAATCCAATCAATATGCTAAACTATTGCGTAAGGGGCGAACAAATATTATCGGTATGATTGTTCCTTCGATCGGCAATCCGTTTTTCTCGCAGATTCTCGAAGGCATTGAAAGAGAGATGTCCGAAACGACTTATAACCTGATCATTATGCAGAGTGCGGACGACCCCAAGCTTGAATTGAAACATTTAGAAATGTTGTCAAAAAAGGGGGCAGACGCTGTCGTCATTGCCGCTACAGGGAATAATATTTCGTTAAAATATCTGCAAAATTTAAAAGATCACGGTATCCCTATTGTCCTTATTGACCGGACCAATTATGCTATAAATACTTATAAAATCGGAATAGATAATTTTAAAGTGGTTTACCAGGGAATTTCTCAGCTCATCCATCAAGGCAAAAGAAAAATTCTCTTTATTTCCAATCTATCGCCAGGAACATCAACGGAGCGCCGGCGCGGTTATATTCAATGTCTGCGGGATTTTGACATAGCTTATAATTCAGATTATCTCCTATCGATAGAAACCAATAGCGGAAGAATGGAGGTGCTGGAACGATTAAAAAGTCACATTACACATCTCGTTAATTCAAGTAACCCACCCGAAGCAATTTTTACCGCATCAGATCAACTCACCTATTTAACGTTAGAGGCTTTACAGGTAACCGGAATCGCCGTACCAAATCCCTTGCCCCTTATTGGTTTTGCTAATTTTCAATACACAAATATTTTTCAACCGTCATTGTCAAGCATTGTACAGCCTTCGCATGAAATCGGCTCTCAGGCTTTCGCTATTCTCAATAAAATTTTGGACAGTTCGGATAACGCGATTACAACATCCTATCAAAACATTGAATTACAAGCATCTATCCTGGCACGCAAGTCCTCTGAATAAGTACATCAATTGAAACGTTTTCGTAAGTTACGCAAACGTTTGACTTAAACGCAAATTACTATAAATCAAAATATATTTTCTACTATAGATATGTGTTTTGGTTAGCCCTAACTAACCAATACACATTAACAGTTATAGATTATTTATTTAAAAAATTATGAGAAAACAAACAAAAAAATGGATGCAAATCATTCAGAGAATTGCATTGTCCACCACAGTTCTATCACTTTTTTTCGCCTGCTCAAAACCATTGTCAGAGCAAAATACCACAGAAATCCGACGGACAAAGGCGTCCTCGAACGGTGTTATCGATACGTCCCTGTCCAATCTTAAATTTGTCACCAATCCGGTCAATCTCAATATCATTATGTTTGTACCCACAGACAATCCAGCCTTACCCGGCTACAGAACGCGTCTTTCACAGCTGTTTGTCCATTTCCAGGACTGGCTACATAATGAAATGGGACGCTATGGCTATAGCAATTATCTGGGTCTGGCAAAAGATTCTACAGGTCTGGTCAACATTATTGAAATTCCGGCAGCGGGAGCTCAAGCGGACTACCCCTACAGCTCAGCTATTTCAGCCGGTAAAATTATAAATGAGATCAATGCCTACAAAACCAGCCATCCGGGCCAATTTTCATCCAACAATCACTATTTGGTACTTTTGCCTGCAAGAACAGACGGCGATGGCAGCCAGCCATTCTATGGCTATGGAAAATACTGCTTTGCCGTGGACAATTCCTCCATGTCGGTCAATGGAATTCCAAACCCAAGTTCAAACTACCTCGGCGGTATGCTACATGAGCTGGGCCATGGATTAAACCTACCCCACAACCGTGCTAAATATGTCAGTGAAGAACCTACATTGGGCACATCACTGATGGGAAGCGGCAATGTCAGCTTTAGTAAGGGGCAGCCTACTTTCCTAACCGGCTCCGATGCCGCAATTCTCAGCAGAAATGAAGTTTTTCAATCAGCAGTAGCGACAGCCAGTCCTTACCAGGCCCCCAGTTATTCCATACAACCTCAATTTGCAATTGACAACAGTCAGCAAAAAATCTTTATTACTGGAAATTATACTTCCAATTTACCTGTGAGTGAGATATTAGTCTATATGGATCCCAACGCGAACAACGAAGGTACCGGGGCCAACAAAGATTACAATGCCGTCACCTGGAAATTTACCCCCGTTTCCTCTGGAGTTATCCAAGGAACCATAGACCTCAATGAGCTTTACTACAAAGGCAATACACCTTACGAACTTAAGGTAAAATTATTATTGCAAAATGGCTACACCACTTCCAATGTTTACGACTTCAACTATGTCAACGGGCTTATGACGACCAACCAGGATTCGGTATATACCTATTCCAATGCATCCTATGCGGGTGTGAAAGGCAGCTTTGGCAAAGGGCAATATACCACTTCGGATTTATTGACAAAAGGTGTGACCGACAATAGTATCTCTTCCATTAAAGTTGGAGCAAATGTTAAAGTCACGCTATACAACGGAAATAATTTTACGGGCGATAGCCTCGTCGTAACATCTTCGTCTACCTATCTCTCGACTTTCAACGATAAAGTTTCATCCATGAAAGTACAAAACCGTTAGAGAGGGCCGAGCGCTACGATGAATACTTTCATTTTTAGAAACATAAAAACAATCCTGCTTTTGCTATTTGCTCTGGCAGGATTGAACCTGTTCGGCCAGCCCACACCATGGTTTACCGACGGTAAATTTGGTCTGTTTCTGCACTGGGGGCTATATTCCCAGACGGCAGGCGACTGGAACGGTCATCCCACCAAAGGGGGGGAACATTTTATGCTCTATGAGCGGATCCCCGTCAAGACCTATGCAAAGATCGCAGACCAATTTAACCCGACCGCCTTTGATACCGACCGCTGGGTGCAGATGGCCCATGATGCCGGGATGAGATACATTGTGATTACCGCCAAGCATCACGACGGTTTTGCGATGTACAATTCGGCCGTCAGTGATTATAATATCGTCAAGAGAACCCCATGGGCCAAAGATCCAATGCTGGCGCTCGCGGCGGCCTGCAAGAAATACGGGTTAAAGCTCTGCTTCTATTATTCCCTGGGCCGCGATTGGGCAGATCCCGATGTACCGACCAACTGGCCCACCAAAGCCGGCCGTAGCAATACCTGGGACTATCCCAATGAAGATGCTAAAGACCTGAACAAGTATGTTGAGAACAAGGTCAAACCGCAGCTTCGCGAACTGCTGACACAGTACGGTCCCATCGGTATTATCTGGTTTGATACACCCGAGCTGATTACCAAAAAACAGAGTCAGGAGATCCGGGATCTGATCCATTCCATCCAGCCCGAATGCATTATCAACAGCCGGATCGGCAACGGCCTTGGCGATTATGCCGTCGTCGAGCAAACGCTAGTTTCAACAGCACGCAAGAACTGGGAAGCCTGTATTACGATGAGTGAAAACTGGGGGTACAACAGGCATGATCAGAAATGGAAAAGCCCCGAACTGCTGATTCGCAATCTCATTGAGGTCGTCAGCAAAGGAGGCAATCTGCTGCTCAATGTCGGTCCTAAAGGCGATGGCAGCTGGCCTGTCGAAAGCCAGGAAAACCTACAAGCTATAGGTGCCTGGATGAAGGTCAACGGCGAAGCCCTATACGGTAGCAGCGTCTGGAACGGGCGGAAAGAAATCGCAGCAGTGCAAACAGCAAAAAAGGAGTCCGACAAAGATAAAGGTGGCATGAAGGACGCTGTCAATGATGCAACCCCGAAAGAAATTGTATCAGACTATCGTTTTACCCAGAAGGGGAATGTTGTCTATCTCTTTGTACGGAGCCCATCAACGGCGACGATTGACATTCCAGAGCTTGCCAAAAACAAACTTGCGATCAGCGCGATCAACCTCCTCGGCAGTCCATCGAAGGTCAAATGGACACATGGCAAAGATGTCCTACAGCTGTCTTTACCGACAGTCAAAGACAAAAATATACCGATTTATGTCTATAAAGTCGATGCGAAGTAGCGTTTCCCTGATCTTACCGCCGTCAATTAGCCTGTTAGGTAAAACCAAAGGCAGCCAATCTTTAGGAGATAGGCTGCCTTTTTAACATAGATGCAATTCGATCAAAACTACCAAGGACTAAACCGTCGCAGCCCTTTGATCGTTATAGATGATAGGGAAAAATCCTTCGCAACTTTTAATTGGAAGACATAATCACAAATAATTGCAACGCATAATTACAAATTTCAAATTTATTGGATCACACCTCCCAAAGTCGGATCGACACCAACTCTCGGGTTGCTTAAGCCTGTTTTAAATGCGCCTATAGCCTCCTGTCCATTGGTAAAGCGCCAATCTGTTTCCTTATTGATATTAAACCATACGAAACTTCTTATTTTGGGAAACTGTGTTTCTAGCTGGGCAAACATATCGTTGATCCATGTCGCTTTATCGCCGCCCGTCGATGAACAGCCCATTTCAGCAATAAAAATCGGTTTGCTGGGATAAGTCGTAGTTAACTTATGATAAAGTGGACCGAAAACCTGCGCAAAAGACTGCCAGGAAGACCAGCTTTGGGAGGTCCCAAAATTGTAACCAACTTCGGTATTCATTTGTGGATTATGCACCCCAATTCAAAACTTCTTCACTGAAAATCAATGCACCTATAAATTCATCTGAAATATTATTTTGCCTAAATAACTTTCGCAAGGAGGATATCAACTGCAATTTAAGATGGAAGCCAGCACCTCATCCCGTAGATTTCGGGCGATCGGAATTTTGTAATCTCCGATATGCAACTGATTACCTTCTATGATTGCTATCCTACTTTTATTGACAAGATAGGATCGGTGACAGGCGATAAAGTGGTGAGCTGGCAGCGTGCTCATCATCTGTTGGAGGCTGCAATACGTCACTTCACGCGAATCTATCGTCTGCACGATCACATAGTTGCCCATACTCTGCACGAATAGAATATCGTGAAGAAAAATCTTCTTTAACTGTTTATCCACCTTCAGAAAAATATGCGCATCGGGAGAAGTTGCCAACATACCTGCCGATGGAGCAGCGGTGCTGAGCACATCTAATGCCCGATTGGCGGCCTTAAAGAAGCGTTCAAAGGGCACTGGCTTTAACAGATAATCGACAATTTCCAGCTCATAGCCGCGCAATGCATACTTTTCGTAGGCAGACACAACGATTATCTTGGGCGGATTGCTTAAGCTGGCTATATAATCTAAGCCCGATATCTCCGGCATCTCAATATCAAGAAAGATAAGATCAAGGGGATGCGAACGCAGATATTGGCTCAACTCGATCGCATCTTCACATTCAACAACAAGCTTCAGAAAATCTATTTTTTCGATGTATGATGCGATTCCTTTGCGCGCAAAAGGTTCGTCGTCAACTATAGCACATTTGATCTCCCTCATAAACGATTATATATCAAGTATTAACTCAGCAAAAAAATGCGTTGTGTCGGCATGCGTATTCAAGGTATGTCGCTGCGGATAGAGCAATGCCAACCTCTTTTTCAGATTGGTAAGTCCTGCCCCCGACTCAGCTATCCTAGCCCGGGGAATTACTGGCTCAACAGCAGCTGTCCCGGATAAACTGTTTGAAATGCTAAAGCATATTTTAGTTGTTTGACGTTTGAGACAGATCGCTATCTCGTACTGCCCACGCACATATTTGAAGGCATTTTCTATCAAAGGCTGAAAAAGTAAAGGATGGATGCTGACACCTGTCCAATCCTCGTCAATGTCTTTACGCACGCTCAATCTTGCCGTCAACCGCTGCTGTTGAAACGCAATATAAGATTTTAAAAATGCAAGTTCCTGCTCCATGGATACCTTTTCATCCACCGTATAAATCTGGTAGCGCAACAGTTCCGAAAGCTGTTCGACACTTTTTTTTGCCAATGTATTTGATTCATCAATTTGAAAATAGACCGTGTTGAGTGCATTGAATAGAAAATGTGGATGGTATTGAGTTTTCAATAATTGCAATTCGGTATTTAGCTTGTCAGCTTTGATTTGTTCAACATAGATACGATTGTCGGCTATATTCCTGTCGCTACGCTCATTCCGCAAAAACATGTAGTAAAGCAGAAACAAGGGAACATAAATCGCATTAACCAATATATAATCAATATAACCATCCCCCATATAGATCCAACCCAGGTGTTCGGACACGAAGACCGTTGGATTCAATATCCCCATGATTTGCGCAATGGCAATGATATACTCGATCGTTACATTTGCTGTAACAACGGGCTTTGCCGCAAAGATCCGAGCAAGTCTACGCCGCCACAGCAGTGTTATGACGTAACAAAAAATCACCGAGATGAGCAGTCCCACCGAATGGATCTTAATACCACCAGACCAAAATTCATCTTTCTTGGTTAAATCGGTCACGACACGAAGAATATTGAAAGAAGCGATACCCCAGAGCGCCGGGCCTAGATATTGTATGGGGTTTACGCTTAATTTTGCTATGATCGCTCTCATGACATCAATAATTAATACGGCTATTTTCTTCCAATCGGTCATTGGCACGGTCGCTTT
Organism: Sphingobacterium sp. GVS05A; assembly: GCF_019969845.1. Classification (GTDB taxonomy): domain Bacteria; phylum Bacteroidota; class Bacteroidia; order Sphingobacteriales; family Sphingobacteriaceae; genus Sphingobacterium. Next base: position 288,560 of record NZ_JAHXYR010000010.1, read on the forward strand.
TTAGGTTAGCTTTCTTTCCGCGATGTAATCGATAGGAAAGATTGATCCCCAAGGCTCTACTGTCGTACAACTCACGATACTTCCCTTCCATAGCATCACTGCTAAAAATTATTTTCGGCCTGTTGGTCCTGAAAAGGTCATTGGCATAAATATACAAAGTTAATTTATCTTGCAAGAAGGTTTTGCGTACCGCCGTATTCATAGACCAAAGGGAAGCCATGGTGGCCTGCCCCTCGGCAGTAGACCCGTTCCAGAAACCATTGAGGTCGAGGCTGAGTTTAAAAGGCAGACTTACCGTATTCTGTACCTGCAAAGAAGGAACCAGCCGCCTGTTGCGATGTACATCAGTTGCCGTCAGCCACTCAAAAGAGGTATAGTTCAGGTTCCCGTTCAGCTGTATATTCCACTTTTTCAGGGGGGAAATACTGGCCGCATTGAACCGCAGACCAACATTGGATGCATGCTCGAGATTCATCGGCATAACGACAGTCCGCCTTTGCTCGTCCAGGTTGTAGCTCTTGCTGATCGCATTTTGCCGCAGGTTATAGCGCAGCTGCAACGAATAGCTGTTTTTAAACAGCCAGGTCAGTTCCATCGTATGGACAAACTCGGGCTTCAATGCTGAGTTTCCCTTCTCGTACAAATAGGGGTCATTGACTTCAATAAAAGGGCTCAGGTCTTTGAAATTGGGACGATTGACCCGTCTGTGGTAATTGACCGAAAGCTTTTGTTTCGTATCCAGTGCATAGGTCATCGTCAGGTTGGGAAAGAAATTTTTATAGGATCTTAGCATGGTAAAATCTGTATCCTTGTCATTTGTGGTCCTGCTCTTAAAAGCAGCATCCTCAAAACGTAGCCCCACATCGATTTGAAAGAAGTCCGATGGGCTGAACTGCGTCTGCATAAATAGTGCTTTCAGCTGCTCCTCATGCCCGAATGTATTGGTCAGATCGGCACGCCCTTGCCAACTGTTGTCATTAGCTTGCTGATAAAATGAATTGGTGCGCATATTTACCTGCGTCAATTTTCCACCAAAGGAGGTTGTCATATTTGGCCAGATGTCGAGCATGTATTTCGACTGTATCGTCGTAATAGTAACCTTTCCTCCCGTCTCACCGCGGAGTTTCTGTTGCAAGGCCACTACTGAACCATCAGCCCCAAATTTGTCCAGCAGCTGGTCTTGGGTTTCGGATTGTTTAAACTGTTGCCGGTCAAGATAATTTTCCCATTTGGAGCCAGCACCAAGTTGGATCGTTAAATGAGCTCCTGTACTAAAGTTATTAAAGGTATGCCCTAAGACATTTCCTGTTGCTATAGTGGAGTCCACCTTTGAAGAGCTGTCAAAGAAATTAGAACGGACAGCTTCCTGTTTGGTCCGTTCATGATCGTTGATAAGCACATAGGCACCCATTTTCACTTGATCATTTGGCGCATAATCGAGCGTGCCGTTGTAATAATGATTGCGATAATTTCTCTTTCTGACGGCGTCCATATCCAATCTTAATGCATTGCTCCCCATATCCCCCCCATTGTTGATATACCTGGTCGAATTAACATCAATTAATTCCGTTCCATTTGCAAAAGAATAGGTATGCGACATAGTCAATTTGGACATATTGGCTGCGATGGCAATATTTTGGAAGGTCCTGCTATATTTTCCCTGTTCGGCATTGGTCGATAAAGATACGCTGAGGCCACCTGCCGTCCGGTTGGCTCGTTTTAGATTGATAAACCGGGCATCACCGTTGGCATCCATTGTAGCATCTGGTTGCGTAATAAGTTCAACAACATCGAGCGATGCAGCTGGCAGGGAGGATAAATAATTGATCAGATTTTCGCCATCCATAAAATTTGTTTTGCCGTCGACCAGCAGCTGAATGCCTGCTTGCCCGTTTAAACTGATCTTACCGTTTGCTAAAATGCTCACACCAGGCATTCTGCGCAGCAGCTCCAGCGCACTGCCCGAAGAACCGGCGCTGCCTTTAGCCACCTGATAAGTCAGCTTGCCGGGAGCAATCTTGATGGGGTCAACCCGCCCTGACACTTCGACCTCCTTCAACCGTATCGATTTAATGGTGGTCGTATCCTGCAAAAAACAGCCAGTCTCCCCATAAGCCGTACGGCAAGCAAACAGCATTGTGGCAAACTGCAGATAGATTAATTTTCGGATCATTATTCGTATTCTTTAATTTGAATACGAATGTATAGGCCTAACAGTGATTGCCTAAATAATTTATTCGAACGGTACGATTTGCGGGATGAATGGCCACAGCTAAGAGCAGGTACCCAGAGGCATCGGTAAAATAGCAACAATGCAAGAGCCAAAAAAGCCACATCTCCCGACGTGGCCTTCACTTAAATAAACATAAACATAAACATATGAACCACCACCTAATTTAGCGGTTTTAACTAACTCTTATTTCACATTCACATTAAATGTAAACGTCGCTTGCACGGTTTTCGTTCCTTCGTACGTATACAGCATTGCCTGCTTAATGGTGTATTTCTTTCCAGTGGTCAAAGCCCCCGGATACTGTCCGATGGAGAACGTAATCGTACTGGCGTTAAATTCTGAAAATAAGGCCGCATTGGCTCCCCAGTTGGTGACAGCCCCAGCAGCAGTGAACCAATGCCCGTAGCCTGTGGCCGTATTGTTGGGATTTAAACTTCCATTCGATTCCACCGCATAGAACTTAATTTTCCCGCCGCTCATCAAACTCGATAGGTCTGCTGAAGATATGGCAAAAGCTTCACCAAGCTGAGCAGCATTGACACTCACTTGTGTACCCGAATACCCTGTGGCATCTGCCGGGAAGCTCAAGTCATAATTCAACGCGATATCTTTGGGCTGGCTGCTCACCTCATTGTATCCTGTCGCTGTGGTACCCTGAATTTTAATTTCGTAAGGCCATTGTTCATCATTGCTATCGTCATCATCCCAGGCATGTGGTTGGTAAACAGATGGGGCACCTGTTACAACAAACCACAGCTTGCTACAATTGGCCGGAACAGTAAACGCTACTGTATTCTCCGTACCCTCCGTCCTATCACCGTAGACCCGCGTGCCATCTTTTAACAAAGCCACATAGCCATATCGCCAACCTGTACGGCTAGCATCCACCGCGTTGAATCCAGCAGCATTTGGCAGCCCCTTAAAAGCCACCGCAACCTTGGTTCCCGCAGCCGGAACTTCCAATGGAATCACATTGTAACCCGTAGTACCCGGACAGCGATCATAGCTGACGCGGAGACTTCCATTGGACTGCCGGGTAAATTTGGTCGTCAGCTTACCGATATAATTTTTTCCATAGTCCCTGATACTGTTCAGGTCCCAGGTGACAAAGCGGGTCGCCGCATCATAGATCTCATTGTTGAGTTGCTTCACATCGATACCCGTTATACGCATATAGGCCTGCACCGGATCTTCGGGTTTTAAAGCCTCCCGCCAGATCCGGCCTATCATATCGATGCCATGTTTACTGGTCCAATACCAATGGATAAAATAGCTGGCATAACGATATTTCTCGTGATGAATATGGCGATGATAATTTTCGGTATAAACTGTAAAATCATGTCCGGAGAACGCTTGATCTGGATAAGTTTGGTAGGCCTGCCATTGCGCTGTCTGCTCCCAAAACCCGTTGCCGCTCGTTCCGCCAAAGCCGTATCGAAATCCATGCCCCCCTTTTAAGTCTGCAAATACCTGATATTGAAAACTATGCCCGATCTCGTGAGCAATCACAGCACCCACAGGCTTACAGGTGGCCGGATTAACCCACAGTGCCCCGATGGTGTCGTCATAACCGCCACCATAAGCCATCCATTCTGTTGTGTAATGAACAAAAATCATCATTTTATACTTATCCAGATTGGATCGGTTCACCTTACGTTCTGCAAACTTCAGCGTGTTGACATTCAATGCGTAGAACTGTTCGGCCTTGGCCAAGAGATCATCAATATCGACACGGTATTCTTCCGGTACAGCGCTGGCATTGGGATCGTTCTTCCCATAGCTTGCACCCCAGAACACGATAAAATGCTCCGACTGACGGCTGCGCGAATAGGACCATTTACTGCCCTTATCGTTATAATCCATCCCAGCAAATTCCTTTGGATTGTAAATTTGCAAAGAATCTGTCCCCACTGTAACGGGCGGTGTAGTGACCTCTTCCTCGACGGGAAGGGGTACTTCTTTTTTGCTGCATCCCTGCGAAACTAACACCAGCGCTGAGACCAGTGTCAGCAGGAATTTATTCAATAGTTTACTTTTCATCATTTCAGCTTTTAATGGGTAGAGATCAACTATGTGTGATGGTCAAAAAACGGAAGCGAACGATGTAGGTACCACTTCTGTAGAATTTGATGGTCGATACCGGGTTGAGATTACGCCCCAGCGTAGTCGCCGTCCCCACAACGCGGTAATAAGAAATAGGATCACCCGACCAAAATTCTGTACCTACATAAGTACCGTTCATGATGGGGTATACCAGGCCCGATACGTCAGGATAGCGATAGACCAAGCCCGTATCAGTGACTTCCTCCGGATAATAAGGAGACCAGTTTTTGAAAGTAGGCCGGTCTCCACGCTTGATGATCTCGCCTTTTTTGGGATTGAATGGCTTGCCGTTTTTATCTTCCCATTGATATACAATTTTGTTTTCCCCTTCAGCCTGATGTTCTACACTGATCTCATAATCTGTATAAGGTAAAAAATTGGATTCGGCGCCATAGTCCGAACTCGTGCATGACTTAAATAAAATATCCTCCTTTTTTGCACCGATAATATTAAAATCGAGGATATTTTTAAATTTTTTCTGTCCGGCAATATTGCTTACCTCTACATCGATCGTGTACTGTCCCGGGGTCACAAATTGCGTTGCCTGTGTAAACCCTACCCGGCCACCGGTAGCATTGAGCATCATTGGTGGATATTTAGCCTTGCCAATCTTCGCTTTCAACAGCTCCAGGGTGGTATCCCGCCAGGTGATCTCAGCAAGATAAGTGGATATCTCATGCTCTTTTGAAAACGCTGTTGTCAGTTCGCCGGTTTCCTTGTTCCGTACAGCAAGCAGGTTCACCGTCAGCGGGGTTGTGCTTCCATTGGCAACAATGGCATCCGTGTACACCACCGCCCCCTGGTTGACTTGCAGATTTTCAACATTATAGCGCATATTTTCACTTAAATAACCGATTTGGTCACTCTTGCAGGAATCCAATAGCAATAGGGATAAACCTGCTAAGCCGATTATAAAACTTCGTTTTTTCATCTGTTTTATTTTTTCATGTGTGACGAAGCTATCCGATTGATCCAGCATTGCTACAGAATCAATCCAGCTAGTTTCATAATTTATTTGATCTTAATGTTGAATACAAAAACAGCATTCAAATCACCTTTTGTTTTCGACTTGTACATGAGGGATTGTCGGACGGTATAGGTGCTACCCACAGTTGTTTGCCCTGGATATTGCAGCACATTAAAGGTCATCGTTGATGTTGCCAGCTCCGATACAATGCGTGCATCGGTGCCCCATGAGCAAGTTTGCCCTTTCGCATCGAACCAGTGCCCTGGTGCATTTGCGGTACTGTTTGCATTTAAGCTGCCATCTGGTTGCACGGCGTAGTACGTGATATCCTTGCCCACCAGCGCAGGTATTGCCCCACTTTCCACGCCATAAAAGCGGGCTAAGCGCGGAAGCAGTACATCTACTGTTGTGCCTGTATAACCCGCTGCATCATATTTAATGCTCAGGTCATAGGTAAAGGTGAGCGTAGAGCCAGTCTCCACAATTTTAGGCCCCGTGAGGATACGCGGCACAAAATCACCAATAAACGTATGTGTATTGGCCAACACATTCAGCGTCGTTCCTGAGGCTGTTTTAATCCCGGTAGTCTGACAGTATACCCGCATATCCGCCTGATCATCTTCTTTGACCGTAACAATACCGTCGGGACTGATCTGATCCGCCTCGCCGCGTACTTTGACGTAGTACAAATAATAAACGGGCTGCGAAGACCAGGCTGCCTTGGGCTGCTTTTGCCTATGATAGAAAAATCCACCCACATTGGCCGCATTGCTGATCGTCGTATACGCTGTGCTGGCCGTTTCCAAATCGTAAGGCGCATCGTTGTAGATGTATCCCCTGACTGAGTCTACAGGGATTTCATTCAAAAACTGGTCAAAAGAATACTGCGCATTTTCATCCACATACTTGACCGAGTCGGTCTTTTGTTTATAATAGCGGTTGACCGAATAATCCGAGGGAGCCCAAAAAGTCTTCGCTTTGTTAATTTCATCTTTCAGTTTAAAATGGTCAATCACCAGCAGCAAGGTATCAAACATCCCATGGGGATGAGCGGCCAGGTAGTCGTAAGTAGACAGATTGACTTCGGCTGTATGGAGACCGTCATCCGTCAGATAAGCCGCTTTCTTGCAACCGATCACTGTCAGTCCAAAAGCCAGCAGCAACGCAAATCGATATAAGGTTTTCATTTTTTTCAAGTTTAGTGGTTTACATATTGACAGTTCCCCAGTATGGCGTCTGATTCAGCAAAGGATTGGTTGACAACAACGATGGGTCGAATGGCCAAAAATATTTCTTCGCATTAAATTGCGCCTGGTTCATTTTGCCCTCCGGAAATTTATAGACATTGAAGTGTTTATACAACCTCACAAGATCGTAATAGCGATGACCTTCCAAAAACAGCTCACGTGCTCTTTCGCTAAAGATGGCCTCAATAAGCGGTTCTTCGTTTGTGTTGGCAGGCAATCCTGCTTGCGTCCGGATTTCATTTAAGATGGTTTCTGCAGCACTGTTTTTACCTGTTGCGGCCAGTCCCTCTGCCATAAGCAGCTTAATATCGGAATACCGAAAGATGATGATGTTATTTTTAAATATCGCATTGGCATTTGACGCATTACTCGAGAACTTAACATTCGCATATTTCGTACACAGCGCATAGTTACCGTTATAGGCAATATCAAACACACTTTTAAATCGCTTATCGTTGTTGTCCTTGAAGAGCGTTTTAATGTAATCCTGACTGATTCTTAAAATTGGATCCGTTAAAAACCGAAAATAAGGCCCGGCTAGCGAAAAATATCCTATTCCCCTATTGGTACCTTCGTTTTCACCATTTTGGGAGATCTCAAAGATACCTTCATTGGATTTTCCCTGATAGATACTGCGGTAATTCAGGCTATCCCTTCCCACAAAAGAATACTGACCGCTTTCCAGTACCGATTTAGCCGCCTCGATGCAGTCGGCATATTCGCCCCGCCAGGCACTCAGATGTGCCTGAAGGGCAAGTGCTGCTCCAGTATTTGCACGCAATGCAAAATCATTTTGGTCGATATTGCTCCATTTCAGTAAGGTCAAAGCTTTGGATAAATCTGCCTGGCTCTGATCCAGCACATCGCTCTCTTTGCTTGCTGGCAGATTTACAGCATCTATTGGCAATACAGATTCTGTTATAATTGGCACGGTACCCCATACCCTCGCCATATAGAAATACGCAAATGCGCGCACAAAATAAGCTTCGCCGATGTAATAATCCCTGACCGACGCGTCATTAAAAGCATTTTCATCCATTTTAGGAAGCCTCTGGATCACGCGGTTGGCCTGGTCTATGGCCTGATAAAAGATATCATAGCGCCGCAGTTGATACGCGGGCCGCCAAGTTTCCGAGGCTGCTACAGACGTGTTGAGCTGCATATTAACAATTGGATTAATATCTTGATCGGTCGAAGACGTAATTTCGTCCGTGGGCAAATCGCCATAGGCATAGAAAGCCATCCCGTTGGCCTGGTTTAGGGCCTTGCGCAAAAGCGCATACATGGCGTTGGTTGCGCTATTGGCATCTTCCTGCGTTTTCCAGAAGTTCTCATCCGTTGCCGAACTGACAGGCTCAATGTCCAGAAACTTGGAACAGCCCGAAGCGAGATACATGAAAGCACTCAGCATTAAAAACAATATTTTTCTTTTCATCTCTAAATAATTTTAAGCCACCGTTATCCGATGGAACTGACATGATTAAAAGGTTACATCCAAGCCTATTGTCCATTTCTTAGGGATCGGATATCCGTTACCCGTTGAATAACCATTGGCTTCTACCGCTTCGGGGTCTGGCACGGAAGACCAGGACTTGACAGCCACATTATCCACCACCCCATAAATGCGGAGCATTTTCAATTTAAGTTTCTTAATCATTGCCTGTGGAAATGTATAGCTCAGCTGAATATTTTTCAGGCGTACAAAACTGGCATTTTCCACAAAAGTGCTATTGGCGATGTGCCAATTGTCTACCGTATTGCGAAATAAGTTCGGGTATTTGGTCTGATCCCCCTCTTTCATCCAGAAGTCGCTGGGCTTAAAATCGCCGGCAATCGCAGAATTGGTCCCCCAGGTATTATACAGAGCAGAAGAACCGGCATCCTGCAGTTTATCCGACAAGTAACCATTCCACAAAGAGCGTCCAAAGACAAAGCTCACGAGCGTGGATAAGCTAAAATTCTTGTAAGAAAACTGATTAATAAATCCGCCTACGAGGTCAGGATTTGGATTTCCCATATCAATTTTGTCGTTGTAATCGATCACGTAATCCCCGTTGACATCCCGCCGGCGCGGATCACCAGCCTGATAAAGGACCGATCGATTAAAGTGAGCAATTCTTCTCCCCGTCAATGGATCAACAGGTACCTCTGCATTGGTCGCATATACCCCATCCACATCCCACACTTTAAATGGAAAAATTGGCTGGCCTACATTCAGGGCACGTTGCATCCAGGGTGGTCCCACCTGTATTTCCTTTCCGCCGTCGGGAAGACTGGTGACGTAATTTTTATTGTAAGCGATATTGAAATTAGTAGTCCATTGGAATGGCGACGAAGGGGCCATATTTCGGGAGATAAGCGTCATTTCAACCCCACTATTTCTCACACTGATAAAATTGTTGGAGACCGTGCTATATCCCGAAGTAGCGGGCATCGTCAGATTGTATACCAACTGTTTGGAGTCGCGCACATAAAAATCAGCAGTCACTGTAACCCGATCGTGCAAGAGGTTCATATCAAATCCGGCATTAAACTGCGGCGAGCGCTCCCATCGGATTGTCGGTGATGTTGCCGCCTCGGTATAATTAGGAGATACTGTAGGCTTACCATTATACGAGAGTACCGAACCACCGATACCATTTTCCAACACTGACCCTGCATAAGACGCGTCAAAAGTCAGACCGGTATAGCGTGCGTAGTATGAGCCCGGGTCACGTCCGGTAACGCCATAACTACCCCTTATTTTGAAAAACGATATGGCATTTTTGACTCCTTCGAAAAATGGCTCCTCCGAAAGTACCCAGCCGGCAGATATGGACGGGAAAATACCCCATCGGTTATCCTTGCTGTATCGCGACGAAGCATCCATCCGGTAACTTGCAGAAACCAGGTACTTGTCCTTATAATCATATCCAAAACGACCGAACACCGATACCCGCGAGCGCTCACTGATGGAAGTTGTCGCATAGAGATCTGGCCCTGAAGGGATCCCGGTTACGGTTTTCACATAATTTCCATTATCGTTATAGCCGGTCATCATACTGTTATTGGAGGTATTGCGTTCAATACCCGTCCCCAAAACAGCACTAAAATTATGCGTGTTCCGAATGCTCTTGATGTAGTTAAAATAGGTTTCCCATTCCCAGCGCTTATTTTGGTTCACCCAATTTTGCGCAAAGTTTCTATAACCGGTAAGCAGTACGGGACGAAAAAGGTCGCGCGTATTATTATTGACATTAAACGAAAACTGTGACCGTAGGGTCAAGCCATTGATCAGAAATTTCTTGAGTGTTCCGGCGAAGTTTCCATTCAGGCTGAAGGAGTTATCGCGATCCATCATGCCATCGTACCGCCCCGTATAGATCTGTTGGTCTACGTCGGTAATCTGATAGAAAGAAGAAGGGAATCCCCAGGTACTAAATGGATATTTCGAATCGTCCCCCGAACCATGTTTTGCCTTTGTAAAACCTGCGAACAAGTTGGTTTCAAATTGGAAATTGTCGGTGGGATTGGCCTGCAACATCAGGCGCGGCGTCAAGTTTTCATTTTCAAAACCCATCATTACGCCCTGCTCATAGTAGCGCTGCGCCGAGAAACGATATAAGAATTTCTCCATGGTGGCGCCGATACTCACATTGACATTGTTGATATTGGCCGATTGCAGAAAAAGCCCCTGCCAATCGGTATTATTATTAAAGGCGGGATTTAAACTATCGGTCAACATCGGGCTGATGGATCCGTTATTAAACCAGTCATACGATCCACCCTGATAGAGCAAATTCATTTTCAGCCTGCGCTCGGCGGCTCCAACGGTAATTGGCTTCATTGCCGGACGGCTGGACACCCCGTTGTAAGCAGAGATCCGTATTTCGGGTTTACCCTGCGCTGGACGTTTGGTTTTGATAATAATGACCCCATTTGCAGCACGGGCACCGTAGATAGCCGATGCCGAAGCGTCTTTCAAGATATCGACCGATTCGATGTCGTTGGGATTGATGGCCTGCAAAGGACTCGCATTTCCGTAAGCCGCCTGTATATCACTTACGTCATAAATAATATTGTCGATCACATACAAGGGAGCCTGCAGCTGATTATCTGCTAGGCCCAGGTTGCTCGTTCCGCGTATATTTACGATATTATTGGTACCCGGTTCACCCGAAGTACTCAACACCGTCAGACCCGCTACACGTCCCTGCAACATGGCATCGAAGGTGGCGTAAGGTGTATTTTCAAAATCTTTCCCTTTTACGGTAGCAATAGCACCTGTTGTCTTTCGACGCTGCACATCCTGATAGCCCATGACGACCACCTCATCGAGCCCCGTTCCATCTGCTTTCATCGTTATTTGCAGCGTATTATCGCCATCTCGCAGTTGTTTCTCCTGCCGTAAATAACCGACGTAACTAAAAATCAAGGTTGGATTTGCCGATTTAAGCGGTAGGCTGAATTTTCCATCCGCATCCGTTTTGGTGGCATTGCGGATGCCTTTCTCTAAAATACTCAGATCAGACAAGGGTATGCCCTTTTCGTCTTTAACGATCCCCGTGACCGTTCTCTGTTGTTGCGCATACAGCTGTTGACATACAAACAGCAGCAACATAAAAATACCCGTTAGGTATTTTTTTGGAAGATTTTCATACATAGTCATAATTTCGTTAAGCAGGTGTTCAGTTTAGCATGCCGTCAACTATACATTTACCCCTCGGATAAACGTGATTCCTTTCGCAAAAAGGTCTTTGCCAGCATGTTAAAAAATTGATTAGTTCTTCTTTCTGTAACAAAAATAGTACTTCGAAACAGCGGTTTTCGGTCAGATCTTACCCACTCGTTCTAGCATTTTAACAAAAGAAATAGATGCGGACGGGCGAGTTACAGGATTTCAAAAGAGGAAATAAAACAGCGATTCCGTCTATCGATTACAGGGTATTTACCTGTAATCGTTAGACGGAATCGAATGAGCATGGAAAGCGCGGAGAGAAATGAGTGAACTTCTAACAGAAGGAATCGAATAGCCTACAGTCCAATGATTAAAAGTCCATTAATCGTATAGATAATTCCTATAGTTGCGGACGTATATTTTAGGCGATATGCCCAATATACTCCGAAAAACTCGGTTAAAATTGGTGATGCTATTAAAGCCCGAATCATAGGCTATTAAAGAGATCGAATCGTGCCTACCCAAACCCAATAATTTACATGCTTCGCGGATGCGCAGTTCATTCAGGTAGGCGATGAATGTTTTTCCAGTACAATTTTTAAAATAGCGGCAAAAGGCATGCGGCGTAAGATTTGCCTTTTCAGCGATTTCATCCAAACTGATATCCTCTTTAAAGTGCTCTTCCAAAAATTTGCATAGTTTTTCAATGCGGAAGGGCTTGTTTATTTCCCTATTGGACAATTGCACACCAGAAAGTGGCTCAAGATCAGCGAATACTTTGCTGAGTGATTTTAACAAATAAAAGAAATTTACGAGCTGATCTAGGTAGTCAGACTTTTGCAATATTTCAATATGATAACATACCTGCTCCCGATGTTTCTGCGGGACCTTAAATCCCCGCTGACATTTATGCACAAAATCAAGCAGGTTGCGAAGTTCGGGCATCCTTGCCATGGTAGACAATGCTCCTTTGGTGCTAAAAAATAAAGAAATAGAACGTACGCATTCCCCTGCAATGAAACTTCTAAATACATGGGCTTGATTTGTCCCCAAAAGAAAAATGTCACCGGGCTGAAATTCATGAACATTATCGTCAACGAGTAGCTGGCCGATACCTTCCTTAATCCAGATTAATTGATATTCCTCATGACGATGCATATAAGGATAGAACTTATCCAGTACATCTTCTTGAATATAGATAGATTTGTCCTCAGGGGCAGGAACTTTAAATTGAACTGGCTTCATAACAATTTAGATTTAAATAAATGTCAATATGACATTAAATATACATAAGCCAATTCGCCGTTGCAATACTTAAACAAAAGAGGTTAAAATACGGTGATGTCAGGTTAAAATATACCCATGAATCTGCTGGGGTTTAGTATGATTGACTGCCAACATACTACATATCGAATTTGCGAAAATAAAATATGTAAAATCCAGCAAGCGATGGAAGCTATATTGGCGATGGGCGAAACCTACCGTGAGGCATTATTCTTTCGAAGAAGACTGTACGACCTTTGGTTTAACGCCGAAATGCTTCTTGAAACTCGCTGAGAAATGTGCAGGATTGTTATAACCTAAAAAGCGTGAAATTTCATTTATTGGCCGATCTCCCTGTGTAAGCAGCCTCTTAGCTTTTTGCATTCTAACTTTGGTAACATGGCCATAAATGGTCGTTCCATAGCATTGTTTAAAATATTTCTTTAAATAGTTTTCATTCGTTCCCAATTCGGACGACAATTGCGATAAAGATGGCGGATCTGTTAATCTGCTCTCCACTATATTTTTTGCTTCGGCCATAAGTTTTTTCATTTCCGGGCTCAGGTGATTACCGGTCCTGGTAACCATATTGCCAAACCTGTGCTGGTCGAATGTCCGCGCCAGCAGCTCCAGGAGCTTGCCAAAACAAAACAAGGGATTCCATTCTTTATCAAGCTCCGGATTAAACAATTCCGCTATAATTTTCTTCTGCTGATCACTGATCAATATGGAATCTTCAAACAGCGTACCCGTTCGTGACTTTTCCAGAAGTCTGCGTAACTTAACCCGAAATGAGCTATCTACGGGCAAATAGGTCTCAAACAAGGAGATTGGCATATTGATTTCAAAAAAACTATCTGCCGGGCGACGATGCCATAACCCTAAAATCTGAGGTGCTGCAAACAGGTAACTTTGGACATGCCCGGGTGAACAACTTCCCAACAGATTACCGTCCACGTAGTACTGCCGGTCGCTATTTAAGGCGAAAAAAACATGGATGTAAGGAACCGCATTGTCAATACAGATATAACCATCACTGGGAGATGTTAGCTCTGAATGCATCATATGAATCCCTTGAGGCATGATGATCTCGGAGATCTCCATTTGCGAAGAATATTGCTCCAAGGTGTTTTGCCGAAACTGAAAAGGCTCATTCATAAATGTTCGGATATCAAACGAATAGCGGGGCGGCGCATAGGCCATCTCACGCGCTACCTGCTCATCCAAAGACCATGATTCCTGCAGATAAGAATTATTGGATAAGACTTTTTCTAAACTATCTGTGTACATGCCAACCTATGAAATTCCCGAATTGCATATTTTTTCTCCCCCAAATATAAGTTTAATCATCGAATTTTGTCTCCTTATTAAGATTAAATTTAAATAAGATGCGAAAAATACCTATGCTTGTCGCAGCGATATGGAGTCTACAACTCACACAAGCGCAAGAAAAACAGCTTCTCAATGGAACAGTCCTGGATGAATATAATACGCCACTAGCTGGCGCTACGATTACTGTACTGAAAACCAACCAGCATACCGCAACAGACAATCGTGGCCAGTTTATATTGTCTACATTAGCCAAAGGAACTTATGATATCCGAATTAATGCAATCGGTTACAAAACCATCAAACAGAAGATATCAATCGACCCAGCACATCCAACGACGTTGTCATTTCCGATGTTTCGTGCAGCGGAATCTTTACAAACCGTGGAAATTTACGGTCGCAAGGAAAAATCCTATCGGAGCACACAGTCTTTTATCGGAAGTAAGACCGAAACTAAATTACGCGACCTGCCGCAGTCTGTTTCTTATGCGACCAAAGAGCTTATTGCCGACCAAGGATTGATGCGTGTAGGTGAAATTGTCAAGAATTTCAGTGGCGTTAACCAATTTACCTTCTATGATGATATTACAATCCGCGGTTTTCGGATCAACGGCGGATCCAATACCCAGTTGGTCAATGGCATGCGTACAACAACAGGATTTTGGAAACAGCCCCTGGCCAATTACCTGGAGCGGGTCGAGGTATTGAAAGGCCCATCGTCGGCACTGTTCGGTAATGCAAGTCCCGGGGGTGTTGTGAATCGTGTCACAAAAAAACCGCTCGATGAGGCACGGAAATCGCTACAATTTTCTGTGGGAAGCTTCAACAACCTCCGGGCCCTAGCCGACTTTACAGGACCTATGACGACAGACAAAACGCTACTCTACCGCCTCAACATTGGCTATGAAAATGCGCAAAGTTTTAGGGATCTCCAGTTCGATAAAAACTTGGTCTTAGCACCGTCATTCTCCTTTATTCCTTCAGAAAATACGCGTATCAATTTTGATATGGTCTATAATGATTCGAAGTCCCGACTCGACCGCGGACAATCTGTCTTTGCCAACGGTGATCTGTATTCGACACCTATCAGTCAATCCATGAGTACGGCCAATGATTTTCTGAATGAACAAACCTATATGGTGACCGCTTCGTTGAATCACCGTTTCAATGAAAAATTGAGTTTCAATGCATCTTATATGAAAACAGGCTATGCGGAGGATCTGTCGGAACATCGTTCGGCCAATGCCTATGCTGTAGACGGGAAAGGAAATAATATTGAAAATATGGTGGCGAGACAGGTTTTCATCCGAAACAGAAAACGGTTTGTCGATAATATCACTGCTTTCTTCAATTACAATGTCAGCACGGGTAGGCTCGCGCATAAACTCATTGCCGGTTATGACTATGCACAGGAAGTTCTACCTGTAGGTGGTTCACAGCTAACAGCAAGTGGCTACAGAAATAAAGATAATACCGGAACCATTGCACGATTTGATCCGAAAAAAATCGGTGATTATCTGCTCGATAAAAATGGCAACCCAGTACCCAATGTTTCCAGTTTTGACCTCAGCAATCCCTTGAAAAGCCAACAGTTGCAGGACGGAAGTAAATATTTCTATGCATCTACATTGGTCGCACCGACTTATTATCATCTGAATGCATTGTATGTGCAGGATCAGCTCACTCTGGGCCCGCTTCAATTATTGCTGGGGTTACGGTATGAGAACTACAAAGATATCGCCAATTATAAGACAGATCAGGCCGAGAATGTACACCAAGATGTCATACTGCCACGCTTCGGTGCAGTGTATACCATTAATCCGCAGATTAACCTATACGGAACCTATGTCAAAGGCTATAACCCACAGACAGCTTCGGCACTGGCAAATCCAAACGCGGGCGGGCCATTCGATCCGCTCGAAAATGACATGACCGAGTTTGGGTTAAAAACAGCCTGGTTGGACGGAAAATTGCAGGCGAGTACCGCCATCTATCAGATCAATCAGAAGAATACGCTTTATCCTGCCCCCACTGCCGACAATGCGGATTTGATGGAACAGATCGGAAAGGAAAGATCCAAAGGCATAGAGTTTGACATTCAGGGCCAGATTCTCCCGCATTGGAGTATTATTGCCTCTTATGCCTACAATGACGCCAAGATTACCGAAGGTGGAAATAATGAAGAACTGAACAGACAAAAACCCAATGCGCCTCAAAATACAGCAAACATCTGGACCAGATTTTCTATTCCATCCGGAAAAGCAAAAGGTTTGGGAATCGGTGTCGGAGCCAACTACGTAGATAAGCGAAACCTTTCCATCAACCAGAACCAGACAATTCCTTCTTACAGTTTACTGAACGCAGCGCTATACTATACCATTGGGAAGGTACAATTGCAGGCCAACTTTAATAATATCACCAACAAAACACATTGGGTAGGTGGTTATGACTATATCCGTCTATTCCCGGGTGCACCACGCAATTTCTTATTTACCCTAGGCTATACCTTTTAAGTATGGCTTTCAAAAAGATAATGCTGTTTTTACACCGCTGGATCGGATTATTGTCTGGTCTGGTGGTTTTTATCGTGAGCATTACTGGCGCCATTTATGTTTTTGAGAAGGAGCTTTTTGCGCTATTTCATCCCAGCTATGTGACGGTAGATGTACCGGAAAAAGCAAGTGTTCTCCCCCTTTCGATCTTGAAGGCAAATGCTCAGCATGTCACCGACCATCCCGTTAACATTATCCGCGTTCCCGCTACCGCCGGTCAGCAGGAAACCTATATTTTTGAGTCCCTTAAACGCCGTCCCAAAAACGATATCGTGGGTGTATTCGTGAATAAAGAAATCATCTATTGGGACCGTATTTTCGTAGATCCCTACAGCGGGCGCGTTTTAGGAAAAATAGATGTCGAGACTAATTTCTTCTGGATTGTAAGGCAGATCCATCAATTTCTTTATCTCAGGCGCGACATAGGGAGCACCATCGTCGGCAGCAGCGTCCTGCTGTTTATCATTACGCTACTTTCAGGTCTTTTCCTGTGGTGGCCCAAAAACCGTAAGGTAGCTGTTAAACGGCTCAAGATCAATCTCAGCACTAAATGGAAGCGTCTCAACTATGATCTTCATCAGGTTTTGGGGTTTTATGCTTTCTTGGTTGCTCTGGTCATTGCGGCAACTGGTTTAGTCTGGTCCTTCAAGTGGTGGGAGACGAGCATATACTGGCTTATGGATGGTAAGCGACCCAATATGCAGATCGAAGAGCCAAAAGCTCCAAACAATACGATGAGTGAGGCCGGTGCTACTTCGTTAGACCTGATATGGTCCGATGTCGTGAAAAAGCACACGGTACATCAGGGCGTTTTTATCAATTTGCTTCATGAGGTTTCCCAAGCCAATGCAACCATCTATAATAAAGGAAACACCGGGTGGTCGGCCTCGGATACCCATGCCTATGATCTCCGTAATGGAAAGCACTATTTTAAGAGGCTGCAAAATGATAAAACATTGGGCATGAAATGGAGAAATTCCAATTACGACATTCATGTCGGAAAAATAGCCGGGAGGACAGGCATGTGGATCGCATTTGTAGCAAGCTTAATCTGTGCCTCCCTACCGGTTACAGGCTTCTGCATCTGGTATGGCCGAAAATTTAAGAAGAAAAAATTGCGTTCGTAGCCACTTCAATTAAATCCGCCTGCAACCAGCACCCATTATTATCCCTCAATCCTCATAATAGGCATCCATCAGATTTTTCCTTTCCATAGTTGCAACGTTGATATATTCAAACTTTTTATACTGACAGAATGATCCCATATCTTTATCTCCATTGATAAAGATACCACCTACCAGAATCACATATTTGCACGGGTATCGGGTTTCTTTTACCAATATTTCAATGCGTTCGTCTATCGCTTCATACATGACTTCTGTCGCTTCAAAAATTTGGTTTTCCGCATTCAGTATTCTTTCTTTGCTGTGGAGAAAAATTTGCTCAATGGTATTTATCTGAAAATCCAGCGAAGTGATATTTCCTTCAATGATCTGTCCGGCTACCAGTTTGGCAAGGGCCCCTTTTGCTGCCCCGCAGCAGGCAGAATTGGTCCGCTGTCCTATTCTGCTTATCTCTCCGATCTGCCCATCCCGGGTAATCCCGATGTGCGGCGCATAAAAAATGATCACAGCCCCATCTTCAGGGACATGGTGCGCAAATGCCCCCATCCCCGTAAGTCCGGCAAAAGGAAAACCGTCTAGTCCTCCCAGGTGAAATGGACCGAGCATTTCATAGGCTCTAGGAGGATATTGTATGGCATTGACGTCGTCGCAGCACATACTGTCCGCATGCATTAACTGCTTAGGTTTTAATTCCAGGTATTTTTCAATCGTGTCCAATAAACGATTGACCGTATCAATAGACGTTAAGGCCTTTGGATACCATTTTCTTACAGATTCTATACTCATAATTTTATTATTTTTTACATGACGATATTATTCACGGGCTGTATCGCGGGAGGAAGCTCCTTTTCGCCCAAGATTTCACGCAGGTCAATTTCTATGTTCCTGCTGATCTGTGTGATCGGGATATCGTTGGCATTACCCTCAAATGGATTTTCCGTACTCTCCCCGATTTGTTCCAGCACCAGAAACACCCAGCCCAAAAGAATGCTGAAAGGAACGGTAAGCCAGACGATATGATCGCCAAATTTTTCGATCATTTTAGAAAACTCCCCTAAAAACCCCAAAGGAAGCAAAAAGCAGAGCGCATTTGTGAAATAGAGATTGATACTTGAAAACTGGCGTGGATAGGGAAAATTTTTGATTCTTTCACATTTTCCCTGCTGATCATACAATTCCTTGAACTGATTTTCAAGTGCGGTATAATTATAAGCCGAAATTTGACCTGCTTCATTTAATTCCCTTAACTGCGCAGACTGTAAGGCAATGATCTGGGTCGCCCTATTTTTTGTGGAAAGCACATACTTAAGCTCATCATCGCTTAAAAAGTTCATGAGTTCCTCATCAAGCTTACCTTTCCATTCAGGAACTTCATAGTACCTGAGAAACTCTTTATTGTAGCCTTTTGTTTTTACATGTTCCCAGCTTTTTGTTTCCCTGAGCTGAAACCTCAATGCCGTAAGCCAGGCAAAATGGCGATAGATGATCTGCTGATGCACCGCCTGTTCCTGTACCTTATCGTCCATTCTTATGAAATCCCGCACCAAGATCCCCAAACTGCGGCTGTTGTTGATGATCGCACCATAGATCTGACGGGCTTCCCAGCTCCGGTTGTAAGTCTGCGTATTCTTGAATCCCGAAATGAATGCCGCTGCCGTCCCCAGCAATGCGACCGGAACCCAAGGGATAGCCAGCCATTTCCAGTCCATAAAATAAAAAAGTACGGTTGGAATAACACTCAAAATAAGCATTTTATAAATCTTCATCCTGGTCCAGGGAATGAAATGGTAAAGTTTGTAATGTGAGCCTGTATTCATAAATAAGTTAATTTTTTGATGAAAATTTGCTGATCAGAATCCCTACCAGTACAACCGTGTAAAATTGACCGGCTATTCCCACAAATGCGGTGACCAATTTGGTCACATGGGTATTGGGCGTAATATCTCCGAATCCGATACTGGTGAAAGTAATCGAACAGAAGTAGACCAGATCCATAAATGTAAGTGCGGAGGAGGACTGATCAACTCCTTTAAAAGATGCGGGATCGCGGTACTGGAAAAATTGCAGTGCGAACACCGAGATTTCTATCAGTAACATATACCCGCATATGGCAGCCGAAATAATATCCGTATTGATATATCCGGGTTTTATCAGAAACCGGAGCACCTCCATAAAAAGAAAGCAAAAGAACACCACATAGTTGATATTCAAAAAGGTAAAATACCAGGGTAGCTCCTTAAAAAATGGGATGCCAACAGGTAATAACAAAATGATGATGAAATGCAGATTTCTGAACCAGTTTCCCCAACTATGTTTTCCGGTGAACAACAAGATAGACCCTACTCCCAATACGAGCATGTTGACTGGCCATATGACACGGGTATAAAAATCCAGATCCGTAAGAAATATTCCTACAAATAAATGCTGCATCAGGACGAGCAGAAGAATTTCATATTTTCTTTTCTGCAACTTTTGAATGATCATCGGCGATTTTAATAAAAATTGAAAGCTGGTCATCATTAACCGAAGATACTCAGGTTATTGCCCAGCGGTTTTCAAGGGATATTGCAGGTAGATAATTACCAAGTTCAATAGTAAAAACGGCAGTTCGATCAGCACCCCTTTCAGATCTTTATCCAGCAGATGCAGACAAATGATCAGCAAAATTCCTGCTGCCATTAAAAAGTTTCCCCAGACAAAAGTCTTCGGGAACAAGATCATTAACGCGGCAATCATCGTAACCGCACCATTTACTGCCAGTGCTGTTTTGTTAAATCCCCATTTACTGAACATGTCCATCATGGCGGGTTTCCCCATCAGCATGGCATAGCCCTGTTTTATTCCCATAAATACAGCGATGAGGATCAATATCGAATTAATCAGTCTGATTATCATAATTTTAGGCTTAAAAGTAAAAATGGATAATGGGTTTTATTTAAAATAACCATTATCCATTATCTGATCAATTATTTCTGGTTAATCAACTATTATCTTGTGGTATAACCGCCGTTGGCAAAAATAGTTTGCCCGGTGATCCACCAACCGTCCGTTACCAAGAATTCTACCAAAGGAGCGATATCTTTGATATCTGTCAGTCCGCCCAGCGCAGAAGCTGATTTGTGATAGGCTACCGCATCATCACTCTCCTGTCCGTAAAAGAAAGGCGTATCCATCGGCCCCGGAGCTACTGCCGTCACGGAGATGCCTCTGTTTCCGAATTCTTTCGAGGCCGCCCTTGTAAAATGCTCTACCGGTGCCTTAGCTCCAGCATATGTTGAATACAATCCGGTATAGGCAGCCAGCAAGGAAGTCACAATCGTACAGATTTTACCGTGATCGTTTACTTTTTTACCAGCTTCCTGCAGGAAGAAATAAGCCGATTTTGAATTGATTCCGAACATGGTATCATATTCTGCCTCTGTCGTTTCGACAAATGGCTTTTTCAAAACCATACCCACGGTGTTGATAGCGATATCAATTCCACCGAAAGTCTTTATGGTTTCATCAAAAAACTTAGTGATATTATCTACCTGAGTCAGGTCTCCCTGAAATAAAAATGCTTCAGCACCTAAGGCCTTTACCTCAGCCAATGTTTTTTCACTTTCTGCTTTTGAGCTTTCACTATTAAAATGAATAGCCAGCTTTGCTCCTTTTGCCGCAAAATCTCTGCTTAATAAACCGCCAAGGTTTTTTCCACCTCCGGCAATCAGGACTACTTTCCCTTTTAAATCGTTGTGTGCCATAATCTTTTTTCTTTTATAATTAAAGCTACAAAAACTGACGGAATATTCCGTCAGTTTTAATCAAAAAAAATTTTATGCCTTTATGGAGTCCCAGCACATTTGTAAAAACAGCGCTATTGTAGCATCATCGATGTCCATCTTTTCATCTATGGCCCACAAGAGCCATCCGTTAATCGTACTAAAGGTAAATAACCTCAGGCGTCTTGCGGTTAACGGTTTGAACAAATTCTGCTCCAGGCCCATCGCATACAATTCGTCAAATTTCAGAAAGTCCATCATGGCGACTTCATGGATCTCTTTTGTTAAGATCGGTGATGCTGCAAATTGATAAGAAAACTGGAACTCCAGGGGGTGCTCAAGAAAATAACGAATCACCCTTTCCCAAAGAAAATCAAATTGGCTACGGAGACTACCCTGTTGTGTATAATTGTGGAAAATATACGCAGACTCCTCGGATTTCTGCGTTATCCAGATTTGCTGTACGATCTCCTCCTTACTAGCAAAGTAACGGTATACCGTACCGATGCCTACCTTTGCTTCAGCAGCTATCTGCGCAATGGTCACCGCATGCAGCCCCTGTGTGACAAAGAGCTTTAAGCCCGCTTTTAATATTTGTTCTCTTTTCAAATTAAACTAAATAATGTCGCAAATTTAACAAAATATCTTCTGAATAAACTATTACAACATATTTTATGAGGTATATTCTCGAACTAGGGGCAGCCCACTGCCGCTTCCGTAAACCGAAAAATATTCACGTATTCCTATGTCTCTAAAGGCAGAAATATTATCTTTAAGACTCAAAGCACATTAGACGATTAAAATAAAAAATGACAGACAACAAAGACATTATCTCCATGGCGGAAGTTCAGATCAGAAGCTTTATCGAATCCAAAAGACCACAGGATGCAGAGGTGCGAAAGAAGTTGGATTTTGGATACAGCTGGGATGGACAGACTGCCTTATTGTTTGAGATACGCCCGCAATGGAATAATCCAGCCAACATACTACATATCGAATTTGCGAAAATAAAATATGTAAAATCTAGCAAGCAATGGAAGCTTTATTGGCGACGAGCCTCCAGTAAATGGGAGGCTTACGAAGCTATACCATCAAGTGATCATCTGCAGGAGCTGCTGACTGAGATCAGCCATGATGGTTATGGCTGTTTTTTCGGATAAAAAACATAACAAAAAAGTCGCCTATATCGACGATATGGGCCACTTTTTTACAAGAATTGTAAATAAAAGGCGTTTGAAGCACTTTATTTCATTTCAAACCAGCGCTTAAAATCAGCGGCATCCTGACGGCTGACAAATATATCCTCCCGCTGCTCAAAATCAGGTTTCAGTTCAATCCTTATTACACCATTGTCTAAAGGCTGGTATCCCTTGATGATACCCCGATTGACTATATAACGCCTGTACATCAGATAGTATTGATTATGGTCGAGTACTTTCATCAACGTGTCGAGGCTATAGTTGTGTGTATACTCCTTGCTACTCGTTAAGGTCAGAAGCTTTTTGTCGTCGGCTGAGCTTTTGATAAATGCAATGCCGTTAAGTGGGACATAGTTATCTTCATAGCCATATTTTACCCTAAGACAAGGTGCAAGCATGACCGTATCGGACACATCTTCCATCCGCCCGTCTTCCAACTTCACTTGCAGCTCCTCATATTCAATGAGCAACTCCTTGAGTTCAGTCTTTTCTATTTCTGCCTCTACATATTGATCTTTCACGAACTTGGCAAACCGGATGACGTATACCAGCAAGAATAACAGGTTCAATATGAATATAAACAAAAATACAAACCTGAATTCGTTGCGGATATATGGACCTATAGCATCCATTCCCTTTGAGGTTAACGGTAAAAATACCAACAGCACAAAGATCGTTGTGAGCAGGGCAGGCAACAGTAAGCCGTAGATAATCTGCCCGATCAGACGTGGCTTAAAATCTGTCAGCCAGGATAGCTTCTTGTCCATGAATCTATTAAATACATGCGCTGCATATAACACGCACAAAGTAATAAGTGAGGAAAGAAACCAATAGAGATAAAATCTTGGTTCTGAATAGCGCTCATCAAAGACCAGAAATTTGCTGGGCGAGCAGAAGAAGTTACCGATCAGAATAGCCAAAAATAATTGAAGTCTGATCGAAAAGTAGTTAACTTGAATCTCCGAATGGAATCTCTCAATTAGTTTCTTTGTTTGCATGAAGTTGTCAAAATGGTTAAGGCAGGTAAAATTAACTAATTTCCTAAATAAAAAATTGACAGATCTTCAAAAGAGTGCTGCAGGATTCCGTAAAAATTTACGGAATCCTGCTTTTTTTTAATTCCTCTATCCAATACCGATAACCGTTCATCCCATAATTTCGTTTTCGTCCGTCAGCGCAAAACACCCCCTAAAAGGCCAATAAGCTATATTTACGCCCCATTTCTGCTACCGTTCATCCGCTTACAAACAGTTTACCTTGCCTTCTAAGTAATACCTTGTTAATTTTATAGTAGGGGTAGTTTTTACGATAATCAAAAATAATAAGGCAGTTAGCGCAAGCCATATGACTATTTAACAATAAATAATATAATTATGAGAAGATTAAGAATAACACATGGACCATCGTTCTACAGCTCCCCGGTAGACCAATGTTTTTATTGCGAACGCCATCTTAGTGGCTATAATAGCTGGACTAACCTGCAACGATGCAACGACCTCTTCCGCCCATCGACCAAACTGTGCGGAAATAAGATCCGGGTCATCGTGTGCCACACCTGTCAAAGAGCAAAGTCACGCCTTGAGCCTGAAGAATTCATGGAAATACTGCAAGAGAGCTTTGAGAAGCAGCAGGAGTTTAAATATATTGATGTATCACGGATTCAGACTGTGGCCAAAAACGTATCCTATATCCTGAATCATCTGGAGCCGAATCTCAATCAACGAAATCTTACGATCGTCAAGAAAACAGACTCCGAAAAGCCCCAATTAAAATATCAGGATATTCCGAAAGAACAGTCCAATGTAGCAGTAACGCAAGTTAATACAACCCTGACCTGCTACTATTGC
The DNA here is from genome assembly GCF_019969845.1 of Sphingobacterium sp. GVS05A. Lineage (GTDB taxonomy): Bacteria > Bacteroidota > Bacteroidia > Sphingobacteriales > Sphingobacteriaceae > Sphingobacterium. Next base: position 312,842 of record NZ_JAHXYR010000010.1, read on the forward strand.
GACAGAGCCTTGGATACTTCGCGGAAAGATCCAAATTGCCAGATCACACGAGACCATGTACGCCCTATTTCCAAACATCCTGATTCGAGACTGATCGTATTCAGCTGTTACCTCTGCAACAACACTAAGGCGAATGATGAACCCGAAATTTTCCTGGCCAAATTAACAATTGCACATTATCACGAACAGAACTATAAAAAAATACCTTACCACCAGATCAGCACCATGATTATCAATCTACGCTATTTAATCAATAAGTCGTTACAGCCTTTTGCCTCATATCCTGTCCTAGAGACTCTTCAGCTCTACGATCTTCCGATCCTGCGGCAACAGCTTCACGACAGGAGTAGGCAGCTCTGGCTCGATCAGCTTGATGATTACGCATTGCTGGAACTGCTCTTGGTATGTCTGAGCGCGCAGACCAAGCGGTCAAGGGATGGCTTAGCCCATGATGCTGCTTTTTTTAATATCTTGCTTTGGCAAGAGCGGTTGGAACTCGCTTTAAAGATCGGTTGGGTCTCGGCCTTCTACCGTATTGACACCATTGATTTTCACTCGCTCACGGATGAGAAGGAGTTTGATCAATTTTATATTTTAAACGATCGGGGCCGTGCTGTTTTACAGCTGGAGATGAACTGCAGTGTACGACAAAATAGGTAATCATGATCAGATCGTTAAACCAATTGGAAGACGCAATCAATGCGTACGGCATACTGCAAGGTAGTTTTCAAGGCAGCGCTATCCCAAGCGACAAGTCCATTATAGTGGCCTGCGATGCCCTGATCCGCGATTCCGAACAACTTTATATCAGTCACTCCAAATCAGGAATGGCCAAGGAATCTTTTAGACGCTACTATACCAAATTCAGGCTGCTTTTTGATAGATTATATACTTATAAAGCCTACCAGTCGGATAGTACCATTGTCAAGCTGCACGAAAGTATCTGGCAGAGCATACAGCATTTTAAAGAGCATATGAATCCCTTGGACGAGCTCCCCATATACGACCAACAGCTTCTCAAGGAGTCCAGCCTGACAAAACTTGCTAAATTATTCGCCCGTTTACGCGCTAAACAATTAGACGAAGAATATCTCTTAGAAATCCAATATGGTATGGACAGTCTGTTTGACGGGCACAAGCCGCCCAGGCTGCTCTTTTATCATTGTGAATGGCTAGACAGCTTTCTCATGGCATTGCAAAGCATCGCCTACGATACCCGTGACAAGTCCTATCCTAAGCGGTTTATGGAATTTCTGATCCGGTACAATTTCAACTACCTCGGGCTCCGCAACCGATGGAAAGAAAATATTGAAAGACAGTTGAACACGCTATCCCGGGCTGACCAGCTGTCCCGCCTCTTGCTCCTGGAAAAGGAAATCACCCATTACCACCCTTTTCCTAATAGCCACTACGATATAGAGCAGCCCCATCTCAAAATGATGATGAATGAATATATTTGCGCTGAACTGGATTATCTGGAAAAAATCACGAACCTAGAGGCGGAAGCCCAAGATACGCTGGATCAGATCCCTCGCCCTTCCAGCGGAATCCATATGACGCTCACAGGAGAAGGAATCACCTGCCTGTTCCATTATTCCAGCAAAGTCGGCCTTTTTAAGAATAAGCATAAAAGTGACGCTGCCGTAGGAGTAGCCCAGCATATTGTCACCAATCGAGGCAACCGCATCAGCGCCAATCAGCTATCCAAATTCAACAAATTTGAGCATATATTCAGTCTATATCTCGTTGAAGATAAGCTCAAGGAAATGCTCCATTTCATAAAAAAAGATATTGAAGAAGTCGAGCTGCGAAAATAATTGAGATTTAAATACCTCTTTAAAATAGATTAAAACGGTTTTCTAAAAAAACTAGGGGGATTCTACTTTATCCCCCTAGCGAACTTGGTCACCAGATCCAGATACCCTTTGCTCAAACTGAGTTCTAAGCCTCCCTTTCAGTCCGATATTCCCACCAGCATTTGTCCTAAAAATGTATCCCATCTCCCCTTTTTTAAAATTCACAGTTGTTTAAGGTACTTTAAAGGCTCCTCAACTGACTAAATGCTTCTACATAGGATTGAGAGACATTGTCCTTCCTTTGCTTTCAGACTTACACAGTATAACAATGAAAGCAAAAAAGATTATATACCAGATCATCCTCATCACACTGATGGCCCTTTGGATCCCGATCAGTCTGGACAAGCTTATCAACTTTGAGCTGTTCAGGTCCGCAATGATCCAGCAGCCTTTTAGCGACCAGTTGGGTATGTACTTAGCCTATACCTTGCCTCCTCTCGAGCTTGCCGTTGGCCTACTTTTTATAATGCCAAAGACAAGGATATGGGCATTCAGCTTGTCGTCTTTGATGATGCTTGCTTTTGTGGCTTACGTAGGTCTAGCGGTCATGAAAGTATGGGAAAAATTCCCTTGCGGCTGCGGATTGGTATTCCAGCAATTGGGCTGGACGGCCCACCTCTGGCTCAATATGGCCTTTCTAGTCGTCAGCCTCTTAGGCTTATGGCTTGAGCTCTCCTTTTTAAAACATCATTCTCCGATCAATCGAATTATAGAAAATAATACCAGTGATGATATTACAAGTTTACAGGTGAATTCAGGTTCACCAACTGCCACAAAATTGAAAACCAGTCCTAGGCTACAAAAAGAATAGTGTATCCCATCAACAGCGGAACTTGGATTAAAGGCTAATCTGGGTGAAGGGCGCGTCTGCCAAAAGACACTTATGGTATTCCCGCGCTGCTGTCGATGGCTACGTACATAAAACCGACACACCGTGGGGACGAAAAAGACATGAAAATTGAAGTAAAAAAAATTAAAAATTAAAAAGATGAAAAATTTAAATAGTTATGCAATGGCCATCATAGCATTGGTGATTGCAGCTGGAAGTACAACATTAATGTCATTCAATAAAATTGCAAATAAGCAGACAGACGTCACTCTTTTCTTCGATGGAGACGCTACCGAAGCAAGTCAGGTAAGTGATCCGAGTAATTGGGCCGAAGACAATCCAGGCTCGACTTGTCCGGGCAGCAAAAAGGCTTGTTCGATGGAAGTCAGTCCGGCAGATCTACAAGGTGCATCGGGAAGTAGAACGCTAAATCCGACGAAAATTATTTTAGGGGCTTCCAATACCGGTACAATATCAAATCCGACCTATGTACCAACCAAAGCTGGGGGATCAAGCTCTAATAATATTACACCACACAATCAAGATTAAAATAATAGCTCTCGAAACAATTAATATCTGCTAATCCAATCCCCAAAGTATATCTCAATTTTGATTTTATACTTTGGGGATATTTTTATCAATATGGCCTTATCAAAATCCCATTATTGTGGATTTTGTGGTATTCCGGTCCTGTCAACAACATCAGTCGGGATTGGCAATGCATAACGGTTGCTATTTGGAACCAATTCTAATACCCCCTCCGGTATCTGTCTTTTTAAAACAATATTTCGCCCTTCCAAATTTAACCGTTTCACATCCATCCAGCGCAGTCCACGAAACAGCAACTCTTTGCGCCGTTCACATAAGATTCTTTCCAACGCATCTTCTTGACTGAGTCCCCCCAGATCCTTATATTTCCCTGTCGCGTAACGATGGCGCATCAGATGGTTTAAATCTGAAAGCCCCCTTTCTATCCGACCGTTACGAATATAAGATTCGGCCCGCATCAGTAAGATCTCAGCGGATGTGATCCCGGTAAAGAAATCCGAGGCACCAGCATAGCTACCTTTAAACTGATAGTAACCATCTGATCCTTGAGCAAAAAATAATTTCAGACGCAGATCATCCTTATTGTACGATTTGTATAGAGTGGTATCTACTAAGGCATTATAATAATTCATTGCTGGCAGGGTCGTACTCATCTGACTAAAAAAGGTAGTTTCTATATTATACCGTTCAAAGGGGAATTGTGTATTAGCATCCAGCATATTATAATCTATCAGTTTAGCTGAGATCATCCATGCTGAATCTGCATAAATTTCAGATTTATCATAGTGTCGCATGGACAGATATGTTCGGGCCAATAGTCCATAAGCGGCCGCCTTAGATGGTCGCAAGACATGCTCCGATTGCCGCGGCAGAAGGGGTATCGATCGTTCCAGATCGTGGATAACGGTATTATAACACGCTGCTATCGAGGAACGTTCAGACGGTTTATATGGATCTGCATCCACTCGAAGCACAATACCGGGATAAAGATCCTTTTCACTCTCCTCATATCCCTTTGCATAAGTCCATAACAGCGACAGATAAGCATAAGATCTATAAAAATATGCGGCACCCGCTAACTGGCTCCATGTTTCTTTATTTGCATCATTAATTTGAATACTCTTTAAATTATCAAGCACAATATTACTATGATATACGGTGAGGTAACTCGTTGCCCAATCGTTGGGGAAATTATTATCGATGATACGCCAAGTATATGCCTCTTGAGATCGCATCCCTAAGGAATTATAAGATTGAAGGGTTAAAAAATAATTATCTGATGACGCTTCCCCAAGTGGATTTGTACTGATGTTCATCACTTCCATATTGTCCAATATTCGTTGCATCGCCTCGAAATTGTCTGGCGTTGCCAATCCACTGTTCGACTTAATGTCCAGATAATCTTTACAGGACATTAAAATAGAAAAAAGCAGGATATAGATTAGTCTTGATCTTAACATGATAAAAAATTAAAATTTTACAGATGTACCAAACGTAAATGTTAGGGGCGGCTTAACTTTGTCCTGATACAATGGGTCGATTTTTTCTTTATTGGATACCCACAACAATCCCAGATTGGAAACATTAGCAAAGCATTCCAATTTTGCGCTATTTTTAATAGCGCTTGCATATGACAAACGAACATATTCTAGGTGAATATGATCAGCCCGAAGTATATTGGATTCAGATAACCGATAAAAACTATCCCGCAATTGATCAGCTGGATAGATCAGCGCTGGTACTACAGTGTGTGATTCATCTCCTTGTTTTTGCCATCGCTTTTCAAAATCCGCATAGGCCTTTCCATTAGAAAACAGCTGGGTGTAGCTGGTCGTATTTTTCATGAAATAATAATCACCATAAAAAGAAGCGTTCACCGCCAACGCCCAATTTTTGAAAGAAAACTTATTTATTATGGATCCAAATACCTGCGGTTTGGACGATCCTTTAAAAATAATATTTCCGTTTTCTCCTAGATCGAGAGGCTGTCTTCTAATAGCGGTATAATCAGTACTGGGAACACCATTTAGAAAACCCTGAGGATTTCCCTTTGCATCCAGCCCGGCAGACCTGTACCCCGCAATGCCATATAATGGATAATCCGGAACAGGGGTAATCGACGATCCTATGTCCAAAAAGCTGCTCACATTCATTCCATTGGCGGCATAATATGTTCTAGTTTTGCTTTTGTTCCAGGCTAAATTGTAGATCGTTGACCATGAAAATTTTCCCCGGATATTATCAGTCTCAATCACAAGATCAGTTCCCCGGCCATCCATGCTGGCGACATTTTTAGTGATAAAAGACTGATAGCCCCATGTTGTATAATCGTAGCCTGTCAAACCGTACAAGTCTGTACCACGCTTTTGATAATGATCAATTGATCCACGGATGCGGCCATCCAAAAAAGATAGATCTAAGCCAACATTGAACGTTTTGATCTTTTCCCAACGCAGATAAGGATCGTTTAGCTGAGCGATGATCAATCCAGAGTAGGGCGAGTAGTTGAATGTCGTCGATTCAGCCACAGGCAATGCCGTCTTTCGAAGATCTACATTGCCACTCACACCATAGGATGCCCTTACCTTTAGCCGATCTGCTTTTGCCCCCTTGATCCACTGATCTGGCACATGCAGGTAGGCTCCCACTGACCAAAAAGGAGACCATTTATCATTTGCTGCCACCCCGAATATATTCGCAGCATCACGCCTTACACTTGCGGTAGCCCCTAGTCTTTTATTATATTCCACATTCCAATTGGAATAAATAGACACAAATCTATTTATACTGCTATTCAGTACGGGTCTGCCAGGAATTATGCTGGTACTATAGCTAATCCCTATAGGAAAATCAGATACGAAGTCTATTGCGACATTGTTAAGAGGGTCAGCGGTATATCCGTAAAGTGTGCTCGACTCCCCATCAGTTTTACTTTCCCTTACTTCAGCTCCCACTATACCCGATAGCTCGAACTTGTCCCAAACCTTATTGACATTGATCTGTCCCCGCCAATTGTAGGACCTGATATTTACATTGTTTTTTAATACAATATCCCCCATGGGAACGGGATACTCCATACGGTCGGTAACTTCGTTATAGCTCGCATAGGAGTTGATCATGACCCTTGTGTAGTAACTATCCAATCCATTCCTTACATTGTCGGATGCCATCTGATTCTGGATCTGATAAGCCAGGACCAAATCGATAAATGGCAATATTTTATAAGACAACTGTGCCTGCCCTAGATATTCATTGCGTATAGACCTATTGTCAACATATCTGTAATCTTCAAAGGGGACATAGTCCCATGACAGAAGTTTACCGGGCAAGTAATTGTCTGTATATATTTTATCATATGTGGTTTCAAGTACTAGACCATTTCCATCAGCGTCTACCAGATCCATATACGGCGCACGTATATTGCGGTACCTGAATGTTTCGAATGCAGGTTTACCAGCATGATTCTTCGCATTGGTGTATTTAAAACCAATATCCAGATGAAGCTTGGGCAGGAGCATCATGCGGTCATTAAAATCAATATTTATTTTTTTATTTTTCGCACCGTATTGATTTTTATCAAAGGTATAACCTACCGCCAGGTGAATTTTGTTTTTTTCTGTCCCATTTGATAATGAAAGTGCATACTGATCTAGTAGTGGGTACTCCATGAAATAGTCCATATAATCACTTCTGCTATCTATATTTTTAAGAGCTGTCAAACGTTGATCAAGCAGTCCACCGTCTATTTTACCAGTCTTATGCTGTTGGAGCAGGCTAACCACAGGTGTGAGTGCACTAAACGGACTACGGCGTATATTACGATCATAATACCCATTTTTAAAGAGCATTTTTTCTATTTCTATAAACTCCTCTGCAGGCATTTGATATACATCGTACAGATCAGGTTTTTGTGCGAATTGAATAGACTTGTTCACGGTCACATTTGTACGGCCGTCTGTGACCTTTGCATTTTTGCTTTTAATGACCAGTACACCATTACCCGCACGTGCTCCCCAGATGGCACTTGCGGCGGCATCTTTAAGAATCGTAATGCTTTCAATATTATTAGGATCTATATTCTGTATGGAGCCCTCATAGATAAAGCCATCCAACACAATTAAGGGATCCCTAACGCCATTGATTGTACTGAGACCACGTATCGAGAAATTCAACTTTTGATTGTCCGAGGCCTGTAACTGGTTATCAAAGAATACCGCATTGGCGACGTGGTTGAGTCTGTCCAAGATATTGCTACCCACATTTTGATTGAGCTGCGACTCATTGAGCACCTGAGCCGATCCGGACAGCTGGTCAGCTCTAAGCGATTGATAGCCTGTCTGGACCTGGACCTCTTCAATTTCTATTGACTTAGCTGTCAGGCCAACTGCTATATTCGTATCAGACCCCTTCACAAAAAGCACCCTATCTGTATACCCCATGTGATGAAAATGCAAAGAATCACTTGTGATATTGCCGATTTCAATTTCTCCACCCGGTCCTGCCTTAAACTTCTTTTGTGTAGACTTCGAGGTAATTGTCACCCCTGCGATCCCTTTGCCGGTCGCCTTGTCGTATACCCTTCCTTTTAGTACCTGACCATAGCACAGTACTGTAAGAAGATTTAATATCAATAAAATAATGCTATTTTTCATTGTACTGATCATGCTTTTTTAAATGTAATGGTGGGAATATCCTTTTCGACTTTTATCAACCGGATACCTATTGTGACTAGAAAATCCTGAAGGGATTTTATATTAGTCCAATCAAGATTTTTTGGGATCTCTACTTCAAAAAGGCTTGATTTTACTGTTATCAGGTCATTTACCGGCAGTTTAAGACTTGTATAAATCTTGGATCTTAACTCCCTGAAAGTGATATATTCCTTGTTACCTTTTTTATCAATAAAGCGAACAGACGCTTTCAGTTTATCGGGATCTGCTATCTCCATTTGCCAAAAAGGAGTCTTTTCTATTGTCCTTACCGGGGCTACTTTGAAGTTGGATAACAGACAATCACGCAGCCTTTTCAAGATATCATCTTCTGTTAGCGTATCTGACGACTGCACTTCAAAACAAAAAACATCCTTACGCAACTCAACATTATTCAATGCCCTTTGCACTGGTTCGGCTACTGTTGAATCAATATGGATTGCCCAACTTGGCACCTCAAAAAAAAGAGTTCGGAAAGCATTAGCGTATAGGATATTAAGCTTTAGATTTACCATTCGGTAGACGTAGGTACCATCTTTCTTATAAAATTGACCAAAATTAGGGCTTAGACCATCTATATATCCTGTAAACAGCTCCTCTACTACTGGATAGGTCGACAACCGTAGATCGACCTGCTCCCGGATGGAAGTGTTCGTCTGAAAATCCAACCTATCATTTTTTAGATGAGCATGAAGCGGAGTATTGTTAAGCACCCCATCAATTGCATCGACCGTAAGGCCTTCGGCATAGGTACTGCCTATGTATTTGCCATCATAGATCCACACCATATGAGGGATAGAGGCATGAGCAAAATATTTATCCAGATACTTGTCGGGATATATATATTCCATTGTTGAGAGATCAACATTAGACATCGCCTTGAGTTTGGCAAAAGCTTTTACGATCCGTTCGGGAGAGTCTTTTGTGCTTTCGCTATTCACTTTCAAAAAGGCAACCTTACCGCTGTATGAGGACTCCAACTGTCTTATATGCAACATACTTTGCATACAACTGCCACACCATGTCGCCCAGAAATCCAATATGATCAGCTTCTTATTACGGTAATCGCTCAGTTTTACGGTTTTCTTTCCTGTGGGATTGTTGACGACGGCAAGCGGTATATCCCACAGTGACTGTGGAATGGTATCACCGACATGTAGCGCCTTCATCGAAGTTAGCCCATCGGCCCCGCTGTCCTTGCGGGGCGTCTGAGCCGATAAACTAAACATAGAAACTAGTAGTAAGGTTATGCATGTCAAAACCATGCGATATGTGCGTTCATAATTCGCAACTACTGAAAAGTAATTTAAAGCCTTATGAGTACTTGTTTTCTTTTGAACAGCTAAATACTCATTATCGCACACTCGAGTGGCACTGAACGCTTGTAAATCCTCTGATTTCAAACGGCATCCATCTCCTCCACTTACCAAATCGCCACTATGCATTTCAGTAGGAATTTCCATTGCACGTCCAAGCTTATACCTACGGTCCACCAGAAAGCTACCGAAAGCCTGTACCTGTTTGGTAGCTATTTGGTAGCTCTTTAGTAGCTCTTTAGTACCTTTCCAGTACCTTTTTGGTACACTCTCAGTACACTCCCAGTAGCTTAACTGTGAATCAATAGTACCTTTAGTGGCGGGGAATAGACTGCTCAAGTCCCTAGCAGTTCCTCGCCAGATCTGCCCTTTCCGTGGGTTTTCTTCGGGGCAGCATCGGTTTTTCGTCGAGCCACGCCGATGCTGCCCCGAAGAAAATTGGGAGCCAGCTGCATAAAAGGCAAAAGAAAGGCAGGTATTGGTCAGAAGAAAGTCCGAAGGTGGTACGGCTCCATTAGTCAGCACCCGACCAGTACTCTTACAGTATGATCTGTCAGAGTATCTGGCAAGTGCTTGGCAGATGTAGGTAAAATATAGACGTAATCGAATCGGTATCGCTACAGCTTCGCTCCTTCGGGTGGTCTTCGGCAACGCTTCGGGCCTTCTTCGGGACTCGTTCGAGACATGTTCGGCTACGCTTCGACTCGGCTTCGGCTCCGCTTCGAGTGGGCTTCGGCTCGCACCCGAAGGGCAGTCGACCAGCAGCCGAAGCAACCCCGAAGAAGGGGCGACGCAGGCTCGAAGCAGGTTCGAAGAAATGTCGAACAGCCTCCTAAGGCCAGCGGAAGAAAGCCTTGGTTTCGTAAGCTTCCGTGACAGCTTTTTACTTGTTAGCCTGCTTCCAATAACCAAGTAAGTATATAACAGTCGACAAGCACTTTGATAGCACGTTTTTCCTTTGTATATATGCTTACGCAACATTTGCGTAAATAGTACTATATCTGTGCTTAAGGAGTGCTTTGTCCGTACTGGAGATATGCTGGTAAAATATAGCCTAAAAAGCACTACTAATTTAAAGGCCAGAGGCCATAATTTTTTGGATTTAATTTGGTTTGAGTAGGAGGAACCTTTTCCAGTAGGCAGTTCACTCCCACCCTTGTAAAAACTGTTCATTTTTAAAGGTGTTGAGGGCTGTGACCTGCTGACACGGTTCTTTTTACTGATACTTACAAACGTATCCTCTTGCTCCTAAACCTAGCTTAGGTCACAAATAAAAAAATTGTTGTAAATGCGGGAAGCGCAAGACGTTAAATGACAGTTGCAAATATATAATTGGTTCGATACGTCTTCAACAGCTAGGAAAGTCATCGTATGACTTTGGTTGCCGAGCTACTCGGGGGCCGTGATGATGTTTTTTGATTGCTGTTTTTTGTTCATACTCATAAATTGATTTTATAATTTATGAGTCTCGTAGGTTTAGCGCACTATAGCAGGCCACTACCAACCGTACTGTCAGCTTCCGACGGCTTTGGAACGGTAACGATAGGGCCCACACGCTATAGCATATATCAAAGATATATAAAATATCGAAATGGGCATTAAACCTATCGCCTCGTCCAATTGAAATGTCGGAATTCACAGTCGAGACTCTTCTAGTCTAACACCTAAACTTAATAAAAAAATCAAGCTTCAATACAAATATAATCAAATATTTAAGTAAATACAAATTTTTACTAATACATTTTATAAAAGACTAATGGACGATCTTACCTAAATGAAGAAAGTCATATTAATTAGTTCTATTTCTCTATATATAATAAACATTATTCGTAAAATCAGGACACATTTAGGTATTAATACAAGGGACATTCAGAAGATACTCGAATTAGATCCTGATGGGAACATATTGGGAGCAATTGAAAGCAGCTCTAATTCAGCAAAGTACCATGATCAACATCTAAATAAACTAGCTTTAGCTTTCACAGATAAATCCTTTGAACTCGGGTATAATATCACATATACATTAAATGATTTCTATCCACCAATAGATTTTGAAGAGAAGATGGTTGAAAAGGTCATTGTCAAAATTGATCCCACGGAATTAGGCCAAACAGGAACTCTTTATTTGTTGTTAGTGGAAGAAAGTGATGCTTTTTTCGATGACTGGCATACCTCAAAAGAAATTGCGCAATATTGTGGCAGTAAAGCAGAGAAAAATTGGGAGGCAAAAGATTTCACCGCGATAATAGATCAAGCGGTAAAAAAGGGAATTTTTATTAGAAAGAGCGAAAAAGAAGCGCTATTTAAAAGACCTTAGAAAATCCATATCTTTGCTGTAAATTATGACCTCGAGAAAAAGAAAACTTCTGAATACTACTTTTCCTGCGATCTCCTTTGACAAGATTTTATTGTTTCATAAGGCAAGAACAGAAAAGGGAATTTCTGCTTTTGAGTGCTCATTTTTATTAGGTAAGCATGATTTTTTCATTAGAGACGCTGAAAATCCCTTTAAATCGACTTTGATCGACCCAGAGGACAGTGTTCACCTCAGTAAAGTCTTATCCTTAAGAGAGTGCAACCCAGAGACTAACAAATTCGATCTATACAAACTCGAAGTAGAAGAACATAAGATTGATAGAAAGAAAACAAAACGGATCATTATAATCAAAAATGATGGCGCTGATCTCAACCCTATTGAGATGATCGTGGAGGGCAAAGAGGAAGAGTTAGAAACCTCACTATTTCTAAGTACGTACGAAAAAGTTCAAAGCTATTTTAGAGAGCTAATTGAAAACGGTTATTTTGACTCGACAAGAACAGCGTTAGAAATATTTAACACATTCAGAAACCATCATGAATTTGGTCCTAACTTTCATCCAAGATTTTTAATCCAGAATATCCGCTACTTCTTAAACAAAAAATCTGGCGAACCAATTCTCGACAATAGCCGAACGAATTTGTTTTCTAGAAGACTATTTTTCAAACCCTTAGATTTTAAAATTGAAAGTGATAAGGGAGCAATCTCTGAATCATTTACTGCAATTGGGATTAATACATTCCAACAAGCCAATAAATGGGTAAGTGATCTCGATTATAACCGCAATCACGATAAAAATAATGTGCTTACCTTGTTTGAAGAGCAATGTGGTACCTGTAGTACCAAACATGCATTGTTAAAGCGATTGGCTGACGAAAACGGGAACGAATCTATAAAGCTTATATTGGGAATTTTTACCATGAATAGTAAGAATACCCCTAAAATAAAGGACGTCCTAGCCAAATATGATTTAAAATATATCCCAGAGGCCCACAATTATCTGCGAAATCATAATCACATCTTAGACTTTACTGGCATTGGAGTCAACGAAACTAAATTTGAACTGGATCTTTTAGAAGAAGTGGAAATCGGTCCTGATCAAATCACTGATTACAAAGTTCAATATCATAAGGAATTCTTATCTCGCTGGATCGAGACCAATAAGATTCCATATACGCTGGACAAACTATGGAAGATTCGCGAAGAGTGTATTGCGGCTTTGGCACGAACTTAAAACATGTTACTTACAAAACCATTATCTTCCTTTAATATGACTTTCCAAGCGCTTATCAAAATCTTCACCATCAAGCCTTATCTCTATCTTAAGCTACTCGCAGTAATCTTTTTCGGCTTCTTTATGTCGCAGTCAATTGCTCAAGAAAAACAAAAAGTCAATTATAAACACCTCACCTGTCTACCTAAAAGCTATAATACAGACACGTCCAAATATCCTTTGGTTATCTATCTCCATGGAGGATCGCAAAAAGGAAATGATTTAGAAAAACTAAAGGTCTATGGTCTTCCCTATTTAGTGGATCAAGGAAAGGAATTCGACTTTATTATGGTCGCTCCACAATGTCCAGAGGGGAAGTATTGGTCTACGGAAAATTGGTTTGATTCGCTGTATAATGAAGTAACGTCAAATTACCGCATCGATAAAAGCCGTGTTTATGTAACCGGAATAAGTATGGGAGGTTATGGAACGTACATCACTGCATTGGATCACCCCGATAAAATCGCAGCCATTGTTCCATTATGCGGTGGTGTGAATGATAGTGACACCACTCGAATTTGCACGCTCAAAGACATCCCTATCCTGACGTATCACGGAACGGCGGATAAAGAAATCTCCATACATGAAACAGAGCGAATAGCCGATTTTCTTAATAAATGCGAGGGGAATATCATCTTCCACCGTATAACAGGTGAAGGCCACGGAATTCAATATCTCTATGAAACTGAGCCCTGGATTTATGAGTGGATGCTGATGCAAAGGAAGGCGACAAATGTTGAATAACTTTAAAGCATGGGACTAATATTAATTTTTATTGAATATGTATATTAGAATGTGCTGGTTCTAAAATGTGACATTGTTATAACCACTTAAGATGATTACCAAAGAAATACAGAATATCTTCGAATTCATTACTTTTCTAGACTCAAACAAAAAGGATTATATTCAAAAGTATTTACCGATTTGTGAAGAACTCGAAAAGCTAATTAGACAAAGGAATCAATTAAAACCTAACGACAACTATCGTGATAAACATAAATATGATATTCTTCAAGAGGAAATAAGCCCTAAATTTGATATTCTTCTTTCAAATATATATTATCCTGTGATGGACAAGTTGTCCGAATTAAAAATTTGGTCGGGAGATCAAGCAAAATCGAGTATCAGCAATAACGTTTCATCCGCAGCAACGAATTTTAAATCTACCTTTGAGTCTGATGATGTTCCGGTAGTAATTGCATACAAGAATAAGTATCTCAATTTCAGAAGGGAAACAAATTCGGGTTTCTTTACGCTCGATTTGGTATTTTCTCTTTTAGATAGACACCTCAAGGAGCTATTTGATTATTTCAAAGACTCGAGCGAAGATGAATTTGACGCTTTTATGGCTGAAGTAATTGAATGTAACTCTTTAGAAGAAGCGATAAGGTTACACCAAGAAAATCCACCGCAAAATAAAAGATATTCGATTCCCGCTCTAAATGCAGTCAATAATAATGGCGGAGAAACACTAGAAATCGATCGTTATGAGATGCTCACGCATCCAACAAGTAGGAAAACAAAAAGTTCATATGAAGAAGCGATCCACCGTATAAAATTATTGAAAAGATTCATCGAAAATAACAATGGCAATAGAGCCTTCAGAGGCGCTGAAAATCAAAATGAATCTGTGTTCCAATTGGTTTTCAAATCCATTTGTTTCGATTCGAATTGGGATATAAATTCAGAAGTTGACAATGGTAGAGGCCCTGTGGATTTTACCATTTCGAGAGGTGCAATGGACAAAACTGTAATTGAACTTAAGCTCGCAAAAAGCTCAAAACTTAAACAAAATCTCCAATACCAAGTTGATATCTATAAAAAAGCTAATCATACTGAGCAAGCTGTAATTGCCATTTTATACTTCAATAGAGCTCAACGTGAACGTGCTGTAAAGATCCTAAAAGAACTAAATTTAGATAAACTTAAAAACATCATATTGATTGATGGCGAAGAAAAGCCATCGGCTTCGAATGTGAAGGGTGGAAATTTATAGAAGATGATGTAATAAATTGGACGCACCGTAACATGAAAACTTCTAAGTATGCAATTTGAGCTTGAAAAATCTTCTTGCTTAGCTTCATCTTGAAAATTAATGTATTTTACAAAAGTTCTCGGAGTTTTCTTGCATCTTTTCTAATCGGAACGTGTTACATATATATAATGTCATAAATTTTTGACAATTTATTTTTATTATCCGAATAACATCACTTCACTTTGTTTAACATTATTTAAATTGTTTATATTGGTTTATTTTATTTAAATATGTTTGGTCATCGCAAATATCATACAAGCTTTTCTACGGAGCTAAAAAGTATATCTATCTGTATCTTACAGTTACTATTAGAATCATGATTATACTAACTCCAGCTTCATCAGGTGTATTATCTAGAAGTTTGTTTATTTGAAAATTATATATTAAACTTGTTAAATAGTCGTATAGCAAGAGTTCATTAAATGATTAACGTGTTCTCTAAATACATACTTTTTACTTATCACTATTTTAAACCTTTTACGGGAAACTGTAGTTTAATAAGTGGATTTAATTAATAACATACACAAGAAGAATATGCAACGCGCAATGAAAACCAAACCAACACCAAAAGGGGTTAGATTGAATTGGACTTCTGTTAAGGAGATAAAAACTGTGACTGTTGAAAAATTAAACATTAAAGGGTCAAAAGTTTTTTCAGAAGTTACTTCTGGTCAAAGATCTACATGTAATTTTGATTCTAAAAACTTCTTAATCCCTTAATATTGAACTTTAATTATCCTGGGTATGAATTAAAATTCGTACAAAAGAAAAACATAAAAGATGGTTCCGATCATCTTTTTTCGTATATATACAAGTTCTATTCACCTAAAACAAAACTGAATTATGTGCTATTAGCAGACTGTCATACGCATGATTTTTTTTCAATTAAGTTTTATCCAAAATGCTATAAGAAAACAGATAAAAAATATTCTTTGATAACTAATAAAGGAGATATTGGAAATGTTTTAATAACATGTTTAAACCTAATCCCGATTTTACTTGCTGAGCATCCAACTGGCTCTTTTGGATTTGCGGGTGCTAGAACGTATGATAGAGCATCTAAAACAATTGAACCTCTAGAGAGTAATCAACGATACAACACCTATACATATATTGCACAGAGGAGAATAGGTACATTCACATTTGAACACTTTGAATACCCTGAAATTAGTGGGTATATGTTAATAAATAAATCTTGTAGCTTAGGAATAACCGAGCAGGAGAGAGTAATAAGAGAAATGCTAGGAAATACATATAATGAATTACCTATGCCATAGTTTAACTATCTACCGTCAAACGGAAGGATTTTTTATTTCCCAAGCGTTACACGATGTGGGAAAATTTGTAAAAAAATATAAGCATTCTATCCCAAATTATCATGTTTAGTAAAATAGTTCCATCTTGCTATGTCACAGTAGCTCGTGACTTATAGTTGATTTGAAAACCTTACCTCTTGTTTATTCCGCAATACCATAAAAGACTTCATTCTTGGTTGAATCATTTCAGAAGACAATACTTCCAATCTTCATTGCTGGGTTATCAGTAAGGAAATCAAGAAGACCAAATACTTAACTGACAGGAGCTAACATCCTTTAAGAAAGCTTCTGCACCAGACAATAAAATAACAATTCGTTTAAATGCCCCTTCTTGATTTTTAGATAGACCTTTTGTTTTCAATCCTGGCTGAACTATTGTTATTTCGACAGGGATGACTGGAGTTTCAAAAGAATTAAGAATAGCTTTGATTTGTTCTAAAGTACCTTTTCTCAATTTTTGGTGACTCCCATTCTTATCCGCTCTTTCACAAATTTGCCTGAGTAGAAGCTTTCTATTTGCCCAATTGACTGATTTCGTTGCTTGACCAGTTACTTCATAATTATCATCAATACTACAGTTGGGAACACTTCCACTCTGCTTTTTACAATGAAAAAATTGAATCTTGTCTTTTCTAAACCCTATGACATCGGCTATTTCTAATGAGCCATGGTCATAAAATACGACGTCAAATGTTTTCTTTGCCTCCTCAATGATATATTCATGTATAGAAATCCGTTTATCATTTTGCTCAATGTTCTTTTCTATATCTTCTTTTGAGAAAAATTCTTTTTTCAAGTTCACATAACCTGGCCAATTATGACTAATTATACTGTTTTCATCTAGCGTTCCAATTTCCTTTCCAAATTCATACAGCACACGTCCATCTTGTTTAGATAAATCCTCGTAATAAAGTTGTATAGGATCTTCGGCCAAGAGCTTAAGAAAAACTTGATCCGAGGTAAATTTTTCACCCTTCTTTATTGCTAAAGTGTGCTCTGTTTGGGGATCATATTCAAATTTAATCTTAGGCTTTAAGGAATAAATAATTGTAGCATTGTTTCCATTCTTAGAAATCTTAATAAGTATTTTATCTTTACTTTTTTCAAGAACCGAGATATTGCAAGAACATATAAGCGCCATTTCTGCAGGTTCTTTATATTCATTTAGAAAATATACTGTAGTTAACTTATGATAAAAACTTGGTGCCCAATCTACAAAAAATACACTTTCATCTGAAAAATAGTCAACTACTTTACCACTATCAAGATCAGATAAAGGAGCTGCTAGATTATCCATTTCAGAATCACCTATTTTTCTACTCACAATACTAAGCCATTCAGTAAGATATTTGATCTTATTATCTTCTAAGGTCCAAATTTTTGAAGCGGGGCTAATCCCAATCATTATTTCTTTCTTAAAAATTGGATCAAATCCTCCTCCAAAAGAATGCCCCCTAGTGTAACTATATTTATCTGTATTGAGAACACTTTTTTGAGCCTGTGACCCGAGAATATTTTTATATGATTCCGTATTCCCTTTTGTTTTACGGCTCTTCATTCCAACATTATACAACTTTGCCTCCTTCCATCCAGCCATTACCCGTTTCAATAATGGAAGAGGAATTTTATCATGTAATATACCCTCTAACAAATATTGCTCAGCAATATACTCATAAAGTTCATTTTCTTTAATTGTAGAACAGATATATAATAACCTATTATCCCGATTAAAATGGATTATGACTAATTCATTTTTTACGTCCTTTAATTGATCATCTTTTAAATACCAAGATGGTGTCTTTAATTCGGAAACGATAAAGATAGCAACGTCGTGTTCAGTACTTATATGGTGATGACGCACTACTGGATTTTTGAACAAACTTGTTCCTTTAAAGTCAACTTCAGCAGCGATGTCAATAAGTTCTTCTAACAATTCCTTATCGAAAACTGCTTTTTCCGGTGGCACTATTATTTCATATGCTTTGACATGGAAAAAGGGGCGTAAGTCATCATCATCTACTTGAAGAGTCTCCTCCACATCATAATCAAATAAGGGAACTTCCTCTGTTAGATCTTGAAACGAATCAAAAAAATCCTGTTCTTCTTCTGTTTTTTGAATTTTAGCCTTATGTAAATCAGGCAAAACAATAGACCAGTCTTTTGTATCGTGTTTAAATAGTTGATAGGATTCTATTTCAAATTCATGTTGTCCAGCAATTACTTTAGCGATATTTCCTTCATCGATATTTGTTCTTGAAATTCTGCCAACAAACTGCAAAGTTATAGCGAGTGATTTATGAGGAACATGAACCGCAGCTATTTTTAAGGCTGGAAAATCATACCCCTCCCCCATCATATTGACACAGATAACTCCATCAATATTTCCTGATCGCAACTTAGCAATCCTACTTTTAATAAATTTTTCCGAAAGATTACTGTGTATTACTTCTAGTTTTAAATCAGTATGCTCTTTATAAATTGTATTTAATTTGTTTGCTGCAGGCCGGCTATCTGTCCTAATGATTATCCTATGGTCCGCGTTTGCTCTATTTAAATATATTTCTTCTGCTTTCTTAGCTATAGCAATATTCTTGGCCTCCGGTGTTTCTAAATTATTGGTATTTACTGGAATAAAATCAATTCTACTAAAAAGCTTATTTTCATATGCTTGTTTAAGGGGATAACTATATACTAATCTTGCTTTGATATCTTTTTTATCCCTTCTGAAAGGTGTCGCTGTCAACAGCACTTGTTTAGATGATATATATCTATTTAGAATTTCCTGCCAAGAACTAGCCCGACTATGATGTGCTTCATCTACGAATAATAGATCAAAATTAACAGCATTCATAGGATCTTCGTTAAGTAGGATTTTGTTTAATGTTGCAGGAATCCCAACAATGACATCATTTTCTTCACATTTTCTTTTCCAGTCAATGTTATCTTCAATTTCGCCAACAACTTCGTAGACCTTAGGTAAGAAATCTTTGCTAATAACTCCTTTTGACACAAGTATCTCCGGATTTCTAAATTGATTCGCTATTTGTTCTCTTACCAATTGACTAGGTGTTATAACCAATACCTTCTTCCCTTTGAGTGCATAGCTAAGCAAAATCATTACAGCTGTCTTCCCTGTTCCTGTCGGCATCGTGACCAACGCAGGCTGAATCTTAGTACTAAAATGAGCTATAACAGCTCCAACAGCTGCAATTTGATTATCATATAAATTTTGCTTTCCCTCTGTCTCTGAAAAAAGGTGGAGATGTGAAAAACCGTCAATAAATACACTCATAGTTTTAATTAGTTAATAATTATAAATACTTATTTGTATATGCGAAGCATCTACAATATGGCTTTAATAAGTTACAAAAAATGTAGCAAATCCTTCCACAGCAACTAAAACAAATTAAAACAAATTATTATGTAGCTTTTTACGGGTTTCCGTATAATTCAAGATCACCTAATTACGCTTTCTTTTACTAATGCTATTTACATATCGACGATCCGTATCACAAACTGCGTCCATGTTTTACGGTTTCCCTTTTTTCTCCACGATGCGTGATAGATATTTTTGATAAAAAAATATTAAGATTATGAGAAGATTGATTACTATAACTTCACTGTTGGTTGTATATGGGTGTAATAATATTTCACAAGAAAATTATGAAAAACTCAAAGCTGAAAACCAGAATTTAAAATCAGAATTAAATGAATTTAAATTTGGTTCAGCTAACTTGTTATTAAATGCTAAAAAGATGATAGCAGGGAGATCGTTTGAAAATGCAAAATCAGAACTAAATTCTTTATTAGAAAGACACCCAGATTCAAAAGAAGCCAAAGAGGCTAAAGAACTATTAAAGGGTGTTGAAGTTAACATTACAAAAGTAAATGACCTTAAGGAAAAAGCAGTTGCCCAAGCTGAAAGATCAAAAAATGAAGCAATAAAAAGTCTTAGAAAAAAAACAGATGACATAAGAAGTATCACATGGTATTCCGACAAATCAACTCCCCAATACACTAATTCGAATAGTTTTCATTTATATTTTGGAACAAAAAAAGACGCTAAGCCTTGGTTACAGCTAGCTATTAATTATACAGCAGATGATTGGCTCTTTATTAAAAGATATATTATAAAAACCGATAATGACACCTATACTATTAACCCCAGCTATAGTGAAATAAATACAGATAATGGAGGTGGGGAAATATGGGAATGGTATGACGTAACGGTAGATCAGGAAAAATATAAAATGATAGAAGATATCATAAAATCTAAGAACTCAAAGATACGTCACGAAGGAAAGCAGTATTACAAAGATAGAACTATTACCCAAAAGGAAAAGCAAGCACTTCAAAATATCTTAACAGCTTACAAAGAGTTAGGTGGCGAACAACCGAACAGTTAGTATTGTTATTCCCCCACTTTAAATGCATAAATAAAGGTTACAAAATTGTAACCTTGGGAGTGTAACACCAACTGTGTCATAGGATTAAAACTTAAAAACCTCTTTCGAGTTTGAGTCTATCCCCAAATCTAATATAAAGTTGGGATATGGTCAAGCCCCAGTTATGCATTGGCATCGTCCAT
>NZ_JAHXYR010000011.1 GCF_019969845.1 Sphingobacterium sp. GVS05A
ATGGACGATGCCAATGCATAACTGGGGCTTGACCATATCCCAACTTTATATTAGATTTGGGGATAGACTCAAACTCGAAAGAGGTTTTTAAGTTTTAATCCTATGACACAGTTGGTGTTACACTCCCCCTATCCCCCTCTACTATTTCTAAATCGTTAATACTTGCGTACCGCTTTTTCATCAGACCATTTTCATCAAACTCCCAGTTCTCATTTCCATAGGCTCTAAACCATCTTCCATCTTTATTTCTGTATTCATATTCAAATCGGACAGCAATTCTATTTTCGGTATGAGACCAATACTCTTTTTTCAATTTGTAATCAAGTTCATTTGCCCATTTTGTCGTGAGAAACTGGACAATCTCTTCCCTACCGTTGATGAATAGATGCCGATTTCGCCATTCGCTGTCTATCGTATAAGCCATGGATACCCGCTCAGGATTCTGGGAGTTCCATGCATCTTCAGCCATCTGGATCTTTTGTTTTGCCGTTTCCAATGTAAAGGGTGGCAATGGATGTTTCTGTTCCATAAATTTTAAATAATATGATTAACAATTTCTTTTGATTTCAGAACAAGTTCATTTGATCTAAAAAGCTGACTTTCAATAATAGCGCTTTCAAACAACAGATAGATATGCGCAGCCAATAAACCCTCACCTAGTATTTCTGTGAGAAATTTCCTCAGATCATTTTTGTGAGACTGTATGACAGAAAGAATTGCATCTTGTTTTTTTGAGAGCTCAGAAAGAATATTTAGGAAACTACAACCTCTAAAATCCTCCTTCTGATTCATAGAAATAATGAAATCAAATGCAGTCAATATGGATTGTTTATGGCTGGCTGAGTCTTGCGTATATGCACGGAGCTCCGAAAACCAAAAGGCATGTCTGGAGGTCAAAAAAGCAATGCATAGATCATCTTTGGATTTAAAATGCTGGTAAAAACTAGCTTTGGCAACCTTTGCCTCACTTATGATTTGATTTATTCCTGTGCTATTGTATCCCTGTTGGTGGAATAATAAGGAGGCAGTATTTAAAACTCTATCTCTCGGGTTATCCATTTCTTTCTAATATTGTAAAACAAAAATAGAAAACAATCATTAAACAGACAAGTCTGTCTGATTAGTGATTGTTTTTAAATAGAACCATAAATGATACCTGTAATGAGACAATAATAGATATAATTTATCTTTTATTAATTGATTATGATTGTATTCGGAAATTTATCGTTGCATATAAAATTAGCTGTAAGAACTTTTATCACCATTCTCAAAAACTTAATGTGCATTAAGTTTAATACTTAATCTAGATTATTCTTTAAAATAGTGGCGTTATCTAATTTTATCAGTGAGAAAAATATGTTGGGTTGGCCAAGATGGCAAAGCTCTATAATCTCCCAGGATAATTTTTATCAACGATCCTGAGGATAACTGAAGATAGCTCAACGATTTCTGCCAATAATCTATTAACTTTATATAAAGGAGCTTATAGAAAAATGGGAAAAGTATTTAGCTATTTAAAGGTGATCATTTTTTACCTGCTTACATTGCTCATTTTTGTTGGCTCATCTGCCATTACAAAACAGCTCCCGTCATCAGATCTGCTTTCTATAATCATTGCATCCACCCTTACTTTTGCCTTGGTTTATTGGTTCATTCAGAATGATAAAAGTACACTTTCCAAAAATGGACTAGGTTATAATAAAAAGAGCTTCATATACTTTGCATCGGGATTTGGTATGGGTATAGTTATGGTGCTTATAATGACCTTGATTGTAATTAATTTTAGCGAAGTATCCTTTATTCGGTCGCAAACCTTCAATCCACATATTTTCGGCATATATATTCCATTATTTCTTTTTGTCGCCTGTCGTGAAGAACTTGTCTTTAGGACATATATGCTTTGGAAATTAAAGGCAAATGCTGGTGTTGTTATCGCAATGATTATTGTTACAGCGGTTTTCATTATTGAACACCTCCTAGGAGGTTATTCTGTCGTAAATGCATTTATTGGATCAGGATTGGGAGCAATCCTATTTGGCTTTGCTACTTTGAAAACAGGGAATATCGCGCTATCGGCTGGACTTCATTTTGCTTGGAATCTAATACATTGGCTATTTGGCTTCAAGGGGAATACAGGTTTTTTTATCGAAACAGTTCGTAGCGGAGCAGAACAACAAGCCGAAACGGTCGCATTTATAGGCTATGTTGTTGCAATGACATTAGGCATCGGTGCAGTTTATCTATTCTTTAAACCTTTAAAACTACGATTGGAAAAATAGAGAATCAACTAAAAATCATCAATACTAGGAATACGATAGAATAGCCTTCATTGTTTCAAAAAGATCAAATTTTATTGGCCAATTATATGCCCTCAATTTCTGAAATTTGAGTCGCCATACAAAGAGACTAAATCCTGCATATTCATAAAGTCCTGTAATTCATCTAAATTACAGGACTTTTGTTCTCGTCCAAATATTGCTTGACAAAAGGCTGTTTGTAATATCTTTTTCCAGTATAGTCAAATAAAGCATTTGCTACAGCGGCAAATGTCGGCGGAAACAGTGGTTCCCCCATACCCGTTGGATTATCCTGATTTTCTACAAAATGTACTTCGATTTTTTCGGGCGCCTCATTCATGCGGATCATCCGATAGGTATTGAAATTACTTTTCAATGGTACCCCATCCATAAATAGTTGTTCGCCATATAAAGCATTACCTATCCCATCAATGAGTGCGCCCTCAGCCATATTAATGGCAGCGTCTTTATTGATGACAATACCACAGTCTAGGGTGGCCAGGGCTTGTTTGACATAGGGTTCATTATTCTTCATACCGATATCTACCATGACAGCAGCATAGGTATTATGGCAAAAATAAGCAGCCATCCCCCTTCCCGTTCCAGCTGGCCTTGCTAGGATTGCCGCTTTGTCCTTTAACAATTGAATTACGCCTGCATAGCGGTCAGCATCATAGTCATTGCGTTGTCCGACAGGCTTTTCCTTTGCCCGTTTGAGCAATTCCAACCTGAAATCTAGGGGATCCTTCTTCATTTCAAAAGCGAGCTCATCCAAAAAAGATTGTTCAGCACTTGCTATAAAGTTGGATCGCGGTGCGCGGAAAGCTCCTATTGTAATCGCTGAAGGTATGGCCCAGGCCTCAGCAAGGTAATTGTCTATCGCCCCTGCTGGAAATCTGTTTTCATGTAGTGGAGTTTCAGGGATACCACCCGCTTTGATATGAAAACCAATTAATTGATTGTTTTCATCTAAAGCAGCTCTATACGTAGCGCTATAACTAGGCCGGTAAATACCATAGGTCGCTTCATCCTCGCGTGTATACATCAACTTCACGGGAGCTTTGATCTTTTGGGAAATAACTGCGGCTTCAATCACATGATGTCCATAGGCCCGCAATCCAAAACCACCACCCATTCGGGCTAGATTAATTTTTATTTTCTCTTTTGGTAAGCCCAGTCGGGCAGACAACGTTGTGGTAATAAACTCAGGTGCCTGTATGGGGGCGTACAACTCGGCATGATCTGCCCTGACATCGGCAAAACAGCTCACCGGTTCCATCGTATTATGCACCAAGAAAGGTGCAGTATAGGTGCGTTCAATAATCCTTGCTGCTTTTTTAAAGGCCGATTCGGGATCACCATCCCGCCGCTTCACTTCTGCGGGCAGTGTGGAATGATGTTCCATATCTGCATAATGTCGCGCTGTGCTTTCCAAAAAATCAGGTTTTCCATTGCGCGTATTACCTGTTGGACTGCTCAATTGCAAGATTAATTTTTTCTTGGCTTGCATTACCTCCCAAGTCGTGTTTCCAACGATGACAGCGACCTGCTCATAAGTAAATACATCAAATCCGTTTTTCTTATAATCCTTGAGCACAGGCTCCATGATAAATACTTCTTTTATTCCCGGCATTTGACGAACGGCTTTATCATCTATGGCTGTAATTTCTCTGCCGAAACTAGCAGGATGGACAATCATAGCGATTAGCATCCCTTCTTTTTTGTAATCGCTTGTAAATAATGGTTTGCCGGTCACGATATTGTCGATTTCAACATTGCGTTTGGATGAGCCAATAATTTTAAAATCGGCAATCGCTTTGAGCTTCACATTTTTTGGTAGCGGAATCAGAGCGGCCGCGGATGCAATATCTCCATAAGACAGCTTTTGGTCACTTTTTTTATGGTATAGGATACCCGCATCAGTCGTTATTTCATCTGCAGAGACAGCCCAATGTTGAGCGGCAGCAAGAATTAGCATTTGCCGTGCGGTAGCACCAGCAGTACGCAACACTGGCCATGCTCTACGGATAGATTGACTGCCCCCGGTAAATTGACGTTCAAAACGTTCCGGGAAAAAGTCTGCCTGCTCAACCTGCACGTGATCCCAACTGACGTCCAATTCCTCTGCCAAAATCATCGGCAACGATGTTTTGACATTTTGCCCAAACTCCGGGTTGGGATTAAAAAGTGTCACTTTACCATCCGGATGAATCTTGATATAACTGTTCAATGTAAAGGGGGCCGATTCGGTCGGATTGTTTTCTGCAGCTGCTGCAATCGCCCCAGGCCAATTAAACTGCAAAATCATTCCACCTCCAGCCAACAAAGCGGCTTTTAAAAAAGATCTCCTATCTATTGTTGTTTTCTCTGCTCTCATCGTTAATTTTTCAAATTTGAACCATCCAACCCTTGCTGCGTTGGTGCATAAGCACCAGTAGTCAACCAGGTAATCCATGCTTCCTTAAACTCGGCATGACTTATCGGTGGTAATGTTCTGCCTTCCCCCGGGGTCCAACCCCACTTGACCAGACCATCATCGGCATGTGCAATCAATGCTTTGAGATCTTTGTTCCCATTTTGTTTCAGATCCACCAATTGTTTTGCCAGTTCATGCGCGCTACGTCCCTGGAACACCATTTTCATTGTTGCTGATGGTAGATGCCATTCCGGACTTCCTGGGGGTGTTTTTAAACCCGCTGTATTTTCAGTCTGATGACAGTTGGTACATTTCATCGTCAGTATACCCTTACCGTCAACACCACGTTTGGGAAACATGGCATGTAGCCTGCTATCGTCGCCCTGCAATGG
Source organism: Sphingobacterium sp. GVS05A (assembly GCF_019969845.1). Lineage (GTDB taxonomy): Bacteria > Bacteroidota > Bacteroidia > Sphingobacteriales > Sphingobacteriaceae > Sphingobacterium. Next base: position 5,106 of record NZ_JAHXYR010000011.1, read on the forward strand.
GATATCACCACTGGGATGGCAATTCACGCAACGGGGACTCTGTAATACCGCGTAGACTTTTTTAAAGGCCTCGACAGATTTGATACTATCTTTTTTGACCGTGGCATATATTTCTTCATTTGCAGCATAGTTGGTCTCATCTGAAAAAGCAGAGACGAATCCAATTATAAACAGCGCTATAACACTCAGTGTTACAGTGAATCTGATTTTTCCTAGCGGTCTTTTTTCTTTATATAGTTCCATGGATATGCCTATTCTTTAACCCTTTTGTTTCTGGAGCTCCGCAGCATGATGAATCGCTTTGCGAATACGTGAATAAGTGCCACAACGACAGATATTTCCGGTCATTGCATCGTCAATATCTTGATCAGTAGGATCTAGACGTTCGCGTAGCAGCACAGCGGCAGACATAATCTGTCCGGCATGACAATAGCCACATTGGGGGACATCAACGTCTTTCCATGCAAGTTGCAACGGATGATCACCATGTTCTGACAAGCCTTCAATAGTGATGACCTCTTTACCAATCGCACGTTTCATCTTCGTCACGCAAGAACGTACAGCCTCCCCATCGAGATGAACGACACAGGCACCACATTGCGCAACTCCGCATCCATATTTTGTACCTGTCAATCCCACATGATCTCTTAGGAACCACAATAAAGGCATTTCGCTATCTACGTTTACCGTATATTTCTTTTTATTGATTCGTATGCTGTTCATAATTGTTTATTCTTAGTTACTCCCGTAAAGGGATCCCATATATAAAAATAGGTATTTGACCAATATGTAGGATAAATTATTACTAAAATAGGTAATATTGGTAACAAATTCAGTAATTGGGGTTAGCAGTCAATATCCGAGCCGTGGGATAGGCAAGTGATATTTTCCCGATCAAACTAAATTGCGTAACTTCAATAAAATTGATTGACAGATAGCAATACCAATGGTTTACAATGATCCTATATCCCCTAAATTAAATGGTCTTGTGCTTATAGGCGGCAAAAGTCAGCGTATGGGGAGTCCGAAAGAAAAGATTCAATGGAATGGTAAGGAGCAACGCTATTATCTGATTGACCTGTTGCAGGCTTGCTGTGAAGCGGTTTATATCTCCTGTCGTGCGGAACAGGCTATAGAAATGGCAGATAGTCTTGAATTGGAGCAAAGCTATAAGCTGCTGCCCGATAACTACCCAAATATTGGCCCTATTGGCGGTATAATGACGGCGTTTGATCTGTTCCCTGATCAGGCTTGGCTTGTCCTTGCATGTGATTTACCGTTGGTAGATAGTGCAGCTATCGCTTCTTTGATCCAACGACGCGATCCGCTAAAAATTGCGACAGCATTTACAAGTCCTCAGGATACATTACCCGAACCTTTATTTGCAATTTGGGAGCCGGAAAGCTACCCTATCCTCAAAGAGCAGGTCGCACAAAATAGACTATCCCCTCGTAAGGTGTTGATCCGCCAGCAGGTCGCACTGATTGATTCATTCGATGCACGAATGCTCACCAACGTCAATACCATCGCCGAGGTCAACAGGGTAAAAGCGATTATTGCAGAAAAATCTCAGGGCCGCTGAAGTGCACCGCGGTAAAGCATTTCATCCACTTTTTTATACACCTCAGGATTATGTTTTTTGATCTTGATCTTCACATATTTGGAAGCAGGCATATTACTTTCCTTTACCACATTATTGACCGATACCAGCACATTTGTTTCGGGGAAATAGGTAACTGTATTCTTTTCGGGAATTGCATAGGATACAATCAAAAATAAAGGTGCTACGCGTTCTATCCCATCATCATAGTTATAGAGATCCACTTTGTCCCCAGCTTTAAAACCTGCTTTGGCTATATCTTTTTGGTTCATAAAAATCACGCGCCGCTCATTTTTGATCCCCCTGTAACGGTCGTCAAGTCCATAGATGGTGGTATTGAATTGATCATGCGTGCGTGTAGTCGCCATCATATATTCGTCTTCTTCCAGGTGGTTTTCAGGTATTTCGGTTCGTGTAAATGGGGCTAAACCACCAAGTTGCTGTGCAAAAAACTGTGAATCCCGGGCTTCATTGGGCAAGTAGAAACCGTCTTTCTGCCTTACCCTGACATTATAGTTTTCAAAACCCGGGATACAGTGTTCGATCGCATCGCGCACCGCATCATAACTGTCGTGATAACGCTGCCAGTCGACAACAGACCGATTGCCCAATGTAGCCATCGCCATACGGCATACAATCTGTGTTTCATTGATCAGATTCTTGGATACCGCATCCAGTACACCTTTTGAGGACTGTACTACACCCATTGAATTTTCTGTGCTGACGATCTGCACCTCCCCACTGACAATATCCTTGTCGCTACGACCATAAGTTGGTAAAATAAGTGCTTCCTTGCCATGGATCAGGTGCCCACGGTTTAACTTTGTAGATACACAGACTAATAGATTAAGCTTGCGTAGCGCATGTGCAGTGAATGTTGTGTCAGGTGTCGCTGAAAGAAAATTTCCACCCATACAGAACAGAAATTTTATCTTTTCAGCATGCATGGCTTTAATGGCACTTACGACGTCATAGCCATGTTCGCGTGGTGGTTCAAATCCGAAATACTGCTGTAGCCTGTCCAGCTGTTCATCTGTAGGCTTCTCGTCAATAAGCATGGTGCGGTTACCTTGTACATTGCTGTGGCCACGCACTGGACAGACACCACCACCTTTAATCCCAATGCTTCCTTTTAGCAGCAAGATATTCAGGATCTCGCGGATCATGTCCACGCCATTGGGTTGTTGCGTCAAACCCATTCCCCAGCAGAAAATAATTTTGTTTTTAAAGGCCATCATTTCAGCCGCTTGCTGAATATCAGTTAAAGCAACACCACTTTGTTGGCTTAGGTGCTCAAGATTGTATCTAGAAGTATCAAATTGCTCCCGAAAGGCTTCATAACCCGTTGTTTTACTTTTAATAAAGTCGGCATGAAGGACTTTTCCAGGATTTTTATGCTCCAGGTCCAGCATAATAAGCTCCAATGCTTTTAAGAGAGCCATATCACCATTGATCTTCACAGGTAAGTAGAGGTCCGCTAAACTTACTCCCTTACCGATGATACCATTGATCTGCTGTGGGTTATGGAAACCCATCAGACCTGCTTCTGGTAAAGGGTTAATGGCAATGATTTTGGCGCCATTTTTTTTTGCCTTTTCCAGCGCACTCATCATACGTGGTGCATTGGTACCCGGATTATGTCCAATGATAACAATCAGTTCACTTTCATAAAAGTCAGCAAGTTTGACCGTTCCCTTTCCAATACCGATTGTTGGCCGCAATGCTGAACCCGAAGTTTCATGGCACATGTTGGAACAATCGGGCATATTATTGGTGCCAAATTCTTTGGCAAATAGCTGATAGACAAAAGAAGCCTCATTGCTGGTACGACCTGAGGTATAAAAAGCAGCTTCGTGCGGAGATGTCAAGGCATGAAGTTGTTCTGCAATTTTTTGAAATGCAGCGTCCCAGCTGATCGGTTCATAATGTGTTCCCCCAGGAGCTAGGTACATCGGATCTGTCAGACGCCCCATTTTGCCAATCTCATAATCGCTGAGTTGTGAAAGATCATAGATCGAATTATTTTTAAAGAACTCCGGAGTCACCCTTTTTGTGGTTGCTTCCTCCGCTAAAGCTTTTGCGCCGTTTTCACAGTATTCACCTACAGGGGAGCGTTCATCGTCCGGATCAGGCCAAGCACAGCTGGGGCAGTCAAATCCGCCCACCTGATTCATTTTGAATAACGCTTTGGTTCCTCGAAAGAGTGTCTTTTCTTCAATAAGATCCGCAAAGGCCGCTAATACGGCTGGGATACCTGCAGCTGATTTCTCCACCGGAGTCAGCTTGAGATCGAGGAGTTTATAGGGATTTTCTGTCTGTGGTTCAGCCTTAATTTCCTGTTCCAGTTTTTGCTTTTTGTTGTTCTCTTCCATGACGATTGGCTATTGACATACCTAATTTTCTATTAAGAGGTCAGCATTTAAGATTTGGATTTGGAAAATTGTCACTCTGATCCTCCACAGTATTGTCAATACAGGCAAAATCTTTTTCAACAAGCAACTTCACCTTTCCCGACTGTCCTTCGAAGCCGATCCGATCTGTCTGAACCAATTCCTTTATCATGAAGGCAGATAGACCAATAGTAATTTTATGATCAACAAATGAGGCGACAAGTGCTTCTGTATCTGTCTGTACAATGCTGTAAACAAGAGGTTGTTGGATAAATTCGGTGCGACCAGATACTTCACCCTGAATGCCTAACTGATCAATTTCAGACATGGTCAATCGTAGTCTAACTGTATTATCTTTGATCCTTATTTTCATCTTTTATCTATTTACTGTCCGATTTTTATCATCTATACCAACCCTTTATACAATTAACCCTTCAATCTCAATATTGTTTCCAAGGTGATAAATATTGAATCGGTGATCCCGTAAAAAGCCCAATAAGGTCATGTCAGATTCTTTAGCCAGTTCTATGGCCAGACTTGAAGGGGCACCGATTGCTGCTATGATAGAGATACCCGCCATAGCAGCTTTTTGCACAAGCTCAAAACTAGCACGGCCACTCAGCAGTAGTAACTGTCGCTGCAGTGGTAATAAATCGGCCATCAGCGCATAGCCAATGAGCTTATCGAGTGCATTATGACGGCCTACATCCTCGCGCAGAACGTTAAGCTGTCCATCGAGATCGAATAGGCCTGCGGCATGTATACCACCGGTCGCCGAAAAATTACTTTGAGCGGCGCGAAGCCGATCGGGCAAAGCACAGAGCATATCACGTCTCAAAACGCAATATTCAGGGAAAAGTTCCCTAAAAATACTGATGGTTTTGATCGCTGCGATCGAACCTTTTCCACAAACGCCACAACTAGATGTCGTGTAAAAATTCCGGTCCAGGGCGGTTGTTTCTGGCGCAAATCCGTCGCTTAGTTCAACTACAATAATGTTATGGCCATTTCTGGTACATAGCGCATCTACATGATCCACTGATTTGATCTGACTAGCTTTAGAAATAAGGCCTTCCGTGAAGAGAAATCCAGAGGCCAGTTCTGCATCATTACCAGGAGTGCGCATGGTGACGGAGATATTTTTATGCGCTGCAATTCCGTCAACTGTTGTTCGGATCCGAATTTCCAAAGGTTCCTCGACCGAAATATAATCCGTTATCCATTCCTGCGAATGATCAGTTACTTTGACGAGGTCAATGTGATGTATTGATGTATGATGTAACGTATTGGATTTCATAAAACGGTTTTAACTAGCTTAAAGATCGGTATTTTAAAACTTCTGTATAAGCCTAGGAAGCCGACGATAGTAGGCTTCCTGTTTATGGTTTATTTTGTCATGCTGTATTGCTTATTTTATTATATCGTAGGGTAAACATGCATGCATTAAACTGTCAGATCAATCGGTAATGTATAGATCCGTTTTCCTGTTGCGGCATAAATGGCATTGCAGAGCGCTGGTGTAAACGGCGGTACCGGAGGCTCACCCACGCCAGTAGGCTTGGCGTCACTGTCCAGAATATGGACATGGATTTGCTTAGGCGAATCTGGCATCCGAATGAGCTGATAGCTGTCAAAGTTACCCTGTTCTACCTGACCATCTTTTACAGTGATTGTACTTTTAAGTGCCAAACTGGCTGAAAATTGTGCTCCACCTTCAAATTGTGATTTGATCCGGTCTACATTGACAGCAAGACCACAATCGACGGCATAATATACATTGGGGATGCTGATTTTTTTGTCTTGATCCACGCGCACCTCCACCACACAGGCGACATAGGTTAGAAAGCTTTTGTGTGCTGCAAAACCCAGTGCACTTCCCACGGGCATTGTTTTACCCCAGCCCGATTCCTTGGCGACCCGTTCGATCACCTTTTTCATCCGCCCTGTATCCCAGGGGTAGTCGGCGATCTTTTCCCCATAGTTGGGATAAGTCGTTTTGATCAGTTCCTGTTCAAAAGTAATATGACGGTCTTCTCCAAGCAGTTCCAATGCATTGGCAACGGGGTCAATACCCCGGGCTTCGGCAATTTCATCAAGCATGGTTGCTGCTGCAAATACCTGTGGGATATTGCGTACTGATCTCAGCCAGCCGATTCGAAGGTGTGCTTTGGCATCATGTGTGGCAATATTGATGGCCGGAACATTGTAAGGGAAATCCGAAGCCCCCAACATCAGCTCACCATCGCTGGGTTGTACCACAGCTTGATCTTCGGTAGCAGAGATGGACGGATTAGCGATATGGTGGGCCCAGCCGCTTAATTTATTTTGGCTGTCGATAGTTGCCACGATACGTTGCACACTCATCGCATGGTAGTAATCATGACGGATGTCATCTTCTCGTGTCCACTGCACCTTGATCGGGAGGCCTGATTCTTTGGCTAGGATAGCCGCTTCAAGGATAAAATCGGGTTTCGACTTGCGGCCGAATCCACCCCCCAGCAACGTTACATTCATTTTTACTTTTTCAACGGCAATCCCCAACTCCTTGGCTACAGCATCACGTGCGCCCTGTGGGTTTTGGGTACAAGCCCATACTTCACAGCTTCCATTTTTTACAATGGCTAAGGCACAGGGTGGTTCTATGGTAGCGTGCGCCAGGTATGGTGCGATATAGGTATGTTCAATCACTTTTTCGGCATTGGCCTTGGCAGCATTGAAATCACCCCGTTTGCGACGGATTGTACCTTCCTGTGCGACCACTTGCTTGAGTTCTTCGATCTGTTTGGCGGAGTCGTAACCCGCATTGGGTCCGAATTCCCATTGGACTTCCAGTAGGTCGCGGGCCTTGATGGCTGCCCAGGTATTCTCGGCAATCACTGCTACCCCACTGAGTGGTCTGGATAAGGTTGCCGGTAAGCCGGCACCTTTGATCGTAATTACCTTGATGACACCGGGAACGGCCAACGCTTTGCTATCGTCAACAGATTTTACGGCACCCCCAACAACAGGACAGCGTTTGATCACCGCGATTTTCATCCCGTCGGCAATCGCATCAATCCCAAAAACTGCCTTACCTGTGACGATATTGTGCAGGTCAATGATTGGCGTTTCCTTGCCGATCATATTAAAATGCTGCCTATCTTTTAGTTTGATTTCATTCACTTTTGGAATAGGCAAGGATAGCGCTGTTTGTACCAGATCGCCAAAATCCTTCTTTTTACTCGATCCACGTTGAATGACCTGTCCATTTTGGGTGTCTAATTCAGCGATGTCAACCTGCCATTCTTTGGCTGCAGCCTGTAACAGCAATAACCGTGCGATGGCACCCGCCTCCCGCATGGGTTTATAAAACATACGTACTGAGAATGAACCATCGGTGTTTTGGTTTCCGTATTTCTTTTCATCCCCCTCGGCTTGCACAATTTCTACCTTACTCCAGTCTGCCCCGAGTTCATCGGCCACGATAAGTGGTAGTGAGGTGCGGATTCCCTGTCCCATCTCCGAACGGTGTGCGACAATGGTTACTTTGCCATCCGAGGCAATGCTCAAATAAACATGAGGTGCCACAGTGGCGACCTTTTTACCTTTATCGTCACAGCTGAAAAAGCTGACACCGAGTACCAATCCTCCGGTTAGCAGCCCGCTGGCTTTTAAAAAGTCTCTCCGGGAAACACTAAAAATCTCCGAATCTACCCTTTCGGACTTTCTTTCTTGAAAAGGAGCTAATATTTTCATGCGATTTCTACATTTTTTTGTGAAGGCCTAACCGGCCGCATCCATGATGGCTGCTTTAATTCTGTTATAGGTACCACAGCGGCATAGATTGCCCTGCATGGCTTGCTCAATCTCCTGTTCCGAAGGTTTGGCATTTTTTTTCAATAATGCCGCAGCATTCATAATCTGTCCCGTTTGACAGTAGCCACATTGGGGGACTATATGTTTTTCCCAGGCCTGCTGTACCGGATGATCACCCTCTTCAGAAAGCCCCTCGATCGTTGTCACCTTACCTTCGCCTATGGCGGAAATAGGAAATGAGCAGGATCGGATAGCTGTATCATTGAGGTGTACGGTACAGGCCCCACAGAGGGCTTTACCACAGCCAAATTTGGTCCCCTTTAGACCAATGATATCACGGAGCACCCACAGCAAAGGCGTATCCTCCAACACATCGACATCGTGCTTTTTACCGTTTACCAGAATTGAATATTTTGCCATAATCGTTACTTTTTTCTTGTCTTTACAAGTTTTAATTAATCGGTTTAATGGTTTTGCTTCTCGTTATTGTATATGATAAGTTTTTACTTATGTATTCGCTTTCAACGTATTCACTACTGTAAAATTGTATTTAAATTAATCATTTAATTATACATTTTACAGATGTTTTTACCATTATTACAGTTTTCGTGTTTTTTACCGTGTAAATCGTTAAATTTGAACAACGGCATTGTAATAGGAAAGCTGTTCAATTTAATCATTATATCCGCGTTCAACCGTCTTGCCCATAATTGCATGAAAGAGATCAAAGACATTGTTTTAGCTGCCCGTGTCGCCGCTTCCGAAGATACCGCTATGGCACTTGCTACGGTGGTCAAGGTGGAGGGATCCTCATATCGTAGACCGGGCGCCCGTATGTTGGTGACTGAAGATGGCCAGATGACTGGTGCTATTAGTGGTGGCTGTTTGGAGGGTGATGCGTTAAAAAAAGCACTGTTGGCCATTCATCAGCGAAAAAATAGGCTTGTCAGTTACGATACCAATACACAAGAAGGCTCAGCAATCGGACTGCAGCTTGGATGTAACGGTATTGTCCATATTCTTTTCGAATATATTGATCTACAGCAGGCCGATCATCCAATTATATGGCTGGAAAGCTTATTGCAACGGCGACAAGAAGCTCTATTGATTACCCAATTTTCAATTGACCGACAAGTAGAACAAGGCGGAACCCGGTTGCTTGTTGTCGGGTTAACAGATGAAATACCGCATGAAAATACGCAATCGCCGGAACTGGCGGAGTATATCAAACTGGCAAAAACTAAGCAACAGTCGGTTTTGGCTTCCTTTGAGGAAGCTGGCAAAAATAAGGAGGTGCTTATTGAATACCTCGCTCCCACGATACATCTGATCGTCGCCGGAGCCGGAAATGATGCACAGCCTGTTGTGGAAACAGCCAAGTTATTGGATTGGGAAATTACCGTGTTGGATGGACGGGCTAGTCATGCCACGACAGGGCGATTTCCGAAAGCCGACTACCTGATCATAGGTCCGGCAGACGAGGTCATAAAAAAAATAAGTATAGATCCCTGGACTGTTTTTGTGTTAATGACGCATAATTATCGCTATGACCTCACACTAATTAAAGAGTTGATCCACACACCGACCAGCTACATTGGTTCGTTGGGGCCGAAAACCAAATTGCTACGCATGTTTGATGATCTGGAGCAACTTGGAATCGAACTCAGCGCAGTGCAGCAAAAGATTGTTCATGGCCCTGTCGGTCTTGATATCGGTGCCGAAACATCAGACGAAATTGCAATTGCTATTATCGCGGAGATCAAGGCTGTTTTAAGCGATCGACCGGGTGGCTCTCTTAAGTTTCTTGCAACAAAAATACATGCCGAAAATCCACTAATACGTTAAATACCATGCTCAAGGATAGATTTGGACGCATACACAACTATTTACGGATATCGCTTACCGATAACTGCAATCTGCGCTGCTTTTATTGTATGCCGGAGGAAGAATATAGTTTTACACCCCATGGTCAGCTGATGCAGGTGGACGAAATCGAACTACTAGCCAAATTGTTTGTGGATCAGGGCATCAGCAAGATCCGTCTGACAGGTGGCGAACCTTTGGTGCGAAAGGATGCTCCGGTTATTATTGAGCGCTTATCCCAACTTCCTGTTGAACTTCATATGACCAGCAATGGCATCCGGGTTGACGACATGCTGCCCCAGCTTGTGGCGGCGAATTTCAAAAGCATCAATATCAGTCTGGATACCTTGCGATCCGAACGTTTTTTTCAGATCACCCGGAGAGATTACTTTGACCGTGTGCGTAACAATATTGATCTGCTCCTGCAAAATGGAATCCGCACCAAGATCAATATGGTTGTCATGAAAGGTGTCAACGACGATGAAATTCTCGATTTTGTCGCCTTGACCGAAAATACACCTTTGGAAATCCGCTTTATTGAATTTATGCCGTTTAGCGGAAACAAATGGAGTAGCAACCAAGTGTATACACAAGCCGATATCCTCCACCAAATTCATATGTTCTATCCTACCGACCCCATTCCCGCGGGCCCTCACGATACAGCCAGAGCATTTTCAATTGCCGGTCATGCAGGGCGTATTGCGCTGATTAGCACCATGACCGCACCCTTCTGCGCGGGATGTAACCGGATACGGCTCACGGCGGATGGTAAACTTAAAAACTGTCTGTTTTCCCAAGGCGAAACAGATCTGTTGACAACTTTACGAGCTGGCGGCGAAGTGTTGCCTTTGATCCAGGAAAATATACGGTCTAAGTCCAAGGAACTTGGTGGACAATTAATGATGAATTTTGAACAGATAGACACCGATTTTCTGAAAAATCGGAGTATGATAACCATTGGTGGATGACAAAACAAACAGGCATAATTATATTGGCGGCGGGCAATTCTTCGCGACTCGGTCTTCCCAAGCAATTGCTTGAGTTTGAAGGTGAACCTTTGTTGAAGCGCATCAGTAGAGCAGCCATGGCCGTTCCGGATGTTAGCGTAAGTGTTGTTATCGGCGCTTATCCCGATCCGATTCATGCAGTACTGCAAAATAGTAAGGTCAGTGTTGCGATCAATCCACATTGGATGGCAGGCTTATCCACTTCTATCATTGTTGGGTTAAAAGATCTTTTAAAAAATCAGCCACAGGTTGACCGCTGTATCATTAGTTTATGTGATCAGCCTTTTGTGGATCAACATGTCTTTCAGCAGCTTATTCAACTTGCCGATAGCAGCGGTAAGGGCATTGTCGCAACAGGTTTTTCAGGAACATGGGGTGCACCGGTTCTTTTTGATAAAAAATACTTTGATAGCCTCATGCAGCTCGAAGGTCAACAGGGAGCAAAGAAACTTGCAGAACAGCATTTCGATGATCGGATCATATTTCCTTATGAAGCAGCAAAATATGATGTGGATACCCAAGAAGATTACTTCCGCCTCCCCCATCAGTTTATTAGTGTCCAACAGGCTAGAGATATCATTCATCATTATCTGCCTGCTCCACGGGAAGAACGGCTCGCCCTTCCGGATGCATTGGGTTATACCCTATCACAAACGGTAATAGCCGCACAGGCTATTCCGGGATTTGCACAGTCTTCGATGGATGGCTATGCCCTCCGCTTTGTGGACAGGGCGCTGGAACTTCCCGTTGCGGATAAGATCCCTGCCGGTACAACAACTGTAAGGACACTCAGCAGTGGACAGGCTATGCGCATTTATACCGGTGCGCCACTGCCCTTAGGGGCTGATACGGTGGTGATGCAGGAGAAAGTAAGGCTAAGTAAAACAAATACAATTCTTATACAGGACGAAGCCCTAATATTGGGCGACAATGTTCGTCCTGAAGGATCCGAAGTAGAAGCCGGTAGTATAGCAATGCTTCCCGGAACGACCATGACCCCAGCTGCCATTGGTTTTCTCGCCAATATCGGCTGTACCGAAGTGATGGTTTATGCCGCTCCCCTTGTACATATTATTCTCACTGGAGATGAACTTAGATCCACAGGTACAGCGCTCGGTTATGGTGAGGTCTATGAATCCAACTCCTATCAGCTCAAAGCTGCTTTACGGCAGTTGGGCATATACAGCGTGGAAAGCAGCCATGTGCGCGACGACAAAAGTCTACTCCATACTGCACTTGAGGGGGCGCTGGAAAAAGCTGATGTTGTGCTTTTGGTCGGCGGTGTCAGCGTAGGTGATTACGATTATGTGGTGGATGTTGCCAAAGGCTGTGGTGTTAAACAACATTTTCATCGTATCCGTCAAAAACCTGGTAAACCTTTATTTTTTGGCACACGGGAGCAGAAACTGGTTTTTGGCCTACCGGGTAATCCCTCATCCGCCTTGACCTGCTTTTATCTCTACGTTGCAGCAGCGTTGGAGCGTATTATGCGGCTGCCCGAACGCAACCGTTGCATCAAGACAAATACCACCCGTGCATATAGCAAAAAGCCCGGCTTGACCCATTTCCTCAAGGCGCACTATGATGGGCATGCCGTCGAACCCCTGCATGCACAAGAGTCTTATCGGCTGCAATCCTATGCTCAGGCCAACTGTCTGTTGATCCTGGAGGAGGATTCGGAAGGCTGCACCGCAGGCGACGAAGTTTTTATCCATCTTTTAACCTAGGGAACCATGCATTTTGAGCTCTTCTATTTTTTTTTGTTTATTCTCGCTTTCCTTTATGCCGCTGTTGGGCACGGCGGTGCCAGCGGTTATCTGGCCTTGATGGCCCTCTATGGTATTGCACCACAGGAGATGAAACCTACGGCGCTAGTACTTAATCTTTTTGTTTCGCTGACCTCTTTTATACAATATTACAAAGGTCATTATTTTAAATGTAATCTGTTTCTAATGGTGGCAGTTGCTTCTGTGCCTATGGCTTTCATCGGTGGAATGATTACCTTGGAGGATCATCTCTACAAACGTTTACTGGGCCTACTGCTGCTCTTTCCGATCGTTCGATTTTTCTTTTTCCGAAGTCCGGCCGAAGATGAACTAAAACCTTACAACAACCTTGGTGCACTGGCAATCGGTGCTGTTGTCGGCTTGTTATCCGGCATGATTGGTATTGGTGGCGGGATTATTCTATCTCCCTTTTTGATCCTGCTCAAGTGGACCGATCAAAAACAGACTGCAGCAATCAGTGCTGCATTTATTTTTGTAAATTCATTGTCGGGACTTGGCGGTATGCTCACACAGGGTATCTCATTCAATGCGCATATGTGGGCTTATGTCGCTGTGGCATTCGTAGGAGGTTTATTGGGGGCTTATCTGGGGTCAAAAAAATTAAATCAAGATGTATTAAAGTATGTGCTTGCTACAGTGCTTTTGGTGGCAGCCTATAAATTATTGTTCACAACAGCTTAATTCATGGTATGAAAATAACGTTTGCAACCCTCATTTTATCCTTTCTGTGTATCGTACTCTATGGACAACAGTCCCCAGGTATTGTTATTACCGTTTTGGGAAAGCAACAGGCCAGTCTGAACCTGGATCAGATCAAACAGTTTCCCAGACATACCGCGGTGGATAGCCTCCGGATCTATAATCATACCGGGGCTTATCGTTCTACCCTCAAAAATATCCAGGGACGCTTGCTCAGAGATCTGTTAAAGGAAATTCCTTTTGGAGCCGAATCACCGAAGGTGCTCAGTGAATACTACCTGGTCTGTGAGGCCATTGACGGTTATAAGGTTGTATTTTCATGGAACGAGCTGTTCAATACGGCAATAGGAGATCAGACCATATTGGTGACTAATATTGAACAGGCCAGCAATGGTAAGGAAAAAGATCCTTTTGCACTGCTTTCGGCTGCAGACATTGCCACAGGAAGGCGCTATGTAAAAGGTTTGCGTTATATACACATTAAACGTATCGGACAATGAGAGTTCAGGTAAAGACATTCGGAGCATTGACAGACATTCTGGAGAAGGAATTTTATATCACAGTAGTTGACACTGAAGAACTTTTGGCGGTATTATCCAGTCAGCATACAACACTTAACCATCGTCGCTTGCTGATTGCTGTCAATAATACAATTATCAATAAGCCTGTCGTATTACAGGAAAATGACGTCGTGGCTTTGATGCCACCCTATTCAGGAGGATAAACATGCGGAATGAGCGTTATGCAAGACATTATGTGCTACAAGGTTTCGGCGAAGCGGGCCAGCAAAAATTACAGGCAGCACGCCTGCTTGTCGTTGGTGCCGGAGGGCTGGGCTGCCCAGTCCTACAGTACCTTGCCGCTGCCGGAGTTGGGCACATCGGCATTATAGATGATGACCGGATTGACCTGTGCAATCTGCATCGGCAGGTGTTATACGATACGGCTGATATTGGTCAGGCCAAAGCTGAGGTCGCTGCCCGTAAACTGCGGCTGCAGAATCCCGATATCGAAATTACGTATTGGGTTAAACAACTGAAGTCTGCAAATGCTGTCGAACTACTTCAGTCATACGATGTCATCTTAGATTGTACAGATAATTTCGCGGCCCGTTATTTATTGTGCGATGCCTGTCGTCTCCTGGATAAACCATTGGTTTTTGGCGCTATCTATCAATATGAAGGTCAGATTGCTGTATTCAATGTAGCCGATGATCAGGGTGTCAAGACAAGCTACAGGCATTTATTCCCAGGACCTCCAAGTCCATTGGAAGCACCGGACTGCAATGTGGCCGGTGTTTTAGGCGTACTGCCCGGTATGATCGGAATCTTACAGGCAACAGAAGCCATTAAATTATTGACGGGTATTGGTGTTATTTTAGTGAATAAGTTGATGACTGTCAATATGCTCGACCATAGTACCTTTACTTTTGATATACCACAGGTGGCTCCCGAAAGCAGCAGTTATCCCCAAACCTTGGAGGCATTAGAAGATTTCGATTATATCCATTATTGCGCTTCAGCAGATGTACAGATCCAGGTCATTACTGCTACGGAACTTATTACGCAATGGCATGCCACAGATCTGTTGCTTGTGGATGTACGTGAGCTATACGAATTGCCACGCCTTCCTGTGCATCACCTTTCCATTCCGCTCACAGCATTGCCAGCACAGTTAGAACAAATCAATAGCGCACGCGTTATCTTTATCTGCCAGAGCGGCAAACGAAGTTTGACGGCGGCCCAGTATTTCCATGAGCAGGCAGGCAACAACCAACAGATTTTTCATGTGGATGGTGGTATGATGGCCTTAAAAAACTATTTAAATGACTAAACAAAAAAACGATATATTTATTCAGGGTCCCATTCCTCCTGAACAGATTGCCGCAACCATTGCAATGCACGGCAGTAAATCCGAAATTGGTGCCCATAGTATCTTTCTGGGGCAGATCCGGGCCGATCAGGTGGATGGAAAAACGGTTCGGTCTATTGACTACAGCATCAACCGTGAACTGGCCTTGGTAAAGATGACGGAAATCCGCGAAGCAGTTTTCGACAAATACCCCTTGACCTGTATGCATGTCTATCACAGTGAAGGGCCGGTACAGGTCGGTGAAATCTGCTTTTTTGTTTTTACTTCTTCAGCACATCGACGCGCAGCCATGGATGCCTGTGGAGAACTTGTAGAACGTATTAAAAAAGAAATGCCCATCTGGGGCAAGGAAATATTTGAAGACGATACCCATCAATGGAAAACTAACAGATAACATGGTTGATATTACACATAAAAGTGCCACTCTACGGAAGGCTATCGCACAAGCTACGGTAAATGTTTCATCCGAAAATACCATCAGGCTGATCGAGCAAAAGCAGATTCCTAAAGGTGATATATTTGAATTTGCACGTGCTTCAGCACTATTCGCCATAAAAAAAACGGGCGATATGATTCCGGACTGTCATCCTTTACCAGTCGAGTATGCCGCCATTCGCTATTCCTTAACAGGATTACAGATTAGTATTGAAGTCGAGGTGCATACGATTTACAAAACTGGTGTGGAAGTCGAGGCTATGCATGGCGCTTCGGTCGCCGCCTTGGTCATCTATGATATGCTAAAACCTGTGGACAAGCACGTGGAAATCGGCGGTATCCGCCTGTTGGAGAAACGTGGCGGTAAGAGCAACGAATCGCTACCCTGGATTGGACAGCTCAAAGCCGCAGTCGTAGTCTGTAGCGATTCGGTCGCCAAGGGCCACAAACAAGATGTTTCGGGTAAGCTCCTGTTTGAACTTCTTGAACAACAAGGTTTACTTGATATCGCTTATGCGGTGGTTGCTGATGAGTCCGCTGCAATACAGGAGCGAGTGGAGCATTATCAGCAAACAGGAATAGACCTTCTGGTTTTTACGGGCGGGACAGGTCTCTCCGACCGTGATATAACACCCGATACTGTGGCCCCTTATATTACCCGTGATATTCCGGGAATTATGGAGACGGCACGGCAGTACGGACAGCAACGAGTTAGGACGGCCATGCTCTCCAGAGGCATTTCGGGTTTTGCAGACCGTATGTTGATACTCACACTGCCTGGATCGCCCAACGGGGTACGGGAGAGCATTGCAGCACTATTTCCGCAGGTTCTCCATGTTTTTCAGGTTCGGGAAAATACAGGACATTAGTCTGTATTTCTCAATTTTTGAACATGCTGTTTAACCCGTTCGATCGTTTGGTAGATTTCTGCCTCATGGCTCAGCCTGCCTAGGCTAAAGCGAATGGAAGACAGCGCGTCGAGGTCTTGGAGCCCCATGGCTTTGAGCACATGTGAAGGACGTGAGGTTACTGCTGAACAAGCCGAGCCGCTGGACACAGCGATGGGCCCTAGCCGCATGATAAGTTGTTCGGAAAGCGCACCGGGAAAACAAATATTTGTTGTATTATAAAGCCTATCAATGGGGCTACCATTTCGGAATGCCCCATCGATAGACAATAGTTCGGTCTCCAGCAGATCTCTTAATGGACCTATTCGCTGTTGCTCCTGCTCCAATTCACTAACGGCAATGCGTAGGGCCGCAGCCATTCCGATAATTCCTGTCGTATTGACTGTTCCAGCCCGCCATCCCTGTTGCTGCCCGCCACCCTGGATCAACGGGAGTAGCGTTTTTTTTGCATGATCAGCAATGTAAAGTCCCCCGATTCCCTTTGGACCATAAAATTTATGGGCCGAAAATGCCAGTAAATCAACAGCGAGCTCCCTGAGGTCTACAGACATTTTGCCGACAGCCTGGGTTGCATCACATAAGACCAATGCATTGCGCTGATGGGCAATTTCTGTGATTTCCTTCACGGGTAGTATAACACCCGTTTCGTTATTCGCTAGCATACAGCAGACGAGTACGGTATCTTCGTTGATGGTTTCCGCCAGTAAAGTCAGATCAGGCATCCCCTTCTCGTTCACAGTAAGATAGGAGATCTCAAATCCCATCCGTTCCATAAAAGCGCAGGTTTCCAATACAGCCTTGTGCTCGGTGGCGATGCAGACGATATGTTTCCGCGGAGAAAATTGCAGTCCCCGGATGGCTAGATTGATTGCTTCGGTAGCCCCGGAAGTATAGATGATATTTTTTGCCTGCGTACCCAATGCGATTGCTATTTCCGCCGTTGCCTCTTCGATGGCGTCCTGGACGGTCAGTCCAAACAGATGTGTACTGCTTGGATTGGCGTAACTGATCCCGAAAAATGGGAGCATTTCATGCAGTACACGTTCATCGATGGGAGTTGTTGCGTTATAATCGAGGTAGATAAAATTTGAATTGCTATTGTCCATGTAGTTTCTTGGTTTTTTGTGATTTCTCCTACTAAATTGACCGAAATGTAGTAGGTCAAAATCGAGCAGCAGTAAAGAAATCCAATAATATACAAATGTAAGTATTCACAAGCAAAGCTTCTCCCCTGATTTATATAGCTTGCAACCTGGTCATAATCCAGTATCGGCATCGACTTCGGTATCGGGATGCTCAAGTCTAAACGAGTTATTCCATCAGATATTCATAATCGGGTGGAACTTTTGAAGGGTAATATGCGTCTGAAACAGGAAAATAATGATATTTTGATCCAGATCCAGATTCCAATTAAAGCAAGATAGATAAGTCGAATAGTGTGTTTTCTTGAACAAAAAAAATGTCGTAGAAAAAGGGCTTTAATGCTTTGTAAAGGCTATAATTGAATTTATTCTAAAAATAAAAAAGTAAAACCTGTTATATGTCAATATTTTATACCTATACTTGTAACATAATCAGGCTCCGCCTTTGCTTTTCTGAAATCGTCAGGTATCCCTTTCCGCTCAGTTTTTGCATTTCCAGAAGCTAATTTTGTTGTCAAAATAATAGGTGAAGTACCTTTTTTGAACTTGCATAAACCCAAGCCCATTAAAATACAAAACATCATTTCTTGGAAACAAATAGATTTATAATCGTCAGATAGCATTATCATGACAAAGCGTTCAATAAAGAATAATTTAATACTAATATATAATACAATGCAAGAAGGAACAGTAAAATTCTTTAACCAGACAAAAGGTTTCGGTTTTATAACACCAGCTGATGGTGGTGAAGACATTTTCGTACATGTTACCGGTCTAATCAATGAAGTACGCGAAAATGATAGCGTAACATTTGATTTGGAAAACGGAAAAAAAGGCGTTAACGCAACTAATGTACGTATCGCTTAATTAAGTAGAATACTCAATCTCGAAGTTGCATGGCGCATCTTCTAAGAAAGTGTAACAGATTACTGTTGCACTTTTTTTTTGCTCCTCCCCTTATCAATTAATGCTCGTTTTAAGCTGTTCCTCAAATCAGTCATTCACGAAATTCTGGTGGATCCCCGATAGGACCTATCAGCGTTTATAGCTGATGGCCAAGGACTGATCATCGTGGTACTACAACCCATAGTTCTTCGTACTTTTTCAAAAACAAAATATTACAAATCAGCTCAGCAATTCCATATGTGAAATTTTGATTTTGTCGCGAATTTTACCTTTGATTAAACTTGTCATAGCCTATGTTGCTGACAGGGTTTATTTCAACTGTATTAGCGCAAATTTCCCATGAATAAAAATGATATAAAAAACACGAATCTTCTTCGGAAGTCAATAACAGATACCAGGTCTCTTTTATTGACTAAGAGAATACGGCAGCTCAAAGTATCCGATCTTATTTCAGTGTTAAATCTCTCCAGGAGCAAGTTCTTTCGCTTCTTTGGAAATATGAATATTATTTTGGAATTGGTTATCTCAGAAGAACTTGAGCGCAGTTATGATCTTATCGCGCGTAATCTTTTGGCTGGCCTAGATAACCCGCATCTGATAGCCGAACTCAATCTGCTACGGGCAATTTATCTAAGAAAGAACAGCATACTTTATAATTATTATAAGGGCATATTATCTCTGCCCAAAAGATATGCGACATTAATACAGGCTGTCGCAGCAAAGGAGCAGCAATTGTACATGAATATCTTATCAAAACAGGGGAACCATATCGCAAACGATTACAGTCGGATTAAACTATTGCCTCTGTTTCAAAATAGGACAATTAACCAATAGTCGCCAGCATAGTATATCAGTAAATTTCACAACTCTTACCCGAAATACCATAGTAATTCCGCGGTAGGTAATCAGGAAATTTGTAAGACTAAAATAAATTAAAGATGAAAAATGTAGAATTGAGCATACCAGATATGCAGAGCACACACTGTCAAACAAGAGTGAACGCTGTGGTTAATGAGTTTGAGGATGTAAAAATCGAAAGATTGGAAGCTGGAAGACTTACTGTTTTAATTGAACGTAATGAAATTGAAGAACAACTGGTGTCCGCGATCATGCGCGCAGGCTACAACGTAATACCTGAGCGTAGTGAAAAATCTTCAAGTTGTTCAACAGGCTGTTGCGGATAATGCACAATAACGTAGAGAAGCAAGCCATCTGCTTCTCTACGTTATTGGTAAGAATCCCTGCAAAAAGTCCCCTTTTATACATGAGCTATGATAAATATATACAATTCAGATGAGTGCCCGGATATGATAACGAAAGTTTATCGTGTGGCGGAGCAGATTATTCAATCGCGGTTGGAAACCGGAAAACCCGCCCAATTTGCACTGGAACTTAGCAACGAACTAAAAACAGATTATCAGGAATTGAACAATCTATTCCTTGCCCGATGTGATATGAGTCTGGAAGTAATTTTCCTAAAACAGATTGTCGAAAAGGTGAAAGAACTGCTTGTGTATACTGAACAGCCAATGTCACAGATCGCAAAAGCACTAGGTTATGAAAAATCAAATGACCTATCGGAACAATTGCTGTGCTATACCGGGTTAACATCAGCACACTTCAAACGCATCCGAAAAATCAAACTGGAAAACATCAGGCGACAGCAAAAAAAAATATAAGGGCTTGGCACTTACAATCATTGTCAGAAAAGGAATTGTGGAATGAAAAAATATACTTGGCGTACACATAAAATTGTAAAGGAAACAGAAGACACGGTAACGATATACTTCGATGCAACAGCACAGAAGATGACCTACCTGCCCGGACAGTACCTGAATATCCGGCTTAATATCAATGGCGAATTGCTTATAAGATCCTATTCATTGAGTTCCATCCCATCCGACAGTTATCCTGCTATTACGGTTAAACGGGTTGGAGGCGGTAAGATGAGTTCTTATATCGTAGATTATGCCGCAAATATCGAAACCTGGGACATAACAGGTCCATTCGGAAATTTTATTCTGGATCAGAAGATTGCAGATCAACAGCAGGTTGTTCTGCTTGCCGGAGGGAGCGGTATTTCACCGCTATTTTCGATGTTGAAGAGTATTGACAGCACGAAATATACTCCTTTGTTGATCTACAGTAGCAAATCACCGGAAGAAACTATTTTTTTGAATCTATTAACATCACTCGAAGCTGAGCGCACTTTGGACATCTGCTATTCTTTTACGGCACCGGAATTTGTTTCAACAAAAATGAATCATATTCCGGGGCGGTTCTCTTTACTTGTGCTCCGATCAGTGATCAAAAGGCTTGTCGCAGCAATTAATGACACACATTATTATATCTGTGGTCCTGTTGCGCTGATGGACCTTTACAGGGATGCCCTGATAGGCCTGAAAATTCCCGAAGAAAATATCCATATGGAATATTTCAATGCGACATCTGCAGATTTGGCTAATTTTGAAACAGATGACAACACAAATGAGGTAATCGTAACGCACTACGAGGACAGCTATGTAGACGATGAAATACAAACATTCGAATGTACTTCACTTATCGAAGTTAAACCGCGGCAATCGTTATTGGAGGCTATGAAAATACATGATATCAACGTAGCAAGTTCTTGCAACAATGGAACCTGTGGAACCTGTTGGGCAGTCAAAACAACAGGTACAATTCATATGCCCCGTCATGACGCATTACCCCCTGAGGATATTGCAGCGGGAATAGTTTTGCTCTGTCAAAGTTATCCCTTAACTGGGGATGTATGTGTTACTTTGCAGTAACACATACAGCTCAAAAATTTTCCTTCAACATTTCCTTTAGATTTCGATGCTCCAGACAGAGATCGGCATACATCATTTTTAGTGTATTGTTCTCTTCGTTCAAATTCACCAATACCACCAGAATATCCATTGCGACATCTTTATATTTATCTTTCAGTTCATAAATCGTGGCGCCATACACGCCATATTTATCAAAAAGCTCCATACCACTTTTTCCTAAATTATAGTCTTTCAGTATCTTGCCGATCTGATGTTCATTACTTGCTTTGTTCTTCATCTTGCTAACATATTTTCTGTTACAAAATTCAGAAAGATCGACAGTCTTAACTATATACTTTTCCCCCTTAATTTTATGATATTTAATGCTACCACAGAAAATAACCCAAAATTTTGCAAATCTAAGCCGGAATATTATATAATCATATTTGATACAAATGGTGAATTTTATCCGGATATAAAAGAGGGACAAATACATGATGAAAACTACGACTCTGTTAATAAAAGGAATGGTGTGCAATAGATGTGTGTATGTACTGGAAAGGGAAATGACGACCCTGGGTTTTGAGGTATTGGACATTATGCTTGGGCAAGTCATCCTTAAAGCGACGGATGATTTGCCTCAAAAGATGAATACAATGGAACTGATGCTGAAAGGAAACGGTTTCGAATTGCTTTACGAAAAGAAACAGAAGATAATCAATGGTATAAAAGAGTATGTTGAAAAAGGGATCGATATGCAATTGGCAAGCGGAGTCCCAACCCGGTTTACGGCCTTGATCAGCGATCAGCTAAATAAGAATTACGATACATTGAGTACCCTGTTTTCGTCAACGGAGGGAATAACGCTCGAAAAGTATATTATTTTTAGGAAACTCGAAAAGGTAAAACACCTGTTGGTTTACACCGAAATGTCTCTGACGGAAATTGCCTATGCCTTGGGGTACAGCAGTCAGGCATACCTATCCAACCAACTAAAAAAATACACGGGCTTCACATCAAGCCATTTTAAACAGGCAAAACTGGACAGAAAACCAACAGAGCTACTGAAATAACAGTAGCTCTCCTTTTTTATACTCCGCCCCTTTCGTATTTAATCCTTCCGGAACAAATGAACCTTAGCATCTGATGTTACGGGGTTCGCACGCAATCTCTATCGGCATCGGCCAACTTCTTCGTCGCTGTTAGAGTCGCTGGAAAAATCAGTAAATCTTATAAATCGAATAAGGAGTTGCATACGCTGCGCCTGCGCGGGTATCGCCAATTTTGTATTCGGATAAACGATCTGGACACAATGTCCGGAAAATTCCAATGATCAATTTATAAAGATAGTAACGTTTAATCATTTATTGCACAATTAAAAAGCAAGACCATGTTATACAAATCAACAAAATCCAGGACGGGTATGTTAGTTCCTCTACTTGGTATCATACTTATTGCCTGTGAGAACAAGCCTGAAAAAACAGCGGCAACACCGAGCAGCACCAAAGCTGATGATGCGCGGTTGCCTGTCGATATATTGATCGCGCAGGAGGAGCAACTTCATCACGATGAGACCGCTATTGGAACCATGATGCCTTATCGGGAAGTGTCCATTGTCGGCGAACTGCCACAAAAAATTACCCGTGTCGCATTTCAGGACGGTAGCTACGTGGAGCAGGGAGCCATACTCTATATCCTGAATGATACCGATATCAGGGCACGTCTTAATCAGATCGGAGCTGAATTGGAACTCGCAAAACTGAACAAAGAACGGTTACAGAACCTGTTGAAAACCGAAACGATCAAACAACAGGAATACGATGAAGCACTTATGCGCTTTCGTTCTTTAACCGCCCAACAGGAATTGCTCCGTGTAGAACTGGCGAAGACTGTCATTAGAGCTCCTTTTTCCGGAAAAATAGGTATTTCAAAAGTGCATGTAGGTGCCTATGTTATCCCTGGTGCCGCGCTGGTTACTCTACAGGATCAAATCAGCCTCAAGATTAACTTTTCTATTTCTGAGAAACACCTGCCTTTGATCAACAATGGGACAAAAGTCCGCTTCACAACAGCACTATCCGCAGAGCAACTTGAGGCGACGGTACTCGCTACCGAGCCGGGGCTGGATGCTTCGGGCCGAAGTCTGGAAGTTCAAGCGCGCGTGGACAACTCTAATAAAAAATTCCGCCCAGGGATGTCCGCCAAAATACATTTTGGCAGCAGCGACAAGGAAGCTAAGGGTGTCAAGGTGCCTACTGAGGCCCTTATGCCCGGTGATGGCGGATACAATGCATTTGTTATCGTCGATGGCAAAGCGAAACCCATTGCCGTCACCATCAGTAACCGAACGGAAGCCGATGCCGTCATCACATCCGGTCTGAGTACCGGTGACAGCGTTATTGTCTCCAATATGTTGCGTATTGGAGATGGCACACCCGTAAAAGCTATTATTCCAACTAAATAAGATGCCATGAGTATATCGTCACTAAGTATTAAAAAGCCTGTATTGGCCGGAGTATTTTCTCTGTTGTTGGTTATATTGGGAATTGTCGGATGGAAACAGTTGGGGGTGCGGGAGTTTCCACTTACCGAGCCTCCGGTCATCTCTGTGATTACCTTCTACCCCGGTGCGAGCCCTGATGTCATTGCATCCAAACTTACGCGCCCTATGGAGGAGTCTATCGCCGAAGCCGGTGGTATCCGGACAATCTCTTCGGAATCACGTGAACAGGTCAGTGTGATCTCGGTCGAATTTAACCGTGAGACTGACATTGAGGACGCGTTAAATGATGTCAGAGACAAAGTCGCCAAATCCCGGAAGCAGCTGCCAGCAGATGTAGATCCACCTATTGTTCAGAAAGCATCCTCCGCAGACAACCTCGTTGCCTTTCTCGAAGTAGAAAGTGATACAAAAGATATCAAAGAGGTCAGTCATATTGCCTCCACGGTTATCAAAGACAGGATGCAATCCATTCCGGGAATCAATAACGTCGCTATTGTCGGAGAGCATAAATATGCCATGCGACTCCGGTTTGACCCGATTAAACTAGCTTCCTATCAGCTTACCCCCGAAGATGTCCGACAGGCCCTACTCAGAGAGAATATTGATCTGCCCTCCGGCCGCATCGAAGGTGATCACAGCGAATTGAGTATACGGACGCTGGGACGACTCAACAGTGCCGCAGATTTTAATGAGATGCTGATCAAAAAAGTCGGCAACAGCGTTATCAAACTGAAGGATATCGGTGTAGCAGAACTTGGTGAAATGAACGAACGTACCGCTATTATCAACGAGACAGGCAATCTGAATCGTATCGGTATCGGGGTAGCGATACAGATCCAGCGTGATGCCAACGCCATAGAGGTTGTGGACGAATTTTATAAACGCCTGGCACAGCTCAAAAAAGATATACCTTCCGATTACCGACTTATTGTAGGATTTGATTTCACGCGTTCCGTCCGTGAATCCATCAAGGAGGTTGAAGAAACCCTATTTATCGCATTTGGATTGGTCGTGCTTATTATTTTTCTTTTCCTTCGGGACTGGCGTTCGACCATTATACCGGTATTGGCCATACCGGTATCTATCTTATCTGCATTTTTCATTATGTATATTGCTGGTTTTTCCATCAATGTGCTCACACTGCTGGCGCTCGTGCTTGCAATTGGACTTGTGGTCGATGATGCTATCGTGGTACTTGAAAATATCTACAAAAAAATTGAGGAAGGGATGTCCCCGATACAGGCCGCATTTAAAGGTTCCAAAGAAATCTACTTTGCCGTAATTTCAACCACAATTACCCTGGCAGCGGTATTCTTGCCAATTGTATTTATGGGCGGTATCAGCGGTCAGCTCTTTCTTGAGTTTGCCGTTGTAGTTTCCGGATCTGTCCTGGTTTCCGCTTTCGTGGCCCTGACACTGACACCCATGCTGAGCGCTTATTTTCTCAAAAAGAAAGCTGGTCCAGGGTGGTTCTATCGGGTGACTGAACCTTTTTTTGTCCGCTTAAATAACGGCTATACGCAATTGCTGGTTCTTTTCATGAAAGTACGCTGGCTCGCCTGGGTGTTTCTGATTGTTACGACAGGACTGATCTACTTCGTCGGTAAACAATTGCCATCGGAACTTGCACCTGTAGAAGACCGCTCCAATATGAATCTGATTGCTGTAGCTCCCGAAGGAGTTTCTTTTGAGTACATGAAAAAGAATATGATCGAGGTCGGTAAGTATGTAAACGATTCTACCGATGGCTTGTACCAGACCTATTCCATGGTGGCCATTTCCTTTATCCCTGCTCCCGCTCCGGTGAATGTTGCGGTGCAAAGTATCTACCTGAAAGACCCGAAAGAAAGGAAAAAGTCTATCCAGGACCTATACAACCAATATGGTGCTGCCTCAGGTAATTTCCGTGGTTTTCTCCTATTTCCCTATCTTCCGCCAACTATTGGCACCCGATATGGTGGTGGTATGCCAGTCCAGTTTGTGTTACAGGCACAAAACCTGGATAGTTTGACCGCTGTCTTACCTAAATTTTTGGGTGCGGTACGTCAGAGCAAAAAATTGATGTTTGCCGATTCAGATCTTAAAATAAACAAACCAGAGGTAAAAATAACGATAGATCGGGAGAAGGCAGCACTGATGGGTGTATCCATCGAAGAGGTGGCTCGTACCCTACAGCTATCCCTTTCGGGACAACGTTATGGTTACTTCCTACGTGATGACCGTCAATATGAAGTGATTGGACAGTTGTCACGCCGTTATAGGAATGATATCAATGACTTAAATGGTATTTATGTCCACTCAACTACGGGGCAGATGATTCCACTGAGTAACCTGATCACCACGAAAGAAGCTGTAAGTCCAGCCGCGATTTACCGATACGATCAATATACCTCTGCTACGATATCCGCAGCCCCCATGCCGGGTGTAAGCCTTGCTGAAGCTATCCAGGAGATCGAAAAAATAAAAGCCGAAGTGCTTGGGGAGAATTTTAAATCCTCCTTAGCTGGGCAGTCACGCGATTTCAGCGAAAGCCAGGGCAATATCACCTTCACATTAATATTGGCGCTTCTACTCATCTATATGATATTGGCCGCCCAGTTTGAAAGTCTCAGAGACCCGCTCACCATCATGCTTACGGTACCGATGGCAGTAACAGGAGCTATCCTGAGCCTGCACTGGTTTGGTCAGAGCTTAAATGTATTTAGTCAAATCGGCATCATTACGCTCGTTGGACTCATTACCAAAAATGGTATTCTAATCGTCGAATTTGCGAATCACCTGAAAGATACCGGACTTTCGAAATATGATGCCGCCATTACAGCCGCTGAACAGCGTTTTCGTCCCATACTGATGACCTCCTTGGCGATGATATTCGGTGCATTGCCCATTGCGCTTACAGTAAACAGCCGTCAGTCCCTAGGCATTGTCATCGCTGGTGGACTTGTGTTCTCCGGTATCCTCACGCTATTTATTATCCCGGCGGTCTACTCCTACCTGTCCAGTAATAAGCGCAGGGAAGTCATTGTTGAAGAAGATGTCGAAAGCCTACATGAAAACGCAACGCACTAATTATCAATTTCAAAGTTTATTACAATGAAAAAAACAATATATACATGCATTACCACGCTGCTGCTGATCTACGGAGGCAAACCACTGCTTGCTCAGGATAAAGCCCTCTCCCTCACTGCTGCATTGGAAATCGCAGAAAAGGGAAATAAAACAGTACAGGCACAGCTATTGGAGGAAATACATGCGACAGCGCTGACAACGGAAAGCAGAGGAGCTTTATTACCCACCATTACGGCAAACGTGGCCTATTCCTACTACTTTGACCGGCAAACGATATTTCTACCGGGGTATTTTGCCGGTACAAGCAAACCCGTACAAGATGTTGCTGTTGGAGGAAAAAATGCTTTTAACGGCATGCTCTCCTTGTATCAACCCATTTTTGCGGTAGACCTCAGCAGGCAAAGGGAAACAGCATTTATCAATGAACAGATCGAACTTCAAAAAACAGCTGACCTTAAAAGTAAAGTTGCGCTTCAGGTTTCGGTAAACTATCTTAATATATTGATCATGAGCGAGCAACTAACTTTACTTGAACAAAGCTTGCTCCGAAATATCAGATCCCTGAATGATGCCCGCTCCCTATTTGTACAAGGTCGGGCACTGAAATCTGATACACTACGCAGTTTTATTGAGGTAGAAAATATCAAGTCATCGGTCTCGTATCTGAAAAACAATACCCATGTTTCGCTCATCGAATTAAAACGGTTGCTTGGAATAGATGAATCCCAAGGTATTGTATTGAGTGATAAGCTGGAATTTAGCGGCCAGCAGGAAACTTATTTATTGGATGATCTATTGAAAACGGCGGCTCAAAATCGTAAGGACCTTGCTATAAAGCAACTGCTCATTGATCTTCAACAGAAAAAGATAGAAGCCAAAGAGGCCGAGCTCCTGCCCAAGCTGGCATTAGTAGGTCAGTATCAGGTGCAAGCCCAAGCAGATAATATGCGCTTGGGGGACTATGCCTGGCCCAGAACATCGTTTTTGGGACTACAGCTGTCCATACCGATTTTCAACGGCAACAGGACCCGATCGCAAATCAATCAGGCGAGCATTAAACTAAAACAGGAACAGATACGCTTAGACGATTTTAGAGATGAAATCAAAACCCAACTGGCCGCTATCATCAGCAAATGGAGAGAAGCAATTACACAATTGGAGATCCAGAAAACAACCGTTAGTTCAGCAGAACTGAACTATCAGATGAACGAAGACCGTTTCAAAAATGGCTTAGGTTCGCGCCTTGAGTTGACGGATGCTGACCTCGCACTGACACAGGCACGGATAAACCGGCTACGGGCCACTTACAACCTGAGGATGCTCCATACGGAGATGCAACATGCCTTGGGATTATTGGACCTGAAATCAAAAATAAACCAGTAGATTTTACACAGACAATTTAAAGAAAACGTACAACATGAATACGCAAACTATCGAACAAAAGGGTAAAACCGTACCTTATCCAAAACGCTGGGCAGCACTTTTCCTACTCTGCACGGCGCAGTTTATCGTCATTATGGATACCTCCATTATCGGAGTCGCCCTTCCGGCAATAAAAGCCGATTTAGACTATTCACAATCCAGTCTGCAATGGATTTTTAACGCTTACGTTATCCTATTTGGTGGCTTCCTGCTGCTTGGCGGGCGTTTGTCTGACCTCTTTGGTGCGCGCAAGATCTTTATGTGGGGATTTGGTATTCTTACTGCGGCATCATTTTTAGCCGGTATCGCCTGGTCTGAACTGGTATTGAATATTGGTCGTGGACTACAGGGACTGGGCTCTGCCCTGATCGCTCCTGCCGCCCTCACCCTGGTCATGTCTAAATTTACCGATCCAAAAGAGCTCAATCGCGCTTTCGGATTTTGGGGAGCCGCGGCAGCAGCTGGTGGATCCGCCGGAGTTTTCCTCGGTGGTGTGATTACAGAATGGCTCTCCTGGCACTGGATATTTTTGATCAATATCCCCGCAGGGCTTATTGTCCTGCTGTTCAGCAAGCGATTGTTGTTTAAGGGCAGCACAAAAAAAGGAAAAATCGACCTTGCCGGAGCAATATTGGCCACCATCGCGCTTGTGTTGATGGTATATACCATTGTGTCGGCAGAACATGTCGGCTGGAGTTCCTTACAGACAGTAGTATTGTTGGGCATATCGATCCTATTATTTATTGTGTTCATTATGCTGCAGAAAAAGAAAAGTGATCCACTTGTACCGATGACTATTTTTAAGGTCCCTAATTTATCGGCAGGTAACCTGATGATGTCGCTATTGGCCGCCGCCTGGATTCCACTATGGTTTTTTCTTAACCTTTACCTACAGCAGATTCTGCATTATTCAGCCTTTCATAGCGGCCTAGCCCTGTTACCGATGACCATAGCCATTATGATCCTGATGGTCGGTTTTACAGGAAAACTGGTCGCGAGGTTCGGATTCAAAACTAATATTATAACTGGTCTGGTCATCCTTGCGGGCTCCTTATTTCTATTTAGCACGATTCCAGCAGATGGTTCTTTCCTGAAAGATGTACTGCCAGCCTCTTTGTTGGGAGCTTTGGGGATGTCGCTAACCTATATTCCGGGAACGATTGCGTCGATGTCCGGGGCCAAACCGGACGAGATGGGATTAGCTTCCGGATTGGTGAATACAAGTTATCAGGTCGGATCGGCCCTGGGCTTGGCAATTATCGTGGCTGTTTCCGCTGCGAAAACCAATAGCTTGAAAATGACTGGTGCATCCGATGCCGATGCATTAAATGCAGGCTTTCAAACAGCATTTTTCTCAGCGGGAGCCCTCTGTATTGTAGCAATTTTAATTGTTATTGGTTCGATCAGAACCATCCGGCAATAGCTAAAAAATTGCTATTGCTCCTCCGGACTATAACAGGCCTTCGCGACCGAAAGAAAAATAAATAATAGCTTTCGGTTGCGGAGGTTTTTGTTTAAATGTGTAGAACAAAAATAAGGTTATTGATGTTGTCATCTTAGGAAAAGAAAAGACCCCGCGTCAGCAGCTGATACCCAACGGAAATGGATCTTCAACGTATAATTTAACTTGATTATTATTAAAATTTAAAAATATGGCAACAGTCAATGTTTATTTAACCTTTAACGGAAATTGTAAGGAAGCCTTTGATTTCTATAAATCTGTATTTGGTGGAGACTTTCCTTTTGTTGGCCGATTCGGAGATATGCCCTCAGGTGGTGAAAACCCAATTGCCGACGAGGATAAAGACCGAATTATGCATATTATGACGATCCAGCTAAAATGCAACATCAATAATCTAATGTAATAATCCCCTGATTATTATCGCTATTCCGTTTTATTGCCTAATAATCGGAACAATTGCAAGCAATATTAAGCATTTTTTCATCTTTGGATGATTTGATTTTTCATGCTATTATTATGGTATTATTTTAAACAACATGGCCATAATCACAATAACAGAAAATATTGTGGAAAATACAAACAACATATCGTACAGCCATGATCCCTGTGGATAGAAATTATCGTTAGCTAGAAAAAACTTTTGCTGTTCGGGATCGTTAGGGTTATAAAACAATAGGCATTCTTTAGCGATATTTTTTTTGGTTGCTCTGTTTAACAAGTCAATCCGCATTTCCTCAAAACGTCGCTTCCCGATAATGGGAAAAAATGAATACAACTTTTCTGCTTTACCTATTTTTTTTGAATACGAATGTTTATCTGCAGTAAACTGGTACTCCAAATCTATGTACGCATATTTATTCTTCCCGCGTTGAATGTCAGCTGTAAGGTTTAGGATGGAAGGTGTTACCGCGACCCAATTTGGATGCGTCAGTACAAACTCTTTCCGCTCCAAATATGGACTTATGGAAAAGACACTAATCACTACACTATAAACAACGATTAACAAAATGACGGATGCGGTGAGCTTGCTCATTTGCATTGTTACACGTTTTCCATTGACATCATATCGAACCTTCTCGCTGCCATCTTGATTGCTTAATTTGTTGGCAATTATTTTTGTCAATGGAAAATAGAGCACGGAAGAACATATCAAGGCATAGAGTAGATAGCGGTAACTGTTGAATACAAAAACGAACACAACGATGAAGGCGGCAACCACTAACCATTGAATGCATGTCCAAATTATTTTCATCTATATAAATTTTCGAAATAAAAATAAAGCATTCGACAATAGCCATGACCTCCTATTTAAAATCCGTCAACAGAAAATTACGATTCGTTGAACAATTGCAAAGAAACGTTTCCCCTTGTAGCTCCCGTACCCTTGAATCGCTAACATTAATACCATAGTTTCTACCACCATTTTCTCCATACCTAAATCTACAATACTGTGTTTCAGCATTCGGTTGTTGGACGACAGATAAATAATATAGTAAAGCTAACCCAATATTTATTCGAATTCACCTCTCTTGTTTAGAATTATTACTAATAATACTGTACTTTTGTCCTATCATCGTACTTTATCAAAAGCAATGGCAAATAAGACGACCCCCAAAAACAGTCTAAAAAAAGTATTTCAACAACTACATCTTTATATCGGATTATTTTTTGGCCTCATTTTTTTGACCGTTTGTGTCACGGGAATGCTCCTAAGTTTTGAGAAAGAACTGACGCCTTTGCTATGGCCCAAAGAACAGCGAGTTGTTGCCCTAAAAAGTCGCTTACCTGTCGATGCGATTGTGTCAGGGGCAAAAAATATTTTTCCGGATAAAAGGCTTTTTCGTATTGAAATACCCGCTGATCCCGCTAGAAGCTATCGGATTCAATATGGTTCAAAAAAAGAAAAATATTGGTATGCCTATATTAACCCTTATACAGGTGAAGTCTTGTCCAAAGGAGCACAGGCTGAGCGTTTCTTTCAAAGAGTATTAGACATTCATCGCTTTCTTTTGATGGACAAAATTCGAACGACCATTACGGGGATCTCGGCCATTGCAACCCTATTTCTCGCGATAAGCGGGATTTATCTATGGTGGCCTAAAAATAAACTCCTGCTCAAGCAACGTTTTAAAATTAAAATGTCCGCTTCTACCAAAAGAAAAGTATGGGATTTTCACGCTGTCGGGGGGCTCTATGCAGCATTGTTCCTCCTTATTTTTACCCTAACAGGTTTAACCTGGAGCTTTGACTGGTACAATAAGCAGTTTTTTAGACTATTTGGTGTAGATATCAAGATAACAAAAGAAAGGGTAAAAAATCCAACAACGGACATTCCTGTTGCCTTTTCGCCGCTTGAGACAATGTATCAGCAGATTAACAACCTTTATCCTAACCCGGGAAATATACTAATGACATTTCCGGATCAAGGAAATCTAGCTTTTTCATTGACAAAGGAATCTTTTGCTGGCACACTGTTGCAGATCAATCAGGCCTATTTCGACAGCAGATCTGGAAAGCTGATTAAAAACAACCCCATGAACAAGTTGCCTTTGGCCGAACAAATGCGAAAGATGGTCAAACCCATCCACGTTGGTTCGGTATTTGGTCTTCCTTCAAAAATTGTCCTGTTTCTGGCCGTTAGCTTGGCTGCCACTCTTCCCATAACCGGTCTTTGGATATGGCTCAACAAGAGAAATAAAAAGACAACGGCCAGAAAAAAGCGTAGACCTAGAGGTCAAGCTGTACCCCTAAATTTGCCATAGTGCCAGTTCCCTTGATGTAATAGCGTCCTTCATTGGTTGCACCACGTACTTCGGCATGGATGGGATAGTAATCGGCATTGAATAAATTGTTGATGGAGAATAAAAAGGTAAACTTCTGGTATTTATATCTCGTTTGGAAATCAACCAGATTATAACCGGAAATCGGGTATTTTCCATAATTATATTCTGCTGCAGGAAATACATCCCGCCCACCCAAATGAAGGTATTGCAAATACACATTCCATTGATCCGTTAACTTGAAATCGGCATTTAGATTAATTTTGAATGGAGAAATAATGGAGTTGTCTAATTTATCTTTGTACTTGCCTTCATTCTTCAGATCCTGACGTCCATCCATATAACCAAGCACAGTACCCAATGATAGCCATCGGACGGGTTTTAAGTTTCCGACAAACTCCACGCCATAAATGCGTTGTGGTACTTGGGTCAATTCGTAATTGCCTGGTGTCGAAGTCTCCGCAAAAGTGGTTCCTTTCTTAGACGTACTATAATACCCTGTCACCTGGTAGTCCCATATATCCATCTTGCCATTTACACCCAGTTCGAAATTATTGACCACAACAGGTTTAGGATCAATTTGGCTCAATGGTACACCATTGCGCAGAATAAGTCCGACGTCACCGATAGAATATCCTTGAGAAAAGGAAGCAAAAGGTTGCGCATAACTATATTTATTGTACCGCGTGGCGATATTAAAGACAAAAGCGTCTGAATTATTATTTTCACCAGCAGTTAGCTTTCCATTTTTGGTCAGATCACCCACCTTAAACCGAATATTTTCATAGCGCACCCCGCCTTTTAGAATCCAGTCAGTACCAATGTTCAATTTACTCTGCACATAAAAAGCGATATTATTCATATTCATATCTGGTGTAACCAGATCATCTTTCATGGTTTTCTGTACGGTATGATCCTTCAGAAAATCAGCACCGTAGATCAGAGACATGTTGGTCGATGCACCCAGTTGAAAAGGTGTATTAAAGTTTAGCCTTGCTCCTTTGTGGTCAGAATAATTTTGGTTGTAAGTTTCAAAGACCGTATTCATATCCTCATAGTACAAGCTCAAATTTGCTATCGTCTTTCCATATTGACCATCATACTTTAAATGAAATGCTTTGTTATAAGGGGTGCCACCGTTAATGACGGTGTCCGAAGGGATACCAATAGCAGGAGACTTGCCAAAATCGCCCTTGGTACCGACATATTTACTATCTTGTAAGCTACGATAATAATTACCCATAAATTCAACATGATGATCAGGGGCTATTTGATAGCCAATTTTGGCGAGGACATTATAAGAATCTGTCTCACCCAGTCCATAAAACGGACTGGCAACAGCCCCATCGGAGCTTCGCACTACACCCGAACGTCCAGCTTTACCCTGAATAACATAATCCCATTTGTCTAGCTGCCCTGAAAATACCTGCGCAATATTGTAGCCATAGCTGTCGCTCGGCTTTACCAGACTCAATGAATTATTGAGGTAGGTTGACGAACTCAGTTTTTTACCATGTTGCGGTTTTTTGGTAATGTAGTTTATCACACCTCCTGCTGCTCCGTTGCCGTACATCGCTGTAGCACCATTAATAACCTCGATGTGATCGATTGCACTGGCATCTATCGTCCGCAAGTCGCGCCCACCGTTGCGTAAAGGAGTAGACTGTGGAATACCGTCAATCAATACCAAAAAATTGCGTCCACGAATTTTGGCTATAAAATTATTTTGGCTTTCTTCACTGGGTGAAATGCTGGGCACCTTCTGCATCAAGATGGATGGTAGGTTATCGTTGATCTGACGCTGTTGATCGAGCGCCTTACTACCGATATAGGTGATCGATGAGGGTACCTCATCAATATGTTCTGCTAATCGACTTGCTGTCACCACAACCTCATCCAAACTCTGTTGTTCAGCATTCAACGTAAAAGTTTCTAAATCAAGTTTGTCCTCGCGCAATTCAATGTCATGAGATTGCTTACCAAATCCTACGAAGCTTAAGGTCAAACGGTATTTACCATAATCAATATCGGCTAATCTGAAGTAACCATCTTTGTCAGACTTGCTGCTCTTTGCCCCCTGGAGCTGAACATGCACATTTGATAAAGGAATACCTTGTGCATTGACCACTCGACCTGAGATCGAACCCTTTTGATGTTTTTTGGGAACTGAATTATATAAAGGAATTTTACTGATAAATACTGAACCCGCGGAGACTAATGGGTATAATGAAAAAGAACAAGATAATAATGCGATTGTGAGCTTAGATGGGTTAACTTTCATTTCTTGTAGCGGTCTGATAGATGATTATGGTACCGATTAAATTCAAAATAATAACAGTCCAAAGATATCATTATTTTGAATAAATCTAAATATAGGTACAAGAAAAATAATGACAAGCTATCAATTATTGAGCACGCAGCACGGACAAGCCCTATTGTCCGTGCTGCGTGCAACCCCTTACTGTGTAACCTGAAAGCTACTTTGAATTGCGTTAAGTTTGGTATAGAGCGCTGTCAATAAGGATGCTGGCAGATTGAGTTTAAAGTAGTTTGTCAAAACCGACTGTAGCTCCTCCTCGCTGCTGATTTCACTGCTTTTCTTGCCACCCTCATTATCACGGATATTAAATTCCTTGTTGAAAAGCGCGTATCGTGCATGCTCATCGACACGGGTGATCATCAGAAATTTATTAAACATCGAACTGGGGCCGGTCGCTACGTACCAATTGGCCATATCCAGATCCGATAGTTGAACCTCCTCTAAAGTAAACTTATAAATGGGTAACCACTCATTTTTGAACACATCCAATCGGTAGAAATTATCATCTAGGCTGATCAGGCGAAATAGACCGTTTGGAGTCTCCTGCTCCGAATTAAATAATACCGGTGCCGTCAGTGTCATCGAGCCAAATCCTACATCCACCAGATACTTTTGGCCTTCGATATCGGACGTCAGCAGCATATGCGTGCGTGCGGTTTCCGAGCCATCTTTGCTGCTCCACAACACTCGCGCCAAATGCATTTTTATATTAAACCCCAGGGCTTGCAAAACTTCTTTGAATAAAGAATTCTGTTCATAACAATAACCACCCCGTTTTTCAGTGACCAGCTTCTGGAAAATATCCGTTGTATCTATTGCAGGGACGATGCCTGTAAATGAATCTATGTTTTCAAAGGTAATATGCTTTGGATGCGCTTGCGTAAGCTTTTTTAATGTTTCCAGATCCCCAGAAACACCATCCGATATTGCTATTCGCTCCAGATAGTCTTTTAATGTTGGGTCTTCCATTGTTTTATGAAGTTAAATCTCTATTCTCATTTCCAATAAATTGGGCTTAAACCCTGCTTTGCTATATGCTTTTTTTGCACTTTCATTTTGATCATAAACCTGCAGTCTGACCTCGGAGATATTTCGTTCCTTTGCCCAGCTCGTCAATGCCTCCAGAATCAATTTATTGATACCCTGACCGCGATATTCAGGCCTGACATACATAAATCCCAAATGGACATATTTTGCATACTTTTGATAGGGTTTGGCATCGACTATTTTGGCATAGCCTGATCCGACGATCTGTTCGCCGATTGCAGCAACCAGTACCTCTGCTTCTGCTGATTTTATTAATTCCAGCAGATCATAATAATGAAATTTTCCTTCCTTTAAGGTTTCATCATAGGGGCGCTCGGCTGCTACAATGCCCTGTTCAAATTCCAATAATACATCGATTTCATTCTCCTGTGCTTGTCTGATTTTTAGTTCCATTCCTAAGAGCTGTGTTTGTGCTAATTGTAATTATACCTGTTCTAATTTGGGGTAATAAGGGGCTAATGCAATATACAAAAATTGGTGATTCAAGGGGCAGCTTAAATGTCAAGCCGTTGTAAATTGCTGCAAAAGTGCAGAACTTGTTACAGAAGTAAATAACACAATCGATTGCGTTTAATTCCTTTTCGTAACATGTAAGTTTTTTGATAAATTAATAGTAAACAATTAAAGATAAATTATGAGAAAAATTAAATTTGCAGCACTGCTCAGTGCGGCACTGATCTGTTTTGTTTCCTGTCAAAAAACCGTTATAAAATCGGAGACTGAAGAAAAGCTGTCCTTGCGGGCAGCCACACCAGGTCCAAACGGTTATGAGGTCCCCCTGGGCGGGAATGCCTTTATTACAGCAGCACCTTCCGGGGCAGTTGAAGTCATCAATAGCAATGGCTTAGCCAACTGGACCAATGCCAACAGTATTGTGAGCACCTATGCTAAATTGCCACAGGCAGGAACATTAAGTGTGAAAATCCGAGCCAAAGTATTGCCCAATGGTGACAGCAGCGTGGTCAAGTTGACCATCAACGGTGTGAGTAAGCAGCTGAGCCTCAAGGGCGGCACAGTAAAGGATTATACCGTGGGTAACTATACAATAAATGCTGGCGGTTATGTCAAAATGGATCTGCAGGGAGTTTCCAAAACCGGTGGTTACTTTGCCGATGTCTCCCATCTTATTTTGAGCGGATCAGCGACAACCGGTACTGCCATCTACAGCGACAACAATGTCAACAATACCTACTATTGGTCAAGACGTGGACCTTCCTGTCACTTGGGGTACACTGTACCGACTAACCAGCAGGTCTCCTATTATTATAGCGAAATCAATGTCCCTGCTGGCGAAGATAAAATCGGTTCCTATTTTATGGCCAATGGATTCGGTCAAGGGTATTTTGGTATGCAGGTCAATTCGGCTACCGAGCGCCGTGTACTGTTTTCGGTATGGAGTCCTTACAGCACGGACAATCCAGCGGAAATACCCGTTGAAGATCGCATTACACTCAACCGCAAAGGAGCTAACACCACGACGGGCGAGTTTGGTGGCGAGGGTTCCGGTGGGCAAAGTTATATGAAATATAGCTGGACAAGCGGCAAGAGCTACAAATTCTTGCTTAAAGGTGAGCCCGATGGGAATGGCGCCACTGATTTTACCGCTTGGTTCAATGATCCTTCGGTCAATAGCTGGGTACTGGTTGCGAGCTGGAAAAGACCCAAGATATCTACTTATCTGACCAATTTCCATAGCTTCCTTGAAAACTTTAACGCCGATAACGGTTACCTTGGACGCTCAGCAGATTATAAAAATCAATGGATAAGGACTGCATCAGGCACCTGGATGCCGGTGGTTCAGGCGAAATTTACAGTGGATGGAACCTATTCCAGCAACCAGCGCATTGATGCCATGGGTGGCAGCAATGGAAATAGTTTCTTCCTTAAAAATGGTGGTTTTTTCAATACCGTGGTCAGCCCGGGTACTATGTTTACCGTAACTAATGGAAATGCTGCGCCTGCGATAGATCTTACGACACTACCATAACCTGAAACGCGACAAGGGATCATCTCGGATAAATATTGAGAAGGGCGGTATAACTATACCGCCCTTCTTAGGTTATATGGATTGCAGATTGGCCTACAGGCGTTCTTATTTTGATTCAACTTGCAATTCCCCCGAGACAAGCTCTTTACTTTCGGCTCTTACAACAACTTTCCCCTTATTTTTAATAGCGATGATGGCCAGTGCTTTTCCATGAAATGCCTGCCGCGAGGCCGACTGAAAACTCCGGAGATCAGTTGTATTACCGTTGTCGGTAGCCACGATCCTTGCGTCTTCCCCTTCAATGGAAAACCTAATATCATGGGCTGAGTCGGGCACGATGGTACCCTGCTCGTCCAGCACATAGGCATGCACATAAGTTAGTTCATTGCCCACCGTATTAGGCGTGGATTTTTCGTTGGACAATTTGATTCGATAAGGCTTTCCTGCCGTGCGGACAATTTTGCTCAATACCTTTTGGTTATCCCGATAAGAAATCACTTCAAGTACACCAGCTTCAAAATTAATCGCCTTAAAAACAAGGTCATAACGGGTGGTATCTCTGGACTGCTCACGGATTTTTTTTCCGTTTAGGTATAGTTCCACCCGGTCTGCCTGATTATAATAAACCACCACATCAACCTTATCGCCCTGTTTCCAGTTCCAATGTGGTAACACATGCAGGACCGGCTTGTCGGTCCAGACGCTTTGGTACAGGTAATATACATCTTTCGGGAACCCTGCTAAATCCACGATCCCGAAATACGAACTCCGTGCAGGCCAGGTATAAGGCGTTGGTTCGCCAAGGTAATCAAATCCTGTCCACACGTACATTCCGGCGATATGGTCATACTGTTCCATTAAGCGTAGACTGGTCTGATGGCTCGATCCCCAGGGAGTATAGACGTTGTCATATGCTGAGATGGTTTTATCACTATTGCCACCGTTGAAAGGGATATCCCATCGCTCAGGCCACATCCGGATGGAATCGTAAGGTACAGGATCATATTGGCCTCGGCTTTCCAGTGCGGAAGTACTTTCAGTTACGATAAACTTCTTTCCTGGATGATCTGTCGGAAAACTGGCCCATTTCTGATGGTTATAATTGTAGCCCATAATATCCACGGCGGGATTCATTAATACAGGATTTTCTCTTGACATTTCATTATTGGCAATGGTTGTCGGGCGGGTACCATCAAGGCTGTCTACAATAGCTGCTAAAGCCTTGGGAATCGCTGCACCTTCCGTCTTGGAATGCCACTGTTCCTGCGCTTCATTGCCCAGGCACCAGATAAACAGCGAGGGATGGTTTCGGTCACGTTTAACTTGGTCAGCAAAATCCCGACGAAACCATTGATCCCAATATAAATGGTAATCAAAGGGGTTTTTATGTCCTTTCCAGACATCAAATGTTTCACTCATCACTATAAAGCCCAAACTGTCACAGAGGTCCAAAAATGCCGGCGCTGCGGGATTATGGGAAGTACGTATGCCGTTGACACCCATTGCTTTCATTATCTCTAGCTGGCGTAACGCTGCAGATCGGTTAAAAGCCATTCCCAGTGCGCCAAGATCACTATGCAGACAGACACCGCGGATTTTGAGGCGCTTGCCGTTCAGAATAAATCCCTGCTGTTGATCAAAGCTAAAACTGCGCAAGCCGAATTTGGTGTCCTGTTCATCCAGGATCCGGTTGTCAGCCAGAAGCTGGACTCGGGCAGTATACTGATGGGGTGTCTCTATTCCCCACAAAAGCGGATTATCCAATATGATTTCCTGCTGGAAAGGATAGACACCTGGCCCACGCTTGCCTAGTACATGTTGTTCAGTGGCGACTACTACACCCTCGGGTGATACCAGTTGTGTCCGCAGGGAAAGCGTTCCGGTCTGCTTCGGGATTTGTTCTATATCCAGTGACAGGCTCACAACAGCACGGTTTTCATCGAGATGTGTAGCTTGAACAAATGTGCTGTTTGTGGCTATACTGACCGGATTACGGGTTAGTAACCGCACATCGCGATAGATCCCCGAGCCCGAATAGAACCGTGAGTTGGGCTGCTTATGGTTGTCAACTTTGACCGAAAGCAGATTTTCCTTGCCATCCCAACGTAAATAAGGCGAAAGTTCATATTCAAATCCTATATAGCCGTTTGGCCGTTTCCCAAGCAGATGCCCATTGATCCAAACTTCGCTGTTTTCGTACACACCTTCGAATTTGATAAATATCCGTTGGGCTTTATCCGCCTTGCTCAGCTTAAACGATTTTTGGTACCAGCCTACCCCACCGTCCAGATAAGCTGCACTACTACCTGCGGGGCTGTGCGCTCGGAAAGGCGTCTCGATGCTCCAGTCGTGTGGTAGATCAAGCAGACGCCAGTCACTACCGTCCCGTGTATGGCTATGCTGCCCGATGCTGTCAAGTTTAAACCACCAGTCGGCATTAAAAATAGTTTCCTGCCGGGATTGTCCGATCAGGGGTACTGTCATCAACAGCCAAAGTGCCACTGTAGTCAGTAGTCGACCATACCTGTTATATAAGAGTAGTTTCAGCATAAGATTATAGCAATGATATGACTCCATAAGTTAAGAAGATAGTTGATAATCAAACCAGTCAAAAAATGCTTTCGCTTTGGTCGCCTTCCCATTGGAGCTAGCATACAGGCCGATCATTACCCCCGTAAAACCGCCTGCTACTTCGGTACTTAAGTAACGGGTATCCAAGCTGGCCAACTTGCTGTAGCCTCCGGATTTTACATCTTTAAAAGCAAAGGCGTATGTTAAAGGCGTTCCACTGATACGCAATTCTACCTCGCTGCCTGCAACTTCCTTCTCAGCCACGATATAATGCAGGGAGCCAACTTTTGCACGCAGCTGCAGCATATAGTTTCCCCCCTTGCGGCTGAGAAAGAAGTCGTAATGGTGTGAATTGTTCTGATACATTGTTAGACCGGCTTCTTCCCCATCGGCATTGGCGACAAGTTCAAGTTTTACGCTGGACTGAAAGTCGTGTTCGGTTTGTCTACGACCGATAAAGGAGGGCGATTCCGTTTCGTTTAATGAAATCGGACTTGTATACAGGCACAGGCTTCCGCGGCGTTCGGTCAATGAGTACTTTGATGAGTCGGGATTGCGCAGATATTGCCATGGCAAGCCTAATTGCGCATCAGTGAAATTATCGCGCTGTGCGGGGACCGCTACCGGCACAGCTGGAGGGGTTTTTACAGTCATATCTAACTGGACCTTTCCGTTGCCGTTGACCTGTGGCCAGCCATCTTTGGGCCAGCTTACCGGTGCTAAGAATGTCTCGCGTCCAAGTATATGATAATAGCTATACTGTTGTGTCACACGGAATCCCAAGAATACAGTCCACCAGGAGCCATCAGCGGCCTGGACCAGGTCTGCATGACCCACCCCTTGAATGGGATTCCCCTGTCCCAAACGGTTGGAATGAGATAGAATCGGATTGAGTGGACAGGATTCGTAAGGTCCCCAGATGGAGCGGCTCCGTCCTATACTTGCGCTGTGGGCATATTCCGTTCCGCCTTCGCCCAATAACAGATAATAGTAGCCGTCTTTTTTGTAGATATGGGGCGCTTCCGGGAAACGTCCCCCTGTACCGGCCCAGACTACTTTCTCCATTGAGGTCAATTTGCCCGTACTCAAGTCAATGGCGGTCACACGGATACCTTCGTCTCCCTGAGTCACAAAATAGCTTTTACCATCCTCATCCCAGAAGATGTCCGGATCTATGCTTTTGATATCCACCCAGATTGGATCGCTCCAGGAACCAGAAGGATTTTCTGTTGTACAATAAAAATTACCCTTATCCGATACATTGGTACAGATCACATAGAATAGACCATTGTGATAGCGTATTGATGGTGCAAATAGCCCACCGGATGAACTTACCCCTTTGAGATTCAGTTGCGACGCCCGGGTCAGGCAGTGCCCCACCTGCTTCCAGTTGACCAGGTCCTTACTATGGTAGATCGGAAGCCCTGGGAAATACTCAAAGGAGGAGGTCACGAGATAATAGTCATCTCCCACACGACAGATACTCGGATCGGGGTTAAATCCACGGATAACCGGATTTTTAAATCCTGTCTGCGCATAGCTCGGTATCGTCAAGAATAGTAGCAGGTAGCCAAAGATAGCCAAGGACATGTATATCCTACGCAAAAAAGTTAATTTATTCCTATTCATGTACTGCCTCCTATCTTGCGTGATTGGAATCCGATTCCGCTTGGTCTAAAATTTCCTTATACTCCCTACTAATAAAATTGAAGGTCAGCATGGCCGCTCCATCATTTGAAAGTACAGGGTCCCTTAATACAGCTAGCTGCATTGTGTTCTGCGTCAATGACATAATGCGTACATCACCCCAGTCGACGACGATCCCATCCTGCGGCTTGCCATGCAACGGCGACGCCCCGGTCAAGCGCATGGTTTTCTTTTCCGTGTCGATATTAAATACCCCCTTCTGCACTTTCCCCAGCATGGCATGGTTTACATTTACATTTGCGCCACCTTTGAGATCAAAGGTCATGCTCCCATAATCGCCCGCAGGCATCAACCAGCTATTGCCTTTCCAATCCGGCTCCCAGCTCCAGCTGTCGCTGTTCAATGGTTCGCCGGTCTTGTTTACCGTTCCCCACCAGTCGCCGGTACCATAAAAATACATAGGCCCTTTAAAATAACGGGAGACTCCCTCAGCATCCAGGTCCAGGTACCAGGTTTTTTCTTCTCCCGCGCCGCCACTCAATAAAGTCCAAGTCTCATCACTGATAAATTCGGCGTACATCTCGTCAATCTTGAACGTTACGGGCTTGCCATAGACCATGCCACCACGGGTTTCAATACCAAACCTGACGCTGTATTCCCCCGGAAAAGGCATCTTCAATGTGACCTTTTTATCTTGGCTGCGACCCTGCGGGTGTTCCCATAAAGGCGTGTATTTCGAGTCCATTAAACTTGTTAAATAAACAATATTCGGATTATTGGCGTCGTGCTCCACGGTATAGGATTTTCCATTAGCCAGCTGTGCCGGACTGACGTCAATCTCCCCCAATGCATATTTTTCCGGAGTACATGCGCCAACCATTGTCATCACCGCAAAGAGGCTGATGACATAGCTTATTATTTTTTTCATTTGTATAGATTTATATCGTTAAACCAAGCGATCATTGATCGGTACTTTTTATTAATTCCATCCGGCGTTCTGTTTCAGTACACCATTTGAAAGGGTGATCTGCTTATTCGGGATCTGCATAAATCCCCGTGTGGTCAAAAATTTACTTTTTGTCACAATGACCTTATCGGGCGCCGATCCACTTAGTACGTCTTCGGACGTTTCCAGTATAGCGGCAGCATTATTGAGCCCCTGCCGCAGCACATCCCAGTAACGGATACCTTCAAAGGCAAATTCAAAATTCCGCTCTTTCAGGATATTACTCTTTGAGACGGGCAATGCGACGAAATTCGTTTTATAGGCCCGTTTGCGAACCTGATCAAAATACTGCTGTGCATTGGGTGAGCCCAGTTCAGCTGCCATTAGCAAAACGTCCGCATAACGGATTACAAAGTAATCCTGATCCTGTGACAACTGCATATCCTTATCTCCACCAGTATTTGTGGTGCCATCCGGCAATGCTGTTGGTGCATATTTTTTGATGGCGTATCCTGTGTATTCACGCTGGTCTTTCAGGTCAAAATCAGGGATTT
Source organism: Sphingobacterium sp. GVS05A (assembly GCF_019969845.1). Classification (GTDB taxonomy): domain Bacteria; phylum Bacteroidota; class Bacteroidia; order Sphingobacteriales; family Sphingobacteriaceae; genus Sphingobacterium. Next base: position 48,589 of record NZ_JAHXYR010000011.1, read on the forward strand.
TCTCGCCGTTGATGTCTATGATTGAAGCTGTCTTTCTGGTGTCATTGTTATCAAAGGTATTGAAGAAGTTTTTGCTCACGGTACATGCTCCCCATCCCTGGCCGTAAGGCGACCAATTCTTACCTCTCAAGCCCAGGAAAACGACCCAGCGATTGCCATCGATATGACCTTCGTAATCTGAAGTATTGTTAAATTTCTGTGCAAATACCACTTCCGAATTTCCTTTGCCCGCATATTTTGAAATATCCAATGTATTGTCTGTGGCATTGGGAATATAACTCGCTGCTGGCCATAGATTTTTAAAATCAGCGACCAGAGCAAATTGGCCACTTTTGATTACTTCTTCCAATCCCGCCAGCGCTTCGGTTTTGGAGATATCGATATCCTCAGCGGCATAATAGCCTGAATAAAAGAGATAAACCCTTGCCAGTAGTGCCTTTGCAGCAAAAGGTGTTGCCCGGCCGTCGTTGGTTGCAGCGGCCGATTTTGGATAAGCATTCGCCGGAATGCTGCTTGCAGCAAATTTAAGGTCCGAAACAATCAGCTTATAGATTTCCTTGGGATCCGACTGCGGGATATTATCGCTTGTCGGAATGGTAAGTAATGGTATATTTTCGAAGAGGCGAACCAGATCGAAGTACATGAGTGCCCGCAGGAACCGGGTTTCACCTTCGATCCGTGTGCGTGCCGTTGTATTACCGGAGAAATCTGTGCCATTCAATTTTCCCAGCAACGTATTACATCTAAAAATACCCGAATAATAATCCGACCAAGTGCCATCGAAAATATTATTGTCTGATTGGGACTGCCCAATATCAAAGCGGTCTATTGCCTGAAAACCACGACCATCCGTTGTCCCGGTACCTCCAAAACAGTTGTCAGAGGCGACTTCCGAGGTGATATAAAAAGCTTGGCTGCCGTTAGAGGTGGTCCGTTGGTAGCCGTCATAACAACCGACCAAAGCCATTTCGGCGTCTGCTATTGTTTTATAAAAATTGTTCTCCAGAACACTTGTCATCGGTTCAACATCTAGGAAACTAGATGAACAGGAGCCCAATAAAAGGGAACCCAACAACATGGAATATGAGATATAACTTAGTTTTTTCATGATTTCTCAATTTTAGAATTTAACATTTAAACCAAATAATACAGTCCGTGGCCTAGGGTAATAGCCCAGGTCGATGCCAGATACCCAACCATCCGTGCCATAACCGATCTCCGGGTCCATGCCGTCGTATTTGGTAAAAGTGAAGAGATTCTGGCCCTGCAGATAGAAACGGATCTGATTGGCGTATTTCCACCTGATCAGTTTTGAAAGGTCATAACCTAGGGTTACATTGCTGATCCGCAGGAAATCGCCATCCTGAATGTATAAGTCCGAAAACTGCCAGTTGACATTTGTTTCAGTCACACGCGGGATGGTATTGGAAGTACCTTCGCCCGTCCAACGGTCTAGTATCCGGGTGGTATAGTTCGCTTGCTTATTGGTATGATTTCGGTAAGACTGCACGATCTTATTGCCTAAAGAACCGTAAGCATTGATCGAAAAATCAAACCCCTTGTAATCCAGTCCGATGTTAAATCCATAGGTAAAATTAGGCATACCTACCCCTAGATTGGTCTTGTCAGCGGCATTGATGATCCCGTCATTATTTTGATCCACATATTTTACATCACCAGGCTTGACATCCGCTTGCAGAATACCCTTTCCGGCATTTTTCCAGGTATCAATTTCTGACTGGTTCTGGAAAAGACCATCGGTCTTATAGCCCCAGAAATAACCAATAGGCAGGCCATTTGCCGCGCGGTAAAATTCCTCTGAATTGTCGTATAACATCGCTGTTTGACCATGGATTATACCGTCTTCGGTTGGGATCTGACCAACTTTATTTTTGTTATATGCTCCATTGACACCAAGACGGTACTTGAATTCGTTCACCTTATCCGACCAATTGAGTCCGAGTTCGACTCCGGTATTTTTTACATCGCCACCATTGATAAAGGGGGGCAGCGTTCCTGTAGTCGCCAGCACTGGCGCCGTCACCAGCCAGTCTTTGGTCTTTTTGACATAAAAGTCGGCCACCAAGTCCAGACGGTTTTGTGCAAACTTGGCATCAAATCCGATATTTGTCTGTTCGGAGGTTTCCCAGGTTAAGTTGGGATTGGACAGGCGGCTCGGATAGGCACCGGAGATATTGTTATTGCTGGTGCCGAACACATAATGGGCTCCGGGATTGGACGAGGTAATTCCCGTTGAGGTGCTGATTGGCGCGGCGTACTGGAAATCAGCAATATCCTGATTGCCCACCTGCCCCCAGGAAGCACGGAGTTTAAGGAAGTTTATTCCACCTAGATTCTCCTGAAAGAAATCTTCCGAAGATATCACCCAACCCGCTGATACTGACGGAAAATACCCCCAGCGGTTGGCACGTGAAAATTTGGATGAAGCATCGGCGCGCAAGGTAGCATTCAGAAGATACTTTTCTTTATAATTGTAGCCCAAGCGGCCGAAATACGAAACCCGACGTGTGACGTTTTCCGGTTTTCCCGAAACGGTGCGGGTCTCAACCACATTTCCTTTCTCATCCAGATGCGCCTGCCCCGTTGTGTTGTCCAGATAGGCATGTGCAAAATCGTTGAACTGCGAAAGTAGGTTCCAGTTTGAGCCCGAAAGGTACGTTCCCTGATATCGTAGCGACTCCATTCCGATCATAGCCGAAAAGCGGTGATCCGTTTGGATATCAAAATCATAGGAAGCGGTATTTGTCCAGGTCAATGTATGCCCCTTGCTCATATTCTGGGAAGTGGTGGTATGGTCCTGATTGTAGGTATAAATAGAAAAACGGTACAAGGGCGTAAAGCTCCGGTATTCCGATGCATAATAATTAAAGCCCAATAAGGAGCGTATTTTCAGTCCCTTAATCGGTTCGATCTCTGCAAAGACATCCGCGAGCAACTTCTGCCCATCGTTGCTATTATTAGAATTGGTCATCATTACACCATACGGATTGCTATCTCCATTGTACCACGGTGAGTTGGAAGTATCGTTGAAGGGGCTGCCATATAGTCCGTTGTCTGAATAGACCGGTGACAGCGGCGAAGTGGTGAAAGCACCGCGTAAAGTATTATTGTATTGGTTTCCCACACCGATGCCACGGTTTTTAATGTAATTGAAATTGAGGTGCTGCCCGATTTTGACAAAATTGTCAAACAGTTTATGTTCCGAATTTGTACGGAAGCCATAACGCTGATAATTGGATACGTCTTTACCACCTACGATCCCCTCCTGACTGATGTAGTTCATCGACAGTGCATAGGTGGATTTTTCGGTACCACCGGTCAGAGCCACATTATAATTGTCCATTTTCGCATTGTCCTTGAACATATAATCCAGCCAGCTGGTGTTGGCCAGTCCTTGCATGCCATCAAAATTGATTGTCGAAGCACCCGAATTGAGGGATTGCTCATTCATGATTGTTTTATACTGATGGGCATCCAGTAATTTCGCCTTACGTGAGACATTCTGGATACCGGTATAGCCGTCAAAGGATAGCTGGCTTTTACCGGCTGAGCCCATCTTGGTGGTTACCAGCACGACCCCATTGGCAGCCTGCGAACCGTAAATCGCTGCCGAAGCGGCGTCCTTGAGGACATCGATAGAATGGATGTCTGCTGCGTTCAATACCGAAATATCGCCGCCCGGCACACCATCAATGACATATAGCGGTCCTGAATTACCAATCGTTCCCAATCCACGGACGACCACTTTCATATCCGCTCCGGGCTGACCAGAAGTGGATGTAATGGAGACACCCGGTGCTTGCCCCTGAAGTGACTGTAAGGGGTTCAGCTGATTTCTTTTCTGCAATTCCTCGCCTTCGACTTTCAAGTTTGCACCAGTATTGAGCTTTTTCTTTTGCACACCGTAACCGATGACCACCACTTCGTCCAGATCCGAGGTGATGGGTTGCAGGCGGATGACGCTGTTCGCTCCAGTAACTGTAATTTCCTGCGTTTTATAGCCCACGTAAGATATCGTTAGCACGCTTCCTTTTGGAGTCTGCAATGAGAATTTACCCGACTCATCCGTGCTTGTTGAGATCTTCTGATTCTTTATTTTAATACTCGCGCCCCCGATCGGCAAGCCTGAATCAGCTGAAACAACCGATCCTGTAAAGGACTGTGCCCAGACCAGCGAAGTCATTCCGGTCATGACCACCACGGCCACACCCCTGCTCAACAATTGTTTGCTTATCATATGATTTGATTTATAAATTGGTTTTTACATTATTTTAATTTCACCTGTAAGGCTTTTCCGTTATAAGCGACTGTTGTTGAGTTTCTTGTGCTGCTGTCGATACCCACAGCATTTTTATCATTGACAAAAATGATATTGAATTTTCTGTTGCGTAACATACCCTCAAAATCACCTATGCGATCAGCCAATGACAGAGTGCCTGTGTTGTGATCATAGCGGATATCAATGCGACTGTATTTTCCCTTTTCGTAGTTATAATTATTGCCTTCATCTTCATATAGTGAAAACTGGCCATCGGCTCCGGCATAGATATATAGATCCAGGACAGTCTGCTTTTTCTCTGTTGTGTATTGCAGCTGCTGACCTATTGGAACGATGGCGCCAGCTTTTGCATATACGGGAATACGCTCATAGGGCGCATTTACCACCAGGTCCAGGCCACCACTTATTTTCTTGCCATTGTACAGATCGTACCAGTCGGCACCTTTTGGAAAATGTACTTTCCGGCTTGTTGCACCTTTCTCGGTAACCGGGTTGATTAATAATGCAGGTCCCCAGAGGTACTGGTCATTACGGTCAAATCCTGCTTTATCCATCGGAAAATCCATGGCCAACCCCCGTATCATGGAATAATCTTCGAAAAAGGTCTTTGCCGCCAGGCTATAGTTATAGCACAGCAATTTATAGCGCAAATTGATTGAATAGAGCATACTTTTATAAGCCGGATGTTCCTCGGGTGCAATGTGATAAGGCTCACGGTACGGGAATTGGCCATGCGCTCGGAATAGTGGTAAGAATGCACCATACTGGTACCAGCGGCTATTGAGTTCGCGCCATTCTTCCAGATCCGTAGCATTAGGCTTATGGAACCTGTTTTCGACCAGGAATCCGCCCGCATCCATTGTCCAATACGGTGTACCGGACATGGAGAAATTTATTCCGCCGGCAATCTGGTCTTTCATATCATGCCATCGGGACGCGATGTCCCCGCTCCAAGCCGCCGCAGCATAGCGCTGCTGGCCAGAAAAAAATGAACGCGTCAGGATAAAAACCCGTTTATTTGGATCTGTTGCCCGCTGGCCTTCATAAATGCCCTTGGCATTTTGGAGCGGGAAGGCATTATAGTAGCGCACTGAAGAGCCGATGCTGGGTTGGAAAACAGCTTTACGTTCATCCAGATCAATATTGGAATGAATATCCGGTTCACTGGCGTCCATCCACCAAGCATCGACGCCTATTTTAAACAAGTTGTTGTCCAATAGCTTCCAGAAAGCATCCCTTGCACCCTGGTTGAAGGGATCATAAAATGTAGAGGTATAGCCCTTGCCGATCCAATCTTTGCGACCATCGTAAATATTTCGTGGGTAAATCCACTTATTAGTCTTAAACTCGGCATATACAGTGGATTCTTCATTGATTTTTGGCCAGGCGGAGATCATGATCTTTAAATTTTTGTCATGCAGTTTCTTCACCATTGCCTTCGGATCAGGAAAGCGGTTGGGATCAAACTTTTGGCTTCCCCAGTCATTTTCTGACCAATACGACCAGTCCTGCACGATGTTGTCAATCGGAATCTTCCGCTGGCGGAATTCCATGGCTGCCTGCTCGATTTCTGCCTGCGTTTTATAGCGCTCGCGGCTCTGCCAAAAACCAAAACTCCAGATCGGCATAATTGGTGCTTTACCTGACAAATGTCGATAACCGCTGATCACATCGTCCATGGATGTGCCATGGACAAAATAATAGTCAATTGCATCCCCGGCTTCGGAATTAAATGAAAAGAGGTCCTGCCGAGCTGCAGGAATTGGGCTCTGCCAATTTAAGGTAAAGTATGACTCACTCCCATCCGGGATCCACTCCATCCGGATCTGGTGTGCCTGGTCTTTTTCCAAGACCTTTTCAAGCTCAAAAGTACCGGCATTCCAGGACTGCCGCCACCGGTCAGCGACAAGCTCGCCGTCGATCCAGACCTTCATATAGCCCGAGTATTTGAAGTGCAGCACGTGCCTGCCTGAATACGGCGAAGCTAAGGTACCCTCATAAACGACCTTACTATCCGCAAGCTTCACATCTTTGGGAAACTTGTGCTGATCTGTTAAATAACCATAATCAATGATCGACTCCGGTCGGGAAAGGTATACCTCATCGTTATTTCGATTCATGTAGGTCGCCGTCAGCCAGCCCTCTTGCCCCTCCTTAGATGAAAGTTTCAATGCATTCAGCGGCAATAAAGGACGTACGTCACCCGCTTTCGTGATGGAATAGTTATGCCAGAGCAAGCCATAGTTGTTGGTGGAAAGCAAAAATGGAATTCCGATTTCAGTATTATACTGCAGGAGGGTGACCTGTTTTCCACGGTTGTAGTTCATTACAGCGTTCTGATGTTGCCCAAGACCATATATACCCTCTTCAGGACTGACAATAAAGTCCTGGTTGATGTGATAAAAAGCATCGCCATTGTAGCTATTGGCAGTAAAAGAATTGGAATTTCGCTTTGCCTCTTTCAGAATGGGACGATCCTTTAAGTCGTAAAACTCCACCTTACCGGTCTGCAATGAAATCAAAGCATACAGATCGGCTGTCTGTACCGTGGCAGTAGAATCATTTGATCTAATGGTCAGTGATTTAAGCTGCCGATGTAACGAGTCTACGATGACCAAGCTCTGTTGTTTAGTTAAGACAGCTCCGCTAGGAACTACCGTTACCCGTACGATCTTATCCGTGATGGCGTCCAGATAGACGTCCTGATCTATTGATGTTTCGGAGTTTTTGAAACTGACCCTTATGCCAGTGGCCGTTTTTTCAAGCTGAGCTTTGTGAGTTTGTGCGAATCCCTGATGCACGATTGCAAAGAGCATCAAACCGCTTAAAGCATACGTTATGTTGCGCATTAAAATAAGATTTATTGGTTACTGTATTCCCTTGGTTATTGATGTCCTTCCCAAGTGAAAGAACAAATCAAAGATATGGTGCAACCGGTTGTCTTAAGGCTATGTTTTGTTAACTTTTAGGGGGCGATTTGTTAACAAGCAACAGGTAGTGATTTGAAAGAAATATGGTTAATTGAATGATTTAAAGATTCTTACGGTGAAAAGAAGGTAAGTTTCCAAAGGCGGATTTAAAATATTTGCTGAATTGTTTTGGATTGCCAAATCCCACTTCATAAGCAATTTCTGCTATGGACAATTTGGAATTCTGGACGAGATGCATGGCGCGTTTCAGCCGGATATGCCGGATGTATTCCATTGGCGAATAGCCTGTAATGGCGAGTACTTTTTTATAGAGTCCAACTCGGGTAATGTGCAGGCGTTTTGCCAGTAGTTCCACTGAAAGCGTGGAGTCGCTGAGATCCTTCTCGATTTCCCTGACCAGCGCTCGTATAAACTGCTCATCCGCGGATTCGATCTCCGGCTGTGACAGATTCACCTGAATCTGTTTTTTATATCGTTTTACGAGGTTTTGTTGTTGGTTGAAGATCTGCGCGATTTTGGAACGCAGCAAACCGATATGGAAAGGTTTGTTAATATAATCACTTGCACCCGCCTGTAGTGCTTCGACGGCGAGCTGCTGGTTGACCACCGCAGTTACGATAAGCACTGGAATATGCGCCAGCTTTGCCTGTTTTTTGATATGAAGGCAGAGATCCAGCCCACTTTCAACGGGTAAGTTCAAGTCGGTCACCACCAGATCGACCTGTTGCTTCAACAGGCACGCTTTTGCTTCGGCTACCGTAACCGCGGTAAATATGATATAGTCTGTCTGCAGCGTACGCTCCAGGTAAAGCAAGAAATCAATATCATCCTCGACCACCAAAATACAGGGTTTATCTGAGTAGCCGCTTTTCTGTGGCTCAATAGGCATCTCACTGTGTTGTATAGGTAAATCCACTGTGAATGTTGTCCATTCCGGATTACTTGTTAGCTCGATGTTACCACCAAGAAATTCGATATAATCTTTCACGATAGATAGGCCAATGCCTGTTCCCTGGTTTAATTTCCCATTGGGCACTTCCAGCTGAAAATAGCGTTCAAAAACACGGGACTGCAATGATTCAGGAATCGGTGCTCCTGAATTCTGAATTTCAATATGAAGTACTTGTGCTTTTTCACCAGCTGTCAGCTCTGCTCTACAGACGACGTTACCAGCCTTTGGGCTAAATTTGATCGCATTGGAGACTAGATTATGGAGAATGCTTTCCAGCTTATGCTTGTCAAACCATCCGGCCTGTCCCTCTGGTGCAATATGTACCTGAAAACGGATCTGATTAAGTTGCGCCAGTCCAACGAATGAAGTGAATTGTTGGCGTATAAAGTCCATTAGATCACCGTACTCCTCATTCCGCTCAAGTTCACTTTTTTCAAGCTTTCGGAAGTCCAGCAGCTGATTCACCAATTTAAGTAGACGATCTGCATTTTTCTTGATGAGGGTAAGATCAGTCTTCTTGCTGGCATCCTGTTCCTCGTCCAGTAGCTGCTGGGCCGGCGTCAGAATCAAACTGATTGGTGTACGGAATTCATGGCTGATATTGGTAAAGAAGCGCGTTTTCATGGCATCCAGTTCTTTAGCCTGCAAGGCCTGCTCTTTCGCCAAATAAAGCTGATTACGTGTCTTAATCCGTAGCTTTGTCCAATAATAAAATACCCAAAGTAGGGTTAATATTACTGTAGCATAAAGCACAAAAGCCCAATTTGAGCGCCAAAAAGGCGGCTGGATATCAATCGTCAGCAACAGCACCCGTTCGGACCAACTGTTGGAACCGATGGCCTGCCTGATGTATAAACGATACCTTCGGGAGTCAAGATTGGTAAAACTGGCCCGCATTGTCCCTGGTTCAAAGTCAAACCATTCATCACTTAGTCCCAGTAGTTGATATTGATAGAAACCAGTATGTTGCTGTAGGAAATCGAAAGTTGACAGCTCGACGGAAAGAGCGTTAAGGTTGTAGGACAAATTTAGTTCTTTTAGGTTTTGAAGAGATTGATCGTAAATCACACGACCAGAGAATTCCTCGCCTACGGCAATTTGTTTGTTGAAAAGATACAGATTGGAGAGCACTGGTAATACCAGTGTATGTTCTACCCTAATTTTTGCAGGATCAATAAAATTAAAGCCCTTTGGCCCCCCAAAAACTAATCGACCATCCCGTAATGTTAAGGCCGCATTCTCATTGAAAACATTGCCCTGCAGACCTAACTCCTGTGTAAAATTGCGGATAATAAATTTTTCTGGCGACCCCGTTTCAACTATCTTGGATAAACCTTTATTGCTGGAAGCCCAAGTATTGCCTTGATGATCGGTCAATAAAGCCAGGATTGCATCATCACTGAGTCCATTCTGCTGCGTCAGATAGGTTATTTTGTCGCCTGTGATCATGTGCAGTCCCTCCTGCGTAGCCACCCAGATGCGTCCTTTTTTATCTTCCTTCACATCATAGATCAGATCGTTCATGAGCTTAATTGGCGAACTGTTGCTCGTGATATTTTTAACCTTCCCATCTGGGTTCAGCACCACTAGCCCAGTCGCGGAACCGATCCACAGTCTTTTTTTCGAATCCTCAAAGATTACCGAGATATAACTATTTTTAATAGTTTCACCTCCGGTATTGTAGGTCTTGGAAAAGAGCTCTGTTTTCTTATCAAATTGATATAGCCCGCTGCTGAGTGTTCCTACCCAGAAACGATTAAAGCTATCTGTGTAAATTTCCCATACACTATCGTCGTTTAATTTCCCTGGACCAGTATCCCGATGGAAAACCTTAAAATTTTTACCATCAAAACGACACATTCCTCCCCTATAGGTCCCGATCCATAATATGCCATCAGCATCTAATAGTAATGAAACAATCACATTGCTGCTTAAACTATTTGGATCGCTAGGATCATGCAGATACTGTGTAAAGGTCTTTTCTGTACTATCATAATACAAAAGTCCGCCACCATTGGTGCCAATCCAGAGGTTGCCCTTTTTGTCCTCGACAAATTTATTGACATCATCATACGGAAGCGATTTGGGCAAGCCAGGATGGCTTTTTACCAAGGGAAACAGCAACAGGTTGGGATGATAATAACTGATCCCGCCCTTATATGTACCAGCCCAGATAATACCCGATTGATCTTTGTACAGACAAGTGATACTGTTGTAAGGAAGACTACGCAAGTCATAACCATCATGATCAATAATCTCTATACGCTGACTTTTCTTATTGTACACATTAATGCCACCATGATCGGTACCTAACCAGATCAGACCAGCGTCATCCTGAATTATATTCCCGACAAAGGGATTGGACAATTCCCTTTCCAGGTGTCTAGTCGACCAGTTTTTCACTTCAAGATTATAAACGCCAATTGGAATATCCTTTGAGTAAATCCAAAGATCTCCCTCCTTATCGGCGAATAAATTAAAATTTACGCTTTTATTACCAATAGGCAGCCGGATTGTTTGCCTAGTTTTCAATGAATTTTTATCGACCTGCCCCAACAGGCCATTTTCATAGATTAACCAGATCACCTGCCCCCGCCCTGCGATTACATCAGTAATTCTACTCTCTTTGCTCAATTGGGGAACGGTTTGATAAGATTTCTTTTGGCTATCATAGAGTAGCAGCGTACGGTCACTGTACAAGACTACAAAGTTGTGAGCATCTAAAGCACGGATGGTATAAACATCTTTTACAGGCAGGCGCAGATTTGTCAATACAGAATCAAGGTCTTGGATAATCTTGCCGGAGCGCTGATTGTACATATTCATCTGGCTGCTGGTTCGGATCCAGATATTGCCTTCAGGACCATCGAAGATTCCCGAAATAACATTGGCGCTCAAGCCGCTACCTTTACCGGCCGAATACCGAAAATTGGTGAACTGCCGCCCGTCAAAACGACTCAAGCCAGATTCGGTACCAAACCAAAGGTAATTATACTTATCTCGTAGCGCACAATTCACGTGGTTATGAATAAGCCCCTGATCGGATGTTAAGGTTTTGAATGCATAGGTATTGCCCTGGCTAAATGCTTCTGGTTGGCCCAGTAGAATAAACAGGAGTATGGATAGTGCAAAGTGTAAAAATGAGTTAAACTGCTGCATTGGTTATGATATGCCCAATGATACAAAAATTGAGCAAATACAACAAATACCAAACCTCTTTTTATCAAAAAGAATACACGGTCATGTGCGGTCTATCTTTTCTAAACTAAAACTTCATGTGGACACCCAATCCCATCCTAAAACTTGAATAATGAACAGCATTCAGCTGGCTTATTGTGCTGGTCCCATCCATCTTAAATAGTTGGTCCGTACCTGTTCCGGTATTCAAATCTGTATAACCGACTTGTAAAAAAGGAAAAATTGTTTTGGTAATCTGATGCTCCAACCGGAAGTTCACTTCCCAGCCTATACCTTTTGCTTTATGGGTAAAGCTAATGGGGTGGCTAAATTCCTCCTGGAGGTTCCAATTGGCATTTGCTGAATAACGGGGGAAATATAGGCTGCTGACATTGAGCAGAAAACTCCAGTGATCAGTATGGTAATCAGTCCTTAATCCTAAAATCAGACCATGCCATCGTGGTTTATAGGTGCTCTTCAGTTCTTTGCCTTCCACAAGCGGCTGCGTGCCATCCAGCATATACAAGGTTTGATAGCGGCCAAAATAGCCGGTATGTGCCGCAAATGCAAACTTTTCAGTTGCCCGGATTGTGTAAAAAATTTCAGCCCGCAGGTCGCTTGAATGGCCTCGATCGGCCTTAAAATCATAATCTGAAGTTTTTACAGTTCTATTATCGCTTGCGTAATCAGCATCATTGACGGTGCCTTGGCTGATCCAAAAGTGGCGAAAGGCTACTTCGGTCTGTAAAACCGAGGATAATGCTATGGTTGAGGAAATTCCTATTTCAGGCCCCCTAAGTTTTCGCCATTTGAGTTCGGATAATATATTGGGATTTTGTCCATTTTCATCACCCGCAATATTCCAGTCCAGTTTTTCCTGATTCCAGCCTAAAACAGGTGTTATCGAGAATTTAACCTTTTTTTCCTGTGCAAATGCAGTAAATGAAAACAAGCTGAAACAGAAGAGGGCAAAATATTTTTTCATACACAAGAAAGATCATACACCCCGATCTAATGGGGTGTATGAAAAGATCAGCTTAATAATTAATTTTTAGGATAAACCTGCGCAATAAAGGACTTGTCCGTTGCGGATAATACCGTATTGTTACCAACGCTAAAGCCGTTGGTTGTCAGTGCACTACTGATAGAATAGTGCATTATCGAACTCGGATCATAGGTACTATACTGCGTCTGTGTCGTTGCATATTTTGCAAACAGATTATTATCGACATCACTTTTACTCCAATAATTTGGATATCCAGCGTAATAGGTATATACCTTATCTTTATCCCATGGAATAGCCGCCAGAGGATGCTGATGCTCATGGATCATACCGAGGGCATGGCCAAATTCATGGATCACTGTCCGGCTAAATTCAGAATCTGATGTATTGTCATCAAACCAGCCAAAATTCATGGTTTCCTCATTCGACGCAATGCGCAATGCGTCGGTACCGATATATGAGTAAGATCCCGCACCATCGGTGAAAGTAACCCTTAACTGTGCTTTACCACTGTTGACAAAACGAAAGGTAATATTGGCATATTTGGACCACTCATTAGCATATTGCATTACTTTTTGGCGTACTTTGGTCGACCCACCATACAAGCGTACAGTGATGACACTGCCGTTAGTCCATTTTTTTGCACTGATCACCGCGCCTCTTGGATCTGTACCACCAGGTAAATAGACATCTTTACAGATATGCGCATCTTTAAAACCGGCTGGTATGTCAGCTTTTGAAACAGGTTTCAGTTCTTCAGAATCTTTTGGGGCATCTGTACTGTCTGCGTTTTTGTTGCAAGCTACGAGCGTAGCCGAAGCGGAAATGATCAATCCAATTAGGATTTTTTTTCTTAATTCCATACGTTCTTATTTTTTAATCAATCATAATTTAAGTCAGCTTACAACGTGGCCACATGAAAAACTAACAATCAAAATGTAACACTATTGTTACATTAAACAAAGCTAAAAAATTATATTTATTGAAACAACATCTTTTTTTTAGAAATAATCAAATAAAATTAAATACATGGCGTTTATTTAATCTTCAAATTAAAAATTAACTATTGCAGCACTAATTCTTCATATGGCCACTCAAGAACCTTCGGGCCAAAGATCTAATCAAGACACCCCATAAAGTCGATCTATGATGCATCTTTTGCGCTGCATGACGCTAAAGCAGAGTTTTGTGTTCCATCAGATATAGCAGGGCTTCGGTGACTGCTTGTGTGCTGCTTTTGGGGTTAAATCCCAGTTCCGTTCTAGCCTTAGAAATATCGAAATCCTGTTGAAGTCCTGAGAACATCGCAATATCTTTTGTTGTGATTATGGGTGGCTTCCCTTTTAGCTTCGCTGACAACTGCATCAGTCCCGCAATTCCATAGAGTATAAACTTGGGCACAGACGCTGGAATACGTAGTTTAAGACCAGGGTATAGTTTTTGCGCTATTTTGGTCGTATCAGTGATGCGCATACACTTTTCATTTGCGAGTATGTACCGCTCCCCCGATTTCCCTTTCGTGGCGGCGAGGTAACAGCCTTCGGCGACGTCCTTGACATCCACCCAGTTGAGTGCAATATCGGTGTCGACAGGAATCTGTTTGGTTAATATCAATCTTAGGATATCATAGGAAACATTCAGAGGAAGGGCAGCTTCACCACCGATCATAGCACCGGGCATCACGGAAACCAATTTGACATCCAATTCCTTTGCCAATTTGAACGCTAGCCTTTCCCCGTCATTTTTCGAATTGTAATAGGCATCCCTGCGATCCAGATTGTAACCGTTGGATTCTCTGGTGGGCGTATGCGTATAGTCCAGCGCGGCTATCGAGCTTATATAGACGATTTTTTTGACACCTGCTTCAGCGGCAGCTTCAATGGTATTTCGCGTCCCCTGCATATTCACTTCGTAGATCTCTTTTTGTGGATCTTTGGCCCATAGTTTAAAAGCGGCCCCCACAGCATAGAAGGTTTCAACACCCTGTAACGCGTTTTTAAATGCGGTTTTATCCATGATGTCCGCCTGAACGACTTCGCAATTCAGCCCTTTTAGACTGTCGCAACGATTAATATTCCGAACCGATGCGCGTACCTGAAAGCCCTTGTTTATCAATAATCTGACAAGGTTATTACCTAAATGTCCGTTCGCTCCGGACACCAATACCAAATTTTTAGTTGACATGTGTGTAGATTTTAAATGTTACGACAAAGTTCTGCTCTGGCGATTTAAAACCACTTCACAAATGTTACCTAATGATCCTTTTACGGATGCGGCTTAAACTTTTGGGGTTCATGCCCAGAAAAGAGGCAATATACTGCATCGGTACGTTGTGGAGTAATTCAGGTTGTTCGGCCATCAGTTTCAAATAACGTTTTTCAGCCGTAAGCGTTGCCAGTTCCTTCGCTCTTTTCTCATTGTAGGATAGCGACTGTTGAAATACATAGATACTGAAATCTTTAAATGCAGATGATTGTTCAATTAGAAGGTCAAGATTCCTTTTGTCGATTCGCAGCAGTTCACAGTCTGTGATACATTCCAAATTTTCATCCGATCGGGTTTGATTGTTGAAGTTTATGAAAGAAGTGATAAATCCCGGTGGACAGTTGATATGCGTTGTTATCTCATCGCCCTTATCGTTATAATGAAACAAGCGGACAAAGCCTGATACAACGAAATACAGATAGACAGGCACCTTCCCCTCCTCCTCGATGATATGATTTTTAGGAAACTTTACCGATTCCAGATAATGTTGGCACAGATCCTTTTCCAGACTTGAAAGTGTGACCTGTTGTGTAATTAGTTCAATAAACTTCGCGTGCATTTACTACCGATTATTTTCTTTTGCAATATAGGGAATAAATCCATGTACCTTAATACTCTTTTTCTGGAATAGAACCGATCAAGATGCATGGAGGCGAAAAAAATTAGCAGACGGTTGGCCACAGAATGAGGCTAAAAGTTTATTATGATCTCAATGAAATCCCTGTAAAAAGCTAATCTAATCTCATTCAGATCAACCTCAAATCGGGGCGGATACTTATACCGCTCCGATTTGAGGTTACTACTACCAGTAATGGCCAGCGGCAAGCGTTATCTAAAAGAGAAAACTATATTTTAATACCGACTGGAACCCACGTAACGGAATGGTTTGGCGATTTTCCAGATTCGCAGTTAAGCTGTAACTGGTATATAATTTTTTATTGAGGATATTATTGATATTGAGTTCCAGACTATGTTTACTTTTAAGTGGTTTATAGCGGATGGATGCGTCTAGAAAGCCATTGGCGATGGGGTCAAGTCCACTGCTTTTATAACTACCATAACTCCAGGTTCCCTTTATAAAGAGGTAAGTACCGACAACATAAAGCATACCCAGGCTATGTGTATTTGATGTATATCGGTTGGAACTCCGCTCCGCTTCACTTTTTAGCCTATTTAGAAAATTACTATTGGTATATTGATAGGATAATGTCGTATTGGAGATGCCCTTATATTCAAGCCTTGGGCTGACTGTCATTGTCGTGCCCGTGGCTGCTGCAAATTGACCATTCAAAAATTGATTGTATTTATTTTGATTCGCACTCACATTGAACCCTAGATAAATTCCCTCCTTCAATAGAGATTTAGACATACCCAGTGTCAGGGCATTACTACTCGTACGGTTGTCATAGGGCATCAACTTACTGATAATCCCCTGTTGTGTTATATCCTGGCCAACTAAGTAATCATTTTGCGTTCGCAGATGGGATGCTGTTACATTCAGGTAAAATAAGCTGATTGGCCGTTCGATATTATACCGCAATACATATGCTTGGCTTGCTGTGAAATACAGTGGTGCAGCGAAACTTTTTATTTCCCTGAAATTACTCAAAATTGGATTCGGGTAGAGCTGATCTAGATCCGAATTTTCCTGATTGAAACGTAAGGACAATAAGAAATAATCCCTATTGGGGAGATAGGCTTGCATAGATACAGTCGGTGTAAACAACAGTTTCTTCGTCACTTTGGCTGATCCTGCTTGGCGGTCTGCAATATCCCAGGCATTCCAGGTTACAGGAAAGACCCCTGAAAGGATAAAGTCCTTATTTTTCCAGTCTAGTTTTACACCAGTTGACATTTGCTGTTGTTTCCAGCGCAAATTGTTGCCAGGAAACTTTTCGTTATCAAATACAGATCCATCTCTCACCAGGTTTAATGCCGAGTTGAGTTCCTTATCGAGGTAATTTAAACGGGCAAAGTAAGTACGTTTTAAGCGTGTATTGTTACGTGTATAGGCCACCTGTATATTTCCATTGGTTTGGGGCAAAGAAACAGTTTGTCGAACCGCATCATAGGGCTGATTTTGATTTAAATAATTCGCCATCACGCCGGGCAACACCTCCAAGCGGTCTTTATGCCATTTGCGCCCCAGATCCAGGTTAAAGGTAATCAGGTCCTTGTTTTTTAATTTGGGCGTATACTCCATGGATTCGGATATAAAATTCAACTGATCCCGGCCCCATTGATCATAGCGAGCTCCACCATCCAGTAACCAGGTGTGGTGGTTTTGGTTTTCGGCTTTAAAATCGATTGTATTTTTTAAATAATACCGATTATCGTTGCCTTCCAATGTAAAGCTGCCGCGGCCATAAAATGGTTTTTTTGTCGTATTATAAGAGTTGTTGTAATTGACCTGACTGCCATCGGCTAATAGATATCTTTGCTTACCATCGCTACTGAGCTGCTCCCGGTCGGCCCACAGATTGCCATTCACGCTAGAACTCCATGCCTCGGACCATTTATAAAATTGATTGGTATTAAAGGCGACAGATCGATTGTTGTAATATTTGTTTGTCGGAACCGAGGGCGTTGCCGCTGCGATCGGTTCGGTCAGGTTGAATGAGTTGATGGATTCCACATCGTTGTTAATGCGCTCACCTATTGAATTATATTGCAGCGTATTGAGGGTTTTATATTTCTTTTTAAAGCTCATAGCATTCCCATTGATAAAACCATCGATTGGTGCGGCAATACCAACGGTAGCTTCGCCTGACCAGATCATTTTAGCATCTTCGTTAAGAACAAGATTTAATGCGACATCTTCGGAATTGCTTACCCCCTGTTTGACTTTTTTATGCTCATGATTTTGGACAAGTTCAACATCTTTTACTGCTTTGGGTTGTATTGTTCTTGTTCCAACGCCATAGCCGTTCTGAAAGATATTGTCCCCATCAACGTACATTCGACTGACGGTCTTGCCATTGTGTTTGATGACGCCGTTGTCGTCGACCTCTATACCGGGCATGCGGCGCAGTACATCGCCGATGTTCCTGTCTTCTGCAGCGACAAAGTTGTTGACTGCATAGCGTGTGGTATCACCGGCGCGACGTACCGCCAAGGGTTTGCTCTTGACAGTAACATCTGCCAGCTGAATGGACTTTTTGACCAGTTCAAAGTCCATTCTCGGACTTTGGTCTTTATACTCTTTTCGGACTTTCTCATACGAAATATGGCTAACCTCGATCCATTGAACTTTGGACATTTCTTCTTTCGTCAGGTTAAATACATACTGTCCCGCGCCATTGCTTCTGACGGTGTGGAGGCCGCTGTTGGCATAGCCGATGACGATGGTCGAATAGGGTATTGCCTGCTTGTTGCTACTGATGGTACCCTCAATTTTCTCCTGGGCAAAAGTAAGCGTGGACACCATGGTTAAGCATAGGCTACAAAAGATTTCTTTCATCAGAATCGTTATTTGATCGTACGTTCTACAGGATTGTTCAACTGAAATTTTTGTTTATTTTTCCCACTTTCTTTCATCAGGGCCTCAGCTTGTTCCTGAGAGATTTCCCGTCCGTCCTCTGTTTTGAACTTTACGGTAGCACCGGCAGGTAATTGTGCCATCATTGCCCCCAGTTTGTCCGCTTTACTATTTTCCATCGCCTTACGATATTTTTCATAGGGAAGTTCGGGCAGTTTGTCGATCTCCATCAGGGGCATCTTGTCGGTGACCTTATCCAATCCCGCATAACGAAAGCGAACCTCATTGGTCAAATCTTTGGCTTCAAGGATGGCACCGGGTAAACCATTTAGCTTCCAGGGCCCCACAGCAAATGGGATTTCTTCGGTAAACCAGGCTTCATAGGTACGGCCACCGAATTGTCCTGTCGCCTTGATGCAGGCATAGCCCCCGATATCCCGCTTTTCTTCGGTGATAACCCACTCTATTTTATAGTTCTTGTTGGGATACACCTTATACAATTGACCGAGCATCGTCACTAGACAAGGACGCTCCCCCGTTCCGAAAGGTGTATAGAGATTGACCAGTCCATCAGACTGATCAACAGCATCCATACTGATATGAAGTGCACCCTGCTCTTTATTTTTTTCCATGGGTGCCATGGAATAGAAGGCGTTTCCATTACCGATATACAGGTACATGGAACGTGTAATAGGAGCCTCCTTTTTTGTGCTATCAGCGATATGTTCAAAATCATACTTAATAAACATATTCACTTGATTGTCTTGAGCAAATAGCCCTTGGACGAAGAGAAAAAGACCGATAATAGCGGTCAGCGAAAACTTTGTTGTGTTCATTTTTATTACTTTTATATTGTCAGTGGATCAAAAGTAGAATGGAAGTGTAGCTCCCATTCCAATTGCTTTGTTAAATACTGTTAACCGGAAACGGAATTGTTAACTACTGTTAAGTAATGTTATGAACTGTTAGCAAATCTCTCTTTTTCGTGGATTTTAGCTAGCATTGTAGCTGAGAATTTTATTATGACTACACACAGGAAAACACGCGTTATCATTACCTTACTAATCGCTAGCACGATAGCCGTTATTGTCATGCAGGTGTTTTGGCTGTCCAATGCCTTTCGTATCAATCAGCAAAAGGAGAAGATCATGATACAAGGAGCCATTAAAGATGCCATAGATGTCGTTCGCCTCAAAACGTATTTTGGTATTGATAGCTCCCTATCCAAAGAACAATCGTCCATTCTGCGTGCCATGGGTGGTATACTTGATCAAGTCTCCAATAATGAGCTAAAGGGCGTGCAGATTCATCGACAGATTACAAAAGATTCAACGACAAAGAAAAGCTGTGATACCTGTACAAACGTCTCAAAAAAGACGACCCATGAATTTCGGATGGATATCGCAGAAACTGCCAAGGATGTCGAAAAAAAACTGGTCGATTCGATCTTACGGGCAAATCATACGGGCAAAGGCCCGAAGCATGTAAAAGTCACCACGCATAGGGTTCAGGATACCTTCGTTCAACTTTCTTCACGGGGTAACAAAGGGATAGATACCGCAATGGCTGATCCAGTACAAGTAAAAATGAAGGGGCAGCCATCAAAGTCTATCGCCGCACGCCATTCCATTGGTTCTGCTGTTAAGGTATATGCAAACGATACCGAATTCACACAAAAAGACGTCGATACGCTTGCCATTGGCAGATTGCTGGACTCATTGTTAGGCGCCAATTTTGATGAATTACAACTTAGGAATCAATTTAAGGTTTCCTTTGCTACCCTTGCAGATAGCGCAACGCAACCATTGGATTCCGTCGCCCACTACATCTTGGTGAAAAGTACCATCAGCCCCACCTACAGTGCAGTGATTAGCGTAGAACCTGATCTGTTCACAAGCTTAGATGGCATGAAATGGCTGCTCTTCGTTTCTATACTTATCTTGGGTATGTTATTTTATACTGCGCTTGCCCTTATTAATTCCTTCAATCGCGAAAAGCAAATGACCGAGATTAAGAATGATTTTATCTCCAATATGACCCACGAGTTCAAAACGCCTATCGCCACAGCAAGTCTGGCAGTAGAGTTGATGAGCAAATTTGGGATAAAGGATAACCCTGAAAAACTGGATGAATATCTCAATATTTGCGGTGCCGAACTCAAGCGTGTATCGACAATGATTGAGACCGTACTCCGGCTAGCGCAGGATAATCCATATATTTTGGAAAAAGAGTCCACCGATCTCAGCCAGATGCTGCATGATTTTCAGCGTCAGACAAAGTCCAAACTTGATGAAGCGAAAGGAACGTTGACAATAACAATCGCAGACGATTTTCCAACTGTTGAAGTAGACAAGACCCATTTGGAAAACATTCTCTATAATCTGCTCGATAATAGCCTTAAATATAGCCGGCAAATTCCTGCTATTCAGATTGGTGTTAGTTTGGAGAAACAACACTTTCAGCTATCCTTTAGTGACAATGGCCTGGGAATACCAAGGGATTACCTCGACCGGGTATTTGATCAATTCTTTCGGGTACCTACGGGCAACGTGCATGCAGCCAAAGGTTTTGGCTTAGGCTTATCCTATGTAAAAAAAATCGTGGAGCTCCATGGTGGTACCATTCAGGTGGAGAGTCAATTAGACAAGGGAACGACATTTTTCCTTTATATTCCAGTTAAATCTTAATTCGTTTGTTATCATCCTTATGAATAAAATAAAAGTATTATTGGCCGAAGATGAACCCATGATGGGCAAGCTGATCAAGGAAGCCTTAGAGCTCCGTGATTTTGAAGTCGTTTGGGCGATGGATGGTCTCAAAGCGTTTTCTTCCTTCTGTGTTGCACGGCCAGACATCTGTATATTTGATGTGATGATGCCCTACAAGGATGGGTTTACCTTGGCGCAAGAAATACGTGGACTAGCCAGCGAAGTTCCGATTATATTTCTGACGGCAAAGTCTACGATTCAGGATCTGGCCACGGGCTTTGAGGTTGGAGCCAACGATTATATCAAAAAGCCATTCAGCATGGAAGAATTGATTATTCGCATGCATGCCTTGCTCAATAGGCGCTCTGCCAAGAAACAATCCCCCAACGGCCTGACTGAAGAATATGTCATTGGCAAATTTCATTTTAGCTTCAGGAATCTACAGCTCACCATGGGCGATAAGCAGCAGATACTTTCTTACAAGGAAGCCCAATTACTGAAACTACTGGTTGACCATCGGGATGCTGTACTCGACCGTAAGGTGGCGCTAGACTATGTCTGGGGTGATGATAGTTATTTCAATAGCCGTAGCATGGATGTTTTTATCAGTAAACTGCGCAAATTTTTGGAGAGAGATCCCGCGATTAAGATTGTCAATATCCGCGGCAAGGGATTTAAGCTGGTAGTTTGCTTATAAATTCGATCCCGTACTCACTGCTGCAAGGTATTGGTCCGTTTTACTTCCTTGTTTATTCTTGTGCTGTCATCAGGACTAATTGGTGCTGAGCTGATTAGGCTATCCAATAGCCTCACTTCTTGATCAAAGCGCTGCCGCCAACCGCTACCCAGCTGTTTTTCCAGCTGCTCAAAATATTTTTCATTATGCTGCTCGTACCGTTGCTTTTCGCCCGGTATAATTTCGCAGCCACCTTCGATGCGTTCATAGCGGATACCCCATTTTTTGATGGTGCTGTCCAATGCGCTGTAATATCCCTCCGGAGGCAGCTCACCCTGTCGATAATCTATCCATTTTAAGCTGCTGTCTGTGCCTTTTCTTCCCGCCACGGTATTATTCTGGGCGGTTTGCGTTCCATCGCAGGAGAAGAAAAGAAAAAACAACAGGCAGAAGTAGTATCCTATTTTCATATGATTTCCAAAGCTGTATAGTTAGATAAATCTGTTCCTAAAATCCGTGGTTTTATGCGCCACATCATAGTTCTGTTCTGAGGATTCCCTTCGGTCAGATCTTTTCTCAAAAACGAAAAAAGGTAGATATTATTTTTAGGAAATACAAGCTCATCATCCTGAACGATAGGGTTTTCATTTAGATCTTTCGCTATTTTCTTGACCAAATTTAGCGGGCTGCTGGAAAAGATCGGCATCTGTTTAAAATGAAGCTGCCCTGCCCTATTATCGGCAAAGATTTCGGTCAATTGTTCGTCCTCATATTCCAATGTCAATCCGGTTGTCATTCGATGTTGCATCAGGACCACTCCTCGCTGATCATTTGCGTTTGTTGCTTCTAGTGCCTCCATGACGGTTTTCAGCTCCTATATCCTGATGGGGCTTTCCAATAAAGAAATTGCCAATCGACTTGCTGTAGACCCCAAAAGTATTCTGATGGCACGTTATCGGATCAAACAGAAGTTGAAACTGGAAAAAGAGGATAGCTTGGATCTTGCGATCCAAAGGCTGAGCTAAAGAAGAAAAATTAAGCGCCGGAATCCAAAGAAATTTGTAGATTGAGCATGTATGGAAGACCGGTCACTTTTAGAAAATATCAATAGACACATCACGCTCACGGAAAGCGAGTGTTCCTTGTTTTTGTCCCTGCTCAAGAAAAAGAAAATACCCCGAAAAAATAAGCTCCTGACACAAGGGCAATTGTGCGATTCGATCTATTTTGTTGATTGCGGTGCATTGCGGGCTTTTTATTTGGATTTATCGGGTAAAGAATCCACGATTATGTTTGCTGTAAAAGACTGGTGGGTGACGGATATGTATTGTTTTATAAATACACTTCCCGCCATGTTGACCATAGAGGCCATTGAAGAAAGCACGGTTTACCAATTGAAGAAAAATGATTTAGAAAAGTTGTATCAGACGGTACCGCAATTTGAACGCTTTTTTAGGATTTTGATGCAAAATGCATATATCCGGGAACAATTGCGTGTGGTGCAAAATCTTTCGATGACAGCGGAAGAACGCTATGATATATTTGTGAAAAAATATCCTGAGGTCGCAAATAAGGTAAAGCAAAAGCAGATCGCTTCGTATTTGGGTATTACTGCCGAATTTTTAAGTATGATTAAGCGAAAAAAGTTGGAAACCTTAAACTAGTTTATTTTTTTCTATCTGATAAGGCCGTTATTTAGCATCAACTAACAAACGTAAAAAATATGCTTATTTTAATTGCAGGCCCCTATCGTGGTGGCACCAACGATGATCCGATTTTGATGAAGCGAAATCTAGACAAGCTCGAATCTTTTGCACTGGATATCTTTCGGAAAGGCCATATTCCCTTTATTGGAGAATGGATGGCCCTTCCACTGATAAAATTGGCTGGATCAACTAAGGTCGGTGACCAGCAATGGGAAGAAATTCAATATCCTGTCGCACATCGGATGCTCGAAAAATGTGATGCTGTATTGCGTATTGAAGGAGCATCCAAAGGTGCGGATGAAGATGTGCGGCTGGCGAAAGAAAGAGGGTTAAAAGTGTATTATGATATCGCAGAAATACCTGTAGAAGGTTAACACAAGCTCTTTCAGTTCATATTTAAATCGGAGTTGGACTTTTACCACTCCGATTTGAGTTTATTAACACGTTGATAGCCATAGTATATATCACCGATTATATGACCAGATTCTCTAAACTCGTTTGCTATTTATTGCCTGAGCCCATTTCGTCCTTTTGCATCGCGGGCATTGTGGGGAATCAGTATTTACATGAGATAAGACATTTCCGCAACACATGCATGCAAATGGTCCTTCATTTACAGAAATATCAACAGACCTATAGGATGAGGGAAAAAGTGGTAGTCCATATCTCGTATCTTCATCGGTATAAAAAAGTACACTCAGGGACCCATCAACCTCCAATACCCCTTCCCTAACCTGACCCAGGTGTTCGATATTCAGATTTCGTAGTTCGGAAAAGAACTCCATACGTGAAAAAGTATTGTCATTCTCATGTTTGATGTCAAATACACCATCTTTAACAACTGGCAATACTTTGCCCTCTAGCAACTGAGCCACCGTTTCCGACTTTGATGTAATCCAAGTGATGGTTTTATAAATTGCGATTACGCATATAAAAACAACAATGGCATGAAAAATTGGAATATCCTCCTGGAACATGGGATCTCCGGCCGCCGATCCTAAGCCTATTATAATTGCTACCTCAAAAAGTGTTAACTGCCTTACTCCTCTTCTTCCAGACAGGCGTAGTATCGTTAAAATAAGCAAAAACATGATAGTCGAACGCAGGCCTATTTCAACAAGAAATGACGTATCTATGTCGTTAGCAAAAATTTTTTCCAAGTTAATCATAATTCAAAAACAAGCAATCGATTACCTAAAATTCCATCTGCCTTTTAAATCATTTATATTGTTATCAAATAATAATAGGCAGGTCTTTAAACAAAAAAAGCTAGGATGGAAAGGTGCCTAGCTTTTAAAATTCTTCATGATCGGACAAGCGATCTATATATATTCAACAATGTCCAGGTATAAACTGTTTGAAATAATTTCATTTTATGGCCACAGCGAAAAAAACAGCTTATTAAAGTCTAAAAAGTAAATTAAAACAAACGAATTCTAAAAAGCACTTGTTATTTAATTAGTTTCACTAAACAAATAATAATATGATTTTAAACAAAACATTTTTCGCCTCTCTAGCGACAGTAGCCATCTTAGTTTCATGTAATAATCAGACACCACAGGAAAAAGCCGCTGACAGCATGGAACACGCTGAGGAAAAAGCTGCTGATGCGAATGAAGAAGCGATGAATACCTCAGAAGATGCTGCTACGAAAGATGCCGAAGCTGTCGTTTATTCAAATAAAGCTGCCGCCAATGCAGCAATTGCGTCAGTACCCGCTCCAACGCTATCCAATGATAAAGCCAAAGAGCTTTATACAAAATTAGGTAAAACATGGGTAGACCGTATCAATGCTGACTCGCATGAGAAAGCAGTGGATAAAGAAAAATCGTTGTTGGATATTAAAAACGAGATCGAAAAAGATCTTGCAGATGGAAAGATATCTGCTGCAGACAAAGATAATATCATGAAATATCAATCCGATTGTTTGGCGGCTATCAAAGCTGCACTTTAATACCATATTATCAGTTCAGTCCTAAAGGATATATGGTGGTTTATCTTAAATCACCATATACCTTTAGTTTTTAACACACATAACGTTAATCACCTTTCAAAAAGATTCAATCCGCTGTTCCAAAAATAAATACAGCGAGTAATGTCTGCACATCTTTCAACTGTAATTTATAGCCCCTTTTTCCCTTGCAGCCAAAAGCCCTGATGTTTAACGCGCGCATGCATTTGTGTTCGGATTACTTTTCGAAAGTTTTGTACGGATTTTACATTCCCCGTAAGTACAAAATAAGCGTCGGACCAATATTCATTTTTGAAAATGGGTAACTCTTTAATCTGATCTGAATCAGAAAACAAGGTCGATTTTGGAAACACAATGCTGTTTTCCAGTCCGAGTAGCTCCGGGATAGCATTGTTCTCTGCATCCAATTCGAAAAGGAACAGGTGTTCCTTCTTTTGCTCCTCCATAACAGGCAAAAAAGAGCAGGCCAATGCCAGTGAAGTCTCATCGCCAAAGAATACAATTTTCTCAGCGGCTTTATCGTAGTACTTTTGTTCTGTGCGAGGTTTGTTGAGCACTAGGCGATCACCCACTTCCAGATGATTCATAAAGTCACTTCCACAACCATTACCATGGATATGTGCAATTAATTGCAGGGTATTTTTCTCGCTGTTTATTTCAGCAATGGTATATCTTCTGGCATCGGTGTCAGAAACGCGTATGTCAAAAAAAGCACCGACGGAAAACTGCAGTTTTTCAAAATCCCCCTGTAAACTAATTCGTTTAACGGTTGTTGACAAATATTCAGTTTGACTTACTTGGACCTCGGGAATTTGAGAAACGAATAAATTGAGGGTATCAAAAACCCATTTTGGAGCACTCGGCATAATCTTATGTTTTGATTGAACACAAAGAAAGCCACCGGCTTCTGTATAAAAAAGAATAAAGAGTAGTATTGATTGGACTAATCGTGGTTTTTGCTACGAAACGCTTTTGCACTCATGCCACATATCTTGGTAAACAAGCGAGAAAAATAAGGATAATCCTCATAGCCCAATTCAAAAGCAATCTCCTTAACCGATTTGTCAGAATGATATAGCAATCGTTTGGCCTCCAAAATTACACGTTGCTGGATATGATGTGAAACAGGAAACCCTGTTACATTTTTGACAGATTCATTGAGATAGGAAACCGAAATATTAAATTGGGTAGCATACGCAGCAGGACGTTTCAAGGTCAGAAAGTTTTGTTCCAACAGTAGGAAAAAAGCTTTATTAATCCGTTCAAACCGCGATAGTGACTCGGCAGTTTTACTATATTTTAGATACACGGATAGCTGCAAAGCAATCAAGGCATTTACGCTGTCCTTCAATACAGAAAAATGCAATTTGTCGTTCGTTCGTTCGTAGAGTTCAATGCACAAATTGTAAGTCTTCTCAATAATCCCAAGATCTTCCAATTCAATCGCCAAAGGTTTTAAGGGCGAGATGTTTTGCAAAATAGTAAGATATTCGGCGGCAATATTTTCATTGCTAATGATTAGCATAAACATTTCTATATGCTCCACCTGCACTGCCCTATGCACTTGATCCGGCGATTGATAGTATATGGTCGGTTTATCTGTGCGGTATTGCTGAAAATCTATTTCCATAACAGTAACCCCACTTTTCTGTAAGACAAAGAAATGATAATCGTGCCGATGTGCCTGCATGATTTCTTCATCTTCCCAAAAAGATTCGGGTGAAACTTTTGCAAGAGCAATGCCATGACCAAATTCTTTGGGTAGCGTCCTGACCGGAATATATCTTTTGTGTTGCATTCTTCAATTTAACCAGCGCAAAGCACGTTATCTTTTAGATGGCTTAAAAGTATTAAATTTACTTATTAAAACATGCTATAGAGGAGCAAATTTTTGGAATAATAAATATGAATCAACTGGCGGGCAAGAGCTGGTTATGACGAAATCAGTTTTTTCTCAGTTTGAGATTTTTTGGTGATATAGTTGATCACACCACCCGCAGCCCCATTGCGGTACAGTGCTATCGCACCATTGATCACCTCAATATGATCTACGGTGCTGACATCAGTTGTACGCAGGTCATGGTCCCTATTTCGTAAGGGAGTATATTTCGGGATACCATCTATCAGTACCAGAAAATTACGGCCACGGATCTTGGCAATAAAGTTATCCTGGCTTTCTTCACTCGACGAGATACTCGGCACCTATTGCATCAAAATGAACGTCAGATTATCATTAATCTGACGCTGTTGTTCAAGTGCTTTATCGCCAATATAGTTGACAGACGATGGTACTTCATCAATATGTTCGGCCAATCGGCTCGCCGTCACGACCACCTCATCCAGATTACGCTGCTCTACCACTTAAGATCAACTCAGGTTTTCGGGCAAATAGGCTTCCATTTTGAGCCTAGCCAATAAATAACTTATGGTCGATTCTGCACCCTGGTTAATATTTACTGTACGCTCTTCTAGGCCATCGAAACAACCGCCAGTTACTGGGTTATAAACAATCTGCTGGATATGATTGCGCCCCAGGAACCATTCGAATGCTGTCCGTATCGTGTTTTTATAGTGTTCATCTTTTGTATGTCTGTAAAACTTATCCAGCGCAATAATGGTATAGGCAACATCGATGGGCTGCTCCCCTCCTTTGGGTTGAGCTCTCGGTTGATCACGTTGTGCCCATCCTTTATTGGAAATAACATGGATTTCGTCACCAATAATAATCCGGCTCAATAAAAAATCAAAGGATTGATAAGCAATGTCCCGATATCTCTTATCACCGGCTGACTCATAGGCAGTCAACAAAGCTTCCGGAATCACGCTATTGCCATAGGTCATGTAGGATTCGTACCATTGCCAATCGGCAGTACTTTCATACTCAAACATAGCTACCAAGCGGCCGGCTAAAACATCTATGATCGCTTTATAATTATTGCCTTTCATAAAACTTAGGCCCTTTATCGTAAAGGCCATGGATCGTGTTGAATAATAAACCAGCGCATGCTTGGAAGCCCGCTCCAAAAGTTCAATAGCAGGTTTGACTATCCGTTCGGGTAAAAGATTGGCTAATCCAACCACCTCGCCCAATGCCCATACCGCCCGTCCATTGGCATCTTCTAGGTTTTCCTGCTCGTTTTGTAGGGTAAAATTACCGTCACTGTCTACATAGTTCAAAAATGTACCATCATCCTGCATACAGTAAGCTATAAAATCCAGGTACTTCTTGATCAAGCCAAGGTCTTCCTGAGATTCGTATAATTTATAATGATGTAACATCGCGATAAGCGCTCGGGCATTGTCATCCAAAGCATAGCCACTCGCTAGGTCTGGCATGCTGATGTCCGCAAATTGCACAAATGCGCGTTCTGTTGACATCCGAAACATATGGTCCAAGTTGAGGGGGGGAATAGAATACAACATATCTCTTTTTTCGTCAATAAGGAGTTCAAATAGATTGACATGGGCTATTGCTACATTTTGCCAGGAGGTATTGACCATTTTTTGAAGATTCACATGGCGGATTTTCTCTAGTCTCGGTGTATCGTCCAGAATTTGATTAACCGCCTCCGCAAGTTGATCAGATGCTTCAAAATCAATCATCGTGCCCATATCTGCTTTCAGAACTTCCCGGACATGGGGAATGGGAGTCGAAACAATGGGACATCCCGAACTCAGGGCATAAGAAAAGGTTCCACTAACCGCCTGAAAGGGATCTTTCGAGGTAAACAGGTAAACATCCGTGATCGATAGGTAAGCTAACAGCGACTCTATCGAGAGAAATTCATTTACAAACCTGACATGAGCTGCAAGCCCATACCGCTCAATTATTTCTTCCAGTAGATTTCTATACGCTTCCCCTTCACGTTGTAACAAAGTGGGGTGTGTCTGTCCCATAATGAGGAACATCACATTTGGATTTTGCGCAACAATAGCGGGAAGTGCATGAAGCGTAGTTTCGATACTCTTGCTTGGCCCTAGCAGACCAAAAGTGCTCAGCACTTTCTTGCCCAGTAGGCCATATTGCTCCAGCGTCGCTTGTTTGTTCTTTGCGGGAGCTAAATGCGTTCCGTGTGCGATTACTGTGATTTTATTTGGAGAGATTCCATAAGCGTTTACCAAAATATCAGCAGAATTTTGAGTCATGACGACGATCTGCGAACAATACTCCGCAATAGTGGTTACCTGTTCAAGTAATACGGCATCTGGCGATGGTAGTACTGTATGAAAAGTAATCACTATGGTGATCTGTGCAGTATTAAGATTGGAAAGGAAAGAGCTGAATTGTGTTTCCTGACCGGAGAATAAGCCAAATTCATGTTCAATACAAACTAAGTCGATAGTTTTGTATAATTGAATATTCTCTAATAGCGTATTAAATGAAAGCGGATTTGCAATCTCCAATAAACCAAGAGGTGTATCGTCATAATTTGTGAGACCCTGTGGTGCTACGATTGGTATCGGAATAAGGTCGTAAGAATCCTGAAATTTACTTGAAATAGCCTTCATTAAATCTGTCGTGTAGGTGGCAATACCGCAGGCGCGCGGGGGAAAAGTTGATAGGAATGCAATTCCTCTTTTCGTCGTTAAAATCATTGTGGATTATTTATGTGAAGTCCTTGCATACGATCGTCTTGTATCTTTAACAAGGGGCTGCACGTAGGGAGGTTCTATAAATGTACACAAATAAAACCGTAAGGATGACATAATCTAACATAATGTTTCCATTGCTTCGGCATATGAAGGATGCACAACTATCATCAAGATATTCATAGAATATCAAAAATCCAAGTTGTTAGAATTGTTAGAAGCGGAATCGGCTATTCCACACAACGTACCTAGCCGCCTTGTCAAAGAGCCTTGGTAATATATGATATTATTAATTGAAATGATATAGGAAGATAACGTCACCTGTATAGGCCGGTTTATCTTGTCCTTTAATTGAGAGTTTTGCCTGTATAATAGCCTTCACTGTTCCTCTTAAGTTTGATATTGACTTTGCTGTAGCCTGCAATTGTACTTCACTGTCTACGGGCACTGCCTGTCCAAATTTGAAATTCTCAATACCATAGTTGATTTCCATTTTTACATTACGGACATCTGCGATCTGCTTCCATAGATACGGTATAAGTGATAGTGTCAAATAACCATGAACGATCGTTGAACCAAAGGGCCCCTCATCCTTTGCTCTTTGCGGGTCAACATGGATCCACTGGAAGTCGAGCGTTGATGCTGCAAATTTATTGATCTGCTGCTGGTCGATCTGATGCCAACCAGAAACTCCAATGATTTTTCCTTCATAGGATTTGTATTCTTCAAAACGGTTAATAATTACCATTGTCGTTTAGCTTTATCGTGGTTCACATGATCCAATACAAGGTACATAAATTTGGGGCATTAATTCGTTTATGGCCAAAAAGAAGTTTCACCTTTCCGTCACCACCTTTCTATGATTCTCTCCCCAATCTTTTAAGGCATAAATAATCGGTGTCAATGTATCAGCGTAAGGCTCTAATTTATACGTAATTTTAACTGGATACTCGTCGGCGACTATTCTTGTTATTAATTTGTGTTGTTCTAGGTCCTTCAATTCCTTTGCCAAGACTTTTGGTGTGATTCCAGGGATGCTTTCCTGAATATCTGTAAAACGATCGTTTCCAACCCCAACAGAGATAATAATGGGCAATTTCCATTTCCCGTTAATGACATCTAAGGTATCGCGAACAGGCTTAATGGTAGAAAGGCAATCGCAGTGCTGTTTTTTTTGTGCCATAATTTACACTTATTAAGTTGCTAGATCTACATTAATTTCCATCATTACTTCGGCAAATAGTTGTACTGATTTTATCCGTGCTTCGGGTGAATACAGCGTCGAAACGGCAATCAATTCATCCACAGCGGTTTCTTCCAAAAAGCCAATAATTTGTTTTTTTACGGTTTCCTTGTCGCCCACAAAAGAAAATTTGAGCATCTGATTCACACTTGGGTGGTTAAGAATCTCTCGCCAAGCTGCGGTCATTTCCTTCGGCGGTTGCACACTTTGCATATTGCCAGTTAGCATTCCATAAAACATTCCGATCAATGAAGTGAATAAATTTTCTGCTTCGGCATTTGTATCGGCCATGATTACATTAATTCCAGCCATGGTATAGGGTGCTTTCAGAAACTTGGAAGGCTGAAACTCCTGTTGGTAGATACGTAATGCATTGTACAAATGCGTAGAAGCGAAATGGCTAGCAAAAGCATAGGGTAAACCCTTTTGAGCAGCTATATGAGCACTATCGGTACTCGAACCCAAGATGAAGATCGGGACGTCCATTCCTTCAGCCATAGGAACTCTCACTTTAGCAGATTTGTTTTCCAGCGAAAAGTAACGCTGTATTTTCTCAATTTCATCCGGAAAAGCGTGTGCTGCCTGAAACGAATCCGAACGTATAGCCTGTGCCGTTGCATTGTCTGTTCCCACGGCTCTTCCCAAGCCCAAATCAACGCGGTTAGGATATAATTGTGCCAACGTGCCAAACTGCTCGGCTACAATTAGTGGCGAATGGTTGGGTAACATTACACCACCCGAACCTACTTTTATTCGCTCAGTATTCTCCGCTACATACCCTATTAAAACAGCAGTTGCTGAACTGGCTACTGTGTCTGAATTATGGTGTTCGGCAAACCAGTATCTTTCATAACCCTTTTGCTCAGCCACTTTGGCAAGTCCTGCTGTATTATTCAATGTTTCTTTAAAACTCGTATTTTGTGATACCGTCGCCAGCTCTAATATGGAGTATTTTATATTATTTTTCATACGTTTTATCCCTTAACTATCATTTTACTTTATCTGTTTAACAAGTAAAATCAATAAGACAAAATTACCTAAAATGTAGTTACCAAAAGATAGTACTTTCCTAAAGGAAAGTAAGATTGACACTATAGACCTTAGATTTATTTCGCTTTCCTTCTGGAAAGCACAACATAAAGGGAAGAAAAGGACTTGTACATTTGATGATTATAAAATAGTCGAAAAGATGAAAATAGGAATATTAGGTTCGGGGAATATGGGTAGCATACTGGCTAAATATTTAATCAATTTAGGTCATGAGGTGATCATTTCCAATTCACGTGGGCCTGCTTCGCTGGCAGATGTTTCTGCTAAAACAGGTACTACCGCTGGAACTGCGGAAGAAGCCGCAGCAGCTCAAGACCTCGTCATTATAGCCGTTCCAGAAAAAGCTATTCCAAGTCTGCCCGTGCAGATTTTGTCTACCTCACAAGCGATCATTGTTCATTCCGGGAATTATTATCCATCCCGTGACGGTAGTAATACAGCGATCGAAAACGGACTAACAGACAGCGAATGGGTGGCAAAAG
Organism: Sphingobacterium sp. GVS05A; assembly: GCF_019969845.1. GTDB lineage: Bacteria > Bacteroidota > Bacteroidia > Sphingobacteriales > Sphingobacteriaceae > Sphingobacterium. The sequence goes on from NZ_JAHXYR010000011.1 coordinate 81,121, forward strand.
TGATTCGTCATCCGGTGATAAAAGCGTTCAACAATATCGTTGCAGGAAGTCTGGCCTCAAAAGCGCGCCCCCAAGGAAGCCCAGAGCGGATTTCCCTATCAGTTGCAGGCGACGATTTAAAAGCCAAGCGATTCATTATGCGACTAATTGACGAAATCGGATTTGATGCATTAGATGCAGGTGCGATTGCATCATCATGGCGGCAACAACCCGGTGAGCCGGCGTATTGCCATGATCTCGATAAACAAAACCTGATTATTGCTTTGGAAAAAGCAGATATTAATAAGCGCGCAGAAAACCGTGCCTTGGCTGATGAACTAGCGCGCCCCTACCTTTAATAAATTAATAAAATTATAATCAAAAAAAACGCTTATATTTATCTACCTAATAGTAGATAGATTAATGTATACAAAAGAGAAAATAATTCATACAGCCGCCGAAATGTTATCTGACAATGGTTTTAACGCCTTTAGTTTCCATGATATTTCAAAGGATATCGGGATTAAAACCTCTTCCATACATTATTACTTCCCGACCAAGAGCGATCTGATCATTGCAATAATACACTATTCACAGAGCGTGCAGGCTGTTTTATTTGAGTCTATATCTGCAAAGGAACCCTATGAGAAGTTAGCTGCGCTGATTGATTTTTACGTTGCTTTAGCCGTTAAAGGAAAGATGTGTCCTATCGTTGCTATTTCATCCGATATGAAAGATATAGACCCTAATATCAAACTTGAGGTCAGAAGATTTTACGATTTTCTGTTACACTGGCTCAGCGCTACACTCGAAGAAGGAATAATTAAAAATCAATTTGCAAGCATACAAACCCCAGGTGATAAATCTATCGAAATATTAAATATTTTGGCGATGATGCCTATTTTATCTCGTCTTGGCCAGGGCGCCGAGCGTTTTCTCTGTATAAAGGAATCTCTTTTCAACAATCTTCTACTTCAAGACTATCGAGAAAAATATAAATAGTAAGGTCTAACCAATAGCTATAAAAGATGAAAAATTTTGACAGCAATACAGCAATCCCACATATTGGAAAAATTATCAGAGACATCGTTATCGAAAAAGCAATAAGTGAAGAGGAAATAAAAGAAACCCTTGACTTCAGCGAGTCAATGTTGGATAATATCTATCAAAGTCGGTCTGTAGACTTCGAAACGCTTGTTAATTTTTCCAATTTGCTGAAAACCAATCTTTTAATTTATTACGGTAATCATCCCTTGGTCAAAAATTTCTTTGACAGCCATTTCGCTGAGCAAGCGCGGCAGATCGAACAAAAAAATGAGACTATAGCGCAACAAAATGCTATAATTACAGCCCACAAAAAAGTAATCTCTATTTATGAAGCAAATGATATTATTCAGAAATGGACGAAGCCAGAATAATATAATTGCACACCAAAGCATCGATTCTTTTCCCCCGATACTTCTACAAGTTCCAGCCAAAAAATAAAATCTTACTTGTTCATTTTTAGATGTAACAAAAAATATTCTCAAAATAAATATTGTTTTATTGAACACTGTTCAATAACTTTGTAGCATCATTAATTTAAATAGTTTTATAAATGAAAAAAGCATTGATTACCGGAGCTAGCGGCGGCATTGGCCTTGAGGTTGCCAAAAGGCTCGCCGCGCAAGGATTTAGCCTGACTTTGGTTGCGAGAAATGAAGTAAAGCTAGGCTCGCTGCAAGAATCTTTGGGTAGGGACCGTCACCAGATCCTCCCGCTTGATCTGACAAAAAGAGAAGATATTTTATATCTTGCTGATCATTTAAGGGACAACAAATATGACCTATTAGTCAATAATGCAGGTACTGGCACCTATGGAAGTTTTGTCGAAATACCTTTGGACGACCAATTGGATTCGATGCGGCTGAATATGGACGCCTTGGTCACCCTATCGTATGCTTTTTTAAAGCATGCAAGATCCGGTGATGCCCTGATCAATATAGGATTACTGCTCGCACATTCTTCATTACCCGGCGGAGCGGTATATGCCGCAACAAAAAGTTTTGTGGCCAATTTTTCGGAATCGCTCTGGTACGAATTTAAAAATAAGGGTATATTTGTGGCAGGTTTCAACCCCGGTGCTGCCGATTCAGATTTTCATTCCAATGCTGGCCGGGAAACCAGTGCTTTCCCAAAATTTGTCGTCTCTTCGGTATCGCAAGTTGCTGACTAACTGATTAATGCGCTGAACAGCAGGACGAAACCAAGAATTATACAGGGATTTAAAAACAGAGCCATGCTCTTTGTTTTCAGGTTTCTGAGCAGAAAAACAGCAATTAATATAATGGGTAAAATAAGTCCCGGACTCCCCCATCCATAGCATAATGCTGAACAACGATTTTTAACAATTCATATTTATCACTAAATGAGTATAGCAGAAAGAAAACAGGAAGAGAAACAAGAGATGCGCAAGCGTATTTTGGATGCAGCTCGTACAATATTCCTTGATAAAGGCTATGAAAATACCAGTATGAGAAATATTGCGAGCGAGATAAATTATAGTCCCGGCACGATCTATTTCCATTTTAAGGATAAAAGTGAAATTTTCCATGAGCTTCATAAAGAAGGATTCAGGCTTTTCCTAGCACAGTTAAAGGTTTTAGACCATGTTGCTGATCCTTTTGAACGTTTGAAAGCAGTTGGTAGAGCATATATTCATTTTGCTCAGGAGAATAAAGATTATTATAATCTGATGTTTATCGCAGATGAACCTGAAAAATCATCCAAAGATGGTGGTTTCCAAATTGCACAGGAGGCGGTAAATCATTTGTTGGCTTTGGTTAAAGAATGTCAGGCCCAAGGGCGATTTAAAGGAATGGACGTGGAGTATTTATCATTTATGATTTTGTCATCGATGCACGGTATCTGTGCGCTGTTCTGTAAGGATCGTACAACAAACTTTCCAGACAAGTCCAATGAAGAGCTCATGAAGTATGGATATGAATGCTTTGTCGCATTATTAGAAAAAGGATAATCCTTTTTTTTGCCAATTAATTGAACACTGTTTAATTTTATTACAATGATCAAAAAATATAAAAATAGACTATTGTGGTGTTACTTTTTTTACACCATTTTATCCATAGAGATTGCCTTTGGACAAAATAAATTGGAGGTATACATCCGTGAGGGGATTGCATCCAATCAAAGTCTAAAACAGCAGCATTTCTTGCTAGAGAAGAATATTTATGCGCTTGGAGAAGCGAAAAGTATGTTTTTACCCAATATCACTTTTTCAACTACCTATACAAAGGCGGATGGTGGTCGTACAATAGATATTCCAGTCGGTGACATGCTAAATAACGTTTACTCAACACTAAATCAACTGACAGGAACAAGTGCATTTCCACAACTACAAAACCGGGCTGAACAGCTTAATCCAGATAATTTCTATGATGCAAAATTTCGTATCACCCAGCCGATTTTAAATGCCGAATTAAGCTATAATAAAAAGATCAAATCAAAACAGATTGAACTTCAAAAGACAGAGGTTCAACTTTACAAACGTGAACTGGTCAAGGAGATCAAGACCGCTTATTACAATTACCTGAAAGCTGCCACTGCAGAGAAGATCTACCAATCCTACCGCAATCTAGTGATCGAAGCAGAGCGGGTAAATAAAAAGCTATTTGATAATGGTAAAATTAACCGAACAGCAGTGATTCGAAGTAAAAATGAAGTATCCAAAATAGATGCTACCCTAGTTAACGCCCAAAAGACAAAAGAATCGGCACAATTTTATTTCAATTTTCTGTTGAATCGACCCTTATCGGACAGCATTGCGATTGATCAGGTAACCAACTTGCCAGAACAAAGTTCATCGGCGATAAACAACATCTTACAAAGGGAAGAACTCTCGAAACTTAAAATCGCAAAAAGTATAAATGAGGATCTCACCGGGCTTGCAAAATCCTATATAATTCCGAAAATCGGAACAAACTTGGATTTGGGCTCCCAGGCTTTTGATTGGAAGTTCAATAGGCAAAGCCGTTACTATCTATTGGGAGTCTCCTTGGAATGGAACCTCTTTGCCTCCGGTAAGAATACCAATCGGATCAAACAAGCTATTACAGAACAACACGCGATAGCGTCTCAAACAGATTACGTGGAGCAGCAATTACTTACTGAACTCAGGGTCAAGCAAGCAGATATGCAGCGCTCCATAGCACAATATCATGCTGCGCAAAACCAATTAACAACAAGTCAGACCTACTACAAAGATGTCGCATTAATGTACAAGGAAGGCATGGCAATCTATATCGAATTGCTTGACGCCCAAAATCAATGGGTTGATTCACAGCTACAGGCGAATATCGCCCTGTTTGACGCATGGATTTCCTTTTCAGCCATTGAGCGTGCCACTGCTAGTTTTAATATTCAATAATTAAAAAAATGAAAAAGATTAAATTTACATTACTTATAGCATCCCTGTTCTTCTTCGCTTGCAATGAAAAACCAAAAGGCAAAAGCCCATTGGGTGCACCTGATATCATATCTGTAAAAGTATCGCCTATTTCTTCTCTACGTATTGCCAGCTCCATACAGGCCACTGGATTAGTAAGTACTGAAGATCAGACCAATTATTCCTTCAAGATAGGCGGTGTGGTCAGCCGTATTTTGGTGGACGAGGGGCAGTTTTTCAGTAAAGGTCAACTGTTGGCCACGCTAAACACGACGGAAATAGCAGCTGGTGTTGCGCAATTAGGATTGGGTGTCGAGAGAGCACAGCGCGACTACACCCGAGCAGTCAATCTATATCGGGATAGTGTATTTACGCTAGAACAGTTGCAAAACACAAAAACTGCGCTAGACGTTGCCAAGAAAGCCAAAGAAGCGCTTGCTTTCAATGAGCGTTATGCGAAGATTTATGCTTACACTGATGGTTTTGTGGTAAAAAAAACTGCCAATGAAGGTGAAGTAATCGGCGGGGGTATACCCATACTGTCTACCAATTCCGTGCGAAAGAATGCCAATTATATTCTAAAAGTTGGCGTGACTGATCTTGAGTGGAGTGCAATAAGAGAGGGACAGGCCGCAAAAGTCATTCTTGATGGGTATCCTGAGCGCTTTTTCGAGGCAACTATATTGCGAAAACTTCAAAATGCTGACCAGGAGATCGGTTCATTCCAGGTTGAGCTGAGCTTAAAACTCCAAGGTATAGTCCCTCCTGTTGGCATGTTCGGGAAGGCAGAAATCATCACCGATAAAAACGAAACTGCAATGGTCATTCCCTATAGTTCACTGGTAGAAGCTGACGGAAAGAAAGCATTTGTATTTACAGCAATTGGAGCCAATAAAGTAAAGAAACTGGCAGTCAACATAGCTAAATTTGAAAATGATAAAGTTTACCTGAACGACAGGCTCGAAGGGATCAATAATATTGTCATTTCCAACAGTGCTTATCTCAATGAACAGTCTATCATTAAAATAATCAAGTAAACCTGCATCCAATGAAAATAACAAACTTCGCAGTAAAAAATTATCAGTTTACTCTGATCATATTCGTTCTTTTTGCAGTTGTTGGGCTGCTGACCTTGTTCACTATGCCCCGATCAGAAGATCCGACGACACATGCTCCCCAATATGTCATTACGGTCATCTATCCAGGTACAAGTCCCAAGGATATGGAAGAACAGGTAGTAAAACCGATCGAAAATAAAATTTACGGACTGGACAATATTGAAAAGATCCTGACCTCTGTCGAAGACGGAGTAGCCGTCATACAGCCCAAATTCAGATATGGCGTTGACGTAGATAATAAATATCAGGAGATCTCCACTGAAATCAATGCGTTAAAAAACAGCGAACTTCCCAAGGATATCTACCTGATAAAAACCGAAAAGATTGCATCTTCTGATGTTAAAATTATTCAGGTGGCTTTAATCTCCAATACTGCATCAGCCAAAGTCCTGCGCGATCATGCCGACATCCTCAAAACCAGGCTGGAGAAGATAACCGATCTAAAGGAAGTCAAATACGCCGGAATTCCAGAACAGGAGATTCGGATTGACATGCAATTGGACAAACTTGCACAGTTAAAAATACCACTTAATCTCGTCATCGGAAGTTTACAGAGCGAAGCCGCCGATATCCCCGGCGGAAGCATCAATCTCGATAGCAAAATATTCAATGTGAAAACCAGTGGTAAATTCAAAAATGTGGAAGATGTTGCCAACACTATTATTTATAACGCGAACGGAAAAATCATTTACTTAAAAGATGTCGCCGCCGTAAGCTATAAAGATGAAACCGTCAATCACATCACACGGCTTAATGGGCAGCGATGCGTATTAGTCACCGCTGCGATGAAAGATAATGTCAACATTAGTACAGTAAAAGCGGAATATATGCCCGTATTGGAGGAATTCGACAAAGGTCTCCCAGAACATATTAAGATGGTAAAGAATTTTGATCAGGCTGATATGGTATCCAAACGTTTGGGACATCTGGGCTTTGATTTTGGACTTGCAATCCTCTTGGTTGTCATCACTCTGCTCCCGCTTGGATTCCGTGCCTCACTTATTGTCATGATCTCCATTCCTCTGTCTTTGGCGCTTGGCCTGATAGCCATGAACCTAATGGGGTATTCTCTTAATCAGCTCAGTATTGTAGGTTTGGTTGTGGCGTTGGGCCTCTTGGTGGATGACAGTATTGTTGTTGTCGAAAACATAGAACGTTGGCTTAGAGAGGGGCATTCAAAAAAAGATGCGATCCTAAAAGGCACTAAACAGATCGGCATCGCGGTGGTCGGCTGTACAGCAACCCTGGTCATTGCATTTCTACCACTTGCTTTTCTACCCGATATCGCTGGTGAATTTATCCGTAGTTTGCCTGTCGCAGTGATCACAAGTGTTCTCGCTTCAATGCTGGTAGCGCTTTCATTGGTGCCCTTTTTGGGAAGCCGTATGTTGAAAAGCCATAGCCATAGCGACGGAAACTTTTTCCTGCAAAAACTACAGCAGTTTTTAAGCTTTTCCTATCGTCGTGTAATGCCTTTGGCCCTGACATGGCCTAAAGTTACTGTCGGTATATCTATTATCTTGAGCATACTTGCCTTCATGCTATTTCCATTTGCCGGTTTCAAACTCTTCCCAACGTCCGAAAAACCGATGTTCTTGATTAATATAAAGCTTCCTTTGCAAGCTAATATTCCGGAAAGTGACCGCGTGACCAAACTTATTGAAAAAGAATTGAAAAATCATGAGCAGATTGTATACTACACCTCCAATGTAGGGAAAGGTAATCCTCAGATCTATTACAACGTGCACCAACAGGATGTAAAGCCAGATTTTGCGCAGATATTTGTACAAATGAGCGATGAGACCAGCCCAAAATCTAAGCAAGAGCTCATTAAAACATTGCGAAAAAGATTCGCTGATTTTCCCCTCGCCAGAATTGAAATAAAGGATTTCGAACAGGGGACGCCTATTGAAGCGAATATTGTGGTTCGCATTTTTGGTGAACAGCAGGATACCTTGCGTGCACTTTCCTTCCAAGTAGAAGAGATTTTACGGAAACATCCGGGGACATTCTTTGTAAGCAATGAGCTTAATACCTACAAATCTGATGTTAAGATAACTATTAACAAAGAAAAAGCACGTACGTTGGGCGTCCTGACCAGCGAGGTGGACAAGGTCATCCGCTTGGCGGTGGCAGGGCTCAATGTAGGTGATTATATTGACAACAGAGGTGATACACGCAAAGTAGTCATCACCATTCCACGAGATAAATTTTCAGATCTAAATGCTTTGAAGGGGCTATATGTTAACAACATCCAGGGGATACCGGTACAGGTCGACCAGATTGCATCCATGGGCTTCGAGACCTCTCCCACCGCTATCAATCATTTTAACAAGTCCCGATTCGCCAAGGTGACTTCTCTCACCAAAGATGGTGTGTATGCCAATGATATTCTAAAAGATGTTATCCCGGCACTTGACAAACTAAAGATGCCGCCAGGATATTATTACAAATTATCAGGTGAGGCTGAGTCAGAAGGCGATGCCCTGGGAGGTAACTTCCTTTCGGTGATATTATTGAGTGGTTTCCTTTTTGTAGGCGTACTTCTATTGCAATTTAAAACATTCAAGGGAATCATCATAGTATTATCCATCATACCATTGGGTATTCTTGGTGGTGTAATTTTGTTGTTAATGACCGGCAACCCAATGTCATTGGTATCCATTATTGGTTTTATTGGTCTTTCGGGTATTCAAGTAAAAAACTCGTTATTACTTGTTGATTTTACCAACCAGCTCCGGGAGGAAGGTTATAGTATTGATGAGGCCGTCAATATGGCTGGGGAAACACGGTTTTTACCGGTGGTGTTGACTTCAATCACCGCTATCTGTGGGTTGCTTCCAATAGCTTTAAACCCTAATCCACTTATAGCACCTTTGGCAATTGTATTAATCGGCGGACTGATCAGTTCCACGATTTTATCCAGGATCGTTACTCCCGTAATGTATAAGTTAATTCCGCCAAGATCAGAAGCGGAGGGTGAAAAAACGAAAGAAGTATTCTAAAAATAGGCTTCTCAAGTGTAAATCAGTTCGACTAGCATATAACATAGGCTCATTGAGATAAAGGCTACCGACGATGTTCAATGAGGTATATCGAGCATCCGGTAGCCTTTATGGTTATTGGTTACGATTACTTGCCTAAAGCTTTTGACTTTTTGAGATATATGCTATACTAAAGCTATGCTCATCCTATATGACCTTAGAATTTTTCCAGTTGTGATGAAATTTAACTTTATTTATACATTGATGATCAATTATATTTTGTAACTTCACATCAACCAATCACTAAAGATTGGAAATTAAGTACAAGCATATTTCCCGCGTAAAAAATCAAATGTCCCAATCTGTTAAATTCGACAATGTAAATACATTGTTTTCTAAAGCTTTAAAGCAAAAAATCAATCACTATTTTGTAAATTCATCAAAACAAAAAACTGGCAATCGAAGAATTTATTTGAAAGCTTCCATTCTATTGACCACCTTTATCCTGCTCTATATTCTTTTGGTATTCGTTCCGCTTCATTGGAGCATTGCTATCTTATTATGCGCCATTTTCGGAGCCAATCTTGCTGCAATAGGCTTCAATATTATGCACGATGCGGGCCACAATTCGTTTTCGGACAATAAACGACTGAATACCGTACTGTCCTATTCACTCAATCTCTTAGGAGGCAACATTTATTTTTGGAAACTCAAACACAATATTGCCCATCATACCTATACCAATATCGACGGTGAAGATCACGATATCGAGGTCAAATTCATGCGCATACACCATGATCAAAAATTAAAAAAGCATCACCGCTATCAGCGCTTTTACTTTCCGCTGTTATACGGAATCTCCTATCTCGCCTGGATCTTTTATCAGGATTATGAAAAATACTTCCGCGGCCGTATGGGCAATGATAAGGAGCAGTTTCATTTTCCTGTCAGGGAGCGTGTTATTTTTTGGGTAAGTAAGCTGATCCACTTTACGCTATTTGTGGTTGTTCCTATAATATTTGTCGGCTGGCTGCCTACGCTACTTGGTCTATTGATCGCCGGTGTAGTGTGTGGAATGAGCCTGGCAACTGTATTCCAATTGGCCCATGTCGTTTCGGGAACAGAATTCAAGACCATAGAAGCCTCACGGGTGGATGAAGAATGGATGATTCATCAGATCCAGTCAACAGCTAATTTCGCTACCAAGAGCAAAGTATTGACCTGGTTGCTGGGAGGTCTTAATTTTCAGGTAGAACATCACCTATTTCCAAAGATTAGCCATGTGCATTACCCAGCGCTTAATCGCATTGTGAAACAAACATGCAAGGAGTATAAATTACAATATAACGAATTTAAAACATTCTGGGCAGCTTTCAGATCGCATGTCGGAGTCATTCATGCGATGTCCAAATAAGCTGAACTCCATTTTATGATGAAGCTCCGTTAGGAATAGGCAATAATTAAGGCTCCTTTTTCTGCTCAGATAGATTGTGCAAGAAAAGGAGCCTTAATACGATATAGAGGTTATTAATGATGTCTTCGCATCGCTTTTATGGCCAGCCCGGCTGCCATTCCGCCGATGACATACCAGGCTACCGTCATTATTTTTGTTCTTTCGGTCTTTTTTATCGGTTCAGTATCGAGTCCAACCTGCTTTGGGATTGTCAATGTTGCCAGGCCAACGACTGTACCAAGCAAGGCTCCTCTGAGAACGATATGTTTGTCGCCGCCATAACCGATCATGGTATACAACATTGCATTTGAAGCAACATCAGCTCCAAAGGTTGCGGCCACTAGGGCATTCCCTTTTGGAGGTTCAAATCCTGCAGCACTTACCGTCTTTTTCATCGCTTCCTCGCCTACTTCATCAATTGCCGGAGCTTCTGTGTCAAATCTTTTTGCAACGCTATGGATTACATTGAGTATCACCGCTCCGATCAATCCACCCAGCATATTTCTGTTAAATACATTCATTATTTTATGTGTTAATTTCTCTACGTCCTGCAAATTTGCTTGCAGGTTACTTTGAGAACATAGGGCAATACAGAATAGTTCAGATTGTTGTAATTATTCGCTCCGCTAGGTGCTTCCGGGGGATTTATGTATATGATCTTGCTTCTTCCTCCTGAGCCTATAAAATCCGAGCAGTATGCGGTCATAAAAAAGTGCAATCAGTAATATGACGACAGGTAATAATAGCGTCTTTCTTTCAAACCACCCGTATACAAAAGCCCCTATAATACCGCCTAAGAAAAAACCGCCAATGATGATCACCTTGAGTAGGATGCCTCGTCTTAAACGTTTGCGCTCATTTATTTTCTTATAGAAAATAGCTTGAGATAGCTCAATTCCCAAGTCTGTAAACAATCCCGTTAAATGCGTGGTGCGAACGACAGACCCGGATATTTTAGTTACCAAAGCATTTTGCAAACCCATAGCGAGCAAAAGTGTGCAGGACAGCCAAACAGAGGCGGTGGAAAAGGAGAAATTAAAAAATGATACAAATGCAAGTAAACTAATTTCAATACCAATGGGTAAACTATACGAAAAATGTGCCTTTCCCCGCGATGTAAGTTCCATTGTTGTATTGGCAACAAATGCGCCCAATAAAAAGGAAATAACATATAGTATACTCAGCAAGGCAAACATGTAATTATTTCGATAAAGCTCCTCTGAAAAAAAGGCGAAGTGGCCCGTTACATTTGTAGTCAATGTTTTAAAGGAAAGCACCCCTACTATATTTACTACTCCGGCTACTACGGACAATAATGCAGCTAATTGTACATTATGGATATAATTTCGCCCTTTATCTCGATGCCTAAACATAATGCTGTTTTCACCCGCTAATTTATTGAAACTACCTTTTGCAATGGTGTAAAAGATAAGCCCAATTTACCTTTTTTATTAACGAAAAGCAATAAATAGACAATCTATCCATTGAAGAACCATTTACCTAAGATTTTGCTATTCAATCCGTGATTATTTTATACTTTTGTGTAAACCCAATAATTAGCTAATTTTTCAGAAACAAGCGCTATGCAGTTTAACTTCACCTTTGATTCCAGTCCTTTTAAGACGCTGATTGCTTTTCATAAGATTATCAAATCTTTTGAGGAAACGGCATTGTCCGAAGTTGAATTCCAGGCTACTTATGCTAAATCTTTACTGGAAGAAATCAAAAAATATCCGGCACTTGTCAACGGTATCGAAAATACAGCGGATTTACATCCTTATGAGCCTATTATCAAAGTCCTTTTGGCGGATCTATTTCCAAGATCACTGACGAAAAATGAAATCAAGGCCATTACAATTCCGTTCTATTTATATACCTTCAATCATAGCGAACGCTTAGACAATATCCTCCGTGATGCAGGGGATCATTATGATTTTAGCTACCGTGATATCTCTTCGGATACCTATTATATTCTGAATTGCTGTATGATCATCAGTCAGTATTTTGGCGTTAAAGTGGATGCCATGGATACGCCGATATTCTTGGATATTCCGGATAAAAATAATATTATGCACCATTACAGGGTGCTTTTCAATGCGGATTTTATGGATATTATTCCTACAGATCGCGCAGTGCAACTTTCTCAGGAAGACATTATTGAGTTGATTGACAATTTTTCGGATATAGCTCTGTGGAAATCCAAATTTCCTGAACAAAGCTGGATATTAAAAGGTTTTTCCATTATGACCCTTTTTGATGCGACCACGGAGAATGCTGTGTCGAGTTTCAAAAGTAACTTATTGCTCGAAGATAAGGCGGCCCAGATGGAAGAGATTCAAGATATTTTCAGATCCATTTACAAAATAGACGATCTGCGAATCGGATTGACCTCCTTTGAAAAAGTTAGGGAGGAGTTTAATTTGAGAATTGTCGAAAAGCAGCTGTACAGCCATCTTCTTTACGATTCTACCATAGCCGAATGTGAGGAAATGCTCTGTAACGAAACATTGGAAAGCCTGCTAAGTAAAGAAGAACTTTTGGTTGTTCCGGACATCGATAAATTACCCACCACGGACCCTAAAAAAGCGTTTTTTATCAACAAACTGAAACAGCAACATGTGAAGAGTTTTATCTTTGCCCCCCTGATACAAGGCGACAAAGTACTCGGCATATTGGAAATGTCCTCCTCCAAGGTGCGCGCACTGAACTCGGTTAATGCCAATAAACTCAACTTTATCTTACCTTTTATCAAAGACAAAGTATCCAAAGCATTTTCTGAAACGGAGAATCAGATTGAAGCGATCATCCAAAAGGAATATACCTCGATTCATCCCAGTGTCAAATGGCGTTTTCAGGAAGAGGCAATCCGTTACCTCAATGATAGAGCCTTTGGAAAGGATTATACTTTACAGGAAATCGTCTTTGAACACGTATATGCACTCTATGGCCAGATTGACGTGCAGGGCTCTTCGGAATCCCGCAATCAGGCCATTAAGCAGGATCTGATTCATCAGGTGACTGATTTGATCGAGCTGTTTACCGCCATCAATCAAGAACATAGATTGCCGCTGTTTGAGCAGAAAATCTTCGACTTGGAGCGAAATCTCGAAACGCTTGATCACTCCTTGTCAAACGATACCGAACAGGTTATTCTGGATCATTTTAATATCGAAGTACATCCCATTCTGGACAACTTCCGCAAAAACAATAAAAATAGTTCCATTGTCAAGACGATCAATGCCTATTTCGACCGGATAAATCCGGCTATTGGCGGACTTTATGAGGCGCGACAAGATTACGACAACTCGATCACACTGATCAATAAAAAGCTGGTCACGATCCTTGACGAAAAGCAGCTAGAGGCGCAGGAATACTTCCCGCATTATTACGAGCGTTATAAGACTGACGGTATTGAGCATAACATGTTTATCGGCGCTTCCATCGCACCGGACAAAAATTTTGAGCTCTATTACCTCAAAAATTTACGTTTGTGGCAGTTGCAGGTCATGTGTGAAATGGAAAGCCAGTTTAGGGTACTCCAACCCGAACTACCCCACCAGTTGGAGGTGACCTCCCTGATTTTGGTCTTTGCAACGCCGATTTCCATCCGTTTCAAAATGGATGAAAAACAATTTGATATCGACGGATCCTACAATGTACGTTATGAAATCGCTAAAAAACGTATTGACAAGGCGAAGATCAAAGGCTCGACAGAACGTATTACACAAAAAGGTAAACTTGTCATTGTCTATTCCTATGGACATGAAGAGACCGAATACTTGGGTTATATCAACTTGCTTCAGCACAAGGGTTTATTAAATGACGATATCGAAAAATTTGAAGTCGAGGACTTACAGGGACTGATCGGTCTTAAAGCTATTCGTGTTGGATTTAAGGTGCAGGATAATTTTTGAGTGACCAAGATAAAAATTGAATTAACTGTCCATGATAATAAAGGCTCATCCTTAATGAGTCTTTATTGATTTAGCCACCTATTAAAACTTATGATTTAAACCAAATTGTATAATTTGATTGATCACCGGAAGCAGTTCTTTTCCTATATCTGTCAGCGTATATTCCACTTTTGGAGGGATTTCAGCAAAGGATCTTTTATGGACGAATCCCTTATCGCATAAAAACTTAAGTTGACTGATTAGCATTTTTTCACTGATCCCTACAATACAACGTTTAAGTTCTCCGTAGCGGATTGTCCGTTCATTGATCTGGAAAATTATCAACATGGTCCATTTTCCACCGATGATTTCAAGCGTTTTTCGTAGCGGGCAGTTCTCGTCAGAAATATTTATATTCATTTTATCTAATTGACAGTCAGTTATTCTTAATCTGAGGTAAGTACCCTACTTATAGGTAGGTACTTGTATATAAGAAGGCTAAGTTAGACATTTGTACAATATTAATACAGTTTAAAAGTTAAAATAATATGTCAAACAATGTAACGATCGTTCAGTCTTATTTTGATGCAGTAGGTAAAGGAGACTTTGATACAGTAGGAAGTCTATTTGCAGATGATATCCTCTGGCATCAGCCTGGCAATGGGATTCAATCCGGTACCTATACGGGAAAAGAGGCCGTGTTTGTCCATTTGGGGAATTTTATGAAATGGAGCAACGGTACTTTTGCCATTGACCGAATAGAATACCTAAGCAATAATGCAGATCTTGTCATTGCTGCAATCCACTTTAAAGCAGAAAAGGGAGATCAACAACTCGCCATGAAAGGTATGGACCTATTGAGGATCGAAGACAGCAAGATAAAAGAAGTGTGGTTGTTTTCGGAAATAATAGTAGATGAAGATGCTTTCTGGAATGCCGCTTCAAAAGATTAGTCAAGGCTTTTCACACCTGCATAGCCATGTTCAACATGAATGGAGGTTGGGCATTAAATACCCAACCATCCAAATCAATCAGCAGAAACGAAACTCTGTCACGTATAGAACGGCTTAGAGATCTATTCGTTTGGAAAAAGAAAAAACTGCTTACCAAGCCTGATAGCAGCCTGGTTAAATTGTCAATATATTAATATGGCTTTCATGACGTAGCTTTCTCTCATGAAAGAAAAAAAACTTTAGACAGCGCCGATACAGTGAATTATTTTTTTTAATAACTTTGTCTAGGATGAAAAGATTGCTTGCAATATGTTTTTTGACGATTTATATCGCGTCGGCAACTGAAATTTCGCAATTGTTGCGATTTCCGTTGTTGATTGAGCATTATTTTGAGCATAAGGAAAAGAATCCAACAATGTCTGTACTTGATTTTTTGAAAGTACACTACAAAGGAGACCATCTGCAAAACCATCCGAATGACGATGATTATGACAAAGACCAACGGCTACCCTTTATGATGCACACAGCTTGGTATAGCGCTGTTTTTGTCTGTCCTCAAATTGTTAATATCGAAATTGATAACAGGTCCCTACCTGAAAATAATGATAATACACCAGTCCGGAATGATCAGTTTGTAGATGATACATTCCTTAATTCGATATGGCAACCGCCAAAATTCTGTTGATCAAATCCTTTTTTTATTATTTCGGATGGAGTATCCGCTATAAAACGTTTTGTTATTGGTAAGATCGCGATACCCTTTATGCTAAGTGGTTGAGTGTTCCTTCCGGCATTGTACTGGCGTTTATCTTCATCATGGATTTACGATTTAACAGAATCTATTTATTATGCTTACGAAAATCATTGAGTTTTCTGTCAAGAACAAACTCATCGTTGCACTATTGATTTTGGCTCTAATCGGTGTCGGTGCTTATCAGGTGACTAAATTGCCTATTGATGCCGTTCCCGATATTACCAACAATCAAGTGCAAGTCATCACCATTGCGCCCTCTTTTGGAGCGACAGATATCGAACGACTGGTTACCTTCCCAATTGAACAGGCCAACAGTAATATTGCTGGATTACAGGAAATCCGAAGTTTTTCCCGATTTGGGCTATCCCTTGTCACTATTGTCTTTGGAGACAACATTGATATCTATTGGGCCCGGCAGCAGGTAGCCGAACGTCTCCAGCAGGTACAGCAGGAAATTCCACAAGGTGTAGGCCAGCCTCAGCTAGGGCCTATTTCTACGGGGCTTGGCGAAATTTATCAATACGTAGTTCGCCCCCAACAGGGTTACGAACGCAAATATAATGTGACAGAGTTGCGTACCATCCAGGATTGGATTATCAGACGGCAACTGCTCGGTGTCAAAGGCGTTGCTGAAGTCAGCAGTTTCGGAGGGAAACTCAAACAATACGAGATTGCAGTAAAGCCGGACAGGCTTAATGCTTATCGGATCACAATAAACGATGTCTTTGACGCACTCAATGCCAATAACCAAAATACCGGTGGTGCTTACATCGAAAAGGGACCGACAGTTCTCTATATTCGTAGTGAAGGACTTGTTGGCACTATAGCCGACATCCAAAATATTGTCATTGTTGGTAAACAAAATGACCTTCCTATTTTTATCCGCGACATTGCCGAGGTGCGTACGGGTTATGCGACCCGTTATGGTGCAATGACCTATAACGATAATGGTGAGGTAGCCGGTGCCATTGTAATGATGCTTAAAGGAGCCAATAGCAGTCAAGTCATCGCCGATGTAAAGGCCAAAGTCGAGGAAATCCGAAAAACACTGCCCAAAGGGGTCGTCATCGAACCATTTCTTGATCGTACCAAGATGGTCAACAATGCCATCAATACAGTGCAGAAAAATCTCTTGGAAGGCGCACTAATTGTCGTTTTTGTGCTGGTGCTCTTTTTGGGGAATATACGGGCTGGCTTACTCGTCGCTTCTGTTATTCCTTTGGCCATGCTCTTTGCTATCTGCATGATGAACCTGTTTGGTGTTAGTGGCAATCTGATGAGCCTTGGTGCACTCGATTTTGGGTTGATCATTGATGGAGCGGTAATTATAGTAGAGTCCGTGATGCATCAGCTCCTACAACAACAGCGATTAAAAAGCCTCCTCAAAGTGCCTGCGGAAGCAATGGACAATATTGTCAACGCATCTGCTGGTCGGATGATGAACAGTGCAGTATTTGGACAGGTCATTATTCTGGTCGTTTATCTTCCGATCCTGACACTGGAGGGAATCGAAGGTAAGATGTTCAAGCCTATGGCCGAAACGGTTGCTTTTGCTTTATTGGGCGCGTTCCTCCTCTCACTCACCTATATTCCGATGATGAGCGCAATATTATTACGGACTATAAACAGCAAACCTTCCCTTTCGGACAGGTTGATGAAAAGGCTGGAAAAACTCTATGTCCACGTATTGCTTAAAGTACTCCGGTTTCCAAAAGTTATTTTTGTGCTGGTCATTTCATTTTTCATTCTGGCCATGGTTATCCTTAGCCATTTGGGGGGTGAATTTATTCCTTCACTGGAGGAAGGAGATTTTGCGGTGGATACACGTGTCCTTCCAGGGAGTAACCTGACAACTACAATTGAAAGCACCCAGAAAGCTGCCCATATTTTAAAGAGCAGGTTTCCTGAGGTAGAAAAAGTTGTTACTAAAATTGGCAGTGGAGAGGTGCCGACCGATCCTATGCCCATGGAAGCCTCAGATATGATGGTTATCCTAAAGGACAAGAAAGAATGGACCTCAGCCCAGACATTTCCTGAGCTCGCCGAAAAAATGGGCAAAGCACTGACAGATGTTCCTGGCATCACAGCGGGCTTCCAATACCCCGTGCAAATGCGGTTCAACGAACTGATGACAGGTGCCCGCCAAGATGTTGTCCTCAAAATATTTGGCGACAATCTGGATTCACTGGCGCTATATGCTCAAAAAATTGGTAAAATTATCGAAACGATCCAAGGTACCCAAAATCTCTATATCGAACCGATTGCTGGACTTCCACAGGTCGTGATACAATATAATCGCTCCATGATCGCACAGCATCACCTTTCCATCGCTGAAGTCAACAGGACCATCAATACCGCGTTTGCTGGACAGCCTACTGGCCTGGTGTTTGAAGGTGAAAAACGCTTTGATATGGTAGTCCGCATGGACGCCAGCGACAGAAAGAATATGACCGATATCCGCAATCTCCTGATCCCTACACCAGCGGGTAATCAGATACCGCTCGCTCAGCTAGCTAGTGTAGCAATCGTACAGGGACCTAATCAGATCCAACGCGAAAACGCGCAACGTAGGATTGTAGTGGGCTTTAACATCAAGGATCGGGATGTACAAAGCATCGTACGCGACCTGCAAGCTAAGATCGACAAAGAGATCAAACTTCCCGCAGGGTATTCCATCAAATATGGGGGCTCTTTTGAAAACCTCAACAATGCCAGACAACGCTTGCTTATTGCTGTTCCCATTGCATTGGCACTGATCTTTATCCTATTATTCCTTGCTTTTAGATCTGTTAAGGAAAGTTTGCTTATCTACAGTGCTATTCCACTCTCCATTATTGGTGGAGTCTTTCTGTTGGCACTACGGGGGATGCCTTTTAGTATCAGTGCCGGTGTAGGATTTATTGCGCTATTTGGGGTCGCAGTCCTGAATGGCATTGTACTAATATCAGAATTCAATCGGCTTCAAAAAAGCGGTATCCATAATATTGTACGCATTGTGGTTGACGGAGGCAAAAATCGCTTACGCCCCGTTTTGATGACCGCGTCAGTTGCTTCTTTAGGATTTATACCGATGGCATTGAGCAATGGTGCTGGAGCAGAAGTACAACGTCCATTGGCGACAGTGGTCATCGGCGGCTTGCTCATCGCTACACTATTAACGCTGTTCGTACTTCCGCTGCTGTATGTAACGATAGAAAAGGGATTTAAAGGCACTAAGCTAAAATCTGGTGCCCTTGCCCCAATGCTGTTCGTAATTGCTTTGCTAAGTGTTCAAAACTCAAATGCACAGACTGTTGTTACTTTGGATCAATCCATTGCGCTCGCGCAGCAAAATAACCGTAGTTTAAAAAGTGAAAAACTACGAGCTGCTTATACCCAAGCACTAATCGGTACATTCACAGCAGATATTCCACAGACAGAAATCGGCTTTGATTACGGTCAGATCAATGGTGCCTATCAAGACAGTAAGTTCAGCATCGTACAACGTTTTGCGTTTCCGGCTGTCTACCGTAAACAACGTACCCGATATATCGAAGATTGGAAAAAGAGTCAGCTGAATGTAGCGCTCAAAGAGTTTGAACTGAAGAAAGCCGTCAGCCTTACCTATTACAATATACTGTACTGGCAGCAAAAAGAACAGCTATTGACCGAAGCACTTTCATTATATAGCAGCTTTCTTGCTAAAACTGTTCTTCGTCAGAAAGCTGGTGAAAGTGATGTATTGGAAAGCGCTACGGCCGCTAATCAAAAAACTGCAATTGTAATCCAGTTGCGACAGGTAGATGCCGAAATAAAGGTGCTTCAATCCCAGTTTCAATGGCTGCTCAATTCCGACCTCATATATACACCTGCCTCAACTGGAAAAGTGTTTTTCAACCCACCTTCGCTAGAAGGCCATCCTTTGCTCAAGGTATTAGAACAAGGAAAAACAGTGGCCGAACAGGCTACTGCAGTTGAAAAATCCAAGCTTCTCCCCCAACTTCAACTAGGCTACAATCTGAACAGTTTTAAAGGGGTAGGTCCGAATAACAAAACATATGGTGCAAGTCCAAGATTCCATTCGTTACAGCTGGGCCTTGCTATACCTGTATTTGCTAAAGGGCAGAAAGCCCGGGTAGAAGCATCGCGTTTGGCCGAGGAGATTGCAGACGATGAATATCACAATGCGGAGATTGCACTCGTGAAACGAAAGCAAGAGCTCTCGCAACGCTTTCAGAGTAGCCTTGATGTTGTCGGCCATTATGAAACATCCGAACTCAAAAATGCAGACACGATTTTTGAAACGGCACAGAAACAATTTTCCAACGGTGCCATCAACTACCTCGAATTTGTCACGCTGGTCAATCAGGCGATCTCGTTAAAAAGCAACTATGCAGATGCGTTGTGGCAGCTCAACGAAAGTGCCATTCAGCTTCATTACATCATGCTAAATCAATAAAAATGAAAACTAAAAAATTTTTATCCCAATATATGGTCTATCAGCTCCTGACAGGAGTTATTATCTGTCTCAGTTTTTCCTGTCGTGGAAATAAGGAAAACAAACCAGTGACCGCTAGTAAACCAAAGGACGAAAATCTCGTTTCCTTAACGGATGCACAGCTCCGGAATGTTCGGATCGAAACAGTAGCACTTTCGGACCAAGCTGTTGCAAGTTTCTTAAAACTGAATGGGAAAATAGATGTCCCGCCGCAGAATATGGCGTCTGTAAGTATCCCTCTCGGCGGATATCTGAAGCGTACGCAACTACTTCCGGGAATGAAGGTATCCAAAGGAGAAGTGATTGCAATCGTAGAAAACCCACAGTTTGTACAGCTCCAACAGGATTATCTCGCTGCCCAATCAAAACTACACTTTGCCCAGCTCGACTACATACGCCAAAAAGAGCTCAACCAAAACCAAGCGAGTAGTGATAAGGTAATGCAGCAGGCTCAAGCTGAGATGAACAGCCAGCAGATCATTATGAATGCACTCGCAAGACAGCTTGAGCTCGTCAATATCCCGCCCAGTACAATTGCTGGCAATATCCGTAAAAGTGCACCTGTGTACAGCAGCATAGATGGCTATGTGAGCAAAGTCAATGTCAATATCGGAAAATATGTAAACCCGTCGGATATACTCTTCGAACTGATCAATCCCGATGACATCCATCTCAACCTTAAGGTATACGAAAAGGATCTTGAGCAGATGCGTCCTGGACAGCTTCTATTGGCCTACTCCAATACCAAACCCAATAAAAAATATAACGGAAAGATCCATCTGATCGGTAAGGATATTGATCCAAGTGGTATGGCCGATGTTCATTGCCATCTGGATAAATATGATCAGGATCTGATTCCTGGGCTGTATATGAATGCCGAGGTTCAAACGACTGCAACATTCGGTCATGCCCTCCCTGAAGAAAGTATCGTGGACTTTGAAGGCAAAAGTTATGTATTTGTCTCAGAAGGAAATAGAAATTACCGGCTGACAGAGATTTCCGTGGAGGAGCCTCAAAAAGGCCTGGTTAAGGTATTGAACTTTCAGGATTTCCAGGGTAAGCAAATCGTGAGCAAAAATGCCTACACTCTTTTGATGCAGCTCAAAAACACAGCAGAAGATGAAGAGTAAAAGTCCAATAACATTATTCAGTATTGTGATCTTCACATTTTCGTGCTTTACCAGGTATACGCGAAGCTGTATGGGGGGCGTTTATATAGCCATCGGGCTTTTCGGTATACGTTGCTTAGACATGCTCGAACTGCGTTTCGAGCATTATATCACACCTGTTGGTATGACCTCTCCTATTGCATCATTGAATATTAGATTTAAGTAGATGAAAAGAGCAACCTTAATTGCACCAATATTTTCACTTTTCGTGAATTTAGCTTTTGCAAGATCTGTTGATCCGAATCTTGATACGTTACTTAGGATCAACTTTATTCAGGAGGATTCTGTGGGTAAAATTTATCAGCCTAATTACAAAAAATTGATTATCCCGGCGATAGGTATCGGATATGGTGTGCTTAGCCTCACCAATGACCGATTAAAAGAATTGAATAATTCCACACGCTTTGAGATAGGCGAACATAGCCCTTCACCCATTAAAGCTGATAACTATACGCAATTTATTCCCGGAGCCTTAGTCTATGGATTGAATGCCTTGGGTGTGCAGGGGAAACATGACTTTAAAGATCGAAGCATAATTTTGGCAACCTCACTGCTGATTTCAACAGCCATTGTGACACCGACCAAACACCTGATCAAAGAGCGAAGACCCGATGGTTCTAATAACCTGTCGTTTCCGTCTGGTCATACTGCCACAGCCTTTGCTACAGCGCATTTTATGTTCCGTGAATATCGCGGGAATAACATGTTGTTAAGCTTGCTCGGATATCCTTTTGCGATATTCACAGGCACCTATCGTACGTTCAATGATAAGCATTGGGTCGGTGATGTGGTCGCTGGCGCGGGTATAGGGATATTGTCAACTGAAATTGCCTACTGGTCCTTTCCCGCAATGTCAAAATTGTTAGGGAATAATTTGGGCAAAAATACATTCATCCTGCCTTATTATCAATCAAATAAGGTAGGGCTTAACTATGTTTGGACATTTTAAAAAATAGGGAAACTTTGTCAAAAATCACAAACTATGCGAGAAGGTGTCGCAATTGACACCTTCTTTTTCAACGCTAAAAGCAGCTCTAGCCCCGATTGATGCAATCCTTGCCGGAGTTTTAGTTTGATATTTTCAGAAATAGGCTGAGCTAACCTGACTTCCCCTAATTCGATAGATGTATAGGCTATCCCTAATTTGTCGAGTTCAGATTTTACCATCATTTTGCAACGGCGGCTCACCATATTTTGAATGATTATTTTCATGTCGGTTGGTCCAATAGGACAAATAATAATGGGCTAAATTATCTACCACAAAAACAAAGTAGCTATAGATTAAACATGTTTGCCTAGCAATGTGTTATAAACGATTATTGGATGAACATTCACCAACTTTTGCTATCCTTCTCCCATATTTTACGATAATCCAAAAACAGCAGAAAAAAGGTAGCTTAAAAAGAGTAGATACTTTTGTTTTTCTGTAAAGATTGTTGATCAATGCAGAGATCGTAAACTTTGATCAATAAATAAAGAGGTGATCGACTAGTTGAAGTTCCATCTAATCATTATGAGATTCAAAGCGTCCGGTTCCATTTTCTATATTGATACGAAAGACGATTAATGAGTCATGAAGCTGTGCATTTATTGCATGAGCTGGATTTCGTCCGGCTTCGTCTGTATTGGGCATAATGCGTAAGATCAGCCCCTGCATCACCTGCTGTCTCTCCATGTCTTTCAATTCTTCAAAATTTCCCCACAGAATGACACTTTTCCACCTGAACATACTATCAATCTTGTCAACCTGAAAACATACTCGGGAGTTTGTACGAAGCATTTCAATTTTCTTGCCTTCTCCCGACTGGACATATATCGCGTTATTCTGGTAAACATAGTTAACAGGGACAATGTATGTCTCACCATTGACATGGCACCCTATACGACCAATAAACTGGCTTTCTAATAAGGTGATAATTTCTCTTTTACTCAATTCTCCTAGCATATTGACAGTTATTAAATTATCACAATAAAATGGCCTACGCTCTCCTAATGAGCTTGTAAATTTCAAACCACAGTACAGATGCAGCAGCAACAGCGAGTGCTATAGTCAATTCAGATGCGCTTAGGGCTGTCACCTCAAAGAAAGAAGCAACTGGCCTACAATATAATATGACAAATAGTAATATAAGCACGGCACAAGAGATCCCTACCAGTAAAAAATTACGATTCTTAAAACTTTCGACTATGCTATAATAGAAAGAGCGGTTGGCATAGCTCAACAATATATTCGCAAAGATCAAGGTACAGAATACCATCGCCCTTATCTTTTCTTCGCTTCCGCCATGCTGTGCAGTAAGCTGATAGCTAAACAGGACCCCGAGTGTGATTACTACCCCTTGGATAATGCTTATCCCCAGTTCGTTGATACTCAAAAAAGTCTTTCCCATCGCCCTTGGTGCCTGATTCATCGTATTTTTTTCGATAGGTTCATTTTCATATACAATAGAACAGGTAGGTCCCATGACTAGTTCCAGAAAGATCACATGGACGGGGGTAAATATCTGTGGATAGATCCATCCTAAAAATAAGGGTAAGGATACTGTGAGAATAATGGGAATATGAATAGAAATAATATACTGGACAGCCTTTTTGATATTGGTATAAATCCGGCGACCGGCGGCAATACCAACAATAAGTTTCTGCAAATCATCATTGGTAATGACCAATGCTGCCGCTGATTTGGCGATCTCTGTACCTTTGCTGCCCATAGCCACACCAATATGTGCTGCTTTCAATGCCGGACCATCATTTACGCCGTCCCCGAGCATGGCCACAACCTCGCCGCTCTTTTTCAGCGCATTTACGACCGCGAGTTTTGCATCGGGAAACATTCGGGTGAATAACGTTGTCCGCTCTGCTAGCATTATGATATCATCTTCGGTATTTCCTACTATTTCAGTACCATTCAATGCCGGAGTGTCATTGACAATTCCTGCTTGCAATGCGATCGCTTTTGTTGTTTCAGCATTATCACCGGTAATCACCTTTACTTTAATTCCTGCAGCATAGATCTGCTGAAAGACCTCCCTTATGCCCTGTTTAGGTGGATCATAGAAAACCGTAAGCCCTAAAAACTCAAACTTAAAATCCTGCTGTTTTGCTGGGAAGTCATTTCCTTCAAAATGTGATTTGGCGACACCAAGAATCCGATATCCTTGCCGAGCAAAAGTTTCAATCACCCCTCTTATTTTATCTTTGTCGGTGTCAGAGAGCTGGGAAACGCTAAGTATCGCCTCGGGCGCGCCCTTAGCTGCAATAATCCGCTCCTTTTCGTTATTTTCAAAAAGATGTGTCATCATTGGCGGTTTACCTTCAAGAGGATATTCATGAAACAGCTGATAACTCCTTCTTAAATCGTTTTTTTGCGTTTCTTCGTATATTTTATGTAAAGTGATTTCCATCGGATCAAAAGGCACTGGTTCACTGCTCCACATCGCATAGTCGATAAGCTCATTAAGGGCTTTGTCGTCAAATTCACCTTCGGCATAAACGATATCGGAACGATATTCATACAAATGTTTTAATTGCATGATGTTGGCCGTAATGGTACCAGTTTTGTCGGTACAGATTACTGTTGTACTGCCTAAGGTCTCTACAATACTGCTCCTTTTTATAATAATGCCCTCGCGCATGAGCTTCCATGCACCCAGGGCCATAAATGTCGTAAATGCGACAGGAATCTCCTCGGGCAGTACAGACATCGCCAATGTCAGCCCATTGAGCAGGCTCCCTACGATATTGTGCGTATCCAGGTAACTGAACAAGCAGACCAGCAAGAAAATAACAAGTCCAACGATTGCCATTGCTTTTACAAATTTCTGGATCTGGATCTGTAAAGGCGAAATCTCTTCTTCTATCGTCCGCATGGATTCGCCGATCTTGCCGACGCGCGTTTCTTTGCCTATCTTTTGTACCTGAAAAACAGCAAGTCCCGACACGGTTATAGTGCCGCTATAAACTAAATTATCGGTTGTCGTACTATCCTTGAACACTGAAAAACTCTCCCCTGTGAGGGAGGACTCGTTGACAGAAAAATCGTTGCTGTGCACTATAATTCCATCTGCATTTATCATGCGACCTTCTTCTGTGATACAAAGATCGTTAACGACAATTTCACGTGTAGGAATCTTTACCACCTGTGCCTCTCGGATGACCACACTCAGGGGCTCATTTAGTTTTTCAAGCTCTTCCAGCGCTTTCTTGCTACGGTTGTCCTGATAAAACGAGATCGTCGTAACTGCTACAATAGCCACCAGCATAAAAACCGCTTCAGCATAATTTCCTACGATTACGTAGATCAGTGAGATAACGATCAGTAAGATCAGCATGGGTTCTTTTAAGACCCCCAAAAGCAATTCCATCCAGTTACTTTTATGGGTTGCCGCCAACTGGTTATACCCATATTTTGCTCTGGCATGATTTACTTCTTCCTGACTGAGACCTTTAAGATGACTGGGGATATTATATGCCATAAAGAATTTGCTTAATATAGAAACGATTATCTACTGACTCTATGAGAAACACTATTTTCCCGAATATGTTCTCCAAAATTTTACTTTTATAAATTGGATCTTAGATAGTCACAACATTAATCTGTCGAATTATTTAAGTGCAAATTGCTCATCTTTGACTAAAATTTTAACAGGTATTTTTAGATCGGTTTGGATCTTTACGCGTAATGCTTCCAATGCACATGGTTCTCCATGTACAAGCATGATCTGTTGGGGAGTATTTTTATATTTTCTGATCCATTCCATTAGTTCAGACTGGTCAGCGTGTGCTGAGAACCCTGTCAATTCTACGATATTTGCTTTTACGGGATAGTAACTGCCATGAATCTTCAACTCGTGAGATCCATTTAACAATGCCCTACCGCGTGTACCTTCGGCCTGAAATCCTACAATCAATACTGTGTTATGACTGTTTCCTATATCATGTTTCAAATATTCAAGTACCCGTCCCCCGGTGATCATACCGCTACCCGCAATAATGATTTTGCTTGTTTTATCCCGAATGATCTCCTCTGTATTTTTATAATCTCTGTTAATTTCAATATTCCCAATAATTTCCTGCCATTTTCTTTTCTCCACCGTGGTATATTCGGCATAATCAACCATGATAGCTGTGGCACTAGCAGCCATAGGACTGTCCAGGATTATCGGCAGATCGTGCGGGATTTTGTTTTGTTCCTTTAAACGAAAGAGCATATAGATAAGCTCTTGCGCCCTGCCCACAGCAAAACTTGGGATAATAATGTTGCCATGATTTTTAACTGTAATGTTGATCCAATGTTCCAGACTATCATACAAATCTGCCTTTTCGTGTAATCTGTCCCCATAAGTAGACTCCATCACCAAGAAATCCGCTTTGGTAAAAAAATCATGGATAGGTAGAATCTCGCTATGGTTTCGTCCAATATCCCCTGAGAAGACGATCGTTTTGTCAAAGCATGTAATTGCCACCGAACAGGCGCCGAGGATATGCCCGGAGGGCTTAAACTGACATTGAATATGATCGCTTAGTTTAATATTGCTATTTTCCTTGACGGTATAAAAATATTCAAAAGCACATTCGGAATCCTTTTGTGTATACAGAGGCTTTGCAGGATTATGTTGGGTATAATGATACTGATTAGCCTTTTTTGCATCCTCTTCCTGCAATTTCGCGCTATCAAGCAAAATTAATTTTGCCAGTTCCTCTGTAGGCTCAGTCATATAGATCCTACCTTTAAATCCATTTTTCACGAGTAGAGGGAGATAACCGCAATGATCAAGATGAGCATGGGTAAGAATAACCAGATCAATTTCCGCAACAGGGATATTTAAGGATTCCCAATTTTGTTCACGCAAGGATTTAATTCCTTGAAATAAGCCGCAATCGACTAATATGTTGAGTTCGGGAGTTTTTAATAAATGCTTTGATCCGGTCACTGTTCCGGCTCCCCCGAGAGATTTTATAAAAATAGTTTCCATCTAGATCTTTTTTAATGAAACTCTTAGTTTATAAACAGCATCCTTTTCAATGATATTTATCATTGGTTCTATTTTGTCTAGTGCACTGGTGAGTTCGTCTTTACTCCAAAAATCTTTTATCTGTGATATAAGTGAAGGTTGAAGAATTTGATCGGGGATTTCTGTGGTTTTCATAATGAATTTATTTTATGGTTTGATAGTCTAAAGTTAGATCTATAAAAATTTTCAGATCATGATCACCACTATCCTTTGAGATGATCCTCATCACTTTTAAGGCAAGCAGAGGTACTTTATTCTAAACATATATAATGTAAGCATAGTGAGACTATTCTATCCTGATGTTATTATTTTATTTTGATTAAATCCGTCTTCTAATGATTTGTCGAAGTGGTTGGCAGATAGGTCTGAAGATCACTTTAGGCTTTAATCTTTGGCTGGGTCTTATGTATTGCGTCCTTAAACTCCGCATGCAGCCGTGCAGTAGATAATATCTCATCCGCACAAAATTCATTGATCCTGCTGGTATCAATGCTAAAATACTTGAACGGAGAATTGTGTAATTCATGGTAGATAAAGTAGGAATCTGCCACATATTGGACTGTTATATGAATGAAGTGAAGCTAGCTTTTGATGATGAAATTAGGACAAAAAAGGCTAAGGAAATTAATCCTTAGCCTCAAAAATACGACCTACTAAGCTTATGTCAAATATCTATAACCGGTAACAAAATCAGTTTCCAAAAATTTTGGCCAACTCTTGATGTAGAAGATCACCCTTGATATTGATTGCCACAATATTTCCTTTCGGATCCACCAAATAGTTTTGTGGAACGGCGCGAACCCCGTATAATACTGCAGCTTCATTGCTCCAGCCTTTTAAATCAGCAACATGAATCCAAGGTAATCCATCTTCTTTAATTGCTTTTAACCAAGCATTTCTTCCCTTCGTATCGTCCAAAGATACCGCAAGAACCTCCAAACCCTTACTTTTATATTTGTTATAAGCTTTTAATAAATTCGGATTTTCGGCGCGGCAAGGACTGCACCAACTCGCCCAAAAGTCAATCAAGACATATTGGCCCTTGAAATCTGAGACCTTGATCAATTTACCATTTGCGTCTGGTTGTGAAAAATCTGGTGCTTTATTACCAATTTTGACACTTTTCTCAGCCAAAAAGCGCGCTTCCAGTTGTCTCGCATTTGTCAACTGACGTACTTCCTTAGATAATTTCAGAAACAAAGGTTCTATTTCACTAAGTTTACGTTTATTGGCTGCATCAATAAGAGCGTCCACCGCAAAGATTGAATTTGGATTTTTCGAGGCAAATGCAAGCTCTTTTACTCTACGCGCCTCAAACCGAGCTTCGAACTTTTCGTGGATGGTTTTATATTGCTCGTTAGCATCTGGTGCATCTTTGTCTACTGCAGCAAAAGCTTTGTTACCCGCATCAATAATATCCATAAAACCGCCACCAATTTCATTCAAATAAGCAACATAATGGTCATGCAAGGGAGATCCCTTGATAGATGCAGTTTTTAAAGAGTCTTTGATAACAATGGTGTAATTTTCATTGCCCAAATAGAAATAAAGGCGATCACCAATATTTTGGGCGATTAATTTTCCTTTTCCGTCCTGATCAAATACCATTCTCGAATAAGATGGTTCTTCCACTATTCCCTTAAAACTAAATTTGTTATCTACAATAGTGGAGGAATCTGATGCTGGAAATCCGTCTTTTGTATAGTCCAAATACACCTTTTTGCCATTGAAAGCTTTTGGCGCATTTCCCGTGATCTGAAAGGTGGTCTGCTGGGCAAGCAAAAGCATCGGTGATAAGAACAGGGCCAAAGTCGCCATTTTGAAATTTTTCATATTTTATAATTAGATTTGATTTTTACTTGTGTTTATTTACGCCAGGTCATGTCTATAGGGCTACCTGGGATACCTTCAATTTTTTTGACAAGCTCGCCGCTTTTACCCACCTGGATATCGAGATAATAGAGTGTTCCTGCCGCTCCCGCAATCAGCGTACTCTCGTCATCCTCCAATTTGAGCATAGTGACTTCTCCCTTGATATCAGTTTTTAATGATTGCACCTGTTCACTCAAAGGATTGTAACGAAAAATTTGATTTTGTGCTGCAATGTAAATGTAACCGCTACGACTTGCCAACATTTTTGTATCAGCTGTGATCCACTCTGGTCGTATAAAAAGCCGCTTATGCCCCGAAGTAAAATTAAATGGACCCGCAAAGTTAGCATTGAACATTAACTCATAGATCTGACCATTCGCATTTTTCACATAAGCATAGGTATCCGCATTATTAATCTGCACCAGCTGTAACAAGTCCATACCGATATTGGTAGGATTAAAAATATCTGAACCAATCGCACTATATTGTGTACCAAAATACATCGGTGATCCATAGAGATTGATACGAACAAATTGTTTCTTGTTTTTTTCAAAACCAATTACGGTATAATTGTTATTAACCGTTGACAATACAAACTTTGAAGATAAATCGTAATCCCCATCTGCATAAGTACCAAACATTCCATAGGTTGCCGATTGATCCCATGTTGTCGTTGCACCGCCGTAAAATTTGTCATTGATGACCCCCAAAAGAACCCCTTGTGGATGAGCTTGAAAACTCCCAACGTTAATGGTCGGAGGAGCTAAAAAGAAATTATCATGTAAAGTACCTGGCTTCTCACTCTCCTTTTTCAAACTATTGACATTTAACCGAACTCCGCCTTTTTTTGAAATGATCCAATAGCCTAACGGTGTGTTGCCCGTGAATTGATTCTTCACATAATGCAACTGCAGGGGTTCGGCCGGTAAAGGTTGTCCATTTATGACTTCATAGATATTAGGTTGAACGCTGTTGTCAGCTTTGATAAAGGAAAGTTTACTTTCCTCCTGATCCTTAGATAACACCAAAGTACCCCTAGAAAATTCTGTCACCCCCTGGACTTTAAATGGGTAAAAATATTTCATCCCATTCGCTTTATTGGTTACGGTAAGTCTAGCTGTATAGCGTTTAGCTTCTAGACCAAAGACAATCCTTAGTGCATTTCCCTTGTAATGATTGGCTTCCGGCACAAGCGCTTCAGGAACATCAATACGCCAGTCACATTCCAGATTTTCTGCAGCCAGGCCCACGATTTTAGGTTGGATAACTAGGCTATCACCAGTCATCGCCTCGTATAGCGTATCCAAATTTTGCAGTACCGGTGACTCAGGCATATCAATAACATAATTTCCCTTGTCTTTGTAACAGGACGCCAACAGCGTCGATACGATAATGCTTATTATCAATTTTTTCATTTTATCTAAGCTCCTTTCCTGATTCATCAATAAAGAAAAATTTACCCACTCCAGTATTTTTTTTCAACAGAATTGGCCGATTGGGATTGTCCTTATGGTAAAAGACATAGCTTTGACCATTATCTTTGCTTTCCAATACATAACCTTTTTCGGGATGGTCTGCTACCCACTTAAAAGGGTCATTAAGCATAATGGTTAGTAAGTTGGCAAAATACAGGTTCTTTGGGGCATCCAACCCTTCTGTAGAAAGTTGTCTTTGCTCGGTAGCAATAAAAAAAAGCTGGTGCCTTACCCGAGAATATTCGCCTAATGGCCAATTACCCCACCAATTTGGCTTTTCCAATCGTGCAGAGAGGACGATATAAACTCGTATCAATCGTGGATCATCAATACCAAAATCTGGACTCGTTTTCAGTTTTAATATGAGTGACACTGATTTTTCCTCTAGATCCTTCGTATTATGGATAATTAAAGCTACATGGCCAGATCCTTGGTCAGCTTCTAAAGGATATTCTGACGACAATGATTCATAATGTTCTTTGCTGCGTGCCGTGGATGAATCCTTTTCTACGTAAACCTCAAAATGACGCTGTTTCCCCAAGCGATTACCCATAAGCCGAACTGGAATATAAAGTGTATCCGAAGCTTTGGTCATCTCATAGGCAAAGGTATACACAATGCTATCCCGCGCTTCTGCACTCAGATCGAAATAAACATTAGCGTCTGCATCGTAGGTTTTTAGTTCAGTTTTCTGACAAGAAAAGAACAGGAAAAGAGGAAATGCAATCAGTATATAAATATTTTTTTTCATTCTATTTCTATATTAGCGTTGTCCATAAATTATTTCATCACTTGGTAATGGCCATACAAAGATTTTTTGGCTCGCTGGAATCATCGTACCTTTTTCGCCAATAATAGGTGCGTTTAAACGCTTATAAGCATAAAAAAGCTGCCCTTCAGCATACATCTCTTTTCGGTATTCCTTTAGTAATTCTGTTCGGAATTTAGCAGCCGTCGACACATCGGCGGGTTCTCCTACACCACGCTGTATACGCACCTGATTCAGATATTCTGCGGACAAGGTCGGATTGTTTTCATAATTACATTCAGCAACAATGTAGTAGAGCTCACTTAATCGTATCGCTGGAGCCATTAGATAATGTAAATTGGCTTCAAAATTATCACTAAAAGAATTTCTATTGTATTTTACCAAAGCACTTAAAGCTGTGGTTCCTAAACTCACTGAACCAAACCATTGGGTGTAACGTAAATCACCTCCCCCATTACCTCCAACTTCATAAATTGTGCGTCCTTCTTCTTTATCTAAGTTCATCCTTCCGGTGCTAAACCATTCTTGATTATATTCGTTATTCATTCCCGGAATATACCAGGCAAATAGAAGCTCTTTGTATAAAATTCGATCCTTCTTATCCTCCTTTACGGATTGGAAATCGGTGTTATTTGTCCAAGGAAATTTTTTCGATAGGATCACTTCCATCGCATTTGCCAAAGCTTTGGGCTTATCTCCTTTATAAAGATAAACCCGCGCTAGAATACCACATACAGCATAATAATTCAATCTATGCCTTCTATTTTGCAAAAAGAGGCTGCTGCTATTCAATTCCGAGCTGGCCAGCGTGTCCTTTATTGTCGGATACCCTACTACATAAGAAGCAGAGCGTATTGGATCTACCTTTAATAAATCTTTCGCTATCGCCAAATCCGCAATGACAGAATCCAACACTGCTGACACTTTGCTTAATGGAGTCGTTTTATTCGCGTATTTGGTTACATAGGGTATGGCATCGGCCTGTGCATTCACGCCAGGTGCTGGAGCGAACAGACGTAAGGCGTCGAAATGTAGGAAAGCACGCAAAGCCAGCGCCTCTCCCTTGATCAAAGCGAAGTTGTCTCCGGCAAACAGATTTTTCTTGCCGTCGATTTCCGCTAGTAAGAGATTTGCATTCACTATCCCATGGTACAAACCCTTCCAAATATTGTCCTTGCGATCTTTAAAGTCGCCATCATCGTATAAAAATCGTGCTGTCTTCTGATAACTTAAGGGATCATTGTTCGGAATTGTATAATTTTGAACAAGTACTTCAGGCGTGCCGATTGTCAATTCTTTACCGTAGAGGTCACCCTTAGCACAGCGGGTATAAATTCCCAATAGTGCTTCCTTAAAACCATCCTCCGTAGTAAAGAGCAGGTCTTTTTCGACCTCACTTTGGGGTTGTATATCAAGCCACTTCTGGCAGGAAAACAAGCAAATACTGCAAAGTACAACGATAAATATATTTTTCTTTTTCATATGTTAGTTCGTTTGAATGAAGTAATGTTCACGAATCACATCACTATCAATCTACATTCTTGATTTTAGCAAACCTTATTTAAATCTAGCCTGTAACGTCAAGGTTACTGATCTTGCAAAAGGGTAATTGATGCCTCGCTCCTCCTTCACATTAGACCAACGAAAAATATCGTTACCAATCAGGCCCACACGCAAACTCGCCAGAGCCAACCGATTGGCAAAAGCTTTATTAGCATCGTAAGATATATTAAGGGATTGCAGTGTTAATAGATTATCTGGCATCACAAAACGAGAAGATAACTCGCTCCGTCCCAAATCCTCAATACTTTTAAAAAATGTATGATCTCCCGGATTCTTCCATCGTTCCTCAAGCACCCTCGCATCCACATTGTAACGTGGATCTGCATTTTCAACTCGATCCACCAGGGTTTGGTTATAGGTCTTTCCTCCCACGCGTGTTTGGAAATAGGCCACCAACATCCATTGCTGATAACGCAAGGTACCACCGAAAGATCCCTCCATTTTTGGCGTCGCTACACCAACCACTGCGATATCGCGCGGATCCCAGATATAAGTCAGTGTTCCATCTCGCTTCACAAAGACTTCCCGTCCACTTTCAGGATCTATACCCAAAGAAGGAACCGCATATATGGCATCCATGGACTGCCCCTCTTCATAACGTAATAAGGGTACGGCTTTAAATTCATCTTTCTGTTGTTCTTCATCTGCGCGCTCATTGTAACTCTTCAAAGCATTCGATATACGCACAATTTTGTTGCGATTCTGAACAAGATTGGCCAACAAGCTCAAAGTCCATTTTTCAGACTTAATCGCCTGCCAATTTATGCCCAACTCCACGCCCTTATTCTCCATATCGCCTAGATTTTCTTTATAAGAACTAAATCCTGTCGAAGGAGCGATATTAATATCTGCCAAAATATCTTTTGTAATTTTACTATAGTTGCGCAGTGAAAAAGTCAATCTGTTTTTCCAGAAGCCGATATCTAAACCCAAGTCCACCGATTGCGTCCTTTGCCAAGCAAGATTCTCATTACCATAATTTCGTACTATACTCCCCAGTCCCGACGAGTACCAGTTGTTTTTATCATAAGAATAAGTAACGCGCGACATGTAAGGATCAAATTGGACGGACCCTGTCAAGCCAACGGTTGCGCGAAGACGCAACTGACTGATCACCTTAGTGGCAAACCAATTTTCATTATGCACATTCCAGCCAATTCCTGTAGACCAGAAAGGCGCTGTACGTTTATTTGCGCCAAATTTGGACGATCCGTCTATGCGTAAGGTTGCATCAAGTAGATACCGGTTGTCATAACTATAGTTACCACTTAGGAAAGAGCCAAATAGACGTGAGGCCCCCACATTAGTTTCTGGACTTTTCCCCTCCTCATAGCCTTTAGCAAAACCAATATCGGTGAAACGGTCATTGGGAAAACCAATCGCTTTGAAGTAGCGTTCATCATAACTTTCTGTCCTTATATTGGCTCCAGCGATCACATTAAAATAGTGCTTCCCTATATTTCGGTCCCAATTCAATCGTATATTTCCGTCCCAATACAGTTCATTGTTACTATAGCTTCCATAGCTCCCTCTTTCATCTGCTCTCGAGGTTTCGTAGGAATAGAACTCGTTAGACAAGGGTGAACGGAAATCGTCACCCGTGTTCATGCGTTTCAGTAAAGATAGCAATCCACGTAGGCGCAATCCCTGACCTAGATCAATGTCGGCTGAAAGATTATTCAATAGTTCGGTATAGCCCGATTTGTTGTAGCTGCTCAATGTAGCGTCATATGCAGGATTAAGTACATATTCCTCGTTTCTATTTCCGGAGGCATCTACTCTGGTCCAACGATCCGATAATTGTGTGATATTACCTTGATCGTCTTTCAGCCTATAGTAAGGGTTCATTTTAACAAAATTCTCAAAACTACCATAAGGAGATTCCCTGCCATCGACTACCGTAATGGAGAGCTCATTTTGAAAACGGATTTTATTTTTGGGATTGTAACTAAAATTTAACCCACCGGAATACTGGTTTCTCCCAGAACCTTTCATCACACCAGGGCGAGTTTGGTAACGCATATCTACGCCATAACGAAAAGTCTGTGCACCACCCTCCAAGAATACACCATGTTTTTGCCCAATTGCTGTACGTACCGGTTGTGATAACCAATAGGTATCTATTCCCCCGAGCACATTTGCAAGTTTATGATAGTATAATTCGTCTAATACGTCCTGCGATTGACGTTGTTTCTGACCATCATAAAGCCCTGCTAATTTTTCATAAGCGAGCTTTTCCGGTGCATTCAATAGGTTATAGCCTGACAAATCTGGTACATTTACATTTGTTTCATGCGTATACGTAAGCTGCAATTTACCTTCTTTAGGAGCCTTTGTAACGATTACCATTATCCCATTGGCTGCACGCGAACCGTAGATAGCACTCGCTGCTGCATCCTTTAATGTGGTGACACTCTCAATACGCGTCATATCCAGATCCATTACTTTCTCCAGACTCACTTCAAAACCATCCAAGATAAAAGCAGGTAAATTCATAGTCGTCGTGACATTGTCTCGACGTAACACATCCGTGCTTCCACTAGGTAATGCCGAGGATCCACGTACATTAATATTAGGCAGCGCATTCGGATTGGAGCCCGCTAAGTTATTAGGTAATATCTTAAAAGATGGATCAAATACCTGCATAGCCTGTAGCACATTCTGTGGGTTGACCTGCCGCAGTTCATCTCCACTTTTGGTAATGGCGGTTCCGGTAAAGGAATCCTTTTTAAGCGTCTGATAACCAGTAACAACAACCTGTTCCAAGGAATTTGCCTCTGCTTCCATCTGTATTATATATTCGTCCTTGTTCTCTGCTAAATTGAGTATAAAATTTTTGTAGCCTACCATACTCATTGTAAGCGGTTGCATGTTTCCAACGGTTGTAAACCTGCCCTCCTTATCGGTCGCGGCAATCGCATTGCCCCCCTGAGTGATATTCACTCCGTATAGTGGCTTGCGATCTTTTCCGAAGATCTGGCCTTTGATTTGTATTTGGGATGATTTTTCCGTCATAGGACGGGCTTTCTGTTCAATCTTGCGCGGATTTGTTTTCTTTTCCAGGAAGATCGTTTTCGATTCAATGGTATACCCGATTTCCTGATTGGTTAAAATTTTATTGAGGAATAATTTAAGAGGCATTTTTTCGGCTTTGATTGAAATTGGCCGTGCCGCCTCCAATATCTTTTTCGCTCCGAGTACCTCATAGTTCGTCTGAAGCTTGATTGTCTGGAGCACGTCCTCAAGTGAAACATTATGCCCAGAGTAAGTTACAGTTTGTGCGTTGACCCGATGGCTGATCTGGAGTAAGACAGCAAAAAATAGCCATAATAAGGGTTTGGTCGCTTGTGAAAAACAACTTAATTTCATTAATTCTAGTTAGTTTAGTTAGGTTAGATTGCGGGATCTACTGTCCAATTTGTTAATTCATATACGCAGTGTTATGTATTTTTTTTCTTCGTTATTGTCCTCCTTTCCGTATGTTAGATGCATTTTTTTCAATAATAAGTTTACCGTCATCCGTCAGCTGATAGGACAAATCCTGATCTTTCAATATTTTCAATATCGTGGACAATTTACTTGTTCTGAATGTTCCTCCGAAAAATTCGACCTCAGGTATGTCGCCCTTATAGACCACATCAATGGCATACCATTGGGACAATTCATCCATAACCTCACGAAGAGATTTCCCGTCAAAGTTAAATTTACCATACACCCAAGCCATTTCCTGTTGTACATTGACTGCCCGCTTAGAAAAATTCGCAGCACTATTGACGGCCTGATCGCCAGGTAACAAGGTTACTTGATGACCTCTATTTAGCTCTTTCACAGTCACCTTACCCTCAAGCAATGTGGTTTTTATTTTAGCTGATGTTTGGTAGGCGTTTATATTGAAATGTGTGCCCAATACCCTGACCTGCTGATTTTTGCTATGGACAATAAAGGGTTGATCTTTACGCTTCGCAACCTCAAAATAGGCTTCTCCAAGGAGTGTTACTTCGCGCTTGTCTTTCGCAAAAACAGTCGGATAAGTAAGTATTGTTCCCGCATTCAGTTTAACGTTTGTTCCGTCAGGTAGTGTCACATCATATGTGCCACCGCGCGGTGTTTCTATTTTGGCAGAGACTGCAGCGTTGATTGCTGCAACCTGGTCTCCATGGCTATAATGAATTCCCCCGCTATCGATCACAACCTTGTTTTCAGTTTTATTTAACTGATATTGACGGCCATCTGAAAGCGTAATGGTTGCTAGGTTGGAGGCTGGTAGTCGATCGTTTATAGATACCAATCGCTCATTTAACTGTTGATTGGCCCCCTTATTCCAAAACCAGATTCCACTGATAGCGATGAGTACACTTGCTGCTGCAACAATGGGCCATAGTCTTCTTAGTACAACTGTCCTCGTCTTGGACGGAAATGCTATTTTGGCTTTGAGTCCATCAAAATTACGCTGGGTCTCGAAATATCGGAGACTTGCATATGCTTCGCGCTGTTTATGTCCACTCAAACAACGTTGATAGATCTTTGTATGGAGTGCCGATTCTTTCAGCCAGCTATCCAGGAAAATTCGTTCTTCACCTGTTAGCCGGCCCTGCATTTCCTTTAATACAAGTGCACTGATACGGATAAGTTTTTCTTCTTCGATAAAATCCATGTTGAGCTATTTCAATAATAGATACCACACCGATTAAGAAAAGTACCAAAGACACTTAAAAAAAATTAAAATTTTCCAAAAAGGACGGCTAATGAAAGGAGATAACTAAAAGACTCTCTATTTAAATGCTGGCGAAGAAGGCTCAATGCACGCATTTTCTGATTTTTTACTGTTTGGATACTGATGTGTAAAAGGTCGGCAACTTCCTGGTTGCTATTCCCCTCCAAATAGGTCAACTGAATAATTTCCCGTGCCTTTGGTGGAAGCTTTTGAATCGCTTCGTATAATTCAGCCATTGCCTCGGCATAAACGATGTCTTGCAAATAGGAATTTTGATTTTGGTCTTGCTGGGCCGTGTACACATCTATCCGATTCAATCTGCGCTGCCGAGCCGTCTGATAATTAAGTCCAATTCGACGTGTCGTTTGATAAAGAGCGGCTTTTAGATGTGCTAAGCTTTCAAAATTACGTTTACCCTGCCATAAACGAATAAATCCCTCCTCTGCAATATCCTCTGCCTCTTTGCTTTCATCCACAAAACTCGAGGCATACAAACAAATACGACTGAAATAACGATTATATACCTGCGCGCACGCCCGCTCTTCTCCCTTTAGGAATTCCTCAAGCAGTTGTTTTTCGCTCGTATAGTTCATGGATAGATTACTTTAGCTCAGGTTGATCGTTTCAGTCCATAAAGATAACAAAAAAGAATCGATAGTTGCCACCACATGATTCGTTCATTGCAGGGAGTAAATCTTGGCTTAAAGGAAATTAACCTACCGTAATTTGGCAACCAACTGAAAACTAGCGCAATTTATGGGTCACCTAATTATGATGCCCCATAGGCAGTTTGATTCTTTTTAATTCTTCTAAATCATGAACTGGTCGCTCTAATTCATAAGGAATAGGCTGACCCGAAAACAGTTGGAAGTATTGCAAGCAGGCATCTTTCCACCAAATTGCATCCCGGACCTGTATTCTAAGTTTGGATTGTACCGCATGAAAACGAGATTGATCTATAAATTTTTCCATACAATCCCAAACTTTCTGAAATTCACGCACCTTTTGGACACCATGATCATAACGGTAACATAGTTCTCTCCAAAGTGTATTACCGTTTTTCATTGTGTAATTCCAAGAAACATGATGAAACCACAGAAGAAGATTTTCAGGACAGGTCGATTTATTGTTATATATATTGCGCAATGGTAGATTATATTGGGATATGGCATTACTTCCATCAATAGTCCGATCAAAGCCCAGTCCCAGCCTGTCTGCGTTATGGTAATACCAAGGCATCCAATCTGGACGGCCGCCAGGAATATTTCCCCAAGGTTCGGGTCCATAATGATGATCAAAGGCAAACAGGTGATGTAAACCCATGGGCATCATGTAGTCTACAGCAGCCTCGCGTGATTCCAACATCATCTTTTTAACCGGATTAATAAACTCCCGGTCTCGTGTGAAAGTCATTTGTATCCATTCATCGGCGATCTGTTCGGCCGAAAGACTGTTGCCCCAGGCCAATCGTCCAAAGGCATACCAATTGGCCTGTGCAAAATGGTGTCCTGTCCAGTTAGTATCATGACCGATATTCGCCACTGCTGCAATAGCTGTTTTGGAACCTAAGCGTCGGTTTCTGCCCGTCATTTCAGCCACTGTAGAGCCCACCCCATAGGCAAAGGTTTCGTCATCCAATACCTCTTTAAATAAGGGAGCCAAATACACCAAATGATTGGAAAAGCCTAAATATTCCTGTGTCAACTGAAATTCAAGCATCTTCGCAGTCTTGTGCATGGCACCGAATAAGGGATTGAATGGTTCTCGTGGCTGAAAATCTATCGGTCCATTTTTTACCTGGAGAATAACATTTTCTTTAAATGTTCCATCTAAGGGTACAAACTCCTGGAAAGCCTGCTTTGCGCGGTCATCTTTGGTTGGCTGATAAACAAAAGCTCGCCAAAATACGATACCGCCATGTGGGCTAAGTGCGTCGGCGAGCATATTGGCTCCATCAGCATGTGTGCGTCCGTAATCTTGCGGTCCCGGCTGACCTTCAGAATTTGCCTTGACCAAAAAACCGCCGAAATCTGGAATTAATCTATAAATTTGTTTTACTTTTGACCTCCACCAGTGCTGGACATCTTTATTTAAGGGATCCGAACTCGGTAGACCACCTAAAATTTGGGGAGAAGAAAAATTAACCGATAAATACACCTTGATGCCATATTTGCGAAAAATATCAGCTAGAGCCTTCACTTTAATGAGATAGTTTGCTTCCAATAGTTGAGGAGCGGCATTTACGTTATTCAAGACAGTGGCATTTATACCAATAGATGCATTCGCTCGCGCATATTCTTCGTATCTGGGAGAAAGCTTTTGTGGCAGCTCGTGCCATTTCCACAACGAATGACCGGCATAACCACGTTCTATGGTACCATCCAAATTGTCCCAATGGTTTAGCATGCGAATATCATAAGAAGGTATTTCGATGATTGGCAAATGAGGTAGCTGCCTCCCTGTCTCCTGAAGCCGCAGCAAATGATAAGCACCATATAACAAACCTATTGCCTGGCCGGCAACCACATGGATTCCTTTAGGGTCTTGACTAATCTGGTAGCCACCTTTTAGCCGTTGGTGTTTGCGATCAAGTTGAAGTGTCACATCGACCCCGTTCCAATAATTCAAAAGCTCCTCTTTGGCCAACGTTATTGTCGCATCGGTAGGCGATATGCCCCTGATATTTATAGTGTGACCGGCTCTCTCCTGTTTGGAAAATCGCAGCCATAGTTGACTACCATCTTCCGATCTTACCCCTTGCGGTAAGCAACATAAAACTATGAACAGGAAAAGGTTCAAACGCATGATATAAGTCATTAGCGAACTGTCAAAATCATTATTTAAGAAGATAAACCGTTTATAGGCTTGATGTGTCCGTTTTCGTCATATTCAATTTCGATGACTTTCATACTCCTTAGCCAAGTTTTCCCTCCCGATGGGACGGAATCATGATAAAAAAGGTACCATTTGCCCTGAAATTCTAAGATACTGTGATGTGTCGTCCAGCCAATAACCGGTGATAAAATAACCCCCTGATAGGTGAATGGTCCATATGGATTCTCTCCTATTGCATAACAAATTAAATGGCTATCACCGGTCGAATATGAAAAATAATATTTACCCTGATATTTATGCATCCAGGATGCTTCAAAAAATCGTTTATCGGTATCCCCCTGTTTTAAGACTAAGCCATTTTTATCTAAGATAACGAGATCACGGGGTTGCTCAGAAAATTCAAGCATATCTGCTGACATCTTGACAACCTTTGGAGTTAATGCAGGTTCATCCGCCTTCGGTAATTCGTTGGGTGAAACAATTTTATTATTTCGATAAAACTGCAATTGCCCGCCCCATATACCACCAAAATAGAGGTAATAGCATCCATCATTATCTTTAAACGCACAGGGATCGATACTGTAACTCCCTTTTATCGGATTATTCTGGGGCACAAATGGACCATAAGGTTTGTCCGATAAAGCGACACCTAGTCTAAAAATGTCATTTTTGTCTTTCATGGAAAAATACATATAGTACCTGCCATCTTTCTCGGTAACATCCGAATCCCAAAGCTGTCGACCAGCCCAAGGAATATCTTTTACATCCAATACTTTCCCATGGTCTAATACTTCGCTCTGCAGATCAGTCAGTGAAAATGCATGGTAATCTTGCATATCGAAATGATCACCGTTATCATTTTCGGGAATACCACTCTCGCGGTCATGAGACGGATAGATATAAATCTTGTTTTCAAAAACATGCGCTGATGGATCAGCCATGTAATCACTTGGATACAAATACTTACTTTTTTTCATTTTCTTTATCACTTTTTTTTTTGAGTCAATGCTATAATATCTTTTACAAATGGTTTGGGATGATAATGACGGTCAAATAAAAGAGGATAATCCGTGCGTCCGGGAATAGGCCATCCGTTTTTCCATGAATCTCCATCCCCAACCCCCCACAGGGTCACGCGGGATATCTTATCCTGATGTTTGAGATAAAGATTAAAAAAGTCAATATATCGCCTGCCAAGCTCAGCCATTTTACCAGCCGGCAGACCTTTTTCATAAGGATTAGTCTCCTTACTGTAAGCATAGCGCTCGCCAATTTCTGCTCCCATATTGGGGCGCACATGTGGGAGCACCGAGATATCCATTTCGGTAATCATCACCTTCACACCCAGGCTTGCAAATCCGAGAATGGTCTTTTCAACTTCGCCCAATGATGGATTGTCCAAAGCGTTATGCTCTTGCATACCTATGCCACTTACCTTTCCACCCGCAGCCTTCACCTGTTGTACCATCGTCATAATTCCTTTTCGCTTTTCGGGAATGGCCGTTGAGTAATCATTATAATACAGTTCGGCATTAGGGTCGGCTTCATGGGCAAATTGAAAAGCCAATTGTATAAATTCAGGCCCAATAATTTTATAGAATTTGCTTTCACGCCATTCACCATTATCCAGTATGGCTTCGTTCACAACATCCCAGCCGAACACGCGGCCTTTATACCGGGAAACAACTGTTTGTATATGTTTACGCATGCGTTCAATCAATACCGGCCGCGAGACATCTTTCCCGTTTTTATCAACAAAAAACCAAGCTGGTGTCTGCGAATGCCAGATTAATGTATGACCTATAATCTGCATCTTATTTTGTTCACCGAATGCTACAAAACGATCCGCGTCGTTAAAGTAAAATTGTCCCTCCTGAGGCTGCAGAAACATGCTTTTCATGCAGTTTTCGGCGACAATGGAGTTGAATTGCTTTTTGACAACTGCTACAGCCTGAGTGTCCCTTTCCCATATCTGATCAAGATTGAGGGCAGTACCTATAAAAAAGTTATTTTCAAATGCCTCTTTCAAGGTCAGTGAATCAGGCGCTTGATTCATGTGTTGTGTAGTTGCGGCAACAGCATGAGATCCCAATAGGGCTGTTACGGCCAAAACAATAGTCTTTAGCATATGCGTGGTTTATTTTTGATTAATAATTAGCTTTGAATTCGATATCGCGATTGATTTTATCTATGGTGGCATCATCCAATTCATATTTTGAAATGACGTACATGGCTAACAATAAAAGTATTGCGGGAATAACAGCCACCAGCCATAGGATCCCCTTTTCGGCCATAGCAGATTGCGTCGTTACATTATCTTTATCAAATGCAACATACGCCAGCACCAGTCCCGGAACAATTCCGCCCAGTGCCATACCAGCTTTGTAAAAGATGCCTGTCAATGCATTGACAATTCCGGATATACGTTTACCAGTTTTATATTCACCATAAGATATCACTTCCGGGACCAGAGCCCACATATATCCTGTCGCGACGATCACACCTGTGGATTTGATAAATTGCGCACTCAATACCAGCCAAGTATTTCCTTTAAGTGTTTCGTTAGTTGAAATAATATATAACATAATCATGCCCAGGATAGCTATCCCCAAGAAAACATAGAACATTTGCTTTTTTCCGATCGCGCGTTTAATAGCAGGTACAAGCGGCATGAATATAAATGCAGGCAACGATCCCAAAGCCATGAAATATGGAAGCATATCAGGTGCATTGACATTGTAGATCATATAATAGGAACCCGCCGAATTTCCGATGGCCATCATGGCAAAAGCAGTAATAAAGAAAAATGCAAGAATGCGCAATGGTCGATTATGTTTAAATTCCTGCCAAAGATCAGACACTTGGACATTTTCCGTCTCTTTTTCATCCATAATAACGCGTTCTTTTGTTTGTGAAAAGCAAAAAAATAAAAGGATTAAACCAACCAAAGCATAAATAAGCATTGTCGTAAACCAGGCACCGGCTGAATCCTTCGAGTTAATCTTTCCATCGGGAGAGAAATATTTGACGACAATAGGTACACCATAACCAACGGCGAGCCCCCCAATATTCGCCATAAACATGCGCGTGGAAGTCAACTTTGTCACTTCGTCGGTATCTCTGGTTAGGGAAGCATTTAAAGCACCATACGGAACATTAATCAATGTGTATAAAATAGATAGCCCAACATAGGTAATATATGCGTAGGTCAATGAGCCGGAATATCCATTCCAAAAACACAGCACCGCAAAACCTGTAAGCGGAATTCCGCCCAAAACCAGATATGACCTATACTTACCCAGACGGGGATTGCTTTTATCAACAAATGCACCAACAATGGGATCCCAAATCACATCAACGATCCGGACAATCAGAAACATGACCCCCGCTGAAGCAGCTGAAATTCCGTACACATTAGTGTAGAAAATCAATAGATACATTGAAACAGTCTGATAGATAAGATTCTGTGCCAGATCGCCTGC
Organism: Sphingobacterium sp. GVS05A; assembly: GCF_019969845.1. GTDB lineage: Bacteria > Bacteroidota > Bacteroidia > Sphingobacteriales > Sphingobacteriaceae > Sphingobacterium. The sequence continues at coordinate 125,066 of NZ_JAHXYR010000011.1, forward strand.
GCCAAATCCTACCCGTTGCTTCATTGAGAGCTTATAAAAGCCTTTGACAGGCTTTGCCTCTGTTATAATTTGGTCCATATATAATTGGTTATTCTAATATTGAATTACTGTGGTAAAACTACAAGAACTATGCTGTCGGCACCCGATACAAATGTTTTATATTCCAATAAAAATGTTTAAAAAGGCGCATTATACGAGAAATAACCGACAAAAGATGAGGACTACGTAGGTACCTACTGTACCTACTGCCGGTAAAAAAAGAGGGAATCTGAAATAGATCCCCTCTTTTTACAAAGTATTTCAAACCGCACCTACCTTTGATCTATTCAGTTCGTAACATATTTGACCAGATAGCTTTTCGTCTGTCCCTTGTAAACACAATCAACTTGAGCATGACCTGTCAACGAACTCGCCTGCCTGACCGTAATCTTCACGTCAGGATTAGTCGCGAATGCTTTTACAACAGGAATTTTTTTACCTTTTATTTCCAAGGGAGAAATGACCTCATAGGTATTGTAACCAATGATACCATTCTCATCTGTGGATCTGATCGGAATAGAGGGTAAAGCAAGTTTTTTACCATTTACGGTAATATCGACCTTCGGCGATATTGGACGTACAATTTTTTGGTTTTTTGAACTAAACCCCAATCCGATAAAATCGAAGAGAGGTTTACCCTCTTCCCCTTCGGCCACCAGATATAGCGCATGCTTGCCCCCCAAATGATCAACATATTTCGAAACATCAGCTGTGAAGTGTGTCACCTCAGATTTAGCATTAGCCGGAATTACGATCTGGGCAATCTTTTTCCCCTTCCAGACATCATTTTCCCAAGGACCATCCAACCACACATTGACCTTAAACGCAGCCTGTGTTTGTGGGGAAATAAATAGATCAAAGGCCGTCTGATTTCCCGCTTTCGTACCATTAAAAGCTTTCAATCCAAATTTGTCCTGATCAAGCCCGCCGAATCCAAAATATTTAAAGCCGACAATATTTCCATTTTTCATATTGGTCACTGGCATATGATTGTCCCAGACATCCCAGGAATCTTGCTGTAAGCTGATATCTGAAAGATAACAGGCATATCCAGCAGAATAGTACCTGTAGGGATCTAGTCCATAAAAATGAAATCCTTCAGATGTAACCTCCGCACCTTTATATTCCTTCCCATTTTTATCTTTGGTCGTCAGACTCTCTTGGAAAGGATTAAATGCACGAATAGAAACCATCCCACCCTCTTTCACACTTTTTTCGTCCCATTGCACTTTAATGGGCTCCACTACCGCCTGCCTTGCGAATCCAAAGCCCCGTGGTGGTCTATGATAAAATACATACCATTGTCCATTGATCAACTCAATACTACCATGGGTATTGTGACCTGCATTGCTGGTTTCAATGCCTGAGCCATCCCTATTCACTACCGGAGCACGCGAGTCGACCAACACGCCACCACTTTTCCATGGTCCCAGTGGTGAATCGGCGACTGCATAACGTAAGGTTGAGTTGGAGCTGCTGACGCCATATTCGGGTCCAGAATAGCCACTGTATACTGTGACAAATTTATTTCCCACCTTACGAATCGATGAAGCTTCGAAGAAATTAAAGGTCCCCAGATCTTCACCAGCAAAAATATTGGGGTAAGTGGTTCCTTTGGGATCACGCAACTCTCCATATCGCGCACTTGCAGGTAGCAGGTAGTTGATAACCTCCGTTCCCGGTCTAAGCGAATACATTGTTTTTTGGTCTAACTGGGCGGCCATGGATCGTTGAAATCCCCAAAAGCCATAAGCTCTGAATCCAATGTCGAAATCGGGATCTTTCGGATCGGTAACGTATTCAATGTAGACTGCCGGATCAAATCCCAAGATACTTCCCGGCAAGGTACGTTGTCCATCCGCGGTCAGATTCACCGGTTTAAATGGGCCGTTGGGTCTATCTCCTTTAACGACCATGGCTTCACGATGTTCTCCCCTGCTGTGTGGAAACAAATAATATTCTTTCTTTCCATCTTTTCGTTTGACCTCCACGATATCCGGTGCATACATGACATCCCATTTTCCATCCATTGGATAGGTAAAAATAGCTCCCTCATCACGCCAGCTCGTCAAATTCTCAATAGGCGCTGACCACATTCTGATGTCAGGTCCACAATAACTTGTAAAACGCAAGTCGTGTGAACCAATGATATAGGCGCGGTATTTCCCGGGCTGATCCGGATCCTCAAAAACCCGGGGCTCGCCATCTGGAAGATGTTCCCAAAGTGGCAGATAAGGATTGCCGATAGATTGATGTACAAATCCTTTACTTAAATCTTTCAGCACATTTTGTTGCTTTTGCCCTATAACTGTTGTCGTCGACAAGATTCCTGTGATGGACAATACCAATGCCATTGTCCTTTTTTTTAAGACAATATTTAGTCCCTTCATAAAATTGAATAAATTAGTTACTTAAATTGATGAATTATATACTGATCCTTAGTTGTTTGAATTGATTTATAGTGATTAAATATGCGTTATTCTACCAATTGTCGGTACGAAATGGTATCGCCAAAAAACCTTCTTTATTTATCAGATTTGCATCTACAGGATTATCGCCCCAAGCATAGCGCACCGCTTTGGGATGTTTAATTTTAGGATGGCTCACAATAATTGCTCTCCCCCTTATGACAGCATCTGCCCAAAAGAATTTTTGGTCCTCTCCAGCTATCGCGAAATGTTGCAGTGTTGTCCCATGAGCAATGGCCAGTCCTTTTCCGATCTGATCAAAGGAAACCGCAATCTCATCGCCGTTTATATGTATCGCTTTGTATCGAGGTCCAGCTGCGACGATATGCTCGCCATAAATTAGCTTGCGTGCAGCCAAGAATAGTCGTTTCGCCAGGTCTTTTTTATTTAGGGGGTGGATATCGTTCCACTCGCCAATATCATAAGTCACTGCTAGTGCCGTCATAGGTATTTCTTTACTGATCTGAAACTGAGCTTCCCTAACCAACGCCCAACTTGATTCTTTCGGGACGGCATCTTTCGCCATAAAATTAGGAAGTTGCACAAGCAAAAAGGGAAGTTTAGGTTGCTGGAATAGCTCTCGCCAACTATCGATCAGTAGGGCGAGATACCTTTGATAAGGTTTTGGATCTGCTGTATTTGCTTCACCTTGATACCAGATGACACCTTTAACACCATAGTCTTTCAATGGGTTAATCATACCATTGTATAGACCTGAACCAACCTGGCCAGCATCCCTCAGTCGTTCTTTATACCTGTCTATTGCATCTTGGTCAAGTCCCACTTTCCAACGCCAATCCCCGGCGAGATCAATTATCGTATCATCAACCTGCAACTTATACGGTTTATCTGGCGTAAAACCACCATCTACACCTGCTGTCCGCAAGCGGATCGTTATCGTATTGTTTCCCTCATGGAGAATCCCTGCTGGTACATCGTAAATCCGTGGTGGGTAGCGATAAGCGGTAGTCCCTACGAAATGGCCGTTAACATAGACTGAATCACTATCAATTAAAGTACCCAAGTACAACTTTGCATACCTGCCATTCTTGGCTGCCGGCAGCACAAAATGCTTACGGTAATAAACAACGCCTCTGTTGGATATACTAGGTTTAGCCCAGTATTCTGGAACCTGCACGATAGACCAGTTTGTATCATTAAAGTTTTCTTTTGTCCATAAGTCTGCCCCGCGGTCTTTTTCAACCGTTTTGAGGCTATCCACGGCCGTCCGGTCAATCAATAAGTCAGGAAAATCTATTAAATGCTGCTGGTCAATCCAATTTTCTATTGTCGACCCACCTAGACTGGAAACGAGCATTCCGACTGGCACACCAGTATGCTGGTAAGCTTCCTGTGCATAAAAATAAGCTAATGCCGTCCAATTCATTACATCTGAGGCTATGGCCGAGTGCCATCTTGCATCCGAAGGAATAGCATCCTTGACGTCGAATGCGCTATTTTGCGTCGGGACCTTAAAATAACGTATCATATGATTATTGGAAACGTTGATTTCTGGGAATCGCTCAACGAGCCGTTGGATGGGTGTTTCCATATTGGACTGACCTGAGCAGAGCCATACGTCGCCGATCAAAACATCGCGGATGACCAGTTCGTTGATCTCCATGATATATGGACCGCCATAGTGCTGCGGCGGAATAGTCAGTTTCCATCTACCATCACTTCCGGCCTCCGTATAATAATATACATCACGAAAACGAATGGTCACCTTTTCACCTTTTGCAGCCCAGCCCCAAATGTTGAGTTCAATATCTCGTTGCAGTATCATTTTATCGCCCACAAGTGCAGGAAGGCGTATTTTACCAAAACTTGGCTGCAGTGCCAACGACAACACAACAGTCAGCAGCACATAGCGCAAATAGTTTGAGGCAAAAAATAAAGCTCCAGTTTGATCAGTCATTTAATTTTACTTTATTTCCCCAAACTTCCAGCAATCAAAAAATAGGATATTCGTCGGAGCCTTACCTTTAAAAACAAAATAGATGTCGTGGATTCCCGTTACCCTACTAGAAAGCTGAGTATCAACCGTAGTCCATCGGTCATCGCCGCCCGTCATTGGAACCGCTATCGTAGCTAAAAGAGGACCATCGACAGCTGTTGACCTCACTTCCATACTGACACCGCCGTTGTGAGTTGTCCCTACTCGCGCAAAGAAATTCATTGCTCCCTTTTTGCCAAAATCAACATTCTTTATGCTTGTATATGCTCCATTTTTGAGCGCTTTGATAAAAACCCCCACTTTATTATTTTGAAACGATTTAACATGTGCGGACCAGGATATTGTTTCGGCCTGCATTAGACTATAGGGATTCACAGTTTTGAGTGCCTCTGTAATCCCTGTAGCCATTTTCATTGGCTGAATGCTACCATCGGGATTAAACTTTAATTCCTGTACAGCGACCGAGCGCGTGAAACCACTTCCTCCAGGCAAAGCGCCATTGTGGTAAAAGAAATAACTTTTTCCCCTAAAGTCGATCACACCGGGATGATTGGTAAAAGCTCGCCCTTCGGCTGGCATCACCACTCCACCATATTTCCATGGACCTGCTGCATTTTTACTGGTCGAGTAACCAATAAATTCAGGTAGAGGACCTCCGGGCCAAAAAAGATAATATAGACTATTCCTTCTGTACAGCCATGGTCCCTCCTCATAATTGGACGGTCGTTTGGCATCTCCTTCACGTTTACCAAAGGATGCCGCTGTCATCGGAACATCTACAATATCAACCTGATACGAGATCATGTCTGCGTTAAGTTTTACATATTTCAATTGTGGATTCCCCCAGTACATATGGGCCTGTCCGTCGTCATCAACAAATATGGTCGGATCAATATCTCCCCACTCACTTTGCACAAGTGGTTTTCCTAAAGGATCATAAAACGGTCCCAATGGGCTGTCCGCTACGGCCACGCCAATTGCTCCCCGATTATTCAATTTGGAAATAACAGGCACATATAAATAAAATTTGCCGTTTTTCTCCACACATTGTGCAGCCCAGGCATCGCCTTTGGCCCATTCAAAATCAGTATAGGACAAAATTGCACCATGATCCGTCCAGTTGACCATATCATCCGTTGAATATACACGCCAATTGTTCATATTAAACCAGGTCGATTCTTCTTCGTCCTGTGTTGTGTAGAGATACAGGCGATTATTATAAACTAGAGGTGCGGGATCTGCAGTATAGGCGGTTTGTATGATCGGATTCTGGGCCCTTAGTACATTAATCGTCACCAATAACATCATCAAAAATCCAAAAATTAACACCGTAAAAAATTGTCTTCTCATATCGTCTTACTCTGTAGTAATGTGGAAATAATCAATATCAACAAATCCTCCAGCCGCTTTACTGGCGTAGTTAAAAAGTCCAAACCGATACCCCATAAAATGCGGTATGGTGTAGCTCATTTTCAATGGATTACCGATTGCAATCCAATGGCGTCCATCAGTACTGTAAAAAAAATCTGCGGTGTCTCTTTTATTGGCGAAATCGCAACTCGCTTTTAGAAATATATGTTGATCTTGCAGGCTGATCCTGGCGACTTCTTCCGGAATTCCCGTCATCGCATTGACCATAATCAATGATTTTTTGTTTCCTTCCATTCGAACGCCCAGGAGACCATAATTCTTTTGCAAGAGGGACAAGCCTGCGAAATCACCATCTTTCATCTGCGACACATCTATAGCAACAGAAGCGCTACAGGTAGGCCCAATCGTTCGTTGTGTCAGTGTATTTTTGGCTTGTAAGAAGTCGTTTGTAATCGCTCCGGTTTTTAAGCGCAAAAAGCCCTTTCGTTCAGTTACTGACCACAGATCTGGGTCAGGATTATGATTCCATTGCCAGACCAAGGGCAAAGCCGGTTGATTTTCGTTTCTATTGAAATCATCAGAATTGACAATACCCGGCATGAGCGCTTTATTAGCCGGTAGGGCTAATAAAGCTGGTACTTTCCCTTGAACACCCAAGACGGGCCACCCATCTTCCCAGCTGACAGGTACCAAATATGGAATTCTGCCCACTGCGCCGTGGTCCTGAAAAAGGTAGGCATACCATTGCCCATTCGGCATATCGATCAAGCCGCCTTGTGCTACGCCCTGATCTTGGAGGACCACCTTACCTTCATAAGGTCCTTCAAGTCGAGCAGCACGATGCACGATCACGGTACGCATTCCATCCACCGGCCAGGAAATATTAAAAAGATAATACATACCATTTATCCTGAACAGTTGTGAACCTTCTGCAGGCAGCCCCATCCTTCCTGCTTTAGGTAAACTTGGCAAAGAAGCATCTTCGATCAAAATCCGTTCCGTTCCTGGTTTCAAACCCGAAAGGTCTGGAAGTAGTTCGGCCAAATGTAAACGCCCTCCCCCCCACAGCATGTATGCCTTCCCATTTTCAAAAAATAAGCTGTGATCGTGTAGCATTGGCTTAAATTCCGTTGCTTCCCAGGGACCATTTTCCAGATCTCTCGTTGTGTAGATATGCGTTTTTCCTGTGTTAGCAGAAAATGTACTGACGTAATATTTACCATCATGGAAACGTAAACTGCTTGCCCATGAACCCTGTCCATAGGCGTTTTTTTGCTGCCACAGGTTCAGTTCTTCGGTATTTCCCAAACTGTTGTACGCATAGTTGATCAATGCCCAATTGACTAGATCTTTGGATTTCATAATCGGAAGTCCGGGGTTCATATGCATGGTCGTACTACTCATGTAATAGGTATCGCCGACACGTATCATTGATAGATCGGGCACATCAGCAAAAATGATCGGGTTTTTTGCCTGTTGTGCCGAAGCACTAGTAAATACGGCAAAAAAAGAGAAAACGAGCACATATATTCTCATCGTTACTTTATTGATTATCAATATTAAAAGAGGTTTCATTGGTGGTGTATCCAGTTAAGGAAACGCCAATACACGTATATATTTTACAATAGCATTTTTCATTTGCTGCTCTGATCCAGTTCCCAAATTACTTATTAAACGAAGTTCGCTATTTAAATCTCGGTTATTCCAATACTTGGTTAACCCATTATAGTTGAGTTTTTTACAAGTCTATTTAACCACCTTAAATAGTAATTGAGCAATTTGATAAAGATCATTCTTCCACACGTTGAAATCATGCCCTCCTGGTTCCAAATAGTATATGTGGGGCACCTCATGAGCCAAAAGATACTCGTGTGTCCTTTTGCTAATATGCAGTAAGCCGTCTTGATCCCCGCAGGATATCCACAACAATTTTAGCTTTTCTTTCGCTTCCTTGGGAACTGGCAATAGCTCTTGTGGCATCTTGGTGTTGGGGGCAGAAGAAAATCCACCTACCCAAGCAAATGTATCAATATGTCCCAGACCAAAATTCAGCGCCTGACCACCGCCCATAGATAGACCAAAAATTGCGCGGTGCTCACGGTCACGGACAACTGAAAATTGTTGTTCAATATATGGAATCAGGTCGTTAATCAAATCCTTTTCAAAAGTTGAGAATGCAGCCACCCGATCCGGTGCCATGACGTTTCCGCCAGATCGGTCATCTTTCATGGCTCGACCATTAGGCATAACTACCACCATTGGTTCTATTTTTCCTTCGCCATACAGGTTATCCAAAATAACTTGCGGATTTCCGTGTCGCAACCATTCCCTTTCATCGCCTCCGATTCCATGCAGGAGGTACAATACAGGATATCTCTTTTGGATATCATATCCCGGCGGAGTATATATCAATGCTTTTCGAGATACGCCAACTGTTTTGGACGGATAAATAATAGAATCTATTTTTCCGGTCGACATAAGTTTCTGTTCGATATCAAATCCCTTAGGTGCAGTCTGTTGTGCCTGCGATAAAAGGCTAAACGAAAAAATCCATAGTGCTGTGCAAATAATCTTTCTCATTTATAATTAGTTAAATAGTAATCAATATTAGTGTTAAACCACTTTATTTTACGAGTTGATTAGTTTTCTTTTGAGTACCCGAAGTACCGCCGCTACAATAGCATCGGCATTTAGCCCGTATTTGTCCATAAGCTCTTGTGGTCTTCCCGATTCGCCGAAACTATCATCTACAGCAATATATTCCTGAGGTGCAGGCATCTGCACGGACAAGAGTTGCGCGACACTGTCACCTAGACCACCAATACGGTTATGTTCTTCGGCTGTCACCACGCAGCCTGTTTTTGCGACCGAGACCAGTATAGCCTCGTTGTCCAGGGGTTTGATCGTATGTATATTGATGATTTCGGCGTCAATTCCCAATTTCTCCAATTCCTCACCCGCCAGGATTGCCTCCCATACTAAGTGTCCTGTTGCAAGGATGGTAACCGCAGTCCCAGGATTGATCATGATCGCTTTTCCGATCTCAAACTCTTGATTTTCATCTGTAAAAACAGGGACAACCGGACGCCCAAAACGCAAGTAAACAGGCCCTTTATGTCTGGCTGCTGCAACTGTTGCTGCCTTGGTCTGGTTATAGTCGCAGGGATTGATCACTGTCATGCCCGGAAGCATCTTCATCAATCCGATATCTTCCAGGATCTGGTGGGTCGCGCCATCTTCACCCAAAGTAAGTCCGGCGTGAGAGGCTGCGATCTTCACATTTTTATCCGAGTAGGCAATTGATTGCCGAATCTGATCGTAGACCCTTCCCGTCGAAAAGTTGGCAAATGTACCCGTAAAAGGAATTTTACCACCGATGGTTAGCCCAGCTGCGATCCCCATCATATTAGCTTCGGCAATACCAATCTGAAAAAATCGTTCTGGATAGGCATTGATAAAATCATTCATCTTGAGGGAACCAATTAGATCTGCGCAGAGCGCAACCACATTCTCGTCTTGTTTTGCAGCTTCTACCAGTCCTGCACCAAAACCGGAACGTGTATCTTTCGATTCTGTATAGGTATATTTTTTCATTTTAATCAATTTGGAAATTTATGATTTCTTAAGCGATATAGTCTCCCAATGTCTCGGTATTCTGATTCAACGCCAATGCCAATTGCGCATCATTTGGCGCTACCCCATGCCATTTGTGCGAGCCCATCATAAAGTCGACACCATTACCCATTTCGGTGTGCAACAATACCATGACCGGAAATCGTTTTTTGGTAGCATCCTGAGCCTTTCTTAAACCGGCGATGACCGAGCTGATGTCGTTGCCGCGCCTAACTTCAATAACCTTCCAGCCAAATGCTATCCATTTGCCCGGTAAGTCGCCCAATGAGAGCACATCGTTAGTAGCGCCATCAATCTGGGCGCCGTTATAATCCACAATCGCAATCAAGTTGTCTATCCTATTGTGAGCTGCATACATGGCTGCTTCCCAGATCTGGCCCTCTTGTAATTCGCCGTCCCCCATAAGCACATATACCAATCGGTTATCGTTGTTCAATTTTTTGGCTTGAGCAGCTCCGATCGATACGGAAAGCCCCTGCCCCAATGATCCCGAAGCAATACGGATACCCGGCAAACCTTCGTTGGGTGTTGGGTGGCCCTGCAAACGCGAATTGAGTTTTCTGAAAGTTGCAAGTTCATCAATGGGAAAATATCCTGCGCGCGCCAGTACACTGTAAAACACCGGCGATATATGCCCGTTGGAAAGGAAAAACAGATCTTCTCCGGATCCATTTAAATCAAATTGTTCATTTCGCTGCATCAATTCGAAATACAGGCAGACCAATAATTCGGTACAACCCAACGATCCACCGGGATGCCCAGATTGACAACCATGAACCATACGGATGATATCCCGCCGCACTTGCGCAACGATCGCCTCTAAATTGTGTACACTATTTTTAATCATCACCATCTCATTTATTAATTTGTGTAGCCACACGTTTATGATCAGCTAAAAATTGCGCCAGTCCACTATCGGTCAAGGGATGTTTCAATAGTCCATATATAGCCTGTAAAGGCCCGGTCATTACATCTGCTCCAATTTTAGCACAGCCTAAGATATGGGCACTATGACGAACCGAAGCTGCTAAAATCTGCGTCGGAAAATCATAATTATCATAAATCGTACGTATTTCACGAATCAAGGCCAAGCCATCGACAGATATGTCATCAAGCCTTCCAACAAACGGCGACACATATGTGGCGCCGGCCTTGGCAGCCAAAAGTGCCTGCCCGGCAGAAAAGATCAAAGTACAGTTCGTTTTAATCTGATGGGTATTAAAATATTTGATCGCTTTAATACCATCCTCAGTCATCGGGACCTTAACAACGATTTTATGATCTAAGGCCGCCAATAGCAAACCTTCTTCAATCATAGAGCTATAATCGGTCGAAATCACTTCCGCACTGACATCGCCTTCGACGATGCTACAGATTGCGCGGTAATGAGCGTGGATATTTTCTGTCCCTGTGATTCCCTCTTTAGCCATCAGTGAGGGGTTGGTAGTTACACCATCCAATATCCCTAAATTTTGAGCTATACGAATCTCACTGAGACTTGCTGTATCGATAAAAAATTTCATTTTTTAAATTGATTAGTTGAATAGTCACCGGTTCTCCGGTGATTGGTTATAAGACAAAACTATCGTTTTCAATAAGTGAGGATTGCAACAAATAAAAAAAAGAAGGGTAAAAATGTATAAAACAAATTACCCTTCCGAAAAATAGCACCTAAAACAGCTATTTATACAGCAATTATATGGCTGTTATATCGAAGTACATTTTTGCGAATGAATATATTCACTTGGCGTCATCTGATATTTTGCTTTGAAAACCTTGGTAAAATAGTTCGGATTTGCGAATCCCGTTTCGTAGGCAATTTCAGAAATAGACTTATCACTTTTCTCCAGCAAGCTCGCGGCCTTCTCCAATTTTACTGAGCGGATAAAATCCACAGGTGACATTCCCGTGATTTCCAGTAGTTTATTATACAAAGACGCTCTACTCATTGAGGTGTGGCTACTCAGTGCTTCAACCGACAATTGTGGGTTATCGATATTATCGTGGACGTAGTTTAATACTTTTTGCAAAAACTTATCCTTTTCGGAGACGACGGTCAATTCGGGAGCTACAATTGACACCTGCTTACTATAAACTTCTTTAAATGCCTGATTTAACTGGAGCAAACTATTAACCTTTGCAACAAGCACTTGCATATCAAAAGGTTTTGTAAGGTAACCTACCGCGCCGGATTCCAATCCGCAGACAAGTCCATTATCTACCTGTGAAGCGGTCAATAAAACGACAGGGATATGTTTTGTGCGCTTGTCCTGCGCCAGTTTCTGTGAAAATTCCATTCCGTTGAGATAAGGCATTTGTACATCGCTTACGACAAGGTCAGGGTGATGAAAAAGGGCCTTTTGCCAGCCGTCTTTCCCATTAGTAGCCTCGATGATCTGATAGTATTCACTTAAGGATTCTTTGAGATAATACCTAAAATCTTCATCATCTTCGATAATCAGCACAAGTGGGTTCTGTCTTACTTCGATGGGCTCGGCTGAAGTCATGATCTCCCGTTCGAATGCGATTTCATGATCCTGCTCTGCAGGATCTAACCATAGATCAAATGTGAACACACTGCCTTTTGTTGGCTGGCTGTCCACCGCGATCTTTCCATTATACATTTGTACAAACGACTGCGCGATCGATAGACCAATGCCCGAACCCTGGCTAGCGACCTTGCCATCATTGTCATATTGAAAAAAACTCTCAAAAATAGATTCGTGTAACTGCTGAGGAATTCCTATTCCTGTGTCCCGTACCTCCAGATAGACATGTAATTTTTTGTCCGCGATGTTTACTGATGAAATACTTACTGCGATATCACCGCCCTTCTTCGTGAATTTAAAGGCGTTATAGATTAGATTAAATAGAATGCGTTCGACTTTATTGCGGTCGAAACGGCAATATACCTTCTCTTGGCAAGGCAAAAAAGAGTAATCAATCCCCTTTTGCAGTGCCATATCCTGAAATGACCGATACGTTTCCTGCACAAAAGATACCAAATCGCCATCTTCATCCTGCAGTTTCAGCTCGTGGTACTCCATTTTTCTGAAATCAAGCAGCTGATTTACGAGATTTAACAATCTTCGCGCATTTCTGCTGATGAGCGCAAGCTGATCCCCCAGTTTACTATCCTTATTTTTGGAAACCAAGGCATCAATAGGCCCCATGATCAATGAAATTGGCGTACGGAATTCATGGCTTAAATTTGTTAAAAACTTTATTTTCATCGCATCAAGTTGATGTTTGGTTTCGGCATCTCTTTTCTGCTGTTCAATAAGTTGTTTCGCTTCTATACGCTCCTGTTCGATGGCAAATTTTTGTTTTAATTTTTGTATTCCGCGATGCCGCATCCACCACAGTGTTCCCGCTATTGCAAGCACATAAAAAATGTAGGCATAAACTGTACGCCAGAATGGTGGGGCAACGTGTATGGCAATGGATTTGATTTCCTTGTTCCAAATTCCGTCATTATTGCTGGCACGCACCTGGAAGATATAATCTCCGGGATCCAGATTGGTATAATAAGCATTATTTTCTTTCCCATTCCGAATCCAGTTTTTATCAAAGCCAACCAGCCGATACTCATATTGATTATCCTCGGGCACGGTAAGATTTAATGCCGCAAAAGAAATTGAAAAATTTTGTTTATACTTTAACCGAATACGATCTGCGGTCAACAACGATTGTTGTATTGGTCCTTTATCTGCGGGTTGAATGCTGACATTATCAATTTTTAGGTCTGTCAGAGCCACTTTAGCAGGATTGCCATTTGTCTTTAGGTATGCCGGATAAAAATGATTAAAACCCTTTTGTCCACCAAAGTATATTTCCCCGTCGGCGGTCTTTAGGGATGCACCGAGCATAAAAGCGCCCTCCTGTAATCCCACCGCATTTGAATAGTTTTTAAATTTTTTTTCGGCTGGAGCATAACAGCTTAACCCTTTATTCGTTGAAAACCACATCCGTCCTTTATCGTCTTCGACGATACTCTGTATCGCACCATTCGTTAGGCCATCTTTTTCGGAAAGGGTTTCAAATTGTGTTTTTCCTTTTCGGAGTATCCCTACGCCATTGCCATTGGTCCCTACCCACAGATTTCCATTATTGTCGCTATGCAGTGCCAGTATGTAATTGCTAGGCAGTTTATTATGTGCTTTATCAAAAGTTGTTGTTCGCTTCGTCAGGGGATTATACATGACAAGTCCTGCCCCATAGGTACCTATCCACATATGGTGACTTTGGTCCTCTTCCAGGGCACGTATAAAATTGCCGGGCAGCTGGACTCCATCTACTCCGCCATCATCTCGTTTATATTTCTTTACAATGCCAGTGCCTTTTTGAATGACATTGATGCCGCCACCGTTGGTCCCTACCCAAACATTTCCTTCAAAATCACTTTTTAGGCAAAAAATGTCATTATTATTTAAATTAATCTCCTTTGTGCCCGCTGTATATCGCTTTACACTTCCAGTCATAAAATCATAACAAAGTACGCCCTGTTGATAGGTACCGATCCAAAGTTGATCAAGTTTTCTTTCCAAAGTCAATACAGTAAGATCCGAAGGCAGGCTAGCGGGTAGTTTCAGCGATGAGATTCCATCTGTTTTCCTATCGTATTGCCAAACACCTCCACCATCAACACCCAGAAAAATCTTGTTTTGATAAGCAGCAAACGAGGTTATCATGGCAGGATCACCGGTCATTCCCTCCAAGAAGTCCAGACTCTTTAACCTAAATTGGCTTAAGTTGGTATCGTACTTATTCAAGCCTCCTTGAAATGTGCCTATCCAATAAATGCCACTGTTATCAGCGAATATAGATCGGATAGATTTATGTGATAAGCTATGCACATTGCTTGGATCAGGCCTAAAGGTACGGATTGTAAGATCTTTTGTATTAAGCACATCGAGCCCGTTATCTGTCCCGATCCATAATCCCTGCTTTTCACTATAACACATGGTATATATACGTGGGCTGCTCAGATTTCCTTTGCCCTGCTGTGCAATAAACTTATTGAAGTGGAGCTCGCCCGGATTGAGGTATTTAAGTCCGAGCATCGAACCTATCCAGATGCGGCCTTTATCATCTTCTATGATGGAGGTCATTTCAATTCCATTTCCGTAACCTTCTTGTTCGGAAAGAACCTCAAAACGCTTTACCGTTTTTAGATCCTTTGAAATTCGAAAAACCGCATTTTCCGATGAAACCCACATGTTATTTTGTTTATCCCGAAAGACGCAACTGGTCACTTTTCCTGCAAAGGTCTGGATAACATATTTATATTTTGGATCTGATTTTTTTTGCAGGTCGTTAACATCCAAAATAGATAATGCCCCATAGGAGGCAATCCAAATATTTCCATCTGCATCTTTATCAATTGCATTTATAGCTGTACTAAGCCATTTACCGTCTGGAGTGAGATTATACGAACGAATGCGGTCAGCCTCGCGATCGTAATAACTCAAGCCACCACCATTTGTGCCAATCCATATCCGACCTTTTTTATCTTCACAGAGCGCCGAAATATGATTAGCCATCAAACTGTTTTCTTTGTCTGCATCATAACGATAGACGGTGTAATGGCGGCCGTCAAAGCGATTAAGCCCATCTTCTGTTCCCAACCAGAGAAAACCATCACTATCGCGATAAATGCTATAGATGGTATTGGAGGAAAGTCCATCTTTCGACGAATACCGTTGAAATGTAACAGGCTGATTCTGCCCATAGCAAAAAAATGTTAGCAATGCCAAGCATAATAGCAGTAAAGTTCGTGTCATATATTTAGGTGTAATCTTCGCTATAAAAAATAACGTCGTGTACTGTCAACTAATTTATTAAATTAATCCCGATCCAACGAGTCTCGAGAACGATTTGTACCCATAATCGAACATATTTGACATTCTTATCCTTCATTTAAACATTCTTGCTATCCCCCCAATTTTTCATTAGCTAGTTTTGATGTGCAATTATAAACCGCTTTGAAATGGTATTCCAAGCAGGATAGTCAACATCCGAAAAATGCAACCGGTTGCTAAATTTTCAAAGTAAAACATTAACCAATTATTATTTAAAGCATATGACAACATTGGATGATCCATAATCTATGATCCATTATGATCAAAAATAACCTGTGGTGCTACCATACCAACCAATTACAAACAAATTAACCAACAAATTTTTAAACCTATTTATCAATCCACAAAAGCTATGATGACTACATTTAGTATCACTCTTGTAAGGCATTGGAAGAAGCTATGGGGTATAGCTAGACCATTCTATTTACTGCTGCTCTTTATTTTTGTTGGACAGTCAATATTACATGCCCAGGCTAAAAGACAAATAAAGGGTGTTATTGTTGACGGCAACCATAAGCGCGTAAGCGGTGCCTCAATAAAAATAAAAGGCACATCTTTGGCAACTTCGAGTGATGATGAGGGCACCTTTACACTTCAGGTCCCTGCTGATAAAAATCTTCTGACCATTTCCAAACTAGGCTATAATCAGGCCGAGGTTGATATTGCTCAGAAAACTACGATAGAAGTCCAACTGACTGATAGAACTCTTGAAATAGAAGAAACCATCGTTGTAGGATACGGTCGGCAAAAGAAAGAAACAGTTGTGGGTGCTATTGCCCAAACTTCGGGAAAAATCCTGGAGCGCGCCGGTGGCGTATCCAGCGTAGGTGCAGCCTTAACGGGCAATGTACCGGGTGTGATCACGACTGCAAGTACGGGAATGCCCGGCGAGGAAGACCCGCGTATTGTCATTCGGGGCCGCAGTACCTGGAACAACACAGATCCGCTGGTGATGGTCGATGGTGTCGAGCGACCTTTATCAGCAGTTGACATCAGTTCTATCGAAACGATTTCAGTACTTAAAGACGCATCGGCTACCGCTGTTTATGGTGTCAGAGGAGCAAATGGGGTTATCTTGATCACTACCAAACGCGGTAAAGAAGGGCAAATGCTCATACGTGGTACCGTCAACAACATCGTTAAAACTGTTTCACAACTACCCGGTAAAATGGATTCGTACGATGCATTGATGCTACGTAATAAAGTGATTGAGTACGAATTGGGTATCAATCCTGCAAGTTGGGCCGATTATTCACCGCAGGATATTATCAATAAATACCGTTTCCCGGCCGACCAAACCGAACGGGAGCGTTATGTAAATACCGATTGGGCAAAAGAACTCTTTAGAAGCCAAGCATTTTCGCAAAACAGCAGTGTGAATATTGCCGGCGGCACACCATTTGTCAAATACTTTGCCAACGCGGATTATCTGTATGAAGGTGATCTATTTCGCCAGTTTGAAAACGCAAGGGGCTATAAAGCCGGCTACGGATTTAACCGTCTTAATGTGCGTTCGAATCTAGATTTCCAATTGACGCCAACAACCAAATTTTCAACAAATCTCGCAGGTTCACGTGGCGTCCGAAAAAGCCCATTTGGGGGTGGCAACGATTATTCCTATTGGATTGCAGCTTACACCGTAGCACCGGATGTTATCTATCCACGTTATTCAGATGGCACCTGGGGGTTCAATGCGCCAAACCCAAATGCCGGCATAAACTCTGCCCGTGTATTGGCCATCAGCGGAACCGAGTATATTACCACAAGTCGTATCACAACAGATTTTACGCTTGAACAGGACCTCAAATTTTTAACAAAAGGTCTTAATCTACGCGGAACAATCTCTTTGGATAATACATTTGTAGAGGGCAGGCGTGGTATCAATGATGCCAATAATAGCACCCAAAGCAAGTGGATAGATCCCAAAACCGGACTTCCAACCTATCAAATACCTTTTGATGGAACCAATAGATTTGATTTTGCCGAAGGTATTGACTGGACGATAGAAGGAGGAACCGTAAACAACGCGCTCACGTACAGGAGATTATTTTATCAGTTGCAATTAAATTACGCAACTACCTTGGCTAAAAACCACAATATTTCAGCCATGGGTTTAGTTAACCGCAATCAATACGGAAGAGGGAGCACCGTTCCATCCTATCGGGAAGACTGGGTGTTCCGCACCACCTATAATTATAAAAACAAATATATGCTTGAGTATAATGGCGCATATACAGGATCCGAGAAATTCGCTCCTGAAAACAGATTTGCCTTTTTTAATTCAGGTGGTATCGGCTGGTTAGTTTCGGAAGAAGAGTTTATGAAACCTTTATCCTTTTTGAACACATTAAAGCTGCGTGGCTCTTATGGGGATATTGGCGACGATAGTGGTGGTGGACAATTTCTTTATTTAACGCAATGGGCTTACGGTGGTACTTCAGGGATGGGTGTCGACGGTCGGTTTTCTTACTCCGATGGAAATACCAGTCCATACATCTGGTATAAAGAAAATGTGCTTGGAAACCCAAATATCCGCTGGGAAAAAGTTAAGAAGTTAAACTTCGGCGTGGACTTTGGACTGTTCAACGGACAGATTTCCGGAAAAGTAGACTTTTTCAAAGATCACAGGACGAATGTACTTATCACGGGTGGCGGAAGGTCTATTCCCTCCTATTTCGGTGTTGAGGCCCCAACGGCCAACCTCGGAGAGGTAGAAAATAAAGGTTATGAAGTCGAACTGAAATTCAATAAGCAACTTAGCCCCAATTGGCGAATATGGGCAGATATTAATTTCACCCATGCCAAGGACAAAGTCATCAATGCTGATGCTCCAGAATTGCTTCCCGAATATCAGAAACCGGACAATAAGCAGGTGAGTCAAACCTATTCCTATGTTAGCTCCGGGTATTACAATACCTGGGATGAACTTTATGGCAGTACCATACACGAAAGCAATGACCTTGCTAAGCTCCCCGGCAATTATCACATCCTGGATTATAACGGTGATGGTATCATTGATGCCAAGGACAATATTCCATATGCCTTTCCCTCTGTTCCACAAAATACATACAATTGTACGATTGGATTTGACTGGAATAATTTCAGTGTAATGACACAATGGTATGCCGTCAATAATGTCACCCGTCAGGTTGTGTTCAATAGTTTCTCGGGACAGCTTAATCTGGCCTACGATGAGGGTTCTTATTGGTCAAAGGACAATATTAATGCCGATGTGCCACTCCCACGATGGCTATCTCAATCGAGCAGTTACACCCCTGGCAACAGGTATATGTTTGATGGCTCATACATCCGATTGAAGACAGCTGAAATTGCCTATAATTTTAACAGGGAATCCAGTATGATCAAGCGCTTGGGTCTTCAAAATCTTCGCCTATTCCTAAATGGCAACAACCTGGTCTTCTGGTCGAAAATGCCCGATGACCGAGAATCCAATTACGCAGGTACAGGGTGGGCTTCTCAAGGAGCTTATCCTACTGTAAAACGGTTTAATCTAGGTGCAAACATTACTTTTTAAAGCAATTAGACAAATGAAAAAATATTTCAAGGTAATCTTTATAACTGGTGTGCTCTGGTCGTCTACATCATTACTCTCCTGCAATAAATATCTCGATAAAGAGGAACAGTCCAATGTATCGTCCAAAGAAGCATTTAAAAACTTTATCAACTTCCAGGGTTACACTGAGGAACTTTACAATTGCGTAGTCAATTTCAGCAACAACTACTGGACCAACTCCTGGAACTGGGGGGAGGATGAAATAACCTCCACAGCAAACAATTTTCATTTTGTAAACAAAATAGACCAAGGCAATTTTTGGGGTTGGCAAAGGGAATCTGATGGCTGGGGTGCTGGTTGGATGGATCAGGGAGATTTTACCACCAGAAACGACGATGTATTCGCCAACCGTGCCTTCCGCGATCTATGGTGCGCCGCTTGGTTTGGCCTTCGGAAAATAAGCCTTGGCTTAGAAAATATCGACAAACTGAACGAAGCGACGCAAGAAGAAAAGAACCTGATCAAGGGTCAATTGTTATTTTTCCGAGGTTGGTTTCACCACCGACTGATGGAGTATTTTGGCGGTATGCCGTATATAAACTATGTACTTCCAAGCGACGAAAAGCTTCGGTTACCACGACTTAGCTATCAGGCTTGTGCGGATCTTGCCGCAGCCGATTTTAGAGAAGCGGCCGATCTCTTACCGATCGACTGGGACAATACAACCGCAGGAAAGCGTACACTGGGCAAAAACCAGTTGCGCATCAATAAGATCATGGCGCTGGCCTATCTCGGCAAAAACTACCTTTGGGCAGGAAGTCCACTGATGAATTTTCAGTCTACCGGGAGTAAAACATATCAGGCAGATTATTGTAAAAAAGCAGCCCAAGCCTTTGGCGAACTGCTATCCCTTGTTGAAAGTGGCCAGACAAATTATGCGCTGGTACCCATGGCCAACATCCATTTAAACTTTTATACAACGGGGCAAAACTGGGCCATGCCAGGCAGCACAGAAGCTATTTTTAGAGGCCCTTATATTGATGCATGGGTATCTAATTGGGGTACGAGCAAGCAATATATTCCACTGGAGGTTGGAGATGGCGACCTTAAGTTCAATCCAACCGCAAATTATGTCGACTACTATGGCATGAAAAGTGGCCTACCGATCAAAGACATTACCCAGTCCGATGCGGAGTCGGGATACAATGCCGAATATCCCTGGAAAGATCGGGATCCGCGCTTTTACAAGGACATTATTTTTGACGGTGCTAAAGTCGTTCAGGGCAATATGTCGGCTTCAGAAGAAAAAAATCGCAACGCCAATCTGTACACAGGCGGAAGCTATCGGGATACCCGCACGGGCAGTCAGACAGGCTACGTCCTACGCAAATTTATCCCTTTAACTTCCAATAAATATGATCAAGCCTATAGCTATGGTACCAATCTTCATATTTACGTGCCTTATATGCGCCTTGCTGATGTCTATTTGATGTATGCCGAATCTGCCATGATGGGGGCCAATTCGGCCACGGGTAAAGCAGACAATTACGGTAAAACGGCGGTTGAGGCAATCAATGTCGTACGCGATCGCGCTGGCGTGGGCCATGTAGATAGCAAATTTATCGGCTCCGCGGCCTCCCTGCTCCCCGAGCTACGTCGCGAACGGGCTGTGGAACTTTCCTTCGAAGGGCACCGTTTTAATGATCTGCGTCGCTGGTTGTTGTTGACCGAATCGCCTTACACTTTAAAGAAAGCCGTTTCATTTGATCGAGCAGGAACATTTAACAACCAAGATCCATCTCAAAATCGCGTTGTCAATATCCAGGAGAATATCATTTTGGAACGCAAATTTACGAGCAAACATTACTGGTTGCCACTAAAGGTCAGAGATGTCAATATGTATCCCGAGTTCTATCAGAACCCAGGCTGGTAACAAGTTTTTCATTTAATCATTCAAAAAATGAAGTACAAAAAATTAAGAATAGCGTTATGTCTTGGATTAAGCTGGATAGCCGCCTTTGATGGGATGGCCAAAGAGTCTCTTGATCCAACCATTGGACAATATAAAAATACACTTTCAACATTTTCCAAAACTAGTCTTCAGGACAGTATCGGCATAGACAGTACGGCGCTTGTACAAGTCGCTTTCCGCAAAGTTCAGAAAAATGACCTCATGGGAAATGTTCAGGCTATCAATATCCCTCAATTGCTCGACAAGAGCTACAGCACCTACAGTCTGGAAAATCTAGATGCCTTTATTCCTGGTTTTAACGGTAATATCTGGGGGATGAGCGGTTATCTGGTCCTCGTGGATGGATTTCCACGCGATGCTGATAATGTTATGCCGACAGAGATCGAGCAGATCAGTGTACTAAAAGGAGTCAATGCCATTGCACTTTATGGGAGCCGGGCCGCCAAGGGCGTGATTAACATTAGCACAAAACGCGGAAAAGCCGGTGCTCAGAAAATAAAAATCAGGGCTAATGCCGGAATCAATGCGGCGATCAGTTATCCAAAATACCTGGGCTCAGCAGAATATATGACCTTATATAACGAAGCCCGCCAAAATGATGGACTAACACCGCTCTACAGTGCCGAAACCATCTATCAGCATGCAGCCGGGACAAATCCCTTTCGCTACCCCAATGTCGATTACTATTCATCGGACTATATCAAAGATCATTATAACCGCTACGACGCGACTGCCGAAATTTCGGGCGGCAATCAGCGCGCGCAGTACTATACCAACTTTGGATTTTGGTCAGAAGGATCCATGCTCAACTTTGGGCAGGCGAAAAAAAATGGTGGTGCCAATAGATTTAACATGCGTGGTAATATAGATGTCAAAGTCAGCGACATCATCTCATTAAATGTAGATGCTGCCGCCAGTTTCTATGTTTCAAAGGGGGTGAATGCGAACTATTGGGAGGCAGCGTCCAACATACGGCCACATCGCTTTTCCCCCCTCATCCCGATCGATATGATCGAGGAAGGCGACGTCAACTCGATGGTGTATGTCAACAACAGTAATTTTCTCATCGATGGCAAATACCTCCTGGGAGGAAGTCAGCTCGACCAGACCAATGCCTTTGCAAATGTCTATGCAGGCGGCACCAACCGCTATCTCAACCGGCAGTTTCAATTTAATACAGGTTTGAATTTCGACTTAAAAAATATCCTGGAAGGCCTCGTGTTCAAAACCAACCTAGCCGTGGATTATCAGTCAAATTACAATCAGTCTTACAACAATAATTATGCGGTGTATCAAGCTTCATGGAACAACTACGACGGAAAAGATCGGATCAGTGGCCTCACAAAATATGGCGATGACCGCATATCGGGCATCCAAAATATCAGCGGCAGCACCTATCGGCAGACCATCGGGCTTAATGGATCCCTAAACTTTAACCGTATCTACGGTAGCAACCATCATGTTTCGGCAATCCTATTGGCCAATGCATTTCAGGTTGCTGCCTCCGGCAGCTACCATAAAGTCAGCAATGCCAACCTAGGGCTACAGCTAGGTTACAATTATTCAGGTAAATATTATGTTGACTTTAGTAGCGCTTATAGCCATTCGGCGAAATTACCGGAGGGAAACAGGCGAGCCCTCTCCCCTACACTGGCTCTCGCCTGGCGCCTGTCAGAAGAAAATTTTCTCGCCAACAGTAGCGTTGTCAATGAGTTAAGGTTATCTGCTTCGGCAGGTATCTTAAACACCGACCTGGACATTAGCGATTATTTCCTGTATCAGGGCTATTATACCTACAACAACGGGGCCTGGTATAGCTGGGCGGATGGCGCATTAGTACACTCTTTTGACCGACGGAGGGGCGACAATCCAAACATGAAATTTCCAAAACGCAAGGAATTTAACATCAACCTTGAAGGTGGACTTTACAATAACCTGATCACCTTCAATACCTCATACTTTTTTAATCGTATGAGTGGCGGTTTGGTACAAGCGCAAACGCAATATCCGATGTATTTTATGACAGGTTGGCCTGTTTACTCGGATCTCCCCTACATCAATTACAACAGTGACGAGCGCCGGGGTATCGACTTTGGCATCAATCTGAACAAACAGGTAAACCAGACTTTTGTATCATTGGGGTTCAATGGGATGTATTATACGACAAAAGCAGTAAAAAGGGACGAGCTCTATCAGTTTAGCTATCAAAATAGAGCCGGAAAACCGCTTGATGCACTATGGGGTTTGCAGCACGATGGTTTTTATATGAGTCAGTCCGATATTGACAATTCGGCCTTCTCTTCATTTGGTGAAGTAAAACCCGGTGATATGAAGTATAAAGATCAAAATGGGGACGGCACGATTGATACGCGCGACGAGGTTTATCTGGGCAAAGGTGGATGGTCCGGATCGCCGCTTACACTCGGATTCAACCTGACGGTCAAATGGAACAACCTTACCTTATTTGCTGCCGCTACAGGCCAGTTCGGTGCCAAGGCCATGAAAAATAGTTCTTACTTTTGGGTAGATGCGGAAGATAAATATTCGGTGGTCGTCCGTGACCGCTGGACAGAGTCCACCAAGGAAACCGCAACGTATCCGCGCCTGACCACCTTCAATAGTGATAACAACTTTCGAAGCTCAGACTTTTGGCTATATAAGACCGATCGCATCAACCTGTCCAAAGTGCAGCTTTCCTACGATTTTCCCAAACGTATACTCAATTCCAAATTTATCCATGAACTGGGAATCTATGCCAATGGATCCAATCTGTTGATGATTGCAAAAGAAAAAGAAACAATGCAACTGAATATTGGACAAGCGCCGCAAACCCGATTCTTCAACGTCGGGCTAAAGGCTCTATTTTAATCATGAATAGTTAAAATGAGAATGATGAAAAAAATATTAACCGTAGCTATCCTGAGCAGCCTGCTATTTTCTTCCTGCGAAGATATGTTTGAGCCCGCTCTAGAGAATAATCTTGAAATTGAAACAGCCAATAGCCGTCCTTTATACGCCCAGGGACTGCTTTTAAATGGGTACAACCGTATTCCAAGCAATAGCTACAGCTTTGATGACGTCGCGACCGACAATGCGGTGAGCAACGATAAAAATAATAGTTTTCTAAAAACGGCAACCGGTCAGTGGACAAGTATAAACAACCCTTTCGACCAATGGCGCAACAGTTATGCAGCCATACAATATCTGAACAACTTTCTGTCCTTAACGGATCAGGTCGAATGGGCTATGGAGCCAAAAGTCAGCGTCCTGTTCAACGACCGGATGAAGGGTGAAGCCTATGGCCTTCGTGCGCTGTTTATGTTCCATCTCCTACAGGCGCATGCCGGCAAGTCAAGCACAGGAGAAATACTGGGGGTACCAATTCATTTGACTCCCGAGACCGTTAATTCGGATTTCAATCAACCTCGAGCTTCATTTGAAGCCTGTATACAACAGTTGTACGATGATATCAAAAAAGCAGCGGATTTATTGCCGATGGATTATGAAAATATCAGTAACGATAGCCAGGTTCCGGTCAAATATGCAGGATCCATAAACGCTAATGATTACAATCGTGTATTTGGCTCCACATTCAAATTGCGGATGACCAAACGCATCGCCCAGGCTATTCGTGCCAGAGCAGCGCTATTAGCAGCAAGTCCGGCCTATAGTGAGGGCAGTAAAACGACCTGGGAGCAAGCCGCTACCTATGCGGGAGAGGTCATCCAGGCCAAAGGTGGTCCCAGTGGCATCGATCCCAAAGGATTTACATGGTACAATAAAGAGGTGGTCGACGGTTTAACCTCAGGATCCAATCCGGCCGAAATTCTTTGGCGTACAGACAAAGGAAATAGCAATAGCATGGAGCAAGATCATTTTCCGCCCACCTTATTCGGCAGAGGGCGGCTCAACCCAACGCAGAACCTGGTCGATGCCTTCCCCATGGAGAATGGTTATCCCATTGCCGATGCCAATTCGGCCTACAATAAAGCCAATCCCTACGATAAACGGGATCCCCGATTGAAGACCTATATCATTGTCAATGGTGCTACAGCAGGTGTCAGCAATACAGCGATCAATACCACAGCCAATAGTCCGACAAATGACGGCTTGAACAAAGTCGAAACATCCACACGGACGGGTTATTACCTGAAAAAGCTTCTGCGTCAGGACGTCAATCTCAATCCGTCATCTTCTACCCAGCAAATGCATTTCAATGCACGTATACGCATGACGGAAATGTATCTGGCCTATGCCGAAGCGGCTAATGAAGCTTGGGGTCCTACGGGTATGGGTACCTTTACGTTCTCGGCCTACGATATCATCAAAGCTATTCGCAGACGTGCAGGTGTAGGCACCAACAATGGCGATCCTTACCTAGAGCAGGTAAAAAACAATAGAGATCAAATGCGGCAGCTGATCCGAAACGAGCGCCGACTGGAGCTTTGTTTTGAAGGGTTCCGCTTTTGGGATCTCCGCCGTTGGAAAATGGATATCAATGTCGCCGCAAAGGGAATTAGTATCACCAATAACAACTATACCGAAATACCTGTAGAGAATAGACTTTATGAAACCTATATGAATTACGGTCCGATCCCCTACAGTGAAGTACTCAAATACAGCAATCTTGCACAGAATATAGGCTGGAATTAAACTTAACATGCACACGATGAAAAAGATCAATATCCTGTACGCGATGGCTTTAGTAAGCCTAGCGTCCTGCAAAAATAATGACTGGGAGTTCCCGGACTTTGAATTTCAATCGGTATACTTCGCTTATCAGACACCCGTCAGAACAGTAACTCTGGGCGAAGACATCTTTGACAACAGCCTTGACAACCAACATAAGGTCAAAGTCATGGCAACCACGGGTGGCGTCTATAACAACAAGAAAGACATTCGTATTGACTTCGTTGTCGACAACAGTCTCACGCGTGGACTCAGCTACCCAAATGGCCAGGCAGTTACCGCGTTGCCTGATAGTTATTATCAGCTTGCCAGCAACCAGATCAGCATTCCGAGTGGTAGTCTCACAGGCGGCGTAGAGGTGCAACTGACTGACGCATTTTTTGCCGATCCCAAATCCCTGGAAACCTATTACGTTTTACCGCTCCGGATGACAAAGGTTGTCAATGCCGATTCTATCCTCTCCGGTAAAACTTCCTTACAGACCGCCAATAGGGCGATAGCATCCGACTGGGATGCCGCGCCGAAAGATTTTATCTTCTATGCCCTCAAATATATCAATCCCTGGCATGGCAATTACCTTCGCCGCGGCACCGATCAGATCCTTGGCAAAGGAGTCAATAGCAGCTTGACTAAAAATGTTGTCAGACATCAGGCCTATGTCGAAAAAGATGAAGTCAAAAACATCAGTACGGCCGCACTTAAGAAATCGATCTTGCCGCTATCTTTTAAGGGAGCTGGTGATATCAATATCAATGTCAATCTGAACCTATCTTTTGATGACGACAACAATTGCAGCATTAGCTCGGCAAGTGCGGGCATATCCGCTACAGGAACTGGAAAGTTTGTCAAACGGGGCGAAAAAAACAGCTGGGGCAATACAGACAGAGATGCACTTTATCTATCCTATACGATCGATATGGCACAAATGAGCATCACAAGCAAGGATACTCTGGTAATGCGGGACAGATCCGTCAAAATGGAAACTTTTACGCCCATCAAAAAGTAGTATCAATTCAATAAAGAACAACGATGAAAAAAATCAATAAAACTATCGTCATGCTACTTTCTCTCGGCACCGTCTGGAGTTCCTGTTCCAAATATCAACCTCTGGAATATGCCGTCGAAAAACCGGAGAAAGTGCTGGCGCAGGAAGATATAAACGCCTACGATCCCCTGAAAAGTTATTTGGATAAACAGGCAAACCCAGGCTTTAAGCTTGGTGTGGCGCTCAATATGAACGACTATTTTAACAAAGGGGTTCTTTACCGTCTGGCCAACCGTAATTTTGAAGAGATGGTCATGGGCTATGAAATGAAGCATGGCTCCATTGTACAGGCCGACGGAAGCCTTAATCTGGCGCGCGTAGAGCAGCTTATCGCGGCCGCACAGGAAAATAATATGGCACTGTATGGCCACACGCTGTGCTGGCATTCGGGACAGAATGCCACTTACCTGAATAAGTTAATCGCCCCTGTGGTGATACCCGGTTCGGGGGGACCAGCCCTCGCTGGTCATGCGTTAAAAATGAGCAATCCTTCAGTTGTCAATGCCTGGGAAGCACAGACAGCCACAGACATTAACCCGACGGAAGTAGGGAAAGAATATGTATTGAAGATTGTGGCCCGGGGTAGTAAAGCGGGCAACATGGGTATCGATCTGCAGAGCACCTCCAATTATACTGGTGACAATATGGGGTCATTAGCATTAACAACAAGCTACAAAGAATACGAACTCAAAGTTACCGTAACTGCTGCGCGGAATCGTTTTATCATCAATTTTGGCCAATACGATGGTACCATTTTCATCGACAAGGTCGTGCTGACAAAAACAGGTAGTTCCGCAAGCCTTATTGCCAACAGTGATTTTGAAAGCAATATTGACGGCTGGTTTGGCTGGGGAAACAATTCTTTAAGAGCACAGTCCGCCAATGGTGAAGGTTATGGCAGCCCTGGGGGCAGTACGATCGAGAAAACTCCTGCCGAGAAAGAAGCCATACTCACCAAAGCGCTGGAGACATTTATTGCTGGCATGCTTGAGAAAACCAAAGGCTACATCAAAGCCTGGGATGTGGTCAACGAACCGATGGCCGACTGGCCGGACCAATATGCCTTAAAGACCGGCATCGGAAAAACCGACCTGGCCGATGACGAATTCTACTGGCAGGATTACTTAGGAAAAGATTATGCCGTCAAAGCCCTCCAGTTTGCCCGCAAATATGGCAATGCCAATGACCTCCTATTCATCAATGACTACGGCTTAGAAGGCAGTGGCAACAAATGTAAAGGGCTGATCGCCTATGTTAACTACATCGAAAGCAAAGGGGCCAAAGTTGATGGGATCGGCACCCAGATGCACATCGATATCAATACCAGCAAAGACAATATCGTCACTATGTTCAATCTATTGGCCGCCACTGGCAAGCTGATCAAAGTGTCTGAGCTCGATATTGGTCTTGGAAACGGCATAATGACCAGCAATGCCACAGCTGAAATGTATCAGAAACAAGCTGACCTGTACAAATTTGTCGTTGCGAAATACCTCGAAATTATTCCCAAGGATAAGCAGTACGGTATTACCATCTGGAGTCCATTGGATAGTCCAGACCAGGAAAGTTCATTCTGGAGACGCGGGGAGCCCATCGGTTTATGGACCGAAGGATTTGTTCGAAAGCCAGCCTATCAGGCAGTTGCTGAGGCATTGTTGGCTAAAAAATAAGATCATTAATCACCCTTAAATATTTAAATTATGAGAACAAACAACATGTGGTTATTGCTGGTCTTTTTATTAGCTATTTTTTCCAGCTGTTCGCGGCTGGAAGAAAAAACGCTAACCAGCGAATCCGAAAGAAGTCTTAAATCCAATGTTTCCGCCCAAGCTGTTGCAAGCTGGCCACGGCCAACCCCGACCCTGCATGTAGGCGGAAAGTACCTCAAAGATCCCTGCGACAATAACGTTGTCTTGCATGGGGTAGCCATTACGCCAAGCCCCTGGTTCAATGGCTGTCAGTATGGCGCCAACTCGGGCTACTGCACCTGGGACAACTACAATGTGCAGGGAGCACTCAATTACAACAAAGCGGTCATGGACAAGCTGAGCAGTGCTGCAGATGGCTGGTATCTTAATTACATTCGTCTACACATTGATCCTTATTGGACCAATGATCCGGGAGCTCCCATTCCCGAAGACAATATTTCAAGGTTCAACTACAATCGCCTGGTTACCTACACCGACCAGGTCATTATTCCTTTGATCAATCATGCCCGCAGCCGGGGTATGTATGTTATCTTGCGCCCTCCGGGTGTATGTCCGCACCGTATTGCAGTAAATGATGCCTATCATACTTATCTCAAAACCGTATGGACTTTCCTTTCACAGCATCCTGCATTGAAAAATGCAGACAACGTGATGTTTGAATTGGCCAACGAACCGGTTGAAATCCTCGGAACAAATGGTAGCTGGGGGATGACAGGCAATGAGCATTTTGCTGCGCTGAAAAATTTCTTTCAGCCATTGGTCAATATCATCCGTAACAACGGTGCCAATAATGTCTGCTGGATACCAGGTACCGGTTGGCAGTCCCATTATCAGGGCTATGTCACTAATCAGATTACCGGCGGCAACATCGGCTACGCCGTACATATCTATCCGGGATATTGGGGTGGTGTCAATACCTATCAAGCTTTTCAGAATGCATGGAATACCAATGTTAAGCCTATTGCTGACATCGCCCCGATAGCCATTACCGAAACCGATTGGGCCCCACAGGGATACGGTACCTTCGGTACCGGAACTACTGGTACAGCGGGCGGAAACGGTTTTGGTGCCAATCTAAAATATATCGTCGATCAATCCGGCAATGTGAGCTGGAACCTTCTCGCTCCGGACAATCTGCTTCACAAAGGAGATCCCAATGCTGGCACAGCCTATAACAACGATTGGGAGGCTTGCGCTGCTCCTGCTAAACAGTGGTTTCAGCAATATGCCGCCTCCAATTATCCTATGTCTAACTGCACCGTCACTAGTCTGGTCAATAATGGCATTTACGAGATTGAATTTCAGACCGATGCCAACAAAGTCCTTGATTTAAAATCAGGGGAAGATTCCAACGGCGCAGTACTCAGACCCTGGACCAGAAATGGCGCAAATGCACAGCGCTGGGTAGCCATAGATGCGGGCAACGGGTACTGGCGCTTTGTTTCCAAAGCAAGTGCGAGCAATCGATGCGTTGATCTGGCGAGTAACAGCAATGCGCTCGGAACGGCTATCCGGCTCTGGCAGGACTATGGCAATGATGCTCAGGCCTGGAAGGTAACGGCTGTAGCCAACGGCTATTACAAAATTACCTCAAAGGTAGATGCCACACGTGGTTGGGATGTGCCCAACTGTACCATGGACGGCAATTCGAACTTACGGCTTTGGGATTATTACGGCACATCCTGTCAGTTGTTTAAGTTCAAATTTATCGCTATGAACTAATTATCATCCCTTACACTTTTTTCGCGGTAAGTATTACTTATCGCGAAATACTTTAATTTTAAAACATGAAAAGCTTCACGATGCTGCAAACACAATTTAAAATTCTGCTATTGATCTTCATAGCATGCATTTTTTCGGGTACATCCACCTTTGCCCAAGACAAGAATTTCCATATCTATCTTTGTTTTGGTCAATCCAATATGGAGGGACATGGCCAATTCGAACCACAGGATACCATTGCTCGCAAGCGATTCCGTGTGCTGTCGGCAGTAGACTGCCCCGAATTAGGACGGCAGTATAGCAAGTGGTCTCCCGCCCGCGCGCCGCTCACGCGTTGCCACACCGGACTTACACCTGCAGATTATTTTGGCAGAACGCTTTTGGAAAACCTTCCCCAAAATATCGAGATCGGTGTCATCAACGTTTCGGTTGGCGGTTGCCATATTCAGTTATTTGATCAGGATAGCACGGCAAACTATGTCACCAGGGCACCGGAGTGGATGAAATCCATGCTTGCTGCTTATGACAACAATCCCTATGAGAGACTGGTCGCGCTAGCCAGGATAGCACAGCAGAAAGGTGTTATCAAAGGTATTTTACTTCATCAGGGCGAGTCCAACACTGGTGATCGGCAATGGCCCAATAAAGTAAAAAAAGTCTATGAAAACCTCTTGCACGATTTGCACCTGAAAGCCAAAGATGTTCCGCTACTTGCCGGCGAACTCCTATCGGCCGAAGCCGGAGGTAAATGTGCGAGCATGAATACAATCATCCAAACACTGCCCGCTACGATCCCAACTGCCCATATCATCTCCTCCACAGGCTGTGAAGGTATCGGCGACGGACTGCATTTCAGCCCTGCGGGGTACCGACAGCTAGGCAAAAATTACGCGGCAAGCATGCTTAAATTGCTACAGAAAAAATAAAGCATGGACGCGGTAGGCTGTCAGGCGCAGTTAAAATTATGTTCAATCAAACAACAACATAGCAACTTACAGGTCGCTAAGCGATTTCTAAAACAGTAGCTATGTTGTTTTGAATAAAATGATCCGGCAAAGTGACTTCCAGCATATTATCAAGCTGTCTGAATCCTATTTTATCAGCGCTTCCAAGTAGGCGAATAGAGTTAATTGTCCGGGAATTGGGTGCCGAACGGCCCAATGACTTAATTTTAATTTGTTTTTCGGTCGGCATCCCCATAATAAAGGCATACAAGACATTTCCCCTTGTCGTAAAACGGACATCATCGCTGGTAAAAGCCTTTCCCTTTCCTTCGTTGAAGCCCTGTACACTCAATGAAGGAGCCTCCTCCTGCGCGGGTCCTTCGCCAAAGATAAACCATGGTCTCGTTCCAATGATGGCTTCTTTATGTACATCCATCCAGTTTCCTATTCCCTGTACCACTTCCTTTGCTTTATCGTCGATAGAACCATCGCCGCGCAAGGGTACGCTTAATAGTAAATTACCATTTTTACTGACCACATCAATCAACATATGAATGACGGTTTTAGCCGATTTATATTGATTATTATCATAAATCCGGCGGTCATAATGCCAGGAGCCTATGCAAGTACAGGTCTGCCAGGGCTGTGGTTCAATAGTATTGCTTTGACCCCGTTCGATATCCCATACCAGGCATTTCCGTTGTTGTTCGTTCAGAATTTTGCCATTGATCACCACATTGACCTTACCCTTATTGGCATGCATGCTCTTATTGTAAAAATCGGCCGCGATCTCCAGTCCAACATTACTTATTGGATAAAGTGGTAGCACAGTATCATCAAAGTAAACCATGTCAGGTTTGTAGTTGTCCATCAGTTCCAGGGTGCGTGCTTTAAAATTTTCACAGTACGCTTTGTTAGGTACGCTCACGCCGGAGGCGACATCCCAATGCCACTGCCGATGAACCGTGTTGTCGTCTTTGCTATCCAAACTAGGCTCATGATCCTGTGCGTAGAGTTCCTGTGGATCGTAATCTGCCCACCATTTTCCAGCGCCATCTTTCTTTGTCAACTTCCCATCGTAAGGTACTCCGGCAAACTTTCCAGCTTTATCACTTCGTTGCGCTGTTTCGTACCAGGTCCAGGCATGCGCTGCGTGAACGCTCACACCAAATTTGAGCCCTCGTTTTTTAGCAGCACGCTCCCAGCCGCCAACAATATCTTTCCTAGGGCCAACGTTGAGACTATTCCATTGATGATGACTGCTACGATAAAGATCCAGATTATCGTGATGGTTGGCCAGGGCCATAAAATACTGGGCACCCGCACTTTTATAGAGCTCCATCAGCTCTTCGGGATTCCAATTTTCAGCTTTCCATTGATGGATCACATCCTTGAAGCCAAAAATGGACGGATGGCCATATTTTTCGAGATGATAGCGGTATTGATCGGATCCTTCCTGATACATGCCGCGTGCGTACCAGTCGCCCCTTTCGGGTTGGCACTGCGGCCCCCAATGTGCCCATATACCAAATTTGGCATCCCTGAACCAATCAGGTACCTGATAGTTTTCAAGTGAGCGCCAGTCGGGATGAAAAGGAGCTTTCCCCAGATACGCATGTGCAGCGCTAAATTTACCAAGGAAAAGGGTCGGAATAGTTGCACCGAGAAACTTAATAGCTGTTCTTCTGTCCATTGTAGGATGATTTTTTGATCACAATGCCTCACACCAAACGTGCCCGACAAAGAGATTTAGTTTATAATTTGTTATCTTTTTGAATACCAAAAGTAGTTGTATTGAACCTTTTCATTCGATTGCTCTTCAAAGAAGGTGCCCTAAAAAGGACACCCCCACCTAACACTAACTACGAATAAATAAAACATATATTTTCCAGATCAATTGTTCATGTCATTACCTTTCAAATTTTTGTTATTGTCCAATTCGGACTGCGGAAAAGGATAGTACATCGCTTTGGCGGACCAGCCTCCTTTTTTTAAGGGTTCCAGCCAGGTTGGATTGGCCATCCCCCATCGCAACAGGTCAAAATACCGTTGATATTCACCCAAAAATTCAACAAATCGCTCATGCACGATAATATTTTTGATCGTATTTAAAGGAATACCATTTTTTACTAAACCCTGCGCGATCAATCCGTCTACGTCGGGGATCGTCCCATTGGATTTTTGGTACCACAGGTGTGGCTGCTCATCGGGAACGATATTATTGGCGCGTTTACGCACCAGGTTGATGTATTGCTTTGCTCCGGCTATGTCGCCACGTTCGTTGAGACACTCGGCATACAGTAGCAGCACATCACTATAGCGAAAAATACGATCATTGTTGCCATTATCAAAGTCCGCTATCTGAACATCCGGACAATATTTCCGTGTACCAAAGTAATCTTTATTGGTCGCCAGGTTTTTCATCCAGTCTGTATAGTTCGTGACCTTACCATCCAGTTGTGTAAACTTTGCGCCATTCTCGCACCATAACGTCATATATTTGCGAGGGTCTCCATCTTCAAATTCATCGTGAGCCATTTTATTGGGAGCCAGATTCCACCAGGCACCACCTGTTCCGTCAAACATTCCGATTTCCTGCCAGCGCCATGAACTTGAAATATCGTCCCCTAGCCAACCTGGCCCATTATAAAGCTGTATCTCAAAAACAGACTCCTGATTATTCTCTTTCGTTTCCAAAAAATTATCTCTGTAAGAAGACATCAATTGATACTCCTTGCTCTCAATAACGCCTTTCAATTGGATTTCGGCATTTGCAAAATCCGCGGTTTGTCCTTTTGCTAGGATGGGTTTATAAAGGTAAGTTTTAGCTAGATAAGCCTGAGCAGCACCTTTGGTTGCCCTACCGATCATTTTACTGTCGGCATAAAGTGCTGCGCGCGTTGGCAACAATTCTGATGCTTTCTTAAAATCATCCACGATCAGCGCATATACTGCACCCGTAGGTGCGTTGCCTGGATAATAATCTTCATTTGTTTCAACAGGTTTATTCATTAGCGGAATAGTTTCTCCAAACAACATTCCCAGGTGTAAATAGTTCAGCGCTCTCAAAAAATGCGCTTCCCCCAAGAGTCTATTCTTTCTATTCTGGTCTATTTCGCCCTCAAACTTCTGAATACGGTCGATGGCTAAATTAGCCGCAAACACACCGTTCCAAAAATCTCTCCAGGTCTGGGCTGTCATCCCATCGCTTGCAGGGGTATTGTAGCTATCCTGATACATGGGTTCCCATTTGAAGGTATGATTGTAATCATCACCAGGCGCTAAAAGCTCAAAATACAAACTACGTGCATATCCCCCCTGCGTACGGCCGATCAGGGCCTGATAGGCAGGTATGACCGAGTTTTCCAATTGATCTGCTGTCTTATAATAGGTGTCTGTCGACAATTCCTGCGGGTTGGAGAGATCCAGATTCGGCTTGCAGCTCGAAAACTGTATCAACAAAGCAGCAGCTGCGAGTTTTATATACTGTCTATTCATGATGTCGATAAAGCGGTTAGAATGTAAATTGAATACCCATAAAATACTCTCTTGAATTTGGGAAGCTCAGTCCCCATGGTGTTTGTCCATCGATTCCGCGGCTCAGATTGGAGCGGGTATCTCCCGACCCCACTTCTGGATCATAACCCGAGTACTTGGTAAAGGTCAGCAGGTTTTTTGCGCCGACATAAAACCGCAATCGGTCGATCTTCCAGCGTTCAAGCCTCGGGCTAGAAAAGCTGTAGCCAATGTTGACGACTTTGAGCCGCAGATAAGAACCATCCTCCACAAACCTATTAGACGCCCTTAAATTCTGATTGGGATCGCCGAGTACAGCACGAGGAATATTGGTGTCTGTATTTTTTGGATAGACGGTCGTTTCACCGGATACCGGATTTTTGAAGACAAGTTCTTCTGCGCGGTAGCGATCTAACGTTGAGGCAAAATTATTGTAGTAATGGTACATTCCCTCGCCCCAGTAGCGGCTATTGTTGTAGATGTCGTTTCCTTTGCTCCCCTGCCACATCATTGACAGATCAAAGATCCCAATAGCACTGTTGTAGTTGACATCAGCATTGAAACCGTAGCTAAAATCAGGTATTGGGCTTCCTAAAAAGTCCTTATCCTGATCATTTAAGACCTTGTCTCCATTTCGGTCATTGAAGCGTACATCGCCCAGTGCTGCATGGGGTGCAAAAGCTTTATCGGCATCCAATTGCGTCTGGCTGGTGTATAGACCGTTGGTTGTATAGCCCCAAAATTCCCCTATCGAACGGCCAACGGCGGTCCTTGTGACATTTTCTCCCCCAGGCGAAATACTTCCCCATAGAATTTCATTATTGTTACCCAGGCTCAGGACGCGGTTTTTCACAAAAGAAATATTGGCACCGATATGATAGCCGAAATTACCGACCTGATCTTTATACGATGCCAGGATATCCCAGCCCCGATTCCGTATGCTGCCGGCATTCAGCACGGGAAAGTTGTTGACATACCCGGCTGTGAACGAAATGGGTACATTGATCAGCATGTCCTCCGTCTTTTTATTATAGTAATCGACAGTCAGAGCCAATTTATGATCAAAGAGTTCCAGATCGAGACCAAGGTCAGTTGAGTACTGACTTTCCCATTTTACATTCGGATTGGAGGGTGTCTGCGGCAGCGCACCGGTAACCATCACATTGTTCAGATAATACCAGACATGGTCGAAACTAACCGTCCGCTGATACTGATATTGTGCGATATCCGAATTACCCAGAAGCCCATAACTACCACGGAGCTTCAATTCGCTGATTGCAGGAAATGCTTTCATAAATGATTCCTGACTGATCCGCCATCCTGCCGATACCGAAGGAAAATTTCCATAGCGGTATTGATTACTGAAGTTGGCCGATCCATCTCGCCGCATGTTAAATGTCAAGAGATAACGATTGTCATAATTATAGTTGACACGGCCCAGCATGGAATACATAGCCGACTGTCCTACACCCGACCCCACCAGGCGGGAACTTGCCAAGGAAGCCGAATTGAGGATCAAAACATCTGGACTTGGCAAACCACGGGCACCGGCATTGACCGCATTGTACCTGGATTCTTCGGAAGTAATCCCCGCCAAGGCCGAAATCGCATGTTTACCAAAATTATTTTCGTAAGTCAGCGTATTTTCAAATAGCCAGCGGTTATTCTGACTGCTAGAAATATTGAGTTCATCAGGGCTATGGTTCTGATATTGACCAACGGAGTAGTTACCTATATAGCCTTCATTACGTACGCGGCTGAGATCTACCCCCATATTAAATTTATAAACCAGTCCTTTTATGATCTCATAGGTAGCCCAGGCATTGCCGTTGACCGAAAAATTGTCATTGACGTTTTTGTTGAGGTACGCATTTGCCAAAGCACTCTGCACATCAGTTCCGTTGCCAGCCCCAGCAAAGCCGGTACTACTGTTAGCATCATATAACGGTAATGTGGAGGACCACTTTTGCGCATCGATGATATTTTTGTCGCTCCAGTTGCGGCGGGTATAACCTAAGGAAAGTGTTTCGCCTATCTTAAGTTTTCCTTTGGTAAAATCAGAGATGAATTGGGCTCCATAATACTTGTTCTTGTCCTGAATAATAATGGATTTATCTGTTGCATAAATACCGCTCAGCCGAAAATTGGCATTTTGAGAGCCACCCGAGACCGAGAGATTATGCCTTTGATAATTGCCCGTTTGTAACAGTTCATCCATCATATTATACCCTTGCCCGATGGCTGACGGTTTAGACAGCGCGTCCAGATAGTCTTTGCGCGAAGGATCTTTATTGTACATTTCCTCATTAATCAATTCAGCCAGTTGCTGTCCGTTCAGCAGGGGTACATTATGGGAAATATTTTTGGTGCCGGCGAAAGCATTGTAATCGAGCTTCACATCCCCGGCTTTACCGCGTTTTGTGGTGACCAAAATAACGCCATTGGCCCCACGGGCACCATAAATAGCGCTTGATGCAGCATCTTTCAATACCTGAATACTAGCGATATTATTTTCGTCGGGCATCGCTCCTCCGATCATTCCGTCCACCACATAGAGCGGATCAGTTCCGTTAATGGATCCAACGCCACGGATGCGGATAGCACCATTGGTTACCTGCACCCCGGGCACAGCACTCTGAAGCGTGGCAATTGTTCCTCCGGGTACTTTTACAAGATCTTTGGTGTCAACAACAGCAATAGAAGACGTCAGATCGACCTTCTTCTGCTTACCGTATCCCACCACTACAACCTCATCTACCGCAATTTCTGCGGCTACAAGCGGGATACTGATTTCTGATGAATTACCGATTACATATTCAACATGGTTATACCCTACATTGGATACAATAATGATTTCGCCTGGATTGAGCTTGAGTACAAATTCGCCTTTCTCATTTGTTGATGTACTGAGGGTTTTGTCCTTCACTTTGATCGATGCCCCTATTATGGGTTTCCCTTGATCACTTACGATCTTTCCATGGATGACCTTTTCTTGAGCGGACAGTCGGCCAATGGACATTAACATGGAAGCCATTAACAACCACTTCACTTTCCTATTCCTTTCTTTAGGAAAACAAAAGAAAGAAGACACATAATTTCTGTTCATAATCTTATTTAAGATAAATGTCTTTTTGCCCCTAGAGGCGAGTACTTGGTTATTTATTTACACGAATTGGTTATTACTAGCATGCTGACTGTAGGCGCTAAAATATACAAGATGCATCGCTAAAAATTCATTGTTCCCTTTATCCGATCATTCATAAGAATGAGCTAGCTATTCGCCAATTGGTTATTAAGCAAAGCTATAGGTTTCAAAAAAATGACCTTGCAACAAATAATTAAAAGAAGGGTAAAAATGTCTAAAACCAGTAAATAACAGATTAATCCCGGGTTTTTTCAATGCAAGTTATTCCCTTCCCCCAATTTGATCCACAAGAGACATAACCAATAACGCATCAATAGATGCTGGGTCATATTCACCGATAAATTTGCCACAAATTAAAAGGCGGTATTTGACCTGAAAAATAGGAAAATAATAAATGTAAAAAAAACACTTAAAAATAATTTCGTAATTTATATCTTTGGAGTACCAGTACATTAGTACATCATAACCAATAACCAAATAGCTGTATATTTTTATCATTCAGCTGATTAGATATCATAAATTTAAAATGAAATTAAACAGCCGTCTTTCCCACACGATCCTTGCATTGTTCTTTTGTTCCTCTTTATTTGCACAGGCCTCCAAAGAGCTCAATTATTTCGATCTACAGGATGTCCGATTATTACCAAGCCCCTTTTATCACGCCCAACAGCTTGATTTGCAGTATTTATTGGATATGGATCCCGATCGTCTCCTCGCTCCATTCTTGAGGGAAGCGGGATTAAAAGTCGTTAAAGAGTCATATACCAACTGGGAAAATACGGGCCTGGATGGACATATTGGTGGTCATTATCTTTCCGCGCTCGCCAATATGTATGCCTCCACTGGAGATCTACGTATCAAAGAACGGCTTGATTACATGATTGTAAACCTGAAGCGCTGTCAGGATGCAAATGGAAATGGCTATATAGGCGGTGTTCCGGGCGGCAAACGTATCTGGGAAGAAATTCATGCCGGAAATATCCAATCGAGTACGTTTAGCCTAAATGGCAAATGGGTACCCTTGTATAATATTCATAAGACTTATGCTGGCCTGCGCGATGTCTACTTGCTGACCGCCAACCAAAGCGCTAAAAATATGCTTATCGAGATGACTGATTGGGCCTGCAAATTAGTTTCTCATCTCTCAGACACGCAGATACAGGATATGCTGCGCAGTGAACACGGTGGACTCAATGAAAGTTTTGCGGATGTTGCTGCAATTACCCAAAATCCCAAATACCTGGAGCTTGCGCGAAAATTCTCTCATC
This sequence comes from Sphingobacterium sp. GVS05A, assembly GCF_019969845.1. Classification (GTDB taxonomy): domain Bacteria; phylum Bacteroidota; class Bacteroidia; order Sphingobacteriales; family Sphingobacteriaceae; genus Sphingobacterium. Next base: position 163,919 of record NZ_JAHXYR010000011.1, read on the forward strand.
AGTCTATCCTGGTTCCCTTAACAAAACACCAGGATAAATTAACGGGCTTACATGCCAATACACAGATTCCAAAAGTCCTGGGTTTCGCCCGGATTGGGGAACTCTCCAAGGATGTGGAATGGACCGGCGCCATACGCTACTTCTGGGATAATGTAGTATTGCATAGATCCATTGCCATCGGCGGAAATAGCGTCAGTGAACATTTTAATCCAACAAACGATTTCTCAAAGATGGTTCAGAGCATCGAAGGCCCCGAGACCTGTAACACCTACAATATGCTGCGGCTCACGAAAATGCTATACCGCACAGATCCACAGGCCAAGTACATTGATTTTTACGAAAGGGCATTATACAATCATATTTTGTCGAGCCAGCATCCCGAACATGGGGGGCTTGTATACTTTACGCAGATCCGTCCAGGACATTATCGCGTCTATTCGCAACCGCAGACGAGTATGTGGTGCTGTGTTGGGTCGGGCATGGAAAACCACGCCAAGTATGGCGAAATGATTTATGCGCACAAACAGGATGACTTGTACGTCAATCTCTTTGTTCCCTCCCAATTACATTGGAAAGAAAAGGGCATCGAGATTATTCAGGACAACAACTTTCCAAAAGAAGCGTATACCTCGCTGATCATTAATTCCAAAAGAAAACATGAATTTACACTTTATCTACGTAAACCTAAATGGCTCAAAGATAATCCTATAATTTCAATAAACGGAAAACCTTATCCCGCTACGGATTCCACGGAAACACATGTCATCATAAAACGAGTCTGGAAGCCCGGTGATCGCCTGCGTATGGAATTGCCGATGGAAATCCAGATTGAACAGTTACCTGACCAGAGTAACTATTACAGCATATCCTATGGGCCTGTTGTGCTCGCTGCACGTTCGGGAACGAGTGATCTCACAGGACTAAAGGCCGACGATAGCCGGATGGGTCATATCGCATCCGGAAAACAGATCCCATTGCGCGATATCCCTATCCTTGTCACTGATCCTAAAGCGATCCCGACACTTATTCATCCGATCCCTGGCAGACCATTGCATTTTACACTCAGAGGACTTCGTCAAGGGAAAGACACACTAAACATGGAACTTGAACCTTTCTATAGTCTTCATGATAGTAGATATATTCTGTATTGGCCACAAACAACTGCCAGCCAACTTCAACTCCTGCAGGATAAAATTGAAAGGGATGAACGCGAAAGCCTTGCCCTCACTGCAATCACGGTGGACAAGGTGATTGCGGGTGAACAACAGCCGGAATCGGATCACTTCTTTCGGGAAGAAAATAGCAAGGCCGGGAGCACTGACGATACGCGCTGGCGTGAAACCACCGGCTGGTTCAGTTACCAGCTAAAAAATACAGACGCTAATGCACTATACCTGAAATTTATGACAGATACTGCGCTGCGAAGTACCGAAATCATCGTCAATGGAATCCTTGTTGAAACCCTAAAGAGCACCGATAGCAGTGCTATTGTTACAACCTCGCGCATAAAGCTTCCCAAAGGAAGTACCGCTATGTCGACAATAGAGGTAAAAATCAAGGGGACATTAACGTCCCCCAGTCATAAAATTTTAGAAATACGGACACTCCGCTCGGATGAATAAGCCCATCAGTTAACGCTATAGGATACCGTGGCGGCTTTCAGCCAGGGGGAGCTCAACCGAATGGTAATCTGGTCACCTGATTTGCCCGTTGATTGTACATAAACGATCATTTTGCCTTGATGGCCCCGTTGTTTATTATCCGTATAATCGCCCATATCAGCATTATTTCCGGCCTCCATACCCAATAAACGCGCATTCCCGGCAATATCGCAGGTAATTTCATCCTCCGAAAGAACCACGGGAATGCCCTTATCATCGACAAGCTGCACCATCAGCTGCAGCATCTCCCCTGCTTTGATCAACGGATCCCCAACAGGCATAGCCTGAATGGATGCTGGCCGCTGGCTAGATTGAATTGCATGGCGGACAACTTCTTTTCCATTGCTGTCCAGCCCGATCGCTTCCAGTTTACCAGTGGCATAAGGGATATCCCAAAAGATAATTCCTGTTTTCGCATCGTATTTTTTCTCATCACCCACGGTCTGCCCATTCAGTGTTAGTCGGGCTGCAGCACTATTGGTATAGCAGACCACCCGGATCAGCTGACCGTCCTGATAATTCCAGATCGGCCAGGCATCCATGGAGGGGCTTTCGTTCTTTCGTTGTTCCTGCTGAGCTTCCAGAGCGGACCACACATCTGTTGTACCAGTTGCCCCGGCCAATGGATAGGTTCCCAAATAAGCCATGGGTTTTTCTGCCCACAAAGACTGGCGAAAATATCCTCTGGGCTTGATAAAGCCAGCAAAATCAAGTAAGCCCGAATAAAAACCGCGCGAAGGCCAACGGCCCGATTCGCCCAGATAGTCGATCCCCGTCCACAGGAACTGTCCAAATATATGTGCATTGTCGCGTACAGCCAGCCACGCCGGAAGATCATGCCGATTTTCACTGCCAAATATGACACGCGTTGGGTAACGCTGGTGGTCTTCCTGATATCGGCTCTCCGTATAATTGTATCCCGCAATATCAAGCGCTCCGGGGTAGGCCGTTTCATTAGACATCGCTACACCCGCCAGGCCTGCTGTTACCGCCCGGCTGCGATCGTATTTTTTTACCACAGCAACCAGGCGTTTGGCAATATCCCCCAAACGCATGGCGTCCGGTGCATCTTTCTTATAACCGCCATAAGAGGCCTGGGTAAAACCACCTTCTTTTTTCTCGCCATTCAAAATCGGATGGGAATAGGGATCATTGGGATAATCCACTTCATTGCCTATGCTCCAGGCAAATATCGACAGGTGATTCCGGTCCCTTTGAACCATATCGGCCAAATCCCGCTCCCCCCACTCTTCAAAAAAGTCGTAAGCTCCCTCAAAACCGGGTACCCCTGCATTCCAGCCCTGCAGCCACTTTCGCTTCGGAAATTCCCACTCATCAAATGCTTCATCCATGACCAACAGGCCCAGCTCATCACATAAATTATAAAGTGAGGTCGCCTGTGGATTATGGCTCGTACGCACGGCGTTAACACCAAGAGATTTCAGTGTGAGTAAGCGACGCTTCCACACTTCGGTATAGACCTCGGCACCCAGTACGCCGGCATCGTGATGCAAGCAGACACCTTTCACTTTCATCCATTGGTTGTTTAAGGCGAAGCCTTTATCCGGATCAAAGGTAAAGGTCCTAAAACCGGTCTTTACTTCGGACTGATCTATCTGTTTACCTTTTTGCCACAGTGTTGTCCGCAAGGTGTACTGTATAGGCTGCGTTAAGTTCCACAGCTTTGGATTTGATGCTGTCAATTTCAGATCTAGGCGTGCTCTATCAGCAGCAGCGATAGTAAGCTGCCCGGATTTTTTCTCAACGAGCCTGCCTTCGGCATCAATGAGCTCCTGCTGCACGGTAACTGGGCTTCGCAAGGACGAACTGTTGACCACCGTAATTTCGGTATTGAGTACTCCTTTTCCACCCTTAAGTTCCGGATAGGCGTATACCCCCCATTGATCCAGATGTACCTGATTGGCCTTGACGACCCAAACATCCCGGTAGATGCCAGATCCAGTATACCAGCGCGAATCCGCGCTTTTGCTATGGTCGACTTTGACCGCAATGGTATTTTCCTTCCCAAATTCAATATACGGGCTGATATCATAGGAAAATGATACATAGCCATTGGGGCGCTTACCGACAGATTTGCCATTGACAAAGACTTCACTGCGGTTGTAAACACCTTCAAAATAAAGAAAGATCTTCTTTCCTTGGTCTTCAGCAGGTATGGTCAGCTGTTTTCGGTACCAACCTATCCCGCCGGGTAAATATCCCGTGGCGCTGGCCAGATTTGGACTCAAGGGGTACTTTACGCCCCAATCATGGGGTAGTCTAACCGATTTCCAGGCCTGCTCGTTTAGTGCTGTTGCGCTTTGCCCTGCTCCTGCGGTTTCTAACTGGAACTGCCAGTCTGCATTGATACGCTGCGCGACACCAAAACCCGGCTGTGCGTAAACGGAGCTCAGCCCGATTAAAACTGACGCCGCAAGGATCGCTATATTTTTAATTATTATGCTCATGTTATGTAGTCGTTTAGGTTGATCTGATTGCTATTAATGGGTTGGAATGACAGGTACGATCTGGCCATTCGCATCGAAATAAAGCCGATCCATGCATACTTCCCGATGGAAACCTGCTGCATCCCCCATCCTGATCCCATTTGGATAATTAAACCGATGATAGACAATATACCATTCGTCGGTTCCGGGCACCTGCAAGACCGAGTTATGACCAGTACCATAGATTCCTTTCGCCGGATCTTTTTGCAAGATCAGATTGTTCTCAGGCACCTGGATTGGCCCATAGGGAGAGGTTGATGTCCCATAGCGAACCCGGTAATTCTCGCTGCGGGTATCATCTTCTGACCAAAGAAAATAGTATATTCCATTGCGAAAGATCACATATACCCCTTCACGAAATGTTTTGTCGGGTGTCAATACCTTTATTGTATTCTTTTTGATGGAGACCATATCTTTATTTAGTTCGGCAACGGCAAGGTAGCCGTTCCCCCAATACAAATAACTTTTACCTGAGCGGGGGTCATTGAACACTGCGGGATCGATCTCCTGCCCGCCAGTTACGCCGGGAGGTTTGAAATCGATCATGGGGGTGCCCGAGTCCTTGAAGGGTCCCGTTGGCTGGTCCGCTACGGCGACACCGATTTTCTGCGCCGCCGTAAAATAGTAGTAATATTTATAGTCGCCTTTGACTTTTTTCTCGGTGATCGTTGGTGCCCAGGCATGCCGTGGTCCCCAGGCAACATCTTTTTTAAGATCCAGGATGACGCCCTCATCCTTCCAATGGATAAGATCGACCGAGGAAAAGGTTTTAAAATAGAAGCCACCCCAGCCATCAAATCCATCACTTGTTGGATAGATATAATATCTTTTGGTTTTGTTGGCGTAAAGAATATCGGGATCTGCATAGAAGCCGTCCAGAATGGGGTTCCTTTTCAGCGCAAAAGGTATATCCTTGGGTTTGCCCCAATGAGAGGTCAAATGAAAAAGCTCCTCTCGGGAAAGGGGTATGATGTTTCCATGACGGGGGTGAAAATCCATATCAATCTCCTGATCGATCACTTTAAAACGATCGAGATCATCGGAAATACAGAATTGGTATTTTCCTTTACCATACACATCATACATCAGGATATATTGGTCCGACTGGTTTCGCTTGAAGACACTTGATCCCTCCACGGCATCCTTTGTTTTCTGCTTATACCCATCTTGTTCGATCCATTTTCCCGAAGTCAGGGAATCGGTCATGGCAAGCTTGATCCCATTACCGTGCCCTTCAGTTTTGTAGAAGAGGTAAAAGAGGCCATTCTTCTCAATAATATCGCCATCAATACAGGATTTACCATTTTTAGGTACGAAGAGCACTTTTGGTTCCGTTTCAAAATCGGTAAAATCTTTATTCGCATAGGCATAATAGATGATGTCCGGACCATTCCCATGCTGCATGGACCAATAGACCATATATTTTCCTGCTGCCGAATCAAAGATTGTCTGTGGCGCCCATACGCGCTTCAGATCTTCCTGCCCACTGAATCGCTGCTGGAAATCAATGGCCCGATGTGACCAGTGCAGCAGATCTTGCGATTTTAGCAGCACCATACCGCGATTGGAATCCCAGCCTTTGGAGGAGGTCATATCGGTCAGCACCATATAGAATGTCTTTCCATCCTCAGCACGTAGAATATGCGGATCCCTGACACCCCCGGTTTTACTGATGGTCTTCGAATCCAGTACCGGCCGATTACCGTTCAACGCACGGTAGGTATAGCCGTCGGTACTAATGGCAAAACAGACCGCTTCATCTGCCACAGCATTGCCCTTAAAATAAGCGAATAAATAACCGGCAAAATCCTTTTCGGTCGGCCCTTGCCTATATTCCTGCGCGTATGCCGATACCACAATATTCATCAATAAAAATGCTATAATCGTAAATCGCATGTATAAAATAATTTAGTAAAAGGTTGCTTGATCTGACAAAGATGCACTGGTTCCGAAAAGGGTCCCAGCGCATCGAGTAAGTCTCTTTTTGATTAATTAAAATTAATAACCGGGATTTTGTTCCAGTTGTCCGTTCGAGGACAAAATCTCTGCACGCGGTATCGGGAGCCAATAATGTTTTTCTTCAAACCGGCGGCCCGATAATGCCTCTTTTCGCGTATAGGTAAGCCCATTGTTTCCTTTTGTCACCGTCATTCCCGAGGCTGGTACATTTTCTGTTATGTTGGCGATTTTCCATCTTCTTACGTCATAAAAACGGTGTTCCTCGAAGGCCAGCTCTATCCGGCGCTCGTAGCGCAACAATTTTCTAAATTCATCTTTCGATTGTCCAACAGGGATTTCAGGCATCTCTACAGAAGGTCTTGTCCGAACTAGATTTAACGCCTGTCTAGCTGTAAGACTACTACCTGCGGGTAGCATATCCGGACCGTAGGCTTCATTAGCCGCCTCTGCAAAATTTAACAGGATCTCAGCATAACGAAAATAATTCCACGGTTGAAATCCCGCATTTCCCCAAGGATTTTCCAGGGGATATGCATCATTCATAAACTTGCGCAGATAATAACCGGTTTTCGATGTGTTCCAGTTATCCCTTCCCTCCCTGCTATCCTGTCCGCCCGGTATAAATGTTTCAACCGCGCGCCCTCTGTACATTGAACCATTATGTAAGATTGTTGCATCAAAGCGTGGATCACGATTTATATAGGGATTATTGGGATCGTATCCTGAAGCAGTATTGACAGTTCCATCCTCATTCAAGGGAGCTAGACCATTTTTCATCTGATAAGCGTCCACCAGATTCTGGTAAGGCGTATTTCCACCCCAACCCCCATAGCCGTTCGGTCCGTTAGCAATTTCTAAATGCACATGATTGGCATTTTTGGTATAATAACGGGCGAAAATAGTTTCCGGATTCCGGTCAGTCAAAAATAGAGACTGGTATCCGCCTGTATACAGGCTGTATTTATTTAGCGCAATCAACTCTTGTGCTGCCTGAGCCGCAGCAGCCCAGGTACCCGCGTTATAAAGCGGGCTCGCTGCATACAGCAATAGTCTTGATTTTAATGCCATTGCGGCAGCCTTCGTAGCCCGGCCGGTAACCCAGTTGTTGTCATTGTTATCCAGCGGAAGTTTTTCAATCGCTTCGTCCAATTCTCTGATCACATAATCCATTCCTTCCTGAATAGACTTCCGCTCAAAAAGGCTTGCAGCACTTAAGTCATCTTTCAGACCATACACGGTATCGCCCATCAAGACAACCCGACCAAAGTTACGAATGAGATCATGATACCGAAATGCCCTGATAAACTGTAGTTCACCTTCCAGATGCCGTTTATGTGAAGAACTCATCTGAATAGAAGTTAGTACTTTTTTCGCATAATTACACTCACGGATACTGCGGTAGCTACGGGCCCAAAGTGATCCGGCAGCGCCTAAATTTTCAGGCGATAACTGCCCCCGAATAATGAGCCAAGTATTATCATCATTGGTGTACATGGATTCATCAGACAGTGAAGACCAAAGGGCGTATTCAAATCCACGTCCAAACCCCGGATTAGTCCCGTCAGCCTCATTTGATATAATTTTTTCACCGATGTATCTGTTGATAATAAAAGCTTCCAATACAGCTGTATCTGTCTCAATTGCTTCTGTCGATATTCTGTCTGTCGCCGTAACATCCAGTAGATTTTTGTTGCATGCGGAGAAGATTGTCAGTCCCAAGCCCAAAGGCACAATATACTTAGTTATAGATTTCATTGCTTAAGTTCCTCTTTAGAATTTTAAATTTGCACCTACATTAATAATACGTTGCTGCGGATAGAATTGACCGCTACCGCTATCCCCTTCTGGATCATAATCCTTCACTTTTGTGATAGTCAATAGATTAAATCCGTTGACATAAAATCGAAGTCCACCCAGTTTCAATCTCGATAAGACCTCATTGGGCAATGTATACCCTATCTCGACATTTTTTAAACGTAAAAAGGAAGCATTATTCAACCAAAATGTACTATTATACAAGCCACCGCTTACAGCCGAAGAGGCGCGTTCAGGTACTTTCGGATAGTTTCCGTTCGGATTATTGACTTCATTGAATCGATTGTCGGCCCAGGTACTGTAGAAGTTCCCTACTGTTCCGGACTCTGGAAGCACGTGCTGACTTACTTTAGCCTGCCCGGCAAAAAGAATGGAAACATCTACATTTTTATAAGCGGCATTCAGATTAAAGCCGTATGTAATCTGGGGAATATTTCCATATTTTGTCCGTATCATATCATCTGCCGTTATCTTACCATCTTGGTTGTAGTCCTGATAAATCAAATCCCCGACCTGTGCTCCGGGTGCCTGTGGGGCCGCAGCGAGATCTGCTTCGGTCCGGTTTAATCCAATGGCGTTATAGAGCAGATAGGTTCCCAGCGGTCTTGATGTCTTGCGCTGATAATCCAACGTACCGCTGGCCTCATCAATGAAGATAATTTTACTTTTGGCAAAGGTAAAATTACCGGATACTCCCCAGCTGAAATCGCCCGGTTTTTGATACGAAAAAGTTCCTTCAAATCCTTCGCTATTCACCTTGCCAATATTCTCCGAAGGGACCAGCGGTTTGGAGCTGTTCTCTTTGTATGGATTGACAATACCTGAAGTTGCCGGAATCGACGCATTTCTTTCCGTCAGAATATCCGATCTCTTTTGTTTGAAATAAATGGCCTCTATCGTGAAATTCTTGAGAAATTGTGCATTTAATCCTACATCGAGCTTCTTGGACACCTCCCAAGTAATCGCCGGATTTGCTAATTTGGACAATTTAACATTGGGTTCTATCTGGCTTTTATCATTGAGAAGCGCGACCAGGCCATTTCCTACCAAGGTATAGTTATCGTAGAATTGGAATCCGTCGACATTATCGTTACCAAGGGTACCATAAGAGGCGCGAAGTTTTAGGTCATCTAAAAATCCGATCTTGTCTGCAAACCAATCTTCTTTACTGATACGCCACCCTGCGGATATGGAAGGGAAATATCCCCATCGCTTGCCTGACGGAAAAATGGAAGAACCATCTGCCCTGAGCTGTCCTTCAAACAGGTATTTTTCATCATAATTATAAGCTATCCGGCTAATGATACTCTGTCTCGTATAATTAGAACTATAACCTGAATTAAGATAATCTGTCGCAGCGGATCCACCTTGTGATAATTCAGGCAGCTGGTTGGAGAGATAATTAAAACGCTGCGCGTCAAAATATTCCAAATGCCTTTTACTTTGCTCATATCCCACAAAAGCATTGATTGCGTGGGCACCAAAGGTCCGTTCAAAATTCAGTTTTATATTACTTGTGATCAAGGATTCATTGGTATGTGATTCGGTCAATGTGGCCTTATTGTTATTGCCGCCGACAATAGATTCCTCGTAAGTGTTTTTTGCCTGGTCATAAGCATTTAACACGTAGGGCACACTGAAGTTTTTGCTGAAATTTGCGGATTTGTCCACCGAAAGAAAACCATCAACGGATAGACCTTCTACCCAAGGAAGCTGATAGCTTGCTTTGAGTATGCCGTTGAAGACCTGTTTGGGATTATCCACGGTCCCACCGATATCCGTGCCCATTAAGGCGGGATTGGATCCCTCAATACCCCGCGTCGGTAAGCCATTTGGATAATATGCGCTTACTGTAGGATACGCTCTATATATGGAACGAAAAATATCTCCGGCAGATGCGATGGGGAATTTACGGTCTTCCTGTCTTCCCGAAAGAGAGAGTCCGACCTTAAAGCGATCGGTTACATTGGCTTCGAGATTTGTTCTGAAATTATACTGCTTATATTTTGTGACCCCATTTTTGTATAAACCATCCTGATAGACCGAACCCAGAGACATAAAATATCGCACATCTTCGGTCCCGCCTGCGACAGACAGATTGTGCTGACTTTGTATTGCAGCTTTTTTCAAGGTGACATCTGCCCAATCGGTATTGGGGTATAACAGTGGATCAGATCCGTCTCTAAATTTTTGAATCTGTTCTGCTGAATAAATCTGATTCATTCCTCCGGAAGAACTATTTCCATAAGCAATTTCGTTCCTTAAAATGGCATAAGTTGCGGCATCAGCCATTTTAGGCAACCGTGTCGGCGAACTGACACCGAGATTTCCGCTATAGGTGATTGAAGGTTTGCCACTTTTTCCACGTTTGGTCGTGACTAAAATAACCCCATTTGCTGCCCTGTTACCATAAATTGCCGCTGAAGCATCTTTCAGTACCGAAATACTTTCAATATCGTTTGGATCCAGACGCTCCAGGCCGCCTATTTGTCCGGGTACACCATCTACGACAACCAATACATCATTACTTCCTGTAGTTGCCTGTCCACGTACCGTAATGGATGAACCGTCATAACCGGGCTCACCGCTCCGGTTGTTGATTACCACGCCAGAAAAACGTCCGGCGAGTGAATTGGATAAATTAGGCTGTGGACTTTTCACGATATCTTTACCTTTCACTTCAGAAATGGAGCCCGTTAACGTTGCTTTTTTTTGTGTACCATACCCCACCACCACGACATCTTCTAGCACACGGTCATCTTTTTCAAGCCGAATTGTCAGATTTGTAGTTTCGTTCATGGGGACTCTGTAGGTCTTGTAGCCAATGAAGGAGACAACAAGCACGCCTTTAGCGGCACTCAATTCAAATTTTCCCGATTTGTCTGTTGAAGTCCCTTTCGCCCCGCCTTCCATAATCACAGTTGCACCTGCGATAGGCTCGTTGGCCATATTCAGGACCTGTCCCGAAATTTTCCCCTGGGCGTATAACAATGTTGGCGCAACGCTCAACACCGTATACAAAGAAACAATTTTTAGGTTGTTCATAAATTTCTATACGAATTAAACAGTAAATAATACAATCTGGCCAGAATAGACAGTGAAGATGATAAGCGATGGTTTACATAGGTTACATCAGATGCATTGCTACTTCCTGCGAGATTTATAATTGATTATACCGTCAAACTTAGGGGATTTTAAAGCTTTAGACCATATACAAATCCGTCAAATACCATATAGTTTTCGGTCAAAAAGTGGCTTTTCAACAAAAATCAGTGGGTTTTTCGTTTCATGACCTTATTCGGTCGCCCTGTTCACGATCGCTTATATCGCAAAGGTACCACAAGATATTAGCCAGTGATTAACATCCCTTCGCTCCGGACTTTTGATATTCCGAAGGAAGCTGCCCGAACTCTTCTTTAAAGCATTGCCGAAAGTAAATAGCGCTATTGATTCCGACCATAAAAGAAACTTCGGTCACGTTGTATGCTCCCGAACGCAACAGCTCAGCGGCTTTATGTATCCGTATTTTACGCACAAGTTGATTGATATTCTTCCCCGTAATACCTTTTAGTTTACGATATAAGGTTGATTGGCTCATATTCATCTTTTCTGCCAGGGTAGCGGCATCCAATACCTCATCTTGCATATGCTGTTCTACGATCGCCACAAAATCCTGAACAAATGCATTTTCACGCCATAACTCATCTTTTTCGGTTTGCCGGTCTTCTACAAAATCCGTTGGCTGATCTAATTTGATTTTCTGTAAAATAGCATTGTTCATGACCTTCTGTTTGCGCAACAGGTTATCAATACGTTTGCGCAATACGGTTGCACCGATCGGTTTTGTGAGATACGAATCTACTCCGAGGTCATAGCCACGCTGCCTGTCCAGGTCCGTATCTTTCGCCGTCAACAGGATTAATGGTATATGGCTTGTCGAACGCTCAGCCTTCAATTTTTCAGCCAGCAAAAAACCATCCATATCGGGCATCATGATGTCGCTTATCAGAAGATCGGGTATCCTATTTTGTGCAATGTCCAATCCAACTGCTCCATTTTCAGCAACCAAAACTTCGTAAGTTGAGCACAAGGTATCTCCCAGATAGGCGCGTAAATCAGGATCATCTTCAACCAAAAGGATCAATGGGCGACTGAAGTCCATAGCTATATGATCAGATTCCGCGATCCATTCCACTATTTTTGGGCTATCAACGCCGACTTTGTTTGCTAAAAAACGGACTGATACCGTCGTTCCCGCTCCTTCCAAGCTTTTAATCTCGATCTTACCCTGATGGATAGCTGTCAATTCTTTGACCAGTGCCAGACCTATGCCCGTTCCGTGGATTCCCCTGCCGGGAATCTGATAGAACTTATCGAAAATTCGATCCATGTGGTCCGCCGGGATCCCGCGCCCCGTGTCTTCAATGGATAATACTGCCCAATGGGTTAAATTTGATTGTTCGTACTTAAGGTCCAGCCTGATATGGCCCGAATCCGTATATTTATAGGCGTTGGAAAGCAAATTATCTACAATCAACTGTATGATCTCTGCATCAAATAAAGTACGATAATCTGTTTCGGGCAAATTTGCATATATCTCAACGTTTGGTTTGTTATTTAAGGTTCGATACTTATCCACGATATCGGTAAGCATGTCACTCAAGGCCCCAGCTTCAAGTACTAGCGGTTTAAACTGCGATTCGACCTTCCTGAACTCCAGAAGTTGGTTAACCAATGTAAAAAGCCGATTAGCACTTTTTTGAACTGTATGAACTAATCCCTTGTTTCTGGGAGATAATTGCTCATTTTGAGACAAATCGTCGAGAGGTCCTAATATGAGTGTTAACGGCGTGCGCAGTTCATGCGTGATATGGGTATAGAAATTCATGCGCTCGCTATGCAACTGTTCATCTTGAAGGTGCTGGCGCTCTTTGAGTCTCAGTTCGGACTCGGCCTTTATTCTTTTGATATAAAAGAAAATAAGGGTATAGATGACCAACAAAAAGATCAGAAAATAAGTGACCTTTGCCGGCAGGCTCAGATAGAAAGGTGGTTTGATCTTAATCAGTAAACGTTGATATGACTGAGACCATTGCCCATTTTTCATGCGTGTGCGAATCAACAGTTCATGATCTCCATAGGGCACATTCCGGAAATCAAGATTAGTTTCGTTGCCCAGAAAAATCCAGTCGTTATTAAGTCCCTGCAGCTGGTATCCAAACTCGACCAATCCATCCAGCGCATAGTCCATGACCGCAAGCTCAATACGAAAGCTATTCTCGTTATGATCCAGCCTGATCTCATCAGATGATGTAAGATATTTGTCTTCCTGTGCATTGGATTCGCCGGAGCGGAAAACAATAAATCGGCTCACCCGAATCGGAGATTTTGGCAGTTTTGAGGGAATTTCATTCGGATCAAAATAACATATGCCGTCTTGCATCCCGAAATACAGGCGTCCTGCCAGATCCCGCCCCACACTTCCATTTATAAAACCTCCAAGTGGCAGGCCGAATGACTGATCGTATTGCAAAAAACGTTTTTCTTTGGGTAAAAAGCGTAGCATTCCTGACTTGGTCGAACACCAGATATGCCCATTCTGATCTTCCGAAAGGCCATTGACAAACAGCCAGGCATCGTCTCCCGGAGGCATTAAAATTGTTAAATCACCAATTCCTCGTTGCGCTTCCTGCAGAGCTATTCCCTGATTTGTCGCAATCCAGATATTGTTATTTTTATCGCATAGCAAATGATTGACGGTATTATTGCGCAATCCATTGCCGCTATCCATTTTCCGAATCAGCTGTCGATTATTATTATACACATAGAGCCCCTGCCCATAGGTTCCTACCCACATATTATCCTGTCCGTCCTCGACAAGCGCTCGTGGAGCATAGTCTCCCAGCATCGGATCGTTGATCAGTAATTTTTGTACGCTATGATTGTGCGGATCATAGATAAACAGGCCTTGGTATGCAGCAATCCAGATGGCACCGCGGCGATCTTCATAAATCGCGCGAACCTCTGACACTGGCTCACCAAGATCTATCGTATGCCAGGCTGTGGATCCGGCATAGCAAACTGCAACACCACCTTTTCGTAAACCTAACCAGACATGCTGGTTATGATCCTTGAATGAAGCCAATATAAAATCATCAGGACTGCCATTCTTTTGTGTCATCCATTTGAGTAATCTGCCATTTTTGCCCATCTCTACGATTCCCGAGCCTTCGGTAGTCAACCAGACTGCGTCTGCACCTCGGACGATAATATTACTCACTGTTGCCAGCTGATCCGGCAATAAAGACCCTGTCGGGAAAACATTAAAAAAGGGTTTGATATGGCTGATCACCCCCACACCACCGCCATATAGCGCGAGCCAGACATTCCCAAATTTGTCCGGTGTAATATGCTGCACCATGGCATTATTTCCCTTCCCCAGGTCAAAAAGCTGTATTTGCCTGACCCCTTCGACCCTTTTGTCATATCCATACCCGGGTTGTATAACAAAAAGCTGAGACGATTCTGCCCCTATCAAAAGCTTGCCTCCAAATTCTCTAATTGCATAAATAAAGGGCTCATTTCCATTTTTAGACGACGCAGACAACGATATATGCTTTAGCTGACCACTCGAGGTATGGTAGACGGCAAGCCCTTTCCGGGTGCCGATCCAGATATTTTCATATTGATCACAAAACAAAACTTTAACCTCGTTATCAGGCAATTCAGCCCCGGAATTTTGGTAAGTCAAATGTTTTAAAGATCGGCGTACCGGATCCAAGATCGTCATTCCTTCTTTGACATGGCCCACATAGAGCATTCCTTTCCGGTCTTCGGCCAAGGACCATATGCTGTTTTCCGGAAAACCCGGTAAATTGCTTCTATTGAAGTGTTGAAATTCTTTTCTGACCGGATCGAAATGCTGAATCCCCTGATGATAAGTCGCTAGCCATAGACCGCCATCCCTGGCACGGATCATATCCGTAATATCATTTGTAGCAATGGATTTTGGATCAGCCGGATCATGCACATAATAGCTGAATTTATTTGTCTTTAAATCAAGGACATTCAGACCATCAGCGCGTGTGCCGATATACAGTTTTTTATCGTCATGTAGCAGCGTATTGATCTCGTTACTATTGACGGTGTGCCCATCTTTCTTTTTAGAAGCATAGTAAGGCTTAAATGACTTGCCAGCAAATCGGTTTAATCCAAGTTCTGTCGCAACCCACATGAAGCCCTCGTCATCATGTACAATATCCAGCACTTGCTGGTTTGTCAGACCTTCGGGCAGCGAAAAAAAATGAGTCCGATCCACTTGTCCAGATACTGTTAGGCATTGCCATATTAAGATGAGAACTATCAACAATTTCTTCATGGGACAACAAAAAAAGGCAAAAAAAGGGAAATAAAAAACTATTTTCCGTACAATAAGGCCCCACCACCTGATTGTAAGGTCAATCTGACGGTTTTCTCTCGGCTTAGGCTGATCGTTTTCTGCTCCGACCCGCGTGACTTATTATCCCCGATATATTGCACAAGCTTTTCAGAAAGCATGGGCAGGTTTACTTCGATCGTCTTCTCTTTCCCTTCAGCATTCACAGCAGCGATATACCATTGCTCTTTTTTGCGTCGCGCCAGCACCACATATTTTCCGGGATAACCATCCACAAACAGCGTCTCATCCCAAAGGGTGGGAACCTGCTTCATGAAGTCGATCACATGCGCTGGCATATCCAGTAGATTATTGGGTGTCAGCCCAAAATTCTGTACCGGAGTCTGAAACAACACCGCCGTTGCCAGCTGAAATGTTTCCGTTGTCTTCCGGGTTGTCCCCCCATTGTTTTCGCGATTATGCCGTTTGTTGAGCAGTACAGGACCAAAATCCATAGCTCCAACAGTATTACGTATAAAGGGGTGCAAAGTCGCATTGAAAGCTTCTTTATCGTTGGCATCCTGTGTAAAGATGAGGTTCTCAGAGGCCAATACCGCTTCACTTCCCACGAAGTTAGGATACATGCGTTCCCAACCCCGGGGTAAGGTGCATCCATGGAAGATCACGGTCAGTCCATAGTCATTTGCATCGGCAAGAATATCTTCATACAGCTGTAATGTTTGCTGTTTGTCACCGCCAAAAAAATCCACTTTGATTCCTTTGATTCCTGCAGCCTGCATCCAAGCCATTTCCTTTTTACGCGCGATAGTCGTATTCATCCGATTTTTAGGCGTCTGAGGTGCGTCGTTCCAAAATCCGTTTGAGTTGTACCAGAGGCAGAGCCCCACTCCTTTCTCCCGGCCATAGGCCACAAGTTCCTCGATTTTACGGTGTCCGATCTGCTTGTCCCACCAGTTGTCCACCAGGACAAATTCGTAACCCAAAGCAGCAGATAGGTCGATAAATTTCTTCTGATCTTCGAAATTAATACTGCCATCCTGCCACTCCAGCCAGCTCCAGGTGGCGCGTCCAAAGGTATAAGGCTTACTTGCAGCATACTGCGGTTCGACCACATCGAAGGGAACCGTGGTTTCGACAATAGGTTTTAACGTACTGCCCACAGTGATTGTGCGCCATGGCGTAAAGCCCGGTAGCGCCAGCGTTGGAGCTGCATCGCCCATGCCATTATTTTCACCTTTCTCAGGAAAGGAAATTTTATAAAAACCCGATTTTGTGCCTTCACTGAGCTTGGTGCCACAGTAACTGCCATTCGATCCGGTTTCCGAAAGCAGTACCCAACCGCGGGTACCGACATGAAACAGTGCCGGAAAAGTGTAACCGACGCCGTATTGCGAAGGTACGCCCATCGCCTGATCCGGTACATAAGCTTCTTCATAGCTCGGTTTTGTTTTCTTCCAGCCGATCATTGGTGTCGCCTGCGCAGTCAGAAAGGTGGTGGTTGAAGCGGGAAATTTAAAGCCGCTCATTTCTTCCTCGACCCGAAAATTTGCGGGTTCACCCACCTGTGGGATACCATAACGGAATGCAATATCGTTATTGCTGACCCTAAAAATCACTACAAGCTGCTCTTTTAAGTCATTCTCCAAGGTACATTGCAGTTCATTTGCCTGATAATGTACCAACTTACGTTTGATTTTAGGTTCCTCATACGTTTGGTCAATTGCCCGGCTGTCCGAGGCAACCAAATGCAGATTACTGGCAAGATCCACCTTGTCGCCCCGCAAGCCCAAAGGCGACAGTTCTAACATTTCCTGTCCAGCCAGGCTCACGCGATAATAAAGCTTGCCCTTGTCTAACGATAAGTTTACCTCCAATTTTCCGTCCGGCCCGGCTACACGCAGTTGTTGTGCACGCAAGCCCGAAAATAGCAGCATTAACAATACGCCAAGGACGATTCGTTTTTTTACGGTCAATAAATACATCTTATATTTCATACACATTATCGATCTATTTCATTAAAAGGGCCTTCGCTCGTCATGTTGATCCGTTTTATGGTACCATCGGCACGATATTCCAGTTTGTCGATGCAGATCGATCGGCTATAGCTCCCCCCATCCGTATTGATGCCCCCATTATGGTAGATAAAATACCATTGATCCTTAAAGTTGACAATAGCCTGGTGGTTGGTATTGCTATTTCCTGCAATCTCGTTTAACAGGCCTTTGTAGGTATATGGTCCTGCGATATGATCAGCCATGGCATAAGCAATTTTCTCGGGGAATCCCGTTGCATAGCTCAGGTAGTATTTACCTTGATATTGATGCAGCCAAGGAGCCTCGGTAAATTCGAAGCCATCGAACTTAAGCTGTTTGATCTCCCCGTCAATCTCAATCATATTATCTTTCAGTTTGGCATAATAACATTCGCGGTTACCCCAGAATATCCAGGCCTGCCCGTCATCGCTTATATGTACCGCGGGATCAATACAAGCCCATGCATGGGTGGAGGCAAAACAATCCTTGTTGGTCAGGAGCGGTTTCCCCAATGCGTCCCGGTAAGGTCCTTCGGGCCGGTCAGCCACAGCAACGCCAATACCCGACCAATTGGTACTGATGTACCAGTAATATTTACCGTTTCGCTCCACGGCATGCCCAGCAAAAGCATCACCACTTTTGGCCCAGGCGAAATCCGAAATTTTCATGGGTACAGGGTATTCAATCCAATTTTTCAGATCGGTAGTTGAGAATACCAACCAATCTTTCATCTTATAGCCTTTCTGTCCACCAGCGAAGTCATGCCCTGCAAAAAGCCACAGTGTATCACCTTTGACCAGCGCCGCCGGATCAGCGGTATAATGATGCTTGATGATGGGGTTTCCCTGCGCTACAAAGTCATAGTGCTGCCCCTGTTCCAGTTTTTTCCCGGAGTGCAAGGAATCAGTCGTAGCAGTTTGCGCGGTAGCCGTTATTGTCGCAGCCACGAGCAAGGGACTAAGCAGAGTAACAATGTTGTTCATGGGTTTATAAACTAACTACTATTTGGTTTGAAGTTTAATCAGGGTAAACGAATATGGTGCGAGACTGTCTGTGAGTGTCTTGCCTTTAAACCTGATATCCGTTTGCTTTGGCTGTATATTCAATGGTTCTTCGATGCTGTTGCTGACATTAAGATCCTTGTTGGCGAGGCTGATTTTTTGGGCAACCTGTGCAAATTTTCTGTCGGTCGCGATGGCGAAACGCAAAGGCATCGGCTTGCTGTTGTAATTGACGATTTTGATCAGCAGTTCCTTCGTATTTTGGTCGTATACCGCCGAAGCGTACAAACTATCCCTTCCTGCAACGGGCTGACCATCCCTGTGAACCGAAATAATATCCGAGCCTTTGTGCGTAGAATATAATTTCTGCACCTGATAGCTAGGAGTTCCATAAACCTGGAGATTATCCACCCAAATCAAATCCGGCGACCATTGCCAACCATCCACATGTCCGAATAAGGGCGCATAAGATGCCATCTCAACAACATCGCCGTTGCGTTCGAGACCAGTCATAAATGCCGCTTCGGAAAGCGCAGCCTCCCAAGTGCTTTTTCCGGGACCATTGGGTCTGGTGGTATGTGAGGCATATTCACCTGCGAAAATCTTCGCGCCCTTGCGATCATAATTGTCGTAGCGGCTGGCACTGGACAGGAACCAGGACGGTGGTCGGTAGTAATGTTCATCGATGATGTCAATATGCATCGCCCGCAGTTTATCGTCCAGAAATTCAAAACGCTCACCTTCCGGATCCGTTCCTGAACTCGCTATAATCGCGATCTCGGGATGCTTTGCATTTAACGCTTTCTTGAAGACCGCAAGACGTTCAATGTATTGCGGGCCCCAGTTTTCGTTGCCCACACCGATCATCTTGAGGTTAAAGGGTTGGGGGTGGCCCATATCCGCACGTAGCTTACCCCATTTGGTCGCTGTTGATCCATTTGCAAATTCAATCAGATCCAGCGCATCCTGTACATATTCGTCGAGCTGGTCCATCGGCACCAGTTCGCCACTATTAAACTGACAGGCCATGCCGCAATTGAGAATCGGAACCGGCGCCGCCCCAATATCTTCAGCCAATAAGAAATACTCATAAAATCCAAGTCCAAATGTCTGAAAATAATCCGGCGTCAAACGGTGGTTAAATTCCGTGTTCCAGCGATTGATGATCAATTCGCGTTCATCGATCGGACCCACGGTTTTTTTCCACTGGAACCTGTTGGCCAGATCCCTGCCCTCGACAATACAGCCGCCGGGGAAGCGGATAAATCCAGGCTTCATATCTGCCAGCATCTGGACCATATCTTTACGCAGCCCTTTCGGTCGCCCCTTCCAGGTATCCAGAGGGAATAGCGATAGCATATCGACATCCACTGTCCCCTCGCCCGTAAACCATATCTTTAGTTTTGCCTTACCCGTCGTGGCTGTAGCCTGCAGTCTCAGCGCAGTCTCAGACCATGCTGCTGTCGCATGCAGTGGCCGTTGCGCTTCAGCGATCACTTGGTCCCCTTCGTCCATTAGCGCCACGTGGACCTGTAAGCCAGGGGCATTACTTCTATGCTGCAGACTGAATTCATACGTAGCACCCGCTTTGATGCCCATGCCCCGAAAGCCCTCATTTTGTAAGCCCAGCTTGCTGCCCGCACTATTCGTTAATCTTACATATCGCTTATTGCCCTTGCGTTGCTGATCATTAAGCAAGAGGTAAGCCCCCTCACTTGAAGCATGTTCCAGTTTTTTCCAGCCCATCCAGGGGTTGTCAAATTCAAAGGATCTATTTTTGACCAGCTCAGCATAGATTCCACCATCTGCCCCCATGTTAATATCTTCAAAAAACACACCCCACATATGCGGTGATATCTTGCCTTTGGGGTTATCCAGCTGTATATTCAATTCAACCGGCAATTGTGCGCTTGCCGAAGCTGCCAGGCCCGTTGCCAAGAGCAACATCGAAATCTTTTTTTTCATCCGTCTAATTTGCTTCATCTCAATTTTAATTAAGCTCCAATACAATCACGGAAAATGCCGGGATCTCTATATCCACAAGCCCATTTTGAACCTTCGCCTTGTTATAGGCCGAGGGTGCAATTTTTGAGGGCACCTTGAATGAGTTGTAATCCTGCAGCTTGTCGGCGCGTAAGATTCTTCCTGTGATTTTCGAAGCTTTCAGTCCGCCCAGGTCCACACGAATCTTATTCGTTTTTTTAGGATCAATATTCACGAGGGAAATATGTATGCGCCCTTTCGCATCCTGTGATGCCGATGCCGATACCGCCGGAATTCTCTCGTTGTTAAATTCAAAATCTGTCGACTGCAATGTAATCGGGATCAATTTCGCATCCTGATGTATCTTATACATCTCCATGACATGATAAGTCGGTGTCAGCACCATGCTTTTACCTTCTGTCAAGATTACCGCCTGCAATACATTGATCGCTTGAGCAAGGTTGGCCATTTTCACACGCCGGGCGTGATTATTGAAAATATTGAGGGTCATTCCTGCAATCATGGCATCGCGCATGGTATTTTGTTGATACAGAAAGCCCGGATTTGTACCCGGTTCGACTTCATACCAACCACCCCATTCATCCACGATCAAATCAATATTTCCTTTCGGATCATATTTGTCCATAATGGCGATGTTCTTCTCGACCAGTTCATTCATAAACCAGGCGGACTTCATGGTTTTAAAATATTCCGCTTCCGAAAAATCTGTTGCTGAACCTTTTTTGTCCCAATTGATCACCGCATAATGATGCAGCCCCATCCCCTTCATCAAGCTGCCTGGAATATTTTTAAGGAGCGTTTCCGTCCAGTTATAATCCGCACTGTTCGCCCCGGAGGCAATTCGGTACAGTCCAGCTCCGTTGGTCCAGTCAGACATAAACGTAGCGTACTTGCGGTAGATATCCGTATAGTAATCCACGGTCATATTGCCGCCACAACCCCATGATTCATTTCCTACGCCCCAGAATTTCACCTTCCAGGGCTCTTGGCGCCCATTCTTGCGCCGCCAGTCCGACATGGGACTTTTGCCGGCAAAATTTACATATTGCACCCAATCGGCAAGCTCCTGCACCTCGCCGCTGCCCACATTTCCGGCCAGATACGGTTCAGCCCCCAGCAGTTCGCACATGTTCAGAAAATCATGGGTGCCAAATGAATTGTCCTCGGTCACCCCGCCCCACCAATTGTTGACCATGGTTGGACGCTGCTCCTTAGGACCTATTCCATCCTTCCAATGGTAGGTATCCGCAAAACAGCCACCGGGCCAACGCAGGTTGGGGATATTCAGGTTCTTGAGGGCTTCGATGACATCCGTCCGCACGCCATTGGCATGCGGAATCGAGTCATTCTTTTCTCCCACATAAAAACCATCATAAATACAGCGTCCCAGGTGTTCGGCAAAATGGCCGTAAATATGTTTGCTGATCGTAAATTCCTGCGCCGAACGTTCCAGTTTCATGCTACTCTGCCCATGGATCACTCCACTGATCAGCATGAAAGCAATTCCTAGTTTTAAATTTAGTTTCATCATAAAGAGAATTTTATTTCACCGTAAAACGATATGCTGTTTTTGAACTATACTTTTCGCCAGGTTTTAATACCGTTGATGCAAAATTGGGGTGGTTTGGAGCATCTGGAAAATGCTGCGTTTCCAGGCAGAAAGCCGAGCGGAAAGGATAGCTTTTTCCGGCTTTTCCCTTCGGATCATCCGCAGTCATAAAGTTGCCGCTGTAGAACTGAAGTCCAGGTTCGGTCGTGAAAATATCCATTTGAATACCTGTTTTAGAGGCGTACACCGTGGCGACTTTCTGAAAACCAGCATTCTTGTCGAGCTCAAAATTATGATCATACCCCTTTCCGATCTTCAGCTGCGCGTTCTCATCTTCAATATGGGCGCCCATGAGCCGTGGTTTTGTAAAATCAAATGCCGTACCCGATACAGGCAAGCTTTTTCCTGTAGGAATCAGCGTGTTGTCCACTTCCGTGATCGCTTTGGCATCAATCTGCAGCTCATGATCCAGGATGGACGGATCACCGGCACCATTGAGGTTAAAATAAGCGTGATTGGTCAGATTTAAAACAGTCTCTTTATCCGTCGTAGCCTGATAGGCAATGTCCAGACCACCATTTTCTTCCAGTGTATAAGTGACCTGCATCTTGACCGTTCCCGGATATCCAGCCTCCTGATCCGGAGATGTATATGCCAAGGTAATTGAAGTATCACTATTGTTGACCACATCCCACACCTTGTTGTATACACCATTGGTGCCGCCATGTAGCGAATTATCGCCATCGTTTTTTTCCAGCGCATAAGTTGTACCGTTCAGTGTAAAAGTAGCTTTACCGATACGGTTACCATAGCGCCCGACTATCGCGCCGTAAAAATTATCTGCATTGTCCTTATATTCTTTCGCCGAATCGTAACCCAATATCACATCAGTCATTTTTCCATTCTTCTCGGGAACGCTAAGACTTACCAAACGTGCACCATAATTTGTCAGCGTCACGGCTAGTTTATTGTTCTTCAAGAGGTATAAACGGACATCCTTTCCATCTATCCGGCTATCAAAAGCATGGCTTGCGGCGGTATCCAGCCCAGCATGCTGCGGATTATTTTTTGTTGAATTGGATTGGCAGCCGTAGGTCAATAAAGCGCAGGCTAACAGACCAATAATCATTTTATCTTTCATTAATTATTCAGGTTTTAATTCCATCTTTCCGATGGATTTTCTCCTCGTTAACCCAGGAGAAGGTGTATAAATGGATTAATTATTCAACAGCATACCTTATCCTACCAAAAACGAACATATATTGCGGTTACCATCAATAGTGTTACCACGATCAGTGCAAGTACCGATGGCTCCACTTTAAACATTGAACGATCCAAGACAAATGCTTTTGGATTGATTTTCGGGCCGAATAAACTGACGCCGATCATAGCCAACATGGTAAAGGCAAATGCCAGTCCCATACAGATCTGGAAAGGGATCTCATAAACGCCCGCTTTATTTGGGTAAGCTGTATAGATCCATGTTTCGGGACCAAATACCTTCGTTGCGAACTCATTAAAAAATACAGACAGGGCGAAACCTGCAATCAGGCCGGTGATCGCCGCTGCACCAGTCGTTCTTTTCCAGAACATGCCCAGTAAAAACATTGCGAAAACGCCGGGACTGATAAACCCTGTATACTTTTGGATAAATGTAAATCCACCGGCACCCCCGATTCCCAGGCTATCATTCCAGGTAAATAATACCGAAAGTAAAATCGAAACAACGATCGTGATTTTGCCTACCCAGACCATCTTTGTTTCACTGGCATCCTTACGGATGTATTTCTTATAGATGTCGAGGGTAAAGATCGTTGCGATGCTGTTAGCCTTTCCCGCCAATCCAGCTACAATAGCTGCTGTTAGCGCCGCCAGCGCAAGTCCCTTCATTCCATTGGGCAGGTAGCCCAATATCGCTGAATATGCATTATCTGCATGGAATACACCGCCTGGAGCCATCTCCTGCTGCAAGGCCCCATTTTTATAGAGGACGTAAGCCGCAATCCCCGGGAGCATCACAATGATGGGCATAAACAGCTTGAGAAAACCCGCAAAGAGAATCCCAGTGCGCGCGGTCTTTAGATCGGCACCCAAGGCCCGTTGCGTGATATACTGATTGCAGCCCCAGTAATTGAGGTTGACGATCCATATCCCTGCCAGGTACATTCCGACTCCCGGTAGCATCAGATACTTATTGATTTCCTCTTGACTGGCCCCGGCTCCCGGTTTGGCCACAAACAGGTTAAAATGCTCCGGAGCGTCTTCCATCAGCTTATTAAATCCAGCAAGCACATCCTTGCCCAATCCAAAATGCTCGCTCACCAGGGTCAGCGCGACATAAGTCGTCGCGATACCACCGACAATCAATACCACTACCTGAATGACATCGGTAAAGCCAATAACACGCATTCCGCCAAGCGTAATGATGACAGCAAATACGGCGAGGGCAACGGTGATGGTATGGAAACTGTCCCCACCTCCGGCCATACTCGAAATGGCTATCGCACCCAGATATAAAATCGATGTGAGATTGACAAATACATATAAAAACAGCCAGAAAATAGCCATGATCAAGCTGGTCGTCTCGTTGTATCGATTATTTAAAAATTGTGGCATCGTGAATATCTTGTTTTTCAGATACACTGGTATAAACCACACCGCGACAATGATGAGTGCGACAGCAGCGATCAGTTCGTAGGCCGCCACAGCAATGCCCACTTCAAATCCATTGCCACTCATGCCAATAAACTGTTCCGCCGAAATATTCGATGCAATCAAGGAGGAGCCGATTGCCCACCAGGTCAATGAACCTTCGGCCAAAAAATAATCCTTACTGCTGCTTAAGCTATTGTTTTTTTGACGATAGATATAATAACCATATCCCGCCACAATGAAGAAGTAAACCACGAAGATCACGTAGTCTACCATTGCAAATTTTTCCATATTTTCCCTAATTGGTTGTATTGCTAAGCGACCTTCGGATAGCATTCAGGTACCCGAAGATCACTTGTCTCTATTATTTAGCAAGTAAATAATAAAGGTCATTCCATTTCAATTGATTTTCGAGTTTTGCCACCGTGGTATCCTCGTCGATCAGTACATATTCTATTCCGGCCATACGGGCAAAATCTTGCAGGTATTCCGGTGTTAAGCATAAGCTATACGCCGTATGATGCGCTCCACCGGCAAGGATCCAGGCACTGCAGCCCGTTTTCATATCCGGAAGCGGCTTCCACAGCACACGTGCAACGGGAAGCTTTGGCAGTTCGGCCTGCACCTCTACGCCCAATACCTTATTGACGATCAAACGGAAATGTGTTCCCATATCCACAAGCGAAGCATTCAAGGCATCGCCAGATTGACCATTGAAAACCAGGCGGGCAGGATCCGCTTTGCCGCCGATACCCAGTGGGTGAACCTCAATACGTGGTTTTCCGACAGCCAGTGCAGGGTCTACCTCCAGCATATGCGAGCCCAACACCATGGCATTCTGCGGGTCAAAATGGTAGGTATAATCCTCCATGAAGGCGGTAGTTCCAGCCATGCCCGCTCCCATGACCTTACAAGCCCTTACCAATGCCGGCGTCTTCCAGTCCCCTTCACCTGCAAAACCGTATCCTTCAGCCATCAGGCGCTGTACCGCCAGTCCCGGAAGCTGAACCATCCCGTGCAGATCCTCAAAAGTATCTGTAAAGCCCTTAAAGTTCCCCTGTTTCAAAAACTTGCGCAGCCCCACCTCAATCTTAGCCGCCTCGACCAGATTATCATGGAATTCAGCACCCGCCTTCACATTATCCGCCAGTTCATAATTGGCCTCATACTCCGCTAGTAAAGCATTGATTTCATCGGCCGTACTGGCGTTGATGACCTCGACCAGATCCCCAACGGCATAGGTATTGACCGAAAAACCAAATTGTGTTTCCGCTTCAACCTTGTCGCCATCCGTCACCGCCACGTAGCGCATATTATCGCCGAAGCGTGCAAATTTGGCTCCCTGCCAATCATGCCAACCCGCTGCCGCCCGGCACCAGACATTGATCCGCTGGAGCACCTCCGCATCCTGCCAATGCCCTGTGACGACTTTCCGTCCTATTTTGAGGCGGCTGACGATATGTCCAAATTCACGGTCACCGTGTGCACTCTGATTTAAATTCATAAAATCCATATCAATGCCACTCCATGGAATGTCGCGGTTGTACTGTGTATGGAGATGCAACAACGGCTTTTGCAATGCCTTTAAACCCCGTATCCACATTTTCGCCGGGGAAAATGTATGCATCCAGGTGATGATACCGATACAATTTGCTGTGCTATTTGCAGCCGTTAGCGTCGCATAGATTTCATCCGTATTTTTTACGATGGGTTTATACTTCACCGTTACCGGAATCAGGGTCTGGTCATTCAGATAATGTGCAATTTCTTCTGCATGTGCTGCGACCTGTTTTAATGTTTCTTCACCGTATAGATCCTGGCTGCCAACGACAAACCAGACCTCGAGTTCTTTTAAATCGATATTCATTTTTCAATATTAGTTTCGTTATAGATTTTGTCAAACAACAGGCTACTGGCCATAGTAGGCATTAGTACCGTGTTTGCGCTCATAATGTTTTTTGATCAATGCCGGCTTCAACCGTCCAGCCTTGGGGTTAATCTGCTCGGTCAGCCAGGCCATTTTGGCCACCTGTTCCAATACTGCACTGTTGTAAACAGACTTCATTCCATCCTTACCCCAGGCAAATGGCGCATGATTTCCGACAAGGATCATTTCCACTTCCTTATAATCCAGTTGTTGCTGATTGAAGTGATTGATGATCTGAAAGCCCGTTTCATGTTCATAATTGCCAGCAATCATCTCATCATCCATCGGCGGCGCGCAGGGAATATCCGATGTTAAGTGATCGGCATGCGTCGTCCCGAAAATGGGTATATCCCTTTGGCTTTGCGCCCAGGCAGTGGCATATGTAGAATGGGTATGGGTGATGCCGCCGATATCCGGCCAATGCTTATACAGCACCGCATGTGTCTTTGTATCTGATGAAGGCCTAAGTTTGCCTTCGATTACCTGTCCGTCAAAGTCTACCACCACCATCAGTTCGGGAGACAACTCTTCGTAGGGCACACCACTGGGTTTAATCGCAAAAACACCTTGCTGACGGTCGACAACGCTCACATTTCCAAATGTAAAAAGCACGAGCCCCAACTGCGGCAGCTGCATATTGCAGCGATAAGCCTCTTCTTTAATTGAATTATACATACTACTCATTTTGTGGTTAAACAGTAACAGGTAGTGATACACTACTTTCTACAAAAGCACCAAGGGCTTTATATTTTTCATAACGTTCGGCATAGCGGGGCACCCATTTTTCCTGCGGTTCATAAGTGCATTCAAAGCCCTGCCCCATGGCTTTCATAGCATCCTCTACCCGATCATATAATCCGGCAGCGGTGGCTGCAAACATGGCAGCACCAAGTGCACAGGTCTGCTCGCTTTTATGGATACGAATCGGCATATTCATTACATTGGCCATCATCTGCATAATAAAAGGCGATTTTTTGGCTACGCCACCAAGTCCGATCAGGCCCTTTATTGGGATCCCCTGATCCACAAAGCGCTCCACGATCGCTTTGGCGCCAAAGCAGGTCGCCTCTGCAATTGCCCTGAAGATAGCCGGAGCATCGGTACCGAGCTGCAATCCCATGATTGCCGCTTTGAGCGACTGATCCGCATCCGGAGTCCTACGGCCATTGAGCCAGTCTACCGCCAGTTCCGAATCCGCAGTTAGTGGCAATTTGCTCGCCTTTTCACTTAATCGCAACAACAATTTGTCTTCCAGTGTCGCCAGCATATTTTCACGCATCGTATCGCTAAGTCCCTCCATCTCTGGTATCAGATTGTATGTTGGCCATAAGAGCAACTGCTTTAACCAGGCATAGGCATCTCCAAAAGCAGACTGACCAGCCTCCATGCCAATCATTCCGGGGATGATGGAACCGTCCACCTGACCACAGATACCCTTTACCAATACCCCCTTCACATCTTCTTTTGGGGCAACCAGCATATCGCAGGTGGATGTTCCCATCACTTTGCTCAGGTAATAAGGTTCAATCTGCCCACCTACGGCACCCATATGGCAATCGAATGCGCCCACACCAACGACAACGGAGGTGGAAAGACCCAAACGCTCAGCCCATTCCGGAGAAAGGCTTCCCGCCGGCCTATCCGAAGTGTAGGTTTCTGAAAACAGGCGATCGACGAAGCCGTCCAACAGGGGGTCAATGCCGGCGAAGAATTCATTGGGAGGTAGGCCACCAAATTCAGCAGCCCAGAGCGACTTGTGCCCAGCAGCACAGACACTACGCTTAATGGCGCTAGCCTGTTTTCCACCCGTTAACAAAAAAGGAATATAATCACAGTGTTCCACCCAGCTAAATGTTGCTTGGCGCACCTGCGGATCCACTCTAAAGGTATGGAGCAATTTGGCCCAGAACCACTCCGAAGAATAAACGCCCCCTACGTATTTCAGGTAATCAAAAGCATCGCGTTGGTTGTACCGATTAATCTCTTTGGCCTCCTTGACAGCGGTATGATCTTTCCAGAGGATGAACATGGCATTGGGATTATCCTTGAACTCCGCCAGTAATGCCAGCGGCACACCCGCTTCATTCACAGCAACTGGTGTGGAACCCGTGGTGTCCACCGAAATTGCTTTGACCAGCTCCCCTATATTTTGTATCCCGGATTTTTGTAAACAATCTTTTACAGTAGCTTCCAGGCCCTCGATGTAATCCAGGGGGTGCTGTCTGAACTGGCTGAGCGCAGCATCACAAAACTCACCCCTTTTCCAACGCGGATAATAAAATACGGAAGACGAAATCTCCGCCCCACAACTTGCATCAACCAAGACTGCACGGACAGAATCGCTGCCATAATCTATCCCGATGACATATGATTTACTCATTTTAACTGAATTTGGTTTATAATCTATAATTCGATTTAAAGCTTATTTTTTGGCGTTTGTCCAGTTGGATAATGGGCCTAAAAATAATTAGTGTCAAATTAACATTTATTTTTTTAAATATGAAAGAAAATTTTCATATTTAAAAAATTGAACTATCTTCATCTCATCGAAATAGGTTAAATCCGAGGGTGATAGGTACAAGGTTTTAAGTTTGATCAAATAAATCGATCAAAGCAAAAGAGAGACAAAACAATAAACAATGGAATATTATAGAGAAGACTCAGCAATCCTTTTAGCAGTAGATTGTATCATCTTTGGGTTTAATGGCGAATCCCTGCAGGTATTACTGATAAAACGGGATTTTGAGCCGGAGCGAAACAAATGGAGTTTGATGGGAGGTTTTGTTCAACCGGACGAAAGTCCTGAACTAGCTGCCAGCAGGGTGTTAAAAAAACTGACGGGACTTGAAAATGTATACATGGAACAGTGCAGTGTTTTTGGTGATCCAAAACGTGAGCCCAATAGCCGGGTTGTCAGTATCTGTTATTTTGCGCTGATAGATACGCAAAAATATACACATATTTTAAGCGAGGAGTATGAGGCAAAATGGTTTCCATTACAAAACTATCCGACTTTAATCTTCGATCACGACCAGATGATTGCTTCCGCACAGCATCGACTGCGAATGAAAGCAGCGCTCTATCCTATTCTATTTGAATTATTGCCAGAGAAATTTACCATTCCCCAGATTGCAGCTTTATACGAGGGGGTATACAATATCGAATTTGATAAACGCAATTTTAGCCGCAAGTTGCTTTCTTCGGATCTCATTATCAAATTGGATGAAAAGGACAAGGAAAATTCCAAAAAAGGCGCTTTTTATTTTAAATTGAATACAGCCATATATAAGGAAAAAATCATGTCGTTTTTGCGCTATTTACCAAGCTGGTTTCCCGAAAACTAATCCGGTAAAACAGTGGCAAGTCCGCTGTTGATACGAGTCCTTTTTTATTCATTTATAATTGTTCAAGCTTTCGTTCGGTATCTGAAGCTCTTTTTCTGTCCGACCGTGAAAAAGAGCATATCCGAAATATCGGAAAAGGGATTTTAAGCGAATATGAAAGTCCGATTGACAGCCATAGCCAAGATGCCATTGTCAGTTTTATAGACCTGTTGCTGGTCTATTCGCAGTGGTTTCGCCACTTGAATTTAGAAGAAAGATGGCTACAGGCTAATATCAAATTCATAAAAGCCTTCCGTATCTTGAGAAAAATTAAATTTTGGCATTAGAGGCGATATCGAAGTGATAAATTACGCCAAATCTCGGTCGCAAAGTGCTGATCCGAATGCATATTTTCGAAAAACCAGTTGTCTCCTCTTTTTACTAATTTTTGATCAATTCCATCAAGCAAAATTGGCAACTCCGTATCGAGCTTTGATAAAGACTTTTTCAACAACACCAGTTGGTAATCCTGTCCTTTGTAAGTTAAACGGAACACCTGTGAACGATGCTGCTCTCCGTTTACACTGTCAAATGTGCCTTGCATAAATATAAACCTTCTAAAATTTTTAAAATATAACAATTACGCCAATACGAATACAATGAAAAGTATATTAATCGAGCGAAAATCAGATCAACATTTTATACTTTTTATAACGAATATCAATAAATAATCGTGCCAAAATCTATCATCTTTTCTGTAAAAAAATGATAATCTGTCATCTTTTTTCCGACTTTGATTTTTGTACAATGTTTCACCTCTAAGGTTCGGACAATTGTTTAATTGGCCTTTCGCCTGCGGTTCTTTCGATGTCCTATTCTTGTGTTTAATGGCAATTTACCATTTCCCCCTTTCTTTACAAAAACAGTTCAAGAATCCGCGGACTGTAGGCCAGTAAACCTGAACTGGATATATTCTAAATTAGAATATATTTAAACTAAAATAGCTCGTAATAAATATGTTTTTAGTATATTTATGTATTAAAAAATTGATGGCGGCAATAAACAATTCAGGATATGAGAATTCTCTTAACCGGTGTTACAGGGTATATCGGAAAACGTCTTTTACCTGTGTTGTTGGAACAGGGACACGACGTTATTTGTTGTGTAAGGGATAAGGATCGTTTTTATCCATCGGCAATCTCGGACCATGTTCAAGTTATTGAAGTCGACTTCCTGGATAAAGAAAGTTTAAAAAATATTCCGCTTGGAATTGATATAGCCTATTTCCTGATCCATTCTATGGCAACCCAATCCGGTGATTTCCAGCAGATGGAAGCCGAATGCGCTAACAACTTCAGAAACATTATTGAAAAAACCAACACGCAACAGATCATATATCTGAGCGGAATAATTAATTCAGACCGATTATCAAAACATCTCGACTCGAGGAGGAATGTTGAAAGCATATTGGCCGACGGGCGGATTCCTATCACTACCCTGCGCGCGGGCATCATCGTTGGCTCTGGAAGCGCCTCGTTCGAGATCATACGAGATCTGGTGGAAAAACTCCCCATTATGATTACACCCAAATGGTTGCAAACCAAATGTCAACCTATCGCCATACGCAATGTGATCGAATTTATGATCGGTGTAATCGCTAACCCACATACATTTAACAAAAGCTATGATATCGGTGGTCCAGACATCCTGAGCTATAAAGAGATGCTGCTGCAATATGCTGCCGAACGAAAACTTAGGCGAAAGATCTATATTATTCCGCTCATGACGCCGAGGCTCTCATCCTACTGGCTTTATTTTGTTACTTCGACTTCCTATAACCTGGCCAAAAACCTGGTCGACAGCATGAAGGTCGAAGTAATCTGTAAACCAAATAATCTAGTGGACGAACTCGGTATTAAGTTGATCAATTATAGAGGATCCATACAATTAGCTTTTCAAAAAATTGAAAGCGACAATGTTGTGTCGAGCTGGAAAGACGCACAGACCAGTAAAATTTTATCGGGAGGGCTCACCAGGCTACTTGAAGTGCCCAGTTATGGTTGCTTTAAGGATATCCGTAAGGCTTCGCTCCAAAATAGTGACGCATCATTGACCAAAATCTGGTCCATTGGGGGAAATTCTGGCTGGTATTATGGCAATTGGCTCTGGAAAATCCGTGGGTTTATGGATCAATTGGTCGGTGGCGTGGGCATGCGAAGGGGACGAAAAAATAAAAGCGATCTTGCAGCAGGCGATGCACTTGATTTTTGGCGCGTACTGATCGCAGATAGAAAAGCGAAAAGACTACTGCTTTATGCGGAGATGAAGCTCCCGGGCGAGGCCTGGTTAGAATTTAAAATCGAAGATAATGTCCTGATACAGACGGCGACCTTTAGGCCCCTGGGCATCGCCGGAAGGCTATATTGGTACGCTGTATGGCCCTTCCATGGCTTCATATTCAGGGGCATGATCAACAGGATCGCTACAACTTAAAAATAAGAATTCATATACTATGATGTATAATGAAAACGCAATTGCTGCATTTGAGAGAAGATATCGTGCTAATTTTATCAACTCGTTGGACGGGTTTAAAAGCCTGGTACTGATCGGCACAAAGAACAGCGACGTTAAAATTATGGTTTGGTTTAGCCAATGAGGAGCAACTGGAGCTATCGACCGCTATTGCGTCCATCTTAGAACAGGATCAGGAACGTGTTATTACTGCCATAGCTGATGCGCTTAGCGAAGAGTCGGATGGCAATTACTTTATTGAATACGGTATCTACCATCCACAAGACCCGAATGGTAGACTCATGCCGGCACGGGTAAAATGTTTTACGATACGTTAATATGCACCCTTCCACAAGGTCATGGCAACAGGGTAATGGAGGGCATTTAGTCAACAAATAAAGCATGCGTCATTTTGGCTACAATCAAGCTCAATTTGGAAACAGATACCCTACGCCTTCTTTAGACATTTGTGGTATGGAATCAAACAATAACACGATGCAAAAGACAATTTTCATTACAGGAGCTTCTTCCGGTCTGGGAAAAGCAACTGCCAAACTATTTCAACAGGCGGGTTGGAATGTGATCGCAACCATGCGAAATCCCGAAAATGAAACCGAACTTACCGAGATCGAAAACATTACACTATTAAAATTAGATGTTACCGATCCTGCCCAGATCAAAGAAACTGTAGCAAAAGCAATCTCTTTAAGCAAAATTGATGTCGTTTTCAATAATGCGGGTTATGGGTTAATGGGAGCGTTTGAAACATTGAGTGACGAAAAAATACTTCGCCAGATCAACACGAATCTGTTGGGGGTATTGCGCGTTACACAAGCATTTATTCCCCATTTTAAAGCACAGAAAAGTGGTTTATTTATTTCGACCACATCAATTGGTGGATTTATGGGATTCCCGCTACATTCCATGTATCATGCGACAAAATTCGCTTTGGAGGGCTGGAGCGAAAGCATGTCCTTTGAATTGAAAAAGTTTGGAATAGCAATCAAAACAGTTGCTCCGGGCGGAATAGCAACAGATTTTGCTGGCCGTTCTTTGGATATGAACCGAACTTCCGACTATCAGGACATTGAAGACAAACTGTTCGAACAAATGGGTCTGATGATGCAAAATGCATCCACGGCCGAGCAAATTGCCCAAGTGGTGTATGAAGCTGCAACGGACAATAAAGATCAAATACGTTATCTGGCAGGCGAAGATGCACATGCGCTCTATGAAAGACGACTACAAATCGGGAAAGAAGCCTTCAGGCAAGAAATCGCAAAACAATTTGAGGCATAATTTTTAAAAGAGCAACTGTCTCTCCGGGCAGTTGTTTTTTGTAAATTTGTAAAACAAAAACAGGATGCATAGTATCAATTCCATATCCGAATTTCATAGGCAATTGTCCTTGCCCGCCCCATTACATCCACTGGTAAGTGTCATTGATGTATCTGGAATCAAACCCGATGAAAGCGACATTTGGGAGCAGTTCTACGTGAATTTCTATAGTATTTCACTTAAAAAAGATGTTACTGCAAAATTAAAATACGGACAACACTATTACGATTTCGACAAAGGAACAATGAACTTTATTGCTCCCAAGCAGGTCCAATCTTTGACGATTGCTGAAATCAGAAAGATGAATGTCGAATGCGGAAAAGGTTACATGCTCCTATTTCACCCTGATTTTTTGTATACACACCCACTAGCCACCAAAATAAAAAACTACAATTTCTTTTCGTATGCGCTTAATGAAGCATTACATCTTTCCGAACGGGAAGAAAGAGACATTATAGAGATTTTTCTTAAAATCGAAAGAGAATATCAGCATATCGACAAACATACTCAAGGTATTATTTTGTCGCAAATTGAAATGCTCTTGCAATACAGCAACCGTTTCTATGAGCGTCAATTTATCACACGAAAAGCGGTTAACCATGCGCTGCTGACACAATTGGAAAAATTGCTCGATGATTATTTCGACAGCGAAGAAACATTAAAACAAGGGCTTCCGACTGTAGAACATTTAGCAGAAAGCCTTCATGTATCAGCACGTTATTTAAGCGATTTACTACGTTCAGTTACCGGTAAAAACACACAACAGCATATTCACGATAAGTTAATTGAAGAAGCCAAGGAAAAACTCACGGCGACAAGTCTTTCCGTGGCAGAAATTGCCTACCAACTCGGTTTTGAACATCCACAATCGTTCAATAAGTTGTTTAAGAAAAAAACCAATGTTTCCCCTCTAGTGTTCAGACAATCTTTTAATTGACCGCTCCTCAGCCATCCAACTCGATTTCCTGTTCCTGTATTTAATGGCCAGATTAATCTACTTTTAATTGCCTTTATATGACTTTTCTTTTTTTAGATAGGCTTACTTTTGTCGCAAATGTCTCCCGTTCGGGATTTAAGAAGAGCAGAATGAAGAAAGAATCACGCATCATATCGCTCATTGTAGGTGGCACACTGCTTATGGAGATGCTTGACACCACGGCGATATCGACGGCCTTACCCAAAATGGCACATGATTTTGAGAGTAATGTTGTACAGCTCAGTGCGGGCATTACCTCCTACACCGTCATGTTAGCCGTATTTATTCCGATCAGCGGCTGGATTGCCGACCGCTATGGCGCAAAAAAAGTTTTCAATTTGGCAATTATGGGATTCATACTTTCTTCAATCGCATGTGGACTAAGTACCAACTTAACAGCATTTGTCATAGCACGTATTTGCCAGGGTACAGCCGGGGCACTCATGGTACCAGTAGGTCGTCTCATCGTGCTCAAGCATACCGAAAAGAAAGATCTGGTCGAAGCGATCGGTTATATTGCCTGGGCTGGGCTATTGGGACCTATTATCGGTCCCGTGCTGGGCGGATTTTTTACGACGTATTTTAGCTGGCACTGGATTTTCTTTATCAATATACCATTCGGCATATTTGCGCTGTGGGCAGTAAATAAATTTATTCCAGCCATGGACTCAGAAAATAGCCGTCCGCTTGATATTATCGGTTTTTTTATCAGCGGTATCGGTCTTGCCGGAATCATGCTGGGTACTGAAATGATCGGCGCAGCCAAAGGCAATTATACAAAACCACTTGTGACTATTGCAACAAGCTTTGCGCTAATGGCAGTTGCAGTCTGGCACTCCAAACGCATCAAGTATCCTTTGATTGATTATCGTATTCTCAAAGTAAAAACGTTCCGGGTTACGGTATATTCAGGCTCGATCACCCGAATGGTGATCAATGTCGCGCCCTTTATATTGCCCCTTATGTTACAGTTGGGTTTTGGACTGAGCCCATTTCATGCAGGTCTACTCTATATGGCCAATATGTTGGGTAGTATGAGTATGAAACCCGTAGCCATGTGGATCACACGAAAATTTGACTTCCGTAAGGTCTTAATTGGAAACGGTATTATTTTAACACTTGTAACCGCTGGACTTTCCCTGCTTTCAATACAAACACCGATCTGGCTTGTGGCGATTGTGTTCTTTTTCTCAGGCCTTACACGGTCACTCCAATTTACAAGCTTAAATACCCTGGCCTACGCAGACGTGCCAAATGAACAGATGAGCAACGCGAATACATTGTATAACACCGCGCAGCAAATGGCGCTTGGTATGGGTATCGCCTTAGGAGCAGTAACACTTCACCTGGCAAGCAGTTATTATCAGGACAGCGTTTATCAGATGCGGGATTTTAGTTTGGCCTTGCAGTTAATTGCCGCTTTATCCTTGCTATCCTTAATCGAATATTTCAAAATTAAACCGAGCGACGGACGTAATTTAAGGGGACTGCCCTCAACCAAAGAAATCCAGAAAGCCGCTTAGCTTAGATCAACAAAATTTTGGACTA
Organism: Sphingobacterium sp. GVS05A; assembly: GCF_019969845.1. Lineage (GTDB taxonomy): Bacteria > Bacteroidota > Bacteroidia > Sphingobacteriales > Sphingobacteriaceae > Sphingobacterium. The sequence goes on from NZ_JAHXYR010000011.1 coordinate 200,119, forward strand.
TTCCTCAGGTCGGATCAATAAGACATTATAAACTATCTATAAGATACCAGCTCAAAATAATCCCGATAATAAAAATCAGTACTGCTGTAATGGTAATCCCGAAGGAGCCCTGAGCAAAATTTTCATCTTCGATTTGCCTATTTGTTTTACGGTACTTAAAGAAGGCCAATATGACTGTCAATGCACCGATAATCACAATGGTTACACCCACAACGCCCGAATATCCATGATGTGATTGTGGGACTGCTCCGGTTTTCAGAACCAACTCGATCTGACGAATAAAGAGCGAAAACTTAACAACCACAAATCCAAAGCCCATTATGCCGAGGCTTGTTCGGATCCACGCCAAAAATGTCCTTTCGTTAGCAAGGTGGTCACTCACTTTTTTTTGCACAATACTATTTGCCATATAAAAATAAATTTTGTTCAATAACTAAGTTAGGGATTTTAAAAAATTGACTGAATAGATTACTATGAAGAAAATGAAAGGTCCGGAAAGACCTTTCATCTAAAAAAATGGACAGTATACCTACTTATCCAAGGGAAGTTTGACTCCTTCTTTGATTTCGTCATTGGCATGCAGCAAGATCTGATCACTCCTGTTCAGCTTACCAAAAACTTCGGTAGAATCATGCGTGGATACCCCTTCTTTGATATCCACAAAATGTGTCTTGCCATCTATGAGCTGAATCACATACTGCCTTTCTGTCGAACGTACAATACTATTGGATGGCACCAATAAAGAATTGGCTCCGGCAGACAATGGAATATCGACCTCACAGTATAAACCGGGTTTGAGTTTGTTATCTGAGTTGGCGACATCGACCTCTATCGCTTCGGACTGCATGGCACCCAACGAATTTGCTGAACGGGCTATCATCCCTTCAAACACCTTATTCGGGGTGTTATTAAAACGATAAGCGACCTTTTTCGAGAGGTCTACTTTATCGACATAGGTCTCGGGGATCTGCACTTCCAACCGTAATTTATTGAGATCCTGCAGGATCAACAGGGGTTGATCATTTCCTTTTCCCGGTCCCACCAGTGCTCCTTCAGAAACGTTACGCTGCACGATGACACCATTGAATGGCGCTTTGATATTCAGGTAAGATTGCAACATTTCAACTTCTTCCACATTCGCTTTTTCCGACATGGCTACCGCTTCGTCAGCTTTCATCTTTGATAGCGCATTGTCCAGATCAAGCGGCGATACTGCCCCTTCCTCCTGTGCGGCATTTTTGAGCCTTATATATTTATCCTTACTCGCAGAAGCGGTCTCCTGTGCCTGCACAAAACGTGAATGCGCGGCCTGTACCGCAGCAAGCATTTCTGGTGCCTCCAGCTGCATCAGCAGCTGCCCCTTTTTGACAACCGCTCCTCTGTCCACGAAGATATGCTTAACAAAGCTGTTCATTTTGGCATATATATTTACCTCATTAAAGGGTTTGAGCTTACCGGGTAAACGCACACTGCTGGACATGACTTTCTCTTGTATGACTGTTGTCTGATAGGTACTGGCCTTAGCCGGATTTTTCGGCGTCAGGTCAATCGGCTTTTCGGTGTGACCGCAAGCGGAAAGTAAGCCTGTCAAAAATAATAAATAGCCTATTTTTTTCATCCGTTTAATTTTCTTATTCATTACTCAATTGTGTCTTTAAGGCATACATGCTGCCTTTGGCGGTTATATCTTTAAATACGATTCTTATCCTGTTCAATGGTACATTCTTACTTTATCATTGCAGTTCCTACTGTTGGATTTCGATTCGGAAAGCCCACTGTATTTTTTTAGTTTACACTATACGTGTCTTTTTCCACGAGTGGCTTTCGATGATCGGGCTCGTCCTGTGGCAACAGTGATTTGGAATCGAACGTGGATTTTTCCTTCATCCACACAAACAGGAGCGGCAGAATAAAGAGGGCCGCAAAAGTGGAGGCAAAAAGACCACCGATAACGGCCCGACCCAGTGGCGCGGCCTGTTCACCCGTCTCTCCCATTCCCATGGCCATGGGAATCATACCGGCAATCATCGCCATACTGGTCATCAGTATCGGGCGTAGCCGCGTTGGCCAGGGCAGCAGTCCTAGCATTGCGGAAGTCCAGCCGTAGCGTTTCAGCATTGGATACGATCAAAATGACGTTGGCTACGGAGACCCCAGTAGACATAATCATACCCATGTAAGATTGCAGGTTGAGCGTAGATCCGGTGAGCAATAGCATGCCCAACGACCCTAGGATCACTGCAGGAATAGTGACCAATGCGGTCAGCGAAAGCTTCACACTTTGATAATTCGCTGCCAGCAGCAGAAATATAACAACAACTGCACAGGCTAAACCTAATTGCAGACTACCCATGGTATCGAGCAATAGTGTCGACATCCCTTTCATTTCCACCACAACACCGCGAGGTGGAGCCGGAAGTTCGCGGATAGCTTGTTTCACGTCAGCTGTTGCTGTCCCCAGGTCCTTCTTATGGATATTTGCCATCACTGTCAAATACCGCCTTGGCCCCTGCCGGTCATATTCACCTGGTAAATATTGTGTATTGAAAGTAGCGATATCGCCCAAAGTTGGTGTAAGCTGCCCTTTCACCAGCGGAATTTCACGTAGCTCGTCCATTGTATTCATCACATATTCAGGTACCTGCACCTGTACCTGATAAGTATAGGTATTGTTTTCGTCAAGCCATTGGATCTTCTGGGTAAATCGGCTCGATGAAGTGCTGGCCGTTACCGAACGAGCAATATCATCCATCTGTAGACCAAGCTGGGAGGCTTTGAGCCGGTCGATCGAAATAGAAATGGTTGGCAGCCTGAGCGGTTGCGCGATCTGCACATCACGCAGATAGTCGATGTGCCGTAATGAGCTGACTACCTGATCCGCGTAGACCTTCAGTTCGTCCATTTTCTTTCCGGCTATGCGCACCTCGATCGGCGTTGCAGCGCCCTGACTCATAATCTTTTCGGTCATATCAATAGGCTCAAAATTCAGGCGCAATTTGGGTAATTTATAATGGATATTACGCCGTAAGACATCTTTGAGTTCATCCATATTGACGTGATAGTCCGCATTCAGGTTGACCTGGATCACGGCTTCATGCGTCCCGGTATTGAATACATAGAGGTTGCTGACCCCATAGCTGCTGGGCACTAGGCCAACATAGGCCGAACTGATGGCGACCTGATGGTTGACCGTACTATCGATTACCTGCAGCACCTGTTTGACGGACTCTTCGGTACGCTCCAGCCGGGTCCCATCGGGCTCTTTGATCCGTAACTGAAACTGCCCATTGTTGACTTTGGGCATGATATCCTTGCCGATGTACACAAATGCCACTGCCGCAAGCGCCAGCGTGAGCAACAGATAACCGATGATGACTTTCCCCTTATGGCGCATGGAGCGATATAGGCTGAAGCGATAACGCTTTTTGATCTTATCGAAAAAGCCCGGCGAGTCGGACTTGAAATGACCGATATGATGCTCTTTGAGCAACCAGTTGGATAAAATAGGTACCAAGGTCTGCGCCATAAAGTACGAAGCGATCATCGTCAATCCAATGGATAACGAAAGTGGCAGAAACATCGCCCGGGGAATCCCCGTCATCATAAAGGAAGGTGCAAATACGGCCAAAATACAGAACAGGATCAATAGTAGTGGAACGGCAATCTCCTGACAGGCATTGTAGATCGCCTTACGCTTGTGTGTACCCTGTTCCTGATGCTGGTGTATGCTTTCGATGGTCACCGTGGCCTGATCGACAAGGATACCTATGGCCAGAGCCAAGCCGCTCAAGGTCATGATATTGATGGTCTGGCCAAACAATGTTAGCAGCAGGACCCCGATCAGGATGGATACCGGTATGGTGACGATCACGATCAGGCTGCTCCGCCAGTCGCGCAGAAACAAGAGTACCATGAGACCGGTAAGCAAAGCGCCGAGCCCACCTTCGTGCAAAAGACTCTGCACCGAGTTCATAACCGCTACTGACTGGTCAAATTCATAAGACACCTTCACATCCTCCGGCAGCAGATTCTGGATTTCCGGCAGCTTGGCCTTTAGGTTGCTGACCACTGCCCAGGTGGATGCATCCGATGTCTTAACCGCAGGAATATAAACAGAGCGCCGACCATTGATCAGTGCATAACTTACCGTCACATCCGAGGCATCCGATACGCGTGCGACATCTTTGATATAAATTGGGATCCCATTTTTTGTCAGAATAGGGATATCAGCAAAATCTGCAACATTCTTGATCAGTGAATTGATGGTGGTTACATACATTGTATTGTTGAGGTGCAGGTTACCGGATGGCGACATCACGTTAAATTTGGACAACGCCATCACCACCTCATCGGCGGTCAGGTTGTAGCTCCGCAATTTATTGGGGTCCACATTTACCGTGATCGTCCTGGAATTGGCGCCAAATGGTGGCGGCGCGGAGAGGCCCGGTACAGCAGAGAACATGGGGCGTACCAGCGTGCTCGCCATATCGTAAATCTCCTTGAGGCTTCTTGTCTTCGAAGAAAGCACCAACTGACCTACGGGCAAAGAGGAAGCATCAAAACGGACCACCTGCGGTGGCAATGCTCCCGGCGGAAAAAACTTCATGGCACGGTTTACCTGCAGCGCCACCTGCGCTGAAGCTTCGGCCATATCGGTATTTTCGTAAAAACTAAGTTTCAGGAGCGTAAGGCCCTGAATATTTTTGGCGGATATATTTTTAATTCCGTTGACATAGAGAAACTGATCCTGCATCCGGGAGGAGAAAAAACCTTCCATCTGCTGTGGGGACATCCCGCCGTAAGATTCAATGACGTAAATGGTCGGTGAATTGAGCTGCGGAAATATATCGATCGGTATTTTCAGTACAGCGAGTACCGAAAAGAGCAGCAGGCTCAGGGTGATGATCACTGTGGTGATCGGCCTTCGTAAAGCAGCTGTGACTAGTGACATAAGTGATTAGTTAAAAAGTTGAAGAAAGCCATCGACATTGTTTTGTGCGACCACCTGGTGGAACAATGCCAGATAATAATTATACTTGGCGGTAATGTAATCGCGCTCTGCCTGATTGAGCATGTTCTGTGCAACGTTGACCTCCACAATATCAATCAGCCCGTTTTTATACAAGGAAAACTTCTGGCGGTAGGCGGCATTTGCGGCCTTGGTCTGACGCGGAATTTCCTTCAGACGTCTTTCTGCAGTTGCCACTTCAGTGGCCGACTGTGTTATATTCATGGCGATGTTGGCCTGTTGTTCCTGTAGCTTTTGCCCAGCCTCGTCCACCATAAGGCGCTGTGTGTTTAGTTTCACCTTTTTGCGGCGCAGATCAAACAGGTTGTAGTTGATCCCTAGACCAACAAGGTAATTACCACGTTGCAGCCCAAAACCATCGGCTAGCGAACCATAATTATTATCGCTATGTACACTGGATGCCCTGCCCCAGACTGCGCCCGAGAGGAACAGCTTGGGTCGGTAACTGTTGGAGACCAGCTTCTCTTCCATCTTGGTCTTGTCGAACAGCGCATTATAATAGGCGACCATAGGATGCTGGCGGCCGCCATCGAGTTCAATGGGTGCGTTCTTTACCTGCTCGAAAAGAATCTTTTCGGCAGTGGTATCCGCTACAATCTGCGCTGGGGACATACCCGCCAGCGTAGCCAGCTGAATCTGCAATTGCTGTTGCTGATTATCCAGTTCGATGAGGCCAAGCTGGCTACGCGATATTTCAGCATCCGCCATGCTGGTATCCACCCCTGCCCGGATACCACTTTTGACCAGCGCAAATATCGACTGACGTATTTCCTGGTTACGGGCTATGCTGCGCGACTGAATGCCGATCAGGTCATGCAACTTTAATAACTGCAGATAACTATAGATCGTGAAGGACTGTAAGTCATACTTCGACTGTTCAAAACGGCGGTTCTCCACGGTCACCTCCGCCTGCGCGAGCTGATCCTGGGCATTGAATTGACCAAAATTATAGACCTCCCACTGGAAGGCCGCAATGCCAAGATTGCTGCTCACAGCCTGATACTTATTATTGGGACGTATACCACCATTATTGGTCGGAACAAGGCCAAAACCGAAGTAAGGCCCCGGCACATTATTATTGGAGCCGACGTCTGCCTGATACGATAGCTGTAGGCTCGGCAGACGGTTGTTTTTGGCTTCTGCTGCGCGGGCCTGCTGCACCTGTGTACGGACATAGTCGGTGCGTAAGGATGGTGCATGCTGCGTTACCGACGACAGCAGCTGGTTGAGTTTGATAGGCACATGACTCTCCTGTCCATAGCTAAAAAAGCTACAGCAGAGCAGCACATGCCCCATAAGGACAAGTTTCTGAAACATATAAAAAGCTTATTTTAAAATAAATGAATGTTTGCAGTCCCATTGGGACCCACTCAATACGATTAAAATGGCCTTTTTATCATAAAGTCAGCTGAAGATTACGCAGGTATAGCCGTTCGAGTGGCAATACTATTTTAGAAAAGAAGTTACCAATCGAAAACGTGCCCGAATTCGGAAAGAACGTGTTGAAAAAGTGGGTAATGAAAAACTCCTTTACTTTGGCGACAAAGTGACGAAGCGGCGAGAGCGTCAGACAGACAACATCTTTTACATCAACCCAATCCAGGTATTCTTGTTTTCGTTTACTAAAGGCCTTGATAACGGTGATAAACTCATTCTCGCCCTGCGTCTTTGCCTGATGATACAATGAAAACCCGATCAAAGGCTTCACGATCAGCAGCATCGCGCTTACCAGTAAGAGAAATTGAAATATGACTCGTCTTAACATAGGTTGTATGTTATCTAATGCACAGCATTTTGATTTGTGTACGCTACAAATATAAACAATGACGCAGTAGGCGAATGTAACATTGACGTAACGAAAGCTTTTGTAAACATGATGTTGCAATCACATTGCTCCATTCAGATATCCAACAAAGCTACAAGGGCAATGTGAACCAGAACGTTGCTCTCTATCTTACCTCACGTTCCACGCCGATAGCACCACCGTGATTCTTTATAGGTTATGACTAGGCTTAAAAAAACTGTTCCAATTCATTTCTGTGATCCTCGCCCCATTGGGCCGTTACCTCGATGACCGGTATGAGACTTTCACCTAGCCCAGTCAGTTCATATTCTACTTTCAGCGGAAGCTGATCAAAGACGACTTTATTGATTAATCCGTGTTCAATCAACTGGCCAAGCTGCGCATCAAGTACACGACGGGTTGCATTGGGGATTTTCCGCTGCAGCTCACCCGGACGCTTGATACCTGAATGTATTGCCCAAAGCAGATTTATTTTCCATTTTCCCTGAACAACCTGCAAAAACAGATGTAAACCACAATCTAAATTGACCGGAAGCTTTTTTTCGTACATAGCTGATATATTTTACGAAGATATAAAGTGAGTATAGATAAATTTATCCGTAATTGACACGGTTACTTTATGCCCTTAACTTTGCAACAAAGTAAATATAAAAATATGAAATACAAGTTATTTGGATCAAAAACAGGACTGCATGCCAGTGAAATAATTTTGGGAGCAGCCAACTTTGGCACAAGAAAAGGCTACGGGGCCGATCCCGAAGAATCGAGAAAGATTTTAACAGCTTATACAGATGCAGGTGGTAATTTTATCGACATATCTGATGTTTACCAATTTGGAGAGGCTGAAGAAATCGTTGGTAATTTTATACAAGGCCGGCGAAGCAATTTTATTATCTGCTCAAAATATACCCGAAGCAGCGACCCAAGCCCCGCAATCTGTAATTTTGGAAATAACCGTAAATCCATGCGTCAGGCTGTTGAACAAAGTCTGAAAAGGTTGAAGACTGATTACATTGACATATATATGCCTCATTATGATGACGGGGTAACTCCGCTGGAAGAAATAGCCATAGGGCTACAGGATCTGATCAGAGAAGGAAAAATACTATATGCAGGACTGACGAATTTCCCGGCATGGAAGGTATCGGCAATCGCGGGGTCTACAAAACTCACGACCTTACAAATTGAGTACAATTTGCTGCAACGTACCCCAGATCGTGAACTGATCCCGATGGCTAAGGAATTTGGTTTAGGAGTCATGATGTATTCGCCACTGGCGGGCGGACTGCTCACCGCTAAATATAGAAAGGGAGAAGCAGGACGCATCAGTCACTCTAATGACACTGAATATACGGAAGACGAGAAAACCAAACTGATCATTGATGAACTGATATCAATCGGGGAAAAATATGAAGCAACTCCCGGTCAGATTGCGTTTGCATGGAATTTATCAAAAGAGGCATTCCCATTGCTAGGAGCGCGCAATATCAATCAATTTGAGCAAAGTATTAGCGCTACTGAAATTAATTTGACAGCTGACGAGCTGGCCAAACTGGATGCTTTAAGCTCCATTAGCCTCGGGTATCCGCACGATCTGTTGAATACGGTACGTGGTTGATTTTGAAAGATTGAAACTAATACAAATACGAAAGAATTAACTTTTGTGGTTACTTCTTTCGTATCATTGATATAACGTTGCAGATGATCAGCAATCGAGCTGAGTTTAAGGGCTCAGATTGAGTCACCCACCTCTATTTTACGATAATCTAAAACAAATGGCAAAGTACCTATTTTGATCATTTTTTTTACACTCCTGGCAGTCAGTATCCCTTGCTAACTTTACAATCCGTTACCGAATAAATAACCTACGTCCTATTTATTAAAAGAATCCCAGTCAATATTATCCTTTGCCCATTGTGCTGCAGAAATCGTTTCAATACAATGTTTGAAATTGTATGTCACCTCCAATGGCCAAGAAACACCTCTGCCGGCACCAAAAATTGAACGGTATTTTTTTACGAAATTGGTCGGATCATTTTTAAGGTCCTGCTGTATTTCCGTCATATCGGAAAGTGTACGTTCATACTTTTGCCCTGAAAGCGATTCAGCGATATCCACCAACTGTCCATAGGTGATCGTATCGCCACCAATATAAACGACCTCATTCTCAATCGCTGGCTCCGCAAAAAATATCTCAGCGGTAAGTTTTCCGATATCCTCAGGCGTTGTGACAGTAACCGCAGTATCCCAGCCCCCAATAGCATTGAAAGATTTGTTATCCATATCCAAAAGGCCGAAAAAGGGTTCAAAAAGATAGCTTGTAAACATACCGGTGGAAATAATAACCCATTTTGTAGCACTTTGTGATCGAAGACGCTCACGTACATCGAGCTGCTCGTCAAATAGATCCTGAGCACTGCCCCGGCCTATCACTTCAAAATCAACTCCGAACTGCCACGGAAAATATCTTTTGACTCCAGCATCCAAAACAGCATTTGCCAGCTTCAGCTGAAAACCTCCGGCACCGCTTCCATACCCCGTACATGAAACAACAGCATCGTAATTTTTAAAAATAGCAACAAGCTCTGAAGAAGGAGCAGACAGATCTCCCACAAGTAAATTAACACCCAGATCTCTGAGTTCGGCTATATTCTTTTTCTTATCTGCATCTTCAGCGTTTATGGCTGCTTCTCTAAGCAGAACTGTAACTGTTGTATCGCTGTAGTTTTTGGCTTTATTTGCCAGATGACGAATGACAGGCATTCCTAATTCACCTGCTCCCAATATTAAAATTGATGTATTTTTCATTTCAAAAAGAATTTGTCAGGAAGTTAATCCATTACTAATTGATTGAGTTCCTCTTTCTTACGCAAAGTTAGGGAGTCCAATTCCGTCAAACAATAAGGTATCTCGCTGTGAGCTGCTTACACCGATGTTAGTCTTTTGAGAATTAGGTAGATTAGTTTTTGTTTCGTTACAGTTTTTTTGTCCGTCTGCCGTCACCATTCAAAAATCAATCCTTTCTTACAAGTTCTATTGTCAAAATCAACTATCTTTGACCAACAAAAAGCGCATTTTAACTTAAAAAAATAGATAGAGCAATGACCGATAACGAAATAGCTGCGGCCTGGGATGATATTTGCAAGGTGCTGAACAAAGACCAGGAAGACCTGAAACGTGATATACTTAGCCATATTGGTAATAAATGGTCACTTTTTGTTATTCATGCACTTGGAATTGACGGTAGGATGCGCTTTTCGAATTTGGAAAGCCATATTAAGGGTATCAGTCAGCGGATGCTGACAAAATGCCTACGGGAACTGGAAAGAGACGGATTGATATCAAGAAGCGTTTTTCCTGAGGTACCACCAAGAGTAGAATATGAGCTTACTGAACTAGGTAAAGGTCTTTTGGTCCAAGTCACGCCGCTCTGGTTATGGATTGCCCGGCATACGGAAGAACTGACAAGCGCGAGGACAAATTATGAAAAACATATTGGTAAGTAGTCCTTTAACATCGACATTTAAAGATTTCCTCAGCACCAACAGCACGATATGATATCCAGCTGCAGATAACACATCACGTAAGTTCGACTTTTTGATAAATAGTACTATTTCCAAAAAGATTATTCACTTTTTGAAAACAAAATTCCGCCAAACCTTACTTTCTGAGCAACGTTTTCCCATGCATTGATTTTTTTATGGTTCACATAGCTGATGTCACTTTCTTGGACAGCAAAAAGGGGCGTAATAAATAATTAGAAAATCAGGATAATAAAGCATAATCGATAGCAATTCTTAAAGTATATGAACTAAATTTGAGTTTAAAATTGCGCCACATGCCAAAAAGAGATTCTATTTTAGTGAACAGCATGGATTCCAGCAGCAGTATGGCTGTTGGCCTATGGGATGGTTCCACTCCGGGCATCCTAAAAGCGCTGAATCCACATCGGCATGACCACTATACCTGCATGCTTGTTGAAGCTGGGCAGCTGGAAGTCCTATTTGATTTTGAACAGCTGACCATGCCTGCAGGAACACTTTTTGTCTGCCCACCGCATCAGGTACATCAGATCACCACGGCTTTAGGGGCATCTGGCTATTACATTTCTTTTGAAGGCCATCATATGACCAGGTCAGCCAAGGACATACTTGATGCATCTTTAAATGAAACCATTATATTGTCACTCTCAGCGCCCGAGCAACAATGGTTTACGGCAATCCTGGACTCCCTAAAAAATTTGGACAGTATAAACAATACCGCAAATAAGGAAGTGCAACAGCCCTTGCTGTCAGCTTTTATAACGCAGGCGGTAATTTGTCACGATCGCAGATCGGCCGCTGGGTCCATAAGTCACAGCCCCAGGGTTATGAGTATAACCAACGAATTCAGAAATCTTGTAAAGCGTGATTACCGCAGCCTTAAACGCCCCTCAGCATATGCCCAAAGGTTAAATATCTCCGTGGCCCACCTAAACGATGTTGTTAAAAAAGTGACGGGCTTATCTGCATCGGCACTGATCCAGAAGGAAATACTAAGCGAAGCACAGCGCCTGCTCTATTATTCGCAATTGAGTATTAAGGAAATTTCGGTCCAGCTAGGTTATAAAGATACCAAGTATTTTATCAGGCTTTTCACAAAAAAAGCTGGACGATCACCGGGTGATTACAGAAAGACACTACGTTCCAATCCAGACCTGGATTAGACAAACTATCCTATTGAACTTAGAACCTGCTTCTTTTTTTGTCTACCTTTTACCTTTGTTTGTCAGTTTTCCTGCATTCATTTTTTGACCAATTTTGTACTATAGATACACTGTACGGTACAGTAGATCGCATAATATTAATTCTTAGGTGTTATGGAAGGTCATAATTTGGCAGAAAGTCCGACTTATAAATTATCAACCACCCCTGAAGGAATTGTCGATTCTCTTTTGGATCATTTTAATTCCAGGGATATTGAAACCATGCTCGGCTTCTATGAGGATGATGCAGTCGTTATCAGTACCAGCGGTGAGCCCAAACGCGGAAAAATAGCGATCGCCCATGAGCTGCAGCAGTCCTTCGGTTTTGGATTGCCGATAGAAATTTTTGCCAGGAATATTTATTCGACCGATAATCTGGCCTCATTGGTCCTGCATTGGAGAATCACTGGGACAGGAAATAACGGCGAAAAAGTAAATATTACCGGAACTTCAAGCGATTACGCAAAGAAAGGACGGGACGGATATTGGCGGTGCTGGTTTGGAAATCCATTCGGCGTACAGGTGCGCAGCTTATTTTAATCAATTTCACAAAATTAAATAGTTCACATATGAAAATTTTAGTAATCGGTGGTACAGGTCTTACTGGAAGGCTGGTCACAAAAAAACTGGCAAACCTTGGTCATCAGGTGATCATTGGTTCACCTTCACATGGAGTAGATCTCATGACCGGAGAAGGTCTTTCGCAAGCACTGGAAAATACGGAAATAGTAATCGATCTATCCAATTCCTCCTCTCCTGAAGAAGAAAATGCAATCCACTTTTTTCAGACCGCCGGAAAGAATCTGGTAAAAGCGGAGCTGGCTGCAAACATCAGGCATCACCTCGTACTTTCCATTGTCGGAACAGACGATGCGCTGGAGATCGGATATCTTCGCGCAAAGAAATACCAGGAAGACAACATCAAAAACTCGGGAATACCTTATACAATCATTCGTTCAACACAGTTTTATGAGCATACCGATGCGATCATTGCCGTTCAGGGACAGGCTGACGAGGTATTTGTTTCGAAGATCGACTACCAGCCCATTGCCCTGGAAGATGTCACAGATTACATTGTACAGTTTGCACTCGAAGAGCCTAAAAATGGTACGGTAGAGATTGCTGGGCCTACAAGGGCAAATATGGATGATTTTGTGGCAAAATATATTGCGATATCCGGAAAGCCCATAAAGGTTGTTTCTGATGACAATAGCAAATATATGCATCTTGTTGTTCCTAGATCACTGCTCGTCCCTGCTGAAGAATATAATGCAGGCAAGATTCATTTTGAGGACTGGGCGCTGAATACTGTGGTAAGTTAAGCCGTTAAAAATGATCACTTCGCTAGATGCTCTTTCGTAGTTCTTTTATCCTTAAATGCAGGTCGGTGTCGACTTGCATTTATTGTTGATCGCTATCGAGATCAGCCTTTGAATATTGTTTCAAGTAAGTTGTTTCCTTTTGAGTACTACCAAACTAGATTTTGCCAAAACTTATCATTCCTAAAGTAAATAACACGATATTGCAATATATGTCAATAGCTGATTGTCATACGAATATTAGAAAAAACAGATTTAAAATGAAAAATAAACTAGCCGCTCTATTAATTGCTATCCTTCCAACCTTTCTATTTGCACAAAATATTAATTCCGAAAAACTTGATACTTATTTTAATTCAATTGAAAATAAAAATCTAGGGATCGGCAGTCTATCTATATTTAAGAATGGGAAAGAAGTCTATACCAAACATTTTGGTCAAAAAAATTTACCTGGATTGATCTACAATCAAAGTACAAAGTATCAGGTTGGCTCTGTTACCAAAATGATTACAGCAGTTCTAATTTTTAAGTTAATCGAGGATAACAAATTACATTTGACCGATAAACTTGCTGAGTTCTATCCTCAAATTCCCAATTCGGATAAAATAACCATAAAACATCTTCTTGGCCATACCAGCGGACTAGGCAGTTATGTTGTTAAAGATGGCGAAGTATGGGTAACTGAGAAGACAACTGATAAACAAATCATGGACCTGATCATCCAACAGGGGAAAAATTTTGAACCGGATGAAAAGGTCGCTTATTCAAATTCCGCATATTATCTACTTGCAAAAATCCTTGAAGAAAAATACCGAAAGTCCTATCAAAAAATTGTTAGAAATGAAATTATAAAACCGCTCGGATTAAAAAATTTAGATTCTTTCAGGCCCAATCAAAAAAACGTTTATCCACCTTATCGCTATAATGATAATTCTTGGCATCTATTAGATAAAGATCTCGACTTTCTTAATGTTATAGGCGTCGGCGATATTGCTGCAACCTCGTATGATTTAAATGTCTTCGTGAACAATTTGTTCCACAACAATATTATTAAAAAGGAAACGCTTCAGTTAATGGAACCTCTAATAGGAAAAGAAGATTGGGGAAGAGGAATCGCAGTCTGGGATTTTGAAGGGACCATATTTTATGGACATGGTGGGGATACCCTGGGATCCCATGCGGTTCTAATTTATAATAAAGAAGCCGATATTTCAATTGCTTATAATACCAACGGTGAACGGATCAAAAAGGAAGATTTCATAAAAAATGTAGTTAATGTTCTTTATGATAGAGAGGTTAAACTTCCAGAACTTAAGTAAGTTTTTCCTCATGTTCCAGATGCCCTTTGCTGAGCTGGATTTCCTAAAAATCGATACGTTCAGTAGTTGGTGTATATCATTAGAAAGTGCTGGAATTTTTTCAAGCTTCCAGCACCCACATTCCAAAAAATGAAGCCCCAATTATAAAACCATTCCACCGTCCATAAGGATTTCTGTTCCGGTCATGAAACTTGCCACATTGTTATCTGACAGGTAAATAACAGCTTTGGCTACATCTTCCGCAGTTCCCATTTTTTGTAAAGGGATTCCGCTGATTAACCATTCATCAAGACCTTCCAATGTTTTTTCATCCAGTCCTGCTTTGGTCATAATCTCCGTTTTTGTAGGCCCCGGGCTCACTAAATTTACTCTGATTTTTCTTGGTGCCAGTTCTGCAGCAGCGGTCTTCGCAATGGAATTCAATGCTGCTTTGCTTGCCTGGTAAATCGAGCTATTTGGTTTAGATGTGGTCGCGACGTTGGATGAAAGAAATACCACTGAAGCACCATCGTTCAACAGGGGAATAAATTTGCTCAAGGTAAAATAAGCTCCTCTGAAATTAATACCTATTACATCGTCAAAATTTTCGGCACTCATATTTTCGATCGGACCTAAACTTCCAGTGATGCCTGCATTAATAAACAGGATGTCAACTTTTCCGAATTGCTTTTCAACTTGGGTTTTGAAATTTTCAATATCTTCCAATTTCCCTTGATCTGCCACAAAAGAAATAGCCCCTAACGCTGCAGCAGCCTTTTCAATGGCTTCTTTTCGTCTTCCGGTGATAATTACTTGTGCTCCTTCTGCGATTAATTCTTTTGCGGTTGCATATCCTATTCCGCTGTTTCCACCTGTTACGATGGCTAATTTGTTATTGAACTTATTCATTTCTTTGATTTTTTTACAAAGTTATAGGGGAAATGGTATACTTTTGTTATCAGTATAACGGAGTATATCAGTATCATCAATTATATCATTTAACTTTGTGATCATGGAAAGAGATCAGACAGAAGAACTTAGAGCTTTGCAGGACACACTCTATTTCATTGGAGGAAAGTGGCGAATTCCTGTTATTAATTCGCTTTGCAACGGCAACCGACGTTTTCGCGAAATTGAAAGAAGTATCCCCGGGATTACGACAAGAATGCTTTCAAAAGAACTGAAAGATATGGAGTTAAATAAGTTGGTTAAACGAACTGTTTATCCCGATATTCCTGTTTTAATTGAATATGAACCCACTGAATATTGCAGGACTTTCGGGAATATTATTTCGGAAATGATTATTTGGGGTAGAGAACATCGAAAAATGATTGTGGAGGATAAGGTTTAGAATCGTATTCTATGTACTACCATCAGCTAAAAAGCCGCTGATGGTAGTACCGCTCCAATAAATCTCCTTTTTTATTTAATGAAAAGCTTGAAAAGGTCTTCAGCTCCAGGGTCAAACTTCTTGCCATTAACATAAAAGGATGGTGTCCCATTGACTCCGCTGATAACTCCGCCCTGAAAATCGGCATCTATTTTATTCGCCAGCTCCTCTTTTTGTATATCGGACTTAAACTTTTCCATATCTAATCCTATTTCTTCTGCCATTTTAAAAAGATACAGGTCGTCCAGGTATTGCTGATTTTCGTAAATAGCGTCATGCATTTCCCAGAACTTATCCTGCAAAGAAGCAGCTTCTGCAGCGATCGCGGCTGGAAGCGCATATTCGTGCATTTCTGAAAGCGGGAAGTTTCTAAATACAAATTTCACCTCTCCGCTAAATTTTTTCAAGAGCTTCTTTAGCACCGGATAAGCGGCTCCACAGTAGGGACATTGGTAGTCACCATATTCTACGATAACTAAATCGGCATTTAGATTGCCTTGGGCGTGGTCAGTAGTACTGACAGGTATTTTTAATGACATAATTATTTTATTTTAAGATTTTCAAGAGTGTCCAATATTCCATCTGCACCGGGATTTACCGCCGTCGGTGATTTGTAGCTCCATTGGATGATACCTTCTTTATCGATTACAAAAAGAGCGCGGTTGCACTGACCTTCATTCTCATTATAGACATCGTATTTCTTTGCTACTCCCCCCTTTGGTTCAAAGTCTGCAAGGAGCGGAAAGTGTAGGTTACGGGACTGCGAAAAAGCCAGATGGCACCATTTGCTGTCCACAGAAATTGCGAACAGTTCTGCGTCATACTTTTTAAAGTACTTGAGCATTTCATTGTACAGTGCCATCTGATCACTGCAGACCGGACTCCAGTCAGCAGGATAGAATGCTAAGATCACGTTACGACCCTTAAATTCGGATAATGTAACTTTCTGGTCTGGTGTTGCAAATAATGTAAAATCAGGCGCAACAGTATTTTTTTCTAACATAATTTTAATCTTTAATAATTGATATAGGGAATAAGAATGCAGATGCCAGTAGAAAAAACGCTGGTAGAAGCAGTGTCCACTTTGTAAGCATATCAAGAAGCATCGGCGCGATAAAAGCGCCCAAGATAAAACCTATCCAAAGAATCAACAAACGGATGGTATTCGATCTATAGGTAGTCCTATCCTCTTTGCTATTGCTCATAGTATACATCGCCGAGTTCTTTGCCAGACTGTTTAACGTCCCCGTCACAAAATCGGTATTTACATTTTGCTTTCCTACCGAAGTAACGATCGTGTTCATCATCCCCATTGAAAAGCCGATAATGACCAGCGAGCTATAGTTCGGTATCTGATAATAGCTACCAACGATACTGTAAGTGATTAAAATGCCGGCCACAATAAAGAATTTGGATGAAAATTTTCGCTGTCTCTGACACTGCGAGAGACATGTGCCCAGGTAGATACCACTTACAAAGCTCCCAATTACGCACAGCGATGAGCTGATGACTTCTACTGTTCCTGTGTCTATCGCTGTTCCAAGCTGCGTGGTATTCCCGCTCATAAAAGAAACATAGGTTTTCCATTTGATCAGCCCAACTGCATCGATATACCCAGCTATGAAAGCAAGTAGTATCGCTAATTTTTCTTGTACCCCTATTTTGTCAGCGGACAGAAAAGCTTTCTTTTCTGGCAACATAAGTTTTATTTTTTAGGTTGAATAAAAATCTTTTTTGTTGGAAATTTTTCAATTTCACCATCCGTCAGCCCGAAATTTGTCACCACGACATCTTTAGGGTTGCCTGAAAGCCATTCGCTCAGATCAATAGACTCGTATTTCCCGCTGTTAAATCCGATAAGAACACGGCACAGGGTATCGCCTGTATTTTTAATGTAGTGCCCGGCTCCCATGGGTACATAGCCTACGTCACCTGCATTGAACTGTTCGGTGACTACAGTACCCTCAGCAAGAAAAACAGACATCTCCGCCTGGCCCGAAATATAATACTGCCACTCGTCGGCATTCGGATGCCAGTGCATTTCCCGAAGTGCCCCAGGCTGCAATTCAAGAATAGAACCGGCCATGGTCGTACTGATCGGAAACTCCTTACTTGTAACCAATCGCTGAAGACCGCCCCCGGGAATGATTCTAGGCTGTTGTGCGTGAAGCGGATAACGATGTAGATTAGTAAGTTCTATGTCAGATTCTTCTGGTCTAGCAGTAGCATTAAACGACAATTCATCCGGGACAATACCAGCTGCGAAATAGGCTTCTTTTTTCGGTAGTGCAGCAACTTCTTCCAAAGTCAACCCTAAATTCTGTGCTACAATTTCTGGAGGCATACTGGCAACGAAGTCAGTTACGCTAAATGTGTGGTCTTCGGAAAAATTACCATTGTCAAATATCAGGATGAAATGACACTCTTCATTTCCTGTTGCCTGTATCGAATGTCCATAACCTTTAGGAAAGTACCATACATCACCCGGCTCAAAATTGTCAGTATAACTATGACCGTCCGGATGAATGATAGTCGTACGAACAGTTCCTGAAATTACATAAGCCCATTCAGCAGCATTTGCATGCCAATGAAGCTCTCTCATACTGCCCGGCTGTAATCGCATCGACACACCTGCGATTCCGATCGAAGCTGGGAAGTCAGTTACAGAAGCCCCTCTGGTAGTCCCACCATCGTTTGTACGTGGTTCTTTTTTTTCTAATTCGTACTTGAAGCTTAAAGATGTCGTTTTCATAATATTTTTTTTTTAACGATTGATATTCCTGTTTTTTACTAACGTAAATTTACCGAAGAAAGGACGCTGTTGTTGCTGACTTTCGGTGAACAGGCAGATATGATCGTTGAAACAGTGCTATAGCAAGACATTCGTCCTTCAAATGATCAGTCAAATTATTCGTTTATCGGGAGTCGCTTCTAGACTTACCTTTTTTAGAATGTAAGTATTCGGCGATAAGCTGGCATGTACTAATTCGCACAATCTAAATGTGCTAAGTTGAAAGGCTTATAAAATTGAGTGGGGCATTCTTAATTACACGTTAACAAAAAAAGTGAGCCATGGAGCTCACTTTTTTATACTTTTTGTATGACTGTTTTAGGATTCAATAAAAGCTAGGATATCTTTATTAATCGTAGGAGCCTCAGTCGTAGGCATGCCGTGGGGAAACCCCGGGTAAGTAATCAACGTTCCGTTCTTTAAGAGTTTAGCAGATTTAACGCCGGCATTTTCATAAGGAACAATCTGATCATCCTCACCGTGCAGCACCAGGACAGGAATATCAACTGCTTTCAAATCTTCTGTGAAATCTGTTTCAGAAAAAGCTTTGATACCCTCATAATGGGCAACAATTCCCCCCATCATACCCTGTCTCCACCAGTTTCTCCGAATTCCTTCTTTAATATCGGCTCCCGCTCTGTTGTAACCGTAAAAAGGAAGTGTTAGATCGATATAAAATTGTTGTCTATTGTTCAAAGTCTGATCCCTGATATTATCGAATACCGCAATCGGCACACCATCTGGGTTACTTTCGTTTTGCACCATGATCGGAGGAACAGCACTGATGAGTACAGCTTTTTTAGCTCTTCCTTTCGAATATTTGTTCACATAACGAATTACCTCACCCCCGCCTGTTGAGTGACCGATATGAATGACATCCTTTAGGTCGAGAAATTCAACAAGCTCGGCAGCGTCAGCAGCGTACTGCTCAATGGTGTGTCCATAAATATCCTGACTCGATCTGCCATGGCCTCTCCGATCATGAGTGACTACGCGATAACCTCTCTGTAGGAAGAAAATCACCTGTGCATCCCAGTCATCGGAAGATAATGGCCAGCCGTGGTGAAACATCAATACTGGACCCTGTCCTTGGTCTTTGTAAAAAATTTCTGTTCCGTCTTTTAGTTTTAAAGTGCTCATCGCTATTTGGTTTAAATGTGAATATGTATTTTCTTTTTGCTACCATAAAACTACACGAACAGTTAGCCAATTTCAATAATCATTCGACGAATGGGCAAAATGAATCGTTAAAATACGATTATCAGAAAAATACTGAATTCAACATATTTTCATCATACTATGAAACAACAAAAAAGATCATCAAGCACGACTTGATGATCTTTTCAATTACTTATTGTTAATGTATACCTTAGTCCGTATAACTTGCCAATAAACGTTGAGCTTCCTCGACGGCTATGGTAAGGATCTGCTCGACTTCCTTTAAAACACCTTCCGATAATGTGTTCTGTTCGGTTGTAAGTTCAAGTGTTCCCAATTTATCATCAAGAACAGGAAGCAATCCCATAATGGCGACGCTGGTTTTAAAATCATGTGCTCTTAATTTAAATCTGGAGAAATCTTGATTTGCGTAAGCAGTCTTTAGCTCCTGAAGCTGGCCTGGAATTTTGTCAATAAACTGGCTGGTCACCTTTCTTTCGAAACTTATGTCTCCACGGCTCACTGTGTGCATGTAAGCCAGATTTAAATAATTGAAATCTTCACTATTTTTATCTTCGATCTGCTGTTTGCCATCAATCCCTAGCCCAAAATGTGAAATAAGTTTGAACAGCTCCTCTTCGTTAATAGGTTTAGAAATATATTCATCCATTCCCCTACTGAGGCATTTTTCCCGTTCACCTGCCAGGGCATGCGCAGTCATGGCGATGATCGGAATATCCAATTTTAATACTTCCCGGATATGTTGTGTCGCTGCATATCCGTCCATTTGGGGCATCTGCAAATCCATCAATACCAAGTCGCAATGTTTGGTTTTCAGATATTCAATGGCTTCCAGTCCATTGGAAACAATTCCGAAATCAACATTCCATTGCCCCAGCATATGCTTCATCAGACTTTGGTTCATCGTATTATCATCAACGACTAAAATATGAAGTGGTAAATTTGAATAATCCTTGAAATAATCGGTATCGACCACCGAAGCGGCTAACAATTGTTCCTGTGCTATCCCATAAGGAATAAAAAAATTAAAAGTCGTCCCTCTTCCCTGCTCACTCTGAACCTCGATATCACCATGTTGCAGTAGAATCAGATTTTTTACAATAGACAATCCAAGTCCTGTTCCTCCGTAATTACGCGTAATAGAATCCTCTCCCTGATTAAAACGTTCAAACACATCGCCTAATTTTTCCTTGTCAATTCCAATTCCAGTATCGGCAATAATAAATCCAACAACAACTTTACCCTCACCTATGCTTTTGTTATAAATTTCGATATTGATACTGCCCTGTTTGGTAAATTTAATGGCATTACCGATCAAGTTTACCAAAATCTGTGTTAACCTCGTCGCATCCCCCATTAGCGTATCCGGAATCGACTTGTCGATCTTACTTGAAATCAATAGTCCTTTTTCTTTTGCCCTTTCAGTGAAGAAGGTTTCTACAGAATTTAACAACCCACTGATACTAAATGTCCCAACAGTGATGCGCATCATTCCGGCCTCTATTTTAGAAAGATCAAGTATGTCATTTATGATCGTCATCAAATTCTCGCCGGATCGCTGAATGGATGACACAAATTCGGAAGAAGTCTCATCCAGCGCTCTTTTTTGGAGTAGATTGGTAAAACCAAGGATTCCACTGAGCGGAGTCCTTATCTCATGACTCATATTAGCAAGAAAATTTTCCTTGGTCTGAGCTGCAATAGAAGCTTTCTTTTCTGCAGCATCCAATTCCTCGATCAGCACCCGTTGTCGGCGGAATTGGCGGAGGATATGAAATCCCACCACGGAGCCACTCAAAATCAATAAAATTAACAAAGAGATATCATAGATCCTTGCTTTTCTGCCCATTGCTTCACTCTGTCTACTGAGGTCACTCATGTGCAACTGCCTGCTTTTATAGATCTTAGCCGTGATTGCTGTAATTTCATTAGAAATAATTCGGGCTCTTGGATTGGCAATAGAGGTCTGGTCATCCATGTTTCCTAAGGAACTATAACGTGCCAGAAGCTGATCCCGGACTATTTTTTTGTCCATAGCCAGTACCCCGAGTCGCTGTATCAGCTTTTCTTCCACAGGGTCTGCATTATCTTTGGACAAAGAATCAAGAAAGTTCTCGATCTCATTTATCTTTTTGTCGATACCTTCCAGATGGGTCGTATCATTTGTTGCTATCGATGCCCTGATCCTACTTTCCACGCCAAGGATATCGCGATCGATCTCCCTCAGATGATTACTCGCACGGAGCTCAGCCAAAAGTGTGTTATTATTCTGTATCAGCGCCTTTGTATTGCTGGCCGAATTAACCTGAACGGCGATCAGAAGTACTGTTCCCGCAATAAATGTCAGAATTATAAAATAGCTAAACCGTTTACTGTTCATTACAGAGTTTTTTGTCATATATAAAAGCTAAGAAGATTTTGGCGGCTTCGTGGATCAGGACGAAAATAACAGCAGTTTACGACTAAAATACATTCATTCTTGTATTAAGAGCCTTTCGATAGGCATCTGCTACAGGAATAAACTGGCCATTTATAATAATACCACCATCCTGTAATGTATCTATTTTACTGACGGATATTATGTAGGACCGATGTACTCTGATAAAGTCGTTTTTTGGTAAACGCTCCTCTGCGGTTTTCATCTTGCCATGAATGGCAAACATCTTTTCTCTCGTATAAAATTTCACATAATCTCCCATCGCCTCAGCGTAAAAGATATCTTCAAGCTTCAGGCGCCTTGTCACGTTAGCGTCTCTGACAAACAAAAATTCATCATTGGTGACATGCACATTCTCTTTTCTGCTATCAAGGATTGACTGGGCTTTCTCCACCGCCTGTAAAAAACGGACAGGAGAAATGGGCTTTAAAATATAATCCGCGATATTAAGCTCAAAAGCCTCGATCGCATATTCCCTTTTGGAGGAAGTGAAAATGATGATTGTATCTTTTCCCGATAAACTTTTGGTAAGTTCAATACCTGTCATTTCGGGCATTTCAATATCCAGAAAGAGCAGGTCAACCTCGTTCTTCTGAATAAAATGGTAGGCGTCCATAGCGTTTGAAAATTCCTGCACAATGGTAAGGTCTGGAACCTGCTTTGCCAAATGGGCTAAAGTCGTTCTTGCAATATCATTATCGTCAACAATCAGAGCTTTCATAGTAATAAGTATATATGTTAATATGACAAATATACTTATTACTTTCTTTTTTTATCGCTAATCAATAGCTCCTATCTAAAATATGAACGGATCATCCATGCCATCTCCTCATGGCTTTCCATCAGTGCCGTAATGAAGTCGCTGGTTCCATAATCTTTGAATTCTTCGGCAAAAGGAATAATATGACCACGTAAAAATTCGATAATACTTTCGTGATCTGCCAGTAGGTCTTTCATATACCCAAGGCCATCATTTGTCCTTTCACTGTATTCCGTAAGGTGTGTTAGTTCCAAATAGATCTTCATCGTTGCCGGAGCATAATGTCCAATTTTTCGCATGCGTTCTGCAACGCTATCGATTATCCCGTCCAACTGCTTGTACTGTTCTTCAAAGAAAATATGGTTTGCATGGAAGTTTTCTCCGGTCACATTCCAGTGGGCATTTCGAGTTTTGATATAAAGTATATTTTCATCGGCCAATAATTTTGCCAATTGTTCAGCAACAGCATTTGTATCTGTTTCGGTAATTCCAATATTCGCTTTCATGGTATTTATAAATTAAGTGTTTGATAATTATATTTTTCTAATGTTTATCTGACAAGAACGATCTTACCGGTATGTGCGCCATTTTCAAGTAATTTATGCGCTTGTGCAGCTTCTTTAAAGGGAAATGTCTGGTAAATGATGGGTCTGAACTTCTTTGATTCTAGCAATGGCCAAACATTCTTCTTAACTTCAGCTGTCAAGTATTTTTTGAACTCATATGCTCTGTTTCTTAACGTACTGCCTGTTATAGTGAGACGCATTACCATCATCTTCCAGAGATCCAGATCGACATGGCTGCCCGAAACGGCGTTGATATGAACAAGTCTCCCCTCGGGTTTTAATATATTGACATTTTTTTGCAAATAATCAACTCCGATCATATCCAGGATAACGTCAACGCCCTCCTGCTGGAGTTCTCTTTCAAAATCCTGCTTTTTATAATTAATATAAAAATCTGCTCCCAAATCGATACAGTTCTGACCTTTCTCATCAGATCCGACGGTGACAATGACGCGTGACCCGAGCGCATGTGCCAATTGAATCCCAGTAATACCAATACCACTGTTTCCGCCGTGTATCAGAAGGGTTTCATGAGGTTTTAAAGCTCCTCTCTGAAAGACATTTGACCATACGGTAAACACGGTCTCGGGTAGACTTGCAGCCTCGGCATAACTGAGATCAGCAGGTATTTCAAGGCATTGCCCTTCACGTACACAAACAAATTCGGCGTATCCCCCGCCTGCAAGCAATGCACACACTTTATCTCCCACCTTAAAGTTCAACACCTCTGGCCCACACTCCACGACAACCCCACTTATCTCAAGACCCAATATATCTGCCGGGACACCTGCGGGAGCGGGATAATTGCCCTGTCGCTGAAATATATCCGATCTATTAAGTCCTGCTGCTTTTACTTCGATCAAAACTTCATCACCTGTAGCTTTTGGAGTTTCAAATTCTTTAAGCTGTAGTACCTCAGGACCACCATAGCTTGACATTACAACCGCTTTCATTTTAATCAATTTTTAGATTTAAATTTTCTGCTCTTTTCCATTTCAGTTTATGGATAACTACTTTTCCCTCAGACAGGAAGGGTTTGCCGCTTTCTAAGATCAGATATTCATTTTCAAAATGTATATTCCTATTTTGTGTTTGACCTGTCCAATTCGGAAAAAGAGAAATATACATTGTATGGCTTAATGTCTGTTCGTTATGATTAGCAGCAAAAGGCCCTGAATATGCTAAATAGGTAGAGCCTTCCTGTATGTATTCTTCTGCTGTAGCTCCGGTCCAATGCTCCTCGCTAAAGTTCTTCCGATCTGGATTCATGATCTGCGCGGACATATAGCCATCAGAATTATATATAATCAGACCTTTTGGTGTTTCACCCATGGGGTAGGAAATGTCCCCACTTTCAAGTGTTACTTCTACCAGCTCCACCAATGTCCAGGTACCGATCAATTTGTCAAATAATGTATTTTCCATTTTAAAGAAATTTTTAAAAAGGTTGGTTGTATTTTCCTGTAAGGGCTTTATTTTCTATACTTTTAGCAAAGTTGGGTGTCTCTTCATGATTGTGCGCATCCGAAGCGGCCTGTCTTGCTGCTGCTGCATCGGAAAGATTTATTCCATTTTCTTTAATATAAGCCAGCATCTCTGGAGTAGCAGTCGCGTGGATCTCATTGGTGTAAAGACAGGAGTTATCGTCAATTCTGGTAGCCTTAAGTTCCCAAAGTACCTGTACTTTTGTACGGCCTCCTTTAGTGATTGAATCTGAAATCGAAAGCATCCGACAGTAAGCAGGTTCATGGACAACAGCTACGTAGTGCTGTACCATTAATGCGTCTCCTATTGTTTCGACATTAAGCGAAACCGGTTCTCCGTCAAATGTTGTGGAGATTGCTGCACCGATATGCTGTGTTGAACACCTTTGGTATTCCGCATCAGGCAGGTTCAATAACCAGTCTGCGATATTTACCTTTTCAATTGGGGCATTGATGATTGCTGTAACTGCTGAATGTGACAATGCGTTTTGTGAGGTTTGAATAATTTCCATAATACTAAATTTTTGAATGATTGATTTGTTTTTACTGATGTAAATCTATGCCTATTTACCGTCCGCTGAATTCACTATCCATCGGACGGGCATAAAGTATCGTTAAAAAGGGAATATTGATCGTTGGGGGGATGGTCGGTAAAGTCCGCTGCAAAACGCGCAGTCGCTATATGTTTTTTGCGCTCAGAGTGTCAGTTAATGTCCTTATGTAATCTGATGGTTTCCTTAAGTTTATTTCAGCTTCAAGAACGGCATTATAGATGAAATGCCCTTGGGAGGTTTTTTGGTTTAACCTCACAGTCAACTGGATTTTTAGTTGAACTTTTGCTAATTGTTATTAAATGCGATTTGAAATTGGCTTTGCTATCTCATTTGGCGTCTTTCCAAATTCTTTCTTAAACGCGTAGGAAAAATGCGACAGGTCTTCAAAACCTACTTCGAGATAGACATCACTTGGTTTCTTGGATTGCTCGGCGATTTGAAAATAAGCTTCCTGCAATCTTTTCTTCTTGAGCCAGATGCCCGGGGTCGTTCCGAATATGCGTTGAAAATCCCGCTTGAAGGTCGATAGGTTCCTCCCCGTAAAAAATGCAAATTTTTCCAGGCTGATGTTAAACCTGAAATTTTTGTTCATGTATTCCTTTAAATTAATCCGATCAGGTAACGAGAAGTTGAACAATATGTTAATCAGGTCAGGATTCGATTTCAATAGAATAATCAATAACTCCTCTCTCTTTACGTCAACAAAATCCGCACTGATCTCAAGATCACCGGTATAGTAAGGTTCCAGTGATATTATAAAATTCTTGATGAGCTTGTTTTCCGGTATAAAAATAAAGGAGTCACTGATGGTTGATGGCCGGACGTCATAAACATGCCGTTCAAGGAAGCGCTTCAGGAATGCTTCATCCAGGGTGATGATGATTTTTTCAAACGCATCATTGTCCTTGTATTTCGTATAACGTACCAAATGATTTTTCCGGGCGATACAATAGTCGCCCGGTTTCATTGTGTAGTTTTTTTCGCCGTCATAAGCCTTCATATCGCCCTTCAATAAGTATAGAAAATAGTTTTCCGGTATATAGTTCTCGGGAGAGATCTCCGGGCCAAGGTGACAGGATTGGATGTTGTTAACTTTCATGGTTTACCAAATATACTGATCCCTACAGATTAATTTTGCGTATTACTGAAATTGTAACTGTCCACACTTGCAAGTATCGCTTCCTCTCTGGTGCGGGGCTTCCAGCCCAGTGTTTCAGCGGCTTTTTTATTGGACATCTGCGTATACTCTTCGACTGGAGTGGGCTGCATAGTAGCAATTTTTCCGGCCAATTTGGGCCGTTCTTTTTTGATCAGTTCCGCCACATCATAAAAAGACATCGCCCCTTCCGATGTTGCTAGAAATCGCTGTCCGGCAGCTTCGGGATGTAACATGGCTTTGATATGGATATCAGCAGCATCGCGCACATCCACCGCACCAAATGTAAATGGTGCATTTTCCTTAATGTGTCCCTCCACAATTCCCTTGACGACAGTATCCAGGGAGGCCGAGGAAATACCGCCAAGTATAGGACCAAAAATTCCGACGGGATTGATGACCGTTAACTCCATAGCAGGGGCTTCATCCTCCATAAATTGCCATGCGGCTTTTTCTGCAATTGTTTTTGATTTTATATAAGCCTGTACCGGTGCGTTTTCATCGGTCCAGTCAAGTTCTGTAAAAACATGATTTCTGGGATCGATGCTATAACCGATTGCAGCAAAAGAGGATGTGAGCACCACGCGCTTAACCCCAGCCTTTTTCGCAGCTTTCAACGCTCTCAACGTACCTTCTTTTGCGGGGATAATCAGCTCATTTTCGTCTTTGGGCTGCTCAGCCACAAATGGGGAAGCAACATGAAGGACATAATCACAACCTTGTGCTGCTTCATCCCAACCATTATCGGAGAGCAGATCGGCCTCATAAAAAGACAGCTGATCAAAAGTGCTGATGCCACCTGCTGTAAGGGCATCCAAAATTTCGTTTTTACGGGAGAGCGTGCGCAGTGTTGTTCTTACGGTAAATCCTTTTTTGAGTAATTCAAGAATAATATTTACGCCCAAAAATCCGGTACCGCCGGTTACTAAAACTGTTTGATTTTTCATTTCAGATCAATTATTAGAATTTGTAAGTCAATTGTATGGCGTTTTCCGCATATTCCCAGAGCCTTTTGGCAAGCGCTTCATCGTTCATGGCTGCTGTATGATGGCCGGACAAGGCCGGATATCCCGCATATTCTTTCGGACCGTCCGGGCCGTAGAATTTACCGCCTTCAACGGATGGATCTGTTGCTGCAAATAGGCCTGGCAGGGCACCCTGCCAGGGCTCCATCACTTGATCAAATGCAGCAAACATACCTTCCAGATTTTCACCCGGGATATTCCGCTGCAGATCGGTTCGCGTGACGCCGGGATGCGCCGCCACAGAAATGGCCGATATACGGGCATTTTTGAATCTCCGGTCCAGCTCGTAGCTAAACAAGATATCTGCCAGCTTGCTTACGGCATATTCACGCCATTCATCATAGTTCTTTTCCAGTCTGAGGTTGTCAAAGTCAATGCTGTCCACCAAAGTAGCCGCCCCACTGGAAAGTGTCACTACTCGGGCATTGGCGGTCTGCTTAACGAGCGGCAGCAAATATCCTGTCAGCGCAAAATGCCCCATAAAGTTTACGCCGAACTGCATTTCAAAGCCGTCATCCGTTTTAGCAGCTGGAGGAACCATCACTCCGGCATTGTTGATGAGCATATCCAGTTTTGTATGCTTTTGCATAAAGTGATCTGCAAATTCCCGAATCAGGCCGATGTTTGCGAGGTCCAGCATTCCATAGTCCAATGTTCCTACCCCAGCCGTTTCGGACTGGATTTTTTGGATAGCATCTTTTCCTTTCTGGAAATCCCTTGCGGCAATGGTCACATGTGCACCTGCTTCATACAGCGCTTTTGCTGTTTCAAACCC
Source organism: Sphingobacterium sp. GVS05A (assembly GCF_019969845.1). Taxonomy (GTDB): domain Bacteria; phylum Bacteroidota; class Bacteroidia; order Sphingobacteriales; family Sphingobacteriaceae; genus Sphingobacterium. Next base: position 228,430 of record NZ_JAHXYR010000011.1, read on the forward strand.
TATACCGGTGTTTGATCCGGTGACGATTGCTATTTTCCCCGATAAATCAGGGATGTTATTTTTTGTCCACATAATCTTTAATTTTTTTACAAAGTTCGTCGAATTGCTGTTATGTCGTTTTGTTGTGGAGTTCAAATTTCCTTTGTTGTGAAGGTCAACTCTGTTGATTATAATCTGATGGCCACTGCTCGTTTTTGCTGGCCGCGTTACATCGCCTTTGCTATAGGATTTATCAGAATAAGGGAGCTAATGAAATACTTCTGGTCCATTTCCACAGCTCCCTATAAACGTATGTATTAATCTTCTATTTCCAGATGAGTACTCAAAGCAATGCGGTTCCAGCCATTGATGGTGACGATGAGCATGATGATCTGAGCGATCTGGTTTTCGGAGAAAATTTCGGATGCCTTGCTGTAGGTTTCTTCACTTAATCCGTTTTGGTGTATAAGGGTTACTTCCTCCGTCATTGCCAGTATGGTCTGCTCCTCTTCGGTAAAAAATTTGGTAGCCTCTCTCCAGGCACTTAACAAAAAGATACGCTCTGGTCTTTCACCGTTTTTGATGGCATCCTTGGTGTGCATGCTGATACAGTAAGCACAGTTGTTGATCTGTGATGCACGGATTTTGGCGAGTTCTTTAAGCGTTTGCGAGATCTCAATTTTTGACAGATAGCCTTCCAATCCTAACATTGCCTTGAATGCCTGTGGTTCTGCTGTGCTGATGTTGATACGTTTTTCCATTTTTCTTATTTTTTAATTTGATACTACAAATTTGGAAAATGGAGCGCCGGAAAAACTTAAACGGGTTTAAGAAAAATTCTTTTTGCGGATTTCGCTGAGATACTCGGTTGTAAAGCCCAGATAGGAAGCAACGTTAAGCCTTCCAACATTTGCATTTTACGTCACCTGCAGATAGAAGGCCAGGCGTGGCGCTGCAACCGCGAAGAGCATATAAAAAGGATCCCAGGTACAATAAAGTAAAGGCCTAATTCTAATGCTGAAACAATTTATAGAGTAATCACGATTTTACCAACCGTTCTCCCCGTTTCCTGTTCCAGATGCGCTGCTCTCATTTGCTCAAAGGGAAAAGATTTGGAAACATGAGGTTTTACGGCTCCACTTTCCAATAAAGAAGCGATCTGTTTCATATCCTCTCCGCTGGACTGTACAAGAATAAAATAACCTTTCACACCTTTGGATTCTGCTTTTGAAGTTACATCTTCATTCAGACCTGTCGGAATACTGATGATGGAACCGCCTTCTTTGGTCACTTCGAGCGAATGGTCGATATTGTCCCCGCCAATTGTATCCAATACAAAATCAAAAGTTCTGCCTGCTGATTTCCAGTCGAAGACGTGATAATCGATATGGGAATCTGCACCTAAACTCATGACAAAATCTTTATTTTTTGGGGAAGAAGTTCCCGTCACTTTCGCCCCTAAATATTTGGCAATCTGTATAGCGATATGTCCTACTCCACCAGAAGCTGCGTGGACCAAAACATTTTGCCCTTGCTGAATATTCGCATGGTGAACCAAAGCCTGATACGCAGTTAGCGCAACCAAAGTAGAAGCCGCGGCGTCTTCAAAAGAGATATTTTTGGGCTTTAGGGTTAATTGATTGGCTGGAGCTGCGACATATTCTGCATACGCTTTTCCGTGGCCTGGAAAATTGACCATTCCGAAAACTTCATCGCCAACTTTAAAAGCTGAACTTTTAGTTTCTTCTACTATTCCGGAAATATCCCAACCCAAAATCAATGGATTTTCTGTTTTAATTCTTCCGTAAACTCCTTTTCCGGCACGGCTTTTTACATCTACCGGATTGATGCTGATGGCTTTTACTTGAATTAATACTTCGCCTTCGTTAATGGTTGGTTTTGCCAATTCTACGTATGCTAAATTGTCTACATTTCCTGCTTCTTTTAATACAATTGCTTTCATAATATTGATATTTTTTAAATGTTATTTATTTGAATTACTTTAATTTAAATCTTGAAATGAGTTCAATTTCTTAGCGGTTTCGCATTGATTTTCAGCTTATATATCACAACCGGAAATGTCACTTTACTTTTTCCGTTCTCAAACGCCGCCAAACGGTTCAGCTGGCCTGTCGGAATCCATAGATATCCATTGTCATCATTCCATCAAGCGTCTGCCCAGATTGTGTTGGCACTCCTTGCTACGGGAATAAGCTGTGCTTTTACCGATGAAACGGCTGCCATAAATGCTATCAATCCAATTATTATCTTCATAACTTGCTTTGTTTTTGATATAGTAAAGTTATATTGCACTGCAGCGGATAAATAGTTCATTTTACGGAAAGAATAGCACAGATGTACGGAAATGTAAAATCCTCCAATAACGGAGGATAATCCAGGAAAGCTTAGCGCTTCTCTAAGCAAAAGTTGCTTGTTCGCCGCCAACGAAAAAGTCATAATATTATTAATAATCCGGGGATCGGATCATTAAAAAAAGCAGAATTGCAGTAATTAGTTCAGCTGTGATTTTCTGAATTCCAAAGGTCTCAGACCAGTCTGTTTCTTAAATAATTTTGTAAAATAAGAAGCATTCTCGAATCCTAAGTGATAGGCTATTTCCGCAACTCCCTTCTCTCCCAACCTCAATAGATTTTTAGCCTCTGAAATCAAAAATATATGAATGAGTTCCAAAGCAGTTTTCCCTGTTTCCTGTTTCAGTACGTCACTTAAATAACGTGGCGAAATAAACAGCTGGTCGGCAATATCGGTAACGCTTGGCAACCCGCTTTTTTTCAGACCTCCTTCATCAATATATTTTTTAAGGATATCATTGAATCTAGATGCTGTTTTTCCAATAACCTGTTCTCTGTCGATAAACTGTCTTTTGTAAAAGCGCTGTGCATATTTCAAAATCGATGATATATGACTCAAGATAATCTCACGGCTGTATTCATCGGGATTATTAAAATATTCGCCCTGAATTTTCGCGTGAAGCTCCAGAATAATCTGCTCTTCTTTTGGAGAAAGTTGCAGCGCTTCCGTTACATCGTAGTCAAAGAAGCCATAATTGTTAATGCTTTTAAAGAGCTCGTGACCGTTCAGGTAATCTTCGTGAATCATCAACATATAGCCTTTTTCTTCAAATTCAAGGTCTTTCATTTCAATGATCTGCCGTGGTTTGGCAAAAAATAGACAGCCATTATCGTGGTCGTATTTTGTACGTCCGTACATAAACATCCCTGATGTTATTTTTTTGAAAGCGATGATGTAGCAATCTGTGGTAAATTCCCTATTTCCCAGCGGACAGGCCGCCTGACAGCCGATCATACTAAAGAGCGGGTGCTCCGGAGCGTCCCAGCCATTTCCGGTGTGCAATTCTGTAAGGGTTTTATAATGTTTCATTTTATTTTTTTATCGAATGTTCGACAATCTCTTTCTATTACAACTGATTCTCTGAAGTTAAGCTAAAAAAGCAAACCAGTACAACTGTAGAAAACAATTTCTTTGCGCGGATCATTCCTATAAATCTAATGCCCATGTGCGGCAATGCTGACCTCTTTCCAATTTTGGATATCGTTCAATCTTTTGTTGTAAACCTCATTGACTACGTGATAAGCAATTTTACCGAACAATAATCTTTGTGGAGGATTTTGATTGTCAATAAGATTCAAAACTGGCACTACTGTCGATTCAGGTTTTCCCCAAGTATCAGGATTATCCCCTGTTTCCGCAAATGCCTCTCGTACCGGATTGTAATCGGTAATATCCGAAGAAGTCTGAACCGCTGAAGCTCCTGCCCAATCCGTTGCAAATCCATTAGGTTCAATTAATGTGGTTTTGATTCCCAAATGTGCTGTTTCTGAACCAATCGTTTCAATTAGTCCTTCGACTGCAAACTTTGAAGCATTGTACAATCCTAAAAGCGGTAGCGTCGTTAATCCCAAAAAGCTGGAAATCTGAATGATATGTCCACTTCTTTGTTTTCTCATCACCGGTAAAATTGCTTGTGCTACCCAAAGTGAACCAAAAAAGTTGGTTTCCATTTGGTCTCTCGCCTGCTGTTCTGTTGTTTCTTCCGTCGTTCCGAATAAACCAAAACCAGCATTATTAATCAAAACATCGATTCTTCCAAAGTGTTTTTCTACCTTCTCCACCACTTCAAAAACTTCTGTACGATTGTTGACATCCAGTTTCACAGGAAGAATGCTGTCACCGTACTTCTCTTTTAAATCCTGCAACGCATCAATATTTCTAGCTGAAGCTGCAACTTTATCGCCTCTTTTAAGTAAGGCCTCAGCCCATAATTTTCCAAATCCTTTGGAAGCTCCTGTTATAAAAATTATTTTGCTCATTGTTTTTTCTTTTTTTGTTAATCCAAAATTATCCTTATCCATACTTATACACTAACTCATTTCAGCTGAAGAATAGCACATAATTACGATATGGCTTTAGCTGTACACCTTAGTTAAAAAGAGAGCTTCTTCAATTTCTAAAAGAAGCTCTCACCAACACTTCAATTAAAACACTTATGATAAACTTTTTGCTGCCGGAAAATCAATCGGGATCTGGGTATTTGCAAAAACATAATTCGTAAAACTTCTAAGGGCAACCAAGGCTGTAAGTTCTACGAGCGCCTTCTCATCCAAACCAGCTTTATAGAAGTCTTCCAGTGCAGCATTTCCGGCATTGCCTTTATTGTTTGCGATCGATTGGGCCAGTTTTATAATGGCATCCAATTTAACATCCTCAACACTTCCCTTTCTGATTGCTAAAGTGTCCTCCTCACTAAAACCATTTAATTTAGCCAGCATGGTATGTGCAGCAAGACAATAATCACAATCATTTACCTGGGACACCACCAAGTTGATCGCTTCCCTTTCTTTTGCGGTGTAAGAAGAATGATGCGCTAAGGTTGCTTCTGTTTCCAGCATCGCTTTTAAAGCTGATGAAGAATATCCGATAGTAGCATAAAGGTTCGGGATCTTGCCCATTTTTTTCTCTACAGATGATAAAATGACCTGAGCTTCTTCGCTCAATTGTTCTTTGTTTGGAACTGTAATAGTTTTCATATTCTTATTATTTATTATTGTTTACTTGAATCTTTCAATTTCACCCCCGTCTAACGACTGATCGTTTAAAAATAACAATCCCAAGGAAAGTCAAAACCACGATCAGTAGATTGACCATTGCAATGCTCTGAACATTTTTTATCTCAAATAAATTGATCAGGCCGTAACCGGCAATGGAGCTAATGACGTAAATACCGCCGCCGGTCAGCCCGCTTGCTACTCCTGCATTCTTGCTAAAACGCTGTAAACAGTATGCATAGACATTATTAAAAATAAAGCCGGAAAGGAAATGAATAAGCAGCGTAAAAATAAGCAGTACATAAAATCCATTCGCCCCAAATGATATAATGGTCATCAGACCTGCGAAAATCAATTGTAGGATCACGGCTGTATTGATTTTTAAGAAGAGATTTTTGTTTATCAACACCTTTGAGGTGATTCCGCCCAGCATCAGTGCAATTCCTGAACCCAGCGAACTGTAGCCTGTCACAACAGGTGAATAACCATAAACTTTTTCAATAATAAACGGACTGCTGATACCGTAAACAACGAGTAGTGAATAGCTCAGTCCGATAATAAGCAGCCCTACACTAAAATCCGCTGTCTTAAGCATACCTGAATAGACATTTAGGATCTGCTTTCGGTTAAAGGACTGGGATTTCCGGAGCGATTCACCGGTATATCTCCACTCGAAAAACAGAACAGCTGCTGTCAAAAAGCCCAATAGATAAAAATTCGACTGCCAGCCAAATGTTACCTGTAGATATCCGCCAATAAATGGTGCGACAATAGGAGCCGTTGCCCATACAATTGAAAATAGGCTTGTGTAGTGCTTCAGCTTTTCACCACTGTACATATCCACAAAGAATGCCCTCTTTCCAACGATAATCAGCGATACTGTTATTCCCTGTATTATCCGCATTCCATAGATAACACCGATATGGGGAACCAGTGCAATAATAAAACTGGCGATTGAAAATACAATAAGGGCAAACAAGTTGATCCTGTATCTCCCAAAGCTATCCAATATACTCCCGATAAAAAGCTGGCTGAGTCCGGAGCTTACCATGAAAAGCAATAAAGAAAGCTGCACCTGCTGCATGGAAACGCCCAGATCACCTGCCATCGCCGGCAGCGAGGGAATATAAATATCGGTGGTAAGTCCTCCAAGAGGAATGAGGATAAAGGCGAGCAGGGTGCTGATGTGTAAATATTCTATTTTTTGGGCTTTCATAACTATGTTTAACTATGTGAAAAGAAGCACGGAATTACCCGTGCGCTGCTTCTGAAACATCTTTCCATTCCTTCCACTGTTGAAGTTTTTCACCATACACCCTTTCTGTTTTGACATATCCCAATTTGCCCAGGAATAATCTTAACGGCGGATTTTCACTGTCGATCAGTGTTAAGATTGCTGGAACAGTCGCTTCCGGAGTGCCGTAATCGTCTGGGCCAAGCCCCTCTATTTTGCTCAGGCTTTCCTTTAGCGGATTATAAACATCGAGCGAATCGCCAAAAACTGCCGAACTTCCACCAAATTCTGTTTTATACCCATTTGGTTCGATAAGCGTTACATGGATGCCAAAATCTTTTACCTCGCTGGCCAGCGCCTCACTGAGGCCTTCCACCGCAAATTTTGTTGCGTTGTAAATGCCTAAAGTCGGAAGGCTCCATACGCCCAGTACACTTGAAAGCTGGATGATATGCCCATGTCCCTGTGCTCTTAGGATTGGCAATGCTGCCTGTGTCACCCATAGTGTTCCGAACAGATTTGCATCGAAAACATCCCGGGCTACCTTTTCACCGATTTCTTCCACTGCACCAAAAACGCCATACCCTGCATTGTTGATCACCACATCAAGCTGACCGAAATGTTCCTTGGCTTTGTTTACGGTAGCAAATACTGCTTCTCTATCGGTAATATCCAGCTGTAAGGGTAGTAACTGATCGCCATACTTTTCTGATAATGCTGTAAAAGCATTCGCTTTTCTGGAAGTTGCCACGACGTTGTCCCCACGTTGCAATAGTGCTTCTGTCCAAAGTTTTCCAAATCCTGAAGTTGCTCCTGTAATAAAAATTGTCTTTGCCATTTTGTTATTGTTTAAATTATTATTTGTTATTTTGATAAGACAAAGTTATATCCAGAACCGGCCTCTGCTCTACTCCATATCAGCGGAAGAATAGCACAGATTTACGAAAATGTAATTTTGAAACATTTCAACAAGCAAATTCCTAAAATTAGAGACATTGGAAAAGATCAATCATTATAAAAGCATAACTGAACTTCATGAAAAAAGTGGCTTTGAAACTCCGAAGCATCCACTATTGAGCCTGATGACCTGTAAAGAACTTATGACGTATTCGGTCGGAGAAGACAGGTTCACCGGAGACTTTTATATGGTTGCTTTGAAAAAGATCAAATCGGGCTATGTGCTATATGGGAAAACAAAATATGACCACAGTAATGGATCTACCGTTTTTATGAAGCCAAGGCAAATTATTGAGGTCAGTAATGTACAGTTTGCAGAAAAGGGTTTTGTTATATTTTTTCATGAGGATTATCTGGCCGGCCATATTCTGCATGACCAGATCAAAAACTATGGCTATTTTGAGTATGAAATAAATGAAGCCTTGCACCTATCTCCTGCTGAGGAGGTTATCATGTGGGAGCTCTATGAAAAAATACGCAAGGAATATGACGAAAACTCAGATGAATTCAGCCGTGAAATTATCCTGTCACATATTGATTCCATCCTAAAATATTCCGACCGCTTTTATAAAAGACAGTTTGTGGATCGAAGTAATAACGTTTCGGGAACCACGCTAAAAAGGTTTCAGACAGTATTACAGAACTATTTTGATAAGAAGCTGCACCTTAAAGAAGGTTTGCCCACCGTAAATTATCTTGCGGGAGAACTTTTTCTATCAAGCAGGTATCTGAGCGATCTTCTTAAACAGGAAACCGGGAAAACCGCTCTGGAACATGTTCATATTTACCTGATTAAAGAGGCGAAAAATCTATTGCTGGGATCGGACAGCAACATTTCTGGCATAGCCTATGATCTGGGATTTGAAAGCCCTTCATATTTTACCCGTTTGTTTAAAAAATTGGTAGGTGTTACACCTGCTCAATTTAAGGAAGCCAAGAACTGATTTCATAAGTATGGGTAATAGTACAAAATGTTTGAAATTGATCTGCTCCTCCTCGGTGAAAAATTTGGTAGCCGATTTGAATGCCTGTGGTTCTGTTGTGCTGATGTTGATTCGTTTTTCCATTTTTCTTATTTTTTAATTTGATACTACAAAATTGGATAATAGAGAGCCGGGAAAATTTAAACGGGTTTAAGAAAATTTTTTTTTGCGGATTTCGCTGAGATACTCGGGTGTAAAGCCTAGATAGGAAGCAATGAGATATTGCGGTACACGTTGGAGAAATGCAGGTTGATTCTTGAGAAATTGACGATATAGCTCTTCCCTGGAATGTTCGTAAAGCATCTTGACACGCATCTGTGCAGCAGCATAGGCTTTCTGGTACACCATGCGAAAATACTTTTCCATGACCGGGTGATTTTCCATTAGATCATTGAAGGCATTCTGGCGAATGACCAGAATTTCCGTTGGCTGTACAGCCTGAATATAAAACTCTGTGGGTGTCTGATTTATATAAGAGAACGTCTCCGTCATCCACCAGTTTTCGATCGCGAATTCAGTAGTCTGCTGAACACCCTTTTCGTTGATGAAAAATTTTCTTATAATTCCATCCAGTACAAAATAACTTGCTTTGCAGATCTGCCCTTCGGTCAATAAGTTTTCTTTCTTTTTAAGCGTCTGGGGCTCAAAATATCCAGTAATGTCGGCAAATTCATCATCGGAAACCTTTATAAATTTATCCAGGTGTTTTTTGAACTGTTCAAGCATTATTTTAAATCTGTTTTCATCATTTTTAGTGCCATTAAGATAGTAAAAAATAAGTTATATAACCTTAACATACTTGGTCTGATTCTTTTAGTATATTTACTTGCCTGCCTACATTCAGGGCATTAAAAAATTAGGCGTTACCTGTTACGAAGCTTATGTTGTGGATGGTCAAAAGCCTTTGGCCATTGGTTACAATAATGATACGGAAGAGTAAATATCCTATATTAGTTAAATTAAATACAAGAAAAAAAAGGGTCAATACTTTTGGATTGCCATACCTGCAGAGCTATTTTTTCAGTATTGCGGAGAAACGATGGAAAAACATCGTGCGCACGCCTATATTGAAACGATAAACCGCGGTTCAGGCAAGCGTAATTATGTGAAATATAGCAAGGAAAATCAGTCGGCGTTTTTGGAAAGCTTTTCATCATCGGATTATTATGGATTTTTTCTGTCCACCTATCCCTTTTCAGATCAGGAGGCTATCAGAAGTTCCGGTCTCTTCTACGATTCGCCTGTAGCCGAATATACAATCGCAGGAAGTGGTGGTTATGAAACTGATCGTACGAGAGAAATCATCCACCTGCGGCAGATCATGAAGCAAGCTGACAAATCCGCAAAAGCATTTTTTGCGGCCTTGCAACGCACCCTCAAAAAGATCCCCGATTTACGCGATACGTTAAGAAGTGGAAATAAAACCCATTTTTACCTGCCGACATCAAAAAGTATCATTCCACAAAACGCGCATAGCCGGCTTATAGAAATGCCCTGGGAAGAACATTGCATCAGCAAAGACCTGGTCTACCAGCAAGGATAATTCCTATTAAGTGTGGTACACCATGTTGACGAAACCGAATTTAATGGTCTACCGCAGATGGGATATATTGCTGAACGGCTGAATATCTTGAAAAGCTATACAACAAAGACGCACGACAACGTGCGCCATTGTTTCCCTACTCATCTTTTCCGTTTACCCAATTTAGCATCCGATTGGAAGGACGTAAATCAATATCGGAAACGGAAATCAGATGCCCGCCCGAGCTCAGTCTAACAAGTTGAATCTTGCCAACATGCTTATTTCTATCATGGCCAGCAACTTTTCCTCACAAAAAAGAAAAGCGAACTACGGGTATTGTTATAAAATCACCTGCCCTTTTGAACAAAGCTAATTAGGACTTTTGAACAAAACAGCGCATGTTAATCCGGCCTAATTTTGTCTCAGTAATAACAATTAAACATGTTCAAAATGGAAAAGAATAATTATCAGGGAGTTCAACAACAGCCTATCGGTTCGGGCTTCAATGCAAAATCAACAGCCAATGATGTCATTCAAAACATCGATCTTACCGGAAAAATCGCTATTGTCACTGGCGGCAACACAGGAATTGGGCTAGAAACCACAAAAGTTCTCGCCGCAGCTGGAGCTACAGTAATCATACCTGCGCGCGATATTGAAAAGGCAAAGAAGAATCTGGAAGGAATTAGAAATGTCGAAATTGTCGCAATGGATTTAATGTCTCCCACATCTATTGATGCTTTCGCGGAAAACTTTATCGCGTCAGGAAGACCCTTACATTTACTGATCAACAATGCAGGTATTATGTGGGTACCACTTCGCAGAGATGCACGGGGTATAGAATCCCAGCTGGCGACCAACTATTTAGCCTTATTCCAGCTCAGCGCCAGACTATGGCCGTCACTAAAAAAAGCCAATGGAGCACGCGTGATTAATGTTTCTTCCTACGGTCATCATTTTGCGCCTTTTAATTTTGATGATCCTCATTTCCTTCACAGAGCATATGAAACGTTACAGGGGTACGGACAATCCAAGACCGCTGTCAATCTTTTTTCAATGGAACTGGATGTGCGGGGACAATCTTCCCATATCAGAAGCTATGCCGTTCATCCAGGTTCTATTGGTGGGACTGAATTGGGCAGAGAAGCTCCACTGGAACTATTTCAAAAAATGGGTTTTGTGGATGTAAATGGCAACATGTTGCCTGAGGTAGCGGCATCATTAAAAACGATCCCACAGGGAGCAGCTACAACAGTATGGTGTGCTACAAGCCCTTTATTGGAGCATATTGGAGGGGTCTATTGTGAGGATGGGGACATTGCAGTACTATCATCAGATATGACCGACCAAAAAGGCGTACACCCTTATTCACTCGATGAAACCAATGCGAAGAAACTATGGAAACTGACAGAAGAGATGACGGGTATTCGCTTCAATCCGTAAATCAGCTTACTACTGGGGCAGGATCTGCATTTTGCCCCAATTTCGCAATGAACTTTTAAACAAAGTAAATGCTATTATTTCTTATCTTTAAGTTATTGATTTCCTTCATAAAAAAGCAAAAATCATGGAATACCAAGCCCGATACATTACCGAAGATATAAAGCTTTCAAGCTACGAAGACAAGTTTTTCAAATCAGATATCATGTTTGACCAGCATATGCTGGTCTGGTTTCTTTCCGGAGAAACCAAGATTGTACAGGCTGATGCTACCTATATATTTGGAAAAGGGGATATTTTTCTAATTCCCAGAAATCAGTTGGCGACTATTATTAATTATCCTAAAGAGGGTGAACCTCATAAAACTGTTGTCATGCATCTATCATTAGAAACTTTAACGGATTTCTATGCAGGCAAGAATATAATTCCCCAACCCAAAAATTCGCCGAAGATTTTTTGTTTCAATAATCACCCGCTCCTGGAAAGTTGCCTGGCATCACTTATCCCCTATTTCGACATGAAGGACATCCCTGTGGATATTGCTTCCATTAAAATTACCGAAGCCATCAGTATTCTCCGAACGCTGAACCAAGAGATCGATCATGTGCTTGCTAATTTTGAAGAGCCCGGAAAAATCAACCTTGTCGATTATATGGAAAAGAATTTTATGTTCAATCTTCCACTGGAAAAATTTGGTTACCTGACGGGCAGAAGTCTGACAACCTTTAAGCGGGACTTCAAAAAGGCTTTCACCATGACTCCACAACGCTGGTTAACACATAAACGTTTGGAACTTGCCTATTATCAGCTTACAGAAAAGAAAAAAAAGCCCTTGGAAGTCTGTTATGAGGTCGGATTTGAAAATCTCTCCCATTTTTCATTTGCTTTCAAAAAGCAGTTTGGATTGGCTCCCAGTCGTTTGGTTGATCCCCTATCCTAGTTTCAGGCGTTCTTTCTGCAGGTCCAAAAGATACAATTGCCTACGAATAGGGTCTTCGTCTATATTGGGAATAATTACTTTCTGTCTCTGGCTAGATCAGCTCGTACTTGCTTTACAAAATCAAGCGAAACCCCAGCAACACGCGCGATAATATCGTCGGTAAGCTTAAGCTCATTAATCAAATTTTTCACTACAATATAGCTTTTCTCCTCAGCACCTCGTTCTATTCCCTTTTCTATTCCTTGCTTAATGCCAGTTTCGATACCTTGTTTAATACCAGTCTCAATTCCTTGTTCAATTCCTTGTTCAATACCTGTTTCGATACCTTTCTGAATAGCCTCGCTAAGCTGTTGCTCCTGATATTGGCGCACAGCTTCAGCATCCCATTTACGTTTTAGACTTACATCATACATTGCTCGTTCCTCCTTATTCAACTTTGCGTATTCCGCTATTTTAAATAATTTTTCAAATATAGTCTTCTTCAGATAGACCGGGATCTTGTTCAGTTTTGACATATTACGTAAAACATAAAGCCAACGATCAAGATCATTTTCTAATTCCGCCTCTACTTTTGTAAAGTTACGCAATTGAACGTAAATAAACCCCAACTCTTCATAAAAAACTCGACCTGTCTCCCTGTTACACAAACAGATATCGTGAAGAACAGCGCTGGATTCTTCTGCTTGTGAAAAAGTAAATCCATCCATGAGTACCACAATGTATACTTCGGTGATCGCATAATTCCACGCTCGTCGTTTTCCTTTGGGAGCCTGATCCGCAATCAACTTACTGCTGTAGTAAAGCATACGTTTTTTCAAATTTATCTGTGCCGTACGTTGTACTTCGATCACAAACTTCTCACCATTATCAGCAGTGCAGATCAGGTCAAAGATCACGGTACCGATCTCCTCGCTATCTCCTACATGTTCATTCTTTTCGTACAATAAATCGACAATAGATTTCCGTCCACGGAATAACCCATTCAATAGCGAAATCAATAAATCCTTATTGGGTTCGGATCCAAAAATGCGCTTAAAAGCATAGTCTGAAACTAGATCTATATAAACTGGCTCGCTCATAGATACAATAATTGGTTGTTCAATGTAAATATCGCAAAAACAATTTAATAAAACTAATATTTTTAGTAAAATTAAATATAACACTTTCCCTTCCTCAATATTCCGGCAAGGTTTAAACGTGACAAAAAAAATGGGCTTCCTTATTCAAAATCAGGCCAGTCATCCGTACGGAACGGTGATACCGGTAAGCCTTTGCTATTGAAAAGATTGGGCCTAGCGCTGTTGGTAAAACCAAAACGTACCGCCGTCGGTGCCTTTACCTGATCGGCAAAGACCAACAACCGCGATCCCTTTACTGTATGCTTGGCGGGATAAAATTTGCGGTCCTCGCCGGCAATGTACAGATCGGTGATTTCTTTTCCACGGACAAGCAGCTTGCCGTCCAGGCCGGCAAAGGAAAGGATAATCTTGTCACCTTCGATTGTATAGTCCTGCAAGGTCGGTGATTTATAATCCACCAAGGGCCGTGCATAGACCTCGGCCAGGGCCAGATCCGCGAGCCGCGAGGCTACTGCTTTTTTTCTTGTCGGATGGATATTCTTTAGGTCATCGACAAGATCAGTGGTGACCACCATCCCCGACCGCGGCAGTTTTCGGGCGGTCCTTGCCTGCTGCTCACGGAGCAATGCCGCATTAGGCTTTTTATATTGCGTGTAAACAAAGGGGGCAATCTGTACAAAATAAAAAGGGAATTGGTATCCCCAGGCCTCGCGCCAGGCACCCACCATGGTCTGAATCAGTTGATCATACCCGGCATATGATACGGTATTATCCTCCCCCTGATACCAGAGGGAACCGGCTATCGTATAGCCCGCCAATGGAGCCAGCATACCGTTCCAGAGTACCCCCGGCTGATGGGGTTTGCGGGGCGCCAGCTTCTGTAGTGCCGCATAATGCGTGAGTTGCTCGTTAGCTAAGATCTTCTCCTTTGGTGTCCAGAATTCTGCGGCTGTGCCACCCCAGCTGGCATTGATGATACCCACCGGGACATCCAGTTCGCGCGATAGTTTTTCCGCAAAGAAATAGCCGATTGCCGAAAAGTCCTTGACGGTCTCCGGCCGTGATGTTTGCCAGCTGTCAAAGATATTGTGCTGCGGGGTTTGGGCAGCGATATTACTGACCTGTAACAAGCGGATATTCGGATTGCTGCTGCCTGGGAGGATATCCAGGATCTCCTGCAGCTTATTGGCGCTGGACCATTGCATGTTGGACTGGCCCGAACAAAGCCAGACTTCGCCGATCATGATATCCTTAAGTTCCAGCTTCTGCTGCGGAGTGACCAGTTTAATGCTGTGCGGCCCACCTGCTTTCGGGGTTTCCAGCTGCGTGCGCCAGGTCGCGTCACCGCTGACCACCACTGATAGGGTATCTTTGGACCAGGATGGAATCAGTTTGACCTGCTGTCCGGCTTTGGCCCAACCCCAGATATTCACCATAGACTGCCGTTGTAGCACCATATGATCCGAGAAGAATGCCGGCAGCCGTAAATTTTGCGCATGTGCCTGGCATAGTATTAGGCAACAGGCGATTATAAGTCCTACTTTCTTTTTCATCTTCTTTTTTGTTTATGCGCCAGCCTGGCGCAATTAGTCCGTCGCTATTCCTGGCCAAGCCCGTTTATTTTCGTTTTCCTTGGGATAGGTCTTTTTGCCGGATCTTATTGTATCGTATCATTTTTAACTTTCACCAACAGCAGTGCCAGTGCAGCCAGCAGCAGCCCGATTGCTACGACCTGATAGGTTATTGCCAGGCTTACATTGGCATCTTTCAGGGCACCCCCGACATACACCATCAGTCCGCCGACAATGGTGCTCAAAAAATTCAGGAAGCCATAGGCCGTGGCGCTGTAGCGGCTGTCGGCCACCTGCCGCAAGAGCGGCATCAGGTTGGCATCATTGAAACCGCGTGCCAGTCCGAAAATAAGCATGGCAAGGATTGCCCAGGCAAAAACATTAGTCCAGGCCATAAAAAACAAAAAGGGGGCCCCCAGCACAAAGCCCAGGACGATCATATAGAGCCGGGCGCGTTTATTTCGGCGCTGCCAGCGATCCGCTAACAGGCCTCCCACAATGACACCGGCAAAAGACCCGATCTGCATATAACCCGTGGCCGAAATACCGGCCTGGCCAAGATCCAGGCTGAACTGTTCCTTCAGGAACGTCGGAAGCCAGCCGTTGATCAACCAGTTTGCCATGCCCAGCACCGCAAAATAGACCATAATGACATAAAAGGAAGGCAGGCGAAATAAGCTATGCAGGATGGCTTTGAGCTGCACCTTCCCTACCTGCTCCGGTAGCGGTTCGTTCGGAGCGGTGGGAACAGTCCGGTCGCGCAAGGTATAAACCAGTAGCAGTGCGTACACAACACCAAAAAGGCCGAAGACGTGAAATCCCTCGCGCCAGCCCCAATATTCGGCGATATATCCCCCCAGCCCGCCCATGGCCATTCCAGTATACAGTCCGCACATATGCAGCCCCGTAGCCAGGGAACGTGTACGGCCGCTATGGTAATCGCTGATCAGTGCCAGGGCGGCAGGAATATAGCAAGCCTCACTGACACCCATCAACACCCTTGTCAGTAACAACTCGGGAAAGGAACGCGCATAGCCTGTCCAAAGCGTAACCGCAGACCAGACGAATACCGAGAAAAGAATCACTTTCTTGCGGGAGTAGCGATCAGCCATATAGCCGCCAAAGGGACTCACAATGCCATAACACCATAAAAAGACGGCGGTGAGCAAGCCGAACTGTGCATCGTTCAACTTAAATTCACTGAGAATCGGATCCCGCATCGAAGTCATCAGCAGGCGGTCAAAATAGTTTAAAAAGGCGACCACCCACAGCAAGATGACGATCAGCCAAGCATAACGTTTTGATGTCGTGTTTATCATTATTTTGGGTTTATTCAAGTTTTGTTAACCGCTATACGCTAGTACATTCTTAAGCGTGATACGCTACTAACGTATTAAACGAGTTACTTTTAGTACATTAAGGTTTAAAACGGGCCGTTAATATCCGGTTTGTCCGCACACCGGGCCGCACCTCACCCATTGGGATAACGATTTTATCATCCGATTGTACCAGACCCGTCGTCACCGGGGGCAATACTGCTACTGCCAGACGCTCCGCTCGACCGCTGTTGTTGCGGAAAGGAAGCTGACCGGCATCCACCCATGTGCGTAGCTGGATATTATATGCCAGGATCCGGTCCGAGAAGCCGGGATGCCCCACAGGGCTTGCCGCAGCCAATGTGCCGTCATCACCGCCGAAAATTAGGAGCTGTCCCAATTTGACGTCAAAGGCGGCGGGACTGGGTGCCGCCGCGACAGCATGACTAAGGGCCGGCAGCTGCTGCCAAGTTCCATCTGCCGTTAGCAGATAGGCATCTTTCAGATACTTCCGTTTGCCATTGATCAGTGTTACACCCGACAGCACAATTAGCTCCCCATCGGCATTTCCGGCCACGGCAAGCATGCGGCTTGGACCGGGGATGGCGGTCATTACCGTCCAGCCTTTTTCGGGGTGATCCAGGTCCAGTCGCCAGCAGTTATTGTTTGCCGTCAAGGCATCGGGGCTATTTATGCCACCCAGGATATACCAATAATTTTGGATCCGGACCGAGGCACAGTTGGCAATTGGAGCCGGAAGATCCGGCAGACCGGTGAACCTGCCGCTATCTGCCGAAATCTCCAGGCGATAGGTGGTCTGTAAATGCCCCGACTGATCGCTGCCACCAGCAATATAGATACAGTCCAGATACGAAGCATAGGCGCCGTAGCCCATCGCCTGAGGTAAACGAAACGAAGCCGCATGTGAGGATCCGTCTTCCTCGATCACAAAAATTCGGTCCGACCAGACCTTCTGGCCACCCTTCCAGGGCGGAATTCCCGAAGGAAAGTTGGCCCCGCCCAAGGCGTACACGCGACCCCCTGCCTGGCCGACATAGGCACCGGCATAACCCATCGGATCAGCGACCTGCCCGCTTGTGTCCCAGACCATCCGATCGCTCAGCACCTGTGCTATTCCATCTCGATATCCCATAAATAATAAAGAAAATAAAAGAAGTTTACTGATATAAGGCCACATGATCCAAGAATTTCGACTGTTCCAATTCGGCCAGCAGCAGCTGTTCATTGACTTCATCCAACAGCGTCAATGGTAGCCGCGGCTGCCCCAGATCTAATCCGATTTTTTTCATAATCGCGCGCTGCACTGGGATAGGCCCATATTTTACCAGCAGCTGCACCATCTCCACGGCTTCAAAATGCAGGTTGCGTGCCGCTTCGTGGGCACCGGCCTCAAACCGGCGGATTACCTCCAGATACAGGGGGGCAGCGTAATTGTAGGTACTGCCAATGGCGCCAGTGGCTCCCACCGCCAGTGCCGGCAACAGCAGTTCATCGTAGCCAAACAGGATATCGTATTTGCCCTCCTTGTATTGTAGGCAGGCCTGGTATTCGTGCAAGGTCGCCGCCGTATATTTGACTCCCTGAAAGGTCGGAATTTTCTCTTCCGCCAGGGCAAGAAAGCGGAGCATATCGATCTGTAGCCCCGTGACAGCCGGAATATGGTAATAGTAGAATGGCGTATGAGGGGCCGCGGCCGCAATGGCGGCCATGGCGTCGACCAGATTTTCTACGGATGAAGGCTTAAAATAGAAGGCCGAGACTGCTGAAATATAATCCGCACCGATGCTTTCGGCATGCGCTGCAAGGCGCTTGGCTTCGGCAATGGAGCTATGCCCAACATGGACAAAAGAAAGGATCCGGCCGTCAATGGCCTTGATATAACGTTCGGCGACTGCCATGCGTTCCGCCGTCGAAAGGCTCGGTCCCTCACCATTGGTCCCGCAGATAAATATCCCCCGCAGCCCCTGGCTGACAAGGTGCTCCGTCATGGCCGGAATAGCGTCCAGGTCAATATTTCCGGTAGGATCATAGTTGGCAAATGCCGCGGCGATCAAGCCTTTTATTTTATGTTTTTTTTCCATTATTTTTTGCAATAGTTGAGGTTATAACAATTCTTTTAGTGGTATCTGCTGAAAGATCAGATCTGCCTGGCTACTTTCATAGAGCACGCCAAGCGTATGCTCGTCCACCGAAGTGATGCAGGAATAACCCCGACCCTTACCTTCGTCCAGCAAAACCTTGGGCTGCCAGGAGTCGCCATTATCCTTACTGATTTTTAAGGTAATATGTGAACGGACAAATTTTGAATCGGGATTGCAGAATACCAGCAGCGATCTGCTGTCCTTTCCGGACTGATAGACATGCCTGTGGATACTGGCCATGCAGGTCGGTTCAATCAGCGCTTTATGCGAACTGGGGTGTTCGGTCCAGGTTTCACCCAGGTCCTTCGTTACGGCAATTGCGCGGCCATTGTCATCCCCCTTGTGGGTAGCATTGTAGTTTGACCGCATATTTAACATGATCTCTCCATTATCCAGTTGGACGGCCATGCATTCCGTTGTGGATTCTGCCAGGGCCGGATTGGAGGTTTTCCAGGTTGTACCACCGTCTTTGCTGTAGGTGATATTGGAAAAAGCTTTGCCGGTATGGTCGCGTCCTTGGCTCGGCATTAGCAACGTGCCGTCCTGCAGGGTAATGCCATGGCCAGGTGCAGGTGCCCAGAGCCACCAGTCCGCCTGTTTTAAATGAGTCAGGTTAACTGGTTTGGACCATGTGCGGCCATTGTCTTCGCTTTTCACCAGTAGAAACTGAGATGTCTGTTTGAGATCAAAGCCAGGCTGTGAGCCTTTGTTTTTCCATTGATGGTTATGGATTTCGCGGCCATCTTTGATCCCGGGATACCAGGTGCCCGTTTCATCCAGCACACCATACATCCAGAGTCCGGCAATATAGATTGTTCCCGTCCGCTCGTCGAGTAGGATATTTGCATCCGAGACGCCGTTGAATTTTTGTGGCAGGCCACCATAGGCACCCATATCAATGGCGATCTCCATGGGTAGCCAAGTCAGGCCCCCATCTCGGCTGCGCGAGACGCCGATATCGATGTCGCCTTGCAGGTCCCGACCCAGCTCCCTGCGGGCATCGTATACCGCGACCAGACTGCCGTCTTTGGCCGTAATTATGCCCGGGATACGGGCTGTATGTACAGCTTGAGCACCCTGACGGTGAACAGCGATTGCAGGTCTATAGTTGCTGAATTTGCCCGAAAGCAGCGATTTAGATGCCAAGCCCGCGAGTGAAACACCAGTTATGGCCACTTGAAAAGTTCGGTTCAACTGTTTAAAAGGACGTACTTTGGCCGTCACCCAAAGGTAGTTGACGCCCTTCTCCAGGGTTAGCGGAATTTCAATTTTTCCTGTTTTTCCTTTCCATTTCTGAGCGATCAGCAGCTGCTTTGCGCCGGGTTTTCCGTTTTCAATAAGCGTCGAGTCCGTGCCGGCAAACCAGCAGCTCAGGCTATCGATCTGCTCCGCACCCAGTGCATCGACCCTGATCCTAAGTTCTGCATCGACACGTTGCTGTTTGTCTGCCACAAATTCCAGCCGTTTGAGGACATTTATCGGTTGATCTGCCAATACAGGCAAGGTATAATGCCGTTCGGCAATCTTTACCTGGGCTACAGAGGTCGCTGTCAGTAAACTGAAAAGGGCGAGCAAGCTGTAGTGTATTTTGGTTATCATTATCATCTTTTAGGTACTTATGTACTACATTATAGTATAAAAAAATATTGGGAAGCGGCTAGCGTTCCCCAAGAAATTCAAGGTGCGGGCGCAAATGTTCCTGCATGGCCTTTGAAAACGCATCGCGGTCGCCGGTTTTGAGTATCTGCACCAGATCGCTGTGAGAGACCTCCGATTTGATGCTATGGTGGCTTTTGTTCAATACAAAACCAAAGATCGGCATCAGCATCGTTTGGAAACGTTTCAGGGTAGTATTGCCAGTAATTTCATACAGCTTACCGTGAAATGCAATTTCCTGACTAATTCTGAACTCTTCAGCATCGGCATTTTTGTCCTTTTTCACAATGCGTTCCAGTTCGGCAATATCTTTATCCGTCTTGCGCAGGTACAGCAGGTCAGCCATCCCCAGTTCCAGGAGCAGGCGCAGTTCAAAAATGTCCTTCATCGTATTTTCGTCCATCAGCTGCGGATTCAGTACCCGTTCAAACGAGCCCAAGATATCCGGTGCGGACAGCACCATGCCGCGTTTCTTTTTGGTTTCGATCAGGCCCAGCATGCGCAGGCGGCTCAGGGCTTCCCGCAGTACATTGCGGCTTACATCGAGCGCCTCCGCGAGTTCCAGTTCTGTTGGGAGGGTATCCCCTGCTTTTAATTTCTTGCTGGAAAGATATTCTCTTATGCGTATTTCGACTATATCAGCGCGGGTACTGGTCGCTATTGGGGTAAGGTCATTGATCATATTATAAGCAAATAAATCATTTATTATGTTCTACAAATTAACAAAAAAAGAATAGCAATCCAAGCGCCCTAATTGTAGCCCTCGGTCTGTTTAATATTGGGATTCGTGTTGATTGAGCTATCGTGAACCGGCCATAACAGGATGTTTGTTTTGGACTGTTGATTTTTTAGGCTCTCGACTTCATTAAACACCACGCCGAGGCGGATCAGGTCCCACCAGAGTTTACCTTCGGCCACGAATTCCCGTTTCCGTTCACTGAGTATGGCGGTATTGATGTCATTGGTCGGAAGTCCGGCTGCATAAAAATTATCCGTTCCATACGCCCGTTTTGGGATCTTGTTCAACTGTTGGATGGCAGACTGCCCGTTCCCCAGTGCATTTTCGATTTCGGCACTGAACAGAAGGGCATCCGCATACCGGTAGACAATCAGGTCAGCATCAAAGATGCGGGTGGCATTCTCCCATTTCCCAGCATATTTATTGATCCATTGGAAAGTCAGGTTTTTACCTTTGTCGAAAGCCGTATCAAAACTGACCTTTGCCCGGGTGTCGGCCGTATTTTCCGTCAAAAATGCCTTGTAACTGTTCGTCAGAAATATCCACTGCTGATGTGAGCCCACTTTAATGGGATTTTCAACCAGGCCAGGCGAAACATATTGGATAGGCACCAGAAAATCCGCGGGATAGCCACCCGTAAATTCATCCTGTGTCAGGCGCCAGCAAAAGATCACTTCGGGATTCAATTCTGTAGCAAAGATATCCGGGAATTTCTGCATCAGGGCGTGCTTTCCCGTTAACACCTTATCCACGCACTGTTTCGCCATATTCAGTGCCGCTGCGCCACCATTCTGCCGTTTGGCCATCCAGAGGTAAAAGTCTGTTTTGAGTAAACGGATTGCATCCAGATTACCATACTGTGCTTTTGTGGCGGTAGCCGGCATCAGTTCCTCCGCCCGATCGAGATCCTCTTTGACCAATTGGAAAACTGCCTGTACAGGCTGACGTGATGGATAAAGATCCTCCTGATTGGGTGATTCAAAACCGGCGGTCAGCACCGGTGCATCGCCCCAGATGCGGGCGATCCAATAATAACAGAACGCACGGATAAAATACGCCTGCGCGAGGTATTCATTCTTTTTTTCCACCGTGGAAAAACTGATTTCCGGCAGATGTTTCAAGATCAGGTTGCAGTCGTTGATCGTGGTATATAAATTATTCCAGTTTGCATGGGCATGTGTACTGTTCAGCTGGTTTAAGAATGCCGTGCTGTATGTTGCATTGGTTTCAAGTCCGGCGCCCCAATAGCCTGTGCGGTATTCGCCCCAGAAGATATAAGCCGTGGCAAAGGTACTGCGCATACGTACGTAGGCACCTGTTACGGCTGCCTGAGCATCGCTCTCATCCTTCCACATGGAGTTGGCATTGATTGCAGCTTTCAGATCGGCATCCAGTTTATCCGAACAAGCGGTTCCGGATAAGAGTCCCAGGAATAATATTGATCCGTATAAAATTCTTTTTGTCTTCATTTTCGTTTCTTTTATAAGGTTAACTTAGCACCGATCGCGATTTTACGGATGGCCGGATAGTTATAATAATCGTTACCATAGGTTGTTCCGGCACCGACTTCCGGTGAGATACCCGTTCCCCGCAGCGCGGAAAAATAAAAGAGGTTCTGACCGGAAACCGAAAGCTGCATGGAGCGGATCCCGATGCGTTTGCTCCAGGTATCGGGCAGCTGATACAGGAAAGATACCTCCCGTAGACAGAGGTAGTCCCCTTTGTAATTGAATACATCTGAAGTTCGGGAGAAATTGCTGTTCCCGGTATCCGGGTCATTGGCGGTAAAGCGGGCATATTTCGACTGATCGCCCGGATTTTTCCAGGTCTGGTTGACCTCATCCACCAGGGTGTAGTTGTTGGCAAAGGTATTCATGAAATAGCGCATATAAGCCGTATGATTGATGGAATGGCCCAGTGCCCAATCGACAAAAATATTAAGTCCGAAAGAGCCATAGCTAAAGTTATTGGCCAGTCCGCCGGTGGTATGCGGTACGCTGACCCCCAGTTCATATTGATCCTTACTGCTGATGACTCCGTCGCCGTCGCGGTCCTGCCATTCGTAGTCACCGGCCATTTTGCGCCCTTTGATGTTCTTCTTGTCCGTGGGGCTCCAGCCACGTGCCGACTCATCGTAACGGGCGGCAGCGGCCTCTTCGGGTGTCTGCAGAATATGGTCCACCTTGTAGCCGAAATAGCGGTACAGCGATTCACCCTCAGCGGTCCCGCCAAAGGCTGTGCCGTCCGCCAGCTGGATCCCGCCAATACGGTTTTTATCGCGGCCATTGTCAGGAAGCTGCAGTACCCTATTTTTAACAAAACTTAAGGTCAGCTTGCTGTCCCAGCGAAATTTGCCGGAACGCATATTCTCACTGCCGATTTCAATATCAAAACCCCGGAAGCGCACCTTACCGACATTGGTTTGCACCGTTGAAAAGCCCGAGGTATTGGGCAGCTGTACGCTAAAAAGCAGGTTTTTGGTGATCTTATTGAAATAGTCCGCCTGGATATTGATCCGGTTGTTGAACAGGGCCAGGTCAAAGCCAAAGTCAAACTGCGTTGAGGTCTCCCAAGTCAGGTCGCGGTTGGGCATGGTTGCGGCATAGATCCCCGCGGCACCGTCGTACCGGATATCGGTGCTGTATTTTCCCAGCGCATCATAGAGGCCGATGGAATTATTTCCCGTCTGGCCATAACTGGTACGGAATTTTAAGTAGTTCACCGTCTGCTGATCGCGCAGAAAAGGTTCCTGTGTCACGACCCAGCCTGCCGAGACACCCGGAAAAAATCCCCAGCGGTTTTCCTTGGCAAAGAGCGAGGAGCCGTCGTACCGGAAGGTTCCCATCAATAAGTACTTTTGTTTGTAGGCATAGTTGGCACGGCCGAAATAGCCGATCAGAACCTGTTGCCAGATATCCTCTTCGGCACCCGTTTTATTCGGTCCGGCCGACAGTGTGGGCACCTTGTCCGAACTCGCACCATTGACGGTCGCGTTAAAGGAATTAAAATCCGTCTGTTGATAAGAGTAGCCGCCCAGCAGGGATAAGGTATGGTCTGTATTCCAGTTGGCATCGTATTTCAGTAAGGCATCCACTTTGGTACGATCCAGCTGGGACTGACTCGCCCTGGTCGTCCGCAATCCAGAAAATTCATGCGCTTTTTCAAAATAATGGTAGTTGACCAGATCCGAATAGTTGGATACCTGCACCTGCGCTTTTAGGCCGTCGATAATGGCATAGTCCAGGCCACCGATCAGCGATAAACGCCGGTCTTTGGTGCCATAATCCCGTGTATAATCCCACCAGAGCGGATTTGGTGAGGTAGCATTATAACCCGGTGTCGGGCGGCCATTGTCGAAGTACATCTTTTGCGTTGCCGGAGTGGCCAGCCCTCGGGCAATCACGTTCGTCTGATTGTCAAACTCCTGCGAATTGGTCAAGGAATAGTCAAAGGCTGTGTTGAGTGACAGCTTTTTCGAAATGGTCACATCCCCCTTACCCCGTGCAGAGAAGCGGTTGTACCCCGTACCTAGTGCTACACCCGCATCATCCGTATAGCCGGCGCTAGCGGCATATCGGACAAGCTGGCTCCCCCCGTTGACACCGACGTAATAATTCTGCCAGCCCACATTCCGGAAGAGCAGGTCCTGGTAGTTGTTGTCCTGGAAGATCAGTGTTTTGCTTGGATCCAAAGGATCCGGCATACTTTGATAGCCGGCAGGAACAGCCTCACCTGCTTGGAGATAGCGCGTGGAGTAGATCGAGCTGGCATCATTGCCCGAACTGGCGGAGTAACCCGAACTCGTATTATAATTGGGATTGGGGCTTAAGGCAACAGCAGGCCGCACGAGCTGGATATAATCACGGGCGCTCATCATATTTAGTTTAGATTCCGGCTGCTGAAAAGCATAAGTAGCATCAAAGGTGATGGTCGCCTGTTCAGCTGTTTTCCCTTTTTTTGTGGTTATCAGCACCACCCCATTTGATGCCCGAGAACCGTAAATCGCGGTTGAGGCCGCATCTTTCAGCACCTCAATGGACTCCACATCATTGGGATTGACCCCTGAAAAGGAACGTTCGACACCATCTACCAGGACCAAGGGATCGTTGGTTTTATTGATGGACGATCCGCCGCGGATCCGAAAGACCGGGTCCGCTCCGGGACTATTGTTTGACTGATACACCCGGGCACCAGCCACTTTTCCTTTTAGTCCCTCACCGACGGTGCTGACCGGAACATTTTCCAGCGCCTTGCCATCCACTTTACTGATGGCTGTTGTCAGTGTGCGACGGGATTGCGTGCCATAGCCGACCACCACGACCTCGTCCAGGCTTCTGTTCGTTGCGCTAAGTTCCACTGTCAGCGGCGCCGTCGAGGTCACCTGTCTGTCCAATCGCTGATAGCCTACCGAACGGAACTGCAACGTATCCGGTAGCTGCTGTACATCCAGCCGGAACTTTCCGTTGGCGTCCGTCTGCGTCTGGCTGCCCGAGCGGCGGCCTGACACCGTAATGGATTGTAAAGGTTTTCCCTGTTGATCCCGGACCGTCCCTTCGATATGCTGCTGGGCATATAAGGATGATACAAGGATAATTTGGGTCCCTACAAATAAGCTAGCTTTTTTGCTTGTCCAAATCATAATTTATATTTTATAAGTGTAGAAAACTTATGCAAATGAGCGCTTCCCCGCAGACGCTCGCTAAACGATGACCTATCCTAAATCAGTGTAGTACAGCACAATATCTAGTAGTTATTAAGGCATATGATCGGTCAAATCATCCAGCTATTGGTTATTATTTTTATGTTTATTAGTTGTTATGTCCTACATAAAGTTAGGAAGAAAAATGAATAAAACAAAATTTATTTTACTGTTCAGGAATAATTTGCTTTCAATTGTCAATGTACTTTCAGCGCTCAGCTGAGTAAAGAAGCCACTTCGTGCACAATGCCCATATACCACCGCACATTATCTTTATGCCGATACCATTAAACCAGGCAAAATTTTGGGCCAAGCATATACAACGCTTGGCCCAAATTACGTCCTAAAATATTGTTATCCAATATTGCAGGATTTTAAAATTGGTAACGCACACAGATGCCCTGCGCTTTATCAGCTTCTACTGTTGCCTTCGGTTGCCCCATCGCCCCAGTAGCCTACTCGTTGCGAAACTGACCAGCGTACCCAGGGCAGCTGTCAGCACTGTTTGTAGTACATCGCCCAGCGATATACTGGCCCAGATGGAGCAGAGTGTACCACCTAATGCCGATATGCGGATATCATTCAGCTTCATTGGCTCCGCTCCTTTCCACCTTGTCCATTTTTTTGGAGCTGTCCGATACTTCCGGCGGTGGCTCCTCATCCAATACCGTCTCGAGTATTCCCAGTCCAATAGCCACATACTTCAATACATTCCCCACCTTACCCGGTAGTTTAACAGGCGCCGCCAGCACCAGCTGCAGCACCTGTCCTATTTTGTTAAAGACTTTTTTCATCCTTTTTGCGTTTTCAATAGAGCCCACTCCCATACCCACTTTATTCGTACAATATAGGAGGACAAAGAATTGAAAGCATCGCATTCCGACTGCCTATCGCTGACGCAAGATGACGATAGCATAAATCACTGTCTGAGCGTAGCGAGTTTGATTTATGCCGTCAGCTTGCTAAGAAGATGGCATAAAGGAATGCAGAGCCAATTCATGTCCTCCTCATTGTTATTGAATACTCAAATACACTTCATCCCCCATATCCCACAGGCAATACACCAACGCTTTGAGCTTGGCCAGGGCCTTACCACTTCCAGTTCCCTGACCCTCTCCTGTGAGGCTGGTGACCGGAGCGATGCAGCCGAGCAGTTCGTCCTTTGCGTTATTCGCCGCGTGGATCAAGATCCCTTCGCGGTTTAGCACATGCGGAATACCGATCTGCTCACCATGCCGCTGGTAGCGAACCTTCTCCAGTTTGTACTGACCGATCGGGATGCAACTGATCCGCCTGATGTTATTGCGATCCGGTAGTTCGATCGTATGGCAGATATGCTCACCGTTGAAGGTGATCGTGCCATTTGTTCCCTCAGCTCCATATTTCCGGAGGAGCTTGAGGGTGTGTCTCGTTTTCATCATCAACTAAGGGACATCTACCTCGACAATGGTCATTGCGTTGTACGGATTATTCTTGAGTGGATAATACGAATCGTTGACCTCTTGATACATCGAAATACCGACAATGATGTAAACCACTTTTGTGGGATCTACGACCAATGGTGCCTGTAGCGTCTCCTCGACGTGCACACCAATCAACGGGATGTAGCCCGATCTGGCCATCATCGGACGCGGAGGTACATCATCCATGCTCAATTCTGCTACCGCCAGTGTAAACTGCATATGCGTCGCCCCGTTCAACAGCATGACATCATTCTGTGGGTTAAACTCTGGAATGATAAGCGTGGCTTCACCAGTAGCACGGTCATAAACCGGTTCCAATTTTTGCTCAAGGAGCGTTTTTAGTGAACTCGCCTGATTGAACTCAAATCCTTTGAGCATAGCGCTGTTCTCCTCCAGAAAGATCCGCTCCCCGCGGGCATTGGATGAATCTGCCTTCTGGATACGGTGCATCAATGCCGTCAGGCGATTGCGCATGGTGTTGTCTGCAAAGGTGCGGAGCAGGTTGTTGAGCTGCATCCTAATCAGTTTGGCGCTACCGGCTGCCGAGCCAAACTCCGCCATGTTTTCACGTGTCCGCTGAAAATTAGGATCCGACTGGATCCGGGCCTTGTCCACACCACCTTTCATGCGGACTTCATAACCGCGATTGCGGTGTTTGCTAAAGGAAAGGTCCCCGACCTTTCCTCTAAACTTGATTAAACTTTCTTGTTTTGCCATGATATAGAGTTTTTAATGACAACACAAAGATGTTGAGTGCCAAACTGATCCCTGTCCAAAATGGCTGGATGTGGCCAACATGGCTTAAATAGTCAGCATTAGACTCGGAATGGCATAATATGGCACTATCTGTCTGTCGTGAAGCAGCGTTTAAGTACTGTTAGGGTACGGGGAGTGTACCAAAAAGGTACCAATACCCTACCAAAAAGGTACTGGAGAGCTACTAAAAAGCTACCAAAGAGCTACAGTAACCAGTAGCGTAACAGTATGTAAAATGTGAATGAACCGCATCCATCTGGCGGGGGCCGTGTGCCCGGTTATCGGAAGAATATGTGTGCCGTTAATGCCGATTTCTGACCCTATGTAGTAGATCAGATAACCAGTATCAAAATGTTATAATACAATTGTTTAAAACAAAACAATTGCACAAACGTTAAATGTAGATTATTAATTTTTTTCTTAAGGGCTGTCTATAACCGCACATTGACGAATATGGACAGAGAGGTATCCAGCTGACAGGAGAATCATGGTACCATTAGGTATTGTCCGCGGCATACCCATGCTATGTCCAAGGACAATCCACAGCCCGATTTCTAATGACAAAAAAATACCGACTGTGCATCAGTGCAAAGGATGTCGCATCCGTACTTGACCTTAGCCCCAGACAGGCGCAGCGCAAATACCAACAGGCAAGAGACGCCTATGGAAAAGCCAAGCACCAGCACCTTACCGTACATGAGTTTGCAGCTTATTATGATTTACCGTTAGCAGAAGTAATTGAACGGCTTTGAGTCTCAAAAAATGTATATAGTCATTGGGGCGGTGTACCGCCCCAATGATTTTAATACTTATTCCTCGGGTAATATTTGCATCCATTCACGCTTGATCTCCAAAAGCCTATCGTATGCTTCTACTGATACCTTTAGGCGTTCATTGGATTCGCCAAATAGTTCAACGATATAATCATTCTCATCTTTATATTGGTCTTTAATCGCCATATGTTGTATCAACATCCCCCGTCCAGCGCGAAAAAAAAGATTGGGCCACAATTTTTCAATTTTGGTTAACGAATCCATATCGACTGTACCCTCGCGGCCATCCAGTAGGCGTACATCGACCAATTTGGATTTGGCGGACCCTTCCTTTAGATGGAAATAAGCAACCTGAGGTATTCTTACCCATTCATTTGCAGCACCTATCATTACCTCAAGCTGTTGGGAGGCCTCTTTGAGGCAAGCCTTCAATTTGGTTTCATGGCTACTTAGACGATCGTGGTTTGCACGCAACCGCTGTTTCCGACTCTTCAGTTCGGCCAATTCGTGCTCATAATGCATACGCAGCTCATTATTCTTTATTTCCTGCAATTTTATCTGCTCATCTTTCTGCAAAAGCCATTTTTGCATTACCTTTGATCGCTTTTTTCTATAGTTACTCCTTATTCTTTCTCTTCGAAAAGCATAGTAAAATTGAACCATAATGAGGCAAAACATAACAACGACAAAATCACGTTCAAAATAATCTCGTTTTTGCAAATCCACACCAAATAACGCCAAATAGATTTTATATACCACCCGGAGCGCAATAGCTCCTAATAGAAGCACGAGGATTATAAACTGGATCGGATAACGTATTTTATCGTTTTGTCCCAAGTAAGTACTCGTATCCAGTTTGTATACAACGTAAGCAACAGGCGTTATCGCCAGTAGCATTAATATCCAACTGAAAAGAAAAATCACACCATGTTTTTCCATGGTTATACTCGAGAAAAACGATTCGTAGGTCGTATAAAAAGTGATGAAACAAGATGAAATGCCCGCCAATAACAATATTATCCATGAATTTCCATACCAGGAGCGAAAAAAAGACTTTAGTATTGCCATAAAAGGTTGATTATATAGTTATCAATAAAATTAATAAATTTCACAATAACATATTGTAACGCTTCCTTTACAATTAGATAGTAGAATTCATTTCTTTCTTCGTCGCTGTGCCAATCGCTTCACAGGCACCTCTAAGCCTGTTTTTAATCTGTTTTAACGAAAGCGATTTGCTTTTCACGGATTTCGATCCTCATTTCCTTCACTTTTTTGCATTTAGGTTTTAGATTCGCTGTTCGATCGAATTATAAAATATAATTAAAATTTTAACAAAGGTGAATACTAGTTACCCGGGGTAATAGCTTTGGCATGCCGCTAGCAGTCACCGACAAACTAAACAGTATGAACAAATACACATTTGATGATGCTGGAGTCAAGAGATGGCTCCGGGACTTGTACAACTCAACGGTCGAATTCCAGATGATGGAGCAAAAGCTGATCCTGCTGTGCCTACGCAGCTGGCTTATGTCGCGCTTCGAACTTTCGGAGAGCCAGGTTGATTATATCATATCCCTGTCCGCTGACTTCAAAAACAATCTCGCACAACAGATTGCTTTTGCCATTAATAACCAGGCAGACATCACCTTGGACAAGCAGACTAATGAAAAAAACACCAGCACCTTCCCCCGGGATTCGGTCAAGGTAACCGAATATGAGTCAAACAAGATCCAGTCAGATACACCGGAAATCCCCGTCGAATCTGAAGCGAATGAGATCTTCAACCGCCGTTTGGAAGGGCATTTAATCGTCAGGATTTACTACACGCTTTTATAGGCAATCTAAAATAATTCAACAAAAACGCCATGGGCCATATCTCTCTCATGGCGTTTTCTTTATTTTATGAACTATTCATTTACAATATATTAACTGTGAAACGTTTTATCAAACATTTAAATACCTATTTCAATGCAGATGACCCATGTCGCGATGAGCTAATAAAGCATACCAAAATACGCCAGGGGAAGCGTGGGGAGATCTACTGTCGGGAGGACGAGAGCCGTCCCTATTGGTGCTATGTGCTCGAGGGTATGGTGGGTGCTTATGAGATGAAACTCAAAAAGCCATATCTCCACTGGATCTCGACTGAAGGACATTACTTTACCGGCACTAAGCATGAGTACAGTTTTAATAGTCAGGATCTGAATATTCAATTTCTCAAAAAGAGCACCATTGCCTGTATCCCGTTGACTGTATTACAGGCGCTGCAAGATCAGTATCCGAGTATGCATCACTTTGTTAGTATCATGCGGCAGCAGAAATCAGATTTTTTCAATAAAAAAGGACTAATTATGGCGCAGGAGCCCAAAGATCGGTCAGCCAAGTGTAAGGAGCTGATGCCGGCATTGTGGCATAGGTTGAATAATCAACTCCAGAGCCAATTTCTCTACATTGATCCAAAGACGATTTACCGAAACAGATCATAAAGTGAGAAAAAAAGTAAAATACTGCCCTCATGCCCGATTTTGGGCTGTAAAGTATTCCCTCCTTTGTAATAGATAATTACAAAAGGAAAATGATGAGTTACTTTAAATATATCGCAAAACAAAGAGTACGGTCAATCCATACCGCTGTGCTCATACTCCGCTATTCAGGAGATGGCATTACCCACTGGGGACAGGATTTTACCAAGCTATATTTGTGCGTGATAGGAAAAAGAGTACGCAAAGAGTCTGCCTTGACAAGGTATAGGCGTAAGTTTGCGCTCTTCCCCCGATGGTGGGTACAGAAGATATTGGTCTGGCAAATAAGGAGTCCCCGCCAGTACCATCAAGCTTTTTATGCGAAAGCCGGGGCCATCAAACTGCAAAGTGCGATGTGACCAATTAAAATAAATTATGATATAGAATAAGGAGGTCAAATGGCATGGTTTAGTTATACGGGCGCAGACCCGTCACAACCAGGATCTTACACCTTATCATCATCGGGAACTCCAACATGTAGCAGCCCATCAGAGCAAATGTGCGCTCTGCAGGCAGCAAACAATGGCAGTGACAAACCCGTGATTACAGATGCATTGAAAAATGAAATCATCAACTCTTTACAAAACCAGGTTGATGGACCCAATGTACATTTGAAATCAAGATAAGAGGCAAGAGACACAAAGATATAAGCGCTCGCTACATTGAAGAATAGGGTATGAATGATCATACCCTATATTGTTATTTGGTCTCTTCAATGACCAGTACTTCCATGTCGGCAACACCGGGCTCGGCTTTGATTCCATAAGCGGCCAGCTGTTCGTTGAGTTCCTGCAGGTTACTATAATTTCCCAAAGTTATCTTGTCTTTCGTTTTTACCCGATCCAAAACCGGGGGATATTTTCCGCTCAGATCTATCATTACGGTCATCACATCGGTCCCCTCATAGACCTGACCATTTAGGGGTTCCTTTCCCGAGTACGGCTTTACAGGGCAGGGTTTTAAAATAAGGCATTCAATCGGTTTCATCGCTTTATAAGTACGTATGCCTAAAAAATTATGGAGATCATTCAATACAATTGCCGCCTGGGCAGAATCAGTTCTTTGTATTGAATCCAGGCGCTCGTATGAAATGGCATATTGGCGATACCACATATCACCGATGTTGTTTATATCTTTATACCGGTTTGGATCCTTTACATTCATGAGCAGCCGCTCTGGCCGTGGCAGATAATCCGCCTTTTTGATTTTGGCCCATGTTGTCAGTACAGCGCTATAAATAGAGACATTGTAAAAGGACGACTTTTTCAGTCCGGTCGAACTATCCTGTTGCATTTTTAAAGATCCAAAAGGCACGCCATTCTGATATCCTGATAGCGAGACAGCACCTTTAATCATACCAACATCTGCCGTGTTAGCCATAAGATCTACTTTTCCAAAATCATCTTTTAAAGGTAAATCGATCTTTCCTTCGTTAAACAATGACAGTATGTTTTCTTCGCTGATCAGCTTTCCGCCTGTGATGGCCTGCACCTTGCCTTTAAATAAAAACACCACATGTGGCACACTTTGATGCGGAAATCTTTCCTTTATGTATACGTCCGAATAAATAACCGGTAGATCGACTTTATTTTCTTTTAAAAACGCATTATTAGCGTAGAACTTTTCAAGCGTGGCTTTATCTTGCCAGCCAACTGTTATAATCTGAACTTTACTTTTCAATTTGTTCTGCAGTTGCTGCAGATGTGGCATTGACTGGATACATGTACCACAATAGGTGTCAAAAAAATCCAGAATGACGACTTTATTTTTCAGCTTTTTGAGGTCAATAGCATTGCCCCTATTAGGTAGCTGCTGTATCGCCGTGGGAGCGATAAACTCGTCCCCTATTTTAAGCCCTTTATGTTGACTCCCCGTATTGACCTGTTGTGCACTCACGAGCGTTATATTCATTAGGGATAAACAGGCCAGCGCAATTGATTTTAAAATTTTCATGTTATTTTTTTTGAAGTATTAGCGAATATTTTGCGGTATATTTCCATTATTGACGACCAATTCAGGCAGTCTAAATGCGTACTTACGACTATTGGGATCCAATTGATAGAGAACGCCTTTCATCTCCCTGCGCAGTGTTTTCTGAAACCGGGGATCTAAATTCAATCTTTTTAGATCAGACCATCGGCGCCCCCTAAACAGCAGCTCTTTTTGTCTTTCATTTAGCAATAGCATTAACAATCGGCCGGGATCCCGCTCCACAACCAGCGTATATAGCCCACTCTTAAACCGATGTTCCCCCAGTCTATTCAAAGCTTCCAGAGCGTTATCAATTTTCCCAATCCGGGCGGCGGCCTCAGCTTTAATAAGGTATATTTCACTGGTCGTCAATCCCACAAAAAGATTTGCTATCGCATTATCATAGCTGCCTTTATAACCATACGATCCAAGGGGCATTACATTTTCACGAAAGAATAGCGTTTTCCTTAAATCATTGTCAGCATAGCTTTTATACAGCATTGAGTCAACCAAACCATCATTCAGGCTCATCGGCCCTGCAGTGGTAGAGACTGCAGGGAAAAGTACTTCGATATTGAATTTGGGAATCGGTAGTTCACTAGTTTGATTAAGCGTGTTGAAGTCCATCAGATCCCCGTTCAATTGCAGGCAGGAGTCGGCGTAGACGTATGCATCTTCGTATTTACCCATTACCAACATAGTTCTTGCCAGCCCCGCATAAGCACTTGCCCGCCAGGGCCTACCATTGATCTTTTCACTCAACGGTAAAAGGCGGCTAGCTATCGTATAATCCCGAATAATCTGTTCGTAGGTTTGCTGTACCGAGGCCCTCGTTGACGGCACATCGATATTGGGGCTCAAACGTAAGGGAATCCCCATTTCTGTGGAGGCCGTGCTGAGCTGATACGCCGGAGAAAACACTTCGACCAACTGCTGAAAAGCAAAGGCCCGAAAGAAATGAGCTATACCCAAAAGATTGTCTGCTTTTGCAGCATCCTCATTTGTAGCATTGTTGATAATTTCTATGGCCTGATTGGCATTGAAGACTGCTTTATAAGGTCTTTGCCATTGTGCAGCATCGTCATAAATCACATCTTGCCAAGTGTATATATTACGCTGGTCGTAATTTAAGATTCCGTCAAAAGTCTCGGCAGATAGATAGTATTCATCTGCCGACCATTCTCCAAATATGGGGTAGCCTGTATTCATGGTTGAGTAATCATTGAGCAACAATTCGGCGTCTTCCAGACTTTTTGGGATGACCATTTTTATATCCGGCTTTACCTCCAGAAACTTATCGCAGGCAGTACACAATAGTATCATGCAGATGCCACATAAGGATTTGTATATTTTCATGATAAATAGATTTAAAGATTAAAACTGAAACCTAAGGATGACATGATCGGGTCGGGTATATTGGATCCATATTCCGAATCGATGCCATATTTATTGGCCCGCCATAGCGTACCTACATTCTGTACATAGGCATATACCCTACAATTTTTCAGTTTAAACCGCGATGATAAGGGTAGGTTCACGCTCATTTGAATATCCCGTAGCTTAATCTGCCCAGCGTTTTGTACAAGTGCCGAAGAGCGCATATAAACCTGACTTCCCAGATTGGCAGGATAATTAAAAGAGGGCACGTCGGTTGCCAGTTCATCACCCGGCTTTTGCCAGCGCAATGCATAGTCCTTGTGCCCAATATCACTGTTGAGAAAAAGGTTGTTGTCAAATGAGTTTCGTAGAAATTTATGTCCGAGTTGATAGGAAATATTCCAAGAAAGCTCGAGTGCTTTATAACGCACACTGTTGCGCCAGCTTCCCATATATAAGGGCACGGTACTTCCTAGGTATTCGAGGTCATGCACATTCATGGCTAAAATGGCATTATAATCCTTAGATACTTCACCATTTAGATATGCCCTTGGGTCGCCTGTCAAGGGATCCAACCCAGCCCATTTGTAAGCCAGCAAACTGTTGAGATCCATTCCATCGATCGGAGTCCTTGGACTCCCCTGCGCGGCCCCTATAAAATCCTTACCATTTTCATTTTCAATGTAGGAATGCAGCACTTTGGTACGCGCGTAGGAAAAGACCAGGTTGCTGTTCCATGTCCAATATTTGTACTGTATCGGGATGGCATTGAAAGAAATATCCCAGCCTTTGGTACGAATGTTCCCACTGTTGATCATCAATGTCGTAAATCCCGTACTTGGGTCCACTCTATCCGGGGCAATCAAGTCCTTTGCATTTTTCACATAATATTCTACACTACCGGAGAATCGATTTCCTTTTAGGGCAAAGTCTAGCCCGAGGTTGGTAATTCCGATACGTTCCCAGCGCAACATCGGGTTGGGAGGTGATAGGATCATACCATAGTTCTGATTTGTGATGTAATGGGCATCACTCTCGATGGAAATCACAGGATAGGCAGATACCGTATTATTCACATTTCCGTTGTAACCATAGGTAGCCCTTAGTTTTAAAAGTTCAAATGGACTGTGTTGCATAAAAGACTCTTTAGATACTATCCATGCTGCGCCTAGAGACCAAAAAGGCTGTCCGCGATCATTACTTTTGACACCGAATAAGTTAGAAGCATCTTTTCTATACGAAGCGCTCAAAAGATATCTTTCCAGATAGGTGTATCCAAGATTGGCAAAATACGAACGGAAATTATTGCGGTATAGCTGATACTCACTGGCATCTTCTATGGTAGACACACCCGATATTCCATTCAACTTGGGGAACAATACCCCGTATGCCACCGACTTAAACGACCCCGTTTTGGGATCAAATCCATGGTACTGGCTCGAAGTGACGCTTTTCTGAATTTTCCTTATTTCCAGTCCGGCAAACAGAGATAGTTCGTGCCTATCTTTCCATTTTTTATAATATTCCGCCGATCCACGGCTCTGATGCGTATCATTATCCCAATTAAAGATCCTTTTATAGTCGCCTATAGGGACATTCCATGTCACACCCCTATTGTCCCAGCTTGCAAAGCTATTGATATAGTCGCGCTGTCCCATTGTACCGATACCTCGCCACAGGTCGATTGCAGTACTGGCCTTCTGGTAAGCATACATGAGGTTTAACTTCAGCCCAAAGTCAAAACTATAATTGGCATTGAGGGTGGTAAAAAACTCATTTATCTTTTGTGTTTCTTTCGAATCGTCCAGCTCATCCAAAGGCCTGTATGCCCAGTCCAACAAGCGGCCACCGGCAACTGTATCCCTAAACACCGGATTAAATCCACCGACGTTTACTTCCAAAGCTTTCCCTTTGTCATCCGCCAGCTGCATGTAAGGATAGTTTTGTATTCCTTTTGCCAACCGGTTGTAACCAGCGCCCAGCAAAGCATCCTCACTTTTTATCGTTGAATACTGCATTCCCAGATCCAACTGCAAGTTTTTCATCGGCTTAAATTGCGTATTGGATTTTAGATTCAAACGGTTGAATGAGGAGGTGATCAGCTCATTCGAGTTCTTATCATAACCCGTTGAAAATATCGTATTCACCTTCTCGCCGCCGCTTTGGAGCTGTACATGATACTGCTGATTGACTGCGGTACGATAAATGTATTTCAAGAAGTCATCCCGCACATCCAAGTTCTTCAATCGATCGATTTCATCGTTAAATGCCGATTCGGAGATGTCGCCATTCTTATGATTATACATGAGCCAAAGGACAGGTTGAGGATTTCGCAGCCGATTTCTAAACCAGCTATTGTACTTTCCTTTATCGAACAAATACTGCTGCGCATCAATATAATCCGAGGAGCTCATCTGCGGATAATAGTAGAGATCAGGCTTTGCTTTAAAAGTGATATTTGAATTAAAAGAAAGCTGTGTTTTTCCGTTAAATTTACCCCGTTTTGTTGTTACGACAATCACACCATTTCCAGACTGAGCTCCCCATATAGAGGCTGCGGCAGCATCTTTTAGCACGGTTATGCTTTCAATATCATTGGGATTGATATTGTTAAATGCACCCTTGCCTACATCAGCTCCTCTATTTTCATAAGGAACCCCATCGATAACAATTAATGGCCAGGGATCCGATCGTAAGGTGCTCACGCCACGAACGTTTATGTTTAACAGATTCCCTTGATTATCGGGGTAAATTTTTGTGGTAGATATCCCCGGCACCACATCCTGCAATCTACTCACAAAATCTGTAGACACCTTTCGATTGAGCAGTTTGTTGTCGACGAACTCGAAACTTCCCGTTGCGCGTTCTTTGGGAATCTTTTGATATCCTGTGGAGACCACCTCCACCTCTTCCAATTGATTCTCCAGTGGTATCAATTTTACTGTTAACGATACTCCAGCGGAGTAAGGTAAGGCTAGAGGCTTATAACCGACATGGCTAAACTTGACGGTTCCCTTGGAAGCTTTTACTGGCATTGAGAAGGAGCCGTCACTTTTGGAGGATGCTCTCCCCTTTTCATCTTCGATACGAACCGACACCCCATGTATCGGTTTACTATCCAGTACCGAAACTACTGTACCAGATACCGTTAAAGGCCCATTGGCCCCGCTGTCCTTGCGGGGCGTCTGAGCCGATAAACTAAACATATGAAATACAGCAATGCATGTCAAAAGCATTGTTGTATTCTTTAATGCCTTTGAAAGGCAAATAAAATCATTTAAAATATTAAGAGCCTGTTTACTGACAGCTCCTAACAAATAGGCAATACGCTCCCCGTTGCAAAATTTTTGCATGTTAAAAATGTGTTGTGCAAAGGCCATAGCTATGGCTAATGCTGATCCAACAATAAAGAATTAGCTTATCCGAAAAGCGCCGTCAAAACGGTTATAAGGCATTGATTAGGAATAATTATGACGCTTCCTACCGGAATTAAAGAAGAACCGACCCATAGCATACTATTGTATTACAATAAAAAGTAATGGTAAAAAGTTTGGACTCAACGAAAATTTGCTTAATTTTAAGGTGCAAGATTAAAACAAGCTTATTTCATTGGCCATTATTACCTTTTATGCAATCATTTAAATGTATAGGTCGGTGACAGGGATATAAAGAGGGAAAATTAAACTGAACCAGGTTCAGGTGTCTTTTCATTTTCAGGAAAGTCTAGACCTCCCCTTTTTATTACTCTTTACAGCCTGTTTTTGATTAGGCGCGACTTATTCAGGCGCGCGGAATATGTTCTTTAATTGTGATTTGCGAGAATACCTCGTGATGCGATCTCTGATCGAATCCGGGTGATGGGTGGTGTTTTTTGTGTTCGTTCTCATAATCGTTTTGGTTTTATTTGAACGACCTAAAATGCAGAAGGCAGGGTTATCTGTCTCATACCTGAATCCAGGGACTAGCAGCCCTCAAAGCGGTAATCAACAGGCCCTGCCTAAAGACTGCGTAAATATACACAATATCTTTAGACGTGGGTTAAACCTGCTGCCTCGCTTTGAATTTAAAATTGCTAGTTTTTGGATTCAGAGGCTCGTTCAACTCACTCTCCACTTAGGTGGAGTTAGTTAACTATTTTATAACCAATCCTTGATTGGGTACACAAATATACAAACAAGGTTTAAGACGACCAAATATTTGGTCGTATAATTTATTTATATGATTGAGATTTATCAAACAAAAGCTATATTTCGAATAGAGTATGAATTGATTTGCAATATCAAAATTCTGCGTGATAAAAAAGGCTGGTCACAAGAAGAGTTAAGTGAAAAAATGGGCTTTGCTGTAAAATTTGTGGGTAAATGCGAATCGCTCGACCAACCTGAAAAGTATAACCTTCGCCATATGGGAATATTAAAGAAAATATTTCGTTTGAAAAGCTTGGATGATTTTTTCCCCAATGGAATTCCTGAAGATGAGCAAATTGTAATCCAATATAAAAAAGTACCGAAGAAAAAAGCTGATGGAACAGACTCAAAATTGATGGAAAATGTAGTCGTTGAGATTGTAGTTGTTGATGCGGAGACTAAAGCGGAAGGAAATAAACAGAGTAAGAAATAATAATTACATGTCCATAATCGCAGAAAGACAGTATTTAAAAAAATCTATAAGAATATTTAGATTCTATACTATTGCATCATTAATCTTAATTCTACTCGTTATGCTTTTGTCGCCTTTACGGCAGAATTATTTAATACTGATATCGGCAATAACACTATTACCTGTATTAATTCCGTTAATATTGGCTCCAATGGGTTTGTATTACAGCTGGAGAAGCTATCAAGCCAAAGAAGAGCCAAGGAAAAAACAGATAATGTTCTTTATGGGACATCTGTTCTTTTGTACGTTGATAATATTATTTGTCATGGCCATAATTAAGGATGTATTTTCCCTTAATTGGTAAAAGATTGATTTTTATATTGATTGACATTGCTAATCCTAATTTAAAAAAAATAAGAACACGATGATTTTAGAAGTGGCTATTTTAAATGTAAAACTTGGTAGAGCGGAAAAGTTTGAAAATGATTTTCAAATAGCTAGCCAATATATTTCATCCATCGACGGATATATAAAACACTCCCTAAAGAAATGTATAGAGGTAGACAACCAATACATTTTATTGGTGCAATGGGTTTCTGTCGAAGCACATGAAGTTGGATTCCGACAGTCACCGCAATACCAGAAATGGAAAACACTACTACACAACTATTATGATCCTTTTCCGCAGGTTTTGCATTATGAAGAAATATGAAATAGGCTATTATGTAACCTTAGATTCAGGAGCTAAAAATCAATACCGAGGAATAGATTACGTCCCGCTTACCGAACAACTTGATTATGAAATATTTATTGATACTTTTAAATCTTTGTACCTTCTTATCATCTGCCTATTGCCAAGATACGCCTCCTATTGCGGTGTCTCCCATAGTTGATTTAGATATACCGATCAATCAAAAAATTGTCAATACTGTAGACAGCTTTTTAAGGGTCAGGGATGACTATACCAATATTAACAGGTATAAATTCTGTGAAAAATCTGACTTTGACCGATTTGGAAGTCCGTTTTCTTTCTTGCAGAATATGGAGAATAACAATAGCGGTCAGCGTGTTTTCAATCCTTGCGTAATGGAGATTATACCGTGGGTTCCCCAGAAGCAATACATTGTCAAGATCAGTTTTATATCATCCAGCAAACCTC
The DNA here is from genome assembly GCF_019969845.1 of Sphingobacterium sp. GVS05A. Classification (GTDB taxonomy): domain Bacteria; phylum Bacteroidota; class Bacteroidia; order Sphingobacteriales; family Sphingobacteriaceae; genus Sphingobacterium. The sequence continues at coordinate 268,417 of NZ_JAHXYR010000011.1, forward strand.
TTCTAAAAGCTATTGTCAATGTAATAGCAAAATACGACAACGATACAGTCAAAATTTCATCTTATCTACATTTTATTGAGCAGACATGGCAAAGGAAAGAGAAAGAAGAAATTACTTACTATATAAGTCGCAATAGATTAAAAAACGTTGATAAAGACATTAATACACAGATAAAGTTTAATAAAAAAATGTCTCAATATTTTGATATCCCAAGGATCCCATTAACATACTATTCTGCATCTGTTTATCATTACTGAGATGGGTATCCGTATCTGGTCGATAGTTGTCAGCTAATGCTCCTACCGAAATATGATTCATGCTTTCGGCAGGCATGCATATATTTGTAAATTCACATGAATGCAGATCAGATGAAATCCCTGGATTATAAAAGTGATTTGGATAGTTATGCAAATCCTGACGATCACCTTGCATGGCAACTATATCATCATAGTTCATATTTCCTGCTGCGATAAATATCAAAATATCTTCTTCATAGGCAAGTTTGTCCAATAAATAAGCGAACAACGAAGGTGATTCGTTGTATGCTTTACCCGGCCCACACACAGAAAGATTGAATAATTTAATTCCTCGCTCACGATGCGCACTACGTATAGCTTCAACTATCTTTATAACATCTAGATAACCATCTACCCGTTCTAATATTTTAATGGAATATATTCTGGTATCCGCTATAAGCTCTTGTTCGGTTGAGAAAAATCGGGCGCCCACAGCAGCAAGACTAGCGACAACTGTACCATGTTGGTGAACAGCATCCAATGCGTTCTGTGTATTAGTTATATCGGATCCTCCAACGATAATATCTCTAAGCGGATCTATGGGTCTTATTCCATTATCCAGCACTCCAACAATTGTTTCCTGGTGGCCATCGTTTCGAATTCTTAAATCCCAAGTTAATTGTGCTTCATTATATCGATCAGGTCTTATCACTCTATTACGTAGAGAATGCGCTTGAGCTAGTATATCAAACTCCTTTGCGAGTTCCACCACTACATCTCTGTTAGCTCCTTTTAGCTGAATCATTTTATCGTAAGGGTCCACATCAAATGAATCAATATCGCCTAATAGTACTAGGGTATCAAGTTTATTGTTTAATTGCTGACGCTGCAATTGATAACTAGCATCAACATACTGGTTATTATTGATAAATTGAAAGACAAGATCTCTTGTACAATGATTACGGATATCATCCTCAGTATGATATTTTACATCAAATAAGGTTGTCATTATTGCATATGCCGTACCTTGAGGAGGAGTGCGATTTTCGCTTAAGATGTATTGGTTAAGCAAGGTGTCAAACCGCTGGAATTTTACTCTATCAACAATGGCAAACAATACAGTTCTGTTGAAATCTTTTTGGAATACAGGACTCAACCCAAATTCTCTTAGAAATCGAGTACGTGTTTTAAACTTGGAACCATCACTAAAAGGTATTAAAAAACGTATTTCTACTATCTCAATATTAGAGGTGACAATTGTTTTTTGATTTAAGCGATCAACCCTATCTTGCTTTAGCTTAATAAATGATGCATTAAGCTTTGCTTTATGCGCTCTATATACCTCTGGATCTTTCGCTTGTATTTCAGTATCCGATACATACCGAGATTTGTTGAATCTATTTGCGTATCCAAAAGGATTTCTCAAATAAAGATGTGGTAATTTAGCACTCATAAGATAAATAATAATTGGTTTTTAAAAATAATTGTCGAGAGTAAAAATGCAACTGTTTCTTGTAGCTGGTAGATTGCCCTTTCAAGAAATCTACATAGCTCGCCCCTTTCGCTAAAGATATTGGTGCCGATGACAACATTGGCTGCTATTGGATCTTTATATCGTGAAATCTCCCTCCCTTCGATGGAATTGGTCGTGGTTACTATCATGGCATGCTACTTTTCAATCGGGCAAGGTTAATACCCAAGCCTAATATACATTATTTATGCTGAATTAATATATTTACAGATATTAACTTTCAAGATTATTACAAACTATTAAGGCTAAGGTATGGGTTTGAAAATAGGATTAGTTACGGGAAACAGTAGTTGATATAACAATACATTAAAGATTCCAAGTTGGTAAGTTCGTGATCAACGCATTTATTTCATGCAAATTTCTTTTTATGTCATTAATATCTATATTTTTCATATTAAAGTCTCCTCAATTCTTATACTCAATTTTCCGCTGAAACATCTTTTTTCTAAAGAAAAGGGGCATATATTTATTCTTCAAGGACACTTTCCTTCGCCCAAGATTTGGCATTTATTCGTGGTTAAACGGCTTCATGCAACTTAAATGTGTAAAATAACCCATAGCATCCCATTTTTTTAATGGCCTAAGATTTCCTGGAACTGCGTAAACATATCAATACCTTTTTCCGCCTGTCTTTCATGGAAACTTTTACTTTCGTAATAATTTCCCCCTATATATCTTTCGAAATTAAAGGTACCAATTTCTATTTCTGTAAGATCAATATTATAAGAGCTTGATTTCGATGGAGCCAGATCTCCACCCCAAATCAATCCAACTGTAAATTTATTATCCATAGCGGCCAAGTCATTTATATTTAGCTTTAAAGAAAACTGTCTCCTTAACGGTTTCCCGAAATGTAGTTGCTCAAACAAACTACTATCAAATCTTGAAGAATCATCTCTAAATAATCCTCCACTATTAATTACATTGTACCTAAGATTTTTTTCAGAGATTAATGGAGAAAGATTGAATATCAATGTATCAAAATTCAAAATGTAATACTTTCCATTATATGAAATATTATTAAAGCGAATCCCTCCTACTACATTTGGAAATTTCACTGATTTAAATAATGCGTCAACCAAATAGTGAGGAGCTGGTTTCGACTGCCCGTCCAGCCTTATATAATACGAATTGTTCCATTGATGAGGCTTGTTTTCACTTTCAGCTACTTCAATTATATAGATACATTCGGTTTCAGAAAGATTGATTGGCTTAATTGAAATACCTGTAGGCATATAAGATACCTTTTGGATAATCTTATTAATCAACAGATCCTTGTCAGCTTTAAAACAAGGGGTTAAATCGCCTTGACAAATTAATTTGCCATTGTTTTTTTTCATTTGCGGCGCGCCCCAAATTATTACTCCTCCAGTAGAATTGAGAAACGATGAGGCTACTTTGGTGATATTTGATTCTAGCACATCCATAAATTCTTTTTTTGCTACTTGACCGCTTTTAAATTCTAGATTATCAGTTTCTTCCCGATCTTCCAAAAAATACTCTTTGATATCCTCAATAACTAATTCAACGAGAGGCTTTCCGAAAATTTCATTACATAAATTGCTCATAAAATCTATTTTTAATACTCGATCTGTTAGATCAGTTCACCATCAAGTACGTCATCCCGTTTTTCTATAGGAGCGCGAATCGGTCCCTTAAGGTGTATCGATGTACCCACTGCGGTAATCATAAACATCTGGCTCCCCTTTCCTGAAATTTCGTCGATATCTACACTAAGCCCAATAATAGCATCAGCACGGATTGCCTGCGCACGTTGCTTGAGAGTTTCGGTAACACGCTTGTACATTTCCTGCATCTTATTCTCATAACTGGTAGAGCGACCTCCAAAAAAATCTACATAGCTCGCTCCTATATCGCTAAAGATATTGGTGCCGATGACTACATTGGCAGCTATTGGATCATTATATCGTGAAATCTCCCTCCCTTCGATGGAATTGGTCGTGGTTACTATCATGGCATGCTACTTTTCAATCGGGCAAGGTTAATGCCCAAGCCTAATATACATTATTTATTCTGAATTAATATGTTTACAGCTATTAACTTTCAAGATTATTACAAACTGTAAGGCTAAGGTATGGGTTTGAAAGAATAGCTGGTTACGGGAAACCGTAGCTGATTTATTCAGCGGTTTTAAGAAGGCAATAAAATAAAAAAAGCCCCCCTTATAACCGTTAAGGGAGGCAATTTTGGCTAGATGTTAACCGGCTTTGGCATTCATCTACTGTAAAGATCGCGAGATTAGTTGAGATAATTGTTGTTCATTTCTTAAAAAATGTTGTTCAAAAATTATATCCTAATAATAATTAATTCCAAAAGGCTATTTCACTTCATCAAATATTATCATCATTTTCACGATCACTCCATATCAACCTACTCTTCGATATGACAACCGTCATTTATCAAAAAGCTCTTCCATGATCATCCACACCTGATCCGTCAATGTAAAATATTTTTGGTGCTTAGATCATCTATAGTCAAAAATCCGATAATAGAAAACTTATTGACAGCTAGTACTCCGTGATCAACAGCTTGAAATACTTTTTTTTAAAACCAAACAGGATTCGATATTGTATTAATAGTACTTTTCAAAAATAGGTTGTAATTAGGAACCTTGAGATCCTCCCAGACTCAAGGTTTTTTATTCCTCATAGCCCAACTCATCAAGGATAATAACAAGTTCATCGGTTGTCAACCAGCTCGTATTGTTACATAGCATTACCCATTTGCCATTGCGAAAATCTACATCCATTATAAAAAACCGATCAATCATAATTTGCAAGGTTCCACCGCTATGCAAAACAGAAACCTCCACCACTTGCTTCTGACCACACACGTCACATTCGAACTTTATATTCTTTTTCATCGATTATCATCCTTTATCCACTTTAATTCCCCACGTTGTATCATGGCTATATATTTTTGCACGTGATCATCGGTCAATAAGCCATTGTCTTCAAGGTGGTAATTGAACTGCTTAGTGAAGGTGTCATATTGAATACTTCCTACATAAGCATTATTGAGATAAATATGCCAAAGGCTGTATTTCTTGGCCCGAACTTCCACTATCTGACGTTTTCCATGATGATAAAACAACTCAGGCAAATCCGTATCAAAGCGAAGTATAAGGGCGTCAATGCACGCTTCCTTGATGTCATCGGCAAGTACACCGAATGCCAGTTCCCACACTCCCTGAGATTTCCTGAAAACATAATAAGCAAGACCATTTTTGTTGTAAAGACGATAATCTTTCATGCCCATGCTTTTATCATGCACGGTGATTTGAGCGTACATTACCCGATTTCGGCAAAAGATTTCTAGCGGTTTCATTTCACAATATTACTAATAATATTAGCATTACTGATTACAAAAACGGCGATCCCTCTTGATTTACTTTAAAAACATTGGATAATTGGATATAAATAATCTTATTTTAATCATGCAGATGGTCGTTTAGTTTCTTTTTTAATTTTATCCTTACCCCAAGTCATACTTGAAAAAATTCCATCTTTCATTACCAATGCATGCAACAATGCAATAGAAAGGTGCCCCACAACAATGAAAAAAAGAGACCAGGCTAAACCTCTATGAATGTCATGCAGCCAAGCATATAAAACAGGATTCTGATCTATAAGGGATGGAAGAATAATATTTTGGGATAGCTTGGCTTGGAAACCGCCCGCGGAGAGCTGTCCCCAACCCGTTATAGGTAAAGCAAACATGAAGGCATACATAACCCAATGCATAAAGTGAGCCATCTTTTTTTCGATCTTTGGCATATCACTTGGCAACGCCGGAATCGGATTCATGATTCTATTCACAAAACGCAATATACAAAGAAACAGGATTGCTACACCGATTGGAATATGAAGATCGATCAACCAGGGACGACTACTAAGAGAAGTCATCATTCCTAAGCCAATAAACATTGTCGATAAAATCAATGTTGCCATCAACCAATGTAGAATTCTTCCTGTAAGATTAAAGTTTAAAGGAAGTGAACGATTAATATGACGACGTCTTAGCTTGAAAATCTTTACAGATTTGAACCATTCACGAATTCTTGAGCCAGACTTTAGATTCTTCTGTTGTGACATATTATTTATCTTTAGAAGTTTCCTTTTTTCCAATGGCGTCAGTAGCCTTTCCATAGCCGATCTCCCGGACACGTGCATTATACGAATGGGCATAAATACCTGCTCTAGCTGTCAGAACAGGATCTTTGGATACCTCTATTCCTGCCGGTACTTTTGTGGGATCAAAGTTAATATCGCGGCATCCACCCTCAGTTTGGTCAAAAACTCTCTTAATTTCCAATACACCTGCGACGATCTGACGACGATTTGCCGGCCAGGCCTTCGAAGGGTTTTCAATTTCGTCACCAGGTTCAGCAAAGGTCATGACCAAATCCCAATAGAGCGCCCCTTTATCTAGGCGTTGTTTTAGATCGTCAAAAAGGAAGTCGTGACTCGCATGCTCACGTTCCTCCTTAGACCAGGCACTGAAAGGCGCATGCGGCCGCATCGACCAGCGAACGGCATGTTTATTCCCTTTAGAATCAATTAAATAGAATGCATTGATAACATTGTACTCTGCTACTGCAAAGCTATTTACCCATGGCGCTTTATCAGCCCAATCGATAAAGTTTTGGGCTTCTGGATAGTCTTTAAGAAAAGCGGATACTAATGCCGGGTTTGGCTTACCCGTAGTGCTGTCGATTTTGTACGCATCTGATCTTCTAATTACGCCTAAAGCATCATGTGTAACGAAAAATGGATGATTGTTCAGTTTCATTCTCCATTGCTGGTTATTTTCTGACGATATCATCATTGCCATGCTAACTGTTCGTGTTGAATTGTCAGCAGCGAAAGGATCTACAGTTCCGATTGAAAAGCGACCTAATACAGCAGATGAATCCTGTGAAAATACGGTTGCTTTCGAAAAGGGAGCTAATTTGCCTGTTGAACGAAAAGTGCCTTCGAAACAAATTCCTTTCGAATGTGCCCGTCTATAACCGGCAGGAAATGAGTTTGGGATATCTTTGAGGAAGCTTGCTGTTGTCGTTCTATTTCCAAGCAATCCTGCAGACCAAGCAAAGATCAAAACCAGACCGGCTGCTAACACTCCGATACATACCAAAGGGATGATTGCTTTTTTCGATTTAATTTTCTGTTTATCCATTTATTATTAAAACTAGATTTATTCAACAATGTTTTAGCTAAATCTTGCTGAGTTTAAAAATTTGTAATTCACCAAAGTTATTAATAAAGACAGTAATTGGGGTTACATATTACCTTTAGGTAATTAGTTACTTTTAGGTAATCAGGTGTATTATTTGAAAGTAATTTTTATATTTATGTCTATAAAGTAATGTAAGTGAAGAAGTCAAAACTGGAACTCGGAGAAGAGTGTTTGCGCCAAATTCGAGGGATTAAAGATACAAATCAGCTGTTGAGTGGTAAATGGAAAAGTTTGATCATCAGTCATCTGTACTATGAAAAAACTATGCGGTTTATGGATTTAATTAGACAACTTGAAGAAATAGCTCCTAAGGTACTTTCAAAAGAACTTAAAGAACTGGAATTAAATAAACTTATAAAACGTACAGTAAAAGATACAATGCCTATCACGGTCGAGTATGAGCTTTCTGAATCTGGAAAAAGTCTTCATTCGGTAATTAAAGTGATGAGTGAGTGGGGAATAAATTATAGGGAACGATTGTACAGTACTGAATAAACTTACTTTTTATTAATAATTGGGGGCATAGAGACTGTAACGTAAACTGTGTCAGAGGAATAATTCAATAAGATTATTTATATTCAATTATTCAAACGACACGGTCATGAAAGAAAAAGACCCATTCGACTTTGAACGCTTCAAGGCAGAAGCTATGCAAGGTCTTTACGAAGGTAAAAGTTTATCTCCCAATGATGGCGTCTTAGCGCCGTTAATGAAGCATCTGTTGGAATCGATGATGGATGGAGAACTGGAAAACCACTTGAACGAAGAGAAAGCTTCGGGCAATAGCAATCGTCGAAATGGCAAGACAAAAAAGACAGTCCGAGGTCTCAATACCGGAACTTTTGAGCTGGAGACAGGTCGGGATAGATCTGGCACGTTTGAGCCGAAAGTAGTACCTAAAAGACAATTAATCATCACTGAACAGCTTGAGGGACACGTATTGAGCATGTATGCCAAAGGAATGAGCACACGGGCAATAAGTGAGTTTATCCGCGAAATGTATGCCATGGAGATCTCTGCCACAGAAATATCCCGTATTACCGAAAGCGTACTTCCAGCTGTAAATGAATGGCGTAGTAGACCTCTTGAAGCTGTTTATCCCTTTGTATTCCTGGACTGCATGCACATTAAAGTCCGTCAGAATGGAACTGTTGAATCAAGAGCTATTTATAACATACTAGGAGTTGGTATGGATGGTAGAAAAGATCTGATCGGTCTTTATAGTTCAGAAAATGAGGGAGCTAAGTTCTGGCTTTCAGTTCTTACTGATCTAAAGCAACGTGGCGTTGAAGACATCCTTATTGCTTGTATTGATGGTCTAAAAGGGTTTCCTGAGGCCATAGAAGCTATTTTTCCAAAAACAAAGATCCAGTTGTGTATTGTTCACCAAATCAGAACAAGTATGCGCTATGTAACTGAGAAAGATAAAAAGCTTGTTATGGAGGATTTAAAGCCAGTCTATAAAGCTGTGAACGAAGAAATGGGATATGAAAACCTCCTGTCTTTTGAAGAAAAATGGGGTAAGAAATATCCTCTTGCTGCCAAATCCTGGATGGATAATTGGACCAATCTTTCCACTTTCTTTGAGTACGAGGATCAGGTTCGCAAGATTATATACACCACAAATCCGATCGAGGGAATGCACCGTCAGATACGAAAAATCATTAAGTCTAAAGGGGCCTTCAACTCCGAACAGGCACTAATGAAATTGATGTATCTGATCATAAAGGATATCGCAAAAAAATGGACGATGCCAATGCATAACTGGGGCTTGACCATATCCCAACTTTATATTAGATTTGGGGATAGACTCAAACTCGAAAGAGGTTTTTAAGTTTTAATCCTATGACACAGTTGGTGTTACACTCCCCTGGTCCCAACTTTCCAACGAGATAATAACAATAAATTCGATTGGAATTATTTAGTTTTGGATATAGCTAGTCCTAAGCCTCCTGCCTAATATTTTCCCAAGTGCTTTTTGTCATTTCAAACTTAACCTCTTTACTGCCGTGCATTCCGTTTCTCTCCCAACCTGATTTCAGATAAAACCCTTCTGCTCTTGAATTAGGAGCTGTGCCCAGCCATACAAATTGCTTTCCCGTAGAAAAATACCAGTCAAGCATCATTTGATGGAGCTTGCGGCCTATTCCTTGTCCTTCAAATTCCGGTGCTAAGAAAAGTGCCCAGATATTATCTTCTTTTAAATCTGCAATCGCAAAACCTACAATTTGGTCATCTATCTCACAAACCCAGCCCTTTCCCCGCTCAAATAAAAATTCTTCGCAGTCTTTATCACTTACCAGTGCTGGATCAGAAAGCGTATTTTCTTTGACAGAATTTCTAACGATCTGGATCTGTTTAATATCTTCAATTTTTGCTTCTCTAAATTTCATGGTTATAAAAGGCTAATAATTCAATTTTAAATATTTTGACCGTGCCAATATAATTATATTCAGCAAATGGATAGTTAATATTCACAAAATATTATCAAAGAAAAATTAATACCACAAGGATTTGATCCAATATATATATTTGAAGAAACAACTTTCTCAATATAATCGAATAAAAATATTATGACCAATAAATCCCCAAACCTTAAAGATGGAAAAAGTTTGTAATTTTTTAGCGCTTTAACGGAAGGTGGATTACATTCCTTAAATAGCGCTATTGGTTAGCTGCTGATCCAAATTATCACTCCGCTACCCGACAATCGAACCCAGCTCATGCTGATAGTTATCTACCTCCGATCTGGGCATCAGGAAACGTATAGGTACAAAACCGACCATCGGCAGCAGTTTCCAAAAGGATGAATTTTTGTCATTATGATTAGTATGCATAGTTAAATATAATTCTTTTCTAGCCGATAATATGTCCGTCCTGCGCACTTACACGAACGAGTTTCCCCTGTTTATTGTACACCAGCTGCAGCCCATGTTCCTGCTCCCAATCGCAATCGCAAAGCAGTTGCAGATATACACCTTTATCTTCATACGGCTCGCGGCTTACATATAGCCCGGTACATTTTACAAACTGCCACACCTCTTCAGGCTGCTTCATCTTCCACATCGCATCATCAGCATCATCGTAACCAATGGCGTCCAAAAAATCCATGCAATTTTGGTACACATATGCCGATACCGTAAGGCGGTGGCTGTAATCCTGTGCCAAGAAGTTACGTAACAGTTCATCCGCTTCCTCGATAAAAGAATGGTCTTCATTTGGATTAAAATCCGTAAACGAAACCGGCATTTTTTCATTGTTGAAGAAGGGAATGTCGACCTCATCTATGGCCGTCCACCAATCATCATACTCTGTATTAGTTAATCTGCCGACAACGGCGGACTGTATCTCGGTTTGGGTGATGGGAGCCGGTTTGGTGACAATTGGCACCTTGTTGGCCAGTGATTCAAAAATAGTACGTTTTGTTGCTTCATCACGCTCGATAAAATTATTGAGCTGCTGTGACAGTTCCTTGATATTAGTGATCCGGGTTATTCCTTTTGCGGATATCCTGATAGTAAAATCCCCTATAGCAGCATCATATTGCATAGAGATATATTGATAATCATAAGTGGGCAATTCAAAATATGTATAGGCGTTTATGGTATAATACGCCATACAATATCGGAAATCATCTGTTTGATAAGTTTCGTTATTGGGACTGCAATTTAGTGAAGGGTGGTACTTACGTATGATAAGCAAAATACTATGGTCCGCGCTTACGGTAGCCAGCGGGTATCGCTTTAAAAACTCATTCAATGTTTTGTTTAACCTGTTACGGCTAGTTTGCAACAACTCTCCCGGTTTTTCAAGTTCCCATCCAGTCATTATTTATTATATATTAATGATACTACCCCAAAGTTACTAAAAAATAAAATTCTTCGCTATTGGCTGGCAAAAGAAAAGCCCTGCATGACACATCAGCTATTCACCGTAAATGCCTTTTCATCGCCCCCGCTAAGCAGCTGCGCTACGTGTTGATTTTCACTTTATCTTGGTGATTATAAAAACATGATTATTTAAACATAGCACAAAAAGCCGATGAACGCGGAGACATTGAATCGGACAACACAGCGGGCAGCTTACAGCGGCAAGCCCGTTTTCAAGGACTTTCAACCGATACTGGACGCTCATGGGATTAACTACCATGAGGGCGATGTCTGGCTCACCGTAGGTGGCGATGCCGCTCCGGATGGTTACCTGTTCTTTTTATCGGTGAGCTTACTGGATATACCGAAGGCTTTGGATGCTGTATTGCCCATTCTTCGGTCTGCCGATATCGTCTACCGGATTGCCAGGAATGAACTGGAGGCATCCAAGATTGGGAATGCTACTACGGCTACCACCTGGATGGCAAGATGATACAGATACAGCCGACCTCCATGGAGCAGGCGGTACAGCATGAAGACTTTATTGTAGAGCCATATTATGTATATGTCCGTCCAAATTTAGCCTATTTTTTATCAGAGATGGCTGGAGGTTTTAAACTGGCCATTTGGAGCTCTGCGGATGATAGTTACGTTAATGAGCTCGTTGATAAAATAAAACCAGCCGCTGTCGATTTTGAATTTGTCTGGGGACGATCTCGCACGACAAAAAAACGGATGAGTGTGACTGATGAATACTATTACATAAAAAGGTTATCCAATGTAAAACGAAAGGGCTTCTTATTGGAAAGAATGCTTATAATAGATGACACCGCTGAAAAATCAATGTTGAACTATGGCAATGCAATTCAAATAGCTGAGTTCACAGGAAATGCTAACGATGGTGAGTTACTCCTATTGGCTTCCTATTTAAAGAAATTTAAAAATGTTGATAATGTCAGGAGAACTGACAAAAGATATTGGAGGAATCAAAAGACTTCCACGTAAATCACGTGTAGAATTTATTCATTTAAACTAATCAAAATAGTGAAACATGATTTGCTGACCCACGACTACAATAGTTTTCGGCTTACATTTTTAAATTTGCGAACACATGATACTGGAAATCAAATACAGACCTGCATTAAAAAGTGACCAAGAGTTCCTGTTGGATCTCAGGATACAGACGATGAATGCGCATTTAACAGCTAGCTCTTTACCAGTCTCAGACGAAGCTCATCTGCAAAGAATTAACTATCAATTTGAACAAGCCTTAATAATTGAGATAGATAAACGTGCTATAGGGCTATTAAAAATAGTGAGGCAAGCGGATAATATCGAGCTGATACAAATTCAGATAGCTGTCACCTATCAGGGCAAAGGAATCGGTAGGAGAATATTAAATGATTTGATAGAAGAAGCTATTGAATCAGAAAAAACGATAACATTGAGTGTCCTAAAGACCAATAAAGCTAAAAATCTATATTCAAATGTTGGTTTCAAGATTGTTGATGAGACTGAAAGCGCTTACTTGATGCTGTTTAAAAAACCAAATATCTGAGGAAACTGTAATTTATGGCTTCGTGATATAGCCAGTTAAATGATGCGCTTTGATAATAAACAGTATTTGAAACTAAAGCTTTAATATTGTAAAAAACAAACTCACTAACCCGTCAATACTATACGATTCCATAAAATTAATTACCAACAAGGCTAAAACGACAGAAAACTTAAACTATGACCTACGATTTTTTCGCTGACAAAACCGACAAATTGGAAATTCTTGACTTCATTTTCAAGGACACTGACTTGCACGTTTACGACTCAGATTCACCATACGGGCAAGGGATTTGCCAATACAAAACTGTTAACGAAATATCATCAAAATTTGACCTTGACAATGGAGACAAATTTGCTGTTACTTTTCAACTTTGGACACCAAGACATAAAGGTCAACCGCTATTCAGAAAAATTGACCTTAACCCCAATTATTGTAAAGGCCACACTTTTCGGTATTCAACAGAAGGTTGGGGACTTATTCAATTATATTTCGGTGGACTAAAAAACAGCGAACTTAATCAATCTCACATCGGACATTTTAATGAAAGAGGAGCATTGAAAAACGAAAGTTCAACTACATTCAACGGAAAAGTAAATGCTTGGGACTGGACAGAAATTCAAGCAACATCAAGAAAATTAAAATATCAAATTCATAATAAACTGGCAGTAAGAAAAATTGAAAGCTTCGGTATTTTATCGGGCGCGGACCAACTTGAAACACAAGGAATAAAGTTAAGATGAAAGAACAACTGACAGAAAGCCCAGCTGATAACACAGGCCTTGCGTCAGGCAGGCTAAAGGGATCTTTCTCTGGAAAGAGACGACAATACACCATTCTATGGGTTGAAGTCAAAAAATGAGCTGTTAAAATATAAACCTTATTTTGCTTTAATTTTATCTCTATGCTTTAGACCAAATTTAATTAAAGCATTGGCAACTTCCTCCGTTTCTTTAGCATAGGCGGTAAGCGAATAAGAAACGGTCACAGGTTTGGTGTTATTAACCGTTCTGCTAATCAGTAAATTATCTTCTAATTCCTCAAGGTCCTTGGATAGAACTTTTGGGGATATTCCCTGAGCCATCTCTTGCAGATCTTTAAACCGCATTGTGCCGTGTTTCTGCAAATTGTGCAGGATACAAAATTTCCATTTACCACTGAGCAATTCAATGCCATCTTTTAATGCCAATATAGTCTCTTTATCAATATCACGTTTTTTATTGCCCATAAGATAGTTGCTTTCCTAAAGGTAATGAATAGTAAATATATATTGAATATCCGATAGTTTTGTTGAACAGAAATTTTAAAAAATCATTATGAAAGTAACAGTAATCGCAAACATTTCGGCTAATGGAAGAATTTTGATATCCGATAACCCGCATCATAAACTGCCACCCGAAGCAATGGAATTTTATATAGAATCTGTAAGACAGGTTGGAAATGTAGTGATAGGATTGAAAACATTTGAAGATTTTCTAAATTTTCCAGATCCAGTAAAAGAATATTTTAATGGCATAGAAATCATCGTATTGGCCGATAAATCTTATACGGCTGATGGCTACAAGACTGTAGCAAGTCCTGAAGAGGCAATTGCATATATATCTGCAAAAGGGGTACGGGAAATAGCCGTTGGAGGCGGAGCAGGTACTTTCAACGCTTTTTTGGACAAGGATTTGGTTACCGATATTTATTTTAACGTCAGCCCTATAATCACTGGAGCTGGAGCAATTTTAGCAAACAATGTGGAGTTAAGTTCAACGTTCAGGTACAAAGGACAGAAGCTTAAAAACGGTTTTCTTCAATTGCATCTAACTAAAGAAGACTGAATAACAACAGACCAAAAATGTCTTTCAAAAGTAGTTGAATGACGGAAACAAACCCGCTAAAATTATTTCTTTCCGATCTATATTTTTCAATTGGCGACTGTATCCACACGACAATAAGTATATGCATCATGGTTAAGGGCGCCGGCGAGCGGAAAGAGAATAAGAAAACCGCCTGCTGTCGACTCACTCGGCACGACTAAATCACCATGGTTATCTAGTGCAAAGCAAATCGTTTTGGTAAAGAATCTATTTACTAATACATAGATGTCAAGATCGGTATTTCTGAAAGAAACAAAGTTTTGCGGTTCGGGCTTAATTTTCCTCGTCCTTTCACGCACGACATTTCCTAAGGTATCAATTAGTTTGAAATGGATTTTATTTTTTTTGGTGAGCTGTAGTCAAACGAACAGCTTTTGCACCTAACAAAGAAATAATTGGTGCATATTTCAATGTTGTATTAGCTCTAAATTTACCAAAGTTCCATTATCCCAAAGGAGAATAAAACTTTAATAAATCGTTGACGTTTTTGACCAATGTCAACGACTATATCCTAATATAAAGTGCATCTTTGACCTATAAATAATAAGCGATGAGAGAGCAACTATTACAATTGTTACGGGAAAAAGCGTCGTTAACCGAACAGCAATTAACGGAGGCCCTAACTTATTTTAAACCCCAATCGATAAAGAAAAATGACCATCTGCTCAACGAAGGTTCCATTGCAGACTATCTTTTCTTTGTCGGCAAGGGCTGTTTGCGCCTATATTTTCGCAATGACGAGCTATCAACGGCAACCCGGTTCATGGCTTTTGAACATACTTTCCTAACCTCTATCGTCAGTTTTATTTCAAGACAGCCAGCTACAGAATTTATCCAAGCCGTAGAAGATACGGAGGTGCTCAGCATCAGCAACACTGATTTTTCCTTTTTGAGAGAAAACATGCCTGGCTGGGACAATTTTTATATCTACATCCTCGAATATGGACTAACTGTTGTAAATAATAAACTCAGCAGCTTATTAACCCAAACCGCTAAAGAACGCTATCGCGATCTACTGAAAAATAATCCTGAGCTCGTACAGCGTTTGTCTAATGCTAACCTTGCAGCTTATCTGGCAATATCACCTGAAACATTAAGTAGGCTCAAATCTACGATCTAACTAATAAAAAATGAGAAGCGACGAAGTAAAGAAGGGATACCAACGTACTCCCCATAGAGCCCTATTTCGGGCCACAGGCGTAAATGATAACGATTTTGATAAACCTTTTATTGGAGTGGCAAATTCCTTTATCGAAATTATACCCGGACATTTTTTTCTGAATAAGGTTGCTGAGATCATTAAAGAAGAAATCAAGGCAAACGGGTGTATTCCTTTTGAATTCAATACGATCGGTATTGACGATGGTATTGCTATGGGACACGATGGTATGTTGTACTCGCTCCCCAGCCGAGAATTGATTGCCAACTCAATTGAAAGCGTCATGAATGCACACAAATTGGACGCAATGATAGCTATCCCAAACTGCGATAAGATTGTACCCGGGATGATTATGGGTGCGCTACGTGTAGATGTGCCTACAATCTTTGTCAGTGGAGGCCCCATGCGAAAAGGATATACCAAAGATGGCACTGCCATTGACCTATCTACAGCTTTTGAGGCTGTGGGCAAACACGAAGCAGGCTTAATCGGTGACGAAGAGCTCAAAGACATCGAGTGTAATGCATGCCCCAGTGGTGGTAGTTGCTCGGGTATGTTTACAGCAAATTCCATGAACACGCTGATGGAAGCTATGGGTATAGCACTATCTGGTAATGGAACCATATTGGCATTAACACCCGAGCGTGAAAATTTATATCGGGAATCAGCCAGAAGGATCTGTGAAATCGCCAAAGACGATCAGCTTTCCAAACAATTCAAACTTAAAAACATCATCAATGCAAACGCCATCCAGAATGCTTTTGCATTGGATATGGCCATGGGCGGTAGTACCAATACTGTCCTTCATATGCTTGCTGTAGCTCACGAAGCAGATATAGATTTTCAGCTTAGGGACATTAACTCAATATCAGATCAAGTAGCGCACATCGCAAAAATATCGCCCAGTTTAAGCACCGTTCACATGGAAGATGTCCATCGCGCCGGAGGCGTTAACGCTGTAATGAACGAAATGACCAAGCGCAGCAACCATGTCCTCCTGGATAATATGACGGTCGGTGGCGAAATGTTATTCAAAAAGATTGCCAATGCAGCGATCAAAGATGCAACAATAATACATACAATAAATAATCCATACAGTCCTGTTGGAGGATTGGCGATTCTATTCGGAAATCTTGCAGAGCAGGGAGCAGTGGTAAAATCCGCAGGAATCACGGGCGAAAAGAAATTTAGCGGGACTGCGGTTTGCTATGATAGTCAAGAGGAGGCCATAGTAGGCATCCTTGCCGGTGAGATCAAAGCTGGCGATGTTGTGGTGATACGTTACGAAGGTCCCAAAGGTGGCCCAGGGATGCAGGAAATGTTGACACCTACAAGCCTAATCATGGGGATGGGATTGGGCAGTTCTGTAGCGTTGGTAACAGATGGCCGATTTAGCGGAGCTACTCGCGGAATAGCGATAGGACATGTCTCACCTGAGGCTGCTGAAGGCGGATTGATTGGCTTATTAAAAAACGGAGACCACATTGTTATTGATATTGACAAACATATACTTTCAGCTGATATTAGCCAAGAGGAGATCCAACTGCGTGGAAAAAACTTTACTCCGATCAGAAAAAAACTGAATTCTAAATGGTTGAGTCAATATCGGCAACTTGTTAGCAATGCAAGCAGCGGTGCTATATTAAATTGTGATTTTTGAAAATAAAACCGTTACAGTTTAGCAAAATTGACGTCATCGGCTAATTCTAATCTATTTAGGCAAATATGGAAGTTAAAAGAAAAAGAACATAATATCATAAAGTTGCACTACGGAAACAAACCCACTAAAATTATTTCTTTCCGATCTATATTTTTCAATTGGCGACTGTATCCACACGACGATAAGTATATGCATCATGGTTGAGGGCGCCGGCGAGCGGAAAGAGAATAAGAAAACCGCCAGCTGTCGACTCACTCGGCACGACTAAATCACCATGGTTATCTAGTGCAAAGCAAATAGTTTTGGTAAAGAATCTATTGACTAATACATAGATGTCAAGGTCGGTATTTCTAAAAGAAACAAAGTTTTGCGGTTCGGGCTTAATTTTCCTCGTCCTTTCACGCACGACATTTCCTAAGGTATCAATTAGTTTGAAATGGATTTTATTTTTTTTGGTGAGCTCCAATGAAGTTTTGTAAAGATATTGCAGACTATCAGTTTTATAGTAATTTGGTTCAATATAGTTCCATAGACAATATTCATTATAGGCTGCGCTCTTCTCCTGACTGCCATGATTATGGCCTATTATCTTCTGGGGATAATTATCAAAGATGTATATCTGCTTCAACCCTACCTTCGAAACGCTATGTGCCGCAGCAGTTTGTGCTAAATACTTGGGCGATATGGAAGTGCAAGAGATACACGAAAAAATAAATACCACCGAAAATAGTGCAATGGCTAGCGTGCGCATATTGTGATGTTTTTTGATTTCTTTCATAGGCTCTTATTTTGCGGAAATAAATTATTGGACACTCCTTCATCAATTGGATATGCTGTTAAAACTCCTGATAACTTATGTCTATTTATCCATATAACTAAACTTTAAGTTGTTTCTAAACATTAGGTAAGCCCCTCAATAAATTCTGAAAAGGTTTTATTTCTAAAAACAGCTTCTTCATTTGACATTCCAATAAATGGTATTTCATAAATATCACTATTGCTTTTTTTAACTGTATAGGCTGTACCACCACCATTGGAACCAAAAATAAAGAAATCAGGAGCATATTCGTCAACGTTATAATCTCTATTAAGTTGGATCATATCCGTTAAAGCCCATAAAACTATATAATTCTCATCTGAACTAATATCTGCACCATTTGAATCCTTAAAAAATTCAATAAATCCCTCTGGAAGCTTAAAATCGATCTGTTTCAAAAAATTTTCAACTTCTTGCTTTATTGGAGCTATGTTTCTATCAATCGTTGCCATAGTTTTATTGTTTAGTATATCTCATTAAATCATTCCAAAATTAGTGTATTGCGAATGCTCAGCATAATTACCGCGTTGGCGCTCATCCCACTTCCATGTCATGCGACCGGTAGTGATGAACGGAAAAAGTTGGACGAACGATTGGAGGTGCAAAACTGATAAAATCAACCGGAAAATCTGGTATGCAGGACAATTCGACCTGGACTCTTTTCGATCTGCTCAAAATCTTCTATTTTTCTACAATTATTAAAAATAACCTTTTCGATGTGCTCACATTGATTTACCTCCTTGACAGATTGTAAGTGTCTGCCGTAGTCGATACGATTTAAAGGAGGCCGTTTGGCTAGATCTCCTTTTGATCTAAAAATAACCTTTATTAAACTCACAAATTTTAATTGTGCTCAATGTTTCATTTTGTAGGAAATGTTCAATGTTGTTCGCCTTTAAACGATCTTTTTTTGCAAGTTTAAATTTGACTGTACCATAATTTAGTTTAGAAAACTCTATCCTTAATTTCTCAATTTCTAATTTATGCACTTGTTCTCCATCTTCTAAAAAATTATCCAAAAGCAATAATTTCTGACATAAAAAGTATACTTTATCGTCTTCCAAAATAACATCTCTCTTCAAGGAAGATAATAATGAATCTTTAATTTTATCCCACAAAGACTCTTCACCAATAAAAATCAAATTATTCAATTTTTTAACATCTAGCCCCAATTTATCAGCGAGATAATTTGCAACTTTTTTAGGAGAAATTTGGGTACTATAAAAATCCCTCAACTTATCAATTGACTCCCACCTACTTCTATCCAAAGAAAGGTCAATTTGATTCAAATAGGCGTATAAAAATACAACAAAAGAATAGTTAATTTTCATCTTTCTAATTCTGATATGTTTACCATTTCCGCCAATTCTTATTAAAACCGGCTTAGTTCCTTTCAGATCTAATGGAGCACT
This sequence comes from Sphingobacterium sp. GVS05A, assembly GCF_019969845.1. GTDB lineage: Bacteria > Bacteroidota > Bacteroidia > Sphingobacteriales > Sphingobacteriaceae > Sphingobacterium. The sequence continues at coordinate 287,780 of NZ_JAHXYR010000011.1, forward strand.
TCAATGTATGAAAGCTGGCTCGGCTGATCTATGTTAGATTTTTCATCATAACTGTTTTAAATCCTTTAAAGTAAAATTTTGAAAAGTACAGTCCCATTCATCCGAACCATAAACGAACAGTTCTAAACTATGCAGTTTAAAATCTGCTATATTTCCAACAAATCCAATACCTGGATCAATTCCTTTGGTTATTATGATTTTGTCGACCGACAAAATATTCTCCGAAATTGGGAGGATATCTTCTTCGTCATAATACTTGAAAAATACATACTGCCCTACACCGGTGCATTCCCTTTCTACAACATATAATTTTTCTATATGGCTATTTAAAGCCTGATATTTCTGTGCGAAAACAGAAAGCAATTCTGATTCTAAAACTGTCAACTTATTCATAGCTATACTAAACTTCATAGATTCTCTAAATAATACGGTTTATTATTCAATTGCCTTAGAAGATTCATAATCATAATACTAGGCAGAAACATCTGACTCCCCTTTCTTGAGATTTGGTCGATATCTACACTAAGCCCTATAATAGCGTCAACTTGAATTGCCTGTGCACGTTGCTTGACCAATTCGCTCAGGATCCATTGCACTTCAGATTGTGCATAGATAACTCCCAGCGGTAATGCATATTATTCCTTTTTTTTCATTGTCTTAAAAATAAACAGCAGTCTGTCGAGATCTTTGGTTGATTTTGCATTGCCAAATAGGTGAACCAATTCATTCCACCCCTCGCCGCTTTTACTATACATTATGCTTTGAATTGAATAGTATCCATTACAGTTATAAATGGTCCAGCTTACATCTTGATCAAATATTTCATTTTTAAGATGCTCGGTTTTGCAACTTTTGCTTTTAGCTGGAAATTGGCTAGGATGATTACCGAAATACAAGCCGCCCGAAATACCTGTATGATTTGTAGTGTCCGCAGGATTAAAATAGTAAACGGAAAAATCTTCTCCATTGGTTTCACCTATAGCATAATCTGTGGGTAAAGAAATAGAATACTTACTTTTCCCTAATTGTCTTTCTTCCAATGATTTTATAAAAGTAGTGTCAGCCAAGCTATGTACAGATTTATGATCATTATTTTGTCCGAAGCTGGTCAATGTTAATGTTGTCAGTAGGACAATCATTGTCAATTGTATCTTCATATCTTGGTTATTTTTTTAAGGATTAGTAGCTCTATATTTTATACTTCATAACCGCTAGATAAGCATATGACCACTTTTCCTGAAATTTCGTCGATATCTTCACTTAGCCCAATGCGACCGCCAAAGAAATCTACATACCCCGCTCCTATTTCGCTAAAGATAGTGGTGCGGATGATAACATTGGCAGCTATTGGAACACTGGAATTGCTCGTGGTTACTATCATGGTATGCTATCTTTCAATCGGCCAAGGTTAATACCCAAGTCTAATATACATTATTTATGCTGAATGAATATATTTGGAGATTTGCTTATACCAGAATTTCGTAAGCTGGTGCATCATTCCTATGTATTTTTCCAATTATGTGGGATTTATTTTTTATTCATCATTTTGTTTCAAGTATTTTATCGGTACATCCTCTGTCAGCCAAACACCATTGTCTGAAATGAAAAACCGAAAATTATCATTATACATTTGTTCTGCAAGCACTTTGAAAACAAATGGTTTTCCGTGTCTTTGGCCAACTTTCATTGCTGTTTCAATGTCGCTACTTAAATGAACATGTTGTCTATTTCGTTTTTCAAGTCCTGTGATTAAAATGGATTCGACTGATTTTTCACTTGTTCCGTGGTATAAAATTTCTGGTGGTTTTTGATTTGTGTAGCCTAACTCAATTTCTACTGAATGTCCTTGACTTGCTCGTATCCTATCAAGAGTATCATTAAATGCAAATCTCTTTTTAGAATTTGTTGCTACAATGTGATTAAGGGTTTCTCTGTCTAACTTTATTCCGCAGTTGTTTACTTTTTCAATTAAGTTATTTACATCAGTCCAACCATTTTGGTCAAGTTGAATACCGATTGTTTCAGGTTGGTGTCGTAATACCAAACTTAAAAACTTGCTTATGTTTATTTCGCTCTTACCCATAATTCTAATATTAGGAGCCTAAAAGTCTCTGCCACCACGTCCGCGCCGTTTTTGGCGAGCTGCTGTTATGTGCAGTAATTTTTTCCTCTTTCATTATTTCTGTCACGTCCTTAATTAAACCGTCCACCATTGGTGAAAAATTTCTGTACTTTTTATGTTGAACTTTTATAATATGATATGAATTCCTAGCCATCTCATCTGATGAGCTGTTTGTTCTAATAATTATTCTGCAAAGTTGTTCAATACAATCTCTTATAATATTGCGGTTATCTGTTCCTTTTATTACGCCCTCAAGGATTTCAAGAGCTTTATTATTTTCACCGGTCTCCACATATAACTCTGCCAATTGTCGATTGTAGATGTCGGTTAGAAAATCTTTATCATTTTTTTTGAGTGTCAATTTATAAGCTTCTATCTCTGAAACCTTGTCATCAGCATATTTCGCGTATGTCCTATATAAACCTAGTTCTTCCTCAGTCCAGGCTCTTTCTTGATTGATCCATTCAGGTAGTTTCGTCAAAAATAGTTCTCTTTCATTTGTCGAATAGAGAAAATACTGTTCGTCCTGAATTGGTGATTTGTAACATCTGAAATAGGACTTTTTCATTTCTTTCCAATCGTCAATGTCTACCTGCGAATAAATACAACTTTCTTCCGCTTCTCCAATATACTTTAACAGTTCTGTTTTCTTTGGGTTGTCCGCTGTTTTTAAATATTGGTAGGTTTTTTTAATTCCTGCCGAAACCAAATATTCTCCGTCAAATCCAATTCCGCTATCAAAATCAATATTTTTAGCTTCAAGAAACAACCATACGATTTCGGGAGAATTGAAAAGTGTCAGAATGAAAGCACAGAAATATAAATTATCAATGTCACCGTCTTTTCCATATTTTCGCCATTCCTTTTCTTCTGCAAAAAGATATTTTACAATTTCATAGTCCGTCTGTTTAAGGTCATTGTAAATTGCAATATTTAGTCTTAATCGGTCAAAGTGTTTAGAATCTATGGCATCTTTGTCAAAGCGATAATTGTCCAAGAGTTTTGGGTTCTGTCGGACTAAGTCGAGTTCAGTTTTATATTTTTCTACTACTGTCACGCTGCCTTGATATTATTGTGCATCAATCTCAAATATACGCAATCCAGCAAATTAGAAAATAAATTCAATGGAAAATGCTAAAAGAGAAAGCTAAATTTATACATCAATCCCAAAACTTGTTTTTAATATTAGATGCAAATTGATATTTTTAAAGCTATAATGATATCGAAAAAGAATATGGCAAGAGTTATTGATCGACATTAAATCTCATATATCAAGCAGTTCAGTTTTTATGCAATTAGCCAGATTGGGGATATCTTCGATCGCTTGATCAATTCTTTTTCGAAATAAACTTTCGCCGAGTGTCATTTTCAAATGCTCGTTTAAGTCTCCTGTTATTCCCTCTTGACCAAAACAGACATAAGACGGAACGATGAGGTAATTCAAGGTATCATCTTTGGTAACCATTTCCCATTCTAACAAACCGTTAAAGTTTTTTACAGTATTTCTAATTTTGTCATATATGGGATCCTCTTTGTCTTTATCTTTAAATCTGAATCTTAAAAAAGGAAATCTTGCATAGCGGTTATTGGTAGCCATCATTGAAACTCTAGCCGTAGCGATCGGATAAATTTCATGTAACGTGACAAATAAGATAGTATTGGCTTCTTCGAAATCCATAGTATAGTGATTTTAGAACCATATTATTAAACCTTTTATCGATAAACAACATCCTTGTGTTTTACCTATAATATTTTGACCAAGCTTCGAAATATGGCTGTAGCTTTTCGCTAAGATTCATCTTGACCCATTCTCGATCAACTCCCTCCTCCGTGTATAGTATTTCAAGTATACCAACATGCACGATATTGATGATTTCACAGTTGTGACTTTGCCCAATATAATTGATATAATCAAAGGAACTTTCGACAAAAGCGCTTGTGCGGTCCGATTTGATCTGGCCACCAAGATATGTCGCAAATTCATTCATAAATAAGTATGTTAAACGATCTGAGAAAAAACTATCTTCTCCCATTTCAACAATTTCCTTGTACTCGGGGACTGTATCAAACAAAATACCTGTTAACGTATCAAAAATAAAAACGTCAATTTCTTCTAATGACTTCATCTGAAGTTTCAAATTCATGTGTTATCAAGGTACAAAAAGTTATGAAAATTATCATTACTGGGTTATATATTTTGTCTATTTAAATCCTCTTTTGTAAATTCAACAGTCTTATTACTGAAATAAAACCAATTATGTATAAATTATCGCTAATTATTTTCCTTACGATCTGTTGCCTAAGTAGTAGCTTTGCCCAATCTACTAGCAACTCTTCAAATAGTGAAATACATAACACTTTCTCGTATGCGTATATACGTGTAGAAGGAAAATTCTTATCGAAAAAACTAAAGGTGAAAGTGGACTTGGGAGACTCAGATGAACAGATCGCAGAAGGTGAAAAGCTTTCCGAAATATTAACCAATAAAAAGTCGTATGCCTCTATATTGAACCATATGTCTAAAATTGGCTATGAATTAGTAAATACGTTCGATCTAACTGATAACTATAACGGTTCCGGCGGAACTTCTGGAATTATTTATATTATGAAAAAAGCCGAGGAGAATTGACGATCACCCTTGAAATGCATTTTAGCAAACTTATTATTGCCGCAAATATAACTATCGCAGCTGGGCTATATATGTTGTTACTGTTTGTGTGTAGGACTAGCCATCTTGGGATTGATATTTACTCAATATATTGACAAAAACTACAGAATAATATATGAACATACAACTTAGTGTAAATAGAGAATTGAACGCAAATGACATTCTGCAGTTATATCAATCTAATAAATGGAGTGCAGCCGAAAAACCAGAATTACTGATAAAAGCCCTCTTAAATTCTCATTCTTTAATTACTGCATGGGATGGTGCAATATTGGTAGGCCTAGGGAATGCCATTTCCGATGGCTATCTCGTGGTTTATTACCCGCATCTACTAGTGCTACCATCCTATCAAGGCAAAGGGGTCGGGCGTTTGATTATGGATAAAATGCAAGAGATTTATAGGGGCTTTCATATGCAGATGCTTACTGCTGATGGAAATGCCATCGACTTTTATAAAAAGAACGGCTTTGAACGAGCAGGTCAAACAGAGCCTATGTGGATCTATTCTGGTGGTGATCATTAAATTTGAGGCCGGAGGGAAATATTTAAAAATTTCGCTGTATTCAGGGATGTTTTTGTAAACAGGATAAGCGTAGTTTTGGCAGACGACGTTCTTTATGGCATACAAAAAATTGCTGGGCCTGCTGGAAAATATAATATATCCGCTGTTTTTATGGACAGCAAATCTCATCTAAATCCATTGGTATCGAACATGCAGGAGCTGAAATTTCCTTTAAAAATAATTTAATAGACGAATAAAAACGATGATCAACAAACTTTTATTATTATTCCTCATACTTTCCACTGCCGGTTCAGCAAGAGCCCAGACCCCTGTTATCTTTGATGCTATCGGCTTTGGTGATTATCGTACTCCTTTTGTAAAAGTGCAAAAAGAAGGTAAAATTTATTTCTGTCATCCAGTTACTGGATTGTTGGTTGATGATGTCAAAGATCATTCAGGTGATTTGCTTTCTGTAGTGAAAGACGGAGCATACGCAGTGATCCACAAAAATGGAAAATTACTAAGCAACTTTGATTACGATGAGGTGACTTTACCCAGCCATTATGACGGGCAATGGTATCCGGGTATCCGTTACAATTACCAGTTTGCACAAACGAAAAAAAAGGGAATGTATGGGCTTATCGATCTAGAGGGAAAAGTAATTTCCAAACCACGTTTCCAGGCCCTGGAGATCATCAATAAAGATATCATTGGTTTTAAAGAAAACAATAAATGGGGATGGCTGCGTGCAGCGGATGGTGAAATTATCCAGCCCCCTATCTATGATGAAGTGCGCAAGAATTATCTGTTTGAGGATATGCTTCAAATTCATCTTAATGGAAAACAAGGAATAGCAAATATAAGCGGTAAAGTAGTTGTTCCTCCAACATATGAAGACTTGAGCAACATCTTACTTAAAACCAAAAAGTATACAGCATTTTTTCAAAATAAGGCCTATGGTCTGATTGATTCGCAGGGGACTGTAGTACTTCCTGCAGTTTACAAATCATTAATTCCGGTGAGAGGTAGTGACTTTCTCAAGATTGAAGAACATGGGTTGCAGGGGCTGATTGATGCTGCCGGAAAAGAAGTCACCCCTCCATTGTATGATAGAATAAATGATTTTTTAAGAGGTCATGCTATTGTAGAAAAGGCGGGAAGAATGGGGCTAATTGATGAAAGCGGCAAATTGTTATTGTCTCCCCAGTATGACGAGATCCAGTTCAAAAACTCAGCCGGACAGACAGTTTTTTATGGTGACCGTGTATCACTCATGCCTGCTGTTGCAAATGCTTCAAAAGAATACCTTGAAAGGATAGCCGCCGAAGCCAAACTGGATGCGATGCCCTATTATCTGCATGTAAAAGATAAGGGTAAAGTAGGAATTTTCGATTGGGAAAACGCAAAACCTATTTTTCCCACAAATTTTACGGAAATTGCCATCGTAAACCAGCATGGAGAAACTTATTTTTATGCTGTAAATGGGAATCTCTATGGAATTTACGATAAACTGGGTAAAGAAATATTACCGCCAGAATATCGCCTACAGTCTGATATCTATATCAATCGAAGCTACACCTATGGCGATCTTAACGACAGTCCTTTTATCTTCCCTGTTTATGATGATAAACGACTGGGGATCTACAACAGTCTAAAGAAACAGTTTATTGTTCCAGTAGGCGATGTAGAAATCACGTGGTTAAATGCACGAATTTTTGAGATTAGGAGGAAAGTGGATGGAAAGAGCTATACCAAAGAATCGGCAGTATACAATAGTGATGGACAAGTGTTGATACCCTATACTCAAGATATTTATCTCCTAAAGATGCTCAGCGATAAGCTCCTACTGGCAGAACAAGGATCCAAATATGTCATTTTTAATATGAAAGGTGAAAAAGTGTTTGAACGTCCAGAATGGAACAGGAATGGCTACTACAGCAGTTTTAATATACCGGAAAATAGAAAAGAAGATGCCAAACCTTTTCAAAGCGAACTTTTCAAGATCAATATTAAGGGAGAAAATCTATTTATTGATGAGAATGGAAAGCAGGTTCGCTTTAACGACTTTGCCTATGTTGGTGAATTTTATGACAACCTAGCGTGGGTAGTGAGTAAAAAAGGAGATGAAATGCTTTATGGATTGATTGATACGAAAGGAAATGTGGTTATTAATCCTCGATTTGACCGTCTGGAAGTGATTAATGACCATCCGGATCTCATGCTGATAAAAGAGAAAGGAAAGTATGGTGTGCTGAACCGTCAAGGCAAAATTATACTTGAGCCTATATATGATATGATCGATAACTTTTCGCCTGAGCTAATGGAGATCAGGTTAAAAGACAAATCTGGCCTTGCAGATAATGATGGAAAGATAATTTTAGAGCCTAGGTATGATAATTTAAGAAGAAATTATGAAGGTGAAAACCGTACATGGCCAATTCTGGCTAAAAAAGGCAATGTCTTTTCATTTATTAATAAAGGAGCAGACAGACCGATAGTAGTGGGAAAATCGAAAATTAACTAAAAAAATGCAAAATGTCTACTAATACTTTCCGTTATTTTTCTATATTGTTTTCTTGCCGATGTCAATCATCAACCGATATCAAAAAACCTGACCGAAAGCGACTATAATCGGGTCAAATTACTCATGCAACATACTGGGGTACCTGGTAATTCCTACGAGCAATACAGAGTATGGGGATCATATGTAACGCCTCTGTACGCAGTATTATCATGGTTGCTGAACTGGTCATTCTGGTATCTTGCATTTCACCTTATCGGAGGAAATGCGTTGGCCTGCAGCCTCTTTGGTGCCGCAGGGTTTTGGGCGATAGGTGTGCGGACCTTTAACTATGAAGGGCACGCTAAGGGGAAAGACAAACAACGTGAAGGAATAGATTTCAGTATAAATGATAAATCTATCAATCAGCTCTGGCCCGGAATTGTAGCTGGAGAATGGCACAATAATCACCACCTTTTTCCAAAAAGCGCACGTAGCGGTTTCAGGCCTCATCAAGTTGACCTTGCATGGTACTATATCAAACTGATGCATAAAATGGGCGCAGTGACGGACTATAGGGACGACAAGAAACGTTTTTATGAACAATATCATAATCCGTACCTCATATCAAAAAGAGAGGCAGATAATATTTCTTAGCCTTTGATCTAAATTCTTTAATAAAAGAAAACTAGATCTTTCGTTTTATCCCGCCACTACCTTGAAATGTGTTAAAGTGATATATCCAACACATTTCAAGGTAGTGATTGGCAGATTACCTTACTCCAACCAAACCCTTTTGTAATGAAGAACTACGCTATAATTATTAAACATTTTGTTTTTCAATAATTTATACTTACATTCGTACAATAATCAGGCTTCTGCCATTGCTTCTTCTGAAACTTTTGAGTTTACTCTTTCTTCTCAGTCTTCGCCGTTTCAGCCGCTATTTTTGTCATCAACATATAAGGTAAAGTTCCTTTTTTCAAATTGATATTTTCAATACGATAAAAATACCAACTTCATTTTTTGTTTACAGATCGATTTAATTGCCTTAATGATATAAGTATCACTATAGCAATGGCACATGCCAAAGAAGTTTTAATAAATACATAATTTTATAATATACACAATGCAACAAGGAACAGTAAAATTCTTTAATGACACCAAAGGTTTTGGTTTTATTACACCATCAAATGGAGGTCAAGATGTTTTCGTACATTCATCAGGTTTAATCAATGATATACGCGAAAACGACACTGTAACATTCGATTTAGAGAACGGTAAAAAGGGCATTAACGCAGTTAATGTGCGCGTAGCATAATTAAGTAGGAAGCCTCAAAACTTTCTTTAAGTTAAGTTCAACAGATAGCATTTATGTTATCTGTTTTTTTTTGATGTGACATAGCTTAATAGAGCTTTTCTTAAGTATGACCAGTTCTAAATCGATTTGATTTTTCAGATCACTATTTGGTGAATGAATCAGATGAAAAAAAACATATTAACTTTTTTTAGTCAATATAATATTTGCTGGAAATAAAGTATAGTTCGAAAATAATGAAAAAGATAACCATGACTGCATACCAAAATGATTTTTTACTTTTTGAAAAAGCAAGCAGGACGCATAGTGAAATATGGGTAACCATTTTCACACCGTAAAGAGGCATCAATTTTTCCAGATAAGTTTGTCCCTTTAGCAGTGTATCCAATATATCTACGCCATAAATCATAATTAGTAATAGAAAAATCCACTTTTTCCTTGAAAAAAAATAATTTCTATAGCTGTCGGAATAATCTTTGACATCCGAAGGATACAGCAGCTGGCAAAGCGTAAAGTAGAGCAGTATATAGGTTATTATTAAAATATATTCGGTGAAAGTCCAGACCCTCATCTCTCTCAGATTGTATTCCCACCACCAAAAATGGATCATCTGAACAAATAAATACAATACCCACAATAAGTGGATCCAGTAGGGTTTTGTTCTTCCCGGATGTTGGACAAATTTGACGGTACCGTTAAGTAAGCTACCAATTCCCAATCCTAGGATGATACTGATGACCGTTTTGATATGGTTAAAAAAATCCATTATAAAGTAGTTCTAATGGTTTTAAATTAGTCGCAATCAACGTGAAGCCTATGCTGTCCGCACTTCATGCATTGAAATAAATACCCTACTAAACTACTTATTTTATTGAATCAATTTATCTAAAACTGTTTTTAATTCACTACCTCTAAGATTTCGTGCTACAATTTTCCCTTCTTTGTCTAAAAGAAAGTTGTCAGGAACTCCTTTTAAGCCAAAAACCTGATAAAGTTCACCGTTGAAGCCACCTGTGGCCAATACATTAGTCCAAGATAGCTTATCATTGTCAATAGCTGCAAGCCAGTCCTCCTTTGATTCATCAATGGATACGGCCAATATCTCAAAGTTTTTTGATCTGTATTCGTTATACAACGATCGCAGGTGGGGAAACTCCTTGCGGCACGGACCACACCAGCTCGCCCAGAAATCCACCAGAACATATTTTCCTCTGAAATCTTCAAGATTGACGAGCTCGCCATCATCGTTGGCGAGCTCAAATGTGGGAAGTTCTTTACCAAGTACTAGATGAGGATGCGCCATTATCTTTTTGTTCAATAGCTTGCCTGTATAACTATTTTTAAGTTCGTTAGAAAGTGCATTATATAATGTTTTGACCAAGTTGGGTTGCCTCTTCAAAGAGGAAAAAGATCTGTTCAAAAGATCCAGGCTATAGAAATTGTTAGGGTTACTTTGGATAAATTTGCTTAAAATGCTATCTCCTAACGCCTTTTTATTTTCTTGGTTTTTATTTGCCAGATATACGGCTCTTCGGTTTTCATTGTAAGCTATTGCCGACTTATCTAAAGCAGAACCGTTCAATTCATATTTGTTGTCGTCAATATTCAAATTGTCTCTAGGGCCCGAGAGCCAACCTGTTAGACCATGAAAGTCTAACCGATCCCCCGGTGAGACCCAAAACGAGTAGACAATTTGATCTTTTACCAATCGTGGATTAAAGTCATTGTCAATAATAAAATTAATACGTGTCGGTTCACCGATATTGCTACTAAAAGTAAAAGTTCGGTCAGCTGATAGTTGTAATGAATCACGAATTACTTTTTCATTATCTTTATAGATGATCCTATATTTCGCATTCGGAACGGTGTCGATCCTTCCCTGAATCGTAAAGTTGCTATTACTCTGTGCTATAGTGACCAAAGGAATTGATAATAATGATATTATAGCTAATAATACTGTTGATTTTCTCATAATTCTGAATTAGATCTACATCAACTAAGTTATTAGTTATAGATCAGATATGCAAGTCATCCACAAAAAATATCTCTTTGGTTAGGTATTTACCTTTGTGGTATTCAGAAACACGAAATGTTTTTCGAGACGGTAAAGCAATCTACAAACTTTCACGCTCTCATTTCTTCTCAGAGTTGATCTGTTACAAACAATAGTCCATTGAAAGTTTTATCACCGTAAAATCTCGATTCCTTAGAAATACTTCTGATGGAGGAAATGGCAGAAAACTCCAAAACCAAGCTTTCGCCGTCATAACTTCGAAAATCGTTTAATTAAGAAACAGCATTTACGTTTTTGGACTTTTACTGAGACGTTTCTTCCTAACATAAAATATGGTAATTTTCAAAGCTATTATTTTAGCCATTCAACAACCGCGTTGATAATTATTTTCTGCTGGTCAACAAACAGAAAATGTGAACAACCTGCTTTAACTATCAGAACGAAGAAATATCGGCATTTTCCACCGAACATGAATAATACACACCACCGCTAAAATGACATTTTTTGCAGAGCTAAAACTCCCACATAAAGCTAGAGTGGAATATGACGCCCTCACCATTGGAGCGTATTAAATGCACCGCATTTTATAGTTTTAACATTTGCCTTTCAATGATTGAACATTCTGGTCTCCTATTGGTTCTTTAAAATAAATATTGCTCGATATATTGATTTAGCATTTGCTTTTTATAGTCATTCAGGCCATTCAAAACCATTGCTATTTCTTTAGTAAATTCTTTTTCTTTAAGTAATTTTCGATATTCTCTTGCTAATTCAAGTCTGATTCTTTTTGCCAAAGATAAATTTCCAAAAGGGTCAAAGTAAGAATCCACTCGAGTAAAATCTTTTACACCTATCCAAGTAAATTTTTCGTTATTTGCTTTATCCAAAAGCGATAGATATTCGGAAATGCATTGTTTGGATGAGATCGCATTTGTGAAAGAAGCATTTTTAATCGTGAAAAATTGCTTTTCAATTGTATTTGTTTCTTTCAAATACTCAAATGCCAAATCAATTAATTTTTTGTTTACTTTATTGAGCTGAGATTGCATTCCCAATAAATTAAAAGATAGGATAGCATAAGCATCTTCCTGTGTGAAGTGTTTTCTCATTTCTTCATCAGTTATGGCTCCAAAAGTATTTGGCTGGATGATTTCGTAACCGTTCTGTTCTAGATTTTTTTCAATGTCATTTTTATGAAAAGCTCCAATCACAACTAATATTGTGTCTGACATAGAATAATCTTCCAGTACTTTTTGTATTCGCCTGGATTGAAGAAAAGTTCGATATAAAAATAATCGTCGCGGGAAATCAAATGCATTTTTGGGGGGATGATTTGTATACCATGAGGCGATACTGTCTATGTGTTTTTTGTCGTCTGCAAAGTATAAACCCTCTTCAAAAGCATCTTTTTCTGTAAATGTGGTAAAGCCAAGAAAGCCGTTTTTTTGCCTGGTAAATTTTGGAATTTCCAAGTCCTTAAGTCCAAAAGCAAGGTCTATATCTTTGTCAGAGGGCAACCAATCAATCGGATGTAAAGGAATTTTATTTTCTCTGGCATATGGAATTGTTGTATATTGTTGTTCATATGTGAATTCATAAAAGTCATTCCTAGAAAATTCTTCAGGAGATCTTTCAATGCAAATAGCCGAAGGTTTTACCTTATCTATAAAGGCTCTTATTGCTGCTGGTTGTTGGTTATAATTAATTAGCTGTGTAGAGTGACCAACTCCAAGTATTACCACTTTTGCTTTTTGAGCGTATGAAGATTGAACTGCTATAAAAAAGTAGAAAGTCAATAGTAATTTTATTCTCATATTTAATCTGTTACTTATAATATTAAAGTCATTAATTGTTTAATAGCTTTTATTTCCTCATTTAATTCAGGAACGTATTTTATATGCATCGCATCATCGTTTTGAAAAATTCATCCCTATACACATTGCCAATAGCGATTTCGTATTTTTGGATGTAAATATCATTGTTGTCGAATGAATCAATTTTGTCCTTATTGACTATAAATGACCGATTGACTCTTATGAAAACTTCCTTAGAAATCCATTCATAAATATTCTTGATAGTCATTCGTGTGATGATCCGGCTATTTTCCATCTGTATGATAATATAATCTTTAAGCCCTTCAATAAAAAGAATGTCTGCCAGATTTACTTTGTAAAATCTTCTGTCTGATTTCACAAAAATATAGTCATCAGCCACCTTTTCTACACTTTTATTTTCTTCATCCATGAGCAAAGTATGATAGGCAATCGCTTTATCGACCGCTTTACGAAACCGAGCTGTATCAATAGGTTTGACTAAATAATCGACTGCATCTAATTCATAACTATCCACAGCATATTGGGAATAGGCAGTCGTAAAAATAACCAAAGTGGTTTTGGGGATGGTCCGGGCAAACTCGATTCCATTGATTCGCGGCATATTGATGTCCAGAAAAATCAAATCAACTTCCGTATTTTGTAAGTATATTGCAGCAGATTCTGCACTATTAAATCCATCCAACAACTCCAATTGTGAAATTGCACTCACCATTTTGGTAATCCCCTTTCGTGCGATGGGTTCATCTTCGACTATAATACATTTCATATGCAAATAATTATTTCACGAGCTCGCGAGCTCAGTTTTGTCTCTTATCAGTTTGTCTTTTAAAGGGCATATGCAATGTCTGCATCACAGCGCACTTTTTGATTGTTTTCATTTGTGTTTTGCGACCATAGAGATTTCATATTTTCAAAGTTAATTTTACCGTATATTTTTGCGCTGTTTCCGCTTTTTCCAAAACATACTTATTTTTATAAAGTAAATCTAGTCTCCGAACGATATTGTTTAAGCCAATGCCCCCAGTTGCCTTCGGCTGCGAAAAAACTGGTTTTGAATTCTCACATGTAAAAATAAGTACATCATTATCAAGGCTGAAGACCAAATTGACATACGACGCAGCGTCGCTATCGATATTATGCTTTATGGCATTCTCCACAAAAGGAATAAAAAGCAATGGAGCAACTTCAGCGCTACCCATATTTCCTTGAGTTTGTATGCAGAAATAAAATTCGTCACGACGTATTTTCTCCAGATCCAGATAATCCGTCAGCAAGCCAATATCATCCATTAGATAGACTTTTTCTCTATGGCTATCTTTCCATTGATACCTGAGTAAATCATCCAATTTGGTCAAAATTTCGGCAGCCATTAGGGGTTCATCTTCAATCAATATATTAGCATTATTGATGGTGTTAAAAAGAAAATGAGGATTAATTTGACTTTTCAGAAATTGAAGTTTCGACTCGGTAGTCGATTTTTGCAAATCCTTCTCTCTAAAATGACTTTGCATGAGTGGTTTGAATAACAAAAGCGCGGACATACCCAACATAAATAACAGTATCGCAAAGAAAGACGAAGTGACGCTCAAAAAGATGGCTATTGAATCCGGTTTTTGGTGGCTAACAGCGATGTCATAAAATAAGTCTTGTAAGATGACCATTATGAACATCGAGAAAATCGTAAATAGTAGAACAGCTATTGTATATTGCAAAATCCTCCTATTGGTCATAAAATAAGGAAACAATACATACACGTTGACGTAAACCAACATATTCATAAATAAATAGTAGGTAATCCATCCACAAAAGCGATTAAACGACAAGTTTAAGGTATCCGGTTTATCAAAAAATACACTGATACTGATCAAGAAGATCATAAGCTGTAAAGCGACATGACGATGCAAACGATACTTACGATCGGTCAAAAATGAAATGCCTCTATGGTGCTCCGCTGCTAATTCCATCATTATAAAATCGTATTTGAAGCTGCAAATTACCTGCTTGTGATTTTAACTGATAAACGTGAGAATGCAATTTATCAAACTTATTCTTTACATCAGCTAAGTCGGTGTCGTTTAAATAGTATTTCTCTACAAAAGCACAATCAAAATGCAACGTTTGATCTTTCATTTCCATTTCCATTTGGAGATGAGAGATGGCTTGCTTTTCCACTAAAGTCTGTACCACCACAATCAGTAACAAAGGTGTAATCAAGAGTTGATTGGTTGGCCCTTTTATAACCAGTGAATAGTCGAAATGACGATCAGATATCAACTGATATAAATTCAAAAAATTGGATATAAAATGTATTTCCGACTGAAGAAAGACTTTTTCTCTATCGCAATCGTATAATTGATATCTCAAAAGTTGGCCAAGCTGCATCAAAATAGTTGAAGAGATTTTGGGTTGTATAGGAGCTAAAGCAGATGCTTTTTGTAAAGCTTTGGATAAAAATATGGGAGAAACCTGTCCTTTGAGTTTGTTGACTTCAGATTCCAAAAATTGATTTTCTAATAATAAGATTTGTTCAATTTTTTGATTCCAAGTGCGAAACAGTTCCACTGCTGACATACTCCAAAAGCAGATCATTGTAATCACAGATGAAGACAGGTTGTCTACAAATACAAGTGGATTTAAATAGGATTGTATCCTATGTGCTAATCCTAAAACCACTCGTATTTTGTATTCCAAAAAAACATTGGTAAACAGTAATATAAACACAGAAATGATTAGTAAGATGACGTAAGTGCGGTATTTTTCATTGACTAAAAATCGTGGGATTAAAACAAAATAATTAACATACGTCGCTAAAATATAAGTTGAAAACGATGTCAGGCAAATCCAATAAATCTTATCTCTTAAATAAATGGAATCCTCTTGATAAGCAATAAAAACTTGATTAAAGGTGATTATCCCCAAAATGATAATGAAAAATATATGCCGCCAAAAACGACACTTGGAATCTACTATAAAAAGATAAAATAGACTATACATCATGGTCTTATTACAATTTGTATAAAATTACATTAAAAATCAATTCTGTAAAGCACATTAAAAAGCGAAGTGGCTTGCTTTTTTGTTTCGATATTATGACCATTGAGATTGTAGGCATGTCCATAATATTCTTTTGTGCCAGTTGCATTCAGCAACTTAACAGCGAACTCGTGTGAACGTTTTGATCTGTTCATTCGATAAGTGATCGTATAATTGGCTACAAAAAGCGGATCAAACTGTTTTGCATACGCCTGGCTTTCATCGTATTGCACTTCTCTATCGGTATGCAGTAACGAGGAAGCTTCATCCACTGGCGAATATCGCTGACCTCCTTGTAAGGTTAATTTTAAATTGACACCCAATATATCTCTTTTTTTACTTCTTATTGTCCATTCTTTACCTGCCAATACATTGACAATAAATCGACTGTTATATTTCGTGTTATGCCAAATGCCATCCCCGCCTTTATATTTTGAATCGAAAAGGGATGATGTCAATAAATAATAATAGCCGTTACTCAGATATCTTTCTAAAGTCATATCAATACCGACATTGCGTCCCCTTCCGTTATTCAGCAAAGCATCTTCTACATAAAACAAACTGCGGTTGAGCACTGAGTAAGAACTATCTGCAATGACAGGAACATTGAATAAATACTGAAAATATGGCTCCACTTTCAGATTCATATTTTCATTTATCTTATAGTTGTATGACATTGAAAAATGATGTGTTTTTGTAAAATCTAGATCTTTGTTTAGTAACTGTCCAGTAATTTTATCTTTCACGAAATACACATCAAGCTTCTCTATACGGCTGTGTAATCCATATGCCATAGCAAGTGAAATTTTTGATGAAGATTGCCATTTGAGGGATACCCGAGGTTCAATTGCCAAGCTATTATTTAAAGTCAAGAGCTGAGAATTGATGCCCAAAGTGGCTGTTAGGTTTGTATTCAATTTAAACAATGAACTGCTGTACACAGCGGTCAGATAGGTATTGCCCTTCCCTTGGGATAGCGTCTGTAATGGTTTACCAATGTTAGGAGCCAATTCCAGATGCATATTGTAGCGCATATTTGTCACGGAAAATCCTGTTTTATTGCTATGCCAATCGCTATACATTTTGTCAAACGATGAAGTCAAAATCAGGTTGTTAAAGCGATTGTCCAACTCCAAATGTGGATTAATAATCGCGGAATTATCATAATATTGCTCTTTTGCATCATTTTTTGAAAAAGTGGAAGCTAAAGTGGTGCGCAATAATCCGCCGCCATCAAAATAAAAAAGATGATTGACTCCAGTTGCTGTTGAGGTTTGACGCATTTCGGAGTGTTTACCATCATCACTGTATGTCCAGGCAGATTCATCTTCTTTCTTTGTGCTGAATTTATCGATCAATCCCGTTCCCCAAATTGAAAATACTCCACTTTTTTGGGTAGGAACATTCAGTTTAAAATTCAAATCTTGATAATCCAACAATTGATTCTGTTGATCACCGCCACCCAATTTGTGCATTAATCCAGTCGTCGAATATCTATAATTTATTAAGTATGATGCGTTGTTTTTTGGACTAAAAGGACCTTCCGAGGCAAAATCTAGTCCTAGCAGGCCCAATTGAAAGGTATGCTCGTAATTTTGGTTGTTTCCATTTCTCATTTTCATGTCAAAAACGCCTGAAACGGCATTGTTATATTCGGCAGGAAATGCACTGCTGTAAAAACCAGAAGGCCCTAGGACGTTGGAACTCAAAGATGATAAAATCCCTCCTCCCAAAATCGAAATGTCCGCGAAGTGATTGGGATTTGGAATTTCCACACCTTCCATTCGCCATTGCAACAAGCTGGGAGCATTACCATGCACGGAGATTCCATTATTTCCCATATTAGCTGAAATACCTGCAAAAGAACTTAACAAACGAGCTGGATCTTCCAGCCCACCTGCATACCGACTCGCTTCTTCCATACGCAAAGAGCGAGCTCCTGTCAAAGCCATTTTATTCAACAATTGGTCTTTGTTGTTACGAGGCGTTATAACAACTTCGTCTAATATTGTGGTGGACTGGTGCATTCCGATTTCAAGAAACACTTCTTTGCCAGAATTTAATAGTACTTCTTTAATAAGAATAGGTTCGTAGCCAAATAGTTTAGCTTGAATAGTATATCGACCGACCGGTATATTTTGTATTACGAACTGTCCTTTAACATCAGTTGTTCCCTGAACATTCGAATATTCGATAACAGAAAGTGAAACTGAAGTTAATGGTTTGCCGGACAAATAATCATTGACCACACCTCTTATATTTTGAGTTGTCTGCTGGCTGTAAACTGAAGTAGAAATAAAAAGGCCTAAAAGAATAAGGATCATTTTATTTTTTATCAACGTCAGCATTTTATAAACTAAAAGGAATAGGCTACG
Organism: Sphingobacterium sp. GVS05A; assembly: GCF_019969845.1. Lineage (GTDB taxonomy): Bacteria > Bacteroidota > Bacteroidia > Sphingobacteriales > Sphingobacteriaceae > Sphingobacterium. Next base: position 306,147 of record NZ_JAHXYR010000011.1, read on the forward strand.
AAGTCCCTTCCTCTCACTAAATTCATCTTTCAGTACACTTTCTAATGCGTCCAACACTTTTTCACAATCGTTCGGACTTACTTTTGATCGTTCGGACACTTTTGTCATCATTTCTCTCTTGTTCATTTTCTATTAAGCTGATTGATGCTGTAAAAATAGAATACATGAAAATGGACAAGAGAAATAAGCGACAGAACTACGGTTTTCTGCGACAGAAAGCTGTATAAATAAGGCAAGAAATTCTCACTCTACAACAAGCCTCTGTTAGAAACAAAAAAACTTGCTTTTAACAGAGAGCTAATTTTCATCTAAAGTTCCTTTCTGCTTTTGGATGCCAATGAACGCTATCACTATTTTCTAAAACAGTTCCCGGATGCAGATAATCGGATACCGCTTTTCCATATTGCATCATACCTTGGGATGAGTCCTGAAACACTCAGTAGGATCAGAAGTAAAAAATCAATCAAATTGATCTAAGTCAAGTAAACATTATTTAGATTTCCACACTTTTGTCATAGTAAAATTGAAACATCCTATGGAAAAAAGAGTAAAATTCGACTTCGAGATATTCTTTACGAATGGCGGTAGTATCAAAGGGGAAGATTTCAGATTAGATATATCCGGAGACGATATCGGCGAGAGTGCCCTGGCGGACTACATCGTTGAAGATATGCAGTTGCTAATGGTAGGAAAAGTTAATATCCTTAACAAAGAAATCCTGATTGAGCCCCATAAACGTAAGCCAATTGATGAAAGTGTGGCGAAAGATTCCTTAATAGATTTGAGTCATACAATCGAAGATGGTCTGATAACCTACAAAGGTTTGCCGGCACCTCATATTTGCGACTATCTCTCTAGGGAACAGACAAAACAGAACTATGACGGCGATACATCTTTTCAGATCGGAAAAATAGAGATGGTCACTAACACCGGAACTTATATCGATTGTCCATTTCATCGATTTGCGGATGGCAACGACACAGCCCAAACGGAATTAAAGAGTTTTGCGCAGCTTGACGCAGTAATGATCCATATACCGTTTACAGAAACCCTGAAAATTACGGAAGATCATCTTAAGAATAGAGAAATCAGAAATCGTGCGGTGTTAATACAGACTGGCTGGGATAGGCATTGGAATACGGAGCTCTATTATCAGGACCATCCTTATCTTACCGAGCAGGCGGCAATGTATCTTCGGGACTGTAACGTCAAACTTGTAGGTATTGATTCCCATAATATAGACGACACGGCCGGGAGAACAAGACCTGTTCATACCGTGCTATTAGGTGCCGGGATTTTAATCGTTGAGCATCTCTGCAATTTAAATAAATTGCCAGATCAGAATTTTAAGTTCACCGCCACCCCACCAAAATTTAAAGGTGTTGGGACTTTTCCGGTCAGGGCATTTGCTTCTATTGAAAAGAAATAAATATATTCAAATAATAAATCACTTTCAGCAAGAAACACAATTACATGGGAAATAACGTAGGATTAACAAAAGATGCAGGCTGGCAGTTCGGGATCAGAAAAACTATGCCAGCGAACCTGGAAACACTGTGGAATCTCTTTTTTTCTGACCGGGGATTAGGTTTTTGGTGTGAAGGTGTAGACCAGAATTTTTCGACTTTTAAGGAATATTCACATATCCGAACAAAGTGGAGGCACCGGGACTTCGCAGAAGACACCAATTTACAGATCAGATTTATTCCTTCGAAAAATAAAGATAAAACAACAATTTCATTTCACGTTGATAAATTAAAAAATGAAAGTCAGCGTGAAATGACCAAAGATTATTGGTCAAAAGTGATTGAAGATCTAAAGCTGTTGCAGGAAGACACCGTCTCATCAAGTGTCCTCCGATAGATTCAGTCCTCGATCTGTCGAATTATTTATAATTACTTCTTAAACAGAATGATGCAGGTCCGTTTACGACCTGCATCTCTCGATTCAATTACTTATCATGGTATTATTCTTATCAATCGGGCAAAGTTAATACCCAATCCTAAGTTACTCCTATTGGCTTCTTACCTAAGACAATTAAAGGATGTACGGAATGTCCGACAAATTGACAAAAGATATTGGAGGAATCAATAGAAATCTACCTTGTTATAAATCTTTAAATTATTACAAGATATCTCGTGACAATGGCAGTTTTTGAGTAATTTTAATAACAGACAAACTGAAGTGATGGCTTATAACAATGAACTTGTCAACCGCGTCCGCGAAAGGCTTGCAATAGAAGAAAATATCGAAGTTGAGGAAAAGAAAATGTTTAGTGGATTATCCTTTCTTGTTAATGGGAAAATGTGTATCAATATCGGCCATGACAATCTGATGTGTCGCTATTGCGCAAAACTGGAAGATGAAGTCTCAGAAAAAATAGGCTTCTTGCCTATGATTATGAAAGGAAAGCAACTAAAGGGCTATTGCTATGTAGAACCTATCGGTTTTCAAAAACCCGATGATTTTGAATATTGGATAAAAATATGCCTTGATTATAACCCAATTGCAAGAGCCTCAAAGAAGAAATGAAAAATAAACTTGAGTTAGTATACTTTATACAAGCTGCCAAAGTTCGCGTTACAGTCTCATCCCGCATTTTCCCAATACAATGTTATCTGCAGTTATTTTAGCGGATTTTTGGAAATTTCATTATTAAACTGCAAAAGCTCAACTAATTTCTCAATAATTTCATCCACTACAGAACTAAATAGCTGGTAATCTAGTATTACTAGATGCAGGATTAGGCCTGGATGGAAATAGGAATTTGGTTAACTTGCCGCTAGAACTGAGACCGACAAACGACGAGCGCTAGCATCCTTTATACAATAATTTTCTAGTATCTTAGTAAATAAAAGATGCAAAGAATAGTAAAGCTTAGCACACTTGTTACAGCATTGCTGTTTAATCTCTCCCTGGTCTTTTCGCAGGAAGCAAAAGTTGTTGATGTTAAAAGTACCGTCGAAAACAATAATCTTAAATTAACGGTGTCACCGCCTAAAAGCGGTGTTCCTGAAATCATGCCCGATGTTAAGGCTGATTTCCAAGGAGGTCAATTGGCGTTAAACAACTTTATTGCTAAGAATCTGAAATACCCAAAGCAGGCAATTGAAAATGGTGTCCAGGGTGTTTTGGTGGTACGGCTCAAAGTGGCAAAAGATGGAACTGTGATCTTCGATGAATTTATTAAGCAGCTAGGTTATGGTTGCGAAGCAGAGGCTAAAAGGTTAATCAAAACAATGCCAAAGTGGAATCCTGCTATGCTAAAAGGCAAACCTATTGACTCCAATTATACGATAAAGCTTACATTTAAGTTTGTCGATTGATGACAGCCTCAGCTCCCTTTTAAAAAATTGTGAGGTTCACTGATATAACCAGATGATAAATCGTTATGTATACACCTGTATATCCTATTTATTGGCTATAGCTTGTCTGCAAAATATATCCTTAGAACTGCGTGGGATATTGTTTTCACAAGACAAAACGGGCTGTAAATCTCATAGTCCGAGAAGTTCTGTTTTAATGCAATGAGCCAAATTGGGGATATCTTCAATGGCCTGATCAATCCTTTTTCGGAATAAACTTTCGCCGAGTGTCATTTTCAGATGCTCGTTTAAGTCTCCTGTTAATTCCTCTTGACCAAAACAGACATAAGACGGAACGATAAGGTAATTCAAGGTGTCATATTTGGTAACCATTTCCAAGCAATTTGTTTGAAGGTTTTCTCTGTAATGACGATACAGATCATTATTGGGAATACAGCACTTAGATATAAAATAAAGTTATAGACCGAAAAAAGGTCTATGCCTGCCCTATCGTTTGATATTCATTCTTGGGTATATAGCTCAAAACCTTTACAATATCAACTAATGTCTTGAATTTGTTATCAGTCAGTTCATGTCCGTAGTTTTTTCCTTTGGTAGACTGACCTCTTCCCAAAAAACTGGAGTATTTAAAAGTAGAAAATTCGGTGACGAATTACTAATTTTAAAATGGAGGCAAACCATTAAACGACTTAAAGATGGAATTTACAGAATTATTTAAACTGATCTACGAAAATGATATTGATACATTACAAAAAGCAAGGTCAGAAGGTGTTGATTTCTGCAAAACCGATGGGTATGATCAGAACAATCTACTAATAGCATATGCGGGCTCGGGATATGACAAAAGGTATCAGCCGGAAGATCTGATAGATTTTCTTTTACACTGTGGTATTGACATAAATCATAAGCGGAATAAACGTGGCGGTGAACTTGCAGCTCTGCACATAGCAGTTTCTAAAATGAACTATCGAATTGTAAGCCATTTAATTGATAACGGAGCAGAAATTGATATCCGTGAAATAAATGGGAATACACCTTTATGGATAGCTGTTATGAATTACCGCGGTCAGGAGAATATGATCAAAATAATAAATCTTCTTGTGTCAAAAGGCGCTTCGCTGGATTTAATCAATTATCATGACCGTTCTGTCAGGGATATTATAAATACTATCGGTGGCGGAATCGATGCGGGGCATAACAAAAAGGAATGGGATCTGAGGCACCTGCTAAAATAAACATATCACGATATTTCAACTAAAATACTACCCAAAATAGAAGCAAAAATTGGAAAGAGTGCTTTCTACGCGTAAATAGTATCTATGGAAGATAATTGGGATAAATATGGTCTTTCTCTTTTAAGACTTCTTGTTTTGAAATTTGGTTAATACATATGTGTGTGTGCGAATAGAGTCTAATCTTCTTTGATATTATCCTAGCATTTTCCAAAACCTACGTTACCAGAAATTGCAATTTGTTTTTTACGGCTTCTTTGTTTTGGAAGATTGAAATCCACCTAGGATAATTGAAATTAATATAAGTATAATTCCAATTACTAACAATGGTATCCAAAATATGAAGCAAAATTCTGATAATTTTATAATGAATTTGCTATAATCACCTCTCGAAACAAACATTCCAGCGCCAAATATCAAGATTAGAATTGACGAAAGACATAATGTTATACCAATGAAGAATAATTTTCCACGATTTGCCATTCTATTTCGCATTTTAGCGTTTTCATATTCTTAACTTCCAAAACTTGTTCTTACGAACATTACACTCAGGTTCAAAATTAGTCGCAATCAACGTGAAGCCTATGCTGTCCGCACTTCACGCATTGAAATAAATACCCTACTAAACTACCTTCTTTTGAAAGTGCTGTTCTTATAAACTCTGGGGGATAACCATTGTTTTCTATATCATCGTGCAATTCTTCCAATAGGGGGTTTATCGTGTCAACATCGGCATAGTCGATAAAAGCACAGGGTTCATTACAATGCGTCAGCCATGCTTCTTGCTGCCAAGAGATATAACTTGGTGTTCTGTTTGTGATTTCAAATAATAGTTCCTGAGCTATGTTTGGCTTTGGGTCATTTGGGTCTGGCGAAACATCCTCTATACCACAGTAGTCATTAAACTCACCGTCATATTTTTCCGCGGCCTTTCCGTCGGCTATGCACCATGGACAAATATATTCAGGAGTTTCCCTACTATAAAATGAGCCGGTGTATCGTATCGATCTTTGCTCTTCACATATAGAACATTTGCCTTCTAGATCTTCAAAAACATCAATTTTATAGGCGTTTGGACTGTATTTAAATTTCGGTAGTTCCATTTTATGATCGCTATGATTGTCTGAAAATTATTGCCACAAGCTTAACCTTCTGCTTTTTCCTGATTATATCTCCTTCAAGATACAAAATAGATGTAGAAATTATCGTTATTGAGTTATCACAACGAAAAACAATGTTGAAGCGATGACGGATTTTGAGGATCTAAGTCTCATGCAATATCAGCTATAGGTAGCCCTATTTCCTTAAATGCTTTAGCAGTCTCAAGAGCTTTTTTGCGCTCCCCTTCTGCTAGCCCTTTAGCGCGACCTAAAGCTTCTCCGGATTTCTTGGCCGAATTGAATATGCTTTTAGCATCACGCTTATGTTTTAAACTTGCTTCATATGACATTAGTTCCTCCTCCGTTAATTTACCTATCTCCCCTATCTCAAGGATAAGACCAAATATTCTTTTATCCAAAAATGATGGCAATCTATCCATGGTGCTCAAGTGTTTAAGTAAATACAACCAATCGGGTTATAGAAAATCTTTAAGTTTCAAATAATTAACTAACTGGGACATTACTTCTATGTATACAACAACTAGTCTCTCCCCACTAATTCCTTCACCTCGCTAAAGGTATTATCTACAACCTTATCATTGATGCAATTTTTTAAGTAAATCGCATAATTGCCATAATATGGGATACTGGAACGATTACTACAATTCTTGATATTATTCTTCCTAATTTTAACGCCATCAGTCGAAGAAATAAAGATTGCCGAATTTGCACAGTCGTTGATCGTATTTGCCTGGATAGTTATATTTTGATGTACACCCGCTGGCTTATCAATCCCTCCTATTTCATGTCCTGTCTTAACGGCTATGGCGCCATAACCTGTCAGGGTATCGTCCCATCTGAGGTATTTACCGCAATTATCTATCCTGTTGCCTGTTATAGTGGCCTTTTTCACAGTTGTCGCTTCAAACCAGCGCTCCATATCACAGGAAAGTAAGATCGCCGGACCAGAAATATTCCATATTTTATTATTGCTGATCACAACTTTCTTGGACTGAACTACAAATCCGCGAGCACGGCTGTTTGAAACCATGCAATCCCGTATAATGGTCGATGGTGTACGAGTGTCTTTTGCGGCAAAATCGCCTACATTGACATTCTTTGGGATAGATTTTAATTGATACTGTCCTTTGCCGCGAAACTTGACCTTTGCTTTGCCCTTGGGCAAGCCTGTTTTACCGTCCAAAAATTCGATAATATCATCCTTGAAGGCCCAATCATCTTCGACGGGAGCTTTCGTCCAACCATTGATCAATAAAACCGAGTCAGCACTAATCTTGCCGATATGGCACAAACGACTATGAATATTAATAGCATCATCGCCCAGTCCAACAAATTCACAATGGTCGGCTTTAAACGTACCCGCCATTGAGGCTACATGTATGCCATCCGCACTAACCGACATCAAACGCCCGGAAGTTGGTTTGGGTTTCATACGAATACGCTCCAGCGTAATATCCCCGGAGCGATGACGACTATCGGCTAGATCTGATACGTACATCGCAAATGCAGGCCATTGCCAGATGGTGATATCGCGTATTGTTAATGTGTTGACACCTAAAAAACTAAAGCAGGGATTGCCCGTAATCTTTAGTCTCAGATTGATAAGTTCGCCTTTGCGGAGTTTATGAGCTTCATCATTATAAATTTTCAGACGTAAGGTACTTAGCTTTTCGATGTGTGGCCAATTTCCATTCTTAAGATCACAATGTGTGGAAATATGATAATTGGGTGTTCCATCGGCATTATAGCTGAGCTGATGCATGATCTTGAGCTCAGCTAAACGATCCGCATATTCAGAAAACTCAGGTAAAAGATCTATTTCATAGAATGACCCGTCCGGACTGTCACCACTGCCCACGACTGTGCCATTGATACTTACGGGCCGATCGACATCAATAAAAAGGTTACGTATAATAAGATCTTTGCAGTCGCTGACTTCCAATAAACTAGTCCAGCTGACATTGGAACTGAACGGATCGAAGCCGGTGGCCATAAGCGTGGATGTATTGGTATCGCTGCCCCCATAGATCTCAATATCCTTTTTACCCGACAGTCTCAAAGACGCAGAAAAAGTATAGATGCCTGTCGGAAAATATATTTTATCGCCATCTTGGAGACGATCCAAAATCAACTGTAAAGCCTGACGGTCGTCTATCCCGTCATCCGGTAGCACTCCAAAATGCGTAACATTGATAATTTTTGCACTTAAATCTGTCCAACCTAACAGTAATTGAATCAGTATTCCAAGCCTGAAAAAGGTTAATCGTGTCATAAAAAACGATTTATAAGATCAATACTATAATATAGATTCTAAAAGATTCCTGACTTCGGTCGCCCATATCCCATAAGCTTCTTGGTTGATATGAGTGCCATCAGTAGTGTACTTAGCCTTGAGACCTTTCGATGAACTAAGTTTGGCATTTAAATCTAAATAGTAAACTCCTTGGCTTTGACAATAGGTCCTCAAGTAGCTATTTAAGCTGTCGACCTGGATCTTACTCTCCGGATTATCCTGTTGATAAATAATGGACTGCACGACTGGGATAATCTTATGCTCTTGCAGTCCCTCGATGAGCGAACGGTAATTATTCTTGGTACGATCCAAAGGGATCCCCACGCCAATGTCATTGATTCCGCCTTCGAGAAAACATAAACTTGGCTTTAAATCAATAACGTTTTCCTTTAACAGCCAGACTAGATGTGAGGTGGTAAAGCCAGGGAAACCGCTATTTTTGACGTCGCTACGTCCTAATAATGTTGCCCAATCCCCCCCTTTGGTAATCGAATCACCAAACATAACGATCGTTATCTTTTCATCATGTTGATCAGAAATCCATTTAAAGCCTGTTAGAATCCCGGCCAGCAAAACTGAGCAAAGGAATAACAGGAGCGCCTTTGGAGTACACTTCCTATTCATAATTTCTATTTTTAATTCTATGGTTAATCATTATTTAAACCGCTGTACTTTTAAGCGTCGTACCTCATCGGTCGTGCTGAACTCGGAGTTTTTAGCTTCAACTTTCCAATAAATATTTCCTTGTTCGCCCGATTTAAAATGCATTGTATTCATCAGTGAATCCAGAACAAAGTGAGTCAAAAAATATTTTTCACCTACTCCGGCAGATATCACTTTTCTTTCAGTGGTCAGTGCGGGATCTACAGCAAGAAGAAGATTGTAATCTATATAGGGTCTTTTTGAAAAATACTCGAATCCGACCAGCATACTTGGATTATTCTTATCCAATATAACCAGTGAATCTGCCACCGGTTTGAGCAATACAGTCGGCTGAAACCCGACCTCATAAAATTCATTATCGTTTTTGCAGGAAAAAAACAGATTGATGCTAAGGAAAACGAAACTGATATATATATTATTTTTCATAATGGCTAACTTAAATTTAGTTCATGATACAACGTACATTGTAGTGAAAATTACCTCCGCCTGCGCTGCTCCTTGATTGTGTATTGATATCCGGATTACCGGGATCATTGTAAATAATCACCGCTGATGCTTCACCAGTGCGGTCTGATGAAAGTGTTTCCCAAGAATATTGATATCCTTTTAAAGCAGGTGATGAGGTCCAGAATCCGCACATTGTACCTGGGTCGGTGAGAAATGAAAGTCCTTCATTCCAATAAAATCCCGAGGGCACAATATTGAATTTGACCTCATCTGTAATTGACCCATTTTGAATCCAGAACTGTGGATTTTTGACTTTATTGCCTGAGTGTGGTCCGAGGTAATTGATGACTTCTTTCCACTCCGCAAATGCAGGAACATGCCAGCCATCTGGACAAATGCCTTGAATATTTTTGCCTGCCAGGGTTTTCTCCCGTGCGATGGCTTCATCACGGACAACAGTGCCCCATGAATAAAATCCACCTGCAATATTCCGAATAGCAGCTGGACTGTCTTCAGGTGCTAGTTTTCGAGGTAGCGGAAAGGCTGTACCGTCTGCATATACTGTTGCCCTAAGGTTCTCCGACATCATAGTAACAAGCTTGCCGCCCGGTAAAACAAATTGCAACGCCTTGTAGTGTTCTTGATCCCGAGGGTCTACAAAGCTGGATACTGAGACCAAAGCATCAAAATAGCGCCATACGCTCTCAACCTTTCCCTCGTTTCGCTGTTCTAACTTCCAAAAAAAACGGCCTGAATTTTTAAATGATGGATTTAGTTTTTTCAGATCATCCAAAAACTCCTGATTGGAGATTTTGTAGCTGGCTTGGGCCCCAACTTCGTAACGGATTGGATTGTCAAAATTCTCGTCAACGTCCAACATCAACGTGTAGGTAGCTCCCTCTCGCTGTACCCAGCTAAACTCCTGCATGGTCTCATTGTCAAAATAATCAATTTTAAGCTGCGTGCTATTCATCGGTAGTAACTGTTGTACCCATGTAGGGTTGACATACTCGATCTTTTCCCTACAGGAAATGAATGACAAGAGTATGAAAAAATAGATGGATTGTACCTTCATTCGTTTCGGTTTTATGGTAAGTGAACGATTAATATCCTGAGTTCTGTTTTATATTCGGGTTAGCATTCAGTTCTTCATTCGGTATAGGCCACAGATAATCTCTGTTAGGATTAAAAGACCTACGGTCAACGACAATAGGGATATATTGCCAATTAGTTGTAATATTGCCATCCGAATACCACGAGAGCTTGGACTTATCATAACCCAATGCATCAACCATAACGGCTTTAGCTATTTTCCAACGTCTAATATCAAACCATCGCCTGCCCTCCCCAAAAAACTCTACACGCCGCTCATTATGGATCACCTCCGTCATAACGGCTTGGGAAATATTGGGCATGGCCTGAGATACCTTTACCATTCCGACACGGGATCTAACTCTGTCGAGCAGTTCGTAAACTTGAGCAGAAGGACCATGGAGCTGGTTTTCCGCTTCAGCCCACGCGAGCAATACTTCTGCATAACGCATCACAATTCGGTCCGTTGTCTCATTGGTCAATGTTTTGAGATAGGGGTCAACAAATTTACGGACAGTAAAGGAGGTGGCAACATCCCAGTTGGCCGGTACGTAATGTGCCTGATACCAACCTTGGCCATCTAATCTAAACTCCGAACCAGGGACGACGATAGATAGCTGAAGCCGCGGATCACGATTGTCAAAAGGGCGGTCTTTATTATAACTAGGGTCGCCTGCAATAAATGCACCATCAGCTGTACGGATGTCACGGATTGGATATCCATTCGTGGTATAATAACTATCAACCATCTGCAACGTCGGCGCAAAGTTATTCCAATTGCCAAAGATTTTAGAGACATCGCTGCTCTGTAGGTCTTTGGCGTAGTTGATCTTAAAGATAATCTCGGGGTTATCTTTTTGCTCAATACCGGCTGGCTGAAAAAGCTCAAAGTAATTAGGATACAGCTGATAACCCAGTTTTTGGATCTGCTGGGCCAGGGAAATGACAAGCTCGGGCTTGTTCATCCATTCGGCCACCCGAAGTTTCAACATCAAAGCCGTGCCTTTGGATGCACGCTCTCCTCCTAACGCGACCGGAAGCTGGTCTATGGCATAATCAAGATCTTTGTTTATAAACGATAGTACCGCATCCAATTTGCCCCGTTCGGGATTGTTTAAAACGGTCTGTTCGTCCAAAATGGGTACCTCGCCATAAAAACAGACCAGGTCAAAATAGTAGTACGCCCTTAAAAAACGTGCTTCAGCACTGATTTTGGCCTTGTCCGAATTAGCGATCGCATCTGCGCCAGCGAGCCCTTTGAGCAATGAATTTGCACGTGAGATACCTCTAAAGTTATATTTCCATTTGACCAATGTAAAATCACTGTCACCCGTCTGCGTTCCGGACGCAAATTGTGGCGCAGGATCCCAGGAATGCGAATTGAAGGAATTATCACTCATATTGTCGTAGACATAAGGAACCATCCTATCCGGACTGTCATAGTACAATTGATTGTATACTCCGTTTAATAGCGTGTTAGCTTGCTCCGCTCCGGTCAGGAAGCTTTCGGGAGTTACTTTGTCTTCGGGAACCGTATCCAGATAACTTTGGCAGGAAGCGAATAGCATTCCTGAAATAATAAGTGTATAAAGCAATAGTTTTGAGTTCATGTCGATTAGTTTAGAATGTCAAATTCACGCCAACGGTGTAGGTTTTCACTTGCGGATAGTTTCCAATCCTTGTCCCTTCTCTTGGATTGCCAGAAGCTTCCGGGTCAAAACCTTTATAATTTGTCAATGTCAGCAGATTTTGTCCGCTTATAAAAAATCTACAGCCTTGGATCGAACGCCTACGAAGTGCCTGATCAGCCAGGTTGTAACTAAATTCTATGTTTTTGACCCGAATGTATGAGAGGTCTTCTACGAAATAACTGGACTTCAGGTTGCTGCGCTGATTGTCAAAATAAACACGCTGATAGGTATTATTGGGTTGCTCAGGTGTCCACCTGTCCATAAGCCAACTAGCCCCATTATACCCGCCATTAAAAAATGGTGTAACGAGCTGTCCTGCACTCCATCCTCTGCCCCCCTGTGTACCCTCCAAAAGAGTACGCAGCTCAAAAGCCTTGTATTGAACATTAAGGTCTGCAGAAAATATATAATCTGGAGAGGTGTGCCCCAAAACCACCTTATCCTTATCATTTATAATACGATCGCCATTCTGATCCTTCAGCCTAACATCTCCGGGTTGAGCCCGCAGGCCTGCGTATGAATTTAATAAGGAATACCCATCCTCGTCGAAGGTCCGGAGGTGCTGCTGAATCTCACTTTCACTCTGATATATACCTTCGGTATCGTATCCAAATAACGAAGTGGACTCTACGCCTTCTTTTAATATTGCACCGTCGAAAATAATTGGACTCATTCCCTTTAGGTCAGTTACGCGATTTCTATTGTGAGCGACGGCAACATTGGCCTTGAAGAGCCATTCATTGGCTTTCTTGTGATATCCCAATGTCAGCTCAAGTCCTCTATTGCGCATTTTACCAGCATTCTGGAAGGGAACATCTGTAAATCCAAATGTACTGGAAATAGGCAGCTGTAGTAGGATAGCACTAGTATTTTTGATGTAGTAATCGGCTGTTAGACTAAAATCCTTAAAAATCTGTAGGTCAATACCGATATTAGTCTGAGTAGTCTGTTCCCAGGTAAGCCCCTTATTGGCTATGACCGAAACGGCAGCACCTACGTTGTCCAAATTGTTAAAAATATAGTTGTTCTGCCTTCCTCCTAATGCTAATATATCTGCACCAGCATAAGCATTGCCAATATTTTGGTTACCGAGTATCCCCCAGGATCCCCTTATCTTTAAATCCTGAACGAAGGTAATATCCTTGAAAAAACGCTCTTGGGATAGACGCCATCCCGCAGAAAAAGAAGGGAATGTACCCCATTTGTGGCCTCGTGCAAATTTGGAGGCGCCATCGTGCCGCAAGTTGCCCTCAAATAGATATTTACCCTTATAATCGTAATTTAACCTTCCGAAAAATCCAACTGAGGTTTCCTTGCTTCCCCAATCACTATTTTTGGCAGAGGAAGGGTCTCCCACACTAAAGTAAGGCAGATTGGCGGATAGTCGCCTGATTGATGTCTGGAAATAATTGCCTTTCCATTGAAATTGCTGAAAACCCGCCAAAGCTTTAAAATGATGATCTTTTGCTAAGTCATAAGCATAATTGAGGTTTGCCCAGCTGGAAATAGTACCATATTTATTTGAGCTTTTGCTAATGGAAGATTCCCTGGAATTGTTTTTCCCTATGATGCTGGTACCGTCGGCTGCTCTAGTAACGAGAAATAGATCTACATTGGGCGCATAAGATAGCTGACGGTCGTTGTTGGTCACATAGCTCAGCGCACTTTCAAAAGTAAGGCGCGGCGTAAGATTAATGGTCAAATTGGCGATTGTATTCAAATTGCTATTGTCAAAGGTCTGCCCTCCCCCTGCTTCTTTAATTGCATCGCTATAGAACCAGTCGGTCCATCCGTACCCTTCTATCTTGGGAACTACGAGCGGCGCCATTTGGGTGATTCGGGCAATCGTTGCTCCGGCTCCTTCAATGAGATCTTTGGTCTTGCCAATATAGCCCGAAACGGTAAGTCCAAGCTGCGCTTTATTGTTCAAAAATGAATGCTGAGTATTGAATCGGAAATTATACTTATCATAATTTGTACCCTCGACAATTCCTTTTTGGTTGAGGTATCCTCCAGAAATAGCATACACAATATTTTCCTTGCCACCACTTAGCTGTAGATAGTGATTTTGCTGTAATGCAGGCTTAAAATAGAAATCGGCCCAATTGTAATCTCTATAGCGTACTGGGTCTGTAATATCTTTATAATGGCTAATATATTCTTGATCATACTGAGGCCGGAAACCTGAATTTACTTTCGCTTCATTCAGTAGCGTCAGATAATCATAGGAATTTAACAATTTTGGATATCGCGTCACTTGTTGAACTGCGGCATATCCATCATATTTTATTTTCAGTTTTCCTTCCTGCCCCCTTTTTGTCGTAATCAAAATAACACCATTAGCCGCTTTATTGCCATATATAGATGCCGATGCAGCGTCTTTTAACACGGATATGGAGGCGATATCTTTGGGATCTACATCATTAATTGCTGCTTCAAACCCGTCTATTACGACCAAAGGTGATGCATTGTTCAATGTACCGATCCCGCGAATCGTTAGGGTACCGCCATCAGCACCTGGCTGTCCTGAATTTTGGGTAACCTGCAGTCCGGCCACTTTTCCAGCTAATGCCATAGAAGCATTTGTGATAGGACGGCTTTCTATATCAGCCATTGAAACAGATGTGACTGCCCCTGTGAGATTTACTTTCTTTTGCTTTCCAAATCCTACGACAACAACATCCTGTAGTCCGAAACTGTCTTCCTCAAGTTTTATCATCAGTTCGCCCACGCCAGGCTCGACCTTAACAACGGTTTGCTTATAGCCCAAAAAGGAAATTTGCAAGGCCTGGCCGGAACCGACTTTTATATTAAATCTTCCCTCACTATCGGTCTTGGTGCCGATCTGCATTCCCACAATCTTGATATTAGCGCCAGCGAGTGGATTTCCCTTTTGATCAAGGACACGTCCGCTACGAATTTCCTGGTTGCCATGTCGATCAACAGAAACTGCTTTTGCTCTCCAGGCCGCATGAACAACTGGTGGCTCTAATAGAAAAACAAAAAGAAAATAGAGCATATTACGGTTTAAATTTTTTCGGTTCATCTCTTTCTAAAATTTGGTTATTGGTTATCTTATGCAACAAAACAAGGTGTGATCTGTAACATCGTCCCGAAAATAAGGAGTTATTCCAACTAAAAAAGATAATATGGTTTAAATATGGATGAATTTAATTTTTCATCATTTTTTTTGAGATACTGAACGATATTACAATTAAATAAACGATATTATATTTTATAATCTATACATAGTTGTTTATTTGATAAATAAACAAAGCCTAAAGAAAATGACTCTAAAAACGTTTTTCATATTTTGTTATCTACTGTTTACTTGTCTATCACTGGACGCACAGCATATCAGAAAATATAATAAGCTGACACAAGAAAATGGCCTTCTTTCAAATCGGGTAACCGCAATCTCCGAAGACCCTATTGGGCGTGTCTGGATAGGAACGATCGATGGCATTAACCTATATGATGGCGCCCACATTATGGGTAATCCAAAGTCGATGAGTGACTCTATTTTTCAACCGGGCAAAATCATCGAAATTAAATCATTCAAACAGGAAATGATCATCGCTGCTGACAATGGCATATATAGCTATGATTTCACTACCAATAAATATAGGCTATTGATCAAAACCGAATTGCATAATACGTCGAAAGCCCTAGCCTTGACAATGGATGGCGTAGTGATACTGTGCAATAATACTTTATATAAATGGGCTGAACAAAAAATTATTACATTAAATAGAAATGTATATTTTAATAGGATTCAGGCGGATAATCAAGGTAACCTATGGGGAGCTACCTTTACTACGGTTGCCAAATGTGACAAAAAGGGAAATGTTTTAGCCAGTTTTAATTTTGCTGAAAGCTACGACAGGGATGTGCTAATCACCTCGCTATATTGTGATAGTAAAAACCTGATCTGGGCGGGAACCAAAAGACATGGTATCCTGCGCTTCGATCCCATCCAAAATAAATTTAAGGCGCAGCTACCACAACCCGCACAGATCCAAAATGTATGTAGTATTGCCGAAGACGCAGCGGGCAGACTTTGGATAGGACATAACAAAGGTGTGGCTGTATTTGATTATATCAACCAGTATACAGAATATCGGATGTTAATAGAGAACTTTGACAATGAACTTAATTCTACAGTCTGCGCAATCTACAAAAGTAAGTTTGATGATATGATATTGGGGACTTATTTTAATGGAGCATTCTGTCTCTCGAAAAATGATTCATGGTTAGATTTTTTACACGTCACCAATCCCGGAAGAGCCCGTGGAATCGTGATCAACAATATACTCATGTCATCTAAAAAACTGCTTTGGGTAGCAACCAACGCCATCGGGATAAATGTATACAATGGACAATCACAGGTAATAAAAAGGTTTAATCAGGAAAAAAGCAAAATCAGTGATAATATCATATCACTAGAAGAAGATGCTCAGGGAAGTATTTGGGCGGGGTCTGAATCAAACGGTTTATACTGTTTAGCTGATCAGGGAAGCAAAATTAAGCATTATCAATATGATAAGAACATCGCATCATCTTTACCGAATAATAGAATATTCTCCATCCGAAACTTCAACCAGGATTTTCTACTTGTTGGGACAGATGGTTTTGTAAGCATATATGACCGTCATAAAGATAATTTTACAACTCTACTTAAAACGACCTCGACGATCAATGACATCATGGTAAACAATAATCTGATATGGATTTGCTGCCTCGATGAGATCGTATGTTATGATTGGAGCAAAAAGACAACTAAAATATATAAGAAAGAGCTGAATAAGGGAAATAGGATACAATTTCTTTCGATGCTCCTTGATGGAGAAAATGTCCTTTTAGGAACAAAGCAAAACTACCTTTATTTTATTGACAGAAATGGTCACCTACTTCCTTATCCCGGTCGAGGAAAAATCAATGTTCAAATACATGGTATCAAGAAAGACAACTTGAAGCGGTACTGGCTATCAACAACAAATGGCTTGTACTGTGTTGATACCGACCGGACCATTAAAAATTTTAATGTCAGCTGGGGTTTAAACACGTCCTGGTTTAACGAACGTTCCGCCTACTATTACAGTGACACCTTATATTTTGGGTCTGTTGACGGAATATGTTTTTTTAAGGCTCCTCAGCTCGACCCGCTTCCAATACATAAACCTTTACTCTACTTTTCTGACTTTAAAATATTTAATATCAGCCAACTTAGAAATAAAAAGTATTTTGAAAAAGGCATTGATCATACGAATGAAATCGTGCTCCCTTATGATCAAAATATGATTTCTATTGAGGTGAACCAAGTGAATTTCGATCCGCAAAGCCGCGAAAACTATCGCATATTTTATACTTTAAAAGACATTGACAAGCGTTGGTATGAACTTTCGAAAGCTTCAGGAACAATAACTTTTACTTCCTTAAAATCAAAAAATTACGAACTCCATATTAAGTTAGTAGATCTGAACAATAATATCATTGCGACAAAAAAAATGCTGATCAAAATCAAACCCCATTTCCTGTTGAGCAATATTATGCTGTGGGTATATGGGGCACTGGTGATTGTGGCCCTCATCCTATTTAGAAAGTTCTTAAAAAGACGGCATTTGAAAATCTTGAAGATAAAACTGGCTGAAGTAGAAACGTCTAAATTAGAGGAACTGAACAAAAGTAAGCTTGATTTTTTCACCTACATGTCCCATGAACTTAAGACTCCCTTAGCCATTATTATGGCGATACAGGAAGACCTTTTTTCCAATCATAAGATTGAAAACATCAAGGAATATGAAATCTCCCAAAAAAATATCAAACGGCTTACGTTCCTGATAAGTCAATTAATGGAATTTAGAGAAATTGAAAGCAGTAATCTGCCATTAAATACCATTAATGGAGACCTCGTCACCTTTTGTCAAAATATCTTTTCGATGTTTGCACCTTTATTCGACCGTAAAAACATTGAATATCGATTTGAAAACCCATCAACAGAAGTAAATGTCGACCTCGACTTTGACAAACTGGAAAAAATAATCAGCAACCTGCTGAGCAATGCGTTTAAAAACTGTGAGGTGGGTGGCCAGATAGTTCTTGCACTATGCGTTTCAAAAGATACCAATGAAGTTGTTATTTATGTAAGCAATACGGGCAGTTATATACCACAGGACCAGATTGAAAAAATATTTGAACCTTATTTCAGACAAAAGTCAAGCGGCAATTATTATGACAATAATGGCATTGGTCTAGCTTTGGTTGTAGGGCTCACAAAGCGTATAAACGCACAGATTGATGTAAATAGCAGCATTGAAACTGGAACACGATTTACACTTACTATACCGGTGGATAATTTTGCATCCGAGCTTCCGGATGACCCGGATCTCGAACTACATGCGACAATGGAGCTCATTGACGACGTGATTTATACCGATAACAGTCAACTAAGATTTGATGTTCCGCCGGAAAGCAATACGCATAAAATTCTTCTGGTGGAAGATCACACTGATCTGGCAGAATTATTTAAAAATAAATTACTGGAATCCTACCATGTCATCATCGCTCACAATGGACAAGAAGCTTTAGAATACATTAGGAATAATCCGATCGACATGGTGATCAGCGATATTATGATGCCTATCATGGATGGATATGAATTATGCAAACATTTGAAAAGTAACCCGAAGACCAAACATATTCCAATAATCTTAATGACTTCTTATGATACGATTGCCAATAAAATCAAAAGCTATGAATTAGCCGCAAATGGCTATATCAATAAACCCTTCAGCATGCAGGAGCTACTGGCTAAAATGGGTAGTTTATTAAAAAATAAAGCTACGCTACGCCATTACTACAGTCAGGCAGAGCCTTTACGAATTAAAGAAGAAGCAAACTCACAAGAGGAAACTTTTATTTTAAAAGTTCAGGAGATTATCGTTAGAAATATTGCGGAGAATAATTTTTCAGTCCATCAACTAGCGCAAGAAATGCGTATCAGTAGAACCCAGTTGTATCTATTGCTAAAAAAAATAACAGATCTCACTCCTACTGATTTCATTATTAAAGTCAAACTTGATTATGCTAAAACCTTATTAAAAGACCCGTCTTTTAGCATTTCTGAAATTGCATATAAGTTAGGCTATTCCAATGCAAACTATTTTAGCAAGCAGTTTAAGGATTTCTTTGGTATAACGCCAAGCCACTATAGAAAGGCTAAATAGTCATTATCCATTTCAATCCTGAAGATTGAAATGGATAGCAAAAATGCTTATTGATATGCAATTTCTGGATTCCAGTAGGTGGTATCCCAGCCTGAATTGGAACGCTGATCCACACGAAAGGATAATTCGTCGCCAAAGGTGACAGGCACATTAATATCATGCCAAAACCCAGTAGTATTATTGTAAACAACAGTTTGCCAGCTACCCGAAGGCCATATCATTACATTATTTTTCCAAATACTCACGTTGACACCATCCCCACCCCCGATATCATTTTTACGAACCAATCCGGTAATTTTTACGGTGCCCGATTTTGGCGCATTCCAAACAAGTATCGGCTGGCTATTATCGGGATGAATATAGAGGTTACCGCTACCGTTCCATATGGCGTCATAACTACCCGAACCGCGCCAATGATTTGATCCGTCCGGATTCCAGCTCATCAAACTTGTTCCTATTCCGGCCTGCCAGTATTTATAGTACCATCTGCGGGTTCCTTGTACAGACGAAAAATCGGTAGAAGCATTATAGACATCGCTATTAACTGTTCCGGATGGACTGACAATCTTCACCGAATTCGCATACTGATTCATGTGCAAATGACTATCTTTAAAATCTTTAACATAGTTACCGTTAATCTTAACATTCTCCAGGGTCACTCCTTCAATACGATGACTGTCATTCCAACCGATTAATTTGATTTCGTTACTACCGCCTGATGTGGACGTAATATTCTTATAGAGAATGTTTGTCATTGCTCCGGGCCAGCTCCAGTTCCCGGTCAACGAACCAAAATAAAATGTTTCATCCATCTGAATATTTATTAGTCTTTTTGCTCTTTCTACACGGATGTCTTCAAAGGTAATATCATTAAAATAGGTGCCATGTAAGGCAAAAATATTGATGGCGGAACGATCAGGGAGAACATCCGGATGATTTTTGTCATCGTAATTATATAGGATATCTATGTTTTGAAACTTAATATTCTGAAAATAGGCAGCGCGTGTTTCAGCACC
This sequence comes from Sphingobacterium sp. GVS05A, assembly GCF_019969845.1. Lineage (GTDB taxonomy): Bacteria > Bacteroidota > Bacteroidia > Sphingobacteriales > Sphingobacteriaceae > Sphingobacterium. Next base: position 326,254 of record NZ_JAHXYR010000011.1, read on the forward strand.
GATACCGATGGTGTTATTTGCATCGGCCCATAATTGTGCATTTTTGTAGATTATATTATAAACGGGTAATGAATTTGCAGGAATTTGATCCGACATTCCTTTGATGGCGACTGCATCATCAGCAGAGTGGACAAAGGATTTATCAAAAGTGATATCATGGCTACTGTTGATATTAAATCCATCGGAACTGGCAAAATATGGGCTGATAGCTTTGTAATTAGTTACATTGACAAAAGAACAATTGTGCATGGCAGAAGTCCAGCTTCCTATATTGCGATTGACAATGATATCTTTTATTGTTGAATTGCTTACTGCACCTAAGGCAAGGGCGATATCATCCGTGGGGCTGTTGTAATCGTTGAGCAGAATGCCCCTACCTCTGATTGTCACATTTGATGCATTATCTATTTTTACTCTTCCTCTAATAACTGCTCCACCAGCGATGTATAAAGTTTTTCCAGAACTCAAGGTTATCGGCGGTTGCGAGCTCAGATCGTAATATCCTGGGCCATAATACTGTACATTGGTATCTGTAGAAGAAGGAATATCACTTTCCGGCGCCTGAGCAAATAAATGCAGCACCTTTCCTTGGTAGTCGTTGTCCAATACAAGTGATATATTGGTCGGCTGAGAGAGTGTAAAAGTAATCGTATTGCCCGATCTCACCCCTGTGATACCTGATGATGAAGGCACTAATTTGAAGCTGCTGAAACCGCTTGAGGGCGTGATCGATATCGATACAGTGCCACTGAAATCGAAATAACCATAGCTAACGCTATTTCCCCAGCCGTTATTTCCAGCGTTATATAGGCCGACTGGATTCCCGCCGGCACTAACTGTAAAGGCCGTTGACTTGTACTGATTCGGCAGACTACTGGGTAAAGGATAGGTTGTTACTACTGTGCTTAAACTGGCGCGCGTGCTGTGGTTTTCTGATTTCAACAACGCAGCTTCTTCTTTTGAAGGTGTTATTTTGTTGCACGCGACAAAACATAGCCATACAAATGGCAAAATAAATAATTTCATAGTTGATCTATAAGTGGTTAATTGTTAGGGTAAGATAGGAATCGCCCGGGAAATTGCCATGAACTGATCAATTATTGAACAAAAGTGTAACACTTTAAACTTTAATAGTAGTATTTGGAGCTGGATAAAGCCCAAAAGCATCTAAAGTTAAAGTAATCAGTGTAAACTTTTTTGCGAGGTACCAGGCTTTTATAGATTTTGCTTCGGACGGTTCCGCTTAGGTTTGGTTTTGGCCTTAAATAGTTTGTTGAATGATTGAGAGTATTCAAATCCTAGCTCGTAAGCGATCACACTTATCGTAAGTTCCGTTGTAGAAAGCCTCTCTTTGGCTTTTTCGATTACCTTCTCGTGGATGATCTGTTGCGCGGTTTGTCCTGTCAGCATCAGAGGTATGCGGCGGAAATCAAACACAGAATAAAGATATGCATCAATTAATGAAGACGGCTAGAGGTAATATTTTCTGGTCTTTATAAAATTATATATATTGGGCTTGAAATAGAGACTATCCATACTTAAATACTATTCCTAGATTTTTTTTGGACAAACAATAATTTAGTTAATTACTTTTACTATGCTACATTTAATTAATTCCAACAGGTTCTATCCGGCATTCTTGCTAATATTACTCTTCTCATTAAAAGGCTTAGATGTAAGGGCGCAATTGTTTAATCAGGACAGCCTGAAATTATTATCTCGGCAGTTTGCGTTTACAGAAGGGCCGGCAGTGGACAAGGACGGGAATATCTATTTTACTGACCAGCCCAATAACAAAATCTGGAAATACAACACGGAAGGTCGTCTTTCTCTTTTTAAAGATTCAGCCGGCCGTGCCAATGGACTGTACTTTAACCATCGCGGTCAGCTACTTGCCTGCGCAGACGAAAAAAACGAAATTTGGTCGATAAGCAATGATGGCAAAGTTACGGTACTGCTGTCAGATCTAGATGGAAAGAAACTGAATGGTCCAAATGATCTTTGGGCAGATAAGAAAGGAGGTATCTATTTTACAGATCCCTATTATCAGCGTGACTATTGGGTCAGAAAAAAACCAGAGATCGAAGGGCAGAAAGTTTACTACCTTCCTCCGGGAAAAGGTAAAAAGCCAATTGTAGTGGCTGATGATGTAGCTAAGCCTAACGGCATTGTAGGATCGCCAGATGGAAAATACCTATATGTAGCGGATAGGCTGCGAAATAAAACTTATAGGTATACTATTGAATCTAACGGTAAGCTCAGCGGACAAAAAGCGGTCATCGACCAAGGCTCTGATGGGATGACATTGGACAATCGGGGAAATGTTTACCTTACGGGGAAAGGTGTTTCTATCTATAGTCCGATAGGCGTACTGATAGGACATATTGAGGTAAGAGAACCATGGACATCGAATGTCTGTTTTGGTGGCAAAGATCGAACTGATCTATTTATCACAGCTTCAACGGCAATTTATTACCTCCCAATGCGTACAAAGGGAGTTGAATAAATTGTCAGTCTTCAGCAGTTGGCGTAAACGGCAATTTAGTAAGCTCTTCAGACTATATGAACAGTTTCGCATTTGATTACATCAAAAGAGAGACGATTTTAACATAATTCTAGCTCTTGTGGTAAAATAAATAATTGTAGGATGAATATGTTGTGTATATTATCATGATATTCCATTAGAATATCATCATTTGCTAGCACTTTCTCAAAAGGACTGAATGGAAATTAAGGATTTAAAGTCAAGATTAGACTCTATTCAAAAGCCACACATAACCGTACCTAATTGAAAAACAGGTGAAACAAATCATTTCTTATTTTAAATAACCTCTTTAATAGATTTTGTAAATTTGGTAAAAATCTATTTCGTCCGATTATGGCTGTACCAGTTAACAAAGAAGAATTACAAAAAGCTATTGAAACGAATTACAACAAGCTGAAAAATGAATTATCGACCATTCCTGTTGAATTAACTACGGTCACAGATTTAGAAGGGCATGCAAAAGATACTACAATGGGTATCAATAACCTTGTTTCTTATTTGATTGGATGGGGTGAATTGGTGCTTAAATGGAATCGGAAAAAAGATAATAATGAGCCAGTAGATTTTCCTGAGACAGGTTATAAATGGAATGAACTCGGCAAGCTGGCTCAGAAGTTTTACAAAGATTATGAAAGCATTGACTTCAATATATTGTGTAGTAAATTAGATGAAACGGTTTCTAAAATTCTTCATTTAATTGAGCAAAAATCTAATACTGAATTATATGAGGTTTCCTGGTATGAGAAATGGACTTTGGGGAGAATGATTCAGTTTAACACGTCTTCGCCTTATACCAATGCAAGGGGGAGAATTCGTAAGTGGAAAAAAGCACATAACATCAAATAAAAATCCTGTCCAAACGGATAGGATTTAAAAACTTAAAAATCAATAATAGTTATTAAGCCATATTTTGTGATAAGTTCCGGGCTTGGCAAATTACATCCAACCCATGGGCTGCCAGTTATAAATAGCTGAAGAATTCTGTTGATTCTGGACCACTTGTCCGCCTTTTTGATCTATTCGCCAAACGAGCCTCCCCTCTCCACTGTATTCCAGTTCAGTTTGGTAATAGCCTGGCTTAAGGACATTTATCGTCCAAGTCGCTGTACCTTTGTCTTTCCAATCCATTACTTGCGTGACATGTTTCCATTCTCCGAATTTCTCCATCCACCCTTTTCTGGATTTCTCCACACCACCAGCTTCTGAAAACTCTACAGCAAAAGTTGAAACACCCTGTGGATCAAGCGCTAAAGTCAGGGAGCATTTAAAAAATAATCAATCACTCCGGCTAAACGCCGAGTCCAAAGTAAGTAAACTTTGGTACCTGGACTATTATATGGCCAAGAATTTATATTGGATCCAATGCACGAATAAGAGCCAGTTTAACACAGAAAGTAGATATAGCCCCGCCGAACCTGATCTGCAGTATATTTCTCTAATTCCGAGCGGATTTGACAAAAGCAGCAATAAACATCTAAAAAACAATGTTATTACGCTCGATCCTGCCAACTTCTGGAGATCCCCAGAAACAAATGCAACACAATAAAAATAGTATGGACAGGCCTGCTATTATCTATTAAAGTTGGCTACGAGAAGCTATTTCTAGACGGGACAATGTATAATTTTTTAGTATATTTAAATACCTAAATAATCTTTTGATATGAATGATTTTGATAGTAAGTTTCAAAAACTATTTACTGAACTGGTCGAAATTGGGTTTGAATTTGGTAAAATCTCATAAAGTAAATTTAGTTTCAGAGATGCAATATGACATATCAAATGAAAGTGCCTTCCAATTGCTTAATCGAGTAAATGGTATGCTAAAAGAAATTGAATCTCTATTTAAAAAGGACATTATATAAGTTCCAACGATGTTAAACTTATATATCGCCCTAAAACTGGAAAATTTGAAAGTAAACTTAGTTATGATAAAACATTTACAAATCATAAGACAAAAACAGCTAAAGATGTCTACGAGGAATCGTTTGAAGAGATTTCAAAAACCTCTCTGTAAATCATAATCCTTTACAAAATTTAAAATATTATGACAATAGATGAAATTTATTTAAACATCGGACAAAGCATTGTAAATGCGATAGATGATGAAAGATGGAATCATGCAAAATTAAATATCGAAGTTGTAGGAACAGGTGTGGTAAGCTACAATGGAGAATATATCACGGATAATAATGAAATAAAAAACATATCTGTAAGAAATATTTCTAGAGATATCCGAAATTGGATCAGAGAATTACATGATATACCTAACGAAGGAGATAACAAATGGAACAAAGCCTTTTTTACTATAAATACTCAAGGCAAATATAACATGGAATTTATCTGGGATGAAAAACTTGATACAGAAATAGCCAGATTATCGAAAGAATAAGCAACCTTCAAAATAGATACTTTATCAGTAGGTCGATTATAGCGTACTTGTTTTTTACGATAGTAAGGTTTAAGCTTTAAATGAGACTGTAACATGAACTGTGTCAGAGGAATAATTCAATAAGATTATTTATATTCAATTATTCAAACGACACGGTCATGAAAGAAAAAGACCCATTCGACTTTGAACGCTTCAAGGCAGAAGCCATG
>NZ_JAHXYR010000012.1 GCF_019969845.1 Sphingobacterium sp. GVS05A
AGCAGTCAAGCCCGCCAGAGCCGATGGTATTGCCGTAACAGGTGGGAGAGTAGGTCGGTGCCTTTTTTTACACAGAAGCCCTTGCTGGAAACAGTCAAGGGCTTCTTGCTTTTACATACTTCCCAAAGGATTCCAGAGAGCAATGGTGCCGGCCCTTAAGTTTCTATAATCTACTTTTCAATGGACCACACATCGATGCTACAGTAGATCCAATAAAATCGGTATTGGTCTACAAGTTTTACTGTTTTCCTCTTATACGATTAGCAATTCTACGAGATATTAGCTAATTTAGTCATTACAGCAATGTATATATGATGAAAGCTAAACAGATATCCTTACTCAGTATTTTACTTGTATTTTTCTTTATCAGCAATAGTTTGAATGCACAGGGCCAAACATTGGATGATGGCGTTTTGCGCATATTGGCGATTGGGAATAGCTTTTCGGAAGATGCAATCGAGCAGAATCTGTATGAATTAGCCAAAGCAGGGAAGAAAAAGATCGTCATCGGTAACCTTTACATTGGTGGGGCACCATTAAGCCTACATGTAAGCAATGCGAAAGAAGATAAACCAGCTTATCGCTACCGGAAGATCAATCTCGACGGTCGGATGTCAGAGCGGGCAAATGAAAGGCTTTCTACGGCTTTGGTAGATGAAGCTTGGGATTATATTAGTTTCCAGCAAGCAAGCCCTTTGTCGGGAGATTATGATTCCTATGCAAAGGATCTACCACTTATATATGAGTATGTCACAAAACATGTAAAGTATCCAGAAACGAAATATATATTACATCAAACCTGGGCCTATCAGAATGGTTCATCGCATGAAGGCTTTGTCCGGTATAATCGTAATCAGAGTGCAATGTATACGGCTATCGTAAATACCTCTCAGAAAGTCTTTAATTGGGGGAATTTTAATGTATTGGTACCTTCGGGAACAGCTATACAAAATGCACGATCAAGCTATTTAGGCGATAAATTCACACGGGATGGCTATCATCTTAATTTGGATTATGGACGTTTTATAGCCGCATGTACCTGGTACGAGGCACTGTTTAAAGAAAATGTTGTCAATAATACGTTTTTGCCACTTAAAGTAACTTATATTGAAGGGCAGATAGCACGGGCGGCTGCACATCAAGCGGTGGAATCTCCTTATAGGGCTACTGTATTGAAGGATTTTCAATTAATGAAATAATATATTTATATGAGTATCAAAAAAAGCTATTTGATCGAATTGGATCATGAAACAAAAAATACCAAACGTATTTTGGATCGGATACCAGATGAAAAATTGGATTGGCGTCCGCATGAAAAATCGATGACTCTAGGAGAGCTTGCAGCCCATGTTGTGGAGTTACATAGTTGGGTGTTTAAAGCGATACCAAAAGATACATTTGATTTTAAGGTAGATTATCATCCACTCAAAGTATCTTCAGTAGAAGAGCTTAAATTGACGCTTTCTGAAGGATTGGAAAAGAATAAAGCTGCCATAGAAGATATAGCTGAGGAAGACTGGTTTAAAGACTGGGTATTGAAAGCTGGAGACTATGAAATAGCACGTTTACCACGCGCTGGCGCTATACGTTTTATTGTTAATAACCATATCGTTCACCATCGTGGACAGTTGACTGTATATTTACGGTTACTCGGTATTCCAGTACCGGGTTTATATGGGCCTTCGGCGGATGAACCGATGCCCAGTATGTAGTATCATTTGGATATGGTATAGAAAAATAGATATAAAAATAAAGGGGATCAATTTGATCCCCTTTATTTTTATATGTTGAATTGTCTAATTATTTAGCCAATTCTTCAGCGATTGCTTTTCCGATTTCAGCTGGAGATTCAACTACACGAATACCACACTCACGCATGATTTTCATTTTTGCAGCAGCAGTATCATCAGCACCACCAACAATTGCACCAGCGTGGCCCATACGACGTCCTGGAGGCGCTGTTTGACCAGCGATAAATCCAACAACAGGTTTAGTGCCGTGTTCTTTGATCCAACGTGCAGCTTCAGCTTCCATTCCACCACCGATCTCACCAATCATGATGATCGCTTCAGTTTCTGGGTCGTTCATTAATAATTCAACAGCTTCTTTAGTTGTTGTACCGATGATAGGGTCACCACCGATTCCGATAGCTGTCGTGATTCCTAATCCAGCTTTTACAGTTTGATCTACCGCTTCGTAAGTTAAAGTTCCTGATTTAGAAACTACACCTACGTTACCTTTTTTGAAGATAAATCCTGGCATAATACCGATCTTAGCTTCACCTGCAGTGATGATACCAGGGCAGTTAGGACCGATCAAACGAGATTTCTTGTCGCTTAAGTAAGATTTTACTTGGATCATGTCTTTTGTAGGGATACCCTCAGTAATACAGACAATCACTTCGATACCCGCAGCGGCAGCTTCCATGATTGCATCTGCAGCAAATGCTGGAGGTACAAAGATAATAGAAACATTAGCTCCTGTAGCGTCTACTGCATCTTGAACAGTGTTGAATACAGGACGGTCTAAGTGTTGTTGACCACCTTTACCAGGAGTCACACCACCAACTACATTTGTTCCGTACTCAATCATTTGAGTCGCATGGTAAGTACCTTCGTTTCCAGTGAAACCTTGAACGATTACTTTTGAATCTTTATTAACTAATACACTCATTTCTTCTTTAAATTTTGCACACAAATCTACTATTTTGCTTTCTAAAATGGAAGCAATGTAGATAGGAATATGACCTTTATTGATAAATTTTTAGTTCAGATTGCGTTTTTGGATAAAATCCCAAAGGATAATGCCAATTGCGACAGATACGTTAAGTGAGTGCTTGGTACCATATTGGGGGATTTCGATACAAGTATCGATTTTTTCCATGACTTCTTCATCAACTCCATTGACCTCATTTCCAAAAATTAATGCATACTTTTTATCCGACTTTGGCTCAAATTGATGTAACATGACACTATCATCTGCTTGTTCAACGGCGATGATGGTATAACCTTCTGCTTTTAGCTGATCTACGACGTCAGTTGTATTTTTATGGTATTCCCAAGACACGGATTGTGTAGCACCTAAAGCAGTTTTTTCGATTTCTCGGTGTGGAGGAGTGCCAGTAATGCCACATAAATATATTTTTTCAATAGCAAATCCGTCTGCGGTGCGGAAGGCCGAGCCGACATTGTGCATACTACGAACATTGTCCAAAACGATTGCGATAGGCGTTTTTTCTTGTTTTTTAAACGATTCAACATCTGTACGTTGAAGTTCATCCATCGATAATTTTTGCATGTCGCAAATATACTAAACCTAAAAAACAAAATAGATTTTGAATATTGAAAATAAGGTGTTATTTTTGCAGTCCGAATTACAAGAAAAAATTGAATAAAAATTAGCTAAAAAAAATGGCAAATCATAAATCAGCGATCAAAAGAATTAGAGCAAACGCTACTAAACGTTTAAGAAACCGTTACCAAGCAAAAACAACGCGTAACGCAATCAAAAAATTACGTCATACAACTTCTGCAGAAGAAGCAAAAACATTGTTACCACGCGTAATTTCTATGCTTGATCGTTTGGCAAAGAAAAATGTGATCCACAAGAAAAAAGCTTCTAACAACAAATCTAAGTTAACTAAATTCGTTAACGGTTTAGCGTAAGCTTTCTGTATAGATATTGAGGGGTACAGCTCGCTGTATCCCTTTTCTTTATGTTATATACTTTGGATTTCTCTTTCCAAGCGAATAGTAATAAAAAAAGCATCAATACTGATGCTTTTTTTATTTTATGTTATTAGCGATAAACTATTGCTTTAAATTGGGCAATAACTCCGCAATGACTTTTTTCAACTTATTGGGATCTTTCATATAAGGTTCCAAATCATATAGCTCTACTTTTTTGAAGTCGATTGGATGACTCTCACTCTGCAACGAAATGCTTCCTTTCTTTAATAGTTGTCCATCTTTTTTTACTGCAGGATCAAAGGCTGTTACATTGCCACCACCGATTTGAGGTTTGGTGTATTGCATCACCACTTTGTCTTCAAGGATATGTTGTACAAGTGAATCTCCCAATACCAGAAAATCCGCTGTTACCCATCGGTCTCCAGCATAGGTTTTGGATGTGGAGCTGATGCAGTGTGGGGTAAATAGTTTGTTATCGATGACAACATTTGTTCCCGGTGTACAGAGATTACTCGTTGTACGTTCGTCCTTACCATTGCCGCCTAAAAGTTGTCCTTCGATTGATATCGGAAAATCTTGATCTACACCCATTGTTTTCGGATCTTGTCCGTGTAGCATAGCACCACTATTGCGCCAAGCCCAACCTTCGCCGCCCGGTGCTTGTTCGCCTACAAAACGATAGGTTACACGTAATAAATAAGCTGAGAATTCTTTATTAAAGAATAAATGGCCGTATTGAAAATTGAAGTTATCATAGCCATCATATCGGACTTTCAATAAACCATCTTCAACACGGAATGTGTTTTTATAGTTATCTCCAACCTTGTGGTTTCGGATTTTAGGGGTCCAGTTTTTTAAATCTTTCCCATTGAATAATTGAATGGGTTTGGGTTTTTTGTCTTGAGAATTGCCAAATACGGAAGTACTGAGTAATAAAATTCCAGCACCATAGATAATATGTTTGAATTTCATCCTGAATTAGGTTTATTGACCTAAATTAGGGAAACATTTTTAAATAAGCAATTCTTTTTGTTTGACATACTCACTGGGACGAATACCTACGACTTTATTGAATGTATTACTAAATGTGGGTAAGCTGTTATATCCAACTTTCAAAGCTACTTCATTGACACTTAGTTTTTCATCCAATAACAACTTGAGCGCAGTCAACATTCTCAGGATGGTATAGTATTGGATAAATGACATATTCAATTCCTTCTGAAAGAGTCTCGCCAATGTACGTTCGCTGATATTAAAGAGGCTTGCAAGTTTTTTGAAGCTTACATTTTCTTCGATATTCTCTTCCAGATAAGTAACGATATCTTTTAATTTGGGATGGCTTGGATAAGGCAGTGCCAAGGGAAGTTCGTGTAGCGATAATTCAGGGAGAATAAGTTTAAATGCCGTAGCTAAGCTATATTTAGGTTCTTCAACAGGGAATATATTGCCATTCCAACGATTGGTAAACATGATCAATTCAATCAGTAGATCGTTTACTGGGTAGATGCCCATTTTGCCGTAAAATGAGGTATCGTTATTCGTTTTTGGAAAATAGAGATTACGCATCACTACCTCAGGAGTACTTGGATGAATACTATGTTTGACACCAGCGGGAATCCATAGATAATGTCGGGCCGGCAGAAAATATGATTTTTCATCTGTTTTTATAAAGACGACTCCCCCCTCTGTATATAAAAATTGATCCTTTTCATGACAATGCTCAGTGATATGATTTTCAGCTATGATGGCGTGATGGCAATAGATGCTATCTTGAAATGAATCAACCTCCGTCATATAGTAGCGGTTGACATATTTTGAATCGCTCGTTGTATCTTTTATGTTCATTTTTTCCTATAAAACTACGCTGCAAAGGTAAGACTTTTTTACTAGACCTGACCTTGTTGCTATTAAAGTGAGTGTATGCTTACAATAAAATTGCAATTAAATCAATGGCGAGTTAGTATTTACTTACTTGGTTTTTGATTTATTATTTTTAAGGAACTGAAAACTAGGTTGATATGAATTCTATTTCTGTTTTTATAAAAATAACTGGAAATATATTTTTATTTATTTCACTGAACAGTAGTGTGTTATGGTTGTTTCGTCTCCATTGAATAATTTTGTGTCGAATGGTAATAAATTCACTGTCTAAAAAAACGTTAAAATTGTTTGTTTAAGAAATGTTCACTGACGTTTAATATCTTTTAAAATAGCGGATATAAATAGGTTTCAATTTCTTAAGTTTACATGAATAGCATACAATATAAAATTATAAGGATATGGCTTACGAAAGAATAAAAATTCAGAGCTTACACGATAAAGTTATTACAGCTGCCGAAGCTGCTAAATTATTTCAGGATGGCATGGTTGTCGGATCAAGTGGTTTCACCAAGGCAGGCGATAGTAAAGTGGTATTACCGGCTTTAGCGGAGAGAGCCAAAGAAGATCCTTTGAAAATAACGTTGATTACAGGAGCTTCCTTAGGTCATGGTACAGACGGAAAACTGGCAGAAGCCGGAGCGCTATCCAAACGCATGCCTTTTCAAGTGGATCGTACCCTTCGCAATAAGATCAATGCTGGAGATGTTCTTTTTATAGATCAGCATTTAAGTGAGACTGCAGAGCTGTTACACAATAAAAATTTGCCACAGGTCGATATTGCCGTTTTGGAGGTTGCCGCGATCGAATCCGATGGTAGTATCGTTCCAACGACTTCGGTTGGTAACTCAGCTACTTTTGCCGCATTGGCTAAACAGGTTATTTTGGAAGTCAATACCGCTATACCAACCACGATTAAAGGGATACATGATATTTATCAGGCAGAAGATTATCCACGTCGAAATGTAATTCCTATTGTAGCGCCCGAAAATAAAATCGGTAGAAAAACAATTCCATTGGATCCCAGCAAGATCGTGGGTATCGTATTTACCAATGAGCTTGACAGTCCAGCAGATATTGCTGAGCCAGACGCTAAAACAACAGCAATAGCGAAACATATATTGGCGTTTTTTGAAAATGAAGTTGAATTGGGACATTTATCCGAAAGTTTGATGCCATTGCAGGCTGGGATCGGAAAAGTAGCCAATGCAGTACTTACAGGCTTTATACATAGTAAATTCCATAATTTAACGATGTTTTCTGAGGTATTGCAAGATAGTACCTTTGATTTAATCGATGCCGGTAAGCTGGATTTTGCGTCAGCTTCTTCCATTACCGTATCAGAGGAATGTTATTCACGCGTATTTGATCATTTGGACAAATACCGCGACAAGATTGTACTACGTCCTCAAAATATTTCCAATACACCGGGCTTAATCAAGCGTTTGGGCATTATTGCGATCAATACAGCAATTGAATTTGATATCTATGGAAATGTAAATTCCACGCATACTTCGGGTACCAATATTATGAATGGCATTGGTGGATCAGGAGATTTCGCGCGAAATGCTTACTTAAGTATCTTCGTCACGCAAGCGGCCTCTAAGGGCGATGTTATTTCCCATATCGTTCCAATGGTGTCCCATGTGGATCATACAGAGCATGATGTTGATATTTTGGTGACAGATTATGGTTTGGCCGATTTACGTGGTTTGGCGCCGAGAGAGCGTGCAAAAGTTATTATTGAAAATTGTGTACACCCTGACTTCAAAGCGCAACTATTGGATTATTACAATCGAGCCTGTGAAAGGGGAGGGCATACGCCACATTTATTGGAGGAAGCATTCAGTTGGCATATCAACTTAAGAGAAAAAGGAACCATGAAGAAAGACTAGCCGCACATATTGCTGCATGTTATAAAAGAATAGGGCTACTGAGGATTCAGTTAGCCCTATTCTTTTATAATTTGGTACATATCCTCCCAGATGCATTTCAAATATTCTACTCCTTGGGATTCTGTTTTAGTTTTCCAACAGTATTACTAATAAAATCATTATTCTGCTCACTGTCTCGTTTTAAATCTTCAATTTTCAATAGCGGTGTAGTTGTGAGGAAGACCAGGCCATCCCATCTTTTGCATGCTTTTTCAAATATAACCGTAGCAGATCTTTACGGTATTTGCATTTTTTTGTCTATTTATGGACTTTTTAGGCGCTATCTATAATGACTTTGCTACTTTGTTCCGATTGAGACCGATGGTAATTTTCGTCCGGAACCATTGCTTGGTCTCTCGTAAGTCAATCTGTTTTCGGTAGCGTTCTATGATTGCCGGATGGAATTTAGCGATGGTTTTGGCACCCCAGCCTATTCCCTTTTTAATATGGGAATCCGTTGCATCAGATAGCGAAAGTAAAAGCCTGAACATAGTTTCTGCAAATTTTGGTGAGAGGTCTTTCTTTACCGCATAATGTGTCGCAACACCGATCGTACGCACAATCCATTTGTCGGAATATTGGGCCAAGTGTTTCAATAAAGGGATTGTTTTTTCTGGATAGGTAAGGAGGGCATGACCAAGTACACGCTCACCTACGATATCGCAGACATACCATTGGTCTCCGCCTACAATATAAGCGCATGCTCTTTGGATCGACTCTTCAAGATATAAAGGTAGGCGCAGTTGTAGCATCATACCCGCTAATACATAACTTCCCATTTCTTTGGTTGCGACCAGTATATCCATAACGTACAGTTGTTCATCCTCGGGTATCCATAATGCCATTTCCTTTGCTGCGAATTCCAAAAGAGGAAAGCTAACCTTCTTTTTCAATAAACCTTCATATATGACTACAAGGAGAGCATCCTGCCCTTGCTGTTCCCAACTTTGCTTGGCCTGCTCTAGGATTTCTCTTACACGAACCTTACTGGTCATTTTTTCCATTTGCACGATCTGATTTATTATTTTTGATCTTTATAGATATTCCAAAAATTATAATCCGTCATCGGAGCATCTGTTATACCGATATTCCGGCCCATGGTGACGATCTGCCCACGGTGGTAGGTCCCATGGATAATCAAATGCTGAATATATTCATATTTTGAAAAATCACACTGGAACCAAGGCGATTCGACCTTTACATTTTTTTCTAGATCCTGTTCCGATAGACCTTCTACATAGTCCTGGAGTTTCTGCGAACTGTCTTTGATGGCCTTGAAAATATCCTCTTTATTACTGAATGTTTTTTCGAAATCAAAGTCATTACGTTCTGAAATATGACTCCACCAATACTCCTGCGTCTGCCATATATGGTTCAATGTTTTTAAGATCGTCGGAAAGCTCGATGGGACTTCTTGATTGAGTTGCTCATCTGACTTGGTACCTAACCAATCCAGATACTTGTTGACTACCCAGTTGTTGTACTGTACGCTTTTGGTGATTAATGTTTTTAAGCTCATAATTATTGGTTTATAGTTTTGTAAATCTTTTAAAACTTTTTACGTAAATATAAATCTTTCCAAACAGATTTGCGATATTTAGATAAAGTATGGAATACTTCATACTGATTATTATTCGTGAATTGATCAGGTGTTTTCTTTGGTTAAAAAGGGAAACCCGCTAGCCTTATATTTGCTTTGACAATTCGTGTAACCAATTATAAATTACGAAATAATGAAAAAATTAACAGGTCTTGCACTCGCTCTTATTGCTTTGCTGTTTAATAGTAAGGTACAAGCTCAAATCAATTATTTAAACCAATCCAAAGCAGACTTTGATAAACATATGCAATGGTTTAGAGAAGCCAAATATGGAATGTTTATCCATTTTGGACTTTATAGCCAGCTTGGTGGAGACTATAAGGGAAAGTCAATTGAAGGCTACGCCGAATGGATTCAGGCAGGGGCAGATATTCCCAAGGAAGAATATGCCCAGTTGATCCATAGCTGGAACCCGTCGCATTTTAATGCGGATCAAATCGTCCAGTTAGCCAAAGATGCAGGCATGCAATATCTGGTAGTTACGACCAAACACCATGAAGGGTTTTGCCTATGGGATTCAAAATATACAGATTATGATATTGCTTCAACACCAATGAAGGGGCGGGATCTCATACAGGAATTGGCTACTGCCTGTAAGAAAAAAGGAATCCGATTTGGTACTTATTATAGTATTATAGACTGGCACCACGATTCACAATATCGTAATAGCGATGGAAAAAACGGTTGGGACAAATGGGGACAGGTCGCGATGAAACCAGATCAGAGGGCTGTTTATATACAGTATATGAAAAATCAGTTGAAAGAATTGATTGTCAAGTACGATACCGATATGCTCTGGTTTGATGGTGATTGGGTTAATTGGTGGGATATGGCCGCTGGACAGGAACTCTACCAATATTTACGTGAGTTAAAGCCATCTCTCATTATCAATAATCGTGTAGCCAAACGTGAGCAATTCAAACGTGATTTTGGTACACCAGAGCAAGAGCACATCAGTGCGAAAGTAGATTATGATTGGGAGGCTTGTTATACCTTGAATAACTCATGGGGATTCAAACGATCGGACAGTGCCTGGAAGAGCCCGGAGGAAGTAAACAAAAAGTTGGTGGAGATTAATACACAGGGCGGAAATTTATTGTTGAATATAGGTCCAGACGGAAATGGTGAGGTTCCTGCGATAAGTAAAGAAATATTGCTGAAAGCGGCGGCAGAGCGAAAAGGTCAAGCAAAATAAACGATTAACAAATTGTATTAGAAAGAACCAGACTCATCGCGAATCTGATTCTTTTTTATTGCGCCCTTCCAATCTTAATTATCGAAAATAATGTCATTTTCCTTATTTGAATACATCACAATAAGTTAGTTGACTACTCCATTATTTGTCAATAACATTAATCTCATAAATGGACGGTAAGCCGCTTGCTTTTGTGATATTCAATCGTAGCTTTTCTGTTTGATATGCTCTCGGTAACCGGATGACCTTACAATCGCCCATAGATTCAGCACCCAAATAAATTGTCTCCCAGTTGCCGCTATTAAAGACCTGTATTTTATACTCCTGAATTCTATTGATTCTGATATTGGAAAACCCATCCCCTAGATTTTTGGTGTCCTGATATTCAAAGATGCTGATTTTGTTAAATTTTTTCTTAGGATCCAATTGAATGTCAACTGTTGCTATTGTATCGCTGGCCATCCAGCGGCTATCTAGGCTTCCATCAGTAATATTTGAAACGGCGTAGTTCACTTGTGTATCCTGTGCGGTTGAGCTTGCGGTAACAGGTGCTTTTGCCGAAACAAACAGACCGTTTTTAGGCAAGGGGTGTCCTTTTTTTATTCCCAGTCGTTTTCCTAATTCAATAACAGCATTCGCTTCATATTCGCGGATACGACCCGTTTGATCAGGAGGGACATTGACGACTAGGCAGTTGTCATTGTCGGTACTCCAGTAGAACAGTTCTTCCAGTTCGTCAAGAGATCTGATTGGTAACTCTGTCGATTTCTGAAACCAGTTCCAACGGCTGCTCAGGCAGATGGTGTGCTCATAGGGAAGGTAATAGGACTGACCTTTATGTAGATATTGTTTTTTATCATAGCGGGTGATCAGCTTAGGATCCCAAAGACGGAAATCAGATGGAAAATAATGAAAATAGTATTTATTATCCTCGGTCATAGTTGATGGTAAGGCAGCATTTCGCTCACCTTCTTTTTTAACGATCGTATGGTTAACACTGATGGCGCAGTTGGGACTATAGGATTTGACTAGCTTAAAAAGTTGGTCCAGCCCCCAATTATCAGGTTGACGATCCCAGCCCCCATCCAACCATAGTTCACTAATTTTACCATATTTGGTAAAGAGTTCTGTCAACTGGTTTTTCATATAATCAATATACTTTTGGGGATCCTTGTCTTTGTAAGATGGTTCTTTACGATCCCATAGGGAATAATAAATCGCGAAATCCAGGCCATATTTTTTACAGGCATCGGATACAGCTTTGACCACATCTGTTTTCACAGGTGAGGCAGCAACATCATAGTCTGTATACTGACTATCCCAGAGACAGAAACCGTCATGATGTTTTGTAATCAATAGGACATAACGGAATCCAGCATCCCGAGCCGTTCGCACCCATTGATCCGGATCGAGCTGTGTTGGGTTATATTTTTCTACCGGAATGCTTCCATCAGACCACTCCATATCGGTAAACGTGTTGACGCCAAAATGCATAAACATGCCATAGCCACGCTTGATCATTTCTTTTTGGGCTTGATTCGGTTTGCTCCCGGGTTGTTGTACCTGTGCGTGACTTAGGGTGGCTAGACCAAAACATAGCGCAATGAAAAATATTGTTTTGTTCATAATTTATTTAGTGTACATTTAATTTCTTCAAACTTAGGTCTATTCTTTTTCAGATCATCGTATTCAGTCGAGCTTGTCCCTGAAAAAGTGAAAATTGAATAACAATTTTCTTTTCTCATTTTTTTAAGTGGCATTTTGAGTCTTCAACCGTCAATAAGAGAGTAAGATACTAAAAATATGGAATCATTATCCAAGCTTCAGATTTATGCAAATTATAGAAATGGTGTTAGGGAGAATAGGTAAAATGAAAAAATATAACCAGACCTAACTGCTTGATCAGTATATTTATAGTAGATAATAATATAATGCAACCAAGATAAACTTAATTTCAAACAAACATGAAAACAAAAATCATTTTACTTCTTGTCATGATCACCATGCTGTTCGGATTCCAAAATGGTGTGAAGGCAGATCCACCTTTTCAGAAAAAAGGGATGATCAAATTGACTGTCTTTTATCCTAATGAGGCTGGAAAAACATTTGACTGGAATTATTATCTCGATAAACATATGGCCTTGGTGAAACAAGTCTTTGGAAAAAAATTAAAAGGTGTCGCGATTGACAAAGGGCTTTCTGGGAAAGGATCACAGGGTGAACCAGCATATTTGGCTATTTGTCATTTGTATTTTGACTCGGTAGCGGATTATGAAGGTCCGATGAAAGAGAATGGAGCAAAGTTTGCAGAGGATTTTCCAAAATATACCAATGTCAAACCCGAAGTCCAGATTAATGAAGTAGTTGAATAACTACTAATCGTCCTATCTAATATGTACCGTTATTTTAAAATGAAATAATAGCTATTTATTTAAAAATATAACTTGAAGAAAGTCGTTTGTGAGAAGCAAACGACTTTTATTTTTATCTTTATTTTCTGCAGGATTTTATGTAGCTCTCTTAAAATAATAAGCTAATTTATCTACAGATGGAAATAGAAAAATTTTTTCAAGGCAAATCGATAAAATTAAAAGGAAGGGTCGCTATTCTTGGAGCTAGATTACTCAATGGCGACCTTTCTCTCCAATTGTTATTAGAATATGCAGATAAACAAAAGGCTGTTGATAAAGCGACCTGTCTAGAAGCTATTGAATATGCGACTAAAAAGAACCCGGCTATCAGTGATAGCACACTGTTGGAATACCTGACAAATGTGTTAAAGGGCAGTGAGCCGAGAATAAAATGGGAAAGCGCCAAAATAGTTGGGAATATTGCAAAGCTTTTCCCAGATCAATTGAAACAAACAATTCTTAATTTATTGGACAATACCCGTCATAGTGGGACCGTTGTCCGTTGGGCTACAGCCTATGCCTTGGCCGAAATTATCAAGCTAAAAACCGATCAAAATGATTTTCTAATCCCCGAAGTGGAGCTTCTTTGTGAGCTGGAGGAAGATAATGGGGTAAAGAAAAAATACCTAGATGCCTTAAAAAAGATTAAAAAGTAGCATTTTTAACAGGGTAATATCTTATTTCAATTGCCTTACTATGATAAATTGCTTTGTCGATTAGCTCAAATGGATTACAATGTTGAAGAATTTAAGGTTAGAAACAAGCGGATGTTGGAATTTTGCATTCAGCAAAAATAGGTCATCCTTATTGTTTTTGCTTACAAATTTATTCGAGATGAAACCGTATGTGAAGAAATTGTTGCCGCTAGCTTTTTTAAACTTTGGCAGCATCGTGCCCGAACCACTGACCTGAGCCATATTCGATATTTCCTATTTAAACAACGACGAATGCCCGTCTGAATACCAGCGAATCCATTTGGGAGATGTTATATGAACCAGGTCGTGGTTCCAATTTTTTGAACGGCTCATTCAATACCTCGCCTGGCTATAATCCGACCCTTGTCACATCAGGCAATCTTATGGTGAGTTTTTCGAAAAGCGATCGTCGTTTTTCCTGGGGATCATTAGCAACTACGTCAAGCTTGATAAAAAGGTGCTGGACCGCCCGTTTTTCAGAAATTTGTGGATATCGTCTCTATCAATCGAGGATATTTGACCTCACGGAAAAGTATTCCTTTTAGTCTTCCGATTATACGTTTGTCCGAAATGTATTTGATCGCTGCCGAATCTGAAAATGCATCAATGGTCCTGCAAATGACTATAGCAATACCATTTGTAAAAGAGCACATATGGATAAAAATGATCCCAGATAGGTGCGTGATTTGAGTGGATTATCCATGGATCAATTCCAGGAGGCTGCTTGGAGGGAGTTTGATTAGGAATTGCATGAGGAGGTAAAATCCTGGACGATTATGAAGTGGGCCAATACTTTTGACCGTATTCAGAAACAGCGTGGTTCCTCGCTTAACGTTCCGGTAGTACCTTACAACCTGACCTGGTTGATTCCGACCACCGAAGCGACAAACAATAATGTACCACAAAATCCCTTATATAAGTTAACAGGATTTGATTAGGGGTAGAGAAAGTGCAAATAGCAGGAATATGAAACAACAGGCTGTTCCAAAAGAAAAGCGAATCCCCTGAAAGTTGAATAGTTAAAAAGAGACAAAGGGAGATTAGAGCAAATTAAATAAAAAGGGCGGCGGTATAGTCGCCCTGCAAAATAAAATAATTAAAATAAATGAATGTGTTACTATAAATTCGTTTATTTTCGTCTTTATCATAAGTAGTTACTTTTATTTTTCATAAGAAACTAAGATTGACCAAACGAAATATTAAAATTATGAAGATAAAACCAAGTTTAGTTCCCAAATTATTGTTTGTTGGTCTGAGCTGTGCACCTATTTTTACCACAAAAGCGCAACAGTCTGGTACGATCAAGCGAGTTTATGTTAGTACAAAGGGCAATGACCAAAATCCGGGAACGGTAGCGCGGCCGTTTGCTACAGCCGAAGCGGCTTTAAAAGCAGTTGAAAAATCCAAACAGGGAAAAGCGACAACAGGCATTGAAATTATCTTTACTAGTGGCACTTATTATCTTGACAAACCGATTCAATTATCAGCGGCACTTTCAGGTACAAAGAAACTACCATTGCGGATCAAAGCCGCAGACGGAAAGCAAGTTATCCTCAGTGGAGCTAAACTGCTTGATCTGAAATGGGAGCAAGGAGGTAAGGGGATCTGGAAAGCGAAAGTTCCAACGGGAATGAGTTTCCAAAGTTTATATGCCAATGATGCACACTTGATCCGTGCACGGTATCCAAATTATGACGCATCCGTATTACCCTTTCAGGGTTATGCCGCTGATGCACTGAGTCCAGAACGGATTGCCACCTGGAAAAATCCGACAGGAGGTATTGTACATGTTTTACATTCAGGTCGCTGGGGTGGATTCCATTACCGTATTACCGGAAAAGATGGAGCATCAAAGGTAACATTGGAAGGCGGAGAGCAAAATAACCGACCAAGCCCAATGCATGAAACCTACCGCTATGTCGAAAATATTTTTGAAGAACTTGACGCCGCGCAAGAATGGTATTTAGATGAGCAGACAGCGACCCTATATTACATGCCATCCAAAGGTAAAGATCCCAATCAATTGAAATTCGAGGCGCCACAGCTGGAAAATTTGATGACGATTGCTGGGTCCGCTAACAATCCAGTACATGATATTGAAGTCAGCGGGATCTGCTTTACACATACTGCACCTACGTTTATGAAAACAGCGGAACCTTTATTGCGCAGCGACTGGACCATCTATCGTCAAGGGGCAGTGAAGATTGAAGGTGCTGAAAACTGTATCCTTCGTGCCAATGATTTTATAGAATTGGGAGGAAATGCGGTCTTCGTTAACAATTACAACCGCGGTGTAAAGGTCAGTGGCAATCGTATCGAACAGCTCGGGGCCGGTGCCATCAACTTTGTGGGCGATCCTGAGGCAGTACGCTCCCCCGCTTTTCGCTACGAGAAATTTGTTCCACTCAGTCAGATGGATACCGTGAAGGGGTCTAAAAGTGATAATTACCCCATGGATTGTGAAGCCAGTGACAATTTGATTCACAGCATCGGCCTGATCGAAAAACAGGTTGCTGGTATACAGGTTTCTATGGCCGAGTCTTTACGGATTTTGCACAATACAATTTACAATGTACCCCGTGCTGGTATCAATGTGGGCGATGGTACCTGGGGCGGTCATGAAATTGCTTACAATGATGTTTTTAACACTGTACTAGAAACCAGCGATCACGGCGCCTTTAATTCCTGGGGACGTGACCGTTTTTGGCATCCCGATCGAAGCAAAATGGATCAGCTGACAGCTGCAAATCCAAACCTGATTTTGTTAGATGCGGTCAAAACAACCAAAATTCACGACAACCGTTTTCGCTGTGATCACGGCTGGGATATTGATTTGGATGATGGATCTTCCAACTATGAAATCTACAACAATCTCTGTTTAAGCGGTGGATTAAAATTGCGGGAGGGCTTTTTCCGCAAAGTATACAATAATGTGATGCTCAACAATGGTTTTCATCCACATGTCTGGTTCCAAAATAGCCACGATGTCTTTCGAAATAATATTGTGATGCATGCTCATCAAGATATTCAGGTGAAGTACTGGGGAGATGAGGTGGACTACAATATTTATGCACGGAAAGAAGATCTTCAAAAAGATCAGGCCAAAGGCATAGAAAAACATGGTCGTGTTGTTGCAATGAATTTTGTTGCACCTGCTCTAGGCGATTTTCGATTGAAGAACTGGAAAGACCAAGGTTTTAAAAATTTTGATATGCTGCATTTTGGTGTAACAAGCAAAAGACTGAAAAGTCTTGCTACCAGTCCAGAGATACCACAGCTGATCCAAAAAGATACAAAAGAACAGGGGGTGAAATGGGCTTGGAAAGATGGAAACTTTAAATCTGTTGAAACATTGGGCGAACAGTCAGCCGCTGGACTTCCATCTATTGCAGGTGTATTGGTTCTTCGGTTGGATGAAAATGGCACAATCTATAAGAGCGGATTGCGGATAGGTGATGTTATCCTCAACTACCAAGGTGAGAAAATCGATAAGTTAACAGATTTGCAGCAAGCTATTAAAAAACATGTGCATGCCGACCAGCCTAAGATCCTTATTTTTAGAAATCAACAACAGCAGAAGTTAAATTTACAACTTTAGTAAGTCATATACTGTATGGTTAATAGCCTGGTACAATAAAAAAATGAGGTTGTCCAAAGTGAAGTGACAACCTCATTTTTATTTTATATACGCCACCCGAAATAGTATTGTTGAAGAAAATTATTGCTTGGCTCACAAAATATAGATAGGAAAGGATAACGTTAGTAGGTCAATTCTAAAATCAATAGCCTCGCCAAAGCCAGGGGATAAAAGATTTAGAATTTAAACTCGTCAATTGTCAGGTCGTTGAAAAGTAGCTTTGCACAATTTTCATGATTCTGGGTAGTGCCCTGTACATACCAGATGATAGTATATTTCCCGCAACGTCGGATCTGTTTACCACGTTTTGCTTTTAAATGATGTTGCCTGAAGATCTCTTCATATTTTGCTAAGGCCCCCTCATCAAAAGGAAGGGTAATCTCATAGGTATAGCGCATGCTGATCCGATCGATAATGTTCTGAATGTATTTAAATACAATCAACATTAAAAATACAGCAATGGAACCAATCGTTGCTTCTTTGTAATATCCTGCACCAATGGTCATACCTAGAGAAGCACAGATCCATATGGTAACTGCTGTGGTAAGACCCGATACACGGTTTTCTTCCTTAAAGATCACACCCGCACCTACAAAACCTATTCCGGTAATAATATTGGAGGCGATACGGTCGGGACTCCCCGGTCCACCCAGACTCAACGAGAGCATAGTAAACATACAGGATCCCAATGTAACCAATATCATGGTTCTTAATCCAGCAGATTTCAGCTGATACTCACGCTCGAGTCCAATAATACCACCTACAATAATGGAAAATAAGATAGGATGGATGTCATCAATAAAATTCATGTTCTCGCTTTTTGCCTACCGTAAAAGTAGTGTGTTTCAGCTTTATTTACAAAGCACTTTTGTCTGTTTGCTAAAATTATTTTCGCTTATGGATTGAAGTAAACTATTGCAGAGGTCAGTAGGCTCGATCATGCAATGAATGACAAATGGAGTGGACGGTTCAGGAGGAAAAATAAATAATTTTGAAAATAGTTTAGGACAATTTGCAGTTTCAAACGTTATGTGTTAAGCGTTAATGAATAATCCTTACGATAAAATTTTAAACCAAAATTATGAGAAAATCTATTATCCTGATTTCAATTGGCCTGCTAGGCTTGTTAAGTTGCAAGAAAACCGACAGGCTCGTTGCAAATGATGTACTTAAAGCAAAGGCTCTTGTCAGTGGCATGACATTGGGAGCGACCTACTATGTAGACCCTTCCGGTAGCGATGACAGTGTTGGTACAAGTGCCGGAGCGGCATGGAAGACCCTAGCCAAAATTAATGCATCGGTATTCAGTCCCGGAGATCGGATACTTTTCAAGAGTGGTGCCGTATGGAATGATACCCTTCATATAAAAAGCTCTGGAGCCAGTGGAGCAGCTATTGTGCTCGACAAATATGATGGGGAGACACGGCCCATTATTAATGGTGGCGGGAAAAGAAATGGTTCCAATGCTCTATATTTAAATAGGGTTTCTTATGTCGAAGTGAATAATCTGGAATTGACCAATACGGTGCCAAGCGGAACCAGTTATGCTGCAACCGGAATCCGGGTCAATGGTGGTAACGACATTGCTTTAAAGAACTGTTACATCCACCATGTAAATGCTGCGTTTGATAATCAGCCGAATTTTATAAAAGCTACCGGCGGTATTATTATTGATGGCACCGTAAGCAATGTATTGGTGCAAAGCTGTCATATTGCCAACTCCTCGGTCACGGGTATACGCACCACCGGTACAGCGACCAATGTACTGTTTGACGATAATCTGCTGGAATATATCTATGGCGATGGCATTATCATGGCCGGAGCGACGGGAGGCTGTAAGATTACCCATAATACTGTTTATAAAGCCTGTATGAATACAACCAATTATAACTATGCAGGTATCTGGACCGTAAAGAGCAAGAATACAGTAGTCGCTTATAATGAGGTCTATGGGCTGACTGGTGGAGGCGCCAATGATGGTATGGCCTTTGATGCTGATGGCTATGATGCCAATTCCCCAACAAATGGTGATGTTTTTGAATATAATTATTCCCATGACAACAACGGCGGCTTTATGCTGTTTATGTACAATTCGCAGAATATTACAGTACGTTATAATGTCAGTGTCAATGATATCGGAACTACCGGTAAGAAAAAGCTGTTTCTTTTTAATGGTAGTACAAACCGTAATCATCAGATTTATAATAATGTATTCTACATTAAGAATCCAGGGGGGACCATCTTCCATAGTGCTCCGTATGGAACCTATTCAAATAATATTTTTTATGTAGCACCATCGGCTACAGGTTTGGCTTTAGCCAGAAACGATGCCGGCACAGCTATTCCATTGACAAACCAGACAAGATTCAACAACAATAATTTTTATCCTGGCAATATATTTACGGCGTTTAATTGGGGTACTTCGGTGCAAAGCAATAACTTTTATACTGATCCCGCGTTCTCAAATCCAGTCGCCGGAACAGGCTTTGATATTGCCAAGGGATATGATGTAGATGCCAATTCACCGGTCCGCAATGCGGGGATACTTATCGCTGGTAATGGCGGAAAAGATTTTGTAGGCAATGTTTTACCTGCGGGTAATTCAGATGTAGGTGCGTTTCAACATGCGGTAATTTCACTAGCAGGCAGTAGTCTTGCCGACGCCTACGTGCGCAATGGTACTTATGCTGGTGTCAATTATGGTACATCGCCGGATCTAATCGTAAAATCTGATGCGATATCTTATGCGCGCAAATCATATGTAAAATTTGATATCGCTGCTGTTACGCAACCGAAGGTAAGTTCGGCGGTCTTAAAAATGTATGTCAGTGGGGTCAACACGACACCACAGCGTACAATCAATATCTATACTACTGGTACAAGCTCTTGGCTGGAAAATACCATCAATTGGAATAATGCGCCAATGGATACAGTATCGGCCGGGAAGATCGTTGTTTCAGGGGGAGGTCTTCAGAGCATTGACGTGACGAAAGCTATCAATAGGCAATTGATGGGTACAGATCGTAAAGTATCCTTTCTGTTTCTGAATGCCGGAGCTGTTTCGTCTACCAATGATATGGTCTTTAGTAGCAAAGAAGCTGCGACGAACAAACCGGTCCTGGAACTCCAATATTAGTACATTTTAAAGAAAATGAAAAAAATAGTTCCCCTCAGTAGGAGAGGCTTTAGTTTTAATTATATAAAAAAATCCGCTTCCGATAGGGAGCGGATTTTACACTGCGTTTGCGATTTATCTTATCTTATTTTAATTTATTGATGTGATACACCTGGGTTACGCCCGGATCAATCTCAGCACCTTTTTTTACACTGTTATTCTTGATATTATACTCGTAAATAAACCATTTTGAGGTTGGGGTTTTTACGGCAGTATACAGATTGCCATTTTCGATCAGGTTGATAGTTGTCGTCGGATCTCCGCCTGTCATTTCAGCTAGGTTGGCAACGATTCTTTTATTAGCAACATCGATCACATAAGGTCTGATGTATGCTTTCCCATCACCCAACCAAGCAAGGTCACCACCTTTTACTGCGTAGTCTTTTAGGTCAAATAGATAGTTTTTATCAAATTGAGTCTGACCATTATTGACACGCATCAATGCGTAGGTACCATCCGTTTTACCACGGGTCAATATATATAGATTATTGTTATCATCCAGGAACGAATAGTTCTCTCTTTGCCAGTGCCCCGCTACATAACTCGCTCTGTCGTCGCTCATCATATGACCGTTTTGCATGCTTGGGTAATCACAGATATATGCGTAAGCTTTCTTGTCTACTGGTTTGTAATCGTAGTTATAGTAGAAGAAACCAAAATACGCTTTTCCACCGCCAATGCGCATACTGGTAACGTTGAGGATCGTCGGATCAACACTGCCATCGGGTTTGTAAACGGTATAGTCTAACGTTGGAATCTGCGCTTTTAAGGTTTTTGAGATCGTCATATCCTTGGTATTCATAAAGTAGATGTCCTTTTCAAATACTTTTTTCTCCAGGTTCGCGTCACTCGCTCCTGTTCCCGTAAAAACAATTTCGTCCGTGCTGCTAAATTGGGCTGCAACTTTTCCCAGATAGAAATCGGTTGGGAAAGCATAATTATCGACTTCTTTGAATTGTCCGTTGTCTGTCAGTTGGTGTTTACTAAAACGGGTTCCGTCATTGGATAAGTAATAGTAACCATTGAAAATATAAGCATAACCTGCATATCGGGCTTGTGGTAGGTTGCCCGTGATGTCTACCCCTTTATTATTCGCAGGCGACAATAAGGTATCCTTCATGATTTTATCGGTCGTCAACAGGTACGATCCATTGGCCGTAGCCACCCAAACAGAATACGCCGATGGTATGGTTTCTGTAACTTCAGGGATGCTCGGGCTATCTTTGCAGGAAGATAATAACAGTCCTGCTAATGCACAATAGCCAAATAGTCTATTTGTTTTCATGATGATTGATGGTGTTTTATTAATTATAGTAATGATATTCTAAATTTTACGTAAAATGTTCTTCCGGGCTTTTGGAGACGAAAGTTGTCATAGGCGCGTTCATCAAAGATATTGCGGGCCTCCCCAGAAATATTGTATCTGTTGCGGTTCCAGGAATAGCTCACCAGAAAGGAGTGAACAAGCTGTGTGGGGATGTAATTTTTTGAAGCCAGCGAACCAAGATGGCTATCGCTCAGATAAAACCATTTGGTATACTGCGTTGTCCAGTTAAATTGTGTGCGGCTGCCTTTGCTGAACCAGTCATTTTGAGCAAAACCAAGATCTAGATTGCCGTATGTCCAAGGTCGGTTGGGTATTTGATAACCATAGGACAAGCTAACCTCCTGACTGGTTTCGTTGGTATATTTTTGGTTGTCGATGGCTTTATCATAACTTCCATTTAACGCGGCGGTGATGATATCTTTATAGCCATAGCGAAATTCGAAACTTCCACCATATATTTTTACACCCGGAATATTATAGTACTGAAATTTGTCGCGTTCATCTTCGGTGACGATACGTACATTTTGATAATCTTTTGCCAGGCGGTAGAATCCCGAAACGTCAAGATTTATAAAATGGTTTTCATTAAAAAATGTATTATAATAGAAACCCGTGTTGATGTTGTCGCTACGCTCAGGTTTGAGATCCCAATTAGCAAGATAGTTTTGATCATCACCATAAATGGCAATCATTTCGGGCATATTATAAGCCCGCTCGGCAGAGAATTTAACTCCGCCATCTTTGAAAATCCGGTAACGGGAAGCAAAGCTATAGCCTTTGTAGCCTAGATATTTTGATTGTGTGATAATAGCACCACTCAAGATTTCATTATTATCTCCGAATTTGCGCTGATCAACCTGCTGATCGGTATCTATACCGTAGTATTTGATCGCAATATTGGTGACCAAACGCTTGTCAAACCATTGACTCTGCCAGGCCAGCCCTGCAATATGCTTAACCATGTTTTTGGGCAAACCTGAGGTATTATTGTTTGCTATTTTATCAAAAGTTTTGCGGTAACTGCTGCTGATATTATAGTTGAGGTTCAAACTATGGTTGCGGCTTTCGTCGAAGTCATAGTTCAGATTTATCCTTCCGAGTACACTATTGGTGTTTTGTTTGTTGTAGAC
This sequence comes from Sphingobacterium sp. GVS05A, assembly GCF_019969845.1. Taxonomy (GTDB): domain Bacteria; phylum Bacteroidota; class Bacteroidia; order Sphingobacteriales; family Sphingobacteriaceae; genus Sphingobacterium. The sequence continues at coordinate 22,672 of NZ_JAHXYR010000012.1, forward strand.
CTCCTTTCGCCTGCTCTGACCATTGGGGTTGCTGATCGGATTACCGGTCCATTCATAGTTATATTGTGCTGTATCCCTGTTGCGGGTGATATCAAAGCCATAGTTTGCGTAGATATCCGCATATAGCCGGTCAACAATGAAATTTTGCTTTTTATAGCTCAGGGTAGGCATGATATAGGCCGATTCTCGCCAGCTGCCACCATAGGGCTTGTTGATCGTGGCGCCGAGCTGATTTTGTTTATTATTTCCGGAATAGGTCAGACCAACGAAAAACTGATCGGCCCAGCTTTTATCGCGGAGGCCAATCTCAACTTGGGCCATAGACGAATAATAGCGGTCATTGAAGCGTCTCACCACATCAATGGGGACGAATTTATTATTTACTACTTTTTCAAAGACAATACCGTATTTTTCCTCGGTATACATTTTGTAGTCATTGTCCGAATAGTTGTAAAAAGCATTTGTTCGGATAGATAGTTTATTTTTAGGATTGGTATACATCCCGACTAAAGATGCCTGGTGGGTATTGAAGGAACCATAGCTATAGCTGAGATCCAAGAAATGTCTATTCCGTTGTTTGGTGATGATGTTGACAGCTCCCCCGAGGGCATCCGATCCTAAAAATGCAGGAACAACCCCTTTATAGATTTCTATTCGGTCGACCAAATTAACCGGGATATTATTTAAAGACATGGCAGATCCGAAATCATCCATCGGGACACCGTCGATATAGATCTTGGCAGCAAGACCATTAATGCGGAAGACAAAATTAGAGCCCAGTCCACCATCTTCCCGAAATGTCACGCCGGGAGCTGTACGAAGAATTTGGCTCACATTGGCGGTCTGGTTGGCATATCGATTCATGTCAACAACACTCACATTAAATCCAGATCTTTTTATTTCGTTGACCTTTTTTTGGTTTTCCGTTTGCCCTTTTACATTGACAATTTCCAGCATGTGGTCATCCTTTTTGAGCTGAAAGTCTTTGTACGTTTCATTACTTTTCAATGAGACGCTTTGCGTGATATAACCGACAGAGGTTACCTCAATTTTAAGGTTCTGTTTGGAATCTATTTTTAATTTATAAAACCCATCGATATCAGTTGATGTGCTGAGGTTGGTGCCGACAACGGTAACGGTGGCGCTTTCGATTGCTTTTCCGAAGGCATCTTTCACATACCCTGAAAAGGACGTTTGAGCTTGTGCTATGGAGGTAAGGAAAAATACCGAGATGAAAAAAATGTAGGTTGACTTAAGCATGCTATTAGCGTTATGTATGTTTTTATAGTGACATATGATTAGATCGTTTAACTATGCTCCTGCCAATCAGCTTTATAAGGAGTATAGGTTTTTCAAAGCGGGACAAATATAACTTTATTTAGATTAAATACAAATAATAGTTTTAATATTTTACAAACATTACTGTTAGAAGACTACTTACTGAATTAGGGAATGAAAATAGATGAATTGTAAACAGCAGGAGATTCATATAATCTCCTGCTGCCATTTTTTACTTTTTTCTTATTTCATTCGCAGGATATAGCCGTCCAATAGAATAGAGGTCGCAAATACACCTTTAAAAATTGCTGATATATTTAATAAAATTGTTAACTTATGTTATCCACTATTCCATTTTAATTTTTTTATTGCAGGATATGATAATATAATAAATCGAGTGTTGCATTTTCCACTGTCTTTTCTATCTTTGATAGAAAGCCACCTTGGAGACGAAAATGCGATTCGAATTCATTGGATAAGTATATATTTTCGTAATAGGACAAACTAAACAGACGGTTTGAATGTCATAGAAATAAAAAGAAGAATAGCCAGATGAAACTTAGAGGAGATTTACAATTACGCAAATTGGGCGATGACCATATTCTAGTCTATCCAGGGCAAGATCAACTGGATGCTTCTAAGGTGTATACCTTTAATGAGACCGCTGTACAGATCTGGTTGGAATTGCAGGGAAAGGAATTTAATGTCGAAAGTGTGACAGCCGTTTTGTTGGATAATTATGAGGTGGAGGAGAACGAGGCTGAAAGAGATGCCGCAAAATTGGTCAAGCAATTTGAAAAACAGGGATTTTTGATTTAACTGATATTGGAAGACTTTAATGACATATACCTTTTATGATCACAACAAAATATTTTAATTACAAACAGATCTTTAACCTTGCTGGGGTACACCTAATCTGGCTGACAGCCTGGTGTTCTCTTGTTGCTGTCGTTTATTATTTTTTTCAGTGGGAATGGATGATCATCCCTTGGGTTCCTCTGGCACTGATTGGTACAGCAGAGGCTTTTTATGTGGGTTTTAAAAATAACCAAGCTTATGATAGGTTATGGGAGGCACGTAAGATATGGGGTGGGATCGTCAACTCCAGCCGTTCCTTTGTATCCATGCTTTATGCTTTTAATACCGAACAAGGGGGGCAGCAAAATCTGGAAGAAATCAGGAAAAAAATAACCTATCGTCATATTGCTTGGTTATATCAACTGCGTGAGCAGCTCTTGATACCAACCGAATGGGAGCACATCAGCCTCAAGAGACATATTGGGGCATTGAACGTAAAAAGGCATAGGCTAATAAAGGCTGGTTTTCCAGACTATAGCCGGACACCTATTTTTTTACATAAATACCTTTCAGCGGAGGAATTTGCACTGCAATCAAGCTATAGAAATTTTGCAACTTATTTAAATGCCGAACAGGCAAAAGATATCAATGCCTTGAAAAATGATCAGATTATTTCTGATTTTAATCAAACACAATTGCAGACCTGTATTAATCAATTTTATGATTACCAAGGGCAAGCCGAGCGGATCAAAAAGTTTCCCTCGCCAAGGCAGTTTGCGAGTACAGCATTTGTTTTTAATGTTATCTTGATCATGCTATTACCCTTAGGGCTGGTCAATGAATTTGCCAAGTTGGGTCATTGGGGAATCTGGACAAGTATTCCTTTTTGTGTGGTGATCGGATGGATCTATATTGTAATGGAGCTGGTCGGGGATTATACCGAAAATCCATTTGGTGGACTAATGTTTGATATCCCGATGTTGTCGATCTGTCGGACGATCGAAATTGACTTATTGCAAATGATGGGTGAAGAAAATCTACCCGAGCCCATCGCATCAAAGAATGGTGTATTGGTTTAATAATAAATGAATTTGATAGTTAATTCTCGTTTAATAGGTTGTTTAAACGAGAATGTTCAATGTATTTTTTACCTCAGCTATCATAAATGAACTGTGTGTACTGGCAATATGCTGTAGTGAAGTCAGCTTACTCAGCATAAAATGTCGGTAGTCTTCCATATCGCGCACGCAGATTTTTAGGATATAATCATAGTCGCCGCTAACATGAAAGCATTCGGTGACTTCCTGTAAATCCATCACCTCCCGTTCGAACTGCTGAATATATTCTTTTTTATGCTGTGTGAGTTTGACATGACAGAGTACCATAAAATCCTTAGCAATCTTGTGCTTATTCAGGAGGGCAATATATTTGGAAATTACCCCCGTGTTTTCGAGTTTGCGTACACGCTCGTACACCGCCGTTACAGATAATCCAAGCTTACGTGCAAGCTCTTTGCTGGTTTGTTTGGCATCTTCCTGTAGAAATTGCAGTAATTTCTTATCCGTTTCATCGAATTGCATAGATTATTTTTTGGTTTAAAAATATATAGTGTGTCTGTTGTAGGTATATTTTCTAATATTTTGTTAAATATTAGATTTATAATCTAATATACAGATAAAATGTTGTTATAAAATTTAAAATAACCCAATTTTATAGGTAAAAAAATATGAAAGACTTTAATGCAGCAAATGAAATACAGGATTTACAATACTTTGGTGAATTCGGTGGTGTGAACCCTTCAATTTCGGATAGTTCGACCTATACTTTTCTGTCAGCCAAGACGATGTTTGATACCTTCGAGGGCAATGCAGATGGCTGTTATTTATATTCACGGCATTCGTCACCTATGAATCTATACCTCGCTCAGGCATTGGCGAAGCTGGAAAATACAGCGGCAGCCAATGTAACAGCTTCGGGAATGGGGGCTATTACAACGGTACTATTGCAACTCTGTAAAAGTGGTGACCATATCGTTTCCAGCAGGACCATTTATGGGGGGACTTATGCTTTTCTGAAAAATTTCTTGCCACCATTTCAAATTGATACCAGCTTTGTCGATATCAGTAATTTCGATGCAATCGAACAGGCAATACGACCGACAACGAAAGTGGTCTATTGTGAAAGTGTTAGCAATCCGTTATTGGAAGTCGCAGATTTAAAGAAGCTTTCGGCAATCTGTAAGAAATATAATATAAAACTCGTGGTCGACAATACCTTCTCACCGCTATCTGTTTCACCAGGTCTGCTGGGAGCAGATATTGTGATTCATAGCCTGACAAAATTTATTAATGGTAGCAGCGATACAGTCGGTGGAGTCTATTGTGGACCACAGGAATTTATCAACGATACAAAAAATGTCAATTCGGGTGCCTGCATGTTGCTCGGTCCGACAATGGATAGCCTCCGTGCGGCTAGTATTCTTAAAAACTTAAGGACGCTCCATATCCGGATGAAGCAGCATAGTTATAACGCATTGTATCTCGCTGAACGCTTTGAACGGGACGGACTAGGGGTTTCGTACCCGGGATTGTCCTCCCACAAACATCATGAACTACTAAAAAGTATGATGCATAAAGAATATGGATTTGGTGGGATATTGACGCTGGATGCAGGAACCACGGATAAGGCGAACAAACTAATGGAACTGATGCAAAAGGAGAACTTAGGTTATTTGGCCGTAAGCCTTGGATTTTATAAAACCTTATTTTCCTGCTCGGGCAGTTCGACCTCCTCTGAAATTCCAGAGGAAGAACGTGTAAGTATGGGGATCTCGGATGGGCTGATCCGCTTTTCTATCGGACTGGATCATGATATTGAGCGAACGTATCAGCGTATGAAAGCTTGTATGGAGAAAACAGGAGTTCTTTAGCCACCTGATGTATTTTTTTAATGATGGCTATTCATTTAATTGGAGATGGATCGGGTGGGGGGTAGTGCGTGAGGTGTCTATATTGATGTGAGCTGGGATTTTGACGTAAATCCTAGTTTGACCCGGTATGGTATAATAAATTGATAATTTTATTGGGACTATTTGACAATTCGGTTGTCGTTTAAATAGTGTGTCACAATTTAATGGAGAGATACACCATATAAATTCTTATTCGTATTAATTGATGTTTAAGGCCGCACATTACCCGATGTACTGGCGGCCTTATTGTTGTTGGTCAATTGATTTCTTAAACTGGTTTAAGTTGACACGATTATTGTTGTTTTATATTTGATCAATAAAATAAAGTATATGTATAGTCAACTTTTTGTTCGTCTCGCCGTGGCAACAGCTTTTTTATCTGCTGTGGCGGATCGTTTGGGTCTGTGGGGAGCACCCGGCACGGCGAATGCTTCATGGGGAAACTGGGTAAATTTTGTCGCTTATTCCAATCAGCTTAATTTTTTTGCGCCTGCTTCCATGGGGAATGTGCTCGCAATCGGAGCCACGGTACTCGAAGTAGTTTTGGGAATTTTGCTTTTGATCGGTTATCAGACACGTTTGGTAGCGCTGTTCTCTGGAGGGTTGCTAACTATTTTTGCATTGACGATGATGCTGTCCTTTGGGATCAAAGTCACTTTTAACTATTCGGTCTGGGTAGGGGCAAGTGCTTGTTTTCTATTGGGAACAAAACAAATTTTTCCCTTCAGCCTTGATCATTATTTGGAACGGTACAGAAGAAAATAAAGTAATTTAATTTTTTTTATTTTTTTCGGGACAATTGGCTCACTTAACCGTCTTATAAGTATAGACTTTTTCACAAAGTATATGTTTTTCATAGGTTAGTGTGAAGCCGCAGCAAATTCCCCATTTGTGCGGCTTTTTATTTTTTTGTTACATTTCCTTTAAATTCACTTCTTTCTTCTCGCCATCCTTATCTATAGTGATGCGTTTCTCTATATTCGCCTTGTCAATATAGGATGACCTAGCTGTTCCGTAATTTGTGGTAGATCCGGTATAACCCCAATAGTTATAATAATTGGTATACCCCGATACATAGGAATAATTATAGGAGTTGGAAAAATCAAAGCTGGTCATAATGATATAATTGCCGGGCATTAGCTCAGCAAATTCAAAGTGTCCCTCATCATCGTAGACCTTTGTGCGTTTGACGGAATGGCCAAAATCGGCATCCAGCGGAACCTCCGCAACTTTCTTTTGCTTTCGGATTTTTTTGTTTACCTCAAGCCATTCTTCATAGTATACTGAATTTGGAAAAAGCATAATCTCAGTTCCTTTTGGCGCATATTGTTTTTTCGCTGTATTGACAAGACCGGCTAGCCTCTTGCCAGAGCTTGACCGTGCATAAGCGGTGCCGATGATCACACTGTTACCATTGGATATCTGCTGAATAGCCTGCTCTTTGTTAAATCGGTTTTTGATCGGCTGGTAATCGAGCTCCTCGTTGACTGTAATCTCCCACTTACCATTGCCCATGGACATTTCTCGTTGCCATAACCGCCGGTCTTTCTTGTCCACGACATAATTATAGATTGCACCCGTATTTTCTTCCAATAGCGTGATTAACCAGCTGTCATGTTTGCCCGTTTTCGGAGAACCATAGCTATAGCTTTTGACTTCTTTAATCGTATAGTATTCCACCTGAACATTGGATTCGTCATTGTAGTAAAATTGAGGGATCCGTGCCTTATATCCAACATCCAAGGGAAGTGTTCCCATCAGATGGTCTGTCCAGTTGAAGTCAATAAATGGTTCGGTAGGACGTAAATTCAGCTTTTTATCTTTTTTGGTTTCTTTGGAATAATAATTACCGGTGATGGTCTCCCCAAAGTTGAGATTTAATTTTGTTTTCTTGGCGTCACTGGCATAGCTGATGGATTTTAGTGTGCTTCCATCCACGACGCTAGTGCGTGCAGTGACCCAGGCATTGTCTTTGGGCGTGTAAGAACTTGTCAGGCTCAATTGATTGTTGGCCGCAACAATATCATAGGTAATTGTACCTTGTTTGTCCCAGTTGTTATCTTTTACATAGTATACCGTGTAAAGCGACTTCTCCGGTTTTACATACTTGGTATTGATATCCGTGCTGCCGGGTGCGACTATCTTTTGACTTAATGCTACAAAGGGAAGCAGGCCTGCTGCTAAAACAAGTGCATACGATTTCATATATGTATTCCTATAGTTAATGAAAAACAAGCTGGTTTTTCTTGTTTATTTTATTAATCTAAGGTAATAAAAAAGTTTTTTATTTTTTTTCGGGACAATCGCGATTCTCAACCGTCATTACTAAAGACACAGAAATTTAATTATCTATTCTTAGTTTGGTTACAGCCGCATTGAATTCCCCGTTCTTGCGGCTTTTTTTATTTATGTTACTCTTTTGATTGATTCTTATAAATTTTTTGAAATATTTTGGGACAATTACTGGACTCGACCGTCTTATTAATAACTACTTTTCCTAGGCTAAGTATATGTTTTTTATCGTAGTTGCGTGCTGAAGCCGCAATGAGTTCCCCACTCATGCGGCTTCTTTGTGTAGTTGATCGCTGCTAAGCCTTACTATCGTATTTTTACTATTTTGGGAGAGGCAATATTGCCTAGCTATCAATCATCCAATGTTTTCAGAAATGCAATAATTTTGGCTGTTTCTTTTGCTGTTAAACCTAAAGTATCCGTCGGTAAAGTCTGATTGTCCAGCTTAAAACCGAACTGCTGGCCACCACCTTTGTTGTAAAAGTCCATGACCTGCTCCAAGGTGACATAGCCTCCATTGTGCATGTAAGGTGCCGTCTTGCTGCTATTGCGTATGGTAGGAGTTTTAAAGGAATATTGCAATTGGGCTACAGTCTCATGATAGCGCCCTCTGCCACGGTCTGGATCCAGCTGCCGATTATGGTAGTCTGTGGCTAGTCCCAATACTTCGGATTCGGTCTTGGCATATTCCGGCGGCACAGTCCCGTTAAACAGGGGAACAAAATGACAGGTAGCACATTTGGCTTTACCCACAAAAAGATTGAAACCTGCTTTTTCATCTGCTGTCAGTAGCTGTGACTGACCACGCATATAACGGTCAAAGCGAGAGTTAAATGTGCTTAATGAACGGACATAACTAGCCAATACATTCTGTACCTGCCAATTTTCAACTGTATCGGTCTTATAAATCTTGTTAAACTCTTTTGTATAGGCCTTATGTTGATTCAGACGTTTGGCAATTTCATCCATAGAGCCATGCATCTCATCTTTATTGGTAATGACATCCACGCTTTGCCCTTCCAGATCCTCACGACGCATATCCCAGAATTGCCCATGTTGATAATTGCTATAGGAAAGGGAAGGGGTATTGCGATCCATCTTTGCACCCGATAGGGTAGTTGGCACTTTGAGTCCGTCTGCAAAGGCCTTGTCTGCGTGATGACAGGAAATACAGGATCTGCTCTGGTCACCAGAAAGGATATTGTCCCGAAATAACTTGGCTCCTAAAACGACTTTTTCGGAACTCATTTTTTGTCGTTCTGAGGGAACAAAAAAATCCGGATTAAAGGCATCTTTGCTAAATAAATTGGAGGCTTCGGGCGAAATAGGATGATTGACATTCAAGGATGGGATATTTTCCAATTGCCGAAACTGATGCAGTGCATCGGAAATTTTATTCAAATGTTGATCCATTAGACTGAGGTAGTCAAATTGATTTCGATCTGCACTCTTGCCCAAGATGCTATTTGTCCTGCTGATTAAAACCAGGATCTTTTCAATCTCTTCAGGATGATTGACCTGCTCTTTGATCATCGCCAACACATCAGCTACGCCATTGAGGGCATGAGTTGATTCGATGAGACCTTTACCCGAGATCGGGGTGTCAAAGCCCGTAACCCCTAAGGTAGTGATCCGAAATATCTGGTTGCGCAATGATTCCATGAGCTGGGGCAGTGATAAGGTATTGACCTCAAAATAAGTGTCGATCGCCAGGGATTTGTTTTTTAGTTTCTTTAAAAATCGAATAATCTGCTGTTTTTCTTCCTTTTGATAGCTGGGGTAGAAATATTCCTCCAATGTCTGCAAACCTTCGGCTTCGATGACAGCATTTTCTTCCAATTCAATTTCGTCTAGATTGGGGCCATTCAAAAAACGGGCGGTCTCGGGCATAAAATAACCAACTGCCCATTCCATGGATTTGTACGTGGACCGCAACTGATCAAATCCCTGTTGCAACTGTTGGTCACTGCTATTACTTTCGACGTTTGCGATCTGTTGGTCAATCTGTTTATCAAATGCGGTATTGATCGTTAACACCCACTGTCTGATAGCTGGTAGATCTTGAGGATCTGTCCTATGATTTCCTTTACACATGATAGCCAATAATACAATTGCTATCAGACCGCTCACAAGCCAATATTTCATTTATTTTTTATGTTTGAATAAAATAACAACAAGGGTATCCTTTCGCAGTGAAGGGATACCCTTGTTGGGTATTAATGTTGATTTTAGTAAAATTATCGTTGTACGTTACGGATAAGAACGACTTGGCCACCTTCCTTGTTTGTAACCGCACCTGATCCATCAGCGTTGGCAAATTTATCATTCTGCCAAGTGTGGGAGTGGATATTGACAGCAAAGGTATTTGGAATGCCAACCAATTTGGAAACATCTGTCATCGCACCAAACTCCCATGAGCCAAATTTACTGAGGTTGCCACTTTGGTTATAATCTTTTTGCCAATCTTTGTTGTTGCGCTCATGTTTCATGTTTAACCAAGGCTTGTAGGTCCTGGTCGCCATATTGTATTGCCAGATATAAGAATCGTGTTTGGCATCAGTATAATAGGAATCACCATCTTCCTGTATATACACGTAGTTTTCAGTCACACATAGGTTGTCAGGATTGATCAGGTTATTTCCCGGATCAGAATCTCCCTCAGCAATAACTTCCAATTTACCCTTCAGCATATCTTTAGCGTCCATATTCAGTTTATAGACCCTGCCCCACATTGTTAACCCTTCTGTTGGGGTTTTGCCATCACCTGACTGGCCTGTTGCGGTAAAATAGACTTCACGTCCATTACCAGCACCTTTACGGTAATCTACATCTTCTACTCTGGAGAAACGAATGGCTTTATTGTCTATATTAGCTTGGTTGATTTCTTTACCCATCAGATTTTTGGCATTCGGAATTTCGACAAACTCGACATCATAGGAACTACCCTTTTTCATATTCGTCTCGGTATAGTCATTATTGCTACGCTTTAGGGCGTATAGCTTGCCGTTATCCAAGTCTCCTTGTTGATCAGCGACATATAGTATCAATTGGCCAGCGGATTGATGGTTTGAACCGTAGGATTGATCTTCTCCGATCAGGATATAGGTCTTGCCATTGGATACGTCTTTTGGAAGTGGTACCGCATTTTCCATGGAAGCTTTTCCTAAAGCCGGTTTAACACGGTTCTTGTCCGAGCGTTGGGCTACAGATCCAAGCGGATCCAGCTTATGAACCATGCTCTCTTCGCCTGATTCGCCAGCTGTTAGAAAAGCGGAGAAACCATGCTCTTCAGGTGTGGCAAGCGTAGCCGAACAAAGTCTGGTACTACCACCAGTACCATCCATGATATATTCGCCTTTAATAGGTTTGAAGTTTTTATCGAGATAAACACGGGATACCGATTGTGTGATCTCGTGGTTACTGATCATCAGGAAACCATCTGATTTGTCATCCTTCATAAATCCAGCGCCATCAGGTTGACCAGCGAATACGAATTCGGGACTACCGGATAATTTATCTGAACTTGAGATCAGGGTGGTAATCTTTAAATTTTCAAAACCGGGCATGCCGTAGACAAAAGCGGGTTCTTTTGAATAGTTTTCTAAAGTTGCCATTGGTGGCTTCTCTCCACCATCTTCGATTTTGTCGTTGTCTTTACAGCCAGCTATTGCCACTGACAATAATAAACTCAGGATTGTAATTTGGTTTCTTCTCATACCACAAAGGTATTCTTGCGATATTAGCTGTATATTAACTCTATTTTAAATAAACAGTTTATCTTTTGTCTATACTTTTTAGTTTAATTTATCGGGTTGGGTATCTTGTGAATGGGCACTGCACAAAAATAAAGGCCGTATCAAAATAGCTATTTTGATACGGCCCCTTTTTTGCTTTGCCTTCTAAATCCAAGGTAAGGCTTTGTGCTACTTGAAATCAGTTCCTGTTACTTGGATGAATTTGTTTTATTCGCCGGTTCGCCTCGAAGTATGACTCTGGCAGCTTGTTTTCCATTGTTTTCCTTTGCTTCGGAGCTGATGGTACTAGTAGAGCGCACGTTTACATTCGTTATCGTATTTGGTTCTGCCGACCTAATTTCTGTTACCTTTGCCGTTGCAGATGCAGCAGTTCCTGTTTTTACTATCGAAACAGTTTTGGGATCATTGACTTGAACATTGTTTGCGTTTACTGATGTGACAGTGCTCACATTCTCCGTTCCGCGCATAGTTATCCGTTTAGGTTCCTGAAATTTTACGTTTTCAACATACACTTCTTCCACTTTGGGTGCCGCATCGAATTTTACTTCTTTAGGTGCTGGCGGCTTATTTTTTATTGTTTTCTTGCTGTTTCCACCTGTTTTTTTGGGCTCTGGAAAGTGTATTGTTTCTTCTTTTGGAGCAGCATTTTTCTTGGGTTCCATTGCGGGAGCTCCTTCTCTTCTTGCCGGATTAGGTCTTTCAGATACCGCTTTTGGGGCACCCGGTTTTTTGGAAGTGGGGGGAGTTTTGGCCGGTTTCGCAGGCTCAGTTTTTTCTGTTTTGGCCGGCGTTGTTTTCTGTGCTTCGACATGAGTCGAAAACAACAGGCTAATTGCTGTTGTCAGCAATAAGGTAAGCGCAGGCATCAGCAGGAGCTTACCACTGTTCGTTCTTTTCTGTAACATAATTAATCGTTTTTTTGTTGTTAAAAAATTAAAATTACTGGCCGGTAATGCGTTTATATCGGGGGAGGACATGCTCCACTGGATAATCAGATGTTGGTAACTGGCGCGTTCATAAACCTGTACTACGGCATCGTCTGCCAGGTATTCGTGGTTTTGTCGAACAGCTCTGTCGATCAGGTAAACCAAAGGGTTGAACCATAATACAATGCGCATGAACTGCATGAGCATCACGTCTATGGAATGTAGCTGGTCTACATGTGCCTGTTCATGGGCGATAATCGAAGCCTCAATCTCTCCTTGTAAATATGCGCCACGGGGTACATAGATTCGTCTGAAAAATGAGAAGGGAGTTTTAAGGCCATGAATGCTATAAATTGAAGGATTGTCTGTCGCTGATGCGCGCCCGATGTAGGATGAAAACTTTTTATAGCTTACTATATACCTAATCAAAAGCACAATCGCAATCAGTACATAGGTAAAGAAAATAGCCGTGTTGGTCGTGATCAGCGGTTCTTGTTGGACGGCTGCGGGAACCACGGTGACCACCTCCATATGCTCCGGAGCTACTTCCAGCTGATTGCTATTAAAATGAAAAAAATCAGGGATAAATGATGGTAGTGCAGTCTGCACCAATGGTGCAAAAAGAGCGATAGGTATAATGGCAAGCAGATAAAATCGGTTAAATACCAAGAGCTTTTGCTGTTGCAAAAGAGAAATGTATACCAGATACAGTAAGCCTGAACAGGCGATCAATTTTCCCAAATAGATAATCATGTCGCTTTGTTTTTAATTTCTGAATCAATTATTTTTTTCAGTTCTTCCAATTGCTCCTTGTTCAACTGCGATTGTTTTGTGAAAAAAGATGCAAATTTTAAGGCTGAATTATCAAAATACGTTTCAACAATATCATTGACGTGTGCGAGATAATAGCTGTCCTTATTGAATAGGGGATAGTACTCTCTTGAATTGCCATATAACACGTACGATATGGCACCTTTTTCGGTCATCCGCTTTAATAATGTCGCAATCGTCGTTGGGGCAGGTTTGGGTTCAGGATAGGCTTCCATAAGGTCTTTCATAAAGGCCTTTTTCATGTCCCAGATGTACCCCATCAATTGTTCTTCAGTCGCTGATAATTTATTCATACTACAAATATAGAATGTATTCTACATTATGTAGAATATAAAGTGTTAAAATTTGTTATCTGTATGTATTGTGTTGATTTTTATTTGTTTATTTTGATTTTAGTGATTGTGATAAGCATTTTGTTGTTACAAAATAAACAAGAAGAGGGGTAAGAAGATATTCGTGAAAATGTTTTTATATCAGGGGTTTCTTTTTTGGATTGGCATTAAAATATTCTTTTTTAAACTGAAACATCTGTGCCATTTTTTGTGCGCGCCATTTGGCTTCGTCGGCTTTCTCACCTGTATATAGCCGATCGACGGTCGCTTCAAACAGAAGGAGCCATTGATCGAAATGTTTCGCCTCAATGGGTAGGGGGATATGGGGTGGGAATGGACTACCGAAGTAGGTATGTTCATCTAGGAGGATCGTCTGCCAAAAGCGATACATTTTTTCCAGGTGTATGCCCCAATTGTCCTGGATTCGCTCCTGAAAAATAGGGCCAAGGAGATTGTCCTGACGAACGGTGCTGTAAAACTGATCGACTAATATTTTTATGTCCGCGATGGTTTGAATGTCCTGCTTCATGGGATTAATGCCTGCTTTTGTGAAACGGATACCTCATTTGTAGCTGTTGCACGGTGTATGAATAGGATAAATTTAGCGAGAATATAGGAGAATTGAATCAGGTTGATGTAAAGATGCATGTTAAAAATATTGGATTTTTCTTTTATTGTCAGTAATTTGAATAGATATTTAGGGAAAACTTATGGGAAAATACACTTTTTTTGTCCTGCTGCTGCTGGGATGTTATACCGCGCAGGCACAAATCACCGATATTACAGTCAACAAAGAAAATTTTGAATCTTCGGGTTTTCCATTTAAAGGCAAACGTGTGCTGCAGGTGGAGCATATTCAGACCGAAAAGGAAGATAACTATATCATTTTTTCAAAAGAGGAACGCGGAGCTGATCCGGATAGACTATATGTACAGCAATTTCAGCGAAAAGATGGTATGTGGGTACCTATTGTGGAGGAAACTGTCGCTGAAGATGGTATTATTACTTCGGTGTGGGAATCCAGAAAAGCTTTTTTTGACGCTGACAAAGATGGAAAACTGGATGCGGTGTTTATCTATTCCAGACACCCTAAGGACGATGTTCAAAAGCAATTGAGTTGTATCGCACTGATTTTATATAAAGGACAGTTTTATCGTATGCGAGCAGAGGCGGAGGATGGATATACAAAGACTTTCTATTCAGACAATTATGCTTCTTTGCCTGCCGAGGTAAAAGAGAACGTGGAACGCTATTGGGAAAATCTGGACAAAAGATAATAGATTGTAATACTGAACACAGAGGCAAAAGGACCATTCAATTTTTGAATGGCCCTTTTGTCTGTGATTATGCTCGGATCGCTAAAGTCCTGTTTGGAATATTGAATACATAGACTTTTTTTTCTGAATTGCCTGTATTTATTGATTCGTATCTTTCATTAAGGCATCAATGGACTCGTTAAGCTCGGTTTATTGATCAGAAAGAACTTCAGTCGATTTTCATTGCTATTGGTGCTTTCCCTTTCGTATTTTACTGAATGGAAGCCAATAATTGTTTTTCCTCTTCTTCTTGCGTTTTACCAATGACATAGCGTGTAATGTTTTGATGTTTGATCTCATCAATTGTATGGATCACATCTTTCGTCCTAGCCTCTTTGCTCGGTTTGATCAGTACGATCATATCCTTGTTGTTGGGCATGTTACTGATCTTTGCTTTCAACTGCGCGAGCACCTGCGGTAATGTTTTCTCTAAATCGCTTGGTTTTTCAGAAAAGGCAATGGGCTTCTTGAAGTCGCCATGATACCACATAAATTTCCCATCCCCAAGAATCAATGTCGCTGTCCGGTTTTCGTCAATGAGCACTGGTGGTGTCGCCTCGCCTTTGGTTTTGTCTGGCATGGCAATATCCATTGCTGCAGGTTTGTTTAGGGTGGTGGTCAGCATGAAGAAGGTGATCAAAAGAAAAGCAAGGTCTACCATCGCTGTCAGATCTACCTTTGGAGCCATTTTTCGGCTTCTAATTTTTTTCTTTCCGCTTTCTTGTGTTTTTTGGTTTAATTCTGCCATGATGCTTGGTCTTTAGGTTATAACTCTTGTTCATACTCATTGATATGATGCCTGAGAAGGAACTATTCCATAGTTTTTTTTCAATGTGAGTCGTTTTTTCTTTGATTTTTTTCAGAGGGTTCAATTACAATAGGTTAAGGAATTGTCTAGCAGAAGACGATAGACCAACATTCGCTGTTGCTAATAATAGTGTTTTAATGATACTAACTTCTAAGGTTGAGAACGTGTCTTCTCTGGTTGTGACTATCATAAAACCATTATGGTGGTTATAAAGTGTTGGCAGACAGTTTTGAGAGATTGTCTAGATACATCTTTTCTTAGCTGGAAATGAAATAAAAAAGATTAGTAACTTGCCAATAAAAAATATGGAGCAGGATAACGGATTTATCTATACAAATATCGCATCGCCGGTAGGGAGCATAAGGCTTGTGGCGACGAGGCGTGGTCTTACTGCCGTATTGTGGGAAGGTGAAGACTATACTCGGACGAAGTTATCTAAACCGGATAGAGATGACCATGCACCATTACTTTTGCTTGCTCAACAACAGCTTTTGGAATATTTTGATCGGAAGCGTACTGTTTTTGACCTGCCGCTGGATATGCTGGGAACTCCGTTTCAGCTTAAGGTGTGGGAAGCTTTGCTCACTATTCCCTATGGCCAGACTAGAACCTATGGAGATCTGGCGCGCCAACTGGGCGATATAAAAGCTGTAAGGGCAGTCGGTGGCGCATTGAACAAGAATCCGATATCTATTATTGTGCCCTGTCATCGGATTATCGGTGGATCGGGTAAGCTCGTTGGTTTTGCCGGTGGACTGAAAAATAAATCTATTCTTATTGATCTGGAAATGAAAGATCGGACTCCGACATTGTTTGATTGTAAGTAGACTCTGACTTATAGTCAACCTCTCTTTATTACCTTTGCTATCAGATCCACGGGTGTCTTAAACCAGCTTTAGCAAGAATATTCTTGCGGTGCGTGTTTATCGTGTGAAGACTGATACACAGCTCATCGGCAATTGTTTTGCTCATCTTACCCTCAACGATACAATCTAAAATTTCTCGCTCTCGCTTTGTAAACATATCATAGGATTTTGTGAATGCATGATCGAGCTGAATATTAAAAAAGGAAGGCTCGTCATCAAGTCTAACAAGTGAAAAACAGGGTTTTCCTTCTTGTTTTATATGGGATATGTCGGTATGTAGAGAAAGTGTTCGGTAGAAGTTACTTTCATCATAATCTAAAAGTTCGAACCCCGGCCGACCCTTCTGGTTCGAATCCGAATACAACGAAAAAAGCCTTTCATTTCTGAAAGGCTTGTTCTGCGGAGAGTGAGGGATTCGAACCCCCGAACCTGTGACAGTTAACGGTTTTCAAGACCGCCGCATTCGACCACTCTGCCAACTCTCCGCGACAAAAGTAGAAATTCTGAACAGATTTACAAAACTTATTTTACATTTTTCTTTGTTTAATGTGCCGTTTGGACGATTTGTTCTGAAAATATTGCTGGATATCAGGTTTTTATTGAATGATTTTTTTTAAAATTACAAATTGCTTAGACGGCAAAATCAGTCTTTTATTCGATCACGCGGGATCAATTGTGAAAAGAGAGACTGCTGAAAATCGTGGTGGTTCAGGGAGAGTCCTCCCCAATAATAGAATCGGGTAAGCTAACAATCAGTCGAAATATCATCCTCGACAAAAATATACCAGATTATGAATAAGTGTAAATTTCTATCAACTTATCTGTAAAATAAAAGATCTCTCATCTGTCGATGAAGGATCTTTCTGCGGAGAGTGAGGGATAATAACATGATCCCAATGGGGGAGGCTTCACCATAAAATAAAGCCATTCACTCCGTTGATTTTTTCGTCGTTTATACACTTTTTATCAAACATTGTTTGCAAAAGTCTATAAACGACAAAACCCGACTATCGTCGGGCTTTATTTTTGGTGGCGGAGAGTGAGGGATTCGAACCCCCGAACCTGTGACAGTTAACGGTTTTCAAGACCGCCGCATTCGACCACTCTGCCAACTCTCCGCGACAAAAGTAGAAATTCTGAATAGATTTGCAAAACTTATTTTTGCAGCAATGTCTTATGGTTTGAAAATGAGCAAGATTATTTTAAAAATGCTATGCCGGAATAATCTCGTGGCAGTGTTTTTTGATATTGGCAGCTATTTTATCTATCGGTAGATCATCCTGATCTATACCAAAGGGCTCCTCAATGGATTCACCGATCAATTCAAGCGAAGCTAATACGTATAGGATAAAAGGAACGGCGACGACAACAAAATATCCGATCGAAAAAACATAGCCTACAGGAAGTGTCATTGTATAGAAGATAATGAACTTCTTGATAAACGCGCTATAAGCTAATGGAATTGGCGTATTTTTTATCCGTTCACAGGCACCACATACATTGGTCATGGACACAATCTCTTCATTGAGTATAATCAATTGGTCTCCACTGATAATTCCTTCTTTGTAAAGATCGTTTATCTTCTGGAAAATCATATTGGAAACCTGATTTGGACCATGCTTCTTGCTGTCCAATGCCCTAAGTTCGGGATGCTCATTTTCATCGAGCATAAACTTGGTGTAGTCGGATCGCAAAAAATCGTATAGGGTCTCTGCAAACAGAGGAATAGTTTTTCGGAAGAAACTGCGATTGACCTTGTCATCCGCATCGAGCATAGCGTTGAGCTTATAGGCAAAGGCCCGGCTTATATTGGTCAATGTACCCCATTGCTTGCGTGCCTCCCACCAACGGTCATAGGCCGAGTTGGTCCTAAATACCAACAATAGGGAGATCACAAAACCCAACAGGTTATGGACGATGGTAATGTTTTTAACCCAGCTTCTTTCATTTAATTTGAGATATTCCATTTCGAGGTAGGCTATCCCCCAGGAATAGATAGCTATTAAGATAAGAAAAGGTAATAGCTTTATAAAAGTGTCTGATTTATGCAGTTTGAAAGTTGCTGACAGCCAATCTTTAGGGTTGTATACGATCATATACAAAAATATAAATTGTTACGAAAACTTTGCGAGTTAATTGTGATTGCCGTAACTTCATCATCGTATGGCGCAACAGCAATCAAAAAGAACAAAAGGGAGTGGAAAGAAACAGCAACCTCGCGAAACCAAATGGATATGGATGATCGTGGGGATGTTTATGTTTTTCTTATTTCTTGTTGCATGGCACTATAAAGCCGGGATAATGTATTACTTCCGTGTGGCAACATCCAAAAATAAATCCTTAACAAAGGAAGCTAAATATGATATCCGTAATATCGAAATCATGAGTAAGCATGATGACAAGGTGTTTGGTATTGATGTTTCGACGTATCAGGAAGATATCGACTGGCAGAAACTAAATACGATCAACGATCAATTTCCCATTGACTTTGTATTTATCAGGGCGACAATGGGAGAGAAAGGAATAGATGATAAATTTAGCCGAAATTGGTCCAAAATACGTAACCGAGCTATATTACGGGGCGCATACCATTATTTTAGGCCAAATGAAAATTCGGTCAAACAGGCCAAAAATTTTATCCGCAAGGTTCAGCTCCATCCAGGCGATCTTCCCCCTGTACTCGATATCGAGGAGCATCCAAAACAGCAATCGATGGATAGCCTGAAAGTGGGATTGAAACGTTGGCTCGACGAGGTGGAAGCACATTATAAAGTCAAACCTATCCTATACTCCGGGGATAAGTTCTATAGTGATTTTTTGGAAAAGGAATTTGCGAACTATACCCTTTGGATCGCGAACTATAATTTTTGGATCGAAAATCCTAAAGAGCATTGGGCATTTTGGCAATTTTCAGAAAAAGGCTCGGTGGCCGGTATCCGTGGAAATGTCGATTTAAATATCTATAATGGTAAAATAACGGAATTGGAAAAATTACTTATCCCCTTTAAATAGCAAATAAGATGAACAGAATTTTAGTAGCCGCATTGATAGGGGCTGTCTTTATATGTCCTGGTGCTCTATCAGCTAATGCAAAATCAAATCTACAGCAAAAAGAATCACATTATACCACAGCTGATTTACCATTACTTGCCTTGAAGCAATTTAAAAAACTGCGTAAACAGCATGATGTGGTGGTTTTGGATACACGGTCAGGTGACGATTTCTTAAAGGGGTTCATTCCAGGATCGATCAATGTAGGTTTTAATGGCCCATTTGATACTTTCCTGCAACAGGTTGTCCCTGATAAGAACCAAAGACTCTTAATTGTTGCTGAGGAGCAAGATCGTACTGCGGTGGCGGAACTTCTAGCGCAATTGGGCTATAAGCGGGCAATCGGTATATTGGACGGAGGGATAGACCGTTGGAAGGGCCGTGAACCTATCGATTCTGTTATAAACCTGAGGGTTGGGGAATTTAGAGAAAGATCAGATCCAGGTCATATTGTGGATGTACGGACAGTGAAAGAATTTGATAAAGGACATATTGACAATGCAATGAACATTCCCTTGACGGATTTCATTAATTTTGGTAACACGCTAGAAAAAGATAATAAGCTACTTTATGTGCATTGTCAATCGGGTTATCGCAGTGCGGTTGCCATTTCTATTTTGCGTGCAAAGGGATTTAAAAATGTGTGCAATATTCAGGGTGGATATAAGGCATTGAAAAATGAAATAAAGGAGAATTAATAATGGCAACTTTTGACCAGATTATTCAATCAAATTCGCTGGTTTTAGTGGATTTTTTTGCGACGTGGTGCGGTCCATGCCAGACGATGGCACCGGTGCTACAGGATGTAAAGGAATTTTATCAGGAGGATCTATCGATTATAAAAATAGATGTGGATAAGAATCCAAAAATTGCTTCCATTTATAAAGTAAGTGGAGTACCTACTTTTATATTATTTAAAAATGGTCAACAGCTATGGCGCCAGAGTGGGATGATCCCAAAGATGGAATTGCATAAGTTGATCGACCAGGCGAAATAAATCGGTGAGTAAAAAAAATAAGGCGTTCAATTTGTTTGAACGCCTTATTTTTTTAATGATTCTCTGGTTTTGATAGGTAGTGTTATATTGCACTAAATATTAAAACTCATCATCATCGTCGAAGTCATCCAATCCTTCAATTTCAGGAATTTCGAAATCATCGTTTTCGAAATCATCATCGTCGTCATCAGGTCCATTGAAAGACGCGAATTTTACTTCTTCAAGATCTTCGTTAGCTAATATTGCCGTGTTCATAAAATAATACTTTATTGTTGCTTATTCAATGTTGTAAAATTAGAGAAGAAAACTATTTTTTAAAACTTTTTTTGAAAAAAATATAGCCCTTTATTTTTCTGCTAATCAATATGTTGAATTGTTTTTTAAAAATAAAAATTTATTTTTTTTTATTTACTCATTTGTTTCACCAATTGCATTGTCTTCTGTAACGATATCTTTTAGCTGCGGAAGATCACGAACACCATTGATTCCGAAATGATCCATAAACTGTTGGCTGGTTGCGTACAATAATGGTTTCCCAATTGTATCGGCTTTTCCAGCTATTTTGATCAGTTTCTTTTCTAGTAGTCTTTGAATAGAATAATCACAGCTGACACCTCTGATCTGCTCAACTTCCAGCTTGGTAATCGGCTGTCTGTATGCGATAATGGCAAGTGTTTCCAGAGCCGATTGACTGAGCTTGCGTTTATTGTTGTGATTTTGTAGTTGCTGTATCGCCTCGTGATAGACCGCTTTGGTCAGAAACTGGTACGAATTATTGATATAGCGTAACTCCAATACTTGGTCTTCATCCTGATATTTGCCTTCAATCTTTTTGATCAATTCACGCAACTCTTCTTTCGATAATTCAATAGCCAAGGCTTCTTGTAGAATCTGTTTGATATCAGCAAGATCTATTCCTTCCGCAGAAGCAAAAATAATAGCTTCAATATTTCTAATGACGTCTTTCAATGTAGGGTATTAATAGTTAATGACTTGTTCGACCATGTGTGCAGGCAGTTCTCTGAAATCATATTTTTGCGTTCTCAATTGCGGTTCAAAACCCGCTTCTAGAATAGCTTCCTGTATTGACTTAGAGGTGAACCGATGGGGAGCACCTGCTGCCGAAACGACATTTTCCTCGATCATAATGGATCCAAAATCGTTGGCACCGGCATGCAAGCATAGCTGGGCGGTACGTTTTCCAACCGTAAGCCATGATGCCTGGATATTTTTGATATTAGGTAACATGATTCGGCTCAAAGCGATCATACGGATATACTCTTCACTGGTAACATCATTGGTAATGCCGCGGAGTCTTTTTAATAATGTGCCATCATCTTGGAAAGGCCAAGGTATAAAGGCTATAAAACCATAAGAATCGGCAGGTTTTTCATCTTGTACTTCTCTG
Organism: Sphingobacterium sp. GVS05A; assembly: GCF_019969845.1. Taxonomy (GTDB): domain Bacteria; phylum Bacteroidota; class Bacteroidia; order Sphingobacteriales; family Sphingobacteriaceae; genus Sphingobacterium. The sequence continues at coordinate 44,298 of NZ_JAHXYR010000012.1, forward strand.
ATCCATACCAAATGTTCAAAACGCTCTTCGATGGTTTCAATATGCCCAAACATCATGGTAGCGGAACTAGGTAGATTGATTTTGTGCGCCGCACGCATCACATCGAGCCATTCCTTACCGCCACATTTTCCTTTAGATATCAAACGTCTGACACGGTCATTAAGAATTTCGGCGCCAGCACCAGGCAGAGAATCCAGACCCGCTTCTTTCAGCTGGGTCAACACGTCGATATGGCTCATATTTTCCAGTTTAGAAATATGGGCGATTTCAGGTGGGCCGAGTGAATGGAGTTTCAGTGTAGGGTAAAGTTCCTTTAACTGTCTATATAGATTTTTGTAGAATTCAATACCTAGATCCGGATGATGTCCCCCCTGTAGCAAAAGTTGGTCGCCACCAAATTTAAATGTTTCTTCGATCTTTTGTTTGTAACTCTCAATATCGGTGATGTAACTGTCTTCATGCCCGGGACGACGAAAGAAATTGCAGAACTTACAGTTTGCAATACAGACATTGGTCGTATTGACATTCCTGTCGATCTGCCAGGTTACCTTGCCATGTGGTACTTGTATCTTGCGCAATTCATTGGCTACGAAAGTCAAATCAGCTGTAGGTGCATTCTGATATAAAAAAACACCCTCTTCCTTGGAAAGGAACTCAAATCGGAGTGCCCGTTCTAATAAACTACTTACATTCATCAAAACAAATATAAGTACCTTTTAGCGGATTTAAATGTATTTGGCGAATATTTGACATTCCGACTTGATATTGAGCGGGAAGCAGATGAACTAAATTTCCTCAACGTTCTTTTGTAACAGAAATATGAATGTTTGACTTAGTGTATGAATTACAATAACTTGATTTATAGTGTCTTGTGATTTAAAGTAAGAATTTTCTTTTTTTTATATTTTTTATTCTTTACATTTATTTAACAGATTTTAACATTTCTGTAAATAACCAAAAAAAATTGAAAATGATAACCAAAGTGGCTCATAATCAGTGATAATGCATATTGTCTCTGTTGGAGCTGAACGACCAAGACTTAAAATAAACCAATACCAAGCTAAACAAACAGATAAATAAACATAAATTTTTTAAACCACCTATTTAAATTATGATGAAAAAAACGGACAAAAATTGCTGTTTTGATCTCATATTGGGCCAAAAGTTCAATAAGAGGTTCTTGCTGATGAGTTCTCTACTCATCGCAGGCGGAATGACTGCTCAGGTATCTGCCAAAGGAGCTGTTGCTCATGGTCGAGTTGGAGTCGTTTCGTTGGTGAAAACTAAAGGATTGCAGGAAATACCCATTAAGGGTGTAGTAAAAGATGCCACTACAGGCCAAGTGATTACCGGTGTATCGGTTAAAATTAAAGGAACAAGCAAGGGAACATCAACAGACGCGGATGGAGCATTTACGATCCAGGGAAAAGTTGGTGATGTTTTGGTCGTGAGTTACATTGGTTACTCAAGCGCTGAAGTCGCAATCACTGGAAAAGCGGATCTGACAATTTCGTTAAATTCTGCTGAAGGTGCATTGGAAGAAGTCGTAGTAACGGGTTATTCGACACAACGTAAGAAAGATTTGACCGGAGCCGTTGCGGTGGTGAGCGTGAAAGACCTTAAAACGACTCCAGCTGCCAGTGCAGTAGAATCATTACAGGGACGGGCGACAGGGGTTCAAATTGTCGTAGATGGTGCACCGGGGTCAACTCCGCAAATTAAGATCCGGGGTTATAGTACGATCAACAATAATGAACCACTTTATATTATAGATGGTGTTCCTTATGAAGGCAAATTAAGCTGGCTTAATCAAAACGATATCGAATCCATGCAGGTGCTGAAAGATGCCTCCGCAGCCTCAATCTATGGTTCACGCGCGAATAATGGTGTGGTTATCATTACCACAAAGATCGGAAAGGAGGGGAAACCTCAATTTAACCTTGATTCATACTATGGTGTACAAGTACCAAATAGCTCTCGTTTTCCAAAGATGTTGTCTCCACAACAGACCTTGGATATCGAAAATTTATTAAACGGCGAAAGTAAGAAGTTGCCAGATTATCTTATAAACGGACCTAAAGTAGGCGGTAAAGATGTAATTACAGACGCTGATATCGACATGTCAAAGTATAAATTTGACGCCAATAGTCGTGCTGATTTTTTCCAGATCACAAAAGCAAATAAGTCAGGTACCAACTGGTTTGATGCATTGTCCCAAAATGCACCCACACAATCACATCAGTTAAGTGTGCTTGGTGGTGGAGAGAATGCTTCATACGCGATTTCCGGAGGTTACCTGAAACAAAAAGGTACTATTATCCATACCGGTTTTGAAAAATATAATCTTCGTTCAAATACACGGTTCTCTGCTTTCAATAACAAGTTGCGCTTTGGCGAAAACATGCAATACAGTTTTACAGAAGGCTTCGGAGTAGGGGTGAATACAAATACTGCGGGTGATTATATCGGTGAAGGAAGTGCCCTTGGTTTCGCTTATCGTATCCATAATATTATTCCGGTTTATGATATGGGCGGAAATTTTGCTGGATCCGTTGGAGGACAATTTGGTAACGGTGAAAATCCTGTCGCTATTGCCTATCGTGCAAAAGATAATAAGAACAAGAGCAATATGTTCTTCGGAAACGTATTTGGGGAATATGATATCTTTTCTGGACTGACATTCCGTAGTAGTTTCGGTATGAAGTATGAAAACTATAATGGGATATCATATACCTACCCTAATCCCGAATTTACGGAAGGAAGTTTTAATAATGGGATCAATGAGTTCTTTGGGTTAAATAAGGAATGGACTTGGACAAATACATTAAATTATAAGGCAACAATTAATGAAGATCACAGTCTAGCTATCTTAGCAGGTACTGAGGCTATCCAAAATAGAAACAGACAGATCAGGGGTAAAGGAAATGGGTTCTTTACCATGTCAACTCTGGATTACCTTTATTTGGACGCCGCATCAACAGGCCGTGTGAGTGAAGGCGGTGGCTCGGTAGGCTCCTTATTTTCTATTTTTGGAAAAGTTGACTATTCATTCAAAGACCGTTATATCTTAAGTGCGACGGTGCGTCGGGATGGGTCGTCCAATTTTGGTCCAAACAATAAATATGGTACTTTCCCAGGTGCCAGTGCAGCTTGGCGCTTGTCGCAAGAGGAATTCATGAAAGGCATATCTTGGCTTTCTGATCTGAAAATCAGAGCTGGTTACGGGGTGACAGGTAATCAACGTATTCCTGCCAATCAATATTTAGATCGTTATCAAGTTGCGGTAAATTCTTCATCCTACCCAATTGACGGAAGCTTGACATCAGGAATGTGGCACAACGCCTATAGTAACCCAGATGTTAAATGGGAACAGGTTTCTGCGTTGAACCTTGGTTTGGACTTTACCTTATTACAAGGTGATTTTGATGGATCCTTCGATTGGTACAATAAGAAGACCAAAGACATGTTGTATCTGCTTCCTTTGCCAGCGGTTGCGGCGGGTCGTGCCGCATCGCCTTATGTCAACATCGGAGATATGGAAAATAAAGGGATCGAACTGTCTTTAAATTATCATTACGGGAGACGTCAACAGAGCGCTTTTACATTGGATTTGTCTGGTACTATCTCACGTAACGTGAATAAGATCGTATCATTGGCCCCTTCTGTTAGCCAACAGGTGTACGGAAGTTTTAGAAGTATGGAAACATCAATCCTCAAACCTGGTGAAGCAATAGGTGCTTTTTATGGCTATAAGGTCATCGGAATCTATTCTGATGCGGATATGGCCAATGCCGCTGTCGCGAAGTACGAAGATGGAAGATCCAGAGCCGGGGCACTTAAATACGAAGATGTTAATAGAGACGGAAAAATTGATGCCAATGACCGTACAGTAATCGGAAGCCCACATCCTGATTTTGTTTATTCATTCAATATCAACGCCGGTTATAAGAATTTTGACTTTATGGCTTATTTCTATGGGTCAAAAGGAAATAAAAACTATGAGGCGACACGTTATTTTACCGATTTCGGTGTTTTCAGAGGGCAAAAAAGCGAACGGGTGCTGGATGCGTGGGATGCAAAGAACAATCCCTCAAGCATGATACCATCGCAGGTAAACAATGCATCAGCCTATGAATATGCTTCTTCTAGCTATTATGTGCAAGATGCTAGTTTCTTAAAGCTAAAGAACCTTCAGGTTGGCTATAATTTTGATACCAATAAGGTTTTTGGTAACAATACTGGTATAAAGAAACTGAGAGCCTATGTAGGAGTTACGAATCTGTTTACCATTACGAAATACCAAGGTTTGGATCCAGAGGTCAGTGCAACACCATCAACATATTCCGCGTTGGGTGTTGACTTTGGTGTGTACCCACAGGCACGTCAATATATGTTGGGTGTGAGTCTTGGATTTTAAGCACGGAATGAATTACGATAAAATTTGATTGAAATGAAAAAAAGAAATATAATTACAGTTCTAGGTATATCATTGATGTTATTGAGCTCATGTGGTAAATCTTTTCTAGAAAGGGATCCGCAGGGTGAGCTGCCTGAGAGTCAGGTCATCAATTCGAAAGGGATCGAAGCGTCATTAATAGGTGCTTATGGAATCCTGAATGGGAATGTGAACGGAACCTGGGGGAACTATGCCTCAGCACCGAGCCAATGGTTATTTGGCGAGGTAGGGGCCGATAATGCACATAAAGGCTCTGAGGCGACGGATCAACCCAATATGAATATGATCGAGTTCCATACGCCAAATAGCTCTAATGATAATCTGAGCACCATGTGGGAAGTGTATTATGAAGGGGTGTCACGTGCAAATAATACATTACGCTTACTGAAATTAGATCAAGCAGGAGGAAAAACTGTCACCTCTGCCAGAGCAACGGAAATTGAAGCCGAGGCAAAAGTGTTACGTGCGCATTATTACTTCTTCCTGTGGCGGGTTTTCAAAAATTTGGCTTATGTCGATGAAAATACCTCCGTGGATGATGCTAAAGTAAAACCAAACACAGATGATGTTGTTCCTAAAATTATCGATGACCTGAAATTTGGTATCGCTAACCTTCCACAGACAAAAATCAATAAGCAGTCAGGGCGTATGGATAAAGGAATAGCGCAAGCTTATTTGGGTAAAGTGTATTTATATCAAAAGAAATATGCTGATGCCTTAGCTTTATTTAAAGATGTCATCGGAAGTAAAGATATTCGTACAATGCCTTATCAGAACAATTTCGATGTACTTACGAAAGATGGACCAGAGGCGCTTTTGCTAGCAAAGCATGCCATCAATCCTGATGGAAGCGGCGATAACGCTAACGTAGGGGATATGTTGTCTGGTTTGAACGGGAGCAATCCTGTTGGTTGTTGTGGATTCTATCAACCAACCATCGATCTGGTAAATGCTTATAAAGTCGATGCTAAAGGCTTACCAATGTTAGATACTTACCGTAATAATCCGTATAAATCTGATTTTGGTTTATCTACAGCAGAGAAGGAAAAATACAAGTTAGATGTGAACTTACGTTTCGATCCTCGTTTGGATTACACGGTAGGTCGTAGAGGTGTACACTTTTATGATTATGGTGTAATGCCGGGAGATGCCTGGATCCGTGAAGTAGGTTCAGGAGGACCTTTTGTGGGTATAAAAACAATGATCCCAAAAAGTTTACACAGTGGACACACGGCGGCTGGTGCAGCTTATATCACTGATCTGGATGTAAATATCATTCGCTTAGCTGACGTTATTCTCATGGCAGCAGAGTGCCAGGTTGAACTTGGTGATCTGGACGGGGCTTTGAAATCGGTCAATGCTATTCGCGAAAGAGCTGCTAAATTACCCCCAAAACTAACGGGAGATGATGTGCCGGCAGCTGCATATGATGTGAAACCTTACCCTGCTTTCCCTGATCAAAATTTTGCACGCAAAGCTGTCCGTTTTGAACGTCGTCTGGAATTGGCGATGGAAGGACACCGGTTTTATGATTTAGTGAGATGGGGCGAAGCTAAAACCGTTCTGGAAAGCTATGCTAATTTTGAAGGTGGTTTTATGGCTCGTTATAAAGGTTTGAACTTTAAGCCCCAAAATGAATATCTGCCAATTCCACAGTCACAAATTGATAGAAGCGGTGGCGCCTTAAAGCAAAACCCAGGTTATTAATACCTGATATAAAGACAGCAAAAGGAGGAGTTAATTTCCTCCTTTTGCCGTTTTAAATGATTTGTATCTGAATTTTGGCAATAGGAGAAAAGGAGTTGTTGCTCTTTTTTGTATGTTTGAACCAATGAAAAATTTCTTGCGCACGATATTGCTGCTTTGGCTTATCCCATTCTCTACCCTTATTGCAAAGTCTCAAGATTTTGAAGACGTCTTTCGGATGCTTCAGGAATCAAAAATATTAAATGATCATTTCTATGGATTTTCACTGTATGACTTAAATGCGAATAAGTTTGTTCTGGACGTCAATGGCAATAAGCATTTTACGCCGGCTTCAAATACCAAAATGTATACAACCTATGCGGCGCTGGAGCTGTTGGGTGACTCCATTCCTGGATTGGAATATGTGGAAAGGGGTGACTCACTGTTGATCTGGGGGACGGGAGATCCAACTTTTTTGCATAATAGACTTGATACACGGGTGGTCTATAACTTTCTGAAAAGAACGAACAAAACAATTTATGTTGTGCCCGGAACAATGAAAAATAAGTTCTATGCCCACGGTTGGGCAATGGAGGATTTCGAAGCATACTATCAGCCTGAGATAAGCACTTTTCCGATTTATGGCAATGTGGTCACTTTCCGTCAAAGAGGGTATAATCATTTAAATACTTCTCCTGGGATTTTTCAGAAAGACCTGAATTTTTTACCTGAACCTAAAGCTGGTGATTTTGAACTTTCCCGCTCATTTCGGAGCAATGTTTTTTGGATGTCCAAACGCCCTGTTCCAAACGATTATGTCAATGAAGTACCGTTTATTTATTCCGATAGTCTATTTGTGAAATTACTGTCAGACACACTCGGCAAAAAAGTAAATCTGATAGCCTATAAAAAACCGAATGATACAAAGATATTGTATTCCGGAGAGACCAAAAATCTGATCCGGGAGATGATGTTGCCAAGTGATAATTTTATCGCTGAACAATTTTTGATGATGTGCTCATGGAAGCAGTATGGCCAATTTGATACCTATCTGGTTCGGGACTGGATGAAAAATAAAGTCTATAAGTTTTTTTCGAATGAGGTGGCGATTTTTGATGGATCGGGACTATCTTCCTATAACAAAGTCACACCACAGAATAATGTTGACCTTCTGGTGCTTCTGAAAAATAAGATCCCAGATGAGCGGGTGCGTTTTCGACTGTTTTCTGCAGGTGGGGTGGATGGTACACTGAAAAGAACCTATAATAAAGACCAGGGCGAACCATTTGTTTTCGCAAAAACCGGAACAATTACGTCTGTGTATAACCAGAGTGGTTATCTGGTCACAAGGTCGGGAAGACGACTTGCTTTCTCTTTTATGAACAATAATTATATTGATGATCGCGCAGGTGAAATTCGTAAAGAAATGGCTAAAATAATTACTTATATTCGTCAAACTTATTAAGCCAATTTAAATGGAAGCAATTGTAAAAAACAATAAAAAACTGATTCGTTCATGGGCGATGTTTGATTGGGCCAATTCCGCTTACAACCTCGTGATCACTTCGACCATTTTCCCAGTATACTATACCGCAATTACAACGACAAAGGAACATGGTGATGTTGTTGATTTCTTTGGTTTGAAGATTGTCAATACTGCGCTTTCTAATTTTGCTTTGGCTGCGGCTTATTTGTTAATGTCATTTTCTTTGCCTTTTATATCGTCCTATGCAGATGCTAAAGGATTGAAAAAACCGATCATGAAATTCTTTACTTATGTGGGAGCAATCTCATGTATGTGTCTGTTTTTCTTCAAACTTGATACCCTGGAGATCGGTATTATCTGTTTCGCTTTGGCTGCGATGGGTTATATCGGTGGTGTGTTGTTCAATAATTCCTACTTGCCGCTGTTAGCAACTGTAGATCAACAGGATCGGGTGAGTGCACAGGGATTTGCTTTTGGTTATATCGGTTGTGTGACCTTGCAGATACTTTGTTTTATCGTGGTTTTGAAACCGGAGTGGTTTGGTATTACCGATCCATCGTTGCCAGCCCGGATATCTTTCTTGATGGTAGGACTGTGGTGGTTGGGCTTTTCCATGATTCCCTTTAAATATTTGCCTAAAATTGAAGCTACAGGCAATAATATCGGTAAAAGCTTTGTACAGAATGTGCGGGATGAGTTTAGCCATGTGATCCATAAAATTAAAGGTATACCCGAAATAAAGCAGTTTCTACCCGCTTTTTTCTTCTACGCAATCGGGGTACAGACACTGATGATCGTGGCCTCCTCATTTGGAGAGAAAATACTTCATCTTGGAGCTGAGCGATTAATTGCTACAATTCTTTTAATCCAACTTGTAGCGATCTTAGGTGCATTTTTGATGTCGTACTTGTCCAAGCTTTTTGGAAATATTAAGGTGCTGATCGTCGTAGTGATGATCTGGATTGCGATCTGTATCGCTGCATTCTACTTGTCTACAGCAATGCAGTTTTATATTATTGCCGCATTGGTCGGTTTGGTTATGGGCGGAATTCAATCTTTATCGAGGTCGACCTATTCCAAATTGATCCCAACGGATATCAAGGATACGACGGCTTTTTTCTCCTTTTATGATGTTACAGAAAAGGTGGCTATCGTCATTGGCTTGTTCTCCTTTGGCCTGATAGAACAGATCACACACAATATTCGCTATTCAGCACTGGTACTTTCTTTATTTTTTGTAATTGGATTGTTACTTTTGGTGCGGATATTAATATCCAATAAATCTTAATTTTATTGATTGAATTAAATATGAAGGTAGAACTTTTTGTTCCTTGTTTTATAGATCAGCTTTATCCAGAAACCGCTTTTAATACGATCCGTTTATTGGAGAAGGTGGGCTGTGAGGTGAGTTATAATCCTGATCAGACTTGCTGTGGGCAATCGGCTTATAATGCCGGTTTTTGGGACGAAGCGAAGCAGGTAGGAAAGAAGTTTTTAGAAGATTTTTCGGGAGATCATGTCATTATTTCTCCTTCGGCCTCCTGTACCGGTATGGTCAGAAATGGTTATAGCGATCTGTTTGCAAATTCTGCAGATTCCCACCAATGTCATAAAATACAACAACAGGTCATGGAGGTTTCCGATTTCTTGGTCAATGTCTTGAAAAAAGATTATTTTGGGGCTGAATTGGAAGGTGTTGGGGTGTATCATGACTCTTGTTCAGCCCTGCGCGAGTGTAAGATCAAGGATGAACCGAGAAAATTGCTGAGCAAGGTGCTGGGATTGGAAATGGTGGAAGTAAAAGATAGTGAAACCTGTTGCGGTTTTGGTGGAAGTTTTGCTGTCAAGTTTGAGGGAATATCGGCGGCCATGGCGGAACAGAAAGTCAGGAATGCTATGGCATTGAATGCTGATTATATAATTTCGACAGATTCGTCTTGCTTGTTGCAACTGCAGGCGTATATTGATAAACATAAATTACCCATCCAAACCATGCATCTCGTGGATGTACTGACTACCGGTTGGGGAAATATATAAATAACACACTTTAAATCTAAACACATGAATTCTAGAAGAGATTTTCTTAAAAACCTTGCATTAGCCTCTGCTGGTGTAGCATTGGCGCCATCGTTGGAGAGCTTTGCTGTAGCAAAGAAAGACTGGTTTGACATTTCCTTGGCTGAATGGTCATTGCATAAAACTTTATTTAAAGGTGATCTGAACAATTTGGATTTCCCGGTTATAGCTGCAAAAAAATATGGTATCTATGGTGTAGAGTATGTGAATCAATTCTTTAAAGATAAGGCTAATGATAACAATTACCTGACTGAACTGAACATGCGTGCAAAGGATAATGGTGTAAGGAATGTGTTGATCATGGTTGATGGTGAGGGAAATCTTGGTGACGAAGATGAAACTAAAAGAAAACAGGCTGTACAAAATCACTATAAATGGATTTCTGCGGCAAACTTTTTAGGTTGCCATGCCATCCGCGTTAATGCAGCTGGTAAAGGTACACCTGATGAAGTCAGCAAACGTGTGGTGGAAAGCTTGACAGCGTTGTCTGATATCGGAAAGAAAGCGGGTATCAGTATTATCGTTGAAAATCATGGTGGTATTTCCTCGCATGGTGACTGGTTGGCTAAAACCCTGAAAGCTGTAGGAAGCAAATATTGTGGAAGTTTACCTGATTTGGGTAATTTCTATGAATATGACCGTTATCAAGGTGTGATAGACTTAATGCCTTATGCGCATGGTGTAAGTGCGAAAACACATGATTTTGATGCGAATGGTAATGAAACTCAAATTGACTATGAGCGTATGTTAAAAATCGTGAAAAAGGCGAAATTCAAAGGCTATATTGGGATTGAGTACGAAGGAAGTAAATTGAGTGAAGAGGAAGGAATCTTCGCAACTAAAAAATTATTGGAGCGCTTGCGTCCATTGATCTAATATAAAAGTATATAAACAAAGTTCTTTTCATGCTATTGGGGAGAACTTTGTTCTTAACCGAGAATTTAATCGATAGGAGATATCCTATTGAAGTAAATCTAAATTTTGTCCATATTATTTGTCGACTGATTTGATTGCAACACCTTCTTTGGTGGCCTATGAACATAGGACGATCTGATCTGGATAGCAATGGATAAATTGAAATCACACTACCTGATATTGAAAAATAACGATTAGAAAAACATGAATTTTGAAAAAGATGCTGTTCTGGAATCTCACTTAAATCAAGTGGGGGCTGAACGAGTATTGGTGAAAGGGCATCCCGCTGGATTATTTGTATTGTTTTTTACGGAGATGTGGGAACGTTTTAGTTACTATGGCATGCGTGCGCTATTGGTAAACTTTCTGGTTTCGACGATTGCGCAACATGGCTGGGGCTGGACAAATTCGGAGGCCATGAAGCTGTACGGCCTGTATACGGGCATGGTCTTTTTAACGCCTTTATTCGGTGGAATTATCGCGGATCGTCTGATAGGATATAAAAAGTCTATCATGGTAGGGGCGGTCATCATGACCCTAGGCCATATTTCGATGGCTATGGAGGGATTTAATAAAAATTTCTTTTTGGCTGGATTGGTCCTTATTGTTCTGGGAAATGGTTTGTTCAAACCCAATATATCTTCTATGGTCGGTAAGCTATATCCTGATAAGGGCGGTAAAAAGGATGCCGGATATACGATTTTCTATATGGGGATCAATGGTGGAGCCTTTTTGGGTATGATGCTGTGCGGTTATATCGGTGAGAAAATAGGCTGGCATTATGGTTTTGGACTTGCCGGTATATTTATGTTTCTGGGCATGTTGCAGTTTTACTTTGCACAACGCATCTTTGGGAAAATAGGGGATACACCAGAAAAAGAAAACTCGGTTTCGGAGAAGTTGAATCAGGACGATGAACACCCAAGGCATATTGTACGTGATCGGCTATTGGTCATCGCAATTTTTATGTTCTCAAGTATTGTATTCCATTTAGCTTTTGAACAGGCCGGAGGTTCGATGACCATATTCGCCAAAAATTATACCCAGCGTGTACTGAGCGGAGATGCTGCCACAATTTTTAAATGGGCAGATTTCGCGTTAACTATCGTACCTATTGTTGTGATTACCGGTGTACTGTTGGTATTGGCGAAGAAAATAATCCGTAAATACCCCTTAATCATACTCTTTTCCAGCATCTCATTTGTGATTATTTGGTCGTTGTGCCTATGGAAGGTGTACCGTGAATATCATGGCATGAATTCGGAAGTGACCGTATCTTGGTTTCCCATGCTCAATTCTTTCTTTATCATAACGCTAGCCACTTCATTCAGTAAGATCTGGGAGCGTGTATGGAATCCGTCTGGTCCGATTAAGTTCGCGATGGGGCTAACCTTGGTCGGTGTTGGGTTTGCTGCCTTAGCAATAGGGAGCGCAGAGATTCCAACAGGGGCAAAGACGGCTTCGGTCAGTATGATCTGGTTGATATTGGCTTACTTTTTTCATACGGTGGGTGAGCTTTGCATCGGTCCGGTGGGTTTGTCTTATGTGAGTAAATTGTCGCCAAAGAAATTCCTGGGACTGTTATTCGGTTTTTGGTTTTGTGCCAATGCCATCGCTAATTTTATTGGTGGATTTATTGGTTCATACATTGATAAGATTACCGAATCACACTCCATGTCGTTTTTCTTTGCCGTGTTTACCGTGATACCTATGATAGCGGCAGTATTTCTGCTGCTTGGTAACAAAAAAATAAAAAAGATGATGCATGGGATTGATTAATTCATAGAAAAATAGTGTATCTTCATGCGATTTTTATCAAATTAAAAACAAAACCTGAGTTATAAAACAATTATTGAAATTATATGAATCAAGAAAAAGATCAAGTTCTTGTAGCACATCTGGCCAAGCAGGGGATAGATGACAAGATGGTAAATGGGCATCCTGCCGGATTATTTGTGCTGTTCTTTACGGAAATGTGGGAGCGTTTTAGTTATTATGGAATGCGGGCGCTATTGACCTTATTTTTAATCAGTACGATCGCTGATGGGGGATGGGAATGGAGCAATGAACGCGCAATGAAGTTATATGGTTTATATACAGGTTTTGTTTATTTGACTCCGCTGATTGGTGGTATGATTGCGGATAAATTGACCGGTTTTAAAAAGGCTATCTTGATAGGTGCGTTGATTATGACGCTGGGTCACCTATCCATGGCATTTGAGGCTGTCAATTCAGGCTTCTTTTTCTTAGGTCTACTCTTGATGATCTTGGGAAATGGGATGTTTAAACCAAATATCTCCTCAATGGTTGGAAACCTATACCCAGATAAAAGTGCGAAGAAAGATGCAGGTTATACGATTTTCTATATGGGTATCAATGCTGGTTCATTTTTAGGAATGCTTTTGTGTGGCTATATCGGTGAGAAGATCGGTTGGCACTATGGATTTGGTTTAGCAGGGGTTTTTATGTTTTTTGGAATGTTACAATTCTATTTTGGACAGAAAATATTCGGAATTATTGGCGATACTCCCAAAGCTCTACAGGCTCATCACGACGAGAAAGTTAAAAATAAAGAAGAGGTTGATGAGGTTATTCCCGGTAATGTCGTTAGAGACCGCCTTATTGTCGTTACAATATTCATGCTTGCCAGTGTGGTATTCTTTTTATCTTTTGAACAAGCCGGAGGTTCCATGTCTATTTTTGCCAAAGATTATACACAGCGTGTACTTTCAGGGGACTCAGCAGTAGCCTTTAAATGGATTGATACTATCCTAACGATTGTTCCCATTGTTATTGTAACTATTGTATTGACTGCTCTTGCCAGAAAGATCTATAAACAATATCCATTGACGATTTTGTTTACAGCGATTTCCTTTGGTATTATCTGGTGCCTGGGCTTATGGAAAGTATTTCGTGAGATCGGTATAACAGGCTCGGAGGTTGGCGCTTCTTGGTTCCAGATATTAAATGCATTTTTTATTATTTCGCTAGCATCGTCTTTCAGTAAATTCTGGGAAAAAATATGGAATCCTTCGGGACCCGTAAAATTCGCTATGGGTTTGATCCTGGTCGGTATTGGTTTTGCGGCTTTGGCTTACGGTGCAAATGATATTCCGCAGGGGGCCAAAACAGCTTCAGTTAGTATGATATGGCTTGTTATCGCTTATTTCTTCCACTCAGCGGGAGAACTTTGTCTATCACCTGTAGGACTTTCTTATGTAAGTAAACTCTCTCCAAAGAAGTTTTTAGGCTTACTTTTTGGCTGTTGGTTCTGTGCTTCTGCCATCGCTAATTTTATTGGTGGATTTTTAGGTTCCTATATTGATAAAATTACAACGGAACATTCGATGTCTTATTTCTTTATGATCTTTGCTATCGTTCCTGCCGTAACTGCATTATTATTGATCGTTTTCAATCCTATTCTGAAAAAGATGATGCATGGCATCAACTAAGATAACTGTCTTAAAATTAGAATAACAATAAAGGGCCAATCTATTATGATCGGCCCTTTATTGTTATTGAAAGTGATAAACTTTGTTTTATTCCTCGACTTTTAATAACAGCTTATCTATACGATTGCCATCCATATCCAAAACCTCAAATACCATGTTTTTGAAGCGTACACGTTCGCCCTCCTCAGGGACGTGATCCAATAATAAAAATACCAGACCTCCGACTGTTGTAACATTGTTGATGTCGTCCTCGTCTTCTTCTGAAAGGCCTATCTCAAATTCATCCAAGAGATCCTCGATCTGATATTGGCCATCAACGACATAGTCGCCACTTTCCAATTGACGCATTTTGGGACGTACACTGATGTCGCTTTCGGTAATGTTACCAACCAGGTCTCCTACGATGTCGCGTAGTGTAATAATACCTTGTGGAGAGCCATATTCGTCGATAACCACTGCTTGATGCACCTGCGATGTTCTCAGCGCATTCATAATACTATATGAAGGACTGAATTCGTTGACGAACTTGATCGGCAGCAGAAGTTCCCTGAGATCAAAGGGTTTGTTTTGAAAACATTGTCTAAGCAGCGATTTGACATGGACAACACCTTTGATATTGTCCAGTCCACCTTCGCAAACAGGATAAATGGAATGGTCATTGTCAAGGATAATCTGCCTGTTCTCTTCAAAACTGTCTTCAAGATCCAGAAACACAATGTTCTTGCGGTGAGTCATCAGATTGATCGCTTTTTTGTCACCTAAACTGAGGAGACGATCCACGATATCGTGTTCAATGCCTTCAATCACACCGCTATCGACCCCTTCGTCGACCAATGCCTTGATTTCTTCTTCGGTAACACTGTTTCCCGTACTTTTGATATTGAGGATCTTGACAATAAACTCTGTCGAGGCGCTCAATAACCAGACAAATGGTCTGACAATCTTGCTGAGCAAGTTCATCGGGTAAGCAATCAACATGGCATATTTTTCAGGGATAGCCATCCCGATACGCTTGGGTACCAGTTCGCCAAGAACCAATGAAAAATAGGTAATGATCAGCACCACCAAAACAACCGCTAGCTCGTGGCTATAGGGTGCGAGTATGCTCGATGTATTAAAAACTTCGATCAGGTAGGCAGAGATGCTACCCCCCGAAAAGAAACCTGTTAAGATACCAATTAGCGTAATCCCAATTTGTACTGTGGATAGAAAGCTATTGGGGGATTCCTTGAGATGTAGTGCAATCTTGGCAGCTGGATTATTCTTATCGCTCTCGGCCTGTAAGCGCGCCTTTCTGCTGGAAACAATTGAAATTTCGGAAGCAGATAGGATTCCATTTAAGATAATTAGTACTAAGATTATAATTGCTTCGGTGAGCATAATGTTATGGAAAAATTGTTTGTGAACGCTAATTTAAGAAAAAGGCAGCCTAAATGGTAGAACTATCGGTATTATATTAAATGCTATAACGAAAGAAGCTGTATCTTTTCGGGATACAGCTTCTATGGTTTATACTATTTTGTGCTATTACATACCGCTATCGTCCAGCATAAAGGTATTTTTCTTTGTTTTCCATTTTCCTTTTGTGAAATCTGGGAACTCTAAAGTTTTATTACCTTTTTTGATAGATTCTGTAGAAAGTGGGAATACCGCACTCATCGTTACTGAATCATAAACGTCAATTGGCGTTTGAACTTTTTGTTTTACAGCTTGGATAAAAGCATTGAACACAAACCAGTCCATACCACCATGACCTGAACCAGTCGCTAATTCTTCGTATTTCTTCCAGATAGGGTGGTCGTATTTTTTAACCCATTCGTCTGCCGGATCCCAAGTATGGGGTTTTGATTTACCTTCGATATGGATACCTTTAGCGACGTCCATCCATATACCGTCTGTACCCTGTACACGGAAACCGATAGAATATGGTCTTGGTAAATGGGTATCATGTGTTAACAACATTGTTTCACCATTTGCACATTGTAACATCGTTTGTGTAATGTCACCGTTTTTATAGTTCAGCTTGCTGTTAGCGTGTCCTGGTGATACTTTATTCACATAAGCCGCCAAACCACGTGCCTTACTTGAGTAAGATGTGATGTGTGTAAATCTATTGCCTTTGTTGATGTCAACAAATTGCATGATCGGACCTAAACCATGTGTTGGGTAAAGGTCACCATCTTGGTCAATGTTAAATTGTGTACGCCATTGTGCTTCAGAAAGTGCTTTTGGTCCGTACTCTACACCATGACCGTAATAACTCTTTCCATCATTGAATAGAACTTCGCGTAAATCATGTTGATAACCACCTTCAAGATGTAACAATTCGCCGAATAAACCTTGTCTGTGCATATTTAGTACAGCAAGCACATCGCGACGGAAAGCAACATTTTCCAATGTCATGTAAGGTTTTCCTGTCTCTTCGGAAGCTTTTACGACATCCCAGTGATCTTGTACGGTCAAGCCTGCGATAACCTCACAACCTACATATAAACCCGCTTTCATGGCATCAATAGCTTGGTCTTTGTGAAATTGCCAAGGTGTTGCGATGATAACGGCATCTAATTTTTCGTTGCTCAACATTTTTTTATAAGCATCAACGCCTCCAGTATACTCTTTCGGAAGTTTGGTGCCTTTCTCATTGAACTGTTTACGGCATTGTGCAAGAGATTCTTCTTGTGTATCACATATTGCCACAATTTCTAAATCGTCTCTATGTAAGGCAATCTGAACGTGATTACGTCCACGAAGACCAACCCCGATAAAGCCGATTTTTATCTTCCCGTTTGTTTGAGCAAATAAGTCTGTGCTTGAAAGAACGCCGATTCCAGCGGTAGTGATGGCAGTTGATTTAATAAAATTTCTTCTATCCATTGTTTTGAGATATGAGGAGTTTGTATATTAGTTATTTATCTTACAATAAGAACCGTCTATGTGACTGGCTCTTATCAACAAATATATTATTTCATTTGCTATAAATGAAAGTGCAAACGATTGTTTAAATTTATTAAATTTCATGCAATCGTTTGATTGAAATAAAAATTATCATTTATTAATTCAATTTGTGATATTGCAAGCACATTGATGATTTAAAAAACATAGTTTAATGTCTGATTTTAACCAATTAGTAGTAGAGAACGCAGCAAAACAATTCACATTAGAAGGAGATATCATTTCAGTGCAGCCTTTTGGTTCTGGTCATATCAATGATACTTATCGTGTAATTACCTCCATAGATAGTGGGATATCGCATTTATTGCAACGCATTAACCATCACGTTTTTCCAAATGTGGACGGCCTGATGCATAATATTGAAATCGTAACAAAACACCTCAGTAAAAAAGTAAAAGTTGCCGACGGCAAGCAGGTTAGTGATCATGTTCTGACAATCATTCCTACACTGGACGGCAAGCTATATACAACAGATAGTACCGGGAATTACTGGCGTATGTTTATCCTGATCGAGGATACGAAGAGTTATGATATTGTAGAGACAGAAGTACAGGCCGCAGAAGGCGGACGTGCTTTTGGACTGTTCCAGAAACAGCTTTCTGACTTGGATGCTTCCCGTATTGTGGAGGTGCTTCCTAATTTTCACAATGTAGAATTCCGACTTGATAACCTGAGAAAGGCTATCGCAAAAGATGTCTGCCAACGTGTTCGTCTGGTGCAAGATAAGCTGGATTTTATCTTTAGCCGTGAAGACCGCATGAAGACGATTCTGGATTTGGGAAATAAAGGTGCATTGCCGCTACGTATCACACATAACGATACAAAGTTTAACAACGTATTGCTTGACGTTCATGATAAAATGCAATGTGTAATCGATTTGGATACAGTAATGCCAGGGTATGTGGCTTATGATTTTGGGGATGCCATCCGTACCATTATTAATCCCGTAGCCGAAGATGAGAAGGATATATCGAAAATCGTGCTGAACCTTTCGTTATATAAGGCTTATGCGGAAGGATATTTGGAAGAAGCAAACGAATTTTTGACGACACTGGAAAAAGAAACTTTGGTGGATGGCGCATTTTTGTTGCCTTATATGCAAGGTGTACGTTTCTTGACCGATTATATCGAGGGCGACCACTATTATAAAACCAAATATGATGAACATAATTTGGTACGCACTAATACACAGCTGAAATTGGTAGAGGAGATGGAAAAGAATGAGGAATTTATGAGAAAGGTAATTTTTGATTGTATTTAACGATTTTATACCTTTAATATTTTGAGAAGCTTCCATCTGATGATGAAGCTTCTTTTTCTTAACTTTATTGTATATGAAGAAACTAACCATTCTGCCTATTACAGCAGATTTGACCGGCAGTCACAATTTTAATCAGCTTTCGGATCTTGTCAAAGATTTGGAATGGAATACATTGGAATATAGTAATTGGAGCGAGTCGTATCCTTACAAGCCGCAGGTGCGATTTAAAATTGGTTACACGCAAAAAGCATTGCTCTTACAGTTTGATGTCGCAGAAGAGCAATTGCGTGGAAATTATGCGGAGGTGAATCAAAATGTTTGGGAGGATAGTTGTGTAGAGCTTTTCGTTTCATTTGATGATCGTAAGCATTATTATAATATTGAGTTTAATTTGATAGGAACAGGATTGATCGGCTACGGAACTCCTGATAAATCAACGAGAAACAGACTCAGCGCGGCGGAGATCGAGACGGTGCAAGCATTCTCCATGATTGAGCGGCATAGTGGCACTGACAGACGTTGGAGCATGATCCAGGTCATTCCACTGGCTGTCTTTAAATTTAATGATACAAGTGATCTGAAAGGGAAGAAAATACATGGGAACTTTTACAAGTGTGGTGACAACCTAAAAAATCCGCATTTTCTGTCATGGAATAAAGTAGATAATCCAACCCCTAATTTCCACTTACCTCAATTCTTTGGAGAATTGATTTTTGGATAGAAGTTGGATTATTAAAATTTTGATGCTTATTGGTAAACAGATTCTTTTTTGAATTTTTTTGCCAATAAAGCATACACCAAAACACGGTATTTATTTTTATTGGATTTACCAATAGCGGTAATAACCTCTTCTAATGCCTTGTCTAAATCAGGACCATCTTTAAGACCTAATTTTTTGATCAGGAAATTTTGCTTGACGCGATTAAGCTCCTCGGGATCTGATGCTGCAATAGTTTCTGAATCTGCATTGTAAATGGAAGGCCCCATTCCTTTTGTCACTTTTGCAATAAACGCATCATCTAGCGATAGACCTAGTTTTTTGGATTCTGCAGTATATGCAGCAATTTTTTCATCTAATTTGCTCATAATTATGTAAATGATTTAATTGTAGTAAGTTAAGTTAGGAGAAAAAACTTGGAAAACAAAATAATTCTTGGGGGATAAATAAAGATTGTTACATTTGTAACCGTTTAAGTGCCGGTAACTGAAAGTGTGGAAAAATTCAGTGAATTATTCTTTGCAATTGTTGCAAATTACATTTTTATAAATTATCTTTGCACCTCAATAATTGAATATACGTAATCATAATAATAATGAAAAAAGATTTGCATCCTTCAAATTACAGATTAGTTGTATTTAAAGATATGTCAAACGACTATGCTTTTATTACTAAATCTTGTGTTGACACGAAAGAGACTATTCAGTGGGAAGATGGTAATGAGTATCCAGTTGTAAAATTAGAGATTTCTCATACATCACACCCTTTCTATACAGGTAAAATGAAATTGGTTGATACTGCTGGACGTATCGACAAATTCCGTAGCCGTTACAACAAAAAATAATTGTAGCAGATCTGTATATTACAATATTAAGAACTCGATAAATGTTATTTGTCGGGTTTTTTTTGTTATTTTTATTTTGTGAAAATCTTTTTTGTAGATTGTTTTGATGCTATCCGACCGTTGGATAAGCTCACTCTCCCGTTGACTTCTTTTGATAAAAAGAGTTTATATCCTTTTACCTTTATTAAATCCTGTCTTGACTTACGTGTAGGTATACTGACACTAAGGGAGAAATGGTATCGCTTGGCTCAGGTGTTCAAATTAGAGCTTGCTGAAGGTGGTATTCTGGAAGATGGTGATGTATGCCTGTCCGAGAATATTATTCCATCTGAGGGCTTATTGCGGACTATTACTGCAATGGAAGCGGGGGATGCCCTGCAACAAAATGGAACAGTCATCGCCTGGCGATATCATCAAGAGGGTGCCTTTAAACTAATGGATGCTTATGATACCATATGTTTGTTGAAAGGGGTAGAGGACCTGTTTTTATTAACGGGCGCAGAAATTGTTAATGATTTCAATCTTTTAGCAAAAAAGACAGTCACGGCGACCATCTCCTCGACAAACCGGTTGCTGGGTACAGATTTTTACATTGCTGAACAGGTCACGATGGAGTGTGTGACACTCAACTCGACCACTGGACCCATTTACATTGATGAAGGTGCCACGATTATGGAAGGAGCACATCTGCGAGGGCCTTTATACTTAGGGAAGGGGGCTGTTGTAAAAATGGGTGCAACAATCTATGGGAATGTATCTGTTGGTAAGCAGAGTGTTGTAGGTGGTGAAGTGGGTAATTCAGTTATTGGTGACTTCTCCGCAAAAGGTCATCACGGCTATTTGGGCTGTTCGGTCATTGGTGACTGGTGTAATCTCGGTGCAGGAACGTCCAATTCAAATCTAAAAAATAATCTAAAAACGGTTACGATTTATGATTATAAACTGGAAGACTTTAGAGATACAGGTTTATTGAAGTGTGGTGTTTTTATAGGTGACTATACACGAGCGGGGATTAACTCGTCTTTCAATACTGGAACCGTAATTGGAATTGCAAGTATGTTAGCAGATACAAGTTTTTATGCTAAATTTGTACCGTCGTTTGCCTGGGTGTTCAATGGGGATACAAAGATCTATAACTTTGATAAGTTTATGGAGTATCTTGAAGCGCTATATATGTCGAAAAATGAGGAACTACCGGAACGGCTCACAAGGGAATTGAATCAACTTAACAAAAAATATAATTAAATCGTAAAAATCATGCGTAAGAAAATCGTAGCTGGTAATTGGAAAATGAATTTAGACTATCAATCAGGATTAAGTTTATTCTCTGAAATTATCAATATGGCCAAAGATGAGGTAATTGGAAATCAGGAACTGGTTGTTTGTAGCCCTTTCATCCACTTGTCAAGTCTTGGGCAATTATCTAAGAATGTTGCTAATGTGAATATTGGTGCACAAAATATTCATCAGGCGGAGTCTGGAGCATACACAGGTGAGATTTCAGCAGGTCAGGTAAAATCGGTGGGTGCTTCACATGTGATCTTAGGTCACTCTGAAAGACGTGCTTATTTTGGCGAAACAGATGCGTTGTTGGCTGCTAAAGTAGATATCGCGCTGAAACATGGCCTGACGCCTATATTTTGTATCGGAGAAACAAAAGAAGAACGTGAATCGGGTGATTTCTTTGAAATAATTAAAACACAATTGACAGCTGGATTGTTCCATTTGTCCAATGAAGCTTTTGCTGCTGTCGTATTGGCTTATGAGCCAGTTTGGGCGATCGGAACAGGACTTACGGCTAGCCCAGAGCAGGCGCAGGAAGTTCATCAGTTTATCCGTCAGGTTGTCGCAGAAAAATACGGCCAAGAAGCAGCGGATAACACAAGTATCCTTTATGGTGGATCTTGTAATCCGGGCAATGCGAAGGATCTATTTGCACAGGCAGATATTGACGGTGGTTTGATTGGAGGAGCTTCTTTGAAATCGAGAGATTTTATAGATATTGCCAAAGTGTTTAACGGCTAATTTTTAGAAATGAAATACATAGAGGTTATCTTTCAAATGCTATCGGGTGAGGAATGGCAAAAAGATCTATTGGTATCTGATTTGGCAGACATCGGCTTTGATACTTTTGAAGATACCGAATCAGGATTTGCAGCTTATATTCCAGCTGCAAATCTTGATTTGCAAGCATTAGAAACGTTAATGCTAAATCTTGATGAGGGATTTGAAGTAGATTATAAGGTTCAGGAAATTGAAAACCAGAATTGGAACAAACTCTGGGAGAGTAATTTTAATCCCATTGAAGTCGGTGGACAGTGTTATGTACGTGCTACGTTTCATGACGCAAAATCTGATTTCCCTTATGAAATAATCATTGATCCTAAAATGTCCTTCGGGACAGGACACCATCAGACCACATCGATGATGCTCCAATATATTTTAGAGAATGATTTTGAGGGTAAGCAGGTGCTGGATATGGGCTGTGGTACTGGTATTCTAGCGATTTTGGCGTCCAAAAAAGGCGCTAATGCTGTCCTGGCAGTAGATTATGATGAAATCTGTGTGGACAGTGTGATCGAAAATAGACAGCTTAATACCGTAGACAATATCGAGGCTATTTGTGGTTCCTTCGAAGTTTTAGAAGGCCGAATTTTCGATACTATCTTAGCAAATATCAATCGAAATATTCTATTGGAACAATTACCACAATATGCTTTAAGTATCAATAAAAATGGAGAGTTATACTTAAGCGGATTTTATGAACAGGAAGATTTGGCGATGTTACGTGATACCGCTGAGTCTTTAGGTTTCGAATTTATCTCCAAAAAAGTTTTAAATAATTGGTGTGCAGCCAAGTTTGTGAAACGGTAACAGAGCGATGCGTATTCATTTTATAGCGATAGGTGGTAGTGTGATGCATAACCTTGCCATTTCTTTGGCGAAGCAGGGGCACCAAATTACTGGATCTGATGATCAGATTGTGGAACCTTCCCGTTCCCATCTCATCGAAGCTGGGTTATTGCCAGATCAATTGGGTTGGTTTGCCGACAAGGTGACGGAAGATATTGATGCCGTTATTTTGGGTGCACATGCGGAAGCAGATAATCCTGAATTAAAAAAGGCCCAGGAATTAGGCCTGAAGATCTATTCTTTTCCAGAGTTTATACAGGAACTCTCACAGGATAAAATCCGTGTGGTTATTGCCGGGAGCTACGGGAAAACAACGATTACGAGCATGGTTATGCACGTCATGCGCTCCTTAGGAAAAGAATTTGATTATTTGGTTGGGGCGCAATTAAGAGGTTTTGATAAACTTGTGGATATTACCAAGCATAATAAGATTATTATTATCGAGGGAGATGAATATGTTTCGTCCAAAATTGATTCCAAGTCGAAATTTTTATATTATAAGCCTAATATCGCACTCATCTCTGGTATCGTATGGAATGAATTTAATTCCAAAATATCTCAAGAGGAATATATTAAACAATTTGAAGATTTTATTGATTCCATACCCCCTAAAGGAACGCTGATCTATAATAAAGAAGATGCTGTTCTACAAAAAGTTTTGCAGGATACCAAAGACTGTAAGATTAACCGGCATGGCTATAAGATCCCCGATTACACAATCAATAAGGGTGTTACCTATCTAAATACCGCAGACGGAGAAGTTCCTTTACAAGTATTCGGGAAACATAATCTGTCTAATATCGCAGGCGCTTATACAGTCTGTGAATGGTTGGGCATTAAAAAGAAAGAGTTCTTTGATGCAATAAAGAGTTTTAATACATCTATCCGTTATCTGGAGTTTGTGGCGAGCTCAGAAGGATCTGTGGTCTATCAAGATTATGCCTGCAATGCGGATAAAGTTAGGTCGAGTATTCACGCGGTAAAAGAACAATTTCCTAATCAGAAATTGGTCACAATTATCGAATTAAACTCGTATGATAGTTTAGATTCGTCCTTTTTGTTACAATATGCGGACTCGATGGGAGAGTCGGATCTCTCTGTGGTCTACGTGAATATCCACTCCTGTAAGGAACTTAATAAGGATATTGAAAGTGTTCCTGAGAATATTAAAAAAAGTTTTAATAATCCTGATTTAGAGGTTGTTGTGAGCTTGGATGGCCTGTATTCGTTTTTGGACGGGGTTAAATCTAAGGGTTACAATTTACTACTTATGAGTTTAAATAATTATAATGGGGTTAATCTCTCCGTGCTCGCTGATCGGTTTTTTAGGGATTTTTAGAGAAAAAAATATAATTTAATGTAAATTATATTTTTATTTACTATTTTTGTTTAAAATATCTACCAGATGAATGCATTAGGAAAAAAAATCAGATTACTTAGACACCAGAAGGGGTGGAGTCAAGAGGATGTTGCAAAGCGATTGGATATCTCAATCCCAGCATTTTCTAAAATTGAAACAGGTATTACAGATGTAAATCTGTCGCGCCTAAATCAAATCTCAAAATTATTCAATTTGACAGTTGTTCAACTATTATCTACTTCTGATTCAGAAGAGGATAAAGAGTATGTCAATGAGGTCAATGCGTTAACGCAAAAGTTGCAACTACGTGATGGCGAAGTTATCGAACTTCAGAAAAAGGTCATTGATCTTTACGAACAATTGCACAAAAGATAGGGCATATTAAAAATGTTACTGAAAAGGCAACCCATTTGGATTGCCTTTTTTTGTTTATGCAACTTTATTTTGGCCAAAAGTGATTTTGTTTTTGTTTCTTTGTAAGTATTTTATAAAAATAAAGGTTGATTACTTATGGGGAGACTAAACGGGGATATAACTACTAGCCCGTCGAACGATTTTTTTAAATCGAATGTACTAGGACAGCGCTCAGGACTGTTCGTACTTTTCTTTACAGAGATGTGGGAACGGTTTTCATTCTATGGTATGCGTGTCCTATTGATGCAATTTTTAACTGCCGCAGTTATTCAAGGTAGCCCATTCTCTGGCTGGGCCTGGACAGCACAACAAGCAGGTGCATTGTACGGAACATATGCAATGATGCTTTATCTGACGCCAATACTCGGTGGAATCATCGCCGACAAATACATCGGATCCAGAAAAGCTGTTATTATTGGCTCAGCAATCATGACATTAGGGCATGCCGCAATGGCTTTTGATACCGCGATCATGTTTTTTCTGGGATTGATCTGTTTGGTTATCGGAACAGGTTTTTTCAAACCGAACATGCCTTCAATCCTTGGCGAAATGTATAAAGACCTTCCTGAAAAGAAGGATGGAGCGTATACGATATTCTATATGGGGGTCAATGCAGGCGCTTTCTTTGGGATGATGCTCTGTGGTTATATCGCTGAAACATATGGATGGCATTGGGGATTTGGATTGGCTGGTATTTTTATGCTCTTAGGTACCCTTCAGTTTGTGTTTGCAAAACCACTCATGGGTAACCTTGGTATTTTGGACAAATCCGCGACCGGGGAGAAGAAAGAAGTTATTGTCAATGATACGGATACTAAAAATCCGTTTACAATAAAGGATTTCGTGCTTATTGGTATTGTCGCTATAATAGGCTTCGTATATGCCTTCAATGACCCATTGTCGAAAAATGGTATTATTGATGTTTTCGCTGGACTGGATACTTCTTTTTTGAGAGGTCAGTATATCATGGTCATTATTGCACTGATCTTGTTTATTTATTTGATCGTTTCCCGGATTTTGCGTTATGACAAGACTGTGCGGGATAGAATGTTTGCCGTGGTGCTTTTGGCGTTTTTCCTTATCTTCTTTTTCATGAGCTTTGAACAGGGGGCAACCTCATTGGTCATTGTCGCAAGGGATAATATCGATAGAGCGCTTACAGGTGCTGCATTGACGACATTTAATGTGGTCAATGGTTTATTAACGATTGTACCACTAGCAATTATCAGTTGGGTTTTAATAAAACTTGCAAAGGTAACCTGGGATAAGATTGCCATCTCCAATATCGTATTATTTGTCTGCTTTGGACTTATCTGGGGTGCAGCAATCTGGATGCTTTATCAGGAGTTTAACAAAGAAGCTTCCGAAATCAAAGTATCCTGGTTTTCTATTCTCAACTCATTTTTTATCATTGCACTAGCTTCCACGGTATCTAAGATATGGGAATCCAAATACAATCCCTCAGCTGCCTTTAAATATGGATTTGGTCTGATACTGGTTGCCATCGGATTTTTGATTATCGGGTTAGGTTCATGGGGCATAGCACCAGGAATGAAAATTTCTATGGTATTTCTCGTCTTGACCTACCTATTTCATACCCTGGGAGAATTGTTTATTTCTCCAGTGGGCCTATCCTATGTTTCTAAACTGGTTCCAGCACGGATGTTGGCTTTTATGTTCGGTATCTGGTATCTAGCAATCGCTATTGCACAAAAGGTTGCAGCAGTACTGGGCGGACAGGTAGAAACAATTCAACAGGAATATTCATTGAGTCACTTTTTCTTTTTATTTACGGCTATTCCAGCTTTGGCCGGATTGCTTGTCATGCTGTTCAATCCTTTGATCAAAAGATTGATGCACGGAGTTAAATAATAACTATATAAGCTTCTTTTACGAAAGAAGCTTTTTTGATTAATATAAATACAGTATGGAGGTTAGTACACGGGAATCGCTAGAGGAGATTCAAAATTTTAAGGGAAAGTACCCAAGACAGATCTGGAGCCTTTTTTTCTCGGAAATGTGGGAAAGATTTTGTTTTTATGGGATGCGGGGCATGTTGGTGTTCTTTATGATCACACAACTGAACTTTGCGGAGAAAGAGGCTAATTTACAGTATGGAGCTACCCAAGCATTTGTCTATGCTTTTACATTTATCGGCGGTCTTTTTGCTGATAAGATTTTAGGTTTTAGAAAATCATTGTTCTGGGGAGGTATATTAATGATTGTAGGGAGTCTTTTCCTAGCCGCGGATCCACATCAATACTTCTTTTTTGGTCTCTCATTTATTATTATTGGCACCGGCTTTTTTAAACCGAATATTTCTACGATGGTAGGGGAGCTCTATCGTGATGGCGATAGCCGTCGTGATGGTGGTTTCTCGTTGTTCTATGCGGGGATCAATCTAGGCGCATTTTTAGGTGGTTATGTTTGTGTCGCCATTGGTAAAGGATATATGTTGAGCTCGGTTATCTCCGAACCTCACCGTTGGAATGTTGCCTTTGGTTTAGCTGCAATAGGGATGCTGGCAAGTTTGATTAATTTTCACTTTACCAAAAGACATCTTGGGCCTATCGGGCTTAAACCTGGACACCCAGATGCTATCGTAAAGACGAAAGCCTTGCCAAAATGGGTTGAATATGCAGTATATGCGCTGACTTTGATCTTTATACCCGTTATTCAGATCATGGTGTCGAAAACCCAATATACGGACTATTTTATGTATACCATTGGCCCATTGACACTGTTATATCTGTTTTATGAAATGTCACAAGTGACCAAGGAGGAACGCAAGAAATTAATTGCTGCACTGGTATTTATTTTGTTTTCCATTATCTTTTGGGGGATATATGAACAGAGTGGTGGTTCATTGAGCATCTTTGCTGCCAAGCACCTGAATGATTCTTTACTTGGGGCAGTGACACTTGATCCAAATGGTGTCAATAATTCTGGCGGTGCATTATTTATTATTGCCTTAGCACCATTATTTGGGCTATTCTGGATTTGGTTGGGAAAACGTAAACTTGAGCCGAATACTATTATCAAATTTGGTTTGGGCTTTGTTTTCTTAGGTTTAGGTTATTATGTACTTTTTGCGACGCGTTTATTCGCTCATGAAGGGATGACCTCATTGGATATCTTTACACTTGCCTTATTAGTGATTACCGTCGGGGAGCTTTGTCTTTCGCCAATTGGACTCTCCATTATGACGAAACTATCACCAGCAAGGTTACAAGGCATTATGATGGGGATGTGGTTTTTGGCAAGTGCTTATGGACAATATGTAGCTGGCCTGATCGGTGCGAGTATGGCTGAAGCAAAAGAAGGAAGTTCGTTGGCGGATAACTTAGTGACGTACACTGAAAGTTATAAGCAATTGGGCTTGTATTCTTTAATCGCAGGTGTGGTACTCATCGCATTGTCGCCTGTGGTGCGGAAATTAATGGGAAATGTGAAATAAGCCCTAATCAAATATTTTCCAAAGGAGATCGTATTAAAAATCTTTTTGGGAGTTGGTACTTAGTCATAATTGACAGACTAGATGCTTATAAGAAAGGGAGCAAATTCATAGCGAGTTTGCTCCCTTTCTTATATCCGGTGCAAACCTTTTTCGTCAATGCGTCGTACCCGCTTCGACACATCATCGTACCTGCGTTACACTGTGACCGTGGTGAATGCGACATGAGTCCGTGGTGAGTCCGAGTTACGCACGGAAATATAGTGTAAGGGCCTAGGTTACACCATGCTGTTATCTGCTCTCAGGGGCGAAGAAGAGGTAAATATGTTCCGTAGCATCGTCGAAGGGTAACTGAATAATGCAGAATACTCGGACTTCATTATGAAAAACGATATATATGGTTTTTATTTAATGTTATATATATCTATTTTAGATTCAAATAGATAGAATTAATGAATATAATACGCAATAATTTTCAGATTACTTGGGTATGGAGAGAGTAGACCTATTGGGGATCATGATTACTATATTGTAATTTTTACAATCATACAGCCGACAACAAAGTAAATAGAATAAACAAAAAAGCTTGACTATTTCTGGTCAAGCTTTTTTGTTTATCCGTAAATCCATTTGAATTTATAATCTTTTTCAGGAATCTTCATGCGGTCAGCTAATCTAGTCAAGCGATCCGGTAATTTTAAGAGGTAGTCTCTTGCTTTCTCACCTTTGTCATTCAGGCCTGAAACTTGATCAATTTTCCACTCATTATTAAGTTCTTTCAAGATATCGACATAATCCAATGCAGTATACACACCTAGTCGCTGTGCGGCATCAGAAAAGTGTGCAAAAGCTTCGCCCTGAGGCTCGCCTGCTTCTCTCAAAAACTGTGCTGGCATGACAATCTTTTTACGCATCATATCTTCAAATGCAATCATTACTTCGTTTGCGTCTACTGTAATAGCCTTTGATATGAAAGACATGTATGCTTTGGCATGGCGTGCTTCATCTGAAGCAATGACACCACACATTTTTGCCAGAAGCTTGTCACCTCCTTTTTTAGAAAGTCCCGATACCCGACGATGGGATACGTTGGTGGCAAGTTCCTGGAATGATGTATATATAAAGTTACGGTAGGGATCAGCACCAGTTCCGATATCGAAACCATCTTGTATCAAATATTGTGTAGACATTTCAAACTGACGCATATCTATTCTACCCGACAGATAAAGGTATTTGTTCAATAGATCGCCGTGACGGTTTTCTTCTGCAGTCCACGCACGAACCCATTTCATCCATCCGCCTTGTTCGTTTTTATCGACATCCTCAACCATTGTCAGCCAAGATTCGTAGGTTGGAAGGGCTTCTTCGGTAATCGTATCACCAACTAATACCGCAACCAAGTCATAGGACAGTTCTTTCGCACTCTCCTGTAAATCTCTTATTTCCTCAAAAAAAGTATCCCTTGAAGCGTCTGGAAGGAAATCAGCAGGTTGCCACATTTCTTCTACAGGCTTCAGGTATTCGCTCATTTCATTCAACATGAAAGGCTCCAAGTAGGCCATCACTTCTTTACGTGAGCCTTCTGGTAAATTTAGAGGTAATTCTTGCATATCAATACAAAGGTAAATAAATAGCATCAATAAATTATAAAAGCAAGATATAATTGTAAAAAATGGCAAATGACCTACAAAAAGTGGTTCTTTAATGGTTTTGAGTCACTTTTTAATTTAATTGGTCAAGTAACTTGGATGATTGATAATGACATAAAAAACAGATTGTCGGCCATGTATTCGATAAAATACTATTAACTTTGTATAAATTATTTAGACGACTTTGGAAAAATATAATATAGATAAAATACGTGCGGATTTTCCTATTCTAAAAAGACAGGTAAATGGCAAGCCTTTGGTTTATCTGGACAATGGTGCGACAACACAAAAGCCCAATGCGGTAATCAATTCCATTGCACATTATTATACAGATATGAATAGTAATGTACATCGTGGAGTTCACTACCTCAGCCAGATATCGACAGATGCTTTTGAGGTGACCCGTAAAAAGCTTCAATCTTTTATTAATGCGCCTGAAGACAAGCAAGTGATTATCACGAAGGGGACGACCGATAGTATCAATTTGGTTGCTACCTGCTATGGCAGAGCATTTATCCATGCGGGAGATGAAATTATTATTTCTGCAATGGAGCACCACTCCAATATTGTTCCTTGGCAGATGCTCTGTGATGAAAAAGGCTGTAAGATCCGTGTTATTCCGATGAATGATAAGGGGGAGCTCGATATGGACGCCTATCAAAACCTTATTAACGAAAGAACGAAGCTGGTTGCTGTAACTTATGTCTCTAATGCGCTGGGGACGATCAATCCGGTAAAAGAGATTATCTCGATTGCGCATAAGCATGGGGCTGTCGTATTGGTAGATGCAGCGCAAGCTGTCCAACATATCCGGGTTGATGTGCAAGATCTCGATGTTGACTTTTTAGTTTTCTCAGGGCATAAAATGTATGGCCCCACAGGTGTCGGCGTGTTGTATGGTAAGGAAGAGCTGTTAAACGCAATGCCTCCTTATCAAGGCGGTGGCGATATGATTAAGGAAGTGACTTTCGAAAAGACAACCTATAATGAGCTGCCTTTTAAATTTGAAGCAGGCACTCCGAATATTGAAGCAGGAATCTGTTTGAATGAAGCAATAGACTATATCAATTCGATTGGCTTAAAAAATATTGAGGCTTACGAACACGAGTTACTGGAATATGCATTGGAAAAATTGTCGGAGATCCCGGGAATGAAATTTATAGGTACTGCAGATCAAAAATGTTCTGTTATTTCATTTATCATTGAAGGTACACATCCCTACGATGTAGGGGTGATTTTAGATAAATTGGGTATTGCTGTGCGAACTGGACACCATTGTGCTCAGCCTGTAATGGATCGCTTTGGTATCCCTGGAACGATCCGGGCTTCGTTGGCACTTTATAACACAAAAGAAGAAATAGATATCTTGGTGGCGGGTATTCAACGTGCAGTCAATATGTTAGTGTAATAAAAACGATTATGACAATTAATGAAATACAAAACGAATTAGTTGAAGATTTTGCTTTCTTTACGGATTGGATGGAAAAATATGAGTACATCATCCAGTTGGGGAAGGAAGTTCCTTTAATTGATGAACAATATAAGACAGAAGAATATATTATCAAGGGCTGTCAGTCCAAGGTATGGTTGTATCCGGAGGTGAAAGATGGAAAAGTGTTTTTTACAGCAGATAGCGACGCGATTATCACCAAGGGTTTGGTTAGTCTGATGGTCAAAGTGCTGTCGGGACATACAGCAAAAGAAATTGTTGATGCAGACCTGTATTTCGTTGATGAAATCGGTTTAAAAGAACACTTGTCGCCAACACGGGCCAATGGTTTATTGTCGATGATCAAACAGATGAAGTTATACGCAGTGGCGTTGCAGGTAAACGCATAACCAGAACTGTTCAACGATTGAAAGTGAACTCTCCTGAAATTGAATTTCTAAAAGGAGATCGTAGACGAATGATATTAATGAAAAACGGGAGTGTCCAATCTTTTTGGATACTCCCGTTTTTTTATCTATCCCGCCCACTACGGTGGAATGTTATTGTCCTAAATAAAATTATCCGATCAAGTCTTTGATAATTATTTTTTTCATTTTCATCAAGGCTTCTCCAGCTCCAGGATTTTGAAGGTATGTAGCAATTTGTGTTGGCACAATTTGCCAACTCACGCCGAATTCATCTTTACACCATCCACACATGCTCTCTTGTCCCTGTTGTGTAATGCGATTCCAGTAATAGTCAATTTCAGCTTGATCCCGGCAGAGGATGGTGAGGGAAACACCTTCACTAAACGTAAAGTCCTGAATGACTCCGCTATCCATGGCCATTAAGGTAAATCCATTGATAAGAAATTGAGTGTGCTGGATTTCCCCTTTATAATCGCCTTCCGGATAACGTAAAATACCGTTGCTGTGAAAATCTTTGAATAGTTCTTCATAGAACTGAACTGCTGTTTCGCACTTGCCTTGTTGAGGCCCGCAATACATTAGCGTAGGGACGATTGCTTGTTGGTTTGTGTCACTTACGTTGCCTTGGTATAACTGCCAGTTTACACCATATTTGTCCGCTACCCAGCCATAATAAGCACTCCAGGGATAGCTGTTTAGTGGCATCAGTACGTTTCCGTCTACGGATAATGTATTCCAGATGCGATCAATCTCTTCGGCTGATTCGCAGATCACCATAAATGATATGGATGGATTTGGCTTAAACATCGGTCCTCCATTGATGCCGATAAATTTTACGCCATTAAGCAGTGCCTCGACAACGATCGGGGAGTTACTTTCAATATGACTGTTTGGAAAAGTCCGGCAGTATAAATCAAAAGCTTCCTTCGCATTCTGATCAAACCATAGGGACGGTATAATTGAATTTTCCATGAGCGTCGATTTTTAGTTTAAAATTCCACTTATTTATATTTGTCGTGTAATCCTTTATTTGCAGTAATCAGTGGTTTGATTTTCTCTAGACGGGATAATTTGGTTTTTTCTTGTTTCGCTTCGTCGATATACTGAATATATTCTTTTTGTTTTCCTGGTGTGAGGGCCTTGAAGTGATCATGAAATCCCTGATCTGAATGGAGTGCTTTCAAAAGAATTCCAGAAGGAGGTACGGCCTCGCTTTTGGTGGGTTTAATTTCTTTTCCCTCGTCAATTGTTCGAATAGATTCTTGAATGTAAGCCTCGATTTTTGTGCTATCCATCTCGCTGACATGCTGAAAACGCCATTGTCGAAGAGCTTTGGTTTTACCTTCTGACGCGCTGATCAGGACATTTTCCTTATCTTCTAAAAATACACCATTATAGAACCATAGGGAAAAGAAGTTTTTGAAACCACCCCACCCGATGACATTCTTCCCTTTGTATGTATAGATGTCACTGCCCCATTTGAATTCTTTTTTTAGTGTGGTTTTGAGCATAATCTGTTGCATCAGTTCTTCGGCTTCTAGCCAATTTCCTCTGCTTTTATGCCAGTTGGGGCCTTGTTTATCCTTGAGTTTTTCGATATTAAAGGCAACAATATCACGAATGATTTTTTCTGGTAAGGGTTGATCTATCGGAATCTGTATTGCTCCTTTTGATGTTTTAAAATCTTTAAGTTCTGCTGCGAAATGCTCGATGGCGTCAGGTCCGGGGTATATTCCGAGATGCTGTTTATTCATTGCAAAATGGATCAGATTGCCATTATATCGAAATGTAGGCATCTGATAGGAGATGGTTTCTGTAGTTTCAGCTGGGACTACTCCAGCAATCAGCTGCCTTACCTGATTGAGATACGTCTTCTTATCCCCTTCGAACTGGTCAATATACTCGTCAATTGTTGAAACGCTACTTGTCATAATTTTGTGTCTAATCCTTGATCCTTGCGTATTTGGTTGTTATAAATTGGATGGTCTCTTGCATTAATGTGGTCAGATGTTCCGTATTGATGTCGCTCAGTTTTTTAATGTAAATGCAGGCTTTGCCTATTTTATATTTGCCCAGTTGTTCGATAAGTGATTTATGTTCTTCAAGTCCGGTATATACATAAAGTGAAATGGCAGCCTTACGGGGACTGAATCCGATTAAGGGAGCATACCCTTCACGCCCGCTAGCATATTTATAGTAATACTGTCCAAAGCCGATGATGGATTCGCCAAACATCTTCGGTGCTTCGTTTGAAACAGATTGCATCAATTGTACCAATTGGATGCTGTCTTCCCGCTTTTGTGCATCGGGTATATCCTGAATAAAATCATCGACACTTTTTTCGATATAAGAGGTTTTATTTGCCACCATTTTTTATTTCTGTTAAAACATAAAATCAAAAGCACCCTTCCGAAGATTGATATTATATTCAAGATAGGCCTTCATACAGGCTAGAAAATTTGCCCACCCTTCGGTCTGACGCATCATAATCAAAATGCCTTCCTCATCGTTATTCATTTCATGTTCTGTAATTTTGACAACAGTGGACCCCTCCCCGAAGGAAGATAAGCTGATTTCAACCAGTTGATTTGCTAATCCGCCACTCCAGTCAAAGGAAATATAGTCGTCTGGACGGATTGTTTTTCCGGTTACAGGGAAACTGTCGGGGAACTCAGGGAAAGTCCATTCTACAGTTTTTCCGGTCTCTAGACGGCCTGTTGAGGACTTAATAAAATAGCGATTCATTTTGTTGGGATCAACGATGGCTTCAAAAACTTCACTGATGGTTTTTTGGATCTGAATGCTTGCTTTTGCGGTTAACTTTTCCATGTTCTGAATTTTAAACAAATATTGTATAAATACCGATAACTTGTATCTGCTATTTTTGTGTGTACTTACTGAGTCCATCCTGAAATTCCATTGAGGCATGTGTGCCATCGCAAAATGGTTTGTTGGATGATTGCCCACAACGACAAAGGGTCTGGCGGTTTCGTACTTCATAATACTTGCCACTGCTGCTTTTTACAGGGATCCCACCCCAAAGTGCGATAGGTCCACTGCACTGATTCAATACGTCTTCAATGAGACCGACCTCAGCGATAGTATTTTCTTCGATGGGAGTATTCTCCTGGTTCCAGACAATCAGTCTGCCACTAGGACAGTAATGGGCCATATTGACTGCGCTTTCTAAGGACTGTTCATCGCTATCGGTTATCTCATTCCAAATTCTTTTTCCTTGATCACAAAAGCGTGCAAATGCACATAATTTTTCATCGTCACTGAGAGAAAATACAGGCCCTTCAATAATTTCTGCTGTTTGGAGCGAATCATGTAGTGTCGCTGTATCGGTCAAGTCAACACCAAAAGATCTGGCCTGCTCATGAGAGTTGTCGCAAAAGGGTTTATTTTTGGACAGCCCACAGCGACATAAATAGGTGTCTTTTTCAAGTTTAAAAGATTCCCCGTTTTCATAGGATCTGGAGACGCTCTGTCGGTCTGGAATAATATATTGCAAATGAAAGGGTACCTGCCCGTGTAAAATATACGGACCGTCTTTGGTGACTTCAATAAAGGTTTCACTGGTATTGGCGGTAGATCCTATTTGAACATGCCAATAATTTGAGGGATTGCTCATGAGTCCTTAAGTTTATAGTATAAAATAAACACCACAGAAACGGATAGGTTTTATTTTTTCTGACTTTGGTTGTTACTCCCCTAAAATGAACAAAAATTGCACCTTATCTTTAGCTTTTTGAGCTATTTTTGATGGTAACACAAATTTTTCTGTTGAACTATTGTCTTCCTCAAAGCTTTAGTTCGGCTATTGGAGACAATTTATAATATCGAAACTAATGACAAAAATCAGGCATTGCCTTATTCTAATGCTTTCAACTGCTGTAATGGTGGTGATGGGACAGGTTAATGTAAATAAGGGAAATGAAGCTGCAGATATGTTTAATGACCCGAGCACGAGGGATAGAAACGCGATATCCGCTGCGGAAGCAGGCTGGTGGAAAGAATCCTTAGTGGGACAGGAGCAACGTATCAAAAAATGGAAAGAGGCTTCCTTTGGAATGTTTGTCCACTGGGGCATTTATTCACAATATGGTAATATCTGGAAGGGGAAAAGAGGAGGTGGATATGCTGAGCATCTCATGCGTGTCATGCAGATTCCCCGTCAGGAATACTTGGATTCTGCCGCGAGATTTAATCCTGTAAATTTTAATGCGGAAGAATGGGTGATGTTAGCTAAAAATGCAGGTATGAAGTACTTTATCATCACCTCCAAACATCACGATGGTTTTGCGATGTACCCGTCGCAGTATGCCAGCGCTTATTCTACCAAGAGCACTGCTTTCAAACGAGATCCAATGGCGGAACTTGCCAACGCGTGCCATAAACATGGCTTGCTATTTGGATTTTACTATTCTCATGCGTTCGATTGGGAAGATCCCAATGCGCCGGGGAATGACTGGGATTATAACAACCCGGGCGGAGATAAGCTTTTGGGTGGAGCAAACTGGTTTGACAACCACCCAGACTGGTTACCCAAAGCAAAACGTTATGTGGATGAAAAAGCTATTCCGCAAATACAAGAACTGATCCATAAATATAATCCCGATTTACTGTGGTTTGATACGCCACATAAGCTGCCGTTGTCGGAAAATTTTAGGATTCTGAAAGCTATCAGAGAAGCAGATCCTACGATTGTCGTTAACGGACGATTAGCACGTACAGGCGACAAGAATTATGGTGATTATTTAAATACCGCTGACCGGCCAGAAGAGTTCTATCCTGTTTCTAACGGGGCTTATTGGGAGGCTATCCCAACGACCAATGATTCATACGGTTATTCGTTAACAGATATGAATCATAAACCAACCGCCCATTTTATCCAGTTGTTGGCGAAAGCAACGGCTATGGGAGGGAATATTTTATTGAATATTGGTCCCAAAGGCGATGGCAGTTTCGATGAACCGGATGTGGATATTTTGAAGGGGATGGGGCTGTGGATGACAAAAAATAAAGAGAGTGTTATGGGGGTGGATCCTTCTCCCTTGCCACGTCAACAATGGGGGGTGATCACAAAAAGAAAGAGCACATTGTATCTGCATGTCTTTAATCGACCAAAAGGAGAGCTATTGACTGTAGGAGGTCTTACAGCTGGTATCAAATCCCTCTCTTTATTGTCTTCAAAGAAGAGCATTAAAGGGTATAGTTCCGACGCTGTGGGGCTTCACATCCCATTGGATCAAATAGCTGCTGACCCGGCAGATGAAGTTATTGTTGTCCAGTTAAAACAGGATATAGCTGCGCCTGAATCCAATGATCTTATTTATGTGGATGCACAGGTCACCGAAAATCGTTTATTGTCTTTCTATGCGAAACAGTATGGGGATGCGATGAAATTTGGAGATGGCAAAAGAGACCGTTATTATGTATCCGGATGGAAAAATAGCAATCAATATCTCGTATGGGATATCAATGTGTTAAAACGAGCACAGTTTAATGTTTCGGTACGCTATGTCAAGGATGTTGGAAATACTGGTGGAGATATGATTTTAAAAATAGGTGGGAAAGCATTTAATTTTTCAATTAATCCGTCATCTCCAACAAGTGGACGAGGAAATTCGATTAGACTCGGACAAATAGACTTGCCATTAGGAAAGCAATCCGTGGAACTTTGTGCAAAAAATATTGTTGGGGGAGAAACAGTGAAATTTTTGGAGGTCGTACTGACGCATGATTAAAAATAGTTTACGGGGAGGGCACCCTGATGTTGTAAATAAAAAAAGCTAATCGCAAGATTAGCTTTTTTTTGTGATCCCGCTGGGATTCGAACCCAGGACCCATACATTAAAAGTGTATTGCTCTACCAGCTGAGCTACGGAATCCTTTCTGTTTTTGAAAGTGATGCAAAGGTATAAAAATATGTGATTGTGTCAAAGAGTTTCTGTGTTTTTTATTGATATATTTTATAATCGTTTATAAATTACGTGTTTATTTTTCTTGACGATGTGGATTCCTATTTGAGATCAGTGGAATTTGATCGTAAATCGAGCGATTTTGGGTAGACCTTTTTTGGCTTTTCTGAAACAAATAACTTGTTAAAATGAAAAAGTCGGCAATTGGTGCCGACTTTTTTATATTTTGAGGAATAGGGGAGTAACATTATTCTGTCACAACGCCCATATTGCTAAATTTGTCAATTCGTTCTTTGATCAATGTATCGCTGTCTTTTGCTGTCAATTCAGCAAGATCTTTTAATAATTGTTCTTTAAGATTAGCGGCTGCTTTTGCGGGATCTTGATGAGCACCGCCTAATGGCTCGGGAATGATACCGTCTATCAGACCATTGCTTAACATATCACTGGAAGTTAGTTTCAACGCTTCGGCTGCTTTCTCTTTATGATCCCAGCTTCTCCATAGGATTGACGAGCAAGATTCTGGTGAAATAACGGAATACCACGTATGTTCCATCATATACACACGATTACCTACCCCGATACCCAAGGCTCCTCCGGAAGCACCCTCACCAATAACAACGCAGATGATAGGAACTTTAAGTACTGCCATTTCCATCAGGTTGCGTGCAATGGCTTCACCTTGTCCACGCTCTTCAGCTTCCAAACCAGGATAAGCCCCCATCGTGTCGATCAAAGTGATAACAGGCTTATTGAATTTTTCAGCCATTTTCATCAAGCGCAATGCTTTACGGTAACCTTCTGGATTGGCCATGCCAAAATTATGATATTGACGTTCTTTGGTATTTTTACCTTTCTGATGACCAATGATCATAACAGGATTACCATCGATTGAGGCCATTCCACCTACAATTGCCTTGTCATCTTTTACGGTGCGATCACCGTGCAATTCAATAAATTCATCGCAGATAGCTTCGATATAATCATAGGTCTGTGGACGATCCTGATGACGGGACATTTGAACATTCTGCCATCCAGTTAAATTGCTGTATATTTCTTTTTCCGTAGAAGCAAGTTTTTCCTCAAGTTCACGAACGGTTGCGCTCATATCAACTTGGGTTTTTTCGGCAACTTGTGTTACCTTTTCAATCTGCAATTGCAAATCTGCAATTGGCTTTTCAAAATCAAACGTGGTTTTCATATATCTATTTTATGAAAATATTCAGGGGGCTAATTTAGCGCATTTTTTCCGAAATTAAAATTTGAGCGTACAATATCATTGGAAATCCTTTGTTACATTTGCGTTATAATCTCGGTGGTGGCTTAATTTTTGATTGTAAGCCTGTGAAAAATGTTGACTTATGCTGAAAAAATACTTTTACTTTCTTTTTCTATTGATTTCGCCCATACTTGCAAGATCTGAGAGTTATCCGGAGGTCCTATTTGATAATAGTATAATCAATGGAAGCTACGCAAAAAGCATGGCGCATTACACTGGAGAGTCTTGGGTACAGAATGTGAATCATAGTCTTCCTGTTTCGGATAGCCTATTTTTCACTCCAGGGAATTCGCTTTCGCTACGTTACGTTTCATCCCCTAATGGTAAATGGGAAGCCAGTATATTAAATGATAAGCAAAAATTTCAATATATGATCGCTAAGGATGATCATTTAACCTTTAAGTTGTTTATCCAAAGTAATACCGAAAAGGGACAGTTGCCGAAAGTTGCATTGCAACAAAGCGATGTACGCAGTAATGCCTTGGATATTACCCATTACATCGAAGACTTTGCTTATGATACTTGGCTCAATGTTTCTATCCCAGTGTCAAAATTTGAGGGAATTACTATTGGAAAAGCCGTTTCCTCATTACTATTAGAACAAAATGGAACCAGCGCAACTACACATCAGCTTTTTATTGATCAAATAGAGTTCCTGCCAAGAAATTATCCAAAAGTGAAACTGTCATCGGCAGCTATTTTATCTAAAATAAGTTCCGTAGATAAACAAGTTGAACTTGTATGGCAGTTGCCATTAACCCCGAGTATCCGCTATGTGAAAATTTATAGATCAGAAGATAAACTCAATTTTCAACCAATCGCAATCTTACCGACTTATGTACAGAAGTGTCTCGACCGGGTGAATGAGTATAATAAAAAATATTATTATAAAATAGCATGGGTTGATTACAACTATGTAGAGTCCCCTTTTTCAGATGTAAAAGAAATACAGACCCAAAAAGGGACCGATGCTGAGATGCTAAATTTTATTCGGAATGCGCATGTCAATTATTTTATTGATAATTATGATGTAAACAGTGGTATGTACCTCCCTGATCGCGGAAATCGGCAGGCTGTTGTTTCAACGAATGAAACAGGTTATGCCATTTTGGGCCTACTTGTTGCTGCTGAAAATCAATTGATATCCAGGCAGGCCTTGTTATCACGGATGACACGTATGGTGAAATTCTTAGGGGCAGCACAAAATCATCAGGGTGTTTTTACTGCCTTTTACGATGGGAGATCAGGTGTACCCTTCTATCGGGATTCTGTGCCTACCTATGATATAAGAGGAACTTCCCATTTAATGGAGTCATTGTTAATCGCCCGTGAATACTTCGCAAAGGAGGATCCGGAAGAGCAATCCTTAAGGAAATCAATTACTACTTTATGGGAAAGAATAAATTGGCGTTATTTTACAGATCCAAATAATACAGATGTTCTCTGGAATAAGTGGTCACCTATAGATAGTACAGCGAGGTCACGCCCATTGGGTGGATTTAATGAGAGTCTAAGTACCTATCTGCTGGCGATGTCTTCTCCTACACATCCTTTAGCCGCTTCAGCTTACATGAATGGATTTGCAACCAAACATGGGGATGCAATGGATTTTACTGATGAGTTAAATACGCTGGCTCCCGAGATAAAAACAAAATTAAATGACTCACTTGCGCGCTCTATAAGCAACAACCCATTGATTGGTAGTGTTTGGAATGCACCTGCCTCAATCTATTCGGATGATAAGGTTATCTTCGCGAAAAGTATTGCGGGAGGAAATCTGACGGAGTCATTAATGTCTGTTTATCGGCCATTCTTAATCATGGATCCTAAGGGAAAAGTGGATAATTTTGTGGATTATAAAAAGTATCTGTCTGATTATATCCTTGCCTATAAACGGAGAGACAATGAATTGAATATCGGGACGAGATTTACGGATATCTGGGGTGTTGAGCACACTGACAATGCTTATCAGGGATATTTTGTCAATCCCGCAATTTCAATTGCTTCCTATCCATTTGAAAGAGAGATCGGTCTGAAGGCAATGCGTAAATTTTACGAAGAATATGCTGATGTGCTATTTACACAATATGGATTCAGAGCATGGATCGACCTGAAAAACAATGATGTTTCTGAGAGCTATCGGGCAAGGAATCAGGCTACAATAGCCATAATGATCGAAAATGCCAATACAGGGATGATCTGGAAATTGTATGAACGGATTCCAGAGATTAAAAAGACATTGGATACAGTCTATGTGAAGAAATAGATTTGTTACGATCCTGTATAAGGAAAAGCAGCTCCTTTTTAGAGTTTTTTCCTTATATTTACCCTGCTTAAATCGACAATAAATACGTTAAAAACGATGCTTAGAAAAATTAATTTGGGACTATTGGCCGTATGTGCAAGTTTATCATTATTTTCTTGTAAACAACAGGCTATTGTAGTTAATCCTGGGGCTGTTGTCACAAAAGATGGAACTGATGATGGTTTGAAAAATGTGAAAAAGGATTTTAATGACGCGAAAAGGACTGATGAGGGGATTAAATTCAGTATTTCATCCGATCTATTGTTCCCGACAAATTCTTCTTATCTGTCTGATAAAGCGAAGACTGAAGTAAGTAAGCTAGCCGTAATTTTGAACGAGAACAATAATAAAATTAAAGTTGATGGTTATACTGATGCGACTGGTACTGTTGAATATAATCAATGGCTTTCGGATAAACGTGCAGCATCTGTAAAGAAATTTTTGGTAGATTCGGGCGTGCAGGAGTCCCGTATTACTGCTAAGGGTTTTGGTCAGTCAAACCCTGTGGGTGATAACAAAACGCCAGATGGACGTCAAAAAAATAGAAGGGTGGAAGTGACTATCCTCGATAAAAAATAAAATTATCAGGACTTTTTCCTGAACTAAAAAGCGAGATATTTTATAAATATATCGCTTTTTTTATGCCTTATCGGAGGCATTAAGCATTCTTGTTAAAATGCGTCATGGATTTAGC
This sequence comes from Sphingobacterium sp. GVS05A, assembly GCF_019969845.1. GTDB lineage: Bacteria > Bacteroidota > Bacteroidia > Sphingobacteriales > Sphingobacteriaceae > Sphingobacterium. The sequence goes on from NZ_JAHXYR010000012.1 coordinate 85,993, forward strand.
TCCTATCTTCATCAGTATAATTACAGTGATCATAATATAAATTCTTAGACAATATTGGGAGAAAAAATATCCGTTGAAAGAAATGAGTTGCGTACTCCTGATTTTCGGGAGGCACTCCGGTTTTGGTTTATACTGGGCTGGATAAGTTTTGGTGGAACAACAGGGCATATTACCTTAATGCATGATTTCTTGGTGGACAAGAAAAAATGGGTAAGCAATAAGAAGTTCTTTCAAGCGCTTAATGCTTGTATGTTGCTGCCTAGACCTGAAGCGCATCAATTGACCATCTATCTTGGCTGGAAATTGCATGGTCTGAAAGGTGGGATATTAGCGGGGTTGTTCTTTATTTTACCTTCTTTGTTTATCATATTTGGACTTAGTCTGGTGTACGTCTACTTTGGTAACTCGACTATTCTTTCTGCATTATTTTCGGGTTTAAAACCCGCAGTTCTAGCGATTGTACTGTTTGCAACCTATAAAGTGGGGCAAAAATCATTATTGAGTGCATGGCATTATATCGTGGCTCTAGCGGCATTTTCACTTTCTTATTTCGTTAAAATACCTATGCCCTGGATTATTCTGGGGGTTATTGTTGGGGGCTTTATTCTTTATTTTCTAAAAACTAAAAAAGGCACCGCTATAGTTGAAAAGGAAGAAGCGAAAGATGTCGAAGAATGTTATCCTATTAATTCGTTAGAGAAAGTGCCTCCAATTTCTGTACGTAAGACTTGCATCCAATTATCTGCATTTTTCCTGTTGTGGTTGGGGCCGTTTATTTTCCTGTATGTATTTATGCCAGATGCTGCATTTTGGAAAGAGCTCTCTTTTTTGTTTACGAGATCGGCTTACTTTACCATTGGAGGGTCATATACTGTTATTCCCTATATAGCCGGTCTGGTTACGGAAAAATTTTTTTGGTTGACAAAAATGCAAATGATAGATGGTTTTGCTTTGGCCGAGACGACGCCAGGTCCGTTGGTAATCGTGTTGGCCTATGTGGGATTTATGGCTGGATTCAACCATTTCGACCATTCGTATGTCATGGCTACGGTAGGTCTGACGGCTACCGCGTATTTTACTTTTTTGCCAAATTTTGCATTGATCTTCGTTGGGGCTCCCTTGATCGAGCGGTCTCAAAAGAATACGGCAATCCAGTACGTACTTTCTTTGGTCACCGCCTCTGTGGTGGGTGTGATTGTTAATTTAGCTTTTTATTTGGGACAGGGTATTTTGCTTCCTAACGCATTCGTTGTGGCGGAATTGGATTGGAGAGCACTGCTATGGGTTGCTGTTTCAATTTTTCTATTGTTTAGATATCGGATCGGGATGTTGCAGCTTATACTTTTGAGTTTACTTTATGGCTTTTTGCTGTATCTACTGTCATAAACAAGAAAAGCCCATCGACTGATGAGCTTTCTTGTACCTAGGGCGGGAATCGAACCCGCACTCCCTTAACGGGAACAGGATTTTAAGTCCTGCGTGTCTACCAGTTCCACCACCTAGGCAGGTGAGCGAAAAACGAGATTCGAACTCGCGACCCCAACCTTGGCAAGGTTGTGCTCTACCAGCTGAGCTATTTTCGCATGGAATTTTTATTTCAATTTTAAAAAGAACCTCGTGTTCCTTTTTGGTGATGCAAATATAGAGCGAAAATTTAATATTGCAAAATATTTGTTTACTTTATTTTGTTGTTTTTTATAACTCCTTTGAATTCAGTATAGAAAAAATTAAATCGCTTTCAAATCCCCTAGACAACGCAAATTGATAGACTTTGTTCCTGACGATGAAAGAATCTTTGCTGTTTATTTCCCGAATTTTTTTGTCAATAATATTTTGCAATATAGTCTCATATTCGTCTAGGTCAATCTGCTTGAATGCAATTTTTATTAATTGTTCAGAAACCCGCTTTCCTTTTAGAGCCTGTTTGATTTTGATTTTGCCCCACCCCTTCATACGAAGCTTACCATTGCAATAGGCTATTGCGAAGCGTTCTTCATTTAAAAAGTTTTCTGCGATCAAATTTGCTATAATATTTTCGACATCCTCCTCATGTAACCCCCAACCGTAAAGTTTGTCCCGCACTTCTTGCTGGGATCTTTCCTGGTAAGCACAATAACTTTCAGCCTTTAATTGAGCCTGACGTGCTGTTAGTATCTTTTTGTTTTTTTTATCTTCCTCGAACATATTGTCAAAATTTCAAAAATAATATGAAATAACTAAAAAAATGTTCAGTTTTGATCCAATCAAAATATCAGGAGAATGTATAAAATATCGGAAATCGTCCAGATTTTACACCCTAATCGCACATTTATCACGGATCCCAATTCTTTAGTTCAGCATTTATTTTATGATAGTCGGAAGATTGTTCAGGCTGATAATGGTGTGTTTTTCGCGCTTCAGAAGAGTAGGGATGGTCATCATTATATCAAAGAGGCCTATGATAAGGGCGTGAGAAACTTTGTTCTGCAGATTGATGAGGAACAGGAACTGTTATTTCCGGATGCAAATCTGATATGGGTTTCGGACAGTCTTGAAGCTATGCAAATATTGGCGGCTTTTCATAGGCAGAAGTTTAGCTTTCCGGTTATCGGCATAACTGGCAGCAATGGGAAGACAATAATCAAGGAATGGTTATATCAACTCATGTCTCCTGAATATAAAATCTACCGCAGCCCTAAAAGTTACAATTCACAATTGGGCGTTGCACTTTCGTTATGGGGTTTATCAGACCAGTATAATCTGGCTATTATCGAAGCTGGAATTTCAGAGAAGGGGGAAATGGTGACGTTGGAAAATATGATCAAACCAACAATTGGCTTGCTAACAAATATAGGCGTGGCCCATAAAGCTGGTTTTGAGTCAAAGAACGAAAAGATCTACGAAAAGATAAACCTGTTCAAGGATGTTGAAACCATGATCTTTCCCAGCCGTTATGTAGAGGATATTCAACTGCCCTATCGACCTCGAAAGTTTTCCTGGGGATTTGATGAAGGGCTTTCATTGGAGGTTTATTCCCTCAAGCAGGTGGATGATAAGTTCACGGTAGTTACACTTTTCTATGGCGGACGGACATTTGCCATCGAGGTGCCTTTTGTCGATAAAGGAAATGTGGAAAACGCGATCAACTGTGTTGCCGTTATGTTGCGTTTTGGTTATGAAAAAGAGGTAATTGCATCGAGAATTAAGGAGCTGCAGCCTGTAGCGATGCGACTAGAACTCAAAAAAGGGAAAAAGAATAGCTCGATTATTGATGATTCCTATAGTAATGATCTGGATGCCCTGCAGATTGCGCTTGAGTTTTTAAATCAACAGGGCCAGCATCCCCGAAAAATATTGATCCTTTCCGATATACCTGGAGTAAATATAACAGATGAGAAAAGTCTGTCAAAATTGAAACGCTTACTTTCAGAATACCGTCTAGATAAACTGATCTTGATCGGGGAGATTTTGGCCCAGGTTGCTGATCAATTTGCTGTTCCATCGGTGTCTTACCCTAGTACAACAGCATTTTTGGAAGATATCAGAGCTATTCAATTGGAAGATTCTACTATTTTATTGAAAGGGGGGCGTGAATTTCATTTTGAACGAATCAGCCGGTTGTTAGTGGCGAAATCACATGATACCGTGCTTGAAATCAACCTGAATGCCATGGAGAATAACTTGAATGTCTATCGTCAATTGTTGCCAAAACATGTAAAATTGATGTCGATGGTCAAAGCATTTTCTTATGGAAGTGGAAGCTTTGAAATTGCAAACCTTTTACAGTTCAATAGAGTGGATTACCTGACTGTTGCATTTGCCGACGAAGGGGTTGATCTGAGGGGAGCAGGCATAACATTGCCAATCGTTGTGATGAGTCCGGATGAAAATACGTTTGAATCCATCGTTCAGCATAATCTTGAACCTGAGATTTATAGCTTTCGAATTCTGTCTTCTTTCTTGAATTACTTAAAAGGGAAGGGAATTGCATCCTTTCCGGTTCATATCAAAGTGGATACAGGAATGCATCGTCTTGGTTTTATGCCTGATGAAGTCGATAGACTCATTACGGAGCTAAAAGATGGTTCGATACTTCAGGTAAAATCAGCATTTTCCCATTTGGCCTCTGCTGGAAATAAAGCGGATAATACTTTCACCCAACAGCAGATTGACCTCTTGGATCAATTTACAAAGCGCCTTGAAGAAGGTCTCGGTTATTCGTTCTTAAGACATATTGCAGCAACCTCGGGCATCGAACTATGGCCGCAGGCTTATTTTGATATGGTTCGGTTGGGAATCGGACTGTATGGGATCGATGTTGAACGACATGATCTTCCGCTCAGAGAAGTCAGTAGTTTGAAGACCAATGTGACGCAAATAAAACATTTAGCTGCTGGAGAGACGGTAGGTTATAATCGGCATGGGGTATTGCTCCGGGATAGCAAAACAGCAACCATAAAAATTGGTTATGCAGATGGTTATGACAGACGTTTTGGCAATGGTGTAGGTAAGATGATGGTCAATGGCTGTCTTGTACCGACGATCGGAGATATTTGCATGGACATGTGTATGCTTGATGTTACGGATATCGAAGTCGCCGAGGAAGACGAGGTAATTGTTTACCCCGATATTAAGCTTGCTGCGAAATCTATCGGAACTATTCCTTATGAACTGTTGACGAGTATCTCGCAACGGGTAAAAAGAGTATATTTTTATGAATAATAAAGGATATTCTGCATTTTTGTATAAATATATTTTGATTTTCTAACTCATGCTGGGCAAATTATTCAGGGGATTTATTAATTATCTAATTCGAGGTATTCTCGTTGTTGTGCCTTTGGCTGGTGCTGTCTTTCTGATCGTATGGATTTTTGCGTCGATAGACTCTGCGCTGAATCTGACAGAACATTTTTTTCAGGATGAAAAAGGGCATCCGCTATATATTCCCGGAATCGGAATCTTGACTGTAATTCTTATTCTTGTTCTTGCGGGGGTGATATTTACGAATTTTGTAACTGACCCGATTAAAGTGTGGATTAATCATCAGATCAAAAGAATACCGCTTTTGAATACCTTGTATACTTCGATAAAGGATTTTACCGAAGCATTTGTGGGTGATGCGAAAAAATTCAATGAACCCGTGCTGGTAACTGTAAACGAGTTCGGACTAAAAAAGATAGGGTTCCTGACACAACATGATCTAAAAAGTATTGGTTTGGAAGATGAGGTGATGGTTTATTTTCCCTATTCTTATTCTTTTGCCGGTCAGGTTGTTATCATCAGTGCGGATAAGGTAAAAAAGCTGGATATGTCACCTACCGATGCGATGAAACTTGTTGTTTCTGGTGGTGTCAGTGGGATAGCGCATTAGAACATTAACGAAGTAGAGTGTAACGAAAAAAGAATCTATACAGAAAGTAGAAGCACTCTCCATTGAAAATTTGAAAAAGGTACATTGGAGGGGTATGAACAAAATAAAAAAATAGGGGTATCTGAACTTTTTAGATACCCCTATTTTTATGTCATTCAGCCAAGCTTTGTACTGTTTTTAAGTTTTCTTTTGTCCTAAAGTCGGATTTACTGGCGGAATGGGAATATAGCCATCATCTCCGGGAACTTCAGGGAATTCGTGTTGCTCCCATTTTGCTCTGGCGATTTTGAGGGTCTCAATGTCCGAAGCAACAAAATTCCAGTCGATATAGCGTTGTTCGGGGAAAGGTTCACCACCAAAGATGTACACTGAGGTGCCGGCTTTGATTTCGAATTCACATAATTTGGCATCCTTTGCAACCAGAATTTGTTTTGGGCCAAATTCTTGGCCTTCTGCATGTACCGAGCCATGAAGAATGTACAATCCGCTTTCTCCGTAGAGATGTTCACCTAGCTTAATAAGAGAGTCTTTGTCAGCTTTAATTTCAATAAGATATAAGGGACTGTATACGGGTACTTCCGAACGATGATTGTTAATCTCACCTGCAATCAGACGATAGTTTACACCGTCTTCGCTCCAATGGGGAAGTTGAGGTTCTTCAATGTGAACAAAATTTGGTTCCATCTTTTCCAGATCCTTTGGTAATGCGACCCAGATCTGTAAACCATGTAGTTCATGAGTGATAGACCTTAGGTAGTCCGGAGTTCGTTCGGAATGTGTTACCCCTTTTCCGGCTGTCATCCAGTTTACCGCTCCCGGTTTTATTTCGACCTCGTTTCCTAGACTGTCGCGGTGCATAATGCTCCCTTCGAAGAGGTAAGTTAATGTTGATAGTCCAATATGAGGATGTGGAGCAATATCCATGAACTGAGGCTCGGAGATCGTTTCAGGCCCCATATGGTCAATAAATATAAACGGACCGACCATCCTTTTTTGTCTGAATGGAAGTAGTCTTCCCACCAAGAAATTACCTATGTCTGCGGCTCTTTCTTCAATAACTATTGCAATATTTGACATAATGTTTCCTTATTTTTGTGTATCTAATCTATAGCAATTTAAGAAATGTCAGGTATAATTGATCGCATTCTGCGTAAAAAGTCTGTAAGAAATGAAGAGGCATTAGCACTGTCCGATAGATTGTCATTTGGTAACAGTCAAATAGATCATTTTCTAATGGAAAAGATCTTAGCGGAAGAAGCTGTGGTGGAACCGGAATATCGGATATTTCAAAAAAAAATGTTGCTATTGGAGCTCGGGACCTACCAGGAAATAGAGGTCGAGCTGGGTTTGTTAAACCAATATTTCGAAATCGTCAATAGGTTAATGCCTGCCGGTTTCTCACTGAAATGGGAAAACCGTTTCCAATCGGAAAATGAGCTGATGATACCTCCGCTTCTATTATTTCCGATGGTGCAAAATGCAGTTGCAAACGGATATAATAGCATGTCTTCACATCCTATCCGAATCCGTCTCTCGGGATCTCCCAAAATAATGCTATTTGAGGTAAGTCATCGTATGAATCATTACCTGAACGGTCAATTTGAGAATACCCTAATGGCAGATTTCCAGAACAGATTGGAATATCTTTTCCCAGAACGACATAGTTTGCTATTGAACAGCAATAGCAATACCTGTCGCGCTACACTCACAATTCACTTCTAAATAACACCAAAATGTTTTAAGGCATTCCAGATGCCGTTGCTATCCACATCGTCAGTAATATAATCTGCAATTTCCTTTACTTCGGGATTCGCATTTCCCATGGCGATACCAACCTGTGTATGGGCGAGCATGGTAATATCATTTCCCCCATCACCAAAGGACATGGTTTCCGAAAGTTCGATGCCAAAATGTTCTAAAAAAACATCAATACCAACTTTTTTACTTTGGCCCATTGGGTTTACATCTGCAAAAACGGATGTCCATCGTGATGCAACCGAATTGGGCATAACGTTTTCCATAAATTCAGCCTCTTCCTCCGGATTGATAAAAACATTGATCTGCATGACAGATTCCAGATCAAAGTTGTCTTCGTAATTACGTATAGGCGGCGTCTTTACATTGACTTGTTGATACATTTTTAGTACTTCGGGCGTGACCTGATTTAGGGAAATTTCTTTTTCGGACATAAATGAAAAAGTAAGCTTAGGATGATGCTTCGCATAATCCAGTAATGAACGAATATCCGTTTGGACAATGTTATTTTTATAGATAACCTGTTCATCTTTAGTGACACAATAACCACCATTAAATGTTATAAAACCATCGAAATCAAGATAGCGGATATGTCCCAATTGATTAAAGGAACGACCGGTCGAAACGAAAACTTTTATGTTTTTCTCTTTTAGAAATTGAAATGCCTGTTGTGTGGATTCGGGGACCTGATGAGTTTTGAAACTTAACAATGTCCCATCTATATCAAAAAAAATCGCTTTAATCATAGAAATTGGAGTCAAGTTCAAATATAGTAAATAAAGGGATAGTGTAACAGGTACAATATTAAATAGCTGTTAATACTTTTCGCAAAAATCTGACATAATCTTCCCTAAGAATTTCGTAAATTTCAAGTTCAAATAAATGTAAATTTGATTACATTTAACGTATTGTATTAAAGAGGTTTAGAAATTTATGTATATTATTTTCGATACAGAGACAACGGGTTTGCCGAAGCGTTGGGACGCGCCAATTACGGACACGGATAATTGGCCGCGTTGTATCCAGTTGGCATGGCAGATCCACGATGAGATGGGAAATTTGGTCGAACATCAGGATTTTTTGATTAAACCTGATGGATTTGATATACCCTATGACTCTGAAAAAATACACGGTATATCTACCGCATTGGCTGAAGAACAGGGGGTGCCACTACAGATTGCCCTGGAAAAATTCAATACAGCGTTAAATAAAGCGAAATTTGTTGTGGGACAGAACATCGGTTTTGACCTCAATATCATGGGCTGTGAGTTTTATCGTTATGGTGTGGATTCTAAAATGGCGAGCATGCCTGTTTTGGATACCTGTACCGAAGTGACTGCGGATCTGTTGAAAATTCCTGGTGGACGTGGTGGTCGGTATAAACTGCCTAATTTGACCGAATTACACTCCTATTTGTTTGGAGTTCCGTTTGCTGAGGCCCATAATGCCACTGCCGACGTTGAAGCGACAACACGTTGTTTTCTGGAATTGGTCAGACGAGAGGTGTTTACGGCAGAAGAACTTCAGGTAGATACTGGTTACTTTGTTGATTTCAAAACAAATAATCCTGGTCCCGTTCCTACTGCAGGGCTTAAACACATTAATTTAAAGGCAGCTTCTGATGAGATCAGAAAACGGGCTGAACCGGATGATGTTCGTGTTGTTGTAGATGCAGATACATTATCGGCACTTAAAGAAGCGAAATTCGCACATTTACATAACCATTCGCAGTTTTCTATCCTACAATCGACGATGTCGTATGACAAGTTGGTTTCTGCTGCGGTAAAGGATAATATGCCTGCTGTTGCGCTTACCGATCACGGTAATATGATGGGGGCATTTGAATTCGTTTCCAGAGTCATTGGACATAATAAGGAGGTGGAAGCAAAGAATGCGGAAGCGCTGGAAAATGGGGAGGAACCTACTGGTCAGCTCCTAAAACCAATAGTAGGTTGTGAATTCTTTGTCTGTGAAGATCATAAAGATAAATCCAGAAAGGATAATGGTTATCAGGTTGTTTTGTTGGCGAAGAATAAACGCGGTTATCATAATCTAGCCAAGTTAGCGTCTTTCGCCTATACTGCCGGATTCTATTATGTGCCCCGCATAGATAAAAATCTTATTCTACAATATAAGGAAGATATCATTGTGCTTTCGGGAAATCTTCAAGGGGAAGTGCCCAGTAAAGTGCTTAATATCGGTGAAAACCAGGCGGAGGAAGCTTTGCAATGGTGGAAGGAGCATTTTGGGGAAGATTTCTATCTGGAGTTAATGCGACATGGACAGGAAGATGAGGATCGGGTAAACCAGACCTTACTTAAGTTTGCCCGTAAATACGATGTTAAAGTTGTTGCCACCAACAATACTTATTACGAAAAGAAAGGAGATGCACACGCCCATGATATCCTTTTATGTGTAAAGGATGGCGAGAAGCTTTCTACACCTAAAGGTAGGGGGCGGGGGTTCCGCTTCGGATTGCCAAATCAGGAGTATTATTTTAAATCTTCTGATGAAATGAAAACCTTATTCAAGGATTTGCCTGAAGCGATTCTTAATATACAGGAGATCTTAGATAAGGTGGAGATCTTCAAATTGAACAGGGATGTCCTATTACCAAAATTTGATATACCAGAAGAATTTCAGGTTGCCGAGGACAATGAAGATGGTGGAAAAAGAGGGGAGAATAAATATCTTGCCCATTTATGCTATGTTGGTGCAGAGAAACGTTACGAAGAGATAACGGATGATATTCGGGAACGTCTGGATTTTGAATTGGCAACAATTGAAAAAACAGGATATCCCGGATATTTTTTGATTGTACAGGATTTTATTGCTGCAGCGCGTGATATGGGTGTTTCGGTGGGGCCGGGCCGGGGATCTGCGGCTGGGTCAGCTGTTGCGTATTGCCTCGGCATCACGAATATTGATCCCATAAAATACGATTTGCTATTTGAGCGTTTTCTAAATCCCGATCGTGTTTCCATGCCCGATATTGATATTGACTTTGATGATGAGGGGCGTGGACGGGTCATGCAGTATGTAATCAATAAATATGGCGCCAGCCAGGTGGCTCAGATCATTACTTATGGTACAATGGCCGCCAAGTCTTCGATTAAAGATACCGCCCGTGTGCTGGATTTGCCTTTGGGAGATGCAAATGAAATTGCCAAATTGATTCCAAATCTGAAGTTATCCAAAATATTTACATTGGATGATGCTGGTCTAAAGGAGAAGTTAAGAACAGAAGAGATCGAGGCCGTCAATCGCTTAAAGTCAATCGCTGATGGCGCCGGACTCGAAGCCGAAACGATTCGTCAGGCACGGGTATTGGAAGGGTCTGTCCGGAATACAGGTATTCATGCCTGTGGTGTGATTATTACGCCGGATGATATTACCAATTTCGTCCCTGTCTCCCTGGCAAAGGATTCCGATCTGTATGTGACCCAGTTTGATAACCACGTCGTTGAAAGTGCTGGTCTATTGAAAATGGACTTTTTGGGATTGAAGACCCTGACACTTATCAAGGATACTGTTGAGAATGTTAAATTAAGTCATGGTATAGTTTTAGATCCCGACAAATTTCCGATAGACGACGTATTGACCTATGAGCTTTTCCAGCGCGGAGAGACAATCGGTGTATTCCAGTATGAATCTCCGGGGATGCAAAAGTATATGCGCGATCTGAAGCCTACGGTATTCGCCGATTTAATTGCGATGAATGCTTTATACCGTCCGGGGCCAATAGAGTATATCCCGAGTTTTATTAAGCGTAAACATGGAATTGACCCCATTGTCTACGATTTGGATGCTTGTGAGGAGTATTTGAAGGAAACTTACGGGATTACGGTGTATCAGGAACAGGTAATGCTTTTATCCCAAAAGCTGGCGGGTTTTTCCAAAGGTGATGCTGATGTTTTGCGTAAAGCGATGGGTAAAAAACAAAAGGCTGTACTTGATAAGATGAAGCCTAAGTTTGTTGCACAGGCGGAGGAAAAAGGACATAATGCGAAAGTACTGGAGAAAATCTGGACTGACTGGGAAGCTTTTGCCAGTTATGCGTTCAATAAATCACACTCCACCTGTTATGCATGGGTAGCTTATCAGACAGCTTATCTAAAGGCGCATTTCCCTGCAGAGTACATGGCGGCAGTGCTTTCGAATAACATGAATGATATCAAGCAGGTTACATTCTTTATGGAGGAATGTAAGCGTATGGGGTTGGAGGTGCTTGGTCCTGATGTGAACGAGTCTTACTATAAATTTACGGTAAATGAACGTGGAGCGATTCGATTTGGTATCGGTGCCGTTAAAGGTGTAGGTGCAGGTGCTGTAGATGCTATTGTGCAAACGAGACAATCTGGATTGTATAAATCTGTTTTTGATATGGCCAAGCGTATAGATTTACGTGCGGTCAATAAAAAAGCTTTTGAGAGTTTGGCTTACGCCGGTGGTTTTGATAGTTTTGAAAGTACCCATCGTGCGCAGTATTTCCATACCGAGGATAATTCAACAGGTATGGAGAAAGCAATCCGATTTGCGCAACGCTATAAAGAAAATGAAAACTCTGCACAGGCCAGCTTATTTGGTGCTGGTGAAGCTGCCGAACTACCGGAACCTGTATTAACACCTTGTCCACAATGGGGATTGATCGAGAAGCTTAAATACGAAAAAGATGTCATCGGTATATACCTGACAAGTCATCCGTTAGATACTTATCGGTTTGAGATCGAACATTTCTGTCATAATCCAGTGTCTGATCTCTCCCTGATTAACAAAGCAAAAGCTGCTGAAGTAGATGAAGAGACATTACTCGAATTTAATCGTATCAAGAACAAAGAATTGGTTATTGGTGGGATTATAGCTTCGGCAAACCACCGTCTGACTAAAAACGGTAAGCCATTTGCATCTTTTATTATTGAGGATTATAGCGATTCTTACGATATGGCGGTGTTTGGTGAAGAGTATGTGAAATTAAAGGGGTATTTACAAGAGGGTTATTTCGTTCAATTGCGCGGATTGGTTCAGGAGCGTTTTAGACAGGTCGGAAACTGGGGTTTCGAATTAAGAAGTGTACAGTTGCTTTCTGAGCTCCGAGAAAAGATGGCGAAGAGTTTTACAATTAATATTCCTCTGCCGAAGTTGAATGAAGAATTCTTAGATGGCATTAAAGATATCTTGGCGCAGAACGAGATTGAAGGCGTTGTGCCAAATTGTCAATTGAAATTTAAAATCTGGGATCCTCAGGACGAAATCTCTGTCGAAATGCCAGCTAAAAGTCTGAAAATAAACCTCACAAATGAGTTTTTGGACTGTATAGATAAGTTTGAAGGGATTAATTACCGTTTGAACTAATCTGGATTAGATTTTGTGTAATTAAGATTACAATTACATTGACAGTTGTTACTATCTTTGTTTATTGATTTTAGCAATTAAGTAGTATCATAAATATAACTTCGGTTTATAAAATTAAAAAGATTAAGATTATGGCATTAGAAATTACAGATAGCAACTTTGAAGAAGTTGTTTTGAAAGCGGACAAACCCGTATTAATTGATTTTTGGGCAGAATGGTGTGGTCCTTGTCGTATGGTTGGTCCTGTTGTTGAAGAATTAGCTAAAGATTACGAAGGTAAGGCTGTGATAGGAAAAGTAAACGTAGATGAAAATCCAGAGATTTCAGTTCGTTATGGTATCCGCAATATCCCTGCTTTATTGTTCTTCAAAAATGGAGAAATTGTAGATAAGCAAATTGGAGCAGTTCCAAAGTCTGTTTTAAATGAGAAATTAGAGAAGCAATTAGCATAATAATTGTTGTTTTAACGTAAAGGATCTGGAATATTTTTATTTCAGGTCTTTTTTTTGTCTTGTCTTTTGTTTTTATGCTATTAAAGTTTGTTTTTTATGTGTATTTATTGTGTTTTGTTGACTTTTGCTTGTTTTTAGTGGTGTTATTTTTATTTTTTCTATTGTATTTTGATATTTTATGTGTTTTTATCAAAATAAAATTGATTTTATTTTGATAAATGGATAATTTTTGCTTCTTTTGAATATGAAAACGAGATAAAAATGAATGTTTTATTGGTTTATTTGTTTTGTTTTTGGTTTTTTATTGATATTTTGATTTAAATAAAGATTTTCCCTTTCAAATACCCTAGATTATGCCTCGCGTTGTTCTCAGCAGCGCGAGTTTTTTGTTTTAAGCAGGTAAGGTAAGGTAAGGTAAGGTAAGGTAAGGTAAGGTAAGGTAAGGTAAGGTAAGGTAAGGTAAGGTAAGGTAAGGTAAGGTAAGGTAAGGTAAGGTAAGAGACAAATAAAAAGCGGCTATCTATTAAATAGCCGCTTTTGTATGTTGTACCAAATAATATAAAATTATTCAGCGATTACTTCGAAAGGAACTTGAACTTTAACTTCTTTGTGTAAGTTTAAGTTAGCGATATATTCACCTATTTCTTTAGGTTCAACTTCGAATGTAATACGACGACGATCTACATCAAAACCTTTTGCTTTCAACGCATCAGCAATTTGAATGCTATTTACTTTACCGAAGATTTTGCCAGATTCACCTGCTTTAGCACCAATCGAAAGTTTTACAGCTTCCAATTTACCAGCTAATTCAGTAGCGTCTTTTTTGATTTTCTCTTGTTTGAACTGAGCTTGTTTGATGTTCTCAGCTAAAACTTTCTTTGCAGATTCAGTCGCTTGAATAGCAAATCCTTGAGGGATTAAGTAGTTACGACCGAAACCTGGTTTTACATTAACGATATCGTTTTGCTCACCTAAGCCTTTGATATCTTGTTTTAAAATTACTTCCATTTTCTATCGTCCTCCTTATTTAATTGCATCAGCTAAGTAAGGTAACAAACCGATGTGACGAGCACGTTTAACAGCTTGAGCTACTTTACGTTGAAATTTCAAAGATGTACCAGTTAAACGACGAGGTAAGATTTTACCTTGATCATTTACAAATTTCATCAAGAAGTTAGCATCTTTATAATCGATATATTTGATACCATTCTTTTTGAAACGACAGTATTTTTTACGGTTGTCCTCTACTTTAGGAGCAGTTACGTATTGGATATTTTCGTTAGCCATTAGTTTGCGCCCTCCTCAGTTTTAGTTTCAGCTTTTTTGTTGAATGCACCGCTACGTTTTTTCTCGTTGTAAGCTCTAGCATGTTTGTCTAAACTTACAGTCAAGAAACGCATAATGCGCTCATCACGTTTGTATTCAACCTCTAATTTGTTGATTAATTCACCTGGAGCCTTGAATTCAGTTAAGTGATAAAATCCAGTAGATTTTTTCTGGATTGGATACGCTAATTTTTTCAAACCCCAATTGTCTTCAGCGACAATCTCGGCTCCGCCTTCTGTTAAGATGTTTTTGAATTTTGCGATTACTTCTTTCGCAGCATCTTCAGAAAGCAACGGGGTAAGAACGATTACAGATTCGTACTGTTGCATTTTGTTAATTAATTTTGTTATTTAAAATTCCACATTTGTGGAAGTGCAAAGGTAGGTATTATATTGTTATATTGCAACGCCTTGAAGCAAAAAAGTTTAGACCTCAAGCGAGATCTAAACTTTTCAATAACAAACAAATTGATCACTTAATTCAATTTGTGCATTTCTTCTGCTATCGCTACTTGTGTTTTTTCACTGATACCTACCAATGGAAGGCGTAAAGTGTCGTTACCGATACCTAATTTTTTAAGAATATATTTGACGCCAGCAGGATTTCCTTCCACAAAACAAAGATCTGTTATCTGGAGTAGATCGTTATGTATTGCTCTTGCTTCATGATAATTCCCTTCTGCACATAATTTTGCCAGCTTGGCAACGCGTTTTGGAAATGCATTTCCAACAACAGAGATAATGCCAGCAGCACCGAGTGCCATCATGGGTAAGGTCACCGGATCATCTCCGGAGATCAATAGAAAATCTGCCGGTTTGTCCCGTAAGATTTCGCTGAATTGAGCAAAATTGCCGGAAGCTTCTTTTATTGCAACAATATTTGAAAAATCATTCGCCAAACGTAATGTCGTTTGTGCTGTCATATTGCTACCTGTACGGCCCGGTACATTATATAATATAATAGGTAAAGGGGAAACTTGCGCAATAGCCTTATAGTGCTGATAAATTCCTTCCTGTGTCGGTTTGTTATAATAAGGTGACACAGATAAAATGGCACAAAAACCAGTTGGATCGAAAGCTTTGATCTGTTCTACAATCTCTGCGGTATTGTTACCACCGATGCCAGCAACCAAAGGAAGTCTACCGTTCACGCGCTTGACAGTGAAATCCCAGATACGCTTTCGTTCTTCTTTAGTTAATGTGGCAACTTCTCCAGTTGTACCTAAAGAAACCAAATAATCCATACCCTCGTTGATTTGCAAGTCAATGAGTTGACCTAATGCCTCGAAATCAACAGATTCATCTGAGTTAAAAGGAGTGACCAATGCTACTCCTGCGCCGTGAAGCTCGTTCATCTTGTTTTTGTATTTATATAAATTTAATTAAAAAATCCTATTTGGCATGAATAAGGTCTAAGAGATCCTTTTCATTAATCATTGGGACACCTAATTTTTCTGCCTTCGCTAATTTAGATGGTCCCATTTTATCTCCTGCAACCAGATAATTCAACTTTGCAGAAATGGAAGAAAGCATCTTGCCTCCATTGCTCTCAATCAGCTCAGCGAGCTGCTCCCTGGAATACTCAGCAAATACACCTGAAATCAAAAAGGTCTTTCCGCTGAGATTTTCGCTGGCCAGAATGATTTCCCTTTCCTCAATTTCCAAATTTAAGCCATACTGTCTTAGGCTGATGAGTTGTTGCTGATGAATAGGGTTGTCTAAATATTCTTTAACACTCTCCGCGATACGGCGTCCGATATCTTGTACCGCTTCAATTTCTTCCGTTGAAGCCTGAGCAAGGGCATCGATGTTCTTGAAATGCTGTGCTAGTTTTTTTGCGATTGTTTCGCCAACATGACGTATGCCCAAAGAAAACAACACTTTCTCAAAAGGTTTCTCCTTTGATTTCTCAATGCCCGAAAGCATATTGTCTATGGATTTTTGGCCAAAGCGGTCGAGTTGCTGTAAGTCTTCCTGATGATCTTTTAGACCGTAGATATCGACGATATTATGCAATAGTCCTTTTTTGAAAAAGGTCTCTACTGTTTCATCGCCCATTCCCTCGATATCCATCATCTTACGCCCGATAAAATGCTGCATTTTACCGACGATCTGTGGGGGGCATCCTGTTTCATTCGGACAGTAGTGAACTGCTTCACCTTCCTGTCTAATTAATGTGGTGCCACATTCTGGACAGCTGTCCGGATAAATAAAGGCTGTCGTATCTGCTAATCTCTTTTCAAGGTTCACGCCAATGATTTTTGGGATGATTTCTCCACCTTTTTCTACATAAACGGTATCACCTTGATGTAAATCTAATCGTGCAATTTCATTGGCATTGTGCAGTGAAGCGCGTTTGACCGTGGTCCCCGCTAACAATACAGGTTGAAGGTTAGCAACAGGAGTGACCGCTCCGGTACGCCCAACCTGATAGCTAATAGTATTTAGTGTTGTCTCAACACGTTCGGCTTTGAATTTATAGGATATCGCCCATCTTGGGTTTTTCGCCGTAAAACCTAAATCTTCCTGTTGGGCATAATCATTCACTTTGATGACGATACCGTCGATTTCATAGCCGAGATTATGTCGTTCGGTGTCCCAATAGTCAATGAATTCAAAGACATCAGCTAGTGTACTACATTTTCTTGTATGTTCACAGACAGGAAAGCCCCAGTCTTTCACTTGTTCAAGGCTGTTCCAGTGATCGTGAAATAAATTGGTTCTATTGTCACAATACAAGAAGTATAGAAAACAATCCAAGGGCCTTTTGGCAACCTCCGCTGAATCCTGAAGTTTTATCGTACCCGAAGCGAAATTGCGCGGATTGGCATAAGTCTGCTCTTCATTCTCTTCACGTTCCTTGTTTAGACGTAAAAAGGCGGATTTATGCATAAATATCTCCCCACGAATTTCAAACTGTTGCGGGTAGTCGCCCTCTTTGAGTCTGATTGGAATGGAGCGAATCGTTTTGACATTACTTGTCACAACATCACCCTGTGTTCCATCGCCACGGGTAACTGCTTTGCTCAGTACTCCGTTTTCATAGGTGAGGCTGATGGAGAGGCCGTCGAATTTTAATTCACAGACATACTCAAACTGATCGCCTATGATCTTGCGGATTCGCTGATCAAAGTCAAACAGCTCTTCCTGGCTGTAAGTATTGCCCAATGAAAGCATGGGCCAACGATGTTTCTCTGTTTGGAATTTAGATGTGATATCGCCACCGACGCGTTGTGTAGGTGAGTTTGGATCGGCAAATTCCGGATATTGACGTTCCAGTGCTTCGAGTTCCTTTAATTTGAGATCGAAGTCATAATCTGAAATAAGACTATTCGCCAATACATAGTATTGATAGTTGTAATGATTAAGTTCTGCTGTTAAGTCTTTTATCTTTTTTTCAATATCCATCGCCAACATGTTGCAAAATTACAAATAAAAAGTACGTTTAAATAAAATAAATAAAGAATCTTGTTGTAAAGAGTGCCTTATTTCTAAAATGCGTTTTTGTGCATTTTAAGATGCGGACTTCAAATGCCTTATTTGAAATCCTTTGGATTCAATTGCGAAAATTTATGTTTATTATTCGTGTAAAAATCAATAATAATTGAATTATTATACTGTCCCGTCTGGTTTTCTGTCGCTGTATATTTCTTTCGTTTTCTAGCATTTTTAAAAATGTTTAGGAAGAAATACTGATGTGCGCGACTGATCGCCCATGCATCTTTCGGCTTTCGGTCAATTAGAAACTTCATCAATGCTGCTAAATCAAACCAAAGGCGTAAGAAAATTATCCAAATTGCTTTACCCAAAGGTAGGTTCTTTTGCAGCATAACCAGATTATTCCTAAAGTTCAGGTAGGTCTTCTTAGGGTTGCTGGCATTTAATGTCCCACCGCCTACATGATAGACAACGGACGTTGGACAGTAACCTATACTATAGCCCATCTTTTTCAATCGCCAGCATAGATCAATTTCCTCCATATGAGCAAAGAAATCTTCATCTAAACCATTCGCTTCTTTCCAGGCTTTTTCTCGGATGAAAAGCGCGGCACCTGATGCCCAGAAAATCTCAGATTCCTGATTGTACTGGTCATGGTCTTCCTCAACTTCGTGTAAAATCCTTCCTTTACAAAAAGGAAAACCGAAATAGTCCAGATAGCCTCCGGCGGCACCGGCATGCTCAAATTTATCTTTATTATGAAAGGATAGTATCTTGGGTTGTGCGGCAGCAATACCCGGGGTACGCTCCATATAAGCAATAACAGGCTCTATCCAGTTTTGGCTGACTTCTACATCTGAATTTAACAAGACATAATAATCCGCATCTACACGTTCCAGGACTTTGTTGTATCCACCAGCAAATCCATAATTCTTGTCGTTTTCAAGAATGGTAATAGTGGGATAGTACTGCTTGACAAATAGAATAGAATCATCATCCGATGCATTGTCACCAATGACGAATTCAATATTTGGATAAGAACTGTTGTAGACGGAAGGTAAGAATTTCTCCAGGAAGAAACGACCATTCCAGTTCAATATGACAACAGCTACTTTTGGTAATTTACTCATTTTCTACGTTTCCTTTTCCAGCGATTATGTGACCAAAGCCAATATTCGGGATTTTCATGAATCATTTGCTCCGCAAAGCGATTGTGTAAATCCGTTATTTCATGTTCGGCAAATTCGGAAGGATCTTCTACCAGGGTAACAAACTTGCAGAAGTATTGCCCTCTTTTTGCTTTTCGGCCAATATAACAAAATACAACGGGGGCCCTGCTTATTCTTGATAGCCGCTCAGCTCCTGTATAAACTAATGTTTCCTGGTTCAACCAATTGATAAAATAATCAGAATCAGAATATAGTGGGGTCTGATCAGCGACCAGCATACTGACATTGGGCTGCCCTTTCAATTTTACAATATGTCGGAGAATTTGTTTCATTGGAACCATTTCTGCTCCAAAACGACCGCGCATCGAATTGTAGACTGTATCAATGTCCTTGTTGTTTAACGGTTTGTAAACAATCAATGTTGGAAAATCAGTGATCAAACTCAGACGGTGTATCCCGAGTTCCCAGTTGGCATAATGCGAGGTTACCCCAATCACATTTTTCCCGGCAGCGAGATGACGCGTTAGTTCCTCTTCATTTTCTAAAGTCATTTTCCGCTTGACTTCTTTGGCTGAAATCGTTTTTAGCTTAATGGATTCTACCAGTAAATCCGGAAAAAAGCGGTAGAATTTTTTTGCGATTACTAGTCTTTCAGCCTCAGTTTTTTCGGGAAAAGCATTTTCTAAATTTTGGAATACGATACCCTTTCTATACCCAATAATATAATAGAGGATATAATAAAGCCCATCGGAAATCAAATATAGAAACCAATAGGGGAGAAGAGAGATGACATAGATTAATGCGTTTAACGCTTTTTGTTTCATGCTATAGCTAAAATTCCCAGTTGTATTTTACAAATATCCTTAAATTAAGTTATTTTTGCGTCACTTATAACAAAAATCATCAGTTTTTATGGAATCGCAGTTATTACTTCCAGCATGTTATCTTCCGCCGATATCTTATTTTCATACCATTCAGGAGAATAATCTCCCTGTTGTAATCGAAAAATATGAACATTTTCAAAAACAGAGCTATCGTACACGGGCACGCATTGCTTCTGCCAATGGGGTACAGGATTTAATAGTTCCCATCCAACATGGTAATAAGGAACGCGTCCCAATGAAAGATATCCGGATCAGTTATGAATTTGACTGGCAGCGTTTACATTGGTTGAGTATTCAGACCGCTTACCGGAGTTCTGCGTATTTCGAATATTATGAAGATGATTTTAGTCGTTTTTATCAGGAAAAATTCGATTATCTCCTGGACTTTAACGTTGCACAGTTGGAGCTGGTACTAAAATCAATCAAGCTAAAAAGAACAGTTTCCTTTACAGAGGAATATACGGTCAATGAGGCGGAGGCGATCGATTATAGGGAAATCATACATCCAAAAAAGGAAAGTGTATTGGCTGCTCCCAAAGAATACTATCAGGTTTTTTTGGACAAAAATGGTTTCTATCCAGATTTGAGTATTATCGATCTGTTGTTTAATCAAGGTCCACAATCCAAAAGTTATCTTTAAAATATTCTAGATACTTGGAACATTCTGCGTTTAATATTGTTCTTATTCAATATTAAACGCTTTTAAATGAATAAATTTCTTCTTGTTTTCGTTCTTCTTCCTTTGTTTAGCATCGCTACCTATGCCCAGGGTGGTGTTGATACAATACATTATCGGAAAGTTTACTATTGGGGAACAACCGGAATGGGATTTCCTATAGGCAAAACGAAAGATATACTCTCCCCAAAATTTTCTGGTAGTATTGGCCTGGATATTTCCCTTAAAAATTCGATGTTTTTTGTGTCGCCAACATTGTATACCCTGTCATTTAAATACAAGCAACGTCTTCCCGATCCTGATTTTGCCTATCGTATTGAGGATGCAAATACGAATTTTTATACTTTCGCATTTTCGGGCGGTGTGCGAAAACAGATGCGCCGATTGAATGTTTACGGTTTTCTTGGGCCGGGAATAGGCTTGACAAGTGAGCCCCGTGCGAATGTGATAGCTGATCAGAAACTGGTTAAGATGGAAAATATAAATCGTTTTAACCTATCCAGTAAACTAGGTGCTGGAGCTGACTACAAATTCAATGGTTTTTTTCTTGGATTGGAGTTAGGGTACTTACATAATTTCCGAAAAATACAGGATACGCCGGTCAATATTTTTACTGTGATGATCGGTCTGAAATCAGATATCACACAAATTGGTGACAGGGTGATCGATGTGATCGGAATAGACGGCTCTATCAGTGGAAAAAAAGAGAAAAAATAATGTGACTACTTTAAGACTTGGATTGTATCTCCGATATGGGCTTCAGCATCAGAACCCATTTTCTTGACTTTTTCTGTTTGTTCAACAGCAACAGCAAATGCGGACGGAACGATGCCCGCTCCAAATTTGATCGCATAAAACTTGGTAAACTCAGCTCCGAAGTAAAGTATTGCAGCGGAATAATAGATCCACAATAACATGATTATGATAGAACCTGCTGCACCGTAAAAGCTCGCCGTGGAGGAGAGGTTGAGGTAAATTGAAATTCCGTAGCGCCCCAGCATAAAAAGAAGCCCAGTGAAAATAGCCCCGCCGAGCATATCGCGGAATTTCACCTTGGCATCCGGTAAGAATGAGAAGATAAATCCAAACAGTATCACAATGACAGAAAACGTAATACCGGTATTTACCCAAGATATCAGGGCAATCGGAATAATGGGGAAATAGGTCATGACCAGGTTGGTGACCGCGACAATAACCCCATTTATCATCAATGAAGCAATTAATAAGAAACCTAAAGCAATAACGATGGAAAAGGAAATTAGTCTATTGATGATTAATTTTAGCCAGCCTTTCTTAGGTTTAGGCTTAACTTTCCAGATATTGTTTATTGAATCCTGGATATCGACAAATAAAGTCGTGGAGGAAAGGACCAAAGTAACAATACCGACTGTAATGCCTATATTGGATTTGTTTTCAAATGTAATTTTCTGAAGATAGGATTGAATCTGCGTGGTCACACCCTGTCCAAAAAGTATCGTAACTTCGTTCAGTACTTCATCTTGTGCAGAAGAACCACTTTGAAGATGTTCACCATAAAAGAAACCGATACACCAAATGACGATCATTAACAACGGACCGATCGAAAAGATCGTATAATAGGCTAGCGATGCACTTTTTTTCATGCACTTATC
The DNA here is from genome assembly GCF_019969845.1 of Sphingobacterium sp. GVS05A. Classification (GTDB taxonomy): domain Bacteria; phylum Bacteroidota; class Bacteroidia; order Sphingobacteriales; family Sphingobacteriaceae; genus Sphingobacterium. The sequence goes on from NZ_JAHXYR010000012.1 coordinate 108,025, forward strand.
ATCATTGAATCCGTTGAAGGCATCAATCATGACCTGCCAAATATTTTTCCAGTATCCGAATGTAAATAAATCTTTTAGTGTAACGTGCTTCATAATAAGATCATCCGCTCCAATAATCGTGCAAATTGTTATTCTTGATTCTGCTCTACATACAATTTGTCGATGGCAGCTTCATTCTCTTTTAAAATAACTTTTCGTTTCAAACTCAATTTTGGGGTCAATTGACCTTCATTTATTGACCATTCTTTTGGTAAAAGAATAAATTTCTTGACAATCTCCCAATGGCCAAAGTTACCTGATAATCGGTTTATTTCCTCTTGGTATTTCTGAACAACTTCGGAATTTTTGATAAGTTCTTCATTTGCACTGCTGGATATTCCTTTTTGAGCAGCCCATTTTGAAAGGACATCAAAGGCAGGGACGATTAATGCACTTGGAAATTTGCGATTTTCGCCGATTACCATCACCTGGCCGATCAAGGTTGATTCCATTAACTTGTTTTCAATGGACTGTGGTGCAATGTATTTTCCACCAGCTGTTTTAAACATCTCCTTCTTTCGATCGGTGATCTTTAAGAAACCATCCGTCGTAATTTCGCCAATATCTCCGGTTTTGAAGAAGCCATTTTCATCGAAAGCTTCTTTAGTAGCTTCCTCGTTTTGATAATAGCCAGTTGTAATACTAGGGCCTTTCACTAGTATCTCACCATCTGATGCAATTTTTACTTCAAGGTTTTTAAGCGGTTTTCCGACTGTTCCAAATTTTAGTCCATTTGGTAAATAAGAGTTTACGGCAATAACAGGAGATGTTTCCGTCAATCCATATCCTTCAAGTACCTTAAGGTCAGCAGCCCAAAATATACGCGCTAAGCGCTCTTGAAGAGCCGCACCACCAGATACAATAATCTTAATATTACCTCCTAATGCTTCCTGCCATTTAGAAAAGATCAGCTTACGGGCAATACCCAGTTTAATCGAATAGAGCATGCCGTTTTTGCCTGGCTCCTGGAATTTTAGCCCTAAGTCTACCGCCCAGAAGAATAGCTTCTTTTTAATACCGGTCAGTGCCTTACCTTTTTCAATGATTTTGTCGTAGACTTTTTCCAGTACACGTGGCACCGTTGTAAAGACATCTGGTTTTACATCGTTAATATCGGCAACTACATTATCCAGGGTTTCCGAAAAGTAAATTTGAATCCCCTTTGAATAATACATATAGACAACCATGCGTTCGAAAATATGACACAACGGAAGAAAACTAAGTGCAGTTTTGAAATCTTCCCGTATCAGATAATTGCAGGCGGTGACATTGCTATAGACATTTTTATGGGATAGGTAAACACCTTTGGGACGCCCTGTGGTGCCCGAGGTATAAATCAAGGTCAATAGATCATCTTCGGTAACGCTATCGCGATGAGAGGACAGATCAGTCGTGTCTTCTTTTGCACTTGCAATTAACTCAGTTAGAGGAGTATGATTTTCAATCTGATCAAAGGTATATACCTGGGGTTGTATGCCATGTTCCTTGATCGCCTGCTCAATACGGGCTGTCAGGTCTTTGTTGCTTACAAATAACATTTTAACATCAGAATCGTTCACAATGAATGAAAGATCTTGAGTAGATAATGTAGGATAAAGGGGAACTGTTGCAAGTCCTATTTGATTGCAGGCAAAATCAACCAAGTTCCATTCCGGTCTATTACCGGACATTATTCCGACACGATCCCCTTTCTTAAGCTCCAATTTCAATAGAGCCCTACTCAAGGAATCAATTGCATCTGTATATTCTTTGGTGGAGTAAGTTTTCCAGTTGCCACTGGAGTCTCTGCCCGCAACCATAATGTCCTTTGCGTATTTTTCTTTATATAAGGTTATAAAGTCAAAAATTCTGCCCATATCACTTGAGTTTATTTGGTTATCACTATTGACTTAAATATAAAAAAAATATCAGAAATAAAGTTGGAGATATTGGGATTAATGTCATAACAAATTAAACATTGTGTCGTTATAGCTGTAATTGTTACTTTTGAAAGATATAAAGTAGAGTATAAAGCGTTCAATTTTTATGAGAAAAATATTTTTGGCTGTCGGTGGAATGCTGATGTTTGGTGCGTTATCCAATAAAGCTGTAGCTCAGTTGGATAATAGAGGCGCTATTGGTGGGCGGTTTGGTTCTGCTCAGGGGATTACTTATCGTCATACACTTAATTCAAACCACGCATTGGAAGGTATTATGAGTATTCAAAGCAATTCTGATTTCCGCCGGTTTCGTGTTGTCGGATTGTATGAGATTTACAAACCTTTAGCGACTGGTCTAAATTGGTACTATGGTTTTGGTGGAAGTATCGGGTCGTACAAAGAAAAAGACAAAATTATAAATGGTCAACGTCAATCGTTCGACTCACATCTTAATTTAAGTATAGACGGTATTGTCGGAATAGAGTATAATATTCCACAAGCCCCATTTCAGATTTCATTGGATGTAAAACCTTATTTTGATTTTCTGAATGAATCCAGCATCAAGATATTTGATCCTATTGGATTTTCGGTAAGATATAAGTTTTAATATTGAGAGAAAGAGCAGAAATATATTTCTGCTCTTTCTGTTAAATGGCACATATTGACTAACGTTCACATCAAGCCATCCAGATTTTTCCCAACAGTTCCTGCAGGAACGTTTGATCTTTAAGTGGACGGATTTCATGAATCTTCTTGTTATTTCTTCTGATCTGGACCGGTATCTCTCGAACCAGACCATCTCTTGCAATAAGGAAATTCAATATTTCACCATCAGTAGCATGTTGGATGATAAAATCAATCTCCTTGTCTTTTAAATCAAGTCTGATATTATTGATTGCAATTAATTCATCTCTGACGTTTAAACCCGCATCGTAGGCACCCGTCCCTTTTTCAACAGTTGCAACACTGATTACACCATCTGTTTTGTTGGTTGTGATACCCAAGGTTAATGTGTCATTATCTTTGTTGGTATCCACAATTTCGTATCCTACCAAATTAAAATAAGCGTTGTAATCGAGTTCGCCATCCTGATGCGCAGCCTGGAATATATCATCCAGCGAGGTCCCGGCAATATGCTCCGCTAGGCTCTGAAACTCTTTTTCTTCAAAGCCACGGTCAAGTTTTAAGAAAAATTCTTCATAAGCAGCACGTATGATGTCATCCAATTTGATTTTTCCATCTGTAGCAGCTATTACTTTGATATCAAGCAGGGCACTAAGCATAGCCCCTTTGTTATAATAAGAAATGGCCGAATTAATGGTATTTTCATCTGGTCTATAATATTTGATCCAGGTATCGAAGCTTGATGCAGCCGCAGATTGTATCTCATGTCCCGGACGGTTTAATATAATATTGAAATCATTGGCCAATAATGAAAGGTATTCCTTTTCATCATAGAACCCACAGCGTTTGATGATTAAATTGTCATAATAGGAGGTAACCCCTTCCATAATCCATAATCCTGTGGTATAGTTCTCCTCATCGTAATCAAATGGACCCAATGCTTTTGGGCGAAGGCGCTTGACATTCCAAAGGTGAAAATATTCATGGGCCACGAGGCTCAGATATGTTTTGTAGCTGTGTTCATTGCGATAGGCATTTCTCGAAGCTCCCAGTACAGTGGAGTTAAGGTGTTCAAGGCCGCCACCACCAGATTGGTAGTTGTGTGTGATAATGACATAACGTTTGTTGGGGTTTGATCCCCAAATACGGGTTTCTTCTTCCACAATACGTGTAATGTCTGCGGTAAGACGCTCTTTGTCATAAGAGCCACCACCCACCATCGCACACTCATGTTCTACTCCTGCAGCATGAAACTTCCAAATATCCTGGTTACCTACTTCAATCGGACTGTCATATAAAACATCAAAGTTGGGCGCATGAAAGGTATGTTGTGTTAACCATTCAAGTCCTGTTGATATACTTTTCCAGGTTTCTTTTGGCACAATAACGATGGTCGAAGGGACATCAAGATAACCTTCAATATGTAGGAATGTTGCTGTTGGGACGATAAATGCGTGGTCGCTGTCGAAAAAATTTGTACGGACAGAGACCTCAAAGCCATATACCGAATAGTGTACATCGATCTGATCCAGTACATCTGTCGTAATGCGCCAGGTATTTTTTGATATTTTGCTGAAGGGAATGGGATTTCCATTGGCATCGACAGGTTTAAATCGTTCTACATTTTTTGCATATTCACGAATTAAATAAGAACCTGGTGACCAGACTGGCATCTTTAGATCGACATAGGGTTGATTGAGTTTTTTGAGGCTCATTTTTACGTCAATGTAATGAGCTTGTACTTCTGGAAATGATACCTCAAAGTTTATTGTGGGTACATTTAAATGGTCACTGTCCATGAAAAATAATTTTAGTATGCGCTTACAAAATTAAAAGTATCTTATGCTTAAATCAAACAAAAAAGTATTTTATTGGTTCTTCATTAGTTCATTATACCCGTCGAATTCTGACTGATTCAAAAAGTTTCATTAGATTGTAAAGATGTCACATAAGAAATCCAAGATACATATTTTCTTTAAGAATCGTCGTTTCAGTTTGGAGGTAATTTTTGTATATTTGATACACTAGTTTATAAGGGGAAAATAATCAAGAATTTGTATGATCTTAGTTGTTGATAGTGGCTCGTCAAAGTCGGATTGGAAATTGGAATTGCCTGATAGTGCTCCTATTTCGTTCAGTACAAATGGACTCAATCCTTTTTTCGTTAATGAAAAAGAAATCACACGGGTTATTAAAGAAATACCTGAAATAATACCCTATGCTGACGAGGTTACAGAGCTTTATTTTTTTGGAGCGGGCTGTATTACCCCTGATCGTCGTGAAATGGTTTCAAATGCATTGACCCCTTTGTTTGAAAATGCCTATATCGCAGTTGAGAACGATCTTTTTGGTAGTGCTTTAGCGACCTGTGGTAATAAAAAAGGATATGTAGCTACACTTGGTACGGGATCGGATCTTAGCTTTTTTGATGGTGAGGAGCTCATGGCCTCCCACAATGGTAATGGTTATGTGCTGGGAGACGAGGGTTCGGGCGCTTACTTCGGTAAAAAGCTCCTACGCTTATTTTTATATGGGCGCATGCCAAAAGATCTGAACGAGAAATTCGCCGTTAAATACCGTATAAATAAAGAGGTTGTTATAAAAAATGTGTACCAGAAAGAACGGCCAAATGCTTTTTTAGCCTCCTTTGCGCCATTTATGTCTGATAATATTACCCATCCATTTATTATTGATCTGGTAAAAGGTGGTTTTGAAGAGTTTGTTCAGGCCTCTATTTTGACTTATGCAGATTATACACAGTATGAGTGCCACTTTGTTGGCTCAATTGCTTATAGCTTTGATTTGTTATTGCGTGAAGTGTGTGAGGCACATCAGATCAAGGTCGGAACAATACTAAAGTCACCTATTAACGAATTGTTTAGTGCGGTGCTAGAAAGAGAGAGTAACTCATTGTTGAGTCTTTAAATTAAATAAATATGATCGTAGCAACTATTATGGTGTACATGTCAATGTTATTTGGCAACCCCGAAATTTATAATTTCACTTTTAAGACGCTGGAAGGGCAAGAGGTGAAAATGTCTGATTTCAAAGGAAAGAAGATATTGATTGTCAATACAGCTTCTAAATGTGGTTTTACGAAACAGTATAAGGACCTGGAAGAACTACACAAGACATTTGGTGACAAATTGGTTATCATTGGTTTTCCAGCGAACAACTTTGGACAACAAGAACCAGGCTCCAATACAGAGATTCAGGAATTCTGTGAACAGAACTATGGAGTAGATTTTTTAATGGCTGAAAAAGTAGAAGTCAAAGGAGATCAGATTTCGCCTTTATTTAAATATCTGATTACACAGGAAAATCCCGATTTTACCGGCGATATTAAATGGAATTTTGAAAAATTCCTGATCGACGAAAATGGTAAATTGGTACATCGCTTTCGATCAGCGACCAATCCATTGGATCCAGCGATCGTCAACTGGGTGGGAAAAAAGAAATAAGTAAAAGCGAGAAATAAAGCTATACCCCCAAATAGTGTTCATCTATTTGGGGGTATTTTTATGGATGAAGGACAAGGGTATGATTCTGAATGTGTTCCAACTCCTCGGTTTATTAGACCCTTTTTTCGAAGTTGAAAATAAACGGTTGAAAATAGAAATTGCAAAACTTTTTAATGAATTTTAACCTATTTTATATACGTGTCATATAAGGCGCGGATGCAGTCTTTGAGTAGCGGATTAAAATTTTCGCTATCAGGTATGTCGCAACCATTGGTGATCACTACAAATCCATATTTTTTCACAGGATTGAAAAACATTGCACTGTATAAGCCATATGCAGAGCCCGTATGTCCCGTTAATGTAACACCTGGAATTACCGTATTTTCATTCATAATAGCGAGACCATACCCTGCATCGCTATTAACAGCTGTTTGCATGATCTTTGCATATTTTTTATCTAGTATTTTGTTCCCGTTACCCATCCCATAGTTCATATGCATAAGCATATATTTTGCAAGATCGAGTGTCGATATCTTCATACCACCAGTCGGGGAGAGTACAGGAGTCGTATAACCCAATTGATAAGCTGCAAGTTCATCACGTCTTGGTGCGTATGCATTCGGTTCTTCGATAATATTAGCTTTGTTATCGAATGAATATAAAGGGACTAATCTCAAATGATCCAGTGAGTCAACACAATATCCACCATAAAGATTCAATGGTTTGAGAATGTTTTTGGAGATGTAGCTGTCAAAACGCATCTGCGTCAATTTTTCCAATACAGCTCCTGCCATATTAAAATTTAGATTACAATACTGATATTGGCTGCCTGGTGTATAATTATTATAAGAACTTTTCCAATTCGGATTTTTGGTTGGATTGATCACATCCAGATTAAAATAACCGTTTTGATCGTTAATGCTCGAGGTGTGAGAAAGTATCATCCGTAGGGTTATTCTTACCTCGGGATAGTTTGGATTTCTAATCGGAAAACCGATAAGATCTCCGAAATCATCATCTAAAGAACATCGACCCTGTTTTAAAAGCTGCATAAGAGAGGTAGCGGTAAACGACTTTGATATGGAAGCGATCCGAAAGATATCATTGTCATTTAGCGAAGTCTTGTCCTTAATATTTTTGTAGCCATAATTCTTATGAAAATAAATCTGGTTGTTTTTTACAAGTACTACACTAAGTCCTATTGCTTGATATCGTTGCATAATAGTTTGCAATCGTTGGTCAATTTCTGAAGTCTCCTGTCCGAACAGTAATACGGGGAGTAACAGCGCTAAGTGAAAGAGGGTAATGATAGTCTTTTTCATGGTGTGTACGTGAACAAAATAATCAGGGTTGGTTATTAGCCTTTATTGAATTTAAGATATTCTTTTTGAATACATTGAATAAATTCAGCGAGAGCACTATTCTTACTTTTTATATTCGAAACCAAAATTACCTCTGTTTTACTATCTGTGTCATCAAGTTTGAGGATTTTCAATTTTAGATGTGGATACTGTTTTATCGTGGATGCCGGGACAACAGCCAAACCTAATCCCTGAGAAACAAGTTCGAGGATAGAAGACATGGAGTTGCTTTGGTGTACAATCTTGGGTTCAAACCCCATGCGATTACAGGTATTGATTGTTAGGCGATGATATTCAGAAGCATATTTTTGATTGAAAGAGATAAAATTTTCATTGAAAAAATTGATGTTCTTGAAGTCTACTTCCGTGGAACCAGCAATAACCATCGGGTCTTCGAATAAGGTAGTGATAAGGAGTTCGCTCGCGTAAATAGGTGCACGCATAATGCCGAGATCCAGTTTTCCATTTTCCAACGCAGCTTTTTGTTTTTGTGTTGATGTCTCAAACAAACTGACCCTTAGATAGGGGAATTTTTGTTGAATCCGTTTCAATACCGTTGCCAACATCTGTTTTGGTGTGGAACTGATATAACCCAACTTAAATTCACCTGAAATATTGTTATGGATCTGTTTTGTGATCGTTTTGCTATGCTCTAAATTTTGAAGTATTTCAACAACCTCTTCCAAAAAGTATTTACCGGCTTCGGTCAGTTCCACCCTTTTGTTCGTTCTGAAAAAGAGTATAACGCCCAGCTCATCTTCAAGATCTTTGATTTGTCTGCTTAGAGGAGGTTGGGACATAAATAACCGCTCAGCAGCCCTTCCGAAGTGGAGTTCCTCGGCTACTGTTTTGAAATAAATAAGATGTCGGATTTCCATTAATACTTTTTTGGTATGAATTGATGACAAAATAAATATTTTTAATGAATTTGAGTTAACCCTACCTTTAAATAATTAAAATTTATAGGCGATATCAATGCACAGAATGCGTAAAGCGTCTATGAAAACAACTTGGATATTCCATATGTCCATGGAATGACAAAACGAGCATTTGCGCTCATAATGATTATTTAGCTATGAATAAGGCAACATTACAAGAAATTGAAGCGCGGTTTGACAAGGACGTCGAACGCTTCTCTAATTTAGAAACAGGTCAGGCGACCACATTGGATGCGGTGTGGAATATGGAACTGATAACAGATGCAATCTCATCGCTCTATCCGAATCTTGAGCAGGTGTTGGATATTGGCTGCGGTGCAGGTAATTATGATGTGAAGCTGCTGCAGAAAGTCAGGTCCAATCCCGATGTTACCTTAGTCGATCTGAGCTTGCCCATGTTGGAGCGAGCCAAAGAACGTGTTGGCATACTTACAAATGGATCAGTTCATTTGATTAAAGGTGATTTTCGACAAGCCGATCTGTCCGAGGAGAAATTTGATGTTATTATTGCGACTGCAGTTTTGCACCATTTGAGAGACGATCAAGATTGGGAGACCGCATTTCGAAAACTTTTTAAGCTTCTCAAAAGTGGTGGAAGCGTATGGATTTTCGATTTAATTGAACAAAATAATGCCCCTCTTCAACAGTTGATCTATCGTCAAAAATATGGTGCGTATTTGACTAACTTGCAAAACGAAGGGTATCGTGACCATGTTTTTGCCTATGTGGAACATGAGGATACACCGCGATCGTTGGTCTATCAGCTTGAGCTATTGGCTAAGGTCGGATTTAAAGATATAGATGTACTACACAAGAATTTATGTTTTGCTTCTTTCGTAGCATTCAAATAGTATTCTTGCTTGATAATAACATTATAAATCAGACAGGATGTAAGGATAAATGGTGAATGTGGAAATTGTCAATAAAATGATAAAAAATAAGGCGATACGGGGAGTATCGCCATAAAATCACACTAACTATTAAAAAACCTATAGGACTAGGAATTTACAAATTCAATAAACCAATGTCTGTTTGATATCACTTCCCCCTTCACTCATCTCGTTTTAGCGAGATATCAAAAAAATAATAAAATGTAGTTATTAAGGTCAATACTTTAAAAAAACAAAGTATTTCCATTGGTTTACGTAAAGATATATGTTTATTTTTTAAATACAAATAAAATCGACGAAAATTAAAAATTTATTATCACTTAATTGTTTTCAAAAATTCCAACCAGGCGATCTGATCGGTTTTAAATGTCAGATCTTCTATGGAAAGTGTATGTAACGGGACCCATCGGAAAGATTGACGCTTATTATCTTCAACTTTCTGATCCAGATCAAAATCAAATGCTTTAGTAGTCGTTCTGATCTGGATGGCTGATGTATTTTTGACCTGATAGTAAATTGATATGATCTGACTGTCATTAAAGCTTGATTTTTCATAAAAATCAGTGGTATAGATGTGCTTAACAACAGCGATGTCAAATGCACATTCTTCTTGATATTCTCTAATTAAAGCCTCCAATAGACCTTCGCCGTACTCTAGCCCTCCACCAGGGAACTTGGTAAATGAAACATTTTCCGTTCTTTCATCACTGATCAGCACTTCCTCTTTCTCGTTGATCAATATCCCGTATACTCTTACGTTAAATGGAAACATTATTTTATTCTATATTTATATAATCAAATTTTTTCTTCTATAATGGCATGAAACCATTTTCAACCGCAAACTCATCCAACCCGATATAGGAATAATGCCTTGGCAAAAACCAGCCTATTGCTTCCATGATATTCGTAAATTCTTTCTCTGTTCTAAACTGATTGGCCACGATATTAAATACTAGATCTTGAGAGGCTTTTTCTTCGTCTTTATAATTACGCGCGATAAGCATAATTTTGGCATTCTTGACGCCATAATAATCTAAAAACTCACGAAGCTGTGTGCGTACATGATGCGGTAGGATCGTTTCGGACGGTTGGCCAACTAAGATTTCTTCATCTTTACCGATCGTGGTTTGCTCATTTTTTTGCGAAAAAATACTCTGGTCTGTATAAAACTCCTCATTCAGGAAATAATTTACCAAATCGCCATAGGTAAAAATCCAGTCAGGATTCTCATTTTGTGTATTAATGGCAATACCAAAGCCTTTTGGTAGTACAAAATCCTTTAAACGGTTTTTGATGACAAAGGCCTGAAAATTCTGATCTTTGGGGACACTTTCCAACTGGAAATAAGGAAATCCATCCGGACCGATAACTACTTCGGTTTCGGCGAGTTTCAATGTACACTCTGCGATGTTATTTAAGAAGGTATCACGCCATAATTCATCCCGCTCCGCAAAAGGAACCTCCATCAGATTATTAATGATGATGGTTTTTTCCAGATCCCCTAAGCGATTGTCGTTCGCATTGTTACTATCGTCAAATAAATGTATTGTACTCATCTTGGACTGTGATTTTGTTAATTGCAGGTAAAAGTAAAAGAATAATTATAATTTAACGACGTTTTCTTGATTTTGATTGTCCTTTTCGGCTATTGTTTTGGCTACTGGATAGCATTTTCTCCCAACTCAGTAAAAATGGATGTTGATCGTCAATCTGGATCTGTTTATTTAATGATAACTGTAATTTGATCCACTTCTGGTTGTCTTCGGCGTCGCAGAGTGTAATGGCTGTACCGTCAGCCTGAGAGCGGCCTGTTCTTCCGATGCGATGTGTATATACCTCGGGGGAGTCCGGTACTTCATAGTTTATGATAGCTTCCAAATCGGGGAAATCTATTCCTCTTGCCAACAAATCCGTCGCAATCAATACCCTGTTTTCTTTATTTCTAAATTTGGATACAATGTCCTCGCGTTGCTGTTGCGTCTTATCACCGTATAGTGCTAGTGCCGAAATGCCATTTCGATGAAGATCTGCTTCAATCCGTTCAACAGCATGTACTGTCCGTGTGAAAATAAGGGCTTGCGATTTAATTTTGTTTTCAAGAAGGTAGCGGACTAGATTTTTCTTGTCGTTTTTATCCACATACAACACATACTCGCTTATTTTTCCTTTTTTTAGATGATCTTCTACTGCGACTACTATTGGATTTTTGAGCCTCTTTTGAATGATCCTATTCATTTCTGCGGTGCGTGTAGCCGATACGAAAATAGACTGTCTTTCGGTTGGAAGCGCCTGCATAATTTTATTGATTTCTTGTGCAAAACCGAGATCGAGCAATTGATCAAATTCATCAATGACTAAGATGTTTATCACTTTCAGATCGATGACCTGTTGCTCTAAGAAGTCGAGTAATCTGCCTGGCGTAGCCAGGATCAGCTGAGCGCTAGGGTAGGCCGCGAGCTGGCTTTCGTAAGTTCCGCCACCATAAAAGCAGGCAACATCGAGACCCGTACCCTCAACCAATTTAGCGATTCTATCTTTCGTTTGGATACAGAGTTCGCGTGTTGGAAGCAGAATAAGTACGGAGGGATGTTCTCTTTCCTCCATTTCTAATAAATGTTGCACAATCGGGATGGTGAAAGCTTCGGTTTTTCCTGTTCCGGTAGGGGCAATCGCCAGACAATCTTTGCCAGCTAGTATAGCAGGGATAGCCTGTTCCTGGACGGCTGTCAGTACCGAAAGCTTTTGTTTTTCAATATTGGAAAAAAGGAGCTTATTGAGTTGTAGTGTCGAAAAATTCACAGTAAAAAAGTTAAAATTAAAAAGAAGATCTATCTCAATCCTGAGCATCGTGTCTTAGGAGATCAGAGAGCTATGGATTTCTGATCCCCTCCGCTAGCGTTTAATCCCTATCTATAATAATTAAAAATCTGCAAAAATTAGGAATTTTTCTCAAAAAGTACTAATTTGAGAAATTAGAATATTCTATCTTAAATACGAACTATTGATTGTTAAATTATTTGACAAACACCAATTATATAGAATAATATTTTTGTTAAATTTGTTGAAACAAAAAAGAATATGTTTGATACTGCATTTGACCAAAACAATGAATCTATTTCCACTTTGAGCTTTGACGAGTTCAAAAAGATTATTGTGAATGATTATCGAACCGCCTTGGAAAGTCGTTACGTAAGTTTATTGGGACGTAAGGAAGTGCTTACAGGTAAGGCGAAGTTTGGTATTTTTGGCGATGGAAAAGAGCTGGCACAAATTGCGATGGCTAAGGTCTTCAGAAATGGCGATTGGCGATCGGGATATTACCGTGACCAGACGTTTATATTTGCTTCCGGCATCAGTGATATCTATCGTTTTTTCTCCCAATTATATGCACATCCAGATGTCGAGGCTGATCCTTCTTCTGCCGGCCGGCAAATGAACTGTCATTTTTCTACACGGGTGCTGGATGATCAGGGTAATTGGCTTGATCAAACGGTACAGAAGAATTCCTTTTCGGATATATCTACTACAGGTGGGCAGATGGCAAGAATTTTGGGTTTAGGATTAGCATCTAAATTATATAAACAAAATAGAAATTTGGATTATTTGTCCTATTTCTCGAATAAGGGAAATGAGGTTACCTTCTGCACAATCGGGAACGCCGCAACTTCAGAAGGTGTGTTTTTTGAAGTTATCAATGCTGTCGGAGTACATCAGGTTCCTGCGGTTATTTCTATTTGGGATGATGGTTATGGAATTTCGGTGTCGAATGAGACCCAGACTACAAAAGGTGATATTTCTGAAATACTCAAGGGTTTCCAAAAAGAGGAGTTGACAAACGGAATTGAAATTTTTAAAGTCAGAGGTTGGGATTATGCAGGCTTGTGTGAAACATACGAACAGGCCGCAAATATAGCAAGAGAAAAGCATATCCCATGTCTGATCCATGTGACCGAATTGACACAACCACAAGGGCATTCGTCTTCGGGATCCCACGAACGTTATAAATCTCAGGAACGCTTGCAGTGGGAAACGGATTTCGACTGTATCGCGAAAATGAAGGAGTGGATACAAAGCTCGGGTATCGCTACAGATGAAGAGCTGGACCAGTTGGATCGTGATGCCAAGGATTTTGTCCGACAGGAACAAAAAAGGGCTTGGACTGATTATATCAGAACGTTGACGCTTGAAGCAAAAGAAGCCATTGATTTATTGTCACGAATTCCAAATGAAAAAGCGGACTTCGCAGCAAAAAAACTGCAATCGATGGTAGAACCTTCGTTGAAAGAGGTGTATGGACAGGTCCGGAAGATCTTGCATGAGCTAAAGGGAAAACAGACAGAAGGTCGTCAGGAATTGTTGAATTGGTATAAAGTTAAGCAGGAGATTAACGAGAAACGGTACAATTCGAAATTATTTACTGATGGTGTCGATTCTCCCTTCAATGTCCCTGCAGTAGCAGCGATTTATAATGAAGATTCTAAAATCGTGGATGGTAGGGAAGTGTTGAATCTTTGTTTTGAAGAAAATTTTCAACGTGATGAACGTTTATTGGCATTCGGGGAAGATGTGGGGAAAATAGGGGATGTCAACCAAGGATTTGCAGGTCTACAGGATAAACTTGGCACACATCGTGTATTTGATACCGGAATCCGTGAAAATTCAATTATCGGAAAAGGGATCGGATTGGCAATCCGTGGGTTAAAACCAATTGCTGAAATTCAATACTTAGATTATCTGATCTACGGAATCACGGTTGCCAGTGATGATTTAGCCAGCTTAAGTTACCGTACTTTCGGAGGACAAAAAGCACCGGTCATTATCCGTACCCGCGGACACCGTCTGGAGGGTGTATGGCATTCGGGATCACCGATGTCTGTGATATTGGGCTCCTTAAGAGGATTGCATGTCTGTGTACCTCGTAATATGACACAAGCTGCTGGAATGTATAATACGCTTTTCCGCTCTGATGAACCGGCTATTGTTGTTGAATGTTTGAATGGATATCGCCTCAAAGAACGTTTGCCAGAAAATGTTGGTGAATTTACAGTGCCAATAGGTTATGCTGAGCGCATTAAAGAAGGACAAGATATTACGGTAGTCTCCTATGGCTCAACGTTACGCGTTGTCGAAGAAGCTGCTGTAGAATTGGAACGTTTGGGGATATTTATCGAGATTATCGATGCCCAGACCTTGTTGCCGTTTGACAAAGGACAATTATGTGCGGAGTCTCTGAAAAAAACAAATAAGTTATTGGTTGTGGATGAGGATGTACCCGGAGGTGCTGCCGCATTTATACTACAAGAAATACTTGAAAATCAAAATGGTTATTATTTGCTTGATAGCCAGCCTCGAACACTGACAGCAAAAGCGCACCGACCTCCCTATGGTTCGGATGGTGACTATTTCTCGAAACCATCTTCGGATGATGTTGTGGAAACTGTGTATGCGATCATGCATGAGGCTAATCCAGAAAAATATCCATCTATGTTTGAATAAATGGATATTTCTTTGGATCTGTTACTATTTTAATTATGCTATTCAAAGAGCTTCTTGTAAGAAACTCTTTGAATAGCATTCATTTTTAGGGGAAATGCTATTTTGTGTTTTAAGTCCTTGGACTAACTGAAAATACTTGCGGCGCCGATCATGGCTGCCTTCTCACCCAATATAGCTGTATGAATGGTGAATTTATTGAATTCTTCCCGATCTGCAATAAAGATAGGAAGCGCTCTCGCAATATTACCACCAATAATAAAGAGATTAGTCTGATATTTTTCTTCAAAAAACTGCATAAAATCAAATAGATGTGTTGCGTATTCATCTTTGATTGTTGCGAATGCAGCAGTTTCTCTATGATTGTCTAAAATTTCTTTTAAACCAGTGACATCTTTCCCAGTGAGCTCTTTGAACCGTTTGACAAACCATCTTGTTACAAGATATTCTTCAAAGATACTTTCCTGATAAGGTGTATTCCACAGGTCTGCATCGAAGGCCTTCTCACCCTTATTCCATACCGCAGAACCTAAACCTGTCCCCAAAGTAATCCCGAGTATTCTCGGATTGGTCTGAAGGTTTTGTACAAATATCTCCCCCTGTAGGAAAGCCGCTGCATCATTGATAAAGTGAATAGCAGTAGAAGGTAAACCCAACTCTGCAGATAAAAGGCTTTTAATGTCTTGATCGTACAAGTTGTCGTACTTGCTTTGTCCTAACATTTTAGAGATACCATTTTCATAGTCAAAAGGACCCGGCATTGCTATGCCAAGGAATTGAATAGCAGTGGGTGAGGTAGCAATACTATCCTGTATTGTGGAAGCCCAGGTGTGTAAAATCGTTTTAGCATCTCCTTGAGAAAAAACGTGGTTTCTGACCACGTTCTCTAAATGTATATTCCATTGTTTGGTGTCAATGATACAGGCAGAAATATGAGTGCCTCCAATGTCAACACCTACGACATAATTATCTTGCAGCATGTTTGTAACTTTGATTTTTAAGTAGATGATCCGCAATCACAAGTGCCGCCATGGCTTCTACAATAATTACCGCTCTCGAAACAACACAAGGATCATGTCTTCCCTTACCACTTGCGATGGCCGGGTTGCCATGGATGTCGACTGTTTCTTGATCTCTCATGATGGTGGCAACAGGCTTAAATGCTACTTTAAAAGTAATATCCATACCGTTTGATATGCCGCCCTGTATTCCTCCAGAGAAATTGGTATGTGTATGCACTTGATTTAAATCATGGTCATCTGCTACAAATATATCATTATGTTCGGAACCTCGCAACTCTGAACCTGCAAAACCTGATCCATATTCAAATCCGTGTACGGCATTGATGCTCATCATCGCTTTTGCGAGGTCAGCATGGAGTTTGTCAAATACGGGTTCTCCAAGTCCAACGGGAACATGTCTTACCACCGCCGAAATGCGTCCACCTACTGTATCACCTGCTTTTCTTACTGAATCTATAAATTCGACCATTTCATTGGCTGTGGCCGGATCAGCACAGCGTGCAATATTAGATTCCCGAAGCTCAAGAAGGGCCTTAAGATCTTTGGTATCCAAATTGGGCGCTTCGATCGTCCCCACACCCGAAACATGCGCGAAGATTTCGATGCCAAATTGTTGTAAAAAGCTCTTTGCAACAGCACCTGCAGCAACACGGGCGGCTGTTTCACGGGCCGAAGAACGGCCACCGCCACGGTAGTCTCGGATACCATATTTCATCTGATAGGTGAAGTCCGCGTGGGAAGGTCTGAAGATATCTTTAATGTGGGTATAGTCCTTAGAACGTTGATCTTCATTTGGTATTACAATGGCAATCGGAGTTCCGGTCGACTTCCCTTCGAATACGCCCGATAATATCTGAGCGGTATCACTTTCTTTTCGTTGTGTGGTAATTCTGGACTGTCCCGGTTTCCGTTTATCTAGTTCAGACTGTATAAACTCTTCGTCTATCGTTATATTTGAGGGGCAACCATCAATAATTACACCGATCGCTTTTCCGTGTGATTCGCCAAAAGTGCTGATTCTGAATAAATCGCCAAATGAGTTTCCTGCCATAAGAATTAAATTTCAATAAACTTAGATAAATTTGCCTTTAAATGCAATGAAAACACTACTGCAAAACCTGACTTTATCAATTTTGATTATTTTCAATCATGACTGCGTCTGTCTGTGGGTCGTATTTCTTTCGTTGCCATTAAAGCTATTAATAGCGTGTATATAGGTTGTAAAATCCGGGAGCATATATCTCCCGGATTTTTAAATATTAGTCAATGATAAAAGATTGAGCCTGCAGATGTTTCCAGAAATCAGGATACGATTTTTCTACAACCATTGGCTCCGCAATCTTGATCTGGTCAAATACCAATGCAAGGGGCGCAAACGCCATTGCCATACGGTGGTCCTCATAAGTGTCAAAGGTCACCTCTTTTGGCTGGAATACCAGTGCTGTTTTAAGATGATAGGTTTCATTGTCTGCTATCAATTCAGCGCCAAATTTTGCTATTTCAGTCTGGAGAGCTGCGATTCGGTCCGTTTCTTTGATCTTTAATGTCTCAAGACCTGTAAATGAAACATCACGACCTAAAGCTGCAGCGACAACGACAACAGTCTGCGCGAGATCGGGGCATTCTTTGAAATCAAATACTATTTTTTCCGAATCTATTCCCGTTTTATGAAGGTGCAAGCCATCGGCTTCAAAACTGGATTGCACGCCAAAATGGGTCATGATATCGACAATTGCAATATCTCCTTGCAAACTGTCTTTTTTAAGCCCTGGTAAGACAATAGATGCTTCGTCTTCTGCCAGCGCTACAATAGCGTACCAGTAAGAAGCTGCGCTCCAATCTGGCTCCACATAAATCGTGCTTTTTGAAAAAGTCTGTGGGGCAATATGTATTTCATTCGCTGTCCACTCATGCTGTATGCCTACGCTTTTTAGCATATCGAGGGTCATGGATACATAGGGTCTGGAAGTCAGTTCGCCCTCGATTTCCAATGTAAGTCCCTTTTTCAATGCGGGAGCAATTAATAGTAGCGCAGAGATGTATTGGCTACTGATGTTGCCTTTTATCCGAACACGGTTCTTTCCTTGAAATAAGCCGCCTTCTATTTTTAGGGGCGGATAGCCGGCTTTTTTTTCATAATGAATGTCAGCGCCGATTGTCTTCATGGCGTCAACCAATATACCTATTGGCCGTTGTTGCATGCGTTCGGTCCCTGTAAGGATAAAGTTTCCTTGAACAAGGTTTAGGTAGGCCGTTAAAAAGCGCATTGCTGTACCAGCCGGACCGATGTCAATCGTGTTGTATCCAGGTTGAGGGTCTGATGCGATCTGCAATACACGGTTTAGCGTAACCGTATCGGCAGCCTCGGAAAGATTCGCTATATCAACCTGCCCCTTGCTCAACGAGTGAATAATAAGAGCACGGTTGCTCTCGGATTTTGATCCTGTCAATTGAACCGTGCCTTTTATTTTTTTTGATGGGTGCGTCAGCTTGATGACTTGTTGATTCATTATGCTTCTGCTGTAGGTTGTTCCTGTGAATTCATTACCGCGTTTTGCTTACGGATAGATTCGTTGTGAATTAATTCTAGGAATTTTGTTGCAAACTCACTGCCCAAAGAAAGTGCTTCAGCAAGTTTTGTACGTTTTTGGACAATCTCATCCCAACGGTTTACCTGTAAGATCGTCACATTGTTATCACGTTTGTATTCACCGATTTTCTCTGCAATTTTCATACGCTCGCCGATTTTTTGGATAATTAAATCATCCAATTTATCAATGTTACTACGTAATTCGGCTAATTTATCCTCGAATGAAGGGTTGTCAGAATCAGCTTTACGTAATGTTAAATGATTAATCAACTCTGCTAGGGCTGCTGGCGTAACTTGTTGTTTGGCATCAGTCCATGCAACAGAAGGATCAATATGTGATTCGATGATCAAACCTTGCATATCCATATCCATTGCTTTTTGTGCGATGTACGGTAACAATTCGCGGTTACCACAAATGTGGCTAGGGTCGTTGATGATCGGCAAATTAGGACAAGCAGTTTTTAACTGGATGGCTAAATCCCACATCGGCTCATTGCGGAATGCTGTTTTCTCGTAAGAAGAGAATCCGCGGTGAATAGCACCTAATTTTTTGATGCCCGCACGGTTGATACGCTCCAAAGCACCGATCCATAACGATAAATCCGGGTTAACAGGGTTTTTTACGAAAACTGGTACATCTACCCCCTGTAGTGCATCAGCAATTTCTTGTACCGTGAATGGGTTTGCAGTTGAACGTGCACCTACCCAAAGTACATCAACACCAGCTGCTAAAGCTTCTTCAACGTGTTTTGCTGTCGCAACTTCTGTAGCTGTTAATAAACCAGTCTCTTCTTTCGCTCTCTTCAACCACTCCAAACCAATGGAACCGATACCTTCAAATTCACCTGGACGAGTACGTGGTTTCCAGATTC
Source organism: Sphingobacterium sp. GVS05A (assembly GCF_019969845.1). GTDB lineage: Bacteria > Bacteroidota > Bacteroidia > Sphingobacteriales > Sphingobacteriaceae > Sphingobacterium. The sequence goes on from NZ_JAHXYR010000012.1 coordinate 127,234, forward strand.
CTGCACGTAAGATATTTACTTTTCCAGTGTTCGCCAATAGATGCGCTGTAGATACCAATTGCTCTTCTGTCTCTGCACTACAAGGGCCTGCGATAATTAAAGGTTTGTCTCCAGTATCCAACCATGATTTCAAAGGAGTGATTTCTAATGTATTTTTCATCGGAATAAATTTTTAAAGGTATTTGAGTCTGTTAAGCTGTTATGCTTGTTTTGTAAGTCTTTATAGCTCCAACAGATTCAGGGTAAGTTGATTGTTTTATAATTATTAAATTGTTGATTATAGTTTCTCGTTTTTGATGTATTCGCCCATAATATTGAAATTGATACTATGTTTGAGTACTTTTCGGATCGCAGCTTCATAGTCTGATTGTTTTTTCCATTCAACATCAACGAAAAAGTCATATTCGTTGCGTTTTCCGATAACAGGCATAGACTGAATCTTGCTCAGGTTGATATTTTGCTCAGCAAAACACTGTAAGATTGTCGCTAAGGAACCAACCGTATTCCCTGTTTGGAACGATAAAGATGCTTTATTGGCATTTTTGTGTTCAACCACCTCATTCGAAAGAACCAGAAAACGTGTTGCGTTCTTTTTATTGGTTTCGATTCTTTTCTCTAAAATCTCAAGCCCATAAATTTCAGCGGCTAAGGTACCTGCAATAGCAGCTGTATCGGTTAATTTCCGTTCAGCGATCATTTTTGCAGTAGCTGCCGTATCGGATCCTTCGGTAATACGTACACCTTCCAGCTCTGAAAGAAATTCTTCGCATTGACGGATTGCGATCGGATGTGATTCGATGTGTTTGATGTCTTTCAATTTAACACCGGGCAATACCATCAGATTCTGTTGAATGTTGAGATAGACTTCACCAGTGATATGAAATTTATAATCCCGAAGCAGATTGTAGTTTGGTAGCAGGCTACCCGCAATTGAATTTTCAATCGCCATAACAATGTAATCTACTTTTCTTTGCTTAAGCAATTCACAGGTTTTTTTGAATGAATCGCATTCAACAATCTCGACCTCGCGTCCAAAATATTTAAATGCTGCTTCCTCGTGAAATGAAGCTTTTGCTCCTTGTATCGCAATTTTTAAACTCATTTTTTTTGTTGCTATTTTGCCCTTAAACAAGAAAGAGTCCCGATGATCTAAACCGGGACTCTTTCTTGTTATATTCTAATGTATACACAATCTAATCCCGGCCCTTATTTTTAAAATAAAAGAAGTTAAAATAGAAATATGTATATGATCTGTTCATCCTTGTGTTGTTTGACATTTCAAATGTACGAATGTTTTTGAAATATCAAAGAAAAAATAATTTTTTTCATATAAAATATATCATTTATGGGTGTGTTTTTGGTTGTTTTTTACTGCTTTTTTTTTATTAAAAATAAACGTTTTTTTTAGATTTATTGAAGTGTTTTGTTTTTGTAATTTCCTTTTATATAGTGATTTATTGTTTTTGTTGTCTTTTTTATGTCTATTTTTTTAATGATTTTTTAACATAAAAAACATATTAAAAATAGCTATTTTTTAAGGTGTTTTTTTATTAAAAATAGTGTTTTTTTTGTTGAAATATGTTGTGTTTTATACGCTGTTTGCTGAGAAAGTATTTTATTAACTTTGCGCAAATTTGATTTTTATGCTAAAGCGATTTAATTTTTTGGTGAGTACCATTATCATCTGTTTCTTGTTTTTAGGTTTTTCTTATAAAGGGGAGGAACGGTATGTAAAAGTACGGCGAGTAATCGACGGAGATACATTTGTAATTGAAAATGGTAGTAAAAAAGGCGAGCGGGTACGGTTGATTGGGATTGATGCTCCCGAAACAAGGAGAACAGCGCGAAAAGAGATTGGCTACTATGGCGTGGAGGCAAAAGAGCATCTTCAAGCTATGTTGACTGGAAAAAATGTAAAGCTGGTATTTGATGTCGGTAAAAAGGATCGTTATGGAAGACTTCTCGCTTATGTGTATCTTAGGGAGAAATTTGTAAATGCGGAGTTGGTCGAACAAGGATATGCTGTGACTTACACCCTGACACCGAATGTTCAGTATGCTGATTTTTTTGTGAAATTAGAACGACAGGCACGTCAGGCTAAGCGTGGGCTTTGGAAGTAATTTGTGGGTTTTGGAAATAATTTAGTAACAGAATAATGATTTTTGTCCTCATAAGTGTTATTTGCAGCGTAACTGTAGCCGTATTATTAAAATTGGCAAAACAGTATGGCGTAGAAACAAAACAAGTGATCGTCTGGAATTATCCTATGGCGGTTGCTTTGACCTACTTTATATTACGGCCCGAAATAAAGGAAATTAGCTGGACGGCCTTACCCTTCCCGCTGTACACAGCACTGGCTGTACTATTACCGGGGATGTTTGTATTTATTGCGTTATCTATCCGTTATAGTGGTTTGGTAAAAACGGAGGTGGCCCAGCGACTGTCTTTATTTATTCCGTTACTGGCAGCGTTTTTTTTATTCCACGAAAAGCTACAGGGAAATAAACTGTTAGGAATAGGGGTAGGTTTATTGGCGATAATATGTTCCATCGGTTGGCGAAAATCTCTTCCCACAATAACGCAGTCAAATACAGGGTATAAAAATAGTCTTTACCCATTGCTTGTTTTTATTGGTATGGGGATTATTGATATTCTTTTTAAGCAGGTGGCATTGCATGTGACGATACCTTATGTCAGTTCGATGTTTATTATCTTTGTTATGGCCATTCTGATTGCCTTTGGTTTGTTAGGCTATTTTATTTTTGTGGAAAAGCAGACCTTTTCACCTAGAGCGGTCGTCTATGGCCTGATTTTAGGCGCTTTCAATTTTTGTAATATATTATTTTATATGAAAGCTCATCGGGCATTACCGGAGAATCCTTCCATCGTATTTACTGGAATGAATATTGGCGTTATCTCGCTGGGTGCTTTGGTGGGTGTATTATTTTTTAAAGAAAGACTCTCATGGTTGAATTACCTGGGGATAGTTCTTTCCATTGTTTCAGTTTTAATTATCGCATATTAGTGAGTTTATTTGAAGATACTTATCGAACGATCGATGCAAACTATGAGGGAATTTTTAGAGATAAAGGAAGCAAATTTATTGCCTACGCATTCCCTTTTAAATCTGAGGAGAAATTGAAAGATGTTTTACAGGAGGTGAAATCCCTACATCCGAAAGCAAGACACCACTGTTGGGCTTATCGGCTGACTCCGGATCGTAATGTATTTCGCATAAACGATGATGGTGAACCCTCTGGCACCGCGGGGCGTCCTATTTTAAATGCTTTGCTCTCAGCAGATATTACAAATATAATCGTCGTTGTCGTCCGTTATTTCGGTGGAACATTGTTGGGCGTACCAGGCTTGATTAATGCTTATAAATCGGCTACGCAGGATGCCTTGGATCAAGCTCAGATAATCGAACTAACAGTTAATGATAGTTATGGGCTAACCTTTGATTATCTAAATATGAATGATGTTATGCGTATTATTAAGGAAGAAGGACTGGAAATCGAAAAGCAGGAATTTGACAATAATTGCTATCTGGAATTTGAGGTACGCAAAATGCAGGTAAACCGTGTCGTGGAGCGTTTTTCGAAAATTGAAGGTTGTCAATTGAATTATTTAAGAACGATATGATAAACAATTCAGAACTCATTTTAAATTCAGATGGAAGTATTTACCATTTGAATTTAATGCCAGAAGATTTATCCCATACGATCATTACAGTTGGAGATCCAGACCGTGTGACCAAGGTGTCGAAATATTTTGACCGTATCGAACTCAAAAAGGGAAAGCGTGAGTTTATCACCCATACAGGATATATTGGGACTAAACGGCTGAGCGTGATCTCTACAGGGATAGGTACAGACAATATTGATATTGTATTGAATGAATTGGATGCGTTGGTGAATATTGATTTTCAGCATAAGGTTGTGAAAAGCGAGCTGACCTCTTTGGATATCGTTCGTATCGGTACTTCTGGTGCTGTACAGACGGATGTTGAAATGGGAAGTATACTGGCTTCGCAATATGGGGTTGGTTTTGATGCGTTGATGCAATTCTACCAAAAGCCTTACGATGAGATTGAACTGAATATCCAGCAGGCTTTAATTCGATATTTTCCACAATTGAGTTTAAAGCCTTATGTAGCAAGGGCCGGAGAGCGTTTATTGGATCGAATTGCTTTTGATCTACCAAAAGGGATGACATTGACAGCACCAGGATTCTATGCACCACAAGGGCGTTGTCTGCGGTCAGATAATGCGATCCCGGATCTGATTTCTTTGGTAAATTCATTTCGGCATAACGATTTCCGTTTGACCAATCTGGAAATGGAAACTGCTGGTATCTATGCGCTGGCGAACATGTTCGGTCATCAGGCTTTATCCATTAATGCCATTTTAGCAAGTAGGGTAGCGGGAGAATTTTCCGCAAATCCTGAAGCGGTAGTGGAAAAGGCTATTCAACTGGTACTGGAAAGGATTTAGAAAAATCTCTCCCAGTACCAAATGCAACTTATACGACTCCTTTTCTATTGGAGTCAAATTTGAGCATGATAAAGAGCAGTATCGTGAAGCTCCAGAGTGAAGAGCCCCCATAGCTGACAAAAGGCAATGGAATCCCAATGACAGGGATGATTCCTATGGTCATTCCGATATTGATAAACAAGTGAAAAAATAGGATAGAGGCCACGCCGTAGGCATATATTCGGGCAAAAGCCGAACGCTGTCGTTCTGCAATATGGATGATGCGCAAGAGCAGTGTGAGATAGATAGCAATTAATGTTACCGAACCTACAAAGCCCCATTCTTCCCCTACGGTACAGAAGATAAAGTCAGTGCTTTGTTCGGGAACAAAGTTATATTTGGTCTGCGTTCCCTGTAAATAGCCTTTTCCCCAAAATTGGCCTGATCCAATGGCAATTTTGGACTGGTTCAAATTATAACCCTTTCCTTTGAGGTCTTCTGTTTTGCCCAAAATGATATCGATTCGGTCACGCTGATGCGGTTGTAATACATGGTCGTAAACCAGATCGACACATAATATAAATGCAGTGCAGGCTGCAAAAAGGATACTGAGATTAATAATATATTTCCTCTTTTTTCGAAAACTCCACATAAAAAATCCAATAATAGCCGCCAGGACTAAAATAAGAATCCATGGATTGAATAGCAGTGCTAAAACAAAAAGCAAGATGCACAGGCCACCAAAGATCAGTAATTCATTGTTCACATAACCCTCGCGGTAAAAAACGAAAATTAAGGAGAAGAAAGCCAATGCAGAACCGGTGTCGGGCTGTAGCATAACCAAGAATACCGGAAATAGTACAATACCTGCACCCATAGCCAGTGTTTGCATAGTGGGGGCTTTATTGCTCTGGGCACTTAAAAAATTGGCCAGCAACAAACAAGTGGAGAGTTTGGCAAACTCGGACGGTTGCAGCCGGAAGAATCCCAAATCAATCCAGGCCTGATTCCCGCCGACATTTCGGCCCACAACCAAAACAATGACAAGGAGTATGGCTGTTATACCATAAAATATGGGTGAGGCCGAACTGAAAAATTTGGCATCGATAATCAAGATGGATATGCCGAGGATAATCGCTGATATCAGATAGAGTGACTGCTTTCCATAGTTGGTTCCTAAAGTGAAAAAACCAGGCATTTCCGGATTAAATACAGCCGCACGAATATTAAATAGACCGATCAGACAGAGTGAAAGCCAGAGTATGATTGTTAACCAATCTATTTTTCCAAAGAAACTATTTTTTTGATTATTCATATCTTCTTTTTACCTCACTATGGTGAACAATTGTTTCTTTTGGTTTTACCAATGCAGCTAATTGTCGTTTTGATTTAACAGTATCTGTTTTTGATTTGATCGAATCCGCTTTCTTGGCATCTTTACTTTTGGGATCTATTACCTTCTTTGGTGCAGGAAGAAAATTTGCTTTATAGATTCGATCCTGAATATATTTTGGTGCCGTAATGGTATCCTTCAGGTATTTTTCAACCATCATACTGGCTATCGGGCCAGCCCAAGTTCCGCCATAGCCAGCATTTTCGACAAATACTGCAATGGCAATTTTCGGATTTTCACGTGGTGCAAATGCAAAAAATACCGCGTGATTTTCTCCATGTGGATTTTGTGCCGTCCCTGTTTTTCCACACATTTCAATACCCGGGATACGATTCGACCAGGCTGTACCTTCAGGTGTGTTTACTGCGTCGCTCATCCCCTGGATGACTACTGGATAATATTTTTCATCTACCCCAGCACTGATCTTTTCTGTAAATTCCTTTTTAGCGATTTTTTGCGCGCCTATACCCTTGATGAGATGCGGTCTATAGTAAAAACCTTTATTGGCTACAATAGCCATGATATTGGCCATTTGTAACGGTGTTATACCCATCTCTCCCTGACCAATTGAGAGGGAGATATTGAAACTTGAACGCCATTTGTCATTGCCATATCGTTTTGTATAAAACTCAGATGTGGGCAATAATCCCGGTTTTTCTCCTGGTAGATCTATTCCCAATTTGTGTCCGATTCCAAACTGCGTGACTGCATTTCGCCAGAGGTCGTAAGCTTTCGGGCCGGAAAGACCACGGCCATCGATCATCTTTGCATAAGTAAACCCATAGTATGTGTTACAGGAAACTGCGACAGAACGTTGTAAGGTCGTTGATCCATGATAGTGGGTACAGCCCATCCAGCCACGTCCACCACCATAGCTATAACCGTGCGGACAGAAAAATACCGTATTGCGGTCGATTACTCCAGCTTGCTGTGCTGTCAGGGCTGAAACAACCTTAAAAACGGATCCCGGAGGATACGAGGCTTGAATAGGACGATTAAAAAGGGGCTTGGTTTCGTCATTCAATAATTTCATGTAATTATTGCCAACTTGACGACCTACCATCAGATTGGGGTTATAACTCGGGCTACTTACATAGGCCAAGATTTCCCCCGTTGCAGGTTCAATGGCAACAATAGAGCCGAGCTTATTTTTCATTAAGCTTTCACCTAATATTTGAAGATCCTTATCTAAGGAAGAAACTAATCCTTCACCGGCAACGGCCAAGGTATCGTATTTCCCCTCCATAAATATTCCCTTGGGACGATTCAGCGCATCCACCATCAAATTGTTGACTCCTCTTTTACCGCGAATCAGATCTTCGTAGGAGCGTTCAACACCACTTCTTCCAATATAGTCACCACTTCGGTAAAACCCGTTGGATCGTTCAATATCTTTATCGTTTACCTCACTGACATAGCCCAAAAATTGAGCAGCAATACTATCGGGATAACTTCTGATGGTTCTCTTTTGAACATAAAATCCACGAAACTGATATTGATATTCTTGATATTGTGCCCAAGTCCGGACGGATAGTTGTTTTTCAAAAATTGATGCCCTGTATGGGGAATGGGCACGAGCCTTATCCATCCGTTTAATAAAGCCTTCTTTGTCAATATCAATTAATTTACAAAATAAAGCAGTGTCAATCTCCTTGACCTCGCGAGGCGTAACCATCAGGTCGTACACAGGTTCATTTTGTACCAATACTTTTCCTTTGCGATCTAAAATAATACCCCTTGCAGGGTAAACGATGACCTTTCGCATGACATTGCTATTGGCTGAATGTATATAGGAATCGTCGATGATCTGTAAATAAAATAGGCGGGCAACCAAAGTCAGCGCGATGGCAACAAAGATTCCGGAAACGACGTACTTGCGAGCAAAAAAACTATTCATAGAAATAAATTTCTATTCACCGATCTACTACAATCGATCTTTCTTTTTGTAGAATAATATGCTAAATAACAGCATGATAATTACTGTAAAGATACAACTTAAAACAATACTGAGCAGTGTGTATTGAATATGTTGGAAAGAGAAAGATTCCAGTAGATACAGGAATGTATGATGAATCAATGTACCAAAAAAGATATAGGAGAAAAACCATCTCACATTCATCAACCCCAACATTGGTGTAAGAAATGAGTCCCGTTCCTCTACTTCAAGAGTGATCTTCATAAAGAAAATTCGGAATGCAGCCAAAGCCACACATGCGGCGGTGTTGACCCCCAATGTATCGTAAAAGGAATCAACTGTCAAGCCTGTTAGAAAAGCAATCAGGTAAACCAGAAAATTGGGTGTTCCGGTCGGCAGCAAAAAGATAAATAAAATATAAGGAAACGCTGCAACCAAGTTATAATAGCCAATATTTTGGAACAAAAATACCTGCATTCCAATCAAGACTATAAATCGAATAAAATTAAATATTAAAATCCTAGCCATTGTCTTTAGTCGATTCCTCCAATGTTTTTAATTCATTATTTAATAAATCCTTTACTACATATACATGTTGTAAATTAGAGAAATTGGTGCTTAAAAGAATGCGAAGATCCAGGAATGCATCTCCAGACGAAATACCGGTTTGAATAACTGTTCCCACAAAAATACCTTTTGGAAAATGCCCCGAATACCCTGAAGTATAGACTTTGTCGCCTTTGTTTACTTTGATATGATTTGGAATCTCCTTAACCGTCGCTGCGCGATAATCGATATTGTTACCCCATACTAAGGAACCAAAGATCTCACTACGGCCCAAGGTAACCGATATACGGGTATCAGGGTGTAATAATGATTGTACAGTGGAAAAATTAGGCGAAACATTTAACACAATACCAACGACTCCGTTTGGAGCAATGACACCCATCCCTTTTTCAATACCATCTTTACTACCTCTATCCAACGTGATTGTATTCGCTTTTTGATGGATACTGTTGTTGATTACATTTGCAATAATAAATTGGTAACGCCCAAATTCACTGCTATCCATGACCGGTACTGGTCCGATTTTAATACTATCCGTTGATTTATAGGCTTGAAGGTCTTTCCGTAACTGGGCGTTTTCTTTAGCTAAAGCATCATTTGTCTCACCTAGATGTAAGTAGCTTTTCCACGAGTTTACCTTTGCATAAAGGTTGCCAATTACACTGTTGGACGAATTTAACACCGAGTTGCGTTGAAACGAATTGTTGGTAATAATCAAAAATAATGAGAATCCAAAAAATAGGATAAACCAAAAGAATGCATTATATCGTCTCAGGAATAACCAAAGGTTTCTCATTTTTTATCGTGGGTATTTAATAAGCAAGCGATATAATAATTTTGCATATTATATCGCTCTTTAATAAAATCTTGTTAATTATCGAACGCTAATTATTGCATCAAGAATTTGAATCGACCAATATTTTTAAGCGCAATACCGGTACCTCTCACAACAGCACGAAGAGGATCTTCGGCAATGTGTACAGGAAGTTTTGTTTTCGCTTGAATACGACGGTCTAAACCGCGTAATAATGCACCACCACCAGTCAGATAGATACCAGTTTGATAGATATCGGCAGACAACTCGGGTGGAGTAATTTCAAGCGCTTTTAAAATGGCCTCTTCGATTTTTGAAATTGATTTATCTAAACAATGGGCAATTTCTGTGTAAGAAACGGTAATCTGTTTAGGGACACCAGTCATGAGGTCACGACCTTGAACTGCAAAATCTGCAGGCGGTTCCTGTAATTCAGGAAGTGCCGCACCAACTTCAATTTTAATCTTTTCCGCAGTACGCTCACCGATCATGATATTATGTTGTCTACGGATGTATTGAACAATATCTGAATCAAAGTTGTCACCCGCTACACGGATAGACTGATCACATACGATACCAGATAATGCGATGACGGCAATTTCTGTTGTACCACCACCAATATCTATAATCATGTTACCCATTGGTTCTTCTACATCGATACCGATACCTACGGCAGCTGCCATCGGCTCGTGGATCAGATAAACTTCTTTGGCACCTGCAATTTCTGCAGAATCGCGTACAGCTCTCTTCTCTACTTCGGTGATACCTGATGGAATACAGACTACCATTCGCAAGGATGGAAAAAACCAACTCTTACCATTGTTGACCAATTTCACCATCCCTCTGATCAGATGTTCAGCGGCTGTAAAATCAGCAATTACTCCATCACGTAAAGGTCGTACCGTTTTTATATTGTCGTGTGTTTTACCTTCCATTTGCATGGCCTGTCGACCGATGGCAATCACTTTGTTTGTGGTGCGGTCAAATGCAACAATAGAAGGCTCATCCACTACTACTTTGTCATTATGAATTATCAGGGTGTTCGCAGTACCCAAGTCAATCGCAACTTCTTGCGTAAACCAATTAAATAAGCCCATTTGCTAATCCTTAAGCTATATTAAAATAATATGCAAACCTACACAAAAAAAATTAATCTTTTTGAGGTTCTACATCAAAAAAAACTATATTCTGCAAGTAAATTCTATCTGGAAAAAACTGTCTTTAAATTTAACGAATATAATCTACAATTGTTACGTCTAACAATAACTTATTTTTTATTGGAAGCAATAGTAAGCAGGAATTAAAATGTGTTTTTGAATTCTTTGCTATGCGTATGATCACTGAAATTCTCAGGATAGTAGCTTTGACAACTATATTGGGAGTGCCTGCCAAATTTTAATATCAGATATTTTTTTTGTCAGCTTTCGATCGTTTTTAGTTGCCGTGGAAAAAAAAAGAATGCTATTATTTTCATTAAATAATAGCATTCTTTTTTTTGCAGAAAAAACAGTGTTACCCTGTCTTTTACAATTCTTTACTTATCGACTTTTATTGTATCGTTTTCGCTTGTTCTTCTGGCGTAGGTTCATCATACTTATGGAAGATTAAGCGGACACCACTGTTTTTCGTGAAAAACTTCACGGTCCAGTTTACAAATGTGATCAACTTATTTCTAAAACCATAAATGGACATTAAGTGGACAAACATCCATGTCATCCATCCGAAGAAACCACTGAAGTGAATTTTGCCCATATCAACAACAGCTTTGTTACGCCCTACTGTAGCCATTGAACCCTTGTCAAAATAGCTGAATTTTTCGGTAGGTTGATTAGACATCGTCTGAAGGATGTGTTTAGCTACATATCCACCCTGTTGTTGTGCTACGGGAGCTACACCCGGTAAACCACGAGGTAGCTCGTCTGTAATAAATGCAGACACGTCACCAATGGCATAAACACCCGGCATGTCAATGACACGACATTGATCGTCTGTCTGTATACGGTTACCACGTTGGATAACTTCTTTTTTGAATCCATCCGGATATTGACCCGCAACACCCGCACCCCAGATGACTGTTTTTGTTTCGATGCTTCTGCCATCTGCGAAGGTAATGGAGTTACCATCGTATCCGGTTACCTGTACATTCAATAGTACTTCAACACCTAAATCCTTTAAATATTTCTCGGAATTTTTTGATGCTTTCTCCGATAGATTAGCCAACACTTTTGGTAGGCCTTCCACCAGGTAAACAGACATCTCTGATTTCTTTAATTCAGGATAGTCTTTTTCCAGTACATTATTCTTGATTTCTGCAATAGCTCCAGAAAGCTCTACCCCAGTAGGGCCACCACCAACGATCACAAAGTTCAAATTGGGCTTACGATCTTCAGGATTAGGGATCATTACTGCTTCTTCAAGATTTTGAAGAACATAACTACGTATATTAAGTGCCTCCTGGATGTTTTTCATTGGCAAGGCATATTTTGTAATCTGCTGATTGCCGAAAAAATTTGTCGTTGCACCGGTGGCAACAACCAAATAATCGTAGTCAAAATCTCCAATATCGGTTTTAACAATTTTAGCCTCGTTATCGATGCTTTTTACGTCGGCAAGTCTAAAATGGAAGTTCTCCTGATTTTTGAACATTTTACGGACAGGGAAGGAAATTGAGTCCGCCGAAAGTGTACCAGTAGCAACTTGGTACATTAATGGTTGAAAGGTATGAAAGTTGTTTCTATCTAATAAGAGAACTTCAACTTCCTTATTTTTAAGCTTTTTAGCAACTTCAATTCCTCCAAATCCAGCACCAATAATGATTACTCTTGGGAATTTTCTATTTGAACTATTGCTTGGCATATTTTTAATAGTTTGTTGTAAAAATTCGTACAATCGAATTAAGCTGCAAATATCTTAAATTTTGAACCAAAAAACTAAAAAATATTTATTTATTATGGCAATACGTTGTGAAATTTATCGTTACAAGGTCAATTCTTTTAATAAAATATTTTGTAGTGTTTTGGTTTTAAGTATTTTATGCTTCAGAAAGCTGCTAAAAAAAAACTTGCATAGATAACAGAGCAATTGTGTATTTTGTACACAATGACTCTGTTACTGCAAAGAACCTTTCAGCTTGATTTTCATACCATTGTTATTATTATGAAGGTGAAGTTGACAGGCGAGTCGACTTTGTCTATCTGCGTCAGGCAAGGTGTCTAGCATATCGAGCTCCTGATCGCTAGCTTCTGGAAGATTATCCAGTCCTTCAAGGACTTCAACATGGCATGTAGCGCATAGTGCCATACCTCCGCATGTAGCCAATATATCGTATGCTGAGGCTTTTAAAATTTCCATCAGCGAAAGATTGATATCCGTAGGTATCTCGATTGTATTTTCCGAACCATCGCGATCGACGACAGTTACTTGTATCAAATTGTCTTCCATGGTTAAAAAGTATTGATACCGTTCACGGTTGTATATTTAAATGTTAACTTTTGATCCGGGTAAACAAATTTGAATGCACTTTGACACATCAGAGCAGCTTCATGATAGCCACAGAGGATCAGCTTTAGTTTGCCGGGATAGGTATTAATATCGCCAATGGCATAAATACGTTCGACATTGGTCGAATAATCGAAGGTATTGACTTCAATTGCATTTTTATCAATATTTAATCCCCAGCCAGCGATTGGACCCAGCTTAGGGGTCAAGCCATATAAGGGAATAAAATAATCCGCTTCGACCGCAATCGTTTCTTTATCTTTATTTATCGTTTCAACTGATGTAAGCGTACCATTTCCGTGTATATTACTCAGATTATGGGACAAAAGTAAATTGATTTTGCCCTGCTGGGCCAATTTAAAGACTTTTTCCGCCGAATCGGGGGCACCCCGAAAAGAATCACTGCGATGAATGAGTGTGACCTGCTGGGCAATATCAGCTAAATGGTAAGTCCAATCCAGCGCGGAGTCCCCCCCGCCAGCAATCACAATCCGTTTGTCCGCATATTTGGCAGGATCTTTTACCATATAATCCACCCCTTTACCTTCAAAGAGATGCAGATTTTGAATCTCAGGTTTTCGGGGTTCGAAGCAGCCGAGTCCACCGGCAATAACGATAACCTGTGCATGAACTTTTGTTTCATCACTTGTTGCGATGATAAAAGAACCATCATCCTGTTTTTCGATCTGTTCTACACGTTCCCCAAGTGTAAAAGTGGGCGCAAAAGGTTTTATCTGCTCAAGTTGATTATCGATAAGCTCCTGAGCTGTGATGCTTGGGTAGCCCGGTATATCATAGATTGGTTTGTGCGGATATATTTCGGATAATTGTCCGCCAACTTGAGGTAAAACATCAATCAAATGGCATCTCATTTTTAGAAGTCCAGCTTCAAAAACAGCAAACAATCCTACTGGTCCAGCACCGATGATACAAATATCAGTATTTATCATAGCTATTATACATTTAAATTGTTGTAAATTGTATTTAATATTCTTGTAAAATCCTCGAAATCTTTTTCCGTTAATTTCTCCCAGGCTTTCATACGGATCTCTGCAACGATAGGTGATAGGGATGCCACCTTAAGTTTCCCTTCTTCCGTCAAATGTAGATAAAGACTCCGTCGGTCTGTCTCGTCGATAACGCGCTCGGCCAAACCTTTCTTCAATAAAATATCCACGATACGGGTCAATGTAGGTTGGTCCTTGCCACATCGTTTGGCTAATTCTTTCTGCGATAGCTGGTCAGTTTCATATAGTGCTTTTAAGACAGCCCATTGATCCACTGTAATGTCAAATCCCTTTTCCGTAAAGGACGATTGCGCAAATTGTTTCACCTTCTTGGCCGTTTGATCCAAGATGAAAGAATAACGGTCGAATTTTTCGTTTAGCATACAAATATTTAGTACAACAAATATATCTAAAATTATTTAGTACAACAAGTAATTTGAATGCAATAAAAAAGGGCGTTCAAATTTTGAACGCCCTCTTATGATATTTTAAATCTTATTATGGTCTTACTACTTCAGCCTTTTTTGCTGTATTACCTTCAGCTAAGTGCTTTCCTTTACGTAGGTCGTATACAGAAGGCGCTGCCAGGATAATGGAAGAATAAGTACCTACAATAACACCGATTAAGATCGCGAAAGAGAATCCACGGATAACCTCACCACCAAAGATGAACAAGACGGCAAGAACGAAAATGATCGTCAATGAAGTAATGATTGTTCTACTCAATGTCGAGTTGATCGCATGATTTACAACCTCGCCAAGATCTTCGTTATGTGCATTAGGTTTTGATACGAACTCTCTCAAGCGGTCAAATACAACCACGGTATCATTCACCGAGTATGCGATTACCGTTAAGATGGCTGCCACAAAATGTTGGTCAATATCCAATGAGAATGGTACAATACCATCTAATATGGAGAATAAACCTAATAGAATAATTGCATCGTGGATAGTTGCAATCGCTGCACCCACAGAGTACTCCCATTTGCGGAAACGGATTAGGATATAAGCCGCCACGATAATAATGGAGAATATTGCCGAGCTAGTTGCTCTTGACTTGATGTCTGATGCAATACTAGGTCCTACTTTTTGTGAGGACAGAATCTCATGCTTGTTGGAAGCATCTACCTTGGATAGTCCTTGGTTTAATTTATCCAGTACTTCTTTATCGGCAGCATCAGAAGTTTCTTCAATATGATACGTTGTTGTCACACGAAGTTGGTTTGATGCACCAAATACTTTTACTTCAGTTGTTTTTTGGAAAATATCGTCCAAACTGGTACGAACAGCTTCCGGATCAACTGATTTATCGTAACGAACCGTATAGGTACGTCCACCTTGGAAATCTACACCTAAACTGAAACCTTTTGTGAAAATTGAAGCTGCAGAAATTAAAACCGCTACAACAGAGATTGCATAGAATACTTTACGTTTTTGAACGAATTTGAAGTTTGCATTATGCAAGGTGTTTGCAGACCAAGGGAAAGATACTTTAATTTTAATATCTTTTTCCAACATCCATTCAAAAATAACACGTGTTACAAGTATTGCAGTAAACAATGATGTGATAATACCAACCATCAATGTTGTTGCGAAACCTAAAATTGGACCACTACCAAATAAGAATAAGATGATACCGATTAAGAATGTCGTAATCTGTGAATCTAAGATAGATGGTAAAGCATGTTTATATCCATCAGCAACTGCTTGACGAATTGATTTTCCTAAGCCCAATTCCTCACGGATACGTTCATAGATCAGTACGTTAGCATCGACAGCAGTACCCATTGTCAATACGATACCGGCAATACCAGGTAAAGTCAGTACAGCATTGAGCGATGCTAATACACCCATGATAATGAATACGTTCAACAATACAGCAATGTTAGCCACAATACCTGCAGTGTTGTAGTATGCAATCATGAAGATCATGACAACGATAATACCGATTACCGCTGAATTGATACCTGCATCAATAGCAGCTTGTCCCAAAGTAGGACCAACAACTGCTTCTTCAACGATTTTAGCTGTAGTCGGAAGACGACCAGCTTTCAATACGTTTGCTAAATCTTTTGTATCCTCTACAGTAAACGAACCTGAAATTGATGAACTACCATTTGGAATTTCACCATTAACAGAAGGAGCGGAATAAACTACATTATCTAAGACGATAGCGATAGCATCTCTATTTTGAGCCGCTTTTGCTGTGATTTTCTTCCACTCACGTGCACCTTCATTATTCATTTGCATACCAACAACAGGTTGGTTTTTCTCATCAAAATTAGCATTTGCATCAGTGATGACGTCACCAGTCAATACAGCACCATTTTCTGCTCCTACTGCTTTGATGGCATATAGGGAAAGTTGCTCTGGTGTTTTCTGCTCTGGTTTTACAGCCCATAAAAGCTTTAAGTTGCCTGGAAGAATTGATTTTACTTCTGGGCGTTGCAAATAAGCGTTTACTTTAGCGGTATCTTTCAATGAAGCAATACCGACCATAGCGCCAGGCATAAGTGACATTTGTTGGTTTTCGCCCATGTAAACCGCTGGGCGTAATACTTCAAATAATGGGTTTTTCTGACCTAGATTAAGCGCCGCACTATCCTTTTTAGCTTTGCTGTCTTTTTGACCACCGGTTAAGTTGGACAATAAATCGTCTGACTTTTTCGTTGTGTCAGCGGCGGCATTATTTGTCGCAGTCGGCGCAGCTTTTAAAGTAGTAGCTAATGTTCTGTCAATATTTTCTAATAAAGGGTAAACTTCTTGATTGGTGTAGGTCTCATAAAACTCTAATTTCGCTGAACCTTGAAGTAGGTTACGAACACGGCTTTCGTCTTTTACACCTGGTAATTCCACTAAGATACGGTTTGTACCTTGTTGAATCTGGATGTTTGGTGAAGCAACACCGAACTTATCAATACGTGTACGGAGTACTTTGTACGAATTTTGAATGGCGTTGTCAGCTTCTTTTTGAAGGAACGATTCAACTTTTGAATCAGAATCACCTGGTTTAATTAAAGAAGCGTTGTCTTTTGTAGAAAAGAATGTCGAAAGTGGGGTAGAAGCTCCTATGGATTTATATTCTTCCATAAATAAAGCGACAACCGTTTTTTGACTGGTTTTGCTTTTTGCTACCGCTTGTTCCAACGCTTTGTTGAATTTCTCATCTTTTGGATTGTTGGCCAGATTACGGATCAACTCATCCAATGAGATCTCCATGGTAACGTTCATACCACCTTTCAAATCCAATCCTAAAGCCAGTTCATTTGCTTTTGCTTCCCTATAGGTGTATTTCGCAAAACCTAAATTGTACACTACTTCACCTGCCATAGAGTCTAGATAGCTCTTTTCTTTTGCCAAATCTCCTTTGGCAAAATTCTCAGCATCTTGCTCCACCTTGCGGGTCACCCAAGTAAATGATAGGGAGTATAGACACGCTAATGACACCACTATCACTAAAAGTTTAATCAGCCCTTTACCTTGCATCGTCTGTTATTAATTGTATTAATTTTAATGTTAAATCCTGTTTATGTAATTGATAATTAGTTCTTGTTTAATCACACTTTACCAAGAATGGCAAAGGTATAAAATTTTTGTAGAATGAAAAGCTTTATTTATGCCATTTAGGTCAAAGGCATAAAATTAGAAGAAATGCTGAAAAAAAGAAATATTTAATGGATTTATTTTATAAAAAAAGGCCCTGCTCAAACCTGAGCAGGGCCTTTTTTTATAAGTCTTTAACACTATCTCAATGTATATTTAATACCGAAAGTGAAAGTTGAGGCATCGAAATCATTGCCATGATTTAATCTCCAGTCTGGTTTCCAATCTGCGTGAAATCCGATAGGGGCAGCAGGGATTTTAAATTCCAAACCTAATTGTGGTCTCAAACCAACAAGAGTCATATTGTCGCTTCCAGCGTCAACAAATGTTAATTGAGCACCAACACCCGCATACCATCCTAGTCCGTTTACACCGCGGAATGGTCTTGCGTATTGATAATCCGCACCTACAGCAACAACGTTGTCATCAAACATCACTTGCGCTTGACCATTGTTTGTTCCACCAAAAGATTGCTTGTATTGGACACCCCAAAGGTCACCACCAGTTCCGTCGAAAACAACACCAATAGCGGCACGTTGTGGAGATTGAGCTTTCGCTTCTTGTGCACCAAATGCCAATGCTGCAACAGCAGCTAATGAGAGTAAGGTCTTTTTCATAATTATCTTTACTTTATATTTTCATTAATTAAAATTACTTTTCGTGTAACCAAAAGCAAATAGCTTGCCAAAAAAAGGATGCAATCAATCGGGATAATCTTTTGTGCCAATTCATAACCGTTCTAATTTGTCTAGCGATTGTAATTTGTTTATTTTATTTTTTTATATTGCTTATTTTTCTTAGATTTGCCTGGCAAATAGAAAACCCAATACATATTTGCCATGCAATTAGATCCACAAAAATTCGTAGCAGAAGGTCTCACTTACGATGACGTCTTATTAATTCCAGCTTATTCTGAAATTTTACCACGTGACGTCGATACGAGTACCTCACTGACAAAAAAAATCAAATTAAATATTCCATTGGTTTCTGCGGCAATGGATACGGTAACTGGTGCTGATTTAGCAATTGCTATAGCACAAGCGGGCGGTATTGGTATGTTACATAAGAACATGACTATTGCAGAGCAAGCTGCTGAAGTACGTAAAGTAAAGCGTTCTGAAAGTGGTATGATCCAAGATCCAGTAACGCTATTAGCTGATGCCACTGTTGGTGATGCCTTTAATATTATGAAGGAACATAAGATTGGGGGAATTCCAGTGGTTAATGAAAAAGGCCAATTAGTGGGTATCGTAACCAATCGTGACCTTCGTTTTCAAAAAGATATGACTCGTCCGATCAATGAGCTAATGACGAAGGATAATCTTGTTGTTGCTCCCGAAGGAACGGATTTGGTGAAAGCAGAGGAAATTCTTCAGAACGAAAAAATTGAGAAACTTCCAGTTGTCAACAACGAAGGTATTTTGAAAGGTTTAATCACCTTTAAGGATATCCAAAAATATAAACATTATCCGAATGCAGCTAAAGATAGCCACGGCCGTTTATTAGTAGGCGCTGCAGTAGGCGTTACTCCAGATACATTGGATAGGGTTGAGGCTTTGGTAAAAGCTGGTGTGGATGTGGTAACCATAGATACTGCACATGGGCATTCTAAAGGTGTTATTGACAAGTTGAAATTGGTGAAATCCAAGTTTCCAGAACTACAGGTGATCGTAGGGAATATTGCAACAGGAGCAGCCGCAACAGCATTGGCTGAAGCCGGTGCAGATGCCGTAAAAGTAGGTATCGGACCTGGCTCGATCTGTACAACCCGTATTATTGCAGGTGTGGGTGTTCCTCAGCTGTATGCGGTGTATGAAGTAGCTAAAGCACTTAAAGGAACAGGCGTGCCTTTGATTGCTGATGGTGGTATCAAACAAACAGGTGATATCGCAAAAGCTATCGCAGCTGGAGCAAGCACAATCATGGCTGGGTCTTTATTTGCCGGAGTAGAGGAAGCTCCCGGAGAGACTATCATGTACGAAGGACGTAAATTTAAATCATACCGTGGTATGGGATCTATCGAAGCAATGGAAAAAGGTTCTAAAGATCGTTATTTCCAAGATGTGGAAGATGATATCAAAAAGCTAGTTCCTGAAGGTATTGTCGGACGTGTCCCTTATAAAGGTACATTGGCTGAAGTTGTATATCAATATATCGGTGGATTACGTGCTTCAATGGGTTATTGTGGTGCTGCAACGATCGAAAAACTGCAAGAGGCACAATTCGTTCGTATTACAGGTGCCGGATTGAGAGAGTCTCATCCACATAACATCTCTATTACCAAAGAGTCACCAAACTATAATAGCAGAGGTTAAACACAAGTGATACTATAAAAATCCGACGATTTTAAATTGTCGGATTTTTTTGTGCAAAAATATTGGTATGATTGCCTTAGTGATCAATAGGAAATTTGTACTTTTATACCCTATTCTCAGGTTTTAAAATTTAAGGAGTTAATTTGGATTATTTAGCGGGTTTAAACCCTTCACAACGAGGAGCCGTAGAGCAAACAGAAGGCCCTGTCATGATTGTTGCAGGAGCTGGTTCAGGAAAAACACGGGTGATTACTTATCGTGTCGCGCATTTGATTCAAAAAGGCGTTGATCCATTCAATATCTTGGTGTTGACATTTACGAATAAAGCGGCAAAGGAGATGCGCGCGCGTATTGTTTCAGTCGTAGGGAGCGAAGCGAAAAATATTTGGATGGGAACATTCCACTCGGTGTTCGCAAAGATACTTCGCGTAGAAGCTGAACTAATAGGGTACCCTAGAAATTTTACCATCTACGATACGGACGATACCAAAAGTCTGTTGCGTGCCATCCTAAAGGAGATGAATCTGGATGATAAATTATACAATGTCAATCATGTTTATGGCCGCATATCACAAGCCAAGAATAACTTGATATCGCCGCAGGAATACAATAAAAATGAAGCTATATTAGCCGAAGATATTTCGAATGGACGCGGGCAATTGGGACAGATTTACATGACCTATGCACAACGCTGTTATCGCGCAGGTGCCATGGATTTCGATGATCTCCTGTTCAAAACTAATGTTTTATTGAATAAACATCCGGAGGTATTGCACAAATACCAGCATCAATTTCGTTATTTGATGGTCGATGAGTACCAGGATACCAACTTTTCGCAGTACCTAATCGTCAAACGATTAGCCGCCGTCAATGAAAACATCTGTGTTGTTGGTGATGATGCGCAGTCAATATATGCCTTCCGGGGTGCCAATATTCAGAATATTTTGAATTTCCAGAAAGATTATCCGGATGTCAAGATCTTTAAACTGGAGCAGAATTATAGATCTACCAAAATGATTGTCAATGCGGCAAATTCGGTGATCGCCAATAACCAAAACCAGCTGGAAAAGAATGTTTTTTCGGATAATGAAGAAGGTGAGAAAATTAAGGTTTCACGTGCTTTTTCCGATAACGAAGAAGGAAAGATCGTTGCAGACCAGATCATTGAGGAAAAGTCATTAAAGGGGCTCAATTACAAAGATTTTGCTATTCTTTATCGTACCAATGCGCAATCACGTGCGATGGAGGAGGCGCTACGTAAGATCAATATACCTTATAAGATTTATGGTGGCACATCCTTTTATCAACGGAAGGAAATTAAAGATCTGATCGCTTATTTCCGTCTTACCTTCAATCCCAATGATGAGGAAGCATTGAAACGCGTCATCAATTACCCACGTCGGGGAATCGGAGATACAACCATAGAAAAGATTATGATTGCTGCCGATCAAAATCAATATCGTATTTGGGACGTTGTTGCTAATGCGGCTCATTTCCTGGATGGTCGTAGTGCGACCTCAGTGGGTGGTTTTGCGCAGATGGTACAGAGTTTTCAGGCTTTGGCTAAAAATAGCAACGCATTTGATACGGCCATGCATATTGCACAGCACTGTGGTATCTTGAAAGAACTTTACGAGGATAAATCGGTAGAAGGGTTGGCGCGTTATGAAAATATTCAGGAGCTACTCAATGGTATTAAAGAGTTTTCTGAAAGGGAAGATATTGAAGACCGTGGTCTTGACATCTATATGCAGGATATCGCTTTATTGACTAATGACGACAACGATAAAGACCCAAATGCGGATACAGTTTCTTTGATGACAATACACTCTTCTAAAGGGCTTGAATTTCCCATTGTTTTTATTGTAGGCCTAGAAGAAAACTTGTTTCCGTCTCAGTTGTCATTGAATTCCAGGACAGAATTAGAGGAAGAACGAAGACTTTTTTACGTTGCTGTTACGAGAGCTGAAAAAAAATTACTACTTTCGTATGCTACTTCGCGATATCGTTGGGGAACGTTGAATAATTGCGAACCCAGTCGTTTTTTGGATGAATTGAATCCTGCTTGTCTTGCATTGGATTTTAAACCACGACAAACTTCCGCCTCAGCCGGCAGTTTTCAAGGCGAACGAATTGCATGGCAACAAAAGGATAGTGATGATACGTTTTCTAAACCTAAGCCAAAAGCAATGGTTAAAACAACGTCTATACTGCCAAAAGCCCACAAACCTACTGCGGGTTTTGCTCCTTCTGACACATCAAATCTTCAGGTCGGCATGGAAGTTGAACATGAACGCTTTGGATTTGGTAAAGTTGTCAATCTCGAAGGAAACAAAGGAGATATAAAAGCAACTATTTTCTTTAAAGAGTTGGGACAGAAACAATTGTTGCTTAAATTTGCAAAACTTAGAATAATTCAATAATAAAATACCAAAACGAGATCTTAACCGTTTAATTAGGTACTTATATTAGCTATATGAACTTTGACTACAACAGCACTAGGCCAAAATTGATCCTTGCAGAATATGGCCGCAATGTGCAAAATATGGTAGATTACATCTGTAGTTTACCCACAAAGGAAGAAAGAAATAAACATGCCCAGATCGTGATCGACATGATGGGAGTGTTGAATCCACATTTAAGAGACGTTTCAGATTTTAAGCATAAACTTTGGGATCACTTACAGATTATCTCTGATTTTAAGCTTGATATCGACTCGCCATATCCTATTGCCACAGCAAAAAGTGTTAAACACGAAGTTGAACACTTAGGCTATCCGCAACATTCGATTAAATTCAAACACTATGGATTTACAGTGGAGAAAATGATCGATAAGGCGTTGAAGGTAACTGATGAACCTAAGCGCGAGCAGATGGTTATCGGTATCGCTAATTTTATGAAAATGGCATACGTCACTTGGAACAAGGATTCAGTATCTGATGAATTGATTATTCAGGATTTGAAAGAATTGTCAGGATATCAATTAACCTTACCTGAAGGTACGGTATTGACTAAACTTGATTTCAAAACCCCGCCTCCAGGAAACCGTATCAAAGGTCCTACAACGAGCAACTCTGGTGGAAACAATAATAGCAATAGCAACAATAATAGCTCTTCAGGTTATCAGTCGAAAGGCGGCGGTGGTAGTGGTAAGCCTCGTATGTCAAATAACAATAACAATATGAAGCGTAACAACTTTGGTAGCAATAGCAATAACAATAATAACAACAATAGAAATAGAAAACCTCAAAATAATTACAATAATAAAAGAGGCTAGTTCTTTAAGTTTTTGATTTAAGAAGCAGGCAATTGCGAAGTGATTCATAGATTTCTTTACAATTGCCTTCTTTATTTATAGTATGGATTTGTCTGTCAGCCCTGGTTTAGTTGATCGATCAATAGGATCTTGGACCACTCAGGATTGTTGATTAGACAGTTCTATAAAATTTTTTTCAATACAATTTGTCGATTTTAAGAATCCCGGAATGTCATTTAGTGACATAAGCTAAATTATGAGTCGGGTTTTGTTGTAAAAAGAAGATATCAGTTATATAAATGAATGCATTTGAAATAATCGGTGGAAAACCGTTAAAGGGAGAGATTATTCCTCAGGGAGCAAAAAATGAAGCTTTACAAATTCTGTCAGCAGTTTTACTGACTGAGGAACCCATGACCATCAGTAATATTCCCGATATTAAGGATGTCAATAAGTTAATTGATTTGTTGGCCGCATTGGGTGTTAAAATTGATCGAATAGATAAAGATACGTACGTTTTTGAAGCGAAAGATATTAATATAGATTATTTCCAATCACCTGAATTTAAAGAAAAAGGTGGTGGCTTACGTGGTTCCATTATGATTGTAGGGCCGTTACTGGCTCGATTCGGAAAGGCTGCCATCCCTAAACCAGGAGGTGATAAAATTGGCCGTAGACGTTTGGACACTCACTTTCTAGGTTTCGAAAAACTAGGTGCTAAATTCGTTTACGATGCTGCCACACATTTCTTTAATGTGGATGCAACAGAGTTAAAAGGTAATTATATCTTATTGGATGAAGCTTCTGTGACTGGTACGGCAAATATCGTTATGGCCGCTGTATTGGCCAAAGGAGTAACAACTATCTACAACGCTGCATGTGAGCCTTATTTGCAACAGCTTTGTAAGATGTTGAATCGCATGGGCGCTAAGATATCAGGTATAGGATCCAATTTATTGACCATTGAGGGCGTAGAACGTCTTGGCGGAACATCACATCGCATGTTGCCTGATATGATCGAAATCGGCTCTTTTATAGGCTTAGCAGCAATGACCGGATCAGAAATTACCATTAAAGATGTTTGTTTCCAAGAATTGGGGGTAATTCCATCGGTATTCTCCCGTTTGGGTATTCAGTTTGAATTGCGCGGGGATGATATCTTTATTCCAGCGCAGGATTCTTACGAAATTGATACTTTTATAGATGGTTCTATCTTGACAATCTCGGATGCACCATGGCCAGGGTTTACACCGGATCTATTGAGTATCATTCTCGTGGTAGCAACACAAGCGAAAGGCAATGTATTGATTCACCAAAAGATGTTTGAAAGCAGATTGTTCTTTGTCGATAAATTGATCGATATGGGAGCACAGATCATTTTGTGTGATCCACATCGTGCTACAGTAATTGGTATGAATAAATCGCATTCTTTGAAAGGTATCGAAATGACATCCCCAGATATTCGTGCAGGAGTATCCTTATTGATCGCAGCATTATCGGCGAAAGGAAAATCTGTGATCCATAATATCGAACAGATCGAACGTGGATATCAAGATATCGAGGAGCGTTTACGTAAACTAGGAGCAGATATCAAACGTGTAGATGTGGAGCCGAAAGGTCACTAGTCTTAATTTGGGAATAAATAGCCCGTAAAAGATAATTTTTGATAATTAGAGCCTCGGAGAAAAATCTGGGGCTTTTTTATGAAACGAGGCATAACAACAAAGCATGAATAAATAGAAAAGGAGTTGATCATATCAACTCCTTTTCTATTTATTCGCTATCCCGTTATACCAAAGGAGCTGGTGCTTCTTCTTCAAATAAAGGGAATTCCTTGATAATATTGTACCAAGTAATAACCTTCTTGATGTCTGATGTATATACGCGAGATTCATCATGGCCAGGAGCGACCTCACGGAAGAAATCTCTCAATATCGCACCATCCGATTTTGCGTCCGGTAATGTAAGACCTTTTTCTTTAATGGTTTCGAAGATATCTAAAAGACGGATTTCTTCTTCTTCACCATAAATGGTGATATCTTCCAATGTAGCCATTTTTGTCGAAGATAAACTTACTATCGACTTAATTTTCGCTTGATCAAGGGTTTCTAAAATAAAACCACCTTTATTTTGTCCAACCAACTTGAACAATCCTGGTTTACCAGTTACAGATACTAATGCTCTTAAATTCATTTTAATTTTTTTTAAATCTCCAAGAATTAATCTTCGATTACTTCAATTGATAAAATACGGTCTCCTTGTCTAATATCATCTACCAAATCAACATTCTCAATTACTTTTCCGAAACAAGTATGATTACGGTCTAAGTGAGCTGTATTATTGCGGCTGTGGCAAATGAAAAATTGAGAACCACCTGTATTGCGACCAGCATGCGCCATTGACAATACGCCTCTGTCATGATATTGATTCTCTCCAGTTAATTCACAATCGATTTTATAACCAGGACCACCTGTTCCAGGGATGCCTGCAGCGCCTTCACGTGAATTTGGACAACCACCTTGAATAACAAAATCAGGGATAACACGGTGAAAAGCCAAACCATCATAATAACCTGATTTAGCAAGTTTAATAAAATTTGCTACTGTATTTGGAGCATCAGCTGTGTAGAAATCCACAGTCATGTCGCCTTTTTCTGTTTTAATAATCGCTTTACTCATGTTCAAAAATTTTTATGAAATACAAAGATAATGTTTCAGAGTGAAATGTGAAGTAATTCGTAATCTCCAATTTTTTTTAATTGATCTATCTACGGATCAATGACCTGAAAAATAATGCGAAATATTTTATATATTTATGTGAGCTAGCCAATTAAAGTTTAAAAAATGTCAAATCTGCACAAATTAGTTATCAGGGAATGGTCTGAGGCGGATCGACCCCGCGAAAAATTATTAAATTTAGGACGGAGGGCCCTTTCCGATGCAGAGTTATTGGCAATATTGATCGGGTCTGGCTCAATGGACGAAAGTGCAGTGGAATTATGCCGACGTATATTGGCCGATGCGAACAATAGCTTGGACGCAGTCTCGAAGATGGAAGTCTATGAATTGAGTCAATATAAAGGTATTGGTGAGGCCAAAGCAATCTCGATTATTGCAGCGTTGGAGCTGGGGAGACGTAAGAAGGAGTCCCCTATAGAAGAGAAGAAGATCTTAAATAGCAGCAAGCGCGTGTATGATTTTATGAAACCCATTCTACAGGATTTACCACATGAGGAGTTTTGGACATTATATCTGAATACTGGATGCAAATTATTGGATCAACAGCTCATTGGTCGTGGTGGGAATGATTTTACACCGGTAGATGTTCGAATCATCCTAAGAAATGCCCTCGCAATAAAAGCACATTCGATCGTATTGATTCACAATCATCCCTCTGGGACTTTGCAGCCCAGTAATGCTGACAGAATTCTGACGCAAAAAATTGTCGAAGCATCAAAAATTATGGATATTAGGGTAAATGATCACCTGATCTTTACAGACAATGGATATTATAGCTTCAGAGATGAAGATATAATAGATTAGCTATAGGACAATCTAACATGAGCAAAAATAGTATTGAGCGATTTACAGACAGGGTTGTGGATTATGAAAAATTTAGACCCAATTATCCGAAGGAAATTATTCAGATTCTTAAAGAGAAGATAGGTTTGAATAAGAAATGGCTGGTTGCGGATATCGGTAGTGGCACAGGTTTATCGACACAGCTGTTTTTAGAAAATGGGAATGATGTCTTTGCTGTTGAGCCCAACAGGGAGATGCGGGAATCTTTGGTGCACCATTTTAAAACCTACCGGAATTTAATTGCATTAAATGCCACCGCTGAAGATACATCCATAGAATCGGGGTGTGTGGATTTAATTTTTGCCGGACAGTCTTTTCATTGGTTCGATCGGACAGCTAGTTACAACGAATTCAATCGCATTCTTACAAAAACGGGTCATATCGTCTTGGTCTGGAATCAACGTGATCCAGCGGATGCTTTCCAACAGGAATATGAACAGTTTTTACGTAATCATATCCCTAATTACCAATCTGTCAGTCATAAAAATATAACCGATGACGACCTTCGACGTTTTTTTACTGATAGACCAATGACGAAAGTATCTTTGCCTAATCAACAGGTGTTCGACCTAAAATCGTTTCTGGGAAGAGTGAGATCATCTTCTTATTTTCCTAAAGAAGGGGATGAAAATAAAAACTTATATGATGACCTCCGCTTATTGTTTGAAAAGTACGCAATTTCTCAACGTATCGTGTTTAGATATATTACTGAAATCTATATCAGCTAAGCCACGCTAGTGCGCTTTTGTTGCATTTTTTCTTTCCCGTTGAAGGAGTTGGGTTGGTCGGACAGCGTGCCATTGGTACCATGATATTATCTATCAATATTTTAGGAGATGTGGTAAATCCTTTTTATGATACAAAGTTAAATAGCAAATGTATATTGCTGTGATAGTTAAAAAAATGTTAAAGATCTAGTTGAAATAGGGACATGGCATTTTATTTGGATGTGATTGAGGGATAAGTTAAAAAGATATGTTTGGAGTTGAATTAATATTCTTTAGGCGGTGTTTATTTCTAGTGCCAATTTTAGTGTTGGCAGGTAGGGTAAATGGTCAACAGCTTACTTCCTTCAGTAATTGGGAGAGAAATTTTCATTTTGCGAATCGATGGATAGATCCTTTTTTTCCTTTAAATATACAGGCTAATGTGGTTGCATTAGACTTGGATGTCAATGACAAAACTAAAAATTCAGTAGCGAAGAAACACACTATTGAAAGGGTATATGCTCAGACAGATGAGGTTTCAACCCCCGTTGTGGAGAATAGCAACAAGCGCAATAAAGGGGATATAAAATACTCTTCTTCCCGTTCAAGTACATTATATCGCGTTGCATTGGATAAGCAGCTTGATGAGCGCTATGATGGAAAGCAAGTTTTTGTAGATGCAAAAGGGGTAAAATATATAATTGATTCGAAATACAGAAAGCAGATCATCAAATGATTGTGTGGTGAAGTTAAAACTTTGTTAAAAAAATATTTGTAAAGAAATTTTGGTATTTGTATTGTACTTTTACCTATAATTATTTAAATAACAATTGGGTTATGAAATCAATAAATCGTTTCAAAAAAATCACAGCTGCATTAGCTTTGATTGCAACATTTGGATTGGGACAATCCTATGCGCAAACTGCTCCTAAGAAAATGGAGAAAGAAGCCAAAAAAACAGAACAAAAAGTAAAAGAGGTAAAGACTAAGGCCTCCGGGACCGAAACGAAAGCTGCCCCCGCGAAAGCGTTGGAAAAGAAAGATGCAGTAGCCAAAGAGAAATCTACACAAGCAAAAAAAACTACTGAAACCAAAGCTGCTCAGGTAGAAACCAAAGAGAAAGCCGTAAAGAAGGAAGCTACTAAAGCTGCTGAGATAAAAACTGCTCAAGTAGAAACCAAAGAGAAAGCTGTAAAGAAGGACGTTACTAAAGCTCAAAAACAGGTGTCTGCAGTTAAAAAAGACGCAGTAGCAACAGCCGATAAGGCAACCAGCGAAAAATATAACGGTCATACGGTTTATCTAGGTCCAAAAGGAGGTAAATATTACATCAATGGAAATGGTAATAAAACTTATATTTCTGATAAAAAATAGTATTTAATAGTTTATTATACATAAAAAGGGGCATCCATCGATGCCCCTTTTTATGTATAATAAATAATTTCTACCGTAATATTTTAAATAGATATTCCTTATCGAGATAGAAAGCGTTTAAACTTCCACCATCTTCAAGAATGGTGCTGCTGATTTCTTTTTTATGCTGTTGTAGCGTCTGAATTTTATCCTCAACCGTATTTGGACTGATCAGACGAACGGCAGTGACATTCTTTCGTTGGCCAATACGATAGATACGGTCGATCGCCTGTTGTTCAACGGCTGGATTCCACCATGGATCGACCAGATAGACCACGTCTGCTGCTGTGAGATTAAGACCCGTCCCGCCAGCTTTAAGGCTAATGAGAAAAACACGGATATTTTGATCTGATTGGAAATCGCTGACCAGCTGTCCTCGGTTTCTGGACTGACCAGTCAATGTAAGCGAGGGTATTCCATTCTTATCCAATGCTTCTTTAATCAGCCGCAACATGCTGACAAATTGCGAGAAGACGATGATTTTATGTTGATCTTTTTTATGTTGGATTTGTTCCACCAGCATTTCGATCTTGGCCGAATCTTCTGCAGATGTCAGGTCTTCACTTTGGAGCAATTTACTGGAATTGCAGATCTGACGCAATTTGGTCAGACCTTTAAGGACATGCATGGGACTTTTTTTGATTTCGTCCCCATCTTTAGCGGAGATAAATTCACGGAACTCCTTTTCATAGAGATCGTAAATCCGACGCTGCGCAGTTTTCATTTCACAATAGAGTACCAATTCATTTTTTACAGGAAGATCATCCAATACATCCTGTTTTGTTCTCCGCAGGATAAATGGCTTGATTTTTTCCTTCAGTATCTTTTTTCTTTTGCGATCGTGAAAAGCATCAATTGGGGTTGTATAGACGTCTTTAAAATATTTTTTATTCCCCAATAAGCCCGGAACAGTGAAAGAGAGCTGTGCAAATAAATCCATTGTGTTATTCTCAATAGGTGTTCCTGTAAGAATAATACGGTTTCTCGATCGCAATAGATTTACAGCTTTGTACCGTTGCGAATCGGGATTTTTTATATGATGAGATTCATCGAGTATGACATAGTTGAATGTCAACTTTTTTAATCTATTGATGTCCGTCAGTAGATTATGGTAAGAAATAAGCACGATATCCAGCTCTTCAAACTGCTCGGTTATATCGCTTCGGTTCGGTCCTTCGAGGATCAATATGTTAAAAGATGGGAGGAATTGCTGAATTTCATGCTTCCAATTAAAAATCAGTGTGGTCGGAAGAACCAACAGTGTCGGAGCGGATATACCCTTTGCTTTTTGAGTCGCCAGAAAGGCAAGGATTTGGACAGTTTTCCCCAACCCCATATCATCAGCTAGGCAGGCTCCGAAATTTAACTGGTCCAAAAAGTTAAGCCATTGCAGCCCCTGCTGCTGATAGATACGTAAATCTCCAACAAAAATATCGGGTAATTCTACTGGTGGGCATGTTGCTAATGAGGAAAGCTGATTTTTTAAATAGCTAACCTCAGCTGATACTTCCTGATCCAGCTCTTTTTTGTCAAATAGAAGGTCGATTTCGCTAAACTTATATTTGGGAATCTGAATAAGTTCATCCTCGATGATTTCAGCGGCATTAAAATAAGACTCAAATTTTTCCAGCCACTCCTCAGGTAAAATACCAAGCGTGCCATCATCCAGATTGATAAATTGAGAACGATTACGAACAGCTTTTTCAAGCTTCTTCAGCGAAACACTTTTAGGACCAAATTTGACTTGCATATTGGCATTAAACCAATTTTGTCCACTTAATACCTCAATTTGTATTTTGCCTTTAAAACGGCTCAGCTTATTTCCTCTCAAAGTATTGAACCCAATAATCTGTATACCCTGATTATGCCACTCATCGAAGGCATTCAAAAACCAATCTTTATCTAGGAAATACTTGCGGTGCAAATAGAGATGCTGAAAACTATCATCATCCAATTGTTCCTGAAAATAGGGATGCTGCTTGAGTAGCAGTGAGATCACTTTGGTTTCTACCTCTTTTTTTCGTTCCACCAAAAATTGGGCTCCTTTTGCGTCAGTTCCAAAAATGTTCCTTTTACTCAAAATAGGAACTTCAACATCGCCATAACGCATGACAGGTATGATGTTGACAAAGTCTTCCGATTCTTCTAGGAAAAGGAGTGCTTGCATATCCTGATAGTAGAGATTTTCCTTCAATTGTGGTTTGCTCGCTTTGGGGATATCCTTGAAATTTAACGCGACTGAATTGGCAAGTGGTTCTAGAAATAGCTCATTAAACTCTTTAAATTTGTTGCGGTGTATGCGCAGTTGATTGCCTTTGTTTCCAAAAAGGCGAATCAGCTTGAGATGAAGTTTATTTTCGACAAGGTAGAGGTGCTTTTTTATCAGGATAAAGTGGTCAAAAAGAATACGCAGATCCTGTAGATCGTAAGCGATCCCGTGAATGGATAATTCCCCTTTTATATTATAGAATGCGTCATCTTGCTCGACTAACAATTTAATCTCTCCCTTGTTCAAACTGATCTGAATTGGAGATAACGAAGTAGCCGTTATATTTTCTGCTTTTTCGTGATCGTGGAGGTAGAAATCCAGGGTCAGCGGATTTTTTGCGATAGCACGCAAACCGCGTTCAACAGCGACATCCGCTTGTTGTAAAGGTTGGGCAAGCTGGTTGATCGCTGCAAAAAACTGGGTTTCTTCGATGGAATCAGTTTGCCAGATACGTGTTTGACTTTCCATAACCGAGATGGGATTTTTCGGTGCCCCCGATTTCGACTGTGGCGCTTGGCATAATAATACCTGTAATTGCTTATAATAGCGATTGCGCGTTAGTACGATAAAACTATGCTGCTGTTCGCTTGAAGGTTTGGGGGAACTTGTATGAGGTTCCAGTAGATCAAAATCATCTATGGAGGTCAGGTGTTTGTCTTTTAAGACGAATTGTAGATCAGCATCTTTAACCTGTGCCGAAAAATAGGTTTCCAGCGCTGGCTCATTTTCTAAACCATACTGAATAGCGGCCTTTTTTAGTAGATTTCGATAACGGTTGAGGTCGAAAAAAGATAACCAGTTTTCTTGGCCAAATAGTTTAGTTAAGGCCGCCTTTTGGTGAGTACAAAAGCCTGTTTGAGCACAATTGCAGAAAAGCGAAGTTACTGGTGATTTGTAAATAACCATCACCTGGAAATTCGTATAGCTTTCGACCACCTGAAAGGTAGCTTGATTGAATTCCATCTCTAGGACATTGATTTGGATATTTGCCAAGGTGGTATCCATCCAGGGAAAATAGGAGTAACGGCTTACTGTACCGAAATCTATTGTTGTCAATGTATGTTGATGGAAATCCATACGAAGTTATATTAAAAATTAAAATTCATGCCGCCATAATAATTTCGCAATGGGGCTGGATTGAAATACCGACCACCGAAAGCATTGATGTCATTGCCAAGGCTATATTTTTGGTTCAACAGATTGTCGGCACCAGCAAAAATACTGACTTTATGTCCATTACCTACAGCTTTGCTCCAGGATATTTTGCCTTGTAAAAGATGGTAACGTTTTGCATAAACGGTATTAGCGTCATCCAATGGTATGGCAGCGGTTAAATTGGAAAGTAGATCCAAATGAAGTTGATAGGGGAAAAGAACATTTAAAGTGTTTACCCACACTGTTTTTGGGACAGCGGTTAATTTGTTGCCACTGTAAACTTTATCCCCAACCTGATAGTTTTTGAAAGAATAGTTATTTAACGAGAAATTGCTTCCGATCTGTATGCTACGGATAAGCCCGACTGACCTTGGTGTTATCAAATAGGCGAGTATAGATGCTTCAATTCCTTTCTGATCTATTTTTCCGGTGTTCTGAAAATATTCTGCTCCGGTTTCACGTACTTGCCGAATAATGGCATCATCCATTTGATACGTATATGCTGCTGCATCTAATATAACACGACGGTTCCATAAGTGCCATCGAACACCGAATTCATGGTTGGTACCAGTCTCAGGCCTTAGGTCCTTATTGATCATATTGTCAGATGAGCGCACTTCCGCAATTGTTGGAGCTGAAAACCCTTTTGAAATAGAGGCCCGGATTGCTAGCGTCGGTGTCGCCATATAGGAGACAGCGGCTCGCGGCATCCAGGTATTGCCAAAATTGATATGTGCTTTGTCCTCTTGTGCAACTGGATAACGCTGTTGGTAAGCAATTTTATTTTCATTGAGTCCAATGGACAGTTCGACTTGAAGACGTTCCAACCAAGCTAGCTGAGTGCGTGCAAAGAATGACTGTTGACTATTTTCCAGCTTATCTTTGGCTTGTGGATTGCCAGCCTGCCCTTGATTATTATCATAATTGTCTATATCGTACCAACCTTTTTGAGCCTCTAAACCTAATTGTAGTTCATACTTTAAGTTTTTGCTAAGCTGATCAACATAGGATAAATAGAGCCGTGTTCCCAAGTTTTTTTCATCCCTTTTTTCATAATTGGTGATAAAGGGGTTTTTGATCTGGTTAGACGAACCGAATACATTGGCAAAGAGGGTTAATTTAGAACTGATACTCGTTTGGTTACTCACACCACCAAAAAAAGTTTTATCGTAGATTGCCGCTTTTTGTTCCGCAGCACTTGGATTCGGCCCCCCTTTGGGACGGGATTGCCGGCGATCGCTATCCATTTGTGCAGCAGTAAGACCTCCGGGAGTTTGATACCCCAGATCGGTATAGAATCCAGTGAATTTGAGCTCAGAATGTTTTGCATATTGCCAATTGTAGTTCAACTGGATGGTTTTCTTGTTCAAGGATGAATGTTGTCGATAACCGTCACTGCGTGTCCAGCTTTGATTGATCGCCAATTGTTGTGTCTGATTGATTGGAAGCACCGCATTGAGCTGCTGCTGAAACAAGCCATAGGAACCGCCCGTTAACTGTAAGTTGACTTCGGGTTTGGTCAAGTTATTAAAACCCTTACTATAGAGTGAAATTACACCACCAGAGTTGGCACCATAAATAGAGCCATCGGGTCCTTTCAATATATTGATCTGGTCTATTGTGTAAGGATCAATCAGATTTAGGTAGGTGTTTCCTCCAGCATCTGTGAGTGGAAAATCATCCAGATAGATCTTTACGTTACGGACGCCGAACGGAGAACGGAGCATGCTGCCCCTTAATGCCAGACGATAGCTTCCGGGAGAGCGTTCTTCCATGCGTAGTCCAGGTACCGTATTCATGACAGTGACGAGCGCCAGTGATTGCTGAGATTGAATACGCTGCTGACTTAATACTGCCGCTGATGATGTAAGTCGTAGTAAGGGTTGTTTATTAAAATAAGCTTTAATTTCGACCTGTTCAAGTCTATTGCTGATGCTGTCAGTCGTTTGGGCATATAATTTACCACATAGACAAATTGCGGCAAGTAGGTAATTTCTTTTCATTTTTAATGGTTAGGTTGGCCTAGTCCGCAAATTCTTGGCTAAAGTAAATTTCAAAAACTGCTTTAGTCTTATTGTATTTCAAGCATTGATAATTGGCATATACCGAGCTCGTCGGTATGCACAGGGTATTAGCCATAGCATTGGTAGGGAAATCCCTGCTTAAGCAGCCCCGTTTTAGATCAAAGATATTATTTGTTGAAATATTGTCAATCAAGAATGTATTTTCATCAATCAAATAATTTGATTGACTTGAACGGATATAATCCTCTTGATAAATCAATTCTGCGCCAATATTATAATCTACTGTTCCATTGGCATAGTAACAATCGGATTGACGCAGCAAATTGGATACTTGTACGTCCCGATACAATGTTTTAAAGCGTTTGTTTTTCTGATCGAAAAGAAGGATTTCAATTTGATATTTTTCTTTATCATAGACAATATATGCCAGATCGTTCCCCTTATTCTCAAAAATATCCCCTTTTGTACGCGCCAATATATTGAGATTTGCATGAGTCTCGAAATAGTTCTTTTGCTCTTCGGCAAGGTCTGCTTGCAGTTTTAGATGTAATTTTTCAAAGAGCCCCTCATCAGCCAATTTGACCAGCTGTTTGCGTTGCTGATTAGCTATCTTATTGAATCGCGGATTAGCATAGGTGGACGTATCGAGCAAAGGTTTCACTGCTTGGGGACTTTCATTCACCTGCTGACTTTGGTTATTGACCATACTGTCTTTTGCCGGAATAGCCTGAGGGTTAGATTGTGATGTTTGCTGACAGGAGGCAAATCCAAAAAGCAAAAGGTATAGAAAAATTGTCTGTAAATTCATGCGTATTTATCTTCAATAGGGGACTTCATCCCTTGGATTCTGGACGAAGTCACAATATCGGCTAATTTAATGAATTTATAGAAAAGAAGTCTTGCCGCTTTCCATTAAATTAAAATGCTTCATTCAATCCGAGGAAGAATCCACGGGATCCATATTTTCCTATGGCATAGTCCAAGCAGAGGTTTGTTCGGGTGGCTTTGTTAAACAGTACCCGTAACCCTGCACCACCGCCCGGTTGCCACCTTTCAAAAAGTTTTGTGCCCAATTCATCACTTGCACTTTGGAGGTTGAAAAATGCAGCGCCACTCAAAAAGCGATTTTTTAAAATTGGGAAACGGTATTCTGTTTCCGCATAGGCAAAAGAAGGTCCCTTGAAATAGCCAATTGTATAACCGCGACCAGTCCTCACAGCAGCATCTCTTCCTGTACCAGGGAGGTCGAAGTAGGGGAGAACGCCTCCAAGTTTGTAAGAGCCCCAATACCAAAAAGCAAGCACATGTGCTGGATCTGACTGCGATAAACTAAAGTATTTCCGAAAGTCGGTTGTGAGCTGGACGGCATTTTTGCTACTGCCCAGTAAGCTTGTATTCCATCGTAGGCCGATGTCCGAATAGATTCCTTTATAAGGTCTGTTGGGATTATCCCGGGTCGTATATTGTATATTCAATAGGAGGCCATTGGAGTTGTAGCTATCAGGAGCAAAACCATGCTTTTCGGTATATATTGTATTGGGGGTAATATTGCCATTTGGTCCACTGCTCGTTATTTTCCGTCGTAGATCGAATGCCACTCCGGCTCCTAAAAATAAGTCATCAGCAACCTTTTTATACACCTTTTCATTAAAAGTAAAGGCATTATATTTGGCACCATATTTTTTATGCTCGGGATTGGCAAGTATTTCCTCCTCCTCATTGTTCCATTTGCCCTGCGGGGTCATACCCAAACCTGCGTCTAGGGCAACCATTTTAACCAACGCAAAAGCCCCCTGAAAATTCAGCTTATTGTTTGGGGTAAATACATTGTGGCTAATATAGAAAACCATAATGTTTTTGGTCGTAATGGAGGCTGACGTTGCGGCGATTGACATGGTTGTTGTTTTTGGATCACCCAGTACTTTTCCAGCAACAGCTTTGACACCGATCTGTCCACCAATTGTCGGATTATACGCAATGTTTGGCATCAGGGTAATCGGAGAACGTTTGCTGGATTTTTCCTTTTTACGTTTGGGATGGATAATCCGGCCGATCAAATCCGATATATCATATTGGCTCGCCAGAATAGAATCACGCTGTTTTTTATAGAAGGAAGCCGAATCTATTTCAGTTTCAGATTGAGCCACAAGCCTATTGGATGTCAGCAGAAAACAAGGTAGTAAAAAACAGAGCGTGAATAAATAACGATGACGTAAAAATTGCTGCATACCTTCGGGTTTATCTTAGATCTAAACGTCAAAAATATTAAAATGTTTTTTAAAGGAATGAACACAATTTTATTTTGAACAGGTATTGGGGCTAGCCAATTCTTGTTGGGCCGCAAATTATCCGCTTGAATCGTTGCGTACTAAAACGCGAAAATGTGTGTGGTAAGCAATTTTCAGCAATGGGACAGAATCACACAATTAAACTTGGAAGTAAGGGGAAATTTATCTTAGTTTTGATTATTTAATTCAGACATATGATACGACAAAATATATATCGCTGCAGCTTGGCCTTGCTGTTGCTAACGGGTTTTGCGCAAGCACAGGAACTCTATATGCCCAGGAATATTAAACAAGCCATTGAAAAAGGTACGCGGACCACAACCGGTGTGCCTGGTAAAAATTACTGGCAAAACTTTGGGAAATATGATGTCAAGGTACAGTTGGATCCTACCGCGAAGACCGTCCATGGGAATGAAACAATTTTATATACCAATAATAGCCCCGATACATTAAAGCAATTGGCGATTCGATTTGTGAACAATGTACACAAACCCAATGCTGCACGTGCTAATTATGCTTCGGACGACTATCTGACATCGGGGTTAAAGATAAAATTCTTTAAACTCAACGGACAGGTTTATGAGGTCAATAGTGGAGATTGGGGAACAGTCAAACTCAGTGATTTTGGGCAGAAAATTCTTCCCGGAACAGTGGCAACCTTAGAGATTATCTGGGAATATCCATTATCGGTTGAGAGCGACCGCGATGGCATGCTCAATGCATCTACTTTCTATTGTGCTTATTCCTATCCACGTGTATCTGTCTATGATGATTATAATGGCTGGGATGTTTTGGAGCATAACGGTAGACAGGAGTTCTATAATGGTTTCAATGATTATCAGTTTGAAATTGCTGTTCCTAAGAATTTTGTCGTATGGGCCACAGGAGAGCTTCAGAATGCGGCGGAAGTATTGCAGAAGCCTATTTTAGAACGCTTTGAGCAATCGAAACAGAGTGATGAGCCTATCCATGTTGCTACAGTATCTGAAATGAAGGAGGGCAGGGTAACCGCACAGCAAGAATGGAATAAGTGGAAATTTAAAGCAACTTATGTTCCTGACTTTTGTTTCAGTGTGAGCGACAATTATATATGGGATGCTGGTAGTGTGGATCTGGGGACCAAACGCGTCAGTGTACAATCCAGTTATGTTGCTGGCACTCCCGATTTTGAACAGTATATTGGCTGGCAGCAATACTGTATCGACTGGTTTTCCAAAAATTGGCCTGGTGTGACCTACCCTTATCCGACAATGACAGCAGTACAGGGATTTGCAGATATGGAATACCCGATGATGATCAATGATTCAAGTGTGCCCGACAATTTTGTTGATGCCCGACAAACAGCAGATCATGAGATCGCACATACCTATTTCCCTTTTTACATGGGGATCAATGAGACCCGATATGGTTATATGGATGAAGGCTGGGCTACAGCACTTGAATTTTGGATTGGTAATGCGGAGATCGGAGCCGAAAAGAATAAGGAGCTTTTTAAAGAGTCACGCGTGAAACGATATATCTTTGACCCGTCTACAGAAGAGGATCAACCATTGATTACCATGACTTCACAGTTAAATGGTTTGGGCTACGGAAATAATGCCTATATCAAAGCTGCCTTATCGTATATCGCGTTAAGGGATTATTTAGGTGATGCGGTTTTCAAAAAAGCGCTACATCATTATATGGATCTTTGGCATGGTAAACACCCTACGCCATGGGATTTCTTTTATAGTATCAATGCCGGAGCTGGTCAGAATTTAAATTGGTTTTGGAAAAACTGGTATTTTACCAATAATTACATCGATTTAAAGGTGGATAGCTTTAAGCAATCTGGTAACAAAAACACTTTGTCGATCACAAACGTAGGGGGATTTGCGGTTCCATTTGATGTCTTGATTACCTATACAGACGGCACTTTGGAAACAAAACATCAAACACCTATAATTTGGCAACAGAATGAAAAACAGGCAACAGTCAGCTGGTCATCTTCAAAGAAAGTGAAGAAAATTACGTTGGATGGGGGTGTCTTTATGGACTATACAGCCAAAGACAATGATTGGGCAGCTTTAAGATAACAACGTTATCTGTGTCAATCTCCTTCTTATAAAGGAGATTGACACAATTCCTATTAAATTTATAGCCTCACATTGTCTGACAATGAAATTATTGTGCGCTTAGGTCGGCTCCCATCTTAAAGTTGATGTCTTTGCAGCTGCTGATATCAGTGCTGAATATCCTTTCCCATATGGATGGGTAATTTGAAAATAATCAGCTTTACGAATCAATTGTCTGTGCTATTGAAAATTGTCAATAGTTCTGAAGGTCAGATTCACACGAGGCATAAATGCCTTTTTTGTAGGGGGAAGACGGTGCAACCAATACGTCTGTGTAAGATCCTTCATAACCAGAAGACTACCATTTCCCAAAATAAGATCTACTTTTTCTTTTGTCGTTTTGTGCTTGAATGCAAACTTTCTTTCGGCTCCAAAACTTAAAGAAGCAATGGCGCCATTTTTCTTTAGGTCTTTTTCTCCGTCACTGTGCCAGGCCATACCTTCATCACCATTGTGATATAGATTCAATAAACAAGAATTATAAGTTTCCTGTGTTTTTAATTCAGCAAGTGTTTTTAGTTCCAGTAGCTCTTTTGTCCAAGGGAGAGCTCTTTTGGTGGTATTGGAATAGCTATATTCAAAAGCCTGATCCCCATACCAGGCAACTTTGCGTTTAGTGATAATTTCGTTTCCAAAAATAATCGCACGATCGTTTACCCATTCGATGGAATTCATCAACAGGTTAAAATAGTGATCCGCTTGTTGCGGATCTAGTATTTTGCCATAGTAATTGACTGTCCCATCATAGGGAAGTATATTTTTGTTTCCATCAAAAAGATTGTCGAAAAGTTCCATGTTATCCTTACTGTTTTGTTGCCCTATATTGCCGTGTGGAGGCTCTCCCAGCCTATGATCGCTGTCTTTCTTATCGGATCCCAACGATACCCACCAAATATGCCACTGTTTTGGATGACCCGGTGACAAGGAATTAGATAGGCAATAGGGTTACTGCCAATAGCTGTGCCTACAGCACGTGAAGCCTTGGGATTTCCGATTTGAGAAGCAATCGAACCATAAGTGCTTAAATTACCCATGGGAATTTTTAACAGTGCTTCCCATACCTTCAACTGAAATTCTGTTCCTTTGAGATGCAATTTCACTTGACTGATATCATTATTCTGTGGATTTAATGCTTTTAGTGCATTTTCATGCATTACATCCTGCTGCAGTGTATATTTTGCGTTTGGGAAGCGCTTTTGAAGGATTTCGAACGCAGATTCTTTATCTTCCTCATAAGCAATATGACAGATGCCTTTTGAAGTAGAGGCTATGATGATGGGGCCAAAAAGTGTTTCATAATAATAGTATGAAATGAGTAGGTTAGCACCTTCATTCTTGTACTCAGCAGGTGTCATCCCTTCGATATTGATAAACAGTTCGTGTAATCTGCTGCTACTCGAAAGGCCCAGCTGAAAAGTGGTTTCTGCAATATTGTTTTCCTTCAATAATGATTTGGCGTGATTTAAACTGATATATTGCAAGAACTTCTTCGGGCTTGTGCCTGCCCAGGAGGTAAACATCCGTTGGAAATGAGCTTCACTCATGTAGACATGAGAAGCGATCTGTCCCAGTGTGGGTTGAGTTCTGAAATTTTCTTGTAAGAAATGTATTGCCTTGGCGATACGTTGAAAATCTACTTCTTGTTGAATAGTCATGATTGTCCATTTAGTTTATACAAAGTTGCTAAGAAGAAGAAGTTTATAAAATCCGATTTATGCTAAATTGAACGAATTTTTAAGAAGTTTTATCCGAATGTCCCAATGATTTTTCAGGGGCGACAATATCCCGGATCAGTTGCTTTAATTCCTTTATTTCGGGAAATCGGCCTGCTCTTTTTCGATCAAAGATTTCGTTGTTGTCTATGCGTATGGTATAACGGCCGGCAATTTCACTTGGAATAAGGAGGACGCCATGGATATCTTCCGTGAATGAGCTCAATATCTCCTGAGACATATAAGCTGCGCGCAACATCCAATTGCATTTTGGACAGTATTCAATTTCGATAACAGGTTTTGATGCCATGATTTAAACTAAGATAGTATGCGTTCTATAAAACAAATGTACTTATCTCTCTGCTGTCATCAAAACGTCCATAAGAAATCCACCCCAGACCGTTGACAAATAGTCGTTAAATAGTCTGGGGTGAAATCTTATTTCATTATATTGTTTTTTTCAGCTAACCGATCTTTAATGAAGTCATGGTGAGTGAGCCTGCTACCGAATTGTCATTGAACAAAAATAAGTCTTCATTTTTTTCCTGTAAAGCCAGTGTATAAATTAAAGGAAGATAGTGTTCCGGTGTTGGGATTGCCAGGTCAAACTCTTTTCCCTGTTGCCTGAAATCAATTAAAGCCCGATGGTTGCCATCTTGAATAAACTTTTTCATTTTATCATTTGCAATGGAGGCCCATTCGTAGGCGTATCCGGTTGTGTTGAGTTTATCCCAGGCTACCATTCGGAGATTGTGGACCATGTTGCCGCTTCCGATAATCAATACACCTTTTTTTCGTAGCTCAGCCAGCTGCTGTGCAATTTCATAATGATAGGAAGCTGGTTGGGTGTAGTCAATACTCATCTGAATAATGGGTACATCAGCATTGGGGTATAAATGTTTGACAACAGACCAGGAGCCGTGATCCAATCCCCATTTATCGTCAAGATGAATTTCGGTTTTCGTGACGATACGCTGTGTTTCTTGGGCTAAAGATGGGCTTCCGGGTGCAGGATATTGTACGTCAAACAGAGCTTGGGGGAAACCTCCAAAGTCATGAATGGTAGCCGGATGCTCCATGGCGGTAACAAATGTTCCACGTGTCTCCCAATGCGCCGAGATAACCAGGATTGCTTTCGGCTTTTCGAATGTTTGTCCTATTTTTCTGAATCCTTGAACAAACTCATTGTCTTCAATGGCGTTCATGGGGCTTCCATGTCCTAAAAAAAGAGCTGGAAATTTATCTGTCGCAGTAAGTTCAGTCGACAATTTACGTAATGAACTTGCGGGACTAGCTATGCCTGATAAGGGTAATGTTGCCATAATTTTTATAAAATCCTTTCTACGCATTTGAATATTCCTAATAGCGTTAATTGTTATTACAAAATTAAGTAGAGTCGGGTGGGAGGGGGTATTGTTTTTTAGTCAATCTGTTGTATTATTCGGAAATCAACTTCTGTATTTCATTTCTAAATTCAGATGGCGTCATTCCGGCTTTCTTTTTAAAAACGTTGGTGAAATAAGATTTTTCCTGATAGCCTAATTCGAAGCCTATTTCCGAAATCGTCTTATTTGTTGTTAACAATAGATTTTTAGCCTCTATCAGTTTTCTTGTTTCAATGATTTCCGACACACTTTGTTGTAATATACTTTGGCAGATCAGGTTTAAATTGCGTGCAGACATAAAAAGTTTTTCCGCGTAATAGTTAATCCCCTCAGGTCGTCGATAATTCTCTTCTAATATAGATAGAAAGCTGGTGAACGTCGTACTTTGGTTTTTTAATTGTTGTTGGGTATCCGGAAATTGTTTTTTTCGCTCCGACTCGATCATAATAAAGATTGTACTTAACAATTGCTTAATAACCGCATAATCTACTAAGGACTGTTGTGTTTCCTGTTGGATCATTTGGCACAGGATAACTAATCTTGAAAAACAGGTTGGTTGGAAAAAAGTCAATGTTGCATTTTCATGAAAATGCGCATAGAGTTGGAAGGTGGTTTCGGGGATGAATTCGCTTTTAAATCGGATAACCCAAAAATCGATGTCATTGTCTTGGAGAAGCGGTTTCACTCGATGATTTTTACCTTGCGTTACAAAACTGACAAAGGGAGCACTGTATGTTTGCGTTTTAAAATCGATGAAATGCTCTACTTGTCCCTTGACGCCAATAATCAATTCTTCGAAATCATGTTGATGCATTTCATTTTTCGACTCTTGGATGCGTAGTGCTTCTTTCGCATCGACTTGATATATTTTGAAAAGTTCGTTCAAAACTAATGCAGGTGTTAAATATTCCTGTTAATGATCATGTATCCTCTACTAATGTACGGCTTAATTTGTATTTTTTTTATTGCTTTTCCGAAAAACAACGATTCCAATAGTGAGCCCGCGTGTTTAGTGTATTTTGTCCCATTCCCGAAAAGGGTTGAAGTTCTTTTGCTGCTGTTGGGCAACCTGTGGTATCTGAATCGCGCTCTGGCCATGCCTTGTTCGCCAATGTTCTGAATTTTCCTATCCAAACGATAGTTAAATGGTATAGAAAAGCTGAGGGAGATAGTAGGAAGGTGCGAACACAACCCTGAAGGGGGATGCTTTTGGCTTTAGGGATACCAATCCTGGTATTTTTTAATGATAAGTCCAGTATTAAAGTAGCAATAGTCTACGATTAGGTTAGGGTATAGTTAGGTATTCGTTAGCTAAAACCTAAACAATACCTAACTAATACCTAAACTAAACCTAAGCTAAACCTAACTAAACAGTAGATTTGTCCTTACTTTGGTGCCCCTTCTTTTTGGGTTGTCTTTCTGGATGGTCTGCGCTTTTTTTCGGCTGCGGTTTTTATACCTGTCCGTGATCCGGTCTGCCTGCTGCGGCTCATCGGCTTTTTTTCTGTTTGTGGTCGTCTATCTTTGCGGGAAGTTCGCTGCTGTGGGCATACCGGCTTTCTGTCCCTGCTGCGGCGTGGTGGTAGGGCGTCTTGGGGATGCGGCTGTTATGTTTAGC
The DNA here is from genome assembly GCF_019969845.1 of Sphingobacterium sp. GVS05A. Classification (GTDB taxonomy): domain Bacteria; phylum Bacteroidota; class Bacteroidia; order Sphingobacteriales; family Sphingobacteriaceae; genus Sphingobacterium. The sequence goes on from NZ_JAHXYR010000012.1 coordinate 170,340, forward strand.
CTCCCTCTTTTCGCTCCGGGACACTTTTTTCCCATGAGTCCACCTTTTCCATAACGTCTGCGCCCAGGGTATCCACTACCGTGCGGCATTCCCCGGTTCCTCCATCCACGTTCCTTCGTTCACGTTCTCGCGACCTTTCTGTGGTCTTTCCCTGCATTTTCCCGTATAACCGTCCATTTTTGCATCCCTTGGCCTCCCGGGATGCTGTTTTACAAAAAGAATCCGCCAAGTTCACAGCGAGTTAGGTTAAAAAAGAAATAAATAAGAACAAAAGGCTTGGAAGTTTGTTAGTAATCTCCCTATCTTTGCACCACTCCGCAAGGGAGGGACGGTTACTTCGGAAGAGGTGATCATGAAAAAAAGAAGGGTTTAACGGAAGTTAGGCGCGGAAAT
>NZ_JAHXYR010000013.1 GCF_019969845.1 Sphingobacterium sp. GVS05A
CATGGCTTCTGCCTTGAAGCGTTCAAAGTCGAATGGGTCTTTTTCTTTCATGACCGTGTCGTTTGAATAATTGAATATAAATAATCTTATTGAATTATTCCTCTGACACAGTTCATGTTACAGTCTCGTTTTTTCATTATTTTTAGTCATATCGTTTTATTTTAGTCCTTGTATTATAAGCCTTTTTCCTCCACATCCTCCTCCTGGTCAGCATCGGGCGGATAGATATCCTCTTCTTCATGATCCGGCCTCTGTGGATGTTTGTCATGTTCTGGATCGATATGATCCAGATCATCTCTGTCACGTTGCTCTTCCTCTGTCGGATCGGGGCCGTTAGCACTTTCCGGATAATAGTTATCCGGTGTTACTTCTTTCGAGTCAGGAACCTTTGGAGCTTTGCGTACGGGTGTTCCATTATCCGTACCTGGGCTATTGCCGATAGGGTCTATTTCGTTTAGTAGTATAAAAGCATCTTCAAATGTCATCGGCGCACCACTACGAAATTGAATTGTTGTTCTCATCATTCCTTTTTAAAGGTTGAACAGCTGTCAGCATCGAATCGTTGTCTTTTTGTGCGATGGGGCTGCTATTGGATGGGATAATATAGTTTCTGTACTAAAAATGAAATTAATAATAAATACAAAACTTTTCAACGATAGAGCTTGTTATTAAATTAAAGTAATTTATTAAAAAAGATACTATGAGAAAATTTGCACTACTTTTATTGGTTACAGGCGGTATTTGTTTACAGGCAAACGCGCAGAAGATCGAAACTACACCACAGATGTCCTCCGATGTCGGTGTTGAGCCTATCCGCCAAGGCAACTGGATGGTCGGTGGATCAATCGGTAGTCTGGGTTATAGTTTTGAAGGAAAGTCATTTAATGCCGCATTGCAACCGCGCGCAGGCTATTTTGTGTCAGACGGTTTAGCGATCGGCGCACAGGCTAATCTTGGATTGCGAACACAGAAGGATGCGGACAACGAATGGACCTATGGTATAGCTCCTTTTGTTCGATACTATTTTCCTCAAGGTGGCTCGTCCACAGGACGTTTTTTCGGTCAGGGTGATGTCGGTATCTCTGGGAGCTCGGTTGGAAAAAGTGCTGCATTGGCATTAGGTGCAAATGTTGGTTATGCGCATTTTATTACAAGAACTGTAGCCTTAGAAGCAACTTTCGGTTACAACTATAGCAAGGCCAGCATTAATACCGGTACTGGAGCGAGTGGTTTGGGTGTAGGCGTAGGATTCCAGATCTACTTGCCCGGTAAAAAATAAAACTTACTCCATGGGAGACCTTTAACATCAAGTTTCCATTCCGAAAGGTTTGGAAACTTTTTTTCAATCGACGGTGTTTATCTGGGTATTCCCAATGAAATTAGGTAATCGGAAATGCTAGGTAGGGGCCTGGAATAATAGTATGCCTCCTGCCATGACCAATAGTTGGGCTAGGTAGTCGAAAGATAAACGACGTATAAATACGGTGGACTAAAAATTAAACACTTGTTCTGTTTTTAGTCGTTAAATTTTTGAAACATTTGATCTTTGACAACTGTTCTATCGTTAGAAAAGACAATAACAATGGTGAAAGCAAAAGATATCGGACTGATACTTAGAGATCGAATGGGAAAATGGTCTTCCTACAATATTCCATTGCTAAAGGAATGTCACCTGAAGGATAAGATCGTTAGAAGCAACGAACTTGAAGGCATATTTGTTATCGGGAATATTGCAACAGGTTTGTATATTTTTTCACTTTATAAAAACCGCTTCATTGATCTAATGGGTAAAAGTATCGGAATGGAAGAAATATGCGAACATTTCGATGAATATAAACAAACGTTGATATAAAAACTTTAATATAATATATCAATTCATTTTTAAACTAAAAAGAAGTATTATGAGTAATTTAACATGGAAAGGACGTTGGAACGAATTAAAAGGAAAAGTAAAGCAACAATATGCTGATTTGACCGATGATGATTTGTTATATGCAGAAGGTAAAGAAGATGAGTTGTTAGGAAAGTTGCAACAAAAAACTGGTAAGACAAAAGAAGAGGTGGAAGATTGGTTAGATAAAATGTAAGCATTCGATTAAGTTGTAAACTTACATATAAGAAGAGAATGCGGTCAATATTTTTTGACCGCATTTTTTATGCTTTTATGTATTATAATGAAAAGATGGGCTTGTCCAATTTAATGGCGAGCCGATATACAGCGTTCATCAGTCCTACGTGGCTGTATGCCTGTGGGAAATTGCCCCATTGGCTACCATTATCTTCCGTAACATCCTCACTGAATAAACCTAGATGGTTACTGTAGGCCAACAACTTTTCCAGTATTTCTTTTGCTTCTTCAACTCTTCCTACGCAGGCCAAAGCCTCCACATACCAGAATGCACAGACTAAAAAGGTAGATTTGGGTTTACCAAAATCATCTTGGTGCTTGTAGCGGTAAAAGAGTCCATTTTCACCTTTCAGTTCTTTTTCAAGCATTTCGAGATGCTGCCAAGCCCGATCTGATTTGGGATCTAAGTAATCCATGACAATCAGCTGTAGTGTGCTGGCATCTAAATTTCGGCTGTTCAATGCATTTTGGTAAACTTTTCTTTCTTCATCATAGCAGGCTTCAATATAGGTGGCTGCCTTTTCGAGCAAAACAGTGGCGCGCTGTTCCATATCTTGATAACCATTTTGGCGTGCGATAAGCAAAGCAGCCTTGCAGCCGACCCATTGAAAAAGGTTGGAATAACAATGGTGATTGGCAAAATTTCTGAATTCCCAGATTCCGGCATCTTTCTCATCGATCGTTGCTTCGATTTTCTCCAGGATAAAGTTTACCCAGCCTAATACATTTTTGTTCTCGTGGATTTTGAAGCGTTGGTCTGTAAACAGTGGGAGTAGGGCTATCATCGCCTGGCCATAAACATCATTCTGGATATGTTCGAATGCTTGATTGCCGATGCGAACAGGACCACTATCTTGATATCCTTTTAGATCAGGTAGGATATGTTCCGTCAATTCAGAGGTTCCCAATATGCCATATAAGGGTTGAAGCCTTCCCGGGTTGTGATGCGTAATACCAGCGATATAGTTGGCAAAACTTTCCATTTCTTCAAACTGACCGATATGTGTCAATGCGGTCAATACATAATAGCTGTCACGGACCCAACAATAGCGATAATCCCAGTTCCTTCCTGAACCCGGAAATTCGGGTAGGCTGGTGGTCGATGCGGCAATAATAGCTCCCGTATCTTCATATTGGTGTAATTTGAGTACCAGGGCCGAACGAATCACTTCTTTTTGGTAAATATTGGGGATACTGCATCTTTTAATCCAGCGCTGCCAGTAGCTCAATGTTTTGACAAAGAAGTCTTCACAGGTACTGGCAATCGCAGATTCGAAAGCTGCATCATAGGTCAATATAAGATATTTATTCTCGCTGATGATTGTCCAGCTGTCCTCTTGAAAAAAATGTGATATAGGTACATCTGTCGTCAGGCGAATGCGTTCACCGATATCAGCACTACTATAGAGAATATGGTTACTTCCCCGTGTAGCTTTTAACGCATTACGACCATAATTTCCTGTTGGTTGACATTGGATATTAACACTGGGTGCCCCGCGTAGCGGTTCTATTTTACGGATCAACATCAACGGTTTAAAATATCGTCCAAATTGTTCGAATCGGGGGGCGAAATCTGTAATGCGATAGGCAAAAGATTCAGTATGGATTTCTGTACAGAGGATATTTGAATTTTTGATGTAATACTGTTTCGTTTCTACAATTTCTTCTTCCGGTTTTACGACGAAACAGCCCCCTTGGTTTTTATCTATTAGACCACCAAAAACAAAACTATCTTCAAATGATGGCCAACATAACCAAGAGATATTACTGTTGATGTCTACATGCGCTATATAGGAACAGTTGCCAATTATACCCGCTTGATACATATGTCTGTTTGCTGTCTTATTTTCCTTCATGATTTATAATAAGTTGATTTAAAAATTGAAGTACATCTTCCTGTTGATCCAAATAATATTTTGCTGCCGATTTATTGTTGCCAACTTTGATGCTAATAGTTGAGCGGGGCAGATATTTGAAAAGATCTTCATCGGTGACATCATCACCGATAGCCAATAAAAAATCGGCTTTAATATGTCCCGCGATTTCTAGTGCAGCTTTTCCTTTGTTGACTTCGGTATTCTTAACTTCAATTACCGCATTTCCATCAAGGAGCTGTAATCCATAGTCATTTAACATGGGATTTAAAATTTCCTTCAGTTCTGCCGCTTTGAGTTCTCCGAGCCCTTGTTCCACTTTACGGTAATGCCAGGCCAAGGAGTATGGTTTGGCTTCTATAAAGGCGCCGGGTGTCTGATCAGCCAACTTTTCCATCAGCTTTTTGACTTCGGGCATCCAGTGTAGCGCCAAGCCCTTTTTGTAGGCCCAGTTAAAGTTGGGGAAATTAGACCATATCCCATGTTCAGCGACCAAATAGTAGGAGCGTCCGTCAAACCAGGTAGACAAGCTCTCCTGCGAACGCCCGCTGATGATAACCAAAGTATTGAGTGGATCGGCGATAATACTATCCAGAAGATTGTACAAAAGAACAGTTGGGCTGGCTTTTTGGGCATTATTTTGAAATTTGACCAGTGTGCCGTCATAATCCAAAAAAAAGAGCCTGTTATGGCTTTGTTTGTACCGTTCAGCTATACTGTTAAAAACTTTATCTGAAATTCGCCTTGCCCATTCATCACGTTGTATGGCCTTTGTTTCTGCCATACGATCTAGAAAAAGGCGAACCCAGTGCTGCACGTTAAACTTCTGTATAATCTGGCGATTCGCTTCCGTACGTTCGCGAATCTCTTCTGGTGGCATTCTAAGCGCATGATAGATACTATCCGCAGTTTCAGCTCGGTTGTATGGGTTGACAATAAGCGCATCTACGAGTTCCTTCGAAGCACCTGCAAATTCACTCAGGATCAATACACCATCAGAATTGGTCTTACAGGCAATATATTCCTTGCTAACGAGATTCATTCCATCTCTCGTAGAGGTAATCATACATATATCAGATGCAATATAGAGTCCTATAAGTTCTTCAAATGGAAGGGATTTATAAAAATAGAGTACGGGAGTCCAACTTAGATTGCCATAAATTGAATTGATCTCGCTTACTTTTCGGTTGATTTCATCTTTCAGTTTTTTATATTGTGACACCTTATCTCTGGAAGGAACGATAAGCATATACAGTATGACTTTTGAATGCCATTCTGGATATTTTTCAAGGAAGGTTAGGAAAGCACGTAGTCTTTCCAATATTCCTTTGCTATAGTCAAGCCGGTCTACTGATATTATTATTTTTTGGTCTGGAAAATGACTGCGAAATTGGGTAGCGATGGCATTAACTTCGGGAAGCGAACTCGTGTGGACAAACTTGTCGTAGTCTATTCCCATGGGAAAGGATTCGACAAATATATGTCTATCTCTGTATTTGAGCTGATTGTGACCACAAGGTACATGCAATACTTTCTTGCAGGCGTTAAGAAAGTTCTGACTGTCTGCAAATGTGTGAAAGCCAATAAGATCGGCGCCGAGTAAGCCCCCAATGAGTTCTTTCCGCTGCGGAAGGTTCATAAATAATTCTTCCGATGGGAAGGGGATATGGTGAAAATAGCCGATATTGAGTTCCTGATTTTCTTGACGTAATAATTGTGGCAGCAACATGAGCTGATAGTCCTGTACCCAAATAAAATCAGGAGCATCTTGTATGGCTAGTGCAGCATCACAAAATTTTTTATTGACAGTAACATAGGTCGACCAGTATTCCCGGTCAAAGTGAATATAGCTCGGCTGATAATGGCAGATCGGCCAGAGGACCTCATTGGAGTAGCCTTCGTAGAAGTTGTGGATTTCCTCTTTTGATAAGAAGACGGGTAGCAGATTCATCGGCTTGAGCAGTGCAATGATTTTCTCTTTTTCACTGTTATCTTTGGGAACTATTCCCGGCCAGCCAACCCAGCAGATTTCAGTAGAGTCAAAGGCTGAATTTAGGCCAGTAGCCAAACCACCGGCACTAGGTTTGATGATAAGTTTGTCTTTTTTTCGTTCTATTTGTATCGGCAGTCTATTTGAAATTATTATTTTCTTTTTATTCTTCATAAAAATATTAGATCGATTTATTTGCAGTTTAGAAGAGTTATAATGAATATAACGATGGGTGCGTACCTATATAACTGAACAAAGCCTAGCTCAAAATCGTTTTGATTAATTCAAATAAGGTCTATTGGTGATTTTTATCGGACTTAAATAGAAAATTTAGGTAATAGTTAGTTCCGCTTTACTTTTAGCTGTAAATAGGGGTGATAATTATTTCAAAAAAAAGACCTGTAGTGTTCGCTACAGGTCTTTTTATAGCGTGTTCAGTCTTATGAAACGCTCGGGATGTCTATTTTTTCCTTGACCAGTCGGTCTCTCATAAACTCATCGAGGATTGTCCCCAATCGCCCCGAAATTTCACCAAGGATACTTTCCCAATCTTTTACTGTACCATCACAGTTATCTGAAACGATCTTAATACTGTGAAAAGGCAGATTTTTGAGCAAGCAGAAATTTGCCAGCGCATAGGATTCCATATCAAAGGCCAAAGGGTTCAGGTGTCTGATATCGTGATAGAATGCCGTATTGACATTGATAAAACGATCTGAAGTCAGCAGCGCCTCTTCGTAGTTAAATTCGTCAAGAGAAACCGATTCGATTACTCCTTGTCCTTTTAGGAAAAGTGTATTTTCTAAAAAGAATCCATCTGTATAAGCATCGCCCTGAGCATAGTAGCTCGGATACAATACATGCCCAATTGGGTATTTTGTGCATCCGATCGTGCCGACATTCAGTAGAACAGGATTGATGCCCAGTGCTTTGATGTCTTCATAGAGCGTTGCCAACGACAAAAGCGCGTTTACTTTTCCAACACCTATTTCATAGATGAAGGTTGATTTATTTTCGGTAGTAAAAGATAATTCATTTTTATTTGCTACCAGAATGATTGTTTCAATCTCTTTGTTAAGAATCATTTAATTTTCTTCAATATAAGGGTATTCGAAAGCGAGCTCTCCAGCATTGATTAAATGCAAGAAATTGACACAGGCTTGTTTCGATGTAGTGAAATCCATGAATGTGTAGTTACCACAGCTGATCGGATTTTGAAAAGGTACTTCGTATCCTTCAGTCAAAATCGTTTCCAGCACTTCTTTCATCAATTCGGCTACAGCTTGGGGACTTCTGTCTGTACCCGCTAAGACCACATAAAATCCGGTGCAGCATCCCATTGGACCAACATAGATGACTTCATCACCCAAAATTGTTCTAATTTCTGTCGCAAAACAATGCTCCAATGTATGCATCACCTCCGGAGACAACATGCGTTCCGGTGAATTTGGTCTGATCATGCGGATATCGTAAGTCGTATAGCTTTCAATAGCGCTACTATTGGTATTGGAAGCTTTAGCATATATCCCTTGTTTCAATTTGGTATGGTCTACCGTGAAACTATTTACTTTTGCTTTTTCTTTTGTATACATCTTATTCTGTACATAGCTATAAAGTCCAGGACTTTACAGGGGTTAAAAGTTGAATTTATAATTCCTACAAAGGTAGTAGATATTATTGAAAAAGATGGATGAAAAAACTATTTTAACACTTCATAATGTTCCACTGTCGGGAAGGGGTCATAATAGTGATGTAATAGTTTTTCCCATTCCTTAAATAATTGAGATTCTCTGAAACCTACTGTATGATCCTCTAAAGTTTCCCATTCGACCAATAGGATGTATTGGTTATCCTTTTCAAGGCATTTGCGGAGTGAATGTGTTATATACCCTTTGCTGGCGCTAATGTACTGGCAAGCAGTCTTATAATCACGTTCGAAATTAGACTGTTGTCCCTCGATAATTTGTAGTACAGCTACTTCTAAAATCATAATTTGTTTTTTTAAATATATAGTCAAGTAAATATATCAAATATTTCCACGATAAAAAAGGTCTAAGCGTCAGTAATGATAGCTTTCAGGCCCTGAGAGGCAATAATGTCTAAAACGAAAGGTATCCCTGGATTGCGGTTTTCGGCATTCCATACCAAAGATAAGGTGGTTCGTTGTGCTAAGCCATCCAGTTCAAGAAAACGCACATCAACCTGATAACCATTTTTTAAAGAGGCCGGTACAATGGCAACCCCTAGTCCCTGTGCCACCATATTAAATATGGTTAATGCATTTACCGTCCGGAGTGTAACTTTTGGTGTAAACTGATGATCCTGAAAAATACTCATGACCAAATCATAATAGGAGTGACTGTAATTTTTGGAAAACAGAATAAAGGATTCGTTCTTCAATTGGTACAGATCAGGTTTTTCCTGTTTTAACAAGGGATGATTGTTTGGTAGTACCAGACTGAAATGTTCTGTATGAATAGGAAGGCTATGCAATCCTATCGGTGTTTCGGAAAGACGGACAAAACCGAAATCAAGTTCTTTTTTTTGAATAAGATCCAATTGTGTTTCATTGGCAAGTTCGTGTAGCGACAGTTCGATGTCGGGTTGCTTTTGTTTGAGGGTGAGCAACAACTGAGGTAATATTGTTTGTACTGCCGATCCGATAAAGCCCAACTTTAGGGTGCTGATCTTGCCGTTGGCTAAACTCTGGAGCTGCGTTTCAATCTGATCTAGATGTCTAAACAGTTCTTTCACCTCGTCAAAGAGATAACCTCCGGCCTCCGTTAAGGAGACATTTCTTTTATTGCGCTCAAACAGCGTTACATGATAGTTTTCTTCCAGTTGCTTGATCTGTCGGCTCAGTCCCGGCTGGGCAATGAAAAGCCGTTCAGCAGCTTTTCTGAAATGTAGCTCTTCGGCTAATACTTTAAAATAAAGAAGATGTCTAAGTTCTGTCTGATAATTCATGGTTATCAATTGATGATAAAAATGGTATTTCTAATTATTAAATATAGCGGCTAAATTTGATAAAAGCTTTATAACAATGGAAAAATTTTTATACGGCAGTGGACATTTAACCAGTTCCATTGCCTTGGCAATAGCAAAAGGTGAAGTTAAAGGGGAAATCTCAGTAGAAGTGAAGGCAGCTATCGATCGGAGTGCAGCCTATGTACACCAGATTGTCGAACGTGGGCAGGTGGTTTATGGTATCAATACGGGGTTTGGTCCACTTTGTACGACACTGATTGATGCGGATCAGACGCAGGTGTTGCAGGAGAATATCCTGAAGAGCCATGCTGTAGGGATGGGCGAGCCTATCGCAAATGATTTGGCCAAAGTGATGCTTATATTGAAAGTTCATGCATTGGCCAAGGGCTTCTCGGGTGTTCAGTACAGTACATTGGAACGTATAATATGGCATATCGAGCAGGATGTTATTCCTGTTGTACCCAAACAAGGTTCAGTTGGTGCGTCGGGAGACTTGGCACCATTGTCCCATCTTTTCCTGCCCCTGATTGGGCTTGGCAAAGTGAATGTCGAGGGTGAAATTTATACAACGGCGGATATTTTAGCGCAACATGGTCTTAAGCCTGTTCAATTAGGTGCTAAGGAGGGGTTGGCCTTGATCAATGGGACACAATTTATGGCTGCTCATGGTGTGAAAGCAGTTAGTGAGTTCAACAGAGTACTTCAAAATGCGGATATTATTGCCGCATTGATGATTGAGGGACTGAATGGATCCTTTAAACCTTTCTTTTCCGAATTACATCAACTGCGTCCACACGCTGGCAATCGCTATGTTGCTTCAAATATCCATTCCTTACTTTATGGGTCAGCTATTTTAGAAAGTCATAAAGATTGTTCGCGTGTTCAAGATCCGTATTCTTTACGTTGTATCCCACAGGTGCATGGCGCTTCACGTAATGCATGGCTTCACTTAAAGGATACGATCGAGGTTGAAATCAACTCGGTAACAGATAATCCTGTTATTATAAACGATGAATTAACGATCAGTGGCGGTAGTTTCCATGGGCAGTCTATTGCCTTACCTTTGGATTATGCTACGCTCGCCGTATCGGAAATAGGTAATATATCAGATCGGAGGGTGTATTTATCCCTAGAGGGGCAAACCAATGGGGTGCCTAAGTTGTTGATGAAATCGACAGGACTTAATTCTGGTTTTATGATTCTTCAATATAGTACAGCTGCTATTGCAAGTGAGAATAAGGGTTTGTGTTTTCCAGCAAGTGCGGATAGTATCCCAACATCACTGGGACAAGAAGATCATGTGAGTATGGGTTCCATTTCTGGTAGAAAGCTGCTTCAGGTCATAGATAATGTGGATAAAATTCTAAGTATTGAATTGTTATGCGCAGCACAGGCGAAGGATTATCATCACCCGCTGCGGTCTACTCCGGCATTGGAAGCGGTCCATGAACGCATACGGCAGTTTATTCCACATATTGAATCCGATCAGCCAATGGAAGCTTTGTTAACGAATGCATTGGAATTGGTCAAATCGGGCCAACTGATTATCCTACGTCAGCAGACTAATCCACAACAAGATGTTGAGATCGCGTTGGTAGAATGTTTTGATACATTTTAGATTGGCATATCATGGAAAAAGATTTAAAACTTATAGGTCCTTTCAGGCAATTATTGACAATGGAGCATATTTCATTGAAAGGTGCTATAAAGGATGACGAATTACAGGTAATTGATCACGCTGGCATTTTGATTGAAGGAGAAATCATTCAAGAGATAGGTGATTTTAACCTTTTATATCAACAATGGCAGGAAAGAGCTACCATCATCCATCTTGAAGGTGATCAGGTCGCTTTACCAGGCTTCGTGGATTGCCATACCCACATTAGCTATGCAGGGCAGCGGGCAAATGATTTTGCGCTTCGCAACGCAGGCTCTTCCTATCTGGAAATTGCGGAATCCGGTGGTGGAATTTGGAGTACGGTATCCCAGACAAGAGCTAGTGCCGAAGATGAATTGGTACAACTGACTATCGATCGCTCCGATTTTTTATTGCGTCAAGGTGTTACAACTATCGAAGTTAAAAGTGGTTATGGTCTTCAAGTTGAAGGAGAACTTAAGATTTTGCGCGCTATTAAGAGGGCAAATGGCCAAACTGCTGCGGATTTAATACCGACTTGTTTAGCAGCACATATGCTGCCTCGGGACTATAAAGGATCGGCGAAAGATTACCTTGATTTGATGGAGGCAACTCTCTTCCCAGAATTGAAAGCACAGCAGTTGGCCAATCGAGTGGATGCTTTTATTGAAAAAACAGCATTTGATGCCGAAACGATCAAACCGTATTTGCAACGGGCCAAAGAAATGGGCTTCGATTTGACGGTTCATGCAGATCAGTTCAGTACCTCCGGAAGTCAAGTTGCAGTGGAATTAGGAGCACGATCCGCTGATCACCTTGAAGCGTCTACAGCCGTCGAGATTGAGCTTTTGGCGCATTCAGATACCGTTGCTGTGGCATTGCCTGCGGCATCTATTGGTATCGGTTGTGCTTTCACGCCGGCACGCAAACTGTTGGACGCTGGTGCAAGTTTAGCAATCGCAAGTGACTGGAATCCGGGTTCTGCGCCGATTGGCCAATTGCTGACCAGTGCCTGTATATTGGCAACGATGGAAAAGCTCAGCAACGCGGAGGTTTTGTCAGCATTGACCTTCCGGGCAGCACATGCCTTGAATCTGCATGATCGCGGCAAGCTGGTTAAGGGAATGCGAGCGGATTTTAGTTTATTTCAGACCGATAATTATCAAAATATCACTTATTATCAAGGAAGTATGCAGCCTTCGGCTGTCTGGAAAAATGGTAAGGAAGTGTTTTCAATTGAACGATGATGGACAATGTATTTAGTCGTGTAGTTGCAGAAGGTATCCCTTCGCAGCTACCCCCCAAGATAGCGCGTGATCTGACTGTAAGTCATGCACCACGACGCAAAGATATTCTTTCGAAAAAAGAGGAAAAGCTTGCGCTTAGAAATGCCCTGCGTTACTTCCCAAAATCATGGCATGCGGAATTGGCATCGGAGTTTCTGGCCGAATTAAAAGCGTACGGAAGGATCTATATGTATCGCTTTAGGCCAAGTTATGAAATGTATGCACGTCCGATAGCAGCCTACCCGGCAAAAAGTAAACAAGCGGCAGCCATTATGCTGATGATTCAGAATAATTTGGATCCTGCAGTTGCCCAACATCCCCATGAGCTGATTACTTATGGCGGTAATGGTGCCGTATTTCAAAATTGGGCACAATACCGCCTAACAATGCATTATCTTTCCCAGATGACGGATGAACAGACGCTGCATATGTACAGTGGGCATCCAATGGGTTTATTTCCATCTTCGGAGCATGCTCCCCGGGTTGTTGTCAGCAATGGTATGATGATTCCGAATTATTCTAAACCCGATGATTGGGAGCGGTACAATGCGCTTGGTGTCACCCAATATGGGCAGATGACTGCAGGTTCCTATATGTACATTGGCCCACAAGGTATTGTGCACGGAACAACGATTACGGTTATGAATGCCTTCCGTCGGCAGCTTCCAGTTGGAGAGTCTATCCAAGGAAAAGTGTTTTTGACCTCCGGCCTCGGGGGGATGAGTGGTGCACAGCCAAAAGCAGGTAATATTGCTGGCTGCATTACCGTCTGCGCTGAGGTCAATCCTGCGGCCGCGAAAAAAAGACACGAGCAGGGTTGGGTAGATGTATTGGTGGAAGATATTGCCCAATTGGTGGAGCAGGTTCGCGTAGCGATGGATAAAAAGCAGACGATATCCTTTGCTTATATTGGTAATATTGTGGAGGTCTGGGAAGCCTTTGACCGTGAGCATATACATGTGACTGTTGGATCCGACCAGACATCGCTCCACAACCCCTGGTCTGGAGGTTATTATCCAATGGGTTTATCGTTTGATGAGTCCAATGTGTTGATGGCCACCGATCCGGATAGATTTAAGCAGCTTGTTCAGGCAACTTTAGTTCGTCATGTAGATGCCATTAATAACCATGTTGCTAAGGGTACATATTTCTTCGACTATGGCAATGCATTTCTGCTAGAAAGTAGTCGTGCCGGAGCGGCAATATTGGACTCGGAAGGGGATAAATTTATATATCCATCTTATGTTCAGGATATTTTAGGGCCCATGTGCTTTGACTACGGTTTTGGTCCGTTTCGTTGGGTATGTGCCTCCGGAGATCCTTCGGATCTGGAAAGGACAGATCAGCTTGCAATGGCTGTCCTGACATCGCTTCAGGCGATTGCGCCAAAGGAGATCCAACAGCAGATGTTGGATAACATTCAATGGATTAAGGAGGCCGGAAAGAATAAGTTGGTTGTAGGCTCACAAGCCCGTATCCTGTATGCAGATTCTAATGGCCGTATTGCGATTGCCAAAGCATTTAACGAAGCCGTTCGAAACGGAGAACTCGCTGGTCCAGTCGTATTGGGACGTGATCATCACGATGTCAGTGGAACGGATTCCCCTTATCGGGAGACGAGTAATATCTACGACGGAAGCCAGTTTACAGCAGATATGGCGATACATAATGTGATAGGTGATAGTTTTCGAGGTGCGACCTGGGTCTCCATTCACAATGGTGGCGGTGTTGGCTGGGGCGAAGTAATTAATGGTGGTTTCGGAATGTTGCTTGATGGTTCGGTAGCCGCAGAAGGTAAACTGGAGAAAATGTTGTACTTTGATGTGAATAATGGTATCGCTAGGCGTGCCTGGGCGCGTAATAAAGAGGCAAATCAAGCCTTGGATAGTGCAATGGCAAGCAATCCAACGCTACAAGTTACCCGGGCACAACTGGTGGACGACCATATTATTGATGAATTGTTTAATGACAACGAATGAATCTTTTACTTAACCAGCGGGACTTATATACCAAGGGAGACCAGGCCGTCTGGAAAGGGCGAATCGACGGTGAACAAAGGGATTGGATGCGCTGGCATCAATTGATGGAATGTACAGACCTGTTGGTCGATCCCAATTTGAAACAGTCAGTGGTGTTCTTAGGGTTTTGCAGTGATGAAGGTGTCGCCCGCAACCAAGGACGGGTAGGTGCGAAGGATGGACCTGGCGCTGTACGGAATGTACTTGCTAATCTGCCGGTTCATTTCTCATCTGAACTAAAACTTAAAGATGCTGGAGATATTTTGCTTAAAGATAGTGATTTAGATTCTTCTCAATTAGCGTTGGGTTATGCTGTGTCTTCAATTCTTAAGGCCGGTGGATTTCCTGTTGTATTGGGGGGTGGACACGAGGTGACTTATGGACATTATCTCGGAATAAAAGATTTTTTGGCTGATGGTGGACATAAGATCGGTATTATCAACCTAGATGCTCATTTGGATATGCGTGCGCTTGCTGGAGGGCAGGGGAATTCAGGAACAGGATTTTACCAGATCGAAGCGGACCGTGAAGGTATGGGCCAATCGTTTCACTATATGGCGATTGGTATACAGGAGATCAGCAATACAAGTGGTCTTATCAACTATGCAAAGTCCAAGCATACGCAGATTATTGAACGAAGAGATCTGGTTCCAGGTAAGCTTAATGCTATTAAGAAGCAAATTGAAGCATTTGCCAGTCAGGTTGATTATATATACTTAACTGTTGACCTGGATGTTTTCGCGGCTCCTTATGCACCGGGCGTAAGTGCACTAGCCTTCAATGGTATTATTCCGGATGATCTATTTTTCGACTTGTACAGTGCTATTATGGAACTGCCTAATTTGAGGTCCATGGATATCGCGGAGTTAAACCCGTATTTTGATATTGATGCCCGTACAGCAAAACTGGCGGCAGATCTTATTTTTAAATTTTTAAATAGGTTTTAATCGATTGTATTTGGATAGGTCTTGGTGAAATAAGACTTGTCTAAAAGATAAAAACAGGTTAGATCTTTCATAGAAAGATCTAACCTGTTTTTATCTTTTCTCGTTGCACTAAAAAAGTACATCAGCCAACTCCGCTTCTTTGTCAAAGACTGACTTTGCAAAGGGACACAAGGGGAGGATTTTGAGATGTTCTTTTCGGGCAAAGGCTACGGCAGCCATCAATAGTTGTTTACCTAATCCCTTGCCTGTATAGTTTTCGCGGACTTCGGTATGGTCAATAATAAACTTTGTTGGCCCAGCCCAGGTATATGTCATTTGTGCAGCTGATTTTCCTTGATCTACTGCCTCAAAACTGCCATGTTTTTCGTCGTTTTTATGTACTACTTCCATTGATGATAATTTGATGTGTTATATAAAAGTATATCCAAAATAAACAAAATCTGATCAACATTATCCTCAAATTGTTTACCCTGTCGAATATTGCCGAAAATTGACCAAGTGATGTTAGGCTGATCGGGATTAATCACTGATGTGCCAAGGCCTATCTGCTCTTTTTGCCAAATAAATGCTAAAAAATATAGATATACTAAATATGTTAGTATATTTGTTTTAGGAATGACTATGAATCGGAGCAAAAAACAAGAGTTTGCCATTGTGGATATAGAAACCACAGGGGGTAATGCAAAATCCAGCCGGATTACTGAAATTGCAATCGTTATACACGACGGTAATCGCGTGCTGCATCGTTGGGAGACCTTGGTAAATCCAGGTGTTGAAATTCCGAATTCTATTTTTGCGCTTACGGGTATCGACAATGAGATGGTTGCGGATGCGCCATTATTTGAGGATGTTGCACCGGAAATTTATGCATTATTGAAAGATCGGGTTTTTGTTGCACACAATGTTAATTTTGATTATTCCTTCATTCGTTTTCAGCTTCAGGAGGCCGGAATAGACTGGTCTTCCATTAAATTATGTACCGTACGCTATGCCCGTAAGATCAAACCGGGGCTTTTATCCTATAGTTTGGGCCGTTTGTGTGATTACCTCGATATACCCATCGAAAATAGGCACAGGGCAGGTGGTGATGCCGATGCAACAGCGATTCTTTTCGCTTATCTTCGCGCGCTCGATACGACACAGGTGTTTCAGGAAATGATCAAACATAAGGCGATCGATCAGCGGTTTCCACCACATTTAGATCGGAAGGAATTTGAGCAATTGCCCGATACCGCCGGTGTTTATTATTTTCATGATAGAAATGGGAAGGTGATCTATGTGGGGAAGGCGGTCAATATCAAGAAAAGGGTATTATCCCACTTTACAGGTAACAATATTCAGGCGCAGCGACAAAATTTTTTAAAAGAGATCTATCACATTAGTTATGAGTCTTGTGGCACAGAACTGATGTCCCTGCTACTGGAATGTGCGGAGATTAAACGACTTTGGCCCAAATATAATCGGGCACTCAAACGGTATGAACCAAAATTTGGTTTGTTTTGCTATGAAGATCAAAATGGGTATCTCCATTTGGCAATAGGTAAAATGAATCGGATCCAAGATTGCATTCAGTTATTTCAACGGGAATACGATGCCATTCAATTATTACAGTCCTTTATGAAGGAAGGAGAGATTAGCTCTCAGTTTTGTCATTTTGGCACTGCTAGTTTGGCAGCTAAATCCGTCAGTCGAGCTGATTTGCCTGACAAGGCATTGCATAATACACGTGTGGAGCGTTGTATTGATGAATGGTTAAAACAAAGACCATCTTATGTATTTATAGATAAGGGGCGGAGTATAGAAGAAAAGAGTTGTATTGTCATTGAAAATGGCCGGTTTTATGGCATGGGCTATATTGATCTATATGGTCAATATGCTGATTTAGCAGATATCAGAACCCAGGTAAAGGTTTATCCAAGCAATCATTATATGATGGAGCTGGTCAGGCAAATGGCTGAACGCTATCCCAATAGGGTGCATTTTCTGACTCAAAATCCGGCTGGGCTTATAGCTGCTGAACCTGACACTGATTATGACAAAATTGCCACAGACAAGCTCTTCCAATAAGTTGATCTATTATTCGATAATATAGTCAGGGGATCCAGAAAGCGGAGATTCGTCATATCAATCTCAGCAATTTGTTAAAAAAATGTGAAATATAAAATCGACACTCTTTTTGGTCTAATAGTTGAAATATTCCTTGTGTAGAATAATAAAAAAAGACTTTTCATAATTTAGGTTAATAATTGGTTAGTTAAGACCTGGGGCTCCCAACCTCAGGTCTTCTTTTTTATATACAGAGACAGCGTCTGTCGTTGCTCCTATAGATGGAAAGTGCTTGCGAAATGAAATTAGACCTTGTTCTTTTTGTTAAAAAAGCACTTTTGGCTATTTTATCTTATAACAGTAATGGTTTGTATATCAAATTATTGTGATTTGTCCCCCCTTTTGTCCCCCTTGTTTTTTCTCTACCGGGTTAATTTGACTTACTTTAGTGCATACATACTGTAATGGCGGAATTAGTAAACAAATATGGGGCGTTTTCTAAAAGTAGCTACGGTATATCTTATCCATATCTTTATATATAAAAAGGGCCTAGGCCCTTTTTTTGTCATTCTGATGGAGATGTCTACTTTGTAGACAGTAGAAAATGCCGAATTTTTTGCTTCAATAAACCTAGACCTAGATTTTGATATAGATATTCTTTTTTCTGAGGAATAAGGCTACTAACCAATTGAGGAAAACAAAGAACAGGGCGAATAATACTGATCCTAGTGCTTGGTTTGTGCAGTTTCCAAATATCGCTTGATAGCTAAAATCCCAGAGGTTTTGTTTTGTATTTGGTATCAAAATAAGGGCACATAGGCTGGGAACAATTCCACTCAGACAATAGATGAAAAGTGTGTTCTTACCAAAGTCGTCAAACACACTGTATAGCGGACCTTTGATCTTTAGAAATTCAATCAGATAAATTAACAGACTCAGAAAAGCTAAGGCTATCCCAGTTGTGAATAGGCAATAACTGCTGGTCCAGATCTTTTTATTGATGGGGAAGGCAAAAGACCATAAATATCCGGCTACAATCAAGGCCAGTCCCCAGGCAAATAGCCTGATCAGCTCTTTCTTTCCCGCTAATCTTTGAATAATATATTTTCCGGTAATATAACCAAAAACAGTTTGACTGATTGCAGCGGGTGCGCTCCAGATATCTTCGGGATCAAATGCTTTACCTTCACCATGATAAAGGTGGGAAGCACCGAAAAGCTTGACGTCCAAAGTCGTTCCAAACCATCCTTCCAAGCTATAGGGATCATTGGGGTTGGCTATATAGCAGATTAACCAATAGAAAAGCAGCAGAAAGATACTCGTGATAACGGCTCCCTTGTCTTTGAGGTAATAGATTAATAGTGCACTGCAAAAATAGCATAAGGCAATACGTTGTAAAACACCAAAGTAGCGGTATTTTTCCGTGGGCAGCCACTCCAGCTGATGCTGGCTATTCCATTCCACAAAAGGGAAAATATTTAATAAGAAGCCGATCAGAAATAATAATAGAAATCTTTTGCTGATTTTTTTTAGAAATACCGCAGAGGGGATTTCTTCCATTTTTTTTAAGGAGAAAGCCATTGAATTTCCTACGGCGAACAGGAAAAAGGGAAAAATAAGATCTGTAAATGTACAGCCATGCCAAGCGGAATGTTCCAGCTGCGGATATACATGGTGGTAATTCCCTGGATTATTGACCAGTATCATGGCTGCAACTGTAAATCCACGAAATATGTCTAATGATTTAAAGCGGTTCATAAATTGATATAAAAAAGGCCGCTTTAGTAAATTCAGTTCAACTAAAGCGGCCTCGGGTTGGTCACTAATAGCCTGGATTTTGAGTTAGGCTAGGGTTTGCCTGCATTTCCAATAATGGTATTGGTAATAGGAGGCTATTTTGGTTAAAATTATATTTTATTGGAGTAGGGATACTTACATTTCCTTCGTTACAGGTAAACTTGAGCTCGTTTAGCTTGTTCATAACGTCCACGGTAACACCATAACGATTTAGATCATCCCAACGTTGTCCTTCGAAAGCAAGTTCCAGTCGGCGCTCATTGAGTATAATAGATTTCAGCTGACTTGCATTACCTGTTGTGATATCGGGCAGCCCAGCGCGGTGGCGGATGATGTTAAGCGTATTCATTGCTTCGTTTGAATTGCCTAAGGCATTTAAAGCTTCAGCCTTTAACAAAACAATATCTGCTAGACGCAGTAAATAAAAGTGGTCTCCACTCTGAAAACTATTGGCGTGTTTTTGTTTGACATTAAAGGGGATTTTGGTATTGCCATCTGCACAAGGGTTCCAGAATTCATCAGCCCAAGGGACAGAAAAGAACCATATATTGGCATTTTTTCGTTTGGTGTCACCCGCTTTGTCATAAGCATCTACAAGATCTTTAGAAGGAGTGCCATATCTGCGCCATTCATTTTCATTGATCAGTCCATTTCCATCCAGATCGGGGAAAAAGAAGGCACCTCCCCAACAACTTAAATTGGGACTTCCGGCGACATATGGGATTTCTATAATTGACTCATTGTTGTAGTTGTGTGCGCCATCAAAGAGGTCAGCATAGTTTTGAAGCAGTTGATAGCCACCTTTTCCGTTAATTACTGCATTGGCGTATTGGAGAACCTTGTTGTAATCCCGATCTGGCCGCTGTGCCCATATCTTGGTCAGGAGGGCATTTGCGGCACCTTTTGTTGCGCGAACTTTGTCGATGGAAGGTTGGCCAAATCCGTCAGGCAGATTGTTTACGGCAACTTGCAAATCCGAATCTATAAAGTCATAAACCTCTTCTACAGTTGATCTTTTGATACGGATGACTTCTGGGTCTGTGCTGTTCGAGTGTTTTTCCAGCGGAACACCACCATACAATTTGACCAGCTGGTAGTAATGGAATGCTCTCAAAAAGGAGGCTTCCCCTAAAATTTGTTTACGCCGCTCTTCTGAAAAAGTAGGGTCAGTGACTTTTCCCACATTGTCAATGACAATATTACATTTTGAAATGGCTCCATATAATTCTTCCCAGTCCCTGCGTACCATATCATTGGTATTGGTGATGGTGTTGAAATCAATTTGCCCAAAGTCAATCTCGCCACCACCCGCAGCGTGTGCATTGTCAGAGCGGATATCAGTTTGTAAAATCATCTCCCATTGGTAGTAATTGGCATTACTTCCTGGTCTTGTACCATTTCCGATGAATGAATTATAAGCGCCATTCATCGCTTTTTCGATATTATCACCTGTCAGGTAAGCATTTTCACTGGTTACCGTAGATGTTGGTTGTACGTCCAAAAACTTCTTACAGGAAGTGAAGGATAGGGATGCCATTAAGGCTATTGTGAGCGACGTATATAGATTAGATCTCATGTTATTCAAATTAAATGGTTAAAAGGTTAAGTTTAAACCAACAATAAATGTGCGTGCCTGTGGTGAAGTACCGAAATCAATACCCGGAGACATATTGGAGCTCACAACTTCTTGATTGGTTGCACTGTACATACTGACCTCGGGATCCAAACCGGAGTACTTGGTAAAAGTCAATAGGTTTTCACCGGTCACGTAGAAACGCAGCTTATTAATTTTCCATTTCTCCAGGACCTGTTTGGGTATGGTATAGCCGAGTGTTAGCGATTTTAATCGGAGATAGGATCCCTTTTCAACAAATCGGGAAGAGATTTTGGTATTGTAATTATCCTCCGTGGTGTTTAAATCGGGACGTGGTATCGTGCTGTTTTTATTTGTTGGACTCCAACGGTTAAGGACTTCCGCACTTTGGTTTCGAGGCTCCCACATACCTTCTGTATAAATACGTGTTGCATTGAGGATGTCGTTACCCTGTACACCTTGCAAGAAAAAAGATAAATTAAAGTTTTTGTAACTGAAATCGTTTGTCATCCCGTAAGAAAATTTAGGTGTAGCATTACCAATAACAGCCATATCGCTCGTCTGAAGGCCTGCATCGGGATCAGCCATCTGATAGATCATATCGCCGGTTTCCGGATTGACACCCTTGGCTACGTATCCCCAAAAGGTGCCTAAAGCAAGGCCTTCTTTGGCGATGGTACTGTTTCCACGACCGTCAATATTACCATCGTAATAGGTGCCACCATCAATATTCAGGACTTTGTTGCGATTGAGACCAAAGGTTAGGGTTGTATTCCATTTGAAGTCCTGGACAAAATTCCGGCTACTTAATTCAAACTCAAAACCTTTGTTCTGTAGATCGCCAAGGTTCCTTAAGACTTTGGCATATCCCGAACTATAAGGTACACGCGAATCAAGTAAAAGTCCTACTGTTTTTTTTGCGTAATAGTCTGCCGCAATAGTCAATCGGGAGTTTAGAAAACTCGCATCAAGACCAATATCCGTCTGGTTTGTTGTTTCCCATTTCAGGCTAGGGTTGTCCAGCGTGATTGGTGTGTAGCCCGGTACAACCTGATCGCCAATGACGTACGATCCTGTCACATCTATTAAGCCAAGGTAGGCGAAGGCCGGTATCTGGCTGTTTCCGACTTTACCCCAGCTCGCTCTGATCTTTAAATCGTTGACTGTATTTTTCCAGGCTTCGAAGAAACCCTCATTTGATATGCGCCAGCCTGCTGAAAAGGAAGGGAAATAGCCCCAGCGGTTGTTGGGGCCAAATACCGAAGATGCATCTGCTCTTAAATTGGCCGTGAATAAATAGGTGCCATTATAATCATAACCGATTTTGGCGATACCAGAAACGGTCGTGATTGTAGCATCCTTTGCAGTAGGCATTCTTGTAATCATCGATCCGCCATTAACGGTATGGATCGCTGGATTGGCGAAGTTCTGCGTACTTATACTTGAACCTGTTGTTTGTGTTTTGGTGGTAATATACCCCAATAAACCGGTGAAGTGATGTTTTTCATTGAATGTCTTATCATAGTTTAGGGTGTTTTCAGACATCCAATACTGATTATCCTGCTGGTCCAGCTGGGCCATTCCCTTATATTTCCGGCCTTCGGTAGTACGAAATGGATCGACAAAACTACGGTATTGATTGTTGTATTTCTCGTAGCCAAATAAAGTTTTGAATTTTAGTTCAGGGAGGATATTCGCCTCAGCAAAGATATTTCCGGTGAATCTATTATTGACATAAGAATGTTCATTTCCGGTAGCCAATGCTACAGGATTATCAAGGTCTGTATAAAAAGGGTCTACGGTAAATGCACCTTTGTCACCGTAGATTCCAATCACTGGGGAACCTAAATAAGCATTCATAATAACACCATTCCGTGTATTTTCGGGAATATCCACATCATACCAGCGGTTATAAGACATGCTCGTTCCTACTTTGAATATCTTGTTGATCTGATGATCGAGATTGACTTTGAAATTGACTTTGTTGACTGTATTTGTAATGACGGTACCATTATCTTTCTGATACGATCCTGAGATGTAAAACCCGGTCTTTTCATCACCACCACGTACAGAGGCCTGATATTTTTGGCTATGCCCCGTGCGGAACAATTGATCTGGCCAATTGGTATCTGCTGAATATTTGGACCAATCGGCTGTTTCTCCAACTTCGGTCATCAGATCTTTGTATTGCGCAGCATTTAATACCTTTGGTCTTTTCCAGATTGTTGAAAAACCCTGATAAGTTTCGAAATTTACTAATGTTTTGCCATTATTCCCCCGTTTGGTTGTAATGAGGACGACGCCATTGGCACCCGAAGAACCGTAGACAGCTGCAGATGCGGCATCTTTTAACACCGAGATGCTCTGTATATCTGAAGGATTGAGTTCGGAGATATTTTCTGTAGGAACACCATCCAGAATATACAAGGGGTTGCTACCGGCCGTGATAGTCGACGTTCCGCGTACACGGATAGAGAAACCAGCCTGTGGCTGACCCGAGGATTTGACGATTTCTACTCCAGCCATTTTCCCTTCCATGGCGCTAGCTAACTGGGTTACCGGTCTGTCTTCAATATCCTTTGTGTTCATGGTAGCAATCGCTCCGGTAATATCTTTCTTCTTCTGCGTTCCAAAACCTATCACAACGATCTGTTCCAGTTGATTATTTGCCGTTTTCAGTTGAATCGTCAAGGGGTTGCTGTTGCTGATCGTATTATTTACCGTTTCATAACCTACAGAACTAAAGCTTAGTTGTTGTGTCGGTGCGCCTTCTATACTAAACTCGCCTTTACTGTTGGTTTCGGCCTGGCGGCCATTATCAATATTTCGGATGGTGACGCCCGCTAGCGGTTTTCCGTCCATATCAACGACTTTCCCTTTGATCAGCTGTTGGACAGTCTGATTATTTGCCTGGGCTATATCAATTTTCCTCTTTAATACGATGGTGTTGTTGACGATTTTGTACGAATACGATAGTTCTTTTAGGTTGTCATTCAAAATTTCTTCAATGGAGCCGTCCGTATGATGGATCAGAATCTTTTGATTGTCATTGATCTGAGAATTGTCGTAAAGAAATACGTAGGAACTTTGCCGTTCGATTTCTCGCGCAAACTTTGCTAATGTATATTCTTTATCATGTAATTTAATTTTGGATTGACTCACCAAGGCGATAGCCTTGTTATTTACAGTCGCTAGGCACTGGATGGCAAGTAGGGCACCAAATAGTTTTGCCCGTTTATGCGCAAAATGATTCGTTGTAACTTTATACATAATTTAGTTGGTAAATGTGTTCTATATTTTTATACGTTAGAGTTCTACTTCAATTTTGTTGTTTTTTAATTGGCATTTAATATCGAGGAAGTTGAGTGTTTCAATCAATTGTTGCGCGGTGGAGTTGCGTTTTATTTTTCCGGTCAGTTCACGTTTTTCATTGGTTCCTTTGTAGATGATATCCACATTATACCAACGTTTTATAGCGGAAAGGGCTTCCTTGACCGGTGTAGATTCGAAATAGAAGAAGCCATTTTTCCAGGCTATCGCTTCTTCAATGTTCACGTCCTGGACAAGTAAATTGTTATTCCTGCTGAATGCGGCCTGACCTGGTTTTAACATCTTGGATCGACCAGATTGTGTCACCTGTACTGAACCTTCGACAAGGGTGGTCCTGTTGTTCTCGTTCGGATAAGACTGTACATTAAAATGCGTTCCGAAAATCCGGATGATCTGCTGGTCTGCATTAACGTAGAAGGGTTTTTTCTTATCTGGTGTAACCTCAAAATAAGCTTCACCGGACAATGTTACCTCCCTGTTGTTGGATGCGAATGTCTCGGGAAAGGTCAGTTTGGAGCCAGCATTTAACCATACCTTACTGCCATCTGCAAGTATGATATTATATTCTGTACCAATCGGTGTTTCTATGGTATTTGTTCTATGACCAGGATTACTGTTACCGGCTGTAAACTGATATTGAACCGTACCTTCGGCAGTCGTCGTGATCTTTACCTTTGCATCTTGATGGAGAATATGCTGTTTATTGTAGGATAGATCTATTTTGGTTCCATCTGCTAAGGTTAATACAGCAGCTTTTGTCCCAGGATGAACCTCTTTTTGAACTGTAGCTATTTTCGTTACTTGATCATAGTCCGTGTGCTGTACGAGATAGAGTGGAAGTCCAAATAGGAGTAACAATGCCGCAGCAATTCCAGCCAATTTGTACCATCTGGAAATCGGTTTGATTTTGGAGCTTTCTATTTGCTGCTTGATATTCGAAAATAAACGTTCCTTAAGCTCTTGCTCACTTGTTGCGATTTGCTCGGGAATAGGGAGGGGTTCTTCACTATTTTCTTTATACCATTGCAGTAAATGCGCCTCTTCTTCTTCCGTACAGGTGCCTTGAAGCCATTTATAAGCTAATTGCTTAATTTCAAATTGATTGTTATCAACCATATTTAGGGGTTATTTTCTATATAGTTCCTGAAATATGGAGGTACCCTGACAGCAGGGGAAAAAAAATTATAAAGTAATCAGAAAGCGCTGAATACCAGCTCGTATTTTTTTTAGGGCACGACTTAATTGGGTTTCAACTGTCTTCACGGAGATATCAAGTTCATCCGCAATTTGTTTGTAAGTCAGTCCTTGTTCACGGGATAGTTTGAAAATAAGCTGGCATTTCTCAGGCAAGGTTGAGACAACTTGTTCCAATCGGGCCCGCAATTCCTCAAATTGAAGCCAATCTTCGGTGGAGTTATCAAAATCTACCCAATCATTATCCTGCTGAAAGGCTTCTCGTTTATAACGCTGTGCCAGATATTTAAAGACCTTGTATTTCACAGCGACTGCGAGATAGGAGGAGACATTGCTCTCTATATGCAATTGCTGTCTTCGGAGCCAAATAGAGGTGAAGATATTCTGAACAATTTCCTGTGCGTCCTCCAGCGAATCTGTTTTTCGGGCAGCCTGATAGTAGAGCTTCTTCCAGTAGCGCTCATACAATGCTTCAAAAGCGATATTATCATCCTGTTGAATCAATAGAATCAACTCTTCATCCGAATGGCTCCCACTATCTTTCATCTGAGACAATAATCTGTTTTTCTTCGGTTATGTTATCTGACTATATAATTTGTGTTGTAAATGTAGTTACTAAATTAGGAATATTCCAATTTTTAAAATTAATATTGCTAGCCCAATTGTATAAGGCATTGTCTGTTTTGGCCTCCAGGACTAAAGTTCGTTTTTCAGTAAATAAGCCAGACGTTAAGCTTGCTTAGAAGATCTGCAAGGATGAATAATCGTAGCGGTGAGCGCTGCTCTTTTGTACAGCTATATGCGCTTTATTGCGTCAGGTTGCATTATCTATTAGTTAAAATTAATCAAGACATCAATTTTTGTATTTTATCCGTTTTCAGTAGTCTAATAGTTCGTTTAAAGCACTGTTAAAGTACATTTCGCTTTGTAACAAAATAGTACTTTATCTGTGCTTTATTTGTACTTAAGAGGTGCTATATCTGCACTGGGGAAGTGAGGTCGCCATATACCTGCATCGAACGAACAGATAGGTTGTGCTTTTTTAACTTATGTATTTTAAATATTTCTTTTTGTTTAAGGCTAAAATGCTGTTTATTTATGCCTGACAAACACGAAGTGAAGTAGTCGTATCAATGCGCAAAAAAAAGCTTTAATGCTAGGATAGGCCTGATTTTCATTAAGATGGAAGGCTGCGGATAGATTGCAGGTGAATGAAAATACAAAAAAAGAGTATCTAAATTGCTTAGATACTCTTTTTTCTGTTTTATTTAATATTATAGCGATTAGAAGTTCGGTTTCAACAGATACTTATCATAGAAACGGAAGATATGATCTGCTGCTTCTTCAGCTGTATCAACGATGCGAAAAAGCTTGAGATCTTCTTCACTGATATACTTGTTTGGCAACATGGTATTTTGCACCCAGTCCATAAGGCCTTTCCAGTACTCTGAACCAACCAATACAATTGGGAAGCGGGCAATCTTACCTGTTTGAATCAAGGTAATCGCTTCAAAGAGTTCATCCATTGTTCCAAAGCCACCAGGCATAACGATATAACCTTGGGAGTATTTCATAAACATTACTTTTCGTACAAAAAAGTATTTGAACTCAAGTAGTTTATCCCGATCAATATATTTGTTGTGAAATTGTTCAAATGGAAGTTCAATATTCAAACCCACAGATTTTCCGCCAGACTCATAAGCACCTTTATTCGCTGCTTCCATAATCCCCGGGCCACCTCCAGATATAATACCATATCCACGTTCAGTTAGTAGCGCAGCGATATCTACAGCCATTTGATAATATTTGTGTTCACGTGGTGTGCGTGCCGAACCAAATATGGATACACAGGGGCCAATTTTAGCCAATTTTTCAAACCCGTCCACAAATTCTGACATGACTTTAAAAATCTGCCATGAATCTTTAACCTTAATTTCCTGCCATGTTTTGTTCTCAAAAGCGCGGATAATTTTATCTTCTTTTGTAATGTCCATATATAACGTTATACATTTAATTTCTAAAACCCATTTTTTTTCAAAAAGGAATACAATATAGCTATTTTTTTAATACTAGCTACTTTTTACGATTATTCTTACATTTGCATTATGAATTTTTCTTCTAAACTTCTTGAGAACGCGGTTGCGGAATTTGGTAAATTACCGGGTGTGGGACAAAAGACAGCCCTAAGGCTGGTCTTGCATTTATTGAAGCAATCCGATCCCGAGGTGGCCCGTTTTACGGCGTCCATCGACCGTTTGAAAGAAGATATTCAATATTGCCAGGAATGTTTTAATATTTCGGATCATGCGACCTGTGAAATATGTGGATCGTTTAAACGTGAAAAGAACCTCATCTGTGTGGTGGAAGATACACGTGATGTTATGGCCATTGAAAATACAAATTCCTACCAAGGTGTTTATCATGTATTAGGGGGGCTGATTTCGCCAATGGACGGAATAGGTCCTGCTGACCTTAAAATTGAAGGACTACTCAACCGTATTCAACGGGGTGGTGTTGAGGAGGTTATTTTAGCGCTTTCGGCAACGATGGAGGGGGATACAACCATCTTTTATCTGTACCGAAAATTGCGCGAGTTTAATATCAAGATTACAACAATCGCACGTGGTATCGCATTTGGGGGTGAATTGGAATATGTCGATGAGCTCACCTTGGGTCGATCAATCGCTACCAGGGTGCCTTACGAACGTCACGTTGGCTAGTTGTATTTCAAATAGATCTCTTTGACTCCCTCATGGACTTTTCGGCCTTTCCGTATCTGTTGCTGCCTAACCTTATCCTTTAGGATCTGGCTATTTTCTTTTTTGTTTTTAAGAATATTGAAGTAGGCAATCTTACCGATCGTTGTCTTTTCCAGTCCCAAAAGGTTGCAGGAGTAATTGCCCAGGAGATAGTTGTTATAGTACAAATGTACCTCCCGCATTAATTTTCTGCCAAATCTGCTTGTCGGGTAAGCTGCATGTACGGGTTCTTCCATAAAGGCCTGGGCTAATGCAATGCTGTCCTGATCGCCTTCTTTTTGGGTCATGGTCCAATAGTATAGGGCTTTGATGGCTTCTTCCTCAGTGTCTGGAAGCAGATCTAATGGAATACCCAATAAGCTTCCGATATACTTCCAAAGGTGCATAATTCCATTTATTTCGCTTTCTAATAAATTGAATTTCATTTGTTTAAGCCCAATTAAGTAAACTAATGAAAAACCTAAATTCGTTGCCAATATATCCCAAGTATTTAAAGGGATACCCCATTTGTCAGTGACCCAATCGCCATGGTTCAATATATTCAAGCGTGCGAAGGAATGGATACATCGCGTCAATAGAATGGCTTCAAAGCCAATACCACCTTTTCGTAATGCCTGGTCAGCGGTGATGTCGACCCAAAATGTTACCGTCTCGGTTAAACGTTTGACAGCGCCTTTTTTAAGTGCTCCAGTAAAAATCAAGGGTTTGTTGATCGCGCTGGATTCATAACCGCCCATGAGACAATAATCGCGTAATACAATGAGTCCAGTCAATCCTGAGCGCTGACTGAGCGCAATTCCCTGTTGTACTTTCTGCCAATCGAGCCATTGAGGCTCTATAGCCAAGGTGTTCATAAAATCCGAAATCAGTTTATCGTAAATGCTTTCGATGGCTTTGCCCTGCAGGTAATCCAGAATTAATTGTTGCCCTTTTGTAAAGCCAATTTTCAGATGTAAATGTTCTACCAATCGGTCGCAGGCCTCATCGTATTGATATAACAATGGAATATATTGATCCGCATCGGCCAGATTTGGTTTATTGGGCAACTTATCTAGTAACTTAGCACCGATACCCTTGCTCCAATAATAGGAAAAGGAGGTTGTGTTAATTTTATAGCGCTCGGGTTTTTTCATTTTTAAATGGGATACCTAACTTGGAATCAACTGATCTGTTATCGATTTTAAATGGGTAAATTTATTGAATTGTCCATAGTATATAACTTCCTGTTGCATAGATTTTTTTATCTTCTTTTGTAAAGTTAAAATCCATATAATCTGTCTGGCATGAAGAGGTGTCGCTACAGCAGAATTGTCGGGAAATTTTGAAATGAAGGCGAAAGGAACCCTTTAGCGTCATGCGATCAAAGAGAATATTGCTCATGCTAAAATCTGTCAGCGTCGGAGCACCATCTTGATCATCGAGCTGACCAACAACATGATCATTAATCAGTCGCTGCTGTTCGGTGCCTAATAATTTTGAGAATTGTATTGGATCGTTTCGCAGCGATTCAAAGTTGCTGTCTCCTGTTATTGTTAATGGTATGCTGATGTCTGTCATGTCTTAATATACATTAAATGCTCTCCAATTGGGGATGTACAAGTTATAGATCGCTTCTGATTCTTTCTTGTTTTTTCTGGAAAATTTACAAAATGCTGCTAAAACAACCAGATTAATCTGTTCTCTATCAAAATCGATCAATCGGGATGAAAAATAGATTTCATTGCTCTTGATTTTATAATTCGTGGTAGATAGCTTGCCTATACGGATTGCTGAAATTGCGTAGTTGTCCAGCTGTTCTTCCCAATAAGTTATCCTTTTGATCAGTTCATTGTATAACAATTCCTGACTCCAGGGCTTGAGCAACTTGAGTGTATTTACAGTCTTTCGTTGATGAACACAGATACTGCTTGATTTAAGTTCAATAACAGGTGCTGCTGAGGTTTGAAAAACCTTAACCAGGTAGGGTTTTGTAAATAAATGATAGGGATTTTCCAGGTAGGAATAGGACTGATCATGTCCGGAAGGTATTGGCGAATTGAGCCTGATATATTGCTTGAGGGAGGCAATATCATAAAAAGATGGTGCATACACACGAAAGGGGGAATCTGTTCCTTGAATTTGGATATAATCTTTGTCCCAACTGACTATTTCATAAAAATTGTGATCAATTTCAATCTGCATATTACGAAAGTGGTGTTTTATAAAACGAGCTCAAAGTAACTATATTTTTGTATTAAACACAGGATTAAGAGAAAATTCATGCAGACTTTATATTTTAGGCCACTGCCATAATATTTACAAATGTTGTGATAATATCTACAAAGCAAAAGGGGCTAAATAGCTTAGCTTTGAAAAAAATGATATTTTCATGAATGAACTCAATCAGCACAACGAACAGTATACATTAGAAAATGTACGATTGGAAACAGGTTTTCTCTATCGTGAAGGGAAAATTGTTGGAACTGATACGGCACTCTTTACGGTAACAATAGCGGACGGAAAGATAAAGGAAATTCGGCCGGGTCAAACTAAAGTTGGCTCTGGTGGATTCGATGCGAAGGGAAAATTGGCCTTACCCGCCTTTAGGGATATGCACATCCATTTGGATAAAACCCTTTATGGTCTACCTTGGAAAGCTGTATTTCCCAAAAATAGAACCGTGAAGGATATGATTGCCCGCGAGCAGGAAATTATTCCGGAACTGCTTAAAACCTCGGTGGAAAGGGCTGAAAAGCTAATCATGTTGCTACAGGGCTACGGAACTAATTTTGCAAGAACACATTTTAATGTCGATCCAACCTCTGGCAGCAAATCATTAGCAAATCTATTGCGGGCACTGGAACATGTGAAAGATTCCTTTGGCGCAGAATTGGTTGCTTTCCCACAACATGGCTTATATTATACGGACTCTGCTGGGCTGATGAAGGAAATTGCTGCTTGGGATAAGGTTGATTTTATAGGTGGTCTAGATCCCTATAGTATCGATGGAAGTATCGAAAAACCTATGGACTTGACTGTTCAGTTAGCTTTGGACAATAAAAAGGGAATCGATATCCATCTGCATGAGGGGGGTGAATCTGGTGTCAAAACGATCCATTATTTAATAGACAAAGTACTTGAGAATCCCGCACTGCAGGGACGGACATTTATCAGTCATGCTTTTGCATTGGGCTATATGTCTCAAAAAGATCTTCAATATACAGCTGAACGCTTGGCTTCCGCCAAGGTCGGTATTGCGAGTTCAGTCCCGTTTCGTAATATGCTGATGCCATTGCCTCAACTGCGGAAAGCAGGAGTGGAGGTACTTACCGGAAATGATAATGTGCAGGATCACTGGGGGACCTTCGGTAGTGGAAATATGTTGCAAAAAGCAAACCTTGCTGCGCAACTCTATGGTTATGAGACGGAATTTGATCTGTCCCGTTGCCTACACTATGCGACAAATGGAAAATTACCTTTGGACGACAGTGGTCAGCGGGTATGGCCAAAGGTCGGTGATGAAGCGAGCTTCCTGTTGGTGGATGCAAGCTGCTCTGCTGAAGCTGTATCACGTATCTCAGCTGTCGATGGCCTACTGCACAAAGGGAATATCGTCAAGTGGAGCAATTCGTCTCCAATTTAATCGGCTTACACGCCCCATTTATTGTTTTATTATATTGCCACTTTTTATCCGTTAGTGATAAAAAGTGGCTTTTTTTTGAATTGTCTGTCAGCTCGGTATACTAGTCAGAAAGAACCTTCCATTGATTATCTTGGCTGTGCTGCGCAAAGTACGAAGATTTTATTGTACAAAGCTTGTCTTGCAATAATCAATTTTATAGTTGCTGTTTTCAAGAACCAGCTGAACCTCATTTTGTGTCTTTATATTGTTACCATAATCTATAAATACGCTGTACTTGTCTGTGCTTAGCTTCTTGATCTCGACGGTATTAATGGCTAGGGCATCATCGTTACCTCGGCCAAATAACCACATTTCCTGCGTGTAGAGCGGGTAAATTTTTCCCCACTTCGCTTTGTATCGCGCTTCCGCCTCCGGTAATTCTGCGTCTGTTAGATTGGAGGGACCATAGATTTCATTGGCATCTGCTAAGAACTCCATAAAACGTGCCGTGCAGAGGGCTTCTTCCTTGTCCAGATAATAGCAATACTTCCCTGATTTATCATCATTGCAGTGAAAAATGCGCTCCAGCCATACTTTGGCTGGATCAAGATCTGTTGTTGACTTTACCTGATCACTGGCTTTCGTAGTATCAGCGCTACTTTTTGTTGTTAGGCTATCGCTAGGAGGCTTTACAGCATTATTTTTAGGATTTGAACCCGTGCAACCTGTAGCGAAAAAATAGATAGCCAGTATAACCAATAATGTTTTTGCTCTCATTTAGTAAATTCCAGTTAATTATAACAGTGTAAAAATAGCACTTATATCAGACAGCTTTCTCATGGAAATCAGTGATATTTATTGTTATCTAATGATCATCTAGGCAAATCTCCAGAATAGTCACTGTTAATCTACGCAATATAAATGCGCAATTCGGGTTGTGGTTTTTAATGCTAACGTTTGTTTTTAAATTTTTATAGCTTATTATCAGTGTGTTGTATTTATTTTTGTTATTTTATTTGTGTTTTATTTTATTGCGCAAATGGCCTGCATGTTAATCGTGTGATCTTTGTAATGTCAGCAATGATAAACGTTCTTTGATGAAAATTAGCAAAATGCTTTTAAGATATGTACTTCTTTTTAGGAGAAGTATAAAAAGACTCTCATTCTTTGATTTGCATCCTAGTCTCCTGTTTCTGTATAGCAGGATAGTATTGTTCCCAATGGGACTCAATATACTGATAAGAAGAGGAGAATGAGAGAAGGTTGCCACCAGGGTTGAAGGTTCGAATCCTTCCCTCGAAAGAGGTAGCTCAAGGGTAGAGCATGGCAGTTCCGTTGTAGGTCGCAGGTTCGACTCCTGCTCCTGAGCAATCAGGATAGTTCAGCATGGTTAGAACAACAACTCAATCGTGTGGGTTCGAATCCCACTTCCATTTTCGGATGGAATAGCATAAGGGTATTGCACAGAATTTAGGTTCTGGTTTTGAAAGTTATACCTTCTTTAAAAAGGTTACTTAAATAAAGCTTGCTATAGTCTGTCCGGCACTGAGGAGAACTTCGTTTTTCTTCATGGCAGTCGGTGAGGAGCCCGTGATCGGGAACATCTCATACAGAGACGATACAGGATGAGCGTTGTCGTGGATCGCTAAGGCGGCCATTTCGAACGCTTCTACGGTAAAGCTCCGTATGGGCTCTTTTTGATCCCGCTCGGCATTGATGGGCAGCTCATAGCAAGTTTTGTCATTAGAAAATAGTATAAACAATAAATATTATGAAAAGAGTACAAGTAAATGTCAATGAAATTGGATTGGTGGTTAAAAATAACCAAGTTATCCGTGTATTGGAAGCCGGTAAGTACTGGTTGGGTTTCGGTGAAAAACTGGAGACATACAATAGGGCAAATTCGTTTCCGTCTAACCATAACATTGATGTGCTATTACAGGTGGAGGGCTTTCGTGAACTGGTGGATATTGTCGAAGTGGCGGATACGGAAATTGCGCTGGTTTTCTTAAACAATAATTTTGAAAAGACCTTGGCAGCAGGTAGACATGTGTTCTGGAAAGGTTTGCAAGTACGCAAATTTCAGCTGGAGGATATTTCGGAGATCGAAATACCAGTTTCTGTCAACCGTCAATTGTTTGAAAAGCAAACGTTGGCTTATTATATCCGTCAATACAAAGTTGAACCAAATGAGAAAGGATTACTTTTTGTTGATGGCGTGTTTACAGAAATTTTGGATCCAGGAACGTATTACTGGTGGAAGAACGCAAAGACTATTGCGGTGTCAAAAGCAGATATGCGTGTGTTAACTTTGGATGTGGTAGGTCAGGAGATTCTATCGCGGGACAAAGCGCAAATACGGATCAATTTCACGTTGCAATATCAAATCGTTGATATCGTCAAAGCGCTGTTGGATAATAAGGAATATGAGAAGCAATTGTATGCTGTGATGCAATTAAATCTCCGGACATATATCGGTCAGATGACGCTGGATGAACTGATGGACAAGAAGACAGAGATAAGCACTTATATTTTGCAAAATACGATGGAGTATATTGCTGGATTAGGCTTACGTCTATTAACTTGCGGAGTCAAAGATATTATTCTGCCAGGGGATGTCCGTGATATCATGAACCAGGTGTTGATCGCTGAAAAACGCGCTCAGGCAAATATTATTATGCGTCGTGAAGAAACTGCTTCGACTAGAAGTCTGCTGAATACGGCAAAACTTATGGAAGAGAATGCGATGTTGTTTAAATTGAAGGAAATGGAGTATGTGGAGAAAATTGCCGAAAGGATCAATAACATCTCTATTTCGGGAAATGGGCAGATTGTAGATCAATTAAAGCAGTTGTTTGTGAAGTAGCGACAAAGGGAAGTTAATAAAATTGAGGACAAAAGAGGTGCAGGTAGCAATTGTAAAGAGGTATTGCTACCTGCTTGGGATTGGAAAGATCCCCCTCGTTAAAAAAGATAAAAATGGAAAATAAAAGAATTAACGGCAATGATCTCATTGCATTAGGATATAAAGAGAATCATACATTGGGTGCTGCGTTGAAAATCAACAGCAAGCGACATGGTTTTACGCGAGCGGAAATGTTAGCCAAATTTAAATCTGTGCTGGAAAATCCAACAGCGTATACTGAAGATACTATTTTCAGTGTGTTGGCAGAGTCCATATTAGGACAGGATGTTGTTGATGCCACATTAATTGCTTTGAATGAAGATCCTGTAGAGTATACGATTTATGGCGCGTCCGGAATTGAAGCGGGAGCTAAAGAACAGATGAAAGTAGCCATGAAGCTGCCGGTTACGGTTGCTGGCGCTTTGATGCCCGATGCCCATCAAGGATACGGACTGCCGATCGGTGGTGTATTGGCTACCGATAATGCTGTAATTCCTTACGGAGTTGGCGTTGATATTGGTTGCCGAATGGCTTTGTCCATCTTTGATCTGCCAGCATCTTTATTGGATACAGATACGGCGACATTAAAAGAGACTATTTTGAAACATACGCGATTTGGTGCCGGAAATGGCTATCTGAAGCATGAACGTGTGGATCATGCGGTCCTGGACAATAAATTGTTTGCAGAAAATGATCTGCTTAGATCCTTAAAAGACAAGGCATGGACACAGTTAGGTTCTTCCGGTGGAGGGAATCACTTTGTGGAATTTGGGATTGTGGAGTTTGTTGAAAAGGATGAGGTGCTGAACATTGAGAAAGGACTTTACCTGGGTTTGTTGACACATTCGGGATCCCGAGGTCTAGGCGCAACTGTGGCTGCTCACTATACCAAATTGGCGAAGACTTTATGTAAGTTGCCCTATCAAGCTCAAAATCTGGCTTATCTGGATTTAAATACAATGGAAGGACAAGAATATTGGTTGGCAATGAATCTGGCTGGTGATTATGCTTCGGCCTGCCATGAAGTTATTCATGACAAGATCAAAGATGCTTTGGGGGCGGAGTTGCTAGCCAAAATTGAAAACCATCATAATTTTGCATGGAAAGAGACCTGGAATGACCGGGAGGTTGTGGTACATCGAAAAGGAGCTACTCCTGCGGCAAAAGGCGTGATGGGAATTATCCCGGGTTCCATGGCTACTCCTGGATTTCTGGTACGCGGAAAAGGGGAGATGGCTGCTATCCAATCGGCATCTCATGGTGCGGGACGATTGATGAGCCGTACACAAGCAATCAAGACGCTCGCAGCTACTGAGTTGAAAGATATGCTTGCTGATCGGGGGATTACACTTTTGGGAGCCGGGATGGATGAAGCGCCCATGGCCTACAAAGATATCCATACCATCATGGCCTCGCAAGAGGAGTTGGTGGACGTCGTCGCAAAGTTCTCACCAAAAATTGTCCGTATGGCTGATGATGGTAGCCGCGAAGATTAGGGGTATTTTGAAGCTTTATTAAATTAAATATAAAAGGATCAAATTCTTAATGAATTTTGATCCTTTTTCTTGTCTGTTAGTATTTTCAATTTGGAGACAGTCGCTTGATGCCAGTTCTTGCTGTTAGCTATGGGCGACTTCCTTGTAGGTATATACATTATAAGGATAGATCCTTTTGGCAAGTATTTTGGCGATGACACTTACCACTAATAAGGGTGCAAATAGTAGATAACCTGAAGGGACGATGCTGGCAATAATGAAAATCGCAGTAAATGGTGCATGGATAGCAGCGGAAAGCATCGCTGCGGCTCCAAATAGCGCAAAATTAATGACAATAAGATGGGTGCCCAGATAGTGATTGCAAAGTTGGGCAAAAAATACACCTAAAAGTGCGCCTGTTACAATACTGGGGGCAAAGACACCACCATCACCACCAGCCCCTAGGGTAAGTGCTGCTGCAAGTGGTTTTAATAGGACTAATAGCAGTAATGGCAGAAAGTAGAGCCAATTGATAGATTCATGTAAACTACTTTCCAGGATTTCTCCGAGACCGTGATAGCTGTCGCCATATAGGGCTGGCAAAAAGAAGATCAAGATCCCCACTGTAATGGCTCCCAAATTGACCCGGATAAAATTATTCTTTATTCCGGCAAAGAAAGATTTTGCATAGATCACAATTTTAGTGAAATACAAAGCTAATAGACCTGCGATTAGGCCTAGTAAGACGATAAAAGGGACGGCCTGCCATTGCCATTGCTTCGCTGCAAAGTTGAACAAAGGACTGTCATCCATATAGTGTACGAATAGCGAGGCGACCAACATGGAACTGATGCCACTGATCAATAGTGTTTTGTTGTATTTTCTGGCGATGACTTCAAAGGCAAATAACAAGCCACCAAGCGCACTGCCAAACAATAGTGTTACACCGGCAATAACACCCGCGCAGATCAGTTCTGTTTTATAGGCCCAAGCAGGGTGAAGATGCTTATAGGCCTGGTTTCCCACAGTGGCTGTGGCTACTACAGTAGAAACTTCAATACCAGTTGATCCGCCAAAAATAACGGTCAAAAAGCCGTTGATATAGTGGGATGGTATTTTGAAAAAAGGCAAATGATCCTTTCGTGTTTCCAGCGTTGTATAAATCTCCTTGATTCCTTTGTTTTTCCGGTTTTGAAAAGCATACTTTCGTAGAAAATATATTGCCGTAATACCTACACTTGGCAATAAGATAAATAGTCTAGGATCCCAGTTTAAAACACCTTCAGCTATTTTTTCCTGTACATATCCGGTAATATGTTTCAGGCTGTAAGCGAGTAAGCAACATATCAGGCTTACGAAAACTGAACTTCCGATTAATTTTATGTAGCTGTATCGTACGATTTTCTTACGGTGAGCGGTGGTGTCCTGCATTTTAGTTTAATTAAATCGGCACAAAGGTAAAAGATATTTTGGCTAAAATAAATGTAAGAGAGGTCCGACATACGTTTTGTTACATTTACTGGGAAGTAAATAAAAATTGTCAGGGCTTTAACAGGCTTGACTGTTATTGCCCTGAATGATGTAACGAAATCTTTGGCTATTGGAGTGCAATGAAAATATCAACCTTTGCCTGCTCGGGGTTTTGTGCTTTCTCACCGTATATTTCAAAATCTGCTGAAAATGCTCTTGGAAGATCGGCTTCCCAAATGTTTAACCAGGCATCGTAAACAATACCTGCCGCCAGGTTTCCTTCAGCCTCAACATGATGATACAGGCTTTCTTCGATGCGTATGCCATCCATATCTTCCGGGAGATCATCAAGATGTGCAACCTTACAACCTAATAAGGTTGTGTAGGGCAAGGTGTGATCCCTTTCGTATTCTGTGTAAACACAATAGAGCTCATTGGATACTTTATTTGGAATCCGGTTCATGATATCATTTTCGAAAAACCGGGCCCATAGTTCAGGAATATCTTTGGCGGCTTGATTGTTCTGATTGCTTGTACGTATAGCAATTCCAATAATATTGAAAGAAGGTATAGATCTATTTTCCATGCTTTTTATATTTTTCTCAAAAATAGATTTAACAGCTGACAACAGTTTGTCATTAGGGAATGCTGGATTGAAAAAAATAGGTTCTTCCCAATGGATCCAAAATCTTAGGTAGGGTATTAAATCAATGTTCTTTTTTCCATATTTTTTCAGAAAAAGGTAGGTATTCGGATAATGCTGCTGAGCCGTACCAAGAATAGTATAAGGGTTCCAAAAGACCATTTTTAATTGCTGGATCTGTTTGAAGTATTTCTTTGGCCTGTTCAATTGTTGCAACCTTATTGAGGATAAAAAGACCTCGAAATCCACTGTCATTTTTTCCAAATGGGCCAGCTACAATCAACTGCCCATTCTTGACCAAACGGCCAATATTTTCCATATGTCCTTTAAAGCTTTCGCTGATCAGTTGTTTATCTGTGGTTTTATTTTGGCCAGTTTTTAACAGCACGAAAATATAACTTTTCATACCATAGTCATCAGCGCCCAATTTGGCGGCTAAGTCGCGGTCATAATTAGGGTTTTCACCCAGACTGTCATTTTTTATTTTGTGGACATAAAAAGCATGTGCTTTTCCAGATTTCCCTTCGACTGAAATATGAATACGGTCTCCGCCAAGCTGTTTATAACGTATTCGGTTGGGAAAATCGTGGTGCTCATTGATAAACGAATAGGTGCTATCCTTAAAAGTCAATTCAAAGTCTATTTCTTTTCCGTTATTTTGACCGATTACCAAAGCGGTGTAAATAACTTTGTCACCGAGTTTTTTGATTTTCAGATACTCACTGACGATTTTTTGGTCATTTTTAATGCTGTAAGAAACACCCTTTAATTCACCGTCGCTCATGCGATCCCAGTGTTCATAGCGTTCTTTATCGGCTACTTTCCAGGTGCCTTGGAGAAATGCGGGGAAGGGGGCTTGCGCGAATACTGATCGCGAAAACAAGATGCAGATGAGGCTAAGCCATAAGATGATAGACTGTTTCATTTTTGATGTAATCTATTTTAAATTAGCTTGTTATTCCTTTTTGGTTAAATGTATAATACTGCTCGAAAGCCACGTGCGGCATAGTAGGAGATAGCGCCATTGTGGTAGGTGAAAACATGATCATACCGGCGGTCACAGAATAGGGCGCCTCCGAGTTTACGGATATCGGCCGGTGTCTGTATCCAGCTTGATGTTTTCAGGTCAAATTGCCCCAGCGTTTGTAACTGTCGATATTGTTCTTCTGTCAGCAATTCGACTCCCATCTGTTTAGCTGTTTCCATGGCACTGCCTACCGGTTTATTTTCTTTTCTGGAATCCAATGCGGACTGGTCGAAACACAAACTCCTTCTTCCTTTTGGGGTTTCCTCGGCGCAGTCAACAAACAAATAAGCAGCATTAACCGGATCTATTCCGATAACATCAGGTTCGCCACCACTCTGTTCCATTTGATGTAGGCTCCAGATCTTGGTCGGGTTTTCTTCCAGTTTATGTTGTATCTGCTCCCAGACAAGATCCTGATGTCTGTTCATATTCGTATCAAACCGCTGCTTCAGCACTTTGTATAATGCTGCCTGATCCGTAGCTGAAAGTGATTTTTTCATATTTGGTATAATTTGAATCTAAAATACACAATTAAAATAAATCTGTTTATAGTGGATTATTGTCATCCAATTAAATTACTTATTTGGGAATTGAATTAAATTTATATTTTTACGTTCAAATTTTTAATAAAATATGGCTTCAGGAATATTTGCAATATTAGATGATATTGCGGCTTTAATGGATGATGTTGCAGTTGCTAGTAAGATAGCAACAAAAAAAACAGCTGGAATTTTGGGTGATGATTTAGCCGTGAATGCGGAGAAAGCTACCGGATTCTTAGCATCTCGGGAATTGCCCGTTCTGTGGGCCATTACAAAGGGATCTTTAGTGAATAAACTGATTATCGTTCCCATAGCTTTACTACTGAATGTCTTTTTTCCAATAGCCATCAAATATATCTTGATCTTGGGTGGATTTTATCTGGCCTTTGAAGGGGTTGAAAAGATTATCGAGTATTTGTTCCATCGTAAACATCAGACCGGCGAATCCAATGTTGAGGAGGTTGTCGAAGAGAATAATATGGAGGCTGAAAAGTCAAAAATCAAGGCAGCTATTACGACTGATTTTATTCTTTCAGTGGAAATCGTGATTATTGCATTGGGAACGGTACTTGATAAAAGTCTGACCTTGCAAATCATTACTGTTTGTGTGGTTGCTTTGCTTGCTACAGTTGGTGTTTATGGCATTGTAGCATTGATTGTCAGGATGGATGATGCTGGATATAAGCTGATTAAAAGTGCGAAGGAAAAAGGACCATTGGCCAGTTTAGGCAGATTGCTGGTTCGCGCTTTGCCTTTTATTATCAAATTATTGGCTGTGGTAGGTACGATTGCCTTGATTTTGGTTTCGGGAGGTATTTTTTCGCATTATATAGATTTTCTACACCATGTATTACCAAATTTTCCAAGTATGGCTAAGGAATTTTTGTTCGGTTTGGGCGGTGGTATTATCGCGATCCTACTTTTTACAGTAGGTAAGAAAATTTTCGGCAAAAAGAAGGCGGTAAGCGCGAATTAATAGCGTAAATAGATAAAAAAAATAGGGCTGGTAATCTTTACCAGCCCTATTTTTTTGAATAGCCTGTTATGCTTTAGCTTTCTTCAGCTACCGCTTCAGCAGCTGCATCCAATTCAACCTGTTCGCCTTTTGTATTAATTAGAATGACGTCATCTGAACCTTCTTTCGAGACGGATGCTACGCCATCGCTAAAAGCTGTTGCACCGCTGTAGATAAAAGGAATGGCAATTTTCCCCTGACCATTTAAATAGCCGTATTTGCCGTCTTTACTCGCAAGGAAAAGATTCGGTTCTTCGGTTATTGAAATAAAATCGTAAGCTGGAGCCAATGTTTTGTTTGTTTTAATATCAACGAGACTGTATTTATCATTTTCGACACTAATAAAATGTGTGCCATTATTCTCGGAAATGAAACTATAGCTAGCCAGTACAGTGATTTTCCCTGCTTGATTTAAAATGCCATATTTTTCATTTTGTTGAAAAACAGCGTAACCACCATTGATAAAGGAGATCATATCGTAATTTGCGGGAATAAGGACTTTACCTGCCTTGTCAAGTATTCCATATTTTTCTTTTAGACCGAATAGAAATTGTCCCGAATTATCATCATAGCTTAAATATTCGTATTGAAAGGGGATAACTGCTTTTCCTGCAAGGTTGATTGCACCATATTTCTCATTTTTAAACTGGACCACACTGATTTCACCTACAAATGGTGTAATGTAATGATATTGGGCAGGTACGATGATTTGTTGCGCATTATCTTGCAATCCCATAAGACCTGAGGTACTGTCTTCAAATAGGTAAAGATTTTCCGCCATTTGATTGCTTTCCTCACCTTCTTGGCCTTCTTCGTAGATAGATTCCACTTGATCATAGTCTTCGGGAACAATAAAGTCATTGTCATTTAACTGACTGTTTGCGACACTTTGTGCGACAATATCTACACCAAGAGGTGTGGTTACCTGAAGTACAGCGCCTGGAATTTTTTTAAAGATATCAAAACCTTCCCAATAGATAACAGGTAGCTTCTCGCTATACCAGATGGACAAGTTGGTATTACCTTCGATATCTTCCATATTGGGGAGCTCAATCTGTGCCAATTTGCAAGGATAACCCGCAATGGTTTTAGTTTGACCGGGAACTAATTTTATGGAGAAGGAGGTTGCGTCCTCTTCGTGTACAGTGTATTTCGATAGGGAGGGATAAAGGATCGTTGATTTATCTTCATTCTTTTTCGCAAGAAAAATGGACTCTTGTCCCTCCGCCGAAGATATAACTTTTATCTTGTCGTTGCTGACATATGCTTCATAAAGGGAAACAGGGCCTTCTTGCTCCGTGCCGCCACTGTTGTTTGCGAATACAATAGCATAATTAATTTTAAATGCCTTATTGACCTGCGCGAAAGATACCGTACTGGCAGCCATTAATACGGCGAATGATAAGAATGATTTTTTCATCTGTATAAATTTGCTTTTTAGTGGTGAGGAAATTATCATGAGCTCATATGCGCAAGGTATATTCGCTATCGTAGGGGCATGATATTTTCATCTACCTAAAATTGATAGGCAAATATGATGATTTAGAATAGGCTCTTTTATCCCTGAAATCCGTTATTTCGTAATTTCCTGCTAAAGATTTCTTCTGGAGCCTGATGATATAAAATCTTATCAGTCGATCAGCAATTGATATTTGGCGAGCAAACCGGGTAATTGCTCTGATTCAAATTTGCTCTTTTTCATACGATTTGTTTCTGGATCCAGCTGGATATTCATGGAGGTACGAAAATCACAGCCTTCCAGGTTGCATTGTTCAAATCGGGCACGCAGAAAGTCGCAATCTTTAAAGATTACCTGTTGAAGGTTCGCTTTTTCAAAATCGACATGCTGTAATGAACACTGTTCAAATTTGAATTTCTTCATATTTCGTTCAAAAAAAGAAGCATAGTCGAGCATGCTATTTTTCACTTCGATATGGAAAGAGAATGAACTGCATTCGTTGAATTGTATCCCCAACATCTTACAGTCCTGAAAAAGGATGTGATCCAATTGAGTACCCTTGAGCTTAATGTTGGATAAATTACAGGATTTAAATTCACAATCTGTAAAGATCAGATCTACCAATGCGGCATTTTGGAAATCGCAATATTCAAACGTGCATTTATAAAATTCTTTAATTTGCTGCAATTCACTATTGAAGCTTACTTTAGAAATCGTCTGTTCTACCAGTTCATCCATGATTTTTCTGCTGCGTAAATATTGGGATTGATTACCTGCGAAAATACATTTTTATCATGGATAATGAAAGGGGAGTTGATAAAAAATGGCTGACTTCAGGGAGGAAAAACAGGTGGTAAAGGGTGTAACTTTGGCCTAGTTGCATCGTTGTATATGTGGTGGCTGGAAATATCGTCTAATAGAACTCTGGTAGGTTTTTATATAGGTTGTGAAAGGGGCGCCGTCTAATGGCGCCCTTTTTCTATTTGTTCATTTCATACTTCTTCAGCAAGGTCAACACTAATTGTTTTTTAAATATTGTCTTAGTACATATTGTAAGATACCATCATTCTTGAAGTATTCTATTTCTATGGCTGAATCCAGTCTCGCTTTGACTTGAAATGTTGTTGTCTTTCCATTGTCGTGGACTGCTTTTACATCTAGCAGTTTATGTGGTGTTAGCGTATTTGCTAAGCCAGTGATGGTATAGACTTCAGTGCCATCAAGTCCGAGTGTTTCAGCATTTTCTCCATTGATAAAAACGAGTGGAGCTACGCCCATACCGACAAGGTTACTTCGATGTATGCGTTCAAAACTTTCGGCAATCACAGCCCGTACACCAAGGAGAAAAGTGCCTTTGGCTGCCCAGTCACGGGATGAGCCCGATCCATATTCTTTTCCCGCCAAGACAATCAAAGGCGTATCTGTTTTGCGATATTCCATTGCAGTATCGTATACTGTTTTTACTTCATTCGTTGGGAAATACCTGCTAAAACCGCCTTCCTGGTCGGTAATT
Organism: Sphingobacterium sp. GVS05A; assembly: GCF_019969845.1. Taxonomy (GTDB): domain Bacteria; phylum Bacteroidota; class Bacteroidia; order Sphingobacteriales; family Sphingobacteriaceae; genus Sphingobacterium. The sequence continues at coordinate 43,238 of NZ_JAHXYR010000013.1, forward strand.
TTATTTTTAATCCGCACATTGGCGAAGGTGCCACGCATCATGACTTCATGATTACCGCGTCTGGAGCCATAGGAGTTGAAGTCTTCTTTATTGACCTGGTGAGACTTGAGGTATTTTCCTGCGGCGGTCTCTTCTTTAAAAGATCCGGCAGGAGAAATATGGTCCGTTGTGACTGAGTCTCCCAAATAAAGTAAGACTCTCGCATGCTGGATGTCCTGAATAGGTGCCGGAGCAGCCTGTAAGTTCTCAAAAAATGGGGATTCTTTGATATATGTCGATGTGTCATCCCATTGATAGTTCTGATCAAGATTGACTGTTAGATCCTGCCAATCCGTAGAACCGTCAAAGATAACGTCGTAGACCTCTTGGAAATCAGATTGTTTGACGCATTCGTTGACTGTTTTGGTAATTTCCTCACGACTTGGCCAGATATCTTTCAAATAAACGGGTTGTCCATTCGGATCATAATCAAGAGGGTCTTCCATCAAATTGATGTCCACGCGACCAACAAGGGCATAGGCAACAACCAGCATGGGAGACATCAGAAAATTCATTTTTACCTGTGGATGGACCCGTGCTTCAAAGTTTCTATTCCCTGACAATACTGAGGCGACAATCAACTCACCTTTCTCAACTGCTTCCGCAATTTGTGGTGGGAGTGGTCCTGAATTTCCGATACAGGAGGTACATCCGTAGCCTACAGTGTGGAATCTGAGTGCGTCAAGATCTGCATTGAGCCCCGATCGTTCAAGGTACTGTGTGACCACTTTTGAACCTGGCGCCAAGGAGGTCTTTACCCAGGATTTTGTCCGTAAGCCACGTTCAATAGCATTTCTGGCCAATAGACCTGCACCGATCATGACTGTTGGATTAGAGGTATTTGTACAGCTTGTAATTGCAGCAATAGCGATACTACCGTCACTAACAATATATTCCTTATGATTGTGTTTTATTCTTACTGCATGTATAGATTCTGAAATGACTTGATGTGGTGAAGCATGTTCAACAGGTACTTTCCCAAAAGTAAATTCGGTACCCGATCCGCCATCTGCTAACCAGGCCGATTCGGAGCGTTGTGGCATCGGGATGTATTGTCGATTGTGTTCACTATCGAGTAGTTGTGAAAACTTTTTGTTTAAATCCTTGACCAAAATTTTGTCCTGTGGACGTTTGGGACCTGAAACTGTAGGCTCGAGTGTACTGAGATTAAATTCGACAACGGAGGAGTATAAGATCTGTTCTTTTCCTGTGCGCCAGAGTAGATTTTGTTTACAGTACTCTTCTACAATCTTGATTTCCTGCTCGGTTCTATTCGTGCTGTGCATGTATTCCAGTGTGCGGTCGTCTATTGGAAAATAGGTGACCGTACAGCCAAATTCAGGTGACATATTGGAGATAGTGGCCCGGTCTGTGACGGACAGTGTATCTAGTCCGTCCCCAAAGACTTCAACAAATTTTCCGACAACACCTTTATCCCGTAGAATTTTTGTGATGGAAAGAACCATATCAGTCGCTGTACAGATATCGGGAATACTACCTGTGAGCTTAAGTCCGATAACCTCCGGACAAGTAAAGAAAATGGGTTGTCCCAACATCGCTGCTTCGGCTTCGATACCGCCAACACCCCAGCCTAGAACACCGATGCCATTGACCATAGGGGTGTGGGAGTCTGTGCCGACTAAGGTGTCGGGAAATAACCAATTATCACGGGAAATAACACCTTTGGCAAGATATTCTAAATTTACCTGATGGCAGATTCCCATCCCCGGAGGGACAACAGTGAAATTTTTTAAGCCTTTTTGAGCCCATTTCAGAAGCTCATACCGTTCACGGTTACGTTCATATTCCAATGCTACATTTTTGTCGTAAGAATATTCGGTGCCAAAATAATCTACCTGTACGGAGTGGTCAATAACCAGATCAACGGGGATCGCTGGGTTAATTTTTTGACCATCTTTGCCATGTCGAACAAATTCCGCTCGTAAAGAAGCCATATCTACCACTGCAGGGACACCGGTAAAGTCCTGCATGAGAATGCGTGCTGGTTTGAATGGAATATCTTTGTCGACCGGCTGAGGAGACCAATTGATTAATGTGCCGATATGCTCATCCGTGATACTAAATCCATCATGGTTACGTAAGACATTTTCCAGGAGAATCCGAATACTGAAGGGCAGATGTTCGATATCACCCTCCGGTAGATTTCTTAGGGAACTATATTGATAAACTTTTCCATTGATCTCGATTTCCTGGATTGATTTTTCCTTGCTCATATTGATTTACTTATTATATACTATATAATAATCATAGCCGCCAATTTGTTTTTAATAACTTTTAGACAAATCATTGCATTCAATTGATCGTTTCCCCAAAAAATGGGATGGTGACTAATTAGTAATTTGTTTTTGTTAGGTTTAAGTCTCAGCTGCTTAGTTTATTATGTTCTGATTTTGCAGTTTTTTCTTATGTTTATAGACTGCATTGGATAAGTAGGATGTATTTAAACCATCAAGTTTGGTCAATTTGCTGACATGGATATTGAATTAAAATGCTAGAATAAATGTAATTTTATTGTAGTTTGTGTAGTGATGAACACAATCAATTTATACAATAAACGTTCATTGTGTGTCCTTCATGAAAGAAACAATATGAGAAGAAAAAACAGCGTTGGATTTATTACGATCAGCATCTTACTGCTATTACTATTTGCATACACATCGGGTTATGCGTATGGAGATGATCCGACAACGTATGCTGGCTTACGACTCAAAAATGAGGAAGTTAGTTTTAAAGATAGTAAAGGCAAGGTGATTTCGTTGAATCAGCTCAAAGGTAAAGTTGTCTTGATCAATTTTTGGGCGATATGGTGTTCACCTTGTTTAGCAGAAATGCCCTCTTTGGACAAACTCTATAAAGACTTTCAAGAGAATAGCCGAATTGTGTTTTTATCAGTGGACGTAGACGGTAACCTGAAGTACTCAGAGAAGTTTTTAAAGAAAAGAAAATATAGTCTTCCGGTCTATCAGCTGAACTCCGCCTTACCAAAAGATCTTAGTATGACAAGTATTCCCACGACCATTATCATAGATAAAGCGGGGAAACTGGTCAATAAGCACGTGGGCGGGATGAATTTTGGCTCGGCGAAGTTTCAAAAAGCCCTAAGGCAATTAACCGAAGAGTGATCTGAAAGGAAAAAAGCTATGTTTTGGTGCAAACTTAAATTTGCGGTTTCATTTAGTATTCTGCCATTTTCTTGTTAATTTTGCATGCTAATTGTATAAGGAGAAATTTATATATGCCAGTCAAACTTCCTAATAACCTTCCTGCGATAGAGCTTTTAAAAAAGGAAAATATCTTTGTCATGAGTGATCTAAGAGCAAATGAGCAGGATATTAGACCATTACGTGTTTTGGTCCTCAATCTGATGCCTCTTAAGATTACGACGGAGACCGATTTTATCCGCTTACTTTCCAATAATCCTTTGCAAGTTGAGATGGAGTTTCTTCGATTGGAAACCCACGTTTCAAAAAATACTCCTGAGGAACACTTGGAGATGTTTTATAAAAGCCTAAGTGAAGTGAAGGAAAACTTCTACGATGGTATGATCATCACAGGCGCTCCGGTTGAGATGGTCAGATTTGAAGAGGTGACCTATTGGAATGAAATTCAGACAATCTTTGACTGGGCAAGAACACATGTAACGTCAAGCTTGTATATCTGTTGGGCTTCACAGGCGGCCTTGTATCATTTCTATGATGTGGAGAAAAAACCGTTGAATGAAAAGCTTTTTGGTGTATTCAAACATACTGCTCTCGACAAAAGACATCCGTTATTTCGTGGATTTGATGATGAGTTTTTTATTCCTCATAGCAGGCATACAACTATGGAGAAAGACGATTTACTTGCTAAAAGCGGGATAGAAATTCTTTCCGAATCTCCTGAAGCAGGTATTGCCATCGCATCCTCCCGCGGTGGTCGGGAATTTTACCTGACCGGCCATTCTGAATACGCACCATTTACTTTGGATGAAGAGTATAAAAGGGATTTAGAAAAAGGCCAGGCCATTCGCATGCCTGCAAACTACTATAGAGATGACAATCCAGAAAATCAACCTTTGGTGCGTTGGACGAGCCATGCTAACTTGTTGTTTAATAATTGGCTCAACTATTTTGTGTACCAAGAAACGCCTTTTGATTTAAAAGATGTCGTTCATTTGGGGGAGATCAGACAAAAAGACTGAACACAAATTTTATCCTAAGCAAACAAAATAGGCTGGCGGAGCATTCTATCTATATAAAGTAGATCATATGAAAAGAATGTCTTTACTGTTTTGTTTGCTGTGTTCAATTATTATACTTCATGCGGAGGTGCCGATTGAGGAAAATCAAAAGCTCAAGGAGGCAAACGGTACGTTGTGGTATGCTAACCCCTGGATTTGGCTGGGTGGAGTGGCACTCTTCCTGGTGATTTTCTTTCTCCTGCTCCGTAAATCGACTCAAAACAAAAGACAGACATAGTGTAATATCTATTATTTCAGTTGCCTGCAAAACTATGTTTTGTGTTAGGAACAATAGCGAAACTTTTCTTAAGTTTGTGTAGATACATAACAAACTAAAATTTATATGAAGAGAAATATACTTTTGGCTGCTTTGTTGGCATGTGGTTCTTTGGCCGGCTATGCGCAAAATAATGCAATCAATGTAAATTACATGGATAAAAGTGTTCGTCCGCAGGATGATTTCTACAATTTTGTGAATGGTCAATGGATGAAAACGGTTAAAATTCCGTCTGATAAGGCACGTTGGGGCTCTTTTGATGAGTTGCGTGAAAATACAGACATCGCTACACTGAAAGTATTGCAGGAATCGTTATCAGGCCAGTTTACAAAAGGAACAGATAACCAGAAAATAGGTGATCTGTACCGGTCTTTTGTAGATATGAAGACGCGTGACAAATTGGGATTAGAACCTGTTCAGCCCTATTTGACAAAAATTAATGCGATAAAGAATTTTGATGATCTTTATAAATATCTGGTAGAAGTGGCTCCTATAGGAGGAAATCCTTTCTTTGGTGGATATGTATATGCGCATCTCAAAAATTCTAATGTCAATACGGTTTATTTGGGTGGTGGAAGCCTAGGTTTAGGCCGTTCTTATTACCAAGTTAAGGATCAAAAGAATGAAGAGACGTTAAAGGATTATTCGGAATATATCTCTGCGCTTTATGCCAAATTAGGACAACGTACAAGAGATCTAAAAGGTCCTAAAATTGTTGCATTTGAAAAAGAATTGGCCGCTAATTTAAAAACTGTCGAACAGTCGCGTGATGCAAATGGCCGCTATAATCCTGTGGCGGTTGCTGATTTGAAAAAGATGGTAAAAAACGTCGACATTGCTAAATATCTAAGCGACGTTGGATTTAAAGCTGATACGGTTATTGTGCCAGAACTAAAATACTATGAAAATTTAGATAAAATCTTCAATCCGGCGAACCTCCCGATTATTAAAGATATCTTGACATTTCACTTATTGAATACCGCTGCTTCGTATACAACGCAGGAATTAAATGATCTTTCTTTTGATTTTTGGGGTCGTAAGTTAAAAGGACAGAAGGAACAACGTGCACTGGACAAACGAGGGGTAGAGTTCGTTAATTCTATCGCTGGGGAGCTTTTGGGTAAGTTATATGTTAAGGAGAATTTTCCACCAAAAGCCAAAGCGGATGCGGAGGAGCTGGTAAGTTATCTTGTAAAAGCATTCGGGCAACATATCAATGGTCTAACATGGATGTCTGCAGATACAAAAGTGAAGGCGCTCGAAAAGTTGTCGAAGTTTAAAGTGAAGATCGGTTATCCGGACAAATGGAAGGATTATAGCAAACTTGATATTGGAACATCGCTTTACGCGAATGTTTTATCATCCAGCAAGTGGGCTTTTTATGAGAACCTTGCAAAACAAGATAAGCCAGTTGATAAATCTGAATGGGGAATGACACCACAGACTGTCAATGCTTATTATAGTCCATTGTTTAACGAAATCGTATTTCCGGCAGCAATTCTTCAGCCTCCGTTTTATGATTACAAAGCCGATGCAGCGGTTAATTTTGGTGGCATCGGTGCAGTCATAGGACATGAGTTATCTCATGGTTTTGATGATCAGGGTGCAAAATACGATGGTAATGGCAATTTGAACAACTGGTGGACTGATGGTGATAAGGCTAAATTTGAAGCCGCAGCGGATGCGTTGGTCAAACAATTTGAAGCTTATGAACCAGTTCCGGGAGTTTTTGTGAACGGTCGTTTCACTTTAGGTGAGAATATTGGTGATTTGGGTGGTTCTTCGGTCGCTTTTGATGCGCTACAGCTGTATTTAAAAGACAAAGGAAATCCTGGTTTAATCGATGGTTTTACACAGAATCAACGTTTCTTCCTTTCTTGGGCTACCATTTGGAGAACGAAGACAACGGATGAATTTGTTGTGAATCAGGTGAAAACGGACCCGCATTCTCCTGCACAATACCGGGCGTTCGCTCCAATCATCAATTTGGATGCATTCCATGCTGCCTGGGAAACGAAAGATGGCGATAAAATGTTTATCCCTACAGATAAACGTATTAAGATCTGGTAGGAAAATCCACCGATCTTATTTAAATAATAAAAGGGACATTTCATTTGAAATGTCCCTTTTATTATTTAGCGCATCCATTTCAGCACAAGGTAAAAGCCGAGTCCTGTAAAGGACAGGGTCAGTGCTGTAGCCCACCACAATGTTGTAAAACCAAAGGAGTCAACAATAGAAGTTCCTAGCAAGGGTGAAAAGATATTTGCGGCAGAGAAAGCTAGGGAGTTGAATCCCATATATGCTCCCTGAGTTTTGGGTGTAGAACGATTGACAGATACGGTCGCCATAAAGGGAAGTGTCAGCATTTCGCCAAGACCGAAGATGAAAAATGTGAAATATAACCACCCTAGCCCACCCATGTAATTTAACATGGCGTAGGAGAGGGCACATAAAACTGTGCCAAACACCAATGTACTAATCAGTGAGAACCTCTTTTCGGCGACATGGACGACAAACATCTCCAATAGCACAATCACAAAGCCACTCCAACCTAGTAGAAATCCGATCTGATGATCATCCAGGTGGTGTACTTCACGATAAAATATCGGTAAGGTCGTAATTAGCTGGAAAAAGCAGAACGAGAAAATGCAGCAGAATATATTAAATAATACAAAGGGAATATCGGTATAAGGATTGCGACCTTGTTTTACGATTATATTGCTGTTTGCCAACGCTTCTTTTTTTGCTTTTACATCTGTTCTTTTTTGTCTTTTATTAAAGAAGATAAAGAAAATTACTGCAGCGCACATCACTGCAAAGGAATTTCCATAGAATATCCAGTTAAACGAGATCGTCGCCAGAAAACCTGCGGCAGCAGGACCAATTGAAAAACCTAGATTAATTGCTAAACGGTTGAGCGAAAACGCTCGGGTAATATTCTCGGGTTTAGCGTAACTCGCAACAGAAACAGAATTCGCAGGTCTAAATGCATCAAAAATTAGACTTAGTGTAAAGATCATGATAGACAGGGATTGAACCTCTTTAAATAAAGGGATCAATAGAAATAGGGGCGAAGCCAATACTAAACTACCGAATTGCACCTTAAAGCTACCAATCCGATCTGTCAACCATCCACCGATGTAGGAGCCGCAAACTGAGCCTATGCCATAGCTCATAAGCACAATCCCAACTTGTTTGATATCAAAATGAAGGACCTGTGTCATATAGAGCCCCAGGAAGGGGATGACCATACTTCCCATTCTGTTGATCAACATAACAACTGCCAAGAGCCACGCGGCCTGTGAAAGGCCTTTGAAGGAATCCAAGTATATGGATATGATTTTTTTCATGCAAATAATTTGCTTTTTAAAAGCTTGTCATTTATTATGAGCGTTTCCATCTTCCCGATATGGGCTGGTTTTGGCTCACAAAAACTTCAACGGATTCTGTCAAAAAAATGCCAAATTGATTTGGTCAATTTGGCATCTATTATAAAGGGATAATATTATGCCAGTTGCGATTCTGCTATTGACGGGTTGACCTGATAGGTACTTGCTATCATCTGCTTTTTGTTTGATCCCGGTTCCATAATAAAATCAATGCGACCAAGATTGATGCCTGCAAAACCAACTTGGTTGACCACTGTCTGTGTACCTTTTAAATTTGTGACCAAGGTCGGTTCATTTAAAAAAGTATGGGTGTGTCCGCCAATGATCAGATCGATATCTGATGTTTTGGCTGCCAGAACCAGATCTGAAACTTTATCATCCTCATATTGATATCCGAGGTGTGAAAGACAGATAATAAGGTCACACTTATGTTTTTCTTTCAGGATTTTAACAATTTTGTTGGATATTTCAATCGGATCCAGGTATTTCATCCCTTTGTAATTATTGGGATCTACCAAACCTTCGATATCAACCCCCAGTCCAAACACACCCACCTTGATACCGCCTTTATGAAATATCGTATAATCCTGGGTTTTTCCTTCAAGTACAGTACCTTTAAAGTCATAGTTGGCCGTCAGAAATGGAAATTTGGCATGATCTAGGTATTTCACGAGTCCATCCAGGCCATTATCGAACTCATGGTTGCCAAATGTCCCGGCATCATATCGCAATTTGGTCATCAGGTCAAGCTCTAATTTACCGCCAAAGAGGTTGAAATACGGCGTTCCCTGAAACATGTCACCTGCATCCAATAATAGTAGATTATTTTCCTCGCTACGAATCTTATTGATCAGTGTGCTACGACGAGCTACACCACCCAGTCCCTGATACTTACCTCCGTCCATTGGAAAAGGCTCAATGCGACTATGTACATCATTGGTATGTAAAATGGTCAATTTGATCTTTTTACTTTTTGCTGCCGCCTGAAAAGGTAATGAACCCAAAGCAAGTGCTGCAGAAAATCCACCGGCTTGCTTGATAAAGGTTCTCCGATTAATTGATTTTAATTCTTCCATCTAATTCCGCATTTACTTGTTTACCTGCTTTTGTTAATTCACTTACATATTCTATCAAACCTTCACGCATCCGTTGGGGATAGTTGGTTCTAGCGATCGATTGTGTCAATAGGACGAGATTATCGCCACCATTGGCCAGATAATCATAGGTGACGAGTTTGTACGTTTTATTGTTATCTATTGCCTGTCCTTTGATTTTGATATCCTGTACCTTATTTCCTGTTATCGTTAAGGTCATGCCTGCAATAGGCTGGCCATGGGTTGTCGCGATATAGTCAGCTAGCTGGCGTATTTGGCTGCCTTTTAGTTCAATAATCGTCAATGTATTTTCAAAGGGCATTACTTCAAAGATATGTCCTACTGTGATATTCCCGGCTTTGAGATCATTGCGAATTCCTCCTTTTGTTGCAAAGGCCAGGTCGGCGGGATTGTGGGCATAATGATCACTCATCCACAACAAAGCTTCACAAAAGAAATTACCCATTAATGTTTCAGGTGTTTTCTCTTTTGTCAACGCCTTATTGGCATGTCCGATAACGCGGTTCATTTCGGTTTCCATTTTTTGCTTGAATGGCTCATAGATGGAAACGACAGTAGGATCTGCTTGTACATCCTTGTTGATATGGTATTGTTTGAAGTCCTTTTGTGTAGGGTGGAGCTGCTTTGAACAACCTGTGACCATCAAAAGCGAAGCGACTCCAAAACTACCAATAAAGGCAATTTGCTTTGATATATTCATTATAGTTAGTTTAGCCAAATACTGGGGCAAAGTTAGCCAATTAAATATGAAGAAATCTTATTCCTGCTCGTCTAATTTTGCTAAAAAGATAAAAACAATAAAAGCTTAACATAGATTTACGTTAAGCTTTATCATATAATTAGAAAAATAACAACCTAGTGTACTAATTCTGCTTCGGGAAGATCATCTATAGTTGATCGACGATCATCATGCTTTGGTAAAGTATCCAATGTGCCTGCTTGCAGGATCTTTTTGTTTTTATTTTTAGTTGACAATTTGGTGCGGTAAGCCTTCCAGTTCATCAGTAAAACAGAGAACAAAATAACTGCCAAACCTACAATCTGTAAGGAAGTCACGGCATGTGAAGTGAAAAAATGACTTAATATTAACGCAATGATCGGATTTACATAAGCGTATGTACTTACTTCCATCGCTGGGCGCACCTGCAAAAGCCAAATATAGGAGCTAAATGCAAGGATAGAACCAAATGTGATCAAATATGCTAAATTAAACCAATCGACAGGAGCGACACTGCTTAATTCAAATGATGCGTACTCGCCTGTGAACAGCGCAGTGATATTAAAAAGAACACCCGCAGTGACCATCTGCCAAGCTGTTTTGACCATAACGTGCAGATCTTCTTTTTCTTGTGCTTCTGATTTTTTGAAGTATTTAGACGCTAATGAACCTACTGTCCAGGCGATGGAGCCCAATACCAAAATACATAGCGCAATGATTTTCAAATTTCCATTGGCATTGTCGTTGGAAGCTATGATCTGTTCTGCAAATAACATAACAACCCCAATGAACCCAAGCACAACACCGGCTACTGTGGTGACACTGCTAAAATTCTCTTTCCATTTGGGTTTGTCAAGTAAAATAAACCAGATTGCAGCTGCAGCGGCAATAATCGCAGCTACCCCACCAGAAACATATTGTTCGGCCCAGATGACTCCGGCCATATCCACAAATAGAAGTAAGAAGCCAACAAAGGCAGCTTCCAATATGGAGCGTTTGTTAAACAGTTTATAACCTTTTATGGCACAATAACTCATCAGGATGGCGCTTGCGGTAACAAACCGAAACGAGCCTAATATAAATGGTGGAAAACTATGCAATGCTTTTTCTATAAAGAAAAAGGTGGAGCCCCATACCACATAAATAATAAAATAAGCAACCACAACCATTAAAGGGCTAGCAGCTTTTTTGTGTCCTTGCAACATAATTAAAACCTCCTTTCTGTTATTCAGGTATAACAACCTGTTGATCTTCTTTTACCGTCTGAAGTACAATTGTGGTACGAGTAGAAATTATTCCTTCTACTTTGCCCAGTGTATTGCGCATTAAATCAACCAAACCTGTTGAATCTGCCGTTCTTACTTTGATAAGATAACCGTCATCTCCAGCAATGTCGTGTACTTCTTGTACCTCCGGAATTTCCGCAAGGGCGAGACCTACACGTTGTTCGCCAATGATATCATTGGATTTGATGAAAATAAATGATAAAAGTTTCTGATCAACAGCCGCTGGATTGATCTTGGCGCTGTATTTTAAGATCACATCTTTCTGTTCAAGCTTCTTAACCCGCTCTAGTATTGCTGAAGGAGCCATACCTAGTTCTCTAGCGATATCAGCATTGTTGATACGCCCGTTATCCTGCATTAAACGAAGGATTTTATAATCTACCTGATCTAAATTATATTCTACTTTTGTCATTTCGACTGCAAAGGTAAGGAAAAAAGTATAATATTCAAAATATTAGTATTAATTATGAATATTATTCTGAATGACTGGCTAATGTTGTGAATTTTATTCGATCGGTATTTTTGCTGATTTTCTTTGTTTGCTTTAATTTATTGGTTGAAAGAGAGTTGCAGGTGGTCTGCAGTTTACGATGTTCAACAATTATACCGATTTCTCAACTTAATAATAATATTCCGGGTAGATAGGATGACACCTAAGCCGATCAAACATCCCGCGCAAACACAACCGAAACGGTCGAGGGCTGCAAAATAAGAACGACTTTCCTGCTCATGTAAGTAGACAATAATTAAAGCCACCATAGATGTGCGGGCTACAGCCATAATATTCAGTGCTTTGCAGATGATGAGGGAGGCAAGCATTCCGATAATCATCGCATATAGCTGCGGAATCGGTACGAAGTATAAGCTGAGACCGATGGCAGAGCCAATGAAATTGGATTTTGCACGGTCAATGGCAATTTTTTTGGACTCATTTTCCTGCGGAGATATCACTAGGATAATTGAAATAAGTGTCCATGAAACAGAGTATTCCGGAAAGGACACGAATAGGATGTAGCCTAGTAAAAATCCTACTAGTACCCGTATCGAATATATAATAAAATCTGAATGTAATGTGTATCGAAGGATAAGATTACGCATATAACAGAGGGGATGTTAATTCATTAAACCGTGTTGCTGCTGCAAAAATACAAGCAATTGATGAAGATGCGAAATAAAATTCCGGTTTGTTGCATTTTGTGATTGCGTTTTTATGCGTTTTGCTAAAAGAAATTGTGTATTTCTTGCAATTCTTCCTTTTTCCAAAGGAGAAATTTGACTAAATTTGTTTTCTATACAAAAAAGCAAATTCAGTGAAAGATCAGAATCAGTTAGCCTTATTGGCAACTCAACTTAAGGGGGAGTTGTATTATACAGATGAGGCATCGCATCAAACCATGTTAGTTGCCTACTCAACAGATGCTTCGGTATACCAGGAAAAACCGTTGGCCGTAGCTATTCCATCTGATATAAACGATATAAAGAATCTAATTGATTTTGCCCGAGCAAACCAAACAACCTTAATTCCCCGTACCGCTGGAACATCGTTGGCAGGACAGGTTGTTGGAAATGGTATCATTATGGATATATCCCGTCATTTTAACCGCATCCTGGAATTGAATGTGGAGGAGAAATGGGTGCGGGTACAACCCGGAGTGATTCGTGATGATCTGAATAGTTACCTAAAGCCTTTTGGGCTAATGTTTGGTCCGGAGACATCCACGGCAAGCCGGGCCATGGTTGGTGGTATGATTGGTAATAATTCCTCGGGTCTCCATTCCATTGTCTGGGGCGATACCCGTCATAATCTAATTGCAGCAGATGTACTTTTAGATGATAAATCAGAGGTGAGCTTTGCTTCGCTGGATGAGGCAAGTTATTTCAAAAAACTTTTACAGTCAGATCGTGAAGGGGATATCTACCGTCACATGAATGATTTGTTGACGGATCCTCAAAATTTGGCAGCGATTGAAACAGGCTACCCCAAGCGTTCGATTACCCGACGAAATACTGGATATGCCTTGGATATTTTGAGTGACCGTACGCAACCATTTAATATGTGTAACCTTTTGGCGGGTTCGGAAGGAACTTTGGCGATTGTAACGGAGGCAAAGCTTCACTTGATGGATTTACCACCGCAGGAACTTGGACTATTATGTGTTCATTTTGCTGATATGGTTGAATGTATGCATGGAAATGTCATCGCGTTGAATCATCAGCCTGAGGCGTCTGAGCTGGTCGATAAATATATCATGGATTTTACGGTCGGGCATCCGACTTATAAATACAATCGCTTTTTTATTGAGGGTGATCCTCAGGCACTATTGATCGTAGAATTTAGAGGTCATACTGCTGTGGAGACCGAGGCCAAGGCGATGGCTTTAAAGGCAGAACTGATTGAGAAAGGTTTGGGCTATGCCTATCCTTATATTATTGGAGTCGAGCAGACTAATCTTGTCTGGGATGTTCGAAAAGCTGGACTGGGGCTTATCCGTAATCTTCCTGGGGACAGCCAACCTGTCAATTTAATCGAAGACTGTGCGGTTTCTCCGGAGGATCTTCCGGCCTATGTCAGTGACATCCAGAAACTTTTGGTTGAAGAGGGGGTGCATGCATCTTACTACGCACATGCTGGAGCGGGTGAACTACATATCGAACCTTTTGTCAATTTGAAAACAGAAGAAGGTAAGCGGACTTTCCGCTCCATATTGGAAAAAACAAGTGACCTTGTGTTAAAGTATAATGGATCGTTGAGTGGGGAGCATGGCGACGGACGTTTGAGGGGAGAATTTATTGGTAAAGTACTAGGAGAAAAGGTTTATAAACTTCTGGAGGAGGTAAAGGTAATTTTCGATCCTGTAGGAGTTTTTAATGCAAATAAGATTGTCAACACTCCACCAATGGATGCCCATTTGCGTTATGACAATGACAAAAATAGGACGGATATAAAAACCTATTTTGATTTTTCCAAAGATGAATCTATTCTCCGTTTGGCTGAAAAATGTTCGGGCTCGGGTGATTGTCGGAAAACAGAAATTACCGGCGGGACGATGTGTCCATCTTTTATGGCGACACGGGATGAGAAGGATACAACGCGTGCACGAGCGAATATGTTGCGTCAATTTTTGACCAACTCCACAAAAAAAAATCGCTTTGACCATGAGGAAATCAAGGAAGTGATGGATTTATGTTTGAGTTGCAAAGGCTGTAAAACGGAATGTCCGTCGAGTGTGGATGTTGCCAAGATGAAAGCAGAGTTTTTACAACATTATTACGATGAACATGGGGCCGGCTTTAGGACCAAATTGATCGCGAATTTTACTGATTCCCAGAAACTGGGATCACTCGTCGCTCCAATCTATAATTTTGTTGTGAAGAATGACTTTTTATCCGGTTTGGTAAAGAAAACGGTAGGGTTTGCACCAAAACGCTCTCTTCCTACGGTGAATGGAACGACCTTGAGCCAATGGGTCAGGAAGCAAACGAAAACACCGCAGAATAAACGCAGGGTCTATCTATTCTCCGACGAGTTTACAGAATATAACGATGCTGAGATTGGCATTACAGCTTACAAGCTACTAACGGCATTGGGCTATGAAGTGATTATTCCAAAACATGTACAAAGCGGACGGACATATCTCTCTAAAGGATTTGTTAAAGAAGCAAAAAAGATTGCCAATCAAAACATTAATTTCCTAAAAGGTCTGATTACCGACGAGACACCGTTGTTGGGTATTGAGCCATCTGGCATCATTACATTTAGAGATGAATATTTAAGTCTGGTTGATGAAAATCTTCGTACTGATGCACAGTTGGTGGCTAAAAATGCACTTATGATTGACGAATTTCTATTGGCGGAAATCGAGGCGGGCCGTATTCATCAGGAGCAGTTTACAGCTGTGGAAAAGAATATCAAACTGCATGGACATTGCTATCAGAAAGCTTTTCATCTGGTAGGCGTTACCCAGCAAGTCTTAGCGTTCCCATCCAATTATTCCGTTGAAGTGATTCCGTCGGGCTGCTGTGGTATGGCAGGTTCGTTTGGTTATGAAGCCGAACACTATGATGTCTCAATGAAAGTGGCCGAACTAGTTTTATTGCCGGCTGTACGTAACACAGATACAGCGACTCTAATTGCTGCTGCGGGTACCTCGTGCCGTCATCAGATCAAAGATGGTACCGGAAGAAAATCTTTTCACCCCGTTGAAATTTTATACGACGCTTTATTGAAATAAAATAAAAACATTGCGAATAGTTGTTTGTTATCAGTAATAGTAGTAATATTATAGGAACAATATTTCAATGATTACTGATAATAAACAATTCACCATGTACAAAATTCAATCTATAGCCCTTCTTGCAACAGCTACGATGATGATGGCTGCTTGTGGAAATTCCAATCAGAAGAAAACTGATGGAAGTGATACTGCGACAGCGAACACTATTGAGCGGGTACGCATCGAACAACTGACGAATGGCACTCCAGGTCCTGAAAAAAAGAACTTTTTTCTGCGTATTACCGACGAAGTTAAAACCGATTCAAGTCGCATTTATACAACGAAATCAATTTACAATAAGGATACAGTAGGTGCTAAAATTGAAGTTGTTGATTTTATCCCAGCAGGTATTATCGATGGTCAGCCAAGTGATGATGTGGGCTTTACTAAAGGAAAAATTAAAATAACTACCTTAGGAACGCAATCTGACAACTTAGTTAAAGCTTTAGGTGAATTGTTTCAAATACCAACTACTGATGGTTTTACAAAAGAAGTTATTCTGCCAAATGTATTTTCATCCAATAAAGTGAATGTTGATCTATCAAAGAAAACTGCCTATAGTTTCAAACTATTTTTAGAGAATAAAAAGGCGGAACCTGCGGAATTGTTTTTTAATGTAGATACCTATAAACACTCGATTGAATTTTCCGAAAAAGATCCATCGTTCCGTGCTGGATTTATATCGGCTTTGACTGGAAAGTAAATCTTTAACTATTGATAGATAGTAAGTAACCGGCTTTGGCCGGCAATATATTGAAATAGCGAGAAGGCTGTATAATCACACGATTATACAGCCTTTTTTAGTATTGGTTCTTTTATTAGTCTGATTTCCTGGTTTTACATGCTACTGATTTCCTTAGGCATGTATAGGATCTTGGTGTTGTAAGTGATAAGTCCCAATTCTCTGAAAATCTTGTTTAGCAAATAAAAAGAGTTACATTTGTGCTAATATATTTAGTTTTATTTATGAGGCATTCAGGAACGACGGATTTGCCGTTACACTATGGAAAGGTACCGGCTTGGCTGTATGAACGGATGAGTTCACTGGGCAAATCCATTGTGGAGGTCATCCTGATGGATTATGGGCAAGATGAGGTGCTCCGGAGATTGGCAGATCCATTTTGGTTCCAAAGCTTTGGCGCCGTACTCGGCATGGACTGGCATTCATCAGGTATTACAACATCGGTTATGGGAGCTTTAAAACGCGCGATCAATCCCTGTGCGGATGCCTTCGGCCTCTATATATGTGGCGGCAAGGGTAAATTTTCTAAAGACACACCGCAGGAGCTACTTTATTTGGCAGATAAAACCGGTTTGGACGGGAATAAATTGGTTCGAACAAGTAAGTTGGTGGCAAAGGTGGATAATACGGCGATACAAGATGGTTATCAGCTATACCTCCATAATTTTATTGTCAGCAAAGACGGTCATTGGGCTGTGGTACAACAGGGCATGCATAATCATGATGGAACTGCCCGCCGCTATCATTGGCATTCGGAGAAAGTTCGCTCTTTTATTGACGAACCTCATGCTGGTATTGAAGGTCGTTCGCAGGGCCTTATTTTGAACTTGACAGCTTCTGGTGCAGCTCCTAACAGAACAGGCATTATGGCTATCGTTAACGAAGATTCTTCCCGTGCATTATTGGACTTTAAAAAATTGGTCATGCCTTCACATCACGATGTACGTGCTGCAGATGTTGATCTCAAAAGGTTAGGAGCGATGTTATATGTGACACGGGAAAATCAGCCTCAGGATTTTGAGGAGCTTTTGCTGTTAAAGGGGATGGGGCCGCGTACATTACAATCCTTGGCTCTAGTCAGTGAGGTGATCCATGGTGCTTCAGCACGCTTTAAAGATCCCGCGCGCTTTTCTTTTGCCCATGGTGGAAAGGATGGCCATCCTTTTCCTGTCCCTTTGGATATTTACGACCAAAGTATTCAAATCTTACAAAAGGGTATCGAAAGGTCAAAACTGGGGAATAGCGATAAATTAAAATCCATACATAAACTCCATCAGATCATATTGGACGCTGAGCATAATTTCACACCCCAGTTTGATATTCAACAGGTAATAGCAGAAGAACGTAGAGACTCTTGGAAGTACAATGGTCGAACCGTATTTGGTCAGGCAAAAGCTCCAAAGGATGGTGACATAGGGCAACAGTTGTCACTTTTCTAAACATTATTGATGGATTGTAATCATTTTGTTAAATTGTGTTAAACCTTATTGAATTTATTTATACGCTAGTATATTTGCCCTCAAATGAAAGTGGTTATTACAATTCTATGTTTTATAGGGTTCCTATTGATTAGGAGCGGTAATAGCCATGCTGTGCTTAACGAATCTGATCGCCCTACGGTCAGTTTTATGAACCAGCACAATGATGCCAACCTGGAGGACAGGATTAATTCTCTAAGTGCCCACATCGATCCTTTAATAGCTGGAAACGTACATGATGAGAACCTCGTCATCGAAGAGTTTAACAGTGAGAATTTTCAGTTGACCAAAGACCTCGAAGCAGCTTCTAATTTTGTCGCTTTATTGTTCTTTGCGGTTGTACTTTTTATCTTTGTATTTCGTTTTGCAAAAAAGATTCCTTTTTGCAATTTTGTCGCTTATTTACACCCCCAAAGGTATATTCTTCAACAAAACTGGAGAATTTAATAGCCAATCTCCGAAATAGCCCAACTTTATTTTCGTTGTATTCCGAACAATTCAGACTTTCATTGATAGATTAATGATTCTGTGTTTTTTTGTGTTACAAAAATCTAAGGATTAGGTTGTTTCAACTACCATATCAACAAACAATCAAACTTATTTTTAATTAGACGCTTACAAATGAAAAGAGTATTTATGCTCGTTAATTTGGCTATGGTATTATGCCAAATTGGGTGTACTTCCAAAAAGGAAGAGAAAGAAGAAAAGGAAAAATTCAATGTTACCTCTCCTGTACAGGTCGATACAACAATCCGCAAGGATTTTGTTTCTCAGATTAAATCTTTTCGTAATATCGAATTACGTGCACAGGAGAAGGGATACCTGGAGCAGATTTTTGTCGACGAGGGACAATTTGTGCACAAAGGACAGCTTCTGTTTCGCATTATGCCCAAAATGTATGAAGCAGAGTTTAGAAAATCTATGGCGGAAGTGAATGTCGCCGAGATTGAAGTGCAGAACACCAAGAGCTTAGCCGATAAAAATGTCGTATCCCCCAACGAACTTGCTATGGCGAAAGCAAAACTGGAGCAAGCCAAGGCGGCTTCCGCAATTGCCAAACTGCACCTTTCTTTTACAGAAATAAGAGCACCATTTGATGGTACAATTGACCGTATCCCGCTAAAATTAGGAAGTTTGGTGGATGAGGGCGAGTTATTGACAAGCCTCTCCGACAATAGCCAAATGCTGGTATACTTCAATGTGTCGGAACCAGAGTACCTGAATTATCAGACAAACGTGAGTAAACGCGGAGATACCCATGTTGGATTATTGCTTGCCAATAACGAATTGCTTCCAGAACATGGGGTGGTTGAAACCATAGAGAGTGAATTTGACAGCGAAACTGGTAACATTGCCTTTAGGGCGAGATTTCCAAATCCCAATCGATTATTGAAACATGGTGAAAGTGGTAAAGTCGTTATGAATTTTCCATTGAAGCAGGCATTGATTATCCCACAAAAGGCAACCTACGAGTTACAGGACCGGAAATATGTTTATGTCGTGGATAAAGCGGGCAAGTTAAAAGCTCGTTATATCACAATTAGCAATTCTCTTCCTGATCTTTATGTGGTCAGCAGTGGACTTCAAAAAGATGATAAATTCCTATTGGACGGTATACAGAAAGTGAAAGAGGATGAAAAGATCAACTACAGTTTCGTTCAGCCTAAAGATGCCATTTCTAATTTGAAGTTAAAAACAGAATAAATCTCCATACTCTTAATTTACTATGTTTAGTCGTTTTATAAATAGACCTGTACTTTCGATTGTTATATCGCTGATCATTGTGTTTCTGGGGGTTCTTTCGATGGTACAACTTCCAGTAACTCAATTTCCATCCATATCGCCACCTAAAGTAAACATTACAGCAGAATACCCGGGTGCAAATGGGGAACTCATGATAAAATCTGTTATCATTCCACTTGAGCGCGCCATCAATGGGGTGCCGGGAATGAAATATATGGCTTCAGATGCCGGTAACGATGGTGAAGCCAGCATACAGGTGGTATTCAATCTAGGTACAGATCCAAATCAAGCTTCATTGAACGTGCAGAACCGCGTGGCTTCTGTTGTTAATAAGCTTCCACCTATCGTTGTACGCGAGGGGGTGAAAATTACAAGGGAAGAATCCAATATGTTGATGTATATCAACCTATATAGCAAGGATAAAGACCTTGATGGAAACTTTATGTATAACTACGCCGATATGAATATCGTTTCAGAATTGAGACGTGTAGACGGTGTTGGGGTCGCGAATATTCTTGGAACACGGGAATTGGCGATGCGGATCTGGTTAAAACCTGATCGCATGACCGCCTATAAAATATCCGCTGAGGAGGTGATGAAAGCTTTGTCAGAGCAAAGTTTGGAAGCATCTCCGGGCAAGGCCGGTGAGTCTTCCGGGATTACTTCACAGTCTTTTGAATATGTCCTGAAATATCCGGGGCGTTTCACAACAACTGAAGGCTATGGTAATATCGTATTACGAACAAATGCAAACGGTGAAATGTTGCGCTTGCGCGATGTTGCCGATATTAAATTTGGATCCGCCATGTATGATATTTATTCTACATTGAATGGGAAGCCCTCTGCCGCTATTGTCCTGAAACAATCCTATGGTAGCAATGCTTCTCAGGTAATTCAGGATGTTAAAAATAAAATGAAGGAACTAAAGTCTTCTTTTCCGAAAGGACTGGATTACGAAATCAGTTATGATGTTTCTAAATTTTTGGATGCTTCAATGGAAAAGGTTATCCATACCTTAATTGAAGCCTTTATACTGGTGGCGATTGTTGTCTTTTTATTCCTTGGGGACTGGCGGTCTACCTTGATTCCAACCATTGCCGTACCGGTTTCTTTAGTGGGATCGTTCCTGTTTATGCAGTTTTTTGGTATCACAATCAACCTGATCACACTGTTTGCCTTAGTATTGGCGATTGGTGTCGTTGTTGATGATGCCATTGTCGTCATCGAAGCCGTACACGCCAAGATGGAGGAACTGCATATTTCAGCCTATAAGGCAACGAAGAAAGCGATGCATGAAATCAGTGGTGCCATTATCGCTATTACATTTCTGATGGCGGCCGTATTTATTCCTGTTGCGTTTATGTCAGGGCCTGTCGGTATTTTTTACCGCCAGTTCTCCATCACGATGGCGACATCTATTATCCTTTCCGGTGTAGTTGCATTGACGTTGACACCAGCGTTGTGTGCGATTATGCTTAAGAACAATCATGGAAAACCTCGTAAGAAATCCATCGTGGACAAATTTTTGGATGCGTTCAATAGATTGTTTGATAAGATGTCCAACAAATATGTTTTCTTACTGAAAGGTATCGTTGACAAGCGTCTCTTTACTTTTGTGGTATTGATCGGATTCTGTATTGGCGCTTACTTTTTAAATAATTCCGTGCCAGCAGGCTTTATTCCAAACGAGGATCAGGGGATGATTTATGCCATTATCCAAACGCCACCGGGATCGACCTTAGAACGGACAAATCTGGCCGCTCAAACTTTGCAGAAGGAGGCGGAGGACATCGATGGAGTACAATCTGTTTCTTCATTGGCCGGTTACGAAATATTGACTGAGGGAACTGGTGCGAATACCGGAACATGTCTGATCAATTTAAAAAGTTGGGAAGAGCGTAAGGAATCCTCGCAGGAAATTATCGAACAGCTGGAAAATGCAGCGAAGAATATCCCTGGCGCTTCCATCGAGTTTTTCCAGCCACCAGCAGTACCGGGATATGGTGCTGCAGGAGGATTTGAGTTGCGGCTTTTGGATAAAGCGGGCTCCGGTGACTATAAGAAAATGGAGACCGTAAGTAGGGATTTTGTCCGTGAATTGAATAAACAACCGGAGTTGTCCTCAGTTTTTACATTTTACAGTGCGAGTTTTCCGCAGTACATGCTCCATATCGACAATGATATGGCTCAATTAAAAGGGGTGACTATTGACAATGCACTGAATACCCTTTCTACGTTGGTGGGGAGTAACTACGAAACCAATTTTATTAAGTATGACCGGCAATATAAGGTTATGGTACAGGCATTACCGCAGTATCGGGCTCTTCCTGAGGATATCTTGAAATTATATGTGAAAAACGATAAGGATGAGATGGTGCCTTTTTCGGCTTTTATGCATATGGAAAAGGTATATGGACTTTCCGAGATCACGCGTCACAATATGTACATGGCTTCTGAAATTTCAGGTTCTGCCGCTCCTGGATATAGTAGCGGTGAGGCTATTGAAGTGATCAATGCCGTCGCTGCGAAAACCTTACCACAGGGCTATGGTATTGATTGGGCTGGTATCTCCAAAGATCAGGTGGGGCGTGGTAATCAAGCCATCTATATCTTTTTGATCTGTTTAGGCTTTGTTTATCTTATTCTTTCAGCACAATACGAAAGCTTTATCATGCCATTTGCGGTTCTGTTATCATTGCCAATTGGTATTTTTGGAGCCTTTTTCCTGCTCAAAGTTTTAGGGCTGGAAAACAACATCTATGCACAGGTGGCTTTGGTCATGCTCATTGGGTTATTGGGTAAGAACGCGGTTTTAATTGTTGAGTTTGCCACACAACGACATGCGCAGGGACTTAGTATCATCGAAGCAGCTTTGGAAGGAGCCAAGGTGAGGTTTAGACCAATCTTAATGACATCATTTGCGTTTATTGCAGGTTTGATTCCATTGGTAATGGCTTCTGGGCCAGGAGCGATCGGCAACCGGACCATTGGTACTGCAGCGGCAGGAGGGATGTTGTTTGGAACTGTCTTTGGTATCCTTGTCATCCCGGGGCTCTACTTTATTTTTGGAACAATCGCTTCCAAACGTAAGCTTATCAAACATGAAGATGAAAATCCATTAACTGAAGAAATCGATAACAATGGCTAGTCAAACAAATAAATATTGGGTAGTAGGGGTTTTGCTGTCCGCAGCAATGACAGGCTGTAAGGTTCCTAAAGCGACTCAGATTCAGGAAAACAAGCAAGTGCCACAGCAATTTGCTGAAGCACTTGCAGAGGACACAACGAATTCGGCCAATATGAAGTGGCGTGATTTTTTTAGTGATCCTAATTTAGTTGCTTTAATTGATACGGCATTAAAAAATAATCAGGAGCTGAATGTAACCTTGCAAGAATTGGCTATAGCCAAGAATGATATCTTACTGCGAAAAGGTGCATTGAAACCGAGTGTGGGTTTACGTGCCGGTGGCGGTGTGGAGAAGGTCGGACGCTATACAAGCCAGGGAGCTGGGGATGCCAGTACGGAGATCGCACCAGGGAAGGAAATGCCCGATCCACTGGGTGATCTAAAGATAGGTGCCTATGCAAGCTGGGAAATCGACGTCTGGAAAAAACTAAAAGATTCTGAACAGGCGGCATTGAACAGGTATCTTGCTACGGTGGAAGGTAAAAACTTTGTTCTGAGCAGTCTTATCGCTGAGGTTGCGCGATCTTACTATGAATTGTTGGCCTTGGATAACCAGCTAACGATTATCAAACAGAATATCGAGTTGCAGGACAATGCGCTGGAGGTCATAAAATTACAAAAGCAGGCGGCGCGTGTGACAGAACTTGCTGTTCAAAAATTCCAGGCAGAAGTATTAAAAACCAAAGGAATGGAATTTGAGACACGCCAGCAGATTAAGGAAACTGAAAACCGAATTAATTTCCTTTTAGGACGTTTTCCTCAGGAAATCAAACGTGATAAAAGTAGCTTCGTGGATATGGTACCTGCGAAAGTACAAACGGGGATACCGAGTCAACTCCTGAGCAATAGACCTGATATCCGTGAGGCTGAATATGAGCTTGCTGCTGCAAAATTGGATGTACAGATTGCGCGGAAGGAATTCTATCCTTCCTTGGAAATATCGGCTGCGCTGGGCCTGCAAGCTTTTAAGCCATCCTATTTGTTTAAAATGCCCGAATCGATGTTGTACAACATAATAGGAGAATTGGCAGCTCCGCTATTAAACAAAAATGGATTGAAAGCGGAATTCAATACCGCCAATTCGAAGCAGATACAGGCGGTTTATAACTATGAGAAAGCAATTTTAAATGCCTATTTGGAAGTGTCTACTCAGCTGTCTAATATCGAAAACCTTGGCAAGAGTTATGATTTCAAAACCAAGGAAGTTGAAGTGCTCAATAATTCTGTGACGGTATCAGACGATCTGTTTAAGTCGGCACGTGCTGATTATATGGAAGTGCTGATGACACAGCGCGATGTATTGGATTCAAAACTTGAATTGATAGAAACTAAGAAGCAACAGCTTAATGCGGTTGTTAATATTTACAAAGATTTGGGAGGAGGCTGGAAATAAGTTGTTTGTTTGAACGGACCCTGCTAGGCGGGGTCCTCTTTTTTAGTATCAATGCGATGTAAATCGACAGGCTCTGCTTAAATTATTTCTTGTGAAAATCGAATTAATGCTTATTTTTAATGTATATTAATACATCTTATTTAACTGTTTTATGGAATCACAAGAGTATTTACTTGTTAACGATGAGACTGAAAGGGGCGTTTTTTACAAAAAAACTTATCTTCATGTTGCCCTTTCTATTTTAGCATTTATCGTTTTAGAAACCCTATTGATAAAATTAGTTCCTTATGATTTTATTGTATGGATGGTCAGTGGGAAGTTTATTTGGTTGTTTCTTCTCGGATGTTTCTGGTTGGGAGCTTCATTGTCTTCTCGATGGACATTAGCGCAGAGCCGTCAGACCCAGTATCTTGGACTGGCATTTTACATTGTATTGGAAGCTATTATTTTCCTGCCAATGATTTTTATTGCTACTTCGATGACTGATGGTGCGGGCTTGCTTTACCAGGCAAGTATAATGACGCTGGCCTTGTTTACAGCACTTACAGCCGTTGCTTTTATGTCAAACAAGGATTTCTCTTTTCTGAAAAACATCCTTGTTATTGGTGGCTTCCTGGCATTGGGCGCCATTGTCGCGGGCGCATTATTTGGATTTCAATTGGGACTTTGGTTTTCCATCATCATGGTGTTGATTGCTTCAGGAAGCATTTTGTACCAAACACAAAATCTGAAATATAATTATGGCAATGAACAATACGTAGGAGCGGCATTACAGCTATTTTCCTCTATCATGTTGCTGTTTTGGTATATTTTACGTATTTTGATGAGTCGTCGTTAATTCGATTCATCTTTTGAAGAGAAGGTATTTAAAGATCATTTGATTATGCTTTAAATACCTTTTTTTATGATGTATGAAGCTATTTCAAGACATCTTTTAAGTTTTTGAGCCCCTGATCAAAATCCTTATTCATATTCATAAATAGGCTCATTAGATTCCAAGGATAAGGTGATTTGCCGGTAATGCCCCAAGTTACCGCTGTCTGATTGGGCGATATTTCCTTCAACGTAAAATATCCTTTTGACGGTTCGCCGAATCCAAAATCAAGTGATGTTTCGATCGTCTCTCCATCTACGATGCGCGTAATGGTTTGTGAACCTTTTCCAACTTTCTCGCCATCCCAGCTGTATTTAAATCCAACCTGACCATCGGTGCCCTGTTCGGATTTCTTCATTTGTGGGTCGGAAAGTTGCCAAACCCCAAAGTGATCTTGATTTCGAAGCATTTTCACATAGTTAAAAACCTCCTGTTTGGGTTTGTCAATGGTAATCTCACTTTTTGCATCGAAATCTTTAGGAACAAAAAGAGCCACAATTAAGGGAATGGCAATGAGAATAACCAAAACAATTAAAATTTTTTTAACGATTTTCATTTTTCTGAGTTTAATTGGTTTAATAAACTTTTTTCGGATTAAAGATAGCTGATTAATGTGATTTGTGGGATGGTAGATTTAAGATTTTATCGACTAATTATTTTAAACGAAAACGGGGCCGTTCGCGTTAGACTGACCCCATTTTTATAGATTCTTTTACATCCTGTCGGGGGCGATTGAATTCGCATCCTAGCGGGTATGTCCGTGGTTTACCTACTTTAATAATTCCAAATGTGTGCTTATACCAATTCTATTCCATGAATTGATTGTGATAATAGCGATAATGATCTGTGCAAGTTGTTTTTCGTTAAATAATTTCTTCGCTTTTTGATAAGTTTCCTCCGTCAGGCCCTGTTGATGAATTAGGGTAATCTCCTCAGTCATCTCTAATAAAACCTGTTCTTCGGCAGTAAATAATTCGGTCTCACGCCAGGCGTTCAGCAAGAATATACGCTGAGGAGTTTCACCATACTTTAATGCATCTTTGGTGTGCATGTCAAGGCAAAAAGCACATCCATTAATTTGGGATGCTCTTATTTTAATAAGCTCTTTCTGGATAGGGGTAAGAAAGATATTAGCGAGGTAGGTTTCTAAACCCATCATCGCTTTATAAGCTGTTGCATCTACTTTTGCAATATTTAATCGTGCTGTCATTGTTTTATATTTTGATACTACAAAGTTGCAGGAAAGATTGAATAATAAACTTAAACTGGTTTAAGAAAGCACATGTCAAATTAAAATCTGTTAAATTTAACCAACGTATATATTTACGGACGAACTTCTTATTCTGAAATAATCAGGTAATAATTGTCAGGATCCCGGAGGATAAACTGATTTCTTAATGAATTTTCATTGTAGTGAATTTCTTTTTCGAACATGGCATCGAGTTTGGTCGCATTTTCAAATACTTCCTGGAGATTATCTACCCGAAAGAATAGGATTAGACCATTTCCGGCATTTTTGGGTTGGAGCATGGTCGGATGTGCGTGTTCACCCCATTTGTGAAGGCATAAAATTACATTGTTTTCAACTGTTAGAATTTCAAAAGTCTCGCCACCATGTTCGCTGGTACAACCTAGCAAATCCTGGTAAAAGGTTGAGCTTTTAGAAACACTTTCTACAGCGATTATTGTTTCTGTTTTCACCATTGGTTTATTTTTTGGTATTTTAATTTATTCCTAGGCCTGCATATAGCTATGCAGACTTAGGAATTAACAAGCAAAACAGGGATTCGGTTTTGCAAACGATTTAATTTAAGAGATTTGCTCTGTTAATCAAATAGGCTCAGATGTTTGGCCGTCACCAGATCTAGGATCATATGATAACCTGCAAGTGAGTTGCCGTGTTGGTCTAAAGCCGGACTGAAAGCGCCTATTCCCATATTACGGGGGACACTGACAGCGATTCCTCCGCCCACACCGGATTTACTCGGTAGCCCAACCGTACGGGCATATTCACCACTGAATTCGTACATGCCGGCAATCAGCATTTGTGACTGAATAAGCTGTGACAGATTAGGATCTTGAAATTGTTTGTTTCCATCATAACGGATACAGTGATTGGCAAAAAAATAACCTATTTTGGCAAGATCTTCCACTGTGATTTCGATGGAACATTGTTTAAAGTAATTATTGAGCTTTTCTTCCCCTTCACCATCAATTAACCCATTATTTCGCATAATGTAGAACATACCGCGATTCCTATGACCAGTTTCTCTTTCTGAGTTATATACCGCATGGCTATAATCTATCTGTTCATTGTTTGTAATGAAACGTATCATCTTAAGGATTTTAGCAAAGGGTTCGTCAGCATTCCCTTTAATAAGAGCTGTGGTCAATATAGCACCTGCATTCATCATGGGATTAAGCGGTTTACCCATTGTTTCTAAATTGCCAAAGTGATTGAAAGGTTTGTCGGTTCCAAAATATCCCATTTTCTCAAAAACAGCTTTTTCACCATTCTCCTGTACTGCAATCATCAGCGAAATTATTTTTGATATACTTTGGATCGTAAATTTTTGATGTATATCTCCTGCACTTACCAGAGTACCATCGTTATTTACAACAGATAGTGCAATGGATTGTGCATTTGCTTTGCCCAGTTCCGGAATGTAATCTGCTACTTTTCCCATTTTAAAGCGCTGACTATTCTTTTCAAGAATGCTATTTAATGTTGCTTGATCTATCTTTTTTGCATCCTTTACCGTTGCGGTGCTTGTCGTCTGCTGCGCCTGGCACACATCTATTCGCCCTGTATAGCTTAGGACAAGTAAAGCTGTTATCAAACCAAAAGTTCTATTCATGTCTTCAATCTATTTATGAAAGTCCAAAGATAGGAAAGTATCGATACTTTAGCTGTTCGTGGGGGCAGGATCAACATTCCAGCCCGAAAGTATGTCACCATAGAAAAAGAAAGTCACATAGAATTTTTTGTTACTGACCTTATCCTTTACAAGATATTTTTTTGTGACATCGTACGCATCAACTTGCTTATACTTAGATAATACCACAGGGTTTGCCGCCGGATTTTCTGCTTTTACCATGTCTTGAATTTTTTGGGTGATCAATTTCATGATGCCAGCTTTCTTAAAAGGATCGTTTTCTACCTTATTGGTTGAAATACGAGGTAAGGTTCCATTGTTTTTTTCTTTTTTGGATTTAGCTGCTGTTGTATAGGCTCTGAAGCGCTCTTTAATCTTTGGATCTTGGAGACTGTGTATAGTGAAAATAGAGATTCCTTGAGCACCATTATTTAAAGCCTCATCCATATCGACAAACATTTCATCATTGTTTTTAGCCATCAATCCACAGTACAAAGTGGTATTCGCAGCCTTATCTCTGACATTTTCTAGGGTACAATCTTTTATAAAGCTTGGGTCCTCGGTGTAAAAGTTACTGTATACCATAGGGAATACAACGTCTAGTTTCCATTTACCCCAATCTTGACGAACCATTCTCGAAGCCATTTTTGGTGTAGGAAAAGGCGAGGCTGCCATAGTCTTTCCATGGCTGTGTACAACTTCAGCAATCATATTAGCGATGTCAGTAATTTGGTCACAACGAAACTGTCTCCATTTTATATCTTTTGAAGGATCTTTTTGTGCGCTGGGATCATAACCGTATTGTTTTTTGAATTTCTCTATGGCAATGGGGTGATATCCATAATCCCATGCTGGGTATTCACGATCTTGTACGATATTATACTTTGGCCACAAAGTGGTTGGTAATACAACATCTACATAGCGGTTGTAGTCTATTGATATACCATCGAGCCCTTCAACTTCGCAATAAGACTGGATTTTTTGTTTAATATACTCTTTCACTCCTGGTACAACGGGTGATAAGAATTTATAGTAGCCGACATAAGCAGTGGTATCTGCCAGACTTTTTCCATTTCTATTGACACTAAACCAGTCTGGATGTTCTTTTAGGATCTTATCCCGATCATGTTCCAGGTTCATCGTCCATAGCCAGGCGATCACCTGTATTCCATATTTCTTTGCAATAGGAATGGCGACTCTATATTCATCCGGACTAGCTGCATTTAGCATGACCCCGTCAATACCCAGGTAATTCATCTCACGGCAGATGGAATCAAAATTTGTAGTTGGATTATAATCCAGCCAAGTCCAAAACATTGCCGGCTTCTCCCGCTCCGCTGCTTTTGAAACAGGGACGAAAAACCCATAGATAATTAGTACAAGGCAAATACAGCATTTTCTGATTAATTGTTCTTTCATATGATTTATTGATTCTAAAATTTATCTATTTATCTACAATATGTTCTTTGGATGTTTAGTATTTGTTTCAATCTTGAAATTTTTACTAATTAAAAAATTGAAATCTGGATAAATCCAACCGTGAAAATACACAAAAACACGGAATTTAATCAATTTGACCTCTCTTTGGAGGGAACTTTCTTTTAGTTACAAAATTTATTAAAAAATTAAAACTATTCACCCGTTTAGATGTTACTAGAGAAAGAATAAATTATAATATTCATTATTGACATTGAAAAGTACGCTGGGCTACTGGCGAATAGATAATTGTTTTAGATATGAGGAAACTTTACATTCCAATTTCTGTTTTATACTTATTGCTATACGCGACTGTAAAAGGACAAGAACCGGGTCCAGTTGAGCCGATAAAAAGAGATTCTGTACAGCAAATCAAAGAAGAAATCACCTATCCCAAACTGCAGATAAAGGGGCTCTTTCAGGCGCGGTACCTTGTGAGCACAACTAAAGATGTTGACGTGAACGGGCTTCACCATAGTGATGGTTCCGGAACAGACAATAATTTTATGGTGAAGTATATGCGGGTGCAGATGCGTGCACAGATCAGTAAACGAACTGAAGTCGCTGTCCTTGCCAATTTAGCCGATTTTAAAAGTGATCCAAAAACAAAGGTACTTGAAAATGCATATTTAAAATATACGTTTAGCCCTAAGCTGGCCATTACAGTTGGTCAGTTTCGACCTTGGTTTGGCATTGAGGAAACTTATCCAATAGATATTATTAAATCGTTGGATTGGTCAAATCAATATCTTGAATTTGGCAAATTGGGTTGGGCGAGTTTTCAGATTGGAATGGCAGCAACAGGGGAGGTCAATTTAGGAGATATGCCATTTAGTTATTCTTTTTCCGTGGTCAATGGAAATGGTAAAAACCAAGTCGTCGACAATGACAATGGAAAGCAATATTCAACACGCTTAGTATTTGGGCTTTCAAAAAAATATGGGGTCAATCTTGGGCTGAATGGCGGTGTAGGTGAGGTTATGAAAAAGCAAGTACATGCACTCGGAGTTGATCTGAGTGGAAACATAGATTTCGGGAAACGTTGGAACTTGGATATGCAACTGGAAGCAAAACAGGCTATCAATCATAACTTATATTATGCGTTGGATGAGAGTTCGCGTACTTCAAAATTAAGTGACTATCTCGTTCGAGGTATTTATTTCCTTCCGAATTTAAGGTATGAAGTCAACTATTATAACCTCAGTGCATTTGAGCTTTCCTGTCGTTATGAGTATATCGACCCAAATTATAAGTTAAATGCAAATGCAAGACAAACTTTTACGCCAATGTTTGGTCTGGAGTTTTTGAGAAATTATGGTGCTCGGATACAGCTTGGTCTTCAACTCGATCGCTATAAGAAGCAGACTCAGAATACCAATGAATACAATAAAAACTTATTTATCGTACAAGTACAAAGTAGATTCTAATCTTTTAAACCTCAATTATTATGAAGGAAATTAGTATCAAAAATGTTGCCATCACTTTTATTGTTGCGCTCATTTTGTGGTTTATTCCAGTTCCTAAGGGCGTAAGTCCTGAAGCTTGGCATTTGTTTGCCATATTTGCTGCGACCATACTCGGGATTATTCTGAAGGCGGCGCCAATGGGTACCATGTGTATGATGGCGATTGGATTTACGGCGCTGACACAGGTTTTAGCTCCCGGAGATGCGGGTAAATCTATTACGAAAGCGTTGACTGGCTTTGGGGATAAGGTCATTTGGCTTATAGGGATATCGTTTTTTATAGCACGCGGGTTTATTAAAACGGGCTTAGGTAATCGTATTGCATTTCTTTTTATTCGAGTTTTTGGAAAAAGTTCACTTGGACTGGCCTATGGTCTAGGTTTGGCTGACGTGTGTCTGGCACCTGCGATACCTAGTAATACGGCCAGAGGTGGCGGTATCATTTACCCGATTATGAAATCTATGGCCATCAGTTTTGATTCTGTTCCAGACAAACCGGAGACGCATCGAAAGCTGGGATCTTATCTGACACTGAATAGCTATTACATGAATTTGATTGCATCCTCCATGTTCTTAACCGGAACAGCGAGCAACCCGATGTGTCAAAAGTTTGCTGCTAATCTAGGGATTGACATTACGTGGATGTCTTGGGCCGTTGCGGGGTTTATTCCGGGCATCGTTGCCTTTTTTGTTGTTCCGCTTGTACTTTATAAACTGTATCCACCTGAACTAAAAAAGACGGGCGATGCACCCAAAATGGCGGCAGAAAAATTAAAAGAGATGGGACCCATATCCAGAAATGAGTGGTTGATGTTATTGGCATTTTTTATACTTCTGGCGCTTTGGATTTTTGGAGGTTCGCTGTCGATTGATGCAACTACAACTGCATTTATTGGATTGACTTTGCTTTTGCTGACTTCAGTGCTAACCTGGGAGGATGTAAAAGCAGAGAAGGGGGCTTGGGATACCATTGTTTGGTTTGCCGTTTTAGTCATGATGGCCAGTTCGCTGAATGAACTTGGATTTATAGGTTGGTTTAGTGATTTGATCAAGGTACAGATTGGCGGGCTGAGTTGGCAGATCGCATTCCCCGTAATTGTTTTGGTGTATTTCTTTAGCCATTACATCTTTGCGAGCGCCACAGCTCACGTTGCCGCAATGTATGCTGCATTATTGGGAGTGGGTGTATCATTAGGTATCCCGCCCATGTTATTGGCTATGATGCTTGGGTTTCTGGGTTCTATATATGGCGTGTTAACACATTATGGTCATGGCCCAGCACCCGTATTCTTTGGTAGCGGTTATGTTGATCTTAAGTCCTGGTGGTTGCGGGGTCTGGAAATCGGGATCGTGCTACTGATTATCTATATGGGTGTAGGTGGTTTATGGATGAAAGTTATTGGTTATTATTAAATAAAAGGCTTATGCTATCGACCTTATCAAAGAAAATACTTATGTGCTTAACGGGGTTATTTCTCGCTTTCTTTCTGCTTATCCATTTTCTGGGAAATTTGCAGCTATTTTTACCACAGGAGCAGGCACATTTACAGTTTAATGCCTATTCACACTTTCTCTCCGGAAATATCCTGATTAAAATTGTTTCTTATGTCCTTTACCTGAGTATTGTACTGCATGCTATTGATGGATTGGTCATCACTATTAAGAATAAAAAAACAGGTGGGGATTATCAGTCAGACCAGCGTGGACGTGCGAGCAAATGGTATTCTCGAAATATGGGAATTCTGGGCACGCTTATTCTGATATTTTTGGTCATCCACTTTCAGAATTTTTGGTACGTATATAAGTTTGGAGCTCCACCACTGGATGCAAAAGGAAATAAGGATCTCTATGTATTGGTTATTGCAGTGTTTCAACAATGGTGGTATGTGCTTATTTATGTTTTGTCCATGGTGGCTTTATGT
The DNA here is from genome assembly GCF_019969845.1 of Sphingobacterium sp. GVS05A. Classification (GTDB taxonomy): domain Bacteria; phylum Bacteroidota; class Bacteroidia; order Sphingobacteriales; family Sphingobacteriaceae; genus Sphingobacterium. The sequence continues at coordinate 75,735 of NZ_JAHXYR010000013.1, forward strand.
TATCATCTTATCCATGGGATTCATAGTGCGGTGAGAACCCTCGGACTGTATCATCCAAAATTTGTCCATTGGTTTAAGGTAATTGGTACAACCTATTCCATTGTCATCAGCATAGGGTTTGCGTTAATGCCAATTTATATATTTTTTACTGTTAACTAAAGGCGAAGACATGACTTTAAACTCAAAAATACCAGCGGGACCTTTGGAGCAAAAGTGGACACGCTATAAAAAAACTGCAAAGCTTGTCAACCCCGCCAATCGCAAAAAATTAGATGTCATTGTTGTGGGGACGGGCCTGGCGGGAAGTTCAATAGCGGCATCTCTTGGCGAAATGGGCTATCAGGTCAAATCATTCTGTTTTCAGGACAGTCCCCGAAGAGCCCACTCTGTAGCAGCACAGGGGGGAGTCAATGCTGCTAAAAATTATAAGAATGATGGCGATAGTGTCTATCGTATGTTTGTGGATACTTTAAAGGGGGGTGATTTTCGTGCGCGTGAAGCTAACGTCTATCGAATGGCTGAATGTTCCTTGAATTTGATAGATCAAGCGGTGGCGCAAGGTGTTCCATTTGGACGTGAATATGGGGGATATCTGAACAATCGTTCTTTTGGTGGGGTTCAGGTGAGCCGAACATTCTACGCAAGGGGACAGACGGGACAGCAGCTGCTATTGGGGGCTTATCAGGCCCTGATGCGGCAGGTTGGTAAAAAAACTGTTCAGCTCTTTTCCCGCCATGAGATGTTGGATGTTGTTGTCATCGATGGGAAAGTGCGTGGTATTATTGTTCGTAATTTAGATACCGGAGAGATTGAACGACATGCAGCACACGCTGTTATACTTGCAACGGGTGGCTATGGCAAAATCTATTATCTATCTACCTTAGCAATGGGTTGCAACGGATCGGCAATTTGGCGAGCACATAAAAAAGGGGCATTGATGGCATCCCCAAGTTGGATTCAGGTTCATCCTACCTCTTTACCGCAATCAGGCGATTATCAATCCAAGCTGACGTTGATGTCAGAATCCTTACGTAATGATGGTCGCATTTGGGTTCCATTAAAACAGGATGAAAACAGAGCAGCCAATGACATCCCAGAAGAAGATCGAGATTATTATCTTGAACGTCGATACCCCGCATTCGGGAATCTTGCACCGCGGGATATATCCTCTAGAGCGGCCAAGGAGCGGATTGATGCTGGTTTTGGCATAGGTCCTTTAAAAAATGCGGTCTACCTTGACTTTGCGAAAGCAATCAAGGAACAGGGGAAGCAAAAAATTGAAGAGAAATATGGTAATCTCTTTGATATGTACCATAAAATAACGGGCTATGATGCGTATTCTGAACCGATGATGATATCACCTTCGGCCCATTTTTCGATGGGCGGACTTTGGGTTGATTATGAGCTGATGACAACTTTGCCTGGGCTATTTGCACTTGGTGAAGCTAATTTTGCCGATCATGGCGCCAATCGCTTAGGGGCAAATTCGTTGCTTCAAGCTTCAGTGGACGGTTATTTTATTGCGCCTTATACCATCGCCAATTATTTATCGAATGAAATTCACACCGGAAAGATTTCTACAGATCATGTGGAGTTTGAAAAGGCGGAGTTAGCGGTTAGAAAGCAAATTGATGAATTATTACAGATTAAGGGGAATAAAACCGTCGATTATTTCCACAAAACACTTGGGAAGCTGCTGTATGATTATTGCGGTCTAGCTAGAAATGAGCAGGGACTTAAATATGCAATAGCGGAAATCAAGAAGCTTAAGCAGGAATTTTATAGCAATGTTATGGTTAGTGGGCAACTAAATTCTTTAAATACGGAATTAGAGAAAGCTGGACGTGTAGCAGACTATTTTGAAATTGGTGAATTGATGTGCTATGATGCATTGACCCGTGAAGAATCTTGTGGTGCACATTTTAGGGAGGAATACCAAACAGCAGATGGAGAAGCGCTGAGAAATGATGCTGAATTTCAATTTATCTCTGCCTGGGCCTGGAAAGGAGAAGGGGAAGAACCAGAATTGATCAAAGAACCATTGACTTTCGAAGAAATACAACCTACCGTAAGAAGCTACAAATAAAATGAACAATTATGAATCTACATCTTAAAATCTGGCGACAAAAAGATAATCAAACAGCAGGAAAACTGGTTGCCTATGATCTACAGGGGCTTAATCCACATATGTCTTTTCTTGAAATGTTGGATACCTTAAATGAAAAGCTCATTGTGAACGGAGAGGATCCTGTTGAATTTGACCATGATTGTAGGGAAGGGATCTGTGGCCAATGCGGCGTAATGATTAACGGTACTGCGCATGGTCCGTTGAAACATACGACCACGTGTCAGTTGCATCTACGTTCGTTCAACGATAATGATACTATTGTGATAGAACCCTTCCGTTCATCAGCATTTCCGGTGAAAAAAGATCTTAAGGTGGATAGGTCCGCTTTTGACCGAATTATTTCCCTGGGAGGCTTTGTATCTATCAATACTGGTCAGGCACCGGATGCCACAGTTATTCCCATTTCACATGAACTCGCTGAAGAAGCGTTTGATTCAGCTGCTTGTATCGGATGCGGTGCATGTGTTGCCACTTGTAAAAATGGGAGTGCAGCGCTGTTTACTTCAGCAAAGATTACACATATGGCCATACTGCCACAAGGAAAGGAGGAAAGAAATCACCGTGTGCTCAGTATGGTCAAACAAATGGATGCGGAATCTTTTGGACACTGTTCAAATACCGAAGCATGTGAGGTTGAATGTCCGCAAGGGATATCTGTCCTAAATATCGCCAGGATGAACTTTGAATATAATAGAGCCTTAATCTTTAAGAAGAAATAGCTCTTCTACCATTTCAAAATTTTACAGCCATGTATTAGGCGATAATTAATGATATTAAACTGTTTAGACAAATATTTCTGTTGTTTTTGTAGCTGTTTATCCCGGAAAATAGGGATTTATAAAATATTATACTTTTTAAGTAGGTTTTTGTAGTATTTTTGAAATGTAAAAAAATCACTTAAGTTATTAGGATAGATATGAAGTGTAGAAGGTTATTGGTTGCATTGTTCACATGTGGTGTGATCTTAGGTAATGTGTCGTGCAAAGATTTCTCCAACAAGGTATTGGGTAGTGGCAAAGAGGGCAGTAGGGATACTTTAAACGAAAAGTTAACCCAAAAGGAAAAAGTACCTGTTCTTTTGAATAAATGGGATTCTCTTCAAAAAAATCAGCTACATTTTACAGTTGATAGCTTGCATCCTATCCCTGTAAAGCAACAAAAACGTAACCTGAAAGATTCGTTACGAAGAGCTTTTGATGCACATCCAAAGCATATTTATTTGACATTTGATGATGGACCTTTGATCGGGAGTGCGGCGATAGATTCTTTGGCAAAAGAGAAAAATATAAAGGTAAGCGTGTTCTTAATCGGTAAGCATGCCAACATGAGCAAGGGGAGAAAGCGGGATCTTCAGAAATATGAAAGTAATCCTTTAATTGCTTGCTATAATCATAGCTATACGCATGCAAATAACCAATATTCACGATTCTATAATAATCCGGAAAAAGCTTTTGCAGATTTTGAAAAGAATGAAAAGGATCTTAATCTTCAGCATAAAATTGTTAGACTGCCGGGTAGAAATATCTGGATGTATGATGATATCCGGAAGATAGATTTAAAAAATGGCTCTACAACAGCTGATATGCTTCATAAAAATGGTTATCGTATTTTTGGTTGGGATGTGGAATGGCGTTTGAATAGTATTACAGGTAATGCAATAGTGAGCCAAGAAGCGACATTATCCCATATACGCAACTTTATGAACAATAAAAGTTCGATGGTCCCGAATAATGTGGTTTTTTTAATGCATGATGACATGTTTCAGACTAAAAAAGGGCAACAACAGTTATCTTCATTAATCGATGCACTTAAAAGCGATGGATATCAATTCGAGCTTATGCAAGATTACCCCATTAAATATTAAATTAAAAAAGGATTGGCTGTCATCTACAGCCAATCCTTTTTTATGTTATTCCAAACTCTTTTGGATAGACAACCATTCCTTTAACACCAACTAATGCTCCCTGGTGGAGTTCGATAATCATGCAATTTTCATCGGGAACCTCAAATGGCATTTTAATACCATATTTGACCGTTTGTTCATAGCCAAATCTTGGGTAATAATCTGCATGCCCTAGTAGGATAATAGATCCGAAATCAAGTTGCTTTGCGATTTGATGGGCTTCTGCAATTAGTTTACCTCCGATGCCTTTTCCCTGAAATTCAGGTAATACTGCAATTGGGGCTAAAGCGAGGGAAGAATAGCTCTCTTGATTTTCTTCATTAACAATTTTAATCCTTGTCATTAAAATATAGCCAACTGGTTTACCATCGATCTCTGCAACTAGCGCAAGTTTGGGTATGAATCCAGTCGATTGACGTAGTTTTTCAACGAGAAACTGTTCCTGATGATCACTATATTCTTCCTGCTCAAATGCTTTCTGAACGAGTTCAAAAACGGCCTGATAATCACTTGAGCTTTCTTGTCTAATGTGTATCTTCATGATCGAGGTAGATTTTTTTTCGAAAGATATATTTCTACAATATTATTCCTATTACTATCTGCAATTAACAAATAACAATGTTTCTTGTAAAAATACGTATTTCCATATAATTCTATAGCGATTATAATTAAAACTTGTCATGTGGTTTTTTCAAAATATAACTGTTCTATTTTTAAGTAAAAGATCAGGCGTCTATGTATTTGGACGATATTTTGTTGAAACTACCAAATAGGGGTGTATTTAATTATAAATTGGTTATTGTACAACTTCAACCAGATCGATTTTACCCGGTATTACCAAGCTGTGGTGATCTATATATTTTCTTTTAATAACCTGTAAATGAGTTATTTGTTTGTGTGTTTTTAAATAGTATTAAAATAAGACTTGCATTGTTTATTTATTTTTGTATTTTCATCTATTCGAAATTCAATTATAAACCGCCTTTGATAAGATCCTAAACCGAGCATCTTGTGGAAGCAAATAAATAACTAATAAACATACAATTTAAACCATTAAACAGTTTTTATGATTAATTGCCATTATTTCTCAAATCAATGGAAGAGAGCGTTTTGGACTGGATCACTGTGTTCTATCGTAGCACTGAGCCCCCAAACTGTAGATGCTGTAAGCCTTGCGTCTTACGGAAATCTCTTTCAACAAGAATTAAGTGTCACTGGTATCGTGCGAGATGAAACAGGAATGCCAATTTCTGGAGTAACCGTTTCGGTTAATGGAACTAATTTGGTGACAAAAACGGACAATGAGGGCCGCTACAAATTGGACAAAGTTCCGTCCAATAGTACGGTCAACTTTCGCATGGTTGGTAAACAGACAATGGATGAAGTGATCAATGGACGACGTGCCATAGATATAACACTGCTAAATTCTCAATCCAGCTTGGATGAAGTTATTGTCGTTGGTTACGGTAAACAGCGGAAGGAAACGGTAACCGGTGCCGTTGCTACAGTTAAGGGGAGTGATCTTGCCCAATCACCGGCATTGAACATTTCCAATGCAATGACGGGAAGAATTCCTGGGGTTATTGCTACAAATGGTAGTGCGGAGCCCGGAAATGATGGATCCACGATCAAGATCCGTGGTACAAATACCTTGGGGAATAGTAGCCCATTAGTGGTTATTGACGGTGTGCCGGCGCGTGAAGGGGGAATCGAGCGGCTTAACCCCCGCGATATTGAAAACATTTCTGTTCTAAAAGATGCTTCAGCAGCAATTTATGGTGCAAGGGCAGCGAATGGCGTTATCCTCGTGACAACACGTCGGGGGAAAACCGGTAAGCCACAGTTTTCTTATACCTTCAATCAAGGGTATTCTCAACCAACGGTAATTCCCAAATTGACAGACGCTACACAGTTTGCGGAAATTCGTAATGAGCTTGAAATCTATAACTTACCTGTGGATGAATGGTCAGCAGCATTAACCGCTATAAATGGCACAGGATCTTATACCAAAAAGGATGGAACAGTGTTGGGGGCACCTTTTAAACCTGACGATATTCAGAAATTTAAAGATGGTTCAGATCCTTGGGGCCACCCGAATACAGACTGGTATAAATCTACATTGAAAGATTGGTCTCCTCAACAACGTCATAATCTCCAGATTAATGGAGGAACAGAAGATGTTAAATATCTATTGTCATTGGGTTACCAAAATCAAGATGCTTATTACAAAAATTCTGCAACCGGTTACAAACAATATGATTTACGTATTAACCTTGACGCAAACATAAGTCAATACATCAAAACGCAGTTTGGTGTCTTAGGGAGACAGGAAAACCGTAACTTTCCGACAAAAAGTGCAGGAACTATTTTTCGTATGTTGATGCGCGGAAACCCTACGCAACCAGCGATATGGCCAAATGGAAAACCGGGACCTGATATTGAGAATGGCGAAAATCCTGTCGTTATTACAACGAATGCCACCGGATATGATCGGGATAAGCGATATTACTTCCAAACAAATGGACAAGTGGATATCACAAATCCATGGGTAGAAGGGCTTAAACTAACATTAAATGCTTCTGTTGATAAGTACGTAAAAAACCAGAAGACCTGGGGTACTCCTTGGACATTGTATTCCTGGCCGGGTGCTTACGAGGCGGATGGTAAGACACCTTTATTGCAAGCTGGCCGACGCGGCCCAGCGGATCCAAACCTAAATCAAAGTAATGAAGATCAGCTCAATATTCTATTAGGGGGGATTTTAAGTTTTGACCGAAAATTTGGAGACCATCAAGTAAACGCTATTGCAGGGGTGAACAGAGAGACGACGGATAACGACAAGTTTAGTGCCTTTAGGCGTTACTTCCTCTCAAATAGTATAGATTACCTATTTGCAGGTGGAGAACAAGAGAAAAATAATGACGGAACAGCTTGGAAAAGAGCACGGTTAAATTATTTTGGCCGTTTTGGTTACAACTATAAAAGTAAATATATTGCGGAGTTTCTCTGGCGCTATGATGGCTCCTATATGTTTCCTGAAAGTGAACGTTTTGGATTTTTCCCTGGTGCAATGGCTGGTTGGGTAGTATCTGAAGAGAATTTCTGGAAGGAAAATATCCCAGTCATCAACTATTTTAAAATTCGTGCCTCTTATGGGCAAATGGGTAATGACAATATTTATTGGGAAGATAAACTGCAAGAATATCAATATTTTTCTACCTATTCATTTGGAACCTATGTGGTGGATGACAAGCTAGCCAAGACATTGTTTGAGAGCCGCGTACCAAATGAAATGGTTACCTGGGAGGTTGCCAATAATTATAATTTGGGCTTTGATTTCCAATTTTTACAGGGTAAGTTAAATTTTGAATTTGATATCTTCAAAAATCGTCGGAATTCCATTCTATGGCGAAAAAATGCTTCTGTTCCGCAAAGTACCGGTATGACTCTACCTGCTGAAAATATTGGTAAGGTGGATAATAAAGGCTGGGAATTTAATCTCGGTTATAAGGGTAAAGTCGGTGAACTTGGATATACAGTCGGAGTCAATGGAGGCTATGCGAAGAACAAAATTATTTTCTGGGATGAAGCCCCAGGTGCTCCCGCTTGGCAGCAAAGTACAGGCAAGCCTATCAAAACAGATATCTATTATGTATATGACGGAGTATTTCGAGATATGGATGATATCGCTGCCAATAAACTTGATTATAGTGCCATTACCAAAACTTTACGTCCGGGTGATATGAAATACAAAGACCATAATGGCGACGGGAAAATCACACCGGATGATAAAGTAAGAAGAGATAAAAATAGTGACCCAACATTCCAAGGAGGATTTAATTTCAGTTTGAGCTATAAGGATTTTGATTTGTCTGTTTTGTTCCAAGGAGCAACAGGCGGAGAAATTCGTGTTGGTACAGATGAATCGGGTTCTATTGGTAATTTTCTGGAAGAATTCTACGATAAACGGTGGAGCATAACTAATCCGAGCAGTGAATACCCTCGACTAACGGATCGGAGTAACCAATATTACTCGTACAATAATACATATTGGATGCGGAGCACCGATTACCTACGCCTAAAAAATGTAGAATTGGGTTACAACCTTCCATCAACAATCTGCGATAAAATTGGTATTGGTTCATTGCGTGTGTATGCGAATGGAATGAATTTAGTCACTTGGAGTAAGCTAAAGATGTACGATCCAGAGGCTGTAAACGCACTGGGACAATATTATCCACAGGCGAGATTACTGAATGCAGGGGTGTTGTTATCGTTTTAAGTAGTATAAAATTATGAAAATAAAGAAAGGCTTGCTGTCTGTACTTATGAACCAATAGGCTTTGGGTACAACGAATAGCCTTTGGAAATTTATTCTCAGAAAAATAAATCAGATAAGAAAATGAAAAAAATTGTAAATATATCACTATTTATACTTGTATTATCGTCTGGACTTCAGTCCTGTAACGACGATTTTGTGAATACAAAGCCGCTTAGTGAAGTTCCTAACGAACTGGTGTGGTCTGATCCAGGACTGTCAGATGCTTTTGTGGTTGAAATATACAATGGTTTTGGTGTGGGCGGTTTCTACGAACAAGAGATGGCTTCTATGACAGATGAAGCACTATTCACTCACCCAAATCGTGGGATTAATACAGTAACTGAATCACGGTCCAATCCAGCTGATCAAGGTTATATCATGGATACCTATGAATATGGACGTATGTATGTACGTATTCGGGCAAGCAATATTGCGATTTCAAATTTGAGACAGGCAAAATTTGATCAAGTAAAAGCAAATAAAATATTAGGAGAGGCGTATTTCTTGCGTGGATATTATTATCAGCAACTCTTACGTTTCTATGGTGGTGTACCCATAGATAATAAGATCTATACTCTAAATGATAAGGATTTTATGAAGCCTAGAAATAGCTATGCTGAATGTGTCGATGCGATCGTTAAAGATCTGGATAGCGCAGCGCTACTTTTAAAGGATATAATACCAGCCAAAGGGCGGGCAAGTGAAGCAGCAGCTTTGGCACTAAAATCACGTGTATTGTTATATGCCGCGAGTGATCTTCATGATGCTAATAAAGCCGGTGCTAAATCTGCCCTCTTAAAAGCATATACAAAACCGGAATATTTGATGTATACCAGTGGTAGCCAGACTGAGCGCTGGACAAAAGCGAAGGAAGCGGCAAAAGCTGTCTTGGATCGGGCCAGCTTTGCCTATAAACTGGATATGACCAAGCCCGTATCGGCAACAGAAGGAACTGCAAACTATATGGCTTTGTCGCTAGGGGGGGGAAGTAAAATGGCAGATGCTGCAGGGGCAAAAGATATTATTTTGGGCCGTTTTTTCATTAATGAAAAAGACGAACGCGGTGGATGGGTTGGACGTGATAATGGGCCAAATGGTTATCACAACTGGGCGGGAAATACACCTATACAATTGCTTGTTGATGATTATGAGACGGATAAGGGGCAAAAATTTGATTGGTCAAATGCTGCCATGGCTGCGGCTCCTTATCAAAACCGTGATCCGAGATTGAAGGCAACAATTCTATACGATGGCTCCGACTGGAAACCAAGGACAGCCGATGTGACAAAAAGGGATCCCAGCAATCAGATCCAAACCGGTCAATATGAAATTGTTAATGCGCAAGGTAGTAAAGTCACGCATTTTGGTTTAGACACTAGAAAAAGTCCTGTTGAAGACTGGAATGGCTCAAGAACGGGGTATTATATGCGGAAGTTTGTTGATCCTGATCCTGCTCAGGAAGATCAAAATACAAGACAACGTATTCCCTGGCCGATGTTGCGTTATACTGAGGCTGTATTAAACTATGTGGAGGCCTGTATCGAATTAGGCGAAGAGGCGGAAGCAAGAACTTGGCTAAATAGAATTCGATTCAGAGCAGGAATGCCTGCAATTGCAGTTGAAGAGACAGGAGCAGCACTCAAAAACCGCTACCGGAATGAGCGCCGAATTGAATTGGCTTATGAAGAGCATCGCTTTTTTGATGCAAGACGCTGGATGATCGCTGCAGAAACGATAGGACGTAAAGCCAACATCATCAATATCACAGGAACGCTAAAAGACAATAAGACAGTGACATTGTATAAATATGATCCGAGCAATTATAATTACAAATATTTTGTAAGTAATATTGATCCAGGAATCGAAAATAGAAACTGGGATGATAAGATGTATTTTACTTCTTTACATCGTGATGAAATAAATAGAAATACCCAGCTTATTCAGAATCCGGGATATTAGATATCTTTAGAAACATCTCTCCGGTAATTATCGGAGAGATGTTTTTTTATCAGACCTTTTTCTGACGTTCAATATTGGGTAATAAGCCCGTCGCAATACCGATCAATGGAAGATAGGCACAGATGTTAAAGACGTGTTCAATGGAAGTTCTATCCGCGAGCCATCCCAAAATGGCAGAACCAATTCCACCCATCCCAAAGGCAAGTCCAAAGAAGAGTCCAGCGATCATGCCTACTTTTCCCGGAATCAATTCTGTAGCGTAAACCAATATGGCAGAGAAAGCAGAAGATATAATCAGTCCGATCAGAATAGACAGTATCATCGTTAATGTCAGCCCCACATGCGGCAAAAGTAATGTAAAAGGCGCCGCACCAAGTATTGAAACCCAAATAATGAGTTTACGGCCGTAGCGATCGCCTAATGGGCCACCGAGTATTGTTCCAACCGCTACGGATGCAAGAAAAACAAAAAGATAAATTTGTGATTCTTGTACAGTAATGCCAAACTTATCGATAAGATAAAATGTAAAATAGCTGGTCATAGATGCCATATAGAAATACTTTGAAAATATAAGAATCAACAGTATAACTAGAGCAAAGATGATTTTAGATCTGGAAAAACTCGATTTTACCGGTGTTACATTAAGTGTGCTGACGGTAGCTTTTGGTTTAAGATGTAATTGGTACCAATTTCCGACATAGGTAAGAATTAAAATGGCTAGAATTGCCAATACACCAAAAACGCCGATGTATTGTTGGCCAAATGGGATAACAATTAGCGCAGCTAGGAGAGGACCTATTGCACCACCAGCATTTCCGCCAACCTGAAAAATTGATTGCGCCAATCCTTTTTTGCCACCAGAAGCTAAGTGCGCAACACGGGAGGCCTCAGGATGAAAAATAGAAGATCCCATGCCTATCAGGCTTACTGATAGTAAGATATAGATAAAACTGGAAGCAAAGGCAATACAAAGCAAACCGGCGAGGGAAAACAACATTCCGATAGCCAAGGATCTTGGCGTAGGATTCTTATCTGTGTAAAGTCCAACAAAAGGTTGCAGAATGGAAGCTGTCAGTTGAAATACTAGGGTGATAATGCCAATTTGTGTAAAGCTAAGAGCATAATTAGATTTTAACAGCGGATAAACAGCTGGAATAACCGATTGAATAAGATCATTCAATAGATGAGAAATACTAATTGCAAATAAAATAGGGTAGACCGTCTGGGAACTATTCCAAGAACCATCTGCTTTTAAAGATTCTGTTTTCATAAATTAATACATCAGGTCATCTGATGTTTTGTGACGTTATTTATTATTGTTTGGTTTTTGTGATTTTTACTACAAAAGCTTTTAAAAATTATTTATGTTGGATAATTTGATTTGCTACGGCAACAGCTTGTTGGATGTTTTTATCTTTAATAGCTTCCATCAGCTCCTCATGTTGCTTTTGTGATGCAATGAAGGGTGTTGTATCCTTATAGATTTCCATAAAAAATTTATTCACGTGAACCGATAAGGTATTGTATAACGCTGTTAGAATATTATTTCCACAAGATTCGGCGATTGCGCTATGAAAAGCGATATCTGCTTCTACACAAGCGATAAGATCTCCGCTAATGGCATGTTTTGCTCTATTTTTAAGCGCAAGAGCCATATCTTTCAATCCTTTTGCGCTACGATTTATTGCGGCTTTTTCAATGATTTTCAATTCTAGAACGTGTCTAACCTCGAAAATATCGTTAAAATTACCTTTTTCAATTTTTGCATCAAGTGCATGGTGTCCGGTCACACTTTTGATAAATGTTCCCAAACCTTGTTGTACATTTAGATAACCAGATTGACTTAAATACTTTATTGCTTCCCGAATTGTAGATCTTCCAACAGCAAATTGTTTCATCAACTCGGGTTCAGTAGGGAGTTTTGAATCCACCGGAAAATTACCCAATTTGATTTTTTCTTCAATTGCGGCAGCGACTTCTTCAGCCAAGGATCTTCGTACGATGTGTTCATTTTTCATATAGTCATATCATCTGATGATTGCAAAGGTAAAATAAAATTCAGCTACAACACAAATAAATCTTCAATTTTATTATCGGGCCCATTGTGGGAGTTTTTCGGATACTTCAATGTCTGCTGAAGCATATTGATATTGAAAAATAATTTCGGGTTCTATGTGGTTTTCCCGCACATCTACTCCTTTTAATGTATCGAAAATATCCAAATTGCGTTTCAGGAGTGGGAGTGCCCGAATGTATAAATCCTCAATATTTTCTAAACTGCGAGGTATTTGGCTACTCTTCCGATTTTGTGCCCGAGCCAGACAAATGTCGAGATTGTCTGTATAGAAAAATAATATTTCGATTCTATTATCAGGATGGAAAGCTTTTATTTGTCTCAACAGGTCGAAATGTTTTTTTAACCCTAAATTGATTTCTATCGCAAAATCCTGATTAGCTAGAAGCTTATCTTGCAACATTTTCTCGAACCGCTTGTATCCATTCATTATTCCTAGCTCGCGATAACGCTGTACAATGAGGTCAGCATCAAGTATTTTAATGCCTTCGGGTATAAAATATGGTCCACAAGTGCTTTTTCCAATGTTTGGTGGTCCCGCTATTACGTAGATTGTTGCCATATTCAGATAAATTGAATTGTCCCATCTTGATACTCAGCAATCATTTGCCCGTTTTTATGATAGATCAGAGGTAGTTGCTTTGAGAACAGATGACGGCGGATATTATGTCCTAAGTCTTTTTTCCAGGCTATTTTTTCCTCCATTGCCATTATAAAAGGATCCTTTTGCATCCTTCCGATTGTGATCAGCTCTTCGTCTGGAATTATTTTTTTCATTTAGTATATAATTGATTGTTGTCAGGTCTGTGTGTTAAATATAAACAGATATTGTTAAATACTAAAATTATATTAATATAAAATAGCTTAAAAGCCGCCTGAGCATTTCTAACAGCTATTAGATAAGGTCGTTAAGTTGAGAAAACTAAACTGGGTCTTAATACAGTGGGAATATCGGGAGATGAGACGCTTTTCCAGATGGAAACTGTTCCCCCAAAATATGTGGATATGTTTCATGGTAGTTTTATTTCAAAGCTTCCAGGTGATACTACTAGTATGATCTTCCTCATTGGGATATTTGAGCAACCTGTTGTTGTGTTACTCTTTGTAAGTATCCTCAAAGGTGAGTTTTTAATAAGTGAGCCAAAACCATGGTTTAAATAGCATTACTACTTTGCATTTTACTATGTTATGCTTTGGACTTACGGTTGTCGGCAATTATCATGGTGCAATGAACTTGCTATTCTACGCTACATTTACTTTTCTTTTATTGGCTTTTTTAGGTTTTCCACGTATGAAATACACAGCGATAGAAGATCGTTAATAATGATAAAAATCATTGGCAGTAGTTTCTCGACTAAGGCTCATAAAACATAGATTTTAATAAGTTTTTTCTAAATTAGATCTTTAAATTAATCTCATGAAAAAACTTCCAATTTTATTCCTTCTACTGATTTTTAATACACTCTATTCTCAAAATCTTACGCCGTACGAAAAAGGTAATGGCAATCAATCCACGACTTTTGAAGACATGCGTGAATTCTATCGGGGATTGTCAAGGCAATTTCCAACGATTAGTTATGAAACAAGGGGTGAGGACGATAATAAGGCTCCGATTGATGTAGTGATTTTCAACCCCTCAGAACAAACTTTGGAAGGATCGAGAAAAGACAAGTCAGTGTTGTTTATCAATAATGGGATTCATCCAGGTGAGCCAGATGGAATTGACGCAACAATGATGCTCATGAGAGATTTGGCGACAGGAAGAATAAAAACGCCTAAAAATGTAATTATTGCTGCCATAGCTAGCTATAATGTAAGTGGTATGCTAAACCGAAATGGTTTTTCTAGAGCGAATCAAAACGGACCAGAGGAGTATGGGTTTCGTGGGAACGCAAGAAATTACGATTTAAATAGGGATTTTATAAAAACAGATACCAGAAATTCGAGGAGTTTTCAGCAGATTTTTCAATGGATAAAACCGGATGTGTTTATTGACAATCATGTCAGTAATGGAGCAGATTATCAATATACGTTCACCTATATTTCCACCAATAAGGAGCGTTTGGGAAAGGAGTTAGGAGACTATTTTAATGGTCATATGCAACGAAAACTACTTATGGATCTTGAAAATGACGGTTTTATTTCCGTCCCTTATGTCAATATTCATAATGATGTTCCGGATGGTGGTTTTCCAGTTTTTATGGATTCGCCGCGATATGCAACAGGCTATACAAGTCTATTCAATGTAATTGGTACCGTCGTGGAAACACATATGTTGAAGCCTTATAAAGAACGGGTAAAGGCAACATATGATTATATGCTATATAACCTCAAATTTATTGATGAGAACCATAAAGCTATCCGACAAAAAAGAATAGAAAATCTCACACAGTATCGTATAGGGAAAAGATATCCCATTATGTGGAAACTCGATTCTACAAAATATGAAAACATCGATTTTAAAGGTTTTGAGGCTAAATATAAGCCTAGTGAAGTTTCCTCAGAAAGTAGATTATGGTATGACCGAAATGCAAAATTTTCAAAACAAGTTAAATTATATAACACCTATATCCCAACCAAAGAGATTACTATACCAAAGTATTATGTAATTCCACAATCCGAATGGAAAATTATTGATTTACTGAAACTCAATCAGATCAAATTGAATCCAATACAAAAGGATTCTTTTATTACTGTAGAACAATATAAGATCAAAGATTTTAAGACAACTTCAGGCCCCTATGAGGGACATTATCTCCATTATGATACTCATGTATTCAAAGAATTGAAGAAAATTAAGTTCATAGCTGGGGACTTCTTGGTCCCGCTGAATCAAGACGGGGTAAAATTTCTTTTAGAAACACTGGAACCAGAAGCGATTGATTCCTATTTCAACTGGAATTTCTTTGATGCGATTTTAGGGCAAAAAGAATACTATTCAGCCTATGTTTTTGAAGATACTGCTGCGAAACTTTTAAAAGAAGATAAAGATCTAAAATTTGCATTTGATAAAGAGAGAGCAAGCAATCCAAAATTTGCTGCTGACGCAAAAGCACAGTTAGACTGGATATACAGACATTCGAACTATTATGAAAAGTCACACCTTCTTTATCCTATTTTTAGGATTATGCCTTAGGTACTTGTAAATGGCCGAGATTCTGTTACAAATTTCCCTAATTAAGTTACACTGATTATTACTGTTTTTCAGAACATTATGTCTATACCGACGAGGTGTTTTCAGCCGATTTTTCCGTGCACGGGGAAGCAGTTGAAGCAGTGAGAGGAAGTGAAATTGCCTATTTTACATTAGGTCTTCCGATTAATTCGGCATTGTGGGAGTAACAGTTTCCCCTTATTTTAAGGAACGTGATTGATGCCTGTAAGATCAACGGAACAAAACTTGTATTTTTTGATAAGACCTATATGTATTCTCAGAATGATCATGATTTGACTGAAGAAACAATTGCTGGTAGAAAGAAAGAATTACCGTTTAATCTTGAAGTGGCCATCAAGGTGCGCAGAGCGAATCTTAAAAAGGCGTTTATCCCAATGACTTCAAACGTAGAAGTAGATGACCACTTTATCACAGGACACAATCCTTTTAGTTCCAAAGAGATGACCAAGATTGCTTTCCAGCAACTTGAAGGAAAATAAATTGATAAATTGAATTCAATGATCAACAATAGTTACGTTAATCATTAAAATTCTAATAATGGCACAGAACATGAAAGCGGAAAACGATCCGCAAATCCTTTTGGGTATCCGAGAATTTTTGAAAGCACTAAATAATAGCAAATATCCTCAAGCATTTAAAGAAAATGTGATAAATACGGCCCTCTCGTCAGCAGAATTCACATTGGGGCATCTTGATGGTTCACTTCAAATAAAGATATATACAATCTGTAGAGAAGCTTTGCCCGTATCCCGAAAAGTTTGGTGGAAACATTGCTTGCATTAAATGAAACATATCCTATCAGCGATAAAAATGCAATCCAATTGCTTTCAAAGGCAAAAATTACGCCTCAAAATCTTGAAAATAAAGTGAATGTTATTTTAACTTTGGATGTAAAATCATCGGAAAAAAATACAGCAGAATTGAAAAATCTATTTAATGAAGCAGTCCTTCGCACCAAGGGTTTATATCACCCAAAATTTGATTTTAAGAAGTAATACAGATCTGACCTATTTGAATATCACTGCAAATAAGAGGTAAATTATGTTGCTTTAGTATCTTCGGTATTTTTGGCTGCTGTTTGCACAACTTTGTTGACCCTGCTTTTGGCGGGTGATTTAACTGCAGCTGCTTTAGGAGCCGGTGATGTTGCTTTTGTAGGCGTGACCATAGACTGCTGTTGTTTGGTTGAACTAGAGGTATTTTTGACTGTTGCTTGAGCGACTTTGGGGGTTGTTCTTTTGGCCGGTGATTTAACTGCAGTTGTTTTAGGAGCTGATGATATTGTTTTTGTTGGTGCGGGCTTAGGCTGTTGTTTGGTTGAACTAGGGGTATTTTTGGCTGCTGTTTGCACAACTTTGGGAGCACTGCCTTTTGTAGACGAATTAACTGCGGCTGCTTTAGGAGCCGGTGATGTTGCTTTTATAGGCGTGACCTTAGGCTGTTGTTTGGTTGAACTAAGTGTATTTTTAACTGCTGCTTGAGCGACTTTAGGTTGTTGATTATCTACGTTTGTCGTTTTAGTAACTGGTTGAGCATCTTTAATTAGTGTTTTTTTAGCTGATGCTTTAGGTGTATTTTCTTTGATAGGAGTAGACTTACTCTTATCAACAACAAGTTCTTTTTTTACAAGTTTTTCTTTTGCTGATTTAACGCTTTTTTTCTTTAAATCCTTGTTTTTAATGCCTTCTGTCAATAATTTGGCGGTTTTTTCTATCCGGTTACGAAACTCCTTTTCGCTTAAATGAGCACGCAAATACTCGATCGCACTGTGTAGATGAGTAATTACTTGATTTTTTAATTCTTTTTTAGGAGATTGAATTTTTGCAGATTTTGCCATAATTTATCGTTGCTTTGGGAATTAACATAAATATAACATTAATTTAATCATAAATACAATAAGTGACAATAAATTTTATTGACTGATAACTGATAAGTATTGGAAGGGCGTTCTACTCGCATTTGGGAATACAGCAAAATTAAACAATATTATAAAGAAATATGGGGAAATTGATAAGCCTGGATTCGTATTTATGACAAATTATGACAGTAGCGCCTGTTATTGAGGATCAATAGGGGTAATCTCTTTGGACCCAGTTAAAAATTAGCTGTTACCGACGGAGCCACGTTTCATCTTACGATGAAACAAGCAAATTTGATGATATGAGATGGACGCATACCGGAGACGGTCAGGTATACCAATATTCATGATCTCATGCTTTTGGGCCAGTACATGAGTAATGGCAAAGTTTGAGGGAATTGATCTGCTGAATAGATTTGCTACCGCTTTTCCTTCGACTACAGCAGATGGCAAAAAGATTAAAAATTATCTTTCCTCTGCATATAGAATCGCCATAGGAAAGATTAGAGATAACGATGTATTGCAACATTCAAATGGTTGGGCGAGTTATTCAAGCATCCCATAGCGGAACAATTGCAGTCTTGAGTAATAATGCAAAAATAGGCGTCGTGATAATAGGTAATGAAATCGCCAAGATCCTTTTAAGATAGATACCTCAGAACGCTAATTTACTATAAAAATCTAAACTGACAAGCACGACTGATGTCTCAATTTGTCGCAAGGGGATATTCCAATATTTCCGTAGTAATTCTTCTTTTTCTATATGGCTAACTTGACGAAAGCCGTTTTTTACATAGAAATCAATTGCCCAATTGGCATTAGCCCAAGTGCCAATTAGGATGGGTTTATTGGTAAGTGTTGAAAGGTGTTTTAACAATTTGCCACCAATTCCATTGTTTCTCGCTGTCGTCCTCACATATGCATGGCGGATTAGGGTTACATCTGATTTGTGTTGAATCCCCATTACACCAAGTATAGCGTTATCTTGGTGATAGCACCAAAATTCAACCCCATCAGCAATTTGGTCCCGCAACTCGTGTTCATCCATATAAGGCTCTTTCCATCGATCTTCGGGTATCTTACCCTTGTAAGCTGTAGGATGCATCGTTAATAATCTCGTACATCGTATTGAATTCTGAATTCAGACTCTTTCGTATCATATCCCTTAACATATAATTCGTGAAATATTTTTCTTTGTTATTTTATAAATCAAAATTATAAGACTGAGGTGGCATAGTACTTTACATATGTTGAGAAAATTACTATTTTAACTGCTTACGAATTCTACTAAGCTGAGTGGGGGTAATGCCTAGATGGGAAGCGATGTCTCGTAAGGGGACGTAGTTCTCTATATTAGAATGACGTTTTAAAAATTTCTCATATCTATTTTGAGCTTCCTCCATGACGATGGATACTTCTCGTTCTTCTTTATCGATGACCCAATTCTTTTCAAGATAATGAATATAAAAGGATTTTAGGTCGTCTGTTTGGAAAAGCAGTTCTCTGAACTTTTTATAGGAAAGACTCAATAATGAACAGTGGGTTATGGCTTGAAGGGTAAATTTTGATGGACGATTTAGAATGCAGGAAACTGTGGATGCGACAAAGTCACCCCCAACAGCAATATTCTTGTTATAAATTTGTCCCTTTTCATCACTTATATATGCTCTTAAATAACCTGTGTGCAAAAAGCAAAACTCACGTCCAATGGAACCCTGTTGCACAAGTACTTGATTTCTTTCGAGGTTCACAACTGTTGCTATTTTTAAAAGCTTCTCAAATGAAACTTGTGAAATTTTATGATATGAGTATATTTTTTCCTTAAAGAGTTGTTTCAACGATTCTTCCATTGGGATAAAAATAGCAAATTTAAGACAGTAGTAATTGCGTCGTGTAAATTTTGTGTTTGTTTTATAAAGTATCGATTGTGCTTTCTATTGTCGTTTACTTCTATAACAATTCTTTTATTAAATTATGTTAGAATACACAAAAGCAACCTTTCCGGTGCCGGAGGTTGCTTAAGTTACACCACAAAGCAGCTGATATGGTTTCAGCGTTTATTCACAGACCGATGGAGCAAGTTTTGTGTGCATTGTCTCTTCACTTTCTGTATTTTCTTTTGGAAAACTGACAAAACTCATAGCGAATGTTACAGCGAGCAACAGAATACTTACCCATAAAACATAATGAACTCCGTAATACGCGCTTATTACCCCACCGAGAAATGCACCTAAGGATATGCCAATATTGAATGATGAAGTAAGTAAGCTATTGACAAATTCTAAGGCATGATGAGGAACAGACTGTGTTGTTCTGATATTTGAAACTAAAAAGCCTCCCGTATGAATCATTCCCCAAAGGGAAACAATAACGACCATTGGCGTAAAGATTCCACCTAGGTAGTAAGCTAAAACCTGTACTATAATTAAAGAAGCCAAAAATAGTCTTGCAGTCAATAACACATTTCTATTCAGGGCTAATCCCATAAGCCAGTTTCCTAAAGTTCCCATGCCACCAAAAAGAAGCAACATGATACTGATCTGTGCCCCATCCATTTTTGTAATTTGCTCAAGATAGGCAGTAAGATAAGTATAGCTAGAAAACATTGCTGCTAAAGTACAAATAGTAGAAATCAGATTGAGCCACAATTGTGGACTTTTTAGAACGGATATCTGATTCTGTGCAGATTTCGTATTATCTGCTGGGATAGAAGGTACGAAGAGTAATAGACCGATAAAAGCAATCAAACTGATTGCGCTACTGAGGAAGAACGAAGCCTGCCAATTGTGGAAGAGATCTACAGCATAAGTCGTTAATGGGATACCTAATACTGTAGCTAAGCTTAGCCCTAACATCACTGTAGAAACACCTTTTGCACCACTGTTTTTAAAGGCTATGGCAATAGAGATATTCCAGAATAGGGGATGTAAAATGGCTGGTAGTATACGTGCGACCATGAGTATCGAGAAATTTGACGAAAATGCTGAGATTAAGTTTGAGAAAACGAATATGCTCATGACCAAACACAAAAGGAGTTTTCGATTTATTTTGGTCGTGAATGAAGTGATAAAAGGAGAGGAGACTGCGACAGTTATGGCAAAAGCACTAAGCAACCACCCCGCAGTATCTATTGATACCTGGAATTGCCGACTAATTGTCGGAAGGATGCCAACTATCCCAAATTCAGTGGTGATTATGCCAAAAGCGCCCAAGGCCAGGACGTAGATCGAATTTTTCATTGATGTCTAAAATTTATGTATAGCAAATTTGAACAGAAAAATTATAAAAAATCAGTATATTTTAATGATAAATAGGTATTTTTACATGATGAAACGCGAGAATATCGACCAACTGGTCAAAGTAGAGCATCATAAGGAGGTAAACTGTCCACTAAAAGACAATCAGTTCTCTTTTTTTCAAATCATATATGTGATTTGTGGAAAAGGATTCCTTAAGATAAATAACAATACAGCCTCATACAGCGAAGGTAGTCTGATCCTCCTTACACCAAATGATCAGCACTATTTGGAAATTGTCGAGAAAACGGAACTTTTGCTTATCAAGTTTAGCGAACGTTATGTTAAGGATTACAAATGGAACAGTATTAATTCTATGGAGTGCCTATTATATGGTGCTTCCTATTTGTCGGGCTGCATCTTACAGAATAAACCTGATGTTATTTTGGTTGATTCGATTGTATCGTCGCTTCTTCACAATATCAATCATCCAGACCTCTTCCATGAAGAGCTGACACTACACTATGTTAATGCTATTATTGTAATTGCTGCACGCAATATTTCAAAGATGAGAGTAGAGCATGTAGCCTCTAATACAGACAAGAGGGCATTGGATATCATTAATTATATCCAAGGAAACATCCATGATCCAGCCCTGTTAAAGGTTTCTTCGATAGCACAAAAATTTGGTTTCTCTGAAAGCTATCTTGGTAGCTACTTTAAAAAGCAATGTGGTGAAACTATCCAGCATTATATATTGAATTATAAAATAAGATTGATTGAGCATAGACTTCTTTTCAGCGATATGCGGGTTAACGAAATTGTTTCCGAATTTGGCTTTTCCGACGAAAGCCATCTCAATAAATTCTTTAAAAAGAGGCATGTAATGAGCTTGACTGAATTCAGAAAGACAAAAGGACAAACAGAGTTGCAAGCTTAAATAAGACGTCGGAACTATCTGTACCAAGAAATTCGGTAGCAAACGAATGATAGAAAGCTTGAAAAAATGATTAAAATTGACTCACAAAATATATAAATGGAAAATATTGAAACATCCGAATGGTTTTGGGCTATTGTAGAAAAGGCAGCACTTAGTAGGGAAAAGTTGAAAGAGATTCTTATTTCTTTTTCTAAAGAGGAAATAATTAGGTTTCAGGAAGAATTTGTGGACGCTTCTATTGAATTACAGTGTGAACCATACACTGATTATATGGAAGAGTCAGAAGACGGGAGGGAAGATATTGCAAATTGGGTGGTGAGTAATGGTGAAAATTTCTATTTTGAAATTTTAGATAAGCCAGAGAAAATACCCCATAATGTTAGTGATTTTACAGAACAGATACTTTATGGGATAGCGGATGAAGTTTGCCTAGAAAAATATGGAGAGTCTACAGGTATTTATACTTGATTTCATATTTATATCCAGCGATAAACAATAGTGTGTACCGGTTTGGGTTGTAATTCTTAGCATAAAGGCCTTTTTCAAATTATAGTTGTATATATATCTGTTCTTAATCCACTTTGTGGATGCCGTTGATATTTCTCCTATACTTTTCTATAAAATTGCTGAAGTTAGTAAATAAGAGCGAACGGAGCAACAAATCGATGGGTTTCTCGCAAGTAGATTATCTTTTAGTGCATTTATATATAACGAATAGTCATATCATAAAAACGAATCTTAAACGCTTTACATCGAATATAAGATTGTGGTTAGTTGTGGTGAAAAATAACGTAGTTTTAAATTGAATTTAACGTTAATCTGTGATCAACACTTTGAAAAAAGTCATAGAAATAATTGAAACTACTTAACGGAGGTTCATATTTTGAATGTATACTTGGAAATATATGAAAAAAATTATCTTTAGGTTTTCGCTGTTTAATCTTCTACTATGTGTTATATTATTTATCCTTTATAGAATTGTTATTAGTGGATTAGAGTCTGCTGGTACAACTCTTTTTGATAGTTTTCTTAGTATTATGGATTTGTTTCTAAGTCTTGGGTTTTCAATGCTATATGTTGTTGCTATCTGCGTTAGTACCTTGTTGTTTTTTCTAAATCAAATTGAAAAAATTAGGAACAGTTATTTTTTGTCCTTATTGACATTTTCAGGAATTCCGTTCTTGTGTGTTGTTTTTCTGGCTGTCACTGTTTTGGTTGATATTTACCAATACAGTGTGACACTGATTCCATTAAAAATACTGTTATACTTTTCAATAATCTATTTATTATGTACTGTTGTTGAATTTCTAGTGTTCAGAAAGAAGCTTAGAAAAGTAATAGATAGTTGATTTGAATATAGATGTGGAAAAGCTAATTATATACCTTCGCTAGATAATATAATAATCGTTATTGACTGGGAATTGTCAATAACGATTGTATACTATCAATGACCTGAGTTTATTAGGTCAAAACTTCGTCTATTATTCCAAATTCTTTTGCTTCAGCTGCGACCATCCAATGATCTCTGTCACTAACATCGTGAACTTTCTGATAGCTTTGGCCGCTATGCTGGGCTATAATATCATAAAGTTCTTTTTTTATTTTTAAAACTTGATTGGCAGTAATTTCAATGTCAGATGCCTGTCCTTGCACACCTCCTAACGGTTGATGCAACATAACCCGGGCATGCGTCAGAGCGCTTCGTTTGCCCTTAGCGCCACCACAAAGTAATATTGCACCAAAAGAAAGGGCCATGCCGGTACAGATTGTGGCAACATCCGGACTAATCAATTGCATGGTATCGTAGATGCCAAGTCCAGCATAAACTTCACCACCAGGAGAGTTAATATACATGTGAATATCCTTTTTGGGGTCAACGGACTGAAGGAACAATAGTTGGGCTTGTACGATATTTGCAATATTGGATTCGACAGGAGCTCCCATAAATATAATACGGTCGATCATTAACCTGGAGAAAACATCCATCTGTGATACTCGCAACTCGCGTTCCTCGGTAATATACGGTGTCATTGCATGGGGGATACTGGAACTTTCGATATGTGCAATGTAGTTATCTACCCTTTCTTTTGGGACATAGCAGTGCCCAGCCGCAAATTTGCGGAACTCATTTTTGTCAATATTCATGATTTTGGAGATTTATGGTTTTCTAAATAGCCGCATTACTTTTTGGCTAAAACGGATGTATTTGGGTTGTGTAAACAGTGTTTGGTGTATCGCTTCAATTTCACTTTTTAACTGCTTGCGACCATATCGTTGTATGGCTTCGTAAGCTTTTTGTTGCATAATTACTTTCTCCGCCAGTTCCTCGTCCAGCAACAAATGGGCTTCGAAAAGCAATGCGTTACTAGGATGGTTTGTCCCTAGGAGATGAGTTTCTATCTGTTGGGTTTCATTCCATGAAGTCGTCATAAACCAGGGATTTTTCTTTGACAGTTTCTCTCACTTTCTCTAAGCATTTGTATTTTTGAACAGTAGCACTGCGGGTTCCTGAATACCCGAATTCATCTGCGATTTCTTGAAGTGACATCTGGTCATAGTAAAAGCTTTTTAATAAATCCATACATTTGCGTCCTGCAGTTTCCAAGAAGCGAAGCAGTCGCTTACTTGAAGGAGACTCATCGTTCGCAAATGGGATTTCAATATGATCTAAGGGTAGGTTCTGGCTCGTTTGATAATAACGTTTCAACCAGAGGTTTTTGGCTGTACCGAACAGATACCCAATATCATTCGTCAGTACCGTTGGAGTCCGCGTGGTCTTTTCATAATATACTACCAAGGCGTCTTGAAATACATCCTTGGCTTCATCAAAGTTTCCCCCCATACGACTGACATATTTAGCGACTGCTGGAAATGCACTTTTATACAGATCCATTATAAGTGCCTGTCGCCTCACGGCTCGATTTGAATTACTAATACTGTGCATATTATAATTACCTTTTATAACAATGTACCAATTGTGGTCAAAGTATCACCTTTTATTTTAAAAAAAATACCTTTCTTTTCGGACTATTACAGTCAACATGTAGCTTGATCTTTTAGATTTTGCTATCTTCCTGATATTTCCCACCTTTTATGACAACGATTACCCATCTCTAGGCAGACTGACTGTTAATTCAGATGATGCAGTACGTTGATAAAGCTAACGAATTTTTGTGCGAATATAAATCCATTAATAGGAAATAAAACTAACATCAAGAAAGGAAGTCGCTAGACGTAACGTTTGGATTTACTTATGATGATTCTTGGAATTTAGTTGATAAATTGCCTATTTTTAAGTAGTAAATGAAGAACATGATTTTGTCTCAAAGAAGCCTTGCTGTTTTCATCTCAATATTAAGCTGGACCGCTATTGGTGCTCAATTTTTAATTAGTTGCAGTAATTCCTCTATTGCGATTAGCGAATTAGTCGTAAGGTTCTTTAGTTATTTTACAATTTTGACGAATCTCATGGTTGCGATTTGTTGTACTAGTATTGTACTGTTTCCAAAGAATAAGATAGGGCTCTTTTTTGCGAAACCGACATCAATCACAGCAGTGACATTGTATATTCTGATTGTTGGACTTATCTATAATCTGATACTTCGTTTCCTGTGGCAGCCTGCTGGAATAGCTAGGATTGTGGATGAAATGCTCCACTCAATTATTCCCATTTTGGTTTTAATCTTTTGGTGGAGTATGATTGATCAGCGTGTTATACACTGGAGATCTATATTTAGCTGGTTATTGTATCCCTTTGTCTATTTGCTCTATACTTTGTGGCATGGAGCACTTTCTGGATTTTACCCTTATCCTTTTGTAGATGTTTCTGAACTCGGCGTGAATCGCGTATTAACAAATAGCGTGATTATAACTGTGGTCCTCCTGCTAATAGGATTACTCTTAATCCGAATAAATAGACGCATAGCCAAAAATAGGTAGTAAATGTACATGGGACTAAATCCAATCGAAATATACTACGAATACATTTTTATTGGCATCAGGGAGGAGTTAGCTTACAAAAATTTTCTGTAGTATCTATAGAGCGAGTTAAGTCTGTAAGATCTATCTAAAAATATAATATATGCTTAAAGATGGTTATATTTAAAGTTATATAAACCGTGCAATGGTGATAGCCAACAAAAGAAAGCCCATAAGAAAGGTGACGATACGATTAGTGCTTCTGTGTATTATTTTAAGTCTATGTGGATGTGCTTCGTTGAAGCAGACAAGACAAGATAGCATGCATGAAATTTCTGAATTACAGTCCTTCGATGGAACTTATGAGAATCAAACAAATGATCATGAGGGGAGCGAATTTTCGTCTCTATGGAATCAGCTGATCCTGAAAAATGAGATTGATATGTTGGATTTCAAGAACGCGAAAATAAGACTCAAGGCAATTGGAAGGAGCCAAATCAAAGCGACTTGGTTGGATAGTGGTCTCGAAAAGAAAAGCATTGTGCTAAAAGGAAAGTTAAAAGGTAATTATTTTGTATCTCAGCATAAGCGCTCCATCATACCTATCCCGCTAATATATGGAATGATCCAGAATAACCAATTCCAACTCTGGTTGGATCAAGATAGCCAGTTGCGTGTGGATAGGTTGCAGAATAGGTGGGGCTGGATATTTGTTTTCCTAGCGGGAACAGATAATACGTCTAACTACAGATACATAAAGGTGAAGGAATAGGACGTTAATCCAGTTTTGGTAGTATTGGTGAAGCTTAGCTATTATTAATTGATGACATCGAAATTTATAAAAGAGAGTAGATCAGATGATAAATTTATAATTGGATTTTGCGAATAGATACCATATTTGTGTGAATGATGGCGAATGAGTAGATTAGTATAAAAATCAATTCGATATGAAAGCCCTATTTACCTGTATTTTTTGCTCATTGATTTCCCTTTCGCTATTTGCCCAAGTACAAAAAAATAAAAATGATCACTTTGCTGCTATTGATTCGGTACTAGATCGGGTTTTAAGCGATCATCATGTAGCTGGTTTTGCAGTCGCGGTGGTGAAAGGGAATAAGGTCATTTATAGTAGAGGATTTGGCTATCGTGATATCGTCAATAAGAAACCCGTCACACCCAATACTCTTTTTGCCATAGGTTCCAGCTCCAAAGTGTGATGGGATAGTCTAATTTCAGTAAGGTATAAGAAGTTGCAGCCAATGTACAGTTTTGAAAGACCATTTTTCAGAGGAGGATCACAGAACGAAAGAATTTTTAAGCGAATATAAATCCATTAAACACGAATAATAAATGACATAAGTATATTCAGATCTGAAATGTATATTTAATTAGTGAATTGTCAATTTCAAAGGATATAATATAAAAAAATGCATGTAGATATTGAAAAGCAAAATCAGAAATGCGTCCGATACTGATTGTAATAATCGAAAAATTGACTGTGTATAAGCAAGAATTCAAAGACAGCAAAATGACCCTATGTTGAAACAGATTTTGCTCGATTATACAGACGAAATGATACCATTTTTATGAACCTATGCACATGGCAAAACCGATAAATATACATAATATGCCCGTTGTAGCGATTTCTCGAGGGTATATTGCCACAATTTCTAGCTGCACCATGTTTATGGTGTTGCTTCTCTTTACGACTAAGTGTTTCGCAACCTCGAAGAGGTATCTGCAAGATACCGTTCGAGGAGGTTCGGAACTGCAGGTCTTTGATACCATCGTGACGAAGCGCGTCTATCAAGATGCATATGGAAAAAACACATTGCACGTAAAAGTCACGAATCCCTGCAATGCTGATTCGTCTAGATTTGATGGAGTACTCACCCAGATCGAAGCGCGTGTGAAAAACAAAAAAGGTTCTACATCGGTGTTCTACACATATCCCTATTCTCAAATGTCGTTAATCTACTTCGTAAAGGAGGAAATACATATCCAGAACCTTGGTGGGCGAAAGGCGGCTATCATTCCTTTCTATTACTGTGGAGGATATGAGAGCTATGATATGAAAGTATCCTATATTGTCATTTATGGAAACAAGAACTATATCTTCCATCTAGACTATTATTGTGGAGAAGGAAAGGACTGTAAACCTGTCCAAAGCTTAAAAGTTACGCTGAGTGGTCTTCCAAAAGATATTCGGACCTATTTGACCCGATACTTGACAAAAAAACATAAGTCCAGAATCAGCTTCCACCAGGAATAAACCCTAAATATTACTCGTTAATTCATTAGCAAAAAGAAATGCAGTGTTGTAGATAAATGAAATTAATGATTATTTCATTGGAGGATTTCTTTCTTTTTCTACAGATTAAAATATAACCATAGATTTACGAATATTAAATTGTAGCAGACGAATATTAGTATTTGCACTAATTTGAGAAACCAGATATTGATATTTGTGTTGTATGTATGGGGTACCGTCCGAAGTCAGTCTTCTTTCGAAGAAAATTACCATTTCATGGTTCCCTTTCTATATTAGCTATATATGTATAAAATTAATATCATTTGTTTTACTACTTTATTTTTTCTTTTTTCTAGCTACAGTAATGCTCAGATAGAAAATAAGGCAATAGACACAGGAGTATGTTCGACCGATAAGGGATCATTGTTCTTTAATAGAAATAAAACTGACCGTATAACTTTACCATTTGGATATTCAGATATTTCGAAACAAGGGAGCATTGACGCCATTCTGTCTACCATACAGAATGAAAATAAATTGAAAGAACTCCATGCGTTAAACTTTGAAAAAGTAATCAAAAAAGATCTGATATCACTTCCCGAAGAATATGATGTTTTTCTGCCATTTAGTGAGGATGTAAATGAGGAATATGATAGGATTAAAATTGCATCTAATTTTCTGAGTTATGGAGTGTATTCATTGTACTTTGTGGCTGTATATAATACCGTCCGTTATGCTGAACCGTTTATTGAAAAAGTGTACTTAATTTCAACGAAGGACAGTAAGCCTATTGATATGAAGAGAATATATCTTCATCATGAGGGGGAAATGGGATTTGCACACTATAGCTTATTTAACATCACTGAAAATTATATAATTTCCATACAAGATTATAAATTTAGCGAAGACCCCTTAATATTAAGACCTTTACGAAAATACCAGATTCTTCCGTCTGGAAAATTTTCTAGATACTATGATAATGATGGCTTCTACAAAAATGATGAGGAGCAAGGAATGGTGAAAAGCCATAAGAAAGAAGGAAAATGGATAGAGTTTAAATCAAATGGTCATATTGATTTACAACGGTATTCGGAATTTACGGATCCTTATACTTACTTGGAAGCGGAGTATAAAAATGGTTCTCCTGTTGGAACATGGAAGTTTTATAAATTACTGCAAAAATACAATGAACAAACAGGAGAACCTATATTAAATACCAGGAAAAAAGGGCGATTAATTTATACCGAAATATATAGCGATGGAATATTAGAAAAACGAGAATTTCGATTCTAAGAAACCACTTTTTCATATATTATAGAGCACCAATAGAACTACTTTTTGGAAAAATTTTGGATATAAGTGTAACTAGAAAATAGTAATTTTATAAAAAAATGATTGTAAAAGCTAATTCAACAGATTTGATCCAAGCCGTTAAGATTCTTGACGAAGTTAAAACACATATGCACGATCAAGGGGTTAACCAGTGGGATCAGGAATATCCAAATAAAGACACGCTTACAGTGGATATCGAGAGAGGAGAAGGTTTTGTTTACGTAGAAAAGGGTGAAGTGTTGGCTTATATGGCACTTAACGAACGCTATGATGAAGAATATAATGATTTGAACTGGGAGACATCAGTTCCATTTATTGTTATTCATCGTCTCTACGTAAAACCCTCTGCTCAAGGAAAGGGGATCTCAAGCCAGATGATTCGTTATGTAGAGCAATATGCTTTAGAAAATCAATATAAATCAATCCGTTTCGATGCTTTTTCGCTGAATAGTCAGGCAAATGCTGTATATATAAAAAAGGGATATAAATTTGTTGGAACTGTCACTTTTCGTAAAGGCTTGTTCAATTGCTATGAAAAAGCAATTTTATAGCACAACACTCCGTTTCAGGGCAAGATCGCGGGAAAACTTGGCACATATCCTTTAAATACAGGGGCTGAGAAGGAGGAAGAGGATAAAATTGGTTGTAATTTTCATGGGCTTTGCTCTGAACATTCTATTGACTGAATTAAGATGCGAAAGATTATATAATAAAATATTACCAAAAATAGTACTTTCTATAAAGGTTTTATGGAAAAGGATTTACTGTTTTTATCAAAAGAATCTATTAGATATCAAAACTTTAAAACAGATTTACTTATTGATAAAGCTCCACCCATTGAAATATAGGTTGTTGCATTCATTAGTAATAATGTTCCAGACTATGAAGTAGAAGAAAGTAAGGCAGAATTTCAATATCCTGCCTTTTATACCCAAGTTTATAAGTCCAAAGCTTTAAGATAGATGTTGACAATTGTTTTGTAAATATTGAAAAGTTCAATCCAACTATTACTGTCCCAACGATATAGATTGCTTTCCTCATACAATTGGCTCTAATAATTAGAAAGCTGAGGGTTCATTATAGTATATAGATCTCTGATTTTAGAAAGCCATATTTCAATAACCTCAGGGGTGGCACGATCGGCCTTATCAAAAAAGAAATGCTCTGTGACCTGAAATCCACAGTAGGTGTAGATACCTTTATCGGATGTCAGTAGTAATGCCTTATCCATACCGATAGTGCTATACTCTTCATTAGATTTTCCATGTGTATTGAGAATTATCGCTTGTTTTCCAGTTAATAGTCCTTTTTGTATACCCTGATCATAACGATAGGCAAATCCATAACTAAATACCCTGTCAATGTATCCTTTCATAATTGCAGGCATACCGGTCCACCAGATTGGGTAGATAAAGGTGACTATATCTGCCCACTTAATATATTCCTGCTCATTTTTAATAAATTCATTGACAATGCCTTTTCGCTGTCCTGTCATATCTTCCAGAGACAGCACAGGATCAAATCCGAGTGTGTAAAGATCTCTGACGATTACATCCTGTTTTTGCTGTACTAGAATTTTTTCAATAGCTTGTTTAAATTGACCATTCAAACTTTCCTGATTTGGATGGGCATAAATAATAAGATGTTTCATAGCGTTACTATATTTGATTGAACAGTACAAATTTAAAATAGGGCAAATCAGGAAAATTGTATGAAAACGAAAATAGCTATTTGCTGGTAGCTTGACAGATATCCTGCTGGAACTTTAGGTAGTTCTTAGGCGAAAGATTAATAAAATGTTTAAAGTCGTGAATAAGCTGGCTTTGATCATAATAGCCGCATTTATCGATAATTTCAAACCAGTTTACCTTTTCTTTGGAAAAATCTATCTGTTGAATCAATTCAATCGCTTTAAAGAAACGATGATAACGGATGATCTCCTTGGCGCTGAAACCAAAGTGCTTTTTATGAATCAATTGAATGTTTCTTTCACTTTGCCGCGCTTTTTCTGCAATAGACTTGATTGGATTTATTGTATCCGATTTGAAATTAGCTAATAGATTAGAAGTTGCATTTTGAAGGTTGAGATAAGGCCGGCAGAAATTGAGAATATGTGCCACCTTTTCCTGTACACAATCTATACTATTCAATTGTGCCCATAGACTAGTAAAACAATTTTCTTCCATTGCTTCATCGGGATGAATAGGCAAATAATTAGATAAAAATGCTTTGCCAAAAAAACGATAGAATGAATCATCTTTGAAATTGAGAACCAATATGCTGGAGTTTGGGGGGATACCATATTCAAATGCGGACTTAATTGGTCCCAAAACAATACATTTTCCAACCTTGATTTTCGTGTTTTGCTTGGAAATCAAAAATGCAGACGCTCCGAAATTAAAAACCATGATGGTTTGGAAAGATGGCAAAAGGGTTTTGGTTATTGTTATTCCGGTCCTATTTTCCGCAAAATAAAAATGAGAGAATACTGTTTCAAACTCTTGTGGAGAGGGAATTCTGTAATCATAATATGTTAGTTTACTGGATTTCATTTCTACAGCTTACAATTTAAGAAAAACTTTAATAAGCTCGTAATAAGATTATTTCTTTATTACAATTGTTCTGGTGTACAACACTAAAACATTATTTTTTACGGTGAGAAACTATTTGAAAAATGTTAATTTAGTAAGGTGTCTTGACGAAAATTATGATGTTTTAATAAACTTATGTGTAAATCCGAACAATACATTTACTGCTGGGAGAACACTTTCGGTAATACGTGATATTTCAGTCGCAGAGATCTCCATGGCATACATTTCGCGGATAAACTCGCTTATCGCACGTGTGCTCATTCCTCTGGCATACATGCTCAACACGTGTCCCTCAAGCTGTTTATTGATGATTAATTGTCTCTTAGCTACTACTTTAGGTTCGAAGGTTCCGGATCTGTCCCGGCCTGTTCCCAATTCAAAAGTGCCAGCATTGAGACCTCGGGCTGTCTTTTTGGTCTTGCCATTTCGACGGTTGCTATTGCTCGAAGCTTTCTCTTCATTCAGGTGGTTCTCCAGTTCGCTAGCCATCATCGATTCCAACAGATGCTTCATTAAAGGCGCTAGAACGCCATCATTGGGAGACAAAATTTTACCCTCGTAAAGACCTTGCATAGCTTCTGCCTTGAAGCGTTCAAAATGGCGAAGCCCTCTTGAGTTCCGTTAAAAAGCAAACCCTAATGAAAAATCGAATGAGGTCTTTTCTTTGATGACCATGTCGTGTGAATAATTGAATATAAATAATCTTATTGAATTATTCCGTTGACACAGTTTATGTTACAGTCTCGTACAGGTCTATTCGCTACTCTCTATTCCAATTTATTTCATTCATATAGCAATCCAATATTCTGTAAACAAAAAATAAACTTTACATATTTAAATCCTTTATCCTTATTTTTAATTCAATATATTATTTACAGCTATGAATAAGCATACAATTTTTGGAATATGGAACTTAATTTCTATTGCAATACTAATTGCATTTGCCTCATGTAATAGTTCTAATGAAGACAAAGCTGATCGCCTCAATAATGATGGAAAAACCGAGGAAGCAATCAAACATTATCAACTTGCCATCGAAGAGGGTAGTGTAGAAGCAATTAGCAAACTAGCATTATTGTAC
Organism: Sphingobacterium sp. GVS05A; assembly: GCF_019969845.1. GTDB lineage: Bacteria > Bacteroidota > Bacteroidia > Sphingobacteriales > Sphingobacteriaceae > Sphingobacterium. The sequence goes on from NZ_JAHXYR010000013.1 coordinate 108,502, forward strand.
AGTAATACCCACCAGCCCGAAAAAGCTAGAAAATATTACATATTGGCATCGGAGAAGGGGGATAAAAAAGCAACAGAAACTCTTGCTAATTTCAGCCTAAGAGATGGATCTTACAACGATGTGATAACCTATCTTAAACCAATAGTGGAAGCCGGGGACACTACACAGGTTTACGCGCTAGGGAGTGCCTATGTAAAATTGAAACAATATGACGAGGCAGTCCAAGTGTTGCTAAAAAATAAGGACAATGTCTATGTTAAGGCTATATTGGGTGAAGCTTATTATGAGCTTGGTGATCTAAAAAACGCCGAAAAATATTGGAAATCTGCCGTATACAACCATAAATCAGGAGGAATTAACTCTTACAACAAACTCTTAGAACTCTACCGCCAACAGGGTAGAGAAGCAGATTATAAAGAGCTTGAAGGGGCGTACTGATTAAACACAAAAAATGCTTGGCACATCGGGAAAATTTAATGAAAATGCATTTACGGGATATAGGGCGAACTCGAAAAGCAGGCCAAAAACAAACAAGATGAATAGAATTAATAAAAATTTTTACCCTTACCTTATATTCATTTTAATTGCAGTCCCAATGGGTGTATTCTCTCAAAGTGTTAAAAATAAAAACAATTATACGTATCAGGTTAGAGAAGAAAAGGGAGACTTGAATCACGATGGTAAAATGGACAAAATAACTGTGAAAATGGATACTGTTGATGAAACAAGGCCGTTGAGGTTACAAGTTTTCCTGTCTCAGCCTAATGGAAAGTTAACTTTGGTGGTATCGTCCGATAAAATCATCGAACCGCAATTTCCTACTGAAAACCATGGCAAATTTAATGGCTTTCAAATTCCGAATTTCTTTATAGAAAAAGGAGTTTTAAAAATGTGGAGCGAAATTAAGGGAGGAAATATTACTTACCACTTCAAATATAACAAGGGCAATTTTGAATTGATTTATGTTGATAAGCTCACAAGCGACACAACTAAGGGCTATATTGACGAAAACACCATATTCACAGAAACAAAATTTAACCTGATTACAGGGATTCGAATCGAATCCGATGAAAAATTAGGTTCAGCCGAAGCGCCGAAAGTAAGAAAAAAAAGAGTTTTAATACGACCTTTACCCAAAATACAGGATTTTAAGTTTTCTGATAAAGACAGATATTAATTATTGTCGATTGAATATTACAATTGGAGATCATGTACAGTCAATCTGAACAAAATTGCAAAAAAGTAACAAAGATAAAATAAAAAGAATTGCTACTAGAATGACAATATAAAGACGTAAATTCGTGTATTACCAATAATAAATTTAAGAATATGATATATTTAGGAATTCTAATCTTTTTCGGACTTATTACCTTATTTGCTTCCTTTTATACAGTAAAACAAGAATCTGCAGCTGTGGTAGAAAGGTTAGGTAAATTTTTAAAAGTAAGCCACGCTGGTTTGCATTTAAAAATTCCGTTTTTTGATCAAATCTCCAGACGTCTGAATCTTAGAATAAAGCAATTGGATGTTATCATCGACACCAAAACATTGGATAATGTTTTCGTAAAGATGAAAGTTTCTGTTCAGTATCAGGTGATCAGAGAGAATGTAAGAGACGCTTATTATCGTCTAGAAAATCCTGAGAATCAGATTACGTCTTATGTTTTTGATGTTGTGCGTGCTGAAGTTCCAAAAACAAAATTAGATGACGTTTTTGTAAGAAAAGATGATATCGCCATTGCCGTAAAAAGTGAATTGCAGGAAGCGATGCAAAGTTATGGCTACGATATTATCAAAGCTTTAGTGACAGATATCGATCCTGATGAACAGGTAAAACACGCCATGAACAGAATCAACGCTGCCGAACGTGAAAAGACTGCTGCAGAATATGAATCCGAAGCCCAAAGAATCCGAATTGTTGCTGTTGCAAAAGCTGAAGCAGAATCTAAAAAGCTTCAAGGACAAGGTATTGCAGACCAGAGAAGGGAGATTGCAAGAGGACTGGAAGAATCTGTGAAAATGCTCAATGCGGCTAATATCAACGCTCAGGAAGCTTCAGCTTTAATTGTGGTTACTCAACATTATGACACGCTGAATGCCATTGGAGCCAATAGTAGAAGCAATTTGGTTTTACTTCCGAACTCGCCGACGGCTGCAAGCTCCATGCTAAATGATTTGGTTGTCTCCATGGCAGCAACACAAAAAATAGACGAATACAATAAAGATCAATCACCTGAACTTCCCAAAAATAGAGGTCATCAGGAATAGAACTTAAAAGAGCTGTATCCGTTCTTTCATTATCATTATTGATTGGTAGACTTAAGTTCATCTCGCCAAATTCTTTTATCAATTTGGCGAATATTCTCTTCTTTTTTCAATTTTTCAAGATAGGTAGCTAATAATAACTCATTATCATTGGGATTTCCTGTAAATTCGGCTATTTGTATCGCATTGGCATAATTCAACATTGATTTTTCAGTGGTATCATCTATTATAAGTGTTCTTGCCAATTTCCCACAATTGGGGCAGTAATTAAAAAAGATTTCTGAAACATGATCACGTATTATACGCGCTGACGTACCCTCATTAAATTTCTCTAGGCCATTATTCAATAAACTTAAAGCATTTTCGTCTTTGGTTAGCCGTACGTATAACGCATATACTTTTGCGAATTCATGATCTACAGAATATAGGAAACATAGTGGATATTATTTAGTTTTTCTTGACCAATTTTAATTTACCCGATCTTTCCCAAAAGCCATTTTCATCGATAATTTTTAAATAACTGTTCGTTGGTTCGTTAGCATGGTAATATTGATACAGTTGATCGGTTAATGCTGTGAGAAAGTCAAAAAAAACTGAAAAGTCTTCCTTTGAGTTGTAAAAACTGCCCCATTCGCCCAAAACCCAACGGAATATTTTGCTATCGTCAGTTGTAATTGAAATTACAAGATTGGGCGTATCTACCTCGGTTTGTTTGTAATAATCGTACTTTTCCCCTCCGAGCAAGGATATACTTCGTACCGGAATATTGATAGCGCTTATATTGGAAAATAAGACTGAACCGAAACAGGCACTATTAAACCCATCCTTATTTAGTGTAACGCTGTCTGTCGACTGTCTTTCGGACGCTGTCCTAAACAGCTTATAAATAGCAATTAACGTTAATGGAAGGAAGATCAACAGTAGCCAGGTTGGAAAATATGGTTCCGAAGGTATGAGTAAAATGATGCATGTTAAAGTAATCATCAGTAATGTTGTAATAAACCAAATCAGAATGGCTGAGGTTTTACGACTATTATTAAAGCGAAATCGATAGGTTTTCATTTTAATAGATACTTTTTTTTATAAACCTCAAATTTTTCATCATTTCTTTTATATAGTTTTTTGCCCACCATATTCTAAGTCTGACTTGTTGGTCCGCAACTAGAATGGAGTCTCTATCAACCTTAGACAAGTTCTCCAAATTTGTAAAGGATTTTGATAATGAAAGATTCCTACTTGAAATGAAGTCTTTATTACATTAAACCCAATTTACTAATTTTTTAGTTTTATTGTTCAATTAGCACTGCAAGATATGTATATAAAAATCTATCTCTATAAAACTTTTCCTTGTAAGGTGTTGTTCACTATATAGTTATCAAATGGTAAATGGAATAGGGTGTCAATTGATAGACAAGAAGTGCTGACAAAAAACAAAATAATGTTTAAATCAATTTAACGAGGAATTGCGTAGCTTAAAAAACAGAGCATATGAGAGCAATCTGGAATGGAGCAATAGGTTTTGGATTGGTGAATATACCAATCAAGCTGTACTCGGCTAGTGAATCGAGTACTTTGGATTTGGATATGTTGGACAAAAAAGATTTCAGCAATATCAAGTACAAAAGGGTAAATGAAAATACCAATAAAGAAGTAGCCTGGGAAAATATAGTAAAAGGCTACAAAATAGAAGACAAATATATTGTACTGGAGGATGTCGATTTTGAGGCTGTAAGTCCTGAAAAATCTAAAATATTGCGTATTATTCAGTTTGTAAAAGAAGATGAAGTGGATCCCGCACTTTTCGAAACACCTTATTTTCTGGAACCTCAAAAAAATGGCGAAGCGGCCTATAGATTATTGTTGGAAGCGCTACACAAAACCAAAATGGCGGGAATAGGTTCATTCATTCTAAGAGACAGGGAAATTCTGTGTATGATTCGCCCCTACGAAAATGAAGTTCTGATGGTGAACAGAATGCGCTATCCTGAAGAAATGAGAAATTATAGTGAGTTGAAAATACCATCAGGAAAAGCGCCAAAACCCGAAGAACTGAAAATGGCTGAAACCTTAATTAAATCATTAGCCGAGGCTTTTGATCCTTCAAAGTACAGAGACACCTACAATGAGGACCTGCTGAGAATTATAAAACAGAAAGCAAAAGGTAAAAACGTAAAGCCTAAGGAAACCAAAGAACCCGTGGGAAAAGCGACGGATCTTATGGCAATGCTGAAAGCAAGTCTCGAGGCTGGAAAAAGAAAAGTAGGGTAGATTAAAAGACTGGTCATTAATCCTTATCGAAACTCTAATTTATTCATGATGCCATTAGAAGAATATCATAAAAAGAGAGATTTTAAGGCAACTTCCGAACCGGAAGGCAAACAGAACGAAAGTACCACAAAATTAAAATTTGTGGTTCAACGTCATGCCGCAACACGTCTGCATTACGATTTCCGGTTGGAAATGGAAGGAGTTCTTAAAAGTTGGGCCGTTCCAAAAGGTCCTTCCCTTAATCCATCGGACAAAAGATTGGCAATGATGGTGGAAGACCATCCCTATGAATATAGAAGATTTGAAGGAAGTATTCCCCAAGGAAATTACGGAGCCGGAGAAGTTGAAATTTGGGACGAAGGAACTTATGAACCATTAGAAAAAATAGCAGGAAAAACTGACGATTTGATCATGCGTGCTGAACTGCATAAACAATCTTTAAAAGTTATTTTACATGGTAAGAAGCTGAAAGGTGAGTTCGCGCTGGTAAAAATAAAAAACGCCGCAGAACAGAATGCATGGCTGCTCATTAAGCATAAAGACAAATATTCCGTTTCCGAAGGTTATGATGCCGAAGAGCATATTTCAAAAAACTCTAAAGTCACAGCTTATCTTCAGAAGAAGACCAGCAAAAAAAAAATGAAACTGCCGAAAGCCTGAAGCATTATAAAAATTATGCGCAGTCACTTTCCCAGGAAAAGAAATTACCCGGTTTCATCAGACCCATGTTATGTAAAACAAGCGAGATACCTTTCGATGACAAAGACTGGGCTTTTGAAATAAAATGGGATGGATACAGGGCTATAGCAGATCTGCGAAATAAAGTTATTCAGCTATATTCCAGAAACGGACTAGATTTTTCAATATCCTTTAAAAAAATTGCTGATTCACTCAAAATTCAAAAACATGAGATGGTACTCGATGGTGAAATCGTTGCCTATGATGACAAAGGAAAGCCCAATTTCCAATGGTTGCAGGGGATTGGGGAACAAAACGTAGATTTGGTGCTAATCTATCAGGTTTTCGATCTGTTATGGTTGAACGGACATTCGACTGAAAATCTTTCTTATTTGCAACGGAAAGAATTATTAAAAGAAGCCTTAGTACAAAACGAAATTATCCAGTATCACGACCATATTCTTGAAAAGGGAAAAGATTTTTTTCAAGCTGCTGAAGATATGGGGTTGGAGGGTATTATTGCTAAAAAACTGTACAGTACATATAAAGAAAATACTAGAAGTTCGGAGTGGCTGAAAATAAAAATTCATAAAAGCGACGAAGCGGTGATCTGCGGATTTACGGAACCTAAGGGGGCTAGAAAGCAATTTGGATCACTTATTTTAGGAAAGTATTTGGAGGATGAGTTGGTTTTCTGTGGACATACCGGAACAGGATTTACGGATAAACTCCTCCGAGAGTTATACCAGAAAATGCAACAACTGAGGGTGAAAGAATCGGCATTTAAAGTAACGCCCAAGACCAATGCCAGAGCAACCTGGCTTAGACCTGAGCTGGTCGCTGAGATCAAGTTTACCGAGCTTACAAAAGATCATATTTACCGGCATCCTGTTTTTTTAAGATTAAGAGAAGACATTGATCCACTAGAGGTAAAATTTACGACAGACGTACCTGATAAAAAAACTAAAATGGAATCTAAAATAACGAGGAAAGCCCCTGAAAAAGATCAAGTGAAGAAGATTGGCAAGCAGCAGGTCACCCTTACCAATCAAAATAAGTTATATTTTCCCGAAGATGGAGTTACCAAGGGAGATATTGTTGATTATTATCAGCGTATTTCTAAGTTTATTCTTCCCCATCTTAGAAACCGTCCCCAGTCACTCAATCGTTTTCCGAATGGCATTGGAGGATTAAGTTTCTATCAGAAAGATGCGGATGAACATACACCTAATTGGGTGACATTAACGAAAGTATTTTCTGAAAGTAATGACAAACATCTCGATTATATTATTTGTAATGATAAAGAAACATTAGCATATCTCAACAATTTAGGGTGTATTGAGTTTAATGTGTGGACCAGTCGTGTACAAAAAGCTGAATTTCCCGATTATCTGGTACTCGATCTTGACCCCTCCGAAAAAAATACATTTGAGGACGTCATAGAAACGGCTCTAGCTGTGAAAGAAGTGTTGGATAGAGTAGGTATTGTAGGATATCCAAAAACTTCAGGAAGCTCCGGTATTCATGTCTATATACCTATGGGAGGCAAATATACCTATGACCAGGTAAAGGATTTTGGACATATTCTCATGCAATTGGTTCAGGAGAAGCTTCCTGAGCTTACCACATTAGAAAGAAGCCTTCAAAAAAGGGACAAAAAGAAAATCTATTTGGATTATCTACAGAATAGAAGAGCGCAGACCTTGGCAAGTGTGTACAGTATACGCCCAAAACCCGGAGCACCAGTTTCTGCTCCTTTAGAATGGACTGAGGTGAAAAAAGGTCTTCATCCTACTGATTTTAATATCTTTAATATGGACGAACGTTTAAAAGACAAAGGAGACTTGTTCAAACCTGTATTAGGAAAAGGCATAGACCTTTTAAAAGCACTATCCAAATTTGAAAATCAATCATATTTGTAGATTTCATTGATAATTCCAAATCTCGAGTTTTTTATAATACTACAACCCAAAGCTGAGCGATGTGCAGCTATGCTTGGCCATCACAGCGGTAGTGGATAGTATAAAAGGCTGATATACTCTTTTTAGACCTCTATATGCCCGCGCGTAAGGGAGCCGTGGTTCTGTATAATTTTAGGCATTCTTTTTTACGACCTCGATCATATGATCGATATCAAAAGGCTTTTCAATAAAGTCATCAGCTTTACATTCCTTAGCAGTTCTAGGAAGATCATTGGATGTGGAGGTTAATACAGCAGATAATTCTTCGGTTTCAGGATCATTTTTTAATTCTTCAATCACTTTCGATCCTTTTTTATTTCCCTTGATATTGTCATCAACTATAATAAGGTCAGGATCGATATCATCAATTCTGTCAATTGGCTCAGTTGTCAATGACGCAACAGTATCGAAACCCTCGTCTTCCAAAATTTCATCCATTACATTCAGAATGTCTTTATCATCCTGAATAAGTACAATTTTCTTTTTCATTGTGCTCTAATTTCGAGACAAATATATGAAAATGAAAGGTTAAAATTTTAAAAGAAATTTGTATGAAAAAGAAACTAGCATCCATTCATAATTATGCCTTTATTCACCTTTTTTCGCAAAATTCAAACGTTTCTAACATAGCATTTGTTTTAAATATGCAATTGCTGCACAAATATTTTTTCACCACGTACAATTAGTCAAATATTTGATTTATCGCATTTTGATTTGCTGTAAGATATATTGTTGTTATTTCATTCTTACACTCATATAGAAGCATTATTTCTCATATATTTTTTTGCACGAATTGATAATATATTTTTTCCCATACTAGTATAAACAAGAACAGAATTGGATATGAAAAAAGAAAAGAATCTAAAAACGGCTGAGATTGATCAGCGTTTAGTGGATAATTCTCAACAGATTATGACCACTAACGATGGTGTGCCTATTTCTGACAACAACAATACCTTAAAGGCCGGGGAGAGGGGACCATCATTGCAGCAGGATCATATTTATTTTGATAAGCTGATGCATTTTGACCGTGAACGTATACCAGAACGTGTCGTTCATGCACGTGGATCAGGAGCCCATGGTATTTTCGAAGCCACTGCTGATTTATCCCAATATACAACCGCCGCATTTTTAAAAAAAGGAACAGTAACGCCTCTTTTTACAAGATTTTCGACCGTAGCGGGCTTCAAAGGCTCTACTGACCTTGCTAGAGATGTAAGAGGTTTCTCTGTTAAATTCTATACCGAAGAAGGTAATTACGATCTAGTGGGGAATAATATTCCAGTTTTTTTTATTCAGGATGCGATGAACTTTCCAGATCTCGTCCACGCTGTAAAACCAGAACCGAACAACGAAATGCCGCAGGCGGCCTCTGCGCATGACACCTTTTGGGATTTTATCTCGCTGATGCCCGAATCTGCACACATGATCATGTGGACTATGTCAGATCGAGCTATACCCCGAAGTTTAAGGATGATGGAAGGTTTTGGGGTTCATACTTTTAAATTTGTAAATGCCCAAGGAAAAGGCACATTCGTTAAATTTCATTGGAAACCAAGATTAGGTATACATTCAGTTGCATGGAACGAAGCCCAAAAGATTTCGGGATTCGATGCCGATTTTCATCGAAGAGATCTCTATGAAGCTATTGACAAAGGAGATTTTCCGCAATGGGATCTTGGCGTTCAATTGATTCCTGAAGCGGATGAATTGAAATACTCATTTGACATTCTTGATGCGACCAAGATTATTCCTGAGGAACTTGTGCCAGTTCAGATTATAGGAACGATGACACTAAATCGCAACCCAGAGAATTTTTTTGCAGAGACCGAACAAGCCGCTTTCGACCCTGGCAGGTTGGTGCCAGGTATAGATGTTTCAGATGATCCGCTTTTGCAAGGACGGATATTTTCGTACATGGATACCCAAAATTATCGACTAGGTGGGCCAAATTTCCATGAACTTCCTATCAATCGTCCAGTGACAGGTAAACATAATAACCAGAAAGATGGTTTTGCCCGGGCAGAGATTCCCAAAGGTACTGTGAGTTATTTTCCTAACAGTAAGGCTGTGGGTTGCCCTTATCATGCAATGCTTAATGATGGGGTAGGATTTGAATCCCACAAACAACCTATTGATGGTTCAAAAGTTAGGGCTCGCTCAGATTCCTTTGCCGACCACTTTACACAAGCAAAACTATTTTTTAATTCACAGAGTCCAGAAGAACAGGACCACATAGTCAATGCCCTGAGTTTTGAGCTTTCGAAAGTGAACGATGTCAATATACGAAAGCGAGAATTGGCTATTTTGAATCAGATAGACCAAAAATTAGCACAAAGTGTTGGTACAAACCTTGGGCTTACCCCGCCAGACGAACTTGATCCATTAACCCTCAAATTTGCACGGCAAAACCATCCCAAATATCCACTCAAACCCGTCAAACCAGAAGTTGAAAAGTCTGCTGCTTTGAGCATGAAAGTAAGAGACGGCGAGGGTACAATCAAGACCAGAAAGGTTGCTTTCCTTGTTGATAATGGAGCTAGTAAATCTTCTATAGATAAAATGAAAACAGCACTCGAGAGCGAAGGGGCGCAAGCCGTGCTGATCGCATCTCATGTCGGAAAGATCCGGTTCAAGGAAGGAACAGAAGAAGATATCCAGCATTCATATCTTACTGAAGCGTCAGTTTGTTACGATGCATTCTTCACACCAGCAGGTGAATCGGTAAAAACTCTTGCGCAAAATGCCGATTACCTCCATTTTATCAATGAAGGTTACCGACACTGTAAGACTTTGGCATTTGCACAAGGTGCTGAAGAGTTAGCTGAAAGATCATTTATTAAAAAAGACAAAGGTGTTATTTTCGAAAGCAAGGATAATCTAACAGTGGATTTTATAGCGACTATGAAAGGCCATCGTGTATGGGAAAGAGAAAAATCAAGAAAAGTACCTTCCTAAAGTAAAAACAAATAGCCCTTCGGAAGAAGGACTATTTTTTTCTTACCCATTATGGAAATCGCATATTGTTTGTCGTCATTTAAAAGAAGTAGCATGAAAAAAGTAGCGAGTAAAAAGATTCGACCTTTGCAAAAGCAAAAGCGACCGGGATTAGAAATAAATATGACACCAGTTCCTGATACTTCTCCATTAAAGTATCCTAAAGAAGGAAAATTAAAAAATAAGGTAGCGTTGATTACAGGAGGAGATAGCGGTATAGGGAAAGCTGTAGCTTTGTTATTTGCGAAAGAGGGAGCTGATATTGTTGTAGCCTATCTTAGTGAAACAAAAGATGCAAAAGAAACTCAAAAAGAGGTTGAATCCTTCTCTAGAAAATGTACGCTGATTAAAGGTGATTTGGGAAAAGAAAATCACTGTAAAAAAGTAATTGAAATTACGATAAAAACTCATAAGAAAGTTGATATTATCGTTAATAATGCAGGCCTTCATTGGGAAACAGAATCCCTTGAAAAAATTACCACCGAACAGCTACTAAAAACTTTTCAGAATAATTTCTTTTCCTATTTCTGGATTACAAAGTATGCCATACCCTATCTTAAGAGGGGGGCAAGCATAATTAATACATCCTCGGTGACTGCTTATCGAGGCAGTCCAAAGTTGATAGATTATTCTGCAACAAAAGGTGCAATAATTTCTTTCACTCGAAGTTTGTCAGCAAATTTTATAGCTAAAGGAATTAGGGTCAATGCTGTTGCCCCAGGTCCGGTATGGACTCCATTAATAGCATCATCCTTTGACCCTAAAAAGAATTCCGAATTCGGAAGTGACTCTCCAATGAAAAGGGCAGGAATGCCAAATGAAATTGCGCCAAGCTTTCTATTTCTAGCTAGCGAAGATTCACATTTTATGAGCGGTCAAGTTTTACATCCCAATGGTGGCGAAATCGTAAATGGTTAGTCATTGAATAACGCACAAATTTAAGGGACAGAAACTCTGGGGAACAGATGGCGGAATCCCTACAAGCCATTACATATCCATCAACGCCACGATAAAGGGGAGGAGTACCCAAATTCCAGAAAGAGAAATCGAGAACCAATTTAATGTCAGCAATGAGTTTGCAGCATGTTATTATAATGATTTGAATGACATTTTATATATCACATCACAAAATAGTGATGTTGCTGGAGGATATGTATTTTTTTTACGATTGAGAAAGGCAAATATAAAGCTCGAGTGGTGACAATGCCTTTTTAAGCGGATAACATGATATGCGAAAAATATCATTTTAGCTCCTGTGCGGTAAGAGAACTTACCTAATCGACATGATTGATCTTTCCCGTCATATTTATTGGCTCAAACAGGAGGATTTGAATGTTAGAAAAATAATCTAATCTATCCAGATCTGTCCTTGCGAATACGTACTTGCTTTACCCGCCACAATTACTCTTTCATTTTTATTTTCACAATAGAGCTGGCCCCCTCTTTCTGATAACTGTCGGGAAAAAAGCTTATCTTTTCCTAATCGTGATGCCCAAAATGGAATCAGCGAACAATAAGCTGAGCCAGTAACGGGATCTTCAAGGATTGAAGCTTGTGGTGTAAAATATCTGGAGACAAAATCACTGTCGGTGCCTATTGCTGTCACGACCACTCCTCCGGGATCAAGATTGATCAGATCAAAAATGGACCTTTCAATTGTAATATTTCTTATGTCTTTCTCAGATTCATATACCAGAATATAATCTCTTGACTTTAAAACCTCATTAGGTTGGATATTAAGGGATCTGGAAATGATATCTGGCAGGGTAGAGGGGGCTGGTAGTCTGGAAGGGAAATTCATATAATAAACCCCATCTTTGACATCAACTGTTAATTTGCCCACTTGAGTCTCAAAAACAATTTTACTATGTTGATAATTCAAATGTGAAACCAAGCAATGCGCTGTTGCAAGAGTGGCATGCCCACATAAATCCATTTCAATCTCAGGTGTAAACCATCTTAGGTGAATGTGATCTCCTTTATCGATAAAAAAAGCTGTCTCGGCAACAGCATTTTCACGGGCTATTTTTAAGAGTATTTCATCAGGTAACCAGTTTTTTAAAGGTACAACACAGGCAGGATTCCCATGGAAGATTTTCTCCGTAAATGAATCTATTTGATATAATTCTAACTTCATGATTGATAATTCAGCTGGAATACAAAGTTAAATCATTTTCCCAAAAATCGAGCCATCAAGGTGAAACATACCTTATTCCTCAATTGGTATAAAAATATCCCTTTCCATCGTTATGCTGTTTTCTTCTAAAAAATTAGGCATATTTATTCCTGCTTGTTTCATTATTTCTTTTATGACCAATCGTGCATTGTCTAAATACTTCCCGTTTTTCCAGGTAGCAATGGTTATAACTTTAAGTTCCCCGCTGTTGCTTTTGGATTGAAAGATCTCATATTTTATAAATCCTGGCTGGTGTCGAATGATATTACGGATATATGCTGCCTTTTCGGTGTATGCTTCAATGGCTTTAGCTGGGATAGTAATTTTATCAATGACAGCACACTTTTCGGTTATCGATCTTTCTTCTATTTGAACTTGTTCCATTTTTTGTTGGTTTTTATTTTGACCCAAAGTTTTTAACGCCATAAGGATTGGTATGATAAGGACTATGCTTTTAATGTTTTTCATACCACCATAGCTTATTGTTTCCATTTCACTTTTCCATTATTGTCAAACATTTCGATAGAGGGCTTGCCTAGACTGTCAACCTTTAGAATAATTCTCGGTACTTCATTATTATCTTTCATTACCAAAGATGCATTCCCGTTTTCCGTTAACAGGTTGATACGGTTGATATTATGTCCAGGCTTACCGGATAGATCTTTATCGTTAATCAATAGACCAGCTCTGAAATAATTATCATGTTTATTATCTTGAGCCAAGATACCGATGGCATCGGCATTCTGATAATCAAATGCAAGTGCATTCAGATTAGTCTCTTCATTATCAGTAATTGCCAACCCACCTCTTTCGTCGCCGTTTTTATCAAAGAAAATCAGACCTGCGGGAGAGTAAGCCCTTTTGTACGTCTTCCCTTTGATAATGGGCTGCGGAATGTTATCCGTGTTTGCAATAACGACACGATTTTTTCCAGATCTGTCCTTGATATCTATTCTTTCTGCGGTTAAGCTGCGCTCGTTATTTAAAAAAAAGTAGGCTAAAAAAGCCATCAAGACGATATTGGAAAGAATAAGTGCGGTTAAAAATATTCTTAGTGTTTTAGAAATTGTTTGCATAATTTAATATCAGTTTTTAGTTTTTACTTGCTTATATTCAGTTATTTAATTGGTATTACTTTGTGTTCTACCCCAGATTAATACCTTATAATCTGTTTTTTATTGCTTAATAAAAAGCAAAAATAAAGTGTGGTTTTGAGGATACTCTTTACATAGGTTGAGTGCAAGGATTTTTTTATCTTTTATTTCCATCTCCGGTATGTAGGTCAAAACACTTAATACATACTATTAACGAATCAAAAATGAGAAATTGACATTCCAATTTTGCCTGACCTATTTTATTCATAGCAAAATTAAAGCGTGATCTTAAGCCCACACTCTACATAGGTTGAGCGCAATGATTTTTTTATTTGGTCAGTTCCTTCCGTATTCTGCTCAACTGTGTTGGGGTAATGCTCAGGTGCGAAGCAATGTATTGTAGTGGAATTCTAGTATCTATTCCCGGATGCGCCTGCAGCAATTTTAGATACCTTGCAGTGGCACTTTCGGTAAGTAAAGAAATTTCTCTTTCTTCATTAATGACTATCCATTTTTTTTCCAGATAGGCAATGTACAGGTTCTTTAATTCATCATTTTGATTAATAGCTGCTCTTGTTTGATGATAGGGCATACCTATCACTGTAGTGTTTTCAATAGCTTGCAGTGTAAATTCGTTGGCTGTTTTTATGATTGCCGAAAATCTGGTGCTCGCAAAATCCCTTTCCAAATAAATCCATTTATTCCAGATAGCTCCTTTTTCATCTATAAAATAAGAGTTTAATGCACCTTTACAAACAAAGAAAATGTCATTGGTGACACGGCCTTCCCTTAATAAAACTTCATTTTTTTTAAAATGCTGAATGTGCACAGTTTCAGCCAACAAATTAAATGCCTCATCCGAAATAGGATACACGTTCAGCACAGCTTCTTTAAAGTCTGCGAGATATTTTTCTGTTTCCGTCATTTGTTGTGGCGGGGTTATGTGATGATATTACTTTCAAATAAATATAACGTATCTTTTAAATAGTTGAAATTGTTTTTTCTTCTTGGGTAAATAATCCGGTATCTTTCCGGGCTTTGAGCAAGAAAATTTGTTGTTGGCTCTCCACATTCCCAACACCTATGGGCCTCGCTATTTTTAACAAATCATTTTAAACAAAGATATTTTAATGCTTGTTGAACAAGTTCTTTGTAATTGGTGCCAATCGGAATCACTTGTTTTCCAATTTCGATATCATTCGTGGTAAAAGCTGTAATTTTATTTGTATTAATGAGGAAAGATCGGTGAATGCGAAGAAAATTGAATTGCTTTAATTCTTGTTCAATTACGGTGATCTTATATTTCGTTGTCACAATTCGTTGGCTACTATGGATAGTAATATAATCTTTGTTGCTTTCAATATAAAGAATATCAGCAATCTCCAGTCTATGAAATTTTCCACCTGACCTGATTGTGATCGCTTGGTCTTTTGCCGCGGGTATTATGTTCTGGGACTGGATTTTTCGGTTTCTAAGATAACGGTCTATTGCTTTAAAAAAACGTTCAAAAGTAATCGGTTTTAATAGATAATCTACGACATCCAGATCATATCCCTCTATGGCATATTCTCTAAAAGCAGTTGTAATAATAACAGCCGGGGGATGCTTCAGTGTTTTCAAAAAATCTATTCCATTTATCTGTGGCATCTTAATATCCAAAAAGATCAGGTCAATTGGCTCATGCCTTATGATTTCCAGGGCTTTTAGCGCGTTAGTAGAAGTTGCTGCCACTTCAAATATCTCCATTCTTTTTAAATGAGTTTGGAGTAACTGAATTGCCAATGGTTCATCATCAACTAAAAGACACCGTACTTTTATTTTTGAATCGAGCATCATCAATAGTTAAATTGGATATGGTGAGTAAAGTTACAAATCTACCTTCTGAAATGTAGGTTGTAAGTTCGTGATTTTTTGGATAGACCAACGTTAATTGTTTGCGTAAATTGCTCATACCTATTTTTTCCGTATATACATGTTCTTTTTGACCAACGAATGTATTCTCCACTTTAAAATGTAGATCGCCTGTCTGCACTGTTAGGTCAATATCGATGCGCGGCTCGCCTATATCTTCTCCAGCACCGTGTTTGAATGCATTCTCTATGATTGATAATAGGATGAGCGGGATGATCTGCACATCTTGATCGATGACATGATTGAAATATACCTTTAGACGCTTGTCATATCTAATTTTTTCCAATGCAATGTAGTTCTCCAGCAGATTAATCTCTGTAGATATCGGAACAAAATTGCTGTTGCAACGATATAGTATATGATCTAAGATTTCCGCCAATCCCGCGATTGAAGAAGAAGTGATTGGCGAATTGGTCAACGAAAGACTATAGATATTATTTAAGGTATTAAATAGAAAATGTGGATTTAATTGTGCTTTTAGAACATTTAATTCAGCTTCAGCCTTTTCCTTCTCTAATTGTAAAGTGCGTTGTCTTGTTAGATATTGGTCTTTGGATAGTTTGATAAAGCCAAAAATCCATGCCAATGAAAAGTTTTGAAGAAAATAATCCGTGATGAGTTTTCTGAGATCGGTAGCAATTTCCAATAGTGACTCTTGGCTATATGGAGGCTTACGTATCAAGGGTTCAAGTACATAGACAACCATGAATCTTGAAAGAGCACTCAGTAGATAGCCACCTATTATAAAATAAAGAATAACGACCAAATAATTTTCTCCTTTTTGAAACTTTGGTATGATGAAATAAGCTACAAAATAAGAAGCCATCATGTAAAAAGAGACGTAAAATGAGTTTTGGATGAGCATATCACGGATGCTAATATCCGTTTGATATTGAGGAACGATGAAAACTACCAACCAGAATAATATGTGGCTAGAAAGCCGGTAAATGGTACTATAGCGAATGGTTTTTTCTGTAATTGACATGTTACTATCAAAGATAGCATTTCTATAAAAGAAAGGTATCAATAAACGACGGATACCGCAAATAGTCCTATAAATAGCGTTATTCTGTCGACAGAATCCATTTGCCTTCAATAGCGTGTTTTAATCTGTTTTATTTGACTTATCTATCGGCAATACATTTTTCCTAACTGAGAATCCTGCATTTTCGTAGCAAATTTAATGTTATGAAGACAATAGAAGCGATATTAATTATTTTCCTGGTAAGTCTTTTTACTGATCGCGGTCTAGGGCAGAAAATTCAGAAAGTCGTTGTTAAAGGTAGTGTGCACAATCGGCAAACGCAATTACCATTGGATGGTGCCAGCATTACTTTAAGAGCTATATCCGGAGCACAAGGGCTAACGACAGCGATTAGCTCAACGAATGGAGAATTTAAAGTTAACGTTGCAAAGGGCTATTACGATATCATGATAAGTTTTATTTCATTTCAAGCATTCTTGCTTCGTGGGCAACAAATAGACAGCAATAAAGACCTCGGTGTTTTGATGTTGGAGTCCGTTCCCAAGTTATTGGACGGCGCTGAGGTTACAGGAATGAAACCAGGTCTATCTATTGAGCTGGATAAGAAAGTTTTTTATGTGGGATCAGATCTTTTAGCTAAAGGAGGTACAGCTAATGACGTATTAAACAATGTACCATCTGTCAATGTCGACAACAAGGGAAACATTAGTCTCCGCGGGGAACCAGGAGTACGAATACTGATTAATGGAAGGCCTTCGGTTATTTCTGCCAATAATGGTTTAGAACAGCTACCAGCCAGTTCTATTGAGAAAATTGAGATTGTTAATAATCCATCCGCGAAATATGAAGCACAAGGAACTGCGGGAATAATCAATATAGTATTGAAAAAAAATATGTTAACCGGGCTGAACGGAAGTCTTCAGTCTACATGGGGTATCCCTACAAATCATAATGGAAATCTTAATTTGAGTTATAAAACTACTAAGGTTAATCTTTTTGGCGATGTTGGATTCCGTTACCGGGATTTAATAGTCAAAAGCGAATTGAAACGAATATCCTTAGACGGAGGTATACAGCGCTTTGCGAATCAGGAAACCGGTACGGAATGGGGAGGTAGAGGCCACAATTTTTACATTGGCGGGGACTATTATGTTGATACTCTAAATACGGTGACAGCCAGTTTTTATCATAGTACACTGCTCGTTGATAATAAGGTAGACAACCGATATGATTATTTCAATTCAGCGTTCAAGTTAGATAGTACGCTCCAACGCTTTGAGCAGTATAGTGAGCCTAAAAAATATAATCAGCTGGAGATTAATTATGTCAAGACATTTGAGAAAAAAGATAAAAACTGGACGACCAGCCTGCGTTATGATTTTTGGCATGACGATGAAAATCAAGATATTCGGCAATCATCTGTTTATCCGAAATCAGGTTCGATAGAAAATATAGTCACTCAAAACATAGAAAGTAGTAATGATATCTATATCCAGAGTGATTATATTAACACTATTGGTAGCAGGGGCAAACTCGAAGCAGGTGGCCGGGTCGATCTCCGTGCAATTAGAAGTGATTATTGGGCAAAAACAAACGGGGTATTGTTGGAAGAATACGATAACAAGCTTAGTTATAATGAACGTCTTCTTGCAGTCTATTTTCAATGGAGCAATACTATTAAGCGCTGGAGTTATCAACTCGGTTTAAGAACAGAGCTATCATTGATTGAAATAGCAGATAGAAAAGGAGACTTTAATAAGGATAAGCGCTATATTGACGTTTTCCCTACCATCCATTTGGGCTATAAACTTCGGGGAAATTCCAATTTGCAACTTGGCATTAGCCGAAGGATTGACCGCCCGGGATTTCAGCAATTAAATCCCTTTGGAGGCCTTTCTGACCTACGAAATCTTACGGTTGGTAACGCCGATCTAAATCCGGCTTATACAAATGCAATAGAATTTATGCTCATACAGAAGCTTTCACAATTTACGATCAATCCTACCATTTATTATAAACATACGAATAGCTTTTTTCAATATTTGGTGAAGGAGACTGCCGTGGACCACTTTCTTCGTTCACCCGTCAACATGGATTATGAGAGACGGTACGGATTAGAATTGAATAGTCTATATAATCCGTTGCCAAGTTGGCGAATGGCCCTAAATTTTAACTATTACGGTTTTAACCAACAAGGCGAATTTAGCGGCGAGCGATATTTTGTAAAAGGCAATAGGTGGACTGCGCAGTTAAATTCCCGGCTCAGATTGCCCGCAAATCTCGTTATAGAGTCTATATTTACCTATACGAGCAAATTTACAGATGTTCAATCCCTTACTAGTCCCGTGTACAAATTTAACATTGCTATTAACAAGGATATATTTAAGGAGAAGCTGAGTGTTAGCATGGCTTTCAACAATGTATTCAATTCCCTTATTGAAAAGCAGACACTCAATGGAAAGACTTATCGTCTGGAGTCAAAAAATTATGGCATTGGAAGGGTAGTCAATGCCACAGCGACCTATCGTTTCAACAGAAAAAAGGATCAGAAAGACCGTCTCCCAACTTAGAGTTAACACTATCAACAGCTAATAACTGATGGACGACCAACGATCAACCAGGGCAAATTCAGGAGATATATTGTATTACTAGATACGTAGAAATAAAAAAAGTCAGTTGAGACGTCACATTTGAGAACAATTATATATGTCTTTAAAGAAAAACCACACATGAAAACATTACTTCGCATTGATAGCAGCCTTCGGATAACGGGTTCCTATTCCCGGGCAATAGGTGATTATTTTACTGAATTATGGAAGATAAAACACCCAAATGGAAAGATCATCGAAAGGGATACAAATTTGCAAATGATTCCCCATCTTACTCAGGATACTGTAGATGGTTTTTTTGATAGTTCTAAATCTTCCGAAATTCTTGCTTTTTCGGATCAATTGATTGAAGAGCTTAATAGCAATGATGAGCTGCTTATTACCTGTCCGATGTATAATTATGGCATTCCATCATCTTTAAAGGCCTATTTTGACCTCATTGTTCGGACAGAAAAAACCTTTACAAGCGACAGTAATGGAATAAGAGGCTTACTCTTCAATAAAAAAGCATATATCATTTCCGCTATGGGTATGAGTCAGCCTGTAACAGAAAAGATGAATCTTATTGAAATACAGATCACACGTATCTTAAACCAACTCGGAATAGTAGATATCAGTTATTTTCCCGTGGACGGCACGATAAATCCAGAACAGGCAATTGTGAAATTGGAAAAGCAAAGAAAACGAGTTTATCAAAATTTTGATCATTCAGCTTTGAAAAGCCAAATTCATGATTCCACCTATTTATAAAATAATCCAATCACCTGTAGTCAGGCAATTATACATATAAAAATATACAATCAAATTAGCGTCTATTTTGACCATTAATAACTAATATAAAAGAAAATGAAAAAATCACTTATTTACATTTTACTGGCCAGCTCCACAATACTATTTTCCTGTGGAGGAAAAGATGATGACCCAGCGCCCGAGCCACCTGCATCGGAATCTAATTGGAAATTGGGAGCCTATTCCTATAATAGAGGTGCTTCCTCTCAAAGTAATACCGGTGGCTTGGCAGGTATGACGGTTACAACATCCGGGGACGGGGGTAATCATGGTGCCTATTCGGGCAGTGCATTAACAATTATTTTTCGTTCTTCTTTGGGGGCAGGAAAATATACATTGACGAGCAGTAGTGTAATGTCGGCCAATCCTAATGTACGTTATATGTCGCTGCTTTGCACCGTGGGAACTGCAGTCACAAGCGGTGCAGTTAATTACGCAGCAACTGCTACCTCAGGTGGAACGGCGGATGTTACGATAGATGCAAACGGCAAATATCATGTTAATATTACGACTCCTGTTACGCTAGTGAAAACGCCGCTACCTGGAAGTGGAATCCCAGGGGCACCAAACACCTATAATTTAACGGTGAAAAACGCTTATTAAAAGCAGCTTTAATAGTTCACCATTAATGAGATCATATTTCGTCTCAATGCTGTTAGCATCAAAACCATTAGTACCAGATAAATCCGTTTCCCAGAACGGATTTATCTGGTACTTCTTCAGTCAAGATCCTAAATAGGATATTTTGTATTCTCATTCATATAGCTCGACTTTCAGTACATGGTTATGGCGGTTCGGAGTTGAGAATTTTATTGCTAAGTTTAAAGTATTCTTTTCAGTAAAGACAAAATGAAATAGAAAATGTGAGTTTAATTAGTGAAATGAGAACGATAGTAGAGTGTAGCGAACTAACAACCTTAAAGATAATATAAGTAGGATAGTACCCAGGGACAACGTTTTTCACGAAATAAAAAAAAGAGCCAATCTAAACTTTGCGAGTAGCGACTCTTCCAAGGCGAATCGTAAGCGATAACGCCCGAATATAAAATTATCATTATTGATAATAAGAAATACCATAGCTTTAAGCTGAAGTTAGTTTTCGATAACCGGTAAAATCAAAATAAAATACATAGTCAAGTTTAGGTTTAAGCATATGAAAACAGATTATATAAATAAAACTTTAGAGTTAAAGACTAGATTTTCAAATCAAAACTTTGCGGATTATGATTTCACGAAAACGAATTTCAATAGCTCTATATTCGAAAACACTAATTTTGAAAACTGTCTATTTGAATCCTCAGTTTTAAATGGTTCTAGAATTTTTTATGAATCAAATTTTGAAAATTGTATTTTTCGAAACATTAATTTATCAGACACAAGTATTGGGAGTCATAAAGGAGTTTATAAAAATTGCATTTTTGAAAACTGTGAATATAAAAGGAGAAGCTTTAATTTTACACAGTTTATAGATTGCAAATTCATAAAAGCAAAATTTACAACCGTCAATTTCAATGGTAGTCAATTTCGTAATTGCATTTTTGAGGGCAAATTCAGGGATGTTACATTTAATGGAATCTACGATTCTAACTCAGATTCCAAGGCATGTTTGTATAATTGCGATTTTTACTATGCTAAATTAGGAACTTTTGTAAGTTTTGAAAATTGTGATTTATCAACTTGCACACCACCAAAAGACACCGCATTTAATGAAATTTTATATCAGGTTGATGCGTCGAACCCTAAATTATTAAGTACGGGAACTCCTGATCGCATTGTAATTACAGATTTATAATTATTTAAATTACTCAAAATATTTAGCAATTTTTTGAGATATTGTGATGCACGTCAAATTTCTAAAAAAACCATCTGCGAAGCTTCAGTCCTTTTTGAAGATTCAGCACTATATTTTGAAGAAATTGAGTGTAGAATGGATAATTAAATTACACAATAAAACCACTTTTAATAAGTGGTTTTATTGGATACGAAATCGATGATGACACCGAAAATCTCTGCTTTTGGAACGCACTGTTCTTTGGGAGGCGCTCAAAATCATTTTCAATGACAATCGAAGTTATCGGCCATAAATGCCCCCTCTTTAGGCCGCACCGCGAATCACACGTAATAGCACCACAATAATTGCGATTACTAACAGCGCGTGGATTATATTTCCTGTTGCATACCCCCCGAAAAAACTAATTGCCCAGATGATAACTAAAATAACGGCAATGATGTATAATAAATTTCCCATAATATTAATATGTTTTTTAATGAGAACAATATCTGTTGGGATAATGTTTTATAATAAATAAATCAATCAAACTTTCCATACTTGACTGCTGTTCACATGTCAAGGAGAATTGGTCAAACGTACATCCATACAATACAAAGCTTGCAAATGGCTAGATATTCTTTAAGCTTCCTGCTTTAAATCAAACCTATGATAATTTTTATAATGGACCAAGGATCGTACAGGTCTAATCAGTTCAGATAGCAATTCAAGATATATTTTCGCGATCATTTTCCAGGTAATCTGTTCCCCATAACTACGTGCCTTGAAACGATGCCATGCAAGCAAACGTTTAGATCTATATAATAATTTGATATGATCACTCATGCTTTGGACATCATCAAAAGGTGTAAGGATGCCCCGGTCATCTGTCAATAGGTCTACAGCGTGCCAATAAGGAGTAGAAATTACCGCGGCACCAGCTCCTACCGCAAAAGATAATGTGCCACTACTAATCTGTTGCTCATGTTGATAGGGGGATAAATAAATATCACAGGCTGTTAAGTATTCTTTTAGCTGTTCATCGCTGATGAATTCATCAATAAAAATAATCTTATCCTGCAATTGCAACTGAGCTACTAAATTTTGTAATTCAAAACGATAGGATTCACCTTCATGTGCCAAAACATTCGGATGAGTCCTGCCCACAATTAAATATTTGAAATTCGGTAGATTGAGTCCAGCTAATGAGCGGATCGCATATTCTAGCCCTTTGCTTCGTCCAATTAGACCAAAAGTCATCATCACAAAATCATCTTGTAAGCCCAATCTGTATTTAGCTAATCCTTGGTTGTAATCAAAATTTGGTACACCGTGGGCTATTACGTGGATTTTATGGCCGTCGACCGTTGGAAAGAGATCTTTTAATAGTTCACTGCCTTTCGGCGATAGCGAAACTACCGCTTGAGATTTGGTAAGTAGCAATTCCATGATTTCCTTTTGACGTAAGGACGGCGATTTCAATATAGTATGAAATATCGTTACCAAAGGAATATTTAAATGATTGGCCAGCTGATTGATAAATATTCCATCAGCTCCGCCGAATATCCCATATTCGTGTTGGATAATACAATAGTCGTATTCCTCATTGATGATACGTACAGCCTGGATATAGCTGTCAAGTCGCTCTTTGTCGATAACAAAGCGAACTGTAGGGTCAAACTCTTCGGAGCCGGATTTGGAGACAGCAATCACCTCAACGGAGACTGTCTGATCCAATGCCATTCCTTTTCTAAGGTCTTTCGTGAAAGTAGCCAACCCGCATTCCTGGGGTGGATAGGTACTTATAATAACGATTCTTTTCATACACTTAGTCCTCTTTCGTGTTGTCGTTCTCGTTATTTACTGGAATATCCAAAATAGCCATTAGTAGTAAATAATATCCTTTTTCTAGGCCGATTTTTTTTGCTTTTTGATCTATATTTTCCATATGACATTTTATAATTAAGGTGGTATGTTTTTTCGTTTTATGCATCAAAAGCTATACCCAAAGGAGAGGATTTATTGCAGATCCGTAGTTTACAAAGGCGTATTCCGTAAAGTGATACAGCTCCTACCGGACAAACACTGCTTGACCAAGTATTTTTCCCGCGCAAAAGAAAATTTACGCCAACCCATCAAATTGATTATCCCAACACATAGGAAAATGTATTAAGTATTTTACTTACTTACTAATACTTTGGATTATAATGATAAAATTCGACAGCAAATTGAAACAGAAAGGCTACTGAAATCTTTGTTTTTAATGTACTTTTCAACAACTACTTTAAAACTTTAAATTATACCTCATAATATTTGAGAAAATATCGAACAACCAATAAAGATTTAAAACAGGCAATTCAATCTTTAATTGCTAGCGCATCACATTTTGCGAAGCTAGATGAGGCAATAAAGACTAGCCTGCGATAAAGACATCGGAAAAATCATTGATTATCAATTAAGATCAAAAACAAACCAAAGATGAAAAGAAGAACATTCTTACATACATTAAATTGGAGCATTGCATCCGCAACATTATATCATGGTGCAGGAAATGCCATGTCATTAACAGCTATCTTGGACAGTAATATTCGGGAAAAGGAACTCTCGTACCACCGGATACAGGAAATAAAATATTCAACTGTTCAGATGAAATATCCCCGCCTCGTGGGGAAAAATGCCAGACTAGACCTCCATGGCTATGGCCCCAATGTGGAAATCTGTGGTATCAAAACAGACAAAGGTGCTATGGGCTGGGCTTCTCTACGGGGATCCCGAAAAGATGCTGAGCAGATTGAAAAAGAACTCCTCGGTAAAAAAGTATCTGAACTTTTTGCTCCCAATATTGGAATTTTGAATGATAGGCACATCGCTTTTGATATTGCACTTCATGACCTTGCAGGAGTAATCTTGGAGAAACCAGTTTATGAACTACTTGGCCGCGATAAGCCGTATACCACAGACTATTATAGTGGAATGATCTATTTCGATGATCTGGAGCCATCTGAAAAGCCTGCTGGTATAGACCGGATTCTAGAGGAGTGCCGATATGATTATGGAGTTGGCTATAGACAGTTTAAGCTAAAGATCGGGCGGGGACATAAATGGATGCCTTTCAAAGAAGGGCTCCAGCGAGATATTGATGTAACCAATGCAGTGGCCCAAGCCTTCCCCGACTGTGGTATTTTAGTGGATGGGAACAATGGTTTTACAGTGGATCAATTCACCCAATATCTAAAAGGTATTCCATCGGTCAACTTATTCTGGATAGAAGAACCCTTCCATGAAACCGTTGCAGACTATCAAAAACTGAGAAATTACATAAAAGCAGCAGGGATAAGAACTTTATTGGCAGATGGTGAAGCAGATCCCAATCCAGCGCTGCTTAAGGAACTCTTTGAGAAGAAACTATTGGACGTACACCTTACAGATATCGAGGGCCTAGGCTTCACAAACTGGCGAAGATTAATGCCAGAATTGGAGAAAGTAGGTGCCCAAGCTTCCCCTCATGCTTGGGGCTCCTTGCTTAAGTCCTACTACACGGCACATCTGGCTGGAGGGCTTGCCAATACGGTCACTATAGAGGGGGTAACGAGCACGTCGGACGACGTTGATCTTTCCGGGTACAAGATCCAGGATGGCAAACTGATCCCGCCATCCACCGCAGGTTTTGGAATGCCTCTTCTAAAAAAAATATGATAAATGATCACAGTTAGCTTATCCGCCCCATATTATTTATGAGGCGGATTTTTAATCCCCAGTATCCCCAGTCGAAAGGGAGAGTAGGGGAAGACTACAATGAAAAGAGTCGGTCGTTGTATCACTAAAGTCTAATGTAGTTAGTACGCGATTATTTTTTTAATGATTAATTTTCATAGAGATGCGGAAATAATTTGTAATTTTAGTATATTAAAATTCAAAGTTATGAAAGCGTTTCTGAATTTTACAGCGATCTTTTTCAGTATTATCACTACAGCAATCTATGGACAGGATCTAAAGGTAACTAACGAGATCACGTCATTCCTTAAGGATAGTCTCAATTTATCTAACTTGAATTACCCAAAATCAGTCATCCGGCTCTACGCCACAAACAATTATGAATATCTCTGGCTAAATGACAAACAAAAGATAGACCAAGCTTCCATTGCTTTATCCTTGCTCACAAATCCTAATCGCTTTGGGTTATTACCATCAGATTATCACCTAGAGAGCCTCTCGCTTGAGAGACTGAAACAGTTTAGAAGTTCCTCTCCTGAAAAACAGCAAAAAGAGAAAGCATTGTTTGATATATTGATGACAGATGGCCTCCTTTCTTTTATTAATAATCTTCATTTTGGTAAATATAATCCACTATATCATCCGTCTTATATTGATAGTGTTAGAATTAATGGGTTTTGTGCCGACGAGATATTATCTGATGCAGGGCGGCAGGTAGGTTTTCTAAATCTGGTACAAGAGGCTCAGCCAAAGCTTAAAGCTTATCAGGACTTTCAAAATTATTTGGATCAATCATATGCAACCAATAATGCAATGAGCCCACCGGTTGAAATGGAAAAAATTCTAATTAATATGGAACGGCTAAGGTGGATCAATACGCAAAGCTTAGATTATATATTGATAAACATCCCATCCTACACTTTAGAATTCCATTATAACGGTAATGTGTCGGAATTTAAAGTCGTTGTTGGGAAACCCAAAACGGCAACACCGATTTTGGAAAGCGAAATAAATTATTTTTCAACAGCTCCTGATTGGAGGGTTCCACACAGTATATTTCTGAATGAAATTTTGCCCGAAATTCTGAAAGACAGAGCTTATCTCCGAAATAACCATTACTCGATCTATGATGAAGCAGGGGACAAAATCATTGTGAATTCATCCGCTTTAAAAGAAATCAATAAAAATCCAAAAAAATATCGTATTCGACAATCCTCTGGTAATCACAATGCATTGGGGGCAATCGTCTTTAGATTTCAGAATTCACATGGCGTCTATCTCCATGATACTCCGCAAAAGCAGTTTTTCAATAGGGATAATAGGGCGCTTAGTCATGGCTGCATAAGGGTTCAAAATCCTAAACTATTGGCAGCTAAATTGTTGGCATTCGATAGTTCAAAGGATAAAATTCCAGTGTTGGAAGACGCAGTGAAAACGTATCGTAAAATGGATTTTGTTTTGAAGGAGTCTGTGCCCATCATCATCACTTATCTGACTATGTCGATAAGAGACGGGAAACCAACTATATACAACGATATATATCAACTCGACAAATCTCCAGAAGATAAATTGAATGAAAATAAACCAAATACGATTGCACCTTGATAGATAAAATAATCTTTCAATCCTAAGCCCTAAATGAGACAGAAAAAAATCACGCGGATAGTCTCCCTGATTTATTTGGTCTTTTGTTCGCTGATTAGTCACGGATAAATGTAGTGTCATAGCGGATAGTAAATGCAGCTTAACGAATTATAAATCATCCCTAGATATCGAGAAAACAGACAGTATATTTATATAAAATTATATGGCCATTTATCATGTAGTAGTAGCTCATGATATGAACTGGAAAAAGCACTGCCATTGGACGAGGTAGCTAAATTGTGTGGATTTCTTTTACTCTTCAATAGCAAGATTTGAATAATGATATTGAAACCAATACAAAGACAAATGAAAAAAAATACAAAAGATATAACGGGGAATGGAAATTCTATAATGAACAAGGCACTTTGATAAAAATAGAAATCTATTCGGATGGATAGGAAGCTGGGGATTGGAAATTTTACGGCGAAAAAGGAAATTTAATTAAAACAGAAAAACACTAGGGGACTCGATCTCAAGACAAAAATAAGGCATTTACTAAATAGCATAAAATGAAAAAAAAAGTAATAGTATTTACATCAATGTTTTTATTGTGGACTGTTGCTTTTGGACAAGGAGTACCAAAAAATAAACCGCTGATAAAATCAGAAGAAATAACCTACCACGGAATAGATGGAAGGTATATTAACAGAGTGGATAAGAAAGGTCTCGATGAATATAGAGAATACAATGCAGATGGTTCCGTTTCAAAAATATATATAATAGAATTTGACAAAAATAAGGGTAAAAATAGATACAATTTAAATGAAAGATATGTTTATGAAAAAGGAAAACTCAACAAAATAGAAGAAATTGGTACAACTACAGCTGAAAAATGCCGAGAGTTTTTGTTTTCCTACAATGAAAAAAAACAATTGATAAAAAAGATTGAAAACCAATTTGATGACAATAAGTTAGTGATGAATCAGTTGAGTGCATACACTGATTATTGTTATAATGTAAATGAAGAAATAGAAAAACGATATGAATATGATGAAACAAAACAAGAATTTCTGTTAACTTCTATCATCACTAAAATATATGACCTTCATAAAAATATAATTCAGGAAAAAACAGAGAATTTTGATGGCAATATATCAGGGGTAGTTAATATAAAGTATGATAATTTAAATAAGCCCATAGCGCTGGAGTCTTCGTATTTTAAAGAAACAAAAACTTATAAATACAATTCACACGGTGATTTAGAAGAAGAAAAAACCAAGTCTGAAAAACGTTCTACAATTGAATTATCAAATTATTCTTATATATATGATAATTATGGAAATTGGATTGAACAAAAACAAACTATTAAAAGAAACCCTAAAGATGAATTTGAAGGTGGGCTTCTAATAAAAAGAAAAATTGAATATTATGAATAAAACGACCACTAAAAAGGGGGATTGGGTTGTTTTTAATGGTTTCGATGATTACTTTGTTTTTACAATAATTGATCAACATTGAGGTGGAAGAATACAAAATTCTATCGATTTGGGACAAGGTTTTTATTATTAAATCAGCAAATTGATGAAGGTAAAGTTTCAAAATGTCAAACGTTGTATATAATGAGAAGAGGTTATTGAATTGTGACTTATACATTCGCCGAAATAATTGTGCGATTATCATCAAAGCATCTATCATATTGGGATCCAAAGGCTAAATACCACTTTTTCATCAAAGCATTTGACATGGATCTCACCTTTGTGTGCGGTGATTATCTGTTTGGAGATATAAAGGCCCAATCCCAACCCGCCTTCATTCTGATTTTTTCTTCCAACAAAAGGTTTAAATAGGTTATTTAATATAGAATCGGGTATCTTATCCCCATCATTTTCTATATGGAAGATAAATTTCCCACCTTCAATGGAAGAGTTTATAACGATTGCATTTTCTGAAGATCCATGGCGAAATGAATTTCCTATAAGATTCGAAAACACCTGTGCCATACGTTCATGATCACATTTGACCGAAAGTTTTGCTCCAAGATGTGTGAGTACCTTTCTTTCGAGTGAACTCGTTTGGATCTCACGTAGAGCCTGAAGGATCACCTGATCTAATTCGACTACATTTTTGTTCAGATGAATACCGGTGCCTAGCTTACTGCGTGCAAAGTCTAGGATGTTATCGATTAAACCTTTCATTCTGTACGAAGAATCGTATATAAGCTTGGCCGTCTGTTTATGTTTCGCATTTTCGAGTTTGTCGGCGAGATACTGCGACAAGGTAATGACAGCACTCAATGGATTTTTCAGGTCGTGCCCCAAAACGGATAATAGGGTATCCCTGCGTTCAGAGTATTGCAATTCCTCACCCAGCAGTGCTTCAGTATTTTTGATTTTTGCAATTGAACCCAAATGGAAACTTATCAGTTCAGATAGAAGTTCAAATAGTGGTGCTATCCGCTCAGTATCGATAGTTACTGCTTTATGATCAATCGTACAGAGCGTTCCAAAGAACAATCCGTCCTTGTCGACTATCGGGAATGCGATATAACTTTTAAAACCTTTTGCATGCAATTTTCTTTTCCAATCTTCATTTTCACAATAGTCAATATCCGGAATAATGATAGGCGCGTGTTTACCATGTGCTTCATCTCCTAACGTATAATGTAATTCCAGCTGCTGGCCCACAGAGACCCCGACCCCCAGCGAATCACGTACAGCACAGGCTATCCATTGATGGCCATTGTGAGAGGTCACCAACCCTAGATCCATGCCTGTATACAAACATATTGTGTTCAATATATTCTTTACTGCAGGGATATCTTCGATCCGCATAAGCAGATGGGAAATTGAATCATTATTTTCTTTCATAACTATTGTGTTCAGTAAAAAAGAAATCAACCTTCAAGACTAAAGATATATGAATTTTTAACGGCTAACTAGCTAAATACAAATTGTATGGAGAATAAAATGTTGGAATTCCTGTTCGAATCTTGTGTTAGCGGATCTTTTGTTTAAATATAAGCAATATTTAATCAGTTTTTCTATTCTTATCACATGCGAAAAAGTGAGAATCCTAATTGCGGACAATTTAAATTTCAATTTAAAGAGACCTCTAGTTTCAATATATAAGAGACGTGTTTATACGTCTTCGTCGGAATATACACGTGAAGTACCGGCGATAGCCCTGTTAGTAGAACTAAAGCTATTCGATGGATGTTCAATTTCAAAAAGCTCTAGAGCAGTAAACTTACTAAACATGGCAACAATAACTAAAAGTAGCACAAGTGAAAAGTCTGAAAATGGAACGATGACCAAGCAATCCACGGACAACACAAAAAAACGCGTAGCATCGGATGCTGCAAAAGATTTGGCAGAGCTTTTTGAAGATGGCCTCAAAGACATTTATTGGGCAGAAAAGGCATTGACAAAAGCATTGCCCAAAATGGAAAAAAACGCTACCGCCAATAAGCTAAAAAAGGCAATTTCCAAACACCTTTTGGAGACTGAAAATCATGTGAAACGCTTGGAACAGTGTTTTGAGAGTTTGGAGTTAAAGCCCAAAGCAGAGCGATGCGCAGCGATGGCCGGACTGATCGAAGAGGGCGAACACATTATCGAGGAAACCGAAGAAGGCACAGTTAGAGATGCAGGTATTATCGCTGCTGCCCAAAAAGTTGAGCACTACGAAATTGCCACTTATGGCACACTCGCCGCATTTGCTAAGGTATTGAAATACAATGAGGCATTGGACTTGCTGCTTGAAACTCTTGCAGAAGAAAAAAAATGTGATACAGATTTAACTGCTTTGGCGGATACTAACCTCAATATGCAAGCTAAATAAAAGAGATTAAAAGAGACGGAGAGGCAAGCAAAGTTCTGTGCAGCTCCGACTGAAAGACAAAAAATGGATGGATCTTACGTCTGTAAGATCCATTTTTTATAAATGATGATCTCTGAAATGTTATCTCTGATCGATAGTAATAGAAAAAAATCAAGATGAAAAAGAAAATTGTGGTGTGTGATGATGATAAAGAAATACTGAATGTATTTTCTATGGTGCTAGAGGATCAAGATACGATCGTCGTAACTGTAGCAAACAGTTTAGTCCTGATGGAAGTGTTGGATAGTATACATGCTGATATACTTTTTTTGGACATACATATGGCTGCACGGAATGGGGACCTAATACTGCGAGATCTCAGGAGTTCATCTAAACATAATAAGCTTCCTGTAATCATGATTTCAGGTCATATCGATGGACGAAGTATTTCAATAGCATGCGGAGCGGACGGTTTTTTAGCGAAACCTTTTGATCTTACTGATGTGGAAAACTATATACGAAGATTTGTTTATGAAAATGAATCGTAAAGGCGCGTGGTTTTAAGCTAAACAAAATTTTGGGACAATTACAAATACAGTCAAAATCGTTAATTCCGAAAGTGGTATATAATAGATTTAAATAAGAAAATTGAAGTGTCAAATGAAAAATTTAGACAAAGCTATTTAAATAGGAAATATTTGGCTTGGCATTATGCATAGCGAAATGCCAATGTTGATCCCAATCTAAATAATTAATTTATACGTAACTTAACCTGTGGTTATTTGGTTAAGTTACGTTTTAAATTTCTAAGCCAGTTGTAGCAGCTTAGGTTAACCTGTACTGCATTGTAGGAAAGGTGCTGAATCTTGCTGGGATAGTAATCATTGGAATAATCCATCTCAATCAAAAAATCGTTAGTAATGGCGTACCCACATCCAATTGTTATCCTGTTACTTCCAAATCGGGGATGTTCCAAAATATCGGTGCCTGTCTGCGTAAAAACCTCCTCGGAAGCGGTTAAATAAATTGTTCCCTTAGCGATCTCCTGGGCATTCAATGGTTTTATCAATTTCAACTGGCTCCTTACCCGGAAGTTTTCATCAAAACCTCTTTGTCTTCTTTTATCAAGGTGATCCTCTATTCGCAACCGGGCCGATAATGTAATTGGAGTCTTCTTAAAATAATAAATTCCCTGTATTGCAGATCTGATCTCTGGAAGCCCCTCTTGCCCCACAGTCCTAATTTCAGGATTGTGATTATATCCCGTAAATAAGGATACTTTAAACATTGCAAAGGAGTAATGAAGCCACACTCTTGCATAGAGCTGCGCATTGGTGTGAAAAGGATCCTCGCCAATTGGTACACTAGTCCATACCTGCCCAATATTAATTTCATTACTCCATTTTCCTTTTATAGGTGTCACAAATTGAAAATCATTCCAAAACTGGTTATAACTACTCGTCTGACTGTATATTGCTGTTGGCATTACAATTACATTGAGCAACAGAAAGCGGGATAGTAACCTGATCATTTAGTCCATTTCATAGGTAAATATGGATGGATTTAACTATTCAGCTTTCTATCTGAGATATAGGGTACAATTGGATAAACATAATTATCCATGTTCACGCCCAGTTGTTCAGGAGACGACCCTACGAATACGGTTTTCTTGCCCTTGATCCTGATAACGCCTTTGGAGTCAATTTCGATCATTGCCCATATCGGATCTTTGTATGGAACAGTGTATTTGATATTTGGGTGTGTTTTATCGACCTCTGCCGAATAACGCATTTCTTTAAAATCGTCACCAAGCCATTGGTATGAGGCACTATTAATCTGCACATAATGTATTCCATTGATATGGTTATAATAGTCTTGATGATGGTGCCCGCTGATGACCAAAATAACTTTCCTCTTGCCGGACTTTTCGTTTGCCTTCTCCAGTGCATAACGTAACAATGTTCCGTTTTCCAATCCGCCGGCATCATTGTCCAGTCCTTGATGGCAAAACACTATCGTAGGAAAGGAAGTTTCCGCCAGATCTTTTCTTAACCAGTCCAGTTGTACAGGAGAAATATAGCGTGCATATCCCTTGGGACGATCCGGGCTTTCATTATGTTCATTACCATCGAGCACAACAATATGGAATCCATTTGAGTCAAATGAATAATATTTTGCCTTAGCATTCCAAAATTCGACGACCTGATCGCGCGTAAATCCTCCATCGGTATCGTGATTACCGATGACATGATATTTAGGACCGCTAAATTGATTCCAGACATCCATCAATGCGCGGTTGTTTTTCTTGGGCATACAAAAATCGCCACCCTGGATAATAAAATCAGGTTTCAATTCATTCATCTCTTTAATAAAAGCAGACAAACGCTCAATGCCATCATGCATAATATCGTGATGCAGATCAGTAATCATTCCGATCCTGATTTTTGTTGCTGCTGAGCTCAATCCTTGATACTTTGAAAAAAGTAAAGTGCCACTTGCTAGCCCCGTAGTTTTTAAAAACTCTTTTCTGTCCATTTTCTATTTATTTATGTAAAATCTTGTCATTATTGCGGCATGATCCGAGGGAAACATGATAGGGTGGTAGTCAATAACCCGTGATTCCATAGGATTCAGTTTCTTTGCTTTGTAATAGATAAAATCTATTCGATCTCTTAGGCCGTAAAGATCTGTATTGGTTGCGGCCCTGATTCCCCAAGTTAGGCCAGGATCCAATAGGGGGTTGACATGTAGTTCACGATAACTGTCCGAAAAGCCGGCTTTAATCATTTCTTTGCTTTCAGGCCAGCCAACTGCGCGATTGTAATGTATGCCTTTGGTTGCCTCGGTCCAGTCCAGATGTGATCCCATATTAAAATCTCCCCCCATAATCAGCGGTAAATTATCTGAATTTTTTAGGTATGGGTCTATCTTTTTTAGAATTTCTTTTATTTCCGCATGCCTGGTTGCCCCTTCATCCTTTACCAATTGTTCTGGAGTTTTATTCAGCTGGCGGATACTTGCGTCCACGTCGGGCAGATAGTCTAACCAGGTGTTAAAATAAACAAGCTTTCCACTGGCGCCCAGGTCCAATTGTACCCCACCGAAATTACTGGGACGGAACGCCTTGACAGTTTCTGTCATTGGATAACGGCTCATAATGGAAAGATTGGAACTAATTAAATAAAAATAGTAACCTAAAGAATCCGCAATCACTTCTCCCGATCCGTATGTCTCCACCAGACCAACAATATCTGGATTTGTCGCTTTAATGGTTTCAATTACGCGCTCTAATCCTACTGCCTGACCATAGCGATGACCGCCATGCCAGATGTTCCAGGAGAATACATTCAAATGAGAGGGATCAGCTATTTCTCCTTTCACCTTTGCGTTTGGAAAAAACTCCTGATACATTTTTTCTACTTCCCCCGCTGAAATCACCGTGTTCCAAACTTTTACCTCATCTATAAATCCGTTAAATGCATTCCACTGTCCATTTGATCCGTACTCCCATTTCTCATCTGAACCACCGATGACAGTGGCATATTTGCTGTCAAGACCTTGAAGACCGGGCGTGTTATAGATCGCCATATTTTCCCCGTCCAGGTACAGCCACACTTCCTCTTTATTTTTATCTACAGTAAAGACGATTTGATGCCATTTACCGTCATTTATACGCTGTCTTTCCGCAGTGGGACGATAGTCGTAACGCTTTTTTCCATCATTCAACAGCAATGCCCAGGCACCATTTTCTCGGGTATAGAGCTGCCATCCCAAAGTCGACAGATCGTCTGCGATTTTATTCCCCATGAGGGGAGAGCCCATTTTGGCATTCGGCAGCGTCTTTGCCCAGATCTGTATAGAAAAAGATGTCTTTTCGTCAAACCTGGGAATGGTGTTCTCTGCCAACCGAACCGGTCTTCTCAAACTTGCCTCTGCGGAAAGATCTAGTGCCTGCCCACTTAAGCCTTTTGCATAGTGTGACTGTAGCAGATCAACATTATAATAGGCACTGTCACGCAGCGGAATGTCTTTCTTAAAATTGAGATCGTCAAAGTTCAGGTAATAGGTAGGCTGCTGCGCGCTGGCCTGACGAACAAAAAACATTAAAATTAGTATTGTGATCAGTCTCATAAAATACTTCTATTTTAATAAGCTATCAATGGTTTCTCCGATCTGGTTTTCAGATGTAAAATCAAAGCCCAGTAATTTTACCATTGTTTTGGCAAACTGATCGTGATAGATTTGTCCGGCGCTCTTTATTTCGCCCAAAGGCTTTACGTGCGGCCCCATAGCAATCAGCCAGGTTTCATCTGCATGGGGAATGCTTGCACCATGGCTTGTCCATTGATCTCCTACACCTCTTCCGTGATCCGGCATGACCATTAATACGGTGTTATCTTTATAGAAGGGATCTTCCTGCAGATAACTCCAGAGGCTACTGATCATGGCGTCTATATTTCTGGTAGCATCAAGATAGAAATCATATTGATCGCTATGCCCATATTCATCCGTATCTGCAAGGTCGAGATAAACTACTTTGGGATGCCTGGCTCTCATATACGATTTGGCCAGCGCATACGTAGTAGCATCCAAACGTTCGCCGCTTCCCCATATTTTGGGTTCGTAGTGCTGGATTTCGTTGCTCAGCTTTTCTCCTTCACTCAGGTTATGACCAGCAATATTTTCACCGGGAATATTAACGAGCAAACCATTCCGTTCTCTGTTTATGACCCGA
Source organism: Sphingobacterium sp. GVS05A (assembly GCF_019969845.1). GTDB lineage: Bacteria > Bacteroidota > Bacteroidia > Sphingobacteriales > Sphingobacteriaceae > Sphingobacterium. The sequence continues at coordinate 143,855 of NZ_JAHXYR010000013.1, forward strand.
CCTACAGCATCCCAGGAAGCAAAACTGACAACTTTACCTTTATATCCCTTTTTCTGGTCGATGAATTCCAGAATATTTTTATTCCCATTATTAGGATGATTATTGGATTTTACTTTAGGATCGGCATAGCCTGTAAGATTCTCGCTTCTGCCGGGGTAAGATATCCAATAAGGATTCTTCACATTAACTTTATTATCCAGATCTCTGTTTCCATAAATCTGTCCCTGTTTAGCGATAATGCTTCATGTGAAAGGCATTAGCTTAGTTCTTCTTTGGATTAGGTCATCAGACCAATATTTAGCTATTCTTTCGAGGGAATCCTGCGAATTAAATTTCGCATTTAACAGCAGATCTTTCTCTGCGCCCTTAAATAACTCTTGCCAGCGTAGACCATCTACCGAAATGATAACCAGATTGTCAGCATGAGCTCGTCTTTGCGCAAAGGCGCCCTGTATGAGGCACAGCAATAATAATAAGCTATTTAACTTTTTCATGAGTTGAAAATTGAGGTTTTATGAGGATATTTATTCATTTTAAGTTAAGCCTTGCTTAGATGTCCGGCAGATTTCAATTAATCAAAATCCAGGGATTAAATACTAACATTTAGGTTTTGAGTTCATAAAAATAATTTGGTTCATTACTAAAGCCCCAGATTAAAGACCGGCATTAACACTATATATTCAAAGTGGACGGCAACATTGATAGTCTTAATTTTAAGGCTTTCATTAATTCTTGTAAATATATACAAATACTAAACAATGTTTAAATATGTTTAACTATTTTTATATAAAATTTTTATTACAACATCGACTAGATTCACTTTAGGAAACAGTCACGCTCACCCGTACGCCCAGTCGAGAAGAAGAGTAGGGAAGGCCGTAGCTAAAAGAACTGATTGTTGTGTTGATAAAGCCCCACTATATATCATATTGATCGTTATATCAGTAACTAATGCACTTTTGCTATATACGTATTTTTTTCAACAGCAAAAAACATTGATTTAGTAGTGCAGATTAGTCTATAATTTTGTCCTGAGTTTTAAAAATATAAAATAGCCACGTGTCAAAAATTCTATAAATTTGTCTTTTTAAATTTAGTTCTAGATATCATTTTACTCTAAATAATTATCCGCAGGACAGCACAAGGAATATTTGTAATTATGAAACTTAATTTAGCACAGCGCAATATGAAAAAGATATTTCAAATGATTAACGGGATCGCATTGGTAGTAACTATCATCATTAATTACCTCTCCAATACAGGGATATTTAATGGACAAACAATGGCAACGATATCCGCCAAATACCAAAATCTATTTACACCAGCAGGTTATGCATTTTCGATCTGGGCGCTTATTTATTTAGGCCTTCTTGGGTTTGTTGTTTATTATGGGCCATTTAGCAAGCAAACAATTGAAAAAGATAAGATAATTTCAAAGGTAGGTTGGTGGTTCCTCATTTCCTGTCTAGCAAATAGCCTATGGGTGATCTCCTGGCTTTATGACTACACATTTACCACTATTTTATTGATGATTTTGCTATTTGTAGCATTGTTAAAGATAATTCATAATACATTAAATGCCATAAACAACACTTCCATAGGAGTCCGTATCTTTCTACAAGTGCCTTTCCATATTTACGCTGGATGGATTTCTGTTGCGTTAATTGCCAATGTTGCTGCCTATTTAACCAAGATTCGTTGGGATGGTTTTGGATTATCGGATACGGTTTGGACGATTTCTATGTTTACAGTAGCGTTATTAATCCATTTGTTTATGATTTGGAGACGCAATATGCCAGCATTCGGCCTGGTAGCAGTTTGGGCATTAATGGCTATTGCAGTCGCAAATACAAAAAACAATAACCTTGTTTTCTTATCCGCTATTATCGCGGCTGTTATTATCTTTCTAAACGTGGTTACATGTTATATCCGATTTAGAAAGGAGAAGGTTGCTTACTCTTGATTTTTTTGCTGAAAATTACCGAAGTTTTCTAAAATTTTGCTTGTTCATATTGTGACTACAGTTACCAAACATTGCAATGGGAGTTACACTATGACCATCTTTTGTATTGACTGGAAATTACTTTACCAAAAAATCATATAATTTAGTACATTTAATTATCTTTTACTCATATTTCTTTCAGTATTTGTTACAGTTTCGATTACAGCATTTTTTTTGTTCAGCCTTTCATATATCTGTATAAAGTACCGAGGCCTTTTGAGTGTGTTTTTACACAAAAAAAGCTTTACTTGCTTTTTCGGATTTTTATAGAACCCGTGTGAAAAATTTGCGTGTATTTTTGAACTACTTTGATCTTTAGGTTGTTTGTCTAATCAAAAGATTGAAAATTATAATTATGAAAGACAAAAAAATATTGGTTTCGGGTGCTAGCATCGCCGGTACTACATTGGCTTACTGGCTGGATAGGTATGGCTTCGAGGTTACCGTGATAGAGCGTGCGGCAGGCTTGAGACTGGGCGGACAGAATATAGACGTGAAAGGACCAGCAAAAGAAATTGCACTTAAGATGGGTATTTTAGAAGAGATCCGCTCACATAATACCACCGAGATTGGGCTACGTTTCGTTAATTCTGACAATCATACAATAGCAGAATTTCCATCTGATAGTTCAATGAGTATGACTCAGGAACTTGAGATCCTACGTGGCGATCTGGTTAAGATACTGTACGATCTCACCGCGAAGTGTGTAGAATATCTTTTTGGTGATCACATCATTGATTTGAAAGAAAGTGAAAATGAGGTCAAGGTCGATTTTGCAAGTGGAAGGAAGGGTATCTTTGACATTGTAGTTATAGCTGAAGGTATCGGTTCTGCAACGCGTGATCTTGCCTTTGGCAGTCGTCCTCGTTTTAACTATTTAGGTTTATATACAGCTTATCTTACTATCCTTAGAAGTAATACGGACAGTCGGTGGGCACGCTGGTATAATGCGCCAAAGGGCATTGTATTTATGTTGAGGCCTGATAATTATGGAAAGACAAGGGCTTCGGTAACTTTTCTGGCAAAAGAGAACGCATATAAAGACCTAAGTGAAGCAGATCAGAAAAGAGCGCTAATTGATCGTATACAAGGTGCAGGCTGGGAATCTGAACGATTAGTTAATGAGATAAAAGAGAGTGAAGATCTTTATTTTGAGAGGGTCAGTCAAGTCAAGACTGATAAATGGACTAAGGGAAGGGTTGTCATTACAGGTGATGCTGCTTGGTGTGCTACACCAATCGCAGGAAAAGGTACAGACCTTGCCATGGCAGGAGCCTATATTCTTGCTGGAGAGCTTTATAGGGGAAGGGATTATGAAGAGGCTTTCCGCAACTACGAAAAAATAATGAAACCCTACGTTCAAGAGTGTCAAAAGCTGCCTCCAGGTATTCCTCGTATAGTATATCCGGAGTCGAGAGTCGGAGTTGCACTCCTAAATCAATTGATAGCCATTGTTGGAAGTAAACCTGTAAAATGGTTGATGCGCGTTTTTTCAGGAGATAAAAAAGACAATAAGAAGGATAGAAAGAAAGAAATTATACTACCAGATTACGAATAGGTAACACTTAGCCGGAACGAGTTCAGTGTATCCATCTACAATTGACTGAATAAACAGATATAACCGTCATTCATCGGGAAATCGTTTCTTCTAACAAACCAGGTCAGACAGGTTAAATACCTTTTTGGCGGAATTGGCATAATATGTTTAAAATGTCAAAATATACTTTTTAGTATATTTTATTTGTTTTTAAAATATACTTTTTGGTATATTTGTAGCGTAAATCATAGAATAGATGTTAACAAAATCAGAAAAAACAAAACAGTTTATCCTTGAGACCGCCAGTCCTCTTTACAACGAGAAGGGAATTTCCGGTGTAAGTATTGATGATGTTTTGGAAGCTACCAACTTAACTAAAGGTTGTCTTTACGGGCATTTCAATGGGAAAGAAGATCTATCTGAACAGGTTATAGATTATTCTTTGAAAAAAATGTCTGAAAGAGTGGCATCCGTTGTATCCAAAGGTAAAACGGCAAAAGAAAAGATCTTTTTATACCTCGATTTTTATAAGAATCCGCTTGACACCTACATTTCCGGAGGTTGTCCTATTTTTAATTCTGCTGTAGAAGCGGATGATAATTTTCCAACCATAAAAAAGAAAGTTGCAGCTGTTCTGAATGCTAGTCAGACGGGTATTTCGAATGTTTTAAAAGAAGGTATTACTAATGGAGAATTTTCAGAAAAACTAAATTCAGAGGTGTTTGCATTCAAAATGTTGTCTGCTGTCGAAGGTGGGATTGTTTTAAGTAGGACAATGGGAACGAGAAAGTTAATGCTCGAACTTATAAAGGATCTTAAAAAAGAATTAGAGCAGTATGTGCTGTAATTTTTTTTAGAACAAAATAGACTAAAAAGTATATTTTAAATGATAAATCAACGAATTGAAATATGAATAACAAGTTGCAAAACATTTCCGAAAGCTTTATCAGGGAACGATTATCATTAACCGTGCTTTCAATAAAGAAACGGCCACACAGATCTTGGAGGATGGAGATGCGGATCTGGTATCTTTTGGCGTTCCATTTATTGCTAACCCAGATTTGGTTGAACGTTTTAAAACAGATTCGGCACTCAATATACCAGATCAGGAAACTTTTTATACCCCCGGAGAAAAAGGATATACAGATTATCCATTTTTAAATAAATAAGAACACAGTTATATACATATAATAATATCAAACAAAATTTGTCAAAATGAAAACAACAGGAAATACTATATTCATTAGTGGCGGAAGCGCAGGAATAGGATTGGCAATTGCCAAAAAATTAAATGAAGCAGGAAATAAAATTATTATAAACGGACGTAATGAAGACCGTCTTCAAAGGGCGTTGACCGAGTTGAAAGATGCCGTTGCCATTCAGGGCGATCTCTCAGTAGAAACAGATAGGATACGAATTGCAGAAGATTTGAAGACAAATCATCATGATGTAAATATCATCATCAATAATGCGGGAGCAGCTTTTGGATATTTACTCAGTGAGACGACCAATGCACACGAAAAAGCAATGATCGAGATGAATACGAACTATTTTGCGATCATTCACTTTACAGAATTAATGATTCCACATTTGTTGGAAAAAGAAGAATCAGCGGTGGTCAATGTTTCGTCTATTGCTGTATATGGAAGTCATAAATTTCTTCCAACCTATGGTGCAACGAAAGCGGCACTACATAGCTATACGACAGCTCTGAGACAAACTTATGAAGAGCAGCAAAAACTTCAGGTCTATGAGGTTTATCCTCCATTGGTAAACACCGATTTTTCCGCTGAAATAGGTGGGGCGGCAGGAATTGCGCCCAGTGAAGTAGCGGAAGAACTGTTTATTGGACTGGAAAACAATTTGTTTGATATTCCTGTTGGTGATACAAAGGTTTACGCAAATGCAATTGGGGAAGCTATGGCAAAATTAGCTCAGGCATAAATATGAATCGAACCAATCATTAAGAAAAATAAATGATTGGTTCGACCCCATAAAGCCTATCAATTAGTTAATAGAAAAGAACATTATAAATCCACCCTATAAAAGACTTGTTATGAAAGCATTTATTGTCCAAAAATATGGTAAGAAAGAAATCCTTACCCTTGCCCAAGAGCCTAAACCTATAATAACGGAAAACGAGGTTTTAGTGGAGATTTATTCAACAGGTATTAATCAACTTGATACCAAAATTTTATCCGGGGAATTCAAATTGATTTTGCCTTATAAAACTCCATTTATTTTAGGTCATGATCTGGCGGGTGTTGTTTCAGAGATAGGTTCCAATGTCATAAAGTTTAAAATTGGGGATGAGGTTTATGCGCGTCCTTCCGACAATGCAATAGGTACTTTTGCTGAATTTCTAGCCGTGCCTGAAGGAGACCTAGCATTAAAGCCAAAAAGCCTTACAATGGAAGAGGCAGCAGGTGTTCCCTTGGTTGCGTTGACGGCTTGGCAAGCTTTAGTAGAAATTGGCAAATTAAAGAAAGGGCAAAAAGTTTTTATACAGGCTGGTTCGGGAGGTGTTGGAATTATAGCTATACAGCTTGCGAAATATCTAGGAGCTACAGTGGCTACTACCGCAGGGAAAGCAAGTTTTCATATGCTGGAAAAATTAGGCGCTGATGTTTTGATCGATTATAAAACACAGGATTTTGAAAGTGTATTAAAAGATTATGATTTAGTTTTAAACAGTCAAGATAACAAAACGTTGGTAAAATCTTTAAATATTGTAAAAAGGGGGGGAAAGGTGATTTCTATTTCTGGCCCACCAACACCAACCTTTGCTAAGGAAATTGGGGCATCTTGGATTATTAAATTAATATCATCACTTTTAAGTTCTGGAATTAGAAGAAAAGCCAAGAAAAAAGGAGTTGATTACCAGTTCTTATTTATGAGAGCTGATGGGAAACAGCTTGAAGAAATCACAAAGCTTATTGATAATGGAATAATCAAAATTGTTGTAGAAAAAGTTTATCCTTTTTCTCAAACCAATGAAGCTTTAAATCATGTTGCCAGGGGAAGGGCAAAAGGAAAAGTGGTGGTAAAAATAAAATAGTTTTAAACATAATTTCTATTTTTGAAGACCTTGAACGAATTAGAAACCAAAATTATTGGATTGGTAGAATTTATTACTAAACTATCTTACATCAATGGAATCAAACGTCATAGACATTTTTCAGCGGTTACGAAATGGAGAAACCATATCTTCCGATGACCCACAGGCCTATAAGATGCGTGAGGCTTCTTACATTACAAAAGTACATCTCGTACAGATGAACAGCTCCACTGATCCCATAGAAATTAGAAGGTTGTTAAGCCAAATAACGGACAGTGTCATTGATGAGAGCGTTACCATTTTTACCCCGCTTTATATTAACTACGGTAAAAACATCAAAATAGGTAAAAACGTATTTATAAATTTTGATTGTACCTTCTTAGATTTAGGAGGCATCACAATCGAAGATAATGTACTCATTGCCCCCAAAGTCAGTTTACTTTCAGAGGGTCATCCCATAGCAGCAGAGCATAGGCAGTCCCTTGTACCAGGGCATGTTCATATCAAAAAAAATGCTTGGATTGGGGCAAATGCAACCATTTTGCCAGGAGTAAGCATCGGTGCAAATGCCATAGTGGCTGCAGGAGCGGTAGTATCAAAAGATGTTCCCGATAATGCGATAGTAGGTGGAGTACCTGCAAAAATTATTAAATCAATTTAAGATAAATGAAATAGTGATATGGATAAAAATATCTTTAGACACAGTACTTGGCTTAGATGGTCGTTGCAAACTGTACTGGCATCAGTAATGTTTTTTTGTATGAGCAACTATGCACATTCTCAACAGCGCGAAATAATGGTGCGGATTTCAGAAATTGAAATACATCCCGAACATTTGGAAAAGTACAAGGAGATACTCAAAATCGAGGCCGAAGCGTCCGTAAGACTTGAAGTGGGAGTTATTGCCATTTTCCCTATGTTCCAAAAGGACAAACCAACACAGGTAAGGATACTGGAAATGTACAAAGACCAGCAAGCCTATCAGTCCCATTTGAAAACCGAACATTTTCAAAAGTATAAAACAGGTACACTTCACATGGTCAAATCATTAAACCTTGTGGATATGGAAGCTCTGGATATGGAGACAGCAGCTCATATATTTAGAAAACAGATAAAGTAGATTAGATAATTAATGAACAATTTTCTCCAGCAGAAATACAAACACATTCCATATGCTATAGGAAAAGTTGCCGCATAAAATATAAGGATCCGATTTTGTCTTTAAATTTTGGCTGATGCAAATCATTCGGCAACGCTACTACTTTCATAAATAAGTTTTTGATTTAGTTTATTCTTGTTCATCGACCGGATAGACAATACTGATTATGACCAAGGACTTCGTTAGATCAGCGGGCAAGAAATTAATTTATTTGATATGTTGCTTAAAGTAAACGAAATGATAGGCAATAGCACTGTTCCAATAAGCCGTATTATGGTCACCGGGCCGACTGATGAATGTCGCTGGAATACCTATATTATCCACTAGCTGTTTTAATTCCATGCTGGCAGGGTATAAAATATCCTCAGTGCCACAATCAAAGATAAAGTTCCGTTTAAAGTTGGGCCTTTTACGGATGATCTCCAATATGCTGTAGGCATTCCAGTTTATATAATTGTTTTCTGTCCCACCCAGAAGGGTTTTCGTGTCATCTACCAATCTGTTATTTTTCCAAAAATGTTGACTGACATTTTGAAAAATGTTAAAATCTATTTTGAGTGCACCACTGCTGCAACCAGCGGTATTAAAATAGTCCTCATGCAGTGTAAAGAGCCTTAATGCGCCATATCCCCCCATACTCAATCCACTGATAAAGATATTGTTTCTGTCAATATTGTAAGCCTGATGTATTGTGGGCCTGAGCTCCTTGAAGAAAAAGTCATCATATTGCATTTCATTTTTCAATGGACTATTAAGGTAAAAAGATGTATAACCATCAGGAGTGACAACAATAAAATCATATTGATCCGCCATCTGCTGAAGATCTGCCGTATGGCTCCATTGCCTGTAATTTTCGCTATAGCCATGCAGTAAATAAACTAATGGATATTTGGTATCCTTATTATAAGTCTTTGGCTTAAAAACGAGGACCGTATCCCGTTTTTGAAGATATTTTGATTGAATAACAAACTGTTCTTGAGCTCTAAGAGCCCAAGAGTAAAGAAGTACGATCACTGTGATAAAATATTTCATTGTGTTTGGATTTCTTAACTTTGTACTACAAATATCGGCTGATATTTTACTGCAGTCAATGACTAACAAAATTGTTAGGTTTTAATTCAACAGTTATGCGTAAGAACAATTCGACCAACGCCATTAATGAGAAATTCCTATTTCAGGTCTGTGAGCTAAACTCTGCGATCGCTATGATCAGTGGACGGTGGAAATCCCAGATTGTTTATTCAATCAGTCAAGGGAACAATAGATTTCATTTACTTCAGAAGGAGCTACCCAATATTTCTGAACAAGTTTTAGCTAGGCAGCTAAAAGAATTAGAAACACACTCTATTTTGTTAAAAACAGATATTCAAGGTACTGTTCCACCGGGTGTGGCTTATATTTTAACCAGCAAAGGTTTGGATCTCATACCTATATTGGAAAGTTTATGTGGTTGGGGGAAAGTATATGCAGAAGGAAAGGAAATAACTACGTTGTTATGAATATAGTGTTTCCTCTACGCTCCCCATAGCAGAGTACCTTCCACAGCAAAATCCTCATGCTTTTTCAGCTTGTCTTTTTGTCGCGTACTATAAATTGGAAGATTGTCAGTTTGAACCTTATAATTTTTATGATGAATCAGGCAATTTAATTAACCTTAATACTCCAGTAGAAAAAGAAATAATACTATAAATAGGCGACGTGTAATGTTAAGGAACATTCTGATAATTTGGCTATAAAAATAGTGAAAGGGACCTTTAGTAAATCGATTTTAAGAAGAATGGTTAATACAGGTGTTCAATTATTAGAGGAACACCTGTATTGAGTAAATGGTTAACGTTTTTTTATTCTCTTAGCCTCTTCTGAAATTTTAGCGAATGATTTATCCCTTTTACGTTTTTCATGCTCAGAACTAGAAAAATACCAGGATTCTTTTCGCAGTTTGAGATAACTATTGTATACCTCCAGTTCTAAAAGACTGTGGTTTACAGCTTCCACAACAGCACATCCAGGTTCATTAACATGTGTACAATTTTCAAAACGACAGGATTTTGCAAAATCAGTAAGTTCGAATATATCAGATAATGTTTCAGAATTGTCTGATGCTAAACCAAATTCTCTAACACCAGGTGTATCTATTAAAACACCACTATCCTTCATTAATATCATATCTCTTCGGGTCGAGGTGTGTCTTCCTTTACCTGATGATTTGCTTATCTCGGACGTGGAAAATATTGTCAGTTCACACAGTGCGTTGATCAAAGAACTTTTGCCGACGCCAGATGACCCCACAAATACAATCGAATCTCCCTGCTTGATAAATTTTCGCACCGAAAGTATTGTTTCAGGAGAAAGAATACTTGTGAAAAGTATTGGCATTTGACGTCCAATATGTTTCAGCGATTCCTCTACTTTAGGGCGATTGAACTCCAAATCCGATTTAGTGAGGATCAATATCGGAAGAATATTTTCTTCTATTATTTGAACCATAAATCGTTCCGTTCGGCGAACGCTGAAATTAGCATCAAGGCTTTGTACAATAAAAGCCTTGTCCACATGGGATGCTATAGCTTGCCTATCGTTCTGCGTTCCGCTCTTTCTTCGGTATAACGTGTGCTTGCGTGGTAAAACATCAAGGATTATTCCTTTGTTATCCTCAAAAGGTTGAAAAATAATCCAGTCCCCGGTACACGGAAGTTCAAATGATGACCGTCCATAAAGCATATTACCTGCCAGTTCGCACAACACTCGACCACTCTGGGCAATGACCTCATAATTGGTTTTGTTTACGGTGGCAACACGACCATGAAAAAGATGTTTGTATTGCGAAGCTTGTTTGAGTTGGAACAGCGTGTCGTTCCAACCATATAATGATAAGTTATTCACTTCTTAATAATTTAAAATGATGAAATAAAATTGCTAAATTCTCTATCAGCCGAATGGTTTGTTCCATACCAATCTTCTTTGGTAATACGTAGCTACCAAACCAATGATTTAGAAACAAGACACCCGGAATTAGGCAATCATTCCAATTATCAAACTATAATATGTAAATAGCTGTCTTTGCATAAGATACAAAGATATAAAAATTCTAATTCAGTACTTTAATCATTTATTTACTGAATATTTCTTTATACAGCTTGTTTTGATCCTATTTACTTTACTGCGATGATCTAAATTGATTTGTCTAATTAAAAAAACGGAGGAGTTTTTGGGAGAATTTATAAAAGATTTCCGCTAATTTTCAACCTATAAAATCTGATCGTTTTTAAAAGAATATGGTTAAGTGCGTTTTGGTTTGTCTACAGAAAATTAGTATCTTCAATATAGTTAATATTAATTAGAAATTTCTTGCTCCTTATTTACCCTTCGATTCACACAGTCTCCTTACTATCAGAGGCATTCATATTCTGTATCAGTAAATCCAAATATAAGCGTCAAGTAAGTACTATAAATATCCAATGGGTAAAGATAATATCTGCTTGATTCTATAAAATTGCGGACCTGAAAAATTGCTATCTTGCTCATTAAAGATCAGACAGATCTCAACACGCCAAGCTGGTTATAAACATTCTAGTAAGGTACTACACGTATAAAAGGAAATAACAATATGGAAGTAAAAGATCGGAAGCTAGCTGCAAAATTAGAGGATTTAATAGAAGAGTCAGAAAGGTATTATGGAGAGTCAGATTACGAAGGATTTGTGAAAGTCTCCTTAAAGGCTTGGAATGTATTGCCAATTCCTAGAGAAATCTATGATGAAAGTTATCACATTGCAGAGGGTTTAGCGGAGGGATACCTGTTGATAGGTAATCATGAAGAAGCCATCAAATGGGCAGAAATTATGGGGAATTGCGATATGGAAAGAGCAGATGATGGTGCGCGTGAATTTGTTTTGGGTAAGATGCTGTATGAAAGTGGAGATCTGGAAAATTCTAGAGAAAAATTTGTATTGGCTATGATCAAATCTGAAGGAAGGGCATTTGTAAATGAACCGAAAAAATATATAGAATTTTTAAGGAAGAAGTAACTATTCATGTCTTTAGGCACAGAATCATATGTGAGGAGAGCAGAACGATGAACTGTATCACCAGATCGATTGACTGGCAGAAAATGAGAATGTAATTGTAGATTAGTATGAAAGCAAAACCAAAAAGTATACATTCCATCAAAATGATTAAACGGACTATTTTATCTGGCACGGTTGTGTTATTCCTATTTGGTACAGCATGGAGTTGCAACAATAAAGTTAAAAATAATGAACCTAAGGAATTTTCTAAGATAAACACTGAACTGCAAATGGAAGTAAGAATAGCGGCCTACCAGACATTAAGCGCGTGGCTTGATCAGGGAGTGGAAGGTGTTCAGTTTTTACGGAGCAGTGAATGGAAAATTGGAGACCAAATTTTCTTTAATAGTAGTAATAATAAAGGTTTTCTGTTACTACTCAACCAAGATAAAGTACCGCAAGCCGAGCTGGATTATGTTCAGGTTTTGTACGCTGTAAAAGAGGGAGAAAAATGGCATATTTATCTTGCGTCCTTACCCAATATTATCATCCCCAGAAAAAGAGAAAACGGAATGTTTATTCGTAATTCATTTGGTCAATTAGCCGCTATAGGAGAGCGGGAAATTCAGCGATATCTAAGAAAAGGCCACGAAACTAATAATGATAAAACTATTAACAACGAATACAATGAAGATCTAAAGAAAAATAATCGGCTTTTTCTATCAAGAAGAATCAAAATCTAGTAGTTGAGTGTTCATATCCCATTTGCTACGGGCATCAATATGGAGTAATCCAATTATGTCAATTGAAATTGATTGGTCTACTGAATCCAATCATAAAATCATCGAGCCCAACGATGTGCGGTTGTTATATTATTTTATTTCATCTACTTCTCTGTTACTTAAATTATCTAAAAATTACGATTTTCAAGAGATTTTTCCTTATTATAATTTACGGGGTGACAGCTGTTAGTTTGACTAGGGTTGGAAGGAACGGATAAATTAAGTAGATTTAATTTCTATAAACTACTTCTTATATGAAATTTCCATTGTTGTTATTGCTATTGATCGGATTTTGTTCGGTTGCATTTGCACAAAAAGACAAAAAGCACCTGGCCTTGGTTCGCCTAGATGGAAAATGTGGATTTATTGATGCTATGGGGCGTGAGGTAATTCCTCTTGTTTATGACGATGCTGGTTGTTGGGGCAATAACCTTGTGCCCGTAAATATAGGTAAGTATGTGCCTGATGCCGATCCAGTGGTGTTAGTTGCGCCCTCGAATGTAAACCCAAAAGATTCTGTCAAGCGTGGTGAGCAATACAAAACCGTTGATATAAAAAAAGAAGATAAGGGCAAATGGGGCTATTGCGATACATCAGGTGTATTGGTTATTCCTGTTCAGTTTTCGAATACCACTTTTTTTAATGAAGGAGTTGCGGGCGTAGAAATCAATGGTAAATGGGGCTTTATCAACACCAGCGGAAAAATAGTGGTACAGCCTGTGTACGATAAGATAGGGTATTTTTCACAAGGACTAGCAGTAGTAGCTAAAAATGACCTGTATGGCTACATCAATTTAAAAGGCGAGGAAGTGATTAAGCTTCAATACGTAAATGCAAAAGCCTTTGAAAACGGGTTTGCGCAGGTGTGGGATAAATATACTTCCAAAAAGTATAATAAAAATAGTATTGGCCGGATCATCAATCTGAAAGGAGAAATAGTTACAGATGCCAAATATGATATAGATGATACTTTTTCAAATGGCTTGTTCAGCTTTTGGTTGCCAGAAGGAGAGTTGCTCCTAGGACTAATGAATACCAAGGGCCAAATGATCACACCGCCAATTTATAACGAGATTTCAAGCTTTAACAACGGTTTAGCGAGGGTTATGGTTTATAAGGAAGATAAGATTGTTAAGGAGTTTTATCCCAATTATGGTTATGTCAATACAACCGGGAAAGAGGTGGTGAAGCTAGGGCTGGCCAAAGCGACCGAATTTTATGATGGTATGGCGGTAGTAGCCAGATTTGACAATAAAGACGACGGAGAACTTGACCACGCGTTGATTAATACCAAGGGAGAATTTGTGCTGGGTTACAATTGGAAACAGCTCGCACTTTTAGACAGTAAACATCTTCTGGCTATTAGCATTAAAAATCCAAGTGAAACCCTAATTATTAATGCCCAAGGAAAGAAGATTTTATCCCTTGAAAAAGAGGATAAACGGCTTGCCGACCTGGGACATGGTTTGTTTGCCCTAATGAATGCTGAAGGCGAACCATTGGAACTTTTCGGTTTAAACAAACAAATGCCTTTTAATGTTAGCCAAAACAAAGGTCGAAAATACTTGTCGTACCAATTTGGTTTAATCCGGTTTCGCTCTCTCAGTGATAGTAACGAAAAGTCACCTCATTTCAAAATAGGGCTTGTCAATCTAAAGGGCAACGTATTGGTCAAGCCTAAATACAACGAAATATCAAATTTTGAGCCAACAGATAGATTATAGCCAAAAAGCTGAGGTTTATACTTCAGCTTTAATTAATTTTAGTCCATTAGAATTTTAACCGGTTATTTTCAAGGATTTAATGTGCTGCCCATCGGCTAACTGAAAATGATATTTCAAAACAATGGGGCTGCCAGGAAATGTTCCTGAGATTTCCGCAGATAGGATGTTTTCGCTTTCATTATACTCTAATGGCACCATAGAGGCTCCGTATTCTTTGTTGGCTTTGTCAATCCAGTTTTCAATTTCAATTTTCCCGTTATGGGTTTTTCCTTCGTCAAATACTTCCGCATTTTCAGTAAAACAATCTGCATAAGCCTTACTGTTAAATTCATTTTGCGCTTTTACTAGTTCGGAGATAATGTTTGGTAAATTCATATTTTCTATTATTTAGATGGATTATTAAATGGTCGGTACTGTTCCACCGTCAATTACATATTCTGTCCCTGTTAGATAGCTGGCTCTTGGTGAAACAAGGAAGCCAACAAGTTCAGCTACTTCTGTAGGTTCAGCAGGTCTCCCGAAAGGGATTCCTCCCAATGCATCCATTACACCTTGTTTTGCTTTTTCCACAGTACTGTTCGAGTTTCTTGCGATCTCGCCCAGCCAGGCTTCCGATGCTGTGGTATTGATCCATCCCGGTGAAACAGTCAGCACACGCACACCTTTTGGAGTAACTTCATTTGATAAACTTTTGCTATAGTTTCTCAATGCCGCTTTGGCAGCAGCATAAGGCAAGGTAGAATTATACAATGGCAATTTACCCTGAATGGAAGCAATGTGAATAATAACCCCGCTTTTTCGCTCTATCATTTGTGGTAAAAATCCTCTGTCCAATCGAACAGGAGCCAGCAAATTTGCTTGTAGCGTTGATTCCCAATCTTCATCAGATAATACGGCAAACCCACCGGCAGATGTTGATGAAGAACCCAGGTTGTTCACTAGGATATCCAATCTTCCATAAGTCGACAATACTTCGTCGATTACTTTTTGGGTTCCTATTGCCTTACTTAAATCTGCCGAAATGAAATGCAGATTGCTGTTTTCTTTTTCAGGCGCGCTTCTTGCGGTAATAATCACTTTTGCTCCGGCCTGAAGTAGTCTTTCAGCAATTGCTCTTCCAGTACCTTTTGTACCTCCTGTTACCAATACAATCTTGCCCGATAACTCATTGTTGAAATTAAATTGTTCCATTTTAAGAATTGTTTATAGGACAAATTTGGGGTATAAAATCAGTCTGTACAAGTACGGAATTACGATTCACATAGGGATAAATTTTTCCCCTATTGTACAAATCGGAACATACCTTTTCTTTTGAAACATGTATGAGAGAAAAATAATTCCGAACCTGAACTGTGTACTTGACTTTATAGGTGAAGTGCTTTATGGGAAATGGAAAATACGCTTGCTCTGGTTTATTGACCAGGGATATAAAAGACCCAGCGAATTGCAGCGTAAAATACCTGATGTGTCTAGACGGGTACCTTATCCTCCACAATCATTCTTCGATGTTCTCTACCCCAAATAATCATTTCCGAAATAATATTCCCGAATGTCCTGCAATATTCAGTGGGTTCATATTCAATTAAAACAGGAGTATCGGGATAAACAGTTCGTTTAACCAACTTATTTAATTCCATATCTTTCAGTTCTTTTGAAAGCATTCTTGTAGTAATCCCGGGGATACTTCTTTCAATTTCTCGAAAACGTCGGTTGCCATTGCAAAGCGAATTAATAACAGGAATTCTCCACTTTCCTCCAATGAAATAGAGTGTGTCCTGCAACGCTCTAAGTTCTTCTGTTTGATCTCTTTCCATGGATACAAAGTTAAATGATATAATTGATGATACTGATATACTCGGTTATACTGATAACAAAAGTATACCATTTCCCCTATAACTTTGTGAAAAAAATCAAAGAAATGAAAAAGTTCAATAACAAATTAGCCATCGTAACAGGTGGAAACAGCGGAATAGGATATGCAACCGCAAAAGAGTTAATCGCAGAAGGAGCACAAGTAATTATCACCGGAAGACGAAAAGAAGCCATTGAAAAGGCCGCTGAAGAGTTAGGAGCTATTTCTTTTGTTGCGGATCAGGGAAAATTGGATGACATTGATCAGTTCAAAACCGAAGTTGAAAAGCAATTCGGAAAAGTTGACATCCTGTTTATTAATGCAGGAGTCACCGGAACTTTAGGTCCGATCGAAAATATGAGTGCCGAAAATTTTGACAATGTAATGGGTATTAATTTCAGAGGAGCTTATTTTACCTTGAGCAAATTTATTCCCCTATTGAACGATGGTGCTTCAGTGGTGTTCCTTTCATCCAACGTTGCGACCACCTCTAAACCAAATAGTTCGATTTACCAGGCAAGCAAAGCAGCATTGAATTCCATTGCGAAGACCGCTGCTGCAGAATTAGCACCAAGAAAAATCAGAGTAAATTTAGTAAGCCCGGGGCCAACAAAAACGGAGATTATGACCAAAGCAGGATTGGATGAAAAAACATTGGAAGGTCTTGATAAATGGTTAATCAGCGGAATCCCTTTACAAAAAATGGGAACTGCGGAAGATGTCGCCAAAGCTGTTATTTACCTGTCGGATAACAATGTGGCAAGTTTCATGACCGGAACGGAAATCCTTATGGACGGTGGAATGGTTTTATAATTGGGGCTTTATTTTTTGGAATGTGAGTGCTGGAAGCTTGAAAAAATTCCAGCACTTTCTATTGATATACACCAACTATCGAAAGTATCGATCTTTTAAGAAATCCAGCTCAGCAAAGGTCATCTGGAACATGAGGAAAAACTTACTTAAGTTCTGGAATAATATTGTTGTGGAACAAATTGTTTACATTTAAGATTCAAAAAAAGCATGACTATAAAATATGGAATACAAGATCAAAAAGTGAGAATTCATTTGGATTTCTTGCTGAAACTTTTTTATATTAACGACACGTAGGCTATTAGGGGCGGCATTTAAAACGAGCAATGATAAAATGTTCGTTATCGGCCTTTCTGCATTTTGGGTAAAGCTTTCACTAGATGTTTCTCTGCCCAATAAATGTCTTTTAGTTCATCGACAAAAAATTCGTGGAATTCACTGTCTTTCATTTTTCCGGTATTGCCGGAAGGTTTCTTCGCGGCATTTTTTGCCGTTACAGATTTTGTAGTTGCCATAATAAAAATTTTTAAGAGTTACTTTATAGATAACCAAGCCAATTCCATTTTGGTTCAATAAAAGAAATTTAATACTTGTCAAAAAAAATAAGAGACATTCTCCTTCAAGTCTATCCCTGGTCTTTGTATCAATATCAGTGAAACCTTTCAGACTTTGCTGTTGTTCAGTTTAGTGTTATGTTAATATGTAGTGCACAAGGAAACAGTATTTATAAACAGGAAACATGGCGGATTTAAAAGAATTAATTGAAGAGTGCGGCAATCTTATTGCCGCTGCTAAATTAACGGTCGCTTTTGCGGAAAGTGCCACAGCAGGAATCTTAGCGTTCGAATTTTCGCAAAGCGAACATTCGGGAGAGATTTTACGGGGAGGCCTTGTCTGTTATGATGCCCACATAAAAGAAAAAATTTTAGGGGTGCCTACAACACTCATCGAGACATACACACCGGAATCTGCCGAAGTCACTAAAGAGATGGCAATTCGGCTGAAAAAGATGATGGGTGCCGATGTTGTTGTCTCTGTTACCGGGCTGACAACTTCGGGTGGAAGCGAAGGCCCCGGAAAGCCTGTCGGTACTATGTTTTATTGTGTATTGATCGGGGAAAGAACTATTGAACGTAGGGAGGTATTTAGCGGATCAGCCCGCGAAATTGTGTACCACACGATTGAAGACATTGTTAAAACTATTATCAAATCTTTTAAGGACAGCCATGAATTATAAAAAGCAAAGTTTTTTTTATCGGAATAGCCTCTCTATTGTTTTTATCTGCCTGTTTATTTTAGCGTTGGGAGCACAAGCTATTTTTGGATGGAAAGAACACAATGAAGAGCTGAAAGATCTAGGGGGGCAACAAATCATATTTTCTGCTTATTTGCGAAGTGGTCATTTTTTCTCCGCAACTTTTGAGAACTTCGAGAGTGAATTCCTTTCGGTCGCTTCTATTGTAATCCTTACAATCTTCCTTCGTCAGAAAGGATCCCCAGAATCAAAACCCGTTGATGCGGCAAATGCTGAGACAGGTAAATAAACCGAGCTTAGCTATGGAAGAATACTGCCCATTTAGACCATTCGGATAGGAAGTAAAATAGGTGAATATTCTAAATCCATCTTATTTTGGAACGCAAAGAATAAATGATTTGATAGGTCTAAGTACGGTTAACGTTTCGGATTATTACCTGATCTTTGTTTTTATTTAGCATAGTGGTTAAACTGGTATGTTAATTGTATTTTTTGTTTGTATACAATTAATTACAAACCACTTAAAATAAATATACAATGTGCAACGAAAAAGATAACAAAACGGGCTTAGTTCTGGGAATGTTGGCAGGTGCTGCTATTGGAGCGCTTGTAGGGCTATTATTTGCTCCGGGCAGTGGAAAGGAAACCAGAAAGAAAATTAAGAAAAAGTCAGACGATTTAAAAGATCAGGCACAGAATAATTATGGAGAGCTATCTGATGCTGTAAAGGAGCAGTATGACAATCTTACTTCTAGGATTAAAGAGACGGCAGGTCATTTTGCCGATACGGTCTCAGATGGTTATGATAAACTGAAAGGTCAGGTTACATTCAAAGCGGAAGATGTTAAAGAGGAGGCCGGGTCAAAACTAAATGATCTTAAAAAGTAGCAGTTAATTTCCAATTTATTATAGCTTAGAAAAAGGGGAATGGACAACACATCGTTATCCACCTACAGTCGGCGCTTTACCAAATTTCTTCTTAAAAGCATTAGAAAAATGGGACAGACTCTCGAAGCCAAGATCAAGATAGATAGCTGATGGTTTTTTGTTTTTTCTTTCAATTAAATGCCATGCTTCATTTAGCCTTTTATCCTGTAACCACTTTCGTGGCGGCATGCCAAAGGTCTTCTGAAAATCTCTTTTATACCCTGAAAGGCTTCTCCCGGTGAGTTGTGCAAACTTCTCGATAGGGACATTGAAATGAAAATTGCTCAACATAAATTTTTCCAGGTCCATTTTATAAGGCTCCGAAAAATCAAACAAAAAGTTAAGCAGCTCTGGAACCGCTATCAGTATCAACTTGATTCCCTCTTTTACCTTTAAAAGTCCCATTTCATCAGTCATTTGATCACCAGAGCTTCGGGCATAGGGAATGATCGACTGGAAATATCCAGTTAGAAACGCATTATTGGGGAGGCATAGGTTTGGAGCTCCCGTGTATTTGCCGTGAGCTTCCAGTCTTTCCTCCAGCGCGATCTGACGCATCAGATCTTCTTGCAATGATATGACGATCGTCTCATAATGGCCACTTGGTCCGGGAGTTTTAGTTAACGTCCCCAACTGATTCTTGTGAATTAACAACACTCCTCCGGCAGATATGTTTACATTCTGCGCTGAAGTTTCGAGGACCATCTGACCCGAGACCTGCAATACCAGGGTATGGTGGTTCCAGACACAGGCTTTCTCTTTTCGTTCCGAAGAAAGATAGGAGTAGAATATAACGCCGGGAAGAATTTCTGCTGGGCTTTCCATTTATCTTTGTAAGTAAGTACCGCCTTTGATGGCACCTATTGCAAAGGTAGTGTTTAAAATATTCATCTCCTGTGGGGTAAACACAATTTCCATCGCAGCGATATTTTCAGGTAGCCTTGATCTGCGGCTCATACTCACCAAAGGCATGATATTATCCCCCTGTTCTTTCACCCATGCAATCGCAAGCTGTGTAGGCGTGACATTTTTATGCTGGGCAATTTCTTTTAATACCTCAACTTTTTCAAGATTATGGATCAGGTTATCACCCTGAAAACGGGAAAAGTGATTTCGATGGTCATCCATAGGAATAGGAGCTTGCAGATCACCGGTTAACAGGCCTTCAGCCGTATTGGCAAATGCCACGACACCAATTCCTAATTCGTTAGCTGCGGGCAACAGCTCCTTTTCGATCTGACGGTCAGCCAAAGAATAACCGATTTCAAGTGCACTGATGGGATAAACGCTATTGGCTTTACGGAGCTGATCGGCGGTGATTTCCGATACACCGATATGACGTACTTTACCTTCCTCCACCAGGCCCGCTATCGTTCCGATGATGTCTTCTATCGGCACGCTGCCATCCATTCTGCTGGGCTGATATAGGTCGATGGTTTCAATGCCCAAACGGGTCAACGAATAGTTGACAAAGTTCTTGATCGCTACAGGACGGAGATCCAAACCGATCCATTGGCCGTTATGAAAAATAGCACCGAATTTGACACTGATGAAAGCATCAGCCCGTCTTCCTTTAATGGCTTTCCCGATAAGCATTTCGTTGTGGCCAGCACCATAAAAATCTCCGGTATTCAGGAAGTTGATCCCGCTGTCCAAAGCCTGATGGATCGTTGCAATGCTTTCGGTTTCATTAGGTGTAGGGCCGCCCCATATGGATGACATCCGCATACATCCCAGACCAATCTTTGAAACTGTAGGTCCATTTTGACCCAATTGAATTTTAGTAATTTCTGACATTTGATTGATTTAATGTTATAAGTCAAAGGTCTTTATTTAATAGCCATATTGCTTTCTTCTACGGTTCAATTTACTTGTCTGTATGGTTCATCTATATATGAATAGAACGGTTAGCATGGAATCTGTACCTTTGCGTATTAATATAAATTAGAGGCTCTTGTCAATTTTCTGCTATTCCATATTCTAGTCCCTACTTTTGCAAGTCGTTCATGATGAGCTCCAACTTCCGGCCATCACGATCTTGTCGCTGTGTATTTCTGTACTGAACGCTTATGGTCAGAAAATTAGATGTTAAAAGTGAAACTTATCCTTATCAAATTATTTGTGACTAGTTGATTAGGGTGATATTTTACTTCCCAATGTTTAAACTTCATATGTTGGCTCAGGTACTTATTAATTATTTGTAACTTGTGGAAGTAAATTGTTATCATGGATTCACTTGAAAAGAAACTTACGAAGATTGAGCATGGGTTCAAACCTTTTGAAGAGGAAGCGCTGGAGATCATCGGACAGGAAAGTTTGGAGGATGCAAAGTCGATAGCGATTCGCCTGCTGAAAAGTGAGCATTACCAGCTAAGGTGTTGCGCGATATTCATTCTGGGATTTATTGCTGCGAAAGACATCCAGGTATTGAACGAGCTTAAAGAGGTCGCCCGGTCCGACCAAAGCTGGCGGGTACAGGAAATAGTAGCGAAAGCATTTGATCAGTTCTGTAAAGACAATGGCTACGAGCAGTCCTTACTGGTAATACAAGAGTGGCTTAGTGACAAACATCCCAATGTTTGCAGGGCTGTGACAGAAGGCCTGAGGATTTGGACCAGCCGCCCTTATTTTAAAACCCACCCCAAAGTGGCCATACAACTTATCAGTTTGCATAAGGCCAGCGAAAGTGAATACCTGCGTAAATCTGTCGGTAATGCATTAAGAGATATTCGCAAGCGACATGATGAACTGATTTCCAACGAAACGGCACAATGGAATTTAAATGATAAACTGATTGCATTCACCTATAAGCATGTTCTTAAAGGCTAAAAATTAGCAATATATCTGATACTCACTGATAGATTTCACTCTGTATGTGGCTTATTTTGCATTGTATAAAGATATTTATTTGAACAAGTTTTCAATTTCGGATATTGCCGAACTGGAATTTAGTGACACGTTAGATTCCTATAAAATCGTAACAAGAAGTATGAGTATAAAGGGAAATTGCTGGGACAATGCTGTCGCTGAGAGTTTCTTTAAAACATTAAAATCTGAACCGTAAATTTGAACAAATAAATATAAAATAAAAATGGTAGGATTAAAAACAGGCCCTATGTTTTATAAAATAGGAACAGGAAGCATTTTACATTCTTTCTTTTCTACGATTGCTTACAATTTGGAAGATAATAATTGGGGGAAGAAGTATCCGTTTATAATGAAAGAATTATATAACGGTGAGTTATCCTCGGATAAAATTCTAGATGCAGAAAAAGAATTAGCGGAAATTAAAGAGGCATTAAAAGAATATGCTCCTAACTGTATTATTTGGGATATTGATAATTTAGAATTGCAACCACCATGGGGAGAGAAAATTGCAGATAGAATTACAAGTTTATCTAATTATTTTTATACCTCGGATGGCGAAGATATTTTTAATTTGTTTATCAGGGCATTTAATGATGCAAAACAAATTAAAAAGAGTATCTGTATTACAAGTATTTAAAGTATAAAAATGTTTGAAAAATTTTTTGAAGAATACGGAAGTATTGATAATAAAATCGAAATTCTATCTGAACATCTTGTTAGAATAAAAAACTTATTACCAAATGAACTTGTATGTCTTCAAACTAATTTGGACAAGTTCCTAAGGTGTGTGATTCATACAGATCCTTTCAATAAATTTATGTTAAAATGATAGTAAATCTACCGTTTTACCACATTATTATATAAATCAACAGCGATGAAAAATGAGGTACTTATAGGAGTCCTCAATCTCGACTGCAACTGTTCATAGGATTCTTAAAAAGAATAATAAAATGTATTTAAAGGGGAGTGTAACACCAACTGTGTCATAGGATTAAAACTTAAAAACCTCTTTCGAGTTTGAGTCTATCCCCAAATCTAATATAAAGTTGGGATATGGTCAAGCCCCAGTTATGCATTGGCATCGTCCAT
>NZ_JAHXYR010000014.1 GCF_019969845.1 Sphingobacterium sp. GVS05A
TTTCGGACGACAATATCGCAGGTAATCCCATTGATCCCGTGGTCTTTGAAGAATATATGGATGCTGAAAAACCTTACTTAAGTCATGATCTTAAAATTACAGATCTTATGGCACCATTAGGGACCAATCGAACCTATCTGTCAAATTTTATCAATCAGTATTATGGTATGAATTTCAGTACATTTATAAATACTTGTCGGATGCACGAAATTGAAGCTCTTCGATCGGATCCTTATTATAAAGGCTTTGAGGAGGAGGAACTTGTCTATACAGTGGGTTTTAAAAGTGTCAAAAGCTATCACAGAACAAAGCATATTATTTCGGAATTAAAAGGGTAAATCCGTTCTATTGAGGAATATCTTTTCAAAGGACCCGATATGAAGTCTACTTAGCGTAGTGTGAAAGTGTAATATCAATTTGATTTCTGTTGAATGCTTTATTAGTAGAACAGGAAGTAAGAAAAAGGATAAATAATAAATTTATTTAGGTGAAAAATAATAGGAATAAAAATTATGAATGTTAGATATATAGTAGCTACTTTGGGTATTTTGTTGTCCAGTGAGGTAGTCAATGCACAGAATTATACAACAATAAATATTACTAAGGCTGATTTTTTACAATCTTCAGGCGCTGCGGAACCTATCTCTCCAGTGGGGGCTCAGATTACTTTCGAAAAAAATACTAGTACTAGACCCTCTACTTTTTCAATCTATGCGCTAAGTGATATTGTCACACATATAACGAATAGACCTGAGCTTTCTTGGAGGCTAAGCACGAGGTCTATCAAAGCTGGATTGACAACGAGTGACGGAGCGATGCGCCATACAATATTGGCAAGTGGCATGGGTTCTAATTTGGTGAATGAAAGTAACGCCACATTCCCCGAAGGTACAAAATTTGGTTTATGGTTCAGTATTCCAAATTTCTCCAATTACGCTTGGTATAAACAAAGGTATGGGATGAATGTTTTTCTATATGATATGAATAGTAATGGTGGTAGGCTGGTGCCCAATAGGACAATGCCTGTAGCGATAGATGTACCGCTGCTGAGTGAGATGACAGATAGCGACTGGGCCCCAGTATGGGATGTTTATGTAAACGGTAGCGCAGATTATTTATCTGGATTAGATGTTAAGCATTCTGAAATCAAGACGGTGCTACATACAATAGATTTTTCCACTATTCTTAGGGCAACAGCTCCAGTATTTGTCGCTAAAAGTCTGGATAATATGAATATTGAGCCTGTACCCATAAATGTTGCTACTTACCATATGGGAACTGGCTCTGTAATTTTGCATATGGATAACCCCACAATATTGCGGACAAAAAATATCTCCCCAGGTAACAAATCTCTATTGGGTCAGGAAAGCCTTGCTATATCATCTGCGCGCATGAAGCAATATTTTAGAAAGCCAGGTATTTATACAGTGCCTATTGAGTTAATTTTTAAAGACTCTTATACAGGAGATATTACCAAAAAATACTCACGAGTACTTAATATACATGTTCCAAATCTAAGCAGTTTTTCGGTCAGTACAACACAGATTGATCTAAAGTTGGAGAGTGTAAATGACTATCAGCAAGGAGTATCTAAGGAATATCCTGATCACCTTGTTGTGAGTCAGTTGCAGCCTTATACGATTAGTGTGAAAGCCAACAGTACTCACTTTACCAGCGTTGATTCAGAGCTGAGTATACCGGTGTCGGCGATTCAGCTAGGCCCTGCTACCGGGCAAAATACTGCCGGGTTCAATACAGTGAATTTATCTACCTCTCCTCAGTTATTTATTACAGGAAACGATGAAATAGCCATTGATAAAAAATATGGCATAAAATATAGTATACCTAGTAACGAGGCAAAAAATATACTAAGTACCCTCCCAATCGGAGCTACCGTAGGAGGTGTCTATACTGGCACGATTACTTATACGTTGACGCCACAATAACAATACCACAGAGGAAATTCAAGCACATAGAAATAGTGTATCTGAATTTAAAATCTTATGTACAAGTTATTTCACATTTATACAACTAGTCATTTGCTGCCCAGTATGGGGTAATGTTTGCGCTCCAAGCTCCTCGAGTTTTGGAGCTCTCTTTTTATCGATCAAAGCAAATTCCATGAGAATATATAATATTTTATTGATGTAAGCTACTGGATCAATAATACTACTTTTTCGCTATGCACTAATTCTGTCCCTCGCATGGAATATCATATCTGCTGTTAATAGTGGAAAGTTTTTGGAAAAAATATTATAACATAGTATGTTGTTAAAAATAGTAATAAGCGCTAATGTTATAATTTAGGCAGTATATGCAGATAGAACAGCTTTTGGAGCGAAGTAATACAAAAATGGTGCGGGAAACAAAAGAACCAAACACCAGAATATCTGGTAGAGCCAGCCCAATGATGAGGCATCAATATCTGCTGAGTATTCAATGATCTCTTTTTTATATTTTATTACTCTCCATATGGCAAGAACCATATAAAACACTAAATAACACCCTTTATGGGCAAATAGTGATTAAGGAGTATGGCATTAATTACAATTTCGCCAAAATTTTTCAGGACTGTTTGATAATAATTTTGTTTTTGTTTCGAAGATGATCATAGTTGGAATGATTTGATATTTTTATAATTCATAAAGCTCCATTTTAATTGCTTCCCTAGTTTTTGTAATCTTATTATTTTCAATATTTTATTTTGATTATATCGTGTTATCTCAAAATTTAAGAGGATGTATCTAGCAAATAAACATATATATATTCTTTGTGATCTTTTATTTCGTATAAAAGAGTATGATATTTTGTATGATAGTTTGTTCTTAAAATTTATCGGTTGATTTCAGGGAAAATCAAATAGAGATGTTGTAATAAAAAAGGTGACTAAAAGTAAATTTTTAAATTAAAAACACTGATTTTCAGTTATTTGTATTTTTTACCAAAAAACTATACGTTTTGTCATTACGAATATATGTTTGACGTAAATAAACAAAAACATTCTCCTTCTCTTTGTTCTGTCAAATGAATATACGCGTTTGACAATATCATAATTTGATAATGGCAACTGAGAAATAATATGAGTTTAAATTGCAATAAAATATTAAAGAACATAATTTTTAAAAATCTTCCGCGGATTGTTTTTGCTGTTGGTTTTATGATAAATGCATTGCTTGTTACAGCTCAGACGTCTAAGATAGATATTCGCTTTGTACAAGATACATTAACGGTAAAACCCGGAGAAACATTTTCAAATTTTCTTGCATTTAAGAATAAATCTGATCGTGAGATAGTCCTTCGGAAATATAAGGATAATGCCAATGAAAATGCCTTACTTAAATTGCCGGATAGCATCGTATTAGCCGGAGGTGAAATTAAACAAGTGCCGATTAAGTTTTTTGCAAACCAGAATACCATAAAATCAACCAGCCAGGATTTCTCAACGTCGTATTATAATGTAGATTCGTCAGATAGAAATATCTATGCTACGCAGTTTATTGTACTATTAGATGCAAAATCCGGGCTCTTATTGGAGACTCCATATAATGAACTTTATTTGAGGCAGTTCAGTAGTTCCGCCGAATTGGAGCTTCGGACTATAAATTCTGGATTGGTGCCCTTATCCTTTAAATTGGAATTTGAAGATGTGCCCAAAGGTCTTCGCTTTGATTTTGACAATAACGAGATTGTCCTTGAGCCGGGGCAAAATCAGCTTATCCAAATCAACGCGACGAATGTAGGGGCGCCTAGTAACACCGCTGATTTTGCGGTAAAAATAAAGGCGATAGATCCGCATGGTAAGCTTATTGCTCAAAAAAATATTCGGATTATGTCACTTTCACATAATCGAAACCTTGTCATGCACTATCAGGACATATATTCCAACCGTCCGAATGTGTTAAGCCTGAATTTTATTAACGCCAATAATTTTTCTTCGGTACAATTGGCGGGATCGGGAAGGTATCAATGGGAAACAAAGAAAGAGTGGGGATACAATCTGAATCTGAATTCCTATCTGAAAAATGAGTCAAAATATAATCTGAGTGATACCTATGTATATCTGAAAACAAGACGATGGTATGTACATTTGGGATCTGTCAATGAGAACTACGGTTTTAATGTAAGTGGAAAAGGAGGGAAGCTGAGCTACAATCTGGATAAAAATAAGACTGTAGGGATTACAGCTATTGATAATGATAATATGCTGCTTACCGACAATCATCTGTGGAAAAGAGGGGGGTATACCCTTGCTGCGACCTATCGTGATGCAACAGCTGAGCGTGAAAACCTGGAGATGGTACTCCTCAATGCACAGGAGGATTATAGCCAGCTCAATACTTCGCTTTATACCATAAAAAAGAACCTGATCCATAAAATGGGGCATTGGCTGACCGCTGATGCAGGTGTTAGTTATCAGACCACATCTAAAATGAATAAACAGCAGGAGCTGGGATACACCTTAGGCCTTAATTATCGTTGGAAATCTGCTGTTGATAATAATACTGCTGGAAATCTGTCTGTATTCTACGGTAGCCCATATTATGGAGGGTTCAATAGAGGTTTATTCGTATTCAATGGAAACGGAAGTATGCGGATCTCTGACAAAGAGTCCTTGTCAGCTTCGGTACGGTTCCAGAGCAACAAACCCAAGTTTTTGAACACTACATTAACGAATATTTCTTTTGGACGGTCGAACTATTCAGAGCAGCAGAACTATGAGCTGGGGTACCGTGTTAAATTGAGTGAACAGCTGCGTGTCGGTATGTATCCCTACTATATGTACCAATCTATGGCTTCGCAGATCGCTGCAGATAAGGAGCCCCAAATTACAGACTGGATGTCGAAATCATATCGGGCGAAATTGTTGTTCAACCTGCATCACATGGACCATAGCATGAGCTTATCGACGGATCATGGGTATACATCGGAGAATACTTCTGGACGGCCTACGGCACCTTTTTATTCATTAAAAACAGACTTTTCCTATAGCTTTAAGCAATGGGGACTGACTGCATACTATCAACACAATCCTTATTACTTGTCTGATGCTTTGGTCAACGTAGGAAAAAAAGAGTATGATGTATTTACTATTGGGCCAACAGGAGCATTTGTCGGCCTAGAAAACAAGTTAAGCGTCAATTATTCGCTGATGTATAATTACTATGGATACAATAAAAGCGAAAATTATATGCTGAATATATATGGTAGATGGAATGTCAAGAACGATTGGGCTTTTACAGCTTCTGTAAATTATGGTGTCAATAAATATACTCTGATGACACGTTATAATCCTGAAACAGGAATAAACTATGAGGATCCTATTATACATTGGGGTGATAAAGACCTCTATACCTCTAGACAAATCCGTATTGGAGTGGAGAAGAAATTAGGTAGAGAACGGAATTCATCTGTACGAAAGCTGACTTATATCTGTTTTGACGATCAGAATAGGAACGGTATCCGGGATAAAGGAGAACCTCTGCTATCGGATATACTCCTTTCGATCAATGATCTTTCTGCTGTATCCAATAAACGTGGGGAGGTAAATTTCAATGGAACAGTGGGTGATACATACACTCCAGAAATATCAAACATGGAGGGTTGGACATTACTACAAGGAGCCAACAGTTCAGTCTTACTCTCAAAAAATAGGAAACATCCCCTTCCATTGGTGAAGACCAATCGGATTACCGGTGAGGTCAAGGTTATTCAGAACGAATATATTAGAGAAGGAATCGTCAATATGTCGGGGATACAAATCCTAGCCATTTCGGTTGATGATGAAAACGTCAGATTCCAAACATCAACAAATAATGTTGGGGCATTTAATCTATACCTACCCGAAGCGAAGTACAAAATATATGCTGATGTAAGTCGTCTTCCATTGCATATAGAAAATAATGAGCAGCATATTTCGGTGGTTAAAAGTATTGAAAAACAGTATCTTATTTTTACATCGAAAGATATGCGCAGAAGCGTAGAGATCAAAAAACTGTAATGAAAATTTGAGTATGCTTTAGGAGTATTCACTCATGGATCGTATCATATAATTGAAAACAGGATACAAGTAAGTAATTAATAATTTAACATTTAAAAAACAAAAACAATGAAAAAGCAAATTTTAGTAGTAGCATTATTATTAGCAGGAGGGTTGGGGTATAATACTGCATCGGCACAGTCCGCCGACAGCCGTACGATTACAGTCAATGTAGAACTTAAAGACGTATTTGGTGCCGGTGGTGGCGGTGAAGGTGGTAGTGGTGCTACAGGAGCAGATCAGTTAAGTTTCGTGTATGACAATGCTGGTAAATATAATAATGAGCAGACACAGACCATCACAAATCAGATCAATGCGGTAGCTACAGGAGCCTATAAGATCACAGTAAAGGCCAATGAGGCGAACTTTACCTCTGCAAACTCGACATTACCTTTAGATATCCTGCGCATCTCTGCATCCAAAACAGGAGAAGGAGCTTTCGGTACAGCAATTACCCCAACTACAACAGCACAGGATATCTTTACAGGAGGCACAGCTACAGCTTTTGGACAAGGGTATGATGTTAAGTATGATATCCCGGTAAATAATACCTTGGCAACTGGAGTCAAAGAACCATATAAAGCAACATTTATATTTACAGTGACAGCTCCTTAATAAGTGGTGGGCGAAAACAGGATACAAGTAAGTAATCAATAATTTTAATATTTAAAAACAAAAACAATGAAAAAGCAAATTTTAGGACTGGCAATATTATTAACAGCAGGATTAGGGTATAATACTGCATCGGCACAGTCCGCAGATAGCCGTACGATTACAGTTAATGTAGAACTTAAAGACGTATTTGGTGCCGGTGGTGGCGGTGAAGGTGGTAGTGGTGCTACAGGAGCAGATCAGTTAAGTTTCGTGTATGACAATGCTGATAAATATAATAATGAGCAGACACAGATCATTACAAATCAGATCAATGCGGTAGCTACAGGAGCCTATAAGATCACTGTAAAGGCCAACGAGGCAAACTTTACCTCTGCAAACTCGACACTACCTTTAGATATCCTGCGTATCTCTGCATCCAAAACAGGAGAAGGAGCTTTCGGGACAGCTATTACGCCAACTACAATGGCACAGGACATCTTTACAGGAGGCACAGCTACAGCCTTTGGGCAAGGGTATGATGTTAAGTATGATATCCCGGTAAATAATACCTTGGCAACTGGGGTTAAAGAACCGTATAAAGCAACATTTGTATTTACAGTAACAGCTCCTTAATAAAAGATTAGAACTGGCCAGTAGCTTTGCTAAAAAGCTAGGGTGCCATAGTAAATGTATCATAATTTAGTAAATCGGTATTTGGGGACGGTACGCTTTTAACTGTCCGTTCCCTTATTTTGCTATATAGGCACTAAAAGTGCCAACAAAAATATGTACAATAAAAAGATAATGTGTATTTTGATGTTGTACAAGCCAAATAGCACTATATATCATCGGAGCAAAGGCTAATGGTAGTAGTTTTACGCGCTCAGGTGGCGATATCAGCATATGGGTATCTGTATTGCAGATTGAATCTGCATCGGGACAGGATCCGATAGAGGTCAACAGGGTAAAGCTATTTACAGTGCCATAACGACGGAACCAGCTTTTGGGAAAAATATGCTGTCAAATACAGTATCTTAGTGACCGATTCGAAGAAAATAATAATGACTGGTCCAGACAATAAGGTCGTGTCGGGTATTCATAGCGGATTGATTACTTGTGTATTAAAAAATAAAAGTGACAACTAACAATAAAAGATAATGATTAAAATAGAAGTTATATACCTCCAATTGAAGCATTTTGTTCATCAGCTCCTACTGGTTCTTGTTTTCGTTATTCCAGCTGCGGCGCAGGATATATCAGTATCTCCTATTACCCTTACTTTTGAGGGCTTGGCTGGGCAGACTGTCAGCAGAAATGTAAAGATGACCAA
Organism: Sphingobacterium sp. GVS05A; assembly: GCF_019969845.1. Lineage (GTDB taxonomy): Bacteria > Bacteroidota > Bacteroidia > Sphingobacteriales > Sphingobacteriaceae > Sphingobacterium. The sequence continues at coordinate 7,962 of NZ_JAHXYR010000014.1, forward strand.
CAGCAGCAAGACCAAGACTTATAGCTTTACGTCTAGTCTTAGTGACTGGGATAGGGACAGTACCGGAAATCGACAGTACCATCCTAACGGAAGTATGGCGCAATCTATGTCGAATTGGATTGAAGTGAGCGAAAACAATTTTGAACTAGGCCCTGGCGAGAGTAAAAATCTGACAATCAGCTGTGCCGTACCACATAAGCTTGCCTCTAAATCGGCTTACAATAGCATGCTTTTCCTGACCCAGACCAATCCCAGTAAGTCAGATAACGCTGATCAATCAGGAATAGGGATACTGGTCGCCTATGAGTTTGGAATACAGGTGTTTTACAATCCTTTAGGTGCTTCGCTTGGCGATATGGAGATCAATGCCATGACCTACACTGGTCCGACTGGCACCATGCGAAATGGACAGGTACAATTGGCCTTTGCCAATACAGGTCAGATTAATAAGACAGGCACTGTGAGGTTAGAAATCACCAATAAAATTACTGGGGCCGAGATCAAGACTGAGCCTGCCTATTTTGCCATTATGCCACAGGGTAAACAGCGGTTGAATCTACCACTGAGCGAGCAATTACTGCCAGGCTCTTATCTATTGGTTGCCATCTTGGATGCAGGCCGAGGCCACAGTCTTAAGATTGCGGAAAAAGACCTGGTTATAAAATAATACGTCCTCTTGTACGTGGAGTAGTTATTAGAAAAATTAGGCAAAAAGGGAACTTCATTAAAACGAATTGTTCTCATGGAACAATTCTTATGACAGGGGCTATCTTTCGTTAGTTATTTTGTTTATCTTATTCGGAAATCATTAGATTGGAATTGTCAGTACACTGGAAATATGGTAGCTAATATACCAGATACAAGAATCTTTGCCTATGACGAATAGTAAAATTTTTATATTTAAATTCGTTTGGAAGCAAAACCTACAATTTCAATTAAGCCTAAATTATTAGTATTAATTTGATCGAAGACATCCTAGAGTAATCTTAATATATATCGGTAAAAGTGAGCAATTACTAATTTAATAAGTGTCATTTAAGAGACTAATCAAAATGGGCCTATATACTTATCAAGGTGTTATTTATTAAGTTGCGTAGACAACTTAAATATAGAAATTTCAGTTATTACAAAGTGAAATTGCTGTAAAGTGTTTATACGGTTTTTTTTCTATTGCATATATTTTGTGGCTTATGCAATTATCATTCGGCGAATTCTAAATTTAGTGAGATTTAAGGTAAAAACATGTTATTGACTATATGTCACTAATGATTTTATCAAAAGCAGTGCTGTGGTTGTTAGCATTCTATTTCTTTGTAGAAATCAAGTAAAGTTGATAATTATGTACACTGAAACAATTAAAATAGGTCTTATCGATGATTCTTCAATCATTAGATTTTTTACACGGGCGAAGCTATCCCAGCACACGAATCCAAAATTTGAAATAGTGTTAGAAGCCTCTTCTCCAGTTGGCATGGAATCATTCAAAGCTAAATTTGAAGATCCGGATGTTTTTTTAGTGGATGTCAATATGCCATTTATGAATGGTATCGATAGTATTCCACATCTAAAGAAATTGTATCCCAATAGTCAGATTATTATGTATACCGATGATTTAGACAGCGACAAGATTAGTAGAGCATTGCAATTAGGTGCATCAGATTATATTTCAAAAAGTATAAATGATAGGATATTGATCGAAAGAGTAGAACAGATTGTATTCAACAATATAAAGCAACTCAAAATAGATAATCCCGCCAAGACAAATCATTATGCGTTTGATCGTGGGTGATTTCTGTTAAACGAATACTTTTAGCGACCGTCTCCCTACTTTTAAACAACATTATGAGATTTCAATTGAAAGAATTTGCATACGGGGTGTAAGGTTAAAATATTTTTTTTCTTTATATCCAATTGTGAGTGAAAATGAATAAATTTATATACTATTATAAAAGTACCCTTCTAGTTTGCGCGTTTTTTTATAGTCATTTATTTCGAATATTAATATTATTGGTCTCCTATGAATGAACTTTACCAAATCATAATTGCCGCAACCCCGGTCGCATCATCTATCATTTGTATACTTTTTTTGCTATTTGCATACGGAGATCGAATTTTATCTATCGAACGATATCTTAAAAGACTGTTATTGATCTATTTCTGTCAGATGATTTTTAACTGGATCTTTAATTTAATGATTCAGGTTCCTGGTAGTTCATTTCAATATATTCTTCCTTTTGTCGCATTCAACCTCCATCTCATGCAGGTCGTATTTTTTCATGTAATTGTTATTATCACATCTATGGGCGAGCAAAAGAGAATAGGTGGATACCATTATGTGATTCCGTTCCTGCTTAGTTTTGCGGTTAGTTTATTCTTTTTTAGTTCATTATCTTTTTTTCCCTCACATAATGATGTCTTTAATTTTTTTATACCATATCTTTTCATTTCGGTAGCACTGTATTCGGTGTATTATACCTATTTAATGATCCGACACCTTTATGATAGCTATACCAAGTTAATGTCAGAGGGGA
>NZ_JAHXYR010000015.1 GCF_019969845.1 Sphingobacterium sp. GVS05A
TTGGTCCCTAATGGTGCCATAAGATCTGTAATTTTAAGATCATGACTTAAGTAAGGTTTTTCAGCATCCATATATTCTTCAAAGACCACGGGATCAATGGGATTACCTGCGATATTGTCGTCCGAAATCTTATCTTTTTCTTGAAATATAATATCTTCGGTTAACAGCAAAAAATTCTTGGAGAAAATATTGCAACATAAAATACTATTAAATATAACGATCAAAGTCAATCTGATGACTATTGTCACATCATCAAAAAGACTGCCAACGACAGAAAAATAATGAACGAAAGTAATAGGAAACAAAATAATCAGGCAAAAAAGTATCTTATATAACCAAACTAGGGACGAAGTACCTATATCAGCAGAGTATTCTTTGATCTTTTTTCTATAAGTAAATACTCGATGGAGGGATAGAATGATATAAAAAGAACTAAAAATCAGCCTAAAAAAAGGTGTCAGTTTTGCCAAAAATAAGACAAACGATTTATATTCAGGATAAGCATCCATTCCACCTTTTAGAGAACCAAAAATGTTACGAGAAATTATAACGATACAGACACTAGTTAGTAGAAAGAAAAAGACAGGGATGCCATAATGCCAAAAATTGAATTCTTCTGCTTTGCGTAAACGAGTGATTTTAAAAATAATATGATATAATAATACAGGAATAAGCAGCATACTAAAATAATACACCGGAATTACATAATTAGAGAGATCTTTGTAATGAATAAAAAATAAAATAGTTATACTGTAAACTATCTCAATACAGTAAAAAATAACTAATAAAAAGGACAGCCTTTTAGTAAAAACATCATGTTTATTAAAATACAAATTTATAAACAACAAAATAAGACAATACAGAGCAGAAAAAATCGGCAATGCAAAAGCCAATACTTGTGCTAATAAGTTTAAATCCATCATTCTGAATATTTATCGTTTTTATGTTTTTCTTCAAGTTTCTTCTTAACCCGCCAATAATTACGTAGGCTGCCAAATCCTGCCATCGTAATGAGTGTCTGCAAATCTTTCTCCTTATGTTCCGGATCTTCCATCAAAGAATCTAACTCCCTAAGCCGCCACATATTGATGTAATTACTAAAATTAACACCATAAGCAACATTTACAAACTTGGAGAAATAAGCTCTATTTGTATTAAAAATCTTCACCATTTGCTCCATCTTGAGATCAGGGTCAAGGAATGGTTTATTTTCTCGAAAATAGGAGTCTAATTGTGCTTGCGAAAGAATTGAAGTCGCTTCCTCTTTCACTTCAATTATGTTATCCTTTTCCTCCGATATACTAACTTGAACATCATTTTCAATCCGGCCTGAAGGCATCAAAATTTTATTTATCTGCAAATAGGTCTTTTTTAAAACGTAATTCCTTTGCAACAAATTATAAGTTAAGATTAGATGTTGCACAGGGATAAACAAGGCATATAATAAATTGTTATACGACGTGAATGAATACAACCCTATAAATGTTATCAGAAGCAATATTCTAAAAAACAGTACGTAATTCAACCATTTAATTTTGCTCCAATCCTCGTACCTCCCCTCTGACATTAACTTGGTATAGCTATCATAAAGGTGTCGGATCATTAAATAGGTATAATACACCGAATACAGTGCTACCGAAATGAAAAGATATGGTATAAAAAAATTAAAGACATCATTATG
>NZ_JAHXYR010000016.1 GCF_019969845.1 Sphingobacterium sp. GVS05A
GAGACTGTAACATGAACTGTGTCAGAGGAATAATTCAATAAGATTATTTATATTCAATTATTCAAACGACACGGTCATGAAAGAAAAAGACCCATTCGACTTTGAACGCTTCAAGGCAGAAGCCATGCAAGGTCTTTACGAAGGAAAAAGTTTGTCTCCCAATGATGGCGTCCTAGCGCCGTTAATGAAGCATCTATTGGAATCAATGATGGATGGAGAACTGGAAAACCATTTGAACGAAGAGAAAGCTTCGGGCAATAGCAATCGGCGAAATGGCAAGACAAAAAAGACTGTCCGTGGCCTTAACACTGGAACATTTGAGCTGGAAACAGGTCGTGATAGATCCGGCACGTTTGAGCCAAAAGTAGTACCTAAAAGACAATTAATCATTACTGAACAGCTTGAGGGGCACGTATTGAGCATGTATGCCAAAGGAATGAGCACACGGGCGATAAGCGAGTTTATACGCGAAATGTATGCTATGGAGATCTCTGCCACAGAAATATCGCGTATTACAGAAAGTGTGCTTCCAGCGGTAAATGAGTGGCGTAGCAGGCCTCTTGAAGCTGTTTATCCCTTTGTATTCCTGGACTGTATGCACATCAAGGTTCGCCAGAATGGAACTGTTGAATCCAGGGCTATTTATAACATACTGGGAGTTGGTATGGATGGTAGAAAAGATCTGATCGGTCTTTATAGCTCAGAAAATGAGGGAGCTAAGTTCTGGCTTTCAGTTCTTACGGATCTAAAGCAACGTGGCGTTGAAGACATCCTTATAGCTTGTATTGATGGTCTAAAAGGGTTTCCTGATGCCATAGAAGCTATTTTTCCAAAAACAAAGATCCAGTTGTGTATTGTTCACCAGATCAGAACAAGTATGCGCTATGTAACTGAGAAAGATAAGAAGTTTGTAATGGAGGATCTAAAACCAGTCTATAAGGCTGTGAACGAAGAAATGGGATATGAAAACCTCCTGTCTTTTGAAGAAAAATGGGGTAAGAAATATCCTCTTGCTGCCAAATCCTGGATGGATAATTGGACCAATCTTTCCACTTTCTTTGAGTACGAGGATCAGGTTCGCAAGATTATATACACCACAAATCCGATCGAGGGAATGCACCGTCAGATACGAAAAATCATTAAGTCTAAAGGGGCCTTCAACTCCGAACAGGCACTAATGAAATTGAT
>NZ_JAHXYR010000017.1 GCF_019969845.1 Sphingobacterium sp. GVS05A
TCTTTGATCTCTTTCGGTTTTTTAAGTTCGTCTATACTTTCTGCCGGAGAAGTTCCCGTTTTAGAAACGCTGTCTTTTACGATAACATGCGCCTGTTCGATGCAGTTTTCGCAAATAAAGCCGGTCTGCCCTGAAATGAGCATTGGTACTTCATTTCTTTTTCTGCCGCAGAAAGAACATTGGTTTGAATTCATACTATATAATAATGTTAAAGAAAATCGTAAAAAATTTCTTTTTTACGATTTTATGCTTTTAAGAAATAATTGAGTTTTGAATCTCTTTATATTCTTCGTCTGTTAGTTTCAGTCTTTCATTTTTGAAGTTCATGTCTTCCACCTTGTTTAAGGGAATGAGGTGAATATGGGCATGAGGAACTTCAAGTCCTACTACAGCTACGCCCACTCTTACGCAGGGCACTGCATTTTTAATCTTTTTGGCGACCTGCTGGGCAAATCCCCAAAGGTTTTTATATTCTTCAC
>NZ_JAHXYR010000018.1 GCF_019969845.1 Sphingobacterium sp. GVS05A
GGTCGTGGGTGATCAGGAACACGGTCAGCCCCAGCGCTTCCTGCAGGGTCTTGATCAGGCGATCGAACGCCGCCGCACCGATCGGGTCCAGGCCGGCGGTCGGCTCATCCAGGAACAGCAGGGGGGGATCCAGCGCCAGCGCACGTGCCAGGCCGGCGCGCTTGCGCATGCCGCCGGACAGCTGCGAGGGCAGCTTGTTGATGGCATCGGCGGGCAGGCCGGCCAGTTTCACCTTCAGCAGTGCCAGTTCGTAATGCCAGCGCTCGGGCAGTTCGCGGTGGTGTTCCTTCAGTGGCACCTGCACGTTCTCGCCGACGGTCAGCGACGAGAACAGGGCGCCGTCCTGGAACAGCACGCCGGTGTTGCGCTCGATGTGCAGGCGGCTCTCGGGATCGTCGGCGCGCGCATCGCGGCCGAGCACCTCGATCTGCCCTTCATCCGGCACGCGCAGCCCGAGGATCGAGCGCATCAGCAC
>NZ_JAHXYR010000019.1 GCF_019969845.1 Sphingobacterium sp. GVS05A
CCTTTTTAAAGCGCTTTGGTCAAAAAAACAAAAATGCAGAAGAAGGAACCGATATGAGCTCAGTCAATCTTGAGTATGTTCTGCGGCTGGAAAGCCTGTTAAGCAGGATTTACCCCCGGGAACACATCGCCGACCTGCTGAAAAAAATCCTGCATCTCGCCGACAAATGGAATTACGGCAAACACCGCACCACCCGCTGGGTGGATGGTACCAATATTTATCTGATTACTTATGGCGATAATATCCGTCACGGCGAGCAACCGCCGCTGGCGACGCTCAATCATTTCGCTAACACTTATCTGCGCGACATTATCAGCGACATCCATATTCTGCCGATGTATCCGTACAGTTCAGACGACGGCTTTAGCGTCATTGACTACCGGCGGATCGATGAACATCTTGGTGGCTGGTCAGATATTCATCACCTTTCGGCCAATTTCAACCTGATGTTTGATTGCGTGATCAACCATATTT
>NZ_JAHXYR010000001.1 GCF_019969845.1 Sphingobacterium sp. GVS05A
TTTCGGACGACAATATCGCAGGTAATCCCATTGATCCCGTGGTCTTTGAAGAATATATGGATGCTGAAAAACCTTACTTAAGTCATGATCTTAAAATTACAGATCTTATGGCACCATTAGGGACCAACCGAACCTATCTGTCAAATTTTATCAATCAGTATTATGGTATGAATTTCAGTACATTTATAAATACTTGTCGGATGCGCGAAATTGAAGCTCTTCGATCGGATCCTTATTATAAAGGCTTTGAGGAGGAGGAACTTGTTTATACGGCGGGTTTTAAAAGTGTCAAAAGCTATCAGAGAACAAAGCATATTATTTCGGAATTAAACGGATAGGACCGTTCTCTTTTGTATTTTCCTTGTAAAATACTTTTTTTTTACAATTATTCGATATGAAATCTAATTATGAGGGGAAAATAGGTGTCTAGAGCAGGACGATTACTTATAGGCTGACATCACAATGATACTAAGTGTGAATTCAAGGATATAGAAATAGTGTGCCCGATTTTAAAACAATAATGCGACTTTTTCTACATTTATACAGTTAGTCATTTATTTTGTACGATATAGCGGTATATTTTTCAATTCAATTACTACTTTCGAGAACATTTTAATAATGGTTTCATAGGTAGATGAAAATCATTTCAAGCTGCTGCCCAGCAGAGGAAGTGATGATTGAGTTCCAAGATCTTCGGGTTTTGGAGCTCTTTTTTTGTTTCAAACTTATTGCAGTGTATATCAGCAGCATCCAGATCGCAAATGAATTATGCTGTAAATACTCTGGGTTTCATTATGTCTTATTTTAACCCAATTATAGCAAATCCCATGATAAGCTAGGGTGTTTCTTCCAATTAAGTTGTTAATAATTAAAATCTTGTTGCTCGTTTATTCATAGTTGAACGCCCTGGTTTTAGGAATTTCTGAAACTAGATGCCTTGATGTTGAATAACCTTATTGAAGTTGAATGACCGTATGTTATCACATTCTTCGAAATATTATTGCGCAATATTTGAGAAGTGGTCTGTGCGCGCGGTTAGATTAAATCCCGAACAAAACAGAAAGACAACAGGATGCCCAAATTTAAGCAGTATACATCGCTCGGCGGATGAGATTTTCGATAAAGTTCGAATAAAATTTTTTTCTGTAAAAAAAGACAAAACATGTGCTAATTGAAGCTTTAACATTGATTTATCCTTTGTTTTACAAATTGGCAGTCATGTTTTTACACAATATTCCAGAAATTTTAAGGCGAGTTCTCACCTTTGGACCACAATAGAATTTGACACCGGCTGTCAGGTCATCAAGTCACTTTTAACTTATTAAGATCAAAAATGGTAAGGATTCTAAATTACCTGTGGATACGAATATATAGAAGAGGTTAACTAGAAATAATTCAACATATAATAAAACAATATACAATGAGTAAAAATAACACTGCACACAAATCAAGAGACAATCAAAAAGGCCGCTGGGAATTAGTTGGGTGTCTTGCTTAACGCGGTCACTAGATTCTAACAATACACGCTGAGGAAATATAACAATAACGTAGCAAATATTACTTAAACAATAATTTTAACCAAAATGGTTTTAAAAAAAACATTCGCAATAATTTTAGCTGTAACGGGGGCGAAGATGTCACAGGCGCAGCAAGTTGACTTCAGGCCAGATACCGTTGTCACAGTATCCAATGACAGGTATCAGGTACAAACCAACCGTTTCTGGGACAACTGGTTTATCAATGTCGGTGCGGGCGCCCAGATTTACTTTGGTGATCACAACAAACAGATGAAGCTTTCTGAACGTCTGACGCCCAATTTTGAATTCAATCTGGGTAAATGGTTCAGTCCCGGGATTGGGGTACGTGCTGGTGTTAATGGATATAAGATAAAAGGGGCCACTCAAAATGGAAGTCACTCTACTGGTGAAAAGTATACTGGTAAACCCTGGGATGGTTATTGGCTATACAACCAAGAATTCAATTATTTCCATATTCATGGTGATGTTTTATTCAATTTGTCCAATATCTTCAGCGGATACAAGAATGACCGTTTTTATTCCATTAGTCCCTATGTGGGTTTGGGTTGGATGGTAACGAACGAGGCGCCTGCAGCAAAAGAAGTGAGTGCGAATATTGGTATCTACAACAGCTTTCGCTTAAATGATGCGCTTGATCTAACCCTCGACGTGCGAGGTGCAATGGTGAATGACCGGTTTGATGGTGAAACTGGAAATCGCCGTCAAGATGGAAGTTTGTCTGCATTGCTAGGACTGACTTATAAGTTCAAAAAACGAGATTGGGAAAAACCGAGCAGCGTGGTTATCAGCTACAGTGATGAGCTGTTGAACAGCCTGCGTGAAAAAGTACGCAAGCTGTCGGAAGACAATGAGGCATTGAAAGCACAGTTGTTGGCATCCCAGGGAAAAACTATTACCGAGATTAAAGTTGAAGAGAAAATATTGGCAGCACCGATATTGGTTACATTTCCGATTAACCAAAGTGTCGTGAGTAACGAAGCACGAGTAAACCTCGGTTTCTTTGCCAAAGTGATCAAGGCTGGAAACAAAAATGTTGTCTATAAAGTAACAGGCTATGCTGACAAGGGTACGGGTACAGCAGTATTCAACAACCGAATCAGCAGCGAGCGAGCGAAAGCAATTTATAATGTTCTAGTACATGAATTTGATGTTAACCCTGGCCAATTAGAGGTGTCTTATGAGGGAGGTGTTGATAATATGTACTATGATGATCCCCGTTTAAGCCGCGCGGTAATTACCATAGCAAAATAAAAGTGTTCAATTCTCTTATTCATGAGCATGTGTAGCCTTTTTGCGTAAAGGCTGCACATTTCTTAAAGCTCTAATGAATCTTATACACTGCCCTTAATAAGTAAGTGTATGTATTGGTAGAGTTCCTGCTCTGCTTTCTTTCTCAGGGATTCGACTTATTGAAATGTGTGAGATATTCCAGTTACACTGAAGTCTCTCAAAAAGAAACTATCTCTGAATACATAAATAACAAAGAATTTATAATGATTTAGCGCCATGAAAACAACATTAATGGATGGCTCTGAGATTGTGGGGAATTATTCCTACCAGTCGGGAGAAGTCAATAAAGATCAGTCAGCAGTAAAATATCAATACATAGACAGTATTAGGGGGATCGCCATTCTAATGGTTGTGCTAGTTCATACGATGGTTGGGATTCAAAACCTTGATCGGGTGACAGACGTGTTCGCAAAATATTGTCAGATGGGAGTACAGTTGTTTTTCGTAGCCTCAGCTTATACACTTTGTCTTTCTACTAAAAATAGAAGCCATGAAAAAAGGCCTTTACGGAATTATGCGATTCGTCGCGTATTTCGAATTACTCCAATCTATTGGCTGGGAATTCTGCTGTATTTTTTTATTTCTTATTTGGGCGTTTATAATCTAGCATTCTTTGATATCAGGAATTACACAGCCTTAAATTTGTTGGCTAATTTTTTATTTCTACATGGATTTTTGCCTTCAGCCAATAATACGATCGTGCCGGGAGGATGGTCTATAGCAACTGAGATGACTTTCTATTTGCTGTTTCCAATGATATTTAAGTTTACAAGCCGTTTTATCAACTCATATAGCAAGATCTTTCTTTTTGTAGCGATGGGTATTATTGTTGCACAGGGTCTTGTCCAATTGTTTTCTTGGCGTGGTTTATATCTGGCAAATAATACATTCTTGTATTTCAATATCGCAAATCAATTACCCTGTTTTTTTATTGGAATAGCATATTTCTTTTATTTAAAACTAGGTGAAGCGAAGTATAGCTGGTATTTGGATCTGTTTGGGTGCTGCTTTCTCACAATAGCTTGCCTTCTGCTGTGGTACCTGAAGATTGGCTATTTATTTTCATGGATTCCAGTAATTTCTAGTCTATCGTTTGTATTTCTCATAGAGCTATTTAGGAAGAATAAAGGGTTGAACATAAGGTTGTTGGGGGAAATAGGGAGAGTTTCTTTTTCGATGTATCTTTTTCATTTTCTTTTCGCGTTCGGACTTGATTTCTTGCCCTTAAGCTGGAGAAGTTACGGTGTGTTTTCTCTTGCCTTTTATTTTTTGCTTGTTGTTTTATCAAGCTATCTAGTTGCTAAAATCTCATTTGTAACCGTCGAAAAACCATTTATAGGTTTAGGCAAAAAGCTTATTGACAGCATTGGACGTTAGAGCAGTTTGATCGGTGGATCTACTTATATACTTACTATTAAAAATATTGATGATGGAAATGAAATTGGTTTTGATTCTTATTGCTGGACTAATAGCAATGCTGCTGAGTAGGATTTTTATTCCTTTCATAATTCTTGTAACCTATAAAAAGCGTTTGTTTGATCCGGTTGATGCAAGGAAGCAGCACCATGGGATTGTTCCTCGTCTCGGAGGAGTAGCTTTTGCACCCATTCAATGCTGTGTATTAGTCATGTCTTTGGTCATTATGATCAAGGTTATCAATATGGATCTTGGCCTAGAATCATGGGCGATATTACCAAGTTTCATGCTGCTGCTCTGTGGTCTATTCATTCTTTTTATCGTGGGAATAGGTGATGACTTGATTGGCATAAATTACAAGTGGAAGTTTCTTGTCCAGATTGTGGTCGCCTGCTTTTTTCCCTTATCAGGGCTATGGATCAATGATTTGTATGGTGTTGCATTTATTTCGGAGCTTTCACCTTGGATTGGTATTCCCTTTACTGTTTTTATGGTTGTACTAATTATCAACGCGATTAATTTGATCGACGGATTGGATGGGCTCTGTTCCGGTGTGGTTGGTGTCGGTTGTATTGTACTGGGGATTTTGTTTAGCTATTATGGTGCATGGATACACGCTCTGTTTGCATTTATCGCAGTAGGAGTGCTCGCCCCGTTTTTCTTTATTAATGTCTATGGGGTGACCCGTCGCCGGCGACAAATATTTATGGGTGATACTGGTAGCATGACTTTAGGCTATTCTATTGCATTTCTAGCTATAAGTTTCGCAATGAACAATACCTATATCAAACCTCTTTCAGAAAGTGCAATCGTCGTGGCTTTTTCAATCTTGATCGTACCCCTGTTTGACGTAGCTCGAGTTATCTGCATACGTTGGAGAAGAGGGAAACCACTCTTTAAACCTGATCGTAGTCACTTACATCACTATCTATTGGAGATGGGGATGAGCCACCGAACAACGATGGTTTCAATCTTATTGCTCACATTATTTTACTGTGTATTCAATATAATCATGGTACAGCTGATCAGTAATAACCTAGTGGTCTTGGCAGATCTCCTGATCTGGATACTTTTTCTCAAAGGATACCGCTTAATGGAAAAGACAAAGGAAACTGATAAAGGAAAAATTTCGAAAGAAAAGCTGACCCGCAGTACACAAATATCAAATATTTTAAAATCTAATTGATTTAATGTCATGAAAATAACATTAATAGGAGGTTCTGGATTTGTAGGAACCCATCTGATTACCCACTTTCATAAACTGGGGATGAATAAGGTACTGAATATCGATAAGGTAGGCAGTACGTCGTATCCCACAATTAGTTTAATTGGAAATGTATTGGACCAAGAGCTGCTAACTGAACAGCTGTACGGCAGTGATATTGTCATTTTATTGGCAGCAGAACATCGTGATGATGTAAGCCCGATATCCCTGTATTATGATGTGAACGTGGAGGGTATGAAAAATACACTTGCCGCGATGGAAGCAAATGGAATTACCCGCATCTTATTTATCAGCTCGGTCGCAATCTATGGTTTGGATAAAAATAATCCCAATGAATCTTCCACAGCCGAACCTTTTAATCACTATGGCATCAGTAAATGGCAGGCTGAAATGGTACTCGAAGATTGGTATAAGACTCATACCGACTGGAATATTAACATTGTACGACCATCGGTGATCTTTGGCGAAGGCAATCGTGGAAATGTATATAATCTGTTCCGGCAGATAGCCAGTGGAAGGTTTATGATGATCGGTAAAGGCAACAATCGCAAGTCGATGGCCTATGTTGGTAACGTGGTGGCATTTTTAGCTTTTTTGACCCTTAAACAGCATGAGGGCTATAATGTCTATAACTATGTTGATAAACCTGACTTCAACACCAATGACCTTGTTTCATTGACGGGAGCACTCTTGAATAAGCCTATTCCCACGACCCATATACCATACTGGCTAGGCATGTTGGGTGGCTATGGTTTTGATCTTTTGGCGGTATTAACCCGCAAGAAATTAAGCATTAGTTCTGTCCGTGTCAAGAAATTCTGTGCAGTGACTATATACGATGCATCCAAAGTCACGAAATCGACATTCACACCTCCGTTCACACTTGAGCAAGGCCTACAGCGTATGTTAGAGACCGAATTTAATGCAATATAGAAGGATCATGGGAAACGCAAATCAGGTGAATACTACGGGAGGATTGGATATCGGTAAATTTATCATGTCGATAGTGGTTGTAGCGATTCATACGCAGCCATTGGCCGGTAAAATTTCTGGAATTAGCTTAGCCCTTTATAATTTTTTTATTGCCTTAGCAGTTCCATTTTTCTTTGTGGCCTCAGGATACCTGCTTTCCCGAAAGATAACTGTTCCTGTCGATTACAGACAGTGTTATACGATCCTGAGCGATTACCTTTTTAGGATAACAAAATTATATGTCATCTGGACAATCTTGTATTTGCCTTTGACAATCTATGGGTTTTATCAGCAGCATACTGATCCATTGTTAGCTTTTGCCTTGTTTTTTAGAAATATATTCCTACGTGGGGAGAATTATTATTCATGGCCCTTATGGTATCTGATGGCATTGATTTACACACTTATGGTACTATTGATCTTCTTAAAAAAGCAGATCTCGCCCCAGTTTATTCTGGTCTATGCGTTTGGTAGTTATTTCGTTGCATGCTCGTGGGACATCATTGTTAAAGCAGTCGAAGCCGAAGGATATATGTGGTTAAAAATATGGCATAATTCATTTGGTTCGGTACGTGTTTTTACGGCGTTGACTTTTGTGGTTCTAGGGTTGTATTTAGGTCTTTCGAGACGGTACTGGTCGAAGACCAATATTCTTATTACCAGTATAGGGGCCGTGGCCCTTGGTTTTTTCGAGATCCCGCTTTTATCAGAGTTGTGTATTCTAGTGGGCGCCTATGCCGTGTTTCAGTTGTTCGTATTGTCTTTCCCTTGGCTGAGCCAAGCCTATGGTAAAAAAATCCGTAAAGTAAGCACAGTGATTTATTTTACGCATATGCTCGTCTTCTTTACCTATCAGTCGGTTTTCTATAGTTTTCAATTGCCGCAATGGGTTGGATTTCTCTTTACAGTATTGGTAACGATAAGCCTGGCATTTTGGGTATTAAGATACGAGCAGCGGGTATCATGGTTAAACAAAATTTTTTGAGTTAGAATGGAAAGAAGTAGCCGTATAGCAAAAAATAGCATGTTCCTTTACATCAGGATGCTGTTTACATTAATGATCAGTTTGTATACATCCCGTATCGTATTGCAAGTACTCGGTGTGGCAGATTTTGGTATTTACAATGTCGTCGCAGGGATCGTAATAATGCTTACTTTCTTGAACACATCTTTAGCCGGAGTGACGCAACGATTTTTGACTTATGAGATCGGAACAGGCGATTTTGCACGATTGGTCAAGACATTTCATGTGAGTCTCTCCATCCATTTACTATTAGGTGGACTTATCCTATTATTGAGCGAAACTATTGGGCTTTGGTTTGTATGCAATAAACTGGTTATTGCCCCAGACCGGATGACTGCTGCACTCTGGGTGTATCATCTTTCAGTGCTGTCTTCTCTTTTTGGTATTATTAGTGTCCCTTTCGGAGCATTAATAATCGCCAAAGAACGGATGGGAATCTTGGCAACCATATCTCTTGTGGATGTTTTACTTCGTTTAGGGGTAGTCTTTTTACTAGGATTATTTAGCGCAGACAAATTATACCTATATGGGGTTTTTAGTTGTGCAGCATCTTTAGTCATTATTTTTCTATACGGTTATGTTAGTTATCGCAATTTCAAAGAAGCACATGTGCTGAAGCTTGTTTGGGATCGGCAGTTATTCAGGGAAATGTCTGTGTTTGCTGGTTGGACAGTCAGCGGAAACCTCGCTGTTTTGGGGGTAACACATGGATTAAATGTTTTGCTAAACCTTTACTTTGGTCCGGCCGTCAATGCTGCTCGCGCGATTGCCTTTCAGGTACAGAATGCAATTAATGGATTTGCTGGTAATTTTCAGACCTCTTTGAATCCGCAAATTACCAAAAGCTATGTTATCTCAGATCTAAACTATATGCATAAACTGATCTGCAGTAGCTCGAAAATTTCATTTTTACTCCTAATGGCTATTTCTGTCCCACTCTACTTGGAAGCATCATTTGTACTCAATTTATGGTTGGGTCCGGTGCCTGTTCAGACAATTACATTTATTCGGTTGACCCTGTTGACAGGCTTAATTTCCACCCTAAGCAATCCATTGGTAACAGCGATCCATGCTACTGGAAGGATTAAAAAATTCCAGTTTTGGGAAAGTATTGCCCTGTTGATGATCTTACCAGTCTCGTATTTGTTTTTGAGATGGGGTTATCCGCCGGAAATCGTCTTTGTGGTTCATTTAGCTCTTGCTGTACTTGCGCAATTGATACGGGTATGGATTGTGGCGCCAGCTATACAAATGAGCTATACAAGGTACTTGAATAATATAATAGGGAGGATTTTAGTTGTTGTGATCCCCTTTCTGCCCTGTGTTTTCTTGGTGCATCAATTTATGTCTCCGGGCTGGTTACGACTGTTGACAGTATCAATTGTGAGCGTGCTGTTTATGCTTGTATTTCTTTACCTATTGGGTATGGAGCAGATTGAGAAGCAGTTTGTGAAAGAAAGTATTAAAAAATGGTCTTTTATTAAAAGTAATTAATTATGCAAGTCAAGGTTTCTGTTATTATTCCATTTTTTAATGCCGCGGAGCATCTTGAAGGTTGTGCTGCGAGTCTGTTGAAGCAAAACCTACATGGATTGGAACTCATTTTTGTGAACGACTGTTCTACGGACCGCAGTTTGAAGGTGCTGGAAGAAACAATTCGTAAATTTTCTAATCACCATATCGCTGTGAAGGTCATTCAACATAAAAAGACCTTGGGCGTTGCTTGCTCAAGAAATAGTGGGCTATTACATGCAACCGGATTGTATGTCGGTTGGGTTGATGCGGATGACTGGGTAGATGAAAATATGTTTTTTGACCTGTATGGAAGAGCGGTCGAAACAAAAGCGGATATCGTGTGGAGTCCATTTTTTATGGATTTTAAAGACAAACAATACTTAGATGAGCAGCGCATAACTGAAAACAAGCACAATTATATGACAGCTTTAATTCGAGGAGAAATGCAGGGAATGTTATGGAATAAACTCTTTTTAAGAGCAGTTATTACTGGTAACCAGTTAGGATTCTTGCCCGGCTGCAATATGGGCGAGGACCGAAATTTTCTATTTAAGGTACTATTTTATAGCCGTAAGATCGCACGTGAATCAAACAGCTTTTATCATTATGTTCAATCCAACCCTACGGCAATGACGAGAGACATCCGTATGGAAAGAGTATATGAGGAAATAGCTAACAATGATGATATTGTCCGGTTTATCAAAGATCAGAAAATCAGCTCGATCAGTAAAAGAGATCTGAATGATTTTCTTGCCAATGGCAAGCGAAGATTATTGCTGTCAAGCGACATAGCAGATTTCAAACGTTGGCGAGAGATACATCCCGAAACTAATACTTTGGTGTGGCACATAAAATTCCCTCTGCATTATAGAATACTTGGATTTTGCGCGTCCAAGGAGATATGGTTTCCTGTGATCTGTTGGATTAATCTAAAAAAAGCACTTTATCGTGTCAAAGGAGGAAAGAAATGAATATTATACCTATAGTGTTTTGTTTTGACGATCGCCTCATATTACCCGCCGGGGTATGTATCACTTCTTTGCTGGAGCATGCCAGGCCGGATACATTTTATGATATTTTCATCTTACATGCTTCAAGTTGCAGCTATCCATCAACAGGATATTTGGAAATGTTGCATGAGCGATACGTCAATTTTAAGATAAACTACAGAAATGTAGGAACAGTATTTTCAGGTGCTTTTGAAATACGAAACATCACTGTTGCGGCTTACTATCGTTTGATGATTCCAGATGTGATTAGCGAATATGACAAGGTGATGTACCACGATGTAGATGTGATCTTTCGCGAAGATCTATCCGAGCTGTTCAATTCAACAGATATGAGCAACTACTATGTGGGGGGCGTTAGCTTCACGGGAGGGTTGCAAAAACAAGAGCGTGCTTATCTGTCTAAACTGCAATTAAATTGGCAGGAATACATACTATCTGGAAATCTCATTTTGAATCTGTCGCTACTTCGTAAAGACAATATTGTAATGCAGTTCAAGAAAGAGGTGGAGCGATCCAAATATCGTTATCAGGATATGGATATTATCAATATTGTCTGTAAGGGTAAAATCAAGCGACTGCCACCTGTTTTCTGCGGTACAATTGAAATTTTCGAATTAGCATCGAAACAACAGCGACAATCATTGTATTCTCCGGCTGAGCTTGCGGCTGTATTGCAGATAGGCATTGTGCATTACAATGGTCCGAAGCCATGGAATACCTATTGTCCTAATATGGACCTATGGTGGGAATATTACCGTAATTCGCTGTACTATGACCCCCAGTTTTATTTTGAGTTTTTCTATTTGAAGCTGGATGAATATGATCGGTTGCCCCTATTGAAAAGAGTTAAAATACTTGCACGATACTTTTTAAAAGGAAGATTAAAATAAAAAATATTATGAAACATATAGCAGTATTGATGACGGTTTTTAATCGTATAGAAAAGACGATTTCCTGCTTGCAGAGTCTGTTTGACGCATCGCTTGAGGGGCTGGATATTTCTTTTTCCATTTTTCTTACAGATGACGGTAGTACAGATGGCACTAGAGAACGATTGCTAGCTACATTTCCAGACGCCAACATACAAATTTTGGCAGGCAATGGGCAATTATTCTGGAATGGAGGAATGAATCATTCTTGGCGTGCTGCAATTGCAAAAGGCGGTTTTGATGCTTACCTCTGGCTGAATAATGACAGTATTGTTTTGCCTAATATTTGGCAGGAACTTAAAGCCGCAGATGATTATTCCAAGCAAAAATTTGGCAAAGGTGGTATTTATGTAGGGTCTACCTACAATAAAGAAAAAACAGCACTCAGCTACGGCGGCTTTAATTATATCAACAAATGGACCCTAAAGGACCAATTTGTATTACCTAACGGTGAATTCCAAAACTGTCAGGCAGCTCATGGTAATATCACCTGTGTATCTCAAGACGTCGTGCTAAAAGAAGGTATATTCTGTGATGGCTATCAACACAGTGGAGGCGATCACGATTATTCATATCGTGCTTATAAACATGGTTTTCCAGTATTTATTCTACGTACCTATCTCGGGATATGCGAAAATGATCACGTCAAAGGAGACGATACAATATTTAGAGAACTTCCCCTCAAGCAACGTTTTCGCTATCTAAGATCGCCTTTGGGTTTCAATTTGCATAATAGCCTTTTGTTCCAGCGGCGTTGTTTTCCCTACCGCTTTGTACCAGTGTGGCTTGCAGGCTATACGCGAGCTTTATTCCCTGTTTTTTACTATAAATTATACAATTTTCTAAGGTAGATACATGAAAAAGATATTTATTTCCTACGCCAATAGTGAAATGGCTTATTCCCTAAAAAGGATAGGGCGCCAAGCTAATCGTCTGGGCATATTTGATGCTGTTTTACTTTTCACACCAGACGACCTACCCAGTTACATCGCGCATTCGCCGTTGATGGCACATAACCGGGGAGCCGGCTATTGGGTCTGGAAACCAGCTATAATCTGGGAGACTCTCCAGAAATATGGAAATGATAGTATCGTAGTCTATGCAGATGCGGGCTGCTCCCTATATTCTTCAGAGGACTGGCAAACATACTTTGCTGCACTTGAAGAGTGCAATACACTATGTTTTGAATATCAGGATGAGATGCCAGAATGGGAAGTATTCGGCCAGACATCAACCAAAATAAAGTACTGGACCAAGCAGGCGACACTCGACTATTTTCAGCAAATGCTGGAGGATAAAGCCTATGGCGAAAAGCACAATAAGATCTGGGGAGGGCTATTATTTTGCCGGGGCAAGGATAATCACTTTGTGCGAGACTGGTTGAAAATCATGCTGGAACAGCCTGATCTTATTGTCGATCCTGATCCAGATGAGAGAGCCTACGGAAACAATGAGTTAGCCCATCATAAACATGATCAATGCGTATTGACAGCTTTAGCTCACTTGCATACTGACGATGTACAAATCATGGATGCAAAGATGGAGACGGAGCGTATCGCAGCGGTTGTCGGATCCAGAATACGGGTCAAGAATTATTTCGCCTATTGCCTATTGCAATGCAAAGGAAAAATGCGTGACCTAATGGGGAAAGATACTTACAACTACTGGAAAGCAAAATTTAAACACATCATAACCTCTTCATAAAGGTTGAAAAAAAAATATAAAAAAAATGAAAACTGCATTAATAACAGGAATTACAGGGCAGGATGGTTCCTACCTGGCTGAGTTGCTACTTGAAAAAGGATATATGGTCCATGGTATCAAACGTAGGTCTTCTTCGTTCAATACACAGCGGATAGATCATTTATATGCAGATCCGCACGAAGCGCATGTCAACTTTAAGCTGCATTACGGTGATCTGACTGATTCAACCAATATAATTCGTATCATTCAGGAAGTTTGTCCCGACGAGATCTACAACCTGGGCGCTATGTCTCATGTCAAAGTTTCTTTTGATTCACCCGAATATGTAGCCAATGTGGACGGTATTGGTACGCTGAGGATTCTGGAAGCGGTTCGTATCTTACGTTTGGAGCATAAAACTCGTGTTTATCAGGCCTCCACATCGGAACTCTATGGCCAAGTACAGGAAGTACCTCAAAAAGAAACTACACCCTTTTATCCACGGTCGCCATACGGTGTTGCTAAAATCTATGGTTTTTGGATTACCAAAAACTATCGTGAAGCCTATGGTATCTATGCTTGCAATGGTATTTTATTTAACCATGAGTCGCCACGTCGAGGTGAAACCTTTGTAACCCGCAAGATTACTATGGCTGTGAGTGCAATTGCGATGGGAGTGCAGGACTGCTTATATCTTGGAAATCTTAATGCTAAACGTGACTGGGGGCATGCTAAAGATTATGTCGAGGCTATGTGGCTTATGTTACAACAGGATAAGGCCGAAGATTATGTCATTGCCACCGGAACAACAACTTCTGTAAGGCGTTTTGTACAATTGGCTTTTGCCGAATTGGGCATTGAACTCGCCTTCGAAGGTAGTGGAGTTAATGAAATTGGCCGGGTAAAATCGAAGATTGATTCCAATAGCATCATCAATGTTGGTGATGTTGTGGTGCGGGTAGACCCACAATACTATCGCCCTACGGAAGTAGAGCTATTAGTTGGAGATCCTTCAAAAGCCCAAGAAAACCTAGGCTGGAAACCAAAAACAGATTTAGCTGCCTTGGTAAAGGAGATGGTTCAGGAAGATATGTTAATGCAGTTGAAGCGATTAAGATTAAAATAAAGCATTCTTTATGAGACCAGCTATTTCCGTTATCGTGCCTATTTTTAAGGTCGAGCGTTTTATCGAACGCAATGCCCGTCAGCTTTTCATGCAGGACATGGAAGGGGTAGAATATATTTTTGTAGATGACTGCAGTCCCGACAATAGTGTCGCGATTTTAGAAAAGGTGATTGCTGAATTTCCTGATCGGGCAGCAGCGACATCGATCTTAAGACACGAAACAAACAAAGGACTTCCTTCGGCAAGAAATTCGGGGTTAATGGTCGCTAAAGGCGAGTTTATATTTCATTGCGATAGCGATGACTGGATTGAGAAGGATGCGCTTTCACAACTCTACAATACGGCTGTGAGTACTGATTCAGATGTAGTTTGGTGCGATTGGTATCTTTCTTTTAAAAACAATGAGCGCTATATGAGCCAGGCCCCACCGGCATATGGCCAGGTAACGGGATTTCAACTTGTCAAGTTGATGCTTGGCGGACGGATTCGTTTCAATGTCTGGAATAAACTTGTAAAACGTACGCTATATGAGCGTGTTGATCATTGGTTTCCAGATGGGTACGGTATGGGCGAGGATATGACGATGATCAGATTGATTTCGCATGCCAATAAGGTCACCTATCTTCCGTCGGCTTTATATCACTATGTCCAACTCAATCCGGAGGCTTATACACAAAATATGACTCCCAGGCATTTGGATCAGCTGCTTCATAATGTCACTCAAACGATTCAGTTTTTGAAATCGCGCTATGGGACTGCTTTAGATGAAGATATTCAGTTTTTTAAACTTAATGTCAAATTGCCCCTATTGATATCAAATGATATACAATCCTATCAGCGTTGGTCTGATTGGTACCCCGATGCAAACGCCTATATCAAGCAAAATCCCCTGTTTAATAAAAGGATAAAATTTATCCAATATGCTGCGGTTAATAGGCAGTATTGGATACTCAAACTTTACTATCACTTGGTCATCAGATTTATATACGGTGTCATCTTTAAATAAAATTACATGAAAACAGTGCAGATTATTCTCACAGTGGTATTGACCAGTTGTTTTTTCTTTCCTTTTGAATTTACCTTTCTAATGGGGGTGAATACAAAGATAATGTTGGCCGTGTTAGGTATCCCCATTATGGGCTATCACCTCATTAAAATGGGGAAAGCTTCATTTTCTAAGGAGATTTTGATTGCGTCAGCTATCGCTACCGTTTTCTCGTTGATCGGGGTATATTCAGTAGATATAAATAATTCACAGGACTATTCATATGCGACCTATTTCATCTCAATGTGGATTTGGCTATCGGCCTCCTATGTGGCCTGTACGGCCATCGCTCAGGTACATGGCAAACTGTCTGTACGCTTATTGGTCAATTATCTTATAGTGGTTTGTTTACTTCAGTGTGCACTAGCCTTACTTATTGATTTTGTACCTGCCGTGAAAGTATTCGTGGACCGTTACTTCAGCAATGGTATTACCGAGTTTTTAAATGAAGTGGAACGTATCTACGGGATAGGCGCTGCTCTGGATGTGGCGGGTGTACGCTTTTCAGCTGTTTTAATAATGATTGCGGTACTGCTGTCTAAAGATGATCAGATACGGCATAACCAAGGACTGGTAACGTTCTATATCTTATCTTTTCTGTTGATTGCCGGAATTGGTAATATGATGTCTAGGACTACCTTATTGGGGATGGTGGGTGGAATCGGATACCTTATTTTAACGATGGGCCGTTTTGGCCCCAATATCAACTATGTCCATATCAAACTATGGGCTACGATATTGATCACCTTTATGCTTGTTTTTCTCGTGGGAGCTTACTTTTATCAGACAAATCCCGCAGTTAGAGAATTGCTGCGTTTTGGATTCGAGGGATTCTTTAATTGGGTAGAGGAGGGCGAATGGCGGACAGATTCGACAGACCGCTTAAACGGTACGATGTGGATTTGGCCCGAAGCCAATGATATTCGAACCTGGCTTATCGGAAAAGCTACCTTTTCGGATTGGTTTGCAGTACGTACTGACATTGGTTATTGCCGGTTTATCTTCTATAGTGGGCTATTGGGGCTCAGCACCTTTACACTATTTTTTGTTTACTTATCCATTGCGTTGGCTCGAAAATTCATCTGCTATAGGCAACTGTTTTTACTATTTTTTCTGTTACTGCTCGTCAATTGGTTTAAGGTTTCTACAGATATATTTCTCGTCTATGCCCCTTTTTTAGTAATGGGAAGCCCTTATTTATACCATACATATTTTTCACACGAGAAAGTAATACCCACCTCTAAATAGAAATTGAATATGAAATCTTTAGATAAAAAAATAAAAATAGCCTATTGCATTTCCAGCTTATACAAGGCTGGGGGAATGGAACGGGTACTGGCCAACAAAGCCAACTATCTAGCGAGAAATGGATATGAAATTACCATTATCACAACAGATCAAAAACAGCGCGGACATTATTTTGAATTAGATCCGGCTATTCAATGCATTGACCTTGGGATTAATTATGAGGATAGTAATGGAGAAGGCTTGTTTCAAAAGTTATACAGCTATCCTAGTAAGCAACGGTTGCACTATAGCCGACTCACACAAGCCTTAATAGCTCTCAAAGTAAACATTACGATCTCTATGTTCGATCACGAAGTTGGTTTTCTTTGGAAAATAAAAGATGGCAGTTACAAATTATTGGAGGTTCATTTTTCCCGTTTTAAAAGATTGCAATACGGCAAGAAAGGAATCTGGGGAATGGTTAACCGATATCGTAGTAACCTGGATTTAAAATACGTAAAAAAATACAAACGTTTTATTGTTCTGACGCAAGAAGACCGCGGTTATTGGGGTAATCTGGATCATATTACTGTAATTCCAAATGCGAATACCTTTCAACCCGAAGAGCGTTCGGCACTGGACGAAAAGACAGTAATCGCTGTGGGGCGGTTTGACCATCAAAAGAAATTTGAAGACCTCATTCAAATTTGGGCTTTAGTAGTCTCCGATTTCCCGGATTGGAAACTGAAAATTTTTGGAAAAGGTGAACAGCACAGTTTCCTACAGGGATGGATAGATCGCTTGGGCTTAAATAAGCAGATTAGCTTGTGTGAGCCCGTTAAGGATATTCAAAAAGAATACCTTAAGAGTTCCATCATTGCAGTGACTTCGCGCTATGAAGGATGGAGCATGGCACTGGCAGAAGGACAGTCATGTGGTCTGCCGATGGTCTCCTATGCTTGTAAATGTGGGCCGAAAGATATTATCGAGGCTGGCAGAAATGGATTTTTAATCGCCGAAGGGGATAAACAAGACTTTGCGGCAAAATTAAAGCTATTAATGGGAGATGACACACGACGACTTATCATGGGATGTGAGGCGAAACAGATGTCCTTTCGCTTTTCGAAGGAAAAAGTGATGAAACAATGGTTGAATTTATTTAAAGAAGTACAACAAGCATGAAAACAATCGTTATATCTGCTGTAAATCTAAATAAGGGTGGGACATTGACGATTCTTCGCAATTGTCTTGCCTATCTTTCTGCGCTGGCCGAAGGCGGCGCTTATCGCATCATTGCTATAGTCTATAAACGTGAATTGGCAGATTACCCACATATTGACTATATCGAGACACAATGGCCGAAGAAAAGATGGATCAACCGCCTTTGGTATGAATATGTGTCCCTCAAGAAAATTTCTAGGCAAATAGGTGTTATTGATCTTTGGTTTTCTTTGCACGATACGACGCCTGCTGTATATGCAAAAAGACAAGCGGTTTATTGTCATAATCCATTCCCTTTCTATCGCTGGACGCTGGCGGAGTGTTTTCGGGCACCTAAAATTGTACTATTTGCCTTATTCAGTAGGTGGATTTACCGCGTTGGTATAAAAAAGAATAGTGCAGTTATCGTACAGCAGCAATGGCTGAAAAATGAGTTTAAGCATATGTTTGCGCTCTCTCCAAAAGATATAATCCTTGCTTTGCCCAATAAATTACAACCTGTTGAGGATTGCAATACCATACCAGAACGAGAAGCAGGAAAATATACCTTTATCTATCCCGCGGCCTCTGACAGCCATAAAAACTTTGAGAGCATCTGTCGTTCGGTTGAAATCCTTGAGAAAAAATACGGTCTGCTCAATTTTACTGTATATATCACCTTACGTGGTAATGAAAATAGCTATGCCAAGTGGATCCATGAGCGGTGGGGATCATTACAAAGCTTAGTCTTTATTGGATTTCAGCCCCGGCATGCATTATTTGCTTATTATCAGCAAAGTGATTGTCTCCTGTTTCCCTCAAAGGTCGAAACTTGGGGTTTACCCATTACGGAGTTTGCCGACTTCGGTAAAGCGATGTTACTAGCTGATTTTCCTTATGCACACGAAACAGCAGCAGGGAGTTCCAAAACTGCCTTTTTTGATCCCGATCGGCCGGAGCAACTTGCCGTGCAGATGCGGCGATTGATTGAGAAAGACGAGACTTTCCTGCAGGCGATTCCGCATCCAGTGCTGGAGCGGCCGGTGACGCATAATTGGAAAGAACTATTTGATTTATTATTGAAAGGCACTAAAAATTGATGGCTATGGAAACAACAAAAAGTTTAAAGATATTGCAATTGGGGAAATTCTATCCGATCAGGGGTGGAGTTGAGAAAGTGATGTATGACCTTATGTTGGGACTATCTGCCCAACAGGTACACTGCGATATGTTATGTGCCTCGACTGAAGGGCACCCTGCTTCCGTTATCAAAATCAATGATTATGCCACGTTGTTTGTGGTCAATACATCCATAAAAGTGGCGGGCACTATGTTGGCTCCGGGTATGATCGCTAAGCTTCGACAGATTGCTCACCATTATGATATTATCCATATCCATCATCCAGATCCAATGGCCACATTGGCCCTTTATCTTTCAGGATTTAAGAAAAAGGTCATCTTGCATTGGCATTCGGATATTCTTAAGCAAAAAACATTGCTCAAGTTATATAAACCGCTCCAGAACTGGTTGATAAAAAGAGCAGATAAAATTGTTGGTACCACGCCGGTATATGTACGGGAGTCGCCCTTTTTGCAGCATGTACAACATAAAGTTGATTATGTGCCCATTGGCGTAAATGCTATTGAACAGGAGGCATCGGGTATAGAAGAAATTAGAAAACGTTATCCGAACAAAATCATTGTCTTCGCTGTAGGACGTCTCGTAGAATACAAAGGATATGAGTATCTGATTCGTGCAGCTCAAGCGCTAGATGAGCGTTTTCATGTCATTATTGGCGGAAAGGGTCCCCTTCATGATCAGCTTCAGAAGCTGGTCGGCGATTTGAAACTAGAAGAAAGAGTGAGTATGATCGGGTTTGTCCGTGATGAGGAACTGTCCAGTTATTTTGCAGCAGCGGATATTTTTTGTTTAAGCTCTATCTGGAAAACGGAGGCTTTTGCTATTGTGCAGATCGAAGCCATGTCCTGTGGAAAGCCTGTAATATCAACAAAAATTCCGGGCTCAGGCGTAAGCTGGGTAAATCAGCATGACGTCTCCGGTTTAGTTGTCCCTACGGAAAATCCTGAGGAACTTTCCCTTGCGATTCGTCGGGTCGGTACCGATCCAACACTTTATCAGCAATATGCAGCGGGAAGTAAGCAACGGTATCGTACCTATTTTACGAGAGAGAAAATGGTAGAAAAATGTAGGCAGATATATGGAAAATAATAGAATTGAAAGAGCTTTCTTTTTTTTATTGAAGAGTGGCTTATGGGGTGAAAATATATGGGAGGCTGACTTGTTTCCGCTATCGGCAGAGGAATGGTCAGCAGTTTATGCCCGCGCTGTGGAGCAAACAGTTGAAGGTTTGTTGTATGATGGGTTGTTATTATTGGCACCCGAAAATTTACCCCCCAGACAAATGCGACAAAAATGGTCCGTATCGGTCGATAGGATCGAGCGTAGCAACCGCTTATCCAACGATATTATAGCAGAACAACACATATTTTTTATGACGCATGGTTTGTGCCCAATCCTATTAAAAGGCCAGGGGGTCGCAGTGGCTTACGGAGCACCCCAGCACCGTGTCTGTGGCGATATCGATTGGTATTTTGATAAAAGAAGACACTTTGATTTGGCCCAGTTGCAACTCACCAAAAAAGGTGCGCCAACGTTGGGGAGAGGGAGTCCCGTTTATCTCTGGAAAGGTTATGAAACAGACCTTCATGATCGCCTGTTTGATTTCCACAATCCATTCTCCAAAAATCTGTTGAAACAGATAAGGGCAGATTTTCCAGATACAACCCTCACAATCGGAGGGCGCGAGATAGCCGTATTGGCACCTCAGATTCAAGTTGTTCAGATTACAGCACACATTCTTAAGCATTCACTATCTTTTGGTATCGGTCTCCGTCAATTTTGTGATCTGGCCGCACTTTATGACAAATACGCGGCAAAACTTGATGGCAAGCGATTGGAACTCCTCTATAGTGATCTTGGTGTAATAAATTGGATATCAGCGGTACACCAACTACTGGTAGACTATATCGGTTTGCCGGCGGATAAACTGCCTTTTGCAAGCAATACGATGGACTCTGGTCTGTCTATCATAGATGAGGTCTGGCACGGTGGCAACTTTGGCTTTACTGATACATCCTATATTAAGGAAACAGAAGGCCCCTATATTGTTCGTAAAAACAAGACGGGCATGCTGTTGCGACGGCTAACAAAATATTTCTCCCATGCACCTAAAGAAGCCTTATGGTTTCCGTTTATCCATCTTTTAAATAAAAGAAAGCGATGACCTGGCACAGAGAAACAATAGTATAAAAATAAAATCAACAAAAATTAAATATTTATTAAGAAATGAAAAAATTCACTTTATGGATTATTTTGCTTGGTTTAGGTCTATTTACTTCGTGTATGACCTCCAAGAAAGTGGTATATGTCAACGACATGGTTCCAAATATAGACTATCAAATGCTTGAGGTACCGATGTTAAAATTGCAGAAAAGTGACCGGCTGAGTATCAAAATCAGTGCTAAGAACCCCGAACTGGCGGCTCCATTCAATGTAATAGGAGGCAATTACGTTGCTGATGAAAAAGGGAGTAGATCGAATACGAGTGGTAATAATCAGGATGCGCCAACTTATCTGATTGACCAGCAGGGTAATATTACTTTTCCGATTTTGGGCAACTTTCATCTCGAAGGGTTGACTCTAGAGCAGGTACGCGATCTTTTGGTTAATCGATTATCAGAAGGTGGATACATTAAAGATGCAATTGTCAAAGTTGAGCTATTGAACCTGAAAGTCAACCTGATGGGCGAGGTCAACCGCGTAGGTATCATTGATGTGCCCGATGCACGCATCAATTTATTGGAAGCCATTTCCAAGGCTGGAGGGCTAACGCGTAATGCCGCTTCAGACCGTGTGACCGTTATTCGCGAGGAAAATGGAGTTCGCAAAAAGATCCTGAACGATATTGGATCTCAGGATATTTTTGACTCCCCCGCTTATTATCTTCAGCAGAATGATATTGTATATGTAGAGCCCGTAGGTGCAGAAAGTACTCCACGTGAAGACAGAACCTGGCGATTCACCTCCATAGCAATGGGTGTGGTTTCCATCATCTTAGCAACATTGACGTTGCTAAAATAAAATACTCGAAAATGAAAATAGAACAATATACCCAAACACAAAAAGACAAAACAATCAATATTTTAGACGTTTTAAGACATCTGTTGTACCATTGGAAATGGTTTGCTTTATCCATTCTCGTATTTGGCGCTTACTACTATTATCAATATGCCAAATCCCCTTTTATCTATCGTAGTTACGAAACGATTATTATAAAGACACCGTTGAATACGCCCAGGACTGCCCGCATCTCCCGGACGAGTGAGGCTTACAGTTCCATCAGTGTGGCAAGTGAGATCCTCCAACTAAAGTCCAAGGAGTTAATGCGTCAGACTGTTACCCGCATAGGGGCCGAAATGAGCTACACCGTTAGAGCGGGATTGCGCCGGAAAGAACTTTATAAGGAAAGTCCGGTACGAGTCATTGTTCCCCAGGCAAAGCCAGAAGATTCCTTTTCTTTTACGGTCACCCTACTAGGGAACAAAGACGTCATTCTCTCCAATTGGAGCAGGGGAGAGGGGATAGGCGAGATCAGAGCAGTATTAGATAAACCCGTCAATACCCCAGTTGGACAGGTGATCATACAGCCGACGGAGGGATTTGGTAAGATCTATGTGGATCAGGAAATCAAAGTCGAAAAATACGCACTGGAAAGCATGGTCAATTATTTTGTGTCGGCCCTATCGATCACTCAAATGGAGGAAGAGGCTTCCTTGTTGCAGATTGTAGCCGAAGATACCAATCCCACACGGGCTACTGAACTGATTGCAGAGATGGTAAATGTGTACAATGAAGTTGCCCTGCAAGATAAAAATCAGATTGGTATCAATACGGCTAATTTTATCAAGAACCGGCTGGCGATTATCGAACAGGAGCTGGGATCTGTTGAATCGAGTATCGAAGATTTACGGACACAAAACCAGGGGATGGATGTTGCCAGAGTCGGGGAGGCCTATTTTGAAGATACGAGATTGTATCAATCCGAGCGCACTAAGGTCGAAACCGATATTAATCTTGCCCAAATGATGCGTGGTTATCTAGCCGATGGAAGCAAAAAAAATGAATTGATCCCCAACAATACGGGTCTGGTCGATGCCAGTGTCGAATCGCAGATCAACGACTACAATACGACACTCCTTAGACGTAATCGTTTGATAGAAGGGAGTAGTGACGCCAATCCCGTGGTACAAGATCTGGACAGAGCCCTGGGTGCAATGCGAGGCAATATTGGAAGAGCTGTAGATAATACCATAGATGGTTTAAATATTAAGGCCCGGAATATGAAGAAGGAGGAGTATGCCGCGCGAGGCAAAGCCATGCAAGTGCCACAAAAACAACGCGTAATGTTGTCTGTAGAGCGGCAGCAAAAGGTAAAAGAGGAGCTCTATCTTTATCTTTTGAACAAGCGTGAGGAGAATGCTATTAACCAAGCGATGACCGAAGATAACATCAGGATCATTGACCCAGCGATCGTATCAACCGTGCCGATCGCCCCAAGTAAAATAAGAAAAATTGGCTTAGGAATGGGGATCGGATTCATTCTACCAGCCATTATTATATTGACATTTTCCATTCTCGATACCAAGGTAAGGCGCCGCCAAGATGTTGAAGACGCGATTGATGTACCGTTATTGGGCGAGATACCATTAGTCAAAACCAAACGGTCAAATCAAGACGATATTTTGGTGAACAACACCGGCAGGGATGCCCTGACAGAAGCATTCCGTATCCTCCGTACAAATATTAGCTTTATGTCGAGAGAAGGGAAGCAGCCAAGGGTTATTTCATTGACATCATTTATCCCCGGAGTCGGTAAAACATTTACCTCCTTGAATCTTTCAGACACATTATCCTTTTTGGGCAAAAAAATAGCTGTCGTCGATCTTGATTTACGAAAAGGAACGCTGAGTAAACGCGTAGGTATTAAAGAAGGAACGGGTGTGAGCCATTATCTATCCGATGTAAATGTCACTTTGGATGATATTATTCATCGCAACCTGCGTATCGAAAATGTTGACTATGTACCTATCGGAAGCGAAGCACCCAATCCTGTAGAACTATTGCTCAGTAAAAGGCTTGACCAACTGATCACTGATCTAAAAGAGCGATATGATTATATTATTATTGATGGGGTACCTATGGGAATAGTTGCAGATGCTACCGTGATAGATCGGATTTCGGATTTGACATTGTTTGTGATCCGTGCCGGGAAAATGGATAAGCGCCAGCTCCCAGAACTGCAGAAAATATATGAAGAAAAAAGGCTGTCAAATCTCGCTTTAATCCTCAATGGACTTAAATTGGGACAGTCTGGCTATGGATACGGCTATGGATACGGCTATGGCTATGGACATGGCTATGGTAATGAGGAAAGTCGAAATATTTTGGCGAGGTTCACTAGGTCCATCAGAGATGTATTTGGTAGAAAGAGAAAATGATGATATAAAACTTTAGAATGACTTATTGTTTCTGAAGTACTCTTTTGATTGCATATAAGTAATGATAACTTATCTTTTTTACAATGTGTCAGTCAGATTTTTATACTATATCCTGCAAAGAACTTGTTGAGATCTCATCTTTGCCTCCGGATTAGTAGATACGATCTATTATTTGCTGCTTAATTAATTGTCCACATCTATTGAAAAGTGTGGTTGGATGGAGCGTATTTGAAAAGATGGAACTCTGACATGAAGGAGAATACAATTAATGAATGCATAAGAGAGCGGTTAAATTTTTGAATTACAATAATAAATTAAAATAGAATGAAGAAGCTAAATTTTAGAAAAATGCTAGGGCTAGCCATAATCTTTCCTTTTTTATGGATCACATCGTGTAATAAAAAGGAAAAGGATGAACATTCGGTGCCAGGGGGGACAGCGGCTGTGAAGATCAATTTTATGGGAGATGCTTACGATGAAGATACTCCAGACACTAAAGCTTCTGCAAGAAGTACGAAAGCGGAGAAAACCACTGTGATGATAGATCCCAGTAATTATATAAGTATTGAAGCGGTTCCGACAATTGCTCCCAAAGCAAGAGCCGCTGATAGGGCGGCATTTACTGGTGTTTTACGCGTGGTGGCTTACGATAATTCAGATGGCGGAAAATATAAAGCTCATAAGGATTATATGATCATGAACGGTGTACCTGTTGCGGGAGATAACCTCCTATTGGACGGGGGCGTGTCCTATACCATGGTCGCTTACGCGAATGAAGTTTCTATGTTACCTATTCTTTCAACCACTACAACTTTTGATGCTACCAATTTGTCATATGACTATAACGAAGGCAAAGATCTGATGTATTTCATCAATACAAACTTTGTGCCTGAGGGGGGGGCTGATAAGATCAATATTTTAAATATACTTTTGAAACATAAAGTAGCCTTGATTACAGCAAATCTGAATACCAAAGGAGAGCTGATCAAGAGTGTTAAAGATATTATTATCAGCCCAAATGATCGGCATGGAAAATTCTCTTTCAAAAGCGGCTCCTTCACTGAGACAAACACACCTGTCGGGGCAATACCGGGTTTATCATATAGTAATGCCACCGGCTCCACTAATGTACCCTTTCCTATATTCGTCAATGGGGAGGCTACTACACCTGAAGGGAAATTTGGCGCTACTATCAATATTGATGGTACTGAGCGGACGATAATCACCGAAGCTTTTTTCACTATTACCCGTGGTAAAAAGAAAAATCTGAACATTAATTTTAATATGACTGCCGATGGTTGTGGCGCTTATTTTGGTCCTAATAAAACTGTGTGGAGAGAGGTTGCATGTTATAATATGTTTGCGGTGGAGAATAGATCGCCTTTTGTACCCCACGTCGATCTCCAAGGGGCTAAGTTTAAATGGGGTAACTCTGTGTCTATAGGGGAGAGCAGTGGAATGAAAAATAAAAATGATAATACAAATGGTTCTATTCACCAAACAGGGGGAGGGGTTAAGTCGGGTTGGAATGATACAAAAGGAACGCAAGATCCCTGTCCAACTGGTTATCAAGTGATGACTATGGCTGATTTTAATAATTTATTTCAATACAATGCCATAAGTGAAACAGGGAATACTTGGGGGCCGAATTCATTTGAGGCAGGCTTTATGGTTGGCGAGAAACTTATGCTTCCAGCTGCGGGGTTTAGAGAGTTTAAAGCAGGTGGCGGTGTCAACTCCATGGATGTAGGCAATATCAAAGACCGCGGTGTTCAGGCGTGGTATTGGGCTGGAACTCCTTATTCTTTAGGGACCTCATATTATGGAATTATGGCTAATATAAGGCAAAATAAAACTTTTTGGGTAAGTGCAACCAGGACTGATATCAAGTCCACCCCAATTCGCTGTATTAAAATGAAGTAATAAATTGTAAGGACGATTCAATTTAAATTACTAAAGTGCGTGCTATTTATATATCCTTGTCCTTTATAGTACTTGGATATATAAATAGCATTTTAACAAACTATTGGCTACACTTATTGTAAGTTATCAGAGGCAATAGCGTAATAATTAGCAAAACATGTATAAAACAATTATATTATTTAGTTTAGTCTTTTCTTGCCTGTTTTCTTGTACGCAGAAAACACAAACTATCAGTATGTATTTTCCTCATTTCACGGGCAAAAAATATGATTTTATTATTTTCCAGGGGGGACATCCCAAGACTATATACCAAGGCACTATTCCACAGGATGGTAAATTCGTATTAACTATTCCCAAAGAATATGCACCTTACACGGGGATGAGTAGATGGCTAATTACTGGGACGACGGAAGGGGGGGGCTTAGATATGTTTATCCCTGGTACGGACTTTTCTGTAAGCTGTGAATCGTCACAGCCAAATGAAAGTAACATTATATATGCTGACAATGGTAAAAATAAAGAGTTCAATAGATTATACAGTTCCAGCAATGATATTCTTGAACGTTATAGACAAGCGCTAAGTTCAGCAGCAACAGATGAGCTCGGGAAGCAAAAAGAAGCCTATGCCAGCTTGTCTAAAGGTCTAAGTGCACAGGGAGATTATATTAGTCA
This sequence comes from Sphingobacterium sp. GVS05A, assembly GCF_019969845.1. Classification (GTDB taxonomy): domain Bacteria; phylum Bacteroidota; class Bacteroidia; order Sphingobacteriales; family Sphingobacteriaceae; genus Sphingobacterium. Next base: position 26,375 of record NZ_JAHXYR010000001.1, read on the forward strand.
GTTGACACAGATTTGTAATGTTGAGGCTGGATTTGGGACCCATTTGCTGGAAAAAGAGCACGAAAGAGCAGCGAATGTAGCTGATTTTATTCGTGATCAGCTCAATTGGGAGACCTTGTATACCTCGGGGCATTGGAATGCAGTAATCGATTCTTGGTTATATAGTCGTATTGACGTACTGAAAGATCCGACTCGATTTACTTCGGATTTTCAAAAAATAACTTCACGAATAAAATCTCCTTTGATTTTTACCGAACTAGCACAGGACATTGCTAGCCGCTTGGTTCAGCGGGGTGATGATGATTATATAGGATATATTGCCAAGACAGTTGTTTCGTCCGGTAAGATTACAGCCTTTGATGGGCCATTGGCCTTTTACATAAAAGGTACCGTAGGTTCTGTTGCTCCCGATCTTGTTTTCAAAACAGGGACAAGTTCCAAAAGCAATAAAATGAAGAAAAGAACGATAAGTATAAATGCTTCTGGGAAGGATTTTGTACGTACGATACTTATATTTTATCAATCTGACGATCCAAATAGTATGGAAACGCTAAAACAACTATCGACGAAATATAAGACGATTAAGGCTTCAGGTACGCGTGTCATAGCGCTTTCGGCAGACTCGGAAGAGAAGATATTCAATAGTAAGATTCACAGCTTTCCATGGTTAGATACCTACTGTGATTATCAAGGTGTAAAGGGGGAGAACTTTCAAAGTTATGGTATTACCGGGGTTCCTACGCTTTTCCTTATCGATGCTGAAGGAAAAATCCTTTCCCGTGGCGGTTCAATTAACTTCTAAATACAACATAATCATGATAGATTGGCGTCAGTACTATTTCCAAAAAGGGAATTTTTATTAAATTCCCTTTCTAATATTCCAGTTTCCGTGACCTACCGCTGTGCCCTCCTTTGCAGCGATATCCTTTCGCTAATTCCGATAGCCTTTCATTCTTCTAGAAAAATATATTTCATCCGGCTTACGTACCCACAGTTGTAATTTCTTGAGCTATTATGACAACTGTTTTAATTCGGTGTGATAATAACATCGTCAATTCTTTCTCTTCTCAGTTTTCACGCATTTTAACTGCTGAATTTCGTTTGAATGAGGCGGAATATTAGATGTTATTATCATCCAAATCGAGCGCGAATTTGATCATCATTGGCATACTATTAAATCTGAAGGATCTTAATAGTTTTCAGTAATTTATTCTTTATTGGAATTAAGGAGAGGACTGTTTACTGCCATTTGACTGTTGTTTCCTCATTATTTGTATCGATATCCCATTCTTCCTCAACGCCGCCTTGGCCTCCAGGTTTGACACCCGCTGAGCCCTTTGCTATACCACATTCCATTTCGATAATACCAATCTCAAGAACCGGTGAAACGTATTTTTGCTTTTTTTTCATTTCCAGTGTTGTGTTGTCTTTTTTCATTTGTTAATCTTTATATTATTAAGCTTTTCTGTTCAATTTACTTCAGATCGATAGCCACCAGATCCGGCTTAATAAAAATGTAATTTGTAAATTCTCTATTTTGAGAGTCTAAATCTTTTTGATATCCAAAGATGGAAATTCAGTTTAAATTCGTTGGTATCTAGGGTACAAACCTAACTGCCAAATTGTAAAAAAAGAAACTCATTGTGCATATGTGCTTTAGCGATTATGGACAAAGTGTGTTACATACATACAGAGCAGATTTATATAATAGGTCGGTTTGTTTTGTATGATATGGCGATATTTCTTTTTTTTATTGATTACTTTCGAATGTTTTATATTCATAGGTAGATGTGACGTATTCCCTGCCGCAACCTCAGCAGAAGGAATATTGTCGGGCTCCAAATTCTTCGGATTTTGGAGCTTTTTTGTGCGACCTATATTGTTTTCCCTGCTATACCTTTTGTTCGTTGATAGCTTTTCAGACTTTTAAAGCCAGCGATATAAATCAGCTCTTCTTCTTTAACATTTTTGTAGTTTGGATCCATTTTTAAAATCTCAATTTCCTTCAGTCGATAGTTATTGATAAACGAGCTGAAATTTTTCCCATAATGGCGATTGATAAAGGTTGATAGATAGGTTCTGTTTGTTCCAAGTGGTTTGATCATGTCGGTGATTTTGAGGTCAGGACGTAAGTAGGGTTTTTCAATACGCATATAGTCTTCAAAAACTACTGGATCGATAATCCCACTTTTCGCTAATGCGTTAATTTTATCCTTTTCATGAAATATCATATCTTCTGTTAGTAGCACAAAGTTTTTGGAAAAAATATTGTAGCACAGTATACTGTTAAAAATAGTAATGAGCGCCAGTGTTATAATAGAAGTCGTATATTCTGAAAGACCGCCTTTTGGAGCGAAGTAATACAGAAATGGTGCTGGAAGCAGAAGAGCCAGACACCAGAATATCTGATAGAGCCAACCTAATGATGAAGCGTCAATATCTGCAGAGTATTCAATGATCTCTTTTTTATACTTTATTACTCTCCTTAGGGCAAGAACCAAATAGATAATACTAAACAACAGCCGAATGTATAATCGGTATTTTGTATAAAAATGAACGAATATCCCAAAACGATGTGTTGTATTTAACGAATAGCTTAGTGATCCTTGAAAATAAAACGGAATAATATAAGTACATAGAATATATGCTATCAGAAAGAAAACTGGAATGGCATAATGCCAGAGGTTGAACTGTTCTTTTTTGCGCAACCGTGTTAGTTTAAAAACGACATGATATAGGAGTATAGGTATAACAAACATACAGTAAAGGTTGATCGGAATAGAGTATCTGTAAACATCGTTATAATAAAAACACATTGCAATACTAATACAATAGAGTATTTCTATCATATAGAATCCAGTTAACAGAAACATCAACCGCTTAGAAAAGGGGTCATGTTTGCGGCTATATAAGTTGACCAGTAGCAATATAATGCAATATATTGCGGAAAAAATAGGCAAAGCAAATGCAAACGTTCGTATGACTAATTTAAAATCCATAAAGTTTCGAATTGATATTTGTAAATGATTTTTTTTATTATGAGGTTGTTTTCACGCGAGCAATTGTATCATCAATACGTACAGATGCTTTTAGATTCTCCATGTTGGACATCTTAAACTTATTAGCATCTCTGGTACTTAATAGTAGCTTATTCGTAAGCTTCTATTAAATTATCTTAATAGTTTTGCGTTTGTGATCAAACAAATAGAATGAGAAAAATTATATTTTGATCTTTACGAAATACAATTGTTGTGACATTTCGTATGATATTTCGTTTGAATGGTGTAAGTTGTTTTTTATTAGTGTTTTGTATGTTTGGTTTTACTCCTTTTGTCAGTGCCCTTTTCTTATATTCCGATTTTAATTCGTTAGGATAATCTAAATCGAATGACAATTTGTAAGTTGGTTTTAGCCGTAATGGGTAGGAAGAATAAATTCATTTTCTGACAGGGAGAGCCCTGTTTTGGTTAATCTATTCCTTGATGGATAGGCGCTTGATGAATCAACAATTAAGGCAATTGAAATGTAGAGCGCAAATTAGCGCTCACAGCTAATCTCTTTTTATCGAGGATATCTGATTCTCTTCATACAATTCTAGTACTTCGGCACGCGATAAGACGATTTTTTCAGAATAGTTATCCGCATGTTGTTCCTGTAGTTTGCGGAAGCTTTTTCTGTCGGTAGCCTCGTAATCATTCATTAAGAAGGTTATCGAGTCTGCTGTAACATCGGCAACACGATAAAGTGTGTATATTGATCTGCCACTTTCATTCATTTCGATTTTATATACATCACCTATCTTGGGGTCATCCAGATACGCATCCGTTTTGCTTAAGGAAAATATTCCGACAATGATAATTGCTAAAAAGAGAAGCGCGATCAGTATGATACCAAAAAAGTATCTTTTAGGGATCTTGGGCATTCCCTTGGCCCGGATTTCGTTTAGTGTCTGTGGGTTGATGTCAGATTGAGAGTTTACTCTTTTACAATGCCCACAAATTGTTATAATCTTTGATCTATAGGGAAATATAGGAATCCAGAATATATGGAAATAACTTACCTCTTTGTGGGCAAATACCGACTTGGGTGTATGGCAATAATCACAATCGCCTAAAAAGTTTTCAGGACTGTTTGATAATAGTTTTGTTTTTGTTCCGAAGATGATCATAGTTGTAATAATTTGAAATTTTTATAATGCACAATTCTTTTTAATAAGACAACCTTATTGTTTTCAATATTTTATTTTCCTTAAATGACGTTTTATTCAAACTTAAGTTTATATACCTGTCAAATAAAAGTATATAATTCTTCCAAGCGCTTTTGTTTCGTACAAAAACGTGTGATATTTTGTATAATATTTTGTTGCATAGAAATTGTTACTTGATTTGAAGGTTAAATCATTAAGGATAGCATAGCCCCCTCTTCGTGCTAGGAGCTGTAGGAAATCTGCTTTGATCTATGAGTTCGTAGCGAAACACTTTATGTGAAAATTCAGCTGTTCAATTTCTCAATTATTCACGACAGCGCTCCAGTTATACCCATGTTTTTCATATACAGAAAAGTAAACTTTTACTTGCGTCGTTTAACCAATTAGCAAGACTGTCATGAACGTATCTTTTCATAGTACAATGCTTTTTATTTTCGTCGAATAGATGTCTATTGGTACTCGGATAGTCACTTATGAGAGTGGGTATTGACAGGTAATAAAATAGTATATATGATTTGTCCCTATTTTTTTTATTAAATGCACCTATATAGTGCTATATCATCAATAGATTTGACTAATCGATTTAGTCGCTCAGGAGCATTTTACGGTTTAATAGTTTGCTAAATCCGATCGACTCTTTAGTATGGGACAGAGATACGCAGAAAAACATCAAATTAATATAAAATAAGGTAGATAAATGAAAAAAGAAACAAATTTATATAGAAATGAAAAGAAAACGACAAGGTTGTTATTTTCTACGGCTGGTATATGCCTACTACTTTTTATTATACTTTTATATTGTATGGGACTGTTCGACGGCATCTTGCGAATAAGGGCGCTTGTGTTTTCGGCGACTTTTCTGGTAATCATGCTGTACTTTTTCCTGAAAACGCTTATTAGTTTGCGGGATAAATCAGCTTTGATATCATTAGATTCCTGCTATTTTTCGGGAAAAACAACACCTCTATCCAAAGCTTTTGGTCAGGGAGAATGGTCCGATGTGACTAATATCCAATTGGAAAAAGTTGGTGGTGACATGCTGGTAGTCGTATCTCTGCATAATAGGGCGAAATATAAAGGGCGGCTTTCCAAAATTTTTCAAAAAATGGCTTATGAAGAATCTACTCAGCAATTACATCTGACTTATTCAGCTTCTGAGATCGACCTCGATGCACAGACACTTTTTGACCTCTTTGTTAGCTACTGGGACAATGCACGCAGCAATAATTAAATCAACCAAACAAAGCGGTGTAGCTATCAAAACCACAAACCGCTTTGTAATTTTAGTATTTACTTATTCATAAATTCTTTGGTTGTCAAGTGGTCGCCAAAGTGGTGAACAACTTCGTTTAAAACATAATCCTGTTGTGTACGGTTGAATGCAGAAGTTCCGTCAGAAATCAAAAAAGTATTGTACCCCTTTTCGTGGGCATCACGCAGGGTACTTTCTACACAAACGTGAGTAGCATAACCCACCAAATACAGATTTTCAATCTTGTTGTTTCGCAGATATACGTCTAAATTCGATCCTGTAAAACCGCTTGCGCCAACTCGTCCGGTAACCACAAATTCACCGTCATTAGGTTTTACCGTTTCATAAAACTGTGAGCCAAATTCATTTATTGGGAAAGTTCCTGCTAGTGGTATCGCTTTCCGCAAGCCACTTTTTCCATTCGCTAATTCGGGATAGCCTTTTTCAAACCGCAACCCAACGTGGACAACCTCAATGTTGTTCTTTCTTGCATAGTCTAATGCCTTTTCAATGTTAGCGATTGAATTGTGCATCATTTCCTTGTCTTTTACCAAAGCCCTATACAATTTTCCGTCTCTGTGCATCCATTCGTTTTGTGTCTCGATAAGGATAAGTGCTGATTTTTCTTTTGTTTGTGCCTGTAGGTAATTCATATTTAAAAATGTTAGCATAAATAAAATTGACATTTTCATATTATCTGATTTAAAGATTAAGCTGTAATGGATTTACAATATGTTCATTAGAAATTTTTGCAACGGCTTTCCAGCCGTCGGGATATTTAATGTAGGATAGGTAATCCGTAATAATGAGTTTTTTATCTCTGAAAAATTGTGTTTTTACGACTGCAGTATTTTCGGTGATTCCTAAAATATCAATGGTGTAATCAAGATTTCTAATTCCAGAGCTTACCTTTTCGGGATTGCTTTTGTATTCTTCTACAACTTTCATCCAGTTACGCAGCGGAAGACGGAAAAGGTTATTTTCTTTGGCTATGAGGATAGAAAAATCCGGGTGAAAGCCTCGTGGCATTTCCTCTAAGTTCAGTTTATTCAAAGCTCCGTTTGCGAAGGTTTCCTCCACGAGTTTTCTTAGCGTTTGTTCGTCTGTTGATGTGTTTAAAAAATCCAGATTATTTTCAACCAACCAGTTATCGTGCAACCATTTCTCTGTAATGCGTTTATGTTCGTCGTTATTCCACTTTATGTTACGTTCAAATGTAATTACGGAGCCGTCAAAGCCGACAATTACCCACGCATAATCATTTTGCGAAGCTCGAAAACATTTGTACTTCATTCCCGCTATGGTTGTTTTCTTTTCGTTAACGTAAATTTCTTCATCATGTGTTTCTATCCAAAGGTTTTGCAGAGCATTGGCTAATGAGTTATCCAACTTCAATAGAAAGTCTTTTGCTATTTTTTCTGCTTCCGGCTTTAATAGCATTTTTGTATTGGAATACTTTTTATCCATATTCGTAAAACCCAAAATCTGTTTATCTTTTTCTGAAATTACAAATGAATAATGCTCTCCTTTTAGACCGTTATTGGACGATTTCTCAAAGCGGAATAAATAAGCCGGGGTATTATCCACATTAACCTTACTTGCAGTTTGAAACTTGTAGTCTTGGGGGATTTCAATATGCTTTTTAAATTCATCTAAATAGGACTGAGTATCTTTTAAAGATACTGTCTGTGCATTTACATTTACTGTCATCATCAATACGCTTAAAATCAAAATTGCTGTTTTCATACTTTTATTGTTTTAAATAATCATAAATTGTAAATTATTTACAATTGCAAAATAAAGACTAATATTTTATATTTGCAACATAAATTGTAAATATGTTACAAAATGAGCGAATCGAAAACAAATAGTGACCTGTCTTTTGACTTTGATTTTTTAGATAAATTGGTTGTCGGAATTGGTGAAGTATCGCAGATTACTGGTATTCCTCCAAGGCAAATCCGCTATTGGGAAGAAAAAGGAATTATTACAAGTCTCACCGAAGAGGAGGGCAAAAACAGAAGGTACAACTATGAGAACATTAAAAAAATGTTGCTTATTAAAGAACTTTTGGACGAGGGATATACGTTAGACGCATCAGCCGAAAAGGTAAAAAATCGGATGAAGATGATTGAAGAAACGTTGAATAAATTGCAGAATAAAAAAGATTAGAATATCTGACAAGCGGAGATCCAAAGGACTTCATGTTTTTTATTTACTTTAATTTATCCTCTATTCAAACCCAGGCATTATTCTAAATCATTTCTTAATTTTATTTGAAAAAGAGTCCAGTTATAAGGAACATAACTGAACTCCGTATTTTTTATTTACACACTTGGTGGGTCAGTTCCTTTTTAGTTAACAATATGATAATTCTGACTATCTATTGGAACTTCTTTCCTATCAATCATTCCGTAATCTCTTATAATATCTCCAATGCGAAGGCGATAATCTTTAAATATCAATGTTCTTCCAACACTCTGAGCCCTTCTATGCAATTCCGAATTCCTCCATTTTTGAACAGCGTCTTCACTTTCCCAAAAAGATAGTGATAACAATTTATCCGGCTGCGTAAGACTTTGAAAGCGTTCTATGGAGATAAACCCTGGGATTTTTCCCAATTCTGTTTTCAATTCCGCTGCAATTTCCAAATATTCCTTTTGCTTTCCTTCATGAAGTGTAACTTCAAAAATTACAGCTATACTACCGGAATGTTTTTTAATTTTTTCTTTATTCCCGAAAAAATAAAGTACTTCATCATATAGCTTATATCTGTTTTTTTCTAAATGCATGACATGGGTTCCTTTTTCAAGTACCACATATTTCTTTGATGCTGCGTTCTCTAGAGCTGTAAATAAATGGTAAGCATCCTGATTGTTAGGATAACAATCCCATTCTCCCCTAATTATCAATGTAGGCGATTTTATTTTTTTTGGATCATAATAGGCTTTGTTATTTAATAAATCCTGTACATCCTGTGAAGGGCCAGAGGGAAATTTTATATAATCTGTACCCCATTTTTTGGAAAAAGGGTCTGATTCTTTCCAAAGATCTCCCCAGCTTTCAAAAATATCCATTTCTAACTCAGAACTATTCCCTTTGGGAGTTAGTTCTATCATAGCATCGATCCGTTGCTTAGGTGTCATTGTTTCATATGAGCCATTGATGTTTTGTCTTTTTGTTTCAGACTTTCGCTCTGTTAATGTTGCAAAAAGTACAAGTTTTTCGACCCTATTCGGATATAGAGATGCAAATAGAGCGGCAACAGTACCTCCCCACGAATGACCTATTAGAAATACATTATGTTTGCTTGTTTTACCCGTAATGTAGTTCACCGCAATTTCTACGTCTTTATATACTTCGTTTGCTCGTCCTATCACTTTCATGCTTTCTTGTCTATCCATTTCAGGATAACGGTCAGAATTACCATACCCTAAAAAATCTAGGGCATATACATCAAATCCTTTTTCACAAAGATAATCCATCCATGATTCCTGATTCATTTTAAAATTGAAAGATAGCTGACTTGGGAATGAGCTGCCATGTAAAAAGAGTACTGGTGTTCCATTATGCGGAGAAGTGGGAATTTTATGACCAAGGGCAATATTCAGTCCTGTAATATGGCTTTCTATCTTTAGAATTTCAATTTCATATTTGTTTTTGTGCATAGCTTATACTTGTTAAAAATTGTGGAATGAATTTTAAATGTTTTAGTTTATTTTTTTGTAAAACTATTTTTTTTATACTTTTAATAGTTCAATCTGGAATTAACAATGGATGGAGATACAAATAAAAAAAATTGCTGCGATAATAGGAGAACCTATTAGATCTCTAGTCCTATGGACACTACTAGATAGTCGCGCCTATACATCATTAGAATTGGCTATTGTTGCTGAAACATCCCCACAAAACATGAGTATGCACTTAGCCAAGTTGTTAGAAGCCAATCTACTTCATGTAGATAAACAGGGAAGACATCGCTATTATAGACTTGCAAGTGCGGAAGTTGCTTTTGCTGTGGAGGCGATTTCTACATTAATCCCTGATATTAAACGTAAAAATATTACAGATAATAATACGGATGTCACCTATTGCAGAACTTGCTATGACCATCTTGCCGGAAAAATAGGTGTCTTAATTACAGAAAGCCTCGTAAATAAAAATTTTCTGCAATTAAAAGCTAACAATCACTATGATATAACTGCTGAAGGCGAACTTTTTTTTAATAGTATTGATATTGACATTGAGAATCTTAGGCAAAAAAAGAGAATATTAGCGAAGACTTGCTTGGATTGGAGTGAAAGAAAATACCACCTTTCTGGGGCTTTAGGGCAGGCATTATTGGATAAAATGCTACACGAAGATTTGATTAGAAAGAAGAAAAATTCGAGAGCAATTATTATAACACATAAAGGTGAGATAGCGCTAAGAGAAAGATTTGATTTGAAATTGTAGTTTATTGCAGTTGACCTCTTAATCAAAAGAGCCGAATTTTCCATTTTTTAGAGCCTGTATATTTTTGCAAATCTAATCCTGAATTATCAACTAATTTTACGGTTTCCCTTACTTAAGAATTAAAATCAGAAGTCCCTGGAAGCGGGATCTTTCCCGCGGAGCTGAATCCAATTTCTTCTCATTTGTGCATTTATAATATGACTTTTCGGTATCTCCCCGATGCCGCTTACATACACATGTTTCTTTATTGGGCTATTACAAAAAAGGAGATACCCCTGAGCCAATCGTTTATTACCCATCAACCGCTGATCAGAGCCCTTCGAAGGTGATCCCGTCCTTGACAATGTCCGCTATGATCAATGCATCGGGAACTACTTCAGCAGCAACAGCGCTCTGGGGTGTCAGTAGCTATGTGGATCTGATGGGCGCTAAGAAGATTCTTTACAATGGCCGATTTGGTAATCAAGGCAGTAGGATTGCATTTTATAGCAATAATGGAGCTGCGGCCTTTCTATCAGCTTATCCGCAGATAGATATTGTTATCACCAATCAGGAAATAACTGTTCCCGATGGAGCCTTATATGCTCGGTTTAGTTGTTATGATCCACAATCCAATAATTTCTATCTGCTATTGAAAGATGAGAATGGAGATATTATCCGATACAAAATGTGAATCTCCCTAATAATAAGGGTTTTGTCTAAATTTAGGGGCAAATACTCACAAACCAATAATAGCTATATTAAAGCTACGAATATTATGTAAAACAAATAAAAAGTAAATAAATTAATTCAGTATACAGTCTCCATCGATTTATTAATTTTCGCGGATAAACTCACTTATTGCCCGCATGCTCATTCCTTTGGCATGCATGCTCAGCACGTGTCCCTCAAGCTGTTCAGTGATGATTAATTACTTTAGGCTCGAACGTTCCCGATCTGTCCCGGCCTATTTCCAATTCAAAAGTGCCGGTATTGAGACCTCGGACTGTCTTTTTTGTTTTGCCATTGCGACGGTTGCTATTGCTCGAAGCTTTCTCTTCGTTCAAGTGGTTTTCCAGTTCGCCATCCATCATCGATTCCAACAGATGCTTCATTAATGGTGCTAGAACGCCATCATTGGGAGACAAACTTTCACCTTCGTAAAGACCTTGCATAGCTACTGTCTTGAAGCGTTCAAAGTCGCATGGGTCTTTTCTTTCATGACCGTGTCATTTGAATAATTGAATATAAATAATCTTATTGAATTATTCCTCTGACACAGTTCACGTTACAGTCTCGTGTTATAAAATATACAAGTTTCATATTTTGACTACTACTCCGATTTTCAATCTTACATGTTATTCCCTAATTTGCTATAAGATTTAGAGAGGATAATCTTAGTTTTTTTGCAGGTTAGCGCGAATCGAACGTTTAAGCATATGTTTTACCACTATGCTGTGAAAAAGTTCAATTGAATAAAAATAGAGATATCCAAACCAGTTATGAAAGTGGACAATAGTGCATACAGTGACTCTTTTCAGGTCGTCTTCTGCGTCTACTATCGAAATTGATATATACGCCTTCAAATGCCTATCATCCAATAAAAGAATGGTTTCATTTGGAGACCTATCCGAAACAGAAGCAATATGATGGCCATTACCTTTTTCTATACACATTGCAATACTGCTAGTACTTTCTTTTTTTGATGTCTTTAAACCAAAAGGTTTGACCAGCATGTTACGCAATTTGAATAATGCTTTTATCCAACTTTTTTCTGATCCCCAAAAAGCGACCTGCAAGTTGTCTGGAGTTACATGATTAGCAATCGGAGTAATACATTCAAAGGCATCAGCATAATTTGCTGGAAGATATTTATTAACTAATAATTCCTTATTTAAATTAACCTTATTTACTTTTAAATTCATACGATTATCTCAAAATGATTACCTACCATTAAACCTTTTTATTCGTTATCTGTTTTATCTTTGATAAGAATTTGATATAACTCATTAAACTTATCTTTTGATATATCAGGAAGTAATTGTTGTATTCCTATTAACGTTCCATATTGCACGATTGCGGAATTTCTAGCTTGTTTTGGATCTATTCCTTTTTGAATATTTAAATCAGTAAGATATTCCATTCTCATATTGTCAACCTGTTTTACATATTCTTTGACAGTTTCATTCGAGAAGCTCCACGCACGGATCACCTGCTCGATTTTATGGGATGAGGAGCCAGCCAAATCATTCAGTATGAAGTATTTTGTCTGAATATCAGATTGTTCCTCAGTATATTTAATAAATTCAAGTGTATTCTTATTCTGCCAATATTTCATTAATGCTTCAATGTAGCCCTCCGTATTTTTAAAATGGTGGTAGAATGATCCTTTGGTTACTTTTAAGGACTTGCAAAGATTGTCTATGGTGATTCGGTGGAAACCTTCTCTTTTCAGGACTTTCATTCCATCTTCAAACCAATCTGTTTTTTCTATTTTTTTCATGATCTATTGATTATGCTCCGATTTTAGAATAATTCCACTTCTTCATTTCTTTTTGCATTGATATATCATACCATACCTTATGGTATGCAAATATATTATATTTTAACTAACAATTGCTTAAATTGAAGCAGAAATATGCGATTAGTTTAGACCGGCCTCATGAACCGAAATTAAACTACTTTTTGATTTACGGTAGAGAAATTCATAAATCCCAAATACAGTTAGAATGGAAGTCTATGGGTGTTTAGCAGAAAAACGTGCGCAACTGCTTCAAAGATAGTATGTTTTGATTTCAAACCAAATCAAATACAAATTTCAAAAATTTTCCACTGGAAAAATTTTTGAAATCGTTATCATACGCTAGTTACCTATACAAGAGTTCTCAAATTAGTTTACTTCAGCTTACCCTTATAATTTTACTTTCATTTTGACGGTATGCAGGGCGGGCAATTGCAAGTAGCAAACAGATATGCCATACATTAAGATGTGGGTCATGACACACATTATCAAGGTATATCAATCCTTTTTTTGCAACATCAGTTTTCATCGTCAAACATCTTTAGTAAATAAGTTTTATTGGATGAGGGAACTCATTTAACGCTCCGACGTAATTCAGTGTGGAACTTTACGATTAGATAGAAGGTCGGTAAACTGTATAAAAAGAGGCTGTATGGTAAAGTCTTTTTGACCGCCCAAGAGGACGGTACGCTGGTAGGAAGGTGTGAAAAAGATAAAATCAATCACATATACAAAGTTGACAATAATTTTTATGGTGAGTTATAGTTATGATGGGGCTGAGCCATTCGCTTCAAATTCCCGAGCTGGATGGCTTGGCCTCCGTAATTGTTGGCTTATTACTGGTTTTTGTTTCCTTTATTCTGGCAAGGGAAGCAGGAGCTTATTGATGGGCGAGGAGATAGAATTAGAGCGATGTTATCAATGGATAAAAGATACTTTGTTGAATTGATAGATTATTGGTCATTGGATAATGAACATGATGAAGATCACATTTTTAAAATAACACCTCTTATGAGAACTATCTAATCAATATGGATGGTATTAAATTAAATGAAGAGTTTGGAGACTTATTCGCTTACAATCTAAGTGTAAATTTTCAAAATAAAGGCGCGGAAATATATTAGGGTAAAATGACCAAAGGTGGATTAAAGCAGGATTTAGTTATTTGAAAACTACCAAAGGTACGATTCACTAGAGTCTTATCTGTTGTCTGATACGTCGCTGGAGCTAAGAATGATCAATACTGTGCAAATGAAATCTAGAACAGATACACTAATATTAAAATTGAAATAGCTTTGCTTTTTCTATGTGGGGGGAAATGGTTGAGTTCTTACAATCTCTGACCAAAAAAACTAGAGTAAGTGCCTTTGATAAACAAGATTTTTATTCAAATAAATTGGCGCAGATTTTTTTGATTTTTTAGCACATCCTACTAATTCTCATTTGAGAAAAAAGGACTTTGTGGCTGTATTTCAAGGTTATATAAATACTAAGTATACAAAACCAACTTGGAAATAAGATGAAAAAACTATTGTTAATGGTTATGGTGTTAGGCTGTTCAGAAAATCAAGGAGATAGGAATTACGATAATTTAAAAAAGATAGAATTAGGAATGCATTACGATAAAGTTGTGGATATTATGGGGGGTGCTACTGATAGTATAGACTTTGAAGGTGATACATTACGATTTAATCTTAAATATAAATCCGCGGTAGGATCCTCTGACGACTATTTTATTTTCTTTTCAAAAAAGGATAATCTTGTTATTGCTATTGGTGATGGTCAGTAAGAACAATGGAGCTAATATAATTGTCAATTTATTAGATGTTTGGTGGTTCTGGGCAGTCGTTATATTATTTAGATCCAATCCATTACCGATGCTGCGACACTTGATGAGACAGTGTCAGGATATGATTGAAGCAGACAATAAGCGCGGATAATAATGATCAAAAATGTGTTTAAATGCTGCTTCATCGCCATTTAGCCACATATTTACACATATTTATATGACGATCTATAATTTTTGCTGACACCATAGGGCTCTTGAAATTTCTACAAAAATATTTGTTAGATGTTAATATAGTGTTATCAAATACATTCCTTAAATACTTTTTATTCCACTACCCGAAATCTTTATACCCAAGCTCAATGACGAAAGGATTTTACTCCGCTATATACAATTTGTATCACTAGCTAGTGATGGACATACTGCCTTTCTCATCAGTTTAGCCACCTCCACTCTGGATACTTTGATATTTCTTTTGTGCAGTTCTCGGATATTCCGCTTCTTACAGATACATCCAGACATGATGTAGATTTTGTATAAAACTGTTCAACAAAAGTGATGACGAACTCATTGCTTTGAAATACACAAATGAATCTACTTGTTTCGGCTTCAGATTTTAATTACTCTGAATTCTGGGCTATTAAAATCTGAATTATTTACTTTCTCCCATACACATCAGATATTTTGATGTAACGGTTACGGCCAATATAACTGCTGCCTTTATTCTCTAAGTAGCATAGCGGAAAAGCATATCATGCGACATACACCGAAGATACCTTTCCTTTTCTCTTCATATAACTACCATGTATCACAAGGTATTATTAAATACAAGTGTATGTGTAATGTCATGTATTTTAAATTAATTATTTTTCATTAAAAATAATTGTAGCTAATTTAGTTCTTGTTAATAATAACTTAAAGAAAATAAAAAGGGATGAGCACAAACATGAATCACTTCAAAGGAGACATTAAGGTTTACAATGCTGAAGCAGAGGCAGGAGGCATAATCGTTGGTACAGACGATTGGTATTTTATTGCCGGTTGGTAATAACATGGTAGACTGGAAATTTAAGAACAGAATTTTTAACAATTAAAACTAAAAAAATGAACACGAAGAACACACACATGAATCACTCCAGAGGAGACGTTAAAGTTTACAACTCAGAAGCGGAGGCAGGCGGCATAATCGTTGGTACAGACGATTGGTATTTTATTGCCGGTTGGTAATAACACGGTGGATCAGAAATTTAAGAACAGAATTTTTAACAATTAAAACTACAAAAAATGAACACGAAGAACACACACATGAATCACTCCAGAGGAGATGTTAAAGTTTACAACTCAGAAGCGGAGGCAGGCGGTATTATCGTTGGTACAGACGATTGGTACTTTATTGCCGGCTGGTAATAAACACGGTAGACTGGAAATTTAAGAACAGAATTTTTAACAATTAAAACTAAAAAAATGAACACGAAGAACACACACATGAATCACTCCAGAGGAGATGTTAAAGTTTACAACTCAGAAGCGGAGGCAGGCGGTATTATCGTTGGTACAGACGATTGGTACTTTATTGCCAGTTGGTAATATCTTAATCCTCCGGGCCGATCATTAGACTCGGAGGATTAAAAATTAAACCCCCAATTATTTTATCATTTATAGTATTTTATTTTCACGAACAAGGCTTTAAACAGAGTTTACATATGAGAACCATTTCCAATTTTGAAAGGAACATAGAGAAAGGGATTGACTGGGTTATAAACAACTATGACTATTTTGACCCTTATCAGAGAAAAGAAAACTATCCAGAACATATTTCTAAAAAAAGTTTTGCTGAGATAACCTTGATCGTCTTCGCAGCAAAAAAAGTTGAAAAACATCTTAATAGCGTATTGCTCAACAAAATTGAATTCTTAAGTACACAGATCTTGAAAACTTTGAAAAGCCCACAGTTATATATGGGTATTTTTAAAAATGAAAGAAGCTTTAAACCTATGGAGGTTGCATTACTTATTATGCTCAAGCTTCATCCGGAAGATGAGTTATTAAACAAAATTGTATTGAAAGCTTTTTATTCAGGTCTTTTTGATCCCTGTGTTGCTTCTGCGTTTAGGCACTATGAAGTCAAGTCATTTCTGGAAATGAACAAACTGATCGAGTTTGACAATAAAGAAAAGATAAGTTTAGCGAAGCAGTCGATATTAGGTAAAAGGCAGCTGAATTTAGTGAACATGACTCGTTTAGAAGAGTATGAGCTTACACATATACTATTTTACCTCACAGAGTGGGAGAAGATAAATGCGAACCAAATCATTATGGAGTTGGGGGTTAACACTATACAGGAGCTTGTACTATATTTAACTGGTAAAAACCTACTTCTTAAGAATAATGATCTGTTAGCCGAATTGGTTATGAATATGGTTCATTTGAATGTAGCGCATCCATTGCTTGATCAATCAATAAATACGCTATGTGAAGGGCAAAGAGAAGATGGAGTATTTGAAGCTGCCTCATATACCTATCAGAGGGCTTTAGTCGAATCTACGACATTACGGTCCTTAGTAGACAGGGATCGGGATGTGGTCTTGAATTATCACACCACCTTCGTGTCAATAGCAGCATTGCTCACATATTATTTAAATTAAAACCCCATTTAACGATCATGAATTATAATGAAATCAATAATATAAATATGAATTTCGGAGCCTGGATAAGCACGTTGTTAGAAAGGGAGTGTTTATTAAATGGAACTGTTTCGGATGTTGAAATGATCAAGCAAAAACTCACTTTGTTTGAGTTAAATTTTAGGTCAAAAATCTGTTCTTTTGATGACATTAATAGTTTTCTTATCGAACTTTACGACCTTGGATTTCAAAATGATCTTCTCTCTGATACAAAAAAATATTCCACGTTATCGACTTTTGAAAATGAATTTGATTCTATTCCTGAAGATTTTTTTAGATTAAATAATGAGGAGATTGTGCCGTTTACCCGAGCGTTCATTCTTCCTAATAGCTTTAATGAAATACAGGCCAGAGCTATAGTAGATTCTTTAACCAAATCAAATGTTATATTTTTAGAGTGCCTAATGATACAATGTTTTGAACGATTTCAGTTAATAGAAGCTAATACGCTTTTGAGATTTTTAAAAATTTCTGGTAATAAGTCAATTGCTGTAAATTCTGGAGTAAAATACCTAAGACTCCTCCAGACAACTCAGGGATATTTCTATTGTGAAAGTAGTATTTCTGATTTAAAGGATTTAAACATCATTAATTTTCTGACAAAAAATTTAGATTGTTTGAGAACCCTGAATGCTACTTTTTCTAAAGTAAACGATACAGCAGTTATGTATAAAGTTATTCAAGCGAGCGTTTAATACTTGGAGATCATCAATTCAACACTAGAGAATATGAAATTTTTACTATCAAAGATTTTTATAAAGAATATTTTTACCCATTTTAGGAATAATATTAAGATATTTTATATTGGATTAATATTTCTGGTCTTATCTGGTGCTTTACAGCTTACACTTCCGCCGATTTTAGGTAAAACTTTTAGTCAAACTACACAACAATTGAATTTCGATTCTAAAGATCTACAGAAAAACCTTATCATATTGGTATTTGTCTTTATTTTACAATATATCCTCACCTTCATAAGAAATTATTTTTTCAATAATTTTGCAGAAAAGTCGATTGGCTCGATAAGAAAAAGTTTATTCAAAAAATATATGCATCTGCCCTTTTCCTTTCATCGTAAAAATAAAACAGGAGATTTGATGAGCAGATTGTCGGGAGATGTATTTGTAGTTAGGGATTTATATTCTACTCAGTTATCTGATGTGCTCCATAGTGTTTTTCTGCTACTATTTAGTGTAGTAATTTTATTCTCAATTAACGTAAAGCTGACCCTGATTTTAATTTCAGTCTTTCCATTTGTTATGTTTGTAGCAACATACTTTTCTGGGAAAATTAAGAAGAATTCGGTGGAGACTCAGGCCTTTCAAGCCAGCTGTAATTCTATTATAGAAGAAGATCTAGCACATATAAGAACAATTAAGCTTTTCGGTAATGAAGATCAGGAAGTCAAAAGATTCTCACAGGAAATCGATGCTGTTATCCAAAAGTCAATTAAGAATAGTCTGATAAGATCAACTTTTGTGCTATCTACATCTTTCTTAGTGGTATTAGCTATGGTTTTAAATGTGTTCTATGCATTTTTAATGGTTGCAATGGGCGAATTGACAGTTGCAGAGATAATTACTTTTGTTTTCAATATGGTTTTTATTATAAACGCTTTCTCCTCCATATCGAATTTTTTCGGTAGTCTCCAACGATCGAAAGGTGCAACAGCCCGCATTTTGGAGATCTTAAATGAAAAAGATGAGCATGGGCAGAAGAAAGAGATGATCGAAAACTTTAAAAGTAAAATAAATATTGAGAATTTATCATTATCCTTCGAGGAAAATGGTCATGACATTCTTAAAAATATCTCTTTTGAAATAAAAAAGGGAGAAAAGGTTGCGATCGTTGGCAATAACGGGGCCGGGAAGTCTTCGCTTATTAATACGTTAATAGGACTAATCAGTCCTTCAGAAGGGAATATTTATATTGATGACGTCAAAGTGAATACTATTTCTCCTGAAAGCTATAGAAAAATTTTTGGTGTGGTGTCCCAGGATATTGAAATTTTCAATCGCTCTATATATGAGAATATTATTTTTGGAACCGATCTTGATCCTAAAAGATTGAAGGAAGTCTTAAAAATATCAAATTGTGAGGAGATCTTGGCTTCATTAAATACCGATTTACATGTAGCGTTGGGCAAAAATGGTAATAAGTTGTCTGGAGGCCAACGTCAACGTGTAGCACTTGCCAGATCATTATATAAGAACGCCGATATCATAATCTTCGATGAAGCTACAAGTTCAATAGATGCAATGTCTGAGCATCTGATCTATCAAAATCTAAAAGATATCTTAGAAGAAAAGACTTTAATGGCAATTGTTCATGATTTCTCAAGAATCAAAGATTACGATAAAATAATTGTGCTTCACAAAGGACAGATCGAAGCAATAGGTGACCATCAGTCATTAATAAATAGTGGCTGTATACCCTACATCCAATTATATGATAAACAGTTTAAGCAAGATAAGAAAATTGTGGCGGCTTAAATAAACTGACTGGATACTATAGGCCTGTTTGAAGCTTTTCTATTAAATTATTTACTTTGTTTTTCGTACTTTGAAAAAATTTAAAACGCTCTCTTGCAGATGCACCACTTAAATAGGACGATTTGTTAATGGTGTTTAAAATCCAATTTTCTGTTTCTTTGCAAAACTTTTCATTCGAAGTAACGATACTATTGATTGTGAACAGCTTCAGGCTACACGCACTTTTATTTGGTGCCTTTAGCAGCATGAAGCTGTTTTCTAGATTAAGAGGGCTCAAGTAAACATCATATTTATCTCCTTGTAGACCTTTTTTCTTCTCATCGGTCCATAAGTTGAAATTATCAATTAATTCGGAAATTTGGGAACAGATTAATAATCCAATATTAGGATCGTCAAAACACTGTATATCATAGTAATAATCCAATGTAAATAGTAATTGATCAATGGTTCGTTCAGTCCATATTTCAGTGGAGGGTATCTTAATGTACTTATTGAAAATACTCAAATATTTTGCTTTGAGAAACTCTTGGTCTAAATTTTTTACAAAGTCTTCATAGGAGATCTTCAAATTATTCATAGTCTGAAACCATGAATAAACTTTAAAATATGTCAATTCAGGAAATTGTAGAAAATGGAATATTGGTATATCCTCAGCCGTAAAAAACAGTTCGCTGTGCTCCTCAGAAGACATCATTTGCAATTGGTTATCAAACTCGTCTAAATATTTATAATAGTTGGAAAAATCATCAAGATTTAAAGACGAATAACGGGTTAGCATAGAATTCGTATTTACATGCAAGATAGCATCTAAAGAGATATTGAAATGATTACAGAGTTTATATAGTTCACTTAAACTTAATTCTTTGTCTCCCCGAATTCTTCTATAAACTGCATCCGGACTTAATTGTAAAATTTCGCCTATTATATCCGCAAGTTTAAATTGTTTAGGAATTACGGCTTTCAACGTATTAAAAAGGTGATCTTGTACTTTCATAAATTATTATTGATTTCCGCAAATGGAAATATAATTATTAGTGTAAAGCAATAATACAAAAAAATAATCATTGATTAATATTCTATATCAATATTTATCTCAGGTTGCTGTGTGTAATTATTGGTATAAGCTTAGAGTTTAATTTGTCTGTACTTTTTTCAATTTCCATAAACACTGTTAACTAGATAGATTTGAGAAACTGAAAAAATATGGAAAGAATAGAACTAGCCTCAGATTTTTTAGGTAATCCCGCTACGAGATATTTTTCTAATGGCTTTAAAAAAATATCATTTACACTTTGTAGCGAAAAATGGAATGATCAACGAGAAATTGAGGGAGTAATAGATATTTATTGTCTTGAATCCGTCAAGCGAAATACATTAGATAAAGACAAACATCATCTTGGCACTATCGAATATTTAGCTCTATCATGCTGTTTAGTAGAAGATATTATTCGTTGTTCTCTTGGTTTATCAGAAAATCAAATATCACGTTCTTGGATCAATAAGGTTTCAATGAAAGTCAAAGAGCCAATTGCTTTTGAAACACAAGCTCAAGCAAGGACAATTGTACGGGTTAACACTACAAAGCCATGTGAAAATTCGATAAATGGCTTTCAAAGTGAAGTATTAGTGAAAATTAACGAAACAATGGTTAAAATGATAGTGGATCACCCTCTAGGTAGTTGCACACAAATTCATCCATTTATAAATATCGAAGAGGTAGACACCAATAGGTTATATAGCGAAGGTTATAAACTGCGCACGCACCAAATCAGCCAGATCGTTTATTCTACAAATGATAATATTTGTTCAGCTGAAGTATTCATACAAAATGAATTTAAAGGGGACAGAGGCATTGGATCTTTTTATAAAAGTACGTTGCTGACAGATATCATAGCAGTCACAGGGCAGATGGTACAAATACTTCTATACAGTATTGAAAATAAAAAAAGAGAAGAATGTAATAATTTATGGTTGAGGGAATTGGAGATAGCATATCCAATTCCCAATGGTCAGCTTTCTTATCAAAATAATATAAGATTTACGGATTACAGGCAGCTTTATAAGGGAGATGAAAAGTGGTCCTGTATTACAGTAGAGAATACAATATCGGATGATAAATGTAAATCATATTTTAAAATAGCACATAAAACAAAAATAGATGGATAGAATCTGCGTTATAGGAACTGATTTTCAAGAGCAAGCCATAATGAGTTATTCCTTAGCCTATATTCTAGGATTTAATATATCGCAACGAAAGCCTGCGTACCTTTTGTCTAAGCAATACAAAATTAAAAACAGCTTTGATAAAGCCAAATGGCAAGATTTATTAACCTATGCTTTCTCGTCATTTATAGAGCGAGTTATTATTGAACAGAATTATGTTCAATATGTTTCAAATGGTTGCTCTTTGCAAGATCTTATATTCATTCAGTCGGAAAGTTATAAAAAAGAAAGGGACACTACGAAACGAAAATATCAAAGTATGATGATAAACAGTTTATTTAAAGTTGCCTGTGAATATTCGAGCCGCCAATATCAATGTGTCGTACTTTTTGATTCGAAAATTGAAAAAAATCAAACCCAAAATGAGGGTAGGGATGATTTTCGAATGCTTGAGAGTAATTTGAGGGAACATTGTAAAAATATTGTATTTCTTGAAAATCACAGTCTAGAAGAAGCTCTTAAAGTGCTCCTCGAAGAATTAGAAATAAATATTGAAGGTCCTATTAGAGCTTATATAGAAAGAGCTAAGCAGCAACTTTGGTTAAACAAATAAAAAAGAAAGATTATGAGAGTCGCCATATCAGGAACATATTCCACAGGAAAAACAACCATTGCATTAGCCCTTAGTTATGTTACAGGCATTCCATTTAGTTTTGCGCGTACTATGCGTGAGATTTTACCCAAGTCAATGCCAAATAAAAGACTAGAAGAATGCGGTGGTCATGAGTTAATAGAGTTGGGAATTAGGCGGTTGGAAAATAGAATTGTGAATGAGTCTCCCTTAGGAACCAATTTTATTTCTGATGGATGTTCATTAAACGAATGGGTATACGGTGCCGCAAGAATCAAAGCAGGTCTTAATCCTTCTGAAAAGAGCTATCTAATTTATTTAAAAAAGCTGCTACAGCGCAAAAAATGGAAAATTTTCAGCGAGTCTGTCGCGGCATTTGGTGAAATCGCAAAGCAACATGCCAAATCAAACTACGATATGGTGATACATTTACCGATTGAGTTCCCTTTGGTCCTTGATGGTCATCGTCCTGCCAGTGAAGGTTTCCGTCGCTTATCGGATAAAATGTTGGTAAAGTCTTACTATGAATTAGGTTTAGATTATAAGATTATTAACGGAACGACCGGAGAAAGAATCGAAAAAATATTAGATGTCTTGCAGATAAATCCAGTAATGGACATTCATAAGGCAATTGAGAAAGCACGAAAATATAAAACTTCCAGATTTGACAACATACAATTGGAAAATCCAGTTTTGATGCGAGCTAGTCTGACAGTAGAAAGTAATCATTTTAATCTATTTTGAAATTTAAATCACATGCAATGGAAGATTTGATAAAAAATTGGAGAACCCAGATAAATAAAGGCTTTTTCCCTTTCATCATTCTAAAAGCTATCGCTAAGAAAAGACAATATGGCTATTCCCTACTTGTCACTATAAATGACGAAACTGGGCTTGAAGTTTCCGAGGGAACTATTTATCCTATCCTGGTCAGATTAAATGAAGTCGGCTTGGTAAGCGCTAAATGGACTGAGCAAAAATCTGGCATGCCAAGAAAATACTATGAGGTTTCGGACGAAGGCCGAAAGGCAATTGAAACTATGGAAGAAATGCTTACTAATTACTTTAAAACTTTAAAAAAATAACATATGAAAAGCTTATTAAAGACGCAAAACATGTATCAGTTTTATAAAAACTATATCGAAGATTTAAATAAACAGATGCTTCCTTATCCGAAAAAGAAAAGGTATGAGATTATCAAAGAAGTACAAAGTTATATTTACGAAGAATTGCTCAATCAAAAAAGAAACGGCGAAGAAGTTAATTCGCTTAACGCAATAAATAAACTATATGGTTCAGTTTCAATTACTGCCGAAATGGATATAGTTGAAAATAAAAGTTCAATTTTTCGTTTTCTATTGATTTGCGCAAAGTACATAATTTGGACTGGTTTGATTATTATTTTTCTATTAGCACTGCTTAAACTCTTTTACCCAGATCAAACAGGATTGTTCTATGATGAAAATCAATTTGTTGGCTTGGGCTATATGAATTTTTCTGGTTATAATTTAGAAGATAAGTTAGGTCCATGGTTCTTTGCATTTCTTTCTGCTCCTGCATTGTTCTTTATGTTTTTGCTTTATCTGCTCACTATAAGAAGATATATGTATCCTAAAGAATATAACAAACTTATCTTGGAGGCACTCAATGGATATCCCTCAAAAATGAAACCAGAATAAGTAAAAGGTTGTCGAGAGAAATAAAGATTAGTTGTAAAAAAAATGATGATAGGCCCTAATTTATTAATATTAGCCAGAAGGGTACTTGCCAAATATTGCTTCCTTCTGGCAATATTATCGGCTGTTCCTTTGCTTTCTAAAGCGCAGGGTGAAAGAATTATTTTTCACCTTGTTGACTCTTCAAATTCACCTGTAAAAGGTGCTACAGTTATTCTAAAAGAGAAAGACAGAATAGCCTCTTTCAGCTCGAGTAATGAAAAAGGAGAGTTTTCAATCCCGAAGTTGCTGTCTAATAATAATGTTTTAGTAATAAAACACATTGCATTTTTGGAGAGAGTATTAGCGGCTGCAGAACTTCAGCAAATAGCTAAAGAACACAGCTCATATACTCTACATTTGAAAAACTCTTCTTCAAGGTTAGAAGAAATTGTTATTACCGGCAAAAGAGATACTGAGCCTGATTCAATAAGTCTAAACCTGAATAAACTCAATCTATCTGAAAACAGCAGTTTAAAGGAAATACTCAAAAAAAATGTCAATTTCATATTAGGCGAAGATGGTACAATACTTTATAAAGGAAAATCTATTGAAAAGATAACAGTCAACAACAAACAGGCCTTTGTAAATCAAAATGCGATCGCTTTAGAGTCTATCGAAAAGCGGATGATTGAAGATTTGAAAATTGTAAATAACCATAAGAACAAATTTAATTTAGACTTTGATGAGGTTCAGGAAACAGTCTTAGATATTAAAACTAAAAAAGATTATTCAAATGTCATCAAGCCAACCCTTCGAATAGGAGGTGGGATAAAACGGAAATTCGAAGGAGATGCCGAGGTGTTATATTTTGGAGAAAAACTTAATTTTTTTCTCAAGTCTTCCAATAACAATATGGGAAAGACTTCTCTAAATCTGAATGAAATAAATAAGTTTCTTGTTAGCCAAGATTTGATTTCTTCATTTCAGGATAAATATCTAAAAGATCTATTAATTCCAGATAAAAACAGATTATCAGATTTTACGTCGTCCAATAATCTTACTTTAAGAAAAGAGTCAAATGCTTTTAGATTGAATACCTCTATTTATTTTATTTCAGCCGACCGGGAAATGAGCACATTGCAAAAAGCCAGTACGTATGATGATAATCTACTTTATTCATCAGAACGGAAAATCTCGACCAATTCAAATACATTCCTCTCAAATTTTATCGCTGATTTTAAGCTTAATAACAATCAGATTTTATCCTATCAAATGGGAATGAATTATATGAATGGGAAAAATAATAGCATTGAGGAACTATTCATGCAGAAAGGGGCTTCAAATGAGATTGTTTCCAATAATAATCTGAAAGTTGCCGAATTTATGAATAGATTAAGTTATGATATTAAAATAACTCCGAAAACAATACTTGGCAGTAGGACATTCTGGTCTAAAGAAGATACAAAAATTAATGGCGATATTTTACACAATGGAAATGAGGCTTTCTTTCGTCTAATGGATTATCCTTATAGTAGAGAAAAGATTAGGCAGACTTTTCAGATTAAATATAAAGCGTCAGAACAATTTACCCCCAGACTTGATTTTGATTACGGCTACCTTGATGAATCAATTGACGGATATTTGGATCAAGAAATGCGTTCAATACAGCGATATATCAACAATTGGAAAGCAACATTCAAAATTGCTGGTCAGAAAGTATTAGATAAAATTAGATACGAAGGAAGGCTGGGAATCGAAGATGCTGAATTTGGGGTAAATGGGGATAAGAAACGATATCTTAATTTTCCTTATGAATTTAGAATACGTTTTGAAAATAGGTTGGATCTGTTAGACCTATTCAGCAACAAAAGTTATTTACCTCTCGATGTAAGTGCTGGAATTGATCAGTTTCAACCATATAATAAATTGATAACTGGAAGTCTAGACATGCCTATTCAACAGTTAGTTGACGAGAAGTGGGAGATTAGATATGCCCACAACAATCTTTTTAAAATGTATTCTTATGGGGCCAATATTACCTATAATAGAAAGAAAAATCACTATAGAGAAGGACTTGTTTCCATTTTGGACAATGGGATCCAAAATTTTAAGCTTTACCTAATTCCCAAGATTACCGAACAGTCTTATTCTGTGTATGGTTCAAAAACATTATTTTCTCCATCATTTCCGCTCAATAGCTATGTTAATTACAAAATAATGAAAAGTAATATGGAGGTTTATTCATTTGATAAGCCAATGGATCTAAATAGTAACGAACAAAATTTACTAATTAAACTTGAAACGCTTATAGATTCGCCATTTAATTTGGAATTGACATCCAATTATAAAACGACTAAAGTAGAGATTCCTACAAATTATTACCGTTACAATTATTGGTCGAATAGCATTGCTTTAAAATACCGAAAGACAGTGCATAATGCCAAAGTTGAGTTTTTATACAATAATGACAATTTGCTTGGGCAGCAATATGTTCGCAAAAACTTTAATTTTTCTTATGAAAGAAATATTGGTAAAACACTAATCGGAATTGAAGCTCAGAATTTTGATGATATATTAGAGTTGTTCGACAACCGAGCCTATAACTCTACTTTAAGTTTTGAAAATGGTTTCAACTCTGTTTTAGTTCGGAATATGGCCATAAGTTATATACAACTATTTTTTAAACACAATTTTTAATTTTTTTAAGATGAAATTATCTAGATTAATCAGTCTTGTACTTGTTTTCGCGCTATATACTTTAGCTCATGGACAAGTGGTCGAACATGATGTGCTCGAAGCGAAGTATACAGCTTCACCATCCTCTCCAAAAATGGTTTCTTTGCTTCGATCTCAGATCAAAGACCCTGAGAAGCTGTCAGAGGTCACTAATATGCTGTCTGATTATAAATTTTATTACACACTACGTGTCTACCTTAAGGAGAATAATGCTATTTATTCTCTAGATTCGGTAAAAACAGTGAACTCTGTAAGAATAGCTGGAAATACTGAATTTAATTTGAGGGATTCAACGGGTAGTTTTTTAAATAATGAGAACTTTATGAATTCTAATTTTACTGTTAA
The DNA here is from genome assembly GCF_019969845.1 of Sphingobacterium sp. GVS05A. Taxonomy (GTDB): domain Bacteria; phylum Bacteroidota; class Bacteroidia; order Sphingobacteriales; family Sphingobacteriaceae; genus Sphingobacterium. The sequence goes on from NZ_JAHXYR010000001.1 coordinate 53,284, forward strand.
AGGGAATGTAAAAGATTATAACTGGCAGATTTCTGAAGATACTGTAAACATCGCAGGCTATACATGTTATAGGGCAACGTTAAAAGAGTTACCCGACGCTGTAGTTTATTTCACTCCTGACATTCCTGTTAATTATGGCCCGGCATTATACCAAGGACTTCCTGGCTTAGTTATGCAGGTTGATAGCGATTTTGAGCTAATAAAAGTTACAAATGCCACATTTGTGAATGATAAAGAAAAGAATCAATTTTCAAAACTCTCTGAGTCACTTGTACGAGAGAAAAAAAATGCTAAGACAGTTTCTTTGAGAGAATCAATAACGGCTAAAGCTAATTTTATGAAAATGGTTCAGAATAAAATGGCCCAATAATAAATTTAATAACGGCCACTATTTGATTTGACAGTTGGAGACTGTAACGTGAATTATTCCATTGACACAGTTTACGTTGCAGTCTCTCGTTTTTCTCAATATCCAGCTTCAGATCAGCAATTGATTTCCAAAAATAGAGTTTGCGTTCTTCAGTAGATGCCTAATCCAATCCGGTTAATACATAGAGGTTATCACTCTCATAGCCCAATTTTAAAACATTGACTGTCCAGGCAACAAGGCGTTTACCCTCAAAATGAGTCAATACTCTTTCCGCGTAGATTTCAAGTGTTAATTCTTCGAGTGTCATATACTACAGTCGCTAACCATCATGTGTTGTTGTTAAGCTTTATTTACTACGTGCTTTCCTAAATAGCGAGATCACAGCATCAGTTTTCGAGACGCGCTTTCTTCAGCTTAGGAGGGAAGATATTCATTGGAGGGTAGCTGTTTCTGACAATGGAATCTACCGAATTTTAGATATGCTATTCTTGGATGTGGACGAATATGCTCCAGATAAATTGTATGATGAGAGGGATCAATTTATATTAGTGAATCTGAATTTAAAAGACGGCTAGGAGCTCATTTAGTATTGCTTGAAGAATTGATATCGTAAATAACTAAATTTTGAAAAAATGGATTGCGGGAAATTGTATTTTACTCTTGAAAGGAAAGCGAATCCATACGACGAAGATCAACTCAATGAGCTTTGGGGGAGTATTCAGATAAACTATGAATTCGCCACCAGTTCAAGATCTTCCATCCTGTCTGAGGGAGTGATGAATTCTAAAATTCAGGGCAATATCTTTATTTTTCTCTAATGCCAAAAAGAAAATGGGGGAGTAAATGCAAAGAAAACTACACTATTCAATAATTTAATTGAATAGTGTAAAGTCTTTCATAACTTTGCAATGCATTAAGCGCCATCAATATTTCACTTTTGCGAAGCGCTTTTTGGATAGCACTATGAATAAAAGAGAATTTAAAGACAAAGTATATACTGAGTTGGCAAAGGTAGCTAAAGCAATGGCTAATCCTGTGCGGTTAGAAATTATCGATCTTTTGGCCCAAGGACCATTTTCTGTCGAACAGATAGCTAATTATACCGGACAGTCTATTGCAAATGCATCCCAACATCTACAAAATCTTAAAAATGCAAAATTGGTGACTGTGACCCGAAATGGGAACTTTATAAACTATACGCTTGCAAGTGAGAGCGTTTATGAAACCTGGGTTTCCCTCCGTGGATTAGGAATCGCTTTCAATGCCGAAGTGGAGAAAGTGGTCAGTGATTTTCGTAAAGGACATCATGAGGATATGTCGGCTATCGATGCTCAAACGTTAATGACCATGCTCGAAAATGATGAGGTAATACTCTTAGATGTCCGACCAGAAGAAGAATATCATAGAGGCCATATTCATCAAGCGATGTCAATTCCTATTGATAAATTGGGCGATTCATTCAAAAAATTCCCCAAACGTAAGATGTTGGTGGCATATTGTCGTGGTCCTTTCTGTGTGTATGCAGATGAGGCCGTAGCCCTGTTGAAAGAAAAAGGATATAAAGCCGTCCGACTAGAAGAAGGGTATCCCGAATGGGCAATCAAAGGATATCCAGTCGATCTTTCTGAATGATATTACTGTTTAAATCAGTTTTAACTAGCGCTATAACCAAAGTTTTAGCGCTATTTTTTTAATGTAAATTATTGTTTGTAAGTTGTTTATATTGAATTATTCTTTTTTATTTAAAACAAACTATTCAATAATTCTATTGAATAGTTTGTTTTTGCTACTTTTGTATTATACTCAAAATAATACAAATGAGCACAAAAGATTTAAGCGTTTACGAGTTGCAACAGCTGCTTGAACCGATAAGAAAATAGCAATTGTTGATGTTAGACCGCAGGATCAGCGTGATGAATGGAATATTCACGGTAGCTATCATGTTGATGCATACGAAGCACTCAACAAAGGGGATCAAGATATTTTTGACAATCTTCCTGTTTCCAAAGAAATAGCGATCGTAACAGTTAGTGCTGCAGGTAGAACTAGTCAAATTGCAGCGCTAAATAAAACCAGCAAGTATGAAGGCATTGATCCTGCGGATCTAGAGGCTGGAGCCAATAGATGTACCATATCATAAGCGAGGAGTCTTTTTAGTAATAATAAATAAATAGATAAAACAAGTGGAGCAGATCAGATTAGGGCTTAAAGAAAATTGGAGGCAGTTTACATTACTTGTTCTCGTTAATATGATGGTGGGTGGAATGGTTGGGCTAGAACGCACTGTTGTACCTTTAGTGGGCACCAATGAGTTCAATATAAAGTCCGATGTGGTTGTTTTTTCATTTATCATTGCTTTTGGCGTAGTCAAAGCACTCACGAATCTGATTTCGGGTGTACTAGCCGATCGCTATACCCGCAAACAAGTACTGGTATGGGGATGGTTGGTGGGACTTCCCGTGCCTTTTCTTTTGGCATTTGGTCCAAGTTGGAATTGGATTTTGTTTGCCAACGTGCTACTGGGTATAAGTCAGGGATTGGCTTGGTCAATGACAGTAAATATGAAGATAGACCTGGTTGGTCGTAAGAGCCGTGGCTTAGCCATGGGGTTGAACGAAGCAGCGGGTTATGGGGCGGTAGGATTGACAGCACTTTTGACAGGATATCTGGCTTCTTATTATGGGCTGCGTCCTCAGCCATTTTATATTGGTATTGTTTATACTATTATTGGTTTATTCCTATCAATTATCCTAGTCAAAGATACCCGAAAATATGCGGAGTTGGAGGCTATGGAATTAAGAGGAACGGCTTCAGAGGATCACAAAGGTAAACCAAGCCTGTGGTGGGTATTCAGGGAGACCTCCATGAGAAACAGGAACTTGTTCTCCATTTCGCAGGCCGGATTGATCAACAATCTCAATGACGGAATGTCTTGGGGCGTATTCCCCTTACTGTTTATGTCATTAGGAGTCGGGTTGGAAGGAGTGGGGTGGATCAAAGCCATATACCCCGTTGTATGGGGGGTAGGACAGATTATCACGGGGCCTCTGGCTGATAGATGGGGTCGGAAACCACTTATTGTCTGGGGCATGTTTGTTCAGGTTTTGGGACATATTATCATCGGATTGGCTGTATTTGACCCACTTCAATCCGGATTGATCGGTTCTGTCCTATTAGGGGTTGGTACAGCGATGGTGTATCCGGCTTTGCTAGCAGCGGTAAGTGATGCTGCCCATCCCAGTTGGCGGGCCTCTTCATTGGGCGTGTACCGTTTCTGGCGAGATATGGGGTATGCTGTCGGTGCTTTGATGGCAGGTATAGTCGGCAATTTCTTTGGTCTGATCTGGGCTGTACACATCGCAGGAATCATTACGTTTATCTCGGGGGTGATCGCTTGGTTAAACATGAAGACAACAGCGGTCAACGACTAAGAATGATAAGTAAAGGCTGATGAATGTAGGATACTAGATTGAGAAAATATTGGAAATTAAAAAAAGAATAATATGGAAAGAAAAAATTTTATAAAAACAAGTGTTATACTGGGGACGGCTTCCTTGGCGGCTCCACTGTTGACAATTGCAGATACAAAAGTAAGGGTAAGCAGCCATAGTCCAAGTACAGGTACGTTGTTTTTTGAACGTGTTTTTGATTCTACATTAGCACAGACCAGCTATGTGATCGCCAGTATGGAAACCAAAGAAGCTCTCGTAGTCGACCCGAAGCGGGATATTGATACCTATCTCGATATCGCTAAACAGAATGGGTTAAAAATCACAAAAGTTACAGAAACACATATACATGCCGATTATTTAAGTGGTGCTCAGGAACTTGCATCCGCTACGGGGGCGGAATTGATCCTTTCTGGCGAGACAGATCCAGATTGGTCATACCATATTCCACACAGTCCGATCAAAGATGGACAGCAGTTCCAGTTGGGACGTATCATTGTTGAAGCCATACATACCCCAGGGCATACTCCGGAAAGCATGACGTTCCTGCTGACAGATCTTTCGCTTTCTAATAAACCGCAAAAGGCCCTTACAGGAGATTTTATTTTTATCGGTGATGTGGGGCGCCCCGATCTGTTGGAAAAAGTAGCCCAGCAACATGGTACGCAAGACAAGGGAGCTCGACAGTTGTTTGCGTCACTGCAGCGATTCTCAAAACTTCATGATGGGATCGAAATCTGGCCCGGCCATGGAGCCGGCTCCTTCTGTGGTAAAGCGCTGAGTGATGCCCCGACCTCTACCCTAAAAGATGAAAAACAAAACAGCAAAGCTTTCCATTTTAAGGATGAAAATAGTTTTGTCAAATATATCTTAGATGGGCAACCCGACCCACCGAAATACTTTGCGGTGATGAAACAGCAAAACAGGTTACCCCGGCCATTACATATTCAACTCCCTCAGGCCGCTAAGTTATCAACAAGACAATTCTTGAAAGCGCGGGAGAATGGATTGGTCATCGTGGACACCCGTATACCAGGTACAGTTGTAAAAGGCTTTGTCCCCGGTAGTCTCCATATTGAGGGAAGCAATTCATTTGCGACATTTATGGGTTCCTTGTTAGATTATAGCTTGCAATTTGTGTTGATCAGCGATGAAAGGAGCATAGAAGATCTAACCCGCAAACTCACCCGTATCGGCATGGATAACATATATGGCTACGTAGCTGATATCGAAAGTTTAGGTCTTCCGCTCTCAAGTTCGGATACCGTTGACAAAGCTACTTTCAAATCCTTATTGGGTAATAAGGACGTTCAGGTAATTGATGTCCGCAGTGAAAATGAATATAAAAGTGGAAATATACCGTACGTTGAAAATATTCCTTTTTCTCATTTGGATGAAAACTTAAAGAAGATCAATAGAGACAAGACCGTTATTGTTCATTGCAAAAGTGGTACACGTGCTAATATGGCTTATTCTATTCTAAAAAGAAATGGAATTGAAAACGTTAAAGTTTATTTGGGTACCATAGATGAATTTGTCACTAATAGTCATTAATAGCATAGTTAAAAGCAAGGGAGGAAAGGTCCTTGCTTTTAAAACAGCAAATTTCAAATTTTCATTGCTCATTCTTTCTCGTTTTATCCTTAAAGTCCGTAAAAGACCTGCCTTCATAGCGGTACAACCAATTCTTATTTGTAGTGTTATGAGGTCGGTGTTCTATTGCTGAAATAGGCGTAGTTGATAACAGTTTTTATGAATTTGTGAGTGAATTTCATACTTGTTTAAATCTTAATATCCACAGGGATAGCTACTTTTGTTGCGAGCAAACCCTTACTATCAGCAGTATTATTTTGTGTATTACTTTCTTGCGTTTTCCCAAAATTTCTCCATCATAATTTTAGTTTCTTCCGGTTTTCTCAACATGACAATTTCTCCGTTTTCGTCTGTCGTAAAGTGTCCTTTGAACGCGTCTGGCATATCATCATATTGTTTATTCAATTGTTCCAAGGTTTCTTCAAAACAGTTATAACCGAATTTTTCGACTAAAAAAGGCAAAGCGTTTTTTCCTCTTAATAATTCGTACTCTTGGTAATTATATGGTGTTGTATCTTGCCTTTTTGCTAATGTTTGATTAAACTTATCAAGCAGTTTAGCAATCTCTTTCTCTTCCATAAAATTTGAAAGCCCACGCAAAGCATAGATTTTCATATCTAAATATCGTTCTTTCTTGTAAGCATTTGCAAAGAATTCTTTCAATGTCGCAAAATTTAAGTCATACAACAGTTTTAAAATCTTATTTCTAATGTCGAGTTGTTTGGTGGAGTAGTAAATATTTGTCAAGTAGTGTGAATTTTCTGCGCTGATTACATTTTTGTCTAAATCAAATAACGCATTGCGAAACTCAATGTGTCTGTCGTTAATTTTTTCATTGGTTAGTATTTCGGGAAAGTATTTTGTCATATCGGTCGATTGAGTATTATGGGTAACGGTTCACAGCTTGGCAATAGTTGGGGATAAATTGGACTAAAAGTTCAATTTAGCACAAACCTTGGACAATGCTACGAGCCCTAGCTAAATTAATAAATTTTTGAGAAGAAAATATAATAATCGTCCGATGAGAGGCTATATGGCTTATTAAGCCAAATTAGTTGTTTGACAAGGAAAGCTACTGGTGACCTTACGAGGAGTTAACTGAAAGCCGGTGGCTATTTATTGGAATCAGGTACATTCGATACCAATAATTTCTGGGGGAGTGGCAATCGTATTCGCTTGGAATCCCAGGCAACATTGACAGCCTTGTTCAATACCCCAAATTTTAAATTGTCCCAATCGGTTAGCTTTAGGCGTAATTTAATCGCAGGGGAGAATATAGGTGATGCAAATCATGATACCTTCAGTATCTCTGGCTTATATAATATAACAAATGATACCATAGCAGCTAGTATTATCGGTCTTCCAGTTGGCGCAGCAGCCGCCGGTACATTGAAAGTTGAGGTGGCTAATCTTGTTGCGACACGTTATTACATGCCTTCTAGATCGACAGGTAACAGTAATATCTATATTCAGAAAATTTCGCATAACATTGCTGGTGAATGGCTAACGATGATAACATCAAAAAATGTAGCGGATGTCAATACCGCTGGTATAATGAAACAGTCTGGAGCTGTGGCCGATATTATTTCCCAAAATGCGACAGACTTGCCGACAGTTTTAACATTGGTCAATGAATTAAAACAACAGTTTAATTCAAAACTGGCGTCTGATCGGCTTAGTGGACAGCAGGCATAGGATAATTAATAAATCCACATCTAACCAGATGTGGATTTATTGAATTTGCAATATTCTACAATACAGACATCAACATCTGTATTGATAAATAATTTTTTAGGGAACCCTAAGAATTTGTATATTAGGTATTAGAACCATATAAACCTTCAAGGTGATATTTTGTCGTAGAATAGTTAACTTTGTATCATGGCTACTACAATACCAGTAAGAGAGAATATTATAACATGGGCATTAGACCGTGCAGGGTATGATTTGGCCAAATTTTCTTTAAAATATCCAACACTAAATGTAGAACGCTGGTTACAAGGAGAAAAACAGCCTACCGTAAAACAGCTAGAAGATTTTTCTAAAAAAGTACATATTCCTTTTGGTTATTTATTCTTGCAAGAGCCACCGAACGAGGAGATTGATTTTCCATTTTTTCGTTCTGGCCAAGCTCGGCCAAATTATACTGTCAGTCCCAATATTTATGATACTATTTTAGAACTCGAAAGACGGCAAGATTGGTTGAGAGATTATCTTATTGAATTAGGAAGTGAGCCATTAGATTTTATAGGTAAATTTAATAATACAACTATCGTTAATGTATTTGTCAATGATCTGAGAGCTAAATTGAACCTGGCTGAAAATTGGTATTTGGCTTGTAAGACCTGGGAAGATAGTCTTACAATGCTGATGGATGCGATAGAGAAAATTGGGATTATTGTTGTTCAGAATGGCGTAGTAGGAAACAATATGCACCGCCCCATACCTGTCGATGAATGCAGAGGTTTCGTTTTGGTAGACGAATACGTGCCATTTATGTTCATCAACAATACAGATGCTAAAGCTGCGCAGTTATTTACATTAATACATGAGTTGGCCCATATTTGGTTAGGTAAAAGTGCTGGTTTTAATCAGGATCAATTACTTCCTGCAGACAACGATCTTGAATTAATTTGTGATCAGGTGGCGGCGGAGTTTTTGGTTCCCAAAAACCAATTGCTTTCCCAGTGGAAAAATATCCAAGATATTCAGCTATTAGCGACTCGCTTTAAGGTTAGTACTATCGTCATAGCGAGAAGGGCGCTTGATTTAAATCTAATTACGAAACCCCAGTTTTTTAGTTTTTATAACAACTATATGGAATGGGCTAAAGCAAAACAGGATAGTAAAGGCTCTGGTGGAGATTTTTACAGAACCACTAAAAGGAGAGTCAGTCCGACCTTTGCCAGTTACGTTGATAGCGCAGTGAAAAGTGGAAGATTGACCTACAAAGATGCTTTCAAGCTAACAGGCCTCTTTGGCGATGTATATACCCGATTTATTAACCAAAATGTAATAGGAAGCTGATGACACAGTATATTTTGGATACAAATTTCTTTGTGCAGGCGCATCGGATGCATTATCCTTTCGATGTATTTCCAAGTTTTTGGTCCAAAATACAAGAGTTGGCCGTAAATGGAATAATAGTCAGTATCGATAAGGTTAAGCATGAACTTGGTCATAATAAAGATATGTTAACTGATTGGGTATCTAATAATTTGCCAGATAACTTTTTTCAACCATCACAAGTTTGTATTGAAGCTTATTCACGTATTGCCAATTGGGCCTTTTCTAAATCGGGGCATTATAAACAAGCTGCATTGAATGAATTTTTAGATGCTGATGAGGCAGATGCTTGGTTGGTCGCTTATGCATTGACTGATGTCAATAATCGCATTTTGATAACACATGAAGTAAGTCAGCCTGAGGCTAAAAGTAGGATAAAGATTCCCGAACCGTGTAATGAATTTGGGGTATCATTCAAAAATACGATCGCAATGATGAGGGAAATCGGAGTGACATTTTAGTTTTTTGAATACTTCGAAATTCTTCGAGAGTGTAACTCAAACTGTCATTGGATTAAAAACTTAAAAGTGCCTCTTTAATCAGGAACATTCATTTCAATTCCAAACGCCAGCTCACCAAGATTAGCAACATTCGTATTGCTCAGAATAATAATCGTAATAGGCCGATTCAAAAATTTCATCCACACAGCATTGATGCCCATTATCTGACCATATCTTTCCATTCTTCTTTTACCGTCTAGACCTTTAACCCATACGCCATAGCCATAATTATCAAGGCCGGGAGTAAGCATTAAATCAAGACTTTTTTTGCTTATTAACTTTAACCCATATAATGCATTCGAGAATTTCAGTAGATCTTTGGGTGAAGAATACATTGCACCGGCGGCATACCAGTTTTCTATAAACATAGGAATGTTATTAATAAAAACCGTTGAGTTGTCATCCCTAAAATAAGTGCTCGCGAGATTTTTGATAATATCTTTTTCGTACATCAGCCCCGAATGGTGCATTCCCAAAGGTTTTAATATCTTTTCATTGAGCACCTCTTCATACGTTTTGTGATAGATCTTTTCAACGATCTTGCCCAAAACGATATAATCCGCATTATTGTATTTGAATTTGGTGCCGGGTTCATTCACAAGAGGTTTGTTCCAAAAACTTCTTAAAATCTGATCCGAAGTATGTGGTGTCTGAAATATACCGAGACCATATTTCATTGCGTTTTCTACACTTGAAACTGTATCAATGAGCGTGATTCCTGATGTATGGTTAAGCAGCTGATGCAGCGTGACATTTTGACTCACTTGATCTGGATATTCAGGCAAGTAAGCTTTGAAAGGCTTATTTAATTCTAGCTTTCCCTGTTCGGCTAGTTGGAGGATCAGGACTGCTGTAAAGGCCTTGGTTATCGATGCAACATTATAAATAGTTTCCTTGTTTATCGGGAGATTAAATCTGCGATCCGCTATACCAAAACTTTCGTGGTAGATTATAGCAGTGTCCTGCTGAACCAATATTGTTCCGTCGAAGCTATTCTTTATCGCATAAGGTTGGATAAAGGATTTTAGGTGAGCTTCTTGTGCGATTAAGACGTGATGGATTGCTATCGTTAGGGAAAAAATAATTAGATATTTCATTTTAGTTGAAATAAGATATTATTACTGTCTTTCTGCTGTAAGCAGATCTTTATCATATTGATATTTTGAATATGGGATAACAATAGATTTGCCATTTCTGCAATTCGTTTTTAATGAGTTGGTTATGTTTCTTTGCGATGTCCGCTATCGAACAGTTAATGTTTGATAACGGACATTTACTATCTTTATTCATGAAATTATTTGGAAGTTAGTTTACAAATTGAGAGCCTTACTAATAATAGATATGCAATTGGGGAGTTTTAGACCCTATGAGCTGCGGTATGATACCTTTGCTGTTATTGATCGGATAAACAGACTTTCTGAGGCGTTTAGAAAGAACGGGGATCTGGTCATTTTTATACAGCATGATGGGACAAAGGAAAACTGTTTTCTGCCCGGGACAGAAGATTGGTCGTTATTACCAGAGCTGATCAGAGAGCCCGTAGACATATTCATCTCTAAAACAGCAAATGATTCGTTTTATCAAACAGAACTTCAAACGTTATTGACCAGTAGCGGCGTGACGGAATTGGTCTTGACCGGATGTGCCACAGATTTTTGTGTGGATACTACCCTAAAATCGGCTTTGACGAAGGACTATTCTATTACTGTAGCTGCCGATGGACATACCACTGCTGACAGACCCATGATCCCTGCCCGGCAGGTGATTGAGTATTTTAATTGGCTATGGTCAGAAATGACGCCCACAGTTGGGATGATTAGCGTTGAAACTTGTGATGTAATTTTATAAATGACAGCCTTCGTATGAACTATTTAACTTCAAGTCTGATATGAGCACAAGTTTAACCCAAATGGAAAAGATCCAGCTTCGGAAATATCTTTATTTACTACGTGCTTTCCTAAATAACGAGATCGCAGTTTTAGTTTTTGAGACGAGCTTTCTTCAGCTTAGGAGGGAAGATATCCACTGGATGGCATCTGTTTCTGACAATGGAATCTACCGAATTTTGGATACGCTATTCTTGGATGTGGACGAATATGCTCCTGATGAATTGTATGATGAGAGGGATCAATTTAATATTAGTGAATCTGAACTTAAAAGACGGCTAGGAGCTCATTTAGTATTGCTTGAAGAATTGATATCGTAAATAACTAAATTTCGAAAAAATGCATTGCGGGAAATTATATTTTAATCTTGAAAGGACAGCGAGTCCTTATGAAGAGGAGTTACCACCCAATGAAGTTTGGGGGATAATCCAAATATGCTATGAATTTGACAATACAGTCGAATATATCCTTGATTGGCAGTGGGATATTATTGAAGTTAGAGCCTGGTTTGACGAGGCTAAAGATAAATTAGCGGAGAAAAATTTAGGTGTCTTAAATGATGAAAATAAATCCATTGCTGAATTACGAGATCTCGGTTATGAGCGGTCATTTTTCTTCAGTGAAGATGAAATGTTTTTGTACCATGCTAATTTGGAGGAATGTTTTTCGGACTTTAAATTTCATTTGAGAGGAACGCCTACACCTCTGTATTATATTGGGCTTAATAATGGAGAAGGTGAGCTATCCTATTATTGTCGCGAACAAAAAGTATATAAACGATATTGTTTTAACATGGATGAGTTTCTGAAGAGTACTGAGAAGATTTTATTGGATTTTCGATAGCGTTATTTATGATTGCACCAAACACTTTGAACCATCTTTATAAGTAAATTTATAAGTAAATTGTGGACGGATCGGAATGATGACTTTATCGGAAAAAAAGCAGAACTTTGAAACCGAAAATAGAATGTGTAAAGTACCAATACGTCTGTTATATTTAGTGAAACGAGGCCCTATTTAAAGAGTTCAGAAGAGATTATATATGCAAAATATTTAAAGATGAGATTCAAAATTATTAGACCTATTTTATTTGTTGCTATCAGCAGTGCTGCATTGATGGCATGCCAGCCACCGTCAGTAAAAGATAAAATTAAAAATGACGATGTCATTGGTTTCCGCTCTGACGATGAAGCAATGAATGCAGCCATAGTAAAGGCAAAAAGCTCACTCGATCTATTTGTGCAGGCGTTTCAAAAACCACAGGAAGGATATGAAGGTTTTGCCCTCAAACTAGCATATCATACACCTGATCAAAGTTTGGAGCATATTTGGATCGGTAATCTAGCTTATCTAAATAACCAATTTACGGGTGTTGTCCATAACAGCCCAGTCTCAACGAAAGAGATCGCTCTTGGTGACACCGTACTGATCGATAAACAAAAAATATCAGATTGGATGTATTTGGATAAAGGTGTACTAAGAGGAGGTTATACGATCCGTGCCATGCGTGATCAGCTGTCGGAATCCGAAAAAGAAGAATTTAATCAAACGATCGATTTTACAATAGAAGATTAGGTGTTAATTTCGCTGAATAACATCAAAAATACAGATTGGACAATGATCTTCTGTTATTTATGCATAATTAGCCCTATACTATAATTATGTTAAAGACTAATCTAGTTTGCGATGAAAAATGAATTGTTAGAATCTCTGAAAAGCGATCTGCATTTAGAAGGATCTATTACGAAAGGGCAATTTGGTATTTATTCCGATTATAGGGAAAGGGATGATGTATACTTCATCAAAGCCAATAAAGAGGGACTGAAACTTTTTGCTTATCAGCTATTATGTGCCGCCAAAGATTTAGAGGATCAGGAGCAAAAGGAGGTATTTCAAAAGATTATATTGGATGAGACTCCATGGGTGCTTAAAGATTCAGAAATTGTTTTGAAACATATTGAAGATCCTTCGATGATTAATGTCAGCGAAACGGAAATCGCTCAATCGAGCTGGAAAGATCGGTCTGTGACCATAGGCTGCTTTATCGTACTTGCTTTTCTGTTAATTTCTTTGGTTGTGGGTGTTTATACCGTTATTGATTCTATTCTATAAAAGTTATACATACTTTTTCTTCAATTACTGAGGCGTTAGAATTTGCACGCCGCAGGTTTGTTGTAGAAAACCCATCTATAACCAGAAACTCCTTTTGAGGTTCAGTAAATAGGTTTAGAAGTGATAATGTATTAATTGTCATAGGTAAAGATTTAAAATAACAACTCAAGAAAGTTTCAAAATCCCTGACTTTTCGGTACCTTCGGAATACCGCTTAGAAACCGCTTCTTTTCCTCAGCTAGCGCTACTAACAAATCTACTTTTGCTGTACACTTTAAAAAGAAGAAATATGGCAAACCAGCTTTTAATCAAGAACACGATGCAGGACTAAAAGGAACCGTTCCGATCTATTCTGGGATAAAGTTACTCGGCTATTACAAAAAAGGTGACACCTTCTCTTTCTGTTTGCCTGTTGCATGAAGACAACCTACATATTAAATAAAATTCCAGCGTAGATTGTGGTCGATAATTTTATTATCTTTCACCTCGTCATTCTATTTTGAAAATATGGGTCCTGAGATCATTTTTATATTTATTGTATTGTACCTATTGGCAATTTATAGCGTTTTTTTACGAAAGAAAATGATTCGGGTCGCAGTTGACGAATGTATAGATTTTGATTTAGAGCAGCACAAATTCGAGCTAATATCCTACGAAATGCTACCTGCATGGTCTATCGGTAATTTTGCGAAACAACATCAATCTATTTTTGGATATATGTTTGCCATTACTAAGCCTCATTATCCTTTCCATACTTATTTAAACCTTAAAGTAAAGAACAGATTTAATGAAATCCGAATAATTACGGCTAAGGTATCTTATAGTCTTTTTGATGGAATAAATGACATTCAATATGAACCATCCTTATAAAAGGAAAACTTATGATAAGGTATCTAAAGAAACAACGATTACCATTTTTTATTGCTTTGGCCTATCTTGGAATAGGTACCTTGTCTGTATGTTCGATTCTTCCTGATGATCCGTTTTATAACGAATGGTTTACTTTTGTTCCTCCTATATATCCTGCGTTATAACCGGTATAAAAACCATAAGGCAGTTTTGTCGCGGCGCTATAGCCTTAATAACGCTCTCCTGTCCTCCACCCAATGTCAGGGCACACCAATAGTAACTTTTAAGATTATGAAAGTAATTATTTAACTGTTGTTGAATTTTTGTAACTTTTTAATATTGAATGATTTATTTTGGGGTGATTTTTATTTTTTTAATGACTTGTTTTTAATAAACTGTTATCTTAATTTCGCTGACAAATATCAAATTGTAAGGACATTTTTCTTATAAATGCTCCTGCTATGTATATGGTATTTTATTAAAATATTTGAAAATGAAAAGGAGACAGGGCATACGTTTACTTGCTGGAGGATTAGCATACTTGATGATCGCAAATTCTTGTAAAAAAGACTTGAGTGAAGAAAAAGATGACAATGCATTTTCTTTTGGTCAAAAACGTAATTTTAAAAACATTTTTGAGGATGCCATAGCGCAGTACGATATAAAAAAGTTCAGTTATTTGGTTGAAAAGAAAATAAAAAATGCACCACTTAAAAATGAATTTCTTAAAGATAGATTTCTTTCAGACGTTTGTGATGAAGTGCATGTTTACGGATATATAAAGAAAACCAACGGTCTACAAAGAACAAAACACAATAAGGAAATTGATACACAAATTTTTCGCTACAAGGATCAGAACTACGAAGTTTGTCTTTATTCAGAGACCAAAATTTTAAGACTTCCATGCGATCAAAAAGCTGTGAGAAAAGTGAAATGTAAGCATGACTTATTATCAAACAGTTCTAGTGAAATAAAAGTATTAAATTTTGATAAGAGAAACTAGATGAAAATTAGATTTAAGCCTGATGAATGTATAGTGTGTTTACAATGTGTGCCTGAATGTCCTGTAGATGCGCTGTCGTATTTAGAAGGCTTTGTATATGGAGAATTAAATATAGCAAAGTTTACCGTAGATTTACGTGAATGTATTGAATGCGGTGATTGTGTAGAAGTATGTCCGACCAAGGCCATTACTCTCGAAGAATTAGACGATCCAATAATAGGAACAGGGGACGGAGGGCATACTGACCGTTCGCCGAGTACCTTTAATAAGGGGAAAGTGAAATTTAATAACAACATGTCTGATAGTCTTGTCCAAAGTCTCCTAAACGAAATGAATGATATGAATCCCTGTTCGCGTTCAAAATTATTGAAATCACTCGAGATTGGTAAAAATGATATTACTTTCGTCCAGAATCCAAAAGCAGGTTTTTTAGGCTTTTATAATGCATCCACAAAAACCCTGGAGTTTAGTTCGGAATCAATAATTGGACAAGAATTGCTATCGCATGAATTTTTTCATGCTTTCCAAGACCAAAACTATACAAACATGGGCAATTATGGGCCAAAAAAACCAGGCCATGTAAATATTGAATTTGAACAATATGTATTTCAAAGTATTTCATTTAGTCTGGAACAGTATAGTTCAGTGGTTGGGAAGCAATTTGACAATGAAAAAGCAAAACAAGATTTTAAAGAGTGGATTTCTGATCTTACAACTGAAGGGACTGTAATGCCAAATCTTTCAAACAACCCAGAGTTTTTGCAAAAGTATAACGAGTTTTTGAGTTTGTATAATCAGTATGGGCCTCCAGAATATAGGTCACCCCAATTAGATCTTTCCCCTAATGGTTTATTAAATTTATTTGATGAAACAGGTTGTTAAATTTTTATTATGTTTTCTTTTTGCGATGGGTATTGGCTTTTCATATGGTCAAGAGGAAATCAAAGCCGGTAAAATTACATTGGAAAATGGGAATTCTTTTTTTATTGAGAAATTCAAAGTTATGGATAGTATTTGGTGGATTCAAAGTAATGATAAGATGCTTAATAACAGCAGTAATATTACAGTGCTAGAACACTATCTTGGAAATTATAAGATAAGTTCATCGCCAACTCTTTTTGATATCGTGCTTAATAGCATGAATAGGAAAGAAGCATCTTCGAATTTTGATCGTAAGAAGGAACGGTTATTTATTACTGTTACTTTCGATTCTCGAACTTTGAAGATTGAAAAGGTATCTTTTCATCTTCCTATGAATAACAAGAAAATTAGTTTGATGGAATTGGATCGAATTCGGAGAAACATCTATGCTAAATACCGTCCGAAGGTAATCGCCAAATCTGATGGATATTTGGTCTATAGTTATCTTACGGATGATACAACAATTTTCTTCTAAAAAATCTCATGATTAAAGAGAATGGTGGTTGTGGGGGGGTATACCGTTATTGATTCTATTTTATAAAAGTTATACATACTTTTTCTTCAATTGTTGATGCGTTAGAATTTACAGAAGTGACCGATAAAGTATTTCTTAATAAATATACTTCAGTCGGAATGCTTCAAGAAGAATATTGAGGTTATATAAGCTTTTTGGGAAAATTAGATTTTTCTAAAAATCCCAGTTTAAGAAAGTTGTATTATAATAATTTTCGCCTTTATTTACTTTTCGGTATCTCCCCGCTACCGCTTAAATAACGCTTCTTTCTCTCAAATTCCGCAATCCGCAGACCTACTTTTGCTATACACTTTAAATCAAAGAAATATGGCAAATCAGATTTTAATTAAGAACACGATGCAGGAGATGAGGAACCTCTCCGCAGAAGAAATTGCAGAACTACAGGGAACCACTCCAATCTATTCAGGCGTAAAGTTACTGGGCTATTACAAAAAAGGAGATACCCCAGAGCCGATCGTATATTATTACTCTGCTACCGAACCCGGAGGCGATGATGGAGGAAGCGTTATCGTGGTCGGAGGTATTAAGCTTATACATCAGTTTAGCGATGGAGTCGATGTATTCTATTTTGGAGCCCATTGCGATGGCTTGACCAATGATTTAGATTCATTTTACTTCGCAAATGTCTATGCGGGAAAATATAAAAAGGAAGTGATTCTCAGCCGTGATACATTGATCCAGGCAACAGGACCTCGTGCTACAATGGGTGGATCTTCGCTCAGGGCGATTAATGGAGCTAAACTGATCGTTGATGGTGACATTCAGATCAACACCACCAATGTGAAGCGATTGCAGATGACAGATCTTGAAATCGAACTTCGGAATAACTGGGGGAGCAATACCACAGCGCACAATTGCCGTACTCTATTTTATTCTTCTGGGACAAAGGCCGACCGTTACATCTATTATCGCAATATTATTTGTCGGGCAATAGTTCCTGAAGAGAATGGGACATACCGTGCGAAAGGATTGATCGAGGAATCTGGAATAATGGGTGGTGAGATCAGCAATATCATCACTTACAACATCCATGCAAGTATTACGACCGATCGGAATGTTGGCGGCAATTTGTCACTTTCCAAGGGCTTGCTTATCGCGGACTGCAAATTCTACAATGCTGCTTCCGGTGTGGTAAATAATACCTGGAATAGCTATATCCAGAATATCGAATTGATCAATACGCAGGAACAAAGCGCAAATTTTGTTCAGAAAGATATACCTACCATTCCGGAGCCTTATGGAATGGACTGTGTCTTGAGTTCAGGGAGCTATACCACCTATACTAATATTCGTGCGATCAATCCAATTGAGCGGTGTATCTATGTACAGGCAAGCCATGTTAATGCCGAAAACCTCTATTCGGTCAATGGTGACGGTTTCAAGTTTGTGGGCTATGATGAAAATAAGCTCGTAGAAAATATTAGGGTCAAAAATACCACTTGGGTCATCACCGACGAATATGCCGACTTACGGAAATTTATGTCGCATACACAACTGTATTATGTCAAAAATATTTGGATCGAAGATGTCAAGATCATCAATCAGTCATCCGCTTCAAAAGCCTTATTAAAAGAATTTGGCAGTATTCGGGGCTATGCCGAAAATGTATTTATCAAAAATGTACAGCATATTGGGACACCAATGGCCGTTGGCTTTATGCGGATGGCATTGCCATGCAAGTCTGTAGCTGGATCTTGGGAAGTTTATAAGAATATCAATATTGAAAATTGTAGCTTTTCTGTCTACCGGAATAAAGTCAACGGAACCATATTGCGCACCGGAGATGAAACCGGCGAAGTAAAGAATAGCTGGACAGGCTATACGAAGGCTGATTATATCGCCAACGGGGTCAATATCATCAACTGTAGTGTAGAGAATAGCCAGCGAAAGGATAAATCACCTTATTACTACCGAGGGATCAAAAATTTTCATGCGGAAGGTAATACGACCACCGCAGTGCTTGAGCATGCCTCGGGTTTTATCGATCCGACTTTAGCTGCCGAACTCAATAAACAGTCCCAATCTGTTTCTATTCAGGATACTTTCCGAACAGATAACATCGGACTTGCACTTAATGCTGCTGATGGATTTAGATTCAAGGATCTATCAACGATAACATTTAATGAAAACAAGACGAATGCGCAATTGGTCATCAGTAATCACAAAGACGGGTTGGTATCCCTTTGTTCCCTTAAATCTTGGTTACCGAGTAAAACAGTAAACTCGGTACTCAATATCGGTACTCACAATGCAATTGTGACTTCAAAGTCCGCCTATGGTCAGTATATTGGCGAGATCAAATCTGGTATTTTAACAAATAGGTTGGGGGATATTACTCCAACAGGATTTATCGCTTACAATGGACAATCCAAGGAACTTTCTATTAATTCCTTTGATGCTGATCGCATCATGGATGTGGAGGTTTTACTGACAGCTGACCAAAGCCCATTCAAGATTATCCCGTCCTTGACGATGTCTGCGATTATTAATGCTTCAGGTACTACTTCGGCTGCAGCGGCTCTTTGGGGTGTCAGTACATATGTCGATCTGATGGGGGCGAAGAAAATACGTTACAATGGCCGGTTTGGTAATCAGGGTAGTAGAGTCGCATTTTATACTAATAACGGGGCCGCAGCCTTTCTATCAGCTTATCCGCGGACGGATATGGTTATCACCAATCAGGAAATAACTGTTCCGGAGGGAGCTTTATATGCACGGTTCAGTTGCTATGACCCACAGTCCAATAATTTTTATCTGCTATTGGAAGATGAGAATGGAGATATTTTGGCATAGTATATTTTAAATACTTTGAAGTATACAGTGAATCAATATTTAATATTAAACTCGTCAGATTTGACGGGTTTATTTCCGTATATCTATTTTAAGTACATGATGTCAGCATTAGCCTGAACAAGTTGGGCCGCTTCACCTGAAAGAGGAGCAAACATGCCAACGGTAAGTGATTTGGGGTTTGGCAGCGATAGATGGAAATGACCTAAACAAGTTTGAATCTATGGTAGATTTTTAATAAAGAATTTGCCTTTAGTTGATAAGCCAGTTCAAAATGTTGCTAAGTGGACTCTATAATATTTTTCTTGATAGTAGTGGATGAAAATAAGTAAGGTAAAAAGATGGCTCCATATAGTACCAATACATTAACGTCTAGCAATGTTGTTTTCTTAAAAGCCACTGAAGTACCGATTACCATACCGTTAATAAAAAGACAAAAAGCAATAGTAATAAGTGCTTTTTTCTTTATCAATAATTTCCCGATTTTCAAATCTTTCATTTTTTTGCTTACTTTATCAGTAAAATAAATGTACCAAAAATATTTTAAAAAATGCAGAATTGGGAACATATTGAATAAGGATTATAGAGCTTCCTTAAAACATGTTAAAACAAAACAAAAAACTAAATTTTACCTTCTAAAGGTTCTTCTATTCATCGTATTATTTCTTGTTCATTACCAATTGCAGGATTTGGATAATGACAAAATTAAGTCTGCACTTAAAATATTTGAATAAATGATATTAAAGGAAAAAGTAATCGCAGCACTCAGTAAAACGTTATCTCTGCCTTATACTGGGACAGAGCAGGATTGGGATATCGAAATGGCAGACTCAAATCGGATAAATGAATTTATAGATCTGTACCATCAATATGACCTGGCTTTTGAGGAAAAGACTGCTTTAATGTCTCTGATTGTAGCATCCTATGATGATTATCTAAATGAATATGACCTAGCAGTAGATTGCAGATGGGATAGAATTAAGGCGATGTTATCAAAGGATAAAAGATATTTTGTTGAACTGATAGATTATTGGTCATTGGATAATGAACACGATGAAAATCACATTTTTAAAATAACACCTCTTATGAGAACTATCTAATCAATATGGATGGCATTAAATTAAATGAAGAGTTTGGAGACTTATTCCCTTACAATCTAAGTGTGAATTTTCAAAACAAAGTCACGGAAGTATATTACGGTGAGTATATAACAGAAAACGAGCCTCCAATTAAGAAAATGATTTTCGAAAATGTTGTCTGGCAGGAATTTTCGGAATTTGATTTTAGAAGTAAATTCATTCCTCATCTGAACGTTGGACATCGGATATGAGCGGCGTGCTCGGCACCCCTGTAGAAATACGTAGGTCTAAAAGCGATTTTTAATTGTTTTCTTGAAATATATTATGCCAAAAAAATCATTAAAAATTTTCTATTTTCGCTTTGGAATTTAATCCGAAATCTAAGTTAAACTATACCCCTGAACATATAAATTTATGAGATTAGCATTTCTCGCTTTAGCCTTGCTATTAAGTGGACAATTGTTGTATGGACAACAACATTATTTTACTATTGAAGGAAAGCTGGCCAAGAAAACGGCCTATAAATATATTTATCTCAACTATCAAAGTACTGAAGGTTTTAAACAGGATTCATCACTTATCAAAAATGGAGCATTCTATTTTAAAGGTTTTCCCGTGTATGGAACACATGCTTCTATTCAGCTAAAAGTTACAGGTACAGCGGATCCGGATGATGAAAATCAGTTCGATTTTATGATTGAGCCCGCCAATATTAAAATTCATGCGGATGGAAATTTTAATGAGTCCCGTATTGATGGATCTCAGATCGACAAAGACTTCCAAGATCTTAAACGGGTATTAAAACCAGCAGAGCTAGCACGAACAAAATGGTACGAGAGATATGATCAATTCAAAATGACAGCGAATCCTGATAGTAACGAATTGAATAAGTTTAGTATTGAATATCAAAAAATCCAACAAGAAGAAACGGATTTAGCTGTTGATTACATTGGTAAACATCCGGCAAGCTTTTCCAGCTTAATGGCACTGGGAAAGTTTTACCGTCGATTAAAAGTAAGACAAATAGAAGATTTATGGGACAGTTTGAATGATCCTCTCAAACAAACTTCTTTGGGCAAGGAATTTCGCAGGCAAATCGATCGTATGAGTGCAGTTCAAATTGGAAAAATAGCTCCTGTTTTTAGCGCTAGGGATACATCTGGAAATATGTTGTCGTTGGACAGTTTAAAAGGAAAATATCTGCTGTTGGACTTTTGGGCTAGCTGGTGCGGACCGTGTAGAGAGGAGAATCCTTATGTGGTGAAAGCCTATCAAAAATTCAAAGCTAAAAATTTTGAAATTTTAGGAATTTCTTTGGATGATGAAACTACGAAAGAAAAATGGCTTAAAGCCATTAATGAAGATCAATTAACTTGGTTACAGGTTTCCGATCTTCAAGGCTGGCAAAGTAAGGTAGCTGAGTTATATCATGTGAGAGGAATTCCCCAAAATTTTCTTTTGGATCCAAAGGGCGTGATTATAGCTACTAATCTTAGGGAAAAGGAGCTTTTAAAAACACTGGAAGATATTTTAGGGAAATAATTTGTTCGATAAAGTCTATTTATTTACTCAACCAATCTCTTATATGCGTTTGCTAACAATTAGTAAGAATATCTCTGCCCTTATTGTATTATTTGCTTATCTCGGCAATACAACATTGGTGGCTCAACAAAAGTTAGATGCCTATTTTGCTCATCTTTTCCAAAATAATAAAATGATGGGAACTGTAGCGGTATTGTACAACGATAGTCTATATTATGCAACTTCAATAGGCTATGCTGATGTTGATTCCAAAAGAAAAAATGATAGCAATACAAAATTTCGCATTGCCTCTAATACAAAAACTTACACAGCTGTTTTAATTCTTAAGGCTGTGGAAGAACAAAAGCTGAGTTTGGATACTTATCTTTCGACATTTTATCCCCAGATTAAAAATGCCGAAAAGATCACTATAGAACAATTGTTGAAGCATCGAAGTGGCATATTTAACTTTACTGAGATCAAAGGGGAGGAAATATGGGAACAGGAATTTCATACAGAGGCAGAATTTGTCAGCTATATTGAAAATGAAAAAAGCAATTTTGAACCAAATACAGCCTACGAATACAGCAATACGAATTATGCGCTATTGGGGTTTATATTGGAAAAAGTATATGACAAGTCTTATGCAGCGTTATTAAATGAAAAGATATGCGAACCACTTAAATTAAGAAATACATATTTCTCGACAGAGAC
The DNA here is from genome assembly GCF_019969845.1 of Sphingobacterium sp. GVS05A. GTDB lineage: Bacteria > Bacteroidota > Bacteroidia > Sphingobacteriales > Sphingobacteriaceae > Sphingobacterium. The sequence goes on from NZ_JAHXYR010000001.1 coordinate 75,672, forward strand.
AGATCCAAATAAACATGAAGCGATATCGTATAATATTCAGAATAGGTATATTGAAAATTCAAAGGTAAATTTTTCCAATCATCCTGCTAGCGGTGGTATAGCGACCACGGCAATAGAACTTAATAGATTTCTTTCAGGCCTGTTTGAGGGTAGGTTAATTTCAAAGGAGAGCCTTGCATTAATGCTACCCGAGAATAAAGGGGAATATGGAATGGGAATTGAAAAAGCACGATTTAAGAATCCGATAGGGTATATTCATGGTGGTAGAATTGAAAACTATTTTTCGGATTATTGGTATTTTCCAGCGGAAAAGCTAGGGATCGTGACTTTGTGTAATGCCGTTAATATTAACCTAAGCCAAGTCCAAAATACACTTATCCAATATGTTTATGGTAGAGATCCTATCTTACCTGATTTCAATAAAACAAAAGACCTGACTGAGGAACAGTTTCGCCAGATAGCAGGGACCTACCGTTTTAAGGATGGTGGTCAAACAATGACGATTTCTTCAGATGGCACAAATTTGATCGGTCAGTTATCAGAGAATGGACAGATGTATGTCCCTTATCACTATAAATCAGACCATACATTTGTGTATGATGATGAAGGTAGCATCTTGGAATTTATACCCGGTGAACAAAGCGTGTTGTTGAAAGATGGAGACTTGGTTCTTGAGTTCAAGAAAATATAAGGATCCAATGTAAACATGCCTCGATAGTCTTCCTTTTGGAATCAGGTACCTTCGATACAAACAATTTCTGGGGAAATGGTAACCGGATCCGGTTGGAATCCCAGGCCACGTTGACAGCCTTGTTCAATACCCCTAATATTAAGTTATCCCAATCGGTAAGCTTTAGGCGTAATATCTTTTCAGGGGAGAATATTGGCGATGCAAGTAGCGACACTTTCAGTATCTCTGGTTTATATAATGTTACTAATGACACTATTGCCGCAAGCACGCTCGGCCTTCCTATTGGCGCTGGTGTTGCCGGTACATTGAAAGTTGAAGTTGCGAATACTGGTGTCACTCGCTACTATATTCCATTTAGATCTACTGGTAACAAGAACATCTATATTCAAAAAATTTCGCATATTGTTGCTGGTGAATGGCTAACGATAATAACATCAAAAAATGAAGCATCTGTTAATTCTGTTGGCGCAGTGAAAAAATCTGAGGCAGTAGCTGATGTGGCTTCCCAAAATGCAATGGATTTGCCAACAGCCTTAACCTTGGTCAATGAATTAAAAACACAGTTTAATTTAAAGCTGGCATCTGATCGGAGTAGCGGACAACAGGCTTAGAATAACAAAAGAGGCAGTCTCATAAGTCAATTATGAGATTACCTCTATTTTCTCTACTTCGAGTCACCAGGTTTGTGCTTATGTGGTATCTTGAGATCGTTCCTAGGATAAAAGAAGTTGCATACATTTTTGATAATTCATTTAAGTAAATATCATTTGATAGTGGAGGAACATCCTGTCCACTCTTAAATTCTAAAGTAATAGATTCTTCTTTTTCTTGCTTAAAAAAAGTTTGTATATCTGAATAGGTAAGATCATTCAGAGATTTACCGAAGTAGTAAGAACAGTAGTCTGTCATAGTTATAATGTAAGCTTATATTACTTTATTTCCTTTTCCCATATTGCAATCCATACAAGCGGTAATTAGATTTTCATAGGTATCCTTGCCACCATCCGAATAAGCAATTTTATGATCTAGGGACAGTTTTGCGCCATCTTGCGGCGTTCTGCCACAGTATTGACAAGTATAGTTATCCCTTTGAAATATTTCGAACCTTAATGATTTTGAGATTAGCGATCTCTTTCTTTGGCCTGTACTTTTCTGCTTTCTATTGTGAAAAATATAGTAGTTATATTCTGCACACTCACTAAAGTGTCCATAGTATATATTTTTAAATTTATTTGTGTTTCTATAATCGTCCCATTCTCCATCTGTACTTGCTGTATCAATAGCAAAGGGCAGTGAAAATTCACTCTCAAAGAGATTTACTTCGGGACACATATGTTGATAATAAATATGGATATTCGACTTCTTCCAAATGTTGACAGGACTTTGAAGCGGAATGGCCTTTTCTTCGAAATCTTCGGGAATAATGCCTTCTTTTATTAATGTCGTTATTTCAGAATTATAGTAATTCAAATACTTAAAATCTGCATAAAAATAGATCGTTAAAGCCCTCCTCGTGCAATAGTTTGTAATTGGACACCTCAATGTTTGGCATTTTGATGTTTTGCTTTTCAAAAAATATTCTTCTTTATTCATACTAGGGTATATCTTCTATATTGATGACTTTATTGCTTTTTCTTATCTAATATTTTTGGAGAATTGATAGTAACATGCTTCTGATATCAAATTATAAATAGTATAATCCTTATACAACAAAAATATTATTCTGCATCTGGATCTGGGTAGCCAATGAATCCTTCATAAGGTACGGCTGAAAATATTTTAAGAGTTATGTCATTCAATTGACCGATTAGGTGTGTATATAATTCTACTGTTGGTATATTCTCATGTTTTGAAAATGGGTCGGTCCATTTTACAATTTTCCCATTTCGGAATACAAAATGAGCTTGACCAAACTTATAGTCAAAATCTTCTCCAAAATATATGAAATTTGAATGAACAGTATTTCTAAACTTTCCGAAAAAAGTTAGAAATTCTAACTCGTTTTGTTTATTTCCATCATACCCCTTAGCAATTTTTAGCAGATATCCATATTTCGTTGGCATTGGAAGTAAATTGATTGATTTTATTTTCAATGTTTTTTTAACTTGTTCCCAGTGTTCTTTAGGAACTTTGTTTTTTATTTCTTTAAATTTTTTATTTAAATAATCTTCTTTCTTTTTATCAGGACATACATGATTGAAAACTGTTGAAATTGCTAATTCAAAAAGTGACCAAGCCATAATATATACTCTATGATTCATAGAATAAAAACATCCATTCAAATCTCTAATATCTTTTGTCAATGCTTTTACTTCTAGTAAATGACCTCCATACCTAGAATCGACTCCCTCTTGACTAATTAATAGAGAATCGTTTATTAAATATGATGTTAAGTATGATGTATACGAAATATAATATTGTTTAACATTATTATAACTCATACGGAAATAATCCTTTCTAATATCGCCCTCCTGGTAACTGAGCTGTTGTATTAATTCGTCAAGTTTATTTCTCCAGTTTTGGAGAAAATCAAGTTGGCTTTTAATTAGTTCTGGAAATGCATTCATATTTTAAACTTCGGTTAGATATATAATTAAAATAGATATATGGACCTTTTTAATCGGATCACTTCCTTTCTAATAGAAATTAGGCCGAAAAAGTATCAGCAAAACTTTTGAGAAAAATAGTATAAAAAAAAGATCAGACACTTTTTTTGTTTTAAGATTGAGATTTATAATAAATGTTGTCCAGTATAATCTCCAATTTTTGTAATTGACACCTCATCCGAAAATATGACGTGCAGATTAACCCTACCATTTCAGTTGATATCTTTTTACCATCCCTAATTTTATTTATTTGAATAATCTTGTTTAGCCTAAACTCGATATTAGGTAAAACAAGAATTTTTTTTATTTTTTCAATTTCTTGGGCCGAAAACAGCATTTTCATTTTCTCAGGCTTTGCCAAATACTCCAGCCTTATTTTTTTGTAGCCTTCTATCGTAAAGTAGTCCGTGATGCCAATAATGTGAATTTTCTTTTCAATAGCTATTTTATACAACTGTTGAACATAATTATCAAAATCATCACCATAATTATTTAATAAGGCGGAATATGGTGTGTGTACGTGGAAATCGGCTTTGCGCCAGACTGATCCAAATGTTTTGCTCATATAATTAAAATTGTTCTTTTGGTAACTTAAGATAATTGTAGGTGAGTGTTTGTAAGGTTTAATGATGAGAGATTTATCTCTTCAGCAGCTTACTTATATCAAGCTGTTCAATTTCCTCGACATGTGTAGAAATGATTTTTAACCCACGCAGCATCTCCTGTTTTTGAGAAAACGATAACATATCATTTGTTATTTCCAGAACTTTTTCTTTATTAATAGTATCAGTATTGTAAACAAATAAGAGAACAGGTTTTGCCTTTCTTCTAACAGACGTTTTGTATGAATGGATCGTTTGGGAGAGTTTCGTCAATGATTTTTCAATTATAGATTTGTTTATAGTTGTTTTAAAATATTTAATTTCAATAACCCGGTCCATAAATTTTTTATTTTTTGATAACATGAGAATATCTATTTCGGCTGAATTTACCTTCCTTTGCGTCAAAATTTCAAATGATACGTTACTATAAGCTTCAAAAACTTTATAGATTCGAGACTCAACATTCATATAGTCAATCATGGGGCTTCTAAAAAATGGGTCTGACAATTCAGAACTAGGAGAATTTATCTCGGAAATTTCTATCTGAGTTTTTTCTATGACCTCCATTGGAGTCATAGCCTTAATTTCCCATTTTAATTTTTCCAATTCAGTGTCGAATTTTTCATCAATACGTTTCTGACGTTTGAACCACCTTATAAGCCCATAAATCAATGAAACAATTCCAACCGTAAATAATAAAAGTGACAGATATGGGATAACCTGCTGGAAAAATGATACTTGCTTACGTTTAACTATTATAATTGACTGAACCTCTGGTTTCAGGGTGAGAAATAACTTATTATCCAAAAAAATGCCAAAATCTTCCTTTAAAAAGTAGTATGGTAATACAATGCTAAAGATAATTAGCATTAAACCTATAGATACCAAAAATTTATTTATATCGGCGTATTCTATCTTTTCCAAAATTTGTCGGTTAATGCTTTAATTTAATAATTATATTCTAAAAATAAATATTTGTTTAGAAAAATTTATAAATCTTATTTGGATCTAACCCCACAACATCTTTTATATTTCAATCCACTTTTACATGGGCACGGATCATTTCTACTGATCGATAACTTTGGATTAAGTTTTATAGCCTTTCCTTTAGCGTGTGCAAAAAAATCTTCACGAGCTTCGTCTAATTCATGGTCGAAAGCCCAGGGTTCGTCTAGATATATTAAGAAGTCAACCAGATTTCTACTTTTGGCAAAACTTCCTAAACCCAACCAAGAATTACATTTTTGTTGATATTTTTTTAAAATAGAATATGCTTGCACCTTGTCTTCTAGATTGTTTAAGTCAATGTTTTTGAAAACCTGATAACTAAAACCAAACTCTGGAGCAGTTGTTGTAGCAATACTCTTATCTGAATTTTCTTTAATAGAATCTCTTTTTATCTTAATCATATGGTCAACAAGATCCTTTCTGGTTTCTCCTGACCAATCTAGAAGGCTGAAAATAATATCTACGCTATTTGAATGATTACTTCCTTTTATTATTTTGGCAAGATGATCAAATTTTGGGTCTTTCCATCTATTAAGAATAGGATCATTTTTATCTGAAAGAAGGTGTGATAAGCCTGTTTTAAATGGGTAATAATTTCGATCTATAATTGCGCCAAAATCTGTGTCAATGATCCCTCCACTATATTTATCATCCTTCCATAATTTATATTTTAAATGATATCCGAGAAATGCAAGCTCTTCATCTGCAAAAAAATAATCCATCAACGCTATTCTTTGGCGAACATAATAAAGGAAATCGTATGGATCGGGAAGATAATGTACTAATAACTCTAAGTCGAATACAGATAAAACGAGTGGAAATGGCTCTTCTTTTTCTTTAGAAAGAAGTGTCCTAACTTGGTGAACTAAAGAGGGATGATTTTCAGTTGTCAATCCCATAATATACACTTCATTTATTTCATTGTTTAAATGAATTTCATTACCCTCTTTATCAGTGAATTTTGCACCTTTCCCTAATATACGTTCTCTTGAAACAAGACCCTGATCATAGGCATCTTGGACAGCTCCCTTAAAATCTTTTTTTAACTGTTCAAATACCCCTCTTTTGGCGTTCATTGTAACTTTTTTAGACTTGACTTGAACGCAAATAGCTTTGTTTCCTAATACGCATAATACATCGATATCTGTATCGGGTTCTCCTTTCTTCGTCGTGACTAGAACAGATTTAAACGTATTTTCTTCACCGAAAACTTTAGAAAGTAATTCAAAAGAAATCTCCTCTCCCACATTTCCTCGATGTTCCGCGATCTTATCAATGTAATCTTTATCATCATACATCCAATAAAATGGAGATTCATAAACAGCTTCGGCAACAAGAAAATTAATAGGGACAAAATAACTACTAGCATCAATTTTTATAAACGGTCGAGAGTTTAGTACATTGAAATAACCAGGTCCATTATAATCTTTATTTACATCATTAGAGGAACTAAAAGAAAAGTTTGTTATAAAATTAGTGAAGCTACCATGTTCACTGAAATCTTCATTTCTTACAATAAATAAGTCAAGTAAATTTTTATAAAAGAAATCCCAATCATCCTTATCAGCTTCCATCTTGTCAAAGTCTTTTCTAAATAGATTGTGGTATTGGTAAAAACTGGCCCCTACATATTGTTGTCTTGTTATTTCTTCAATTTCTTTCTGAGAGTGATGCCTTTTTAGTTTTTTTGATTCTTTTTCAGCTATTTTGGGAAATGTCTCCTTTAGATCGAACAAGTTTACTTTTTTTGATTTTTCATGTAAAATAGCTTTTACTTTGTTTACTAATATTGAGGATTCGTTTATATCAAATTTTTTATTTTTCCAAAGCCATTCTTTGTCGTATTTATACTTCTTCTCTAAATATTCAAGGTATTGGAAATCATATATACCATCCCCTGCGTAAAACATTGGCTCTACCATACCACCATTTTTAGCAAATATGTCAGGTTCATTATTAAATAGATTTGAAATATCTTCACCTCTATTATGTCTTTCAAAAATCTCTTTAATCTGCGTCGACTGTGGTGAGTTTAGAGATATTTGTAGTTCATGCATGACTTCATAGGTCTTTTCTTTCAGCTCAATAACTTTTTCAGGAGAATCTGGAGTTGTGAAATCTATTTCATTTTGGACTAAGAAACCTATTATCAATGCGCATTCTTTAACACTCAGTTTTTCTCTATAATTCACTAAGTGTATTTTATCCAAATCATGATGGAAGTCTTCAAAAAGTATCATGCATAATGCATAGATATATCCTTGGTTATTAATTAGCTCCTTAAGGTTTTCTAATACTTGTTCTTTTGTCGAAGAATTGGTCATAATTTTGCAGGTAATTATTTAGAATATGGCTCACTGATCCTTTAAATTAGTACAAAAATAAGAAACCAACAAATTAATATTATATGGGTTCCCGTAATACGAAGTGTTTTTGTCTGGTGGTGTAAAAATAGAATCAGTGCTTAATTCAATACCACAAATGATTGGAAAACCAAACGCATTTTACAAGTATAACCTTCTTTTCGGGATCTCTTCGTTTCTTATAACAGTTACGTTTAGAACGAATATGGTTTATGGTGTTGTTGATAATGTAGGTCAAGCATCTACTATTATAACCATATGGAATTGGTGCATGCTATTAAGTTTAGCTATTGCCACTCTTCAAACTTTGGCATTTACTTATAAAAATGGAGGGATTCGATACGTGTTTCTAAGTATACTAGTTATAATTTGCTTGATTATTACATTTATAGGAATGTTCCTTATTCCACCAGGAGCAATTCTGTCATAATTTTCGTAAATTTACCCTATGAACCCATTATCACACTTACCACTACGCAAACAAGACGAACTAGGTGAAATCGTAAAGGTTATCTGTGAGGTGGCGGATCCAGCTAAGATTATTTTGTTCGGCAGTCACGCGTCTGATAAGTGGGTAGAGGATGAATATGAGGAGAGGGGAGCGACGTATTCTTACATCAGTGATTATGATATTTTAGTTGTGATACCTGACGGTGACAAGGACAAAGAGCATGATATTGCTAGCAAGATAGAAAACAGAACTCTGAAATATAAGAACGATGTAAGCCCGATCGTGCATAGTTTCAATTATGTGAACAAAGGATTAGAGATGGGGCAGTACTTCTTTAGGGATATCATCAAAGACGGGATTGTTCTTTTTGATTCCGGAGAATTTATCTTTTCAGACGCTAAGCCTTTGAGTAGAGGTGAAGAGAAGGAAGTTGCGCTTCGAAGCTATGAGAAATGGGTGAATAGCGGAATAAGGTTTTTAGACCATACCAAAGTGATATTAGAAAATGCATTATTGAAGGGATTTCCTCTTAATGAAGTCATATTTAACTTAAATCAGGCAGCCGAGAAACTTTATGGCGGACTGCTATTAGTGTATACCGGATATAAGCCCAAAACTCATAAACTAAAAGTATATAGGAAATACTCGAAGCATATTGATGAAAACCTAAATCAAATCTTTAAATATCCTATTGACGATAGTGAAGAATATAGATTGTTTGATGTTCTGAATAAGGCTTATTTGGATGCTCGTTATCAGGATGATTACTTTATCGATCCCGAGGATTTGAGAAAATTAATACTTAAAGTTGATCAGCTAGAAAACTTAGTGGTTAATCTCTGTGAAGAGCGTATCTCGCAACTTTAAAGATCTAGGACTTTCTGTCTCTTCTCAACGGCAAATGTTTGGGGATTTTGATCTTGAAATCAAATACTTCTACGGGTTGAATTTCTAAAGCTTTACAGACTGCGATTAAGCCACTTACTGACATGTTGTTACTTCCGCGAACAATTCGATAAACTTGGCTATAACTAAATCCAGTACGATCTTGGATATCCTCTAGCGTAATTTCCTTTTCGTTTGAAATAGCCCAAAGTCTTTCTCTAATAATTTCTAAGTTTTCCTTGTCTATGTACTGTTCAGCCATAAACAAATAGACATTTAAAATAATAATTTTATTATACCAAATTTGGAATAATAGTATTGTTTTTCCTATATTTGTATGGTCATTCATAGGTAACAGCGTGAGAAACTGAAAACCAAGACGAATGAACATTATAAGCTTAAAAGAATGTAGAAAATATTTAGATAGGGCCTCCCTTATTTATTTAGGGATATGGTCGCGTAGTTTCTCACGCTCAACCATTGAGCAAGGGAGGTTCCTTTTCTATTTATCATATATTAAGAGGACATTTTTTATGGATCCATTGATTCTAAAAAAATGTCCGCCAGAATAGCTTTATGGGGTGAGAATCATCCAGATATTAGCATCCGATTTTTACTAGTGTGCGTAGCGACCATTATGTTATTGACCTTGTTATAGAAATTTTTCACCGCACTAGAGGTACAGATAATCTTATTTTTTATTCGGTGGTTCGAGCTTGTCTCGGACTCGGATATTGTTAGCAATCCAACAGTCTATTAGAAACTGCTTGAACCACCATTAATACCTTAAAAAAATGATAAATTTTTATAGGGGTGGAAGGGTACTTTCTATTCTATCAAATCTAAATTACTTTAAATATATGCAGGCGACGACTCGCCTGATATTCTTGCTTGCAACTTTGTTTTCTATGTTTAGTTTATCAGCTCAGACGCCCCGCAAGGACAGCGGGGCTGATGGGCTTTTAATCAAGTATCTCAAAATAGGGGATACGATCCCGCAGGCACTTTGGGATTTGAAGCTTGATGTGGTCGGGCATCCCAATGGGGCCCAAGCAATAACTTTACGTGATTACAAAACTAAAAAGCTAATCATCCTAGATTTTTGGGCTACCTGGTGCTCATCCTGCATAGCTGCATTTCCTGGTCTCTATAAATTGCAGGACGAAATGGTAGATCAGGTAAAGGTGCTGTCCGTCACTTATCAAGATCGTGCCGCAATAGAAAAATTCATCGGTAACAGTGAATTTATCCAATCCAATGGATTGGCAAAAACATTTTCTTCTATTGTAGGCGATAAGGTCTTGAGGAATTATTTCGAAATGGATGGAATCCCTTTCACAGTATGTATTGACAATAGAGGTGTAGTACGGGCTTTATCCATGCCGAGTGAGTTGAATAGGGCTGCACTGAGGCAAATGATTCAAGATCCTCATGCAGTACCAGTAGCGGCGAAAGTATTGGTATTTAACAGACCATTGCTTCAACCTTATTATGATAATAAGATCCAAGATTATTATTATAGTGTTCTCTTACCCTATGGTCGCGGAATTTCCCAGGCATCTGTGTTTAATGTTGATTCTGTACATCGTTTCAAACAATTGGTCGTACCGAATCTCAATGTGTTTATGCAATACGCAGCTGCTCTTAAGCATAGCTCAAATTATATTGCGGGTATAAATAAAATTTCTTCTAGACGTATATTGGAAGTCAAGGATCCGGATAGTCTGATCGATAAGCTTAATACAGTTCAGAATTTTTGGGAATATACCTACGAATCCGTTAGCCCAATTACATACACTGATCAAACGATCCTTAAAAAAATGGAAAGTGATCTCAACTTTTATCTGGGCATGAATGGGTCTTATCAGCAGCGCAATGTAGATTGCTTGGTAATTCGTGTTGCCGACCCCAAAAAACTGATCATTAGCAAACCATCGGCTAAATCTCCTACAGTCATCATGAATGGTCTGGTGGAGAGCGATGGTACTTCAAGCGGTAAATTTCTGCAAAAAGCAGATAAAAGAGTTAAGCAGGTTAAAAATGCGATTATCAATATACCGATCAAAAATATTCCAAATCTATTCAATCGAAGGAATATAGCGATGTTGCCCTTTATAATTGATGAGACCGGGCTTAAAGATCAGGTCAGTATCACATTACCGGATGATATCAATGACTTGGAGCAACTAAAGCGTGCATTTGCCGCACAGGGATTAACCTTATCTCTTGAAAAGCGAAATATAATCATGTTAGTGATTACTGAGGATGGTTACCAAGGCGACGATACTAAATTGAAGCTTACAAGATTTGGTTATGTACCTGCCAGCGGAAAGGAGGGTACAAGATGAGAAGACATCTTTTGATTTTAACGATCTGTGCTTTTTTTTGTTTAAAAGCACTTGCACAGGTACAGCCAATCAGTGTCCAAGATGCTGATACAAAATTGCCGGTCACCGGGGTATCCATTAACGATTGCAATGGGAAGTATCTTGGCGCAACAGATGCGCAGGGAGAGCTAACTTTGAAAGGCAATATCACCTGTCTTATTTTTAGGCGTATGGGTTATCAGCCGGATACCATGTCTGTAGAATCTTTAAAAAAACAGGATTGGTTGGTATACCTCCGCCCTAAAGTCAATGAACTAGAAGAGGTACAGGTATCGACGGGCTATCAGACCATACCTAAAGATAGGGCTACCGGTGCTTTTGATGTGATCGGGAAGAAGGAACTGGATAGACAGATTGGTCCCAATATCATTAGTAGGCTCGATGGATTAAGTAATGCCATATTTTTTGATAAGCGTGGTAATAATCAAAGTGAATTTATGGTCAGGGGGTTAAGTACCATTACGGCAGCGATCAAGGGGCCACTGATCGTGGTGGACAATTTCCCCTACGAAGGCAATATCAATGATATTAATCCCACTGACGTCGAAAATATTACGGTGCTCAAAGATGCGGCAGCTACTTCCATCTGGGGGGCAAAAGCAGGTAATGGCGTGGTCGTTATTACGCTAAAAAAAGGAAAGTTTAATGCGCCGGTGCGACTTGCCATCACCAGTAATGTATCTGTGATTAATAAGGAAGATCCCTATTATCGATCACAGATTGATAATATGACCTATATCGATGTAGAGCGTTTTCTATTTAACCAAGGTTATTACAATAATCAGCTCAATAACAGGACGAATTATCCTGTCATTAGCCCTGTTGTCGAACTGTTAAATGACCACAGGAATAATTTAATAGCGGATGGCCAGCTTGAGTCCAAGCTTGCGGCAATGGCTCAGGGTGATCTGCGTGGGGATATCTCAAAATATCTCCGTCAGCGGGGAATCAATCAGCAGTATAATGTCCAGCTCAGTGCAGGAAACGATAAGCTGGCCTCCATTTGGTCGCTTGGTTTTGATCACATGAGGAGCAGCATTTTAGGAAATAACAACAACCGTTTTACGTTTCGCACCGAGCAGACCTGGCGACCGATTCCAAAACTTATGCTGACGGGTGGATTACAATTTAATGCAAATAAAGCCTCAAACAACGGGATAACTACGGTACGGATCGGAAGCGCTGGCGCAGCCTATCCTTATACGCGCTTAATGGATGACGCCGGTAATCCAGGCCGGGTGGATCAGAATTTTCGAAGCCGTTTTTTAGATACCTTAGGCAGAGGGAACCTTTTGGATTGGTCGTATTATCCATTGGTGGATCAGAAGCTTTTGGACAAGGTGGACAATACAAATGTGCTCAAATTTGATTTTGCTGCGCAGTATCAGTGGAGCAAAGGACTTCGATCAGAGTTGCGGTATCAGTATTTTACATCAAATGGATTGGAGCAGGATCGGATGGATCGCAATTCATTTTACGTACGCGACTTGATCAATAAATACAGCCAGTCGAAAGGTAATATATTGGAACGCCCTATTCCGCTGGGAGATATATTGGATAGAACTTCCAATAGGCAATATGGTCAAAACGTACGGGTACAGCTTTATTATGATAGACAGGCTCGCCTCGGTGATCTCAACTTGTTGATCGGTGCGGAGATCAGGGATAATAAGGGACTTGGAAATGCCTATCGGCAATATGGTTATGACAATGATCTTGGCATTTCCCAGCCCGTTGATTATGGAACTATTTATAATTATTACGCTGGTCTGGGAAGTGGCAGGATTTGGTACAACTTCAACAATGAACGTAAAGTCGACCGTTTTGTATCTGTGTATTTTAATGGTTCATATAATCTGTTGAAGAAATATACGATTTCGGCAAGCGCACGTCGGGACGCATCCAACTTATTTGGTGTAAATACCAACAATAGATGGAAACCGCTCTGGTCTATCGGTGGTCTTTGGAATATTGATCGGGAAAGCTTTTATAGGTTGAAATGGATGCCGCGTCTATCGTTGCGGGCGACGTATGGCAAAAGCGGAAATGTCAATAATACCATTCCTGCCCAGACAACTATAACGTACAGTTCCAGCACGAGCTCATTGGGTGGGTTTACCAACGCGTATGTGAATAATCCCCCAAATCCAGATCTGCGCTGGGAGAATGTGAGCCAGCTAAATCTCGCTATGGATTTCGCGGCTTTAAAGAATCGCATAACGGGATCATTTTCTTATTTCCGGAAAAATGCAACGGACTTAATTGCTATTGTCAATGTAGACCCAACGCTAGGTGTCGATCTACTCAACAGAAATGCGGCAAGCTTGAGAACTCGGGGTTGGGAGATCCAATTAAATACCCTAAATATCGATGCAACCCTAAAATGGCGTACGACTTTGTTGCTTTCATCCAATAAAACCAAGATCATCAAGTATAGCTACCGTCCGAGCGTGATCGCCAATCTGGTAGCTTCGGGGCAAAACCTGTCACCCATAGAGGGGTACTCGGCCTACAATCTTGTTAGCTACCGCTTTATGGGGCTTACTCCAGACACGGGGAGCCCTCAGTTTAGTGTTGACGGTCAGCCCTATACAAACTACGCCAACCTTAAGTCCAAAGTAACCCTTGAAGATCTTATATTTCATGGACCTGCTGTACCAGAGCAATTTGGTAGCGTTCGCAACACGTTCTCTTATGGAGCGTGGGAGCTCGACGTAAACATCGCCTATCGATTCAACTATTTTTTTAGGCGGGAGTCGGTCAATTATTCATCTCTATCTGTCAATACGCCACTACATAGTGATTACTACGATCGCTGGCAAAAACCGGGGGATGAATCCACGACCAATGTGTCTGCATTTATCTACCCGTTGAATTCGAATAGGGATCAGTTTTATACCAATTCGGATATTTTGGTCGAAAAGGGCGATAATATCTCGCTGCAAGATATCAGTTTGAGCTATTCAGTCCCTACCAAATCGGGGTATTTCAAACGGATTTTGCTGCAGGCTTATGGTCGTAACCTTGGTGTTCTCTGGAAGGCCACGAAAACAGATTTAGATCCCAACGGGATCACAATACGTATCCCAGCGCAATTTTCTTTAGGCGTTAACGCTCAATTTTAAAATGATGAAAAGAAACATAACCCAGCTTATTCTAGGCTGCTTACTAGTAGCTGTGATAGGGTGTAATAAATTTTTGGATGAGAAGTCCAAGAGTTCCCTGGCAATCCCCAAAACGGTCAAAGACTTGCAGGCATTAATGGACTATGAATTGTATACCATCCGTAGCTTTCCGATTGGGATGGATGTTGCGGCTGACTATTATTTCATGAATGATAATGATGTGAAAAGTTTGGCTACGGTGTTGAACGACATCTACTTACTGAATAATAAAGAGTCGAAGCTTTCCGATTGGTTTGAAAGTTATAAAAAGATTATGCATGCCAATATTGTCTTGGACAATATCGACGAGGCTGCGCTTGATGGATTAACCGTCGCAGATAAAAATTTGACAAAAGGGACAGCATTGTTTCATCGCAGCTGGAATTTCTTTTGGCTTGTCCAACAGTTCGCACCTGCGTATGAAGCCGGTACTGCACAGCTTGAACTTGGTATTCCATTACGTACCACCTCCGATATTAATACCAGTTACCAACGGGCTACTTTGGAAGAGACATTTGCACAGATCGTCAAAGATTTGAAAGAAGCCGTTGTATTGCTCCCCGACCTACCGCTAAAAAAAACAAGACCATCCAAAGCAGCAGCCTATGCCTTCTTGGCAAGGGTACTGCTCTATATGGGAAATGTGGAGGAAGCTCTGCGGTATGCGACCCTGTGCTTACAGATTCAACATGATCTTATGGACTATAATTTAATTTCGCCGGATAATGCAACACCGTTTGAACTCATGAACGAAGAAGTAATTTTTCACTGTAGTTTAGCTTCTTCGGGCGGAATATTTGGCGGTACAAAAGCATACGTGGACACGCTATTATTCAAAAGTTACAGAGAGAATGATCTGAGGAAATCGCTATACTTTAAAAAGAATACAAATGGATTCTATAATTTTAAAGGGAGCTATGCAGGACCTACAGGGAGTTCTGAATTTGCTGGTCTTGCCACAGATGAAATTTATCTGATCAAAGCGGAAAGTGAAGCCAGATCAAATAGGCTGCTGGACGCAAAAAGTACTTTAACGAAATTATTGAAAACGCGTGTTGAAATAGGTAAGCTACCGGATATACCCGACGAAAAATCTAAACTGATCGATTTTATATTGGATGAACGTGAAAAGGAATTAGCTTTTCGATTTGGGATACGATGGGGTGATATTAAGCGGTTGAATAAACTCTACAATGCCGGTATCGGTATAAAACGGATTGCCGATGGAAAAAAGTATGAACTGGAACCGAATGATAAGCGCTTTACCATGTTAATCCCATTAACGGTAATTGTCGAAGGCGGGCTAATACAAAATCCACAATAAGAAGAGAGGGCAAAACACCCTCTCTTTTGTAATTGACCTTATTCCCCTCTATAAAACACATGCGACGTCGGTTGTCCACTATTGATTTCAGATTCCAATTGTGGCGTCATCTGTGGTTTACCAGCGTTATTTTCTGCTTTGATACCACAAAAGACATCATCCTCTGGACATAAAACTGCGATATCACCCGAATAAGGTTGATAATTATCGGGATCAGTTAGATCCCCGGTTGGATCAATAACCTCCCATGATTGCTCAGCCGTACTTGCGGCTTTTTTACTGATTTCATTGGCATGTCCAACATAGACACCCATTCCTAATATTGCTCCCAGAATTGGAACAAATAATTTTACCTTTTTCATGTTGATAATTTTAAAAGTTTATAAATACAGATCGGTAGTTTTTAGTTCTTAAATATCCTGTCTCGGTGACTTGCCTTGTCGTAAGTTTATCGTTTATATCTGAATTGTCGCAATCCCGAAAGATGATATCACTCAACTATTGACTACCTTTCCTGCTGGCTGAACTCTCGTCAGAGTTCGCTATGCATAGTTTTTTATTTCTGTTTTTTAGTTTGTATTCCATAATTAACGCCGGAACGCCAAGTAGAGTAATGGCCAGATTGAAAAAGAAATGCTGCTTCCAGCTCATTTTTTCAAATACTTTACCACAGGCACAAGGGATATAGCCGTAGATTTCGATGTAAGCTAAATAGGCGTAAATTGTATAAGCTGTCATGAGTACGGTCCCAAACCCTAATCCCCAAAGCCGTAACTTGGGAATACACATGAATGCTACAGCCCCCAGTTCCAACATTGGTAATAGATAACTCAGGATAGGCGTTGACCAATTTGGAAGCGGCTGCTTATTCAACTGGCTGACGAAGGTCGAATGATTAACCACTTTACCTAATCCCGTAACGAAAAGCAATATGATCAATAGAACAAGTGCACACAGAATATAAACTTCCATGAAGACTTTCCATTTTTTTCTTTTTTCTAATTGAAGCGTATCTTTCATTTTCAACTTGTGCTAAATTTCGTAATGCTAAATTACAACCTAAGGTACCCCCCGTGTTAGGCCAAACTTGATCTATCAGTAGGCCAAGTTTGACAAGGGCGATCTATAGATAACCCTGATAGTCGGTCAATAAATAGGGGTAGCCCTTTGGAAATTCATGATAAACATGAAGGTAGGCGAGGACTAAGGGGCACACTTCCCGACGGTTAAACATAGCAATGATAGCAGGCAGATCGAGCGGATCAATAACTGATCTGTCGTAGTCCCTGAGAACTGCACGGATATCTTCTTTAATTATTTCGCGCTGTCGCTCTTTATCCTGATATGCTAGATTGCTGTATAATATCTCTTGATACATTTTCTGCAGATCGACAATGTTTAAGAGCTCATTGTGCCAGTAATCGAGCTGAAAACCATGTTTCATCAAGATGGAAAATAAGACTTCCAGACAATAGTGCACCTCCATCTCATCCAGATAGGGGACTGGAAATGCAAATACCATCACCTCTGCCCAGTCTTTATCGATCTGCTTGTTCTCGTGTGCCAGTCGGATCACGATATCCTCGATTGCTATTTCGTCAAAATAGTACATGCCAATTTCATGTTCCCGATAGAGATTGCTGACAAAAGTGATTTCGGCGAGTATTGAGGAAACAATATAAAAGAGCTCTAAATAATCGTTGTCGAGTGGAGGGAAGCAGATATATAGATATTGCTCAAGACTCATTTCTTCCTCTGTGGAGATATCATCGTAGGTGGAATGGAAGATCGATTCTGTTCCGAGTAGCCAATTCTCATCGGTGCTGAGGTATTCATCGTACAATATCTTACGACAGGTCATGAGTTCTTGATGAAAGGAACTTTCCTGCCAGCCCGCTGGTGCAAGTAGCCTCATCAGTAGCGGTACTGCATCATATGTGTCTTGAAGGATGGCATAGATGGTTTTTGAATCTAGCTTTTTGTTGTTTTCAAATTTCATGTGTTAAGTTTATCAAGGTTTGTTTTGGTTTTAGCGTTTGAATTTTTGCTCGGCTTGCTGTTTAAACTGGGATGAGGTCAGCCCGGTCATTTTTCGGATAAAGCGGTTCATTTCACTCGGGCCACTAAATCCGACTTCATGGGCTGTAGTCCCCACTTTGTCATGCTCGACGATGAGCTGTTGGATATGTTCAAGCAGAAGCTTGTTGCGGTCGTCCTGAATACTGAGCCTATGAAACTTTTGGTATTCGCGGCTCAGCTGCTCTGGAGCTGTGAGAAAGACCTCGGCGATTTCTTTTATAAGGGCTTGTGCACCGCGCTGTAAGATCATGATTTCAAGTAATTGTTTGATCTGCTTTGCTAGGGGTTGTGCAGAGTCTGACGCATGTAAAAGTTTGAAACGGCTTAAATCTACAAGGAAAATTAGGTGTTTGAGTAGTATGTGCTCGTTGTCAAGGGTGTTCGGATTTAGGATACTGAACAGGATACAAAGGTATTTAATGGTAATGGGGCCAACACGAAAACCCACACTTTTGAGCGTCGTCAGTGAGCCATCTTTTTTTGCCTGAACCAGATTTTTGAGGAAAGGGAAATGCTGTATGGCAGGCGGCCTGAACATTCCCGCATCGACAACAAAACCAACGAGAATATGATGACCAATAGGCAGCTGTAGCTGATATTGACCCGGGGCGAGATAGAAATAGGCACCTTCTGCTGGGGACAGCTCGAAGGTGAATTCCTGGTCTTTTCTTTTTCCAGAAATACGCACTTCGTTCAATAGGGGATAGATCAGATGCAGATCGGGCATAATAATCTCAATAGGTAAATCCATCGCTTCGCTGATCCAATACTCGTAATAATAGAGATAAGCATATCGACCATCAAAGGTCTGCTCGCTGATCTGGTTACGTACGGATTGCCAATGCATTTCCTTGGCATTGCGAATGGAGTAACTTACTGTTTTTTGAGGATAAGTAATAACGCTAAAATCTGCACTAAATGTGAGTTTGTAAGGTCTTTTCATCTTTTTTTATAATTAGTTAAAAGATGATTTTATGAAGTCTAATTACTTGATACCAAATAAAACTGTACATGACCGATTTCTGGCTGTGAATGACCAATTTGAAATGTGACTGACGTTTTTGAATTGCAAATGACATGTCTGTGCTGTAATTGTATTGTAACTGTCGATTTTCCGTATATGTACAGTTTTTTTAGAAATCATTTCTCCCTGCTGACATCTTTGCTGCCATTGGATCCAATACGGAGTTTTAAATTTCTGGCAATGGGAGGGTACAGCCCGGGGCCAGAAAATTGTGTAACAAGATGATACTATGAAATGGAATCAACAAATGATCAGATTTTGAAAGGTATGGAAATGAATCTGGGCAGCACTCAATTGTTAAGTTGGGAGCAGCTGTTGCCGTTTATTGCTGAACAAGCTTTAAGCGGTGACAGATGTCCGATCTTTACCATCTAAAAATGCAGCCTTATACCCGTTAGGGAGCGCATCTTTATGAGGAGAACGCTCCCTATACTAACCAATTTAGAATAACAATGTCAAAAAAATACGAAACCTGGGAGTTTGCATTATTTTCGGCGCATATCCATTATTACTTGCCCGCAATAGCATGGCAAGACCATTATGAGCTCTATGAAAAATGGAAATCTTATCATAGCGCCAGACCTTTCCATTCGGAACAATCTTGGGACTGTTCGAACATAGAAGTTTTGAAAGCTGGACAGAAAAAAATTATCTGTCTATACCATTTGGGGCTTCATGCGCAGATTCCTCGCGTGATGGCTGACTGTGGGATTCATTTTGATATTTTAATGGACAGAAGCGTCTACCAGTCACAACAAGAAGAGTTCATGCAGATGCAGCAAGAAATGCAGCGCAATGGATTGGACTATCGATACCTGATGAGTGACGATGTACAAGTATTGCTAAAAATCCGGACTAGCATTCAATCGGGTAAACATGTATTGGTTTTCGTCGATGGAAATAGTGGAGTGTCGGACACAAAGGACAAAAAAGTAGCGGTTAACTTCCTAGAGAATATGATTTATGTCCGTGCAGGGATTGCTTTAATAGGCTATTTATTACATGTACCTATCATTCCGCTAACACATTTTTCACTAAAGGGCCGCAATCATCTTATGCTAGGGAACGAAATCAATAGGAATTTGGGGGAAAATCGAAATTCCTTTATCTATCGCAGTATGCAGAAATTATATGATTTTTTAGCTGTGGTAATACGGGATAAGCCCTGGAAATGGGAATGTTGGAGCTACTTGCATGAACTGAATTGCTATAATGTGCAAATGCCAAGCAAGGATGATAGTGGTCAAAAAAATAATCATGAAGCCTTAATCAAATTGAGGCTAAACGGTCGTCAGGGCTGTTTTGATCGTAAACATTTTTGTTACAAATGGGAATAAAAATAAAATATAGGTAAATTTATGTTTCTAAACCTTTTTCTACTATGAAGAGTATTGCTGTTTTGTGGTATTTTTATCTTTTTTGTTTCCTAATTTTTTTGATGCTTATAGGAGGGGTGAATTATTTTCGTAACGATGTACATATTCCCTTTGAGCAGATTATGATTACAGTTGCTTTATATTTATTTTACTGTGTTACCATTTCTTCTTTAATCGTTGGCGCATGGAATCAAACATGGACAAGAATAGCCGCAAATGTCATGATCTATCTTTTTCTGACCTTTACTTTTATTCCTTTTATAGATTTTTTGGTACATGATTTTCTCCCCCGTTTTGAGATCGTATTTTTTGATCATACTTTACCCGAAGATAATGAGGCATTCCGAGCACGGCTTATCTCAGGATATGTCACAGTGAATGCATTTGCAGGCATTGTATGTCTAGGTTATGCTGCCATCAGTCTGCTCAGGGAAAGGCGGCAGCTTAATAGTGACCTAAAGTTATATCGGGATCGTGCCGTAGGGATGAAATATACGTCACATTTTCTGGCGACTATTTTCATCGGTAGGTTTGGCGAAATGCTCATCAATAAAGTACCCAAAGACAAAAGAGCAAAACGGGATATCATCCAATTTTTAGCCTATTTATTTGAGGTGGAGCATCCGGCAAAGATCAATCCATTGCTGGAGGAATTGGATCATCTCGAATGCTTTGTACGCCTGCTAAAAATGTACTATGGTGATGGATCTATAGCTTATGATCAGGAATTAAATGGTAAACTGTGCCCGGATATTCCTACCGGTGTGCTCTTTTTTCCATTAGAAAATTGTCTTAAGCATGCGTTTATTTCTGTTGATTATCCTGTACGGTATACGCTATTGCTCAATGATCAGGGGCTTGTGGTGACCTGTCAAAATACCTGGTCTCCAAAACAGGACCTCATAAAATCAGGGACGGGCTTTGCACTATTGCATGCCAAGCTGGCGCAGGTTGACTACCTGTCTTCGGTAGAAACGAGCTTAAATGAAGATACTTTTTCTGTAAATATGAAACTCAATTTTAATGAAGTAAAATGAATAAGCTGAATTATAGACTATTGATCGTTGACGATAACCCCGACTCCCTGGTATATATCTTGATGTCATTAAAGGAACTTCCTTTTATCAACGATGAAATCAAAATTGTTCAAAAACCCGTAGAAGCCTTGGCGTACTTAAAGGAAAATGAAGTAGATATTCTAATACTGGATATGGATCTCGGAGATGCTGATATAGATGGGATCAAATTGGCCAGATTGATTCCTAATCCACCCGTAATGGTCGCCTGTTCGGCCCATTCGGAATATATTTTTAAAGCTAATGAGGCTGGTATTTATACCTATTTCAGTAAAAAAATTAGTTTTAATGCGTTGAAATCAAAAATGGAGAATGTGATCGATATGGTGGATAGGAAATTGGAGCGTCAAAGCAGAGATGTGAAAAGCCTAATGATGAAAAATCTAAATAACGAATTGATTGAAATAGAAGTTGACCAAATCTTTTATGCCCAAGTTGACAACGATATTATAGATATTCTTTTAGAACAAGATACACATCAATTTAAAGGAAGTCTCAGGGAATTACAGGCCAACCTCCCTTCAACCGTGTTTTCTCGTCCTCGAATCAATACCTTGGTTAATTTGGCCAAAGTTGATCTTGTACGGCCAAAGGAGCTATATTTTAAAAAACCAAGAAATGGCTGTTCTATTGGCCTGACCAGGTCTTATAAAGCTAATTTTAAATACCAATACGAAGTTTATAAGCAGAATAATAAATAAAACCGGGTATGGCTGCCCCTCATTTCATGGTATCGACCAATGGAATAATTTATGTCACAATTGGATGAAATCGTACAATTGCTACGAGAAATCAACGACAAGCTGTCCTGTACGGCGCATCACATCCTGCCAGTAGAAAATAGGAGCAAAGGATGGACCGTTGATGAACTGATGACCCGCATGGCTGTGGTGTCAAAACTAGGAATCTCTGAACGGACCTACAACCGATGGGTCAAATCTGGAATCCTACGGCCCATTTATTTGGGCAACAAGCATTACTATCGCGAGGAGGACTTACAAGAAGCCATCAAGCGAAGTATTGACAATGGGATGATTTGATCGTCTCCTTTTTGAGTGAGGCTGGTTCGAAAAGGAGCTGGCCTTTTTCTGTTTAGGTTGCGTTCGTATGTTGCCCATTCTTTGGTTATTTTTTGGTGTTCGGTTGCGTATTCATTGCTGTTTATCTGCTTATTCTCTGCTGTTTCTTTGCCGGTTCTCTGGTGTTTCTTTGTTAATTTATTGCTTATCCTTTGGTCTTGCTAGGGGATTGGCTTAGGTCTGGTTTGGTATTTGTCTGCTATGTAGTTGCCTTTTTTTTGTATATGCTATACTTTTTGTTTACCCTTTCTCTGGTATTTCTCTGCTATTTGTTTGCTTTTTCTAGACCCTTTCCTTGCCTGCCGAGCAAAAAAAGAGCCTGGCGTCGGCCTATTAATGGCAAACGATTCCCTATTTAATTGCGTTGTTTGTTCCTCAAATAAGCGGCAGACCTGCATACGATTTTTGGAATAATTTAATTTTATTGTCGCTGAAAATGGCATTTTAAGTCAAATGATGCCAGATGACGCCATTTCTCGTCTTTCCTTTCCTTTGCGAACTACCTTAGCATCATGATATCGGTATCGTGGCAGCCTGCAGCGTCACATAGGATAAAAATTTTAAAAAATTAATATTATGGCAAGATTCATAAAAGGAATACACGGATCCTACCAGGGTAAGGTGGGAAGTATCGTAGGGAGCTCCTGGCGAGGTATAGACTATGTTCGTTCGCTCCCAAAGAAGAGTTCAAAAGCTGCATCAGAAGATCAGATGGCGCAACGGATGAAGTTTGGGATGACAACCAGTTTTCTCAAATCCATCAAAGACGTGTTGATGCTGGGCTTTTCAGATAGCAAACAACGGAACAAGACAGGTTATAATGTGGCGTTTCAGCAGTTTATCAACAATGCCTTTGTAGGCTCTTATCCCAACTTTACTATTGATTATGCTGCGGTCAAGATTGCGAGTGGAGGATTAGCTTCTTTAGTAGGATTACAGACTGTTGAGGCATTTCCTAAAGTGCTGTCATTAAGCTGGGATCCGATCGGCAATCGATTTAATGCTTTTGATGATGACCAAGTGCTCGTGCTCCTATACGATCAGGCAGATAATCTCTTTTTTGCTTACGAAGGTGCAACAAGGCTGGATAAAACCATGGATATAACCTTGCCCGACAGCTATACAGGCAAGACAATAGTTGGTTGGACGTTCAATATTCATCGGGATGGTGTGACCACCTCCGGTAGTCAATATTTGGGTGAGTTTGTCTTAACATAGACCATCTGCATGTAGGAGGCGCTCCATGAGGAGCGCCTCCTTTTTAAAGCGAAGTTTTTATAAAATATCTAAAAGTATTAAAAATGCAAATAGTACAAAAACAAATGGTCACCGATATCGAGGATATCTATTGGCCATTAACAAATAGGCAGCTGCTCGGCATAATGCTAGTCGGTTTGCTCGTATTTTTTATTTCAGCAGGCCTTTTACTCCAGGCGATAGATCCCACAGCCGGTGTATTGGATATCGGTATCCTATCGGTCTTGCTCTTTGCTATCCTGACTGGATTGCTTGTTATCTACTGCTGCTACTGGTTGCAGGAAATACTCTGGCAGCCTTTTAAAATCTTTCGTCAGGACCTTAGTTATCACTTTAATCAATTGACATCATGGCAACAATGTATTCTTTATTTTTCGGTGTTCTTTTTGTCGCTGTTCTCTTTGTTGGCGGTGTTGGCAATTGTTCTATAGAGCGAGAAACGGTAGAAGATCAGCCCAGGTCTATGGCTATGGGAGCCAGACCTGGGCATGATGGACCAATAGTGAGCGTCCGCGAACGCATTATGGATATCGCCATAGGAGAGATCGGTATTACGGAAGCAACAGGCAATAATGATGGCGCTAAGGTGGAGGAATACCTGGCCTACACAGGTCTAGATATAGGGCATGCCTGGTGTGCGGCGTTTGTGTCATGGTGTTACGGAAAGGCCGGACTGTCAGCACCACGAAATGCCTGGAGTCCGGCACTATTTCCAATGGCTCGGCGCTATACCAGTCAGCAGATAAAGCGGGGGAGCATTCGGGCGGCAGATCTATTTGCGATCTATAATCAGCAGCTCGGACGGATCAACCATGTGGGGATCGTCCAGAAAAGAGAAAGAAGTTTTATACTGACTGTGGAGGGAAACGTTGCAAACAGGGTATTGTCCAGGCGGCGGCCAATCGTGACGATCTATGCGTTTTCAAATTGGTTGGAATGAGGGGAGGGAGGTTATGGAAATAAAACCAACTTGTATTTTGTCTATACTCATTGGCTTGCTTACGCTGACTTCATGTAAGATCTATGAAAATAAACAGCGCGATAAACAGGAGGAAGCAGAATTGGAATGGCAGAATCTAGAACAGCGGCAGCGGCTATATACCTTTCGGCAGGATACACTCTCCCGCTCATGGTATTTTTGGACGGACAGTACTTTTCGCTTTCATCCGGACAGTGGACTGTTCGCGCAGTCAGGGAGGCTGCTAGGACATGAGTCAACAGGCAGTAGGAGCAGACATCTGCAAGACCTTACCCGCAAAAATGAACAGGGAAAACAACTGGAGACCAGGCATGAAAAGAGCCGTAACACGCTGTTATCTACGAAATACCTTTGGAGTGTTGGCTTTGTCTTGATCCTGTTTCTCCTCTGGAGGCGGAGCAGATTTCGTTTATAGGTTTAGAAAGCATTGCAGGATGGGGGCGGGCCTGATACGGCACGCAAACTAAAAACAACTACCGCTGCCATTTACGCTTCGGTAGTTGTTTTTCTAAAACTTTAAGCTTAGATTGCTTTATTGTCGCGCATCATTTTGATGATATTATGTGCTTCCAGTTGTTTACTAAGCTGAGTGTTGATAAGACTATGTACATGTTGTGAAAGTTCATTCGATCCTTCAGCAAGGGCTGTCTGATAAGTCGATTTGAAGGCATCTTCTCCTTGTTCACAGGTTTCCAGCAAACTTCTTTCGTCGTCACCGGTGATATTTACTTTTATGCCCATCCAAACCCGGAAGAGCTTGCCGCTAAGCATTGTACTGTCTGTAGGTTCCTTGCCTTCCAGTTCCACATAGGGTTTCAGTTCTGCGATAAATTCATTTGATTGTTCAATGTACTTCTGAAATGTCGGTAGCAATTTATCTAAACCATGACTGGTAGCCAGATCAATTGCTTTTCGGTAACCTTCAATACGGTCATTATTAATTTTGATAATGTCATTGATGATTTCGGGATTATTGATGTTGTTTTCCATAATACTGTTATTTGTTATCATTTTTATTTATTGAAAAAACAGCCTCTAACCAACGATCGTTTGAAAAATCCAAGATTTAGGTATTTAATTCACTCCCCGTATTTAATACATTTTTTATTGTCCGGGAATAAATGCACGAATATTAAAAGAAATACTACGAATGTTAAATGGCTTCCTATTTCAGGGATGAATATTTTTATATTTAAAAAATTCATTTATTTCTTTTATGAAAAAACACCTCTTACTCGTACTAGTTATGCTAGTAAATACAATAGCGATGGCGCAAAATGCTGCGTCCGAGAAACATTTGCACAAAGCATTTGAAGCAATAAAAAACAGTGATGCTAAGGCGTTCAAAACATTGTGGCCCGACCAAAAAACATTTTCCGAAATCATGATCAGCAGTGGTGATTTTGATGCCCGTACCTCCGGCCCAATCGAGCTGTACAACGAAAGCAGATATTATAAAATGATGGGAAAAATACTGGAAGATTTTTGTGACGTTAAGAATGGGGAAATCAACTGGCAAGATTTATACATCCAAGAAATTAAATCCGATAACAATAAAGCCGAAAATTCTGAAGGGATTATAGAATACAGCGGTTTTATCTGGGTCAAAAGCAACAGGAACAAAGAGGAGAATTATGTCTTGCGCTATGTTGATTTAATTCAATTCAAAGAGCAATGGTACGGCGGTTTGTTTAAAGATCTGAAAGCCTTCGATGGTAATTTTGAAGATTTTGTTAGCGCAGAAGAACCGGGCGACCCTATCGCTGCTGAAGCGGCAACTGTTGCCGTAGAAGCGGCGGCAGCAGCGGCTGATAGCGCTGCAACTTTAGTCGAATTACCATTGCTAGAACAAACAACTTTCTCAACCACCATTAATGGTCGAAAGATGATGCTGAATTGGAAAGTAAATGGTTGGAAAGAAGATCCTTCATACGATCAAACCACTTATCAATATCAAAACAACGAGGAGCAATCTTTTGCCGAAATCGTAACATTGGAAAACGGCTATGTGCTATTGATTGAAGAAGATCGCAAAAACTTTTTCCGAATTAAAAATACATATGGAAGCTTGAGCGGATTTTGGTTTTCTACACAAGTAGGAAAAGAAATTCCAGTAACTTTTGCCAATACCGAAGCGAAAAAATAGAAGAAAAATCCTGTTGAGGACCGCCCAGCTGGGAAGTCCTCAACAGATAAAACGCTACAGCTCATCCTGTCAACTTCGATCTCCATACGTGAAAAAGGTAAACCAACTATTGTCACCAACCAATTCCGCTACTACCAACACGAAAGAGTAATCCTTGAATCTATCTGTAAAAGTTAGTTGTAAAATAAAAAATATAAAAAGACCAAGAAGACGACAATTCCTTTTAATACTTGTCTAATAATTGACAATGCAGTTGTTAGTTGATTTTTTACCGTTTGTTCTGAAAGATTTAAATGCTGTGCAATTTCCCGTACACTCAAGTATTCTTCGCGGCTAAGACGATAAATCTCCCTGACTTTATTGGGCATTTTTGATAAGGCGAATTGGATATTCTGTTGCAGCTCCTTTATTTCGACTGATTGGTCGGGATCAGTGAATGCATGTTCCATTTTTGACAGATAGGAGGCGTATTCTTCTCGCGTGTTATTCTTCCGATAATGATTCAGGATTCTTCGATTTAAAGCACGAAAAAGGTAAGCGCGTAACGATTGATTAATAGTCAGGTCAGCACGTTTTTCCCATAGTATAAATAAACAGATCTTGAATCAGATCTCGGGTTTCTTCAACGGATTGTAATTTTCTCGAGGCATATTCAATTAGCGGTTCAGCATAGAGCTCATAAATTCTTGAAAATGCATCATTGTTACCAGTTTTAAAAGCAGAAAACAGGTTAACGTCGCTTGTGCTTGCATTCATAGGTCTATATTTAGATGCTGAAAGGTAAAAAATAAAACGAGAAAATAATTACAATGCCTGTAACATTTTTTAATTCAGAGAAATTGGAAGTATTTTCGCCTGAGCTTGAAAAAAAAGTGAAAATTAAATAGTACTACTTCTGCAGTTAGGTGTCTTATATCCAAACCGAAGATTATAGACCTTATGAGCAACAGCGATTTTGAACAGTTATTAATCCGATATGAGGCCGGGAATTGCACAAAAGAAGAAGAAGTGTGGATCGAAAACTGGCTGCAGGAACATGATATACCTACAGGACAGATCTGGACAGATCTGAAAGCGGAAGAAAGGCAACAGTATTTAGATGGCCTTTTTCAGCATATTGAACAACACAACAATCCCCAGTCAGTAGGCTTGCCTGGAAAGCCTAAAAATAATGTCGTCAGATGGCTGGTCATTGCTGTTGCCACTGCAACGGGATTTTAAGGATATCCGCCTTTTTCTTGCCCAGGCCAATAATGCCCGGCTCCGGAATTTGACCGACGATGAACATGAAATTGCGATCGTCAAGTTTAGAACGGTATTGGAAAAGGAACGGTTAAAAAATCTTCGATGGAAATATGTTTTCTATGAAGAGGATGATCACGGCACTGTGCCATTGCCCGGCAACAATGATGGCCTACGTTTTATATTTGAATCTTATCGCTGGAACTTCAGGGATGCGTTAAAAGATCCGGCGGCCATTCGCAGGCATTTTGATAAGGTCTCTGCAGCGCTAAATTATCCGTTTCGCCCAACCCAGTCTTTGTTTCGCAAAATAATTGCTATTGCACGGGAGCGTAGTAATGATGCGGTGGTGAATCAGCTTCAAGAGCTGCAGCAGACTTATTACCCTAACACTAACAAAAGCGGTTAACTTAAACTCCTTTTTATCCCCTTAACTTAGGTTGGATCAGTTTCTACCGGAAAGATATGCTGATACCTGTTTTTAGCTTAAAGAAATGAGATATAATTGTGATATAGTTGTGATATCATAGTTTTTGATCCTTAAGATATTAAAAGGCAATTTTGTATGGCGTTTGAATATGGTCATTTCTATATTTCAATGAATATGATGGGGAACAAAAATTAGCGAAAATTACCCCTCATATTATTGAAAAACGATAGTATTGTTTGAGAAAAAAAACGCTATTTTCGTGCCCTAGAAGTTAGTGATATCTTCCTTTAAATTAATGATAACCTAATAACCTGATGAAAAAGCAATTTCTATTTTTAATTTTATTGTTATTTGCACTTAAATCAACCGCTAAATCAACTGTAAGCGATCAGCAGAAGCAGGCGGTGGAATCGCTTTTAGCACAAGCAAAAGAATTTGCTAAAGCGGGAAAATTGTTGCCTTATATAGAGACTGCAATAAAAGCGCTTAATTTGGCCAACGAAGCGAATTATGATGAAGGGAAAGCAAAATCAGGCTCTTATATAGCTGAAGGTCTTGTAACTGCAGGGCTATTTAAGGAAGGACTGAAACAGCTGGATCGTATTGAAACCACAGACTATTATAAGAATGAAATTTTCATGCAATCTCAGGCCTTACTCATACGAGGGAGAGCCTATGGTGAGCTCAATCTGAATCAACAAGCCCTTCGAGTGCTCCGTCTGCAACAGGGGCTGATCAAAAAACTGACAGGCGAACAACAGGTAAAATCCTACCAGTTTAATTATGAACATTTATCAGTCGTTTTTCAGCGCATGGGGCAACTGGATTCTATGCAAAAATATACCGAACTCCAATTAGCGAACCTGAAGGTCTTTCAAGAGAAAGATGCGGCCATGCGTTATCAAATTGTTTATGAAAACCTGGGAAAGCTATATGTTGATAGAGGTGATTTCGCGAAGGCGCAGCAATACCTTGACAAATCACTGGAGCTCATGAAAAAATATAAAATTCCTGTCGTTCTGAATACCTATGGTACCTTGGGTCTTTTGGAGAAAAAGAGAGGGAATTTAAAAAAAGCTGCTGCTTTCTATGAGGAGAGCCTAGCAAGAAAGCGGGCAGCTGGTAGCAGAATTGGAATGAAAAATTCGTACCGGGCGCTGGCCGATTTTTACCGAACAACTGGCTTGGACAAAGCCAAAACTGACCACTATGAAATGGCTTTTAGCCGGCTCAATGATTCCCTGGAAAATGAAAATAGAGCGGTCGTCGATCAGGTGCTCAGCATGATTTTAAAATTGAAAGATCAGGAATCGGATACTAAGGTCTCAAAATCGGTTACTGTCTCTGTAATCATCCTGGCGGTACTTATTATTGCCATTGCGTTTTTTGTATGGCGCGTAAGGCACAACCGTAGGCTGTTGGGACAAAAGGAAGAGGAACTGCAGGAAACAGAAACCATTAATAGGGAGCTGACGGAGCAGATCGGCGAAAACAAATTCAATAATCTGATCGACCTGGCCAAAAGTAATAATCCGGAGTTCCTGACATTATTTGCTGAACTCTATCCGCAGTTTATCCAAGCCTTGAAAGCCCTTGACCCCAATATCAGAACGACAGAGCTGGAGTTCTGTGCCATGGCTTTTCTTAATTTTTCGACAAAGAACATAGCGGAATATACCTTTGTCACTGTCCGGGCTGTACAGGTCCGCAAGAACAGGTTGCGCAAGAAGCTTGAAATTCCTTCGGACGCAGATTTTAATACTTGGATGCGTGGGTTGGCAGAGAAGGTATAATCAGGAAAGTGGTTATCATAGGGTAATTAAATGAAAAAACATTTGATATTTTTCATATGAAAATAACGAGAAGGAGAAATTCACTTCTTCTCGTTATTAATAATCTTTTCTGCTAGAAGTCTTAATTTCTTGCAATTTCTAAAATTGAACCCATAAGGTGGCCATTTTTCTATCATTGTAATGAAACCTGGAATTTACAATCGCCTGGTTGTACTTTAACTTCTGTAGCTTTAGTTCTCAATAACCCTACGTGATAGCCCGCTTCGCCTTCCGCTACGGGTTTTCCCTTCAGGATTTTAGTTTCAGATTTAATTTTAGGCGTATCATCTATTCTTGTTTCCGGGGTGAGGTTGTCATCTTTTTTGCAAGACTGTCCTAAAATAATCAGCGCTGATGCAATAACTAGAAGTCGATTTTTTCTCATGTTTTTAATGATTAAATAATTTTATAATAGATGGATTTTAAGTTTGTTGTTACTGACTTTATTCTTTTTATTATAAGCTTGAAAAATATGAATCTTGTTGATCTATTCCGAAGAGCTCATTCTTTTACGATTTATTATAATATATGGCATTGATTTAATGTCTGATAGCCAAAGATAATAATTCTATTTTAAATTAACAATATTCTTTAGGAGAGAGTAGGCGCTCGGGTGAAAGGATTTTTCTTTATCCTTCAATTCGCTTATCTTGCCGGTGCCCCTATCGATGCTACTGATACCTTTATTATAAAATAAGGCCAGCATCTTACCCCGACCATTGTCGACGATCTGGTTGGCAAAATCTTCCAAAAGCCCATTCGCTTTACTAAAATTCTTGCTTGCTATAATTGGTCCCTTTGTTTCCAATAGTGTATTTCGGTTGACAACAAATATCCCACCCATGTAAGAGGCAATCCACAGATTATCCGCCTCATCCTCCAGAATATCGTACGCCCACTTTGCATTTCTCCTTCCACTGGCATCCACGATCGTAAAGTTTCTGAATTGCTGGCTATGGACATCAAAAACATTCACTCAGCCGTCAGAAGCAATCCAGTGGTGGCCTACGATGAAAATGGAAAAGCCACAGATGAGAAGATTGTACGGACAGCTGGAAAACCGTACCAGATAAAAATGGAGACTGTGCGCGGCACTATTGCTGCAGATGGCCGCGCATTGGCTTATATTCGTGTTAAGGCAGTGGATAAAGATGGAAATTTGTGCCCACATGCAGACGGGCTGGTACAGTTTGAGGTAAAAGGAGCCGGTACATTCAAGGCCTTGGCCAATGGCGATCCGACCAACCTCGAGGCTTTTCATAAGCCACAGATGCACTTGTTTAACGGACAGCTTACACTGATCGTGCAGGCTGCCGAAGAGGCGGGTAAGATCCAGGTACAGGCGCAAAGCAAAGGCCTAAAAAAAGATGTATTGCTTGTCAATGCCGTTGCCGCGCCTTAAGGACTGGGTTTTAGCCTTGGTTAGGATTAATGGGGTAAAGGCGAACGTCTACTTATGTAGCAATGACGGTAAAACTATTCCGTGATCAAGTCAATTACTTTTTCAGGATCTAAGTCGTTGTTTAACCAGATGTCTTCGATGGTCGCTGCACCTTTAATAGATATCCCATGGGTTCCAAATCTTGTGGACGCTGCAGAATAGTCGACCCCCAATACCTTGAATGCGTCATGAATAGGTGCTTTTATCACTTTGTTGATAATGGTGATGTCTATTAGCGGATTCATTACTTCGACAACAATGAGTAAGGCCGATTGCAGTAGCTACCTTCATAGGGATGATTGAATACAATTGCTGTTCTCATTTTGTACGGTTTTATTACTACTCAAAAATGAGAATAATTTTCACCGTTGCGCGATAACAAATGTTAAGAAAGTAATAAGCGTCGCCATGGCGCGATTATTCAATTTGTATAAGCTTTTCACTGAGATATTGGTCAGCACGCTGATCTCTTCATAGCTCAGTTCTTCAAAATATCGAAGAAAAATAACTTCTTTCTGTTTGCCGGTTAATTGTTCAAGTGCCTGAATCAGTTTAAGTGCATTGCCTCGTTGTTCCTCGGTAGCGATGTAGCTGGACTCCACATCGTAAGTCAGCTGGAAATCATCATTTTCGCCAAATGAGGTCAGCCTCCCGTTACGTAATTACGTGTTTAATAAGCTGTTCTTAAGTGCAACCAGTAGATAATGCTTCGGATTGGATATGACTTTTAATTTATTGCGATTTTCCCAAAATTTGATAAATACTTCCTGGATAGCATCTCTGACATAATCTTCATCTTTTACACGTCGCATACCATATTCGTACAAGCTGGGCAATAGGGCACGATAGATCTGCTCGAAGGCCTTTTTATCGCCCTCAATAAAATCATTCCAACACAGATCTATGATCGTATTACTCATTTCAGCGTTTGCGTCAGTTAATGAAATAGATTATCGCTTTTCAAAAACAGTAAAGATTTAATAACATTAACACAAGCCTGCGTTTAAATAGCACACTATCGTCAGTAGATTGTCAATTCCACTAAAAACTTGGTTTCAAAAGGCTTGTTTGGCTACGAAATTATGAATTTGACAAGATTTATAGATAGCTTTTAAAGTTTTTTAAAAAAAATAAAACTATTTTGATCCTGATCGTGTTCGTTAATAGGATATGTATAAAGAATAATAAGGTATACGTAGGATTAAAGGATAGTTTTTTTTAAGGTCGGAACAGCAATTGATCCGGCCTTTTTTGTGCTAATATCCTGACATTGCGGAACCGATTGAATGGGACGATTTAAGATCGGGGCAGGGGCTTTGCGCTTTGATTTGTTATTGTTAACTTTAGGCCAAAGAACCTCAACTTGATAAATCTGCTTGAAAAACACCCCTAATACAACGGAATCGGAGATACTGCTTCGCCTGAAAGCAGGGGATGAACTGGCATTGCAAGAGCTGATGAGCAGATACAAGGGTCCTCTGGCTGTGTCGATGTCGCGTTTGATCAAATCTCGGGAAGATATCGAAGAGCTGCTGCAGGAACTGTTTTTGCGGGTCTGGAGAAATAGGGACAACCTGGATACCGAACGCTACCGAGGTTACCTGTATAAGATCGCTGAAAATCTGGTCTATGACCGGTTACGTAAAGCCACACGTGAAAAAAGGCTGTCTGTTGATTATTTTACGCATATTATTGAAGCTTATTCCCATATCGAAGAGGGGATCTTTGGCAAGGAGATGCTCGAAGTGCTACAGCGCGGCATCCAGCAATTGCCTGAACAGCGCCGAAAAGTCTTTGAGCTTTGCAAAATAGAGGGCAAGAGCTATGAAGAGGTTAGCCAGCTTTTGTCCATTTCAGTCTCAACTGTAAATTCACATATCACCAATGCAAATGCTTCTATAAAGGCTTATTTTAAGCAGCATCCAGAATTAGCTTCGATGGTATTGACTGTATTTTTCTTTGCGAATATCGCCCCGGATATATTCTAAATTTCCTTATTTTAATTTTCTTTGCGGACAGCCTCGGCGGCGACGAACTAAGTCCTGATACCACATCTTAATTTTTTTTGCATTTTTTTTCAGATCGCTTCATTGGTTTGTTCATTCTGTTCGTATTACTAATAAAAAGAGCTATGCAAACTTCCCGTTTTTCCGAATTGTTCGAAGGCTATCTGGCAGATAAATTGACTCCAAAGGAAATGCTGGAGCTGGAGGGATTGATAGCGGACGAAAATAACGTTGCGCAGCTGCGCCAGCTGATCGGGGAGGAATTCAAAAATGAGCCTACTGCAGTACAGCAGCTTGATACTGACGATAACTGGTTGCATGGACTGGAACAAAAGGTCTTACAGACGATTCAAAAGCCCGAGCCAGCAAAAATAATAAGCTTTCACAACAAGTGGGTGCGGCTTGTCGGCACGATTGTCCTGCTGGTGGGACTGGGACTCACCGTGCGCTATCTGGTCGATAACGATACCGGGGCACCAAAACAGGCTACTGTTTTACCGGGTGGAAATAAAGCAACCATCAGACTGGACGATGGTACACAAGTGAGCCTGAGCGAAAGTCAGTCTGAAATTGTACTGGGCAAGCAACTGGCTTATGCAGATGGATCATTGGTCCAGGGGATAGCTGCTGAGAATGTGAGCGGACGAAATATGATCATTGATGTCCCGAAAGGA
This sequence comes from Sphingobacterium sp. GVS05A, assembly GCF_019969845.1. GTDB lineage: Bacteria > Bacteroidota > Bacteroidia > Sphingobacteriales > Sphingobacteriaceae > Sphingobacterium. Next base: position 109,794 of record NZ_JAHXYR010000001.1, read on the forward strand.
GGTACGTATAAAATTGCGCTTCCTGATGGGTCAAAAGTCTGGCTCAATGCGGATTCACGTCTGCGGTATATTGTTGATCGGGCTGACGAAGCGCGCAACTTGGAGCTAGAGGGGGAGGCTTATTTTGAAGTTGCGCACCGATATAGGTCAAAGGGTAAGGACAAAATACTGCAGCCTTTTGTGGTACGTACCCCGGGCCAGACCATCAAGGTGCTGGGTACCTCGTTTAACGTCACGGCTTATAGCGGTGAGCCAGATCGGACTACCTTGATCGAAGGAAAGGTGGAGCTGTCGCTGCCGGATGGGGCAAACAGACAATACCTAAAACCGAATCAGCAAGCCCTCATCCAGGGAAGAACGATCACGATCGCAGATGTCGAAAGCTCAGGTTTTATCTCCTGGAAAGAGGGTACATTCAATTTTTCGGATGAATCTCTTGATATCATACTAAACCAGGTGGCGCGCTGGTATGATATTGATGTTGACTTTACCGACCCCAGCTTAAAGAAATTGAAATTTGAAGGTATAGTACCCCGCTATGAGAAGCTGGAATCATTGCTGAAAATCTTGGAAAAGACCAGCGATGTCAGATTTGAGCTCAAAGGCAGACTGCTGCATGTCAAGAAAAAATAAAAGATAATAAAATACAAACGATAATAAGAAACCTGAAAACCAGATTGCCTATGAAATAAAACGACGAAAGAAAATGAAAGAGAGCGAACCGGGCAATAATCAGGGGCGTTTGCGGCGCCCCCGATCAATACTGTCAGTCGTGATCAAAACTATCTTGAACAACACATTTTAATACCTAACTAACCAACACAAATGTATAAAATAAACAAGAAAGATGTACATTGGTTTCCTAACCTGACCAAAACGTGTATTATGAAAATATCAATTACCGCTATTATTTGCAGTGTGTTTTTTGTGCACATAAGCGCCAAGACGGCCGCGCAGATGGTGACGCTCAGGCACACAAAAATGACACTCAAGGAAGCCTTTAGGGAGGTCAATAAACAGACCGGCTACCACTACATCTGGTCCGCACAGCAAGTGGAGAGCAACAGAAGCATAACCGTCAATATTAAGAATCAGCCACTCCAGGAGGCCATCCAGTCTATCATACGGGGGTTGCCACTGACCTATGAGCTTGAGGGCAAGCTGATCATTATAAAGGAACAGCCGACCTCTGTCGAAAGAAAACCAATCGTTGTGCAGGATGAAATGAGCGTTCGTGGACGGGTGACTGATTCACTCAATAATGGTCTTTTGGGCGTGACCGTTAAAGTGCTTTCGGCAGATCTGAAAATAGTGAAATACGCCAGCAGTAACGGCAGCGGAGATATTTATATCGAGCACGTGCCCAAACAAAGCTATCTGGAGTTTTCATTGCTGGGCTATCTGCCACAGCGGATAAAAGCAACTGAAAATCTGGGGACGATCCGCTTGCTGCAGCAGAGCCAGTACCTGGAAGAGCTGGTGGTGGTGGGCTATATGAATAAGAAAGCCTCTGAAGTGACAGGTGCCGTGCAGCAGGTCAGCGGGGATGTCCTGCGCAGCAGTGTCACCTCATCCAATGTCTTGTCCATGTTAAAGGGGAAAACCACGGGCTTGTATATCACGGAGACCTCTGGCGAGTCCGGCGCAAAAGGCCAGGTGGTCGAGCGGGGGCAGTCCTCCATGACGACACCTACCAACAACTATTTGGGACCACTGATTGTGGTCGACGGGATAATCACCAATTACCAGGCTGTGCAGGATGCTGTTAACCCAGCCGATGTGGAAAATATTTCGATACTGAAAGACGCTTCTTCGACAGCCATATATGGTTCGCGGGCAGCACAGGGTGTGATTGTCATTACAACCAAGCGGGGACTGTCGGGCAAGAGTGCTGTCGACGCGCATATACAATATGGAATTATCCAGCCAAAACGCGATTTGCGCTTTATGAATACAACCGAGCTCATCGGTTTTATGGATCAGCAGATGCGCCGCTATTGGGAGCAGACAGAATCTATCCGTAAGACTTTTCCTGATGTAAATGATTTTATCAGAGAACGCCGTGTGTATACCGATGCAGACCGTTCCCGTAATTTTAACTGGGAAGACGCTATTTATAGCAACGGCAACCTCCGGAATACCGAAGTCAGTGTCCGAAACGGTACTGAAAAGACGAAATTCTATGCCGGAATAGGTTGGTTTAAAGAGAATGGGGCGTTATATGACAATTCTTTTGACCGTAAGAGCTTACGGGTTAATATTGATCATGCTGTATCGCGCAAATTTCACGCAAGTATAAACCTCAGCACCATCGTGGACAGAACATCAAAACGCAACGGCGTTCCCGAACTGTATATGATTCAGCCTTTTATGTCGCCCTATGATGACCAGGGCAATTTGCTGGATAGTTTGCTGGTTAGGCAGTCGAGCAACTATGGGCCGGTCACAACAAGCTGGATGCAAAATTTCCTTGCCGAAACGGATTATGACAACACACGCTTGACGAATGTGCAAAATCACCTGGGTAGTTTGCGCTTGCGCTATGATATTTTGCCGGAACTGAGTATCCAGAGTACCAATTCAATCAATTATATGGGCACGAATATCAACTCCTATTTTGATCCAAGATCATTTTCGGGGAGATATGGCGGCTTCCCTTATTTATTCCGGCCAGGGATGACCGTACCCAATGGAAGCCTGGATCTGGACGATACAAAAATGGTCGACTATCTGACATCCAATACCTTGAATTACCGGAAAAATTTTGAGCAGCACAATCTATCCGTATTGATGGGGCAGGAGTGGGGCAAACGCACAACAGAGCTGTCTACGGTCAATATGAACGATCTGCTTGCTGGCGAAAGAAATATGGGGGCGGCAAAAAGGTTTGGTAGTGCGGTAGACCTAGCATATTCGCGGCCCTATTCACCCGTCGGAGCTTATCGGGAAAGAGCAACATTTTCGGTTTTCGGACAGGCCGATTATAGCTATAGGCAAAAATATCTGGCCTCAGCGTCGGTCCGCACAGATGCAACGACCAATTTCGGACGGGACAAAAGGTATGGTACTTTCTATTCCTTGAGTGCAGGCTGGATGCTGTCTTCGGAAGATTTTCTAAAAGATGTCAAAGCAATAAATTCGCTCAAATTGCGTGCTTCGTATGGAACGTCAGGGCGCGATCTTGGGGATGGTTATTTGAATACAACCTTCTATGCGACAGGAAATGGTAGCACCCTGTTTCGTTATGAGCAGGAAGGAAATACCGGTGTCCGCATTTCGCAGCTTGCAAATCCCATCATCTCTTGGGAGACGCTATACAATACCAATATTGGGGTAGATGCACTATTATTTGGCCGTTTGGGTATCACCTTCGATATGTATCATAAGCGAAGTGATGGACTGCTACAGAATGTGCAATTGCCTTCTGCCCAAGGTTCTCTGGCGCAATACCAGAATGTAGGGCAGATTGTCAATAAAGGTCTAGAACTGATTCTAAATGCACATCTGATCAAATCAAAGGATTTTAACTGGCATAGTAGCCTTAATTTTAGCATCAATCAAAATAAAATCACGAAACTGTATCAAGATTCGCTGCTGGATGGTTATTCGCTCGCTTACTACCGGAAGATCGGTGACGATATTAACGTGATCAAGGCTGTAGAATATGCCGGTATCAATCCGGATAATGGCAATATGCAGCATTACAACTTTGTCAATGGTGAAAAAGCGATTGTAGAAGGAATTGGAGCCACGAGCGACTTGCGCAACTGGCAGCCAGTTGGCTCAGCTACACCAAAGTTTTTTGGCGGATTTACCAACACTTTTCAATATAAAGCATTTACTCTAAGCGCAGAATGGTGGTTTCAGTATGGCAATTATCTGATGATGAGTATTGTCAATAATTTCCAGAGTCCGATATTGCCAAGACAGGGCCGCAATAATATCGCGTTCGGCGAAAACCAGCATGTCTGGAAAGGACCTGGCGATACAAAGGCAAACTATCCGGATATATTCAGCACGGATCCCAACGCCTGGTCTACACTGAACTACCGCTCGTCAAGAATATGGGGAAATGGCAGTCACGCCAGGTTGCGCAATGTACGATTGGCTTACGCATTGCCCCAGAATATCCTAAAAAGTATAAAAATGACAAATGCGACTGTCTACCTCAGCGGAGACAATCTGCTTGTCATTAAAGACAGCGGTTTTGTCGGGGCGGATCCGGAGGGCGCCGCACTCGGTGGAAATTCTTTTGGTGGCGTAGGCGCAGGTTTTGCAAATCCACGACGTTTTTTACTGGGGGTTCAAGTTACGTTTTAATTATTTACAGATGAAAATCAGAACTATATACCGATATCATAGAAATAGAAGTCTTTATTTTCTAGTTAGCATGCTTGTTGTAGGATTGACAAGCGGCTGTAATAAGCAGTTGGATGAGCTTCGTCCGCATAACGTTATTTTTGAGGATATCCAGTTTGAGCGCCCCGAAGGCTATAGCAAGGCTGTTGTGGGTACGTATAACCTGGTTGCTGGCGGTGCGGTAGCATCTTCCTTTAATTATAATGATATGCTCATCTTCCTCTCGGAGGCAAAGGGCAACACGATCAGGGCACTAGATGCTGAGGTGAACAAGAATACAGATGTGTTTGACTATGTCAACTCCAGTACAAAAGATCGTTCGCATACCTACGAGTTTTGGCGCGGAAGTTACACGCTGCTGCTGCACCTCAACAAGATATTGGGCCATGTGAAGGCGGGTGAAACAAACACTGAAATCTTACAGGCAAAAGCCGATGCCTTATTTTTACGGGCTTATGTCTATTTTAACCTAGTACGTCTCTATGGCAAACCTTACCATCAGTCACCCGGTGAATCGCTGGGCGTTATGCTTATCCTAGATGACAAAATCAGCCCAGGATTTGCACCGAAAAGAGCTTCGGTGGAACAGGTGTATGCGCAGATCATTAGCGATTTGGAAACATCAGCTCCTTTATTTGCCGTAAAAAAATCAAACAGCTATGGCAGCAAATATGCTGCATATGCGCTGCTGTCCAGAGTATACCTGTATATGGGTGGAACGGTCGATAATCCGGTAGCCAGTGCCAACCAGAAGGCCATAGAGTATGCAGACAAAGTGATCAAAGAAGGTGGTTATCAGCTTTTGCAGGGTCAAGCTTATGTCGATTATTATAAAACCAATAACATAAACAACAAAGAGGATATCTTTGCGGTGAATATAGACTATTCACAGGGGCTGATCAGCAATTATTTTGCAATGCCCTCACGGATAGGTTATACTGGGGGCTTATATCGCCCTTCTCCTTATTTGTTGTCCTTGCTGGAGGCTGACGACAAGCGAAATAGCTTTTATATCAGTAATGTAACACCGGGATATCCCGAGGATACACGGGCCGTTTCAAAATATATGATCCGGTATGAATCACTTTATACTTTTTCACCCTTCCGTTACCTACGTCTGGCTGAAATGTACCTTAATCGGGCTGAGGCCTATGCAAAGCTAAATAATGCGGCCGCTGCATTGAGCGATGTCAATATAATCAGACAACGGGCAGGACTGGCTGTTTTATCGGGGCTGGAAGGGAAATCGCTGCTTAATGAAATCCTGAAGCAGCGCAAGCTGGAATTGGCATTTGAAGGGCATGCCAGCTACGATGAATTCCGAAATGGCCTGCCCATGGTGCGAAATTATAAATCTGGCAGTTCTGCTGAACTGAATATCAGTCCGACCAACAAAAAAATAATGATGCAGATACCGGAAGAAGAGATCATCGCGAATCCTAACCTGGTTCAGAATTGAGTTAATAAATATGAATTTTCATAACCATTTTAAATTTAGCAGTAAATGAAAAAATACATCTTAAGCATAGTGTTGTTGACCAATTTATCGTTGGTTGCCCTAGGGCAGCAGCCTTTTGTATTGAAGGGCGAGACCATTCATGTTTCATCGCCCTATGTCTACCTGGGCTATCGTAGTGGAGATGGAAGCAAGCATACCCTGGACAGTGTAAAAATTGAACATAATACCTTTGTTTTTAAAGGCACCATCGAAGAACCAGTGATGGCTTATCTGTATATTAACCGTAACAACAGGGGCATGGACGATCCAAATGCGGTAAGTTTTTATTTGGAACCCAAAAAGATGAGCATCCGACTTGAAAAAGACAAATTCAAAAATGCCCTGATCAAAGGTTCAAAATCACAGGACGAATGGGCGAAACTTGATGTTCAAAAAAAAGCCATCCGGCAGGAAATGGAACCTGTGCTTGACGAATACAGTCGTTTGAATAAGCGATACATGGACGCGGATGCCGAACTGAAGCTTTTGGAAGCGAAAGTGAAAAATTTGAAAGAAGAAGCCTATGATTATAGGGAAAATTTTGCGCCATTTAATGAACGGATGGCCAAATTGGATGTAGAATTTATACAGAAAAATCCAGATTCATACGTGAGTTCTTTCCTTATGCAATTTATGACAACAGGTGCCGATCTGGACAAAATTGAGGGGCTATATAACAGTTTGTCTGATCAGATCAAGAATAGCGGTTACGGCAGGGAGATTGCAGGAAAGATTCATGGCATCAAAAATGGTTCGCCGGGAAGCAAAGCATTTGAATTTGAGTCTACCGATATCAATGAAAAGATACTTAAACTTGCTGCATTCAAGGGTAAATATGTGCTGCTGGATTTTTGGGCGAGCTGGTGTGTACCTTGTCGTAAAGGGAATCCGCATTTAATAGATCTGTACACAAAATATAAAAGCAAAGGCTTTGAAATTATTGGTGTTGCGGACGATGATCGGAGCCAGGCTGCTTGGCACAAAGCAGTAGATCAAGATAAAATCGGTATTTGGAGACATGTACTTAATGGGCTAAAGTTTGAAAACGGAGAATTCGATAGATCCAAATCCATTTCTGTTCACTTTGGCATCAGCACATTACCGACCAAGATTTTGATCGATCCAGATGGTCTTATTGTTGGCCGCTATGCAAGTGGATCCGAAACGGATACTGAACTGGACAAAAAGCTGGCTGAGGTATTTGGAGCACAATAAAAATTGCCATTAAAGAGCCTGCAAAACATGGGAAGTGCTGCCTTTTTTATTGATGTACGCATTAAATAGTCTGTCTGCCTCTATTCAGAGGCAGACAGACTATAAGCCTTTATAAGGTTTTTTAGCGGCTTCTATCAATTCTTTCATTTCCAATTTGATATAGTCCACGTTGGGCGTGGATCCAGTAAGAAAATATCGGATATTTCCTTCCTTATCAATAATAAATTTGGCCGGGATACCATTGACACCGTATTGAGCTGCCATGACTTTTCCTGTCTGTGGATCTTTTTGATCATCGTACAGCACCTCAAACGGATAGTTGTTTTTTGTGATAAAGGAGACGACATTTTCTTTGTAGTTCTTATCCCGCTCCCAAGTGTTCATAAATAGGAATTGTACTTCTTTATCGTTCGCGTAAGATTCTTGCGCAGCCTTCATTCCCGGGAATGAGCGTACACAGGGCTGACACCAGGTTGCCCAGAAATCCAAAATCACAACTTTTCCTTTTAAACTGGCCAAGGATACCTTTTCACCCTTTAGATTGAGCAGTTCAAAATTGGGGGCCGGTTTGAAGGTGGCCATCTCTTTGATATGGTTGCGGATGTTTTGTGTTAATTCCGTTTTCAGGGAAGCATTGAACTGCTCATAGCCTTGGGCTGATCCGTTCAATTCGGTATATAATCTTTTAAGATCATCTTCAACGGCAAACTGCCCTTTGGCATATAACTTTGTTAAAATATTATATGCCTCAAGCTTTCTGCCGGTTCCCATCAGCGATTTATAGTATACCATGGCTAAACCATCCGCTTGCTCGGGCGCTGCTTTCAGCGCATTTTCGATATATTCGACAGCCTCAGGGAATTTTTTTTGTGCAACAAGGATATTCACATAAGCCGACATCGAGCTGGCATAACCCATCGCTGCAAAGCGGGCTTTGTTGTCCTTTTGTTCTTCCGGTAGCGTGAGGTAATAATAGCTATCATCCATTGCTGTCTTCAAAAGTGGCGCAGCGGTAGTCGTATCGCCTGACTTCAGGAGAATCTGACCAACTGGAATATAACCATTTCCACGCCAGAACCGTTCTTTCATCTCGCCCAGGTAATGAATAGCCTTTTGTGCATTTCCATCATTGGCAAAACTTTGTGATAGATTTGCCAAAACATAGTCATAAGTCAGTGGCTCTTGACTGAAATTTTTAACCGGCCATTTTTTGATCAGTTCAGTATACGCCTTTTCTTTCGCCGTTGACGTGCCTGCATTGTAGAAGACATCTGTGATAAAAGCATCACGCGTGATAGCGCCCTTTGGGTATTTTTTCTTGGCGATATTTTCAACGATCGTCATTTCGTTTTCTTTGTCCAGCGAACGGAGAATATTGATGGTGGAATGATAGTCCGTTTCTGTTTTGTAACCTTTTACTTCTGCGAGTAATGCTTTCGCTAAAGAATCTTTTTGTACTAATGTGCCCTTCTCAATAATGGGAAGGTATTGTTCGTATCTATTCGCTGTTTGTTGTTGCGCATAACCTACTGTCGTTGCGAGCAAGAATGCTAGTGTTAAAGCTTTTACTTTCATGGTTTTTTGTTTTATTTTTCAACATTCTGTTTAATAGACCCGTTGCCCGGATTCTCTGTTGCTCCTAATGGAAAGGGCATAATCCAGAGGTGTGATGTTGGGCTCAGTTGGACCGTCTTGCCGTCGATCGTTTTGGTCAGTGTGGTCGCAAGCGTACTTTCTTTGTTGAGGCGTTTGTAATCTGCAAACGGGATAATGGAATGAATCAGCTCATTCTGTTTAAGCCGCTGTATTTTTTTTATAGCATCAGTGGTATTTTGTGCGGTCAGGGCGGTATAATTTGCCGCAAGGATCCTTGTCTTGCGGACTTTGTTGACAAGATCCATTGCCTTTAGGATATTTCCCTGACGTGCCTGACATTCTGCGGCAATCAGATAAACTTCGACAGTCGTCAAGCCCTGTGTGTTATAGAATCCGGTCATTGTGCTGGTATAATAGGTGTTGGGCACGACCGTACGCAACTTCCAGCGTGCAGCGAATTTACTGTCTCCCTTTTCAAATCCAGCTGCGCGTTCTACCTGCAGGGATAATTCCGCAGCAGTATAGTTTGGTGATTGGCCATGTCTGAAATAGTAATTCTCGACATAGGCAAAATCCATGGGCGTCTTTTTCAAGGCATAGTTCGCAGGCTCTTCGATCTGCGATTTATTGGTATTATAGTAAGCTGTCCAGTCATAAAGTTTGTCATTGTATTCCAGTGCTTTTTCGCTATTTTCCAACGCATCCTGATAGTTGTCCATTTGTAAGTAGATACGTGCCAATAATGCATAGGCCGCTCCTTTGCCCGGATGCAGGATCGTCAGTCCCGTATTAGGTAGGTTAGGTAGGGCACTTTTGATATCATTGATCATGTAATCGTATATTTCAGCGATAGTGACCTGCTTTGATGGAGCGGCTATATCTGCACTTTCAATCAACGGAACCGATAGCAATTGCCCCGCCGTTTTACTGTCATAATCCGCAGCATAATAATTTGCTAAGGTATAATAACTGATGGCCCGGAGTACCTTGGCGGTAGCCATCAGTTCATCACGTTGTTGGGCTGTGGCCTCCGTCATCGTCTGCCCATGCTCTAGGATCAGATTGCAGACAGATATGCTCGAATAGGCATAATAGTAGGTGCCTTCATCGGCATTGTTATAGACCTTCCGGTCCTCTTGTTCCTGCCAGTTATAGTTGATATCCCATAATTTATAATAGTTAAGGTTCGCCGGGGAGACAAAACGATCATTGGGCAAAATAATAGCCTGGAGGATAGGAACCTGATGAACAGTTGCTTCATCGCGCAGTAGCGCCTCAAAATCCGCATAGGTTTGCGGGATTTTTTTGCCTTTGGGTAGTATATCTAGATATTTATTGCAGGAAGCGAAAAACAGAACTGGTATGATCGCAAGTAGGTATATTATCTTTTTCATAAGAATTTTAAATTAGAAGGTTAGGTAAGCGCCAAAAACATAATTCGGTGTACGATAGCCGCCTAGCATATATTTTGCGTTGCTGGATTTGGTAAACATGGCTACATTTTCAGCGTTGAACTGTAACCTCGCCTGCGCCAGGCGCATCTTTTTGACCCAGTCAGCCGGTAGGCGATAAGCTAGACTAATGTTGCGGATTTGTATATTACGGGCATCAAGTACATTGATGTCTGCATATTGGTAGATGGTACCACTTGCTGAGTTGTAAAGATTTATCTCTTCTGGAAACACCAACCGAGGAATATCGGTCTTCAATTCATCGCCTTCCTGTTGCCAACGATTGCGAATATCTTTGTTCATCGGTGCAAGGGTTGTGAATGTCAGATAATTGCCGATACCCATATAAGGTAGATCTGCATTTCTGATCTTATGACCGCCTTCGTAGGTGAGCATCATTGAAAAATCAAAGTTTTTGTACGAAAGGCTATTTGTCCAGGAAAGTGTATGTGTAGGTACCTTCGAACCGGCATATACAATCGATTCCAACGTCGTCGGAGTTTGTGTGGTTTTGTTTCCATTTTCATCATACACTTGCGGTATTCCCTGCTGATCGAGTCCGGCCCATTTGTAGGCATAAATCGCCTGGTATGGATTTCCTATACGGGGATAGGCATCGGGGTAATCCAATTGTAGGATATAAAATGGCGCTTTGACATTGACATAGGTCACTTTGTTCTTGTTATAGGCATAAAGTACACTGCTGTTCCAGCTAAAATCTTTGTTCTGCAGGATATTGGCGTTTAATGTCAGTTCCAAGCCATGATTGGTCATCTGGCCATTATTGATGGCATAGGTTGAATAGCCAAAACCTTCCGTGGGTACACCCATGGTGGAGGCGAAGAGGTCTTTCCCTTGTTTTCGATAGTAATCCAGGCTTCCAGAAATACGATTTCTGAACAAACCGAAATCCATCCCAACATTCGTAGTGGTTGTTTTTTCCCACGAAAGTGACGGATTGGGACGGCCCGAGATTGTCCCTTGTGTTCCCCCGACGTGAGAATTGGTATTGTAATACGCTGTCATAAAAGGAGCAACATTTTGCAATATATTACCGCCGATACCATACGAAGTTCTTAGCTTAAGCTGATTTAACCAGTCCAGTTGCATGAAATTTTCCTCATTCAGATTCCATCCGGCACCCACGGACCATATCGGTTTGTTCTGATATTTTGAGCTTGTTCCCCATAAGTTTGATCTGTCCCAGCGCAAGCTTCCCGTGAGGAGGTATTTTTTCGAATAGGCATAGCCAACATTCCCATAAAAGGAAATAAAGCGATTGATAGATTCGTATTGACTGGCATAGTCATAATTTTGATTGAAAGAACCCACTGTACCTATTTTCGGATCGAGCATGGTATAGGTGAGCGCATCGGGATCAAAATTGTAGAGATTTTGAAGCTGAGAACGCATGCGGTTGTTCTTAATCTCGCTACCCAATATGGCATTCAGGCTGTGTCTTTCGCCAAAGTCCTTGTCAATATTGATCTGTTGCCTAAAATTAAATGCATTATTCTTGAGATCCGTTGTCTTATTGATATTGCCATTGGGCATCATCAGTGTCGCTTTTCCATCCGCAATTAACGCGAATTGATTGACTCTCGATCGTGTATAATAGGAGTTTTTACCATAAAGAAGCTCGAATTTCTTATTGCTGATCTCATACTGAAAAGAGGCCGAATAGCTGAGCCAGTCTGCAATCTTTGCATTCAATTTGATGAAACTTCGGTTGGAGAAACCATTCGACTGTTCGATATTGTTTTTTATCTCGTCCAATGGCGTGATGTCCAGTGTATTCAGGCCATACTGTTTGATACTGTTGATATTTGCCAGACTCATGTAATCGGCCATGTAAGCGGTATAATTGCTGCCGTCGCTATTTTTTAATGGATTGTAAGGCAGAAAAGAAAATCCGGGCGCTAGCGCATCATAAGTCTGTCTGTCATCATCCGCATAGTTGAGAAATGAGCTCATTTCTACTTCCAACCATTTGTTGATCTGGGTGATATTCCGGAGATTGATACCCAGATTTTGGTTTTTACTGAAACGGTCTTCCAGGAGGTCCTTTTTGTAGGTCGTCGAAAAGTAGAATTTGCTCTTTTCCGTACCATTGGAAAGGTTCAGGTTGTACTGCTGGGAAAAAGGACTCCGCTTGGCATACTTGGCTACATCGTCATAATAACGATAACCCTGTTGGGAGAGACGGTCTAGCTCGGCATTCATTTCAGATTCATTGATCTGACCGGCGTATTTTTTGAGGATGGTGCGAATACCAAGGCTTCTGTAAGACATATCGTCTAACGTACTTTGCGCCTGCGCTGGCGTCATTGTTTTTAAATTTGGGTTTTTCGCTGCCCATTCCCGTTCGATTCCGATCATATCCGCGGATGATGCCAGACGATCCGTATTAAAATAATAGGGGCTATGTGTCAGCGTTGCTGAAACATTGATTTCAGTCCCTTTATTTTTTCCCTTTTTTGTGACGATAATAACAACTCCATTGGCCGCGCGTGCGCCATAAATAGATGCTGCAGCTGCATCTTTTAAGACGGTAATGGACGCTATATCTTCCAAATTGAGGTCGGGGAGATTTTCTACTACATTGCCATTGAAATTCATGCTTGTATTGTCTACTGGAAAACCATCGATAACATACAGAGGTAAGGTAACTCCCTTCATAGAGGTTGTTCCGCGAAGTAGGCCATTATGGTAACCTGCAATACGGCCTTCTAGCAAGCTTCCTAGGTTGTTGAGCCGCTGCTGCTGCAGGCTATTTTTCGGTAGGCTGGAGAATGCCCCTGTAGCACGTTCTTTGGCAATGGTCTGATAGCCCGTATTGATGGTCACATCAACTTCCGAAAGACTGGTATTGCTTGGCTTGAGTACGATCGTAGCCAATTCTTCATTCGCATTGATTTCAAGGGTCTCGTAACCCAAGAATGATACAGCTAGCGTGGCGCTACGCTGCGGTGAAGTCAGCTCAAACCGTCCGTTTTGATTAGACTTTGTCGAGATATTCGTGTTTTTAATTTTCACCGTAGCACCACTGAGCGGGATTCCGGCAGCATTTGAAATTTGTCCCTGCAATTTGTACTGCTGGCTTGGCGCTGACGGTGCTGTAGAAATTGATTTTCTGGCAGGTGCATTTTTTAATAAAATGGTTTTTTTGACAATCTTGTACTGGATGTTGTTGGCTGTAAATGTCGCGTCCAGGGCTTCCTTGAGCGAGACATCGTTGAGACGAAGTTTAACCTTTGGAATAGTTAGCTGTGCCTCATCATAGACAAAATGATAGGCCGATTGTTTTTCAATCTGTTTCATGACAGAAAGAGCTGATTCGTTATTGGCCTGGATGTTAATCTGGCCGAAACTGTAGGAACTGCACAGTACGGAAAAGCCATAGAGTAGCACGGCCCTGGCTTTTTTGTTAAGCCTGGACGAATAGGTTTGTTTCATAGTAGGTGTGGGGTTAAGTTATCTGTTTATGCTATTGTTTTTTAAGGGTTAAATACACTTTATTGTTTTTCATGTGGCCTTGGATGTCAAAATAAGAAAGGATCTGCATGACATCGTCAAGATTGACGTTTCGAGGGATTTCTCCTGTTATCAGGCGGTTTTCGGCAGCTGTCTGGTCAACGACAAAGTCAATATTATACCAGCGTTCCAATTCGCGGACAATATTTTTTACCGAGCTCCGTCTGAAGCTGAAAAGTCCATTTTTCCAGGCGGTAATACCGCTGATATCCGTGTTTTCCTTTTGTAGATTTGTCTGTGCTAAGGTTTGCTGTCCAGGTTGTAAGATCAGTGATTGCTGCTCTTTATTTTTGCGCGTGACTTTTACCTTTCCATGGACCAGCGTGGTGATGGGCGTGGCATTGTCCGCGTAACTTTGGATATTAAATCCCGTACCCAGCACTTGGATTTCATCGTTCCCAACGTTAACTTTAAATGGTTTTTTCGCGTTGTGCGCAACTTCAAAATAAGCTTCCCCTTTTAAAATGACGGATCGTTCATTGGTGCCAAATTTGGCTGGGTAACTGATGGTTGATCCGGCATTGAGCCATATTTTGGTGCCATCTTCCAGTTGAACTTGAAATTGTCCACCACGTGGTGTCTGCAGTGTGATCATCTGATTGCCCGCAGCAGTGCTGAGGTCGAGATTGCCCGTATTCAGCTGTACCATGCCATCCCTATTGATCAGTTTGTCTTGTTGACCCAATGCAATTACCTCGCCATTGGGAAGGTGGAGGGTAGCTTGGTCATGCCCCGGTTTTATTGCGGCAAATAGTTCGGCAGCATGTTGCGTTTCTTTTTCGGAAAGCTGTTGCTGTGTATACTTATACATGCCAAATGCTGAGCTGAGAATGATGAGCGCTGCTGCAGCATATTTCCATACCGAAATACGTTTTTCTTTTTGTGGAAATAAATTCCGATCCATCGCATCAAGTTGCTCCTGAACAAATTGATCGTCCAATATCTCGAGTGAACGATTTGCTTTGTGCAGATAGAAGCTATGAATGATCCGCAGTTCTTCGGGGGACGCTGTCCCCGATTTATATTTCCGGAATATTTCTTTTAGTGTTTCTTTCTCCATGCATTAGGCCGATAGCCATAAGTAGGCTATCTAATTGTAATGACGGCCAAACAGGGAAAAGGGAGTATAAAAAAAATAAAAAAAATGATCAGAAAAAAAAGAAAGAACCAAATTTCGTGCGCAGTATCCGTAAGGCATTATGTACCTGCTTTTTAATTGTTTTCTCGGAAGTAGATAAGAGCGCACTGATTTCTTTATAACTATGGCCCTGCTCGCGGTTGAGTTCAAAAACCTCCCTGGTGCGGGGCGACAGTTTACTCTTTTCCCGTTCGATCATAGCGGCAAGTTCTTTTTCTAAGAGGAAGTCATCCGTGTAGCAGATGCCCTGCTCTACAAAGGATAAGGTATCTTCCCGATATTTTTCGACTACCTCCTGATGGCTAAAATAGTCTAGTATTTTATTGCGGATGGATTTGATCAGATACGGTTCGAGCGACTGGCTGATTTCAATGGATGCTCTTTTATTCCAGAGCACAAGGAAAATGTCCTGAACGATATCCTTGCTAAGTTCGCTGTCCTGGGTCATTCGATAAGCATGGCGAAACAGGAGTTCTTTATAACGATCGAACAATTCCTTGTAGGCTAACGCATCGTTGGCCTTTACAAGTTGGAAGAGTGTCTCTTCGTTTAAATTGTGGTAATCGTACTGCACCGGGTTGTTGAGTTGATACTAGTTTGTAGAGCTAATTTAGGACAT
Source organism: Sphingobacterium sp. GVS05A (assembly GCF_019969845.1). GTDB lineage: Bacteria > Bacteroidota > Bacteroidia > Sphingobacteriales > Sphingobacteriaceae > Sphingobacterium. Next base: position 125,204 of record NZ_JAHXYR010000001.1, read on the forward strand.
TGTTTTCAAAAATAAAAAACGAAAGTTTTAAAGCCTATCCTTCGATTTCGCGTTTACTTCATTTTTTCTTTGTTCATTGACCCAATTCGTTGATGGCCTCATCCGCCTATAGAGGGATGAGACCGTAAGCGAGTATCATTTTGTTTTTCTAAGTATTAGCATGCTGGTAGAAGAAGGAATTTCGTAACGATTGAGTTTATCTTTTTTGATTCCTTCAATTTCATAGCCACTTTCCGGATTGACTGTAAGTAAAATATTTGGAACCATAGCCGATTGATTTGTATTAAAATTTAACACCACACTTTTATCCTTTTGATTGTATTTTAGTGTTTCGATTTCTCCGGCATCAGTGGTCAACCATAGATTTTCTTTTGCCAAGAAAATGCGGCCTTTGGAAGCTGTTTTTATGACTACTTCGATGTTATCTTTATCTTTTTTAAGATTACCGCTAAATGCCAGCCAGCCAAATTCTGGATGTTCTACGATATAAGTGCCTGAATTGACCGCATAGCCATAGAAGCCGGTACCGTAATCGCCCGATATACCATCGTTAGCTAATGTAGCTGGGTAAGAATGGAATGCTGCGGGACCAAAGCCATCTGCAGTGACATTGGCCAATGCGCCCATCATACCAGCATGACCTACACGAAGGAGGTAGAAATCCTGGGGATGGTCACGGTATGCTGTTAATACTGGAATGGCATTGAGTGCCGATCCATAATGATGAAGTTGGCGTTCGATACGTGATAATTTTCCGCCATAGACAAAATCCCAGTAGCGACGGGCACTACCGTTGTACCCCCAATGCGGCAGGGTAGGCATATACGCTAGAATAGCATTTAAAGTAACCCGGGTTTTGTCGTCAAAACCAAAGTAACGTGACCATAAATAGACTTCTTCCTGACCTGTTGAATCCCAAGGCATTTCGCTGCCGAATGGGTAATCAAGGCTTTTCCAGTGTTCGGTACGTTGGCGCATCACAGTTTCCAGTTTATTGACCGCCTCGGTCAGGCCCTCACGTCGCAGATCCTGGAGGATAAGCAAAAATATACTGCCTTCCATCTGTCCGAATTGGGCATAGTAAGGGGCTTTTTCGATCATCGCCATACTGGTTTGAAACGCACGGTCTAAATAGACATCCCAGCTTTCTTCCTGTACCAAATGGTGATAATTGCGGGCTAGCCTGTACATGACCCAATGTGCTGCTGCAACATGGGGATAGTTGTAGGAGCGTCCGATGTTGTCTGCTTCTTTTTTCGGCCATGCAGACCAGGTCTTCCAGTTGATGGTTGTCTGGTAGGTGCCTGCTGGCATAGCATCAGGTTCATAATAAAATAAACTTTTGACCACCCCGTATTTTTGATCGCCTTCCTTGTGCTGAATACGGCCATACATCGTTTCATTGACGAAACGTTTCAATTTTGCGATCTCTGTGCGATTTGGCTGCAAGATCTGCTTCATAATAGCAGCCAGCCAACTGGCCGCTCCAGCTTCATCGCTTAAACCGGCATACCAAGCGCGTTGCTCTTGGGTGACCAATTTTTTGTCTTCATAATCATAACTGATCACAGCGGGCGACCGTCCAAAAAGGTCTTTGTCATTTTCGTACCACTGGGTGGTCGTTAAGAAATTGCCAAGATCATTGACGACATCTTTTTCGGACTTAATAACTTTATATTGAATAGTTTGTTCGGTGCCATCCTGATAGGTAATGGTCAGGCGTGCACGTCCCCATTGTTGACCTTTGACCTCATAGTGATGCCATTGCTGTGGTGTGTCTTTTAGCTTGCGAAGACTTAGAGCGCCCTCCGGATAGACAGCAATGTTTTTAATGGCTCTGTTATGCTTGATAAACAATTTGACAGGATTATCTAATGGAACGACATAGCCGGGAGCTCCGATGGCCACAGGTCTATTATTTTTTAGAAGTGTATTTTCAATTTCTTTGATACTTGGAGCTAGTACAAACTTGAGGGCAAATGTTTTTGATTCATTGGGTTTTAATAGGGTTGAAGTTGGTGTGTTCCATTGTTCTACTCCTTTCCATGCTGTTTCGGCAAGTGCTTTACTGTGGATCATCCACTCATGGAAACCTTCGAACGTAATACTTCTGGGCGTAGGGTCATCAAGTAAGGGGCTGTAAGCTTCAAATCCGGCATTGCCGTAAGGGAGCACCAATAAGCTCGGGCCATTTCCATGCAGATGGTTCACTTGGAGATAACCGGCATCTTTGCCGATATAGGGATCGAAGAATACATTTTGTGCATGCGCCTGGTTTAGATTTTTGTAATCCATATTATTATTGAAAGGAAGAGGTATACCTAAAGCCCCGATTTCAATAGCTTGATGGGTGGGATTTGTTAGTTGAAATTTCAGGATAAGATCGCCCCCCACATTCTCCCAGCTGCGCTTAACTTGTAAGGGAATGTCACCTAATGTTGAACTGATGTCAGCAGCAGCTAAGATCGTTTTGGATGGAGCCAATGCGATGACCTTCTTGCGTTCTTTGGCTGAAGAATAATTAGACCAATGTGTTTCTCCCTGACGCTTAAGACTGATGTTTATGTCACCAATATGGAAAAAACCGTTGCGGTCCCGCTTCGCTAACATTTCCACAGGCGTATAATCGAATGCAGCATCACCATGTACCTGTTGAAAAGCTGATAAAGTCTGTGAGTGATTGAGCACCTTTATTTTGAGCTGCGCTAAAGCAAAGCTTTTAGATCCTTGATCGATACCCAAAGTCGCAGGTTGGCTTTTAGTAGCTTTCCATACGGGATGCTCCTCCTGTTGGCTAAATGCGGAATTGGTCGGTAGGATATAGAGTAAGGTAATGAGGATATAGTAATTATTCTTTAAATTCATTTTGTTAGGTTTATAAATTTATTATTCTTTACGGATCAGAGCGTGAACTAATACAAAGTTGATCGATTAGGATCTTTTTTAATTGCCAGATTTTAACCTAATACATTACGTTTTTGATATTTCTACCGGACGAGTTGTTTTGTAAACTACTAAATACTAAATTTAGTGTATAAATGACGTTTATTAAAAAAACATTTTAACCTTAAACGATTCTAATTTATGAAACCAATTCAAGACCAAGTTCCTATTCCCAAAGATAGGACTGTTTTTATTCAGAAGGATGTGTTGGATAAGTTTTATCTTTATTTGCACCGTCATGAGGAGTATCAGTTAATCTGGATCAAGGAGGGAACAGGACAGCTATTATAGAAACCTTTTTTACGAATAGATTATTAAATGTCAATATCCTGTAAGTAATGATTAAAAGCCGGTTAGTTTGGTGTTTTTATAGTTGCTTTCTTTGAACAAGAAAAATTTAAATTACATAATTAAAGACCAACTATGGCTGAATTAAATTGGAAGGGTGTATACCCGGCAGTATTGACTCCCTTTAAAGAGAACGGTGAGATTGACTTTGATATGTTTGCGAAGAATACAGAAGCACAGATCAAAGCCGGGGTACATGGTATTATCATTGCGGGATCATTGGGCGATGCCGCCGTACTGGATACGGATGAAAAGTTTGAATTATTGACTTTCGCAAGACAGGTTGTTGCTGGTCGGGTACCCGTTATACTGAATATTACAGAAAATACAACAAAAAATGCGGTTAATTTTGCTATTAAAGCAAAAGAACTAGGTGCAGATGGGTTAATGTTATTGCCACCTATGCGCTATCGGGCTGATGACCGTGAAGTTGTCACTTATTTTAAGGCAGTAGCGAATGCGACAGATCTGCCCATACTAATTTATAATAATCCGGTTGATTATGCAGTATTTGTATCACCCGCCATGTTTGATGAATTGAAAGATTGCCCGACGATTGCTGCGGTAAAAGAATCTACCCGGGATCTGACAAATATAACCCGGATGAAAAATCAATTTGGTGACCGCTTTAAAATATTGGGTGGTGTGGATACAATCTCTTTGGAATCAATAGTTGTGGGTGCTGACGGATGGGTTTTTGGTTTGGTGGATGCTTTTCCTAATGAAACTGTTGCAATGTATAATTATGCCGTTAATGGTGATTACGATAAGGCATTGGAAATCTATCGTTGGTTTATGCCTTTGCTGGAACTGGATATTCACCCCAAACTTATTCAATATATTAAGCTCGCAGCAACAGCCGAAGGAATAGGTACTCCGCATCTTCGTGCACCTCGGCTTCCGTTAATTGGCGAAGAAGCGGAAAGGATCCACAAAGTGATTGCTGATGGTATTGCCAGTCGCCCGCGCTTAAATTAAAATCTACGGATTAATAAGCATGTAAAAGCCTGCGGGCGATCAGTGGATACTATTCGCCTAAAGGTTATTTTTATAAAGAAAAAACGGAATAAATAATGAATCAATCAGAAGCATTTTTGGATGAGCGTGTTCGCATGGCCGCAGAAGCATTTCAATTTTTGAAATCTACTACGGTTGCCCAACGTGCCGCTTTTATGCATGCCGTTGCAGATAAAATTGAAGGATTAGGCGCCGAGTTGCTGGAGACTGCCCATGCGGAAACGGCATTGCCTTTGCCCCGGCTTACAGGGGAAAAGGCTCGTACGGTTGGCCAGTGGCGCACTTATGCCAATGCGGTCGCTTCGGGAATTTATGCCGAAGCCCGCATCGACTTAGCAAATAGTGAAACAGGTAAAAGTGATATCCGGAAGTCTAATGTGGGGATAGGGCCCGTTGTCGTCTTTGGAGCAAGCAACTTTCCTTTTGCTTTTTCTACGGCTGGCGGCGATACGGCGAGTGCTATCGGGGCGGGCTGTCCGGTGATCGTCAAGGGCCATTCGGGACATACCCAGACATCGACGATCATGGCTGAAGCAATAACCGCTGTGATCAAAGAAATTGGATGGCCGGAGGGCGTGTTTAGCCATATTCTTGGAAATAATATCGAAGGCACTGATACAAAAATAGGGGCCTACCTGACTGCCCACCCGCTTGTCAAAGCTGTGGGATTTACGGGCTCATATTGGGGCGGGAAGGCCCTGTTTGATATTGCCAATCAGCGGGAAGAACCGATACCGGTATTTGCCGAGATGGGAAGTATCAATCCGGTATTTGCCTTTACACATCTCTTAGCAGATCGCGCAGAAGTTCTCGCGCAGGAATACGCGGCTTCGCTGACTTTGGGTGTGGGGCAGTTCTGTACCAATCCCGGGGTATTCGTAGCGGTAAAAGGGGATGGTCTGGAGCGTTTCAAAAAAGCGCTTGCATCAGCCATCGTTGCTACGGCACCGGCTACAATGCTCAATACAGGCATCTATGCGCATTATGAGAAAAATAAAACAACCTTAAGTAGCCAGGCGGATGTGGCTATCATCGCCGAATCGGGTATAGCTGCTGCCCAAGGGCAGGGAAGTCCTGCTGTGGTCAGTACCTCAGCCGGCAATTTCTTGAAAAACCGAGTATTGAGCGAGGAAGTTTTTGGCCCTTTTGCGGTAGTGGTAGAAGCCGAAAATGATGCTGAAGTATTGGCTATCGCGCGGCAACTTAAAGGACAATTGACGATTACAATTGCAGCGACCAAGGAGGATGTGAAAGAACATCAGGATATTATTCATGTGGTGAAAGATAAAGCCGGGCGTATCTTATTTAATGGCATGCCTACTGGTGTAGAAGTGGTCTATGCGATGCAGCATGGTGGCCCTTTTCCTTCTTGTACCGATCCGAGGTTTACCTCGGTAGGGCCGGATTCGGTGAAGCGCTTTGTGCGTCCTTTAGCTTTTCAGAATTGGCCAGATGAATTTTTGCCAGAAGAGTTAAAAAATGAAAACCCATTGGGTATCGCTCGCATCGTGGATGGTGCTGTGGTGACAACAAAAAGTATTTAGGATAATTTGTATCGCAACTGATGAAGAAAACATTTTTTTGTATTGATTCCCATACCTGTGGTTGCCCTGTGCGGTTGGTGGCAGGAGGAGCTCCGGTCTTGAACGGAAGCTCAATGATGGAACGCCGGCTGCACTTTATGGAAGAATATGACTGGATTCGGAAAGGATTGATGTTTGAACCGCGCGGTCATGATATGATGAGCGGTAGTATTCTTTATCCTCCAACAGACCCTAATAATGATACGGGCGTGCTTTATATCGAAACAAGCGGATGTCTTCCGATGTGTGGGCATGGTACAATCGGTACCGTGACGCTAGCAATCGAAGAGGGTTTGGTCATTCCAAAAGTACCGGGTAAGCTGCGTCTGGAAACACCCGCGGGATTAATCCTTATTGATTATGTACAAGAAGGTCCAAAAGTCAAAACGGTTAAGCTGACGAATGTGAAGTCTTTCCTCTATAAAGAAGCACTGACGGTGCAGTGCCCTGATCTGGGGGAGATTGTAGCTGACGTTGCCTATGGTGGAAATTTCTATGCCATCATTGATCCTCAGAAAAATTTTGGGGATATCAGTGATTTTTCGGCGAGCCAGCTCATTCATTATGGAAAAATTATCCGTCGCCTACTCAATGAGAAAACAGATTTTATTCATCCCGAAGATGAAAATATATATGGTCTTAGCCATATTCAATGGACCGGAAAACCAACGAAAGAAAATTCTACAGGAAGAAATGCGGTGTTGGTAGGCGAAAATGCATTGGATAGGTCTCCCTGCGGTACGGGCACTTCTGCGCGCATGGCACAGTGGTATGCCAAAGGGAAGTTAAAAAAAGGCGATGAGTTTGTTCATGAGAGTTACATAGGTTCGCAATTCGTCGGTCGTATTGAACAGGAAACGACGATATCCGAGCGGGCGGCCATCATTCCTTCGGTGGAAGGCTGGGCACGAATGACGGGATATAGTCAGATCATTATTGATGATGAAGATCCCTATAAAGAAGGATTTCAGGTTATGTAATTACTATTAAAATATCAAAAAACGTGTCAACAAAGAATAAAGGAAAAGTTGCTGTCATAGGTGCAGGTATCGCAGGATTGTCTAGCGCGTATTACCTCTTGCGGGATGGCTGGGAAGTTCAGATTTTAGAGAAAGGTGACGGACAGGACAATTGTTCCTACGGTAACGCAGGAATGATCGTTCCCAGTCATTTCACTCCATTGGCAGCGCCGGGCATCGTGGCACAAGGTGTAAAATGGATGTTGAACAGCAAAAGTCCATTTTACGTCAGACCCGCATTGAATTTTTCACTGATCGATTGGGGATTGAAATTCCTGAAACATGCCAATGAAAAACATGTCCACCGAAATGCAGCCGCGATACGTGATCTGAATCTTGCCAGTAGCCGGTCATATGATGAATTGGCCCAACAGGAAGGCTTTGATTTTGAGCTTAGGCAAAATGGGATTATGATGCTCTACAAATCTAACCATGTCGCACACGAAGAAATTGAGCTGGCAGAAAAGGCCCAAAACTTGGGCCTGGATGTGGAAGTTTTTGATCAAGCGGGTATTCAGGCCTTAGAGCCTAATCTCCGAATGGATACGATCGGCGGTATTTTATACAAATGTGACGGTATCTTATATCCGCCCCAATTGATGAAAATGTTGACAGACTACCTGCTTGCTCATGGCGTGCAGATCAACTATCAGACGGAGGTAACAGGTTTCAGATTTTCAGGCAAAAAGGTCTCCGAAATCGTTACGTCAAAAGGAGCATTTCATGCCGATGAAATTGTCGTAACCGGGGGAGCAGCGCTACCTGCATTGGCTTCGAAACTACACTTGAAATTGCCTTTGATGCCCGGCAAGGGGTATTCTTTCATGTATGATACAACAGACAATAACCGGATGATACATGCAGCCCTGCTATTGGAGGCTCGTGTAGCGGTGACGCCCATGAATAATCAGATTCGTTTTAGTGGAACCATGGAATTAGGCCCTGCCAATGATAAGATATACCCTAATCGTGTCAAAGGTATCGTCGAATCTATCCCTAAATATTTCCCGGATCTAAAGGTCGATTATCCGAAGGATATCTGGTTTGGTTACAGACCATGTTCACCGGATGGGCTTCCTTATTTGGGCAGAACTTCCAAATACAGCAATGTCAGCATTGCGGGGGCGGGCGGTATGATGGGGCTGAGCCTTGGACCTGCTTACGGAAAAGCTATCACGGCCTTATTGTCCGGCAAAGCCACGGAAACGGATATCTCAGGCTTTAGTCCGGATCGGTTTCAATAGACACATATAAACCGATAAACCGAAATGATGAAGAAAAACAACAATAACCCTAACGTAAAGAAATTTATAGTCATTGGAGTGCTTTGTATGGCTTCTTCGCTAACAGATGCCCAAGATATGGATTTGTATCAACACACCACACCCATTGAGCCTTATATCATCCAGTATCGACATGATCTGCAGGCTGTCAATTATTTTTATGGCCCTATGCCCAAAAATTGGGGATTTCAGCAATCCGCAGCCTCACCCGAGCAGATCAATAGACTGCTCAAGATCGACGATGACTATTTAGTAAAGTTAAGAGCATTTGATTATAAGAAATTGAACACCAATGGTCAGGTCGATTATATCCTACTGAACCAGAAAGTGCAACGACATCAAGAAGAACTCAAAGAAGAATTATCTTCCTACAATCGGCTGAAACCTTACTTACCATTTGCCGAAAACATTCTTCAATTTGAAAAGCAACGTCGTCGAGGTGCTACTGTTGTGGGAAAGGATATTGCCATCTTGCTGGAAAAAACGGGAGATCAGGTTGAAGCAGAAATCCAGAAGTTAGAAAATATCACAGCGATCGAATCCGCAGACGTCAACTTCCTAATCAATATGGTGGAGTCATTGCGAATCCGTTTGGAGAGTGCCTTCGATTTCTATAATGGTTATGATCCTATGTTTACCTGGTGGGTGCCCAAATCTTATGAAAGTTTAAACGAAAAACTGATCCGTTATAAAGGTGCATTGCAGGCAAAGAGCAATTGGAAAGTGTTTAATGATGGAAGTAATATTGGCGGGCAGCCGATCGGAAAAGTTGCGCTCAACAAAAAATTGCGGGAGGAAATGATCGCTTATGATGCGGATGAGTTATTGCGTATCGCTGATAAGGAATGGGAATGGTGCGTGGCCGAGTTATTAAAAGCTTCCCGTGAGATGGGATTTGGTGATGATTGGAAAGCAGCACAAGAAAAGGTTAAAAATACCTATGTGCCCGAAGGTCAGCAGCCCGGTCTGATCAATCAGTTATATGATCGAGCCCAGGCATTTATCAAACAGCACGACCTGATCGCCATCCCTGAATTGGCGGATGAAACCTGGGGAATGATTATGATGACACCTGAACGGCAATTGGTCAATCCTTTTTTTACGGGCGGACGCGAGATCAGTATTTCCTATCCGACCAATACGATGACCTATGAGCAGAAGATGATGAGTATGCGGGGTAATAATCCGCATTTTTCATTGGGTACGGTACAGCATGAACTCAATCCGGGGCATCATCTGCAGTATTTCATGAATAAACGGTATAAACCCTATCGGGAGCAAAATTTTAATACACCATTTTGGACGGAAGGCTGGACTTTATATTGGGAATTATTGCTCTATAGAATGGGATTTGCAAAGACAGCGGAAGAACGTATCGGGATGTTATTCTGGCGAATGCATCGTTGTGCACGGATTACATTCAGTATTAAATTTCATTTGGGTGAATGGACGCCACAGCAATGTGTTGATTATTTGGTTAATCAGGTCGGTCATGAACCTGCAAACGCACATGGTGAGGTGAAACGATCATTTGAAGGTTCTTACGATCCTTTGTATCAATTGGCTTATTTGATCGGTGGCTTGCAGCTGCTGAGTATCAGTGATGAATTGGTAGGATCGGGGAAAATGTCCTACAGCGAATTTCATGACCGGGTCATCAAGGAAAATTACTTGCCCATGGAGATGCTCAGGGCGGTATTGACAAACCAGCAGCTTGAACCTGACCATCGGGCAAAATGGAAATTTTATAAATTTAAATAAGTGCAATCCAACCCTATATTATGAATAATCAGGAAAATAGTCAAGATTTCAAAAAATCATTGGGTTTATTGGATGCAACCATGCTCGTTGCCGGAAGTATGATCGGTTCGGGGATCTTTATCGTATCGTCCGATATCGCCCGAAATACGGGTTCTGCCGGTTGGCTGATGGTGGTGTGGTTGATCTGCGGTTTTATGACGCTGGCCGCAGCTTTGAGCTATGGCGAGCTCAGTGCCATGTTTCCGAAAGCTGGTGGCCAGTATGTCTATCTCAAGGAAGCCTATGGGCCAGTGGTCAGTTTTACATTTGGCTGGACTTTTTTTGCGGTTATCCAGACGGCTACGATTGCAGCTGTGGGGGTAGCTTTTGCTAAGTTTACAGCTTATTTGTTTCCGCTACTGGATGAAGATGTCTATCTGCTGGTAATAGGTGACTATCATATTTCATCCGCTCAGCTGTTGGCTATCGCTGTTATTTTGCTGCTCACCTTTATTAATACAGGTGGTGTAAAGAATGGTAAAACAGTACAGACGGTATTGACTTTGATCAAAATATTAAGCCTGGTTTTATTGGTTATTTTCGGTTTTGCGGCTTTCGATCTGGAGGTGTGGAATCAAAATTGGTCTTCAGCCAATAGGTGGGATCTACAACAATTAAATGTGGATGGATCGACAGCAGATTATGCCACCTTTGGTGCGTTTGGCGCCATATCTGCTGCATTGGTAGGGGCTTTGTTCAGTAGTGATTCTTGGCATTCATCTTCTGCGGTAGCAGGCGAGATCAAGAATCCGCAACGCAACATTGGTTTGAGTCTGGCGCTGGGAACGCTGATTGTAACAGTGATCTATATTTTGACCAATTTGATGTATACGGGTGTATTGACGGTCGAGCAGATGGCCAGCGCGCCTAAAGATCGCGTGGCTATGCTGGTAGCGCAAGAAATTTTCGGTCCTGTGGGCATAGCCATCTTGGCAATTATGATTATGGTCAGCACTTTTGGCTGTAATAACGGACTGATCTTGGCTGGTGCAAGGATCTATTATTCCATGGCACAGGATGGTTTGTTTTTTAAGAGGACAGGTACGCTAAATAAGAATGCAGTACCGGCTTACGCGCTGTGGTTACAGGCGCTCATTGCATCGATATGGTGTCTGACTGGCAAGTATGGCGACCTGCTGGATATGATCACCTGTGTAGTGGTGATGTTTTATGTGCTGTGTATCATCGGCATCTTTTGGTTAAGACATAAGCGTCCGGATGTGCCGCGTCCTTATCGGGCGTTTGGCTATCCTTTTATACCGGCTGTTTATATTGTGATGGGGATTTCGTTTATTATTTTGTTGGTGATCTATAAACCGCAATTTACCTGGCCCGGTATCATTATCACGCTTTTGGGGATTCCATTATACTATGTTGTGAATCAGAAAAAACTAAAGATATAGGCTTACTTATTTTTAATCCTGCCTGGACGCAAAGGAAGGCAGATCAACACATAGGATTTAAAAAATAATACATATGAAGTTAACATTCACAGCTGTTTTATTGATAATATTTCAGCTTACCACAATGGCGCAAGGGACATTGGAGGATTATAAACGTGCGAAAGAGATCAGAAATTCATTTGGCAAGGTGTATCAGGTACCACAGCAGATTGTCTGGTCTGAAAAAGGAGATAGTTTTTCTTATCGGGTGAATCGGAAAGACGGTAAGAGAAGCTTATATCTGGTGGATGCGCTAACGAAAAAGAAAATAGATACCGATGTTGCTGCGATTGAAAAGCAGCTCTCCGCTCAGTTGGGTAAAGAAGTGAAATTAGGCGTTTTGTGGGGAAGGGATCTGAAAGTATTGTCGGCAAACGAGTTTGAGTTTACAGAAGAGAAAGTACTGTGGAAGTGGAATGGGCAGGAGAATAAGTTGAGCAGAGTGCGTGATATTCCTGCAACAGGTAATGACCGTAGATCGGATGGATATTGGGGGGCACGTTGGGACGATGCTAAAGGTGAGCCGGTAGACTCGCCCGATAAGCACTATACTGCTTATATTAAAAATAGTAATGTATATATCAGTAAAAAGGGGGATTCAAAAAGTGAGCGCCAGCTGACCTTTGATGGCAGCCCCGGTGAGTATTACAGTGCCCGTATCCAATGGTCCGATGATTCAAAAAAATTGGCGGCTTCAAAAGTGAGAAAGTCTGAAATCAGACAGTTGACTTTACTGGAATCTTCGCCAACTGATCAATTACAACCTAAATTACAAACCCGAGACTATAATAAACCCGGTGACGCGTTGTCACAATATTATCCAACGATTATTGATGTGATAAATGGTCGACTAATCACGGTAGATCCTGCTCAGGTAGCTAATCAATTTTCATTGTCTGCACTGGTATGGAAGGCAGATCATAGTGGAATCACATTCGAATATAACCAACGTGGTCATCAACGATACGATGTGATGGAATTGAGTGCTGTGGACGGAAAAACCAGAGCAATTATTTCAGAACGTAGCGCAACATTTATTGATTATAGCGGAAAGAAATACAGGAATGATCTCAAAAAAACAGCCGCCATCATCTGGGCTTCGGAACGTGATGGATGGAATCATCTGTATTTGTTTGATGCTAAAACGGGGGCATTGAAACAACAGATTACAAAAGGTAATTGGGTGGTGCGTAAAGTTGTCAACGTGGATGAGGATAACAAAAAGATTATTTTTGAGGCGAGTGGTATGCATAAGGATGAGGACCCGTATCTTATCCACTATTATACGATTGGTTTTGATGGCAAGGGCCTGAGAGAACTTACGACAGAAGCCGCCAATCATCAGGCAACATTCAATCCTGATCATTCTTTATTTGTCGATCTTTACTCTCGGGTTGATCAGGCCCCGCGGGCGGTATTACGTAGGGTGGCAGACGGACAGATCGTGATGGATTTGGAACAAGCGGATATTTCGGATCTGGAAGCTACGGGATGGCGCAAACCTGAAGTGTTTAAATCGCTGGCCCGCGATGGCAAAACAGATATCTGGGGCATTATAGTCCGGCCACGAAATTTTGATCCAAACAAAAAATATCCTGTGATCGAGTATATCTATGCTGGTCCACATAGTGCTTTTGTCCCCAAATCATTTTCTGCTAATCCGGCAGGGCTCGCTGAGCTTGCAGAGCTGGGTTTTATCGTTGTGCAGATCGATGGAATGGGAACATCCAATCGCTCAAAGGCATTTCAGGATGTTGCCTGGAAAAATCTTAAGGATGCAGGTTTTCCCGATCGTATTGCTTGGATGAAGGCTGCCGCGCTTCAATATCCATATATGGATATTGAAAAAGTGGGTATCTATGGTACTTCTGCCGGCGGACAGTCTTCTGCCGGAGCGCTTTTGTTTCATCCTGAGTTTTACAAGGTTGGGGTTTCATCCTGTGGCTGCCATGATAATCGTATGGACAAAATATGGTGGAATGAACAATGGATGGGCTGGCCGATCGGACCTGAATATGCAGCTTGTTCTAACATCGAAAATGCATATAAATTAGAAGGAAAGTTGCTATTGATCGTAGGGGAGCTGGATGATAATGTGGATCCGGCATCGACTTATCAGTTTGTCAATCAGTTGATCAAGCATGGTAAGGATCACGACTTCATTATGGTCCCGGGGATGGGACATGCTTCTGGTGGTGATTTTGGAGAAAAGAAACGCCGCGATTATTTTGTCAAACACTTACTCGGTGTGGAACCTCCGGCTTGGACGGCTTATTAACGAACAAAAATCGAGCTTTCGAGCTCATAAAGTGATAAAGATGAAAAGTTATAGAGTTTTTTTACGTTTTATCTTCATTGCCACAATCCTAACGAAAGGGATCAGCCCGGTACAGGCACAAAGTGGTGATCAGATATTGGATGGAATCGGCGAAACGGGAATGATCGCGCGATATGTCTTTAATGGCGATCTGAAAGATTGGTCCCGCAACAATTTGCATGCTACTGCTGGCCAAAATGCTACATTTATCAACGATAAGCGCTTTGGAAAAGTACTGTCATTGTCGGGTGAAAAAAATGATTTTGTTCAGATCCCTGCCGACGCATTGACTGATATGGAGTCGCTGAGCATCTCGGGGTGGGTTTATCTGCGTTCGGAGAAAAAAGACCAGGTTGTTTTTGACTTTGGAAAAGATATGCATAAACATTTCTTCGCCGCTCCTTCCGGGACAAATCTACAGGAAGGTTTCCAGAGCTTGATTACTGCAGGAAAAAATAATCAAAAGGGGGCTGTTTCTCCAGCATTAGCATTGAATAAGTGGGTTTACCTGACGATCGTGGTGGATATTCCGGCTAAAACGATGGTGACTTATGTGGATGCGGTGCCTGTTGGTGAATCTAAGCAGATACCGCGTGAGTTGACCGAAGTTTTTGGATCTTCTGGAGATAAGAACAAGCTGTATATCGGGAAATCACTGCTGGCAGGATCTCCAGCCTTCGATGGCATGTTGCATGATTTTCGCATCTACCGTGTTCCGTTGAGTAAAAATCAGCTTACTGCGATTTATTCCAATTCACAACGTGGGGTAAGTAATCGCGCCGTAAATGTGACCAAAGTGGAAGACAACCTGCCTGAGTTTCCATTGACCCGGGCGCAACTCTATAATGCTTACTTGCTTGCAGTGCCAGATGTGCAGGTGGAAACGGCATTAGGCGATTTACCACGTTTACCAAGTTATGTCCAAGGAATTTATAAGGAGGATATCGTTGGTCCTAAAGTGCGGGTATTGTGGCCTTCACCAAATGATAACAGTACCGTCTTGGAAGCTGGGCGTTATACCATTACAGGACGGGTTCCGGGTACGGATTTACAGCCTAAAGCAATCGTGACCGTTAAATCAAGTAAGACCGCTGCTGCACCACGGTTGAAGTTGGCAACTTTTGGACTGAATCAGGTCTCCTTACAAGCGGATGCACAAAATCAACAAACAAAATTTATTGAAAATCGAGATAAATTTATAAAGACCTTGGCGACCACCGATCCCAATTCTTTTCTCTATATGTTTCGTGATGCATTTGGGAAACCGCAGCCTGAAGGGACCAAACCTTTGGGTGTATGGGATAGTCAGGATACCAAGCTCAGAGGCCATGCGACGGGGCATTATTTGACTGCGATCGCACAGGCTTATGCGAGTACGGGATATGATAAAACATTGCAAGCCAATTTTGCCGAAAAAATGACCTATATGGTCAATACCCTATACGAACTGGCTCAATTGTCGGGCAAACCGCAGCAAGCAGGCGCTGTGGCTACAGCTAACCCCACTGCCGTACCTTATGGTCCTGGTAAATCAGCTTATGACTCGGATCTGAGCCGGGAAGGTATCCGGACGGATTATTGGAATTGGGGGGTAGGTTATATCAGCGCGTATCCGCCAGATCAATTTATTATGTTGGAAAAGGGAGCGAAATACGGGGGACAGAAAACACAAGTTTGGGCACCCTATTATACCTTGCATAAAATTTTGGCCGGATTAATTGATATCTATGAAGTGAGCGGTAATGAAAAAGCACTTCAGGTGGCCACGGGGATGGCAGATTGGGTGCATGCCCGCCTTAGCAAGCTGCCCAAGGAAACGCTGATACAGGTATGGAATACGTACATTGCCGGCGAATTTGGAGGAATGAATGAGACAATGGCGCATCTGTACCGAATCACCCATAAGGAACACTATTTGAAAACCGCACAAATGTTTGACAATATCGATATGTTCTTTGGCAATGCGCAGCATGCACATGGACTGGCCAAGAATGTCGATACGTTTCGCGGACTGCATGCCAATCAGCATATTCCGCAGATTGTGGGCAGTATCGAGCTCTATCAGGTTTCGGATCTCCCTGAATACTACCGCGTGGCGGACAATTTTTGGTACAAGGCTGTCAATGATTATATGTACAGCATAGGTGGGGTTGCCGGTGCGCGCAATCCGGCTAATGCGGAAGTTTTTACAGCAGAGCCCGCCACCTTATATGAAAATGGTTTTTCTGAAGGTGGGCAGAATGAAACATGTGCAACTTACAATATGCTTAAATTAACGGGCAACCTGTTTCTTTTTGATCAACGTGCTGAATATATGGATTACTACGAACGTGGACTGTATAACCATATTTTAGCTTCTGTAGCTGAAAATACGCCGGCCAATACGTACCATGTACCACTAAGACCCGGATCAATAAAGCAATTTGGGAATCCCAATATGACAGGCTTTACCTGTTGCAACGGTACTGCCATCGAGAGCGGTACCAAACTGCAGCATAGTATTTATTTTAAAAGCAAGGATGATCAGGCTTTATATGTCAATCTATTTATTTCTTCTACGTTGGAATGGACTGAACGTCAGATAACTGTAACGCAGAAGACGAGCTTTCCAAAACAAGACGAGACAGAGCTGACCATAAAAGGAAATGGCCAATTTGATCTTCATGTCCGTGTACCCGGCTGGGCAACCAAAGGATTTTATGTGACTATCAACGGTAAAGAGGAAAAAGTACAGGCACAGCCGGGAACTTATTTGAAATTGAGCCGCAATTGGAAGAATGGTGATCGCGTCACGCTGAAAATGCCTTTCCAGTTTCATTTAGATCCGGTCATGGATCAACAGAATATCGCCAGTTTATTTTATGGACCGATCTTGTTGGCGGCTCAAGAACCCGAAGCGAGAAAAGACTGGCGTAAGGTGACTTTGGATGCGAAGGATATCAGCAAGTCTATTACAGGGGATCCGCAACAGTTAGCGTTCAAGATTGATGGAGTGGATTTTAAACCATTTTATGATACCTATGGACGACACTCGGTTTATCTGGATGTTACCTTAAAATAAATGCAATATATGCTAAAAATTTCGAGGGGTACTTTGCTTGACGAAGTACCCCTTTATCATAAATATAGAAGATGAAAAAAATATTCTTTTTTGCCTTTTTCGCCCTTGTAATGGGAACTGGATCTGCTCAGTCGTTGAAAAAGCATCAAGTAGCTCATGCTTTAAACCCTTTGTTACCGGGGTATTTCGCTGATCCTACAATCAAAAAAATAGGCGATACGTATTATATCTATGCGACGACGGATGGGAATGGCTGGGGAGCTGGTCCATCGCAGGTATGGACCTCCACAGATTTTAAAAATTGGACGATACAGCCGATGAACTGGCCGAATACCCATTGGTACTGGGCTCCAGATATGACAAAAGGCTATGATGGTAGGTACTATTTATATTATAGTCAGCCCGTTGAAATATTCGGTGCGGTATCGGATACACCGACCGGTCCTTGGCAATCTCTGGCGGATCATAATAAATCTATTATACCCAATTATATGATTCCGGGAGTGATTACCTTGGATGGCCAGACGTTTACTGATCGCGATGGACGAATTTATATGTATTGGGGTACCTGGGGTATTTATCCGGACCACGGATGCGCTGTGGGTTTAATGCGTCAGGACATGAAGAGTTTTGAAAAAATAGAGTTGATTCCCAATACGGTGGCAAAGGAATTTTTTGAAGCACCATATATGTTTGAACGCAGGGGTATATATTATATGATGTATTCATCTGGGCATTGCGAAGACCATACCTACCGCGTACAATATGTAAAAAGTAAGGTCGGACCGATGGGACCCTTTGAATATCCTACTGCTAATCCGATATTGGTGACAAATGATGACGGTACAATACATGGTCCGGGGCACCATAGTGTGCTGGAAGAAGGGGGGCACTACTACATCGTGTATCATCGGCATAACAATCCGCATTCAGGTGGTGGTTTTCACAGGCAGATTGCGGTAGATGAACTATTCTTTACGCCGGAGGGCGATATCCAAAAAATTGCTCCTACACATCAGGGAATTACTGATCTTATCAAATCAAAAGCTGATCCCGAGGATCGGGCTTTTGGAAAGCCTGTAACGACTTCTTCTTTTTACAATGATGATTTTAGGCCCTCTTTTTTGGTTGATGACAATAACGGAACTTTATGGAGAGCAAAAGACAATCATCAACCCGCTTGGCTCATGATTGACCTGGAAAAAATAACGGCAATACAGACTGTGGCCATTCAATTTGAATATCCGACCTATGCTTACCAATATCGGATCGAAACTTCTACGGATGCTAAAAATTGGGTGACTTATGAGGATCAGTCGCAGAATAACCGTTGGGCTAGTCCCGTATTGTCGCATGGCAAGGCCGAGGCGAGATATGTACGTGTACAGGTATTGAATACACAATTAGCAGGTCTACCTCGAGGAGTATGGAATATTAAGGTTTATGATAAAGCCCTGAAGCAAGAAACAATATGGTCTGCGCCGCAAAATATGGCTCCGATTGATACGACTTTTGGTTCTTTAGTCCATTTGGATGCGCTGGACTATAGGGAAGGCGAGCGTATGACAACAATCCACAACAAGGGGATATTAAAAGGAAGTTTTAAGAGTGAAAAACCGGTTTATGTCAAGAACTACCAAGGGAAGAAAGCTTTCTTCTTGAATGGTTCCACATCACTTCGTTCGACATTTGCAGTCCCGCAATCGTTAGCCGGTAATAGTCCCTACACGGTATCGATGCGGATCAACAATCCCTTAATAGATCGATTTGAAAACGTGGTGGCTTGGTCTAAAGGGAATCAAGATATCAGCAAAGCGATGTTCGGATACGGAGCAGATGCTCAGCGGGGTGCTGTCACTCATGGTGCCTGGCCAGATATGGGGTTTAAGAGGTTACCGGTAGCGGATCAATGGCACCATATTATCATCTCATTTGACGGTTACATGGAACGTATTTACGTCGACGGGCAGTTGCAACAAGAAGAAAATAGAATGTTGTTTGTTAATCCAGCCGATTATTTTGTGGTTGGAGCTTCGGATTTGCTGGATCAACATTTTTCGGGTTATCTGGCAGATTTTAAGGTTGCCAATGTGGATTTATCCGCTACTCTATTAAAGGAAAAGAATGCTTTTTATCCGCCTGAAAATAGGTCTTTCGTCATACAGACGGATGATCTTGCTATCGGTAAAATCAACAAGATTCGAAATCAGGGGTTCAGTAGTCACCATGATATCATGATTAAACAGGGAGAAGTGCTACTACAGGGCAATCGGACCGCCATAAAAATGGATGAATTGAAAGATTCGGTATTGTCGTGTATTATTGCTCAACCGTCCCATACCTTAGTTTTTGATTGGTTTGATGGCCAGGCTTGGAATCATGGTTTGGCAGTACATGATCAGGGGAAGACTGCATTTTATAACAATGGTAAACATACACCGGTGAAGCAGATGAATAAACTGTTGCAGATAAAAAATAATCAAGTTGAACTGAAACATGCTGTTCATTTTTTTAGCGCTTACCCTGAAAAGTTTTCTTTAGATCAGGTTCACGAAAATTATCAGATCTGGAAAGCTAAAAGTGCAACGGATCTGAAAGATTATGTCCCGGTTACAGCGGGCAAGCCGTCTTGGATAAATGATAGCAATCTATTTGTACAGATCGTTGGCGATCGATCAGGCTTAGTATATTTATTTTCTACAGATCATTACCATTCAGGTTGGATTCAAGAGCCTTATCATTTATTCGATCAAGCACATCTGGGCAAGACTATCTCAGTTTTTGCAAAAGATGAGTTCGGAAATGTGAGTAAAGCATTGGTAGTCGATATTCCGAAGTCAAAACCGCCGTTGATCGCTCCATCTGTTAACCAGATATTTAGTTTGGGGCAAAAAGAAATCTCCTATTGGGATGCTTATCAAGCTGGGGCATATCCAGATAGTACACAGGTTCGCATAAACGGGGTTGGTGGACAATGGACACTGGGGTCCAAAAACACAAAATGGGGCGATAAGGCGTTGTTACCTCCATTTGTGTATAAAGAATTGGAAGGTGACTTCACCATTCAAGTTTATGTAAAAGATGTCGCTGGACTTGCCGCAAAAAACCGTATGTCCAGTGAAGCTGGTATCATGATACAGGCGGGTGAACAATCCAATTCTTATATCAATAATACAGTATTAACGGGCTGGAATTTGGGTAATCTAGCGCGTAGCATAGGCCATCAAACACATCAAGAAGGAAATAATGGAACGGGATTACAGTTTTTTCCTTATCTCCAAGTACAAAAGATAGGTGATTATTTCTTCATGCGAAGTTCACAGGATGGTATTTCCTGGATTGATCTGCCCAATACACCGTTTCTGCGTACAGATTGGGCGGGACAGAAACTGCGTGTGGGCTTGTACCAGATAGCGACCAATAATCAGGATGGATATGGTTTATTTGAAGATATCAGAATATGGCAATACTAGTTTTATGGCTTTTCCTTGATTGCCTTAATCAATAATAACAACTTCATCAACTTGTTGAGATGCTTCTGCAATCTATGGGGCAAGAGCTTCCGGTGGTGCGATCCTGATCACGACCAAAAAAGGTATAGCAGCGTCGCATTGTCTATGAAGCATTTGCGACACTTTGGCTAAAAAACGGTGATCAATGGTTAGTTTATAAGGATGCGAAGGGCTAATTATTTACTATGTTTATGATTTTACCTTATACTGTTGAAAATATGAAAATCATTGATAAAGAAACGATTGATACTGTCCTTAAATATGATAATTTGATTGAAGCGCTGCGCCAGGTTTTTCAATCGACGTTTACGATGCCTGTCCGGCATCATCATTTTTATCAAAATACTGAGGGAATTGAAAATACGCTTATTTTGATGCCCTCCTGGACAGATACTTATATCGGAATCAAACAGGTTGTTGTCGCTCCCGGGAATCATAACAAAAACCTACCGGCAATACATGCCCTGTATACCTTGTTGGATGCAGTTACCGGAGAGTTTTTAGCGCAGATGGACGCTGCAGGGCTGACCTCGCGGAGGACAGCCTGTACTTCTGCTTTAGCGGCTTCTTACTTAGCACGGGAAGACTCAAAAACCTTGTTAATTGTTGGGGGTGGGAAAGTTGCACAACATCTTGCGCAAGCACATTCGGTTGTCCGTCAGTATGACCAAATTTTGATCTGGACAAGAAATGCATCGAAAGGTGCAGATGTGGTATCCAGCTTACAGCAGATCGGGTTTAGTAAGGTGCTATATGCCGATAATTTGGAAGAAGCTGTGCGTAGGGCAGATGTGATCTCTTGTGCAACCCTAAGTCATGAACCTTTGGTAAAAGGAGAGTGGATAAAGGCAGGTACACATCTGGATCTGATAGGATCCCATACGCCTAAAACACGCGAAGTAGATGACATGGCTATATTAAAGAGTAGCATATATGTAGATTCAAGAGCTGGTGCGTTACAGGAGACGGGTGAGCTGGCGATTCCGATTGCATCAGGAATTCTTGATCCCAACAGTATTAAAGGCGATATCAAAGAGCTTTGTTGTGGCGAGATTACGGGACGATCATCTTTGAACGAAATCACTTTATTTAAGTCGGCGGGATTAGCGATAGAAGATTTGGCGGCGGCTTTGCTTGTCTATCACTCCGCCGATCGTATAGGCTAGACCAGCTGGCTCACCAATATGTCCAGCTCATCACTATATTTCATTACGTTACCTACGTCGGCGAGTGTAATCTAAAGGATCAAATCATAATATATATTATGACAGAATATTTATTTTAAAAAGATCAAACTATTTTCATCCTGATTGTGTTCACTAAACGGATATGTATAAAGAATAATAAGGTATACGTAGGATTAAAGGATAGTTTTATAAGGTCGGAACAGCAATTGATCCGGCCTTTTTTGTTTTAAAGGTATTAAAGCATAAAAAACGCTTGAACCGGGGAGATGCAAGCGTTTTAAACTAACCAATTATAAACCTAAATTATGAGTCTAAAGTAATACACATTTTGTGCCAAATTGAACCGCATGACAAAACTACAGTCATCTTAAAGCATCATGGAGCATTTCAGATACCACTTACTTTTTAAAAGAACTTTTTTATGGTTTCAGCTCGCAGCATATCACCAAAGATTTAGATATCGACGACGGCTTTGCGCTTTAACTTGTTATTACTAACTTTAGGGCAGGTAACCTCAACTTGATCGTTTTACTTGAAAAACATAGCTTATACAACGGAATCGGAGATGCTGCTTCGCCTGAAAGCAGGTGATCAGCTGGCATTGGAGGAGCTGATGAGCCGATACAAAGGTCCGCTGGCTTTGTCCATGTCGCGTTTGATCAAGTCCCGGGAGGATATCGAAGAGCTCTTGCAGGAACTATTTTTGCGAGTCTGGAAAAATAGGGAAAATCTGGACCCTGAGCGTTACCTGGGTTATCTGTACAAGATAGCCCAAAATTTGGTCTACGACCGATTGCGCAAAGCTGCACGTGAAAAACGGCTGTCTGTTGATTATTTCGCTCATATTATAGAAGCGTATTCCCATATTGAAGAGGGGATCTTTGACAAAGAGCTGCTAGCGGTGCTGCAACGCGGTATCCAGCAATTGCCCGAACAGCGCCGAAGGGTTTTTGAACTCTGCAAAATAGAGGGCAAGAGCTATGAAGAGGTAAGCCAGCTTTTATCCATTTCGGTCGCCACAGTAAATTCCCATATCACCAATGCGAATGCCTCGATTAAGGCTTATTTCAAACAGCATCCAGAATTAGCGTCGATGGTATTGCTGGTATTTTTATTTGCGAATATCGCCCCGGATACGATCAAAACACCCCTATTTTAAATTTCGTTTTAAACGACTCGTTCGGACAGCGCGACATACCTCAGGGCTGTGCCATAATTTTTTTTACTTTTTTTCATATCGTTTCATTGGTTTGTTCATTTCGTTCGTATTACTAAATAAAAAGAGCTATGCAAACTTCCCGTTTTTCCGAATTGTTTGAAGGCTATCTAGCGAATACATTGACTCCAAAGGAAATGTTGGAGCTGGAGCAATTGATCGTGGACGAACAAAACGATGCGCAGCTGCGCCAGCTGATTGGACAGGAATTTAAAACTGTGCCTACCGCCGGAGAGCAACTTAATGGCGAAGATAATTGGTTGCAGGGGCTGGAACAAAAGGTCTTGCAGACGATTCAAAAGCCGAAGCCAACGAAAATAATAAGCTTTCATAGCAAGTGGATCCGGCTTGTAGGAGCAATTGTCCTGTTGGCGGGACTGGGGCTTACTATACACTATCTGATCAATAACGATGCGAGCGCACCGAAACAGGCCACTGTTTTACCGGGCGGAAATAAAGCAACCATCAGACTGGACGATGGTACGCAAGTGAACCTGAGCGAAAGTCAGTCTGAAATTGTACTGGGCCAGAAACTGGCTTATGCAGATGGATCATTGGTCCAGGGGCTAGCAGCCGAGAATGTGAGCGGACAAAATATGGTCATTGATGTCCCGAAAGGGGGGATGTACAAAATTGCGCTTCCCGATGGATCAAAAGTCTGGCTCAATGCGGATTCACGTCTGCGGTATATCGCTGATCCGACTGCCGAAACCCGGACGCTGGAACTGGAAGGGGAAGCTTATTTTGAAGTTGCACACCGCTATCTGACAAAAGGTAAGGAAAAAATACTACAACCTTTTGTCGTGCATACCCCGGGTCAGACCATCAAGGTGTTGGGTACCTCATTTAACGTCACGGCTTATAGCGGTGAGCCAGATCGGACGACCTTGGTTGAGGGCAAGGTGGAGCTATCGCTGCCGGATGGATCCAACAAACAATACCTTAAACCAAATCAGCAAGCCACTATCCGCGGAGGGACAATCACAATTGCAGATGTCGAAAGTTTGGGTTATGTCTCCTGGAAAGAGGGTACATTCAATTTTTCGGATGAATCGCTGGAGATCATCCTAAACCAGGTGGCGCGCTGGTATGATATTGATGTTGACTACGAGGATGCCAGCTTAAAGAAATTGAAATTTGAGGGCATCGTACCGCGGTATAAAAATATGGAAACATTGCTGAAAATTCTGGAAAAGACCGGAGATGTCAGATTTGAACTCAAAAGTAGGCGACTGCATGTCAAGAAAAAATAAACTATCATAAAAAGACAAACAATAATAAGAAACCTAAAAACCAGATTGCCTATGAAATAAAACGATGGAAGAAAATGATAAGATGGCGAACCGGGCAATAATCAGGGGCGTTTGCGGCGCCCCCGATCGATACTGTCAGTCGTGATCAAAACTATCTTGAACAACACATTTTAATACCTAACTAACCAACACAAATGTATAAAATAAACAGGAAAGATGTACATTGGTTACCTAACCGAACCAAAACGTGTATTATGAAAACAGCAATTACCGCTATAATTTGCAGCTTGTTTTTGGTCCATATCAGCGCCAAGACGGCCGCGCAGATGGTGACGCTCAGGCACACAAAAATTACGCTCAAGGAGGCCTTTCGGGAGGTCAACAAACAGACTGGCTACCACTATATCTGGTCCGCACAGAAAGTAGAGAGCAACAAAAACATAACCGTCGATATTAAAAATCAACCACTCCAGGAGGCTATCCAGTCCATTTTACAGGGCTTGCCGCTAACCTATGAGCTTGAGGGCAAGCTGATCATTATCAAGGAACAGCAAGCTACGGCCGAAAGAAAGCCAACCGTGGTGCAGGATGATATGAGCGTTCGGGGACGGGTGACCGATTCACTCAATAACGGTCTTTTGGGGGTGACTGTTAAAGTACTTTCGGCGGATCTGAAAATAGTGAAATACGCCAGTAGCAACGGCAACGGAGATATTTATATCGAACATGTGCCCAAACAAAGTTATCTGGAGTTTTCATTGCTGGGCTACCTGCCGCAGCGGATAAAAGCAAATGAAAATTTTGGAACGGTACGCTTGCGGCAGCAGAGCCAGTACCTGGAAGAACTGGTCGTGGTGGGATATATGAATAAGAAAGCCTCTGAAGTGACAGGCGCAGTGCAGCAGGTCAGCGGGGATGTCCTGCGCAGCAGTGTCACCTCATCCAATGTGCTATCCATGTTAAAGGGCAAAACCACGGGCTTGTATATCACGGAGACATCGGGCGAGTCCGGTGCAAAAGGCCAGGTGGTCGAGCGGGGGCAGTCCTCCATGACGACGCCTACCAACAGCTATCTGGGGCCACTGATTGTGGTCGATGGGATAATCACCAATTACCAGGCTGTGCAGGATGCTGTTAACCCTGCGGATGTAGAAAATATTTCGATACTGAAAGATGCTTCTTCGACAGCCATATATGGTTCGCGGGCTGCCCAGGGCGTGATTGTCATCACGACCAAACGGGGCTTGTCGGGCAAGAGTACAGTCGACGCGCATATTCAATATGGTATTATCCAGCCAAAACGCGACCTCCGCTTTATGAACACAACGGAGCTCATCGGTTTTATGGATCAGCAGATGCGCCGCTATTGGGAGCAGACAGAATCTATCCGCAAGACTTTTCCTGACGTAAATGATTTTATCCGCGAACGCCGTGTATATACCGATGCAGATCGTTCCCGCAATTTTAACTGGGAAGACGCTATTTATAGCAACGGCAATCTGCGCAATACCGAAGTGAGCGTCCGGAGCGGGACAGAAAAGACAAAATTCTATGCCGGTATTGGCTGGTTTAAAGAGAATGGGGCTTTATATGACAATTCTTTTGACCGTAAAAGCCTGCGGGTCAATATTGATCATGCTGTATCGCGCAAATTTCACACAAGCCTTAACCTCAGTACCATCGTGGACCGCACCTCAAGACGCAATGGCGTCCCTGAACTGTATATGATCCAGCCTTTTATGTCGCCCTACGATGAACAAGGCAATTTGCTGGATAGTCTACAGCTTAGGCAGTCGAGCAACTATGGGCCGGTCACGACAAGCTGGATGCAAAATTTCCTTGCCGAAACGGACTATGACAACACGCGCTTAACGAATGTGCAAAATCACCTCGGCAGTTTACGCTTGCGCTATGATATCTTGCCGGAACTGAGCATCCAGAGTACCAATTCAATCAATTATATGGGCACAAATATCAACTCTTATTTTGATCCAAGATCATTTTCGGGGCGGTATGGTGGCTTTCCCTATTTATTCCGGCCGGGCATGACCGTGCCAAATGGAAGCTTGGATCTGGACGATACAAAGATGGTCGACTATCTGACATCCAATACATTGAATTACCGGAAGAATTTTGGACAACACAACCTATCTGTGCTGATCGGGCAGGAGTGGGGCAAACGCACGACGGAGTTATCTACGGTCAATATGAACGATCTGCTTGCTGGTGAAAGAAATATGGGGGCGGCAAAAAGGTTTGGTAGTGCAGTAGACCTAGCCTATTCGCGGCCTTATTCACCGGTCGGAGCTTATCGCGAAAGAGCGACATTTTCGGTATTCGGACAGGCCGATTATAGCTATAGACAAAAATATCTGGCCTCAGCGTCGGTGCGGACAGATGCAACAACCAATTTCGGACGGGACAAAAGGTATGGTACTTTCTATTCCCTGAGTGCAGGATGGATGCTTTCTTCGGAAGATTTTCTAAAAGATGTCAAAGCGATAAATTCACTCAAATTGCGTGCTTCGTACGGGACTTCGGGGCGCGATCTGGGGGACGGCTATCTGAATACGACCTTCTATGCGACTGGAAATGGCAGCACCCTCTTTCGTTATGAGCAGGAGGCTAATACCGGTGTCCGCATTTCGCAGCTGGCAAACCCCCTCATCTCTTGGGAAACGCTATACAATACCAATGTAGGAGTGGATGCCCTATTATTTGGCCGTTTGGGCATCACTTTCGATATGTATCATAAGCGAAGCGATGGACTGCTTCAGAATGTATTATTGCCTTCAGCCCAAGGTTCATTGGCTCAATATCAAAATGTTGGGCAAATTGTCAATAAAGGTCTGGAATTGATGCTCAACGCACACCTGATCAAATCAACCGATTTTAACTGGCATAGTAGCCTTAATTTTAGCCTCAACAAAAATAAAACTACAAAACTCTATCAAGACTCGCTACTGGATGGCTATTCGCTCGCTTACTACCGGAAGATCGGTGAGGATATTAACGTGATCAAGGCTGTAGAGTATGCCGGTATCAATCCGGATAATGGCAATATGCAGCATTACAACTATGTCAATGGTGAAAAAACAATCGTGGAGGGACTCGGAGCCACAAGTGATCTGCGCAACTGGCAGCCGATAGGTTCGGCTACACCAAAGTTTTTTGGCGGTTTTACCAATACTTTTCAATATAAAGCATTTACCCTGAGCGCCGAATGGTGGTTTCAGTATGGCAATTATTTGATGATGAATATTGTCAATAATTTCCAGAGTCCGACATTGCCAAGACAGGGCCGCAATAATATCGCATTCGGCGAAAACCAGCATATATGGAAAGGGTCGGGCGATACCGAGGCCAACTATCCGGATATATTCAGCACGGATCCCAATGCCTGGACGGCGTTGACTTACCGCTCGTCCAGAATATGGGGAAATGGCAGTCATGCCCGTTTGCGTAATGTGCGGTTGGCTTATAGCTTGCCACAGCATATCCTAAAAAGTATAAAAATGACAAATGCAACCGTCTATGTCAGCGGTGACAATCTGCTGGTCATTAAGGACAAAGATTTTGTGGGTGCGGATCCCGAAGGGGCTGCACTCGGTGGAACTTCTTTTGGCGGCGTAGGCGCTGGATTTGCAAATCCACGACGTTTTTTATTGGGGGTTCAAGTTACGTTTTAATTATTTACAGATGAAAATCAGATCTATATACCGATATCATAGAAATAGAAGTCTTTATTTTCTAGTCAGCATGCTTGTCGCTGGATTGACAAGCGGCTGTAATAAGCAGCTGGATGAGCTTCGTCCGCATAACGTTATTTTTGAGGATATCCAGTTTGAGCGTCCCGAAGGCTATAGCAAGGCTGTGGTGGGAGCTTACAACCTGGTGGCCGGTGGTGCGGTAGCATCTTCCTTTAACTATAATGATATGCTTATCTTTCTCTCAGAAGCAAAAGGCAACACGATCAGGGCGCTGGATGCGGAGGTGAACAAGAATACGGATGTGTTTGACTATGCCAACTCCAGTACAAAAGACCGCTCGCATACCTACGAGTTTTGGCGCGGAAGTTACACACTACTGCTGCACCTCAACAAAATATTGGGCCATGTGAAGGCGGGTGAAACAAACGCTGAAATCTTACAGGCAAAGGCCGATGCTTTATTTTTACGGGCTTATGTCTACTTTAACCTGATACGTCTCTATGGTAAACCTTACCATCAATCGCCTGGCGAATCTCTCGGAGTGATGCTTATTCTAGATGACAAAATCGGCCCTGAATTTGCTCCGAAAAGAGCCTCCGTACAGCAGGTGTATGCACAGATTGTGAGTGATCTGGAAACAGCAGCTCCGCTATTCGCACAAAAGAAATCAAATAGCTATGGTAGCAAATATGCTGCCTATGCGCTGCTGTCCAGAGTATACCTGTATATGGGTGGAACTGTCGATAATCCGGTCGCAGGTGCCAACCAGAAAGCTGCAGAATATGCCGACAAAGTGATCAAAGAAGGCGGTTATCAGCTTTTGCAGGACCAAGCTTATCTTGACTATTATAAAACCAATAACATAAACAACAAAGAGGACATCTTTGCGGTGAATATAGACTATTCACAGGGGTTGATCAGCAATTATTTTGCAATGCCCTCTCGGATAGGTTATACCGGCGGCTTATATCGCCCTTCTCCGTATTTGTTGTCCTTGCTGGAGGCCGACGACAAGCGAAATAGCTTTTACATCAACAATGTAACACCGGGATATCCCGAGGATACACGAGCGGTGTCAAAATATATGATCCGGTATGAATCACTTTATACTTTTTCACCTTTTCGTTACCTACGTCTGGCCGAAATGTACCTCAATCGGGCGGAGGCTTATGCAAAGCTAAACAATGGGGCTGGTGCATTGAGCGATGTCAATACAATCAGGCGGCGGGCAGGACTGGCTGCTTTATCGGGGCTGGAAGGTAAAGCATTGCTCAATGAGATCCTGAAGCAGCGCAAGCTTGAACTGGCCTTTGAAGGACATGCCAGCTACGATGAATTCAGGAATGGCCTACCCATGGTCCGGAATTATAAATCGGGCGGTTCTGCTGAACTGAATATCAGCCCGACCGACAAAAAAATAATCATGCAGATACCGGAGGAAGAGATCATCGCCAATCCTAACCTGGTTCAGAATTGAGTTAATAAATAAATTTAGAAACAAATGAAAAAATACATCGTAAGCCTCGTGTTGTTGACCAATTTATCGTTGGTTGCCCTCGGGCAGCAGCCTTTTGTATTGAAGGGCGAAACCGTTAACGTTTCGTCACCCTATGTCTACCTGGGCTATCGTAGCGGAGACGGAAGCAAGCGTACCTTGGACAGTGTAAAAATTGAAAATAATGCCTTTGTTTTTAAGGGTAAAATCGAGGAACCAGTTATGGCTTATCTCTACCTGGACCGTAGCGGCAGGAGTGGGGATGATCCGAATGCGGTGAGTTTTTATTTGGAGCCAAAAAAGATGAGCATCCGACTTGAAAAAGATAAATTCAAAGAAGGTCTGATCAAAGGTTCAAAGTCGCAGGACGAATGGGCAAAGTTGAATGTAGAAAAACAGGTCGTCCGCAAGGAAATGGAACCTGTGCTGGAGGAATATGGCCGGTTGAATAAACGATACATGGATGCGGATGCCGAGCTGAAGCTACTGGAAGCTAAAGTAAAGAAACTGAAGGAGGAGGCCTATGACTACCGGGAAAATTTTACGCCCTTTAATGAGCGGATGGCCAAATTGGATGTGGAGTTTATTAAGAAAAACCCAGATTCTTATGTGAGTTCTTACCTCATGCAATTTATGACAACAGGTGCCGATGTTGCTAAAATTGAAGGGTTATATAATGGTTTGTCCGATCAGATCAAGAACAGCAGTAACGGTCGGGAAATCGCAGAAAAGATCCAGGGCATCAAAAACGGTTCGCCGGGGAGCAAAGCATTTGAATTTGAGGCGACCGATATCAACGAAAAGGAACTGAAGCTTGCCGCATTCAAGGGTAAATATGTGCTGCTGGATTTTTGGGCGAGCTGGTGTGTTCCCTGCCGGAAAGGTAATCCGCATTTAATAGCCCTGTATACAAAATATAAAAGCAAAGGCTTTGAAATTATCGGTGTTGCAAGCGACGATCGGAGCCAGGCTGCCTGGCATAAAGCTGTCGATCAAGATAAAATCGGTATCTGGAGACATGTCCTTAGCGGGCTTAAATTTGAAAACGGTGAATTTGACCGTTCGAAATCCATTTCTGACCACTTTGGGATCAGCACATTACCGACCAAGATTTTGATCGATCCGGACGGCATGATTGTTGGCCGCTATGCTAGCGGAGCCGAAACGGATACTGAACTGGACAAAAAGCTGGCTGAGGTATTTGGAGCGCAATAGTAAGTATTAACGTTTTCTATAAACGGGTTCGAAGGGACTCTCTAAAAAATAAAAAAGACTAGTCGTGAGATTAGTCTTTTTTATTTTCGCCCTAAAACTTCCAGGAGTCTCCCCGGTCTATTTTTTAAGAACTTTGACAAGTTGGAAACGTTGTATGGTTTCTTTAAAATTGCTTTCTTTAGCCTTTAGCTAAATAATGGTTATTGTTCCTGATCTAGCGAGACTGCAGGAAATAGCAAGTAGAAGAAAAAGCCCGGACATAGATCAACTATGCCGGGCTTTTAAATTCCCATTTTCAATGGGAGATTTCTAGTCAAATAGGGATTATATAATGACTACTCAATGAAAATTATGATTTATCTATTATTTATCTTGGATACAACGGACAGGATAGCCAGCATTTTTAACATAATTTGATGTATCCCATGAAGATTGGAATCCACGCCCCTGTAACGCACTATTATTGCCGCCCACCGAAGTATTTAACCAATAAATAGCGGCGCCTTGGCGGACACGTTGTGCTCCAGCGACCTGATCTCTATGACCAGCAGCAGGAAAACTTAATTTAATATCGCTGCTCTTTCTACTGGTCATAATATGTGCTGCTGTAAAGTCGGACAGTCCAACTGTCGTATTACCACTAAAAGTCGTCCAGTTTCCAATAGAGGTATGGCGGGTATAAGTTCCTAAGCGGGTATATTCAGCAAGACTAGGTACTCGATCGCCTGTAGCGCATGGATCCAATGCAGCTTTCACCGGAACTGCTGGGGTACCATTATTCCAGGAACCATCAGGAGCAGGTGTAGTATTCCATCCTGCAATCGCGCCATCGCCACTGTAAGCGTTTGCTACTGGTAATTGGCGACCCCATTGGTAGTAGTTGCCATATAAGGCCTGTACCGAAGGGTTGACATCTGGATTATTTGTTGCTGGGTTGACATCGGCTACACCAAGGTTATAACGATCCCAGCGGTGGCCACCGATCACGGCATAACGCGCATCAGCAGCAGTGGCGCTTCTAGTTACATTAAGCGCATTGACATAACGGTCGCTGTTAAAACGCAATTTCATGGTGTATGAATAACCAGGTTTTAAACCTAGGCCCGCATTTGAAAAGTTAAAGTTTACCGCCTGTGCGTTGACATCATAACCTATTTTGACTTGGCCGCTTGGTATCGACAATCCAATTGAAAAGGTGTTTGACCGATTCTGGTTGACGATAAAAGTGCGGGCTGTTGCATTAAGATTTGCAATTGGAGGTACATTAGTCTCATTAACTGTCGATACAACATCGCCAGTACTCAGGTCGACAGTGGCGTCAGCGAAAGGTGAAAGCCATTCAGCTTGAACCGGAACTTCTGAAAGATAACCTCCTTTTAGATAGTTTGCGGTACCAAAAGTACCCGTAGCATCGCTATTGTCGACAAGAACGGTAACACGGGTAAACATATGCTGTAATGGCGCCGTCAATGGTGTAGGGGTATTGTTACCAAGAATGGTGACATCTTTTTCGATGGCGTACATTAGGTCACTTCCATTCTCTTGAAATCCGGTAAAATCGAAATTAACCGTACCTGCAGTATATAGGTTTGTTGTTGGAGCAGCAGGGGGAGGAGTGGTCGTAGAACCCAATGAATAGATTACAAACGTATATTTATTGCCTGCGATCAAAGTATTTCCGAAAAATACCTGGCTTGCATTTGAGGCATCGCCAATCGCTTGGTCAATATAAGTACCATCCGTTTCATAGGCTACTACCCTATACGTTACAGCACCTCTTAAAGATAGTAACGATGTTGCGGCCTTTTTGCCAGTGGATGCTTTAAGCCCGGTGTTACTTGGAGTATTTTCTGTAAGTTCTGCGGTAATGGTAAACGGTCCTGACTGCACTTCCTGAGTGATCGTTAAGGGTTCGCTTGTGTTAGCCTTTGCTGAAGCTTTCGCCACAGATATATTATCTCCACCGAATTGGGCTTCTGTTAAAGCCAGTTTTATACCACCTTGATTCGCTTCAACAGCATTTTCACCTTTCTCCTTACTACAGGATACGGCAACCGTCAGAAGAATAATAAAGGCTAGTTTTATCTTTATGATCTGATACATTGTTTTCATAATTGTTATAAATAATTTTTAATTGGTATTAGTTCCACCATTCACCGCTACTCGGATCTTGGGTTTCCGTTCCGCCATTGTTCCAGTCAGTTTCGTTAACACCTGACCCACCTCCAGGTTGGCCTGATCCAACAGATCCCGCAGCTACCCCTTCTTCCATTACCACCTGTAACTGCTCGATTACGGGTTTCACGTAAGTCTTTTTTTCAGTTCTCTTTTTCATGTGTATATTATTATTTGGTTTATGCTTAACATCTAATTATACATGGTACAGTGTTTAATCATGGATTAAAACAGCTGCATACAGCAGATAAATGCCTATTATTAGTTCGGGTTTTCAATTGCTAGTACTGTTTTTGTCGATTTAATATATTAGTGTTTTCTATTAATTTCTCTTCATTTAAATAATTAGCCACACAATGATTTCTCATTACTAGGTTATATAGCTTGACCCTTTAAACACAAGTCGTAATTATTACTTCAAAGATAATCGAGAAAGAGACGATATGAATACTACATAGATATCACTATAATATCACACATGTATTACATTTTATGGAATTATTTGATGTACAGTATTTTATTTGGACTTTTTTGCTTTACAATCAGATTTACAAGTAAAGTAAGCTGTCTTTATATTTATATAATATTATATGTTATGACATTATTTTTTTTAAATGATAATATATTTCTTTCTTTTTATGTGTCGCCTCTTGAGATGAGATTTAATATGTGATATATCTGTGATACGTATGTATAGTTTCTTTACGAGAAAATTTTTCAATATTTGCAACGAATTAATTAAAATGTTTATTAATCATCAAAAACAATTAAAAAAAATGATTTTACAAACACAGACAAAGATAAGTTGGAGAGCACTAGTTCTATCAGCTTTGGTGTGTGGATCGTTGTATTCCTGTAAGGAAAGCAAAGACAGTGTAGCGGCAAGCGGCAAAGCCAGCGTCAATATCCAGTTACTTGGCGTTGAAAACCCAGTTGTAACAACTAAGAAAGCAAGTAAGGCAGGTAACACTGCAGGGGCAGGCCAAACGGTAGTGATCCCATTGACAAACTCAAGTTCTTTTGAGGCAACATTAACCAGCGAGTCGTCCGTAACAAATGGCAACCAGTTACGGGCCTCGTCCGGTAAGCGTGCGGCGGTAACCGAGGAAAGAACGCCTTTGGCAAATAATGTCAAGTATAAAGTCGTGGTGTATAACGCTGACGGTGATTATGTGACTGAAAAAACCTATACCAATTCAGTCGACAACAGTGCTGAAATCTCTTTAGAAGCTGAAAAGACCTACACTTTTGTCGCTTATTCAGTTAATAGCACTGCAACAGTTCCGGCAGTGACGGCACAAACTGATATCGCAAATGCCAGCCTGGATAACATCAGTGCAGATCTGATGTATTTTAAGAAAGATCTAACGGTTCATTCCGGCGATAATAATCTGGACGTGGTATTGAAACATCAGTATAGTGAAGTAACCACCAACTTAAGCATGGCGACAGAAATGACTGGAGCGATAACAAATTTGGTTTCGCCGACGATAAATCCTACGCATCCAAGCGCAAGTTTAAAATTAGCAGATGGCACAATAACCTATAATGGTACTACTTCAACTACCGCTGTACAATTCCCAGCTTTGGGAGCAGGTTTACGTGCAGTATCAAGTACTCCAACACTATTGATTCATCCAGGCGAGACCAACGGCCAGTTCAGCTTTGGATCAATTACCATTGATGGGGAAACCAAATCGAATGTTTCTGTTTCAGGCTTGAACATTTTGCCAGGACAGCGCTATAACCTAAACTTGAATTTCAAAACTTGTACACAACCTGTGACAGGTGGAGCTGACCTCAACTGGAATTATCCGGCTTCAGGATCAGGTGCTGTGGTTGATGGAACAGCTCAACCAGCAGGATATGTCGTAACTAAAGATCTTACTGCTCCGGGAGCAGACTATGGATTTGTATTTGATATCCTTCAATTGGACAACTCCTTTAATATGGAGGTAAATGGAACAAAATTGGCAACACAGGAAATTCAATTTGAAAGTGGAATCGCTATCGCTCCGCGAAACGTTCAATTTGCAGATGGAAGTCTCTACGGTGGAACAAATTCAGAAGGTGGTACTGTCCCTCAGGTATACAACTTGACTGGTACTTCGACAAATCCAGTTATTCGTGTGGTCATTAGCCGTTCTGGTGAGGTATCTATGTATGGTAGCAAAAGCAATGGTGGCGAATTATTCCCTTTACTGTTGACCCAAGGCTCTTTCAATAACGTGCCATGGAACTCTACTGCTAATAATGTTAAAATTACCCAAATCGTTCAGGGAGCGACTAAAATGGTTGGCTCAGGAAGTGGTAGAAAGAAAATAGCTTGTACGCAATAATCAGCATCAAATTTCAAATGCATAAAAATAGTGTATAATAAGAATAAGATATGAAAACAAATCAGTCAAAAAATATATATATAAGCCCAAAAATCGAGGCGATAAATATCGAATTGGAACAAGGAATTGCAGCGGGTTCTGCAGCAACAACTACTAACAATCCCCAAGAATCTTGGGATCAAGCGGATGATGACAACCGCTTGATCAACTGGTAATCCTTCCGGATCAACATTGTTTAATTCATCCCAATTTGCTCGACAGGTTTTAAATGAATACCTGTCGAGCTTTTTTATGGAGATAACGATCTTATGGTGTTAGGGACCAAAACAGATTCAGTTCAAATAGCGGTTGGGTAGCGATAGAAAATGGAAAAATTAAAGGCCTACTTTGATGAGGAGGCCTTTAATTTTGGAGTAGAATTACACTCGCCGGATTTTTGGATTTAGATTACATGTTCTTTTTTGTAATGATAATGTCTTGTTTTTCAGTTTTTTACAAAGTGTGATATCTATGTGAAAGGCGGTTTTTTTTGTTTCTTTCTTTTAATGCAAATATTTGTCAAGCAGAATAAGGCAGGACATTCCAGTTGAGAAGCTGCTGGATAAAAGCTCAGCAAAAAGATAGTGTTAAGAACATTTGGATGCTGGTCGTAACGAATTATCCCTCGGACCTAATTTGCGTGAAGGTCCGTGATAATATATTTGGATTTACTCGATAGGGCAGATGGAGCCCTGTCGAGTTTAATTACTCGCATATGCCTATTTCTTCTGGAAAATGAAAATAACCGTCAGATTTTGTGCAGAGGGATTTATCTCAAGAAATGAAATATTAGAATAAAGACTTACTGAAAAACGATGTAAAATGGAAAGGAATAACTTTAATAATTTAATTGCTTTAGCGAAGAACAATAATGCCGAATTTTTGGCTTTGTTCAGTGAAATCTATCCCGACTTTGTTGCCTCATTGAAAAAGATAAACCCCAAAATCCGTAGTAGCGAATTGGAATTCTGTGCCATGACCTTTCTGAATTTTTCGACTAAAAATATTGCTCAATATACTTTTGTAACAGTACGTGCGGTACAGGTGCGCAAAAATAGATTGCGCAAAAAGCTGAATATTGCTTCTGACATAGACTTTAATAATTGGATGCGTGAGCAGATTCAACGCAGTCCACTGATTGAACAGGAGGAAAGCGTTGGCGAGACTACCTAGGATAAAGGTTTATCGACTAGGCTAGACTCGGAAAGAAATAAAAATGTCTGATAGATTGTTGAAATAGATTTTAGCTAATGAATAAAAAGATCTTTATATGTGATGACAACCCAATAATTTTGGAGGCTGTGGTACTGGTATTAAGTATCATCGATGCTATCGTTGTAAGTGAACGCATAAGCTCCCAAGCCTTAGATTACATTCTAAAGGACAAACCTGATATTTTTATCTGTGATTTACAGATGCCAGAGCTAAGTGGAGAAGATCTTATTAAGCAGATCCGGACCCATAAAGAATGCGATGACCTATTTATACTGTGTATGTCAGCTTCCTATAATGGTAGGGATATCGCCATCAATGCAGGAGCCGACGACTTCCTTCCCAAACCTTTTGAGATAAATGAACTATTAGCTATTGTGAATCGTGTGTTGGCTGTTGGAGCTAGCTGATGCCGATAGGGTATATACTTGAACTCTAAAAGGATCCTCGCAGTGCTTTCTTCTTTGGGCACTTTGCCTGCCTCAGCAACAAATAGCTGTGTATCTACTAAGCTAACAATACTCGATGTTGACGTCCCTGATGTTTTACAGTAGTGTAAAAACTGGTTGTAATTTTCACCTCTAAGCATGGCCGTGGTATGCCAATGTCAAAATAATCGAATCGGGATGAAAAACGTATTCTGGAATAATTTTATATCTGTTTAATGATTTAAAATTCCTAGATTTGCACCGCATGTTAAGCGCTGAAAGTAGCCTTAAATTGTGGCGATAATCTACCAAATATGAAAAAGTACCTTTTACTTTCAATTTTATTATTATTTACCCTAAGAGGAATTGCTGGCGATGGCAGTAAGCATGAGGTTGATTTACTCTTGGATAAAGCCAAAGAACTTAATGCCGCGGCTAAAACATCATTGCAGTTTGAATCTGCCATTAAAGCCCTGAATCTGGCAAATGAGGATAAATATGATGAAGGGATAGCGAAAGCACATTTTTGGGTTGCTGATGCAATGTTGAATATTGGCCTATACAAAGAGGCATTTAAGCATCTTGAGGGTGTACAGACAACCGACTATTTTATGGACGAGATTGAAATGCAAGCTGAAACTCATCGGCTGAAAGGTAAGGGATATCTAAAACTTAAGTTATTTCGGCAAGCAATCCAGGAGTTTCATTTACAGTTATCAGATGCTAGGGCGCTAAAGGGTGATTCCCAAAAAAAATCCTATCTCAAGGCTTTTGGAAATTTAACTACGGTTTTTGATCGACTAAACAAACCTGATTCCGTGTTTAAATATATTCAACTTCGATTAGCTGGCTTGGCGGGGCTTGATGAAAAGGAAAATGTATTACTTTATATAGGGGTATACGATGATCTAGGGGATTTTTATACAAAAAAAGGGGATTTTACGAAAGCAGAGTTAAATCTCAAAAAGTCGCTGGCATTAATTGAAAAATATAAAGCACCGGTATTTTATAATACCTATACCTTCTTAGGTAATTTAGAGCAGGAGAAAGGGAATTATAAAAAAGCGTTAACCCTTTTTGAAGTGGGCCTGGCAAATATGGAAAAAGTCGGGCTCTGGGATGCGGTTGCCAGAAAATGTAAATTTTTAGCCTATTATTGTCGATATTACAAGTTGAGGGGAAAGTGGACAGCGGACGAATATGATATGGCTTATACCTGGGGCAAAGATTCACTTGATAATAAAAATAAAGAAGTCATGGATGCTGTAATGAGTCAGCTCGTGAAATCGAAAGAAAAGGAATCTGCAAAGAAAATTTCAAAATCAATTACTGCTGCACTTATTGCCTTGGTATTGCTTGTTGTCGCTAGCACGTTTTTTATATGGCGATCTAGACGTAACCGTAAGATTTTGGTGCAAAAAGAAGACGCGCTGCAGGAAACCGAAAGCATCAATAAGGAACTAACCGAACAGATCGGGGAAAACAAATTCAATAATCTGATCGAGCTGGCTAAAAGTAATAATCCGGAGTTCCTGACTTTATTTACTGAATTGTATCCGCAGTTTATTCAGACGTTGAAAACTTTTGATCCGAAGATGAGAAGTACAGAATTGGAGTTTTGTGCCATGGCTTTTCTTAACTTTTCAACAAAAAATATTTCAGAGTACACCTATGTGACCATTAGGGCCGTGCAGGTACGTAAAAATAGATTGCGTAAGAAATTAGAGATTCCTTCGGATGCGGATTTCAATAATTGGATGCGTGGACTTGGGGATGATCTTTTGTCCAGAGGTTTTTAAATACGTAGATTTTTAAGTTACTAAGGATATGAATCAGATCAACCGTATATCTATGTTGAATATAACAAACAAGAAGAAGAAAATACCTTCTTCTTGTTCATCAAGAATTTATTAGTAGTTGCCTCTTCAGATTATGAAAGTTTAACAATTAACAATTTCTAAAATAGAATCTAGACCGTGACTTTGACTTCTATTATTGTAACGACAACTGAAATTTACAGTCGCCCGGTTGCACTTTAGCTTCTTTCGTTGCACTTTTCATGAGACCTTTCTGGAATTTTACATCCCCTGGTTCCACAGGCGTTCCAGCTTTGACTGTAGTAGTTTTATTTATTTTTGATTCCGAATCGAGAGAGTCGTCTTTCTTACAAGAATGTCCTAAAACAATTAGAGCCAATATAGCACCTAAATAA
Source organism: Sphingobacterium sp. GVS05A (assembly GCF_019969845.1). Taxonomy (GTDB): domain Bacteria; phylum Bacteroidota; class Bacteroidia; order Sphingobacteriales; family Sphingobacteriaceae; genus Sphingobacterium. The sequence continues at coordinate 164,010 of NZ_JAHXYR010000001.1, forward strand.
TAATTTTTCTTCATGTTGTTGTTAATAATTGATTTATAAATTGTTAGATATCTTTTGCGTAATTACTTTTTCATTAGTATTTTATTGTTGAAAACATATAATCTAATTATCTTACTCTTTACTATTATAATTTCACTATTTAATAGGATTTTGGTATAACCGTTTTAGTTAAAGTTATGATTTTTTTTAATTTTCTTTGCGAATCTTGGTTAAATAATTAAGCTATGGGAAGGTGGTGCATTTGGTCGGTGTATTCGAATAATCAATAGAAGAACTGTTTGAATTGGAGGATAACGATTTTCTTGCCTGAGATACAGTATCTATTTATATGTACGCAGTTTTTAAAAAAAGCGGAGGCTAAAACTCCGCTTCAATTCATGCTTTTATAACACTGATTAAATCTTAAAAACCTATTCAATAGGTAGGGATAGTATAGATTTATCGGTATTAAACACCCCAAAAGGCCCTACAGGCTCTGAAGAACGACCCGCAACCGCCATTTGTATAGGTCTCCGAAGTGTGCGTACCTACCAACTGTGCAGTATCATAATCATAAAAGCTCAAGACAAAAACACAGCGCGTAAGTCCGTTCTGCATTTCCGTTACCTCTTCGGTAACCTTCACTGTAGTGTTGGTTTTGGGAAGACGGTAAGTAGATGTTTTAACAGTTGCATTTTTGTTGGATGCATTTTCCATCGTTTTAGCGGAGGCCGCAGATGATAGCACAGCTAGCGCTACCAGACTCATCATTAATTTTTTCATTGTTTTTATTTTTTTTGTTATACGATTACATGCATCTGAGGCATGCTCTTTATGGAAGTAAAAATAGGGGTAACTTTATTTAGCTATATCATTATTTATTATTTGTAGCTGGTTATTCAGTATTCGTAGTTATTAGCCTATTATTCGTTGTAGTACGCTACATGTGCCAGTGTAAAAATGTATTCAAATGGAGAATAAACTGTCTAAATTTTTCCAACAAAAGCCAGCTTTGTAAACGAATTGGAAGTGATAGCCGAAAGAAAAATGTACAAAATAGAACCTGAGAAACTCCGATGAAAGGCTTAAAAACTTATTTTAAAAACAAGTATCAGATTCGTGGTGAAATGGTAGAAACAGCTTCAGGAGAACAATATAATTTAGTGCGAAAATAAGATGCAAATGATCATAGCTTCTTAATAAAATTTTAGAAGCTATAATCTATCCCAAAGCTAATATAACCGGGCAACAGTTTATATTCAGTACTGCTGTTGTAAAGGTCGGTCAGTTCAGTATTTCTGAAAAAGCGGGTATTGAAGATATTTTTTGCAGTCATGCTAAATCTTGTCCGGTGTTGTCGAAGCTCATAAGATAGGGAGAAATCCGAAAAATAATAGGTCTTGGAATCTTGAGCAAGGAAACTGCCAAAGCGATAGGACTCATTCTTTAGATTGCACTGTATATTTTTACCCATATTCAAAAATATATTCAGGAATCCACGGCTATTTTTTAAGGTATTCTTACTTTCTGAGCGATAGGTGATAGACTGTATTGTATATCCGGTATGGATATTTAATCGAGATTTCCATGCACTTCTGAACGATAATCCATAATCGTAAGTGTCTGTATGGATTTGTCGGTTGCCCAATCCGGTCACGACCGTTTCGTAATCTGCGCTATTTGCGCCTAGATCCAGCCGAAAATTTCCGCTGAGGACTTTCAGATAGTAATTCAGGTCTGTTTTATAAAAGGTGCTTTTTTTGTTTTTGAGCAATAGCTGTTGCGCGAGATTGAAATTGGGATCCAAACTACTCTCCATACCAACATAATCAAATAAAATCTGATGCCCAATATTGAGGTTGGCAAAAAAACGATCCGTCATACTACCATAGGTGTATGTTAGGGTAGCCCCCGAACTGCTTAAAGTAGCCATATCAGCCATTCCCTTTATAAAATTTCGAACTCCTGTGCTGTAATAGTTAGGGACGAGTTCAGTGAGTGAGGCATTCTGCTGCTGAAAATAGAGCTCAGTTTCCAGCCTCCCTTTGTAATGCACGGCCCATTTACCCAACAGACTGGGAGCAAGCTGTAGGCTATTTTTGTGGCTACGTTTTCCAAAATCTGTTAGTCTATTTTGAACAATACCAACTTGCAGACGGGGAGTCCATTCCCATTTGCTTCGTTTAAAGGTATATTTGGAAATAAGATTGGTCTGGAACACTGCAAAATCCATCTGATTGGAAAATCCCTCAGGATAGATGTCGCTTTCCCCAGCCTTTCTTTGATCATCCTGCAGTATGAATTGGCTATTCAGTTGTTGCTGTTGATAGGCAGTTGTCAGGGCGAGCTCAAAAAAATCACCGTTTTTCTTTCGGTTTAAATAGTGCGTGGTGGCGCCAAGATAGTCCAGGTTATTTTCGATATGTTGTTTTACCCCAGTTATATCCCCTTTCCCAAAAAGATCTTTGTAATAGTATCGATCGATACTGTAGTTTATAGGCGATTGCTGCTTTATCCAACGGATGGAACTGACCAAGGCTTCCCGGTCTGAAAACTTGTGGCTATAGCTGAGGTTGTGGTTGGTCAGGTAGCCTTTGCTTTTGGTCAGCTCTTGGCTTTGGTCGCCATTAAAGAGGAGAGCACCCACATCATTTTTCCCTAGAGAGCCGAGTGTACCACTATAGCTCAGTGTCGTGTGTGCATTGGGTTCGAACTGCAATTCTAATTTGGTGAAATAATTATCAATCTTGCGAGTGAACTGATAATCTTCGGTATTGGTAAATTGAATATCCTCTAAATGGTAGTTCTGTACTGTATTACGGTAGAATGATTTTTTGGTCGGATTTGCGAATCCCAGCCATTTGATTTTAAACTTTGGAGCTGGGTTTAGAATAGTGTTGAGAGACAGTAATTTGTCGTTGTTGAAGTTTGTTCTTTTATAGTCAAAACCGGGTAAGCTCGGGGTATTGTCGATCAAGTTCGGGGTGGATATTCCTACACCTATTTGTCCGGGCTCATCGGCCGAACCAGACTGGATCAGGTGGTTGATGCTGCTAACGGCATCGACCCCGTTGTTATTGGCGCTGCCCAATAAATAGTATTTGTTTTTCTTTCCAAAATTCATGAGGTTGGCATTTGCCTGATAATATTTTGGACCTATAGGAACGCCCTGTGCATCCACCGAACCTAGCCACTGTGCCTTGCTATCTTCCTTCAATTGTAAGTTTAGGGCAACCTTGTTTGAGTTTTCGATGCCTTTCAATTGTTTGTTGTTGGAAAAGCGCTGCAGCACCTGAATTTTTTCCAGGGGCTGTACCGACATATTCTGCGTCAGCAGACGGTAGCCCTTTTCAAAAAAATCGTCTCCTTCTACCATCACTTTCTCCACTTCCTTATCGCCTATTTTGATGCTGCCATCCGTACCTACATTGATACCGGGAATCTTTCGGAGCAGATCTTCCACTGTGCGTTCATCACCCTGCAAAAAGGATTTCACCGTCAATTCGATGGTGTCTCTACCACGACGGTAGGGCTGCTTGGAATGGACAATCACTTCCTGTAATCGCTCCACACCCCCAGCAACCAACTGCACATCAATCAGGGTATCAGTCTGTGTTGCTGTTAGGGGCACGGAAACTGGCGCGAAGCTGAGTGCTTTATACAACAAGGTGAACTTTCCGCTTTGCACTGTCTGCAAATGGTATTTCCCTTCGCCATCGCTAAACGTATAGGCCAGCATTTTGGCATCAACCTCACGTTGTAATTCAATCCGCACACCGCCCAATGCCTTTCCATTGGAGTTGACTCTTCCCTGGATTGTAACTTGCGCCTGAGCAGCTATACCTACTAGACAAAACCCGATCAGGGTCAGCACTAGCTTATTAATGTTCCCATTCATATACTTGCTCCACACTACCACGGACTTTTTTTCCTTCTACGTTCACACCTTCAACTACAGGTATTTTACTATACAAAATGCGCATTTGCTCTTCAGTAATACGGTCATTTTTCTTGACAAATTCTTCAAGCGTTAGTTTTGGCAAAGACTGAATGTATGTATCATTGATGGGGGTATTGCCTGCATAAGGATAATTTACCTCCTTCAAATACCAGTAGTTGGGATTTGCACTTTCGTTGTAAAGCATCACGATAAGCCCTGGTAGTCCACCAAATTTTGATGGTCCTACGGGTACGGGAATATCATGGGTATAATAAGCAACCAGCGTAGTGCCACGATAAGGTGCTGTTGCTTTGTGACACACGTATTTACCCAAGGTATCAACATCAGTATAGTTGGTATTCCAGACCAGAGACGGGAATTGGTCGGTCACCAGGTAATTAACGCCCTCGATAGAACGGGTCTCCAATTGTTGTGAAGCATTGTTTTGCTGTATCACGATCTTGTTGTAGAGCTTGCCTGAGCCGATGGTCATCGAAAATGTCGGCGCGACCTCACCGTCGATATCCTTGTTGATATCTTGGTTGCGTTTGGGTACCGAATCACGAACGGCTATCTTCACCGTTCCGTCATAATAGACCTGTTCCTGAAAAGTCGCCATAGGCGAGGGCATATATTCATAGACCGCATGAAGCCGCTGTGCAAAAGAAGATCCCGAAACGAACAGAAACAGAAAGAATATATAATATTTATGCATGTTATTTAGTTTGGTAAAAGCGGGGGCTAACCCCCGCTTCAAGTCGTATTTTTATAACACTGATTAAACCTTAAAAAAGACTCACAGAGTAGGTATGAACACTGGCTTATTGGGATTATACTCCCCACCATTGTCTGCAAGCTCTGAAGAAATCTCCACAGCCACCATTGGTATAGGTCTCGGATGTGTGTGTACCTACCACATGTAGATCATCAGAACTTAAAAAAGTCAAGACAAAAACACAACGCGTAAGTCCGTTTTGCATTTCTGTTACTTCTTCAGTAACCTTCACCATGGTATTTGTTTTTGGAAGGCGATAAGTAGATGTTTTAGCCGTTGCATTTTTGTGGGAAGCATTTTCAGTTGTTTTAGCCGAGGCAGCAGTTGAAAGTACTGCTAGGGCTACCAGACTCATCATTAATTTTTTCATTGTTTTTGTTATTTAATTGTGTTAAACCATTGCATGTTTTTGAGGCATGCCTTTATTGTACTCCGGTAAAAATAATAGACAGTTTTAATTCGTTATAGGGTGATTTGTTATCCGTGTAAGGTGATGCATTATCCGTGGCTGTTAGTTTATTATTCGCTATGGCCCGATCAACCTTGAACTAAGGGATAGACAGGTAGACGCTGCTATGCAGAAATAGCCCGATGCATGTTGATTGGAGGTTTGAAGCATTTATTTCCTTCTCATAATGGAATTTTTTACTATCAAAATGAAAGACATTTTTTGTTAAAGTTATTGTGTAGGTTGTTGTATGTTGCTTGCATTCAATGTTATGTGGTCTGCGTTGTGTATTGTGGAACACTTTTGGCATCAGCGTAAAATAGAAATAGTATGAATTTAATACAGCATCCACATATTCTTACAGGCAAGGATCTTGGTTGGCAAAGTTATGTCTCTCGGACATGTTCAGATCGGGGTTGGCTAACTGTGCCCTCCCTAAAACTTGGCCCAGGAGGCTCCGCCAGATCGTATACTGCCAATGAGTTTAAATTTAGCGGAGATAAAAAATGGATTGGCCGGGTATATACAACTATTAGAATGACTTCCTGATGCATGGGAGACAAGTTTTGACAAATAAGCAAAATGTTATGGAAACAGATCGTATAATCGTACGAACAGCGACAGCAGCAGACTTAAAATATGCGATGGAGATTTCAGCGGAAATGGCTTCATCAGCAAAAGCGCGAGGCACGGGAATAGGCACACGAACCCCGCAGTCGATCTGCAACAAGATCCTCGATGGTAATGCGGTCATCGCATTGACACAAACGGGAGAATGGGTTGGCTACATTTATCTGGAAGCCTATGCCGAGGAGGAATTTATTTCGCATTGCGGCCTTATCGTTTCGCCATCCTGGCGACGTAGGGGTGTCGCAACACTTATGAAAAGACAGATCTTCGAACTTTCGAAATTAAAATATCCTAAAGCAAAGATCTTTGGCATCACGACTTCGCTGGCTACCATGAAGATCAATTCAAAACTGGGTTTATTTCCGGTCAGCTTCTCGGAGATTACCCGCGATCCTTCCTTTTGGAACAAATGCCAAAACTGCATCAACTACCCGGATCTAGAGAAAAAGGAATTCAAGAACTGTTACTGCACAGCCATGCTTTTTGACCCCAGTGCATTACAAAATTTAGCTATAGAAAAACCCCGAAGGTCTTATAGTAGTCCGACCATCCATTGATCAGACCTGATTCTGATAGAGCGGATTTATAAAATCCCACATTTTTCAACTCACGTATACCATAAGAACCTCTTTCCTTTTACAGGCCAAAGGAAGAAGGTTCTTATATAAATGAGCCGGCATATAAGCCTAGGTAAGGGAAGACGTGGTTGATGAACAGGATGTTTCATCGTCTCAAAAATTTTCTTGGGCTGAGCAAACTAATCCATTGAAATATTATTAATTTCGAAGGGGCATGTAAGGATAAACAGCCATTTAGCTGGAAGGATAGATGCGCATGTAAAATCAGCTTTTAAAGTAGAAGAAAATAAAAATTCGATGAAAACTATTGACCAACATAGAACTCAATTTGATAACTTCGTTTGGATAGATATCTGTCAACCGGACAAAGAAAGCCTGAACAAAATTGCTGAAGAATATCAATTAGACTATTTTCAAATAAAGGATAGCCTGGAACCGGGGCATTTGCCCAAGTTTGAAAGTCAACCCAATTATAATTTTTTGATATTGAGGGCATTTACATCCACCATTGAAAAGGGGGCAACGACAATCAATGAATTGTCAAATAAAATAGCCTTTTTCTACAATGGACACAAGCTTATCACGATACACCGTAGCCAATTTGCTTTCTTAGACACCGTAAAGCAAAAATATGAAACCTCGGAAGAACTACTGGTCTATTTGATTTATAAAATGGTCGAAACTTACCAAATACCATTGGATACACTGGACGAAAAGATCATCGAAATAGAACAAACAATATTTCTTAAAGATTATGCAAGGGTGTCTTTAAAAGATCTATATTTCTTGAAAGCACAGACCCGGATTACAAAGAAACTTTTACAGATTTTTCAGAACGTAACCCACCAAATTGAGGTGGCGGAGAATAACAAGACTGCTTTGCAGGATATAAAAGACAAACTATTGAATCTGATACTCAGTTATGATGAAGTCATCGAAAATGCCAACAATTTATTGACCACCTACCATTCTGTCAATGCCCAAAAAAGCAATGATGTCATGAAATTGCTGACTATTTTTTCGGCATTCTTTTTACCATTGACGTTTTTAGCAGGAATTTATGGGATGAACTTTGAAAATATGCCCGAATTGAAGTGGCGCTTTGGCTATTTTATCACGCTCGGGGTAATGGCAATTATTTCGATAATCATCTATTTATGGTTCAAACGCAGACGGATTATCTAAATTTCCAATGCTATGCTACCCGTAGTACGATCAGAAAAATAACGCTTATATTTTACTAAAAGAAGGAAATACAACCAATAATTGTTAAAAGCAACAATAAGTAGTGTAAATACAACTAAGGGTAGCGCTGTTTATTCGCCGTGATACTGGCCTGCAAAATAACTTTGTAGTATCAAAAAAATATAAAGACATGATGCTAAATTCTAAATCAATCGGCAATAAAATAGCCGAAGCAAGAAAGAAAACAAATCTTTCACAGGCCGAACTTGCTCAGCAGGTTTCGATCAGTCCACAAGCGGTAGGTAAATGGGAGCGGGGTGAATCGATGCCAGATATCATGACATTGAACAGGCTAGCGGAGATACTTGCTGTAGACCTCAATTACTTTTCCGAAAGTTTTCATAGGAATCAGATTGACCATACGGATCAGGAATCCACCGACCGACAGGCCTATCCAACTGATTCGGTATCGAAATCTGAAAATCAGGTTGGCCGAAGCTGGGATATGTCGAAAGGCAACTGGGAAAATGCTGATTTCTCGGGTTTAAAGAATCTGAAAGAACAGTTCAGCTCTTCCAATATAAAAAATTGCAAGTTTATAAACGCAGATCTATCGGGGTTAATACTTGGCAAGAACAATATTGAATTATGTGACTTCTCATCTTCAGACCTGACAAACAGTAAAATACAGTCTTCTAATCTGTTAAAGAATCAGTTTAACCGTTGCTCCTTTATTGATGCTGATTTTTCGAGAAGCAATATCGGAAAGTGTAATTTCTCTGATGCAGATTTTACCGGTGCCAGATTTGATACTGGCTGTTTTGAGAGCAATGAAATGACCAATGCTGTATTGAAACACACTTCATTTAAAAATACGGGGATCAGTGATGTTATTTTTGAAGGTATGATCGAAGACTGTCATTTTGAGGGCTGTGGGTTTTATAAAGTCAAATTTCAGGGAGCTACCATCTTGAATACCTTTTTTAAATATAATAGCAAATTTAAAAAAGTAGAGTTCTCAGATTGCAAGGTTGACAGACTGACTTATGCTTTCCTGAAGAATAATGAAGCAAACTTAACGGGGATAACCCTTCTAGAGGAATCAGCGTACTGATCTGAAAAGATGCCCCCTAAAAGTGTTTAACTTTTTGGGGGCATTGTCATTTTGGACAACCCTGTTTATTTAAAAATAACAGAGATCCTTACAGCAGTGGTATCGTAGTTTCCGCTAAAACTGCTGTTGATGGTTAGGCCTTTCGCTCTAATTTATTTTCGGCAAATGGTACGATTACTAACGGATATTTCTCTGTTTCAATATTGCTCCTGTCCAGTCCAAAATTGATATAGTCTTTTACGGAGAAATAGCGCAAGTTGTAATATCCCTTCATAACAAAATTTTTCCAGAACGGCATTCGGTTATCATAGGAAAGAAAACTGTCCATAATCATAAATTTAAAATCCCCAATTTTGTTCTGTTGATAAGCCTGTTCCAGCGAATCTTCGACATCTACTTCATTCTTTTCGATCATATCATTGACGACCTGTTTAAAGTAATAGCCAATCCGGGGATCTTCACGGAATCCCAGATCAAATTGGATGTAATAGACATCGTTTCGGATAATAGTTTCAACTGAATATCGTTGTAAATAGGGCTCATCTAGAATATTGACATGTACAAACCAATAAATGTCAGCACGTTTTGGAAGACCGAATTTTAGGATCGAATCCATAATTGTTTTTTCGATCTTTTTTTCAGAATCTGAAGTCGTCAAATACACGAGATTGGTTGCATACTTTGGAAGTTTTTCGTCAGTACTCAATTTAGTAAGCAAGGGCAGGTGTTCCGATAGTTTGACAAAGGACTGAATATTGGATTTGATCTGCCGGCCCCTCCACCAGACGTACATCACGGCAAAGAGCGAAAAGCCCAATAGCAGGGTTATCCAGCCGCCTTCTTTAACTTTAAGCAGATTGGCAGATAAAAAGCTTAGTTCTATCGCCAAAAAGATGAAAGTGATCAATATATTAAAGATAAATGGTACACGTTTGATACGCAGATAGGCATTGATCAAAATTGTACTCATCAGCATTGTGAGGGTGACACTGAGACCAAATGCGGCTTCCATTCTTGTACTTTGCTTAAAATATAAAACCATCCCAACGCAGCCGCACATCAGAAACCAGTTGATTGCAGGAATATACAATTGGCCTTTTACATTACTTGGAAATAGTACTAGATGTTTGGGCCATATATTGAGCCTGATTGCTTCATTGATTAACGTAAAACAGCCACTGATCAAAGCTTGAGAGGCAATAATGGTCGCCAATGTTGCAATCCCTAATGCAAACCAAAATATAGATTTCGGAACAATATGATAAAAAGGACTGAGACTGCCCACTTCTTCGCCGACATGGTTTAGTAACCATGTTGTCTGTCCTGCGTAGCAAAGTATAAGCGCAATTTTTATAAATACCCAGGTCATGCGGATGTTGTTCCGCCCACAGTGTCCCATGTCGCTATACAGTGCTTCGGCACCAGTCGTACAAAGGAAAATACTGCCCAACAACCAAAATCCTTTGGTCTCGTTGACCAGCATTTGATAAGCATAATATGGATTTAGCGCTTTAAAGACATTCCAATTATCTCCAATTGATAGGATGCCTATTACGGCAATAAAGCCAAACCAAATAATCATCAAGGGGCCAAATATCTTCCCGATTTTATCAGTGCCGAACTGCTGAAAAACGAATAGTAAGATCAAGATCCCGACGATAATGGGAACGGTATTAAAACCGGGAACAACAGCCTGTACACCTTCGACGGCCGAAGCAACCGACATTGGCGGCGTAATAATACCGTCAGCCATCAAAAAGGCGCCTCCTGCCATGGCGATGAAAACGAGCCATTTACCGCTGTAACGTCGGACTAAAGCATAAAGAGAGAAAATACCACCTTCGCCTTTGTTGTCAGCCTGCAAGGTAATAAGGACATACTTGATCGTTGTCTGAAAAACAAGTGTCCAAAAGATACAACTTAAACTGCCAAGCGCTATCGCTTCTGTAATCACCCGATGATGAAAAACAGCATTTAGTGTATACAGTGGTGATGTACCGATATCACCGAAAACAATCCCTATTGCAATCAGTGAGCCGGCAAGAGTGATCCTTTTATGGAATTCTGCGGTGTTATGTCCAGACATAATTTAGTTTTTCCTGCAAATTAAGTTAAAATTTGCATTGAAATCTAAAGTCTATTCTTTTTTTATTAATAGCACAAATTAGACGAAATATATGGCATCTAATCACACTGCTTTATTATCCATATTAAGTGTAAAATAAAAGGTACTTCCGGCGCCGTATTCACTTTCCACCCAGATTCCACCGCCCTGTGCCTCGATGAATTCTTTACTGATACTCAGGCCTAAACCAGTACCTTCTTTTTTTGTTCCGGGAATACGAAAATACCGTTCAAAAATCTTTTTTAGATATTGGGGCTGTATTCCTTGTCCGGTATCCGAGACCGAAAACCTGACCTGATTATTCTCCCGTTCCGTTTTGATGGATATCTTCGAATTCTCATACGAATAACGTATGGCATTGGAAATTAAATTGGTCAGCACCCAAGCCGATTTTTCACTGTCGGTCACCGCGGTTGAGGCATCCTCGTCCATTTCAATTGCGATCTGTATGTTTTTATTGTCGGCCGCAGATTTATTTGCGTTGACAGCATACTCAATAATGGGTTTGATCTCCGATGGTAGCAGATTGATTTGTATAGAGCCACTTTCGACTTGTGTTATATTGAGCAGCTCTCCCGTTATTTTCAGTAGTCTATCGGTATCGTCTTTTATTCCGTTGATCAGGTCTTTTTGCTCGCCATTTAAAACCCCAACTTTTTCATTCTCCAACAGTTGTACGCCCATTTGAATGGATGAAATAGGCGTTTTAAACTCATGCGATACTGTTCCCATAAAATTTGTTTTCGCGAGGTCAAGCTCTTTAAAGGGAGTAATATTGCGCAATAGGATTACCTGGCCGATGAATTTGATATCTGTTTCGCCGGTGGGGACGATATTGATGTCGATTACTTCTTTCTCAAAATAACTTTCTTTGCCATCTGCATAGATCTTCAACTGTTCTGCTTTGTTGCTTTTTGGCGCTGGTAGAAAGATGTCTTTTATAATATCCCGGATCAGGTCATTGGTTACGGCGATATCTTGTACAGCTTTTCCAATGAAATCTTCTTTCCGTAGTCCTGATATATTCAAGGCTTCATCGTTGGCAAACAGGACCTTTTTATTTTCGTCGATCCCAATAACAGGATCATGCATATTGTCGATCAAGGTTTCGATCCGCTTTTTCCCTTTTAGGATCTTTTCTAATTTGCTGTCCGAATATTCTTCCAGCTTCTCAGCCATGGTATTAAATGATCGCGCCAGATCTCCAAATTCGTTGTGTCCACCGAAGTTGACGCGTTTTGAATAATTTTGGCCGGCAATTTCCTTGATACTTTCGGTTAACTCCCGTATAGGATTGGCAATATTGGACGGAAGATTGACCAATAATATGACCGCGATCAGAAAACATAATGCTCCTGTAAATGAAATGATGAGTATCGCTCTGCGGGCGGTTTCATCTGCAATGTTACTTTTTCTGCTGATAGCATCCATATTTAACCGCATTAATTCGGTAATGTCTTTTCGGATGGAAGAGCTTAGCTGTGCATCGTCGGGTTTATTTTTAAGCGAATTGAAGTGCTTTACAATTAGGTTTGTCCTCTCGATCTCGCCGATTTCAGTCACGTTTCCCATCTGTAGCGTCAAATTATTTTGAAATGTGTCAATTGCCGCCGCATCCTTGCTGATATCTTCCAACGCCAGAAGCATATTCCGGGAATAGAGCAAGGTGTTGTAATTTGCAACAAGTATATTATTCGTGTCTCTTTTGAGCTGATTAACATACCATCCGCTAATAACAGCTAAGGCTACGATCAATATAAATAGGAGCCCTACACCAAATGTTAATTTTGCTTTAATTTTCATTTTATGACAATATTACGAGATCAATATTTTCCTGAGACAATTTATTTAATAAAGCTTTGAATGTATCAGTTGCGAGAATGATCTTAATCAGATTGATATGTGGTTTACCGATACAGACCGTCGTGATCATACGTTCTTCACATTCTTTAATAATGGCTTTGGTAGCGTTCTTGGCCTTTACCTTAATAATTTCAGCCCCTAGTTCGGTAGCCAGTTTAAAGTTGTTGATGAGATGTCGCTGTTTATCCAACGCAATCCTGTCTACGCTCTCTTTGGGAACCTGTACATACATGACATACCACTTGCTATTATAGTAATTGGCCAGACGGGCAGTTTTCCTGATGACATTTTTGGCCGTTTGTTCGTTTGAACTGATGCAGGCCAGAAAACGTTCTTTTTTAACATTTCGATTGAGGACAACCTCCGTTTCGACCTTCCTTTGCACCTGCGAAGCGACTTCCTTTAATGCTAGTTCGCGCAACTGCAGAATATGTTCACTTTTGAAGAAATTGTTGAGAGCTGCGGTTATTTTTGAACTTTCATAAATCTTACCTTCCTTTAGCCTATTAATCAGCTCCTCTGCTGTTAAGTCGATATTGACAACTTCATCGGCCTGGGCAACCACACTGTCTGGAATACGCTCCTGTACATCAATACCTGTGATATCTCTGACTTCATCATTGAGGCTCTCAATATGTTGAATGTTTACAGCACTAATGACATTGATACCGGCATCAAGGATATCCATCACATCCTGCCATCTTTTTTCGTTTTTGCTGCCTTCTATATTTGTATGCGCCAGTTCATCAACAATAACCACTTCGGGTCTAAGATTGACAATAGCCTGTACATCCATTTCCTCAAGCTCCTTGCCTTTGTAAAATAAGGTTCTCCTTGGGATCATTGGAAGACCAGCCAGCAACGCATGGGTTTCGATACGCTGATGAGTTTCGATATAACCGATCCTGACATCGATACCACTCTGTAAAAGTGCATGTGCTTCCTGAAGCATACGGAAGGTCTTACCAACTCCGGCACTCATCCCGATATAGAGTTTGAATTTACCTCTTCGGGATTTCTGAATCAGATTTAAAAAATGTTCCGCACTTTTTCTTTCATCCATAACATGTGATAACTTTTATAAACTTACAAATTCCCCTTAAACAAATTGCCAAGGGGAATTATTAATCTATCCGCCCTGCTTAGACGAAAAAGCAGCTAAACAAAGCCTGATAGTTTCATGGTTGGAGTTTTTTATCTGCTCGCCAACTTATCCAGGGCGATGTTGAGCTTTAACACATTGATTTTTTGAGGACCGAAAATTCCCAACAAGGGTCTTTCAGCATTGTCCTCGATCAATTGATTTATTTTCTGTTCTTCGATACCTCGTATCGTTGCGATACGTTTGACCTGAACTTTGGCCGCTTGAATTGAGAAGTTCGGATCTAATCCACTTCCACTTGCCGTAATCAGATCGACAGGTATTTCGGATTTTTTGATGCCAGGGTTGTGTACTAAAAATGTATCGATACGCGCCTGTACTTGACTTAGGTATTCTTCATTTGAAGGCCCTTTGTTACTCGCTCCCGACCCGGCAGCATTGTAATTTACCGCAGAGGGTCTCGACCAAAAGTATTTGTCGGCTGTGAAGGCCTGACCAATATTTGAATAATACTTTTTACCATTGTGCTCAATGATTTTTCCCTTTCCCGCGTTGGAGGAAAACTGGGCCATCCCCCAGACAGCTAATGGATAGATCACTGTAAAGAACAGGATCATAATGATGGTCAACTTTATTGCGGGCAAAATGTGTTTTTTCATTTCATTTATATTTTATGAGGGTAAAATCAGAAAGAAACAAGTTCTGTGAGATTTTATCCCTCTTGATTTATTTTACGGATTAAAAGAAAATAGCGACGAACATATCAATCACCTTGATGCCCAAAAAAGGAACGGCAATCCCACCTAACCCAAATATGAGTAGGTTTCGGCGCAATAGGGCACTTGCTCCAATCGGTTTGTAGGCAACACCTTTAAGTGCCAATGGAATCAGCATCGGAATAATAATGGCATTGAAAATAACGGCTGACAGAATAGCGCTTTCTGGGCTATGCAATTTCATGATATTGAGCCCCTGTAGTGCTGGAATAGCGGTAATAAACAGGGCCGGAATAATCGCAAAATATTTAGCGACATCATTGGCAATACTAAAGGTTGTTAATGTCCCTCTGGTCATCAATAATTGTTTGCCAATTTCAACGACCTCGATCAATTTGGTCGGGTCATTGTCCAGATCAACCATATTTCCGGCTTCTTTTGCTGCCTGCGTACCCGAATTCATGGCTACCCCTACATCGGCCTGCGCCAAAGCTGGAGCATCATTTGTTCCGTCACCCATCATAGCCACTAAGCGGCCTTCGGATTGCTCTTTTTTGATGTAGTTCATTTTATCCTCTGGTTTGGCTTCGGCGATAAAATCATCCACACCAGCTTTATCGGCAATAAACTTCGCTGTCAAGGGGTTGTCTCCCGTTACCATCACTGTTTTGATCCCCATTTTACGAAGACGTTCAAACCTTTCGTGGATACCGGGTTTGATAATATCCTGTAGTTCGATTACGCCTAGCGCGATGTCATTTTCGGAAACCACTAGGGGTGTTCCTCCATTTTGGGAAATCGTCTTAACACTTTCTTCGACTTCTTCTGGGAATCTATTGCCAGCTCCTGTAACAAGATTTTTAATCGCATCAGTTGCACCTTTTCGGATACGTATGTTTTCATAGTCTATACCTGAACTTCGTGTCTCAGCTGTAAACTTGATGAATACGGGGTTCTTCACTTCATAGCTCAGCGGATTGATACCGGCAAGTTCTATAATAGATTTACCTTCGGGAGTTTCATCAGCCATCGAGCTCAATACAGCTGCTTTTATTAATTTTTTCTCATCAATACCATGTGCGGTGTGAAAATGAGTAGCCTTGCGGTTACCAATGGTTATTGTTCCTGTTTTGTCCAACAACAATACATCAATATCACCTGCTGTTTCCACGGCCTTACCACTTTTGGTAATGACATTTGCACGTAGGGCTCTGTCCATTCCGGCGATACCTATTGCGGAAAGCAATCCTCCAATAGTCGTTGGTATGAGACAGACAAATAGAGAAATGAATGACGCAATGGTGATGCCGACATTCGCATGATCAGCAAATGGTTTTAGTGTTACACAGACGATAATAAATACCAATGTAAAGCCTGCCAGTAAAATGGTAAGGGCAATTTCATTGGGTGTTTTTTGTCTTGAGGCACCTTCTACCAAGGCGATCATTTTATCGAGGAAGCTTTCACCCGGTTGTGTGGTTACCTGCACGACTATTTTATCGGAAAGCACCTTGGTTCCACCGGTTACAGAGCTTTTATCTCCACCTGCCTCCCGAATGACGGGGGCGGATTCACCGGTGATGGCACTTTCATCAATTGTTGCAAGTCCTTCCACGATTTCACCGTCTGAAGGGATAATATCGCCGGCTTCACAGATGAAAATATCGCCTTTTTTTAACTGAGCAGAAGAGATGGTCTGGCCGTTTTTAAGTTTGGCTGGAGTTTCTTCTCTTGTTTTGCGCAGGCTATCCGCCTGCGCTTTTCCCCTTGCTTCGGCAATGGCCTCCGCAAAGTTGGCAAACAACAGTGTGAGTAATAATATGATAAATACGGCAAAGTTGTAACCAAAACTTCCCTGTCCTTGTGCTCCTGCCAAGGTCCATAAACTGACGATCAGCATGACCACAGTTCCGATCCATACGGTAAACATAACCGGATTGCGGAACATTGTTTTCGGGTTTAGTTTCACAAAAGACTGTTTCAGTGCTTCCTGTACCATGTCTTTTTGAAACAGTGATGTATTTTTGTTCATTTCTAATTTCTTTAATCAATGTTTAATAAAGTGAGAAGTACTCCGCAATAGGGCCTAATGCCAATGCTGGGAAAAAGGATAGTGCAGCGACAATGGCTATAACGGCGAATACCATAAGCCCGAAAGTTGCTGTGTCTGTTTTCAATGTTCCATCTCCCTCAGGAATAAATTTCTTTTCAGCCAATAAACCAGCGATGGCAACCGGGCCTATAATCGGTAGGAAGCGGGACAAAATAAGTACGAAACCTGTACTGACGTTCCACCATATGCTGTTGTCTCCCAATCCTTCAAATCCGCTACCATTATTTGCTGCCGATGAGGTGTATTCATAAAGCATCTCACTAAAGCCGTGGAATCCAGGGTTGTTCAGCGTTGCTGCGGTGTATTGCGGTAGTGCGGCTGCTAAAGCTGTTCCTACCAGGATTAGAAAGGGATGCAGCAGTGCGATAATCATAGCGATTTTCATTTCTCTGGCTTCCACTTTTTTTCCTAAAAACTCGGGTGTCCGACCAACCATCAGTCCACTGATAAACACAGCGAGAATGATGAAAATAAAGAAGTTCAGTATCCCTACACCACAGCCGCCATAGAAGGCATTGATCATCATGGCAAGCAATTCATTCATACCCGATAGGGGCATGGTGCTATCGTGCATGGAATTAATCGAACCTGTCGAAATTACCGTGGTCACAATACTCCAAAAACCGGATGCGGGCGCTCCAAAGCGGACTTCTTTACCCTCCATTGCCCCGAGAGAATTATCAACTCCCATCGCCGCAAGCGCAGGATTACCTTTGGTCTCCATCATAATATTCGGAATGACAAGCAAAAGGAAGCCGATCGTCATGACACCAAAGATCATCCAGGAGAGCTTCCGCCGCTTGATGAAGATACCCAGCGCAAAAATCATGGCTATGGGGATAATCATCTGCGCGACCATCTCGACCATATTGGAGAGATATGAAGGATTTTCAAATGGGTGGACAGAGTTTGCACCATAAAATCCACCGCCATTTGTTCCGATATGTTTAATGGCTACAAAGGCAGCAGCAGGACCTCTCGACACTGCTACAGTATCACCTTGCAGCGTTGTAATGGTATCTTTTCCTTCAAAAGTCATTGGTGTGCCCTCAAAAGCAAGGATGATCGCAACAACCAATGAAAGCGGTAATAATATACGTGTACATGATTTTACAAAATAGTTGTAAAAATTTCCCAATGTACTTGCTGTGCGATCACGGAATGCCCTGAATACAAGTACTGCAGCTGCCATACCGATACCTGCACTTACAAATTGTAGGAACATAAGCCAGTATTGGCCCAGATAACTGAGCCCGGTCTCACCCGAATAGTGTTGGAGGTTACAGTTAACGACAAATGAAATGACAGTATTGAATGCGAGATCCGCCGACATACTCGGATTATTGTCCGGGTTCAGTGGCAGGCTGCCCTGTGTCATCAAGATGAGCATACCCAATAAAAACCAGATCATATTGATGCTGACCATCGCTACCATCTGTTGTTTCCAGTTCATTTCCGTCTGTGGATTGATCCTGCTGACTTTATAAAAGATCCGTTCTATGGGATTAAATATGGGGTCAAGCAGTGTTTTTTCGCCTCCATAGACTTTTGCAATGTATTTGCCTAACGGTATTGCAAGCAATACTGTTATGACAAACATTACGATTATTCCTAAAATTTCTGTATTCATTTCTGTTAATATTATTTAATTTCTCTACATACTATCTGATGAAATTCTGTTGTCCCTTATCTACATAAGATTTTAACCTTTTCTTGTCTTCTTTCATCAGCTATTGTGATTTAAAATTTCTCTGGTTTTAGCAGTACGTAGCAGATGTAAACGAATACACCAATAGCTACCACAAACAGTGCTGTCATATAAAAGATTTTTGAGTGATATAGCTGCTGCTTTGCAACAAATAAATTTGTTTAAGATTTTTAGGAATCTGCTGATACATATAGATCCATTCTTCGGATGTGCATCTTCTTTTCATTCCCCGAAAAGAGCGCACAAAGAGATTTTCAATGATGTTGCGTACCTGTTCATTTCCCATTCTATAAAGCCATCCCATATATTTTAATCGATTGCCGATTTTTTCGATCTGGCCATTAGAAAGTAGGTAATTGATATGGTTCACGATGGCCTGAAATATCCCGGCAAAATTCCTTCGGGATGACAGATCCTTGATTTCTTCTTTTATTTCTCCATAATGATCGGCAAGATATTGACTTGCGGATTGTTCATTTATTTTATTCATTCTTACTAGATTTTATCAAAAAAGTCAATTGACTTAATGAATAGACCAAAGCAGGCTACTCCCGCCAGCGTTAATATTAATGTTATCATTTTGTTATTGATTAGACTGTACTATAATGTTTTATTATTGCTCCGAAAATCAATACCACCAGTGTTGCAAAGAACAATAAGTGATAAGATTTTAGCCATTTAGGGAACGATAGTGGCTCTTGTTCCTGTTCCCATCTAACATCTGTCTTGCTCATTTTTATTTATTTTATATCCGATATGCCAAAATGTATTCCAATAGTTTTTAATTGGATGTAATTAGTTGTTTATTAATTTGTTGTGATTTATTTTCGGATGTGTTGAAAACAAATAACCTATCATTTTGATAAGGTGGATTATCAAAATGATAGGTTATTGTTTTTTACATAAAAAAGAGGATATGAATAGCTGCTGATTGATCTCCGCAGGCTTTTGGTGTTGGTAGGAATGTTCTTGGATTGGGCTTTAATGGAGGTAAATTTGCCCATTTCTAGGATATTTTATAATGGTCTATTTTTCGGTACAGGGTTGCTAAGCCTATTTCTAGAAGTCTCGCCGTTTCTGTTTTATTGCCTTGGGTGTAGTTTAATATTTTCAGGATATGTGTTTTTTCTACGCTGGCCATCGAAAATGTTGACATCATCGCTGTGTCTTTGTTGTCCTGTTGCAGGTTTATAGGCAAGGTATCTAAGCTGAGGATCCCATCGTCTGCTAATATCACGCTTCGTTCGATCACGTTTTTCAGCTCACGGATATTGCCTTTCCAGGCGTTTCTCTCTAATGCGCTGAGATATTCGTCTGTTAATTTCAATGATCGTCGATTGGACTTTACGGCAAACCAATTGACAAAGTGTTCT
Source organism: Sphingobacterium sp. GVS05A (assembly GCF_019969845.1). GTDB lineage: Bacteria > Bacteroidota > Bacteroidia > Sphingobacteriales > Sphingobacteriaceae > Sphingobacterium. The sequence goes on from NZ_JAHXYR010000001.1 coordinate 183,659, forward strand.
GCCAATAATCGAATGTCTTTAGGTCTTTCGCGCAAGGAGGGAAGTGGTATTGCAAAGACCGACAAGCGATAAAATAGGTCATTCCTAAAATTGCCGAGTTCAATTTCATTTTCTAAATTGCGATTTGTGGCTGCAATGATGCGGGCATCTACTTTGGTGGGTTTGTTATCGCCCACACGCAGGAATTCACCTGTTTCTAGTACACGTAATATTTTGGCCTGTAGCTCTATTTCCATTTCACCGATTTCATCCAAGAAGATTGTTCCTTTGTGCGCTTCTTCAAAGAGTCCTTTTTGATCTTTGGTTGCGCCTGTAAAAGCGCCGGCTTTATGTCCGAATAGTTCGTTTTCAAGGAGCTCTTTGCTGAATGCTGAGCAATTGATTGCTACAAAACTGTGATTTGCACGTAAGCTGGCCAGATGTATTGCCTGAGCAAAAACCTCTTTTCCGGTCCCGGTTTCTCCGGTCAGTAGTACAGTGGTCTCGGAACTAGCGACTCTTTTAGCGAGATCAATTGCCTTAATGATGGATTTAGACCGTCCGATGATCTTATCAAAAGAATGTTTTTCACCGAGCTGCTTTTCGAGTTTTTGAACTTTTTTATTCAGCACGGCCTTTTCACCGGCTTTGTACAATAGTGGAATTATCCTGTCGTTGTCGTTCCCTTTGGTGATATAGTCAAAGGCACCGTTTTTGATGGCATCGACACTGTCCGGGATATTCCCAAAAGCAGTCAAAAGAATAATTTCGACAGCAGGATATTTGCTTTTGATAATCTTGGCTGTCTCTACGCCATTCCCATCGGGAAGTTTGACGTCAGATACAATGACATCTATCTCTTCCAGTTCCAATTGTTTTAAGCCTGATTTAATACTGGAAGCCTGAAAGACCTCAAAACCTTCGAAGCTAATAATTTTTGAGAGCAAGTTCCTCAACTTGTCTTCATCGTCAATGATAAGTACTTTCACGTGATATAATTTCCTGTTGATAAGGCCTGGCAGACGCTACATGTCGGATTTCGCGATCATGTGGCAGCTTAGCTTTCAGTTAGCCTGTGTATTTGCGAATTTTGAGCTTCAATAGCTTGCTTGAACGCTGAGCGTGTTATAAAATTACCTAATCGGGCTGTCTTATTATATTGAGCTTGCTCGAACTGTGATGAATATAGTTATCCATTCTTTTTGCACCGAAATGTTTTAAAACTGAGCCAAAAGCGACTACTATAATAATAGCACATAGGAGGAGGTGATAGGATTTAAGCCACTTAGGAAATGATGGTGGTTCCACTTCCTGTTTCCATTTTACATTCAATCTGTTCATTTCTGATTTATATTAGTTTTATTTTAAATCAAAATTTACTCCAGGAAAGGGTGTTTGTTGGTAATTTTCTGTTTTTTAGCTTGTTGTGTTTTGTGTGGTGCCATCATTGGTTGAATAGATGCCTATCATTTTGAGAGGGTAATTTTCAAAATGATAGGCTAACGTTTTACAGTATAATGTATATCAACGACCATATATACGTAATAAGCGATATAGTGGATGTTGAAATGTGCTAAAACTAGATTTTTTCAATTTTTAGGGATGATACCTTATCATTAAAGTTTTAAAAATCCATTTCTTTTCGGAATTCTCGTGGCGTCTTGTTCATAATGGATTTAAAGAATTTATTGAAATTCGTAAGATTTTGATAGCCGCAGATATAGCAGATCTCAGAAATACTGAGTGTTCGGTCCATCAGCAATTTGCAGGCATGGCCAATGCGCATTTCATTGACAAATCGGGTGAAAGATTTCTGGGTATGACGTTTGAAAAAACGACAGAAAGCGTTGGGAGTCATATTAAGGATTCCGCTGGCAGCTTGTATATTAACGTCTTCTTTGAAATTGCTCATGACATAGAGATAGACCTTATTAATGCGCTGTGTTTCCTGTTCGCTAAAGGTCGGTCGATAACCTTCGGACACAAGACTTTCAAATTCTACGGCTTCCTGCAGTAATTGGATAAGTTTAAGAAATTCAATAATCTTTGAAAATCCTTCTTTATCACTAATGCTTTCCATCAGTGTATGCGCCTTATCTTTAGTTTCACCATAAAAGCGGAGCCCACGTTGGGCCTTACGGATAAAATGCTGCATCGCTTGAATCGTTTGATGTTCGTCGGTCAGCTGGAGTAAAAAATCTGCGGGAAAATAGATCACAATAGCACGCGCCCGTTGTGGATTGCCTGGTTCTAAAAATACGTCATCATTGCGCCAGATATGCGGAATATTTGGCCCCATCAAAACCAAGTCACCTTCCGTGAATGTAGCAATATTATTGCCCACAACACGCTTACCAAAACTTTCCAAAATCAACACCAGTTCGCATAGTTCATGAAAATGAAGAGGATTGCTCAAAAAGTCTTGATCAACTATTTTGACATGGATGGTTCTTTCGCTGGGCGGACTGAGTTCAATAAATTGAGCTTTGGGTAATTTGTTCATAGCTAGCGAGATTGGTTGACTACAAAAATAAATTATTTATCGATATTTCAAACAATATTCACCTATATAAGTATTTATTGGTGGTATTTGGGGATATATAGTTTTTGTTTTTGTATGATCAGTTTTAGTATTGCATTTTAACGGCCTGTATCTTTGACAGAATAAGATAGCCTTATTTAGTTGATATCAGGAAAATGAAAGAAAATAACCTTATGAAATGGGCGAATGATGAAACGCTTTTTGAGCTGATCCGTAAGGAACTTTTTACAGCTGTCATTGGGGATGTGATGGACAAAATGGGATTGTTCCATCAATTTCTGCCACCGAATATAAGACCTTTAAAATCAGATTTGTTTTTAATTGGTAGGGCAATGACGGTATTGGAGGCCGATGTTTGCGGAACTGCTGAACAGCAGTCGAAGAATTCAGTATTGGCTAAATCATTTGGATTGATGCTTGAGGCCTTGGATGATCTACGTCCGGGTGAGATTTATATTTGCAGCGGCTCTTCGCCGGACTATGCGCTCTGGGGTGAGATTATGAGTGCAAGGGCCAAAACATTGGGTGCGCATGGGGCGATTGTCAATGGCTACTCAAGAGATACCGTTGGGATTTTGGCGCTCGAGTTTCCTTGTTTCTCCATGGGCTGTTATGCACAGGATCAGGCACCACGTGGAAAGGTTATTGACTGGCGGGTGCCCATCCGTTTTGGGAATGTCCTGATCAAGGATGGCGATATGTTGATCGGCGATATTGATGGTGTCTGCGTGGTACCACGCGAATATGAACAGGAGGTTTTCGCTCGGGCATTTGAAAAAGCGAGAGCTGAAAAAGTAGTATTGAACAAGGTTATGGAAGGCATGGGTGCCAAAGAAGCATTTGAAAAATATGGAATTATGTAAATTAAAATTGTCCAAAGGCAGCTGGTTGGCGCTGTTGTTGGCCTGTACGACCTTGGGAAACCTGTCGGCACAACAGGCTGGATCATTTTTGACGCCTTTGCCTGATCAGTTGGCCACAAGTAAAACCAGTCGGATTCTGTTGAATGGACAGTGGAACTTCAAAGTTGCCAATACTAAGCCAGTGGCCATTCAGGTACCGGGAGAATGGGAGATGCAAGGCCAGCATGTCGCTGCGGGTGAAACGGCAGTGTATGAGCGTTCATTTGAAATGCCCGATGATTGGGAAGGTAATCCGGTATACATTCGCTTTGACGGTGTCAGTTCACATGCGCTTGTCAAAGTAAACGACCAGGTAGTCGGTGAACATGAAGGCGGATTTGTGGCTTTTCAGGTTGACCTAAATGAAAAGGTCAACAAAGGAAAAAATAAACTGACCGTAGAAGTTCAGGCAAATACCCTAAGTGATATTTTATCTTGTGTGTCTCAGTATGCGGCGCATACCGTGGGTGGAATTTTGCGCAAAGCAACTTTATTTACAGTGCCTAAGGTGCATATTTCGGATGCAGCAGTTGCAACAGATTTCGATTCAAAATATGTCCATGCAACGCTTAAACTTGCCGGCCTGGTGCAAAATAGCTCGAACCAGCCGCAGCAGGTCCAATTGCGCTATGTACTCCGGGATGCCGACGGTAAGACAGTTCTTCAAAAATCCTCCGACAAGATTCAGCTTGGGGTAGGGAGCCATAAACGGATCGAAAGTCTACTAGCGGTCAAAAAACCGATGCACTGGTCGGCCGAGACGCCTTACCTCTATCTATTGGAAACGGATTTGATCGTCAATGGTGAGGCCGTGCAAATGAATAAGCAAAAAGTAGGATTTCGCGAAATTGAAATCGTAAAAAACCAATTATTGGTAAACGGAAAACCTGTGAAATTGAGGGGAGTTAATAGACATGCTGTGCATCCGTTGAATGGTAGGGCTTCAAATCCAGAAATAGATCGGCAGGATGTGCTTTTATTCAAACAGGCGAATGTCAATTATATTCGCACTTCGCACTACCCTCCATCAGAGGAATTTTTGAATGCAGCAGACGAATTGGGTATGTATGTGGAGAGTGAAGCTGCATTGAGCTGGATTCAACATCATGCTTCTCCAATCTGGCGGAAATGGGACTATAAAGATAAACGTTTTTTGCCAGTTATGCTGGTGGCAAATATCGATAATGTATTGAGTAATAGACAGCACCCTTCTATATTGTTCTGGTCGCTGGGAAATGAATCTCATTGGAGCCCACTTTGGGCGGAGATCAATCAACATGTGAAAACCTTGGATCCAACACGTCCGACAAGCTTTCATGATCAAACTTGGGGTGGCTTTAATAATGGTGGAAGTAAGGCTGATATTGCCAATTACCATTATCCAGGTATTAACGGGCCTTTGGCAACCGATACCATGAAAAGACCAACATTATTTGGCGAATATGCACATCTTTCAACCTATAATAGGCGTGAATTGTTGACCGATCCTGGCATCAGGGATGCTTATAATGCTCCCTTGGTGACCTTTGTTGACTCGATTTATAAATATTCCGCCAATTTAGGTGGAGCGATCTGGAGTGGTATTGATGATACTTTTCATCTTCCCGATGGACGTATTGTTGGTTATGGGCCCTGGGGGCCAATCGATGGATGGCGCAGACCGAAACCGGAGTACTTTGGTATGAAAAAGGCTTATTCACCAATCAAAATCGGTAAACCGGTTATTAACGGTAGTAAAGTCGTTATCGATATTGAAAATAGGTATGATTTTCTGTCACTTGATCAAATTAAATTTGTGGCTATTGTCGATGGAAAACAATTTCCATTCAAAGCCGCTATCGGACCTCGTAAAGGTGGGCAGGTAACCTTGCCAATTCCAAGTGGGTACAGCTCATTGCAGATTATTGCAACAGATAATCAGGGAAATGAGGTCGAAAATGAGTTGTTTCAGAAAGACCGAAAAAATCAAGAACAATTTTTGACGACAGCGTTACAGCTGAAACAAGATTCGGCGTATATTTATGTAAAACAAGGAAATTTGGATTATACATTTAGCAGAACCTATGGTAAATTGGTAGCAGTGCGAAAAGATGGCGAACTTATTTTGAGCAAAGGCCCCACAATCGCATTAATCGAAGCGAATGCGGAGGACGGGGGAAAACCGAATGTAGCGGGGGAGACCTATCAGAATAATATTGCACCATTGAAACAATATGAACAATATATCTTATTTGCCGATGCCGTGGAGGCAATTGATTCGGCTGATAGCATTTCGGTAAGTATGAATCTTACCTATCAAAATGGAAAAGGAAAACAAAAATTTGTTTTCCTTAAGAACGGTCTTCTGCGTATAGAATACGAAATGTTTTATCAACGGGAGAAGGAAATGAATCTTTATCAATCAGGTTTGATGATGGAATTGCCTTTATCGTACAATAAATTAGCCTGGTCGCGCAAAGGTGCATTTTCAACTTATCCAGAAAATCATATCGGGAGAAATGAAGGTGAAGCAGCATTGAATGCTATTCTGCTTTATGAAGTAGAAGAACATGGGAAGCCACAGGCGAAGGATTGGAAAGATGATGCCAATAGTTTGGGATCAAACGATTTTAGATCGACCAAAGCAAATATTCATTGGGCAAGCATAAATGGGCCTGGAGCTAAAGTAACGGTACTATCCAATGGACAACAACATTCCAGAGCATGGAAGCAAGATCAACATATTCAATGGTTGGTAGCGGATTATTCAAACAATGGCTCAGAACCTTTTTATGGCTCGCCGCATAGCTATGGCCGTAAAAAAATAAAAAAAGGGGATAAGTTAAGTGGACAGATTATTCTAAAAATAGATTAAAAAATTGAATCGGAATGAAGATTATAGACGTCAAAGTCTGGTTGGTAGAAGGAGTAAAGTACAATTGGACTTTATTAAAGATTTATACAGATACAGGTCATACAGGTGTGGGCGAGGCTACCAACTGGCCAGGTAGTCCAATTGTGTTTGAGGCTGCCAAACATGTGGGCCAACGGATCATTGGGTTGGACCCCATGAAAACAGATTTTATCTGGACCAAACTTTATCGCGACTTAAACTGGATAGGGCCCTATGGTGCGAGCATGTGTGCGATATCAGGAATTGATATGGCGCTCTTGGACTTGAAAGCAAAGGTGCTTGGAGTACCTTGTTATGAACTACTGGGTGGTGCATTTCGCAAAGAAATCTTGCTGTACGCGAATTATTGGTTTACCGCTGGCGGGCACAATCCACAAGATTATGCCAAACAGGCGCGTGCGGTGAAGGATGCCGGTTTTACAGGATTAAAATTTGATCCTTTTGCGCATACAAACTACCTCTATGGAGAAGATTTGGCGGTTAACCTGAATTTGACTGCCGAGCAGCAAGATTTAGCTTTTGAAGTAAGTAAAGCAGTTCGTGATAGCGTAGGCCCCAATTTTGATATTATGATTGAGACCCATGCAATGTTGAATTATCGGGTAGCCGTACAGATGGCACAACGCCTTTCGGAATTGAATATCACTTGGTATGAGGAACCTGCAGGTCCAGAAAATGCGGACAACTTGCGGGCAATGCGTGAACGCATACCTTCCAATGTGTCAATCTGTGTCGGAGAAAGACATTACACGAGACATGGAATCCGACCGGTACTGGAAAAAAATATCTGTGATATTATGATGCCCGATATTACGCGATGTGGCGGGCCTTCGGAAATGAAGCGGATGGCAACGATGATGGAAGCCTACAATGTATTGTTGGCACCACATAATCCAAATGGGCCACTTTCAACCTTGGCAAGTGCCCATGTGTGTGCATCGGTACCAAACTTTTTTAGACAGGAATTTCTGTTCAACGATGTTCCCTGGAGGGATGAAGTCATCGATCATCCAATTAAGGATATGGTGAAGAATGGTCATTTGATATTGAGTGAGAATCCGGGATTAGGTGTAGACCTGATCGAAGAAGAAATGCTTAAGCATCCAGGGATATTGGAGCCTAGACCAGGTTTTTACGTGTAAATTTTATAAGAAAATGGCGTTTACAATTGATTTGACGGACAAAATTGTCCTTATCACTGGTGGTATTTCTGGAATTGGGCTAGGGGTAAGTATGCAATTTGCACAGGCCGGCGCAACGGTGATAGCCTGTGCCGAATTAACTGTTGATGATCCGACAGTGGCTTCATTTTTTTTGAAAATGGAGCCCTTTCATGAGCGTACATTTTATTATGAGACTGATGTGTCTCAAGAAGCTGCGATTCTGAAGCTGGCTTTACTTTTGCAACAAGAGTATGGTCGTCTGGATATACTGGTTTCCAATGCTGGACAGAATGTTTTCAGGGGCCTGGATGACTGTACATTAGCGGATTGGAACAACAACAGTGCGTTGAATCTCGCTTCCCATTGGCTGTTAGCCAAAACCCTTAAACCGCTACTGATGCAGGCCTCACCTGGAGTGATTATCATCATGGCCTCTAACCATGCCTATGCTTCCATTCCGGGATGTTTTCCCTACAATGTCACAAAAGGGGCTTTATTGTCCTTGGTGCGTGCCATGGCTGTTGAATGGGGACCCGCGATTCGAGCGGTAGGGCTCGCACCGGGATTTATTGATACCCCGGGGAATCAAAAATGGTTCGATTCATTTCCGGATGCCGAGCAGGAGCGACAAAAAACTATCGATAGACATCCGGTTAAACGACTTGGTACAGCCGAAGAGGTCGGCGGTTGGTGTGTATTTCTTTCCAGTACCTACGCTTCCTTTGCGAGTGGAACGACCTATCTCATTGATGGGGGTAGAAATGCTTTAATGCAAGAAGATTAAAAAATAAGCACATCGACAGGGGGGCTTGAAGCGTAATAGCTATGGAAAGAAATGTAAAAACAGCGCAGGTATTGCTAGAGGCGAAAATTAAATACAATAGACTAGTAGTTTTTTGTTACTTCTAAAATTATTGCACCTCCAATGACAACAATTATTATATTTGCAATACTGTCAATTCATGAAAGCGAAACAATTCATATGGATCTTACTGCCATTGATGCTCCTCCAGAGCTTCTCTACCGTATGGGTATGGACTGTTTTTGAACTCAATAGAGACTATATTGCCAAAAATGAATGTATCAACCGCTTTAACGAAAAGGCGCTTTCCTGTAGAGGGCAATGTATCTTGATGAAAAAGATGCGTGAACATGAAGAAAAGGAGCAGAAGAAACTCGAGACACGCATCATCGATGTTGTTTTTATCAACAACAGCCTGAATTTTACCTTTGACAATTCTTCATCTGACGAAGACTGTATTCAACTGGCCTTTGCAGAACAGAAAGAGAATTATGCTTACCGCCCCATCTTTTCTATTTTCCACCCACCGCTCGTCTAATACCTTTTAAAGAATTTATTGGATGCAACGATTGACGTTTTATGTAAACGGTCCAATCTGTATGTGTTTTCCTGAGAAGAATAACTGTATGCATGTTGCCCAGTGATTTATACCACGGAAAGCATATTCTTCGTCCATGAAGGAAGTCCCTTTGGCGCTATTGATCCAGCTGGATTAGGCTGATGGGACTGGCTATCGAATCTCCTATCTGCTGAAGGAATAGCACATGGGAATACTATATACTGTTTTAAACAATTGGAAAAAGAGAGTAATGAAAAATAGAATCACAATAATCCTTGCCTGTTTTGGCTTTATCCTTCTGCTTGCCTGTGCGGATAATGGGGATAAGAAAAAGGTATCAACCGGCAAAGCTACTGAGCCGGCAGCGGCATCTCCAGCAACCGAAATGTTGGACTATAAAACCGAAGGAGCCAAAGGGGTAGGTCCTGTTGTATCTTTTGAGCACAAACCCTTTGATGCACAGCTCGCAAATAGGGGGGTAGAGTTATTTGTCTCCAAATGTGCTATGTGTCATGGCTTTGATCGTACCTTGGTAGGTCCGTCATTGGACGGTGTCATCAAACGCCGTACACCGGAATGGATCATGAATATGATGCTCGATCCGGCAACAATGCTTGAAAAAGATCCTGATGCAAAAGCACTGAGCAAGGAGTTTGCGTCACCCATGATCAGTCTGGGCTTGCAACAGGAAGATGCGCCCGCAATTTTGGAGTACCTCCGCGAACGGAATAGCGCAACGAAATAAAGAAATAATCTATATCGATGAAATCCTACAAGCTGAAAGGACTTTTCTGTCTGTTGATGGCCTGGGCTCTTTGCCTACAGGCAACCAATCTATTGTGGGTATTTATTGGCTTTGAATGCAATCGGGATTATATTGAGCAGCAGCTATGTGTCTATCGCTATGAACCTGCGGCTACCTGTAAGGGGTTCTGCTACCTGAGTGAGAAAACAGTGGAAGAAAAAGAGGCCAGCGATGTGTTGATCAAAGTGAAAAGTGCTGAGATACCGCTGTTTGTACAGCTTGTTCAAGAGCTGACCCGGCAGCAACCCTTTACCCGAATTTTAAGAATAACCCATCCGCTAACGGAAGGTAACCCCTTGTGTCAGGGGATCTTTGACCGGATTTTTAAACCTCCAATCGTATAACCATTCCCTTTAAATTTTTTATTGAAGAAAAAGAATAAGATAATGGTAATACGAAAAGAAAAACTAGATTTTCTAAGACTAGAAAATATTGATTCGGCTTCCAATGGGATTATTATTATGCCTATCGCCGAATATTTACATGCCAAAGCTCAACAAAAGACATTGCTCGCGCATTCATACTATAGTGTTTTGCTGATTAAGAGTGGTGGCCTGACGATGGTGGCAGATAAAAGAATGTATGCCATGGGCAGGCATGATATGCTGAGCATCAGCGCCGATTGTGTCTGTAGCTTCCTGCATAATATACCTGTCGAAGGAAGTATCGTCCTTTTTACGGAAACCTTTTTTATGCAGCGCTACCATATGGAAAGGACACACTACTTTAACTATTTAAAATGTAACCGGATGAACGGCTTTGTATTGACCAGTGAAGACATCGAAAGATGTAGCCACCTGATGGAGCTGATGCAGAAGGAATATCGTACAGCAAAATTTGGCTCAAGAGAGTTGCTACACAACCACCTGCATAGTTTGCTACAGCTGTTGGGGCGTCGGATTACAAAAAATATTGGCGCTGTGCGGATGGACGAAAAGGAGGAACGGTTAATGGCTTTCGAGACTTTGTTGGACGAAAATTATAGAGAGAAGCGATTCCCGTCTTTCTATGCCGAAAGACTGAATTTGTCAGTCAATCATCTCAACCGCATTTGCCGCGAAAAGAGAGCCGCAAGTTGTGGCACACTGATCCGGAATCGGATCGTATTAGAAGCAGAACGTCTGCTGTATCATACGTTTAAAACGGTCAGGGAAATAGCCATTGAACTAGGATTTGACAATGTACCTTATTTCATAACATTTTTTAAGGCCAAGAAAGGGCAGAGCCCTGAGGAATTTAGGAGAAACCAATAGGATAGTAAGAGGGGGCAATCTCAGATTCGGCAGTAGGCTCGCATTTTGCGCATTTGCCTACTGTCCGAATCGTTTTTCTTAACATGTCATCTTATTCGACCAGTTTGATATTGGATACAAGGTAAGCTTTTCCAAAATTTTTGGGGTCATGTGTGACAGTCGCTTGAATGGATTTCCATTTAAGGGGTAAGGAAACCAAACTATAATCAGTCAATCTTTTATGATTGTACTGCCAGATTTCCTCCAGTTGATCCCCAACCTTTTTATCGGTGTAAGTGAGTTGGATCTTTGTTCCAATGTTGATGAGATACTTATCTTCTTCATTCCAAAGTATGATTTGGGGCGGTCCAGGTATAAATGAGTGTATAAGCGATATTTCAAAAGGATCGTTGCCTGTGTATTTCTCCCGACTGATAATTTTAATAAATTGAAGACCGTCGGATGGGCCACCATCCATCAGTTCAGGACCATTGTAAGCGACCATCTTGGCCTTTATTTTATAATTATATCCGGGCTCCCTATCTTTAAAATTTGAAAGAGGCAGCTCCGCTGATTCTTTTTGTGGTAATAACAAGGGGGCATCGTTAATAGCACCATAATGGTGACTGACTAAAAGCTCGACCTCTTGTCCATCTCTTAGGTTAAAGCGACCATATCCCTTTTCTTTCGAACAGGCAGAAAAGATAAATAGGGTAACTAGTAGGCAAATGTACTTCATGGTTTAATATAATGGTTTGTAAAATGATGTGATAAATCTATCAAATAGAACGATTTGCCCATGCTTTATGCTACATCAACTTAATTTTTCTCGATGTTAAAGGCCATGTGATCGCTTCTTTGCTGCAGAATATCGTTGTCAATATTTTCCACTTTATCCGCATTGATCGGATAAAGTGTAGGGCCCATAATTCCCTTTTTATAAAGCTTTCTTCATTTCTTAGAAAGAGATTTTTACGCACTATATTCTGGCTGCTGAAGGGATAGATAGAAAGTGGAATATTGCAAACAAAAAAGCCATGTCAAAAAACATGGCTTCGGGATTTATTATAAGTCTATACTTAAGTAGCAAGTTCTTTTACAAAGTATTTTTTTCGGAACCAAAATGCAAGGGTGACCAGTGCTATCAATGCGGGGACCTCGACCAGTGGACCAATCACTCCGACAAAAGCCTGTCCACTATTGATACCGAATACACCAATTGCGACCGCAATGGCCAATTCAAAATTATTGCCTGCAGCCGTAAAAGCAATGGCTGTACTTTGTGAGTAATCGGCACCGACCCTTTTGCCAGCAAAAAAACTGATTATGAACATCAGCGCAAAATAAATTAGCAATGGGACCGCTATTCGCAATACATCCATAGGCAACTGTAAGATCATTTCACCTTTGAGGCTGAACATCACAACAATGGTAAAAAGCAACGCTATCAAAGTAATTGGAGAGATCAAGGGGATAAAACGGTTATGAAACCAATTTTCACCTTTTAAGGCGATCAGCCCATATCTGCTCAGAACTCCAGCGAGGAAGGGTATTCCTAGGTAAATAGCGACGCTTTTTGCGATTTCAGCAATGGAAATGTTCACGGAAAGTCCTGTCACACCAAAAAGTGGAGGTAACACAGTGATAAAAACGTAGGCATATAAACTATAGAGTAAGACCTGGAAGATACTGTTCAACGCAATTAATCCTGCGGCATATTCTCTATTACCATTTGCGAGTTCATTCCATACGACAACCATTGCAATACAGCGAGCAAGTCCGATTAGGATCAATCCGGCCATATATTCAGGATATCCGTTCAGAAATAAAAGTGCCAATACAAACATTAATACTGGTCCTATGATCCAGTTCAGAACCAGGGAGGTGCCGAGAACTTTTAGGTTTCGGAAGACCTTCCCAACCTGTTCATAACGCACCTTGGCCAATGGCGGGTACATCATGAGAATCAGTCCGACAGCAAGTGGTATATTTGTTGTGCCACTGCTATAGCTATTGATCCATCGTGCAGAAGTGGGAAAAAAATTGCCCAAAGAAATACCGAAAACCATTGCCAGGAATATCCATAAGGTGAGGTAACGGTCAAGAAATTTTAACTTCGATTGCATGGGTTAGATCTTGATATTTGAAAAGACATAGCACATTTCGGCCGCAATTTCTAAACTACGTTCTGCATACACTGCTGTTTGCTCAGCTGTGCCATCTGAAATCTTGGGATCTTCAAAAGTAATCGGTATCCTTTTTTCAGCACCGGGAATAAAAGGGCATCCGCCATCCGCCTGCGAGCAGGTCATGATTGCAGCAAAGCCAGAGATTGGGTTGAATGGACTATCATATTTTTTTGAAAAGCCGATAACCGGCTGGTCGTTGTCGCCATATTTTATTGCATAGATTGGGTTATCCGTATCAGCGATCTTAAAAACCTCAAATCCCTGCGAAACCAATGTTTCTGCGATTTTAGGAAATAAAGCAGTTTCTTCCGTCCCCCCTGAGTAGCAGTTGACCGCTGGGATATGATGGAAGGATGCGGCCACCTGCGCCCAAAGCTGAGATAAATGGCTTCTACGGGAATTGTGGGTACAGATAAAATTGAGGTTGACCGGCTGTCCACGATCAACCTTGTCCTGAATAAATTGAATCAAGGGATTCAATGCCGCTTTACGTTCCTCAGACAAGTGTTGTCTGCAGGTAATCGTGCTTATTATTTCTTTTATTTTCTGATACATTGCTGCAGTGAATTTTAAGTGATTAACAACAGCCTGAGCCTGGCGTGCAGCAAGAAGTTCCGCTGACTGGCAATGCTGAAATATTTATTTTCGGCTTTTCGGATGGTATGCCGCAAGCATCTTGGGCGAGGCAGGCCGTAGTCTTGTTTTTCAAGACAAAGGTCTTACCGTTAAAGTCAAGATCGTATTTGCCGATCGTACTGCTTTGGTATTCCACTTCAATTTCCCCATCTTCGATACCCAATTTCTCTTCGGACAAATTGATAATATGTAATAGTTTGCCTGGTTTTAGACGGTGCTCATAATCATCCGCATTCCATAGCTGGAAGTTTACCACTTTCTCCTGACGGATAACACCACCACAGTCAATGAATTTTTTTGTGATCTGACCTACTTCGGTGACATGGAAGTGTTCAGGAACAAATGTGCCATTTTCCAACTGAAAATCAACATGATCCAATGTTGCTAAAATTTCTTTGATTTCTGATAATTTCATAAAAGACTAATTTTATTATTTATTAAAAACTATATATTGCAATATTACGATGTATTTGCTCAAAAAAAGTTACTTACAGCAGCTTGAGATGTTTACGTCCTGATTGAAAAATGCGTTGAACTCCTGTTGCATTTGTTTCCAGACCGCTTCATTAATACAGTAACAAACAGATTTTCCCTCGATTGTCCCCTGTATTATTCCTGTATTTTTTAATTCCTTAAGGTGTTGGGAAATGGTTGCCTGTGCTAGCCCTAGTTCATCAACCAGATCGTTGCAGATGCATGCTTTCTTGTCAATAATATATTGAAGGATAGCTATTCGTGCGGGGTGTCCTAAAACCTTAAATGCTGTAGCCAGTTTATTCTGTTCATCAGCGAAAATTTCTGTCTTTGTAAGTCCCATCTTCTTTTGTTATATCGCAATATTACGATAATAATTTTAAATATCCAAATATGGGCAGTTCCATTTGGTTATCGAGCGTCGAAATGTGCTATTCCGCTATTGTCCAAGCGTGAGATTGAAACCGTGGCTTTGGTAGCCAAAGGAAACTCTAGTCCACAGACCTCGTAAAAACTTTTTATTTCGCCCGACACGGTACGTACTCACCGGAAAAATCTGTTCAGAAAAAAGGAGACCAAAAGTGTTGGTGAATTTGTATGTAAATGCATCGAATGGGGGTTGGTATGATTGATATTCGATAATTTGCATTGTACATTTTTTGGCAAAAAAATTGTTAAGGTTACTCTGATTAGAGCGCCAAAATGGTATCATACGATAAGATTATACATAAACCGAAATCGGCTTAAGGATTGATCTTATGGTGAAAATGCCTGCATAAACAAATTTAAATTAGCCATTAACAATAGATGAGACCTATTTTATTGATTATATTCATTCTTTTTATAGGACGTTCGGGCGCGCAGACCACGGAAATTCCCGATCGTATGAAATCTGCTTTTACAGGTAAGTGGGAGTATAAGACCAGGTTTCAGACCAATACCGTGGTGATCTGGTTTGAACCGGGCAAGGAATATGCAAGTTTTAAAGACATCGGCAGCGGTGAGGCTCCGCCAAGAACTTTTCGGCCCCAATTAAAAGGAAATGTCTTGTTTATCCCGGCTAAGCAGGGACTTAATGACGAGCTGGAAATGGAGGTCGTAAAAGGGAAATTGAATTTAAGGGTAAAACCGATTATATGGGATGAAACGGGAAATATAGTGAAAACTGGAACTGTTGAAACAAGAATTTTTAAACGTACTACCAAAGAGAAATAAAGATCCGCAGGGAAATAGAGGCCCTGTCCAAAACTAAAAAATGATATGTCAAGAATCGTTGTCTTTTTCGCACTAGTCCTTTTCTCATGCCAGGGAAAGTCTACCAACAAGGCACAGCAGAAAACTGATACTGTTGATGCGAAAAATATAGTTCCGAAAAATAATACTGTTTCTTGCGAACAAGTTGTAAAGCAATTGGTGAAGTCAAGCAATGCAGTCGCATTTAGTCAATTTGGTGATACGCTTGTTCAGGCTGCAGTAGCTTACCGAGACCCTGAAAAGCTGACGATCAAGTTGTATGTCATTAATGATATTTCGGAAACTCCTTCAGAAAAAAGACTGGTAGAACGTGCTGTGGGCTGGTTGGAATTTCATCAGAAAACCGGACAACTTTTGGATATAACAAACGACCCCGATAATCCACTAATCTTGCGGTATGATAAGCGTATTGCGAAAGAACATGATCTTTCCTCGTTATGCTGTTCCACAGCAGCGATTTCCAAGCCGGGCAGCGGATATGCATTAAGAGATGTGATGTTGGACAAGGATATCAAGTTTAATGGTAAGCTGGATAGGTTTTTTACACGAAGTGATTTTGAAAAAGTTTTCGGTCGGCCCGATAGTATTCAACTGCTAAAAGATGAAGTGCCCTGTATCACTATTTTTAATACTGAAGCTCCGGATGATAAATACCTATACAAAAGTGGTTCACGCTTTGAAACCAGCGGGGATAGTGTCGCAGTAGAAGAGTTCTGGTTTTTGAATGGAAATTTTATCAACTACAATGGGATCCGGATAGATGCGAATACAACGATAGAAGATATGCAACAGCTTTTCCCTACAGCTGTCAGTGAACGACAGGGGATGGATAAAGTGGGAAAATTGTGGGTAATCAGATTGCGGGAGGACAATGAAGGGATCGTGGATGGTCATATCAGAATGTACTTTAAAGATGGTAAAGCGCAATCCATACATTGGTGGTCTCCGTGCTAAAACTGTGCAGTCAATAACAAATCGTATAAGCGATATTCTGGTGTAGCCTTGGTCGATTAATCAAACTCAATATCATTTTGGTTGAATTCAACCGCGTATTTTATCACAGGTATTCTAAGTGAGGATAACACCGCAAATGTGCTGAAAGGGTTTCTATTTGCTATTCGCGTATTTTTGTAAGCTTTTTATTTTCCTTATCAAATACATATTCAACCTGCTTCTTGTCAGCATCAGTCAGTCCCCAAAATAGTCTTTCGGTTCCCCATTGTGCTTTAAGTTCTAGAAATTTTGGCTCAATGATCCAGTTTCCATCCAGACCAATAAGACCGTACAGCTCGGATTTTTTATCCTGGGCAACAACACAAGAGCATGTTTCGTAAAAGTCTTCATGCCGCAGGTCTGATTGATCTGCGGAATTCCGTTCATACACTTGTTTGACAACTTTTGCACTATCCCAAAATACGACAGTTGCTTTCTTAAAATCAGATACGAAATATTGTGTCAGAAATAAAGAATCAGCCATCCCATCCAATTTAGCATTCAATTTTTCGGATGAGTACTTCTGATGGACCTCTGCACAAGTGATTTCGTCTTTGTCCAAAAGGGCTTTCGCCTGTTCCATGTTTGCAATAAGAATACGTAAATCGTCTTTTTTGTAGGCATTCCGTTGTTCCGCTGCTACTGTTGTCAATTGGCGTCCTTTTTCATCTGTAGCCAAAATTCGTACAAGATGCCGCATGGATTCAGATGTTTTAATGCGTACATATCCATTGCCACAATGTATCACTTCAATGTTGCCGGCCGAAGTCGCTATGCGCTGTCCGGTGCCGGTAATTTCATAGTTAATTTCTTTGTTTAGATGAGTTTCCATGCTGTAGTCGAAACTCTTAATGGGTTTTGTTCCCTCGAGGATCAAGATCTGATCGCCAAGCTGCTCTGAAACGATTTTGTCAACAACCTTAATTTCTTGATCCTGGACTGATCCATCCAGAAAGTATATTTTTTTCAATTTAAATATCGCCTGATCAATATTATTGATAAAATCCATTGTAAAAGGATAATCATTTTCTAATGTATGAGCAATATTAAATCTGTCGAACTTTAGTTTAATGTGTGTATTTGGATAGATATAATCCGTTAGGGGCGGATATCCCTTGCGAAAATGATAGCTTTCGTCGAATTTGGTCTTATTTTCTTTTTGATAAGGTTGATTGCTGAAAGCAGCCTGCATTTCTTTGAAATCTGTGGCAACATGTTTATCGTTATTCAAAAGTTGCTCAAGCAAAGCGAGGTTATCATCCAGCATATCCTGACATTCCTGCTTGGATTGTCCGTTGGAACAGCTGTTGTTGGTAATCAACAAAATGGTGAGAACAATCTTAAATATTTTGCTCATTTTTTATCTGTTAAAATGTTCTTACAATTTATCCATCAGAAACAGGCGGCTATCAATTCCAATTGGATAGGGCCATTGATCACTAAATTATTAATTTGATAAAGAAGAAAATGGAATTATTTACAATCCGTGAAAAACCTTTTACGATTCGAAAAAGGCTTCTGCGTTTTTTGAGATCGCAATAGCTTTGCATTTGGTCAATGGAAAGCAGCGGTACGTCAAAATGTTTATTGCTTCCAGAGATCAAGAGCTTCCTTTGCAGAAAAAAACATGAAGAAACAAGTTTTATGTGCCATCTTGTTCAGCGGCTTAGCGACGCTGACAGCACATGCCCAAAATGCTGTATCCGGACAGGTTATTGTCGATTATGTCCCGCTGTCAAACTATATCCGACCAGAAGACAGTGTAAAGACTGGCTCTAAAAGTGATTTCAAAAGGATACAATTTAATCTAGAAATACCTTTGTCGACCAAAGTGGATTCTTTGGGTAATATCAAACGCTGGTCATGGAAAATGGGAGCTGCCTACGCAAAGATGCAAAACCGTGATTATGAGCAACAGCTTTTTCCTACTGAAATGTTGAATGCCGAAATCGGACTGCAATACTTGACTTCTTTAAAGAAAAACTGGTCGCTATTGACTTTTGCCTCTGTCGGTATATATTCGGATCTGGTCAAAGTCAATGGCAAGGATGTCCTGGGGCAGGGGGGAGTTCTTTTCATCAAACGATTTAAACCGAATCTTGCCTTTGGATTTGGTCCGGTATTGAGCAATAGCTTTGGTGTACCGATGATTCTGCCGGGACTGTATTTTGACTGGAAGACCAATGGCAAGGTCAAGTTCAATGTGAATTTCCCACAGGGTCTTGCCGCTGCTTATCAGGTCAACAAGTTCATGGATCTTCGTGCGGTAGTCAATCTGGATGGTATGACGGCCGAACGGGAAAAGAACGGAAAGTCCACACTGGGTGGATTTATGTTGTTAACCGCAGGTCTCCAACCCCAATTCAACCTCGGTAAGAATCTTAAATTGCAGCTAACGGGGGGAAGCACACTTGCCCGGATGTATGTTGAAAACGATCGGTCCTTAAAGAGTTTCTTCAAGGATAAGAAGCAGGCTGATCCCCGCTTTTCACCGACTTTCTATACTTCGGTAGGATTTAAATGGAATATGCCCTATTAACGGCTCAGGAGCTTCTTAAAAACCACGTTTTGGAGAAGCTCTTCTCTTTTTGTACGGGAGATGGGTAATTCCTGTTCCCTAATGTATACTCTTCCACCTGAGATAATATCAATATGATTGACATTGACCAGATAAGATTTGTGGATACGGAAAAAATGGCTACTCGGTAAAGCTTCTTCCAGTGCAAGCATGGTCTGATGGATAGTGAGCGTCCGTTCTTTAAAATGGAGTTTGGTGTAATTCTGCATGCTTTCGGCATAGAGGATATCTGTCCAGGAGATTTTGACGAAGGCATCACCCTGCCGGACAAAAAGCATGGTATCATTGGCAAGAGGTTCCTGTGTCGATTTATTGCGCTGTACAAATTGTTGAAAGGCTTTTGTTGCTGCCTGAAAAAAGCGCTGGAATACAATAGGTTTCAGAAGATAATCCACCGCCTGAAGACGGAACCCTTCCAGGGCATACTCCGAATAGGCTGTAATGAATATACACAGGGGAGGATTTTCAAGTGATTCCAAAAAATCAATACCATTGAGATAAGGCATATTGATATCCAAAAAAATAAGGTCAATATCGCCTTGTTGCAATCTAGAGGCTGCCGCTAGGGCCGAAGGAAAAGTTGCGACGAGTTCGAGAAAATCAACCTGTTCGGTCATCTCGGCAATATGCTGCCGTAGTAGGGGTTCATCGTCCACGATGATACATTTCATCTTTGTTTGTTCCATAGTCGTTTAGCAGTTAAGATTGATTGTCAGGTCGACGCAAAAACTATCGTCTCGCTTGTCAATGGTTAACGTGTACTGATTTTCATACTGCAGCTCTAGCCTCTTTTTGACATTTTCCAGTCCTATACCAGAGTGTCTTGTTGATGCCTGCAGGGGATAGGGGCGATAGCTATTTCTGATATGAAATTGAAAATAGCCGTCTTTCTCAGAGCAGTTGACGCAGATTTTTCCTTTTTGATTCGGAAGTCGATCCACATGTTTGAAGGCATTTTCCACAAAACAGATGAGCATCAGCGGTGCAATATGAAGATCCTCTGTTGACTGTGACCAGCTGCAGTTAACCTCCAGCTCCTCTCCCCAGCGCATCTGCTCAATCGTGATAAAATTTTGTAAGTATTGTAGCTCACGGCTCAGCAGTACAAATGATTGGTTGCATTCATAGAGCTGGTAGCGCAGGATATCTGAGAATTTTAACAGTAAAAAATCGGCCATATCAACATTCTTTTTCATCAGGATATGGATATGATTCAATACATTGAACATAAAGTGTGGATTGACCTGATCCTGTAAAACTTTGAGCTGGCTTTCCAGAAAGTTCTGCTGCAACTGACTATGGTCCCGCTGAATATTGGCATGTTCCTGATAAAATCGGATACCACAGGCCGTACCATTGATCAGTACGGATGAGGGGATAGCCTTATAGCTCTGTACAAACAAAAGTGTGGCCCGATCTTCCTCCGATAGTACTTGGCTATGGATAATAAAGTACGCATCTACTGCACCGATCAGAAGGGCCAAAATAAGGACGAAAAAGATAGCTTTGAAAACAAAGGGTTTCATTTTCTGTGTCTTAATGGCTTTGGGTAAGATGCTGTCACTTAGGAGTTGCGAGATGCTGATGGAACAGATCATGACCGATGAACTATGGATCAGCGCACTGATGGCGTCCATATCCTGCTTCACTTGTATCCATACGGCAAACCAGAGGACAAGCCAGAAGAGCGTGAGAAACAGGTGCCGATGGAGATAGTTATTTTTGAGAAACATGGGACAAAAATAGTCAAATATATAACAAAAACCTTTGAAGGCGGATATAGGATTGCCTTCAAAGGTTTTAGCGTTAAGGGTTGTATTAGAATATGAAGTAACCTACGCCAATGGAAAATGCCTGTGGCTTGGATTTAAAAGATTTAGACAAGTCAGAAAACCCACGCTCGTAACGGACATCGATACTGAACCTTTGGATATCAACCCCAAGACCGCCTGTAAATTGTACATTGGACTTATCGAAATGTTTGACGCCCTCTTTGATGGCCTTCAAGGGAGATAGATTGTCATTCAGGGTATAATTATATACTGCACCAGCAAATACACGAAAGTTCATATCCTGCTGCTGGTAGATTTTATAACCGACCATCACAGGAATATCGATCGCATTCCATTTGAGTTTAGTTTCAGTCTGTCCCTGTGGTTTGAGCGCTGCTTTACGTTTGCTGAAAAGTGCCTCGCCCTGAATGTATGCTCTTCCGAGGTTGACACGTGCCATACCACCGACATGGAGACCCATTGCATATTTGTCGTCCAGATCTGCTAGCTCGGTGTTGAGCTTGTTGATACTGCTACCACCTTTGATACCAATCTGAATAAGAGGTTGCTCTTGGGCAAATACCATTTTACTTAACATCATCGCGAAGAGTACAACGCATGATAAAATTGCTTTTCTGTTCATTTTTATTGTTTTGATATGTACAAAAAAACGAAGGTCAGCGGCGATACAGAAAAATCTTTGACGAACGGTATACTCGCGGTGACGAAAGTGAAAACGGTGATGTCAACCCCGCTATTCGTCCTTCAGGCTCCTCACTGGATTGACCATGGCGGCTTTGATCGATTGATAGCTGACCGTTAAGAGGGTGAGCACGAAGGCACCTGATCCTGCAATTAGAAAAATGTCCCAGGTAATCTGAATACGATAGGTATAAGAACTGAGCATGTCGTCGGAAATATAATAGGCGATCGGAAATGCGATAAGGCATGATAACAGCACCATGATAAGAAATTCTCGCGAAAGCATCTTTGTGATCGAAATGATAGAAGCGCCAAGAACTTTACGGACGCCGATCTCTTTGGTTCTGGTCTCCGCCATATAGGCTGTCAAACCGTATAATCCTAGGCATGAGATAAAAATTGTCAGTAGTGCAAAAAGACTGGAGAGTTTACCTAATTGATTGAAATCTTTAAATTTTTTTGCATAATTCGCATCAACAAAAGTGTACTCAAAGGGGTATTCTGGGTTATATTCCTTAAAAATTTTCTCCATTCGAACCAATGCATCCTGTGTTTCAATATGATCACTTAATCGAATATTGGTTATTGTAGTACCAGCAAAGGCTCCTTGAATAACCAAAGGTGTTATGGGATTAAATGGTGATTCTTGGACAAAATCTTTGATGACACCAATGATATGCCAATCCCTTCCATCAACTATTGTCTTTCCGATCGGATCATCAAAATTAAATACCTTGGCGGCCGATTCGTTGATTATCATGGCGGAAGAATCTGTAGGGAATTTAGTCAGGTCAAAATCTCGCCCGGCGATCAATTTCAATCCCGCGGTATTGACTAAATTATCGTCTACTCCAAACCGTGTAAACATGGTGTTGTTATCTTTTGGTTTACCATCCCAGATCATGGAATTGTTGCTCCAGTTTTCTGTTAAGGGGGCTGAAGTTCGTGAAACATTTGAAGCAATACCGGAGGAGATTAAAGCATTTTTTATCAGTAATTTGTTTTTACCGATCTTTCCCTGGTCTATAATATTGATCAATCTATCTTTATTATAGCCAATTTCTCTATTTTGGGCATGTTTTATTTGTTTCTGAATAGCTATTGTTGTAACAATGAGGATAATAGCAATACAAAATTGAACAATGACCAGAACTTTTCTGGGATTGAAATTCCGTTGGGCGTGTAACAATTTGCCTTTTAATACTTTTACCGGTATAAAAGAGGATAGATAGAAGGCTGGATAACTCCCTGAAAGAATGCCTGTAAAGAGGATAAAGACTATAAAAACAGACCAAAAGGGGATATCCGTATAGGGCATAGTCAATGTTCTTGAAATTAAATGACCAAAATAGGGCAGGACCAGTATCGTTATTAGCAGTGCCAATATGCCTGCGATACAGGCAATGAGAATGGATTCGATTAGGAACTGATAAATCAATAGCCCTTTATTTGCACCCACTACTTTTCTTACGCCAACTTCTTTCGCCCTTTTTTCACTTTGTGCTGTACTTAAATTCATGAAATTTATACAGGCGATTATCAATATAAAGCAGGCAATAGCGATAAAGGATCGTACCATTACGATTCTACCGGATGTCGGCTTACCCATGTCGGTGTAATTACTGTAAAGCCATTTATCCGCAATAGGCTCAATAAAATTCTCGGCTTTATTTTCCGTATGTTTTTGTAAGAAACCTTTTATATTTTTCTGAAATTGGTCAATGTTAACATTTTGATCCAGTTCAATATAGGTTTGAATGGAATTATTTCCCCAGTAATCATCAGAATACCCTATTTTCTCCAGCAATGTCCATGGAACAAAATAAGTTGTTCCCTTCATAAAGGAATTGTCGGGAATGTCTTCAATGATTGCGGATACGGTGGAAATCTGTGTACTGTCCAATTTGATTGTTTGGTTCAGCGGGTTGTTCTGACCAAATAATCGATCTGCGAATGATTTGGTCAGAACGATCTGATTAGGTTTTTTCAGTGCTTCAACCGGATTTCCAGCTAGGACTTTATAGTCAAATATTTTCAGGAAAGTACTGTCAACAAAAACGCCCTGTTCTTTTGATAGTTTAATTTCCCCTCTTGTTAATAAAAAACCGGTCCCCTTATTGACCCTGGCTACATTGTTTATTTCCGGAAAATCAGTTTTTAAGGCAGCGGCCATTGGTTTTGGTGTATAAAAATGTTTTACGATCTCACCACCCCAAACATCTTTTATTCCTACAGCATATATCTGATCAGTTTTTGAATAAAACCTATCATAGGTAAATTCACTTTTTACCCAAAGCATGATCAAGATTGCTGCCGCCATTCCGATAGCTAAGCCCACAATATTGATTGCTGTAAACCCTTTGTTCTTCTGAAGGTTACGAAAGGCTATTTTGAGATAACTTTTAAGCATATTGATCAGTTTAAGTTATTGTTACCAATTCGTTTGCCAATTGTTTAATTTGCTGATATGTAGTGTTTTGTTTTTTTATTTGAGATTCAAAACTGTTCGATGTCGGACGTTTTTTGTACGGAAACGGACAATTTTATACTGTGAAAAAGAAGCCATTGCTCGGTTTCGGGACGCGACCAAGCCTCATCTCGTTCCTTGCGCCATGAAGCACTTCTTCCATCCCAATAAGTTGCTATTCTTTCAATCATCTCGATACTTTTTAATACATACAAATTTATCCATATTATCCTGAACAAAGGGTTGAATTTATGTCAAGACAAATATATTTTTTCATAAATTAGATTACAGCGATTAGTCTGGTACTGGAAAAGTAAGCGAGGCTAATTTTATACCATTATAACTTAAATATATGGGTAAGGTACTTCATCGGGAGCGTTTTATCGTTCCGACTATAGGCAATAAACAGATCTGTTGGATGTTGATGATCGGAGTGGTTTTGATGACCTCTTGTCGGACCATCAAAGATCCCGGTATACGGGATGCACTTTATAACAGCAACTGCAATCAACGGAACCTATATAGCTATACCGCTGATCAACTTCCGGTGGCACTGTACCAACAGCAGTTGTCAAAACGTCTGACGGAAAAATTTGATCACAACACGCTTAACATGGCGAATGCCATAGGGATATTGGATCTGATAGATAAGTATATGCAGCTGCGGACCCGGAGAGATAGTACCAGTGTGGAGGCCCGACTCCGTATCCTGGAGATCAAGCAGGATATTGACCATCGGATAAATGCCGCTTCGATCGAGATTTCTGCCGTTTCTTCGGAAATGGACTGTGAGGAAGAAAGGGTAAGTCAGGTAGCCAATTACCTCAAAGGCAGGCAGGGGGACAGGGAGTCCAAATTGACCAAAGGAGCGATAGTGGTGGGGGCACTTGGTGCTATCCTCGCCGGTGGAGTGGTTAAAAACGAGGGTGTAAGTAATACCATCGGGATTACGGCAGGTATCGGAGAGGCAGGCCTAGGGTTGATGATGATTTTTAATAAAGAGTCTGTTGAGTTTCATCACAAGAGAAATGCCTTAAAGGACGTGTGGGATAACGTAGAAACTTCGGCGATTTTTCCTCCCCTGGTCTGGTATTATCTGAAATATAAAAATCCGTCTGTTGGCCAAGATAAATCTTTAAGAGAGCAGATCGTAGAAAAATGGACCAATCTGGGGCAGATTAACCTGGATCCGAAGAAGTCGTCTGTACAGCTCTTCTTTGGTGAAGGAGGGAAGTACTCTACGGATGAACTGGAGAACCGCGCAGATATGTATGATCAATTGGAATCTAGTATTACGCTTATGAAACAGGATCTCAAAGCGCTTATGCTAGAGCTCGATAAGATTTAATACTGTCATGTCTTCCAAAGGAGGTGGAAGACACAGCAATGTCAAACCTGTTCAATGCTAAGGTCTGTATTCGCACAGGTAAATAGCTTTCATTTAAGGATACATTAAAGTTCACACCTACTTATTCTGAATTCGTTTTCGGTAGAGTAAGTTTATTGATAAAATAGGTGAATATTTTTTTAGATTGTATATTTGCTCCAGACTATATTGACCAAAAAATTAAAACTATGAAAGAAAAGGAACTAACTGAATTGACCGATCAGGAATTGTTGGATAGAAAAAAGCAACAAAAAAGTAGCAAACTGATCAATGCCATACTTGTCGGATTTTGTGCCGGTGTTGTGGTTTATGGTGTCGTAAATAAGGGTATTACTATTTTCACATTTATGCTTATCGTTATGGGCGCTTGGGCTTTTATTCGCTGGAGGAAATCAGACGAAGCACTTGACAATGAATTGAAATCCAGAAACCTGAACGAAAAATAACCCCTATATACAAAACAATACTACCGAAGCTTTGAAGCCTCGGTAGTGAGATTTTGAGAAATCTATACACTAATTAAGCGTAGTGCCTGGATTTCTAAAGTGAAGCATTGTCGCGCAACATTTTTATATTGTCGTGCGCTTCCAGCTGTTTGTTTAATTGCTTAGTCAGTATATTTTTTACATTCGGAGACAGCTCATCATCCTCCTCTTCCAATATCTTTTTGTAGGTAGCTTTAAAGGCGTCCTCACCTTTTTCACAGCTTTCCAGCAAGCTTTTTTTATCGTTGCCAGTGATATTAACTTTTATACCCATCCAAGCTCTAAAAAGTTTACCACTGAGCATGGTGCCGTCTGTAGGCTCTTTGCCTTCGAGTTCGACGTACGGTGTCAAATCTGAAATAAATGATTTGGATTGTTCAACGTATTTTCTAAAGTCTGGTTCCAGTTCATGTAGGCCGTGGTTATGTGCAAGTTCGATCGCTTTATTGTAGCCTTCGATTCTATCGTTATTGATCTTGATGATATCATTGATAATTGCGGCGTTATTGATGTTATTTTCCATATTATATTTGATTTTGTTTCTAATTAAAAGACCTGCCAAAGGGTTGCTTCGTTTGTCCTATATGCGATTCAGGTATTTAATCTATAGCTAGGTATTTTTACGAAACGCTAATGTGATTTTTAGAAACATATGATAAAAGTGAAATTCGTTAATCACTATCTCAATCCAGAATGGGTCTTAGACGTTAATATCTTCAGATAGATCAGGTTTGCCATCGTCTTTACCTTCCTGCTCAGCTTGAGCCTCATCAGGGTCAAGCGTGCGATCATCCTTAATGCCTGATAAATCTGTCTTTGGATTATTGTCCTTCTCATTAGGATCTGTGGAGATATCATCATCGGTGAACACGTCTTCACGCAGTTTATCCAGGTCTGGGCTTGGTTCTCTCAGATCTGAGGTGGGGGTAGTTGTCATCAGAACAATGGACATGCCCCGGCTTGCAACTTTTTGGTTATTGAATGTTTTTATATAATTATCTTTTATATAGAACCGAAAGAATTATACTTTAAAGGAGGTCTTGGAAGATTGCAATGTCAATTCAATTTACATTTGCTTTAGTCTTATTTCAATGATTCAATTTTTAACAGGCTGCTTTTACTTTTTGGCCCCCTTTTTTGTCTATACAAATAGCTATTGGTAAGGATTGATCCATTTATTGTCTCAAATAAATTTATCTGATTTTGAAATTCGTTTATATGGAAAAGCTAATTATCTTATTCTTGTTGTTCATTGGTAGAACTAATATTAAAAAATTATATTTTTTGTCCTGTACTTTTATTTAAATATTAGTTTCAATAGCGTAATTATATCTTAGATGTTGTTGATTTTTTACTATTAAAGCACCTGAAGGGATGTTTTTCCTGTTAGACGCGTAGCTAAAATTAGCTTGTTCCAAAACAAAAAAAAATAGCTAGTACTAGCTATTTTTTTGTTTTATTGTATAGTCATTTTTGTCTGATACCTGGAATCAGAGTACCTATCACTTTTTATTTTTTAGCATCGAGGTAAGGTTTATGATACTGTTCATCGAATCGTTTTTTGTCATCACGATAACTGCTGACTGCTCCTAATTTGTGCATCATTTTGATATAACACCAAGCTAGGTCAATCTGGTAGGGTTTGAAACCACTTCGCGCACTTTTCGGATAGAGGTGATGGTTGTTGTGCCATTCTCCGGCGACAATACCCGGCCATAATTGATTGA
This sequence comes from Sphingobacterium sp. GVS05A, assembly GCF_019969845.1. GTDB lineage: Bacteria > Bacteroidota > Bacteroidia > Sphingobacteriales > Sphingobacteriaceae > Sphingobacterium. Next base: position 211,200 of record NZ_JAHXYR010000001.1, read on the forward strand.
TGGATTTATCCTTTTCATTAAAATCAATCCCTTCCCGTTGTTTATCTTCTCCTTTGGCATGTCCTTCATAATTAAATGTACGTACACCGATGGCCCAAAAACCAGCCGCGCCAAATAGACAACAGGCCAAGGCATGTCCACCAATTAGAAAGAATACAACGTACCAAAATGACCAATTTAATACCCAAGATAGGATTGCATGGGTGGGATTGACATAGGAACCCCATTTTTGATATTGTGCATAAGTATTGGCAGTAACCCCTGTATGCTTCATAAGTAACTTGACGCGGTTATAAGAGTTTTCATTCAGATCTTTAGCGATCGGCTGATGGTTGACATCGGCTAAAAAGCAGTATAGAAATCCTGCCTGTGCGTTGTATGGATCCCCTGGCTGATCTGATTTTGCATGGTGTACATGATGTGAGATCACATAGATCTCCTCAGGGATCACATTGATTGTGAGGTTCTGCGTGAAAAAGCGCCAGAAGGAATTGCTGAACTTAAATGCTCCATGCGTGGAAAAACGATGGTGCCAGATTGTACCATGCGTCCCCATAATGATCATACTGTAGATAAAAGCAGCCAGTACTGTCCACCAGCTAAGGTGAGCAAAGAGAAAGACAAAGAAAAAAGGGATAAGACAAGCTACTTTCAGCCAACTAAAAAAAGGTAGCCAGTTGCGTTGGTCCTTAAAAACATTTAATCTTTTGAAAAACTCGCTGAATATTTGTTTTGGGCTGGGTTTAATAAGGTCTCCATTGTCGTCTTTCCATCCGTAGCTGGGGGTTTGGAGCACATGATCTAAAAAGGGCATTCTGTTTGGTTGATCTAATTGTTGATAAAGTGCTAAGCTACGGTATAAATCGGTTAAAAAGTGTTAATTCGAAAAGTTTAACATATGACCGCAAATCTTTTAATGCTTTAAATAGACTTCTTGAGGCAATTGATAAGGGAAAAATAACTGTCTCATTTTTTAATTGAGCATTCCGAATTAATATTCGCGGTCCTTATTTACGTAGAACTCGATATCTTTATCGCGAAGACAGATATTCCGTAAGTGTTCTGAGAGATAATAAAATATGAAGATAAAAAAAAATAATAATGGGAGCCGTCATTCTGGACTGTATCATTGTATTGCCCGATGCTGGGAAGTATTATAGACAGTTAGCGGTGAAATTTCAACGGGTCCAGGAAGTGTACAGAACATGCAGCACATTGGATAGTCTGAAAGATGATGACTATGAAGTGCTGGAGAACCGGGCACAATATTTTGAATCTATCCTCCTGATAAAAATATCTGTTACATAACCAGACCAAAAAATAGAAGAGTGTTGAGTAAAAGTTCTCGTAAGCCTTTGGCTACAATATTTTTTATATTGACAATAATATCTATCGAATTAGTAGTCTTTTAGAAATTATTACTATATTTGACCGTCGCACTTACTTAAATAGATGGATATGGCATTAAAATTTCTTACACAACATTCACCCAAACAACTTAGAAACGGAATTTCTTCGCAAATGAACGATGCTGATTTCATGCGCGAGTTATGCAAGTTGAAGGTTTTTGGAAGGATTTTGTATGTAGGTGCCCATCCAGATGACGAGAACAATAAGCTATTGACATTTTTTGCCCAGGACCAGCTTGTTGATGCAGCTTATTTGTCGCTTACGCGCGGCGAGGGGGGACAGAATTTTATAGGCTCCGAAAAAGGAACTGACCTTGGTATACTTCGGGTACAGGAATCCTTATCTGCCCGGAAGACCGAAGGAACAACACAATTTTTTACACGGGCCAAAGACTTTGGATTTGTAGAGTCTGCAACTGAAACAATGCTCCGATGGGATGAGCAAGCTGTGCTTGCGGATATGGTATGGACCATCCGGTACTTTCGGCCAGATATTATTATCACTAGATTTTCACCGAATATTCCTGATCTCCATGGACATCACCAGAGTTCGGCGATCCTAACACAAAAAGCTTATGATCTCGCTGCGGATCCACAGGCCTATCCTGAACAATTGGAAGAATTGTCTGTCTGGCAGACACAGCGTTTGTTTTGGAACGTTTATCAGGAGAGTGGCGTCAAAGATATTGGTGGTAAGGTAATACCTTTACCGCAGCATTTTTCGGTCACTATCCCTGTATATAATCGTTATACGGGCATGCATCATGGTGAGATTGCTACTGAAAGCCGAAATAAACACCGTTCTCAGGCGATGGCTAGTTTAACGCAACATACGCCCACGCTTGAATATTTTGAATTATTGAAGGGAAAGTCTGTTGATCCGACAGCTGCTGACGCTTTATTTACTTCAACTGAAACGGAGGATCAATATATTCCTGTTTTTAAGAAACTTGTCGATGGTTTGCTTGCGAAACAGGCCCAGGGAGATAATCGGGAACTTTCAGTGACGATCGCAACAATTTTGATCTGGATGAGAACTGTGTCCAAAAATAGTGTAATCCATGAAAAACGCGCTGACTTGGAGCTGCTTTTACTTCGCACACTTGGGGTATCCTTTGAAATAAATTCATTGGTCGATAGCTGGGTACCCGGCACCGATGTTAATTTATTTTTGCAGGCAAATATACCCCAGGATTCTGATCTGGTGTTGACCCATGTGACAGTTCCCTTTTTTGAAACGTTGTATCATCAGCCTCATCAATTATCAGGTACAGAACGGATAGAAATTATAGGTCGGCTTAGTCGCAGCATTGAGCCCTCATTACCCTCATGGTTAAAGGAAGAGGGAGATAGGGGGAATTATTCTCCGCGGTCTTTCAATGATATTGTACTTGTTCAACATAACAATTCAATCGTTGTACAATTGCAGTTACAGTTTGGCGGGGTATCCATGGCGATTAGTGTACCCGTATTGAATAACAATAAAGCAATCACCATTGCTCCAGCTATTACCGGCACCTTTGATACAGATATTATCGTTCTGACGGATTCTACCAGTCGTTCTGTCTCGCTTGAACTACAATCCAATGTCTCTACGGCAGAGTCCATCACCGTGAGGTTAAAGGGAGCAGATGAGCTGGGGCTATTTCCTAAAGAGCATACATTGACCTTAAAGGGAAATGCTTCCGAAAAAATTTATTTTCAGTTGACTTCTTTGAGATCCGTTGAACGGATGCAACGGATTGGCTTTGAGATAGAAAGTAGGTATGGTGTCCACCAACGTAGTTTAAAATCGCTCAGCTATCCCCATATTGAGGATGTTGTATATCATCCCAAAGCTTTTTTAAAGGTTTTAGATAGCCCCGTGGCAAACACCGCTAAGAAGATCGCCTACATCGCTGGGAAAAAGGATGAACTTGTAGGAAGCCTGAAGCAATTGGTGAATGAGATAGAACTCCTATCAGTTGCAGCTTTGAAAGATGCAGATCTGTCGACTTTTGATGCCATAGTCTTAGGCATCCGAATTTATAATACGGATCCACAATTGGTGAATTTCCATACGCAGTTGCGTGAATACGTTGAAGCCGGTGGTGTTTTGATAACCCAATATAATACCCCTTATGATCTACCGTTAGAAGAGGTGGGGGCTTATCCTTTAGCTGTTACTGGCGAGCGGATTACCGATATGGAATCGACCATTAGCTTCTTGGATCCCACGCATCGAATCTTGAATTATCCAAATAAAATAGAACAGCAAGATTTTGTCAATTGGGTACAGGACCGCGCGCTGTTTCTACCCAAAGACTGGAATAGTGAATTTAAATCAGTCTTGCGTACCCAAAATTCCGATAGCGGAAATGAAGATGGGCTGTTGCTTGTCAATAGAAAGGGTAAAGGATACTATATCTACAGCAGCCTGTCTTTATTTAGACAGCTTCCCGCTGCTGTGTCTGGAGCCTATCGTCTTTTCGCCAATATGCTTTCGATAGGAAGTTGATACGTTGCTATGTACGAGATCTTTTGCATAGGAATGTAAAAAGGAGCATATCATCTATGTAGTATCTCCGAAAAAGCTGCTGGCTTTTTTGAAAACTACAAGGATAAGCTCCTTTTTTTATCAAAAGCCGTTATTGTACGGAGATATTACCTAAATCTTTAACGCTTCCTTTCACGACTTGAACGTCTTCGACGGTTTTGTCCAAGTAGCCTGCAACTGAAGGTTGAATAACTATTTTATATGTACCTTCTGAGATACCTGGGAAATAGAATTTTCCAACGGAATTCGCCAAAGTCCCAACAGTATCTACTCCATTAATAGCGAACACATGAGCCAATGAGGCAGCAGGACTAATTGTGCCTGTAATTGCTCCTGATGTTGCGACCGGAATCGCCCGAATAACTGGTTTAAGCAAATATTGGTTATTGCCAGTCTTTACGATTGATTTTGACGCATCAAAATCAAGTAATAAGGTGTATGCAACATTCGGAATCAATTCATCCTGCACCTTTATCTTAACACCCGAAGATTGTCCACTAGGTGTTTTAAGCGGATGACGCACGCCATCAACCCAAATATCATTCCCCTCATCCTCAAGTTTAAGCCTAATTTCCTGAATCATCCCCGAAGGAACATCATCTCCAGCAATCACAGTATCTCTTCCCATAGTATAAGCAAGAATATTAAATGGGTCGCCGTCAACGTCCAGGCTTTCAATACCTGTACTTGTGCGGATTTCTATTTCGTCGATGTTTAGATGAATTGCATCATAATAACCGGGAGCATCGGTCATTTTAATGGTTACAGGGGTTGTTTGTGTAGACTGCTTGTCGTCTTTACTACAGCTGCCTAGTAGCACTACGGCTGCCAAAGCAACAAAAATTGAATTTATTTTCATAGTTAGTAACTTTATAGGGATTGCTTTTGCAAATGCTATGCCAGATCAAATGTATTTCAAATGTTACATTTGTTTTCCTGAATTATTGTGTCGTAAAAATATATCCACGTGGTTTAATCCGTGTTTTTATGCCTTTCATGTTATCTTGGTAATCATGTGAATTTTCCTATGGGAGAAGGACTATACTAATGTCTAATTGATGATTTATATTAATCCTTGCGAATATTAAATGGATGTTATCGGATTTTAAATGGACCTGAATACAAATCTATTGTTGTCTATATTTGATCATAAATAATTTTTGAACCAGGTGAGGCCCCACATAAAAACACAATGAAAATGGAAGAGCATAATTATAAATATTTTACACAGGACAGCAGTAGATATACCTCTAAAAGGATTGGATACTTTGCGCTTTGCCTAGCTTTATTCTGGCTATTTATGGCCATCGGTATTTTAATCGTTGGAATTAAAGATGGAAATATTTTTAGTGAAAAGAATTGGTATTGGATCTTTGGGCTTATTGTCTTTTGTGTGCAGATTAGGATCTTTGCCCAGCAGATGACTATTGATTGTGAGGCGGGTACCATGAGCAAATCTTATTTTGGACTATTCAAAAAGGAGATTCGTATCGAAGAGATCCAAAAATTCGAAACCCTCAGACATCTTGCTATTGCTCTACACAACGGTACCGACATCATTGTGGTAACAAAGGATAATAAAAGCATAAAAATGCTGGAGCGTATCGGTAGAACTAAAAATGTGGAACCTATATTGAAGGAAATCCAACAGCTGATCCAATTAAATCAGCTTAGCGCGCAAAGGGTATAAGTGGGAATTTGTTATACGCGGTTTTGGAATTAAATAAAAAACATAGTTATTAGTTGTATGGAGATTTTTAGGAAGATAATCGCAGTCTTGGGACTAATTCTTCTACTCAGTGGAATGGCTTACTATTTCTTGTTCAGAAGTGACGGGGAGAAGTATCTGGATCAGGGTAAAGAATATTTTAAGGAAAGTAAATACAAGGAAGCCTTATTTTATTTTGAAAAAGCTGAAGAGTTTGATATAGGGGAAGCATTAAAATATTCGGGAACCATTTACCTGGAATCTGGTGACCCTCAAAAAGCGATTGTCAAATTTGATAAATATCTTAAGATAGGAAAGCCCAGTGACAATGATCGTAAAATGTTGTTAAATGATCTGGGTGTAGCTTACTTTAAACTAAATGAAATCGAAAAAGCAAAGATCTATTGGAGACAGGCTGCCGATCTGGGAAATATTACTAGCGCCAATAACCTGAAGGAGCTAGAAACGAAACTGGTTAAATAACGATACGTATCATTCGGCGTCAGTTAACAAAAATCCCATTTTTATTGTTCTTAACATATAGAAATGGGATTTTATAATTGTGTTATCGGCATCATCTATGATCTAGCATGCGGTTGTATATTTCAAAACGGAAATACAGTTTTAACTGATAGCGTTTTATTGCTCCAACAAGGCTAGTAATTCTTTTGCGGTCTCTTCCGATGAGCCAGGATTTTGGCCGGTAATCAGTTTACCATCTTTGACTACATGACTGCTCCAATCTGCCGCTTTACTGTAGTGTCCACCAAGTTTGACCAATTCATCTTCCACCAGGAAAGGGACGACATCTGTCAACTGTACAGCTTCTTCTTCAGAATTGGAAAAGCCTGTTACTTTTTTTCCTTGTACCAATGGAATACCATCCACATTCTTAACAAACCTGAAAACACCAGGAGCGTGACATACAGCGGCTACAGGCTTATTGTGTTTCCAAAATGATTCGATCAAAGCAATGGAAGTCTTATCATTTGCAAGGTCCCAGAGTGGTCCATGACCGCCCGGATAGAAGATCGCGTCATAGTCCTGCTCATTAACTTCTGCTAGGACAATGCTGTTTGCCAGTTTGTTCTGAAGTTCTATATCTGCATCAAAACGTTTTGTTGCTGCTGTCTGGAAATCCGGTAGTGCACTTTTGGGATCAATGGGCGGTTGGCCCCCTTTGGGTGAAGCAATTGTTATAGCAACTCCTGCGTCGTCCATAACATAGTAGGGGGCTGCAAACTCTTCAACCCAAAAACCTGTTTTAGCTCCTGTATTTCCCAGTTGGTCATGTGAAGTCAAAACGACCAATACCTTTAAGTTCTCTTTTTTCATCTTCAAAAAAAATTAATTGTTAAATGATAACACAAAGTAGGGCATAAATCGTTAGACCCTTATGTGATATACATCACATTTTAAAGAAAGGTTTGTTTTGGTGATATAGATCACATTATTTGCTGTGATAGAGCCGGCTGAGCGTTTCTCTGGAAACCCCCAGATAGGCTGCGATCAAATGTTTGGGAACAAGGTTATAAAGTTCGGGATATTGCAGCATCAGTTCCTCATAACGACTGCGGGCGTCGTTGTTGAGCAAGGATAGAATTCTCTTTTGTAGACCGATATACCCCTTATTCGAACGCCATCGTAAAAATGTTTCAACCTCATGGATTTCCTTGCATACACGTTCACGATCCTCCGCAAATAGACAAAGCGTATCCGCATCGCTTACACAATCCAGGTTGACCGTTGCATTCGTATTGTTGTATAGGGCATTATAATCAGATGCCCACCAGGTTTTTGTGGCAAACTGTAGGATATGCATTTTTTGTTCATCATTGACCACAAAAGTTTTTAAGCAGCCATTGAGGACAAAATATTCGCATTCCACCGTATCGCCAATGCTGATAATCGATTGTTTCTTTTTAAAGGATACCGGTTTGAAAAAGGAAAAGAAATAATTAAATTGTTCATCATTCAATTGGACGGTTTTATTGATATGTTGCCTGAGAATTTCGCGACCGTTCATAGCTTATCGTTATTTAATGGACTAAAATTAAGCAAAATCTCGTAATCTCAGCACGGTGTACCTCCTTTTCGAAGTGCTTACATGTGCTTGGATATTCACTAGAAAGGGAGGGTATTACGATGTTACTATTGAATTTGGGGTTAATTAGTTATGAGCTTGGGCACTAGGTAAAGGAGACTACGTTATTTGCTTAAATTAATGTTCAACCGGTTTAGCAGTGGTAAGAAAAACCGATTTTTTTCATTTTTTATTTTGTTTATACAAAGTTTTTTTCTACTTTAGTGTTGCCCATCACGGGCACTTTTCATAAAATAGGTTAATAATATGGCTAAAACACCCGGAGTACCCCATGCTATCGGGTGTTTTTTTTATTAAAACTTTTGTTTTCTATATTCATTTGGCGTAAGCCCCCTATGTTTTTTAAATAGTTTTGAAAGATGACTTTCGTCACTGAATTGCAATTCACGTGCAATTTCTCCGAGGCGGACACTACTATAACGCAGATAGGTTTCGACCAATTTCAATCGATAATCGAGTAAGTAATCTTGGTAGGATATACCGGTCTGTTGTTTGAAATATTCGCCAAAGTAATTTTTAGCTATACCAAAGTGGGATGCGATCTCCTGAATACGGGTTTTCTCTTTGTCTTTGGCATACTGTTGTATGTACGTGATGATCTTTAAAATTGAAAAGGCTTTTTGATTTTCCCGGATATCTGATATCTCCTTTCCGATAAGGTTTCGGGCGATCAGGTTCAGGAGAATGGAAATGCTGTTTCGGATGACGAGGTAATCGTCGGTTTTATTTCTGAACTCTCTTGCGATCTGAAGAACAAGCATTTCGGCAAACTTTTCATCCGATTTGTCCTTGAATACACAGCCCGCACGTGCATGGTAACTGTTGCTGATGTATTGTAGTTTGTATAGATTTTCACAGCTTTCGATCCTGTCTGCTTCAAGACGTATTTTATCAACAAAAGCCAACGGGCATTGAATCAATATCAATTTGGCTTCGGTACTTTCAAAATGGTAGGTCTGATGTTGTGGAACAACAATAAATTTCCCGATGTCAAAAGTGAGGATATGCTCCTCATATGTAAAAGTTCCTCCCCCCCGAATCACAGACACAAAAGATAGGGATGTCTTTGTACGGATGGTCTCCGATGTATTGATCAGTGATATCTCACGGACTCCGATCCGTTCTGTATGTATACTATTCATCTATTAATACGTGATATTCCTCTAAAAGTACAATTTATATGGTATAAATGAAGGTTATTTTTGCATAAAAAATAACTATGGATATTTATACGAAGCGGTGGAAAGCGCTAGGTTTCCTTGTGGCGGGAGCTTTTTTGTCTCCTTTGGATTATTTTATTGTCAATATGGCATTACCAGCTATACAGAATGCCTTTGGGGCCAGTAATCAGCAGTTACAGCTTGTCGTTGCGATTTATGGCCTTACCTATGCCACACTTATTGTCTGTGGTGGACGACTGGGGGATATTTATGGACGCAAAAGAATATTTATATGGGGTCTGTACTTCTTTCTGTTTTCGTCCTTGGCCTGTGCTTTTTCACCGAATATTATCACCCTTATTGTATCGAGATTCATTCAGGGAATCGGAGCTTCACTGCTCGCTCCACAGGTATTGGCTTCTATTCGTGTACTTTTTAGTAACGACGAACAGCCTAAAGCTGTCGGTATCTTCAGTGCGGTATTTGGTCTGGCTGCAGTGGCTGGTCAGCTGCTTGGAGGTGTATTGTTAATGATGCATTGGGGCAATTTATCTTGGGAAATGGTTTTTCTGGTCAATGTGCCCGTCACAATTTGTTGTATTATCGGCATTCATTTTACGATGGACAACAACGGTACCGAAAAGGAGACTGGCATTGACTACAAAGGTGTTTTACTCCTGATTATTGCTTTAGTGCTGCTGATCTGTCCACTTATTTTTGGCCGTGAATACCACTGGCCCTGGTGGATATTTGCTGTAATGGTGGCCGGAGCGCTCTTGCTGAACATATTTTTTAAACATGAGGTAGCTGCTCATCGGCTGCAGCGAGCTGTTCTGATCGATCCCATGTTATTATACAATAAGCAGTTTGCCGCTTGTCTACCGATGATCTTTCTGTACAATTTTACAGCCGGCCTGTTTATCTGTTATCCCTACTATTTACAGGAATTCTTACACTGGGATGCCATAGATACGGGCTTTGCAATTATTCCCTATGGCATAGCCTTCTTCTTGGGACCGCTGCTTGTGGCTAGATTGAGATTTACAACAAATGCATTTATTTATATCGGGTTGACGCTGCTCATGGGAGGTTTTTTGGCGACAGCCTTGCTGTTTTATTACGGACAACAACCTTTTTGGGCAACACATATTACGCTGTTTATGGCAGGATTGGGACATGGAACTATGATGCCGGTAATGATGCGTACCGCTATTGCCCTTGTCCCTAAAGATAAGGCGGGGCAGGCCTCCGCTCTGGTCAGTATCAGTATGCAGATAGGTGGGGTCACTGGAGGTGCAATTATAGGGACGCTATTCTTTAGTTTGATCGCGACTGTAGGTTTTCCCAAAGCCTTTGCCCTGGCAATAGCAACAATTGCATTGTTCCAGATCATCAGTCTGTTTATCAGTCGCAGACTGTCTGGACTGGGAAATAATGCATTTAATACAATTGATAAATAAATTTTAATACAATGGAGAATAAAGAAAAAGCAAAATTGGCATTAGAAAGCTTCTGTACAGACATCGAACGTTGGTTTAGAGGAGGACAAGCAAATAGGGAAGAACTATACAATAGGATCCTCTCAGGGTTTTCAGCTGATTTTGAAATGGTGAGCGGTGACGGTGACCGTATCTCATTGGGCTCGTTTATAACTTGGTTACCTATGGTATACGGTGTATTTCCGGATCGTCGTGTATCCCTGGAAAATATCGAAATAGCCTGTTTGCATGATCATGCACTGGTTACATATGTCGAAATACAGTCAACTGGAAATACAACTACACGACGAAGGTCGTCTGCTGTTTTTCTGATTCAGGAGGAAAAGGCTTTGTGGTTTCATCTTATTGAGCATTGGCTTTAGACTTTGTGTAAACGATATTAGAATCGAATATCTGTATCGGAGATCACAATTATGCTATTAAAAATAGGCGAAGTTCATACAGAATCTGCATTGTCCCCAAGGAAGTTAGATACTTTCTGGGGGCATTTTTTTAACTTAAAATCGCACAACTTGATCAAGTCAAATCATCTTTTTACCAACATCCTAGAAATGCTAACCGTTAATTAAACAGAGGTGTTTGCAAAAAAAAAATTAGGGTTTATCCATTGTCAGTCGTCTATATCTTCAAGAGCTTATGAAAAGCGAAACGATTAGTTGTATAAAAAAGCAGCTAAATAAATTAAAAGTAACCAATATATAATTTTTAGATAATATTAATTTAATATTAGTATATTTATTTTGCCTTTCAATTAAAACAAATACATATCTATGAAAAAAAAACAATTTCACTCAACCAAGAATCGAAATTTTCAGTATCGGCTGGGATTGATTTTTGGGGCAGTTTGTCTCACTGGTATGGTTCATGCCCAAGATCTCGAAGTGCAAGGCAAGGTAACCGATCGGAAAGGAGATCCCATTCGTGGGGTGACGATTTCCATAAAGAACATTCCGAATTCGGGTATGTCGACGTCAAACAAAGGAACCTATGAATTGAATAAACTCAAAAAAAATCAAGTGTTGCTATTTACTTCGGTCGGCTATAAAAGTATAGAGTTAACCTATCAAGGGCAGAAAGAACTGAATGTACAGTTAGAGGAAGATTTGGCTAATTTGGACGAGGTTGTTGTGGTTGGTTTTGGTACAAAGCAAAAGAAAAACCTTACAGGTGCTGTTGATCAGATCTCGGGCAAAGTATTGGAATCTAGGCCTATTTCTAATGTGATGCAAGGATTACAGGGGGTAAGTCCGGGTTTGAATATTACCTATGGCAATGGTACACCAGGGGGAATTCCGAATATTAATATTCGTGGAACCACTTCCATTAATGGTGGATCACCTTTGTTTGTCATTGATGGCATTCCAGCTACTGATGCTAATGATTTAATTCGCTTAAATCCCACTGATATTGAATCATACACGGTATTACGTGATGCAGCTTCATCAGCAATTATGGTGCCAGAGCGACCTATGGTGTAATTTTGATTACCACCAAATCCGGAAAACTAGGTAAGCAATCCGTTTCTTTTAATACAAATTCGGCTTGGGGAAAACCAACAGAAATGCCCGATCCCGTGACAGATCCCTATATCTTTTCGAAGCTTCTTGAATTATCGACAAATAATACTCCTTGGGATTATGTCAATTACAGTGATGAGCACTATCAATGGGCAAAGGAACGTTCGGACAATCCTAGTTTGGAGGACGTACGCATAGACCCTAAAGATCCAAAACGATGGGCTTATATGGGAAACAACAACTGGAACCAGTACTTTTTAAATAACTCGGCACATTCCCAATCGTATAATTTGACCTTCTCGGGTGGAGCTAAAGTGAATGAGCTCCCTTTTAAATATTATTTGTCAGGTGATTATACCAAAGAGAATGGTTTAAGCAAAATAGCAACCGATTATTGGACTCGTAAAGGCATGCGTGGGCGGATCAATATTGCACCGTTCCAATGGCTCCAACTGGACAATAACACCAGCTTATATAATACACACCGTGAAAGTCCAGCTGCGAGCTTAACAGATATCTATTATTTAACACCTATCCAAGTTGCGAAAAATCCAGATGGTACCTGGGCAAATACGGATGCAGGGCGATTGGCGGCTCGTTTGTCCGACGGTGGAAAGAGCAACGGGGATACTTTTGGGTTCCAAAATACATTTAATGCAGTTGGAACATTCTTGAATGGTGATCTAAAAGTTGCGGCAGATGCAAGTGTCAAGCGAGAGTATTACAAAAGCAATGGCTATGCTAAAAAATTTAAGATCGGTTTTGGACCTAATGATATTCGCGAAGAAGGAGGAACGGGATATGTGAATGAATCGCGTACTGATTTGAATAATACGGTGTTTAATCTATATGCAAATTACAATAAGACGATAGGTAAGCATAATTTTGGTGCCATGGTGGGCTATAATCAAGAAGAATACATTTATTCATCTACTTATGTCAACCGAAATAATCTAATTTCTTCTACATTGCCGTATTTAGGATTGACGACTGGGGAAATGACACTTAATGCCGGTTATAGTTCTTATGCAACACGAAGTTATTTTGGGCGATTGAATTATACGTTTAATGAGCGTTATATCTTGGAGGGTACAGGGCGTTACGATGGTTCATCCCGTTTTCCTAAGGCAAGTCGCTGGGGATTCTTTCCATCCGTTTCAGGGGCTTGGATCGTTAGTAATGAATCCTTTTTCGAATCACTAAAACCGAAAATATCCAATCTAAAGTTAAGAGCATCATATGGTAGTTTAGGAAATCAAAATGTAGGCGACTTCTCTTATATCCAGACGATGGGAACCAGCCTTTCGGGGTACCTCATTAATGGAAATCAACAATATGTCGTGAATGGGGCGCCTCCGCTGACAATTGATCCAAACTCATATACATGGGAAAATGTGTCTACTTTAAACTTCGGTGCTGATTTGGGCCTATTCAATGATAAGTTTTTTGTGGGCTACGATAATTACATCCGTAATACAACCGGTATGTTGACTGCAGGGCAGGAGCTTCCAGGTGTATTAGGAACAAGCGTGCCAAGGCAGAATGCAGCTGATTTGCGTACAAAGGGTTGGGAGCTTTCAGTGACTTATAAGGATCAATTTGAATTAGCAAATAAGCCTTTTTCTTTTGATGCGAAGGTTGTGTTGTCTGATTCCCGTGCTAAGATTAGAAAATTCAAAAATGATGAACGCCTTCTTTCGACTTATTTCAATGGTTATGAATTCGGTACAATCTATGGGCTCCAGGGAGATGGGCTATTTAAAAGTGCTGATGAAATCAAAGCATTGGATGAATCAGGTATAGTACCTTGGGGAGCTTTAAATATTGTGAATGGTTGGCCAAAATTTAAGGATATCGACGGAAATGGTAAAATTGAAAGGGGGCTGACTGAAACGAATTTGAAAGATCTTCAGGTAATTGGTAATTCTGCAGATCGTTATCGTATCGGTTTTAACCTTAACATGAACTGGGGCGGATTTGATGCCTCAGTATTTCTACAGGGTGTATTAAAACGAGATTTCTATCCGCGGCATTATTTGTTCTGGGGACCTTATCAGCAACCTTACGCAAATATATACCCATGGCATTTGGATTTTTATAGAGAAACCAGTGATACAGCAGAAGAACGTGCAAAACACTCCCAGGCGTACTTGAATGCAGGTTTGGCGGATGCTAATCATGATGCGGCATATCCTGTATTGCAATCTTGGTTGGCCGATGTGAATGATGGTAAAGGATTGGCTATTCCCAATACACAGTATATGTTGAATGGTTCTTATCTGCGTTTGAAGAACATCACTTTTGGGTATACCTTGCCACATGAGTTGTTGGAAAAATGGAAAATTCAACGTTTGCGTATTTTCTTTTCGGGAGAAAATCTATTTGAATTCTCACAGATCAAAAAATATGTTGATCCTGAAGCGATCAACAACGGAACCGATGGTAGCGCCTGGGCCTACCCATTCCAACGTAAGTTTTCAGTTGGTTTAAACTTAGATTTTTAACAATTAGCAGTACACAGAGATGAATGTCAAATCAAAAATAATATTGGGAATTATAAGCGGCGGTTTTATATTAACAATAACAGCTTGCCAAAAGGATTTTCTGGATCGATTTCCCCAAACTTCGATTACACCTGAGGTTTTCTTTAATACCGAAGAGGATCTTTCGCTGTATATCAATGGGATGCTGAGTATGAATGATCGTTGGACTTATGTAGGAGATCAGAGTTCAGACAATGCAGCTACAACAGCTGCCATAACGCTTAAGACAATGATGACCAGCAAAACAGAGCCAACATCAGAAACAGCTGGAGGGGATTGGTCTTGGGGACGTTTACGCACAATAAATTACTTTTTAGAAAACTATCAGCGTGCAAATGTAGCAGCGGATGTTAAAAATCACTATGCAGGTTTGGCACGTTACTATCGCGCTATTTTTTACCATGGTATGGTAAAGCAGTATTCGGATGTACCTTGGTATAGCAAAACATTAACCCCAAGTGACGAAGCTTTACGTGACGGGCAATCTCCTCGTACATTGGTTGTTGACAGCATAATGGCAGATTTGGACTTCGCAACAAAAAATGTTAAAGAGCAAGTTGCGCTCGGAACGCCAGGTAGAGATGCAGTATTGTTGATGCAGGCTAAGATTGCATTGCATGAAGGGACGTATCGACTGTATCACAGTGAGTTAAATTTGGACAAAACGGCGAAGAATTACTTTGACATTGTAGAGAAAGCAACTTCACAAATCATCGCTACCAATAAATATAGCATATATTCTACCGGTAAACCGAATGAGGACTATGCTGCATTATTTGAATCACAGGATCTTTCCCAAAATAAAGAAGTAATCTTGTTGAATGCTTTTGATCAAAACAAAAATAGGGGACAGGCGCTTAACGGTTATGTTTTTGGTGATTATGAACAATCGCCTTCACGTGACTTGATACAGACGTACCTGATGAAAGATGGTTCGCGTTATACAGATATCCCCAATTACGATAAGAAGCTTTATGTCCAGGAATTTGAAAACCGTGATCCACGTCTGATGCAGACTTTGGTCTATCCGCAATGGCTGAGACAGCCTGATAAATCAAATTATGTGCAAAAGCTGAACAAAAACTTTTCAGGTTATCATCAGTTGAAAGGCTATGTCAATTCATCCGATCAAATTATTATGAATGGAGTTGATTTTCCAGTGCACCGTTACGCTGAGGTTCTATTGATGTATGCTGAAGCAAAGGCTGAGCTAGGAACATTGACACAAGCTGATCTCGACAAGTCCGCTAATCTATTGCGAAGAAGAGTAGGAATGCCCGATCTCAAAATGGATGTTGCAAATGCAAATCCTGATCCTAAATTGGCCGCTGATTACCCGAATGTGAAGGGAGCCTTCCGGGGGGTGATTTTTGAAATTAGACGCGAACGACGTGTTGAGTTTGCCTTTGAGAATTCACGTTATGATGACCTTATGCGCTGGAATGTCGGTAAGCTGCTTGAACGTATTCCAGAAGGAATGTATTTTCCGGGAGTGGGTAATTATGACATGACAGGGGATGGGGTTGCCGATATCAAATTGATTCCTGATGGACAGACCATTCCTACCGATCGAGAAAAGAATTCACTTGGCGTACCGCTGGTCTACTATAGCATTGGAAATTTTGGTGGTAATGCCGGTGTTTATCTTAAAAATGGTGTCAATGGTGGAACAATGGTAACAGATGTCAATGTCCGTAGATTTGTAGAACCGATGTATTATTATCGTCCGGTTCCAGCAAAGCAGATCATCCTCAATCCAAATCTAAAACAGGTATTTGGGTGGAAGTAATATATAAATAACATATAATATACATGAAATCAATTATTTTAACAATAAGTCTGTTCGTTACAACAGTCTTAGTACATGCTCAACAGAAATTTTCATTCGCGTTCTTTACAGATTTACACCTTAATACCAGTGCGGAAACACATTGTTTTGAAGGGCTGAATAAAGCTATTCAAAATGCCAAAAGTAAAAAAGTAGACTTCGTCCTAAACGGTGGAGACAATGTGGATGTCGATGCTTATAAGGCCGAACAATTGCCTTTAGCGAAGAGCATGTTTCAAAAGTATAAGGACCAAGTGGATGCATCTAAGCTGAAATGGTATTATGCTATTGGCAATCACGATCGTTTCTGGCATTATGACGGAAAAGACGGAGCCGGCCTTTTTGAATCGGTTTTTGGAAAGAGCTACCACAGCTTTGTGCATAAGGGATGGCGTTTTATTGTGTTAAACTCTACGGAAATATGCAATGGCAAATACTGTGTGAGTGAGGAACAGCAGGCCTGGCTGAAACAGGTGCTTGATGAAACGCCAAAAACGCAACCTATTGTTGTTGTTGCACACGTGCCGTTCTTGTCTTTGTATTATCCTGTATTGGATGGACACTATACCGATGCCGATACATTTACCAATCAAAAAGCTATTCTGGATCTATTTGCCGGGCACAATTTGAAGCTTGTTTTGCAAGGACATCAGCATCTCTATGAAGAAATCAAAGTGAAAGGTGTACAGTTTATTACAGCGGGAGCGATCTGTGCAAGTTGGTGGGGCGGCGCCTTCAACGGTACCCAGGAAGGTTACCTAAAGGTTGATATCAACGGCGACCAGTTTAAATGGGAATACATTGACTATGGTTGGACGGTGAAAGGGAAATAAAAAGACGATCGCCCGCCTACTTTAATGTTTGGCGGGCGTTTTTTATACAATACTTGCAAAACTGATTGTGCTGCTTATAGTGTGTATTATGGTAGGTAAAAAAACATAGGTCTTTGATAAGATTAGCGTGGTTTAAGAAAGAGATTCAGCCTTTCTTTGCTTTGATGGACATATTATGAAATATGGACCGATAAAACCAAAAACTAAAAATTATGAAAGAAAACTTCAAAAAGCATCTACGGCTGCTCGGAATTGTCTTCATGTTACTACAGTCCCTTCATGTTCTTTCTCAAGTTAGAATATCGGGTACAGTGGTGGATTTTCAATCAAAAGCTCCCCTTGTCGGCGCTACGGTTACTAATGTCGGGAAAAGCAGTATTTCGGTCAAAACTGATGCTTATGGCAAATTTACAATTGCTGTAAATGATGGCGAAAGTCTCAAAACAACCATGCTTGGCTATAAAGAACTAACTGTAAGGGCTCGACAGGGCCTGGTTATTGAAATGGTTGAATCTACCATTGAATTAAACGAGACGGTAGTTGTGGGTTACACGACACAAAAGAAAGGGCTACTCGCTGGATCAGTGGCTTCTGTTAAATTTAAAGAAACAGATGCAGAGATTCCGACTACATCAGTTGGAAACTTATTGGCAGGAAGAATGGCCGGTTTATATGTATCTACACCGAGTGGTAAACCTGGAGAACAGCCCAATATCCGTATTAGAACAGCGAGTTCATGGAATGCCTCACCAACACTCTATGTGATTGATGGGAAAGTAACCATTGATGCCGCTGAGTTCAATAACTTAAGTCCCAATGAAATAGAGGAAATTTCTATTTTAAAAGACGCGGCGACAACAGCAGCTTATGGTGCCCGTGCGGGTGCAGGTGTAGTGTTGGTGACTACCAAGCGTGGTAAAGCAGGGAAAGTTGCCATTAACTATTCTGTTAATACCGGTAAGGATGTGCGTGGAAAAAATATGGAATTAACCAGCATCATGGAATGGGGACAGATTCAAAATAGAATCTGGGGTGAAGCTGGTGGTCCAGCAAATACTCCTTGGACCGAAACTGCAAAAGCCTATTTTAAGGATACGGATTTTGGCGGCGGTGTGGGATATGGTTTTGATCACTTAAAAGATGTCTATGTAAATCCTTCTACTACAACGCATAACTTAAGTGCCACAGGAGGGACTGACAAACTTCAATATTTTATTGGAGCCTCCTATGTAAATCAAGAAACTTTTATTAAGAATACAAACGAAAAAAAATACAATGTCAGAAGTAATATTACCGGAAATCTGACCAAAAACCTTTCAGTTTTTGCAGGCCTAAGTTTAAATAATAATAAATTCAATGCCCCTGAAGGAGATTGGTCTGGAGATATGTTTCCCAAGTTATTGTTATGGCAACCTTATATGCCTTCCTTTACTGCGACTGGTTTGCCAGTAGACTACTTCTGGATTTCCAATAAATCTGGCGAGGCCCAAGGCCTTTCCGGGTATAATAGGTCAGAAAGCTTGAAAGCGATAGCAAATTTGAACCTAACTTATAAAATGCCGTTTCTTGAAGGTTTAAGCGCTAAAGTAGGATATATCAAAACTTTCAATAACAGTAATCAAAAAATATACTCCCATCCGTTTACCTATTACCAGTTGGCACAAATAGAACCTGTTGTTTGGGATTTAAATAAGATTGTCGGGGAGCGCCTTACCTATCATACGGCGAGTATACAAAAGCTGGCTGCCTGGAATCAGGAGGAGCAGACAAACTTACAACTGAATTTTGAAAGAGATTTTGGAAAACACCATGTTAACGCAGCTTTGGTTTACGAACGTCAGGAAAGAAGTTATGATGGTATAAATGCAACTATCAATGGTTTCCCTATCTATATGACTGATCAATGGTGGGCTTCGACCGGCGGATCAGGGGTCGTTAATGGTACTGCAACCAAAAGAATTAGCAATACTTATGGTTTTCTGCCAACAATAGGCCGTAAATCCTATATTGGACAATTTGCTTATGACTACGCCGATAAATATGTCGCTACTTTTGCCTACCGATATGACGGTTCGGCCAATTTTCCAAAAGATAAACGATGGGGATTTTTCCCTTCAGTTTCGGCCGCGTGGGTAGTATCGAAGGAAAATTTCTTTAGTAAGGTCAACGGTATTGAATCTTTGAAATTAAGGGCTTCGGTCGGATTGACGGGGAATGATTTTGTGGCTATTGATCCAAATGGTGGAAAAGATGATGCAAATGCCAAACGCTGGCAATATGAAGATAAATATGTAAGTGGAAACAGTGCCTTTTTTGGTGAAACACCAACACTTAATCCCGGTATCAGATATGATGTTCTACCAAATGTAGATATAACCTGGGAGAAGTATCTAAACAAAAATTTCGGTGTCGATATCAGTTTCTTGAAACATTTCAATGCCACGGCAGAATATTGGGAGACACGTACCTATGATATTTTAAGTACAAGAATACAATCTACACCACCGACATTCAGCCGACCTTTACCATCCGTTAACTATGGAGAAATGAAAGCCAATGGTATAGATCTTAGTTTAAATTACCTTAACCGGACAGGAGATCTAAATTATAATGTTGGGCTAAACTTTACATATGGTGATTCATGGTATACAATACGAGATTTAAACATAACCTACGACTATCAGAATTTGATCGGTAATGGTCGATCGGCAAATATGATTACTGGTTATACGGTAGATCATATGCTCCGGACCCAAGCAGATGTTGATGCGCTGTTAGCTGCTCATCCAGGATACAATTTTAAGGGTAATGCCCCAAAACCTGGGCAATTTGCCTACAAAGATTTTAATGGAGATAATACCATTAATGAGAATGATATTACCGTATTGAATAAAAGCAATAATCCCAAAGTCTTTGGACTAAACTTAGGTGCAGATTGGAAAGGCCTAAGTATTACTGCCAATTTTAATGGTTCATTTGGTTATAAAAAGTCGTTTAACAATTTGAGTGGTGGAGTAGAATGGAACCGGATGTGGCGTCCTTGGGCTAATGAATCTTGGAGCCCTGAAAATACAGACGCTTGGTTGCCTTATCGCTATAGTGCCAATGATGATGTAAGGACTGTCAATACAAGTGGAAGTAATTTTTGGTTGGCTGATGCCAGCTTTGTCCGTTTGAAATTTTTGAATATCGCCTACAATCTTCCACAACATTGGTATAAAAAGTACGTGGATAAGGTTAGATTCTATGTGTCGGGTTCCAACCTTTTTGTGATTAGTAAATTCAATAAGAAATTCTATGATCCTGAGATGGATGGAGGGACTTCTTTCCCGATTGTTAAATCATTCAATGCCGGCGTCAGTGTAACATTCTAAATTTTAACACTAAAAAAGGAAATCAAAATGAAATATATTAATAAATTTAAATCGGTCTTTTATGGCGTTCTACTTGTTACTTTAGGCGCTTCATCATGTACAAAGGGATTGGATTATGAGAATACGGGGGCTATAAATCCCAAAAATGTCTGGACAGATTCGGTATTGATCAAGGCTTATCTGAACGATATATATGGTGGTCTTATGCCTGATTGGCAACTCGGAAGTGGTGCGGGGGCGGATGAAGGTATTAATGGATCTGGAGGCAACCTCGGTAGCTTTCAACAGGGGATAGTCGATGTAGCAACCAATTTCACAAAGTTGGATTACACCTATATTGACAAAGCTAATTATTTTATGGACCAGTTAGCTGATTTGCCGGAGTCAGTCCTCAGCCCATCAACAAAAAATAGGCTGACCGGTGAAGCTAAATTTTGGAGGGCTTGGAAATATTGGGAAATGGTCAGCTCAATAGGGGGGGTACCTTTGATTCTGCATACCCAAGACGGCAGTGATATCAATTCACTGCGTGTACCGCGTAGTAAGACATCTGAGTGTGTGGCACAAATTATAAAAGATCTTGATGAGGCTGCCGCAGTACTTCCGCCCAACTATAGTGGCGCAGACTATGGCCGAATCAATCGTGCGGCAGCATTGGGGCTTAAAGCGAGAATTCTTTTATGGTATGCTAGTCCATTATTTAATGCGACAAATGATCAAGGGAGATGGACCAATGCTTATAATGCGGCTAAAGCGGCGGTGCAAGCAGCTGATGCCGCCGGTTTTGGTTTGTTTGAAAATTATAGGCTAATTTGGTATTCGCGAAATAAGGAGCAGATCATGACCAAGCAGTATTATTATCCAGATAACTACATGAACTTTGCTCCAATTAGACCGCTCTCGTTTACAAACGGAAGTACAAATAATGATCAACCTATATTACCTATGTTGATTGCTTATCCCAAAAGAGACGGTAGTCCAATGCAGTTTGATCAAAATCAATTGTCTAACCCAGCTTACAACAAACAGTTTTTAACGGATTTTTATACCAATCGTGATGACCGTTTTTATGCGACGATTTGGTGTGGTGGTACCGTGTACCCTACTCCTGACGTTAATGTGCTCGGTATGACAGCACCTAGGTCGCGCACCTATTGGCAAGCCTGGACCTGGAAGTCGACAGCAACACCCAATACGGTGCTTCCAGCTAGAGATAATAGTTTGTTTTCAGGAATTTCACCATTGGTTCAAAATGGTGATGAAAATGGTGTAACAGGATTTTTCCAACGCAAAGGCTTAGATACTTTATTGGACAGAAATGCACTTGTTGGTGTAGCCGCCAACGCCAAAAGCTGGTTTTCACCAATGCGATATTCGGAGCTCCTACTTAACCTCGCAGAGGCAGCGAACGAGACTGGACGCAGTAATGAAGCTTTAAACGCATTGTATGCTATTCGTAAGCGGGCAGGAATTGCTCCTGGAGCGGCTGTGAACTATGGGATTAGTGCTGTAGGTCAGGGAGATATACGTAACGCAATCATCAATGAACGTCAAGTTGAACTTGCCTTTGAAGGATTTAGATATAGTGATTTGAGACGATGGAAACGTTATGACATTTTGAATGCCCAGAATACGAGAAAAGGACTATTGTTAATGTTGAATAAAGGTGAGGCTTTACCTGGGAATACTGATAACATTATGACGGCAGAGGTGCGAGCGAAGTTCTCAGCTGTAGTTATCCAAAACTTGGATAAAACGGCCTCCACCAATCAATCATATAAACTCAGTCTCAATCATTGGTTCAATTCTTTGGATCCAGCGCAGATTTCCATTGAGCCAGATCAATTGCCACAAAATAAAGAATGGGGAGGGACATTTGATCCATTACAATAGCAACGGTTTATCATCTGTGAATTTGAACATGTTCAGTATCGCTTCATAGAAATCAAATTTTAAAATAATAAAAGGGCTTGTACATGGTAGTTGTGCAAGCCCTTTTTTATTTCAATATCTTTGTTTTAAAAGCTGCTCTAGCGATAGCAATTCCGATTTAAAATTTACCTTTTTAAGGTTTGAATAAATTGCTTTTTTCCTTCGGGTAGGATTAAATATAATTTCCACGCCTTGGTGCCAGTCTGCTCCAAATGATATTGGTTTTCCTCATTCTGCATTTCTAGTTTAAGCTTTTGAGAAAAAACGTTTGCTTCACGTGCATTTTCCCATGCTCGGAATGCCGTAAAAATCTCTTTTTTATGCAGATTTTTTTCGACAACGTCCTCACTGATCCCAAACATATAGGTCGCATCCCAGGCGATGGCTTTAGCCTGTAGGTTTTCGACCATCTGTACCGTCCAATCTGGTTTAAGATATTGGATGCCGAAAGTCGGCGGAAAATAATTGGACGCCCAAGAATACCGGATATCTTTCCCTTCAATTCCCCATTTGTTGGTACGAGGGTTGAACATGTGGTCGCCACCGCCAATATTACAGGTTGTCATGTAATGCCAGTTACCTTCAAACACACAGGATCCCATAACCTGAAGATAGTCACCACCCAAAGATCTAAAATCGTCGAACAGTTTACGCATAAATCGTTTGAAAGCATACTGTCCATGTCCGGTATAGACGAAGCTCTCAAAACCATCAAAGTCTATATAGTTCATGCCGCCATCGCGAAGCAGTTTGGCATAAAAGTGTGCATACTGGTCTTGGAGCCGCATGTCGGGAATAAATCCGGAATAACAGTTAACTTGTAATTTGGCAATGGTATCACCCTGTTGATGTGCGGCCGCAACGGTTTTGTATGCACCACGCTCCACTCCGATCAGCTTATAAGGTGGATGTTGGGTTACTCCTTTGTATTTCAATAGTTCTTTACCGATCTTTAGTACGTTAGTGCCATTATCGTCCCAACCACCGTGCTCATTGAGATAAGAGGTATCTTTGACGATGATTAAACTATCATGAGCACCAATATCAACAGTCAATGTTGTTTTAAGTACCGTACAGAGGCTATCATTGGCATATGGATGCACGTCGCTGCTGTGTGGTTGAATAAATTCTGTTAACGTATGCAAACCATAGGCAATACCATGCGGATTGGTCAACGCAGTTAACGCTGTAATAGGTTGTTTTCTACCGGATAGGGTTACTTTTTTGCCTGCCCAAGGATCAGCTGGATTGACATAATATTCACCCAAACCTTCATCTTGCACCGCTTTGAGATTTAATTGATTGGCATAGGAAACTAGACTATCATGCTTGCCGAACCAAGCGATATCAACTTTGAAGTTCTCCGGCCGACGTACCCATTTTCCATTGCGTGTTACGTAAGGGAGCCCCTCATTCAATACAATCTGTTCGATCACATCCAATCCTTTTTTATCAGGGCAAGCGTAAAAGGCGATACCTGAATTGTTAAAATCAACCGGTATGGGCTCAACATCCATATGCCTTGGTGCTTTTATAGACGGAAAATCGTTGAAATGCGGGAAGAGGATAGTCTGTTTTTTACGTCGGTTTCGCGCATGTAAGGTGAGTGAGATACCGTACTCGGGGATATATTCCGCACCGTTGCCGTTCATAAACCGATAGTATTCTTCCGGATGGGAATAGAAAGCTACATCATTGATGCCATCGCCGCCGATACGAAATCGTTGGCCAGGTTTCAGTGAAGCTGGAATAGGAAATTTAACGGGATCTGGTGTATGGATGATGTAAGAACCTTGTCCCATATCTCCAGCTACTGGAGGCCCACTCGTCGTATTGTCATCCAGTGCCATGATTCCTACGGCATATTCATCGTCCCGTGCGACAGAAATAATCTCACCGATAGTTTTATGGATATTTGTCTGATAAGGCCCCCATATAATATTATCGATATCTGCCGAAGGGTTTAACGATTGAAGTTTGAATTTTAAATAATCGCCCTTTTGGTCAACCTTAAGAATTGCGGTGTAGGCTCCGGGATAGTTCAATGTGAGTAAACCTTTTGCAGCTGCATAGCTTGCGGTCGTAGGCAACAGATTTTTCCCATGTTTGTCCAATGTGAGTAAAGGGGATGGATGTTTTTTTACGGCGTAGTCTTTTTTTGTGGCTTTCCCAATGATGTTAACAATGTAGCCCTGTTCATCAATGGTCAAGTCCATATACTTTGTACGAAATTTGTGAAGGGGAGGCCTTTGTGCGTTAGCCTTAAAAAGGCACAAAAAAGAAAATAGGAAAAATAAGATTTTGATGCGTGTCATAATGATTTATACTAGGATTGTTTTCATATTAAAGCTTATATACTAAGTCGTTTGAGTGCTGTGTTTCCCTAGGAAAGCTATAATTTGCAATAGAAAAAGTTGTATTTTATATTATTCTAATTTTCTTTTTAGGGATAGACTGCGTTCAATCGTCTTCATAATAAAATAATCGTTATTTGATATAAGAGAAACCTAATATTTTCTATGAAACGTATGAAATTTTATTGTTCATGTCTATTTGTATTTACCGCATTTTTTGCCATTGGACAGACACAGAATGAGGCTGTACAAAAGGTACATTTGATTTTTAAAACACATCTCGATATTGGATTTACCGAACTTAGTTCCGTTGTGGAACAACGTTATATCCACGAGTTTATTCCAAAGGCCATTGCTGTTGCTGAGGAACTTCGAAATTCAGGAGCCAAAGAGCGTTATGTCTGGACAACGGGCTCTTGGTTGATCGCTACCTATCTGGAGCGAGCGGGTCCAGAAAATAAGATGAAATTGGAAGCTGCAATCCGCCGTGGAGATATTGTGTGGAATGCAATCCCTTACACTGTTGAATCGGAATCCTTAAACAAAGCTCTTTTTGGAACAATGCTACAGCTGTCGCGAAAATTGGACCGTCAGTTTGGCAAACAAACCAAGGCAGCGAAGATGACTGATGTTCCGGGACACACAAGAGGAATTGTTCCCTTGCTTCGAAAGAATGGAATAGATTTTTTACAGGTCGGTGTGAACCCTGCAAGTAAGGTTCCTAATGTCCCTGCACTATGTCGTTGGAAGAGTCCCGATGGCAGTGAAGTGACATTAATGTACCAAAAAGATTATGGTAGCGATATGATCCTGCCCGACGGAAAGACTGCCATGGTCATTGCCTTTACTGGAGATAATCATGGGCCACATACGGTACAACAAGTTAAGGAAATTTATGCATCGATACAGAAGCGTTATCCAAATGCTACATTACATGCTTCTACCCTGAGTGATGTTGCCAATGTATTGCGTCCAATGAAGGACAAACTACCTTTGATGACACAGGAAATTGGCGATACATGGATTCATGGCTTTGGAAGTTCACCCTTGATGATGGCTCGTTTTAGAGCGTTGTCTAGATGTTACGAAACCTGGGTTAAGGATGGACGTATCAATCCCAATAGCGATGCTGCTATTCGATTTGCCATTAATCTTGGTCTGGTGGCGGAACATACCTGGGGACTGGACGTGAAAACTCACCTCCAACATTGGGATACTTATCGCTTTGCTGATTTCAATCAAGCTCTAAATTTACCTGAATTTAAAAAAATAGAAGCGTCATGGGCCGAAAAAGAAGACCATATAAATAAATCGTTAAAGTTTCTACCTAAAGACCTGCGTACTGAGGCCGAGAACGTTTTACAACAATTGACATCGATTCCTAAACCTAATTTTGAAGGGGTGGATGCTGCGCAACAACTTGGTAAAGATGGGACATTCCAACTGAATAAAAAGGGTTTTCGAATGAAAATGGGAGAACTTAGTTATCAAAGCTTTTCTACTGAGGATTTTGAACGTTTTAGGGACTCCTATATCACTCAAAAAGTGGACTGGGCAATTCGGGATTTTGGTAAACCGGGTTTAACACCCGAAATGTCCGAAAGTCGTACGCTAGTGGCCTCTCTTGAAAAGTCCAAATATATTAAAAGCAAAAATGAAATCCATAGCCAGCTAGACTTACCTGCTCTAGGGAAGATTGAACAAGTAGTTCTACCCAAACAGGTCTATAGCACTTATCACTTTAATGAAAAAACGAATCATATTCAGTTAAGTTATACCTTGGTGGACAAACCGGCCAATCGTCTTCCGGAAGCCTATTGGTTAAGTTTTTACCCGGAGCAGGTTGTGGATATACTTGTTGAGAAGCTGGGGCAACCCGTTCGGGTATTGGATGTGGTTGAAGGTGGTAATCGACAGATGCATGGCTTGGATCATTATGTGGATATTGTGACAAACGCAGGTAAAATTCGCATCCGTAGCAAAGATGCGCTGCTGATAGCAATCGGCAAACGGGATTTGTTGAATTATTCCACAGATCAACCTGATTTACGTGAAGGCCTGCATTTTTGTCTATATAACAATGTTTGGGGAACAAACTTTAGCATGTGGTTTGGTGGAACAGTGACCTATTGGTTTGATGTTGAGTTGATTCCATAGAAAGATAAAGCAAAAGGATAGTATACATCCAATGGAAATTAAACGAATGAATAGCAATTTAAATACAATCAAATTATACCCAATGAAAACTATTGCCTGTATAGTTGGCCTATTGATTTCGGGATTTGGGAACCCTACATGGGCACAGGATCTAAAAACGACTTTAACACAAGTGCGCTTTGATCAACAAGGCTTTTATACCTCGATCAAAGTAGATGGCAAAGAGCTGTTGGAGTCGGGTCGATATCCAATCGTATCAGTCAATAAGGACCAAAAAATTATACAACCGAAGGCATTAAAAGTGAATGGGGACCGTTTTTCATTGACGATGGAGGATGGCGAGGCCGTCGAGCTGAAAGTTGCTCAGCAAAAGGAAGCAATTACATATGAAGTTTTAAAGCTATCGTCAGCCTATAAGTTGTTGGTGTTTGGACCGGTTAAGATCAAACTTCATGAGGTAGTGGGTGAAGTGGTGGGTGTCGCGCAGGGAGAGGATCTTGCATTTGGTATGCAAGCGCTGCATGTAAAGACTGTTGCAGGTATACCGGAGAATTATATTGGAGCATATAGTAGAGCATTTAACTATCAGGGGCAGAATAGTAATCTTTCGGTAGCTAGTATTTCTTTTGGTCATTTTGCTGCTGTGGATGCCGGGAACGGAGCAGTGTTTCAGCTATCGGCCAAGAATCGAAGTAACAAAGAAGTGCAAAATGTCAAAGGCCTAAATCATATGGTGACTTTGCCTGTTGAAGGTGCCGATGGGTTGATCGCAGGGGCCAAAGTGGCACTTTTCGGAGATAAAAGAAGCCAGATCTTAACGCGTATAGGAAGAGTAGAAGTTGAGCAGGGTTTACCCCATCCAATGGTTGCCGGTGAATGGGCCAAGGTATCTCGTAATGCTATGCGTTCGTATTTGATCACCAATTTCTCAGCTGCCAATCTGGATTTTGCATTGGAAAAAACAAAACGTGCCGGATTTAAGAATCTATATCACCCCGATCCTTTCCTTAACTGGGGACATTTCGAATGGCGCAAAGAATTGAGTGCCGAAGCTGATGCAGGTATGAAGAAACTGGTCGATAGGGCTGCGCAACAGGGCGTCAATATCGGTATCCATACTTTGTCAAATTTTACGACAACAAACGACGCTTATGTGACACCGATCCCGAGTAAGCATTTACTAAAACAAGGTGAATTGAAACTTGTTGGGGCATTGGATGCGAATCAACAAGAAATTGCTGTTCAGCAAAGTGAACTATTTTCCCTACCGCTTACACTCAACACGCTCCAGATTGAAGACGAGCTGATTACTTATGGTAAGGCCGAGAAAAAGGGTGAACAATGGGTATTGACAAACTGTGTGCGTGGGGCTTTTGGCACACAAAAGGCGAGTCATAGCTTAGAAAAGGTCGTTTATAAATTATGGGATTATCCCTACAAAACTTTATTCCCAGATTTGACACTTCAGGATGAGTACGCTAAGAGATTAGCAGCCATTTTTAATAAAACGGGGTTGAAACAGATCTCATTTGATGGTCTTGAAGGTTGTATGTATACAGGACAGGATTATTATGCAACGGGTAAATTCGTTTCTGATTTCTATCAAGGTCTTGCAAATAAGACGGATCTTATTAATGATGCCAGTCGTCTCGACCATTATCTATGGCATATTCATACGCGGATGAACTGGGGGGAGCCCTGGGGGGAAGAAATGCGCGCAGGGCAGGTAGAAAATCGAATCAAGAATCAGGATTACTTTCAGCGGAATCTGTTTCCGCGAATGCTGGGTTGGTTTTTGGTACGTTTAGCTGATCGTAAATTTGAGGCTACTTCCCTCGAGGATCTCGAATGGGCACTCTCCAAATCTGCAGGTTTTGACTCAGGATATGCGATGAGTATTGATATGAAAACTTTACAGCAACATGGACAGATCGATCAGCTCTTGGAAAGTATGAAAAATTGGGATCAATTGCGGCTTGCGGATATATTTACGGCCGAACAAAAGCTCAGGTTGAAGGATCCAAAGACTGAATGGCATTTGGAGAAGATTGACGAGGCGAAATTTATGTTATATCCATTATTTGTCTCCAAAAGATACCATTGTGACCTTGCATCCATGCAACCGGGACAACCGGGGGGAGCAGACTGGTCATGGGAGTCGCCAGAAGAAAGCACTTTTGCCTTACGTATGAAAATTGAAGGAGATGGTACCATTGAAAATCCATCTTTTAAAACGGATAAGGGGATTGTCAAAATCCTAGGGAAACTGGAAAAGGATCAATACATCTTATTAGATCATAAGGGAAAAGCAATTTTGACGGATAAAAATTATCGTTTAATAGCAGCTTTATCTGTGGAGGGAACGGCGGTTTTACCAAAAGGTGGCTCTGCAGTAGCATTTTCTTGTGACACAAATAGCGATGAAAAACCCGAAGTTATTGTGCGATATAATACGCGTATGAAAGGGGAAACATTGAATTTAGTTAAAAAGCAGAGGCTTGAATGAAAATAAGGTATAGGTGAGGGAAGGATTCTAAGTGGCCAATATGAAAATTGATTTTGAAATGATCGTTTAGTTTGCTAAGATTGTGACATAACCGACAAATTTCATTCGCAGCATGCGTAGATCTACCATTCCCGATAATGCTAAAGAAACTGTTGAACTGGACATCTCAGCACTCTATCACGATTACTGGGAAAGCCTATTCAAACAAATCATGCGCATTCTCCTGGATGAGGATGAAGCTGCTGACGTAGTGCAACAGACATTTTTGGATCTTCTTGAAATGAAAGAAAAGATTCCCGAAATCAAATCGGTCAAATCTTTTCTTTTTATCATGGGAAGGAATTTGGCTTTTAAAAAACTTAGAAGAAAACTTGTAAGCGATACTTATCGTGACTTTTACGCAAGTCAATACAAAGAAGCGTCCTCTTTAATTGAAGAATGGATTGTGTTTAAAGAGTTGGATGATATGATCGAAAAGGAAATCGATAAGTTGCCCAGTAAAATGAAGGAAATTTTCATTCTTAGTCGCCATTTTGAGCTTTCTCATGCTGAGATTGCCAAAAAATTAAATATATCGGATAAAACAGTAAAAAAGCAGATTAGTAATGCGTTGAAGCTTATTCGTCTTAAGGTGGATAAGGATTATCAACCACTGCTTCTTGCGATTTTGCTGACAGATCTACTTTTTTAATTTTTTTTCTACTACCTAACGTTAGTTCAAGGCTCTTTTCTATATAGACCTAAAAAATCTGACAGAAGAGACTATGAATAAAGATGAACAACTTAAAAAAGTTCTATCGGACTATGCCGCAGGACATCTGTCTGCGAGAGAAACAAAAAAACTAGAACATCTAATCCTTAAGTACCCTTCAGGCGAATCTTGGGATTGGAAAGATAGCAGCCACAAGGAGGCTATGAAGGATCGGATTCAAGCACGGATAGAAGCACATAACAATACCAAGGCTAAAATAAGAAGGATTAATATTCGAATTGCAGTCAGTATTGCTGCTGCACTTGTCTGTTTCTTTATCTTTTTTTACCTGTATTTAATTCCAGGCCCAACAGATACTTTTTATACAGTTGTCCAATCAAAATCGTATAGCAGTGATAAGGTTGTCCTGATATTGCCCGACGGAAAACAATATCGGCTAAAAGATACAGCCAGTTTTGCGCATTTAAGGAGCGAATTGGGATTGCAGATGAAATCTTTGGGTTTAGAAAACAATATAACGGTGAGTGTTCCCGGCCAAAAACAGTTTAAGTTGACACTTGAAGACGGTACGAAAGTTTGGCTAAACGGGGGATCTACGTTAAAGTTCTCTTCCGACCTTTATAAACAAACAGCAAGAGAAGTGCTACTCGATGGAGAAGCGTATTTCGAGGTTGCATCAGATAAGATACATCCTTTTCATGTTTTTGGAGGGGGGGCTGAGGTTAAAGTTACAGGAACGAAATTTAATGTGCAGGCTTTCGAAAGTGATCATTTCGTCCGGACTTCCCTAGTTGAGGGGATCGTAACCTTCCGCATAGATCACAAGACTTATAAATTGTCTCCTGGTATGGAGGTGATCGCCGATACTGAACGGAAAGATGTAAGTTCTCAATCATTCGATATTGACAAACTCTTATCATGGAAAGAGGGGTATTTTGTATTCGATAATATAGAGCTTGTGGATGTCATGAAGGCTGTATCACGCTGGTATAATATATCTGTAGTCGCAAAGTCGCCTATCAAAAACAAGAAAATAGGCGGTACATTTCCTAAGAATGTACCATTGATCGATTTTTTGAATGATTTGACACTTCTTAGTGGCGTTGAGTTTAAAATAAATGGAAAGGAGGTACAGATTATAAACTAATACAATCCCTAATTCAAAATCGATCAGATCATTTAAAATACAGTGTTTTAAACACCTTTATGGTAATGGTGATGACGATTTCAATATGTTAAAAACCAATTAATTATTATTAATATCTGAATCAAATGAATAGAAAATATATAGCATATTTCAATCGATACGACTATGCTTTAAAGTATCTCAATAGGACTAAGGTCACTGTGCTTACTATGCTGTTGATGAGCAGTCAGGTAAATGCCAATGTTTTTGGACAGCGGGTTAGCCTTACGACAAAGACAGCTTTATTGAAGGAAGTGCTCGCTAAAATTAGTAAACAATCGGGTTACCACTTTTTGTATTTAGAAGAGGACCTAAGGAGCAGTGGAAATAAGCTCTCCTTAAAGTTGGAAAATGTTCCATTAAAACAGGTTCTTGATAAAGTGTTGGTAGATAATGGTTTGACTTACGTTATTCGTGACAATAGAATTATTGTTGAAAAGGTAAACCATAGCGTATTAACATCTAAAAATGAAGGTGTGAAAATTCAGAAACGTGTCATAAAAGGAACTGTTTCTGATGATAAGGGAAATAAGCTGTCAGGGGTTACGGTCAAAGTCATTCATGGGACTGCAACAGCGACAAATGAAAATGGGGAATTTGAAATTCAGGTCAAAGAAGGAGATCAACTTCAATTTGATTTGATTGGTTATGGTCAATTCATAACAACTATTGATAGTCGAAGTGTTTATAAAGTGACTCTATCCGAGAAGGTTGGTGATTTACAAGAGGTTGTTGTGGTTGGTTATGGAACGCAGCGAAAAGTCAATTTGACTGGTGCAGTCGCAACAATCTCTCCAAAGCAATTGGAAAATAGACCGATCAGCTCACTTTCAGCGGGACTTCAAGGTTTGGTTCCCGGCATGACAATCACACAGGGGAGTGGTCAGCCAGGTAAAGATAATGGAACAATTCGCGTTCGTGGGGTCGGGACATTGAATAACTCCAATCCGATGGTGCTAGTTGATGGGATTGAATCGTCGATGGAAAATGTTGATCCCAATGATGTTGAATCGATATCTGTACTGAAAGACGCGGCTTCTGCATCGATCTATGGTTCTAAGGCTGCTAATGGGGTAATCCTTGTAACGACTAAGAGAGGTAAAGAAGGGAAAACAACGATCAATTACAGCAATTTCTTTGGTAAACAAAATCCGACGAATATTGCCGAACGCCTGAACTCATGGGAATATGCAGAATTGTACAATGAGGGGTTGAGGCTAGATGGGAAAAAGGAACGTTTTACCGCGGAAGATATCAAAGCATTTAAAGATGGAACAGATCCATATAAATATCCAAATACAAACTGGCACGATTTACTTTTGAAGGGGTCGGGATTTCAGCACCAGCATAATCTCAATATTTCAGGAGGAGCAGAGAAAGTCCGCTATATGGGAAGTGTAGGCTATCAGGGGCAAGATGGTATTATTAAGTTGACTTCAAAAAAGCAATTTAATGTCCGTACAAATTTGGATATGACTCCAATAAAAAACCTGGATATCGGTTTGTCAATGTACTTATCGAATCGCAAGCTTCAGGAGCCCACTAATCCATACGTAGGTGGTATGGACCAATACTTTCGTCTAGCTAATCAAATGGCACCATGGATTCCTTACAAAGATGCAAATGGCAATTATGGTACGATCAGTGACGGAAATCCAATTGCGTGGATGGACCAGGGTGCAACCACTGATGAGGTCCAACGCCGTTTTAATGCGATTGGTAGTGTACAATATAAATTTATCGATGGTCTTTCCTTGAAAGCACAGGGATCTTATAGGCCGTCAACGGATGATTCGCATGAATTTAGAAAAGATATTTGGTATAATTCCTCGAAATATCAAGGGCCAAATAAGCTCTTTGAGAAAACAACGATATCGACAATGTATACCGGTGACATTACCTTAAATTTTGACCGTACATTTTCAAATCATCACATCGGTGCATTGGCAGGTTATCATGCCGAGCAATATGATTACAAATATGGAGAGATGTATCGGCAGAATTTTCCAAATAACGACCTCACAGATATCGATGCTGGCGATACAAACGGACAAACAAATAAAGGTGATACAAAACACCTGAACATGCTTTCCTATTTTGGTCGTATTAATTATGATTATAAAGGTATTTATCTTTTCGAAGCGAATGTTCGCCGAGATGCATCCAGCCGTTTCTCCAAAGGTTATCGTTGGGGCACATTTCCATCCTTTTCAGCCGGTTGGCGACTTTCAGAGGAATCGTTTATGGAATTTGCAAAATCGACCTTTAGCAATATTAAACTCAGGGGGTCGTGGGGGCGCTTGGGGAATCAGAGCGCTTTAGAATACTATCCTTCAATACCTGTAATTGGTTTAGGCAAAGACTACTCTTATCCGTTTAATAACGTGATTTATCCTGGAGCGACACTAAAAAAAGCAAATAAACGCAGCATCACTTGGGAAAAGACGCGTACTTGGGATCTAGGATTGGATCTTGGTATCGGAAACAATCTGACCCTTACATTAGATTATTACGACCGGTTAACAACTGATATCCTCATGGAGGTTTTGGCCCCTGCAACCTATGGACTAAAGGGCTATGTCGATAATGTTGGCCGTATGCAAAATAAAGGTTTTGAGGCTATCGCGACCTACCGAAAACGCTTGGGAGCAGTTGATTTTAGTGCAACCGCTAATTTTTCTTACAACAACAACCGTATTCTTGACCTTGGTGGAGATCCTTATCTTTTGGACGGAAGTTGGAAAATTAAGCAAGTCGGCGCAGCCATCAATTCTTTTTATGGTTACCAAACTGCAGGACTATTCCAAAGTACAGAAGATATTCAAAATTGGGCACAATATAAAATGGCAAACAACAAAGTGTTGCCAGGTGATCTGCGCTACGTTGATCGCAATGGAGATAAGAATATAACCGCTGATGACCGCACAATACTCGGCTCCACTGATCCGAAGTATACTTTTGGGTTAAACCTCAGTGCGGCATACCATGGTTTTGATATTCAGACATTTTTTCAGGGCGCTACTGGCGTGTGCGGCTATGTTGAGTCATCGGGTATAGGTGAGTTCAGTGGCGATACAGGAAGCCCCTTGCGTTTTTGGCTTGACCGTTGGACACCTGAAAATCCGACAAGTACAATCCCACGTATTCAGAACAACAATGGAATAAGTAGCCCCAATCGAATTGTTTCAGATTACTGGATCCAAAATGCACAATATGTACGATTGAAAAATCTGCAACTTGGCTATACTTTTCCTGATGTCTGGGCAAACCGAATAGGGGCATCAAAGGTCAAGTTATTTTATAGTGGACAGAATTTATTGACCATAACCAAATTCCTGAAGGGTTATGATCCGGAAATGCCTGCGGGGTCTGGGTCGTATTATCCTCAGGTAAAGGTAAATACTGTTGGAATGAATATTACATTTTAGTTGAGAGGGTTTATACAAATGAAAAAGATATATTTATTAATTATGCTGGCAACAGCTAGTTTACAGTCATGCTCGGATTTCTTGGACAAGTTTCCTGGCGATGCATTGACACCAGAGACATTTTGGAAAACAGAAGCGGATGCCAAACTTGCTTTAGTTGGTTGTTATCGTGGCTGGGAATCTGAAGAGATTCTGTATCGCGATTGTGCGTCTGATAATGCGTATAGTTTTCACAAGCATGAGGGGTGGCAAGTGATCGGAAATGGTGGGATGAGCTCTGCGGACCCCGGGGCAGAATTATACGATTACACGACAATTAATCGTTGTAATGACTTTTTGGAACACATTGATGCGATCAATTTTAAAGATACCGACCTGAAAGAACGTTATAAAGCTGAAGTTCGTTTTCTACGGGCTTATCGTTATTTCCTGTTGACCAACAATTATGGTGACGTACCGCTCGCAACTAAAACTTATGCGACTATTGAGGAGGCACGGTTGACGCGTACTCCAAAAGCTGAAGTCGAGAAGTTTATTCTAGAAGAATTGAAAGCTGTTGCTGCAGTGCTTCCTGAAAAATATAGTTCTGCAGAAGTCGGACATATCACAAAAGGTGCAGCTTTGGCTATTCGCATGCGTTTTAACCTCTATTTGGGTAACTATGAGGCAGCTTTGACTGATGCAACAGCGATCAAAGCATCAAACGTGTACCAATTGTTTCCAACTTATGATGGTACTTTCCAATTGGCGAATGTGAATAACAAAGAGGTTATCCTTGATGTACAATATAAGGCAAATGACTTGGAAAATTGGCTTATTGCAGCATTGTTTCCGAATGGCGACGGAGGCTGGTCTTCTATTGTCCCTATTAAGGCCTTGGTAGATGCGTACGAAATGAAAGACGGAAGTACTGTCGAAGAGGCAAAATTAACTGGTGGATATGACAGCAGATATCCTTTTCTAAATAGGGATCCACGATTGAAAATGTCTATTCTTTATCCAGGACAGGATTGGAATGGTCGTGTCTTTGACCCATTGGCAAAAAATATCAATGAAGATGGAAAAGAGGTAAGCAATCCGGATTATTTTAATGGAGCCAATAACGCATCAAAGACAGGATTCTCGTTCAAAAAATACACCGCTCCAATTTCCCAATACGATGATCCATGGAATACGAGCATGAATTTAATTGTTAGTCGTTACGCTGAGGTTTTATTGACCATTGCAGAGGCTAAGATAGAATTGGGTAGATTGGACGAAGAAATGTACCAAAGTTTGGATATGGTTCGTGAACGTGCGGGAATGCCTAAAGTGAATCGGATTAAATATGCATCTAAAGACAAGTTAAGGGAACTGGTCCGTCGTGAACGCCGGGCAGAATTTGCCTTCGAAGGATTGAGAAGAGCGGATATTATCCGTTGGGATATTGCCAAAAATGTATTGAATGGAAAAGCAGAAGGTAGTTGGATGGGGGTCATTAATGCGGATGAATCTAATGAGGACAAGCGGTTAATACAGATTGGAGAACCTATTTCAGTGGAAACGAGACAATTTCAGCCATTCAATAGGTATTTGCCGATTAGCCAGCAGCAGATCGATCTCAATAAAAACCTGACACAAACTCCTGGGTATAATTAGTCCCCAAAACAAAGTTTTACATCGAAAAAAAGATGTAAAACTTTGTTAAACTGGTTATTATCAATTTTTAGACTAAGTTTAGGCATAGAAAAGATGATTTAAATAACCATGCAGTGGCAATACATTTGTTTGATTGAGCGTAAACACTAATAACAATTTCTAAATGAAAGTATATTTATGGAGCTGCATATTAATGCTCTCCGGCATGCAGCTAAAAGCACAACATCAAGATCACGTGTTATGGTACCGTGAACCGGCTAAAGTTTGGGAGGATGCCCTTCCTGTCGGTAATGGACGTTTGGGTGCTATGGTTTATGGAGATTGGAATAAGGAAAATATCCAGGTCAATGAAGAAAGTCTATGGGGGGGAGCCAAAGTGGATGCCAATGCAGCTGCAGCAGGGAAAATACCGGAAATTCAACGTTTACTAGTTGCCGGTGAGATCGAAAAAGCCGTTGCTCTGTCTGAAAAAGAACTGAAGAGCAATCCCTTGCGTATACGATCCTATCAATCCTTCGGCAATTTTCGAATTGATTTTGGAACTGAGGGCTTTTGGCGGGAACAAGTCACCGACTATCGTCGTGATCTTGATTTACAGACAGGTTTAGCAACAAGTAGCTATCGTATCGATGGCGTAAAATATACAAGAGAAGTATTTGCTTCAGCACCCGATAACATAATCGTGATTCGTCTGTCAGCTGACAGGCCCGGAAAGCTAACCTTCCGGTTTTCCTATTCACGGGAGCAGGATGCCGTTGCTACCCCTTTATCAAGTCATGAGCTACAAATTCAGGGACAAGTGGTGGACTTGCCAATGGAAGATGGGGGCGAAATAGGGGCGCATATGAAATTTGCGGGTATAGTTCGTGGAAGCCACAAAGGTGGAAGCATGATCACAAACGCAAACTCTTTTTTTGTCAAGGATGCAGATGAAGTGCTCTTTTACTTTACGGCAGCGACAGATTATGATGTTACAAAATTGAACTTCGATCATCATATTGACCCTTTGGCCCGCTGTCGGGCGCTATTGGATCAGGCTCAAAAACAGCATTATGAACAGATTCTTTCCAGACATATTGCTGATCATCGTCAACTTTTTGACCGTGTGGTCTTTAATATCGGACAGCCCTCGGATCTACCAACGGATCAACGCCTGAAAAAGGTAAAAGAGGGAAATCAGGATCTTTCTCTGATTAGTCTTTATTTTCAGTACGGACGTTATTTATTGATGGGTTCTTCACGTAGTCCTGGTGTGCTTCCTGCCAATTTACAAGGGATTTGGAACAAGGATATGAATGCCGCTTGGAGTTCGGATTTTCATACGAATATCAATATCCAGATGAACTATTGGCCGGCCGAAGTCTGTAACCTCTCGGAGACAGTAGTTCCTTTCTCAAATTTGATAAGCGCCTTGCGTGAGCCGGGGCGAGTAACTGCACGGAAGACCTATAACTCCTCGGGTTGGACGATGAACCACCTCACAGATCCATTCGGACGGACAGCAATTGCGGATGGTGTAGGCTGGGGTACATTCCCCATCGCTGCTGCATGGCTGGTACTCCATCAATGGGATCATTATTTATTTACCAACGATAAGGCTTACCTAACAAAAGAAGCTTATCCTTCAATGAAAGAAGCCGCTGAATTTATTTTGGGCTATCTTGTCCAAGATCATAAGGGCTATCTGGTCACAGCACCATCAAATTCCCCGGAGAATAGGTATCGAATGGCTGACGGAAAAGAATTTCAGCTGACTTATGGTGCAACCATGGATATACAGATCATTCGTGAGTTATTTGAGGCATGTCTAACAGCAGGCGCAGTGGTTGGCGAAGAGACTGATTTTATAAAAAAACTGAAACAGGTGCTAACTAAATTACCTCCTCTCCGGATTAGCCCACGATATCAGACAATCCAGGAATGGATTGAAGATTATGAAGAGGTAGAACCGGGGCACCGTCATATGTCCCATCTTTTTGGCCTTTATCCAGGGAAGTCGATTACTTCAGATAAAAAGGAACTGTTTGAAGCAGCGCGCAAAACGATCGCTCGTCGTCGGTTCTATAATGAAAACGAAAGCAACCGCAATGGTTCTTATACAGGATGGAGCAGGGCTTGGATGATTAACTTTTATGCGCGGCTGCTCGACGGTGAAGAAGCTGGTAAAAATGTACAGGCATTGCTCGCCAAGACAACATTAAACAACCTATTCAATACACATCCACCTTTTCAAATTGACGGAAATTTTGGTGGTACCGCGGGAATTGCTGAGATGTTGATCCAAAGCCATAATAAAGAGGTGCATATATTACCTGCTTTACCGCCAGTTTGGTCTGATGGTGAAATTAAAGGTTTGCGTGCCCGTCAGGGATTAACCGTTGACCTGAAGTGGAGTCAGGGCAATTTGATTTCGGTAACGCTAACTGCAGACGAGGATACAACAGTCAAATTGCGGTACAAGGATCATGTCAAAAAAGTAAAAGTAGGTGGTAAGAAGCCATTAATTCTAAATCGTTTATAAGCCATTGGATATTTGGTAGTGATGTGCTTTAAAAAGAAAATAGCGCTGTTCAAACCATGCGATGCCAATGGAATTAAGAATAGACTCATATGGCTATTCCATATGAGCGTTAAAAGAGACATATTATATTAGAGATGAATATATTCAAGTTAGTTTTGAGGAG
This sequence comes from Sphingobacterium sp. GVS05A, assembly GCF_019969845.1. Classification (GTDB taxonomy): domain Bacteria; phylum Bacteroidota; class Bacteroidia; order Sphingobacteriales; family Sphingobacteriaceae; genus Sphingobacterium. The sequence continues at coordinate 250,308 of NZ_JAHXYR010000001.1, forward strand.
GAAATATGGTGCTTTATTTATAGGTCATATACTTTTCTGTTGCATTATTTTTTATACTTCGATCGTACTTGCCCAAGATAGAGATAAGGCGAGGCCGATCAAGCGATTTGCCCATCCTGAACGAATTCGTTATGACGGCTCCTGTATGACTATCGAGGGGAAGGATGTTTATATTTATAGTGCTGCCTTCCATTACTTCCGTTGCCCAGAAGATTTGTGGCGTGATCGATTTAAAAAAATTAAAGAGGCCGGATTCAACACAGTAGAAACCTATGTGCCCTGGAATTGGCATGAACGCCATATTCCAAGGGATATGCAAGATCAATCCAAATTCGATTTTTCCGACCTCAAAAGGTGGTTAAAGATGGCACAGGAGGAGTTTGGTTTTTATACGATTGTTCGTCCCGGCCCTTTTATTTGTGCCGAATTTTCTGGCGGCGGATATCCGAGATGGTTGGCCAAATATCGTCCCGAGAATTTAGAGGGATTTTGGTTGCGTGGAAATGATGAGCAGCATATTGCCTGGTCCCAGCATTGGTTTGATGCTGTCTGCAAGGAATTGAAAGATGAGCAGATTACACATAAAGAGAAGGGAAAAAAAGGGATTATTATGATCCAGATCGAAAATGAGTACGATGCACACTGGACACCGGGAAAAGATAAAGTGTTGAAAGCCCTGAATGAATCGGTCAAGAAAAGTGGAATGGATATTCCTGTTTTTACTTGCCTGACAAATGAAACAAGAGGGAGCATAGACCCCGAATTATCGCAGGTCTTCGATTGCGATAACTACTATGTGAGTGGGCCATCGGACGCACCGAGCTGCGCGTATCGCATGATGGATCTGCGCAAAAAGCAACCTGATGCTCCCGGGTTTGTGACCGAACTACAAGGTGGATGGTTTTCGCTGGTCACGGGAAGATTGAGCGAAGAACATTATTCCGATGACAGACATTTTAAAGCAATTGGTTTAATGACAATGCTGGGAGGTGGAACCGGAATCAATTACTACATGTTTTTCGGTGGTACGCATTTAGATGGCTGGGGAGCACGGGGTATGACCACAAGTTATGACTATAATGCAGCGATTTATGAAAACGGTGCCATTGGTCCGAAATACCTTGCTGCTAAAGAAATAGGTGCATTCATCCAAAAATTTGAATCCAAACTAGTCCGCACGGAAGGCGGTCCTTGTGAACTGCAAGGCGCACCAAAATCATTATTTGGAGGAGTGAGAGTATCCAGTGATGGTACCAAATTTATCTTTTTGCATAACACAGACCCCAAGCAAGCGATTAAAGGAAGAGTTACCTTATTACCCAATAGCACCAATCTGGTCAAAGAACCTATCTATAATGTGAACCAACATGGTGAGAAAGTATTGATTAAAACAGATGATCAACTGGCAAATCAAATTTTGAAAATGGATAAGATCGAGGTTGAATATGATCTGGCAGGTTTGGAATCAAAGATTTTGGTGGTCTCAGCTGGACAGTCGACGGCTAAGGGGGATTGGTGGCCCAACAAGGCTGACACCATTCAACGACCTTCCAAAGTGCCAGCGGGAATCCGTATCAGCACAGCTCGCAAGGCCGAGGATGCCACTGACCTGGCAGATTGGAACGGTATGCGACAATTAGTGAGTCTTTCTGATATGGACATCAATGATTTTAGATATAGTATCTATCGTAGCCATGTGGTCTTGACCGCAAAACAAGCTGAGCGTGAACATTATTTACTGTTCAATATGTACACACGGGATATTGTATCGGTACTTGTTAATGGAAAGCCTGCCAAGCGGCTTTTTCCAGACCGTGCCGATGCGCAAAGTTGGACAACGCGCAATGCCTTTGAGCGTATTCGCTTAGACGAATACGACAACCGTTTTGATGTTGCGGGCTTATTGAAAGCTGGAGAAAATGAAATTGTTGTGGCATATGAAAACTTGGGGCACGCACATGGCTATGTACCTATGGAAGAACTGGCTGGTATTCATCATGCGGGACTTTCGTTAAGTGAAACCGCGCTTACGCACCCCTTGGAATGGGAGTTTTCGACCGATCTTGCTGGCATACAGCGAGGCTGGAATTTGCCCGATTTTGATGATACTGGCTGGAATAAGATTTCCCTGGATACGGTGAATGAAATTCCACGTAAAGGTAACCAAGTACAACCCAAAGGTAAGCAGGACGGCCTGGTTACCTGGTATCGGGTTGAATTTAACCTGGACAAACTCCCGAAAGATTTATGGGTGCCTTGGATGGCTAAAGTTAATGCTTCGGGCAACGGTTATATGTGGCTTAATGGACATAACATCGGACGTCATTGGGAGGCAGGGCCTCAACGTGAATTTTTTCTTCCGGAATGTTGGCTGAATTTTGGGTCGAAGAAAAATGTACTCACATTTGGGCTGAGACAGACAGAAAATGGAGCATTGCTACAAGCCTTAGAAATTTTGCCGTATCCTAATACTGCTGAGGTAAGAAAAGATAGATAATCAATACTTATGAAGAATGAATAAGTTTTTAAGAGAATTCACGATCCTGCTTTTACTGGTATGGGGATCCTGTCTCCAGAGTTTTGGGAACAAGCCAACGAGCCGTATCGAATATCAACTAAACACGGATTGGGCCTTTTATCGTGGTGATTTTAAAGGTGGCGAGGGTATTGGTTTGGATGACTCCAAATGGATCCCAGCAGTATTGCCACATGTGATGCAGCTTGAGAAGAAGCACAACGGTGGCGATGCTATCTACGATGGAATAGGCTGGTATCGGCGTTATTTCAAACTCTCGGATCATGATCGAAGTAAAAAGGTCTTTGTGCAGTTTGAAGGTGTGATGAACAGCTGTGAAGTGTTTGTCAATGGCAAAAGCGTCGGTAAGCATTACGGTGGATACGTTGGTTTTACCTTGGATATAACGGATCAGCTCCATTTTGATCACACAAACAATCTGATTGCGGTTCGGGTATCAGCTGAATATGATCCGTTGACGCCTCCGGGTAAGCCACAGGATAGACTTGATTTCTACTATTATAGCGGAATCTATCGGGATGCTAAATTGATTGTGTCCGATCCCTTGCGCATTACCGATGAACTGGAACCGGATGCGACCCAGAATTCGGGTGTTTTTGTTCATTATCCTAAGGTGGATAAAAGCAAGGCCATTGTAGCCGTAAATACCGAATTGAAAAATGATGACAAAGTGACCAAGAAGGGATATCTCTTGACCTTACTGAAAGATACCAAAGGGAAAGTTGTGGGCCAGCAGCGAGTATTATTTGAGCTGAAACCGCAAGAACGTCGACGGATAGATCAACAGTTGGAAGTCAAGAACCCAGGATTGTGGCATCCCTACCGTCCGAACTGCTATAACTTGGAGAATCGTGTTTACCTTTCTAACGGTACTGAGGTGGATCAGCGTACTGAGCAAATTGGTATTCGTCATATCCGTTATAGCAAAGATGGTGGCTTCTTTATCAACGGTGAGCATGTGTATATGGTCGGAGCCAATCGACATCAAGCTTATCCGCATGTTGGTGACGCGGCTTCAAATTCGGTACAGGAGCGGGAAGTGATCGATATGAAACGCGGTGGATATAATTCCGTTCGAGCAGCTCATTATCCGCATGACCCTGCTTTTTTGAAGGCTTGCGACCGTCATGGGCTTTTGGTTGTTGAGTGTGTGCCTGGATGGCAATATTTTAATAAGGCTCCCGAATTTGCGGATCGTCTGGAATCCATCACACGCAGTATGATTCGTCGCGACCGAAACCGTCCTTCTGTTGTGCTTTGGGAAACAGCATTAAATGAAACAAGCTATCCCTTGTCCGTAGTCAAGCGTATCGCCGAAGCTGCACATGCTGAATATCCCGGAGATCAGTTTTATACTGCAGGCGATTACTTTAGCCATGAGGATACAGAATCCTATTATGATGTCTTTTATAAACAGGTTTCGAAATATCCCAAAGATGGAAATGTGATGAGTAATTATTTGGAGGATCAAATAGCGATTAAACCTTTGCTGACTCGAGAATGGGGTGATGGAGTAGGGGAGAAACCGAGGGTGAGCATGACCGAAAATGAATACGAGCAAATGCGGCAGGGGCGTAGCCGATTACATCAACTGAATGGAAATGGCTATTTCGACTGGTGTATGTTGGATGCCAATCCACGTATGGGGGGACATTTTATGTGGAGTTATAATGATTATACCCGTGGCGCTGAGGAAGAGACCATGTATTCCGGTGTGGTCGATGTAAACAGATACCCGAAATTTGCCTATTACATGATGCAGAGTATGCGTCCTTACCGGTTGGACCAAAAGGGAATTTTCAAAGGTCCCATGGTATTTATTGCCTCTTATAATTCGTCGGAAAAACTAAAAACATCAAGCACGGAAATCACAGTTTATTCAAATTGTGAAGCTGTTGAACTCTATAGAAATGGGAAATTGATTGCGCGACAGACTCGTGATCGACGAGCTAAACTCTACCCGTACATCGTGGGAAAAGGCGGGAGTCCAAGTTTTGTTTTTGATGCGGGCGGATATGAAGCCGGTGAGTTGAAAGCGCTTGCTTATGTAAAAGGAAAAGTAGTTGCGAAACATGCGGTTCATACAGCGGGTGAAGCTCATCATATTGAAGTCTTTATTCCGGATCATGGAATTCAACCGATTGCAGATGGATCCGATATGATTCCGGTGTATTTTAAAGTATGTGACAAAGAGGGCAACCTGTTGCATGATGCACAGACAGCGGTCCGTATTCAGGTTACAGGCGAAGGTCATTTGATTGGCGACAACTCGGCTCGTATTGCAATTAATCCACAAGTTGTTGAAGGGGGAATCGGATTTGCTTTTGTTCGTACAAGTAAGAAGAGCGGGAAAATTTATATCAGCGCATCAGCCGAAGGACTTGAAAGCGGAAACATAGCGATTCGATCTATTCGTCCAGTATCCAGTGAAATTCCAGACGGTGATCATTTGGCGTTTGGCGGAAATGAGGAAGATCATGTGTCTGCTAAACCAACAAAATGGGATAAAGAACTATTGGCTAGGCCAAAAGTGAAATTCAAAAAGGTGACAGCAACGTCGACACATCTGGATTTTCCAATTGCCCATATCACCGACGGCGATGACTATTCTTGGTGGATTGCGGATCAGGATAGGTTTCCTCAAGTCGTTACCTTGGAACTCAATCAGCCGACGAAGGTGGTTGGTAGTCGTATACGTTTGCAGAAAGATAGTTCGAAATACCGCTATAAAGTAGAGGGATCACTCGATGGAACGATCTGGGAGGAGCTTTATGAAAAAGAATGTACGGGATGGGATTTCAAACCGGTAAAACTGGATAAGATGATTCAATTTATGCGGGTCAGTATTTTGGAAGTCTCTGAGGGAAGAGCAGGATTGGCTGAAATAACCCTATTTCAATAACAAATAAAAAGAAATTAAATTAAGATGAGTACGATTATAATGAAACACTACTGTAAGTCAGCCATGAAATTGGGACTTACATTGGCATTGACACTATCACTTTTTGGTCAGGCGTCGGCACAGCAGGTATGGAGCCCTGATAATGGTAATGGAACCTTTACCAATCCCTTGCTTTGGGGCGATTGGCCAGATCCCGATGTAATCCGTGTGGGCGACTACTTTTATATGATCTCGACGAGCATGCACTATGTACCAGGTGCTCCGATTGTAAAATCCAAAGATTTGGTCAATTGGGAAATGGTAGGTTATGCCGTGGATCATTATGAGGAAGACCCCCGTTACAATATGGAAGGTGGAACATTGTATTTGAATGGTTCTTGGGCGGCAACTTTAAAGCATCACAATGGGAAATTCTATGCTGGATTTTGTACACCGTATGGTTGGGGACGTGAAAAGGGTAATTTCTCGATCTGCGAAGCGGATAAGCCAGAGGGACCATGGAAGCGGACAATCTTTCCCGAATACCTTTATGATCCCGGATTGTTCTTCGATGATAACGGTAAAGTATATGTCGTACATGGTCAAGGTACATTATACCTGACAGAGTTGAATGCAGATGTTAAATCTGTCAAGAGTGATAAAGTCAAAATCTGGCAAGGTAGCTTCAAGAATGCGAACGAACTTGGTGGTCATTTTGGAATGGAAGGAGCGCATATGTACAAGATCAATGGCAAGTACTATATCACCTGTCCGGCGGGTGGAACGCAGGGCTGGCAGATCTGCTTGCGCTCCGATAATATCTATGGTCCTTACGAACATAAATTGATACTCAACGACAACAGTTCTTATCCCGACAACGGTTTACATCAAGGGGGAATGGTGCAGTTGAAAAATGGAGACTGGTGGTTTATTATTATGCAGGATCGTGGTGCCATAGGTCGGGTTCCCCATCTTTTGCCTGTCAAATGGGAAGACGGATGGCCTATGCTCGGAACGGGTAACAAGGACGTGATTACTTACAAGAAACCAAATGTCGGAAAGACTTACCCGATAAAAACTCCAGCGACAACGGATGAATTCAATGGTAGCAAACTTGGATTACAATGGCAATGGAACCATAACCCTGATAATAGCAAATGGTCACTGCAAGAACATAAAGGCTATATGCGTCTACATGCTTCACGTGCAGATTCTTTAAAAACTGCCCGTAATACCTTGACACAACGGGTGCAGGGGCCAAGTTCGGAAGGTACTGTTGAAATCGATTTGAAAGGATTAAAAAATGGCAATGTGACTGGATTTGGTGTTTTTGAATTCCCATATGCTTTTGTGGCTGTGGAGCAGGTCAACGGTAAACGTAAAATTATCATGAGTAATGATGATAAGATTATCGAGAGTAAAGAGAACTTTGAAGGTGATAAGCTGTGGGTAAGGGCACGTGTTACTGATAAGGGGTTTATAGCAAAATTCTATTATAGCACCGATGGAGAGAACTTTTATGCTATTGGAGATGATTTAAAGATGCAGTTAGGACTACCTTGGACAGCAAATCGTTTTGCATTGTTCAACTATAGTAAAACGGCAGAAGGAGTAGATGGTTATGCCGATTTTAACTGGTTTAGGTTTACCAATAAGTAAAATAAGGTTTAAAAATAATAGCGGATATTTACACGAAAGCCTAGTATCATTTGACGATGCTAGGCTTTTTTTGCTTTTTGCAAAACGCATAACTATTCTGATACAGTATTGGCAATGACAGTGATTTTAAGTAAGTTTAGAAAACAGTACCGTACCAAGAACCACGCATGAAGCAGTACCGTGAGAAAATATGAATATTGTTGACAAACAGACCTTAGCAGATTTAAATGTTACGAATAGTCAGTATAGAGACATGGTTGATTTTTTCGACCGTACAATTACATGGGGTGGTCGAGATACCCTGTATACGTATTTTCTTGAACCGCTTTCGGCCAAATCGGAAATAGAAGATAGACAGTGGATTATTCGTTTTATGCAGGATGTGGATATTACGGATATTCTGGATAAATATATGATGCAAGATTTGGAACAATATTTATCGTTACCATTGGAACCCTATTCAGCAACCAAAACATCCTATTACCTGGAGCTGGTATCGACAAATTTTCTTTCGTTAGACTTCAAAAAACGCGATCTATTAATCAGACGCTCTATTTATGAAATAGCGAAAATCATCGATTATCTCAACGTATTTCTTGGGTCCATTAAGTCTCAGCATCCCACAAGAAGTATTATAGTCAATTACTGCGATAGGATTGATTGTGTACTTGAAGATATCGATCAGGCTGAGTTTGAAAAACTGTTGGAAAATAAACTGTCCGTGGAACTGATGATTAAATATGACTATCAGTTTAGGAATATAAAGCGAAATTCAATACGGGAAGTATTTGAGGTTTTATATCAACTAGACGCCTTGTATGGTGTGGCTCAAGCTACCAAAGGTAAGCACCTTAATTTCCCTACTATTGACGATCGAAATTTAGGTTCCGATATGATAAAAATAGGGGCAGCGTATAATCTTTTTCTAGAAGATCCGGTCAAGAATGATATTGAAATAAAAAGAGGGGGTAACTTATGGTACCTTACGGGCGCGAATATGACGGGCAAGTCTACCTTATTGAAAACCATTGGAACCTGTGTGTATTTGGCGCATCTTGGCTTTCCTGTCCCTGCGGATGTTATGGAAACTGTGTTGTTTGATGGGATATCAGCGACAATAAATCTAGGCGATAATATCAATGCCGGTGCGAGTCATTTTTTTAATGAGGTCCTTCGCGTGAAACACCTAGCTGAATTACTCGCTGCGGGTAAAAAGATGTTTGTGCTGATGGATGAGTTATTTAAGGGCACAAATCATAATGATGCCAGTGAGGCAACATTAGAACTCATCAACTGTCTTCACAAATTTGACCATAGTGTATTCTTATTATCTTCCCATATCACTGAAATCTCATCTTTGCTAGCTGGAGGAACCACCGTAATGAAACACTTGGGTATCAGACTTGATGAGGATAAAGGACTCCTGTTTACCTACCAGCTTGTAGATGGTGTTGCAGAAGAAAAACTCGGTATGTGGCTCCTGAGGCGAGAAGGTGTATTTGATATTTTGAAGGAAACTAAGGTATCCCACTGATTGATTGTTTTATCTGATGCTATAGATTAGCTATTTTATTTTTTTCTATTTCATTAATCCATTACTGTTTAAATAGTTTAAGGCTACAGATAATGGATAACGAAGAGTTTCGCACATCTGTCATTTTTTATAAGGCAGGTTCTTTGGCAAATATGTGTTGTAGGCTTTTGCAAATAAAACACCGATAATGGTCAAATTTGACCTAGTTGTGTCGCTGGTAGATTTTAAACTTTACATAAAAATAGATGGGAAATGATTTGACTTTTCCTATTACCTAATTATGTAATGAAACAGATAGTACAGCATTTTGATCAATTATTTAAAGAGTATCATCAACGATCCTTTTTGTTTGCCAAATCTTTTGTTCGCATTGATGCTGTTGCGGAAGATATTACAGCTGATGCATTAATGGCAACATGGGAACGTATGCAAGAAGAAACATTGTTGTCTCCGAGATGTTTCTTGTTAAAAGTCATAAAAAATAAGGCCTTAGACTATTTGAAACACCAACGAATCCATCGTCAACTGATAGAACCATTAGATAGTTGGAACGAATGGGAGTTGCAATTGCAGATCGATAATCTCAATGAAATAAATGAAGAGCGAATTTTTCTGAAAGAAATTAAGAAAATAACGGAGCAGGCGTTGGAAACAATGCCCATTAAGACCCGGGAAGTCTTTGAACTGAGCCGACATCAATACATCAGTGGTAAAGATATTGCTCGACAAATGGGAATTTCGCTAAAAGGGGTGGAATATCATATTACGAAAGCACTAAAAGTGCTCACTGTAAATCTTAAAGATTATATGGTTGCTTCTTAGTAATTTAGATCTTACAATTCAACTAAAATGCGATGGGTAATCTGGGAATAGATAAAATAATATTAGGTACAGCGGGACTGGGTGGTGTATGGGGAGGCGTAGATCCTGAAGAATCTATACAGGCGATTCATGAAGCATTATCTCATGGTATACGTGCTTTGGATACCGCGCCGGCTTATGGAGATGCGGAGTCCATAGTTGGGCAGGTTCTACAGTTATGGACTGGTGAAAGACCTTTAATTAGCACAAAAGTTGGTCGATTAAAAAGTTATGTCGCTACCGAAGCTAAATACGATTACTCCACTGCTGGCATGCAGCGTAGTGTAGACGAAAGTTTAAAGATACTAGGAGTATCAACTGTTGATGTACTTTTTTTACATGAACCTGCTGTATTGACCATAGATAACGCTGAAAGGGTAGTTTCAGCTATAGAGCATTTTAAAGAGCAAGGATTGGCAAAAAAAATTGGCATCGGCGGAAATCCGCCTAGTTGGTTCCTACCATTTCTGGAAGAAGGTCGATTTGATATTCTGATGGAGTATAATAAGCTGAATGCGTGTCGCATAGACGCGCTCCAAAATAGTATCCCGATATGCCAACAGTCCCAAATGGAATATTATGCGGCGAGTCCACTGAATATGGGGCTTTTAGGTTGTAAGTTTCAAGAGTTTTCACAGTACATACCTAATTGGCTCGACGCTGGGACGGTTGAACAAGCGCGACGAATTCAGGCTATTGCAGAACGGCATAACTTACCATTGGAAATGCTTGCATTACGATTTTTATTGAATATGAATGCTGTATTCAAAATAGTCCTGGGAGCAGCTAACAGGCAACAACTGCAGAATTCTTTAGACGCAATCAAACAAGGCGTGCTGCCAGTCAATATTTATAACGAAATCCTTCAAACGTTTAATGATAATAAATGAATAGAATAGATCAGGAGATTTTCAATATCCAAAAAGTCAGTATTCGAGTTTTGGAACCTGTTGCCAACATAACTCCTTTTCAGGATGCAACCATGGGGCCGTTTCCAAGTTTTGGCATATCCGTTATTCGCATCGAAGATGCTGAGGGATTTGTAGGAGAAGCACCTGTTTATAATAGTTATACCAATATCTTGGAAACCTGCCTATTTCCCATATTGTTCCATTGTGAAGGTTTAACCTATGCAGAATTTTTTCCTAAGTTGTACTGGTCTATTCGAAATGAAGGGTTTAAAGGTGCGGCATCAGCTCTTTTAGGACAGGTGGATATGGCTTTATATGATTTGGCAGCCAGGCGTCGTAATCTACCATTATATCGTTATATCGGGGGTAATCGGAATAGTGTGAAAATCTATGGAAGCGGTGGTGGAACCAATTATACATTGCAGCAACTGGAAAAGGAAGTTGCGCTCTTTTTGGATGCTGGAGTGGATTGCTATAAGATGAAGATTGGAAAGGACTTCGGTACAAATCTGGCAGCTGATATCGAACGTGTAAAATATGTGCGCAAACTGACTGGAAAAGACATGCGCGTAGCAGTGGATGTCAATCAGATATGGTCTTGCGCGGAGGTATTTCGATTTTTGGATGCCATTGGTGAGGATGAATTGGCTTGGCTCGAAGAACCGATACATTCAGCGGCCTATGATCAGATTGAGGAGCTTTGCAAGCGTACGTCAGTTCCCGTAGCTTATGGCGAATCTGAGCGGACCTCTAAAATATTTCCGATGCTTGCCAATTGTGGGATAAAACATTTACAGCCCGTTCCGACCCAATTTGGTGGAATAAAAGAATGGATGGAAGTTCGGGATTTATGTGCGGATCGCAATTTGCAGTTATCTTCTGGCGGTTATTCCTTATATTCGAGCTTTTTAATGACTACAGCCAAAGAAACCGGCATGATAGAATACCTGTATTCACTGATGTATGGCTTGGAAAAGTATTTTTTGATTCGACCATCATTGGAAAATGGACAGTTCCATTTACCAGAATCGGATGGATTGCCCGTACGTATCAATTGGGATTATTGCCTAAAGGAAAATAAGGTGCTAAGGGAGCAGGTCTGGTTAAAGCAGGATGTCCCGGGATACAATCCTTTGGTCAGTATGTAATACAATAAAAAGCGAACCTGATTATGAATTTAACATTTAATTATATTGATTACCTGGTTTTAACAATATATGCTTTAGTTCTTTTATATGTAGGTTTTCGTTTTTCAAGAAAAGAGAAAAATCAACAGGATATATTTCTGGGGGGGCGTTCCTTAAAATGGTGGCAGATTGGATTCTCTATTTTTGGAGCTAATGCCGGACCAACGATGTTAATTGGCTTTGCCAGCATTGGTTTTTCGCATGGAATTGTTGCGAGTAACTTCGAATTATTGGCTTGGATCTTTCTGATGTTATTGGCCATGGTTTTCTTGCCTTATTATCTAAAAACCAAGATTAGTACTATACCGCAGTTTTTGTTGATCCGTTTTGGCAAAAGGTCTTATAATTTTCTGATCGTCTACAGCCTGATTTCCATTTTAGTCGTGTGGCTGGGCAGCGCCCTTTACGCTGGAGGGTTGCTTATTTCAGGTATTTTCGGCTGTCAGTTATTTACGGCAATCGTCATTATTGGTATCGTCGCAACAAGTTTTACTGCGATAGGGGGATTGAAAGCTGTTGTCCGTACAGGTGTCTTCCAGTCTATTATCATTATTGTATCGTCGATCATTTTGACCTTCCTTGGTTTTCAGAAGATTGGTCATCTCGATGCGTTGATCAACCAAACTCCAGCATCGTATTGGAAATTATTTCTACCTGCTTCAAATACCGAATATTCATGGGTTGGCATCGTGTTGGGCTATCCTGTCGTAGCCATATATTATTGGTGTGCTGACCAGACGATCGTACAGAAGGTTTTAGCAGCGAAGGATTTAAAGGAGGGCCAATATGGCGCTTTATTTATCGGCGCACTTAAGATTATCATGCCGATTATATTTATTTTGCCCGGTATCATGTGTTTCGTATTATTTAAGGATACTGCTCCGGATAATGCCTACATTACTATGATCAAACAATTGATGCCACATGGTCTTTTGGGATTGAGCATAGCAGCGCTGATTGCGTCTTTAGTAGATACGGTATCATCAAGCTTGAATTCATTTTGTACCGTGTTTACGTTAGATGTTGTTCCGCAATTTAAAGTGTTGGATAATAATCAGCAGCGGCGTATGGGAAAATGGGTGACTGTCCTAGTTGCGCTGGTGGGAATTGGCATAGCGATGCTATTTTCTTATTCTGGAAAAGGTTTTTTTGACTTAACACAAGGTTTGGTTTCCATTTTGGCACCACCCTTGGCCGTCGTTTTTTTATGGGGAGTGATCTGGCGTGGAATTAACGGGACAGCAGCCGAAGTTGTCTTATATGGAGGTGGCCTAATTTGTTTGATTCTGGGTGTTTGCCATGTCCTAAATTATCCATACCGAGGCTTCTGGCCACATTTTCTGATGCTTTCTTTTTATATTTTTTTAGCTTTGAGTCTGATCATTGTGCTGGTATCTTTCTTGACCAAATCCAATGTAAATTCGGAGCTGCCGACCTTATTCGATGGATCGAATGCAAAAGAGTCTGGTCAATCTCGCTCAGTTTGGTTGACTTGGGCTGGACTAGCCTTCGTCATGATCATGATTTATATTTATTTTAATTGACCTTATTCGTAGAAAATATCACTAGCCAATGAATAACATGGCGAAGTAAAGATTGAATAGGAGAAAGCTCATTCAGTAAAAATATTAAACGAAAGTGAAGATGAAAATGTTGGTTCGCTTAATTATATTATGCACTTCAATGGCATTTGTTATGTGCAAAGGGGAGGGATCAAAACCCAATGTACCGCCGCAATATGAAGAGCATGTCTTTGTTGTCAATATTGTCGACAATCCAGAAAAATTAAAGGAATATCTGACTTACCACAGTCATGTTTGGCCAGAAGTAGAGGCAGGTTTTAAGAAAGCAGGCTATGAACGGATCGCATTATATCGTTTCGATAAGCTCATTGTCATGACAGTTCGTGTCCCAGTGGGTGCTAACCTTGATCAGATGGGTAAACTTGCCGAATCCTACAGTCCTAAATGCGCCGAATGGAACGCGTTGATGGATACCTATCAACAAGGTGTCAGCGGTACCGCAGCTGGACAAAAATGGACCGAAACGAATCTCTTTTATGAATTTAAACATAAATAGCTTCTGGTGTGCGATATTGCTTTAGAAAATCCCGGGGTGAACTCCCCTTAACATCTTTAAAATGTTTGTTGAAATTTGAAATATTATTGTAACCACTTTTGTAGCAGGTCTCTGTAATATTGTACTTTCCTTCCATCAATAATTTTGCCGCATGACCAATGCGTATCTCTTTGATAAAATCCACTAAGGTCCTGTTGGTTTGCATTTTGAAGAACCTACAAAAGGCTGAGGAAGACATGGGCACTATAGAAGCTACATCTTGTAGCGTTATATCCTCTCTAAAATGCTTGAATATATAGTCAAAAACCCGGTTAATACGATTGGCATCTGTCGAATTTTCAATGATATTGAAAGATGGTGAAGATAATGTCTTATAGGAATTGGATAAGGCAAGTTTGTCTAGGAGCTGTAGCATCAATACTGCGCGGGACAGCCCTGCGGCAACCAACATCTCATTGAGAATATCTTTCGCCTGTCTAACTATTGGCCCAGAAAATAGTACTCCTTTTGCAGCATTGATAAACAATTGATTCAGAAGAATTGCTTCGGGTTTGGTCAGAAAATCTTTACCCAAAAAATCAGGATAAAAATGAACAATGGATGCCGTAGCGGGTTTATCCTTATCGATTGTATTGTAATATTGCCAGCAATGCGGAAGATAGCTTCCTAACAATACCAATTCATCACCTTCAAAATCCTCAATGTGATCGCCTATAAACCGTTTCCCCATACAGTTACCCAGTAAGACAATCTCAAAGTTGAGATGTGACTTTAATGAAGTGTATTTTTTGATTTCCAGTTCTTCACTACGGACAGTAAACGACTGATCCGGTGGGAAAGTAAAGTTTTCATAAATATGCTGCATCATAATAAAAGCCTTAAATAGGTTTAAAAATCATAATATTATAGCAACCGGTTGCATAATGTAGTTAAAGGTAAGAAAAAAAAATATGAAAGTATAAAATTGGCGCATCTTGTATGTAAAATGTTTAATGCAAAAAAACATTACAAAAGAGCAAATTACTGGTGGTTATCTATTTTTATAATGTTGAAATTTATTCCTGCCATCAATTATAAATAATAGAGAAACTTAATGAACAAATTTCGTGTTAAACAGTGCAGGTGCCTATAGAAAGCAAGTGATGAAAGGGAATTCAAAAATTGAGTGAATAGGAGAATGGATGTAACCTTTGATCCTTTAAAATAATAATTAGATTTATTCAGAGTGTGATTTAGTGTATTTGTTAAAAGTGGTGAAAGTTGGGCTTCCTAAGCAGTCCAACTCTTCTATTCAATGGAAAAAGTAAAATAGTAAAGGAATGAAAAAAATAGTAGGAAGTTTTCTACTTTGTGTACTGGCTTTGAATAGCTTTTCGCAGGATTGGCTCCCAGAGCGTCGGGATAAGAAATCTCTATTCCGCCTATTGGATTGCCAATACGAGGGCGCGAAATTGGTACGGAGTTCAGCTATAGGAGCGGATTCGGACAATTGGGATGTTAAGCAGGAGGTCCTAAAAAAGAAGGGGACCAGTGAGGTGACCTATCGATTTAGTTTTAAGGCGAAAAAGGCCATGAAAGATGTGGGAGTGGCTGTTGCGTTTGATGCTTATGATTGGTCGAGCGACAATTTCGTGATGATTCCTGCGGTTGTTTATAATGGCAATCGCCAACGGATCGTTAATCGGGAATATGCAACGGGTTTGGACAAAACAGATTATTACCGCAAAGATCTGGCCCTTACGTCTAACCCCATACCACAGCTTTCTCCGGAATTTGGTGCTAATTCTCGATTAGAAGTAAACATCAGTAATACCAGCACACCACTGATGGCCTATTTGGATCGGAAGCAACAAAAGGGAGTTTTTCTTTTTACCGATCAAGGGATTACATGGAAGAATGAACTGAAAGATCATGCACTCATTATTGAAGAGAGCAGAGATCGGAGTCTTGCCAGTTTTGTCATTAGCGCTCCCGGAGTAAGGTCACGTAAGCCCGAGTTTATTGGCTTTAGTGAAAGTCCTGATCGCGGGATATCTGTAGCTAGGGGGGATGAATTACAGATTCGAGTGACAAGAATTGAGTTTCAAGCAGATGATGTTTCACAGTTGTACGCACGTTTTATGCAAGAACGAAAATCGCATGTCATGGAAACAACTCCGCGTAATCTGATGCCGATGAGCGAGGTTTTTAAGCGTATGGCAAAAAATATTGATGAACGCTATTATGCAAAAGATGCTGTTGGGTTTTACTGCCCTGAAAATGCCGATTGGATGTCTTATGGTTGGGTAGGCGGATTGATCAATACCTATCCTATGTTGGCTTTGGCAGATACTGTCCATTTCAATCGCGTAAGTCATACGTTTAACTTTGCTTTGCCACAGGGGCGCGGAGCAAGCGGATACTACTATGATGTATTGGGGGCAGATGGCCAGGTTATTTACCGTGATGGCGCCAAACTAAATCCAGGGATCGGATTGACGCGTAAAAATGCTGATGTACTGTACTGGATGGTGAAACAGTTTATGTTATTGGAAAAACAGGGCAAATCTTCTTTGATTTCCCAAGAATGGGAAAACTCAACCCGGCAACTTGCGGATGCATTTGTAAAGACTTGGCAAGAAGAAGGAACCTGGGGTAATTATTTGGCTGTTGAATCTGGTAAAGTTGCAGCTTATAATACAACAGGCGGAGCGATGGCTGTTGCTGGTTTGACATTGGCCGCTTCCTATTTTCATAATGATAATTATCTAGCAATTGCAAAGCAGGCTGCAAAAAAATATTACGATGAGTTTGCGCTTGTAGGATTTACTTCGGGAGCCTGTGGCGATATTTTGCAGAATGCAGATTCCGAAACTGCAATTGCATTGACGACTTCATTAATGACACTTTTTGAACAAACCGGCCAACGCGAATACTTGGAACAGGCTAGAAATCTAGCGAATTATACGGCATCCTGGACAGTCTCTTTTCCGTATCGGCTGCCTGAAAATACAGCCTTGGCAAAATTGGGTGCCAACCTCACAGGGGCAGTTTGGGCGAGTACACAAAACAAACATGGTGCCCCGGGATTCTGTACGCAGTCTGGCGATGTCCTCTTCAAGTTGTTCCGGGAAATCGGCGTAAGCTTGTATGCTGACCTGATGCGTGACGTTATCCATGCGCATGCCGAAGGTGTACAACCCGATGGTAAGATCACCGAACGTCTGACCTACTGTGATGCAGATAGTCGGGGATCACGTGGCGATGGTGGTAAAACAGGATGGAATGAAACCAATGGGGCATTGATGGCGCTAGAGATACCAGGACTTTACGTCCGCAAGGACAAAGGGACAGCTTATGCCTTTGATCATATTGTTATCAAGACGATAAAGAAAACGGCTCGGGGCTTGTCTTTGACACTTCACAATCCAACAGCCTACGACGCTCATATCACAATATTGGCAGAAGATGCTGCCCAAGCGGCTCGGCCTTTGGGAGAGAATGCTTTTTGGGATTGGAAGAACAAAGTCAACATAAAAGCAGGGGAATCCCTGGCTGTTGACCTATAAATGAGAACTAAATACGATACGTTTAAAATTAAAGGGAATGAAATTTCTAAAAGCTAAACTGCTATGTCTCGGATTGACTGCCTTGTCAACGATGGGGTATAGCCAAACGACATTAAAGACCAATTATTTTAAAATTGTGATCGACCAAAAAGGGTACATCACGAGCATGCAGAACATTACAAAAAAATCGAGTCCGGAATTTAGTCCCGCTGATAAACCATCCCCGTTGATGGTACTATATAATGCGAAGAAAAGGCTGTATACCTATCCAAATCGGGCGAACTACTCTGCAAGCGATAAAATCATGACTCTGGCTTATCCTAACGGTTCCACTGCACGCATCAGCATCATACCGCAGGCGAAGTACTTCAAGATGAAACTTCTTTCTTTGACAAACTCGAAAGAAATTGAGGCTATACAATGGGGATCATATCATACCAATATAACCAATTTACTGGGCGAGATTATTGGTGTCAGCCGGGATACGAGCAAGGCAGTCAACTACGCGATTGGTATGCTGGCACTCAATGACAATACATTGGGCGGAACAGCAGATATTCAAGGCGATGCAGCACCATTTCAGTATATTATCCATTCACCGGACGCTGCGCGTTTTCCATTGCCAAATGACTTGCATGAAGGTCAAATATTTACTTTAGGTGGAAATGGTATCAGCGATGTTGCCTTCTATGCGCACAAAGAACCTTATTATCGGATTATGTACGGCAATGCAGCTGAGGTGGATAAAAATGGAAGGATATCCATTACCTACCAATCTCGGGACCGTAGAAGTCCGCGTGAGGTGTATTATTCGTTGATTCCCAATATGCCTTCAAACAAGCCAAACCATTTGCAGGTTCAGCCCCTACCCGGTGTCGATTATATCGGTTCATCGATAGCCTTTTGGGGAAGTCCCGATAGTACGGCTTTGATGGATGTGATTCAAGATATTGTCCTAAAAGAAGGCTTGCCACATCCGACCGTCAATGGAAAATGGATCAAAGATCCAGCAGCCTTTGTACCTGATGTATTGACCGAGGGTGGACAATATGACAATATGATAGGATATGCTGACCGGTTGGGATTTAAGGCTATCAGCTTGTATGACCAAGGATTTTTACGACCTGATCGCGGAAATGCAGGCTATATTGACGGTAAAAACTTTGAGCATAAGCCGCTGAAATTCTCCGATGGGAAAGCACTTTCTCATAAGGAATATGCGATGTTGGCAGCCAAGCACAATCTTGTTATCGGTCGTACCCCGATAACGAATGCCCTGGCTCCGGGCACGAAAGATGCAAGTCCGGTTCCAAGCGATAGTATCTGGTATCAACAAAAACGTTTGCTAGCTAAGGCAATCAGTGTTACGGATACATTGATCTATGTGGATGATCCGACGCATCTAGAAGAAATTGGCAGTTGGGAAGGACATGTCAAGAGCTTAAATATCATTAAAATTGGAAAGGAGTTGATCCATTATCTCGGGGTTAGTGACACAAAACCTTATCACTTATTGAACGTGAAAAGAGGATATTGGAAAACGACAGCTAGTGCACATAAGGCACAGGATACTTTGTACAAATTACAGGTTACCATTGACTATGGTTATGATGGCCTGATTCCGAATATACAGTTGCAGGATAAAATTGCCGAATATTACGCCGATGTCTGTGCAATCAATGGTTTGGGCTACTATGATTTTGACGGTCAGGAATTCTTGTTCAATAATGGTCATGGTTACTATTCGGCTAAACGCTTTTTCCGCAAGATGTTTGATCGCGCGAAGCAGCATGGGCTAGCTGACATTCGATTTACAGGGGCTACTTTGTCCGAGGGATCATGGCATTATCAAAGTATCTGGAATGTAGGTGGGGGAAAAAACTTATATGATGCGCAAACAAGAGAATGGGGTAGTACAACAAGTCAAGGGAAGGATCTAAGGGATGTGTGCCAAGCCAATTTCTTTCCTGTAGGAATGGGTGGGAATTTTCCTATTACAGAAAAGTCTACTGTAGAAGAATATGAGCATATCCAGGCCATGTCCGTGGGTACGGGATCGACCTACAGCTTAAAACTGAATCAAAAACAGGTGGAAAGCTGTGCGCAGAAAGATGCTATTTTTAAGGCAATTCGCACTTGGGAGAACGCCCGTGCGGCAAATGCATTCCCGCGATGGGTGAAAGAATATCTAGTGGATCCTACGCAGAGTTTTAGACTCGAAGAATTGGATAAAGATCATTGGAATCTTTATCGGATCAACAAAGATGGTTCGGGTAAGCAACTATTAACAAAATTGACAAGAGCAAAAGGATATTAAAAACTATATCCGGTCCATTTAGGCCGGATATGGTTTTTATGGCATTAAATTGATTAAAATGAAAATTACTTTTTTTCTAACCTGGATTTTCTTTTTGGGATTTGAAACCTCGTCGGCACAGATGAAATCGAAGCCTAGGGAATACCATGTTGCGATCACTGGAAGTGATATGCAGGCTGGCACTCCAGCAAAACCACTCCGCAGCATTATGGCTGCAGCAAAGCTTGCTATGCCCGGTGATATTATTACAGTCCATGAGGGGGTGTACCGGGAAAGTGTTGTTCCGCCACGCGGTGGCGTTTCGGTAAAACAGCCCATCACCTATCGTGCAGCAAAAGGTGAGAAGGTAATTATTAAAGGCTCCGAAGAAGTGAGGGACTGGAAGTTAGTGCATGACGATATTTGGCAATTGGACTTACCCAATACATTCTTTGGTACATTTAATCCCTATGCTGAGGAGATCCGTGGGGATTGGTTTTGGCCGACTCCTAAAGAAAGGAAATATCATCGTGGCGCGGTCTATCTAAATGGTCATTGGCTAATGGAAGCTGCATCTAAAAAGCACTTGTTGACCGACCGTTCCCCAAAAGGAGGGTGGTGGGCTTCGGTAGACAAAGAAAATACCGTTATATGGGCACGATTCCCACAGGTCAACCCCAATCAGGGAAATGTCGAAATCAATGTCCGGCGCAGGGTTTTCTATCCCGATCGTCCATTTGTCAATTTTATCACGGTCGATGGTTTCGTCATGGAACAGGCTGCCACCAATTGGGCTCCGCCGACAGCTGAGCAGGAGGGGCTAATTGGAACACATTGGAGTAAGGGGTGGCGAATTATTAATAATACCATACAATATTCCAAATGTGTCGGGATTGCGCTAGGAAAATATGGTGATGCCTATGATAATAAAGATACCGAGTCGGCTGAAGGTTATGTCGGTACGATAAAAAGAGCCTTGGCTTTCGGATGGAACAAGGACAGCGTCGGTAGTCATTATGTGGGCAACAATAAGGTTGCTTATTGTGAGCAGGCTGGTATTGTGGGTAGTATGGGCTGTTCTTTCAGTACGATAGACAAGAATACCATCCATGATATCCATATCGAGCGCCTGTTTACAGGAGCGGAAATGGCAGGGATTAAATTTCATGGCGCTGTAGATGTTAGCATTCGAAATAATCGGATCTTTCGCACAGATAAGGCAATCTGGTTGGACTGGATGGCTCAGGGAGCAGAGGTTATGGACAACTTGTTGTATCAGAACGATCTTGATGTATTTCTTGAAGTGACACATGGGCCGGCATTCGTTGCCAATAATATTATGCTTTCTCCTAAAAGTTTGTTAATGAACGCACAGGGGGCTGCTTTTGCCCATAACCTTTTTGCTGGAAAAATAGATGTGGTTGCCTACGATAGCCGATTGACCCCCTATTTGAAAGCGCATGGAACAAGGATTACGGCATTAAAGGATAATCCGGGTGGAGATGTACAGTTTATCAATAATATTTTTGCAAAAGGGGGGGATGTTAGTGATTATAGTAAGGCCTATTTACCAGTATTGTTGAATGGCAATGTTTATTTAAAAGGTAGTGTCGGCATTTCAGCACACAAGGAGAATGCGCGTATGGGCGAGGTACATGCCGATGCCGAACAGCGTATGAAAGCCTATGTCGTGAAAGGAGCGGTGGAACAACAGGCATTGATTGATACGAACCAGGCTGTTTTGGTCAATTTAGTGGAAAAGCAAGGTAAGGTCTATTTGGACTTTCCGTTTCAAGCAAATTGGTTGCAACATAGTAGAGATTTGGTGACATCACGATCATTGCAAGCTACTGCTATACCAAATCTGCCATTTGAAGATCGAAATGGGCAACCTTTGCGGATTGACCGGGACTATTTCGGTAATGCTCGAAAAAAGTCCAATCCGTCGCCAGGTCCGTTTGAATATACTGGGAAAAAGAATAAAAAAATAACGTTGATTTATGAATAGAAATCTAATAATTCAATTAAAATCGTGTGGGATGCTTTTGAGCATCCTTTTTTGAAGAACATAACCTTTCTGTCGATAGAGGAGACTATAACAAATAACCAAGATATTTATTAAAGGGAAACATCTTAATACCAACTTATAGCTAATTACAATTTTCAATCAATTATTAGACAGTTATCAGTCACTGGTTATTCAGTTGTTACTGAGTCATCCCTGAGCAAGCACTGAACGAGCACTGAACAAGTAATGTCAAAAGGACGAATTTGTTTACCCTTTGATCCCAAAGTTGTTGCCACTAAATTCCATGATCAGATGCCGTACGACTGTATGTCAATAAGAGTTTGGCTAAACCATTAATCAATAATTTTCAAGTGATTGCTTTGGGAGGAATCTAGTATTTTGTTTAGATTTATGCACTATCATCATGATAGTATATAAATCTAAACAAAATTTATAACCAATCGCTTAGATCAAACCCAAACGAATGAAATATGTTAGATTGCTTGCCTGCATAACCTCCGTGTTCTATGCCGGAATAGCTCAACCCGTAGTCGCTCAACAGGCTACCACTCTTCCTACAACAATTGAACAAGGAAACCAAGATCGTGATTATTGGACCGGACTACTTTACAAAATTGTATCTCCGGTGATCCATAATCTCGCTTCGGGCACGCTGAAAAAGAATATGCCATTGGAAAAGGCTCCAGGCTACATGTTAAAGGCAGAACAGGTTTCTTACTTGGAAGCTGTGGGGCGTACCATGGCTGGTGTTGCTCCCTGGCTTTCACTCCCGGATGACAATACACAAGAGGGAAAGCAGCGCAAGAAATTGCGCTTGGCATTGCTGAAGGGAATTGCGAATGCAGTGAATCCAAGGAATCCGGATTGTCTAGATTTCAGCAAAGAACAACAGCCAATTGTTGACGCAGCATTTATGGCACAAGGTTTTTTAAGAGCTCCTCAGGCACTTTGGGAACCATTAGATACAGCGACAAAATCAAGAATCATCAATAATTTTAAAAGTTTGCGTAATCGAGCCGCCTATTACAACAATTGGCTGTTATTTTCCGCATTGACGGAAGTCTTTTTGTTACGCATAGGGGAAGAGGCTGATCCCGCCCGTATCGATATAGCACTGAAGAAAATGGAGGAATGGTACTTAGGAGATGGCTGGTACAGCGATGGGCCTTATTTTGCCATGGATTATTACAACAGTTTTGTTATTCAACCCATGTTGGTTGATATCTATCGTACGCTTGTGGATGTAAAGAAGATGGGTAGCAAGGAATATGATTTGGTCCTAAGACGTATGCAGCGTTATGCAACATTTCAAGAACGCATGATCGGTGTAGACGGAAGCTTCCCCCCTTTTGGTCGGTCGATAACATACCGTACGGGTGCTTTCCAGTCCCTGGCACAAGTGGCTCTATTGGGTAAGTACCCCGAGGGACTGTCGCCGGGACAGATTAGAAGCGCGATGACGGCTATGCATCGGCGAATGTTCGATTCCTGTTCGAACTTTGATCCAAAAGGATGGTTATTGTTGGGATTCTGTGGCGGACAGCCAGAAGTTGCGGATACTTATACTTCCACTGGAAGTTTATATATGACGACACTCAGTTTTTTGCCGTTGGGATTGCCTGTAAATGATCCATTCTGGACAAATAAACCGGAAGACTGGACAACAAAGAAAGCTTGGCAAGGTCAGGTGTTTAAAAAAGACTATAAAATTGGTTATTAACATAAGCCGAATTACTGTTATTTCTTCTAAAAAGCTAGCCGAATGATTTTCTTACAATTGTTCTAGGGAACGGTGGTAGTGAGTCGTCTTTTAATGAAAGCATTATGATGAAATCGCCAAATCTTAAGCTAGTTTTTTTTACTTGTTTCCTTGGTTTTAGTTCTTATTTACCAGGTCAGGCTCAGCAAAACGCCGTACAACAAGTATTATTGCAAAAAAGTAAAACTATCGTATCGCAATATGTGGCTAAATTCGATCGACCAGCGGTACGTATACCATCCCAAGTAGCTGTGGATGCCCCTTTATTGGGGAACGGCAGTACAGGAGTTGCCATTGGTGGTACTTCCGATAGGCAGACCTACTACCTGGCAAGAAATGATTTTTGGCGTTTAAAATCTGGATTTAATGAATCTTATCCTGCTGTATTGGGTAAGGTGGAAGTCGCCATTCCAATGTTAAAGACGGCTAGTTACAAGGTTGATTTAGATCTCTATACAGCAGTTGCAACCTCAACCTTTCAGGCGGGAGATAAGCTGCTGGAGATCCGATCATTTGTTTCCGAGAAAGATGACTGCTTGATTTTACAATTTCAAAACAAAGGGAAGCAACAAATCAGTGGGCAGATAAATCTGCTTCTCCCAGCCGGTGACCAATTTAAAAATAATCCATCAGCCGAATCACTGTTCCCAGCTGTCACTCAGCAGGAGACGAGAGGAAATGGAACAATATTGATCAGTAGGGGCTTTGAGGAGTTGGTAGATATTCCGACAAAGGCTGCTGCCGCTGGAAAAATAATCACACAGCAGCAACCTGCTTTCAACTTACATGCAGGCGAATCGCTAACCTATGTATGTGCTTTATCTTCCAATTTCAAAAATAAAGATTGTGTAGAAAAGGTGCTTAAGACCATAGCTAGTTTAGATCTAAAAAATGTAAAACTGCTCGAGCGCGAACATAAAAAATGGTGGGCAGATTTTTGGTCCGAGTCTTATGTTGAAATTCCTGATAAAGTGATCGAAAAACAATATTACTTGTCTCACTATGTGATGGGATCCTGTAGTCGCGATCCGCAATTTGCACCGCCCATCTTTGGAACATGGATTACCCAGGAGATTCCCAATTGGAATGGCGATTATCATTTGAATTATAACTATATGGCGCCTTACTATGGACTTTATTCTTCCAATCATCTTGGTGCAGCAGGTTCGTATGAGCAACCTTTGCTCGACTTTATGGAACGAGGTCAGTTCTATTCGAAAGAAATAACTGGGATTTCGGATGGATTGCTGTATCCAGTGGGAATAGGTCCGAAAGGAATGGAAACAACCCGTCAAAATGCCATCATGGAAAGCGCATTTGGTGGTTATATCCAAGGTGGACAGGTGGAGCAAAAAGGTTTGTTCTTTGGTCAAAAAAGTAATGTGTCTTATGGTGTAACCAATATGGCAACGGCGTTTTACACGACTTATGATCGCAATTATGCACGAAAAATATACCCTTATGTGCGTGGCGCAGCTGTGTTTTGGAACAATTATGTAAAGAAAGATGCAAAAGGGCGTTATGTGATTTTTAACGATGCAATTCATGAAGGTACTGTTGGGGATAGCAATCCAATTCTAAGTCTTGGACTGGTAAGGCAGACACTGCAGCTGGCTGCCGATTTGAGTAACTATTTGGATTTGGACCGTCAGTTGGCGGCGAATTGGATACAGGTAAAGGAGAATCTTGCTACTTTTCCGGTTCAGGAAAGAGATGGTCAATCAGTCTTCCGTTATACCGAAAAGGGGCCTGCTTGGTGGAACGATAATTCACTGGGTATACAACATATCTTTCCGGCTATGCAGCTTGACCTCGGAAGTGACCAATATTGGATTGACATTGCGCGTAATACCATCAGCCAAATGGGACGCTGGACTGATAATAATGGTACCAATAGTTTTTTCCCGGCAGCGGTTCGCGTAGGTTATAACGTAGATAGTATTTTGTATCATTTGAACCAATATAGTCGGCATACTTACCCGAATGGATTTCAACTGAATAACCCACACGGTATAGAAAATTGCAGTACTGTACCGACAACCATCAACCAGATGCTGTGTGGTGTCCATCATCAGGTGTTAAAATTATTTCCGGTATGGAACAAACAGCAAGCTGCACAATTTGCCAATCTGCGTGTAGATGGTGCTTTTTTAGTCTCCTCAAAACTTGAAAATGGAGCTGTTGCTTATGTTGAAATTTTAAGCGAACAGGGCCGCAATTTGATCTTGGATAACCCGTGGCCTGGACAAAAGGTATCTTGTCGTAAGAATGGTAAAATGAAGGAAACAATGCAGGGAGATCGTCTGCATATCAAGACAGCAAAGGGCGACCGTGTTTACTTGGTTGCTGGTGTTTAAAAGATTATAACAGGCTATTGGCCAAGATGAAGTTTGGATATAGAAAAATATACCTGATAAAAATAAATATAGAAATGAAAGTTAACCGATGTTTTTTGAGGCTGAATGTTCTTCTTCTGCTGTTTGTTTGTGGAGGAAAACAGGGGACAGCTCAAAATAAAGATTACGCTTTTCGCGATGTGAAAAGAAGCCGGGAAGAACGTATTCAAGATTTGATTGCGCGATTGACCTTATCGGAGAAAGTGCAGATGATGAAGCACGAGTTTAAGGGCATTCCACGATTAGGCATTCCGGCATACGATTGGTGGAATGAAGCGCTGCATGGTGTTGCAAGGACAGAAGAAAAAGTCACGGTATATCCACAGGCAATAGGAATGGCGGCTACTTTTAATACGGATGCGGTCAGACAGATGGGGGATTTTACGGCAACAGAAGGTCGCGCATTATTCAATGAAGATCTCAAAGCTGGAAAAACAGGTCAACGTTACCGGGGCTTGACCTATTGGACTCCGAATGTCAATATCTTTCGCGATCCACGTTGGGGAAGGGGACAGGAGACTTATGGTGAAGACCCTTATTTGACAGGTCAGATTGGAACAGCTATCGTACGCGGACTAGAAGGTGATGATCCGCAGTATTTGAAAGCAGTTGCAGCAGCCAAACACTACGCTGTGCACAGTGGTCCCGAGCATAATCGACATTCTTTTAACGCGGAAGTATCAGCTTATGACCTTTGGGATACCTATCTCCCTGCATTTCGGCAATTGGTAACCAAGGCTAAAGTGCATGGGATCATGTGTGCCTACAACCGTTTGGAAGGGATGCCATGTTGTGGAAATAATGTGCTACTTAATAATATTTTGAGGCAGCAATGGGGTTTTAAAGGCTATGTAACTTCGGACTGCGGGGGTATCAATGATTTTGCTAGCGGACATAATACACATCCGGATAATACAGCGGCCGTCAGTGCGGCAGTTTTGGCTGGAACAGATCTGGAATGTGGTAATCTCTATCAATTGCTGGAACAGGGGGTAAAACAAGGGACATTATCCGAAAAGGAAATAGATGTTTCACTAGCCCGACTTTTGCAGATCTGGTTTCAATTGGGCATGTTCGATCCACAAGAACTGGTACCTTATGCAAAGATAGGTCGCGAAGTGATCGAAAGTAAATCGCATAAGGCCCATGCTTATAAAATGGCCCAGGAATCTATGGTGCTGTTGAAAAATGAGCATGGCATTCTACCCCTGGATCCCAATAAAATAAAAAGAATTGCTTTGATCGGCCCCAATGCTAATAATGGACATGCGCAGTTAGCAAATTATTTTGGTACGCCCTCAGAAATTGTCACACCGTTGAGTAGCTTACAGAAACGTTATGGAAAGCAAATCGCGATTGACTATCTTGCGGGAACCGAAATTATGAAAAAAATTGATGGCGGCCCTTCATTTGAAGAAATTGTTAAAAAGGCTGCTGCTGCAGATGTTATTGTTTTCGTTGGTGGTATAACCGCCGACTATGAAGGTGAAGCGGGCGATGCCGGAGCGGCGGGTTATGGTGCGTTTGTCAATGGCGACCGTTCGACCATGGGCTCTCCGGAAGTACAGACCGCATTGCTGAAAGAGTTGAAAAAAGTAGGAAAACCACTTGTTTTGGTCAATATGTCGGGGTCGGTGATGAGTTTCGACTGGGAATCCCAACATGTAGATGCCCTATTGCAGGCATGGTATGGCGGACAGGCAGCTGGAGATGCTATTACAGATGTGCTATTTGGTCGCTATAATCCTGCAGGACGTATGCCGTTGACAACGTATAAACGGGATGCAGACTTACCCGATTTTGAGGATTACTCCATGGCAAACCGGACTTATCGTTATTTTACGGGTGAGGTACGTTATCCATTTGGTTATGGACTAAGCTATACAAACTTTGAATATAAACAATTGCAGGCACCTACGATCGTCGAAACAGGCACTGATGTTGAGGTCACGGTACAGGTGACAAATAGTGGCGAGCGTGATGGTGATGAGGTCGTTCAATTGTATGTTGTTCATCCAAAAGAAGGAAACTATAAGGTGCCTAATAGTGCTTTAAAAGGATTTCAGCGCGTATTTTTTAAAAAAGGACGTTCTCAAAAGATAACTTTTATACTGACACCTGAAGATCTTGCCCTAGTGAGTGAAAAGGGGGACCTGATACAAAAAGGTGGGACTGTCAAAATATATGTTGGTGGTGGTCAGCCAGGTAAATCTGTGGGAGTCGAGCGTGAAATTACAATGCATGGAACTGCGTATCGACCTTATTAAGACAAAATAGATAAAGGCTTGTATAGATTCATAACTTTATTTAATCAACGAATAAACAATATTAAATGAAAGTACTTTTTGGAATGATCCTAGCAATGTTATCCCTCTCTTTATTTGGACAACAGCAGGAAATTACACGCATGGGAAATGCGCATGTTGAACTTTTTGATCGGGATTGGAAGTTTTACCGCTTTGGTTTGCAAGCGGACGGTAATCAATTGGCTGAACCGAATGACGTCTATAAGACCGAGTTTAGTGATGATTCCTGGCGTAAATTAGATCTGCCGCATGATTGGGCTATTGAGGGACCATTCCGTATTGAATTGGCCAGTGAATCTGGAAAGCTGCCCTATAAAGGGATAGGTTGGTATAGAAAGCATTTTAAACTGGAAAATCTTCAAGCCGGAGAACGGGTTTATCTGGATTTTGATGGAGCCATGGCGAATGCCAAAATTTGGTTAAATGGCCGCTATGTGGGCACTTGGCCATATGGGTATAGTTCCTTTCGTATGGACTTGACACCCTATCTAAAAAAAGATGCTGAGAATGTTTTGGCAGTACGTTTGGATACGGAAAATTGGGAATCAAGATGGTATAGCGGTGCTGGAATCTATCGCCATGTATGGATGGTACGTACTTCTGCTGTGCATGTTGCGCATTGGGGAACCTCACTTACAACGCCGGTTATCAATGATCAATACGCGACGGTTAAGAACGAGGTAACTTTGGATAATTTTCGTTTTTCCCCGGTACATGCAGAGGTCAAAGCGACTTATTTTGAGTTGGATGAACAAGATAAACCTGGAAAACAGGTGGCTACAGCCAATGGATTTGTAGACCTTCATGCCAATGCAAGTGGCAAACTGACACTTGAAACACATATCAATCAACCGAAACGATGGGATATTCTATCGCCAAATCGTTATGTAGAAAAGATTGAAGTCATCGTTGACGGCCAGACAAGCGATACTTATTATAGTCCTTTTGGTGTACGGACTATAGCATTCACAGCAAATGAAGGCTTCAAGTTAAACGGCCGTCGTGTAGACATAAAGGGGGTATGTAACCATCATGATTTAGGATCATTAGGGGCTGCTTTTAATAAAACAGCCTTGGAACGTCAGCTCAAAATGTTACAGACCATGGGGATGAATTCCCTGCGCACATCACATAACCCACCAGCACCGGAACTATTGGAGTTGGCTGATAAAATGGGGATTTTGATTTGGGACGAGGCTTTTGACGCTTGGCAAACAGGTAAGCGCGCAAGAGATTATAATAAATTATACGATGAGTGGCATGAGCGCGATCTATTGGCTATGGTGCATCGCGATCGAAATCATCCGTCGGTATTCATTTGGTCCATTGGTAATGAGGTGCTTGAACAACAGGATATCAACATGACTCGGCATCTGGCCGATATTATTCGCCGGGCAGATCCAACACGACCAGTTTCCAATGGTTATAATGACCCGGATGGCGGCCGCGAGTCGGGGGCTGCAACTGCTTTGGATATCATGGGTGTAAATTATTTCTTCAGTCAACAAGGTCGTTGGGATAAAGATGCGCGTTATCGGAGCATGCCGACGATTGGTAGCGAAACTTCTTCCTGTGTTTCTTCCCGTGGCGAATATTTTTTTGGAACCGATTACGATGGCTGGCAGGTCACTTCTTACGATCGTGCTGCTCCGGGATGGGGCTGTTCACCGGATGCACAGTTCCGGATATTGGCTCAATATCCAAATTTGCTGGGAGAATACGTTTGGACAGGTTTTGATTATCTGGGCGAACCGACACCTTATAATTCAGCGGAGACCAATTTGTTGAATTTTAGAACGGATCCCGCAAAACGTGCTGAACTGGAAGCTGCATTGGAAGAATTGAAGAAGAAGAATCCGCCTTCAAGAAGCAGCTATTTCGGTATTATCGACCTTGCCGGTTTTCCAAAAGATCGGTTCTACCTATATCAATCCCATTGGCGACCTGAATTGCCAGTGACGCATATCCTGCCACATTGGACCTGGGCAAGCAGAAAAGGGGAGATTACACCGGTGCATGTGTATACTTCGGGTACAGAAGCAGAACTGTTCGTCAATGGAAAAAGTCAAGGACGTAAGAAGAAGGTTGCGGGACAGGATTTTCGATTGCAATGGGATAGTGTGCGCTACGAACAGGGAACGGTAAAGGTAATTGCTTATAAGGACGGCAAGGAATGGTCCAAAGCAGAAATTCAAACCGCTGGAAAAGCCGAAAAGCTCCAGATGGAAGCGGATCGTGCTACAATCGATGGCGGACGGTCGGAGCTAGTTTTTGTCTCGGTAAAAGTGACTGATAAAAAAGGAACTTTGGTGCCTCAATCGGACGCACTGATTGATTTTTCGGTCGAAGGTGCGGGTGAAATTGTTTCTACCGATAATGGGAATGCGATTGATTTTACTTCGTTCCAAAGTCATTCGCGTAAAGCGTATAATGGAATGGCATTGGTCATCGTAAAGGCAAAAAAAGGAGAGCAGGGCGCAATCCGGATCAAGGCATCGAGCAAGGGGTTGAAAGTCGCGTCCGTAAATGTATTGTCAAAATAAAAAGACAGAATACTTAAAAAAGCAGATTTATTTCCTGTGCCTGGCCGGATTGTAGGACAGATAAAGCGAAAAATCAAGCTTAACTTATACTATGCTTGACTGAAAGGAAATGTGCAAGTGCTGGAACAGGATCAGCACAGTAGGACAGTGTCATTAAATGCGACATCAGAAGCAATCTTTGAGGTCATATACCGGTAAAAAGTCAAACTTGGCTTGTGATTAAGTAAGCCGCCTGGTAAAGGTCTCGGATCGAGATTTTAATTTTTAAGGAGTCTTCTCGTCATGCTGGTGAGAAGACTCCTCTGTTTTGCCCCGGCCTTATTTGCTGCTTTGTGTGTGCCTGTGCATGATTGAAAAGATTTCAGTACCTATCTTCTCGGATTTCGTTTGGCGCCTACCTAATGGGATATTTTGGTCTATATGTTATTCAATATGGAGTAATTTTTTACTCTGCTTTGAATGCCCATTTTCATTGAAAGCCTCGACTGAAAAATAGTAGTCCTGAGCGCTATTGAAAATACGTCCTTCAAATTTGTTGTCGTAGATGACGGTGGCATTATATAATTTTTCGGCTGTAACGCCCCAACGTAGGATATAGCCTTTAGCGTCTGCGCTTGCTTGCCATTGTAAGGTTATCCGACGACGATCCTTTGCATCTCGTTGTCCTTCTAAGCCATTGATCGCTGTTGGTTTTTGTCCAAGGCCATTGCCAAAAATGCGGAAATCATAGAGTGAAAATTTTCCGGGGATCTCTTTCTTATTGGTGATGCGTACGTAACGTGCAAGAATTTTGTGATCCAAGCAGAACAATTCATGTGGTTGATCTTTTGTGCTTTTTCGCTGGTCGATGAGGGGAGACCATTTTTTTCCATCTAGGGAGTATTCGATCAAATATTGATAACTATAAGATTGTGGAGCTTTAAGTTCGAAGTCCTGATCGGCAAAATTAACCTGAAGGGCGTTGATGGCCATTTTCTTCTCGAGGTCGATTTGAAGGTACTCACCGATGGCTCCTGATCTTGCTGACCACCAACTCTCTACACGCTCATCATTCGCATTGCCTTGCGGAAATTTACTTAATGCACTGGATACGATAATGGGCTTATTGCGAGATAACAGGTTATACGGAAGAGAAAGATCCTTCTTTTCGAGGTTAACTTTAGTATTGGGAATCTGAAAGGGGAGATCAGTATATACTGTTTGTGCGTAAAGTTTACCTTCCTTGTCAAAAAATGCCGGAAAAAGACCGATACGCCGTTCGAACCAGTCCCGTACCGAAATTTTCATGGTTGCAACATGCCAAAAATTGCCAAGTTTGTCTTGAAATGTATGACCGTGACCTGCTCCAGCAATAAATCCCCCCGGTTTATAGGAGAAGGGACTATTCGTTTCGTATCGAAAAGGTCCTAAGGGGGATGTCGATGTATAGACACCATCGGCATAACTCCTGAATTGAGTCCCAGGAGATGCATATTGGAGATAGTATATGCCTTTGTATTTAATTACTGAGGGACCTTCATTCCAGCCTGGAGTCCCTAGTTCGTTATGCTCCCCCTGTACTTCCCATCCATATTGTTTTTCATGATGTTGGATCAATACTTTTGGCTCACCAATGGGTTTGAACCCATCTTTTGGATCGACCTCCACACCCATAATGGGATCTACGTTGGAACATCCCCAGTATAGGTAGACTTTTTTGTTGCCATCCATGAAAAAGGCGGGGTCAGTCATTCCTATGGTAAATTTGGTGGGTACAGGTTCCCATTGATCCTCATCCGGATTGACTGTTTTATAGATCTGAGGTTTTCCTCCTGATGCTAGAAAGTAAAGTGCACCATCATAACTCAGTACCGTTGGTGCATAAGCTTCTATGCTTTTGATAGTTTTACATGAAATGTAAATCCAGTCTTTTAGGTCTGAAGAGCGCCAATATCCACCAGATTTGGAAGCAAATAGATAGTATTGACCTTTATAGAGTTGGACGACAGGGTCTGCTGCTTCCCTTCGGCTTGGACTTTCTGGCAGGAAACGGTACTCGAGCGCTAGGGGATTGATGATGATTTTTGAGGATTGTTGCCCGTAGATAAGCCCAGACCAAAAGAATAGAAGGAGAAGTACTGATCTGGTAATCTTATTGAACTTATTTTTATACTGAGATGCAATTAGATATTGCATGGGAAGATATTTTGGCTTTCGCATAATTTTCCTTTTCTAATAAAGTCGATTGAAAGGGGGCTTTCCCTAAATTTCCCAATACCAAAGATAGCCATCTCTTGAGATAGCTATCTTTGGTATTTTATCCCTAAAAGCTTTTTATCAAAATGATCAAACGAAAATATAAAAGACGTATTTGCTAATCATCTTCATTTTTCAAAGGAAGTCATAAATCCAGTACGCATACTCATCTGTTTGAAAGTATCGTAGACATCTTTTCTACAGCTGAAAAGGGTAGCGGATAGAAAGTTGTCATTTTCGATACTTTTTATAAATGCCTTCTCTTTTTCTGTTAAGACAAGCCCTTTGTAATCTATTACACCAGCAGAGGCTAATACGATGATGCGATCTTCAAGTTCCCATTTTCGTAGTTGATAGGAAGAAAGGCCCTTTGACAAATCTGTTAAATATGCGTTTCCAAATGCTTTATTTAATTCGACGATAAAGCTGTTCAATTTTTCGGGTTCTATCCTGTCTGTTGCCCCGGACAAAAGCAGCAGCTTATTGTCGAGGTCTGTAATGGCATTTATTTCATTAAATTTTAAATTACGGAAAAATCCAGCGCTATAGTCCTTTTCCCAGCCACTTCTACCAATACCAGTTTGTCGGTATTGAATTGCAAATGCAGTATCAATGTTAAAGTTTTGTCCTGTCCTGTCTATGGTATCCGTTTCCGCCCTAAAAAAATAGATCGGTTTTACACCCGCATTTCTCTTTTTATGATAATCCGACCATTCGGCTTTTAAGGCAGTTGCATAAAAACTTTTTGTGTTAAAGCTATTAAAATTTACCTTTTCCACATCTAATCCCCCATCTTCAAGCTGTCGTTGACAATAGCAGAAAGTTGTCAATGATATCAGTACCAGCAGAAGTAACTTTTTGCGTATCATTATCATTCATTTATTTCCCTTCCTTTTTCTCTGGCCAGCCAACAAATAGGCCTGTCTCTAATGTTAACTCACCTGTGGAAGGGTTATAACTGTCTTTTGATAGGATGGGCATTTCCCCTGCGACTTTACTTTGTTCGGGGTTATGTGTGCGATTGTGGTAGGTGGGCACCTTGTCAAGATGGACGGTTTTGCCATTGATCCGTAAATTTTTCTGGATAATGGTTACTCGGGGTAATTTGTCATAACGTATCACATTCATCCCTTCCAGATTTCTCGCACTTTGCGCAAAATCAATAAAATATTTATACTGCTCTAGGAACGATGTGATTTGTTTCCTCATTTGGATCTTTTTACCCGGAAATGCCAAAGACCCCACATTAGTGACCTTTTTGTTGCTTAAGTCTTCGACATACATGGTGATCCAGGAATGCTCATAATCGCCCCAACTGAAATAAGTCTCTTTGGGATTGATCGAATCAGGCACCGCCTTACCGGGAATATTTCCTTCTCTTATTAGTGTTATCCGATAAGATCCTTTATGCCATCCTACGGTATTGCGGACGCTGATAAAGTCGCCTTCGGCATCCGAGCTGGCGTAATATCCTGTTGTTTTCAATGCTTTTTTTGTCCGTTCAAACCAACGTGAAAAGATACCATTAAATTTAATTTCTTGCTCCTTGCCCGTTTTCACACTGATACCACCGCCAGCAGATTGAATACCACAATACAAAGGAATATTGTTCAACGCAATATTAAAAGGAGAAATATAAAATGAATAGTGATCAGGAATGTCATCCTGTACTATAATATCGATGGAAATAGATTGGAAGTCGTTGACCACCGAATCTAATACATAGTAGGAATTGGTATAGTGTAAAGGCGGCAGTATTAGGCTATCGGGAAAAACAAATTCCGTAGCCATCTTTTTCTTGAGCTCTTGATCTATACTGCTGTTCTCATACTTTTTTTTGAGTTCTTCTTTGGTTTGAGAAAATGCTGTCATACCCAATGATAGCATCAGCAACAATAGAGGATATGGATGTTTGAATGACTTCATCGTTTTGTTCCTAATTTGATTTGAAAATAGGTATTATATTTTATATTATTTACTCATAAGGTTAAAATACCATGCATAAATCACTATCAGAAATACGAATCATAAATCATCTGGGACGAATTGTAAGAGGAGGAAAAACAATTGTCAATGGCGCTTTATATTTGTACCGGGAAATTATTTTAGCTGTATCCTACTATTAGTTTATGGAAATTATTAAAGCATTTATCACTTATCTGTTTACTTACGTCATTACTTATTATAGCATCAAGTACGCACTCGCTGATAACATACTAATTAGTACAATGAATATGGGTATTTCGGCATTAATTGCGACATCCATTACAGCTTTACTGTCTGTGGATTTGCTAAAAAATAATAAAAATGAAGCTTAGGACGCTATAACTGAAAATTTAGATAATACAGTAGGACAAAAAAGGGAGCTTTAGATAAAAAGCCCCCTTTTTTGATATAAATAAGACGATTTGATTTATCTTTTTTCGAATTTATACGAAAGCGTTGCCATAAAACTACGCGGTGGAATAGGGTTTACACTATAATTTTCGTGGATGTAATAATTAAATGCATTGTTGATATTGGACAATTTTCCAAGAATGCTCCAATTTTTATAGGTATATCCGGCAGAAAAGTCAATTGTGGTAAATGGGCTGACTGAAATAAGACGATTTAAACCGTCTCGAACATTGATTTTGCTATTGTTCCATCCTGCGTTACGTCTGCCTGTATAAAAAGCAGAAAAGCCTAGTTTTAATCCTTTGACAGTTTCATTTTGAAAGGTGTAAAATACTGTTCCATTTGCAGTATGGGCGGTGGTACCCACTAAGCGTACGTTTTCTTCACTTCCAGAAATTTCTACAGTTTTTGTGTCATTTCCAACTGTTGTTGTATAGCTTGAAATTGGATTTGTATGGGTATAACGCATATAATTATAGGAATATCCAGCTGTCACATTCAAACCTGGTAATAATGTTCCTGTTACTTCAGCTTCTAGACCCTCAGAGGCTGTTTTTCCGGAGAACTCCTTCATGTTGGCGTCGCCATTTTCGGTGCCATCTGGTTTCAGAAGCAGCTGCTGAGCGAATCTATTATTATTGATTCTATACCAGGCAAGATTTGCAGATAAACGACCATTGAAAAAATCATTCTTGACACCGGCTTCATATTGATCAATTATTGATGGTGCTAGAGGTTGGTAATTGATATCGTAGCCCGAGTTAGAGGTGAAATTATTCGCATAAGTGATATATATACTCGATGAAGGTATTGGCTGATAAATCAAGCCGAATTTAGGTGACCATGCTTTATCAACTTTGGCTCCCATTGGATTTCCCTGCCCATCTTTTGTAATTACTTCTTCTGTTTTATTTTCCTTGTAAGTAAATCGCTCGGAATTAGGCGTACGTTGATAGGAATAGCGTATTCCGGCCAAAACTTTAAACTTCTCATTCAGTTCGATCAAATCCTGTAGAAATACACCGTATCGATAGATATCTGTTGTGGTTTTTGTCAACAAATTAGCACCTGGGATATCAGATCTCAATCCACGGCCTGTAGCCAAATGCTGTGCTGTTTGACTCGGATTGAAAACATAAATCGAATCGTAAGCATTTGCCTTTAATGCATTTTTATCATCGTAATAATTGATCCCTTCCATAAAATAGGCATACACATTTGCATGTGATTGATCGGCATCGGCACCGACTAGAATTTTATGTTTAATAGCACCTGTTTTTACAGTACCTGTTAAATTTAACTGCTGGTTGGCTGTAAATTCGTTTGATTTGGATCTTGTCAAATTTCTAGGAGCAATACCATTTTTGTCAGCCTGGATCCTATCAGATCCATAATAGTCACGGTCGTAGGTTTGATAGCTTGCGATCGCATTTAAATTCCAGGATTCGCTAAATTTATGGTTGAAATTGATCTGACCGTTTGAAGTATTTGTATTGTTATAAGCCCAAGGTACATTTAAGAATGTATTTCTTCCGACAGATTGATTTAATTTGCCGTCGACAGTCCCTATTCCAAAGTCTGGTGTGAAATCACTTTTCAAGTAATCAAATGTGAAGTTTAGATCCGTTTGATCGGAAATCTTATACAATACAGATGGGTTTACATAGGTTCGTTTTGACTTGACCTGATCTCTGAAGCTGCCAGCTTTTTCATAAGTGCCTATCATGCGAAAAGCGACTTTATTTGAAATTGGGCCGTAAACATCGACTGTAGGTTTATAAAAGTCATAACTACCTACACGCATTGAAGCTTCTCCGCCGTAGGAGAACTTAGGCTTTTTGGTAACCAGATTAACGACCGCACCGCCGGATACACCACCATATAGTAATGCAGCACTTCCTTTAAGTATTTCAACGGATTCTAATGTACTAGCTTCTATTGAACCTCCATTATTTGTGCGTGCGCCATTCTTAAAGATATTGTTTGCCCCCAAGCTGTAACCTCTCGCATAAAAGTTTTCATTTACACCGCCACGATTTGCACCCATGGCTACACCATTCGCGTTTTTGAGCGCATCGCTTAATCTGTTGACTTGTTGATCGGTAATGATCTGCTTATTAATAATCTGCACGCTTTGTGGTAAGTCTTTATCAATAATACCTGCTTTCCCAACATTGACCGTTTTATTATTATGGGAATTATAGCCAAACACTTCAACCTGCTCCAATTGCGACTCAGAAATATTCATCGCTACATGAATTGTTTGCGCTTTACCATCTTTAACAGTTATTGTTTGTTCTTCAATAGCATTGCCTATGCTCTTGATTTGAATGGTATAGGTCCCATCCGGAAGATTGTAGAAATGAAAACTGCCATCACGGGAGGTTGAAGTTGATCTGCCAAGTGTTGTAATAGTTACTGTAGCTGACTCGATTGCTGCGCCATCTTTGGTTTTGACGCGTCCATATACCCCTTTACTTTGAGCCGAAACATCCAAATGTGTCGCTCCTACCAATCCCAGACTTAAGATAAGCCCCAGAAAAGATCTTTTCATTATTAATATTGAATTAGTCTAAATTATTTATCGGCGCAAACATACAATTAATTTAGTTATTTAGACTGATTTAAAATAAAAAAATAACATACCTTTTATGCAGTCCTATTGTAGGTAATAATACTGGGATATTTGCTTGTTTTGGTCTTTAATGTATTGACATTCAATGATCTGTCATATTTTTATTAACCACTACGAATCGTAAATCATAAGCGCGGATTGTAAATGAAGGATACACAGGAGAAATAGACTTGATATATTTGGATTTAGGAGATCAACACTTTACCGATCACGGTATCGATGTTTTTCATTAGGTTAGAAGAAAGCCGTTAGGAATTCCCCATTCCAGCGGCTTTTATTTTTTATAAATTTGTATCATCATAATTCTCTCCATCACTGAACAGGCTGTTCATGACAGTATTGTTATCCTACAATAAAGATCGTTTTTTCTTATTCCTTTGTTATTCTGATTTTTATATAGGTTGGATAGGTATTTTTATATATCTTTGATAAAGAACCAAAAGCCTTTAGCCTTTCCGCTGTTAACATGGAGATATTTCGACTTTTGGGGAACGAGTAATTTTTGAATTATGAAATATCTTTTTGTACTATTGCTCGGTTTATTCCTATTGTCCAGTTGTGACAAGGAAGATGGTGATCCAGACTCCATGGAGATCGACGGTGCTGCATTAGCCAAAAAATTTCAATTTATAGGTCGTTCTGTTGGTTTTTCAGTAAACCAGATTTATGTAGATCAAACCATAGACAAAAATTTCTATCTGGGAACAGTATGGGGATTGAAAGATACTATACCCACTGTGAAGCTAACTTCCCTTCGTAGTCGTTATAAGCCGTTTAAAATTACAATTGTGCCTACGACTTCTGCTATTTCAAATGCGAAGATCATTCCAACTTTCGACGGGATTCGTTCCTATGCCCGTAAAAATAAAAGCACTGAGCTGACAATGTCAGGTTTTTCCATAACAGATTTCTTTGATTATGAATCAATCCGTTACCATCTCAATAATAGCCCTGACGTAGATAGTGTTTTAAAGCTTGTCGAACACCATGATTCAACAACAATCAAAAGAGCATATAGCTGTTTGATGCGTAGTGAAAATATTGCATTTTCATTGATGGCACAATTCAATGAGTTTTCTTCAGCTTTTGGCCGTAAGGATGTTGCGCAGCTAAAACAAGCTGGTTTTAATCCCTATTATACAAATATTGTAAATTACGGTACGCATTTGATTATGATGGGAGAGAGCGATTATCCTCGGATTGATTTCAAAAATGTACTTGATAAATTATTGGAAGGTCGGCCATTGACAGAGAAGGAGAAAACGATCTTGAACGCTTCGGATCTACTAATCTATCTACGTGGAGGTAAAAGAGAAAGCTTTATCAGGCGCGAAAGCGGTCTGCAAGAAATAACTAAGTTGATAAAGGAATTTAAAAAAGAGTTTGAAAGACAAAGTAACTCATTTGATTTCCCTATCAGCTATTCGCTCAGAAGTTTAGATAATTTTTCACCTTTGAAGTTTTGGTATTCCTATGACTTTCTTGTTCGTGAGGAAAAAGGTAATTAAAGTTTTTTTACACTGAGCGATAGATAGAAAATCTCATTATTTCGTTTGCGTAACATTAACGAGATAAAGCTAATGCCAAGACCGCGAGATATAGAAGTGGACGACTGTTTTGGTTTTTTTTAGAAAAGGCATTTTTTTCTCTGAGGCAAAGGATTCTTTGGATTTCTGCATGCCATCGGCAGGACTATAAATATCTTCCATTTGTTTATCTCCATCCCAGTATACAACTTTTACTTGTCCAAGTTCTCCATAAAGTTCTTCTTTTGACTTGATTTGTAGTTCTTCTACCTGCTTTTCTGGATAGAAGTTTTTTTCAATAATTTGTTTGACAGCTTTACCGCCATATTCATTTTGTGGGTATACCGTACTATTGCCGCATGATGTAATCAACAGCGTACTCGTTACCAAGGCTAAGAAAGTAATTTTGATTCTTTTCATTTTTATTTATACAGTTAATTATTGCTTTTTCTATCGAATTTCATGTCATTTTTATTGCGGCGATGGCTTGCAATAGCTCAGCAAAAATTAGTAGCTTTATTTTTTTTGAATTACTATGAAACTACGTTCTTTATTTTTTGCCCTATCGCTATCACTTTTTAACTTATGTTTAGCGCAGTCTACTGATGCTCGCGTGACTGCGAAACAGGATGACAAAACCCTTGAAATAGCCTTTACTAAAGCCGGAAAAAATAGGGCTTCATTGGAAAAAGTGCTCAAAGATGTGCCTGACAATATGAAGGAAGGGGCAGTCTTCTTAATTTCCTATATGCCCCAACGCGATCTGGAATCTTTAAGCAGTGATTTTTTATTGCGTAATATCGAATTGGCCTATCGGGCAAAAGAAAAGTTCCCTTGGACGAAACAACTACCGGATTCTATTTTTTTAAATGAGGTATTGCCTTACGCCGTGCTCAATGAAAATCGGGACGAATGGCGTGAAGAACTCTTTAACAGGTTTTCAAAG
Source organism: Sphingobacterium sp. GVS05A (assembly GCF_019969845.1). Lineage (GTDB taxonomy): Bacteria > Bacteroidota > Bacteroidia > Sphingobacteriales > Sphingobacteriaceae > Sphingobacterium. The sequence continues at coordinate 290,572 of NZ_JAHXYR010000001.1, forward strand.
TATGTGGAGTCCTGTAAGACACTCCGTGAGGCCATCGCCGCTGTCAATAAAAATATTCGGGACGAAGTTATGGTTGATTATAACACAAAAAGAAAACGACCTGATCAATCTCCTTCAGAATCCATTGATCAAGGGATGGCTTCTTGTAGTGGGCTGTCAATTCTGTTGACTGATGCATTTCGCGCTGTGGGCATTCCATCCAGGGTAGCGGGAACCTTAAACTGGTTTGACAATCGTGGAAATCACAACTGGTGTGAGGTCTGGATAGATGGGAAATGGTATTTTACAGAATATTACCCTGATAAAGAGTTGAATCGTTCTTGGTTCTTAGCGGATGCTGGCAAAGCGGATGCAAATAACCGGCAGCATGCCATATATGCTTCTTCTTTCAAAGCGGCAGAAACATACTTTCCTTTAGCTTGGGATACAAACTTGAAATATGTAAATGGGGTGAATGTAACGCCTACTTATAAAGCTTTATATAACGAGCAACAGCAACAAATTAACATAGACAATAAGCATACGGCAATTTATGTTATTGCTTATGAAAGTAAGGACAAGAACACACCGGAAGATCGTAAAAAGTGTAATATCGATATCTTTCAAGGAAAGGATCAAGTAGGGGGAGGGTCAACCAAAGATGCAAGACAAGATGCAAACGACAGATTGCAGTTTGCAGTAGAAAAAAACAAAACATATACGCTTAAGTATAATAATAAACATGGGGCAGTGGAAAAGCAGGTGAAAATAGAGAATGATCCCTTGACAGTAACTATTTTTCTTGAATAAGACAAAATCTTTTTAATTATAGATTGTACTCGCTCTCTTATCAGATTCCAAAGGGTCATCTGATAAGAGAGCGAGTTTTTTTATCTAAGATTTTTTATTGGTATTTCCTGTCGGAGAAAAACAGCCATTTAATTGCGATTAAGGCTAAGAAAACCAGGTTATGTAACTTTTTTCTTGCAATCTTAAACTGAATTTGTTTAAATTGCCAATCGAATTGTGACACAACCAATGTATTTGAAACCTTTATCCGAAGAAAATAAGAGGAATATTGCTATTCATCGAGATGAAAACTCTTTTAAGGCCTATTTTTTGGCTAATTATGGGGTGCTAAAAAGTAATGCATTTTCTTTTATAAAAGATAAACAATTGGCTGAAGATGTAGTTTCTGAAGTACTTTGGAAAATCTGGTATTTAGGACCGGATCTTATGAATATCGTGAGTCTCGAAAGCTACCTCCTTCGAGCGATCAAAAATAAATGCCTGAACCTACTTCGGGTTCGTCAGCTCGTGCTAACAGACGGCATTGAATATCAAGATACATTAATCGATCGAAATACACCTGAAGATATATTGATATCTACTGAAAGTATCCAACGGATACAACGGGCTGTAGAATGCTTGCCGCCAAAAACAAAAGAAGCGTTTAAATTGGTGAAGGAAGAAAAGAAGACGTATTTGGAGACTGCGGAAACGATGGGAATATCTAAAAAAACTGTAGATAGACATATTCAAATAGCCCTTGGAAAACTATGGGCCTGCATGAAAGAAAAAAAATAATTTTTTTATTGGGGATTTTGTATTGCTTCGGTGTCTCTATCACAAATACACCGAATGCGCATGTTTTCATCTGAAGAAGAATACTTTTTATTTTTAACCAATCGATTGCTTGAAGGAACGCTCACAGCAGAGGAAAGGAGCGTTTTGGATGATTTACTGCGAGCAGATGAAAATAAAAGACAATTCATTGCCTTCTTGGAAAGTGAGCAGGAAGAAAGGCAAGATGTCGAGGCCGAGATAATCTATGAAAAATCAAAACCTATAGAATTGGTTGCCGATAGGGACTCCAATGTCCGCCCATTTTTAAATCACAAAAAAATAAAAATAATATCCATTGCAGCCAGTGTTTTGATGGTATTTGGATTGTTGACTTTTTGGTCTATCAAAAGAGGTAAAGAGGGAGATATTGATTCAGAATGGCAAACAATTGTTACAGGAAAGGGAGAACGTAAATCGATCAAATTAAGTGATGGATCTGAGGTCTGGCTTAATAATGAAAGTATTCTCCGACTGAAAGATGGATTTGGAAAAACTGACCGGGTATTGCAATTAATAGGGGAGGGCTACTTCTCGATTGCCAAGAATCCAAATTTGCCTTTGACCATTAAGACGGCGCATGCAGAGGTGCTGGTACTGGGTACTAAATTTAATCTCCGCGCGATTCCAGATGAAAATATAACAACGACTTCGCTAATTGAAGGTAAGGTACAACTGAAAGTCGTGGAGAATAAACATACAAAAATCTATGAGCTCCTGCCGGGAAACAAAATCTCTGTGGTTAATTCGGTGCTGGAGCCAAGCCATAATAAAAGCAAGAATGCTGTTATACAGCAGCAGGTAGCTTTTGAAAAACTTGATATAGTCGAGACTGAAGCTACGGAAACACTTTGGATGAAGAACCGTCTGGTGCTTAAAGGTGATGATTTCAATACTGTTGCCCGAAAGATGGAACGTTGGTATGGAAAACCCGTTGTTATCAAAACAGAGCGATTGGCGGAACAGCATGTCACCGGCATATTTGAAGAAACAACCAGTGAGGAGTTCTTGGATATGATCAAGCGAACTGGCATAAAACTAAATTACTATACCCTAAATGATACACTTTATGTAAAGTAAAATTAAAAAAGGGTATCCCTCATAGTGAGCAATACCCATACGTTTTAACCAATGGCATCGGACCCTAGGAAAGTAGGATGCCAATCGATTATTATTAAATACCAAAATTATGAAAAAAAAATCACATGTACTTTATCATGTGCCTATCTCGTATTACCTAAAATGGTTGTTAATGGCCAAATTTTTAATCATTTTCTTATTCGCATGTGTTGCAACTAGTCTAGCGAAAGAATCTAAAGCGCAGAAAACGGTTTCTTTACGATTTGAAGAGGTTCGGCTCAAAAATCTCTTGACTTCAATCGAGGAGCAAACCAAGGTTAATTTCATCTATAACGATAATAGTATTCATGATATTAAAGTAAAGCGTGTTGATGTACGCAATAAAAAGTGGACTGATCTGTTGTTGCCAATCTTAGCGAAGGAATCTTTGGAGATGGATATAGTAAGTGAAAATCGTATTATCATCCGCTCGATGACCAGATCGCAGGATAAAATAGCATCGGGTACAATCAAAGATAGCCGTGGAAAACCATTGGCGGGGGTATCTGTGAAAGTAAAAGGAACAGACAAGATGACACAGTCCAATAGTGATGGACAATTCTCACTTGTGGTCGATAACGAAAACAACATATTGTTGTTTTCTTACCTGGGTTATCTCACACAGGAGCTTCCTTATCAAAGACAAGGGATGTCAGTGGTGTTACAGGAAGATCTCGCCCAATTGGAAGAAGTTGTTGTCATTGGATACGGAACCCAGAAGAAAGCAACATTGACGGGTTCGGTCAGCCAGGTTTCCGGGAGCGAGCTACAGCGTTCGCCAGCACCTAACTTGTCCAATTCCCTTGCCGGGAGAATGCCGGGTGTAGTGGCCAACAATCGTTCAGGTCAGCCCGGGAGCGATAATTCTGAAATATTTATTCGCGGTAAAGGCTCCTTGGGAGACAATAGTCCATTGTATGTGATTGATGGGGTTGCCAACCGTGGTGGCATCGAGCGATTGAATCCGAGCGATATCGAAACTATTTCAATATTAAAGGATGCTTCCGCTGCAATCTATGGCGCACAGGCTGCTAATGGCGTGATTTTGGTGACAACCAAACGTGGAAACGGCGATAAACCAACAATTTCTTACGATGGAAGTTATGGGCTCTCCGAGCATACACGTACACCTAAGTTGATGGATTCTTATCAGTTTATGGTATATGATGATGAAATCAATGCTCATTTTGGTCGAGTTGAAAAGTATAAGGATATTAAAGGAAAGTATTTGGATGGAAGTATCGATCCGCTGCTATATGCAAATACAGACTGGATGAAAGCAGTATTTAAATCAGCTCCGCAAACACAGCATTCGCTTTCGTTGCGTGGTGGTGATGAAAAAGTACGCTACTATGTCTCTGGTGGCTACCTATATCAAAAACCTGGTTTCAAAAATACTGACCTGAATTTCAGAACGGTGCAGTTCCGCTCCAACCTCGATGCAAAGATCACCAAAGATCTGTCGGTATTGATTGAAGTCGCTACAAGACAGGAAAATCGAAACAATTCCAATTATGATATGGGAACCTTCTTTTGGGAAGCGTTCCATGCTTATCCATTCTTACCGGATTACTATCCAAACGGATTACCAGGTCCGGGACTTTCCTGGGGTAATAACCTGACAATCCTTGCTGCAGGGAAAACAGGTTATCAGCATATAAAAGACAATTTTATAAATACGAAAGCGGGCTTTGACCTCAAAACCCCTTGGTTGTTGGATGGATTGAGTTTTTCAGGATATGCCGCATTTGATTCGAGATATCGGCATGAAAAGAAGCTCAACAATATGTGGGACGCTTATCGTTATAATCCTGCAACCAAAGAATATGATAATATTCGGGAAACAACAGGTGATGTTAATATAAACCTTTCGGAGAGAAATGATAACGATCGCATCGAAACCTGGAATTTTAAAATTGGCTATGATAAGAAGTTCGATGCGCATAGTATTAATGCCTTTATTGCTTATGAGCAGAGCAAGAACAGAGGAGATTGGTTTTCTGCTTATCGCCGCGATTTCTTAAGTGATGCTGTAGATTATCTTTTCGCAGGAAGTGACAATCAAAAAAATAACGATGGGAAAGCAACAATCTCTGCACGCCAGAATTATTTCGGACGGGTAAGTTATGGATTTAAAGATAAGTATCTAGTCGATTTCACATTGAGGAGAGATGGTTCGCAAAACTTCAGTAGCAATGCCCGTTGGGGTTGGTTTCCCGGTGTCTCAGCAGGTTGGCGTATTTCCCAGGAGAATTTTTTTAAAGAAAATGTTCCGTTCATCAATGAATTGAAGATTAAAGCTTCCTGGGGTAAATTGGGAAATGATCGCGTAAGTCCTTTTCAATATATCAGTACCTATGTACTTGGAGATGGAGCAATGTTTGGTGTTGACCCTAAGAGAGGGAAAGGTTTTACGGTAGGAAGATTGGCTAACCCCAATATTACCTGGGAAAAAGTGGATACTAAAAATATAGGTTTCGAGTCTGTTTTCTTCAAAAACACGTTGACTTTTGACCTACAGTATTTCTATTCGATGCGGACTGATATTTTAACACCAAAGCAAGCCTCAGTACCCAAATATACAGGATTGACTTTGCCGGATCAGAATATCGGCGAGATTTCAAACAGAGGTATTGAGAGTAGCCTTCTATACCGTAATAAGGTTAATGATTTTAGTTATTCCATTGGCGGAAATTTTACTTTTGTACGCAATAAGATTCATTTCTTTGATGAGGCACAAAATACGCCGGAATGGCAGCGTAGAACAAATCACAGCATAGACTCCTGGTTGGTGTACAAAACCGATGGTATCTACCAAAATCAGGCTGAAATAGATGCTTCTCCACATTTATTGAATACCAAACCCGGCGATATCAAGTATATTGATGTTGACGATGATAAAAAGATTACAAGTAATGATATGGTCCGGATTTACGAAAGTCCGATACCCGAAATTACCTATGGTATTACCATGGGGACAAAATGGAAAAATTTCGATTTAAATATCCTATGGTCGGGACAGGGCCGCGCGAAACAGATTATCAAACCGGGAAGCTATAATAGAGATGTGACATATTTTGAAAATAGATGGACCTCAGAAGCGGAAACACCGAATGCGCTATATCCCAGAGCTTTTGATCGCGATGATACGTTTAATTCCATGAACTCGACATTCTGGTTGAAAAATGCCTCCTTCTTAAGACTGAAAAATGTAGAACTGGCTTACTCACTATCACCAGCTATGCTTGAAAAGATCAAGATGAAAAATCTGCGCATCTTTATTAGCGGTTTCAATCTCTTTTCCATCGACCAGATCAAAATCCAGGATCCTGAAGGGATACAAGCTGGTGGCATGTATTATCCACAGCAGCGGATTTATAGTGTGGGTATGAATTTAAGTTTTTAATTGATAGATTACATGAAAACAACGATAAAACTATATATAGCAATTTTTTTTACAGCTTGTTTTACATCATGCGCTGATTATTTAGATGTCAAGCCTTTGGACTCTTTTACCGGAGAGTCTATATTTTCGGATGTCAGTTTAACGGAAGCTTATGTGAACAAGCGATATACGGAACTACGGGATGGGTTTGGAAATTTCGGCTTACGCTACATTTCCGATGAGGCATATCACAACTTCAACTCGGGTAATCCTTACTTATATAATCGGGGCGAGGTAACAGCAGATCAATTTGGTGACTACTCGACCTGGAATGCGTATTATGAAGGAATCAAGAACTGTAATATTTTCTTTGATAATATTGCTCAGCTCAAAGCGGACAAAGGGAAGGTAGATCGGTTGATTGGGGAAATGACTTTTCTGAGAGCATTTTTTTATACGGACCTCGTTGCACGATTTGGCGGTGTCCCTCTGATTACAAAAACCTTCGATCTGAACAGTGATATGATGGTGCCCCGGAATACCTATGACGAATGTATCGATTTTATTGTAAAAGAATTAGATATAGCAGCAAACTTACTTCCCCTCAGTTATGAAGGAAAGGATTTTGGCCGCGCGACTAAGGGAGCTGCATTGGCACTGAAGTCACGGGTAACATTATATGCCGCTAGCGCTTACTGGAACCCATCTAATGATAAGTCCAAATGGCAAAAAGCTGCGGATGCAGCAAAGGCTGTGCTGGATCTCAATCAATACCAGCTCGATCCGAATTACAAACAGCTTTTTACGAGCAACAAGAGTAAAGAGATTATTTTCATGAAGCAGTTCAATACGGAATTTGGGCACTCCTTCGACTGGACTGATTCTCCGAACGGTTTTACAGGCTGGTCAAGAACCTGTGTACTCCAAGACATGGTGGATGCTTATGAGATGGAGGACGGTTCAATACCTTCAGCACAACAGTACGTGGATGGTAAACCCTGGGAAGGGCGTGAGCCTCGATTCTATGCTTCTGTTGTCTGCGATGGCCAGCAATTTAGAGGAAGAGAGATTGAGTTCTATGTATCTTCTACCGGAAACAGAGCCAATAGTGGTAAAGACAGCGAATTCGGTATTGATGATTGGAATGCTTCGAAGACCCATTACACGATCCGCAAGTTTATGGACGAAAGTTTGCGCAATCCTTGGAACGATAAAAGCGCACAACCCTGGATTTACATGCGTCTGGGTGAGATTTACCTAAATTATGCGGAAAGCCAATATCAGTTGGGGAACGAGGAGGCCGCCCGTACTTACATCAATAAGATTAGAGAGCGGGCACGTGGAGGGAAGGCTGGTATACTTCCTGCTATTACAAGCACCGGGGCAGCACTTTTTGGGAAAATACAACAGGAACGCCGCATAGAACTTGCTTTTGAAGATCATCGTTTTTTTGATGTAAGACGTTGGAAAATCGCTGAACAGACCGAAAACAAACCAGCACGGAAAATCACGATTGTGCGGGATGACCAAACGAAAAAGAAAAGTTATAAAATCGAGGTGTTGCAGGAGCGGAAGTTCTTTCCACAGCATTATCTGCTTCCGATTCCGCGAAGTGAGATTCAACGAAATGCACTGTTGAAACAGAATCCAAGTTACGACTAATCAACCTACCGCCCAGGGTCTGTCATGTACAGATCTTGGGTTCATTAAAAGCTAATCCTTATGAAAGCGATCCTATTACTCGCGCTGCAGACCCTATTTTTTGTAAGTTTATTCGCGCAAAAAAATGATATTTCCATTGATACAGATCATAAAGAGCTAAACGAAATCTTTGTGTGGGCAAAGCAGAAAGCGCGGTCTTTTGTTGTTACAGGAAAAAGAGGCCCAGTCAATATCCATCAGAAAAACCAAGAGTCAGCAACCGTTTCTTATTTACCTAGCTACTGGGCAGGCTATCCTTTGCGTACTGCGTTCTATTCACGTGATTTTTGTCATCAAGCGATTGGAGCTCATTTATTAGGACTGGAAGCTGAAAATTTCACTATGCTCCGTGCTTTTGCCGCGAGTGCTACCCCTAGCCGAAAATGGTTCCCTTTATGGGCTATTAATTTTGATGGGACACCTTACACCTTAGATTATAAAAATGACGATAACTTTGTGCGAGAAATTCCAGCTGTTTTTGAACTCGTTGAAAAGAATGCTCAGCTCTATGACTGGACCAAAGATCAACGTTATCTGACTGACTCCGCATTAAGACAATTCAATGCCAAAGCTGTCAGTGACTTCGTGCTAGCGCATGATCTTAAAAACCCGAACGGTGTTGCTGAGAGTGATGGCTCGGGCAATATCTTCAAAGGTACCGCCACCTATAATGAACATCGTGACCAGACTTTGATTGAAGCAGGCGATGGTATCGGGAGTCAATATCAGGCTTATATGGCTTTCGCTAAGCTGTCAGAATTAAGTGGCGAGAACGCCCAGGCCAGGATCTATAACGAAAAGGCCAAAGCATTGTGGAACTATTTTAATAAGGAATGGGGGATAGTCGATAATAAAGAATTGTATAATCGGGGCTACGATAAGAATAACCTCCCTGTTGCTGGTTGGGGAAAGGAGAATTCTTGGTTTCTTCCCTTGAAAGAAATTACAGACCCACGATCGGACAGACATCTAAAGTATTTGAATTATATCGATGAGCAGCTTGGCTCCAAAGAAGGATTGCCCGAAAATATAGAAGCAATTACCTATGTGCCGGAGTTATTTTTTAAATATGGGCAGAATGAGCGTGGCTGGAAATGGTTGAAATACATTATTTCAAAAATTAATACAGTGCATGCCATGGCAACATTGACTGGTAACAATGGCGATTACCCAGAGGTTTCTTTTGTGCTGATCAGTAATGTTGTACAGGATATGATGGGCGTTAATCCCGGGAAAAAAGGTTACGCTATAGAAACCTGCTCCCATCTTCCAAAAGAACTTGGCCGAGTGAAGGTGTCGAATGTCAAGATTGGCCGGGGAATGTATACTGTGGAGCAACGTGCTGTATCGGAAACGATCTTGTCTTACACAGGAGGAGAAGCGGTACAGTATTGGCAGGCTGGTTTTCCGGGAAGTCATCCTTATCTCTATTGTAATGGTAAGAAGACTAAAAGTAGCATCGGCCAGAAAAATGGCATTACCTACAGCTATATCGTAGTGAAGATTATAGGAGATAGGCAATACAGTGTAACGACTCAATTATAGATAAATCATGAAAACTAAATTATACTATTGGGGTGTTGTTGCAATTAGCCTACTGCAGGGGAGTTCATCGTTAGCTCAAAATTCAAAAAAATAGACGTTATTGAAAGGAAATAGGATTGAATGGAAGTATATGCGATTTACGCGCATAAGAGCCTTTGACCGTGTGTTTGATATTGAAGTAGTTCGGAGAGGCAAACAAGAGTTCCTTGTTTTGAAACAACAAGGTGGAACGACAATTCAAAAAACGATTTTAAAGAAGCAAGCTATCAGTATCACGTTAAACTAAGCGAATAAATCGCTACAGGCCGTCCTGTAGCGATTTATTTTTAATTACATGCCCTTATAATGGGCAGAAATCTTGCATATCTTTCCATGTCCGTCTAGTTCCATGTACTACGCGGATAGCGAGCCACTGACATTTTTGTAGAAATGTACTATGGAATTTACGTCTTTGTGTTGCTAAATTAAACAAACGGTTGCGTTTTGATCGGAGTTGCCAATGCTAATAATTCTCATTATTATCGTATTGCTATAGTAAATGAGTACTTAAATAAGATAAAGTGAAAAAATATATATCACTGGCGGCAGCTCAAATGTTGTCGGTTCTATTATTGTCAGCGCAAACGGCCAAGTCCGATGCACCATTACGATTGTTGGGAACAAGAAGTTGGATACGACTTGATATGAAAGATGGAAGGAACGATCTTTCGGGTGCCAGGCTGTTCTGGTCAAAGACGCATAGGAAGCCTGCTGTTGCCAATGCGGTACTGGCGGAGCGTACCAAACGCTATTATATCCAGCAGGTTGATCCCGAGACAACCTATTATGTTTGGGTGGAATCTGCAGCTGGCAAGCCTTTGGCGCAAGGGAAGTCCTATACCTCTAAAAGTTGGACTTTGGATGACACCGAGCTCGAGGAAGAGAAAAGAAATCCAAGTTCAGCTGTTGTTCCTGTCGGTATGGAAATTTTTTGGCAGGACGAGTTTAATGATCGACTTTTAAACCGGAATAAATGGACCACCAATTATTTCTCCTCATTGAATTATCTAAATGAAAAGTCAAAGCAGGAAATGTTGCAGGATCAATTACCCCAGCCGGCCTATACGCTTGACGGATCCGCAATTAACCTCTATGTGAACGATACCATCCCAAAGCGAATCTTTACAGAAGGTGGAAACCAAAAGATTTCGTCCATTCAGACCTATGACTGGAAAACGAATGAAAACCTGTTGGACAATAGTAAAGGTGGTTATTTTGAGGTAAAAGTACGCCGCAATCGTCAAGGTAACCCGAAAGGAACAAATACTGCATTTTGGTTTGATTCACCAGGACCAGATATTCGTTACTATCTTCAAGAGGGAGCCGAGGTTGATGGAATAAAAGGAATACGTCCAAAAGGCCAATTGTTTGAAATAGATGTGTTTGAATATATCACGGCTCAATTTGTCATCCACGGACATGTCGATGCGAAAGGGGTATTTCAACGTAATCTTGCCACACATATTGCCGAAGGCTATGAGCATGTAGGCCAGTGGGTTACCCATGGTGTGTTGTGGACTCCAACGAGTATTAAGCACTATATCAATGGTGATTTAATTAAAGAATACAACAATAAGAATCAAATCTACTCACCCAACCATTTTATGAATGTGTTTTTAGGCGCATACGGTTCCGAAGGTGGGGTAAATATGGAGGTCGATTATATCCGTGCCTATAACTGGCCTTTGCGTGATGGAAATGAGCTCCCTAATCCCGATTTTGAGGGAAAAGCTGGTCTCAAACCCTGGGAAGGAGAAGGTACGATTGAGGAGGGCATAGGTGAAAAGGGAAGTAAGGCTCTTGTACTTGCTCAAGGAAAAAAGATAGAACAATACATTTATCTGGACCCAGCGCAACAATTTAACCTTAGGTATTGGGGCAGGGGTGGCGGTATAGCCGTAGCAGTAGACGATGTGAAGGTTGTGACCGGAGAACTGTCGAATCTAAAGCAACAGACACTGGAGTTGGGTAAGAAAGGTAAAAAACAAGAAATTAATTTTGTGACTGGTCAGGAAATCAAGCCAAATAAAAAAATAGTGCGAATAGCTTTTACGAACACTGGTAAAGAGACCATATATTTAGATAATATCACAGTAAAGAAGAAATAGAATAACTGAAACTTATCCTACCATAATTATGGAAATATGGCTCCATGTAGATGAATATCTTTTTTTAGATCTCCACTTTTTTGATTATGCCTGTTTCAAACATTGGCTTTTTAGATAATAAGATCGTGGTTTCTCTTGTTTGACCAGAAGTTTTTATCTTGTTTTAAAATATGGATAGAATGGATAAAATCAAGAATTACTTTGACTCGCTCATTACTATGGAGGCAGAGGACTGGGATATTTTTTCTTCAATGCTTACCAAGGCAGTTTTTCCGAAAAGATCACTGATTCTGGAAATGGGCAAAACGGAGCGCTATCTATCTTTTATTGAAAAAGGAATTGTTCGGTTCAATATTCCAAAATTAGATTACGATTTTACATTTGGTTTTGCCTTTGAAAACTCCTTTGTGAGTGCCTATGATTCATTCCTGACCCAAACTGCATCGTCCTATAATCTTGAAGCGATTACAGATTGTGTCTTATGGCGGATATCTTATGATGATCTGAATACCGTGTATAAAACGACAGAGGTGGGGAATTTTATCGGACGAAAGGCTATCGAAGATATCTTTTTGAAGAAAATGAAACGTGAATTTACCTTACTCGAAGATTCAGCTAAAACGAGGTATGTCAATCTCGTGCGGGAACAGCCTGAGTTAATTAAAAATATCCCCCTTAAATACTTGGCATCTTATATTGGGATTAGACCACAATCGCTAAGCAGAATCCGGAAGGAAATTTATTAACAATTGTTCATTGATAGGGAATAGAAAGGCCCATAACTTTGAATAAAAAAGATTATGAAACCACTTTTTGTTTTAATTACAGTATTTCTCATCAGCAATTTAGTTATACGACAGTATAAGGGCGATATGGATTACCATTTGGCTGGAAAAATAGCCCTTGCTGCCACATTATTGTTTACCTCCCTTGGGCACCTCATCTACACAAAAGGCATGGTGTTGATGCTTCCTGATTTTATCCCATTAAAAAAAGAAATGATTTATATGACCGGACTATTGGAGGTCATGGGGGCCTTCGGTTTATTTATACCATCTTTAAGTCGTCTTACAGGGATGCTTTTAATTGTCTTTTTTATACTGATACTACCGACAAATATATATGCGAGTATGAGGCATCTGAACTATGAAACTGCGACTTTTGATGGAAAAGGCCCAGGCTATCTGTGGTTTAGAATTCCATTTCAACTGTTGCTGATCGGCTGGACTTATTATTTTGCGCTACGTTAATTTGCGCTCCTCTTAACTTAAAGATAGCAATAAGTTAATATTGAAAAGTTTAGTTTTATTTAACAATATTTTATTTTTGCTAAACATTTAATAGCGAATAAATGAGAGAAGCGATCAAGATGGTGGTATTTGATATGGCAGGTACTACTGTAAATGAGGATAATATAGTTTACAAGACACTTCAACAGGTGATAAATCACATTGGTGGTTATCAACTTACGTTGACAGAAGTGTTGGAGCACGGAGCAGGCAAAGAAAAGTTACAGGCCATTAAGACTGTACTAAAAAATTGCCTCAATATAGTTGACGATCAATTGGCTGAGCAGATGTTCCAATCATTTTTGCAAGCACTTGAAAACGCCTATGAAGTAGCAGACATTTATCCGAATTCAAATGCCAATGAACTTTTTGCGATTTTGAAAGAGATGAATATACTTCGGGTATTAAATACGGGATATGATCGCAAAACGGCGGAATCCCTTTTGAAAAAGCTTAATTGGGTTGTAGGCCAAGATATTGATGCATTGATTACTGCATCCGATGTGCCTAAGAATAGACCTTATCCGGATATGATCGATCTTGCAAGAGCAAATTTTGCAATAACGGATCCCACAGGTGTGGTGAAAATAGGGGACTCGATTATTGATATAAAGGAGGGTCAGAATGCTGGTTGTGCTTTAATCATTGGCATTACGACAGGAGCCCATCATGCTAATCAGCTAAAATCAGCTAATCCGGATTACGTGATTGATGATCTACTTGAAATTGTACCTATTATAGAAAAATACAATATCCCAAGTCAGGTGGTTTAATGAAATTAAGATCGTATAAAATGAAATAAAGCAGAAAGAGACCATCCAATCGGTCTCTTTCTGCTTTAATATATCGTTTAAATGCAAGTGTCTATTGCATCTGCATACCTTCCATGGAATTTTGATTTTTGTTTTTCTTGAACATGTTCATGTCCATTTTGCCAAAACGATAAGATAGGTTCAATTTGACAAGCTGCGGATTGGAGAGACGATAATACTCTTGGTAGAAACCATCACCCGAAGATACTATGGTATTTCCGCGGGTTCTGAAGATATCGTTTACCGCCAGTGTCACGGAAGCAGCCTGGTTTTTCAAGAAACTCTTCTTGATGGCAAAATCGATTCCATAAAAAGGCTTAATGTACCCTTGAGAGGAACTTTGAGCCTGATTCATCGGTGGGCCAAAGGTTTGATTTTGTGTAACCGGCATATTTGTTTTTCCTTGATATTCAAATGCGAGCTGAAGGTTCCAGTTCTTTTTCAAATTGAACGTATTATTCAATTTTCCAAACACGGTCCACATACCTTCCGATGGTGTCTTGTCATCTATTTCAATTTTTGAATTGTAGAAATTGAGGTCTGCTGTCAGATCCCACCATTTTTTTAAATTATTGGTGTAGGTGAACTCTGCCCCATAGTTCTTGCTGGAATTCGCATTAATGTAAGTGTTGATGAAATCCATTTTGTTCGTAATGGGATTGAGTTCCTGTGTGAGGTATCTGGTGATCAGGTTCGTGGTATATTTGTAATAAACCGAAGCCAGGAAGGTCCCTTTACCATGTGTCCGGCTATAAGACAATTCGCCTGACGTTGTAAACTCTGGGACGAGGTCCGGATTACCACGTGTAATATTTAAGCTGTCTGTATAGTCAACAAATGGAATTAACTGAAAGAAGTTGGGGCGATTCACACGACGGGTGACACTCATCTGTAGCTGATCTTTCTCCGTCAGTTTCTTGCTCAGGAAAAGTGAAGGAAAGAGACTGACCGGATAGTTGTTGTGGAATTTTTGGTTTGTATTGATTAGTTCACCGTCATAGGTGGAATTCTCGACACGTAAACCAATTTTATAAGATACCCAATCTTTAAGGTTGCCACCAAGTGAAGCATAAGCCGCATAGACTGTATTCTTATTGTCGTAATTGGCTGACGCAGCACTGATATCTTTATATTCATCTTCATCGCGGGCTTTAAGGGTGTTGCTATTCAGGTTTTTGAGCTTGTTGATTTGCGCGCGAACTCCCGTCTCAAGTTTCATCCCATTTTTGAATGGTTTAACATAATCTGCTTGTACGGTCATAAATTTATTGTCGCCAGATCCAATGTTCTTTTGGATCTGTGAACCAATAATTCCACTGTTATCTAAATAATTGGTGGTGTAAGTGCCATTAGATTTGTTTGTTCCACCGAAATAATTGAAGTCAGCGGTCAATTCTTCCCCTTCGGTTTTGAATTTCTGAACAAGGCCTGCCTGTAAACCCCTTGGTTTGAAACTACGTTCGGATTCTGAAATTCTATTGCTGTTGCCTTGCGATTCCGTCGTTATCATTGTGTTTTCATTGGGACGAAATTTACCTTCGACAAAGATTCCAGCAACAGATACGGTCGTGCGCGGACTAAGGTCATAGTCTAACCCGAGTCTTCCAAAGCTGATCATTCCCTTGGTTTTGCCTTCGATATCCTGGTTAACGATAGAGCTAACACCATCAATTGTACTGGACCGATAGCTATCACCTTCGGTATTTGTCCGCATACGCATATTCATTCCCGTAAGGGATATATTGAATTTGTTTTGACGCAAATTGAGACTTCCCATAAAATTGGTTCCACCGAAGCGATCTGCTCCAAGGGTAACCATACCATTGTAACCTGTTTTTTTATTCTTTTTGAGGATAATATTTAAAATTCCGGCCATACTTCCCGAGGCATCGTATTTGGCAGAGGGGTTGGTGATGATTTCAATCTTTTCGATGACGTCAGCAGGTATTTGGTCTGGCGTTAGTGTTGTCGGTTTGCCATCTACAAAAATTGTCGGAGCGGCATTTCGTAGTTTGACATTCCCATCAATATCAACTTGCACAGAAGGCATATTGCGCATGACATCAATAGCTGTACCACCTGCTGCTACAATATTCTTTTCTACATTATATACCTTTTTGTCGATATCCATTTCAAGTAAAGCTTTACGACCAGTGACCGTTACTTCGTCTAGCTTTCGATTATCATTTTCCAATGTAATAGCACCGAGATCTTTATCCAAAACTTTGCTGTCAGATCCATACTCGACTGCAATATCTTTAGCGGTGTAACCTACTGAGCTTATTTTTAACTTCCATTTGTCTTTGGTGGATAGTGCTGTAAAACTAAATTTTCCATTTTCAAGCGAACTCGTGCTTTTGAATAAGATTTCCCGCTCTTTGCCCGTAGACTGATCATGGATCACCCGTAGCAGATTGACAGAAGCCTGTGCGATTGGTTTGCCCTGAAGGTCTATCAGTTGACCGGAAAGTTTGCCTTCAGCGACAGCGAAATTGCTGGGACGGCCACTGGGAGCTGTTTGGGCATGTGATGAGGCAACAGCGGTTGCCAATAAGAGTGCTGCTATAATTTTTTTCATTTTTTCTTTGCTATACGGATCAATAGCCGGTGTTGGACAAATTGACCCCAAGCAAATTTGTAAATGATTTTTATTCTACACAATTATCTGTAGACCGACGGGCCTAATGTGTAGACGAATGGCCGTTATCGAATGCCGTTATCTTTGCTCGCTGGCCCTTTTGTCTGAAACTGCTCCATATTTTTGACATATTTTTTGCCAATCGGCAGTTCCACTTCAGGTAATGCAAGTTTTGCAACTGTGCAATGTTCGATCCTATTTTTGTTGACGATAAAGGAATTGTGTATTCGGAGGAAGTTGCCTGTTGGCAACAATTTTTCCATACCACGTAAATTACTTCGGGTTAGCAGTGGAACTGGCCGGTCAACCAAATAGATTTTTACATAATCTTTTAAACCTTCAATATAACTGATTTCCTGGAGAAAGATTTTGGTTTTTTTATATTCCACATGCACGACAATATGGTCTTTTTCAACAACGTGTTTATTGCGTAGTGTCATAATATCTGCTACTTTTCGAATCGCAGCCGTGAGCCGTTCTTTTGAAATAGGCTTCAAAAGATAGTCTACTGCATTTAATTCAAATCCCTCAACAGCATATTGATGATAGGCTGTTGTGAATATGATTAACGGTGGATCTTCCAGATCCCTGACAAATTGTGTTCCTAGTTGTTCCGGCATCTGGATGTCTAGAAAAATGAGATCTACCGAATGGTTCTTCAGGTAGTCAACAACATCTACAGGGGCATGAAATTTCTGTAGAATTTCAATTTGGTCAAAACTCAACAGATCGTCCTCCAGCAAATTAAGCGCGAATGGTTCGTCGTCAATGAGTATACATTTAATCTTCATCTGTCATTAATCTGAGTGCAACTTCAAAATAGTCGTCTGCTGTCCTTTTGATTTTGAGCTCATGGCGATTGGGATAAAGCAACTGTAATCGTCGTTTCACATTCGTCAATCCGATGCCTTCATTTGGCCGGTGCTCGGTATATTGTAATATTTTATTGACCGATTTAAAAATAAGCCCACCAGGAATATCTACGAATTGAAACTGTATGTAAGGGTTATTTTTACTATCTACTCCATATTTGAAAGCATTTTCTACAAAATGAATAAATAATAACGGTGGGATCATTCTATTCTTGAGGGTGCTTTCTATTTTTAGATCAACTTCACCCGCAATGGGAAGCCTTAATGTCTGTAAAGCAATGAAATTACGCATATGATCAATTTCTTTGAAAAGTTCGACCTTCGGTCCATCCACTTCATAAAGGATGTAGCGCAGCATTTCGGAGAGCTTGACTATTGTCCCCTCGGAGTCGGGTGACTGTTTGCGGATCAGCCAACGAATATTGTTGAGCGTATTGAATAAAAAATGTGGACTGATCTGAAGTTTCAATATAGTCAGTTCGGCAGTTGTCTTTTCTAAGGCAATTTGTTTATTAAGTTCTTTTTGTCTCGCCTGTTCATTATAAAGAAAGATCATGGACGAGGTGATTATACAAAGTGAGTAGATAATCCCCGGGCCTACAACGAGTCGCACAAATAGTATGTTCTCCTTTTTGAAATGAGCTAATTCTCCATTGGGATTGAAATAGACGATTGCATAATTGAGCAGGACATAGGCTACAAAGCCTAGCGCGATGAAGACGACAAAAAACTTTCGACGGCTAAAGAAATACCGCGGTGCGACAACGTAACAATGCAGATAAAAATTGCTTGCCAGAAAGATGATATTGGCCAGATGGGATAGTGCCGAATAGATTTTAAAATCAGCGATTTTATCAGGTTGATAGAGATAAGTAATAAAAGGGAGTAAGAGCAGAATGATCCATATCGCAATATGTAAATAGAATTTTCTAAAGAATCTACTGATCATGGGGACGTTCTTAAAGTTGTGCTATTATTGGACTATAGTCAAAAATATAAAAATATTTGTGATACTAGCATGGTATCTGTTGAGTGGACTGGTATAAATTTTAATTCAAATTGTTTCGTATCGAAATATTTCGATTAGATTGACCGTTGCAATTGCATAGACTCTTCAAAATAGTTTTGTATTTTGCATACCTAAACTTGATAACGTGACATTCAATCCAAACCGATATAATATAATGCCTTACAGGCGATGTGGAAAAAGTGGGATCCAGCTTCCAGCTATTTCCCTTGGTCTGTGGCAAAATTTTGGTGATATCGATCAGAAAGAAGTGTTTAGGCAGACCCTACGTACGGCTTTTGACAACGGTATCACACATTTTGACCTCGCCAATAATTATGGCCCACCTCCCGGTAGTGCGGAGCAAAATTTTGGCGCTATACTGAGCTCAGATTTTGTAGGACATCGGGACGAACTTTTGTTGTCGACCAAAGCGGGATACACCATGTGGAATGGCCCTTATGGCGATTGGGGAAGCCGTAAATATTTGATGGCAAGCCTTCATCAGAGCTTAAAACGTCTAAAACTAGACTATATTGATATTTTCTATCATCACAGACCTGACCCGCACACACCACTCGAAGAAACGATGGGTGCATTAAGTGATATTGTAAGACAGGGGAAAGCCCTCTATGTCGGTTTATCAAACTACCCTGCGGATTTAGCAAAGAAAGCAATTGCTATATTACAGGATCTTAGATGCCCTTGTCTGATCCATCAACCGAAGTACTCGATGTTGGTGCGTAACCCAGAGGATGGGCTGTTGGACGTGTTGGATGAAGAGGGGGTGGGTATGATTGCTTTCTCTCCCTTGGCACAGGGATTACTGACCAATAAATATTTAAAAGGTAATATTCCAACCGAGTCTCGGGCCTCAAAAGAACATTTTTTAAAGAGTACTGCAATTACACCCGAACTGATAACAAAATTGTCTGCTTTGAACGAAATTGCATTGCAACGCGGACAATCGCTGGCTCAAATGGCAATTGCATGGTTATTGAAAGACGAACGCCTGACTTCGGTTTTGGTCGGAGCACGAAACAGTGAACAATTAACTGATTCGTTAAAATCGCTCGACAATTTGAGCTTTAGTACTTCGGAACTCAATCAGATAGCACATATTCTTGCTACAACTTAATTTTTTGCTGGATGTTAAATTTCAACGCCTATGTCGGTTTTTAAAGCTAAACTTGAACTAATTGGAATCAATCCCTTTGTTTTTGTCCCAGATGATGTATTGCATCTACTCTTTGAAGAAGCTGGGGTCAACAAGGGATATATACCTATTAAAGGAACGGTAAATGGGAAAGATTACAAAAAGACTTTGTTGCGTTATCAGGGAGCGTGGCGACTGTATATCAATACGGAGATCTTGCCTAATTCACCTAAACGAATTGGTGAAATCTTGGAATTATCCGTTGTTTTTGATCCGACGGAGCGAAGCTTGGTTCCGCACCCCGAACTTGAGCAGGCATTGGCAGAAAATGAAGCAGCCAAAACTGTCTTTGACCGTTTAGCACCATCAAAAAGAAAAGAGATTATCCGCTATATTTCTTTTTTAAAGACCGACGACAGCCGGCGTAAAAATATTGAAAAAGCAATTGGATTTTTGCTTGGTAACAATCGATTTATTGGGCGCGAAAAACCATGATAAAAAAGATTTATTGGAAGATTAGATCATAAAAAATAGAATGGAAAATACAAAGGTAAGATGGGGGATCATTGGCTGCGGTGATGTGACAGAGAAAAAGAGCGGACCGGCATTCAATAAGGTTAAAGATAGTCAATTACTTGCTGTCATGCGCAGAGACGCCACAAAAGCCGCCGATTATGCTCGGAGACACCAAGTTGCCCATTGGTATTCGAAGGTCGAGGACTTGTTGGACAATCCGGCATTGAATGCGATTTATATTGCGACTCCACCGTCTTCGCATTATGACTATGTATTGAAGGCGCTAGAAGCCGGAAAGAATGTTTATGTGGAGAAACCTGTTACATTAAATGCGGATGAAGCCGCATTATTGTTAGAGGCTGTTAGAAAAACAAGTGGCAAGCTCGTCGTTGCGCATTACCGAAGACAATTACCCTTGTTTCTCAAAGTTAAAGAATTGCTAGAGGCAGGACAGATAGGTGCTATCCGAACCGTTCAACTTCGATTATGGCAGAGCCGGGCACCGGAATTGGTGACTAAAGGTGCAGCAGACTGGCGTACAGACCCAGCGATATCGGGTGGTGGATATTTTTTTGATCTTGCACCACATCAATTGGATCTAATGCTGTATTTCTTTGGTGCACCTATTTCCTATAATGGATTTAGCCAAATTCAGGATGCTGCAAGTGATGTTGCTGATCAAACAACTGGAACCATAGTGTTTGAGAATCAGATCATCTTTAACGGGAGCTGGTGTTTTAATGTCCGATCAGAAGATAACATAGATTGCTGTGAAATTGTAGGTAGCCAGGGAAAAATCACCTTTTCGATATTTGGCAATTCCATCCTATTAAGATCCGATCAGGGAGAAAAAGAATTCGTATTTGATCATCCTGAGCATATACAATATCCAATGATCGCGAGTACAGTTGCCTTTTTTGAAGGTAATGGGCCAAACCCTGCTTCGATGGAGGAAGCGCTGACTCTTATGAAAATCATTGATTGTTTTGCTGAAATAAAATAAGTGACTAGTGGTAGGCTAGCGATAGATTTCAATGTTTATTAAGTGTCGATTCCTATGCTATGGTGGGTCGAAAATGAAGCCTAATGGTGGTCAGTATTTAGCCAAAGGACAGTTACAATATTGAATTTTCAACTCTTATAACAGAACAATCCTGAAGGAGAGTACTGTTATAGGAGTAATTTTTTTATGTCTATATCTAAATCTTAGACAAGGCAGTATTGATAAATGATAGCTCGTCTATTGTGAGGTCGATTGCTGTAGCTTCTGCATTTGCTATAGCCTGTTCAGCATTTCTGGCACCTGCCAATACAACAGTGACTGCCGGTTGTAGACTGGTCCAGCGTAACACAAGTTGTGAAAGACTGACGCCCTTATCAGATGCCACCGGACTAATGGTATCTAAGAAAGTTTTTACCTTTTTGAGATCAAATTGCTGAAAGTAGCCGTTGCGGTGATCATTTTCTTTCAATTTACCTTCATTAAAATATTTGCCTGTAAGCAGGCCACGTTCCATCGGGCTGTAAACAATAATGCCCAAATCATGCTGTTGCGCATAAGGTACAAGATCTTGCTCAATACCTCGGTTTAACATGCTGTAACCGACCTGATTGCTCGCGATTTGGATCGAATTCTGAGCTTCAGAAACTTGTTCGACACTATAGTTGCTTACACCCGCTGCACGAATTTTTCCCTGCTGTAAAAGCAGATCTAAGGCTTCCATTGTTTCAGCAATGGCTGTGGTACTGTCTGGCCAATGGATTTGCAATAAGTCTATATAGTCCGTTTGCAGGCGTTTTAGGCTGTCTTCGACTTCTTTGATCACACTAGCTTTGGAGGCATACCTGTAAACAGGGATAGTTTTGCCCTTTTCCTCAGCATCAAAGAAAGATTCACCTTTACCTTGATTACTTCCGTCCCATACCAACCCAAATTTGGTCAACAACTGAATTTTAGACCTATCGTAACCCTTTATCGCTTCGCCTATCATCTCCTCACTTAAACCGAAGCCGTAGAAAGGAGCTGTATCTAAGGTGGTAACTCCATGATCGATGGAAGCCTTAACAGACTCGATAGAGTCTTTTTTCTCATTACCACCCCACATATTTCCACCAATGGCGAAAGCACCATAGGTAATTGCTGAAAGTTCTAAATCTGTTTTTCCTAATTTTCTGTATTCCATATTTTGTTATTTTAACTTTTGTTACCCTCTGAATATTTTCATCAAATCAAAAAGGAGTGACTTACTCAATATTATTATTTGAGTTTGTGATGCAGCAAAGGTAGAATAGTATTTTCTATCATTAAAATAAGTTAAATTGTATTTGTGTATAATTTTAATTATAGTTTGTATTCCTTTTTCACAGGTTGAATTTTATTTCTCTTTGTACATCAGAAGAGAAAAGGTAAATTTAAGGGAACCAAAAATGAACTTACGTACAAGAAGCCGTAAAGAAAATCGAATCCATTGATATAAACATATGCGGATAGAACAACAATTTAAACCTGATGCCATCATTATAGGGACTGGTCTGGCGGGATTAACTGCGGCAATGGAAATTACCAATGCTGGAAAGAAGGTGCTTTTACTGGATCAGGAAACTGAAGAAAATATTGGAGGACAGGCTTTTTGGTCATTTGGAGGTCTATTTCTTATCAATTCACCACAGCAACGCCGCATGGGAATCAAAGACTCCCTGGAGCTGGCGCAGCAAGACTGGTTGGGGACCGCAGGATTTGATCGAACCGAAGATTATTGGCCCCGTCAATGGGCGGAAGCCTACCTAAAATTTGCTGCTGGCGAGAAATACGCGTATGTGACCAAGCTAGGTGTTAAATTTATGTTTATGGTAGGCTGGGCTGAACGCGGAGATGGCAGTGCTTCTGGTCATGGCAATTCGGTTCCCAGGTTCCATGTGAGTTGGGGAACCGGAACAGGGGTGGTCAGGCCATTTATAGAAAAAGCTTATGCTGCCGAAAAAAGCGGGCTATTACAATTTAAATTTAGGCATCGCGTGACGAAGCTAATAACGGAAAATAACACTGTAACAGGAGTGTTCGGCGATATTTTAGAAGCTGATGCTCAGCAAAGGGGGGCAGCGACCAATAGAAATGTCATCGACACATTTGAGTACCGTGCCCCAGATGTTATCATAGCTTCGGGTGGACTTGGAGCCAACCATGAGCTGGTCCGGAAGAATTGGCCTGAACGATTGGGAAAAGCACCAGCACAGATGATCTCAGGAGTTCCAGCCTATGTGGATGGAAAGATGATCGGTATAGCCGAAGAAGTCGGGGCACACACGATCAATAAAGACCGTATGTGGCATTATACAGAAGGTATCCAGAACTGGAATCCGATTTGGCCCAATCATGGTATCCGTATCCTGCCCGGCCCCTCCTCACTTTGGTTTGACGCAAAAGGAAATAGACTTCCAGCACCATTCTTACCAGGGTTTGACACCTTAGGTACCCTAAAGCATATCCAAGATAGTGGGTATTCATATTCATGGTTTATTCTGACACAAAAAATCATCAAAAAAGAATTTGCACTTTCCGGTTCCGAACAAAACCCAGATATCACCAATAGGGACTATAAACTTTTCCTCAAACGAATTTTTGGTAAAAAGGCCCCAGGTCCAGTTGAAGCGTTTAAGGAGAATGGAGTCGATTTTATCGTATCAGATACATTGTCGGAATTGGTACGCAAAATGAACCTCCTGTCTGGCGATGATCTGTTAAATTATGAATCTATTAAATCACAGATCGTAGCAAGAGATCGGCAATTGGATAACAAATTCTCTAAAGACACGCAGGTCAATTATATCCGTAGTACGCGGAAATATCTTGGTGATAGATTAGGCCGGGTTTCGGCTCCGCATAAGATATTGGACCCAAAGAATGGACCATTGATTGCCGTACGGCTCCATGTGCTGACGCGTAAGACGTTGGGCGGGCTTAAAACCAATCTTGATGCGCAGGTTTTGACGATGGATGATGATACTATTGAAGGATTGTATGCAGTTGGTGAGGTGGCAGGTTTTGGAGGCGGTGGTATGCACGGGTACAGAGCACTGGAAGGGACATTTTTGGGTGGTTGTATTTTTTCTGGGATGAAAGCGGGAAAACATATTGCTGGTAAAGCCCATCGCCAAAACCCAGTAGTTTCTCGTTAATGCCTTCAAAACCTTAACGATGACACATGGATTGTCGTTATTTTGCCTAATCTTCAAGATTAAATCTTATATTAGTTATTTCTAGGGAAAGTGCTGCATGAATCGTCTTTACTAAAAAGATAGTAGAGCAAAATCAAAATAAACCAAACTAAGCAATGAAAAGAAAAGATTTTATCCGTAATGCAGGGATTCTTACTGCCTCAACATTATTTGCGAATACACGTGTTTTCGGTTTTCAATCTGAACTTATTCGTGTTGGACTGATTGGTGTAAACGGTATGGGCTGGTCCAATCTAAATGCGATATTGAAAGTCCCCGGTGTCCAATGTACAGCACTTTGTGACGTAGATGAAAATATACTCAGCAACCGAGTGGAGGAATTAAAAAAACGAAATATTACAGTCAAAACCTATATTGATTATAAAGATTTGCTTAAAGCAACTGATGTGGATGTTGTTATCATAGCCACACCCGACCATTGGCATTGCTTGCAGATGGTAGATGCTGTTGCAGCAGGCAAGGACGTATATGTTGAAAAACCTATTGGAAACTCCATTCGGGAATGTGAAGTCATGGTTGCTGCTGCGAAAAAATATAACCGTGTTGTACAGGTGGGGCAATGGCAACGTAGTCAACAGCATTTCAGAGATGCAATGGCATTTGTACATGGTGGAAAACTGGGTAAAATCCGTTTGGTCAAAGCTTGGGCTTATCAAGGTTGGATGAAGAGTATTCCTGTGTTGGCAGATGCCGCCGTTCCTGCGGGTGTTCATTATGACAAGTGGCTGGGACCAGCTCCAAAACGGGCTTTCAATCCCAATCGTTTTCATTTCAATTTTAGGTGGTATTGGGACTACGCTGGTGGCTTGATGACAGATTGGGGAGTCCATATGTTGGATTATGCCTTGATCGGGATGAAGGTTTCTGATCCGGTATCCATTATGGCTGCCGGAGGGAAGTTTGCTTATCCCGATGATGCAGCCGAAACACCGGATAGTTTAACAACAGTGTATGAGTTTGATGGATTCAATGTCCAATGGGAACAGGCAACAGGAATAGATCTTGGTCCCTATCAAAAAACACATGGTGTCGCTTTTATCGGTAACAACGGTACGTTGGTCGTTAATCGTGAAGGCTGGGAGGTTATTCCTGAAAAAGGACGTATGGAAGCTGTTGCTTTTCAACCTTCAAAAGATAATGGGCTCGATAAACATATGGTCAATTTTATAACGGCAGTTCGAAATAAATCCAGTGAAGGACTTCATGCGCCGATCGAAGCGGGTGCCCATATTGCCATTTTCTCTCAAATGGGAAATATTGCTTATCGTAGCAAGAAAAAATTGTTTTGGGATAAAAATAAGCGAACTTTCAATGATAGGGAGGCAGATCGTTACTTGGCTAAAAGTTATCAAAATGGGTATAGTATGCCTAAGGTATAATGTTGTGCCCAGATGTATCAAAAGTTTTTATAGATGAGTTTTAAAAAGATTGTATTGGGGACAGTAATCAGTGCGATATGCACGCAGGATGTCCTTGCGCAACGAATGGAAGAGATGTGGGATGGTGCTGGCGGGAAAGGTGCTGTTTCACAAAATAGGGGAAAGTTGTTTCGAGAGGGGAAATATGCCCTATTTATTCATTGGGGTATCTATTCCCAATTAGCAAATAAATGGCAGGGAAAAACCTTTTATGGAATAGGAGAATGGCTTATGAACAAGAGTATGGCGAATATTTCGCCTGCAGAATATAAGTTGGCAGCATCTTCCTTTCATCCGGATCACTTTGATGCCAAAGCGATCGTAAAGTTGGCAAAAGATGCTGGAATGCGTTATATCGTTATTACCAGTAAACACCATGACGGATTTTCGATGTTTCATTCGAAAGTAAACCCATTCAATATTGTCGATGCGACGGATTTTAAACGTGATCCAATGATCGAATTGGCACAAGCTTGTAAAGAAGGCAGCATCGGTTTTGGATTTTATTATTCTCAAAATCAGGATTGGACTTATCCCGGTGGAAACGGTGGACCAAAGGTTGATGCACAGGGGAAAGCGAAATCTTTTGACGATTACTTTTGGGAGAAATGCTATCCTGAGGTGCAGCAAATTACAACAGGCTATGGTCCTATAGAACTGGTATGGTTTGATACGCCGGGTGGAATGGATAAAAAATATGCACAGAAGCTTGTTGAACTGGTACACAAGAATCAACCGGGAGCCTATGTGTCAGGAAGGGTAGGGCATGGGCTTGGAGATTATTCTACTCTTGGTGACATGGAAGTGCCTCGGGAGAATGTGGATGGCATTTGGGAAACGGTTGATGTGACTAATGATTCCTGGGGCTATGCTTGGTATGACAATAATTGGAAGAGTAGCCAGGAGATATTACAACGAACACTATCAACTGTCGCACGGGGGGGAACATACATGCTGAATGTAGGCCCGAAACCGGATGGTTCTATTCCGGATCAGGCGGGTTTGGCTCTGCGCAATGCCGGTGCTTGGATCAAGCGTTATCCCGAGACGGTTTATGGTGCGCAAGCATCACCCTGGAAGCATGCTTTGTCTTGGGGAGATGCTACCGTACAAGGGGATCGCATTTCCTTACTGGTTTATGATTGGCCTACTGATGGAGCCTTATATGTTCCGGGGTTGACCACAGGGATTCAGTCCATTGAACTCCTGGGTTCGAAAGATCAAGGAAAATTGAATTATACACTTGAAAAGGACTGGCTTAAAATTGACATTCCGAAAGTTGCTCCCGAAAAGATGGTATCTGTCATCGAGATTAAGTTAAGTGGTACACCTCAGGTCGAAAAAATGCTGGGGGTTGATCCGGTTCTGGAAACGATTATCCCAGTTGATTTTGGAGAAGTGGAGGGTTGTAATAAAGAAGGGAAATCGTGGATGGAAAAATTTGGTGAATGGAAACATGTTGTTCAGGTCAGTAAATGGACAGAAAAAAGTAAGTTCTCCTATGAAATAGCTGTTAAAAAACCGGGTTATTATCAGGTGGATATGAATTATGCAGGCGAAGGAAGGGTGGTATGGCGTATTGAAAATTCAGCGGGCGAGGTTGTTCAAAACCAACAAGAGTCGGCCCATGTCTATAACTGGTATCCTTGGGGCTGGATGAAATTTGAAAATGCCGGACGATATAAAATAACTGTTTCGTTGATCGAAGGCAATGGTGATAAGGCGAGTCTGACTGCGCTTCGGTTTAAATATGTGGAATAGGAAGGGGGGATTTGCGAAGATGGGTATTACTTTCGATACTTACTCATCAAAAACCGGATTAGTCCGGCCATCGCTTTAAAGGCAAGTAAGCCTAGGACTGTACCCAAAATAATCCCTAGGACGAGGCCGATTAGAATGGACATGTTGTTGCTGCTCCAGTCATAAACTGCATTTAGGAAAATGCAAAATATAACGGAAACAATGCTACTGCCCAATATGGCTGAGGAAAGAAATAAGGTTTTGAAACCTTTGGTTATGGACCGCTGTTGTAATCCGACGATAACAGATGTTGAAATAATGCCCGCACTAATGAGTAGGATGATTGTTACGATAAAAAGTAAGCCAAGAAGGATGCTTATTACCGCGAGTACCAGAAAAACAAGTGAGCCCATCAGGAGCAAGGTCGCTATAAAATTATCATCGTTCCGGAAAGAATCTATTAGATAAAAATGATCGGATAGCTGTCGAAATAGTAATGTATATAATAATTCTTGCATTATTTTAATTTAGTTAATCTTACAGCTTTATCTTGTTTTAATGATTGCTTTGTGCTAACTAAATTACTTGTTTATCTTAATATTTGAAAGGTTGTTGTTTTATTTGTTTTATTCTTGATTTAATTCTTCTGCTGTTTTTTTCGGTGTTCTCCCACTGTCGAATCCGCTGATAAATAGATAAGCAAGTAGGAAGAAGAGCAGTAAAATGGTGCTGATTTTACTGCATGATTAGATTAATTCTCTCAATAGAATCTTCGTTTTCAAGGAAATCAATATAAGGGATCAGGGGCTCAATATCCTGCTTGTCCATTGTTTCTAAATCATCAAATAAAGCCTCTACAAATTCGTTACAGAAGGATTTACCAAAACTGTAGTCTCTGATTCTTGTTAAATCATCATAATTGATCTCCGTTGCGTTCAGGTTCAGCACCTCTTCAGGAATCTCATAATCACCATCAGCTGGATAGCCGATATATCTGAACATTTTTTCTTTCCATACCCGAAATAGAATCTGATGTGAGACGTGGTTTCCGAAGTATTTAAATACCTGAGAAAGAAGTACGGCTGCTGTTTCTTTTTCGAAGGTGCCCGAAATGCTTTTATCAAGTAATTCGGCATAATCCATGAAAATGGAACAGTTGAACCGGAAATCAAAGTGAGAAGTCAACATAGAAACTACATTGTCTTTGCCCTGGGTTCGTAGTAATTGTCTTGCTGCTAATGAGGTGAGGTTGTGCTTTTGCTCGTGGCCGTGGTTATCGGGGATGAGTACGATATGGTCCTTGTCCAGAAGGGAGATAACGAATTTCCAATCTTCAGGCCTTTTGAGGATTTTACAGTTGTGGGCTAAGTAACCGTTCCGCTTGGGATCCGATTTCTTGTCTCCGACTATTACCTCACCAGGCTGGATAATATGCTCTGGAGGGATTTTAAACCTGCGTATATGCACAAAGAGTTCTTCTCCGGAAGGTAACGCAAGGGTACCAAATCCTTTGTTATTGTCGAACCATTTGACAGCGCCGATAAACATGGCTGGTGTTGAGTTTTGTTTCAATGCTATAAAGGTAATGAAAAATATTTATTATGCATTGAAAATTAAATATTTGCGATTATTCGATGAATAAAGAGATTTTTTTAATGCATTAGCTCTTCTGAAATGATTTTCTGGTTGTCAAGATACAACGAAAATAAGTCAGTTGAGGTGGTCTACGGATAAATAGCTTGTTGATCCCTGACTGGAATTCGAGTTTTACAATAACTATGTATGTGTCTTTTGTTAGTGTATAATCAATGCGGTTTTGAAAAATGTATTATTATGAATAATTTCATAACGAATAAACTCATCATTTTACTATGCACTATCAAGCCGTATATCAGAAGATAGATTATAAACGCTATCAATTTTTAAGACAACAGTCCGGGTTATCACCAAAAACTGACGAAGCTGCACGTCTGGGAATGGAAAATTCCTTATGCTGTGTGGCTATTTTGGATGGGGACAACGATAATGAAATAGTAGGTATGGGCAGGATCGTTGGCGATGGCGCTTGCCATTGTCAGGTCGTTGATATCTGTGTGCTCCCCGAACATCAGAAAAAAGGACTTGGAAAACTGATTATGCAGAAACTTGATGAATACATGAATTCGAATCTGCCAGATAGCTGCTATGTCAGTTTGATAGCTGATGGTCCGGCTTTCCAGCTCTATGCGCAATATGGTTTTAAGGAAGTGTGGCCTGCATCGAGAGGTATGGGAAGAAAGTTTTAAAATGAATAGGCTATTATGCATCGTATAATTGTGAAATCCATCCTCAATAAGACAAAACGAAGAGATCCTTGGTTTCTCGATGATTATACGTTGAATCCCTATAGTGGTTGCTCTTTTAATTGTTTGTATTGTTATATCCGGGGAAGTAAGTACGGGATCAACATGGCTGAAAAGCTGAGTATGAAGAGCAATGCTGTCGAATTGCTAGAAAAGCAGCTGGAATTATGTGCGCGTAAAAAACAATATGGAATTATTGTCCTTTCTTCGGTAACAGATCCTTATCTGCAAATGGAGCAGACCGAATTGCTTACCAGACAATTATTGGAGGTAATTTTACACTATCGTTTTCCTGTGCATATTATTACGAAGTCGAACTTAGTTGCCCGAGATTTTGATTTGTTGAAACGAATTGATGCAGAAGCAATACTTCCTGAAGATCTTCAGTCGAGATTAGGACATAAGGCTTTTGTTACCTTTTCATTTTCGACTATAGATGATCGTGTCGCCCGGGTTTTTGAGCCCGGAGCCCCTTCACCCTCGCTACGATTGGAAGCATTAAGGCAAGCGCGTGAACACGGGCTCCATAGTGGGGTCAGTCTGATGCCACTGTTGCCCTATATATCGGATACCGGAGCGAGTCTGGAACTGCTATTTCAGACTTTTCAGACTATTGGCGCCAGTTATATTTTTCCAGCCACACTTGCCTTATATGGGAATGATCCGGCGGACAATAGGGCGCTGATCATGCGCGCTATTGAAAAGCATTATCCGCATCTAATACAAAAGTATCAGCGTTTATTTGGCGCAGATGGTCAATTACCAAGCTACTATCGTCAAGCTTTTGCAGATAAAGCTAAATCGTTGTGTTCACAATATGGATTGCGGGATAGTCTTTTGTGTTGATCTCTTTATCATAGTTTGATTCCCATTTTGCTGTGTTTCCCATAGCTATAGCTACAACGTATTTAATATATCACGAAGTTGATCGATCTGAAAATTGGATCGGACAACCTTGTTTTTCTTTGTATTGACGATAACATAGCGTGGAAATGAATATATGCCCAATTCAATTCGAAGGTTAGGGTAATCCCTGTTCTCACATATGTAGTTTTCATAGGTATACACATGTTTTTCCAAATACTGCTTCCAGGTTGCAAATTTGTCATTAACAGCTCTACCTACAAATTTAAATTTTCCATTATCCTTATACTTATTAACGATGTGCTGTAGCTCAGGGTGCTGCGCTATACAGGGGTCGTGCCATGCGCCCCAAAAATCAATGATTGGGTAGTCGGTGCTGTTTTTAATCTCCATTTTGAAGACATCTTTATTCATCAATATGTAGCTATATACTGGTAAGGTATAAGCATAGACTTTAAATTTTAACCGGATGTTTTGGCTATAATTATTGCTGATTGCCCAAAAGGTGAGGATGAACACGAAAGCAGGCCTGTTTATAATTAAATGTTTATTCTAAATTAATAAAAATATTAGATTAACTACCTCTGTTAATCTTTTTAATAATTTCGTATTTATTTGTTTTTTATTTGTATTAGCTTCTTTTTTGTGTCAAATATGTTACATTTCGTTTTTAGGCTAATAAGCTATCGTGTTAATATCATGGTTGTTTATATATGTCTGTTTTTCAGTAGTTTGTGTTTTTTATTGATGTTTTTAGGTAAATTTTATCTGTATAAATTAAAATATAGGGCTTATTTTGTGTTAAAAATACGTTATCTTAATATTGACTTAACCAGTTGTAGTTTAATTGTTTAGTAATACTTTATTAATAATTTACAAATATTAAATAACCTTTCTTTGTAACCGAAGAAAAACAAAACCAAAATCATGAAAACGAAACACGTATTACTTCCTGTAATGATCGGGATGTCTTTGAGCGGCTGGGCGAAGAGCAGGCCCCTCTTTCTGACAGCTATCCCAAATGTTGAAATTCCCTCCAAATTTCAAGAATCTATCAGTGGTCTTGTGAAAAATGTTGCCGGCGAACCGATTGCTGGAGCTTCAATATTAAACACATCCACAGGAAAATCTACCCAAACAGACGCCAGTGGTGCTTTTATTATTCAAGGGAAAATTGGACAACTGTTGAAAATATCAATAGTTGGATTTGAAACGCAGCAACTAAAAATCGAATCAACGGCATTGACGATTAAAATGGTATCTACGGATCAATCACTTGACGAAGTTATTGTTGTAGGCTATGGTAAACAAAAGAAAGTTAATCTGACCGGAGCGGTAACACAAATTGACTCAAAGGTACTTGAAAATCGACCTGTTGCCAATGCTACGCAAGCCTTGCAGGGAGCAATCCCTAATTTAAACATTACATTTACGAATGGAAGACCCGGTGGTGAAGGAAATGTAAATATCCGTGGTTTCGCTTCGATCAATTCTGCGAATGCACAGCCACTTATTCTTATTGATGGGGTACCAGGTAGTATTAATACCATCAATCCCAGAGACATCGAATCAATTTCTGTCCTAAAAGATGCGTCCGCAGCAGCTATTTATGGTGCAAGAGGGGCATTTGGTGTAATGTTGGTGACAACCAAAAGAGGGAAGGCCGGTAAAATGAATATCAATTATAGTAATAATTTCGGTTGGTCTGGACTTACGGTCAGAACTGATTTTATGACAAGTGGATACGATGCCGCTAGATTGAATGATGAGGCTTTTATCCGGGCTACCGGTAATAGTTATACCGGCTATACCGAAGAGGATTATGCGGAATTATTGAAAAGAAAAACAGACCATTCCTTACCTTCCGTCGTGATCCAAAATAGAAATGGAAAGGATCAATATGTGTACTATGGAAATACAGACTGGTGGAACGAGATGTACCGTAAGACGCAGGCGTCGATGGAACATTCTTTAAACTTTTCTGGAGGGACCGAAAAAATTGATTACTATATCTCGGGGCGTCTTTACGAGAAAGGTGGATTGATGAAAATCAATCAGGATAAATTTGATGGCTACAATGTAAGGTCAAGGATAAATGCACAGGTTACGCCCTGGTTAAAAGTTGGAGCTAATACACAGCTTAATTATCAAAACTATACCTATCCAGGTTGGGCTACCAATCCCGACAATAATAATAACTTTATTTCGACCACCGTACATGCATTACCGTCTTACGTGCCAA
Organism: Sphingobacterium sp. GVS05A; assembly: GCF_019969845.1. Taxonomy (GTDB): domain Bacteria; phylum Bacteroidota; class Bacteroidia; order Sphingobacteriales; family Sphingobacteriaceae; genus Sphingobacterium. The sequence goes on from NZ_JAHXYR010000001.1 coordinate 323,202, forward strand.
TGAACCCAGATGGTACTGCAACGTATAGAACCGAACTTAATAATTACAACATTGGCGATGGAATATACGCAGACTTATTGCATGGGAAGTCAAAAGGAGGGGAGGATAAATATGAATTTATCAATATGTTTGAAGCTATATTTCAGTTGACAAAGGATTTAACAGTTACGGGGAACTATACCTTCACGTATAATCCGATTCATAATTGGAATAGAAGAACTACAGCTCCCTGGTCGGTTTTTCCTGGTGTAATCAATTATTTGGGCAACGATACCTATACCGAAACCATTATCAACAAGCCAAAGCATTCGCTGAATCTTTTTGCAAATTATAATAAGCAATTGGGGGATCATCAGATTGGTGCTACAGTAGGCTTTAACCAGGAAACTACCGGTTATAAACGTATTGGCGGGACACACAACAACTTATTGTCAGAAGATCTGAATGATTTTGCTTTAGGAACAGGGCAAATGCAATTGCTTGGAAATGCAAATACTTGGGCATTGCGCGGCTTTTTCGGAAGGTTGAATTATAATTATAAAGGGAAGTATCTACTGGAAGTTAATGGTCGCTACGATGGAACCTCTAAATTTCCCTCGAATCAGCGTTACGGATTTTTTCCATCTTTTTCCGGCGGTTGGCGTTTGTCAGAAGAGACGTTTATGGAGAGTTTGAAGCCGGTTTTGAACGAAGCAAAATTTAGGGTGTCTTATGGCGCGCTTGGAAATGCGCAGGAAGCAACGGAATATGGTTATATCCAATTGCTAAATGCAGGATTGTCCAACTATATAACCAATGGTGCAAAGAGTCAGTATTTGAGTGCGCCTACTCCGATTTCGTCAGATTTGACATGGGAGCGAACAAATACATTGAATTTCGGAACGGATCTGGAGTTTTTTAGAAGTAAATTAACGGTCTCCGCGGATTATTTTATCCGAAATACATTGGACATGTTAATTCCAGGCAAAACATTGCCAGCTGTATATGGTTCAGCTTCACCAAAGACCAATGCGGGAGACTTAAGGAATAAGGGCTGGGAACTTGCCATGGCTTGGCGAGATCAGCTTGAATTGAACGGAAAGCCTTTTGGATATAATATCGGGATTGGTCTGTCAGATTCCAAAGCAAAGATCACGCGTTTTGATAACAAGGAAATGCTGTTGAGCAATTATTATGTAGGTCAGACATTGGGTGAAATTTGGGGGTATCAAACAGATGGCTTCTTCCAGTCTCAATCAGAAATTGATAATTGGAAGGTTAATCAGGATTATGTTGATAAACAAAGGCTAGCAGCTCCTGGAGACTGGTCAAAATTACATCCTGGAGATCTAAGGTTCGTTGATATTGGAGGTAAAGACGGTGTTCCGGATGGAAAAGTTGATGCGGGCGATAATACCCTGATGAATCCTGGAGATCAGGTGGTTATAGGGAATAGTAGAGCGCGTTATAATTTTGGTTTTAATCTGGGTGCAAATTGGCAGGGTTTTGATGTGTCGGCATTCTTTCAGGGGATTGGCAGGCAGCATTGGTGGCCCGGCGCGAATGCGGACAAATTCTGGGGGCCTTATTCCAGACCATATTACTCTTTTGTACCTAAAGACTTTGAAAATGATGTATGGACACCTGAGAACACGGATGCTTACTTCCCATTGCTGAGGGGTTATATCGCTTTGAATGATCGCGGGTCTCTAAATGTAAAATCAGATCGTTATTTGCAGGATTTAGCTTATATACGCCTAAAAAATTTAACGGTAGGGTATACGATGCCTCAGGCTTGGTTGAAACGTGTGAAATTGGCCAATGCACGAATCTATGTCTCAGGGGAAAATATCTGGACTGCAACAAAGCTTCGCTCCAAATACATAGATCCTGAACAATCTGCGCAGGAAGCAAATGGAAGATCCTATCCTGTCTCTAAAACATTTTCTTTTGGTCTAGATTTAACTTTTTAATATCATGAAAAAAATATTTTTTATATACATCTTGTTGAGTACAGGTTTAACAGCCTGTAAGAAAGATTACTTGGAACGTTTCCCTGAGTCTGCCGTTAGACCTGAAGATTCGTTTAAAACAGAAAAAGATCTTGGATTATTTACAAAATCATTTTACGATGCGGCCTTGCCTTCGGCCGAAGGTGTCTATAATGAGTCGGTTGATAATATTGTTAAAACAACATTAGATGATGAACTGACTGGGAAAAGACAGGTGCCTATCAGCGGAGGCGGATGGAGCTGGGCTAATCTACGGAACATTAATTATTTTTTGGAAAACTGTTTTAATACTGTTCCGGAGGCAGCTGCTGCACCCTATGCAGCGGAGGCTAGATTCTTTCGTGCTTATTTTTACTTCGATAAATTAAAGCGTTTTGGCGATGTGCCTTGGTATGATAAGGTTATAGACCAAAATAATGAGGAACAATTAACAAAGCCCCGTGACCCTCGGACGCTTGTTGTAACGAACATCCTGGCTGATTTGGATTATGCAATTGAACATCTCTCTTCAGTAAAAAGTGATGAAAAAGTGACTAAATGGACTGCTTTGGCGTTAAAATCCCGAGTGGCTCTTTTTGAGGGAACCTTTAGAAAATATCATACTGAATTTAATTTGTCAGGGGCGAATGAGTTACTGGAGAAAGCTGCGGATGCTGCCAATAAGGTTATTGAAGGAGGACAGTATAGTATATATAATGCCGCAGGTGTAAATTCATATGCTGCACTGTTCTATAGTGTCAATAGTCTACCTCAAGAGGTTATATTAGCTCGAAAATTCTCGGATGCACTGCAGATCTGGCATAATGTTAATTATTATACGATTACAGCTTCCTATGGTAAGCCGGGTCTGGATAAAAATTTGGTGGATTCTTATTTGATGAAAGATGGAACCAGATTTACGGATAAAGCAAACTATCAAACAATGACGTTTAAGGAAGAAATACTAAATCGTGATCCTCGTTTGAGCCAGACTATACGGACACCGGGATATAAACGTATCGGTGGCGCTGCAACTATTCCGCCCAATTTTGGGAATTCAGTGACTGGCTATCAATTGATTAAATTTGTAGGCGATGTAAAATATGATAATTTCAACCGGTCTGAAAACGATATGCCAATATTTAGATATGCAGAAGTACTGCTAAACTATGCTGAAGCCAAAGCGGAATTGGGAATATTAAGTCAAGCTGATATAGATAAATCGATCAAATTACTTCGCGATCGCGTGGGGATGCCTAATTTAAATTTGGAACAGGTTAAATCCAATCCAGATGCATTTCTTACAAAAGATTATACAAATGTCAATGGTGATATGAAAGGGGGGGTACTTGAAATACGAAGAGAACGTCGTATTGAACTGGTGATGGAATCTTTTCGGTGGGATGATATTCTACGATGGAAAAGTGGAAATTTGGTGACAAGGCAATTTAAAGGGATGTATTTTCCAGGTACAGGCAAATTTGATCTGGACAATGATGGTAAAGATGACATCTGGATCTATGAGGGAGACAAGCCTACTGCCCCGGGAATACAGTTACTGAAACTCGGGTCAGAAATTACCCTAGAAAATGGAAATAAAGGAAATGTGATTATCAATTCGCATATTAAAAAAGCATTCGATGAAAATAAAGATTATTTATACCCGATACCAGTGCAAGAACTGCAGTTAAATAAGAACTTAAAACAAAACCCCGGTTGGGGAAATTAAGAATTTTCGTATTTTAGGTCACTCGTCACTGATGAGTGACCTTAGTTTTTAAAACTAATTTAAATCTTATGTATAAGTACTTCCAATGTATTGCAGTGATCTTCTCACTACAGTTTGTAGCCTTGCACTGTAATGCACAACAGGATGAAAAAGTTAGCTTGACACATTTACCTTATATCCAAGGCTTGACAGATCATTCGGTGTCCATTATATGGACGACTAATCGCCCAGCAACAGGTTGGGTAGAATTGGCGCCAGATGATTCGAGTCATTTTTATCATATTGAACGATCCAAATATTATGCTGCAGCTTATGGTTTTAAAAAAGTCGGGACTGTTCACCAAGTGAATTTAAATGGATTAAAACCAGGAACAAAATACCGTTATCGAGTATATAGCCAAGAGGTAACTAAACACGTTGGTGTCAATGTGGAATACGGAAAAATTGTAGCAACCAATGTATATCGACAGGAACCGTTGGCATTTACTACGCTCGGACCGGCTAAAGTAACCCGCTTCGCTGTGGTTAATGATATTCATGGTCGTAATGATGTGTTGAATAAATTACTTGATCTCTCTGATCTCCCTAAACAGGATTTTATTGTTTTTAATGGTGATATGGTCGATAATTTATTGAGTGAACAACAGATGTTTGACGGTTTTATGGATACGGCAATCAAACGATTTGCAAGTGAGAAACCTATGTTCTACTCAAGAGGGAACCATGAAACCCGAGGACCATTTGCCATTACCTATCCGCAATACTTCCCGACACCGACAGGAAAGCTCTATTATCAATTTAAGCACGGTGAAACTGCTTTTATCGTGTTGGATTGTGGTGAGGATAACCCAGATTCTGATATGGAATACAGTGGCATCGTGGAGATGGATAATTATCGTACAGAACAAGCAAAATGGTTGGAGGAAGCCATGGAAAAACCGGATTATAAAGATGCAAAATATAAGATAATCATATGTCATATGCCACCATTTGGCGGTTGGCATGGCGAACAGGAGATTCTGGATAAATTTGTTCCTATTCTAAATAGATCCGGTGCGCAAATTATGTTGTGTGGACATTTGCATAGACATATTATTAAACAGGTGTCTGAGAAGGTCAATTTTCCTGTTATCGTGAACTCCAATAATAATTTGCTTAAAGTAGATTTAGCTGCTAAAGGGTCTTTTAAAATTATTGACCAACAGGGGAAACTTATTGATGAAGTAACTATAACACCCCTACGCTAATTGTCGTGCATTCGAGGTCTGTTCTTACTCCTAAGGCAGACCTTTTTTTACCGATGAACCCCAGGTTTTAATGGTAATTTTTTTTCTTTTCCAACCGTTCTTGTCTTGTTTTTCATTGACAGAAAGTCAGTTATTGATACAGCGTTTTCCCCTCTTTTCTAATTGATCTAGATTACCCCATTTATAACCTATTATTAAGTTATGGAGGTAATATTTGTATTCGTTTTTGTGCGTTTTTTTATTTATTTATTGAGTTATATTGCGCTATATAATTTAGATTTATTAAAAATAATTTGAATAAATGCTTTTTAATAATCTATATTTGCATTTGTTTAGAACGATTTTAAATAAAAGCACTTCTGGGTGCGTTTTTGTTCGTACTTATGAAAAAGACTTTCTTTATATTAATTCTTGTTTTCTGTAGCATTATAGTTCATGCTCAGCATACAGCTATTGAGGGAAAAGTGTTAGATGAAAAGAGAAGGCCTCTAAGTGGCGCAACTGTCTCCATTAATTCATTTGATCTCACTAGTGAGACGGATGCAAAAGGCGATTTTAATTTGATTATTCCAGTCAAAAACTATAGTGATAGTGTTTTATTATCCGTAAGTTATGTAGGGAAAAAAATGATTGAGTTGTGGGTTGATGTAAGAAAAAGAAAAGAGAATTTGGATTTTATACTTCGGGACAATAGTTTAACCTTAGATGAGATTAATGTAAACCAGATATTTAAACAAAATAAAAATTCCATTTCTTCCATTGTGTTTGATGAGGAGGCTATAGAAAGGGTTCAGGCGTTTAGTCTGATGGATGTGTTGAACACATTGCCAGGCAAGCAAATGACAGCTCCTAATATCAATGCACCGCAGACTTTGAATCTGAGAAACACCCTTGATGAGAGCAATAGTCTTAATAATTCACTAGGGATACCTATAATAATAGATGGGGTGCGGCTTTCAAATGATGCTAATATGCAATCGCGGCCCGTAGGACAACGGGGAATGGCGGGGTCTGTGCTTCCTGCTGTAACCAGTGGAAACGCTGCAGATGTACCATTTAGGGGAGTGGATTTAAGAGAAATACCTGTAGAGTCTATTGAGAAAATTGAGGTAATTCAAGGTGTAGCTTCTGCAGAACATGGCGAATTGACTGATGGTGCAATTTTAATCGAACGAAAAACAGGAAATTCGCCACTGCACTTTTCAACAAATATAAATGATGGCTCTCGTAATTATTCACTCAATAAAGGGTTTGGTCTTCCTAAAAATTGGGGGGGGATAGCTACAGACCTAAACTACGCTATTTCGAACTCTAACCCCCAAGATAAGGTGCAGGAATATAAACGCTATGGTGGTTCATTGCGTTGGAATACGGTGGCGTCACGTAAGCTTCGCAATAAGTTAAGCTTAGATTTTAACATGAGAATAGATGATGCAAAACAGGATCCGGATGATAATTCAAGAAGAAAATATTATTCAAAAGAAATCGGTTTCCGCTTTTCAAACACAACCCAATTGAACTATAGTACACGATTTTTTGACGAAATCAATTTCATGCTTTCTTATTCTATCCGCAAGCAAGAGAGCTTTGCTCAATGGCTATTAAATCAAGGCAACAAACCTTATACTGCAAAAGATACCACAGGCATATACGAGGGAATATTGCTTAATTCGCAATATCTCGCTGAGGAAGAGATTATCGGAAAACCTATAACAGCAAGCACAAGTTTAAAATTTACAAAAAGGTTTCAAATAGGTAAGACTTTTCACAGTGTATTGTATGGGTTTAATGGGAGTTATGCAAACAACGGTGGGCGAGGGATTATTTCTGACCCGGATAGACCGCGTTTTATCAATTTTAACAACCAAAATATTAGACCTTATTCTTTTGAGCTTAATCCTGCTTTAATCAATACGGGTATATACATTACAGATAACTTTCATTATAAGCTGTTTGGTAAAAAAATTAACAGCAATTTTGGTGTTCGTTTTGATAATCAAAATGGAAGCACCAGTTTTCAGCCACGATTAAATACAAGGATTGTTTTAGATAAGAGGTGGGCTTTAAGTGCTGCCTTTGGAGTTGCAACCAAATCTCCAACTTTAGCGCATCGCTATCCATCACCTTCCTGGATAGATGTTCCACTGATTATTGCACAGAACTCCCAGAGTTCCTTATATTTAGTGTATACAGAGAAATTTATTACTAAGAATGAAAACTTAAAATCTAGTAAGTCTGAGAGCGCTGAATTTAATATAGAATTCAAAAATCACTGGATTACATCCCGCATCAATTCTTATTATAAAAATAACAGCAATGGTTTCAATTCCGTCAAGGTCTACAAACCATTTCATTTGCCTGTATTTGATTACCATTATAATGAGAGCCTAAATCAAATCGTATATCAGGAGACTGGAAGATACATTGATTATTATGACAAGTCATACAATAAGATTGAAAATTTTAAAAACTCCTATACCTACGGTTTTGATTGGTCCTTAGCCTTTAAGGAAATCAAATTTATCCGTACGAGCTTTTCCACCAGCACTTCGTATATTTTATCTGAACAAAACGATAAGATACTGGAAGCAATAGATTTATCCTCTCCAGTTCAAATCAATGGGCAGCCAATTTCTTATCTGTTGTATCAACTCAGCAACCAAGGGAAACGATATGTACTGACAAGTAAGTTAAACACTACCACGCACATTCCCACTATCGGATTTGTCATCATGACCAATACAGATATTTTTTGGGAGAATCGTTATAAACGGAACTATAATGACAATTTTCAAAAACCGGTAGGTTATTTGGATGCTAATATGAAACAAGTGTTAATAAACAACGATTTGGCGTCCTCTCTTCCTATTCGTGGGCTAGAATTGTTCGATGGCCAGCAACGTATTATTTATATGAATTTCTCAATGTCAGTCGCCAAGGAAATCAGCAAAAAGATCCGCATTGCTGTGACAGCCTACAATACCTTTAATGTGCAACCCACTAGTTCGTATCGGGATCCCAATACAAATCAGGACGTAATTGTCACTTACAATAGTCCTTTAAGCATTACAGGCGGAATATCAATTAAACTTTAACAAATACTATATACTATGAAACAGAATTATATTCTACTATTTTTCTCCTTAATACTAGCCTTATTTGGAGGCTGTAAAAAAGACATTGACGAAGTACAGCCAATAAACGTGAACGTACAGCTAACGGTAAACCCTGAGGAGGTTTGGTTTGAGGTACCTTACGACAAGGCCGAAATTACGTTGATAAATAAAGGTAATAGCAGTTCTTACAAAATTCAAGCAGATGCAAAAGGTAAAATTGCATTGAATAATATTGCTCCAGGTAATTATAGTATCAATGTCTCGTTGGCAATCTCAGCAGAAGAATATACTAAATTGACGGGTGTAAATCGCACATCTATTTTTTATCTGAACTATGCTTTGGCTGATAAAGCATTGTTTGCTAATGAGGACTTTAATATTCGCTTAGTTACCAGTGAACCTATTGGCGGTTTTGTTATTAAACAGATCTATTATGCTGGATCAGATACCAAGGATGCAGCTCTTAACCGGGATAATTTTATTGAGATTTATAATAACTCGGATGAAATGTTGTATGCGGATAGCTTACTTGTGGTATTAGCATATGGAAAACCGAATAATAAAACAGACGAATATTCCCTAAGCAACAATCAGTATGATTGGAGCAAATCTATCAATATGACAGTGTCTAATAATGTAAATGAAGATTATGTCTATGCCAAAGGAATATTCATGATTCCAAGTGATGGGACGGGTAAAAAATATCCTGTCGAATCGGGGAAAAGTATAATTATCGCTGGTTCGGCCTTAAATCACGCGGGTTCATATACCGACAACAACGGGAAAATAATCGGTGCTCAGAGGCCTGAACTTACAGTGGATTTGAGTAAAGCTGATTTTGAAGTCTGGTTGTATCCTTACGAACAGAAAATTCAGCCTGGGCGAACGATATTCGCGAATGACGTAGATAATCCATCCGTTACAAACTTAGAGGTTTTTATTGCCCTAAGTATGCGTGATATGTATTTTCCGCCACAGGCTAGAGAATCTTTTGTATTGATGAAAGTCGATGGAACCTTTGATTTAAATAATATTCCGTCATTTGCTATTCCAACTGTAAAATCTGTTACAACGAGTACTGTGCGTTATGCTCAAATGCCGGCAAGGTTTATCTTAGATGCTGTTGAAATTCAGGACGCCGTTGTAGCTGATCAAATTCCACGTCGTTTACCACAAAAATTTGATGCAGGAGCAATATCTGTACCTGGGGGAGCTTACTCTAGCCAGTCCGTCGTCCGTAGGACCGAAAGGAAAATTGGGAATAGACGTATTCTTAAAGATACAAACAATTCGTCAAATGATTTTGGTGTGCTACAACGTGCCAATCCAACCAAAACAGACGCATCATTTATAGATTAGAGTCCATATGCGGAACATTTTTGCTACGATATTTTTGGTTTCCCTTTTTACTTTGAGCAGAGCTCAAAGTAAAAAGGATTCTGTTTATAGTTATACCATTGATCATCATTTAGTTGAACGCAGTCTTTTGAGACCCGCTTTTCTTCAAAGAGACTCATTGATGTCTTATGGTGATGTTCGAGTTGCTTATCAAATGAATAAGGGAGGATTTCGAAAGGCCCAACAAGCCTACAACGGTGGGACAACAAGTTTTCAAGCCAATGGATTCAATCGTTTGGGAAAGTTCTTATTGGGAGCAAAATTTACGTTCAACTCCATTCGTGAAGATAGTTTGGCAAATAGCCTTCGTTCTGGATTAGAAGATTTAAGCCCTTATTATCCTTACGCAAATAAAAGTGGTGACTATCAGCGTCAAAATTATCAGCTAAATGCTTCACTCGGATATGAATTAGCTCATTCAGTACAGCCATTTCTCCAAGTGGATTACCATCGGCATTGGAGTGCAGGTACAGTGGATCCGCGCTTAAAATCTAATAGATTTACTTTGAAAGTCAAACCTGGTGTTTCCTTAAATTTTTCGAAAAGTACATTGGGGCTATATGGAATAATTGGGCGTGCAGATGAAAATGTTTCTTTGTTATACAAAAACATGGATTTTCAATCTTCAAATCTGTATCCAGATCGAATGTATTATATGAATTATGGATACGGGACGGCACGTCAAAAAGATACGACAAGAGTTAATTTTAAATACGATAACTATAAAGGGGTAGGGATTCAGTACCTAAAAAAGCTTTATAGCTGGCATACCAAAACAGAAATTGAATATCAACAATATCACAATACAAACCAAAATTATTCTAGGAAGTCTGTTCTTTATAGTGGCCCTTTGGCTATTTATGATCAAAATACCATTAAATTTTTCGTAGATGCAGTCAAATATAATGGTGATCAGGGGCAGCAATTATTGATTTTCGATGGCGAATATAATAAAGGTGTTGATGGCAACAAATTGACTACGGGTAGCCTAAATAAAGTCAATTATAAAGTTAGCACTCTTTCCCTTACAGGACAATATGTTAAGCTTTGGCATAGACATCATCAGCTAGCCAAGGAATTAGGTTTTGTTGTTACCTACTATACGGAAAATAGAAAAGATCTCTTGCAGGCGATCGACTTTGAAGTGGGACAAATGCGTGTTGAGCCATCTCTAAGATTATATTTGCAAAAAAGCAGCACGAAACTTATACAATTTGCATTTGCACCTTATGCGACTATTCCGACAGAAACCACATTGGAATATAGTCCTTTATCCATAAACACCTTTATTCAAAACGTTGTTTTTTGGGACTATTACTATTATAAGACCCAATACTTAGGTGCGAAATTTGGTGTAGAATATAAGGATCGCTTTTGGGGAAACGACCTTGCATTTTATGCAAAGTTAGATCTCCGAAAATCTTCAGGTACTGTCGAATTAAAAGATGATATAAAACCTAAATTTCTTTCAACTGGAAGTAGAACGAATATGGAAATTGGAATTCGGCTTTCTTTATAAATTATTTTTGATAATAATCGTAATAAAAAAACAGGTAATGAAAAAACATTTTGCAGTATTGGTCAGTATCTTTGGACTTGTTGGTTTACTATCTATGAAAGATCAACAAAAAGCATTGTATGAAGAACTGCAGTTGCTTTATCGAAGACCGATAAGCGAGTGGCCTAAACCGACGATTGATGCTGGTGTCAGCTGGAAGGAATTTACGTCACTGCCCAAGGTTGATACAAGTTATTTTTCTTTGATGGAAAAGCCGGATGTCAAGTTGGGAAAATATCTTTTCTTTGATCCGATTCTGTCTGGCAGCAATCAGATCTCCTGTAGCAGCTGTCACAATCCCCAGACATCATGGGCTGATAAATTGATGGTTCCGGTTGGCAATGATCATTTGGAGGGGACACGTAATACACCATCACTACTGAATGTGTATGCGCGGAAAGAATTGTTCTGGGATGGAAGATCCAAGTCGCTGGAAGAGCAGGCTTTGGGGCCTATTGAAGCACATCATGAAATGGACATGGAATTGACCAAATTGATTCCAAAATTGAAAGCTATCCCGGCCTATAACAAGCTGTTTCTAGCAGCCTTTGGAGAGGAAGATTATTCCATGCCAGAGGTTTTAAAGGCTTTAGGTGCTTTTCAACGGACTTTAACAAGTAGACGTAGTCGCTTTGACGAGTTTTTGGATGGTAATTATAAGGTGTTGTCCGAGCAAGAGGTACGTGGACTGCATCTCTTCCGCACAAAAGCAAGATGTATGAATTGTCACAATGGTCAGTTTTTAACGGACGACACTTATCATAATATAGGATTGACTTATTACAAACGTAAATATCAAGACTTGGGCCGGTATGAAATTACCAAAGATCCAGCTGACGTAGGGCGTTTTAGGACCCCTTCGCTGCGGGACGTGATGAATACCGATCCATGGATGCACAATGGATTATTCTGGAATATGACCGGATTGCTGAACATGTATAACAGTGGGATGCAAATGAACTCTGCGAAGCCAGAACAGAAGGCCAAAGATCCACTTTATCCAGTTACAGATCCTTTAATGCAACCTTTGAACCTTAGTAAAGAGGAAATAAAAGATATCGAAGCATTTTTACATGCCATCACAGCAACTTCCTATCGGATGCGACGTCCTGAAAGCTTGCCGCGGTAGTGTCTACAAATGCCTATTTTTACTTTGTTTGGTGTTTTTTGTAACATACTTACAGTGAGTTGTATATGTGGTTAAAAAGGCGTTTAATTTATTTTTCGTACCTTTGTGCTGTCAAAAGACAGAATGGCGTGAGTTTATTCCGCTAGGACTGGAGCCTTTTTGAGGCACAGTCGAAGTTGTTCGTTGTACTTGTTGAAGTATATTTTGGAGCTGTGTTTAGCATAGCTCATCTTTAAAAGATTAGTTTCTTTTTCATCGTTGCTCTTATCGAACCGAGAGTAAAGCGTGTTAGTTAATAAGTAGATTGAACTGAAGTTTAAAATTTCGATCAAACGAATTCAACTGTAGGGATATTTTATGTGAATGAAAACTACGTAGGTGTGCAGCCTTAGTGGCTTACTCATGCTCTTTTGTTTTATTTATGTTTAAAAAAATTAAAGAATGGATAAAACTAGAAAGGTAAAGGTAAAAGTTGAAGATTTGACCATTGTTTTTGGTAAACAGAAAAAACAAGCTTTGAAATTATTGGACGAGGGGTTTTCGAAGAAAGAAATATTAGAAAAAACTGCTTGTACAATAGGAATTAACAAAGCAAATTTCGAAATCTATGAAGGTGAGTTTTTTGTGATCATGGGGCTTTCAGGAAGTGGTAAATCGACCTTACTTCGTTGTTTAAACAGATTGAATGAGCCTACCTCAGGAAAGGTATTTGTCAATGACGAAGATATTACCGGGAAAAATAATAAAGAGCTTTTGGAAGTGCGCAGGACCGAAATGAGTATGGTCTTTCAAAAATTCGGCTTGCTGCCACACCATACTGTGCTGAGTAATGCTGCATTTGGACTGGAAATAAGAGGTGAGGACAAAGAATCACGTGAGGCAAAAGCCCAAAAGGCTCTTGATATTGTTGGATTGAATGGCTTTGAACAGCAGCTACCGGCTCAACTTTCCGGCGGGATGCAGCAACGTGTTGGATTGGCTCGAGCTTTGGCCAATGATCCCGAAGTGTTACTGATGGATGAAGCGTTTTCAGCACTGGACCCTCTGATCAAAGCCGAAATGCAAGATCAGCTGCTTGAACTGCAGGACACGCTACAGAAAACAATTGTCTTTATTACACATGATCTTGACGAAGCCATCAAATTGGGCGATCGTATCGTCATTATGAAGGACGGGGTAATTGAACAGATTGGTACCGCAGAGGATATCCTGACAAACCCTGCAAGTGATTATGTAAAAGCTTTTGTCGAAAAAGTGGATCGGAAAGCAATTATTACCGCAGGCTCCCTGATGTTTGAAAAACCAACAGTTGTACGATTCAAAAAAGACGGTCCCGAAGGTGCTCTGCGCAAAATGCGCGCTTCTGGTATAGATATATTACCTGTAGTGGACGTGCATGATCATTTTTTTGGTTTTGTCCATATCAATGAAGTGATCCAGTCAGCCAAACGTAAAGAAGCGACCGTCGAGGCCATCATTCACGCAAATGTTCCCACCGTATCAAAAGAAGTAACTGTGGAGGAAATGTTACCTCTGATTTCAGAAGTGCGATCGCCCATCGCTGTGGTCAATGAACACAACCGTTTATTGGGGATCGTAACCCAGACTTCATTAATCATTGAGGCGACCAAATACAACGAAGAGGAAATCATAGAATTAAAAGAGCAAGCAAATAATCAATAGATATGAATAAAGTAATCGACATAGGACAATATATAGCCATAGCTGTCAATTGGTTGACAGACAATCTGAAACCATTTTTTGACCTGATCAAAAATACAGGAAACACCTCTATTCTTGGTCTTGAATGGTTATTGATCGCGACTCCGTTTTTCGTGATGATCGCACTTTTTACAGCATTGGCCTGGTGGAAATCTGGTAAAGGCGTTGCACTGACCACATTTCTGGGATTGACATTGATCTATCTGATGGGATTTTGGACGGAAACAATGGAAACATTGGCTTTGGTGCTGGTCGCGACGGTGACCGCATTACTTATTTCGGTGCCGCTTGGGATATGGGCGGCCAAAAATAAATTTGCAGCAAAGATCATCCGGCCTTTATTGGATTTAATGCAGACGATGCCTGCTTTTGTCTATTTGATACCAGCAGTATTGTTTTTTAGTATCGGAAAAGTACCCGGTGCCTTTGCTACCATCATTTTTGCCATGCCCCCAGCAGTTCGCTTGACCACCCTGGGTATTGATGGGGTATCAAAGGATATTGTTGAGGCTGCCCGTTCATTTGGAGCAACCAATCGACAGATTTTATTTAAAGTGGAGTTACCTTTGGCGACCAAAACAATTCTTGCGGGCATCAATCAAACCATATTGTTATCGTTGTCAATGGTTGTTATCGCTGGGATGATTGCTGCCGGTGGCTTAGGTGAAAGGGTTCTCGAAGGAATAAACAACCTGGATATTGGCCTTGGATTTGAAAGTGGTCTGTCTGTCGTGATTTTGGCAATTATACTAGACCGGATAACACAAGGTTTTGTAAACAAGAAATAAGATAATGATGAAAATTAAGTTAATAGGAATCTGGATACTGGTATTTTTGTTTTCGGCTTGTAACAGTAGCAGCAATAAGAATATCATTCATATCGGTATGGTTGACGGTTGGGCAGAGGGTGTCGCAATGACCTATATTGCCAAAGCCATCATGGAGGAGAAAGGTTACCATGTTGTGATACAACGTGCTACCCCAGATATGATATTGGCTTCTATGAATAATGGCGATACAGATCTGTATATGGATGTCTGGTTGCCATTAACACATGGCGCTAAGATAGCGAAGTTCCCAAATCTACAGGAAATTGGTACCAGTTATGCTTCCGCCCGCAATGGTCTTGTTGTACCGGATTATGTATCCATTGATGATATTGGGCAATTGAAAGCGCACCAAGCGCAGTTCAATAATAGAATTATTGGGATCGAAAAGGGTGCGGGGATCACAAGGGCTGTGGATCAGGTTATCAAAGACTATAACCTGAATTATAAACACATAAATTCTTCCACGGTAGCGATGATTACTGAGCTGCAGAATGCAATTAAAGACCATAGATGGATTGTCGTGGCGGGTTGGCAGCCCCATTGGATGTTTGCTAAGATGAAATTGAAATTTTTAAATGATCCCAAAAAAACATTGGGTAGCGCTGAAGAGATTAAAATCTTTGCACGCAGAGACTTTAGCAAGGATCAACCAGAATTGGCAAGCCTCTTTTCACAGATCCATTTTGATGATGCAACAATGGCAGATCTCTTGGCACAAATGGAAGGAACGCGAGATAAAGCAGCTACAGCCAAAAATTGGTTGACAGTGCACCGTTCTCTGTTAAAAATCTCCGAATAGACCCTAAGTTTACATGCTTTGCTTAACCCCATTTGAAGAGTCAAATGGGGTTAAATTTTGCTTATCATCCTTTTCTACTCCTAGCAGATAGATCATTAAAATACATCAGAACTCGAAATATTAGGCTCAGATGTCGTATTTCGTACATTTTTTAAAAATATGCGGGCCAAATTGATACGTTGCTTTTGATCGGCCGAAAGTGGGTAGCATTCATCATCGACAAAAGTGTCCAGACCATTCGGAAACTCCCAGGCAAAGTCCAGTACCATGGCTTTCTCTGCTGCAAGAATTACGTCCAACTTACTAGCTAGGGGATTGCCCATTTTGATATTATTATAAATGCTATCAGGGAGCAGCTGGCTGTCTATATCCTGAATTAATGACAGCTTAGTTTCAATTTTTTTCTTTTCCATGTGCTTATTTGTATTAGATAATTAAGAATCATTCTAAATAAATTGTAATTTAGCCAAAGATAATAGGTATAGTGCCATTGTTGGGTATGTAATGAGGAGTAAAAAGTCCGTGAAAAGGAATAGTTGAAACTTAAAGAAATATGGAATGGGATTAAAACTTTATGATATTGATTCGGCTAGTTTATTGTTGGAAAGAAACTATCCACAGACTTTCTTTTCAATGGATGCCGGTATTCAAGAATGCGTCACACAGCTGGACGCTCCATTTGGCGATGGCTATTACAAAGAGATCTTTTTTGATGGAATTCATATTGGCTTTGGTCATGCAAATCTGTATGAACGGATACTGTTTCGTTTTGAAAGTGACTTTGAGACGGTTGAAATGCATTTTGCATTAAAGGGTAGAAGTCGGGCAGCTGGGGAGACATTAGCCGCTGCCATAGATTTTGAAACTTGTCAGCACAATATCCTCTACGGCAATTCGATCTGTGGCCATATGCAATGGGAACGTGAAGAATTCCAATTATGTGAGATAAATTTGTCTCCAGATTTTTTTAAGAAATTTCTACCCGATAATTCCATCTTATTTAATGACTTCAGAAATATTATTGAAAAGGGGAAATCTGGCTTATTGACAGATATTAATAGAAGAATTACCCATGAAATGCATGCTCTTATTGATAGTATCATAAATTGTGAACGTAAGGGTGTGTTTAAAAAAATATTTCTCGAAGCCAAGATCATGGAGTTATTGCTGCTTCAGTTGGAGCAGTTAGCCGACAACAGCATCTCCAACACGACCCTCAGAAAGCCTGATGTTGATAAAATCTATGCGGTCCGAGAATTTTTACTGGATAATATGGATTCAAACAATACGCTTGTCAACCTGGCCCATCTGGTCGGGACAAATGAGTTTACATTAAAGAAGGGGTTTAAGGAGTTGTTTGGTACGACAGTTTTTGGTTTTTGGAATGATGCAAAAATGGAACATGCCAAAAAGCTCATTTTAGACAAAAACATGACCATTGGTGAAGTCTCTGATGCCATTGGGTATAAAAATCAGCGTCATTTTTCAGATGCTTTTAGACGGAAATTTGGTTTTCCACCAAGTAAATTAAAAAAGACACACAGATAGTTTACCCGACCTACAATGCGGGCTAAAAATAGCTATTAAAAAATTGATAGATCATTTATCCTTAAATTTTATAAAACCATGGGTAGAGCTGAAGCGAAAATTATACAAGCGGAATTGACTGTTAGTCGAAAAGAATATGTGACCCCACATTACATCCGGATTTATCTGACAGGAGAAGCTGTCCCAGAAATCGCGGACACAACCATCGGTGTTAACAATAAGATTCTGATTCCCCCTATGGGATTGAATAAAGTCTATTTTCCGGAATTTGATTTTGAAAAAGGGCAATGGAAAACCATGGACGACAATATTCGGCCAACGGTGCGTACATATACGCATCGGGGGATAGATCTTCGACGTAACGAAATTTGGATAGATTTCGTTGCGCATGGGGATGAAGGCCCCGCATCTGCCTGGGCAATAGGATCAAAGCCGGGAGATGTATTGGGTGTCCTTATGAGAGCTGGTAAGACAGAACTATTTCCACTGACAGAGAACTATCTATTAGCGGGGGATGCAACGGCACTTCCGGTTTTAGGTGCAATATTGGAAAATTTACCGGTATCAGCAAAAGGAACCTGTATCATCGAGGTGCATGGCCGGGAGGATGTACAAAAATTATATACAAAAGCGAATATAGAATTTATCTGGTTGCATAATGATACTCCACAGGAAGGTAGTCTGCTGGCGGATCTGGTGAAGATAAAGTCTCTTCCTCAGACGGATCGCTTTGTTTATATTGCTGCAGAGTATTCTACCGTTCGGGAGATACGCAATTACTTGCGCAAGGATCTTGGATGGAAGAGGGAGGAACTCTATGCCTATTCTTATTGGAAAAGCGGTGTTTCAGAAGATAAATCTGACGGTGAACGACACAACGAGAATGAGGAGGTCAATTCATAAATAAGACAAACCACGAGACCACTGCTATCGCCTCATTGCTTTATATGATCTAGTTTTTTCAATTTTTTACTTCTGTTTATCATGAGATAAAGGTGAAAAGAATCATTTTTTTGACGTATCTATTGTAACCTCCGAGTATATCTTAGGCAAGAGATTTGTGTCTGTAGGATCAAAACAGTATTTTTATGGTTTGGCGATGAGCGATAACGGGAAAGATACATTATGATGCATATGGAGGAGCAAAAAATTATTCTGGTTGAAGATGAGCAAGACGTTGCGGATTTGATCATACAGGGATTGGGCGAAGAAGGTTATAAAGTCATTCATCTGGGGCGTGCCGAAGGGCTTGAGCCACTATTAGCCAAACAAGATGTAGCACTTGTTCTTTTGGATATTCTTTTGCCTGGCACCAATGGACTTGATATTTGCAAACAGATTAGGCATTGGGGCTATACCGATCTGCCTGTTATGATGCTTACGGCACTCGGAACCCCTGAAAACGTTGTCCTTGGTCTTGATAATGGCGCTGATGACTATCTTTCTAAACCATTTAAGTTAATCGAACTTAAAGCCCGAATACGTTCATTGATCCGTAGACAGCAATCCATTGTTCAGGCGACCCAACGCGAAGCACAGCCTCCAAAAGATACATTCAGTTATGGATTTCTAACGATTGATGATTATAAGAAAGTTGCCTATTGTGAAGGTCAAGAACTTAACCTGACCAGTACAGAGTATCGTTTACTTTTATTATTTATCCAAAACCCCAAGAAAGTATTTGAGCGCAGTGAGTTGTTGGATAAAATATGGGGAATTAATTTTGATATCGGATCAAATGTCGTTGATGTATATGTTAATTACCTGCGAAAGAAGATTGAGAAGGTAACGAGCAAGAAGGCCATTCATACCGTTATCGGAATGGGCTATGTGTTAAAAGTCGAAGACTGAATAGATTAAGAATACTGAATAGGTTAAAATGAATAATTACAATAGGAAACTCATCTACCTCATAGCAATATTAGTCATATATGTCAGCTGTTTCGTTGGCTTTATCTTTTACTCTATCACAAACTTTGCTTTCACCGATTTTTATAAGCGTCTGGATCTGCGAAGAAATATTGCAGCAGAAAAGTTCCTCAATAGTAAATCCGCTTCGCAAACAGATCAATGGAGCCTGGACTTTATAGAAAGTCTGAACAATCAGCATGAATTTTTGGTTGAATTTGATAAGAATGGAAAAATTGTTCAAAGCCAGGGATTCTATTCTGAATTGTGGGATAAAATCAACAAGACCGGAACATCAAATTTTAAAGCAGGGCATCAATTCTATTCGACAAAGTACTTTTCAAAAAACAATAAGCATTATATCGTCGGTGCATCAGCGGAAAATTACTTCTATACGCATCACCTGGCCTATCTGCGTAATCTACTTATTATTAGTCTGATTTTGGGTATTCTTTTTATTTTGGTGGTTTCTGTCTTCATGAAACGTTCATTTCTAAAACCTATCCTGACCATGATGAAGGAAGTCCAACAGATTGGCTCTGAAAATCTGGACAAGCGCCTGGATGAAGAAAAATATAAAGGGGAACTCCATGATCTTGCGTTTACATTTAACAGCATGCTGACACGTTTGGAAACCTCTTTTGAAACCCAGAAAAATTTTATCAGCAATGCTTCACACGAATTGAATACACCCCTGACCTCGATTATAGGGCAGGCTGACTTAGCGCTGTCCAAAGAAAGAACAGTAGAAGAATACCAACGCACCTTATGTAAAATTATTGAATCTGCGGAGCATTTAGAAAAGAAAACCAAGGCGCTTTTGATGTTGGCACGAACTGGTTTTGTGAGCAATTCGACAACATTTAATCCTGTTCGTATAGACCAGATTGTTATGGATGCTGAACTGACCGTTAAAGCTATTAATGATAAATTTAAAATTACAACAGATTTTAGCTTGCTACCCGATGACAGTATGCGACTCAAAGTCAATGGAAATGCCATTTTACTCCAGCTAGCATTATCCAATATCATTAGCAATGCCTGTAAGTACTCTTCCAATAGGACTGCTTATATCGCCTTGGGCGCATTAAACAATAAAGTGTTTATCCTGATAAAAGATAAAGGTATCGGGATCCCGTCAAAAGAATTGGGATATATTTATGATCCTTATTTTCGAGCATCCAATACCAATGGAATAGATGGATACGGCATTGGCCTGCCCTTAGCAAGAAATATAATAAAGCTCCACGGTGGGACATTAAAGGTCAATTCCGTCGTTGGGGAAGGCACGACTGTAGAGATTGAATTGCCAACTTACATTCGGTTTTAATCCCATTTTAATTTCCTTATTATTTTTAATCTGATTTTAATAAGTCTTTTAAAATTCTAATGAAAAGCTAATTCTAGCTTCATTCCGTTGCCATGTGCTCCCATTAACTTTGTTAAAAAATAATTGGGTATGGCAAAAGCGACACGAATATTGATTCCAAGTGATTTTACAATCGATTCACTTTTTTTTGTAATCCATAGTATTGAGCAGTCGAAGGCTGAGCAGCTTGATGTTATTTTGGTTTACGGAAATAAAAGTAGCACCTCAATCAGCGAACTATTGGGAATCACACTAGAGGATCAACTCCACGACCTTCAGTCAGAGGATTTTTTGAAAGCTTGCCAAATGATTTGCCACCGATACGAAAATCGTAAACTGAATATCTATGCAGATATTATCGGTACCGATAATCCCAATTATTTACATCATTATCTGAGTGGAGCTAGAATTGACGAGGTCAAGATTCCAACAGATTATCAATTTGAAAAAAGAACAAGACATTTCTTTGATGTTGGACAGGCTTTGTTGGACCTCAACGAAAGTAAGCGTAGGCATGTAGCCATTGTTGAAAAACCGGCAACGCACAAAACAGGAGGAAATGTCTTAGCGGATTTATTTTTTAACAAACAATGGGATGTTAACTATTAAAAGAAAAATACTTGCAAGATTCAACTTTGTCTTTTTGGCATTGTTGCTTTTTGGGGCATCAGCGATGGTCATGCTTTATGAAAACCCTGAACGACTTTTAGAAGGAGAGTGGGAAGAACAGGGCTGGTACTTTGAAAAGGTGGAGAAATCGCCAACCTTCAAAAAGCAGGCGATTATCCATGAAGGGATCAAAGATGCCGCCATCGCTCATTTGCCGCCATTACAGGATGGCCTATGGCATTTTGAAAAAATGGGCCAAAAGAATTTTGTGGCCCACCACAAGGATAAGCAGTATAACTGGTTTTTGAAAGGAAGGGGACATATCCTTGAGCTACGAAAAAATAACGAACTCGTGGAAAGTTTTGTCATACAGAAACTGAACAAAAATCAGCTGGTCCTGCATCTCAATCTGGATATGCAGACCAAGGGAATAGCACGTATCGTGCTGAAAAAAGGAGGAAAGGAAAAATATGCTAAGAAAATATAGCAATCATAGGACAATTCAAGATAATATAAAACTGGGAGGACTAACTGCATTTTCTGCCGGTATGGTCAACGTCGCTTCAGTTATTGTATTTTTTTCCTTTACATCTAATGTAACAGGATATTATGCCGTTTTTGCACAGGAGATTGCGAAAGGAAATTGGTATCAAGGTGCTGTCGTTTTGTTTTGGATACTGTTGTTTTTAATTGGAAGCATGTTTTCCAATCTGATTATCATCCATGGTAAGGGAAAGTTTAGCGCATACTTGACTCATTCGATACCCTTGGTGCTGGAGATATTAAGTATTTTGTTTGTCGGGATATATCTCGATGTTTTCTACGAAGATTCACTTAAGGAAACCGAAATATTGGTTGGAGCCTTGTTATTTGCGATGGGCCTGCAAAATGGACTTACTGCGAGTATATCCAATTCTGTTGTGAAAACAACACATTTGACCGGATTAACAACCGATCTAGCGATACTAATATCCATGTTCACCAAAGAAGCCAATAGAAGCAATAAAGATTTGGTGGATAAGTTTCATCTGTTACTGACCATTGTCACAAGTTATGTAATGGGAGGACTACTCAGTGGAATCTCTTTTAATTACTTGTCTAATAAAACATTTTATGTGGTTTGTTTTGTTTTGCTTATCATAGGTTTATATGATCATTATAAACTATATCTGCTTAAAAAACAATTTGTAAAACGTCATCGCGAGGAATTGGTTGCCTAAATCTCTTGACGATAATTATATAAGCCCCACCATACAGCAGCGTATGGTGGGGCTTATTTATATCATTTTATCCAGGTTGTAGGGGAAGTCCTCGTTCATCAGCTGTCTATAGTTGAGACAAAACTGTTGAAATTTAATGCGGGCTTCATTGTGCTGATTTAAAGCAAACATCGCTTTCATTTCGGAAAATAATGCTTGTTCATTTAGCGGATCCAATAAGAATATCGTATGCGCGATCTCAATGCTTTTTTTATGCAGATGAGCAATGTCAGCTTTATGAAGTTCTGCCAGTAAAATGGGTAATAAATTTTGTTCAACCTCGGTCTTCAATGTATCAAACACAGGCATATCCAACCCCTGTAAGAATTTTCCCCTTTGAATGATCTGAATTAATCTACTTTCGTAAGCAGCCGAAGGGTTTGCCAGCAATTGGATGTAATCTACGTAATCACAATAAAACTCAGCGCGCTGTTCAATAAGGAATCTTCCCTGCTTGTATACAAGTTCAATTCCTGCAAACTCATTTAGCACTTTTCGTAAATGATTGATCGTGACTCCTCTTGAGTTCTTTACCTTATCTTCTGATTTGTCGGGCCACATGATCTGACTGAAATATGGTGAACTAATGCCAGTGCTGTTAGACAGGATAAGACAAAAAGCCTGTTTCAGCTTTGTACTGAACAAATAGGAGATATCACGTTTGTTGCGGTCAAAAGCACGGAACTCACCAAATAGAAATATTGCATTTGCCCGTACAAACTCGTCTTTTTGAATTGTTTGTATGATTCCAGTATCTGCTATTGGCGGAACCTGGAGGACTGTATTTTTAGTTACGTTTGCTATTTTTCGCTTTTGTCGGCCTCGTTGCCAAAGGAAAAAGAGGCCAACTCCACAGGCCGTAGATAACAACAATAGTAAGAATACCTTGCGGTTGGATCCAGATGAGGAAAAGCCATTTAATTCGTTGGGGGTTATTGGCGTCATATTCAACGAATAGACTTTTAATGTTGACTGTATATCATCTTTTGATTCTTGGACCAGTACCAAAAGCCTACCCAATTGTTGATCATAATAAAGCTGGGCATGTGTACTTATTTTGTCTGAATAGATCGGAACAGAGTCCCCTAGGATATCAAAACTTCCATCTTTGATAGAAAAGCGATACAATTGGATATTGGACTTCGTCAGATATTCTGGATAACATAAGGCGTAAAAGTGGTTGCTATCGGGGAACACCAAACCACGAGCGGGTACGATATGCTTATCCTTCCAAAGGACATCCCATTTTTTTGTAATTTCTTTGGTGTCCAAATTTATCTGATAGAAATCATAGAGGTATTTTCGGCCCACAATATGCTCGCCGGATTCATTCCCCATACCCCCAAAGATATAAGCGATTCGATTATTGCTCCCTTGGCCAGCCGAAAGAAAATAGCGTGGGAAAATTTTATCGCCTGTCCATCCGTCAACAGTTTGCCATTTGCCGGAATCTAAATCATATCGGTCAAATTGCCCGCTATAGGCCATGTTTCCATAGCCACCGAAAATGTAGAATTGTCGCTGTTGTTCATCATAAAAAGAACCATGATGATTTAATTCTTTCTTCATTAGGTCTTCACTTTCGACCTTCCATTCGAAAGTTTCCAGATCAAGGCTGGCTACCGTAGGGCCTTGATAGGGCTGGGTATAGAAAAGTTCATAGACATACAGTTTATTTGTCGTAGCGTCTATAAAATTGTTTGCTAAAACCAATTTTACGGGACATGGTTTCTGAAAGACCCGTTTTTTTGTCTGATTGGTCTTTATGTTGTATATGGTTATAGAATCCTGATTGAAATAATAAATCTCTTTGGTTCGTTGATTGTAGTTGGAACCAGCTTGTGAAAAGGAACCGC
Organism: Sphingobacterium sp. GVS05A; assembly: GCF_019969845.1. Taxonomy (GTDB): domain Bacteria; phylum Bacteroidota; class Bacteroidia; order Sphingobacteriales; family Sphingobacteriaceae; genus Sphingobacterium. The sequence goes on from NZ_JAHXYR010000001.1 coordinate 347,249, forward strand.
TTGCAAAGAGATTTTTCCATTTGTAAGAATCCACAATGAGCCAGGTTGGGTTTGTAGCGGAGCCATAAGCAATCCCATTTTCATCATGTACGACAGTACCTGTGCTTTCTTTTAATGGGAATAGATAGCTTTTAGCTGTATTTCCAATCTGCACATTTTTGATAGACATGGCCGGAACATCGATCAGATAGTCACTTTTTCCAAAAATCACTTGAGGACTATACTGAGATGGCAATTTCACTTTTGATGATTGAAAAATCTGATTTTGTATCTGAAGCTTAAATAATTGCTTTTGCAGGTCAAAAGTCAACTGAATCGTGATCCATTCCTCCTTGAATAATTGTTGCTGATTTATTTTTGCGATGATTAGACTGCTTTTACCTTCTTCGTTCAGACGGAAAATACAATTACCGGCCTCCTCATCATAAAACAAATTGTAAACCGTGTTATTGTCTTTATTCTTAACACGGAAAATATTGCCCAAAGAATTTGATGAATAAATGGATAGTTGAAATTTTAGCGTAAACTCCTGTTCAAACGAAATTGCCCTTTTGTCAAATAACTCGTAGGAGCTGCGTTTGTCTATAGGCTCATGTCCACCTCTAAATTTGAGACCCTGGGATTGGGAAAGTCGGGGAATTAAAAGCAAAAAAATAATATATAATATACAGGGTCGCATAGCGCAATCAAAAAAACTTAAACCAATAGTTATCGACAAAGACCTATTCACAATAATTTGTCCGCTGCCGGCTTTTTATGAAATATAGTAACGGTTAGTATATCCCTTATCAATATCTTACAGGACTTAAAAGTATGCAAAAAAATGCGCTCAATAAAATAAAAGCTGTGTTACAATTGCTGTTTGTATTGGCCTCTCAAATGATGGTAGGTAGGGAAATAAAATAGAGGGTTATCGTTTTATTTTTGCATTTTAACCCAATTTTAACCCAAAAATTAATCAACCGACTTTACCTTGCGTTAGAATTCCTGCCGATATTTTCGGTAGAAATTCGAACTAATTATAAATCGGAATCTTACTTATGAAAGTCTTTAAAAAGCTGCAATTTATTTTTGTTGCTTCCGTATCCATGCTGATGGTGCAGCAAGTTCAAGCTGAAACTCAAATTTCTTTTTCCGTTGACAATATCAAAAGCGATCAGGCTCGCCAGGATCAAAACCTAGTACGTGCGATGGCGCTCTTGGACCGGTCAATGGAAGTTTATTTCTCCGCAGACGGAAAGTCTATGCATCGTTTCTATAATCCCGATACAAAGGTGCGCTCGGAGGAAAAGGCAAGTGTGTGGATGTACTCGGCTTCGATAGAGGCTGTCAATGCAATCTTACATGGACTTAAAGCTCAAAAGGAAAGAGGAAATCATAACCTATTTGACAAACATTACAAGCGTTACGCGGATTTATTGGTCCAGCTTCACGAAAATGCCGCTTATTATTTAGGAACATTTAATCTTATTTCTTTTACACAGAGCAAAGACTGGACGGTTTATGCTGTGGATCGTGCAAAGGCAAAGGGTGCAGCAAATGTAACTGGGGTATTAAATGTCTATGATGATCAAATGTGGCTAATTCGGGAACTGATTGAAGCCTATCACCTAACAGGAAAAGAGCGCTATTTAAAGGAGGCGGAATACCTAACTACCTATGTATTGGATGGGTGGGACTGCACCCTAGATGATAAAGGTAATGAAAATGGTGGAATTTCCTGGGGACCGGGCTACGTGACCAAACATGCCTGTAGCAATGCACCCATAATCAGTCCATTGGTGTGGCTACATGAAATCTATAAGAAAAAGAACGATCAGATCACATACAACTATATCGATGCCGGAGATAGGCAGTCGCGTCGTTCTAAAATGCTGCGAAAAGCTGGTTTTTATTTGGATTTTGCTAAAAGGATTTATGCTTGGCAAAAAGATCATTTATTGAACAGTAAAGGTGTTTACGATGATATGATGGGAGACTGCTATCCCGATTGCAGTATTATCTACGAAATCGTCGATGGTATAAAGTATCGCAAAAATACCCAATTAAGGAAAGCTGTTGGAACCTCATTTTCCTATAACAGTGGAACCATGATTTCTGGCGCCGCTGATCTGTACCGTGCGACCCGATCTAAGGTCTATTTGGAGGATGGAAAGAAGCTGAGCGATGCCAGTTTTCAATACTTTGCCAAACTAGGTTCACAGGTGCCAGCGCATTATACTTATGCTTCCGATGGGTTCAACAATTGGTTTAACGGCGTATTATTAAGGGGATTTTTTCAGATTTCTCCTGTCTTCGACAAAGCTGGACGTTATATGGACTCCTTCCAGCAGAATTTGGACTATGGATATGCTCATTTTTTACGTTCCGGTTTATTGCCACCAGATCTTCTTGGTGGATGGCATATAGACAAAGACAAAAATAACCTGGAGGGAATGTTCATGTTCACTTATGCGGCACAGTATGCAATGTTGTCCCAATACCAAATCGAAAAATAGCAAGATGAAGTAAAAAGATCGACGTAAACAATTGTGATACTAAAAACGAATACCAATAAAACCAGGCTTGTGAGCCTAAAAAATACATCAGATAGCTTAATCACTATTTAAAACCAAATTATAAATATGAAAAAGGATTTAGGGAAATCAAGGCGGCGACTTAGCACACTGCTTGTGCTGATGGCGCTGGGTATTCCGTCCATGAGTTGGGCGCAGCAGAAAAATGTCAGCGGAAAAGTGCTTGATAGTAATAATAAGCCTATCGCTGGGGTAACGGTTTCTGTTCAGAATGCGGGTACACGTGTGGAAACCACTACCAACGCAGATGGTAGTTATACAATCGTAGTTCCGGAAGGAAAGAAGCTTTTATTTAAATCGCTAGGTTTTAGTGCGAAGGAAGAGATTACAGATGGGAAAACTACAATTAATGTTGTCCTTGAAAACGATGACACACAGTTGGAAACAGTTGTTGTTGTCGGTTACGGTACCCAGCGGAAGCAATCGCTGACTGGCGCTATTGCTTCCGTGAAGGGGACGGAAATGAGGCAGACGAAGAATGAAAACCCACAAAATATGTTGGCGGGACGTATCCCCGGTGTTCGCGTATGGCAGAAAAGCGCCGAACCGGGAGCATATAGTGCCAATTTCGATATCCGTGGTCTCGGAGCTCCATTAGTTGTGATTGATGGGGTGCCACGTACAAGCGAAGATTTTCAGCGCCTAAACCCGAGCGATATTGAAGAGGTTTCGGTTCTAAAAGATGCATCCGCGGCTATTTATGGGGTGCGGTCTGCAAATGGTGTCGTGTTGGTCACGACAAAAAAGGGAAAAGAAGGGAAGACCGCAGTCAGTTATAATGGCTCCTATACTTTTCAAAAGCCTTCTGGCATGCCTGTATTGGCCGATGCGATCAGTGCAATGACGATCTACAATGAGAAATCCATGAACAACATCAATGGTGGAAGTCCAGTGTATACCGAAAAAGACTTTGAGGATTTTAGAAATGGAACAAGACGCTCGTCGGATTGGACTTCATTAATCTTTTCAAAATATGCACCACAGACACAACATGATATTAGTTTTTCAGGTGGAAGCAATAAAGTGCAGTACTATATTGGTGGTGGCTATTCCTATCAACAAGGCTTCTTTAAATCAGGCGATCTCAACTACAATAAATACAATTTGCGTTCGAATATCTCCGCAGAACTGGCCAAGGGATTGAAATTGGATTTGAACATCAGTGGGATGGCCGATCAACAAAATAGTCCCTACACAAGTTCGGTTGACATTATTCGAAACTATTGGAAACAGGGCATGTTGTTTGCCGCGTATGCAGATCCCGAAAATACCTTGTTAAATTATGAAGGTCTAGATTTGGAGCAAAATACCGTGGCGATGATGGATGCGGATATTTCTGGTTATCGCAAATTCAAAAAGAAAACCTTTCAGTCCTCAGCTGCATTGAATTATGACCTGAGTAATTTATCTCCGATTCTTCAAGGGTTTTCCGCAAAGGCATTGATTGGTTATGATTATCGTGCAGATAACAATTCCATGTTCAGAAAGGAATATTATCAATATGCTTTGAATAAAACGACCAATAAATATGATCAGAAACTCTATAACTTGAGTAGCCCAAATCAAATGAAACGGGAGTTTTTTGATAAACAACAGGTCTTAGGTCAATTGATATTGAATTACGATCGTACGTTTGGTGATCAGCATAAAGTATCGGGACTTGTGGGATGGGAATCACAAAAGAACGATGGCGATAACTTCTATGGACTGAAAAATCTTGCTTTTGGTTCCGACCAATTGCTCGCAGGTGTAGAAGATGGTCAAATGACCTCCATGTATGGTGGTATCAGTGATTATTATAATGAAGCAAAGTCGGCCCTGTTTGGACGGGTTAATTATGATTTTGCGGGTAGATATATTGCCGAATTCCAATTTAGATACGACGGATCCTCCCGTTTTGCCAAAGGACATCAATGGGGATTTTTCCCCTCGGCTTCTTTGGGATGGCGGATATCCGAAGAACCATTTTTCAAATCTATTGACGCGCTTTCCTTTGTCAATCAACTAAAATTCCGGGGTAGCTATGGCGTGCTAGGGGATGACTTATCCTCTTCTTGGGATTTTGGTTGGGTACCCGGGTATGTTTATCCTGCGACGAGCGGAAATGCTGAAAATGGCTACAATAATCAATATGCACCAGGATATATTTTTGGTGATAAATATATCACGGGCGTAAGTCGGAAGGCTATCGCCAACGAATCAATTACTTGGTATAAAGCAAAAACATTCAATGTTGGGTTAGATTTCGAGGGATGGAATGGGCTGTTTGGTTTTACATTGGACTATTTTGAACGCACACGATCGGGGCTATTTCAACGTCGCACGAGTGAATTTCCAACCGTGATCGGTGCAACGGCTCCGATGGAAAATGCCAATAGCGATCGCCATATGGGATTAGAATTGGAACTGAAGCATCGCAATAAAATCAACGATTTCTCATACAATGTTCGAGCAATAGCGACTGTGACCAGAAATAAGTACCTGACCGCCGTCCAAAATGGCCCCTATAAAAACTCGTATGACCGTTGGCGCAATGACAACTTCAACAATAGATATCAAGGGATTCAATTTGGTTATGAATCGGCTGGAAGATTTGAGAATTGGGAAGATATTTGGACTTACCCGATTTATAAGGAACGTGATGTCTTACCTGGAGACTATAAATACCTAGACTGGAATGGAGATGGCGAAATTAACGGTCAGGACGAACATCCTTTTGCATTCGACCAGACTCCGTGGCTTAACTATAGCATGAATCTCGAAACAGCTTACAAGAATTTCGATATGAATATATTGTTTCAGGGATCGGCTTTGGGCTCTATGGAGTACAAAGAACCACTTTATGCGATCTGGGGATCGAATGGTGGCGGAACGTTGGAGCAGTATCTTGATCGCTGGCATCCTGTAAATCCTTCCGCTGATCCCTACGATCCGGCGACAGAATGGGTGAAAGGCTACTATGGTTTTACAGGTAGATACCCGAAATCAAATTCTGAATTCAATCGGGTGAGTACATCCTATTTACGCTTAAAAAGTATCGAATTGGGCTATACCTTTTCAAATTTAAAACCTTCGTCATCCATGCGTCTCCGAGTTTATGCCAATGCCTATAATTTATTCACGATTACAGGTGTACGATTTGTAGACCCTGAGCATCCTGATGATAACCTAGGTCGTATGTATCCATTGAACAAGACTTATTCACTGGGTTTATCACTTACTTTTTAGCATTCACTAAAAAATATTGCAATGAAAAAAATACTCATTATACTATCACTAGTTAGCTCAATCGGACTTACAGGTTGCGCTGATCTAGATATTACACCTAAAAATATTGTAACGGATCAAGACCTATTGAATACACCAGCTGGTATGGATATTTATATGGCCAGGATGTACAGCTTAATGCCTTTTGAAGATTTCAAATACATGGCACAATGGGGGATTGAATTCAATGGCTGGTTGGCAGCCATAGGCATTGAAGGAACCGGTGAGGCTGTGACCCGGGATGGTATCAGCACCTCTTTTACCGGTGAAAGGACCGCTTATTGGGGAAGAGCATTTGAATTGCTCCGTGATGCAAACCATCTGATTGAAACCTTGCCCAATTACCGGGACAAATTCTCAGAAGAACTTTATAATCATTACTTGGGAGAAGGATATTATGTCCGGGCGACCGTATTTTATGCGATGGCTAGACGTTTTGGGGGAATTCCTTTGGTGACCAAGGAACTACAATACCCGAATACATTGGAGAACTTGGAGATACCCCGTTCGAGTGAAGAAGATACCTGGAACCAGATCTTGAAAGATTATGATGAAGCAATCAAATTAATGCTTCCAAAAGGCCCTAAATCTGGCTATTCCAATAAATATGTTGCGCTTTCTTTTAAATCAGAGGCGATGCTCTATGCGGGTAGTGTGGCCAAGTACAACGAAACGGTTTCTGGTCGACTGACAGGACTAGGCCGTAAAACTGGTGTCCGCGTCATCGGATTTGATGCCAGCACCGCAAAGGCAGCATCACAGAAGTATTTTGCAGAAGCTTATTCGGCTGCACGTCAGGTGATGACTGCAGGGGGCTATTCACTTTATAAAAAGAAATGGGCAGCGAACGATAAGGAGGCACAATATCAAAATATGGTGGATATGTTTAGTGACCTCAGTAGTCCTGAAAATATCTATGTCAAAGAATATGTCTATCCAACGTTAACACATAGTTTTGATGCCTTTAGCTCGCCTTTCACAGTTAGATCTCCACTTTCGGCAGGTACCTGTCCTACAGTAGATTTTATGGAATTGTTTGATGGATTTGACAAGTATCCCGATGGAACAGTCAAAGTGACCACTGGACAAAGCAACAGGGAAGGGGAATATGAGCTGTACGACAAACCAATGGATTTCTTTAAAAATGCGGAGCCTCGATTACGTGCCTATGTTATTTTTCCGGATGATATATTCAAGCAAAGAAAAATGGATATACGAGCAGGGGTTTATACTGGTCAAACTCCTGTAAAGCCTCTGTTTACAGATTATTCCTATGCAACAGCTGACACGCGCTATCAACAGTTGGGTGTCTACACAGGATCACCAAAAACCTTATATCTGAGCCCAAGAGATGGTAGCGGACAACAAACAGTGGATTACAATGGACAAAAAATGAATGCCGCTGGCAACGAAGGACCATTCTTTGATAATGGTGAAGCAACCTTAACAGGCTTTTATGTACGTAAATGGCTCAATACAAATCCAGCAAAAGAAGTTGGAGAAGGAAAATCTGACCAACCTTTTATTTTGATGCGTTACGCTGAGGTATTATTGAATGCCGCCGAAGCAGCCGTTGAACTCAAAATGTTGGGCGCTAGTCCGGCAGATGGAAGTGACCTGCTGCAAACAGCGACGACTGCGGTCAATGAAATTCGTACTCGTGCGGGAGCAGATCTTTTAGCAGGCACGATTTCAGGAGATAATACAGGCCGAGATATTGTTCGAAGAGAACGTCGCAAAGAACTAGCATTTGAACATAAGGCGAAATGGGATTTACGTCGCTGGCGCGTGCTGCATTTTGAAGGTCGGGACGGTTTCTGGGGAACACAAAAGGATAAAAATCTATACAGTAACAACGAGAATTTTAGGTTCAGAGGATTGTATCCTTTTTTTTCCACAGCAACAGGGAAATATTTCTTTGATGCACGGTTTCAATGGGTAAGTACCAAAACGTTTCGGTACACACCTGTAGACTATTATTTTGAAATACCAGGTGACGAGGTGGCTAAAAGTCCAAAAATAGATCAACAGCCTAATCGATAGACAAGAAATTGTGCTGAGCATGTTCATGTTCCAGCACAACTTGTCGGGAAGGAGTGAAATTTAATAAAGCAATAACTGGTGGAACTAAATTCTAAAAGTCCAAGCCACCACTAAACGTATAAAAAATGAAAAATAGCATTTTAAGCGCACTGGGTATACTATGTATGTTGAGTTCGTGTAGTCTTTTTGAGGCAGATAACTACGAGGCCCCCGCCGTGGAATTGAAGGGCATAGTCGTCGACGCACAAACGGGTGCACCGGTATTGACCGATCAGGGTAGTGAAGGCATCCGCGTTCGATTGACCGAGCTTAGTTGGGGAGATAATGTGGAACACAATCCTGACTTCTATTGCATGCCTAACGGAACATTTCAAAATACTAAACTGTTTAAGGGAAATTATAATATCACCGTTGATGGTCCATTTATCCCTTTGGTACGCACAGACGGAGACGGTAAGGTACTGTCAGACGATAGCAAAAATATGGAGCTGAATGGTTCACATGAAATAAAAATGGAAGTTCACCCCTTTCTTAAAGTGGAATGGGTTGGCGATCCAGTTGTTGAAAATGGAAAGATAAAAGCGAAAGTCAAGATCACCCGTGCTGTAACTGAGCAGTTTTTTCGTGATAAGATCGAGCCACTAGGAAATTACAATCCAGATTTTTTAAATGTTACAGATATACAGCTCTTTGTTAGCTATTCCGCCACGGTTGGATATCGTGCACGAGATGAACGCTGGTCGAGTAAAATCGAATACAATGGCGACAGCTTCAAGACAAAGTTAGGGCAGGTTATTGATATAGTGTCTACTGGCGAAATTCCGAAAGGACGTACGGTCTTTGTTCGTGCAGCCTCCCGTATCAACTATGATACTCCGCGTGGAACGGGCAATCGTAGGTGGAACTACAATGAAGCCAAACGAGTAGATATCCCATAAGAGAATCAATACACATGTTGAACCGTCCTGTTTAAGGTCTCATGGATGAAAATGAATCTTAAATAAGGGCGGTTCCATTTGAGCAAATTATAAAGGGAACCAACCCGCTTATTTAAAATAACAATTACAGATGCTCAATCAATAATTATTTCTAGGTGAAAAATAAACAATAGATTATGATAAAAACGAATATACTCGCTTTATTGTTGTTAGCAACGTTCACAGCGACCGCCCAAAAAGGAGATCCTGTAAAGACGACCTTTCAGAGCTCCCGAGAATGGCGTCCGACAATTGACAACCGTGCAGATGCTGTCATGATATATGGAACCGGGGGAAATCCTTCCGACAAATCCCGAAAAATTCCATTTGAAGAACGGGTAAAATCCTGGCGTGATAGGGGATATATTACGCATTTTATGACGGGTATTGCCTGGGGGGAGTATCAGGATTATTTTACGGGAAAATGGGATGGGAAAATGCACCTGGATGAGGGACAAGTTGATGTAAAAGGTGATACCATCTGGCATGGTCACATGGTGCCTTATATTGTCCCGACTGAAAATTATTTGAAATACATCAAGGAGATGCATGTCAAACGTGTTATTGATGCGGGGATTGATGCCATTTTTATGGAGGAACCCGAATTCTGGGCAAGGGCAGGTTATAGCGAATCATTTAAGAAGGAATGGAAAAAGTATTACGGTTTTGATTGGCGCCCACAGCACGAATCGCCTGAGAATACCTACTTATCCAATAAATTAAAGTACGCTTTGTACCTCAATGCACTGAATGAAGTCTTTACTTACGCCAAAGCCTATGGGAAAACCAAAGGGATGGATGTAAAATGTTATGTGCCCACACACTCGTTGATCAATTATTCACAATGGATGATTGTCAGTCCTGAGGCAAGCTTGGCCTCGCTACCCTGTGTTGATGGGTATATCGCACAGGTATGGACGGGGACTTCACGTGAACCCAATTATTTTAATGGTGTGGTGAAAGAACGTGTTTTCGAAACGGCATTTTTAGAGTACGGCGCAATGGAATCCATGACTGCACCGACCGGAAGAAAGATGTTTTTTCTGACGGACCCGATCGAAGATTGGCCTCGTGACTGGGCAGATTACAAGAAAAATTATCAAGCGACTTTTACCGCGCAACTTTTATATCCGAATATTGCCGATTATGAAGTCATGCCCTGGCCCGAACGAATCTATGAAGGATTGTATAAAACAAGCGCCAAGAGTGACCAAAAGGAAAAAATACCACGGCATTATTCGACCCAGATGCAGGTGATGATCAATAGCCTGAATAGCATGTCCAAAACGACCAGTAAAGTGTCCGGATCGACAGGGATCAGCATTCTGTTGGCAAATTCACTGATGTTTCAACGTTTTCCGACACATGCCGGATACGACGATCCACAATTGGCCAATTTTTACGGACTCGCTCTTCCTTTCTTAAAACGTGGTGTTCCAGTTAAAACAGTTCACTTGGAGAATTTAGCGGTCAAGAATGCCTTAGCTGAGACAAAGGTGCTGTTGATGTCGTATTCCAACATGAAGCCCTTGGCTCCCGAGGCCCATCAATATCTTGCGGACTGGGTAAAAAATGGGGGCGTACTTATATATTGTGCGACGGATCTCGATCCCTTTCAATCCGTCCAGGAATGGTGGAATACAAATGGCAACCAATATCAAAGACCATCAGATCATTTATTTGAAAAAATGGGCTTGCGGGACGGAATGGCTAAGGAGGGGCAATATAGCTACGGAAAAGGTACTTTCTATGTTTTGCGTTCAGATCCCAAAGAATTTGTTGTCAAGCCGAACAACAGTCACAAACTGTTGGACCTGACTAAAAGTCTTTACGATGCAAGGAGTAAATCTGGGAAACTTCAATTTAAAAACTATTTTACATTGACAAGGGGTATCTATGACCTGATCGCTGTATTGGATGAGAGTGTGAGCAATCAGCCTTATCAGGTTAAGGGGAATTTAATCGATCTTTTTGATCCGACTCTACCAATTGTTACCTCCAAAAATATCCAACCTAATGAACAGTGCCTGTTTGTCAATATAGATCATGTTGTAAATAAACAAAAGCCGCAGGTATTGGCATCGGCAAGTCGTATTTACGATGAAAAATCGACGGGCCATCAATACTCATTTACGGCTAAAAGCCCGATCAATACCACAAACATTTCACGGATATTATTACCCGCCAAACCAAAGAGCCTTGTCGTGGATAAAAAGGAAGTTTTTGCAGAAGCAAATTGGGATACGAAAACAAAAACCTATCTGCTGGAATTTGAAAATAGCCCCGAGGGTGTATACGTGGATATCAAATGGTAGCATGTTAGATCGCTTGAATTTTAGTATGATGAAAGAGCGTGTGCTGGCCATATAAAATATCAAACTTGGGACGAAATAAGCCTTAGTTGCCGTATCAGATAGCAAAAAACCAGATTCTCTCGAATCTGGTTTTTTTGTGGATAACTGAATTCAGAATACCAGTATGAAGCTGTTTCAAGTCAGGTTCTTTGCGATCGTTTCAATCAGATAGCTACAATGATCCGCGGTTAAATTTTCAGTTCGAAGATGAGTACATCTTTAATGGAAATCGCGATTCTAACCGAAGCTACCATCCGAAAAGAATATTACTTCGATTGCGATTCCTGGAATTCCGTCGGGCTGAGTCCAAATTGTTTTTGGAAATTTCGGGAAAAATGTGTTGCCGAGCTATAGCCTAATAAATTGGAAATTTCGTAGACTTTATATTGTCGTAAACTAAGCAGTTCCGCCGCTTTCCGAAGCCTGGTCAGATTGATTAGTTCATTTGGAGAGAGGCTCGACACCATATTGATTTTTCGATACAGTGTTGGTCTACTCATGCAGAGTATATCCGCCATTCTATCGACATTAAATTGCGGGTCATCCAAATGTTGCATAATGATTTCCTCTATCCTGAGCAGGAAATCCTGATCGTTTTGGTTCTGTCCGATTTGCTGGATTTGAGACATCGGATTCTTGATGAAAAATTCCTTGACTTTAATCCTGTTTTTTAGCAAGCTGGCAATTTGTGCCCGTAAAAATGCGGGCGAAAAAGGTTTTTCGATATATGCATCAGCACCATATTCCAGGCCTTGAATCTTTGATTCTATACTGTTTTTTGCTGTTAATAGAATAACAGGAATATGTGCGTAAGCGATGTTTTCTTTAATTTTTTGGCAGAGTTCATAGCCATCCATTTCGGGCATCATCACGTCGCTGATGATCAAATCAAAGTATTCAGATTCAAGTAGATCCAAGGCCTCATTTCCATTTGTACTTGTGGTGATATGGTAATCCTCATTGAGGTCATCTGCAATAAATTCAAGTAATTCAGCATGGTCATCTACCACTAATAAATTGGCTTTTGCATTCATAATTATTGGTTTGAGTTGTGGTTTAGTGGTAAAGTTAAGCGGAATACATTCCATTGAAAATTTTCAACATCATACACTAAACTGCCCTGATGTTTTAAAACCAGGGATCTGGTTAACGCCAGGCCTAAACCACTGCCTGGAATGTTCTTGTTTTGTTTTAAGCGATTGAATGGTTCGAAAATTCTTTCCCTTTCCTCCGAAGGAATTAATGCACCGTCGTTTTTCACCGTCAATATAGCAATATTTTTCTGTTTATCCAGCTCTAAATTCACTTCAATGACCTTTGATGAGTATTTTAGGGCATTATTGAACAAGTTATAACAGATCTTTTCAAAAGCATCTATCGCAACCGAACCAATGATGTCAGGCCTGATGAAAACCTGCATACTCTTCCCTTGCGCTTGGATAGTGACACCAAAATCGTTGCTGATTTTTTGCACCGTCTGGCTAATATTTGCCAGCTCAAAATGTAATTTAAAACCCTCGGTTTCGACCTGTCTAAAATCCAGTAACTCATTACTGAGTGCAATTAGTTTTTCCGTATTGTTCTGCATGGTCAAAAGCAGCTTATCTGTTACCGGATTGTGTTCGACTTTGTCCATGAGTTTTTCCAAAGGCGCCTTAATCAATGTTAATGGTGTACGTATCTCATGGACTACATCCGTATAAAAATTGATTTTCGCCCGATAGAGCTCCTGTTCCCGAAGATTCTGCACCGTCAGCAAATGTTGGCGGTTACGTTGTTTTATCTTTTCATTAAAATGATAAATAATAAATATAATCAGGCCAATGAGAATGAGCGCATAGCAGATATAGGCTGGTATGCTTGCCCAAATAGGTGGCAGAATAACAATTTTAAGATTTGCAGCAGTGGGGATGATATTTCCATTGGGATCTTCAGCTTTGACGGTAAAAACATAACTTCCCGGTGCGAGTTTAGTGAAATACACCCGTTGATTGCCGGTGATATCAACCCAATTGTTATCAAGACCTTCCATCTTATAGCTGTAATGAATAGAATGGGGGGCCTGATAATGAAGTGCCGCCACATCGAGACTAAAGGATGATTCATCATGTTTCAATTGAATCTTATCCGTAAATAAAATGGATTTCGAAAGGATATGTCGGTCTGTATACTGATTGATTGCTTTGTTATTGATGTAAAGGTTGGTGACATAGATCGGGATCCGGGTATTGTAATTGATCTGATTGAGTTTTTTTGGATCGAAACGGATCAAACCATTGATAGTGCCAAAGTAAAAATGACCATAGCCATCGTCAAATGCAGAATTGTAATTAAACTGAATGGAAGGTAGGCCAGATTCCAGGTTGAAAATCCTTTTTTTTCCATTCGATAAATGATAACGTACGAGCCCTTTGGAAGTGCTTACCCAAAGATTGTTTTGCTGGTCTTCGAGAATGGCCAAGATCACATTACTGGGCATTCCTTCTTTTATACCAATCTTTTCAAAACCTTCACCTGTGGGAATTTTTTTCGCCATACCACCTTCTGTGGCAATCCAGATCTGTTTTTTAGAATCTTCAAATAAACTATTGATACGGTTGTTGGGAAGAGAACTCGGATTGTCCTTTTGATGCGTATAATGCTTGAGATCTCCGTTATTGGGATTATAACAATATAAGCCATCTCGCCAGGTACCCAACCAGATATTTCCCTGTTTATCTTCAAGCACGGTCGTATAAAACATATATTCCGGAACGTTGCGTATCAAATGAAAGGATTTATTGGCGAAATCAAAACGATACAAACCTCGGGTGGAAGCTGCTAAAATTTCTCCCTTCGTAGTTTTATACAGGTAAAAGAGAAAATTACTCTGTAACTCGGGATTCGGGAAACTATTTCGATCGATATGGTAAACAACTTTTTCTTGTATCGGATCGAAAATATCTAAGCCATTGACGAAAGTCCCGACCAATAATTTATTGTCAAAGGGGAGGATTCCATGAATATTATTGTTCGCCAGATTTCCCTTTTTATCAGAGAAATTTTGAATCTGTCCTGACCTCGGATCTAGCCTGGATAAACCACCATTTTCAGTTCCGATCCAGACCTTGCCTTTCGGGTCTTTGGTAATGATACGTACGACAGAACCTTTTAAGCTACCGGGTTTGTCCTGAGGTAAAAACTTTTCGATAATACTATTGTTCTTGTGATAGTAGTTGACTCCACCGAAGTAAGTACCGATCCAGATTCCTTGATCTTTGTCCTGCAGGATATTGTAAACAGCGTTGTCGGAAATACCCCATGGATTTTCCTGTTCTTTTTGAATATTGATAAAGCTCTGGTCAGCAATTTGATAAATAAATAACCCTGATTCGGTCGCAAACCAATATTCAGTATCATTCGGTTGGAGGATATCCCGGACATAAAGAAATTGCTTGAGTTGGTCTGGACCTAGCATAGATTTTAAAGTTTTTTCCTTAAAATCGTAAACATAAACGCCAGATTTAGAGGTGCCGATCATGAGTTCCCCCTTACGGTTCTCCGTGATTTTTTCTATGCTGAACCAATCTTTTGAACCATATTTTACCTGAAAATCCAATAGGAGTGAGGGCTTATCCGAACTATTGATCTGGAATATTTTACCCTCTGGAGTACCATAGAAGATGGTCCCATTTTTTGTGCAGCTTACAGCGGTAATATAAAGATCAGATGTGGTAATCTGTTTGATTTCATTGTTGATCAGATTGTGGTAGTAGAGCATCCCATTGGATATAAACCAGATCCTTTTTCTTTGGTCCGTAATGATAACGGGTACATCTGCATGCTCAAACTGTTTGCTTAATAACTTAAACTGTTCGTCGATGGGATTGTAACAATAGATCCCCTGATCGGTACCAATCCAGATTCTTTTTTTGAAATCCTCTTTCAAGGAGATGATATTATTGCCTCCTAGACTATTCTTGTCAGAAGCCGAGGCATCAAAATGTTTGAAACTATTTCCATCAAAGCGGTTTAAGCCATCCTTCGTGCCAAACCAGAGAAACCCATAGCTATCTTGCATACTACAGATCACTGCATTGTTTGAAAGCCCCTCATTAATCTGATAATGGTTGAAGTAATAAGGTTGTGCCTGGATCAGAAAAGGAAACAGCAACAACAGAGATAGAAAACGGACCGGCTTTAGGTTGATCATGATCATTTGGTTATTGATACAAAATAGCTCAAAATTGAAACAATTTAATCCCAGAAAAATAAAAAAAATTAGGATTTTAGTATTTGTATTGTAACCAATAAAATTATAAAAAATATAGAAAACAACACATTTGTCATTCAATAAAGATTATAAACTATTAAATCATAACAAATGAAAGGAAAATTGATGTTGCTGGGTATTTCTGGTATACTTAGCTATTGTTGCTTGTCTTGTCAGCAAACGAATAGTTCAAAAACCACCCCAAACGACACTGTCGCAGCCTTGATGGACACTTCATCATTTAGCACAACGATTGATACGAAAAAAGTCTATTTATACGAATTAACCAATAAGAATGGTGTACAGGCCTATTTTACAAATTATGGCGCACGCCTGGTAGGCCTTTGGGTGCCCGATAACAAGGGGAAATTGTGTGATGTGGTTTTGGGATTCGCGAAGGGCAGTGATTACAATAACCCCAAAGAACCATTTTTTGGAACAATTGTAGGGCCTTTTGGCAATCGGATCGCAAAAGGGAAATTTAAATTGGATGATAAGGGCTATACATTGGCGGTGAATAATGGGCCGAATACATTGCATGGCGGTTTTAAGGGCGTACATTTTGCGCATTGGATCTTAAAGAAGGCCGATCAGTCATCCCTTACTTTCGCCTATACATTGCCGGATGGACAGGAAGGGTTTCCGGGTAATATTCAGATGGAAGTTACCTATTCGCTGAATGACAACAATGAATTGATGATCGCTTACCGTGCCGAGACCGATAAAAAAACAGTTATTAACTTAACAAATCACGCTTATTTTAATCTGAATGGTGAGGGGAGTGGTACAATACTGGACCATCAACTTCAATTGTTTGCCAATCAATATACGCCCGTTGACAGTACATTGATACCTACTGGCCAATTGATAGCGGTGAAAGGAACTCCTTTCGATTTTACTGCGCCCAAGACTATCGGAAAAGATATTAATACCAATGATCAGCAACTCAGTTATGGGAAAGGTTATGACCATAATTTTGTATTGAACAAAGACAAAGAGGGTGAATGGTATAAAGCCGCACATGTTGTAGGTGATAAATCCGGTATTGTTATGGATATCTTGACGAATGAACCGGGGATCCAATTCTATAGCGGCAATTTTATGAATGAGCAAGTGCAGTTAAAAAACGGGAAAAAGGATTCATTCCGAACAGCTTTCTGTCTCGAACCACAGCATTTTCCAGATGCACCAAATCAACCCAAGTTCCCAACGACAGTTGTAAGTCCTGGAGAAGTCTATCAAACGAAATCCCTGTATCGTTTTTCGGTAAAATAATACATATTAATAATGATTGGTTTTGGAAGTACATCTCGATAGAGATGTGCTTTCTTCTTTTGATACAAATAGGCAGTGTTTTGAGAAAAATCAATCATCCAACTCATTGATTAAAACTTAATTTTGGGTAATCAGTTATAAAACTAATCAAGCCAATAATGACAAAAAAAATAGGCCTATTATCTTATTTAATTGGAATTTGTTTTCTAAGTTCAGCGCAAAACAATGCCGTAATCGCTGTTGATCAGCTACCGGTTGAAGGGAAGAATTTAAACTATATTAATAACCGTTTACCATTAAAACAGAATGCGCTGCTGAAACTGCCTGTAGGTAGCATTGTTCCTCAAGGTTGGTTGGGGAAATATTTGGAATTACAGAAAAATGGCCTTACGGGACATTTGGGTGAGATTAGCGCATGGTTATCCAAAAAAAACAACGCCTGGTTGAGTTCGGATGGAAA
The DNA here is from genome assembly GCF_019969845.1 of Sphingobacterium sp. GVS05A. Lineage (GTDB taxonomy): Bacteria > Bacteroidota > Bacteroidia > Sphingobacteriales > Sphingobacteriaceae > Sphingobacterium. The sequence goes on from NZ_JAHXYR010000001.1 coordinate 364,453, forward strand.
AGGAGACTACGGATGGGAGGAAGTTCCCTATTGGTTGAAAGGTTATGCAAATCTGGGCTATATTCTGAAAGATCCTAAAATAATAGCGGAATCAAAAATATGGTTGGAAGCAGCGATTAAAAGTCAACGGCCGGATGGATACTTTGGCCCCCTGATGCTGCGCAATAATAAACCGGATTTATGGGGCAATATGATTATGCTTTGGTGCTTGCAGTCCTATTACGAATATAGCGCTGATCCACGTGTTCTGACCTTAATGACCAATTATTTTAAGTGGCAGGCAAGTTTACCTGATAGTTTTTTTCTAAAAGATTATTGGGAGAACAGTCGTGGTGGAGACAATTTATTGTCAGTCTATTGGCTTTATAATAGGACGCAAGGGAATGAATGGCTTATGGATTTGGCCGATAAAATCCATCGCAATACAGCAAATTGGCGACAAAAGAATGATTTACCCAATTGGCACAATGTCAATATAGCACAGTGTTTCAGGGAACCGGCTACCTACTATCTTAAGAGCCAATCAAGCGACGACCTGAAGGCGACCTACGCTAATTTTCACTTTGTCAGGCAGGTATTCGGCCAGGTGCCGGGAGGCATGTTTGGTGCTGATGAAAATGCCCGCCCAGGATATACCGATCCACGGCAGGGCGTCGAAACCTGTGGTATGGTTGAACAAATGGCTTCCAATGAGATCCTGCTAGGGATAACAGGAGATCCTTTTTGGGCTGATCATGCTGAAGATGTGGCCTTCAATACATATCCCGCAGCTGTAACAGCAGATTTTAAGGCACTACGTTATATCACCAGCCCCAATATGAGTATTAGCGATAGCCATAATCATGCCCCGGGCATTGATAACAATGGTCCATTTTTGATGATGAATCCCTTTAGTTCACGTTGTTGCCAGCACAACCATAGTCAGGGATGGCCGTATTACGCAGAGCATCTCTATATGGCAACAAACGATAATGGTGTTGCCGCGGTATTATATGCAGCATCCAATGCGGATGTTAAGGTCGGAAATAATCAAAAGATCCGAATTCAACAAAGCTCTAATTATCCATTTGAAGAAGCTATTCGCTTTGTCATCGGAACAAATGGAAAGACAATTGATTTCCCATTTTACTTGCGGATTCCGGCTTGGGCAAAACAGGCACAGGTCAAAATTAATGGAAAGACACAGAACTTAGAATCGGGCGCGAAGTATATCCGGATCGATAGAAAATGGAAAGATGGAGATCAGGTTGAACTTTTGTTACCAATGTCCATCGAGTTGAATACCTGGACGGCAAATAAAAACGCCGTGAGTATTCAACGGGGACCATTGACCTATGCCTTGAAGATTAAAGAGAATTATGTACAAAAGGATAGTAAAGCTTCTGCTATTGGCGATTCAAAATGGCAGGAAACCGCTGATCCGACCAAATGGCCCTCCTATGAGATCCTACCGGCAAGTGATTGGAATTATGGTCTTGTTCAAAATCAGTTAACAGCACCGGATCAATTGAAGGTGGTTAAGCGGGCTTGGCCAAAAGATGCCTTCCCATTCGAAGCGGACGCAGTACCGATTTCCATTATGGTCAAAGCAAAAAAAGTTGATGGTTGGAAAATAGATGAAAATGGATTGACAGGGGTATTGCCATTGAGCCCTGTAGCGAGTCAAGCTGCGGTACAGGAAGTAGAATTGATTCCAATGGGGGCAGCCCGTTTACGTATTGCGGCGTTTCCAACAGTAAAGTAATTAAAGATATAAATGACATAACGATTTTTATGATGAAGAAAACCTTATTTTTTGCCAGTCTGATGATGGCTGCTCAACTGAATTTTGCGCAGGAATGGAAACCTGTTGGTTCACGCATTCTGACGCCTTGGGGTGAAAAAGTAACAGCACAGAAGCCTCATCCAGAATACCCAAGACCGCAACTGGTGAGAACCAATAACTGGCAAAATTTAAACGGCTTATGGAAATATGCCATTACCCCAGTAAATACAAAAGAAATTCCACAGCAGTGGGATGGAAGTATTTTGGTTCCTTATGCTATAGAATCGGCACTTTCTGGGGTAGGTAAGGAAGTTGGCAAGGATAAAGCCTTGTGGTATACGAATACGGTTACTTTGGACAAGTCTGTCAATAAAAACAATGTATTGCTCCATTTTGGCGCGGTGGACTGGCAATGTGATGTATATGTAAATAATCAATTGGTCGGAAGACATGAAGGTGGTTTCGATCCTTTTACGATGGATGTGACCTCTTATCTCAAAAAAGGAGCCAAGCAGGAAATTGCTCTTCGTGTATGGGATCCTACCGATGATGGACCACAGCCGCGCGGTAAACAGGTTAACCGTCCCAATGGTATCTGGTATACACCGGTTACAGGGATATGGCAAACGGTATGGTTAGAAAGTGTACCACAGTCTTACATTGTGAAAACAAAACAGACACCAAGATTAGATGAAGGTGTACTTGCCTTTCAGGCCACAGTAGCAGGTAGTCAAGCGGGTGATCAGATCAAAGTTCGCGCATTAAATGGAACACAAGTTATTAAAGAGCAAGTGGGGCAACCAAATACGGCCTTTGATCTTTCTGTCCCAAATTTGGAAGCCTGGTCACCGAGTAATCCAAAACTATATGATCTGGAAATTCAGTTACTTCGCAAGGGTAAAGTCATTGATCAAGCAAAAAGCTATTTTGCCATGCGTAAGATTTCAATGGAAAAGGACGAAAATGGGATACAACGCATGCTGTTGAACAACAAGTTTACCTTTCAATACGGACCACTTGATCAGGGCTGGTGGCCCGATGGCTTGCATACGGCTCCTACGGATGAAGCTTTAAAATTTGATGTGATCAAGACAAAAGAAATGGGTTTTAATATGATCCGTAAGCATATTAAAGTTGAACCCGCACGCTGGTATCGCTATTGTGATAGCATCGGTATGCTTGTGTGGCAGGATATGCCAAGTGGTGACCTGGGGGGAAATCATTGGGATATGCAACCTGGAAAAATATCAGGTGGAAATCGGGATAAAGTGCGTTCGCAGGAGTCTGAAGGATACTACAGAAAAGAATGGAAGACCATCATGGACGTACTACACAATTACCCGAGCATTGTGATCTGGGTACCTTTTAACGAAGCTTGGGGCCAGTTTAAGACAAAGGAGATTACCGAATGGACAATGGCCAATGACCCTTCCCGATTGGTAAACAGTGCCAGTGGTGGTAATTTTATGGAAACAGGTCATATACTGGATATACACAATTACCCGGATGCAGCGATGCCGGATCCAAAATTATTTGGTGCAAACCAGGTGCTGGCACTGGGCGAATTTGGTGGACTGGGGCTGCCCATAGATGGTCATTCCTGGCAGCAAAAGGATAACTGGGGCTACCAGAGCTTTAAAAATAAAACCGAACTTCTCGAACGATATAAGCAACTGATCCGTGATCTGACACGACTAATTCCAATGGGATTGTCGGCAGCTGTTTATACACAGACGACAGATGTGGAGGTGGAAACCAATGGTTTAATGACCTACGATCGTAAGGTGGTAAAAATGCCTGAAGCGGAATTAAATACTGCCCATCAGGCCTTATATCAAGCGCCAACGAAGTAAGTCAGTCAATGTTTGTACTCTATCAATGGAGATTGTAGTAGGATAGAAATAATTTTTCGGATACAATGTGTGGACATATCGGGATAAAATAAAAATAATAGCATGTTACAGTCAATGTTGCTAAAATATTGGAGTGGAGTTTTGTGCCTGTGCCTGTTGAACTCTTGCAGAAGTTCTTCAGGTTCAGGTGCACAAACTGTACAGACCACAAGGGCATTCGTAAAGAAGACGACCTATATAAATCCTGTTTTTGAACCGATACTTGCGGATCCTACAGTAGTACGCAATCCGCAGAATAAATTATTTTATGCTTATGGAACGGCGGACAACTGGAGTGATGGCAAAGGGCAGCGTCTAGTTTCTATTTTGCAATCAAAAGATTTGGCGCATTGGACCTGGATCGGGACAGCATTTTCGGCCAAACCAAACTGGAAATCAGAAGGTGGGATTTGGGCCCCTGATGTGGTATTATTGAACGGAAAATATGTGATGTACTATGCGTACTCCACCTGGGGTGATCCTAATCCAGGTATTGGAGTAGCTGTAGCGGACAAACCCGAAGGGCCATTTGTAGATCGGGGCAAACTGTTCGATAGTAAATCAATCGATGTGCCTAATTCGATAGATCCCTATTTTTTTAGGGAAAAGAACCATAACTACCTCTTCTGGGGAAGTTTTAGCGATGCCAGTACACAAGGAACTTATGGAGTACCTCTGGATAAAGAAGGAACGCAAGTACCAGATTTGAATAAGAAATTTAAAGTTGCGGCTGGTGATTTTGAAGCAGTGGTGATCCATAAAAGAAAAGACTATTATTACTTTATCGGTTCAAAGGGATCCTGTTGCGAAGGTGAAAAAAGTAGTTACCACGTACTCGTTGGCCGGTCAAAAAAAATGATGGGACCTTATTTGGATCGGGAGGGACGTGATCTAACCCAAAGGGGAAGCGGAACCTTATTGCTGAAAGGGAATGATAAATTTGTCGGGACAGGGCATACCTCCCGGATTATAACCGATGATCAGGGCAATGACTGGTTACTTTATCACGCTATGGATCCTAAAAGGCCACGCGTTTCTACAGGTGGTAATCGCCGCATGCTATTATTGGATCAGGTAATTTGGAAAGAAGATTGGCCGATGATTGAAGGCGAGACAAGCAGTGTCATCGCGAAAAAGGCTCCGATATTTAAATAGATCTTAAAGTAATAGTTGATTAACCTTATAACCGTAATTGGGCAAATACTTCATCCCTATTGCAGTTTTCACGAGAAAATATGGCTGCTGAATCAAATGCAAGTGTATTGTTAACCTGACTATTTTTTTCGTACTTACTGTTATTATATGTCGATAAACCTATTCGCAGATGCTTCCGTAGACGATTAGCTTAAATGCTGGTCCAGCCATTGATCAATGAACTGAAAGACTTCTTCCCTGCAATCTTCGTTGAGTATTTCGTGACGCATGCCTTCGTACAGTTTCACAGTAATATCGGTCTGTCCCTGCAGACTTAATTGGGTGGCGGTTTGTTCCACTCCCTTTCCGAAATCACCAATAGGGTCATCCTGTCCACTAATAAATAATAGGGGTAAACCTTTCGGAATGCGTTTTGTCAGTTCTTTATCTGTCGCGCGTAGCGATAAACTCAATACGGTATAAAAGCCATTGTTCGTAAATAAACCACCACATAAAGGATCTTCGATAAAAGCAATGCGATTCGCTTTGTTGACACTCAGCCAATTGCTATTATTTTGATTGGGTTCATTTTTAAATCCGGCATTATTACGCTGATCAAATATGCTGTTAATCAATCGGCTTCGTTTTTTAGGTGCAAAGGAGTTGAGAACAGCCAACAGCATACGAAAAGCGGTGGATCCCTTTTGTCGCGCGCCCGTCCCAACGATTATTGCCCCTTTAAAACGATCTCCTGCTTGTTGTAAAGCACAGCGGGTAACAAAAGATCCCATTGAATGCCCCAAGATAAAATGCGGTTGATTGGGATAGCCTTGTTGCAAGACAGAGCTCATTGTTAACGCATCCTGTACCAATTGTTCCGCTGGATCGGATTGTTGAAAATACCCTAATCCATCTGTATTAACGGCCGTCTTCCCATGCCCCAACTGATCATAGCTTAGTACAGCAAAACCACGGTCAGCCAGATGATTGGCAAGCATTTGATACCGGCCACTATGTTCCTGCATGCCATGAACAATCAATATTGTCGCTAATACCTTTTGGTTCACAGGTTCAAATATACTGTAGAAGAGTTTATGGCTTGGTTTACCTTCAAAAGAACTTATTGGAAAAAGATTGGACGATACCGTATTCATTATGTCGCTTCCTTAGTGTTTGTGTAAACTAAGATAATTTTGTTGGATTTGCAAGCTGGGCTTGTCGGGTTTGGATAAAAAAATCCCAAAGAGGTGTATAATGAGCAAATTTAGCCCGTATTAATTTTTTAGTATCAGAATATTTTTTAGATTTGCAGTAATTTAGAATTAATTTAAATAAGCGATTAGTTCTTCGGTTTAATATTTGTATTCAGCTGAGGTTAGCAAGAGCCATACGATATTCACAAACAGCTAGCGGGAATAGCGATTGTTCATGATGACTTCATTATCAATAAAAAATACGTTCTAATGAAAAAGACACTTTTAGCAGCTTTACTTTTAGCGGCATCTTATGCCCAAGCACAAACAAACTCATTGATGAATGGTGAGTTTTGGAAAGGTAAACCTACTTTGGCTACAGTTAAGGAGGAAATTACAAAAGGAAATAGCCCTTCACAACCTAATTCGGCATCTTTTGATCCCGTAACGATGGCAATCCTAAATGGAGCTCCGACAGATGTTGTCAAATTCATGATTGAACAAGAAGGGAACAGTGTAACGAAGAAAACACACCATAGCCGGAGCTATCTGCATTGGGCGGCTTCAAGTGGTAATACTGAGTTGGTGGATTATCTAATTGCAAAAGGTTCCGATGTGAACTACCAAGATAGCCATGGCTACCCGATCGTTGCCTACGCTGCGTCGACAGGAAATACCAATACCGCTGTTTATGATGCTTTATTTAAAGCTGGAGTAGACCCAAAACAAAAATATGAAGGCGGAGCCACGTTAATGATGCTGGCGGCTTCTGCTGATAAAGATCTTGCATTGACAGATTACTTTATCAAGAAGGGACTTTCTATACAAGATAAAGATGAATACGGCCGTGTCGTTACGGATTATGCAGCGAAATTAGGTAACATGCCATTGGTCGAAAAGTTTATCGCCCGTGGTGTAAAACCGACAAACAATGCGTTGTTTTTTGCTACACAGGGATCCAGACAAGCATCAAATGGACTGGAGACCTATACCTATTTGGTAGAGAAACTGAAATTAGATCCTAAGGCCATCAATAAAGACGGTGCGACTTTATTGCATGCGCTTGTACGCCGCCCAGATATGGCGGTGATCAATTACTTTTTAAATAAGGGAGTTGATGTTGCAAAAGCGGATAACGAAGGCAATACAGCGCTTATGGTTGCGGCGAATGGCAAAGACGCAAAATTAGTGGAACTGCTACTTTCCAAAGCAAAGAATGTGAATGCTGTGAATGAGAAAGGTGAATCTGCATTGACCAAGGCGGTGGGTAATGGTACAGCTGAGGTCGCAGCGCTCTTGATTAAAAATGGTGCCGATACCAAATTATTGGACAAGGATGGTAACAACTTAGCTGTTTATTGGTTTAATTCTTTCAAAGAAGCTCCGCAGGGTGGACGCCCACAACAGGCTGCGCAATCCAATAGCCCTCAGGTAGATGATTTTAAAGAAAAATTAGGTGTGCTTAAAGCAGGAGGATTGGATGTCGTAGCACCACAGAAAAATGGTAGTACACTCTATCACTTGGCTGTAGCCAAGGAAAATTCAAACTTGATCCAGAAAGCAAGCGAATTGGGGGTAGACATCAATGCACAGGATAAAGAAGGAACAACTGCACTACATAAAGCAGCTTTGATTGCCAAAGACGATTCATTATTGAAAACACTGGTCGCTTTGGGAGCAAAAAAAGAACTGAAAACCGAATTTGATGAAACCGCATACGATTTGGCCAAAGAAAATGACTTTTTGTCAAAAGGAAATGTACAGTTGGACTTTTTAAAATAATAAGATGAATACTATAATTAAGATCGCGCTAATCACACTTTTGTTTTCTGCAGTTTCTGCCAGCACATTTGCCCAAACGGGTAAGTATAAATGTATGATTCAAATGAACGCTTATCAAGGGGAGGGAGCTTATGTTGTTATTTCACTCATAAACCCGAAGGGAGCATACGAAAAAACACTTGCCGTATTGGGGCCAGATAAACAATGGTATAACACATTGAAAGAATGGTATAAATTTCAGGCTAAAACCAAAGAAAAGCTGAGTGCAGTGACTGGTGCTTCTGTTGGTGGAGGTGACCGTGCGATGCGTACCTTGGAAATAGATGAGTCTAAATTCAACAAAGGGTATAAACTTCGCTTTGAATCCGCTGTCGAAGAACAGAAATATCATACTTCAGATGTAGAAATCCCATTAACGAAAGAGGCTATTACTGAAAAAGCAAATGGTAAGGGATACATTAAGCTTGTCAAATTAAATAAAGTACAATAAGAAAAAATGTTGGTATCTGTCTGGAGGTATGCACATTTAGCCTTAGCTCTTGTTTCTTCTGTTTTTTTACTATTATTATCGGTCACGGGAGTAATTTTAGCCATTGACGCCGTCAACGAAAAAATACCACCCTATCGAATAGAAAATATAGATTCTTTGGATCTTTCGCAGACCATTACTGGTCTGCGAAAGGTTTATCCTGAAATTATTGAAATTTCGGTTGACCACAATCAATTTGTGAGCATTGACGCCATAGATACTGACGGAAATACTTTAAAAGGATATATTGATCCGCAAACCGGTAAATATCTAGGTGCGCAAAAGAACAAAACACAGTTTGTTCAATGGACTACGGCCCTGCATCGTTCCCTATTCTTAAAGGTAACAGGCCGAATCATTATTGGCATCGCTTCTTTTCTACTATTTTTGATTACAATCTCAGGTTTGGTGTTGATTATCAAACGTCAACAGGGCGTTCGACATTTCTTTGCCAAGATCAATCGGGATTTCTTCGCACAATATTTTCATGTTGTTTCAGGGCGGTTGCTTCTGATACCCATTTTAATTTTGGCTTTGACGGGGACCTATTTATTTATGGTCCGAATCGAACTGTTAAAGAAGACAAACCAAACGGTTGAATATCCGGTGAAGGAAAATGAGACCGAGGAACTGGCGATAGCCGATTTTCCGATCTTCAAAAAAACGAAGCTTAACGATGTCGTGAAGGTAGAGTTTCCTTTTATGGAAGGAGATCCTGACGAATATTATGTTCTCAAACTGAAAGATCGGGAGTTGACCGTAAATCAATTGAACGGTGCTGTACATAAAGAAGTCAAGTATCCCTTTACTGCACTTGCAGAACAATTTTCGCTCGATCTTCACACCGGTAAAACCAATATGATATGGGCCATAATTTTGGGGCTTGCATCATTGAATATTGTGTTTTTTATTTATACAGGTTTTGTCATTACCTTCAAACGTACGCGAACAAAGATCAAGAATAAGTATAAGGCGGCCGATGCTGAAATCATTATTCTGGTAGGTACTGAAAATGGGAGTACCTTGTTTTTTGCCAATCAGATTCACAAACAGCTGTTGGCTGATGGCAAAAAATCACTTTTGCTTGGCATGAATCACTATCAGTATTTTCCAAAAGCAAAACATCTTTTGCTGTTTACGTCCACCTACGGTCTAGGAACAGCGCCTTCCAATGCGACTCAGTTTGAGAAAAAGCTATTGGCCTATCCACAACAACAATCGATTAATTTCTCTGTTCTCGGTTTTGGATCGAAAGCATACCCTGATTTCTGTGCTTATGCGTATGCGATAGACAAGTTGCTCAGTGAGCAAGCATGGGCCTCCCGACTGATAGACCCACATACGGTCAATGACAAAAGTGTTGATGAACTGATTTCATGGGTACATCATTGGAGTGAACATACCAATATTGCATTAGCTTCTGCTCCAGCGATATACAGCTCCAAAGTTGTTGGGTTGAAGAAATTTAAAGTGATTGCCAGATCAACTGTTTCGGAGAGCAACAGTACCTTTATACTTTTATTGAAGCCACTTGGAAAAATGAAAGTACAGTCAGGAGATTTGTTGGCCATCTATCCGGCGCAGGATCAACGGGAACGTTTCTATTCCATTGGATGCAAGGATGGAATGGTTCAATTGGTCGTCAAGCTATTTCCTGATGGTTTTGGCTCGGGATTTTTATACCAACTAAAAGCGGATCAGGTTCTGGAAGCCCGTGTCATGGACAACCCAAGCTTTCATTTTCCCAAGACAGCACCTGCTGTGGCGTTGATTGCAAATGGAACCGGTATTGCACCATTTTTGGGTATGATTGCAGAAAATCAGCATAAAATACCTGTCAAACTCTATGCAGGCTTCCGTAAGAACAATGAGATGACGGCACAATATTTGGAATTTACCGATGAACAAAAAAAATTGGGACAACTGAACGATGTACAGCTTGCTTTTTCACGGGAACAGCAGGGGCAGTATGTGATGGATTTGATCCGTCAGGATGGTACGTACTTTGTTGAATTGCTCGAACAGCAGGGCTGTATCTTATTGTGTGGTTCACTCCGAATGCAACAGGATGTCGAAGCAACTTTAAACGAGATACTGCTGGTAAGTACAGGTAAATCGATCAGCATCTACAAAGAAAATGGTCAGATCCTGACAGATTGTTATTAAACACGACAATCTTATGCTATCATTTATTTTGACAATGGGTAATGAATTATTATAAGCAGTATCTACTGATTTCAATATTTTGGTTGATAACCGTCGCTAACGGTTTTTCACAGGTAACGCTTAAAAAACAGGTAACCCTTATGGGCTCTGTTTTTGAGATCACGCTAGTTGATCAGGATAGCGTACAGGCCAACCAGCATATTGTCGAAGTCATTGCAGAGATTGAACGTATCGAAAACCTAATTTCGGAGTGGCGTCCATATACGCAGATTTCGGAGGTCAACCGCAATTCAGGGATTAAACCTGTTAAAGTTGACCGCGAAGTATTTGACCTGACCAAAAGGGCAATTCAATACAGCCGGAATTCACAAGGAGCCTTTGATATTAGCATTGTCGCTTTAGATAAAATATGGAAGTTTGATGGCAGTATGGATACAATGCCTTCTGAGGATGCGATCAGAAATTCGGTTGCCAAAGTTGGCTATAAACATATTGTTTTGGATAGTGCTGCCTCGACTATTTTCTTGGAACTTCCGGGCATGAAAATTGGTTTTGGCTCGATCGGGAAGGGCTATGCCGCGGATCGGGGAAGGGAGATCATGAAAGCCCGTGGAATCACTGCCGGGATCGTCAATGCTTCCGGGGATCTATCTACCTGGGGTAGCCAACCAAATGGTGAACCCTGGAAGATTGGGGTGAATAACCCCTTCAAATCACATCAGATGGTCCAGGTTCTTCGCTTGAATGAAATGGCGGTGGCTACCTCGGGAAGCTATGAAAAATATGCCGAAATCAATGGAAAACGTTATTCCCATATTATTAATCCCATTACTGGATATCCAGCTACCGGGCTTACTTCGGTAACAATCTATGGACCGTCGGCAGAAATAGCCAATGCACTAAGTACTTCCATTATGGTGCTGGGTGAAAAAGAAGGAAAGAAATTAATCAGTAATTTTCCAAATTATCGTTTTATCTTTATTACAGACAAAGGAAAGGTTGTCCGGGATAAATACAAGTCATCCTATTAAACAACAACCTGTAGTTCATGTAACCATCATGATTTCTTTACACCGAGTGAACCGAACGATTGAACTCATGAATGCCGCTTAAAACATACAGTCGATGAATAAATCAGATAACTGCATCACAGCTGAAAATAATTTAGAGTAAAAGCTTTGTTGGTTCGTCTATGTAATTATGGACATTGGATACCAAAATCATATGGCAGAAAAAAACTCCAGATCATTTACAGACATCGTCAAGACTTATGGGAGTCAATTGCTGCGTTTTGTAAAAGGAAAGGTCAAAAAAACGGAAGATGCCGAGGATATCTTGCAGGAGGTCTGGTATCAATTCAGTCGTTTGACCAATATGGACGAACTGGAAAATGCTGGAGCATGGTTGTATGCTGTAACGCGAAACAAGATTACGGATAGTTATCGAAAGAAGAAAGATGAGTCACTTGATGAATTAATGGCGGATGGAGAGGAAGTGGATACGGCCTTTCCGATACGTCAGTTTCTGCTGGCCGATGATTCGAACAATCCTGAACTTAAATTATTCAAAGACATTTTTTGGGATGAATTGATGAAAGCCCTCGAAGAATTGCCCGAAAAACAACGTCGGGTTTTTATGCTCAATGAAATTGAAGATAAAACCTTGCAGGAGATTGCCGACATGGAAAATGAAAATCTGAAAACGATAATAAGCAGAAAGGGCTATGCTGTAAAACATCTGCGTTTACGTTTGCGGAACTTGTATGAAGAATTAAAATTTTAAAAATAAAGCTATGAATAGAAGAATGAGAAGACAAGGAAAAGGTAAATTTGCTTTTGTGTTTGTTGCCATTATCATTGGAGTTTTCTTGCTGGTAGCCTTGTTGCAATATCTGTGGAATACATTGATGTGTGATATTTTCAATTTGAAGGCAATCACGTATTGGCAGGCGTTTGGCCTGTTTGTGCTATCACGGATTCTATTTGGACGTGGATTTGGTAAGCCGGGAAGGGGCGGGTTCCGTAAAAATTTTCCCCCCGATATGGGCCGCCATGAAGATCTTTCAGAAGAGGAAAGGGAGCGTTTGCGTGAGGAATGGAAACGTCGTTTCAATGGACGATGTGGATTCTGAAAAAAAAGTAAATTTTTTAAAGTAAAAACCTGATACAGGCGTCTTCTTCTATAAAGGCGCCTTTTTTTATGTCAAAAGCTGAAGAAACACTGTAAAGGTAATGACAGGCCGCGATGATCTGTTACTAACGATATGCAACAATTATACGGGTTGAGAAATTGACAACGAAAGAAGTATATCGGATAACGAATAGGGTTACCGATAAGTGGATTGACAGATTTTGGGTTTAAAGAACAATTAAATTAAAGAAAAAATGAAAAATAAAATTCGATTTATATTACCCCGCTTGATCGCATTGACGGTAATAGTGGGTTTAGCCAGCTTGATTATGGGAGCGATCTTTAAGCTGTTGTTGGTTGCAACGATCTTATTCGGAATAGGAAGCTTTGCAATGGCCAAAATGCGTAGGAGAGAAATGCGTTCATTTAAAATGGACAAGGCTCCGATCCACCCCGAAATGTACAGTGCGTCGAGGACGAATAGTGCAATCGTTCCTTTACACAAACAACAACGGGCTAAGAATGCGACAATTGTTCCGGTATATTAATATCAGGACTTGGTAGGAAACCAAATAACATAAATAGCGGCAATAGTGAAGTTCCTTGGACTGCTCATTGCGCAATACACAATATTCATTACTAAAAAAATAAAGACATGTTTAAAAGAGATCATTATTCCAGCAGATATTCAAATCAAAATAGATTTTGCGGTCAACATTTCAAAGACCGTTTTGAAAAATTTCAACAGCATTTTTTTGAAGGCGAAGCTGGACAGCGCGGGGAGGGACAGCAATTTGTTCCTGTAAATATTTCTGAAAATTCTGAGTTCTACGAAGTGCAGGTATTTGCTGCCGGCCGAAAGAAAGAGCAATTTCAGGTGAGTATAAATGAAGGAATCTTAACGATTTCCTGTACAGAAAATACAAACGATGCGACAGCTTATATCTATAAGGAGCATTTGGGCACTGCATTTGAGCGTGAATTTCAATTAAATGAACAAGTGCTTACAGATAACGTACATGCCAGTTTCGAAGATGGTGTACTAACCGTCATTCTTCCCAAGGACCTTGACAAGGTAAAAAGACCACAAGAAGTTATCATAGACTAGGTTTGACGGATTGCAGTGTGGTTATAGTTCGCGCCCTCCCCATAGTTTCAATGTTAAGGGGAGGGCTTTTCTTTTTTATGTTTTTTTGAGCTTCTTTTGCAATTGTTTTTTTCCAAATTTCCCGAAGAAATAGAATAAGGCGAAAACGACCAAAACAGCCATAAAAGGAACGAATATGGCTAGAATGGTTAAGACGGAGGAACCAATGGTCTCCATGGTCGAAATAATAAAATTGCCAAGACCCGCAGTACCGATGGAAGAAGCGGCTCTTGTACCAGCCAGTACTGTACTGATCGTCGCCGCAGTTCCCCCTCCGGCGATAATGGCCGCTGACCAGCGGAAAAACGGAGAAATATCTGTAAACTGTACCGCAAATAGTAATGTTCCCGCAATCGTTGCCAAAGGAATGGAAATGGTATCCAGAATATTGTCAACAACGGGTATGTAGTAAGCGGCAACTTCGATAACCATCGCGATGCTTGTGGTGATCAGTACCAAGTTGGAACCTGCCCAAGCCCATTCATTACCCACCTGAAATAATTCCAGACGACAGCCCAAGCTGAGCAAAAACAGAGGCATAAAAATTCGGAAACCTGTTGCCGCAGCCAGACTAATACCAATAAATGCACTGACCAGATATGTGGATAATTCCCCCATAATAAATGGATGCTTAGTTCTATCTATTAGTAGAATAAAAAAAGAGTGTTTTTTGTTTTTAAAATTGTTGTGAACGGTCGGGACAAATAGCGTCTCCTGTTCGTTGTAACTGTTTGTTTTTATAATGTTTAGTTATATTTATAGATTTTGATTATATTGTATCGAATCATTCGATGAGTAGCCGATCGTGTATTTGTTTAATTTTATGAAAGTAAAAGTCAAACAATTTGATCATTTAAGGTATTATATAAATAAACTTTCTTTTCATATGGACAACAACGAAAAAGACATTAGCAAATGCCCATTTCATAATGGAACTATGCGCAACGCCGTTGCGGGAGGGGGAACCCAAAATCAAGATTGGTGGCCAAATAGACTTCGTGTGGATCTTTTGAGACAGCATGCGACGAAATCAAATCCAATGGATGAAGGTTTTGATTATGCTGAAGCTTTCAAACAATTGGATCTGGAAGCCGTTAAGAGAGATTTACATGTATTGATGACAGATTCACAGGATTGGTGGCCGGCAGATTTTGGACATTATGGTCCCTTATTTATTCGGATGGCTTGGCATAGTGCAGGAACCTATCGTGTAAGTGATGGTCGCGGTGGTGCAGGTTCTGGACAGCAGCGTTTTGCACCTTTAAATAGTTGGCCTGACAATGTGAGCTTGGATAAGGCACGTCGACTGTTGTGGCCGATCAAACAAAAATATGGTAAGAATATTTCGTGGGCAGATTTATTGATCCTAACGGGAAATGTGGCACTGGAATCAATGGGATTTAAAACTTTTGGCTTTTCAGGAGGACGTGTGGATGCTTTTGAACCGGAATTGGATGTATACTGGGGATCAGAAAAAACTTGGTTAGGTGGTGATGTACGGTATGCACATGGTTCTGAAGGTGTGGTTGAATCGCATGGTGTTTTATCAGCGGATGATAATGCTGATGGTAAAGAACATTCACGCAATCTCGAAAAACCTTTGGCAGCTGTACAGATGGGATTAATCTATGTGAACCCGGAAGGACCTGATGGAAATCCGGATCCTATTGCAGCGGCAAAGGATATTAGGGATACTTTTGGTCGTATGGCGATGGATGATGAGGAAACTGTTGCGCTAATCGCAGGAGGACACACTTTTGGAAAAACACATGGTGCCGGACCAGCCGATAATGTTGGTAAGGAGCCCGAAGCTGCAGGGATTGAACAACAAGGGCTCGGATGGAGAAGCAGTTACGGTACGGGGGTAGGTACTGATGCCATTACCAGCGGTCTGGAAGTTATCTGGACTCAAAAACCGACCGAATGGACGAACCTCTTTTTTAAAAATCTTTTTGAAAATGAATGGGAACTTACAAAAAGTCCCGCAGGTGCGCATCAATGGGTGGCAAAAGGAGCTGATTCAAGTGTTCCCGATCCTTTTGACCCAAATAAAAAACGTAGACCTACGATGTTGACAACGGATCTGTCCTTGCGTTTTGATCCTGTTTACGAAAAGATTTCCCGTAAATTCTATGAAGATCAGGATGCTTTCGCAGATGCTTTCTCACGCGCCTGGTTTAAATTGACGCACCGTGATCTAGGACCACGTGAACGTTATCTTGGAGCTGAAGTCCCGAGCGAAGAATTGTTATGGCAAGACCCTATTCCAGCCGTAGATCATGTATTGGTGGATGAACACGATGTTGAAGGCTTAAAATCTGCTATTTTGGCTTCAGGTCTTAGTATCTCGGAGTTGGTGACTACTGCATGGGCTTCGGCTTCTACATTCCGAGGGTCGGATATGCGTGGTGGAGCAAATGGAGCCCGCATTCGTTTGGCGCCACAACGTTATTGGCAGGTTAATAACCCGACGCAATTGCAAAAAGTGCTAACTGTGCTGGAGCAGATCCAACAGGATTTTAATGGTAAACAACAAGGTGGTAAAAAAGTATCGTTGGCTGATTTAATTGTCCTTGCCGGTGCAGCAGCAATCGAACAGGGGGCAAGAGCTGGCGGACAGGCGCTGAAGGTTCCGTTTAATCCTGGACGTATGGATGCTTCTCAAGAACAGACTGATGTAGAATCAATGGGATATTTAGAACCTATTGCTGATGGCTTTAGAAACTATCGGAAAGGTTCCTACACAGTCTCCACAGAATCATTATTGATTGATAAAGCACAATTACTGACTTTATCTGTTCCGGAATTGACCGTTTTGGTCGGTGGTATGCGTGTATTACAAGCTAATTTTGATGGCTCTCAGACAGGTGTGTTGACGGAACGCCCTGGACAGTTGACCAATGATTTTTTTGTGAACCTATTGGATATGGGGACAGCTTGGACAGCAATTTCACAAGATCGGGAACTCTTTGAAGGAACAGATCGTAAAACGGGCGCAAAGAAATGGGTTGCTGGACGCGTGGATCTGGTATTTGGTTCTAACGCTGAATTAAGAGCTGTTGCTGAAGTCTATGGTAGTGCTGATGCGAAAGAAAAATTCGCTAAGGATTTTGTCGCTGCCTGGAATAAGGTGATGGAATTAGATCGTTTTGATCTCCATCGGTAGTCGGTATGGTCTTTGCTCCATAAAGTAAGTTTAAAAAACAGAAATGGAAGCTTAAAAACCAATAATAATAGGAGGGCTTGTACTTTTTAATAAATGCAAGCCCTTTTTTATTCGGTATTTGATGTGAAAGAAAACACATCTTTTGATAGGAAATGTAAATCTCTCTTGGGATTTTGCATTTCGGCAGATTAATTCGGCTCAGAAAACGTGAATGTAGGTGTTATTGTTATCGTTGGTGGAGCTTGATCATTACAGCGTTCCAGGCCAGCACTTGTACACCTGGAGAGTAGTGCATAAGCGCAATATTTTCGTTATGGAGATGAATATCCCCCGTTGTATAGTTCAACTGGCATTCTTGCAGCTGCACTGAAAACAAGGGCCATTCCGGATGATGAATGTCGAAACAATAGATTCCATCGGATTTGTCCAAGTAAAGGCAATAGCGTTCTGTAAGCCAGGTATCAAGGCTGGATTTTATTTTGAACTCATCGGTCACCTCAAATATTGTTTTCAAGCTAAAGCCCCTTTCTTGATTGAGATTGTGATACCCTTGTGCATCCCGCATCATGGTGGACTCTTCGTAAGGCAGACCCGACAACTTTTTTGCGACTAATGCGGATAAGTATTTACTGGCTTCAATATGGATAAAATAAACACCCTTTTTACCATTCTGATCGATATAGGTGCGTACATTGATCTCATAAAAGTCCGAGATGGGCGGAAACGCAGGTAAATATCTGGGACGGATATTTTGCATCTTGAAAGCAACCAAAGATACATAACAGCTACCTTCATGCTGATCGATTTGCAATTCGGCAGGAACTAATGGCCGGAGTAGATCATAATCGACTTGAAAATGTAAAAAGAGTAAATCAAGCCATTCCTGATAGTATCGCCAGGGGCTGTTTGGTAGAGGCCATGGACGATGATTATAGTCTCTTAAAATTGTTTTAATTTTTTGTGCCAAAATCGTCAATTTATGCCTCTAAGATCATTTTAATCTCGCTTTAACCAAATTTTAATTTAATATATGAAGAATTATGGAATTTTCTTTGGGCTTTTCCTATTTTGTGAAATAAAATTCAAGATTTGTGCTACTTTTTGTTGTTTGATCAGTAGTAACTTTGTGTTGTTTTCAAAGGGAAACTTGTTACTTTGTTAGTTTACAGCTATGTGGAAGCACTTTATTTTTCTAATTACAGTTCTGTTTGTTTCATTTAAAAGTTTAAATGCAAACAGTATTGTACCGAAAAGTGATAGTTTTCACGACGAGCAATCTTCTCTAAAAACTGAACCAAATAAAGCTGATTTTCCACTTTCCGCCCTGCTAAAAATAGACAATCCAGATTTAGATCCTTTATATCCATCGGTGCAATCTATCGCCGAATTGGACGTCGAGAATAATCTGGATTGGTTAACAGACCGCTGGGTAGTTATCGTCGATTTGCTCTGGCACGAATTACAGCCTTCAGCATTGCAGAACGACTACCGTTATCTGCATATTTTGGATATTGAACCGATTCCCATAGCACGGTTCCTGCTTTTTGAGCAAATAAAAATCCCATTTTAGCGTTTTTGAGCTTTTATGCTTAACGGAAATCGAACGAAAAATCGTATTTCTTTTCTAATTTATTTTATTGATTTCTTAAAATATACCAATGCACGAGCTAAGTATAGTAAAGGATATCTTCGATACCTTGACCTCGCATTACGAGACCAGAGTAGATGATATCCAGAAAATTCAGGTGACAGCCGGACTATTGTCCAATGTGCAGCCTGTGCTGATCCAAAATGCTTTTGATGCATTTATCACCGAAAATACCCATTATCGGGATATGGAAATGGAGGTTGTGGTAAATGATATTATCGCCTATTGTGAGTACTGTCAGAAGAATTTTCCTGTTCATTTTCACCGATTTGTCTGCGACTGTGGACAGCCTTCGAGTACAATTGTTCAAGGAAATGAACTCTATATTTCCAAAGTAATTTTTAAACACGATTAAAAAATCATTTATCATGTCAGACAATACTCAAAATCCTAAAAGCTTAGGTAACCGTGTCGGTTCGGTTCAATGTGAAAATACCACCCTACATTTATTAAAGGCAAATGATTTTGTCGCCAAAAGTATCCGCGACAGACTGAAAGATGTATGTGTGATTAATGTATGTTCTTCTCCGGGTTCTGGTAAAACAACGTTGATGCAAGAGACTGGAAAGCGTCTTTCAAAAGATCTAAACATTGCTGTATTAGTGGGAGATCCTGAAACGGAACGTGATGCGATCCGTATGCGTGATGTTGGAATCAATGCGTTGCAGATCGTTACCGGCGGTATGTGCCATATCGAAGCACAAATGATTCTGCAGGCACTGGATCACATCGATATCGAAGGCATTGATTTGTTATTTATCGAAAATGTCGGAAACTTACTTTGCCCTTCGGCTTTTGATCTTGGAGAAGACTATCGGGTCACTTTATTGGCGACAACAGAAGGTGATGATAAACCAAAAAAATACCCACGTATGTTTTTGACCAGCGAATTGATGCTTGTTTCAAAAGCAGACTTGTTACCTTATGTGCCTTTCTCTGTAGATGCCGTGACAAAAGATGCACGTGAAGTCAATCCAAACCTGGAAGTGATTACGATCAGTACCTTGAATGGAGATGGCCTTGATAGCTGGTGTGACTGGTTAAAAGAGAAAGTCCAACTGAAAAAAGAACAACAGAAAGTCGCTGCAGCGAAATAGTAAATGCGCGAAGGTGATCAACCATCAGATAGAATGATGTTTGATCACAGCGCAAAGTTTGAAAGACATACACTACTTAACAATGAATAGATTGCCGATAACGATAGATACCATTGTGCGCCGGTCGCAAGCCAGCATTGATCAGGTAGATCGGGTATACATCGAATGGTTTGAAATAAATAAACGTCGTTTGACCAGAAATACCTTGTCTGGCAAGACGATCCTGATGCAATTGGAGCAGGGGCAGGAGTGGCATCATGGAGACGCCCTGTATCACAATGGGGAATTTCAGGCAATCGTCGCTGTTAAGTCGACCTTGGCGATCAGGTTTAACCCCTCGGATTTTGCCCAACTGGCAGATTTTGGTTATTTCGTCGGTAATAGGCATTTACCGATATTCCAGGCCGATCTGTTCCAGTCTCTCCATTTGCCGTATGATGGTCGGCTATATGAGCAAATTGCGGCGAAATATGGTGCGTCTGTCCAATTGGAGAAAGCGATATTGCTTTCAGAAAATCGGATTCGCCAGCAGCTAAAGAATAGCAGAAAGCATGAAAATTAGAATATATATAGTGCTGTTGCCACTTGTTTTGCTTGTATGCTTACAAGCATGCCAAAACCAACAGTCCAATGCAAGTAAAAATGGTGTGAAGGCCATGGATAGCCGCGGCAAGGAAATCACATTGGAGCGACCGGCCCAACGTGTTGTTGTCCTGTATCCCTCTCTGGTGGATGAGGTTTATATGCTACAGGCCAGTGACCGATTGGTCGGCATTCCTGAGCAAGTCTATCAAATGGAAGATACCTACGCTTTTTTATCGAAATTAGACCCACGTATCGTTCAGAAAAGTATCGCCACACCAACTTTTGGCGGTCAGGCCAACAATGTAGAAAGCATCGTAAGCCTGAACCCGGATCTTGTTCTGACATTCAATACCGATCAGGATAATATCACACAGCTCGAAAATTTGGGTATTCCCGTCTTCACTTTTTCATCGAAAGATGAAACCAGTATCTTTAACGAATTGATCGGAATGGGAACGCTTTTGGACAAGAAAGCACGGGCTGAGGAAATTGTGAAATTTGTCGGCGATGAGGTCAAAAAGATGGCAGCTCCGCTCGATCAACCGCAAAAGAAGGTCTATTATGCCTGGTCAAAAGGACGTGTACTTTCGACCTCGGGAAGAGGTAGTCTCATTGACATGGCCATCCGCCTATCTGGGGCGGCAAATGCCTGTCCCTTAGAAATGGAAGCGCCAAATGTAGGGGCTGAAACGATCTATAAGTGGAATCCCGATCTCATGATTCTATGGAATTCCAAAAGTTCTGATGTTTACAATTTGAAAGAGTTGGCCGCACTGCCCGCCGTAAAAAATAAACAGGTATTTGTGATGTCACCGTCCTTTCCTTTTGATCCACATACCGTGAAATTTATGCTCTTTGCCAAACAGGTGCGGCATTGGTGTTTTCCGAGTTATACCAAGGAGCAGCTCGATCAGGATATGACAATGGCTTTTGAAAAATTATACGGTAAAACGGGGCTTCTGCAATGATACTTCAATTAAAAAAGCTTTTATTGCTGGCGATATTGCCATTAGTGCTGCTCCTGCTTTCATTATTGATCGGCTCAAGTCAGCATATTGGTTTTATCGAACTCTGCCAGCGTATCGGATTGGAATTAGGGCTTTATAAAGGAAATGATACGACGGTATTGATGGGCAGCATGGATACCATTTTGTGGCAAGTACGTTTGCCGCGGATTTTATTGACCTTTATGGTCGGTGCCGCTCTTGCCTCATCTGGAGGGACCTTACAAGCGATTTTTCGAAACCCTATAGTAGACCCATTCACGTTGGGGATATCTTCCGGTGCTGCTTTCGGTGCCGCCTTAGCCATGCTGTTTCCACTTTTGTCCGTCAATGTTTCGGCATTTCTTTTTGGTGTCTGTGCTGTGGCCTTGACTTACTTTGTATCCAATGCCGGTTTAAAAACATCCATCATTGGGATGGTTTTGGCAGGAATGGTTATTTCAGGGGTATTTACGGCGATGCTTACCCTGTTACAATATATCAGTGATCCTTATAAATTACAGGCTATTGTGCAGTGGACGATGGGAAATCTCCATACTGCCTCCTGGTCAAAAGTGCAGAACGCCTTTTTACCGATAGTGATCGGATTGATCATATTGATCTTATTGCGTTGGAAATTGAATTTGTTGGCATTGGGAGATCAGGAAGCAATTGCTGTGGGGGTGAATCCAAAACTCCTGAAATTGGTGATGATCGGGGTTGCGACCATGATCACCGCATCAGCTGTTGCTGCAGTAGGCGTGATTAGCTTATTTGGACTCATTGTTCCACATATCAGCCGCATGATTTTTGGTCCCAACAATAATATTGTCGTCTGGGCGAATATCAGTATCGGGGGGACATTCTTGTTATTGATTGACGATTTTTCACGTGCAGTCATGCCTTTCGAAATTCCGATAGGGGTATTTACAATGATTATTGGCGCTCCACTCTTTATCTACCTGATGCGCCGGAACGAAATTAACTGGAACTCATGAGCAAATCCATCCATATCAAAAACCTATCCTTTGCCTATGGTAAGGATACTATTTTGCGGGACGTCAATGTGTCCTTTCCGGAGGGAAAGCTTTCGGTTATTCTGGGCCGGAACGGTAGCGGTAAGTCGACCCTGTTCAATGTTATTGCCGGATTGGAGAAACACTATCAGGGATCGGTATTGATCGGTGAAACGGAACGTAGAAACTGGAAGGTTGGCAAATCAAATGCGCTTAAACTGGGGTTCTTAAACCAGTTTCATCAGACAACTTTCCCTTTTAAGGTGGCGGATGTTATTTTAACAGGACGTGCATCATTCTCCAACTTTTCACCGCGCCGTGAAGATTTTGAGGCTGTGGATACAATCCTGGAGAAATTTAATCTCGCACATTTAAAGCATAAATCATATACATCCCTGTCAGGAGGGGAGCGGCAGCTGGTCTTGCTTTGTCGGGTATTGGTGCAACAGCCTGATCTGTTGCTTTTGGATGAACCGACAAACCATCTTGACCTGAACTATCAGATTGCCGTTTTGCAGACCGCTAAAGAACTGGTCAAGGAGGGTACAACTGTGCTCTGTGTTATGCACGACCCCAATATGGCCTATCTTTTTGGCGACCACTTTTATTTGATGCGGGACAATACACTGGTGGATCTACAGGGGATGAACAGAGAGCAGGTTCGGAAAGTATTGGAACAGACCTATGAGTTGCCATTGATCAGTTTGGAAAACCAAGGGAAATGGATGTTTGCACCCATGCTTCATGCACATGACTGGGCTCCGATAAAATCCCTTGAACTGGAAGGCGTAAATAATAAGCTATAAAGGCTGTAAACAATGTGCGAACAAGGTACAGATCCTAGTGGCGGCAATGGACGCAAAAAACGAAATAGTATGAATAAAATAGGTATGCAAAAGACAGATTCAATCAGAAATATTGCGATAAGTACAGCCACTGTTCAGGATCTGGAAACGGTGTTACCTTATGTTATTGAATTTCGGAAACAGCTGTTTCCCATGCTTGACCCGCAAAAGATTCCCAGAGATTTGCTGGACTTTAAACAGCTGTATCTGGATGAACAAGCTGGAACATTTCTACAGGCAAGGGACAACAGCGGAAAACTGGTCGGTGTGATCGGTATGCTCGCTTATGACTATCGTTTTCCGCATCTGGATTTAGACGCCCGGAAGACTGTGGAGGTCGCGCGTCTCTTTGTCGACCCCGATTACCGTCGTTCTGGACTTGGAACAGCACTTTTCCGCCAATTGACAAAGGTGGCCAAGGAGAAAGCGGTCGAAAGACTTTACTTACACACCCATCCTTTTTTGGAGGGAGCCCATGAATTCTGGTTAAAACAAGGCTTCTATCTCAAAGAATGCTGCGATGAATTGGGCTTTCCGACAATTCACATGGAGCTACTGCTGGGGCAGCCTGGTAAACGGAAATGTTTAGCGGAACTGGAATTGTCAAAATAAGGCTATTCAGTTTTGTGAACTGAATTCATGCTGAATGCAAGAAATAAAATAAATCAGCAATAAAAGATAAAAAATAATTCCAGAGGAACTGTCCCTGTTTAGAATCTTATTTCAATAAGATCTTCGTAGGTGGGTTTTAAACAGGGTATGTGCCATCTGACTAATGAAAAAATACGGATGAAACCATCATGATTTATTCAGACCGAGCAAAGCGAGCTCATGACTGCCGCATAAAACATACACTCGATGAATAAATCTGATAGCTTCATCACAATTGAAAAAACAATTTATACAGATGAAAAACACAATGAAAGCACTCGCTTTCGCATTATTGGCAAGTGCCGTCACACCGGTGGCTGTTTACGCCCAAAAGAGCTTTATGATTTTTGGGAAGATACAGGACGAAAGCGGAAATCCAATTCCAGGAGTGACTTTGATGCTTGAAAACCAAGGACAAAAGATAAGTACTACCGCGAATGGCGAATTTGCTTTTACTACAGCGACAACCTTTCCGGTACAATTGCGTGCCGAAGCGATCGGTTATAAATCACAGCTTATTCTTATTAATGAGACTACTTGGAATCCGAAAAAAGGAATTCGACTCATGATGGAAGAGGGGGAGCGAACCTTGGATGAGGTATTGGTTACCGGCCGTCGTAATAATTCCTATTTGACAAACAACATGGAGTTGGGCGGTAAGTTCGCTGGAAAGCTGAAAGACTTACCACAATCTGTGGCTGTACTGAGTAAGGAATTTATTGAAGATAAGCAAGCATTTACAACAGGAGCACTGGTGCAGGACCTGGCAGGCGTCACTGAGGCTTCATCTTATGATGATGTGGTGATCCGTGGTTTTAAAAGTGGTTATGAAACTGGAGTCCGTTTGGTGAACGGTCTACGTTCGGGCTATGGTTACGGCAATAGT
The DNA here is from genome assembly GCF_019969845.1 of Sphingobacterium sp. GVS05A. Lineage (GTDB taxonomy): Bacteria > Bacteroidota > Bacteroidia > Sphingobacteriales > Sphingobacteriaceae > Sphingobacterium. The sequence continues at coordinate 389,068 of NZ_JAHXYR010000001.1, forward strand.
TATTATAATTCCCCACTAACAATCAATCTCGAAAACCTTGAGGTGCTGAAAGGCCCTGGAGCTTCTCTATTTGGCGACATTGTACCCGGTGGTACCATCAATATGACGACGAAAAAGCCTTTGGAAGATTTTAAAGGTCATATCAGTTTTGCTGCCGGAAGTTTTGAAACGATGCGCACCACAGTAGATCTGGGTGGTCCATTGGATAGTGCAAAACGAATTCTCTATCGCTTTAATGCAGGCTATGAAGATACCAAAACCTTTCGCGATGTGAATCGTCAAAAACGGATGATGCTGGCACCTTCATTTACATTTAAGCCCGCTGCAGGGACAACCGTGGACATCGATGTGGTATACAATCAATTCAACGGTTATCTGGATCGGGGAATGGGGATAAAGGAGAATAACTTTTATGCCCTGCCACGTTCGTTTACTTTAAGTCAGCCTTCTGATTTCTATAATTCCAAGACTTTTTCATTTAGTGGACGATTGGCGCAAAGGCTGGAAGAAAATGTGAGCCTGAACCTGAGCTATATGAAATCCATCTATCAGGAAGATGTCAACGAACACCGGACGCTAAATACTTTTGCGGATGCCCCACATAACACCATCATGAATATGCGTTTCTTTGACCGTCATGGCCGTGATTATACCGACAACGTCGTTGGATATGTCAAATGGGATCTGCTAGGGGATAAAATTGACCACCATATCGTTGCGGGTATCGACTTTGCACAGTATCGTGGTGATAAAGAAAATCAGTTACGGGAAGCCAGACAGCAAACTGTGGATGGCAAAGTGGTGCCATTGACTTTTGACCTGAACAACCCGACCTATACAACGCATGATCTGACCAACTACGTCTGGCGTACACAGGTCGCATATCCTTTTTTGAGTCCCTATAAAACGACCGGTAAATACATACAGGATCAGATCAGCATTGCGGATCGTCTGAAATTAATTGTGGGGTTGAGGCATGAACATTATTCTTCGGAAACTATTGATGGACAGAATCGCTTTCATGCTACACAAAATGCCTTGTTGCCCCGTTTCGGTTTGACTTATGGAATCAACAAGCAGATTAATTACTTCGCAAGCTATTCGCAGGGTTTTGTACCAGTAGGCGCTAATTTTATCCAGAACTATAAAGACTATGGTGCGGACAAAGCTTTTGAAGCTGAACGCAGTTTTCAAATTGAAACAGGGCTGAAAATGGGCTTTTTTAAGGATCAGCTGCAAATGGATCTTTCCTTGTTTCAGATCGAGCGTAGAAATATGCTTATTGCAACAGGAACAATCAATGACTCGGGATTGCCGGAGTATAGACAATCTGGAAAAGCATTGTCACGGGGAGTGGAACTGGATGTCCGCGGGCAGCTGACCAAAGAATTCCAGGTGATGGGAAATTATACTTTTAACCATACCGAAGTGAAGGCCTCTTCTGTTGCTTCTGAAGTCGGGCAGGCGCTACCGGGAGCACCTAAAAATATGGCAAGCGCTTGGTTAAAATATGTATTCTCCAATACTTCCTTAAAAGGACTTGGCTTTGGTACTGGTGTTTATTATGTTGATAGCAAACGCATGGACAATAATATTGGAAAGGATAGTGAAGGAAATGCCCTTTGGGGACAATGGCCTTCTTATACGACAGTTAATGCTGCCGCTTATTATCATATCGGTGCCATGAAAATGGCGCTTAACCTAAACAATGTATTTGATAAATACTATTTTTTAGGGGGATTTGACTATACACGTGCCTTCGCAGGGGCACCAAGAAACGTTATGGTTTCAATTGGTTATTCATTTTAATTAAAAAAAGCAATCAAAGCAGGTTTTTCGACAAATTTAGACTATTTAATTCAAGATTTGTACTAGTGAAGTGGCCTGCTTTGGTTGTAAATTTGAACAACAAATAATAGGATTGTGAATACAATGATTAGGCATAGTTTAGTTTTTTTAGTTTTTCTTTTGAGCGTCCTGCTCCTGAAAGGAATGACTATTTCTGAACAGCTTAAAATTCATAATTCCTCGGGTACCTCTCTCGGTGTGTCCAGCACTCATAAACAAATTGACAAAAGTGTCGATCAATCCGAACGGGAAAATGTAGTTGCCGCTGTACACGATCATGACCTTTATGATGTCAGTGAACAGGTCGACTTAAAAGATGAATGGAGTAAGCTCCTCGGTTGGACCGTATTGTATATTTGTCTTTTTATATTTTGCTATCCTGTATGTCTCAACATGCGGAATAACAGAACACCTTACATGGATCGATTGGTCCTACCACCAAAATACATTCTTTTCCAAAGTTTAAAGATCCCATTTCAGGGATAATCCTTTCCTTTTCTTACAACGCTGAGAACTGAAACGCTATGCCGTAAGCATTTGCTATGGGCATCGTCTATCAGGTTTTTTGAACGATTTTTTAAAGTCGTCAGGGCATGTACTGACTTGTTTTCGACTGAAATAACAACAATTTAAATAATATTTTATATGCATTTATTACCTAGAGAGACAGAGAAGCTATTGCTTCATCTTGCCGGTGAACTAGCGAAAAAACGTAGAGCTAGAGGACTTAAACTAAATTATCCGGAGTCTATTGCATTCATCAGCAGTGAGCTTCTGGAAGCCGCACGTGATGGCCGTACTGTGGCTGATTTAATGCAGTATGGCGCGACATTATTGACACGTGAAGATGTCATGGAAGGTGTGCCCGAAATGATTCACGACGTGCAGATTGAGGCGACTTTTCCGGATGGTACCAAATTGGTGACCGTTCATAATCCGATTCGATAATTGTTAAAAATAGAATTTATGATTCCAGGAGAATTTTTTATAGCAGATGGCCATGTCATCTGTAATGAAGGTAGAGAAGTTACGACAATTACCGTAACAAACACAGGAGACAGACCAATTCAGGTAGGTTCACATTTTCACTTCTTTGAAGTGAACAAGATGATGGAATTTGACCGTGCAAAAGCTTTTGGCAAGCGATTGAATATTATCGCAAGTACAGCGGTGCGTTTTGAGCCGGGGGAATCCAAAGATGTAGAATTGGTTCCCTATGCAGGTGCCAGAAGGATCTACGGGCACAACGACTTGGTAAACGGTGATACCGAAACCGAAGTCGCGAAAGAAAATGCAATGAAAAAAGTGAAAGAACAAGGCTTTAAAAACAAAGTATCATGAGTTTAAAAGTTAGCAAAGTAAATTATAGTGCCATCTTTGGTCCGACAAGTGGCGATAAAATCCGTTTAGGCGATACCGATATCATTATCGAAGTTGAAAAGGACTACGCTTATTATGGCGATGAAGCAAAATTTGGTGGTGGTAAGACCGTACGTGACGGTATGTGTCAATCTTCGGTTCACACACGTGATGAAGGTACCTTGGACATGGTGATCACAGATGCTATCGTGATTGACCACTGGGGAATTGTGAAAGGTGATATCGGTATCAAGGATGGTAAGATTGTCGGTGTCGGCCGTGCTGGAAATCCGGACACAATGGATAACATTACGCCAAATATGATTATTGGTGCTTCTACCGAAGTGCATGGCGGATCTGGCTATATCCTAACACCGGGTGGTATAGATACCCATATTCACTATATCAGTCCTACGCAGGTCGAAACAGCCTTATATAGTGGTATTACCACCATGATCGGCGGTGGTACCGGTCCAGCGGACGGAACAAACGCAACCACCGTAACGCCAGGAAAATGGAATATCCGTCGTATGATGCAAGCGGTGGAAGATCTACCGATGAACTTTGGCTTCTTTGGAAAAGGAAATGTGGGGACTGAACAACCCATTGTTGAGCAGATTGAAGCCGGAGCATTGGGGGTTAAAATTCACGAAGACTGGGGAGCAACACCCGCAACAATTGATAGAGCATTAACGGTAGCTGATAAATACGATGTGCAGGTTGCCATTCACACCGATACATTAAATGAAGCGGGTTTCTTAGAAGATACCATTCAGGCGATCAACGGTCGTGTAATCCACACCTTCCATACGGAAGGCGCCGGTGGCGGTCACGCTCCAGATATCATCAAATCGGCGATGTATCCAAATGTATTACCAGCTTCCACAAATCCGACACGCCCATTTACAAAAAATACGATTGATGAGCATTTGGATATGTTGATGGTTTGTCATCACCTGAGTAAAGAAATTCCTGAGGATGTAGCTTTTGCCGATTCACGTATCCGTCCGGAGACGATCGCTGCTGAGGATGTATTGCAAGATCGTGGTGTTTTCAGCATCATGAGTTCGGATTCGCAGGCAATGGGTCGTGTAGGTGAGGTTATCACACGTACCTGGCAGACAGCAGACAAAATGAGAAAACAAGTGGGTCCGCTACCTGAAGACGAAGGGAAAAACAACGATAACTTCCGTGCACGTCGTTATGTCGCAAAATATACAATCAACCCCGCAATTGCACATGGTATCTCAAAATACGTAGGTTCTATCGAACCGGGTAAAATCGCAGATATGGTTATCTGGCGCCCAGCTTTGTTTGGTGCTAAACCGGAAATGATTATCAAAGGTGGTATGATCATCGCGTCCAAAATGGGGGATGCCAATGCATCCATTCCTACACCACAACCGATTATCTTACGTACAATGTTCGGCGGATTGGGAAAAGCTGTTCATAACACCTGTTTCAACTTTGTTTCCAAAATTTCATTCGAAAACGGCATTAAAGAGGAATATGGCTTAGCAAAAGGCTTACTTCCTGTAGAAAACTGTAGAAATATCTCCAAAAAAGATATGATCCACAACGACGCTACACCCGAAATTATCGTTAATCCGGAGAACTATGAAGTAAGTCTGGATGGAGAAATTTTGCGTTCACAGCCGATTGATACCGTTTCTTTAGGACAGTTGTATTTCTTGTTTTAATCTGAATGGAGACTACCAGGGCTTGATCTTGCATCAGGCCATTATAAATGAAAAACACATTAATAAAACGATCATGAGCCAAAAGTAGCGCTGATGATCAATGGGCAAAGTAAGGCTCATGATCGTTTTATTGCCCTTAAAAACAACGATATATCAATGAAAAATTTAAAAATATTTTTGGGATGTTGTCTGGCAATAGCATGCTTTTCGATACAATCGGCTTCTGCTCAAAAAGGAGGAATCATGCTGTATGGTTCGCTCAATTACCATGAAACCACCGCTGGACACCAATTTAGTGCAGCACCAGTGGGCGTAGGCTATTTTTTTAATGACAACATGAATGTGGGGATAAATTATGGGTTCAACAACGCCTATACGAAAGCGCTTGACTTTACGGATCATTCCCATGAAGTTGGTCCATTCTACAGCAACACCTGGCCGTTAGGAGAACATTTTATGTTGATCGGTCAAGTGGAAGCACATTACATCTGGGGCGATCAGCATGTTGTTAATGCATCCGGAGGCATGGTGGATGGAAGCTACAATGGTTTCCTGTTCAGAGTGTATCCGTTGGTGGGTATTGACCTTGGAAAAGGCTGGGCTTTGAAAGCAAAAGTCGCGGAGCTCTCTTACAAGAAGAAGCATGGCAAGGATGCTGTTATTCCAAATGATCACGAAGTGATTACAGGAATCAATGGCTCAACTGTGGGATTGGGATTGTCAAAAAATCTATTTTTTTAAAGAACGAAAATGATTATCACAGAAATCACAAGGAATATCAATCGCGAGCAGACCTATAAGCGTCATGATCTGCTGTCGATTGAATGGTATGAATCCACCAAACGTATTCAACGTCTTCGTACAGCGGAGGGGATGGATATCGCGGTAAAATTATTGGGCAATACTTCCTGCTTGCAGGACGGCGATATCTTGTATGAAGATGAAGAAAAAATAGTTGTGGTTACCATCAGACCCTGTGAAGTTATCAAAGTGATGGCAATTGATTTCCTTCAGATTGCTTTTGTCAGCAGTGAAATCGGAAACAAACATTTGCCTCTATTCGTAGAGGCAAATGAATTGCTGATGCCTTACGAACACTCCATGTACGAGTGGTTGACCAAAAATGGATTTGACCCTATATGCTGTATCCATCAGCTGCTGAATCCACTGCATGCAAACGTAGACTCGAAGCATCATCAAAAGTTGAAATTTTCGACAAAAAATATTCCCCTGTTCATTAAAGAGCAAGAGGATACTGGTACAGCGCCGACGGTCGCATCAACAAATAATGAATAAATAATTTATGTCAATGAAAAATACTTTTCTGGGTAAGTTGCTCCATCTCGCAGATCCGACTCTACCGATCGGTGGATTTACCCATTCAAATGGACTGGAAACCTATGTGCAGCAAGGCTTAGTCTGTGATAAAGCAACTACTGACAAATATGTGCGCCATAATTTATGGTACAATTTAAAGTATAACGATGCTGCCTTGATGAAATTGGCCTACGAGGCTACCTCATCGGCGGATTTAAATGCATTGATCGCTTTGGATCAGGAGTGTACAGCATTGAAGAGTCCAAAAGAGATCCGGGAAGCCAGTAAAAAACTAGGCGTACGCATTTACAAAATATTTAGCCGTTATCAACAGCAGGATTTTGTTGTTGCCTGGGGCAAATTGATTCAGAAAAAGGAAGTGGATAGCCACTATTGCTTGATGTATGGTATGTTAGCTTCGATATTGGAAATTCCTTTGGAAGAAGCATTACATGGCTTTTATTACAATGCGGCCATCACCATGGTGACGAATGCCGTGAAACTCGTGCCGCTCGGACAGCTCGATGGTCAGGATGTTCTTTTTGACCTGCACGATGATATACTTGGGCTCTGTCACGAGACTTTAGCAGTTGAACGAAATTTAGTGGGGCTGTGCAATATCGGATTTGATATCCGCTGCATGCAACACGAACGATTATATTCTAGGGTTTATATCTCTTAAAATCAAATACAATGGAAAATAGAAAATATGTTAAGATCGGTGTCGGCGGTCCTGTGGGTTCCGGCAAAACAGCGTTATTGGAAAGATTGAGCAGACGTCTGGCAAATGAGTTAGATCTGGCAGTTATTACAAATGATATCTACACCAAAGAAGATGCGGAGTATATGGCGAAAAATAGCTTATTACCCCGCGAACGTATTATCGGTGTTGAAACAGGAGGTTGTCCACATACCGCGATACGTGAAGATGCGAGTATGAATCTGGAAGCTGTAGACGAACTGGCTAGCCGTTTTCCCGATCTGGAACTTATTTTGATCGAAAGTGGGGGGGACAACCTCACTTCAACCTATAGCCCAGATCTGGCAGATATCACCATTTTCGTAATTGATGTCGCTGAGGGTGAAAAAATGCCACGTAAAGGTGGTCCTGCGATTACACGTTCGGATCTGTTATTGATCAACAAGAAAGACTTGGCGCCTTATGTGGGCGCGAGCTTGGAGGTCATGGAACATGATGCCCGTATGATGCGCAAAGGTGCTCCATTTTTGTTCTCCAATTTGAAAACTGGCGATGGTCTGGAAGAGATTGTGGGCTGGATCAAGAAATATGCATTGCTTCAAGATATTGAAGAACCTAATTTACTTCGTTAATTATGATTTGTTCTTTAGCCGTCAAAATAGCACATCGTGAAGGGAAATCCTTTATGAAGGATGCTTATGTCACTCAACCTTTTCGCATTGTCCCTGTCGGTCAATATCAAAAAGACAATGCGGCTTATTTGATGATCATGAGTTCCTCACCGGGATTGTTGGATGGTGATGATCATCAGATCAAAATTGATATTGCGCCAGGAGCAAAGTTGCAGTTACAGACGCAGGCTTATCAGCGTCTGTTTCATATGAAGGGGCATTCTTCGCAGACAATGCAGGTGACTTTGGGCGAAGATTCGGTGTTTTCCTATGTTCCTCACCCCGTAGTACCTCAACATTCCTCTCATTTTTTGAGTCACAACATTATCCATCTTGCCTCCAATTGCCATCTACTACTGAGCGAAATTGTGACCTGTGGAAGGAAAATGTCGGGGGAGGAATTTCAATACAATCATTTTCAGAACCTGACGGAATGTTATGTGAATGGTCGACTGGTTGTAAAAGATAATGTGCTGTTACAACCCGACCGTATGCCCATTCAGGGATTGGGCATTCTGGAAGGATATACACACCAAGGGACGCTGATCTATCTGAATAGTGCCGGGTTAAGTCCAGATGAATGGATCGAAGCATTCTATGAGAAATATGGGGAAACCAAGGATGTTGCCTTTGGTATCAGTGCTTTGCAACACGATGGTTTTATGGTGCGTGTGCTGGGGTATGGTGCTGAGCAACTTTACCTTCTTTTTAAAGAGATGCAAAGTGCTTTATGGGAAAAATTATTCCTGAATTAAATAACGGGGACTGAATACAATTTTTAAATAACAAATTATTCTAATGAAAAATAACATCCTGGCTTTTGTTAAAGCTGTTTTTAAGGGATTTGGACAGATTATGTTACAGGGTAACATCTGGACTGGCGTCTTGTTTATTGGGGCTATTATTTATGATTCCGCACTCATGGGATTTGCTGGGATACTGGCGAATCTTGTCGGGGTAATAACAGCGAAATTGATGAAGTTTGACGAGGACCATATTAATGATGGGCTCTTTGGATTTAATGCCACATTATATGGGATTGCGTTGGTCTTTTATTTTCAGGCTAATATCTGGGTATGGGCTGCCTTGATCATCGGTTCTGCACTGACCACGATTTTAATGGGCTTGGCGCTCAAGAAAAATATTCCTGTATTTACGTTTCCATTTATCATGATCACCTGGATTGCGCTATATGTATTGAGTATTCCAGAATTGGCTTTACGGACCGTTCCAGAGCACTTTGTAGATATTGAGGAAATGGACGATTTCCTTATTGAAGGACATGCCTTTGGTCAGGTTATTTTTCAGGGTAGCTTAGTTGCGGGACTGATCTTTTTCATTGGTGTTTTTATCAGTAAACCAATCGCAGCGTTATATGCTTCTGCAGCTGTAATTATTAGCGTTTACATATCGCATCATGGACATGAATCAACCGATATGACCAATAATGGGATCTTTAGCTTCAACGCAGTTTTATGTGGGATTGCTTTGAGCGGGCAACGCGTCAGAGATGGTATTTATGTACTCATTGCGGTTATTATAGCAACCTATTTTGACCATTTCCTGATCCACAATGGTTGGACGACGCTAACGTTTCCTTTTGTGGTCGCGATGTGGGCAATGGAGCCTGTCAAACGACTGGACAATTGGTTGGTGGCTAAATTTTCTGCGACAGCGGAGACATCTTAGTCTTTTTTTACTAAAATTTTATCTGATGTTGAAATTTCGTTTAATAAATCTATTCCCAATAATGCTCTTATTAGGAATTCATGTAAACACCGTATATGGGCAGGTAAGTCCACCGGGGCTTGGTAAAGCCAAAACGGCCTCCTGGTCGGTGTTGGGCCTACGACGCGAGTTAGACAGTTCCGGAACAAAGGAAGCACTGACCTATATCGGCCTGGGAACCAAAAGTACACCTGACGACTCCAATCCTTTTCATAAGCAGGCTATCTGGGTGTTGAATCATGAGGTCTACCACAAATTTGCACCAAATCAGCAATATAGCTATGCACTGAGCTACAGACGTCAAAATGTATATGATGAAAAAGCACCCTACCACAATGAAGGAGTTGAACAGGAATTCCGATTGTATGGACGTTATGCTTATACTTTTAAGCTCGCTGAGCGCTGGAAATGGAAAAATACACTACGACAGGAGTTCCGGAAATTTTTTACCGCAGACTTTCACAAAGCGGAAGAGAATTTTCAGTTTAGAACCCGGCTGAAGTCGCAGTTGAATTTTAAAATCTCCGATAAAAATAAGCAGGAACTGGCATTGAGTGCCGAAGGTCTTTTTGCGATCAGTAAACTGAACGAACCGGATGCTTGGTCGAGCTTTGGTTACAAGGAAACACGTTTGGGTTTTTACTATATGACAGATATCCCAAAGACGCCTTTACGACTGGATGTAGGCTACATGAATGATCTGATCAAGGGCTATGATCAAGTGGATTTTGGTGTGCATTATCTGGCGGTTGACCTCATTTGGAACCTGCCTTACCATAAACATTAGTCTGCCATAAACTTATGTTTTCGATAATCACTGGGTGAATACCCGGTGATTTTTTTAAATAGCCTGGTGAAATAGGAGGGCGATTGGAACTTCAATTCAAAAGCTATCCCCGCAATATCTCTCGTAGCGTCCTGCAAGAGGATCTGGCTATGCAAGATGCTGATTTCAGTAATCCATTGCTTGGGTGGCTTATTGGTTGCCTCCTTCACACATTTGTTCAGGTAGTTCTCCGAGATATGCAATAGATTGGCGTAAAACAATACATTTTTATGGTCAATATGGAACTTTTGGACATATTCCCGAAAGCGAAATGCAATATCAAGTTGCCTGCTCATCGGTGCCTTGGTTTCAATATCCGATTTTATGACCTTCAATAAGATACACTGCATCATCGAGATACATACCTCCATCACGCGACCTTCAGTAAAAAGCTCTTCCTCCAAAAGAATCAGCATTTGCTGAATCCAATTGGCAACATGTGGCTTTAGCGTAGTAAATGGATGAGAATTAAAAAATTTGATGTCATTGATTCCAAGTTCGATATCAGTAACAATTTCGTTTTCATACACCACAAAAAAACCTTCAACATCGTCTGATATGGCCAGTGTTGCGGTGATATTCCCTTGCTTGATATTGATGACCTGATGTTCAGTCAGCGTATAGGAGGCTGATTCCAGATGTTGTGTCAGGGAACCTTTCGTTACGAAAATTAGAAAATTGAATGTAGTACGATAGGGAATGACCGGCATTAAGATGCTCCGGAGATAATTTTCAATTCGATAAACCTGGATTTTACTTTCATTAAATAGATTATGTTCAGAAACATCAGGTAAGAATAACTTTTTATATTCGTAATTGTTGATGATCTTAATCGAATTTTTCATCTTTAAATAATTATAAATTACCTGTCTACGCTCAAGTAGATCAATGAGCCCCATGCACTTGCTATTTGTTTTGCAACCCTAAACAAGCTAATTCCCATGGGATTGAATCGTAAAGGAATTAGTAACGGTAGATCACACAAATATAATCAATTCTTTGCTAAAGAACACCTAAAACAGTTCCTTCCATGTAACGTTTTAAACGGATTTGTAGTATCCGATTGCAATTGAAAAATTTAGGTGAAAATGCTGCCCAATTGTCGATTGGACAGCGTTAGTAGATAGCTATAAGCCGTTATACTTTTTTGCTTTGGCCAAATTTTTCCTGGTTAAAATCTGCAGATTTTCCTTTTGGAATGGATAGTGAAGTCCATTGCTCATCCTGGCACATTTTTCCAATGTAAACGATCTGGCCGACGTGATAGGGGTAGTGTGCAAGTTGGCGGTGGATGGCTGCCAATACGGTATGTCCCTCTCCCCGGATAAAGATTGTTTTCGTCAGGTCTCGCTCATTTAAAGATTCAAGTGCTTGAAATAAACAATCCCAACCTTCGTTCCACAGTGCGATCAGTTGCGCTCTGCTCATCTCGGTATTTTCGAATTCCATATCGCGGTCTCTACCCTCTTTTTCACCATCCGAATGTAGAAAGTCTGTCCAACGCGAAAGCATGTTCCCATGGAGGTGTTTCACAATGAGGGCAATACTGTTGCTAGAGGGGTTGAATTGCCAGAACAATTGTTCATCACTCAATTGAGCGAAGGTCTTGTCTCCCAAAGATTTGAATTCCCGAAATTGCTTGAGGCTACTTGCTAAAAAATTATCCATTGGATTGTGTGTTATGTGTGCTTGTGTTTCTTAGCACAAGATACGAAAATATCAGATGATATCCGGTGAATTTGCTCCTGATAACAGGCTGTTGAAGGGGGAGTCTAGTCCATTTTCTGACCCGATGAGGGGAGGACGGAGAAGTAAAAAAAGGTGGCACTGGGGAGGGCGCCACCTTTAGCTAACTAAACATTAAACATAAATAAACAGTCTTTTTTAAAGACCTAAACTAAAATTACATAACGACTCGGCCACTTGTCGATTTGTCAACCTGGACATTTCGTGGCTGATTTTTTAAGGAGATCTTTGCCGAAGTAGAAACTTTACCGTGCAGATTATCCTTAACACTTAAGGTAACACCGGCCGATGTGCTGGCATTGACCTCTGCATTGCTTGTTGTAAAGGCAGCCATGTCCACTGATGCGGAAGAGTTGGTACTTAAATTCAAATTCGTCGCACTTCCAGCAATTTCCTGTCTTGACGAACTTGTTGAATTCACCGTTAGATTCTTTGCACTTACATCAGCCGTTAACCTGCTCGAGGAACTTGTCGAAAGTGAAATATCATCGGCAATTAATTTTTTAAGTGAAATACGGGCGGACGAAGAAACATTTACCGCTATTTTGCTGGCTTTTATCGTTTCGTTGCTGTAGATTGATCCACTCGAAGAGGCAGAAAAACTTGTCGGAATTTTATTCGAATATACCGTTACACGGTTGTTTCTCGCATTTCTGATCTGTGAGTTTCGTTTATATTGCACATGTAATATGCCATTTTTTACATTTGTTTCTATTAGCGACAGATGCTCCGCATTGTCCGCTTCAACAACAACTTCATTGCGATTAGAATGAACGTAGTCAACACGTAGCGAAGTAGCTGCCGAAATGCCATCCGGAGCGGAAATCTTACGGGTTTCACGTTCTTGCGCTTGAACTACGTATAAAAATGAAATAAAGGCGATGGTTAAAATTCTTTTCATGGGTTTGTCTATTAGTAGTTTTTAATTTTATGCTATTATAATTTTTATTTTAATTTCGAAAAACAGCCTCATTTCCTTCCTTACATATATAATAGTGGTGCCAAAATTTAAAAACCATGTAAATCGTTGATAAGTAGTTCTTTTTGCTTTTGGACTTTTTTTTCTATTGCCCATTTTTGAACAACTGGTGTTCGCTATCGAACAATTTAACTGTTGTTTTTGTGGTTACCACATTCTCTTTTCGTAAGCTGCCTGCCAGAAATGATATTCCAATCGGGAAGCTGTTATAAATACTTGTCGCATTTTCTCCCGATTTGTTGCAGTAGTTTGTTCAGAAATTTGATCGACGTATTTTTTGGCTTTGTTCACTCCCTCGGCGAAGTCCTCACCACTATAGGTATCGATCCATTTGGAATAGGGATTTTGGTCGCCACTGGCGATCGAAACGATGTGGTCGCCAACTTCTTTATAAATCCAAAAGCAGGGTAAAGTTGCAGCCATAGCGACTTCAATAGGTTCAAAGGCGGCTACACTTTTTAAAAAATGCACGTAATGGTGGCAAACGGGTTCTATCTTGTTATCGTCTTCCGGATCCAGACCAAATTCTTTAAAATAGTTTTCATGGAGCGCTTTTTCGACGATAAGCGCATTGCGTCCAAATTCAAAATAATCCAGAGCTTGTTGATTGTTGGCACTCTTTGCACCGATAAAAGCTAAAACACGTCCAAATTCCTCCAGATAGTAAGCATCCTGGCGCATATAGAATTGAAATTTGTCCAGCGGTAGACTGCCATTGCTCAGTTCGGAAATAAAAGGCATTGCTAAGATATCAGCATAAATTGGTCTTATAGCATCCCAGGCTTTATCGCTCCATTTCATGAAAAATAAGTTTAGAAGGGTTGTGGAAATGATTAAGTGGCCCATTTCCTTTGCCAATAACGAGGTCTTTGCTTCCCTTAATTGCCTCGTAGACATAATCTAAAGCGGCAGCGACAGCCTCAGCAAGGGGGAATTGCTGCGCTAACTGGCTCGCTATTGCTGAAGAAAGAGAGCAGCCGGATCCATGTGTATTTTTGCTGTCAATTTTTTGTGATTTAAATACCAATGGTGATGCATGTTGCTGAAAGAGGAGGGAGGTGAGCTCGCTTGTCTGGAGGTGTCCGCCTTTAATAAGGACTGACTGACATCCTTTTTCAAGAAGTTCAATACCTGCTTTTTCCATTTCTTGGACCTCAGCTATGGTTCTTCCGACAAGTACACTGACTTCATCCAGGTTGGGAGTGATAATCGTCGCTTGTGGAAAAAGCAAGTCCATACATGCCTGTATTGTGTCATCATGGATCAATTTGTGACCACTTGTCGACACCATCACGGGATCAAATACGATTGTTCCACGGTAATCTTTCAAATAGCTGCTGATCAGTTCGACAAGTTCAATCGTGTGAACCATCCCGATTTTGATCGCATCCGGATAAATATCATCGAAGATCGCATCCAGTTGCTCACGTACTGCTTGGGTCGGTATCTCGTAAATATTCCGCACCCCTTGCGTGTTTTGCACTGGTAATGCCGTTAAGACATTCATGGCATAACATCCAAGGGCTGATATAGTTTTCGTATCGGCTTGGATACCAGCTCCGCCACTGCCATCAAACCCCGCTATGCTCAGTACAGTGGGCACTGTATATTTTTTCGTTATGGTCATGTTAATAATTCCTTTAATTGAGCGCTATGCGCCCTTGGGTTTTTACTTTGGCAAATTGCCGATACGACCGCAATGGAATCTGCGCCAGACAGCCAGGCACTTGCGCTGGTGTCTAGGTTCATGCCTCCGATGGCGATCAAGGGCTTTTCAGTTAGATTACGTAACTCAGCCAATCCACTGATTCCCCAGGTTGTAATGGTGTCTGTTTTTGTTTTTGTTGGAAAGATTGGGCTGACACCAAGGTGGTCTACAGCGGCCATCTGTTTGCTGTCAAGTTGTGTCCGATCTTCAAGCGACCAGCCAATTTGAAGACGCTGTCCGTATTTTTCCCTTATTGCTATAGGTTGAAGATCATTTTGTCCAACATGCACGCCCCATGCCTCGATTTCAATTGCAATATCCACGGCATCATTGATGACCAATGGGATTCCATAGCGATCGGTAATCTGCTTTAGCTTCTTGGCTTTTTCCAGAAACCCCGTCGGCGTTTCGTTCTTTTCGCGTAACTGAATAATATCTACACCACCGATTATGGCTTCTTCCGCAATATGGAGCCAAGATTGTGGGTAGCAGTCCTGTTCGGAGATAACCAGATACAAGGGGTAAGGAAACAGGGGATTAATTGCCATAATGCTTCAAGTTGAGATGCATCCGGATACGCTCTTCATTCAGCAGATACAGTTCATCATAGAGATTCATCTGTAAGGAACCCGGACCAGCGGATCGCGCTGTAGCCAGTTCACCTGCTAAGCTCAAAAGGGAGACACCGGCGGTCGCTGCTTCAAAAGGATGGTCTGTGACTGCTAAAAATGCACCGATGAGTGCAGTTGCGCTACAGCCAAGTCCGGTAACCTGGGTCATCAAGGGGTGTCCATTGTGCACCTCAGCGGTATGCTGTTCGGACAGGATATAGTCTACCTTTCCGGAGATGCAGATGATAGATCCCAATTGTTCTTGTAATGCTTTACCAAAGCCGATAGCTGCTTTGCTGTCTGCGGTGCTGTCTACACCTTTGGTATTGACCTCGTTGAAATTATAAAGGCTCATGATCTCCGATGCATTTCCCCGTATCACAGTTGGCTTTAACTCCAAGAGATTTGCTAATAGGTCATTGCGAAAAGCGGATATTCCCGCACCCACAGGATCCAATACCCAGGGGCGGCCAATGTTATTGGCGTGTTCTGCTGCCACAAGCATAGACTCGGCAGTAAGTTCACTCAATGTGCCGATGTTAAGTACCAATGACTGGGCAAGATCAACAACCTCGCGTACTTCGGATGGGCTGTGAACCATGACTGGGGAAGCTCCAAGAGCAAGGAGTGCATTGGCGGTGCTATTCATCACCACCAAATTCGTAATATTATGTACAAGTGGTTTTTGTCGTTTGACCTGTGCTAACAGATCGATAATTAAATCTTCCATTCCTTTTTGTTCGCTATGTTTGATGGTGGCTTTGTCAGGAAGAAATGAGACAGATGGGCTGTCCGGTATATTTCAATATACCTAAGCGGTTGCTTTTCCCTACGCCGGTATAAACCGAATCAGGTTCGAAGGGACTATCTCAATTCTATACAGAATACCCCCAAAGCCATATCAAATTTAGACAAAAAAAAGGACTTTTTATAGCCCGTGTTTTATTCGGCCCAAGAATAGTAAAAATGACTGCGAGCGATTTGACCGACATTTTCAGTATCAGTAAGGAAATAGCTTGAGCCGATAACTAATACAGGATGATGTCAAAATGATCTCGTGCAGCTAAGCTGCTTGTTAAGAATTTATATTGTCTTCAGCTGGCAATTCCGTGTAGTCAGGTGGGGTATAAGTGACGCGGGCAAAATTTTTCGTCAGGAGTTCCGTATCAACAACCTTTCCACCCTGAAATTTTAGGAATTTTTCCCGCCATATTTCATTTTTTCGATAGAATTGATCTTCTATTTTAAGGAATTGATGGTCCTTTTCAATGACGTGATAGGCAAAATCGAGCTCCTGATCGATCCTCAGTTCACCTTCAAGACATTTTTCGGTAAACCAGAGATTGATCTGAAACGTGTAGGGTGTATTGTTGGTAAACTGATAGTCCCGATAGTTGTAAAATACCGTTGCACCGCTTCCGAAAGGTAATACACGCCCATCATCGGGAAACGGATCAAAAGAATGATGATAACGCTCTGCGACTGTCAGTGGGCTATGGATAACAAGCCAATGGATCAGATTGGAGATCTGGCATATTCCACCACCGATACCTGCCCGTGCTTCGCCAAAAGACAATTCCATCCCCAGAAGATAGCCTTTCTTTTTTGTGGGCTGCCCAACTAGTTTACAGAATGAAAAGGTTTCACCGGGGTGGATCAGTACACCGTTGATCTGCTTTGCTGCAATCTTTAGATTGGTCACTTTATTGATCTGCAGCTGCATATTGTTTTCTCCCAACTTCTTTAATAAAACAGACTGGTGTTTTTTGATGCGGTACTGTAGCGCTGTTGTAGACTTGGTTTTTGTGTACTTTTTATTATCCAGTAACCAAATGGCTTTTCTTTGTGTTCTTCTTACCCAAACAGCAAGAAAATATAGCAAAGGGTGACGTTGACTTATTAATTTCCGTTTTTTCACTAATGACAAATGATTGTTTATTGCTTCCTCATGTTTCAGTTTGCGCGTTTTGATTATTGAGAATTGGCGGGATTTTTCTTTGTTTGTATTGTTTTAGAAGTGATTTTATTCTGTTTATCAAATACAGTGCTCTCGTATTGATAATCGCCCTGTTCTTTTGAGATTATTTTCAATTCCAATGTACCATCACGATAAAATAGGTAGGTCGTTTCGTTGCCTTGCACAGCTATTTTGGATTCAGCAGTGAGCTTCCCCCTCGTGTCAAATACCTGCCACGAAGAGAAATTGTCTGCTTTTGGGTTATCATAATAATACAGTGTACGTTTTTCGATAGCGTCATTTAGCCCTGAAACTTCCTCAATAAGCTGCCCATTTTCATTGTAACGGCGGTCGACCCAATGCATCCGTTGGTAAACGAAATGAATGGACTCCTCCCGGATCAATTGATATTGATCATTTAAATGCTGGATGGAGACGGACCGCCGCTCAGGATCGGTAATGAGAATAGCATGCGGTAAGTATTGATAAATTGTACTAGAGGACCATTTGCTATTTTGAAGCTGTTGTATCGAATCGATTAATCCCCATTTGTTGTAAAAATATTTGGTGTAAAAATTGATCCCATTAGACAAATTGTTTGCCGAGAGTTCTTTGCCTTGCTGATAAACGGTTGTTATAATGCCGCTAGGTTTTTCGAGGTTCTCCCCTGTAAAGGTCTGCGAAATATAAGTTCCGTCATATTTGCCTTTTTTCTGAGTGGAGTAGATCGGAAGATTGGATCGAGAGATGATGGCCTTAGCATATTGCTTGGATGGTTTAAACGGAATAGCTGCGATGGAATCGAAGAATAGTTTCCCATCGTATTTAAGCGCTTTTTGAGGCGTACTTGTCTGCTTATTATTTGTCAATATTGGCTTTGCGGCCTGTAGATAGCTTTGACTGTCATAGATCACTTTCGGTCGGCTCTGACCATCAAACAGGATCATGGCATTGCGTTGTTTGAGGGTTGGTGCATCCACTGTCCACTTACGCTTGTTGACAACAAAAGTAAATTTTTGGGCATCTGTTTTTGAGACCAGGAGTTTGGTGGTACTATAGGGAGCCAGTCTAATAATTTCATTCGCCTTTTGATCATGGAGACGCATCGCGAAATCCGTTGATTTATCGGATTCATTGGTAACGAACAGGATCGCTTGTGTAGGCGCTCCGATTTCCATTGATTTTATCGTTTGAGATCGTGCTACAGTCGTACAGAACAGGAGTGCCAATAACTGGAAAATGATCGAATGGGGCTTTATTGATCTGGAATGACAGTTCATTTAAATAGGGGAAACTTTGGCTTTATATGTTTTAGTTTAGTACTTCTTTTAGGAATAGTAAAGTATGCTCCCAAGCACGTTTGGCCATAACAGGGTTATATTCTGGTGATTCTGGATTGGTAAAGGTATGGCCAGAATTGGCATAGGTAATGATCTGCCAGTCGGCTTTTCCTTCATTAAGTTCCTTAACCAATCCATCATAATCTTCTTTTGATACACTTTTGTCAGCGGCGGGATGTTCAACCAATACTTTTACATTGATTGCTGCATTAGGTCTGTCGACTGATTTGGAGAGCCCACCATGAATACTGACCACAGCTGCGACAGGAAAACCAGCGCGTGCTGTTTCCAGCGCTCCGGTTCCGCCAAAGCAGTAACCAATTACTGCAATTTTTTCGGGATCAGCTCCTGCTTCCTTCAATTGTTTCAGAGCAGCCGAAATGCGCTGCTGATAGGCCTTGTAGTCTGCTTTATATTGGCCGGCGATTTTCGAAGCCGCCGTGTTGTCTGTAGGAATATTTCCTTCACCATAGATATCGGCAATGAAAGCAATATAACCTTCTTTTTCAAGTTGTAAAGCAGCTTGTTTTGCTTCATTGTCTATGCCTTTCCAAGCGGGTAAAATAAGGACTGCAGGCCCTTTTTTATTAGCATTGGACGTGATAAGCCCATTTAGCTGCTGTGTTCCGTCTTTATAGGATACCTGTTTTAACTCCTGTGCTTTCATGCTCATGGTAACGATAGTTAATAGAAAAAATGTCAAAGCTGTTTTCATCTGTTCTTAATTTTTTTTAGCCATCAGATGGCCTGTGTGATTAAACATAATACCGCTGTTTCCGGTGAAAGTCCTTCGTGTGTTTATAAACAAATTTAGACTCAGGATGGTTTTATTGACTCAATAATTCCGATCACATCCAACTGTCCCAAGCCGTTTTCATGTGCCTTTTGATAGGTGTCTAGCAAGGTGCCAAGCAGGGGATAGGTGGCTCCTGCCTGTTGTGCCAGCCGGATATCTTTTAACATCAGATCCAGTGCAAATGCTGCGGTATAATTTCCTTCTACGAGCAAAGGTGTTTTTACTTTTGTTGCTCCGCTACCACTGGCACTATCGTTGATAATCTCTAGCATTTCACTGCGTTCAATCCCTAATTGATCGGAGAATAAGATGGTTTCGGCCAGACCTTGATAGATGATTGATAGAAAATAATTGATGGCTAGTTTTGCGGCAATACCTTTGCCATTTTCACCAAGGTGTTTAATGGATTTTCCCATCTTTTCAAGGTAAGGTCTAGCACGTTCAAGGTCGGTCTGTTCTCCGCCAACCATAATGATCAATGTACCTTCTGCAGCAGGTTTGGTGCTTCCAGCGACAGGAGCATCCAGAAATGTAGCACCTTTTGCTTTTAGCTTATTGGCAAGATTGATACTCACATCTTGAGCGATGGTACTCATATCCACAAATAATTTTCCGCTGATAGGCTGTTCAAGAATTTTGCTGTATACCTCTTCGACTGCATCATCGTTTGTCAGCATGGTAAAAACGACGTCACTGGCGCCTATCAGATCTGTGACTTCACTATAAACAGTTGATTGTGCTTCAAAGTCTCTTGTTTTGGCGATGTTTCTGTTGTAAACGGCAAGCGGAAAACCTGCTTTTTCAAGGTTTTTTGCCATGGGATTCCCCATGTTTCCTAATCCTATAAATCCTACGTTTTCTGTTTTCATATTAAATCCTGTCATGTGAATCGAACGTTCTGCTCACAATAAAGGTACAAATGTTTTTGGATCTATGGGGTGCAAAGCTAGGACAACTGCACAAGTATTGAAATCTGCTTCGGTAAGCTTTATATCCGTTTGATATGAATTTATTTCTGCTGCTAAATCAATACCCTGATCTCATTCCTGAGCAGTACAATCTTGTCTTCATTTTCTAGTTTTTTTAAGATCCGGGAGACGACAACGCGGGAAGTATTCAGATCGGATGCAATATCCTGATGAGTAAGGGTAAGGATTCGGTCGTTGGTAAGATTTACTTTGGCTTTTAGGTAATTGAGGATACGTTCTTCCATATTGGAGAATGCAAGATTATCTATGGCCTGAAGCATTTCATTCATTCGACTCGAATAGCTTGATATAATGAAATTCCGCCAGGATGGGTATTTTGCCATCCAGTCATTGACCTGTTCATTGGGGATCATGGCTACGGTTGTATCCTTTTCAGCCCGGGCACGGATTTCACTTTTTTTATTACCCAGACAACAGGCAATAGACATGGTGCAGGTCTGTCCCTGTTCAAGATAATAGAGTAGGAGTTCGCCTCTGGCTTCATCCTCGCGGACGACTTTGATCGCTCCCGCTAGCAATAGGGGCATTGCGCTAATGTATTGGTCGGTATCGATGATGAGATCGCCTTCACGAAAATTTTTGATGCGAGCGTGCTTTATAATTTCTTCAATCAATGCAGGTTCAAGAACACCTGCGTAAGCTTGTTCAATGGACAACATAGTTTTTTATTAGTAATTAAATATAGCCATTTTGATTTTAAGGGGCGCGGTGTTTGACTAAAAAAATGCTAAGACCTTATGCTCTGTTGTATTAATAAAGAGTGTTTCAGGTAGATGTCGGATAAAGAAAACGAAAATAAAATAATGTATCGACTTATTCAAAGAAGACAAAATTTTATTTTGACTATTTTTGAGATATTTCCATTAAAATAATGTTTTTATTGTGTTTATGTCAATGGGCTGATTTCTGAATTATTGTTTTGATCTTAAAACCGAGCTTAATCTATGGAAGATTAAAATTTGAAGTGAATATAAATGCACTGAATACAGTTATGCTAGTGTTAAAATTAGTTAAAAAGACAATCAATTCCTAATTTTGCGGCTCAAAAAACAAAACAATCACATCTAAGATGAAAAAGTCTTTACTTTTTTTTGCACTTGTTTTTGCTAGCTATGGCGCGGTTCATGCACAAACAGCAAATACTAGTTCGGTTTCAGGAGTTGTAAAAGAGGCTACTGGACAAACAGTTAAAGGAGCAACCATTAAAATCACCCACATCCCAAGTGGACAAGTTGTAAGCGGCTCAGCTGATGCTCAAGGAAAATTTCAAATTTCAAATCTTCAAGAGGGTGGTCCCTACAAAGTGGAAGTGACCTATATTGGTGAAACACCAGTTGTCATTGAAAACATCATGTTGAAATCAGGCGAATCGTTGAATATAAATCCGACTTTTTCGGAGAATTCTTCAACGGATTTAGATGAGGTTGTTGTTGTTGGTCATGGTGTTATTGATATTGCTGTAGGTAGAAAAACACCTATTGCGGTATCTACAATCCATAAAAGAGATTTAGAGGAAAAAGTAGGAGCACAGGATATTACTTCAGCGCTTGCCAATACTCCATCTGTTTATATTACTGGTCAAGCCAAAGGTTTTGGTGAATCTTCAATGACTACACGTGGTTTTGACCAATCCAATACCGCATTTTTATTGAACGGTCAGCCGATCAATGGTATGGATAATGGTAGCGTATATTGGTCAAACTGGTCTGGTCTTACGGACATTGCATCATTGGTACAGATTCAACGTGGTCTGGGAGCTTCTAAATTAGCCATTTCATCTGTAGGGGGAACTGTAAACTATGTAACGCAATCCACTTCGATGAAAGAAGGTGGTTTTGTGCGGACAACAGTCGGTAACGACATGTTTATGAAAGCTACTGTTGGTTACAATACAGGTTTGATGAAAAACGGATTTGCTGTTTCGGCAATGTTTACGCAATGGTCTGGTAACGGATATATGGATCATACTGAAGGTGCAGGACAGAGCTATTTCCTATCTGTAGGTTATAAAGCAAGTGAAAAGCACAACCTTAACTTGATGATTACAGGAGCCCCGCAATGGCATAACCAAGGATTTACATCTAAATTATCAAATTACTTACAATATGGTAAGCGATACAATGATAACTATAAGGATGTCAACGGGGTGATGATGAATCCACAGAAGAACTTTTATCATAAACCGGTTGCTAACTTAAACTGGGATTGGACCATCGATGATAAATCTTCATTATCTACTGTTGTATATGCTTCTTTGGCTGCTGGTGGTGGTCAAGGGTTAAGAGGTGACAAGTACAACAAAGAAAAATACCTAGCAGCCGATGTGAACAATCACCAATGGTTTGGTGTTGTTTCAAACTACAACCATAAACTTTCAGAGTCTTTGAATTTTAACATTGGTTTTGATGTCAGAGATTATAAAGGTACACATTACCGTAAGTTAACTGATCCACTTGCCAATACAAATGGTGTATTGTTGGGCGGTAATATTAATATTACTGATCCGGTATATGTAACCAATACATATTCCACTAATCCTTGGAAAGCTTTCTCAAGCAAGCCTGATTCTCGTGAAGACAGACTGTCTTGGGACTATAACCAATATATCCGCTACGGAGGTTTATTTGGTCAATTGGAATATGCTAAAAATGGTTTTACAGCATTTTTCCAAGGATCAGTTTCTGAACAACAAAATAAGCGTTACGATTATTTTCAATATACACCGGGAAATGAAAAATCCAAAACAGTTAACAACTTTGGATACAATACCAAAGGTGGTGTAAGTTATACTTTGGGGAAACACAGTATTTTTGCTAATGCAGGGTATTATTCCCGTCAGCCTTATCAAAACAATATTTTCATGAATTATGCAAATGATATCAATGAAAATGCTGACAATGAAAAAATTCTGGGTTTAGAAGCTGGTTATAAATTTGCTTCTCAATTCTTGGATGTGAATGTGAATGTTTACCGTACAACTTGGGAAAATCGAGTTACAGGTAGCTCTAGACTGGCAACAGATAAGGACGTTGCTAAATATAACCCACAGAATGATCCGAGCGTTTTGCTTGCGGGACAATATATCTATACGTCAAATTACGGTGTTAAACAGGATCATAAAGGGGCGGAATTAGACATTGCAGCTCGTCCGTTTCATGGGCTTACTTTAACTGGTTTTGCATCAATCGGTGATTGGAAATATGATGGAAAAGTAACAGCTATTGAACGCAATGATAACCGTGTTGAACTAGGTAGAGAAGAGGTCGATTTGACTGGGGAGCGTGTTGGAAATGCTGCGCAGACAACTTACGGTTTTGGTGCTAAATACGTTGTATTCAAAGGATTTTCAGTTGATGGTAACTACAGACAGTATGAACGCCTATATTCTTCAAGACATAGAACGGTTGAAGAAAACGGTAAAAAGGTTGGTCGTGTAATTGAGCTTCCTTCTTTCAATCTACTGGATGCCGGATTATCCTATGAGGTTAAAGTAAGTGATAAAAATACAATGAGTTTCCGTGTTAATATGAATAATGTATTAAACAAATTCTATATCTCCGAGGCTACCTCCAGTACAGTAACTACAAATGCTGACAATATCTGGAATGGTATTGATACATCCAATTTTGTATTGATCGGTCAGGGCAGGACCTGGAACGCTTCAGTGAAATTTACGTTCTAGTAAAATCCTATTTGTATTAAAAAGACTCACATTATTGTGGGTCTTTTTTTGTTTTTTAATAAAAACTTAATACTTTTAGGTGATCTAACTGCCAACCTGATGTTGCATAAATTAATTTGTCTGGAAAATTTACAGATAGGTACCGTTTATTTTTCCGCTTTTGTGGTAAACCTGGATGGTGGAAATACCGGTTTTGCTTTATTTATTAACCAAGAAAATGACCCGATTTTTATTTTTCGAAAAGAGAAGAAAAATGAAGTGTCTTTTCATGTCAATGAAGACCAATTTTTTTGGATCGTGAAAAATAGTCAATTTACAGCTAGTGAACGCCAAAGCTTTTTCGCCGAGTTTGTTGAGTTTTTACGTTTAATGGAGGACAAGGTTTCCAATTATGTCTTCAAACATGAAAAGCTTGTCAGATTTACAAACTCAAGGGATATCGTTCGCTACAAATATCTCTATTTGACCGGTGAGTTGAACTAAAAGGTTTCTATTTAAACAGGAAAGGAAAGCTGTTAAATTTCTTTTGTATCGAAATTTAGCTTAGTTTTGGGTATGAAGCAAATGATATCAAATCTATCTGTTACCCTTCGGGGCAATGCTGTTACAGCGGCGGATTTTAAACTTCCCACACCTGTATTGCTTGCTAAATTTTCTTTTTTGCCGATTTCGTCTTTTTTTCCAACGGATATCATTCCCTTTTCCCCGGATGAGTTTGATCACATCGAACAAACAGACATCAAACTCCTGTTAAAGGGCTTTTCGATGGGGATTATTGCTGATAACGATCCTGTGCAAGTCCTGGAAGAGGTCATTGTGTTGTCAAACAGTGCGCTGGCATACAGTTACCTTGGACTCTATTATTTTAAATTGAAAGCCTATCAAGAAGCGATCGCTGTCTATAGCAGAGCAATTGAAAATTTTAAAGAGGAACCGTATTTTTATGCAAGCCGATGCCTAGTCTATCGCTTGATCGGTGAAGATGAGGGAGCATTTTATGATTACCAGATTGCCAAAAGATTGGATTTTAATTATCATAGCGTATTGGAATGGCAGGAAAATCAAGCCGAGGTAAGCTATTTTGAAGCGGAGAATCTGGTTATTCAAGAGCTGGAATCTACGCCGAAAGAACTCAGTACGGATGAGCTGAATTCATTAGGGCTTGAATATGTACATTGTTATGATTATCTGAAGGCGATCGAATTGTATACCTCGGCCATCAATAAAAATACAACAGGAGATAGTAACCTCTTTGTTTTCAGAGGAAGTCTCTATCTAAAATTGACCTGCTTTGAGTTGGCTTTAAATGATTTTAATCGGGCGATCGAGCTAGATGAAAATCAAACCGCCGCCTATGTATTCCGTGCCAAGGTATTTGAATCTTACCGTTATTCCGAAAAAGCACTTAACGATTATGCGAAAGCGGAAGAAAATGACAGCAACTCATCTATTGTGTATGAAGAACGGGCTTCTTTATTAGAACGTCTGGGCTGTCTTCCTGAGGCATTGTCTGATTTCAACCGTCTGGTCGAACTGAATCCTGAGGATTTTTATGTGTATTCTTTGCGGGCCGATCTCAAGGAAAAATTGGAGGACATGCAAGGCGCTTTGGTGGATTATTCGACAGCTATTGAATTGAATCCCTATTATTCAGACTTATATTCTTATCGTGCTGCTATCAAAGAAAAGCTCGGCGATGCAGTGGGGGCTAAGCTCGATTTAGATAAGTTTAATGAATTGGAAGACGAATAAA
Organism: Sphingobacterium sp. GVS05A; assembly: GCF_019969845.1. Lineage (GTDB taxonomy): Bacteria > Bacteroidota > Bacteroidia > Sphingobacteriales > Sphingobacteriaceae > Sphingobacterium. The sequence goes on from NZ_JAHXYR010000001.1 coordinate 414,778, forward strand.
TAGAAGAAAGCTATAAAAAAAGCGTCTTATGGAGAATTGAATACTTGTGCAGACAAGTGGAGAGAACGAATAAAATAGAAACGGGGCTATCCAAATTTGGATAGCCCCGTTTCTATTTTAGTTGAGCTCCCGCGGAGCCTGTGATTGTTCTACGTTAAAGCCAGTTCACATCCTACTTAATAATACGTTTAATCTTATTTGAACGCTTGATGAGTTTATGCAACTTGTCATAATCTTCGCTGGCGATTGAATCATGTAGGGATTGCAATTGTTTGATATGTTCCTCTAGGACTTCCAGTACATTTTCGCGATTCTGTTTGAAGATAGGCGTCCACATATCTGGTGAACTTTTAGCCAAACGGACTGTAGATTCAAAACCTGATCCTGCCAACTCAAATATACGTCCCTGCGATTTCTCCTTTTCCAATACTGTCAATGCTAGTGCGAATGAAGTAAGGTGGGAAATATGTGAAACATAAGCTGTATGTACATCGTGTTCGTCCGCATTCATGAAGCAGGTACGCATCTCCAGTTGATCCGTTATCGCGTCAGTAACTTCAAATGCATCTTCATCCGTTCTAAAGGCTTCAACATAGACCATCATCTTCCCCTTGAATAAACCTGCTACGGCTGCTTCGGGGCCAGAATATTCCGTACCGGCCATTGGGTGAGCCGCAATATAGCGTCCTCTATTAGGGTGATCTTTGATTTTGTTGAGTATGTTTGTCTTGGTAGATCCCATGTCGATAACGACCTGGTCTGTCACCTGATCAAGGATCTGAGGAACGACCTGCAAAATCGCATCAACCGGGATAGTCAATATAAGTACCTTACAGTTCTTTATTGCTTCTTCCAAAGTCATTGCTTCGTCGATAAAGCCTATCTGCTTGGCTTTGTCAAGATTTTTTTCACTTTTATCTACACCAATGATCTTACTGCAGAATTTTGTTTCTTTTAAGCGGATGGCGACTGAGCCGCCAATTAAGCCTACGCCTACGATGGCAATATTCATATGTGAATAATTATTTATTCGTGTTTGTTTTTCAAAGTCCATATGAAATATCCGGATTATATTTATTTTTTTGCTGTAATAGCGGATATTTCATCTGACTGAAATGTTAATTTTGAAAAATGCGTTTAGAAGTTATCCTTAATGCGTTGGATGGATTCTTCAAGAACTTCTACTGTGGCACAGAGACTGATCCGAATATACTCATTTCCTCCGTCTCCAAAAATCCCTCCCGGCGTGATAAACACACGTGCTTTGTCCAAGACAGCATCGCTAAGGGCATAGCCATCCTTATAGGAATTCGGAATCTGAGCCCATACAAATAAACCAACCTGATCTTTTTGGTATGAACAGCCCAGTAAGTTCATAATTTCATAGACTTTATGACGTCTATCTGCATAAATTTTGTTTAGATCTTGATACCATGAAGCTTCCAGTTGTAAGGCTTTTGCCGCCGCCAATTGAACAGGCAAAAACATTCCTGAGTCCATATTGCTTTTAAAACGTAATACCTGATTGATACGCTCTTCGCTACCAACCAATGCTCCAACTCTCCAACCAGCCATATTGGATGATTTGCTCAATGAATTTAATTCTATCGCGACCTCTTTTGCGCCTTCCACGCTCATAATACTACGCGGTTTGTCAGTCAGGATAAAGCTATAGGGGTTATCATGACAGATAAGAATATTGAATTCCTTTGCAAATTCAATCAGTTCTTTATAAAACGCATCCGATGCTGACGCACCCGTAGGCATGTGCGGATAATTGATCCACATCAACTTGACCTTTGATAGGTCCTGTTTCCGAAGTTCATCAAAGTCAATCAGCCAATTTTTTTCCTGTGTAAGCTTATAGGTGATCGATTCAGCTCCACTCAACCTTACCGCCGCAGCATAGGCCGGATATCCGGGATTGGGGATTAATGCCTTGTCTCCTTCCTGTAGGTAAGTCATGCAAATATGTACAATACCTTCTTTCGATCCAATAAGCGGTAGTATTTCAGTATTGGAGTTAAAAGTAGCCTGATAATAGCGTTGATACCAATCTGCGACAGCCTGTCTTAAAGCTGGAGCTCCTTTGTAATTTTGATAGCCATGTACATTTGGAAGTTGGGCATTCGTGTTTAATGTCGCTATTACCTCCGGGTGAGGGGGTAAGTCAGGACTTCCAATTCCTAGATTGATTACACGTGCACCCTGTTTGTTAAGCTCATCTATTTCCCTTAGTTTTTTCGAGAAGTAGTATTCTTCAGTTTGCTGCAATCTTTTGGCAACGTCTATTTGCATTTTATTTTTAATAATTTTGGTATTTGAATGAAGCTAAATTAGGGAATTATCTATAAAAAGTAGCTATTTTTGTCTTTTTTTCAAATGAATAGCACGTTCAGCGTTTCACACTAAACCTTGATAATTTTATAGAATAGAACTGTATGAGTGCTTTTCTTGATTAATTTGTTATTTTTGTTCAATTTCCTCGCTTAACAGAATTTTAATGGAAGAGGAGAGGTCGACAAATTATTTTTTGTGTCAAATTAATTTGTCTTAGTTCAAAATAAATGAAAACATATTTTAGGCTCTTATCATTTGCTAAACCCATTGAGAAATTTGCGATTCCGTATGTAATTTGCACCTTGATTACGGTTGTTTTTAGCACGTTAAATTTAGCATTACTCGCTCCATTACTCCATACACTTTTTAATACCGGTAAATCTGTCACTGAAGTTGTAAAACCTGAGACATATACGGATATTCTGGCCTGGTTTAATTACTATGCGAATGTAGCAAATAACCAACTTGGTGCTTATGGGGCATTAAAGTACGTTTGTATTGTTATCGTAATCTCCGTATTTATCAGTAATCTTTTTCGTTATTTCTGCCAGCGGATTATGGAAAATTTTCGTATTCATACCTTGTTGAAACTACGCAGGGCAGTATTTGACAATGTGATGGATCTGCATGTCGGTTATTTTACGGGACAGCGGAAAGGAGATATCGTTTCCAAGGTTGCTTCCGATGTACAGGTTGTACAGTATTCAGTAACGGGTACTTTACAGGTCGTATTCAAAGAACCTTTGCAGCTGATCGCCTATATTGTGATGTTGTTTAATATCTCGGCCAAGCTGACCTTCTTTTCTTTATTGGTTATTCCGATTTCAGCATTTTTTATAGCACGAATTGTAAAAAATTTAAAAAGCCAAGCGCGTTCAGCTCAGGAATCCTATGGAAATATGATATCCTACCTGGATGAGGCACTATCCGGTATCAAAATCATCAAAGCCTTTAATGCGGTCTCTTTTATCAAAAATAGATTTCATAATGAGAACGAACGATATGCCAATATTGGTCGGGCAATGGCGAAGAGACAACAATTGGGTTCTCCCGTTTCGGAGCTGCTTGGGGTGATGATGGTTGCTATTATTTTATTGTATGGCGGACATTTGGTGCTTTCTGGAGATAAAAGTTTGACGGCACCTGCGTTTATCGCTTACATAGCCATTTTCTCGCAGGTCATGCGTCCCGCGAAAGCATTGACAGATGCTTTTAGTGGTATTCATAATGGGCTTGCAGCAGGTGAACGGGTGTTGGAATTAGTTGATGAACGAAGTGAGGTGACCGACAAACCGAATGCGAAAAAAGTTGAAAGCTTCGAGCAGCGTATTGTTTTTAAAGATGTAAATTTTGCTTATACGAAAGATAAGAAAATTCTTCAGGGAATAGACCTAAGCATCGAAAAAGGAAAAGTAGTTGCCCTAGTAGGCCCTTCAGGTGGCGGGAAATCAACATTAGTGGATCTCATCCCACGATTTATGGATGTCACGGACGGACAGATCCTTTTTGATGGCGTGGATCTAAGAGATCTGGATCAGGATTCTTTACGTAGTATGATCGGTGTTGTCAATCAGGAATCTATTTTATTTAACGATACTATTTTCAATAATATCGCATTTGCCAATCTAGCCGCTAGTCAGGAAGAAATCGAAGCAGCGGCAAAAATAGCCAATGCACATGAGTTTATTCTAAAGACAGATCAGGGGTACCAAACCAATATTGGTGATCGGGGCGGTAAATTGTCAGGTGGGCAGCGTCAGCGAATCTGTATTGCACGTGCAGTGTTAAAAAATCCACCAATTATGTTACTCGATGAGGCTACTTCGGCCCTGGATACCGAATCCGAAAAATTAGTACAAGATTCCCTCTATAAATTGATGGATAATCGCACAACAGTCGTGATTGCACATCGTTTAAGTACCATTCAAAATGCAGATAAGATTGTTGTAATCGAAGCTGGAAAAATTGTTGAATCGGGTAGCCATACTGAATTGCTACAGCATAATGGCTTATATAAGAAGTTAATTGAGATGCAGCAATTTACCGACTAAACACGTCGTTTTAGGAAAGTTTTGTTGGTCTTTATCGGACTAAACATGACGCAATCCTGAATGAGTGTTGTCACATTTTATTATAACTTTTGTCGCCTTTTAGGTACATTTGTTTAAGATAGGAGATACATTAATGAACGCAATAGATAAATTAAATTTCTTGATCACTGATAAACATTTAGACGTTGAATTAAGAAATATAGCCGAGAAAGTTTTGCGAGAGGAGCGTATCACTTTTGATGAAGGAGTTCTTTTATACGAAAAAGGTGAATTAGGCTATCTTGGTGTTCTTGCCAATTATATCCGTGAGAAACGTCATGGAGATCATACCTTTTTTAACCGTAATTTTCACATTGAGCCCACGAATGTCTGTGTATATGACTGCAAATTCTGTTCCTACTCCAGACTGATCAAAGAGCGCGCCGAAGGTTGGGAAATGGAGGTCGATGGCATGATGGATATTGTGAAGAAATATGACAATGAAGCCGTTACCGAAGTGCATATTACTGGTGGTGTTGTGCCAAAGCAAAACCTTGAGTTTTATGCGGATTTCTTTAAAAGATGTAAAGCACATCGACCGGAATTGCATATTAAGGGACTCACGCCAGTAGAATATTATTATATTTTCAAGAAAGCAAAGTTGAGCCACTATGACGGACTGAAATATTTACAGTCTTGTGGTCTTGATTCGATGCCCGGAGGTGGGGCTGAAATCTTCCATCCGGAAATCAGAGAGCAGATTGCGCATGACAAGTGTACGGCTGAGCAGTGGTTAGATATTCATGAACAAGCTCACCGCCTGGGGATGTATACAAACGCGACCATGTTATACGGTCACATTGAACAATTCTGGCATCGGGTAGACCATATGGAACGTTTGCGACAGCTTCAAGATAAAACCGGTGGCTTCCAGACTTTTATTCCATTGAAATTTAGGAACAAGGAAAACCAAATGTCACATATCCCTGAGGTTTCTGTTATTGAGGATTTAAGAAATTATGCAATCGCACGGATCTACATGGATAATTTTGATCATATCAAAGCATACTGGGCCATGATATCAAGAGATACAGCACAATTGTCCCTAGCTTTTGGTGTGGACGATATTGATGGTACGTTGGACGATACGACCAAAATATACAGTATGGCTGGTGCGGAAGAGCAAAAACCTGGAATGACAACACAAGAGGTTGTGGAATTGATTAAACAGGTAGGCCGTCATCCCATTGAACGCGATACATTGTATAATGTGGTAACTGACTATAATGATGTTGTCTTTGAAGTGGATACCAAAAAGAAAAGTTATTATGCACTACCTGTTGTAAACCCATAAACTAGATCATATTCATTTTGAAAAAGACATTTTATTTTATACGACACGGACAGACTGATTTAAATCTAAAGGGCATAGTGCAGGGGAGAGGGGTTAATTCCCCATTAAATGAAACAGGCATGGCCCAGGCTCAGGCTTTCTTTGAACGCTACAATACAGTGCCTTTTGACAAAGTATATACCTCGACTTTATTAAGGACTCATCAGACGGTAAAAGGCTTTATTGACCAAAATTTACCTTGGGAACAGCTTGTCGGGCTGGATGAAATCAGCTGGGGAATCTACGAAGGGAAAGAGCAGACGCCTGAGTTGTTGTCTGGTTTTGAGCAATTGGTTGCTGCATGGCGCAACGGAGAATTGGATGTCAGTATTGAAAATGGAGAATCTCCAAATGTATTAATGGAACGCCAGCAGGTTGCATTGGATCATATGCTGGCCCAAGCAAATGAAGAAAATATCCTTGTTTGTATGCATGGTCGTGCCTTACGTATCATGCTTTGCCTCATGACTGGTATTGATGCTCGATATATGGATGATTTTCCACACACAAATACTGCTTTATATAAATTGCTGTATAATAATGGTCAATTTGAAATTATAGACCATTACAATACAGACCACCTAGAAGCATTGATGAATGAATAAAATTAGAATTTCAGCCGTATCTTATACAAACACTTATCCGTTTTTGAACGGAATACGTAAATCAAAGGTAATGGATCAGATCGATCTCAGTGTCGATTATCCAAGTGCCTGTGCGCAAAAAGTAATAGATGATGAGGCAGATATGGGAATTATTCCGACTGCCGCACTACTAAGTCTTCCTGAATATTATATCAATACAGATTTTTGTATCGGAACTGAAGGTGCCGTTGATTCGGTGTTTATTTTTTCCAATAAGCCCATTACGGAGGTGGAGACCCTCAGACTGGATAAGCAATCGCGTACTTCTAATGGCCTTGCCCGTGTACTGCTAAAGAATTACTGGAAACGCGAGGTTCAGTTGATTACAGACGACAGTGCGGAACCAGATGCTTATGTCCTGATCGGTGACCGCACCTTCGGTAAAAAGAATACCGTACCCTACGTTTATGACTTGGGGAAGGAATGGTTTGATTTTACAGGATTGCCTTTTGCGTTTGCCCTTTGGGTAAGCAATAAAAAGCTGCCTGAATCGTTTGTGAAAGATTTCAATGATGCCCTCGCTTACGGCGTGGCTCATGCGACCGATGTCATTGCGGGACTGCCCGAATTTGAAGGGTTTGATTATACAAAATATTTGACGGCACATCTTGATTTTCATCTAACGGATCAAAAACGGGAAGCTGTACAACGTTATCTGGGCTATTTAAAAGATTTGGATTGATCAAATAAAGCGCGATGCATTAGAAATTAAAAAAGAGGTTTGTTCAACAAACCTCTTTTTTTATATGTAAATATATCTTGTTATGCTTTCTATGTTCTTCCGATTTTCACTTTTCGGCCTTTGACTTTCTGACCGTTAGCGGCATTGATGATCACTAAAGCCAGTTTACGTTTGACAGCAACATAAGCAATTTTGTCTTTGACTTCGATAATTCCGATATCGTCTTTTTCGATGCCATCCAGATTTAACAAAAAGCCAACGATGTCAATTTTGTTGACCTTATCCTTCCTTCCTGCGCTGACATAGAGTGTAGCAAAAGGCGAGTTTTCCGGCAGGTCATAAAAGTCCGGGAACTCCTCCTCTGCGGTATCTTCTAGAATGTAGGGATAATTTTCTTCCGGTTTTAAGATGACATACACGTCACCTTTTGCCTGCATACGCGCTGTGCGTCCATTGCGGTGTGTAAAATCATCTTCTTTATGTGGAAGCTGATAGTGAATGATTGCATCTACTTCAGGAATATCCAGTCCCCGAGCAGCAAGGTCTGTGGTAATCAAGACATTGTTAGAGTGGTTTCTGAACTTTAGTAGCGCCAACTCTCTGTCCTGCTGCTCCAAGCCACCATGAAAGATGTCATGAATGATATTACGATTGTCCAATAGGTCGCTGATATGATCGACAGCATCACGATGGTTGCAAAAAATAATCATTTTTTTTGTACCGATCTTGCAGATAAGTTTTAATAGCGCCTCTAGTTTCTTTTGACTGGTTGCAACTACTTTTTTTATCGTGATCCGCGGGATATTGCTTGCATCTTTCAGGAAATCGACAGTAACGGGATCCTGAATCTGCGTAAAAGGCGGAATGGTCTCCATTGTTGTCGCGGAGGTCAATATGCGCGACTTAATTTTGGGCATGTGCCGAATGATAAAATCCATTTGCTGATGAAATCCAAGTTCCAATGACTTGTCAAATTCATCCAGTATTAGGGTATGGATTTGTGTCGGATCGAAATTTCCTTCTTCAAGATGCTGTTTTATTCGACCGGGGGTACCGATAAGAATAGATGGCGCATCTTTGAATGCGTTTTTTTCGATACGTGTGCTATGTCCACCATAAGCGCAGGTCACTTTGTATCCTGTCGTCAGTTTCCGGATGACTTGCTCGATCTGTAAGGCGAGTTCACGGGTGGGCACTAAAACCAGTACCTGTACTTCTCGGGCGATATCTTTTAGCTGTTGTAGTATTAATAATGAAAAGGCTAATGTTTTTCCTGACCCTGTAGGGGAAAGCAAGATGAGATCTTTGTCTTGTTGGTAGACGTCCAATACCTTTTGTTGCATTTCATTCAGGGATGAAATACCGAATTTGTTTAAAATAGCTTCTAGCTGCATGGCACAAAAGTACTAATTAAAACGAAAAGGTAACCCACCTCTTTCAGATGGATTACCTTTGTCAGATTTTTGTATTGGCCTTTATTGCGATTAATCGCTTTTTAAAGACCCAAAGTATAATACTTTAATAGTATTGTTTTAGAGTATATCAATACCTTCTTCTCTTAAAGCTTGTTTTTTATCTTCTTCCCAGATACTGACCTGTACTTCGCCGATATGTTGCTTTTTAAGCATAAACATACACACACGAGACTGCCCGATACCACCGCCCATCGATTCGGGTAATTCATCGTTAAGAAGCATGCTGTGAAAAGTCAACTTGGATTTTTCGCTGCAATTTCTGATTTCCATCTGATAGGCTAATGCTGTTTTGTCGACACGGATACCCATGGACGAAAGCTCGAATGCTGAATTTAAAATTGGATTCCAAACAAGAATATCACCATTTAAACCATTGTAGCCAGCTTCATTTGTTGTACTCCAATCGTCGTAATCTGCCGCACGGCCATCATGTGCTACCCCATTGCTCAGTGCACCACCAATACCATAAAGAAATACCGCACCGTGTTCTTTTGTGATGGCATTTTCTCGTTCTTTGGCACTTAAGTCGGGGTACTTTTGCAATAACTCCTCCGAAGAAATAAATGTAATGGTCTCAGGAAGGATCGCTTTTATCTGTGGGTATTTACGCTCCACCTGTAATTCTGTAAATCGAAGTGATTCGTATATATTGAGTACAGTATCTTTCAAAAGAACCAAATTACGCTGATCTTTTCCGATTACTTTTTCCCAGTCCCATTGATCTACATAAATGGAATGTATAGGGGTGTAATCTTCGTCCGGCCGAAGAGCTTTCATGTCGGTGACAATACCTTCACCCGGCAACATTTCAAGCTCTTTTAGCCGCACTCTTTTCCATTTCGCCAATGAATGAACCACGACTGCCCGCTTTTCATTTAAAGATTTGATCGGAAAGGAAACAGGGCGCTCGATGCCATTTAGATCATCGTTTAATCCTGTGCCGTCCAAGACCACCAGTGGTGAGGAAATTGGAATCAGATTTAACTTGCTTTTTAATTCTTGGACAAATGTATCTTTAACGAAGCTGATAGCAACTTCGGTATTTAAAAGTTTTCTTCCCTCCATATGAGTCAATTGAAAAGCCATGTACGGATCGTTGTACATCGCATCATTTTTCTTATTCAGTTATTTGATACAAAAATATGAAAATATCATTTGCTAATATGTTTTGTTGTTATTTTTGATATTTATCCATTAAAATGTTGAAAAAATATAAATATTACAAGAAAAAGCGAATAGGTCAATCTGTAATTATAAAACTATTAATTTGTCGGTGCAACTAAATTGGTCCGACCTAACAAAAAAAGCCCTGAAATAATTTTCAGGGCTTTTTTTGTTCTATTGAATGGGATTCGCTTATACCGAGAAACTCTCGCCACAGGCACATGTACGGCTTGCATTTGGATTATGAAATTCAAATCCTTTTCCGTCCAACCCATCGGAGTAATCAAGTTCCGTTCCTGCTAAATAGAGGAATGATTTGATATCTAAACAAATTTTAACTCCTTTATCTTCGAAAAACTGGTCTCCCTTTTTTTCCTCATTATCGAAATTCAGTTTATAGCTTAAGCCTGAGCAACCACCACTTTCTACAGCAACACGCACAAAGTAATTGCCGTCATATTGCTCATCCTTCATGATTGCCTCGATACGAGTTTTTGCTTTATCAGTAACTGTAATCATAGTTGTATCTTTGTCTACAACAAAGATACATACAATCTCGCTATATTTCGCCTGTTCTTAAGTTTTTAGAATGTCATAAATTAACTGATCAAACCGGCCTTATAAAGTTGCCATATGGGTGATTGCTCTCTTATTTTTTGTACAGCTTCTTTGATCAATTGTGCGCATTGTAGGATTTCTTCACCTGTGGTCAATATACTTAGGCTAAATCTGATTGCGGAAAGTGCATCTTCTTTGGATATGCCCATGGCCAGTAGTACATGTGACGCTTCCCTTGATCCGGTAACACAGGCGGAGCCGGAGGACAGGGCCAAGGTAGGACAGGCGGTCATAATCTCGCTTGCGAGCACATGCTTGAAACTGATATAGCTTGTCGTCGGTAGGCGAAGGGTATTTTGCCCATGTATAATAATTTCAGGAATATCAGCTAGCTCGGCTTCCAGCAGATCCCGGTACGCCCGAACGTTTGTATAGGCTTGTGGAGTTAGCGTGGAGATCGCCTTTCCAAAGCCGACGATGGCCGGAACATTGTAGGTGCCGCCTCGAAAACCATTCTCCTGACCACCACCTAAAATTAATGGTGTAAGCTGAATGGGTTTTGATTTGCGTCGGATATAAAGTGCACCAATTCCTTTTGGGCCGTGAATTTTATGTGCACTCAGACATAAAAGATCAATAGGAAGCTGCTGGAGGTCGATCGCAACTTTTCCGATTGCTTGTGTGGCGTCGCAAAAAAATAGAATATCTTCTTTATTGCAGATGGATGCCACCTGTTCGATCTCAGCCAACACGCCAGTCTCATTATTCGCCGCCATCAGACAGATTAATATGGTTTTGGCGGTAATGGCATTTTTAAGATCATCCAAGTCTATGTGCCCCTGACTGTCAACGGGAAGATAAGTAATTTGTGCCCCTTGTTTGGTCAGTTGTTCACAACAACTTAATACTGCTTTATGCTCCGTAGTGGCTGTAATGATATGATTGCCTTGAGACTGATATTTGTCAAATACACCCTGCAGTACGGTATTGATGCTCTCTGTAGCTCCGGAATTGAAAAAAATTTCCTTTGGCGTACAATTTAAAGCCGCGGCGACTTGTGCTCTGCTCTGTTGAACCGCTGCATTTGCCGCTCTACCCATCTGGTGGTAAACACTGGATGCATTAGCATAATTTTGGATGAAATAAGGGGTCATCTCCTGCCATACTTCATCCAAAATTCGGGTGGTTGCATTGTTGTCCAAATATATGGTATCCTTCATCAGCATAAAGATAAGGATAATGGTGTTTATACAGAAGCTTTCACATCAACTTCCTTCTTTTTGACATTGGGATCATAGCGTAGTCCCGGTGTCAACCAATACATCAAAATAACGCGTGAATATCGATAATTGAAGGGAGACATCAACACAACACTTAATATAGCGACAGTCGCATAAAGAATGAAGGACGAGTCATTTCCGGTAAGGATGTAGGTTGCCATACAGGCCGTTACCATCTCTGCGATGGCAAATGCATAGGTGACATACATGGCACCATAGAAATAACCCGGTTCACGTTCGTAGCGGAGACCACAGTATTCACAGTTACTATTCATCTTTTGGACCTTTAGACCATAGGCAGGACCTTTATATACATGACCAACTCTACATCTTGGACATTTTGCTTGCCATGCCGCTTTGAATTCCGATAATTCGTATTTAACTTCTTCCATAGTTATAGTTGTTTTCTGAACTCTTCGGGTGTGAGATCAGTGGATTTTTTAAAAAATTTGGTGAAATAAGAGTTGTCCTTAAACTGCAATTCATTTGCAATTTCAGTAATATTTAAATTTCGATTGATTAACAGTCGTTTTGCTTCCAGGACAATCCGGTTGCGGATGATCTCTCCAGCCGACTGACCGATATAGGATTTACAGATCGCGTTCAGGTGATTTGGCGTGATAAATAATTGATCCGCATATACACTCGGTAATTTGGTAGATTTAAACTGTTGTTCAACCAATTGCTGAAAGCTATTGAATATTTTATGATTATAGGGATTGCTTCCGTCTTTTTGTTCTTTTTCAGAACAGATGGAAACATATAGTAGAAATTGGAGCAGCAGTGTACGGATATAATCTTCGGATAGACCGCTGGACTTCGCCAATAAGATCTCATCCAAAATATTCGTCGCCTGAGCGCGGCAAGGTCCTTCCAGTTCAAAAATTAAATGCTCAATTTTGCCCTGTAAAAAGCTGAAACGCTCCAGATAATCTGTACGTAATAAAAACGATTGGAAATAGTCGACCGAAAAATTGACGACATAGCCGCCTTCGTCGCCAACAAAATTCCAGGTATGCACTTGACCGGGGGCCATGAAGTAGATTTGAAAGGGTTTAATTTTATAATGATTGAAATCGATGATGTGATCACCTGAACCTTTCGTAAATAATACAAAATGAAAAAAATTGTGCTTGTGAGGAAACACCATATTCGCATGTTTGATGACGTATTGACTCAAGTCATCAATATGGATAGTTGTTTTATTGTTGAGATCGAGACTGCAACTATCGATAATAGGAATGGTGTTTTTTCTATTCATACTACAAAGTTAGCTCAAATATTCTTTTTATAGTGGTGTTAATTTGGTCTTTTGTGGTATTTTTCAACGATTTTAATATTTTGAATGCTAAGTTTGGATGTTGGAACAATCCTTGTTTCAAAAAGCATGGAAATATATTTAATAAGCATGGAAAGTAATTTAAATAGTCTAGGGACTAAATTTGGGCGATTGACCGATATCGTCATTGATTCAATACCAGGTATTATAGGTGGTATTATTTTATTGATTATTGGTAAATATGTTATCGATTTGGTCAACCGATTATTGCACAAGCGTTTTGAGAAGAGAAATGTTGATCCTTCAATACGAGCATTTATCTCGAGTATGGTAAGGATTGTGATGTGGGTGATGTTGATGTTGACTGTTGCCAGTCAGATTGGTATTCAGACGACCTCTTTTATAGCGGCATTGTCTGCCTTTGGTTTGGCTGTAGGTATGGCGCTTCAGGGAAGTCTAAGTAACTTTGCCGGTGGTGTGTTGATCCTGATGTTTAGACCTTTTGAAGTAGGTGACTACATCTCAAGTGCGAATGGTACGGCCGGAACTGTGGAGCGAATTGACATTTTATACTCAACATTGATTGGTGACGATGGCGTACGCATCTTTAGCCCGAATGGTCCATTAGCTAATTCGGTGATCAAGAACTATACGAAAATCGTTCAACGGATGTTTGAATATACCGTGAGCATATCCTATGACAAGAATATAAAAGAGGCGAAAGAGATCATTCTAAGAGTACTTCGATCCAATGAAAATGTGTTGACAACACCTGAACCGACGGTGTTTGTCAAAGAGTTGGGAAACAGCTCAATTGTATTGACCGTGCGGGCATGGACCAAACGGGAACATTACTGGCCGGCACGCAATTCGATGCAGGAAAAAATTATGTTGGAATTAGAACGAAACGATATGAGTGTGGCTCCGAATCCGACACAGATTAGTATTGTCCCTAATGCAAATGATCAGGGAAGTCCGGTCAAAGCAGACGCTTAATCATCTGACAGGGCACGGATAAGAATAAAGTACCGATAGGCTAATATGGCCTGCTGGTACTTTTTCAGTTTAAGCGGATCCTTCTTCCCATATTTGGGCAGGATCGCTTTATTTAGCTTGTTCAGGAACTGAAAGAAATGTCGTTTCATGTATAGGCTTCTGGATTGATAGTTTGTGGCATCTTTTCACCTTTGATTGCTGCCAATAAATTGCTTGCTGCCATTAGGGCCATATTGTCTCTAGTTTCTACTGTTGCGGATCCGATATGCGGTAGAATGCACACATTTTCAAGATTCAGTAGTGGATTGTCCGCAGCCATAGGTTCAGGGTTTGTCACATCGAGTCCCGCTCCCCATAATTCTCCTGTTCGTAAAGCGTTGGCGAGGTCTTCCTCCTGGACTAATCCGCCACGTGCCGTGTTGACTAGAATCGCCGAGTTTTTCATGCGTTTGAATGTATCCCGATTAAACCGGTTGGATGTTTCCGCTGTGAGTGCAGCATGAATGGAAAGTACGTCACTTTGGGTTAACAGATCATCAAAGTTGACATATCTCGCCCCCAAGATCCGTTCAGCCTCCAAGTTACGTCCACGGTTATAATAGATGATTTCCATATTATAAGCAGCCCTTGCTTTTCGGGCAAATTCAAGACCGATCCGTCCAAGTCCATAGATACCCAATGTTTTATTATTGAGTTCTATGCCCAGATGTGCTGTTGGGTCAAAACCTTTCCACTGGCCCTGCAAAATCTGCTTGTGATTGAAGAAAGCTTTTCTGGAAACGGCCAGCATCAATAGGAACGCAACATCAGCTGTAGCGCCGGAAAGTACACCCGGTGTGTTGCTCACAGGGATACCAAATTTCGTCGCTGCGGGAATGTCAACATTATCGTAACCAACGCTCATAAGGGATAGCGCTTTAAGATTGGGGCAGTTTTGGAAAAATTCTTCGTCAAACTTTTGCATACCGCCATTTAATACATAATCGGCCTGTTGTCCTGCCTGGATAAGTTCGGTAGGGGATAACGGGGTAGCAGAATCATGTATTGCCACCTCATGTCCGGCTGTAGTTAATAGATCGATACCTTTTTGCGGGATTCGTTTGGTGATAAATATCTTCATGTAAATGTAATGCTGTCGTGGAGCCTGTTGTAAAATAAAATTAAAAGTGCCCAGTTTATTTGGGCTATTAATCAAAGTTAATGGTTAACAGCTTGTGTAACAACAAAAAATTAACCCTTTTTATAACAACAAAAAAAGCTATATCGTTGTTTCGATATAGCTCTAATAATAATATGTTGTTTTTTTCTTATCGGTGGTGATTTGATTAATTCGTATTTTTTTATTATCAATGAGCTCACTACACGCAGCCTATTTGTCTGAAAGAACCTTCAGTGATTTTCATCGCTGTTGGTGCTTGTAAAGGTACGAAGGTCTTATTTTGTGTGAAGCAGATTGTCCAACATGCTTTTCCCTATGTCATCGACAGAGAGTGCAGTATTGGACAAGATGACAACGGCACTTTTTTTATCTGGAGACAAGGCGAGGTAGGAACTGCTTCCTGCTGTACCGCCATTGTGCCAATAAAAAGTAAGATCATCAAGCAGGTTCATATGCCAAGCCAATCCCAAGTCTGTATCAGGAGGGAGAAAGAACGTAAATAATTTCGTGTTGGCCATTGCATTTTCCAGTGGGCTTTGTGGCATCTTAAACTGCGCGTTTACAAACTTAAGCAGATCTTCCACGGTTGACTTTAATCCACCGGCGGCGCTAAAAGTATCAAAAGACCAAGGGGTTACTTCTTGCCCTTCTTTGTTGTATACTTTAAAGGTATCTTTTCTTTTAGGATCTAATACCTGAAAGGTATTATTCATGTCGAGCGGTTTGCAGATGATTTCACGAACAATCTGGTCATATGGCTTTTTATAGATACTACAGATGATATCGCCTAATATTGCATAACCCAAGTTGCTGTACTCGTATTCTTCTCCGGGTGTTTTTTTGTTTTTGAAACTGGATAAATAACTATAAAGTGCTTTTTTATCGTATCCTTTGTAAGGATCGTTTTCATTGTATCTCTTTACTTTATCAAAATTGTCGGGAAGCCGCGGGAGTCCTGAAGTATGGTTGGCTAGCATCTGAAAAGTTATCTTCGCCAGGTCCTCATTCTTCTTCAATGTATCTGGAAGGAATAATGATACAGGTTGATCCAGGGTAATTGTTCCTTCCTCAACAAGGTTCGACAATAGGATCGCTGTAAAAACTTTACTGAGTGAGCCAATTTCGTAAGGCGAGGTCTTTGTCGGTAATGTTTGGTTACCTTTTGCGGTCTCGCCGTAAAAATAGGTTTTCGACTGCCCGTTTTTAATAACACCTATGGCAAGTGACTGTGTGTTTTGTTGTTTTAGGTAAGAATTTGCAACAGAATCGATGAAAAAATCCTCTTTGTCTACGGCTTTCGAAATGATTGTTGTCTCAACCGGTTTCTCGGCGATATTTTTGTCCGCTGTAGATTCGTTCAGCTGACTAAAGTGTAGGGTGTTAAACTTGAGTGTCGAGTCTGTCGCAAAAAATACTTCATAAGTCTGACCGTCAAAAGCCAGACGATAGGTTGCTGTACCTTTTTCGAAATTAGTGATATCCGAACTTTTGATCCTTCCCAAAGGGTAGATCTGCCGCAGCATCTGTGTAAACTTTGGAAGACTATATTGTTGTTTATAAGAATCGCTCGCTAGATTATAGGCAGAGTCTGTCATCTGGGAATTGATGAAGAATTCCAGTCTATTGTAAACTCCTTTGTTGATCTGTTCCGCTTGATTTGTCTGAGCAAAGGAGTAAGATGTGATGCCCAACAAGATTGCTGTATAAAAATGTTTCATAACCATTGTTAGGCACAAATCTACGGAATGTTTAAATTCCAATCAATTGTTTTAATCGGGCATAGCCTGATTTGCTGATATTGAGCTTCTCACCAGAGATCAATGCAGCGATATAAGAATCCTTTTCGTAAGGTTCCAATTTAGCCAACTGATCGACCTTGATGATAAACGAACGATGGATACGTACGAACTGATTTGGATCAAGGGATTTTTCAAAAAATGCCATGGTCTTATTCTTGAGGTACATGCCATCTTTGGTATGAATTTTTACGTAGTCATCATAAGACTCCAGGTATTTAACAGTATCTATCGGGATTATTTTGATTTGTGTACCTGTTTTTACAACAATACGGTCGATCTTTGTTTCATCTTGTGCAGCGAGGACCTCATAGTTAGGTTGGACCTTCTTCTCGGGTGCAGAATAGCTGGCCCTAAATTTCTCCAATGCTTTTTTGAAACGCATCGGGGAGACCGGTTTTAGCAGATAATCCAGTGCATTTTTTTCAAAAGCTTTTAACGCATATTCGTCAAACGCCGTGGTGAAAATAATGGCTGGTGGATCGTCTACCAGTTCGAGCATTTCAAAACCAGTCAATTTAGGCATTTGGACATCCAAAAACACCAGATCAGGTTCATGTGTCTGGATTGCTTTAACGCCTTCAAAACCATCGCCACACTCAGCCATAATGGTTACATCGGCTTCATTTTTTAAATAGCCCGCAATAATGGAGCGTGCTAAGGGTTCATCATCAATGATAACGACTTTAATCATATTGAGGTATTTTTAGGGTGCTAGTAAATATATTGTCCTGAATCTGGGTCTCCATAAGATCATTTCTTCCATATAAAAGATATAATCTGCGTTGGATACTGGAAAGCCCAAATCCGGTACCTTTTTTAGGACTCGATTGCTCCTCGACATCAAATGGATTGGTAATTTGAATCAGAAGCTGCCCTTCATTTGAGGCACATTTAATTTGTATTTCGACCTGGTCGGTTATGTTGTACAATCCATGCTTAATAGCGTTTTCTACCAAAGGCTGGATGATCATTGCTGGCAATTTATTACTAAATATTTCCTCAGAGGAGGAGATGGAAGTGTTCAGACGATGACCAAAACGTACTTTTTCAATATCAAGATAAAGTTGTAAATGGTCCAGTTCTTCTTCCAATGTGATAATCTGATTGTTTTCCTTTCTCATCGTCCCCCGTAAAAAATCAGATAATTGAAATGTCATATTGCGCGCTTCATCCGGATTCGCACCAATAAGGGCGATGATCGAATTCAAGCTGTTAAATAAAAAATGTGGTTGCAGCTGCTGCCGTAAATTATAGAGTTCTGCCTCGCGAAGCAGATTTTCGGACTCTTGTTTCCGTTTGATGTTATTGATATTATCTTCCTGGATATTCCAGACGATATTGATAATAGCAACCGAAGTGAGGATAAGGAAGTTTACGATACCACGAAATGGTAGTGTTAAATCCAGTAGCGTGATAAAGTTGGGCTGAATAAAATAGTTCATCAGAAAACGGCTCAACCCAGTACTAATGGCGGCCATAATCAAGCCTATAATCAGTACCTTCCATATCTCGCGGGGTTGTGGTGTGTAGAAGTTTAGCGCAGAGGACATGCCATAGCAGCAAAACATCATCACAGCACTATTGATCAAAGAATCTTTAAATGCCAGCTCGGAATCAAATCCTGAACGTAGCATCAGTAAATATTGTAATGCAAGATATCCGATAAATACGGATATACAAATAATGCCTATTAGTCGACTTTTAACACTGAGGGACAGTTTGTTTTTCATCTATTAAGCATTTTTTATCGTTAAATTGCCCAATATACATGTACCAGTGATATAGATCTTTTTGTCGGTGTCAGGGTTGTAGATCGTCTGGAATCTTCGGTCATCGACAGATCCTAAAATGGAGGCTACATTGCTGAATACTGTCCAATGTGGCGGGACAATAATACGTGCGCTGCCAAATAACTGAAATGTATCGATGACAATTGCCTGTTGAATATCTGCCTTTGTTAGATCCAATTCAATACTTCCGAAGACATTGGTCAAATTGCCACCTCTAAATTGTTTGGAATAGATGACTTTCTTTTGGCCCGCAAAAATCGAGTTCAGATTCAGGCTGTCCTCAAAAGACTGATGAAATGAACTATTCTCTTTGTTGCCAAAAGCCTGCGCGTTAGGCGAGGCTTGTTGGCTTGATCCATATTGTTCGTTAAAAGGTTTCGCTTCAGCATCAGGTGCTGTGGCGTCCTCCGGAGTATCTGTTGGACTATTGACACGTTTATCCCAATCGTAAGGATTCTGTGGCGGATTAGGGTAAGTAGGCGGAACCATTGGTGGCTTCCGTTTACTCATGATAAAATAAATCCCAAGCGAAATAATGATAATAGGGACGGTTACTGATCCAAAGTCCGTACGCATCATTCGGGAAATCAGACTGGCGCCACCAATAATCAGAAGGATAATCGCTGATTTCTTCTGAAATTGGGAGTTTATCCCAATAACTAGTCCGATAATGATTAAAATCATTTGCCAGCCAAATAACCAGCCCGGAAACCAGTCTCCTAAATTTAGATTATGTAATAATAGGAATATACCTATAATAATCACAATCGCTCCTACGATATTGCGGCTGTTATTGCTGTTTGGTATGATGGGTTCTTTTTCCATAATGTTTTACTATTTATGACTCAAAGATAGAGGCACAAATAAACTATACATATTCGCTTTAGGTAATACAACTTATATTTTCGGTAAATGTACTGATTTCGTCGGTAAAAAATCTTGTTGTTTAATTTTTATCGGCTGTCGATGGAATGAATATGCCATTTTTACGGTTTATTGTCTTTTTTTTTAATATTATTTGGTGTATTAAAATGAATTATTATATATTTATCAAAGATTAAGATTACTTTAAACTTAAATAACAACCAATGGGAGATTTTGAAAACAAAGAGCGTGAAGAGGTTTTTTCAAAAAAGGTGAGAGCAGGTAAGCGAACTTATTTTTTTGATGTAAAAGCAACTCGATCGAACGATTACTACATTACTATCACAGAAAGCAAGAAGCGCTTTGAGGATGGCCAGTTTATTAAGCATAAGATTTTCTTATATAAAGAAGATTTTGAAAAGTTTGCGGAGGGTTTGACAGATGTTGTAAATTACATCAAGTCTAATCAGGAAGTAATCGAAAAACGTTATGAGCCTAACTTTGACGATGCGTATGCTGAAGAAGCAGATAGTCGTTCAAAAGATGATTTTTCGTTCTAACGTACCCAGGATGAAATCTCAATGAAAAAAAAGAAATAAAGCCACTCGCGTGGCTTTTTTTATTCGGACTTTCCTTAGTTCTTGGTTTTATGATCGCTTCATGATTGCTTCGCAATAACGAGGATCTTATATACTGGCTAAAAATTCATTCAACACCCTATTGAACTTTTCGGGTTCCTCAAGATTCGGCAGATGCCCTGATTCTTCAAATTCCATAAATCTAACATCAGGGATATTTTCGATAAGAATGCTCGTCTGCTCTTCGCTCATCAATTTATCGTGTTTGCCTTTAATGACTAGTGTGGGGATAATAATCGTTTTCAGGGAATGTGTCGTGTCTGTCCGGGAAGCCAGGGCAAGTTGTGTTGAACATATACTGGAAAGCTCATTTCTACGGATACAGCTTTTGATGAGTTCGACGGCTTCAGGATTTTCCCGGATTGTTTTTTCATAGAACACATTTTCTGTAAAACCGATAGCAAATGGTCTTCGGCCATATTTAAGCAATGCCTGTATGGAATCAAATCGCTTTTGTTTGCCTTTATTATCATCAGCAAGGGAGTTAGTGTCACATAAAATCAAACCGGCGAGCTGCTGGCCGATCAACTCATAAGTACGCAAGGCGATATAACCACCCATGGAGATGCCACAGAGCACGATATGATTGAGATCCAATTTCCGGATAAATTCAACAAGATCTTTTGCAAACACATCGACGGAAAAGAAACCATGTCCATTTGTACTGAGGCCATGTCCTCTGACATCCAAGGCAATCCCTGTATATTCCTCGTCAAGATCTAACAATTGTTGTTTCCAGGTATTCTTATTGAAAGGGAACCCATGGATAAATAACGCGGTTTTAGGGGCAGGGTATGTTGTGCTAGGGCGGATATAATAGGAGATGCTGATATCTCCAATGCGGATTTTGCTGAGTTTTAATTCTCTTTTGCTCATGAATAATAACATTTGTCAGTGTCTGAAAAAAAAAGTTGATATTTTAAATATAATATTATCAACGAGATAAACGAAATGTTGTTTCATAAAGTTAAAAAAAGAGAAAAAATGTTTGTTAAATCGATAAATATATCGATATTTGCATCACCAAAACGGAAAAGGATACGGATTTGTTTTGGTTGCCCAGCGCACCTAGCTCAATTGGATAGAGCATCTGACTACGGATCAGAAGGTTAGGGGTTCGACTCCCTTGGCGCGCACAATATACAGTTTCTGTATTATTAAAAAGAGGCATTCCTAGCTCAATTGGATAGAGCGTCTGACTACGGATCAGAAGGTTAGGGGTTCGACTCCCTTGGAGTGCACAAAAAGCCAATCTTGAAGATTGGCTTTTTTTATAAAAGAAGGTGAAGTACGCGTAGTATATTTAGGTGTGTGGAAACTTCTTTTTGAAAAAAAATTTGTAAAAAAATGAATTCTGACTATATTTGCGTCACCAAAACAAATGGGACAGAGTTCTAAACGTAATGGTTTACTGCGCTCCTAGCTCAATTGGATAGAGCATCTGACTACGGATCAGAAGGTTAGGGGTTCGACTCCCTTGGAGCGCACGACTGAAAAGCCTAGTCATCATCTGTGATTAGGCTTTTATTTTTTAACTCGTTTTAATTTCTTAAATAAAACTATGCTAAACCTTGTAATATTTGGCCCTCCGGGTGCAGGTAAGGGAACTCAATCTGCAAAGCTTATTGAAAAATATCAATTGATTCATATTTCAACTGGTGATATTTTTAGAGCACATATTAAAGGTCAAACGCCACTTGGTCAACAAGTAAGCCAGATTATTGCTGAGGGAAATTTAGTGCCAGATTCGATTACGATAGCAATGCTGGAAGAGGAAGTGAAAAAGAATCCTGAAGCAAAAGGATTTATTTTTGACGGATTCCCACGTACTGTTGCTCAAGCTGAGGCATTGGATGCTTTTTTGGAAGGTATCAACACATCAATCTCAGTTGTAATCGCACTGGATGTAAATGAAGATGAACTGAAAGCGCGGATCGCTAAACGTAGAGAGATCTCTGGCCGTTCAGATGACGATGCTGATAAATTGGTGAAACGCATTGATGAATATTTTACAAAAACAATTCATGTGTTGCCTTATTACGAAGCGCAAGGTAAATTGTCCAAGGTAGATGGTATTGGCGATATTGATACAATCTTCAAAAACCTAACGGATATTATCGATAATTATTAATTGAAATAAATACTTTTTTTAGACTGTAATACATTGTAAATGGCGCAAGGATCGAATTTTGTTGATTATGTGAAAGTGTGTTGTCGTTCGGGACATGGTGGGGCAGGTTCGGCTCATTTGCATCGTGACAAGCACACAGCTACGGGAGGACCTGATGGTGGTGATGGCGGCCGTGGAGGACATATTATCCTAAAAGGAACGACTAATATTTGGACATTACTCCATCTAAAGTACCGTAAACATATCATTGCCTCCAATGGTGAATCTGGTGGTAGTTCGCTACGGACAGGTGCCACTGGTCATGATGAAATATTGGAGGTGCCGCTGGGTACCATTGCCAAGGATGCGGAGACCGGCGAGGTGTTGTTTGATATTACCGAAGATGGTGAGACCAAGATCTTGGTTCCGGGAGGAAAAGGTGGTTTAGGTAACTGGCATTTTAAGTCGCCTACAAAACAGACGCCTCGATTTTCGCAACCGGGGATGCCAGGCAAAGAGCAATGGATGATTCTCGAACTTAAGGTACTGGCAGACGTTGGTCTGGTAGGTTTTCCGAATGCAGGTAAATCAACCTTGTTGTCTGTAGTCTCAGCAGCAAAACCTGAAATTGCTAATTATCCATTTACCACATTGGTACCTAATCTCGGTATGGTGAGTTATCGCGATAATCGCTCGTTTGTGATGGCCGATATTCCGGGGATCATTGAGGGCGCTTCAGAAGGAAAGGGACTCGGTTATCGTTTCTTAAGACACATTGAACGAAATTCAGTATTGTTATTTATGGTGCCTGCTGATACAGATCGCACGATAGCAGAAGAATATGGTATTTTGTTGAATGAATTAACAGCATATAATCCTGAACTAGCGGATAAACCCAAGTTATTAGCGATTACAAAGTCTGATATGCTTGATGATGAACTTGAGAAGGAAATGGAACAACAGCTTCCTGAGGGGCTTCCACATATTTTCATCTCATCCGTCAGCGGTAAAAATATTCTGCCATTGAAAGATATGATCTGGAAAGCAATAAACTCTTAATAGTTGAAAAAATATAAACAGGAAAGGCGCTTCATGTCATGAGGCGCCTTTCCTGTTTATATTAATTGCGGTTCCCCCCATTTTCGGTATGATTCCATTTTTGATGATTGCTACAATTAGCTGATTATAACTAATTAAGATAAACATTAAAGCTGACACATCCAAATACCAACTTATGTCTAATCACAATTTTCAATCAATTTTTATTCAGTGCTTATTCAATGATTATTCAGTTTGTACTGGGTAATCACTGAACAAGCACTGAACAAACACTGAATAAGCAATGTCAAAATGCCGAATTTGATCACTTATTGCTCGGAATTTGCTGCCGCTAAAAATTAAAGGAAAAAAAGGGGAGAGGTTGTGCTTAAGTAACAAATAGATCGCTGTTGTGCGGTATTAGATCATTTTGGGCTGAAGATGAACTAATGCGCATCCTAGTGGTCCAAAAAATGTATGTTTTTTAAGTTTTTTTATTAATTTCAACCTATTATTTAATCTCTGATGGAAGACTGGTTTTTAGTTCCATCACCAAACTAAATCTAAATGAAAACAGAAGACGAAAAATATTGTGTGGAATGTGGTCAGGTAATTAATGTCAAAGCAGAGGTCTGTCCTCTTTGCGGCGCGAAACAACCTATATTTTACACGAACCAACCTTTCCAACAGAGTCGTAGCATTCAGGATGATCGCTGGTTGCCTGCTTTGTTGTTTTGTTTCTTTCTGGGCCCCTTCGGTGGACATCGTTTCTATTTGGGACAGATTGGAACAGCGGTTCTCCAATTGATTACTTTAGGCGGCTGTGGAATCTGGTCGCTTATAGATCTGATTATGATCATTGTTGGGAAATACAAGGATAAAAATGGTCAATACATCAAAAGTCCGGTAAACAATAATTAATGGCTTGGCTTGTGCTGAAATACCTGCGATTGCATTGGATTTATACCATTGTCATAGGGTATTTTGGCACCGCTATTGCATTGTACATGCTGTCGGATATTCATATCCTCATTCCTTGTCTCTGGAAGGCAATTACAGGATATGAATGTCCCGGTTGCGGACTGACGACCGCATTTGTGGCGCTGCTTCGAATGCAATGGGCCTACGCCTGGTCTGCAAATCCGATGATTTATGTACTCGTTCCTGCATTCATCTTTTTGATTTTAAGAGACTTTTGGCGTTTTAGACATACGCAAACAGATTTCAGATAAAATAATTGAAAAATGTTTTTCACTTTTAACTGATATGTCGTAACTTTGTCTCCCGTGAAAATTAAAGTAGAGTCTTTATTGGTAGGTGCCTTAGGAAACGGTTTGTCAATCGTGGTAATGCATTGTTAATTAATATTTTAGCCCATTTGAGGGCTTTTTTTATATCCAATAGGGAAGGCTTTAGGATTCAGAACAGAAGAGATACACATTTTATAATATTACATCGATAATGACCAACTACAGCAAATTGCCTGCAATTTTAGTTTTAGAAGATGGTACAGTTTATCACGGTAAAGCCGCTGGTAAAATTGGTACGACTACTGGTGAGATCTGTTTTAATACAGGAACAACCGGTTATCAAGAGATTTTTACAGATCCATCTTATTTTGGACAAATCATGGTAACAACCAATGCACATATTGGTAACTATGGTATTGATGAGGATGACACCGAATCAAATCAAATTCAGATTGCGGGCTTGGTTTGTAAAAACTACAACATCAACTATAGCCGTAAAATGGCTGATGAGTCTATTCAAAGCTATTTTGAAGAAGGAAATTTGGTGGGTATTTCCGATGTGGATACACGTTCATTGGTAAGACATATCCGTGATAAAGGAGCCATGAATGCAATCATTTCTTCAGAAACGCTAGACGTTGAAGAATTAAAGAGCCAGTTGGCAAAAGTTCCTTCGATGGATGGTCTTGAGCTGTCTTCTAAGGTAACGACTGCCGAACCTTATTTCTTTGGGAATGAAAATGCATCTTTACGTGTTGCAGTATTGGATTTGGGTATTAAGAAAAATATCCTGCGCAATTTTGAAGCACGTGACGTTTATACAAAGGTTTTCCCGGCTAAGACAACATTTGAGGAAATGGAAAAATGGAACCCTGACGGTTACTTTATTTCAAATGGTCCTGGTGATCCTGCTCCAATGGATTACGCTATCGAAACTGTAAAATCTATTTTGAGTGCAAACAAGCCGATGTTTGGGATCTGTTTAGGCCACCAGATTTTAGCGTTAGCTAATGGCATCCGCACAAGTAAATTGCATAATGGACACCGAGGTATCAATCACCCAGTCAAAAATATTATTGCTAACCGTTGTGAAATTACTTCACAAAACCATGGTTTTGGTGTCGTAGCAGAGGATATCCAAAATTCGGAAAATGTTGAGATTACACACGTTAATTTGAACGACCAGTCTATCGAAGGTATCCGTATAAAAGGGCAAAAAGCATTCTCGGTGCAATATCACCCTGAATCATCTCCAGGTCCACACGATTCACGTTACCTATTTGATGATTTCGTCGCAATGATCAAAAACTAAGCAAACGTAGTATATCATAAAAACCCTCCCTATTGTGGAGGGTTTTTTATGCTATTTGTTGAACCAATTATTCAGATTGGTCATATTTTATTCACAATAAATGACGGATTAAATACATTTTTTGTTATATTTGGTTGTGAGAAATGTCTGTAGATGAGAGTGTGTCTTATTTACACTAAGTAATGAAAATAAATTATAGTCTAATAAAGAGATGAGTTTAATTATCGATGTTCATGCGCGTCAAATTTTGGATTCGCGCGGTAACCCTACAATTGAGGTAGATGTTACTACACAAAATGGTTTTGTTGGTCGTGCAGCTGTTCCTTCAGGTGCTTCAACAGGTGTTCACGAAGCAGTAGAATTGCGCGATGGCGACAAGTCAAAATACTTGGGTAAAGGTGTTTTGAAAGCTGTTGAAAATGTAAATACCAAAATAGCGAAAGCTTTGGAAGGCGTAGATGTTTTCGAGCAAAATGCCATCGATAAAATCATGATTGATTTAGACGGTAGTGAAAATAAAGGTAATTTAGGTGCAAACGCTATCCTTGGTGTTTCTTTGGCTGTAGCAAAAGCAGCTGCACAAGAGTCACGTCAACCTTTGTACCGTTATATTGGCGGCGTTAACGCGAATACGTTGCCTATTCCGATGATGAATATCATCAACGGTGGATCTCACTCTGATGCGCCTATCGCATTCCAAGAGTTTATGATCATGCCAGTAGGTGCTCCTTCTTTTTCTGAAGCATTACGTTGGGGAACCGAGGTATTTCATACATTGAAAAAAATCTTACATGATAGAGGTCTTTCTACTGCGGTAGGTGATGAAGGTGGATTTGCACCAACATTTGACGGAACAGAAGATGCAATCGAGACAGTATTGAAAGCGATTGAAATCGCAGGTTACAAACCAGGTCAAGACATCTGTTTAGCATTGGATTGTGCTTCTTCTGAATTCTACAAAGATGGCAAATATGATTATGCTAAATTTGAAGGTGATAAAGGTGCAGTACGTTCTAGCGAAGAACAAGCAAGCTATTTAGCTGAATTAACAGCAAAATACCCAATTATCTCTATCGAAGATGGTATGGCTGAAGATGACTGGGCTGGTTGGAAAACATTGACTGATAAAATTGGCGATCACGTTCAATTAGTAGGTGATGATCTTTTCGTAACAAATACAAAACGTCTTCAACAAGGTATCGATACCCATACTGCAAACTCTATTTTGGTCAAAGTAAACCAAATAGGTTCTTTGACTGAAACGATCAATGCAGTGACTTTAGCGCAAAATTCTGGTTACACTTCAGTAATGTCTCACCGTTCAGGTGAAACCGAAGATGCGACGATCGCTGACTTGGCCGTTGCGTTGAACTGTGGTCAAATCAAAACAGGTTCGGCTTCTCGTTCTGACCGTATGGCTAAATACAATCAGTTGTTGCGTATCGAAGAAGAATTGGGTGGTAATGCTCGCTTCATCGGCAAAAACTTTAAATATGCAAAAAAATAGGTTTACCCTATCATGCTAAAAAAATAAGGCCTAATCTACAGATTGGGCCTTATTTTTTTAGCATAATTTTATCCTGGAAAGAGCATAAGAATTACAGTTTAATGGATTGTATCCCTTCTACTTCGATCATGATCATGATTGTATTTATATATTCTGTTCCATTTCATGAGTACCTCATTTTTGAACCATAGCTGATACTCTTCATTATATGCATTTTCATAGGTTATCAATTCCATTATCGAGTTATCATTCAGGCGGTCTGCACCAGCGATTCTATATTGCTTCCCCATGGTATTGATCACTTCTTCTTTACTCATGCCTAGTTGTATCTTTTTCATGTTTGAATCGGTTTTCATTATGGCCTGCTGGACACTGCATGAGAAGACGACCAGTAGGATAAATGAGAATGCTATAAATATTTTTGTCATAGATTTATATTAATTAAAATAAGGTATTGCCGCTTGCTTTATTTGGATATTTAAGGTTCAAATCAAATGTTTCATTCATTTTCTTAATAAAGTGGGTTGCCAGCAGGGGTGACTCAATTTCAACATTCTGATGGATGAAAAAATACAGTTTCTGTAATCCATTATCCCGCCAGAGTTTTAATACTTCTATCCAATTATCCAGACGCGCATAATCCGATGCATGGTTGGCACCGACATAACGGATAAAGGCGACAGGCGTAGTCAGGCGCATATGTAACATATCTCTTCTGCCAGCCGTATCCACCAATACATTGGTTACACTGGTCTCCTCCAATAAGGTATAAAGTTCATTCGTTACTTCAGCTTTTGAGAACCAGTCCTTATTTCGGACTTCCAATGCTAAGGGAACATCTTTTGGCCAGTCGTGCAAAAATAATTTTAACCGCGCCATATCCTTTGGACTGTAGTTGTCATGCATTTGTAGAAAGACCATACCTAATTTTTCATCAAATCGAACAACAGCATCTGTAAACAGCTTGACTTTATCCGTTGCGTTAAGTAATCGACTAAAATGACTGATAGACTGGGGGACTTTTGGGAAGAATTTAAAATCTGCCGGAGTTTTCTTTTTCCAGGTTTCTACCTGCTCCATGCTCGGTGAATTATAGAACGTGGCATTCAGTTCGATGCTGTTAAATTGATTGGCATAGTAAACAAGCTCGTCCTTTGTTCCTCTGGGATAAAAACCCTTTAAATCCTGTTTGTTCCATTTTGCACAGCCGACATATACTTCAAAAGGTTCTTTATTTTTGAAATGCTGTAGGAGGGTTAAGGTCTCCTGAGATGTAGAAGGTAGTGTGAAGTCCACTTCTTCTGGATGATCTACTTGGCCAAATTTCATATTAGATTTTTCTTAGTTTATGATCAAATAATAAGTGTGCGAGCAATGCCATTAAGGTGTATGTTGTTCCAACCGCAATAACCCCCGGCCATTGGAAATGCTGCCATGCTTGTGCCGCAAAAAAGGTGCCTGTTGAACCACCGATAAAATAGCTGACCATATAAACGGTGTTCAGACGATTGTTAGCGCCAAGATTGAGCGCGTAGAAATCACTCTGATTTAAGATGTGCATGGACTGTAATCCAAGGTCAATGAGGATCACACCAATGATCAGGCCCCAGTAATAATTACCGAATAACGTAAAAAGCAGCCAGCTAAAGACCATCAATAATATTGCGTAGAGGATAATTTTCGCGGTACCAATGTATACGGTCATCCGATTAACAAAAGCAGCTGCAAGGGCGCCGCAGGCACCCACAAGCCCAAATGCCCCAGCGGTAGCTGGCCCATCAAAAAACGGAGGCCCTTCGATATGGAAAACCAGGGTCGTAAAGAAGGCTGAAAACGCCCCAAATCCCATTGCACCACGAAATGCAGCCAATTGCAGGACAGGTTGTTTCTTGGCAAAATTCCACACCGAAAGCATCAATTCTTTATAAGTGCCCTTAAAATTTGGGCT
Source organism: Sphingobacterium sp. GVS05A (assembly GCF_019969845.1). Classification (GTDB taxonomy): domain Bacteria; phylum Bacteroidota; class Bacteroidia; order Sphingobacteriales; family Sphingobacteriaceae; genus Sphingobacterium. The sequence goes on from NZ_JAHXYR010000001.1 coordinate 444,034, forward strand.
AACTTCAGGTAATTTGATAGCGATGGCCATTGCTGTGATGATCATGATCACAGTAGCGATCCAATACATTTCGCGCCAGCCAAAGTAGGAACCGACAAATCCGCTGACCACACGTGATAAGAGGATACCGATCAATAAGCCTGACATGACCATACCTATTGCAGCTGCCTGTTTCCCTTTCGGGGCAAGTTCTGCCGCCATGGGTACAAAAACTTGTGGTATCACGGACGTAAAGCCAATCAAAAAACTAAAGATTAGGATAGCTGTGATAGACTGGGAAAGTGCCATTCCGGCCAAAGAGAGAATAATGAATATAAAATCAATTAAGATCATTTTCTTTCTCTTGAACATATCGCCCAGGGGAACAATCAATAAAAGCCCACAGGCATAACCAATTTGTGTTAACATCGCGGAATTGCTCACTGTGGCTTCGCTAACACGTAGGTCTTTGGCAATCAGCCCCAATAATGGCTGATTATAATAATTATTGGCGACAACTAAACCTGTGGCAATGGTCATCAGCCATAAGGTGGCTTGGGATAATTCTGTTTTAGAATCGGTAATATTCGTCATTGATTAATGTAGTTCGTCCCACAATTCTTGAAACTTCTGTTTTAATTCAGCAACTTCCCGTTCGAGTTGTCCGATACGTTCCAAAAGCGCCGGATCTGCAGCCACGCTCGGTGCATTGCTGCTATTTTCAAATGCTTCGATATTTACTTCACCCAGCAGGTGGATATAACGCACCTCTTTGTGTCCGGCTTGTTTTGGAAGAGATTTCAGATAGCCCTCTTGAGCAAGTTTCTCCAATTGTTCATTAATTTCACCTAAAGAGTCAAACTCGTATAATCTTCCAGCATTTGAATTGATTTCACCGGCTGTCATTGGTCCACGGAGGAGTAATAGGCAAATTATTGCCAATTCAGATGGTACAAGGGGAAACTGTATGGCGAAATTGTGCTTATACTTAGTTACCCTGGATCCACCACCGATAACGGTTGAAACCAACCCTCTCTTTTTAAGTATATCCAGCGTATTGACGATGTCCTCTTCGGTGTATTGAACAACAGGTTTGCGTGAAGTTTTTTGATTACATGCAGCCTGTAAGCTGTTGACCGTCATGGGATAATATTCGGGGGTTACCTTTGATTTTTCAATCAGAGAACCCAGGACACGCTGTTCCATTGCAGACAATTGAGGCAAATTAGTCGTTTCCATGTTATTGTAATGTATCTATTTATGATCGAATATAAGTTTAATGTCAAACGGCGCCCGACATCAACTTGAGGATTTGTTCTTACCCAAAGATGCCCTTTTTCCTATACAACTCCAAAATATACGATTGATATTGTTGGATAAAATGGGATTGCTTTAGTTTTTCTTATCTTCGCATGAATAAAATAAGATTTAAAGTGCTCAAGATAGCTTTTCATCCCGAATTTATCCATCCGGTCAAAGAAGGACATCGTTTTCCGATGTTAAAGTATGAGTTGATCCCGCTGCAGTTGAAGCACGAGGGATTGGCCAATGAAGCTAATTTCTTCCGGCCTGAGTTAGCAAGTTTTGAGACCTGTTGTCTGGTCCATGATCCAGCTTATGTGACGAAACTGTTTGATTTGACCTTGGATGCAAAAATGGTGCGCAGGATCGGATTTCCCTTGAGTAGGAGCTTGGTAGATCGCGAACGCTATATTTTGGATGGAACTGTTCAGGCTGCAGGTTATGCTTTAAAATATGGGGTAGCTTTCACGATTGCAGGTGGAACGCACCACGCGGGTTATGATTTTGGTGAAGGCTTCTGCCTGATGAACGACCAAGCGACTGCTGCTGGTTATCTATTACAACAGAAGCTTGCAAATCGAATCCTCATCATTGACCTAGATGTGCATCAGGGGAATGGAACAGCGCATATCTTTGAAGGACATCAACAGGTATTTACCTTCTCGATGCATGGCGAGAAGAACTATCCCTTTATCAAGCAGCGTTCTCACTTGGATATCGGTCTTGCTGAAAATATAACAGATAAAGAATACCTAAAAATCCTGACAGCCAATCTACTGGATTTATTTGAGCGTATCCGGCCTGATTTTGTCTTTTATCAGGCAGGTGTAGATATACTGGGAACAGATAAACTGGGTAAATTGAATTTAAGTCCGACAACCTGCGCGCGAAGGGATGAGCTTGTATTGGGGCTATGTCATCAGCAGCATATCCCTGTTCAGGTAAGTATGGGAGGCGGTTATTCTCCGCAGATCAAAGATATTGTCAATGCACATTGTCAAACGTTTAAAATAGCAATAGATTTATATAATTTATAAAATAAGAATATGTTTTTTCATCAAGACGCAATTTTTGAAGCATTATCTATCCATCGTGTAGGAAACAAAGCACAGGATGAGTTTTATATCCTTTCTGACGCCCCTGTATCCCTTGAAGGCGATGAAATATTGCCCGGACTTTTGATGCAGTACTTTATGAGCCCCTTTGCGAAAGTGAACGAAGTATATCGTTTATATCATCCCAATGAAGAACTGGATCTGAACGAAGTCTTCTATTTTGTTCGTCAATACTTTAAGGAACAGTTACCTTTTCACGATTTTTCTCAGCAGATTTCGAAGCACTTGTATGAGGTGTCCAGTCACCCCAAGATTAAAGCAGGAGAGGTGTATGTGGTAGCGCTAAAAAATGTGCAGATTGAAGGCGAGGAACACGATGCTATTGGTATATTTAAATCGGAGAACAAAGAGACTTATCTAAAGGTATATCCTGAACAAGGGGCTTTTACCTTGGAATATGAGCAGGAGGCAATCAACATCAATAAGTTGGACAAAGGATGCATTATTATCAATGTTGAGGAAGAGGAAGGGTATAAGGTTCTTGTGCTAGATCAAACCAATAGACAGCAGGAAGCAGTGTATTGGAAAGACGAGTTTCTAAAACTGCGCGTACGTAATGACAATTTCAATCAGACAGGTAACTACTTAAAAGTCTATAAGAATTTTGTTCAGGAGAAACTCGATGAAACGTTTGAACTGGAGAAGGCCGATAAGATTGATTTGATGAATAAATCAATGAACTACTTTAAGGAAAAGGAAACTTTCGTTCAGGAGGAATTTGAAGAAGAAGTATTGGGAAATCCTCAGGCGATAGCTATGTTCCAGGACTATAAAGCTGGTTTTGAAAATGAGTTTGATTCACCCTTTCAGTCAAGTTTTGAAATAGCGGATAAAGCCGTCAAAAAGATGGAATCATCCTACAAGTCTGTACTAAAATTGGATAAGAACTTTCATATCTATGTGCATGGAAAACGGGAATACCTTGAAAAGGGATTTGATGATGATAAAGGGATGAACTATTATAAGGTCTATTTCGAAAACGAAAGCTAATATTTATGACGAAGCGTGATAAATTAGCTGTTTTTATTTTTGGATCATTCATCGGCCTGCTATTCCTTTTATCGTCGATCGAAAGCAAAAGTCTATGGATAGAGGAATTTTATGCACAGGGATTTTATCGATTTTTTGGACATATCCCGAAGTATATTTTTGGTTATATTCCCTTTAGTATAGGAGATGTTTTTTACGCTTTCACGATTATTTTTCTGCTTTATTGGCTTGTTAATCTTATACGGAAGGTATGGGGTAAAAAATGGTCGGATGCTTGTCGAACCTTTTTGTTTATTTTAAATCTATTGCTGGGGTTATATATTTTCTTCTATATCTCCTGGGGGTTGAATTATTACCGGAAGCCGATCAGTGTGAATGCAAACCTGCAAGTTGACAGCTTGAAGCTTGCGGACTATCTCATGGTACTCGATGAATACCTGGATAGTACAAATGCTTTGCGGGAACAGGTCAATCCTGCACAATGGACGGATCGGAAAGACCATATGCGGGCGGATCTTGCAGATTGGGTGAAAAATGATACCACATTCTCTACTTTTTTATCAAGGAGCCAGGTGCGGGCTAAATCACCTTTAAATAGTGTGGTTGTTTCTTATTTCGGGGTTTCAGGTTATTTCAATCCGTTTACACATGAAGCGCAGGTAAATTATGCGATGCCAGCCTTATCTTTTCCGTTTACTTATGTACATGAGCTCGCCCACCAACAGGGGGTTGGTTTTGAGGATGAAGCCAATTTTATTGCTTTTGTTCGCTTACAACATCATCCGCAATCCTTTTATCGCTATTCAGCTTATTTACAAACAACCTTATATATGCTGGGAGAATTGCGGGGGATGTATCCAGACCTTTCGAAGGATTATCAAATAAGGCTAAGTAAGCAGGTGCTTGCGGATATTACCGATGAACGCCTATTTTGGAGTGATTATACCGGTTGGATCAACGATCTGATGGGGCTGTTTTACAATCAATACCTAACACATAACAATCAGAAGGAGGGAATTGCAAGATACGACCGGATGACAAGATTGGTATTGGCCTATGAACTAAAAAAGAGAGGCTGTCATTGAAATTAGTATAAAAACTCAGGTCAATAAAAAAGCATCAATGTGAGCATTGATGCTTTTTTATTGACAAGTTGCTTCCGTTTATCCTATTGGGTTGAAATCAGCTCAAAGGAACCTTCCGTACCTGCACTGCCTGAGTAAATCTGCCCTTGTGGTAAACCTCTAAGACCTGTAGGCGCGGTTTTGATCCGATCATAGATATTTCTCAAGTCTGTGTTTGCATTGACCGCTCTACCACCTGCCACGACATCAGCATAGATATAATTTGGAGATTTCTTATCTGTCGCCTGTGGTTTTATACTTCCTGTTGCCAGGGTAACTTTCACTTTGCCACCATTTCCATTGGGGAATGTTTTGGTTCCATTAAATGCATCATCGCCTTTTGCTATAATATACAGTGAACCCAATTTTTGGAAATTGGCGTTGATATCAAAATTGGCGCCATTATTCTTTCCATCGGTCCCATAGAAAGTTGCTTTGTTTCCGATCTCAGCGTAACCAATGGTGATTTTTACATTTTTCTTTCCGTAAAAGGACAAGGTGGAGTTATCCTTCATGATTAATGTGTCAATATGGATAACTGCTGTGGAGTCTTTACTGTCAATATTTTTCTTGGCTTTTTTTCCAATTTCAAGCTTGGAAAAATGCTGTGTTTCCTGCGCTTTACCAACAAAGGTAAACGCGACACAAAAAAGAAAGCCTAAAATAAGTTTCGATTTCATAAACCTTTAATTATTTGTAACTATTTAATAGTTTGACAATTGAAAGCCCAAAGAGTTTAATTTTTACTAAGATATTTTACAATTAATTTAGCTGTTTTCTCCGAGGCACCCGGTGTGCCCAGTTTTTCGGCAAGGATATCGTAATTTTCTAACACACTTGCCCGATGCGCTTTGTTGTTGATCAGTTCACCCACTTCATAGGAAATATCATATGCTGTGCAATCTTCCTGAATTAACTCTCTTACGGATAGAAAATTGTTTATTAGGTTTACCAGTGAAATAAACTTTACTTTAACCACTAATTTGGCAATCCAAACCGATATTGCATTTGCTTTATATACGACAACTTGCGGAACTTTCAATATACCTGTTTCCAGCGTCGCGGTACCACTGGTGACTACTGCCGCCTCTGCATTGTTTAGGATATCGTATGTTTGATTGAAAATAACCGGAATATCGATACCCCTCATGAATTGTTTGTAATAAAATTCGTCAAAATTAGGCGCACCCGCGATAACAAATTGATGCACTGGGAAAAAATAAGGGAGTTCGGCCATAATGGGAAGAAGTTTGGAAATCTCCATTTCTCTGCTACCCGGTAATAAGGCAATGAGTGGTTTGTCTGTAAATCCATTTTCATCCCGGAATTTCGGATTAAAAGAGTAGGCTGAAATAGCATCGAGCAGTGGATTGCCAACATAATCGACCGGCATACGCCATTTTTTGTAGAAATCAACTTCAAATGGCAGAATACAGAACATGTGATCGACAATTTTTTTGATCTTTTTCACACGCCCCTGATTCCAGGCCCATACTTTTGGTGAAATATAATAACATGTTTTAATATTATGCTTTTTGGCAAATTCGGCAATTTTTAAATTGAAGCCGGGAAAGTCTATGAGTATAACAGCATCAGGTTTTTCTTTCAGCAGATCACTTTTGACTGCCTTCAAATTTTTAGTTATTTTGCCCAGGTTTTTCAAAACTTCCACAAAACCCATAAAAGCCATCGCCGAAGTATGTATCAACGCTTTCTCTCCAGTGGCTTCCTGCATTAAATCACCACCAACGATTTTGAATGTAGCCGTGGGATCCTCTATTTTAAGTGCTTTGATAAGATTGGCTCCATGTAGGTCACCTGATGTTTCGCCAGCAATGAGATAGTATTTCATATGTAAATGATTTATTCTTTAATGGCCATATGGAATATCCACATTATTTTTAAGACTATTTATGCTTTTCAAATACGGATATTTCATCGGAATATTAATGTTGTTTCGAATTGTTAAAGATAAGATTATTCTAAGTATATGATGAATTTGAGTACATTATTCCATATCTTTATTAAAGATGTTTAACTTTGGAAGAAAATATCAGGAGTATAAAAGCTAAATAGTATTTTTGTCCTATGCAACGATTATGGTCTTTAATTAGAAATAAGTATTTATTAGCCACTTTGGCTTTTTTGGTGTGGATGTTGTTTTTTGATCGAAATGATTTTGCGACACAATACAGTTATCAAAAACAAAAGACCAACCTGGAGACGGAACGATCCTTTTATCTGAAGGAGAATGCAGCAATTATAAAAACGATAAACGACATTCGATCCAATCCGCAGGAGGTGCAACGTATCGCGCGGGAGAAATATAAGATGAAGAAAGATAATGAGGATATCTATGTTGTCTCTAAAGTTGCCCCTAAAGAAACCCCTTAGTGTCTAACGGAAAAAGGGGATCCCATTATAGAGATACCTTGTACAAAATGAAGAAAGACCATCATATGAATACGATGGTCTTTTTCAGTATATAGAAAACGGGGTATTTTAGTTTGCGGCCTGAGCTACCAAACCAAGGTATAATGGTTTTTTCTCATCATTGGCCTTGCCGATCAATATCAATGAATAGTAATAATTTTCAACCAATTTGATATCCTTACGAGTTGCAATGGTTTTTCCGGCTTTATCTTTAGCAATAACTGTAAAGGTCCCACTTTTTTGTGCGATGAAACCTTGGTGAGCAGTCGCTGAATTTTGTGTTTCTTTCGCACGGTTTGTCCATTCTGTCGGAGAAGTCTGGCTGCCGATTTGAAGGCTTACCTGATCGGTTCCTTCAGCAAAATTAAAGAAACGTAAACCGGATTCCGTATTTTTGATTTCTTTGTTGATTTTATCTGTTGTGATGACCTGAATGGCTTTGGATTTGTTTCCATACACAAATGAAGTATAAATTGTACTGTCTTTGATTGTAACAGTAGTATCAACCAAAACATTGTTATACTCTGATGATATCGCTATTTTTCTAGCCCCTGTAAATAGGCCAACTTGGCTATAGCTTTTAAAATCCAAGGGATAATATGGACTCTGTAAGGGTCCCCCGTCGGCATAATATACAACCGCATTGGCGTCAGTGTATCCATTGACCATTGTAAATAACGCGCCTGGAATTCTTTGGTCGTCATTATCTTTTAAGCAACTGGATAGTAAGAATGTCGCTACTGTGATGGCAATAAAATTAAATAATCTATAGTTTTTCATAACCGTGTAATATTAAAATCTTTTTTGTGTAAAACACATTGCGCTTGTGTTGTCTATTATACGGAGATGACATACACTTTGCTACAGTTACTTGTAAAAATAATAAAATTGTGTTTTATTTTATCATAAACGAGATTTCAGGTGATATTGTCCAATACTGAAATAAGTCAGTACGTGAGGGGACTCGCTTCGGGTTGAGTGCTACCTTGTAAAAAAGGCACAGGCTTTGTTAATTAAAAAATATTGATAATTTTGAGTTATGAACAGTAGAATCAAAAAGATTGCATCGGGTATGTTTGAGCGCTTTAGACATCGTAAAATTACCGAAGCGGAGCTGTCACAGGCAGAATCTAAGGCGAAAAATCTAGGAAGCTATGTTGGTGATTTTAAATTGCTGATCGCGATGTGCAAGGATGCAATTACAGGAAAGTTTAAAATGAACAGTTGGAATCTATCCATTATTATCGGGACGATTATTTACGTGGTTTCCCCTGTAGATGCTATTCCGGATTTTATTGCTATAGGCGGTTGGTTAGATGATGTCGCTATTGTTGCCTATGCCATACGGAAACTCTCGGAAGAAATAGAACGATACAAATCAGAGCGATTGGGCTGGCAGGTCAACAAATAAAAAAAGCTACTTTTTACAAAGTAGCTTTTTTTATGAGGCGATTGGATCGTTCTTAATGTTTGAAATGTCTTACGCCTGTCGTTACCATTGCAATACCTTTTTCATTGGCCATATCAATAGATAATTGATCTTTGATAGAACCACCTGGTTGCAATACGGCTGCAATACCCGCCCCAGATGCAATTTCTACACAGTCAGGGAAGGGAAAGAATGCATCTGATGCCATTGAACAACCTTGTAGGTCAAAACCAAATGAAACTGCTTTTTCAATTGCTTGCTTTAAGGCATCAACTCTTGATGTTTGCCCAACACCCGATGCTAACAATGTGCCATTTTTAGCAAAGACAATGGTATTGGATTTCGTATGTTTTACAATTTTATTCGCAAAATATAAATCTTCCAATTGTTCAGCTGTAGGTTTTACTGTTGTTACAGTTACCATTTGCTCAGGACCTTCAATTGTATTGTCCTTATCTTGAAGAATGACACCATTCAATAAGGTTTTGAACTGTTGGCTAGGTAGTTTTACGTCTTTACGAACTAAGATAATTCTATTTTTCTTGGCAGTAAGAATAGCAATTGCTTCCTCCGAATAAGAAGGTGCGATTAAGACCTCGAAGAATAAATTATTGATCTCTGTTGCTGTTGTGCCATCCACTTCTCCGTTGGTGATTAAAACCCCGCCAAATGCTGAAACCGGATCACAGGCCAAAGCATCTAACCAAGCTTGTTTAATCGTTGGTCTTGATGCAACCCCACAAGCATTTGTGTGTTTTAGGATAGCAAATGTCGGTTGTTCAAATTCGTCGATTAAAGCTACAGCTGCATCTACATCAACTAGATTGTTGTACGAAAGCTCTTTACCATTTAATTTGTTGAACATGTTATCCAAGTCGCCAAAGAAAATACCTTTTTGGTGCGGGTTTTCACCATATCTTAACACCTGAGCATTTTGCTCGGATTGTTTAAAAACTTCAATTGGATTCTCTTGGTTGAAATAATTGAAAATTGCCGTATCATAATGCGATGATGTATTGAAGGCGCGTTTCGCAAATTCTTTACGTTGCTCCAAAGAAGTATTACCTTCTTGGTTCGCTAGGATTTCTTCAAGCGCTTTATAATCATTTTTAGAAGAAATGATAACAACATCATTAAAGTTTTTCGCTGCTGCACGAATCAATGAGATTCCACCGATGTCGATTTTTTCGATGATGTCTTGCTCGGAAGCTCCAGAAGCAACAGTTTCCTCAAATGGATACAAATCCACAATAACCAAATCGATCTCTGGTATTTCGTACTGAGCAAGTTGCTGTTGGTCCGACTCAAGCGGACGGCGAGCTAAAATTCCACCGAACACCTTCGGGTGTAAGGTCTTAACACGGCCTCCTAAAATCGAAGGGTAGCTTGTCAGGTCTTCAACTGGAACGACATCTATACCTAAATCTTTGATGAATGTTTCTGTCCCACCAGTGGAATAGAATGTAACACCGTATTTGTTTAATAATTCAACTAAAGGAGCTAGGCCGTCTTTATAATAGACTGAAACCAAAGCATTTTTAATCTTTACAGGATGGTTCATTATGATGGATTTGTTTCGTGGCGCAAAGATAAGAATTTAAAGTCTTGATGTCAATAAATCAAGTACTTTTAAATAAAGACGGGCTTATTTATACCTAAGCCCGTCTTTATCTACGTTATACTAAATTAAGTTTTGTTTTCAGCTCTTCAGAAATCTGATTGGTAATATCCCAGATCGGCTCCGGTTCGTCCGTATTATTGAATATAACCTGATCACAAGAATCCTGAAACGGTAATAAATACTCATTATAAGAGGGGAGGACGTGATTCACCCATTTGTACATAACATCATCCTCAAAGTAACCACGTTCAACCAAATCGCGATGTAGCCTTCTTCTGAGTGCAATATCCTGATCAGCGCTCAGGAATATCTTATGATTTATAAGTGCATTTATTTCCGTGTAATAGAAAATAAAAAGCCCTTCGATAATCAATATCGGAGCCGGTTTTATCTCTAATATTTTTGGTGTTAATGAAGGATTATTAAATGTATATTCCTCTTTATAAATAGTCTCTCCATTAAAGAGTGCCTTAATATCTTTGTAGAAAGCTTCTCTGTCTATGGATGTTGGGATATCGAAATTATAGAGTCTATTTTCTTCCTGCGTTTTTGTATTGGCTGGAATGTAATAGTCGTCTTGGGAAATCAAAGTAACTTCATCAGTTTTGAAATGTTTCAAAAAGCTATTCAAAAAAAAAGTTTTTCCAGAACCACTACTTCCGGCAATCCCTATGACATACGGTTTGTTATTCATTCTTGTTTTGTGCTGCAAGAGCTATTTTTATTTTAATTAATTTTCTAAAGGTAATCCGTAGGCGATCTCTACCTGAAAGCGTTTATCTAATGCTCCAATACTTGCCGCTGCGGACTTTGATAACACCACAATAGCATTTTGGTTTTCAGCATTGTCATTGAATTTGCCGACTACCTTCGCGTAGGTAACGCTTTTAGTCATTGGGTTGGTGATTTTTAGGATCGTTCCTACAGGTGCACTTTTATGGAGTGCTAGATTGCTTGTTCCTTGGGAAGACAAACCATCTATCCAGACACCAATTCCCCGCTCAGCTTTTTCCCGTATTCCGTAGCGGTTTGTTGAGATCTGATTTTCTTCTTTGTTGTCATCGTTTGTAGAATCCGGGACAACGACTTCTATACCTTTAGGTTCAACCAATTTTGGTCTTTCAGGTGGTAGCGGTTGATTTGGGATCATTAATTTCATGCCACCACCGATGGTGTTGTTCTTTAGGTTGTTAGCTTTTTTGATATCTTCGACAGTAATGCCAAATCTTTTGGATATGGCATAGAGTGTTTCTTTTTCACCAACGATATACGCTGTAAAGCCTTGTTGTGGGTCATTTGGATTCTGTTGCGCTGTGTTTACCGGTGTTTTAGTCGCAATAGGAGCGGGTTTTCGACCAGTTGGTACTTTAACAATCTGGCCGATACTTAATGTACCATTTCCATTTATTTGGGTGAGCTGGCCCACGGTGGTTTTGTACTTTTTGCTGAGTTGGTAATAATTATCTCCTTTTTCTATTTTGAAAAGGACAAATTCTTCACCATTGACTATTTCTGTCCCAACTGAGTCGGGGATCGCGGTTGTACGTATTGAGGTGAAATTTTTAGCTTCAACCTGTTGTAGAGATAGCATAGAAATTGATAAAATGGCTACCTTTTTATATGTATTTAATTCGAATAATAGTTTCATATATTTTGCAATTATACTAAATACGAAACAAACTCCCGTTTATTGTCTGTCAAAAGGAATATTTGTTTGTTAACAAGAAAATAGATGTTGAAAAACTTTAAAGGCAACTGATTTACTGCAACAACAGATTCAATTAACCTATCTTTTGTTGATCGAACTATCCGGATTTGATAGTGATTATCTTTGTTTTTTTCATAGAAAGCCCAAATAAAATAGTCATCCAAAGCACTTAGCCAAATTTCGTCATCTGTTGTGAAATCTGTCAAAAAATGGGGTATCTGACCATTGTAGATTACTGGGTAGACTATTTGGCTATCAAAAGGTTTAAAAGACTCTTCCTTTTTGTCTTCAATGGACATTGTTTTTAAATCTAAAAACAATTGCATTCCTTGCGCGATCATTTTGGGCCTGAGTAGTATAGCATCATTGACCATCTCTAGAAAAATGCAGTTAAACCAGGTTTCTTGCTGTTGTGGCTGATAACAGTTTATAATTTGTACACCAGCATCGATGGGTGAAGTGTCCGAGATTTTTTTTAGGATGAGTTTCTGACATTGAATTCCAGCCAACACCCACTCCTTGCTCATAGCCTTGAAGTCCTGAAGGACATAATCTCCTTCAAAAGAAATCACATTGAAATAGGGAAGTGTGTCTGTTGGATTTCTGGTTTCTACTGCAATCAGTCTATTCTCGGCATCGATCTCGATCCGCCAGATGGGATAAGTAAATAGAACATTGAATGCTTTTGAGACTGTCTGATTTGTCATGTGATTTTCAACCAAGAGGACAAATTTACTAAAAGCTTTTAAATTATGGCTGGTGGGATTGTAATAAATGAAAAACGTCCAGACGAGCTGGACGTTTTTTTCTGAGAAGAATATCTTAAAATTTAGAACCGATTGTCAAAACGACATTTGTTCGTTGATTTTTTATATCTGCGGCAGGGCTGGCTGTATTCCAAAAATCTTCAGCGATAGTATAAGGACTTTCTTTGTAATTGACAGCATTATAAGCTCCTGTCAAATCAATATACATTCCCCGACCGAGTTTCGCACCAATACCTAAAGATGCAGTATAGTTTGTATAGTCTGCATTTTTGTACGGATTGCCACTATAATTGAATCCAGCTCTACCACTAAAAACGTTGTCAAATAAAACTTCACCACCGATACGCGCATTAAATGCACCTTGGTATGTGTTTTTAATGTTTTGGTTCATATCTTGTTCTAATGCTTTATTAGCGGCACCAGCATCTTTAAAACGCATAGCTCCATAATCCACCCATTCTACATCTGCGGTAATCAAGCCACTGGAAAATACCTGACTAGCCCCTAAGGAGAGTTTGTATGGTGTGTTCATATTATACTCTAAATAGCTATAGCCTGCTTTATCGCTGGTGCGGTATTCTTTAAAAGACTTATCTTCATTTGGCTTAAAATAACGAAATTCCGAATTGCTGTAAGACTCATCTCTAATGCTCATAAATGTCGGTGATTTCGCTGTAAAGCCCATGCTGAAAGTAGGCGTGAACTTATAAATTACCCCTAATTTGAAATCTACACCTGTACCATCAGTCACTTGTGCATAGTCATCATACAGTTCATAATCTTTATCCAGCATTTCACGTTTACTAGCATACTCCGCACCTGGTTTTAAGAAGTCAGACTTTGGATTTGCTTTTGTCATTTGCGCTACATTCATAGTTTGGCCATACTCAGTAAACCAGCTCGAGTTGTCATAGCTAAAGGCTGTAAATCCTAAAGCTGCCCCTAAGTACAATTTGTTGCTGTAGTTTGCGCCGAAAGACAAGACAGATTCTGATTTACTTCCTTTCTCAAGGATGGAATTTACTTGATTAAAACCATCTTTTCCATTATAGTTACCAAAACTTGTAATAGGCAAATAGGATCCTTGTTTGTTAGGATCTACATCAAATAATAAAGAGTTACCGTAGACTTCCTGGCCCCAACCACTCAATCCTCCTGGCGCAGATAAACGGTCCGAATAAGCATCTGTTATCGAACTGGTATTATTAACACCTTTATATTCCAATAGGTTGTTGTAAACATAATTACGGTTGTAAGCAATACCGACATTGAAGTTCAACCAGCCTTTTTCGAGGCTTCCCCCATTCCGGTAGGTAGGCAAATGAAAAACAATTCCTGCATTATCCAAATTGAAATTGTTTTTACTGCTATTTGTATTCTGTCCGAAATAATCTGTTTTATTTTTATTATTAAGGTATCTACCTGTTACCGAAATGTCTGATTGGTTAAAATACCCCAAACCAGCCGGATTGCCAGTAATTGAACTAATATCGCCACCCAAAGCGGTTGAAGCATTTCCCATGGCTTTGAAGCGAGCAGTACCACCATTGTCCCCTTGGGAAAATAAAAGCACATCTTTCGTGTATTGCGCCTGGGCAGTCCCTGCTGCACCGATTAAAAATGCAGTTCCAAAAAGTAATTTTTTGATTGTCATATGCTAAAATATCGTCTATAATAAGCAGTAGCACACAGGGTAATGTATGCTACTGTAAGCTATTTTTTATGATTAGCGTGTACGTCCGCCGCTGGATCTGGTGCTACCACCGCCACCACCACCAGAGAATCCGCCACTGGATCTAGTGCTACCGCCACCGGAATAACCTCCACTTGAGCGTGTCGATCCACCATCATAACTTCTTGTTGGAGGAGTATAGGATGGTCTTGATGTCGAACCTGGATTGCTTGAACGAGTTTCCATGGAACGGCTCATTGGACGAGAAACATCACCGGAACTTGAGCGGGTTCTTGAAGTTCCATTGGAGTTCCGCATGCTTGGGTAAGTTCCATTAGATCTATCCGATGCCCGTGTTCTGCCACCATCTGTATATCCGCCTCTTGTTGAGATACCGTCCGAAGACCTTGTTCTACCATTTGATCTGTCATAGGAAGAAGAACTACGTGATATAGAGCCATCAGATGATCTAGTTCGCCCACCAGCACTTGATCGCGTGCTAGCGACTGATGTAATACGTCCTCTGGAATCACGGGCTACACCGGTGCGGTCATAATTTCCCGAACTTCTGGTGCGGGAAGAGGAGGTCCGTACATTATAGTTGTCTCTATAAGTTGATCGAGATGAAGCATAACGAGGTCTTGAATTACCCCAATAGCTGCCGCCCCAATAACCGTTACCATGCCAGCCAGATCCCCAGTAGCCGCCGCCATACCAGCCACCCCAAGGGTTATAGCCACCATACCAAGGAGATCCCCAGCCCCAACTAGAGCCCCAGCCCCAGCCAAAACCAAGAGACCATGAAGAACCCCAGCCTGAATTCCAACCCCAGCCTAAACCGAAGGAAGGACCATATCCGTACATACCACCAAATCCATAGCCATACCATGGATCAAAGAATGGATCAAAATAGGTCATTCCGGGGGACGCATAATAGAACCTGTTTATACGATTCGCATATTCTAGATCTTCGTAGGAATCATTGTTATAATCCTGGTCTGAATATTCGTCATCATAGTAACCACCTTGAGCCTGTCCTCCTTGTTGAACCTGATCCACATCTGTGTAATAGTAATCTGGACTTTGATAGACTTTCTGTCTAGCCTGTCCATTATTGCCATAGACATCGTCGCCATAGATTTGCCTGCTAGTACCGCAGGAACCTAACATAAATGCTCCTGTCATGGCAAGTGCTCCGATAAATAATCTATTTTTTTTCATAATATCCTAAATCGTTATTTTCGATTATACAGCCTTATTTACTATCTTAGACGCAAATTTCTCGAGGTGGTTTAATCGAAGTAATCAAAAATACAAATATTTTTTATTGAACGCTTTTTGTATTGGAGATACAGACGAGATTTAACGTAATAATGTTACAATAATTTATCAATTTCATATGAGTAAAGGAATAACAAGTCGTGCAGAAGATTATTCACAATGGTACAATGAACTTGTGATCAAAGCTGATCTGGCTGAAAATTCAGCTGTACGGGGCTGTATGGTGATCAAACCATACGGATATGCTATCTGGGAAAGAATGCAAGCAATCTTAGACAAAAGATTTAAAGAAACAGGCCATAGCAATGCTTACTTCCCTTTATTCATTCCCAAGTCGTTTTTTTCTAAAGAAGCTGCCCATGTGGAAGGTTTCGCTACCGAATGTGCTGTGGTCACACATTATAGATTAAAAAACGATGGTACCGGAAAGATTGTGGTGGATGAAGATGCAAAGTTGGAGGAAGAGTTGATTGTACGTCCGACTTCTGAAACGATTATATGGAATACGTACCGTGGTTGGGTCGAATCTTATCGTGACCTGCCAATTTTGGTTAACCAATGGGCAAATGTGGTCCGTTGGGAAATGCGTACGCGTCTTTTCTTACGTACAGCAGAGTTTTTATGGCAGGAAGGACACACTGCACACGCAACTAGGGAAGAAGCTATTGAAGAGACAGAACGTATGCTTGATGTCTATGCTGAATTTGCTGAAAATATTTTAGCTGTACCTGTTGTACGCGGACGGAAAACTGAAAACGAACGCTTTGCAGGTGCATTGGATACCTATTGTATCGAGGCTTTAATGCAAGATGGTAAGGCTTTACAAGCGGGAACATCACATTTTCTTGGGCAGAATTTTGCAAAGGCTTTTGATGTAAAATTCACCTCCAAAGAGGGGAAACTTGAACATGTTTGGGCAACATCATGGGGTGTTTCTACCCGTTTGATAGGAGCCTTGATTATGGCTCACTCTGATGACCAAGGATTGGTATTGCCTCCGAAATTGGCGCCAATTCAGGTTGTTATTGTTCCAATTTTTAAAACTGAAGACGAAAAAGCGCAGATTGATGCATTCGTAGATCAGTTAGTAAACGAACTGAAGGTAAAGGATATCTCGGTGAAATACGATGATCGCGATACACAACGTCCGGGCTTTAAATTTGCTGAATGGGAATTGAAAGGTGTGCCCGTGCGTGTAGCTGTGGGGGCAAGAGACATGCAAAATGGAACGGTGGAGTTAGCACGTCGCGATACACAAACAAAAGAAACTGTCGCCCAGGAAGGATTGGCTGGAAATATTGAACAATTGTTGCATGTAATACAGGAAAATATTTATCAAAAAGCCTTAAACTTTAGAACATCTCATTTTACTGAGGTGAATTCTTACGATGAATTTAAAGAGGTCCTAGAAGGTAAGGGCGGATTTATTTCTTGCCATTGGGATGGAACAATAGAAACTGAGAAGCGTGTAAAAGAGGAAACAAAAGCTACAATCCGTTGTATTCCTTTGGATGCCAAAGAGGAAGAAGGTGTTTGTATATTTACGGGTAAACCTTCTAACCGACGCGTTTTATTTGCAAAAGCTTATTAATATCTTGACCTTATGCGGATACTCATTTTAGGATGTGGATGGCTGGCAGAATCGTTTGCCATGGATATGAAACATCAGGGACATGAGGTCTGGGCAAGTGCAACACAATATGAAAAATACCATCGGCTTAAAACTGATGGTATTTTTTCGTTTATTGCTGACTTTGATAAGGGTAGTGTGTTGCCTGATGTACTTCTTCCGGGCCAGTTCGACTTTGTGTTAAATAGTATTCCTGCCAGCCAAAAAAATAGTCTTTCTGATTTAGAAACTCGTTTTTTGAATATTAAGGGATTTCTTGAAAACATCCAATGGACCAAACAGGTATTTTTAAGTTCCGTTGGAATTTATCCTGATAAAGATGTTGTCTATAGTGAATTGGATTCAGCTGGAATTGAATTTTCCGAAAAACTTCTTTTGGCTGAGCAGCTGATGTTACAGCTGCCCAATACTTATGTATATCGACTTGGGGGCTTATTTGGTAAAAATCGCATTTTTGCTAAATACTTTGCCAATCGTATCTGTACAACGGGTGAACAGCCGGCCAATTTTGTCCATCTCGATGATGTTGTGCAGTTGATTATGTTGGCTTCTGTTAGGGATCTAAGACATCGTGTTTACAATGTTGTGGCACCCATGCACCCTAAGAAAAAGGATGTGATCCTGGCCTCTGCACAAAAGTATGGTTTCGATCTGCCATTGCAATTTGAACATGGGGATCATTTTCAAAAAGTAGTCTGTGGGAGCCTGCTTCAAAAGGAGTTGGATTACCATTATATTTGGCCCAATCCCTTGGAATTTTGAATTTGTTGAAATCCAAAAACTTTATCTTTCTAGAATAAAGTATAATTTGCTTTATAGAGAGTATAAATAATTAAATAATTTCATTATTTTAACGTCAGTTCTGCTAGGGAAAATTTGTATAGAATATCTAAAGCTAAAATCTAGCATTGGTTTTAGTTGATATTTTACATTTTCTAATGTATCCGTATGGATAAACAACTGGTAGATTTAATATTTTAGCGCATATAAAAGAGCCATGACAAACGTAGAGCGACATCAATATATTTTAAAACAATTAAAAGAAGTAGGTATAGTCCAAGTGATTGACCTATGTGAGGAACTGGGTGTATCTTCTGTTACCATCCGAAAGGATCTTACACTTTTGGAGGAGAGTGGTCTGCTTTTTCGAACCCATGGTGGAGCGACACAATACAATCCGTATACGACGGATCGCACAGTCTTTGAAAAAGAGAAACTTCGTTCGGATGATAAAAGTAGAATCGGGAAGAAGGCTGCTGAGATGATTGAGGAAAATGATTCGATTATTATTGCTTCCGGAACAACAATGCAATCGTTGGCAAGGCAGATTGTACCTAAGGGAAATATCACTGTGGTCACTTCAGCGCTGAATGTTGCCATGGAGCTAATTAAATACCCATCAGTGGAAATTATGCAGATGGGAGGTACATTACGAAAAACTTCTACTTCAGTCACTGGAAAATATGCTGAAAATTTACTGCATGATTTTTATTGTAGTAAATTGTTTTTAGGGGTGGATGGAATAGATCTGGAGTATGGTGTGTCAACATCTAGCGCGCAAGAAGCTCAATTGAATCGCATCATGATCGATACAGCCCAAAAGGTCGTTGTACTCGCTGATTCGTCCAAATTTGGAAGACGTAGTTTTGGGCGAATTTGTGGCTTCGAAAAAATTGATATTTTGATTACAGATGATAAAGTGAGTGCCGGATTTGTGGAATCATTAGAGAAGTCCGGTGTGCATGTCGTGGTTGTCTAGTTTCCAATTTTGGTCGCTCCGTGTTGTTGCGATAAGTTAATGTGGAGCGGTTGTCGTGAGTAAACAGCAAACTTTGTTATAGAAAGATCTAATTTCATAGTGCTTGTGAGCAGATACTATAAACAGAAAGGCTTCTTAATCCATTAAGAAGCCTTTCTGTTTATAGTATAATTTATCTTTAGCTGAGTGCGGGCTCTTGCTGACTCAAGCAATGAAAACTACCCAGCCCCCAGATAATGTCTACGGAGTTAATTCCGATAACTTTTCGTGTCGGAAAACATTCCTGAATAATATCCAATGCTCTTTGGTCATTAGCGTCATTGAAAACTGGAACAACGACAACATCATTTGCAATATAAAAATTTGCGTATGATGCCGGAAGTCTGGTGTCCTCGTAGATCACTGGTGCCGGCATCGGTAGCTCGACGATATTAAGCGATTCTCCGTTTAATAATCTGAAGGAACGAAGTGTTTCAAGATTTTCCTGGAGGATGGCATAATTTTCATCTTCCGGATTTTCTTCGATAACAGTTAAAACGGTGTTTTCATTCACAAAACGTGTGATGTCGTCAATATGGCCATCTGTGTCGTCTCCAATGATTCCGTCGCCTAGCCATAATACTTGATCTTGTCCATAGAATTCTTTGAGGTAAGTCTCAATCTGTTCTTTCGTATACTCAGGGTTTCGGTTTTCATTGAGCAAACATGCAGTTGTTGTCATCACAGTTCCGGCTCCGTTGAATTCGACAGAACCACCCTCCATAACGATATTCGGTGTGAACAAAGGAAGATTGAACTCTTTAGCTATTCGTGTAGGAACGACATCATCCAGATCGAAAGGTGGATACTTGCCACCCCAGGCATTATAGCCCCAGTCAACAACTGCTTTTGTGCCCGAATTTTGATTGATCAGGAAAGCGGGACCATGATCTCTACACCAAGCGTCATTGGTTGGATTGAAATAAAATTCAATATTGCTTAAATCAGCGGTTACTTTTTTCAATTCTACGATGGCAAATGCCTTCATATCTTCGTCTGCAACATTAATTCTGACTTTCTGTCCAACAGCAACAGCTTTAATGAACTCGCAATAGGGCTGGTATATGGTGTCAATTTTTCCAGGCCAAGATTCCTCCTTATGAGGCCAGCTCAACCACAACGCGTCTTGTTTTGCCCATTCTGCGGGAAACGAAAAGCCTTGTTTTTTTGGAGAGTTGTCAAAATATGCCTGTGTGAAAGTGTTTTCTTGTTCCATGCTTTAAAATGTAAAAAGCCATTTTAATCTGTTCTTCTTTTGATGAATTACAAAATTAAAATGGCCAATATGATTTGATATTAGTCTTCGTCAATAAAACGTTTGGTGATTGGAGAATATGTTTCAATTCTGCGATCCCTTAGGAATGGCCAGTGTTTTCTGAAATAATCAGATTCAGCTAGATCTAGTTCAACTACTTCAATTTCTTCTTTATCATGAGAAGCGAGGTATAACAGTTTACCTTGTCCATTTGCAACAAAGCTACCGCCCCAGAATTTCATGGCGCCATCTTGCTCAAATCCGACACGGTTGACAGATACAACTGGTACACCATTCGCTACAGCATGAGAACGCTGAATGGTTTGCCAAGCATTGTATTGATCTTTGTTGGTCTCTTCGTTCTGATCTGTAGCCCAGCCAATCGCAGTTGGATAAAATAAAATTTCGGCACCCATTAATGCAGTGATCCTTGATGCTTCTGGATACCATTGGTCCCAACAGATTAAGATACCTATTCTACCAAATTTTGTTTTGAAAACTTTATAACCTAGATCACCCGGTGTGAAATAGAATTTCTCATAAAATGCTGGATCATCTGGGATGTGCATTTTACGGTATTTGCCTAAATAGGAGCCATCAGCATCTAATATGGCAGTCGTATTATGATAAAGACCTTCAGCTCTTTTTTCAAATAATGAAGCGATAATAACGACTCCTGCTTCTTTCGCAACAGCAGATAGGGCATCAGTAGATGGGCCAGGGATAGATTCAGCTAGTGCGAAATTGTCATAATCTTCTACATCGCAGAAATATAAAGAGGTAAAGAGTTCTTGCAGACACACAATTTGCGCACCTTTTGCAGCGGCTTCTTTTACTTTAGCGATTGCTTTTTCGAGATTCTCTTGTTTGTTTGCGGTACAGCTCATCTGTACAACTCCAACTTTTACTTTGCTCATTCCTTCATGCTTATTTAATTCGAGCACAAAGATACTATTCTTAATTTAGATTTGATTGTTGAGAAAAACAAAAAGAGCTCTTAGAGCTCTTTTCGTAATCTTGCAACAGGTATGTTTAATGCTTCCCGGTATTTAGCTACCGTTCGGCGAGCAATATTGTAACCTTTTTCTTTGAGAATCTCGGTCAATTTCTCATCGGCAAGTGGTTTGCGCTTATTTTCTTTTGCAATGCACTCTTCAAGTATTTTCTTGACCTCTTTATTCGAAACTTCCTCCCCAGAGTCTGTTTGGATTGCCTCGGAGAAAAATGATTTTAATAGAAATGTCCCAAATTCTGTTTGTACATATTTAGAATTTGCCACACGGGAAACGGTTGAGATATCCATGTCGATCTTATCTGCGATATCCTTTAAGATCATGGGTTTCAATTTACGGTCATCTCCGGTAAGAAAATAATCGTATTGGTATTCCATGATGGCATTCATTGTCTTGAGCAGTGTCTGTTGGCGTTGTTTGATTGCGTCAATAAACCATTTTGCAGAATCGAGCTTTTGTTTGACAAACTGTACCGCTTCCTTCATTTTCTTGTCCTTTTGATCGGACTTTTCGTAATGTTCAAACATGTGCTGATAATCCCTGCTTATGCGGAGTTCTGGTGCATTACGTCCATTCAGAGTTAAATGCAGGATGCTATCATTGTTGCTGATATGAAAGTCTGGGATGATATGGAGTTGTTTTCCAGCTACTGCCCCCGAGTCACCTGGTTTGGGGTTGAGCTTTAAGATTTCATTGACGACATTTTTCAAGTCCTCAGAAGATACGCCTAACGATTTCTCTAGTTTGTCATAGTGCTTTTTAGTGAACTCGTCCAAATAATTGGAGACGACTTTAATAGCAAGTTTAATGGTTGGATTGTTCGTGTCTTTTTTTTGTAATTGTATCAAAAGACATTCTTGTAAATCTCTGGCACCAATTCCTGCAGGCTCAAAATCTTGAATCACTTTTAGCATTTCTAAAACTTCATGTTCTTCGGTCATTACATTTTGACCGAAGGCCAGGTCATCTACCAGATTGATGATCGGACGTCGTAGGTAACCGTCGTCGTCAAGGCTTCCGATAATTTGTTGGCCGATTAAAAAGTGCTTGTCATCCAAAGCAAGGAGGTCTAATTGTTGTTGCAGTTGTTCATAGAATGAATGCTGAATGGCAACGGGCATTTCTTTTCTTTCATCGTCGTCATCACCGTAATCATATCCATTTCCATAATCTTTGTAGTCGTCTTCTTGTATATAGTCCTCCAAACTGAAATCATCTGAATCGAATCCTTCTTCGTTATCGAAGTTGTCATCCGGATCTTTATCTGGATATTCTTCTATTGGATCGGTCATATTAGTCAAGCTACCATCTTCTAACGCGGGGTTTTCTTCTAATTCTTCTTTTATTCTGGCATCTAATGAAACTGTTGGTACCTGCAACAATTTAATAAATTGAATTTGTTGTGGAGACAGTTTTTGTAATAGCTTTTGTTGTAATGTCTGTTTTAACATGCTAATAGTTGACTAGTTTACATCTAAATTTAAACAAATATCATTATTATTTTAAAATAAAATAGATAATAAATCAAAAGTAGGTATAATATTTGCGGAACCCAGCGACTAACTTATTGATCTAAACAACGTCCTTCTTCATTTTTTTTGTTGTTTTAATTCCATAAATTGGAAATAGCAAGTCTTGTACGGGGTGTTTTTGCCTATTGTGCCTGCTCAAATACATGCTGGTTTTTTATTGTTAAAAAATGTAAATAGTTGGTTAGGGACATTTATTTAGTTGTATATTTAGCCCCTGAAACAGATATAAACGCATATTGGGTGGGGGGTAAAACCTTTTGATGATTCAATATGTTGAATATAAGATAAATTTCCATTTATGTTTAGACGTATTAAGAATCGGATTCTTCGTTATCTCGTTATTGCAATATATTTCGTTATAGTTTTGGTTTGTGCTATACAACTTAATTTTTTGTGGCTTTTTGGCTACTCGCCTACAAAAAAAGATATCATTATGCCAAGTGTCAATATTTCGACAGAGCTATATACTGCCGATAGTGTATTGATAGGACGATATTTTGACGAGGATAGAAATCCAATCCCTTTTGACAGTATTCCTAAAACTGTTATCAATGCACTGATAGCAACTGAGGATGTGCGTTTCTATAAGCATAATGGTGTTGACTTTCTGGGGCTTGGTTCAGGAATTGTCTCAACATTAAAGGGAGATAAACGTGGCGCGAGTACGATAACGCAACAGCTTGCTAAGAATCTTTACCGTACCCGTTATAATAAGGCGGGGGGACTATTGACACGTTTGCCTGTTGCAGGCTTGGTCATTACCAAATTTAAAGAGTGGATGACCGCTTATAAGCTGGAGCAACGGTATACGAAGAACCAAATTTTAGAAATGTACCTCAATACAGTTTCTTTTAGTAATAATGCATATGGTATAGAAACCGCTGCAAAACGTTATTTTTCGAAAGGTGCAAATCAATTGAATCAAAATGAAGCGGCTGTATTGATTGGTATGTTAAAGGGAACGACCTTATATAATCCGATCAGAAATCCGGAAAAGGCATTTGACCGCAAAAATACGGTATTGAGCCAAATGTATAAGGGTGGCTTTCTGAAAAAAGAAGAGTATGATGCATTGGTTAAAGAGAAAATAATTTTGAATACCAATAATCAAGATGTGAATGCTGGAGGGGATTCATACCTACGTACGGCAGTAGCTAAATGGTTGGAAAAATGGTCTGAAGAGAATAATTACGATATCTATACCGATGGGTTGAAGATTTATACAACCATCAACTCCAAGCTTCAGAAGCACGCTGAAGAGGCTGTAGCAAAACAGATGACGGAATTACAACAACGTTTAAACAATACTTGGGATGGCCAGGAACCGTGGCGGGATCTTTCTGGAAAAGTGATCCCAAACTTTTTGGAGAATCTAGCTAAGAAAACACCTTATTATGCGTTTTTGAGTAAAAAATATGCCAATACTCCAGATAGTATCAATTTCTTTTTGAATAAGAAGAAAAAAATGGAAGTCTACAATTGGAAGGATAAGGGTAAGATTGAAAAGGACATGTCTACGATGGACTCCCTGAAATATTATGCCATGATGTTGAATGCCGGGATGATGTCTATGGATCCTTATTCAGGTGAAATTAAAGCTTGGGTAGGTGGGATAGATCATCAATATTTTAAATATGATCACGTGATGCAGGCGAAACGACAAGCGGGTTCAACATTTAAACCTTTTGTTTATCTGGCAGCCTTAGAGTCTGGGATGTCGCCTTGCGATAAGATTACGGATAAACCTGTTACAATAAAGATTGATAAGGGGGATTCTGTTGAAGTATGGGAACCTAAAAATGCGGATTGGAATTTTTCTTATCGGGAGATGTCTTTGCGCCATGCTATGGCTAGATCCATCAATTCGGTTACTGTTCAGTTGACGGATATGGTGACACCTGCAAAAGTAGTGGATGCTGCTCAACGTTGTGGTATTACAAGTAAGCTAAATCCTGTAGCCTCTGTTGGATTGGGGCCTAATGATGTTTCGGTATTTGAGATGGTCAACGGTTACTCGACGATGATGAACCATGGTGAGCGGGTAACACCGATACTGGTTTCTAAAATTGAAGACCACGATGGAAATGTGATTGCTACTTTTCAGGCGGAACGCAAACAGGTGGTCGATAAGCAGGACGCTTGGTTAATGACCTACATGTTGAGAGGTGGGATGGAAGAGCCAAGAGGTACATCGCAGGGTTTGTGGGAGTGGGATCTTTTTGATAAAGAAAATGAAATTGGCGGGAAGACTGGAACTTCTTCGGAATATGTTGATGGTTGGTATATGGGTGTGACCAAGGATTTGGTCACTGGAATCTGGGTTGGTTGTGATGAAAGAAGTATACACTTCAAGAATTCGCATACCGGCGAAGGTTCACGGACGGCTTTGCCTATATTTGGTGTATTTTTAGAATCTGTTTATAAGGATAAGCAACTGGGCTATACGCAGGGCAAATTCCCTGAATCTACGGTTGAAATTACGAAATCCTATAAATGTGAGACACCGCGTTATAGTGAGCCGGAACCGGAACAAAGTGATTCAACAAATGTTGAGGAACAGACGGACGAGGGGTTTATTGGACCTGAAGAAGAGTCTACGGAGGGTGCTACCGAGCAAAATAACAATGGTGGTAGTGTCGGTGAAAACACAGGGGCGTTGGAGAATACCTCATCAACCTCAATTTAGTAAAAGCGTTTATCCTCTTTTGGATCTATAACAGCATAACAAATAACAAGCTGCCTAATGAAAATTGGGCGGCTTTTTTTTTCTATTATCTATTGTTAGGCCGCGTAATTGGTGTTTCCCTTTGGATAAGCATGGTGCTGCTGCGGGTAGAGGTTATTCCAATTCGGATTATTCTTGCGAATAACTCGTTCTATTTGCATACGTGTGAAATTTTGCAATTCGTTCATTCTCTTTTTTGCACAGGCTAATTTTGAAAAAGCTTCAGAATAGATGATTCTGTTTAAATGCGGACCCTGTTGAAGAATAAAGCTATTGGCTTGTTGAAGCTCCATTACAGTGCTAAACATATTGGATGTGAAGTCGATTTCGAAGTATCTTCTGTTGTTATCTGTTAATATATATACAATAAAATTGCTCATAATGCTAAATTATTTGGATGTTTGAATTTTATTTACTAATTTTATTGGCACAATATTACTAATAAATTTAGTTTTTGCAAAATATTTTTTTGAAAAAATAATATGTCAAATATTTCGTCCAACTTGAAATTCCTTCGAAAAGGAAAGAAAATTACACAGCAGCAATTTGCTGATATCATGGAGATTAAACGCGCTTCTGTAGGTGCTTATGAGGAAGATAGAGCGGAGCCTAAATATGAATTGCTAAAAAAAATTGCCGAGTTTTATGGGTTAACCATGGATGAATTGGCGAATGATGTGATTGATGAGAAGTGGAAGCCGGTACCTAAAAGCAATGCATCTAATCTCAGGGTATTGAGTGTGACTGTTGACGGCAATGACCGCGAAAACATTGAGCTCGTACCGGTTAAAGCAAGCGCGGGTTACCTGAATGGCTATGGTGATCCGGAGTATGTTGCTGAGCTTCCTAAGTTTTCATTACCCATGTTTGGACAGGGGACTTTTCGGGCTTTTGAAATTAAGGGTGATTCGATGTTGCCTTTACCTTCAGGGTCCATTATTGTGGCGGAATATGTCGAAAATTGGCACGATATAAAGCCGGGACATACCTATGTTGTTGTATCTCGGGAGGAGGGAGTTGTCTATAAGCGTATCGCATTTAAATTTAAAGAGGATAAAGGTTTAAAGCTTGTTTCTGATAATAAAACCTACGAACCATACTGGGTTGAGACCCCTGATATTTTAGAGGTTTGGCGGGCGAAAGCTTTTATTAGTACTCAACTGCCGGAGCCGACTCCTGAGCCAACGATGGAAACATTAACCAGTATGATGGCACAGATGCAAAAAACAATTAATGCAGTTGTTGATAATTCAAAATAATAGAAAAAATACTTCCATTGCTGTTGGGGTATTTGTTTTTTATTTTATAAAATACTATATTTGCATATCTGAAAGGAAGGGGGCTCGTATTGCCCCCTTTTTTTAATACAATTAATTTAGCATTCTAGGCAGTAGAACAATGCAAGATGTAGAAAAAAGAGTCATTGAACTCATAGAGGAAAAAATAGCAGATCGCGAGGATTTGTTTATTGTTAGTGTAAAGATGCGTCCAAATAAGATTTTGGAGATCCTCTTAGACGGGGATAACGGTGTTAATATTGATGATTGTGCGCAAGTGAGCCGCCATGTCGGTTTTCATTTGGAGGAGGAAAATGTCGTTGATAACGCCTATCGTTTGGAGGTTTCGTCTCCAGGTATCGATTCAAATTTTGTTAATAATCGGCAATATCAAAAAAATATAGGCCGTACTGTACAGGTCAAGTTGGATGATAATACAAAAATCGAAGGGACCTTATTGATGGTGGATGAGACAAAGATTAGCATTCTTCAAAAAGTAAAAGAAATAGGTAAAAAAGCGCAAGAGGTGGAAAAAGAACTTCCTTTTGATCAAATAAAAGCAACAAAAGTGGTAATTTCATTTTAAAAATAATGAGTAACAGCAACATCAATCTGATAGACTCTTTTCAGGAGTTTAAGGAGTTTAAGAATATCGATAGACCTACGGTCATTACAGTATTGGAAGAGGTTTTTCGTAGTATGATCCGTCGTCGTTTCGGTACGGATGAAAATGTGGATGTTATCGTGAATCCAGATAACGGGGATTTGGAGATTTGGAGAACGCGTGTCGTTGTTGAAGATGAATTTTCTGAGGATGATGATCTTGAAATCGAGTTGGCGGAAGCAAGAAAACATGATGAGGACCTTGAAGTGGGTGATGATTTTATCGAACAGATCACTTTGGAAAGCTTTGGGCGTCGTGCTATTTTAGCGGCTCGTCAAACACTTGTTTCTAAGGTATTAGAACTTGAGAAAGACGAAGTCTTTAAGAAATATAAAGAT
Organism: Sphingobacterium sp. GVS05A; assembly: GCF_019969845.1. Classification (GTDB taxonomy): domain Bacteria; phylum Bacteroidota; class Bacteroidia; order Sphingobacteriales; family Sphingobacteriaceae; genus Sphingobacterium. Next base: position 471,687 of record NZ_JAHXYR010000001.1, read on the forward strand.
AGAGAAGGAGAGTTGGTTATTGGTGAGGTTTATCAGATCTGGAAGAAAGAGATCTTGGTGTTGGATGAAGACGGTAATGAATTGATTTTGCCTAAATCGGAACAAATCCCTGCTGATTATTTCAAAAAAGGTGATGGTATTCGCGCGGTGGTTCATAAAGTAGATATGATGAACAACAATCCGAAAATCATTATCTCACGTACTGCACCGGCGTTTTTACAACGTTTGTTTGAACTTGAGGTTCCTGAGATCTTTGATGGTCTGATTACGATCAAGAAAATTGTCCGTGAACCAGGAGAGCGTGCTAAAGTGGCCGTGGAGTCTTATGATGACCGTATCGATCCAGTTGGAGCGTGTGTGGGTATGAAAGGATCACGTATTCACGGTATCGTTCGTGAATTGCGTAATGAGAATATTGATGTTATCAATTTCACTACAAACCATTCCTTATATATTGCCCGTGCTTTGAGCCCTGCTCGGATCAGTTCAATTAAGATTGATGAGGAAAATAAAACTGCTGCTGTATACTTGAAATCAGATCAGGTTTCGTTAGCAATTGGTCGTGGTGGACATAATATTAAATTGGCTGGTAAATTGACCGGTTATGAGATCGATGTTTATCGTGAGAATGATGAATTTGATGAGGATGTGGATATCGAAGAATTCAGCGATGAAATTGAAAGCTGGGTTATTGATGAATTGAAGCGTGTAGGTTTGGATTCTGCAAAATCTGTTTTATCACTCAGTGAGGAAGAGCTCGTTAGACGTACCGATTTAGAAGAAGATACCATTCGTGATATCCTACGTATATTGCAAGCTGAATTTGAATAAAATTCAGCTTGTTAATTTTTTTCTATCTAACATTCGGAATAAATTGTTTATGGATGGAAAAAAACATATTTTTGTAATTATATTAAAATAGTTTATATTATAGATGACTGAAGGAAAAGGAACAAACTTGCTTAAAGCAGCAAAGGAACTCAACATCGGGATACATACTGCCGTGGAATGTTTAGTGAAAAAAGGATATGATGTAGAAGCAAAGCCTAACACTAAATTAAGCGGAGAGATGTATGGTGTGCTGTTAAAAGAGTTTCAGGGAGACAAATCACTGAAAGATGAAGCTAAACAAATTGTTATTGGCAAAATTCGTCGTGAGGAGTCGCCGTCCACTTCTCCTAAAGAATCGTCTAGAAATGAGGATTTTGAAGAACATGATGAACCAAAAGAAATCTTGGTTAAGAATACTGTAGAAATCCCATCTGTCAAAGAAGTCACTCCTGCCAAGCCTGAGGAACCTGCTCATCAAGGTGGTATGAAAGTGGTTGGCAAAATTGATCTTGATGCCCTGAATAGAGGTGGTAACAAGCCTAAAAAAGAGGAGCCTTCCAAGGAGGAACCTAAAGTTACGCATGATACACCTGTAGAGACTAAGGTCGTAGAGAAAGTAATAGAGCAGAAAGAAGCCGAAGTCAAAACTCCGGTCATCGAAGCGAAAAAAGAAGAACCAAAGGTTATAGAGCAAAAAGCCGAAGTCGTGGCACCTCGGGTAGAAGCTCCCAAACCTGAAGTAGATAAAACTGAAGTAAAAGCAACTCCGGTTGTAGAGACAAAAACCGAACCTGTGAAGGTAGAAGAAAAGAAAAAAGACGAAACAGCACCTAAAGCTGCTGTACCAGTAACTCCAAAAGTGGAGCCTGTGAAAAAAGAAGGAGATGATATTATTTCTGCTCGTGCAGAAAGATTGACTGGTCCTAAAGTAATTGGTAAGATTGAATTGCCTTCTGCTAGACCGTCGCACAAACCTGTGGCATCATCTTCAAATGCTGGAAACAATAATGAAAAACGTAAGCGTAAGCGCACGAATCCAAATGGTCCAGTAAATCCGAATGCGGGACAAGGTCAGGGTCATAACAACCAGAACCGTGGTCCTCGCGATGGGAATAATAACCACAACCGTGACCAACAAGGGAACAGAGGTGGCAATCAAGGAAACAACACCAATCCGAACAACCGTCCGGGACAAAACAACCAGCATCCAGGCAGACCAGGGCAAGGTGGAAACAACCAGCACCAAGGTAGACCAGGACAAGGTGGAGCAAGACCGCAACATGGTCGTTTTGACAATAGAGGAAAAGGAAGACCTGTTGAGAATAAAGAAGAACCTTCTGAAAAGGAAATCCAAGATCAAATCAAAGCAACACTTGCTCGTTTAAGTGGAGCTGGTAAATCCGGTAAGTTTGCACAACGTGCGAAGTTGAGACGTCAGAAACGTGATGATGTCGCTCAACATGCGGAAGAAGCTGCAATGGAGCAAGAATTGATGGCGAAGGTATTGCGTGTCACAGAATTTGTTACAGCAAATGAGCTCGCAAATTTGATGGACGTTCAAGTCACACAGATTATCGCAACTTGTATGAGTTTAGGTATGTTTGTGTCTATCAACCAACGTCTAGATGCGGAAACTTTGACTATCGTAGCAGATGAGTTTGGCTATCAAGTTGAATTTATTAAACCTGAAGATGAGGAAACTGCGGAACTAGAGGAAGCAGATACTGAAGCGAATTTGGTGCCTAGAGCTCCAATCGTAACAGTAATGGGACACGTTGACCACGGTAAAACATCTTTGTTAGATTATATCCGTAAAGCAAACGTTACTTCTGGTGAGGCGGGTGGTATCACACAGCATATTGGTGCATACGCAGTGAAATTGGATGATGACCGTAAAATTACATTTTTGGATACACCTGGTCACGAAGCCTTTACGGCGATGCGTGCACGTGGTGCCAAAGTAACAGATATCGTTATTATCGTTGTTGCGGCGGACGACGCAGTTATGCCGCAAACGAAAGAGGCGATCAATCACGCACAAGCAGCAGGTGTACCAATCGTATTTGCATTTACGAAGGTTGATAAACCTGGTGCAAATCCTGATCGTATCCGTGAGCAGCTTTCTGCAATGAATATCTTAGTTGAAGATTGGGGCGGTAAGTTCCAAGCGCAAGAGATTTCTGCGAAAACCGGGGAAAATGTTGATCTTCTTTTAGAAAAAGTTCTTTTGGAAGCTGAAATGTTGGATTTGAAAGCTGATCCGAAAAAACGTGCTGTTGGTTCAGTGATCGAGGCAGCGTTGGACAAAGGCCGTGGTATTGTAACTACAGTATTGATTCAAGGAGGTACTCTCCGTGTCGGAGATGCAATTTTGGCAGGTTCGCATTCTGGTAAGGTGAAAGCGCTAACCAATGAAAGAGGTGAACGTGTTAAAGAAGCGGGACCTTCTGTACCTGTACAGATTTTAGGTATGGCTGGAGCACCTACAGCTGGGGATAAGCTTTATGTTCTTGAAAGCGAATCTGAGGCTAGAACGGTAGCAAACAAACGCCTTCAGTTACAACGTGAACAAGGTATGCGTGCAACGAAACATATTACCTTGGATGAGATCGGTCGTCGTTTGGCTATCGGTAACTTTAAGGAACTTAATATTATCGTGAAAGGTGATGTGGATGGTTCTATCGAAGCATTATCAGATTCATTGTTGAAATTGTCAACAGATGAGATCCAAGTAAATATTATCCATAAATCAGTAGGTGCGATCTCTGAATCAGATGTATTATTGGCATCTGCTTCTGACGCGATCATCATTGGTTTCCAAGTACGTCCAACACAAAATGCACGTAAATTGGCTGAGAATGAGCAAATCGACGTTCGTCTATATTCTATCATCTATGATGCTATTGAAGAGATTAAATCTGCGATGGAAGGTATGTTGGCTCCGAAATTTGAAGAGAAAATTGTTGCTGAGGTTGAAATCAGAGAAACATTTAAAATCTCTAAAGTGGGTACCATTGCGGGATGTATGGTTAGAGAAGGTAAAATCAATAGAAATAATGATATCCGCATAATCAGAGAAGGTGTAGTTATCCATACAGGTAGATTGGCTTCCCTGAAACGTTTTAAAGACGACGTGAAAGAAGTTGCACAAGGTTACGAGTGTGGTCTGAACATTGACCGTTTCAACGACATCCAGGTAGGTGATATCGTAGAGGCTTACGAGCAAGTAGAAGTAAAACGTAAATTGTAATATTCCGATTTACGACATAATAAAAAAAAGCGCTGATGAAAATCAACGCTTTTTTTTGTTTTAACGTTCGTAAAGTTCTATCGGAAGCTGATCGGGGTCGGCAAAGAAAGTGAATCTTTTTTGTGTTAGTTCGTCGACCCTTATCCCTTCATGTGCGATACCTACCTGTTCTAATTTATGTATTTCCGTATCCAGATTATCGACTTCAAAAGCTAAATGTCTTAAACCAGCAGCTTCAGGAAAACTAGGTCTATTAGGGGGGGAGGGAAAGGAAAATAGTTCAATGATGTAGGTTTCGTTGAGTTTTAAATCCAATTTGTATGAATCCCGTTCTAACCGATAATGTTCCTGCCAAATTTCAAGGCCGAGGATCTCGGTATAGAATTTTTTCGACCGCTGATAATCGCTACATATGATTGCAATATGATGTATTTTGTTTAAGCTTAATTTCATTTTGCTCTTTCGTATTGTTTTGGCCAGGGGATGTCTACGGATAATTCTTTTGCAAAGTGTAATGGGAGATGTGGATCATCTAAAAAACTCCGAGCGATCATAATTAAATCCGCCTGATCTTTTTCAATAATTTCGGCGGCCTGAGTCGCTGTTTTAATAATTCCGACAGTAGCCGTTTTACTTCCAGTTTTTTCTTTGATCGCTAGGGCAAATGGAAGTTGATAGGCAGGGCCAACATCAATTTTTTGATGGGAAACTGCTCCACCGCTTGATACATCAATGATATCAACTCCCTGCTCGGTCAATAGTTGTGATAGAGCTATGGATTGATCCAGATCCCAGCCATCCGGTGCCCAATCTGTCGCAGAAATACGTACCCATAAACTTTGCGTCGATATTTCCTGTTTTACCCGTTTGATGATCTCCAGCAGGAAACGGATTCTATTTTCAAATGTACCACCGAACTGGTCTGTTCGTAGGTTGCACAAAGGGGAGAGAAACTGATGAATGAGGTAACCATGTGCTGCGTGGAGTTCGATGATTTCGTAACCAGCTTGGATAGCTCTTTCGGTAGCTTGTCCAAACTGTTCGATGATTTCTTCGATCTCATTTGTTTTAAGCTCTTTCGGGACGTAATCTGTCGAATGGAAAGCCAGTGCAGATGGCGCGACAGTCTGCCATCCTAGGGCTTCTGAAGGGGCAAATTGACCACGACCAAGCCAAGGTTTGTTGCTACTGGCTTTGCGGCCCGCATGCGCGAGCTGAATACCGGGGATAGTATCATTTGCTTTGATAAAAGCTGTTATCTCTTTTAGTTTGTCAATATGTTGGTTATCCCATATCCCAAGGTCTCCATAGCTGATTCTACCTTCGGGTGCGACGGCTGTTGCTTCCTGTATGACTGCTGCTGCGCCTCCAATGGCAAATTGACCGAGGTGGACAAGATGCCAGTTGTTTGCAAAACCATCTTCAGCAGAATATTGGCACATAGGGGAAACAACTAAGCGGTTTTTCAAGTTTAAGGGACCGATGTTTATCGATGAAAATAGTTTACTCATAATTTCTTGTTTATATTAGACGGATGTAATGAGCTCCTGTCTAAGGACGGTGGTGATAGATCATAAATAATTCTATTGCGAGCCTTTAATAACGCTGAAGGCTCGCAATAGTGGTTTTATGGATTTGTAGACCATAAAGAGGCTGATTTTAACATTGCTCTTCTAGGCAATTTTAAATTCGCGATAATTAGTTCCGCGAAATCTTCCGGTTGTAATACTTTTTCGGGATCTCCGTCCGTCAGACCGAGATCTTTGGACATATCCGATGCAATGGTACTTGGCATTAGGGTACAGACCCGAATGTTATTTTTACGTACTTCACGCATCAATGAATCTGCAAATCCAATAACACCAAATTTTGAAGCACTATATGCTGAAGTCGTAGCTGCACCATTCAATCCAGCTGTAGAAGAGACCATGACAATATCACCCTGATTTTTTTCAATTAGTTGTGGCAGGACAGCTTTTGTAACAAAATAGGTTCCCAATAGATTAACATTGATAATCTCAGTCCAGTCGTGCACGTCCATTTCCATTACAGAGGAGAAGGAAGAGATACCCGCATTGTTGATAAGAATATCAAAGTTGCCAAAGGTTTCATTGAGATTATTAATTCCCTGATGTACAGCCTTGTTATCTGACACATCAAATACAGCATAAGTAACTTGTGTGCCAAACATTTTAAGCTCATCAGCAGTCTGCTTCAATGCTGTTTCGTTTCTTCCTGTGATCGCAACGTGTACGCCTTCTTTAGCCAATGCAACAGCAATGGCTTTCCCAAGCCCCTTTGCTCCACCTGTCACTAAGGCCCTTTTTCCTGTTATATTTTCCATAGTATAAAAGTAAGAATGATCTCATGGATTACTGTCAAATGAACCTCAAAAGACAGCCTATTTCACTTTTCTAATGATATTTTCTATAATTGGATAGGTATTTGCCCGGACTTCATCAAATTGATCTACAGGCCGCCATTCTGCCTTTGTAATGTCTTCAGCTGTTTGTGGTATTAATTTCGGAACTTTATTAACACCCATTTCATACCAATTGGTTGCCTTTAATACAAATTCTCCATTACGTAGATAGTATGTATGATAGGATGTGATGATCTTTTTACCTAAATAGTTGATTTTAATACCACATTCTTCTTCTACTTCACGAACAGCGGCTTCTTTCATCTTCTCATTGTCTTCCACTTTGCCTTTCGGAAGGTCCCATTTACCCAAGCGGTAGATAAAAAGGTAATCACCATCACCATTTTTAACCAGTCCACCAGCAGCTTTAATGATTTTTAACTTGCTTTTTAGGTTTTGAAATACGGTTTCGAAATCCCTGTTGACGTAGAGATATGTCTTCGGGACTTTATCAATTTCAGATTGTTTGAAAAGTTTTTGAAGTTCAATGTCTTGAATACTAATTGTTTGCGTGTTTTCGGTTTTCGAAGGAACAAAATCGGCTAAAATTAGCACGGTTTCGTTCATATAAATTTTATAAATTTGCGCCATGAATAATTTAAATGAGGTTGAACAAAAAGTTGCTGAATCCTTATTGCAAATTAAAGCAATAAAATTGCAACCTAAAAGTCCTTTTACTTGGGCGTCGGGTTGGAAGTCTCCAATTTACTGTGATAACCGTATCACTTTATCTCATCCAGCGATACGTACGTATATTCGTCAGAAGCTTTCTAAGCTTATTCAAGAAGAGTTTGGATCTGTAGATATGATTTCTGGAGTTGCTACGGCAGGTATTCCACAAGGCGTGTTGGTAGCACAGGATTTGGGCTTACCATTTTCTTATGTTAGAAGCTCAGCTAAAGATCATGGACGTCAAAATATGATTGAAGGTGAAGTCGTTAGTGGGCAACGTGTAGTTGTGGTTGAAGATCTAATTTCGACAGGAAAAAGCAGCTTGATCGCGGTCAAAGCATTGCGTGAAGCGGGTTGTAATGTTGTTGGATTGGTTTCCATATTTACATACGGCTTACAACAGGCGACTGATAATTTTGCTGATGCAAAATGTCCTTATTTCAGCTTGTGTAACTACGATGCACTGATTCAAGTCGCAGCTGAAAATGGCTATGTCTTGGATGAGGATGTTGAAATTTTGAAAAAATGGCGATTGAACCCTGAAGGATGGGGTGAAAATTTTCAATAAAGATGAATAATTTACCGTTATGACTACTATTCAGAACACAACAGAAATCAACAGAAATGTCAGCGAGGTATTTGCTTTTTTAACTGATCTCAATAATCATGAGCAGTTAATGCCTGAAAATATCTATAATTGGTCTTCAACATCGGACGAAGCACGATTTACCATTCAAAATATGGCAAAATTAGCGTTGAAAGTTGAGGAGCGTGTAGAAAACCAATTGATCAAACTGATTCCTTCTGAAAAAGCTCCTTTTGAGGTTACATTGCGTTGGGAACTGCAAGCAGTATCAGAAACTGTGACCAAAGCTACGTTTATAATTGATGCAGATCTGAATATGATGATGAAAATGATCGCATCAGGGCCGCTTCAGAAACTGATTGACTTTCAGGTAAACAAACTTAAAGCTGTATTGGGATAGTAGGTTTTATCACGGAATATAACATAAAAAAGCTCGATCGTTAGATCGAGCTTTTTTTATGTTATTATGCGAGTCGCTCATTTACTTTTTTCCAATTGACGACATTCCACCAATTTTTAATATAGTCTGCTCTCTTGTTTTGATAATGTAAGTAATAAGCATGTTCCCAAACGTCGAGTCCCAAAACTGGTATACCTTTTACTTCAGCAACATCCATTAATGGGTTATCCTGATTTGGGGTAGAAGTTATTTTCAGGTTCCCCGAATCATCCAGAATCAACCAGGCCCAGCCTGAACCGAAGCGGCTTGTCGCTGCGGCAGCGAATTGCTCCTTAAATTTGTCTAATGAGCCAAAGGACTTATTGATCATCGTCAACAATTTTTCTGATGGTTGACTAGCTTTGTCGGACAGGCTTTCCCAAAAGAAATTGTGATTCCATGCGCCGCCAGCGTTATTTCTGGCTTTCGGGGAATATTTGGATATATTAGCTAAAAGCTGTTCCTCTGAAGTTTCTTTGATCGCCTCAGCAACAATAGCTTCGTTGACAGCATTGATATAGGCCATATGATGCTTTGTATAATGGATTTCCATCGTCAGGGCGTCAATATTGGGCTCCAATGCGGCATAACTGAAAGGTAACTTTACTTGGGAAAACTTTAAAGTAGCGGCATTTAATTCAGTTGCTTTCGCGGAAGCAATATCTTGTAATATTGATCCAGATACAGCAATACCCAATGTGGCTTTTGCTGCATTTTGAAGGAAGTTTCTGCGTGTTTGCATATAATCTTATTATAATAAGTTTCGATATAAATATAACGTGAAATTCCACAAATATTGTACAAGAATTGTCTGCCAATTGTAATACAACAAAATTGTTATAAAACGTATCTGAAAAAGCCTATTTCCGTTCTGGTTTTTACATTTGTGTAAGCCAAAATTCGACAGTATATTTGAACCATGTACGCATTACGAATAGCAAAGATAATTCCCCAACCCAATAATAATATTACTTTTCAGTTGGAATCTCTTGCCGGCGACTATCCTAGATACAAAGCGGGGCAATTTATTACACTTTCATTTATGTTTGGTGATCGGGAGGTTCGTCGTTCCTATTCTTTTAATAGTTCGCCGGATTATGATGAGCCATTAAGCATTACGGTAAAACGTGTGGAAAATGGAGAGATCTCAAGATTGCTTCATCATACCATTGCCGAAGGGGATGTTGTTCAGGCCATGGAACCACAGGGATTATTTACATATGAGCCTGATGAGCATAAAGTAAGAACCTTGTTTTTATTTGCAGCAGGTATTGGTATAACGCCTTTGTATTCCATTCTTAAAACGGCGCTGCTTGTTGAAGATAAGTCTAAGGTGATACTGGTATATAGCAACAGAGCATCTGATCAGACGCCATTTCGTGAGGAGCTGGAGAAATGGGCCATAAAATTCCCAGATCGTTTAACGATTGTCTGGATTTATTCCAACAGCAAATATCTGATGAAAGCCCGGCTGAATCGGGATTATATTCTTTCCATTGTCAAGGATCATCTTGTAGGGGAAAAAGAGGAAGCACTATTTTATACGTGCGGACCAGTGATTTATATGGATTTATGTCGTTTTACACTTTTGGGTATGGGCTTTGATGCCAATCAGATTAGAAGAGAAACATTTTTATTGCCCGAAAACGAAGAGGATGATGACGATGAGTCTGAAAAAGAGATTGATACAACATCCTATCGAATCAAATTACATTTTCAAGGCGAAAGCTATGATCTTGAAGTCCCTTATAATAAATCTATTTTGGATGTAGGATTGGAGCATAAAATCAAGTTACCCTATTCTTGCAAATCTGGTATGTGCAGTACATGTATCTCACAATGTTCGAAAGGGAAGGTCCGAATGGATTATAACGAAGTGCTAACCGATCGTGAAATGGAAAATGGACGTATCTTATTGTGCACCGGCCACCCTACTGTTGAAGGGACAGAGATTGAGGTACTTTAAAAAACAGGCTGTATTTATCTCGTTTGTTTGATTAATTGCGTGTATTTCCGAATAATATTTTAATATATTATTTATTATTATCTATTTGTTCTGCTATGTGCAGCAATTAAAATTGCATTTAAAAGCAAATTTAGCTAAGTTTGGGTATAACCGTTTTTTATATCCAACTATTATGGGAAAATTACTTAGGAGCCCTATAGAAGAACAAAAATCTCAATCTGAGATCAATAAATTCAAACAGTATATCGAACAGCGATATCAATTATCCTTCGCGTCTTATCATGATCTACGGGCATGGTCAACGACAACTATTGTTGATTTTTGGCGGGATGTTGCCACTTACTTTAATACAAAATTTCATTCAGGTTTTAGCAGTGTATTAGCTAATCCTGCAAACAGCGATAGCTTTTTTGGATCGACGTGGTTTAGTGGATCGACATTAAATTATGCTGATATGTATTTCACTGTGAAACGGGGACAGATACCAACGCATTTGCACATTCCAATGGGTACCTTCAATGTTAATTTTACAACTATTTAGGTTACATCTATACGGTGGTGAAGATGGTGAGCAAAGAGGATGTGGCCAATGTTATTCAGTTGATTTAGGAAACCCTATTAATGATAAAATCAAACATCAGTTTGAAATACTTTTAATCCAATAACGCTAATAATGATAGATAAAACAGTAAAAAATGTACAAGAAGCCTGCAATGGCATCGAAGACGGAATGACCATAATGTTAGGCGGCTTCGGGCTTTGCGGTATTCCCGAAAATTCTATTGCCGAGCTGGTAAAAAAAGAAGTGAAAGATTTAACCTGTATTTCTAATAATGCGGGTGTGGATGATTTTGGTTTGGGCTTACTTTTACAAAAAAAGCAAATCAAAAAAATGATTTCATCTTACGTTGGCGAAAACGCCGAATTCGAAAGGCAGCTTTTAAGCGGAGAATTGGAAGTAGAACTAATCCCGCAAGGGACTCTGGCGACACGTTGTATGGCTGCAGGATACGGAATGCCAGCCATTTATACACCGGCAGGCGTTGGAACCGAAATCGCTGAAGGCAAAGAAGTGAGAAACTTTAAAGGCAAAGATTATCTTTTGGAATATGCTTTCGATGCCGATTTTGCTATTGTTAAAGCATGGAAAGGTGACAAAGCAGGTAATCTTATCTATCGTTCTACAGCTAGAAACTTTAATCCTGTAATGGCTATGGCTGGTAAAATAACCATTGCCGAAGTTGAAGAACTGGTAGAGATTGGTGAACTAAATCCAGACGAAATTCATACTCCAGGAATTTATGTTCACAGAATTTTTCAGGGAGAACATTACGAAAAGAGAATCGAGCAAAGAACCGTAAGACCTAAAAACTAAATTATGGCACTATCTAAAGAACAAATTGCACAACGTATTGCAAAAGAAATTAAAAATAATAGTTACGTTAACCTAGGTATCGGAATTCCAACCTTGGTAGCCAATTACATTCCAGAAGGTGTTAATGTGGTTTTGCAATCCGAGAATGGACTTCTGGGTATGGGGCCTTTTCCTTTCGAAGGCAGCGAAGATCCAGATTTGATTAATGCGGGCAAGCAAACCATTACCACATTACCAGGTTCTGCAGTGTTCGATTCGGCGCTAAGTTTTGGGATGATTAGAGCCCAAAAAGTAGATCTAACCATTTTAGGTGCCATGGAGGTTTCTGAAAGTGGCGATATTGCTAATTGGAAAATTCCGGGAAAAATGGTAAAAGGAATGGGCGGCGCCATGGACCTTGTCGCCTCTGCCAAAAATATTATCGTTGCCATGCAACAAGTTAATAAAAGTGGTGAAAGTAAACTCCTCGCAGAATGCACACTTCCATTAACAGGTGTAAAGTGCATAAAAAAAATTGTCACTGAATTAGGCGTTTACGAAATTCTACCAGAGGGAGGTTTCCAGCTTTTAGAAAGAGCTCCAGGTGTAAGTGTTGAGGAAATAAGAACTGCAACCGCTGGAAAATTAATTGCCGACGAAAATATACCTGAAATGGTTTTTTAAGTAAGAAAAGTTACAAATAAATGGATTTGTAGCGTAGCAACCAAAGTGGGGACTGGCTGAATTTGAAATCATCAGTAAAATATAGCCAAGGTATAAACAATAAAAGGTTCGTGGAACCCTTTATATAAAGCGCTCCTGTATCATGCGATACAGGAGCGCATTTTTGTTACTGAGGCAGTTATTGTCGTCTGGACGTTTTTCGTATTATATTTATACCTGAATTACCCCAACATTGTATCGTTCGACAATAGGCTTTTCATTAGCGGCTTCTATTCCCATACTGATGACTTTTCTGGTTTCCGCAGGGGCAATAATTCCATCTACCCAAAGTCGGGCAGCGGCATAATAGGGGCTTAATTGCTCATTATATCGGTCTTCAATAGATTTCAATAGTATATTCTTTTCTTCTTCATTGATTTCCTTCCCTTTGGCTTTTAAAGCTGACTCCTGGATCTGAAATAGCGTTTTGCCGGCTGCGGCGCCGCTCATGACGGCCATCTGGGCGCTTGGCCAAGCATAGATCAACCGAGGATCATAAGCCTTACCGCACATTGCGTAATTTCCCGCTCCATAGCTATTTCCTACGATGAACGTAAATTTGGGTACGACGGAATTTGCCATTGCATTGACCATTTTGGCGCCATCTTTAATAATTCCACCTTGCTCGGATCGGCTGCCGACCATAAATCCGGTGACATCCTGAAAGAAGACAAGCGGAATGTTTTGTTGGTTGCAGTTCATGATAAAGCGTGCGGCTTTGTCTGCTGAGTCACTATAGATAACGCCACCCATTTGCATTTCCATCGCATTACCGGGTTTCTTTGCTTTAATGATTTCCCGTTGATTGGCGACGATACCCACAGCCCATCCATCTACACGTGCAAGTGCGCATACAATGGTTTTACCATAATCGGGTTTATACTCCTCCAGTGTTTCTGCATCAACAATCGCTTCGAGGATGTCTTGCATGCGGTAAGGTTTGGTTCGATCCTCTGGAAGAATTTCTATAATTTTTTCGGGGTCTGTTTTTGGAGGCAGGCTTTCCTTCCGATTGAAATTTGCTTTTGCATGACCACCGATTTTATCAATTACATTTTTAATTGCTGTGAGGCAACTTTGGTCGTCGGGGAACTTATTGTCCGTAACACCTGATATTTCAGAGTGCGTGGAAGCGCCACCGAGTGTTTCGGCATCTACTGTTTCCCCAATAGCTGATTTAACTAAATATGGACCGGCCAGGAAAACAGATCCAGTACCTTCAACAATGAAAGCATAGTCCGACATGATGGGTAGGTAGGCTCCGCCTGCGACACAGCTGCCCATGATCGCGGCAATCTGCGGAATGCCCATGGAGGACATGCGTGCATTATTACGGAATATTCGTCCAAAGTGTTCTTTGTCAGGGAAGATTTCATCTTGCATCGGTAGAAAAACACCTGCGGAATCCACCAGATATATTATTGGAAGATTGTTTTCCATGGCGATTTCCTGTGCACGAAGATTTTTCTTGGCCGAGATCGGAAACCAGGCTCCAGCTTTTACTGTGGCGTCGTTGGAAACAATAACGCAAAGTTTGGATTTAACATACCCCAATACCGCTGCACAGCCGGCATTGGTGCAGCCTCCATGCTCTGTGTACATGCCTTCTCCAGCAAACATGCCTATTTCGAGGTATTCCCGGTCTGGATCCAGTAAATATGCTATTCTTTCCCATGCCGACAGCTTACCTTTCTCTTTAAGTTTTTTGATTTTATCGATACCACCACCGAGTTTTAAATTTTCTCTTTTTTGGCGAAGTAATGCTAGCAGCTCCTTCATAGTTTATAATTCTGGTTTAAAAAGCTATATTGATTAAGAATTTCTTATTTTTAGATAAATTTAAAATAAAATTTTAAAATATTTGCAATTTTATTCCTAAATATTTTGATATATTTGAATTGTATTACCGATTGTAAATTTAATATTCATGCTTATGTTTATTGAAAATAAACAACAAATGGATATGATCAGACAGAGTGCACGAGATTTTGCACAGTATCATATCAAACCTTATGTGATGGAATGGGATGAAGCCCAAATATTTCCAATAGAAGTTTTTAAAAAATTAGGTGAACACGGTTTCATGGGCGTTATCGTTCCCGAGGAATACGGAGGTTCGGGCCTAGGTTATCAGGAGTATATCACCGTGCTGGATGAAATCTCCAAAGTTTGTGGATCGATCGGACTTTCGGTTGCGGCACATAACTCATTATGTACCAATCATATTTTGAGTTTTGCTAATGAGGAACAGAAGAAACGCTATCTTCCGAAATTAGCTACTGCGGAATGGATTGGTGCTTGGGGCCTTACAGAGACTGGCTCAGGCTCGGATGCCGGTGGTATGACCACCTTTGCCGAAAGGGATGGGGATTACTATGTGCTGAATGGTTCGAAGAATTTTATTACACATGCCATTAGTTCGAGTGTCGCTGTTGTGATCGCTCGGACGGGGCAAAAGGGTGATAAAAAAGGAATGTCCGCTTTTATCGTTGAAAAGGACACGCCAGGGTTTACTGCAGGAAAAAAAGAGAATAAATTAGGTATGCGTGCTTCGGAGACGGCATGTTTATTTTTTGATAACTGTAGAATTCATCGCGATCAGCTCATCGGTGAGGAAGGTCAAGGATTTGTGCAGGCTCTGAAGCTTTTGGATGGGGGAAGAATCTCCATTGCGGCCCTGTCTTTGGGTATTGCACGTGGTGCTTATGAATGTGCGTTAAAATATGCGCATGAAAGAGAACAGTTTGGTAAAAAGATCTACGATTTTCAGGCTGTTTCATTTGCCCTGGCAGATATGGCTACTCAAGTGGAGGCCAGTGAGCTATTGACCCGTCAGGCGGGTTATCTCAAAGATCATGGTGAACGCGTATCCAAAATTGGCGCGATGGCCAAACTATATGCTTCTGAAGCAGCAGTAAGTGTTTCAAATGAATCTGTACAGATTTTTGGTGGATATGGTTTTACAAAAGATTATCCTGCGGAGAAGTTCTTTCGTGATGCCAAATTATGTACAATAGGCGAGGGGACTTCCAGTATCCAAAAGATGGTGATTGCTCGCGAAATTGAGAAAGATATTTTATAGTATAATATGAAAGATCCGGTTGTATTGGTCGATTGTCCACGAGATGCCATTCAGGGCCTGCATAATTTTATTGCGACAGATAAGAAGGTCAAACATATCAATGCGTTGATAGAAAGTGGCTTATTTGATGTGATTGATTTTGGTTCGTTTGTTTCTCCAAAGGCGGTTCCGCAATTGGCGGACACAAAAGAAGTCCTGAATGGTGTTTTGAAGAATGATCGGGTAAAGTTATTGGCAATTGTCGCCAATCTGAGAGGTGTTCAAGAGGCAGTTCAAGAGGAAAAAATAGATTTTATCGGTTATCCATTTTCTATATCAGAAACTTTCCAGTTGCGCAATACGAATAGAGGGCTGGACTATTCTTATCAGCAATTGAAGGAAATGAAAATCTTGGCTGATACCTATGATAAGACATTGGTGGTGTATATTAGCATGGCTTTTGGCAATCCGTATGGTGACCCCTGGTCGGTAGATCTGGTCGAAGAATGGATTGATCGGCTTATGCAACTTGGTGTAGCCGAATTTTCTCTGGCGGATACTACTTCAGAGGCGAATGTTGGACAGATTACCGATCTCTTCGGTCTTGTCCGGATGCGTTATCCGCAGCTCGCTATAGGGGCCCATTTTCACGCAAGGCGGGAAGATAGTCTTGCAAAGGTTCAGGCTGCCTACGATGCAGGTTGCCGTAAGTTTGAAGGGGCATTATTGGGTTATGGTGGATGTCCATTTGCCAAAGATGATTTGGTTGGAAATATTCCATCAGAAATTTTGCTGGATCTTTTTGATAGGGGGAGTTTGACGGAGAAGATGGCCTTGGAGGAGAGCTTTAGACAGATGATCTTGTAGATAGAATAAATGGAAAAATTGAATTTCATAAAGGTACAACGCGAACAGCATGTGTTTATATTGACGCTGGCGCGATCGGAGAAAAGGAATGCTTTTAGTCCGACAATGGTGAGTGAGATTGCCTATGCTTTGGCAGTGGCCAATGCGGATCCGGAGATTCGTCTGATACAGGTTGAAGCTGAAGGACCCGTATTTTGTGCCGGGATGGATCTGAAAGCTTTTGAAGATCCGTTGGTTGATGAAGCTAATCCTCGGATTCCCAAGGTCGAGAAATCGCTGGCTGAACTGTTTGCTAATTTAGATAAACCGTCTATATGTGTTGTTCGGGGTGATGTGATTGCAGGTGGGTTTTTAATTGCCTTATCCTGTACTTATTTGTTTGCCATGCCGCAGGTGCGGTTTTCATTACCTGAAGTGAAGATCGGCCTTTTTCCTTTTCAGGTATTGGCGCTGCTGCTAGAGTATATGCCCGAACGGAAGGCAATGGACCTTTGTATTCAAGGTCGATCTTTCTCGGCAGAAGAGGCACTGGAAAAGGAGTTGCTTTATGCAATTTTGGAGCCAGAGGAGGTCGAATTAGATGATTTGAAAAGAACTATTGTAGAGAATGCACCCTTGGCTATCGCAAAGGGTTTTGGGGCGCTTCGTAAATTGAAAGAAAATTCGTTGACGGATAAATATGCGTTTCTTTTGGATGAGCTTGCTAAACTTCGTCAGACAGCTGACTTCAAAGAAGGGATGGCGGCAATGCGTGATAAACGAAAGGGAGAGTGGAAGAATAGCTGATCAAAAAGAACGGAAACTTGGTCTACTGGTCAAAGGAGAAAATTCCCAGGGAATAGAACTTAACACGATCAATAAAGCGAGACCAAACCAAATGAGTAAAATTTTAAAACGTCGATCATCTGTATCGGCGTTTTTGCTTTTTAGACTACCGATGAGCAGAAAGATTGCTGCGAGGATCATCATGCTGCTATGCTCCATTCCGAAAAAGCGAATCTGTCGTAAGTGTACAGCTGTTTTGAAATGTGTTAGAAAATATTGTGTGATCGGACTTAATATATAGAGTATGATGCCCATTAATGCTTGCATATAAAAAGCAATAATGACCGCCTTTTTTATGAAATTATCGGTAGGGGTGAAGGGGAGTCTCTTCTTTTTTTGATAGGCAAAACGTAATAAACTAACTATAAGAATGATCAAAACAATCCATCGCCAGGTGGAATGCAAAGCTAAAATAAGGGCGTAAATAGAAGTCATAGCGATACAAAGATGAACATAAAATACATTAAAAAACACTTCAGTCAGTTGATTATTGTGACGACAGCAAAGCCGATTCGGGTTAAAAATGATTGCTGAGTTCTATCGCTGAATGAGAAGATGATAAAAATGAGCTTTGAATTTAATGTGATTTTTTTGTTTATGTAATATTAGTAATCTGTAGATTATTAATTATTTAACATTTTAATATACCCGGTATTAACTTAGGGTTAATTGGCTTCTGAGCCATACAGATGCGGTTTTTGGCCATATTGTATAGGGAAATTAGCTCAAAAGTGCGGTGGCAAATTCCAATTTTAATTCACTTTGGTGATTGGGTTGTGTAATGCGTGATTTTTGATGCTTTTTAAGCGATTTGACGGGCTTTTTGCCGGTAATTGTACTTCGCTTCATCGGGATAAAAAAGTGTTCTCAAGGCGCTAATTTTAAATTTTTCGTATTGAGACGGTTTTAGATATGCGCAAAAATAATGCGTTCTGATCTTGTTTTTTCATTATGAATTTCATAATTTGTTTATTTAATTATCTTTTTATCAGTATATATATGCTTGTTATGTGAACTTATTGTTTGTTGTTTTTGCTGATTTTGAGGTGTAATAGAGAGTGTCGACCTAGCGACCTTATCGCCTTTAAAGGGGAGCTACAGATTTATTTTTTTAAAATATTTTTTTGAAACATCGAGAATTAGTTTCTATATTAGTGTATTAATTAAATAATACAGTAGTATGATTACTATCCAAAATCTAAATTTCAGTTATAGTAAATCCAGACCACTCTTTCTTCAAATGGATCTCACCTTGAAGCAGGGACATATCTACGGATTGCTTGGAAAGAACGGCGCGGGTAAGTCTACCTTGCTAAAAAATATTGCCGGCTTGGTATATCCAGTATCGGGGGTGGTTGAAGTCTTGGGACACAACCCAATCCGAAGGGAGCCTTCTTTGTTGCGGGAGATCAGTTTTATTCCGGAGGAGTTTTATTTGCCTGCAGTAAAATCAGAACAATTTTTAAAAGCCAATGCTGGATTTTATCCAAATTTTGACCGAGAACACTTTTATCGCTTGATTAAAGAATTTGAAATTCCGGTAGAACAAAAATTGGCGGAGATGAGCTATGGTCAGAAAAAGAAATACATTATTTCTTTCGGTTTGGCTTCCAATACGAAAATTATCATTATGGATGAGCCTACGAATGGGCTAGATATTCCTTCTAAAGCGCAGTTTCGTAAAATTATGGCTTCGGCCATTACAGACGACCGTTGCGTAATTATCTCAACCCATCAGGTACGTGATCTGGATAATCTGATTGATGCGGTCATTTTGCTTGATGAGCATAAGGTAGCGTTGAATGCACCTGTTAACCTGATTACCGATAAGCTCTGTTTTAAAAAGATGAAGGAACTATCTTTTGATGTGCTGCATGCGGAGGAGGCGCTTGGAGGTTTCAATGTGATTCTTCCAAATACACTGGCTGAAGATTCCAAACTGGATCTGGAGTTGTTGTTCAATGCGGTTTTGCAGCAAAAGGAAAAAATTACAAATCTCATTAAAGTCGATAAATATGTCAAACCTGTTTAATACTACACGTTTTTTTGCACTGATCCGTAGGCAATGGGTCGGTTTTGGACGAATATATCTGATGTCAATAGGTGTGATCGCAGGCGTAATCTTTTGTTTTTATGCTTTCAATGTGGGGACTAATTATGATCATCTTCAGCATGATTTTGCCAATGTTTATTCGATATTGAATTTTAGATCACCTTTATTCTGTGTATTGGGATTATTTTTTGTGACTGTGATCTCGAGCAGTTATTTTTCTGATCTTGGACGCAAGACAAAAGCTATTTTTGAATTGATGATACCTGCTTCGCAGTTGGAGAAATTTCTGGTCGGTATTTTCTATACAGTGGTCATTGGGATCAGCTCATATCTACTGATCTATTATCTAATCGATCTAGCCTTCATTTCCTATTTGCGAGGTTTTGGTCCTTCCATTAGAACGGAGGTAAATGAACTCGGTGAACAGGTTACGGTGGAGTTCTGGCAATATTTTTTTAGCGTGGATTATCCGAGCGGGGCGTATTATGCCTGTTTTTTACCTGTCGTATTGAATGCTATATTTTTACTGGGGGGTATTGTTTTTAAGAGCTATCAATATGTTAAGACCGCGATCTCACTGTTGCTTTATTGCGTGGTCTGGATGTCTTTTTTTGTGTATCTCATGAAAACACAAACGGAAAATACAGTGGGGCGCATGGATGATAATTATTGGTCAGATTCAAATCACATCTTTGGGCTAATTACAGTGACAGGAATAGCGCTCACATTGATATTCTGGGGGATTGCCTTTTTAAGGTTAAAAGAGAAGGAGATTTAATATGGAATTTAATGCCAACAAAGCGATTTATCTACAGATTGCGGAATATGTATGTGATCATATTTTAATGGAAACCTGGAAAACGAA
The DNA here is from genome assembly GCF_019969845.1 of Sphingobacterium sp. GVS05A. Classification (GTDB taxonomy): domain Bacteria; phylum Bacteroidota; class Bacteroidia; order Sphingobacteriales; family Sphingobacteriaceae; genus Sphingobacterium. The sequence continues at coordinate 491,601 of NZ_JAHXYR010000001.1, forward strand.
CGACAAGTTGCCCTCGGTACGGGAGCTGGCAGTTCAATTGGAGGTGAATCCGAATACAGTTATGAGGACCTATGATATGCTGCAACAGAAGGAGATTATCGCGAATAAACGCGGAATCGGTTTTTTCTTGACCGGGGATTCTGTCCGGAATGTTAAATCTTATCGGAAGACGGTTTTTTTGGAAGAGGATCTTCCTTTGTTCTTTCGGAATATTTATTTATTGGAAATCGGCCTGACTGAATTGGAGCAACGTTACAGACAGTTTGTTGAACAGAATTTTAATTAAAATGAATCATGAAATTAAGTACTAAATTATTGATAGGGCTCGCAATATTCCTTTTTGTTGTTCCGACATTGGTGGCCTCTTATTTTGTTCGGATCAATAGGGTAGATGCAAAAGTTTATCATACAAATGTAGAAAAGGAGGTGTCAAACCCTGGTGCGGCGGATGTTTATTTTCGGTCGTTTCCTGTAGGCAAATTTGATAAGCTGCAGATCCTTGGTTCAGATGCCAGGGGGATCAATTTATATGTGGTGAAAAGTGATAAGTTTATGGTGAAGGTGAATAAGAGCCAGGCGGATTTTGTAAAGGCGAAGGTAGATGCTGATGGTTTTCTGGTGCTGGATTTTTTGGAAGGTGGTGACAAGTATTATAAGTCGGTCTATATTTTTACACCTGATCTTAAAATATTAAAATTGAAGAAGGCCGATGTGAACGAGTTTTCTGCGAAACTTGATGAGTTCACTATCGTTGGTGATAGTGTTGAGAATTTTTCTTTAAGTGGAGAAACGGTTATCAATACGCTTAATTTGGTTTTGACAAATTCGCATATAGATGATTTTGGCTACCGTGACGACAAAAATACGGCACCTGTCGGTCATTTACACGTTGATATCACCAACACCAATCTAGGGTTGCCTCGGGTTGATTACAAGACTGCTGATATTCTTGTTAAGAATTCGCAGGTCTATTTTAATAGAAAAGGGGATAAGTCTAGGGTCGATGTTTTGGATATCAAAACGGAAGGTGTTTCTTCTGTCCGGCTTGATAGTTTGCAATGGAATACATTGAAAGGACGTTTGTCAAATGATACAAAAATTGATTTGCCAGTGCATGCATTGCGTAATCTGATCAAATAGTCTTTCGTATTGATTTTGTTTGCCAAGGTCTTGCGAACAGGCATTTGCTGTGTAAAAGCTCAAAATTCCATTTGTTGGAATTTGAGCTTTTTTTGGTATATCCTGATCTATGGGGTAATGAGCGCTGCGATCTGTTGATCACTTGTGACACCCGGTTCCAGTGCAATCAGTTTAAAATTACGGAAATGAATCTCCGATCCTTCAGATTCGAGGCAGAGGTAACCTTTTTTTACAGTTGAATTGCGTATTCCGTTGACAAATTTTCCGTTGACGGCCAATTTGATTGTGCCGTCGATACATATAATTGTGTATTTGTTCCATTCGCCTTTCCCCTTAGCTCTGTTTTCTATGGATTTGCTGCGTGTGCCGCGGGGAGTGTCTGGTATTGTGGTAACGCCGCCAACGCCAAATAGTTCGCCGTGAACGTAGGCAATTGGTGCCTGCTTACCATCAATATGGTTCTGATTTACCCAGTCCAATTCAAGCATTTGTACTTCTACACCTCCAGGTAACCTGCCTGATGGATCAGGTTTGGCATCTGACCAAACGAAAATTCCTGAATTACCACCAGCGTATTGATGGTTCCATTCGACATGGATAATAAAGTTTTCGTACTGTTTTGAGGAGCGTACTACACCTATTGGTTTTCCCTTGCAAATGAGATTACCTTTCTCGATACGCCATGTGTCAGGGTCTGTATTGACATTGATCCAGTGAATTTTTTCTGAATTCTTCTTGTTTAATACCCAGTCGTCCCATTGGATTTCCTGACCAAAATTAAATAAGGTATTGTTTTGGGCTAGGAGGTTACTATTATTAAGCAATAAAATGCTGAAAATAGAATAAATAAGTCTCTTCATAAGGTTTTGGAGGTTAGCTAAACTTTGTCTTTCCAGGTGTAGCAATAGGAGGCCCATCTATGTTAAGTTCCCAATTATAAGACGATAACTCCGGGCCAAGACTTTCTTTCGAATTTATTACTTGATCAAAGGTTAGGTTTTGACCTGTATAGCCTGCCATGCGTGCCCAAATAGCCAGTAATGTGCTGTTGGTCATCCACTCGCCATCATTGATCGGTTTGTTGCTTCTGATTGCAGCGAACAGCTCATCATGTTGCGTTTGGTACATATTGTTTTTTGCTCCGGTGTAATTCCAGTCCATTTTTCCAGTTATTGTATGTTTTCCGCCAATGATGACTTCTGCCGCACCTTCTGATCCTAACATGCTTACTGAGTTTCTAGGGGTGGCTCCGGCTTGTTGTCTACAGAAGTGTGTTCCTATAGCTCCATTTGCGTACTTAAATTCTATTGCAAAATGGTCGTAGATATTCCCATATTTTGAATCTACACGGACTTGTCTGCCGCCTGTACCCATCGCTGAAATAGGCATGACGTCACCCATGGCCCAAGACATCATATCTAAACTGTGTACCGCTTGTTCTACTATAAAATCACCTGAAAGCCAGTTGTAATAAAACCAGTTTCTCATTTGTTGGGTCATTTTATTCCATTCTGGACGTGGGTCAATATAGGTCGCTTCGCCACCATAGCGAAACGTACTAACTGATTTTACCTGACCTATTGCTCCCTCTAAAACTTTAGTAAATGTCGCTCGGTTTGGAAGATCATAACGGAAACAGAAGCCAGAAACAAGTGATAAGTTTAATTCTTTTGCTTTTTTTACAGACTGTAACACGCTATGTAGTCCTGGTACGTCAACGGCCATAGGTTTTTCACAAAAGATGTGTTTTTTTGCGTTAACAGCAGCTTTTAAATGCAGTGGTCTAAATGCCGGCGGAGAGGTTAATAATACCACGTCTACATCACTATTGATGACTTTTTCGAAGGAATCGAAACCTAAGAACTTGTTGTTTTTGTCGACTTTTACCTGTTTTGGACGAACCTCCATCAAAGCGGCATAGGATTCGTCCATGCGGTCCTGAAAAACGTCTGCCATAGCGGTAATTTGACAATTTGGATCGGCCTGTAAAGCTTGGATTGCAGCGCCCGTGCCTCTACCGCCGCATCCTATAAGTCCTACTTTAATGATTTGATCTTTTGATTGGTTTGTAAAGGATAACAACGAAGAGGTTGGGAGGGCACTTCCGAGGGCAATGATACTGGATTTTTTTAGGAATGATCTCCTTGAGTTGTGTCCTGGGCGGTTATCGGAATTAAATGACATATTGTATTTTATGTTTATAAATGAATATAATGGTGTTAAGTTGGTAACTGGTGTAACATCTATTTCATATTGGTTTAAAAAAGATCGCTACTTATTCACGAAATACAGAAGTTGATTTTCGATGTTCTATTTTACAGTCTAAAAAATAAGTTTCAAATTCGAAATAATTTTTTTTATTTCTATTTTTTAACATCTCTAGCAGTAGCTCAACGGATCTATCCGCCATAAGACGTGTTGGTTGGGTAATAGTTGTCAAGGATGGGTTTAAGCTATTCGCAAAAGGTGTGTTGCTGAAGCCGATTAAATTCATATTTTCTGGAATCTTTACAGCTAACTTATTTAAAATATGTAAGACCTTTAATGATAAAGTGTCCGTGGTCGATAGGAGTGCATCTGGAGGTATGGGGTTGCTTAATAAGCTGCTTATTTTTCTTTCGAGCTCTTCATCAATGTCATCTTTAGGACTTGAATAAGATATTTCTACAATATTTTGTTCGTTATAAGGAATTGAGCAATTGAAGAGTGCATCTTTGTAGCCTTTGATTCTGCTGGTATTACCTCCAATGTCTTTGCACAGCAGTAAAATGATGTTTTTGCGACCATTTTTTATCATTTCTTCTGTCGCTTGATAGATAACCTTGTTATTTTGTATGCCGATTTTAAAGGTGTCAAGTTGGTGATTTATTCTGTCAAAAATAATGATCGGGCATATCTGCTCCATGATATACATCAACAAAGATAAGCTGGAGTCATTTTTTACGGGTGAAATGATGATACCATCAATATTACTTTGTACGCAGAGTTCCAGTGCTTCTTTTTCTTTTTTTTCATCGTTGAACGTCTGGAGTAAGATTAACTGATAATTTGTTTGGGATAATATCAGGGAGATTTCTTCGTAGAAATCGAAGAAGAACGAGCTTGAAATAAAAGGGACGATAATAGCCAGTGTATTTGAGCGTCCAGTTTTTAGACTTTTAGCTGAAAAGTTTGGTATATAGTTAATCTTCTGTGTGTAAGCTAAAATCATTTTTTTTGTTTCCGCACTGATTTCATGACTATCATTAAGCGCCTTGGAAATAGTTCCCGGTGACAGGTTTAATTGCTTTCCAATCTCTTTTAAGGTAATTCTTTTCATGTTCTCTTTCCTCTCCATTTCTTATCATTGTTCATGCGCTATTCGCTATTGAATAGGGCATGATTTATTTTTATGAATGCTGCTTCGCAGGTTTAATTGTACTCAGATGATGAATTATTAAATTATAAAGATAACATAAAAAAGAGGTTTTCAAATGGAGTTTGCAAAAACCGGTAGTAATTCAATGTAAAAGACTTATCTATGGGAGTTGAGGAGGAGGATCTAGATAAAAGGAGGTCGAAGTGGAAAATGAACAGAGGGTCTGGAATCTTTCAATTTTCATGAAAGATTCCTTCCTGCATATTATTTAGACCCGCCGAAAAGCTTACTGATTAGCCAGATGACAAGCGCAACGACAACAACAACGATGAGTATACCTGTCCAAACACCGGCTTTAAAAATACTCTCTATCACAGAGCAACTTGTCATTAATAATAGCGTACTTGACATCAAGGAGAAAGGCACTATTTTTTTCATAATGGATCTATTATTTGTTTTCTATATAATAACGACAATTTAAAATGCAAATAGTTTTCAATATATCTCGCGAATAGCTCAGTTTTATGGTTTCTGTGCACCTTACTGAGTCTCCTATGGATCGAATTTGGCTAGCCATTCTTTCCAATTCCTTTAGTTATTCAACGTGAATATAGCATTCTGGAGAGTCTAATGGGGGTTGGTCGAGTTGTTAGAGGGGTTAAACTTGAATCGGCTCCTGTATTAGCTTAAGAGGTATTGATCACTTTAAAAGGGCCGGAAGTACGCTGGGGCTTTCGATAAAACTCAAGTTAAATAGTCGAGTAGCTAAGTTTTTTGAAAAAATTGATGTTACCGATATTTTAATAAGTTGATGTGGGAAATTTGGGTAATTTAGAAAAATAATACAAGATGGGAAGGAGCATGGAAGCCTTAAATCTGTTGATGATTATCTGCAAAGAAATAATGTGAGTATGGATGTAAATTATAGATAAAATCTAATGAATTTAAAATCATTTATAAATAGAGAAATTTTGCGAATAGAAAATGATCTAAATATTGGTTTACTTAAATCAGGTGTAGAATCATTAGTAAAGAAAGAGGTGATTTATGGAAAAAAGAACAACTTTATACTTCATTCGCTCGAAGGAGGTAAAAAAGAAATATTTACGTTTTCTATATCATATACGTTTAAAGAGGATGTAGAGGATGAGAATGGACAGCGACCTAATGATATAACTTTAAGCATCATACTGCAAATCGATGATGATAAGAGTTATAAACTTAATCGAGAAATTATTTTTGGAACTGGGATGGATGATATTGAGTTCGAAGTGATAGAAATATCTGACATAACCAATGTTAGCTTTGAACAAAGGTTCAATTTTGATGAACTTAGGAGTGTTTTTGAAGTAAGTGTTGTGAGTTTTATTAAGTTACTACAGCTCGAACTCTGAGCTGTCTAAACAAAAAAAAGCTAATCTTGCGATTAGTTTTTTTTTGGGGTGATCCCGCTGGGATTGGCTCAGTCCCACAGTTCCCGAGCATATTCTTGAGCCCCATTGGATCGAACCTGGCCGACCCTTCTTTAGAATCCTAGTATCCTTAAACAAGAAAAGCTAATCTTGCGACTAGCTTTTTTCTTTTGGTGATCCCGCTGGGATTCGAACCCAGGACCCATACATTAAAAGTGTATTGCTCTACCAGCTGAGCTACGGAATCCTTTCTATTTTTGAAAGTGATGCAAAGGTATAATTTCTTTCGATATGCTCCAAATTATTGGTTTTAAAATTTGCTTTATCGGCGGTAACTGTCTAATAAATAAAAAGATTATTTTTTACTAGCCCCTCTTTTTTGCATGAATTATCCTGTTAGCACCATTGATATCCTTGATAAGCTGAACCTGATCGAAGCCTTTTTTCTCTATGAGTTCCTTTGTTTCCGGTCCCAGGTATTGATTAATCTCAAAATAAAGATCGCCATTAGGTACCAAATGTTTTAATGCAAAAGAGGAAATTACATCATAAAAGATCAATGGTGCACTTTCTTCAATGAATAAAGCGAGCTCAGGTTCGTAAGCTATTACGTTCTGTTGCATATACTGTTTTTCATTTGGCGTAATATAGGGGGGATTGGAGACGATAATATCGTATCGTTGGTCTGAAAAAACGTAATCCCATTCTAAAATATCGGCATTGATGAAATGAATGGTTTCCCCTAGTCGTTGCGCATTTTTTTTGGCGGTATTGATGGCTTCTTTGGAAATATCCACTGTGGCCACCTGGGCCTGATTTAGGTGCTTTGATAAAATAATAGGAATGCACCCCGAACCAGTTCCAATATCAATGACCTTTAACCCAAATGAGCTAGCGTGTTTTTTTATGATTAAATCAACAAGTTCCTCTGTTTCTTGTCTCGGTATCAGAACCGATTCATTTACTTCGAAAAATTCCCCATAAAAATCGGCCTTACTTAAAATATATTGAATAGGCTTGTTTTTTTTGAGATCCTGAACGATGTCCCGAAAGCGAATAGCATCCAATTCTGATACTAAATCCCCTTTTTTCAATTGATATCCTATTCTTTTTATACCCAATAGTTCTTCCACAACAAGTAGAAATATGGATTTTATTTCGTCCTTGTCATATATGGAATTTAATTCATGTTGAAACGTTAATTCGAAATCTTGAAGTATTCTCATGCGTCAAAGGTACGATTTTCATAGATTTGCATTATGAATATGCACAGGCAATATATGCAACGCTGCTTGGATCTCGCTCAGCTAGGAGCCGGATCTGTCAGCCCCAACCCCATGGTGGGTGCAGTTATCGTTCATGACGACCAAATTATAGGGGAGGGGTATACTTCCCCTTACGGAGGTCCTCATGCTGAAGTGAATGCTGTTAGTCAGGTGTTGGACAGGTACGGTGATACGGCAAAAGAATTATTGGCTGCAAGTACATTTTATGTAAGTCTTGAGCCTTGTGCACATTATGGTAAGACACCGCCTTGTGCGAATATGATCGCTGACCTAAAACCGCTGAAGGTTTTTATAGCTTGTTTGGATCCTTATGCAAAGGTCAATGGGAAAGGTATTGAAATACTAAAAGAGGCTGGTATTGAGGTTGAAATTGGGCTTTTAGAGAAAGAAGCGATCTGGCTCAACCGCCGTTTTTTTACACGAATTAGTCAACACCGCCCTTATGTTATTTTAAAATGGGCCCAATCTAAAGATGGCTTGATAGGTCAAGAGGATAAACAGGTTTGGATTAGCAACGCAGCTAGCCAACAATTGACTCATCGCTGGCGCGCAGAAGAGGATGCAATTTTAGTAGGGACAAATACTGCCCGGATTGACAATCCCAGTTTGACCGTTAGGCATTGGAAAGGTAAAAATCCAATCCGTGTGTTGATAGATCGAGATTTGGTCATTTCACCTGCGGCTAAGATTTTTGATGAAAAAGCTGATACCATTGTGTTTAATGCAAAAAAAACTGACTGGCAAGGCCATATTAAACATATTGAACTTGAAAACTATGGTCTCTATTTACCACAAAGCATTCTTTATCAATTGTACCTGATGGATGTGCAGTCTATTATCATTGAAGGCGGAGCGAAGACCCTACAAACATTTATTGATGCTGGTCTCTGGGATGAAGCAAGGGTATTTCAATCTGAGAAAGAACTGTATACTGGTATATCTGCTCCAAAATTAAATGGTAGGGTTCTTGAAAAACAAATGATTTCCAACGATTTGCTTGTAGTTTATGTGAAATGATTCCGATAAATTGTATATTTAGGAAATTATAAACCTTTGATCTGCAGGATCTAATTTTTTAGAATACAATTATGGTGGTGACAGAAAACTTAATGCAGTTTATCTGGAAACTACGGCTATTCAATACAATAGGATTGCTATCTAGTGATGGAGAGCCGTTGACTGTGATAAACCTTGGTCAGCATAACCTGAACGCTGGGCCAGATTTTTTAATGTCTCATATCAGACTTGGAGACAAGGAATGGCATGGAAATATTGAAGTTCATATTCGTTCGTCGGACTGGGATCGACACCAGCATCAGGATGATGTTGCTTATAATAATGTCATACTTCATGTTGTTTGGATAAATGATAAAATCATACACCGCAGGGATGGAAGTTTTATTCCGACGATCTTGCTTTCGGAATATGTAGATCCGCATTTACTCAATAAATATTCGACGATGATGAATGCGACAAACTGGATTCCTTGTCAGTCACAGCTTAGTTCTGTTGATTCGTTAAAGAAGACGATGTGGTTGGATGCCTTGTCTTATGAGCGCTTGGAAATGAAAGTTCAGGTGATCTTTGATTTGTTGGCTGATTATGAAAATGATTGGGAGAAGGTTTTCTGGATCTGGATGTGTAGATGCATGGGGCTAAAGGTGAATGCTGAAGTATTTCAGGAGCTTGGAGAGAAGCTTCCATTGACCTTATTACATAAATATCGTTCTGATATATTGAAGGTGGAAGCGATTTTTTTTGGAACGGGTGGCGTTTTACCCAGTGAAGGAGATGATGAATACGCTAATTCACTCTACAAAGAGTTTATTTATCAGCAGCGTATTCATGAAATTGTAGTGGTAAACGGGGGATGGAAAAAGTTGAGAATGAGACCTTATAATTTTCCTGAAATTCGAATCGCGCAGTTGGTCGCGTTGTTTAGTCAGAAATCATTAAGTCTTTCAACTATTTTAAGCTTAGAGAATGTTGAGGATGCAAGATCGTTGTTTAGTATAGAACCGTTAAATGAATATTGGAAGTGTCGTTTTTCATTAGGAGGAAAGGCGTCCATTGAACATTCTGGGAAAATAGGAAAAGGTACAATTGATATTCTCCTTGTTAATGCAGTAGTACTCTTTCTTTTTGCTTATGGGAAGTATTATAGGATAGAGAAATATATCGACAGAGCTATCCACTTTATGGAGACGCTACCTGCTGAAAAAAATACGATCGTAAAACGGTTTGAAGAATTCGAATGGGCTGCTGAAAATGCCTCTCAAAGCCAGGCAATATTACAGTTGAAGAAATTATACTGCGACAAGAAGCAATGTCTTCATTGTAGGATTGGTGCCGAAATTTTGAGAAGCGGTTAATTCGCAAGTATTTCGGCGATTTCTTTATATCCTTTTTCCAAAGCGAGGTCTGCTGGTGTAAATCCTGCTAGGTTGACAATTTGGGTGTCTGCGCCGAATTCCAATAAGGCTACAATGAAGTCGATATTTCCATGTTGGGCAGCAAAATGTAATGCAGTTTCACCTGTTGCTTGGACTGCATTAACATCAGCATCGGCTTCAATAAGCATTTTACCGATTTCCTCATTATTATTTGATGCAGCAATATGTAGGGGGTAAGCAAGCTGTTCGTTTCTACTAGCAACATTTGGGTTTACTTTCTTGGATAATAATAGACGGACGATATCAGCTTTGTTGAAATAGGTTGCAAGTGTCAACGGTGTAAAACCATGGGAAGACCATTCGTTGACAACAGATGGTGCCTGTTGGATAATTGCTTCCACGTAAGCGGTTAATCCTGCAGCACAGGCCTCGTGGATGGTCATCGACTTGGTGTGTTGTAAAAGTATCCGGATAATTTGCGGTTTGTTATAATAACATGCTAATAATAAGGGGGAAATGCCATGGCTGGTTGTCTCTTGTAATAATTCAGGGTTTCCGATCAATAATAGATCGATGTCGTGACTTTTTCCTTCTTCAATATATTGCTCTAAAACAGAAAGATTCATTTTCAAATATAATTGCGTAACTATTCCACTAAAATAGGTTTTATTAATGAAAATAACTGTTTGAATAGCGAATTTATTTCCCAAATCAGCGTGCTGTAAATGGCCGGGAGATAAAATTTTAGAATAATTGGGATGGGAATAGGACTGAAATGGGCATTTTTTGGAAAATTTATATACACAAATGTGTAGTAATTCATAGAATATTTTTGAAAATTAAAAAGTAGATGTACTTTTGTTAAGCCCCTCCCAAGGGCATGTTTTTCATAGGTAGATGTAGGGTCGAGTGTTTCTCACTTCGACCCTTTTTTTATAGCTTTGTTTTATATTTAAAGGAAATGTCCAAAAGAAAGATTGTTGTTGCTATTACAGGAGCTAGCGGCTCTATATATGCGAAGTTGTTGCTGGAAAAACTGAATTCACTAAAATCTCAGCTAGCTGAGGTCGGGATTGTGATGTCAAATAATGCGAAGGATGTGTGGCGGGCTGAATTGGGAGACGAGAGCTATCAAGATGTGCCTTTCAAGTTCTACGATAAAAATGATTTTTTTGCGCCATTTGCATCGGGTTCGGCGCGTTTTGACACTATGATTGTCTGTCCTTGTTCTATGGGAACCCTTTCAAGAATTGCCTATGGAACTTCTTCAGATCTTACTACCCGTGCAGCGGATGTGATGTTAAAGGAAAGACGAAAGCTTATTTTGGTTACGCGGGAGACACCATTAAGTATTATCCATATTCAGAATATGAAACTGGTTACGGAGGCTGGTGGAATTATTTGTCCCGCTTCTCCATCTTTCTATAGCCTGCCAAAAACTTTGGAGGAGTTGGCTGAGACTGTGGTCGATCGCATTTTAAGTTTAGCGAGATTTGATTTTAAACATTATCAGTGGGGAGAAAATTCCTAGGGAATGTTCACTGAAATCTATTTTTAGTGTTCTATAATAAAATTGTATTTTGTAACTTTGTTTCTCGAAATGAAGCAATCAAAAGCATCACGCGAAAAATCCGTTTATAGCTATACAATTTATAGCGATAAATTCGTTTTTTGTTTATCATCATGGAACACGCTACATGCTTCAACAGACAATTTGTATCCTATTAATTTCAATCACATTCATATATGAAAAGCTTATTGATTACTTCTGTTAAAGTAATTTTGCCGGGTAACGAATATCATCAGCAGACTGTTGATGTATTTATCGAAAAAGGCAAGATTGCACAGATTGGAAAAACCATCAAAGTAGCTGATAAAAACGTAGAGACAATCGATGGAACAGGTAAGATTTTATCGCCTGGATTTTTCGATTTGCACGCCAATTTTGGGGAGCCGGGCTTAGAGACAAAAGAAGATATCCGAACAGGAACGGCCGCCGCCGCTGCTGGAGGTTTTACTGCCGTGGCAGTGATGCCGAATACTGAACCCGCAATTCAAAGTCGTTCTGAGGTGGCGCTTGTCGTTAATGCCGCAAAAGGGAATATTGTCGATGTACATCCCATTGGTGCTATTAGTAAGAAGCGTGAGGGCAAAGAAATGGCCGAGCTGTACGATATGAAGCAAAATGGGGCTGTTGCATTCAGTGATGGAAATAAGAGCGTGCAACAAGCTGGATTAATGAGTAGAGCTTTGTTGTATGCAAAAGGATTTGAAGGACTGATCTTTTCACATGCTGAAGATGAGTCTATGGCAGGGGGGAATAAAATGAATGAGGGCACAATGAGCACTTATTTGGGAATGAAAGGAATTCCTAATCTCGCGGAATCATTGATGGTTTCACGCGATCTTTATCTAGCCGAATATACAGAAGCTCCAATCCATTTTGCATCGATCAGTACACCCGAAGCTGTAGATTTAATTAAAAAAGCGAAAGCCAAGGGTCTTCGGGTAACTTGTGATGTAGCCGCACATCAATTGGTATTTACGGATGAGGATATCGTTGGTTTTGATAGCAATTATAAAGTAAGCCCACCATTGAGGACCAAAGCCGATGCGAAAGCGTTGATAAAAGGTGTAAAGGATGGTGTAATAGATGCGGTGGTATCACAACATACTCCACAGGAAATAGAATATAAAAATGTGGAATTTCATATTGCTAAAAACGGTATTATCGGATTACAAACAGTATTGCCGTTGTTAGTTCGTGCCGGACTAAATGATGAGCAGATTGTAAACAGTCTCGCTGTTAGACCAAGACAAATTCTTGGCTTAGCTATTCCGCAGATTAAAGAAGGTGCTATCGCAAATCTAGTTTTGTTTGATCTTGCGAAATCTTGGAATTTCGATGAAAAGACAAATAGATCCAAATCAAAAAATTCTCCACTATTCGGGCAGACTTTAAAGGGGGCTGTCGAATTGGTTATCAATAATAATCAAATCATTAAAAACGATTAAACCATGGAAGCAAATATAAAAGCTGCTGTAGAAGCGGGTGTTTTAAATTATGGAAAGGTTGATGGGATTTCCACCGCCCCAGAATTTCTAGAGAAACTGATCCAAGTATTCAATACAGATGCGACTTATCTGGAGAAATTGGAGTTGCTAGACCAGTCTTTTGACGACTATCCTTTGTTTGATGAACTTCGTGAAGTCTATGTCGACTTATTATTGATGAATTTCTTTTCTAGTGATGTACTCAAGCTTGAGGATGACTACTTGGATTCTGAAGAATGGGAAGCCATTGAAGATGAAACGATAGACCGTGGAACGGAGTTACTGAATATTTTCCTTTATTTAGGTGAATGCAAAGATGACGAGATCGAGCCTGAACTAGATGATTTCTTAAAAGAGTTTTTACTGGTTGATGAAGATGAGTTTCAAGATGAACATGAAATTTATGAGGATATCATTGCTAACCAGATTTTGGTAGATAGTCCCTATGCTGAAATTGCAAAAGTGTCTAAGGGAATTAATCCTCGAAGCGAAGTTTATGAATTGTTCTATCCGGTAATGAGTTTCTTTGGTGAATTGAAACCAGATGATAAGCAATTTGAGGAGTACACTGCTGCGTCAAGCAATAAAGCATTTGATTTGGCGCTCTACAAAGTTCTTAGTACTTATTATAGTAAATAATTATGGCAGATTCAATCAACCCCAGTAATGCCGGATTCGATGCAGTAATTGACAAGAAGAAGAGTATTATCTATGGCATTGTTTTAGGCGTGATTTCCTTCGTTCTTGGACTGATCGTTCTTTTTGTTGTTAAGGACCTGAATTCCTTCTGGGGAGTTATGTCTATGTCCTTTATTGTCAATACAGGCATTTTTGTTATTATCTCTGCACTATTTTCTTTTTCTCTTAGAAAAGCAAATGGTGGTTATTGGAGTTTTTCCATAGCGCTCAAATCCATCTTTATGATGTTGGCTATCTCGACGATTATTTCTACTATAGGGACGCAGGTGTATGTTAACTTTGTGAATCCGACTTTGCAGGAAAAAGTCGTCACGCACACCATCAATGTGACCATTGAATATATGGAAAAGAATAATGTACCTGATGAGGTCATAGATTCAAAAATTGCGGAATTGGAAAAACAAGTTGATGCGATTGGAAAGATAACCTTGGGTCAAATCTTTAAGGGTTTGGCTATCACACTGTTATTTCAGTTTGTGTTTGCATTGTTGTTATCGGCGCTCTCAAAAAGAGAAAAGCCAGCATTTGTGCAGCAAAGTAATTAGGTTTTATAAAATAAAATATAGTCTACAAGGTATTGCTGAGAAAAGTAATACCTTTGTTTGTATTAAAATAGTACATTTTTAGCATGATTAACATTCACATGGATATTTCTATTGTTGTTCCATTATTTAATGAAGAAGAATCTTTACCCGAATTGACCGCTTGGATTGACCGTGTCATGGCGGCCAATCATTTCTCTTATGAAATCATTCTGGTTGATGATGGAAGTAAAGACAACTCTTGGAAGATCATTGAAGAATTAAAATTGCAAAATGGCAATATTTCGGCCATCAAATTCAGACGTAACTATGGGAAATCCGCTGCTTTAAATGTAGGATTTGCAGCAGCTCAGGGTGATGTTGTGATCACCATGGATGCGGATTTACAGGATAGTCCGGATGAGATTCCGGAGTTGTATGACCGAATTATGAATAAAGGAGCTGATCTAGTTTCAGGATGGAAACAAAAACGTTATGATCCACTCACAAAAACAATTCCGACCAAATTATTCAATGGCGTAACGAGATCAATGTCGGGGATTCACAATTTACATGATTTTAATTGTGGACTTAAGGCTTACAAGAAGGAAGTTGTCAAAAATATAGAGGTGTATGGTGAAATGCACCGTTATATTCCAGTCATTGCAAAGTGGGCTGGATTTACGAATATTCAGGAGCAAATCGTTCAACATTATCCACGTAAATATGGTACAACGAAATTTGGACCAGGACGCTTTGTTAAAGGATTTTTAGATCTGCTGTCTATATTTTTTGTTGGAAAGTTCGCTAAGCGGCCAATGCATTTCTTTGGTGTCATGGGTGTTATGAGTTTTCTAGCCGGTTTATTTATTTCCGTCTATTTAGTCTGTCACAAACTGATGAGCATTGCCAGTGGTACGCCATTTAGGGATATCACTGATCAGCCATTATTTTTCTTTGCATTGACGGCGATTATTCTAGGAACTCAATTGTTTTTGACCGGATTTTTAGCTGAACTGGTTTCAAGAAGTAGTTCGGATCGAAATGATTATCAAATCGAAAAAGTCATTTAATCATTATGCGTATTGTGATTCTGGGGTCTGCCTATCCTTTGAGGGGAGGGGGGATCGCTTCTTTCAACGAACGATTGGCGACCCACCTTCAAGAATTGGGGCATGAGGTTGATATTTACTCTTTTACATTACAATATCCCAATTTTCTCTTTCCAGGTAAATCTCAATACTCAGATGAACCGGCTCCAGCTGGCCTGAATATACAGACGAAAGTTAATTCAATCAATCCGCTGAATTGGTTTAAGGTGGGCGGGGAACTAAGGAGGGCGAAATATGATTTACTTATCGTTCGCTTTTGGATGCCCTTTTTTGGACCTTGCCTAGGTACTATTCAACGACAGGTACGGAAAAATAAACATACCAAAATTGTCTGTATCGCAGATAATATCATTCCTCACGAGCAAAGATTTGGAGATAAGTTATTAATCCGTTATTTCTTAAAATCAGTTGATGCCTGTGTTACCATGAGCAAAAGTGTACTGGCTGACTTAAAAATGTTGAGCCCACAGATGCCAGCTGTCTATACGCCACATCCTCTTTATGATAATTATGGTCTTCACTTGAGCAAACTCGATGCTCGTAAATTGCTCAATATTGATCAGCAAGATAGAGTTATTTTATTTTTTGGATTTATCCGACAATATAAAGGTTTGGATGTTTTGCTAGAGGCCTTAGCAGATGCAAGGGTTCGAGATTTAAATATCAAATTATTGTTGGCCGGGGAGTTTTACGGAGACCCAGCACCGTATTTAGCACTTATCAAAAAACACCATTTGGAAAAGTCTATCTATATGCATACTGATTTTATTCCGAATCAGGAAGTTGGACGGTATTTTTCGGCAGCTGATTGTGTTGTTTTGCCCTATCGAAGTGCAACTCAAAGTGGTATTACTCAGGTTGCTTACCACTTTGATTTACCCATGATTGTCAGCAATGTAGGGGGCTTACCTGAGCTGGTACAAGATGGTTATGTGGGGTATGTCGTGGAACCAAATGTTAATAGCATAGCGGAAGGAATTGCGTCTTTTTATCGCCATGATAAAGAAGCACAATTCAGAACAAATATCATTGACGAGAAGAAAAAATATAGTTGGGATACCTTTGGGAAAGAGCTTCTTAAATTGATTGATTGATTGATTGATTGATTGATTGATTGATTGATTGATTGAAATACATCTATTATAAGCTTTGGAAAAAAGAGAAATTCTAAAGACCTCTTAAATGTCTAATAAACGCGTATGGCTGAATTTATTTGTATATAAAAGCAAATTTATCTAAGTTTGGAATACTGAGGAAGAAATTAAAAAGAAGGAGAGATTTTGTTGCCGTTTACACAGAGCAGTTTAGCAAAGATAGAGGAGTTTTTTAAGGAACAGGGCTATAAAGTTAGGTATGAAAAGGGATCATTCCGTACAGGCGCCTGTATGTTACAGGCAACAAAGGTTGTGGTTGTGAATAAGTTTTCGAATCTGGAGATAAAAATCCAATCTTTATGGAATATTCTGTTGGATGTAGAGATTGATTTAGAGTCCATTTCAGAAAAACTCTTTCCAATTTATGAAGAGGTATTGAAATCAAAAACAGCAGTTTGAGAATAACATTTTTAGGAACCGGAACATCACAGGGGGTACCCGTTATTGCGTGTCAATGTCAAGTCTGTCAATCTCAAGACAAACATGACAAGCGATTGCGTTCTTCCATTCTTGTTGAATATAATAATCATACTCTTGTCGTAGATACGGGGCCTGATTTTCGATATCAGATGCTGCGGGAGAAGGTAATGCATCTGGATGCGGTGTTGATGACACATTCTCATAAAGACCATATTGCGGGCCTGGATGATGTTAGAGCATTTAATTATCAACAGCATTCTTCTATCTCTATTTATGGAACGGAAGCGCTTCACGAGTCCTTAAAACGAGAGTTCTATTACGCCTTTACGGAAGTTAAATATCCGGGTGCTCCTCGGTTAGACCTAGAAGAAATAAAAGCTGGTGAGCCATTGCTCTTGTTTGGGAAGGAGATCATGCCCATAGAAGTATTGCATTATAAAATGCCAGTGCTTGGATTTAGGATAGACGATTTTGCTTACATTACAGATGCCAAATTTATTACTAGGGAATCGAGACGGTTATTGGAGGGTGTGAAAATTTTGGTGGTCAACGCCTTGCAAAAAGAATCCCATATTTCCCATCTGACCTTGCAGGAAGCCATTGAATTTGCACAAGATATTCAAGCGGAAAAAACCTATTTTACGCACATTGGACACCGGATGGGATTACATGCTGAAGTCTCACAAGAACTACCTCCAAACATGTACTTGGCTTACGATAGACTACAGATCGATATTGATAATTCTATTTAATATAAAACTATAGTCCATTTCTCGTTGTTATACCTATACAAAAACAGAATTAGGTATTAAATTATAAAGAAATGGGAAACTTATTGTACATCATCGCCGTTATTTTAGTGATCATCTGGGCGATCAGCTTTTTTGGAGGTTATGCAGGAGGTGGAAATATTATTCACATTCTATTGGTGATTGCAATTATCGTCGTGCTATTGCGTGTAATTCGCGGTAACGCCTAATCAATTCAGTATTATATCAGATGCAAATAAAATTGGGCAATTTGTAGGTCTTGTGAATAGGTGATTTTTATATTTTTGGAATCTCCTTCAACAATCGAAATGCGATTGCCCATCTTTTCGACAACCGAAGCATCATCTGTAAATAAAGGGTCTTCTTTTTGGCGATAAGCTTCTATAAGCAATTCTGCCTGAAATACCTGCGGGGTCTGTATTAACCAAACCTGATTTCGGTCGGTAGCATGATTTGATGTATTATTGCCAAGTCGTACTGATTCGATACTTTTTTGCGCAAGAACGATTGCTTTATGGTCATAGGCTCCCTGGAATGCCTTGGCAATTAATGAGGTGGAGACGATAGGACGGGCTCCATCGTGTACTGCAATATAATCGGTGGCTCCTACTTCAAAATTTTCTTGAATATATTCAATACCATTCTTTACACTTTCAAAACGGGTTTTACCACCAAAAGTCAAATGCACTGGCGTGCTATATTGCAGCTTTGAGCATAAATCTTTCCAAAATTGTTCCATTTCTTTGCTGATTACCAAGATAATTTCCGAAATATCTGATGATTGGTGAAAATGGTCGATGGTATGCATAATTACCGGTACACCGTTTAAATTAAGAAATTGCTTCGGTAAATCGCTATTCATACGACTCCCAGTTCCGGCGGCAACGATAATGACAAAATTCATGGACAGTGGTTGAAAGTTATTATTTAAAAAACGTGGATAGTTTGTTGCTACCCACGTTTAGAGATATTTTTTATCTAAAGCTGATTAGATGATCAACATCGCATCGCCA
Source organism: Sphingobacterium sp. GVS05A (assembly GCF_019969845.1). GTDB lineage: Bacteria > Bacteroidota > Bacteroidia > Sphingobacteriales > Sphingobacteriaceae > Sphingobacterium. The sequence goes on from NZ_JAHXYR010000001.1 coordinate 509,933, forward strand.
TAACTGTAGAATCTATATTTTTCTTTTACAGCAACCTCATAAGCATTCATCACATTTTCATAGCCTGCAAATGCAGCAATCATTACCAATAAAGTTGATTCCGGAGTATGGAAATTGGTAACCATTGAATTCGCAATGCTGAAATCGTAAGGAGGATAGATAAATTTACTTGTCCAATCTGAGGCAGCCTTCAAATGATGATCTGCAGAGACAGAGGATTCGATTGCACGCATAGACGTCGTTCCGACAGCACAAACACGGCGTTTATTATCAATTGCCCTGTTTACTACTTTTGCAGCTTCATCCGTGATAATAAATTGTTCAGAATCCATTTTATGTTTCGTTAGATCTTCAACTTCCACTGTACGGAAAGTACCAAGGCCAACGTGTAATGTTACTTCAGCGAAATCAACACCTTTAAGTTCCAAACGTTTCATTAATTCACGAGAGAAGTGAAGACCAGCAGTCGGAGCTGCTACAGCACCTTCATTTTTAGCATATATAGTTTGGTAACGGAATTTATCTTCTGGAGTTGCTTTCCGTTTGATATATTTAGGAAGTGGTGTCTCACCTAATATCTCGATATTGCGACGGAATTCTTCGTCGGTACCATCGAATAAAAATCTGATCGTACGTCCACGTGAAGTCGTATTGTCGACAACCTCAGCCACTAACAAGTCATCGTCACCGAAATACAATTTGTTACCGACACGGATTTTACGTGCTGGATCAACCAATACATCCCAAAGACGAAGTTCATTGTTCAATTCGCGTAACAAGAAAACTTCAATCGTAGCTCCAGTTTTTTCTTTATTACCGTATAGGCGAGCTGGAAAAACTTTTGTATTGTTTAATATCATGACGTCTTTGTCGTCAAAATAGTCCAATACATCTTTGAAAATTTTGTGTTCAATTTTACCAGTATCCTTATGTAGGACCATCAAACGCGATTCGTCACGATTTTCAGAAGGTTCAGAAGCAAGCAATGATTCTGGTAAGTTGAATTTAAATTGAGATAACTTCATCTTTAATGATATATATTTTAATGTCTGCCTTTCAGTGCATTACAGTGCACCAAATACTAGGTTGCAAAAAGCATACAAAGTTATAACTTTTTTGGGTATCAAAAGGCCTTATTTCTAATTTATAGATATATTTTTATTGATTTTGACATTAAATCAAAACTATATTGTATTTTAGAATGCAATTATGTTATTCCTTAGATTGATATTGGAAAGTTGTCAGTTTGCGTTTTCTGCATTAAAGGACAATCGTACACGTACCATGCTTTCCTTGCTGGGCGTGACTATTGGTATTTTTACCATTATAGGTGTGTTTTCGGCGGTGGATACCTTACGAAATAACATTGAGGAATCTGTAAAAAAGATAGGAAGTAAGACACTTTACATAGAGAAATGGCCTTGGGATGGTGGCCCGAATTATCCTTGGTGGAAGTATTTGAACAGACCTGAACCTACGTACAATAATTACCAGGACTTAAGAAGCCGTATGACAACAGCGGAGTATATGGCTTATATGATCAATATCGGTAACACAACGATTAAGTATAAAAATAATTCTGCTCAAGGTTCATCGGTAAATGCCGCGACCTATGAAAACCTATATATTCAAAATTTGAATATTGTGGATGGGCGATATTTTGCGGAAAGTGAATCAAGAGGTGGTGCGCTGGTGACAGTATTAGGAGCCAATATCGCGGATGGGCTTTTTCCAAATGAGGAACCAGTCGGCAAGTATATTAGTATGTTGGGTAGAAAAATTCAGGTTATTGGTGTCTTAAAAAAAGAGGGCAATGGTGTGTTAATTAATACTTCCCCCGATGATACCGCTTTTATTCCATTTGAATTGGCTAGAAATCTTGTCAATTATGATAATTTTTCTCCGAGTATAGCCATGGTCATCAAGTCGAGTTATACATTGGGTGAAGCTGAAAGTGAAGCAAAAACATTGATGCGGTCGATCCGTCGTATTTCTCCGCAACGGGAGGAAAATTTCTCTATTAACCAGACGACAATGATTACGGGTGCATTAGATCAGCTTTTTGGTATCATCAATCTTGCTGGTTTTTCTATTGGTATTTTCTCAATTTTAGTTGGCGGTTTCGGTATCGCTAATATCATGTTTGTAAGTGTCAAGGAACGTACACACATTATCGGTATCCAGAAAGCATTGGGTGCTAAAAATTTCTTTATTTTATCGCAATTCCTTATTGAATCTATTGTGCTGTGTTTACTTGGAGGTGGGATTGGTCTTGCTGTTGTCTATTTTCTCGCTTTTATTGTTCAACTAGCAACGGGTGTAGCAATTGTTGTCAGTTTAAAAATGGTTATTCTTACGGTATCACTTTCTACCTTCATTGGCCTAATATCAGGTATCGTACCTGCTTTGATGGCCTCTCGGTTAGACCCCGTCGAAGCTATTCGAAGTAAATAAACTAACTATGGTTAAAAAAGCTCAATTTTCGATATTGAAAGGATTTTGGCTTTTGCTTTTTGCTTACAGCTGTGTATTGATGGCAGAGATTACATGGCGATACCATAGTTTTTCGTTGGATGCTAATTTCCTGATGATAAAGCAAACGGAAATTGAGTCGCTTTGGTGGTATAAATATGCTTTCTATTTGCATGTCTGTACAGCGATATTCGCATTACCTGCTGGTTTTACTCAATTTAATTCGGGGCTACTGAAGAAATATCCGCAACTACATCGGAGGATTGGTTACGTTTACGTATTTAGTATTTTGGGCGTCGCCGCACCTTCAGGACTATTGATCGGATCTGTCGCTAATGGAGGCTTATTTGCGATCATTTCCTTTGAACTGCTTGCTCTGGGATGGTTCTATTTTACGTTTCAGGCCGTTCGTCTGGCTGTTCAGAAGAAATTTAATGTACACCAAGATTTTATGTTGCGTAGTTTTGCACTAACCTGTTCGGCCATTACTTTGCGTTTCTGGAAAGTGATTTTGGTTTATCTATTTCAACCGAATCCGATGGATCTTTATCAGATTATTGCCTGGCTGGGCTGGGTGCCTAATTTATTACTTATTGAGTTTATTATTTATCGAAAAAATCATAATTTAAGAAACCATCATGATCTATCCAGATCATAAATGAAGTAAATTCATTCTTTTAACAAGACAAATTATAGAGATATGAAAAGGAATATCTATTTATTATTAGTGCTTTCCGCCATGATCGGCTGTAAAGAACGAACAAGTAAGAAGGCTGTTGAGCCCAAAGCACAAGATTCCGTTTTGCTTGAACAGGAGGCCCATCAGGAGCTTTATGGTAATTGGGTTGGGAATTTTGTGATTGATGAAAATTCTCTTGAAGATGGGGAGGGACTACCAAATACGGATTATAGCCCGAAAATAAACCTGACCATCAAAAAAATAACAGATAAAGGGAAAGTTTTTGGACAAAATGTGGTCAAGGGAAATCTACGTTCGTTGACAGGAAAACTTGAGGGTGACGGGAATGCGGTGCAGCTATTGCTAGATGAGCCAGGTGATAAGAAATCAGATGGTCGTTTTGAAATAAAATTGAAGAATGATACATTAATTGGGAGTTGGGTCGCTTACGACCAAGGGGTGAAGATTAAGAAAAGAAATTTCAAATTATTGAAAAAGCAATTTGCCTATAATCCAAATCTGATGTTAAATAATCAAGATGAAGAATATGGAACTTTGGTCGATTGGATCAACGCAAAAAAGAAAGAAGCGACAGATCAAGATGGTGATTCGACTTATACCTATGTGATGGAATATTATCGGTCCGCATCTCCAGCTGTGTTCAGTATAAATGCCTCTAAACAAAAATTGGCAGAGAAGGACTTAAAAAATCTGAAAAAATTAGATTTAGAGATTATTCGAAATACAATTTTTGCACGGCATGGTTATGCTTTTACTAAACCCTCTATTCGTCAGTTTTTCGATCCAGTAGATTGGTATGTACCGGTTTCGAAAGATGTAAGTTCGGAGCTGAGTCCGTTGGAGAAAGATAATATTGCACTTCTTACAAGATTTGAGAAGTATGCGACAGACAATTACGATACCTTTGGAAGGTAATCTGCATTTGTTTTTTGTGTTGCGTTACAACTGATAGAAAAAGGAACGGAAATGAAGTAAAAACGAACCCTGAAGATCGAATACAAAAAAGTAATGGGGGTACGAATAGAATTAAAGAAGAACGGGGTGTCCAAAAAAATTGGACACCCCGTTGAGTTTATGCCTTATTTAGTTCAACTGAACTAAACTTATTTATTTCGGATGGAAATAGCATTTTTATGTGCTTGTAGGCCCTCCAACTCAGCGAGTATTTCAACTGTAGATCCAATCTGTTGCAGTCCGGTTTCATTGATATGCTGAAATGTTATTTTCTTTACAAAAGAATCGACTGAAACACCCGAATATGAACGAGCATATCCTGATGTCGGCAAAGTGTGGTTGGTTCCAGATGCATAGTCACCTGCACTTTCTGGTGTAAGGTGTCCCAAGAAAACCGAACCTGCGTTGCTGATATGGCGTGTCAAGGATTCCCATTGATCTGTTTCTAGAATAAGGTGCTCCGGAGCGTATTCATTTGAAAATTGGATCGCCTCTTGGAGGCTGCTAACGATTACTGCATATGAGTTTTCGATTGCTTTAGAAGCAAGTTCTTTCCGCGGTAACACCGCTAATTGTGTTTCAAGTTGTATATTAACGGCATCTACTATAGCTGTGGAAGTTGCTACTAATACAGCTTGACTGTCTATGCCGTGTTCTGCTTGCGCCAGAAGGTCTGCTGCGACAAATTCTGGGTTGGCTGTTTCGTCAGCAATCACAAGTACCTCAGAGGGGCCTGCGGGCATGTCTATGCTCACGTTAGTTAGACCCTGTATAATTGATTTTGCCTTCGTTACAAATTGGTTGCCCGGACCAAAGATTTTGTCGACTTTGGGAATAGATTGCGTACCGAATGCCATAGCTGCCACAGCTTGCGCGCCACCAACAAGGTAGATACGTTTGATGTTGAGTAATTTTAAACAATAAGCAACAAAGCCATTAATCTTTCCATTGGATTGTGGGGGAGAACAAACGACGATCTCTTTACAACCGGCAATTCTGGCAGGTATACCTAACATCAATAGCGTGCTAGGTAAAACAGCGGAACCGCCAGGAATATAAAGTCCTACTTTTTCAATCGGACGTATTTCCCGCCAGCACTTCACACCAGGCATAGTCTCTACTGTACGTTCTCTTTTAAGTTGTGTGCTGTGGAATCTGTGGATGTTTTGGAATGCTATTTCCAAAGCACGCTGTTGGTCGCGGTGTATAGTAGTTGCTAATTCATCAATATCTTCTTCGTCCAAAAAGAGCTTGTCAAGTTGTACTTTGTCAAATTTTGCAGCATATTCACGCAAGACAGTATCGCCCTGCACCCGTACCTGCTGAATAATATCTTGGACGACTTCCTGAATTGAATTGTTCGGATCTGTATTCCGAGCAACCAATTGTTGCAGTTCCGCTTTTCCTAAAGATTGGTATTCGTATTTTTTTAGCATGATCGTAAGAATCGGTCAAGTTTAGAGAATGATTTTTTCAATCGGCATCACAACGATACCTTGGGCACCCTCTGCTTTTAGTTTATTGATTTTATCCCAAAAATCGTCTTCTGTAATTACGGTGTGTACGGCTACCCAGCCTTCTTCGGCCAATGGAACTACAGTTGGACTCTTTACACCATGTAATAAAGAAGTGATAGCGGGAAGGTTCTTTTTCTCCACATTCAATACCACATATTTGGTTTCTTTAGCCAATAGAACAGATTCTATACGCTGAACTAATTCGGCAAGGATTTCATTTCCTTCGAGACCTTTTCTACCAACTAAAATAGCTTCGGAATTTTTGACATCAGCAAAGGGCTTTAGACCATTGCTTTTCAAAGTTCCACCTGTGGAAACGATATCACATATTGCATCACTAAGTCCTAATCCAGGCGAAATTTCCACAGATCCAGATATCAATCGTATATCTGCATTGATTTGGTAGTCGTCAAGAAAATTTTTAAGGATATTGGGGTAGGAGGTCGCGATCGCTTTGCCATTAAGGTCTTTGATATCTTGAATAGAACTATCTTTGGGTATTGCAAGTTTTAAGGTGCATTTTCCAAATCCAAGTCGTTTTATATATTCCACTTTTGATTCTGTTTCGTCGATGATATTTTCACCAACAATACCAAGATCGGCTATTCCCTGTTCGACATAGCCTGGGATGTCATCATCTCTAAGAAATAATATTTCTAAAGGGAAGTTGCCCACAGTAGTAATCAAGGAGCTTTTGTAGTTTTCGAAATCTAAACCACAGTTTTTCAGTAATTGAACAGATTTTTCGTTTAACCTACCCGATTTTTGGATAGCAATTTTAAGATTTTTCAACGCTTTATAAATGTTAGCAGTAAATTATTAATAATAAGAAATCAAACTAGAGGGAGGGTATTCTACGTAAGAACACATTAAATTAACATATCGCCACATGGCGATGATGCAAATGAAAATGATGTACGTAGGTATAGACCATGTTTGTATTAATAACTGATAGCAAATGTATAGTAAATTAATGGGAAATACAAAATTATCATTTTAAAAAGTTAAAAGATTCGTTCTGTTGAGTGTGCAGATTTTTAAAATTTCGTATTATTTTCTATAAAGTTTGAAACATAGACTGGCAACTACTGGAAATTTCCTTATTTTTAGAAAGTGAAGCTTTTTATAGCTTAATGTTGCTCATAAACTGAATCTGTTGGAGCTAGCAGAAATACATTGTTTGTAGCAGCTTCTATTGATTAAAATATTAAGCAGTTGAAAAGGGCAAATATCATGTCAAAAATAATCTATAGTAGATGAAAAGAATAGTATTTATTTTAATGAGCTGGGTGACATGCCTGACGGGTACTGCAATTGCTCAGGAAAAACCGGCCTCGACTTTAGATATTCGTATTTTGGAATCTATAGCTGAAACAAGAACTGAACCCCAGACACATACTTTTAAAGTACTCTCCGATATCAACAACTGTGTGCAGGTTGCCGTACCTGTTGGTCTATTAGTTGCTGGTGCTATCAACAACGATAAGGCAATGCGTCAAAATGCACTTTATGTGGCGAGTAGTACCGCTGTGACGGCATTGGTTAATGTCGGAATAAAACATCTGATCAAGCGGAGTCGGCCCTTTAAAAAATATCCTAACTTTATATCTGTTCGTACGGCTGGTGGCTATTCTTTTCCTTCAGGCCATACTTCATCGGCTTTTGCAACAGCGTCAGCCTTGTCCCGTGCCTACTCAAAATGGTATGTTGTTGCACCGTCTTTACTTTGGGCAGGTAGTGTTGGTTATTCCAGAATGTACCTTGGTGTGCATTATCCAACGGATGTACTCGCCGGGGCGGTATTGGGGGCTGGGTCGGCCTTTGCATTGGATGGGTTAAGAAAATAAAATAGAAATAAGTTTAAATGAATAATTGATGCAAGTAATAAAAATATTGGTTGTAGGTTGTGGTAATATGGGAGCTTCTCATGCGAAGGCCTACCACCACTTGGATGGATTTGAGATTGTTGGCTTGGTCGCTAGAGGGGATAGTAAACATAAACTTAATACGGAGTTAGGTGCTGATTATGCACTTTTCGAATTATACGAAGAGGCATTGGAGAAAACTAAACCCGATGCTGTCTGTATTGCGACCTATCCTGATACGCATAAAGATTATGCAATTAAGGCTTTCGAATCGGGGGCTCATGTTTTTATTGAGAAGCCTTTAGCGGAGGATGTCACATCAGCAGAAGAGGTCGTGAGCGCCGCCATAAAGTATAATAAAAAACTGGTTGTAGGGTATATTCTTCGTTATCATCCCTCATGGATGAAATTTATTGAGCTTTCGAAGACTATGGGGAAACCTTTGGTTATGCGGATGAATCTTAATCAACAAAGCCACGGTTACATGTGGAATGTCCATCGCAATCTGATGTCTAGCCTAAGCCCAATAGTTGATTGTGGTGTACACTATATTGATGTTATGTGCCAGATGGTAGGTGTTAAGCCGGTACGTGTTTCGGCGATAGGCGCCCGGCTTACAGACGATATTCCAGATTGGAACTATAATTATGGTCAGCTTCAGTTGCATTTTGAGGACGGTTCTGTAGGTTGGTACGAAGCGGGCTGGGGACCTATGGTGAGTCAAAATGCCTTTTTTGTAAAAGATGTTTTCGGTCCCAAGGGTTCGGTATCCATTGTTGCTGACAAGGCAAGCAACGAGGGTAAATCGGATTCGGTGGCGGCGCATACACAAACGGAAAGCCTGCGGGTACACTATGCTGATTTAGACGCGAATAATGATTTTGTTAAAAAAGATGAGTGGGTGAACTTGGCCGATGAACCAGATCATCAGGAGTTGTGTAACAGGGAACAACGCTTTTTTCGGCAGGCCATCCTTGAGGATATTGATCTGTCTTCTTCCATGGAAGATGCGGTCAATAGTTTGCGTATAGCGCTTGCTTGTGACGAAGCGGTTAAAACAAAACAGACGGTATTATTGTAATTTTAGTTCATGTAAGATTTACTGTTTTTTTTATCCTTTTTATGAAAAATTGAGAGGGAAAAAAGCAATTAAATAAAAAATATAGCGGAAGGATAGGCTTTTTGGTCTATCTTTTGTTATTTAGCTACATATTTATCATTCTTATGAAGAATTTATTCAAAGTGGCGTTGTTGTTTGGATTGTCTATTCCTGTAGTGCATGGGCAAGATAAACAATGGCAGATGGAATTTGTGTTTAAAGGTGAGATTTCACCCGAAAAATTTGAAAATGAGATTCCAGAGTTTGCAAAAGAGTTTTACGAGCCTTTTCTAAAAGGAAAGACGGCCTATAAGAATGTTGAAGTCTTAGCAGATGCCAATTATTCTTCAGCTGTTGTTAATCAGAAAGAGCATGCTATTTTGAATAGAAAATTGGCGAAAACCTATTCTTTCTCAACAGGAGATGATATTGTAACAGCAGAATCTTATCATCCTTCTTATAAAATCGTTAGTAACAGGTTAAAGGAATCTGAAGGCCCCTATGTATGGATGCAAGATTTAGGAGAGATTGAAGATGTTGCTGGTGTGACCTGTAAAAAAGCAAAATTATTTATCAAAAATCAGGCGGATTCTGCGGAAGCAACTGTTTGGTATTCGGAGGCGGTGCCAACATACTACATGACTGCTTTTTCATTTGTAAATGATCTCCCGGGAGCGGTGCTTAAACTGTCGTTGGGTCAAAATACAGATTTGGGTTTTGAGACAACTAAAGTATCTAATGTTTCAACTGTGGAAGGTTTTCAATTGCCTCAGGATGTTAAAGTTGTTGATATATCAGGGAGTAGTCATACAGAAGAAGGCGAAGACGTAAGTTTGTTTGAAGATACTTTTCCCCTGGATAAGTCGCTCAAATGGGTGATGGTGAAAGATAATGATACGAATGATGAATATTATGGAATAAAGAGTTCAACCGGAGAAGAGGTTTTGCCATGTTCACTTTTTTCATTGGCCTATTTTAATGATCGTATTGCCATTGTTTCAGATAAGGACAATTACTTTTGGTTATTGGATAAAAAGGGGAACAAAGTCAATAAAACAGGGTTTGACTGGCTCACTCCAGCAACTGAACGATTGGCTATTTTTCAAAAAGATGGAAATTTTGGACTGGTCACACAAGAAGGGAAAGTTTTGCTTGATAAGAAGGAAAATATAAGTAAGTTTTTAAATAATTATTTGATGTTCTCTGAAGATGGGAAAATAGGCTTGTTGGATGAGAATGGGAAAATTATTATTAATCCTAGTCTATTATTTTTGGATGTAGACAGTAATGGTAAAGTTTTGGTGAGAGATAAAGAAGGGGAGGAGACCAAAACTCTTGAACTTGACGCGTTTATAAAAGAATATGTAAAGTGATTTAGATTTTTCTGAATAGAAGACTAAAGCAAGTCAGCATAAAAAAGCCTTCAATCTACTTAGATTGAAGGCTTTTTTGTTTTGATTATTTTTATATTCTGGTTAAGGAATATTTAGAAATTTGTGTGTCTGTAGGGAGATATCCCATTTTGGATTTTCCTTGACATAGTCAATAATAGACGGAGTCATTTCTTTGGATTTGGACCATTCTGGCTGAAGGTATAATTTACAATTTGGCCCAACTAATTGTGCATATTCTTCTCCCCAAGCAAAATCGCTTTTGTTGAAAACAATAACTTTGAGCTCACCGGCGGCATCGAGCACATCTTTTCTTGGAGCTTTGAATTTTTTTGGAGACAGACATATCCAATCCCATTCTCCACTTAAAGGATATGCACCTGATGTTTCAATAAAAGTTTTTATGCCCGCAGCGTGGAGACCTTTTGTGAGGTAATCTAGATTATAGATAAGAGGCTCACCCCCTGTGATAACAACTGTTTTAGCAGGATATTTTTTTGCATTTTCGATAATTGAATCTGCAGCTGTAAGCGGATGGATAGATGCATCCCAGCTTTCTTTTACATCGCACCAATGGCAGCCAACATCGCAACCTCCTAATCTGATAAAATAAGCAGCAGTCCCGGTGTGGTAACCTTCTCCTTGAATGGTGTAAAATTCTTCCATCAAAGGTAATCGTGTTCCGTCTTCTGGTACTTGATTCGACATAGTTAAAATTTGAGTCTGCAAAAGTAGCAAATATTAATGACTATGCTCAATTTCTCTTGTTGTTTTCGGTAGAATTCGTGTCATTTTTATTTGGTGGAAAAATTAATGACCATCTCAGGTTTCTTGGCAGTAGATATGTATTTTGTTGAAAAAATAAACTTGGCTATAAAAAGGAGAAGATTGTCCAAAAGGGGTAAGAGATCATAAAAAAACTGTTTATTACCAGAATTTTTGCTAAATTTGTTTCACAATTTATTTATTGAAAACATAAGTGTAATAACATAATTGTACATGTTGTTTTGTGTTTTCTATTTTTTAACAATATAAAAATCATAGTTGTAAATGATTAAAATTACACTACCTGATGGTTCCGTTAGAGAATATCAAAAAGGAATCACTGCAGCAGAAATTGCTTTATCAATTTCTGAGGGTTTAGCGAGAAATGTCCTTGCGGCTGAGGTGAATGGTGAGGTGTGGGATTCTGCCCGTGCGATTGAAGAAGATTCTAGTGTTAAGTTGTTAACCTGGAATGATACAAAAGGAAAATCTACTTTTTGGCATTCTTCGGCTCACTTATTGGCTGAGGCTTTGGAAGTTTTATATCCAGGGATTAAATTCGGTATTGGTCCAGCAATTGAAACTGGATTTTACTATGACGTTGATTTCGGCGATCGCGAATTTTCTTCGGATGACTTTAAGGCCATTGAAGACAAGATGTTGGAACTTGCCAAACGTAAAGAGACGTTTGAGCGTAAGGCTGTTTCGAAGTCAGATGCCTTAGCGTATTTTACTGAAAAAGGTGACGAGTACAAGCTTGATCTGATTAAAGACTTGGAGGATGGAAAGATTACATTCTATACACAAGGTGAGTTTACTGATTTGTGCCGTGGTCCTCATATTCCAAATACAGGGTTTATCAAAGCCATAAAATTGACTAACGTCGCTGGTGCATATTGGCGAGGTGATGAATCTCGTAAACAGTTAACTCGTATCTATGGAGTAACTTTTCCGAAAGCATCGGAGCTTACTGAATATTTGAAGTTCATCGAAGAAGCAAAAAAACGTGACCACCGTAAGTTAGGTAAGGAACTGGAACTTTTTGCATTTTCTGAGAAAGTTGGTGCAGGGTTACCTTTATGGTTACCAAAAGGAGCCGCGTTACGTCAAAAATTAATTGATTTTTTGCAAAAAGCGCAATTGAACTCAGGATATGAGCCTGTAGTTACTCCACATATTGGACATAAGCAATTGTATGTGACTTCTGGTCACTATGAGAAATATGGTGCAGATTCGTTTCAACCGATCAAAACACCTATCGAAGGTGAAGAGTTTTTGTTGAAGCCGATGAATTGTCCACATCACTGTGAGATCTACAAAGTGAAACCACGTTCGTATAAGGATTTACCTGTTCGTTTTTCCGAATTTGGTACTGTATATCGTTACGAGCAATCAGGTGAGTTGCATGGTCTAACTCGTGTGCGTGGGTTTACTCAAGATGATGCACACTTGTTCTGTCGTCCGGATCAGGTTAAAGATGAGTTTAAAAAAGTAATCGACCTCGTTCTTTATGTATTTGGTGCTTTAGGATTTAATGACTATACTGCACAGGTTTCGTTGCGTGATCCTGAAAACCGTACGAAATATATCGGAACTGATGAAAATTGGGCTTTAGCGGAATCTGCAATTATTGAGGCCGCTGAAGAAAAAGGTTTGCCGACAGTTGTGGAATATGGTGAAGCGGCTTTCTATGGCCCGAAATTAGATTTCATGGTAAAAGATGCCCTGGGACGTAAATGGCAGTTGGGTACTATTCAGGTTGATTACAATTTACCGGAACGTTTTGAATTAGAGTATACTGGCAGTGACAATATGAAACATCGTCCAGTGATGATTCACCGTGCACCATTTGGATCGTTGGAGCGTTTTGTGGCCGTATTGATCGAACATTGTGCGGGACAATTTCCGTTATGGCTTGCGCCTGAGCAATTTATCGTCTTGCCAGTGTCAGAAAAATACGAAGAATATGCGCAAAATGTTTTGAATTCGCTAAATAATTCCGATATTCGCGGACTGATAGACTTACGTGACGAGAAGGTGGGCAGAAAAATCAGAGACGCCGAAGTGAAAAAGCTTCCTTATATGTTGATTGTAGGGGAAAAAGAGGTGGAAAATGGCACAGTTTCTGTACGTAAACATGGCTCAGTGGAATTAGGCACTATGACTGCTGACGAATTTAGAGATATATTAATTAAGGAAATAACCGTTTAATTTTTAAACATTTGGCATTAAAAAGACCCGGTGGTCCAAGACCACCAATGAGAAAGAAAGAACCAGATCACCGCATTAATGAGTTAATAAAGGTACCTGAGGTACGTTTGGTAGGAGATAATGTGGAACAAGGAGTTTTCCCTACGCGCAAAGCGTTAGAGTTGGCTGATGAGTTGGAACTTGATTTAGTGGAGATTTCGCCAAATGCTGTACCGCCGGTTTGTAAGATTATCGACTACAGTAAGTTTGTTTACGAACAGAAGAAGAAACAAAAGGAAATCAAAGCTAATGCAAAACAGACTGTTATCAAAGAAATTCGTTTCGGACCTAACTCTGGTGAACATGATTTTGATTTCAAATTGAAACATGCGATTAAGTTTCTTGAAAGTGGTGAGAAAGTACGTGCATACGTACACTTCAAAGGTCGTGCTATCGTACACAAAGATCAAGGTGAGATCTTGTTGTTACGCTTCGCTCAGGCACTGGAAGATTACGGTAAAGTTGAACTTTTACCAAAATTAGAAGGGAAACGTATGTTTTTAACAGTAGCTCCAAAGGCTCCTAAAAAATAATAAGAATTCTAACAGATTGATATAAAATTTATAAGTATTATGCCAAAAGTTAAAACCAATTCCAGCGCAAAGAAACGTTTCAAATTGACTGGAACAGGTAAAATTGCAAGAAAAAACGCTTTCAAAAGCCACATCTTGACAAAAAAGAGCACAAAACGTAAACGTAACTTAACACAAACAAGTTATGTATCTGATGGCGACATGGGCAACGTAAAACGTATGCTTGCTATCGGTAAATAAGTTTTATTCGATTTTATTTAATAATAATTTTTTAACCGGGTACAGGGTCGTAAGTTCATTGAAATACATGGCACCTTTTACCAAACTAATTTTAAAAATATGCCACGTTCGGTTAACGCAGTAGCTTCAAGAAGAAGACGCAAAAAAATCCTAGGCCTTGCAAAAGGTTACTTTGGATCACGTAGCAAAGTTTATACTATTGCTAAAAATACAGTAGAAAAAGGTTTACAATACGCTTACCGCGATCGTAAAACCAAAAAACGCGAGTTTAGAGCTTTATGGATTCAACGTATCAACGCTGGAGCTCGTCAACACGGAATTTCTTATTCCCAATTGATCGGTAAATTAAACGCTAAAAACATTGGTTTGAACCGTAAGGTTTTAGCTGATTTAGCTTTAAATAACCCAGAAGCTTTCAAAGCAGTTGTAGACGCAGTAAAATAGAGTTTTTAATCCGTTATCAATTTGTTAGAGATATTAAAGGAGCCTTTTAGGCTCCTTTTTTGTTATCATTTGTTACCTCTTAGATTACTGTAGTCTTTTTTGGACGATGTTTGTATGTATAGCGGGGAACTGCTCGGCGTATTTTATTTGTCGGAAGCCCTAAAGCCTCTTTTGAACAACTGAAATTATCAAACTATAGGTAATAGCGATTTACACTCAATATTAGGTTTGATTTTTGTAGAATGAGCTATAAACATACAATTATGAAAACAAGAACTATCGCATTTGGATTTTCACTTCTTTTATTAGGAGGTATGGTTATGGCTAAGGGGTCAGGTTACAAAGCTCCAATAAATGCTGTATCTGATCAGCAGGGCAAAGTTATATCAATTGAGGGTGTGGGTAACACCCGGACAATAGAAGCCAAAGGAGGAGAGATAATCCAAATAGAAGGTGCCGATAATAAAGTCGTGATACGTGGTAATGTTAGTAAAGTTATTATTGAGGGTAAAGGTAATACAGTAACTGGAAACGACGTGTCAACTGTTACAATAGAGGGCGCAGACAATATGGTTAATATTGGTTCTTTGGAGACAGTGCAAATTGAAGGTGTTAAAAACCATGTTCACTACAAGTCGACTAAAAACAAATCTGGCCAAGTAAAAGTATCTACCGAAGGAGCTGATAATATGGTGATGAAGATGAAATAGCTGAAAAGGCACCAATAAAAAAGGGTTTTGCATGATATCATGCAAAACCCTTTTTTATTTAGAAATTAGCATCTAGTTTTTAGCTTGATTATCATCAGGCTGCTCCTGATCTATTTCGTCTTTTTGTGTTTTATATTCTCCGAATGCAGTTCCCGTATTTTGTTCTTGTATGGGATAGGGCTTTAAGAAATCCTGATCAAAAGGATGAGGAGTCATGGGCCGCGGCATAGGATTTTCATCGTCATATGTTCGAAGACAAGTACCTTTGACACGTTCGGAGTTATATGCGTAAGTTCCCCAGATACAGAAAAAGAGGATCGCTCTAATATTATCTTTGTAGGTCGTGAATAGGTCTTCTGTTTTATCTAAATATCCGTTGAAAATAAAATAGTATGCAATTCCATCAATTGTACAGAATATGGCCATAAATAGAGCGACGATAAAGAAGGTCTGGGCAAAAATATCCCTTTTTTTGATCAGTAGAATAACGCTATAAATCAAACCAGCAAGGATAAATACATTACCAATCATTTCTACCAGCAGCAGAATTTTATATGAAAAGGATGAAATACCGGCTACCTGATCAACTGCTTGCCAGGTGTTTAAATTAAAAAAGGACTGCTGGAAGAAAAATATACCAGATAAAGTTAATATATTGATAAATAACACAATAAGGAGTACGATCATCCATCCGCCTATTTGATAGTAATCAGCCTCATCATAGGGTTTGATGATAATAGGTTTGCTCTTGTTATACTTTTTAACAATATACCAGATCACAGTAGGTACCGAGACGATGAATAAAAGTAGGGTGAACCAATTAATCTCCTTCGATGATGTGGGTGTACCCAAGTTCGTTATTCCATCTGTCGCATATCCGTCAGCATCGAGATAGAAACCATTGAAAAATATATTGTCGCGATCAGCAAAATCCGTATAATACTGTTTCAGATCCTTTTGCTCAACAAAGGGCTCATGAAAACCTAAGGTATAAGCAATCTTAATACTATCTGGATTTATCTCCAATGTTTTACCGAATACATAGGCATTACGGTCGAAAAAGCTGTTTTCTCTATGGCTGCCAAATAGTTTTTTCCCCTTGTTAACCACGTAGATTTTATATTCGATATCATTGGGGAAAGGCAGGCTTAGTGGAGCTATACGATCTTCCATAATTTCGGGCAGCTTGTCGTTGATATTTGTGCCCAATATGGAAATATATTTTTTAGAAGATCCGTTTTCTGCTTTTCCGATATTTTTTATTTTGTATTTTTCGATGATCTCCACACGATTGTTTTCAATATCGTCTTTGTATTGGATATTGGTGATTTTATTGATTTTGGGATAGGTTTTCGCATAGTACTCCAGGTATTGCTTCTGTATATCGTTTTTGGCACTACTTTGAAAATAAGCCCGCATATTGTCCGCTTCGTTGCCGAGATAGATAGTGTGTACATCAAGGGTAGCTTCGAATTTGCCTTCAAGTGTCAATGTTTCCCTGACTTTAATATTTCCGGTAATATTCTGCGGTACATCTGTCAGTTTCCCTTTACCCATCGCTGAGAGCACTTTTCCATAGGCAGGGAAATATCTGTTTTTGATATCTCCACCTTGATTGGTGATGGTTGGATCTATATATTGGTAACGTCCGTCAACATTCACTTCAATAACCATGTGGTTGAAAGCATAAGGCGATGGGAGTTCTTCCTGTAGCCCGCGATCCTTATAGGTATTGGCTAATACCAGTCCTACGCCAATGTTCTTGTTTTTAAGTATTGTCGCTAGCAGCATTGACTTATCTTTGCAATCGCCGTAGCGCTGCGAAAACACTTTTTCGGGTACATTCGCCCGGTGTGAATATTCGCCCATCTCAATACCCATGTACCGTATTTCATTTTGTACGAAGTCACAGGCTTTTTTTAGGTACACATAGGGCTGTCCATCTGACTCTTTCCATAGTTGATTAACGAAAGTTTGAAGTGCGCTTGATTGAGCAATCTGTGGGATGGGATTGATCCTATTATTCCATTGATCTACCTCCAGCCAAGTATTGAATTCTGAACACTGAATATATTTTAAAGGGCTATACCAAGCCGGACTATAATTTTCGTATTGTACTGTTTTATCTTCGGTCAATTCCCAAAAGAAATTGGTTGTATTTCCTGCGGATTGTTGTTGTACTTCTGGAGCGCCATTGAAACTTTTGAATTGAAGTTTACGACCTTGAGGTACAATATAATTGAGATGAACCAAGCCGGTAGGCTCATAACCACGTAAATAATAGGTGTCGAAAAATTTGTTTTCAAATACAGGGTTTGCACCAATTATTGAATAGGCAAATACAATCTTGTCGTCTTTACGTAAATCCTCCAGGACACAATGAGCCATCTGACTTCCATTGTAGATAGATCTCGAAAGCTCCGTTTCGGATGCGAGGAGATTGAATTTTGCTTGCGGTAATAAGTTGATATCTTTCCCATTACGAATGATCTTCAACTCATGTAATTGAAGTTTTTGGAAATGCGGATCAAAAGTTACCTGAACTTGTCCCAGATTTTCGATTCCACTTTGATCAAATAATACTTTAATGTCCTTATAATATTTTGTTTGGCTCGCTAAGTTTATTTGATGCTCGATTAATTCATAGTAATACCCATCGCTAATATCATCCAGATTTGGTTTTAGGGCTTTTTTTGTAAGGGGGCGGAGCCAAGTTGGCGATGCTGTTTTTTGAATGGATGTTTGGCTAAACGACCAAGAGAATGCAGCTAGTACGACTACAAAAGCTAATAGAAGATGGCTAAATCTTTTCATCAATTAATAATTTAACCTAAGATAAGTAAAATTTGGACTTAACTGTAGCTTAATTTAAGGATCTTTACTAATCCTTATAGAGTAAAAACCTGGCCTGTCTAAAAAGAAAAAAGGGTTGCCTGTGTACATAGGCAACCCTTTTTTCTTTTAATCCGGAGATATTATAGTTTACTCTCTCTCTTTTTCTTTTTCTTCACTACTTTAGGCATTTGTGTCTGCTTCATTTCATACTGTCTTTCGATGTATTGAATGATTTCCGAAGCAATGTCCTTTTTTGTAGCTTTTTCTATACCTTCCAACCCGGGGGAGGAATTCACCTCGAGAACCAGCGGTCCCCGGTCTGAAGGAATCATATCCACACCACACACCGTAAGCCCCAATTGGGCTGCAGCAGCTATTGCAGTCTCTCTTTCGGCCTTACTTAGGCGTATGACTTGCGCTGTGCCACCGCGGTGTATGTTTGAACGAAATTCACCTTCTTTGGCTGTGCGCTTCATTGCCCCTACAACTTTCCCGTCAACCACAAAAGCTCGGATATCAGAACCTTTCGATTCTTTGATGAACTCCTGGATCAAAATATTATTTCCGAGGCCGTAGAAGGCTTCAATAACAGATGAAGCTGCTTTTTTAGTTTCTGCTAAAACAACACCAATCCCTTGCGTACCTTCCAATAGTTTGATCACTAATGGAGCGCCGCCGACCATACTGATTAGATCATCAACATCAGATGCTGTACGAGCAAAGCCCGTAATCGGAAGCCCAATACCTGCACCGGACAAGATCTGTAGACATCTCAATTTATCTCTGGATCTGGTAATCGCTTGACTTGGATTTGCGGAAATTACATCCATCACCTCAAATTGTCTAACAATAGCCGAACCATAAAAGGTGACCGAAGCCCCTATTCGGGGAATAATAGCGTCAATACCACTGAGATCCTGTCCTTTGTAATGAATACTTGGTTTACCTTGTTGAATGCCAACGTAACACTTACTGTGGTCTATGACAACACATTCGTGTCCTCTTTGTTGGGCAGCTTCTACGAGACGACGAGTTGAGTATAAACTCTTTACTGTCGATAATACGGCAATTTTCACGGTTTGTATATTGAATATATTTTTGTGCTAAGATAACAAAATAGCTTTGCTATTTGTTTTTATTTTGACGGGGACTTCAAGGAGAGATTTTCTTTGGAAACATCAACCAGAAATCTTCGATATAGAAAATTCTTTCCTAAAAGCATCGGATAAGTCATTTTGGAGCGATTTCGAAATGAAATCTTGATACTGAAAACTTGATCATAAAGTTTCGCTGTGGTTCGGATGTAGTAACGCTTTTCCTCCTGACCAAACGAACTTTTAACCAGTTTTGTTTTATAAAGTCTTAATTTTAGAACTTTGGTTTCTTCGGTCTCAAAATTGGTAATGAGTTCACAGAGAATCCAGTCCTGGCCATCTTCATTCACGATTTTATAGGAATTACAATGCAAAACAGATGAAGCAGCACCGGTATCGATTTTTGCTTCTATGCCAAATATTCCTAATTCAGGTAAATCTAGGGTCTCTTTCCAACCCACGAGAAGTTTTTCTTTCATTTAAACCAAATGGAATAGATGCACCAATCTCTTTAATAGAGGTTGGTGCATTCCTATTTTATTCGTAAATAAATTCTCCAAAAGGAGATGTAATCGTTACTTTTTTAGAAGTTGCCTCTTCCACACGACCGATAATTTGCGCCGGAACGCCGAACGACTCAGAGATGGCAATAATGTCCGCAGCAATAGCTTCAGGTACATATAATTCCATACGGTGTCCCATATTAAATACCTTATACATCTCTTTCCAGTCTGTATTAGATTCTTTCTGTATCAATTCGAAGAGCGGCGGAATCGGAAAAAGATTGTCTTTAATGATGTGTACATTGTCAACGAAGTGCAGTACTTTAGTTTGCGCCCCCCCCGAACAATGTACCATTCCATCAATTTGAGAACGGTATTTATCTAATATATTTTTAATGATTGGAGCGTAAGTACGCGTGGCAGAAAGTACGAGTTTACCCGCTGTCACTTTTTCGCCCGTTTCAACGACGATATCATTGGTTAAGTCTTGACTTCCTGCAAAAACAAGTTCGTATGGAACTGCAGGGTCATATGCTTCTGGATATTTCTCTGCTACTTTTTTGTTAAATACGTCATGACGTGCAGAGGTCAAACCATTGGAACCCATACCGCCATTATAGGCTTTCTCATAGTTCGCCTTTCCATTGGATGCCAAACCGACAATTACATTGCCTCCTTTGATCTTGTGATTTGAAATGACATCTTCACGTTTCATACGACATGTCACTGTACTATCAACAATTATTGTACGTACCAGATCACCAACGTCAGCAGTTTCACCACCGGTTGAATAAATACCGATACCTAAATCACGAAGCTCGGACAATATTTCTTCTGTACCATTAATGATTTCTGCAATGACTTCTCCAGGAATAAGATTTTTATTCCGTCCGATTGTGGATGATAGCAGAATATTATCGGTTGCTCCAACACAGAGTAAATCGTCAATATTCATGATAATTGCATCTTGTGCAATGCCCTTCCAAACCGAAATATCTCCCGTTTCTTTCCAATAGACATAGGCTAGGGAAGATTTGGTGCCAGCACCATCAGCATGCATAATATTGCACCAGTCCTGATCTCCACCCAAAATATCGGGAATGATTTTACAGAATGCTTTGGGAAACAGACCCTTGTCGATATTTTTTATCGCATTGTGCACATCCTCTTTTCCAGCGGATACACCTCGTTGATTGTATTTTAAATCTGACATCTTAGCGCAAAAATAAGCAATAGCGCTGAATTAACGAACCTTATTTATGTAATTTAATCACTTATGATCGCTCGCCAATGCACGATGAGTTTTTCGAGGTTTGTTTTTGCATTGGCAGGGCTTGTGCTGGGGAGACATATATAGGTGATGTTTTCCTTTTTTTTAAAATACTTTAAGTATAACTTGTGAGCCTTTTGTCCATTAAAAACGACCAGTTTGATCGCGGGATTTGCCTCAAGTAGAGCTATAATTGGATTGGGACTTTCGTCTTTGATGGCTAAATCCATGCTGCCGGGACGAGAAGCTTCAGCACATACATCCCAAAGGCCAATACCATTGTTCACTAGCAGGTTTACTTTGTCAGCATAGTTTGTCGCATCTGGGCTATTATATAAATGCCGGATCACTTTCCAAAATCGATTTTGAGGATGTGCATAATATTCATTTTGCTCCAATGATTTATCCCCGGGTAGAGATCCGAGAATGAGTGTTTTTGTGTGGGCATTCACAAGAGGTAAAAAGGATCTTTTGAGCATGATCAAAAATAATAATAAAAATTTTGGCTTTGAAATATGAAATGTTTTTTGCTATATTTATGATATTAAAATGATATCAAATATATATTAATAAATTATGGAAAAGTTGATTAAACCTATGTCGGGCTATTTAGCTCTATTAATTGCGGTAGCTTCTTTTATAGCTGCCATATTTTCGTTTGCCAATGTCGATTCGAGTTCGCTTTATGTTGTACTTGGCGTAGCCTTAATGATCGGGACATTTTTTATCCTGAAGGGATTAATGATTATTAATCCAAATCATTCACGTGTTTTGAATTTCTTCGGTAAATACGTGGGGACGGTCAAAGAAAACGGTTTGTTTTTCGTCAATCCGCTGTATTCTACAATAAAGATCAGTCTACGTTCGGACAACTTACAGGGACAAACGCTGAAAGTAAATGATAAGATGGGAAATCCGATTGAGATAGGTGCAGTCATTGTATGGCAGGTAGGGGATACCTATAAAGCCGCTTATGATGTAAGTAACTATACTTCCTACGTACGTACGCAAAGTGAGGCGGCTGTGCGGCATCTTGCGGGAAGTTTTCCTTATGATAACCTTGAGGACGAGGGGGCTGAGATCACTTTGCGCGAAGGCGGGGATACCGTTAACCATATTCTTGAGCAGGAGCTTTCAGATCGTCTTGCACCTGCAGGAGTTATTATTAAAGAGGCTAGAATTAGCCATTTGGCTTATGCATCCGAAATTGCTGGGGCGATGCTACAAAGGCAACAAGCGGCCGCAATCGTTGCTGCACGTTCCAAGATTGTCGATGGTGCCGTAGGAATGGTTGAAATGGCACTTAAAAAATTGTCCGAAAAAGATATAGTAGAATTGGACAATGAGAAAAAGGCAGCTATGGTAAGTAACCTTATGGTCGTACTTTGTGGAGAAAAGGCTGCAACCCCAATTGTAAATACCGGTACTTTGTATCAATAAACTGAATAAAATGGCAGATAAAAAGAACTTTATGTTGCGGCTAGATGATCAGATGTATAAAGCATTGGAAAAATGGGCCGCGGATGAGTTTAGGAGTGTTAACGGGCAGATAGAATATCTTTTACATAAAGCGCTGCAAGAAAATAAAAGATTGAGTACGGATAAAAAGTCCGCAGATAAAAAATAAAGAATCAAGAACTAAAAATGTACCTTTGGCTTCGTTATAAATGAAGCCAAAGGTACATTTTTTTGTTAAATAATATTTAAGTAATAAGATATGGTGATCAATCCCATTTATAATTTATTGGTGGTAAGCACAAGTACCATCCATGGTAGTCAATTCCTGGAATATATTAGAGAGGATTTTGTGAAGTTTATTGCATCTGATGAGCTGCTATTTGTTCCTTTTGCGCGACCATCTGGAATTTCTTTTGATGCGTATACGGCGAAAGTTCAGGAGGCTCTCAGTGATAAGAATATAAAGGTAAGCGGATTACATGAATTTGAGAACAAGAAAAAGGCTATCCAGGAAGCAAAAGCAATTTTTGTTGGTGGGGGAAATACATTCTTGTTGTTGAAGACCTTGTATGATCTGGATCTTGTGCATCAACTACGTGTACAGGTAGGGAAAGGAATTCCCTATGTAGGTACTTCCGCTGGATCTAATCTGACAGGATTGACCATTGGTACAACAAACGATATGCCTATTGTCTATCCACCTAGTTTTGATGCTTTGGGATTTTTGCCTTTTAATATTAATCCGCATTTTTTGGACCCTGATATGAATTCGACACATAAAGGAGAAACCCGTGAAACCCGTATCCAGGAGTTTCATCAATTTAATTCGCAACCTGTCGTCGGACTTCGGGAAGGAAGCTGGCTCAAAGTAAGTCAAGGTGAAATAAAACTTGAAGGAACGTTGACTGCCCGATTATTCAGACCAAATATGGACGCTGTGGAACTTGATCCTGGATTAATTAATTTTTAAGATTTTGTAAAATCTGCACTCTTTTTGTAGCTTAATAATAAAGTAAAATCAGTTTGCAGCCTATATAAATAAATATTGGGTCTTTCTTCGTTAAAAAATACTTTTGTATATGATTGGATATCATACAAAATAAGGTACTTTTGCGCTAAATCCATTAAAACTTTCTTCCAATGGAAAAAAATTCAGCATTACACCCGGCCGATATTGCGGAAGAAATATCGCGTCTAAGTAAAGGTGAGCAGCATCAACATTTTATGGACTATCCGCTAGAGGATAGATTGGAAATCTTTTCTTTTTTGGAAGTAGATGTTCAATATACGTTGATTAAATCAATGACCGAGCAGGAGTTGTCCGAATTGCTGAATAATCTAAAGCCCGATACGCGCAACGAATTGCTTTCTGAATTGCCGGATGATCTGATTAAATATTTGATTAATCTCTTGAACGAGCGTGAAAAGCAGATGGCCCTGGAGCTGATCGGGTATAAAGAGGATAGTATTGCCCGGTTGATGACACCAATGTATGTGCAGGTACGTCCTTATTATACTGTGGATGATGTCTTTCGGCACATTAAAGTCTTTGGAAGAAAAGCTGAAACGCTCAATTTTATTTATGTTGTTGACGAGAAAAATGTGTTGATTGACGATTTGAAGATCGGTCAGTTACTTTTGTCCGATGGATCTACAAAGATTTCGGACTTAATCGACTATAATTTTGCAGCTATTAAAGCCTCCACACCCATGGAGGAAGCCTTCGAAATTTTCCAGAAATACGACCGAAGTGCCTTACCGATTATTACCGAAGCGGGCGTATTGGTCGGGATTGTGACATTTGATGATGTATTAGACCGGATCGAAGATCGTGACACCGAAGATATTCAACGATTTGGGGGTATGGAGGAATTGGATCTGGCTTATACTAAGACACCATTGCTTCAGCTCGTGCAAAAACGGGCCGGATGGCTTATTATACTATTTTTTAGTGAGATGCTTACGGCGTCAGCCATGGGCTTTTTTGAAGGAGAGCTGGAAAAGGCAGTTGTATTGGCATTGTTTGTTCCCCTAATTATTTCCAGCGGTGGAAATTCGGGTTCGCAGGCAGCGTCACTGATTATTCGAGCTATGGCTCTGGGTGAATTGAAACTCAAAGATTGGTGGTATGTAATGAAAAGGGAAGTTTCTTCCGGATTGATTTTGGGCGGGATATTAGGCTCTATTGGTTTCCTGCGGATATTAGCCTGGCATTTTCTTGGTCTGTATGACTATGGTCCGTATTGGATTGCAATAGGTCTTACGGTAGCGGTGTCTTTGGTGTTTATTGTGTTGTGGGGAACGCTGTCTGGTTCATTTATACCATTTATCTTGCGTCGATTTGGATTGGATCCAGCCACAGCATCTGCGCCCTTTGTCGCAACATTAGTGGACGTTTCGGGATTGATTATTTATTTTACCGTTGCAGCATTCTTTTTGCAAGGTAAATTATTGTAAGCCTTTCAGATAAAATATAGAAAAAAGCATAAAACCACAGCTTGGTTTTATGCTTTTTTTATTGACTGAATTACAAATTCAATTTTCGATACAATTTTTCTTTAATTCCACCTTTCTGGGCAATATAAATTCCTTTTTTTCCGGAGAATATAAATGCGGTTATACAAGCAATTGCTATAAAAACAACAGGTTGGAAGCCGAAAAGTTCATAGCCCATAATGATGCAAGCTAAGGGTGTATTTGTAGCGCCAGAGAATACGGCAACAAAGCCCATCGCAGCTAATAATCCAAGCGGAAGTGGGATAAGGCCACTGAGTGCACTGCCAAGTGTAGCCCCGATAAAAAACAAAGGGGTCACTTCTCCGCCTTTAAAACTGGCAGAAAGCGTAAATGTGGTTAAGACCAATTTGATTAAGAAATCATAATAATCCGAGGGATTATTGAAAGCCTCCTGAATCATTGGAATACCTAAGCCAATATATTTTGTGCTTTTTAGCAATACCACAGTAATCACGATGATGATACCACCGATCACCGGTCTGAGCAGAGGGGATTTGATCTTTTTAAATTGAGTACTGAAGAAGTCCCCCGTGAAAGTAAACAACCATGCTGCCAAGCCAAATAAAATTCCAGCAATCAAACTAAACCCAATATTGCTTAAAGAAAGCGCAGGGATCATTTCATGTATTGGGTAATGTGTGTGCGGTACATGCCATAATTGACAGCTAAAATTTGCGATATAGGCTGTGACAAGGCAGGGGAGGATACCAAAATATCTTTTTTTACCAATGAGCAGGACTTCAAGGCCGAAGACGGTTCCGGCAAGTGGTGTGCCAAATACAGCGGCAAAACCCGCAGTAATACCGATAGATATTAGGATGCGTCGTTCGGTTTTGTCGAAATCAAACCAATGGTTGAGCTGATCGGCTATTGCTCCGCCAATCTGAACTGCTGTTCCTTCACGTCCGGCTGATCCGCCAAATAAGTGGGTAAGTAAAGTCCCGAATAGTACAAGTGGTGCCATAACAAGCGGTATCCTGCGTTGTGGACGAAGATATTCTTCGATTAGGAGGTTATTCCCTTTGCTTGAAGGGTTGCCCCAGCGCTGATAGGATAGGGCAATAATCAAACCTGCAAGTGGTAATCCATAGATTATCCAGGAATTGTTTTCTCTATATTGTGTGACCCAATTCAGCGAAAAAAGAAAGAATGCACAGATTGATCCAACAATAAAGCCTATTATACAGCAAGTAATAAGCCATTTAGCAATAAAATGCAGATTAATTTGAGGTGGTTGATTTGAAATTCTGATAGCCATAAGCCTACACTTTATATAAAATTTGTTGTTTTTATACTAAAAAGTAGACGCCATCAGCTTATTAGGGCGGTTCAAGGCAGACATCATTGCCATATGTTAGACAAAGTTATAAAAAACGAATAATAATTGCAATCCAGCCGAGGATCATCAATAATCCTCCTAGAGGAGTGATTGGTCCAAGAAATTTTAGATTTTTTTTCCAGTATTCTGCAAAGGAAAGAAAATAAATACTTACTGAAAACAAAAGGGTACCTGATGTAATTAAATAATAGGCAACTCTTTCAGATTGATATTCAAAGGATAGGTTTAGCCCAAGAATCAATAAGGTGATCGCTGCATACATTTGATAGCGAACACCCACTTCAAAAGAATCCAGTTTTTCGGGCGATAGAATTTTTTTGAATGCGTGTGCTCCAAAGGCTCCAAGTATAATTGCCAACGCGCCCAATAGGGCAGCAGTAATGATTACAATGTTATTCATAAAAATAGCCTATTTGATAATAGATTTAGTCATGTCAATGTGAAGGATTCCGTAATCTGGATAAGGTTCAGAGTTTTGCTCAAATCCTAATTTCTCATAGAATGACTTTAAGTGGAATTGCGCACCGATTTGAATATCCTGAGGTCCAAAAGCGTCTAAAGTAGCTTCAATAGATTTATGCATAAGCAGTTGGCTTAGGCCTGTGCCTCGGGCTTCTTTCACAACAATAACACGTCCGATGGAAGGTTGTGGATATGAAGTTCCAGCTGGAACTAAACGGGTGTAAGCGACAATCTCTCCATCCTGCTCAGCCCAAAGATGCAGACAGACGTAATCTTTATCATCCAGTTCAGGATATAGACACTCTTGTTCCACTACAAAAACCTCGGTACGTAATTTTAAAATACGGTACAATTCACGGTTTGTTAGCTCTTCAAAATTCTTAAGTTTCCAATTATATTGCATGATAGCGAATAAAGAAGGGAAATTGAGTTTCCGACCATAAAATAAAACAGATTGATCGGTAACTCAATTTGTATTATTAAAAGGGAAAATTATGCCAATAGGCTTTTTACAACTTCGGAAATTGTTTTTCCGTCAGCTTGTCCGGCTAATTTTTGATTAGCAGCACCCATTACTTTTCCCATTTCTTTAATGGATGAAGCGCCGGTCTCAGCGATGATCGCTTTGATAACAGCCTCTACTTCCTCTTTGCTCATTTGTTTAGGAAGGTAAGCCTCAATCACTTTTTCTTCTTCTACCTCGATTTGGTAAAGATCCTCACGATTTTGAGTCTTATAGATTTCAGCAGATTCACGTCTTTGTTTTACCAGTTTTTGTAAAACTTTAATTTCAGCTTCTTGATTCAGATCTTCTGCATGGCCTTTCTCCGTTTTCGCGAGGAGAATAGCTGCTTTAATCGCACGTAATCCACGCAATGCTGCCGTATTTTTTGCAATCATTGCTGCTTTAATGTCTTGATTTATTTGTGTTTCTAATGACATGATATTTAAATTATTTTCGATTGACAATCGTGCCTGTAGCCTGTGCTGTCGGCATTATTAATAGATCGTTGATATTAACATGAGCTGGTCTGGTGATGACGAAAAGAATAGTTTCAGCAATGTCGGTACCGGTCAGGGGCTGTACGCCTGTATACACGCTTTTTGCTCTTTCTTTGTCTCCATGAAAGCGAACCTCAGAGAATTCTGTTTCAACCATACCGGGGTCGATAGAAGTGACTTTTATACCTTTGGAAAGTAAGTCTATACGCATCGCTTTTGTTAGCGCATCTACCGCATGTTTGCTTGCGCAGTATACGTTACCATTTGGGTATACTTCTTTGCCTGCAATAGAGCCCAAATTGACAATATGTGCTCCATTTGCGGTATCCATTAATGGGATGACTGCTTTGCTGACATAAAGTAGTCCTTTGACATTGGTGTCGATCATTCGATCCCAGTCACCGATATCGCCATCCTGGATCGGATCCAGACCTTGGCTAAGGCCTGCATTATTGATCAATACATGGATTGTTTTCCATTCCTCTGGTAAACCGTTCATTTGGTTTTGAACCTGTTCTGAATCTCTGACATCCAATTCAAACGTATGAATTTTGATATGGGGATAGATTGAATTCAATTTTTCCTTCAATATATCCAGCCGATTTAGTCTACGGGCACATAGCAAAAGGTTGTAGCCTTCCTTCGCCAACACTTCAGCACAGGCTTGACCAATACCTGAACTTGCTCCTGTGATGAAAACTGTCTTTGTCATATATTTTAACTAGTTGAAATAGTAAACCTCATTACCAACTGTAAATTCATCTGTTGATAAAACTCAATTAAGAATCCTTCATAGACTTATTTGGTAGCAATATAAATTGTGCAGATGCCAAATGTTTGTGGTCTCACAATCGTTTGGTCGAAGCCAGCTTTTTTATTTATTGCAACAAATTTCTGTCCATCTGGAAACTGAGCAACGGATTCCGGTAAATATTCGTAAGCACTGGCATCTTTTGAGAAGAATTTTCCAATGGTCGGTGTTACATATTTGAAATAAAAATTGTAGAGCTGCTTTATCGGGAATTTTTTGGGATTCGAAAATTCCAAAATAACGGCCTTACCACCGGGTTTCAATACGCGGTAAATGTCGGACAATCCTTTTTCTAAGTTTTCAAAGTTACGGACACCAAATGCAACAGTAACAGCGTCAAAGGTATTGTCTTCAAATTGAAGCCTTTCCGAATCGCCTAATTGTACTTCAAATTGATTTTCCAGTCCTTTGTTTACAATTTTCTTTTTAGCCACATCAAGCATTCCTTGAGAAATATCGACTCCAATTATTTTTTTTGGATTCAATATCTTGATGGATTCCAATGCAAAATCACCTGTTCCGGTAGCCACATCTAACATGAGCTGAGGTTTAATGGACTTCAGGGCATTAATGGCTTTCTTTCGCCATATAATATCAATCCCTAAGGACATGAAGTGGTTTAAGAAATCATAGGAATGGGAAATATTGTTGAACATATCCGCTACCTGTTTTTTCTTGCCATCATTGGCATCTTTATAGGGCTTTAATGTTGAAGAATCGTGCGTCATTTTACAAATATACAATATAAGTATATTTTTAATGCTTAAAATGGGATTTGTTTTTTGATTTAAAGTTGAAGCCTTTTCTGCGTTAACAAAGCAATGCTAGCGTGGTGTTCAGGTAGAATTAAACCCAATCATTTTGAATTTCGATCATTTTGGTTATTCACAATGCTTTAAGTTATCAACACTTTTTAATGTATTGATTTTAAGTACTTGTTTTTTATTTTCAACATGTTTTCAACATGTAATGTTGAAAAGTGGATCGTTAAAACTGTGTCCTTCAAAGCGTTTTGACGTTTGGTGCCTGACGGACTAATTATGCTGTTTGTAATTCAGCGTCTTTGTGAATTTTATTTTTTATACATTTGTTATCCCGTCTTAAATTTAAGAGCGGGGAAGCTATATTTCTGATATAATATCATGATGAACGAGAGCAATTTTGAAGCGAATAACACGGATAATAACAAAAGAGGTAGTTATGGTGAGCGCCGTACCAAATTAAACAACATGGTAAGCGGCTTGGGTAAGCTACCGCCCCAGGCAGTAGATCTTGAGGAAGCTGTTTTGGGCGCATTGATGCTTGAAAAAAATGCACTGAGCGAGATTATTGATATTTTAAAACCAGAGTCTTTTTATAAGGAATCACATCAGAAAATTTTTGAAGCTATATTTGGCTTATTTCAAAAGACTTCGCCTATTGATATTCTGACAGTCACCTCCGAGTTACGTAGAATGGGGGCACTGGAAATGGTGGGTGGAGCTTATTATATCACGCAGCTTACCGATCGAGTTGTTTCTGCTGCTAATATCGAATACCATGCGCGTATTATTTCGCAAAAATATATCCAAAGGGAGCTGATCAAAGTTTCTACTGAGATTATTAATAGTTCATATGATGAGACCTCGGATATTTTTGATCTCTTGGATCATGCCGAGAAGAGCTTGTTTGATATTGCACAAAATAACTTGAGAAGAGATTCGCGTAAGATGGATGACATTATGCGTGAAGCAATTTCCAATCTTGAGATGTTGCGTGATCGTACAGATGGCCTGACGGGTGTACCATCGGGTTTAACTGCACTTGATCGCATGACTTCTGGTTGGCAGCCTTCTGACTTAGTGATTATCGCCGCTCGTCCAGCGATGGGTAAAACAGCGTTTGTATTGTCTGTAGCGCGAAATGCTGCTGTTGACCATGGCAAGGCTGTTGCAGTATTCTCGCTGGAGATGTCCTCTGTTCAGCTGGTTAATCGTCTTATCGCAGGTGAAACCGAAATTGAACAAGAGAAGCTGAAAAAAGGTAATCTTGCCGATCATGAATGGCAACAATTGCATTCACGTATCGGTCGACTGACTGAGGCGCCAATCATTATTGATGATACTCCTGCATTGAACGTATTTGAATTTAGGGCAAAATGCCGTCGTCTGAAAGCACAATATGATATCCAGATGGTGATTGTCGATTACTTGCAATTGATGCATGGTAAAGCTGAAGGCAAGGGCGGTGGTAACCGTGAGCAAGAAATCGGTAGTATTTCTCGTGCTTTGAAATCTGTTGCGAAAGAGTTGAGTATTCCGGTACTGGCATTATCGCAGTTGAGCCGTGCAGTGGAGTCCAGACCAGGAAATAGTAAAAGGCCGATGCTATCGGATTTGCGTGAATCAGGATCTATCGAGCAGGATGCCGATATGGTACTTTTCTTATATAGACCAGAGTATTATGGTTTGACCGAAGATGAAGAGGGACGCCCAACAGCAGGTGTCGGTGAAGTTATTATCGCCAAGCACCGTAATGGTGAAACGGGGATCGTACCACTTCGTTTCGTAGGTAAATTCGTTAAATTTGTCGATCTTGAAGACGAGTTTTCCGGAATGGGTGGCGGTGATGGTTTTGGAGATGCTCCAACTACATTTTCTGCCTCAGCATTGAATCCGTCACCAAATTTTGGTGAAGACTTCGGTGGAGCAGGCTTTAGCGGAGGCATTACGATGCCTTCTCGCATGAATGATATGCCTGACGATGCACCTTTTTAATCTGTAATTTTACATCAGTATCCATAAATGGGAAAGCCGAAATATCATATTTCGGCTTTTTTATTGACCTAGGTTTAATCAACCATCGTTGCTATCTTCGTTATCTTCTACGGATTGTTGTATATTTTCACTTTAAGCAACTAGAATTTGTACGTCACCCCAGCCCCGACGATCTGTCTGATCTGTAAAGCAGAGTTCCGTTTTCCGATTTCTTTTCCATCTTTGATAACAGGAATGGCTGTATTGTCATCGTAAATCATCTGTATGCCAGCATTTACAGTGATGAATTTATTGACCTTCATGAAGAGATTAGCAGTGTAGTCAATGTCAACATTCTGTGGTTTATCCAAGTAATTTGAATAGAGTTTCAAGATATTTTCAAAGGCAACATTTTCCATGAGGTTTACCTTGTAATAAGCATCAAAAGAAGCTCCGAATTCAGTTCTCACTTTTTTACCTGGGTCTAGTCCGTATCTTGTAGAAAGAAGAGTATCATTGACAAAAACGAATCTTACCGCCGCTGGAGATAGATTAAATCTCAAGTTGTCAGACTTTTTGTAGGCAAAACCCGGTCCAAAACTTAAATATGCTGGGGCTAAAAATCGTGAAATACGCTCTTTGGGAGTTTTGGTATAATCAAACCCATCGGCAAATTGCGTGTTAAAGTTCAGAAAAAAGGTATACAGCCAATATTCTGAGGCTTTATGTCCCAGTAAACTATTCAATACTAATCTATCATCATTTTTGCGCCAGCCCGATTCCTTTTGGAAAGTTAAACCATAGGCTGCTAATACTTTGTTATCCCAAGACCATTTGTCTTTCTTATAATTGAAATCATAATTTAAGGTAAGATTTCCCGAAAATGAATTGACACCCCCTGCGGCCCAATTTGAGAAGGAACTCTGGTTGATCAAAAAAGTGTTTTCACCTTTAATTATCCATGTTTTGCTGGTATCTATAGAGGTTTCCTGGCTGAAACTTCGAAAGCTAATTAAACTTAAGGCAATAAGAAAGATCGATTTAATTTTTTTCATACTAAAATTTGGTTTTTGTGCATATGTTGCGAAAATAAATGTTCTATAACTAAACGAATATCTTTGTTTATTGTTTTGTGGCTTTTTGTTTACGTATATTTTAAATAAAATCGGAACTTTGGGAACTTGATTGATACTATGAAAATAACGTTACTTTGTATTGGAAAGACAGATGATAAATACTTGATCGAAGGAATCGACAAATACATCAAAAGACTAAAGTTCTATGTCAACTTTAATATTGTTGTGATACCGGACATCAAAAATAGTAAAAGCCTTTCTGAGGAGCAGCAGAAAGAGAAAGAGGCCGGATTGATTTTAAAACAATTACAGCCACAGGATATGGTCATACTACTGGATGAGTTTGGTAAAGAGTTTCGCTCTTTGGATTTTTCTGCTTATTTAGAGAGAATGATGATCAATAGTGTGCAACATATGGTTTTTATTATTGGCGGTCCTTACGGATTTGATCAAAAGATCTATGACCGTGCCAGTTCCAAAATGTCCTTGTCAAAAATGACATTTTCGCATCAGATGATCCGTTTATTCTTTACAGAACAACTCTATCGGGCGTTTTCAATTATGAAAGGTGAACCTTATCATCATGAATAATATGGAAAAAAGTCCGTAACTTCATCATTAATAAAAACAGACTTATGAATTTGCCAAATAAACGTGATTATCACTATAAAAGTGATGAAGGAGAGAAAAATAGCCAATTGAATAAATACATCATGATAGCCTGTATCGTTATTGTGATTTTATTGGCAATTTATTTTGCATAATTTGATATCCTCTAATTACGGAATAAGTAAAAGAATAAATCTCTTACTTAATATCCGTATGGAGGATATCAGCAGATGATTTTAATAAATTTGATTGAAATTGTTTGGAGGAAAACGCTTAATTTTTCGGAGAAGGTTGGTTGGTTTTGCGCGTTCTTTTTGGTTGAGTGTTGTTTACAAATCCCCAGTTGGTCACATAGAATGATAAGGGGTTAATTTCTAATAATTTTTTCATTTTTTCTTTTTTTACCATATAATATTTTATTGTTTCGATTGTATATTGATCAATAATCGAGCCAAACTTTAGGTTGTGCCCAGTGACCTTTTGGGATT
The DNA here is from genome assembly GCF_019969845.1 of Sphingobacterium sp. GVS05A. Lineage (GTDB taxonomy): Bacteria > Bacteroidota > Bacteroidia > Sphingobacteriales > Sphingobacteriaceae > Sphingobacterium. The sequence goes on from NZ_JAHXYR010000001.1 coordinate 543,072, forward strand.
TAGTATTATGTAATAGGAGTAATAAAATTGAAAAAATAGAGGAAGACCTGAGTTTCACCAGAAGAGTAATGGCTAAATTCCCTGAACGCATCATTGAAGGAGCTGTCCAAAAAGTAAATAGAACCCTCCGCATAGTAGATGTTCGAAGAAAAACTGTCGTGGGGATACGAATAGAATAAAAAAACAGCGATGTCTGATCTTTTCAGACATCGTTGTTTTTTTATAATTACTTTTTATCTATTTTATAGAGTCTGCCAAGATCAGTAATTGCATATAAGGCCCCGTCCGGCCCTTGTGTAATATCTCTGAACCGCTGCCCTTCACTGCCTAATAGTCGTTCTTCGCCAACAACCTTATTATCTTTCAAAATAATTCTGGCAATATGCGTGCTACTTAAACCGCAAATAAAGAGATTATTTTTCCATTCAGGAATGTTTTGTCCTGTATAGAATGTGATTCCACTTGGAGAGAGCACAGGATCCCAATAATAAACCGGTTGTTCAAGTCCTTCTTTTTGCTGTATTCCAGCACCAACTTTATCTCCTTTATATTCAATTCCGTAAGTTATGGTTGGCCAACCATAATTGTTACCTGCCTGGATTTTGTTGAGCTCATCTCCACCACGTGGGCCAAATTCAGTTTCCCATAAATCACCAGTTTCAGGATGGAAAGCAAGCCCCTGCGGATTACGATGTCCATAGCTGTAGATCTCTGGTCGTGCATTTGCTTTTCCGATAAATGGATTGCCTGATGCAGGCTGTCCGTCTTTTGTGATGCGCAAAATCTTGCCCAGAGCAGCATTCAAATCCTGAGCCAGAGGTCTCGTCACTAAATCGGAGCGCTCTCCGGTACTAAAAACAATATTTCCTTCTTTGTCAAAAACGATACGTCCGCCGTAATGGAGATTACCTTTATGAGCGGGAGTAGCTTGATAGATAACCTTAGCCTCTTCAAATGATTTTTCATCCGCAGAGAGCTTACCTTTAGCAACAGCCGTTAATGTTCCTGCGGGGGTATTGTCCGCAAATACCCAGTAGACCATACGGTTGGAGCTAAAATTCGGATCGAGCCTCAGCCCGAGTAATCCACCTTGACCACTTGTGTTGACAGCAGGTATACCTTTGATTGGTTCGCTTAATTTGCCATCAGCACTTGCAATACGCATATCGCCCTCTTTCTCTGTAATTAGCAGTCTGCCATCAGGTAGCGCTACAATACCCCAGGGAGACTTTAGTCCCTCGGCTATCACTTTACCCTCGAAAGCTGTAGTTGTTTTAGCACCAGCAATTCTGGTCTGCCCAGCAAAAGCAGGTTTGTAGTCCGAATTTGCTTTTTGCGTTTCTACCGGTGGATAGCTTGTAGTATCCTTAGGATTCGCTGTGCTATCTGAACCGGAGTTTGAATTTGCATGGTTGGAATTGCAGGCGGTCAAGCCAAGTGATATCGTTAAAAGGCTTATTGTCAGTTTATTTTTCATTATTAATGACTTGTTTTTTTGGTCTGATTGTTCGTTTGAAGATATTAAAAATTAATGAAATGCTGTCCGATATCATGTAATAAATTTATCGACATCCGGCCATAAGCCTAATAAAGGGGCGGCAGGATAACAAATCCATCTATTTTTGACGGGTATTTTTAAGGGGAAACTAGAGGGTGTTCAGACAGTGAGTCAGTATCTGTTGTAGTTCTTTGTCTTTATTGACATAATAATCGCTAACCTCTAATAGTGCATTTGTGCTTAAATTATAGACACATACAGGAATATAGTTTGGTTGAGCGGATGTTTCAAAAGTCTTAAAATAGTCCGCACTTTCCTGAAAAGTTGAAAACTCTTTTGACTCACAATGCTGTGTCTCTTGATTGTATGCAATGGTTACATAATTCTTTTTCATTGTATGCTCCTTTACCTAGAATAACGAAAAGAAAACGACAAAAGTTTTAAAAATTTGCAGCTTTTTATTTTCAAACACTGATATGGCTGGCATCTACAAGTTTTCCGAAGAATATTTTTGCTTTGCTTTCAAAATCCCTAGGATCATCAGTGGTGTAGAAGGCCAACTGACTGTTTTTTGAACAGTATGTTTCTATTTCAGTATGACGGTGAAGGTATTCCTGTAGACTTTTCGCAACGATAGGTCCTTGGGAAATAATATTGACATTTTTTGGGACGTATTTTTCGATTACGGGTAATAATAAGGGGTAATGCGTACATGCCAATACAATGGTATCAATTTGATCGGATTTCTGCAACAGTTCATGGATATCTTTTTGGACAAAATAATGTGCGCCCTCAGTATTAATCTCATTATTTTCAACCAGTGGAACCCAAAAAGGACAGTCGTGTTGAAAAACCTCAATTTCCGGATTAAATTTATGTATCTCTATCTTATAGGATTCCGATTTTACCGTTCCTGTCGTTGCGAGGATACCGATTTTGTTTGTTTTCGTATAATTATGGATGATTTCAGTTGTTGGTCTGATGACCCCAAGTACTTTTTTTCCGGGAGGAAGATCGTTTTGCTGAATCGTTCTTAATGCTTTTGCCGAAGCGGTGTTACAGGCTAAGATAACAAGATTACATCCTAAATCAAACAATTTAAACACACATTGCTTGGTGTAACTATATACGGTTTCAAACGAGCGTGTACCATAGGGGACACGTGCATTGTCACCTAAATAAATATAATCATATTGAGGAAGGAGCTGCTGAATTTCCTTAAATACAGAAAGGCCGCCATAGCCGGAGTCGAAAATGCCAATAGGACCAGAAGTCAGTGTATTATCCATAACGCAATGCTATAAGTTACATCCACCTATAACATTGCGTTATAAGATTCAGTTTTACTGAAGCAAAGATGGTTTCTCTTTATATATTTTCCAAATTAATTCGCCAAATAATGTATTAGTCCAGGCAAACCAATGTCTTGTGAATTTTTTTGGATCATTCTTATGGAAGGATTCATGCATAAATCCTGTACCACCATGTGTGCTCACTAAGGTTTTGATGCAATTGCGGATCTCTTCATCATTTGTCGAAGTTTGCGCACGCATAATAATGGACATTGGCCAAATCATATCGCGGCCAATATGCGGCCCCCCGATACCTTCGGCTGCGGTACCTTTAAAGAAGAATGGGTTTTTGTCGGACAGCACAAAATTACGTGTACGCTGATAGACTTCGTCATTAAGATTGACTGCACCTAAATAGGGCAGAGCCAATAAACTAGGGATATTTGCGTCGTCCATCATGAGATGACTTGAATAACCATCTACTTCAAACGCATATATTCTTCCCAAGGTTGGATGATCTATAATTCCATATTTATTTACGGCAGCCTCAACTTCATTCGCAAGCGATTCCATTTTTGCCGAAAGTGTCTGTTCGTTTTTAACCTTTTTGAGAATTTCCGCAGATTGTCTCAAACTGACCACTGCAAATAGGTTGGAAGGAATCAGGAAAGAAAAGATAGTCGAGTCATCCGAAGGTCTAAAGCTTGAGCAAATCAAACCTACCGGATTTACGGGATAACCGTAACCATCCACTTGTAGTGTGTCTGAACCCCTTGACGTTGTTCGCTCAAATTTATAAGGACCTAAATTATCCTTACGTTGCTGTTCAACAAAAGTTTGATAGATCTTGTGCTGAGCCTCTAGCCATTCTTCGTTAAATGGACTACTGTCATTTGTTTCCTTCCAGTAATGGTAAGCAAGTCGAATCGGATAACATAGTGAATCAATTTCCCATTTTCGTTCATGGATTCCGGGTTTCATGCTTGTGTGGTCACTGAACCATTCGCCTTTTTTTGTTGGGTCATTATAAAAAGCATTTGCATAAGGATCAATGTTGATGCATTTACTTTGTTTTTGTATTAATCCAACAATGAGATTCTGCAATTTTTTATCTTTTTTCATGAAAGGAAGATAGGGCCACACCTGTGCGCTACTGTCACGTAACCACATTGCATCTATATCTCCTGTAATAACATAGGTATAGTTTCTGCCATTTTGAACATAGGGAAATACAGTCGTATCCAATGTATTTGGAAAGCAGTTGTTAAATAACCAGGTCAGTTCCTTGTTTTTGACATTTTTTTGAAACTCTGTAATGGCATCTTCAATGACTTTACTTGAAAAAAGCCGTTTTTCTTTGGCTGTGCGTACAGTAGGAAAAGAATGTTCCTGAGCAAAAGAAAATTTGCTTGCAAATGCACCTGCTGTCAATAAGGTTGCGTTTTGGATAAAAGTTCTGCGTTTCATGCTTATTAGGGCTGATTTTTTGTTATACAAGGTTATTTACTAGAATGCAAGATATAAATATTTTTGAATATAACGAACAGCAAATACGATTTAGCATTATAAAATTGACTACGCATGTTAATAAAGTCATTTTTATTCGGTTAATTTGCAGTTAGGAATGCATTTTGCTAGAAGAAATAATCTTTGAAATAATTTTATGGGGCTTAATATATCAAAAAAAAATAATTTACTTCGAATTGTGCTGGCAGGCATCGGGGTAGGTGTCTCGTTCGCAGGTTTTGGACAAATTAAAAGTCAGCCTTATTCGTATCATTTTTATCAGAAAATGAACGATGTCGTTTATTCTACTGAAACGAGAATGCACACAACAGCTAAACCATTTGTCATCAAGGATTCTTTGTTGTTGGCCAAATTTGACTCGATTCAATCCAATAAACCGGTTTCCTCATCAAATTGGTTCATGCGTAAAATCTTTAATGAACATTTGATTCAAGTGGAGAAAGATGATTATACGTTTTATGCGGATTTTTTGCCGGATATGTATATTGGAAAAGATATGCAGGGCGATAAACGTCGTACATGGATGAATGGTAGAGGATTTCAAGTGGGATTGAATGTGGGTAATAAATTCACCTTTAATTCATCGGCCTTTGAAAGCCAAGCTGTTTTTCCAAAGTATCTTGACGATTATATTGTCGCTAATAAAGTAATTCCTGGTCAGGGAAATACCAAATTTCAGGCTAAAAATAAAATGGACTGGATGTATGCGACTGCAAGTATGACCTACGATGCACACAAGTATATCCAAGCGACTATAGCATACGATAAGAACTTTATTGGAGATGGTTACCGCTCGATGTTGCTTTCTGACTTTTCGTCTAATTATGCACATCTGAAGCTGACCGGTACGATCGGCAATGTACAGTATACATCCATTTGGGCTTACATGAATGATCCGACACATCCAAGAGAGGATCTAACTGGGATATATCCTATGGAAGGCCAAAAAAATACGCGTTTAGGTGACGGGAAAAAATGGGGAGCTTTTCAATATTTGGATTGGAATGTGACTAATAAATTGTCCGTTGGTTTTTTTCAATCTGTGGTTTGGGCAGCGCAAGATGAGGCCGGAAAGCGCGGATTTGACTTTAGCTATTTGAGTCCAATTATCTTTATTCGCCCTGTGGAGAGTAATAATCGTACGTCACCCGATAAGATGTTCCTAGGGCTGACGTCCAAATATAAATTGCCTTATAATTTGACTGTTTATGGTCAGTTTCTATTAGGCGAATTTACGGCCAAGGAATTTTTTGCGGGTAATGGTTATGCACATAACAAGTGGGGTGCACAGTTAGGGGTAAGAGGTTATGACATGTTTGGTGTCAAAAACCTAAACTTCCTTGCGGAGTATAATACTGCTAGACCCTATACTTACGCACACTTTAAATCCTATTCCAATTATAGTAACAATGCCGAGCCATTGGCGCACCCAAAAGGTGCTAACTTTAGAGAATTGGTTGGTCTCGTAAACTATGCCTGGGACAGATGGGACTTTTCATTACAGGGAATGTATACACAAAACGGATTGGATCTTCCTGACGGAACTAATATGGGCGGAAATATCTTTCAATCGTATAACACCATCCCGAATATGTATGGAAACCATATCGCACAGGGGATAAAAAATAATATCTATTATGCGGATGCGAAAGCAGCGTATGTACTGAATCCGAAATATAACCTTCGTTTAGAATTGGGGTATATGCAACGCTATGCGAAAGCACAATATGAAACACCTGTCGTGAATAAATCAGGCGTGGTAACATTTGGACTTCGTTCAAGCTTTAGAGCAATCTATAATGATTTATAGGAAGTTTTTATATATTTGAGCAATTACAGCTTATGAAAACATCATGATTATTCAGGCCGTATAAAGGAATGTATAATCATGATGTTTTTTGTTTAATATATTCATTTTAATGTCGTTTAAAATGTAACCGATACTACTGGGTTAGTTTGAATGCATAATCGAATAGATAATATTGAATCAATCACTAAATACCGATGAAAAAAATCCTTGTATTAAATGGCCCAAACTTAAATCTATTGGGTGTTAGGGAAAAGTCAATCTATGGAAGTCAGGATTTCTTGAGTTATTTTGAGGAGTTAAAGACACGTTTTTCTACAGTTCAATTGGAATATTTTCAGAGTAATTCTGAGGGCAAATTAATTGATAAAATTCATGAGGTCGGTTTCGAGTATGATGGCATCGTAATGAATGCTGGAGCATATACCCATACATCTATTGCCATTGGGGACGCTATTGCTGCTGTTCAGACCCCAGTTATTGAAGTTCATATCAGCAATGTTCATCAACGGGAAGAATTTAGGCATCATTCCTTTTTGGCTAAAAACTGTAAGGGGGTAATCTGTGGCTTTGGGTTAGATAGTTATAGACTTGGCATCGAAGCTCTTTTAGTTTAAAAAATCTATTGTAGATACTTAGTTTGCTCCTAGAACATCCGTACTGAGCGCAGTGAAGCATGATCGATTAAAAAAGGCCTAACGGGCAATAAATAAGATGATGTGGGAGCAATTAGGATGCAAAGAATACGTTAGTTATAAAAAGAATAGGCGGGAATTCCCGCCTATTCTTTTTAACTGTATGCCCTTAGATTTTATCCGATAAGGCTTCTTATCTCTACTTCATCTGCTTTGATTTGCGCTTTCATTTCCTCTAATGAGTCAAAGCGTTCATCATGACGAATAAAGTGCAGGAATTTAACACGGAGCGTCTTGCTATAGATATCCTGATCAAAATCAAATAGGCTGATTTCAATCGCACGATTCATACCGTCAACCGTAGGTCTTGTGCCAATATAGCCCATGCCTTTAGCGATAGAAATAGGATTCTCTTCTTTATACTCGCCTGTAGTAATATTCTGGATGTGGTTGTATATATAAACCTCTACTGCGTATATACCATAAGCAGGAATTAATTTATGCGGTTCATGTACCTGTAGATTGGCTGTAGGAAATCCAATGGTACGCCCGATTTGATCCCCTCGGATCACTGTTCCCGTTAATTCAAAAGGATAACCTAAATATAGATTGGCTGTTTTGATATCACCTTTAATCAGTGCTTCACGCACACGCGTGGAAGAGACTGCGATGTCATTGATATCCTGTTCCGGGATCTCATCTACACTATAGTCGAATATGGATGCAAACTGTTCCAAATCGCCTAATGTACCCTTACGATCTTTTCCAAAATGGTGATCATATCCGATAACGATTTTTTTAGTACCCAATTTACCTACAAGCACATTGCTAATATATTCTTCAGGAGTTTGATTGGAAAAATCTCGGGAGAAGGGGATAATGATAAGATGGTCAATACCGACCTTGCTCAGTTGACTTACTTTTTCCTCAATATCATTTATTAAACGTAAGCTATCATCATCTGGGTTAATAATTAACCGTGGATGAGGGAAAAAAGTAAGTAATATGGTTTCGCCGTTAATTTTTTGAGCAGCTTCTTTTAAGTGGACCAATATTTTTTGGTGGCCAATATGAACACCATCAAAAGTACCAATGGTAACTACTGCATTTTCAACGGGGGAGAAATCTTCTAAACTTCTGTAGATTTTCATTTATTGGATTTTTTGCAAAAATAAGATAAAGAATCAATAAAGTGCAGCGATGGGTTTATTTAATGATTTCCTTATGACGTTTTATTTCGGCGATAAGCTGTTCAAGATTCCAGGCGTTTTCAATCGTATAATCACCACTTTTGGTACGTCTTAAAGAACTTAGGTGGGATCCACTATGTAATACTTTTCCAAAGTCGTATGCTAATGATCTGATGTATGTGCCTTTTGAGCAAGAAATGCGAAAATACACATTCGGAAGTTCAATCTTCTCAATTTCAAAACTATTGATCCTTACCTGGCGGGATTTTATTTCAACCTCTTCACCGCGACGAGCTTTTGCATAGACACGTTCACCATTGATCTTTATGGCAGAATGCGCTGGAGGAAACTGTTGTATGTCGCCTTCAAAGGTCTTTGCCGCATCAAAGATCATCTGTTCGGTAATATGATCGATAGGGAATAGCTCATCAATTTCGGTTTCCAGGTCATAAGATGGAGTGGTTCCGCCCAATGTAATTGTCCCTGTATATTCTTTGTCTTCGGCCTGGTAGCTGTCGATCTTTTTTGTCAACTTACCTGTGCAGACAATTAGCAACCCCGTTGCTAAGGGGTCTAATGTACCTGCATGGCCAACTTTTAATTTTAATGGTTTCAGTGAGTTTCTGACTTTCCCAACAACGTCGAAACTTGTCCATGTTAAAGGTTTATCAATCAACAACATTTCGCCTTCAGCAAAATTAAACCTTGCTGAGTTTTCACCAACCTCTATATTCTCCATGAAAAAATTTTAGATAATTTGTAAACTATGACCTGAAAGAAGTAGCACGAGAATAACAACTCCCACAACTATTCTATACCATCCGAAGGCCTTAAAACCATACTTGGTTAAAAATCCAATAAAGGATTTTATTGCAACAATTGCGACAACAAAACCAATGAGGTTACCTACAATAAGAAGATTAAGCTCTTCGCCTGTAAATGTATTTCCTTCTTTGAAGAATTTCAATAGTTTAACAGCTGAAGCGCCAAACATCATCGGCAAAGCCAGAAAGAATGAAAATTCTGCGGCTGCTTTACGTGTTAATTTTTCGGCCATACCACCGATGATGGTACTAGCGGATCGGGATGTACCGGGAATCAGAGCCAGACATTGGTATACACCGATCATAAAGGCTTGCTTGTAAGAGACGTTGTCCGAATCTTCAACAGTAGGTTTATTAAACCATTTGTCGACAAAAAGTAGGACAACACCGCCGATTACCAGCATAATCGCAACCATCAGCGGGCTTTCCAAAAGTGAATCGATAAAATCGTTGAAAAGTAATCCAAGTACCGATGCAGGAATAGCAGCGATCACCAACTTATAGTAAAATGAAAGCGATTTAAAGAATCGCTTGTAATATAAGACGAGAACTGATAAAATCGTTCCCAATTGAATGACAATCGTAAATAATTTAACAAAGGCAGAGGGTTGAATACCCATCAGTGCAGTTGCTATAATCATGTGACCTGTAGAGGAGACAGGCAAAAACTCCGTTAATCCTTCGATGATAGCAAGGATTATAGCTTCAATAATAGACATCAGTTTTTAATAAGATTATTCTTCAGTTTTAGTTGTTTTGGGGCGATACAGGATCGCTACAAATCCCAATGCAAAGCCGAGGACGACTACAATTGGCGCTAAAGTTATTTTGGTAAAACTATAAATATCAGTTTCACCGGACATCAGCGCAAAGCCTATGACTACAAGAACCAAGCTAGCTATAAAAAGCTGATAATTTAATTTTGAAAATACGAAGGAACCTCTATTTACAGATTCAGTAGATTTCTTTATTTGAGCCATTTTTATCTATATAAATCGTTAGATTGAGCTTTTAAATATTTAGTTACGGCGAAGTAGGTACTAAGCCCTGAGATTAAAATCCCGATGCAGATAACACCTAAGAAGATGATCGCAAACTCAAACCAGTTGCGTAAAAAGACCAATTCAGGTATTTGTTGTTGTGCTAATTTGAGCGTCAATATCAATAGTAGGATCGCAATCAGTGAACCCAGCAAACCATGGATAATACCATAAGTGATAAAAGGTTTACGAATAAAGTTTTTAGTTGCGCCGATTAATTGCATGCTTTTAATTAAGAAACGCTGCGAGTAAATGGCCAAACGTATGGTGTTGTTAATTAATGCCACAGCGATAATCAATAAAATAACAGCAAAAGCCAAAACAATCATACCGATGATGCGTACGTTTTTATTGACCATATCAATCAATGACTCCTGATAGACAACCTCTTTTATTTTATTGTTTTTAGAGATTTTTTCGATGAAAGTCTTGATGCTATCCGTATTGGCATAATTCTCCTTCATATAGACATCCAATGACGGCAATAATGGGTTGTGCCCAAGGTACTGTACAAAATCTTCACCAAGATCTTCTTTCAGGTTTTTGGCAGCAATTTCTTTGCTGATATACACTGAACGAAGGACATAAGGGTCTTTTTCAAGATCTTTTTGCAAAGAAAGTACATCGCCTTCACTGGTGCCATCATTTACAATAACATTCAGGACAATGTTTTCTTTAACGTACTTTGAAAGATTTTTAGCGTGCACCAATAATAAGCCTAACATACCTGTTACCAATAGTACCAGTGCTATACTGATAACTGTGGATACATATACAGACTTTGTTTTTCTTTTTTGTGTGCTTAATTCGTATTCTGACATAATAAGCAAAAATTTATTTGCGAAAGTAACTAATTGAGCGGAAGATTTCGAATTTATCTTGTAATTACTTTGATAAAAATCAATTCGAATTTAGTTTTCTACCTATGTTTAAATAACTTTTCAATACTAGAATTTATTGTTCAAACTACAAAAATTTTATCACATTTCAGTATTAAAATCGTAATTTCGCAAGTCATAAAAATTCCTTACGAACAAAAATGGAGTATAATCACAAATCATTAGAGAAAAAGTGGCAGAAGTTTTGGGCGGATCATCAAACATATAAAACATCAGATGCGCATCAGAAGCCAAAATACTATGTGTTGGATATGTTTCCTTATCCATCTGGGGCAGGACTACATGTTGGTCATCCACTCGGATACATTGCTTCGGATATATTTTCAAGATACAAACGACTGAAAGGCTTCAATGTATTGCATCCAATGGGTTATGATTCCTTTGGACTTCCTGCAGAGCAATATGCGATTCAAACGGGTCAACACCCTGCCGTTACAACCGAGGCAAATATCAATCGTTACCGCGAGCAGATGGACAACATCGGTTTCTCATATGATTGGAGTAGAGAAGTTCGTACTTCTGAACCTGAATACTATAAATGGACGCAGTGGATTTTTATGAAATCATTCGGTTCTTGGTATAATAAAGAGACGGATAAAGCTGAACCCATTGATACATTGATTACGAAATTTTCGACAAATGGTTCTGCTGCTGTTCAAGCTGTTTCTGACGAAGATGTATTAGAATTCACTTCGGAAGAATGGAAATCTTTTGATGAAGAAAAACAACAACGTGAGTTGTTAAAGTATCGTATTGCTTATCTGCGTGAGAGCACGGTCAATTGGTGTGCTGCTTTAGGGACAGTATTGGCTAATGATGAGGTGATCAATGGCGTGTCCGAGCGTGGAGGGTATCCTGTAGAGCAAAAGAAGATGATGCAATGGTCAATGCGTATCACTGCTTATGCCGATCGTTTGTTAAAAGGTTTGGATACCATTGATTGGCCAGAGCCCTTGGTAGAAATGCAACGTAACTGGATCGGAAAATCCGTTGGAGCTTCGGTCAAATTCCCAGTTCCACAGTTGGACTCCGAAATTGAAGTCTTTACAACTCGTGTGGATACTATTTTCGGTGTTTCATTTGTCGTTTTGGCACCTGAACATGAATTGGTCGCATTGTTGACGACAGCCGAACAAAAAGCTGAAGTTGAAGCTTATATTGAGAAGACATCAAAAAAATCTGAACTAGATCGTATGGCCGATACCAAAACAGTATCGGGAGCCTTTACAGGTTCATTTGCTAAACACCCTATTTCAGGCCGTGATGTGCAGATCTGGATTGCAGATTATGTTTTGGCGGGATATGGCACAGGGGCGGTTATGGCTGTACCTAGTGGCGATCAACGTGATTATGTTTTTGCTAAGCATTTTAATTTAGAAATTATTCCGATTTCGGATACACAGCAGATTGAAGAAGAGGCTGATCCGAATAAGGATGGAAAATACATCAATTCTGATTTTATCAACGGTATGACCTATCAGGAGGCTGTGCCTGCGCTGATTGCGAAGCTGGAAGAATTGAAATTAGGCAAAGCGAAGATCAATTTCCGTATGCGCGATGCGATTTTTGGTCGTCAACGTTATTGGGGCGAACCCGTACCAGTCTACTTTAAAAATGGTCTACCGTACCTTATTAAAGAAGAAGAACTACCATTATTATTACCTGAGGTTGATAAATACCTGCCAACAGAGTCTGGGGAACCTCCTTTGGGGCGTGCTAAAGACTGGAAATATGAAGATCAGTATGAATATGAGTTGAGTACAATGCCAGGTTGGGCAGGTTCTTCATGGTATTGGTTCAGATACATGGATCCAAAGAATGAGGGTAACTTTGCTTCAAAAGAAGCTGTTGACTACTGGAAAGCTGTTGATTTATACATTGGCGGTTCAGAACATGCTACAGGTCACTTGTTATATTCACGTTTTTGGAATAAATTTTTAAAAGATCTTGGCTATCATAATGAGGAAGAACCATTCCGAAAATTGATCAACCAAGGTATGATTCAAGGGCGTTCAAATTTTGTCTACCGTGTACTCGATGAAGAGGGCAGAGGAACCAATCAATTTGTGTCCTATGGCTTGAGAAATGATTATAATACAATTCCTTTGCATGTCGATGTTAATATCGTATCGAATGATGTTTTGGATCTTGAAAAATTCAAAAATTTCAGACCTGATTTTGCGAATGCTGAATTTGTTTTGGAAAACGGTAAATACATTTGTGGTAGCGAAGTGGAGAAAATGTCCAAGTCGAAATTCAATGTCGTCAATCCAGATGATATTATTGAGACTTATGGCGCTGATACCTTACGTCTTTACGAAATGTTTTTGGGGCCATTGGAGCAAGCCAAACCATGGAATACCAATGGTATCGAAGGTGTCTACAAGTTTCTAAAGAAAGTATGGCGCCTGTTTCACGATGCCGAAGGTAATTTTAATGTTTCAGATGAAGAGCCTTCAAAAGCCGAGTTTAAAGCTTTACATAAGATTATTAAGAAAGTGGAAGATGATATCGAGCGTTTCTCGTTCAACACGTCTGTTTCGGCCTTTATGATCTGTGTGAATGAATTGACCGATTTGAAATGCAATAAGCGCCAGATATTGGAGCAACTTGTTATCGTTCTTCAATCTTATGCACCGCATATTACGGAGGAATTGTGGCATTTATTGGGGCATGAGGCAGGTACACTTTCTCAGGCAACTTATCCTACGTTCAAACCGGAATATCTAGTCGAATCTGAATTTGCATATCCGGTCTCTTTCAATGGTAAAATGAAGTTTAATCTATCACTTGCATTGGATTTAGATCAACAAACTGTTGAAGAAATGATCAAGGCACATGCCGATGTACAAAGACATCTGGACGGTAAGCCAATTAAGAAGATTATTTTTGTAAAAGGGAAAATAATCAATATTGTAGCTTAGTCTATACAGTTATCAAACATAAAAGCCATTTTGTCCCAGTGATAAAATGGCTTTTTTATGCCAGTACATCTTGAAAGGCAATTGTTTTGTCAAAAATTGATTTTGCATAAGGACAATTTGGGACAATCTTGGCATCGTTTTTCCGGGCATAATCTACAGCTTCAAGAACGAGTTTTTTACCGACACTCATTCCTTTGTATTCGTCATAGACCTCGGTATGGTCTATGGAAAACTCGTACTCACTCTGCCAGGTATATTCCAAAATCCCGGCCTCATTATTTTCCACTTCAGCAATGAAATTACCTCTGTCGTCTCTTTCGATATTTTTTACTTCCATAGTGTTTTTTTCAAAATAACGTCCAAAAGATATTTTTGTTTTATGAAAACGTTCAAATTTTGTGTTGCTATGTTGGCTATATGTCTGTTATGGTGATAGTCGGAGCGTCTCCGGATTGAGGCTGTGTGGCTGTCAGATGTATTATCGGATGTCGTTGATTTTTCCTATTTTTTTCGTACCTTTGCAATTATCTCCTTAGAACACCTCGCATTTTTATCTTTTCAACGAAGCTCTAAAGGTCCGACATCTCCTCGGGAACATTTTATTTTAATCCATATTGAATGAGCAAAAGCCAAATTACATTTAACAAAAAAGAACGAGAAAAAAAGAAATTACTCAAAAAACAACAAAAAATTGAGAAAAAAGAATTCAACAAAACAAACAATGACAAAGGAAAATCTTTGGAAGAACTGTTTGCTTATGTTGATGAACATGGGAATATCTCAGACAGACCTGCAATCAAATTGAAAGAAGGGGAGAGTCCAAGTATGTCTTCTAACCACCAAGATGACTATTCTTTTGGAAAAGTTGTACATTACAATACCGACTCCAATTATGGGTTCATCAGAGATAATGAGACGCAACAATCTATTTATTTCAATGATCGTCTTGTTGGACAGAAATTGAATCTGAATCAGAAAGTTAAGTTCAAATTCAAAAGCGCAAAACAAGGTGCTCAGGTAACTGAAGTTTTGATCGAGTATTAGTAAACGAAGATTCCGCTTGTGTTAAAAGCGTTGAATAATAAAGCCCTCAAGCACTTCTAAGTAGCGAGAAACTATATGGAAGCCAATCGAGGGCTTATTTTTTTGTTATCAACTGACAGAATAGCCTACTCCTTAAATTTTAATCCCTTTTCCATTAAAGCCTGACTTAACAGCGGCAAGGAAGCCTTTCCAAGGCCATGGAGCTTCAGTAGATCTTTCATCGAGTACTGAGCTAGCTTTTCAAGTTGATCTATACCATGGTTTAATAGCGCATTTCTAGCGGGGCTACCCAAAAGAGCTAGAAAACCATCTTCAGGTTTCTTTTCCTTTTCGCATATGGGACATGTTGGGCAATCTGTACTCTTATAGAAGCTGTGCCCATTACTACATGTTCTTTTGGTTTTGATTCTTGTCATATGACCTACATCTGCTAATTAATCACAATATCGGTACAATTTTCAATGATAGAATATGCTTCAGTGCTTTGAATTTTTCAACCAATTTGTGATATAGTATAAATAAATGCTGAGAACAGTTTTCTATCCTGCCTGATTTAATTCCATTTCGTGTGGCATTAAACTCGGCTGTATCCGACATCTTAGCCCTTTGTTAAGGTAAAAATGGTTATTTCTGGTCGTGCATTAAAGCGGACGGGGATACTATGACCGAGGCCCCTGTTGATGTAAAGGGTTCGGTTTCCAGGAAGTTTTTTAATACCCTGATCGTAGTTTTTGTTAGAGACGGGGATAATGGGTGAACCCCAGAATGGGATACGCACTTGCCCGGCATGTGTATGGCCTGATAAAATCCAGCCTTCATAGCCATTCCATACATCCAAATCAGCAACATCGGGGTTGTGGCAGAGGACAAGGCTCGCTTGGTTAGGGGTGTAGTCCTGCATAGTTTTTACAGGGTCAAAGTTTGTTCCCCAATAGTCGTCAATACCATAGAGCTGTAGACCATTTATATTCACACTTTCGTTTCTTAAAACAGTAATATGATACTTTTTTAGCAGGATAGTGATTGAATCGGCTGCAGTACTGTCTTTAAAGGCTCGTCCATAATCATGATTTCCCAAGATGGCCAATGTCTGTAGTGTTCCTTTTGGTGCTAATTGCATGACTTCGTCGAGATCAGCGAGTGGGAGGGCATTGTGGACCAATCGGACAAAATCGCCTGTGTAAACAATAATGTCCGGATGTGTTATATCAACTTTCGCGAAGTTGTTTTTGATAAAATCTTTACTGACATAGTCGCCGATGTGGATATCCGAGATCTGAACGAGCGTTTTCCCTTCAAGGTTGCTAGGAAGGTTTTTTATGGGGAGTTTTAGCTGATCAAATTTGACCCAATGTGGTTCGATCCGCCAGGCATAATAACCGAGCAGAGCAGCGATCAAGGTCAGGGTAATAAAGGCTTTTTTAAAAAAACGTTTCTTTTTCATTGTGTTTTGGCTAGCCAGTTCGATTTGGTGATTTGCATATTCAGGCCCTTCCAGGTTTCATTGCCGATTGAGGTTTCAGTTGTGGTGCCTTCATTGATCTGAAACCCTACACCCTCATAACATTTTATTGCGTTCGTGTTCCAGTCATAAACGTTTAAATCCGCTTGATCGTAAGTGTTGTCAACAAAGAGCAGTTTCAGCATTGCATTGATGGTTTTCTTGCCATAGCCCTTATTTCTTTCGGTATTGTCAGCAATCAATATGCGACATAATCGTGGTATACTTCTTTCAAAGTTCAATTCACAATGCCCGATAACGTTTTGTGTTTCTGTACTGATAATTTTATAGGGACGGCGTTTGGGATCGTCAATATACTTTTTTAATTGTTCGTCAGTCACTGGAAATGAAAAATATGGACCTGCGAACTGCAGGAGTTCTTCTGGAGATCTGATCCAGGATTTGAAGCGGTCAAAGTCAGCTTCTTCAAATGGAAGCAATGTGATCATAGCCTTCTTGTTATCGATATTAGATTGGAGGGTTAAATTAGATAATTGTTAGACTCTTTCCTAAGAAATTCGTGTTTTTTACGAAATTTGTTCCGAATTCACCGATAGCAAGATTTTATGCCAACACTTGTATTAGACACCACTGTAAATGCACCAATAGGGATAGTTTTTGATCTGGCCCGCAGTATAGACTTACACATGTATTCGACTGGGAAGACAAATGAGAAGGCGATCGCGGGGGTGACCAGTGGACTGATCGAAGCCGGACAGACCGTTCAGTGGCGGGCAAAACATCTGGGTGTATATCAAACGTTGACGGTGCGGATCACAAAAATGGAAAAGCCCTATTTTTTCGAAGACAAAATGATACAGGGGGCATTTCAGTCGATGGATCATCAGCATCTTTTCGAAGAGCAGGCTGATGGTTCGGTGCTGATGCGGAATGTATTTAATTTTAGGGCGCCCCTGGGTCCTTTGGGGCGGTTTGCCGAATGGTCTTTCCTAACAAGTTATATGAGACGATTTCTTGAAGAGCGGGACCATATCATCAAGCTGGTTGCTGAATCAGGAGATTATAGCCGCTATCTCGAAGGGTAGGGTGGAGGATTGCTTTTTACATGTAGACTGTGTGTGAGGTGTTTAATGGTTTCTTGCAATGATGCTGAGGTTCGGGTTTTCCGCTAAAAGCTGTTCCTGGAGAAAATCGAATGCACCTCTTTGGTTCATTGTCACCTGATAAATCTTGGTGAATTCATTGTAAAAATAGACGCGGAAACTATTCGGGCCACGGTGGTTCGTTATGATCCTGGTCTCTATACGGTGAATCTGACTGATCGGAATTTTTTTACTTCCAAAAAAAGGAAAAAATACAAGCTCATGCTCCTGAAAAAGGTACGGCGCAATAGTTGCATAGATGCGGACAAGTCTTCGGGTGTACCGCTGATAAATATCAAGATCACGGCTATTAAGACCTCGTAAGGCAATAATAAATTTTTGATTTTTGGCATAAACGACCCAGCTCAGCCCGCCGAATAGTACGCCGAAATAGACGAACAATGTACTCAAGAGCGGGAGGGATTTGTAAAAAAAAGTCAGTTTATCTGAAGCAGCTGTCCACTTATCCAAAAAAACATAGAAGAAGAAGCCATAGCAAAGAAGAAACATCGCTATAAATAGTCCAATAATGGCATTGCGGACTTTGCAGATTTTCCTTATCTCCGTTTGTAAAAATGAACTGTTGTCGGACGAATAACTTTCCATATAATAAATTAATAGAGTGTAGGCTTGTCTTTTGTTCTCAAATACGAGGGTATCTGGTTCCGTGCGATGATCGTTAGATTTGGATTTTCCTCCAGAAGCTGTTTCTGTAGAAAATCGAAGGCAGCTATCTGGTGCATTGTTGTCTGATAGATTTTTGTAGCATCGTTATAAAAATAGATGTGGTAGCTGTATGTGTCGCGATAATTATGGACATATTTTATTTCTATGCGTTTGATTTGATTGATTGGAATCTTTTTACTTCCAAAAAGAGGAAAGAATATAAGTTCATTTCTACAGAAAATGTAGGGCGCAATGGCTGCATATCGCTGAGTAAGTATGCTTGTGTACTTTCGATAGATGCCTAAGTCGTGGCTGTCGAGCTGCTGTAGTACGCTAATATATTTTTGGTTTTTGATAGACAAGGCCCAACTTAATCCGGTAAATAGTATGATAGGGAATAGGAAGATTGTGTAAAGAGATATGGTGGGGCTATGGTAAACAGTCCGCTTTTCTGGGGTAGCCAGCCACCGGTCCGAAAAAACATATAACAAGATGACAAAGGAAATGAGAAAGATTGCCATAATAAAAGTGATGACATTGTTACGGGCTTTTCTTATTTTCTTAATCTCGATCTGTATAAATAAACTGTCTTCAGCGGAATAATTATGCATATAATGAATTATGTAGTACAGCAAAGATAACAAGAAGTAAGATTGTTTGAATGTTTCTATGTTTAAAGTTTCTGCTGTAGTTTTCACTTTTGTTTGGATTTATGATTTGGATTGTGTTTTATGGATGTGATTTTTCTGTTTATTTAGATGGTGTTATTTTGCTGCAAGATAGTTTTTTTTGTGTTTTTTTAGTTGTTTACTGGCTGTTTTTTTATAAGGTAAATCTAGTGGTATTGCAGATGAAGCGCTTTTACCAATTATAAAATATCGTTAGCGTAAGGATGGGGCAACACAAGCTGAGGGATAGCTACCGATGACCGTTTGCTCTGTAAAAGCTGTTTTAAAGCAGATCTGTTTTTTATGGTTTTTAAGGCATCTTTTTGTTTGGGCTATGTTCTGTGTTCTCGTTGTCTGCAAAGGGCTTGTATCGCTTAAAAATGTACTTAAATAAAGGGTGGCTGTAATGTATGCTCGCTGATAGCTGCTAGTGATCGTTTGCTCTGTGCAAGCTGTTTTGGATTAGATCTGTTTTTTATGGTTTTTAAGACATCTTTTGGTTTGTGCCATGTCTTGCTGCTCTTGTTGTCTGCAAAGGGCTTGTGTCGCTTAAAAATGCGGTTAGATAAAGGGTGGCTGTGATGCATGCTGACGGATAGCTGCTAATGATCGTTTGCTCCGTGCTAGCTGATTGGAGTATACCTATTTTTTAAGGTTTTTAAGACATCTTTTGGTTTGAGCCATGTCTTGCTGCTCTTGCTGTCTGCAAAGGGCTCATGTCGCTTAAAAATGCGGTTAGCGTAAGGGTGGAGGTGACGCATGCTGACGCATAGCTGTTGATGATCATTTACTCCCGTCGTTTGGAAATTGTGAAAGGTGTTTTGTTTGAAGCAAGCAAGCAAGCAAGCAAGCAAGCAAGCAAGCAAGCAAGCAAGCAAGCAAGCAAGCAAGCAAGCAAGCAAGCAAGCAAGCAAGCAAGCAAGCAAGCAAGCAAGCAAGCAAGCAAGCAAGCAAGCAAAGTGTAGTAGAAA
Source organism: Sphingobacterium sp. GVS05A (assembly GCF_019969845.1). Taxonomy (GTDB): domain Bacteria; phylum Bacteroidota; class Bacteroidia; order Sphingobacteriales; family Sphingobacteriaceae; genus Sphingobacterium. The sequence continues at coordinate 562,661 of NZ_JAHXYR010000001.1, forward strand.
TATACAGCTTTTGAAAAATGACATTTTAGATTGACTCGATGTAGGGGAGGTTGTTGTATTGAAAAAAAGGTGTGGATAGAATTTTATCCATGCCTTTTTTTAGTCGAAAACCGTAGTTTTTACTGTGTTTTGTATGTTATTTTTTTATTTATGTGATGTTTGTAAAGTATTCTATTTTAAATGATAATATAATATGTTTTGTGAATTTTGTGTCAAAGGGTGAAAATTATGTAAGAATACTATTTTGACCAATAATGCGCATGGTCTATGTGGTTTTAACCCATAAGAAATGTGCTTTTTAACCCTGTTATTTTATCATTTTTTCGCAAATAGAGCTACTCATTCACGGACTTATTCTTGATTAATGCATCGTTTACAGCTATTTAATGCAAACGGTATTGGACGGTAGCTAATGGTGTGAAGGAATTCTTTATAGCTGTTCTTTTTAGGGAGAGACGGCTTTAGTACCTGCTATTATAGCTATAAGATCAAAAAGAGATCGAATACTGGTTTATTGGTGTTTTTATTTTATTTAAGTTGTTTCATTTCAGTATAATTATGAGTTTTATTTATTTCTTTTGTTTATATTTGGAAATCTCAATAAAGATAGCGTTTGAAATGCTGCAGCGACAATTAGAATCCTAGGAAGGCATCCATAATTAGGTGAAAAATATGTAATTTTGGACCTATATCGTCCACTTTTGAGTGGCGTTTTAGTTGTCCTGGTCTGGCATAATTTTGGATTTCGTCAGCAGGATTTTTCCTTTTATGAGGTCATTATTGAATTGGCCGACAGTCGTTTTTTGAAGCATCTCCGATAGGCTATTGCGAAGACTTTTAAACTCATGATATAGCGGACAGGGATATTGTTCGGAGCAGAACTCCAGCCCCATTCCACAGCCCACAAACTTATATAACTATGTGGACCGTAATTCGGTTTTATTGTTCAAGAATTGCTGAAAGAATTTTCAGGAGGATGTTACTATTTCCAGGTTTTCAGGTTACGGGCATAAAAAGTCCATTCTGGGGTATTGATCACATCTTTGTCAATATCGTACCAAGGGCTTAACGCTGCATTGTTCCAATTGTTCAATAACTGTATTTCCTGCGCAGGCATATAGCTTTGGGCAAGTAATACAATTGTTTTGCCTTCCTTATTTTTAGCAAGATCAACGACGATAATCGCATGGCCAATGGGGGAGCCTTTCTGTACGAAAGTGTCGCCGATTTTGACAGTTGTGGACGATTTTACATTAGGAAGCTCATCGTGCAAAGAAGCCGTGTTGGCATAGGCAAAAATATACTCCATATACTTCCAATATTTTGGATACGAATAGTCTCCTTTAGCATAATCTGTATAGGTACGTGGTTTGCCATCGGAGAGAAAATTGAATTTAATATCCTGATACCTCTTTTGCTGGTAGAGGTAATCTGCCCGTAATCGCATGACCGCGTCGGCACATTGGTGCAGGTCGCGTTTGCCGATATCGAGTTTTATAACGCTATTATAGATGTTGTTTCGGGGCTTAATTTTTCCGTTATAATAACGTACCTCATGATCAATGGGGTATAACGGAAGGTTTTCGAGAAAACTACCGAAATCTTTTGACGTGTAGCTGAGTCTTTCAAAACCTGCAGGCAATAAGATTCTTGATTTGACAGTCATTCCCTTTGGATCAATAAATTGTCTCCCGTCAGGATTGCTGGTCTCCACAGTTAGGTCTTTGGATTTCGGTTGGGATACTGCTGAATTAGACTGTCCGCAGCCGATAAGAGCTTGTAAGGATAGGATGGATAATAGCAGGTATGTTGTTGTCATATCAGAGTTTTTAAGTCAGTGTTACCGATCTTACTAAGATAGTCAAAATTCGGCAGAGTGTCCAGGTTGAGGAGTCTTGTAAAATTAAGGAATTTTTAAGCTGAAGATGAGTGTTTTGGATCATTTTCTGATGTAGCTTAGCCGAAGTTAATCGCAATATTTTATGTCAGAAAAACAGATTTTTCAGACGTCAAGCAAAAAGCGTTGGTACGCTTTTTCATGGATGAGCAGGGCACTGATCATTGGAATGATCGTAGCCATCGTATGCGTTGTCTATACCCTGGGCAAGATCCAGGTGCCTCCATTCCCAACAATCAATACAAATGCACCTTTGACGGCAAAGTCTACCGCAAAGTTGAAAAACTCGAAACAGTTTAAGGAGTTTACGGTCGTCAGATCGGAACTTGAAAAGATTAAACGCGACCGGGAACTGAAACATATGAAGCATCTTGGCAATAAAAATAGGATTAACATGGGCTTTTATGTCAGTTCCTGGTCCAATGAGGTTCGGCAGCAATCTTTGTCAGACCTCAGGCGAAACATAGGACATCTGGATATGGTTGCCATGGAGTCCTTTTTTACGGTGCCTGGTCAGGATACCATTGTCGATAAAGCCGATACCGCTGCTCTGAATGTGATCCATCAATATAAACGGAAGGCAATTGCCCAAATTTCCAATTTCAGCGGCAATGACTTTGATGGACAGACTGTACGGACAATACTTTCAGATCCAGCAAAACAGCAACGCTTTATTGATGATATTTTAATCAAAATAAAGAGGAATGGTTTTTCAGGCATCAATATCGACTTTGAAAACCTTCAACTGGATGACCATAAACCTTTAAACGATCTTATGGCGCGAATCTATCAGGTTTTTCATAGCGAAGGTTTACTGGTTTCACAGGATATTTCACCCGAAAATGATGATTACGATCCCATTTCGCTACAAAAATACAATGATTACATCATTTTAATGGCCTATGATCAGCATTCCATCGAAAGTAATGCCGGTGCGATTTCCCACCAGGCTTGGGTTGAAAAGAACCTGGATGAGCTGTGCAGTAAGGTGGATGCAGATAAAGTGATTTTGGCGTTGGCCTGTTATGGATACGATTGGCCAGCTGGAAAAGTGGGCAAGACCATGACCTATGACAATGCGGTTATCCTGGCACATAATTACAATGCAAACATTCGGTTCGATCGGGAGTCAGCGAATCTTAATTTTAGTTACAAGGATGGCACTGGCATGCGCCATGATGTCTATTTCACGGATGCTGCCACCTACTTCAATTTGATCCGCAAAGCCGACGATTGGGGATTGGCGGGTATAGCACTTTGGCGGTTGGGAAGTGAAGATGCCCGTTTATGGTCCTTTATCTCGAGATCTTTGGATCATGATCATTTGGCCAAGGAGCCTTTTGATTTTGAAAAAATAAGCAAAATCAAGGTCGGGGGGATACAATATATCGGTGATGGTGAAATTTTGGATTTGGTGAATAGCCCCGAGCCCGGATTGGTAAAATTTGCATACAATCCGGCTAATGGTTTGATCGAGGATCAGCAGTATGTCAAGACGCCGAGTAATTATGTGATTAAGCGTTTTGGCGAAAGGGACAACACGGTCGTATTGACTTTTGATGATGGCCCTGATCCAACATATACACCCGAGGTTTTGGATATTTTAAAAAGAGAGCATGCTCCAGCAGCATTTTTTCTTGTGGGGGTTATGGCCGAAAAAAATATGGATCTGGTACGTAAAGAGTACCAGCAGGGACATGAGCTAGGGAATCATACTTTTTTCCATCCCGATATGTCAACAATAGGTCCCAATAGGGTCAAATTTGAGTTAAATGCAACCCGGAAGATCATAGAATGTATTACCGGGCATAGCACGATTCTGTTCCGTGCACCGTTTAATGCTGATGCCGAACCGCAGACTGTCGCTGAAATTCTTCCGGTCGCCCAGAGCCGAAAGGAAAACTACATTAATGTCGGTGAGTATATTGATCCCAATGACTGGCTTCCCGGACGTACTGCGGATGAAATTTATAATGAAGTTGTAAAACAACGTGACAATGGCAATATTATCCTGCTGCATGATGCTGGCGGTAATCGGGACGCTACTATTGAGGCACTACCCCGTATTATTCATTATTTCAAAGCACATGGTTATAAATTTGCGACGATCGGAGACCTTATGGGCAAGAAACGCGATGAGTTAATGCCGCCCGTGCAAAATGCATCGGATTCGGGGTTCAGCGGATCATCCAATCGGCTTTTTTTAGGCACACTGTTTTACGGAAATATCTTTCTTAACCTGATTTTCTCACTAGCGATTGTATTGGCAATCTTTCGTACAGCGATGATAGCCTATCTGGCCATACGACAAACAAGAAAAAATAGGAAGGAACAATCGGAATTGATATCGGATTCCCAGGAAAAGGTCAGTATTATTATCCCTGCCTATAACGAGGAGGTGACCGTTTTGGCGACAATCAAAAGCCTGCTTCATCTCGATTACCCAGCCTATGAACTGATTTTTGTCGATGACGGATCCAAAGATAAAACCTTCGAAATTGTGAGCAAGGTCTATGGCGACCACCCAAAGGTCAGGTTGTTTACAAAACTCAACGGCGGTAAAGCCTCGGCGCTCAATTATGGTATCCAACAGTCCGATGCGGCTTTTGTACTCTGTATAGATGCAGATACGCAGTTGAAGACTGACGCTTTGCGGATGTTGATTAAGTATTTCAATAAAGATCAGGTTGCTGCGGTTGCCGGTAGCGTGAAAGTTGGTAATGTACACAATATGCTGACCCATTGGCAATCTATTGAATATATCACTTCGCAGAATATGGATAGAAGGGCTTTTGATCTGCTCAATATGATTTCGGTCGTTCCCGGCGCAATCGGTGCTTTTCGGCGGTCCGTCATTTTGGAAGTCGGTGGGTTTACAACAGATACATTGGCCGAAGACTGTGATCTGACCATGCGGATACTGAAGGCCGGTTATACCGTACGCAACTCGGCAGAAGCGGTTGCATTCACCGAAGCACCCGATACTGTAAAAATGCTTTTCAAGCAACGCTTCCGCTGGAGTTTTGGCGTGCTGCAAAGCTTCTGGAAAAATAGAGATACATTGTTAAACCCCCGATACGGATATTTCGGTATGGTCGGTATGCCCAATATCTTGATTTTTCAGATCATCCTGCCCTTATTTGCGCCATTGGCAGATCTATTTATGCTGTTTTCCTTGCTTAGCGGTCTGTTTTCACTGAGTGAAGTCAATGGAATCAGCTGGACGGGCCTCGCCGGTTTGTTCTCCCTGCATAATGGTTTTGGTCAGGTTATGTTTTATTACTTTTTATTTGTATTCGTGGATATTTTCTTTGCCGGGATTGCTTTTCGGATGGAAGGTGAGAAAATAAAAAATTTGATCTACCTGTTTCCGCAGCGTTTTTTCTGGCGACAACTGATGTATTTTGTGTTATTCAAATCGGTCAGAAAAGCCATTAAAGGTGAATTGAATACCTGGGGTACATTGAAGCGAACAGGGGGAGTGCGGGAAGTAACGGTCAGCGAATAGGGATTAGATCTTGGTGGTACCCTATTTTCTAAGTAATTTAGAACAGGAGAATCTGTTTTCATAGTCGAGAAGGACATGATTCGCTAAAACAGGAAGAAAAACATGAAAATACTTTCGGCGCCCCAGATGAGCTGGGTAGATAGACAAACGATGCAAGATGAGGGGATCAGCAGTCTTGACTTGATGGAGCGGGCAGCGACCGCTGTTTTTGATGCAATCAAGCAGCAGCATCCAAGCTTGGAGCAGCACTCTTTTTGTATTTTTTGTGGTAAAGGCAATAATGGTGGCGATGGACTGGTACTGGCCAGGCTCCTGGATCAACAGCAAGCTGAGGTCAGCGTTTATTTAATTGATTCGCCCGATTATTCCGCAGATAACTTAGCAAACCAAAACCGGTTGCCTGCTCATCTTATCCAAAAAATCAGTAGTGAAAGTCAGGTTCATATTCCTGGAGGGGCAATTGTGTTGGATTGTCTGTTTGGCTACGGACTGAAATACCCTCTGAATGAATTCTGGCGGAATCTCATTGCAGCCATCAATCATTGTGATGGTCCGCTTTATGCGATAGATATGCCTTCAGGTCTTTTAAGTGACGAAACTACACCCAAGGATTCACCAGTTGTGGAGGCTGATCTGGTGTATACGTTTCAGTCCCCTAAATTGGGGCTGTTAATGCCTGAGAATAGATTTCGGGTCAAAGCATTTCGCGTATTAGATATTGGGCTGAACCCAACAGCCTTTAATCAGGTTGATACTGCTTTTCACTATGTCGACTCAGCTTTGCTCGGCTCGTTCTACCGGAAACGAAATAAATTTGATCACAAAGGAACCTTTGGGCATAGTCTGATCGTCGGTGGGAGTAGGGGCAAGATGGGCGCTGTGCAATTGGCCTTAAAGGCTGCTTTGCGTGCAGGCTGTGGTTTGGCTTCTGCTTACATACCATCCTGTGGCTATACAAGTATTCAGACTGCCGTCCCCGAAGCGATGGTAATTACTGACCCCGACGACGAGCTGATCACACAGTTTCCCGATGTGCACAGCTTTCAATCCATCGGTATCGGCATTGGTATGGGGACAGCCCAATCTACGATTGATGCTTTTAAGGTGTTTATCACGCAGGGTCTTGATACCCCCTTGGTATTAGATGCCGATGCATTGAATATTTTGGCGCAACAACCTGAGCTATGGCAGTTCGTTCCGAAACAAAGTATATTGACTCCACATCCTAAAGAATTAAGTCGATTACTAGGGACTTGGCAGAATGACTTCGAAAAGATGGATAAGGTGAAGGCCTTTGCAGTACAATACCAGTTGTACGTTTTGATCAAAGGGGCCAACAGTGCGATGGTTACACCTGAAGGAGTAATTTATTTCAATAGCACCGGCAATGTCGGAATGGCTACGGGGGGGAGCGGAGATATCTTGACAGGGATATTGACGGCTTTGGTCGGTCAGGGCTATTCTTCACAGGAAGCACTGGTTATGGGAGTATACGTTCACGGAAGGGCAGCTGATATTGCGGTACCTTCAATTGGCGTTTATTCCTTATTGCCTTCAGACATTATTAGTTACCTTCCAGCGGCATTTTTAGAACTCGAAATACAGGGATGACAGACTGGTATATCGAGCAGGTATTTGCGGCTCGCACCTGGAAGCTCCGAAAGGAGGTGTTCAGTGCCAAAAGGCAACTGTCGGAGGTCATGCTTGATGGGGATTTTGAAGCGGCTCATTTCGCAGCTTATAGTGGTGACGAGGTTGTCGGCATACTTACCTTGCTGTGCTCGGAAGGGGATTATGAGATTCTTTATTTTGCCGTTCACCCCGATTTTAGAAAACAAGGAGTAGGCAGTGCGCTACTTCGTTATGCGCTCCAATTTATTAAAACAGTTGAAGGTCGTAGTCTCTTTGTTTGGGCGACTTCGCAGCAGCATCATTTTTGGACACAAAATGGATTTGTTCTAATGAAAGAATCAGGTAAGCCGGACCGATTTATATGTAATTTATAAGAGTATAATATATCCCAGTGATAAATGTGCAAATGGGGAATTCCTATCACGATGAGGCTAGTCCTTAAAATTTCCTTCGCGTTGAATAATAGACTGAGCGGACATTTAAACGAGATTTTTTGAAGTGCCTCAAGTTCGCATCGTTTGCAGCGATATGTCGAGAATAATACAATTCATGTCCGCTGCGCGTGGCGAAGTACCTAAAAACAAGATCATCACGTACATGATGACCTTGTTTTGATAGTAAATGACATCTTTATGCTGTCTAAATGCTTGCATAATCAATACGGTCTGCGGCTGTAATCGGCCGGATGACACGACATGGATTTCCAACGGCAACGACATCTGCAGGAATATCTTTGGTCACTACCGAACCCGATCCGATCACCGCATTTCTGCCAATACGGACACCGGGGTTAACAACTACCTGACCGCCAATCCATACATTATCTTCAATGACAATGGGCGCCGAAAATTCCCAGCCTTGATTTCTTGTTTCAAAATAAATCGGATGACCAGCGGTGAAAAGACTAACATTCGGACCAAACAATACGTTTTCACCGATTGTCACTGGAGCCCCATCCAAAATGGTACAGTTGTAATTGCTATAAAAGTTTTCACCTATTGAAATATTATAACCATAATCGCAACGAAATGGTGGTTCCAAAAAGAAACGGGTACCGGACGCTTTAAACAGCTTTTGGATGATCTGTTTTCTGAATTTGATCTGTTTCGGTTCGGAGTCATTGAAACGTTTGAGCTCTTCCTTTGCATATTGTCTTTCCTTAAATAGTTGTCCATCCGTATCAATATAGGGGATGCCCGCAATCATTTTCTCCTTGGGTGATTTCATTCAGTCAATATTTTGATCTGGCACAAATATACAGGAAGTTTTTCAGGCTCCACATGGGCCTATAAAATTTAAGGGAGCCATTTATCCACGAAATTTACTCCTTCCGGATTAAATAACATACTCTTTACAAACAATTTGCTGTTGAAAAGCATTTAGATAATGGAACACATGAATGCTATTGTCCTCACAAAAGGCTTTTATTCAAAACAATCATTTCAATGAAAATCGCTTATATCAGTACTTACCTGCCCAAAGAATGTGGGATTGCCACCTTCACCTCGGATCTGTTACATGCTGTGGCCTTACACAACCAGGATTTGATCCAGCACGTCATTGCCGTTGCAGACCGCGACTATGCTTATCCTGGAGAGGTGGTTTTTACCATAGATCAACAGCATCAGCTTTCTTACATCGCGGCTGCCGACTATATCAACAACAATGGTTACGATTGCGTTATCCTGGAGCACGAATATGGTATTTTTGGCGGAAATAGTGGTATGTATATTCTTTCGCTTATTAATGCACTCCATATTCCTTTGCTGGTAAATTTACATACCATCCTGGAAAAACCAAATGTGGATGAAAAAGCAATTTTAATTGAAATAGTCAAACGGGCTTCGATTGTTGTTGTCATGAGTAATTATGCAATTACATTGTTGAAATCCGTCTATCGGGTCAATACGGCAAAAGTTAGGCTCATTCATCATGGTGTGCCCGAATTTCATCTTACTCAGGAGGAAGCAAAAGAAAAAAAAGGATTTTCCGGGAAAAAGATTTTACTGACTTTTGGGTTTATAGGGCGCAATAAAGGAATCGAAACCGTTATCGAGTCACTTGCTGCGGTCGTTAAAAACGAACCAGATCTTATTTATTTGATCGTTGGCAAGACACACCCCAATGTACTTGCTCATTCTGGAGAAGAATACCGTGAATACCTAAAGAGCATGATCGATGCATATCATTTGGAAGATCATGTCCAATTTGTCAATTCTTTTGTGAACCAGTCCGATCTTGTTACCTATTTATCTGCCTGTGATGTTTATGTCACTCCCTATGTCAATGAAGCCCAGATCACCAGCGGAACATTGTCGTATGCAATTGGAGCAGGAGCAGCAGTGGTATCTACCCCGTATTGGCACGCCAAAGAGTTATTGGCAGATGGTCGGGGTGTGCTGGTCGAATTTAAGAATCCAGCATTAATGGCAACAACCTTGGCTGCACTATTTAGCGATCAGGAACATCGCATGACCCTGCGGGATAATGCCCGGGCATTTGGTAAAGAAATGACCTGGAAAAATATCGGGCTTCGCTATACCAGACTTTTGGATAAAGTAGTTCCTTCGCTTGACGGCTTTAAAGAAAACGCGACATTTTCTAAAGATGAAATGCCCAAATTCAGCTGGAAGCATATTGATCGTCTGACCAACCAGGTCGGTATACTGCAGCATGCGACTTATTCACTACCCAATTATAAGGAAGGTTATTGCCTGGATGATAATGCGCGGGCCCTATTGATGACTTTATTGGCCCAGTCTGACTTTGCGGACAAACGGCATGATCGTCGTATCTCAACCTATTTGAGTTATATTTATTATCATCAGCGCGAAGACGGATTGTTTCATAATTTTATGAGTTTTCAGCATAATTTTCTGGATGAAGTGGGTTCGGAAGATTCTTTTGGTCGAACGGTCTGGGCTCTGGGTGTACTCCTTCGGGAAACAAAATTGACGAGTTATTACCAGCTGGGACATGAGCTGTTTTTCAGGTCCGTACCACATTTTAAGCAGTTGCGGTCCAACCGTGCTATTGCCTATACCATACTCGGAATTGCGGAGTATTTGCATCATCAGTCGAATGACGAAGTTATGGTCGAACTAATGCGGGAGCTGATCGAAAAGTTGATCAAAGAATATGAGGCAAGCTCGGACGACAGTTGGCAATGGTTTGAACCGGTACTGGCTTATGACAATGCCATTTTGCCCTATGCCTTATTGACGGCCTATCCATTTCTGAATGATGAGGCTGTGAAGCAATTAGGCTTGTTGACCCTGACATTCCTGGAGGGTATTACCGTTCAGAACGGAGGGCTTTCTCTGGTCGGAAATCAGGAATGGGCAAAACGGGGTAAACATATCAGCAAATTTGGTCAGCAGCCCCTCGATGTCACAGCAATGGTGTTTATGTACCGTGAGGCCTTTAGACTCACCAACAAAAAAGTGTATTTTGCCCGTATGATTGCATCTTTCCGCTGGTTTTTAGGTGAGAATGACTTAAAACTGGGCCTGTATGATGAGGAGACCAAGGGATGCTGTGATGGCCTTGAATCCTATGGAATCAACCGAAATCAAGGGGCTGAAAGTACACTCTGTTTCTATCTCGCCTATATAGTGGTTTACCGCGCCTTTATTGATAGCGCTCAGGATTCAAAATAGCGAGTAGGAGTTCCTCCAGATTGATGGTAGCATAAGTCGATGCATAATCGGACATTGCGTAGGGCAAAATAAGCTGTTCGTTATGAACCAGTGCACCACATGAGTAAATAACATTTGGCACATAGCCTTCCCGTTCCTCATCATTTGGGGTCATCAAAGGGCTGTGTAGACGGCCTATTTCTACATGCGGATTATCCAGATCTAGTAGGGCAGCACCAAGGACATATTCACGCATCGGTCCGACAGCATGGGTCAAAATCAGCCAGCCATATTGTGTCTCTATCGGAGAACCACAATTGCCTATCTGCACAAATTCATACGCATATTCGGGTTGTTGGATACGTATGGCGGTTTCTTGCCAGATATTAATGTTGTGAGAATAAGCAATATAGTTGTTTTCACCGTCTATCCTACAGAGCATCGCGTATCGTCCATTGATTTTTCGGGGAAAGAGTGCCGCGCCTTTATTGGCTATCTCCCCATAGATCGGTTTCACTTTAAAGTGATAGAAATCCTTTGTGGTTAAAAGCTTGGGAAGGATACTAAAACCGTCGTAGGCTGTATAGGTCGCATAGTAGACACTTTCTCCCTTTTCATCTTTAAACTGCACGAAGCGAGCGTCTTCGATCCCTCTTTTTTCGGTGTCCGCAATAGGGAAGATCACACGTTCGGAAATGGAGGTATCCAGCGAAAAAGTCATTTCATAATGCGATGAGGCCAACCACAGCGCCTGCTGTAGAAAGGTGATGTTTTCTAGATTTTCCTCACTATCCTGCCTGACCTCGTCAATATAGCGTTTGAGTTCTTCATAGGTAAATGTTGCTGTTAATTTCTGCTCAAGTTTCGTTTTGACTTCAGTGGGTTCGGCGTGGAGCTCGTTCATCTTCTTTAAAAAAGATTCCTTATGGTAGCGGTGGTTTTTGACCTGAATAGGTTTGTCCAACAAATTACCAATGTAATCTATGTGAATATTATTGTCCCGGTCGAGTGTTCCGGCCCGAAATACAATCGAGGATACATGGCCCTCACCCGTGGCTCGAAAGCTGAGTATCACGCGTTTTTCACCCTTAAAGAGCTCGGTCTGATCCGGGTGTTCTACGATAGAGGGATTAAAAAGGGCAGCCGATTCAATGGAATACTCCATCGTAAAGTAAGAACCGATCAGCAGCTTGTCCAATTGACTGAGTTTTTCTTTAGGAAAAGGAATTTTTTCCAGTAAGTAACTTACACGCTCAAAATTACGTTCGAAAATATTGATAATACTACGATGTCTTTTTGTGTAGCTCCGAAGAACCTGACCAAAAACCTTTTTACGCTCGGATTCAGTCAGTTCCAGTGTACGTTTGATGACCTTGATGGTACGCTCCTCACCGAGAGAGAAGAATCTTGCCAGTACCCTTTTCTTATCCGGTTTGAAATAAATGTCTTTTCGCTCTACTTTTACGGGTTTGTGCATGTCGTTATTTTTCAAGTTTACACTCTTATAAGAACGATCAGCGAAGGGATTTTGTTTTTATAAGCTTCCGATAAAGGGGGATATATTGTAAAAATGGAGTAACTTTGACGGATACAAATTTTTAGATATGGCTGAAAATACTTTAGATAAATTAGAACCAAAACCAATTTGGAAAAATTTCGCTGCTTTGAATGCTGTTCCACGGGCTTCGAAAAAAGAAGAGCGTGTCATTGCATTTATGGTAGATTTCGGAAAAAACCTGGGCTTAGCAACCAGCGTAGATGAAATAGGTAATGTGCTGATCAAGAAACCGGCAAGTACAGGAATGGAAGATCGCAAAACTGTGGTGTTGCAATCGCACTTGGATATGGTTCACCAAAAGAATAATGATACCATTTTTGACTTCGACAATGAGGGTATTAAAATGTATGTGGACGGTGATTGGGTAAAAGCCGAAGGAACTACTTTGGGTGCGGATAATGGGCTTGGTGTGGCTACGATCATGTCTGTTTTAGAGTCGACAACAATTGTTCATCCAGCGATTGAAGCTTTGTTTACCATTGATGAAGAGACTGGAATGACCGGAGCTTTGGGATTAAAAGGTGGTGTGTTGTCAGGCGAGATCCTATTGAACCTTGATACTGAAAATGACAATGAAATTGACATCGGTTGTGCGGGTGGTATTGATGTTACGGCTACACAATCCTATGTCGCAGAAACCTGTCCTTCTGATACCATATCTTTTGTTCTTACAGTAAAAGGGCTGCATGGCGGACACTCAGGTATGGATATCCATAAGGGCTTTGCGAATGCGAATAAGGTGATGAACCGCCTACTGTTTAAGGCAAATGAGCGCTATGGCTTACGCATTGCATCGTTATTGGGTGGAAGCCTTCGTAATGCAATTCCAAGGGAGAGTGTTGCTAAGGTTGTTGTCAGTAAAGATAAATCGGTAGCCTTTGTCGAGGCTTTAACACAATTGGCTCAGGCTATCAAAATCGAATTCGCGACAACTGAACCGGCTATGGAAATCTTAGTGGAACCAACGGATACGATATGGACCACAGTTGTTCCTGTCCCTGTGCAGGAGAATTTAATTAATTGTGTTTATGCAGCGTTGAATGGCGTATATCGGGTGAGTGCTGACTTCGAGGATCTTGTTGAAACTTCCAATAATATCGCTAAAGTTGAGGTAGAAGCGGAGCAGATTGCGATCAAATGTTTAACCAGATCTTCGGTTGAAACGTCCAAGTTTGATCTAGCCTATTCACTACAGGCTGCCTTTGAATTAGGAGGTTTTGATGTGGCATTCTCCGGAAATTATCCGGGATGGGCACCCAATCCAAATTCTGAAATTTTAGAGGTGCTTAAATCCATTTATACAAAACAACACGGGGAGGCTCCAGAAGTTGTAGCTTGTCACGCTGGATTGGAGTGTGGTATATTGGGAACCAATTATCCCGGTATGGATATGATTTCCTTTGGTCCAACGATATTGGGGGCGCACTCACCAGCAGAACGCGCTTCGATATCTTCTGTTCAGAAATATTGGAGTTTTGTGCTCGAAATTCTAAAAGAGATCCCGCGTAAGTAAGCCGCTGTTCTCTTTTGCTGCAATAGCAGCCTTGATAAGAATATACTTGCCCCCAAAATTTACACAATTTCTGGGGGCATTTTTTATGCTGTTTATTTCCAGATTCTCTTTAAATAGTGTATTTCATCAACCAAAAAAGTAAGTCGTCTTATTACTCTGTATAAAAAAAATCAAATAAACCCGCCGCTAATGTGATAGTCGTATATGGTGATATTTTCAATTATTTTTCACTTTCCTTGCAGAAAACGAAAGATAATTGTATTTTCAGGATGAAAAAATGATTTACTAGACCAAAATTTTATTAAACCTCTCTATTGAGGGGTGGACCTAATATTGATATAATGACCATAATCCTCATTGTAATCAGCATTTGTTTGCTCATCCTATGCATTACTTATTTTAAGATTAATGCGTTTCTTTCTTTTTTATTAGTTTCTATTCTCAGCGGACTGTGTTTGGGTATTGCGCCGGATCAATTGGTCGGTACCGTTGAAAAAGGTATCGCAGGGGTTATGGGAAGCCTGACCCTGATTATTGTTCTGGGCGCCATGTTGGGCAAGATTGTTGCCGAAAGTGGCGCTGCTGAAATCATTGCTGTGCAGATGGTTCGGCTGATGGGGGAGAAATACCTGCAGTGGGGTCTGATGCTGACCGGTTTTGTCGTGGGCATTCCGTTGTTTTACGGGGTTGGTTTCGTGCTGCTGGTACCGCTGATTTTTTCGATTTCTTATCGATACAAGCTTCCGGCCGTATATATTGGGCTGCCCATGCTGGCTGCATTATCGGTCACCCATGGTTTTATCCCTCCACATCCATCACCAGTTGCGCTGGTCGCACTTTTTCATGCGGATATGGGGCTGACCCTGATATATGGTCTTCTGATTGCCATTCCCGCTATCATATTAGGTGGCCCTATTTTTGGCCGCTCGCTGCGGAATATGCTCCCGAGTCAAGAATCAATCTTTCGGCAGGAAAAAACAGTCGATCAACAGGAGTACAAGCAGCCTACGGTTGGTACCAGTTTGTTCGTTGCCTTGTTACCCGTCCTATTGATTATCTTATTTACCCTTATACCTTATATATACCATACCGATGATGCCACCGTACAGCGCTGGTTGAAATTTATAGGCAGCACAACAGTGGTCATGGTCATTGCGATCGTTGTGGCCACCTACTTATTGGGATTGAAACTTGGCCGTTCCATGCCCAAAGTCATGTCGATCTATGAGTCAGCAGTCAGGGATATTGCGATGATCTTATTGATTATTGCCGGATCTGGAGTTTTTAAACAGGTCATGGAGGATAGCGGTGTGAGCTTATTGCTGGCCAATATCCTACAGCAACTTCCTATTTCACCCTTGCTGTTAGCATGGTTAATTACTGCAGTCATTAGAGGTTGTGTGGGGTCAGCAACAGTTGCTGCATTGACTGCTGCGGGAGTTTTATTACCCATTGTTACAGCGGGTAAAGTTGACCCCAATCTGATGGTATTGGCAATCGGCGCGGGAAGTCTCATGTTTTCCCATGTCAACGATGCGGGCTTCTGGCTGTTTAAGGAGTATTTTGGTCTGAGCGTCAAAGACACTTTATTCTCCTGGTCGATTATGGAGGCAATTGTTTCCATCGTCGGACTAGTTGCTGTTTTGCTATTGCAAATAATTTTATATTAGCTATTATATTTTTAAACTTTAAAATCATTCACGATGTACAACGCAGATGAACAATTTGAGAAATTAGGTTTGACATTACCACCGGCACCAGCACCTAAAGGTGTCTATAAACCATATGTTATTGATGGAAAGTATCTTTATCTTTCTGGACATGGGCCGGTACAGGATGATGCTTCTCTGATTATAGGAAGGATTGGTAGCGATATCAGTCCCGAGGAAGGGAAACTCGCGGCCAGACAGGTAGGCTTGACGATGTTATCGACGATCAAAACCAATTTGGGTTCATTAAATAAAATTAAACGTGTTATTAAGGTATTGGGTATGGTCAACTGTACCTCCGATTTCTTGTACCACCCTGGGGTAATCAATGGCTGTAGTGAGTTGTTTGCTGCGGTTTGGGGCGAAGAAAATGGAATCGGTACACGGAGTGCCGTTGGTTTCGGCTCTTTACCTGATAATATCCCGGTCGAAATCGAAGCGCTATTCGAGTTATATTAAAGAGCTGATCATGGAAACTTGGTATCGGGTACAAAATGTCGATCAGGTAGATACACCGGCACTGCTGGTTTACCCTGATCGTATCGTTCGCAATATAGACCGTGCACTGAAGTTTGTGGACGGCCGTGTGGATCGTCTACGGCCACATATCAAAACCAATAAATGTAAGGAGGTCTGTCAGCTGATGCTGGAGCGTGGGATTAGCAAATTCAAATGTGCAACCATTGCAGAAGCCGAATTGCTGGGTATAGTAGGAGCCAAGGATGTGCTGTTGGCTTATCAGCCTGTGGGACCCAAGATTGATCGTTTGCTGCAGCTGATTGAAGCATTCCCCGATACACATTATGCCTGTCTGGTCGATAATGCGGATTCTGCATTACAGCTATCAGCGCGCGGGGTGGAAACAGGGCGACCTATCGCAGTTTATATTGATGTGAACGTTGGTATGGGACGTACTGGAGCTTCTATCGCACAGATAGAGCGCCTTGTGTTAGACATTCAGCTATTGGATGGAATTCAACTGGTCGGTGTACACGGCTACGATGGCCATATCCACGATAAAGATTACAAAGTACGTGAGCAACAAAGTCAAAAGGCTTACAGTCTGCTCGAAATGGCTTATGTCATGGCGCAGGTTTCCACGACCACCCCATTAACGAAGGTGATCGGCGGATCGCCCAGTTTTCCGTTTCATGCCGAGCGTAGTGATGTAGAATGCAGTCCGGGGACATTCGTGTTTTGGGATTTTGGTTACGCCGAAAATTATGCGGAACAGGACTTTTTAGTTGCCGCGGTGTTGCTGACACGTGTTGTTTCCATTGTAGATCACAAGCATCTCTGCTTGGATCTTGGGTACAAGTCTGTTGCCTGCGAATCGCCGCAGCCCCGTGTCAAATTTTTTGACCTGCGGATTGGTGAGATTAAAATGCAGAGTGAAGAACATCTCGTGGTTGAGGTCAGGGACAGTGCCGACTTTAAGATAGGTGATGAGTTGTTCTGTGTGCCGCGGCATATCTGTCCGACAGTTGTCTGTTATGACGAATTGCAGGTGGTCAACAATGCAGTTGTGGATCAGGTCTGGAAGGTGCTTGCGCGAAGTAAAAAGATAAATTATTGATATGTACGAATTTGAAATGCCTTTTGTGGTTGATGCTCACTTAGACTTGAGCATGAATGCCATGGAGTGGAATAGAGATCTCCGACTACCCATTCAGGAATTGAACCGAAGGGAGCAGGGGATGGAAGATAAGCCCGACCGGGCAAAAGCTACAGTTACTTTTGAAGAGCTACGCAAAGGAAATATCGGTATCGTTGTAGCTACGCAGATTGCACGATTTGTCCGTCCAGACAGCACTTTGCCGGGTTGGTACTCGGCAGAGCAGGCCTGGGCGCAGACACAGGGGCAGTTGGCCTGGTACAAGGCCATGGAGGCTGACGGACATATGAAAATGATTAAAACAAAGAGCGATTTGGATCAACATCGTGCTTTGTGGTCCCGGGGAACTGATCACTCAAATAAGCCCATCGGTTACCTGCTGAGTTTGGAAGGCGCCGATTCTCTGGTGGATATCAGTCATGTGGAAGTTGCCTACAATTACGGTTTGCGGGCGATCGGCCCAGCACATTATGGGCCGGGGAGATATGCTAATGGAACAGATTCCTCCGGTAAACTGAATGCGCAAGGTGTACAGTTATTGCAGGAAATGGAACGATTGGGGATGATCCTGGATGCAACACATCTTAATGACGATGCTTTTTGGGATGCGATGGGCAGATACAATGGGGCAATCTGGGCCAGCCATAACAATTGTCGGAAGTTTGTGGATCACAACCGGCAGTTTAGCGATGAGATGATCAAGATTCTGGTGGAGAAGGGAGCCGTTATCGGCGTTGCTTTAGATGCCTGGATGATGGTGCCCAACTGGGTACGTGGTATATCTGATCCCAAATCCAGCAATTGTTCGATGGAAATCATGGCCGATAACATTGATCATATCTGTCAGTTGGCGGGCAATGTCAATCATGTTGGGGTAGGGAGTGATCTGGATGGAGCCTTTGGTCGGGAACAATGTCCTTACGATCTGGAAACCATTGCCGATATCCAAAAGGTTTTTGGGATATTGAAACGACGCGGGTACAGCAGCGCTGATCTTGAAAAAATCGCCAGCCAGAACTGGTTGAGTTTTATGCAGAATGCTTTGCCGGAATAAGGGAATACCTTACCGGAATAGCGGAAAGTCTTCCCTGGGTAATAGCAGTTCGTGATAACTATCGTCCTATCGAGATGCCTAGCATACTATAGTTATCTTCAACTTTGGCGATTAAGTTCATGATCGTTGACAAAAAAAATGATCGTTGAAAACACAGATTTAGACCTTTAGAGAGCAGCGGTCTTCCGGGAAGTTACTTCAAGGTTAACCGTTGAGGATAAAATCAGATTATGGTAAGCAGATCGTTACATGTAAGGCTGCTTTCCTGGTGGATATGTCCTCTAAATAAATGATATATTCGTAAATAGGAACAATTCTAGACCATTATGACGTTTACTTTACGCCTCCAATTATCCTTGATGATGTTTTTGGAGTATTTTATCAAAGGAGCTTGGTTTGTCACCTTAGGTACCTACCTGATCAAGTCCCTGAATGCATCAGGAATGGAGGTTGCCAATATATTTTCTACGCAATCCCTGGGGGCTGTATTTGCGCCTTTCTTTGTTGGCTTTGTTGCAGACCGTTATTTTAATGCGGAGCGGGTACTGTCGGTTTTGCATCTATTGGGTGCGGCATTGCTTTATGGAATGTCCCAGGCACCTAACGCCAGCCATTTTTACCCCTATGTCTTTGTGTATTTCATGGCTTATATGTCATCTGTTTCCCTTTCCAACGGTATTGCTTTCCGCCATATCGCAGATGCCAAAAAGTATTTTCCGGGGGTAAGGGTATGGGGGACAATCGGTTGGATCTGTTCGGGGCTTGTGATCAGTTACCTGTTCCGTTGGGATAGTCCGGAGGCAATAAGTCAGGGAACTCTGCACAATACCTTTATTTTGGGAGCGGTCTGTTCAGTGCTTTTGGCATTATTCAGCCTATTTCTTCCCAAAACTCCACCGCAGATACGGGTTAAAGATGAAAAATTTGATTTTGGAAAAGCCATTGGTTTAGATGCCCTGGGACTGTTAAAACAAAAGAGTTTCTTAATCTTTTTTGTTACGGCCATCGTGATCTGTATTCCCATTTCATTCTATTATCAGAATGCCAATCCATTTTTGGTCAATGTCGGTATGCCCAATCCTACTGCAAAAATGGCGTTGGGCCAGTTTTCGGAAGCGATCTGTTTGCTGTTGATTCCATTTTTCTTTAGACGTTTAGGGTATAAGAAAATGATTTTATTGGGTATTGCTGCATGGGCATTACGCTATCTGTTCTTTGCTTTTGGAGATGGGCAGGAAAAGGCTTTTCTGCTTATCTTAGGTATCGTTCTACATGGAATCTGTTACGATTTTATGTTTGTCGTCGGGCAGATCTATACCGATCGGATTGCAGGAGAGAAATATAAAGCTTCGGCGCAGGGACTGATTACGATTGCCATGTATGGTGTGGGAATGCTGATCGGATTCTGGGTTGCCGGTGGTGTTTCAGATTACCTCAAAGTGGCCTATGCCGATCAGTTCTGGGAATACCTATGGTTTATACCGGCTGGAATTTCATTTTTCTGTCTGCTTCTGTTTGCTGTTTTTTTCAAAGAAGAAAAAACGGTTGAGACAGTAGGAGATATAAAGTAATTCTAGCAAAGTAGTGAAAAAGGCTGCTCAAACGCTGAACTGACCTTCAAAAGTACTTGTTTTGCTTTTGGGGTTCATTCCGGTTTTTTGAACAGCCTTTTTTCTAAAATAGGGGCTAAATAAGGTCTGATTAAATCATATCAAACCATTGCTGATATTTTTCGCCAATAAAAGGAAGGGCTTTTTTCTCACCCGAGAATGCCGCAATTAAACCCAATATAAGAGCGATCAGTAAGATTATACCGACAACACTCATAATTATTCCACCAATACCCGGGATAAAGCGCAACAAGCCCAATGCAATTCCTGTGACGGTAATACCAATACTTTGTCTGATGTGGAACTGACCTAAAGAAGTCTTTTCCTTATTGTTCATGATGATGGCAGCGATCAGGCCGATGAGGGTTAAATAGGAAATAATAGCAACTGTTTTGCCTTCGTTTGATGATGTGCTCTGCACTGAGTTTCTCTCCATGATACTTATACGATAAATTTGTGATGTAAATGTATAAGGCAAATGTAAAAGAGAAAATCCCTGTTTTCTTTAGCTGAATTCAGGGATATTTAATTTTGTGCAGTATTTACTGCCATTATTTAGGGCAGCAGTGACTATCCTTCGACGCTTTCCAGTAATTGTTTTTCGTGAAGTTCAAAATATTCACCTCTTTTCTCCATTAACTCAAGGTGGGTGCCCTGTTCGACAATCTGACCTTGATCCATGACAAGAATATGGTCAGCATTTTTGATGGTTGAAATCCTGTGGGCAATGAAAATACAGGTTTTGCCCTTCATGATGCGGCTTAATGAGCGTAAGATTGTTTCTTCGGTTTTGGTATCAACAGCGGATAAGCAGTCGTCAAAGATCAATATATTTGGCTCTTTTACCAATGCTCTGGCAATGGACACTCGTTGTTTTTGACCACCCGATAGGGTGATACCACGCTCTCCAACAGCAGTTTCAAAACCATCTTCAAAAGCGATAATATTATCATATACAGCAGCGTCTTTAGCGGCTTGTTCGATTTGTTCCTGTGTGAAATGATCCAGTCCGAAACCAATGTTATTTGCAATAGTATCCGAAAATAAGAATACATCCTGTGGGACAAAACCAATTTGCTGACGTAGATTTTTGAAGTTGAGATCCTTTAAAGCAATACCATCGTATTGGATATTACCCTGATCTATATCGTACATCCGCAGTAATAGGTTGGCCAAAGTAGATTTGCCGGAACCCGTTTTTCCGATGATAGCCAGTGTTTTTCCGATAGGTACCTGGAATGATATATTTTTAATGGCCTGAATGCCTGTTTCGGGATAGGTGAACGAGATATTTTCTACCTTGATTTCACCTACGATTTCTTTATCTATTTTCCCATTGGCAATTGGCGATTGGGTTTCAAGGAACTCATTGATCCGTTTTTGTGATGCCGCGGCACGTTGTACCAGTGAGGTCACCCATGCTAAAGACATGGCCGGAAAGGTCAATTGATTGACATAGATAATAAATTCAGCAATATTTCCGGCTGTGACCGTTCCCTTGGCAACTTCAATCCCGCCGATATAGATGGTGATGACAGTACTGAGACCGATCAGCAATAAGATAAGCGGAAAGAAAACTGCTTGTACCTTAACCAGATCCAGAGCTGTGTTGCGGTAGACTGTACTTTCCTTTTCAAAGGCCTGCATTTTGTTCTGCTCCCGGGTATAAGTCTTGATTACACGGATTCCAGCGAAGGTTTCCTGAACAAAGGAGGAGAGGTTTGCGAGCTGTTTTTGGATTTTTAAGCTGCGCTTATTGATGATTTTATTGACAAAAAGGATAATGACAGATAGGACAGGGATAGGCGCCAATGCATAAGTCGCCAGTCTTCCATTCACACTATACATTGCATAAATGACCATGATGGACAGTACCACGGTATTAATGGCATACATAATGGCTGGCCCCAGGTAATTACGTACCTGGTTGACATCCTCCGTTGCACGGCTCATTAGGTCACCCGTATTGTTTTTGCGGAAAAACCCGAAATTCAGTTCTTGATAATGGTTGTAAATTTCATTTTTAAGATCATACTCGATATAACGGGAAGTCAGAATAATGGTCTGCCGCATAAAGAATAGGAAAATACCCCGCAGGAGAGAAAGTAGCAGGACCACAAACCCAAAGAACAACAGACTCGTGCCAAATACCTTATAAATAAGCTCCTGTCTGTCAAATCCGTCGAATAGGCGGTAGAGATAAATATTTTCCTGTACCAGGTCAAACGCTTCACGGATTACTTTGGCGGGGAGCACCCCAAAGTAATTGGAAATGATGACAAAAATCACCCCTGGAACCAGTTTCCAGCGGTATTTATAAAAGTACTTATTTAAGTAAGCGAGATCCTTCATATTATGGGTACAAAAATAGGACTAATTCGTCAACTCTGCTTTATATTTCGATGAAATTACTGTCATTGGGAAATCAAATGTTAAGTCTTGGATAAAAAAAGATATTATGCACAACGAATAATTTTCCTACTTTTGCATCAAGTACCTTAAAAAATTAAAACAAATTAGAGTAGTACATTTTATGTCAACATCTCAAAATTCTATTTTTGAATTGATGAGCCAGTCTGGCCATCAAAACTTATTTTTCTGTAATGATGAATTAGTGGGCTTAAAAGCTATTGTTGCGATCCATGATACCACATTGGGTCCGGCAATAGGAGGAGTTCGTATGTTGCCATACGAAACTACAGAAGAAGCTATTGAGGATGCTTTACGTTTATCCAAGGCCATCACCTATAAATCTGCAATCACTGGATTGAATTTGGGTGGCGGAAGTGCTGTTATTATTGGTAACAGTCGTTTGGACAAATCTGAGGTTTTATTGCGCCGTTTGGGCCAGTTTATAGAAGGGTTGAATGGTAATTTCATTGCGTCTTTGGATGTGGGTACCACCCAGCGTGATTTAGAATATATTTATACCGAGACAGATCATGTTGCTGGTTTGCCAAAAGCAATTCACGGTAGTGGTGTTGGAGATACATCAATTTTTGCAGCCCAAGGTGTTTATTTCGGAATTAAAGCCTGTTTGAAAGAGTTGTACGGATCGGAGAGTGTAGCAGGCAAAAAAGTTATTGTACACGGAGTAGGTAGCGTTGGTGAGCGATTGATCGCCATGTTGCGTGAAGAAAATGCACGTGTTTATGTAAGTGACATTACGGAAGAGAAAATGCTTAAGGTGGCGGCGAAATACAAAGCAGAGCCAATTCCATACAATGAGGTATTCGACCATGAGTTTGATGTCTATTCACCTTGTGCATTGGGCGGTACGGTAAATCCAGAGTCTGCACAAAAAATGCAATGTAAAATTATTGCAGGTTCAGCAAACAACCAACTGAAAGATGAAGTAGCGACGAGTACTATTCTTCACGAAAGAGGTATATTGTATGCACCGGACTACTTGATCAATGCAGGTGCATTGATTAGCTGTTATTCAGAAATTCAGAATTATGGTGTGGATCACACGGAGTTTGTGATCAAAAACATATATAATGCGACTAGAGACGTGTTGAAAAAATCAAAAGAAGAGAATATCTCTACTTTTGAAGCGGCCAATCGCATTGCGGAGAAGCGTATCCAAGATATTAAAAAAATCAAAAGATAGTCTTCTTTCCAAAATCGTTCTTATTTATTAGTTTATAAAAAATCGTTCTTTAAAATTACTATGTTAAACAGGAGACACCTGAGGGTAAAAGTAGTGCAAACGCTTTATGCGTACAGTCTTACAGAAGACAAAGACATCAAAACATTTGAAAAAGCACTATTAAAAAATGTGGATGAGGTCTACGAGATGTATATTTGGACACTGAATCTATTGGATGAGGTATCTGATTATGTATTGATAGACGCAGAAGGCAGAGCCAATAAGTTTTTGCCAACTGAAAAAGACTTGTCTCTAACGACCAAGTTAAGTACAAATACTTTTATTGAGTCATTAAGACAAAATCCGCAGTATGCCGAGGGAGTCAAAAAATATAAGATTTCATGGAGCTTTGATCCGGAGATCGTGCGCACGGTATTTTTACAGCTAAAAGATTCTGAAGCTTATTTGGAGTATTTACAGCAAGAAGATCGTTCGATCGGTACCGAAAAAGATATCATCAAACATATCTTTAAAAAGATCATTTTGAAATCACCGGTTATCGAGCAGGTTTTTGAGGAGAAATTTATCAACTGGCCTGTCGATAAAGAAGTGTTGCAAGCATTGATTGCGAAAACTTTTAAGAACTTCAGTTCAGAAGATCCGCGTAAAAACAAGCTTGCTGAAATCACGCAAAACTGGAACGATGATAGCGATTATGTCATTGCCTTGTTGGGTAAGACAATCCGCAATACAAATGAGTATCAGAAACTGATCTCTGATAAGACAAAAAACTGGGAATCAGATCGTATTGCTTTGATGGATACCCTATTGATGCGCATGGCAATATGCGAATTGGTGAATTTTCCATCTATTCCTGTGAAAGTGACAATAAATGAGTATATTGAAATTTCTAAGGTATTCAGTACATTGAAAAGTAATACATTTATTAATGGTATCTTAGATAAAATATTAAGCGACTTGAACCAACAGGGAAGAATCCAGAAGGCAGGTCGTGGTTTAAGGGATTAAAGATCAATCAACAAATGAAGAACTTTAGTAAATATTCAGTTTTAGCTTTGGCATCAGTGCTTTTCTTTTCTTGCGGAAATTCTCAAAAAGGAAAAGAAGAAGCTGCTAAGACAGGAACTGAGGCAGTAGCAACAGACAGTCTTTCTAAAGCTGCGGCACAATTGGGTAAGGTAGAATTTGCAGAGTCGGCTTTCGATTTTGGTCAGGTCAAAGAGGGTGCAGAAGTGAAACATACATTCGTATTGAAGAATACAGGTGATGCGCCCGTTATTTTGTCCAAAGTGACTGCTTCTTGTGGCTGTACACAGCCTGAGTTTTCAAAAAGCCCAATTTTACCGGGAGGAACATCGGATATCCATGTGACTTTCAAGAGTGAGGGACAGGTCGGTAAGCAGCAAAAGATCATCACGATCCAATCGAATGCTTCCAACGGTATGACGACTGTTCAGCTAAAGGGCGAAGTATTACCAAAATAACACATTATTAAACGATATAATAACAGATGAATACAGTATTATTACAAGCAGCAGGTGGGAGTAGCATGATGAGTTTTTTACCAATGGTTTTGATCATTGTTGTATTTTATTTCTTCATGATCAGACCACAGATGAAGAAGCAAAAAGACCATAAGAAATATATTGAAGAATTGGGCGTAAACTCTAAAGTTGTTACTACTGCGGGCATCCACGGACGCATCGTAGAGGTATCTGACACTACTTTCTTGGTAGATGTAGGTTCAGGCGTGAGAATTCGTTTTGACAAGTCTGCCATTGCTTTAGATGCTTCAAAAGCTGCAAATGCAACGGAGAAAAGCGCTTCATAAGGTTTTTCTTTAAAAAATTGAAAGCCAGTCTCCAAAAGGGACTGGCTTTATTTATTTTATATTACTCCACAATAGATGGAATTTGAAAAGTTGTCGCGCAGGGTATCCCATATACCCACATAAGCGTGATAATCACAATTTTTTCTACTTATCCCATTAAATTGTAATGAGCAGGCTCCCTGTCTCACTTCGGCGATTGAGGTTCTCAAATGAGATTCTCCATACAAGCCGATGAGTGCGAGATTGATTTTGTATATACTATCTTCATATTGCGCATTGGGAGCCCATTTAAGTTTGATCACATCGCCATGAAGGTTGATTTGACAGTTAGTCAATGGGACTAGCTGGCCCGCAAATACAAGTAGCTTTTCAGGGTTAACGAAAGGGTTATTATCTGGATCCATTTCCATGGCCTCCTTAAAAATATGGCGCTGAGCTAATTGGAATGCACCTATCCGGCTGCCTTTTTCTGCGAGGGACTGATAACCGAAATCAAATATTGCGCTATTGTCTCCAGCAAATCGTCCGGCAACTTTTTGTTTTTTTCTGTTGAGAAGCTCTGCTTCGCTGGGCGGGGAGGTACGTTTTCTTTTAGGGCCGCGTACAATATTTTGACCATTCAATATATAAGCACTGACAGAACCAAATTTTCCGGTAATAGGGCCATTGGGACCATTTTGTAAAATTGCCATAGTCGTTTCTTTCTATTGGTTTATAATCGTTGGTATACAACTTATTACCAAGTTAATATCAAATCCGCGATTAAAAGTCAAGTAACACTATTTTTACAGTGTATTAATAGGGGGTTAATAGGGATTTAGCCCTGTAATACCCCTGTTAACCCCCTGTTAACTCCCTGTATTTACCCTATTAATTCAAAAGTTGGTAATAAGCAATTATTATCTTGTACCTAACATGATGAAGAGCACTCCCTTAGATACTTTGACTTTCAAAAGTGATTTTAACTTTAGGAATTATCAACCATGGTAAAATAGAGAGCGTTATACTAGTGAAAATAACTTTTGTAACTTAATGACTTATGTTATCGATTATGAAGATAAATATTGATACTCGGAACAAGTGACTGACTGTATTAAGTATTCTTGCTGTATCGATGGTATTTTCTAATCTATAACTACCTGTTGACATAGTGATGTCAATTCAGACTGCTAATTTTAAGCAAATGAAAAAATCATGAGCAATCTAAAACTGTTTAACGGACAACATTGTGAAACTACTGCCACTGGAACTATACTGCGACAACTCGGAATTGAACTTTCCGAACCCATGCTTTTTGGACTCGGGGAGGGGCTTAGTTTTATCTATTGGAATATGAAAACAATGGATTTCCCTTTTTTGGGAGGACGCATAAAGACTGATCTGTTGACAAAGAGTCTCTGTAAAAACCTCAAGCTCGAGCTTTCTGTAAGGGAAACCACCTCGAAAACAAATGCCTGGCAACAGGTCAAACAGCTTTTAGATAAGGGGCAAATCGTCGGGCTCAAACTTGATGCCTACTACCTTGAGTATTTCACCAATCCGTTCCATTTCGCTGGGCATTATGTAGCGATTTATGGTTATGACAATCAAAATGCTTTTTTGGTCGATACCAGACAGCAGGGTGGGAAAGTCAAAACCTCGCTCGAAAGTCTGGCTTTGGCGAGAGCTGAGAAGGGGCCAATGGCATCAAATAATTTATACTACACGATACAGCGAACGAGTGAAGACTTTGACTTAAAAAAGTCTGTCATTACCGCTATTGTTAACAATGCAAACGAATATCTAAATCCGCCCATCACAAATATTTCTTACAAGGGGATTTTGAAGACAAGTCAGGAGCTTATAAAATGGTTTAATAGGAGTAAGGATGTAGCCACCGAATTTAAAATGGCTGCCAATCTGATGGAAAAAGCCGGCACTGGCGGTGCACTGTTTCGAAATTTATATCGCGATTTTCTAAAGGAAAGTTATGACCTGCTCCAGATTGAGCAACTTTATGAGGCATATCAAGAATTTGTGGAGATAGCCTTGTTATGGGGATCCGTTTCAGACTTATTTTATCAAATAAGTGAGACTTCTCGGAGCGAGTACATACAGCAAGCTTCGGAAACACTCAAAATCCTGGCGACAAAAGAGAAAAAGGTGATGGAGCGATTAGGGACTTTAAGTGGATACCTAAATAATCAGGTATCTTTGTAAAGAAATAGTTTTTAACTAAGTTTAATACGATGTATAACAACAAAGAAAATGCCTTACAGTCATTTAGTGAATCTGAGATTGCTTTGTTGAAGGAAGGCCTTAGCCGTACATTTAAAGAACGATTTGAAATGGCTACGCGTCTTTACAAAATTCAGCAAACGCTTAAAAAGGCTAAAATTCTACATAAACCCTTTCAAAAATAGGTTATGGATATATTTGATGAAGAGATCTTGAACTTTTTAAACTTATTGAAGGATGGCGGAGATTCCCAACCAAGTTTTTATCCCACCAAGAACTGATTTTTACGTAAATTGATTAAGTTTGTAACATGGCAAACGCAGTTCGATTAAATAAGACTCAGCGACGCAAGATCAACATCTTTGTGCGTTGTGTTGCAATTTCGTTGCTGGCTTGGTTGTTGTTTTCGATTTCCAACCAATATACAGTGTCTGTCAAGGCTGCGATAGAATATGTCAACCTGCCCGAAAAACGGGCTTTTCACCCACAACAATCGGATACAGTCAAAGTAAAGCTCGAGATGACGGGATGGCAATTCCTGTTTTCGAAAGCTGCATTGGAAACACCCAAAGTACAGGTGGATCTCAGCTCGCTGAAAACAAAAGATTGGATTGTATTTTCCAACCAGCTGGGATTTATCAACCGACAGTTTCCGCATGAACAACGTGTGGTGTCAGTGAGCCCTGATACCTTGTTTTTTGATTTTTCAAAACAAACACAGCGAAAGGTTCCTGTAAAACCTTTGTCCAATATCTTGTTTAAAAGGGGCTATGGTGTTATCGCTGATACGAAGGTTACGCCTGCATACGTGACGATTACAGGGCCGTATGAGGATGTTTCGACCATAGAATATTGGGAAACAGATACCGTACGTGGGAAAGAGGTAGAGACTGATGTGCGCACTGTGGCAAATCTTACCCGCAATCAAAAGGGAAATATCAATGTATATCCCACATCTGTGGAGGTGCTGATGCCGGTAGGGGAGTTGACGGAGAAAGTCATCGAACTGCCCGTAAAAGTTGAAAATGGACAGCGCTATAGTTCCGTGAGGCCCAATCCAAGTAAAGTGGTGATCACCGTGCTGATGTCGGTCAAGGATTATAATAATTATACATCCCGTGATTTTGAGGCTGTGGTAGATCTGGCCGATTGGGAGAAAAATGAGGTGCAATATTTACCAATCCTGCTGACCAAGGTGCCGGATTATTGTAAGATTATCAGTGTTGTACCACAGAATGTGGACTTCTTTGTACGAAAATAGGGAATAGAAATGGGGCTGAAAATAGGAATAACAGGCGGAATAGGTTCCGGAAAGACTTTTATCTGTAGGCTTTTTGAGGCTCTCGGTATACCGGTTTATAACGCGGATGAGGAAGCCAAAAGGTTGATGAATACCGATATACGGATCAAGGAAAAGCTTATTGCGCAGTTTGGTGAGTCAACTTACAAGGATGGGCTGCTGGACCGGGCATTCCTGGCCAATATGGTCTTTTCGGATAAAGATAAACTTGAACTCCTGAACGGTATTGTACATCCGATTGTCATCCAGGAAGCTAAGGATTGGGCTGAGCGGCAGACTACACGTTATTCGCTCAAAGAAGCTGCGCTACTTTTTGAAAGTGGCTCGTACAAAGAACTGGATTATACCATATTGGTTACTGCGCCAATGGATATTCGTATACAACGTGTTATCGAGCGGGATGGCGCAACTGAACAACAGGTACAGGAACGTATGAGCAAACAATTGTCTGACGAGGAGAAACTGCAGCTTGCGGACTTCGTCATCGTTAACGATGGAATCACTCCACTACTACCGCAAGTGTGGACATTGCATCAAAAATTTCTAAAATAAATATATGTCTATCATATTGTCTGACTTTCTGGTCAGAAAACCGGAAGGGTATTATTGCCGCTATGGCGACTTTTTTATCGATGCGGGTAGCCCCGTAGCACATAATGTGGTATCTCATGCCCATGGTGATCACGCTAGTTCGGGACATGATTATGTCTATTGTACAAATGGAACAGCATTGTTTATGAGCTATCGCTATAAGCAGAACCGTAAGGATTCCTATCAGGTCAAACTGTTTAACGGCACTTTTAAAATCGGTCCGGTGGAAATTACCTTTCTAGCGGCTGGTCATATATTGGGATCGGCGCAGATCTTAATGGAATATCAGGGGGTACGCTATTTGTATACAGGCGATTACAAATTGCAGGCTGATGAGACCTGTGAACCTATCGAAATGCAGCAGGCTGATGTATTGATCACCGAAAGTACTTTCGCAAATCCAGAAGTTATCCATCCGGATCCCATTCAGGAGATCAAGAAACTGGAGGGGCAGGCGAGCAATATTCTATTGGGAACTTATGTGCTGGGGAAGGCGCAACGGATCACAGATCTGATCAATAGGTATTGTCCGGAAAGAAGGGTGCTGGTACATAGTGGAATATTGCCTTACCACCGTCTATATGATGAACATGGACTTAAAAAAATGACTTATGAACCTTACAACCGTAGAGAGATGAAGCAGGGTGAGCAGAATAAGGTTTATCTGGTGCCGCCCATGACTTTCAATAGTTATTTTAGGGCGACAAAAGTATTGCGGGCCTTTGCTTCTGGATGGAAGCGACTACAGGCGCAGAATGATGTCGAATTGTATATTTCGGATCACGTGGACTGGAATGATATTCTCCATTATATTAAGATGGTTGACCCGAAAGAGGTATGGACATTGCATGGCGACGGGACAATACTCAAAAGTTATTTTGGCGATAGGTTAATGGTAAGAGATGTGCTTACAGCATAAAGGAGGGTATACCCTCCTTTATTATTTCATATTGATAATCTTGTCAACAACGTATACCGTATTGCCACGCCAAGGCAATACACCGTGATATTCTTTGTATTGAAGGTCAAAATATTTACCGCTATTGAGCTCAAGCTGACGAAATATAGAGTCATCTTCAATAGAAAATTCGAATTGGTTGCTGGCAATTCCGCCAGTCTTGACACTTCCAAACCCTTCCTGAATCAGCTTCCCCTCATAGGTCTTAAATATATTGCCTTTTTTGACAGCAAAATTTAAGTAGCCAGATTTCACCCCTTCACCAAATACGTAATAGTATTTCCAGTAACCATAGGATCCGAAGCCTACTAACAAAAAGAGGAGCAGGATAAATAAAAATTTCTTAAACCCAGACTTGGTCTTTTTTTGTTCCGGTAAATTTTCCATAATTTTTTCGCTAGTTTTTATTGTATTATTTTCTTTTCATTTTATTCTAATATGTTTTGGCGCAAAGCTGTCCATGTCCATCATACACAAGAACTCGGCCAATTATAAGGGTTTGATAAGTATAAGGTCTAATACTAGTTAGGTCTGATTAAGAAATTAACTGCCTGAGAATTGGTTTGATAAACTAATTATGTTAGTATTTTGTTGCGGTTTATAGTGATTCTTGCTAATTTTTGTAAATTTGGGTAATGGATTCGCCCCAAACATATCGTAAAATTATCCACCTGGATATGGATGCTTTCTATGCGTCTGTGGAGCAGCGGGATTTTCCTGAATATCGGGGCAAAGCTATTGCTGTGGGTGGTTCGCCTGACGGGCGAGGGGTAGTCGCTACGGCCAGTTATGAAGCACGGAAATTTGGTGTCAAGTCAGCCATGAGTTCCCGCAAAGCACTGCAGCTCTGCCCAGAGATCATATTTACCCGACCACGGTTTGAGGTATATAAGCAGGTTTCGTATCAGATCAGGGAAATCTTTCAGCGGTATACGGATTTAATTGAACCTTTGTCGCTTGATGAGGCTTTTTTGGACGTAACGATGGATAAACAGGGAATTGGTTCGGCCATTGATATCGCCAAAGCGATCAAATCTGCCATTAAAGAAGAGCTTAATCTGACAGTCTCTGCGGGAGTTTCGGTCAATAAATTTGTCGCCAAGATTGCCTCCGATATGGATAAACCCAATGGCCTGACATTTATAGGCCCTTCAAAGATAATGAAATTTATGGAATCCTTACCGGTAGAGAAATTCTTTGGCGTGGGCAAGGTGACCGCCAGGAAAATGCACGAACTGGGTTTATTTACGGGGATGGATCTCAAAAAGCAGCGTGAGGACGATCTGGTGCGTTGGTTTGGTAAGACCGGACATTTTTTTTACCGTATTGTCCGTGGGATAGACGAACGGCCGGTTACACCCAACAGGAACAGCAAATCTGTTGGAATAGAGGATACTTTTGAGGCTGATATCGAAACTTTTGAAGAACTGAACGCCATATTGCAAAGACTGAGCATACAACTTTGGGGACGCATCGGCAAAAAAGAAATATCGGGCAGGACACTGACCTTGAAACTAAAGTATGCGGATTTCGTGCAGCTGACGCGAAGCCTGACACTGGATACAAGTTTCGACTCTGAAGAGAAAATCTATGCGACAGCCCATAGTTTACTGAGTAAGATTACGTTAGCAAATAAGGTGCGGCTGCTGGGGATTTCGATCTCTAATTTTGTTGATGAGACAGATTTTCCAAAAGAGGGTGTCCAACTCGCTCTTTTTGAGAATTATCAGTAAGAGGGGATAGCTATCACCTGTACATGGAGCTGAATAAGCTTGTTACAGGTAAAATTGTCGTTATTTACCACAATTCTTTATCTTAGCTGAAATAATTAATAAACATATCCAAGAATTAATGAATACAGTATCAAGAGTGCTCTTAGGTGCATCTATTGTGTTTTTTGTGCATGATCTCACTTTTGCACAGAAGAAATTGGATTTTGCGCAATCCTGGGGACAGAAACAGTCTTTAACCGTGCGCACAAATCAATATCCGGGCTGGGCGGATGGAGCCGCTTATCTGGAAAATGACGTCAACGACAGCAGGCTCTATCAGGTCAACGTCAAATCGGGGAAGAGAAGTATCTATACAATTCCTGCCAAAGAGGGGACGGTGGTCTATGTAGAGAAAAATGATATTTTTATCAAAAATGGCTCAGGTACTCCAAAGAAATTGACCAATTCACCTGACGTTGCGGAACAGAACCCAACTTTATCGCCCGACGGTCAATATGTTGCTTTCACACGTAAAAGCAATTTGTATAGTTTGGAGGTCGCTACGGGGAAAGAGGCGCAGTATACAAATGATGGTACCGATGTAATTTACAACGGTTGGTCTTCATGGGTTTATTATGAGGAAATTTTGGGACGTCCTACAAATTATAAGGCTTTTTGGTGGTCTCCGGATAGCAAGAAGATCGCTTTTATGCGTTTTGATGATACCAAAGTACCTATGTTTCCGATATATTCATCCAAAGGACAACATGGTTATCTAGAGGAAACACGTTATCCGAAAGCAGGCGATCCTAACCCTGAGGTGAAAGTGGGTATCGTTCAACTGAATGGCGGAAAGGTGACCTGGGCGGATTTCAATGAAAAGGATGATCAGTATTTCGGCCAGCCTTACTGGGCTTTCGATAGTAAAAATTTCATGGTGCAATGGATGAACCGGGATCAGAATAACCTGAAATTTTATCAGGTGGATCCAAATACTGGTTCGAAAAAGGAGATTTATGATGAACGCCAAGCTTCTTGGATCAACCTGGATCATGACGAGCGTATTACTTACCTTGCTGACAATAAATATTACATCTTAAAATCAGATAAAACCGGTTGGGCGCACTATTACCTGTATAAATTGGATGGAACATTAGTGAACCCGATTACATCCGGCGATTGGCAGGTGACTGAAATCAAACGGATAGACGAGAAAAATAAGGTGCTTTATTTTACCGCACGTAAAGAAAATTCGGCTCGTTTCGATCTGTACCGTGTGGATTACTCGGGTAAAAATCTGAAACGTTTGACCTTTGGTGAATATTCACATGATGTCAACGTATCGCCTGACGGAAAGTATTTTATCACCCGATATTCTAATGTGAGCACACCGGATCGTTTTGCCTTAGTGGATAATCAGGGTAAAGTGGTGCGTCAATTGGCGGATAGCAAAGCTGCGGACTTTAGTTCGTACACCTACGGTAAAACGGAGTACTTACATATTAAATCGGATGACGGTCTATTTGATTTACCATTGACGATCACTTATCCTACGGATTTTGACAAATCGAAAACTTATCCTGTTGTTTTCAGTATCTATGGTGGTCCAGATGCGGGTACTGTGAAGGATACCTGGAAAGGTACGGGCAATCAGTATTGGGCGAATGAAGGTGTTATCCAGGTATCAGCGGATCACAGGGCTTCTGGTCATTTCGGTAAACAGGGCGTAGCTTATATGCACCGTAATCTAGGACATTGGGAAATTATCGATTATTCTACGATTGTAAAATGGTTGAAATCTCAGTCTTGGGTAGCTAAAAACAAAGTATTGATCACAGGCCATAGCTATGGTGGTTATATGACTTGTCTGGCGATGACTAAAGCTGCCGATGTATTTGACTTTGGTATTGCTGGTGCGCCGGTAACGTCTTGGGAGTTATACGATACCCATTATACCGAACGTTGGATGGATACGCCTCAAGATAATCCTGAAGGTTATAAAGCGGGGTCGGTATTGACTTATGCAAACAATTATAAGGGCGTACTGCGCATTATGCATGGTGATATGGATGATAATGTTCATCTACAGAATACAACGCAACTGGTTGATAAATTAACAGATAGAAGTGTACCTTTTGAATTGATGATCTATCCGGGCAGCCGTCATGGATTTGACCGTTCAAAAAGTAAATATGACTTTAACGAGCGTGCACGCTTCTACTATCAATATCTATTGGAGAAACCTCTTCCAAAAGAGTTTAAGTAGATTGCTGGGGTCCGGAATTTGAGTCTGGAAAATCTCAGTATCTCTATGTGATTACAGAAAAACACGCGGTTCAGCTAAAGCGCGTGTTTTTTTTGTGTGTGGTTAGTTGATTCTTTTAAATAAGCAATCGGGAATCTCCCATTTGATGGGATTTACTTCTTTGACCGGATCATAACTTAAAATCTCAGGGTATTCATTTCGTTCGAGCTTATCAACAATATTTTTCAAAATAGGTCTTATTTCGGGCCAATCTTCGGCATATAATGCCAAGGTCGAGTACCTTTCAAGCAGCCAATAAACCATAAGAGCGATTGCTTTATCGCAGTATTTATGTTCAATTACAGTTTGATATACGTCGAATTCGCGATGTTTCAATAAGACGGCGATGTTGTACAATTCAATGGTGCTATCACTCCGTCTGATCTGATTGATCAGATGTTCTCCAAACCAGCTATGAACTTCCGTTTCTTCTAAATAAATATAGGGTTCCTCTCCCTGGCTTGCTTGCAAAACGACTGCTGGTATTTTTGGAGCTTGTGCAATTTTTTCAGCGGGATCGTAACTGATGTCTGTTTTGAGATAAAACCCTTTTTCAGAGTTGTTTATAACCGTTTTTATAATATCGAAGTTTTCGTCAGTTCCTTTTCTTGTTTTCCAGCTTCGACGAATAGCTTCAAAAGGATAGTTATCCCAGAATAACATCAGGGCAGTAGCCTCACTACAAAATGGGCTTTCAACGATCCATTGTTGGATGTAGAAAAAACATTGTGTCGCTAATTTATGAAGCTCCCAGGGTGTTTTTAAAAGCTGAAATTCTTCAAATTCCATGTGACGATAGGCATCCTCTGTTTCCATACCTGTTGGTTGTGTCTTATAGTGATTTTGCTTTAACTTATTTTTGGCTGTTTGGTCGTTCTGCGAAACCGTATTTTTCCGATCAATCGCATCTCTCGCTGAAACGGTAGATGACTTTGTCCGGATGTTCTAAAATAGCAAAAATCCCAGAAAATGAATTGAATGTTTAGACCGTCATACGTTTTTTTTAACACATTTGACGTGGATTTTTACAGGCATTGAAATAAAGCTGAGGCTATAGATGCCCTGAAAAAATAGTTGGATCGAATATGATGTTAAAAAACTTAAAAAATGTCAATTTTATGTGGGTGTAAATTGTTGAAAATTAAAAATAATGGCATCTTTGTAAAAGTTTATACAAAGAAAAAATGATTCAATTCCTAAAGGAAAGTACTTTTGCCGTAAATGAAGTTTTTAATAGGTCGTGGGAACTATTGAAAAAGCATTATTTTTCTGTTGCTGGCCTATGTTTTTTACTGTTTATAACCTCTGGTTTATCCAATTTCCTGGCAACGACGATCAGTGATTTTAATGTGGTACTCAGTGGTTTTATGGCCTTCTTTTTTATGATCATGTATTTTGGGCTGAACCTTACATTGTTTAAATACATCCTCAATCTGATCGATGGTAACCAGGATAAGAAATTGATCCATTGTATACCAAGTTCAAAAGAAATCGCTTATTTTTTCGGTGCGATGTTGAGTATCATGGTACTGTCTATTGCCTTATTGATGATATTAGGAGCTGTATCGCTTCCATTTTTGTATTTATTTGAAAATGGCGAAAATCGGGCAGAAATCATGAGTAAGTTTACTGTCTTTGTCGTTTTTGTGGCAGCAATACTGACATTTATTTTGATTATTCGCATCGCATTTTATCCTTTTTTTATTATTGATAAACATGCGGGAACTTTTAAATCACTACGCTTTAGCTTTGCGTTGACCAAAGGCAATGTTTTCAAATTATTATTAATCTTGGCCGTATTTGCTTTTTTTCAATTGCTGCAGATGTATTTTAATTATTTAGAATATTACATAATTTTTATTATTTTGAACCTTGTGAGCTCGTTCTTAGTGGTACCTTTGGCTAGTATTGTTGTTTCGGTTGCGTACCGGGAAATGATGTCGGACTATCACGGTGGAGAGGACCCGAAGATTTTGAATAATATATTTTAATAAAGAGAGAAGGTTTTGAGTAAAAAAGGAATTGCCATTTTAGGGGCAACGGGTAGTGTCGGTACACAAGCCTTGGATGTTATTAGAGCCTTTCCGGATAAGTTTGAAGCGGTTGTTCTGACTTGCGGTAGCAATGCTGAACTATTGATCAAACAAGCGTTGGAGTTTAAACCAAAATCGGTCGTTGTGACCGATCCAATCCAATATAAAAAAGTTAAAGAAGCCTTAGCGTTTCAGGATACGACGGTATTATTTGGTGAAGAGGGATTGATTGAAGTGGTGCAATATGCCGAAATCGGTATTGTCTTAAATGCAATCGTGGGTTCCGCAGGTTTAAAACCTACGGTAATGGCTATTCAATCCAGAAAAGATATTGCCTTGGCAAATAAGGAAACCCTTGTTGTTGCCGGGGAATTGATTATGGCCTTGGTCAAAGAATACGGTGTCAATATGTTGCCTGTAGATTCTGAACATTCGGCAATCTTTCAATGCCTGGTCGGTGAGGACCAAAATCCGATTGAAAAAATTTATGTGACGGCATCTGGCGGTCCTTTTCGTGGGAAGAAGCGGGAGGAGTTGCTGCAGGTAACGAAAACACAGGCCCTAAAACATCCCAATTGGTCTATGGGGGCCAAAATTACCATAGATTCAGCTTCTTTGATGAACAAGGGACTGGAGGTGATCGAAGCCAAATGGCTCTTTGATCTAGCTATCGATCAGGTGGATGTCATCGTACACCCACAGTCGATCGTGCATTCCCTGGTTCAATTTAAAGATGGATCTATGAAAGCACAAATGGGTGTTCCGGATATGAAGCTGCCTATTCAATACGCATTGACTTATCCCGCCCGTTTTGAAAATAATTTTGAACGTTTCAATTTTATGGACTATCCAACGCTTCATTTTGAAAAAGCGGATATGGAGACTTTTCGAAACTTGGCCCTGGCTTACGAAACACTTCGCGCCGGTGGAAATAAATCCTGTATATTGAATGCAGCAAATGAAGTTGTCGTGGCTGCTTTCCTCGCTGATAAAATTGGCTTCCTGGAAATGAGCGACGTCATCGAAAGTACATTGGAAAAAGTGGAATTTATAGCCAATCCAACACTGGAGGACTATCTGGAGACGGATAGGCTAGCAAGGTTAATAACAAAAGAAATAATCAAAGATTAAATATAGAAAGCATACATGGGTGTTTTAATTATGGTCGGACAAGTGATTTTAGGCTTGTCAATTTTAATTGTTCTACATGAGTTAGGACATTTTTTAGCAGCACGTGCATTTGGAATTAAAGTGGAGAAATTCTATTTGTTCTTTGATGCATGGGGAGTGAAATTGTTTAAATTCAATTATAAAGGCTGTGAGTATGGTATCGGCTGGTTGCCTCTTGGTGGCTATGTGAAGATTGCCGGTATGATTGATGAATCGATGGATACTGAACAATTGAAGGGCGAGCCGCAACCTTGGGAGTTCCGTTCAAAACCAGCATGGCAGCGTCTGATCGTGATGTTGGGCGGTATTATCGTTAATATCGTCGTTGGTGTCGTTGTCTTTTGGATGTTGACCTTTAAGATGGGTAATACAGATGTCAAGATGGATCAGTTAGTAAACGGTATCGTACCGGGATCCATTGGTGAATCTATCGGTCTTAAAGCCGGTGATAAAGTAATCGCAATAGATGGACACCGTGTTGAAAACTACTCCGAGTTGCTCGGTTCTAAAGTATTGATGGGCGGTGTAGTCCTTACAATAGAGCGTGACGGTGCGACAACAGAAATCAAGGTTCCAGCAGACTTATTGAATACCTTGTCTGATAAAAAGGGAGAGAAATTTATTGAACCTCGTTTTAAAACAACAAGTATCGCACAAGTGGCTCCAGGATCAGTGGCAAGCAAGATGGGTTTTACCAAAGGGGATAGTATTGTCGCCCTAAATGATACTCCAGTGCCTTTCTTTGATCAATTCAGAACGTTAGTTAAAGCAAATATCAATAAACCTGTTGTCATTAAAGTAATCCGTTCGGGAACGGAGGTTCCCCTAAAAGGAAACGTACCAGCGGATGCAATGTTAGGTATCAGTGTCAATCATGATAATTCGATCAAGTCGTTTACAACGAATTATTCGCTTATGGAAGCTTTTCCGATCGGTGCTAAAAAAGCATTTACGGTAATCACAGATAATGCGAAAGGATTCGGTAAAATCTTCAAAGGGGAGGTACGTGCTGATAAAGCGCTATCTGGACCTATCGGTATTGCCACATTATTCGGTACTGAAGTGGATTGGATTCGGTTCTGGTCTTTGGTTGGTATGCTTTCAATGGCGCTTGCATTTATGAATTTGTTGCCTATTCCGGCACTGGATGGTGGTCACGTCGTATTCTTACTGATCGAGATGATTCAAGGCAAACCGCTGAGTGAAAAATTTCTCGAAAAAGCACAAATGGTCGGATTCTTTATCCTTTTGGGTCTGATGGTGTTTATATTCGGAAATGATATTTTTAAATTGTTCAAATAATTTATCGCCCAGATGTCCCTATGTATTTCTTGTAATAGGATGGATACAGTACAGGTTCGTAGCATTTGGAATAAACAACAATAAAAAGTCACTTATGTATCTTGTTGAAAATAAAAAATATAGATCAAAATCTTGATGTTAATGGTTTCAACGGCTATATGAGATGATAAAAATAAATAATTCAACAAAAAATAGGGGAGTTTTCTTTTGGAAAACTCCTTTTTTATTTCTTACATTTGACCATGGACGGAAGAAATAGAGCGGATGTAAAGCCCGGAATGTTGGTTAATATCATTCTGAAAAAAGACCAGCGCACGGGGAATCTTACAGAGGGCATTGTAAAGGATTTACTGACATCCTCATCTTATCATTCAAGAGGGATAAAAGTAAGGCTGACAGATGGTCAAGTAGGACGAGTGGCTGAAATTATAGAGGATGACTTTTAACAATATCGTATCGCTATAGTAGCTCTCTCGACTACTCCTAATATTTTAGATGTGTTGTCTAAATGAATTTATTGCTACCTAATGATGTTCTTATTATTCGATCTAAATTGAATTTAATAGTTGTGTTGTGTTGCACTTTTTTCAAATAAGATTTGCATAGTAACATAATTCTTATTAACTTATTTCTAAGTTTTTTATTTTATTACATATTTATAGAATTTTATTGTATTAATTAGTTGAATGATCTCTTTTTCGAATGGATACCAAAAGTAAATGTAAGATTGTCTACGCAGATGATGCGATGATCCATCATGTTATGATGAAGGCCATGGCCCAATCCCATTCATTGGAATTAGTTTATTGTGCCTCTAATGGTAGAGAACTTATCGACTATTTGATTGAACATAATAAAGCGCTTCCTGAGGTGTGCATATTGGATCTGCACATGCCGATTTTGAACGGTATCGAAACCGCAAAGATCGTTAGAGACAAATTTCCTTCGATTCGTATATTTGGTCTGACCTCGAGTAGTGATGAAAGCGAACGGATTGAAATGTTGGCCGGAGGGGTGGAGCAGATCTTCGCGAAAGAGGATATGTCCGCATTGTTACAACAACTCTAGCAAAAAGCATAAAAAAGCCTAACAATTTGTTAGGCTTTTTCGTTATTTTCCAGTGCTTCCTTAAATTTTAAAAGTCTGACCCATGCCGGGCATTTGCTCAGATCTTTTTTCCATAATCCAACATGGATAAAGCTTGTGCTGATAAATCTTTCCACATCAAACACTTGCATATCTTGTTGTATTTCCAGTGATTTGGGTAATTCCCTGGACTGGAAATATTGTTGTAATTCTTCTGGTGTCATAAGACAAAAATAGCGTTTTTAATTCATTATCTCCAACCACCACCTAAAGAACGGTAAAGATCCACAAATCCATCCAGATGCTGCTGGCGTAGCTCAACCAGATCCAGATCGCTATCCAGGGCATTACTTTGGGCTGTGATAACTTCTAAATATGTAGCATAGCCACTTTTGAAGAGCAGGTTTGCATTTTTTACCGCAAGATGCGCGTTATCCACTCTTTTTTTTGCAAGCTCGAGCTGTTCCCGCTGCTTGTCTACCGTAACTACAGCGTTGGAGACTTCGGCAACTGCTTCGACAACTCGCTGTTGAAGCTGAATTTCGGCCTTATCCCGTTCAAGTTTTGCAACTTCATATTGTGTTTTTAATGTTTTGTTTTTGAAAATAGGGGTGGTCAGATTGCCGGTGATGCCACCTAATAGTGCACCGGGGATGTTGAACCAATTTCGGGGAAGCATGGAATTTACGCCCAGTACACCGCCTATATTCAGCGAAGGATAACGCATAGCCTGTTGTATATTTGCATTGGCATTGGCCGCCATCAATTGAAACTCGGAGGAACGGATATCTGGTCGATTGCGTATGATTTCAATGGGCGAACCAAGCGATATATCCTTGCTTTCTGCAAACAGATGTTCGTATGAAGTGCTTCGCTTGATGCTGTCCGGGAGCCTTCCTGTTAATGTCTGAAGTGCATTCTCTTGGATCGTAATCTGTTTTTCCAATTCTGGGACAAGGGAGGCTGCCAATAGACGCTGCGATTCTGTCTGTTGAATGGCCAGTGCGGTAATCTCACCTGCTTTGTATTGGAGCTTAATCATACGTAATGTGCTATCGTTCAATTGAACATTACGTTTGGCGACTTCAATTTTAGCATCTAACATCAACAGATTGAAATAACCTTTAGCAACAGACGTGATAATATTGGTCTGAATGGCATTTTTGGCTTCCTGTGTGTCTAGGTATTCCGCCAGCAGCTGTTCTTGTTTGCTGCTAATTTTTTTCCAGATATCTATTTCCCAGCTGAAACTGATGTCAGATCCAAATTGAGATTGGTAAACAAACATATTTTCTGGCGCTTTTTCACCTTTGTGTTCATAATATTTTGCCAATGGTCCACTCGCAAAATCTTTCGATCGCCAGGTACGGTTTCCATTAGCTATGGTGGCACTGACACTTGGTAGATAATTTGACTTATTTTGAGCCATTAGCCTGTTGGAGATCTGTAAATTGAGCAGCGCTGTTTTCATTTCAAAATTATTGGTCAGTGCCGAATCGATCAGTAACTTGAGGGTAGGATCATGAAAGAACGATTTCCAATGAATCAACCCCATGCTTAAGGTATCACCAAAATAATCTAAGGTGTCACCACGAAAGGTTCTGGGCAATTTTAGTTTGGGCTGAACGTAATCTTTACCGACTTTACAGGCATTCATCAAAATCAATAA
The DNA here is from genome assembly GCF_019969845.1 of Sphingobacterium sp. GVS05A. Taxonomy (GTDB): domain Bacteria; phylum Bacteroidota; class Bacteroidia; order Sphingobacteriales; family Sphingobacteriaceae; genus Sphingobacterium. Next base: position 604,182 of record NZ_JAHXYR010000001.1, read on the forward strand.
GCCCGTAGCTATAAATAGTGCTGAAAAGTATTTTTTTATGTCCTTCATTCTTCTTCTTTAGCTAGTTTATCGTGTAGTTTTTCATCCAGACCTTTGAAGACAACAAAGAGTACCGGAATAATAAAGATGCCAAAGGCAACTCCCAATAGCATACCGCCTGCGGCACTGAAGCTGATGGAGTGATTGCCGATAGCCGAAGGGCCAACAGTCCACATCAGTGGAACCAGGCCGGCAACGAAGGCAAGACTGGTCATTAGGATTGGTCTTAACCTTAGCTTTGAACCACTGATGGCGGCTTCCACAATAGTTTTTCCATTTTTGCGTTCCTGTACGGCAAATTCGACTATGAGGATCGCATTTTTAGCCAGTAGACCGATCAGCATGATCAATCCAACCTGGACATAGATATTGTTCTGTAGGCCAACAAGGTTAATGACCGAAAAGACGCCGATTAGACCGACAGGAATGGATAGTAAAACTGCCCAGGGCAGGATATAGCTTTCGTACTGTGCGGACAGTAAAAAGTATACAAATAAGATACTCAATACGAAAATCAGGATAGTCTGAGATCCAGATTGACTTTCTTCATAGCTCATACCAGTCCATTCATAGCCATAGTTTCCGGGTAGTTTTTCATCGGCTAGCTTTTGGATGGCTTGCATAGCATCATCGGTACTATAGCCTTCTGCTGGTGTGATATTGACGGAAATTGCATTGTATAGATTGTAACGGGTAATGGTTTCGGGGCCGACAGTTTTTTCCAGTGTCAGAACGGTATTGATGGGCACCATCTCGCCTTTGTTGTTCCGTACGAAAATCGAATTGAAAGACGCTGGATCTTTGCGGAAATCAAAATCGGACTGTACATACACGCGGTACTGACGGCCAAAACGATTAAAGTCACTGGCTTGCACCCGTGCAAAATAGGAGCGTATGGTGGACATTAAGTCTTTGATCTCAACACCGAGTGATTTTGCTTTGACAGCATCAATATTCACTTCGTATTGGGGGAAATTTGATTTAAAACTGGTGTAAGCACTACGGATTTCAGGACAGGTATTCAGCTGGCTGATAAAAGTATCTGCAATCGTATTAAAGTCCCTCACATCACCGCCCATACGATCTTGAAGAACCATCTCTATACCGGCAAAATCACCGAATCCCTGTACTGTGGGCCTGGGAAATACCGTAAATGTAGCCTCATTTATTTGTGCAAGGTCATTCCTGATTGTATCCATAAAGGCGTTTATGTTTTTGATGTGCTTGCGTTTGGCATGTGGTTTAAGTGTAATATACCCCGCAGCAAAGGCTGGACTCGAACTACCGTCCAGTGCATTGAAACCAGAGACTGTCGTCATACCCTCGATATCTTTTCTTTTTTTCAATATACTGTCTGCACGATAGAGTACTTCTGTCGTACGGTTTAATGAAGCCCCAGGGGGAAGAGCAATGTTATAGGTGATAAAACCGTCATCTTCAGTTGGGATAAAACTCTTTGGCGTTTTGATCATTAAAATGACTCCGATTGCAGTAATCAATACCAGGCTTATCCAAGCTATTTTTTTATGGTTGATCAATAACTGTACAATGGATACGTATCGAGCGGTCAGGCGATCAAACGAGGTATTGAATGCTTTAAAGAAACGATCCTTAAACTGGTTGATTCTTGATTTAGCTTCTTCTTCTTCTTTTTGCTTGGGGGCTTTGAGCAATAATGCACATAGGGCAGGGCTCAATGTCAATGCATTTAGTGCTGAAATTAGGATCGCTGTCGCCAGCGTGTAAGCAAATTGTCGATAAAAGATACCCGCTGGACCCTCCATAAAACCAACAGGCAAAAATACCGCTGCCATGACCATGGTAATGGAGAGGATGGCACCGGTAATTTCTGACATGGTCGACAATGTCGCCGCTCTAGCTTTTAACCCCGTACTATGCATCTTCTCATGGATGGCCTCCACAACCACAATGGCATCATCGACAACAATACCGATGGCCAATACAAGGGCAAACATCGTCAATACATTGAGCGAGAAACCAAAGAGCTGGAGGAAAAAGAAGGTACCAATCAACGAAACAGGTATAGCGATCGCTGGAATTAAGGTCGATCTAAAGTCCTGTAAGAAGATGAAAACAATGATAAAGACCAAAATGAATGCTTCGAAAAGTGTGTGTTCAACCTGGCTGATGGACTCATCAATTTGGTCACGTACAGAATAAGTCACTTCATAATGCAATCCCTTTGGGAATGTCTTGGCCTGTTCTTCGAGTACTTTCCGTACAGCGATATCAATATCATGGGCATTGGAGCCGCTGGTTTGCGTCAGATTGAGTGTCAGTCCGGGATGACCATTGACCTTATTGTCACTACTAAGATTTGTTGCACCAAATTCTACACGTGCAACATCTTTGAGGTATAGCACCGAACCATCATTGTTTGTCTTGATGACGATACCCTGAAACTCTTCGGGTGTGGTAAAGCGTCCTTTGTGCCGAATGACCGTTTCAAATGCCTCATCGGAAGTTTCACCAAATTTACCTGGTGCTATCTCAAAGTTTTGATCTTTGATGGCATTCATGATGTCCTGTGGTACCAGATTATAAAGGGCCAACTTTTCTGGATTTAGCCAAAGCCGCATGGCATAATCCCTTGCACCGAGCCGCGATACTTGTGCTACGCCATCTACACGTAATAAAGGACGCATAAGATTGATCTGTGCGTAAGCTTGTAAAAAGGTTTCATCGTAGGCCTTATCTCGATGATCCGAGTAAAGATTAATGGTCATGATAACCCCTGTCTGGCGTGGCATGACGGTAATCCCTGCTTCGTTTACTTCAGCAGGAATAGAGCTGATCGCTTTGGATATACGGGTCTGCACATTGACTGAGGCAATGTCCGGATTTGTTCCGGTCTTAAAATAGACGGACACACTACCCGAACCGGAGTTGGATGCAGACGATTTGATATAGGTCATATCTTCCACACCATTAATGGCCTCCTCAATAGGTAATAAAACACTTTTTGCTACTGTCTCAGCATTTGCACCGGGGTAACTCAGTGATACAAGGACACTAGGTGGTGCTATCTCAGGAAATCGAGATACAGGGAGCAGCTTTAATCCCACCAAACCCAATATGACTAAAATAATAGAAATAACCGTGGCTAAAACGGGTCTATTTATAAAGGTTTTTAACATATAATAGAATTTTAGACATAGCTCGGGCAAACCTGAAAATAGGTTAACACAGCGATGTAAAAATGTGCGATAATTATTTCTGAGGAATAGGGGCGACGGCCGAACCATCGGTTAGTTTGTCAAATCCACTGGTAATGACACGGTCGTTCTCCTTGAGACCTGAGTCTACGATATAATTGCCTTTGCTTTTGCCTGAAAGCTGAATATTACGGCGTTGTGCTTTATTGTTTTGATCCAATATATAGACAAAAGTTTTGTCCTGTAATTGATTGATAGCAATCTGAGGGATCTGTAGGACATCTTTTTTTACTTCTGCAATTTTTAGTGTGCCACTACTTCCCGAACGTAAAATATTGTCTTGGTTTTGGAAAGTTGCACGTAGAGAAATTGCCCCTGTGGTTCTGTTTATCTGCCCATTGACGGCATCGACAATCCCTTTTTTCGCATATTCTTCACCGTCGGCGAGAACCAGCGTTACCTGAGGAAATACCAGTTTTTGATTCTGGTTGTATTTCTTGCCCTCAATACTGTCTTTTTTCGCCTGTGCTTTTGAGAAGTAGAGGAAGTCGGATTCGTTCATGGAGAAATAAACATACACTTCTTGTATATCGGAGAGGTAGGTGAGAGGCTCTTTGTCGCCTTTGGAAACTAGATTCCCTATACGCTTAGGAATACGCCCGATATATCCGCTTACAGGTGCTGTAATGATCGTAAAGTCTTTACTGATCTGTGCGGAACGTACAGCGGCACTGGCCTGATCTAGGGTTGCCTTTGCTACTTGATAGTCAGATTTGGCTGATGCCAGTTTTACATCTGAAATAACGTCATTTTGAACCAACGGTTTCAGACGGTCGACTTCTAATTGCGCATTTTTAAGTTTGGCCCGCGCAACCTGTTCCGTGGCTACCATATTGTTTAAATTTTCTTGATAGGTAGAAGGATCTACTTTGAATAATTTTTGCCCTTTTTGTACAAAAGAACCTTCATCGACATAGATTTCTTGCAGTAGGCCTTCAACCTGGGGACGGACCTCCACATTCACTTTTCCCTCAATGGTACCTAGATAGTCCTTGATCGTGGTGGCATCAGATTTTACAACCGTATAAACGGGGAGGGCTACAGGTTTTTCATTGGTATTATTTTCTTTGGAAGAGCTTGAAGAACAACTTACCTGGGTGGCTAAGGCTGAACAAATCAATAAGGATACGCTGAAAATAGATAATGTTTTTTTCTTCACAATATTTGATTAAATTTTTGATATATGTGCTTTTGTAATGTTATTAATACAAGATATAACGCCAAATAGTTTAATTATTGTGTAAATTAACATTTGTTAACGTTTCAATTTGTAGTTAATAATCGCTCAATTAATAATCAAGTATTCTATGTATTAGTTTTAACTGTCTAGTTTTCAGGGGGCATTAGCTAGTCGGTACAATAGGTTTATTGAGCGAACCATAATCGGCCAAAATAGACAGGTTGTAGGCAGTCCGAACGGACTAGAAGGAGAGGGTGGAATAAAAAACTCCATCCAAAAAAATGAGCCCAATAATATATAGATATGCCCCAAATAGTTTCTAACTTTTTGGGGCATATCTCATATCGGACTCATCACTGTAACTAATTTTTTAACTTTATCCAACTTTTTATGTGAACTTCAATAACGGGTTCCTTATTGTATCAACCCCTTAAAATTTAAGGTGTTTTACAGTCAGTCCGTTATTGATAAGTTGTTTTAGGGCATCAATACCGATACTGATATGTTCTTCTACGTATTTCGCTGTTACCGTGACATCACTTACAGATGTTTTTACTCCTTCTGGGACCATCGGTTGATCGGAAACTAAAAGCAAAGCACCTGTCGGGATCTTGTTTGCAAAACCGACACTGAATATTGTGGCTGTTTCCATATCGACACACATGGCCCGAATCGACTTCAGATACTTTTTGAATGCTTTGTCATGCTCCCATACGCGTCTATTGGTGGTGTAGACTGTCCCCGTCCAATAGTCCCGTTGATGGTCACGGATTGTCGTGGAGATCGCTTTTTGCATAGCAAATGCAGGTAATGAAGGCACTTCGGGTGGAAAGTAATCATTTGATGTTCCCTCACCACGGATCGCCGCGATAGGGAGGATCAATTCTCCTACAGGAATCTTTTTCTTGATTCCTCCAGTTTTGCCCAAAAATAGCACGGCCTTAGGGGCAATGGCGGATAGCAGATCCATTATCGTTGCGGCCATCGGGCTACCCATTCCAAAATTGATAATGGTGATCCCTCCAGCGGTCACGGATTGCATAGGTTTGTCTTCCCCGTAGATAGGGGCATTGTCATGCATTTCCGAAAATAGATGAATATATTTTGAAAAATTTGTTAATAGGATATACTCCCCAAACTCTTCCAAAGGTCTCCCGGTATAACGTGGAAGCCAGTTGTTCACGATTTCCTCTTTGGTTTTTAAACCTGGTGTTATCGGACTATTTACAGTATTTTTTGTAGTTTTCTTTGTCATAGTCATTAAATTTTAATTTCACTAATCTCTTATCTGTCTGTCAACATTCCGTTATGGCTATGTTATTATTGTAATATAAGATTTTTAATTCTTTTTTTATTATGCTTTAGCTTGTTTTAAGCGCTTTTATCCATTAAATTCTTTCAATAAAATGTCGTTGGATAGCATTCATGAGATGAACCAGCATCAAGGGGAACCAGTTTAAACGCAAGGGGTAAAAAAAAATCCCGTTCAGCGAACGGGATTTTTTTTAAGCGACTTTAAGCTTTTTCAGATCGGATTTTTCGAATTTTTTCTTCGCATAATCCAAGGTGATTTCCAAACTTTTCTGTCCCGTTTGCTCTTTCGTTGACGGCATTTCAAACATGGCGTCCAGCATAATTGCTTCGCATATACTGCGTAAGCCCCTGGCCCCAAGTTTAAATTCGTCAGCTTTATCTACAATAAACGTGTATACTTCGGGATCAAATTTCAATTCGACGCCTTCATACTCAAATAATTTTTTGTATTGTTTGACCAATGCATTTTTTGGCTCAGTCAAAATACTCAACAAGGTTTCTTTATCCAGTGGATTTAAGTAGGTCAAGACCGGAAGACGTCCAATTAACTCTGGAATCAATCCAAAGTTTTTGAGATCCTGAGGTGTAATATACTTGTATAGATTGTTCAAGTCGATTTCCTCTTCGTCTTCATTCATCTTATAACCCACTGTCTGTGTGCGTAGACGGTTTGCAATTTTCTTTTGGATTCCATCGAATGCACCACCACAGATAAATAGGATGTTGCTGGTATTGACAGCGATCATTTTCTGGTCTGGATGTTTACGGCCACCTTGAGGTGGTACGTTGACAACTGTACCTTCTAAAATCTTTAATAGTGCCTGTTGTACACCTTCACCAGAGACATCTCTCGTGATAGAAGGGTTGTCGCTTTTGCGCGCGATTTTATCAATTTCATCAATATAGATGATACCACGTTCTGCTGAGGCAACATCATAATCTGCTGCTTGAAGCAGGCGTGTTAAAATGCTCTCCACGTCTTCTCCAACATAGCCGGCCTCGGTTAGTACCGTCGCATCAACGATACAGAAAGGAACGTTCAATATTTTGGCAACAGTTTTTGCTAACAATGTTTTACCGGTACCTGTCTCACCAACAATAATCAAATTGGATTTTTCGATCTCAATTTCATCTTTATCCACTTTTTGATTCAAACGTTTATAGTGATTATAGACAGCTACTGAGATTACTTTCTTCGCATCATCCTGTCCAATTACATACTGATCCAAGTGTGTTTTGATCTCTTGGGGGCGTATTAATTTTAATGCGGTCTGTAATGTCTTGCTTTTCCGTTGTTTTAATTCTTCTGCCAAGATTTCTCCTGCCTGTTGGATACATCTATCACAGATGTGCGCTCCATTTCCAGCAATGAGCATCTGAGCTTCATTTTTGCTTATTCCACAAAACGAACAATGAATGTCTCTATCGTTATTCTTCGCCATCGTTATTTAATAATCTCCTTCTTAGGAAGTAAAATCTCGTCAATCATACCGAATTCTTTGGCCTCATTGGCTTTCATCCAGTAGTCACGATCGGAAGATTTTTCTACCCACTCATAGGATTGTCCGGAGTGTTCTGAAATAATGGTATATAATTCTTCTTTTAATTTCATCATTTCACGTAAGTTGATTTCCATATCTGCCGCAACCCCTTGAGCGCCGCCAGATGGTTGGTGAATCATCACACGTGAGTGACGTAATGCAGCACGCTTGCCTTTTGCTCCTGCCACAAGAAGAACTGCACCCATAGATGCTGCTATTCCTGTACAGATAGTCGCTACGTCTGGTGTAATATATTGCATCGTATCGTAGATACCCAAACCTGCATAAACACTTCCTCCTGGGGAATTGATGTAAATCTGGATGTCACGTTGTGCATCTGTGGATTGTAAAAACAACAATTGTGCCTGGATAATATTTGCTACTTGGTCATCAATACCGCTTCCCAAGAATATAATACGATCCATCATCAAACGTGAAAACACATCCATCTGTGCAACATTTAACTGACGCTCCTCAACGATGTAAGGTGTGAGATTTGTCGGAATGCTAGTCTCTGTACGGGCAATGAAACTGTCAACATGTTGACTTCCAATACGGTGATGCTTTACTGCATATTTTCTGAATTCGTTTTTATCTATATTCATCTTTTTATTTTTTCTATTCTGTAGGACTAATATAAAACTATATTTTAAAAATCAAATAAATTGCAAAGATGTTTTACATCCACTTTACATTTTTTCGATACCGCCTCTTTCAGCAAAGAAAGGCATTTTTATAATAGGGCTTATGCTTTATCCGTTTCAAATAGAAGTCCTTAACCGATTTCGTTATAGTCGGGAAGTTCTTCTAAAAACTGATATGATTCGTTCTCAAAGTCAACTTTGCAATAATAATGATTTATGCCATTGCTCACCAACAAGTATGGAATCCGATGCACAGAATTGTAATTGGCGATCTGTTCGAATACTTTTTGTGTGATCTTGATGTGCGGTGCTTTGAATTCGGCCAAAACTACCTTCTGTCCCGCATTATTATAAATCAGTAAATCACTCCGTCGTTGGAGACTATTTAGTTTCAATCCACCCTCAATATTCATCAGTGCCTTTGGATAATTCTTGATCAATGCTAAATAGTTTATCCAATGTTGTCTGACCCATTCCTCTGGCGTTAATACCAGTTCTTTTTTTCGCAACTCATCAAAAATATAAACCGCATTATTCTTTTTGGATATTTTGGCTTTGAATGGAGGCAAATTGAGTGGTGTCGGTGAAAACATACACAAATATACTAAAATTTTAGCAAAAAAAGTACATCAAACGATTCTCTTAAGTGGTTTTTTTCGCTTTTAAAATTACTTCTTTTAATCAGTCGGTTAGATCTTTTTTATCGAAATAAATTGGATAATAAGTCGAATTCTAATCGCTGGGCTGCTACGGATTTGATAGTAAAATCGTAATTTCGCCTATATGAATATAAATCCGATCTTATCCGATATAAAGAACAGATCCTTTAAGCCTGTCTATCTACTACAAGGGGAGGAAAGCTATTTTATTGATACCATCGCAGACGCACTGGAATCTACTGTGCTCAATGATGCTCAAAAAGGCTTTGATCAATCAGTTTTTTACGGGAAGGATATTGATATCTCCACAGTAGTGAATGCGGCAAAACGATACCCGATGATGAGCGACCATCAGGTGATTATTGTAAAGGAAGCGCAGGAACTAAAGTGGAAATCGGACACGGAGGAGATGTTAACGAAATACCTCGAACATCTGACACCAACAACCATCTTGGTTTTTTGCTATAAACACGGGAAATTCGATAAGCGGAAAAAGATTTATAAGGTATTTGAAAAAGCCGGATTGGTTATCGATGCAGCTAAATTATATGATGATAAAGTTGCCCCCTGGATCGGTGGCTATCTAAAGGATGCCGGCTGGCGCATCCACCCACAGGCGGCGACACTGATCGCGGATTACCTTGGGAATGATCTGGCGAAAGTGTCCAATGAACTGGATAAACTGATGCTCAATGTACCCAAGAGTCAGGAGATCAGTATGGATGATGTCGAAAGTAACATCGGTATTTCAAAAGATTTCAATGTATTTGAGCTCAATACGGCTCTAGCAAAACGTAATGCCTTGAAGGCCTATCAGATCGTAGATTATTTTGTGGCAAATCCAAAGAATAACCCGCTGGTAATGGTGGTCGGACAGGTGGCCACTTATTTTACTAAAATACTAAAATATCATTACCTCATTGATAAATCCGTTGCTGCAAAAGAGTTGGGAGTGCATCCGTTTTTCCTCAAAGAGTACGAGTTGGCTGCCCGAAATTACAATCGGCGGAAAACTTTTGGTGTACTGAATGTCCTCAAAGAGACCGATCTGAAATCAAAGGGTGTCAACGTGCCTAGCAATTTCAATAGCGAGGAGATCCTAAAAGAAATGGTCTATAGGATCTTAAATTAGGTAATTGCAGTCTATCAAAGACTATTGTGCGTTCAAAAATGTCGCTATTCTTTGTGGAATTTTTGCCTGCAAGCCGCGTTTATTCATTAGTGCAATATAGGTGCGGTAATCTTTTTGGGCTTTTTTGTAAGAAGATTGGCCTTTTTTGAAAAATACATCACCGCGGTTTAAATAGGCAACCTCACGCTCAGGAAAACGTGCTATTACCTTATCCAAAAACACTTGTGCCGCATCCAGTTGATTCGCCTGCTCCAGAAAATAACCGATCTCATTAGCTGCAAGGACATTTTTGGCATGAATAGGATTTGCATTGTCAGGCTGATCCTCATCAAGACCGGCTTCCATAAAATACTGTGCAGTGTTCTCGTTAAAAACTTTAGGGAGCAAGAATAGACTGTTTTTAGGTATTTCTTTGAATGATCGGAGCAAAGCTGCATAATTGCCCGGTTGGTAAGTAAGACTAATGGCCTGATTGCTGATCACTGTAGAATCATAAGGAAGCCCCTCGGCGTAATAGTCATCCAAGTATACCTTGGTGTTTTTAGTATAGGTCCTATACTCTTTGCGACTTTCGCCTATATCACCTGAGCCAGATCTATGTATTTCTGCCAATTGCCAGCGTTTTGGAATTGGCCGATAGACAAAATAAAACCCCTCACTTTGACCAAAATCGTTCGTTCCCCATGAAATAGAGATGTACACAGTATCGCTACTGACACTTACATGGTAATCACGCATATTATTGCATGACTCGCAATAGAAAGCGTTATCATTATGAAAAGACAGCTGATAGTCGTTTCCCTTTCTGGCATAAAAAGCCAATCCGACTTTGGTGTAACCTGGGCCATCAAAGCTCTTATAAAATTCATGCTTGAAATTAAGGGTATCAGCTTTTCTGTAAGCAACAAAAACTCCTGCAGGTGTTTCGCTTGTGTTTATTCGGCTTAGTTGTACCGTATCTGTATTAAAATGTTTTGCGAAATTTTCGGCTGAAAGAGCATCTACTAATCGTATGTGTCTGGGTTGAGCTACCGAAAGCAGAGATAGGCCCATGAACAGGATAAAAAAATAAGCTTTTAATGGCATGCTTTTAAAGTTTAATATTGACTCAACTGCATACAATTGTTGTTCCAATCTTTTTTCAGAGCTGAATTGGCACCGAAAATAAAAACTATTCAAATTTGCATCAATCGTAAAAAAAACAAAAAATGTTTCGTAGTTAAATAACTACATGTATATTTGTAGTCAAGTAGCTACTTATTTAAGCCTTGCTAATTTTCAAGGTGATCACAACAAATAGCCAATCGTAAACTAAAACAAAATAATGATGAAAAAGAGGGATAAAATAATTTATTGGATTGCAACCGTATGGTTGTCCTTGGGGTTGGTATCTACCGCCATTATACAAATCTTTGGGATAAAAACTGAGGGAGCAGGAGGGGGGCAAAATGTAGATCATCTGGGTTACCCGGACTATATCCTCCCGCTATTGGGGCTCTGGAAAATATTAGCGGTAGTAGCACTGCTGTCACCAAAGAGACCCCTATTGAAAGAATGGGCTTATGCGGGTATTTTCTTCACAGTGACTGGTGCTTTATATTCACACATTGTTGTAGAGGATTCTGTTGGCCTCATAGCTCCGGCACTACTTTATCTGGTCCTTATTGCTGTGTCCTGGTATTTTAGGCCCAGTGAGAAGAAGTTTTTATACAACCATTAGTCTTATCCTTATCAGTCGCCTATACTGTTTGCCCGAACATTATAGGCGGCTGGGGATCGAACTTGTACTTTTTATAGTAATATTTTTCTGTCGCTTCACCCAATAGCGATATATAAACAAACCATAAATTCAGTAATGGTCTTTCCAGCAGCTTATTGACAGCGCATGTTTTCAGATAATTCGGATAATCCGCTTTCATTTTATAAGAGGATGAAACTTTTATATAGTAAGGTAGTCCCTTTCGTGCAGTTCCGATAATCTTTTTCTAACCCCTTTTCTAAGCTATGATTGACTCTATTCTATCTTTTGTGTACCCTTTTTCTTTCATACGATCTGTATTCTATTTGAAATAGCAATAAATGGGTGTTATTTTTTTTAATGTGTAATGTGTTGTAATATAGCTTATTAAATATTTTTTTGGCTGTCTGTATTCAGGTTTTGATGTATTTTTTTACATAAATTTAATAATTAAACATTTGTTTAAATTAAACGTTTGTTTAAATTTGCTCCGCATTTAACAAATGATGATTTTATCCTTCAAAACAGTGGGTATAATTATCTATAAAAAGATTGGGTTTTAAATGGAATTTAACGAGAAGCAAATAGATATCCTCCTTGCCGCGGAGCGACTCTTTGCAACAAAAGGGTTTGACGGGACTTCGGTGCGTGATATTGCGCAGGAGGCGAATGTCAATGTAGCCATGATCAACTATTATTTTGGATCGAAAGATAAGTTGCTGGATACCTTTTTTGAATGGCGTGTTCCAGATTTTATGATCAATGTGGATGAGCTCGCTTTGGTAGATAATGCCCTCGATAAAGTAGATGTGATGGTAGATAGGTATGTCAAATCGATGAGCTCTCATCGGAAGCTCTACCGGGTTATTGCAATAGAAAGTACCCTAAAACAGCGAATGTTGATATCAGAAGCGTTTAAAAAATTAAAGATTCATAATCTTGACGTAATAACTTCTATCATCAACAGTGGTATCGCAGAGGGGGTATTTAAAACAGGAAATGATCCCATATTAATTCATTCCATGATGATGGGGACTTTTATGAATTTTCAGATGAACCAGGTCTTTTTACAGGATCAACTGGGTATAGCCGATGATGATGGCTATGGGAAATATATTGAAACAACATTAACACAATTTATACAGAAAACAATTAAAGCTTTATTGACATATGAAAAATAAGTTGGCCAATTTAAGTGCTTTATTGCTTTTGAGTCCTCTGGGTTTGCTGGCACAAGACAACAAACACCTAAGCTTGGAAGAAATAATTCACATGGCTGCAAACCAAAGTGTGGAAGCGAAAACTGCCGATACCAAAGTGTTGGGAAGACAGCTAGAGGTCGAAAGTGCCAAATCGAAACAGCTTCCTGATGCAAAATTGAGCGGGCAATACATGGCGATGACTACACCTAATGTGAATCTGAAGTTGGCACTTGGCGAGGGTGGCTCGGCTCCGGATATTGCAGCAAATCAGCTGTGGCTGGGGCAGGCATCTGTCAGCATGCCTATTTATACCGGGGGTAGGATTAAAGGGGGAATAGCGATAGCAAAAGATGCGCTACAAGCCGAACAATGGAACGCCGTAGCAAGCAAAGAACAATTGGCTTCACGTGCGATAGCACTTTATCTGAATTTATATAAAGCGCAGCAAACCAATTTGTTGATCGCTGAAAATATTAAGCAGTCTGAGCAACGTGTTTCAGACTTTAAAGCGATGTTGGATAATGGGCTGATCGCAAGAAACGATCTCCTTAAAGCGGAATTGCAGCTGTCTAATTATCAGGTGTCGCTCCAAGAAGCGCAGAAGAACATTAAGGTGCTAAATTATCAATTGGCCAATTTGCTAAAAATTGCGGAGGATACACAATTGGATCAGATTAATCTGGCTGAGGTAACTGGAATTGATCTCGGATTGAAGGCTTCTTATGAAACTGCAAAAACTGAGCGTTCGGATCTAAAATCGTTGGCTTCTCAACGTAAGGTTGCCGAAGATCAATTGAAAGTTACCAAGTCTTCGACATTGCCAATGGTTTCGGCAACGGCAGGTTACAATGCTTTTGGTCTACAGAAGGTCGTTACGGTAACCAACGCGGCAATGGTAGGTGTTGGGGTATCTTATGATATTGGATCTTTGTATAAAAACAAAAGGGAGGTCAATGTCGTCAAAAATCGGATCAAGGAAATTGATGAAAATTTGGAACTGCTCAACGATCGGGTAAAGGTTCAGGTGCAACAGGCAAATGAAAACTACATGTTGGCCCAAAAACAGGATGTGGTGTACCACCAGGCGGTAGATCAAGCCGTTGAAAATTATCGCATCACGAAGGATAAATATGATAATGGTATTGCTGATACGGACGACTTATTGACCGCTGATGTACAACAGCTTCAGAGCAAAATAAATCTAGCGATAAGCAAGGCAAACACAATTGAAAAATACTATGACCTGCAATTGGCAAATGGGTCGTTAAACATTAAATAGCAATTAATCTAGACATGGAAAATACAGTTGAAAACGCACCTGAAAAAAAAGGTACAAATAAAAAATTCACAATTATTCTAGCCGCTTTGGTCATCTTTGGCGGGGCTTATGGTGGTTATAAATACTTGCATGGTCAAGCACATGAGACCACGGACGATGCGCAGGTTGAGAAAAATATGAGTCCGATCATCCCTCGGGTTGGTGGATTTATTTCCAAGGTTTATGTCAAAGACAACGATTTGGTGAAGAAAGGGGATACTTTGTTCACAATCGAAAGCCAAGATTATCAAGTTCGAGTAGATGAAGCTGCTGCTGCATTGGCTGCTGCGGAAAGTAGCTTTGATGTATCAAAAGCGGACGTTTCAGCATCATCTGCCAATGTAGCCATCTCTGACGCAACAATACAATCAAATTTAGGTAGCATTGATGCCGCACGTATCCGTGCGAAACAGGCGAATAACGATTACATTCGTTACCAAAATCTATATAACAATCAGTCGATTACAAAACAGCAATATGAGCAGGCTTTGACGACCAAGTTGGAAGCGGATAAACAAGTCGAAATCCTGCAACAACAACGTAATGCCAGTGCTTCTCAACGTAATGCAATCGTGAGTAAGACTACAGTAGCTTCGAAACAAACTTCTGTCGCTGAGGCAAATATAAAAAGAGCAAAAGCACAGTTGGAAGCTGCGAAATTGAACTTGTCTTATACCGCAGTATTGGCTTCGGTAGATGGTCAGGTATCCAATATCAAAGTGCAACCTGGGCAGATGATCAACCCTGGTCAGTCTTTATTTTACATTGTTGATAATATTGAAACTTGGGTGGTGGCAAATTTTAAAGAGACACAATTACAAAAAATGAAACCTGGCCAAAAGGTGGGTATTAAAGTGGATGCTTATCCAAATATCGAATTTGAAGGCGAAGTCAATTCATTTTCTCCAGCTACAGGTTCACGTTTCTCCTTGTTGCCTCCGGATAATGCGACGGGTAACTTTGTGAAGACGGTACAACGTCTGCCGGTAAAAATCAAATTGTCAAAAGATAATAAAGCTGAAAATGTGGCTTTGCTCAGACCGGGCATGAATGCTGACGTAGATGTGCATGTTCAATAACTATGGAAAATATAAATCAACAAGATAGTCTGGTTGAATATGGTTTTCGACGCGTAGTCATCACGATTACGGCTGTGCTCTGTGCCCTGCTGGAAATCGTGGATACGACGATTGTGAATGTGGCCTTAAACGATATGAAAGGTTCGTTGGGGGCAACATTGACAGACGTGGCTTGGGTTATTACGGCTTATGCCATTGCAAACGTAATCGTTATTCCGATGACCAGTTGGTTGTCCCAACAGTTTGGAAGACGTAATTACTTTGCGGCGTCAATTGTCATATTTACAATATCTTCATTTTTATGTGGTAACGCGACCAATATCTGGGAGCTTGTGGCATTTCGCTTTTTGCAGGGGATGGGTGGGGGAGCCTTATTGGTGACCGCACAGACCATTATCACCGAAAGTTACCCCAAAGAGAAACGGAGTATGGCGCAAGCGATTTACGGGATGGGGGTTATCATTGGACCAACTTTGGGTCCACCACTGGGTGGTTATATCATAGACAATTTCTCCTGGCCTTATATCTTTTATATCAATGTGCCTTTGGGAATTATTGCTACTTTGCTGACACTGTCCTTTGTACGTAGTCCTAAATATAGCCAGAAGCAATCGGCAAAAGAGGTGGATTGGTTCGGTATGATTTTTTTGATTATGTTTATCGGTTCACTCCAGTTTGTATTAGAACATGGTCAACAGGACGATTGGTTTGATGACCCGTTAATTTTAGGATTGTCGATTTTATCTATATTCGGATTGCTGTTCTTCATCTGGCGAGAATTGGTGTATGACAAACCTATCGTGAACCTGAGGGTATTGCGTGATAAAAACCTCCAGGTAGGGGTTGTGATGAGTTTTATCCTTGGATTTGGTTTATTTGGATCGACTTTTATTATTCCAATCTACACACAATCCATATTGGGATGGACCGCCACAGACGCAGGTTTACTACTGTTACCAAGTTCAATCATGACCGGAATCATGATGCCTTTTATTGGTAAAATGATCCAGAATGGTGTTCCGCAAAAATATATGGTTGCGGTTGGTTTGAGCATATTCTTTGGCTTTTGTTTTTGGATGTACAGCCTGATGACGAATGACACGGGATCTGAACATATGTTTTGGCCACTTATCCTTCGTGGTGTAGGTCTGGGCTTATTATTTGTGCCAGTAATGACATTGTCGTTATCGACGCTACATGGAAGATCCATCGGAGAGGGGGCGGCATTTACTGGTATGATGCGTCAGCTTGGCGGTTCATTTGGTATTGCGTTGATCACAACATTTATCGCGCGTGACTCTCAAAAGCATCGTGTTGATTTGGTTGCTAATCTGGATCCCAGTAAGTTTGAGGTACAGCAACGTGTGCAACAGTTGCAAATGAGTTTTCAGGCGAAAGGCTTTGCCCCAAATGAGGCCTTGGCCAAAGCTCACCAGATACTGGACATGACTGTCATGAAACAGGCTACGGTATTGTCGTACATGGATGTATTCCTGTATTTGGGTGTTGTATTTTTAATCTGTGTACCTTTTGTACTGATGATCAAACAAGGCAAAACCCAGGTGGATATGTCAAGTGTGCACTAGCGATCGTAAGGAATACGTTATTCTCGAATTTATATAATTTGATCAGCCCTCAGAAATTTTTTTTGAGGGCTTTTTTGTGGAAATACCTGTTTTTATTAGCTCTTATTTTTTTAATTAAGGTATCAACGTGATCGATATACCCGGATAATTGGCTAGCAAGAACCTTCAATCGATTTTCATAACTGTTGATGCTCGTGGGAGAATGCAGGTTTTTATAAACAGAAAGATATAAAAAGAAAACCTGATTCGGAATTGATTGTTAAATAATAAAAAAAATCTTTGGAATTTAGTTCCACAAGGTGGTCGATGCAAAGAAGTTATTATTTCAAAATAAGCAAGCATGGATACAGGAAGACTTAATTTTTTAGCTTTTATTATCCCTTTGTTTTTGGTGTTGATGCTGTTGGAGTATTGGTATAGTCTGAAGAAACAAAAGCGATATTATACGTTTGATGAATCTATCGCTAATCTCAATGTCGGTATCGTCGAACGCATGTGCGACATGTTTTCAGTTAGCCTATTCTACTTTTTCTTTGTGTGGATCTATCAAAAATTTGCAATCTTCCATATTGAAGCGAATCTTTGGACATGGATCCTACTTTTTCTATTCACAGATTTTTTGTGGTATTGGTATCATCGTTACAGTCATGAGATAAATCTGCTATGGGCAGCACATGTGGTTCATCATCAAAGTGAAGATTATAATTTTACCGTTGCAGCAAGGATCACTATTTTTCAGGCAGTATTTCGTTCCTTGTTCTGGGCCTTTATTCCACTTTTGGGTTTTCCACCTTTTATGATGACCACAATCTTATTGATTCACGGTGTGTACCCATTTTTTTCTCATACGCAAACGGTGGGTAGTTTGGGGATTCTTGAAAAAATTCTTGTCACCCCATCTCATCACCGTGTACATCATAGTAGCAATGAGATTTATTTGGACAAGAACTACGGTGATATTTTGATTATTTGGGATAAAATGTTTGGAACTTTTATTGATGAGAAGAAAGAAGAGCCCTGTGTCTATGGACTGACCAAACCTATTCATCGGTATACGTTCCTTTGGCAGCATTTTCATTATCTTTTTGAAATAGGGATGTCTTTTAATCGTGCGAAGGGATTTAGAAACAAGATTCGGACGATATTTGGCCGCCCCGATGATATACAACCTGAAATTAGGGACGAATTGGAACAGAAAATCTTTGCGGGAACCAAAGTTCAGGTACACGGAAAGAGATTGAGTCAATATATTTTTTTTCAATCGATGCTAACCATGGGACTTCTGTTTTTCTTTTTGCTTTATGGTAATTATCAAAATACTGTACAATTGCTTGTTGGTGGTCTTTTTATTCTGTGCAGTGTCATCTGTATTGGTGGATTGTTGGAACATGAGAAATGGGTCTTTCCACTCGAAATGTTACGTCTTTTTCTGTTGTTGCTATTTATAGCAATTACTTTCATTTCTTTTCCAGCGCTGTTTGTCCTCTCTGCATGCACGATAACTCAGTTGATCTTCTTTAAGCCAATAAAACATTACTACGAACGGATTCTTCATTTGTGAAAGAGCTAAGTTTGTCGTTTGATTGGTAGTTTTGGCAGAGTTCGACGAAGGTATGACAATAGCTTCTGGCCATGATATCCCAGCTGAAATCTGCACTGGTATTGTTCTTAAATTGCTGTCCAATATTTTGATAATAGTCGGGATTATCCAAAATGGATTGCAATTGCCCGATCCAGGCATTGGTATCCTGACTGTTGAGCAAAAGGCCGTTGTGATTATGTGTAATTGCACTCGTGATTCCTTCCAACTCGGAGGCTACGACAACAGTGCCTGCTGAAGATGCTTCAAGACAAACCAGACCGAAACCTTCCATATCTCCCGGTACGTGGATATTGGGCATCAGGAAAGCCTGCGCATTTGCAAGAAGATGCTGCAATTGGGCGAAGGGAACTTTCCCCAGGTGCTGGATTTTTTCAGGATAGGCTTTCAACAATCTCCGCATTTCTTGTTGATCAGTTGGATACCCCAAGAATAAGGTGGAGAGATTGTAGAGTTTAGCTGGTAAAAGATTGAGCACACGCTCTTTCAAGGTTGGTCTTTGATCAAACGGGCCTACCATCAGGAGCTTGAAATCGCCTTGAAGGGCAGGAATGACTTGCTGCATCAACCAGGAGAACCCTTTGCGTTTTACAGGCCTACCCAATGTGATAAAATAAGGCGGAGTTGGGGTATTCCCCTTTAATTGAAGATGCTCAGTTTCGGTGAAATCCCTGTGCTTATCTGGTATTAAAGCAGTGTTGGGAAGGGCAGGATCTACTCCATTTGGGATAACTGAGATCCTGGAAGAATCAATACCACGCGATTGAGCGGCTTCGGCGGTAGCCTGACTGACCGCAATAACCTGATCAAATGTATTGAAGCGGGGGATCACTTTACGTTGGAAGTAAGGAAATGGAAAAACAATATCAAGTCCATGAAGGGTGACAACTTTTTTTAGATGATCGTAGCCCTTGTGAAAAGATGCTAGAGCAGCAATTAATCCATCGTTAAAATGAAGAAGCCGAATACCCGGATTGTCTTTAATTTTGGACAGGATACGTTGATTTAGGCGAAGGAAGAATGTCAAAATGGATTCTTCGTTGTCATAAACGAGTGTATGAACCTTGAGATAGAGCGCAGCATTATTAATGAGTTCAAAGCTCTGTTTTTCCATCCCTCCAATCGCAGGTGGATATTTATGGCTGATAAACAAAATTTCTATTTCAGATGGTAACATGAACGGTTTTTCTTTTGATGCATAGATAAAATATAGCGCCAATAGCTGTCCAGAATACCTGGCGGCCACGACGCAGGAGAGAGACACTCAACCAGATACTTCCACCTGAAATTCCGATCATGCTAAGCAGTAGTTTGTTGGATATTTCCTCAACGCCCAATTGGCCGGGAATAAATGCGCCTGCACTCTTAAATAGGATGACGCTCATGTCTAAAATTAATCCGTGAATAACCCTGACATCGACAGCCAGAAATTTTAAGATCAGATAGAATTCCAGGCTACCAATTAGCCAATGTATCGCAAACAGCAGGTAGGAGTACCAAAATACTTTATTTTGTTGTTGATAGAAGTCTTTCGTATCCCAAAGTAATTTCTGGAGCTGATTTTTTGATTTCGATAAAAATGAAGTATCAGCAGGGTTATTTTTAGGAGGTTTTTTGGTGGAAACTAGCCAGTAGAATATTAAAACGACGAATAGCAGCAAGACTATGCATACGACATAGATAGCATGGCCCGTATACTGCATTACCTCGTTTTTTAAGGGCGAAAGCATCAGCCAGATCATGGCCAGTAAGAAAATGCTTAACTGGGAAAGTATGGCTGTAATGCGTGAGATGGCGACAGAGCGGAGTCCGTGCTGTAAAGGGATGTCATAGCGGGTTATCAGCTCGGCTTTCAGTAAATCGCCTGCAATAATACTGGTGGGATTAAAGAGTCCAACAGTTTCGCCAATTTGACGCACGGCAAAAAGTTCGAAAATATTGATCTTTTTTTTTGAAGGGCCTAGACAAACCCACCAGGCTAGCGTTCCAAAAAGATAGGCAACTAAAGTCGTAAATACGATAAAAATAAAGCGGTAGCCAATCGTTGACAGCTCTTTTTTCAACGCCGAAAGATCACTGTGGATTACAAAAATTACCATAGATGTCAAGATCACAAGTAAAAAGACAGCTTTGATCAGTTGACGGGATGTTGTTAATTTGCCCATGCGAGGTCCGCGTCTTGCGTTTTGCCAGCAAGTAATTCAATGTCATCAAAGTACTGTTGGGATAGTCGTGTCCAATCTAATTGGCCTGCATAGGAAAGTCCGGCGTTAATCAGATTTTTTCTTAGCACTTTGTCAGAGAGAATTTTCTTTAAATAATAGACATATCCAGCTGCATTTTCAGGCTGACATTTAAACCCGGATACTCCATGTTGAATAAGCGATGCTGAACCGCCACCATCAGCAATCACACATGGAAGCCCCGATGCCAATGCTTCGACGACAACGTTGCCATAGGTTTCTGAAACTGAAGGAAAAACAAATACATCTGCTGATGCATACAGCACCGCAAGTTCCTGATGTGTCTTTTTTCCCAGAAAAATAGCATTAGGCATTTCTTGCATTGCCGTTACTTTGGCCGTTCCTTCTCCGACAACTATAAAATTGTAGCCCAGTTGTTGGGTTTGTATCTGCTGATAGATGTCAATTAGGGTTTTGATATTTTTTTCCCAAACGATCCGACTAACGAATAATACCGTTGGTTTGTTATTTTTAGTCAGTTGTTGAATATAACTGCTATTCTTTTTTTGGGGTGTAAATAATTGCGTATCAATGCCCCTTTGCCAGAGTTTTAAGCCGTCCTGTTCAAGTCCAATCTGTTGGAGCTCGGTTAGGATAGATTTGGTGGGAACATAGACAATATCACATTTGTTATAAAAATTGTTCATTGCCCGTTTCATCCATTGTTCGGTGGGTTTGACCAGAGGTAGGATATTTTTGAAATAGTAGGCGATATAGGATATAAAATGTGTGTGGTAGATCGTTAATACAGGTATATTTCTACGTTTGGCATAATTTAACGCAAAAAAACCGAGAAGAGAGGGGGTCGCGATATGAATGATATCCGGTGCGAATTCATCCAAAGCCAGTTCGAGCTTTTTTTTGATGAGCTGCGGAATAGCCAGACAATAATCATCATTGACCGGTATTTTAAATGTAGGCACTTTGTAAGAATGAAAGTCCCGGAATTGTGTGGGACCACCACCATAAATAAAGAAATACTTAAAATTCTGTTGATCAATACGGTTTATCAGCTGAAACATTGTGCGAGATGCACCGTCGAAATCCTCAACGAGTATTTCTGTAAAGAAGGCTACCTTTCTCATTTTATTCTTATTAGGGGTTTCATAAAAGTATTCGAAAAGGATAACTCAAAAGCTATTTTGATATTAATATTTTATCATCAAAGTGTTTATAAATTGTTTATTATTAATAATTTGTAAATAATTTTTATAAGTAAAATTAATTTAAGAATATAGTTAAGCTAATCTTGGTGCTTTACTTTTGAAATGAACAAATTATTCCGTCCATGTTGTTAGATTTATTGTTCGAAAGGAAAACTAGACTTAAAGGTCTTCGTAAAGTTCTTATTTTATCTGTTTGTGCTTCTGCAGGCATCATGTTAGGATTCAAATTGAAGCCTAAACAAGTTAGACCAATGAATATGGTGTATGTCGATATGCCTGATGTCAGCGAAGGAAAGCTTAATTTATTAACTTATAATATTGCAGGTCTTCCAGAGTTAATTTCAAGCGCTGTAACGGAAAGAGCTCCGAGTATTACTTCCATTGGCGAGCTGGTAAATCCTTTTGATATAGTGAATGTGCAAGAGGATTTCAACTACAATAAATTTTTGTACAGTAAGAATAGACATAGCTATCGAACGGAAAATATGGGTGGTGTACCTTTTGGTGACGGATTGAGTACGTTGTCGAAATATCCGATACAAGACTTTGAGCGGGTAAGGTGGGACGCTTGTAATGGAGCGGATTGTTTGACTCCTAAAGGTTTTTCATATGCACGCATTCAATTGGCAAAAGAAGTTTTTATTGATGTTTACAATGTACATGCAACAGCCCAGGATGATCCCGATGCGGCAATAGCACGTCAGAAAAACTTGAATCAATTGAAAAACTATATTCAAAAGATCTCCGCAGGACAGCCTTTGTTAATCATGGGAGATTTTAATGCTCATTATGCGTACGCATTGGATAATATCGTTTCCTTTCAAGGAGAATTAGGCTTGGTAGATGCATGGGTGAATTTGAAAAATAGTGGTAAGATACCTCAGAGCAAGCAAAACTTTGTTGCCATGGCCGCATTAGAGTTAACAGATGACTGTGAGGGCATTGATAAGATCTATTATCGTAATAATGATCAGATGGTATTTGAAGCAAAGAACTATCAGGTTCAAAAGAAACTTTTTCAAAATAGGGCGGGACAGGACCTGTCTGACCATTGCGCGGTATCGCTACAATTGGGGTGGCATCTGATAAAACCTTCAGTTCAATAGACTTTCTCAATTCTTTCATATCAATCGCGATTAGCACTGAGTCCCCTTCAGTGCTTTTTTGTGTTTTGGCATTTTAGACTGTCCAAGGGGGATGTATAAATAAAAAGCCCCATAAAATGAATTATGGAGCCTTTATAAAATTGGGATAAATTATCTTATTTATACATCTCTGCGCGTTGTGCTTTGACAACATCGCTGTTAATGTACTCATCATAGGTCATCAACTTGTCGATGATTCCTTTTGGTGTCAATTCAATGATTCTGTTTGCAACAGTCTCAGTCAACTCGTGGTCACGGGATGTGAATAACATTGATCCTTTAAAATCTGACATACCATTATTTAATGCCGTGATTGACTCTAAGTCCAAGTGATTGGTTGGTTCATCAAAAATCAAGAAGTTAGCTCCCTGTAACATCATTCTTGAAAACATACAACGCATTTTTTCACCCCCGGAAAGGACAGAAACTTTTTTCATAACTTCTTCACCGGAGAATAGCATTTTTCCTAAGAATCCACGTAGGAACTGCTCATCCGCTTCAGGGTTTGTTGTATAGTCTCTTAACCAATCGACCAAATTTTCGTTTTTGCCTTCAAAAAATGCTGCATTTTCAATTGGCATATCGGCAGGAGTGATGGTAATACCCCATTTGAATTCACCACCGAAGTCAGTGTCTCTACCTGTGATAATATCGTAAAAAGCTGTTGTGATTAGGGAATTAGGACCCAACACTGCAATTTTATCACCTTTATTAATCATAAATGTGATATCCTTGAAGAAGACCTCACCATTGACCGTTTTGCTCAAACCTTCTACTTGTAATGTTTGGTCACCCGGTTCACGGTTCATTGTATTGAACATGATTGCAGGATATTTGCGGTTAGAAGGTTTGATCTCATCAATATTGATCTTATCCAAAGCTTTCTTACGGGAAGTAGCTTGTTTTGATTTGGATGCATTGGCCGAGAAACGACGGATAAATTCCTGAAGTTCCTTAACCTTGTCTTCCATCTTTTTGTTTTGATCAGACCGTTGTTTTAACGCTAATTGGGAAGATTCGTACCAGAACGAGTAGTTACCTGTATAGATGGTCATTTTACCAAAGTCGATATCAACAGTGTGAGTACACACCGCATCTAAGAAGTGACGGTCGTGGGATACAACGAGTACAATTGCTTCATAGGTAGCCAAAAAGTCTTCTAACCAAGCGATTGTATTGATGTCCAAGTCATTGGTAGGCTCATCGAGAATCAAGATATCTGGATTACCGAAGAGTGCCTGTGCCAATAAGACACGTACTTTTTGATTACCATCAATTTCAGAGACTAACTTGTAGTGGAGCTCTTCTTTAATGCCCAAGCTGCTCAATAGGGTAGCTGCATTGGATTCTGCATTCCATCCGTCCATTTCTGCAAAAAGACTTTCGAGTTCACCGGCACGTTCACCATCTGCATCAGAGAAATCCTCTTTCATGTAAATAGCGTCTTTCTCTTTCATGATTTTGTAAAGCTCTTGGTTACCCATCATGACAGTTTCCAATACCGTATATTCATCGAAAGCATAGTGATCCTGACTCAATACAGACATACGTTCGCCAGGCGTGAATGCCACCGAACCTGTAGAGGGATCAACTTCGCCAGAAATAATTTTTAAGAAAGTAGATTTACCAGCTCCATTGGCACCAATAATGCCATAACAGTTGCCAGGTGTAAATTTTAAATTGACATCTTCGAATAGTACACGTTTACCATAACGAAGGGAGAGATTTGACACATTAATCATGCTGCAAAGATACGTTTTAATCTTGTATTTTTTAACTATTTCCAAACATCAATTCCTTACCGAATAACCCTAATAATGGATTGTGAGAAATATCACTTTCCAAGTGATTGACGAACGGACGAAAAAATGAAATATAACAATTTGAGACAGTTCAGATAACCGCATATCGTTGAAAAGGATGTGTACCAGATTAATAAATTATGAATTGGGATTTTGCTAATAAATTGGCTTCTTTTTTGTGGCATTGGTGTTGAAATGAAATCAATTATGAAAAGAAATAGCATTACGTATGCTTTGGTACTCGTTGTTGCATTTTTGCTGAATTTGCAGGGTGCCTATGCTCAATTTGGGGGATTGCTTGACAAAGCAAGCAAGGCAGTTGCTTCGAAAGGGAGTAAAGCGTTAGGACTAGACAAACTTTTAAAGGAACCTGAAGCGATAAGCACAAGTTTTGAGGATGTAAATCGGAAAGGCGAACAGATGCCTGATTTTCAAAATACGGTTACTTATAAGCCGCTGGAAAATCTGCAGAAAAATGGCCAGGACGGCTATTTGCTTGAAGCAGGACATTTTGAAATGACTAACAAAAGCTATTGCCTAAAAGCAGGGACTTACGCACCTTCTAAGGGGGATGGCTATATGTATGCCCCTACATTAGGGAAAAAGCGGGAGGTTGTCATCGCTATCTTGAAAAGTGCGGAAAAACATCCGGAAGTTGAACAATCATCAATACAGATGTTATTATGGACAATTATTGCTAAAACTAAATTTATAGACTATTCCGGGGAGGTCAAGGAAACGGCATTGAGGTTGTTGACACCAGAGCAATTATTATTGCTGGAAGGCGGAGCGCTAGGCATATTGCCGTTTGATGTGGTGCAAAAGGCTAAAGACCAGATGCCCCCAGCTGTGCAGGCGATATTTGAAGCAGAAAATAATATCAGACAGCTGGTCTCTTCAGGCAACTATTCTTATGCTGAGTTTGAAAAGTATGCAATTATGGCAGGTATGGCCGAACCTCGTTCGGATGTTCCGAGTGGAATCTGGACACTGCATCCGGATGGCTATTACGTACGTTATTTTCCGAGTGGTTACTCCGTAACCAAAGTACAAGTGTATGTACCGGAGGAACTGATCACGAAATTGAAAGGTAAAAAGCTGGTTTACGACGCGACAGATGATATTGCTTGTCCAGCAAATACAGGATCGCAACGCCTGGCACAGACAAATGAGCCAATTAAACACGAAGAATGATGTGGATAAAAAAAAGGGATTTATTTCTATAGAAATTTAGGGAGAAACAATAAGGGAGATCAATTGATCTCCCTTATTCATTAAATTTCCTCTTTTGCCTCCTGTATAATATAAAAACGATGACAATAATTGCTATGATCCCTAAAATGATGTAATGGGAGCCTGATTGTTGTTGATGTTGGGTTGTATCCTCTGTCGTCTGCGCATATGTAAAATTTGCTACGAAAAGAAGCACCATGAAAATCCACTTCTTGCACATAATAAACGGTTTATTAACTATATTAGCAAGCTAACTATTTTTTGCAATAAAGACAAATTAATTTTACAAAAATGACAATATTTAAATGTGGTTTTATATACATTGTAATGTAAGCTGTTGATTTTGCGAAATATACATGTTTTGAAAAGGGGCTTTAAAGTCAAATCACTCCTATAATTGCCAAAGTTGTTGTTAAAATATTGGATTTAGAGCGGACCGGTGAAAAAGAAGATTTTTTTAGCCTGCTAATGGAGCAGATTCAGGTAATGCCGCTCCGAAGGCGGATTAATGGACGTAAAGTTGTATATTGTGAACCTTTTAAGTGTTTAAAGATATTATCGTCATGTCAAAACTTGTTAATTTAACTGTATTCCGAGAATTTTTGAAATCTAGCTTTGCTGGTGGGATTATTCTGTTTTCCTGTGTTATCTTGGCACTCATTGTAGCAAATACATCGCTATATGGATCGGTAATGGACTTTCTTCTTCGGGAGGTGGGACTTGAAACGGATAATATCCATTTAAAATATTCATGGCTGCTATGGATCAATGATGGGCTGATGGCTATTTTCTTCCTATTAGTCGGATTGGAAATCAAAAGAGAAATCGTTGAGGGGGAATTATCTTCAGCAAGTAAAGCTGTTCTTCCTATTCTGGCAGCAGTAGGGGGAGCTCTCCTGCCAGCGGCAATCTATTTTGTGATCAATAAAGATGCCGCCGATACCGCACACGGATGGGGGATCCCAATGGCTACGGATATCGCATTTGCGCTTGCTGTTATCACCCTTTTGGGAAATAAAGTTCCGGCAAGCCTCAAGATCTTTTTAGCAGCTTTGGCTATTGTAGATGATTTGCTTGCGATCTTAGTCATTGCTTTGTTTTATAGCAGTGGAATTCATGCGACCTATCTATTTATTGCGCTAGGGATATTTGCTTTTCTGATCATTCTAAATAAACTTGGTGTAAAAGCCCTATGGGCCTATCTTATTCCCGGAGTATTCATTTGGTATTTTATCCACCATTCGGGCATTCATGCAACTATAGCCGGAGTTTTGGTTGCCATGACGCTACCTACAACGCCAGATGAAAAAGAATCTCCGCTGGAAAAACTGGAGCATCTGCTGACCAAGCCTGTAAATTTTATAATCATTCCTTTGTTTGCTTTCGCAAATACATTAATTCCAATTCATGCTGAAATGGTTGGCGGTTTAACATCCAAATTGGGGCTGGGTATTATTGCGGGATTGATTGCAGGAAAATCAATTGGTATATTCGTGATTTGTTTTATTGCTAAAAAAATGAAAATAGCGCAACTTCCAGAAGGTGCAAGTTGGCCGCAGATATTCGGCGTTGGTTTATTGGGAGGTATTGGTTTTACCATGTCTATCTTCATATCTATCTTATCTTTTAACGATGCCTTTTTGATTGAGGAAGCTAAATTTGCGGTGCTCATTGCTTCTCTTTGTGCAGGTATATTAGGATACACATTGTTGAGATTGGCTGATAATTCCAAAAGTAACTTAGGTTAAAATAACGAAGATTCGGTAGGGGAGTTCTGAGGACATATTTTCTATGTAACTCCTAGCGTAACAAATGCTGACATCATATATAGATTAGTTTTAGTAACTTAGCGCATATTTAATAAAATAATAAAATTTGAGATTTACTGAATTTGGTTTTGTTCCGGAATTGGAAGAGGGCTTAGAAAGCATGATGTTTGAAGAGGCTACGCCTATTCAGGAACAGACAATCCCCGTCATTAAGAAGGGTAGTGATATGATTGCCTGTGCGCAAACAGGTACCGGTAAAACGGCCGCATATATGTTGCCAATTTTAGATGCTGTTGCGAGAGATGCAAAGGAGTCTATTCGCGCGATTATCCTGGTTCCGACAAGGGAATTGGCACTGCAAATAGATCAACAGATCATGGGCATGTCTTATTATACAGGGGCGACATCTATCTCCATATATGGAGGTGGAGATGGAATGGGCTACGAACAACAGAAACGAGCTATTCGGGAAGGGGTTAATATTATTGTTGCTACCCCCGGTCGATTGATCAGCCATCTTACGTCGATGAAAGTCGATTTAACTCATCTGACGCATTTCGTACTGGATGAAGCAGATAGCATGTTGGATATGGGCTTTCAAGATGATATATTGCGTATCGTCAGTTACTTACCTAAGAAAAAGCAAATGTTGCTTTTTTCAGCAACTATGCCCCTCAAGATCAGAAATTTTGCGAGAAAAATCCTTTATCAACCTGTTGAGGTCAATATCGCCATTTCAAAACCTTCAGAAGGTATAGACCAGCGCGCATATCTGGTATATGATAAGCAAAAAATGGATCTTTTGAAGATCATCTTACAAGACGTTAATTATGTTTCTGTGATCATCTTTGCTTCGCAAAAAACTACAGTTAAATTACTGGCGCAAGAACTTCAAAAGCAGGGTATAGATGCCGAGGGCTTTCACTCAGATCTTGAGCAGGCTAAACGTGAGGATATCATGAGTAGATTTAGATCACGTCAGGTGCGGGTACTTGTGGGAACAGATGTTATCTCGCGTGGTATCGATATCGTAGGTATCAGTCTGGTTGTAAACTACGATGTCCCACCAGATCCCGAAGATTATGTACACCGTATCGGACGTACTGCACGTGCAGCGACAACGGGTACAGCGATTACTTTTGTGAATGATAAAGATCAGCAGCGCTTTTCCCAGATCGAAAACCTGATCGGTTATCCCGTAGAACAAATCGCTTTACCGGAAGGCTTTGAAGCTGGGCCTGAATATAATCCGGCTAAGAAAAGCAGCAATCCACAAAATCGAAGACGTTTCAATAAGAACAAAAATAAAAATTACCAAAAACAGAAAAGAGCTTAATGATAAATTAAGCTCTTTTCTGTTTTTACCCAATGTTCGCTTCGATGGGGCCTATTCTATATATGATAGGGATTATTCTGTTGCCCATACGGCCAATTCATAACCATCGAGGTCTTTGAATTGAAATCGTTTACCACCAGGAAAGCTAAAGATATCTTTAACGATAGTGCCACCCGCACGGACGACTTTATCACGTGTGGATAGCAAATCATTCGAATAAAGGACAACCAAAATACTACCGTTTACCGGTGTACCGACTGTAAATCCTCCATCTACATATTTACCATCAAAGGCTGTATACTCAGGGCCGTAATCTGTAAAGTTCCAGCCAAAACTTGCTGAATAGAATTTTTTGGCTCTCTCAAGATCGCTAGATATAAATTCAAGGTATTGAATTTGTTCGTGGATAAGTTTGTTTTCTGAAGAAGAATTGCTCATGATATTGTTTAATTGATATTGTCATTTATTGGAAGAATCTACCTGAATTTCCAACATCAAGTGGATGTCGGATGTTATGTAAATATAGGATTTTCTCCGAACAGAATTTAGGCTTCTTTGTTTGAATTGACATCGTTTAATCCGATATCAACCATACCATATTACTCAAAAGCCACTTTTTATGTGTTAATTTTCTGGTTTTTCTTTTTTTCTACTGATGAGCGCCTGTATAAGTACAGAAAGCATAACCAGGGAAAGCCCGATGTAAAATGAAAGATTGAGCTCTTTGGATTCATTGAAGAATAAAAATGCAATCAGGATGGCATATACAGGTTCTAGATTGAGACTTAAATTGAGTGTAAAGGCAGAAATTTTCTTTAAGATTTCTGTGAAAGCAAGGTATACAGCAACGGTACAACACAGCGACAAAATTAGCAGGTAAATGAGATCCATTGTATTGGGGATAAAAGATGATATCGGATAATAATAAAGATAACAGGGGAGGATCAACCCAAGACCAACACTTCCACCAATCATTTGATAATAGTTGATGACTATACTGCTGTGTCGCCTGACCAGGCGTTCATTATAAATTGCATAAAGCGAAGCAAAGGCCGGTGAAATGATCCCGAAAATAATACCCAATTGATGTGCTGTATCAAAATGAAATATTAAAGCTATACCACAAAGCGTTAGTCCACTCAGAAAAAACTCTGAACTTTTAAATCTCGTTTTGTTAATGATAGGAGCAAAGATTGCAGTAAAGAAACTTGCCATACAGTAACAAACTACCCCGATTGAAATATTGGAGTATTTGATACTGGCATAAAAAAGTAGCCAGGAGGCGGTAATCAATAGGCCATTTTTTGCAATCGCTAATTTTTCACGCAAGCTGACTTCATTGGTTGCTTTTGACCATTTTGAAATAAGAAAAAGGAAAATTGCCGAAAAAAATACACGATACCAAGTTAGCATACCTTCATTGAGACTGATGACTTTGCCCAATACTCCGGATATGCCCAAACATACCACAGCGAGATGTAGTATGAAATATGAATGTTTCATAAAATGTCGTCTTCCAGATCTATCTTTGAAAAGACAGATACTATTGTTATAAAATTTGATTGAGAATATAAAACATGGGGAATCAGCCGATTATTCGGTGCCATGCTTTATTAATATTTAAAAAAATATTAAGCGATTGGAGGAGGAAGACAGCTTGTTCTGTTCATAACATTCTATTTCTTATCCGAAGATAATAAAATCCAGTGGTTTAATTCAAATAATTTTAGCGAATATCAGTAACTAGTTAAAGGGAATTGTATTTTATATGATGACTAAAAGCGAATAAAAAAGGGCTAAACTTTCGTTAGCCCTCTTAAATTAAACTATTATGATCCTGAATATCCTCAAGAATTGAGCGAACCAAGGTCGGTACAAGCGATGATTTATTACTCGGTATCGTTTCCTCCTCCCAATGCACGGTATAGATCCACCACGGCATTAAGTTTTTCCCGTTTAATGCTAATCTGTTCGAGATCATTTTGTAAAGCGTTGTTTTGCGCAGTAATGACTTCCAAATAATTTGCCATGCCACTTTTATACAACAGGGCAGCGTCTGAAGTCGCTTTGGCCAATGAGTTGGATTTAGCTTCAATCAGCAGAAGTCTCCGGTCGCTATGCTTTATTTTCGCTAAGGCATCCGATACCTCCGAAACTGCAAGCATAACAGACTGTTTAAACTGTACCGCTAATTTTTCCCGTTCGATTATCGAAATCTCATAGTTCGTTTTTAACGCACCTTTTTGAAAGATCGGTTGGGTGATGTTTCCTGCTATTGTTTTCACAATAGACCCCGGTAGATCAAACCAGCGATTGAATTGAAAAGAGTTTGTTCCAATCGAAGGAGTCAAACTTATTGAAGGATACATCGCTGCTTTGGCCAATCCTATTCTACTGTTAGCTGCAACAACGGCATACTCGGCCGCTTTGACATCAGGTCTCCGGCTAAGCAGTTCGGCTGGAACTCCCGTTGCCAATGTCCCACCGACAACAGTTGCATCAAGACCTTCGGAACGCTGGATTTTATCGGGGAAACCACCACATAGTATACTTATGGCATTTTCTTCAATAGCGATATTCTGGTCTGCCAGTGGAATCAGCAATTCGGCAGTTTTCTTTTGCGCTTCGGCCTGTTCTACAGCTAATGAACTCACGAGCGAGGAATTGTATTGCAGACGTATCATACTTAATGTACTGTCACTAAGTTGTACATTTTTTTGTGCAATCTTTAACTGTTCGTCCAATGCGATCAGATTGTAGTAAGATTGGATAACCTGAACTATAATACGGGTTTTCAACGCAGATAAATTCTCCTTCTGTCCAAAGAAATTTGCCAATGCTTCTTCTTTCTGCATGTTTGCCTTTCCCCAGATGTCTACCTCCCAAGAAAGTCGGAGTGTAGCGTTATAGTCATCCATATAAGGTGTCCCAATAAATTGATCGCTGAGCGATCCATTCAGGGAATTGGTAGATAACCAAGTCCTATTCGCTCCTACGTTTAGATCAAGTGTTGGTAAAAGACCCTTTTTTGATTGTTTATAGGAGAGCTCCAGCTGCTGCATGCTCAAGAGCGCTACACTAACGTCAGTGTTTTTGATCAGTGCTTTTTCAATGAGCGCGGTCAAATTAGGATCTTTCACAAACTTCCGCCACGATAATGCCAGTGTATCTGAGGTCAGGACAATTTCGTTATTTCTGAAATTGTCCGGTAACTCCATGTCTTGACGTGTATATTTTTTGCCCACACTGCACGAAGCGAGAAGTAGGGAAGTACCTGCTAAAATAGTAATATAGTGATGAAATTTTTTCATTTTAATCGTTTGTCTTGTCCACGAGTTTTTTTCTTGAAACCTTCTCCTGTAAATATTGAAACACCAGATACAATAACGGTATAACGATAACACCAAGGATCACCCCGCTTAACATACCCATAGCTGCTCCAGTACTGATAGAGTGATTACCTGTTGCTGTTCCTCCAGTAGCAAACATCAGCGGGATCATACCCGCTATAAAGGCTAATGAAGTCATTAAAATTGGGCGAAGACGCGCTTTGGCACCTTCCAGGGCAGAATCAATGAGTGAAGAACCCGCCCGTCTACGCTGCAATGCAAACTCAACGATCAGGATCGCATTCTTCGCCAAGAGACCAATCAACATGATCAATCCGACTTGAACGTATATGTTATTGTCCAGACCGATAGCACGTGTTCCTAAGAACGATCCTATTATCCCTGTCGGGATAGATAACAGCACCGCCAGTGGCAATAGGTAGCTCTCATACTGCGCGGAAAGTAAGAAGTAGACGAACAATAAGCTCAATGTCAAAATGATCATCGTCTGATTGCCAGAAGATTTTTCTTCCAAACTTAGTCCTGTCCATTCGTAACTATAGTCTCCTGGTAATTTGTTCAGCACATTTTTCTCCAGTGTTTCCATAATAGCACCATTACTGATACCTGGATTACTAACGACGTTAATGGTAAGCGAATTGTACAAGTTGTAACGTGTCACGGACTCTGGTCCATAGACTTTGCGAAGTGTTACCAATGTATTTACCGGTAGCATTTCCCCTTTGTTGTTCTTGACAAATATTTCATTGAATGCGTCCTTATCTGTCCTAAAAATTCCGTCCGCTTTTACAGCGATACGGTAGAACTTACCAAAGCGATTGAAATTCAATGACTGGTCGCCGGCAAAATACGTCTGAACAGACGAAAGCATTTCACTGACATCGACACCAAGCTGAGCCGCTTTATCTTCGTCAACTTCCAATTCCATTTGTGGATAATCCGCTCTAAACATAGTGTAGGCAAATTGTACACCTGGTTGTTGCATAATCTTCGCGATAACAGAATCGGACATCGCTTTAAGCTCTACCGGAGATTTTCCGGCTCTGTCTTGTAGTACAAGTTCGGCACCGTTCATCATACCATAACCATCAACAGGAGGGGAGCGGAAAGCCATTGCATTACCTTCTTTAACCGTAGTTAGCTTTTGAGAAATCACCTGATGAATCTGATCGATATCATTCATTTCGCCACGTTTTTTCTTATCCTTTAAACGGATGAATCCTGTTGCGTAAGCTGCACTGGAGTTGTTACCAATCATATTGAAACCAGTGATACTCGTATGGCTTTCAATAGAAGGTAAGTCAGCCAATAGTTTCTCTATTTTTCCTACAGCTTTTGTTGTCCGATCGAGACCGGTACCCGGAGGCATCTCCAAACTGTACACGACAAAGTTATCATCTTCCATAGGGACAAAGCTTTTTGACGTACTTGTCATGAGATATCCTGCAGCGCCTATTGTAGCGATAATTAATAACGCTGCTAACCATTTTTTCTTAACAAGAAATTTCAGCGAGCCAACGTATCTATTTGTCATATTTTCAAAACCAGCATTAAAGGCTTTGAAAAACCGTTGTGAGAATCCTGTTTTTTGAGTTTGACCATCATGATTTTCGGCATGTGTGTTTTTCAGTAACAAGGCACAAAGAGCCGGCGTCAACGTCAATGCATTGATCGCTGAAATCACAATGGCGATAACCAGTGTATAGGCAAACTGTTTGTAAAACATTCCCGATGAACCGGTCATAAAACCGATAGGAATAAATACTGCACACATGACCAATGTAATCGAGATGACCGCACCGGTTATTTCACTCATGGCACTGTGTGTGGCCTCATTACCGGTCATGGTCGATGTTTCCATCTTACCATGGACAGCTTCGACGACGACAATGGCATCATCGACCACAATACCGATGGCCAATACCAAGGCGAAAAGGGTTAATATATTGATGGTAAACCCAAACACCAGTAAGAAAAAGAATGTACCTACGATGGCTACTGGTACCGCGATCGCCGGAATAATGGTCGATCGGATATCCTGTAAGAATAAGAAAACAACCAAAAAGACCAAAATGAACGCTTCAATTAATGTCGAACGGACTTGAGCGGTACTTTCATCTAGGCGCTCTTTGGTACTTATCAGTTTAAATATCTTGATTCCAGGAGGAAATGAGCGTTGCGCTATTTCGATCTGTTTATCGATACCTATTTCAATTTCGTTGGCATTGGAACCAGAAGTCTGGAAAATACCAATAGTAACTGTATTTAAACCATTGTTTTGCGAATTACCACTATAACTTATCGAACCGAATTCTATCCGGGCAACATCTTTCAACCTGACGATCTGAACATCATTATTTTTAACAATAATGTTTTCATATTGTTCCGGAAGATTCTTTTTCCCTTTATATCGAATCACATATTCCAATGGTGCCTTTGATTCTTCACCTAGTTTTCCGGGTGCGGACTCCAGACTTTGCTTGGAAATGGCAGCGATGACTTCTTGGGGTACAAGACCATAACTCGCCATTTTCTGAGGATTCAACCAAACGCGCATAGAGTAATCTTTCGAACCAAATACCATAGCCTGACCTACACCCGGAACACGTTTGATCTGTGGAATCAGGTTGATATTCACATAGTTCTGTAGGAATAGTTCATCATATTTTTTGTTATCCACAGTATAGATATTAAAAATCATGATCATACTATTCTGTTGTTTGGAGGTCGTCAATCCCATCCGCACAACTTCCTGTGGCAGGATCGGTGTTGCCTGTTGCACCCTGTTCTGTACGTTTACAGCTGCTTGATCCGGATTTACACCAGCCTTAAAGACAATACGTACGGAGAATGTACCATCGTTACTTGCTGTTGAGGTAATGTATTCCATGTCCTCAACGCCATTGATCTGCTCCTCCAGCGGTGTGACAACTGACCGTAATACGGTCTCACTATTACCACCGGGGTAACTTCCCGTAACTTGGACTGTAGGTGGAGCGATATCGGGAAACCGTGTCTGCGGTAGCCTTAAAAGACCAATTATCCCGAGTATGACAAATATGATAGATATAACAGTTGCCAAAACTGGCCTGTCAATAAATTTCTTCAGCATTTTATTTTAATTTTAGATAAATCTAATACAGGCTTTTATTTTTTAGTAGGTTGAACCTGCATTCCGTCATTAAGCATATCAATTCTATTCATTACGATTTTTTCGCCCGCTGTCAGACCTGATTTGAGTAGATACTCATTGGCCGTATTTCCGGCGATTTCGATCTGCTTCATGGCAATTTTGTTTTTGTCTCCAATAACATAGACAAAATAGCGATCCTGAATGTCTTTAACAGCTGCCATAGGGACTAACAATACATTATCATGCGCCTTTTTTAAGACAACCTTGGCTGAACCGCCAGAACGAAGTATCTTATCTGGGTTGGTGAAAACTGCCTTTAGTGTCATACTACCAGTCGTCCTATCGATATTACCACTGGCCATTTCTACTTTTCCAGGGTGATTATATACTGTACCGTCAGCGAGAATCAATGTTGCTTGTTGATTGCTTGATTTCGTATTATGATCCTTCATAAAGGTGATAAAATCAGCCTCGCTCAACGAAAAATAAACGTTCACGGTATTGATTTCAGACAATGTTGTTAATGGCATTGCGTCTGCTGCAGTGATCAGATTTCCAATACGATTGGGAATCCGTCCAATGTAGCCACTTACGGGTGCATTGATTAATGTAAATCTTGCATTGATCTGCGAGGAACCTAAAGCCGCTTGTGCTTGGGCAACCTGCGCTTTTGCCGCAGCGTAGTTCGCTTCTGCAGTTTTAAGCTGAAGGTCGGTATACACTTTACCTTCTACGAGTGGTTTGATTTTTTCAATTTCCAGTTTCGCATTTTGTTCCGCAGATAGTGCCGCTTGATAGGCTGCTCTGCTATTATTTACCTGTTCATTGTATACATCGCCTTTTATTTTGAAAAGGGCTTGGCCTTTTGTGACATAATCCCCTTCTTTCACATAGATTTGCTCCAAGTAACCTGTTACCTGAGCTTTTACATCAACATTGACGGCGCCCTCCAGAGTACCGGGGTATTTTTTTTCCGTCTCCGCTTGTGCGGGGGATAATTCGATAAAGTCAACAGTAACTGCCTGCTCTTGCGGTTGTTCTTGGCTGCCTCCACAGGACGATAATAGTGTAGCTGCTGTAATAAATGTAAGGATAGGTTTTAAAGTCATCGTTCTTAGTGCCATTTTATCATTTTATTTAAAGCAAAAGAAAGAATTCTTTTAAGGGATATAATAAGGAAATCTACCGAGACGTAACAATTGCTTACTGAAACGTAGCTATAATGCGCTGAATTTTGATATTATTTAATCAAAACAGGTCTTTTTTGTCGTTTTCCTTAGAAAGACGCTAACTAAACACCTGACTGCAGTTCGTTGATTGTGCCCAAAAATTTCGAGATAAGAACCACTGTTTACTAATAGTCCAACCAGTTTTTTAGGAGCTGGGCCTTTTCCCGACTGACAAGGATTTCGACATCTTCGCTATGTTTGATTTCGATTTTAAGTTTGCCATTAAAATGGTTATGCAATCTCTTTATTGCATCTATATGCACTATAAATTGTCGATTGGCACGGAAAAAAACTTTGGGATTTAATTGCTGCTCCAGCTCTTCTAAGGTTTGCGGCACAATTTCGACGGTACCACATTTCAGCTTGGCATGTGTTAACTTAAACTCTGAGTAAAAATATTGAATGTCTTCAACCAGTATTGTTTTATAACCGTCTTTGTAGGGCAGGAGAAACCGGGTTCTGAAATCTTTGGGATAGATAAAATCCAATAGGCCTTGGATCGGAGCCTGACTCATCTGTTGAAGTTGTAGACTGTCTAATTTGACCAATGCATTTTCTAATTCTTTTTTTTCTACAGGTTTTAAGAGATAGTCTATACTGTTGAATTTAAAGGCTCTGACGGCATATTCATCAAATGCTGTCGTAAAGATAATGGGGCAGTCAATTTTAATACTTTCCAGGATCTCGAAACTTAGACCATCAGAAAGACGGATATCCATCATGACCAAATCCGGAGACTCATTACTTTGAAACCAAGTGATACTGTCGGCAATATTATCCAAGACATCCAGTATCTGTATTGATGGTTTTATTTCTTTCAATAGTCGTTTTAGACGATCAGCATTAAGTTTTTCATCTTCAATAATCAATACGTTGGTAATACTCATGAGTTTTGTTCTATAAGTGGTAGATTAACTTTGAATGTCTTTCCATTGTTCAAGATCTCTGGTTGCAGATTTGACAATAAATCATATCTTTTAATGATATTCGAAATACCTATTCCCGATGACTCTGATACATTTTCTATTGGTATCAAAATATTTTCGACAACTAACTGGTTATGTGCATTGGTGTATACCTTAATTTTTAACGACCGTTTTTTATTGGTTTGATTATGCTTTAGTGCATTTTCAACCAAAAGCTGTAAGGTGAGTGGTGGTAGTTGATAATTGGATTTTGTAGGATCTACATTTATTTCAAAGTGAACTCCTTCTCCAAATCTATTTTTTATTAAGAAAATATAGGAATCTAAGAAATTGAGTTCCTCTTCAAGAGAAATAACATCTTTTTTTGAATTCACCAATAGGTAACGGTATATTTTGGAGAAATTTTCAGCATATTCATAGCCAAGTTGCTGATCCTCTAAAATTATTTCGGATAATACGCTCAAATTGTTGAAAACGAAATGCGGGTCAATCTGTAGCTTCAGTGATTGAAGTTCTGTTTCTAGAATAACCTGCCCCAGTTTGGCGGCGCGTATAGATTCATTCTTCCAGTTGTTGATCAGATGAATGCCAATGTTAATCCCCATAATCATTAAAGCGATCATAACACTGATGGAGATATTTTGTATGGCGCCTCTTTTTTCTTCTAAGGATGTTGCAATGGTGAGGTTTTGTAGCTCATAATAATAACGGGAAATAATGTAAACCAGTAATAAATTGATAAGAAGAACCACGATGAGGTTAATGACGGTTTCAATCAGAAGCCTTTCTGTTGGATTGTCTTTCCATGTTAAGATACGATCCAATTTATTGTGGACAATAATACTGAACTCTGAAATAAGGAAACTGTAAATAATGGTAAAGGTCCATTCTCCCAATATTTCAAACATATTTCGCTGAAAATAGCCATTCCAGCAACTAGAAAATGGGTCTATAATATAGGCAACAAGATAGATGAGAAAAAAAGATAGTAGGGTAAATAATAACCTTTTCTTGTTTGTACTGATTAGATTTTTCTCATTTTTATAGATAGTCTTATCCTGCATTCGTTTTACTTGTATATAGCTATTAAATCACTACAAATTTCGCAATTCGTTTAAGGATTGAATCACAAATTTATTCTGAAACGTACAAAGAGCAAGCTGAAATATCACTTTGGTATAACCCAGCCGTATATTGCTTAAATCTTCTGATCCCTGTCCTTAGTATATAATATAAGGAATTCTCTTCTGTTTTACAATTAAAATAAAGGTATTTAATCCATTATTTTCTTAAATTGATCGCCAAGAAAATTGATATGGAGCTCTCACTATATTTTGTGATTTTTTTGATATGCTTTTATTAAAGTTTTCGGTTATCACACATTGAAGAATTTAACGATTTTCTCAGTTGATATAATCTAAAAAAGTGTTGAGCGTTTTGCTGAAAAAAATAAAGATTGACAAAGTTTCATTTTGTCAATCCTTATGGTTTAAGAGGGATTATGCCTCTATATAATCAAATATTCCCTATTGATTATTTCGGTTCTTTGTGTGTAGTTGGTGTATGGATAATATCGAAATAAACGTTTTTATTGTCGTTGTTTGGATAAATCCGGTAGGTAAATTCTTTTTTTGTTAATACCGTTATATCAACGACACGTGTGAAAAGTGTTTCTCCTGCTGCATTTTTAGCAACGATAGTCCGTGTTTTACCATCTGCTGAAACAGACCAGTCTCCACTCATTTTGGGAGAGTCATCAAGATTGAACATGGTAAAGGTACCATCGGATTTGAAGTAGGCAAAACCTACAAAATTTGAGACATTGGCATCTGTCAATACCACATTTTCACCTTTGTTATTTTTGGCGCTTGTTGTTTCCCAAGCGGTACTAGCCAATACTTCGCTTGGTGTAAGCTGAGGCTCTGGTGTAACTTCATCATCCTTACTGCAGCTCATAATCAGTAAAGTACAAATGGCAATACAACATACCAATGCAATCATTTTTAAATCTTTCATAATCATTAAATTTATTGTATTACAAAAGTAATTGCCTTGTAACTGTTGCATTTGTCTTTTTTATTCCAAGGTTTGAAGGATTTATAACGATGACTATAGTGACAGGCAATATCCTCTAAAAAGGGCGTCTACTTTATTGTTTTGATGCTTAGTAGGAGTAGGAGTAAGCCAATGAACGGGGAGTGGTCATTGTTTAAGGATGTTGCTATAAAATAAGACAGGAGACCCTCGCGGTCCCCTGTCTCCCAGATATGTGATATAAAATTAGAAAAATTGCAAATTTTTAAAATTAGTTATTGCTCCATCCACCTCCTAAGGAGCGATACAGATCTACTACAGCCGAAAGTTCCGCTTTCTTCACTTGAGCCAGCTCAAGTTCACTTTGTAATATATTGCTTTGTGCGGTGATTACTTCCAGATAAGTTGCCATACCAGTTTCAAAGAGAAGGTTGGCATGTTTTGTAGCCTCTTTTAGACGAGTCGTTCTATCCAAAGTAATCTGTTGTTTTTCCTTCAATTTTTGGATTGAAATCAGGGCATCGGAAACTTCTCCGGCAGCTGAAATAACTTTTTGTTTGAAAATCATTACATTCTTCTCTTGTTCTATGCGGGCAAGCTCATATTGCGTTTTCAGCTCTCTACGCTGAAAAATAGGCTGCGTAATACTACCTGTGATTGCACCAAATAAAGATGCAGGCAGATTAAACCAATTACTTGCTTTAAATGCATTGACACCTGCCTCAGCACTAATGACCAGCGAAGGATACATTCTTGCTTTAGCAGATTTTTGATAGGCCTGAGAAGCAGTGATAGCAAGCTCTGCCTGTTTAACATCAGGACGATGGCTTAATAAATCTGCTGGTATTCCTGTTGCAAGATCTTCAGGAAAACGAACGTTAACCAATTGTTCTTGCGTTTTGATTTCCGCTGGGAGTTTACCACTGAGAATTTGGATCGCATTCTCTTGAAGATGAATTTGTTGTTCAAAATCGGGGATAAGCGCAGCAGCAGAAAGACGTTGCGCATCGACTTGTTCCAAAGCAAGTAGTGTAATATCACCAACTTCATATTGTTGCTTGACAATACGGAGCGTGGTATCGCTCAACTGTAAATTTTGTTGTGCGATATCTCGTAATTGATAGAGCATCAAAAGTTGATAATAACCTTGCGCCACCTGGGCAATTAATTGTGTTTGTATAACTTTTTTTGCTTCTTCAGTTTGCAGGTAAGAAGCCAAGGCTGCCACATTTTGATTCTTGATTTTCCCCCATAGATCAGCCTCCCAGGATAACCCAATGGATGCTGTATAGTCTTCGACGTGATGTTGTTTTAAAAATTGATTCAAGCTCAATCCGTTCATGCTATTATTGGATGGGTTGGTACTATTTCCTCTGACCTGCAACTGTGCTGTGGGAAGATAGCCCGCTTTTGCCTGTTTCAAGCTCAGTTGAGATGCATCTATATTTTTCAGTGCCAATTGCATATCCAGATTATGCTGGATTGCGCTGTCGATCAAGCTTTGTAAAACACGATCTTTGAAGAAATCACGCCATGGAATAGAACCTATATTGTTTTCTTGTGTTGCTTTTCCCTGATCACGGTATTGCTCAGGCAGATTTGGTGCAAGATGTTTATTGCTAACCAGTTTATCTGTTTTACAAGACCACGCGACAAAAGATAAGATGAAAACCGTCAGTAGCTTTACTTTTCTATTCATATATTTCGATGTTGTCATTGTTTACTAATTATTTGTATGCACAGGAATTTCCAAAGAAATATGCTCATTCTCTAGTTGTTTTTCTTTTGGCGTACCGCTTACTTTCTCTTGTATAAACTGGAATACAATGAAGAGGATAGGAATAATAAAAAGCCCCAATACAACCCCACTAAGCATTCCGCCTGCCGCTGCAATACTGATCGAGTGATTACCTTGAGCTGAGGGACCCACTGCGGTCATCATAGGAATCATACCTACAATGAAAGCCAAAGATGTCATGATAATAGGTCTCAGACGTAAGCGTGCAGCTTTAAGCGCAGCGCTTGGTATTGAAAGCCCCTGTTTTCGACCTTGAATGGCAAATTCGACAATTAAAATAGCATTCTTCGCCAGTAATCCGATCAACATGACTAAAGCTACCTGAACGTAAATATTATTGGCAGTATCGGTGAGGCTAATTGCTGCAAAGACACCAAATATACCTGTTGGAATAGATAGTATAACCGCTAATGGGATAATGTAACTCTCATATTGCGCCGCGAGAAGGAAGTAAACGAAGATCAAACAGAGGATAAAAATAAGCGTAGACTGACCTCCGGAGACAATTTCTTCTTTCGTCATACCCGAAAATTCATAGGTAAATCCAGTTGGCAAATGCTGTTTGGCCACTTCTTCCACGGCACGGATTGCATCCCCTGAGCTATAACCAGGTTTTGGGATTGCATTTATTCCGATCGAATTGAATAGATTGTAACGCGAAGCCGTTTCGGGGCCATAGACACGCTCCAGTTTAACTAATGTATTGATAGGTACCATGTCGCCTAATCTGTTTTTAACAAAGATTCCGTCCATAGAAGTTGGTTCACTACGATCTTTTGCATCCGCTTGGACCATAACACGATAGTACTTTCCGAATCGATTAAAATCTGACGCCTGCGCGCTACCAAAATAGGCTTGCATCGTCTGTAAGATACTCTTGGTGCTTACACCAAGTTGTTCAGCTTTAATATCATCAACTTGTAGTTCGTACTGCGGATAATCGGCTTTGAAGGTTGTAAAGGCCATCATGATTTCGGGACGCTTCATGAGTTCACCAATAAAACCTTGACCTATTGTACTGAACTTACTAAGTTGTCCACCTGTTCTATCTTGAAGAACCATATCGAGACCATCGACGTTACTAAATCCAGGGACTGTGGGAAAGGTAAACACGAAGAAGTTGGCGCCTTTGATATTTGCTAAGCGTTGATTCACATCAGCCATAATAGCATTGATATCTTTGATGCCGCC
The DNA here is from genome assembly GCF_019969845.1 of Sphingobacterium sp. GVS05A. GTDB lineage: Bacteria > Bacteroidota > Bacteroidia > Sphingobacteriales > Sphingobacteriaceae > Sphingobacterium. The sequence goes on from NZ_JAHXYR010000001.1 coordinate 646,805, forward strand.
ACGTTCTTTATGTGGTTTCAGCAAAATAAATGCTACACCAGCCGATGGACTGGTTGATTGCGTTAAAATATTAAAACCAGCCAAAACGTTTAGTGTCTTAGTGAAATCAGCATGTTGAAGTTGTTTTTCAGCTTCTGCCAATGCCCCCGAAGTACGGTCCAAAGAGGCACCTGCAGGCATGGACAACGATACTGCGATAAAACCTTGGTCTTCGGAAGGGATAAATCCCGTAGGTGTACGACGGATCATAAAAACTGTCAGCAACAAGGTGATACCTAAACCTGCAAAAGCTACCCATTTGTAACGGATCAGAAAACGTAAGCTGCCTAAATAGTTTTTGGTCAGGCGATCAAAACCAACGTTGAATCCTGTGAAGAAACGTTCTTTGAAATTAAGTTTTTTAGTCTCGTCGTGGTTATGGTGCGTAGGTTTTAAAAATAATGCACAGAGGGCTGGACTTAAAGTCAGCGCATTGATCGCTGAAATTACAATTGCTATGGCCAGTGTAAAGGCAAATTGTCGATAGAAAACTCCTGTCGAACCTTCCATAAAACCAATAGGGAGGAAGACCGCGGACATGACAAGGGTAATGGAGATAATGGCTCCCGTGATCTCACTCATGGCGGAGGTCGTTGCTAATTTGGGTGGGAGATTATTATGCTCCATTTTGGCGTGTACGGCCTCAACCACCACGATTGCGTCATCCACGACGATACCGATTGCCAGTACAAGCGCAAATAATGTTAATAGATTGATGGAGAAGCCAAAAAGCTGCATAAAGAAAAACGTCCCCACAATCGCCACAGGCACAGCAATGGCCGGTATCAGTGTTGATCTAAAATCCTGAAGGAATAGAAAAACAACTAAAAAGACCAGAATAAAAGCTTCGATCAAGGTATGTTTAACTTGGTCAATAGACTGATCAAGCGCATCCTTGGTATTATATAAAACAAGATATTTTACACCCTTTGGAAAGCTTAAGGAAGCTTTCTCCATAAATTCCTGGATAGCAATCTGGATTTCATTTGCATTGGATCCTGCTAATTGCATTACCCCAATATTGAGCCCTGCTTTACCATCAATACGCGTATGACTTGCATAGGTGTACGATCCCAATTCAACCCGAGCCACATCTTTAAGCTTTAAGACGGAACCATCGGTATTTGATCTGATAATGATATTTTCGTAATCGCTTGGCTGGTTAAGCTTACCTTTATATTTGATGACAAATTCAAAAGCTTCACGGCTGCTTTCTCCAAATTTTCCTGGAGCAGCTTCGACGTTTTTATCTTGAATTGCTCCCATAACCTCCTCCGGAGTTAATTTGTAGGCGGCCATTTGATTAGGATTAAGCCATACGCGCATGGAATAATCTTTACTACCACCGAAAGCCAATGCTTGTCCCACTCCAGGGATACGTTTAAGTTCTGGAATAATATTGATCTGCGCATAGTTGGTGATAAAAGTTTGGTCATATTTACCTTCGTCCTCAGTATATAGATCCAATACCATGATCAAGCTATTTTGTTGTTTGGCCGTTGTAATTCCCGCCTGAACCACCTCGGCAGGGAGTTGGCTGGTAGCCTGCGCCACACGATTCTGCACATTTACAGCAGCCTGATCAGGATCAGTGCCCAGCTTAAAATATACCGTAATCATCAATGATCCGTCGTTACTGGCGGTAGAGCTCATATAGCTCATGTTTTCGACACCATTGATGGATTCCTCCAAAGAGGGGGCTACGGCACGAAGTACCGTTTCGGCATTTGCGCCGGGATATAATGCTGTTACCTGTACTGCTGGTGGGGCAATATCTGGAAACTGCTGTAAGGGCAGCTTTAGGATACCGATCACTCCCAATATCACAAGTAATATGGAGATTACGGTGGCAAGTACTGGCCTTTCTATAAATTTCTTAAGCATAAGTTTGTTGTTTATAATATTAATTGATGCTGTCTTTTGATAAAGGTTGTGGTGTTATTTTTTGACCATCTTGAAGTAAATCAATACCCTTGTAAACAATGCGATCTCCGGCACTGATTCCCTTGCTTACGAGATAGTTTGCGCCACTTTTTCCGATGACTGTGATGGGCTGCTGTACAACCTTATTTTCTTTTCCGACAGTATACACAAAGATCTTGTCCTGCATTTCAAGTGTAGCAAGTTGTGGCACCAGTAAAGCCTGATCGTATTTCTTTTGGAGTCTGACACGGCCCGTATTTCCATTACGTAAAACTCCTTCAGGATTACTGAATGTCGCACGTAATGTAATTGCGCCTGTGTTTTTGTCAAACTGACCATCCACCATATCTATTTTTCCTTTTTGATCATAGATTGTTTGATCGGAAAGCACTAAACTGATCGGGGGGAGGTTGTTCAATTTTTGTTGAAGATTATTGCCTTCTGTATTATTTTTGAAAGCAATAAAATCATTTTCTCCCAATGAGAAGTAGACGTGAAGATCTCTGACATTTGACAGTGCAGTTAAAGGTTGCGGATCTGATGGTCCAACTAAACTTCCTTGTTTTCGTTGTAGTCTTCCGATATAGCCCTCAGCCGAAGCACGGATCAGCGTATAACCAACATTGATTTTAGCTGTTTCCACAGCAGATAATGCCAATTGAACATTCGCTTTAGCAGCATTACGTGCACTGATCGCTGTCTTTAATTGAAAGTCAGTCAATACTTTGGTATTGACTAATTTTGTTTTTTTCTCAACTTCCAACTCGGCGTTTTCCAACGCAGCTTTTGCAGCTAATAAATTGGCTTTGGCCTGATTCAATTGCTCTTGGAATGGTCGGTCATTAATTTTAAAAAGCGCCTGTCCTTTACTGACTTTCGCACCCTCATCGACAAAAATCTGTTCCAAAATCCCCTCAACCTGAGGTCTGATCTCGATATTAGCCGAAGCTTCTATTGTTGCTGGATATTCCTGATAGACTGTCTCGTTACCATTTTCGATGGCAACAACAGGTAGGCTAACAGGGGGAGGATCAATAGGTTTGCTGGTTCCTGTTGAACAGCTGTATAAAAAGATTGCACTAAGCACATATGCGGTCTTTACGATATTAATTCGTTTAACACTGTTAAGTGCTGGAATGTAAATCTTCTTAAGACTTGGTGATACATTTGTTTTCATGTGATATTAAAAATTGAAGTTTTGGTGTATTTAACGGTGTTAGATTTTTTAACGTTGTATTTTCTTGTTTAAAAAAATTTAGTCAGTAAGCGAGCGGGTGATACCGTAGATTGCATCTTTTAGAACCTCTTGGTTGGTATTTTCACCATTACCCTGGTTAACTAAGTTGATTGATATTAGCCCATGTATAATTGACCAATATGTAAAATATTTTCTACAGATCAAATCTTCCGATGGGTTTTTATCCTTCATGATCTCACGAATCACATCACTGATCATTCTACCATGAGATTCCGCACATTTATAGGTCTTTTCAAATCCACAACAGGCTGTTCCAACGCCAAACATGAGCTGGTACAATTCGCGCTCCTCGAATGCAAAATCCCAATAACTGAACCACATCGCTTCCAGCTGTTTCTCCAGGTCGGTTTGAGTTGATTTGGCTTGTCTGACTTTTTTGGCAAGTAAGAGATAACCCTGGTTGGCGAGTTCATTTAAAATTGCATCTTTATTTGCGAAATACTCATAAATCATGGGTGCGGTATATTCAATGATATCCGCGATTTTACGCATGCTCAATGCCTGCCATCCCTCCTCTTTTACGATCTGAAGAGCGGCGTCGAGAATATTAGTTCTATTCTCATCTTTGATACGTTGTATGCGTTCTTTACTACCCATGCCTTAATGCATAAATGATTTAACAGTGTTAAGCAAAATTGAAACTTTTTATTTTATTTAATGACATATAAAAGTCATTAAATAAAAATACCGCTCAATTTGGCTTAAATGGCTCCTTTGTTGGGATTATTTGGAAGTATCTGTTTTATTCGGCTCCTCTCTTTGTCAGACAATGAAACTGCCTTTTCCAGTATGGGCAAGATCTCTGCACTTTTCTCTGTTTGTAGTAGGAGATCCAAGAACCCTAAATAGGTACGGATCAGGTCGGTTTTGACTCCAAAGAATATGCGTGGATCGATGATATAGATTTCCTGAATCAATGCGAGCAGTATTTCTTTTCTTTTCCTGTCGTTTTCCGTTTGGCCATAATGGGGTAGAAATCCTTTCTTTTCCAATTCACTGAGTTTGACAGCAACGGCGTTTTCACGAATGTATTTTTTCTGCTTACGATCCAGAAAATCACGCAATTCAGCAAGCAAATTACGGTAGACAACTTGTTTTTCTTTGCCCGTGAAGAGATTTACGTCTGTAGATATGCTGATATCTTCCTGTTCAAAAGTGTCAAAAAAGTTGGATGTTACATATACCGAGTGATGGAAATCTATTGCATTATTGTTAAAACTACTGAGAACTTTTGCCACTTCTCTTTTTTCGCTATTGCGCAAATAATAGTAATAGCGGTCTCCGATCTGTTGGTTCCAACGAATGTAATTGACCTGAAAAGTATAGGAGGAATCACCTTCTGGACTATATAAAGTCCAAGATAGGTGATCTGTTTCTTGAATCAGATGATCATATATCAACGGTGCTCCATTAATTCGTATGGTGTAGCCTAAATCGCGGTTAAGGTATAGAAACCAGCCAAATTCCTGCGCCATGAAATCTATAAATTCTTTTGATTCTAAATGGGATGAATTTAGCCCGAAAACTCCCTCCAATCTCACTCGGGTACCTGTCTGTTGATTTTCTACCAGGATACTTTCGCTAACGTCATATTGTTCTTTGCTGTCCCTATCAATTTGGATGCGGTATGTTTTTAAAACTCCTTCTTCTTTTACAATTGTATTCCAGATCGCTCTTGTTGCAAACAATGAAAATGAAAATCTGCCTTTTCCTTTCTTTCCTCTTGTATAGGAACTTCGCTTGATACTATTTTTCTTTACTGAATCGAGGAAATTACCAAATGAATAGGGTAGTGTATCGAAAACGATCCCCTCACCATTATCGTTGATACTAATGCAGTTTATATAACCGAGCTCGTTGCTATCAATTGCAATATCGACTTCGGTAGCTCTTGCGTCAAAGCCGTTCCATATATATTCAGCAATGACCAGTTTCGGATCTTTAGGTAAACCAGCGGATTCTATACTCAGGTTGGTTATCTGCGTGTTTTTTTTCATGGTGATAGCAATTCTTGTAATTAAAATTTAAGGTGTTAAAAATAACAGGTTTCACAAATAGATTGTTTACTTCGTATTAGCTCTTTTATTTCTAAACTTTTTTATAGAGTAAGTTAATGCATAAGAGATTCCGAAATAGATGATAAGGTTCAGAAGAAGATATATGCCGTTGAAATATGTTCTGTCCGGTGGTTCTGGGTAACGCTTTCCTCCCAAATATGTATAAAATGGAAAGGGGAAACCAATCGCATCGTTACCATCCGAGGGACTGTCAAATCTCGAAAATAGGATGGTTATGATTACCGTTAAAATAAAAAAAATGAGCCAAGTTGCTCTGGGAAACTTTGGAAACATACGCATAAAGACAATTGTTGTTATAAATAAAAATACAATATCTTATGAATATTTGATGCATGTACTTTTCAATAGGTTTTGGTCTATCTTTTTTCAACCTTTTGTAAACTGAATGAAGTGTGTTCTCAATTTCTTTTGCATAAGAAAACGATTATAATTTAAAAGCGTTAGTTTTGATTGAGAAAATAATAAAGGCGTTATTTTAAAAAGTGGATTATGCTTATAAAAACATTAAAAGCTCTTTTTTATAGAGATCTAAATAGGTTGAAAACAGAAATTGAATCCTATAGTCGAGAAGAGAATATCTGGATTGTTGATCAGGGAATTGCTAACTCAGCCGGAAATTTGTGCTTGCATTTAATCGGAAATCTGCAGACGTATATTGGAGTGGAGATCGGAAAAACTGACTATGTAAGAAATAGGGTGGCGGAGTTTTCATTACGGGATATTCCAAGATCAGTACTTTTAGCTGGTATAGACGATACCATTAGCGTCGTTGATCAAGCTTTGGATACACTGAAAGAAGATGATCTTGCTGTAATATATCCCATTTTGGTGTTTGAGGAGAAGACAACAACAGAGTATTTGTTGGTACATTTAACTACGCATTTAACCTATCATTTAGGGCAGATAAATTATCATCGTCGTTTGTTGGATATACACTAGTTTTGCACTCGATTATCTTACGTTGTCTTCGTTTGCGTGTGAGATGTAATGTCCTATGAATAGAAAGTAATAAATTTCATAAAAATATAAGGTTTAAACCAAAAAAGGGACAGAAAGTTTTTGATTCCATGCTTTAAAACATGAACTTTAGCCTGAATAGACTGTTAGCACTTTAATTATTTAGGACAGGTGACTATTGATCTATTGCTTAATACAGAAAGAGAATCTGCATATGCTATTAATTTGAATGTTGATTCCCCCGAAGACCGACTTAGATAAAATGAGAAGAATATTTACTTTAATTGCTTGCTGTTGTGCGTTAAATTCACAGGGTCAACAAGTTGACAGTATTACATCTGTTATTGCACCTGAATATGACCAAGTGGGCTTGGTTCATCGTTTCTGGTTGGGCGATAGCTACCGTAAATTATATAATACGCCTGTAAAAATGCGTGTGATGGATCTTCAAACAGAAAAAGGGGGACTTCATATCATAAAACTGGGCGGGGGGATGCAGACCCAATCACTTCGGATGGCCGATCCTTCTGGTAGAGAATGGGTGCTTCGGTCTATACAGAAATATCCGGAACGGAGTCTTCCGGAAAGTCTTCGAAAAACATTTGCAAAAGATATCGTTCAGGATCAAATATCAATACACCATCCATTTGGCGCTTTGACTGTTCCGCCATTTAATAAAGCCTTAGGTATTCCACATGCATCTCCGGAACTCGTTTTTGTTGGTGATGATCCTGGATTTAGCGAGTATCGCGAGGTCTTTAAAAATAGGCCTTATATGTTTGAGGCACGTACGCCCTTTGAAGACCAAAAAACAGATAATAGTGCAAAAGTTATCCGAAAGGTATTGGAAGATAATGATACACAGATTGATCAAAAACTGACTTTAAGGTCACGATTACTCGATTTTACGTTAGGGGATTGGGACCGTCATCAAGATAATTGGCGATGGGATCCCGAAAAAGAGAAGGGCAAGAAGATTTACACCCCTGTACCACGTGATAGGGATAAGGTTTATTATAAAACCTCGGGTCTGTTTCCGACTTTACTTTCCTATCAATGGTTAAAGGCCCACTTACAACCATTTAGCCCACACATACGTAATGTGGCCCATTGGAATTTTAACGCACGTCATTTTGATCACTTTTTTCTTACCCATCTTACAGAAGACGAATGGATCGATGAAATAAAATTTGTTCAGAAAACACTTACCGATTCGCTGATTCACCAGGCTATGCTTACTATGCCTGATACTATCGTAAAATTAAGCGCGAATGAACTGGAAACAAATATTCGATCCAGAAGGGACGATCTCATGGAGAGTGGGTTAACCTATTACCGTTTTCTTGCCCGAGTTGTTGATTTGCCCTTATCTGCCAAATCTGAATTCGTTGATATCGATTACAATAAAGACGGTTCTGTATCGGTCGATATACACAATAAGAAAAAGGATGGTACTGAGGGTCGAAAACTTATAAAACGTACTTTTTTACCTAATCAAACCGAGGAAATCAGAATCTATGGGATTTCAGGCTCGGATGAATATAAAATCCATGGATCTGGCCGATCTCCCATCAAACTTCGTTTAATAGGTGGAAAAGGTGAAGATCTATATCGTACTTCTGATAAATTTGACAATGGACATAAGGTTTATATTTATGACGCTAAAAATCAACGGGCTTCCAATATTCAGGTTGATAAAAATGTGCGACTAAAGCTGAGTACAGATACCGCTATTCACCAATTTGAGTACGATAATTTTGTATACGATCGTAAAGGAGTTGTGGTCAATCTGGATTATGGTGTTGACCGCGGTTTAATTTTCGGGTTAGGATACCTGATAGAAAATCAAGGGTTTAGGAAGAAACCCTATGCTTATCGGCACCAATTTATGGCCAGTTATTTAACAGGACGCGAATCATTTATGTTTGATTACAAAGGCCACTTTAAGAAACTGATTGCAGATCAGGATCTTTCTATTCACCTTTCATCACTTGGCCCTAGAAATCTGAGCAATTTTTTTGGTTATGGAAACAACACCTTGTTTGAAAAATCGGATTCAAGGAGTATTTCTTACTATCGAAATAGATTTGATATTGTAAGTGGCGACCTTTTTCTGGAAAAGTATCTAAATCCTAAACTGAAATTATTTTATGGTTCATCTTCTGAATATTACAACAGTAAAGAGGCTAATAATATTGGAAAATACTTTGAGGAGTTTAGTACTAAGTTTCCTTCTGAACCTATTTATGGGAGCAATTTTTTTACAGGAATTACTGGGGGAATAGATTATGATACACGTGATAACGCTGCAAATCCAAAATCTGGTATACATATCTATACCAGAGTAGGATGGAATGCTGAGATCGGCGGAGAGACACGGAAATATACAAAGCTGCATCATGCGATGAGTTTTTATAAAACAATTGCTAATGACTACATCACATTTGCGAATAGGACAGGGATAGATGCTGTTTGGGGAGATCCATATTTTTATCAGCACGCACAAATCGGGGGTGAGATGAGTCTGCGTGGATATAATTCAAGACGCTTTACGGGGAAAACAGCTGTATATAATAATTTTGACATGCGATTGAAACTGTTCAGTTATTCATCCTATCTTGTTCCAGGAACGGTAGGAGCGATTGGTTTTTACGATGTTGGGCGGGTTTGGATGACAGCGGAAAGTTCAGATACATGGCATATGGGCTATGGCGGAGGAATTTATTTTATGCCGGGAGAGCTTCTTACGATTCAAGGAGTGCTGGGTTTTAGCAAAGAGGCGACTTTGCCATATATTAGGATCGGTCTTTCTTTTTAAGCGTAAATGTTTGCCTAACAAGGGAGAATCGAAAAGTTCGGTCAGGTTGTATATAAATTATAAATGGTCCAGGGATGTCCATGAACTTGCGAAACATTTAACTATGGGATCGGATTTAAAAAAGACACTAAATAAAAATCTTGCTGGGAAAGGACTGCGAAATACAAGTGTAGACCTATCTGTCTTGAAATACTATAAGCAATATGCTAAAACATATGCCGAGATTCATAACGGCATTGTAGTATTGAGTGATCTGACAGCCAATTGGAGTTTTACCTTTATGGGCGAGATTGCTGAACGTTTACATTTGAGTTCGCCCAAAAGAAAATTGGAGATCAACAGTATATGGGAGGATTTTCTCTTAGAGCGCGTACACCCTGAAGATCTGGCTGTAAAACATGCACTTGAACTGCAGTTTCTTGATCTGGTTAAGAAAACCGAACCGAAAGAACGTTTTCGATATCAGGCAAATAGTGTACTCCGTGTAGAAGGAAAAGATGGGCAAATTATGTTGATGTCGCATCAGATTATCTATTTGGATACCCCCGGCCAAGAATTTCCCCAACTGGCATTATGCTGCTATACGTTGATGCCTGATCGAGAAGATCGTCAAAGTAAGAAAAACTATATTTTTAATCAGGTCAGCGGCGAAGTTTTTCCGCTTGACAAAGAGGAGATGAAGGATGTCATGAGTGTGCGGGAGAAGGAGGTTTTACGGTGTATAAGAGCAGGTATGAGCAGTAAAGATATTGCTGAGAAGCTAGCTTTGAGTGTTAATACCGTCAATCGACACCGACAGAATATTCTGCAAAAACTACGGGTGCGCAACTCGCATGAAGCGATCAGTATATACAACAAAATGTATAATCAAGATGATACTTCGCTATAGCAAAGAGTCTGTCAAAAGAGTGGCTTTTGACAGACCTGACTAAGCTGCTCAATTGGAATTATTTTCTTTTAGCCATTTGGTTCTGCGCTGGTCTGGAAGATGCTTGATCCCAAAGTGTTCAAACTTAGCCTGGAAGCCATCACCATCCGGGGATGCACCCATCAAACCAACCATGACAGGATGATTATCTTGTAACCAGGCATTTCTCATCATCACGTACTCCTTGTCATCAAAAGAATAAAAGAATTCTACAGCATCTAATCTTCGAATTGCTTTTATCCATATAAAAGGGATTTCTTTATCTATTGGGACGATGCTCCAGTCGCTGGTTCGATGCGTGACGACAGTACTCAGATTGTACTTGCCATCGACAAATTCTATTCCCGCTTTTATATAATTTTCATGATCTATACGCAGCATGATACCTGCTTGATCAAAACGATTTTTATACTTGGCCGAAATTTTGACTTTCACTTCAAATTCACCCCCTCTCTCCGTGTAGAAAAAAGGTGCATCATCTACGGTAAATCCATAATGTGATATTCGCCAGTAGTCGCTCTTGGGTGTGACAAACATGGAAAGGGAGTTGTTACTGACTGTCCATTCCGTAGGTTCGTTAAACCAGGTCATCTTGTCCAATTGTTGTGCGGAGGCCTGTGTGGCGAAGAAAGGAAGCAATGAAGCCGCAAAAAGTGTCTTTATTTTTTTCATTCTATTCTTTTTAGCAAGAGGTGTATTTCTTTTTTCTAAAGGCAAAGATATCGTCGGTGTACTGTCTTTTTCAATACTGATAAATAACCATTATGTGGATAGCGGTCTTTAAATGTAATTTATTTGCAATTTAATTGCATTTAATGATTTTGCTACATAGTTGCAATAATAAAATATCTTACCTTCGTTCTATTATTGAAATTAAAGAGTCTATCGGAAGCAGAATTCAATCAAAAATAGACCGTATACTTAATGTAAAAACCTACAGATATGGAGTTTTGGGAACGTAATTTTATAGAAAAGGGGGAGATGTGGGGAGGCAGTCCTGCCCATTCAGCACACCTAGCGAAAGATCTCTTTATAACAGAAAATATCAAGGAAATCCTTATTCCGGGCTTTGGTTATGGGCGAAATGGTCATATATTTCTAGATAATGGAATAGCTGTTACTGGAATTGAGTTGTCCAATACAGCAATTGAAATCGCCCGAAAATATGTTGGAAGTCAGACGATCATACATCATGGTTCGGTCGTAGATATGCCATTTGATACCAAAAAATATGGTGGTATATTTTGTTATGCACTCATCCATCTTCTGGGAACTGAGGAGCGGGCGAAATTTATACGTGACTGTTACGAGCAGTTATCCGACGATGGTTATATGATCTTTACGACTGTGTCAAAACAGGCAAGTATTTATAGGCAAGGGATTGCCATAGACACAGATCGTTTTGAAATGTTTGGAGGTGTTAGCATATTCTTTTATGACTTGGCGTCTATTCGTTCAGAATTTGAAAAATACGGATTGATTGAAATCAAGGAAGTAGAAGAGAATTATCCTTTCTATTTGATCATTTGTAAAAAATAGAATAAACAAAACAATCATAGATGAAACTATTCTGATTTATTTAATTCACCCGCTGAAATGAATAGGTCCGGTGGACGAAAACTTTACTTACAGGTTCATAAATCTGTTAGTATCATCAGCATTTAAAATCAAATTTAGAAAGATGAAAGACGATAAAAATTTTGATGTCATCATTATTGGAGGAAGTTATGCCGGACTTTCGGCGGCAATGGCACTGGGGCGATCACTACGTCGGGTGCTTATTATTGATAGTGGTCTACCATGTAATAGACAAACACCGCATTCGCATAATTTTATAACTCATGACGGTGAAAAACCATCGGTTATTGCTAAAAAAGCGAAAGAGCAGGTATTAAATTATCCAACAGTAAGATTCCAGAAAGGACTTGCTGTAAGTGGAAAGAAAACAAGCAATGGCTTTGAAATCAATACTGAAAATGGTGAACTATTTAGTGCAAAAAAGTTGATTTTTGCGACTGGTGTAGAAGATATCATGCCAGGTATCCAAGGTTTTTCGGCCTGTTGGGGGATTTCAGTTATCCATTGTCCATACTGCCATGGATATGAATTCAGGGGCAAGAAAACAGCAATTATGGCTAACGGTGAACGGGCTTTACATTTGGCATCTTTAGTCAACAACCTCTCCACCGATCTGACAATACTGACTTCTGGAGAAGCGAATTTCAGTGTGGAGCAGGCTGCAAAATTGAAGAAGCACGGTGTTACTGTCATAACAGAACAGGTGAGTAAAATCCAGCACAAGAATGGCTGGGTGGAAAAAGTGATTTTCAAGGACAACAAAGCAATAGCATTTGATGCCGTATATGCAGCAATCCCTTTTAGGCAGCATTCAAGTATTCCTGTTGAGTTGGGCTGTGACTTGACTGAACAAGGGCATATTGTCGTTGACAGTTTTCAGAAAACAACAATTAAAGGAGTTTTTGCATGCGGCGATAATACGAACATGATGCGGTCCGTTTCCAGTGCTGTAGCAGCAGGCAATTTAGCGGGAGCAATGGTCAATAAAGAATTGGTTGAAGCAAGCTTCTGATATAAACTTGCAAGATCGTAGCTACAACAAATTTAATCTTAATTTCATTCGGAAGCGATCTGGGATGAACGCTTCCGAATGAAGAACTTTTTAAGAGCCGTTGTGTTTAGCCAAACTTAAGCAGAAATTTTTCTTAGTAGAAGTTCGAACGGACCATGTTTAAATCTTTTGGTCCAACGTTTACTGAAATAGTAACTGCATATAAAATAGAGCAGCGAAATAATAAATATGAGTATTGGGGATAGTGATTTAGATGGGTTGATCTTGGCAAAGTATCCCTGCTTTATTATAAATGAGAAGAAAACTAATCCGATTGTTAGATGGGAAATATAATGTGTTAATGTCATTTGTCCTGTTTTGGCCAAATCGTTTGCAAATTTTTGATGTGCAATAAATTTGCTGATATACATAAAAGAAGCAATTAACATTAATCCAAAGCCGATTGTACTGATTAAAAACGGTAGAAAAGGGGGGAGATAATCTGCATTCAGAAAAAAATCAACCTCAGGAGTCATCAGATTTTTGGGGATACATTGCAATAGTTGGATCAATAAGTACAGTACTAGTCCGATACCAAATGTTTTCCTCTGTATACTTAAATCCGTCCAGTCTAGTTTTGCCAAGTACATTCCGGTAATAAAATAACTCATCCAAGGGAAAACAGCATTCCAGCCATTATAGAAGGAGTTTCGTATAAAACCAGCTAAAGTCCACCTATCTTTATATTCCAGTGTGTCAAAATTCCATCCTGTTTCGTAGGGAATCCAAAGAAGTAGCAGATGGAAGACGACGGCAAAGATAATTGCGCCGTAGATATATTGTTTTTTATTGAGGAAAAGGAAAAAGGAGGCAATGAACATATAAAACCCGTAAAAATGTAGAATATCCGCTGGCCACCAGATAGCGAGTAATAATCCCAAAACAAATAAAAATCCGGCTCGTTTAATTACAATATATTTCTGATTTAGCTGTTCTTCAGCGGTGCCAAATACATGTTTTTTGGTCATCAGGGTTAATCCCATACCTGCTAACATAACAAATATAGTGCTCGAGTTGCCGCTAAAGAGGGAGAGGAATTGTCCCTGCCAACTGGTATCGTTATGGTCTCCAAACACCATGTTAAAATTCACGATATACATCCCAAAGATTGCATATGCTCTTAGTAAGTCAAATCCTATAAATCTCGTTTTTTCTACCATGATAATTGCTTTCAAAATGTTATGCAAATTTTGAAAGATGTATTAATATGGCATTTGACTTAAGTCAAATAATCAGTATTTGATTTTTGCACGGACTCTGCTTAAGGTTTCTAATGAAATGCCCAGGTAAGATGCGATATAGGTAAGGGGAACCTGTTGTATAATATTGGGTTGATCTCTCAGGAGCTGAGAATAACGCGTGGAAGCGTCAAGTGTATGAAAATCAAATAGTCTTTTTTCCAGCCACATGGTGTAATACTCGGTCATCAAGAGATCGAGCTCCATTAAAGCCGAAAATTGACCTTTTATACGCTGGAAAGAGCTATTATCAATTGATGATACCCTAACATCTGTGACCGCTTGTATAAACTCTTGGCTGGGCTGTTGGGTAACATAACTGCTAAACGCAACCGCAAGGTCATTCTCAAAGAGCAGCTCAGTCGTTAGCTCTTTGTTCTCGTTCAGATAAAATTTTCTTGCGATACCAGATTCGATCCAAAAGCCATATCGGCAGACCTCACCCTGATAGAGTAGAAAATCACCCTTTTTATAGGTTTTTATTTTTGAGACAGCCCCGAGAGCACCGAGGGTGTCCCCGTCGAGCTGTTCAATAATGCTGTTGATCTTAAGGAGATGTTCATTCATATGTCACTGATAAGCACAGCCACTACCTGGATTCTATTTAACCTGTTGAACTCCTCCGGTTCTACTTGCCGTTTCTCTGCCCCATAGTGCAATAGATTCCAATAGAGGAATAAGTGTCCTGCCAAATTCCGTAAGTTCATAATCGACCTTTAATGGCGCTTTGTCCGTGTGTACTGTCCGTGTGACCAAGCCGTCTGCTTCCAGCTCCTTTAGCTGTAGGCTCAATGTACGTTCGGTAATCATTGGACATTCTTTTCTCAACTCATTATAACGTTTTTTTTCAATTAAATGAATGAGGATGACTGCTTTCCATTTTCCGCCTATGTATTTCATTGTCAGGCTGGTACTGCATGGGTATTGTTTGTTGTCTATCAAATACATCTGTTACTATCAACTTTGACCGTTATTGCAAATATATAACACTATATTTAAGTTTGCAACTATAAAAAATATAGTTAATTTAAAATTGTATGTTATGGCATTTATAGAAACAGCAAAACAACGTTATACAACAAAAAAGTATAATTCAACAGAAAGAATTTCAGCGGACAAGATTGCTGAGCTAAAAGAAATACTCCGCTTGAGTCCATCATCTATCAATAGCCAACCCTGGAAGTTTTTCTTTATTTCAGATGGAGAGACAAAAACAAAATTAGCAGAAGCATCCTATTGGAATGCAGAGAAAATTAATGAGGCAAGTCATCTTGTCGTCTTTAGTGCTCTTAACGATGTGCAACGGTTTGAGGAACAGATCAACAGCACGCTTCCCGAGGGATCGATAAATTATTACCATCGTTTTTTAAAATCACAGGGAGAACAACATGTGCAATCCTGGATGAAACAGCAGGTGTATCTTTCTTTGGGATTTTTTCTTGCGGCCTGTGCGTCAAATAATATTGATGCAACACCAATGGAGGGAATTGAGAATGAACGTTATGATCAAATTCTGGGACTCGAGCAATACCATACCTTATTTGCCGTCGCCATTGGCTATCGAAATGTGGAGGATTCAAATCAACCTAGCATAACAGCTAAATCACGTTTGAATATGGCGGATATTATTCAGGCAATATAGTTCTCTTAATAGCAATAGAGATGGCCAAAAAACTTGGTCATCCCTATTGTTCTTTAATTTTGTTCGTAACCTCAATCGTCTTCTTTCAGCAATTAAATTTCAGTGTAATAGCACTTTTTCGACATCTTGTTGCCAGACATGGTTAAGGTAGACTAATCTTTTTTCCTTGCTCAGGAAAAATATAATTTACTTTTAAAGGATTATTTTTTAAGAGCTCCTTTTTTATGATTTCTGGATTATCTCTTGTTGGTTTTCGGTGAGTGACCACGATGTTTAATCCTTTTAAATCATTTTGCCCGATCTTATCTTTTAGTTTGTTTAACTCCTCCAATAACAGATTAGGGGTAAGATGACCGAACAGGAGGTTTTCGGCTTGGCTATTGGGAAAAGACACCTCAATTAATATCGTGTTTAATTGACCTTTTTTAATCAATGGCGCAATATTTTTCCAAAGATTGTCAAGTCGGTCAGCCTTTTCAACCCGGTCAGCACCTGTATCTCCGAGATAAAGCAGATAATGATCATGATGGCGCACCAGCACAGCACTGCTTTTATATGGATTTACATGGCTTAATTCGTATGCCGTCAGGAAGAAAGAGGTATTTTGTGCCGCAAGTTCTATTCCCTCTTGCAATTCACTGTAATGATACGTTCCAAGAATTGGTTTTTGACCTTGATCAGCAAAATTAATCCAGGTATCGTTTATAAAATAATGGTTTTGCAAAATTTGAAGTACAGGAGCAAGAGCAAAAATATTTTTTTTGCTATCCGCTGGAGAATTGATAATCAGACCGGATAGATGATCTAAATGACCATGAGAAATAAAATACCCTTTTATTTGATTGTGTAGTATCGTCTCTTCTGTTCCATAGAGACTTTTCAGCTGAATGGCTTTTCGTATCCCGGTATTTATTGTACCGGCATCAAGACAGAGAAATGCAGTGTCCTTTGGAGCCCCAACCAGGTAGGCCGATAGATTATCCTCTTGCTCACCACCGTATATACCTAAAGGGATTAAGTCGAAATGTTGTGCTTGGGAGGAAATATATACAAAGAGAGTAACAAAAGAAAGTATTATTTTTTTCATACCATATTAAACTAAAAACCCATCCTTAAACAAGGATGGGTCAAATTTACATTATTTTTTACTTATTGATTGAAGCGATAACGGACGCCAAGTTGAATTCTCCAACGCGATGTTTCGTCAACACTATTTGAAAATGTACTGGTCAATGGAATCTGATTCGTCGCATCTAAATAAGGGAAAGAAAAAGTTGGTTGGCCCTCCGCATTGAGTCCTTTATAATTTAGGATACCATTCGCCTTATTGGCAAATTGTGCCACACCCCAACTTTTATTGATCATATTTCCAAAATTGAATACGTCGAATGTAAGCTGTAATTGATGTTTTTTTCCACCAGCATTTAAGAATACATCCTGAGCAACGCGGATATCAAGCGTACCGATCATTTTTCCGACCAACGCGTTGCGTTTCGCGTATTGACCCCGGTGTGCATTCAGGTAGCTGTCCTGATTGATATAGCCATTCAATTGTGACCACAGTTGATCTGGCGTACGCATATCTTTGTCATTATCACCTACCAATGCGATTTCCGCCTTATTATTTGGAATATAAATCAAATCGTTACCAGACAGACCATCATTATTTAGGTCGCCTCCATAAGTATAAGAATAGCGTGGGCCATCCTGCAATTGATAAAACAAGGAGAATGTTGTTCCCAAATGATCAAAATACTCTTTCCGGTAAGAGAAGTTGGCAATAAATCTGTTTTTTACCAGGTAAGTTGAATAGGAGAGGTCCGCATTATTCGGGTTCCCAGATACATACCGATCCCGCCACATCGATTGTGCAATAGAACCGCCGTCGTTAACGGATCTTGAATCAGTATAGGTATAACCGATATTAGCAAAAAATCCACCTTTAAATTCTTTGGATAATGTTCCTGTCAGCGTATAGCTATATCCTTTTGAAGTATTGGACATGACGATCGCATCTGAAATATTTGGATTTTCAGGAGTAGGTTTCGCAGCACCATATATACGTTGTGTCGTATAACGCATACGGTTATCAGCACCGGTTAAAGCTGTACCATCTGTCGTATTTAGATTGACATTTCGGAAATAAACAGAATTGATATCCTTGGAATACATTGCCTCAAATGTACCGATGACTCCGCCTGGCAATTTTTGGTCTACGGCAAGATTTGTACGCCATAGCTGCATAAATTTGAAGTTATTGGCCGTAACAGCAAGGTTATAACTCGAATTGTTTGCCGCAGTTTGATGATTCACATTGCGATAGGCATCCACATCCGGAGTAAAAGGACGATTGGTGGGCTTGTCTATTGTTTCAGATCCAAACATAACACCATTGTTGCCAGCTTGGTTGGAGATCCATACCAATGGCGGGCGACCGGTAAAGATCCCTGAACCCCCACGTATTTGAGTTTGATTGGTTCCATTGACATTCCAGTTAAATCCAATACGGGGTGACCAAAGAATAGTTCCTTTAGGGTATTTTGAAACATCAATTTTTTCGCCCTGATCAAAGGTCAATTTGCTGACATTATCATTTTTCAGATCACTGGGTGATGATAAGTGTGTGTAATCAGCCCGTAGTCCAGCGGTGAGTTTAAAATGATTATTTACAGCAAAGGCATCCTGCACATACAGGCCAAACATATTGGCAGAAACCTCTGCATAAGGGAACGATCCATCAGCCAATACAGAATACTGTATCTGGTATTTTGTTGCATTTGAAACGCCTTTTTTGGCTGAATTATAAAAATCGTCAAGACTGGCAAAAGTATAAGCTCCATAGTAGTTTGGTGCAAAGCCGTTTCTTGTTCTATAATTTTCAAAGTTAGCGCCTAGTGTAATTTCATGCTTACCAGCATATATATTGAAGTTGTTAGTCGCTTGAAAAACTTTTGTTTTTAGACTGTTAAATGCCGTAAAGGGTTCATAGCCAAAAGCAGTCATGCTACTACCATCAGGATTCATAATATCTACCAAAGGGAATGGCTGTCCACCTTTAGATTCTCTATAGTCATCCATCACATTATAGCCTACGGTTAGGGAGTTGGAATACTTACTACTGATACGCGTACGCAGCTCCAGATTCACATTATCCATATTGTTGTTGATACCGTAGCCCGCTGAACTAAAGGGTAGGCTTATATTCGAGGGTTGTCTATTGTTTTTTGGCGCCCCACTATTTGACGGCAGGATATCCCGATAAGAGCGGAAGTAAAAGTATTTGGCACTCAGCGTATTTTTGGAGTCGATGTTGTAATCTAATTTGATCGAAAACTTGTCACTGCGTGTATTCAAAGGATAATCTTGATAGGAGCCAGGGTTGTATCCGATAGATTTGAGATAGTTTGCTAGATCATCTAGTTTTTCGGCTGAGACAGTTGACACATTCGGGCCCGTGTTGCCTCCGCGTGAAGCGATAAAGTTTGTTCCGGGATCCACCCTTCGCTCAATTTCTCCACTAGCAAAAAAGAAAAGCTTATTTTTAATAATTGGACCGCCGACTGTAAACCCATATCCTTTGAGATTAAAATTATTGACAGGAGCTTTCAGACCCGCTGAATTATACTTATTGACGAGATCCTGATTTCTGAAATAATAGTTTAATGAACCCTGTATTTCATTTGTACCACTTCGAGTGACAGCATTGATTGCAGCGCCTGTAAAGCCATTCTGTCTCACATCGTAGGGAGCGATATTAACAGAGATCTCTTCAAAAGCATCCATATTAATCGGTTGCGAGTTTGTCTGGCTTCCAATTGTCCCCTGTAGTCCAAAAGCATTGTTAAACAATGCGCCATCAATCGTGAAGTTGTTCGCAAGATTGCTTCTTCCTGCAAATGAAGGATTGCCGTATTGCATTGAAAATTGAGGCGTCAGCTTGACGAAATCTGTAAAACTTCGGTTGAGTGTGGGTAGATTCTGTATTGCCGTACGTGAGATATTCTGTGAAGCTCCAGTTCGACCTGAATTGAAGACTTTTCCCTGCCTTGTGCCCACGACAACTACTTCTTCCAAAAGCCGATCATTGGCGATCATCTGAATATCAAGTGTTGAACTTTGTCCCAATGCCAGTTTTTCTACTTGCTTGACATTTGGTGTATGACCTAAATAAGTTACCGTGATTTGATAAGGACCACCGATACGCATATTCGGAAGGTTATAACGGCCATCGTTGCGTGATGAAGTCGTGTATTTTGTCCCAGATGGTAAATGGATAGCCTCAATTGTTGCACCATTGATAGGAGTGTTCCCCTCTCTGACTGTTCCATTTAGGGCAGAGGTAGTTTCATTTTGCGCATAGGTAATCGATGTACCAATTGTGCTTAGCAAAATGCTGGTAATCAAATGTTTTCTCATTTGTTTAGTAGCTGTTTAAATGACTAGGTGATTTTTTAAACCGCGGTAAAGGTAGTGCTGTATTATTGATCTTAGGTTAAGTAAGTATTATTTAAATGTTTTGGAGGATGGTGCTAAATGCCGATTTTTCCATCGCGATATAGGTTGATCGCTGCATTTAAAATAGTTCTAATGGTCTCCAGTGGAAGATCCTCATTTGGATTAACAGGAAATACCTTCATCCGTGAACGTGTTCCGGTTTCGAGCACAGGATAATTCAGATATTTTCCTTCTACCATTAGCAGATAAGGATGTTTTGTTTTTTTATCGGTCCACAGGTAACAAAATGCTTTGTTCTTATAGCAAAAACAAGGCATTCCATATTTTACCGTTTCCCTGATTTCTGTATCCTGTTGGAGAATAATATGCTTTAGTGCCAACAAGCAACTCTTATTGGGCTCTTGCTGGCTTAAATAAAACTGGTTGAGTTCTTGCATACTTATAGATTTTATACTGCCTTTTTCTAAACGGATTAATTTTTATTGATTTGCCGTTTAGACAAAGATACATTACACCTGAATTTTTATCATATCCTTCACTGTTTTTTTGAGAGTTTTGTATCTTCAGATCCATTAGTTTATAGTAAGTCATGAATCCATTAATCCAGCAGCTCAGAAGATATGGGCATCTCAATGAAGCCGCCGAAAAGGAGATCGAACAAAGGATCAAGTATTTTTCGAAGCGTAAGGGAGAACATTTTCTAAAAGAGGGGCAGCATGTATCCAGTTATTTTGTGCTCAGTAAAGGTCTGATTCGAGCCTATTTCTTCAAAAATGGGCGGGAACTCAACAGCTGGTTTGGTGAAGAAAATCAAATTTTTGGATCGATATTACCTGTATATACAGAAAAACCTTCCTTTGAGAATATTCAATTTCTAGAAGATTCGGAGGTCTATGCAATTGCTGTGGATGATCTGAATGAACTCTATCGTAAATATCCGGCGTTAAACCTTATCGGAAGAAAAATTGCGGAGGAAGTATGCATTGTCTTAGAAGAACGTATTATCTCGTTGCACACCGAATCTGCTATAGAACGCTATCAATCGCTGATTAAGTTGCAACCAAATTTGCTAAATCGAGTCAATCTTGGCCACATTGCATCCTATTTGGGAATTACGCAGGAGACCTTGAGCCGGATCAGACGTTAACGAACGATTTTGATATAGATCAAAAAATGCCGTCAATCAAGTCACTACTTTTGTAGTGGATCATTTAAATAATTGAAAATGAATTGGATTGCATTAATTATCGCTGGTGTTTTTGAAATTGGTTGGCCTTTAGGATTAAAGATGGCACAACAGCCAGATGGCAATAAATTTGGTTGGATTATATTGGCTGTTGTCTCGATGACTATCAGTGGAGCACTATTGTTTTATGCGCAAAAGGCTATCCCAATCGGTACAGCCTATGCGGTTTGGACTGGTTTAGGTGCTGTCGGTACATTGTTGGTCGGGATATTCTTCTTCGGCGATTCAGCAAATGTCTTTAGACTTTTGTCGGCGATGCTAATTGTGGCGGGTATTGTAGGCTTAAAAATATTTTAATAACAATCAGGGATTTTGATATCACTATGCATATAAATAGGAGTGATATCAGAATCCTTTCTCTTTTATTGGAAAAACTAACTCTTTATATTTCCCATATACTGCTTGATTTTGAATAAATCATATTTTTTTACCTAAAAAATCAATAATCTGGTTTAAAACCTACTATAAAAGAGGATGTTGGGATGATTTTTGTTGCGTACATAAATTATGAGGCAAGAATTAGCAGATAAGATTGCATTGTATAGTAAACGGTACGGCTTGTTTATGCATCCCGACTATGTGAGCTTTGCCCGCGATACAACAAGGCTGTTGATTCGCAACGAATGCCTGCGAGTAGGGGATATAAAAATATATCAGGACTATGTAGCCTCCCATTATCCCGAAGATCTCCCTTGGGAAATGAAACAATATCAAGAAGCGTCCAAGGCTTTGATAAAAATGGATAAAGTAGCGGCTATAGCCTGGGTCACAACAAATCAAATTAATCTTTTCGAATCTGATATTTTTATTGATGATGAAGACGCGATTTTACGTCCGATCCAGTTTAAGAGCGATGAGGTGTTGCGTTATAATTTTAATACATTGGAAGAACTGATTTATAACCATCAATTACCCGATGATTTATTCCGCAAAAACAGGGCGTACTTTTGGATAGATGCCCGTATCGATTTGCGATAATAGTTTCGACGGACAATAGGGCCGTCTATAATGATACTTTCCAAAAGCATTTTTAAGAAAATACTTTTGGAAAGCTGTAAAAAGTACTACTCTGCCTGTAAGACAAATACCTCATTATTATTTCCAAGAGATATGGTTGGAAATTTCTTGTTAAAGTCAACCCTCACATCTCCTTTACCCACTGTAAGGTCACCATTAGAATCCCATTCCAAAGCGACGTAATATTTTATGGGATCAGTTTCATTAACTGCCGGTTTGATTAATTTGTAATGATTTTTTGGAAGATCCAATTTGATCTCAAATGGTAATTCACTTTGTTTAAAGCTTTTTTCAGCTATTATCGTTGCTGGTACATCTGCGATGTTTGCAGCCACAGCATAGAGGGTAATTTTACCAGAAGGATTTTTGATGGTAACGGGATTGGAATTCTGAAGTTTTACCGATACACTGTTTTTAGTTGAATCCATTTTTTCTTTATGTTGGATTGTTGAACAACTGCTGCTTATAAGCGCAACAGATAGTAATGATATGATAGATTTGATCATTGTAATTTTTATTTAAATGTTTGAAAAACTATACTAATTTATAGTATGAAATATTATAATTTGAAAGGTACACCAACATTGGCGATACCCAGATATCCGAAACCAAATTCGCCATATACACCGATTTTATTACCATAACGAATACCGAATGGTGAAGCTTGGTAGGATAGTGCGCCAAAGTTGTCGGAGTTATCTTTTTGACGGTTGTGGTATTGTGCATATCCAACAGCACCCTTACCGTATAAGTTCAATTTTCCCCTATCCAGATAGAGATATTTTGCATTTACCAGTCCACCATAAGCGCTCCATTTGGAATCTCCAAGATCATCCTTGTAACGGACTGTATTTTTTCCATAAAAACCGTCGATTCCCACTGAAAATCGTTGTGTTAAATTGAGCGAGTATCCTGTGGAAATAGCACCGGTACCCTCGGTACTTTCCACTCTTCTGCCCACGATCCCCATTGTAATCCAATCTCCCAATAGTGTTCCGATTTCTTGGACAGGTACAAGCCCATAGCCAACTCTGATTTCAGATTTTCTTTGCGGGATTTCCTGTCCGTAGCCTTTTAATTGCGAGAGTGCAATAAGGCAAATCATGATCATTTTTTTCATTTAATATATGTAGAAGCCACGATTTTGGTGACTCTCTAACTCTTAACGTGTTCGGAATTTAATTCGATACATTAATGTTTAACAAATATTTTATTTCTTTTATTTTCTATTTTTTGAATTTTAATTCTGAAATATAGATGTGTCGCTGAATATTGATAAATGAAGAAGATAAAATCTATAAGTATCAGGTTGCTGTACATAGTAGACAGGCTATTATCTAACAGCCCACTCGTCAAATCGTATCGCTGGCATTAATCCTGATTCTACCTGAGAAATAGATTGGTCAATTTCAATTTTTGTCTGTGCGACTACAGGAGAGGCAATTGCAAAGAAAAGTAATAGGTTAAATAATGATTTGCTTGTGTTCATGTACTTAGAGGTCAGTTTATTTTATATATGGTTAATACCATATCACAATTGTTTTAATACTGTATAATTTGTTAAAACTAACAGTTATTTCGAATCTTCAAGTACTTTTCTGACATGGTCAACCCATTCGTGGGCAGGTATACTTTTGTCTATATAAAAATCGGGTTGTATCCCTTTATTATCAATGGCCATTTCAGGGATCCGGTAACTTTTGCTAAGTGAATAGCCCAGCCTATATTCTTTGCACGGGGATTCAACAAAATACATATTTGAGATGTCAAGTACACCAGCGGTTGTTGTACCGAAAAGCTTTACTTTTTTACTTTGCTTAGCCTCAAGTAAAAATTGCTCTGCCGTGCTTCCATTTCCACCATTGATAATGATAGCCACTTGTTTTGGATAGGGAAGTGCTGTGTGGCTTGAATCAATATTGATCATTGTTCGGTTTGGCCTAAGATTGACAAACTTTCCTAAATGATTGCTTAAACTATCATATGCAGCTTTATAGAAAGGAACGTCTTTTGGATCAATACCATATTCTTCATACTTTTCACAGAAGTCCAACATCCGTTGGTTATTTAATTTTGTGGAATAAAATGTTACACCAACGGTACGAATAGGGTTTGTATATAAAAAAGGAATAATTTCAGCATAACTGCCATCACTACCACCACCGTTATTTCGGATATCAATAATTAAGTTTTCTGTTTTTTCCAACTGCGGTTTATGCACAGCGGTAAGGCTATCAATTGTTTGTTTTTGCCTACCGTTAAAGCTGGGGATACGTAACAGAATTGTTTTTGTATTAATCTTTTGCAGATAAGGTTTATCTGTTGAGTATGATCTTGCAAAATCAGCTTCTAAAGGCGTGTTTTCTACTGTCGGATATTTTCTAGTGTATAGGTAATTACCCAATTGAAAGATATTTTTCCCAATGGCTAATGTGGAGGATATTTTTTCCTGGGATTTATCTCTAAGATAATAAGTGCCTTCTGATAGTTCGTTGTTTAGGGTGAATTTGACGTCACCGACCACCCAATTATCCGCTGTAGATCCGACGATAATGCCTTTATATCCTTCAGGATACTTTTTGATAGCTACTTTGTATGGAGGAGAGTCCCATATTCCCTCTAAATCTTGTCTTTTTTTCGCAGAGAGATAAAGCTTAAATTCTTCTTCGGAGAAAGGGATGGAAGGGTGAGCTATCTTGACGCTATGATCGTCTTTGGAGACAAGTACATCAACATCTTTTCCATCGATTCGGTTGATCGACAAATGGCCTTTGCGGATAAACTGTAGCCATTCTGATAGGAGTTTTGTACAGTCTAAATTTGATTTAACACCTGCTAATTTCTGCTCTATTTTAGTGTTATGCGCTTGGTAAGCGTCCAACCCTTTTTGGTCTAAGACATATTGAAAACCAGCATCATTTTCTTCGATAATTTTTTTAACCCATTTAAGGTTTTCAGCACAATTGCAGTTTTGTGCTTGTAAATTGCAGCTGAAAATGAAAATAAAAACAAAAGATAGAATAAGCTTAAACATATTATTTAGGGTTTTTAATTAGCTGAGGTATAACAATTATTTAGCCAAGTTTATAGTTGCTTTGTTTTGAGTCAGATATGCTTTGCTATGGATTTTAAAAATGTTCGATGACGGGCATAATTGTTCGTTTACGAACGGTGCATGTTGCGAAATTTTGCTGGGTATTCGGTACAACGGGACTCAATTTTAAAATGAGGAGCGATTGTAAATCGTGCTAAAATTAGCTGAACTTTAATTGTGATTTAACCTGTCCAGATCAGAAATAAATAATCAGGTATTTGGGGTGAATAAATAAAATCAGGCCAAAAAAAATCCTTCGTTCATACAAAAAACGAAGGATTTTTGAGGCTATATGCAGGGGTGATTATAATTGTTTTATCTTTAGATTTCTAAAGGATACACCCCTTGACCAGTCTTGAAGAGCGAGCTTGCCACTAACATGTTGACCGAATTCCGGAAAATCTTTGAAAGTACTATGTTTTACCAGATCCTTCCATTTTTGCGAATTGAAATCCATTTCAGCTGTGACTGTACCATTCAGGTAGAAGGTTATTTTACCGTCTTTTTGTATAATGCTTGATTGGTTCCAATCATCTTTAGCTTTGGTGCTGACAAAATTTTGTTGTGGTAAAAACGTATAGAGACAACCAGCACGTTTCAATGGTTTGTCAAAGTCAGGGTGCGAATCTGCGAGCAATTGATATTCAGGGCCTGAGTGATAAGTCGCATTGATATCCGGCTGTTCCTGTACATTGACGAAAACGCCACTGTTGCCTTCCTTTTCCAGTTTCCATTCAAATTTGAACTCATAATTCTTATAGTCAGTGTTGGACACAAGATCATATTTTTGACTTTCGTTGTTTGGATCACAATAGATTGTACCATTCCGCACCAACCAGGCTGTCGGTGCTTTTTTCTCATTGTTGTAGGTATGCCAATTGTTCAGGGTAGTGCCATCAAATAGGAGCTGCCAGCCTTCTTTTTGTTCTTCCTCAGTCAATGTATTTGGAGCACTCGCCTCCTTATTACACGAATAAAATAGACAGCTGATACAGGCAGCCACTGCAATTTTTTTGAATAGGTTTAAGTTTATCATTGTTTAAAGTTTGTCGTATATGAATGTTTTTAGGGACTTGATATACTAAAATAAATTTTAATGTTTGCTTTCCATTATAAATACAGGCTCTTATGCAAATTTGTTACAGAGGAAGCCGATGTAGGGAACTACTTTTCAGCGGAAATAATCAACATCATTGGCCTTCTCAATTCGTCGCCCATTGCTGGAAAATTTTCGAGCATTTCTGTACTGGGTTCAGGTTCAACACAAGCGTTTATTTTAAATCCACTTTGTAGAATGCTACTGAGATAAGAAGTAATTGTTCTATGGTATTTCAGAACCGTATTTCCCAAAAATGTTGTCTCTCTGGCCCCCATGAGAAAATAGTTGTCTACAGGCCAATAGAGTTTGTCTCCATCTTTGTTGTATATCCAATCTTGGTTGCCCTGCGCGGTAAAAACAGGATGCTCTATCGAGAATAAAAATTGCCCTCCAGGTTGGAGCCAATTGTAAATATTCCGACAGAGTGCATCAAAGTCTTTTATGTAGTGAAATGCCAAAGAACTGATCACCAGATTAAATTGTCCGGATCTGAAAGTAAGCTCTTCAATTGCATTTCGTTGATATTTGATTCCCTCCAGTTTATTGATCTCGTTGGCCTTCTCCAGCATTTTTTCGGATAGATCTACACCAATAACAGATTTTGCGCCATTTTCAATCACATATCGACAATGCCAACCATATCCACAGCCTAAATCGAGCACAGCATTGTCTCTCAGGTTTGGTAAGAGCTTTTGAAATTCATGCCATTCGCCAGCTCCCAATAAGCCTTTCTGTGACCGGTACATTTTGCTATATTCTTCGAAAAATTTTGGATCGTCGTATTTATTTTCTTGCATCTAATTGTTGCGGGTTAAGTTTGCTCCCTATTCTTGATTGCCTAATTTACAGATTATTCATGTTTTTTGTTTTTATTACGCTTATTTTTTGCGTAGTAATACGATTTGTTATTAAATTAATGGCATGGTTGATAAAAGTTTTATGACAAGTTTTGGTGTACTAGAACGCAGCGAAGGTCCAGAGGAAACATCCGTGTGGTCTATCCGGATTGTTGTGGACAACCGTTTTTTTGATGGAGAAATTCCGCTTTATATACTAACCAAAGCAGAAAAGCCAAGTGTTAACATGCTAAGGCTTGCCGAAGCTATTCTTGGTAATATGGAGAGTTATCTCGAAACTGGAATATCCTTTTTGAAGAGAACATTGACCGAACAAGCTATTGATTTCAAAATAAGCGATAGGGAAAGGGAGTATTTAGCGAGGGAGATCGAAGAGTTTCCAGTGGATCTCCCCGAAGTTATTCTTTACGATGACCAGGAGGAATGGGTGCTGCGTTTTGCTGAAGGTTTATTTAGCATTTGTGATCCTTATGGTATCAATATAAATTTTTCTTCAGATATGCCAATCTCGGTAGACAACTTAGAAGATAGTGAGGAAATCTAATTTTCCTTAGCGATTGACCAATTCTTACCGATAAAAATGCCGTAGTAGTCATCAATCAATCAATCAATCAATCAATCAATTAGCCGTTGACAGGGACTGTATCCCTCATTTTGGATAGCTCATCTCACAAATCAATTCTCATTTTGATAAAATAACCCTGTCATTTTGATAGGATCTAGCTATTTTGATTTTAGTCTTTTCTTTTTAAATCTATTGTCTTTTAGTGTTTTACGTTGTTTGTGAAAACTGTGGAATATTGTTTGGCATATAGGGACAACGTATATAAAAATGAAAATGATTAGAAAAATAAAAGAATCGGCACAGAGCCCGCCCACATTGAAGCTGATATACCGACCGCGGATGATATGACATCTCCAAGATTGAAAATAATAGTTCACGAATCTTTAATAATCCACACCAAAGTGAAAACACTAGTACCGATAATAACTGGAATACATTGCTTTTAGTTATTCTTTAAAATCTGATGGATCCCTTTGAGAAAAATTAAGAAAATACAAAGTAGAACAACACTTAAGTTAACGTTAGCCATGAAAGATTTAAAAGAAAATCAGGAGCAGCAGTCGCCCCGGAAATTGTCTATAGATCGCATAGCGAAGGTTGTGATGATCATCTTGATCCTTACCATGATCTATCAGCTGTATCTCGGTTAAATTTTGAAAAAACAATCGCGATATCAGCTTTTGGCGAAAGGATATAGTCGGAGTAGCCATTATGTCGAGTATATAATGGGCTGCAGTCCTTAGCCGGAATAAAACGAATCTAGGTGATAGCAGAATGACAATGATGGGAAAATAAATGCCAAAGCGTAGCAATACGAATAGAATAAATGACAATCAAAAATTAAATAAATGAAGAAATTAACCCTGTTGACCTCCCTTGTACTTGGGTCAACATCAATATTTGCACAGGAAGACACAACAAAAAATAACCCGCTTTCATTCAACGGATATGTGGAAGCTTATTATATGCGGGATTTCAATAACCCTCTTGGAAATACACGTCCGGGTTTTGTTTACAGCCATAACAGGAACAATGAAGTGAATATCAATCTGGCCTTGCTAAAAGCTACTTATAATACGGAGAACACGCGAGCCAATGTAACCTTGGCAACAGGTACCTACATGAATGCCAACTATGCGGCGGAACCTGGAGTATTGAAGAATATCTATGAAGCCAATGCTGGTGTACGCATCTCAAAGAAGCATAATTTATGGATTGATGCCGGTATTTTCTCTTCCCATTTGGGTTTTGAAAGTGCCATTGGAAAGGACAATTGGACAGTGACAAGGAGCCTTTTTGCCGATAATTCGCCCTATTTTGAAACCGGCGCAAAAATATCTTACACCTCTGCATCTGGAAAATTATTTCTTAGCGGACTTGTATTAAACGGTTGGCAACGTATACAGCGTGTCGATGGTAATAGTTTGCCTGCCTTCGGACATCAGCTTGTATATAAGCCGACCGATAATTTAACGATCAATAGTGGATCTTTTATCGGCAGTGATAAAGCGGATAGTGTCAGACAGATGCGCTATTTTCATAACTTATATGCTATTTATCAGCTAAATAAACAGGTCGGATTCACGGTGGGTTTTGACATCGGTGCAGAGCAAAAGGAAAAAGGGAGCAGCAAATACAATGTCTGGTATACCCCGGTATTAATTGCCCGTTATGCAGGATCTGATAAATTCAGCCTTACTGCTCGGGGTGAATACTATCAGGATAAAAAGGGAGTCATTATCTCTACCGAGGCAAAAAATGGGTTCCAAACATTTGGCTACTCGATCAATGCTGATTATGCAATTCTCCCCAATGTACTTTGGCGGACAGAAATACGTAATCTGACCAATAAAGAAGCAATTTTCCTAAATCGGAATAATAGTTTGGTAAAAAATAGCACAACAGCTGTTATGGCACTAACTGTTAGTTTCTAAATAAAAACAAACCTTGCTGTTGGATCAATAGACAACAGCAAGGTTTTCGAAATGATGCGCAAAAAATGCTGCACCCCATTTTCAGCGGTATAGTTCTGTCTCAGTTGTGGGAGCAGATTGATGTATCTATTAATTGTTGACCAATGCCATTGCGCCATCGCTATAACGAGCACCCACATTCGGGTATTTTCGAAGTATTTCTTCGATGGCGTTTAGATCCGAATCCGACAATTGTACTTCGATAGCACCCACATTTTCTTCTAGATACTTTCTTTTTTTCGTACCTGGAATTGGAATGATGTCATTCCCCTGAGCGAGCACCCAAGCCAGCGCCAATTGTATTGGCGAACATTGTTTATCTTGAGCTAAGAGCGCAAATTCAGCAATCAAACGAGCGTTATTCTCCGCATGTTCTCCCTGGTTGCGCGGAAGTGTCCTTCTGAAATCGTCTGCTGCCAGACTATCTAAATTTAAGGTATTGGAAAATAAACCTCTGGCAAGTGGCGAATAAGGGATTAAACTGATACCCAAATTACGTACAGTCTGTAGTATTTCTTTTTCTACATCACGTGTTAGCAGAGAATATTCACTTTGCAGTGCCGCAATGGGATGAACCGCATTGGCTTTGATGATCGAAGCAGGCGATGCCTCACTCAGTCCAAGATATCTTACTTTTCCTTCTTTGACCAGTTCCGACATAGCGCCTACAGTATCTTCGATCGGGATATTCGGATCCACCCGATGTGCATAATACAGATCTATGGTATCGATACGAAGTCTTCTGAGACTATTTTCTACAGCAATTTTTATCCAGGCAGGTGATCCGTCAAAATAGGTGTTTGCGGTGCCACTTGGTCCCGCCTGTCCATCCTTGAAACGAAAGCCAAATTTGGTTGCAATAAATACCTTATCACGATTGGGAACCAGAACTTTTGAGATCAATTCTTCGTTGGCGCCATTGCCGTACATGTCCGCTGTATCCCAAAAGTTTACGCCGAGGTCCAATGCCCTTTCAAGTGTAGCAATACTCTCTTTTTCGTCTGTAGGTCCATAGGCAAAACTCATTCCCATACAACCTAATCCAATAGCAGATAACTGTTCGTTTGTTGTTCCGAGATTTCTATATTTCATAACTGTTATATTTTGTTCAATACAAAAGTAGTGAAGGTATCCTGTGTCTTACTTAAGACAATCAAACAGATAATTATATTATTCAAACAGTTGTCATCCGTAATTGGTTTGGTGACATTCCAGTATGTTTTTTGAAAAAGTTCGTGAAATAAGAAGGGTATTCAAAGCCTAATTTATAAGCGATATCGGCGATGTTCCAATTGGTATGCAGTAGCAATGCCCGCGCTTCCTGCGCAATGCGGCTGGCGATATGTGCACTTGTGGTTTTACCTGTTGTTTCTTTTACAGAACGGTTCAGGTGATTGATATGCACCGAAAGGGCATGAGCATAATCCCCTGGGCTTTTCAGTTGCAAACCAGTATCCAATGTATTTACTGGGAATTGACGTTCTAGGAGTTCTAAAAATAGACTCGATACCCGGGTAGATGCGTTGGTATATGCACCAAACTCCCGAGCAGGGCTTGATTTCATTGTCTCATGGATCAATAGATGCAGGTAGCTGCGCAAGACATCATCTTTATGCGCATAATCTGAATTCATCTCAGACAACATTTTTTTGAAAATTGTTGAGATTTCATCCAGTTGTTCTGTATTTGGAAAATAAATTGGGTTGCTCCCAATTTTAAAAAGGGGAGAATCCTTTAAACTCTCTATGCGTTCACTATGTTGAATAAATTCTTCCGTAAAGACACAATACCATCCAGATTGTGTGGTAGACTCCGGTTCCCAGGCGTAAGGTACGACCGGATTGGCAAATAACATCGCCGGTCGATCGATCTGTATCCATTTATCAGCATAATATAATTTGCCCCGACCTATAATCAATGAAGTTTTATAAAAATCACGACGGTTATAAGGGGAGACTACTGTACAGGATTCTCGGCTAAACACATTGAAGTGACCAATACCCGTATTATTAAGCGGGAAGTCTAGGTTCGCAAAGCCCGGTTGTCTTTTGTAGAAATCTGTTACACTTTCAGCTGAGTTCATACTACTAAATTATAAAATTCGTTTTACAAACCACGGTCATTTACAGTTCAATTTTGCCAGAGGAATTGATGATAACTTCCGTGTCTCTCAAATAAATAAGAGACTAGTCCACCCATATAAACAACTCGCAGCATATAGAAGGGGTAAAATTGTGCCAAAATTTAGGAAGTACAAAAAACTTTTTGGCATAATTTTACCCCTGTGATTTATTGAATTACAAGCTATTTTTCTGTGAAAAGTGGCTTTATTGTTTTTAATCGCATGATTTGTAGCATTGGTTTATCGAGGGTGAATTTCGAGGGAAAGTAAATTCCTCGATGGGAAAACCAAAATCCCCTAAGGGAAAAGTAAATTCCCCTGGGAGAATACCGCGTCGCCTTGGGAGAAAACGAAATCTGCCTGTATTTCCTTTGGAATTTTTATTAGATTCGAAAAATAATCTCAAATAATAAGACCCAACAACAAGCTACTATGATTAAAATATACCATAATAAACAATGCAGCAAGAGTTGCGCAGCGTTGGATTTTTTGCAAGAGCATACTGTAGATCTGCAGGTGCAAGAGTATCTTGAAGATGTCCCCAGTAAAGCTGAGCTCATTGAAATATTGTCACAACTCGGACTTAAACCACTAGCGCTTATTCGAAAGAATGAAGCTCTATTCCTCGAAAAATTTCAACATCTTCAATTGACAGATGAGGAATGGGTTGAGGTGATGCTGCAAAATCCCATATTGATAGAACGGCCTATCGTTATTAAAGATGGTAAAGCGGTTGTCGGCCGTCCATTGGAAAGAGTAATCGAGCTCTTCACACCGCGATCATCCTAATGGTTCGATAATTGCGCTATTTTTTCCATGAAACAGCTACTAAATATACTTGCTGCGGTGCTTGAACTTTTCAAATTATTTACATAGTTGAAGTATCGTTAGCAATCTTGTCTAGAAGGATCGAAATATGCCCTTTAAGGTCTTTTATGGCATGCATTTCTTTGTCTGAAAACTGATGGTCTTTCAATATAAATTGATGTTTATCATCCTGACGAAGTAAAATTGTTCGCCCCTGCGATAACTGGTAAATTTTTGTATTAATGATAGCAATATCATTGTCAGGCTGAGTGAAAGCGACGAAATTGACACGATAGTCGTTCCTGATCAGGGTGCCCTGCCCAAAATAATAAGGATGGTTTCTAGATACATTTGCAGCGAAAATTTTATTCGCTTTTGCCAATTCCATTAAAGATTCACCGGTTTCCAATTGAATGACAACATTAAAAAATGAATAGTATTCTTTTTGATCAACAGCCTTAGTTATCCCAAATGAGTAGATAGCAAACCGCTTACCTTTGTAAGCCAATGAGTCCACTAAATTTATTGTACCCAATGCTTCATACGGTTTTACATGGAAATTGAACATTTGCATAGGCAGAATATTACCCATTTCAGGATGTTTAATATTATCTTTTTCCAAGAAATAATCCGTATCTTTTTTCTGTCCCATCGACTGAAAACTGACAAAAACGAGTAAAATTGTCCATACTGTTATAAGGCGATTCATCATAAAATATCTATTGCTTATGTGTTTTTTTCGAAAATAGCCAATAGCATGGCGGTAGTACGACACAATTCGGTAAATAAGCAGATATTGTCGGTTAACTATGGTCAACTGTCGGTAAAACCGGACTGGTCTGATCAATAACGGAGCAGCTTGAAAGAATATTTTTTATCTGTACGATATGTCTGATATTGTGGTTGACCAGAAAACGGAAGGTATCTCCGAGACGGATTTTTATCCATTTATTGATGGAAATATTTGTACGGATTTTGCCGAGATCTTTTGATTTTGCCTGCTCAAGTAATTGAAGAAAGTTCTCTTGTTGTTCCAAAAAGACAGCAAGCACATTTTTGTCCAATTGCTTATATATAGGATCCATCTCCTGGAATGTCTTCATTTTGTTTGGTCGATCTTTTGGAAGTATACTTTTTGCGAAATAGTTTCCTAAAAGGCCACTGCTGAAATAGCTTGCTGTTTTCGATTGACTAGCCGCCATTCTTCTTGAAATTTCAGGTAGATAGAAGTTTCCATAAAGATTGAGATGTGCGATACACTCTAAGGTATTCCATGAGCCATTATGGGGCCGTTTATTGAGATTATCTAACGACAGTGTTTTCAACGATTCAACAAAAGCCATATGTTCCCTTGTCTGTGCGCTGAGCTGTTCAAGTAATGCTAAAGATTTATATTTCATTTTCGTTTTTTTGATAAAATACACGAAAAAAAAAGGCAAAAAAATTGATTGAACTCAAGATTTACTGATCCGTGAAAAAGTTTCAGGTGTCATCCTCAAATAGTTGGCAATATGTTTATTGGGAATAATTTGGAACAAGGTGGGGTTTCTCTTAAAAACACGCTCATATCGGATTTTAGGGGAGTCCTGCAATAGATCCTGTTCTCTGTCAAGTTGTTGCTTCACCAATCCCTCTAATATGTTGATGTAAAGTGAAGTGTTCTCAGGGCTTTCGTAGACGAAATGCATAAAATCTTCTTTTTCCGCGACCAATACTTCAGTTTTCTTGATGGCTTGAATAACAAAATCTGAATGGCAACCATCAAAGAAGGAGTCCATGGCCACAATAAGATCTCCAGTATAACCTAGCCGGATAATCTGTTCGGCATCTTGTTGGAAGATGGAAATTTTAAGGCTGCCTTTTTTTATGAAGTATATTTTTGAGTCTATAGTTCCGCTGCTTTTAATCAGTTCATTCCGCTTGAATGTAAGAGTTCTCTTAAAAACGGCAGGTGTAATTAGATCTTCGAATATAGTCATGTCTGATGTTGCTTTAATGAATGGAGCTCTCGTAATGATGAAAATTACTCCTGTTATCTTCCTTCAAATATGGAGTCTTCGGCCACAAATATGGTCGGGCTCCAGACTAATATGGATTTCTGAATAAAAAGTAAATATTTATTTTCAGATTTACAGCAGTAAATTGAAATCTCAAGTCCATAAAGGTGATCATGAGTAGTTAAACTCACTGCATGAAGCCTTTTTGGGGTTGCGATAAAATGTAAATAAGAATAATTAGCTAAAAATAATATTTTAAAATTATGTTTAAATTTTTCAAAGAATTATTGAGTGCAGCAAAGGAGGGCGTAAGGGAAGCGAAAGAGGAACTCGCACAGGAAGCGGAATTGGATAAAGCAAAAGAACCGCAAATTAACAGTAAGGATACGCTGAACAATATTCCTTATGAAGAGCAATTCGGTACAGCGTTGGGCGCGGCATTCCGTGTTATCGTCTTTGGCGATTGGTTTACCGTATTCGGCAGTGCTGGTGACGATGGAACTTATCCGGTTCATCTATATCAGTTCGGAACTTATCCCAAACAGGCGGAGTACCGCGATGAACTGGTGAAGCTATTGAAAAGAGACTTCGCTATTGCAGATACCGAAAGCTGCCTGCAAATATTAGCAGCATATTTTAACTTGCTCGGAATTAGGACAGGGGAAACCGCTCTGGAAGGTCGGGAAGATCAAATCGACAGTGGAAGCTGGGATATCAGCAAACCCGGTGTGGATGCGCTTGCTATTACTGTCAGTAGTCATATCACGACTGCAGCAGCGGATGTCGGGTATCTGCAGAAATCAGCCGCTTTGGATATCTTGAAAAAGCTTTCTTCCTACGCAAGATTGCACTTTAAAGATTGGCATACTTTCTCCGAAAAATTTTTGGAGGGAGAACATCATGTTGGGCTGAACAATAAAATCGGGAAATCTTATTTAAAAAGATATGTTGGCTATTTAAGGGAAAAGATAGGCAGTCCTTGGAATAATATTGATTGGAATACCCAACCAGTCCAAGACCGTGTGCTGTCAGCTATTGCCTGGACATTTCAGGCCAAGTCGTATCATAATTCCCAGGAGTTTGATGCCAATGTTGCGGAGTATCAGCGTGATATTTTAGGCGATCGGGCACAGTGGGATGCCAATGAAATTGTGGTCGATGCGCCCGAAATTGAGCTTTGTTATATGTGTTGGATCAAGGGAATGGAAGATTTGAATCCCAATGAGGTACTAATGGATGATGAAGAAGAGGCTTTTGATGAGGATAATGGAGATGATGGATATTTTCAAGTAGAAATATGCGCCCGAGTCCAAGCTTCCAATGGGAAGAATTTTACCGCACTGGACCTATTGTATCAAATGGAGAAACAATTGATAGGCAAGGAACTGGGGGATCATATATTCTTTGAAGGGCTTGACCGTGTCGAGAATCACTCCGGCGATACACCCTTGTATTATATCAGTTTTGGAAGCTAGTTTTTTTATCGCATACTGTTGTTTATTATAAAAATAGCGGCATATTATGCCGCTTTTCAATTACTCAGTGACAAGCATTGAGTGATTTTTTATGTTCCCATCTCGATATCATCCCAATCTAAACCTTCGGCCCATCTTATTTCGCTGTCGTCCATAAAAATCTGCATATTGGATTAAATTTGATAATTTTGTGCTGCTAATTAATTACTGCATTACATATTTAGACGGTTTTTTTGATGTCTGGAGTGAAAGACAAGTTTCGTTTAATAAAGAGAAGAATGCATTTATACCTTATATTTTTGATAGGCTTTGCGCTATTCATTGTACTATTTGGCCTAATTTTCAGGCAGTATACTGCTGGATTTAAACCTAAAAATAGTCAGGTCAGTTATGAATCTTCAGCTGATTTGGTAGGAGAAGAGATCAGAAAGATTTCATCCCGTCCTTTCCTGTTTGGCTTGAAAGATAATCTTGTCAGTGATGAAGATTTCTATTTTGATGATATAAACTTTTATGCTATTGATAATAAACAGCAGAGAAAGGCGGTTTTCCTGCTAACGGAAATCATCGAGCTGAGCAAGACTTCGATAACAATCACAAATCATAGGGTCTGGCAAGTTATTATCCATGGGGCTGACAATCAAAAAATAGTATTTAAGTTTACGCACAACTATACCCTATGGAATAAAGATTTTGTTAAATTTTATAAGAAAATAGAGCAAATAAACCCCGCCGCAATAAAATCGAAATGGAGTCTTTGGACAATGTAAAGGAGATCGATTTATCCCAATTTGATAATAACCTTTTCATTTTGATATCATTTTTCTTGTTAAAAACTTTGTAAAATAAATCAATATAGCTGTATTTCAGTTTGTTATTTCTTGTTTTTTGTTTTGGAATGTTGTTTGGCTTATACCAGTAACAATGGATTATTGGTATTCATAAAAACAATGCAATGGAAGCAAGAAAAAAAATGGATGAAGGACAGACGGTGGATTTTGTTGCCGCTGTAATCCCGGAGCTGAATCTTAGACTAAGGAAAACCGAACTTAAAAAGGACTACAAAAATATTGTCAATGTCATATCTCAGTTTGCGGAGGATGTCATTTATGCCAAAGATTGGCGCCGTTTTGAATGGGTAATGCAGGTCGTGGCTTATGTACTTGAGCGCGGAACTTCAGAACTCCAGATTGTAATAAACGGATTACTACCAAAGACCTTCTCCAGATTTAAAAAAGCATGTAACACGATTGAATGGAGTCACCTGGAGGCTCGTTTGCCGCTTTCGATACAACGGCTTATTCTTCCAGAAGGTAGGAATGACTAAGAGAAAAACAAACCTGGCGAATACTATTCCTATGAAAATAACTAATGTAATCATACGATGGACTTGTATAACCGATTGCAAATCAAAATCGATTGCGGGCCAAAATTCGGATGACAGCCGATGATATTTAATATCGGATTTATAAAAAGCTATTGTATAACAATAATGTTTAAACCGCTTAAAGTGAATATATGATGAATATAAAGCAAGCTCAGGAAATCATTGTTTCGGTGATACCATTGGCGCAAACAGAAATTTCGCAGCCAGAAAATGCTGGCAATCCAATCACAACAATCCGCATCCTTACATCGTATATCGAAAAGATGATTGAGCAGGGACGTGAGGATGAGTTGGGTAAAGCACTGCATCTGATGGAATACATGCACGAAAAAGGGGAGCGGAGACTCCAAAATGCAGTGGAAAATATATTTGTTTTCTCATTGGACAGTATTTTGACAGCCTGCCCCGAATCGATGCGTGGAACGGTGACTGGCAAGATTCCCATCGGAATTTATACCGCTTACATCAATCAACTGTATAGATCAGGCTACTAAACCTGATCTATATCAAAACAATTCTCCCATTTATTGATTTCCAATAACCCTGTTGGAGTAGTTTATCAATTGAAGTATTGATAATGCTATCAATTTGAGCACCGGTTTTAGAAAAGGAAAAAGCTCTGGCTGTGGCGCGTACAAGATCCTCTCTTAATAGAGAGAGACTGTTGTCCATGACCTCGATAAGTGCAACCTCTATTTCTTCAGGTGCAATATCTTCGATCGCTCGTTTTTCAAGGTTATTGTCGCGGTAATATGTTAGCGCTGTGGCCGATTGTTCCTGATCCCAATAAAAAATTTGATGGGAAAGCTCCTCCTTTACTCCGGGCAATTTTCTCGTCAGTTCAGTTAGATACTGCACAAGTTTTGATGTGGCTCTTGTGGTGTTCCATAAACGTAGCACCTTGCGAAAGAGATGGTTTTGACTGATTGGAGATTCTGTACGGATGATCTTCAGGATCTGATCGCTCAATACCGTTCGATAGGCCACATCATAAATTAATTCTGGACTTGCTGTTGTCATTGGATTGACTTTGGCACTTACATAAGGTTTCATTTTAGATGAAACAATGGCCTCATCGGATAGCACTGAAAGAGTGGTTTTCGATTGTGCTTGGGAAGCATCGATGATGATAGGCTCTTTTGCCGCTGTATCGTTTACGATGCGTTGAATTTCCGCTTTAATCTCATTCAGTATTTTATCTCTGTTTTTTATCCAGTCTAAGGTCCAGATGCGGTAAATATTCCAGCCCAGTGATTGCAGCACATTCGGAATCAGCAGTTCCCTGTCATTGGTTGTCTGTGTATTGAAATAGTTTTTCCCGTCAACCAATATCCCCAAAATATACTGATGAGCATGCATCGGATCCACAATACCAATATCAACGCGATAGCCCGAAGTACCGATATTTGTTTTCACTTTTATACCCTGTCGGTCTAAATATTTCGCGATCGATTGGATGAGGGTATATTTTTCCTGATCATGGGCTACTGCTTCAGCTGTCTGCAATACGCCTCTTTCAGCGAAGTTTAAAAAGGCTTTTAGTCCCTCCACACCAGCCGAACTGGTACGGCTTAAATCAATCTGATCTCCCTTTAGCGAAGAGAACACACGCATTTCGTATCGGGCCCGGGTCACAGCAACATTGAGTCTGCGCCAGCCGCCATCACGATTTAAAGGACCGAAATTCATCGAAACCTTGCCATCTTCGTCTGGGCCGTAGCCGATGGAAAATAGAATAAAATCACGTTCGTCGCCTTGGACATTTTCTAAATTTTTAATAAAAATAGGCTCATCACCCTGTAGTGCCGTTTCTTCTAAGTCGGGATGCGCTGAGAATAATGACTGCAACAAATCTTCAATTAAATTCTGCTGCGTTTGACTAAAAGTGACCACACCCAATGAACGATGGGGACGATGTTCCAAATGCTGTTTTATATATTGGATCACTGCCTCAGCTTCCTTTAGGTTTGTTCGGGTTTTCCCCTTGTCATAATGACCATCGATAAATTGAAAACTTACTTTCTTATCCTGATCGTCATGGGAAGGAAAT
This sequence comes from Sphingobacterium sp. GVS05A, assembly GCF_019969845.1. Classification (GTDB taxonomy): domain Bacteria; phylum Bacteroidota; class Bacteroidia; order Sphingobacteriales; family Sphingobacteriaceae; genus Sphingobacterium. The sequence continues at coordinate 686,459 of NZ_JAHXYR010000001.1, forward strand.
GTCAATAATTTGTTCTCATAAAAATTGGAGTTACTGAAAGAAATAAGGCTTTCATGTTTACTGCGATAATGACGCAATAGGTATTTCGATGGAATGGACAAGGCGAGGGAATCATCCAGGATGCTTTCCAGGTCTTCTAATTCCAGATGATCTTCATCAATTTTGTTGCTGGCAAAGAAGCTCGTTGGTGGCATTTGCTTTGGATCCCCCACAATAATGGCCTGTTTAGCACGAGCGAGGGCGCTGATTGCTTCTGATGTCGGTAGCTGCGATGCTTCATCGAAAATAACCAGATCGAAATGATCGGTATTTACATCAAAATATTGAGCGACCGAAATCGGACTCATCAGCATGCAGGGTTTGAGTCGCGGAAGTAACGTCGAAATCTGATCAAATAAACGACGGATACTGACTCCACGTCCTCGATTTCGGATCGCACGTTGTAAGATTCCAATTTCCGAACTATGAACTGCTTCCTGGGAGAGGTTGGGGATTTTGTTGCTGAGCTCCAAAACCAATTGCTCCCGTACCAATCGGGTAAACTCTTGATGAAGTGTCTTGTATTGTAAAATCTGTGCCTCATATACAGCCGCATCAAAACCATTTAAAATGCTGGACTGATCCAAAGAATTTACAAAGTAATTGAGATGCAATACACTTTCCATATCCATGCACAGTGCATCTTTATTGATTTTGTTCGCTTCAAGTAGATCAATCAACCAGGATAGTCCCAGTTTTATACCCTGATCCTTATAATAATTGTATCGGATCCAGTCTTCAAGTTGATCTAAATCTTGTTTTATTTGGTTTAAAACATCGACTTCTGGAATATGAACTAAAAATGCCGAAATGGCCTGATGCTTATCTGCGTAATGTTGGAGCGCTAAAATAATGGTTGGTATTCTCAACTTTAGATCTATATGTGCGAGTATATAGTTTAACCAAGATTGAAAGTTTTCAAATTTGAGCTGTTGCGCCAGTTCATTGAATGCCCGCAGTTCTTGCTGATGCTGTTGCAGTGTAGCTAAATTATAGGTATTGCCTATGAGATAATAACTCGTCGCCTCTGTTATCGGATAGAATTGCGGTTCCGCTAAATTCTTTGAGACCAGATCGAAGGAATTTTTCTGATAAAAGAACTGATCAACCTGCTGTTCGGAAGTAATTTTGTTTGTGGCAAAACCATTTAAGAATTTTTTTACTTTACGTTGTTTCAACCATTTGGGCAGAAACCAGGAATGTTTTGACTGATTCCAGGTAGATTCAATCAGATTCCAGTCTGTCGTAAATATTCGGTTGCCAAAATCTGTAACAAGCGCATTTTCTAGTGTCTGTTTTTGGCTTTGCAGTTCAACCCAATGATCAAGTAAATTCTTTTGGCGAACATCAAAGTAAACATTGACGATGGTCTGATGCGCCGAAAAGTGAGTAATCTTTTCGAGAAGTGAACATAGCGAGGTCTTGTTTTCTATCCAATTCTTCGTGAGATTTAATTGCAGATCCGATAGAGCTTTAGTTGCCTCGGCGTCCGCCTGTATATAATCTTCGATAGATTTCTCGATATTATTTTTGTGAGCAAAGTTCTGATCTTTCAAATGGATCAAGCGTAATGGGTGCTTGTCAATCGCTGGTAATTTATGCGTTAACTCTCCGAAGGGGATTGCCCAGTCCTGCCAATTATTCCAGGTCTTTTTGTCAATATGTTCCAGTTGCAGGGATAGCATCCAGTCCGTGTTGATTTCGATATGATGACTGTCTAAATAGGAAACGGAATCATAAAGGCTCCAACCTACTGCAAAGGGCTTATGTAAGGAGTCAACATATTGACTTAAAGTTGCTTTTCGCTGGTCAATACGTTGCGCTTCTTCCTGAAAATCGATATGACTTTGATACTTGGGTGTTTCCAGGCTCTGTTCCAGTTGTCGTAGTACATCTGATTTTTTAGATTTATTTGAATGTAACTCTAAACAGAAGGAGCCTAAACCAATTTTTTCCAAACGGCGATGTACCACATCCAAAGCCGCCTTTTTAGCAGCGACAAAAAGGACTTTTTTGTCATTCGCTAGTGCATTTGCGATAATATTGGTGATGGTTTGGGATTTACCGGTACCGGGAGGGCCATGTAGTACAAAACTTTTATTTGCGTTGGAGTGATGTACAGCTTCAAGCTGGGAATTGTCTGTTGGAATGGGTAATGTTAACAAGGAAGAGGGGAGCCGCTCAAGATTTTCCGAATCAACGGTGATATCCAATAGATCCGAAAGCCGCCCGTCAATCAAGCTCTTTACAATGGTGCTTTTTTTAATTTCTTCTGCATATTTGGTTAGGTCTTGCCATAGAATAAGCTTGTTAAAAGAGAAGTTTCCAAGGACAACCTGTTCCTGAATATCCCATCCTTCCAGATTTAAAATAGACTTTCTTAAAATCGCGAATACTTTTTGTACATCAACCCCTGACTCATCTATAGGTAGCACTTCCAGTGCATTGAGGTTAAGCTTAAATTCCTGTTTGAGATATTCCAACAGTGTAATATTGATCATGGCCTCCTCTTCACGGCTTCGGAGTGTAAACTTGGTGTTGACAGATCTGCGTGATAATTCAACAGGAATCAATAGGATGGGGGCAAGTCTAGGCTGTTGATTGGTTTTGGGTTCAAACCACTTCAATAAACCGACGCCCAGATACAAGGTACTCTTTCCATTTTCCTCTTCGGCCAATTTCGCATTGCGGTACAGGTGTGTTAAGATATTATCCAGATCATCCTGATGATAAAGTGTTAGCAGGCGATTATATCTGAATTCGTCGTCAGCAAGCTTGAATAGTGGCTCGGAAGAATGCAAGGGTTCTAAATAAAGATTGTAACGACGTAAAACCTCTTGACTGTTGTTGGGATGTATGGTGAGTGATTTTCCGTTTGATAGATGATCTTCCAAGAGATCTGTTTTCAGATCCACTATCTGCAACATACTTTTAGTGAACCGAAGGTTCAATAGGTTATTTCTGAGTGAAAGGTCGAGCAGCTTTCGTTCCCAGATTTTTTGTTTTGTTAGATCTTTGACTTCACTGAGAACGAGATCCAGTTTGTTGTCATCGATATTAAAATAATCGATAGCCTGTTTTTTGGCTGATCCAGTGGTATTCTTTAATGCCGCGTTGTTCAGATCGTCCTTTCCAGTAAAAGGTAAGGGAAGGATCCCATGCGAACGGGCATGTTTGATATCGAGGGATAAAATAAAATTGTTGGCATGTAATAGCTGCGTTTCGGCGATGTTCATCGCTTCTCGCATGGTATAGGCATTTCCTCTGCATAAATGCGTAGACTCGATCAAAGCGATATCATCAATTCCATGGGCGATCCGTTTTGAAATAGCGGCTTGATCATAATTGACAACAGCTTCTAGCCGCTGGTCGCTGAGCCAAACGCCTATAAATGCATGCCCTTGAGTGACAATAAGAATTGGATTCAGATCGATAGCTTCCAGACAGGCTGCAAATAGTAGCGAGATATCGATACAGTTTCCAAACTGCGTTTCCCAAATCTGATCCACCAGACGAATGCGCTGACCTTCAGTTTCAAAACTTGCAGGCATGGCGCTGTATGTAATATTGATATTTAGAATAGCCTGATATAGGGCCATTACTTCCTGCAGGACACGATCCTTGCTATTGGATTGATAGCCCAAAAACGCTGGCGTTAACCTGTTTTTCTCAAGAATTTTGACCGCCTCAGCTTTAATCGTATAGATGATATCATGATTGGGCAAAACGTAAGAAGCCAATAACTCGGGGTAATTACTTAATCCGCCAAAATAATCCATCGGTAATACGTTTACGGTGAATTTTTGCTGATATAAGATTTCATTTTTAGAATAAATCGTACAGGTAAGCGTATCCAAATCTTTCTCTACCAGATTCCGGATAAATGAAATATTGTAGTCGAAAGCTAAATTTTCCAGTGTTACTGGTGTTCCTTCCAAAAACCTGTCTATATAAAATGTGTAGGGGCTGAACAATCCGATTTCAGAAGTAATCTCAATTTTTATCTGTTCAATATCCTTTGTAACTGCGGTGATTTTAATTTTTTCCACTAGCGACAGATTATGGAAACAGAAGCTATAATTAAAGTGAGAGGCTTTCTCTATTGCAACCTGAAAACAAGCATTAGTTTCGATCATTTTAAAAAAAAATATATTAGTTTAAAGATATAGAAAATTTATATACTCCCAATTGCTTTATACGCTATTTCTAGATGTCGTTTTGAGTGTAATTTTTGGCAAAATAAATAAAGGAAGCATTTTTAATTTTGTGTCAGATTTAATAAATGATTTAAGATGAAAAAATTATATGCCCCTCTTATTGGGGTAATGTTAGCTGTGCTGACCAATGTTGTCATGGCACAAGCTCATAAAACACAGGTCTTGGTTCTTATTCATTCCGATAAAGGCGGAACGTATGAATTAGCCAAGGAAGTTGCAAAAGGTATTGAGCGCAGTGGTAAGGTACAGGCTGTGGTTAAACTGGTGAAACCATCATCTGATTCAAAGCTGAGTAGTCTTGCAGTGGCAACAGTAGAAGAGCTGCCTAATTATGACGGGATTGCATTTGGATCACCTGTTTATTTTGGCAATATAAGTACAGCAATGAGTGAGTTCCTGTCCAAAACAGTAGATCTATGGTCTCAGCACGCTTTGGAGGGCATCCCTGCTACAGTATTTATGTCTGCAGGGAGTGGTGCAGGAAAGGAGTTGGCATTGCAGTCATTCTGGAATAGCCTAACGGTACATGGGATGATTCTGGTTCCTACAGGTATTATGGGGAATGACAAAATAGATAAATCCATTCCACAGGGAAATACAGTCTTGGGGACAACAAGTCTCGCTTCATTGACAGCTACCGAGAGACCGAGCAAAAGTGAGCGCTATCTGGCCGAGCAGCAGGGAATGAACTTTGCGAAGGTTGCCGTAGCTCTAGCGTGTACAAGGGAAAATAAGGTTCTTGATAAAAAAAGTAGCCCAGCTCATCCGGATATGATAGCAATCCATAATAAGTTACGGGAAAACAATATTGTACTTCCAAAAGTACCCCAACCGGCAGGGAATTATCAACCTTATGTTCGTTCCGGAAATTTAGTCTTTATTAATCAGGTGGCACTCAAGGATGGTAAAATATTTAAACCCGGGAAATTAGGGGCCGGTGTAAGTGAGCAGGAGGTGAAGGAAGCGACTGAAATAACAATGCTTAATGTACTTTCTGTTCTTAATGAGGCGGTCGGTGGAGATCTAAACCGGGTCAAACGTTGTGTACAGTTAACAGGAATTTTCAATACGAAAGACGATTATAGTAAACATGCCGACCTGATGAACGTGGCATCCAATCTTGCTGTTACGGTATTTGGCGAAAAAGGGAAACATGCCCGGGCGACTTTTGGAGCTTCATCTTTACCTGTAAATTCATCTGTAGAGATACAGGCGGTCTTCGAAATTGAATAGCTAGATAGCTGTGAGTGATAGATAGCTGTGAAAATCGACTGCGGGACCTTTCTGACCAATAAACCGAGTGCAGCGAGCGCATTGATACCTGAATAAAAAAACGGCGCTATAAAAAATAGACAATTTAAAAAAATGCCAATGTGATAAACATTGGCATTACCTTATACGTCCTATAAAGTTTCAGGGATGTTATTTTTTAACTTCACCTTTATATTTTACTGCACCATTTACATATAAATCCGATTTATCAGCATCATATTTATAGGTATCCTTCTGGTATGTATTGTTTTCAGTTTTATCCAAAATAATCGTTGTTTTATTGTCGTCTGGTAAAAATAATTCCATTTTGGATTTATCATCATTAGCGACAACAAATGCACTGATAATAGCATCGCCTTCTTTAACATCAACAGGATTCAGACGTGTTCCTACATTAAAGACCTGAATACATCCCTGTTTAACTTCACTCCAGGTTTGGCCTGCGCCAACAAGACATCCATGTTCATCCTTATCTCCGCCGATAGATGGTGTTTCTTCTTTGGCCAGACTGTCTGTTTTCTCAGCAGATTTTGATTGCTGTGCATTATTACATCCTGCAAATAGGATAACACCTAGTGCTAAAAATGCTATTTTTTTCATTTTAATCGGTTTTTTATATGTTTTGTTCTGCAGTGCAATAAATATACCATACTTGTCAAATCGATCCCTTTGTTTGAAAAAAATTAAGCGAGCCGTAAATATTGCCATAGGGCAAGTTAATTTAATACGCTGTTTATTAATATTGTATTGCAGCAAATATTGCATGTCAACTATCGCTTTATGCTTGCCGAAGGCAGTTGTTGAAATATATATTCAATAGGCGGTAGAAATGAATAAACGGATCGCATTTAATCTAAAAATATAACATATGGAAGATGCAAACTCAGGGGAAAAAAACCTTGTTTCAGTTATTTTGGTGGAGAAACCGCTCGAAGATGTCTGGGAACACTGGATCGGATCAGCGTCCATAAAACAATGGAATATTCCATTCGATGATTGGCATTGTCCGGAGGTAGAGAATGATTTTAGGGAGGGTGGGCAATTTAATTTTCGAATGGAACGACGGGCTGATCATGAAGGCTTTGATTATCGTGGGGTATATGATCGTATTATCCCATTAGAATATATTGAAAGTACCAGTGGCGGAAGAAACTGTATTGTTGAATTTCAGGCTATCGATAATAATACGATTATAAGGGAGACGTTTGAACCAGATGCGGTGACAGCGCTGGATCTTCAGCAAAATTTCACCGACGCCGTTCTGGTCAACTTTAAAAAATTTGTAGAAAGCAGGTAAATCTAGAACTTTAATAGACGAAACTAATTAAATTGAATAATGAGCATGTTGAACAATCACTCAGGCTATGCAGCCGCTAACGGGATAAAACTATACTATGAAATATATGGGGCAGGAAAGCCACTTGTGCTTGTCCACGGCGGTGGCTCCTCAGGTTTTTTTGATTTTGAGGAGACGGTAATCCGATTGAAAGATCACTATCAATTGATTTTGCTGGATATGCAAAATCATGGCCGATCGGAGCATAGGGTCGTTCCGGAAACATTTGAACAGGATGCTAGGGATATTATCGCGGTTTTGGATTACCTCGCGATCGATAAAGCTTCATTTTTAGGCTTTAGTAATGGCGCAACGACCATTTTAAAACTCGCTTCTCTTTTCCCGGATAGGGTAAACAAATTGATTGCTGCTTCGGGTAACACCAAAAGAGAGGGCTTGTTAGATGGCTTTTTTGATAGCATGTCAGATTCTACGATTGAGGTTATGCCGCTTTATTTGAAAGAAAATTTTTTGAAATTGAATCCGGATCCCGAAAAGTTTAAAAATATGTATGAAAAGGATAGCCAACGCATGGTAAATTTCCAGGATTTTGAACCGGGTACCTTAGAAAACTTAGCTTGCCCAGTATTTCTGATCGGAGGAGATCAGGACGTGGTCAAAGGGCAGCATTTGGCACAAATGCAACAGCAGATTCCCAATGCACGTCTTTTGGTTCTGCCCGCTAATCATGGTAATTATATGATGAAAGATTTTGATGGACAAATAGATAAAGAGCTAATTGATTTTACGGTCCTTCAGATTCAAAAATTCCTTGAGGCCGAATAGCATCTTCCTATTCAAGTCCTATTCGTTGGGTTGAAGTGATTTTAGTACAGCAGATGAGACAGTTAACGGCGCATACTACGTTCCAAACTTCGTATGCGTTGTTGATTTTTACCATCAACACGTGAAGCAACGGCCCATATTGCTGCGGGCAACCAGCCCAAAATAGTAATTTGGAGGATTAAACAAATAATTCCACTGAATATTTTACCTCTTAAAAAGAAGGATAACCAAGGAAGTAGTACTGCAATCAATATCATATCAAACGATTTATAAAAGAACTGTATGATAACCAAAAACAAGATCCTTTCATTTGGTTATACAGATAGCTTAAATGTACACAACAAAAATCGACAATAATATGTAAGAAAACAAATCGCGGAAGATGTTAAGAAATCTTAAAATTTTCTATTTCCAATCCTCTTTTGAAAATTCGGGGCAGGAGTGGCACCAATGTTGATGTTCCCCTGTCGAATATTTTTAGATGCAGTTTACAATAAGATAAATGACGGAACACATGAAAGAGAGCAAAAACATTATTGAGATTTTGGACAATAAATATAAAGCTTATTTGGAAGAAGACGGAAAATGGCTCAATGAAGGATTTAAAAACATTTTTATAGAAGGAGAGGCCAGTCGAAAGAATTTAAAAACACCGGTTTACCTGATGTTGCCTGAAGAAATTAGGGAAGATGTAGATCAGCTATTATCAGACAACTTCAATTAAAAGGAAACTAATCTACAGCAGGTTTTTTAATGTAATCAATTTTCCCCTTTTCCTCCTGGGCTTTGACCACATTCGCTATACCAAATCTTTTGATAGTTTGATAGATCTGCTGTTTCTCTTTTCTACTCAACACGTTTAACATCGTGAGTATCTCTTTTCCCTGTGTAGTTTCTAGTTCAAGTCTTGTCCCTTCCCAGATACTTGCAGTAATCCGGATGTTGACAATTTGTACGAATGGAACAAACACCAATAAATCGAGGTCAGCCATGGCTTTTTTGAACGCATGTCTGGCGGGTATTCTTTTGAAATAAAATCCCCTTGTATCTGTTTTCGCCCGAACGGCTTTTTTGCTGTTCTTTAACATCCAAAACCCGATCAGGATACATATCAACTTTAATGGTAGCCATGGTATTGATCCCCAAAAAGGAGCAATGTCTACCCATAATGTTCCTGTTCCAATGAGCACTAAAATAACAGCGATCGTGATTCTTTTCCAGTTTGGATGATAATAAATCTTTTCAGATGGCACCTCATTAACCATAAGCTCCTTATAAATGAAGATCTATTTTTTACTTCACCTAATCAACCTATTCATTGATCAATAGTAATGTAAAACGACAGATTATTTCGTAAATATAATAGTGTGCAACAGTCGATACCTCTTACATTTACAATTCGTCTGAAAAGATTTTATATTCGATCATACACCGAATTGTCGCAAGTGATGATCCATGTGTTTATACACAAAAATGCCAATTTGTTCCGTTTCCATTTTTCCGAAAAAATCATGGACGAAATCTGGATTTGAATAGTGACCATAGGATTCAATTTGCTCCATCCAAGTTTTTTTCTGGGCGGCATCAACCTGACCCTTATTGTCCTTAACGGCGAAAATTCCCGCAGGCACATTTTTTTTCAGCGGCTTATCGTCTTTTATCATACCTTTTAGGGCCATTTTCCCAAATATCTTCCCAAGAAATTCTTGCTTGTAATGATGTTTATTCCGACCAAGCACCCAATCATTCCAGATTGTACAATGTTTGATCATTTGATATACATTCATTTTTCCCCATTGTGCTGTGTTATTGAGGGTAAGGAGCTCGATCCTTTCGATCAGTTCCGCTCTTGCTGAGTTGTTGAATATTGTTTTCATCTTGTTTTTTTTGTAAAGTTAGGGCGGATATCGCCGATCATTACCACGTAAAAATGACATTTGAGGGTGGTTTTCGTGCCAAAATTATGTGTACATTTAAGAGAGAAAATAGAGGTGTACATAAATATTTACGGATGAAACATATATCAGTCATTATCTATAACAATGTATTATCTACGGCCGTATCAACTACGGTCGCTTTACTCATGAGCGCAAATGAAGCTGCTTTAAAAAGGGGGATGCCGATCCCATTTGAGATTGAATTAATTGGGGTTGGTACAAAAACGGTGCAGTCCATTCTCCCGATCCAATTCTATTGTACGAGAATACTGGCGGAGGTCGCTCGAACGGATGTGGTTATAATTCCCCCCATGAATATAGCCGCTGGGCAGATTGAATCATTTTTAGATGACAATTGGGAGTTGATCGGTTGGATCAGAGATAAATATGAGCGCAAGGCGGAAGTGATCAGTCTGTGCACCGGAGCCTATTTTTTGGCCGAAAGTGGATTGTTGGATGGAATGCCAGCAACCTCGCATTGGGACGCCATAACGGATCTGGCAAGTCGATATCCCAAGATCCTGTTTAAACCAGATCATGTGGTCACTCATTCCAAAGCAATTATTACAGGCGGAGGTGGTTTTTCGGCATTAAATGCAATGCTCTATTTTATAGAAAAAAATTGTAGCAAGGAAATCGCCATCGAACTCAGTAAGTTCTATGCATTGGATTATGGTCGTACCTCACAGAATATATTTTCAGTTTTCTCAGGGCAACGTCTTCACGATGATCAAGATATCCATCGGGCACAAAGCTATATCGAAGAGAAAATTAAAGCAGATATTTCGGTTGAACAGATTGCTGACCATGTCAATATGAGCAAACGAAATTTTATTCGAAGATTTAAGAATGCAACCCGATTGAATCCGATAGAATATATACAGCGGACAAAGATAGAGGTTGCAAAAAAAGCATTGGAAATGGGGAATGCAAATATAGCTGATGTTACCTATAGTATCGGTTATAATGACTTAAAAACATTCCGCAGTTTATTCAAGAAAATAACGGGGTTAACACCCATAGATTATAGAAATAGATACAAGGGACAATTTGAGCAAGTCTAATGACTGGACTATCCGGCATCTCAAATCTGGATGATAAGACGAATTCTTTTTACGAATATTTTTGCCTGTATAAATCAAAATATTTACTAAAATGAATTATCAAATTAAAAGAGCCAGTCTTGAAGACTTGAACGAAACCGCAGAATTGTTTAACCTTTATCGAATTTTTTACCGTCAGGAATCTGATCTGGAAAAAGGGAAGATGTTTTTAAAAGAGCGATTTCTGAAGGACGAATCAATTATTTTTCTAGCCCTGGCTGACGGTAAAGCCGTGGGGTTTGTACAATTGTATAAATTGTTTCATTACACTAAATTAGAAATGCAATGGTTGCTGAGCGATCTGTTTGTTCATCAGGACTATCGAGGTAGGGGACTTTCAGTTGCACTGATCGATCAGAGCAAAGAATGGTGTGCCGAAACCGGTGCCTGCGGGTTAATGCTCGAAACAGAAAAAACAAATGACATTGGCAATACGCTATACCCACGTTGCGGTTTTGAATACGATGGACTGCACAACTATTATCATTGGTGGAGTAAAAAGTAAACTGTATTTTGTCTAGTCCATATCATTGAATTATTTTATGGACTAGACATTTTCAACTATTTTGTGATTAAGAAAGTATCTGTTGACGATGATGATTGAGGTGGGCTACATAATCTTCCATCAAAAAGGCAAGTGTTAGATCATTACATTTTAGCATTGTCAGGCTTTTAGTAATCAAAGTCTTGAATAGAAATAGAAGTTGCTTGTTGAGTGCTAACCATAAATCAAGCAGCTGTTTAGTTTCTGAGTGCTGATAATTTGCATTTTCACAAAAGTCATCCTGTGTGTAAAAGATCTGTGGATTTTCTTCAGATTGTGCTCTGATAAACCGGAGGTAGTTTGTCATGGCGCTATCGATCAGGTGCCCTAAAATTTCCTTCTTGCTCCATTTTTCTGGAACTGGTTTCGCACTAAATGCTATGGTATCAATGGCCGATAGTTCGGTCGGGAAAGTAGCTATGAGCACTTCAAAGTCTTGTATAAAATCGTTCATTTTTATTGAATGTTAATATGATAATAGCTTATTGTTAAGCGATTGCAAGGATTGTTAATTTTTCAAAAAATAAATACTTTGTTTGAAATTTGACAAAACAATTTTACCTCAAGTCGTATTTAGAGATAAACTGTTATTGCAAATTAATAAATAGAAATTTATGAACAGAAATCAATTTGTTTTTAAATCCATCTCTTGTTTTGGATTAATGGCATCCCTATGGTTGACGGGTTGTCAAAAGCAGGTATTATCGACGAATGAAGATGATGCGGTGAATCGTTTGAATCAGTTAAATGCGCAGGCTGCCGCAGTAACGACAAATGCCGTTGTGGAATGGAACCAGGAACGTCAAAAAATAGACGGATTTGGTGCCTTCGGGGGGCGTATTGTTCCTTTCTTTGAATCTCCGAAGAGAGATAGTATTTTGGACTATCTGTGGGGTAATTCGGGTTTGAAGTTGAATATATTGCGCGGCAAGGTATTACATACCTACCCATTCAATCAACAGAATAGGGTGGTGACCATTAAGCCTGCAGGGGTTGATATCGATGTCGCAGTTAGTAGTCCGGCTTATCAGGCACTCTCGGCAGATGCGCGGGAGCACCTGGGACAGCTATGGATTCTAAAAAAGGCTAAGGAAAAATTTCAGGTCCCCGTTATTATCGCGAGTACCTGGACACCGCCGCTTTATATGAAGACAAATCCCAATAGTATCAGTGGTAAATGGTTTAATGGACTTAATCTTAATACCTCATCGACGCTATTTGCCCGTTATCTGGCCGGTTTCGCCAAAGCTTATCAAAATGAAGGGATCACAATTAATGCTATATCGCCAACGAATGAACCTGAAAATGTGTTTTCGGATTGGGATGCATCTTATTGGGCTTCGAATAAACTTGGTGAGTTTGTCACTAACAACCTCAGACCAGCCTTAAATGAAGAAGGTTTGCAAAGTACCAAAATCATCGCTTCTGAAAATGCGGCGTGGGGTACAGCCAATACCTTCCTATCTGGAATGGACAGGAGTAATGTCGATATTCTGGCAGGACATGGTTACGTTGAAATTACAGAGTTGATCGGCGGAAAAAGAGGTTTCAACCAAAGCCCATCAAAGTGGACATTTTCTACAGGCGGCAAACCAATGTGGGTAACCGAAGCATCGGACGATGGAGGAAACTACGATGCTGGAATTGAAGGTGGATTGAAGCTTGCCGTCAATATGCACAAATTGCTGGCAGATTGCGATGCCAGTGCTTATGTCTTCTGGCTCGGGATGCTCGCATTCCAAAATAACGAGGCGTTGATCTGTACACGAAGTGATGGTTCGTTGGAATTTACCAAGGCTTATGACGTAATGGGGCATTATTCGAGATTTATTAAAGCCAATTACAAGCGTGTCAACGTTGCGGTACAAAATGCCAACGGATTACTGATATCAGCGTATAAAGATCCGCAAACAGGTAAATTTGCCATGGTCGTGACAAATACAGGTAGTAGTAGTGTCCCGTTGGATATCAACCTCTCAGGCTTTGTAGCGGGACAATTATCCAATTATCAGACTACGGCGACCAGTACAGGGCATTGGGGACTTGCTGGTATGGTTGCGCCAACTGCGAATGGAGTATATAGCTTAACTATTCCAGCAAAGAGTGTGTCGACACTCGAAGGAACCAAACAATAAGGATATAAATGGAAAATAAGCAATCCGAAGAGTAAAAACATCCCCTAAGTAGTGCATGTGTGTAAGAGGGGGGACGAATAAAATGAAAGAAAATGGGCTGTCCGAAATCTTTTTGGACAGCCCATTTCTGCTTTCGAATTAATGCACTGCGATTAATCCCATTTATTATTTGTCGAAACGGCATATTTACCTGCCCCCATAAATAGAAAACTTAGTCCAATCAGCATGTAGATAACCAAAAGCTCTACCGCCCAGCCCCCAAATTCATTCAATTTAAAGATATTACTACTTTGGGCGAGACAAATCGCCGTAAGACAGTTAATAGCGAATACTACACCCGCCAAACGTATGCGTAGACCAAGGATAATCATAATCGGCGCAATGATTTCGCCGACAAATACGCCATTTGCAAAAAATGAGGGAAGTCCGATGCTGACGATGATGTCCTTAATGAACCCGATGCCATGGATTAACTTATTGATCCCGTACACCAACATGGGACCACCAATAGCTATTCTACTGATTAAAATACCTAAATCAAGATTTTTTTTCATTATATATTATTTTTAAAAGTTGTGTTTTACAAAAGCGCCAATATTTTCCAGTGTTTTTTTACTGTTATTAAATTGGTCAAAATTGGATGCCAGTCCGTACATAAGCTTGTCCTGTTTTATGCCCAGACGTATAAATTGAAGTCCACGCTGGTAAATTTTAGTATTTACATTGCCGGTAGCAAGTACACTGAAATAGGCCTGTTTCTGTGTGGTTAAATAGGGGGTATACTCAAATGATAAGGACTGTTCGAGCGTAAATCCTTTTTGATAGGTGCTGCCTATCGTGTAAGAAAAAGACTGGGTAGGTTTGCTCACGCGATATTGTACAAACGCGCTAAAGAAAGCTCCGGGATTTTTCATTCCAAAAGCTGCATTCAATGTAAATCGTTTACTAACCGTATAGGAAGCGGTATTTCTGATAAAAAAGATGTTTTCTTTATCGGTTGTATATTCTGTGTCAAAAAGCGATAGATTGTTGATTTTTATTTTGTCACTGATCTTGTAACTGACCTGATGCATATAGAAGTATGAACGATGTCCCAGGACGACCTCAGGTGTATAGGATAGTTGCTGAGCATGTGTCGCCACAGCAACCAAGGTAGAAACTGCAAGTGTAATAGCTATTGTCTTCATGTTCTCTCGTTTGAATTACGAGCAAAACTAGACAAGGCGGAGGGGATAAAAATTAAGAAATCTTAAGAAAGACGTGACAGGTGTTTTTTTCTTAAATAACTTAGGTATTCGACCGTAATCCCAAGATAAGAGGCAATCATATATTGCGGAAACCGTTGTTCAATTGTAGGATAGTCCGAGATAAATTTGCGGTATTTTGTATACGCATCAGAGCGTACATTTTCGAAAGTACGCTCCTGTAAATTTACATAGGCATGCTGAATTTTCAATCGCCAAAACTCGGAGAGGGCAGGGACGTCTTTATACAATATTTCCAGATTGCGTTTGCTGATCTGTATGAGTGTGGTATCCTCATTTGCACGGATATATAGGCGAGATGGTAATTCACTCAGGTAGCTATATAGATCATTGATCCACCACTGTTCTATCCCGAGTTGCGTTATATGTTCTTTGCCATTCTCCTCCATATAATAGGCATATAGACTTCCTTTTACAATGAATCGCATATGTTTGGAAATCTGCCCCTCCTGAAGAACAAACTCTTTCCGTTTTGCAACTTTTACTTCCAATTTCGGGAGAATGGACAGTATATCCGCTTCAGTGAGTGGCACAATCTCTTTGAAATGGTCGATCAATAGCGAACTGATAGCGTCTAAATTCATATCTCTTGATTAAAAACACCGACAGGCTTTATCGCAAAAATATCGCATTTGTGGGTGTCTAAATAAGACACAAATTTAAGCAAATTTAGTGTTGATCACGACTGTTTTAGGACTTTGAGCCCCATAATTTATCCAGCGCATATCTGCCACCACCTTGTAGGATGAGTGCGAGACAGATCCCCAAGACCAATAAATGGTATTCAAAACCCTCAGCACCAGCCGGCATTTTTCCAAACCAGTTCATAAAAAAACCATGTGCGGCGTGATCGACTACAATCATACCAATAAATAGAAAAAAAATAGCGATGCTGGTGAGTCTGGTCAAAAAGCCCAATAGGATAAAAAAAGTTCCCAGACACTCAACTGCAATTGCGCTTATGGCTAAGAACATCGGGAGATTGACATGACTGGTCATGTACGCAATTTCTCCTTGCAATCCGGGGCCGTCAAACCAACCAAATAATTTTTGGGCTGCATGTGGAAATAGTACTCCCCCCAATGTTAGCCGCAAAATAAAGGCTGTCCAGCTATTATCTGTTGACAGCATCCATTGTTTAATCTTTTTGTTCATCTTACTATGGTTTATGATGAACAAATTTAATTCGAAATTAACGTGTCAACCTGTGCTGTTTGATAAATAAAATCGGTGCGATTTATCACAGATTTATATATTTTTATACTGTTGTCCTTTGAGTCTACTCAGCGATTCCCTTGTAATACCAAGAAAAGAGGCGATGTGTTGCTGGGAGATACGTTGTTCAAACCATTGATAACATTTCATAAACTCAAGATACCTTTCCTCAGCTGTTTTCTGCTGAAATAGTATTCTTTTCTGGAGGGAAACGAATGCTTTTAGAAATATTTTCCGAAAATAGCTTTCTAAAGCTGGGATTTCAATAAACAGTTCTTCCAGCTTGCATTTTTCTATTAAAAATACCTCCGTATCTTCCAATGCATCGATATTGTAAACCGAAGGCTGTGCTTGCAAGGTACTATACCAATCTGAAATCCACCAGTTCTCAAAAGCAAATTGCACGGTATTCTCGCGGCCGGTTGGGCTAACCTCATATTGCCGCAGGGCACCTTTGATCACAAAACACTCCCGTGTGCAGATCGTTCCCTCTTGTAGTAAATATTGCCGGCGGCGTATTTTTTTGTAGGTCAATGCTGCGCAAAAGCGTTCTTTCTCTTCCTCTGATAAGATACTGTGTTGACTGATATGATTTAGTATACTGTCGTAAACGATTGACATAAAGAGGTGTGGTTCATATTTTCTCAAATATAATTAATAGCTGCTGTATCCTAAATAGACTAAGATCTATTTTTTACTTTCTACAAAATGCACCCCTTCCCTGGAATAATAAATGACGTTTTTAAAATGAGTTTATGCGGATTGTAAATATTCGTGTTAATATCGCTCCATACGCTGTATATTTGGATATCTTTTACTGCTGGTTTAAGATAGAAGATGAAAAGATAATTTTGAGCAATTTTCCATGAAGCTATTTAGTTCTACACATACAAGTATTCTTTCTTTACTGCTTTTATCGACACTGTTATATTCTTGTCAATCTCAGGATCCAGCGGTTGTATTCTTGGACAAATTAGATCCTAGCTTTGATGTTTCAGCCTTTTATGCGCCGAAAATAAAAAAAACGGAATCCATGTTAGCTTCCGACGTGAAAGAGATGGATAAGAAAGCGTTAAAAGAGGCTTTTGAGACAGCCATGTTTAAGAAAGATACAATCGCGATCTTTGATAGTGAAGGAAGCTTACCGACACCCTTTTATCTGGAGTCTACCTCCGGATGGGAGACCAAGAAGCTAAAACCGAAGAAATATTACGGTTATCGGTATACCACGGTGTCTTACAACGAAGACAAAGATACCTTGGCCATGTTGAATGGTGTCGCTTTTCCTGCACTTGCTATGGCGGAAAATAAGGATGGTAAGTTCGCTTATTTATATGCGAGCAAAACATCAAAAAACAAAACTGATTACCAGAATCTTCAGGATTTTCTACAAAAAACATATACAGCCTTCAACATATCAGAAGAAGCGGGTTCAGGGATAAAAGGCTGGGAAAGTCCGGATTTTTATTATTTCTTATCGAAGAAAGATAGAACGGAGGAGGAGATTTTCTCCTTTGGTGAACCCGAGGAAGATAAGCCCACCACGACAGCTATTTCAGAAATACTTTTGGAAATTTTTAGTAAGGAATATATTCAGGATATGCGGAAGGAGCAGGTCTATCTGAGAGGCTACATTCCCCTTGTCAAATAAGAAAAGATTAGTTTGAACGACGATTATACAGCATTTTTTGAAATTTTTTTATATTTACGTCTTTGTTTTTAGGAAATCAATCAAACTAATCTTACTCTTTCTATGCCCGATACAACAGTTTCTACCTCCGCCTATGCTGATACCAAGCCGCATTATAACGTGCTTGATGGTTTACGCGGTGTTGCAGCCATCACTGTCGTATGCTTTCATATTTTCGAAGCCTTTGCAACCAGTCATCTGGATCAACGTATTAACCACGGATACCTCGCAGTCGATTTTTTCTTTATGCTCTCTGGATTTGTCGTCGGTTATGCATATGATGACCGCTGGGGAACGATGACGACAATGGATTTTATCAAACGCCGGATTATACGGCTACATCCCATGGTTATTATGGGGGCCATCATTGGTGCTGTCCTATTCTATTTTCAGGGTTGTTCGGTCTGGGACGTATCCAAGGTGACCGTTTCAGCTTTATTACTAGCGACGGTTTTAAATGCACTGTTGATCCCTGCTCTCCCCGGACATGAAGTAAGAGGCCTGGGTGAGATGTTTCCACTCAATGGTCCGAGTTGGTCCTTGTTTTTTGAATATATCGGTAATATCCTCTATGTTGTGATCATCCGTAAATTTTCAACAAAAGCACTTGGTGGACTTGTTGTTGCTGCAGGCTGTGGATTAGCCATATTTGCGATCTGGGGTCCTTTGGGCGATATTTGTGCAGGGTTTTCACTGACCGGAACAGAATTTACAGCAGGATCCCTACGTCTTTTATTCTCCTTTACAGCCGGACTGTTTTTATCGCGGGTATTTAAACCTTTTTGGATTAAAGGTGCATTTTGGATCTGTAGTATTATCCTTGTTTCACTTTTGGCGATTCCTCGTATCGGGGGAGCTGAAAATCTCTGGATGAATGGACTCTATGATACGCTGTGCTGTGTGCTGGTTTTTCCACTGCTAGTTGTTCTGGGGGCTTCCGGAAAAGGGGGCAGTTTTACAAACAA
This sequence comes from Sphingobacterium sp. GVS05A, assembly GCF_019969845.1. Classification (GTDB taxonomy): domain Bacteria; phylum Bacteroidota; class Bacteroidia; order Sphingobacteriales; family Sphingobacteriaceae; genus Sphingobacterium. The sequence continues at coordinate 704,963 of NZ_JAHXYR010000001.1, forward strand.
ACTGTCTAAATTCTTGGGAGATATCTCTTACCCTTTGTATATGGTGCACTATCCTTTTATCTATTTATATTACGCTTGGGTGAAAAATGAAAACCTCAGTTTTGAGCAATCATTGCCCGGTGCTGCAGCGGTTGTTATTGGTAGTATTGTGCTCGCTTATAGCTGTTTAAAACTATACGATATCCCTGTGCGAAAATATCTGACCCAACGATTTTTAGAATCAAAGGGAAAGAATTCAAATTAAGCGCAGAATAGGCCAGTAGACAAGTCGTGTCGACTGGCCTATTTTCTTTTTAAACGATTATTTTTGAAATGCTCCAATCGCAATGCGATTTGCTTCTGATCTCGCCTTTCCGCTCAAATCCAATACGCCATTGATTGCTTGACTAATAAAATTTCCTTTGTCAAGGGCAGGAGACGAATCCCTTAATCCAAAATCTGCTTGTGTCGTTGATATAAACCCCGGATCCTGTCCAAAGATCGCATGCGTATCGCCAATAAGGGTTGATTTCCAGGTTTGTTGATCCCGGATGACTTTCCCATTCCATATCCACTGATCTTCTCCAGTACTGAAGTATAAATTGTAGTCAATCGCATTCGATTTACCTGTATTGGTGTATTTATGAATAAATACGCTATTGGGCTTGGCAACAATAATATTATTTTGGATGATGTTGTCTATACAGTTCTCAACAAGTCGTATTTCACCTTCAATTTCATCAAAATATCCTTTGTCGATATTGTTATGAAATAGGGTATTATTCACAACATAACATTTCAACGTACCACCACCGGTGTAATTTAGATAGCCACCCAGGCTTAACCCCGAGAGTGAGTTGTTATAGACCTCGTTATTTCTTACAATGCAGTCACGTGTGGGAAAATTGTCGGTTTCACTGACTAGGCCGATTCCGCGCCCACAGCGATAGACACTGTTTCTTTCAACAATGATATCCCGGGCTCCGTCGATGTAAATTCCAATGGCCCCGTTATGCTCAGCAAATGCAGGGATAGGACCAGTTCTACCATCAATATCATAAACTTCGTTTTGGCTGATCAGTCCATTACGTACATAGTTCAGGTTTGCTGTAGCATTGGCGGCATATCCTCCGGCTGCAACAATGCCAATATTTTCACCATTGTATACCTTGTTCCGTCTGATAATAAAGCCATCGACATATCCATTGATGGTGAGATTCTCGGAATAACCGGTATTGCAGTCATGGATCGTATTATCCTCCACAATAATATCCTGTAAGGCCTCGGTGGTATTGCCGATGACCAGAATACCATGCCCGCTTCTGCCATCCTGTGGGCTGGCATTGTTCTCGATATGATGGACCCTATTATTTCGTACAGTTATGTTTTTTGAACCCTGGTCAATAATAATCCCATTCACATCATTGCCTTTGTCCTGTGTTTTAAAATTTCGGATTTCAAAACCGTCAAACTGAATAAATCGGGCATTTCTGATCGTTACCAATGCTTCTGTGCCCGAAATGGATAGTCCTTCGCCATCAATGGCCACAGATTCATTGGGATAGGGCTTTATCGTAATGAGTTTCGCTGAACTTCCCGATTTTGAAATCAATAGTTTCTCATGGTAGGCACCTTCACGCACAAAAATGGTGTCGCCCGGTGATATTGCATCTAAAGCGCGTGCGATAGTACGAAAGGGTTTGCTCTCTGTACCCTTGTTCTGGTCATTACCGGTGACCGAAACGTACCTGCTTTTTTGAGGGGCTGAGTCGGTCTGAATAGGTTCGAGATGATCAGCATGACTGCATGCCGAGCACAATAGCAAACCTTGCAATAGTGCGTAGCTCAACGAAAATAGGCGCTTAAAAATCATATAAAGTCATTTGAAATTTGAAGAAGCTGTCGAAGGCATAAAAGCGAAGCTTCTGAGGATGCATGAATTGAAAACATGTTGTGGGGGATACAAACAAAAATCAAGAAAAAGAGGGGTGTCCGATGGTTCTATTTCGGACACCCGCTAGGTTATTCTGATATAATCTTTCGGACACTATTATTTTTCTTGTCGATGACATAGACTGTACCATTTTTATCTACAGCCACACCTTCAGGCACATTAAATGAGGCAGCCTCGCCGACGGCATTTGTAAAACCTGCGATGTTAGATCCCGCAAATGTACTTACCTGGAATGTTTTGCCATCCACAAAACGAATGCTCTGATCTGGAGAACCGCTATCGCCGCCGGCAGTACCGTTTCCGGCAACATACACATTGTTTTGGCTGTCAGCCGCAATACCCCAAGGGAGTGCAAATTCAGCCGCCGTACTAACACCATTTTTATAACCATATTTACCGGAACCGACAATGATGGTAGGCTTCCAGGTTTTGGGGTCATATTTTCTGATTTGGTTGTCGCCATGTAGACAAATGTATAGACTGCCATCCGGACCGCAGGCCATACCTGCTGGAAAATTCAATCCATCGATGACGGTCGTTACTGCTGTACCATCTGTATTTAACTGATAAATAGGAGCAGGGGAGGTCACAGAATTATAGTATAGCTTTTTTGACACTCGGTCATAAGCAATAAACCAAGGTTCCCTTGCGGCCCAGGCGACAACCTTTGCCGTCCCATCGGGTGTTATCTTACGGATATCCCAGTTTCCCGGATCAACAGTGTATAAGTTTCCCTGTTCATCGATGGTCAATCCATAAGGAAGGCTGAAGCGTGCTTCACCGCCTTTTCCGTCCGCCATACCGGCATTACTCGGGGATCCGGCTAAAGTACTGACGTTTCCGGCAGGATCGATTTTCCGGATACAGTGGTTACCGGGGTCAGTGACATAGACATTTAACGCATCATCTACAGCAATACCGCCACTGCGATACCAGGACTCACCACCAAAATTGAACTTCGCATCAGCACCTTTTCCGTTGAGGAAGCCTGCTGTACCATTGCCCGCCAAGGTACTGACCGTTCTTTTGTAGATATAGCTGTAGCTATCTTTGGATGTCCCTGTTTTTCCCCCAATAGCGACTTCAATAGGTCCGCTACCAGCCCTTTTAGGGATTATGGCCATGATCTGGGTACCGTTTGATGCTATAATCTTTAAGGGTATACCATTGAGCTTAACGGAAATTGCAGCTGTGTCCGTTGTAAAGTTCTCACCATTGATCAGAACTTCTGTTCCATAGACACCTTGCTTTGGAAGGAAATCCGTGACAACAATGGCTGCATTGGGATCATGTGTCGCACCCATATTATCTTTCTTACATGAAAATATTCCCGCCAATATCACAAAGGAGAGGAGGGGGAAAACTAAATTCCTGTTATATATTAATTTCATCTGTCAATAATTTTTTTTCCATCCGCCAGATGGAGCTTATCCTATTTAAAATTTACATGTATCGGTGTGATAAAAATGAAATTTTAAATAGGAACGGTTCATAAATAGTAAAAGTTAAAATTCAAACCTTAATTACCAGCCTGGATTTTGAACAAGCGCCGAGTTCTTGTCGATATCATCCTGTAAAATAGGGAATAGATACATTTTATCATCCCAGTATCTGTTTTGCAATAAGTTTCTCTTATAGAAGTCCTGATAAAAAAATCCTTGATTGTTATCGTTTGAAGCGATACTCATCCGGTATATTGCTCGGGAGGCTGGGTTTCCCATCATCAGTCGACGAATGAGGGTGAAATAACGGTCGCCTTCAAAAGCCAACTCAATTTGTCGCTCGCGAAGAATCCATTTACGTTGTTCGTCTTTATTGCCTACCACCTGTGGATATACTGCTTCCAGTTTAGGTAAACCGGCCCGTTGACGTATCAGGTTCAGATAGGTCAGAATATCAGGATGGCTCGGATTAACTTCATTTAGAGATTCGGCATAATTTAAATAGATTTCGGCCAAACGGATATGAATATACGGACGATATGCGGGACGATCCTGACGAATATTAGTGGCTGGACTGACATTTTTCTGTGCAAGGTATCCTGTTTTATCGGCACTATTTGAATTCTGGACCAAACCGGCTTTTCCCGAATAATAAAACTCGGCTCTTCCGCGTCCATCCTTGTTGCCGTCCGACGAAAAGAAGTTACGGTCATCGGCTGTCGGTGCAGGTAGGATAGGCTTACCATTATAGAGGATATTGACGTAAAATCGCGCTTCCCGGTTTACATACATATTTGAATTGCCAGCGATATAACCTCTATTGACGCCATCGCGGCTCTTGCCCCAGTCGGCTGGATCATCTGTTGCGACGAAACCATCCTCCCGATAACCAGAGCTGGGATCGTCAATGGTTTTCCCATTACGCATCAGATGGGCATCCACAACATTTTGTGTGGCATTCATCATCGCAATCCCTCCGGGTTCAGGTGCACTTCGTTTCTCATGTCCCCACTGCCAGGTGTCCGCTTTGTGCGTGGAAAAAATAATCTCACTATTCCAGTTGGTTAAAAAGAGGTTACGGAAAGACAGGTAAGGATCGAATTTTGAATCTCCTTCATCCAGATTGGTAAAGAGCTTATAGACATTTAAGTCAATAACAGCTTTTGCGGCATCAGCGGCCAATTGCCATTTATTGGCATCATTCTGCAATGGGGCGAGTGCCTTCCCATCCTTGTTTTTGAAATTTGCAAAACGTGGATTTCCATTCCATAGTGGACTTGCAGCCCAAAGGGCCACCTGTGATTTTATGGCTAAACAGGTTCCTTTGCTTGGGCGACCATAATTGGAGGAGGCGGACCATACCACAGGGAGGTCTGCTGCGGCAAGATCCATCATGCTGTTGATGTAATCGACGCATTCCTGAAATGAATTGCGGGGATATTTATTGAAATCTTCGTTCAAACCCAATGTCCCTTTCAACAATACCGCTGGGCCATATTGACGTAGCAATTTCCAATAGTACCAGCCCCGCAAGAACCTTGCTTCGGCTTTGTATTGTACTTTAAGTTCTGTGCTCAATGCGCCTTCAGGAACTTTGTCGATGTTTTCCTCAAAAATAAATGACTGCCTAATGGCGGTGTATGCGTTATTCCAATAATGCTGCCAGTACATGCTTTGTGCATTCCAGTTCCCGACAGCCATTTGCCGAACGTTCACAACAGGTATATTACATGAGCTTTCATCGCTGGCACCAAGGGTCGTAAAATCGTCTACCGGTGTTTCGATATAACTATATATCTGGTTTAAGTAAGATTCTGCATTGGCCCGGGTCTCCCAGACCATGTCTGAAGTGAGGAGGTTATCCGGTTTTTTGTCCAAATAATTACAGCTTTGCATATTTTGGCATAAGGCTAGCGCTAATAGACCCGATGCAATATATTTTGGTGATATCTGTTTCATGGTTATTGTATAGATTTAGATTAAAACTGCGCCCGAACGCCGAAGGTGATCATACGATTTAATGGATATTTGGCACCGTTGCTTCCCAATTCGGGATCCCAGAGCTTGAATTTGCTAAACGTCAGGAGGTTTTGGCCCGATGAATACACATAAAGCGAAGTGAAACCAAGTTTGTCCAATCCTTTTGCTTTAATAGTATAGCCCACAGAGGCTTGTTTCATACGTATATAAGCTCCATCTTTTAACCAGTGTGTACTGTTGATGTAATTGTTGTCACTGCCGCTGGCCATTGTTAGACGTGGGTAGTAAGCATCCTGACGTGGATTTTCTGCGGTCCAACGGTCTTCAACAATGGACATGGTATTGTTGGGATAGATTCCCAGACCCGAAAAAGGGAGGACTCCGACACCATTGACGCCCATGCCTTTTCCGGGAATTTCACTGCCATTGGCCATGATGCCTACATCAGCAACCCCTTGAAAGAATAGGGAAAGGTCAAAGTTTTTATACGAAACAGAAAAACCGGCACCATATAACCATGAAGGAAACCAGGATTTTCCAAGGTAGGTTCTGTCATAAGGGTCAATAATATTATCGTCCTCAGCATTTAAGTTTTTGTAACGGATATCTCCGGGTGATACTGGGCTAAACTTTTGCTGCGGGGCGGATTCTACTTCTTCTTTGCTCGTAAAGTAGCCCAAGGCAATATGCCCTAGATACTCACCAAAGCGTGTTCCTGTCTTGGACTGATAGCCGTAGCGTCTGACTGGTTCATCCGCAAATACTATTTTATTGCGGCTATAGGTGACGTTACCAAAAAGGCGGAGCCCAACATCCCCAAATTTATCGTTGTATTCAATACTGGCATCCATACCCTTATTGTCCATCTCACCTATATTGGCATAAACAAAAAGACTATTATAACCGGCGATAGAAGAAATGGATTGTCTCTCGATAAGAATATTTTTTCGACGCTCAGCGAAACCGTCAAAGATCAGGTTGAGCTTGTTCCATAATCCGATTTCAAGACCGATCCCAGTTTTATAGGATCTTTCCCAGGTGAGATTCTCGACACCCAATATTCTCTCCGTTTTTCCGCCGACCCAACTTCCATTGAGACCAAAACCTGTAGAGCCACCATCGCCTATCTGCGTTAAGTAAGGGAAGCGATTTTGAGCACCGCCTATATTATCGTTACCGACAACACCATAGGATCCCCTGATTTTTAATAAATTAAATGTCTTTTTCAGAGGCTCAAAAAATTCTTCATTGGAAATCACCCAGCCAGCCGAAGCAGAAGGAAATAGGCCAAATTTCTGACCTTTTTCGAAATTTTCGGATCCTGTATAACCCGCGTTAACTTCTACAAGATATTTATCACGGAATCCGTAGTTAATCCTTCCGGCCAGACTTTGGTTGCGATAGGGAATCGATCCAATAACATTACCCGATAGACTGACCAGACGGTTACGCATATTATAAAGAAACATCCCCCCAATTTTATGGTCATTGAATGTACGATCATAATTTAAATTACCTTCAAGATACATAACGCGTTGGCCAGAAGATTCCTGGCTGTAGTCCAAAAATTGCTGACCGACTCTGCTTTGGTTAAAAATGAATTCCCCTTCAGGTGTTCTGCCTGTCGCCTGCCATAAATCATTTTTTCCTGAGCGACGGTTATTGAATTCGCCGTAACTGTCAAATGAGAACCGGGCATAGGCGGATAATCCTTCCGTAATTGCGTCTAATTTTTGATTAATGGTAAGTACCGACTGTACAATGGGTTTGAATTCGTTGGAATAACCATTGTTTTGAACTTCATTTAATGGATTGGCACCGCCACCACTCAGTGGTCCGGCCCATTTACCGTCCGGATATTGAATCGGATAGGCAACGGGCGTCGTCGCATAGGCTAAGTACCACAAATCACCAGCGGCGATACCGGGGTAGCGGGAGTTAACCAACATCCCCGTTAAGTTCAGTTGAACGGAGGTGGTTTTTGATAAATTGACATCCACGTTACTTCGGAAATCATAGCGTTTGAAATCGAGATTAGGATTGTAATTGTTTAAGTTGCTGACCTTATAAGGGCCTGTTTGATTATAGTACGATCCCGAAATATAGTATTTCACCGATTCTCCACCACCGGTAATATTGATGTTGGCATTGGTGAGCATGGAATTCTTCTTATAGACTTCATCAATCCAGTTCACATTGGGATACATATAGGGATCTAGCCCACTTTTTGTTTTTTGGATCAATTCATCTGAATAGGTTGGGGTCAAGCCCATATTTGTTCTTGCTTCATTCTGCAGTTCCATATATTTTACGCCATCCAGCATTTGTGGCGTTTTTGTAAAACCTGAGAAGCCGGTCTCTGCCTTAAAGGAAATCTTTGGTTTGCCGGCAACACCTCTTTTGGTGGTAATAATCATTACACCATTGGCGCCCTTAGCACCATACATAGCCGTGGATGAAGCATCTTTTAATAGGGAAATACTGGAAATATCTTCGGGATCAATATTATTGAAAGACCCACCGAAACCACCATTGACATCATCACGTTGCACACCGTCGATGATAATTAGTGGAGACGAATTACCTGTGTAGGTTCCGATTCCACGGATTGTAAAATTTGAATTGTCATAACCGGGTTCACCACTGGACTGCACGGAGATAATACCGGCGACTTTACCAGCTAAAGCATTTGATAAATTAGGAACCGGTGTACGCATATCGGCCATATTTACCGAACTTACGGCACCCGTAACATTGATTTTTTTCTGTGTACCATAACCTACAACAACAACATCATCCAAATTATTATTGGCCAATGCCAAGGTTATATTTAAATAATCCTTGTTTTCTGCTGGTCTTTCAGTGCTCTCATAACCTACGTATGTAAATGTCAAGATCACCTGACCGGATCCGGATAGTGGGGCGATGGTAAAATTTCCCTTGCCGTCGGTTGTCGTTGTGATCTGGGTATTTTTTATACGTACGGTAACACCGGCTAATGGGTTTCCCTGTTGATCTTTGACTGAGCCATTGATGGCTTTTTGATTTTCGGTAACCTCTGCGGTACGAGCTACTCCCGTCGATTCTTTTGGACGTATTATTAAGGTCTTTTTGATGACCTCAAACTCAAGTGCCTGATTTCGAAACAAGGCTGTCAGCGCTTCATTCAGTGTTGTATTTTCAAGATTAAGGGTGACAGGGCTTGCTTTCTTGATCAGTTTTGAATCGTAAAGCAGATCAAGCTGAGCCTGTTTGCTGATTTCTGCAAGAACAAGGTCGACCTTACTATTTTTAAAATGTAGGTTCATTTTTTGACTATAAACCGGAGTTTTAGCCTGAACAACGCCAAAAAATGCGAGCAGTAGATAGAACTTCATAATCAATAGGGTCTTAATTAAGAACATGTACTGTTCTTTTCCCAGTTTTATTTTCATAATTTTGTTTAGAATTAAAAGGTTAATTAATTTTTGACAGAAAATTTTTAAACTCTATTCGTAGCCAGGATGTGACAGCATCCTGGCTTTAAGTTTTCGATTTATCTTTTTGTGACGTAGATCCTCCTTTCCACAACTTTAAATTTGATTGATTTTGTTAGTTCGAGAAGTGATAAGATCTCTTCAATATTTTCTCTTCGGGAGACTTTCATTTTGAGGTTTACATCATCCCAGTCATTTCCCTGAAAGATCACTTCGGCGTCGTACCATTGCGCGACATCCGCCATGATAGTTTTGATATTTTCATCTTTGTAAATAAAGTAGTTGTTCTTCCAGGCGATTTCAGATTCAGTATCAAATTGATCTATTTGAACACCTGAGGCAGATATCTTTGCACGCTCACCGGGTTTGAGCATCGTCTGGCCTGCTTTTGACGTTAAACGTACTGACCCCTGAAGCAAGGCGACCTTTGCAACATGGAGGTTATCCCTATCGGATACATTAAATTTGGTGCCCAATACCCGGACTCCAAATCCATTGCCCGTTACAATAAAAGGTTTGTGTTTTGATTCAGCAACTTCGAAGTAAGCTTCTCCCTTGACCTGAACGAGACGACGGTCAGCAGCAAAATGCTCCGGGAAAATCAGGCTACTCTCGGCGTTGAGCCATACTTTGGTACCATCTTCTAAATTGATCTGATATTTACCGCCTTTCGGGGTTGCTAAGGTGACAAGTTGAGGTTCCATATTTTTTTTCTCGGTCTTTGCCTGATAACTAATAACGCCTTCATGGTCAATTCTGAACAACAACTTTCCAAAGGGAACAGTGTCTCCAACCTGCTGTTGCTGCAGATCCAGGCTGCTGCCATCTGAATTTTTCAAAGAGGCCTTTTCTGCACCCGGATTCAGGTATGCCCGCTGATTTGTAACTTGTAAGTCGGTATTTTGACCTTTAAAAAAATAATATCCGGCAATGCTGGAAACAGCAAGTAACAAAGAGGCGGCATAAGGGAGGTAACGACGGAAAATGCTTATTTTTTTTGTATTGCCCGCTTTTGCCTGAATAAGTTGTTCTACGTTGCGCTTAATCTGTGTTTCTATATTTTCTGCAGGGCCGAATTTATCTTCGTCCCAAGTAGCATCATGATACGCATCCAAGAGCCTGTCGTCTACTTCACGCAGTTCATCTTCAGTGGATTGCTTGCGCAAAATTTTCTTGATTAAGTCTATAATTTCAGGTTTTTTCATGAAATCTATAATTGATTCGTTCTTATAGAGTTCATTTTTTCAATTAGCCCCCAAAAGGAATTACACTTTTTTAAAAAAGAAAATATAAAAGAGTCTTTTATTAGATTTTTTTTATTGTAATTGATTGTATTTCAGATTCTTGTTAGAAAAAGAAAATTTGAAAAAAGATGTGCATATTCTGCATACCTTGTTTTAATCGTTTCAACGCAATAGAAATTTGGTTTTCTACTGTTTTTACGGAAATATTCAGTCTCTCAGCAATCTCCTTATGGCTTAGTTGCTCCATTCTGCTGAGGAAAAAGATCTCCTTACATTTGTCAGGAAGCTGGTTGATCATTTGATCCAGATAATCCAGCAGTTCACTGTACTCCAATTTTAACAATGGATTGAAGGAATCAACATAGTCTTCATCTAAATCTTTCAATTCGACATAATCCATTTTCTTTTTGACATTTCGGAATACTTCGTAACGAATGCAGCCAAATAGATAGGTTTTGATGGAATATTTAAGATTTATTTTCTCTCTGTTTCGCCATATATTGATAAATACATTTTGGACAAGTTCCTGACATACTTCGGGATCCTGCATCGTGATGGATGCTGTTTTGAACAGTGGTTGCCAAAAGCGATGCATCAGGTGTTGTAGCGCGCGTTCCTCACCTTGACAAACTGATTCAAAAATTTGCTGATCCGAACAGGCGGAGAAATTCATAATTTAATTCTGTTTACAATAGGTATCCCACAAAAACCTTCTCAAAGTAAGTATAAAATAACAATAAAACAAAATCTAATCTGCCAGTGCCATGATCTGCAAGTAGCAAAGAAGTTGTCTGATGACGGAATCCTAGGATTGAGGTAAAAAAAGGGAAACAGGTTTCTTGAGGATGACTAGTGAAGGCCTTCGGCTGACAGAGGGATCTGATAGGGACCAAGTTAAGACCATGTTATTACCAAGCTCGGCCTGTAAGCAGAGTGAGTGTACAATGAGTGCACGTTGAGTCCACTTTTTAAGGTGCTTTCACTGTGCCTACACGTTTTTTACAAGTCGGGAGCAGGGCGAGCATGGGGCGAACTTGTCCATAAGCTATCTACTACAAAGCCCCTTGAAAATTTCAAATTTCTGTATAACTCCTTATTAGCCACTTGGTAGATGGTCTTTAAAAAATGTATTTAATCTGTTTTGATCTGGATTTAGGCTTCAGATTTTTTTTCTTTATGAAGAGAGTCCCTTTTGTCGATATTTTAACAGCCTAATTTCCTTTTTCAAAACGCTGTTAGATTTATTTCAATAGATGCGTATGTTTTTTCATTTAAAACTTAATATAGTCATAATGATAAGTTGATGTTAGAAGTTTAAGTTGTTGTGCCTTAGTGGTCAAATCAACTTTTAGCGTGAATATCATGAGACGAGTCTATTATTTATTGAATTTGATTATTTTCGTTTTTGTCGTTCAATTTTTGGGTTGCAAGAAAGATCCGCCAAGTAATCCTGTTGGTTCCAATGCCTATGTCAACAGCTGGATATTGGACAGCCTTCGCCGCTATTATTTGTGGAATGAATCTCTCCCAAAAAAGATCAACATGGATCAGGAACCACAACTGTTTTTCAGGTCTTTATTGCATGAGAATGACCGCTTTTCCTATATGGTGGATCCAGCGGATCCCAGCAGCTTTCCAAAATCCAACCGGAGTCAGTTTGGATTCGATTATAGTACCTTGAGCAGTGCTGATGGCAAGCTCGTCTTTGCCGTTATCAAATACGTCTACAACGATTCGCCAGCTTCCCGAAATGGATTGAAGCGGGGAGATTACATCAGTAGGATCAATGGACAGCAATTGACGACCGAAAATGCTGTTGTTCTTCAAAACGAACTGTTAACAGGAGACAAGGGGCAACTGACTTTAGCAGCTTTGGAAAATAATTCCCTGAAGGATATTCAAACTGTGGATTTAAGCAGGGGTATGTTACTTGAGCAGCCCCTATTACGGGAGATTTTCCGCTTGAATACCAAGATAATTGGTTACCTCTATATCAATGATTTTAGCCGCGGTATAGCACAGTCGGCTATGTCGGATTTTACCGTTTTTAAAAATGAACATATAGATGCTCTTGTGGTGGATCTTCGCTATAACCCGGGTGGCCAGGTTGCTGAGGCTGCGGGGATGGCTGGATTGATCAGTGGCTTACTTTTTAATACCCCTTTTATCACCTATACAGGTAATATCAATGGTGGGCGAAAAACAGAAAGTATCGGTCAGAGTGCTTCAAGTGATGGTACATTGCAATACAACCAGATCTTAGAAACCGGCATGAAATTAAAAGAGGTTTACATTTTAATGAGCGCAACGACGGCATCAGCCGCTGAGATATTGATCAATAACCTAAAACCTTATGTGCATGTCATCACGATAGGAGAGAAGACGAGAGGAAAAGATGAGGCTTCATTTGTAATTAAGGATATGCGGCCCGCAAAAACGATCTCTTGGGAAATGCATCCGATTATTTACAAGCTGTCCAATGCGCTGGGAGCGGGAGATTATGCTACTGGAATAGTGCCACAATATCATGTCAACGAACTTGAAGCCTTGCCATTAAAAGCTCTGCCTGCTCTTGATGATCCCTTGATTCAACGTGCTATTGCACTCATTGGAGGAAAGGAGAGTCTAGACAAGAAGGGATCAAGCAAACAGTCTTCGGTAAGTTCACTGCGGATACTGACAGATAGTAAAAGGGAGCAGACGAATCAAGAAATCCTACAAATAAACAATTAACAGCTTATATATTAATAACTATATAACACATACTTAAACTAGTGTTAACTGTGGGTTAATAGGTGCTATTTAGCTTTGGGTCATTACCATCAATATACTTGTTATGAAAAGGAAAGCAATTGAAACAAACGAACAGTTATTGGACAAATTACGTCAGGGAGATACTGCCGCATTTCAGGAACTGTATTTTCGTATGCGTAGTAAGGTAATTGGCTTTTCTTACAAGTTTTTACGTTCTCAAGAGGGAGCGAAAGAACTGACACAGGAGGTATTTGTCAAGCTCTGGGAAAATCGCGAAAAAATAGATGCCGGCAAAAATATTGAGAGCCTTTTGTTTGTCATGGTACGGTACAGTATGCTCGATACCTGGAAAAGAAAGTTGCGCTATGATAGTTTTCTTGAAACGCAAAGCAGAGTTGAGCAGCACCAGGATTCCACCGCACAATATATCGACTATCAAGAATGCTATGCGGTATTAACACGTTCGATTGAGGCCCTGCCGCAACAGGCACAGAAGGTGTATCGACTGAGTCGGGAAGAAGGATTGAGTCATCAGGAAATCGCTGATCAACTACAGATTTCTACCAATACGGTGAGCAATCACATCAAAAAATCCATGCGCCAGATTCGAGCCTATTATCATAATAGTTACCCAGAAGCATTTGGCTGTATCTTAAGTTTGATTTTGGTCCTTATCTAAGGGCCAATTTTTCCCTCCAAAAATTATTTATATTTTTTTTTCTTTCGAGTAGCCGTTCTTTCCTTGCCAGTCTTTCTATAGATAAATAAGCAAAAAGAAGTGCAAGACAAAGGATACATCAAAAGCATCATGGAACGTTTCCGACAAGGGCAAGCAAGCCCGGCGGAGAAAAAGATCCTGTTGCGCTATTTGGAGACAGATCAGGAAGAAGAGCATATGGAGCTCTTTGCAGAGATGATGGCTGATCTGTGGGAAGGCGAGCCTGCCTATAGGGAGGAGACCGCTGAGACAGAGGCCGCGTTTGCTGAGATCTTGCAAGACATCCCAAAAGATAAGAAAAGAAAGCCAATCAAAATAGTACAGCAATGGTATTACGCAGCGGCGGTAGTATTATTCTTTTCAGTTGTTTCGAGCTGGTTTTATTTCCAGACACCTGAAAAAGCTATGCAAACCACCAGCATAGTATGGTCGAGTAAAACGACTCTTGATGGACAAAAAGTAAAGATTAGATTAAGTGACAGTAGTATTATTTATCTCGCTGGGGGAAGTACTTTACGTTGGCCCGACCAATTTGTGAAAGGACAGAAACGGGAAGTTATATTGACCGGGGAAGCTTTTTTTGAGGTTAAGAGAGATACCAGCAGCCCATTTATTGTTCATTCCGGGCAAGTGAGCACACAAGTGTTGGGTACCTCCTTTAATATCTATGCTTATCCAAAAGATAAAAATCAAATAATCTCGGTGCGTAGTGGAAAGGTTCGTGTAAGTCGAAATGGGACGCACCAATCGAAAAAACTGGCGGATCTGACTGCAGGAATGCGTCTGACCTATGAGCAGCAGACGATGGGTTTCGTTGTCGAAAAAGGTCAGGATCCCGCATCATTTAATAGTTGGATAGAAAACCGTCTGAGCTTTCAAAATGCCAACCTTGGAGAAATAACAAAGAAATTAAGCCGGTATTACAGTATTCATTTTGATATCAAGGGCTCGTGCAAATTCGATAATTATCGTATTAACGCCAGTTTTGACAACCAGCCCATCGGGAAGATTATGGAGCAGTTAGCAATGATGAGCGGAGGTAAACTTAGCTATCGGATCAATGACGAAAATTCAATCACCTTATGGAGGAAGGAATGCCCATGATATAATCGCAGCATAAAGAGCGGATAACGCTATAACAACGAACGAGAAACAAAAAAGAAAATAGAACCGCTCTGGACCAACAGAACGGTTCGAGAAACAAATTTCTAATCAATTGAATAACTAAAAAATCGTTGAATTCCATGAATATAAGCATATATTCTCAAAACAAAAGAAAATTTTCAAAATCTTGGAAGCAGGTCATCTTATTGACAGTCTTCGGTATATTACAGTTTTTTATTCCTGTGGTTTTCAATGGTGCTTATGCACAGGGACTTCAGAAAAAAGTGAGCCTAACCCTTAATTCAGTACCCATTACTAATGCCTTACGAGATTTGCAGACAGTATCTGGTCTGCAGATCAATTACGATGGAAGTATATTTTCCGGGCAGACCAAAGTGAGTTTACATGCACAAAACTACACGGTGGAAACTGCATTAAAACAGCTTTTGGCCAGTAGTAACGTTGGTTTTAAAACAGCCGGAAACAATACCGTTGTTCTCTTTAAATTACCCCCTCCGGTAAGCCCCGGACGAATGATAGGAACTATTGTTGACGGGAGCGGCGACCCATTGGTCGGTGCCACGGTTATCGTGCAGGGAGTGGGTAAGTCTGTCATGACGGATAGCAAAGGGAATTTTAATATCGAATTAAAAGCGGGGACATATACCATTGATATCACCTATATTTCTTACGAAAGTCAGCGGGTTACAGATATAAAAATCATTGACGGGAAGAGCACCAGCTTAAATATTGCGATGAAAGCAAGCGCGAATACACTAAGCCAGGTGATTGTGACATCTTCCTTTAAAAAGGCCAGCATTTCAGGACTATTGGTGCGACAAAAGAATGCTTCGGAAATCAGCAATGGTATTTCAGCAGAACAGATTGCATTGACACCGGACCGTAATGTGGGTGAGAGCTTGAAACGTATTTCTGGTGTGTCTACAATAAATGACAAATTTGTTATTGTCAGAGGAATAGGGGAACGGTATAACTCCGCAACATTGGACGGTACCACACTACCAAGTACTGAGGCTCAGAGTCGAAGCTTTTCTTTTGATATCATTCCTACGGCTATTATAGACAATGTTGTGGTGGCGAAATCTATCACACCGGATATGAATGTGAGTTTTGGTGGCGGACTTATTCAGATTAATACCAAGGATATCCCAAATGAAAACTTTATGACTATTGGAGCAGGAACTTCAATAAATGGGCAATCTATAGGAAAAGACTTCCTGAGTCCGAAACGAGGAAAACATGATTACCTCGGTTTTGATGATGGAAGAAGATCATTTCCAAAAGATTTGTATATAGCTACAGCAAGATCTCCGATTGAGGATGTTGTTGCGCAAAGTAAGCGTTTCACAACGGATAATTTTACGCTATATAAATATAAAACTAGACCATCTCAAAATTATCAATTTACAATTGGCCGTCTCTATAATCTGAAAGGAGGAAGCGTCCGTAAATTTGGTTTTGTAGGAACGCTTAATTATCGCAATCGACAAGACATCACGCATATTGAGGATACCAAAAGAGGGTCATGGTATGATGAGTTTCCTGATAAGAATACAGGTAAGATTTATGAGTTTAATACAACATGGGGCGGTTTGTTAAATATGGGTTTGCAGATTGACCAACATCGTTTTTCATTTCGAAATACCGTAACTCGGGTATTCAATAATAGCATAACTCGAGTAATGGGAATTGATGTTGATGGTGATCCAGATGGAAAACCGGATCGTATCAGAGAGACTACTATTCCGACTTTTACCACGCTCCTGCAAAATAAGCTAACTGGTCAGCATCAGATTCAAGACCTAAAAGTAGAATGGGAAGTCGCGCGATCTGGTATCAACCGGGATGATAAGGATATGGGTATTCTAACTCAGAATCTGTCTGCTGAAAAAATTAACGGTGAACGTATTTTTCTCTATGATTATTCACAATTGGTGGAAGGCAGAAGCCAACCAGCATCTCGACATAATTACTCCAATAGAGAAACACATTATTCTTGGGGAGCATCAGGGACACATCCATTCACTGTCGGAAACGTGAAGAGTACAGCAAAGATCGGTTATTTTGGTTTACAACGTCGTGCAGCATTCCATTATCAAATTGCAGCAATGGTTGTAGATAACAAAACGTTCGATCAGAAATTAAGATACATTTCTATCGGAGACCGTTTTAAACCTGAAAATATAGGTGAACATGGATTTATGTATGAAATGGATGGATGGGATCTGGATTATTACAAGGGTAAGAGTCGAAATCACGCTGGATACCTAATGTTTGATCATAAGTATTCTGATCAACTGCGTCTGCTTTGGGGTGTGCGAGCGGATGCGTATAAATATACTGAGATCAATAACCCCAAAAGTGATGGATCCATTATTGATTTTAAACTACCTGAAGAACCAGCGGTTCGTTGGCTGCCCTCTGCCAATTTAACCTACTCACCAATCAATACGTTAAATATCAGAGCAGCATATGGTAAAACGGTTATACGACCTGAAATGCTCGAAAATAGTCAGTTTTTACGCTATAATCCGACTTTTGAAGGCGTATTTGGCAGTACTGGGATTAGTAGCACAGGTATTACAAGTTGGGACTTGAAAGGAGAGTGGTTTCCAGGCTTAGGTGAAATCCTGTCACTTGGAGCATATTATAAACATTTTGACAAACCAGCTGAAATTTACGCACAAGCTACAGGAACTTACGATTGGCAGTATACCTTAGCAAACTCAGCCCAGGCAAAAGTATATGGAGTGGAATTTGAAGTGCGAAAAAACTTAAATTTTATCTATGATCATTTATTGATGAAAAACATGGTTATTTATGGAAACCTGACGATGCAAAAGGGTGACGTAGCTGCCTTCGTGGATATGCAAGATCCCGAAACAAAGGAATATAAACGTATTGAATCCAAGCAATCACGGTCTATGTATGGTCAAAGCCCTTATTTGATTAATATGGGAATACAATATAATGGCGAGAGCTTCGGATTAAATATCGTTTTTAATCGTTCCGGTAGGAAGACATCGTTCATCGCAGCAGCGGCAAATGAGACCGAATATGAAAAGCCACGAAACCTTTTGGATGCCCAAGTCAGCTATAAATTTATAAATAAACGTTTGGAAGTGAAGGTAAATGCAGGAAATATTCTAGATGCCGTATCTGTATTTTATAATAATTACAATAGTTATGAAATAAATCCGGATGCGGCGCCAGGAGATATTTCTGATAATATAAGGTTGAAACCGGGATTTAGCAATGATTTTGATGAAGGAGATCGGGTGATGTTAAGACAGCGCTTCGGTAGAACCTTCGGAACAACGATAACGTATAAATTCTAACAATGATAAATTATTAAAAAAGGAAGGAGGATAAAGTGGAAGAACAAAATAAAAAAGCGAAAGGCTTTGCTGGAACGGACCTCTCGCTTAAATACATATTAAAGTCAATAGCTTCCTAAAGAGAAAACCAACTAATCTTGCAGAATGCCTAGGGCACTAAACAAGTCGACTTGCCATTTATCTGGCCGCAAATTAATAATTTTTTAACACAAATCAATAAAAAAATGAAAACTCTAAATAAAACTTTAGCTATTCTAGCAATCGCATCAACATCTTTAACTGCGTGTAATAAAGATAACGCTTTACAAAATGATTCTTTCGATAATCGTAGTACTTCAGCAGCAGATTACAGCCAATCTTCACTACCAGTTGTAACTATTTCAGCGGATATTACTAGTAGTGTTACTTGGTCTGCAAGTAATGTGTATGAAATCAAAGGAGTGGTTACTGTTACCAATGGTGCTACACTAACTATCCCTGCTGGAACTTATATTAAAGCTGCTGTTAATACACCAGGTGCACAAAATGGTGTATTGGTCATTGCTAAAGGAGCGAAGATAAATGCGCAGGGTACAGATACCAACCCAATCGTATTTACAAGCCGTAACTTATTGGATGGCGATAATGCAACAGTTGGTAAACCTGGTGATTTTGGAGGTCTAATTGTATTAGGTAATGCACAGATCAATGAAGCAACCGGAACAAAGTTAATTGAAGGTTTAGCTGATAACGCAAAATTCTATTATGGTAGCAGTAGCGCTACTAATAATACAGAAAGCAGTGGAACAATCAAAAATGTACGTATAGAGTACGCTGGATATAAATTAGCTGACAACATTGAAGTGAATGGATTAACCCTTGGTGGTGTAGGGTCAGGTACTGTCTTGAACAAAATTGAGGTAGCATGGGGGCTAGATGATGGATTTGAATTCTTCGGTGGTCGTGTAAATGGATCGGATTTAGTTGCTTTCTCAAATGATGATGACCAGTTTGATTTTGATTTGGGTTATCAAGGAACTATTTCAAATTCAATTGCATTCGCCAACAAAGTTTCTACACATAGTGCAAGTGGTGGAAATAGCGATTCAAATGGTGCTGAAATTGATAATCACCCAACCGCGTTCACTGCATTACCTAAAACTAAACCTACGTTTAACAACGTTCGTATTGTAGGAACCAAAAATGAAACAGGTATAACAGCCCCTGGATTTAAATCTGGGGTGTTGGTACGTCGTGGTGCCGAGTTAGCTTTGGTAAATTCAAAAATTACAGGATATAAAACAGGTTTGCATATTAATAGCGATGCGACTCCTTCGTTGACTTCTGTTCAAGGATCATCCTTATTTGGATTTACATTGGCTGCTACTGCTGGTTACACAGACCTTGGTACAAACACTGTTGCTCCAGTAGGTACTACTGCTCCGACATTCAGCATTTCGACGCAACCGTTCTATAATGAAAGTGGATTCGTACACGGTTTGGCGTATCCTTGGGTAAAATTTAATTACTAAGCATTGCTTAAAAAAATGTATAACAAGACCTAGGTTGACCAATAAGTCAACCCAGGTTCTTATATAAAAAATATGAAAAGATCCATATTTAAATTAATGAGTTTGTTGATAGTTACTGCACCTCTATTACCATCTTGTCAAAAAGGAGAGTTGTTTGATACTAGTACGCCAAAGATTGTCGAAATAGCTTTCAGCGGCTCCAGCTCTATTCCCTTGGAAATCATTTATGATGAAACCGTCGTTGATAGCACAAGAGGAGAATTCAATACAATGCCTAATCCATTTAAATTGAATATTGCAAATGGTAGTGAAAATATTTCCGTTCGCCAAAAAGGGAAAACAGCCATATTGAAAAGTTATAATATAAATGCTGAAAGCTTTAAACAGCCATTTGGGATTTTTTATGATAATGGAAAAATATATGATTCGGGGATAAAGTATAAATTGGAAATTTTAGCCAAAAACAGTGGCTTGGATTTCTATCTGGATAATCAGATCATCCATCAAAATCCATATGAAGGATCCACCTTGGAGACGCTCACGATCCCTGTTAATAAAGAGCAAAATCGATCGCTTACAGTAAAGAAAAAAGGGGAAAAAGAGATTTTGCTAACAAAAATAATAACAGCAGCTGATACAGATAAAACACTAAAATTCTATCTTGAGGGGAATGACCTGGTCGAGAATCTGACTATTCCGGCTTTGAAAAACCCAAAAGGGATGTCCGTGACCTTTAAGTTGCTAACAAATGTAAATACTGTCGAAACTAATTTTATTGGAGGCGATGTGGATTTGGTCGCTTATATTCGGAATTTGAACACGACTGATGTCAAAAAACCAAACCCTGAATTGCGGTTTACAACTCCAGCAAACCAATCTTTTGTAACAATGGAACTACCGCCACTTGCTGAGTCAGAATATTATACATTTGACTTAGTAAAAAAAGGAACCAATGAACCTGCATTTGTCAGTAACAATTCGATGAAAAAAGTAAGTTTAGGGTCTGGCAATTATGGTAGTTTTTATTTTTTTAATCCAGACTTCATGCTTTTCCTTCCAGGTGAAAGGATAATATGTACGATAATGCCCGCTGAGGAGACTGGAGGAGCTAATTATGATGAGATTTTCGTTACTCCTGCAATCAGCGAATACCTCACTAATTGGATTAACTTCAAATGATTTTAGAGTTAAAGTAATTGGATAAATAAAGCTGAGAAGTACCCTGTGCAGGATTCTTGGCTTTTTTCGTTTATTGAGTATCAAGTTAAGTAGTACCAAGGTCTGAGATATTGATGGTTGTTGATCAAAAATCTTTTGTTTATCAGGAAATTACTATTTTTAAATAAGGACACCGTATCCTGAAACTGATTAAACTTTTGTTAAGTTTCCGTATTAAAAAAAAATATAGTTAATTTATTGGTATTTAGATACAAACGATGAAGAAGAATTTTGCAAAAGCAGAAATGTTTATCCGGAAAGATGTCGCTGAAGTGTTTCAGGCGATGGTAGACCCTGCGATTACAACTAAAATCTGGTTTACCAAGAGTTCGGGAAAATTGGAAAAGGGAAAGACGATTGAATGGGAATGGGAGATGTATAATCATAAGGTCAATGTTGAGGTGCTGGAGATCATAGAAAACCAAAAAATTATTTTCAACTGGGGCAATTATGACAGGCCTTCAATTGTCGAATGGGAATTTCGTGCGATAGAAGGGGGAACGTTTGTATCCGTGACCAATGAAATCGAACATGATACGCCCGAAAAGCTGATCGCTGAGGTGCGCGATAGTACTGAAGGATTTACACTCGTTTTGGCCAATCTGAAAGCATATCTGGAATTTAATATTTTGCTTAATCTGGTAGGAGATAGGTTCCCGGAAATGTAGGCAGCGTGAAAATAGCGTTTATAATGAGGGTTGTTTTCGGAGATATGACTTTCGGATACGATAGCCTATAAAGATCAGTAGTCCGCTGATCAAAATTACAATTAACATCCTTACAAGCTTAAACTCATTGTATGTGCTGTAGTTGTCATTTTGGTATTTGTTTGCTTTCAGATATATTTTGCCGCTGCGGTTATCCAGGATAAAATTAAATTGATTTAATATTTTATTGCCCAATAAGCTTTGCTTGGTATTCGGATAATCGGGATTATTGGCATTGGTTACAATGTTTTTAAATACCTGGTTCCCGATTTTGAGCTCCGGAATGACAATGATCTTTTTTCTGCCAAAAGAAAATAGCGAATGATATTTGTTCCAAAGACCATAACGATTTGTAAAATCGTCCCCAATAAGCATACTGCCATCCCGACCAGTATCAAATAGAAAATGGAAGGGATAATCCTGTTCTCCGACTTTGATATTGACTTCAAATCGGGGGCGATGTTGGAAATAGTCAACATCGTGAACTTGATAGCCCTGTAGATCGTTGATTATCTGATCGCTTAGGATCATAATCTTTTTCTCATAATCAACTTCGATAATCTTGTCCCGGAACAGTGAATTTCCGATGATCATATCTTCACCATCCGCTAGATTTCGAATTTGCACCAACGGAACTTTATCCCAGCGTAATCCACCAATTTCCAAACTATTGATACTAGCACTGGGCTCATTGTTTGTTCCATCCGTATTCTGGACACTGATGTGACCATCAAATTTGACAGCCGCTTTTGCAGGAGATTGCTTGCTGAGGCAGGTGATACCCGCTCCCAGATCAAACATGATCGTCAAGTTTTTATAACCATTGAGGCTTCCCTTAAAATAAAGACGACTATTTTTCATAAAAAAGGGAATGGTATCCGACGAGTGTATCGCTGGCTTAGGTTGTACAGTCGGATTTAATAGTTGCTCATAATTGGCCGATATGCGCGTTAGAATACGATCCCGTTCATTCAGTAATATGATGAAATCATAGGTTTTACCATAAGTAGTCGTAAAAGAAATGGAATCCTTATCGGTAATAAATGTGATCTTACGTTCTGCTCTTGGCACCTGTGTATAGTAGATATCAGGTGCCGTTGCGGGGATTAATTTCCATACATCCTTAGCTAACAACTTTCCATCACGGATACTGACGAAGGGTTTGCTGGCCTGAATCACAGGTAGATTTTGTTGGCCTTGAGTTTTGGAGACCATAAACACGGCAAAACCCAAACTAAGGGCGAGAAGCAGTGCTGTTATCTTCATCTGTTTTATTTTTTAATTACGCGGTTCAATTCCCTTTGTAATAAAATCTGTGATCAACTTGTAATCGTTTTTTACTACGGCATAAGAAGCCTTGTTAAGCTGATCGCGATTTGCAATGACTTCTAGATTGGTCTCATCCATATAGAGCTTGTAATGGGGGCCATTAACGGATGATAATATCGCTGTATCTCCCGACAAAACCAAAGATTTACCTGCTTTTTGACTCCAGCTTTTAATGTATTGGCCAATTGAAGCCGATTGTGCTTTTGGAAAGCTCGCCGTTAAAGTACAGAGTGAGCCAACTTCGGTGTAGATAACAGTAGTTTCAGAATGATTGACAGCAAATTGATCAAATAGCTTTTTACCAGATACGAATAAGCCAACACATAGCATAGCTATTGCGATAAGGGTGTAATTTGTTTTCATGATTGATTTTTATTTTTACGGATGAAATAATAGACGAGCAAACCGAATGCTAAGCTCATACTCAGAATAATGGCTGAGTGAAAGCCAAGAGGTTGGGTAAAATAGCATAGCGTGAGTCCGACGGAGCCGGCAAATAATACACAGCACCAGCTTAAGGCTTGTTCTACAAGATTGTTTTCTTTCGGAAGGATCTCCGTAACGATCTCCAAAGGTGCATTCCTTTCAATCAGGGTTCTGCGCAAACGATCGTTTAGGAATAGCTTGACAAGCTTGAGCAAAAAAGAGGAAGCGATCCAGATGGACAGCAAAACAGCAATCGCGTTGAGCGAGAAAAAAATAACTTCTTTATCTGCCATCACGGAAGCAGCTTGTTGTGCAGCTATCGTGGGCATCGTATTGATTGTAAGCAGTACCAATGTTAAGTTAAAAATGCGTTTCATACAATTGATTTTTATAGTATATCAGACCTACCAATCCAATTTAGGTTGCAAGGAATTTGTTTTTTTTATGATGATGTTCATTTTTTGTCGATATCGGATGAGGGATAGTATGGTCTTTACGCTGATTAAAGAAAGTGGTAGGAGGGCAAAGAAATAACGTAAATTATCGGGAAGCTGAATAAATAACTTGATAAATTGGTTCCCGTAGATAACAGCAGCAACTGTAACCAATAGACCACCTAAGCTTGCAGCAAGGAGGGCTGCCCAATGAATTGGAGCCCTTTGAGGAATTAGCATACCGACAATATAATCGGGTAGATCAGGATCAAAGCTTGCCATGGGTAATTCTTGGATCGTCGAGTTGATCAACTGATAGTTTTCAAATTTGATTCTGCATGCTGCACAGGTGGAAATATGATCCATTTCCAATCTTGTTGTATCGTTAGTGGAATCAGTAAGAGCCTGCAATTGTTCTTCTGTTAAATGTGTACTGTTCATAGTTCCTCTCTTTTTTGTGATTTGAGTAGAATATCTTTTAATTGCTTACGTGCGCGAAACAAATAGGACTTTATCGTACCCTCTGGTAATTGTGTGATTTCAGAAATCTCCTGTAGACTCAATTCCTGTTGGTAATGTAATCCGATCAGCGTTTGATATAATGCAGAGAGCTGTGCTACAGCCTGTGCTATTGTCTGGCTGAGTTCGCGCGCAAAAAGCCTATTTTCTGTTTCGTTGCTGGCTGCTTGTACCATTTTATAATCTGTATAAGACAAATCAGCATTTTCAAAAAAACTTTCCATGAGGATAGGACGTTTTTTCTGCAGATAATGCAAGCAGGTATTATACGTAATCTGTCCGATCCAAGTCGACAATTTGCTCTGAAAACGAAATTGTCTTAGATTATTGTGAACTTTAATATAGACATCCTGTATAATGTCTCGGCGGTCTGCAACGACTGGGATCATTTTGTAAACCAAATGAGCGACGAGCTTCTCATGATCAACGATAAGCTTATGGAAAGCATGCGGATCCCGTTGGAGGATCTGAGAGACTAGTTCCCGGTCGGCTTGACGTTGTATAGCTGTTTCTGTGTTCACGGACAAATAAGACCCACAAGTGAAATTTAGGTTGCAATAATTTAAAAATAAATATTTTAAATTATTTATCTAACTGATTTTTAGTTTGTTTTGTTTTCTGGTTTCATTGGATTTCTTTTTTGGAAACAAAGATTGTAGTGAGACCTACTCAGAATCTCATTGTTTTTACGAGATAAGCTGTATATTCACTGGATAGATTCATACAGATTGTACTATTGAAAACTTTACGTCCATTACTGATGCGCAGGAATTTATTGCTGTTCTTTATCCTATGTTTATTCTGCCTTTACACGAAGGGGCAGGAGATTGACACAACATTTATTTATACCTATCCCAATGCATCCTGGATAACGAGTTATCTCTCTACAAGTGCGGTCAATATGACCACTGAAGACAAAACTTTTGAACCGAATAACCCCTTGAAAATCGGAGTAGGATTAGGGATCCGGAATACAATGATTAATTTTCTTGTGGGCACAAAGATTGTTTCATTAAAAGACAAGACATACGGTAAAACGAGTTCGACAGACTTTCAGGTACATCGCTATGGTCGAAAATTTGTAACAGATATCTATTTCCAGCGTTATAAAGGATTCTTTGCCATGGATGGAGAGGATACTAAGCTTTTTCCGGCGATGAAAATCAATCAGATGGGACTCGAGCAGACCTATGTGTTCAATCACACACGGTTTTCATTAAAAGCAGCCTTTGAACGAAGCGAGCGTCAGCTTCAGAGTGCAGGGAGCTTCCTGCTGGGAGCCAATGTGTATTGGCATCAACTGCGGGATTTTGAAGGGTTTGACGGTAATTTTGTGCAAAATCTCGACAATCTTCAAATTGGTGCGCAAGGAGGATATGTACATTCCTGGGCTCTGGGACAGCATTGGCTCATAACGGCGTATACAACGATTGGTTTTAACATTGGAAACGATGTCGAAAATTTCCGGAACTTTCGTTTTAAAGTATACCCAACTGTACTGGCCAGGACAGTGGCCAGTTATGCCAAGAATGATTGGTCTTTTACCTACGGAATGGTGATCAATAATAAAATGAACTTTTTTGAGACAAAAAAGGACTATACAGTCACGAATGTGAATCTACAGTTATCTGTAACTAGACAAATTAATTTTTCATTTTAATATTTCCGACATCGGGCTGCTTGAAATGCTAGACTTCATTTCTCGTTTCATGGTAGCAATAAGGACTACCATGAAACAGGTTTATCTTTAAGGAATGATCTGTTTGTTCCGCATTTCATCGAATAACCGAAAAAACATCTGCTCGGTATCAATGTATTCATGGAAACCGAATCTTCGTGCTTTGCTACCATCCGCAAAAAAGTCGTAATTCCAGGAGAAGACAAAGTCGCCGAATGCCCAAGCGGAGACCTCCTGATAATTATAATTTAATCCCTGTTGTTTCTGTATGTCTTCCCATATATATTCTTTATCGGACATCATAGTCTGTAGGTTTAGGGGGAGGGGGGTGTCGACTTTCATATTAAAATATTCTGCAATTTTGGGCCAGAGATCTTTCCAGCGGAATAAATCTCCATTGTTAATATTAAAAGCCTGATTGGCCGCTTGAGGTTCTGTTGCTGCCCATATCGTTGCCTTTGCCAATAAAGTAGCGTCTGTCATCTCGAGTAAGGTGTCGTATGCGCCAATCTTGCCCGGAAAACGAAGCGGAATATTTAATTTTTTGGAAATAGTGGCATATACAGCTATCAACAATGCAAGGTTCATCGGGTTTCCAGTTGCCGTTCCACCCACAACCGACGGCCGTATAGCCGACCAGGTCCACTGTTTGCCAATTTGTTGCTGTTGAAGGTACTGAAGCTGGCTGGTGTTAAATTCAGGTGGCATATGACCAGCATCAGATTCTTTGGCCGGTGTTTTAAATGGGCCAAGGTGGGCACCATAAACCTTATAACCTTGCATAAGACTAACATGTTGCAGGGATTTGGCCACTGGCTCAATCGCCGTCATTACATTGACCAACATCCTCAAATTTGGCTCAACCAATGCTGCCCAGTTATCTCTATCCTGATAAGCTGCATAAAAGATATGAGTTACCTTAGTTAATACACTTAGTTTGTTGACTGTGTCTGTTAAATCCAGTAAATCTACAGCAACATAACGAACACGGCCATGATCGGTCCCGCCACGACGGGACAGACCTATTATATCCCAGTTGCCAAGACTGCTAAGATGTTCAATAAGATTTGTACTGATTACTCCATTTGCACCCACAATCAATGCCGTATTTTTTATAGTTTCCATATGAATTGCTTTTTAAACAAAATTAGCGTTGCTTTGAATCGAAGAGAGGTAAAAATCGGCTATAATTTTGTAAATTTCTGGAATGGAACGCTATCGACAATTTGAACCTATCCTGATCTCGGAATTTAAAACGCGCGCGTGGACACATCCGGAGCATAATCACAACCACTACGAACTTATCTTTATTTTAAGTGGGGAGGGAAGTCATGTGATCAATGGCTATGCCGTACCTTATCAAAGTGATACCGTTTTCTTTATCGGACCAGAAGAGTATCACTATTTTGATATTAGGCAGGAGACGCATTTTATTTATTTAAAATTTACAGATGCTTACATCTATCGGACTACAAACGAATCGGGTCATTTAACCCGTCAATTGGAGTATTTAATAAAAAGCAGAGAAACTCATCAGCATGGATTCCCACTTCTTGCAGCTGATCTACAGACTGTCCGTCTGCTGTTTAATGTGATTGCGTCCCTAAAACACGATATCTTTGCAAATCAAGATTTAATATGGCATCAGCTGCTCAGCATCTCAATGCTGCTGATGAGAAATATGCCCGAATTACAGATGGATGGTCCTAGAAGTCGCGATCTACAGGCTATGTTTTGCTATATTCATAAAAATATATATACGCCAGATCTGTTGAGATCTCAGGTAATGGCCCCTCATTTCAATATTTCTGCTGATTATTTAGGTACCTATTTTAAACGTAATGTTGGTATGACCATAAGGACTTATATCCATCACTATCGGAATACACTTATTCGGCAACGCATTGCCGCTGGACGAATGATTTTAAAGGAAATTGCTGATGAGTTTGGATTGACAGATGTCAGTCATCTGACCAAGATCTTGGGGAAAGACGTTTAGAGGAAAATAACAAAGCCAGCGAAAAACATGCTACGTTTT
Source organism: Sphingobacterium sp. GVS05A (assembly GCF_019969845.1). GTDB lineage: Bacteria > Bacteroidota > Bacteroidia > Sphingobacteriales > Sphingobacteriaceae > Sphingobacterium. Next base: position 732,833 of record NZ_JAHXYR010000001.1, read on the forward strand.
TTGCTGGCTTTGTTATGATGCAGTCTCAGATACGATTACTCATAAACTGTGCGATTGTTGTTATCGCTGACAGGTCTTAAATATGCTATTTAGCTGCATTTATAATGTATGCTCAGAAAATTAATTACAAGGTATTTTCTTCTTGCCGGCACCCACACCTTTAATCACGGTTCTACCATCAACAAGTTGGGTAACTTTCACTGCATTACTTTGTGTACCATTCCATGGGAAAGTATTGAATGCATTGCCATTAGTTAATACAAGTGGATACAACTCACCACCGGAAGTTTTGCTACCAAACATAGTCACTTGGCCAGTTCTGCTGATCACAAGTTTAATCAACGGTTTTGTTGCTGTACCTCTTAAGTCATAGATGTTACCGACTCTTTTATTTGTTTGAACATCCGTGCCTTCATATTTACTACCATCAGCAAACTGGATATTTTGCGTTGAAGATGCGCCTGCATTCTGGAATTGGATTTCCTGCTTAGCCAATTTTATACCATTTACTTCCATATTGAAAGCGTTGTCCAATTCAGTAATATCAAATACAAAACCATAATCAGCTACCGGTGCAGTGAAACTACGTTCAATCGTGCTGCCATTTGCATAGAACACACCCTCTTTCATAATTCCTTTTCTGCGACCGGAAGTGGTTTCAGGATAACTCCAGTTTAGTCCATCACTTGTTACATTCTGTGTACAGGTTTTGAAGTTAAGTTTAAGGTCATATTTCTGTCCTGGATTGATCTTTACATTTGGGATGCTAACATTTGACTTGGTTTCACCATCGATCGTCAGAGCTCCTAAGTTAAGTGTTCCGGAGCTAGTTCCTGGATGTATCAATAGGGAAGGAGCACTAACTACTGTACGTAAGCCGGTACCTAAACTTGGAAATTGAGCCAATACACCCGCATTATTCAGCCCATTGTAAGTAAGAGCCTCATCCGATAGTTTGAAGTTCGCAGTAGAATGGCTTGGTTTGAAGACTGCATTTTCAAGTTTGGTGATTGCACCAGTCATGTTCGGATCCATTGTCAAGGTCGTGATGATCTGACTAAAACGGTGCTTTAACACAACATTTAAGTTGTTTACACCCGTATTCAATTTCAAGTTGCCCGTAAAAAACATTAAATCTCCGCTGATATTGTCTAAACTCGCTGAAGACAGTTTGTTTTGGCTATTAATATTGGGTACTGTGCTTGTACTGTTGATGGAATAAGCAATGAAGGTATAGGTTTTCCCTGCGTCAAGAGCGATACCAGTTGCAGTTGACTCACCGCCATAGCTGTAGATTTTTTCAGTAACATAGTTACCCTGGCTGTCATAAACAACAACTTTATACTTGATATCTTTGTCCAATGGTTTTTCGGTTACTTGTGTAGCTGCAACTTTTGGACTAGATGCAGCAACTAATCCTCTTTTAACCGCAGCAGCTGAGCTGTTTGTCAGAACAACATCAATGGAGCATCCGTTACCAAAAGGGACAGTCATTTCCTGAACATCTGATGTATTGTTTGACGCTAGAGAGGCTTTTGTAGATCCCTGCTTTTGACCAACAGTGTTGCTTTCGTCCCCAGTATAGGCTTCAACACCCTGTAGATTGATCTTAACCACTGTTTCTCCTGTTAAATCTGTAGTTTCACCACTCTTTTTACAAGAGTAGAGGCTTGAGCCCGTTAGTACAATGCAGGTTAGCATTAGTATGTTTTTCAGATTACGATAAGACTTTAAATTCATGTAATTAGATATTTTATGTAATGGATTTCTTTATTTTATTGTATTTTTATGTTATATGTCAAGATCTTGTTTCTTTTGGAAAATATTTAAATAAAAGCTGTGTATTTTTTAATGTGTCAGTAATATGATAATGCTTATGGCAAATGCTTTTCTGACGCAAAATTAAATGGAACTTTTCGTTTAAGAAGTACTGTTTGGTGAATGAAGTTTTTCTTGTAGAGAAACATCTACAGCGAGACCTTCTGGGTTGTTATCCCCTATATTGACTGACTAGATTGCGCCTAAAAAGAGGTTGTAGCCTGTAAAATCTTATAACTTGCACACACTATCCAAAAAAATGGATGCTTATTTCAAATCGAAAAACTTTAATTTTGCCTCCAAAGTTTTGCTTTATTCTGCGCCATTAATCTATTGGTAATTACGGAGCAAAATCAAGCTATCGGAGTAGCCACTGTCCATTTTGAAAAACGAGATAGATTGGGGCTGCATAAAACAAACTATGTATTGAATTTTAAACAATTATTTAAATGATATTACCATTTGAACCCCATGATCCAAAATGGAAAAAACAATTTGAGTCTATTAAACTAGAGCTACAATTCCTGTTGAAACCCTTAAATCCTCAAATTGATCATATCGGTAGTACTGCGGTGGAAGGTCTTTCAGCGAAACCAATTATTGATATACAGATCGGGGTGAAGAACGAAACTGATCTAGACTGGTTACCGGGTTTATTGAAACTATCGAATATTGTTTACTATGAAAAATATAACCAGGACTGGCCAGAACGCCGATTTTTTATATTATTGAAAGAACCTATCTATAAAATTGCTGTTCCAGATGTCGTAAAAATGGGGGATGATATACCAGCAATTTTGCATGATCATGACCTTCGGATCGCACATTTGCATGCATTTGTAAAAGGTTCGTCCGATTGGATCAGACACCTCGCATTACGCGACTATCTAATCGCACATCCCATGATCCGGGAAAGCTATCAGGAGCTCAAGGAAAAATTAACTCAACTCGATTGGAAGGATGGAAATGATTATAATATGGGGAAAGATCTATTTTTAAAAGCACAGGAAAAAATCGCTTTAGCATGGTACAAAGAGAGAACCCGATGACCACGGAAAACATATTGATTAAGGATAAAAACTATAGGCTGTACATTGGTTATCAGGACAATGAAACCTTACGGTTGGAATTTAATCGAATGACACAGCATTTTTGGGAGTTTGATTTTGAAAATTATTATCAATCTGGTTTTTGGGATGATAAATGCATCTTGTATTCTCTATTTGATGAGGATAAAATAGTAGCACACATTACGGTAAGTCTGTTTGAACAAGAAGGAAAAATATTAATTCAACTAGGAACAGTAATGACCGATGAAAATTATCAGCGTCAAGGCTTGAGCAGTTTTCTGTTACGACGGATTAGTAGCGATTTTGTGCATCAAATTAAAGGTATGTTTTTATTTGCGAATAATACGGTGCTGGATTTTTATCCAAAATTTGATTTTTTCCCAGTGCCGGAATATACAGCATTTCAAACCATTAAAAATACGAATATGACTACAGTATTGACCAAACGTAAGTTGAACCTCGATAATGCAGAGGATCTGAAGCTATTTGAAAACTTGGTGGAACAGGCTGTTTCTAATACACAATTTCAAACTAAAAGTAAGGGTTTAGCCCTTTTCTATTGCTATGCTTATCCCACAATGGGATTTAAAGAATCAATTTATTATATTGATGAATTGAACTGTGCTGTCGTGGCACAAGTGGAAAATAATATTTTGTATATGATAGAACTGTTTTCCACAAATGAAGTTGATCTGAATGTAGTGATCAATGCTTTCGCTGATTTTTCGTTTATAGAGGTTGTTTTCGGATTTACACCGAAGCATACTGAAGGTCTCGAATGGCGAATATGGAAAGAAGACGATTTGCAACTATTTGTTACGCGGGAGTTATTGTCGTTTTTTGAAGAGGAGCACATGAAAGTGGCGACCTTATCGCATACCTAGAATCGGATCGGAGGAAGATATGACAAACAAATTAAAAGAAATCGCAAGCGGGCTTGCTGGTACAAAAACATTAAATGACTTTGTTGAATATGCCGGAGTGGCAGCTGCTATAGAAACAGTGACCGGTAATATTTATACTGGAATCAGCATTGATACGGCTTGCTCCATGGGCTTTTGCGCTGAGCATAGTGCTGTGGCTGAAATGCTGAAACACCACGAATTTCAAGTCAGGGCATTTGTTGCGGTGGATGCTGCAGGAAACGCCGTTCCCCCCTGTGGGCGTTGTAGAGAATTGATAAGCCAGCTTGCCAAGACTAATCTTGATGCAATCGTGGAAGTGAAAAATGGGGTATTCAAATCCTTAAAGGAATTACTGCCTTTTGACTGGAAAGAAGATCTCGATAGGAATTGGTGATTTTCAGGATTGGACCAATTGGTATAAATTAAATAATTAGTGGAATAAAATGGGAAAAATAGGAACAGATTATAAGAAGATAAATTTAGCGGACTGGAAGCGAAAGGAGCACTTTTCAGTCTATCGTAGCCAGATGAAATGCGGATTTAGCCTCACGACAAAAATTAATATCACTAACCTGCTCCCTTTTATAAAGGAAAATGGCTATAAATTTTATCCTGTCATGATTTACCTGATTACAAGGGCCGTAAACAATCATGAGGCTTTTAAGATGGCCATGAAGGAAGGGGAACTCATTGTTTGGGACTATGTAAATCCGATATATACTGTGCTGCATCCGGAAACGGAAACTTTTTCGGCGCTATCGACTGTATACGATGCGGATTTTGCAGCGTTTATGGCCAATTACAATCGTGTTGCCGAAAGACATGCCGATGATTTACGTTTTTTTCCGGAGACGCCTCCAGAGAATCATTTTAATATTTCAGCAATCCCCTGGATTAATTTTGATAGCTTTAACCTTCATATTGCTGACTTTACAGATTATTTTGCACCTTCTTTTACGATTGGAAAGTATCAGCAACAAGCCGATGAAATCTTAATGCCTATAGCAATTCAGGTGCATCATGCTGTCTGTGATGGAATACATGTCGCTAAATTGATTGCGACACTGGAAGCATATTGTAAGGACATCGGGACAGTTCTTAAATCTCAGGTATAAATCTAAGAAATCGCCTTGTTCAGAACAGTCCTTTTGTCTGGATTCTGTCTGTACGCCAAACTGTTTTGTTTTTTGGTAATAAACAAATGATATCTCAATGAAAATACGACAATTAACGCAATCAGATATTCCTGAGCTGCTGCAAACTATTAATGGAGCTTTTAAGGATTATATTGTTCCATTTCAACTCGATATAGAACAATTGCGACAGAAAATCAGCATGGAAGATATTCAGTTAACTTGGTCTGTTGCTGCATTTGCGGAGAACAAACTTGTCGCATTTATGATGCATGGTCTGCGGGAAATAGATCGCCAGCTTGTGGTCTACAATGGTGGAACGGGTGTACTGCCTGAATTCCGGGGGCATGGGTTAGTGGGGAAAATGTATCATTATCTAATTCCTTTTTTTAATGAGAACAAGGTCAGGCAGGTTGTTTTGGAAGCAATAGAAAGTAACGGCGCGGCCATCCGTGCCTATGAGAAAAGTGGTTTTACGATCAACAGACAATTGCTATGTTTCAGTGGTGCCATTCAGCCGGCTAGGGTGAGCGATGTGGCGAGAATCCAGCCGCTGTCTAATTTCTCCTGGCAGGAATTTCAATCGTTTTGGGATATTTTACCAAGTTGGCAAAGCGCAGCAAAGAGTATGGATCGTTTGCAACCTAGTGCATTAGGAGCATATATCGACGACAAACTCGCGGGGTATATTCTTTTTAACCCTGGAAACAAGCGGATATACCAAGTCGCTGTGGCATCCGAATATCGGCGGAAAGGAATTGGAACGCAGCTTTTTCAGACCCTTAAAGAAGAAATGCCTGCGGAAAAAATAAGTTTCAACAACGTTGATGCGAAAGCGGAAGATGTGAAATTATTTTTGGAAAAACAGGGATTGGTCAATGGCATCAATCAAGTTGAAATGATAAAGCCGCTATAAACCAGGTGCTCGCATGACAAATGTGGATTTTCTTCGCATTTGACCAAACAATAACATCTAGTTGTGAGTATATAAGAGACAATCGGTATGATATTATACAAAAAGTTAGCGAACGAACTGGTCCAATTAGCAGATGATGATCTCCTATTACGGAACGAACTGGCGGGGAAGGGGGAACTTCAAAAGGGCTATCATCCCGCAATGGAGGCCGTTCACCGTAGTAACGCGAAGCGATTACGCGAAATAATTGCCAAGATAGGTTATCCCGGTATTTCAAAAGTAGGAGCAAAGGCCAGTGAGGCGGCATGGTTAATTGTGCAACATGCCATCTCAGAACCCGATTTCATGCAACACTGCTATCAACTGATGATCAGTGAAAAAGAAGACATCAACCCTGCTCATATAGCCTATTTATACGATAGAATACATTATTTTAAGAGCAAACCACAGCGTTTTGGAACACAACTGACCGCTGATGGTGGAATCTATCCGGTCGAGAACAAAGCGAACCTCAATAAACAGCGTTTGCGGATGAATTTACCCGAGCTTTCCCAGATGAAACTTGATGCCGTGTATGATTTAGACCAGCTGGCGACTTTGGATCAGCAGGATATGGATTATACGATCTGGCGAAAGGAAGTAGGCTGGCTATAGTTCTTTTTAAGCAAGGCAAATATTTCACCATCTACGAAACGCCCCTTCTCAAAGAAATAGTCATGGAGAATTCCTTCGGAAACAAGATCCATTTTTTCCAGCAACCTGCGGGAAGCTAAGTTGTCCGGGTCAATAAAGGCCTCTATGCGATTGAGTTTATAGCTGTCGAAACCAAATGAAATAATAGCGGAAATAGCTTCTGTCATTATGCCCTGTTGCCAGAAGTCAGGATGAAGTTCATAGCCGATCTCTGCACGAAAATGCTCGGAGGAAAAATTATGAAAACCACAAGAACCAATGAGCTGATCCGGATTGTTTTTTAAACAAATCGCCCAACGGATGGCCTCTTTTTCTAGAAAATTTTTCTGCCAGGTTTTTACAAGCTCATAAGCCTCGTCCAGATGCTGGAATGTTGGTAAATCGAAATATAATGTTACCTCATCTTTTGAAAAATAAGAAAATAGAGCGGGAGCATCTGAATCTTGGATTTGACGTAAATGAAGACGTTCTGTTGTTAAAATTGGGAAAGTTTCCGATATCATAACAGTAAAAATAATAAAATATGTTCAAAAGCAGAATGATGATTTGAATTTTCGACATTTTTTGTATGTTTGTCTAGTGATGACAATGCAACAGGAAAATATTAGGGAAGAAATTATTCTTTCGTCGATGAAAGTGTTTGAAACTTATGGTTTTACGAGGGTTTCAATGCAGGATATTTCTAAAGCCTGTGGTAAGGGACGTAGTACACTGTATTACTATTTTACGAGCAAGATGGACGTTTTTGACGCGATAGCCGAATATTTATGTCAGCAAGTGTTTACAATAGCCAAAGAAAGTTATAGCCGGGAAGCTTCTCTAGAGGATAATTTGGTTGGTTTTCTAAGGGCTAAATTGCGTCAGATCAATTTGATTACTAAGCGTTTTCACTTGGCTTTTGAGGATATGAAATCCGATCCGGCATTGATGGTCTCCAAGACACGTCATATGTTGGATGATGAAATTGAATTGATCCGTGATATGATCAGGGGCGCTATTGCCAAAGAGGAAATTCAGTTTCTTGAAGAAAAAGATATTCTGTTTCTCTCAGAGATGTTGGTAACGACATCCCGTTGTTTTGAGCAGGAAGTATTGCTTTTTGATCGGTTTCCTGACTTTGAGGCGCGGCTTGCCTGGTTGACTAGTATATGTGTAAAGGGGTTAAAATAAGCTGATTTTAGACGTTTTCACGCCCCGAGTAAATGGAAGAGCATTTGCTCGTTTTTTTAGCGATAGATTTCGACATAAATACAAAATATGTCTATTTGAATAGGTGTTTGTTTTGATGTGACAATTGGAATGTCTAACGAAAATACGAAAAACATGATATTAAATGCAAAAATAGGAAAGGTACGAAGGACGTTAACCGCGCAAAAATATATGCTTGTGTTGGTGGAAACGGATGAGAATATACGTCCAGAGTCTACCGGGTTGTTGAATTCGGAGTTTGATTGTTATCTACTGGTGCATCAGGAAATCGAACGGCTGGATGAATTGGCGCTTGCATTGGAAAATACGAATAAAGAAGTTCGATTGGCTCGCAATTTTAATGAATTGAAGGACAAAGGAATTTTGATTGATCAGTTAAACCAAATTACTGTTAGGGTATTGAAATAAATCCATTATGTATAAAGTTGTTTACTCCCTATCGCGCAAATTGAAATGGAAGGCAAGTGAGCTATATTATTTCCTATATCAGAGTTTTCCAGAGATCAAGAATATTGATTTATTGTTGGATGACCAACAGTTTTTACTGGTTGTTAAAATTAATAGCCGTTTAGAATTTTCAATTTTAAATATTTGTCAGCAGCGGGGAATTAACATGCAGTTTGTCAAGGTGGAAGATGTAGACTGAAGATCTGCGCCCATCCGGTTCAACGCATTGTTATAACGCATAAATTCACAAGTTGTAGTTTCGATTCGGCCGATGAAGAAGTGTAAATATAAGGTATTTACTTCCAAAATCGAGGAAAAATATCAAAAGCGGAATAAAAAAGCAGTTGACGGGTTACCTTATATTCTGCAGGTAAAACAAGAATATGGTTTAAGTACGAGCTCAGTCCAAAGTGGATACAATGGTTCCTTTTTTTAAGATTGTAGGTTTAGTATCGCGCAGCAATCTCTTTGGTGACCTCTTCGAAAGAAATCCTAATATGTTCAACAACCTCTATGGAGTGAGCTTAACCGAGCCATCTCGTACACCTGAACTAATCTTGAAACTATCGGAATTGATGCGTGCGATATCAGTTGGAAAATGCCAATAGAGATACGATAAGCCTAAAGGAGGATTCTGGGGAGAAATTGCCGATTGGATCGACTTACCGGCGGGAGCTTCTGCTGTATTTCTAAAAGTAGTATTGAAACTGCGATATATTGTGCACTGATACTGAGTCTGATCAGATTATTTTTCAAACAATGCTATTCTAAACTAAACTTTTTTGATTGCCAAGGGTTATTTTTAACGAAACAATTAATCATAGATCATTTATTTTAATATGAGTACATTTTCAATAAAAGCTTTCGGAACCGAGGCTCCAACGGCAGACTTAAAGCAACTGGAGGTACAACGTCGTGCGGTCACGGCAAAAGATGTAGAAATTGATATTCTATACTGTGGTGTTTGTCACTCTGATTTACATACGGCACGTAATGAATGGGGCGGAACAATTTACCCCAATGTTCCCGGTCATGAGATTGTGGGACGGATTACAAAAGTAGGATCCGATGTAACGAAATTTAAAGTCGGCGATCTTGCAGGTGTTGGCTGCATGGTTGACAGTTGCCGTGAATGCGAGAGTTGTAAAGAGGGATTGGAGCAATATTGTGAGAATGGAAATATCCAAACATACAATGGCCATGATAAGCATTTGGACAAACAGACCTTTGGCGGATATTCGGAACGTGTCGTGGTGGATCAGGACTTTGTATTACATATTCCCGAAAATCTGGATTTAGCAGCAACGGCTCCACTACTTTGTGCGGGTATCACAACATATTCGCCATTACGGCATTGGAAGGTTGGTCCCGGACAAAAAGTAGGCATCGTGGGCATTGGTGGTTTGGGACATATGGGGGTGAAAATAGCCAAAGCAATGGGCGCGCATGTCGTCGTTATTACAACTTCTGCAAGTAAAGTAGAGGATGCCAAACGTCTGGGCGCGGATGAAGTCATTTTGTCTACCGATCAGGAGCAGATGAAAAAGAATGCTGGTACTTTGCATTTTATTTTAGATTGTGTCTCCGCGCAACACGATATTAACGCTTACTTGAGCCTCTTGAAACGCGATGGTTCACTGACACTTGTTGGTGCTCCAGAACATCCATTGCCAGTAGCTCCATTTAGCTTGATCCCTACACGTAAAAGTTTCTCCGGATCGATGATCGGTGGTATTGCCGAAACGCAAGAAATGCTGGATTTCTGCGGAAAGCATAATATCACTTCGGATATAGAATTAATACGTATGCAAGATATCAATCAAGCTTACGACAGATTGTTAAAGAGCGATGTGAAATATCGTTTTGTTATCGATATGGATAGTTTAAAAAAATAATTAAAATCAGTTCGGACAAGGCTAAATCAAGAGAACATGCTTTCAGTTTAGTGTAGGTTTAGCTTTGTCCGATCAATCAGCGTTTTTTGGAGGATTTATTTCTTTGTTATCAAATTAAACAGATGGGGCTCGGCAGTAGTTGGTCGAGTTACCCCTATTTTTATGGAGAAAAGTAAAGTTGTGGTGTTTTGGTTCCGTCGGGACCTTCGTTTGGCAGACAATGTAGGATTATCTCAGGCATTGGGGAAGGGGCTTCCTGTATTGCCAATATTTATATTCGATGAAGATATTTTAGGGCGATTGGAAGATAAGCTGGACCGACGTGTAGATTATATCCATCAGGCTCTTGATGGAATAAATAAAAAACTAAGTGAATATGGGGCTACTTTAACGACCTTTCATGGTAGTCCTTTGGCAATTTTTAAAACATTGCATGAACAATATGATATTCAGGAAGTCTATTGTAATCGTGATTACGAACCTAAAGCGATCCGACGGGATCGGACGATCGCTGAATTTTTCAAAGCTGCTGGAATTCCATTTAATGCTGTAAAAGATCAGGTTATTTTTGACAAGCATGAAATCTTGAAAAATGATGGTACACCCTACACCGTTTATACACCCTATGCAAAAAGATGGCGGGAGAAATTAACGGTAGCAGATTATCAATTCACTGATCAAATAGATGGGCATTTTTTTCAGCAGACGTACGCAGCGATAATCCCCTTGGAAAAAATAGGGTTTAAAAAGACGGATTTGACTTTTGAACCACCACAACTAAAGGCAGCGATTATTAATACCTACGATAAATATCGTGATTATCCTGCACTAGAGGGGACGACCAACTTGGGTATTGCGCTTCGTTTTGGAACAATTAGTATTCGTCGCTGTGTTGCTTTTGCAAAACAGCATAATGAGGTCTGGCTGTCTGAATTGATCTGGCGGGAGTTTTTTATGCAGATCTTATTTCATTTTCCGAATGTGGTCAACGAATCCTTTAAAAAGAAATACGACGATATCCAGTGGCGCAACGATGAAACGGAGTTTGAACGCTGGTGTCAAGGAAAAACAGGCTACCCCTTGGTCGATGCGGGTATGCGGCAATTGAACCGTACCGGTTATATGCATAATCGTGTACGTATGGTTGTAGCTAGTTTTCTATGCAAACATTTATTGATTGATTGGCGATGGGGAGAGGCCTATTTTGCACAAAAGCTGAATGATTATGATTTATCTGCGAATAACGGGAATTGGCAATGGGCAGCAGGGAGTGGCTGCGATGCCGCCCCGTATTTTAGGGTGTTTAACCCAATCATTCAGGCCGAAAAATTTGATAAAAAACAAGAGTACAGTAGACAATGGATTGCCGAACTTGGGACAACAGATTATCCAGAACCTATTATAGCGCATCCAATTGCCAGAGAACGTGCGCTAAAAGCTTATGCATCAGCATTGAAATAAACGACGACTGAGGATAGTCCAATCCCACCATACCTGATCGGCCGAGGTGGGATTGATCTATCTAATAGTAGATTTTTTATTGATCCAAAAAAGCAGCAACAAAGGCGTCGAATGCTTGTGGGTTTTCAGCTTGTACCCAGTGTCCTGCATTTGGTATTGTTTCAAAGCTGACATCTGGAAATTGCTCCTTGATTTTGATTTTATCTTCAGGAAGAATGTAGCGCGATTTTTCGCCTGCTAAAAAAAGGGTAGGACCAGCATAAATTCCCGATTTTACACCTATTGTAATGAAATCTGCATATTTCCGTTGCAGAACATCCAGGTTGAAACGCCAGCCCAATTTACGGTCTTCTTTAATATAGACGTTTTTTAACAAAAATTGAATTACTCCGGGATCATCAAGGTAACTTTCGAGTTTTGTCTGTACATCTTTTCGGTTGTCCATACTATTGATATCAACCGCACAAAGGGCGTTGAAGATATCTTCATGATGTGGTGGATAAGCCTTGGGAGCTATATCCGCAATAATCAATTTTTCAACCTGTTCCGGATGCTCAATGGCAAATTGCATGGCAACTTTACCGCCGAGAGAATGGCCCAATAATAAGACTTTTTCTGCACCGATTGAAGCAATATAGGCGCCCAGGTCCTCGACCATTTCCTCAATGGACATGCCGTCACTGTGAAAACTTCGACCATGATTGCGTAGGTCAAGTAAATGTATCTGTCTTTTTTCTCCAAAGCTACGGCCAAAAGATCCCCAGTTGTCCGCCATACCAAAAAGGCCATGCAGAACAACAAGCGGTGTCCCACCGTGTTCTGCGCCGTATATTTTGCTGTGTAGTAATTCTTTCACGATATTTCTCTCCTTTAAACGAATTGAAGTGGCTTTGTAAGGGCCGTTCTCGATGGCTAAGATAGCTAAAACATCCCTTCTTATCAAAATGGTAGTGTCGACGATCTATTTGGTAGTGCCTTCCGTGGTTGACAAGTTAATTTTGTATTAACGAAAACATAATAATAGATAACACATGAATACTATAGCGTTAATTGTCATAGACATTCAAAATGAATATTTTGAAAATGGCGGAATAGAACTTGTAAACCCAATTGCCGCAAGCGTAAATGCCGGAAAAATAATCGACCATTTTAGAGAAAGAAAAGCACCGATTATCCATATTCAGCATATTTCTCCCGATCCTACGAAAATGCCATTTTTTATAGCGGGTACGGTTGCTGCTGATATCCATCCAAACGTCAGACCACTGGAGGGAGAGAAGGTGATCCAAAAACACTTTCCAAATAGTTTTAGAGAAACCGAACTTTTGGATTATCTGAAAGCCAATCAAATTACTGAACTTGTTGTTGTTGGCATGATGACGCACATGTGCATTGATGCTACGACGCGGGCTGCGGTTGATTTTGGCTTCCCATGTATAGTAATAGGGGATACCTGTGCCACACGTGACCTGGAAATTAACGGTGTTACGGTCAAAGCTGACGATGTACATCATGCCTTTCTTGCCGCATTGGAATTCTTCTATGCGCAGATTCAGACGACAGAAACCTATCTGGCGCAAAACTAGCTGTTCTAAAACTGGGGAGGTATAGCATTGGAATTTTAAGCTGACAGTGTATAGCAATGTTGCTATACACTGTAAGTTTTACTGTGGGTAACCGGCTAGGGACAGCCCGTAATAGACCTTTTACCGTAATTCCTGGATAAATGCACTAATGGTCTTACCCGTCTGCGCCTTAAAAAAACGCATCAGGTGATTAGGCTCGGAAAAATTCAGTTCAAAAGCAATTTCACTGATAGATTTGTCTGAATGTATCAGTAATTCCTGCACTTCAAATAATAATCGCTGTTTGAGCAATTGTGTTGCTGTGGTATTGAATTGCGCTTTAACGGCATGATTCAGTGTGATGCGACTGATGCCCATCAATGCCGTATATTCGTTGATTCGTTGTTTCTGTTGAATATGTTGTTCGAGTAACATCCTGAACTGATAAGCAAAATTATTCTCAGGTTTTTGCAAAGAAAGTCCATTCAACCGGGCATATTTTCGATTTAAGGTCTGTAGCAAATAATAGAGCAAAGAGCGTATAATATGTGCACTGTCTGCTTCTGTCTGAACAAGCTCCGATTTTATTTCCGCAAGCAGTGTGTAAAATTTAGATAGATGTACATCATCTGCAGCTATTTTTACTGTATGGTGCAACTGATAGAAATACAGCAATCGATACGTAAAAAGCTTATCTGCGAAAAACTCATTGAGAAAATCTTCCTGAAAAATCAATGTGGTGAATTCCAGATGGGTAGGATCCAGTTCCCAGGTATGTTTCTGAAAGGCAGAAATAAAGATAATGTTGTTGTCCGTTAATTCGATGACTTCCTGCCCCAATCGTAAACGTCCCTTAGCCTTTTTGAAAAATAAAATTTCAAAAAAATCTTTATGATAGGTCTCGCGATGGGTATAGTCCGTTTCCTGTTGATTTAATACGTTTAATAGAAATTCAACGCCACATTCGCCTTTATGGAATTTTATCGTTCTCAATAGCAGTATACTTTATCAATCAAAAATACTAATCTTAAAGCTAAATATAGCGCTATATGTACAATCTTGCATCAACATAACTGGGTGATTGGATTCCTTATCATTCATTTAACAGTTCGGATAAAAATATTTTTTTAAAATAATTGAAAGATTTATGCGAAATGTGATTTTCGTCACTTTTTTATTGAAAGATTTGATTTACCTTTATAATATAATCAAATAGGCAAAACTTTAATATTGATATTTATCCCACTTGAATACTTATTAAAAGGTACATTCCATTTCTTGTCCTTAAAAAAGGAACTATTTGATTGATATAGGAAAGATTGAATAGCCATATTAAAATATATTATTTTGGGGTTTTCTCGTCAAGAGAGGCCCCTTATATTTTTTATAGCCTTCAATTTAGCATCTGATATACTTCTGAAAGATGCTGAAAGCAGCGCTTGTCGGGCGCGATGCGATTGAACAAATCTTTTATTTCTTTTTTGTCAAATTCCAAATCAGGACTGTGATATGATTTTTTACACTTGTTAATCGACTATTTTTGATTGCTTCAATAGAAGTTATTTTAAGGTCAACGCAACATAATGAAAAAAAAGGAGTACGTCATTTCTCTAAAAATGGAGGATATGACGCGTGAGCTGCTGTTTCCACAGCGTAGCAAGGAATACATGGTGCTAGAGTCTACAAGTGACAATATGCAAATACAGCGCAATTGCCATTATCGTGCTTCTTTTTTTGGAGTGCTGCTGGCTGAGGAGGGTATTTCCTATTATCGGGTGGGGGACTTTGAGTATGAGCTTCAAAAAGGTGACATTCTTTTTTGTGTCCCACAGGAGGTGTTCAAAATCATTTACTTTTCCGCGGATATCAAGCAAAAGCAAATTTTCTTTTCCATCGATATGCTATCAGATGCCGGCTTTAATTATCGCTCAAATGATATGTTAAAGAACTTTTCCAATAATCCCTCTTATATTATTCGTGGCGAGCAACACCTCTACAAACGATTGGCATTTTATATAAAGGAACTTGCTTATCTCAACGATTTTAAGCATCCGGTCTATTATAGTAATGAGATGATCTGGCATTACTTTTCCTTGTTGATGTATGATATCGAAAATTATTCCAAAAATTTTCGGCAGCAGGCCAGTTTTTCTTCCCGGGAAGAAGAGATTACAAGCGCTTTTTTTGCGCTCGTACGGGAATATTATGCCGAACATCACGATGTTCAGTTTTACGCCGATCGCCTATTTGTCAGTAGAAAATATCTCACGAAGGTTGTTAAGAAAGCGATGTTGCGTACACCCAAAGAGATTATCAACCAGATCCTACTTATTGAAGCAAAGATTCTCTTAAAGAATTCTGCGAATAACGTTGGCCAGGTGGCCTGCTTGCTGAACTTTTCAGATCAGACCGTCTTCAGCAAGTTCTTCAAAAAACATACCGAAAGAAATCCCAGTGACTACAAAATGGATGACCTTTTCTAGGTCATTTTTATAGGTCCAATCCTTGCTCAGATGAAGGTGCTTTTCCTGTAATAGATAGGAAAGGCACCTTTGTTTTTTTGTTATCCGGTCTATATGCTTTTGGCGTCTTTTAAACAAATTTTGGCGTCTTTGCGCCGAATTCAGACATCGGTTTTTTTGGACTTTTGCTACACATAAAAATAAAAGCAAAATCCATTATGAAGCAAAACGTCGTTAAAAAGCGCGCCACGAACTTGTTTATTGCGCTGGTATTGTTATCCAGTTGTTCAGGTAAACAACAGAATGGCGGATATCAGCAAGGGCCTGCGGAGGTTCTTTTTGGCACTGTAACAACAGGCGATGCAACGATCCGAAATGAGTATGCAAGTGCCATAGAAGGCGTGTCCAATATAGAAATACGACCACAGGTGACCGGTTATCTCCAAAAGATATTTGTGGATGAAGGTGATTACGTCCGTGCTGGACAGGCGCTATTTAAAATTGAAGATCGGATCTTTCAGGAGCAGTTGACCAATGCGCGGGCGGCCTTGTCTGTTGCCGAATCGAATTTATTGACCGCCAAAATTGAGCTGGATCGAAAAACTGAGCTGACCAAAAACCGTATCGTTTCGGATATTCAGATGCAGGAAGCTCAGGCAAATTATGCCGCCGCAAAAGCATCAGTAGCGCAGGCGAGATCAGCTATCGCCTCAGCACAGATCAATCTGGATTTTTCAGTCATCAAGTCACCCGTGAATGGGTATATCGGTCGTTTCAACTACCGTTTGGGAAGTTTGCTGTCTGCCTCAAATCAAGACCCCATTACAGTCGTTTCTGATAACCATCAAGTGTATGCCTATTTTAGCTTGAGTGAGAACGATTTTGTACGATTTCAGCGCGAACATACAGGAAATACGGTTGCGGAGAAATTGAAAAATGCAGCACCCGTTGCACTGTTACTTTCGGATGGACAGGAGTATCATACCAAAGGGAGAATAGATGCTGTTGAAGGTCAGTTCAATAAAAATACGGGCTCCATTACTTTGCGGGCAAAATTTGATAACCCTCGCGCAGAGCTGCGAAGCGGCAACACAGGCAAAATTGTGATGTATCAACAATTGAAAGAAATGCCCTTATTACCTATTGCATCCACAGTGTCCTACCAGGATAAAGTCTTTGCCTATGCTGTCGATAAGGAAAATAAAGTCGTACAGATACCTGTAGCTATTTCTGGGAAATCTGAAGATAACTTTATCATTCGCGAAGGATTAAAACAGGGTGACCGTTATATCGCTCAAGGATTCGAACGCCTACAACCGGGAATGCCGGTTGTCGCGCAAAAGCAAACTCAAAACAAAAAATAAAACAGCAATTCATGTTAAAAAAAATAATAAAACGACCAGTATTGGCCACCGTGATTTCTGTCTTATTGGTCATTCTTGGTGTGGTCGGTATGCTCAGCTTGCCCATTACCAAATTTCCGGATATTGCACCACCGACCGTTATGGTGACCGCTGTATATCCGGGTGCAAATGCCGAAACAATTGCACGGTCTGTCGCACCACCCATAGAAAATGCCATCAATGGCGTCGAAAATATGGATTATATTTCGTCGACAGCGAGTAATGATGGTACATTAAATATTACAGTAATCTTCAAGTTGGGAACAGATCCGGATCAGGCCGCCATCAATGTCCAGAACCGTGTAGCCCAGGTTACCAATCAGTTGCCTGCAGAAGTTATTCAAAGCGGGATCACGACCTTAAAACGTCAAAATAGTATGATCGCGATGGTCACCTTAACCAGTAAAGATGGTACAATGGATGACCTTTTCCTGGAAAACTACAGCAAGATCAACGTTGTACCCGAACTTAAGCGTATCAAAGGAGTAGGGGACGCGATGGTATATGGCAATAAGGACTACGCTATGCGTGTCTGGTTGGACCCCAGCAAACTCAATACATACAACCTTACACCCAGTGATGTATCCCGTGCTATCCAGTCCCAAAATTTGGAAGCCGCTCCCGGCCGGTTCGGTGAACAGAGTACCGAGGTAAAGGAATATGTGATGCGTTATAAAGGAAAATTCACTGAACCGCAGCAATACGAAAATATTGTTATCCGGGCCCAGAATGATGGCTCGGTATTACGTCTGAAAGATGTTGCCAAGGTTGAATTTGCGGCTTATAGCTATACCGTAGCATCCAACTATAATAAGAAACCTGCTGTGACCATGGCTATTTTTCAGATGAGTGGATCGAATGCCAATGAGGTACAAATCGCATTGCAAAAGCGAATGGAAGAACTGGAAAAGTCTTTCCCGGGAACCATGGAATATAAGATACCTTATGCAACCAAGGAATCGCTGGATCAGTCAATTGATCAGGTCATCAAAACCCTGATTGAAGCCTTTATTTTGGTATTTATCGTGGTCTTTATCTTTTTACAAGATTTCCGTTCTACTTTAATTCCGGCCATCGCTGTACCTGTATCAATTGTAGGGACATTTTTCTTCATGAAAATATTTGGGTTTTCGATCAATATATTGACGCTTTTCGCCCTTGTCCTCGCTATTGGTATAGTCGTGGACGACGCCATTGTTGTTGTAGAGGCCGTACACGCCAAAATGGAACGACGGAAACTAAATGCCAAAGCCGCGACGATGTCAGCTATGGGGGAAATTTCGGGTGCTATTGTTTCGATTACCTTGGTGATGTCAGCTGTGTTTGTACCGGTCGCATTTATGGACGGTTCTACAGGTTTATTTTATCAACAATTTGCGCTGACATTGGCTATCGCAATTGTCATCTCAGCGGTGAATGCCCTGACACTTAGCCCAGCTTTATGTGCAATCCTTTTGAAATCTCATGCAGCCCATTCTGACGAAAATCATAAGGCTAAATTCAAGGAGCGCTTTTTCACCGGATTTAATGCCGCTTTTGATAAACTTACTTTTCGCTATGGAAAGGCAATTTTAATGATGATCAAACGCAAGTGGATCGCATTTTCGCTTTTGGCTGTGTTTGGCGGATTGTTTTCCTGGTACACGATGAATACACCTAAGGGCTTTATCCCTGATGAGGATCAGTCATTTATCATTGTGACCGCCAATTTGGCTGCTGGAACATCAAAAGACCGGACAACAGTGTTGATGTCAGATACTGAAAACAAGTTAATGGCTCATCCTGCTGTTCGTGAAGTAATCTCCGTGAATGGGTTAAGCCTATTCACTGGAGCAATGTCATCTGCTGCCGGTACGTTCTTTATTCGCCTGAAAGCTGAAAAAGAAAGAGGCAAAGTGAGTAATCTTGGAGCCGTTATGGGCGAGCTACAGGGGATACTGGGACAAGATAAGCGGGCCAACTTTCTAGTTTTAAATACACCGACAGTAGATGGTTTTGGTAATTCGAGCGGAATGGAACTGGTTCTACAGGACCGAACGAATGCAGAATTGCAGAAGCTAGGCAATATATCTTATGGCATGATGGGCGCTTTGATGCAGCGGCCGGAGATTGCCATGGCCTTTACCACATTTGATGTTTCCTACCCCCAATATGAGGTCGTCGTAGATGAAGCGAAGGCAGCACAGCTTGGTGTAGCTGTTAGTGATGTACTCGGTGTTATGCAGGGATATTATGGCAGTATACAGGCTTCGGACTTCAATCGTTTTGGCAAATATTACCGTGTACTGGTTCAGGCGACGGCAGAAACCAGAACCAACGAACAATCCTTACAAGGGGTTTTTGTGAAAAATAGCCGACAAGAAATGATTCCGATCAGTACCTTGGTGCGGGTTCAACCGGTTACCGGACCCGAGGTTGTAGAGCGGTTCAACCTATTCAACGCGTCAAACCTTACTGTAATGCCGGCTCCGGGATATAGTACCGGGCAAGCCATGTCAGCCATACAGGAGGTCGCCAAACAGTTGCTTCCACCAGGGTATACCTTCGATTATAAGGGCATGAGTCGTGAAGAAAGCATGGCGACATCGCAAACGACAGTCATTTTTGTGCTCTGTATTGTATTTGTTTACTTCTTGTTATCTGCTCAATATGAAAGCTACATATTACCATTCTCCGTATTGCTGTCCATTCCGGTGGGTCTTTCCGGCGTATTTATGGGTATTGGTATGGCAGGTATAGCAAACAATATCTATGTGCAGATCGCGATGGTGATGCTCATTGGGCTATTGGCAAAAAACGGGATATTGATTGTGGAGTTTTCGAGTCAGCGCCGGAAAGCGGGGAAAAGTTTGATTGCTGCTGCGGTGGAAGGTGCAAAAGCACGACTAAGACCTATTTTAATGACCTCATTGGCTTTTATTACAGGGATCGTACCACTGGTTTTTGTGGTGGGACCTTCGGCAATGGGGAACCATTCCATTGGTTATGCCGCTATTTTCGGCATGCTGGTGGGGACGGTATTGGGGATATTCCTTACACCTGTGCTCTTTGTAGTATTCCAGTATTTCCATGAAAGATTGAATGGACGCGAGTTGGATGAAAGTGAATGGGACTACTAATTAATGATCAGATAAAATGAAACAGATAAAAAGAAATTGCTGGTATAGTGTAGTCTTTCTGACAACGGTAATAGGGGCGAATGCCTGCCGTGTACCACACTACACCGGAACGGAAATGAAGCCGATTGATCATTTCCGAAATCAGGACGAGCATGAAGCTGATAGTAGTATCGCGAAGATCTCTTATCGTGATTTTTTTAAAGATGAGATGCTTGTTGCGTTACTGGATAGCGCATTGAAGAAAAATAATGATTTGAAAGTCGCCCTAAAGCAGATCGAATTTGCTTCAGAAGGGTATAAGCAATCCAAGTGGCTGAATGTGCCACTTGTAAATGCAAATCTTGCCAATGTGGGAATTAACCGTCCTTCGGGCAATAGTATGAACGGTATGATGGCCAGTCAATTTATGGGTCAAAAATATACCATGGATTATACCTCCTCAATTCAGATTTCATGGGAGGCTGATATTTGGGGTAAATTAAATGGGCAAAAACAGGAGAGTTTGGTAGATCTTCTCAAAACTCAGGAAGCTGTCCGCGCGATCAAAACACGTTTGGTCGCTGAGGTTGTTCAGGGCTACTACAACCTGCTGCTGTTGGACCGACAGCTGGAAATATCACAGCGCAATTTAGCCTTTGCGGATAGCACCCTATTTATCCTTAATAAACAGGTCGAGTTGGGGCTGGCAAATATCTTGTCGGTACAACAGCAGGAAGTGACACGGGATCAGATTGCCAAACGGATTCCAGCCTTAGAGGCGGGGATTCAGGTGCAGGAAAATGCTTTGAGCATTTTGGTTGGAGAAGTGCCGGGGCCAGTAAAAAGGACCATGCGATTGGATCAGGTGGAGTCTTCGGCAAATCTCTCACTGGGAGTCCCTGCAAACCTATTGAGCTATCGGCCGGATCTGCGCAGCAGCGAATTGGATATCCGGCGGAGCCTGGCGACGATACATGTCGCACGGGCTAGTATGTATCCTAATTTAAATATCACTGCACAGGGAGGGTTAAATGCATTTAAAGCAAATAATTGGTTCAATCTACCAGGGTCTCTGTTTGCCGCTGCAACCGGGACAATTGTACAGCCTATTCTGAACGGCAGACAATTAAAGACGCGTTTGGAACAGTCAAAAATTGCAAAGGATCAAATGGAATTGAATTTCAAACAGACCATGTTAAAAGCCGTTGGTGAAGTGTCTGATGCGCTGATTCAGATTGATAAACTGGGGGAACAACTGGAGACATCCAACTTGCAGGTAGCGCGTTCGGACAAGCTGGTTCAAAATGCAATGCTGCTTTATAAATTTAATGAGGCAACTTATCTGGAAGTGATCGTCGCGCAGACCAATAGACTGCAGGCCGAATTGGATCAGGCGACAGTGAAAGCACAAAAAATTAATGCCATAACATCCCTTTACCGTGCCTTGGGAGGCGGATGGCTCTAATCTCACGATCTTAATACTCGAAATGAAAACAACAAACATGCTGATTCTGATCAATCCAAGTCACAGCAGCGAGAAAACTGAAAAGATGGCTGCCGCGCTTCGCGCCGATCGGTTTATACTTATTGATGACGATCTGGATTTTGCAGATCATCTGGCACTAATACTTGAAAAAAGAAAGCAAAAAGTGATCATCATGCAGCACTTGGAGGGATTGAATCAGCTGTTTTGTAATGTAGGACATTCATCTTATCGCATTGCTATTGAATGCTATGGGGTAAAATTAGGAATAGCTAGGTAATCAAGGTAGGATTTATATTGAATAATTATGATGCGTTATATACAATTATTTGCAGTAGGAAGAGGGGTACTACTACGCAGGAAAGAACTGGAAACATATATTTTTTTGCTCGTTCCGACAGTGATATCGATATCTTTTGATCTCGATGATAAGTTATTTACCATGGTGGTCAAATCAACAAAAAAGGTGGATGAATTGATTCTTCGTTTGATGGAGCAAAAACAGTTGAAGATAAGTCTTTTAGATTTTATGGAGAGACCAATGTAAAAAGAGTTCTCTATAATGGTAATTTATCCCGAAGAGGTATCGTCTGAGACAGTAAAAGGTAATAGCTCTTCGGGTATAATTTCCTAACAGAAAATACCATTTTCTGCCGTTAAAATAATTGGAGCACCATCGGTAATCATGATGGTATGTTCATGTTGCGCCATGTATCCACCTTTGTCACCGACCATCGTCCAGCCATCATTTAATTCCGTTGCATAGGTAGATGTTGTCGAGATAAAGGTTTCGATCGCAACAATTGAATTTTTTCTAAACCGCCTTTGATCAAATTTATTCCTATAATTGAGCAGCTCATCTGGATCTTCGTGTAAACTGCGTCCGATACCATGACCACCGAGATTCTTGATCACTTTATAACCTCTCTTTTTTGCTTCTGTTTCCATCAGTTGGCCAATATCCGCAATTTTGACACCACCACGTATATTTTTTATCGTTTTTTGAAGTATTTCCTTTGAAGCGTCCACCAATTTTTGATGATGATGAATATCCTCACCGACCACAAAAGAAGCCCCATTATCAGCCCAAAAACCATCTAGTTCCGCTGATACATCGATATTGATAAGTTCTCCCTCCTGTAATAAGCGATCCGCAGACGGAACGCCGTGGCAAAACTCGTTATCTACACTGATACAGGTCCACCCCGGAAAGTTATAGGTCAGCGCTGGTGCTGACTTTGCACCAAATTGTTCTAATATCTTCGCCCCGTACTCATCCAATTCTTTGGTTGACATGCCCACCTTAGCATAGTCGCACATCGCTTTAAGCGTCTGGGCAACTGCCGCACTCGCTTTTTGCATTCCGGTCAATTCGTTCTCGTTGGTAATAGACATCCTGCTTTTTGTATTTGCTTGTTCAATTAAAGATATACAAAGGTCTTAAAAAAAATAGATAATCCGATAAAGAAAAGTAGATGGGCGATCCGGCTCAGACCTTTGGGAGTTTTGGTATAATAAACGTCTGCTTTCGTATAAAATCCCAGCCAGTGAAAGCCTGAAATAATAGATTTGTGAAAATCCCGGATAAATATAAACCGGGAAGAAGGTGGATACAATTTTAAATTTACAAAATGAAAGCAAAGCAGATATTAATTTTTAAAAGCTCTGTGCGAACAAAAGAGAAGAAGACGTTCCTGATGCAGTTGTTAAAGCTCCACCTGCCACAGATACAGTCGGCGACCTTGGATCTGGATGACGAAGACGCTATATTTCGGGTAGAAACAGAAGAATGTTCCGTCGATCTACTGACAGCTTTGCTGCACAAGCACGATATAAAGGTAGATTTTCTAGATCGCTTTGTACTGGCCTAATCCTATTCAAAGCACAGTACAGCTGATCTTACAATAGCCCGCCTGTATATTGTTTAAAAAACTGCTCGCGATAAATCTCGCCAATCGGGATTTCGAACTTGTCAATGTATATCGTATGGTTGTCAAAAGAATCAATAAAAGACAAATTGATCAAATAGGATTTGCTGACCCGAACAAATATATGGACCGGTAGTTTTTGATGCATTGTTTTTAGATTCATTGCCGTAATAAGTTTATTGGTACGCGTATAAATAACGACATAATCTTTGAGCGCCTCAATAAATCGAATATCGCCAAATAAGATCTTGTAGTATTTTCGATCCGATTTGACAAATACAGCATCTTCATTCGCATCTTCAAAGGTGCTTTGATTTTCTTTTAAATTGAGCAGATTTTTATAGGTCAGCGCTTTATCAATTGCCTTGGCCAAGCGATCTTTTTTGATAGGTTTAAGGAGGTAGTCGAGTGCATCCAACTCAAAACCCCTCAACGCATATTGTGTATAGGCTGTTGTCAGTATTACCAGTACATCTTTAGGTAAGGATTGCGCAAAATCCAATCCATTGACTGTAGGCATCTCGATATCCAGAAAAATGAGATCCACAGATTTGATCGCGAGATATTCCATAGCAGATAGGGCATTGGAAAACTCGCCCATAATTTCTATAGCTGAAATTTCTTCGACCAGATTTCTCATTTCTTCCCTTGCTAAGGGCTCATCATCTACAATGATACAATTCATAATGGAATTTTTAATTTCACCTGATACAGCAGGTCATTTTTTGATATTGTGAGTTCGTAATTACCTCCATACAGCAAATCCAGCCGTCGTTTGGCATTGACTAATCCCAGTCCACCATACTTAGAACGGGTATTCGAAAGATCTGGATCGATCGAATTTTCACATTCGAAACACAGTTGTTCGTCTGTCTGCGTAAAGTGAATGGCAATAAACGTTTGCTCGTCACGTAAGCTCACGCTATGTTTGATCGCATTCTCTATAAAGGCAGTAAAAAGATGTGGTGGCAGAAAAATACTTTGCTTTTCTAATTCCGCCGTGCAGGACAATGACGTTATCAAGTTATCCCGACGTATTTCCTCAAGTTTTAGAAAATTGAAAATAAAGTTTATTTCGGATTTTAAAAGCGTTTTATCTGTATCGTTTTCATAGAGTTGATAGCGCAAAAAATCGGAAAGTTTGATAATAACCTCGGTGGCCATACTGGGGTCTTTCCGAATTAATGCCTTCACATTGTTGAGCATGTTAAATAAAAAATGTGGCTGAATCTGATTCTTTAACGCATTTAACTCCGTTGTCAACGCCAGGTTTTTTAGATCTGAAATTCGTTTATTGTCCTCGATCCAACGCTTAAAAAGCTTAAAAGTGGTGGTGGTCAAGATAATGGGAATACAGATAAATAAACCGCTGACAAACCCCATGGTATTGGTTCGTTGCCTTTCGATTGTCGGGACATGGATACTAAAAATATATATCGCAATCTGCATGACCACGAGTAGGCTCGCTGTCACCAGCAGAATAAGCAAGATGGTATAGATCTCATATTTTCCCTTGAAAAAATACAGCGGGATCAATACATACATATTGATATAAAACATGGCCACGAAAACCGTCCAAAGTGCCAAAGAAAAGTAGGTTTTATAGTTACCCAGAAATTGGTTATTTGTATTGGCATTGGCAAAAAGAATAAGTAGGCCAACCAAAAACAGGCCATGTCGTAAAAGCCTGAATTTCTTTTCCGTTAAGTAGCGTAGAATAATACGATTGTTGCAGTCTTGCATATTGATCTGGATTACTAACCCTAATTCAGCAAAAGTAATTTTTTTTGTTTCAAAATGGCTTTCTTTTATACGAACACCGCTTTTTTTTATACTAAAGTAAATTCAGTAATTAGACTGGGGAGGAACCGTTTTAACAGCGCTTGTTTTTGTATAAAATATTGACCCTTTTGTATAAAAAAATAAATGGGCGTACCCAATTGATCTATTCTTGTAACAAGCTAAAGCTCAGCTCGGATTTCCAAAAGAGCAGTTTTCGCGTAGTATTTAATTAAAAAAGAATAGATAGACAAAAACAAATATCCAAATGAAAAAGAGTTTCGTGATGTTTGGGAGCTTTGCCCTGATATGCAGTGCTTCCGCACAGACAACAGACAGTATTCCCCAAAAAGTACAGGCCATTGTTGCTGACAAATTTCCCGCAGCGAGAGTACTGAATCTAAGTTATGAATACAATGGGGGGTACAAATATTCATCCAACCCTAAGGGGGCTGCCAGTACCCAAGGGAAGGTGGAATCGTTCCATCAGGCTGGTGAGAGTTTAAATGTCAATTTTTTAAACCGGCGTAACTGGGCTTTGAGTACTAGCCTTGGATATCAGTATACCACATTGAATCTACAAGAATCCGATTTAAGCGCAGAACCTTTAAAAATGCGTAAACAGGATTTCCATTACCACTATGAATCACTTAATTTCTCTTACTTCTCAAAATTATTTGGAAAAACGGTTATTTACTCAGCCAGCATCATGACAGATGGAAGCGATAAGAGGATTGAACGGCTGCGTGGAATGTTGACCGGTACATGGGTACTCAAAGCAACGCAGGACGTACAAATGACAATTGGATTGCTTGGATTTGTTGACCCAGGGGCAATTATTCCCCTTGTCCCCACGTTTACCTATAAGCAGCAATATCGCGATGGATGGATGGTAGATGTGTTATTGCCAAAAGGCGCTTTTGTACGGAAAACGATGTTGCGGAATGGGCGTCTTTCCTTAGGGGCAGACCTCAACACAACAACATTCTATCTCTATGATTTTTTAGGATCGGATAAGGTGTACACTTTAAGTCAGCTAGAGATCAACTCAGGATTGACCTACGAGCATAATTTGGGAAGATCATTTATAGCAACAGTCAAATCAGGTATGAAGACCATTCCTAGGTCACGAATATTTGAAAAAAGTGAACGTCAAAATAATTATGTTTGGGAAGCTTCTGCAGATCCATCTTTTTACCTGAACGTCGGACTTTCTTTTAATCCTTTTGCGAAAAAAAGGCGTTAGTATAACGGGCCGCTAATCATCAGAAATTTCTGAAAGATTAACTTTATTAGAATCCAAAAACGATTTTGGCATTAAATTCGTTTCTATGTTTGAACATTTAAATATTTGCTATATTTATCATGTACTTTAAAAATTAAAAATATGGACAATCGTTCGCACGCTGTTTCCAGATTTAATTTTTTTTATCAAATTTATAAGAGATAACAACTTAATATTAGGACGTTGAAAAATAAAATAGACAGTAAATAAATAAAAGAAAATGGCATTATTAGAAACACTTGAATGGCGTTATGCAACCAAAAAATACGATTCAACAAAGAAAGTTGATCAAAATGACGTAGACAAAATTATCGAAGCGGCTCGTATGGCACCGAGTTCCTCTGGTTTACAGCCATTTCGTGTTGTGCTGATTACGGATCAACAGTTGAAAGAGCAGATTGTACCTGTTGCTTGGGGGCAGCAAATTATTGCGGAAAGCTCACATCTTCTGGTTTTTGCGGCATGGGATAAATACACGGACGAACGCATTGATGCAACTTTTGATCATATGAACAATCATAGAGGTCTACCGTTGGATACAACTGATGAATACAAAAACAGGTTGAAAGAGATGTTTGCTGCACTTACTGAAGAACAGCAGGCGGCACATGCTGCTAAACAAGCTTATATTTCTTTTGGAATGGCCATTGCACAAGCGGCAGAATTGAAAGTAGATGCCACACCAATGGAAGGATTTTCTAACGGTGAATTGGATAAATTACTAGGCTTGGATAAAAGAGGGTTAAAGAGTGTTGTTTTGCTACCGCTAGGTTACCGCCTGGGTGAGGAGGATTGGTTGTTGAAATTGAAGAAATTTAGATTGCCGAAAGACGAGTTTTTGATTCAACTACCCTAAGAAGGTGTGATTTTATTCTCCCTATTGTTCAATAAATTACAGAATTCAGGATTATAAAATTAATAATGGCCAAAGAGATCTTTTTCAGATGTACTTTGGCCATTTTATTGATTGTCGCTATCCTATAAAATTAAGGCATCATTACCATTCAGGGTGACAAAATAAAATCCCTGTTTGTCAAATGAATAGTATGGAGCAGGGCTATTCCAGAAATCGGTTACCTATTTTTTCGTGAATCCAGCATCAGTATTATGATTGCAAATGACAAAGTGCCTTTCTCCTGTAAAACCGCTCCAGATATCCATTAATTCTTTATTTTCGGCTTTTGGGAAACCAAAGTCACCTAAGGAAATAATAAATTCTGGATTTTTAAGCTTCATCGCGTCAATAAAGAGTTTGGCCCTACGCGCACCGTCGTACATGAGATCATGATGAAGATCTGCGATAACGCCAAATTTAACTTTGTCAGTTTTGAATATATTGCTTTTTGTCGAGTTTATAGGCGTACTGGCAAGACTCTTGTTGACAAAGAGACCGCCTATGCCTAGACCTCCTAACTGAATGAATTTTTTCGGTTGATCATAACGAATTGATAATACGGATTTTATTAGATGCTACTTAGCTGAACTGTTTGACCTTTTTTCAGTTTAATATATTGCAAATTCTTATCTTTTGAAAGCCGCTTTTTAGTTGAAATATCTTGAAGATCTGTATTTTCAAAAATGCGGAAGATAGCATCTTGGCTAGCGGTTACTTTCAATAACGTGATCTTGTTGTTGTTCTTTTCAGCGCTGACAATAAAACCACCCGCTGTTCTCAGGTTTTTAAAGGATACATCTTTCCATTCCTCAGGAGTGGCCGGAAAAACTTCGATATAATCATTTTTGCCCTGAATTAACAATTCATGAACCCCCTGTGCAAAAGCAAAATTTCCCTCCAATGTAAAAGGGCGATAAGTAAAATCAGAATACTGACCACCGTTTTGGTCGCCGTTGAGGTGAAATGAATTTATGGAACAAAAGTTATGTGCAAATTTCTGTAGGTTGCTTACAGCTTGTCTACTTTGCTTCGCCCGCGCATGGAGACAGGCCATCCAGGAGAACGAATATCCGACCCAGGCCCGTGTACCCAATTGTTCTAAATGTGATAACGATTTTTCAATCAACGATTTATCGTGAGTGTTATTGATGTCAAGTATTCCTAAGGGATAAATAGCCATATAGGGTGACATATGCCGATGTGAATGCTTCATGCTCAGATCCTCTGCAACGCGGAGACCAGTTTCATCCATAGCAAAATTGGGCAATTCGGCGCTATATTGTGTCCATTCTTTTGCTGCTTCGGCTTTGCCGTTAGCTGTACTAACCTCGGCTGCTATAGCGAATAAATAATGTGCCAGGCTGAGATCAAAATTGGTCCAACTATTAAACCAGGCGGCAGTGCTGTTATCATTATATTCTGGACTGCTGCTCAGGGGGAGATAGCGTTTTCCATCTTTGAGATAGGTAATATTTTTTAAATAGGTCGCTGCTTCTATAATATAAGGATAGGCTTGTTCTTTTAAGAAAGTGGGGTCCATACTATATTTCCATTGCCAATAAAAATGTTGGGCTGTCCAGGCACTGACGGTAGGCGAAAGGGAGTATTGAATCCAGCCGCCCATAGGGTAGCCGTTCAAGGTTAGCACACCCGGGATATTTAATCCGTCAACACCAAAATATTGTTGGGTGTAGGCAAGGTTTTTCGGTCTGATTTTCCATAACCAATCCGTATAACTTTGTGCTTCATCCATTCGGTTGGCGGTATAAGCCGGCCAATAACTCAGTTGGGTATTGAGATCATTGTGGAAATCGCCTTTCCAGGGTGGTAGCCCACCATTATCAGCTGTCCAAACAGCCTGCAAGGTTATTGCCGGAGCTCCTTGGCGTGCTGTGGCCCCCAATTTATAAAGCTCCAGGTAGTATTGTTTTTCAAGATCTTTTTCAGGAATGGAAATGTTAGATTTAGACCAATAGCTTGTCCACCATGCGAGATGGCTTCGCTTTGCTTTTTCAAATTGTTCGAGTGATAGCGGTTGTTTCTTGACCTTTTTATCATTGCTGATTGTCCAATAGCCGATCAATTTGGTTGATGAGACTTTTTCCCAGCATAACATGACCTCAAAGAAGTGATGATCATACGTTTCCTGATGTAATACCTGCGCATTCCCCGTTTTAACAATAGTCCCTTGTTTGTAGCCCAGCCGGGCTAAACTTTGACCATCGACAACACTTTTTTGCTCATCCGTATTGGTCTTGGTTTCATATTGATGTGGAATAAGCTCTGGACCAAGGTCGCCGATGTTATTCGCTGTGATTTCAAAATAACCCATTGGACTAGTAGCATGGACAAAAGAGGTCAGTATTTTTCCGTCGTCAAATTTCAATGTATGTACAGCCGTTTGTATATCCAGTACATTGGATACAACCTTTCCAAATTTAGCTAAGTCAAAGGTCATCGCCGCTGCAGGAAGTTTGGTGGGATAGGGAGAACGGTCATAGGGTGAATCGCCCCATTGTTGGGCCGCTTGGTAGCTGTTGTTTTTCAATTGCTGCTGTACCCATTTAAAATCATGTTTTTCTATCTCAAATGCCTTGCGTTCATCCCAAAGATCAGCACGGTCCAGGGACAGCCGGATGGTATTTTCCTTTCTCCAGATCAATGCACCCAACTGACCATTACCTAAAGGGATAGCCTCATCCCATCGTGTTGCAAGATCCGTAAAATTAAGATTATAAGCAGGAGATGGCTGCGCGATAACAAGACGCGCTGCGAAAAATAGTACTATAAGAAAGCTGTATTTCATAATTTATGTGGATATGGTTTTACAAATTTAGTAGTCACCACGATTAAAGGCTGACACTATTTAGGCATTTTTATAGCTTATTTTACCCTTGTTGCTTTTCATTTTCCGTCTTATGTATCTTACTTTTCACTTAATTATATCTAACAGCAAATTGCATGCTTCCAAGCCGTGCCCCGTTAACAGTAACCAGCCTTATCTGCTATCGCTTAGAAAGACAGGATAAATAGATCGTAAGATAGAAAGAATATCAGTTTAGCACCGGATTAAAAGTATAAAAAGCAATGCTGACTACGTTATCGTAACCAAATTGTTATAGGGTACTGATGGAAACCGTATGGCACGAATGGGGGTAAAAACGAAGATTGGCCCCTGTGAGGGTAATATAGATTATATTTCTGTTAATCTAGTTCTAGTATATCCCATTGTTCTTCTCTATTTTTATAACCATAAATAAATATCCAATCTGATGTTGATTTACTTGTTACTATTCCATTAACTGATACTGGCATAGCGACATAAGAATTATAAATAAACCTAATAACTGATTAATATAGAATAGACCTTATTGCTATGAATAGAAAATTAATGGTGTTAGCATCATTGGCCTTAGTTGTCGCCTGCATTGCAATATTTACATTTCGCAAAGAAGAAACAATAGATTTTAGTGCAGATGTCAAACCGATATTAAATAAACATTGTATTACCTGTCATGGTGGCGTGAAGAAAAATGGAGGGCTTAGTTTTCTTTTCGAAAATGAAGCTTTTGCCAAAGCTGAGTCTGGCAAATCGGCGATTATTCCGGGGGACGCGGAACATAGCGAGTTTATGAAAAGATTGCTGTCGGATGATCCCGAATTACGCATGCCTTACAATGCGCCCAAACTGAATGATGATGAGATTGATATCCTAAAAAAATGGATTGATCAAGGCGCGAAGTGGGGTGAACATTGGGCCTACACCTTACCTAAAGACGTTGAAGTACCTAAAACCTTTTCGTTTGTGGGACTATTTGGAATAAAACCCAAAGGGGTGAACAATGACATTGACTATTTTGTTCAAGATAAATTAAAGTCCAAAGATCTGACTTTTGCGGATGAAGCCGATCGGGCTACTTTATTACGAAGACTTTATCTGGACCTCATCGGTATACCGCCCACCTTGGCCGAAACCCGTGCTTTTATCGAAGATGAGAGCGACGATGCATATTCCCGTAGAGTTGATAGTTTATTAGCTTCCTCCAAGTATGGTGAGAAATGGGCCAGTTGGTGGTTGGATATGGCGCGGTATGCAGATACTAAAGGTTATGAAAAAGACGGATCCCGTAGTATTTGGCCTTATCGGGATTGGGTGATCAAAGCCTTAAATAGCGATATGCCTTACGATGAATTTACAGTCGAGCAGCTGGCAGGAGATCTTTTGCCACAACCGACCAAAGATCAGCTCATCGCAACTGCTTTTCACCGCAATACGATGAATAACGACGAGGGGGGGACTGATAGTGAAGAGTTTCGGATGGCGGCCGTCCTGGACCGTTTAAATACCAGTTATCAGGTATGGTTGAGTACAACATTTGAGTGCGTACAATGCCATAGCCACACCTATGACCCGTTTAAATTTGAAGAATACTATAAATCGCTGGCATTTTTCAATAATACAAGGGATGAAGATACACAGGGAGATCATCCGAAGTTACGTTTTTACGCTGCACAGGATGAAAAACGTATCGATAGCATTAAGCATTGGCTGGCAGCAAACGGAAATGTAAATGTGGTGAAATCAGCAGACCTGTTTCTGTATACACTTGAACCCAAGATTCATGCGCATTATAGTGATCAGATTGTGGATGGGGCATTGTATGATACTAAATGGCTTGGTGTACGCAACAGTGGATCGGCTCGTTTGAAAGCAATTACATTGGATGGCAAAAAACAACTTTTCATGAACTTCTGGACCGATGCGGTGGGTGGGAAAATGGAGGTGCACCTCAACAGTCCTCATGGTCCCCTGTTAACCAATGTAGATTTACCGAAAACTTCAGGGAGACAGGTTATTCAAGCAGCGATCGTACCGACTACAGGGGTACATGATCTCTACCTGGTCTTTAAAAACGCAGCAGTTGCAGCCGGTCAGCCAATCTGTATGATTGAATGGTTTGCTTTTCGCGAAGATTTTCCTGTCGGGAAACCAATGGAAAATCAGCATCTGCAACGTACCTTTTTGCAGCTCGTCAATCTACAGCCCGAAGGTGTGCCTGTTATGATTGAAAATCCGAAAGATATGCAGCGGAAAACCAATGTATTTATCCGGGGAAATCGTTTGTCTCTAGGCGCGGAAGTACAACCTATGGTTCCGGAGTCTCTGAATGATTTTCCAAAAGGAGCCCCTCGAAATCGTATGGGCTTCGCACAATGGATTGTTAGTAAAGAAAATCCATTGACTGCCCGAACTTTGGTTAACCGTGTCTGGGCACAGCTCTTTGGTCGGGGACTGGTTGAACCTCTAGGTGACATGGGGACACAGAGTACCCCACCAATTCATCGTGAATTATTGGATTATCTGGCCCTAGATCTCATGAACGGAAAAAAATGGAGCATGAAAAAATTGGTCCGTGAGATCGTCTTATCGGGTACCTATAGGCAGTCGTCAACGTTAAATAGTGACAATGTACAAAAAGATCCCCAAAATTATTATCTCGCAAGGGGACCACGATTCCGGCTTTCCGCAGAGCAGATCCGCGATCAGGCTTTGGCGGTCAGTGGGTTGTTAAGCAATAAAATGTATGGACCGAGTGTCATGCCTTATCAACCGGATGGTGTGTGGATGACGGTGTATAGTGGTGAGTCCTGGGTGAAAAGTGAGGGCGAAGATCAGTTTAGACGCGGTGTCTATACCTTCCTAAAACGTACCAGTCCTTATCCATCCTTTGTTTCCTTTGATGCATCCAGTAGGGAGGTCTGTCTGGTTGATCGTATACGGACAAATACACCGCTACAGGCTTTGGCGACGCTCAATGATCCGGTATATCTCGAAGCTGCAAAACATTTGGGCGAGATCATGGAGCGGGAAGGCAAAGGAAATACAAAAAATAGTATTGGTGCAGGCTATCGAAGGGCGATGCTCCGGGAGGCTGATCCCAAGAAGATTGCTGATCTCGAACTGCTCTACCAAAAAGCGCTTGCCGAATTTAACAAAACACCAGCTTCGGCAGCGAAATACCTGGGCGGTGATTTGGCAAAGGACAATAGCAAAAAACTGTCATCCAAAGCCGCTTACATGTTGGTGGCAAATGCCTTATTGAATTTAGATGAGTTTTTGACGAAATCATAAGGAATAGACGCAAAGATAATTGATGTGAGTGAGTGAGTGAGTGAGTGAGTGAGTGAGTGAGTGAGTGAGTGAGTGAGTGAGTGAGTGAGTGAGTGAGTGAGTGAGTGAGTGAGTGAGTGAGTGCGATGGACGGAAGCTTAAAATAATAGATAAACTAAGATAATAGCAGGTTCTTGATAGAATGATGCGGTTACAAAAGATTTACTTGAATGAAAGATCTGAATAAACTAATTGAAGAGGCACAGCAATCTGAATTGAAGGCTGTGACAAGAAGACATTTCCTGAAAGATTGCGTTGCTGGTATCGGTGGTATCGCTCTTGGAGGCCTATTGGCGAGTTGTGGCGGATGGGATTCATCTAAATCCAAAGGGAGTCTGGATCTCAATGCCCTAAATCCATTGATCCCTAAATCGCCACATTTCCCGGGCAAGGCCAAAAGTGTTATCTATTTACATATGGCGGGAGCCCCTTCACAGCTTGAGCTCTTTGATTATAAGCCTGCACTGCAGAAACTGCATAATCAACCCTGTCCACAATCACTTTTGGCAGGTAAGAAGTTCGCTTTTATTCGAGGGGTGCCTAAAATGTTGGGACCACAGGCTACCTTCAAGCAATATGGTCAAAGTGGCGCTTGGGTATCTGATCATTTACCACATTTCAGTAAGGTAGTTGATGATGTTAGTTTTTTGAAAGCTGTTCATACCGATCAGTTTAATCATGGACCGGCACAGCTGTTTATGCATACCGGGAGCGCCCGTTTGGGCCGTCCGAGTATCGGTTCATGGGTGACCTATGGTCTCGGCTCTGAAAATAGCAATTTACCAGGTTTTGTGGTGCTGACTTCTGGTGGTAAAACACCGGATGCGGGAAAGAGTGTCTGGGGAAGTGGCTTTCTACCATCGGTTTATCAAGGGGTCCAATGTCGTTCGAAAGGAGATCCCGTCCTGTATATTGCTGACCCTGAAGGGATGGATCGGGACATGAAGCGAAACCTTATTGATGCGATCAATAATGTGAATAAAACAGAGTATGATACATTTAAAGATCCAGAGACACTGTCCCGGATTGCACAATATGAAATGGCCTATAAAATGCAGGTTGCAGTACCTGAGGTGATGAATATCAATAATGAACCAGCTTATATTCATGAGTTATACGGTACCGAACCGGGAAAGGAATCTTTTGCAAATAATTGCCTATTGGCCCGCAAGCTCGTGGAGCAGGGGGTACGTTTTGTCCAGTTATTTGATTGGGGCTGGGATAGCCATGGTACCAATGCATCGGACTCCATAGATCTTGGATTTCGAAATAAATGTCGGGAGATTGATCGTCCGATGACAGCACTGATTTTGGATCTGAAACAACGTGGTCTACTCGAAGATACATTGGTGGTCTGGGGAGGCGAGTTTGGACGCACACCAATGCAGGAGAACCGAGATAATAGTGATATGCCATTTTTGGGTAGAGACCATCATACCGATGCCTATACCATTTGGATGGCGGGCGGAGGGGTGCGTAATGGCATCAGTTATGGACAAACGGACGATATCGGTTTCGCGGGTGTTGAAGGAAGGGCTTCCGTACACGATGTCCACGCAACCATGCTCCATCTCCTTGGCTTTGACCACGAAAAATTTACTTATGAATTTCAGGGCCGACCATTCCGTTTGACGGATGTGGAAGGTGAACTTATACAAGCGATTATTTAAATAATGAAACGATTCCTATTATTAATACTTCTGTTGGCCAATTTTTTTACAGTTTTGGCTCAGAAGCAAGAGAAACTACATATCAAATATTATTGTACCAATTGGGGAAATGCCGATTCCTGGGATCGATTCTGTGAACGTGTTAAGAAAGCAGGTTATCAAGGTGTCGAAGCCTGGCTACCCGGAGATCTGAAAGAACGGAAGGAAATGATTGATGCCCTAAAAAAATACGGTCTGAGCCTAGGCTTGCTTTCCGGTGGTTCTGGAGCTTCCTTCGAACAGTACCGCGAAAGCTTTAAACGGAATCTGGAAGAAGCTGCAGGTATGAAACCTGATTATATCAACTGCCATACAGGTAAAGAATATTATTCCTTTGAACAAAATAAACAATTGATCGACATTGGCCAGGTCGTCATGGAAAAACAGCATGTTCCGGTATACCATGAGACACATCGTGGTAGATTTAGCTTTGCAGCGCACCTGACCAAAGATTACTTAGCAAAGATTCCTTCCTTAAGGCTTGCTTTGGATATTTCACATTGGTGCAATGTACATGAGTCCCTGCTCGGTGACCAGCAAGAAGCGGTAGCTTTGGCGCTTGCCCGGACAGAACATATCCATGCCCGGATCGGACACCCTGAAGGACCACAGGTCAATGATCCTGCGGCACCGGAATGGAAAAATACCGTAGATCAACATTTGACCTGGTGGGATGAGATCGTTAAGCAGCATAAACAAAATGGAGCTAAGGTGTTGACCATCACTACAGAGTTTGGTCCGGCTGGCTATCTGCCAACACTACCTTTTACGCAGCAACCCGTAGCTGACCAATGGTCGGTAAATGTATATATGTTGAACTTACTCAAAGACAGGTATAAAGAATGATGGTTTTCCTTGAAGAATTGATGGCCTTTTTGGGACGTTTTCATCCCATCTTAGTGCATTTACCCATCGGAATTTTATTGATCGCATTTGTGATGGCATTTCTAGAGCTATTCAAGAAGGAAAATCCATACCGGCCTGCGATTAGGTTATCCTTGTTATTAGGTAGTATAGCAGCTGTATTTGCGGCGCTTTCAGGATTTCTGCTTTCGCGCAATGGTGGTTACGAAATACAGGTGCTCAATTACCACCAATGGTTGGGCATTGTGGTGGCGGGGTGCAGCATACTGCTCTATGTGCTCTATCGTGAAAAAAGTGAAACGTTGCAATGGTCAAAAAAGATCGTTAGGTTTCGCTTTTGGTTATTTTTGATCCTGGTTGTATTGCTGGGAATCACAGGACACTACGGTGGCACCTTGACACATGGCAAGGGTTACTTTATTGAGGCGATGCCGCAAGCAATGAAAAAGACTTTTGGCGTGAAGGAGAGCAGCGAAGAGGTATTAATCGTTGAGA
This sequence comes from Sphingobacterium sp. GVS05A, assembly GCF_019969845.1. Classification (GTDB taxonomy): domain Bacteria; phylum Bacteroidota; class Bacteroidia; order Sphingobacteriales; family Sphingobacteriaceae; genus Sphingobacterium. The sequence continues at coordinate 769,518 of NZ_JAHXYR010000001.1, forward strand.
ATGTACAGGAGGCCGCTGTATATGACGGTATTATTCAGCCTATACTCAAGCAGCGTTGTCAAAGCTGTCATGGTGATCGTAAACAGGAGGGAGGATTGGCCTTACATACAAAGGAAAGCCTGCTAAAAGGAGGTGAGAATGGTAAAGTACTGGTCGATAGCAAGTCCAAAGAAAGTGAGCTGTATGCACGATTGATCTTACCGGAAGGGCACAAAAAAAGAATGCCACCAAAAGGACGTACACCAATCAGTCCTGACCAGATCAAATTGATCGCCTGGTGGATTGATCAAGGCGCGAACTTCGATAAAAAAGTGAATCAACTCACACAGACCAAAGAAATAGCAGCAATATTGAAAAAGCTAGAAACAGGGGAGCAGGAAGCTTCCCCGGTATTGTATGCAGATTTTCCTAAAGCACCCGATTTACCAAAGGATAAAGTCGATGCCTGGCAGGCAAAAGGTATTAAAATCATTCCTGTGGCTAAAGAAAACAATCTCGTGCTGGTCAATGCCATCAACTACCCACAGTTTAATGATAAGGATCTGCAAGATCTGTTGGCCATTAAAGAGAATATCGTTCAGCTGAAACTCGGGCATACCGCCATTACAGATCAGGCATTTTCTACGATAAAATCCATGCCTGTCATCTCGCGTTTGCATCTTGAGAACACAAAAGTCTCCGATGGAGGTTTGTCACAATTGAAAGGACTGCAAAAGTTGATCTATCTCAATCTGGTGGGAACAAAAGTAACTGCAAACGGTTTGTCGAATTTGAAGGATATTCCTAATCTGAAAAATGTATATATCTACCAAACCGGTAGTCAGGACAGTACGGCCTTAAAAGCATTACAAGGTAAGGTTCGCATCGATACAGGTAATTACCGATTGCCATTTATCGCTACAGATACAGTCAGGTTCTAGCGATGATAGCGTACAGACCAAGTCGTATGATCCATTGACGATAATACTAGTGAATAGATACTTAGTCTATACTGAAGCAATACTTAGTCAATACGTAAAGGGTATTGGAGACCTGACTTGTGGTTATTGGAAAGAAGCGATTGGAGGAGGATAGCGTTTATAGAATATTTGGAAAGAGGGTGTAGGGAATGCGAACAAAATTGAATAAAAATAGGGAGTCCGATCTTTTCGGACTCCCTATTTTTATTTGTCGTGTATAAATACTGCGGGTTATTTCCCTGTATTTTCCAATAGACTGATCGCATCGTAAAGTACACCAGCCTCGCCTCTGAAAGTTCCCGAACCTTCAGGTTTATTGTCTTTGGTGTACCATTCGTAGAAGCCTTTATTTTTAATAACACGCGCCAACATGGGCTTGATCTGCTCGTAGGCTTCCTGTTGGAAACCATTTTTAACCAATTGTTGGATCATTCTTCCTCCAAACCAGGTCCAGTCTCCACCATTTTGGTAACCATAAGGATACATGCCTTTGTTTTTGAAGAAACCCGCTGGGTAGGTTGGGTATACCGTTAGACCGATGGTGGCAGCACCTGCATCCTTTACATTTTTGATCATCTTTTCCAGAGACGTTTTAATCTGTTCTTTGCTGAGCAGGTTTGCTTCAATGGCAATCGCAGTTCCACCATGGTAGTAAATCTGGTTTTCATCAAAATCTTTCGGAAATGGCGAACCATTGATATAGATATGCGGAATGAATTTTTGATTTTTATCATCCCAGAGATGTTTCATCGTATTGCTTGCGATCATCTCTCGAACCTTGCCCCATTTTTCCTTTTTCTCAGGGAAAAGTTCAATGTAATTGTCCAGGGCAATTAAAAACATCGCGTTATCGTAAATGTCGAGTGCAATATGTGAACTTTCATCTAAATGTACGCCCCAATCATGTTCGGGTTGTACATCACCCCAATCGACCGTTGTGGCTCCCCATAATAATCCGTAGGTGCTATTATAGCGTTTATCCATTAGGAATTGCAAAGCCTGTTCCATGCGATCTTTTACACTCGTTTTGCCGATTTTCTGTGTCAGAAAGGAACTGTCTTTGGTTGCGATGATATATTTGTGTACCGCCTGGATCAGGGATGTTTCCTGATCGGTTTCAACCGTGTTTTTATGCCCCGCATATTCCGGTGCCAGGGGATTCGTAATTGTATAATAGTCGGAGACACCATTCTTTAGACTGGATTTTTTGACAAAACCATCAGCGATATTGCCATCGGCACCCTGCAATTTAAAAAATATGCCCAACTGATCTTTGATCTGATCATGGGGGTGTACTTTGGTCGCCAAGGTAATAAAGGTATTATAATCCCTGATCCACACCTCACTATAGCCGTCCCCGGCATTGAATCCAGCTTTGATAACATTGGTCGCCATATCTTTAACGAGCTGGAAGCTACTGTCTTGGTGAGCACTCTGTTCTGTGTTGCTGCCTGTAGATTTATTCCCTCCACCATTGCAGGATAAGATTAACAATGAAGTAGATAGCGCGAAATATAAATTTCTCATGATGCTGTTTTTTATCGTTAGTATGCTTAAATTAACATTTAGAGTCTTTGACAAAAGACTGTATGACCTTCGCTTGGCTAGCTCCCAGATTACGGAGTGAATAAGATTTCGCAGCCGCGGGAACAGCAAACGTTTCCGCATAATGGAAGATTCTTTTCATTCCATTGGCAGTCGTCAGTTCTACGGCTTCCCCCTCAACGAGCATCATAATATGGCATTGCCCCTTTGTTTCAATGCGCACTTCATCTTCAAATTCGTACCTGAAAACATCATAGAAATGATCTTCATGCGTCGGTAAATGTACTTTTATCGACTGTGTATCGAGTACATCAATCTGAGGTTGTGACAGGAGCGTGTTTTTTACAACGTCACCTTTCCGGTTAAAGTTGAGGTTGGAGAAAGCTCTGTCAATATTCAATGGACGTGGTTTACCATCTAAATCTGGACGTACCCAGTCGTACATCTTAAAGGTATAGTTATAAGGGGTAGCACTGATTTCCAGCACAAGGTTATTGGTACCTGAAGAATGTACAGTACCATGCGGAATCAGATACAACTGATGCTTCTGTGAGTCAAATTTTTGGACGTACTTGTCAATCGCAATGGGCTCACCCGTATGGAAGCTCTGTTCAAGCACAGTACGGAATTGGTCGGCATCGATATCCTCCTGGAATCCCAGATAGACCTGAGCATCTCCTTTTCTGTCAACGATGTAATAGGATTCGTCCTGTGTGAAATTTTCTCCAAACTCAGTTTTGGCATAACTTGGACTAGGGTGGCACTGAATCGAAAGATTGCCGCCATCAAAAGTGTCAAGAAAGTTGAACCGGATTGGGAATTCAACATCAAAACGTGGCTGTGCCGTGCCCAATATATTTGAACTCTCCTGAAACATCAGTTGGTCAAATGAAATTTCGAGCACCTGTCCATTGCTTTCAAGTAGTATACCATTTTCGGGGACGATCATTTCAAAAGACCAAGCATAGTTTTTTGCCTGCTGATCGATGCCCGTTAAATGTTCCTTCATCCATTGTCCACCCCAGACTCCGGGTTCAAATGTCGGTCTTACCCGAAAATAGTTTTCGGACATGGCATGTAAGGTTTCTTTTAAATCGTTTCCTGAAATCCAGGGTAGGTTTTCCACGGATAGCTGATCGGCTAAGATCTCCACGCGCGATAATATCGTCCGCTTGTGTCGGTTGAGTAGCTCCCAGTCAACAAAATAGTAACGTTTGTAAAGTTCTTTTTGATTCGTTTGCTTAGCACAAGCCAAATTCCAGGCCTGTCCGGCACGCATCCGTTGGATAAGCACATTTTTGGGCAGATCGATGTACATCACTTTACTGGAGTTATCCAGAAGTGCTGCTCCCGGACCGTAAAAAATGACATATTCATTGGCAGCTGCATTATTCAGGATTTCCTCAAAAGCGGCCAACTTTACGGTATCAAAGTATGCTGCCAGTTGTAGGGACGCTTTTTTTCCGAATAATGGATCATTGCCACCCAAATAGGGTGCAACCTTCTCCTGAATGCTTGATTCAGGTAAGAATGCTGTTTCCATAGAAACAAATCGTACCGTTAATCCCCGTTTAACAAATTCCTGTCGAATCTGTGCTACTGGTATTTCCCAATTTACGCCGACAAATCCATCTATGCAGTGTATATCATGTTCGATCAGGTGATCGACCAACTCATGATATGAGTTTGACAATTTGCCCTGAACTGGAAATGTAGGTAAGATGTCGTATTGAAAAGATGTCGTTTGAGTATTGGAATACATAAGATGTTATTTATTGCGTATTTAAAAATTGACTGAATTGATATGATGTTTTTAAAATGATATTATGCGTTTTGATTGCTGGGATTTTTCTTTGATTTTTCAATCCAATATTTTTCGATATCTTCCAAAGGTTTACCTTTTGTTTCAGGCAGATAGCCCAATACAACGATAAAAGCTATTGCGCAGAAGAAAGCGAACAACCAAAAGGTATAATGGGCACCCCATGATGCAAGCAAAATCGGAGTCAGCTGTCCAACGATAGCATCGGAAATCCACATAACCATAATGCTTATCCCCATTGCGCGCGCTCGTATGGCATTCGGAAAAATTTCAGCTGCCACCACAAATTTCAATGGACCGATAGAAAAAGCAAAGAAAAACAAGAATGAGAGGATGGAAACAATCAATGCAACATTGTTTGTCTGTTCCATACTGAAAAGATAGCCTGTCGCGATCAAACTGATGGTCGCACCCAATGTACCTAAAATATATAAGGGTCTTCTTCCCCAATTGTCTACCTTCCAGATAGCAAAGCAGGTAAATAAGACATTTGCAGCGCCGAAAAACAATTGTGCGTGATAGGAATTAGCTAAAGAGATACCCGATTCAAGGAGGATACTAGGCCCGTAATAGACGATCGCATTGATCCCACTGAGTTGAGAAAACAAGGGTAAGAATAACCCCAGGAGAAAAGCTCTACGGTAAATAGGTGAAAACAAATCGCGGATATTTCCTTTGGCTGGACTTGGCGAATCATGTAGATCTGTCAGACCAAGTTTGGTACTAATGACTGCAACCTCTTCGCTGCGTCCATTTTTTGCAAGCCAACGTGGACTTTCGGGAATAAAATAAACGCCCAAGCAGAGTAGGATAGCAGGGATTGCACCCACTAAAAACATACCGCGCCAAAGTTCTGTCTGTGGCAATGAATGCAGTTGGAGAATAAAGTAATTACTAATATAAGCGATTAGGATACCAAAGGTGATTGCCAGTTGATAACAAGTAACCGATCTACCTCTGAATTTACTGGGTGATATTTCGGCAAGATAAAGTGGTACAACAATAGAAGCGATACCCACGCCTAGTCCACCAATGCCTCTGCTGAGAATCAATAAAGTATAGTTGGGACTGAATCCACAGCCGATCGCAGATAATAAGAAAAGTAAGGATGCAACAATGAAGGCCTGTTTACGACCATATTTGTCTGTAAAAGACCCTGTAAAAAATACACCTATAATGCAACCGATCAGTGCTGAACTAACAAAAACACCTTCCTGTGCTGGTGACAGTCCGAAAAACTGCTTGACCAATGGCAAAGCTCCGGCTATAACAGCCATATCGAACCCGAAAAGAAGTCCCCCCAGTGAAACGATGCATAAAATAATAATAAAATTCTTAGACATATCTGGTTTATAAGTTTTATATGTATATACATACAAACATATATCTATTTTTTTAATTATGCAAAAAATCTTATTTTAGCCTAAGCAATATTATGTAATGAATTTAAAAATAGATCACAAAAGTCCAGTTCCGCTGCATATACAGGCAGAAAATCTATTGCGGGAGTTGATAAAACAGCCGGAATATATTGAAGGGAAGATGTTGCCCAATGAAATAGAATTGGCTAAGCGCTTGGCTATTTCCCGCTCCACGTTGCGTCTGGCTATTAATAAGTTGGTGTATGAAGAACTGCTGATCAGAAAGAAAGGGATTGGCACTAAGGTTGCCAGTTCCAAATTCAGTTCGAAATCCAAAAATTGGCTGAGCTTCTCCCAGGAGATGAAGAATCGTGGGATCGAGGTCAAAAATTTTGAACTACACGTGAGCTGGGTAGTACCTGATAAAGCCGTTACACAATTTTTTGCTGTAGATGAGGATCAAAAGTTATTGAAATTGGAGCGGCTGCGGGGCAAGAAAGATGATCCATTCGTCTATTTCATATCTTATTTCCATCCACGTATCGGTTTGACGGGCGACGAAGATTTTAAACGTCCTTTGTATGAAATATTGGAAGCTGACTATCATGTAGTGGCTGATCTATCGCAGGAGGAAATTGATGCTATTGCGGCAAATAAATTTATCGCAGATAAACTCGAAATTAATATCGGGGATCCTATTTTGTCACGGAAGCGATTTGTTTTCGATCAGTCTGGAAAGCCAATTGAATATAATCTGGGTTTCTATCGTGCAGAAAGCTTTACCTACACGGTTGAAAGCCGAAGAGATTATTAAAATATGAAATGATCCAGTAACGGCAAGCTATTGGATCATTTCATTTATAGCATTATTGCTGTTGAGTAGTCGTTTCCGATGCCCACTGGTTGATCATTGCGATAGCTTTGCTCAATACACCTGCCGAACCTTTGAATTTTCCGGATCCACTTGGGACGTCATTTTTTCCGTACCATTCATAAAAACCTTTATTCTTAACCACACGATCGATCATTGGCTGTAGTTCATCGTAGGCTTCCTGATAGAAACCATGTTGGATAAGCTGCTGAATCATTCTTCCACCAAACCAGGTCCAGTCACCACCGTTTTGATAGTGATAAGACTCAGCCATCCAACCTTTGAAAAATCCAACAGGGTAGGTCGGATAAAGTGTAAGACCAATACTTGGCATCCCTGAGAGACGTACATTTTTGAGCATCTGCTTATTGACAGTTGCTATTTCGCTCCGTTTGAGCAAACCCGCTTCAATCGCAATTGCTGTTCCGCCATGGTAATGAATCTTGTTTTCATCGAAACCTTTAGGGAGGGGAGATGACTTTGGATAGATATGTGGAATAAATTTTTGCCTTTTTTGATCCCAGAGATAGCGTCTGCTGTTTGTTTCAAGCTCTTTTTTAAAGGCCTTCCAGTCAGCGGTCTTCGCCGCATTGGGTTGTATTTCAATCAATTGCTGTAGGGCAATGATGAGCATGGCATTGTCATATACGTCAATGGCCTCATTTGAAAGTTCGTTCCAATCGCAGCCAAAATCGTCATGCGGCTGTACATCCCCCCAATCTGCAGTCATTGCCCCCCATAATAGATTATATTTTGTATTGTACCGCTCTCGTTTGAGGTAGTCCAGCATAAGCTGTATACGTTCTTTGACGGAAAGTCCACCGACGGATTCCTCAAGAATACTGTAGTCCTTGGTTTTCTGTATGTATTTGCCCAGTAACTGAATCAAAGAGCTCTCCTGGTCAGTCTCGACTGTATTTTTAAATCCAACATGATCGGGTGCATTATTAGAATAATAGGGAGTATCGTCATGCCAGGTGAAATCTTTCTTGAGTACATAACCATCCACCATCTCGCCGTTAGGCTGTTGCATTTGGAAAAATAGGAGAATCGCGCCGCGGACATCGGCAGGCGACCTTTCCTCCAATGCAGTTTCAATAAATGTGTTGAGATCCCGCGCCCAGATCTGTGAATAACCACTTCCGGCATTAAAACCTTCTTTGATGACCTGTCGGGCCAAACTGTCTACATATTTTAACTTTTGATCGGCTAAAATGGCTTGTGCGAGCTTAAGTTCTGTTCCTTTTGATGCTGCTTTTTGTTGAGCGGACAGGCTGCTTCCGAATAAAATAAATGTAAGACTAAAAAATGTCAGTTTTCTTTTCATGAGAACTATTGTTATTAGTTGAATTGTTGAAGCATTTCAGTAGCCTTTATGTACGATTTGTTAAATAAGAGTGATGATCGCTGATTTTAGATTGGCCTTGCTGAATTAAAACTTCTTGGTTATCGTTTGTTATGTATGTACAAGCAAAAATATAAAAATAACCATCGTTTTAAGCTTTTTATAGGATGTAATTGGGATGGTATTTAAATTTTTACAATCTGATGGCGTTTTTTTACTGCTACCAGTTACTCACTTTTTTTAATAAATTATACCTTCATGTTTATACATAGTTTATTTTTCGTAAGTTTGTTTTTGAACCTAATTGACAACAATGGCAAAGCGACTCATATTTTATTTTTTTTGCATACTCTTCAGTATAGACTGTGTGCAGGGGCAAGGGAAGATTGATTTAACCACACTGGTAAAACCGAATATCGGATCTGTTCATAGCCGGTATTTTTTTTACACACCAGCGGCGGTCCCCTTTGGGATGGCAAAATTGGCACCAAGTACCGATGGAAGTTATGGTAATAAGTCCGGTTGGGAAGCAGTGGGCTATGACGACAGGCACAGCTCGATCGAAGGCTTCGCTAATTTTCATGAATTTCAGGTCGGCGGGATTACCTTTGCACCTTCGGTAGGACAGCTCAAAACGGTTCCGGGTAAATTGGATCAGCCACAAAGTGGTTACCGGTCGTCATTTGATAAGAAGGACGAATTTGCCACCTCGGGCTATTACAGGGTGAAATTGAAGGACTATGCGGTCCTGGCGGAACTGACTGCAACCAAAAGAGTCGGCTTCCACCGTTATACCTTCCCAAAAACAGATGCCGCTAATATTATATTTGATATTGGACATGTCATGGGAGAAAGCGGTCCTGTGGTGGATGCAGAGGTAAATTATGATAAACAGTCTGTATGGGGTTATGTGGTCACTAACCCAGTTTATGTGCAGAAATACCAGCAGGGGGCCACTATAAAGATGTATTTCTTTGCGGAGCTCAGCAAGTTGCCGAAATTCTATGGTACATTCCAAGATTCGGTGATTTTTAAAGAAAAGAAAACGATACAGGGGAAGGGCGCCGGGGTATTTCTTCGGTTCGATACACAGACCGATGAATCCATTACAATCAAGACAGGTTTGTCCTATACCTCTGTAGACAATGCGCGATTAAACTTGCAGCAGGAGGCCAAGGAGCTGACATTTGATCAGGCGAAGACGGAAGCGCTCAAGACCTGGAATAACGAACTGGGAAGGATATTGGTGGAAGGCGGTAAAGATGCGGACCGCGTAAAATTTTATACAGGACTATACCATGCCCTGCTCGGACGGGGACTTGCCAGTGATATCAATGGGGCTTATCCCAAAAATGATGGTTCAGTTGGCGAGATCGCTTTAAATGCGCAAGGAAAACCTATACATCAGCACTATAATACAGATGCGATCTGGGGGGCATTTTGGAACCTGACACAACTCTGGTCGATTGCTTATCCCGATTATTATAACGATTGGGTACAGAGCCAACTCTTGGTTTACCGTGATGCGGGCTGGCTTGGCGACGGTATTGCCAATAGTAAATATGTCTCCGGTGTGGGCACTAACTTTACGGGATTGGCAATTGCTGCCGCCTATAATGTCGGAATCCGGGATTACAATACGAATTTTGCCTATGAAGCTGTGCGAAAAAATGAACTTGAATCGCGCGGACGTATTCCGGGAGCTGGTAAGCTCGATGTCGGGGTATTTGTCGATAAAGGTTATTCACCCTATATCCAGGACAATACCGGTAGTCCAGAATTATTGACCACTGGATCACCTTTCGGTGCTTCCCATACGTTGGAATATGCATTTTCGGCCGCTGCTGCAGCGCAATATGCAAAATCACTCGGCCGTGATGCAGACTACAGAAAACTTCATGAACTTTCAGCTGCCTGGAAAGGATTATACGATCCATCGACTAAATTCATGCGACCAAAAGACAGTTTGGGGAAATTTATTCCAAATTTTAATCCTTATCAACCTTGGCGTGGTTTTCAGGAAGGAAACGCTTGGCAGTATACGTTTTATGTGCCACACGTTCCGCAGGAATTGGTTAAGCTCGTCGGAAAGGATCTATTCAATCAGCGCTTGGACAGTATATTTACAGTTTCACAAAAGAACGTTTTTGGCGGTGGAACCCACATCGATGCCTTCGCCGGAATTGAAAGCTTATATAATCATGGAAACCAGCCCAACTTACATATCTCCTGGTTGTTTTATTTTTCAGGAAGACCTGACCTCAGTCAAAAATGGGTACGGGCTATCTCAAACGAATTTTATGGTACCGATCCTATACACGGTTATGGCTATGGACAGGATGAAGATCAAGGCCAATTGGGCGCTTGGTACGTACTGTCAGGTATCGGCTTGTTCGATGTAAGAGCCTTAACAACTGAAAACCCTGCGTTTCAGATAGGAGCTCCTCTGTTTGATAAAGTTACGATACAATTACCCAAAACTTTACGAAAAAACAAATTTACAATTCAGGTGAAAAAGACGGATCCGGATAGTTTTTATGTTGGTCAGGTTCGATTGAATAATAAGCCTTGGACTGGCTGGCAGCTTCCTTTTGAACAATTGGTGAAAGGTGGGGTAATGACAGTGCATTTGAAAAGCAGCGCCAGTACGAACTAAGGTTTGTTCATGGCGGTACTTGCTAATGAATAACAGTAGTTGGTCACAAAGTAAAAGCTAACCTGTACGGGATCGAAGAATTTAAAAAAATGACTTCAAGGAATATATAAAATAAAACCTTCAGGCTTTCACAAATACCAATAGCGCTGAAAATCGACTGAAGGTTCCTTCTGGTCAATAAACCGGACGTAGCGTTTATCGATGCCTTAATGAAAAATACGAATCAATAAAAAATAAACATTTTTGGAAAAAAAATAGGGGTGTCCAAATTTTTTGGAACACCCCTTGATGGTAGGTTGGTTTGTTGATTGCCTACGCGATCTCAGCAATGAAATTGCCCTCTTGGTCCAAATCCGCCTTGTGAGCTGCAATTTGTTGAAGATTAATAGAGCCAATAACATATTTGAAATCTGCTGCGTAATATCTTTCGGTGATCTCACTGAAATTCAATTTCTCAATCAGGTGATCGTCAGTGTATCTTAAATAAACCTTGAGCAGATAATCTTGGCTATAATTTAAGGCACTGGACTCTAAATGCTTTTTATATTCATAACGGTAACCATAACGTAATGCAGCAATATCCGATAATACTGCCGAACCGGTAGGGTGGCCACCCGCACCTTTGCCATAGAAAAATTGCTCATCCGCAAAAGCAGCTTTAACCAATACACCGTTATTCTCATTTTCTACATTGTACAACATGCTTTCTTTACCTACTAAACGAGGAAGCACATAAAGCACGACTTTATTACCGTCGATCTCTTTGGCTGTAGGGATCAACTTGATCTTTAAGTTCTTTTCCTTTGCGAAGCGAATATCCTGTTGACCTAATTTGTCAATACCGATGTTGAAGACATCATTTGGTTTGACATAGATACCATAAGCATGTGAAGCGACGATACAGACCTTAAATTTAGGGTCATATCCGCCAACATCAAGGGTAGGATCTGTCTCAGCAAAACCCAGTTCCTGCGCTTTTTTTAGCGCATCTGCGTACTGTTGGTTTTCATTAAAGACTTTCGAAAGAATGTAGTTGGAAGATCCGTTGAATATGCCGCTGACCGAATGCAAAAGCTCATTGTCATAGTATTCTTCCAAGTTACGGATAATAGGAATACTTCCGCAGACAGCGCCCTCATAAAGTAGGCTGGTACCATATTCATGTTGAATATCTACCAACTCTTCGAGGTGACTGGCAATCATTTTTTTATTTGCAGACACCACATTTTTGCCTGATTTCAATGCGCGTACAGTCAGTTTGTAAGCAGCTTCGGCATCATCGATCAGTTCGACAATAGTGTTGATTTCTGGATCCGCCAGGATTGTCTCAGGATCTGTTGAAAACAGATCTGCTGGTAGCGTACGTTTTTTGTCCGCATTTTTGATGACAAATTTCTTGATTTCCAGATTCAGATTTTTGGTTTTGATAATGTCGTAGAGACCTTGGCCTACCACGCCAAACCCAAACATCCCTATCGTTAATTTATTACTCATATCTCTTCTTAAATTCTCTTATATAATTGTTTACTTCTCTTAGACTAATTCGTTGATATACGCTTTCTTATTCTTTAAAAAATTATGGATAATAGCCGTCAGTTTTTTTGTCTCTATCAAAAATCCGTCATGGCCATAGCTTGATTCGACCTCCTGATAAGTTGCATTTGGAATATGCTGCGCTATAAATCGCTGTTCGGCTGGCGGGAACAATACATCCGTATTGACAGCCAATACCAGTGTCGGACAGCTGATCCCGTTCAATGCTGCTTCCAAAGAAGCCCTTCCCCGGGCTAAATTGTGACTGTCCATCGCCTTTGTCAGGTAGAAATAGCTATACGCATTGTAGCGTTTAACAAGTTTTTCGCCTTGATAATTTTGATAGGAAGCGGCTTTGTATCCATTCACTTTGTTGTCATCCTCATCCCGTTGTGTATGGTCATAGGTGATATAATTGCGATAGGATAGCAGCGCAATCGAGCGGGCGACTTTAAGCCCTTTTTTACCTCCATCGGGATGGTTGGCATAGAAGGTACGGTCTGCCGTAATTGCTAAACGCTGACTTTCATTAAAAGCAATGCCCCAGGGGGAGTGCACCGCATTGGTGCCGACAACAATGAGTTGATTGATTGGGATTGTGTTGGAAGCGGCCCATTCCAGGGCCTGTTGGCCACCTAGTGAGCCGCCAATTAAAACCTCAAGTTGATTGATATCCAGGTGGGCTGCGAGCAACTGATGTGCATTGACCAGATCTTTTACTGTAAACTCCGGAAAGGATAGGTAATAAGGCTGACCCGTTGCCGGATTGATGGATAGGGGATTGCTGCTACCGTAGGCGGATCCAATTACATTGGCACATACGATATAGTAATCATTCGGATTAAAAAGATCATTTGCACCAAATAGGCCCGGCCACCAGTCCAATACATTCGCATTTGCCGTCAGGGCATGACAGACCCAAATCACGTTACTACGATCAGCATTGAGTTCACCAAATACCTCGTAGCTGATCTGTAAATCGACAAGTTCTTTCCCGTTTTCAAATACAAAGGGCTCGGGATGTTGATAAATATGCCTGCTCATTACGTTTAAATTTATGGATGTACCTGATTATTTGATCTTATCGAATGCTTGTTGTAGATCGGCTTTGATATCATCAATATGTTCGATCCCTACAGAAAGGCGCAATAACCCCGGAAATACACCCGCATTTGCCTGATCTGCATCACTTAACTGTTGGTGCGTCGTTGCAGAAGGGTGGATGATCAATGATTTGGTATCACCTACGTTGGCCAGGTGGCTGATGAGCTCCAGGCTGTCGATAAAAGCATTTGCTTTTTGAGCAGCATCACCTTTCAACTGGAAGGAAAGGACAGCACCATAACCGTTTTTGAGATATTTTTGTGCATTGGCAAAGCTTGGTGAACTTTTTAATCCTGGATAATTTACCTTCTCTACCTGTGGGTGCGCTTCAAGCCATTTGGCAACCTCTAAGGTGTTGTCCACATGGCGTTGCACGCGCAATGACAGTGTTTCAAGCCCTTGTAGCAATAAGAATGAATTGAATGGCGAAAGTGCCGGACCAAAATCACGTAGACCTTCAACACGGGCGCGGATAGCAAACTGAATATTGCCAAAAGGTCCTTTTTCACCAAATACTTCAGAGAATACCAAGCCGTGATAGCCCTCGGATGGTTCGGAGAATTGTGGGTATTTTCCATTGCCCCAATTGTAATTTCCGCCATCAACGATGACACCACCGATACTTGTACCATGACCACCAATCCATTTCGTTGCAGATTCAACGACAACATGTGCGCCATATTCCAATGGTTTGAATAGATAACCTCCGGCACCGAACGTGTTATCAACAATTAAAGGTAAATCATATTTTTTAGCAACAGCGGCAATTTTTTCAAAGTCAGGAATGTTGAAACTAGGATTGCCGATGGTCTCCACATAGATTGCTTTGGTTTTATCGTCAATAAGCGCTTCAATTTTATCTGCTTCAGCATCAGTTGCAAAACGGGCTTCGATACCCAAGCGTTTGAAAGCAACTTTAAACTGGTTAAATGTACCACCGTATAGGTTAGAACCTGCCACGAAGTTATCACCGTTTTCAAGGATATTGTTTAAGGCGATAAATTGTGCTGCCTGACCCGAAGCAACAGCTAATGCCGCAACTCCACCTTCCAACGCCGCAATACGTTGTTCAAAAACATCTGTCGTAGGATTCATTATCCGTGTATAGATATTGCCAAATTGTTTCAGCGCAAATAGATTGGCTCCATGTTCAGCATTCTCAAATACAAATGAAGATGTTTGGTATATAGGTACCGCTCTGGATCCGGTAGTTGGATCTGCCACTTGGCCAGCGTGAACTTGTAGCGTTTCGAATTTTAGATTTTTGTTGGAAGACATAATATATCAGATTTTAAGGGTTCAAAAAAATGTTAACAAGGAAAAAAAGGAAGCATACACACCTGCTGAAAAGGTCTGTTAATATCGTTATCCGGGAAAAAGGAAAATGATGCTTAACAAGTTGGGAGGTGCATATGCATGCGCATTCGCATAGACATGGCAATGCTATGTGTTGCTCCTTTACCTGTTAGTTGGTTCGTCTGAAATGAACCTAAATTATTGATGGTTTTCTGTAATGTAATAATCATTGTCTTATTTCATTTATATGCTCCAAAACGATATTGCTTTGGACAGGATTTGGCACCTTTTCAACCAAATTGAAGGTTGCCAGCGGGTCATAGAGCCAGTCTCTCGCCACTTCTTTATAAATCAAGACCTGCTGATTAAGGAAGGTGTTGATTAGAAATCTTCATCTGAAGACACTGCAAATATAAACTTCTTTTCTATTAATGCAAAAGAAAAACAATTTTTTAATTAAAACTATTTTGTAAATACATGTTCCCAATAGCCTATAGAAATATAGGCTGAGTTGAAAATCATGTAGTTATTTATTTTTAAAGGAAGAGTTTCACCTTATTTTTTACTGCCTGAGATATGCTCCGCGATTTGATCTAAATCTGTCAATAACGGTTTTAACTCATCTATTCTGACATAGATGTCGTTGTGCAAGACTTCCGGATTCTTTTTACTGATGGAAATGGAAAGCCCGACCAGATGCGAATTGACTCGATAAGAGAGTGCTTGAAAATGATGGATATGGGACCAATCTATCCATTTGTGCTCAGGTTCTTTTTTCATCTGGTTGATGGAGTCCGAAAATAGGGCCATCGCTGTTTGCGCCTTTTTGCGCGCTAACCGGATGTCAAAAGAGCTCTGTAGATTGTCCGATAGGCGTTGGTTGATAATCTGGAAGTAATGTTGGTTGTAACTTGCTACCTCCTTTGCCAAATGCACTAAGCTTGAGCTTTGGCGTACTGGAATCAGGAAGTATCCCGCAATTGTCAGAAATGCGCCTACCAATGTAAAAGCCATGCGGCTGCCCAAAATAAGATTGATATTACCTTCAAATAGGTTTAGCGCAATGACAACGCCCAATGTAATAAAAATAACACTGACCATATAATTTGATCGATTGAATAGAAAGAAGCCAAAAAGGCCAATTGCCGATAGGCTCAACAAGAAGGGGAGGTTTTGGAAGAATGCTAGACAGGAGATGCCGATCAAAATGCCTGAAAATGTCCCTACAATCCGTTCGATGTTGCGGGTTTTAGTCATCGAAAATGCTGGTCTCGCTACGATAGCGATCGTCAGCAAAATCCAATAGGTATATTTGAAGTCCAGAAACAAAATGCCGATCAATGCGCCAACACTAAAAAGTAGGGCCATACGTAGCGCAAAACGAAATAGCGGATTTTTAAGGTGAAGTTTGTTTTTGATCTCGCCCAGACTGCCCAGGGGGCGATTGATAAATTGTTGATATTCCGCTGTATTTATTTTGTCCTGAATTTCCTGATTCTGATAAAAAGCAACCTGGATCCGACGCAGCACCTCAAGAATAGACTCCATATTGGTGATAATAGACCGTAGGATAGGGCCGGCGGGACCGGTTTGTTGTTGCTGAATGTTTTTAAGCTCGGTCAGGAGTTCGTTCAGTTTAATTGTATTGTAATACAATTGCTGTGCATATCGGAATCTGATATGTGGCTGTGAAAAGCTATCAATTTCTAATGCCAATAATTTTATTGCACGACGGATCACAGGAAGGCTACCCGTATCTGCAAGATTCTTGCGGATTGCATCATAGTCATGGTCGAGTGCGATGATGAGCTCGTGCAGATCAATCAGGCCATAAACCTGACTGAGCCAATAATTACTTTTGGGCCATTGATGCCCAATAATTTTTTTCTCACGGAACAGCAATGAACGGATCTGTTCCTGTTGTTCACTGATCTGACCATGGATTTTGCCCACGCGACTGTAGGTAATGTCCAGTGGAATGCTGGGATTATAGGACTGGGCACGGATCAGCAAGAATTGAGATAAACCCTGAAAGCCATTTGCCATCGCATGCTTCAAGGAGCGGTAGGGTCTTATATAAGCCTGTAGCAAGCTGAACAAATAATAAATCGCTGCTCCTGTAGTGATTTGCAGACCGACCGCCAAGGGATGTTTTGGTGCCAGACCGATGACAAAGCTCATTAAGATCAAAGTCATGTTGCCGATTGCAGCATAACGCGGACCAAACAGACCATATAAGGTAAAGGTAAATCCGGCTACACCAAGGAGAATAACCAAGGGCCAGTGAAAAGGGAATAAGTAAGCCGTGAGAAATGAAGCAACAAAGAATGTCGGAATGCATACCAATGCAGAGGATAGTTTATCCTTGCGGTTGCCTGGAGGATCCGTCAAAGTCGTCAACAAAGAGCCTACACCAATTCCAATAGCCGTGCTCGCCGGAACCCCTAATAAATAGATTGCTAAACTCGGTAAAATACTGATGGATACATTTCGCAGAGCGTCACCACTGTGCTCGCCTCGGATAAATCGAATAACTCGGCTATAAATACGGTTGAATCTTTTCTTTAATGACACGATGCCCATCAATCAGTTTACTAATTTTCGCTGCAAAAATACGAATATTATGCTTAATATTTTATGTATACATTTTATTTATTTTGAATATGGTTGTTTTTGTGAATTTTTATTTTGAAACAAGTGCTGTTTGAAGCGCTGTTTTTTTACGCACACTCATTAGCGGTGCCGATTGGCTATGCTAGGAGACGGAACAGCCTTTTTTGGAAGAATTATAGTAAGCCATCTCATTGTATGGATGAAATGTTGGTTTACCGAGGTTATTTGGCTTTCTACCGACTGTTTTTGGTGATCTATCTATTTTCGCTGGTCAGCGTGTAATGAAAATCCGAGGTTTGTTGTCATCAATATATATAAATGCGTATTGCTGCCCTAATTGATGATATAAAGATTTACATGATGAAACCAAAGAAAAATAAATCGTTGCTACTGTCCATTCTAATAATCCTGATCTCTGCTTGGGGAACAGTTTCTGCACAATCTGGAGGAGGGAGGCTACAGGCTGTTGTTGTTGGCCAGGATAATAGTCCGCTTGGCGCAGCCAGTATCTCACTGTTGCGTAGTCTGGGCGATATTCCGTTGAAAGGGACCTTGTCGAAAGAGAATGGAGACATTGAGTTTGTGGAAGTGCCCAGTGGAAAGTATATGATGCAAGTTTCAGCAGTAGGTTATACAACTTACCGCTCCACCGAAATTACATTGAAGGCGGGGGCGATCATGTCTTTGGATACCATTCGCCTACAAGCGGAAACACGAGTTTTGGGCGAGGCTCAGGTCGTTGGTCGGAAACCCCTAATTGAAAGTCAAATTGACAAGATTGTCCTCAATGTAGAGAATAGTGTATTGGCAACAGGAAACAACGCATTGGAACTTCTGCAAAAAGTTCCCGGTGTGACTTTGGATAATAAAAAAATCAACCTGCGCGGTAAAAGTAATGTAATTATTATGATCGATGGAAAGCCTACTTATCTCTCTGCGGATGAAGTTTCCAGACTGTTGGAAAATACGGCTTCAAATTCAATCGCCTCGATTGAAGTCCTTACCAACCCGCCGGCGAAATATGACGCCGCTGGAAACGCTGGTATTATCAATATCAAAACTAAAAAAAATACACAATTTGGCAGTAACGTTAGCTTGAACTTCAATCTGGGACAGGGAAAATATACAAAAGGTGATGGCGGTTTCCTAGTCAACCATCGCAACAATTGGGTAAATCTGTTTGCTTCCTATAATTACCAGAATAGTTTGGGATTTAATGATTTAACGATCGATCGTTCTGTCAGGGATTCAGTAGGAATAACCTATTTCAATTCGGATTCTTATTCAAAATTTCGTTATCGCGGACATAACTTTAAATTCGCTGCAGATTTTAACCTTGGCAAACAAGAAGTGCTTGGCTTTGTCGTCAATGGTAATGTGAGCAATGGTAGTTCTACACGGCAGGGAGATAATTTAATCGCTTCGGAAAAAGGAAAATTGGATTCAGTCGTACAGGGAAGCAACTTTTCGGATTTCACCTATCACTACCTGGCTTACAACCTCAATTACAAAAAGACATTCGATACATTGGGGACTGAACTGACAGCGAATGCAGATTATTCGTATTCCAAAAATAACGATAACAGCACAGTAAAAAACCGTTTCTTAGATCCCAATTGGACGGAATTTAAACTGCCAAAGATTTTTCGAAATGATATGTTGTCCAATACCAAAATTTTAGTTTTCAAAACAGATTTTGTCCATCCCTTTGACAAAACAACAAAACTCGAAGCGGGGCTGAAATATAGTCGTGTGAAAACGGATAATATTTTGATCTACGAGGATCAAAATACGGCTGGGGAATTTGTGCGAAACGAAAAGCAGAGCAATCAGTTTTTGTATAACGAAAACATCGCAGCGGCATATTTTACGCTGAATAAGTCCTTTGGAAAGTTTTCTGTGCAAGCCGGACTCCGTGTTGAAAATACCAGTTCATTGGGCAATTCAGTAACCTTAGGACAGCAGACAAAACGTAATTATACGGATTTCTTTCCAACGGTATTTATACAACAACAGATCAATGATAATCACAAGCTTGGTTTAAGCTATAGCCGAAGGATAGACCGTCCGGATTATGGTGCGTTGAATCCTTTTATCTACTACCTGGATCAATATACCTATCAATACGGTAATCCCTATTTAAATCCACAATATACCAACTCCTATGAACTGAATTACACCTTTAAGGAGCGTTATTTGTTGAGTCTTGGTTATAAGAGAACCAATGATGCGATCACGCAGGTAATAGAGAGCAATTCGGAAACCAAGGCCATCGCACAGACGGATCGGAACCTGACCTATTTCGATTATTATAATATGAATATCAATATACCGGTTAAAGTGCTTAAATGGTGGACTACTTCCAATAACTTGACTGCGTTTTATAGCAAATATAATTTTGACGAGCGCTCGGGTGCTCAGCGTCAGCTGGAAAAGTTATCTTTTCAGGTGAGCTCCAATCATGATATCCGTATCGGTGAGACAACCAATGTGGAGCTGACCGCTAATTATTTTTCTCCGGCTGTCTATGGTGTCTTTAGTTTTAAATCTTACTATGGTGTCGATCTCGGAGCAGGGAAATCCTTTCTTGATAAAAAGCTGAATGTGAAGCTAGCTGTAAATGATATATTGAATACAAGAGGTCAACGGCGGTTGTCCAGTGTTCAGGAAAATGGGTATTATCGCATTCGTAATGGGTATGATAGTAGAGTGATCCGGCTCTCACTTTCTTACCGTTTTGGAAACGTCAATATTAAGTCGGTGAATAAACGGGCCGGAGATAATGATGAGGATAACCGTTTGAAAAAATAGCAGCTGGGTCGGGTATTTGTTTAGATTAACTGGCAATATATAAAAAGAGAAGAGCATTCCAGACGGAATGCTCTTCTCTTTTTAGATTTAAGCGATATTAGCTTAAGAATAAGATCTCTCTCAATTTTGGAAGAGGCCATTTTTTATCGTCAACGATTTTTTCCAATTTGTTGACATGGTAACGGATCACATCAAAATATGGTTTTACCGATTCATCATAAGCGATTGACCGCTCACGTATATCTTCGATCTGGTTTGCTTTTTTACGCTCTTGACGCATAGCTTCCGCTTGTTCCAAGATTGTGTTTACATGTGTCGAGATACGTTCTACGAAATTCAATTGTGAGCTAAATGCTGCTTGAGCTAGACCTAGGTCTTTCAGGCCTTTCACATTTTCGATCAATTCATTTTGGTAGATGAAACATGCTGGTGCGATTTGGTTATTGACCATCTCTTCGATCACACGAGCCTCGATTTGAAGTTTCTTGTAGAAATTTTCTAACAAGATCTCATGGCGAGCTTCTGATTCACGTCTTGTGTAAATGCCCATTGCTTCAAACAAAGCCAATGACTCTTCTTTTACATAGACGTCTAGTGCCTTAGGAGTAGATTTGATGTTCGAAAGACCGCGTGCTTCCGCTTCTTTTTCCCACTCTTCGCTGTATCCATTTCCTTCAAAACGGATTGCTTTTGAATCTTTGATGTATTTACGGACAACATTTAAGATCGCAAGATCTTTTTTCGTGCCTTTTTTGATCTGTTTGTCTACTTCTATTTTGAACTCGTTTAATTGTGCAGCAACGATAGCATTTAATACCGTCATTGGTAAGGCAGAGTTTGCTGAAGAACCTACAGCGCGGAACTCGAACTTGTTACCCGTAAATGCGAACGGTGAAGTACGGTTACGGTCCGTGTTGTCCAATTTCAATTCTGGAACTTTAGGGATACCGTGCCACAAGTTTGCTTCAGCTTTTACTTTCTTGGCTACACGAGCTGATTCTACTTCTTCCAATAATTCGTCTAATTGAGAACCTAAGAAGATAGAGATGATTGCAGGTGGCGCTTCGTTAGCACCTAAACGGTGGTCGTTGCTTGCACTTGCAATAGATGCACGCATTAAATCTGCATTCTCAAATACCGCTTTGATGGTATTGACAAAGAATGTCAAGAACATCAGGTTATTTTTAGGCGTTTTGCCTGGAGACAATAGATTAACACCAGTATTGGTAATCAAAGACCAGTTGTTGTGTTTTCCAGAACCGTTGACACCAGAGTATGGTTTTTCATGTAACAATACTTTGAAATTATGTCTCAAAGCAACTTGCTCCATCACGTTCATCAACAATTGATTATGGTCAATTGCCAAGTTGATCTCTTCGTACATTGGCGCACACTCAAACTGCGATGGTGCCACCTCATTGTGACGCGTTTTTAATGGAATACCTAATTTTAATGCCTCATTTTCTAAGTCAACCATATACGCTAATACACGTTCTGGAATCGCACCGAAGTAATGGTCTTCCAATTGTTGGCCTTTAGCAGACATGTGGCCGAATAAAGTACGTCCAGTCAATTGAAGGTCTGGGCGTGCATTGTATAAAGAAAGGTCAACTAAAAAATACTCTTGCTCAATACCAAGAGAGGCGTTTACTTTCGTGATTGATTTATCAAAATATTGTGCAACTTCTGTTGCTGCTTTATCAACAGCATTGATTGCTTTTAATAAAGGTGCTTTATAATCCAATGATTCACCAGTATAGGAAACAAATACAGTAGGGATACAAAGTGTTTTACCCGCACCAGTTTCGTAGATAAATGCTGGCGAAGATGGATCCCATGCCGTATAACCTCTTGCTTCGAATGTGTTACGGATACCACCATTCGGAAAAGATGAAGCATCTGGCTCTTGTTGAACTAAAGCATCTGCAGTGAATTTTTCGATTGCTTCGCCATTTTCATCAGGCTCGAAAAATGCATCGTGTTTTTCAGCTGTCGAACCTGTCAAAGGTTGAAACCAGTGTGTGTAGTGGGAAACGCCATGATTAAGGGCCCAAGTTTTCATTGCCTGCGAAATGTGCTCAGCTAAATCTCTTGAAATAATCTGTCCCTCTTCTATGGATGCAACTAACTCCTTGTATGAGTTTTTAGGAAGGTAGTCTTTCATTTTGTTTACGGAAAAAACGTTCTTTCCGTAGATGTCAGTTGCTTTTTTAGTTTCAACTTTTTCAAATTGTGCAATCTGGCGTGAGCCCGCTGCCTCTACTGCTTTGAATCTTAGGTTCGACATTTGTATTTTATAATTAAATTACAGTTTTGTTGATTTTGTTTTTCAAAAATATTGTGTTTTTACGGAAAACTGAAATTTTTTTTGATTTTTTTTACAAAATGTGTCTTTGGAACTGGCTTTTTATTAAAAAAAATAGGTCGATTCGGATAAATCGACCTATTTTGAGTATTTTTAGTTGTAATCAAGCCCCCAGTCTATTCCTTTTAAGGTGGCCGGTACTCCTTTCTTTAGCCAATTTGCCGCAGGAGCTCCTTTTAGGTAATGATCGAAGAACTGCTGTTCGCGAATCTGTATATCTTTTCTGTTTTGTCGTTGCATCAAATTATGTTCATCGCCATTATAGTTCAACATCCAAACCGGTTTGTTTAACCGGCGCAATGCTGTAAACATTTCGATACCTTGGTACCATGGCACAGCACCATCATTGTCGTTGGCCATAATAACAACAGGCGTATTTACCTTGTTCATATGAAACAGGGGAGAGTTCTCCAGATAGAGTTCGGGCGCCTCCCATAAGGTTTTTCCGATTCGGCTTTGTGTATGCTCGTACTGGAATTGACGAGACATACCCGACTGCCAACGTATTCCTCCATAAGCGGAAGTCATATTGACAACTGGTGCTCCGGTCCATGCGGCAGCATACATATTGGTGCGTGTGATCAGGTGAGCCACTTGATAGCCGCCCCAGCTTTGTCCCTGAATGCCCATTTTGGTGCTGTCTACCCAGGAGTTTTGTGCTAAATGACGCATTCCTGAATTGATATATTCCTCTGCTGACTTTCCTGGGTGTCCGGTTTCATAACTGATATTTGGTGCAAATACCAAATACTCGTTGCTTACGAAATAGGGGATATTTAGTCGCGAAGGGGTAGGAGCAGGTGGTTGGTAGGTATAGAGACCATCCGACAGTTTCTCATAGAAATAAGCAATGATCGGGTATTTTTTTGCTGGATCAAAATTCTCTGGCTTATAAAGAATGCCTTCCGCCTGATGGCCTGCTGGTGTGGTCCAATGCACAAGCTCGGCGGTGCCCCAGTTGTAGTTCGCTTGTTGTTTGTTAATATCGGACAGTTGCAGTTCATCTTTGAATCTGATACTATTGATATAAACGTTGGGCGAATTGCTATAGTCTTCCTTACTATAAAGGATCGTTTGTTGATCAGCAGAAGCATTTATATTTCTAAATGTTTTTGGTTCAACAAAAAGGCTTTTGGGATCATTGTGCTGTCCTTTGAATTGATAAAAACCAGATTCTTTGGTTTTATTGTCAAATGATGTTAGGAAGCCTCCTTTTTTGTAGTCCAGGGTCAATGGCTGATCACGGTCTTCATCACGTCGTAAAGGGAGGTAACGGAATGTCGTTTGGGAAGCAGCACCATAACCGTTGGTGAGAATGGATTTATTGGATCCATCCAAATTAAAATACCAGATATCATAACGTGAGTTGAGGTATACGCCTTTGTAGTCAGCGCTCCATGCCGCCATACCATATCCCTGTGCTGCGGTAGGCATATCGTTCTCCTCATCGGCGAAGGATGCCGGGATACCTTCGTTCAATACGACCTTCCTTTTAGAGCTAATCTGATAAGAATTCCATGTTCCTTTCTCTTCATCGAAATAAACGATATATTTTGCATCTGGACTCAGTGCCACATTTCCCGAGAAGTCGGAAAGAATTAATTCCCGTTGACCAGTTCTTGTTGAGACCAGGTAGATATCTTCTTTTGTGCCACCTTTCCATTGACTTTCGATCCGCTTGCCAAAATCTGTACGTGCCAAAACATATTCTGCATTTCCATCCGGCGTAAGCGTTGTTGCGTTGAAGGTTTCATCCGTTAACGGAATAACAGTACGATTGTTTTTGGGATAGGTGACCGCTAAAAAATTTTTGGAAAGGTCTTTTTTCAGGTTGACCAGTTGCATGGGTTGTAAGTAGTCATCCTGCCAGCCCCACACATCGACTTTGGCATGTTCAAAATCAACTAATGTCGTGTCTTTGACGCGGGGGATAGGTGCGATACCAAAGAAAAGCTTTTCACCATTTTTACTGAATCGGATATTTCCATCTCCGCTGACTGCCCAGTTTTTGGGAATTCCTGAGCTATTTTTGGTAGCTAGGTACTGTGCGGTATCGATACCATTGGTATAATAATAGAGGTTATAGTTTTTAACCAGTGCTTTTTCCTTGGATAGATCACCTAAGTAAGCCAGTTGATTACCCGTTTCATCAAAACTGAAATTTTTGTATTCACCTTTGCCTGTTGATATTTTTTTTAGGTTTTTGGATGCTATATCATATAAATAGACTCCAGATTCCTTAGAAAGACTGTCTTTTGCGTCAGTTTTCTTTGAAAAGACAAGTTTTGTTCCATTTTTGTTCCATTCATATTGATCTACTAAGGAGAATTGGATTGAATCGCCAGAATTAAGATCATATAAAGCTAATGTAGCGACGGCTTTCTTCTTTTTGTCGTTGCTATTTCTCTTGTTTTGAGTAGTGTCAGCCGAATTTTTAGATGAGTTTATCTTTTCATCCGCTTGTTTATCAAATAGGAAGGAAACAAAATTGTTGTTTTGCTCCGAAACTTTATAGGATTTCACCTGTGCAAATTTAACAAGCGAAGAGCTGGTTAAATTATAGATTGCCAGGGAGTCCTTAGGTAAATCCTCCGTTTTTTTCTTTTTGATTTTCGCCTCACGTGTTACAGCAAATGGCGCTTTGATTAAGCTGATCAAATGATTTTCTGTATCGGTCAGTTTTCCATTATAGCCCCGCGGAATCTGGATCAATTCTTTGTTTTCTTTTGTTTTCAGGAACAGTTGGCTATCTCCTTCTTGTGGAGCAACCTGAAAGAGTACAAATTTACCGGATTTACTGATATAGGGAGATGATACGCTTTGCCAGCTATCATATACCGTATGGTCCACTGGTTTCTTTTGTGCGTGGACAGCTAAGGTCGCGAGAAAACAGAATGGGATACAGATATTTTTCTTATTCATGTTTAAATTCTTTTGCTGCAATTTATCTATAAAAAATAAAAAATCGTTGATTTTTTGGTATATTCATTGTTACGTAAATATAAAAAACTGATTATGAAATCATCATCTATTATTGTTTCTGTTATCGTGAGCGTCGCCGTGTTGCTTACTGCATGGATCTTGGGCAATGCATATCGGTATAAATATAAATCCACACAAACAATTACTGTCAACGGCAATGCGAAGAAAGATTTTGAATCTGATTTGGTAAAATGGAACGCAACTTTTAGTAGGAAGAACTTTGAATTAAGTGCAGCTTCGGCGCAATTGGCAACAGATCGTGATCTGGTACGTGACTTTTTAGTGCAACAGGGGATTAAGGCAGATGAAATTCGTTTTGAGGCCGTGAATATCGCTAAAGATTTTGAATACCATACCGACGGAAAGGGAAACGGTTATAATACATTTTCGGGTTATACCCTGTCACAGACAGTAAGCGTGGAATCCAGAGATCTGAATAAGGTGGACAATGCTTCAAGAGAGATATCAACATTGATCTCGAAAGGAATAGAGCTGAGTTCGAGTACGCCAAATTATTATTACTCAAAACTGGAGGATCTGAAATTAGAACTGATCTCCCAAGCTTCAAAAAATGCACACCAACGTGCCGACAATATTGCCAAGGAATCGAATGCCGGATTAGGTAGTCTGGTGAAAGCCGATCTGGGAATTTTTCAGATAACTGGTCAAAATGATAACGAAGAGTACTCTTCGGGAGGGGCTTTTAATACAACTTCACGTAAGAAAACAGCGAATATAACGGTTAGAGCAAGTTTTTTGAGTAATTAATGAAAAATTATTTGACTGTATTTCAGTGCACTATTGAATTTGAGTGGAAATTTGTTCAAAAAGTTTTCTCTTTTTCAATAAAAAACCTACTTTTGCATCATCCCAAACGGATATGCCCGGATGGCGGAATTGGTAGACGCGCTGGTCTCAAACACCAGTGGGAAACCGTGCCGGTTCGACTCCGGCTCCGGGTACAAAAACCCTCTTTACGCAAGTAGAGAGGGTTTTTTTTGTACTATATCAGGATCATAGATCGAGAGAGGTAAACCATCACAAACTTTAAAGGGAAATAGGGCCTTTTTTCTTTGTTTATCCTTTGTTATTTTATTGCTGTTTCTTTGGTTATTTATTGCCATTTCTTTGGGTATTCATAGGTTGTTCTAGGCCATTTCTAGGCTAGTTCTTCGAGACTTCTTCGTACTTTCTAGGGACCTTCCTTGGGACTGGTTTGCTGTTTGTTTGTTATTTCTTTGCTGTTTCTTTGGTATAATGGTAATAAAATAGCCTTCAAACGGCAAAGAAATGGCAAAGCAAGTGGTATGTTGTCCCAAGCAAAGTGATAAGAGTGTTCGAATAAATGCTCGTAAAGTTGATGCAAAGATATATACAGTCTTTTTTTGTATAAACCTTTTTTATTATGAGAATTCTTGTTTAAATTGGAAATACCAAATATAAACTTAGATGAGAGCAGTATTTTTATCTTTTGCGTTATTCTGTTCCTTTTTTGCCTTGGGGCAAGACCGCTTTGTTTTGAAAGAAAAAAAGAAAGTTAGATTCCCGTTTCTATTTGTTCATAATCTGGTTATTATTCCTGTGCAGGTAAATGGGTATACGATGAATTTCTTACTGGATACAGGGGTCAAGGAGACCATGATATTCGGAGAAACCCTGAAATCGATTGATAGTGCAGTCTTCGTTAATAAGTTTCAGGGATTGGGAAAGGACGAAGGGTTGGATGGTTATCTGTCTGTCAATAATAAGGTTAGCGTTGCTAATGTATATGAGGATATGGATCAGCCCATCTATATTCTTAAAAATGCACATATTGATATTTCTACCCGTATCGGGGTGGAGGTAAATGGTATCATGGGGAGCCGTTTTTTTAGTGATCATGTTGTTGAGATGGATTTTTTGAAACACCGGATTACCCTTTACCAAAAGGGTGAATATCCCAAAGGACTCGCAAAGATGCAACGTCTCCCGCTCGATATTTTAAATAGCAGACCGTATATCTCCGTTGCTTTTAATCAGGATTCCGCAGACATTGAAGGCCGTGTATTGATTGACATGGGTAATAGTGATGCGTTGATGCTTATTCCGTCCAAATTAAAGGATTTTGCAATCAAACCTCCTTTTATTGATGACTACATCGGTCAGGGATTCAATGGCGAAATTTATGGAAAAAGAAATCGGATCAAATCCTTGGAGCTGGGACCGTTTAAGATGAATTATCCTTTGGTGGCCTATCCAGAATTGAGCTCTACACAACATGCAACTTTTGTAAATGAACGAATAGGTTCTGTCGGAAACGAACTCCTACGTAGGTTTAAGGTTATTCTCGACTATCCCAATAATGTCGTTTATCTCCAAAAAAACAGAAACTTTGATAAATTCTATTACTTAAACATGAGTGGTCTCGAAATCATACATGATGGGATAAAGTATGAGAAAGAGGAGGTACCTGTTTATTTAAAAAAAGATGGTGGGACAGAGATCCGCATGGACAACAGTGTACAGTATCGCTTTGTACTGAAAAACATGTATAAAATTGCAACTGTTCGGGCAGGTTCTCCAGCAGCAATTGTCGGATTAAAACCGGATGATAAGGTGTTGAAAATCAATGGGCGTTCGGCTTCTTCCTATTCTCTGGAAACTATTCATACGCTTTTCAAATCAGAGGAAGGTAAAGAAATTCGATTTAAGATCGAAAGAGACGGACAAATGATGGAATATACTTTCTTTTTAAAGGATCCATTACCTTTTAATGCAAATTAAATTTTGTGAAATTTGGAAAAGTGGAAGAAACTTATTTACCTTTGCTGCCGATATTAATTTTTAAACAATTTAAAGACGAAGAACTATGTTGGTCTCCAAGATTAAAACAAAAATTGCTTTTGCAGCAAATGGGTTTGCTGAAAGCATTCTTCGTGCTTTTCTTCACATATAACGTACTCGTTACGACATGAAAAAAAGCCCGAAGATCATTCGGGTTTTTTATTGCCTTCTATTTTCTGTTTAGCCAGCTTGTACAGGTCATATTTTGACCGGTCGAATGTATTTTGTACTGGCCATTATGTGCATCAATTAGTTTGGTACGTAACTGTTTTGTTCATTATACAGAACGCAAAGCGCTGGCAGCTGGCGAATAGCTATTCAAGAAAAAGAAAACTCGAATATTTAAATGGTCTATCCCTGAGATGGATAGGACAGTATATTAAGTTTTTTTAAAAAAGAATATGGGAAGTAAATTATCGGGGAAAGACCTTATTAAAATCGGTTTTCCACAGAATAATATAATGAATGTAGCCTTAGGGCTAATCACACGCTACCGAAGAGGAGAAAAGAAAGAAAACATCCTTTTGGAAGCAAAGAAGGTGCTCGAAGCGCCTGAAAAATTTAGAGAAGATGCTGTTTGGGCAAAGCTTGCTGAAGGGTTGATTGAACCGGTTGAAGCGCGCAAGCAACAGCTAAATAAGCAAATGGCGCCTTTTACCATCTTTGGTGAAAATGAAATTGATGAGCAGGCCAAAAGGCAGCTGTATGAAGCCTTGAAGCTGCCCATCGCATACAAAGGAGCATTGATGCCAGACGCACACATGGGCTATGGTTTGCCTATTGGCGGAGTACTGGCAACGGATAATGCCGTGATACCTTATGGAGTAGGTGTGGATATTGGCTGTCGAATGAGTCTATCTATATTTGACCTACCCGCCAGTTATTTCAAAGGGCGAGAATTCCAGTTGCGCAATATACTGAAGGAGAATACCCAATTCGGTATGTATGATACACATCGTGAGAAACAAGATCATGCTATTTTTAGCAGATCGGAATTTAAAGATATTCCTTTGTTGAAATCACTGTTGGACAAGGCTTACAGGCAACTTGGGACTTCTGGTGGTGGAAATCACTTTGTCGAATTCGGCGTGGTTGAATTGCATCAGGTTCGTTCCGAGTGGGGGATTGCCCCTGGGACTTATCTGGCAGTCCTGTCACACAGCGGATCTCGTGGCTTGGGAGCCAATATCGCTAAACAGTACACAAATTTGGCCGCAAAACAATGCCCTTTGCCACGTCATGTACAACATTTAGCCTGGTTGGATCTGGATACGCAGGAAGGTCATGAGTATTGGTTAGCAATGAACCTCGCCGGTGATTATGCTCGGGCCTGCCATGAAGATATTCATAGGCGCTTGGCAAAAGCTTTGGGTGAACGGACTGTACTGACCATTGAGAACCACCATAATTTTGCGTGGCGGGAAATGGTCGATGGAAAGGAATATATTGTGCATCGCAAAGGAGCAACACCAGCAGGGAAGGGGGTATTGGGAATTATTCCAGGGTCTATGACCGCACCGGGTTTTATTGTTGAGGGGCGAGGGAATGCATTGAGCATTCAATCGGCTTCGCATGGTGCTGGACGTGTGATGTCTCGGGCAGCCTGTAAAAGTAGCCTCACCAAAAGTGCCATGCTCAAAGAATTGGAGCAGCATGGTGTGGAGTTAATTGGCGGAGCGCTGGATGAAGCTCCGTATGCCTATAAAGATATCCATCGTGTGATGGGCTTGCAAAATGAGTTGGTCAATGTACTTGGGACATTCAGTCCGAAGATTGTTCGTATGGATAAATAAGACGGGATGGAAAAGTATATTTTAATTACTTCAGGACGAGGTCCTAAGGAATGTAATCTAGCTGTCCAACTGGTTTTGGGAAGGATGCTGGCAGAAGTAGATCAATATGCCGTGCAGGTCGATACAGTAGAAGTGGAGAAAATAGATGGGCTGCCATGCTCAATTGTGTTAAAATTGACCGGTAGAGAAATCGCCGTGTTCAGGGACCGTTGGATAGGTACAATCTGCTGGATTTGCCAAAGTCCCTTTCGACCGAACCATCGGCGTAAAAATTGGTTTGTGGAGGTGAAGGACTGGTATCCGGTAAAAAGTGCCGTACAAATGAATCTAAAAGATGTGCAATTCAAAACAATGCGGAGCAGTGGTGCTGGCGGACAGCATGTGAATAAAGTGAGCTCGGCTGTCCGCGCAACGCATCTTCCTACTGGATTGATGGTGCAGGTAATGGATACTCGTTCCCAATTGCAAAATAGAGAAATTGCTGTTTTGCGTTTGGAGGAACAGTTGATAGCACTTGAACAATTGGAAAAGGCTGCTGTGGAAAATCAGCGCTGGAAGGACCAAATTGCTATTGAAAGAGGTAATTCAAAGCGTATTTTCTTTGGGCATAAATTTAAAGAATAGTAATCATTTCTTCATAAACTAGACATGGTGAATGTAGAAACTTCTTTGTATCGGTAAACAATCTGTTTAAGCCCTGTTCATTTGTGATCAGGGCTTAATTTTTACCCTGACCTAGTGATTTCAGTCTATTAAGGGGTATGATAAGGGAGGGTTTGCTGCCTGCCGGATAGCCTATTTTTCAATTAGCCATGTCTAGTAGAAATAATTTAACATTTGATGTTAAGATGCGGGCAATACTGGTTAATATACTCTTGTGTTGTGCTTTAATATTTATATAAATTGGCTCAGTAAAAACATTTTAAAACTAACTCTTAGAAACTAACTTATGAACAAAAGAAGTATTGCGATACTGGCATCCAATATACTAGTATGTTCTGCGCTCTACGCTCAAACAGCACTCAAAGGAAAGATAGTGGATCAGGATGGGAAAGCCATTCCGGGCGTATCCGTATCTATTAAGGGCGGTCAAGGCACACAGACAGGTGCTGATGGCGGTTTTTCGTTGACCTATACCAATGGAACCATCTTAAATGTCAGTGCGATAGGCTATCAGTCAAAGCAAGTACAGATTAATAATCAAACCCTCATCAACGTCACGCTGCAATCCCTTACGGAAAATTTAGATGAGGTCGTGGTAACTGCGCTTGGAATTACGCGGGAAAAAAAATCCCTGGGATATGCCACGCAGAACGTAAACGCAAAGGAATTGACCGACGCCGGACAACATAGTCTTACCGGTGCATTGGCGGGCAAAGTTGCTGGTGTTCAGGTAAATCAATTTGGGGGAGCCATCGGGTCTTCAGCGCGGATTTCTATTCGTGGAAATACGTCATTACAAAAGGACCAACAGCCATTGGTCGTTGTAGATGGTATTCCAATTACAAATGACGCGCAACGTACGGGTGATAATACATACACTGGTGTGGATTACGGATCTGGATTGAACGATATTAATCCAGATGATATAGAAAGTATCAACGTCTTAAAAGGAGGGGCCGCAGCAATCTATGGTATGCGAGCTGGTGCAGGTGTTATTATGATCACTACAAAATCTGGAAAGCGTGGTGAAAATGGTGTGCAAATTTCCTATGACGGAAATTTTTCTATTGATAGAGCCGCCAATCTACCTAAATACCAAAACTTATACGGTCAAGGATCTCGGGGAGACGAATACAGTTTTAAAACTAACGGCGACGGATTATCGTACCAAGATTATGTTTTAAAAAATTCTTTCAGTTATTTGGATGGAACCGGAAATGACGGAGTTAACGACGGTATTGATGAGTCTTGGGGGCCTCGGATGGATATGGGATTATTAATCCCGCAATTCAATAGCCCTGTTGTGAATGGGGTACGACAAGCTACGCCTTGGAATTCCCATAAAAATAATGTGAAAGAATTCTTCCAAACGGGTTTTTCTCAAAATCATAATATTTCGTTGCTGTCGAAAACAGATCGTTCTTCGACTCGTGCTTCCATTTCTTTTAGAGATCAGCGAGGAACAGTCCCCAATACAGACCAGAAGAAATATACGGCACAATTAAATAACGATTACAAAATCAGCGATAAAGTTTCATATGACATCATGACTAACTTTACACGTACTGAAAGTAATAATTTGGTAATGCAAGGCTATGACAGTGCAAATCCAATGAATGGTTTGATCTGGTTTGGCCGACAGGTCGACATGCAAGATCTAAAAAAGAATTGGGACCAGCGCGATGCACAGGGAAATTATACCTATTACAACTGGAATTCGGCTTATCACATGAATCCGTTTTATACCATGCATGAATCTCAAAATGCGCTTAAAATGAACCGTATTTTTGGAAAGACATCCTTGTTTTATCAACCATTTGACTTCCTAAAATTTGAAGGTAGGGTTGGACTGGATTATTATAATACACATATTTTTGAATCGACATACTTCAATTTTGATAATAGGGATGGTAAGTTCAATGAAACAAAAAATAGTAATTCGGATTTCAATGCAGATTTTATTGCAAACTTCAACAAACAATTTGGAGATCTTAGTTTAACGGGAATTTTAGGTGCAAATTATCGCGATTATCAGTTTGAAACAAATACCCTCGGCGCAAAAGCACTCAATGTATTGGGAGTTTATACAATCACCAACAAAATAGGTGACGCTTATACCTTTATGGATCATGCCAAAGGCCGGTCCAATTCTTTGTACGGGCAAGCCAATCTAGGTTGGAAAGATCAATTGTACTTAGATTTGACCGCACGTAACGATTGGTCCTCAACCTTAAAAAAATCATTTTTTTATCCTGCAGCAAGTTTGAGCTGGATACCAACGGCTAGTTTTGAAGGCTTAAAAAGCGATTACCTCAATTTTTGGAAGTTACGATTTAATTTGGTGAAAGTGGGAAATGCGACCCGTCCGTATCAAAATGGGAATTACTATTATGCACAGACAGATGCCTTTAATAATCTGTCTCAGATGTACAAAAGTATGACCTATGCCATTGAAGGTTTGGAGCCTGAGGCGATTACCTCGTATGAAATCGGAACTGAACTTGGCATGTTTAAAGATCGATTGCACCTGGATCTTACTTATTATCAAAAAATCAATAAAAAACAATTACTTTCTGTACCCACATCAAATGTTGTAGGCTTTAGTAACATCTTCTTAAATGCTGGCGAAATCAGAAGTAAGGGCATTGAAATTCAGTTAAGAGGAGATATACTCAAACGGGAAGAGGGATTAAATTGGACAACAACGGTCAACTTCTCGAAAGATAAAAATAAAGTCGTTGAACTTTATCCGCAATTGGGGCTGAACGATCTGAGATTGGGCTGGACTTGGGGTATATCCAATATGGCATCGGTTGGGCGACCATGGGGCACATTGGTCGGACCAGGTTATGATCGTGTGGAAGATGGTCCAATGAAAGGAGCTATAAAAGTAGGGGCTAATGGACTGGTATCAAAGCCTTTGGATGCTCAGGCTATAGGTAATGTAGTGCCTGATTTCCTAGCATCGATGCGCAATGATTTTACCATTAAGGATTTTAGATTTGGATTTATGCTTGATTTCAGAAAAGGTGGGGATATCTGGTCGCAAACTATGTCACATGGTTATACAACCGGTATTGCTGAAATCACAGCTATCGATGGTATACGCGAGCGGGCGATCATTGCGGGTAAAGATGTAATGAAAAATGAACGATTCGCCATGAAAGTTGGCGATAATTGGGTAGAAAATACCATCGAGACAAGCGCGCAGGATTGGTATGAAAATGGTGGTATTGCAGAAATGTATGTTTTTGATGGTTCGTTTCTGAAATTGAGAGAAGCCTATATTACTTATAATTTGCCAAAACATCTTTACAGTAGAATTAAGGGTATTAAACGTGCACATGTTTCTCTTACGGGAACCAATTTGGCTCTACTTTGGGTACATAAAACCAATACCATGCGTTTGGACCCAGAAGGCGGCGGGGTATCAAGTGATTCACGTGGTGTAGGTTTTGAACAAGCCTCTGTCCCGAATTCAAGAAGTATAGGTCTTAAGCTTGGTTTTACATTTTAATCCTTTTACAGAATTTAAAATTTAGAACGTACTAAAACAATTTATGGTTATGAACACTTTTATTAAAAAACTAAAATATACGCCTCTTTTAGCAATTCTCTTGCTCTCAGGATGTACCAAAAATTTTGAAGAAATTAATACCGATCCAGATGCTTTGACAGATGTTCCTCCTCGGAATATGTTGGTCAATGTGCTGCGAAATGCTGCCGATCAATTTGGCGGTGACGTGGACGGCTATGGCACCTTCGCGGGATATATTGTCAAAATTCAATATCCGGACAATCTATCAGGATTGATACCAACGAACAACTCCTATGGCAATCGTTGGGCAGCATGTTATTATAATATCACACAGATGAATGATTTGCTGAAAAAAACAGATGATAAAGCCGCTGGTTTTAAAAATATTCGAATTGTAGCCCGTATATGGAATAATTATATGTGGTCCTACCTTTTAGATGGTTGGGGCGATATTCCATATTCAGAGGCTTTTAAAGGGCGTCCTGAAGACGGTTCTGTTTTGAAAGCAAAATATGATAAACAGGAGGATATTTTTCCGGCGGTATTAGCGGATCTTAAGACTTTAGCTGATGAATTGGCGGGTGGTATTGGTACCGATGAAATTGGAGAGTATGATATTATATACGGAACAAAAGAAACTGGAGAGGATGCGCGTAAAGCTGAAATGTTGAAATGGCAAAAGTTTTGTAATTCACTTCGTTTGCGGATAGCGATACGTATTTCTGCCGTAGCCCCTGCTTTAGCGAAATCCACTATTGAGGAAATTGCTGGAAATAGCGCTAAATATCCATTAATTGAAACAAATGCAGAAAATTGTGAAGTAGCTTTCCCTGGAACCTTACCTTATATGGAACCTTGGTATGAATCCGGTATCAATGGCAATCGTCTCAATAACTGGGGGATGTTTGATATTTTCATCGATCATTTAAATACAACAAAAGATCCAAGAATTGCATCAGTTGCACGGAAAAATAATGAAGGTAAGTATGTGGGTTTTGTAAATGGTTCTTTGACGAATCCATCTCCACTGAGTTCGATTTCTTGGATTGGTGAACATTATATTAACGATCCTGCTGGAGCAGTTCCGTTTTATAGGGCTTGTGAAACTTATTATATGTTGGCAGAAGCCGCTTTATCGGGGTATAATGTGGGGATATCGGCGAAAGAGGCCTATGAAAAAGCGGTTACCCTATCGATGGAGGATAATAATATAGCTGGGGCGGCTATTAACACATATCTTGCCGGGGCAGGTAAATTTGATGGAACCAAAAATCGCATCTATTGGGATATGTGGGTAGCCTTATTTAAAGAAAATTACGAAGCTTGGAGTTTGTATAGAAGAACGGGTATTCCTAGCACAAATTATCCTTCGAAAATTCAGAATTTTGAAACCCCTCATACTGACCAACCGTACAGATTACCGTATCCAAATAATGAGTACTTATATAATACTGAAAATGTTAAAGCCGCCGAAGCAGGGACTGTCGATTACAACTGGGGTAAAAGATTGTGGTGGGCAAAAAATAATGGAAAAAATTAATAGGCCTCAAGTTAATATAAAAATCAACCTAATTTAAATTTTAATAGAACAGCAAAGCTCTGATCATTTCTGATTAGGGCTTTGCTCGTTTTTACAATTAAACATATAAAGCGATCCAGCGAAAAGAGTTTTTGGACGATCTTCCTATATTCGAATAGGCATCAGTCAGCTTGGGGTACTAAGATAACATCTAAAAGATTTTATTCAATATCCAGAGGAAATATTCTGTATCCATATTTTCTTCTGTTAAAAGCTTGAAATGTAGAAAATAATTTGTTGAAATGCCGTGATAATTAGTATCTTTAGGATGAACGATCGAATTATATATTGTTCAAACTAAAATAAACTTAGATACTGTTCATGGCGCCCCTGGGAGGTTTTTTCCCTACAGAGCCTATGGACTGTGGAATTTCAAATTTCAATGATATGATAGATTCTCCAGGCTTCCTTTTTCGGGAAGCAATTAAGCAAGAAAAGCCCTTACAGGTTGTTGGAGCCATCAATGCAAACCATGCGCTTTTGGCCGAACAAGCTGGTTTTAAGGCCATCTACCTCTCTGGCGGTGGTGTTGCTGCGGGATCGTTGGGTTTACCTGATTTGGGTATCACAACGCTTCAAGATGTATTAATTGACGTGGAGCGCATTACGAATGTCTGCAAGCTTCCTTTGATGGTCGATATTGACACCGGTTTTGGCCCTTCGGCCTTTAATGTTGCACGTACCATAAAAAGCTTAATTAAAGCCGGGGCTGCAGCTGTACATATGGAAGATCAGGTGGGAGCTAAGCGTTGTGGACACCGCCCAGGGAAAGAGCTGGTTTCAAAAGATGAAATGGTCGATCGCCTGAAAGCTGCTGTGGATGCCCGGACAGATCCTCATTTTGTCATTGGTGCACGTACTGATGCCTTGGCTTCAGAGGGACTTGAACGTGCTTTGGAGCGGGCTGTGGCCTATAAAGAAGCCGGTGCTGATTTTATTTTTGCAGAAGCCGTACATAACCTGGATCAATATATGCAATTCAGTAGAATAACTGGGCTTCCGATACTTGCCAACATTACGGAGTTTGGACAGACACCTTTGTTTAATCTTGATGAACTTCGACATGCGGATGTGTCCATTGTGCTTTACCCCTTATCTGCATTCCGTGCAGCCAATAAGGCTGCAACTGATGTGTATCAGCATATCCGCAAAGATGGTAGTCAGGCGGCTGTTATCGATCGCATGCAGACACGCGATGAGTTGTATCGGAGCATAGATTACTATGCTTACGAAGATCGCCTGGATCAATTGTTCAATACTAAATCATAAGAATCTCAAACCGAATGCAGGCGCGTACTTTACTGTTTAAAATATACGCCAATAAATAATATATTCCGATGAAAGAGACAAACGATACTGGTTTTAAACCCAAAAAAAGCGTAGCACTTTCTGGTGTTCCTGCCGGAAATACAGCCTTGAGTACTGTTGGAAAAAGTGGTAATGACCTCCATTATAGAGGTTATGATATTTTAGATCTGGCGCATCAGGCCACCTTTGAAGAGGTCGCCTATCTATTGATTTATGGTAGCCTACCTACACAGGCACAACTAACTACCTATCAAAGCCAGTTACTGAGCCAGCGGGGCTTGCCCATTACGGTACAACAGGTGCTGAAACAGTTGCCATCTACTGCCCATGCGATGGATGTCTTGCGTACTTATGTTTCCTTTTTTGGGAGTGTAAATCCGGAAAAAGAAAATCATGCTTTAGCAGGTGCTAGAGATATCGCCAATCGCTTGATGGCCTCCATGGCCTCGGCTTTACTGTATTGGTATCATTTTAGTCAAAATGGACGCGAAATTCAGGTCGAAACCGATGACAGCACCCTAGGCGGGCATTTTCTACATCTGCTACATGGCAAAGCGCCTTCCGAATCCTGGATTCGGGCGATGCAGATTTCGCTTAATTTATATGCTGAACATGAGTTTAATGCTTCTACGTTTACCGCGAGGGTGATTGCAGGGACAGGATCCGATATGTACTCTTGCATCACTGGTGCAATCGGTGCATTACGTGGTCCCAAACATGGTGGCGCCAATGAAGTCGCTTTTGAGATCCAGAGCCGCTACGCAAATGCTGATGAAGCCGAAGCCGATATTCGAAAACGGTTGGAAAATAAAGAAGTTATTATCGGTTTCGGACATCCTGTCTATACCATCTCGGATCCAAGGAATCAGGTGATTAAACAGGTCGCCAAGGAATTATCAGAAGAGGCTGGTGATATGACGCTTTACCTGATTGCCGAGCGGCTGGAAAAGGTGATGTGGGAAGAAAAACGGATGTTCCCCAATTTAGATTGGTATTCAGCAGTTTCTTATCACCTGATGGGGATTCCGACCGAAATGTTCACACCGCTGTTTGTGCTTTCGCGTATCACGGGCTGGTCTGCCCACGTCTTTGAACAACGTCAAGATGGAAAAATCATTCGGCCGAGTGCAAATTATATCGGTCCCGATGACCGACCTTTCGTACCCATCTCCGCGAGATAGTACAATAAAACGTATAGTGTGAAAAATAAAACGGAAAGAAATCGCTTGCATCTCGCATTGAAGGAACAGTGTTGTGTTTTTTTGATCATTGCTGCAAATGCTTCCAGAAAAAATAAATTGAAAAGAACAACAGCCTTATAAGAAATAAAATAATGAGTTCAACGATATCAAATGAAAGACCACAGCCAGATCAGGTTCTGGTGGCTATTGTGGATTACGTGTTAAATTACAAGATCGAAAGTAAAGTTGCATGGAATACAGCTTTTTACTGTTTTCTGGATACCATAGGCTGTGGGTTGGAAGCGCTGACCTACCCGGCCTGTACCAAATTACTGGGGCCTGTTGTGCCCGGTACGATTGTTCCCAATGGCGCAAAAGTACCCGGAACGAATTATCAACTGGATCCCATACAGGCGGCTTTTAATATTGGTGCCATCGTTCGCTGGTTGGATTTTAACGATACCTGGTTAGCTGCGGAATGGGGACATCCATCGGACAATCTTGGAGGTATTTTGGCTACTGCGGACTGGCTGAGCAGAACACAGGTTGCGAAAGGGGAGAAACCCCTAAAGGCAAAACAGGTGCTTGAAGCGATGATTATGGCACATGAGGTTCAAGGCGTATTAGCACTTGAAAATTCCTTTAATAAAGTGGGGTTAGATCACGTAATTTTGGTAAAGGTGGCTTCTACAGCCGTTGTTGGTAAGCTTTTGGGCCTCAGTCGGGACGAATTGCTCAATGCGGTTTCATTGGCCTTTGTCGACGGACAGGCTTTGCGCACCTATCGCCATGCGCCTAATACAGGGAGTCGTAAATCTTGGGCTGCCGGAGATGCAACTTCGCGTGCCGTACGCCTTGCTTTAATTGCACAAACGGGTGAAATGGGGTATCCATCGGTGTTAACAGCACCGGTATGGGGTTTCTATGACGTTTCATTTAAAGGCAACCCATTTAAATTTCAGCGCGATTATGGATCTTATGTGATGGAGAATATTCTATTTAAGATTTCTTTCCCGGCTGAATTTCACGCACAGACCGCAGCCGAAGCAGCAATGCAGTTGCACCAGCAGTTAAAAGAATTTGGAAAAAGCAGTGATGATATTGAGCGTGTTACCATTCGTACACATGAAGCTGCAATTCGAATCATCGACAAGAAGGGACCGTTGCATAATCCGGCTGATCGGGATCACTGTATCCAATATATGGTTGCCGTACCTTTAATCTTTGGCCGTTTGACAGCGGAGGATTATGAAAACCATATTGCACTGGACCCACGTATTGATGCACTGCGGGACAAAATTTTCTGTGTTGAAGATCCTCAGTTTACAATTGATTATCATGATCCACAAAAACGAGCGATCTCAAATGCCCTGACGGTGGTATTAAAGGATGGAACAGTATTGCCGGAGCTGGTGGTGGAATATCCGATTGGACATCCGAGACGTCGGCAGGAGGGAATTCCTAAATTGATTGAAAAGTATAAAACGAATCTTGCCCGTGTATTTTCTGAAAAACAGCAAAAACAATTGCTTGAGGTAACTTTGGATTACGATACCTTTATTGACCTGGATGTATCCGAACTGATGGATCTCCTTGCCCGCTAAATAAAAATGTCATTGATCGATAGTACTCACTACTATCGATCAATGACTTTCTTAGATATCTTATTTAATGGATGAGTTTTAGGCAAATACAAACGACTTGTTTGATCTCCGAGGTTCGTGCTAAAGTGCTTCGGTTCAATTTAGAAATTGTTTCCTGGTTATTCGAGAACGGTGTCTGATATACACTTGCTTCTTGGTGAATATATAACTGTTTCAGTTTAGGATTTCTTTCCTAGCCAATTGGAATAAAAACCTGTATAAAATTTAAAATTACTGTCAGCATATTCTATTAACGAACGGGGGACTTCCCATTGTTCACCCAGGTGTAGAAATGACTGGCATTCCCGTACAAAGACAGGAAGGCTTGTAAGGTCGATATGTCCAAATACACCACCGGTATGTGCTGCATAGCCTACACCGAGGATAGAGCCGATATCACCATCAATGGGTTGTTCCAATACACCTTCTTCGAGACAACGGTAGCTATCAAGGGCCATGACATGAAGGAGCCTTTTTTGTATTATTCCAGAGGAAGGGGATTCTCCTGATGTAGGTAGTGCGGGGTTCTGCCAGACTGTTTTCGTTCTGGAAGCTGCATCATAATCATAGAATCCATGGCCGGATTTTCTACCTTTTCTGCCATTTTTAATCATTTTGCTTAAATGGGCATACGCACGTCGCTGACTGTTATGCAATGCTGGAAACTGATCGTAGACATGCAGCATCAGTTCCAATGAAATTTCATCGAGTACCGCTAATGGACCAACAGCAAATCCGGCCTGTATTGCTTCGTCTTCAATCTGACTTGCAGGAATACCTTCCAGCAACATGGTGATCGCCTCTAGTAGGTAATTGAAGAAAATACGGGATGTAAAGAATCCGGGGCCGTCATGTACAACAATAGGAATCTTACTGAGACGCAAAGCGATTGCAATTGCTTTTTGTAATGTTACCTGATCGGTCTGAGTACCGCAGATAATTTCGACCAATGGCATGCGATCCACAGGGGAGAAGAAATGCATGCCGATAAAACGCTCTGGCCGATCCGTTGCGGCTGCCAAAGTAGTAATGGGCAACGACGTTGTATTGGATGCGAAAAAGCCATTTTGGGCAAGATAGGGAAGGCTTTGTCGGGTTACTTCAGCTTTTAACTCCAGGTCTTCAAATACCGCTTCAATAATAAGGTCAGCATCGACAAGATCAGCAACTTGGTCAGTGGGTTGAATATTGGCTAAAAGCGTCTGTTGTTGTAAGCTATTTATCTGGCCCTGTGCAAGTAATTTATCACAAAGTTTGGCAGAATAAGCTTTTCCCTGCTCCGCCTGAGTCCTGTTCACATCTTTTAAAACAACGGAAATGCCTGCTCTGGCGGCTTCATAGGCTATGCCGGATCCCATCATACCTGCACCCAGGATTCCTATTTTTTTGATTGCATAGGTGCCGAGTGATTTGATACGGTCACGATGTTGTGCCTGTAGTATGCCTTCATGCAGTGTCCTGACCATGTGCAGCGGCTCAGGGGTATTTAATACCTTATGATATAGCTTTGCCTCGGCCTCCACAGCTTCTGTTAAAGACAGCGATTGGCTTGTTTTTAATAACTGTATAACAGCATTGGTGCCGGGTAACAATCCTCTTGTTTTCTTTAAAACAGCAGCGCAAGCTTCTTCAAATTCGGCGGAGACTGCTGTTGGGCTGGGGGTGGAAATGCTGGTTTTTGAATTTTCAAGAATCCAGTTCTTTGCCAGCACTAGGCTCTGCTCGCTATCTGTTGTTATATCATTCACCAAACCCAGTTCAAGAGCCTCTTTTTTTGAGATCAGTTTTGCTTGGGTCAACAGGTTCAACGCCGCAGTAGAACCTACAAGTTGAGCTAAGGTAATGGTCGCCGCAAAGCCGGTAAATAGGCCGAATTTACTCTCTGGGAAGCCCAGTTTTATCGGTGGACCTGCAATACGGTAGTCTGACCATAGCATTGTTGCTAAACCGATGCCCGTGCAGTTGTTATCCAAGATCGATACAATAGGTTTGCCCAAAGTCTTCCATTGCAATGCCTTCCAGGTGGTTTTCTGTATGATCTCGGGATCGAGTTGACCATTGGAAACCTGATCAAATAATCGGATGTAATCGGTCTGCTTGTTATTTAGCGGACAGGTATAGATCAATCCGCGGACTTCTTTTTCATTTAGTACACGAGCCACCAGGTCGACAAACTCCTGTATACGGTCAAGAATTGTTGACTCCTCGGTCGCTGCATCTGTCAATGGTTTTATGGTGACAATATGTTGATTGTCCTGTTCGATATGAAAAAATGGGTGTACCTGATAATTCATTATGCTGAACTGCGTTTAAT
This sequence comes from Sphingobacterium sp. GVS05A, assembly GCF_019969845.1. Taxonomy (GTDB): domain Bacteria; phylum Bacteroidota; class Bacteroidia; order Sphingobacteriales; family Sphingobacteriaceae; genus Sphingobacterium. The sequence goes on from NZ_JAHXYR010000001.1 coordinate 811,623, forward strand.
ATTGAAAATGTTTAAGTTAAGCTGGGTTTGTTTGATTGATAGTTAACCTTGTCAATCGTCATCTTGGCAATGATTTCCAGCATAATCTCGGATGTCCCACCAATGATTGTCCCGACCCGTACATCCCGATATAGACGGGCGATTTTGTAATCTTCGGTGAATCCATAGCCCCCAAATAACTGAAGACATTGGCTTACAACCTGTACGGCAAGCTCGCTGGCTTGCAGTTTGGCTATGGAACAATCCTGAACAGCATATTCACCTTGATTTTGGAGATCGCAGCACTGATAGACAAAAGCCCTGGTAGTTGCGATATCGGCTGCCATCTGGGCAATACGGTGACGAATCGTCTGAAACTCCTGGATCTTTTTGCCGAATGCCTCCCGCTGACCAATATATTCAAGGGTGTACTGTAATGCGGAATCCGCTGTAGCCAGACTATGTATGGCAGCGGTCAAACGTTCCAATTGCAATCCGGCCATTAAATAAAGAAAACCATCACCTTCCTTTCCAATCAGATTGGAAACAGGTACTTTGACCTGATCGAAACCTAATTCGGCAGTATCCGAGGCATGCCAGCCTAATTTGTTGATTTTATTTGCCGAAACACCTTCGGCATGTCTTTCTATCAGTAACAGGCTGATGCCTTTTGTTCCTTTTTCCGGATCGGTTTTAACAGCAGTAATAAAAAAGTCGCCGTAGTAACCATTGGTGATAAACGTTTTGGAGCCATTGACAATATAATGATCGCCCGATCGGACGGCAGTCGTTTTGATCTGTTTGACATCAGACCCCGCCCCAGGTTCGGTGATAGCAACGGCACTCACCATGTCACCGGAGATCACCGGTCTAAGGTAATGTTGCTTGAGTTCCTCAGATGCATATTTTAATAGATAGGGAGCTGACATGTATTGGGTGACCAGAGCAGATATCGTGAATCCCCCCGAAAAACAATGAGATAGTTCTTCGCACAAAATCATCGAATAGTAAAAATCCAGATCCAGGCCACCGTACTCTTCCGGGTAGTTGAGTCCCATAAAACCCATGTCACCCATTTTCTTCCAAATACTTCGATCTATTTCACCCTGTTGTTCCCATTGATCTACATGAGGGATGATTTCTTTGTGAATAAATGCCCGAATGGTTTCGCGAAAAATCTGATGTTCAGCTGTGAGTTTGCTTGCCTGCATAATTGTTTATTTTACTTTTGGTTATTGGTTTCAGTTACATGATTGCGGACTGAAAACGATTTGTCTTTTGCTTTATCTTGGCATAACATCGCCCTCGTTAAAAAGAGCGGAATGTCTAACCGAATTTAGCGAAAAGCGTTGGCTTTTCTGCAAATATTTATTGTTTATTTTTTATAAAATAGATTATGTAGGGAACTTTTTACCTTGTTTTTTTTCTATTTATTTTGTTTTGGCCTAAAAAATAAAATAAGAGGGTTCGCTTGTTTGTGTTATATTTTTTATCTTTAGGAAAGGAATGATACCAGTTTTGGCTGATGAATCCTCAGTTGAATCGGGTCGCAAGTCTATTGAATTCAAGAAAAAACAATTATAAACAGAATAACATGTCAAAAAGTGTATTTATCGTTGCGGCAAAGCGTACGCCAATAGGAAGTTTTGGAGGTGGGTTATCATCGGTTGCGGCGACAGCGCTGGGCGCTCATGCTGTACGTGCTGTATTGGATGAGACTGGGGTTGCTGCAGATCAAGTAGATGAAATTCTGATCGGTAGCGTTCTGCAGGCCGATTTGGGGCAAGCTCCCGCCCGTCAGGTTGCAAGGCTTGCCGGCTTACCTGATCAAGTAACAGCGACTACAGTAAATAAAGTCTGTGCCAGTGGAATGAAAGCCATCGCTTTAGCCGCACAATCTATTTTGTTGGGGGATGCCGATGTTGTCATTGCCGGAGGTATGGAAAACATGAGTAAAGTTCCTTATTATGCGAACACGATGCGTTGGGGCGCCAAGTTCGGTGGCCAGAGTTTCGTTGATGGCTTGCAAAGGGACGGTTTAAGTGATGCCTATTCAAATGAACCAATGGGCAATTTTGCTGAATTATGTGCCGAGAAATATGCTATTGGTCGGGCCGAACAGGATGAGTATGCGATTAATTCCTATAAGAGGAGCCTGGAGGCTTGGCAGAAGAATAAATTCATCAAGGAGGTCATTCCCGTCGTTATTCAAGGGCGCAAGGGTGAGCAGATAATCTCCAGGGATGAGGAGTTTTCACAGGTCAATTTTGATAAGATCCCCGAATTAAAACCTGCTTTTAAGAAAGATGGAACAGTAACGGCCGCAAATGCATCCACATTAAGCGATGGGGCGGCTGCGGTATTATTAATGAGTGCTGAGAAGGTGAAAGAACTGGGGTTGCAACCATTGGCCGAAATCATAGCCTATGCTGATGCAGAACAAGCGCCAGAATGGTTTACGACAAGTCCCGCTATAGTAACGGAAAAGGTCTTGAAAAAGGCTGGACTAACCAAAGATGATATTGACTATTTTGAATTTAATGAAGCTTTCTCTGTTGTAGCACTCGCAAACGCTAAAATTCTGGATATTCCAATGCGTAAAGTGAATATCTATGGGGGGGCAGTTTCGCTCGGTCATCCATTGGGTTGTTCCGGAGCGAGAATAGTCGTCACCTTGACGAGCATTTTACAACAGGAAGGCGGGACAATCGGCCTTGCTGCAATTTGCAACGGTGGAGGTGGTGCTTCGGGAATGATTATAAAAAAACTATAATGCTTTGTCCAGATAGGTATTTATTTTAAAGTAAGTACTTATCTGGACGAAGTCTATTGTTTGGTTGATGACAATGTGCCAGAACATTGATTGAGGTTATTCCTCATAAAGGCGACTTGCCTCAACGCCATGAAGTGCAAGTTCAGACTCTATCTCGGTCGGATTGAGTCGGATGCCTTCAATGGTTAACAGGTTGTAAATAGAATCCAGATCTATTTTCCATTCATGGATACCATTTAATTTTTCAACAGCTTGTTTGATCTTGTCCACAAGACTGGGATGTTGTGCATTAGTTTCGAAAATGAGCTTTTCCATCGTGTTTCATATTAGGCCCGATTAGAACAAATCAGGCAGGTTTAACCAAAATAGCGTAGACAATCATTTGATCGGCTAATTACAATACTCTCAATATAAGAAGAATAATCTGAAATTAATAGTTTAAAGTGACTAAATTGTAATGAAACTGTTAATTTTTGTAATCAATACCTGCAAATTTTGTAGTTAATAAATCGCATTTTTTGTGCTGTGTTTTGAGTGGTATTGTCGGCTGAAAGGCGGGTTTACCCAAGTTTTGTATAAGGGAATCTTCTTAACGGATTTAAGTAGAACTTGTGTGAAAGAAACCTGCAGCTAATAGAAGGAAGATCACTTAGATCCTGTTTCATTTTTCGTTGCTAATAAAATTTTAATTAAGTTTGAGCGGAATCATGACTACTGAACTTTCCAATATAATTATCATATTGCTGCTTGTAGCAGTCGTTGTCCTGTTGATTTTGTATTTATTATTAATACAGAAATACAAAAAGCTCAGGGCGGAAGAGCGAAGGCATCAGGAACTTTTTAAACGGATGGATAATGAGCAGATGGATCATGTGCATCGCAATCGATTAAACCCACATTTGCTCAAAAATTCGCTCAATGGTATCCTTTCCCACGCTTATCAAACCTACTATACGATGGATAAACTGGCTATGGTGTTGGATTATGTGTTATATGAAAGTGAAGAGGAGCTGGTATCTCCAAAAGCGGAGATCGAGTTTGCCCGTAATTTAATTGAAGTCAATAAGGTAAAGTTGAGTCCTTTGTTTGATATGCGGGTTAAATTTGATATTGATGAATTGAACGAATCATTATTGGAACGCCCTTCACTGGTGCCATTGATGACTGTAGACCTCATCGAAAATGCATTTAAGCATGCGGATTTTCACCATCCTGACTCTTTTATTTCAATTGTACTTAGCTTTCGCAATGGTCTGCTAGAATTGACTGTCAGCAATAAAATATCGAAGCGCTCACCCTTGTATAAAACCAAAGGTGGAATAGGCAGTAAGACATTGGAGGAACGGCTGATGCTATATTATCCAGATAAGCACGAATTAAAGCGCTTTGTAGAAAATGATGTCTATAATGCTTACCTTCAGATCCGATTGTATGAGAATTGAAAAAACGCTGAAATGCATTTTACTGGATGATGAGCTGCCGAGTTTGCGGTTTTTGAAGATGCTTTGTGAACAAATTTCGGGTCTGGAGGTGGTTAAAGCATTTAATGATCCAGTCATTTTACTTAAAGAGTATAAAAGTTTAAACTTTGATTTCTGTATTTTGGATATTGAAATGCCTCAGTTTAATGGGTTTGATGTCGCGAAGGAATTGGAAGACTATCCCATCGTTTTCTCCACTGCCTATAAACAGTATGCCAGCGATGCTTTTGATATCAATGCGGTGGATTATATGCGTAAGCCAATATCGCTGTCACGTCTACAGCAAGCGGTATTGAAAGTAGAACAGGTTATCAATAGCCGGTCAGCCGAGTATTCCCCCTTTGCTCAATTCAATACCAATAAGGGGAAGGCAATACTTTACTTCAGTCAGATCAACTATGTCCAGATTGCGGAAGTAGATAGCCGCGACAAAACTGTATTCCTGGGGGATGGTTCTACCATTTTATTAAAAAATATCAGCTTCGATAGGTTACTCACGCTGTTGCCGGAACAGGATTTTATCCGTATCAACAAAAAGGAAATTATCGCGCTGAAAATTGTGAAATTCTTTTCAGCTGATGTGATCACCAGCAGTCTGGTCGATGGGCAGGATGCAGCTATTCTTTTTAGCTTAGGAGAGTCTTATAAAAAATCATTCCTCGAAAAATTCGCTTGATTACAAAATTCGAGGAGTTCATTACATATTTTCTTGTTCTTACTACACAGTAAGGTTTAAAACTCCTGTAGAATTCTATTTTTGTTGTAGTTCTCTTCCCAAAATTGATGCATTGACGACTTTGGGATAGACTTTTACATGCTGTTATCACCTGATATTATTTAAAGCGAAAAAGATGAAGAAATACAAGAATACGATTTTTTATGTGACCTTAATTGGTACGCTGCTCGTGGTGATGTACTGGGTTATCCATTTGGGAGCACAATTGCAAAGCCAAGAGATGCTCCGTGGTGAAAAGATAAGCCAGGGTGCTTGGCAGGATTTTAAATCGACCTTATTACATAGCCTTCAACATCCATTAGCAATATTGCTAGCACAGATTGTGACGATTATTATTGCTGCCCGGATAATGGGGTGGATATGTATCAAGATTAAGCAACCCGTTGTGATCGGTGAAATGCTTGCCGGTATTATATTGGGGCCTTCCTTATTGGGGCTTTATTTCCCTGAATTCTCCCATACATTGTTTCCCGTTGAATCCCTGAGCAACCTACAGTTTCTGAGCCAGATCGGCTTAATCCTGTTTATGTTTATTATCGGAATGGAACTGGATCTCAATGTGCTGCGAAATAAAGCACACGATGCAGTGGTGATTTCACATGCGAGTATCGTTATACCGTTTACATTGGGAATTTCCTTAGCCTACTTTTTATACATGTACCATCCGCCGGCGAATGTGGAGTTTTTATCGTATAGTTTGTTTATCGGTATTTCGATGAGTATTACTGCTTTTCCGGTCCTGGCAAGGATCGTACAGGAGCGCGGATTGCAGAAAAGTAAACTTGGGTCGATGGTCATTACCTGCGCTGCAGCAGATGATATTACAGCCTGGTGTATTTTGGCTGTGGTGATTGCGATCGTGAAGGCCGGCGATTTTGCAAGTGCTTTGTATACGATCGCGCTCGCTATTGCTTATGTGCTGCTGATGATCAAAATTGTACGGCCCTTTCTGATGCGTGTAGGGGAAGTGAAGGGGACGCGTGAGGGGCTGAACAAACCTGTTGTTGCGATATTTTTTATCGTCCTTTTATTATCTGCGTACGCAACCGAAGTAATCGGTATACATGCGCTGTTTGGTGCTTTTATGGCCGGAGCGATTATGCCCGAAAGCAGCCGTTTTCGTACAGCATTTATCGAAAAAATCGAAGATGTATCCACCTTATTGCTATTACCGTTATTTTTTGTGTATACAGGGTTGCGTACACAGATCGGTCTATTGAATGATCCACAACTATGGATGATCACCATTGTGATTATTTTGGTCGCCGTAATCGGGAAGTTTGCCGGTAGCGCATTGGCCGCTCGCTTTGTCGGACAGAGCTGGAAGGATAGTTTGAGTATAGGTGCGTTGATGAATACAAGAGGACTGATGGAACTGATCGTATTGAATATCGGTTACGATCTCGGTGTATTAAGTGCTGAGTTATTCTCTATGATGGTTGTGATGGCATTGATCACCACTTTTATGACCGGTCCTTCGTTGGACTTGATCAATTATCTATACCGACCCAAGAAACGCTCGTTACAGGAAGAAATCCAGAATAAATCGAAATTTAAAATCCTCCTATCATTTGCTAAAAGCAATACCGGGATTTCATTGCTTCATCTCGCAGATGCGCTTACATTAAAATCAAAAAATACGGCGGAAATTACCGCATTGCATATCGAACCGTCCAATGAACTCCATCACTATGAAGTAGAAACACAGGAGCAGGATAGTTTTCGGGAAATAAAGCGGGTTGCACAGGATTTGGAACAACCTATTCAGACGATTTTCAAAATTTCCAGTGACATTGACAGTGAAATTGTGCAGACCTCAAATGAACAAAGTCAGGATCTGCTGTTGCTGGGTGTCAGTGAATCCATCTATGAAGGTAGTCTTTTGGGACGCTTTTTGGATTTCACCTCGCGGATTATCAATCCGGAGAAATTGTTTCATACGGTCACAAACGCCGAATCACCGTTTGCTACCTTCGACAGAAATCAACAGATCAATGCCAAAGTTAATGCGATGGTGGGAATTTTGATTGACAAAAACTTTGTCAAGGCCCGTCGTGTTATCGTCCCGATACTATTGAAAAGCGATGAATTCCTGTGCGCACTCATACAGCGATTAATTCACCATTCGGATGCGCAGGTGATAGTATGGGATTTTGATCAGATCTTACGTACCCATGAAAGCTTTCGGGAGAAATTAAGACATCTGGAGCAACTTGTACCCAATCATTTGACAATAATGGAGGAGAAGAATCTCGATGTTGACTTGTGGGGGCAACAAGATCTGATGCTCATTAGTTTGCCTTGCTGGCATAAGATTGTCAATAAAAAGATGGACTGGCTCCATCTTACACCATCCACTTTGCTTCTTGCAGACCGAAAAAAATAAGGGATTATACAAAACGCGCCGTAACTATTTAGTTGCGGCGCGTTTTGTATATAATATAATAAGGATGGAAGTTATTTTCCTACCTTATTCACTTTGATTTTTAATCCGATCAATTTTTCAATATCACTTAAATAAGGTCTTTCTTCGACATCACAGAAGGAGATGGCATTACCTTCTAAACCCGCTCTACCTGTCCGACCAATGCGGTGTACGTAGGTTTCCGGTACATTGGGTAGGTCGTAATTGATGACCATAGGTAATTGTTCAATATCTATTCCGCGTGCGGCGATATCGGTCGCGATCAGAATTTTCAGGCGGTTTTCTTTAAATTCACCCAATGCCTTTTGCCGTGCATTTTGTGATTTATTACCGTGAATTGCTGCAGCACGAAGGCCATTCTTGGCCAGTAACTTGACAATTTTATCTGCCCCATGTTTTGTACGTGAAAATACAATCGTACGGTCTTGCTTAAATTGTTTAAGCAGATTTGTGAGTAGTTTTATTTTCTCTTTTTTCTCTATAAAATAAACCGATTGATTTACTTTTTCAGCAGTTGAACTCACTGGAGTTACGTCTACTTCAACAGGTTTGTGGAGTATACCATGTGCAAATTTGCGAATATTGGGCGGCATTGTTGCTGAGAAAAACAGGGTCTGTCTTTTTTCCGGTACTTTTGCCAAGATCTTTTTGATATCGTGGATAAAGCCCATGTCGAGCATATTATCAGCCTCATCAAGGATCAAGACTTCAATTTTATCCAAAAAAATCAATTTTTGATTCATCAGGTCCAATAGACGACCCGGTGTAGCAACTAAAATATCCACACCTTTTTTTATTTCTTTGACTTGTCTGTCTTGATTGACGCCGCCAAAAATGGTGCAATAATTTAGTTTAAGATGTTTGCGATATAAATTGATATTCTCACCGATCTGTATTGCAAGTTCACGTGTTGGTGTGAGGATTAAGGCGCGGATAGGCATCGTTTTACCATGTGCATTGTGCTCAGACAAACGCTGTAGCAAAGGTAAAGCAAAAGCTGCCGTCTTTCCGGTGCCCGTTTGTGCGCATCCAATAAGATCCTGACCGCTTAATATAACGGGGATAGCTTTTTGTTGGATTGCAGTAGGGGTTGTATATCCTGTTTCTGAGATTGCTTGGAGAAGAGGAGAAATTAAATTGAGTTGTTTGAATTCCATTAAAATATAAGTAGGAAAATAAGCTTAAACTAAAACCCTTTATGTTGTTTCAATTCTATTCAATGATTGATTAGGGGCATTGTTGTGTCGCCTGAATATGAATAAGTGTATTGAAAATAACAAGGGAAGAATACGAAAAAGAAATGGGATAAATCATTATGAATTACCCCATTAACAAGAAAGTGTATTTTTTGGATTACGCCAATTTTACGTTTGTAGCGTTGATTCCTTTTGGAGTTCTTTCTACATCATAAGTTACAACGTCGCCTTCAGATACTTGGTTCTTAAGAGCAGAAACGTGTACGAAAACGTCTGCGCTACCATCCTCTGGTGTAATAAAACCAAAACCTTTAGTTTCATTGAAAAATTTAATTTTACCTGTATTCATTATTTTTAATTAAGTCCTGCAAGGTAGGGATAATAAATGATTAATCTTTTATTTTTCGTTGAAATAACAAAGTTTTTTTTCTTTCTTAACATTTATTTAATGATAATCAACCTTCAAGGGGTGTAGGGCGTGTTTTTCTATTGTGTTGAAAGCCAGTTAGTGAAGTGTCTTTAATATGGCTCTGTAACAGATGAATCCGGATACATATCCCCAGGAATCAATGGAAACATGAACGAGTGGAAACAAACTTATTCTGTCATCTTTCACCTGGAGATCCTCTACCAGGGCGGTTATCTTTATTGGTTTTAATGTCGATATATATTTTACAATGATTTTGTTAAGGGCTTAAATTGAATTTTGTATTTTCATCGGAAACTTAAATCAAGAGCATATAAACCAACATATGATGAATAGAAAAGACTTTATCCGGACTTCCAGTATTTTAGCCGCAGCATCATTCATAGGCAAAAGCCATGCATCCGGTCTATTTGAACAACCAATTCGAGTGGGGGTTATCGGGGTCAATGGGATGGGCTGGTCTGACCTAAATGCTTTGCTAAAGCAACAAGGGGTAATCTGTACGGCACTTTGTGATGTTGATGAAAAAATCTTGAACAAAAGGGTGAAAGAACTTCAGGAAAGAAATATCAAGGTGGCCAGCTATGTTGACTATAAAAAGATGTTGAGCAGTTCGGATGTGGATGCTGTAATTATCGGAACGCCTGATCACTGGCATTGTCTACAGATGATCGATGCCGTGAAGGCGGGGAAGCACGTTTATATCGAAAAACCTATCGGGAATTCTATTCAGGAATGTCAGCTGATGCTGGCGGCAGCAAAGAAAAGTAATGCTGTTGTTCAGGTAGGGCAATGGCAGCGGAGCCAACAGCATTTTAAAGATGCGATTGATTTTGTACATTCAGGTAAGCTAGGGAAAATACGTTTGGTCAAGGCTTGGTCGTACCTGGGCTGGAAAAATAGTATTCCTATTGAACCAGATGCACCTATTCCTGCGGGAGTACATTACATGGACTGGTTGGGTCCGGCCACAAAAAGACCTTTTAATATCAACCGTTTTCATTTTAATTTCAGGTGGTTTTGGGATTATGCAGGCGGTCTGATGACAGACTGGGGCGTACATATGCTCGATTATGCTCTGCTGGGCATGAAAGTCTCCGATCCGAAATCCATTATGGCTTCGGGTGGAAAATTTGCCTTCCCGGATGATGCTGGGGAAACACCGGATACCATGACTGCGGTCTACGAGTTTGACAACTTCAATATCCAGTGGGAACATGCCAAAGGAATAGATTTAGGACCTTACAACCGTAACCATGGTGTTGCCTTTATTGGAAATAATGGAACCTTAGTCTTAAACCGTAACGGTTGGGAAGTCATACCCGAGAAGGGAAGGATGGAGGCCGTTGCATTGCGACCATCCGTTGACAATGGACTGGAGAAACATATGGCAAACTTCGTGGATGCTATTCGACAAAAAAATCCAAGGCTGCTGCATGCCCCGCTTGAAGCCGGTGCGCATATTGCTATTTTTTCGCAGATGGGGAATATTGCCTATAGAACTGGGCAGAAGCTCTACTGGAATAAGGAAAAACAACGTTTTAATGACGAAAAGGCAAATAAATACTTAGCTTCAGTATATCATAATGGGTATAAGTATCCCAAGGTTTGATAGCTGCTGATAAGACCTGCTATCGAGGCCGCAACCAATCGGGAGTTAATGATTTCTAAAAAAATATGCTGACTTTGAGCCGTTAAAATTAACGCAGTTCAAAGTCAGCATATACATCGCTTTTCCGTCAAAGGGCTGATTGATAGCCTACTGTTGGTTGTACAGCTTTTGCGGACGCCTAATGAAAGACAAACTGGTTGGCAATAGTAATCTCTTCCTGATTAATGGAATGACCGAAATTTGGATAAACGGCTAGTTTAACGTCTGCATTTTGTGCTTCCAACATTTTCACCGTCGCATTGACGCGTTCCAGCGGAACATGAAAATCGGGATCACTTGTACCGATAAATATCGGGGTTTGCATAAAATCTCCGCTATACTTACTTAAATCTATCTCTTCGCCAATAAGTCCGCCAATAATGGCAACAGCGCCACCATAACGTTTGGCGTGTTGTGCCAGAAATTCAAGCGTAAGGCAAGCCCCTTGCGAGAATCCGAAGAAATAGATGTTTTCAGTCTTGATCCCCTTATCCAAAGCAAGTTGTACCGTATTTTCAATGACTTGAATTGCCGAACTTAACCAGGGTTCATTGCTTTGTTCAGGGGCCATAAATGAATGTGGATACCAGGTGTAATTGTCGGCCTGCGGTGCAAGTAGTGCGTAATCCCCCACATTCAGATAAGCAGACATACTCAGGATATCCGTTGCATTTCCGCCACGGCCATGAATCATGATCAGTGCTTTTTCTGTATTTTCTAAACTGTGTCCAGCTGTTTTAATATTACTTGAGTGACTCATTATAGTTTTTCCTATACTGTTTTCTTAAACCATACATCGTCATATATGTCGGGATGACGATGGAATTGCGCATTTACATAAGGGCATAGTGGGACAATCTTCATGGTATTTTCCCGAGCATAGGAAACCAGTCTTTCCAACAGTATTTTTGCGAATCCTCTGCCTTCAAATGCTTCGTCGACCTCTGTATGGTAAACAACCAGTTTGCCATCGATAATGGCTATGCTCATTAAGCCAGCTTTTGTCTCTTCGGAAAACAATTGAAGTTCGCCACGCTGATTCTTATCCAGTACAATTTCTGTTCTTTCCATAGTTTTACTGTATTTTATATTAACTTACTTTGATCCTAATCTATTTTTGGTAGTGATGCTTCAATCTCTGACCGATGGTTCTCGTATTGTTTTGGCAACTTGAGGTCTGTCCCTAGACTTTCCAAAGGTTCGTCTATGGTAAATCCGGGATTGTCGGTTGCGATCTCGAATAAAACACCGCCCGGCTCACGGAAGTAAAGGGAGAAAAAGTAGTCCCGATTAATCTTTGGTGTAATATCCAAACCTGCCGAAAGTACTTTTTCGCGGTAGTCCATCAAGATATTATCATCTTTTACACGAAAGGCGACATGATGATTGGTGCCAGCAGCATTGCGACCAAAAGACAAATTGGCGTCTGCAAGAATGTCCACAATATTGGCGGTCCCGATACTATCAGTAGACAATCTATAACGTCCGTTTTCTTGTCCTTGTACAGTGTAGCCCAAGATATCTGTCAAAACCCGTAAAGTGGGGTCGGCTTCCTTCAGAGAAAGTGTAATATTATGAAAACCCTTTAATGCGTTTTCGTCCTTTATTTGCGCTGTGGTCCATACACTTCTATTATCCTTGGTCGAAGGCTCAATAAATTGTATTTGTAATCCGTCAGGATCTGTGAATGAAATCAATTTCTCACCAAAAATTTCGTCTTCCTGAAAAGCTACCTGATGTTCTTTTAACCTATTTTTCCAGAAGTCCAGACTTCCTTCAGGGACAGCGTAACCGATATGGGTAGCCATACCAGCGCCCTGTCTACCTTTACCAATACCTTCCCAAGGGAAAAAGGTCAGTATAGTGCCCGGATCTCCCTGCTCATTACCGAAGTAAAAATGATAGGTGCCTGGGTCGTCAAAATTGACGGTTTTCTTTACCAGGCGAAGCCCTAGTACACCGGTGTAAAAATCGAGATTCCGTTTTGCGTTATCAGCTATCGCTGTAATATGATGCAGTCCTAATATGTTATTGTCCATGGTTGTTGTTTTTTATTTTCTTAACTGATGTAAAATTACGGCAGCTAAGAAAAAAAATCATTGAACTAGATTAATAAAAACAGGAAATGAACTTTTTGTTTTAGTTTGTTGGTAACTTTTAGAAAGGAGAGGTCTTTAAACAAAACCTTCATGCTCTTTATAAGCACCAACAGCCATGAAAATCAACTGAAGGTTCTTTCTGATCAATAGAAAACAGATATTTTCAGAAAAAAAAACACCTGAAGTTGGGGACTTCAGGTGTTTCTAACCTAACCAATTATTAACCTAAATTTATGAAATGTATATTTCTGAATATTATACTATCGAAACATTTTCAATTATCATGCCATCTTTTTTATTTTTAACAGTTCATAAAGATTGTCGTATCAAAACAAAATACTGCGACTAAATGTTGTTTACCTATTATATCATAAAAAAAGAAGTGTGTTTGTGATAAGCTCTTTATTGTACAAAATAGCGGTTTGAAAAAAATGAAAAAAAACATGAATTTTACTATACTGGCGGCACTAATATGTCTCTTATTTACCGGATGCCAACAAAAAAGTCAGCATGATAAGTCCGGGGAAAAGGATCAGACCCAGCTAGACATTAATAAAGAGAATAAGCGGATCGTATTGGACTTTTATCAACAGATGTTCGGTGACAAGGATCTGTCGGCAGTGGACAAATATATTGCGCCGGAATATATCCAGCATAATCCTGAAGTAGCAGATGGCGCAGCCGCATTTAAAGCCGCAGCTGCAAAGTGGTTTGAAGGGCAGCCGAAAACCAAGGTAGATGTGCAACGTATTGCCTCAGATGGTGACCTTGTATTTATCCATATTAAGAATAAAAACCCTGATGGGAGCCTCACCTCCACAATAGATATTTTCCGGTTGGAAAATGGAAAGATTGTTGAACATTGGGATGCACAGCAAGATGTGCCAAAACAATCTGCAAATGAGCATCCGATGTTTTAATTAAGACTGTTTTTTATATTAATGTTAGTTCCTTTTTAAAAAAGGCCTTATATTTAATACGCTATCAATAAATTGGGTAGTTTTGTATTGACTATAGAAAATAATTAATCTAAATGAAGCGAATCTTAGGCGCAGGCCTGTTTTATATCCTTATATCAGCTTGTAGTGTTCATCACAATCCAAAGGAAAATCCACAGGTATACCTACAGAATCCGGGACGAGAAACGAAGAAATGGAAACTCATATGGGAAGATAATTTTAAATTACCCAAGTTGGATACGACCAAGTGGACCCGGATTCCTGCTGGTGGGGCAGACTGGAACCGGCACATGAGTTTGGATGATGCCTGTTTTGGTTGGGAGAAAGGGGAATTGATTCTGAAAGGTATCAATAATACGGATAGACAGAAGGACGAAAGACCCTTCCTGACTGGTGGAATATGGAGTAAGGGGAAATTTGCCTTTCAATATGGGCGTATTGAAATAAGAGCGAAGTTGGGGAGTGCTCAAGGCGCCTGGCCGGCAATCTGGATGCTGGCAGAGTTGGATAAATATGGTCAATACCCTCGAAATGGCGAAATTGATATCATGGAACACCTCAATTTTGATGATATTATGTATCAGACAACCCATTCGCATTATACCCTGAATTTGGGACAAAAGGATAACCCTAAGCATTCGGGGACAGCTAAAGTCAACGCCGGAGCGTATAATGTCTATGGTATCAGCTGGTATCCAGATCGAATTGTATTTCAGCTCAATGGCGAGGATACATTCACTTATCCACGAATAAGTGGTGTTGATGCATCCCAGTGGCCTTATGATCAGCCTTTTTACCTGTTGATAGACCAGCAGCTTGGCGGTAGCTGGGTGGGAAAAGTAGACCAGAAACAATTACCTGTCGAAATACGGGTGGACTGGGTTAAGGTTTATCAATAAGCTGGCTTTGGTTACCACCTATAATACATAACCCGGGCACTATTTAACATGGTGTAGAGATTCAATGGTAACCAATGGACCAATTAAGTGACAAAAACTTAACATACCGACCGGGAAAATAATGTTTATTTTTGAACCCAATTATGGAAGATAATACAATATTTAAGATAAGTTATAAAATAAAGGAAATCCGCAAGGAGAAGGGGATAACGATACAGGAAGTGGCTGATAAAGCTGGTGTAAGTAAGGGCCTGATATCACAGATTGAAAACAATCGAACAATACCCTCGTTGCTGGTGTTGATTAATATCATTAACGCGCTGGATGTCGACCTCAATGAATTCTTCAAAGACTTTAATTCCGACCTCGATGCGGGGCCAGTAGTTGTTCGAAAAAAAGATAGCTATACAGCCTTTGAAAAAGAGCATGCTGTTGGATTTAACTATAAACGTATCTATACCTCCGCAATGGAAAGTTCTACTATGGATATTGTGCTGCTGGAATTGCTTCCCGATGCGCAGCGTCCAATGGTGGAAACAGAAGCTTATGAATATAAATATATCATCAGTGGACAGGTGGAATATGTATTCCAGGACCAAACGATTAGACTTGAAGAAGGTGATTCCATTTTTTTTAATGGGAGATTGTCGCATACACCACGCAATGTAGGAAAAGAAAAAGCCCTTATGCTAATTGTTTACTTTTTTGAGAATAAACGCTAACAGCATTCTATCGGAGCATTATAAAAGCATCATTGATTATTTCAATGATGCTTTCTTTTTCTGCGCCCAATTATCGGTTCGATTATTTATATTTGTTTATAAATACTTAACAAAAGTTTAGTATTATGTTAATTTCCAGAATTTACTTTTGATTGCGGACAATGAGGTCCGTCAACAATTCTAAATCATGGATTTGAACCAGCGAATAAAAAGACGTATAGCGGGATTAGATGAGCGTTCGGTGGCCATACTACTGGCTATTACAGCATTTTTATGTTATACAAGTATGTATTCATTCCGGAAATCATTTACCGCTTCGGCTTTTGCCAATGAATCTATTTTAGGTATAGATTATAAAGTCTGTATGGTTATTATTCAGATGTTGGGTTATTTGGTTTCAAAATTCTACGGAATTAAATTTATCTCCGAAAGCAAGCAGCGTCATAGAGGGCGTTACCTGATCGCATTGATCTGTATTTCTTGGGCCGGTTTGTTGGCTTTTGCGCTTGTGCCTAAACCATGGAATGTCATTTTTCTTTTTATAAATGGTTTTCCGTTGGGAATGGTCTGGGGCTTGGTGTTCAGTTTCCTCGAAGGACGTCGGTATACAGAAATCATGGGGGCAGTCATGTCTGTGAGTCTAATTTTTGCTTCAGGTTTTATCAAGACCGTTGGTCGTTGGTTAATGTCTACATTTCAGGTTGATGAGTTTTGGATGCCTTTTTTGACAGGAATGCTTTTTTTCTTACCCTTTATGCTTTGTGTCTGGATTTTAGAAAACGCACCTGGACCAACAGCACAAGATAAGCGTTTGCGGACCGAACGTGTGGCAATGGATGCAACGATGCGCAAACATTTTTTTAAAGTATTTATGCCAGGCATTATTTTAACCATTATTATTTATACGATGTTGACGATCTTACGTGATGTGCGGGATAATTTCGAGATAGAAATCTGGCAAATGCTTCATCTGAAAGGGGCTGGTATTTTTGCGAAAGTTGATGGAACGATAGCATTAATTGTCTTAATTTTAATAGGCTGCCTGATTATGGTAAAAGACAATCTTAAAGCATTTAAACTGATTCATTATATGATTATTTTGGGATTTCTTACGGCCGGGATTTCCACCTATTTATTTACTATGCACTGGATCGGAGGTCTCAGTTGGATGTTGTTGGTCGGTTTGGGACTTTACATGGCTTATATTCCTTATAACGCCATCTTTTTTGAACGGATGATCGCAACCTATCGCATGAAAAGTAATATCGGTTTTGTCATGTATATGGCGGACTCCGTTGGTTATTTAGGAAGCTTTTTGATTTTAATGAATAAAGAATTTTTGCCAAATTCAGTTACCTGGGGAGCCTATTTTATTCAGCTGGTTTATCTTGCATCCATTATAGGCGCTATTCTGGCGATCTTTTCGCTCGTTTATTTCGTTCGCAAGAAAGAGCAGATGAAAACGAAAAAAGGTGATGAATTGGTTCAGCCCTGGCAGGCATCCAGTGGCGAAGTACAAATAAGTTAACGCAAATATTTTTAAAGAATGAAAACAAATACATACGATTTAATTGTTGTTGGAGGGGGGATCCTGGGAACTTTTCATGCGTATCACGCATTAAAAAAAGGATTGCGTGTACTCCAGCTTGAAAAAGATAATTTTCCCGTAGGATCTACTGTGCGCAACTTTGGTCAGGTTGTTCCATCAGGAATGGCGGGAGAGTGGTTTGATTATGGTGTAAGGGGATTAGAAATATATCAATCCATTCAGCAGGAAATGGATATTTCCATTCGGAAGAATGGCAGTATTTATATCGCTTCGGATGCCGACGAGGTACAGGTTATTCATGAACTTTCAGCACATTATCAGACGAAAGGTTATGATCATGCGCTCTGGTCCCAAGAACAAGTTCTGGCAAAATATCCTGCCTTGAATGCTGATTACGTCAAAGAGGCTATTGTTTTTGAGCAGGAATTGAGTGCAGAGCCCGAAACAATGATTCGTCAGCTGCATGTTTTTATGCAAGCAAAATTTGAAAAGTATACGCTGAAATATGACACAACAGTCATCGCTTGTGAAGATTGCAATACACTGGCACGTTTAACAACAAGCAGTCTGGATGTATTCGAGGGGGCGAAAATCATTATTTGTAATGGTTACGAATTTAAGATCCTGTATCGCTCCTTGTTTAATGATAGTGGTTTAGAAATCAGTAAACTGCAAATGATGCGTACGAAGCCTTTGCATCAGATCCAGTTGCCGGGAAATATCTTGACGGGATTGACGATTCGCCGTTATGAAAGTTTTGAAGAATACTGCCCTTCATTTGGCGCTATTCCTGTACCTGAGCATTATAATGAATTGCGTAAATATGGAATACATATTTTATTTAAACAGGCTACAGATGGTAGTATTATTGTCGGAGATTCCCATGAGTATGCAGCTGGTAATCGGTTGGATGAATTGGGTTTTGCGGTTGATACTTATATTAACGAACTCATGATTGCTGAAGCCAACCGTATTATTCCGATGCAGAAAGATTGGATTGCTTCCTCTTGGTCAGGCTTCTATTCACAGCATAAAGATCATATTCTTGAAGTTGATATCAGTCCGCGTATTCACGTGCGCACCGGTATTGGTGGTAAAGGAATGACGGCGAGTGCCGGATATGCTGAGCAAAGTATTGAGAAGCTGTTTTAAGAATATTATTTTTTGAGTAAAAGAGGTCTACTAGAAATAGTAGGCCTCTTGTCTTTATACAGGTCTAGTCTTTCTATCTGAAGTTCATATAGGAAAAAAAAATAGTCAGACAGAGGTATGGATTGATATTTTTAGAAAATTAATTATTAAGAATTTCTAATAGCAGTTTGCAGTTGTTGTTAGCAGATTTTCTGTAATCCAAGTCAACAATTTAGGATGATCATTGTTGTTTAAGATAGGTTAATTCAATGATATTTCCTTATTGGTTATGTGTTAAACAATGTTTTTATTAACTTCACAGGCATAATAGACCAGAAATAACGAACAGCAATATATGGCAAACCAAAATTTCCCTGAAAATGAATGGCGAAGGATTGAGAAATTAAAATCCTATGAGTTAATGGGGGTAGGGAAAGATCCTGAATTGGATGTATTTGCGCAGGCGGCTTGCCTGATTACCGATTGTCCCGCCGCTTTGATTGCCATGATGGAAGAGCAAACGCAACGTATACAAAGTTGTGTAGGCATGGAACTGGATACGGTCGAAAGAAAAAATACGGTTTGCCAGTATACGATTCTAAGTAAGGAGCTACTTGTCATTGAGGATACCTTCCAAGATCCGCGTTCATCCGCTAATCCGTTGATTCGGGAGGGTAATATTCGTTTTTATGCTGGAGTACCATTGATGGATGAGGATGGTGATGTGTTGGGAACCATTTGTGTGATAGATTTTCAACCCAAGTCACTTTCTGATAAGCAGCGACATTTATTGGAAGAATTGGGAAAAGGAGTGACTAAGATTCTCCTTGGAAAGAAAAGAAAGCGACAGGCTGGATATTTCTCTGAGATCTTCCAATTGACAAATAATGTTATTTGTGTATTAGATGAAAGTTGTCAGATCAAAGATGTCAACCCCGCTTTTACCAGCGTATTAGGGATCTCAAGATCAGATAGTATGGGTAAGCCCCTGTTTAGTTTATTGCAAGATGATACAAATACATTGGCCTCCGATTTAAAACAGATCGTGGATGCAGAGTATGGGATTCAATCCACATCATCGACACCTGTAGCGGATGGCAGTGAGGTCATAATTGAATGGCATTTTAAATACGATGCCATCAATCATGAAATTCTAGCCTTTGGTCGTAATGTCACAAAGGAGCGGCAGGAAAAACTGAAGCTGGAAAATTCGGAGCGTCGTTTCCGTAGTTTTTTTGAAAATGCAATTGGCTTGATGAGCATGCATGATATGGAAGGAAATATTTTGGCTGTCAATGAAAAAGGACGGGCGGTGCTGAAATATGAACAGCAGGAGGTTAAATCACTCAATCTAAAGAAATTGGTCCCACCACATCATGTAGGATTGGTGGAAGAATACCTAAAACGCATCGCGCTAAATAAAGAGGATTCTGCCATGATGGTTCTACAGACAAAGGATGGTGAAAATATTTCCTGGCTTTATCATAATATGGTCGAATTGGATGAAGAGGGCAAGCCCTATGTGGTCAGTACAGCATTGAATATGACCGATCGCATGCGCTTGGAGAACGATCTGCTGCATACCAAACAGATCCTCGAACAGACCAATGCTGTCGCTCAGGTCGGCGGATGGGAAGTAAACCTTGCGGAAAATAAGGTGTATTGGTCCGACTCAACAAAATTGATTCACGGTGTCGAACCAAATTTTACGCCGGATTTTGAGCATGCTATTGGTTTTTATGAGCCCGAAAGCCAAATAGCGCTACGACATATATTCGAAGAATCGATCCGTAGCAGAAAACCTTATGATACAGAATTGCGCCTGTTAAAACAGAATGGGGAAACAATCTGGGTCAGGGTAAAAGGTATTCCTGAATTTGAGAATGATGTTTGTAAACGGGTATTTGGTATTATCCAGGATATTGATAAGAGTAAATCCCTGTATCTCGAATTGGAACGTAAAGAATCCATGTTACGTGCCTTTGTAAATTATGTGCCTGCATCGGTAGCGATGTTCGACCGAGATTTTAATTATGTATCGCTGAGCAATCAATGGATTGAAGACTTTCATAAAGATGAAAGTCAATTACTTAATAAGAACCTGTTTGAACTTTTTCCGGATATTCCGGATCAAAGAAAAAAAATCTATCAGGATGCGTTGCAGGGAATGCCTTATAAGAATATAGATGAAGTCATTCAGGTCGGCGGAATAGCCGAGCCGCAGCACTTCAACTGGGAGGTACGGCCATGGCATCTAACCGATGGCAGCATCGGTGGGATTATTATTTTCACGCAAAATATCACGGAATCTGTCCAAATAAATGAGGAATTAAAACATGCAAAAAAAATGGCGGATTTGGCAAGTAAAGCCAAATCGGAATTCTTAGCCAATATGAGTCACGAAATCCGGACACCACTAAATGGTGTGATCGGGTTCTCAGATTTATTGTTGAAAACTCCGCTGAATGATACGCAAATGCAATATTTGGGCTATATTAATGAATCTGGGAACAGTTTATTAAATATCATCAACGACATTCTGGACTTTTCTAAGATTGAATCTGGAAAACTGGAACTGTTTGTCGATAAATATAATGTATACGATATCGCAAATCAGGTGATCAATGTGGTATTATACCAAGCTCAGCGAAAAGAGGTTGAATTGCTTTTGAATATCGAGCAAGGATTGCCGGCTTTTATATGGGTTGACGAAGCCCGTATTAAACAAGTCCTTATTAATTTACTGGGCAATGCGGTTAAGTTTACCGAAAAAGGGGAGATCGAGTTTAAAATAAGTCGCCTTTATCATGATAGCGACAAGTTAAGCCTACGTTTTGAAGTGCGCGATACAGGAATCGGAATTCCTGAGGAAAAACAGCAACGTATTTTTGATGCTTTTACGCAGGAAGACAGTTCTGTTAGCAAACGGTACGGTGGAACTGGGCTAGGACTGACCATCTCCAATAATTTGTTAAAATATATGGGGAGCAAGTTGAATTTGACCAGCCAACTGGGAAAAGGATCGACGTTCTACTTTGATATTGAGGTATCCTGCGAAATGATGGAGCAGGAAGATGGCGATCTACCCTTAAATAGGGTACTTGTGGTGGATGATAATGCCAACAATCGGGTTATCCTACAACACATGTTGGCTTATAAAAAGGTTGAGTCTGTATTGGCGGAAAATGGTATGGAGGCATTGCAATTGCTGATGAAAGGAGAGCGCTTCGATGTGATCTTGATGGATTATCATATGCCTATTTTATCGGGACTTGAAACCATTGAAAAGATTAAGGAACTGTTTCGGCAACAGGGAGAGGGGATTCCGTTGATTGTATTACATACATCTTCTGAGGAGCACGAAGTAATTTCAGCGTTTAGACAGGAAGAACGCTCGTTTTGCCTACTGAAGCCGATTAAATCGGATGAACTGTATCAAACCTTGCGTAGGGCTATCCAACAAAATAAAGAAGAGGCCGGACAGGCAAAAGTAAATCTATCCCTACCTACGGATGTCTATGGTAAAGGAATTCAGGTTTTGTTGGCAGATGATAATGCGGTCAACATGGCATTGAATTTAAGAATGATGGCCAGTATTATGCCGGATGCAATTTTGACAGAGGTGTCAAATGGAGCCGAGGCGATTCGAGCATGTGAGGAAGTGAATTTTGATCTTATCCTGCTGGATGTGCAAATGCCGGAAGTTGATGGTATCGAAGCTACAAAACAGATCCGTCAAATGAAACAATATCAAGATACGCCTATTATCGGTATCACTGCCGGGAATGTTTCGGGTGAAAAAGAGCGCTGTTTAGCTGCTGGAATGTCTGACTTTTTAGCTAAACCTATTCGACAACAGGATTTGTTTAATGCCTTGCAGCAAGCAATGTTATCGATGGATTCTTCTCAACAACCGGAGATCGAGGCTGCAGATTTGGCAACCCATTTGGATCTGCAGCGTTTGAATGAACAGGCGGGTGATGATCCCGCATTTTTATCCTTTTTCCTCGACTTGGTCATCAAAGAAATTACAGCATCGAGGGCGCAGATTGCAGATGCAAAAAAAGAAAACGATCTGAAGCTTATCAAGGAGCTATTGCATAAATTGAAGGGAACTTCATCGACTGCTGGGCTTATTAAGCTGGCTCAACTAACCAAAGAGCTGGAAGCCAGCATTTCCTTCGATACCGATCTGTCAAAAGCCTTTACTGCTATCGAAGCAGAAATGGAGATCGGCTTGGATTTGATTACAAAAATTTTAAATAAATAAGAGTATGTTGATTTTAATTGCCGAAGACGACGAGTTAATTTTGCGCACCGTAGAACACAAATTAGTAAAAGAAGGACACGAAGTTGTTTTGACCAGAAATGGTCAGGAAGCTATTGAAAAGATCGGAGAATTGGAATTTGATCTGGTAGTGACCGATATTATGATGCCATTTGCTTCAGGAATCGAAATTCTTGCTGCGATAAAACGTATTGGAAAGAAAGTTCCAGTCATTGTGCTGTCAAGTATGGGGCAGGAGGAAGTTGTTGTAGACGCCTTCGACCTTGGGGCTTCAGATTTTATGGTGAAACCATTTAGTCCAAACGAGCTTATCCTGAGAATAAAACGCTTAACAAATAAATAGACTTAGATTATGTCCCAGCATATCGTCCTACATGAGCTTATCCTAGCAATAATCGCCGTCCTAGTTCTAGTGCTATTGCTGATTATTGCCGTGCTGGGCTACAGTTTTTACAGTTATAGGATCTTACATAATCGACATTCCTGGAGACAGATTATCGAGTATAAAATTATAGAGACGATTGTGGGGACTGATAAGAATACTGAACACGATCAGGAATTCGGCAAATATCTCAAGGAACCTTCATTTCGTGCACTTTTCTTGGATGTATTGGTTGCTTCGGACCGTAAATTTTCCGGCGCGGCAAAAAAAGCCATCAATGGCCTGTTTTATCAATTCAAATTGGAAGATGAGGCTTGGCGAAAGCTAAGGCAAAGAAAAGCCTACCTCGTTGCCGGTGGTATACAGGAATTGGCTGCGATGAATGTTGAAGCGGCAATTCCGGAGATAAAGGCTAAACTGAATGATGATCGTACGGCGGTTTATCAGGAAGCACAGTACGCTATGGTAAGTTTTCAGGGCTATGAAGGTCTGGGATTTTTAGAGCATTTTGATAAACCGCTATCAGACTGGCAACAATTGCGACTCCTGTACTCTATTCATCATATACCTGAACTTTCTGATGTGCAGTTTTACAGTTGGTTAAAGAGTACAAATGATTATGTCGTTATATTTACCTTGCGTCTGATCCGAAAATTTAGATTGATGCCAATGTATGCAGCAGTCCATGACTTGCTTGACCATCCAGCCATACCTGTTCGTGTACAAGCTATACGGACGCTGCAAGCCATAGAAAACAACACGACCATTAGACAGTTTATTACCTGCTTCGATCAACAGCCAATTGAAGTACAGCTTGAAATCCTTAAATCCATGAAAGTGGCCCGGAGCAGGGAAAGTGAAGATTTTTTGAAGAAACAATTGTGGAATCATGCTGAGGTATCGATTAAAATCTCGGCGGCAGAGGTACTTGTCGTTCTAGGTGAAGTAGACTATTTGCACGAAATTTCGCGAACAGCGGATACCTACGACCAACTCATACAGATTATTAAACACGCTTTGCAAGAGAAAAAATGTTAGAATTTTCCCATATTGTTTATGAAATTGCAGTTTGGCTATTTTTACTGTATTCTGCTGCCGTATTTATTATCTATACGTGGATCGGATTATATGCTTATGGAGCAGTCTTTCGTTATAAACATAAAAACGCATTTACCGATTATAGTATTATTGCTACAAATCCCAATGCACCCACCTTTAGCCTGATCGCGCCAGCCTATAATGAGGGGATGACCATTATCGAGAATGTACGCTCTCTATTATCCTTGTATTACCATAATTTGGAAATTATCATTGTGAATGATGGCAGTAAGGATGATTCTATGGAAAAATTGATCGTGGCTTATGAACTCGAACTTACTTCTTTTTTTGTACAGGGAAATATTGAAACCAAGGTAATTCGGGGAATCTATAAAAGTAAAAATCCAGCCTTTAAAAAACTCATTGTTGTCGATAAAGAGAATGGCGGTAAAGCTGACGCACTCAATGTTGGTGTTAACATTTCTGCTGGTGATTATATCGTCTGTATCGACGTGGACTGTATTCTGGAACAGGATGCGATCTTAAAATTGGCGAAACCCTTTTTGGAACAAACAGAGAAACGTGTCATTGCTTGTGGTGGCGTAATACGTTTGGCAAATAATTGCAATGTGGTCAATGGGGCTGTGACGGAGGTAAATCTTCCGAAGTCCTGGTTGGGCCGCACGCAGGCGCTGGAATATATCCGTGCCTTTATTTTGGGGCGAATGGCTTGGTCCAGGGCTTCTGGATTGATTTTGATTTCTGGTGCATTTGGGGCTTTTGATCGTCAGATCGTTTTGGCTTGTGGTGGTTATGACAGAAATACGGTGGGTGAGGATATGGAGCTCGTGGTACGTATGCGGCGTTATATGGAAGAGCAAAAGCAAGCCTATGAAGTCGTTAATATTCCGGATCCATTGTGTTGGACGGAAGTGCCGGAGTCAAAAGAGGTACTGCGCAAACAGCGCAATCGCTGGATGAGAGGTACCATGGAGACCTTATGGAAGCATCGAAAACTGATGTTTAATCCCAAATACGGTCGTTTTGGTATGATCAGTATGCCTTACTGGTTTTTCTTTGAGTTTTTGGGACCTCTAGTTGAATTTACAGGTTACATTGTCTTTGTGATCTTTTTTATTCTAGGAATCATCAACTGGCCCTTCTTCTTTGCCTTATTTGCGCTGGTCATCGCTTCTGGAATTCTCTATTCAATCTATGCCATCTTGGTTGATCTTGTCAGCCATCAGGTCTATACAAAAAAACGGGATCTCTCAACCTTGCTTACAACCGCCATTCTTGAACCTTTATATTTTCATCCCATTGTTGTCAAAGCCGGTGTGCAGGGGGTAGTAGATTACTTTCGTAAGCAACATGGTTGGGGCGAAATGACGAGACAAGGGTTTCAGCAAAAAGAGGCGAATGAGTCCGTTTGGAAATACTTGAGTAAGCGATTAAATCTAGCATTGCAAGGAATCGGTCCGGTCATGGCTGTTTTCTTTGTGTTGTACATGTTGTCCATCGGAATAGAATGGTGGTGGTATGGCCGACGTTTTGCTCAGCTTGCAGATGTTGGTGCAGGGAAATACCTTCTTGGAGACAACCTGCTCTTTGCCTTTCAGGTGCTGGGTTGTGTGGGACTAGGGTATGTATTGCTTCAGTTTCTCAGTAGCTTTTGGTCGAAGTTTCTGCTGGTCGTATCATTATCAGCAATCGTTGTCATTCAATTTATTCTGTTTCTGTATTTCGCGGAATCGCGAAATCTGCTTGGCGCGGACATGTTTTATTACAGTTCCGAAGAGATGAAACAGATTTTGGAAGCCAGTGGCATGCTGAGTTTTACGAATATCGCTTTACTTTTATTACTGATTGTGATCGCTTGGGTTCCGCTTTGGATAGCCAATAAGCAGACTTTTAAAAAGGCTTATGTGGGGATTGCTTTCTTGTTGATAGGCCTTGTGTCTTGCTTTATTTCTTCGGCTTCAATCTTGGGAAGCGCTTCAGCAAAAGATGAATTTGTGGCCAATGCAAGTCGAAGTAAGTGGCGTTATTTTTTTGATTCCAATTTATCCAATTATGTGATGGAGCATCCCGGAATGTTGGCTGTACTCGGTCAAGATGATGCGGATCCCAAGGAACTGAATAGTAAATTTCCTTTTCTGAAAACTGAAGATACCAAGGATTTCCTGGGAGCCTATTTAAATAAGACAACGAAGGCACCGAATTTGGTCATTCTTGTTATTGAAGGTTTGGGACATGCCTATAGTTCGGAAAATGGTTATATCGGCAACTTTACGCCATTTATAGGTGCGTTGAAAAAACAATCATTGTATTGGGATAATAATATGAGCTCCTCGGGAAGGACATTTTCGGTATTGCCTACATTAACGGGCTCATTGCCTTTCGCCATGCATGGTTTCCTTGAGCAGGATACCTTGCCGGATAACTTTAATCTGTTCAACATTCTAAAGCATAACGGGTTTAATACAGGATTTTTCTATGGTGGTCATTCTAATTTCGATTTCATGAAAAAATTTATGGACTATAACAAAATTGATAGGCTCATTGACCAGGAGGCTTTTGGTCCGCCCTATAAGAAGTTACCGGAAAAAGGAGGCGAAAGTTGGGGGTATGAAGATCAGGCCGTATTTAGCAAATTGCTTGAAGTACAGAAAGTGCAGGAGAATCCCTATTTCCATGTCCTGCTGACGCTATCGACACACAATCCTTTTTTAATTAATAATGCAGCCCATTATGAGCAGTTATTTGATCAGCGAATCGCATCTATGGAGCTGTCTCCGATGCAAAAAAAGTGGGCCCTGGAGAACCGTACACAGCTTGTTTCAGTTTTAAATTTGGACGATGCGATGGCACAGTTTTTTAAGGAATATAAAAAAAGACCGGATTTTGCGAATACCATTTTTATTATCACGGGAGACCATGCTATGCCGGAGATACCTTTACAAAGTAAAATAGACCGTTATCATGTGCCACTATTGATTTATTCGCCACTGCTAAAAGAAGCAAAGACCTTTCACAATTTTGTGAGCCATTTTGACATTGCTCCTTCGGTACTGGCTTATTATAGGGAAAGTTTTGCCCTAAAAACTCCAACTCAAGTGACCTGGATAGGTCAGGGTCTTGATAAAGGTGCATCAGCAAAAGGAGAGGGGATCGCCATGATGCAGAGCAAGAACCAACTGATTGACTTCGTGCGTGGTAATTATCACCTTTCTGAGGGCCAATTATATCAACTGGATGGCACGCTCAATGAAGATATGGCCCCGGATAATGCAAAAGAAGAATTGTCCAAGCGCTTTGAATTGTTTAAGCGCAAGAACAAATTGTTTTATACTCAAAAGCGACTGTTACCAGACAGTGTTTATGTCAACTATTTTAGGCCCCTGAAGAAAGACTAAAACTTGCGGATATACCCTAGGATGATATCCAATTGATTTCCTTTTTCTTTTGGTCTGAATTCTTGGTTATAATAGGTGCCGGAGATCGAAAATAGATTACTTTGTTTGACAGAAAAATTGTACTCAGCACCTACTTTGAATGTCTTTAATTTGTATGGTGCATTATCCAATAGATTATTTCGGTTTTCCTCGGGGCTCAAACCTGTTCCGGCACTAAATCCGAAGTAATCGTTTGCACCTTTCGTATAGTAACGCACTGTGCCGGTATAAGATTGGGAAATATTCTTCTCGCCGGGTGTGAGGTATGTCCTGAGATTAAACCAGAAGTTTTGGTAATACTTTCCGACCGAAGCTGTATACATCCAGATATTGTCACTGAAATAAAGCTGTCGGTATCCGATTTCCCCTTCAAAACTATGTGGTAAGTTGGCGTATAAGGAGACACCTGTACGATATTTGGCAAATATGCCTACATTATTGGAGTAAGCTGCTCCAACATAGAGGTAAAATATCTTGGATAGACGTGGATAAGCTTCCATTTCAAACTGTACACCGTTCTCTGCGAACTTATTCGCATAATTTGTTCTAAAGATCACAGATCCGATGGGAGTAGCACGTTTATAGCTTAAGCCAACGATATGCCAGTTATTGTCAAACTGTTTGTCAAAATAGACGAAATTATAGGTTAAACCAATGGCGTTTTTAGCGGTATATTCCTCAATGTTTTTGGCCAAAGACCGTGCTTCCGCATTTTTTTGGTCTATTTTTAGGAGTTGATGCACCGCATTTTCGGCGACCTCATAGTGATTGGCGCTATAGTTGATCTTGGCTTTCAACAACAGGAGATCCTGTGATTGCGGGTGAAAACCCAGCCCTTTGTCGGTCAGCTGGCTTGCTTTCTTAGCCTGGCCATTCCAATACTCCAGCGCTGCATAAGCTAAAAAGAAGTCTTCATCTTTTGTATTTTTCTTATCTAGCTCATGAAAGAGCGTCCGGGCTGAATCAATCTTGTCTGACCAGGTATAAAGACGCCCCAGAAAGATGCTGATGTCGGTATACTCTGGTGCCTGTACAAGCGCCTGTTTCGATAATTGGATGGCCTGTGGATAGTCTTTTGAATCAAAAGCGACCTTACGTGCTTTGGCAAAGAGATCATCAGCGGTGATTTTTGTCTCTTGGGCAATTGAAAATAAAGGTAATAAAGCGAGTGATAGTAATGGATAGATTACTTTTTTCATTCCAGATTGTATAGTTGACATTTAGCTTGCTAATATATAAACTAAAATTAGAAAATATTGTTTGCCAATGCTTGTTTTAAATGAATTTTAAGAAGAAGCTCTCCGCAGATAGGAGAGCTCGTTAAGTTATATCTTAAAAAGAAAGCTTCGTAAAGCGCCAGTGATAGGTATCGACAAGAGTCAATTGATTACAGTCTACGGGCAGTCCGGCAGCCATTTTGAGTACCTGCATAGCCATCATACTCCCTATTATCCCCGGTAATGGACCCAGTACACCATTTTTATCACAATTGGGTACCTGTTCAGGAGAGGGAGCTGTTGGGAACAAGTCCAAGAGGTGCTTGCTTCCTTGATAATTAAATACGGCCAATTGCCCTTCAAATCCATATATACTCCCATAGACTAAAGGCTTGTTCAGTCTGATGCAGGTTTCATTGAGCAGATAACGCGTCTTAAAGTTGTCACAGCAATCCACAATGATGTCATAGGGTGCTAAGACTTCTGTTGCATTGTCAGCCTCGAGTTTCAGCTGTATCGGTTGAAAGTCAATGGTACTATTATATTGTTTGATGTAATCGGCTGCACTTTTTGTTTTGCTGACATGTAGCTGCTTTTCACTATGGATCACTTGTCGATTTAAATTATGTAATTCTACCTGGTCAAAGTCAACTAAGGCAATACGACCGATGCCAGCGGCGGCTAGATATTGTAATACAGGGCTTCCCAATCCACCAGCACCCACAATAAGTACCTTGGAATTCATGATTTTTCGTTGCCCCACAACACCGATTTCCTCGATAAAAATCTGTCGGCTATACCGTTCGAAAATAAGATCCTCTTTCATCTATCTAACGTACTAACCCTGAGTAATTGCTTTCCCAATCTTTCATCACGGGGTCATATCCCATTTTCCGGATTTGATTTTTTATGGTTTCCATATCCCGCTCGTCACTGACCTCAAATTGCTCCAGGGCTTGTGGATCTACCACATAGCCACCGGGGTTTGTTTTGGAGGCTGCACTCATTGTTGTCACCCCGATAGGAATGATATGATCCCTGAAGCTTTCATTTTCCCGGGTGGAAATTGAAATTTCCAGATTTTCGTTCCATAAGCGGTAAGCACAGATCAATTGGAGCAAGTGCTTGTCCGAGAGGTGGAAATTGGGTGCTACAGAGCCTTCGGCTGGTCGCAGCCTTGGAAAGGAAATTGAATACCGGGTCTGCCAATACTGTTTTTGCAAATAACTGATGTGGGTAGCCGTAAAGAAGCTGTCTACACGCCAATCCTCCAATCCGAGTAATACCCCCAATCCAATTTTATGAATGCCGGCCCGCCCAATGCGGTCGGGGGTATCAAGACGATAATCAAAATTGGATTTCTTCCCTTTCGGGTGGTATTTCTTATACACCTCCCGATGATAAGTTTCTTGATAGACTAAAATAGCATATACCCCAGCAGTCTGTAATAATTGATACTCTTCGTGTTCCAAGGGTTGGACTTCGATCGATATTTGGGAGAAATGAGGTTTCAGCAGCTCAATTGCATTTAAGAAATAATTGATTTCCACCGTTTTGTTTGCTTCCCCACTGACCAGCAATACATGGTTGATACCCATGGATTTGAGTGCCATTGCTTCGAGTAATAATTCGGTGTTGTTCAGTGTTTTTCGTCTAATCTTATTGTCCATGCTAAACCCACAGTAGGTACAGATATTCTGACATTCATTGCTGAGATACAGAGGCGCATAAAGCTGGATGGTCTTGCCAAATCGTCGCTGCGTGATCTGTTGTGCTTTAAGTGCCATCTGCTCCAGATAAGGGGTTGCAGCGGGAGAAATAAGTGCCATGAAATCGTTGAGTGTCAAATTCGCCCGGTTTAATGCACGATGTACATCTTGATCCGAGGCGCCATAGATCTTTGTTTGGACTTCTTCCCAGCTGTATTGGTCAAGTATCTCTTTAAAATCGTTCATGGCTCTATATTAATCGAATAAAAATGAGGTTAACGGACTCGAGCTGACAGCTCGGGAACTGATAGGGCCCAAACCAGCTTCATAAGCTTTACGTCCTGCAATGACGGCCTCTTTAAAGGCTTCTGCCATGTAAAGCGGATTATTGGAAACGGCAATTGCAGTATTGACCAATACGGCATCAGCACCGATTTCCATGGCCTTAGCTGCATCGGAAGGGGCGCCAATTCCGGCATCAACAACTACCGGTACATTGCTTTCTTCGATAATGATCTCTAGGAAGTCCAATGTACGGAGCCCCTTGTTGCTACCAATGGGTGCCCCCAAAGGCATAACAACAGCTGTCCCGGCATTTTCCAGTCGTTTGCAGAGCACAGGATCTGCATGGATATAGGGCATGACAACAAAACCCAATTTTGCCAGTGCTTCTGTTGCCCGTAATGTTTCAATCGGGTCAGGTAACAGGTAGCGCGGATCAGGATGGATTTCCAGTTTGACCCAGTTTGTTTCAAGAGCCTCTCGGGCAAGTTGGGCTGCCAAAACGGCTTCCTCTGCTGTTCTTGCTCCCGAAGTATTGGGAAGCAAATCTATTGTCGTTAGATCAATTGCGGCGATTAATTCGTCATGTGCAGCAAGCTGATCAATCCGCTTGAGTGCAACGGTAACCAGTTGTGAGCCAGAAGCCTGAATGGCCGCACTCATTTCGTTCAGATTGCCAAATTTGCCTGTCCCCATAAATAATCTGGACCCAAAGCTGCGGTCAGCTATTTGTAATGTGCTCATGGTAAAAGATTTTTAATGGATGAAATAATATTTGGTGTCTGGGTGATCAATCCTGATACCGCTACACCATAAACTCCTGTCTGCAACAGATTTTGAATGTCTTCAAGACTGCTGATCCCACCGATGGCGAAAATCGGAACAGCCGGAAGTCCCTGTTGACTGATTTGGTTTATGATATTTTCATATCCCGCTAGGCCTAATAATGGACTGAGCTTTTGTTTTGTATCGGTATGTCTATAGGGGCCGAGTCCGATGTAATCACATTGTTCTGTTATTCGACCTTGCACATCTTCCAGTCTATTTGCTGTCCCGCCAATAATTTTGGATGGCCCCAGTAGCCGACGCGCATCGGCGATACCACAATCCGTTAGTCCAAGATGTACCCCATCGACATCCAGTTCCTTGGCAAGCTTCACATGGTCATTGATAATGCATTTGGCTCCGAATTGTTCACAGATCGGTTTTATCTGCTGTGCAAGCCGAATGAGATCTTGATCGTCAGCTTGTTTCCACCTTA
This sequence comes from Sphingobacterium sp. GVS05A, assembly GCF_019969845.1. Lineage (GTDB taxonomy): Bacteria > Bacteroidota > Bacteroidia > Sphingobacteriales > Sphingobacteriaceae > Sphingobacterium. Next base: position 843,282 of record NZ_JAHXYR010000001.1, read on the forward strand.
TTTGGATCCAGCTGGCGCCAGCATCCAATGCCTTTAGGATGTTGTTCTTCTGTTCTGTCCGTGTCAGTCCCTGCGAGATATACTGTAGTCTTTCGAGCATAGTTGTTGTTTGCATGTAATAAAATGTTGAATAGGGTTGGGGGCTTGCCATAAAGCGCCAAGTAAAGCTATTCCATCTGCTCCAGCTTCTATTGAAAGCAGACAGTTCTCAGCTTTTATCCCACCCAGACCGATTAAATGAACATCAAAATTGGAACGAAACTGTAATTGATCCAGTACAGGATTGTGCTGCCCATAACCTGCTTTGGAAATGCTTGGAAATAATGGACTTAAAAAGGCATAATTCCAGCATTTGTCCAATGCATTAAACTGATTGATATGATGGACTGATGTCGAGCAGATGCAGTTCGTCAGCTGCGGATCAAAAGAGCCGTTTCGCCGATGATGTTCATTTAAATGAATTCTGTTAATATGAAGTGCATTTGACAGCTGCGGATGAGAATGCAGAACCAGTTTATCGTGATATGTAGCATCTATTGATGCTATATATCGCTGCATTTGCTCATCTGAAAAATGATATTTTCGCAAGTGCAAAAGATCAAGTCCCTGTTCAAACAGTGCATGTATGGTCTGAAGTTCTGCAGCGAATTCTTCCGCTGCTGTCAACGCAATGATCATAAATATATTTCCTTTCCTTGGGCGATGAATTCCTGTGATTTTTCAAGCATACCCTGCGCTGCGCTATCCCTGATTTCCTGTGTAATTTTCATGGAGCAGAATTTTGGGCCACACATCGAGCAGAAATGTGCTACTTTGGCAGCGTCTGCAGGTAAAGTTTCGTCGTGGTATTCACGTGCAGTGTCGGGATCCAATGACAAGTTGAACTGATCCTCCCAGCGGAATTCAAATCTCGCCTTACTCAGGGCGTTGTCGCGATACTGTGCCCCAGGATGTCCCTTGGCTAGGTCTGCAGCATGCGCAGCCAATTTGTAGGTGATGACACCATCTTTCACATCTTTTTTATTGGGCAGTCCGAGGTGTTCTTTTGGTGTTACATAACAGAGCATGGCACAGCCATACCAGCCGATCATTGCCGCACCAATAGCGGAAGTAATGTGGTCATAACCCGGCGCAATATCGGTTGTCAGCGGACCAAGGGTATAAAATGGAGCCTCGTCACAACATTCCAGCTGTTTTTCCATGTTCTCTTTGATAAGCTGCATCGGAACGTGGCCCGGTCCTTCGATCATCACCTGTACATCATGCTGCCAGGCAATCTTGGTTAACTCACCCAAAGTTTCCAGCTCTGCAAATTGTGCGGCGTCATTGGCATCGGCAATCGCACCGGGGCGCAACCCATCACCAAGCGAAAAAGCAACATCATACTGTTTCATGATCTGACAGATCTCTTCAAAATGGGTATAAAGGAAGTTTTCCTGATGATGGAAAAGACACCATTTCGCCATAATGGATCCACCTCTTGACACGATCCCCGTCACCCGCTGTGCTGTTAAATGGATATAACGCAAAAGAACCCCAGCATGTATTGTGAAGTAGGACACACCCTGTTCGGCCTGCTCGATCAGTGTATCCCGAAATATTTCCCAGGTGAGATCTTCGGCAACACCTTTGACCTTTTCCAGCGCTTGATAGATCGGAACTGTACCTATTGGAACAGGTGAGTTACGGATAATCCATTCGCGGGTTTCGTGGATATTCTTGCCTGTAGACAGGTCCATGATCGTGTCGGCACCCCAGCGGCAGGCCCAAACAGCCTTTTCAACCTCTTCTTCGATACTTGAACTCACTGCACTATTACCGATATTGGCATTGATCTTTACCAGAAAATTACGACCGATAATCATCGGTTCACTTTCCGGATGATTGATATTATTGGGGATAATTGCCCTACCAGCAGCGATCTCCTCACGGACAAACTCTGGTGTAATATATTTTCCGACAGTTCGGGCACCGAAATTTTCGCCCGGATGCTGATGATCCATGCCCGGGGTACTATCAGCAAGCTGCTCTATCCGTTGGTTTTCACGAATGGCAACATACTCCATCTCTGGTGTAATGATACCCTTTCTGGCATAATGTAATTGCGTCACATTTTTGCCCGGTGCAGCAACTTTAGGTTTATGGCTGTAAGCAAACCGAAGTTCGTCCAATGTGGTATCTGCGAGACGTTTTTGACCATATTGTGAACTGATGCCTTCAAGCTGTATGACATCCTCGCGGTCCAGGATCCACTGATCACGAAGACGGGGAAGTCCTTTACGGATGTCAATCTCTTGTGTTCCATCTGTATAGGGGCCAGAAGTGTCATAAATACTGATGGGCGGATTGACTTCGATCTGTCCATTGCTCAATTTGGTCGGACTCAATGAAATCTGACGCATGGCCACCTGGATAGGGAAGAGTGTACCGGGAACAAAGATTTTGGTCGAATTTGGAAAAGGGGTTTGTGTGATTTTTTCTGTTGTCATGTTAATGGGGAATTAGGTATATTGAATTGAATCTGCTCCATACGATATTATCCGCCTTGTGTAGCGGTTATGAGTAGGATATGATCATTGGGTTGTAAAACCGTTGCGGTCCAGTTGTCTTTGGGAACAACGCAGTTGTTGAGGGCCACGGCAATACCTTGGGTTTTACCGGATAGTTCCGTCTGTAAAAGTTCGGCTAAAGAGCCCGGCGCAGGGTCGAAAAATCGGATTTGATGATTGATTGTTAGTTCCATTCCTTTTATTTTTTTGGTAAAACTTTAGGAATGGCCACAACAAGATACGGTAATGTATCTGGAAGATAGCTTACTTTTCCCTACGCCAGTATGATCTGGATCAGGTTATAAGGGTAAAATCTCAGCCCGCATATGCGGACACCCCTAAAGTCGAGACTAATATAGGATTATTTTGATGAATAATCCAAAACATTGCTGTTAATTTTCATCAGCAGGATAACAGGACAGTACAGTTTAATTATCTTGATAATAATTGATATATTCGTTTTTGAATCAACTAAAACAATTTAACACTTTTTGTATTCCTATTGAATGTGTGCATTGTCACCCAGGATATAACCGAAATGCTACGATGGGAAACGCAAAAAGCTGAACGAAGTATAAACTAAACATGCGGAAAATTTTACTGACAACGATGCTGTGTGTAAGCTCTATGCTGTATGCACAAAAACAAAAAGAATGTCTGCCAATTGAATTGAACTGTGAGCATCTTGTGAATCCGCTGGGTGTGGATAAATCAAATCCCCGCTTAAGTTGGCGACTGGCCGATAAGCGACAGGGAGCGAAGCAATCTGCTTATCAAATCTTGGTAAGCAGTGATTCACTTGCATTGGTAAAAAATAAAGCTAATAGCTGGAATAGCGGAAAGCAACTGAGTTCAGCGATGTTGATTCATTATAACGGTACTGGCTTGAAACGGCAGACAAAATACTATTGGAAAGTGCGTGTCTGGGACAAAAATGCGAGTGAAAGTACATCTTCCATCGCTTCATTTGAGACTGGTATGATGGGGATGGAGAACTGGAAAGGGAAATGGATCAGTGATAATCAGGATATTCACGATCAGGCGGCACCGTATTTCAGAAGAGCATTTAAAACGACCAAGCCGATTAAGTCTGCCCGTGCCTATATTGCTGTGGCGGGACTTTACGAACTTTCAATAAATGGCAAAAAAATAGGAGACCATCGTCTGGATCCAATGTATACCCGATTTGATAGACGTACACTATATGTGGTGGAGGATGTGACCCCTCAGATCCAGCAGGGAAACAATGCCGTTGCTGTCGTATTGGGAAATGGTTGGTATAATCATCAACCATTAGCGGTATGGGATTTTGATAAAGCCCCTTGGCGTAATCGTCCCACATTTTGCTTGAACCTGCGCATTGTCTATCAGGATGGCAGCGAGGAGACGTTAACTACAGACCAACAATGGAAGACGGCGGCGGGACCTATCCGTTATAATAATATCTACACCGGCGAACATTATGATGCCCGTCTGGAGATGCCGGCATGGGATACTCCACAGTTTGACGATTCACAGTGGCATGCCATTCAGTATCGGAACCCACCTTCTACAAATATTGTTTCCCAACAGATGGTGCCCATCCGCCTGGTTCGATCGTATTCGCCGAAATTAATGAAAAAGATGGATGAGAAAACCTACATCTTTGATATGGGACAGAATATGGCCGGTGTGACAAAGATAAAGATTGGTGGTAAGGCAGGGACGGTGATCAAAATCAAGCATGGCGAACGATTGCAGGCAAATGGACGCTTGGATCTGTCCAATATTGATGTATATTATCGTGGGAATAAAGAACTGGAACCCTTTCAGACCGACATCTTGACGTTGAGTGGTAGGAAAGAGGATGAATTTATGGCGAAATTTGGCTATAAAGGCTTTCGCTATGTCGAAGTGAGCAGCAGCGATCCGATTGTATTGGACGAATCGACTATTACGGCTTATTTCATGCATAGCGATGTACGTTCCATTGGACAGTTGAAAACATCATCCACCTTAATAAACGGTTTATGGGAAGCAACCAATAATGCCTATCTGTCCAACTTAATGGGCTATCCCACGGATTGTCCGCAACGGGAGAAAAATGGCTGGACCGGCGATGGTCATCTCGCAATCGAAACAGCCTATTATAATTTTGACGGCATCACTGTCTATGAGAAGTGGATGGCGGATCATCAGGACGAACAGCAGGAAAACGGCGTGTTGCCTGATATCATACCAACAGGAGGTTGGGGCTATGGCACAGCAAATGGTTTAGACTGGACAAGCACCATTGCCATTATTCCTTGGCAAACTTATTTGTTTTACGGCGATGCCAGCTTGCTAGCTGAATGTTATGACAATATTAAACGTTATGTGGATTACGTGGATGGAATCAGTCCCAATGGCTTAACAACCTTCGGTCGGGGGGATTGGGTACCGGTCAAATCGCAATCTAATCTCGAACTTACCTCATCTGTTTATTTTTATGTTGACGCAACAATTTTGGCCTCCGCCGCAAAAATGTTTGGAAAAACAGCTGATCAGCAGAAATACGAAATGTTGGGCAAGAAGATCAAAGATGCCATCAATGCGAAGTTTTTGGATCGTTCAAAAGGGATCTATAGTACCGGGACGCAGACAGAGTTGAGTGTGCCCTTATATTGGGGCGTAGTACCTGAGGCGATGAAAGCCAAAGTTGCAGCCAATTTAAATAGCAGGGTAGAAGAGACCAATTTTCACTTAGATGTTGGCGTATTGGGGGCAAAAGCACTTTTGAATGCGCTCAAAGATAACGGCTATGGGGAGACAGCCTATAAAGTTGCGGTACAGGATACCTATCCCTCCTGGGGCTGGTGGATCGTCAATGGGGCGACCACATTGCTGGAAAACTGGGATCTGAAAGCAACCAGAGATATCTCTGATAACCACATGATGTTTGGTGAGATCGGTGGCTGGTTTTTTAAATCCATTGGCGGTATCCTGCCAGATCCAACACAGGCTGGCTTCAAAAATGTCTTGTTAAAGCCTATTTTTCCGAAGGAACTCAAGGAGTCTTCGATTTCTTATCAGTCTCCCTATGGCAATATCCTGTCCAGTTGGAAAGTAAAGGGGAACAAGGTTGAATATACCGTGGAGATACCGGCAAATGCCACGGCAACGTTTTATCCGCCTGAGAATATCCGCAATAGCAACGCAGTTCAATTGGAAGCAGGGAAATATCAAATGGATCTGGAGTTGAAATAATTGGTCTGGTTAACTTCGGTTGAACAGTTGAAGAAATCTATAAACTATTATTATTCGCCTCGTATTTCTTTGTGTTGTCTTCGGATCTTATTCGGGTCGCCCGCGGTGCTGACCAAAGTAAAGTCCAATGTTGACCAGATGCTGACCAGACAATTCCTGTTCTGAGTCTGGTCAGAGTCCGATCCGGGACTGTCTCTTGTCTGGCTGTTGGCGCATATGGTATGCATTTGATACGAACAAAAGGGGTAAGGTTAAGGCAGTAAGATATATAAACCTACAATTGTACTTATGGGAATGGTTAAATTATCATAACCATCTTTGCTCAGTGCTTCAGCGAGTGTAGCCATCAGCGCAATTGCTGTTATTATGCTGAGTTCCTGAAAGCCGAGACTCGAATCATGCGTGTATTTCCAGATCAAAAAACTTACAATAATAGCACTGATAAAGAAAACAATAGTTCCTAACACAGTTTTTTTTGCGCCTAAGATTATATAAGGTCCCAATGGCCACTTTTTGCCAGATAATGCGGCCATAGGATCACAGATCGCTAAGGTAGCCAAAGGTAGATAATAGAAAATGTAGCGATCATCCAGATAGGCCTGAGTTACAAAACAAAGGTAGACTGCGGCAGGATAGGCTAGACTACCTGCGGATTTCCGGTCAATTGCATGGATAGATCGCAATAAATTAAATTTTAGGGATAAGACCAAAATCACTGCAAATAATCCACAAAGCAACAATACGGACCAATGACTTATAAGTAAAATAGGGAATAACAGTGAAATAATGCCCGTGCCTATATGCACGAGTTTTCTCGTGAATTCAACTCTAATCTTAAAGCGATGGTATAATATTTCAGAAAGTGCAAATAGAAGCAAAAAGATCATTGCCAATAGGAGCATATTTGATAAGTCGTTTTTCATCTGTATAAATTATTTGTTCATCAATTATTTTAAGATTAGGGTATTTACGTTGCTATAAATAAACTAACCAATACATTGCTCCGGAGAATATAAAGCTGTCGAAGCGATCCAATATCCCACCATGTCCCGGAATTAATCGGCTATAGTCCTTAATTTGACATTTGCGCTTGTACCAAGAAGCTAAGAGATCTCCGATGAGCGCAGAAATGCAGATGAGCACTGCTGTCCATGCTGTTGATCCGATTGAGAGATGGATATAATGAAAAAGGAAAAGACTGGCCGATATTGTCAATATTATACCAGCGATCAAACCTTCAAAAGTTTTGTTGGGACTAATCTTGGGAATCAGTTTTCGTTTTCCCAACAGTTGACCGCTAAGTTGGCTAAACCCATCAAAGGTGACGACTGTAAAGTAGACAAAACATATGTGCTCTGTTGGTATCTGATGGCTGAACTTAACGAATGCAAATAGGATACTGAGGTAAATGAATAACACAAAACAGCAGAAAAGAACTGGTTGTCTGGAAAATGATTGGGCTTTAAAAATTTCATAAAGACCGACTGTTCCAATGCAAATAGCCAGAAGTTTTATTTGTCCAAAATAAATGGACGACAACACCAGGGCCAGTACCAGAAAATAAACTCCCAGTTTTAACCAACGTTCTTTGGCTCGATCAGCTTGACTATCCTTATTGAGATACAGTGTCACTAAAGCACCTATTCCAAAAAATAATAGCAATATATTCGCAATAAACAGATACATTATTAACCTCCTTTTTGCTGTTGGATAAGGAATATGCTCTTCAAATTAGATTGCAGCTTCGGTAGGGTAATCACTAGAATTAATTCCTCCAGATAAGCCAGACAACTCACGATTAACATCAGGTGAAAGTAGATTGCATGAAATCCGAAAACGAAGTAGCTAAAGATAAATATGCCCTGTAGGTAGCCAGTTATTTTATAAGACCATAAATGAAAGCTGGGGAACCGTTGAAATCGGATAAGTGCATATACCTGGGGTGCGATCCATAAGACAATAAGCAGGATAAATTCGACTTTATATGCTGCTACAAAAGCTTTTTCCAGTCTTATCATTCCCATGAAGGCCATCAGGTATGTCCCTATGTCCGCGACCGAATCTAGTTTAGCACCAAATTTTGTTTGAAGTTTAAATAGTCTGGCGATTAATCCGTCGAGGATATCCGTTATAAGGCTTATAGATAATAATATTATAAAGAGATCCCTGTTTTCAGTTAATATGGCATAGCTAATAAAAGGTAATGCCAATATGCGGTAGGTGGAAAGTGCATTTGGCACATTCCATCTATTTTCTTTTTTCGCTTCCATTTTATACCGTTTTTTTTCTGCCGAATTTTTGATGGGCCTTCGTAAACTGACCGGCTGACAAGGCCGCAGCAATAGATAGTTCTCCGGCAAGTACAAGAGCCGCGGCGATCTCAGCATATTTTATTGAATTTCCTTCTCCGTAACAGTCCATGATCTCCAAACATTCCCTTTGAGTTGGGAGGTTTGTACCTCCGCCGACAGTTCCTATGATCAGGTTCGGCAAGGTGACGCTGGCATATAGCGAACCATCTTTATTTAATTCCATTCTTGTGATGCCGGTTGCAGCTTCGGCTACACAGGCAACATCTTGGCCGGTAGCTAAAAATAGTGCAGCCAGGCCATTGGCATAGTGACCATGTGCACCTATAGCAGCACTTTGGATGATCCCCATGGTGGAGCTGCGCCAGTATCTATCCATCAGTTCGGATGATGTTTTGAGTACTTCCGATACAATGCTGGCTGATAGTTCTATTTCTGCCGTTACTTTCTTACCTCTAACGTTGTTGAAGGAGTATGCTGTTGCCTTTTTGTCGCCGGAACTGTTCCCCTCAATAAACCAGTGCGTAGGCTTGACCGGACAGAGTTCGACAATAAAGCGGCAGATGGCATCTGTACAGATGGTGACCATATTTTGTCCGGCCGCATCTGCGGTGAAGTATTCAAATGATATGGTCAAGTGATTGCCTTCGATCTGGATTCTTGTGTCCGTTAATTTTGCAAAGCGACTTGTTTTCTTAACGATATCTTGAAGACTGTCTTTCTCAGCAAGGAACCACGACACGAAAAGGCTTAAATCATTTAAGTTTTCGAATTTGAATACCGGACTTCGTTGGACACCTTCTTTTAGGCAGATCGATGTGATTCCTCCCGCCAACAAACATGCTCTAGCTCCACGATGATAAGATGCGACCAGTGCCCCTTCACTGGTGGCCAATGGAACATAATATGCACCGTTGGCTGCGGTTCCCTGGACTTTTAATGGACCAATAATCCCTGTTGGAACTTGACTCATACCAATGAAGTTCTCAATATTTCCATTTAGTAGCGACAGGTCGATGTTGGTATCGGTCAATGTAGGAAATTGTTGGTTCGTATTTTCGCTTAGGTAGCTTCGTAATTTTTGCGTTCCTTCGGTGCTAATTTCCGATGAAAGGGGTAAAGTGCATAAGTTTTCAGTTTGATCAACAGATCGCGCAGGTATTTTCAATAATGTTTTCATATTCAGCTTTTAATAAAATGACTATTTGTTTTGTTTACCAAAGTTATTGTGATAATCGCATTCTAAATTGTGGTAAACAATAAAAAATATTTTTATTTTTGTGATAATCGCAAAACCAATAGGCCTATGTATCAAGAAAAGCTGATCCAGGAAATACAACGAAAAATAGATGCAACGAAGTCTATCATCGAGGCCATAGCAGGTGCTCTTGATATTAGCTATGATGCGGCGCATCGGCGGATTTCGATGAAGAGTAAATTTTCAATAGAGGAGACGGTACAACTGGCGAATCACTTTTCACTTTCTTTGGACAAGATGTTTCAGAATAGTGATCATGTTTTAGTGAAAAGGACAACGGAAATCCAGTCGTTCAATGACCTGTCAAATTACCTAGAGAATTCCTTTAAGTCGTTAACAGAATTTAAACCCAAGCTGGAAACGTCCTTGTATTATTCTGCTAAGGATATACCGATCTTCTATACGATAAATACAGGATTATTATCTCGTTTTAAGCGGTATGTTTGGCTCAATTTATTGAGCCCAGATGAGTTGGAGGTACCTTTTGAGTCTTTTTTGTCAAAAACACCGACGGATAATCGGGGGCAAAAACTGAATGATTATTATTCGTCCATCAGGGTAAAAGAGATCTGGAATGATACGACAATCAATAGTACGCTGCAGCAGATTATGTATTTTTCCCAAGCGGGCCTATTGACAGCTGACAATGGGAAGATCCTCTGTGACCAGATAAAGGAACTGGTGTTTTCATTGGAAAAAAAATGCGTTCCAAATAACGATCAGTATCAACTATATTACCACGAGCTATTGATCTTAAACAATAATGTTTTGGTTGGAAACAAGGACAGAAAATCGCTATTTGTTCCCCATACGATGCTTGGGTATTTCATTACAAACGATACAGACACTTGCCAGCATGCGTCAACCTTTTATCAGCATCAACTTAAAAACTCCAGGTTGTTAAATACGGCCGGAACACGGGACAAGAAAATGTTTTTTAACAAGATTTATCAGAAAATAGATCTTTATAAAGCGCGCGTAATAGCAGTGAATGAAATTTAAGGCATATAAACAAGAAAAGCCCATCGACTGATGAGCTTTCTTGTACCTAGGGCGGGAATCGAACCCGCACTCCCTTAACGGGAACAGGATTTTAAGTCCTGCGTGTCTACCAGTTCCACCACCTAGGCAGGTGAGCGAAAAACGAGATTCGAACTCGCGACCCCAACCTTGGCAAGGTTGTGCTCTACCAGCTGAGCTATTTTCGCATTGGAATTATTTTTCAAAGTATTTCAGCACATCGCGTTCTGTCTCTTTCGGTGGTGCCAGCTGGATTCGAACCAGCGACACAAGGATTTTCAGTCCTTTGCTCTACCAACTGAGCTATGGCACCTTTTCAATAGTAGCTGTTTGCCTTATTGATGCTGCAAATATAGAGGGATTATTTGAAATACAAAAGGCGAAAGTGCTTTTTTTTGCGTTTAAACGCCAACCCGCTGATTCCTAAGTGGAAAAAATAAAGGGCTATTCGATCTGAATAGCCCTTTGATATTGTCTAGGTGGATCTTATTAAGATAATTTACCAACTTCTAATACTAAATCAACGATTTTGTTAGAATAACCCCACTCGTTGTCATACCAAGATACAACTTTAACGAAGTTATCATTTAAAGAAATTCCAGCTTTAGCATCAAAGATTGATGTACGAGCATCACCCAAGAAGTCTGAAGAAACGACCTCATCCTCTGTGTAACCCAAGATACCTTTCAATTCGCCTTCAGAAGCTTCTTTCATGGCAGTTTTGATCTCTTCGTAAGAAGCACCTTTATTTAAACGTACTGTTAAGTCAACAACTGAAACGTCAGCAGTAGGAACACGTAAAGACATACCTGTTAATTTACCTTTCAATTCAGGAAGAACCAAACCTACAGCTTTAGCAGCACCTGTAGAAGAAGGGATGATGTTTTGGTAAGCACCACGGCCACCTCTCCAGTCTTTCACTGAAGGACCATCCACAGTTTTTTGAGTAGCTGTTACAGCGTGTACAGTAGTCATCAAACCTTCAACGATACCGAATTTATCATTTAATACTTTAGCGATAGGAGCTAAACAGTTTGTTGTACAAGATGCATTTGAAACGATATGTTGATCTGCTTTTAATTCTTTGTGGTTTACACCCATTACGAATGTAGGTGTGTCATCTTTTGCTGGAGCTGACATAACAACTTTTTTCGCACCTGCATCAATGTGTTTTTGAGCCAACTCTTGAGTCAAGAAGAAACCTGTAGATTCGATGATTACTTCAGCACCTACTTCATTCCATTTCAAGTTTGCTGGGTCTTTTTCAGCAGTTACACGGATTGTTTTGCCATTCACGATCAAGTTGCCGTCTTTAACTTCAACAGTACCGTCAAATTTACCATGTGTTGAATCGTATTTCAACATATAAGCCATATAATCCGGCTCAACTAAGTCATTGATACCAACAATTTCAATTTCTGGACGATTGATAGCAGCTCTGAATGCTAAACGACCAATACGGCCAAATCCGTTAATTCCAATTTTCATATTCTTAATTTTTATTGATATAATATTTAATTAAATTATGTATCGGCTCCTTGACCACGGTGCCAATACTGATATTAAATTCTTCTGTTGCTACTTCTCGCAGGATGTTTTCATAATTGAAAGCTACCGAACCAGTAAAATTCACATCGCTGTCTGGATACTCTTTCATTAATGGCTTAATATAAGTTTTAATAAAAATACGTAGCCCGTTTTTGATCAATTGGTTGATAAATAAATGCTCCTTATTTTCAAGTACAAAATCGGTAAATGAATTTAAAAAGTTGGTTGGTTGAGGTGCAATATATACCTTCTCCAAAATACTTTTCTTGTCTAAGGTGAACTCTTTTTCCAATTTATCCTTCAAATCAACGGGAAGGGTGTCTGTCATATAATGTTTCAGCAATTGCTGACTATTCCAGTTGGTAGCCCCTTCGTCTGCGAGGATGTAGCCCAGACCATAATTGTTCTCAATGATTTTCTTTCCGGTATAATAAGCGGCATTCGACCCACTTCCGATAATACCTACGATCCCTTTTTCATCTCCAAAAGTTGAAATAGCAGAAGCAATAACATCATGGTCTACTTTAACACGGGCATTGACGAAAAAACGCTCGAAAACATTTTTGATCTTATCTTTACGTTCTTTTGATGAAGAACCGGCACCGAAAAAATAAATACGTTTAATTTTTTCAGCATTATTGATCAAATTGGTGTTTCTATTTAAATGCTGTAGTATGGATCGTTCATCCTGGAGATAGGGGTTGATACCATTCATGCGAAACCCGGTGGTTATCCGGCCTTTGTCAGCCAACCGCCAGTCTGAGAATCGAGATCCACTGTATACTACTGCTATCATAGTCTGCTTTATTTTATATTATAAAATCTCAGCCATTTCCAATAGATCAGGGCTAAGTTTAATTTCCTTATTGCTGATAGCTTCCTCGATCGGAGTAGTTTTGATTTCATTACCACGGAGACCAACGGTGATCCGTGTATTGCCCGCTAAAATTTCATTAACGGCAGCAAAACCCAATCGACTAGCCAACACGCGGTCAAAACTCGTTGGAGATCCACCACGTTGTAAATGCCCTAATATACTAACTTTCGTGTCGTAATGATCAAATTTTTCCTTTACTTTTTTTGCGACATAATAGGCGCCACCGTTTTGATCACCTTCTGCCACAATAACAATGGAAGAAGATTTCTTTTTGATAGCTCCATCTTCCAGGTGGCTGATTAAATCATCTATAGCAGTCTCTTTTTCTGGAAGCAGGATCGCTTCAGCACCACCAGCAATTCCGGCGTTTAATGCGATACATCCTGAATCTCTACCCATAACTTCAACAAAGAAGAGGCGCTCATGTGATGCCGCTGTATCTCTAATTTTGTCAATAGCCTCGATAACGGTATTGTTGGCTGTATCATAACCAATGGTATAGTCAGATCCGTAAAGGTCGTTGTCAATCGTTCCGGGGATTCCTACAATGGGAATCTCAAACTCTTTGGAGAAAAAATTTGCACCAGTAAAAGTCCCATCACCACCAATCACCACCAACGCATCTATTTCTGCTGCTTTTAAATTGTCGTAGGCGATTTTTCGCCCTTCAGTTGTTTTAAACTCAAGACAACGTGCTGTTTTTAATATTGTACCACCACGTTGTATGATATTGCTCACAGAGCGGGTATCCATTTCTTTGAAATTTGCGTCAATCAAACCCTGATACCCCTGGTAAATTCCAGTGACCTGAAGGCCTTTGTGAAGCGCTGTACGGACAACTGCACGGATGCAAGCATTCATGCCGGGGGCGTCACCGCCAGATGTTAATACGCCTATTTTTTTTATTTCTTTTATCACACTCTATATTTTAGGTTCTACGAATATAAGATTTTTATAGTGTATATTCTACACTTTGAATAAATTTTTCATTATTTTTTTGCGCATCACGTTTAGGAAGCGTATAATTGTTACAGGTAACCCGATGATTAGTAGCCAATAAATTTAGCTCAGTATATTGCACATAAATAAATTTAGAAGTTTTGTATAGTAATTTTACCGTAGACTGTGTCATATTAGGCTTTCATGAAGGAGAATTAAAGGTTCTTTTGGCTGAAAGAAATGAATATCCTTTTAAGGATTGGTGGGCATTGCCAGGCTTTTTCGTGGATAATGACGAAGAGATGGAAGATGCCGTAAAGAGAATTTTGTATGAAAATACAGGTTTGAAGGATGTATTTATGGATCAATTGCATTCTTTTGCGGGCTTGAAACGGCACCCAAAAGGACGTATTTTGACAGTGGCTTACTATGCCCTGGTCCAGCTTGATAGTACAAAACTGAAAACAAAGCCTGTTACAAACTACATGAAGCAGGCGAAATGGTTTCCTGTTAGAAATGTTCCAGAATTGGCATTTGACCATAAGCAGATTTTGGATTTATGCCTGGAAAGATTGCAGCGTCGTTTAGCTTACAAACCGATCGCTTTTGAATTGTTACCTGAAAAATTTACCCTCACCCAATTGCAATTGGTGTATGAAGGCATATTAAATAAAACATTGGATAAACGCAATTTTCGAAAGAAAATGCAGAATTATGGCTTTCTGAAGGAGTTGGATGAAGTGCAGACTGGTGTTGCTTATCGGGCCGCGAGGTTATATAAACTGGACAAAAGAAAATTCCTCAAACATTTCCAGAATACTGTAGCGTTTTAGTCAAATCCGAGTTATTAAGAAAAGGCAAACTTCCAAAGTTTGCCTTTTTTTGTTGTCAATTAAATATCAAATTAATAGCGATTTCAAAATATATTTTGTACGAGAAGTTACTTTTTATATTTTTGAACAATTTTTGATAAAAGTCAGAAAGTAGAAAGGAGTTTTTTGAAGAATGGAAGATAGAAAAGACCAGATCATTGATGCCGCTATAAGACGCTTTATGCATTATGGTTTTAGTAAGACAACGATGAATGAGATTGCGGAGGATATAAAAATCACCAAAGCGAATTTATATTATTATTACTCGGAGAAGAATGCGCTTATACGGGATGTTATTATACGTTTGACAGATGAGTACAGGGAAGAGGAGGAGAAGTTGGTAGCTGTGCATAAAGGCACAACCTACGATCTGATCATGAAGATTTTGGAATTACGGGATGCTTTTGTACGCAAGTATTATATGTTGCATATGAATGAGAACCTGGAATGGATTAAAGGACTTTCGATGCAAGAGTTTTTTCAGTGTCTCCACAATCGCGACGTACAGGCGCTCTATGAGATACTCAAGGTAGGTGCAGAGAAGGGAGAACTCAATGAAGAGCATCTCTATGAAACAGCGGAAATCTATGTGGAACTGATGAAGAGTTTATCCCTGATGTGCAATATTTCCGATATTATTTCTGGAATTCCAAATCAGGATCGTTTTGATGAAGTTTTACAGAAACAAAAACTGGCTACTAAGCTGTTTTTTAATGGTATAAATAAAAAGTAGATATAAAATTAGGACAAATAAATTAGGAATGAAAACAATCAGAATACTAGCCAGCCTTTTATTAGGTACGATGGTTTTCCAAAGTCATGCACAGCAGCAATTAAGCCTAAGTGATGCGATCAAATTTGCTTTACAGAATAAGGCCGATGCTAAGAAAGCGAATCTTGATGTAGTAAACGCCGAGCATAAGATTGCTGAGGTTAAGTCAGGTGCATTGCCACAGGTCACTTTTAATGGAGGAATCACGTACAATCCTATGATCCAAAAAGTTGCATTACCAGGGGAGCTTGTTGGTCAACCTGGAACGACGGTAATGGCCGCTTTCGGACAAAAATGGCAGTCAACAAATTCGATAAGTTTGAATCAACAATTGTTTAATCAGACTGTATTTACCGGATTAAAAGCAGCGAAAACTACTCGCGAATTTTACTTGATTAATAAGACATTGACAGATGAACAGTTAATTGAGAAGGTAGCTAACAGTTATTATGATGTCTATCAATCAAAATTACAATTAAAAACAGTTGAAAATAACTTAGAGAGCACCACTAAAACAAGGGATGTGATCGAAGGTCTGTATAACAATGGATTGGCAAAGAAAATTGACTTAGACCGGACAAATGTAGCGGTCACAAATTTAAAAGCATCCAGACAACAGTTGATCAATGCAGTTCAACTAAAGGAAAATGCGCTTAAGTTTGTGATTGGTATGTCAATGGATGAACAGATTGCCATGCCAAGCTCTACTTTTGAAACCGTCGAGTTAAATGCGGTTTATAATCCGATTGATGTTTCAAATAGAACAGAAATTCAGGTTTTAACAAAGCAAAATGATTTATTGGAGCTCAATAAAAAAGCCGAGATTTCTAAATACTATCCAACATTGTCGTTGACAGCTAATTATGGACGTCAGGGATTAGGCCCGGTATTCCCGTTATTTTCAAAAGCTGAGGGTGTAAATTGGTCTAGTTTTTCCGGTATTGGCCTGAATTTATCTGTCCCCATTTTTAATGGTTTTTTGACAAGATCGAAAGTACGTCAAGCCCAAATCGATATTGATAAACTACAGGTCGATATAGCTGATACAAAATTGGCACTAAGTATGGCTGCGGAAAATTCTAAAGTGCAAATCAAAAATACACTTTTGACGATCGAGTCGAACCGAAAGAACGTGGACTTGGCAAAGTCTGTGTTGGAGGATACCAATAATAACTATAAGAATGGTTTGGCGACGTTAACAGATCTATTGGATGCAGAGAAAGCTTATGCTGACGCGCAAAACAATTTAAATACTTCGTTGCTTGATTACAAGGTGGCAGAAGTCCAACTGATTAAAGCGAACGGAAATCTCAAATCACTAATTAAAGAATAATTGACTAATACAATATGAAACGCGGAATTATTACCCTACTTATTATTGCTGCTGGTCTTGCAGGAATATTTTTTGTGTTAAATAAGAATAAAAAGAAAAACGAAGCGGAAACAGCTGAGGTTGCGAAAACAAATGCAGCAATTGCCGTCCGTATTGATACGGCGAAAGTAAGCTCAATGGACCTACGTTACACCGCTAATGGAACTTTTGCGCCAAAGCAAGAGGTCACCGTATCTGCGGAAACTGCGGGTAGAGTTGTGAAGGTGTTGGTCGACGAAGGTTCCCATGTAAGTGCTGGGCAAACCCTCGCAATTATCGAAGGTGACAAGCTGAATGTAAACGTAGCTAATGCGCAAGCAGCATTTACGAATGCACAGGCGGACTTACATCGCTTTGAAAGTGCTTTTTCTACAGGTGGTGTGACCAAACAACAGCTCGATCAGGTGAAATTGCAATTTGAAAACGCTAAAAATAATTTAAGAGCATCAAAATTGAATGCCGGTGATGTAACCATTAAGACATCTGTTTCAGGTGTGGTTAATGCACGTAAAATTGAACCAGGAACTTATTTGACTGTTGGAGCAGCGGCTTTTGATATCGTCAATGTTGGAACATTAAAATTACGTGTCAATGTTGATGAGAAAAATGTGGCTACGTTACGAGTAGGTCAGTCTGTTGATGTATCAGCAAGTGTATATGCAGACCAAAGATTCACAGGTAAGGTAACATTTATTGCTCCTAAATCTGATGGAAGCTTGAATTTCCCGGTAGAAATTGAAGTCAATAACTCATCGAATCAATTGCGTGCCGGTATGTATGGTACAGCAATGTTTGGGGAAGGGGTTGCCGGTAATACTTTGATCGTACCTCGCAATGCATTTGTCGGTAGTGTGAGTGATAATAAAATATTCGTTCTTAAAAATGGTAAAGCAATCGAAACCAATGTGAAATCCGGAAGAAACTTTGGTGATCACATTGAAATCTTGGGTGGTCTACAAAATGGCGATCAAGTGATTGTTTCGGGTCAAATCAACTTGTTTGATCAAAGCCCTGTTGAAATTATTAAATAATGTATACTGAAAAACAGTAGCAAATGAAGTCGTGGTTTCATTACCATTAAAAACAAATAATTCTAATGAAAATTACCGAAATATCGATAAAACGTCCCAGTATAATTATCGTATTATTTATAATACTGACATTAGGCGGGTTGTTTTCCTATACTCAATTGGGGTACGAGTTAGTCCCCAAATTTGAGATCAACGTAATCACGGTGCAGACGGTCTATCCAGGGGCATCGCCTGCTGAGGTGGAAAGCTCAGTGACCAAAAAAATTGAGGATGCAATTTCCTCGCTGGAGAGTATTAAGAAAGTAGAGTCGACTTCCCTGGAAGGTGTATCCATTGTGATGATTACCTTAAATAACGGGGCTGACGTCAACTTCCTGCTGACCGATGCACAACGGAAAATCAATGCCGTTGTCAACGATCTACCCGATGATGTGAAAACGCCATCGTTGTCCAAATTCTCATTGGATGACGTTGCTATCATGAGTTTAGCCGTAACGTCCAACTTATCCGAAAAAGAATTGTATGACTTATTAGATAACAAGATTCAGCCAGTTTTCGCACGGATCAATGGAGTAGCCAAAGTGGATATGATCGGGGGCGAGGAGCGTGAAATTCAGATTTCTGTGGATCCTAAGAAAATTGAAGGCTATGGCTTAACAATCGCTCAGGTACAACAGACTGTTGCCTCTTCAAATCTTGATTTTCCTACAGGTAACGTAAGTACACGTGACAACAGAACAACAATCCGTTTGGCGGGTAAAGTAACTTCGATCGAAGAATTACGTAATCTACCGATTACGACACCAGCAGGGGTACAGATCTATTTGCGCGATATCGCCGATGTGCAGGATGGTATCAAAGAAATTGAGAAGGTGGCTCGTTTGGATCGTCAGAACACCATCTTGTTACAGGTCTTTAAACAATCGGATGCCAATGCAGTAGCGGTATCTGAAGGTGTTAAAAAGACAATTGGGCAGGTGGAAAAAGATTATGCAAGCAACAAGATCAAAATTCTTGTTGCAAATGACTCTTCTGACTTTACATTGAATGCTGCCAATAACGTAATCCATGACTTGATGATTGCGATTGCCTTGGTAGGTTTTATCATGTTGTTCTTCTTGCAGAGTTTGCGTAATGCTGCGATTACCATGGTTGCGATTCCGTTATCACTGATTGCGACATTTATTGGGTTGCTGCTGATGGGCTATACCCTAAACCTGATGTCTTTATTGGGGCTATCACTGGTTGTCGGTATTCTGGTGGATGATGCGATCGTTGTTATCGAGAATATCCACCGTCACATGGAGATGGGGAAAAATAAAGTGCGTGCGGCATTTGATGGAGCCTCGGAGATCGGTTTTACCGTAACGGCGATTACCTTGGTTATCGTGGTGGTGTTTTTACCGATTGCGATGTCTACCGGTTTGGTGGCAAACATCCTTGCTCAATTTTGTGTGACCGTAATTATTTCCACTTTGCTATCCCTGCTTGTGTCATTTACAGTTGTTCCCTGGTTATATTCCCGTTTCGGAAAACTGGAGCATTTGAGCAAAACTTCTTTCTTCGGACGTATAATTCATGGATTTGAAAGTGGTTTGACAGCTTTTACTCATTGGGTATCTGGATTGTTGGTCTGGGCATTAAAAAGCCGGATGAATAAATTGGCAACATTGGGACTTGCAGTAGGCTTATTGGTCGCTTCTTTTATGCTTGTGGTCAAAGGGTATATCGGTTCGGACTTCTTTCCTGGCATAGACCGTAAGGAATTTTTCATCCAATTGGAATTGGACAAGGATGCTTCTTTGGAAAAGACCAACTTATTGACGCAAAAGGCTGAAGCCTATATCAAATCTAAGCCAGATGTCAAAGAAATCATCACCACTGTAGGACAGTCTTCGGATGGTATGGCTTCCACAACAGGTTCACGTTATAAATCCGAAATCCACGTTATTCTGGATAAGGAGAATTTTGAAGGTAACTCTCAGGTATATTCTGCGACTTTAAAACGCGAATTGGAAAACAAGCTGATCGGAGCGAAGATTAAGACTGTAAATGTCGGTATCATGGGAGCTGAGCAGGCGCCATTGAAGTTGACCATCATCGGTTCTTCGGTAGAAGATGCACAGGAATTTGCGGAGAAAGCGGCAGATCAATTGCGTAAGATCCCGGGAGCAGCAGGAGTGAAGTTAACTTCTGAGGCTGGTAACCCTGAGATCAATGTGAAAATTGACCGTGATAAAATGACGTCTTTGGGACTGAACGTATCCACAGTCGGTATGACGATGCAGACTGCATTTTCTGGAAATACAGACAATAAATATAGAGCGGGTGATAATGAGTATGATATCAATATTCGCTATACAGAAAGTGGTCGTGCCAGCATCGAGAATGTTCGCGATTTGAAATTTATCAATAATAAAGGTGCTTCAATTTCATTGGAACAATTTGCAACAGTTTCTTATGGTTCAGGACCTACCTTATTGGAGCGTCGCGATAAATCGCCGGCGGTATCTATCCAAGGTCAGGCAATCGGTAGACCAATGGGTACCGTAGCACAGGAATGGCAGGCTCAATTTGAGAAGCTCCCACGCAAACCCGGAATTGTTTTCATTTGGGGTGGTAACATGGAAAATCAGACTGAAGGTTTCGGTACATTGGGAATTGCATTATTGGCCTCAATTATCTTGGTATATCTTGTGATGGTGGCGCTATATGATAGCTTTATCACACCTTTTGTGGTATTGTTCTCCATTCCATTGTCCTTTATTGGTGCCTTGTTGTTCCTTGCATTGGGTAACCAGACGTTGAACATCTTTACCATCTTGGGTATTATCATGTTGATTGGTCTGGTGGCCAAGAACGCGATCATGCTCGTCGATTTTGCGAACCATCGAAAAGAAGCTGGCGATAGTACACACGATGCACTGGTTGCTGCTAACCATGCCCGTCTTCGTCCGATCTTGATGACGACAATTGCCATGGTATTCGGTATGATTCCAATTGCCATTGCTACTGGTGATGGTGCCGATATGAACAGAGGTCTGGCAATCGTTATCATTGGTGGTCTATTGTCGTCCCTATTCTTGACCCTAGTTGTCGTGCCGGTCGTATATTCGATCTTTGACCGCTTTGGTAAAAAGAAGAAAACTGACTATGAGGCATTGATTGTAGAGGATTATGATCATGTTGATGTAGCAGAACATTAAACATAAATCAATTTTACAAAGGAAAGGAGGCTAAGTCATTGGCCTCCTTTTTTTTGTGTTAATTTTAGGTTAATCAATCGATTGCGTAAATATTTTTTATTACATTGCGGCCGCATTAACAAAATATATATACTTAAAATTGAGACAAGCATGTGTGGAATTGTAGGATACACAGGTTACCGTCAGGCGTATGGTATCGTCATTGATGGATTGAAAAAATTAGAATACCGTGGATATGACAGTGCGGGAGTGGCACTGCACAAAGGTGAACAGGTTGATGTTTACAAAAAGACGGGCAAAGTAGTGAATCTAGAAGAATTCGTTTACGGTCAGGATCTCCAATCAACAACAGGAATAGGGCATACGCGTTGGGCCACCCATGGTGAACCTTCTGACCGCAATGCCCATCCGCATTATTCAAATAGTGGACGCATTGCAATGATCCATAATGGTATCATCGAAAACTATGCTTCCCTAAAAGCAGAATTAATAAGCAAAGGCTACCAATTCAAAAGTGATACGGATACTGAAGTGCTCGTTAACTTTATCGAAGAAATCCAGTTACAAAATGAATGCTCCCTGGAGGAGGCGATCCGTATTGCCTTAAAAAGGGTTGTTGGTGCGTATGTGATCCTTGTATTGGAGGCTGGTCATCCAGATCGGATTATTGCGGCAAGAAAGGGAAGTCCCCTGGTAATTGGAATAGGTAAAAATGAGCATTTCTTGGGTTCAGATGCTTCGCCGATGTTAGCTTATACCAAAGAAGTTGTTTACATCAATGATTATGAACTTGCGATTATCACGCCCGATGAACTAATCCTCAAGAATTTGGGAAATGAACGGATTACACCGTACATCCAAAAATTGGATCTGGAGTTATCGGCTATTGAAAAAGGTGGTTACGATCACTTTATGCTAAAGGAGATCTTCGAACAGCCCCATACCATCTACGATTCGATGCGTGGGCGCCTGGATCTGCAAGCGAAGCAAATTATTCTGAGTGGAATTGAGAAGTATGCGAATGAAATTAGCAGCACCAATCGTATTGTCATTGTTGCCTGTGGTACGAGTTGGCATGCTGGCTTGATTGCCGAATATGTGATTGAAGAATTATGCCGCATTAATGTTGAGGTGGAGTATGCTTCGGAGTTCCGTTACCGGAATCCTGTGATCCATCCTGGAGATGTAATTTTGGCCATCTCACAAAGTGGTGAGACTGCGGACACGTTGGTGGCGCTGGAAAATGCGAAAAAGCAGGGTGCCATCATTCTTGGTGTCGTCAATGTCGTTGGATCTTCAATCGCCCGTCTTTCTGATGCAGGAGCTTATACACATGCTGGACCTGAAATCGGTGTGGCAAGTACCAAAGCTTTTACCGCACAGCTAACTGTCCTAAATCTGATCGCATTAAAAATTGCAGCCTTAAAAGGAACGATTTCGGAAGAACGCTTTCTGAAACTATCGGAGGAATTGCATGCAGTTCCTGAAAAGGTTGAGTGGATATTGGATACGCAGATCGAAAAGATCCAACAAATTGCAAAAAAATATAAAGACGCAAGGGATTTCTTATTTCTTGGTAGAGGGTATAACTTCCCGGTTGCCCTGGAAGGTGCGCTAAAGCTCAAAGAGATCTCTTATATTCATGCCGAAGGTTATCCTGCAGCAGAGATGAAACATGGCCCTATTGCTTTGGTCGATGAGAATCTACCTGTTGTATTCGTCGCAACGAAGGATGCCTATCATGAAAAGATTGTCTCCAACATCCAGGAGATAAAAGCAAGGAAAGGGAAGATTATTTCTGTAGTCACAAGAGGTGACGCCGTTTCCGAAGAGCTGTCGGATGACTTTATGGAAATTCCAGAGGCAGATGAGATTATTGCTCCTTTAATCTCTGTTGTTCCTTTGCAGTTATTGTCTTATTATATTGGCGTGGAGTTAGGATTAGATGTTGACAAACCTCGTAATCTCGCCAAATCTGTCACAGTAGAATAGGGAGGCGTATGAGTGTGTTAAAGAAAAGACCTTTGGAGCATTTGGGATATGATTTTATCCCAAATGAATTTCTCCGGGAAGGGCAGGATGAGTACACCCTGCGTTTTCAGCAGAATCCACGCAATGATTACCGTGACCTTACAGCAAATGAGATTCAGGAGCTGATCGCCAATGGCAATTGGTCGAGCGACTGGTCCAGGGTAAAGGTGTCAGCAGTCTTCGATCCCAAGCAAATCCAAGGTTGTAAATTCTATGGTTTGGTGCGCATCGGAAATCTCAACCCCAGCTATTTGGAATACCGTAACCTGCAACTTCCCATCGGTTTATATCATTCGACCATTATCAGTTCTGATTTTGGCGATGATGTGGCTGTACATCATATCGGTTATTTATCCTATTTTATTGTGGGTAATGAAGTGCTGTTGAGTCAAATCAAGGAGATGGAGACCGGTAGCACCGCTAAATTTGGAAATGGAATTCTACGTGATGGTGAAGAATCGGGTAAACGTATTCAATTGGAGCTCTGCAACGAAAACGGTGCACGCTCGGTGTATCCTTTTGATGGGATGCAGGCGGCAGATGTCTATCTGTGGACACGAAATCGCCATGATCGGGAGCTACAACATCGTTTTGAAGAGCTGACCGACCAAAAAATCGGTACACAACGGGGATATTATAGTCAGATCGGTGATCGCTGCGTTATCAAAAATACATTCACGATCAAAAATGTGAAGATTGGTACCGATGCCTACATCAAAGGGGTGAATAAGCTGAAGAATGTAACTGTTAACTCATCACAGGAATCCTATACCCAAATTGGTGAGGGCTGTGAGCTGGTTAATGGTATTATTGGCTACGGTTGTCGTATATTCTATGGAGTCAAAGCGGTACGTTTTATTTTGGCCTCTTATTCGCAACTGAAATATGGCGCGCGGTTGATCAATTCTTATCTGGGTGATAATTCGACGATATCCTGTTGTGAAGTGCTCAATTCCCTAATTTTTCCTGCACATGAACAACACCATAATAATTCATTCCTATGTGCCGCATTGGTGATGGGGCAAAGTAATATGGCGGCTGGGGCTACTGTCGGGTCAAACCACAATTCTAGGGCAGCTGATGGTGAGATTATCGCAGGACGCGGTTTCTGGCCGGGCTTATGTGTGAGCCTCAAACACAACTCGAGATTTGCCTCTTACTGTTTGATTGTAAAGGGTGACTTTTTACACGAGCTGGATATCCAACTGCCTTTTACGTTGGTAAGCAACGATGTACAGCACGATCGGCTTGTACTTATCCCAGGGTATTGGTTTATGTATAATATGTACGCCTTAGTGCGTAATGCTAATAAGTATGAAGCTCGGGACAATAGACATTTTAAAAATCAATATTTTGAGTACGCTATGTTGGCTCCTGATACCGTCAATGAGATGTTTGCCGGAATGGAAACACTTGCCTTTGCAGTATCGGAAAGCCTTCAACAGGAAGAGGATAAGACAAGGGAGGAACGCATTGTGGCAGGGCGAGCCTTGCTTGCCAACAATATTGATCTAAAAGATAAGACGATTGTTTTATCCGGAGCGGAAAATTCACGCCGACCTACAGTGATTCAAAAAGTTGGTGAGGCCTATCATCTTTATCGTTCATTTATCAAGTATTATGGTGTTTTGCACTTGATGGATGCATTGGAGGAAGGACGATCACTAGATGATATCATTGCGAGCCTTGCCGGTGAACAACGGACAAACTGGGAAAATATCGGTGGACAGCTTATCGAAAGTACTGCATTGCAGATTTTTCTGGATGATATCAAGTCCAAAAAGATAGACTCCTGGGACGATATTCATGAGTTTTATCATGAGCGTAGCAAGGACTATCCATTGGATAAACGAAAGCATGCCTTATTGTCACTGATTGAAATTCTGACTTTGGAAGGTATGGAAATATCCAGAGATAAAATTGTATCTTTGTTGGATCAGGCTTTGGGACACCGAATCTGGATAGGCGAGCAGATCTATAAATCCCGCGCTAAAGATTACAAAAATCCGTTTAAGAATATGGTGTATGCCAATGATGAAGAACGCGATATAGTGGTTGGGAAATTGACAGAAAACTCCTTTATCA
This sequence comes from Sphingobacterium sp. GVS05A, assembly GCF_019969845.1. Classification (GTDB taxonomy): domain Bacteria; phylum Bacteroidota; class Bacteroidia; order Sphingobacteriales; family Sphingobacteriaceae; genus Sphingobacterium. Next base: position 868,376 of record NZ_JAHXYR010000001.1, read on the forward strand.
ATCAACAGCAAAAAGAACTAGAGATATTTAAAATAAGGGTTGCTAATTTGAAAGGGCAATTTTAAAAGAAAGGCTTCCGCTCGGAAGCCTTTTCTTTTTTATCTTTAGGTGCCAAATCATGATCTGATCAATTCAGCGCATGCATGATAGTTATCCAGCATCTTGAATCTTATCCAACGGTTTCCTTTTATTCTCCTTGATATGCTTAAAATGACTTGGAGTCAGCCCAGTTACTTTTTTGAATTGATTGCTCAAATAGGCGACACTGGAGTAATTCAGTTGATAGGCGATCTCGCTTAAAGTCAATTCGTCGTAGACCAATAATTCCTTAACATATTCGATTTTTTGGCTGATGAAATATTTCTCAATTGTCATGCCTTCCACATCTGAAAATAGATTCGAAATATAGTTGTAATCGTGATAAATTTGATTACTTATTATTTCTGATAAATTGAGATTGGTGTTATTATTTTGGTTGCGGATTAGATCCAGCACCAAATGCTTGACCTGTTCAATAAGTACTGTTCTCTTGTCGTCGATCAATTCAAAGCCAAGGGCAGAGAAGCTCTCGGCCAATTGTGCCGATTGTTCTCTGTTCAACGTTTCTTCTATTTCGACCTGTCCTAAAGAAATATGTTTAATGTGAAGATTAAGCTTGGCCAATTCGTTTTCGACAACCATGATGCATCTATTGCATACCATATTCTTTATTGCGAGTTTCATTCGATTTTTTTTAATACAAGTTACAAATCTAAACCCAAAAATCGCAAATTAATCGGACATTCTGTTGTAAGATTTGGGACTTATGTTGTAGAGTTTTGGTGCGGTAAAACGGAATGATTGAGATGCCGTATGTCTTGATCACTAAGGTGTACAGCAGTGACACTATGGATTAATCTCAATAGGGGTGCCTATGGGAACAGCGCGGTAGATCTCATCAATTTCTGTGTTGGTCAATGCCATGCAACCGAAGGTCCAGTCTACACAACGTTGTAGTTTGCCAATGAAGCCCATTCCGTTTCGCAGTCCATGAATTTTGATATCACCACCAGCAGTTTTACCTAGAGTTTTAGCATGGGCGATATCCTTCTCATTGGGATAGGAGACCCCTAAGTTTTTATGGTACCCACTGTGTTGATTCTTATCGTTGATATAATATAATCCCTCTGGAGTTTTTAGGTCACCTTCAATTTCTTTTGCACCTACGGGCTTTCCACCGAGTGAAATACGGTAGGATTTGAGTAATTTTCCGTGTGCATAAGCCAATAAGGCCCTTTTGGATTTATACACCACAAGCCTGTCAATGACAGTATTTTTTGATAAACGGGATTCTGGATAGCGGTTGTAGACCGTCAACGCCAAAATGGATAGGAGGAATACGGCAATACCAACTTTTAGCCAGCTGCTACGACTTTTACTTCGCTTCATAAGGTCTATATTTAATATCGTTGTTTTGTGTATTTGGCAAGTGCCTAATTCATATTAATTAAGATACAAAGTCCCTGTATAAGGGACTTTGTATTGCTATTTGAAATGGTCAGTTGTTAAAATTCACGATCCACATCCTTGTCGCCACGTCCGGATAAATTGACGATAGCAAGTTTATTTTTATCTTTTAGCAGCTTAACTGCTAATGCAACAGCATGTGATGATTCGATTGCCGGAATAATTCCCTCTAATTTTGAAAGCAGTTTATAAGCTGCGATGGCTTCATCATCTGTTACTGGGTAATAGTTTGCTCTATTGCTGTCCTTTAAAGCTGCATGTTGGGGTGATATACCCGGATAGTCCAGTCCTGCAGACACCGAGGTCGAAGGAATTGGATTGCCTTCATCGTCGACCAGGCAGTAGGAATAAGTGCCTTGAAAGACGGTTGGTTTACCGAATGACAGGGTCGCAGCCGTTTTCGGATATGTTCCCGAACCACCACCTTCGCCACCGTTGATTTCAACTTCCTGGTCTTCTAGGAAGCCTGAAAATAATCCAATGGCATTTGATCCACCGCCTACACATGCAAAGATACTATCTGGAAGACGTCCTTCTTGTTCAAGGATCTGTTGTCTGGCTTCTTTCCCGATAACGCTCTGAAAATAGCCAACCATTTTTGGATAAGGATGGGGGCCGACGTGCGAACCCAAAAGGTAATAAGAAGTTGGGTTTTCTACATAGTACATCAAGGCTGCATCAACAGCGTCTTTGAGTGTGCGGCTTCCTAGGTTTGTCGTGACAACTTGAGCACCCAGTAGTTCCATTCGTTTCACGTTCAACGCCTGACGGGCAGCATCAATCTCTCCCATAAATACCTTACAGGGGATATTTAATAATGCCGCCGCTGTGGCTGTTGCAACACCATGTTGTCCTGCACCGGTTTCCGCAATGATCTCGGTAGCACCCATTTGTTTGGCCAATAAGATCTGACCGATACAATTGTTTATTTTATGTGAACCAGTATGGTTTAGATCCTCCCGCTTTAAATAGATCCTAGAACCAACATAATCACTTAGGTTCTTGGCAAAATACAAAGGTGATGGACGTCCAACATAGTGTTTAAGGATAGAAATAAATTCGTTTTGGAATTCTTCTTTCTGTACATGGCTATCGAAAAATTCGGCTAACTTGTTTAACTGACTTTCCAAAACAGGTGGGATAAACGATCCACCATACTCGCCATATTTACCATTGTATTGAAGCATGTTTTCGTTCGCTTCGACAGATGCACACTTTTCTAGACTCATTTTAGGCTTAAGTTTTCTTGTTGTAAAAATGTTTGATAATAATAGAAGCCTAAATATAGCAATCTTTGTAGGTTTTGGATAAAAAACAACAAAATATTGTTTATGAATTGGATGTAGATAGTTGGATCAGGCTCATTCACATCACAACGATTTTAGAAATTTCAATATAATGTTAGTGAGAATTATATGCTATCTATTTGTATAGAAAAGCTAAATAATATATATTTTATATATTTTATTTCTATTCAAAAGAATTGTATTTGTATATAAATGTTTGTTTATTATTTTCACTTATATATAATTTATTTATATAGTCCGTGTTCCAAGCGTTATTTGACAATTGTTTGCACCTTATCTGAGACTGATTCGTGCCTGATTCGCCCCTAGAAGCAGGTCTGAGCATAGTGCGAACACTATCAGTCCGTGTTGAGTCCGTGTTTAACACGGACTCAACACGGACTGATGTCGGACTCAACACAGATTCATGACGACCACGATGCGACGCTGTGAAGGAGCAGGTAGCTACTGTGGTCAAACAGAAACCGAAGCATTGACGAAGCGTACATAGCTTTCGAATAGGACTATGAAAAAAGGCATTTTTCTCAGAAAAGATGCCTTGTTAAATATATGTTTTGCGAATAATAGTCGATCGCAGCCTGTTTTACGCTTTTGGTTTGCGGAAGATAAAATAGAGACCCACCAAAATAAAGGGTATACTCAGCAATTGCCCCATATTTAGTAGCATGCTTTGCTCAAAATCTTCCTGATCGATTTTAAAATGTTCCAGTACCATCCGTGCACCAAATAGCAAGACCATAAAAATGCCGAATAATTTCCCTTTTTGACGATTCGGGTTTGACTTGAATAAGGAACCGATAATAATAAAGATGATAATATAAGCGATGGCTTCATAGAGCTGACCCGGATGGCGAGGGATGTTGTCATGACGGTCAAAAATGATTGCCCAAGGTAAATCCGTAGGGGTGCCGACCATCTCTGAATTGAAAAAATTTCCGATACGGATCAGCGCACCAGCAATAGGAACAACCACAACCAATCGGTCTGCCAACCATAAAAAGTCTGTTTTTGTTTTGCGGCAGAAGAGGTAAAGTGCTGTGAGGATACCGATAGCCCCCCCATGAGAAGCCAATCCGGCGAAACCTGTGACCTGGAATCCGTTTTTATCCCATTTGAAAGGTAGGAAAATTTCCAGAATATGGTCTTTATAATAGTCAAAATCGTAGAACAGACAATGACCAAGTCGTGCGCCAATCAGCGTGCCGAGAAAGATATAGATGGAAAGTTGGTCCAGTTGTTCCTGCGAGCGGCCTTCTTTTTTGAAAATACGCAACATAATAACATAGGAAACAAAAAAAGCGAGGAGCCAACATAAGGCGTAGTAACGGAGGGCAAATGCGCCAAGGTTGAACATCTCGGGATCAATATTCCAATGTATAGCACTTAGTATTGAATTCATATATTTTATGTCTGTTTAAATTACCATGGTAAAGATAAGGTTTAATCTTATTTTTCAATAAAATCAAAGTTAAATGTAAAAGGAATATTCCAAAAAACATTTTTACTTTTGCATTTCATTGAAATTTTCATATTTTGACGAAAGTAAATAGAAAAGGAAAAGATGGCTGAAAAGAATAAGAAAAAAGAACAGAAAACGACTGCGGTCGTGACAAAAGATTCGCTTTCATTTTTTGAAAAATATATAAACAACGCTTCTCCCACAGGTTTTGAATGGGAAGGTCAACGTTTATGGCTGGATTATCTGAAACCTTATGTGGACGAAACATTCGTGGATAACTATGGTACCGCAGTTGGTGTTATCAACCCCAAAGCGAGCTATAAAGTAGTCATCGAAGCACATGCTGATGAAATCTCCTGGTTTGTTAATTACATTACAAAAGATGGATTGATCTACGTGGTGCGTAATGGTGGTTCTGATCATCAGATTGCACCTTCCAAACGAGTGAACATTCATACAGAAAAAGGAATCGTTAAGGCGGTATTTGGCTGGCCTGCCATTCATACACGTTCGGGCGAGAAAGAAGAAAATCCTTCCCTAAAAAATATCTTTTTGGATTGTGGTTGCAGCAGCAAAGAAGAGGTAGAAGCCTTGGGGGTACATGTGGGGTGTGTGATTACCTATGAAGACACCTTTTCAATCTTGAATGACCGTTACTATATCGGACGGGCCCTGGATAATCGTGCTGGTGGCTTTATGATTGCCGAGGTTGCGCGCCTGCTAAAAGAGAATAAAAAGAAATTGCCATTTGGATTATATATCGTAAATTCGGTGCAGGAAGAGATTGGATTGCGTGGTGCTGAAATGATTGCAGACCGCATAAAACCGAATGTTGCCATTGTTACAGATGTGACACACGATACCCAAACGCCGATGATCAACAAGATCACACAGGGAGATTTATTCTCCGGAAAAGGTCCGGTATTGTCTTATGCTCCAGCAGTTCAGGTCAATTTGAATAAACTGTTGGTTAAAGTTGCTGAGGAAAACAATATCCCATTCCAACGTCAGGCGTGTTCACGTTATACAGGGACAGATACAGATGCTTTTGCTTACAGCAATGGCGGGGTGCCTTCAGCATTGATTTCTTTGCCGTTGCGTTATATGCATACAACGGTTGAGATGGTGCATAAAGAAGATGTTGACAATGTGATCCGTTTGATCTATCAAACATTGTTGAATATCGAGGATGGACAGGACTTTAGAACATTTACAAAATAAAATTTAGGATTATATTAACTTACATTTAGAATTATTATGGAAAATAACCAAAATCAAAACGAATTGAGCATTGAGTTGACAGAAGAAGTAGCAGAAGGAATCTACTCAAATCTTGCGATTATCACTCACTCTAATACAGAATTTGTGGTTGACTTTATCCGTGTGATGCCAGGAGTGCCAAAAGCAAAAGTGAAATCAAGAATCGTTTTGACTCCAGAGCACGCAAAACGCTTGTTAGGTGCATTGGTTGATAACGTGAATCGTTTCGAAGCATTGAACGGTCCAATTAAAATGGATATGGGTGCTGCTGAACAACCGCAACAAGGTGGTGATCCAACAGTAGCATTTCCTTTCGGAACTCCTCAAGGTCAAGCATAGTCAATAGCATAATCTATCGATAATTAAGGCGCCAATAAAACAATTGGCGCCTTTTTTTGTCTCCATTTGTGGATACAGGACTGCCCGGATGTTTGGGCTTGGGCCCGACTTTTGCTATTTTTAGAAAAACTTATTTCAAAAGGAGATTTATATGGATATTCAAGTGCGCAACTTGACAAAGAAGGATTATGTTGGTTTGAAGAAATCAATGGAGCAAGCTTATGATGGTGTGGGGGAGACCTGGTCAAAGGAAAATATTCAGGATTTGATTGAAATATTTCCTGAGGGGCAATTATGTGTGGAGATAGATGGCCAAGTCGTTGCCTGTGCCTTATCTATTATCCTCAATTCTAAAAAGAATAACATCTACGATAGTTATTATGATATTATTGACGATGGTAAATTCAGCAAACATAGTAATGACGGAGATACTTTGTATGGTATCGAAGTATTTGTGCATCCAGAACATCGTGCACTACGCTTAGGGCGCCGTTTGTATGATGCACGAAAAGAGCTATGCGAGCAGATGAACTTAAAATGTATCGTTGCTGGTGGCCGGATCCCCAATTACCATAATTATGCGGACAAAATGAGCCCTAGGGTTTATATTGAGAAAGTAAAACGCAAGGAAATCTATGATCCGACACTGACATTTCAACTTTCCAATGATTTTCATGTCAAAAAGATTCTGAAACATTATCTGCCAGAGGATGCCGAGTCGATGGAATTTGCGACCTTGCTGGAATGGAATAATATTTATTATGAATCGGAGACCCGTTCGATTTCGACAACAAAACAGACCATCCGTTTAGGACTGGTGCAGTGGCAGATGCGCTTATTCGATAATATTGAAGCTTTCTATGACCAGATCGAATTCTTTGTGGATACTGTTAGTGATTATGGAACGGATTTTATCATGTTTCCAGAGTTTTTTAATACACCGCTAATGAGCCCTTACAATGACCTTCCCGAACGATTGGCGATGGAAAGATTGGCGCAGCATACTTCCGATATTATTGATCGTATTCAGCAGTTTGCGGTTTCCTATAACGTGAATATTATTGCAGGATCTATGCCACTGATGGAAAATAAGAAACTCTATAATGTTTCTTATCTCTGTCATCGAAATGGTAAACTGGATGAATTTAAGAAAATTCATATCACGCCAAATGAATTTAAATACTATGGTATGGTCGGGGGAAGTGAGGTAAAGGTATTCGATACAGACTGTGGGAAAGTCGGCCTGTTGATCTGTTATGACGTCGAGTTCCCGGAGTTGAGCCGCATTCTGGCCGATCAGGGAATGCAGATCCTATTTGTACCTTTTATGACCGATACACAGAATGGTTATATTCGGGTCAGAACCTGTGCACAGGCCCGCGCCATCGAAAACGAATGTTATGTGGCCATTGCGGGGTCTGTGGGTAACTTGCCACGCGTCAATAATATGGATATTCAATATTCGCAATCCGCCGTCTTTACGCCATCTGATTTTGCATTTCCAAATAATGCCATTAAAGCAGAAGCTACCCCCAATGCCGAAATGGTGCTGATCGCTGATGTGGATCTTTATGCATTGCGTGATCTACATGAATATGGTACCGTAAAAGTCAAAAAAGATCGACGCAAAGACCTGTATGAAGTAAAACTTTTGAAATAATTACGCTGTATTTTTGAAGCGCTTCAAAATATGCTTAGCTTTAATTATATTCTTTAATCTAATAAAGTATGATACAAAAAGTCAAATGGGGGACGCTCTCGATCGTCTTAATGATGCTGTCATGTCAGTCCAATAAGAGCAAAGAGGGTGCACAAGAAGTCAGAACCAATTTTTTTGATGTTTCTGGCATGGACACAACAGTCAATCCTGGTGACAACTTCTTCCAATATGCGAATGGTGCATGGATGAAAAATACCCAGATACCGGCTTCCGAAACGGGCTGGGGCTCATTTTATATTCTAGCAGATGAAAATTTGCAGAAATTAAAAACAGTATTGGAAAATGCTGCTCAGTCCAACGCCAAGAAGGGATCAGATCAACAGAAAGCTGGTGATTTCTATGCGAGCGGTATGGATACCGTAACCATTGATAAACTTGGTGCCAAGCCGATAGAAGGAACGATTCAGAAAATCAATGCATTGAAAACTGTCGATGAATTGATCGCCTATGCGGCAGATGGATTTAAAGATGGCGATGGTGACCTTTTTAGTTTTTATGTGGCTGCCGATGATCGGATCAGCAGTAAAAATGCACTTCAATTTTTTCAAGGTGGTTTGAATCTGCCAGAGGCTAGCTACTATTTGGATCAGGATGATAAAGCGAAAAAGATCAGGGAAGCTTATGTGGCCTATTTGGTTAAAATGTTTGGATTGATCGGTGAGGGAGCAAATGCCCAGAAATCTGCTGAAGAGGTACTAAAACTGGAAACGGAAATCGCGAAATCCCATGTAACGCCCGTTGAATTGCGGGATCCAATCAAAAACTATAATAAATTTGCCGTTCAGGATTTCCAGAAACAAACCCCAAATTTGAATTGGAAAGATATTCTTGGGCGACTGGAGGTGAAGACTGATACAATTTTGGTACAGCAACCTAAGTTCTACCTCGCCTTAAATAATTTGTTGAAATCACAGCCTGTAGATATTTGGAAAACAAAACTAAAGGCTGATTTGGCAAATGCTTCTGCGACTGCGCTGAGTAAGGAGTTTCGTGATGCAAAATTTGAACTATTCGGCAAGACACTCAATGGACAAAAGCAGCAAAAAGAACGTTGGAAGTTGATGGTTAGTTCTGCTGATGAAAACCTGGGTGAGATTGTCGGTAAACTTTATGTCGATGACTATTTCAAACCTGAAGCAAAACAGCGCATGATGGAATTGGTCGATAATTTGCAAAAAGTCTACAAGACCAGAATCGAGAAATTAGACTGGATGACACCGGAAACCAAGAAAAAGGCAATCGAAAAATTGGAAGCTTTTGTCAAGAAAATCGGTTATCCAGAAAAATGGAAAGATTATAGCGATGTAGAAGTTGCAAAAGATACGTATTATGCGAATCTGCAGTCTTCAGCTAAGCATGCTTATAAGGAGATGGTCAGTAAAATAAGCAAGCCTGTTGATAAAAAGGAATGGCTCATGACAACACCTACCGTAAACGCTTATTATAATCCACCCTACAATGAGATTGTATTCCCAGCGGGAATCCTACAATTTCCATTCTTTGACGCCAATGCGGATGATGCGATCAACTATGGTGCTATTGGTGCTGTCATAGGTCATGAGATGACACATGGTTTTGATGATCAGGGCAGACAGTATGATAAGGCCGGTAATTTGAATGATTGGTGGACAGCAGTAGATGCCAAACAGTTTACCGAACGTGCAAATCAAGTAACGAAATTGTACGGCAGCTTCACCTTATTGGATAATCAACATGTCAATGGAGAATTAACCCTTGGGGAGAATCTAGCTGACATTGGTGGATTGAACATTGCTTATGATGCATTTAAACTGACCAAACAAGGGCAGGGGAACGATAAGATTGACGGTTTTACAGGTGATCAGCGTTTCTTTTTGAGTTTTGCACAGGTATGGCGGGTGAAAAGCAGCGATGAGCGCATGCGTTTACGTTTGAAAGTTGATCCACATAGCCCGGAACAGTTCCGTGTAAATGGCCCTGTCTATAATATGGAAGCATTTTATAAGGCATTTAATGTGCAGCCTACAGCTAAAATGTACGTTGCACCGGAAAAAAGAATTTTAGTTTGGTAAGAGGTTAATACTTGCTAGTCTGTTATTTCCGATGGAGAGACACACTGGTTGATGAAGAATGAAGGGAAAAAGATAGATTTATCTTTGAATTGTGATAAAAACTAATTACTTTTGCCCTTCATTTAATAACACATTTAATTAATTAACAATGTACGCAATAGTAAATATAGCAGGACAGCAATTTAAGGTTGCAAAAGACCAGTTCCTTTTTGTACACCGTTTACAAGGAGATGAAGGCGCTAGTATTGAATTTGACAATGTATTGTTAGCAGAAGACGGTGGTAAATTTACCATTGGTACACCTAGCGTTGCTGGTGCAAAAGTTTCGGCTAAAATTTTGTCTCATTTAAAAGGCGATAAAGTTATCGTTTTCAAGAAAAAACGTCGTAAAGGCTACAAAAAGAAAAACGGTCACCGTCAACAATTTTCTAAAATCCAGATCACTGGTATTACGTTATAATTGAATTTTTAATCAGACATTAGTCTTAAATTAAGATAAAGAAATGGCACACAAAAAAGGTGCGGGTAGTTCTAAGAACGGCCGTGAGTCACATAGCAAGCGTTTAGGTATCAAAATCTTCGGTGGTCAACAAGCAATCGCTGGTAACATCATCGTACGCCAACGCGGTACACAACACAATCCTGACACAAATGTTGGTATTGGTAAAGACCACACATTGTTCGCTCTAGTAGACGGTAAAGTAGTTTTCCGTAAAAAAGCTAACAATAAATCTTATGTATCTGTAGTTCCTACAGAACAAGCATAAGGTTTGCAACAATATTTGAAGAAGGCATCAAGCAATTGATGCCTTTTTTTGTGTATATCACTTTTTGTTGCCAAATTTTATTTTTAACAGATTCAATGATTCGGCCGAAATCAAGGAATGTTCCATCTGATTGGATCAGAGTTGTTTGCTGGTTCGAAAAACTCGTGGATGTTCTCATAAGGGAAAAAAACGGGTCTTTATTTATGAGGTAAATTGTTATTTTCTGTTAAATGTAACCGCTTTGGTACAATTTTTATAAAGGATATGTGTTTTTAAGATAAATACCGATTTATGAAATACAACAAGTTTGGATATGGTCTGTGTGCTGGATTGTTTGCCTGCTCTCTATATTCCTGTAGTTCGATCTATATGCCCAATGTTCCTTCGGCACCTATGTTTACAGAAGCTGGTGAGGTTTATGTCTCCGGAAATATAAATACAAAGGCAAATGTATCCGCAAATTTGGGTGTAGCAGTGACGGATCACGTTGCTGTGATTGCTAATGGATCCTATGTAGACAATGGATCCAATACCAAGGACTACGCGCAGAAAATGGGGGAAGCGGGGATAGGTTACTATACACGTTTTGGTAAAAAAAATAATCGGGTATTTGAAGTATATGGTGGTTATGGGTTAGGGACCACAAGTGTAATTGATAAAAGATCGTCAACGATGGGGCAGGCAATTGTGGAGACACAAGACATGGACTTTGACAAGATTTTCGTGCAGGTGAATTTTTCATCGGAAAAGAAGGATGCCCTGAAATTGTTTGGTAATAGACATGATATTGACTACGGTACAATCATTAGACTGAGCAATATGCGTATGAAGAACTTTGCGATAGATGGCCTTCCAGTCGAGAAAGAAGATAATATGCTTATTGAGCCTGTGTTTTATACCAGGATGGGGCTTGGAAAAGGGTGGAAGTTGCAATACACAAATGGTATGGTTTTCGGTTTTAAAAGCAATACATATTTAAAAGCTGGTTACCCATTGTTTACACTGGGAGTTTTGTATAAATTTGGAGGAAAATAGCGGCTATGAGCAAGAAAATTTTATTTGGATGTTTGGTCTTTTTGGGCTTATTCATTTCCGGATGCGGAGTAAATAGACAAAAAGCACAGATCGAGAACTTGGCGAAATGTAAGTTTGACGTAGAATCAGTGGACAGTATTCGATTGGCAGGGACGTCGCTGCAGCGTCTGATTAAAAATAATCAGATTGACCTCGGGGCGGCACCGAGTCTGGCTTTGGCCTACTTACGAAAGGATATTCCTTTGGATGCCGTAATTCGTCTTAAAATAGATAATCCAACACTAAAGAAAGCATCCATCAATAAGTTTCAATATATCATTCTATATGGTGGCCAGCAGCTTGTCGAAGGAATTGTCAATCAATCCTTGCAAATTGAACCTGGTGAGTCTACTGTGGCCAATGTACGTATTGCAACCAATATTTATGATCTTTTGGTGAATTCGGATCTGCAAAATTTTTTAATGTCCAGCGACGAGAATAAAAAGGGAATATTTACGTTAAAAATTAAACCTTCGATCAATATTGCTGGCCAATCGGTATTCTATCCTGGATATATTACCATAGATAAGGCGGTGAGCCGAAAAATCCTGCTATAAGGGGTACGGATCAGTAAAAAGATAAAAAGGTTTCCCATGCGAATGGAAAACCTTTTTTATTGATGGAACTTTTTTTGACTAACCTTAACCTCCCTGTGGAGATGGGCAAGTCTGCTTGCTAAACCGTTATTACAAAAGGTTCCTTTGTGTAAGAATTAAACTGTAATAAAAAAGTTATAATGTCAAAGTGTAAAGTATACACCTTATTTTATATTTTAGTCTTTAAATAGAAACCTAAATATGTTAAAAAGATTCTTAATTCCTGTTTTGCTGTTTGCCGGGGTACATGCTATTGCTCAAAAGAAGTTTGATCCTTATGAGCAGACCATTGAAGGGACCAATCTTTCGTTTAAAATGGTAGCAATCCCGGGCGGAAGCTTCAAAATGGGATCTGTCACTGGCGGGAAGGATGATGAAAAGCCGGTACATGAGGTTAAACTTGATCCGTTCTGGATGGGGCAGTATGAAGTGACCTGGGATTTGTTTGAGCCTTTTTTGTACAAAGATTACGAAATCGCAAAAAGCAAAGATGGTAAGGTTGCGCCGGAAATAGACGCCGTCACCAGACCCACGAAACCCTACCTTGATATGACATTTGGTTTTGGTAAAGAAGGGCATCCTGCACTTGCCATGACGCACTATAATGCGATTCAATTTTGTAAATGGTTATATGTACGTACAGGTGTATTCTATCGTCTGCCAACGGAGGCGGAATGGGAATATGCTGCACGTGCCGGGGCTAAGACCGCTTATTTTTTTGGAGATAAAGAGGCTCAATTAGGTGATTATGCCTGGTTTAAAGATAATTCGGAGCAAAAAACGCATGCTGTAGGAGAGAAGAAACCTAATCCTTGGGGCCTTTATGATATTTATGGTAATGTGGGGGAATGGACCTATGACCAATACAAAGCCGATAGCTATACTGAAGGTAAAGATAAGGTGTTAACGAATCCAGTTGTCGTTCCAACGACTTTGTATCCGCATGTTGTCCGTGGTGGAGCGTTCGATCATGCTGCAGCAGATCTTCGTTCGGCTGCCCGTGGAGCCTCAGACCCAATTTGGAAACAATTGGACCCTCAGGTTCCAAAAAGTAATTGGTGGTTTCCCGAAGCACCATTTGTCGGTATGCGTTTAGTACGACCGTTGAATCCACCTAGTCATGAAGAAATTATGGCTTATTATGATAAAAAACCAATTAAAGATTTTTAAAAAATAAAATAATCAATATAAAACTGTTATGGAAAATCTAGAAAGAAGAGATTTTATTAAAACTTCTGCCATGGTTGCAGGCGGTGCCATGTTAAGCTCACTGCCTTTATCCGGAGCCTATGCTGCTGGTTCTGATGTCATCAAAGTGGCTTTAGTTGGCTGTGGAGGTAGAGGTACCGGTGCTACATTTGACGCCCTAAGCTCAGGAGCGAACATCAAAGTTGTTGCTTTGGCTGATGCATTTAAAGATAATTTAGATAGTACATATAATACGCTTAAAGAGAAATGGCAAGATAAAATCGATGTCAGCGATAACCATAAATTTGTAGGATTTGATGCTTATAAAGAGGCTATTAAATTAGCTGATGTTGTTATTTTAGCGACGCCTCCAGGGTTTAGACCGACACATTTTGAAGAAGCAATCCGTCAGGGAAAACATGTTTTTATGGAGAAACCTGTTGCTGTTGATATTCCAGGTGTGCAACAAGTTATACGTGCGGCTGCTGAGGCTAAACGCAAAAAATTGAATGTTGTCGTCGGTTTGCAACGTCGCTATCAGACCAACTATCGTGAAGCGATCAAGCGTATCCATGACGGCGCAATCGGTGATATTACTTCAGGACAGGTGTATTGGAATTCGGGCGGGGTATGGGTACGCCCACGTAAACCAGAACAATCTGAAATGGAATATCAGATGCGTAACTGGTATTATTTCAACTGGTTGTGTGGTGACCACATCGTTGAGCAACATGTACACAACATTGACATTGCCAACTGGGTGAAAGGTTCTTATCCAGTATCGATCCAAGGTACAGGAAGTAGAGCACACCGTACTGGTAAAGAATACGGCGAAATCTATGATAATTTTGCGCTCGAACTGACCTATGCAGACAACAGTGTGGTATATAGCCAATGTCGACATTTTGAAGGAATACAAAATCGCGTTGATGAGCAGTTTCAGGCGACAAAAGGTCGCGTATATCTTTCGGCTGGTGGACAGGCTGTATTGTATGATTGGAAAGGTAAAGAGATCTATCGCCATGACGCGAAAGGTAATCCAAATCCTTACCAACAAGAACACAAAGAACTTTTTGAAGCGATCACTAAAGGTGAGTATAAGTTTGACAATGCAGAATATGGCGCTTATAGCACGTTAACGGGGATCATCGGACGTATTGCTTGTTATACAGGTAAGGTTATCAAATGGGATGAGGCATTGAAATCAACAATCAAATTGGGGCCAGATGTACTGGCGTGGGATGCTAAACCGAAGTTACTTCCTGATACAGAGGGTTTTTACGCTGTAGCAAACCCCGGTCAAAATACAAGCCTTTATATATAATAGCAGTGCAGTGATGGGGCTAAATAGGGAAATCTGCTGTATATTCTTTTTTATTATTGGGGCGCTTGGTTTACAGGCACAAACTGGTCAAAAAAAGTTAAGCAAGATTCGCCTGGAAGGCCCCGCACAAGGCACGCAGTTTCACGTTACTTATTTCGCTTCAGATAGTCTTGTCAGGCGGTCGGAGATTGATAGCATCTTAAAAGTTATCGATCTATCGATGTCGATCTATCGCAAGGATTCGAAAATATCCTTGTTCAACCAAGACAGCGTTATGCAGATTGAAATGGATAAGCATATGGCCTATGTCATTGCGGCTTCATTCCGATACAACAAACTATCTAAAGGCCAATTCGATATTACTATTGCCCCACTGGTCAACCTTTGGGGCTTTGGTATTAAAAAAAGTCAGGTTCCTCCGGATTCGGCAACAGTTTACGCCGCGAAACAATTTGTAGGCATGCATCATCTTAAAGTCAATCGCAAGCAGCTAATCAAGAAAAAGCAGGGGGTTAAGATTGATGTCAATGGTATCGCACAAGGGTATACCGTCGATGTGCTGGCTGATTACCTCGAACATAAAGGAATTTCCAATTATATGGTGGAAGTAGGTGGTGAAATTAGAGCTTCGGGAACTCCACCAGGACAAAAGGGCTTTTCCATTGGGATTGTCCAGCCCGACGAAAACAAGCAGGAGGATATCATGACAGCGGTTGTCCAACTCAACTCCGGTGCGCTAACCACAGCTGGTAGTTTTGAGAAATTTATTAAATATAAGGATAAAAAACTAGGGCATCATATCAATCCGGGTACAGGATTCCCTTATACAACCAGTGTATTAAGTGTTACTGTATATACCAGAACTGCCATGGATGCTGATGCTTTGGACAACTACTTTATGGGAATGGAACCGACAGAGATTATCGCGAAGGCCAGGAAATTGAAAGACGTGGAAGTTTTTGTCATTTATAAGAATAAAAACCAAGCCATTCAGACGATTTATTCAGATGGATTTGGTAAATTATTTAAAAATTAATCAACTATAAACAAAATGAAAAGATCTGATTTTATAAAAAGTGGCCTTTTGGCCGCTGGAGCCGGATTATCTGGGCATACATTTGCCTCAACAAACCAAAATGCGACCAATATGATGGATAAAGGAAAGACATTCAATCTAAATTATGCACCACATCAAGGGATGTTCAAGAACCACGCAGGGGACAACTTTCTGGACGAAATCCGCTATATGCATGATTTGGGTTTCAGGGGAATTGAAGATAACGGTTACCTCGGTCGTACATTGGACGAGCAAAAGAAAGTAGGAGACCTATTGGCTAAATTGGGAATGACGATGGGTGTATTTGTCGTTGATGGCGGTCAAAATTGGATGCCTTCCTTAGCGACAGGTAAAAAAGAGTTCTTAGACAAATTTGTCGAAACCTGTCATAAGTCTGTAGAAGCGGCCAAGCGCTGTAATGCAAAATGGCTTACGGTAGTCCCTGGATTTTATGAACGGAGATTACCTTGGGGAAATCAATTCAGCAATATCCTTGAGGCGATGCGTAGAGGGGCAGAGATCTTCGAACCACATGGTCTGGTGATGGTGCTAGAGACTCTAAGTGATACGCCGGAATTATTTTTACAACAGACGCATGAAACCTATGCGATGTGTAAGGCTGTCAATAGTCCTTCTTGTAAAATATTGTACGATATCTACCATATGCAACGTACAGAAGGGGATTTGATTGCTAACATGAACCGTTGCTGGGATGAAATTGCCTATATTCAAATTGGTGATAATCCGGGCCGTAAAGAACCCACTACAGGAGAGATCAATTATAAAAATGTCTTCAAACATATTCATACTAAAGGATATAGGGGTATAATGGGTATGGAACATGGTAATTCTAAGCCCGGTAAAGAGGGAGAAGACAGATTGGTAACTGCCTACCGTGAGGTCGATAGCTTTTTGTAATATTTTAATAGTGTACTATTGACAATTAGATTTAATTTCTTAAATTGAGCAGGTAAAACCAATTAGTAGTATTGTAAAACACCATTTATTTATGATTTCATCAACAATAAAATTTAAACTATCCTTCATGATGTTCCTTGAATTTTTTATTTGGGGGGGATGGTTTGTCACATTAGGCACTTTTTTGAGTAAGAATCTGCATGCAACAGATTTCGAAATGGCCAATGTATTCTCGACACAGTCATTGGGTGCGATTATCGCTCCCTTTATTGTAGGAATGATTGCCGATCGTTATTTTAATGCCGAGCGTATTTTGGGTGTTTTGCACTTGGTCGGTGCCGTATTAATGTATCAGATGTATGGTGCGGCCGATATGTCTACTTTTTATCCTTATGTATTGGCTTATATGGTTTTGTATATGCCAACATTAGCTTTAGCAAGTTCGGTATCATTTCGTCAATTGACCAATCCGGAGAAGCAGTTTTCGGCTATACGTATCTGGGGAACAATTGGTTGGATTGTGGCAGGTTTAGCAATTAGCTATATCTTCAAATGGGATGCGGCGGCTTCTGATGGTGCACTGAAGAATACATTCCTGATGTCAGGTGTAGCTTCTTTGGTATTGGGCGTATTTTCCTTTGCTTTACCAAAAACACCTCCGGTTAAACTGGATGAAGGTGAGAAACCATCATTTGCATCAATTATTGGTCTGGATGCCATCAAATTGTTGAAAGACAAAAACTTTTTGATCTTTTTTGTATCCTCCGTATTAATCTGTATTCCTTTAGCATTCTATTATTCAAATGCGAACCTATTTCTGACAGAAATCGGTTTGGAAAACCCAACAGGTAAGATGACGATTGGTCAAGCTTCAGAGGTCTTGTTCTTGTTGGCGCTTCCGGTTTTCTTTACAAAATTTGGATTCAAGAAGACGATTTTGGTAGGGATGTTGGCATGGGTGATTCGTTATCTATTGTTTGCTTATGGCAATGCTGGTGAACTTTCGTTCATGCTGCTTATCGGTATCGCGTTACACGGAATCTGTTATGACTTTTTCTTTGTTTCGGGACAGATTTATACAGATAGCAAAGCTGGTATTAAATACAAATCTGCAGCACAAGGATTGATAACATTGGCAACTTACGGTGTAGGTCAGTTGATCGGGTTCTGGGTTGCAAGTTATGTAGGTGATAAATACAAAGATTTGAAAGCAACAGATTTAGCTGCATTTTGGAATCATACTTGGGTCGTTCCCGCAATTATTGCCGCAGTGGTGTTTTTTATCTTTCTAGCTCTCTTTAAAGATGAGAAAGTAGATAATGCCAAGGCTGCACACTAAACAGAAAAAATAACTATTTAAAAACAAATAATTAGAAGAGAGATGGCAACAAATACTTATGACGCGATTGTAATCGGTTCTGGGATAAGTGGTGGATGGGCTGCGAAAGAATTGACAGAAAAAGGACTGAAAACAATTATGCTAGAGCGTGGTCGTAACATCGAACACATTAAGGATTATACTGCGCCAAACAAAATGCCATGGGAATGGCCTCATGCTGGTGGTCGTACCCAGCAAATGATTGAGGATTATCCAGTATTGCGCAGAGATTATCCATTGAACGAAAAGAACCTTGACCTTTGGGCGAATGAGAAAGATAGCCCTTATACAGAGGTGAAGCGTTTTGATTGGTATCGTGGGTATCATGTAGGTGGTAGATCATTAATGTGGGGTAGACAATCTTATCGCCTTGGTGACCTAGATTTCGAGGCTAACTTGAAAGATGGGCATGGGGTAGATTGGCCGATCCGTTATAAAGATATTGCACCTTGGTATAGCTATGCGGAAAAATTTGCTGGTATCTCTGGGAATAGAGACGGGGTTGCTTCGCTTCCTGACGGTGATTATATGCCGCCAATGCCGATGAATATTGTTGAAAAGGATTTGGCTGAACGATTGAAAAAACAATACGGTGGCAAGCGTCATTTCATTATGGGACGGACAGCGAATATCACCGTGCCACATGAGGGGCGTGTCAACTGTCAATATCAAAATCAATGTTGGTTAGGTTGTAACTTTGGTGCTTATTTTAGTACACAATCGGCAACTTTACCGGCAGCGAAAAAAACGAACAACCTAACATTACGTCCGTTTTCTATTGTTACAAAGATTATCTACGATAAAAATACGAAAAAAGCGAAGGGTGTTGAAATTGTTGATGCTGAAACAAACAAAACCTATGAGTTCTTTGCTAAGGTTATTTTTGTGTGCGCATCGGCACTAAATTCGACTTGGGTATTGATGAACTCAGCTACCGACGTATGGGAAGGTGGTCTTGGAAGTAGCAGTGGAGAGCTTGGTCACAATTTAATGGATCACCACTTCCGTTGTGGTGCCGGTGGTAATGTGGAAGGATATTTGGATAGCTATGTTTTTGGACGTCGTCCAACAGGCTTATATGTGCCACGTTTTGTCAACGTTGATGGCGATACGAAGAAACGTGATTACGTTCGTGGATTTGGCTATCAAGGTGCTGCAGGTAGAGGCCGTTGGTCTGGTGCTGTTGCAGAGATGGAAGTTGGTGGTGCATGGAAAGATGCTATCTGTGAACCAGGTAACTGGAACGTGGGCTTTACGGCTTTCGGAGAAACCTTACCGTACCATGAAAATAAAATTACGCTTGATAAAAGCAAAAAAGATAAATGGGGTTTGCCTGTATTATCATTTGATGCCGAAATCAAAGATAATGAATTGAAGATGCGTGCTGACATGCAAAATGAAATGAAGGAAATGCTGGAAAGTATTGGCGTAAAAGATACCTATACATATGACAACGTATATGGACTTGGCCAAGGTATCCATGAAATGGGAACAGCGCGTATGGGTCTCGATCCTAAAACATCTGTATTGAACGGTAATAACCAGGTTTGGGATGCATTAAATGTATTTGTTACAGACGGTGCATGTATGACTTCTGCTGGTTGTGTGAACCCTTCACTTACTTATATGGCACTTACTGCGCGTGCGGTCGATTATGCAGTTAGTGAATTGAAAAAAGGTAATATCTAATAGCTAAAGATTGATAACAATGGAAAATAACTCAAATAAGTCGAGTAGAAGAGATTTCTTAAAGACTGCGGCAACCGCTGCGGCAGCCTTTATGATCGTTCCTCGTCATGTATTAGGAGGAAATGGTTTCACCGCTCCTAGTGATAAGTTACAAATAGCTGGTATTGGTGTAGGTGGTAAAGGGTTCAGCGACATTAACTCATTTCATGATTCAGGTAAAGCGGATCTCGCTTTCTTATGTGACGTGGATGATCGTCGTGCTGCGGGTGCGTTGAAACGTTACCCAAAAGCAAAATATTATAAAGATTATCGTGAGATGTTGGATAAAGAGCATAAACGCATTGAAGCTGTTTCTGTTTCTACTCCAGATCATCAACATGCGATTCAGGCCTTGGCAGCGATGCAATTGGGCAAGCACGTCTATGTTCAGAAACCATTGACTCATGATGTCTGGGAAGCAAGAGCACTGACGCATGCCGCGAAGAAATATAAAGTTGTAACCCAGATGGGAAACCAAGGGGCATCCAACGATGGGCCACGTTTTGTCCGTGAATGGTACGAAGCTGGTTTAATCGGTGATGTACATACAGTATATTGCTGGACTGACCGTCCAGTATGGCCTTCCGGTATTGCATGGCCTACAGGTAAGGCTGAAATTCCGAAAGAATTGGATTGGGATCTTTGGTTGGGAACTGCTCCTCACAAGGAGTATGTAGATAAATTGGTGCCGTTCAACTGGCGTGGCTGGTGGGATTACGGTACTGGTGCATTGGGTGATATGGGGTGTCACTTGTTGGAAGTTCCTTTCAGTACCTTAGGTCTGACTTATGTGCAAGATGTACAGGCAACTGTAGGTTCTGTTTATGTGGATGAGTTCAAACGTGGTTATTTCCCTGAGAGCTGCCCGCCATCAAGTCATGCGACATTAACATTCCCTAAAACACCGCGTACAAATGGTCCTGTAACATTACATTGGATGGATGGCGGTATTCAACCTGCACGTCCGGATGAACTGGGACCAAATGAAATCTTCGGTGATGGTGGTAACGGTATCTTGTTAGTCGGTACCAAAGGTAAGATCCTTGCGGATACTTACGGTCAAAATGCACGTTTGTTACCAACATCAAGAAAAGATCAAGTTGCTCAGAAATATGCACGTGTACCGGGACAAGAGTCAGGTCACTATGCACAATGGGTGGAAGCTTGTCAAGCTGGTTATGGTAAAAAAGAAGTAAGTTCACCATTTGAAATTGCTGGCCCATTAACTGAAGCTTTGTTGATGGCTAACCTAGCAATTAGAGGCGCTGATTTACGTTTAGATGGAAAATATCCAGGACGTAATCTAAAATTGTTATGGGATAATGACAATATGCGTGTGACAAACTTTGATCATGTGAATCAGTATGTCAAACGTAATTACAGACAAGGTTGGGAAATGAAATATAATTTCTAAAATTAAGATATTTAGTAGTATGAATAGAAGAGAAGCATTACAACGGGTTGCCTTGATTTTAGGAGGTACCGTTATCGGCGCCAATTTATTTTTGGAAGGCTGTACGCGTTCGGCTACAAAGGATGTGGAAGGCTTATTTGAAGCAAAAACGACAGATTTGTTGGGCGATCTAGCTGAGGCTATTTTACCTGCGACAGCTACTCCTGGAGCGAAAGAAGCTGGTGTAGGAAGCTTTATTCCTGTGATGGTCCGTGACTGTTACACTGAAAAGCAACAAAAAGCATTTATAACTGGTCTTGCAAGCTTGGATAATAAAGCAAAAGAAGTCAAAGGAAAACCTTTCCTTGAGCTTTCGGCTGCAGATCGCACAGCGGTAGCAGCAGCTTTGGATAAAGAAGCAAATGAGTTTAATAAGAAACAAGCTGAAGATCAAAAGGACATCCTGGAGAAAAACAAAGAAAAACAAAATCAATTGTATAATTACGTAGAAAATGATCCACCACACTGGTTCACGATGTTTAAGCAATTGACGTTGACAGGTTTCTTTAACTCAGAATTGGGTTGTACAAAAGCATTACGTTTTGTCAAAATTCCTGGAAAATATGACGGGAACTTTCCTTACAAAAAAGGAGACAAGGCATTTGCATAGTACATATGCTTTGCGCAAAATAAAAAAGGAGGCCCAAGCCTCCTTTTTTATTTTATTGTTATTTAGTTTCTACTTCCAGTGCAAAATGAATACGTTGTTGTTTTGTCACGGTCATAAAATAGCCTTTATCCGTTGAATCGCCGTTAATGTCCACTGTGTCATTGTAACGAAGTTCTCTGAGGTAATTCATCTCCAACGATTTGATCTGATTGGTCAGCACGAGTTCGATTGGGAGTCTATCCATACACCAATCCAGGTATTTGACATTATTGGCATGATTGACAATATCAAGGTCGGATAACTTGACAATATATTGATCTATATTTTTGACAAGCTGAGAAATATCCAACTTTGAGAATGGTCGTTGTGTTGCAGGGCGATCGGGGTAAGTTGTAAAGCCCGCAGCCGAAATAGCCAGATCTTCGGAACTTCTTTTTACGGTATTGATTACCGCCCAATAGCTTGTCGCCGTGACATACACCTGCCCATTCACTAAAATTTCGAAATTACGTGTAGAGCGCGCACCTTCCAGTTCTTGTATCCATGTTTTTACCTGGACAATGTCCATCCATTTGGGTAATCTGTTGATTTCAATACGCATTCGACTGAGCACCCAAGTTTGGTTGTGTTTGGCCATTTCTTTAAAACCGAAACCAACATTGGTCGCATGTTCGCCAGCAGTAAGTTGAAGAATATTTGACAAGTCGGAGAAACGGATACGACCATTGGAGTAACATTGTGTGAAATAAATTTCCCAGTTTTTCTCAAAGACTGATTTTTCCATCTGTTGTTTAGTTTTTTGCAAAATTAGGCAATATGACTGATTTGTGGCTTAAATTCAAAATGAAATGACAAAATTTTAAGATATTCCGATAATATGAACTGTTGGGCAGTTTTTGGGCATAAATAGACAAAAAAGCGGAAAGCTGTTAATCGTTTTTTTATTGTAAAATAAATGATAGTTTTCAAATATTTAATTGATTATTATCATCGGATTAGGTAGATTTAAATAAGCCAATGGCATAAAATAATAAAATAAGATTGGCTTTATCACGTTATATCTAGTGTAACGCGAAACATTAAATTTATACATTAAATGCTAATATTATGGTTGGAGAACTAATAGCTAAAGAGGAAATTCCTCAATTTAAATTTATCCCTGCGAGTGAAGATAAGTCATCGAGTTTTATGGATAAATTGAAAGGGGCCCTTCGGTTGGGAAACGAATTTAAATCCAAGACTGAAATAGCCTTTCAAACAGATTCCGGACCAAAGCGTATCGAAACCACAGTGTGGTCATTAACCGATAGATATATCCAGATCAAAAGTGGCGTATTGATCCCACTTCGGTCTATTATTGCAATTGACTATTAATAAGAACGACTTCCGATAAAAAAGCTCCTGAAATTTTTCAGGAGCTTTTTTAATAGTCAATTTCCAATGTGAACAGATTGGTTCTGCTGCTCACTTGCAGCAAAATAATTCATGAAAACTAATATGTTTCTCCTGTTAATTCTTTCAGGCGTATTTCCGAAACCTTTGCATCGTATTGTGCAGTATAGCTTCGTGTCATGGCATTGATATAATTTAGTTGCGCCGTTCTAACCTCAAGGGTCGTGATTGTTCCTATACGGAATTTATCCATGGTGATATTTAGATTTTCTTTGGCGAGCTCCTCATTCTTTTTTTCTACGTCCGCTAATTCGATGTTAGTGATATAGGTTTGAAATAGTGTCCTAACTTGTGCCTGTATACTCTGCTTTTGTTGTTGGATCTGTATTTCGGTGCTTTGTACCTGAAATTTGGCAATCCTTTCATTTCTGTTTTGAATAAATCCATTAAAGATATTCAGGGAAGCAGTAACGCCATAGTTGAGACCTTTATTTTTGTTCTCAGTGGAGAAACCCAATGAGGAGTGGGATTCATTCCAGTTATAGCCTGTATTCAGGCCTATTTTGGGATAACGTTCTGCTTTTACTGCTTTTAGGTTTAGTTCGGCAACTCGTCTGTTTATAAGCGCGAGCTGTACCTGCGGATTCTGTTGATCCGCGATCTGGATCAGATCGCCCAGTTTAAGGTCGGTATCCAATTTCATTTCGTCTTCAACTTGAAAATCTATGCCTAGATCACGGGTCATGAGCTGGTTCAGGTAGGTCTTGGTATTTTGGAAACTCTCCCGTTGACGTAGCAAATTGGTCTGATCAGTATTTAGATCTACTTTTGCATTCAGTAAATCTAATTTAGATCCCTTTCCGATCTCCAAACGGTTCTCGGCTAGGGTAACGCGATATTGAGACAGGGTAATGGTCGTATCTAAAGCATTCAATAAACGCTTTTGTTGCACTAAACCGTAATAGGTAGCGATAACTTCACTCAATTGACTGATTACCTCAAATTTGATTTCGGCCTCACCTTGACGCTGTATTTCTTTGAACCTATCGCGACGGGCAAACATACCGAATCCGTCAAATACTGTCCAGTTGAGATTGACTCCATAGGACATGTTGTCGTTTTTCGCGTTGGAAATCTGCTGCACCTGCCCGTCATTTCTTACTTGCCGGGAATTTTGGATAGAATTGCTCCTGCTAAAAGTTCCGGTGACTGCAGGCAGCATTCCAGCACTACCGAGGCTTGTGTTTTCAATGTCTATTTTGTTGTCATTTTTGGCCAAAAGGATATTAAAGTTGTTGCTCAAAGTGGTTGTCAATGCTTCTTCTAGCGTCAACATTTGTTGTGCATGGGCTTGAATTAGGATGAAACTAAGCAGCAGTGTTATGATTACATTTCTCTTCATGTCTGATCTATTCGTAGCTTTTTATGTTATCAAATTCAGGTCTGTGTTTCTTTGGTCTTGACCACATGTAATAAATTGCAGGGATAATAAACAAGGTCAGTATCAACGAGAATATGGTACCACCGACGATGACAACCCCCATACCTATACGGCTCGTAGAGGCCGCACCTAGGGACATCGCAATGGGTAATGCACCGAGTGCAATGGCCAGACTGGTCATTAAGATCGGTCGCAAGCGTGATTCGGCCGAGTGCATGATCGCTTCAAATTTTTCCATACCTTCTTCCCGCATCTGGTTGGCAAATTCAACAATCAAGATCCCGTTTTTCGTCACCAGACCTATCAACATAATGGTTCCGATCTGGCTGAATATATTCCAGGTCTGATCAAATAACCATAGACTGATCAGTGCACCGGCGACAGCCATTGGGACTGTAAGGATGATGATAAAAGGATCTAGGAAGCTTTCAAACTGAGCTGCTAATATCAAATAGATCAACAGTAGGGCCAATCCAAAAGCAAATAGAGTATTGGAACTACTTTCGACGAAATCACGGGATTCGCCACTGAGGTCAGTGGTAAAACTTTGATCCAATACTTTCTCCTTGATACGATCCATTGCAGCGATACCGTCACTCATACTCATGCCCGGAGCCAAGCCTGCAGACACTGTCGCAGACATATACCGATTATTGTGGTATAGTTGAGGCGGACTACTTTCTTCTTTGACATTGACAACATTATCGAGTTGTATGAGCTGTCCGATATTATTGCGTACATAAATTGAGGTCAGATCTGTTGGTGTTGCCCGTCTATTGTTATCAACCTGCCCAATCACCTGATATTGCTTGCCATCACGCATAAAATAAGCAAAACGCTGACCGCTTAACAATAATTGAAGGGATTGGGATACATCGAGTACAGATACGCCCATACTTAAGGCTTTTAAGCGATCGATCTCGACATGAAGTTCGGGTTTGTTAAACTTCAGATTGATATCTGTTGTTGAGAATGTCGGATCATTATTCACCTCATTCATAAATTCCGGTATTTTTTCCTGAAGCTTTTCAAAGTTTTGTGCCTGAATAATATATTGCACTGGTAAACCGCCTCGACGGTTCATTGAAATGGTTGGCGTCTGCGATACATTGACACGTACCCCATCGTATTTTTTTGTCCATTTGGTCAGCTCTTTTGCAACATCATCTTGTGACCTTGTGCGTTCTTCCGGATCGACCAGGGTCATCCGAATACGCCCAGAGTTGACAGAACTCGCTCCAAAACCCGGAGAGGTGATATTCAAACTGATCTTATTTTCCGGAATCGAATCGTAAACCAGTTTATCCAGTTCCTGCATATAACGATCCATGTATTCATAGGTTGCTCCCTCGGGTCCAGTAACATTGACCATTATGGCACTCCGGTCGTCATAAGGAGCTGTTTCTTTTTTGATCGAGGAGAAAATCACCGCAATGATGACAAAACAGATCAATAAGATGGGGAAGCTTATCCATTTGAATTTCATGAATTTATCCAGGGAATTGGCGTAACCTTTGTTCATTTTTACAAACATCGGTTCAGTCCATTCATAAAAGCGGGTCTTTTTGTGACCGCCGCCCTTAATCAGGTAAGCATTAAGCATAGGTGTCAAGGTCAGTGAAACAAAGGCTGATACCAGTACGGCCGACGCGATGACCACACCGAATTCCCGAAACAGTCGGCCGACGAATCCCTCCAGAAATATGACAGGTAAGAAAACAGAAGCAAGTGTAATGGAAATGGAAATAACAGCAAAGAAAATCTCCTTTGAGCCCTTTAACGCAGCTTCAATAGGAGACATGCCTTCTTCAACTTTCTTAAAAATGTTTTCGGTAACGACAATCCCATCATCGACTACGAGCCCTGTGGCCAATACAATTGCAAGCAGGGTAAGTACATTGATCGAAAAGCCAAAAATGTACATGATAAAAAAAGTCGCGATCAATGAAACTGGGATATCCAATAGCGGTCGCAAGGCTATTCCCCAGTCGCGAAAGAAGAAATAGATGATCAGCGTAACCAGGATGATGGAAATCAGTAAGGTCTCAGCAACCTCTACAACGGATTTTTTGATGAATTTAGTGTTGTCAGATGCGATATTGATACTGATATCCTGTGGGATATCTTCTTTCATCTGATCGAGCATCTTGTAAAAATTGTCAGCTATATCAAGGTAATTTGTACCTGGCTGTGGAATAATGGCAACGCCGACTAGTTGTTTGCCATTACTGACCATTTTGGTCTCTAAATTTTCTGCGTCAATTTCGGCGCGGCCAATGTCGATAAACTTAACCAAGCGTGAGCTATCCGCTTTTAGGACAATATTGTTAAATTGCTCTGGTGTTGAAAGATTTCCTACTGTTTTTACAGTTAATTCGGTGGTATTACCAACAATTTTACCAGAAGGCAATTCAACATTTTGGTTATTTAGTGCAGTACGGATATCGGAGGCGGTAATGCCGTAGGCCGCCATCCGGTCGGGGTTGAGCCAGAGCCGCATGGCATATCGTTTTTGACCATAGATTTGCGTGCTACTGACGCCGGGGATGGTCTGTAATCTTTCGGAGATAACATTTTCGGCATAGTCACTCAAGGAAAGTTTATCTCTCGTTTCGCTTTGCAAGGTGAGTGTGATGATGGGATCGGAGTCCGCATCGGCTTTTGACACAACGGGAGGAGCATCGATATCCTGGGGCAAACTTCTTACTGCCTGGGATACTTTGTCGCGGACGTCATTGGCAGCCTCTTCCAGATTTTTCTTTAAATCGAACTCTATGGTGATATTGCTGGACCCCTGGTTGCTGGAGGATGATATGTTGCGGATACCATCGATGGAGTTGATTGCTTTCTCTAAAGGTTCGGTGATCTGGGATTCAATAATATCGGGATTGGCTCCAGCATAGTTGGTGCGCACCGATACGATTGCCGGATCAATAGAAGGGTATTCACGCACACCCAGAAAGCTAAAGCCAATGTAGCCAAATAGAATAATCGTAATGTTGACGACAATGGTTAGCACAGGACGCTTAATAAAAACGGCAGATAAATTCATGTACAGTTAGTTAGCTAATGATACTTTAACCTTCACTCCATCTTTTAATGCGAGAACGCCTGTTGTCAATACGGTATCTCCAGCACTTATACCCGATAGGATAACAATCTCCTTATCGGTGCGGGCGCCAGTTTCAACTTTGGTTTCTTTAGCCATCCCATTTTGTAATATAAAGACTTTCTTGCCATCTTGGACCGGAACGATCGCTTCTGTTGGGATAGCAATGGCATCATTTTCCACTTCGATCGGAAGGATGACATTGACAAAAGAGCCTACGCGAAGGCGTCCTTGTTCGTTTGCTGCCCGCGCACGAACAGTTAAGGTACGCGTACTCAGCGATACCTCAGGCTCTATCGCATAGATATTTGCTTTGATGACTGTAGGGTCATTGGCAACACTAAATTCGATGGGAGTGTTTAGTTTGACGACGTTACTGTATTTCTCTGGAATAGCGAAGGTAATCTTCACTGAATTGTCCTTGACCAAATTTGCGATCAGTGTATTGGATGAGACGATAGCGCCAACGGAAATATTTCTTAAGCCGATCATTCCGCTAAATGGAGCGCGGACGGTTGTTTTGGAAATCTGCGCCTGGATCAGCTGGATCTGGGCCTGCGAAGTTTTAAGTGCTGCACTGGCGATATCAAATTCTTCCTGGCTGATCGCGCCCTTTTGGAGCAAAAGTTTTGCGCGACGCTCATTTTCGGCATTTAACTGATTTGTTGTTTGCGCCTGTTTAAGCTGCGCCTGTAGCTCGATATCATCAATCTTGATCAAGGGCTGTCCTTGTTGGATTCGCTGCCCCTCAGAAAAGTAGATTTTTGTAATTCGACCACTGACTTCGCTTCTGATCTCCACCTTTTCTTCGGCATCAATACTTCCAGACAAATTGATGGAACGATCCGCTACAGATGACTTTGCAATAATCGCCTGTGCAGGGATAGGGGCATCCTTTCTGATAGCAGATTTATCGCTTTCTTTCTTGTCTTTTTTTGGATTTAAGAGGAAATATCCCCCTCCAATGACAGCACAGGCTAAAATGATGTAGAGGGTCGTTTTTTTATTCATGCGGTATAGTCCTTATGTGGTTTTTTGATTTGACGGATAAAGATAGGTTTATTCTAATGATGATACCGGTTGTCAAAAGGATTTTACAATACAGACTGCGAGATAAGAATGAATTTGACCGCATATCCGTTAACGGGACCACATGCAACAAAAAAAGCTAGAAACATGTTCTAGCTTTATGCGTACTATTTTTTCGCTATAGCTGCTTTCTTTTCAACTTCTTTTGGCGCTGCATCACCTACTTTTGGCTTGATGGAAGCTTTCGATAAATGTGGCCTTCTTTTTCCAAAAGAACCATTTGATATTTTTCCTCTTCTGGTTTTGATATCACCTTTTCCCATAGTATAAAATATTTTGGTTTTAACAATGTATTCTTGATTAACCTAAATGTACCATTTTTATTTTGTATTTGCAATCTGCTAAGTGTTAAATGATTGGGAAAATTCTTTTCTGTGTTTCAATTTTAAAGTTTTGGGTGAGGGTATCAAAAAACAGATTGTTGGTCGGTTTGTTTTCAGCGAGCAAATAGGGTATTTCCAAGAGCTGATCTTTTAGTTTTATCCGATAATAGCCATAGAGTAAACCTCTTGTTGTTTGGACAGATTCAATCTTTTGCACAGCTTGTACATCTTGGAAAATGTTAAAAGCATAGTTTTCTGCCTTAAGCTGTTCAACAAAAACTTCATTTGTTTTGGCGTTAAACCAAATCTGTTGGCTTTTGATCTTGCTGAAGTGATTGTTGAAAAGAAAGAGGTATCCAATTAAAAAGAAGGCAATTGGGAGGAGAAGCAACACAATTTTAATTTTGACAAAGAGTAATACCGTGATGAGGATCAGCACCAGGCCCATAATGACATTGGAGATTGTTTTCTTTAAGGTGGATTGAATAAGAGCAGCTGGTGCTTCTATCAATTGAAAACCCGATTTTAAGTTTTTGGAATTCGTATCTGATGCTTCAAAAAAATTAAACTTTTTTCGAAGCATCAGATAGGCGACAAGGAGAATTAGTCCTATGATCAACAATCTCATAGCGCTTTACTTAGTATTGTTCTTCAGAGTTTGGATATTGCACTGCCTTGACTTCAGCTACATAATTGCTTACTGCCGTAGTGATCTGCTCATGTAGATTGGCGAAATGCCGCATAAACTTCGGTTTAAAGTCGGCATTCATGCCCAGCATGTCATTGATCACAAGCACCTGCCCATCACAATCGGCGCCAGCACCGATTCCAATGGTTGGAATGGTCAATTTTTCGGTTACTGTCTTTGCCAGAGCAGCTGGGATTTTCTCCAATACGATGGCAAAACAACCTGCTTCTTGCAAAGCTAAGGCATCTTCAATAAGTTTAGCGGCTTCTTGTTCTTCTTTGGCACGTACACCAAAATTTCCAAATTTATTAATGGATTGTGGCGTTAAGCCCAAATGTCCACAAACGGGAATTCCGCCGGAAATAATTTTTCTGATATTTTCGATGATCTCCAAGCCACCTTCTAATTTCAAGGCATGGGCACCGGATTCTTTCATCATGCGAACAGCAGCATTGTAAGCCTCGTTGGCTGAGCCTTGATAGCTTCCAAAAGGTAAGTCTGCTAAGACCATGGCGCGTTCGGTACCCCGGGTCACTGCTGCTGCGTGATAGATCATATTGTCAAGGGTAATTGGCAGGGTGGTTTCATAACCAGCGAATACATTGGCTGCAGAATCTCCGATCAGAATGACATCCACACCAGCGCTATCCACCATTTTGGCCATGGAGTAATCATAGCTCGTCAGCATAGAAATCTTCTCTTTACGGTCTTTCATTGCTTGTAGCATCGCTGTGCTTACTCGTTTTATTTCTTTGTTTACAGACATCTTAACTTATATTATATGCCCAAAAGTAAGGTTTTTATCATACATTGGCCAATATTCTGCCTTGTGTTTTGTATTTTTGTAAAATGATACAGAATGAAACCCGTCTATTTAAATTTCCCAAATTTTCAGAATTAATAATCCATGAGGATGAAAATTTGATTGTTATAAATAAACCACCTTTTGTTGCTTCTTTGGATGAAAGAGAGGGGGGAGAGATTAACATTCTCCGTTTGGCAAAGAAATATCATGCTGACGCTCAAGTCTGCCATCGTTTGGATAAGGAGACTTCGGGTATTTTGTTGATTGCGAAAAATCCGGAAACTTATCGCTCGATTTCCATCGCATTCGAAAGGAGGAGAGTCAACAAGATCTACCATGCGATCATTGGTGGTACACACACTTTCCAAGATCTTGTTGTTGATTTGCCGATTTTGAATCAGGGTAATAAAAGTGTCTCTATTGACCGCGCCAATGGTAAACCTGCAGAGACTATCTTTAATTCGCTTAAATACTATAAGAATTACACCTTAGTGGAGTGTAAACCGATCACCGGACGTATGCACCAGATCCGTATCCACCTGGCAACGCAGCACGCTGCCATCGTGGGGGATAGCATGTACCGCGGGAAGCCTGTTTATTTGTCACAAATAAAGAAAAGAGGCTATACCTTATCCAAGGATGAGGAGGAGCAACCGATCATGAAACGTTTTGCCCTACATGCCAAACATGTGGAGTTTGAATTGAACGGTGAGAAGCTGGTGTTTGAGGCACCTTATCCAAAAGACTTCGCGACTTTGCTCAAATTGTTGGACAAATTTGACGCTTAACCTACCGTAATTATTCTTTATGAATCCAAAAACAAAAAAGATAATCGGAAATGTTGTATTTGTACTATTCATTGGTTTATTAATATGGCCGACGAGTAGGAGCTATTTTCAACAGATGCTGATGAAAATTGGTTTATTTAAACCGACATTGGAAGTGCCAAAAAGGGTTGCCGAGCCGATTGATGCTGGAGCGAAACCTGTCAGCAACACCGTTTCTTTTGTTAACCATCTGGGCGAAACCGTTCAGGTAGCAGATTTAAAAGGCAAGGTGGTTTTTATCAACTTCTGGGCAACATGGTGTGGGCCATGCCGAGCCGAGATGCCTTCTATTAATGTGCTTTACGATAAATTTAAGGACAACCCGAATATTGTCTTTCTGATTGTGGAGATAGAGGGTGATAAAGAGAAGGCTGCTACTTTCGTCAAGAATGAGAAATTAACCCTGCCGATCAGTTATCCGAACAGTGATATTCCCAAAGAATGGCTTTCAGAATCTATACCAAGTACCGTTATTTTGGACAAGGAGGGTAACCTTGCTACACGACACGAAGGTATGGCAGATTATTCCACGCCTGATGTGGCAACCTTTATTCAAGATTTAATCAATAAATAATTACGATCTATACATTAGCATGACCAGAGCAGAACTTATTCATCAAATTAAAGAGAAACGTTCGTTTTTATGTGTCGGACTGGACACAGACCTTACTAAGATTCCTGAGCATCTTTTGGATGATGAGCATCCGATCTATAGTTTCAATAAAGCAATTATTGATGCTACAGCTGATCTATGTGTCGCTTATAAGCCTAATATTGCCTTTTATGAATGTTACGGATTAAAAGGATGGCAGTCGCTTCAAAAAACTTGGGCAGCATTACCGAAAGATTGTTTTAGTATTGCTGATGCCAAACGTGGTGATATTGGAAATACTTCAGGTCGTTATGCCATGGCTTTTTTTGATGAGCCAAATTCCGGTTTAGGATTTGATAGCATAACCATTGCTCCTTACATGGGGAAAGATTCGGTTACTCCTTTTTTGGAGTTCAAAGATAAATGGGCTATTGTATTAGCATTGACCTCTAATGAGGGAAGTTTAGATTTTCAGAATTTTGAAAACAAGGAAGGTCTTCAGTTATTTGAACAAGTCATTGATAAAGTAAATACCTGGGGCAGTACCGACAATTTAATGTATGTGGTCGGTGCAACGAGAGGGGAAGGCTTTATTAAAATTCGTGAGCATGCTCCAGAACATTTCCTATTGGTACCGGGCGTCGGTGCACAGGGTGGTTCATTGGAAGATGTGTGCAAATATGGTATGAATAAAGACTGTGGACTCTTGGTCAACAGCACAAGAGGAATTATATATGCTTCAAAAGGACGTGATTTTGCGGAACGCGCACGTGAAGAGGCTCTAAAACTACAAAAAGAAATGGAAATTGAACTGTTAAAAGCAGGTATTATTTCCTGATTTGACATTTAATAATTCATTCGTAATACTTACCTTTGCAGCATGCCAGAAAAAATTATCATTCTAGACTTCGGGTCTCAGTACACGCAATTAATTGCAAGACGTGTCAGAGAACTAAATGTGTATTGTGAGATACACCCGTTTAATAAATTGCCAGATTTTGACGAATCTGTGAAAGGTGTTATATTCTCAGGAAGTCCCTTTTCCGTTCGACAAGCGGATGCACCTCAAATTGATTTTGTCGCTATTCAGGAGCGTTTCCCACTTTTAGGCGTGTGTTATGGTGCACAATACATTGCTCAACAATCGGGCGGAGATGTATTACCATCTGAAATCCGCGAGTATGGTCGTGCAAATCTGCAATTTGTCAATAGTGAAAATGAATTATTGGCAGGGGTACCTGTGCAGTCTCAGGTATGGATGTCGCATGGCGATACGATCAAAGAGGTACCGGCAAATTTTGATATCATTGCCAGCACAGACAAAGTGCGTGTTGCAGCATACCAGGTTAAAGGAACACGTACTTTTGGTATACAGTTTCACCCAGAGGTAACACATAGTACAGATGGTGCTATCTTGTTGAAAAACTTCGTTGTTGGTATCTGTGGTTGTGCGCAAGACTGGACTCCAGATGCATTTGTGGAGACTACTGTAGCATCATTGAAAGAGCAGTTGGGTAATGACCATGTGATCATGGCTTTATCTGGAGGTGTAGATTCTACTGTTGCCGCAGTATTATTACACCATGCAATCGGACAGAAATTACATTGTATTTTTGTGGATCATGGCTTGCTTCGTAAAGATGAATATGAGCAAGTATTGGATTCTTACAAAAATATGGGTTTAAATATTAAGGGAATTAACGCAAAAGACCTATTCTATGGTCGCTTGGCTGGAGTTTCTGAACCTGAGGAAAAACGTAAGATCATTGGTAATTCCTTTATTGATGTGTTTGACGAAGCTGCGAAGGAAATTCAAAAAGAATTGCCAGAGGGCATCGAAGCGAAATGGTTGGGACAAGGTACAATCTATCCCGATATCATTGAATCAGTTTCGGTTAAAGGACCTTCCGCAACAATAAAATCACACCATAATGTCGGCGGTTTGCCTGATTTTATGAAACTGAAAGTTGTTGAACCCTTAAAGACTTTATTTAAAGACGAAGTCAGAAGAGTTGGGAAGGCATTAGAGGTAGATCAGACGATTTTAGGCAGACATCCATTTCCAGGTCCTGGTTTGGCCATTCGTATTTTAGGTGATATTACAGCCGAAAGAGTAAGAATTGTTCAGGAAGCAGATGCAATCTTTATCAGTAACTTGAAGGAATCAGGATGGTATGATAAAGTATGGCAAGCTGGTACAATCTTTTTACCTGTGCGTTCGGTAGGGGTAATGGGTGACGAACGTACTTACGAGCATGTTGTGAGTTTAAGAGCTGTAGGGTCTCTTGACGGAATGACTGCAGATTGGATACATCTACCATATGACCTGTTGGCAAAAATTTCAAATGAAATTATCAACCATGTGAAAGGAATAAACAGAGTTGTATATGATATCAGTTCAAAACCACCCGCTACGATTGAGTGGGAATAAAATATGGGTTGCAGCACTCGTGGCATTATGCCTCGCCAGCTGTACAACCAAAAAAAGCACCGTATTGCGTTCGCCCTCTTCTAGTCGGGGCGAACAGCAAACTGCTGTCACCAAGCCAAGCAGTGAGAAAGATAAGCCTGCTGTAAAAGTAGGCGATGTGCAAAATGTAAATGGCCATTCGGTTAAAAATAATAAAATTGCACTTCTTTTGCCGTTTGAATTAAATAGCATTGCTAAAACGGTGACTACTGAAGATGTCGAGCGATCTGCTTTGGCATTGGACTTTTACCAAGGTTTTCAAGCAGGTCTAGACAAGATCGCCAAGGATGGAATGCTGTTTGATTTGCAGGTCATCGACTCGCGCGATAATGTAGCTTACAATGCGTCTTTGGGAACAGCAGCTACGGTAAAGGATGCTGCACTTGTTGTAGGTCCTGTTTACCCACGGGAAATCAGAAGTTTTGCACAGACTTTTGCGAATAAAAATGTCCTCCAGGTGTCCCCATTGGCGGCTACTATGGCTTCGGAATTTAGTGTTCCAAACTTGGTGTCCATGACACCATCGATACGGACGCATTCCGAAACAATGGCAAAATATGTCGCTGATCAGTATTATAATGGAGATCAGATTTTGATCTATGATGCCGGAGATGATGAAAGCAAACAATTTTTGGTTAATTTTGCCAGCGAGGTCACAAAAGCGAATGCACAGGCAAAGGTAAAAACGGTTATGAGCCTAAACGAGCTCAATAATAGTCTGGTCCTGACAGGAACAAATCATGTTGTATCCGGAACCGCTAATAAGAACTTGGTAAAAGGCTTGTTGGATGCTATGGATGAACGTTTCTTGAATCCTGGCAATCAATTCAAGCTATATGGCCATCCAAATCTTTCAAAACTTTCCTTTGAAAATTTTGAAAACATGGATTTTTATAGTTTGACGGTTACTTCTTCGAGCTTAGCCAATGATTCTGACGGTGATACGAAAAAGTTTATATCAAATTACAAATCACTGTATAAAGTAGATCCTTCTGAGTTTTCTTATAAGGGATATGATGCTGCAGTTTATTTTGGCCGTTTACTTCATAAATACGGTGTTGATTATGTAAGCCATATGACCCAGGAGAAATTCTCGGGACTGAATAGCGATTATAGATTTGAGTTCTATCCGAAGTGGGGTTATGCCAATAGAGCTTTGGGAATCATGGTGTATCACAACAAGAAATTTGAAAGAAAATAATCTTTGAATGGCTGAATTCAGTGAAAAACGTGTTTACCAACAAATGCGTAATTTTGAGCGAGCGATGGATGGTTTCGAAGGAGATCAACCATTTTCGCGGTATTTAACGACTTTTTTTAAGGTGAATAAACAGATGGGCTCTTCGGATCGTAGGTCCACTTCCCGTCTGTGCTATAACTATTTCCGCTTGGGGCTAGCAGCTTCACAGTTGTCACAGCAACGACGATTGGTACTTGCGGAGTTTTTATGTGAAAACGAGAGTCCTTTGGTCAATCTACTTGAACCTACCTACAGTGATAAGCTGGGTTTATCTTTAGATGAGAAGATTGCTTTTCTTGAATCTGAAGGACTACTAAAAAGTGAAGATCTATTTCCTTTTACAAGCTATTTTTCGTCTCAGATTGATACCAAACAATTTTTGAAGAGCCAATTGGTTCAGCCCCATTTGTATATCCGGGTAAAGCGAGGTAAAAATAAGGTCGTTTGTGCGATTTTAGACGAGAATCAGATTCCTTATAGTGAATTGAGCGATCAGACCATCTCTTTGGCCAATGGCACCTCTTTACAACGCTTTTCAAACTTCGAGGGATTGCTTGAAGTACAGGATTTATCCTCACAGCGTACGCTTGAATTTATGAAACCAGAGGATAGAGAATCCTGGTGGGATGCTTGTGCTGCATCGGGAGGTAAATCTCTTTTATTAATGGATGCATGCCCTTCTGTTAATTTATTGGTGTCTGATCTTCGCATGAGTATCCTTCGTAACCTGGACGAGCGATTTGATCATGCTGGTATTAAACATTACCGTAAGAAAATATTGGATCTGACAAAAGACCCTTATCCGATATTGGGGAACGAGAAATTTGATGGGGTATTATTAGATGCACCTTGTACAGGCTCGGGCACCTGGGGACGTACACCGGAAATGATCCGGGAATTTAAAACGTCTAAGATTGAGGAATTTAGTGCATTGCAGAAAACTATCGCTAGCCATGTTGCGGGATATGTGAAAGTAGGTAAGCCGCTGGTTTATATAACCTGCTCTGTATTTAAAGCAGAGAACGAAGATGTTGTTGACTATATCTTAAACAATTTAGGATTTGAACTGGAAAGCATGCGCTGTCTGGAAGGTTATACAGAAAGAGCAGATAGCATGTTTGTTGCCAGGTTGATCAAAAAATAACCAGATTGTCCTAAAATATAGGAGCGCCTATTTTTTTTCTAAGAATAGGCGCTTTATTTTATCTCCAACTATTTCGTCATCACATATCCATTAATCACATTTGCTTGGTATGACCAATACAGGACAGGTTGCCTTGCGAATCACGGATTCAGATACAGAACCTGAAATAAAATGATCAAATCCGCTTCTCCCATTCGATCCCATAATAATTAGATCTGCCGACCACTCATGTGAAGCCGCAAGAATTTCTTCTTTGATTGATCCAATTCGATTGAAAAGATATACTTCTCCTGAACCGGTAAATTCCCGACTTAATTTTTCAAGATATTTTTGCGCATTTTCCTGTTCC
The DNA here is from genome assembly GCF_019969845.1 of Sphingobacterium sp. GVS05A. Classification (GTDB taxonomy): domain Bacteria; phylum Bacteroidota; class Bacteroidia; order Sphingobacteriales; family Sphingobacteriaceae; genus Sphingobacterium. The sequence continues at coordinate 905,580 of NZ_JAHXYR010000001.1, forward strand.
ATTTCGGATACTTCCGGTACGATAATGGGCTGCTGGCCCAATAGTGGATCCGCTCCGAAATTTGTTGGTGAGGTCGGGGGGATAACAGTGACAAGGGCGACAGAAGCACTGAAGACCTGAGCCATTTCTCTAGCATATAGAATGGCTTTCTCTGAACATGGAGCATCATCGACTGCAACGAGTATTCTTTTGAATTTTAAATTTGTATTCTCCATATCTACTATAATTAATTTATCTTCGTTTTATAATATATAATCATAGATTTGACAATTTTGTTTTATTTGGCCAATGAAATATGGTATTTGTACACTTGCTTTGGTTCCTTTGCGTTCGGAGCAGGCACATCGAAGTGAGATGGTTTCCCAAGTGTTATTTGGGGAATTATTTGAAATTCTGAATTTTGAGACTGACTGGACAGCGATAAGGATGTTGGAAACCAATTATCTGGGCTGGATCCAGAATGGTCAGTTTATAGTAGTTGATCCAGTAGAAATTGAACACTATTTTGCAGGGACGTCAAGTTTGGTCGGAAGGGAAGGCGGATTGCTTTTTAATGATGAGAATAGACTTCATTTATGCCACGGCACAAAACTTTATTTAAACGAGGCCAATAGGTTTACTTTAGGTGAGCTAGATCTGGCTTACCAAGGCAGTGTCAATCCCTTTTCCAAGTCTGATTTCGAGACTTGGGTTGCTGAACTCGCCACGAGTTATAAAGATACGCCATACTTGTGGGGTGGACGCTCCCAATGGGGGATAGACTGCTCAGGTTTTTCTCAACTGATTTATAGTTGCTTTGGGATTAACCTGCCAAGGGATGCATATCAGCAGGCCGAAATCGGGGAGACTGTAGATTTTATTTCAGAAATAAAAGTAGGCGATTTGGCTTTTTTTGACAATGCCGAAGGAAGGATTACCCATGTAGGGATTATGCTGGATCGCGATACGATTATCCATGCCTCAGCGAAAGTCCGTGTTGATCGGATGGATACGGAAGGTATTTTTAATGCTGAACAGAATCGTTATACACACAAACTCCGGATTGTTAAACGGTATAATTGATAAAGGTGGACATATAAAAAAAGGCTATAAATAATTATAGCCTTTTCTATTGTCAAACGCCTTATTGACTAAAAGTGGAATTGTACACCTAAAGTTGGCGCTAATGAGTTAACATTCAAACCAAATGTATTTACTGCAACGTCATGAGTTTTATCTTTATTGTAGTTGTAGTACAAACCTCTGACTTTTAATTCGATACCGATTTTGCTTGTCGGGAAGTAAGCTAAACCTGGAGCTAGTTCCACACCATATGATTCGAATTTATTTTTTGTCTCTACGTTATTTACTTCAGTTGTAGTTGTACCCCATGCCATTGGAACTGATAATTGAGCAAAGAATCTTACCGGGCCGTTTGCAGAGTACTTTCTAGCGAAAGGTGATACCTGAAAAGCATCGTTTTTAACACTATTATCTTTACTTGTTTCAGTTTTTCCCCAGTTATAACCAATTCCAGTACCAATTGCCAAGTTGTCACTTACAAAGTAACCAACTGTTGGGTTGATTGAGAATGAATTATTTTTATGGTCAGTATCTTTCACTTTTGATGTTTCGAAGCCAAGTTGACCACCAACCATAATTTTTCCTTGTTCAGTTTGAGCTTGTGCTGCTATTGTTAAACCTGCAATGGCAGTCAATGTTAGTAAAACTTTTTTCATGTCTTTTTTATTTAATAGTTTGTTTTAATTTGCCAGTAATTACTTCCTGACTTTTTAAATTTGTTAGTCAAATATCGAAATCTTATTTTGATTTTTTGTCACTGGATTGTCTAGATGTTTTGTCATTATTGTAAATTATAGTGTTTCAATTGATTAAAATTTGATGTATTTTTATTTTTATCGTTTCTATTTAACAATAATGATATTAAGCTGACTTTTTGTTTTTAATTGTCAATTTCAAGTAAGAAGATAAAAAAAAGCCATTTGTCAATAGCAGACAAATGGCTTTTTTTTGTATTTGAAAGACAGATTTTAATCGAAATATTCTTTGATTCGCTCGAAGAATGATTTTTCACTTTTACCTGGTTGAGGTTTAAAGTTTGGTGATTCTTTGAGTTTATTTAATAGTTCTTTTTCCTCGTTGGATACAGCTTTTGGTGTCCAGATATTAACGTAGACAAGCTGATCACCTTTATGGTAAGAATTGACTTCAGGAATACCTTTTCCTTTCAGACGCAATATTTTACCACCCTGTGTTCCAGGTTCGATTTTTATTTTAGCTTTTCCATCAATTGTCGGAACTTCTACGCTGGTACCTAAAGTGGCATCGACAAAATTAATATACAGATCATAGATCACATTAAGGCCATCACGTTTTAAGCTTTCGTGTGGAACCTCCTCGATTAATATAATGAGGTCCCCTGGTATACCGCCACGTGGGGCAGCGTTTCCTTTGCCACTCATAGAGAGTTGCATTCCTTCGCTTACGCCGGCAGGGATATTGATTGCGATTGTTTCTTCACCACGCTCTAATCCTTCACCTCTACAGGTTGTACATTTCGCGGTAATTTCAACACCTTCACCATTACAGGTAGGGCAGGTGCTGGTGGTTTGCATTTGGCCAAGAATGGTATTTGTTACTCTGCGTACAGATCCAGAGCCACCACAGGTCTTACAGGTATGGAAAGAAGATTTGTCTTTAGCCCCAGAGCCATCACAGCTATGACAGGAAACTTGTTTGTTGACCTTTACTTTTTTCTCAACACCTTTAGCGATTTCTTCAAGAGTCAATTTAACTTTAATACGCAAGTTGCTTCCACGTGCTACGCGGCGGCCACCACGCTGACCTCCGCCACCGCCACCGAAGAAACTTTCGAAGGGGTGTCCGCCACCAAAGATATCACCAAACTGGCTAAATATGTCATCCATATTCATGCCACCACCACCGCCGTAGCCACCACTTGCTGAATTACCAGCATGGCCAAATTGGTCATAGCGTTGACGTTTTTGTGGATTGCTCAAGATATCGTATGCCTCAGCAGCCTCCTTAAATTTTTCCTCCGCTTCATGATCCCCAGGGTTTTTATCCGGGTGATATTTAATCGCTAATTTGCGATAGGATGATTTAATCTCCTTCTCGTCCGCTGAACGCGCGACACCAAGTATATCGTAATAATCTCTTTTTGACATCGTCTTAATATTATTGACCTATAACTACTTTAGCGTGACGAATCACTTTGTCACCCAAATAGTATCCCTTTTCGATTACGTCTACTACTTTGTTTTTTAAATCTGCTGTAGGTGCCGGAATAGATGTAATAGCTTCCTGTAATTCAGGGTCAAATGCCTGGCCAGCAGTTTCCATTTCTTTTAATCCCAATTGAGACAAGGTTTGTCTTAACTTGTTGTTGACAATATCCATCCCTGTTTTAACGGATTCTACGTCTGTAGCTGTTTCCATCGCATTTAATGCTCGGTCAAAATCATCTAACGTAGGTAATAATTTACTGATCACATCTTTTCCTGCTGATTGAATCAATTCAACACGTTCTTTGCTTGTACGTTTTCTATAATTGTCAAATTCAGCAGAAAGACGAATGTATTTATCCTTTGCCTCTGCCAATTCTGCTGCCAACTTCTCTTCGGTAGACAATTCTACCTGATTATCCGAAGGCTGCTCTTGTTGATCAGAAGAATTAGTTTCTACTTGATCTTGACTCTCATCATAATAATTATCTTGCTCATTCATATCTTCAATGCTAAAATAGATTCAAAAATTTACTATATCTTCTTTTCTCAAAGTTTTTGCCAAACAATAAAATTCCGACAGCTTGTCAGATTTTATTAAAAAAGCCTAACAATTTGTCGGAATTTGCAAAAATGTCTTTTTAGTTGTCAGTTTTTCGTTTAGATGCTGACATCATCCTGTAGGATACCATCTCCAGTTTTGATAATACGCGAAGGCATATTACGAATAATTGTATAATCGTGGGTAGCCATTAAAATTGCTGTTCCAGAATTGGCGATATCGCGCAACAATAGGACAATTTCCTCGGAGGTGGCAGGATCCAAATTTCCAGTAGGCTCATCCGCAAGGATAATCTCTGGGTTATTCAGTAGGGCACGGGCAATTACAATCCGCTGTTGCTCACCACCGGAAAGCTCATGGGGCATTTTCTTTAATTTGGAACGAAGTCCAACTTTTTCCAATACATCCAAGATACGTCCATCAATCATTTTTTTATCTTTCCAGCCTGTAGCCTTTAACGCAAACTCGAGGTTCTTCTCGATCGTTCTGTCGGATAACAAATGAAAGTCCTGAAAAACAATACCTAATTTCCGGCGTAAGTAAGGAACATCATTTTCGTGAAGTTTCTTGAGGTCAAACCCAGCGATCATTCCCTCACCATTACCGATATATAGATCGCCATAGATGATTTTTAATAAACTACTTTTTCCGCTGCCAGACTGTCCGATAAGGTAGAGGAATTCTCCCTTCCCGATGTTTAAATTGACATTGGATAATACTAAATGTTTCTGTTGAAAGATATCAACGTTCTTTAATGTAATTACTTTATTTTCAATCATGGGCGTTAAAACTCTAATTTTTTAATTTGACCAAAAGGCATTTCTCTTACCAATTGCATGATATATTCAGCCTTTTCTCCCAATCCGATCTTGTCAAGGGATTTGTCAGGTCGATCTACTCTAAAATATGCCAACAAGGTGAAGGCATCATCTCGCAGCTGAACATAGTCGGGAATTTTGGCGACACCTTTTACTTTAATGATATACATGATTTCAAAGTTAGTATTTTTAATGCAATTTCTTTACTATGAATTTACCGGAAGCTTACTGGTTTGCAAATAAAAAGTCCAGCGTATTTATGCCATCTGCATAATCATCCAGGGCCGGACATTGACTTTCTCCAAAATGAAAGACCGGTGACTGTATGTTCAATTGGACTTCGGAGACAACACACTGAATATTTTCAGCTTGCTGATTCAGCTCGTTTTCGACATCTTCAAGACGATTGTATTCCTCGTAATAAACCACGGATAGTGGAGAGGCCATACGCTCATCCTGTTTGAGTAACAGAAACCCATTATCAAAATGCTTGTCTCCATTGATCAGATAGATGGATTTATTGTAGTCGTAATTATTATTGTATTTATAGTGTTCGGATACATCTTTAAAATCTGCTATTCCTTCAAAAAAATGTGCTACGGCATAATCTTTTGGAGTAAAAAGTTTGGAAACTGAGCGGCAGCCAAGGCCGAAGTAATCAAAGATATCGTGACCTAAGGCCTTCATTTGTGCTGAGGATTCCTGTCCTGTAATGACAGCAACACTATTTCTATTCCGTCGGATAATGTGGGGTTTTGTGCCAAAATAATAGTCAAAATAACGGGCTGTATTGTTTGAGCCAGTGGCAATGACCAAGTCGAAGCCTTTGAGTTTATCAACAATTTCAAAAGCTGCTCCAAAAGCGGGTTCGATTTGTTTTAAACTATTGAGTACATAAGTTGTTAAACCTGCGTCATCCGAGGAAACTTTAATTTTTGCTTTAAATCCGCTGATTAATACACAAAGGATATCATGAAAACCAACCAACGGAATATTTCCAGCGAGAATCAAACCTACGGTTTTAGTAGATTCGAGATCCGGGTAGTTGTATAGCCAATGATTGAGCTTCTCTTCTGTTAAGTTGGATAAAATCGCGTGAAGGGCACTTTCGACATTTTTTACGGTATACCAAGGGTTTTTATGTTGCGCCAGTTGAATGATCTGAGTAAGATCTTCAGGTTGCTTTTTCAATAGTTCACCCAGTTTTACAAACGCATTTATTCGTTGTTGCTTTGTCAAAATATTAAATTTTTAAAAGATGAATACACAAATTTGTGTTATATTTGTGCTGTTAACATTAATCAACGTGAATCAACTAGCCTTATTGTACAATCAGACTTTGTTTTCATATTGATAATGCAAAAATAGTTTATTTATCATAATTGTGAGGTTATAAATGGCGATTAAAATTACAGACGAATGCATTAACTGTGGTGCTTGCGAACCGGAATGCCCAAATAATGCAATATACGATGCTGGTGTAACTTGGAAATTCTCAGATGGGACTGCTTTGGACGGTGTTATAGATTTTGGTGATGGCGTTACGCTTGATGCGAATGAATCACAGGAAGCGATCTCAAATGAAGTTTATTATATTGTTTCGGATAAATGTACAGAATGTGTAGGTTTTCATGATGAACCACAATGCGCTGCTGTTTGTCCGGTAGATTGTTGTGTGGATGACGAAGATGTACGTGAGTCCAATGATGAGCTATTAGCGAAAAAAGCTTGGTTACACGCGGAATAATTTTTTCATTCCGTTAAAATATAGAGCAGGGTAAGAAATTATCCTGCTTTTTTTTTGCACGATAGCTTTTGTTAAATCGGTATTTTGTTGCGAAAGTTGGGCTATTTAAATAATAATATTTGCAAAAGCATAGTATTTTTTTATTTTTGTTCTTTTGACCATTAAAATCTTTTAAATGTTAAAAACCAAAATAGGGTTAATCACCCTCATTACAGTTACATTAGCTTGTATCATTGCAGTATTGTACGAATTTAAAGTTGTGGGCTTTTCGCATGAATTTCTAATGGCTGTCCGTTGGATAGTTGCCACCGTTTTGGTTGTAAATGCGCTTTATAAGAAAAATTTGACCACATGGATTTTAACATGTATGATCCTGGGCATTTTTGTTGGACTGGATTTTCCCAATCTAGCAATTTCCCTGCAACCGCTGAGTAAAGGTTTCATCAAATTGGTAAAGACCATTGTTGGACCTATTCTTTTTGCAACGCTTGTCTATGGTATCGCAGGGCACTCTGACTTGAAGCAAGTAGGACGTATGGCCTGGAAGTCCATGTTGTATTTCTTTTGTGCAACGACCTGTGCTATTTTTATTGGTTTAGGTGCAATCAATCTGACAAAGGCAGGGGTAGGTGTAGATGTTGCTCATATGCCACATGAAGAGCTGCCAGTGCCTAAAGAAAGTATGGACGAGCATGTATTGAAATCCCTTCCGGATAATGTACATCCAGTTTATAAATTCACTGCATTCGTCCGTGATCTTTTTCCTGAGAATATCGTAAAGTCAGTTGCTGACAATCAGGTATTACAAATTGTTGTATTTTCGGTGTTATTCGGAATCGGCCTAGCGATGGTCGATGAGAAGAAGCGGAAGCCTCTGGTGGATTTTACCGAAAGTATGTCTGAGACGATGTTTAAATTCACAAACATCATCATGTATTTTGCTCCGGTTGGGGTGGGAGCAGCAATGGCATACACCGTGGGACATCTCGGTGTTGATATTTTGAAAAACTTATTTATGCTGTTGGCAACCTTGTATTTTGCCTTGTTTTGCTTTTTGACGCTGGTGTTGCTTCCTGTTGCACTTTATTTAAAGATTCCTGTCAAGCGTTTTATCAATGCGATCAAGGAGCCGGTATCTATTGCTTTTGCAACGACAAGTTCGGATGCTGCTTTGCCTAAAGCCATGAGTGCAATGGAGAAATTTGGCGTGCCGCGTAAAATCGTTTCATTTGTTATCCCAACTGGTTATAGCTTCAATCTGGATGGAACATCTCTTTATTTATCATTGGCCGCAATTTTTGTTGCGCAGGCAGCTGGTATTCACTTGACGTTTGGACAACAGCTCATGATTGCTTTCACATTAATGATTACCTCTAAGGGGGTAGCAGCCGTGCCACGTGCTTCATTAATTATCCTAATAGCAACAGCTGATCAGTTCGGTCTGCCAACCTTTGTTATCGCAGCTATTTTGGGTATTGACGAGTTGATGGACATGGCGCGTACTTCTGTTAACGTTGTTGGTAACTGTCTTGCAACGGTCGTTGTCGCCAAATGGGAGGGTGAGTTTGATGAAGAAGCACCTTATCGAGAAGATACGGAAGAATTGGTTTAATAAAGCCAATCACCTTATAAAAAAGCTGCTCCAATACATAATGTATTGGAGCAGCTTTTTTTTGGGATTGAAGCCAGAAACTTATCGTCCATCTACATAATACCAAAGGTTACCTTGCTGTTTAAATGTAGATTTTTCATGATGGATCTGTACTTCCATTGTTGCATCCAGATAATGGGCTTCAAATTCCACTGTTGAAAAGGTAGCTTTCAGGATACTTAACTGCATCCATTTATTTTCCTTAGCCCATTGCTCAATAGCATTCTTATTTTGGAATCTTCTTGTTGTAGGGTGGAATGTGTTATACAAAAAGTCAATGTTTCCCACGGCAAAAGCGCTGTAGCGAGCTCGCATAAGCGCTTCGGCTGTTGTTGCCTTGGCATGGGTGCTATGAATTTGTAGGCAGCATTCGCCAAAAGTTGTACCCGAACCACATGGGCATGAATGAGTTGCTGCTATCATGCTTTCTGGGGTTACCAGCCTTTTATGGCTCCGTTTTTAAATACTTTCTTTGCTGTTGCTTCTACCTCCGGTGATTGATAGGATTGTATAAACTGCTGTACTTTTTCATCATTTTTATTATCTGCCCGTGCAACAATTAAATTGACATATGGAGATTCTTTATCCTCGGTAAATAAACCTTGTTTTTCAGGATCCAATCCAGCCTGTGAAGCAAAGCTGTTATTAATGATCGCAACAACAACCTGAGGGTCGTCAAGTACGCGAGGTAGCTGAGGGGCTTCCATTTCGATGATTTTAACCTGTTTTGGGTTGCTTACAATGTCTGTTACTTTTGGTTGTATGCCAACATTTTCTTTTAAACCAATGATTCCCTCACGCTGAAGAAGTAACAGCGAACGCCCGCCGTTTGTTGGGTCATTTGGGATAGCGATAGTGGCACCTGGCTGAAGTTCGGTGATGGTTTTGATCTTTTTGGAATAGGCGACAATCGGGAATACAAATGTATTTCCCACAATGGTCAGTTTGGTGAAACCGCGTTGTTTGGATTGTTCCTGAAGATACGGTTGATGTTGGAATACATTCACATCGATATCCCCTTGATTCAGGGCTTCATTGGGAACGACGTAATCATTGAAGGCAACCAGTTCCACATCCAGATTGAACTTTTCTTTTGCAACTTTCTTAGCCGTCTCCGCAAGTTCCTTTTCAGGACCCGTCACCACACCAACTTTAAGGGTGTTTTCTTTCTTTTCCCTGTTGTTACAAGCTACAATAGTCGTCAGACTAAAGGCTAGAATTGCAAATGCATAGTTCAATTTTTTCATCTGTTTAATTTGTTTTTCAGTTGTGATGAAGCTATCAGATTTATTCATCGAGTGTATGTTTTAAGCGGCATTCATGAGTTCGCTTTGTTCGATTATTCACTCCATAGTATGATCGAATAAATCATGATGGTTTCATATGATACAATTAATGTTAACGATGGTTTACTTTTTTAGATATGTAATCGCCTGTATATTGCAACAGGAATACAATTAAAATTAATAAAATAAGGACAGCATTCATGATGAAGGTATCATAACCAACATAGCCGTATTGGTAGCCAATCTGTCCTAGTCCGCCGGCCCCAACAGCACCACCCATAGCCGAATAACCTACAAGTGTAATCAACGTTATTGTCGCATTGTTTACCAGTGAGGGTAATGCCTCCGGAAGCAACACTTTAAAGACCACCTGCTGTGTACTCGCGCCCATGGCTCTGGCAGCTTCAATTAATCCGTGGGGGATCTCCAATAAGCTGTTTTCTACCAATCGCGCAATAAAAGGAGCTGCGCCAATGCTTAAAGGGACCAATGCTGCTGACATACCGATGGATGTTCCTACAAGCTGACGTGTAAATGGAATCATCCATACAATGAGAATAATGAATGGAATAGATCTGAACACGTTCACCAGCAAGGAAACAATCTGGTGCATAGTTTTGTTTTCCAACAGCTGATGTTTTCTGGTCAAGAATAAGTAGATTCCAAGCGGAAGTCCGAGCACAAAACCAAAGAAACCTGACAGGAAAGTCATCATTAATGTTTCGAGTGTTCCTGATAATAGTAAATCTAGTACTTGATCAGACATAACCTAATATTTTAGTTTGCGGATGCTGTTCTTTTAAATAGGAGAGACTCGCCGTTATGTTGTCGGTATCACCTGACAATTCGGCTAATATAACACCAAACTTCATTTCGCCAATGTAATCGATCTGTGCGGTAATAATATTTGTTTTGACCTGATATTGGCGTTCCAATTGTTGTATAAACGGAATAGAATCTTCACTGGAGGTCATGTAAATCTCGACAAGTGGATTGCCACTGTCTTTTAACCGCTCCTGAAAACCTAAGGGGATATCTACCTGCAAAGAAGATTGGATAAAGTTTTTGGTAGTTTCCTGCTGCGGATTTGCGAAAATGGTTTCAACAGAACCGCTCTCAATTAAAGTTCCCTGATCCAATACGGCTACTTGATCACATATCCTTTTGATCACATCCATTTCATGGGTGATTAATAAGATGGTCAGTCCAAGTTGCTTATTGATTTTTTTTAATAAGGTGAGGATAGATTTTGTCGTTGCTGGATCCAGGGCGCTGGTGGCCTCGTCACAGAGTAGGATATGGGGGTCATTTGCCAGTGCACGAGCTATAGCGACCCGTTGTTTCTGTCCTCCGGATAGATTTGCCGGATAACTCTCCGCTTTATCTTCCAGTCCAACCAGGCTTAGCAGCTCCGAAACTTTTTGACGGATAAATGCCTTCGATTTACCTTCCAGTTGTAATGGAAAAGATATGTTCTCAGAGACTGTTAGTGACGACAAGAGATTGAAATGTTGGAAGATCATTCCTATATTTCTTCGTTTCATCATTAAATCTTTGGAAGACATCGACATCAGATCCTCATTCTCAATAATGACTTGACCTGTGTCCGGTCTTTCCAAGAGATTGACACAACGAATCAATGTGCTTTTGCCGGCACCCGAAGCCCCGATAACGCCAAATATTTCACCCTTGCCAATGGATAGGGTGAGACTCTTCAATGCATCTATTCGTTTGGATTTAACCTCGAATGATTTAGATATGTTGTTTAGTTGAATCATTGACCCTATAGGGATTTATGCATTTATGTTAACAAAGTGGATGTCGATATAAATGTACACAAATGCGGTTGATAAATTACAATGAAATGACGAAAAAAAAGCCGTAAACCGATCTTTCCGGGTAAAAAATAAAGACAGGAAAGATCGATCTATATCGGCAGGATGTTAGGATAGGGAGTGAGCAGATATCACTTGTTTCCCTGATCCAAGTCCTTCGATACCGTATTCAATAATATCGCCATCGCGAAGGAAGCGTTGCGGGGATTTTCCCATACCCGAACCGGCTGGTGAGCCTGTTGAGATGATGTCACCCGGAAGTAGGGACATGAACTGACTTAAATACGATATAAGCTTTGGAACACGATAGATAAAATCGCTTGTGTTGCCATCTTGCATCAGATCGCCATTTAATTTAAGCCAAATTCTCATATTATCGACATCTTGAATTTCATCTTTTGTAGCGATAAAAGGACCGATAGGAGCGAAAGTATCACAACCTTTACCTTTGTCCCAGGTACCGCCTCTTTCGATCTGAAACTCCCGTTCAGTTACGTCGTTATGTAGTACATAGCCAAAAACATAATCCAGGGCCTCTTCTTCACTAACATAGGAAGCTTTCTTACCTATAACGATAGCAAGTTCGGTTTCCCAATCGGATTTCACGGAGTTTTTAGGTAGTGTAATACCATCGAAAGGACCGTTAAATGCCGAAACAGATTTCATGAAAACAATAGGTTCTGCTGCTTGCTGCAATTTGGTTTCCTTAACGTGATCGTCGAAGTTGAGTCCAACACAAAGAATTTTGGAGGGAGCTTCCAAAGGAGTGCCGATACGTTCATCCGCACCGATCTCTTTTAGACTTTCACGATTCTGTTCTACATATACTTGAAGTTTCTCCAAATTTGCCGTATTTGCAAAGAAATCACGGTTATATTGAAAATTTCCTTCTGAAACATCATATTTCTTTTCATTTAAAATGACTCCCGCTTTTTCGGAGCCCTTTGCGCCATATCTAAAAATCTTCATAAGCCGCAAATATACGGATTTTGTCCCGAAAAGGGGCGAAATTAAGGCGAATTAACAATTAACCGATGTGTAAATTATCTATACAATTATTGTCCAAAGTCGGGTACTTAAAGGGAAACTTTTCCTGAAGTATCTTTTTATTACTCACCCATGTGCCATTAAGAACCATTTCCTGTCCTTTTTTTCCAAGAAGCAGCTTAATCAAGAATGCGGGGACAGGAAAAGGTATGTAGAATATTCCGTACCGCCGCCTAGCAATACGTTTGGTAAACTGTCCAAGGGACATCGGATCGGAGGAACAGGCATTGTATACACCCGCGAGGGGATTGTTTTGTATCGCAAATAGCAGCATTCGGGCGAGGTCTTCCATGTGGATCCAACTTAACATCTGTTTGCCTGAGCCCAGAATAGGGTTGACCCGAAAACGTAGCAATTGGTTGACTTCTTTCAATAACCCTTGGTCTTTACTGATCACCACACCGAATCGGAAGACAACGAGTCTTTTTCCTAAGGTTTCAATGGGTTTTACACTGTCTTCCCAAAGATTGCAGACCCAGGATAAAAAATCACCACCCTGGGGATCTCCCTCTTCGAAGGGCTTTTTCTGATAACTATCATCGGCGCCATACCAGCCCGTTGCGGATGCTGATATAACGGCTTTTACCTGGTTTGGGATCTGTTTTAACGTCTGATAAAGCAGTTGTCCACTTTCCACCCGGCTGGAAATAATTTCTTGTTGATAAGCCTTGGTCCAACGAGATCCATTGAGGTTGGCGCCAGCTAAATTGATGATATAATCCGCTTCCTGGATCGATTTTATGTCGATGACCTGTTTTTTGGGATTCCAATGGACATACCGAACGTTAGCTTGTGGAGGATAAGCCTTTGGATCCCTTGTGAAGATGATCACTTCATAGAAGTTGGCGACCAGTAATTTGGTCAAATGAAGGCCAATGGCACCTGTTCCTCCTGTAATGATTACTTTTTCCATGGATTAAATCTCAACTTATTTGATCTCGATATCTTTATTATTCTCCTTAATTATCTTTTGTCTGGTTAGCTTGATGCTCCTCCTAATATACTATTTTGAATCAATAAATGAAGGTATAATTTAAGGTTTATCCTTCAAAAGAATCAGTTTTTAAGGATTTCGTTGGTAATTTATATTTTCCTGTCAAGATGGAGTGGCCAAATGGGATATGTCATAAAAAAGGTCCGTCTGCGTTGCGGACGAACCTTTTGGTATGGCGACCGATCTCTTCGAGATATTGGTCTCTTTTATTGTATCGTTTGGATTGTACTTCCACATGTTAGCATCTGGGCGCCATAGTATGGATTTTTGACGTCCTTATTGAGGCTCAACCAAGTTGCTCCTTTGCCACCGTTAAACATGGGGCATTTTTGTTGATAAACTGGGAGTGCAGGTTTGGAAGTTTTTGCCAGTTTATAGACCTCTTCGGAGAGCGACACAAACGCCACACGTTGTTTTGCCAGATCTTTTGCCTCCTGGAGCGCCTTGCTGTGCTGTGTTATGCTGTTTGCCTGTGCTTTCCATGCTTGTTGCTCGGCAGTAGTTAAGTCAGACGATTTTAAAGTCGTCAGTAGGCCTGAAAGTTTTGCAGCACCTGTCGCTACTGTCTTGTGATCGGAGGCAACCAGTGCATCTTTCAATTGGAAATACTGATCATAAATCGGCTGGAAGTTGCCTGCCTTAGCGACAGATGACGATCTTGTGCTTTCTTCTTTGCTTTCAGGCGTATTTTCAGGGTTGGCCAGAGGGGCATTTAAGGTTCTGTCATATTGACAACAGCCATGCAGGTCGGCATAAGTCGTTGCCGGCGCCAAGTATTTTTCATTGTCATAACCCGCCAATGCGACCTTTTTCAAAACGGCATCCAGAGAGGTTTTTTCGGCATTAAAAGAGACATTTGCTGTCTGGTTATCCTCGTTCCAATCTACTTTGGCGTCCGCGGAGTTTCCGGCTTTTTCTATTGTTTTTTTACACATCCCACAATTGCCGCTGATTTTGACGGTTTGGGTTGTCATGGTATTATCCTGTGCATAGGTATATAAGCTGGTAGCTAAAAGGCAGGTTGTTATGATATTATTGAGAAGTCTCATGTGTTCTAAATGTTGTAATACGTGTATGGATCCCTGCGGAATACGATCTGTTTTCGTTGATCGGGATAGGGCAGGTGCTTTAAATTAATAGGGAGATTTACTTTTTCAAAAAAAGCGTTCTCTGTGTTACCTAGGCTATTTTAGGGGGAACCCAAGGGTAAAAATAGCCATCTGAAAGATAGACGGACAATAGACCACTATATAATTTTTTAAAGATTGAAAAGGAAATTTTTGGCAGCTGAACGGGAAGAGGAGAGACAGCCAATATACTTGTCGCTGATGCGCAATGACAACTACAATCCCGGCATTGCTTGTGGTGCTGACATAGCTGTTTTTTCTTCGCTTTTTGGTAGCAATTATGTTTTTTGCTTGCATGATCCTGACTGTCTATAGGACAGGTTTTTGCCTTACTTTGATGGCAGGGAAATACCGCAGTCGGCTTGGCCCATAAGCCAAGAAAAAGAATTAGTCCGATGAGATATTTTAGTGCTACCACAGTTCAAATATAGCTTTTTTTGAATAAGTATTAAATCCACCATCGAGATGGCTGTTTCTTATTCCAGGTGTGGAGTTTGTAGGGCTCCTGACTGCAGTATGGAAAATGCGTGTTATGGGCGGAGAATCTGAGTATTAAGGGGAGGGGTTATTATATAGAAGCGTAGTAAACAGATCAAACGGTTTACTACGCTTCTGTTATTATTTAAGTTGGGCGAGGAGCTCGCTAGAACTTAAAGTTTGATAAGAAACCCGGTTTCTTCCAGGTCTTTTTATATTCGTCTGCTAGTGCACTATGGTCTGAATAAGCCAGTACTTCATTGAGTAAACTGTGTGCTTTTTTTAGGTTTCCCGTTTTGTAATTAACAAGTGCTTCAGCCAACTTTACGGATTCACAGTCGTCATCATAGCCCCATTCATTTTGTGCATAGATGCCGTTAAAGATCATTACATTGCGGTTGACTTCGGCTAGGTTTTCCTGTTCAGCAAGCAACATGATTCCGAATTTTAACCAAAGTACATAATCTTCGGGATCCATGACGGTGGCAACCCAAGCATCATGATGTTGAAATACTTCTGCACCTGATCCAAATTCGGCGAGGAAGTAATGACCTTTGATAATCAGATATAAGGTTTTTGCTTTATCAAAGTCATCGATGATAAATTCCTTTTTATTTTTGAGGTAAGTTTGTGCTGCAGTAACAATAGCGCTATAGTCGGATATTTCATTGTATAGCTGCATTAGGATATATTGCGGTTGTGCTTCATGCGGGTATTGCTGTGCCATATCCGCATAATAGTGAATACGGTAATCACGATCGTTAGGCTCAAGGATATCATAAATAATACCTTCGACACCATTTTTAGCGGCCTCAAAATCCCTATAATGATAGTCGTTTAACGTAGGGTGATTGATGTAGAACTGATAGATGTGCTCCAGAAGATATTGTGCTTCTGCCTGTATATCGGAAGAAAGTCCCAGATGATAATTCACTTCAAGCTGATACACAAACATTTGATAGCAACTTGGAAATACCAGATCTGATTCATCCTCAGTAGATTGTTCTTCCATTTCCTCATCGCGCATTTCATCAAGGTCGCTCAAAGTGACTTGGTAGGTGTCGAAATATAGTGCGAGGGCGTCTTTTAAACGTTCATAATCCTCCAATTTCGACAATGCGTCTGTTCGCGTCTGATGTAGTTCTTCAAAGTCTGAGTAGTTTAGCCCTTCAGTTGCGATTTGATAGCTCTCTTCGAGGAGATCCACATTCTTTAATGCAATTGCCAGGTTATTGCAATTCATTGCACGATTGTGGCTGCCACCGAAATAATCACTTTCATATTTTCCCTGTTCGAAATAAGCTGCAAAGGCATCATAGGCCTGGCGATAAACAGCAAGGTAAAGCTGTCTCAGGGCCAGTGTGTCTTCAGCTGACAGGTTATCTAATTCATCGATAAAGTCAGATAGGTTAATTGCTTCATTATAGAGCTCGCGTGGTAAGTCATCGAACGTCGGAACGTGCGCATAAACTATGCCTGTTGTTAAGTACGTACATTCGACAAGACGGCGCCAAGATGTTGCATTCCACTGTCTTTCGCCCAATTGTTGGAGGTAAGGTAACGCAGCTTCATGTTGGCCATCGTCATAAAGGTATGCGGCTGTAAAATGGTAGCCGGCATATAAGTCTGGATATTCGTCAATCAGTTTTAGTGCGTGTAGATAATAATAATCTAGTGGTATCCCGATATCTTCGGAATAATTGCGTTCAATGATAAGCTGGTAATAGAATACCTCAGGGTTTTCATAGCCGTCAGCGATAAGCTCTTCAAAGCGACCATGCCATTTGACCAGTTCTGCATGGATATGGGCAGCTGAATTTTCGCCCTTAATAAGTTTTAATAATACTTTTAAGGCTAGATCTATCTCTTTGTTTTCATAAGCGATCTCTGCAAGGTCCACATATTGCATTTCGCTGCCGCTGACGAAGCGATCAAATTGCTCTCCAATTAAAGTGGTTAGCGCTGTACCCGAAATCTGTTTGGTACGGTCCAGAAGGTGTATTTTTTTCATCCAGAATATGGAGAAATTTTGATCGGCAGCTTCGCGATTGTCTTTAAAAGTTTCATTGAAATAACCGATCCCCTCATCCAATAAAGCTAATAGGGCGGTGTCATCCTGGAGACTCTCATAAATATCTGCAAGGAAGCCGTAACCATAGGGAGTCATTTTAGGTATTTCGATCAACTTTTTGGCATAACCGATAAACTGGTCTTTGTTGTTCTCGTTGATGTGTTTTCTTGGACGATTGATCTGCTCTAAGCTAGCCTGGTTGCCTAAGACATAATTGAGCATGTGATAGAGCGTTGTTTCATTTTCTGGCTCTACCAGTAGTGCTTTTTGGAGGTAGGGGATCATCTTCTCCTGTATGATATCAAAAATAGCTTCGTGTCCATCGTAAAATACTTGATCGTGATAGGCAACAGCAAGGTGTGTCCAGAGTGGGACATCCTGGTCGTTCTGCTTCAATTGATTTTCACCTTCTATAATAAACAGATCAAGTTCACCACTGTAGAACAAATCGTAAATATTTTTCTCTTCCATTCTTTGCTTCTTTCTTTTATTATTTTTACTAATATGTTAAATTTTATTGAAAAGTTATTTCGGTAGCGTAAGTTTTACGAACTTATTGCCATCCCATTGAAAATGTTCTTCTCTTTTCGAAATGCGATAGTCGGGGTTCAGGGTATCATCATCTTTCGCTTCACCTTCTTCGATGTACTTATAGATCAACTGGTTGTTTCTTTTGTGTTCTGAGGGGAATAGGATTTTTTCGTCGTAATAAAAGACACCGGCATCACTAACGGAGTACCTACTGGGGAGATTGATCAATTTCTGGCCAGTCCAGGCCATGTAATTGTACTCCGTGGAAACTCCGCAGGCACCTGATAAAAATTCCATGCGTAAGATTTGCTTTACATTATTTAGTCCCATAGCTGGCAGCAATTTACTTTGCGAGCTTAGCTGACCAGAGAACACAAATGGGTAAGATTGACTGGTGATTAATGAATCTTGTGCATCCAATAATTTTACTGTGGTTAAATAGTGATCCTGTTGTTCCTCATTTTGTTGTTTGATGAAACGTTCAAAGCCGAATAAATACTGGAGGCCGTTCTTGTCGGTCTGTTTACCGAGCGCCAATAACCCGAGCCAGATGAAACCCTGTTTAAGCTGACCATCGCTATGATAGCTGATCTGATACCATGGGGCATAAAAATTTTTGACGGTATTACCTTTAAATGGAGCACTGGCAATGGTGACATTTTTGCCAAGTGTCAATGAGTCCACCACTTTTATGTTGAGCCCCGGTCCGGAGCGTATATAGGCTTTTTCAACAAAAACGGAGGCTGTTTGTCCTTTTTCGATATTCCATAAGTTAAAATCATCTTCAAATGTGACACCGTCCTGTGCTTTTAGAAGCATCGGAAATAGACCTAAACATACTATCGCAAAATTCGCTGTTTTCATTTTTATCCTGTTCACTAATTGCAAAAATAGAAGAATTTTGGGGCATGCTTATCACTGGTTTCAGGTATTTTTCTGTTTGAGATTACAGTGAGAATAGTAGCGGGCTATGTGCTCCTTAGCCTCTTTGCTTTATAGAAAATAAGAGGAAATAGATTTTATAATTTAAAACAATTTAGTCCTAAAGATGGTATCTTAAGGATTAAAGTTTATACAGGCTATTTGAGTAGTCATCGAAAAGCGGATACTAAGAGTTTATGAAGAAAAAAATGGATCAGAAACAGCAAATAGTTGAGCTGTTTGATCGCTATAAGAATCATTTGGATAATCCAGCGTTTGCAGAAATTGAGCTTTTGGTTTTAATTGTAGCTATTATTCGTCCAAAAAGAGTGCAATTATTTTATCAGGTCGATATACAGTTTTTTCTTGATTTTCTGAAAGAGTTACCCGATACAAGGCGTCAATTTGTCCAATATCTCAAACGTGTTCTTTGGCGAAGAGATTTTGATCAATTGGTATCCGATACAGGGATTATCAGTTATGCCGACTTTATTTATGAACTCAGGAAGCGAATAACGGAACGCTATCTGCCTTATCAACCGGCAAAGTCAACGTTACAGTATTTACTGAACCAAGTGTTTTACAATGTTAAAGACGCAGATTGGTTGTCAACGATTCCCGCTGAGCAATTGCATGAGCTTTTTCGACTATGTGAATTCGATTCGATATATGATAATGAAACGGGTTTTGAAATGATTGAAATCTTATATGGCATAGAACTGTTGGTACAACGTATCACGGGCCGCGCCATGGAAACTGATGTCAATAAAATGGTACCTGAGTTTCAGAATTTTGATAGTCCATTTATCGCGATCATGCGGGAATTTAGCGAGTTAAATGATCGTATTTTACAATCGGAGAAAAAATATATTACGACTGAGGATCTTTCATACAAACAGCTATTGGTACTTCACAAGCAATGCGAAACTTATATAGAAACAGCTTTTAGTAATTCACATCGTTTTGGTATTTCCATTAAAGTGAACCAGTCCTTATTGCGGATTCGGCAACAACTGGAGCGCATCAAGGAGATGCTCTCTTTTTTGGTGATTGATAGCGAATTCCAAAAAGCAGAGAAAAGTATTCAATTGGCGAAGACGCTGATTGGATATAATTCAAGAAAAAGCAATATTCGGAAATTAATAGGGCAGAGCACACAATTGCTGGCTTACGAAATTACACACCATACCGCCCAGACGGGTGAGCACTATATTACGTCAACCCATCAGGAGTATTGGAAAATGTTTCGTTCTGCCTGCGGCGGTGGTGTAATTGTGGGGGCGATGTGTATTGTAAAACTATTGTTGGGAAAAGTGGAGACAAGCGAATTCGGGCATGCATTTTTGTATAGCTTGAATTATGCGATCGGTTTTACGGTCATCTATCTTTTTGGTGCTACCTTGGCAACAAAGCAGCCGGCGATGACAGCATCATCCCTTGTGAGCGCGATTGAACAGGGAACTTCGGACCAAGGTACTGACAGACACCGTTATTGGGTCTTTGCGCAATTTTTCGCACGTTTATTTCGTTCGCAGTTTATCGCTTTCGTTGGTAATGTAATTATGGCATTCCCCATTAGTCTTTTGTTAGTTTGGGGAATAGAGCAGCTGTCGGGTGTAAATATAGCAAGCGCAAAATGGCTACATCTGGTCGATGATTTAAATCCGACGAAGACCCCCGTTATCTTGCACGCTTCCATTGCAGGTGTGTTTTTATTTCTGTCAGGTATTATCACTGGAAGTATTTCAAATCGAGATAAACATAATTCCGTTTACTACAGAATTCAGGAACATCCCTTGCTGAAAAGGATATTTGGGAAAACGAAGACGGACAAGATAGCCTCTTTTTATGAGAAGAAATGGGCTGGTATTGTTTCCAATCTCTGGTTTGGTGTTTTTATGGGTTCAACGGCCTCCATCGGGATGTTTCTTGGTCTGAGTTTGGATATTCGACATATCACTTTTGCAAGCGGGAATCTGGCCCTGGGCTTATTTGGGCATGGTATGGAGCTGTCCACGGATATCTGGATATGGGGAATTTTGGGTATCGGAATCATTGGGTTCTTTAATTTTCTGATAAGCTTTGGTTTGTCATTGGTCCTGGCGTTCCGTTCGAGAAACCTGTCCTCTAAGGAGTTGGCGAAAATGGCAAAGGCGGTATGGATTTATTTTAAGATGAATCCAAAATCATTCTTTTTTCCACCTAAAAAGTGAGGAATAATTTCTATTCGTATCCGCTTATAGCAATGTATGGTCCGGCACAACAAAGTTTTACCTGTTTTTTGGCAGGTAATGTCAGATTTTGTAGATTATGGTATGAATAATATAATTTTAGTTCTTGGTGCGCCGAACGATGCACAGGGCAATTTATCTCAGATGGCGCAAGACAGGTTGAATTGTGCTCTCAATTTACACCTGGCCAATCCCGGTTTTAGAATCCTGTGCACTGGTGGTTTCGGAGCACATTTCAATACAACAGAAAGGCCACATTACTTCTATGCCTATCAATTCTTGATTGAGCGGGGAATACCCGAACAGGCCCTTGAAGAGGGGATACTTTCGACTAATACCATAACGGATTTTCAACTGGTTAAGGAACTGGTATTGCTAAAGAAACCCGATTTGTTAATCGTAATTACGTCAGATTTTCATATGGAAAGAGCTCAGATTTTGTACAGACGATATATTGGTTATTCTAAAGTTGTATTTATTCCTGCTGTTTCATCTTTATCCGAAGAGGAGTTGGCCCCGCTTATAGCACATGAATCGCGGGCTGTAAAAATATTTAAGGAAACAGAGATTAATGCTCGTTGATTTTTTAATGTAAGTTCTCTATCGCTTTTGGTAACTTTACAAACGAAAATGTATTGAATGGCATATTAAAATGCTGTTTTCGATAAAAATTAGCATTTCTAGATAAATAAATGGAAAATCTATTACTTTTCATACGTTCATTAACGGATTTTTCTGATGAAGCCTGGATATATTTGCAACCCGCCCTTCGTTTGCAAGAATACCGGAAAAATGAGGTTTTGCTAAAAGAAGGCGATATATGTGATAAGCTCTTTTATATTGAAAAGGGCTATTGCAAAAGCTACTGCATGATAGAGGCTGAGAAAAAGAATATCGGATTTTTCTTTGAAGATGAAATCGCAACGGACATCCAGAGTTTTGGATGTGGTCATCCTTCCGCCCTTAATATTGTAGCCTGTGAACCGTTGGCAGTAGTCATCTTTGATAAGAAAAAGTTGTTTGAAGCTTCAAGCCAGCACATAGAGATTGAAAGATTGGGGAGAAACTGTATCCGCCAGTTTGCATCAAAGCAGGCGGAATTCGCAAATATGGCCAAACTCTATAAACCTCAAGAGAGGTTGGACTTTCTGGAAAGTCAGTTTCCGGAAATGGGGCAACGTGTTCCGCTCACACAGCTAGCCTCTTTTCTTGGAGTGGCTCGGGAAACATTGAGCCGAATTAGAAGAAGAAGGACACATTATTAATTATGTGACGATCGTCACAGGCTAAAATCTTATTTTTTCCTGAGTTTTGAAAAAAATAAGAAGTCATGCAAAAATTAAAGAAAATCGATGCGCATACCAATGTGCTAACTTGGTTCGAAATCCCTGTCCTCAATACCCTAAGGGCAAAAAGCTTTTATGAAGAAATCCTAGACCTAAAGATGACTATAAGGTCTTTTCCGGATTCCGAAGAAGAACTTACATTCTTTCCTTATGATCCTAATGTTATACAGGCAACGTCTGGCCGAATTACGGGAGTTCTGACCAAATCACCTAATAAAAAACCGTCACGATCTGGAGTCCTTATTTATATAAATGCTTATCCCGAAATCCAGCTTGTTCTTGATAGAGTGATAGCAGCAGGTGGTAAAATAATCCTTAGTAAAACTTTGATTCCCGCAGGTTATATTGCCGTTATCGAGGACACAGAAGGAAATCATATCGGGCTTAGTTCCGAAAAATAACCTTTATATTTATCTGTTCCTATAGAATCAGTGTAATTGGCTTACTCAGAAAAATAAAAATGATCGAAGAAATAGCTTACCGGCCAAAATATCCACTCAGCGGATTTATAGATTATATCTGGGTAGGAAAGTCGCCTGATCTTACCATGGATTTTGTTCATCATGCTGCTTTGTTTACCGAACTTATTTTCAGTTATGGCGATGAGTACGACATCAGAGGAATCAATACCGAAAAGATAGACGGTCGTATAGGACTTCAGGTGCTATCGGGTTTAAAAAATCGACCTTTTCTGACCAGAACAAATGGAGCTTACGCGTGCATAGGGTTAATTTTAAAGCCGTTTTGCTATGGAATACTGCTCCCCAAATTAGGGAGCTCATCTTTGGAAGAAGTAGCTTCGATTTTATTTGACTGTCTTTTTGCTGTCGAGAATCCTGATTTTGTCCAAGCCGAAAAATGTTTGTTGAGGGTATTCGAAACAGTAAATACCGACCCTCACTTGATGAGGTTCGAAGCACATCTGGCTGCTGAAATAGCAGGAAAGGGAATGCTGAGGGATTTCAGTAAACTGCTGCCGATTTCGCAGAAAAGTTTCATTCAGAAATTCAGAAAGCATTATTTTTTGACTCCCAGTGAATATCTGAATCTTTACAAAGTCAATAAAGCGATCCTATTGCTTCAAAACAATTCGCCGGAACGATTGACTGACATTGGGTTGAATGCTGGATTCTATGATCAGTCTCATTTTATTAGGGTATTTAAAAAATTCAGTGGTTATACTCCAAAAGAATTTTCAAAATTTGGAGCAGGGTAAATTCTGTACAATTTTAAATGTGTCGAAGGATTTAATTTTGTGGTATAACTTTAAATACATAAAAATGAATCAGAAAAACAAAGTCTTCATTGCTACCAGTCTGGACGGATATATTGCCGATAGGAACGGAGAAATCGATTGGCTGCTTTCCATACCGAATCCCGAAAAGGATGATATGGGCTATAAGAAATTTATTGCACAGATTGATGCGCTGGTCATGGGCCGCAAAACCTTTGAAGTGGTTTGTGGTTTTGACGAATGGTATTATGATAAGCATGTTTTTGTGTTAAGCGACAGTATGACGGAGATCCCTGCAAAATTCAGGGATAAAGCTTCTCTTGTCAAAGGCTGCCTAAACGATGTACTGGGTGAAATTCATGGAAAAGGATATCATAACCTGTATATCGATGGGGGAAAGACTATTCAGGGCTTTTTGCAAGAAGACCGGATTGATGAGATCATTATCACGCTGATTCCTTATCTGCTGGGGGAAGGGATTCCTTTGTTCGGATATCTTTCCGAAATGTTGAAGTTTGAAGCTGTGGGTACAAAAATCTTTCTAAATTCAATCGTTCAAAATCATTTTGTAAGAAAAAGATAAATGGAACCAACATCTGAAAGGAATAGGCTGTTGCGGCAGGCAAACGATGTATAATCCTCGAAACGGATGGATTAGAGACTTTAAGTTATTAACATAGCCAAGATTTAAACAGATCTTGCCTCAAAGATCCGAGATTTCTCTTTTCTTCCTAGCTTTGTTTTGATTTTTTGGATAGTTATTGCCATATCCTTTCAGTTTGTCCGCAGATCATTTAACGCTTGTTCACTACTCGCTCATACCATATTCGCAATTACTGCTGTATTCCGCTACTTATCCTCCACTAATTCCCTACTAAAAGAGTAGAAAAGGAGTAGGTAATAAGTAGAGAAACAGTTGATAAATGCCGAATCAGATATGGATAGGGTACGAAGTGGTATTGAATCAACATCGCGACAATATCGAGTTAACCGGGTGTAGGACACTTTTTGGGCACTAAAGGACAGCTTTGGCTCTTCTTTGCGCATCGCAAGAACAAACGCGGATCAGTCGAACAAACTATTTAGGTAAGTTAGATCTGGTCTAAAAACTATATGATATGGACGATACCTCGTGTCGGTCATATCATTGTATATTAGGTGTTTAATCTCGTATAGAAAGAAGGGAATTAATGTTAAATAGAATGAAAATAATATCGAAACTACTTTCATCCTGACATTATTTTGAGATGGGATCTTTATAAGATCAGACAAGCGAAAATTAAAAAACAAAAAGAGCTCAACATTAGTTGAGCTCTTTGTAGTCTTGGCGGAAGAGGCGGGATTCGAACCCGCGGTACCGTTTCCAGTACGACAGTTTAGCAAACTGTTCCTTTCGGCCACTCAGGCACCCTTCCGTGTTTTGACATTGCAAACATAAGGCAATTATTTGAATCTGCAAAGCCTAAATATCAAAAAAAATGCAAAAAAAACGTAACGTTACAATAAGCATTTGAATTTCAATTTGTTGTTTAGCAATTAAAATCACATTGTTTTTTTGCTTAAATCATAATCCACCCGCACATGGTAGATACTTTTGAGCATAGCCTTGAAAATGACAGCCGATTCGGTGATATCTTTCAATGTGATATTACTATTGTTGAACTGTCCGCGCATCAATTTGTGTTCAATTATTTTATCAACCAGATTATTGATGGACTCTTCCGAGGGTTCTTTTAACGCTCTGGATGCAGCTTCAACAGAGTCGGCCATCATCAATACTGCCGTTTCTTTAGAGAAAGGGATGGGGCCGGGGTAGGTGAATAAAGATTCGTCCACGAGTTTGTCTGGATTATTTTTAACAAATAAATTATAAAAATAGTCTACACGTGTGGTACCGTGGTGTGTTCGGATAAAGTCAAGGATAACCTCGGGAAGCTGATGTTTCTTGGCGACATCAACACCTTTGATGACATGGGAGATGATGATCTGTGCACTTTGCTCTGGAGAGAGTTCATCATGTGGATTTTTCTCTGTTTTTTGATTCTCAATGAAAAATTGCGGATTGGTCAATTTACCAATGTCATGGTACAGGGCGCCGGCACGGACCAATAGGGGATTACCCCCGATTTTATAAATTGCGGCCTCCGCCAGATTGGCTACCTGTAGGGAGTGCTGAAAAGTGCCTGGAGCTTTAAAGGAAAGTTCCCGCAATAATTTGGAGTTACTATTGGTGAGTTCCATCAAGGTTAAATCAGAAACAATGCCAAAAAGTTTCTCGAAGGCATAGATCATTGGATAGGCAAGCAAAGTGATCATCACACTAACCAAGAAGGGAAGGAGATCTGTCCAGTAAATGGTGTCAATAGAGCCATTTCTTGTGACTACTAATCCAATGTAAGCGACCCAGTATGTTCCGAGGATGATCGCTGATGAAACGAACAATTGTTCTCGCTTGACCAATGTCTTGATACTGTATATCGCGACGATGCCCGCCATAAATTGTAAAAAGACAAACTCAAAACTGTTCGGTACAAATAGTCCCGCCAAAAGGACCATCAATAGATGGATATTCAGTGCGACCCTTGTGTCGAATAGGATACGGATGATAATGGGGACCGCACAAAATGGAATAAAGTACAGGTTTGGTATTTTGATCTTGATAGCCCAGGAAAGTACAGCAAGCATACCGATGATAACGATCATGATAATCATCAATAACCTGTTGTTGAAATAGATGTCTTTACGGAAAAGAAACAGAAAGACCATAAGTATGGAAAGAGCAAGGGATATAATGAGAAATTGCCCTAGGGTTACATAGTTTTGATTTCCACTTATTTTTCCTTCGTCTTCATATACCTTACGTAATGATTCTAGCTTTTGGTAAG
Source organism: Sphingobacterium sp. GVS05A (assembly GCF_019969845.1). Lineage (GTDB taxonomy): Bacteria > Bacteroidota > Bacteroidia > Sphingobacteriales > Sphingobacteriaceae > Sphingobacterium. The sequence continues at coordinate 931,588 of NZ_JAHXYR010000001.1, forward strand.
TCTCATTGGATATAATCTTTTCTTTTTCAGCGATCAGTTCACCTTTTTGGACAACACCCCGGGTAACGGATATATTGGCGATGGCATTTTGTTCCAATGCTTCGGTCTGCTGGTCGTTATAAATATAATTAATTGTGATATAGTTTTTTAATGTTTCCTCTAGCCAACCTTTTTGTTTTATTTTGGTCAGCTTAGGCATTAATTCGTCCATATAGCCATAGGAGCTCTCGATGGTATAGCAATCAGCCGTGTTTTTTTGTGAGGCAACTTTGTCTTGTATTAACGTAAAATTATAATGTTTTGAAGCCGGTGATTTCTCGTTGTTGCGGTTTTGAAACCGATTATTCAACGAGAGTATCCCTTTTCCATAGAGATGGTTTAATATCGCATTTCCGGCACTGCGGTAATCGTTTATATTTTCATGTGTCGTGTCGAGTTTGCTACTTTGCCATTTTTCAGACAAATCAGTATTGAACTGATCAATCTGCTCTTTGCTAGTTGTTGTGTTGGCGTTATAAATTGGCTGGATTGTATTCAATATACCTTTTTTGTCCGCATTGAGCTCCTCCTGCGTCTTGAGGATCGCAAAATTGTAAGGGGATATTAAATTTTCATGGTTCCATACTTTTCCTTTTTGGAATTCATAACGGAATCGCGGTTGTTTGGGAAGAAAAATACAGATCAGAACGATAGTGATCAATATTAATCCAATTTTTCGGATGAGATTTTCTGTCGTGTTTAATTCTCTTTTATATTTTATTTTTAATCTTCCCACAGTGAACGATGTTTTTATATAAAGTTAATATACAAATGTAGTTATAATTTATTTTTTGTGGATTCTGCCGAAGCGATTTGAATCATGTTAAATGTGGGGAATGCTGTGTTGAACGGAAAATACTTGTTATCTTTGCAAAAAAAACACAACATGTCAACAAAATCACATCTAATTGCACCATCCGTTCTTGCTGCAGACTTCGCAAAATTATACGATGATATCATCATGGTAAACAATAGTGAGGCTGATTGGTTTCATATCGATATTATGGACGGCGTTTTTGTGCCGAATATCTCGTTTGGATTTCCCGTCATGCAAGCTATTGCGAAGCATGCCACCAAACCGTTGGATGTACATTTGATGATTGTTGATCCTGATCGTTATTTACAGGTATGTAAGGATTCGGGAGCAGAAATAATTACCGTACATTATGAGGCTTGTACGCATTTGCACCGTACATTGGCGGCTATCAAAGAGTTAGGCTGTAAAGCTGGGGTTGCATTGAATCCACATACACCTGTAGCACTTTTGAAAGATGTTTTGGCCGATCTGGATCTTGTGTGTCTGATGTCTGTCAATCCTGGATTTGGTGGACAGAAGTTTATCTCAAATACGTATGCCAAAGTACAGGAACTCCGTGCAATGGCTAAAGGTGTCAACGATGGATTGCTGATTGAAATTGATGGGGGAGTTACCACAGCCAATGCTGCTCAACTGTTGAAAGCTGGTGCAGATGTATTGGTCGCGGGTTCTTTTGTATTCAATGCTGCTGCGCCTTTGGATACCATTAAATCGCTGAAAGATATAGATATAAATATAGAAAATATATAAAGATAAGAAGAGGTGATTTAGTAAAATAAATCGCCTCTTTTTTTGGATGGATAAGGCGAAAAAAATAGTTTCAAAAAAAAATGGCTGGATTGCATAAGTTCTGTTTAGAACAATTCCAAATTGATTTAAATAAATTGAATGCATGCGTTTAAAGTTGGATTTTCACTATTTTTGTATTTAGTCATAATAGTTGATTTACGGTAAATGAATCAACTTAAAAATGCGAACTGAACGGGCAATTTATAATTTAATGTAGGAAGGCTGCACAGGTTATATATTCGCTTAATTATATTACAGACACGGTAGTGTAGGAGGATAGGAGTATATCTGCTGAACTACCCTTAAAATAGAAAGATTGATATCTATGAGTATTTACAACGATTACGTACAAGAGGTTGTAGAACGAGAAGGCCAAGGGTTACATCCTAAGCCTATTGACGGAGCAGAATTACTAAGTGAAGTAATTGCTCAGATTAAAGATTTAAACAATGAAAATAGAGCAGAATCTTTAAGATTGTTTATCTATAATACCTTGCCGGGCACAACCCCTGCAGCTGGTGTTAAGGCGCAGTTCTTAAAAGAAATTATTCTGGGTGAATCAGTTGTTGCTGAGATCACAGCTGATTTTGCTTTTGAGCTATTGTCTCATATGAAGGGTGGACCTTCTATCAACGTATTATTGGATCTTGCTTTAGGTGCTGATGCTGCGATCGCAAGTCAAGCTGCGGAAGTACTTAAAACACAAGTTTTCTTATATGATGCAGATACTGCTCGTTTGAAGGACGCTTATGAACAAGGTAATGCTATCGCAAAAGATATCTTGGAAAGCTATGCAAAAGCTGAATTTTTCACGAAACTTCCTGAAGTAACTGAAGAAATTCAGGTGGTTACTTTTATCGCAGGTGAAGGTGATATCTCTACAGATTTACTATCTCCGGGTAACCAAGCGCACTCGCGTTCTGATCGTGAATTACACGGTAAATGTATGATCACTCCAGAAGCACAACAACAAATCCAGGATCTACAGGCACAGCATCCAGGTAAAAGTGTGATGTTGATCGCCGAAAGAGGTACAATGGGTGTGGGATCCTCACGGATGTCAGGTGTGAATAATGTGGCCTTATGGACCGGTAAACAAGCTAGCCCTTATGTTCCTTTTGTAAACATCGCGCCAATTGTCGGTGGTACGAATGGTATCTCGCCAATTTTCTTGACAACAGTAGATGTTACAGGTGGTATTGGTATCGATCTTAAAAACTGGGTAAAGAAAGTTGATGAAAACGGAAATGTTATTCGCAATGATAAAAATGAGCCTGTTTTAGAAGAGGTTTATTCTGTTGCTACAGGTACTGTATTAACTATCAATACAAAAACAAAAAAATTATATAATGGTGAGCAGGAGCTAATTGATATTTCAAAAGCATTGACACCACAAAAAATGGAGTTTATCAAAGCGGGTGGTTCTTATGCTATCGTATTTGGTAAAAAAATCCAAACTTTCGCAGCACAAACTTTAGGTATCCAAGCACCTACAGTATTTGCTCCTTCGAAAGAAATCACCATTGAAGGACAAGGCTTAACCGCTGTAGAAAAAATCTTCAACAAAAATGCGGTTGGTGTAACACCAGGTAAAGTATTACATGCTGGTTCTGACGTTCGCGTGAAAGTGAACATTGTCGGTTCTCAAGATACGACAGGTTTAATGACTGCACAGGAGTTGGAAGCAATGGCTGCCACAGTAATTGCTCCTACGGTTGACGGTGCTTATCAATCAGGTTGTCATACAGCATCTGTTTGGGATAAGAAAGCGCAAGCGAACATTCCCAAATTGATGAAATTTATGAACGATTTTGGTTTGATCACAGCACGCGATCCAAAAGGCGTTTATCACTCTATGACAGACGTGATCCACAAAGTATTAAATGATATTACGATTGACGAATGGGCAATCATCATTGGTGGTGACTCGCATACACGGATGTCTAAAGGTGTTGCTTTTGGAGCTGACTCGGGTACTGTTGCATTGGCATTGGCTACGGGTGAAGCTTCGATGCCGATTCCTGAATCTGTAAAAGTTACTTTCAAGGGTAGTATGAAAGAACACATGGATTTCCGTGATGTTGTACATGCCACACAAGCGCAGATGTTACAGCAATTCGCTGGAGAAAACGTTTTCCAAGGTAGAATCATTGAAGTTCATATCGGTACTTTACTTGCCGACCAGGCCTTTACTTTTACGGACTGGACAGCGGAGATGAAAGCAAAAGCATCCATCTGTATTTCACAAGATGATACATTAATTGAATCTTTAGAAATCGCTAAAAATCGTATCCAAATCATGATTGATAAGGGTATGGAAAATAAAAACAACGTTTTGCAGGGTTTGATCGATAAAGCGAACAAGCGTATTGAGGAAATCAGATCTGGCGCGAAACCAGCCTTGACGCCAGATAACAATGCGAAATACTATGCTGAGGTTGTCGTTGACTTGGATCTTATCGAAGAACCAATGATTGCGGATCCAGATGTAAATAACGCAGACGTTTCTAAACGTTATACACACGACACTATTCGTGATCTTTCTTACTATGGTGGAAACAAAAAGGTAGATTTAGGTTTCGTAGGTTCATGTATGGTGCACAAGGACGATTTGAAAATCGTTTCGAAAATGTTGCGGAATATCGAACAGCAAAAAGGTGTTGTTACTTTTGAGGCACCATTGGTTGTAGCGGCTCCGACGTATAATATCATTGATGAGTTGAAAGCTGAAGGCGATTGGGAATTTTTGCAAAAATACTCTGGATTTGAGTTCAGTGATGCTTTGCCAAAAAGCACTGCCCGTACAGAATACGAAAATATCATGTATCTGGAGCGTCCTGGTTGTAACCTTTGTATGGGTAACCAAGAGAAAGCTGCTAAAGGTGATACAGTGATGGCTACTTCAACACGTTTGTTTCAAGGTCGTGTCGTAGAGGACAGAGATGGTAAAAAAGGAGAATCCTTATTGGCATCTACGCCTGTCGTCGTACTTTCAGCTATTTTAGGCCGTATTCCTAATATTGAAGAATACAAAGCTGCTGTCGAAGGCATTAACTTAACTAAATTTGCGCCTATTCCGACAAAGTAAAAAGCTATCAGGGTTTCAGTAACTTAATTAAATAACATAAATAAGAGAGATATGGCTTTTGATGTAGATATGATTAAAAAGGTGTACAGCCGTTATGATGAGCGCATTGCTGCGGCTCGTCAGGTGGTGAACAAACCTTTGACTTTATCTGAGAAAATTTTATATGCCCACCTTTGGGATGGTAATGCGACAGAAGATTATAAACGTGGCGTTTCCTACGTTGATTTTGCTCCTGATCGTGTAGCGATGCAAGACGCAACTGCACAAATGGCTTTATTGCAATTTATGCAGGCTGGACGTCCAAAGGTAGCAGTTCCTTCTACCGTTCACTGTGATCACTTGATCCAGGCGAAAGAAGGTGCAGATAAAGATTTAGCTCGTGCTAAAAACGAAAGTTCGGAAGTATTTAACTTTTTGAGCTCTGTTTCAAATAAATATGGTATAGGTTTCTGGAAACCGGGAGCAGGTATTATCCATCAGGTTGTATTGGAAAACTATGCATTCCCAGGTGGTATGATGATCGGTACGGATTCGCATACTGTAAATGCCGGTGGTTTAGGTATGGTTGCCATCGGTGTAGGTGGTGCTGATGCTTGTGATGTGATGGCTGGTTTACCTTGGGAGCTTAAATTTCCCAAATTGATCGGTGTTAAATTAACAGGTAAATTGAGTGGTTGGGCTGCTGCAAAAGACGTTATCCTAAAAGTTGCTGGTATCTTAACTGTAAAAGGAGGAACTGGTGCAATCGTTGAATATTTTGGCGAAGGTGCGGAGTCCCTATCTTGTACAGGTAAGGGTACAATCTGTAACATGGGCGCAGAAATTGGTGCCACGACTTCAACATTTGGTTACGATGAGTCCATGGAGCGTTACCTTCGTGCGACGGGCCGTGCTGAAGTTGCGGATGCTGCCAATGCCATCAAACAACACTTGACAGCTGATGCTGAAGTTTATGCTAATCCGGAGCAATATTTTGATCAATTGATCGAAATCAATCTTTCGGAACTCGAGCCTTCATTAAATGGGCCATTCACGCCAGATTTATATACGCCAGTGTCACGCATGCGTGAAGAGGCTGATAAGAATGGCTGGCCTTTGAAAGTGGAGTGGGGATTGATCGGATCCTGTACAAACTCTTCATATGAGGATTTGTCGCGCGCCGCTTCTATTGCCAAACAAGCTGTTGATAAAGGATTGATCACCAAAGCTGAATTTGGTATCAACCCGGGCTCTGAGCAAGTTCGTTTTACAGCGGATCGTGATGGTTTATTAAAAACATTTGAAGATCTTAACGCAACGATATTCACCAATGCTTGTGGTCCATGTATCGGTATGTGGGATCGTGTAGGTGCGGACAAACAAGAGAAAAACACGATTGTTCACTCGTTCAACCGTAACTTTGCAAAACGTGCGGATGGCAATCCAAATACCTATGCATTTGTTGCTTCACCAGAACTGGTTGCTGCAATTGCAATTTCCGGTGATTTGGGCTTTAATCCTGTTACGGATACATTAACGAACAATAAAGGTGAGCAAGTGAAGTTGGATCCTCCTGTGGGAGATGAATTACCAACAAAAGGATTTGCTGTTGATGATCCGGGATATCAGGCTCCTGCAGCGGATGGTAGTGCTATCGTTGTTGACGTAGCACCGACATCAGACCGTCTACAATTGTTGGAACCTTTTGCAGCTTGGGAAGGTACAGACTTAAAAGGTTTGAAATTATTGATCAAAGCAAAAGGTAAATGTACGACGGATCATATTTCTATGGCTGGTCCTTGGTTGAAATACCGTGGTCACTTAGATAATATCTCAAATAATATGCTGATCGGTGCGGTTAACTTTTTCAATGAGAAAACCGATAACGTGAAGAATCAATTGACAGGTGAATATGGTCCTGTTCCTGCAACGCAACGTGACTATAAAGCACATAACATCGGATCAATTGTGGTAGGGGATGAGAACTATGGTGAAGGGTCTTCCCGTGAGCATGCCGCGATGGAACCTCGTCATTTGGGTGTCCGCGCAGTATTGGTTAAATCTTTTGCTCGTATTCACGAGACGAACCTGAAAAAACAAGGTATGTTGGGTTTAACTTTCGCTAACAAAGACGACTATAACAAAATTCAAGAAAATGATACGATTGATATCCTAGGCTTGACGGAGTTTGCTCCTGGTAAACCATTGACTCTTGTCTTGCACCATGCAGATGGAACACAAGAGCAGATCTTGGCAAACCATACCTACAATGCACAACAGATCGAATGGTTTAAAGCCGGTGGTGCTTTGAATATCATTCGTAAGAATCAAGCGAAATAAATTGATTCCATAAAAATTTAGTTTAAAAAGCTGCTTTCATCCGGAAGCAGCTTTTTTTATACAAACTCCTAGCTGGAAACATTTCTGTGATCTTCGTCATATTTTCCTAATTTCCATATAATTTATTTGGTTATAAAATAGAATGAGGGTACTTTTGCCCAACGTTTTTAGCGCCGATATGAGAAAAATATTTTTGACAATTGGAGCACTTGCATTAAGTGTTTCGAGTTTATTTGCACAGGAAAATCCAGAAATAGGAAAAAGCATTTTTAAACCAAGGAATTTAAGGACAGAAAGTAATAAAGGGAAGTTTTTCTTTTTTTGGGGGTATAACTTTTCTTCTTACGCAAAATCTGATATACATTTTACAGGTCCAAATTATGATTTCATTCTCCATGATGTAAAAGCGGGTGACCGCCCAACGAAATTTGGGTCTACTTATTTTGACCCCGGTCGTTTGACTATTCCACAATTTAATCTGCATTTTGGTTATTATATCAAGGACAATTACTCCATTTCCTTAGGCTGGGATCATATGAAATATGTTGTGGATATTCCACAACAGGTCAAGATCACAGGTTATATTGGTGATGAAATCTCAAACCCTGGCATACCGACCGGAAATCGTGCAGGACAATATAATGGCGAAAAGATCACGGTGGATTCTGCAATGTTGACTTTTGAACATACAGATGGCTACAATTTTGCCTCCGTCGGGTTGGAGCGATACGATGATATCATCAACAACCGCAAAGGTCAACAGGTGCTCACCATGGAGTCTGGTGTAGATGTAGGACTCTTGATTCCGCGTTCGGATGTACATCTTTTTGGTGAAGGCGGTAACCACTTCTGGAATATAGCCGGATATGGTGCTTCGGCAAAAGTAGGCTTACACTACCGTTTTTATAAAGGACTTTACCTGCAGGGAAATTTTAAAACAGGCTGGACGGATTTGTACAATATCCGCACAACGGGTAGAAGAGGCGTCGACAAAGCTACACAACAGATCTGGTTTTTTGAAAACTATTGGGCCTTGGGCTTTAGATTCTAACGATTTCAATCTATACTATCATAGGAAAGGGGCTGTCAAAAACAGCCCCTTTCCTATGATATCTCTATCGGGAAACAAGATCATTTCATAAGCGAATCGAGGTTTTCCTAAATATCACTTAATTTAAAGATGTCTTTTACCCGGATTCCTTTCTCCGTATGTTGTAGCGTACAGCATTCATTAATCGGATCATGCTCAAAGAAGAGAATATATTCATTTTCGACGATTTCATTCCAATAGCTATTACGTTCTTCCATGGTGATAAGCGGTCTCACATCATAGCCCATGACATAAGGGATAGGGATATGACCAACAGAAGGCAAGAGATCTGCCATATAAAGCACCGTCTTTCCCTTATATTGAACCTGCGGCAACATCATCGCTTCGGTGTGGCCGTTGGCATAACGAATACTGATGTCTTTGCCAAATGGATCCTTGCTATCTTCTACGAATTTCAATCGGCCACTTTCTTGAATAGGAAGAATATTCTCTTTTAGAAACGATGCTTTCTCTCTCGCATTGGGGGTTGTAGCCCAAGCCCAATGGTCAGCATTACTCCAAAAGTCCGCATTTTTAAAAGCAGGAGATAGTTTTTCCCCTTCACGGATAATGGCACCACCGCAATGGTCAAAATGCAAATGTGTCAGGATAACGTCCGTAATGTCGTTTCTGTCAAAGCCAATAGCTTTAAGCGATTTATCTAAGGTGGCATCACCGTGTAAATAGTAATAACTGAAGAATTTTTCGTTTTGTTTATCGCCAAGGCCTGTGTCCACCAGCATTAATCTGTTACCTTCCTCAATGAGGAGTAAACGATTGCCCCATGTGCACATATTGTTGGAATCAGCAGGATTTGTTTTATTCCAGATACTTTTGGGAACCACTCCAAACATGGCACCGCCGTCCAATTTAAAGAAGCCTGTTTCTATCGCATGTAATTTCATCTTATTAATATTTGTAAAGCTTGGAACAATTTACGAAAAATATAAATTATATGGACGGTACACGAACGGATTGTGCTAAAAAAATATGCTAAAAAGTTTAATTTATTTTACCTTTATAAGTAACTGATAGTTAGCTTATTGGTTTTGTGTTTTTTATACAATAAGCCTGATTTTTAGATAATTAAGTTTTGTTTTTAGCGAAATTTGCCTTTAACTTTGGGCACATTTTAAAACAAACAAAAAATATGAAAAAGGGTAACATTGGAAACGCGCCTGATTTGAAATATTTGAAAATTGATTATACAGGAAATGTATTTTATCAATTACCTGTTTCAGAGTTGGTCGAACATGCTTTGGCGAATCAAGAAGGAAGACTGTCTGACACTGGAGCATTAGCCGCTGATACAGGAAAATTTACTGGAAGATCCCCCAAAGACCGCTTTTTGGTTGAGGATTCCTTGACTAAGGATGCAGTATGGTGGGGTGAAATCAATCAGCCGATGACCTCGGCCAATTTTGATGCATTATTTTCAAAGGTTGCTGCACATTTGAGTAACAGAACAATTTACGTTCGGGATTGTGCGGCAGGGGCGGACCCAGCATATCAATTATCCATTCGTGTTATCACGGAAACAGCTTATCAGAGTATTTTTGCCAACAACTTGTTTTTGAGATCTGCGGGTGATATTGATAGTCAACCGCAATGGTCAATACTAGCTGCACCGACATTGCTTATCGAGGACCCGCAACACTACGGTATTCGCAACGAAAATTTTGTAGCTATTGACTTTACAAAAAAAATGGTGTTGATTGCGGGAACGGGATATACAGGTGAAATCAAGAAAAGTATCTTTTCCATCTTGAATTTTATTTTACCGCATGAACATAATGTATTATCTATGCACTGCTCGGCGAATACCTCCAAAGATGGTAAAACAGCCTTATTCTTCGGACTTTCCGGAACGGGTAAGACCACATTATCGGCGGATAAAAATAGAAAATTGATCGGTGATGACGAACATGGTTGGAGCGAGAAGGGGATTTTCAACTTTGAAGGTGGTTGTTATGCAAAATGCGTTGGACTTACAGAGGAAAAAGAGCCCGAAATTTATCATGCTATCCGTTTTGGTTCCTTGCTTGAGAATGTTGTCCTGGATGAGTTTGATCGACCAGACTATGACGATATCAGTAAAACGGAAAATACACGGGTTTCCTATCCGATCGATTTCATGGAAAACGCTGAGATGACAGGAATAGGTAATGCCCCTGAAAATATTTTCTTTCTGACTGCAGATGCCTTTGGTGTATTGCCCCCGATTTCATTGCTAACAGTAGATCAGGCTGTTTATCATTTTGTGAGTGGTTATACGGCAAAAGTAGCCGGTACCGAAGTGGGAGTAAAGGAACCTACTGCAGCCTTCTCAACATGTTTTGGTCAAGCATTCTTACCTTTACACCCAGCGAAGTATGCTGCGTTACTACGGGCCAAACTGGAGCAAAATCCCAAGATCAAAGTATGGTTGGTTAATACAGGCTGGATTGCCGGCCCTTATGGTATCGGACGTCGTATTAAACTGAACTATACACGGGCCCTAATTCGTGCTGCAATGGATGGTTCACTATTGGAGGCTCAATTTAATAAGCATGAGATTTTTGGATTGGATTATCCGACCAGCTGTGGCGAATATGTTCCCGAACAGATTCTAGACGCTAGGGGATTATGGAACAATAACGAAGCCTACGACATGCAAGCCAAACGATTGGCAAAATTGTTTATTGAAAATTTTGAAAAATTTGATCATTCAATGCCAGCGTCGGTACAGATGGCTGGCCCTCGGATCGCTACGACGATACTCGTTTAAAAGTATCGCATTAATTAGCGAACAAAGCCTTCAAAAAGACATTGTCTTTCTGAAGGCTTTTTTATAGATGCATTTTAATTGTGCTTGTTCACAAAAGAATCCAATTGCTCCTGTTCATTTCCGGCAATTGCATTGATAATTATCCGAAAAGCAGCTAAGCGGGCTTTCTTTTTATTGTCTTTGTCGATTTCAAACCAAGGCGACTTTTTGGTGGCAGTCGTTTTAAAGAGTTTTTCAATATAACCCGTATAAACATCCCATTTTTCTTGTGCCTGCTGATCCAAAACCCCAATCTTCCAGTGCTTTAGAATATCTTCTTGCCGCTCCTTTAAGCGCTCCGCCTGCTCTTCTTTACTGATGCTCAGAAACAGCTTAATTAGGATAATGCCATCATCAATCAATTGCTTTTCAAATTCCGGTACCTGTTGCATGAATAATTCATGCTGCTCCTTTGTACAAAAATCAAATACAGGCTCTACCACAGCACGGTTATAATAACTACGGTCGAAAATCACCATTTCACCGGCATTGGGTAGATGCTTGATATACCGTTGAAAGTACCACTGACCATTCTCCTCAACAGTTGGCTTCGGTAATGCCACAACACGTACCTTTTTGGGATTTAAATGCTCGGTCACCCGACCAATTGTACCTCCCTTTCCAGCGGCATCTCTTCCCTCGAATATAATGACAACACGTTTCCCCTTTTCAATGATATCATATTGTAATTTGAGCAAGGTAATCTGTAGCTCATAGAGCTCTTTTTCATAGTCATAGACATCGTTAAATTTTTTGATTTCCAAAATCCCATGTTGCTCTAAATAGTCAAGAACATCTTTGTTTTGACGGATTTTTTCAAGCTCTTTTAAATCGTATTCTGCCATATTAATTGTTTTTTTCAAGTTCGTTCACCTAAAGTTACTTATTGAATTGTTAAAAAATGTCAAAACTAAAATAAATCAGACCTGCACATGTAATATTGATCCAGAAGCCAACGTTATAAGGAAAAGCAATGTAAAAGGATGCTTTGATTAAGAATTGGACTTTTCATAAATTTAGGTTAATAATTGGTTAGGTTAGCCCGGAGTTCTCAACTTCGGGCTTTTTTTATGCAGCAAAGTTTTTCGGGTACCCAATTAGCTCTCCAGTGAAAGACTTTGATCTGGCTAGGAACATTCCATAAGGTAAGATCATATACTGTTGAACCGTTTTCAGGTATTCGATTAGCTCTTTGGTGAACAGCCTTGACTCGTAATTATACATGAATATACGATAGGGTAGGATCGTATATTGTATAAATGTTAAAAAATGTTAAAGGAATGGTAATCATATAATTAATTGAAATATGTGTCGTTTTAATTTCAAATACTTTTCATAAAATAGGTTAATATATGGCTAACGAAAGCTCAGAGTTCCCCACTCTGGGCTTTTTACTTTTTGATTAATCAGAATGGTTTTTTAGTGAAGGATAAATGCCCCCCTATAATTAAAAATATAAAGTCGGGCCTATTATAGATTATCCGTTTATAGGTTATCCATATGTTGGATAATTTTCGAAGAGTGATTATAGACTTTCAGCTTTACGCCAACTTCCTGCCCGGATGGATTTTTGATGGACACGCTTCCTTTCTGACCGATGTTCAGGGAATATTCTTTGCCTTTTTTCATGATGATTTCACTGGTATCAGTCGCTAACGCTATCGTATTGCTCGATTTATTGACGGCATCGATAGAAAATGTGCTCGCGTCCTCTGTTGAAATCTTTAAGAATTTATGTGCTGGGACCACTGTATTGATATACAATGTGTGTTTATCTTTTTTGCCTAGTTTGTTTACCTGGCAGGACTGTAAGATTGCGCAGGTCAATAGTGCAGCTAATAATTTCATAATTTAATCGTTGATAATTGCTAGAAATTAAAAAATAAAGTTCATTTATCCTAATATTTAATTATTCAGGTTACTCGAAAAGTCTAATTTAAAGGCGGGAATATGATTAGGTATAAGGAAAGCCCTACAATTTGCTTGTAGGGCTTTCCTATTCTTTTAAATAAAATAACGCTAAGCTACTTCCCTTAAATCTACTGCAACTACACGCGATACACCTTGTTCGACCATGGTCACGCCATAGATAATATCTGTACTTGCGATTGTTTTCTTATTGTGGGATACAACAATAAACTGTGAATTTTTGGAAAAATCACGAATGATATTGTTGAATTTATCAATATTGGTATCATCCAGCGGAGCATCCACCTCATCAAAAATACAGAAAGGTGCCGGCTTCGAGAGGTACAAGGAAAATAACAATGCCGTAGAAGTCAAAGTCTTCTCACCACCCGAAAGCTGGTTGATTGACAACGGGCGTTTTCCCTTTGGCTGAGCTATGATATCAATATCCGAATCCAATGGATTGCTTGGGTCAGTCAAAACGAGATCACAGCTGTCTTCTTCATTGAATAACGAACGGAATACCTTAACGAAATTGTCCCGTACAGCATTGAAGGTAAACATAAACTGCACCTTAGCCGTATCATCTATTTCTTTGATTGTTGCCAATAATGAGCCTTTTGCTTCAATCAGATCTGCTTTTTCCTTATTGATAAAGTCATAACGCTCATTCATCTCATCAAAGGCCTCTTTGGCCATTAAATTGATCGTCCCAAACTCATCGAGCTGCTTTTTGAGTTTGCTGCATTTTGTCGCTAAACTGGATTGATCTTCGGCTATTTCCGGTACATCCTCACGTTCGATCAGATCTTTCAATTCGATATTAAATTCGACCGACAGACGTTCCTTAAGTGCATTGAGATCAATTTGTAAAGCTGTTTTCTTATCCTTAATCTCACCGACAAGAAAGTCACTCTGTTCTTTCGAGCGGCGTTGCTGAGTCAGTGAATCTTCCAGATTATTGATCTGTTGCTTGTCCGCATAATACTTTTCCTCTAGCTCTTTTAGGCCGTCTTCCAATGAAATCTTCTGCTCATACATAGCAATAAGATCTGCATCTTCTTCGTCCTCAAATGGAATCGTAGTTCGCAATGCTTCCTGTACTTTAACGAGTTCAATACTATTTCGCTCGATACGGATTTCATGATCATCTTTTTGAGTCTCTCTGAATTCGAGATCCTTGCTAATATTAGCTACTTTATTCAGTTGTTGATGATAACTGATATTTTCCTGGTTATAGGCGATGGATTTTTCGTTTAATATCTCTGAAATTTCATGGAATTGATCCTGCAATTCCGAGAGTTCAGTTACACTTTGATCTTTTTCTATACGTAATTCCTGAAGTTGAGGTTCGGCAACTGTAAGATCCGACTCGATAGTCGCAATTTTTTCCTGGATATCTTTTTTCCGTATTTGCGAATTGTTGATGAAAGCTTGATATTGCTCCTGTTTGGTTTTCACCGTTATCAACTCATTGTTGAGTCTGTTCAGTTGAAAACGTAGTTCATCAATAAGTTCTTTTTGTGAGTTGCTACGCAAAGTCTCCACACGTGCTGTTTCAGCCGTTATTTTGTCTTCAAGTTTTGCAATCTCCAGATTAAGCTCTTTAATTTCCTGTGAGAGAACCTCTAGGTTTTTCGCTCTACCGATACGTTTCCCTTCGAATAACCCGACCGATCCGCCTGAAATACCTAGATGATGTTTGGCGTAACGGCCATTCTTCTGGAGAATAACCTGTCCTGCTTCGGGAAGCTTCTGCTCCATTTCCTTTTCGCCTTCCTGCTTTAAAATATATACATGCTGAAGGAGTAGGGTACAAAGCGCTTTATATTTTTCATCCACAGTGATGACATCTAATGCGGACATGAGATTGTCATGTGGAGGAAGGGGCTGTTTAACGGCTGTATCTATGGCATTCAGAACAAAGAAATTGGCACGGCCTTTTGCGGCGTCGCTCAATAACTGGATGGCCTGAACGGCATCTTGTTGCGTCTCGACAACATAATGGTTCATGATCGGTTCCAAATAGTTTTCGATCGCAACACGATAGTCTTCCTGGCAAAATAACACATCGGAGAAGAGAGGTGGCTGTTTTTTCCAACCTGCATTTTTCTTCAAGAATCGAATGGAATCTGGGAAACCCTCTAAATTGTCAATAAGGGATTTTGTCAGATTATATTCATTCTGTTTGGCATCGACCAATCTAAGGTCTTTCGCAAGTTGTGCTTTAAATTGCTCCAAATTTGTCTGACATTGAAGGATCTGCGTTTGCAGTTCTTCCTCCAGTTGATTGGCCGAATCATACTGCAACTGCTGCGCTTCGACACGACCTTCCAATTCCGCTACAGCACTGTTAAATTGTAGTAATTCCGCTTCTTTCGATTCGGTATCCACACTATTGCGGACAGCTTCCTGAAGAAGGGCTTCCTTTTGGATATTAAAAACAGCGAGATCCTTCTCGAGTTTATAAATCTTAGCCTGAAGTTCCGCATTGCTTTTGTTGAAGATATCCAATTTCCCCTTAGCAGATTGTTGTTGACCCCTCAGAGCATCCACTTCAGATTTATTGGATTCCAGGTTGTCTTTGAGTGAATCAAGTTTATTCTGTTCATCAAATAGCTCCTCATTCAGTCTTTTAATGGTATAAAGAACGTGATTAAGTTGTTGTTTGTCGCTATTGACATCAAGGTTTAATCGATTTTCTTTATCCTGAAGATTTTTTACTTTCTCATTTTTGATCTTCTTTTCCGACTCATAGCCACGGATTTTGTTGACAAATTCCTGTGTAGCCTTTTGTTGTATAGAAAGGTTCTTCTCCTGCTCCAAATTTACCTGACGCAGTGATTGAAGTTCAGTCTCCGCATTGAGAATCAATTGCTGGGAATTTGCGGAATCCTTTTGAACTTTAGACTCCTGCGTTTGAAGTCGATCAAGTTCAGTCGAGAAATCAGCAATTCTATAATAAGCAAGATCAATGCTACTTTGACGATATTCCTGCTTGAGTAGGGTGTATTTCTCCGCTTTTTTTGCTTGATTTTCTAGCGATTTAAGATTTTTTGTGATCTCATAGAGTAAATCGTCCACCCGACTGAGGTCAGCTTCGGTATCTTTTAATTTTGTTAGGGTCTGTTTTTTGCGCACCTTGTATTTTGAAATACCGGATGCTTCCTCAAAAAGATTTCTACGCGAATTGTCTTTGTTATTGATGATTTCATCGATCATTTTCAACTCGATGATGGAATAACTATCGGCACCGACCCCGGTATCCAAAAATAGATCCGTGATATCTTTTAAACGACATTTTACATCATTCAAACGATACTCACTATCCCCATTTCGGAATAGTTTACGGGTCACTGTAACAGTAGAGAATTCTGTTGGGAGGATATTATTGTTATTATTGAAGGTCAAGGAAACTTCCGCAAGATTAGCTGGTTTTCTGTTCTTTGTTCCGTTAAAAATAATGTTTTCCATTTTATCCGAACGCAGCATCTTTGTACTTTGTTCACCAAGCACCCAGCGTATTGCGTCCACCACATTGGATTTCCCACATCCATTTGGCCCAACAATCGCGGTAACACCGTCATTGAAGTTGATCGTGATCTTGTCTCCGAAACTCTTAAATCCCTTTATTTCTAGTTTGGTTAACTGCATTTATACCAAATTTGTTTGTCGTTATAAGCTTGCGAAAATAGTAAATTAAAATAAAACTTTTTTCTTTCTTTACTCACATTTTCCTGTTTCAGGATCGCAAGAAGGCCCTTCTTCACCTCTTTGTTGTAATGGGGCGGATTGGCTTGCCAAACACTCTTTGATCGTATTGTGAAAAACTTCCATGGGTTGTGCACCGGGAATCGCATATTTCCGGTCAAAGACAAAGAATGGTACACCACGAAGACCAAGGTTGACACCTTCCTGAATATCCTGACTGACATCATAAGCATAGTTATCAGACTCCAAAAGTTCCTGTGCCGCTTGAGCGGAGAGGCCGACTTGTTTGGCCAGTTCAACTAGGGTTGCATTATCGTTGACATCTAAACCATCTGTAAAATGAGCTTTGAATAATGATTTTTTCAAAGCAGTTCCTTTTTGATGGGCCTGCGCAAAATGAAGGACACGATGTGCTTTTTTCGTATTTACGATAATTGCTTTATCAAAGTTTAATGCGATACCAAGTTCCTTACCTTGCGCACTGAGTTGTGCCGTCATTGCCACGACATCATCCATGCTCATCCCTTTTGTACGGACAAGGTAATCGTACGTTGGCATTCCCGGAAAGTCTTCGGGAAATTCTGGATTGAGCTGATAGGATTTCCAGGTAATCTCTGCTTGTACTTCCTGCTCAACTTCCTGTAGGGCAGACTCAATCTTTGTCAAACCAATATAACAAAATGGACAAATGATGTCCGACCAAATTTCTATTTTCATATTTCTTATTTTACTCCGTATATTGTAATCAAAAATACATATAATAACGGTGATTATCGGATTACATTGTTGGGTCAATGTCAACATCATTATATTGCAGGTCTAAGTATATGTCAGAGAAAGATTTTTTGAATCGTAAAGTAACACTCGTCCTCGGAGGTGGGGGAGCGAGAGGATTGGTACATATCGGTATTATCCGCAAACTAGAGGAAATGGGCTTTGAGATCGATGAAATTGTGGGTTGTTCCATTGGCGCATTAGTCGGCGGAATTTATGCGCAGGGAAAGATGGATGTACTGGAAGACTGGATGCATAATCTAACAAAGAAATCAGTTTTCAATATGATGGATTTCAGCTGGAAGGGTTTGGGAATGATGAAAGGGATTAAAGTCTTCAATGCCTTGAAATCGGTTATTCCCGATGCTAATATCGAAACGTTTCCTATTTTATTCAAGGCAGTTGCAACCGATCTGAATTATGAAGAAGAAGTCGTACTCGATTTTGGAAGTATGTATGATGCAATTCGGGCTTCCATCGCGATACCAGCTGTTTTTACAGCAATAGAAGAGGATACTCATGTCTATGTAGATGGTGGTGTACTCAATCCATTACCCATCAACCATGTTACACGGAAAGAAAATTTAATTATAGCGGTCAATCTGGAATCAAAACCGGATAAACAGTATTCTGTTATCAAAAAATTGGATACAAAAAACTCAAATTCTCTGGATATTCTACAAGCTTCCTATTATGTGATGCGTAGAAAAATGAGCCGTATGATTATTGATCTCTACCGACCGGATGTTGTTGTCAACATTCCTTACAATATCTGTAATTTGTGGGACTACCACCGTGCAGAGTTTTTAGTTCAAAAAGGTAGGGAGTATATTGATAAAGCCATTAAAAGTAAGACCAAAATAGAGTAGTGGACAGCGCAAGCTACTTTATTTTGGTCTTTCAGATTTAGATCATCGGGAATTGCACAGGGTGATCTTTGCTCGTTGTCCAGAAATCAAGGATTAAAACAGATTGGGATAGTCACTGATAATTCCATCTACTTTCAGCGCCTTCAATTGCTCAATCTCTGTTTTACTATTTACCGTCCATGGAATTACCTTAACATTCGCTTTATGGTATTGTTTGACAAATTCGCTGGTCACCAGCTTATAGTGTGGGCTAATGATGAAAGGTGTAAAACCTAATGCTGCGATTGTCTCCTGTGTATTTTTTGTATAGTTGGCATCAATAAGGTAAGATGTTTTTAATTGTGGGTAGGCTTTGTTTAGATACTTGACTGCCCGGATATCAAAGGATTGAATGACGGTGCGTGCTGCAATTTTTTTCTCTGTGATAACCTGTACCATTAAATCAACGAATTCTTCCACTCTAGGATGATAGATGCCGTCTTTATCCTCTTTACTTTTCACCTCAATATTATAAAACATAGGCGCTGATCTCTTTTGGAGGGCATAGGCTTCTGTACTATCGATGAGGTCGGCGAGTTTTGCAATACGTGTAACTTGTTTTTTCTGTTCGGGAAACTCCTTATAAAATTTGGAACCAATATCGTACTTGATCAGCTCTTTATAGTTCATTGCATATATTTTCAAAGATTTATCTTTTTCGGGAATCTCAGTGCCATCTGGTTTTAACACAAATTTGGGATTGAGATAATCGTCATGAAAAACAACGACTTTCCGATCTTTTGTAATGTGGCAATCCATTTCCAGTGTTGTTACTTGGGGCATGTCAATTGCATTTTTCATTGCTGCAATGGATTCTTCGGGGTACAGGCCACGTCCGCCACGATGTGCTTCTAAACTGAGTTTAGGGAAGCTGTTGGTTGTTTTTGCGGAATCTTTCATAACTGAACAAGATGCAAATGGTAATAGCAGACCAAAAAAGGCTATTCTAAAAAGACTTCTTTTCATTATTATTATATTTAAACAAATTTAGGGGTAAATTACCCCATTTTGAATAGGCGAATATACATAACCTATTTTACTTTGAAGGTTTCGGATGCTGTATTTTCTCTTTTTTCGAATGTGTTTTCGAAGCAGAACAAACCGAAGTGAACTATAGAAATTATTGAAGTGAAGAAAAACGAAGTTTTAAAGGTCTGTTAAATATCCATCTTTACAAGAAGGAAGCCTTTTCAGAACGATTACAGCGGGATTGAAAATAGGACAATACACTTATATATTAAGGCGAAATCTATTTTTTTTGTCTTTTTTGCAAGAAATTATTGTCATTCCTTTTAGAATTCCCTTTATTTGCACAAATCTCAAATTAGATGGCGAAAAATTTATTGATAGTTGAGTCTCCAGCGAAAGCAAAAACGATAGAAGGATATTTAGGTAGTGATTTTTTGGTAAAGTCAAGTTATGGGCATATCCGTGATCTGGTGAAAACCGATGATGCAATTAATACAGAGAATAATTTCGAACAGAAGTACGAAGTTCCCTCTGATAAAAAGGCAGTCGTAAGCGAGCTGAAAAAATTAGCTAAGGCAGCAGAAACTGTATGGCTCGCATCCGATGAGGACCGTGAGGGGGAGGCTATCTCTTGGCATTTATTTGAGACATTGGGACTGAAAGATGAAAGTACTAAACGTATTGTGTTTCATGAGATCACGAAACCAGCAATACTAAAAGCCATCGACAATCCCCGTAAAATAGATTATAATCTCGTTAACGCACAACAGGCGAGACGTGTATTAGATCGATTGGTGGGCTTTGAGTTGTCACCCGTTTTATGGAAAAAGGTGAAACCATCTTTATCTGCGGGACGTGTACAATCTGTTGCCGTGAGGTTGATCGTCGACAGGGAGCGTGAGATTAACAAATTTGAACCTGAGGCGGCATTTAAGATCGTTGCTTTCTTTCATACAGGTAAGGTTAAAGATAGTTTTAAAGCTGAGCTTCCACAACGGTTTGCAACAGAAGCAGAGGCTACTCAATTTTTGGAAGACTGTAAGGCGGCTTTGTTCTCCGTTAAAAATCTGGAGACAAAACCATCGAAACGTTCACCAGCAGCTCCATTTACAACTTCTACCTTACAACAGGAGGCGAGTAGAAAACTTGGATTCTCTGTGGCACGTACTATGCAAGTTGCCCAACGTTTGTATGAGTCCGGACGTATCACCTATATGCGTACCGACTCTGTCAATTTGAGTGATACTGCAATAGACGCAGCTGAAAAAGAAATTAAATCGGCATATGGTAACCAATACCATAAAGTAAGAAGATATAAAACAAAAACTTCGGGCGCACAGGAAGCGCACGAGGCTATACGTCCTACTTATTTTTCTGAACATACCATTGAAGGCGATTCTGCTGAAAAGCGATTGTATGAACTGATCTGGAAGAGAGCAATTGCTTCCCAGATGAGTGAAGCTGAATTTGAGCGGACACTAGCGAAAATTTCGATTTCCACACGTTCAGAAGATCTAAACGCTTCTGGTGAGGTGATGAAATTTGATGGTTTTCTTAAAGTCTATATGGAATCTGTAGATGATGATCAGGAGACAACCCTTGATGAGGATAGCGATAATGCAATCCTTCCACCATTGACAGTTGGTTTACAACTGACCTTGAGAAGTATGTCTGCGACGGAACGTTTTACAAGACCTCCGGCACGTTATACTGAGGCCGCATTGGTGAAGAAATTAGAGGAACTGGGTATCGGAAGACCTTCTACTTATGCACCAACAATTTCTACGATCCAAAATCGTGGCTATGTTGTGAAAGAAGAAAGGGAGGGGAGATCACGTGACTATCGTGTGTTGACACTTGAGAATACTGAATTGAAAGCTGTTACTAAGACGGAAATAACAGGAGCAGAAAAAGGGAAAATGTTCCCAACGGATATTGGTATTGTCGTGAATGATTTCCTTGTAGAGCATTTCAATGGTATTGTAGACTTTCACTTTACAGCGAATGTGGAGAAAGAGTTTGACGATATTGCACATGGATTGACCGAATGGACAAAAATGTTGCACGATTTCTATGGGCCTTTTCACTCTGAAGTTGAAGATACATTGGAGAATGCCGATCGTGCCAACAATGAGCGTGAGCTAGGCGTAGATCCAGTTTCAGGTAAACCCGTCTCTGTACGTATCGGAAAATTTGGACCTTTGGTTCAGATCGGTTCTCCTGATGATGAGGAAAAACCTCGATTTGCATCCCTACGCAAAGGACAGATGATTGAAACAATCACCTTTGAAGATGCGATGGAGTTATTCAAATTGCCCAAAAAAGTTGGTGTATTTGAAGAGAAGGAAATGACAGTTGCTATCGGCAGATTTGGACCTTATATCCGTCATAACTCGGCTTTCTATTCTTTGCCAAAAGGAGTAGATCCTTTGGATGTAACCGAAGAGGAATGCATTCAGATTATTCAGGAAAAACGTCAGAAAGATATTGAAAAAGTAATCCGTGTATTCGATGAAAATCCGGATGCGCAGATTGAACAAGGCCGTTGGGGACCATTTATCCGTTTTGGTAAGCAGAATTTGAAAATTCCGAAAGGAACGGAAATCGAAAAGATCAGCTACGAAGATGTGTTGAAGTGGGCCGCAGCGGATGCTCCGAAGGGTAAAGCCGTTAAAGCAAAAACTGTCGAAAAGAAAACAGTTGCTAAAAAAGCAACAGCAAAGAAGGCTCCAGCTAAGAAAACGACAAAGTCTAAATAAGGATGAAAGCAGATTTGCCAGAAAATATAGTAAAAGATATTATGATTGCCGTGGTTTTGGAGGGCGAAACCGTGGAGACTAAGAACTGGACAGTGTACGTTATCAACGATAAGAATATCGCGATACAGAATGTGCTGATCAGTTCAAAAGGGTATGGTGAAAAGGATGGGAGACAGGTTACCACAACAACATTACGGCATTTCATCGGGAATATAGAGCCCAAATCCTTTGATCGGGTTGAAGCGATCGATGAGCAGGTATTCGGTCTGACCAACGAGTATTGGTTGAGCTTTTATATTGACAATATTATTTACGATAAAAAATATATCTTTTTACCAGAAAGCATCGTGGATGGTAATTTAACTAAAGTCCCTTTAGTGAATAAGCCCGGTGTCATCATAGGAGGAAATGAATAATGAGTGGAAGACACAATTTTATTATTGCCATAGATGGCTTTTCCTCTTGTGGAAAGAGTACACTTGCCAAGGCTTTAGCTAAAAAACTGAAATTTGCCTTTATTGACAGCGGCGCGATGTACAGGGCGGTAACCCTTTATTTTATTCGTCATAACATTGCTTTGGATGATCAGGAAGCGATTGATCAGGCATTAAATGAGATCCATATCGACTTTATTCCAAATGCAGTCAAAACGGAGATTCACCTCAATGATGAAGATATTTCGGAAGAAATCCGTCAGATGTACATTTCTGATAAAGTCAGTGATGTAAGTGCAATTAAAGCAGTACGAACCGCA
Organism: Sphingobacterium sp. GVS05A; assembly: GCF_019969845.1. Lineage (GTDB taxonomy): Bacteria > Bacteroidota > Bacteroidia > Sphingobacteriales > Sphingobacteriaceae > Sphingobacterium. The sequence goes on from NZ_JAHXYR010000001.1 coordinate 954,319, forward strand.
ATGGTGGCACAACAGCAAAAATTAGGTAGCCGGAGAAATATTATTATGGATGGCCGGGATATTGGTACCACCGTTTTCCCTGATGCCGATCTGAAAATCTTTATGACCGCAGATCCGAAAGTTAGGGCAGCCAGAAGATATTTGGAATTGACGGAGAAAGGGGAGGATGTCACACTCGAAGAGGTTGTTGAAAATCTTGCCAATCGGGATCGTATTGATAGCACCCGTGCTGAGAGTCCACTGAGACAAGCCGAAGATGCTATCGTATTGGATAACTCAAATTTGACTCCAGAGCAGCAGCTACATTTTGTTGAGGAGGAATATCTGAAAGTTAAAGCCTCAAGAATACAGGCATAAACGCGATATAACAAAAAATGCCGATTTTTCAATCGGCATTTTTTGTATTTTGAAGACAACTATTTTATACTATTGATTTGTTGTTGCTCCAATAATTTGTCTACATTGTTTTTCTCACCAAACTCTGCTGTCTGTTCTTGAAAAGATTCCAGAAGCGCTTTGATAGCGTCTGAATTATCCGCTGTACGTTGATAGATTTCGGGAATTGTTTGTTCAATCTTCTTATCACCGAGTTCGATGTTATCAACTTCGATCTTGCCTATCTTTTCTAAAACCGCCTGTTGGCTATTTCTGACATCTTCTAACTCTCTCGCTATTTTTTCCATCAATTGGAATTTCTTCAATTTATCCATATGCAATATCTTTAGTTATACTGTAATAAGAACAATGTCGCTCGAAAGTTTGTTTTGTTTTTTTTAAATTCACTAGAAATGTGCCTTTATGATACTTTGGAGGTTCAAAAAAAGCCAGTCCCTTTTTTGGACCGGCTTTGATAACGTATAAATGTTGTTTTTTAATTCGTTCTTCCTGGATATACTTCAAGCGCTTTCTCCAAACAGGTCAAAGCGTTTTTAAGATCATTTTGATTCAGTACATAAGCTAGGCGGACCTCATTTGTTCCGGCACCTTCGGTACTATAGAAGCCAGTTGCTGGCGCCATCATGACCGTTTCGTTATTGTAGGAAAACTCCTCTAATATCCATTGGCAGAATTTATCCGCGTTATCGATCGGTAACTTAGCAACTACATAAAATGCACCTCCGGGATTAGGAGAGTATACACCATCAATTGCATTTAATCCGCTGACCAATACATCTCTTCTGGCCGTATATTCTTTAGATACTGCCTCAAAGTAGCTGTCCGGAGTATCCACAGCAGCTTCGCCAGCAATTTGTCCCTCCAAAGATGGACTTAAACGCGCCTGAGCAAACTTCAATGCCGTCTGATATAATTCTTTATTTTTGGTGATAATACAACCTATACGGGCACCACATGCTGAATAACGTTTTGAAACCGTATCAAAGATAACAACATTATTCTCGAGGCCTTCCAGGTGCATCGGGGATATAAACTCTCTGCCATCGTAACAAAATTCGCGATAAGCCTCATCGGAGAAAAGATAAAGATCATATTTCAGACAAAGCTCGCGTAAGGCTTCCAGTTCTTCTCTCGAGTAAAGATAACCTGTCGGATTGTTGGGATTACAGATGCAGATTGCTTTGGTTTTCTCGGTAATTACTTTCTCAAACTCAGCAATGGAAGGTAGTGCAAATCCACTTTCAATATAAGACATGATCGGTTTGATCACAATGTCCGACGAACAGGCAAAACCATTGTAGTTTGCATAAAACGGTTCTGGGATAATCACTTCCTCACCTTCATTTAAGCAGGCTTGCATCGTAATGGTGATTGCTTCTGAACCTCCGTTGGTTACCAGGATGTCAGTAGGTTCAATATTGTAATTTAGCTTGTTATAATACTCGGCTAATTTTTTTCGGTAGGAGGCCGTACCTTCAGAAGGTGTATAAGCCCATACTTTGAAATCAATATTTTTCAAAGCATTAAGCATAATTTCAGGTGTTTGGATATCTGGTTGCCCGATATTTAAGTGGTATATTTTTTTACCTTCTTTTTTTGCTTGATCAGCATAAGGCGTCAGTTTTCTGATGGGTGACGCAGGCATATTTAGCCCTTTTTCTGATATTACTGGCATTATAGTTTTTTTAAAATTAGTTGTGCAAAGCTAACCAAAATAAAACGAAAAAAGCCACATCAGGATGTGGCTTTTTTCGTTTTATCTGTCGGATTTTTATTCCACAATCCCTTTAATATAAAGTGTCTTTACAGGTGTTTTGGTGTTCGATTGTACCGTAAAACTTTTGGTAAATGGCGCTTTGGCCGCGGCGTTATACGTTACCTTGATTGTTCCTGTTTCTCCCGGTTTGATTGGGGTTTTAGTAAACTCGGCTACCGAACAACCGCAAGTTGGGACTACATTCGAAATGATAATAGGCTCACTGCCTGTGTTTGAAAATTTAAAATTATAGGATACAGGTGTTCCAGCCGGAATCTTGCCGAAATCATGTGTTTCTTTTTCAAATTTAAATTCCCCTTGTCCAGCTTGCATAGACGAAAAACCGATAAAGGAAATGATCACTGCTAAAATTGTTATATACTTTTTCATGCTTCTAAGATATTACTTTGTGATTAAACTAGTACAACTGATATGCCAAATGTAATATTTATTGTCAATTTATTACACATCTAACAACTTTATTACAGTTAGATTATACCCTCTTTAAGCAAATCTTGGATATGGATAACCCCATCATAGTTCCCTTGATCTGATACCAATAACTGCGTGATGTTGTTTTCCCGCATGATATGAAGCGCATTGGCTGCCAGTTCATTTTTATCGATTACCTTTGGTGATTTGCCCATAATATCTGCTGCGCTGATCGTTGCGAGGTCAGTATGTCTTTCGAGCATACGACGGATATCCCCATCGGTAATAATACCCTGGATCTGCACGCCTTCTAAGACGGCAACTGCGCCCAGTCTGAAATGCGTGATGGTGATGATGATATCTCTAACGTTGGCATCCAATTGTACGCTAGGTTTACCATTTTGATCAGATAGGTCTGCCACTTTTAAGTAGAGCTTTTTGCCTAGGGCGCCTCCTGGATGGTATTTGGCAAAATCCTGGTCCGTAAAATCACGACATTCCTGTAGTACCACGGCTAGCGCATCGCCCATGGCTAATTGTGCTGTTGTGCTTGACGTAGGCGCCAAATTATTTGGACAAGCTTCTTTCTCAACTGTGGTATTCAATATGTAGTCTGCATTTTTTGCCAGGTAGGATTCTGTGTTGCCAACCAAAGCCACCAACGTGTTTTTCGTTTGTTTTAGAAATGGAACTAAAACTTTAATTTCTGGTGTATTACCACTTTTGGATATGGCAATAATGAGATCATGTTGTTGGATAATACCTAAATCTCCATGGATGGCATCGGCTGCATGCATAAAGATAGACGGTGTCCCTGTCGAATTTAATGTCGCAACAATCTTTTGTGCGATAATAGCACTTTTTCCGATACCTGTGACGATTACTCGTCCCTGGAGATGAAGGATTCTATTTACAACGGTAACAAAATCATCGTCAATATATTGAGCCAGAGCAGCTACTGCTTTGGCTTCTTCTTGAATAGCTTGAATAGCTATATTTTTTATTTCGTAGTTGTTTTTCACAAAAAATACTCTTACTTTTATGTATTAGAATAGATTGCAAAAATAGATTATTTTTCAGGATTATTTCTTCATTTATCTATCTTATTTTTGCCCAAGGCGCAATGGAAATAGAAAAATCACTTTTCGACAATTTACAGGATTTTTTTGGTTTTGATACTTTTAAAGGAGATCAAGAGGCTATTATAACCAGCATTCTTCAAAAGAAGGATACGTTTGTTATTATGCCAACCGGGGGAGGGAAATCAATTTGTTATCAACTGCCTGCACTCATGAGTGAGGGAACCGCAATTGTAATTTCCCCGTTGATTGCTTTAATGAAAAATCAAGTGGATCAGCTTCGCGCGTTCGGCGGCGAAGATAGTATCGCTCATTTTTTGAACTCCTCACTGAACAAGAGTGAAATCACCCGTGTAAAGGAGGATGTGCTTGCGGGAAAGACCAAGTTACTCTATGTAGCTCCAGAATCACTTGCTAAGCAAGATAATGTGGAGTTCTTACATCAGATTACCGTGTCTTTTGTTGCCGTAGATGAAGCACATTGTATTTCAGAATGGGGACATGATTTTAGACCGGAATACCGCAAAATACGTCAAGTTATCAATGAGATAGGCGCTAATATTCCAATTATTGCGTTAACAGCAACAGCGACGCCAAAAGTGCAATCTGATATCCGTAAAAACTTACAGATGAATGATGCCGTGCTATTCAAATCATCATTCAATCGGAGCAACTTATATTATGAGGTACGTCCCAAAAAAGACGTGGTCAAAGAAATTGTACGTTTTATCAAGACAAAACCGGGCAAAACTGGTATTGTTTATTGCTTGAGCAGAAAGAAAGTTGAAGAAATAAGCGAGGTGTTGAACCTGAACGGTATTAAAGCGCTGCCATACCATGCAGGTCTTGATGCTAAAACAAGGGCCGATACGCAAGATAAATTCTTGATGGAGGATGTGGAAGTGATTGTTGCGACAATCGCCTTTGGTATGGGGATTGACAAACCGGATGTCCGTTATGTTATCCACCATGATATTCCGAAATCCATGGAAGGCTACTACCAGGAAACTGGCCGTGCTGGCCGCGATGGGGGCGATGGTTATTGTTTGGCTTTCTATTCGGAGAAAGATGTTGAGAAACTGACAAAATTCATGAAAGATAAACCTGTGGCCGAACGTGAGATCGGTACGCAGATACTGAAAGAAGTCATCGATTATTCCGAATCTGCTGTTTGTCGTCGTAAACAGATTCTTCATTATTTTGGAGAAAACTTTGACGAACAAGGCTGTAGTAACATGTGCGATAATTGCCGTTCGGAAAAAGAATATTTTGAAGCCGAGGAATCCCTAAAAGATGTATTGGGCTTTATTAAAGAGCAGGGTGAAAAATTTGACGATCATCATGTCATTAATGTGATGATCGGGCAGAACAATCAACCTGTATCTTCCTACAAACATGACGAGCACCGTCTATTTGGCTCAGGAAAAGAAAAAGGTACTATCTATTGGAAATCACTGTTACGTCAAGCCGTACTGGACAATTTCGTTGAGAAGGATATTGATCACTATGGTTTGCTGAAATTAACGGATATCGGTCGGAATTATATAGACAATCCTTACCAGTTAAAGTTTGTTTTAAACCGTCCTATCGAGAGTGCCGAAAGCACTGCTGGAGACGAGGCTGGTCATGGAACTGGTGCACTCGACACGACCTTACTGGGTATGCTCAAAGATCTGCGTAAAAAGATCGCTAAGAGTAAATCATTGCCACCATTTGTGATCTTCCAAGATCCTTCCTTAGAGGAGATGTGTACACATTATCCGGTCAATATCGATGAATTAAAACAGATTCAAGGGGTAGGGAATGGTAAGGCGATTAAATTCGGAGCTTCCTTTATTGCGCTGATCAAGGACTATGTGGAGGAAAATGAAATCGACAGGCCCGTAGATCTGGTCATCAAAAGTACAGCAAATAAATCCGCACTGAAAGTGGCGATCATCCAAAATATTGACCGCAAGATTGCGCTGGATGATATTGCAGCAGCGAAGGGAATTACCTATGAGGAAATCTTGAAGGAAATTGAAACAATCGTTAATGCCGGTACCAAGATAAATATCAATTATTTTATTGATGAAATTATTGATGAAGATCGTCAGGACGAAGTGTACGATTACTTTAAAACAGCTGAAACTGATTCGATCAATGATGCGCTTAAGGAATTAGGCGGTGACGATTATAGCTTTGAAGACCTTCAATTGATGCGTATCAAGTTTTTATCGGAATTGGGTAATTAAAATTTTTATATAATTCATATGATCAACAAATACATTCCTGAAATAAAGAATGGAACTTCGCAGAATTTCTTTTTAATGGCAGGGCCATGTGCAATTGAGGGAGAAGAAATCGCTTTGCGGATTGCTGAAAAGATTGTTACTATTACAGATAAACTCAATATCCCTTATATTTTTAAAGGCTCTTATCGTAAGGCCAACCGGTCTCGTCTGGATTCTTTTATGGGTATCGGAGATGAAAAAGCATTGAAAATTTTGGAGAAAGTAGGGAAGACCTTCGGCGTTCCTACGGTAACGGATATTCATGAAAGCCATGAAGCGGAAATGGCCGCAGCTTACGTAGATGTTCTTCAAATTCCGGCATTTTTATGTAGACAAACGGATTTATTGGTCGCTGCAGCAAAAACCAATAAAGTCGTTAACGTAAAAAAAGGACAGTTTTTAAGTGCGGGATCCATGAAGTTTGCTGTAGACAAGATTGTAGAGTCTGGTAATGAAAAGGTATTTTTGACTGATCGTGGTAACACATTTGGCTACCAGGATCTGATCGTTGACTATAGAGGAATTCCTGAAATGCGTGCCTTTAATGTGCCGACTATAATGGATTGTACACATTCACTTCAGCAGCCAAATCAGACATCAGGGGTAACAGGTGGAAAGCCTGCCTTGATCGAAACAATTGCCAAAGCGGCGATTGCTGTTGGGGCCGATGGCCTATTTATAGAAACCCATCCTGATCCTGCAAATGCAAAATCTGATGGAGCAAATATGTTGCACCTCGATCTACTTGAAGGATTGATGGAAAAACTGGTACGTGTAAGACAAGCTATTTTATAGTATAATAAATAAATCGTAATAGAAAGGAGCCAATAGGCTCCTTTTTTTAATCAATTCAAATTTAAACCTAAAGTATCGTATGTTTTCAAAAGTTTCTCTCATGGCACTGATGCTGTTCTCGCTTTCGATTGTCAAAGGACAGCAAAATTATACCTGGTTTTCGCCTCTTGATGATAAACATGTTGAAGGTCGGATCGACAATCAGAAGCTTACAGCTTTTGGTCGACTACCAGATGAGCTGGAAAAGCAGGTGCGCAAACCGGTCTGGGAACTGGGACAAAATTCTGCTGGACTCTATATTGATTTTCAGACATCAGCCTCGGAAATTACAGTTCAATATCAAGTTGCCGGCGGATTGAATATGCCCCATATGCCTACTACCGGTGTGAGTGGACTGGATCTTTATGCCTATGATACAACGAATAAAGTTTGGAAATGGGCTTACGGTAATTATGATTTTTCAGACACGATTTCTTATACTTGGAAGAATATAGGAAAGAATAATAACTTTAGCTATCGCTTGTATCTGCCTTTGTATAATACGGTTAAATGGTTGAAGATTGGTGTGCCTGCTGCTGCGAAGCTAACATATGCACATACCACTACCTCGAAACCTATTGTGGTCTATGGCACTTCTATAGGACAAGGGGCATGTACCAGCCGTCCGGGACTTGCCTGGACAAGTCAGGTAGGCCGAGCTGTTAATAACGAGATGTTGAATTTATGTTTTTCGGGTAACGGTCGTCTTGAACAGCCTATCCTAAACGTAATGAATCAGGTGGACGCCGCATGTTATATTTTGGATTGTATTCCAAATCTTGCGATTACTAAATCACTCAACGAAAAACAATTGGATTCGCTATTGGTCAATGCGGTTACATTTTTAAGAAAAGAACACCCGACAACACCGATCATATTGACACAGCATAGTTCTGGGAATATCAATACCGTATTTAACGAAGACAAAAACAAAGAATACCAACAAAGTAGCCGTGTATTGAAAGCGACCTACGAGAAATTACAGTCACAAGGGGTTCGGCAAATTTTTATGCTATCGAGTGGGGAACTGGGGCTAGACTTAAACTCAACGGTGGATTATGCACACCCCAATGATCAGGGGATGGAACATATCGCAAATGCGTATATTAAGTTGCTAAAAAAGGTGTTGAAATAAAACTCTCATACATTAACGGGCATCCCTACGTTGAAACTCAACTGGATTTTTTCTTTCTGATCAACAAACTCAGCGTAACGAGCTCATCGATGCCTCAAAGGATCAATGAAAAGCTGACATTTTAATAAAAAAGGGAAGTTTAACTTCCCTTTTTTATTTATTTCTTTTTCAATTTCATCGTCATTTTTGCTTTTTCACCACCTCCATAATTGAAAGTTTTGGAATTACTTTCCTTCTTTTGGTGAAAAGCTCCACCGCGGGAACTATCTTCTTGTTCCTCCTTGGTTGATTTTTTCTTTTTATCACTTGTGGGATTGTAAATCTGCAGATCCTCAGGAAGATCCAGGACATCCATTCGTTTACCCACAGCCTGTTCTATTTTTCTGACCATTGGAAGTTCAAGGTCGGTCGTAAATGTCAATACCACGGAGTCCTCATTTTCGTCATTTTTGACTAAATGGTTTAAAAATTCCTCTTTTTCATTTGGCAATTCAAATTGAAAAATAAAAGGAATATTAGCAAGATCAACTGCATTGGTGTTTTCCCGGGCAATGATCAAAACGCGAGTTTGCTCACTCTCTATGAATTCTGCCGTTGTTTCAAAGCCAAAATCATCATAAAATAGCGGGTTTAGAATAGCTATTTCCTCTTTCCCTTGTTGAAATAGGCTACTGGCAAGCTTTTGTGCTGTAAGCTTTGAATTTACAAAAACAATCACTTTTTGAAAAACTTCTTTATCTTGTAGAAGGTAATTCAGTAGATTGATTTTTGTGGTGAAATTGGGAAGATGGTACAATAAAAGATCTAAAGTGTCAATGGTTTCATTCTCCAATTCATCCACTTCAATCAAAGCATAATCCTCATTTAGATGCTTATCAATCATGTCATACAGCTTCTGATGTTCAACAGTACTGAAGACCAGGTGCTGTACTTTACCACAACTTTCTGCTAGTTCTCTTACAGGATTTTGCATGCCCTGTTTGATGATTTCTTCTGCATCATCAATAATCAACGTTTGGATACGGTTTAGATTGAGGGCTAATTTGAGATAGATTGCCCGTGCACGATTCGGTGTTGCGACTACAATGTCCTTTCCAGCAACTAATTCTTCTATTTCTTCTTCCATACTTCCCCCTGCACGCAATCCAATAATTCGAAGATCTCTATTTTTGCTTAGTTGGTAAAATTTTTCAACGATCTCGTCGATGCGTTCTTCATTGGGAGCCAAGATTAAAAACTTAGGTGCCTCATCATCCGTGAATTTTAATTTCATCAAGGTAGATAATACATAAGTTGTGGTCTTGCCCGCTCCTTCAGGAGCAATCGCAATAACATCCTGTCCGCCAAGAATTCTGGAAATACATCTACTCTGAACTTCCTTTGGAGCCAAATAACCGAGCTCGGTCATCGTAGCAGTCAATCTTTTGCTTAGTTTTAGTTTCTCTAACGACACGTATCCTTTAGTTTATGTAAGTTGCAAAAATACACATTTAGTTTTTAGATCAGCTAATGTGCGCCCATTTTTGAAAAGACATTGATAATAATTACCCCAGCGACGATCAATATCATTCCGATTACTGCCGGTGCGTCGGGAATCTGTTTAAACAAAATCATCCCTATCAATGTAATGGCAACGATACCAACCCCCGACCAGATTGCATAGGATATTCCGACAGGAAGGTATTTCAATGTGATGCTCAGGAAATAAAAAGCGATAATGTAACCAATGATACAGATAGCGGTAGGTTTCCATAAGGTAAATCCCTCAGATTTCTTTAGGAAAGTCGTGGCGAAAATTTCTGCCGCAATAGCAAGAAACAAGTATAAATATTTTATCATTACAGATTCTTTTCTGATCAAGTGAAGTATTGTATGCAAAGCTACACTTTTTGCTATTCACTTCGCCTCAATGGTATTATATTTAGGAAATTGCAGCTATTGAGTTGGTACAAATACAGCGCATCTACAGCGATCAGGCTAATTTTGACGGTAATTATAATTGTTTATAAGGGTAAATTTATCTAAGTTTGGCCAATCCACTAATGGGAATTAATAGACTTTATGAGGTATATTCGTGTTTTTTTTAAAACCTTTATTATATGCTTAGTTTTTCTATTCTCTTGCTGTCAGCTGTATGCCCAAGATCAGTTGCAGGAGCTACAGAAATCATACTATAATCTTCCGTTAGGGAGTAAGGAACGGTTTCTGTTGACCGGAAAATATGCGCAGGCCCTATATTTCAACAATGAGAAAGCATTGGCAAGTCAGTTGCTCAATGATAATATTCAATTGGCCAAAAATTACCCCGACAAACAATACTATGCCTATTTAAATTGCATCGCAGCAATGAATAGTTATAACGATCGCCTTTTTGAGAAATCGCGCTTTTACCTGGAACATGCAAAATCTGTTCTTCCCATAATCAATGATAACGGTATCAAGGGATATATTCATTATTGTGATGGCTGGATTATGACAAGGCAGAACAAGGAGGATCAGGCCGTTTCCCAGTTTCATAAAGCAATTTCTTTTTTGGAAAAAGCCCCCCAGACAGATGCGAATATAGCCCGTAAATTGGCGGTATATAAAGAATTGACGGCTATTTATGCCAATCAGCGGAATTACGAATTTCAGGAGAAGTACACGAACCTTTTATTGGAGACAGCGAAAGCAGGTCAGAATACGAATAGTTTATTTGATGCCTATATGCAAGCTGGTTACCTATTTGAGGAGGAATATCGGTCAAACCAAACAGATCAGCAACTTTTGAAGAAAGCCGAGGAACATTATCTGGAAGCTTATCGAATAGCAAAAGCTAATCAGAAAAAACTTATTAACCCGACAGATATGGCCTATGTCTCTGTGAATCTAGCCAATCTGTATCATGAATTTTATCCGGAAAACGGTGCTAAAAAAGCGATTTCATTTGCTCAACAGGCCTTAGAAATTGCACAGGAAACAGGACAATATGCAATCTCTGTTCCGGCCTATGGTGTATTGGCTGACGAGGCATTTAAAAGCGGCCATCGGGATCAGGGCAAAAAGTATCTGCAACAAGCGCTTTACAACCTGCAGCGAGAGCCACATTATGATTATCAGATGGGGTTAAGTCTTTTTAGCAGACTGGCTGAAGTGAGTGTCGAAGAAGGAAAATACGAAGAGGCATTTCAATACCAAAAAAGTTATATCAATGTTTTCGAGGAGGCATTCAACTCGGATAAATTGGATAAAACCAAACAACTTGAAATAAAATATGAGCGAGAACTGCAAAACCAAAAATTAATGCGTCTTCGTTTGGAGGGGGAGAAAAAGGAACAGCAGATCAAATTGATGAAAGCGCTAAATGACCGACAGAATCAATTGGTTGAAAATTTAAAATTGAATGAACTAAACCGTACCCAACAGTTGAAAGTGCTTCAACTTGAGCGCGACAAAAAGGAACAGGACTTGCAATTAAGCCGCTTGGAGAATGAACAGCGATTACAGGAACTGGATGTTTCCAAGCAGGAGATTGCCTTTAAATCACGTATGAATTCGATTTATATCTGGTTATTTATTAGTAGTTTAATCGCTGTTATCTTATTGTTTTATGCTTATTGGCAACGTTCCAAAACATTAAAGCAAAAGGAACACATGCATGGGCTTGAAATCGAAAAAAATAATCAGCAACATGCCATTAAAAATCTGACGGCGATGTTGGCAGGGGAAGAGAAGGAGCGGACTCGTCTGGCTAGAGACCTGCACGATGGCTTAGGGGGATTGCTGTCAAGTACAAAATTGGGCTTATCCTCAATCAGCGATAGCGGGGCCGAACAGCCCGAAGTTAAGGATGGTATTACACGGAGCATCGAATTGCTGGATGATGCTGTCGACGAATTGCGTCGACTTGCACATAACCTGATGCCGGATCTAATTGTCAAATATGGTCTAGAGGAAGCCTTAAAGGATTATGCCGCACGGATGAGTCAACCAAATTGTCAAGTAGAATGTGAATTTATCCAATTTGAATCAAAATTAAGTGTAGAACATCAGATTTCCTTATACAGAATAATCCAAGAACTGGTAAACAATGCATTGAAGCATGCTGCAGCAAGCAATATCTTCATACAACTTTCTGTATATAATGAGCGTTTACATATTACTATTGAAGATGATGGCAAGGGATTTGATACCGAAAAGATAGATTTACAACATTCAGCAGGCATGCACAATATACAGTCGAGACTTTCTTTTCTACATGGTGACATGAAGGTTATATCCGCCATTGACGAAGGGACTACCATAGAAATTGAAATGCCTGTTGTTTAATTAATAACTTAAGATGATAAAAATAGCGATTACAGACGATCACCCGCTGTTGTTGGAGGGATTAAAGAATATTATCAATTCCCACGAAGATTTTGAAGTTGTGGGCATGTATGCAAGTGCAGCAGAACTATTTAAAAACATTGTAGCAGATGCACCGCTTGTATTGTTACTGGATATCAATCTTCCCGATGCAAATGGAATCGATCTGGTCAAGGGATTGAAAGAATCACATAAAGAGCTGAAAATAGTAGCCTTTAGTGTGCATAATGAATTGGCGGTTATCAATAGTATTTTGAATGAGGGGGCAGATGCTTATCTTCAAAAAAATGCCACCGGCAATGAAATCATTACCGCCATATCCGATGTCTTGGTGGGCAAGCGGTATATCTGTGAGAAAACCCAGGTTATACTCAACAAGAAAACAGATTCCGGACTGAAACAAGTTCCCAAACTCACACGCCGTGAAAAGGAGATATTGACCTTTGTGGCCAAAGGAATGACGACCAATCAGATTGCCGAATCCCTGTTTATTAGTTCCCATACCGTGGAGAGCCATCGTAAAAACTTAATGGAAAAATTTCAGACGAAAAGTGTGACTGCGGCTGTCAAATCCGCTATAGAATATGGTTTGATACGTGAAGCTTAGGAGAAATCCACGAATTACCTGAATTCAGGGATGAGAATAGCCTATTGCATTTGATACTTTTGATGTTATAGATAAATAAGAGAAAGTATCAAATGTATATGGTTATATCAGCTAGTTTATTAGGCCGTTCGGGAAGAAAATTGCTTCCCTATTGTTTTGGCGTTATGTTGTCTGTGGGTTTTGGTTCGGTGCAAGCGCAGGGCTTTGATACCAAAATACCCGATAGATCAAATACAATAGTGGCTATTAATCTGGCTAAAGTCGTGGAATACGCAGAAGCTTCCACATTGAATAAGTTGCTGGATCGGGTTGGTTTTTTTAAATATTTTGAAAAGAAGAGTATTGACCTGCAAAAGGATTTCCAGCAGACAGGAGTTGATTCGAAGGGAATGGCTATATACTACAGAAATGATAGGGATAGTTTGTTATATGGAGAGATGATTGTCCCGATCAATGCTGTCAGCCGTTTTGAAAAGTTGCTGACTATGCAGGGGACTTCGCTTCCGGCTTTGAACGGTTATAGCCGATTTAGAACCATGGATGGTCAATTGCTCGCTTGGAATGCAAAGGAGTTTAGAATTTTAAAAGGCGAGGTTGGCACGACCTATTTTGCCAACGATTCTATTGCCGCATTGTATGGCATCGAAAATATAGATTATGCCGCAGCTGCAGTATCTGCTGCCACTGCGGCTGCAGATGAGGCCGAAGCAGCAGCTGACTGTGCGGATTCTGTACTAATGGATTCTACAACGATGGAGTGGGATGCATTTGATTTTGATACATTGCAATCCGAGGTACAGCAAGAGGAGGGGGAACCTTTGGAAGTTTATGCCAGTGCAACCGATGCTGATACAAGTGTCTATGAAGATCATATCGACTACGATTCACTTGATACGGCTTTTGAGGAAGTGAATAGACGTAACGATTCTATTAAGAATATATTATTGGAAAAATGGTTACTGCATGAGCAGGAGCAGCTACTGAGCGGTAACTATCCGAATATACCTGCACCAGAGCAGGCGCGTTTTCTAAAGAATGTGGATATCGCACGTGTATGGCTACCCAAAGTTGAAGGTCTCTATGACGGACTTCGTTCCGTGCGTTCCATGGTAGATGCGTATTATAATACAAGCAGTTTCTCTTTGGCAAATGACTATAAGGACATGTTCTTTGACCTGATACAACAGGGAAATAAAATTACGCTAAAAACAGGTGTAACCCTCGGCAAAGATTTAGTGAAACTGACCAAACAATTGTATGCAAGGAAGCCAAATCCGAAGTTCGCAAAGTATTTGACAGAGGAAACGCTGGGATATTTTAATGTCAATGTGAATTCCGAAGCTTACCTAAAAGAAATACCGGCATTTTTCGCAAAAAACCTGAAAAAATATTTTGGAAAGGAGAATGAGGTACTTGAGTTGATGGCCCTTGGGCTTGAAATTGCACTGGATGAAAAAGCCGTTGCCAAAATTATGCCTGGGGACAATTTGGTCGTTGTCAATGGAATCACTAACCTGAAGATTGACTACGTTGATTACGACTATGATGATAATTATGACGTAAAGGAAGTTAATAAGACAAAGGAAGAGAAAGTGGTGTCTTTTATCTGGATGTTTACATCCGAAGATCAAAGGATTATCAAAAAGGCATTGGATGTCGCGGTGTCAAAGTCCGATGCAAGTTTTGCGGGCGGGATCTATAAAATCAAACAAGGTAATGGCAAAGATTTTCCTTTATACCTGATGTTCAGCGAAGATCTAGTGATGATCAGCAACGATAGCCTGCAGTTAAATAAAATTTTGCACAAGGATAACTACCCGACGAAACCCAATAAATCTTTTGCTAAGCTTATGAAAGGAAGTAAATTTTCGGCGGCTTTCCAAACAAAGAAAATACCAGCGCTGACAAAAGATCTGAATCTCGTGTTGGGCAATAGCTGGCGCTCTACATTAGCAGAATTGAATAATTATGGTAATTTTACCTTGAGTTCTAAAGGAATTGTGGGCGATAGACTGGAAACTGATTTGCAACTTGAACTGCCCGCAAACGCAAACAATGGCTTACAGTTTATGATCAACCAACTGCTCGATGGCATTGTGCCGGATGAACAACCTGAACTGGACAACCCAATTGATATAACTAACAATGATTAAAAAAGGAATAATTTGGACTTTAGGTATTATCATAGGATTAGTGATAATAGGCTGGGGAATTTATATCATTCGACAACAGCAGTCGTATAAGTCTGTAGTCCATAAAAAGAGTAAGGCTTTATTGACGATTTCTCTGGATGATATCCTATTGAATCAATTCTTCGATAAATGGCAAACTGCACCGAAAGGAGGGCAGGACTTTGCTAAAAAATTGACTAAGCTAAAAGACAATGGAATAGATATCAAGGCCAATGTATTCCTTTTTTCTCTGGACGACACGACTAAGAACTTTTATGCTTTTTTTGATTTGAAAGATGAGAAGCAATTTCTGACATTCTTAAAAGAGGGTCTGGAAGTTGATTCCATTGAAAATAACGTCGCTCCGGGAGTAAATTATGCTTATCAGGATACAAATAAAATTGCATTTGTTTGGAAAGGTAACACCGTGTTGGTCGGACTGGGTTTTAATCTCGACAAAAAGAAAGATGAAATGATCCAGTTGATCCAGTCGGATACAGAGCGGGTTTCTATTGAGAGTTTCATCAATCATCCGAGCGAACTAACCCGCAAATCATTGCGTTATAGCGATATTTCGTCCAAAAATTTTATTGAATTTGACCTGAAAGGTAGCCGTATTGAGATCGCAGGTGAACTCCAATCTGATACTTGGAATTTTCCACAGGAATATCTCGTCCGGGAATTGGTAAACGAAAATTACATCAGCAAAGGCTGGATCAATTTTCCAAACGAACGGTTAAAGACAGCCTTAAAAGACATACTTGTTGATCTTCCAGTTTCGGCAGACTCGATTATGGCGCATGCAAATGGGAATTATGTTGATATCGAAGTTTTAAAAAATCAGGTCGTACAGACAGATACCATTATTAATTATGCTGTGAATGACGATTTTGAAACAGTAGAGGAAAAAACTGCCTATGAAAGTAAAGTGCCAAATGTGAGGTTTGGAATTCGGGGGGATGAGAGCTTACCTAAGTTTCTTCCCAATAAGCTATTTTATCAGTGGTTTCAGAAAAATGATGGACAATTTAGTATATTATCGACGGAGTCAACCATAGATAAGATGCAGGCAAAATATACGAAAACCAATAGTCTTTCACATGTCGCAATTCATCTTGTGGATTGGCCGAATGCCTTAAAAGTCACTCCGATTTTAATGTTGAAGGCGATCGCTTCGGATATGGATCTCACCTTAAAAGTCGCGGGTGCTAAACAGCTTGTTTTCCAAGGGACTATTCGGGACTATTCGCATGAATAATGTGATAGTACCGAACTAGGTTACCGCTGTTTCTTTGTAAATCCAAAAACATTCTTTACCAGAAGGTGGTTTATTCTTATTGACAAAAATGATCAATATGGATATAAGAACTAAAAGTAGAAGTAAGATAAAGACCTACTGGCGAATTTTGAAGAGCTCAGTTGCTGGGTTTTTGAATGAAGATTCAATGAAATATAGCGCTTCTTTATCTTACTATACTGTTTTTTCGATTGGCCCAATACTGGTTTTAATAATTGCATTGGCAGGTATATTTTATGGCGAAGACGCCATCGAAGGGAAGGTTTTTATGGAACTGCGCGGCTTAGTGGGGAACAGTGCCGCCAAACAGATTCAGGAAGTTATTCAAAATCTTGAATTGTCGGGCAAATCCAATATGGCACTGCTAATTAGTAGCATAACTTTGATATTGGGAGCAACCAGTGTATTTGGTGATATCCAAAATTCAATCAATAAAATTTGGCATGTACGGGCTAAGCCAAAGAAAGGCTGGTTAAAACTGATTCAGGATCGTTTGTTGTCCTCTTCCTTAGTCATTGGTCTGGGATTTTTACTGGTTGTCACCTTGATTATCAATGGTGTAATCTTGGCCCTTACAGGACAGTTGCAGCGTTATTTTCCAGACATGACAGTGGTGCTGCTTGATGGGATCAACTTTGCGCTATCATTTGGTATTATATTCTTACTCTTTAGTATTATTTTTAAAGTACTTCCCGACGTGAATATTCAGTGGCGGACAGTTCGAGCAGGAGCGCTATTTACAGCAGTTTTGTTTATTTTGGGTCGTTATCTGATCGGACTATATCTGGAACATTCAGCGACCCAGGATACCTATGGCGCTGCGGGATCATTTGTCTTGATTTTGCTGTGGGTGTATTATACCGCTGCTATCTTATATTTTGGAGCAATTTACACAAGAGAATACGCCACAGTGATGGGGATTCCGATTGAACCCGCTCAATTTGCCGTACATGTGGAGACCCAGGAAATCGAACGTGCCGGTGGTGAGATTCCTCCAGCTCCGTTGACACAGGAGGAAAAGCGGGTAGAGGTCGATCCGGTAGATGATCCCAAAAGCTAGGACGCTTCGGTATCTGTGGTATTATGTTCACGGTATAATTTTTCGCCGATTGCACCTTTATCACCCAAAGCCCGTCCCTTAATAAGCCATGAACTGCCAAATAAAAAAAGTGCAAAGGCCTCAAAGACAAGTGTTGCATGTCCAAAGAGCTTAAAGGGAATCAAAGCGATACAAACGATTATCCCATAGCCACAAAAACGGTAGATATTATTTTCATTCATGATGCTAATCGGAATCTCTTTGTTTGGTTCCTGGCCAATAGTAAATACATTGATGGAAAGGAATGCAAACGTTAGAAAAAGTATGGCTGCAAAACCGTAGTGCAGTTCCTTTAAACCAACTGCAACGAGTGTGCATTGCGCGCAGCTGCTACCGATTGGATCGGTGGGTATAAATGCAACACCGATCGCCATAAATCCAGCAAGATTTGTGAGGAGATTATCATTTTTCCAAATGACTTTATTTCCATTGCCTTTATAGCAGATTAGAAATAATCCAACTGCACATAAAGTGCCGGTAAAAATTTCTCTCAGATTTGAAAAATAGTAATGACTGATGGATGGTTGAATGCTGGTGCCGAAAAACTTAAATAGGGACAACAAAACCAAGATAAAGGGTAGAAAGATACCCAGATAACCGATCGCCCGCCGTAATCTTCGATATGCAAAAAGGTTATGGTTCTGAATGTTTTTGATATGCATAAATACAATAAAGATTAGGTTAAAAAGTTTCGTATAGCGTGGCATGTCTCCAATTGCCGGAAGACAGGCTTATTACAACTGAACAACTATTCTAAAAATTAAATCGCGTGTATTTTATCTACACGCTTATTGCTTTCTGACTTCGTCATATAGTCTATCCACATCTTTCTTTTGAAAGAGGGCGGTTCCCTCGGCCATGGTGGTTGCCGATCCGCAAGCTATTCCCATGCGAAGTAGTTCTTCGGTTGTGCCTCCTCTAGCCAGAACGGATACCATGCCTGCAACCATACTGTCTCCAGCGCCAACTGTACTACGTATTTTTACAAGTGGTGGAACCATCTGAATTTTTTCTGCTGCGGTATACAATACGGCTCCCTGAGCGCCAAGAGATACGACAACAAGGACAGCTTGGCCCTGTGCAATTATTTGCTGGGCGGCATGATCCAGATCTGTGCTTGCAAGTTCCTCTTTTCCAACAAGAGCGGCCAATTCACCCGCATTTGGTTTCAGTAAATATATGCCTTCCTCCAAAGCAACTTTAAGCGCATCTCCGGAAGTATCTACGACTACTTTGCTTCCTTTAGCTTTACATTTATTGATAAGTAATCCGATAAAGTTCGCGGGAACGTCGTTTGGGAGGCTACCACTGATGACAACAAAATCAGGTATTGGATTTAATTGGTCAACAATAGCCAAAATGTTTTCCTTCTCTTCCGCTGTAAAGGCTTCCCCCGGAAATCCAAATCGGTATTGTTGATTCGTGGTCGTATCTACCACAATAAAGTTTTCCCTTGTTTCACTGCTGATAAGGATCGGTGTAATATCGAGTTCTTCTTGTTTTAATAATACTTCCAACATATTGCCCGTTTTTCCTCCAGAGGTAAAAAGTGCGTTTGAGGATATACCAAGTCGTTTGAGCGCGCGGCTTACATTAATACCGCCACCACCGGCTTCATACTTTGGCGTATCGCAGCGTAGTTTCTTTTCGGGAACAATGTTTTGAACACTTGTACTTTTGTCTACCGAAGGGTTTAATGTAATGGTTAATACAGTTTTTTTCATCATATTGCTTTCATTAAACTTAGGATTTTCCCTATGCCGAATATATGTTAATCTCTAAAAGATAGTTCCTAGTAATGTAGTGGGATGTCTTTCAGATAAATACAGTCCAATTCCTTTCGTTAATGCCATAACTTCTGAAATGGATTAAGGAAAGCAAGGTATGCCATATGAAGATAACCGTTATTTGTTAATTTACATTCAATTTTTTATAAAATTATTAGGTTGCTTGCAGGATGTTCTTTGTCTACTTTTTGATATTTTATGATTCAACTTCTATCAAGTTGATAATGGTTAGGCTTGGTACATTATCAGATAAGCTTCTTCAAGCTAGATTGAGTTAAAAAGACTGTCATAATTTTTGATTTAGATTATACTGCAACGAAAAGATAGGGAAGTAAGGTGACAATCATAATCTCTAAGACTTTTACAATATGTTTTCTCTGGAAACGAGGGTTAACAACTCCGGCGTATTGCTCACATTAAATTTCTGCAGGAGGTATTTACAATAGGTGTCTATCGTTGATTTGCTTAAAAGCAAGATGTCTGCAATTTCGGCTATTGTTTTTCCTTGAACCAAGTAGAGCAATAGCTCTCGTTCACGTCTGGTTAGGGTAGGTAGCGGACTTGGATTGTCTACAGATTTATTTAATAAATTATCTGCCTCAGGGCTTAATACAATCTCACCGCGCATCACTTTTTCAATAGCTTCCAGGATCGCGGAAGCTTCGGTATTTTTTAGAATAAAACCGGATCCTCCCTGATGCAGAAGTTCAACGATCGTGCTTCTTTCAAGTGCGCTGCTCATTCCCAATACACGAACCGTAGGGAACTTTTCTTTAACCTCCTTACAGACATCAATTCCACGTCCATCACTGAGAAACATGTCCACCAAAAGGAGATCCACGGGCTTGACCCTGATAAAGTCGTTAAATTGCATAATACTCGGAAAACCGATGACTGTTGCATTGGTGATATTCCTCCTGATAATTTCTTGAATGCCATCCAATACCATTGGGTGATCATCCAGTATAGCTATAACCAATTCTCTATCGTACATAAATCTCAATATTTACGGAGGTACCATTTCTCGGATCACTATCAATTGACAATTTCCCTTTGAGAAAGTCAACGCGATTCTGAATATTTTTAAGACCTATACCTGTTACGTTTGACATTTTTCCTGTATCAAATCCTTTACCATTGTCATCTACAGTAATCAAGATCGTATCTCCTTCCTGAATAAGTTGCACCAGAATATTTTTTGCCTTACCATGCTTGATCGCATTGGTCAATAATTCTTGTACAATACGGTAGATATGAACAGTATTATTCATGGAAAGATCTGCCAATAAACCACTGGATTGAAATTCAATCTGTACCTCGGAGCTTATCAGATCCGCGCATAGGTCATGTAGTGCGGTTTCAAGCCCATTTTTTAGCAGACTTTCGGGCATCATTCCCCGTGCGGTTCTTCTCAGCTCTCCAATGGCGGCACCAAGTTGTTCATTTGCCTTTTGGACCATCAATTCTTTATCAGCCGCTGGATCTGAAAGTTTTAGTTTTATTCCACTCAATGTTCCTCCGATACCATCATGTAAATCACGAGCGATACGTATACGTTCGCGATCTTCACCTTCAAGTAGTGCTTGTGATATCTTAAGCTCTTGATCCCGACCGATTTCCTCCAAACGTTTTTTATTATTCTTTTTATGTGTCCTCAATACATAAAAAAGAAACAACATGACCAATAAGAAAGTAAGGGCACCAATACCCAAAACTAAATTCAGCAAAACCTGATTTTTACTTTTTAATGTGGCTTCCCGTTGCTCATTTTCCAATAGTACAATGCGTTTCTCTTTTTCTGCTGTCTGATAACTGATCTCCAGATCATGGATTTCCACCTCCATATTTTCAAATTTCGTGCTATCCGAAATAGCAGAGTATCGTTGCTGAAAGGTATAGGCTGTCTTATAATCACCGAGTTTGCTGGCCAGAAGAGCAATGTCCTTTGCGTGTCTTGCAGCAATCGAAGCTCGGTTATCTTCCCTTGCCATTTCATATAAGGTTTGCGAAGCTTTCAAAGCTCCCTGATAGTCTCCGGCCAATTTGGCAACCCCATATCGTGAATTGTAAAAATCATAATAATTGGTGCGGCTTTCCAGATGCCTGAGTGACTTTTCTGCTAGAGCGAGTGCATCCCTTGATTTTTTTAAATCCTTTTTTTTGACGTAGTACCAGGTCAAATAGGCATAATATCGACCTGAATATAATGAGGTAACGCCCACTTGGTCGAGGTAAGACTTTACTTGGTCGAGATACGTCTTCATCAGCACAAGATCATCCTGCCCGTAGGTGATCAAAGCGCCCGTAAGGTAATTACCAATTTTATGCTCCGCATCAAAATTATTTTTATTTAGAAACTCGATTCCCTTTTTAAGATAAAAGGTAGCTTTTTCAAAATCCTCCAACTCGTTAAAAGTTACAGCGATATTTTCTAAAGTGACTTGGTAGAGTTTGTTGTCTTTTATCTTTTCAAATCTGGGCAAATTTTCTATGAGAAGTTCTGCTGTTTTTTTGAGCTGTCCAGTGACTTGGTAGTTAGCCGCCAGGTTATTTTTCGCATAGGCAACAACCCGTATTTCTTCAGTGGATTTTGCGTCTTTTAGGATTTGGATAACCTGATTATTGTAATATTTAGCACTGTCCATATGGATCAATATGGTGTGCAGATAACCCATGATCTGGTTGCCCTTAGCTTGATAAAGTCGAACCTTAGTTTTTCGGGCAAGAGCGAGCGATGTGTATCCGTATTTAAACGCTGTAATGCTGTCCCCACGGATAAAATATTCCCGAGCAAGCTTATTTGAGAGCGATAACTTGGCGGTGTCGGATTTTGCTGCTGTAAATTTATTTCTCAAACTATCTATTGCATTGGTATCCTGTCCATATACTGCGAATAGTGGTAGTACTGTTAAGATAAATTGGAAAAGCAGTTTCTTCATATCAAGTGTTTTAATTGTGTGCTGTTCAGTGATTTAAAAGGACTGATTTTAACATGTTAACAAACATATTAAGTATTCTCAATTATTACAATACAGATAAATCGTGAAATTTATCCTCCTATAATTAGGAGGGTGAGGTAAGCCTGCCAAAAACCTGTTTCCTGTATCGCCATTGTATTATTTATTAAATTTAGTGTTAAAATTTTAACTGAAGTATTTTTCTGTTTTATTGATAGCATTTGTTCAATAAATCACAGATCAAAAGTAGGTAACGTTCAATGATTTCTTATATTATGATGTGTAAGTGCGGTTTTTGTTACTAAAGCTCCCCTAAGACTGACTACTTTTTGCTTTTCGGTAATCACTTTGTTTGAAACTGTGTGCGGTTCTTCGAACGGACCGAACAGTCGATAGAAGATACTGAATGGTCCTAACCAAATACTGATCAGTATTTTCTAAAAAGTGATCACTTTGTTGTAATAACTGATCACTTTTTTTCTAGGAGTGTTTAGCAAAAGCCAAAAACCATTCCCAGATTGGGGTAAATCTTAAAAAATATCCCCTGTTTTATATAGAAATTATGTTTCTTAATAATTAATTTTTACATTGTAACATGTATTGTTAAATCAGTCAGGAAATGTTAAACCAGCGCCTCAATATTATAGAGTTGGTTATGAAGTGCTTTTTGGTAGTGGCTGTACCAGATAATGATTCTTATGTAGCGAATTGTAACTGGTCACCTGCAAATATAAGATTCTGATTAAGCAGGAAAGGAAATGCCCTATATTTACCTTGGTATTAGTCCATTCATTTTAGATCATTAACACAAAAAATAAATGACCATCATCTTAATATATGCGACAATACTCTTTGTAATCCTCTATTTCTTCGTTATTTATATACAATCTAGAACGATGAGACCAAGAATAATTTCAACTCAGGAGAGGAATGCCTCTGAGGAACTGGCTTTAAACAGCTTACAAGACTTAGAAAATGATAAAAGCCGGCTTACAAAAGACCAAATCCGAGCGGTTTTAGTTGAATTAGATCTTTCACGTTTTGTCGTGGGACTTTTTGATGAAACAGAAAATCTCCAGAAATATGATTTTTACGATACATTCATACCGCCTCATATGATTATCGATTGCAACTCAATGGAACAGTCCGTTTTCGACGTAGACCGCTATATCCCTTTATTTGAAACAATGGATGACTTTTTGGAAGTTTTGGCCTATGATAATGTTTTAAAAGGATTCATCCGTTACTGTCCAGAAGATACCATTCCAATGGCGGATCATGACGTATTGACCTGGGATGGAACATTTGTTGGGCAGATCTTAACCTGGTATGAAGATGGCAAAAGTGACGATCAAATTTTACATATCTGTAATTTAATGGGATTGAAATATGCCGAGCAAATTCTGAAGAGTATTCATTCGGAATTGGGTTCAAGATATACAATGCAACAAATCGCAATATGGGAGGATCAGACAATAAGAAAAATTGGAGGATACATAAAATAGGACGTCTTTGTCCCCGAAAAAGGTTGATCCATTTTACAGAACTCTGCAAAGTAAACCATGTATAAAAGTTTAAATTTTGAAGAATGTATAAATTAGTTATTTTATCCTTGTTTTTGATCAGCTGTACCAACAACAAAAATAGAACAGTAAATCAGCCAGTCGTTATGAAAGATGGGGGCATAAAGTCTATTGAAATCATCAGTTCTGGAGGGCAATTGGGATCTCACTCGCGTATGTTGATAGATAAGGACTCCACACATTATAGGCTAACTGTTGCGGCTAATCCAGCAGATAATTCAGAATATCATAAGAAAACAGTGCCTCAGGATTGGGAAGCCCTGATAACTCAAATCAATTTGGGAGAATTTCGGTCTTCGGAGGAAGGTAAAAGTGTTCAGCCGGTGGATGGTGTTGATACCCAAATTATTATCGTAAGTGATGTCGATACCATCTCAAAAATGAATGCTCATAATAATAAGATATGGAAGAGCATTATTGAACATGTATATGATGACCGGAAATAAGGTTAATGTACTAAACCAGTATTCGTATCTATTTTGAACCTGGATGGTGAGATTACGCTAACTATCAATCATTAAATAAACAATACGAGCACAATACTTATTATAACATAAGCGCAACAAATCAGGTATGGATAAGCCTTAATATAAAAGTCCTTTCTGATCGGTTTTTTCGAGAACTTGGTAAAAAATTCTTCAATATCAGATTTCATGTTCATATCAGGAGACAAAAAATATTTTGTGCCAGCTTGTGTTGTGACTCTTAACATAAACGCTTTTCTCGAATTATAGTTGTAAATATTATAGATTGTGCTATTAGGCAGAGGAACTTCATTTCCCTTTTCATCTTTCAAATAAAATTGATCTTCAGATTTTATAAATGAAATTTTTTGCAAGGTACTTTTCATTACAACGATTAAAAAACCAAAAACTAAACTCAATATTGCAATAATTAATTGGGTTTGATTTACTGTATATTTAACATCTGCAGCTTTAATGAATACGATTGAAATCGGAAATAAAAAGAATATGGTAACTAGCGATGCCCCAAAAGTATATTTACTATGGAAGGCAGATAAAGTTATTTCATTTTTCTTCATGTGCGAAATGGGTTAAGCCCCTAAATTATACAAAAAATATATGCCTAGGTATAAAATAATCGGTTTTTGTGACATCCACAATTTTTATGGTCTTGTAAAATAATAACGCTGATAAAATCGATATAATGGAGGGGAAACAGTAAAAGCTAATCTTTTGATTAGCTTTTACTGTATAGAACTTGAGTTATTTAAAAATTAGCGAGTCCATTTGCTCCCAATGCCATGT
Organism: Sphingobacterium sp. GVS05A; assembly: GCF_019969845.1. GTDB lineage: Bacteria > Bacteroidota > Bacteroidia > Sphingobacteriales > Sphingobacteriaceae > Sphingobacterium. The sequence goes on from NZ_JAHXYR010000001.1 coordinate 979,340, forward strand.
AAAGGTTGACCCTTTCAATGCGCTGTTGGAGATGGAGATCGATATTGTTCATTTCCCTTTTTACCAGATCTCTTTGCTTTTGAAGCAGGATAAAACTGTTGCTGCTGCCGACATTGATCTGTTTTCTTGTTAAATCTATATTTTTCTCTAACGAAGAAATTGCCAATTGCTGGAAAACCTCTTGTTTTTCGATTGAACCTAAATTTGCTAAGGCAGATTCTACCTCATTAAAAGCTAATAGGACTGATTTTGCATACTGCTCAACAGCTTGTTTTTGTTGTGAGGTTTTTACTTCTACATTCTTTTTTAGTTTCCCTCCGTTAAAAATAGGGGTTGTTAGACCACCACCGACTTTTATCAATGGATTGGAAAACAGATTGCTGATCCCCTCAACATTGGTTGCAGCAGCTCCAAATGCGGCACTGATGTTAATAGCGGGTAGTCGTGCGGCTTTTGCTTCCTGAATTTCATAGAAAGTGGATTCTATTTGAAATTGCTGGGCCATAATATCGGCTCTCTTTTCCAAAACATTGAGCGGAAAATTTGTCGGGATATCCTGTTGTAAGGCCGAAAATTTCGCACTTACCTTTATCAAACCCTCAGGGTATTTTCCACACAACATTTCTAAACTTCTTCTTGATTGCGAATTCGCATTTCTGATTTTCTCAAGGTAAGAGCTTAGGAGAATAGACTCGCTTTCTATATTGGACAAATCGAGGACGTTTGCCGTTCCAACTTTATTCTGAACAGTTAAAATCCTTTTTAAGTCTTCGGTTTTCGTAATATACTCGCTGATCTTTTGTTCTTGGTACTGGCCTGCAATATTCAGGTAATATGCCTTAGCAATCATCCCTGCAACGGACTGTTCCAGCATTTTTTGCTGAAAAGTCGCGGAAAAGTATTGGCTTACACTCGTCATTTCCGCAGATTTGTTTTTTCCCCAGAGATCAAGTTCCCAGTTGGCTTTTAATTGCAACTTCCCGATGTGGCTTCCACTGACAAGATTGTTACCTGTATTTGCTAATGCATTAACACTTGGATAAAGGCTACTTCCGGCAATATCCATCGCTAATTCAATTTGATTCAGTTTTTCTTTGGAGATGATGATATCCGCATTATGGGCAAGCCCTTCTTTGATTAATGCTTCCAGTTCCGGAGTGAGTAGTTCGTTCATCCACGCATAGGAAAAAGCCGGTTGGTTCTGACCTTGTTCCTGAATCCATTTATCAGATATTTCAATATTCGCCTTTATCGCGCTTGTGTTTTTTAATTCTTCAATCTTCTCAGGTGTTGCATTTTTGTAGCCGATACAAGAAGTCAAGTTGAATAGGAGGAGAGCCCCCATACTTATTTTCTTTATCATGTTAATGCAGTTTTGGAATTAAGTAATTGATTTTGCTACTCACACGTACCATTACTTTCCGGATAAGATGCAGGGGTTTGATGTGGTCGGAATAAATGACAGCCGTTCCTCTTGCACCGACAGTTAGCGGTTGCTCGTTTTCATCCAATACAAATTTTGCGATGAGCTTTCCATCCGTTTCAGGCATTTGTCGCGCTGTTTCCGGAATTCCTGAGGTTGTGGCATTACCACCAAGCATTCCACCGGCATTGTTCATAATACCCTGACTGGTTGCATCAACCACGTATTCCAATTTGGCTTTGACCACTTTCCCTGGAGCTGTTTTTAAAGCAAGTTCTACTTCATTACCATTTTTTACCGTTTCCAACTCATTTTGAGAGAAGAAGGCGATAATAGATTGTTGTTTTTGAATCAGGACGAAAGCAGATTTAAAAGGCGCCATCATGGCTCCTTCATTTAGCTGTACATTTGGGATTAGACCATCGGTAGGCGCTAAAACTACTGTTTGGGAAAGATTCCATTTCGCCTGATCCAATTTAGCTCTCAGTTCTGCAATAGACGCATTTTCGCCGTTATGAGTTGAATGATATTTGGCTTCCAACGACGCTTTTTGTGCCTGAGCAGCACTAATTCGCGATTGCAGATCCTGCGAAGTAGCGACAGCTTGTTCTAGGTCAAATTTGTTGGCAGCACCAGCGGCTACAAGTTCCCGATATTGCTTTATTCTTTTATTACTCAGATCAAGCTGAGATTGTAAACTCAGTATATTTTTGCGAGAAGCATCGATATCCGAAGTGTAAGAAGAGACAGTAGATTTCATATTGCTAAGTTGGGCTTCCAACGATTTTATCTCTTGCTCGTAGGGTACCGGATCTATCGTAAATAGTGTATCTCCTTTTTTCACCTCCTGGTTTGTTTTTACATATACTTTTTTGACCTTCCCTAGGGTTTGCGTTGTAATATCCACACTGCGGTTACCCACTTTTACGTCCGATGTAATGGGGCAAAAATAGTTGAGACTCAATATCAGTGCAATAGACCCAAAAATAGGTAACGAGTATACAACAACTTGCGTATTGAAATTCCAAGGGATTAGTTTTAGTTTTTTGATGAGAAGCCAGCAAATACCAGCATATATTCCTATTAGTAATTCTAACATAATTTTTTTTCTAGATGATTCTGTATTTCTTATAGAACTTATTTCTTTTCTTCAATAGGTAAGCTTTCTTCACCTGAAGAAGAGTCCGATTCGCCTAAATTTGGAGCAGGCATTTTATCTTTTTTATAGTCGTAGTTTGCCCATATCAAGGCAACGGGCCAGAGAAGACCGCCGAATATCAATGAAAGTAAACACATACTTTTTATGGCACTTAGCTGTGGATGATTTTTCTTCTCCGCTATTTTTTCAGGATAAATATGTACTTTCCAAAACAGAAAAACTCCGGCAATAGGTAAGATAAATATGATAAGCCATGATGCTACATCTGCGATCGTGTCTTCGGCACCGCCAGTAGCGGCATGCGAAACGCTGCACAACAGTAACAAGCAAATTGTTGCGAATAATTTTTGCATGATAAAATAAATTTGGTGATAAAATCTCGGCAATATCAATTAAGATAAAGCCGAGCATCATGAAAACATGATTTAAAACGAGTCTTTAGTTCCATATTCTTCGCGAAGTACATTTCGCAAAAGATCAACATTTTCATGGTAAATCGTAGTTTGCTGCGGGCTTAAGACTTTGCTATTTTTCGCATTGCCATACAGGTCAAACGTTTTTGCCTTCTGAGATTGGGCATCTGCCGCATTAATTTCTAAAAGTGCGAATAAGGTTAAGACACCTATTCTTAAAATAAATTTGTTCATTTTGTTTTCGTTTTAAATCATACTATCTGTATAAATGGCTGTTTTACAGCTTTTTTGACGAAGCAAAATTAGAACGAATATAGGCTAAAAAAGTATTCTTAAGTTAGTTTTTTGGTGGCCGTTTTTTTTGTATACGGGCTGTTAATCTGGACAAAGAATTTGGTGTAATACCCAAGAAATTAGCGATATGCTTACGATTTGTGTTCCTTGTGATGTACGAACGGTTTTCTAGGAAAACCTCATAGCGGGCACTCGGAGAATCACTACACAGCTGCTCTGTACGGATACGTAAGGTATCAATAATAATTTTTAAGGATTTGACATAGAACTGGAAAATCCCTCTATGTTGAAAAGCTAAATCTTCAAATAGCTCTTTCGGAAATAGCAGTAACTGTGTATCCACAACAGCTTCGATGGTGTATTTTGTTTCCCGTTGGTCAGCATAATACTCAGGAATACTGGCAATAAAGGCATGATCTGCTTCCGAGGAGAAGAAAACATTATTTTCGGTACCATCATCCGAATAGAAATACCAACGTAATAGACCCGCCGTGAGCACAAAGACGGAATCAAACCGGTCATCCGTTTCCACAAGTTTGGTCTTTTTGGACAAAAATAGCGGTTTGCATATTTTGGACAATTCGAGGCGTTCATCATCATTCAGCTGCTGAAGGGATTCCAAATGTTTTAATATTTCCGACTGGCTCAACATCATCGTTAACGTATAAGTTCAAATTTAATAAAAATCGCTTTCATTTTAGTGAAAAATGGCTTATGCAATGCAATTGTAACAGGTATCTGTCTTATGTCCGATCTTTTTTACCTTTCTAGTCGATCTTTCTTCTTTATTTTAAATTTGCTCTTCAATAAAATGCCAGCAAACTCCAGCAATGTCAATAATGTTGACCTCTATACCATATGGTTGTTTTATTGGTAGTCCAATTTCTGGGATGCCAAACTTCTCTGAAAGTTTTTTTTGGGTTATCTCACTCCAAAAGGTATTCATATTTTCAATCTTAACCACTAGCATTAAATTTTGAGCGAATGTTTCATTATCATATTGCTGCAATATGAATTTGCAATTTCCATTTTGAAAACCGATAAGATTGTCCTCTTCCCATGCTATTGAAAAACCAAGCTCTTGGAACAATAGCTTTGATTTTTGAAAATCCTTGCCAGAAGGGATAAAGGGTTCAAGTGATAAAAAATCCATATGAAAATATTTATTCTGTTAAAAATTAGCTGTTTGGTGGTTTTTAATTTATAAAATAAAAAGGATTTTATAAAATACGATCACTAGTTTTCGTGTTTTTTTAACTATTTCCGTCGTACTCTTGTTGTCGGCTTCCAATAGAAGTAAACAGTGCAAATAAATATTCCATTAATGCGAATTGTAAACTGGGGCATTCGAATATTAAATTTTAATTATCAGTAATAAGAAATAACATACATTTAAGCAGAATTTGATTGTCGCTAGACCAGGAGGGAAGTCCGTATGGATTTTTTGGTTTGGACACTCCGTTTAAAAAATAGTGAATATTCAAATAGAAACTACGTTTGCGGTATAATGAAAACTTTGAATTATAATCGAAAAGGCAATGAATAATTTTTTCATAAATGAACTACAACGCCGTGGTCGGATAATTATCGGCATTATGTTGTCAATAATCATAATTCTTCCCATCATTTTTTTTATTGGTACTATGATGGAAACGGAATCTTATGGCAGGACACTTTTGGGTGAAGATCGTTATAATGCAAGGGTAATTGACAGTTATCTTTACGCCCTGGGATTTTTTTGCTGTTTGCTCTTGATGGTAATTCCAGCTATTCTTTTCATTAGAAAATATACCGATAATTATCGACAGTTTATCAAGACACTTTCTGAAAAAGACATGGAAAAGCTAATAAAAAACAACGACAAAGCTCCTTTTTATGAGAAATTTATGCCACCTTATATTGTAAAAGAAGATGCGGTTCGTTTTTTTACAAACCTGCAGCAAACGACCATTGCTTTCAAGAATATAATAAGCATTCATGTATCACAAACACATTACAAAGGGTATAATGCTACAGTGAAAATTCAAACCGCACAAGAAACATATCGTTTTCGTTTGAGCGGAAATGTTCTTAAAGTACTAAATTTAGTAGACGAAGCCCTGCAAAGCAATCCCCAGATAACTGTAAATAAAAATTGGAATGTAGTTTAAAATAATCCTGTATATAGATCTGTTGCAGTATCGCTCTACACAGCGAACCACCCATTGACTATAACGTGCAAAAGAAACCGGGTGAATTACCCGTTAAGAAAAGCTAATATTACGATTAGCTTTTCTTATGTAGCGGCTATTGATACCGGTGACGAAACGTTTTTAGGCGGATAAAGGAGCTGTTTTAGCTATTTTGTGTGTTGAGGGCCTTCTTGGCTTCTTCAAGTGTTACGGTTTTACCCAATGCACCAAATTCATGTAGATCGCCGAATACTTCGATACGGATAGACTGATTGATACCACCAATGTGTAATGGTTCAAAACCGCTATCTGTAATGAGTTCCTCTATTTGTTTATGGCTGTTTGTGCTGTCTGATGCATAGAAAAGAACCTTTCTTTTAGGTTCAGTAAACGCAGCTTCTGACAAAGAACTTGCTCCCAATGTACCGAATGTTTTTACAAAATGTGTTTCTTTTGGAATCAGATCCAACAAGACTTGACCGGCAGAAATGTCTTTGTCAATAATTTTTTTGAAACCTCCATTACCGTCAGGAGCAATGGGATTGGAAACATCAATAATTATTTTTCCTTTTAATTTTGATGCGTATTGACTTAAAAAATCCTTGATTTTGTCAAAGTAGATGGCCGGAATGATTACATCGGCATCTTCTATTGCTTTAGCTGTTTGTTCGGCTGTCGCTAGAATGCCTAACTCAGAAGCAAAACTTTGCGCTTTACTGATTTCGCGGGATGAAATAATAACGGGATGGTTGCCTTTTACAAGATTATAGGCAATTGCTCTACCAATGTTTCCCAAACCGATAATGGCGACTTTTGTTTTTTGACTTGTTGTGTTCATTGCTGTATGTTCTAAATGTTATTTGCCTTTATTGACAATACAAAGTTGTGGTAAACATTTCAGCTAAGCTTATAAGATAAGTTAAGAAATATCCTTAATATAGTTTAAGGGTAAAGCTATTTTTTAAATCTGTCATTCTTTATTTTACTCAGAAATTCGGGGGTTACGCCTAGATAAGAGGCAATTTGGGTATTTGGTAACCTATTGGCTAAATGTGGATATTGGGTAATGAAACGATCATACCTATCGAGTGCGGTGGAGCTAAATGCCTGCAATAATCGATTTTGAAGTTCGATATATTTATCTTCCATGATGACACGGAAGTTGCGGTCAAACTTTGGATGGTTGCTGTATAAGTACCACAGATCCCCTTTAGATATTTGTAATACGATAGACGGTTCGATTGCTTCTATGAACAATTTAGAAGGAAGTTCCTTGTGAAGGCTACCAATATCTGAAATCCAGTCATCTTCTGCTGCAAAAACAAGATTGTGTTCCACACCCTTATCATCCACACCATACATTTTAAAACAGCCACTTTGCACATAAGTAAAGTACTTACATACGTCTCCTTCTTGCAACAGGAACTGTCTGCGTTTTATTTTCCTTTCCGTAACACGACTCATCAAAGCCTGCTTCTCCTCATCATTAAGAGGAAGATACTTTTCAAAATGGTTTATTATATTTTCCAAATGATGATTGCTTTTTAAATTACTTCTAAATATACAAAAATGAAATAATTGGATCGAGTTCCGTCAAATCTTCTTTTGCGCCCTACTACCCAAATTGACGACCCTTCGTGTACACGGAGGCAGCAAGACTATAAAAACACTTTACGGGTTAATCCAATAGGAATCGAAGCCGCCTGAGGTCATTGTTTTAGTTGAATGCTAAACTAGGAATAGGATGTGGATTATGAGTCTGTGTCTCTTTTACTGCGATGGAAGATTTTTTTAAGATTTGTCGGCATTCTTTTTGACATAGATCATCTTTATGAACCATCAAAAAAATAGAAATTTGGTTAGCTTTTCAATAATGGAAAGTCTACAAGACTAAATTAATAATCATGGAAATAGGAATAGATAGTTTTATTGCCACTGGCGCATATGATGACGGGTTGCGTCCTGAGGAAAATATGATGGCTATGGAAGCTTTGTTGTCAAAGATAGCGTTTGCGGATCAGGCCGGATTACATATTTTTGGGCTGGGAGAGCATCATCGAAAGGAATTTTTGGATGAGTCTCCTGCAGTAATATTGGCAGCAGCGGCAGCAAGGACTCAGCATATTCGTCTAACGAGTGCGGTTACCGTACTAAGTGCGGCAGATCCTGTTAGGGTATTTCAGGAATATGCAACATTGGATATTATTTCCAAAGGCCGGGCTGAGATTGTAGCCGGAAGAGGGTCATTTATTGATTCATTTCCTTTATTTGGGTTCAATACCCAAGATTATGATGCACTTTTCGAAGAGAAGATTAAATTGCTTCTTGAAATCCGTGATAATGAAACTATAACCTGGAAGGGGAAATTCCGCCCAGAGCTAAAGCAACAAGCCATTTATCCAAGACCAGTGCAGGAACAGCTGCCCGTTTGGATAGGAGTAGGAGGAACTCCGCAATCTTTTATACGCGCTGGAGCACTGGGGCTTCCATTGATGGTGGCCGTTATTGGAGGTGAAACCCACCGTTTCCGCCCGCTGATAGACTTATATTACGAGGCCGGAGAAAAAGCTGGACATGCTAGGGAGAAACTTAAAGTAGGACTACATTCATTAGGCTTTGTAGCGGATACAACAATGAAAGCGAAGAATATTTACTTTCCAGGATACCAGAAAATGATGGGTAAGATCGGCAAAGAGAGAGGATGGTCTACTCCTACACGAGAAATGTTTGAGGCCCAGGCCGACCCCACAGGTGCGTACGTTATTGGTAATCCCGAAGAAGTCGCCGAAAAGATTTTACGACATAGTGAGGCATTGGGTGGTATATCAAGATTTACGTTTCAGATGGACAATCCAGGACTTAGTAAAGAAGATATATTCAAAGCCATTGAATTAATCGGGACAAAGGTAATTCCTATGGTAAATCAATCCTGATTATTTTTTGACTGCTCTAGAACGGATTCTGCTAATGGTTTCTTGCGTAATACCTAAATACGATGCAATCATGCGTTGTGGAAATCGCTGCACAAATTCAGGATAGTTATCAATAAGCATATTATATCGTTCTTCAGCTGTCATACTTATGGCGGCATTGATTCTTTTTTGGCTGGCAAAAGAATAATTTTCATCCAACTGGCGTATGAGTTCACTCATTATCGGAAGGGAGAATACTTCTTCTGCGGCTTTCTTTGTTAAGATCAGTAAATCAGTAGCTTCACAAGCCTCAATATTGAAGGAAGAAGGAGTGAGTTTTGCAAAACTCTCGCGATCGACGACCCACCAGTCTTCAATATAGAGGCTCATTATGTGTTCGGTACCCTTGGTATCTGTACTGTATTTTTTCATGGAGCCTTTGACAAGAAATCCAATATGGTTACTTACATCACCTTCCTGTAAAAAGATCTGTCGCTTTCTGAGTTTATGCGGTACAAAATTGTTTTTGAGAATGTTAATTTCACTCGCTGCCAAAGGTCTTGAGACCCGCGAATTGATATATTCGATTAAAGTGTTGTACATTAGTTATTATTTTATCGAACTTAAAGGTAAATATACTGAAAATATGAATCCTTCATAAGTCCCCTATGATGAAATTAGCTTAGCTAAAAGTCCTTCTTTCGAATCCTGATACCGTTAAACAAGAAAAGCTAATCTTGCGATTAGCTTTTCTCTTTGTGATCCCGCTGGGATTCGAACCCAGGACCCATACATTAAAAGTGTATTGCTCTACCAGCTGAGCTACGGAATCCTACTTCTTTTTTGAACTATCGTTCCTTGTTTGAAGTGATGCAAAAGTAGGGCTTTAATCCTATTCTTGCAAATTTTTTTGGCTTAAAATCATAGCTGTCTGCTTAAAAAGCTGATTTTAAGCCAAAAAAATTAATCATTTTCTAATTCCATAATTTCCTCAGCTAATTGCTCCCATTGCTCTTGATACTGGGTTAATTGGGCCTTAGCTGAATTGTACGTGCGAGTAGTTTCCTGTAGCTTAGTCGCATCCGAATATACAGCTTCATCAGCCAGTTTCAATTCTAAATCTTTGACCAATATTTCCTGTTCTTCGACTTTTTTCTCCAATGCAGCAAGCTCTTTATTCTTTTTGCTCAGTAATCGTGTCCGGTCTTCAGATGGCGCTTGTTTTTCTTTTTTGACCTTTGGCTCTTCTTTGACTTTTTTCTCCGGTTTTACCTCTGTTTTTACAACACGCTTAGCAACCCATTCTTCATATTCCTGATAGGTACCCGGATATTCTTTGATTTCCTTGTCCTCGATATACCAAATTTTATTAGCCACGTGATCCAAGAAATAGCGGTCGTGGGAAACAACGATAAAAGTTCCTTCGAACTGTTGTAGGGCCTGAATCAAAATATTGACCGACTGCATATCCAAGTGATTGGTAGGCTCATCGAGCGCTAGGAAGTTGGCGTCTGCGGTCAATGCCTTAGCAAGGGCTACACGGGATTTTTCACCCCCAGACAATACTTTGATTTTTTTAAAGGCATCGTCGCCTGTAAATAGGAAACAACCCAGTATCGAACGCAATTCGGTCTCGGTATGTTTTGGTGCAAAAGCCTGCAGTTCAGCCAAGATCGAGTTTTCGAGGTGAAGTGCCTCCAGCTGATGCTGTGCAAAGAACGTTTGCGACACATTGTGCCCATGTTCCGATTTCCCCTCAAACTCGTTATCTGCGCCTGCCACAATACGGAGTAGGGTAGACTTACCTTTTCCGTTTGCTCCGATCAAAGCAATCTTATCACCTTTTTCAATAATCGCAGAGGTATTTTTTAAGATCTCCAGGTTCGGATAAGATTTAGAGATATTGTCTAATGTCACCACATGACGACCCGAAGGTTTTGAAAACTTAAAGCTAAAGTTGACCGTTGGATTATCGTCATCCACATCTTCAACTCTCTCCATTCTATCCAAAGCTTTAATCCGGGATTGTGCCATTTTCGCTTTGGATGCTTTGGCGCGGAAACGCTCGATAAGTCGTTCTTCCTGTTTGATCTTAGCCTGTTGATTTTTGAACTGGTTGGCCTGTAGCTCGTTTCTCAACTCCTTTTCTTCCAAGTAAAAGCTGTAGTTACCTGCATAAAGTGTTAATTTTCCTTTACGCGACTCCACCGTCTTTTTGATGATGCGGTCCAGAAAATACCTATCGTGTGATACAATGACGATTGCCCCATCAAATGCCTGTAGGTAGTTCTCAAGCCACTTGATGGAAGGTAAGTCCATGTGGTTGGTCGGCTCATCCAATAGTAGAATATCCGGTGTCTGCAATAAAATTTTCGCAAGCATCACACGCATACGCCAGCCCCCGGAAAATGTAGCCAGTGGCCTTTTTTGTTCTTCTTCCGAAAAACCTAGACCCGCAAGGATTTCATGCGCTTTGAATTCAAGATTATAGCCATCCAGCGCTTCAAATTCCAGTTGCCTATCGCTTAATCTATTGAGAATATCGTCCGAATAATCTGTTTCTAATTTCGCAAGTAAGTCTTCGATTTCGGCATGTAGTTGATTTTGGCGTTCAAACGCTTCCATAGCGACATATAGAATGCTTTTATCCGAATGGTAAGATAATAAGTCCTGGTTTAGGTAACCGATCTTTAAATCTTTTGCCATGGAAATTGTTCCCGAAGTTGGGGCATATTGTCCAACGATCAAACGCAATAAGGTAGATTTCCCGGCCCCATTGGCGCCAATTAAACCTACTTTATCACCTGGTTTGATGTGCCAGTTTGCCTCATCATACAACGCACGGGATCCTATTTCAAATGTTAAATTATTTATTGATATCATTTCAAATGCAAAAGTACAAAAGTAATGAATATTTCTTCTTGTTTGACTAACTTTGCAATTATGTATAAATTAGTCAAACCTATATTCTTTACAATGAATCCGGAGATGGCTCACCATAAAGTGACCAGCGGATTGAATGTCTTCTCAAAAATTTGGGGTGCCAAGCAATTATTGAATACTATTTTTACAGTAGAAGATCCTCGCTTGGAACGTGAGGTATTTGGACTGAAGTTTAAAAATCCAGTAGGCCTTGCGGCAGGCTTCGATAAAAATGCCGAATATATCTCCGACATGACTAATTTAGGTTTTGGTTTTATTGAAATTGGAACCGTCACTCCAAAACCACAACCGGGGAATGATAAACCACGTATGTTTCGTCTCGTACCAGATGAAGCGCTAATCAACCGCATGGGGTTCAATAATCAGGGCGCGGACGTCGCTGCAACCCGATTGAAGAACCTAAAAGACCGAAAAGGACTTTTGATCGGTGGTAACATCGGAAAGAATAAAGTGACACCAAACGAAGAAGCGGTAAACGACTATATTTATTGCTTCAATGCACTCTTTGATGATGTAGATTACTTTGTTGTCAATGTCAGTTCGCCAAATACTCCGGGCTTAAGGGATTTGCAGGAAAAGGAGCCCTTAAAAAATATATTAAACACACTACAGGATCTGAATAAAGCAAAACCGACTCCCAAGCCAATTCTGCTTAAGATTGCACCTGATCTAACAGATAGTCAACTGGATGATATCGTTGAGATCGTCATGGAGACACAGATAGCGGGAGTTATCGCGACCAATACCACGATTTCAAGAGAAGGCTTAAAGAGCCAGCAGGAATTGATACAAGAGGCCGGAGGGGTGAGTGGACGTCCGCTGACCAAGCGTTCAACTGAAGTGATCCGCTACCTCAGCGAAAAATCCAACAAAGCATTTCCGATCATTGGTGTTGGTGGTATTCATTCAGCCAAAGATGCTATTGAAAAACTTGATGCCGGTGCCAGTCTTATTCAGGTCTATACCGGATTTATTTATGAAGGTCCGGGATTGATCGCAAATATCTGTAAAGGTATACTACAGACAGGACGATAATCAAAGACCATGGCAGTAGATTTTAATTTAAAAGATTTTTTGGATAAAAAGGTTGATGAATATAATCAACCTAATTTTATTCCCAATGATCCCATATCCATTCCACATCAATTTTCAAGCAAGAATAATATTGAGATTACTGGGTTCCTAGCGTCTATAATGGCTTGGGGACAACGTAAAACTATTATCAATAAGTGTAATGAGCTGATTGAAAGAATGGACGGCGCGCCTTATGATTATATCATGAACCATAGCGATCAGGACCTCAAGAGTCTCCTTGGTTTTAAGCATCGTACATTCAATGATACGGACATTCTTTATTTCGTTGCTTTTTTTCGGTACCACTATAGCCACTTTGCGTCTTTAGAAGATGCTTTTTTGGTAGGGCAGGAGACCGTAAAAGAGGTGGATTTGGAACAGGCGCTGAATGCATTTAAAACCTATTTCTTTTCGCTGCCGGACTATCCGCACCGGACGCGTAAACATATCAGTAGCCCGGCCCAAAAATCTACTGTCAAGCGTATCAATATGTTTTTACGCTGGATGGTCAGAAAGGATAATAAAGGGGTTGATTTTGGAATTTGGAACCGCTTGTCACCAAAAGATCTCATCTGTCCCTGTGATGTCCATGTTGAACGTGTAGCGCGAAAATTTGGACTGATTACCTTGGAAAAAGTCAACTGGAAGACCGCACAAGAGTTAACGGGCAATCTTCGTCTATTGGATCCCAATGATCCGGTAAAATATGATTTTGCGCTTTTCGGCTTGGGGGTAGAACGGGAATTGTAGGGGCATATAATCAACGGGTACTCTAAGTGACAAACCGGTACACTTAGCATACTGAATAATCGAAATAATCATGTGTGGGATAGTAACTATTGATTGATATTAAACAAAGCGAAAGGTGCTTTTCTCTTACTTTATCTGTACTTGGTCTATAGCGCTGATACGTTGCAAATAGGTCTGTAAAAGTTTTAAAGAAAAAGCCCGTATTTTTAGGATACGGGCTTTCTTTATTTTCAACTGGTTGGATTAAACAAGCTGGTCAATCTTAATCAGGAGGTCCACCAAACGATTGGAATAGCCAAATTCATTGTCATACCAACCCACAACTTTCACTAATCTACCCACAACCGAAGTCAATTGCGCATCGAAAACACAAGAATAGGGATTATTTATAATATCAACAGACACGATTGGGTCTTCTGTATAAAACAATACCTGCTTTAATTCGTTTTCCGCTGCAGCTTTAAAAGCTTTGTTGATTTCTTCTACCGTTGTTTCTTTTTCTAACGTACAGGTAAAATCTGTTAACGAACCATTCAGCACAGGAACACGTATACCCGCTCCACCCAACTTATTCTGTAGATGTGGAAAGACATTGGTAATTGCTTTGGCGGCACCTGTCGTTGTCGGTATGATAGCCGAAGAGGCCGCACGCGCCCGTCGCAGATCTTTGTGTGGTGCATCATGTAGGTTTTGATCTCCTGTCATGGAGTGCACTGTGGTGATATATCCGTCTTTTATCCCCCAATTGTCATCCAATATTTTAACCATTGGGGCGACGTTGTTGGTTGTACAGGAGGCATTGGACAGGATCGAAGCCGAGAGATCGACAGCATTATCGTTGATCCCCAATACGACTGTTGCAATATCCTTATCTGTTGGCGGAGCTGAGATAATAACTTTTTTCGCACCTGCTGCTAGATGAAGCGTTGCTTTTTCACGGTTCGTAAAATGCCCTGTAGATTCGACAACAACATCAATATGCAAGGATTTCCAGGGTAGTAGGGCCGGATCTCTTTCATTGGTCACCAAAATAGAATGGCCATTCACGATAATATGATGTTCATCGTGTGTGACCGTGCCAGAGAATGGTCCATGTACCGAATCATACTTGAATAAATGGGCCAAAGTCTTGGTATCAGCCAAATCATTGATGGCGACCACCTGCAATTGATCAAAAGCATCGCGAAGAAAAATATTACGTAATGTATTTCTCCCGATACGTCCAAATCCGTTTATCGCTATATTGAGCATTTCAGCTTATTTATGAAATTGGCTTATCGCCTCATTGATATTTTTCTCACCTTCCCAATGTGCTTTTAGTTTTCCATCAGCACCGTAGACATAATTTGCTGGGAACTGTGAAGGAACATGTATGTTTTGGATAAAGGTTTGATCTTTGTCAATTAAGACTTCCACATTGGATGATTTGGATAGCTTTGGTGCGAAGCTATCGAAGAATCCTAATACCAATGCTGGATCATTCATGGAAATATAGAAAATATTGACATCTTTTATGCGATCAATATTTTTTTCGAGTTCAGTTGCTTCATGCTGACAATGGCTACATCCCGGATCGAATAAGATGAAGACTGTATTCTTATCTTTAGCAAGATTCTCATTGCTGACACGTATGCCGGATCGAAGTTGGTAAAAAGTGAAATTAGGAAGAATTGCAGCCGGACCAGAAGACTGGGTAGGGGCAGCTTGCGCATGATCATGACCGGTGTGGTCGTGAACCGCATGGTCATGATTTTCTGCGGTACTACTTTCTATACCAGCTGTCTTTTGATTGCCCTTGTTGTTACATGAATAAAGCATGCCCGCCGCGAGTACAGCAGTTACTCCTAAGATTATTTTTTTGTTCATAGACTACCTTTGATTTTAAACCAGTTTTAGTGATTTGTTATTCTTTTTCAGGCGCGCTAGCAGAATATATTTATACCGTTCAGCTTGAGCTGAAGATAGATCATTCCACAATGACGCCATCGAAGAACCAAAACTATAAAAAAAATGGGATTATGCAGTGTCCAAACTCAAGTTATGACAGTTTACTGGTTATCATCTTTGATGCTTCCCACTGCAATATGTCTCCTAATTTTATGCTATTCCGTTGTATCTGTGGTGTTGCTGGGACTATTGGGCTCTATCAAAGTCGTAGATTGTATAATTTCCGGTGTACTTCGACCAAATTCATTGCTATACACCTTGAGTAAGACTCCTACACAGGATAGAATAAGTGGACCAAATATCAATCCTAACATACCAAAGAGATTTAATCCCAATAATACACCAAAAACGGTTATTAAGGGATGGACATCTCCAAGTTTTTTCAAAATTGTAAAGCGAAGAATATTATCAATACTTCCAATAATAATGATACCATAAAGTGCTAACCCTATCGCGTTACCGGATTGTCCATTTGCTAACAAGAATACGGCCGCGGGGAGATAAACGACCATCGTGCCCAAAATAGGGATTATAGTGGCAACAGCTGTTAGAATACCTAAAAAAATGGGGCTTTCCAAGCCAAAAAACCAGTAGCCTAAGCCCGCGACAATACCTTGGCAGATCGCGAGGATTGGAATACCAATGGCATTTGATTTAACCATCATATCAAATTCTTTCCACAATTCAGCTTTACTCGCTTCGGAAAATGGAATAGCATTGTATATACCCTGTTCTAATTTTTTGCTGCTGACCAACATAAAGTAAAGTACAAATAATGCGACTAAAACATTTACGCCTACCTCAGCTACGGAATTTAGGATGTTGGGGATAAACTTGGCCGCTCGTTGAAGAGCACCCATCAATGCCGTGTCCGATAGATCGATGTTGCTGAGATATGGGCTATCTTTGAAATAGGTTTTAATGGAATCAAATTTTTCCATAATCTCATTTTTATTGCTGATTGCATCAGTCACTTGCGGCACCATATAGTTGATCAAGAGATACAATGGTCCGACTAGAAATATAATCGTAAGCAAGATTAACAATATACTCGCGACGGATTTGTTCCATTTTTTCTCTTCTGTTAATTTGAAATTGATTTTTCGGAAGAGGACATATAATGTTATCGCGCCCAAAAAGCCGGGAAGATAGTAGAATAGACTCGTAAATATCAAAATGCATATCAGCAAAATAATGATGATAAGCATAATCTGGTTAATGGAGTTGTTGTTTATCTGTTTGTATTTCATGTGTCTGGAATAAGTACCGCTTTAATTTCTATTTTACGTATGACAATATTTTTTTATAAATGTTTTATATCGTTAAATTAAACTTACTTTTTTAGAATTTCAATGATTTTTTTAATTTCTTTTTAAGGACAGTAAAGCGAGAGAGTAGGGCCTTGAAGATCACCCGAATGGATAGAAATGTTTATCTGGAAAATGGTCTCTTTTCCTCTTGAAGAATAGCGATAGATGAAGTATAACAGCATCGACCAGATACAGGTCATAGTAGAGATAGGGCAAGAAATTTCCTTGCCACCTGAACCATATAAATTTTTCACCAAAAACTAATTCTGGTTCTGCGGCATTAAAATATCCTTTAAGATACGCATGATATCATATTGCTTGACAAAAAGCATTGATGAAGTCGTCCGATGTTCAGTGGATTGATTGTTGTCTTCTGTCGCTAAATAAATTGTCGATTTAGCTGTTTTATGAAAAAAAGGATGAGACCTTTTTCCTTTTCGGTTATTTGAAAATAAGCCCATAATCTTTTGTTTTTTGGTTATAGCGACAGTTTTTTGGCTTCTGTCGCTATAACTAATCTACAAAATTGCTTTGGGATTTACAACTAATTAATGAAAATTTGACTACCATGTTCTTCATCCTTTTCGATGGAAAGTGATATTGGAATCCGTTCTTTTAATTCTTCAACATGCGAGATAATACCGACTATTCGATTTTCTTTGTGCAGGTCGAGTAAGGTTTCGAAGACAATATTGACAGAAGCGATATCTTGGGTACCAAAGCCTTCATCGATAAAAAAGAAGTTTTTAGCGGCCTTGGTATTGGACTGTACACTTTCAGCTAGGGCCAGCGCAAGACTCAGGGATACCTGGAAAGCTTGACCGCCGGAGAGTGTTTTTACGCTCCGGCTTTTGCCTTCATTCAAATAATCAATGATTTCAAATTCATTGTTTTCATTAATCTGTAAACTTAGCTGGTTGCGTGTCATTCGGTGAAAACGGATATTGGCATGGTCACAAAGCTGGCGCAGATAGATTGATGAAACATACTGCACAAATCCCGCTCCCTTAAATAGGTTAAATAGCTGTTTCAGATTATCATTACGAAGGTTTAATTGTGCTTGTTGTTGCAGTAAAGTTTCCTTTTTTTCGTTGGCTGACTCCAACTGATTCAACTCCTGTTCGCATTTAGCAACGTTCTCTGTCAGGATTTTAAGGTGATGGAAGCTTTCTTCCAAAGCAGCTTCTTCCTGTATAAAGACTGCCTCATCGTAGACTTTATCTGCTAACTTTTTTTCTAACTGCATGATCTGTGCTTTCAGGGTTTCAAATTCAATTTGAAACTGTTCCAGTTCGGCACGGATATTCTGTACAGGTAGGTTCTCCGCTAATGTCTCTTTTACTTGATCTATCGTGTTGAATACGGAAGCCTGGAGGAGCTGTTCGATCGTCGTGTCAATATGTAAGATCTCAGACTTTATTTTGATAATCCGTTCCTGAATGGATTGAACCAGGCTATTTTGTGCAGCAGACTGACTGTTTAGCTTGTTCAAGCGATCTGTCAATGTATTATAGTCCTGTTCTATACGAAGATTTTCAGCTTTTAATGTGTGATATTCGTTTTCGACCGTAGGTTTCTCCCGGGATTGATAATCTGCCCAGTTCAAGTGTTTTAGATGGCCTATATTTTGATTAATCTGGGTTTGTTTTTGCGCTTCCTCAATTTCAAGACCACTTAATTTTACATTCGCTCTTTCCAGCTTGCTCTCTATATCTGCCAAGGTAGTCTGATGGATCGTGGCGATCTGCTCTGTTGCTATGATCTGGGCTTCGATGTTGGCGAGTTCCTGTTTTTTCTGTGTATACATTGACTCATCCGTGCTGCTGTACCCTGCCCAGGTAAATTGAAGTAGGTGAGCGGACTTCTGAGATTTGTTTGCCTGGATCTTGTTTGTGAGATCACTTTGTTGTACCTGTAGGGATTGTAGGCGGAGTAGGAGCTTTTCAATCTCAAATTTTTGATCAACCTTGGATTTTATGCGTGCATTGATTTCTACTGTCGCTCGTTGGTTTTCTGTCAGCTCTTGTGTGATATCCATTCCTTCCGCGATAGCAGGGTGTTCGAGGGCCCCACATAAGGGGCAGGGAGATCCCGCTCTTAGGTTCTCCGCGAAGTGTGTGAGCTTCTGCTGCAATAGAAGGTGTGCTTTCTCGTCGTTTAGCGCGTTGAGTCGGGTTTCAAGTTCCAGCAATTCGGCTGTATACGCTGATTCAAACTCGGCAGGATCGAAGTTCTGGCGTTGCAAATCACCTTGCAGATCAGTTATGGAAGCTGTAAGCTCCAGGAGTTGATGGTTGAGTTCGGTCTCCTGTTGCTGGATGGCCTGCTGTTTGGTGTACCATTGTCCCAGCTCCATCAGTTCATTAGCCGATGGTTTCGATCGCTTCAGACCATGGAGTATGGTTTCCGTTTGCTGTATGTTGTTTTTACATTGCACCTGTTGCTCCTTAGCCTTCTGGACAAAATCCCGTCCTTTCTGTGCACTTTCTTTTAAACCTTTTATCTCAGTTGAAAAATTGATCAGCTGTAGAATAAGTTCCAGATCTAATTCACTTATCCTTCGTTCAGGCAATCGCTCATATTGCGGTTTTACCTGTTGCAGTTGCTGCGATATCTGTTGGGTAGCTTGTTGAAGTTCCACAGATTTTGTTTGCTCTAACTGCAACTTGCTTTGTTCCTGCGTATTTTCGTGTTTCAATTTCTCCTGTGTCTGGAGGATGTGAAAAAAGCTTGAATGCGCTTCTTCAAAGCGTATCATACGTTGGCGCAAAGTTTCCTTTTCGGCATGCTGATCAGTCAATTGCTGAAATAGAGACTTCATTTTGCTCAATTCCAAGAAATCTTCTTTCACATTTTTCAATGTCTGAAATTTCTCCTGAAGGAGCTTGTTTGTATGCTGCGCCTTGCTGAAAGATTCTCGCTCTTCATTCAGTTTGTCACGTGTCGCTATGATACGCTCGCTACTGATCTCTTCGAAACCCATCAACTGACCATTGAGCTGATCTAGTTCGGATTGATTTTTTTTATAAAGGGCAGCAACTTTGTCCTGCAAATCGAAACGATGGAGCTGAAAGATTTCTTTCATCATATCAGTTCGTTCCTTTGCACCCAGCTCAATGAACTCCTTAAATTGCCCCTGGGGAATGATGATCGTTCTTTTGAAATTTTCGTAACTTAATCCAATGATTGATTGTGTGTTACTGCTTTCCAATGGAACCCATTGTTCATTGATATTTTCATATAATACAACCGTAGGAGATTTGACATCTTCAAAATTTTTGGAATTGCGTTTAAATTCCCTTGTTACTTTGAATGTGCGGTTTTCGAAATTAATGAAATCCAATTCGATATACGAACGGTTTGATTTCAAATTCATCATATTGTAAGCGCGTTTGTCGCGTGCATTTAACCGTTCGGTTTCACCATATAGGGCATAGGTAATCGCTTCCAAAATAGATGACTTACCAGATCCAACAGCACCAAATATCCCAAAAAGCCCGGCATCTGTCAACGCTGTGAAATCTATTGTCTGACGTTCTTGATAGGAATATATACCTTCTACAGTTAACTTTAAAGGGATCATGGGTTTAAGAATTTAGTATTTCGAGAAAAAGGTTGAGTATATCGTCATTGGGCGCCTGGTTGGCATTTTTGGATTTGAAATAATCCTGAAAAAGTGCGGATATATCGTGGGTTAGATTAATTTCTTTTGTATCAAGTGGGTTTTGTTTGTCGTGCTGTACAACAGGAATTAAATAGACGATACCCGGATGTGTCTGATAAATCAGCTTACGGTCTTCAGCTTTTAGGAAGGTTTCGGATTTGAGCGTTAATTCCACTAATGTTTCTGGATGCTCGGAGAGCCATGTAATACATTGGTCGATATCATCAAAAGATTTTCGGACTAAGGGTTTTCCTTGTTGGAGTGCAATGCGATCAAATGTGACATGTGCATCGGGTACAGCATTGACAATGCTTACATATTTGGTCTGGCCAGCTTCGGCGAAACTATAACAAAGGGGAGATGAGGCGTATACAACAGGTTTTTCCGGAGAACCGATATTTTTGAATCCATGAATATGGCCGAGCGCCGTATATTGAATCTGAACCGGGATGGATTCTGAATAGATCAGGTCAGCATTTCCAATTTTAATTGGCTTTTCCCCATCAGGCTCGTCGATTAATGGGGATCCAATTTTATTCATATAAAGGTGTGCTGTCAGTATATTGACACCCTTTTCGTCACAGTAGGTCTCTGCCAATTTTTGCCAATTTTCGGCCAATGCTTTATTTAATTGAACTTCCTTGTCTTCACCAAGATATTGTTTCAGTCGGATTTCATTGGCATAAGCGGTATGGAGTATACGGATAGGATAGTTATAGCCTTCCAGGTTCAACTCGATAAAGCCATTGTCTGAGCGTAGGACCGAAAAACCTTCGGCCGTAAATGGTGTTACAACTGCATTTGGGTGACCAATGAGAATAATGCCAGATGCCCGGGCTAAAGGATCTGGTGCATCAATCAAATTGGGTGAATCGTGGTTTCCGGCGATGGCGATAACAGGTCGGGTACCATTTTTTGCCAATCGTTTGATCGTTTTGTAAAATAACTCGATAGCCTCTACACCAGGATTGAACGTATCAAAAAGGTCTCCTGCAATAAGAACCAGGTCGACCTCTTGCTGGTCCGCGAGCTGAATAATCTCCTCCATGACCAAAAGCTGTTCGTCCACCCGAGAGAAGCTATCCAGTCGTTTCCCTAAATGCCAATCGGCAGTATGCAGTATTTTCATGATGAGCCCTTATTTTTTACGTAATAGTACAAACTAAGATAAATTTGGTCTGATATGCAATTATAATTGCATATCAGACCAAATTTATAAGAACACAGGTTTGAAGAGCATAGTTTGATGCATTGAAAATGTTAAAAGTTGTTAAATGCATTAGGTGAAAATAGTTTAATTGTATTTTTAGTCCTCCAAAATTAAGCTAAGTAATCGTAGATAAAATAAATTTATGCGTAAAATTCACCTGTCTTTGTGTGTTTTCTTTCTGTTTTTGATGAAGATAAATGCGCAGGAAATAGAAGCGATCAAAGGGGAGACAGCTTATCCTTTTCTATTAAAAGAAGCTGATACCGATGGTGAAGCCTCGGAAAAACAACCTGTCTTTGTGTTTCTGCATGGCAGAAGTCTATCAGGTACTAATTTGGATCGGGTAAAACGTTATGGTGTACTGTATGCGATCAACAAAGGGCAGGATGTTCCAGGGATTATTGTTGCTCCCCAATCCCGCGGTGGCTGGGATCCGGATAAAGTGATAGAGATCGTTGATTATGTTATCGCGCATTACAATGCTGATCCTGATCGTATCTACGTATGTGGTATGAGTATGGGCGGTTATGGTACCATGGATGTTGCCGGAAAATATCCAGAGAGGATAGCTGCAGCAGTGGCGATTTGTGGCGGCGGATCGAGCCAATATGCTTCCAACCTGACGCAGGTTCCAATTTGGCTACATCATGGAACAGCTGATCGTGCCGTACCCATTTCAGAATCCAGAAAAATTATGAAAGCCATAAAAAAGGTGGACCCTGAAGCTGATGTGAGCTTAAATGTAATAAAAGGAGGGACACATGGTAGTGTGGAACGCTTATTCCACGATGATGCGATCTATGACTGGATGTTAAAATTTAAGAAAAAGCATAAATCCTAGGCTGTATGGTATAGCTATTTTATGTGTGGCCTTTTGGCTTCTTAATAATATAATGAAAATGGGATGTTCAGTAATAACCTGAACATCCCATTTTTATTGAATTTTGTTCGTAACCCGTTGGAATCTAATTTTAAATAGTCAATGCTCGGGTTCGTTTTTACATTTTAAATTTTCTTTATGTTAACCTTCATCCGTGTTTTCAAGCCGTTGTTTTCGATTGAATTGCGCCATCAGTACATTTGGTTGATGGATCAGGTGCGTTTTCGCAAGGTAGTCCTGATTGTCCGCATAGATAAACAGGAGTGTTCCATCCTTTATTGTGTTGATGATCGGTCCGGCATATTCGCGGGGAACCGCAGGGCATCCGTAGCTTTTGCCTAACCTTCCCAAGCTTGAGATAGTGCCTGTGCTGCAGTAATCTGCGCCATGCATAACTACATATCGTGCTTTGGCATTGTCATTTATACCTTCTTCAAGGCCATCCAATACCAAGGAGTAGCCATTTTCACCGTTATAGGTGTTTTCGGTAACAAAAAATCCCAAGGAGCTTTTTAATGACTCCTGCTGATTCGAAAAATCTGTAGCATAATTTTCACCACTATTTTTTCCGTGTGATACCAAGGTGTTAAAAAGCACTTTTTTGTGTTCCAGATCAAGTACAACAAGTCTTTTTTCCGTGGATGGCATGGAAAAGTCGATGACTGTCATAATATCTTTGTTGTGGATGGAAAGCTCTTTTCTACCTTCCATTGCTTGTCGAAATGCCTCGTATTTTAATACTGGGCCTAGATTCATTTCATCATATAAAGAATCAACGGCTGTCCGTTGACGTTCTACATTTATATGATGGGTATTGGTTTGTTGATCTGTTGTTTTTAATTCTTCTTTTGATGACAATGCTGTATTAAGTGCCATTAAAAGAAACATAATCGTATTTCCCATTCTCCTCCCTTTTCTGTGTAGATGTTTACAAAAATAATTATTAAAGTTAATACATATTTGATTTACAGAATGTTAAATATTGTTAATCAATAACAATGATCAAGGAGGAAAGGTCTTTTGACCGTTTATAGACAAATTGAGCGTGAGATGACGCATTTCTGACACACATATGTGACTTAGGTGTTGTGCCCAAACTTTCACTGTATTCGATGATGCTACCATTTGGATTATTGACCGGTACACCATGAATATAGGCTCCAGCGGTGAACCGCGTCGCATAGGGAGCAAATCCGCCATAGGTCCGCGTGCCATCTTCAAAATAGAACATCTTTGATTTGTGCTCTTGGACGACAAACAATCCCGTGGGTGTTTCTTGGGCATGTGGCGGTTTGTGCCGGCCACTGGTCACAGGGTTCATGCTGCGCACGAGCCATTCTTTGCCAACTTTTTCCAATGTGCAGATGTTTTGGTTTTTGACATCAACAACATTAATAATGTTAAATTGTACACTATCACTTATCAGGCGCAGATAGCGTTTGGGGACGGTATAATCCCCTTCAAATGATACACCCGCAATAGGTACCCGTGCTAAGGTGTCTGATCCTTTTACACGGACCAACCATCCGTCGCGTCCATAACGTACCGGTTTGTCTGTTGTTGGGTCATACAATGGTGCTGCCTGATAACGCTCGACATTGAAACTGTCTGACACACGTTTGTAAGAATCCCGTTTGAAATCTTTAATCGTAGGAGCCTCACCTTTTTCATTTTGATAATTTTGAAGGACGGCGTACAATGAGGGTGTCTGTTGAAAATTTTCAACATAAGCTAGACGTTCCTTTATTTTGTCCCATTGAAAGCTACGCGTGGTATCCTTATAGGGATAGGTATCTTCAAGTGTGTATTTTTTGTAAAGCAGATCTTTTTTGATCATAATATCTGCTGCTGTCACTACTTTAGGCTTTTCTTCCTGTTTTTTGGCAGTGACAGTGTCTTGATGCTTAATTGTTTTCTCTTTTTCTACTGTACTTTTCTTTTCCTGCTGGCAGCCCAACGATAGAAACAATAGGCTAAATACGAGACATGTTAATCCTTGATGCATATATGGATTATGTAAATTATTGTTTTGTTCTTTAAATATAAGAATAAAACACATTTTTTAAATGATTGACAAAAAGTTAGTTTTGTAATTTCAAGTAAAAAGTATGCATAGGATTGTAATTTGTTCGGCTATGATGCTGAACCCTGAAGGGGAACTATTGATGGTTAGGAAAAAGGGCTCAAAATATTTTCAATTGCCCGGCGGTAAGATTGTTGCGGGAGAAAGCGATTCGGAAGCCTTGGTTCGGGAACTCCGGGAAGAGTTGCAGTTTGATACAGTGCCTGCGACATTGCAGTTTATTGGTCGGCATGTGACGCAGGCGGTGAATGAGCGTGATACGCTGGTAGAAGGATATATTTATTTGATCAAACTCGCTATGAAATTTGATTTTCAACCACAGGCCGAACTGGAAGAAGTGCAATGGATCAATAAGTGCAATTGGCAAGATTATCGGTTTGCACATCTAGCCGAAGAGTTCGTCATTCCAAAGTGGCTGTCAGGAGAGTTTTGATGTTGGATAGCATGATGTGAACAAATTAAGGCTTTGTTTGTTAATGTTTTATATATAAACAATTAATAAACAAAGATTATGGAAAATCAGCTTTTAAAATCAGCGAAAGACTTTTTTGATGATGAGGTTCTTACTCGGATCGGACAAAGTCTAAACCAGGATAATGAACAGGTAAAACAGGGCTTAAATGTTGTTGTTCCCTCTTTGTTTTTGGGATTGAGTCAGCAGGCGGAAGGCGGGGGTGGGATTTCTACAATTCTGGAGCAGGCGAAACAGCGTTTTTCGAATTTTGATGTGAATCAACTTCTGGGCGGACAGAAAGCTCGTGAAGATGCTGAGG
Organism: Sphingobacterium sp. GVS05A; assembly: GCF_019969845.1. Taxonomy (GTDB): domain Bacteria; phylum Bacteroidota; class Bacteroidia; order Sphingobacteriales; family Sphingobacteriaceae; genus Sphingobacterium. The sequence goes on from NZ_JAHXYR010000001.1 coordinate 1,004,346, forward strand.
GGCAGTCGGGAGAATCTGGAGGTAGCAATATACTAACTTCAATATTTGGTGGTGGTCTAGAGACCGTATTGGGTACAGTGGCAGGTTATCTGGGATTCAGCGCTGAGTCGGTACAAAAATTGATGGGCTTGTCCCTGCCAGCTATATTTTCCACTTTGACCAATAAAGGTCAACAGTGGGATGCGAATACCATAAATCAAACTTTACAGGATAATAAAACAGCTTTTGCTGCCGCTATTCCGGCGGGGTTGGGTTTGGGCGCTTTTGGGAAATTATTTGATGGTGGCCATTTTTCTGCACCTGAGGAAGTAAAACCTGAAGAGGTCATACCGGATACTCCTGTAGAAGAGCCTGTAGAACATATTGAAAACCGTCACGGAGCAACAGTCATTAATCCAGCTACTGAGTTGGAAGCACATAAGGAGCCGTTGGCATTGCCTAGAGCAGATGGTGCCAGAGCGGCAGCGGCAGCGACCGGTTCATCTGGCGGAGGCTGGTGGAAGATTTTGGTTGCATTGATCGTTATTGCATTGCTCTGGTTTTTGTTTGGAAAAGGCTGTAGTGGCAATAAAAATGGTGGTACTACAGATACCAGTGTCAATCAGGGACAGGTGGATTCAGGAAATACAATGGGAAATGGTACGACCAGTCCGGTCGATCGTGAGCATTTGGATGTGATGTTGCCGAATGGAGGGAAGCTGGGGGCATTTAAAAGTGGTATAGAAGATCGGTTGGTACAATTTTTAAAATCCGACTATAAATCTTTGGGAGAAGATTCATTGAAAAATACTTGGTTTGATTTTGATAACCTGAATTTTGAAACCGGTACAGCGAAAGTATTACCTGAGAGCCAGGCTCAGCTCAGCAATCTGGCCGAGATTCTAAAAGCTTTCCCCACTGCTAATGTGAAAATTGGTGGATATACAGATAAAACCGGAAATGAAGAATATAATAAAAAATTATCGTTGGATCGGGCAAATGCGGTGAAGGATTACCTGGACAAGGTGGGGTTGTCTAAGCAGGTGATCGGAGCGGAGGGCTATGGCTCGCAATTTGCAAAATACCCAGCAGACGCACCAGAGACGGACCGGATTTTAGACCGACATGTTGCGGTTAGTGTAAGGTGATAGGCGAGATTATAGATTTGAGAAGAGAGATAAAAAAGCGGATCCAAAAGATCCGCTTTTTCTATTTGCAGCGATTTATTTAATGGATATCTAATTGATTTCGTGAGGATATGAAATCAATCTTGTAAGCATTTAATAGGTAAAGAAGAGTGTGGAGAATATTTCATTTAGAAACTATATACACATGCTAACAAAAATTGTCCGGCCGATTTTGTTGGAGATAGGTCATTCTTGATGAATTTCTCAGTATTGCTTTTGTCAAATCTAATTTCGGGAATGAATTTGAAGCCGTGATAGTTGTATTCGGCTGTCAAGGTAGTTGCTAGCATATTTGAACTTGGGACACCATTGGTTTCCTCTTTGTGGGTCTGGAAGAACTCCTCACGTAATCCTATTCCAAAATGTTCGGAGAGATGAACCCTTGGATAGAGCGCTATCCCAGTGTAACCGCCTTCGGCTCTTCTCTTATAATGTGTGGCATTTACGCCGAGAAAGAATTTTGGTGTGAAATCATAATTTCCGACGAAATCTACGAGTGTGCCTGAGCTGTAGTTTTCTTTTCCACCCGCAGACGATCCTGTTAAGAAGTTAAGGTAAAAGCTTCCTTTATCGTTAGGTCTGTAAGCTAATTGCGAACCGACATGTGATACGCCGTTTATATCTTGGTATACATTCCAATCATTAAATATACCTACCATCAGCGCAAACTTGTTGGAGAAACTATAGGTTGCTTTCAGTCCGGCATCTTGAAAAGGGCCGGCACCAAATAAATAAGAAGTGGAGTAATGAAAATTGTAGGTAGGTGAGATAACTTCAAATCCGACGAATGTTCCCATAAATCCTGCCGTCAGATTGAGCTTGTCCGTTAGATTATAGCCTACATACAGATTTTGAATGTGGAAGCTATTTTTGTCGTCTCCGGGTTGGCCGTCTCCATTTACGATAGATCGATATTGCCCGCGAGGTCCAAAAGATAACTCTCCTACAAAAGATGCTTTTTTAAAATTCTTCTTTAAAGCCAGATCAACCATGCCAATGGAAACTGAATTATTGTCTTCAGTAAAGTAAGTATTGATATTTGGTTTGTTTTGGAAGTCATATTTCCAATAGGTGTCTACTGATCCTGATATTTCCACTGGTTTTTCCTTATTTTCTTCTTGTGATTTTGATGTTTTGATGAAAATTATTGAAAAGATAATGATTGTTAAGATTTTTTTCATGTCTAAGAGGTTTTAAGTTTGATTTGTTTTGAGTTTTCGGTTGATTTTTAATTGGTTTTTTATAGGTTTTTGTTGTTTTTGTGTTTGTTGATGTGAAATTATGTAAAAAATATTACAAAAAATAATATTTGATAGTAATTTTTCAATAAAAACACTTTATATTTGTCAAAACAATAAGTAAAAATAGGTTTTTGTTTTGTTTTTGTATTTTAAATAATAATTTATTGATGTATTAATAAAGACTAATCAGTTTAAACAAATGAAAAAAATTATTCCACTCTTAGTTCTGGTACTTTTGGGCGTATTGGGACTTGTATTTCCATCTATAGATTTGTCTGCACTGGACAAAGCTGAATTCGATACAGGGGATACAGCCTGGTTATTGACTTCCTCAGCGCTAGTGTTGATTATGACGCCCGGTCTGGCATTTTTTTACGGCGGGATGGTCAGTAAAAAGAATGTGATCTCAACGATGATGCAGAGTTTTATCTGTATGTGTCTGATGACAATCCTTTGGGTAATCGTCGGATTTAGTTTGGCCTTTGGCGAAGATATCGGTGGAATTATAGGTGATCCGCGCACATTCTTTATGATGAAGGGGACGTTAGGAAATATCGCTTGGGGTGCATTGCCAACTATTCCATTGGTTTTGTTCGCTATGTTCCAACTGAAATTTGCGATTATTACGCCCGCACTTATCACCGGTGCATTCGCTGAGCGTATCCGATTCAACTCTTATATGTTGTTTATTATCCTATTCGGTATCTTTATTTATATGCCATTGGCGCATGCGACCTGGCATCCTGAAGGGATTTTGGCGAAATTTGGTGTCCTTGATTTTGCCGGCGGTACTGTCGTGCACATGTCAGCAGGTTGGGCTGCGTTGGCGGCAGCCATTTATTTAAAAGGCCGTAAATCACAGACACATAATCCAGCCCGTATAAGCTATGTGATCTTGGGAACAGCCTTACTGTGGTTCGGATGGTTTGGATTTAATGCAGGCTCAGCTGGTGGTGCCAATACAATAGCAGCTTATGCGTTTGCAACAACAACAACGGCTTCGGCGATGGCAGCGATGGCATGGATATTTGTCGATATTATCCGTGGTAAAAAGCCGTCAGCGATGGGCGCATGTATTGGTGCTGTCGTGGGCTTGGTTGCGATTACACCAGCAGCGGGTTTTGTCAGTATTCCACACGCTATGGTCATTGGATTAGTAGCCGCATTGATCAGTAATCTGGTTGTCTATTTGAGAAGTAAAACAAGTATTGATGATACCTTGGATGTATTTCCTTGTCATGGTGTAGGTGGTATGGTAGGGATGGTGCTGACCGGTGTATTTGCCCACCATAATGTCAATCCTTTGGTCGTTGATAATGGTTTGTTCTTTGGAGAAACGAAGTTGTTTTTCGTGCATACCGTTGCCCTGTTCGCGGTATCTTTCTTTGCCTTTGTCGGCTCTTTGGTGCTATTAAAAGTAACGGATCTGATTTCTCCTTTACGTGTGGAAGAAACAGATGAAGAACTTGGTCTGGACGTTTCTCAGCACGCTGAGGCTCTTTAATCCGTTAGACCGGAATAAATTGATCATCCCAAACAATGCTTTTCCTTACAGCATTGTTTGGGATTTTTTTTGCACCTTTGCCAATGGTTGAATACGCTGGAATAATTGATTTTATGCTATGAAAGATACTACAAAAGATACTTTACGTTCGGATTTTGAGAAAATGATGCGCTATTCCTTACAGAAAAATGGGGATTTTAGTTTTAATATATTTGGCGATTATGCCTCATCTGTTCTCAATTTCTATGTTGGAAGTTCTATTTTAGCACTAGCTGAAAAGCGTGATGCCGCGCTATTTCTTGCGAATCTATATAATGCTGGAATCAAAAATGCCATCGATCAACAAGATCTTCAGGAGATTGCTGATGTTTTAGCACAGGATCCGACCCTCAATTACCAAGTAATTGCACCGATTTTCGGCTAATGTTTTGTCCAGACAAGATTACCGGTTTCATATCCACATTGTAATGCATAGGTTAGAAACTCATTTCGGATCTTTTCTGGAATCGCTGTATCCCTGCCCAAAATCCACATATAATCGAGATTGTCGCCAAATATGAGTGCATATTTATAATCTGGCGTTATTTTTACAATGTTATATCCATTGTAGAAGGGGCCGAAGAAGGAGACTTTCAATGCGCCTTCATGTGGGCCATTGACAAATTTGGCTCTTCCTATGGATTGTTTCCATTGTTCTTTTTCCTCCGAATAGCCTTGATTATTTACCCGGATCGTTCCATTGTTATTTTTGCTGTATTCTGCTGAAACCTGACTCAGCCCTCTTTCCCAACGGAAATCGAGTCGAGCGATTTCAAACCATTTTCCAAGGTATTTATCTAAGTCAAAAGGGTCCACTACATCGGGGCGCGATATCACCGGCTTTAATGCATTGTATGCAACAGTTCCCAAAGCCACAGCGGCCAGCAGTAAGAGCGATTTTTTCTTGTCTATATTCATCTTTTGAATTTGTTTGTTGATAAAACAACAATTTTAATACCAATAAGGTTTAGGCATACTGAGCTATTTTCTTAATTTTGTTGACTTAAAAATTTTATTTGTGTATTCTAGAGAAGAGGTAAAACAATTAAAACAGCTGTTCTGGATCAAGTTTGGGCAATTCATGTCCCTGCATGCATCCGCTGATGGTGAAAAAGTAAATTGGGTTAACTATAAAACAGGGATCAAACAGCTGTATTTTAAAATGGATGCCGACAAGAAAGCTGCCAAAATTGCGATAACCTGGTCACATACTGATGCCGGAATCCGTGCGTTGATGGCCGAGCAATTTCTGCAGTACAAAAATCTGCTTCATGATATTCTGGGAGAAGAATGGGAATGGGATATGGATGGTTATGACGAATATGACAAGCCGATCTGTCAGATCTACAAGACACTGGAAGGCCATAGTATTTTTAAGGAAACGGAGTGGGGGGAGCTGATCACGTTCTTTAAACCACGGATGATCGCACTCGACGAGTTTTGGTCTTCGGCGAAATATGCGTTCGATATTTTTAAATAATTACAATTAAATAAATACAACAATGAAAAAAATGATTAAGGGTTTGCTGGCTGTAGCTTTGTGTTTTCAACTTTCATCGGTATTTGCCTGGGGAACCATTGGGCATCGTGTCGTCGCTGAGATCGCTGAGCGTCATTTGAACAAGAAAGCAAAAAAGAATATTGGAAAAATCATTGGACAGCAAAAGTTGGCATATTGGGCTAATTGGGGGGACTTTATCAAGTCGGATCCTAACCCAGAATTTAAGAAATTAGGTAATTCTCATTTTATAAATTTAAATTCAAATTTACCATGGGCAGAATTTCAACTTGGACTTGAAAATTCTGCTGATGAAAATTTATACAAAACAGCAATCCGTATCGAGCAATCTTTTGCAGATAAAAACATTTCGCTGGATCAACAGAAACAGAATCTTTATTTCTTGATCCATATCTTGGGGGATGCGCATCAACCTATGCATGTTAGCCGTGCAGAAGATCAGGGTGGAAATAAGATTGAAGTGAGCTGGTTTGGAAAAAAATCGAATATTCACCGCGTTTGGGACAGTGATTTGGTGGATAATGAGAAATATAGTTATACAGAGTACGCGACGGTATTGGATATCAATGGTAAAAAGGAAAACGAACAATTGGCCGCTGGTGAATTGTCCAATTGGTTGTATGAATCAAATCAGCTCGCAGAAAAGATTTACGCTGATGTAGCCAATAATGCAAACCTGTCTTACTCCTACGTTTATCAAAATAAAGATACCATGGAGCAATGTTTACTGAAAGGCGGTCTGCGCCTGGCTAAGGTACTGAACCGGATTTTTGGATAAGCTAATTTAAAGCAAAATATACTGAAGTCGTATCATCTTTATGGTACGACTTTTTTTTGCCTTGGTATTTCAGTTTTGCCGTATAGGATTATACGATTTTCTATTTACTTTTAAACAAAGTCTACTGCTTACTTGTTCCATGCTTATTATAATCTTCTCCATGACTATTCCACAGCTGTTTAAAAAAATTGTTCCCTTTGCCCGTCCTTATCGCAAGCTGATTGTTTATACTTTGCTTTTGACTATTGTAGGGTCATTTGCGGCCCAAATCAACGCATTTATTCTACGGTATACAGTAGATACCATTAATGCAATGATGGTAGCCAAGGAACCATTGTCTAAGGGGCTGTATATCGTCGGGATCATCAGTGCGGTATTGTTGCTGAAGGAAATTATCTATGCACTGGTGCAGTTTGGTCAAAAATTCTATGGGGAAAAACTCCGGATTTATATTGCGCGTGATTTTTCACAGTCTATTGTGAGCCGCATTTTGACTTATAAACTTGCCTTTTATACTTCTGCAGATAATGAAAGTGGAAAGTTAGCCACACGTATTGATGCTGGAATCAGCTCACTTACACGTTTGGTGCAAAACTTCTTTATTGATATTTTACCCTTATTTGCTAACGCGATCATCGCGTTGGCCTGTATGTTCTATGCTAATGTATACGTCGGCCTAGTGGGGGTTGCAGTGATTCCATTATACCTCTACATTAGTCAGACCCAAGCCTCAAAACTGACAGGTTTTAGGCGACAAATGCGTAATTACCGTGAATCTAAAAATAATCGAATTATCAGTCTTATTGAATCAATACTCGTGATCAAATCTTTTGTCCGGGAGCCTGAAGAAGCAAAACGACATGAGAAGATTCAATTTGAGATGACCGAAAATCAAATGGAAACCCGAAAGACGAGCTTCTTTTACGATAGCATAAAGAATTTTGTGGAACAGATTGCGGTAGTTATCATTATTGTATTGACGGCCTATTTGGTGCTATCTGGACAAATTACAATTGGGGCCATTATGTTTCATATTATGCTGTTCAACAATGTCTCGGCACCGATTCGCCAATTGCACCGCATTTATGATGAGGTCAATGATGCCCTGATCTATTCGGAGTCATTTTTTGAGATCCTGGAATCGGATGATCAGATTGAATCAAAAGGAACGTATCGGCCGGAAAAAATCCACGGCCATTTGGAATTGCGCCAGGTTTTCTTTGAATATCCCAATGGGACACAGGCATTAAAAGATGTCAGCTTTGCTATTAAACCCAATGAAATTACTGCTTTAGTTGGACTAAGTGGTGCGGGGAAAAGTACAATTATCAACTTGTTGGATAAATTCTATGAACCGACACGCGGGCAGATCTTATTGGATGGTGTTGATTTGGCAGAATATGATACTGCATTCCTCCGTCAGCATATCGGTATGGTGCTGCAGCGTAATCATATTTTTAAAGGGACAATATTTGAAAATATTGAATATGGCAAGATGGGGAGTTCACGGGAAGAAATCGTGGAAGCAGCGAAAAAAGCCTATATTCACCAACAGATTATGGAGTTACCAAAAGGTTACGATTCTGATGCGCAATTGCTTTCGGGTGGACAGCAACAGCGTATTGCGATTGCAAGGTTGTTTCTGAAAAATCCACCTATTATTTTTCTAGATGAACCCACAGCAAATCTGGACGCCATTGCTACGGAGCAGATTAAAAACAGCCTTGATGCGATCAAGAAGGATCGTACGGTAATTATTGTATCGCACAGTATCTCCCAGATTATTGATTCAAGTGCAATTGTCGTCATGGAGAAAGGTCATGTTGTTGAGCAGGGGCAACATGAGGAACTTTATATGCAGAAAGGAACCTACTACGAAATTTTTTCAGCCATGGCCAATAGCTTGAATTTAAGTAAGATCAGCAAGACCTTACAGGCTGATGAAAATTGATCTCTTGCGCTTCCAGCCCTTAATTTGCACGACTATGGAGTATCATTCCAATCACAACGAGGGCAATTCCCACACAGGAGTAACTATTTGGAAATGCAGCTTGTAATAGTATTATTTCGCCCAATAGTGTAAAGATTACTTCCATGGCTTGCGTTGCCTCAATCGCCGCGAGGGCTTTGTGGTCGGTGCGGACCAGATCTGTTGCTGTAAAGAATAGGAGGGTGGCGATAACACCCGAAAAAATGGCAACCATGAAGGTTTGCAACAACTGACTCTCAGTTGGAAGTCCACTGTCCATATATCCAAAGATGCTGAGCAGAATCCAGAAGGGCATGCTGCATAGCGTCATACCCAATGTTCGTTGGAAGGCATCCAATTTATCTCCCGCTACTTGCATCATCTTGCGGTTTCCCAAAGGGTAGGCAATAGCACCGATCAAAACAGGAATGGTTCCCAATAACATGGATTTCATAGAGCTTGAAACTGCTTCTGAGATTTGCATCAGGACGATTCCCAAAAAAATAATGATTGAGAACAGGAGTGAAGCTTTGGAAATCCTACTTCGATTCTCCTTCTTTTCCAGTAAGGGCCCGATAAACATACCTGCGATAATGGTGAATTCAAAAGTACTGGCGACCAACCATGAGGGACCAAAACTAGCACCAAAGGTAAGGGTGGCATAAAATACACCAAAACCTATTGTACTCCATAGCAACCACTGCGGCAGATTGGATTTGATAGCATCAAAGAGCGGAGCTAAATTACCTCTAATGAATACGATAACAAACAAGATGGGAAGCATCCAGATGAAACGTAAGGATGCCGTCCATTGCCAGCTTCCTCCCGAAACAGCCATAACGCGGTTTAAGACAAAGGTGCTGGCGAAAAATAATGCGGCAACTATTCCTAAAAAAAGTGCCGTATTTTTATTGTTTTTTATTGTAAATTGGAATGGCATAAATAAAATGAATGTTGCTGTCAATTTAATACAGTGAAAGTAAGCAAATGCCCGTTTAATCAGAAATGAAACAAAAAGTAATTGATTTTTATGGCGATTTTCTCATTTAAAATTCCTTATTTTGCCTAATCAATAAAACAAGTAGTAAGAAAATTCATCAAGATGATTATACAACCAAGAACTAGAGGTTTTATTTGTTTAACCTCGCATCCACAAGGGGCTGCGCAAAACATTAAAAATCAAATTGAATACGTGAAATCGAAGGGTGAGATCGCGAATGGTCCAAAGAAAGTGTTGGTGATCGGTGCTTCAACAGGATTTGGTATTGCATCCCGGATTTCTGCAGCGTTTGGTTCTGGAGCTGCTACAATCGGTGTATTTTTTGAAAAACCTGCGGCAGAAGGTAAGCCGGGTACCGCTGGTTGGTACAATTCTGCAGCTTTTGAAAAAGAAGCCCACGAAGCTGGATTATATGCCAAAAGTATCAATGGTGATGCTTTTTCGGACGATATCAAAAAACAGACCATTGAATTAATCAAAAAGGATCTGGGACAAGTAGATTTAGTGGTTTATAGTTTGGCATCTCCGCGTCGTACACACCCGAAAACAGGTGTAGCACACGCTTCTGTTTTAAAACCTATACAGGAACCTTTTACCGATAAAACGGTAGACTTCCATACGGGCGTTGTTTCGGATATTACGATCCAACCCGTAGAAAATAGTGAAGATATTGCCAATACAGTTGCTGTAATGGGTGGGGAAGATTGGAAGTTTTGGATCGAAGATCTAAAAGCTGCGGGCCTTTTAGCCGAAGGTGCAAAGACAGTTGCTTATTCGTATATCGGTCCTGAATTGACTTATCCAATCTACCGCAATGGAACGATTGGCCGTGCGAAAGATGATTTGGAAGGTACTGTACCTGCAATCAATGCGATCTTAAGTGATCTTCATGGGGTAGCTTATGTTTCTGTAAACAAAGCTTTAGTAACACAGTCTAGTTCAGCGATCCCAGTGGTACCTTTGTACATTTCCTTATTATACAAGGTGATGAAAGAAAAAGGAATCCACGAAGGCACGATTGAACAAATGCAACGTTTATTTGCAGAGCGTCTTTATACTGCCGATGGCAAAGTATTGCTTGACGATAAAGGAAGAATCCGTGTTGACGACCTTGAGATGCGTGCAGATGTTCAGGCTGAAGTAGCTGCATTATGGGAGAAAGCGAATACAGAAAATTTGACTGAGATCTCCGATATCGAAGGTTACCGCAATGAGTTTTTCAACTTATTTGGTTTTAACTTTGATGGTATAGATTACAATGCTGATACCAATGAGGTTGTTGCTGTACCGAGCATTGAAAACTAATATAAGCTAACGATACGAGTAATATAAAAAGGGCTAACCATCGGGTTAGCCTTTTTTCGTTTCTTCTATTTGTATATCCCCTGTAGCTTTTTGAAAATTTACCATGCACGGGCGGGGTGTTAGGCAAGCTTCGGTCTCTGGTTATATAATAAATTGCCTACGAGTGCAAAACCAATAGACACGATAATGGCGCTGAAGGGGTAGATACCAGTCATACCAACATTGTTGGCTACAAAACCGATCAATGGGCCTGTAATCCCCAGAGAAATATCAATAAATAATCCGTATGCAGCCAATGCCGAGCCCTGTTGGCTTTGATCGACCTTTTTGATGGCCTCCACACCAAGGGCAGGAAAAACGAGTGAAAAGCCAAGGCCTGTCAATGCTGCTCCAACAAGTGTCCAAAGAGGATGGAGGGCGAGGGCAATAACCAATAAACCTAATGATTCTACAAAAAGACTGACCATGGCGACTTTCAAACCTCCATATTGATCAATAACCTTATTGAACACAATCCTTGTCAGGATAAAGAAAATACCAAAAATGGTCAAACATGCGGCACCATTCTGCCAGTTAAAATGTTCATAATACAGCGTCATAAAGGTCGATATACTTCCAAAACCAAGGCCGCCCAGGGCCAGACAGGTTCCAAATGGAGCGACAGTCAAAAGCACACGCTTGAAACTCACGGTGCTTGTCTTCTTGGCGATCACCCGAAAGGGAGTTTTTGATTTGCTGTAAAGATAGCCCAGGATACCAATGGCACAGGTGAGCAGTCCCAATGATTCATAACTGATATGGTCAACCATCAATACACCCAGTGGTGCTCCGAGGGCAAGTGCGCCATAACTCGCAATACCATTAAAGGAGATGGCTTTGGCTGCATGTTCATCGCCGAGCTCCAATAGTGCCCAATTGATCGGGCTGGCGCCGACCAGTCCCTCGCCAATGCCTGTGAATAATCTCGTGATCAGCAATAAACCAAGGCTGATGAAGGGCTGCGATTTGAATAAAAAGACGAATAGAAGTAAGATCCCCGAAAGTGCAAAAAAGAGCATACTACGCAGGACAGATACTTTAGGGCCTTTGGTATCCACTATTTTTCCAGCATAACCCCGTAGTAAAAAGGTTGCAATATATTGGACACTGATGACCAATCCGGCGATAATTGTATTAAATCCTAAAATTTGATGAATAAAAATGGGTAAGGTCGCAAGTGATAAGCCAATCGTGAAATAACCGAGGAAAGTTAAAGAAACATAGCCTAAAATCTTTTTATTGACCTCCCGAAGAGAAACTGTCATTTTAAAAAATTTTAGGCAAAAATACGTGTTTAGGCTTGTTTTTAGAAATAAAATTAGTAGACGACTGTCTCCTTAATCTCACAATTTTTTTCAAGCCATTCCTGATCGAATTGTTTAGGTGATACTTTTTTGCCCTGATAGATATAGTAGATTTTCTCAGATTCTCCTTTTACTGGTGGTCCGGGGATCTTATTGACAATTTTTTCTTCGGGACAATCTTGAATTAAAGCCTGTTGCGTGTTCTGACGAGTTTTACAGGAAGTGAATGCTACTAAGATGAGGAGATACGCTAATTTATTCATGAGTTTAGTTTTATTGTATTAAATAACGAGACTTTCTTGAGAAGTGCGACATGATTTTATACAATTAAATACAACTTTTTATAGGCAGGTTTGTTGTATATATAGATCGTTCTTAAATGGATCTAGCGTGTTATTTTCAACAAAACTTTGAGAATAAAGCTGGTATCGAAGGATAATAAAATATAACAACAAAGAAATAATCATGAGAAGAAAAGCAACAGCCCAATGGAATGGGAGTTTAAAAGAAGGTAAGGGAAATCTAACTACAGATAGTACGGTATTGGATCAGGCACAATATTCGTTTTCAACACGGTTTGAGAATGGTATTGGCACCAACCCGGAAGAACTATTGGCCGCGGCCCATGCCGGATGTTTTACGATGCAGCTGAGCGCATTTTTAACCGAAGCTGGTTTTGTACCCGATGAACTCAAAACGGTATCGACCATTGTATTTGAAAATGGTGCAATCGTACGTTCTGAGCTCGAATTGACTGCAAAAGTACCCTCCATTGATGATACCGAATTTCAAGCGCTTGCTCAGAAAGCAAAGGAGAATTGCCCAGTCAGCAAAGCATTTAGCTTTGAAAAAACATTGCATGCTGCCTTGGTATAGCGGTTTGGAATATAAAAATTGGTGTAGATCGCTGTAGATCTACGCGATGAATGCAGTGACGTTTTAGGATTCCCTAAAAATAGCTGCATTTTTTCGTTAAAACGATAAAAAGCCGTTACTTTGGACCTTGGTCAGCACCCTGTGTTCCGCAATAAAACCTATCGCAGATACTAAGGCGCTATGCGCAGCACTGATCACCACTTTAGAGCATTTAAACGAATATTACTTTGGTACAGAAAAAGAAGAATAAGCTAAGCGCGACGGCGTTATTGGAAAAGAATAAGGAGGAAGGGATTGCATTTCTAAAAGAGAATGCTACGCTCGAGGGTGTAACAGTCTGCCCATCGGGTTTACAATATAAAATATTGACGGAAGGTGCCGGTAAAATTCCGGTGAAGACCTCAAAAGTAATCTGTCATTATAAGGGTGAGCTATTGGACGGAACGGTATTTGACAGTTCCTATAGGCATAAACGACCAGAAACATTTTATATCAATGAACTTATTCGTGGTTGGCAGGAGGCCATGTGTATGATGCCTGTTGGATCAATCTGGCAAGTTTACCTTCCACCGCATTTAGCTTATGGAAAGGAAGAACTAATGCCTCGAAAAGGAGGGGAGTGCACCTTGGTATTTCAGATTGAACTGATCGCAATTTTATAATAGACTGACTGGAAATAGAAAATCCCCAGCTTTTGTTGGGGATTTTCTATTTTATTAATTTAGAAAAATTTATTAAAATTATTCTAATTCCTTGATTTTGGCATTGACTTCAGTAGTTTTAGCTTCATCTTGCATAAAAACATAGTAGTTCTTTAGATTTGTTAAAGCATCTACATTCTTTGGTTGCAAAGAAACAGCCTTCTCCAAGTAAGGTAATACAGGTTTCAATTCTGCTTTAATCTTTTCCACCTCTGTGTTATATTGCGCCTGTGTCAATTTTCTGTTGTTGTTAACAACATTTAGTTTTTCACGAATTTTATTCATCAACGTGATCGCTAAATTTGTATTGGCTTCAAAGAAGTTAGGATCGATTTCCAAGGCTTTTTTGTATGCTGCAACTGCTGCCTCATCATTTTTTGCTGATGCTTGTGCGATACCTAGATAATAGTTTAAGCTTTTATTCGATGGATCTTTAGCCAATTGTGTCGTGATAGCATCAATGGTCTCTTTCTCGTGTCCTGTGATCAAATTCAATTCGATATTTTGTGTCATCGCTGCATTATCATCCGGGTAAGCTTCAGCAGCTTTCTTCGCATATTCAAGAGCAGAAGTTGTGTCTTGCAATGATAAATACAATTTCGGTAAATCAACCATAATTGTTTTATGTGAAGAGAAGTCTTTTCTAGGGATCAATTCTTTGTAACGTTCGATCGCATTTTTATAATCCTTGTTGGACAATGCCGCTACACCACTGTAGTAAGTCACTAGCGTATCCCCGGGAAGGTACGTCAATGCTTTGGTGAACGAACTATAGGAATCGGCATATTTTTGTGCCTGGTATTCTTCAGCACCAATATTGAAGTTGTATTGTCCAAGGATTTGCTCAGCTACAGTGATGTTTGCTTTGTTTGCTCCATCTGTATCCAATTGTTTTGCTTTGGCAATACCATCTTCTGCTAATTTTGCCAATTCAGTGGATTTATCTATAGTCGATAAGTTTGCGTTAACTAAAGCATATACTGTCCAAGCTTCTGCATTATCTTTTGTCTTCTCGTTGATCACAGCAGCGTCAATAGCTTCTTTTGCTGATTTAAGATTTGGTAAGCCTAACTGTGCAGTACCAGCATCTTTTAATTCCTGAAATTTAGCAAGACCAGTTTTTGCCTTTTTTACGTTACCCGTTTGGGCAAAAGAAACTGATGTAGATACAGTACCTATTGCCGCTAATAATAATAGAGATTTTAAATTCATATCTATTTAACTGTTAATTGATTCAATAATAAATTCACCCTGTCTAATTGTAACGCATCATCGATAAGCGTATAATATTTTGCTAAGGCTTTTAAGGCATTAACATCGTAAGGTTTGATTTCGTTTGCTTTTAATAGATATTCGACCGTTAAATCCTGGATATCCTGGTTTGTCGGATCTTTTAATAGCGTTTCGAGATTAATTAAGCCCAATGCCAAATTAGATTCATAATTGTTTGGATCTAATCGTAACACATTATTATAGTATTCTTTTGCTTTTTTTAGATCATTCGCATTTTCGTAAGAATAACCGGCAATGTAATTTAATTCCACATTTTCAGGTTCCAAACGAATTGCATCAGCAATAACGTTCAATATTGCATCGTACGAATTATTGGCCGAATACACGTCTATTAATCTAAAAAGGATTTGCTTATTCTCTGGGAATATAGCATGTCCTTTCTCTAGAACGTTTAAGACATCCTGTTTAGTACCTCCTAAGCTATAAATTTGTGCCAATTCCAAAAAGTAGTTAGGCTTGGGATTTTCAGCTTTGATAAGCTCGTTATAGTAACTAATAGCATTCATATAATCTTTGTTTTTTCCGGCAAGTACGGCAAGATTATATTTGAGGTCGGTATTTTTAAAACCAAGGGAGTCTATTCGAAGGTAAGCCTTATATGCTTTATCAAATTTATCGTCTTTTAGCGCGATACCACCCTGATAGGAGATTGCGCCTGCAAGATTTTGACGAACATAGTCCATCTCTGCAGGAAAATTCCGACGCGCCTTTTTTGCATCCAACAATTTTAGCGATCTGATTGATATATCTATGGGGTCTAGTTTATACTGCTGTTTTCTAGTTGAATCTGCAACCGCCAATGAGCTATATACCAAAGCCCTTAAAAGATTATTGTTGACAGCAGATGTATCTTTTTTCGTTAGAAATGCGGCGTCAGCAAACTTCCTGGCATTTTCGAGATGTTTGAAATCACCAGTTTTGGTATATAAAGCAAAACTGTTGCTGCCCTCTTTCAAATTTGATTGGGCAGCAACAGTTAAACTACTTGCAGATATTAACAATGATATCAGTAAGTTTTTCATGCAGTTTATTCTTCGTTTGAATCTATATTTTCTTCGGAAGCCGATCCTTCGTTATCTCCTTCTGTTGGATTTTCGATATCCCCAGATTCCTCGTCAGATTCTTCTTCACGATCTACTTTCGTAATGGAAGCAATCTCGTCGTTGTCTTTCAGATTAATGAGTCTCACACCCTGTGTTGCACGGCCCATTACACGTAATCCTTCTACAGCAATCCGGATAACGATACCAGACTTATTGATGATCATTAGGTCTTCAGCGTCTGTAACACCTTTTATCGCAACCAATTCACCTGTTTTATCGGTTACATTGATTGTTTTGACTCCCTTACCACCACGATTTGTGACGCGGTAGTCTTCGATATCGGTACGTTTTCCGTAGCCTTTCTCCGAAACCACCAATACAGTTGTTTCTGAATCATTGACACTAATCATGCCAATAACCTCATCACTTTCGGCAGACAATGTAATACCGCGAACTCCTGTTGCTGTACGACCCATTGGACGAACGGTAGACTCATTAAAGCGGATTGCTCTTCCTGAGCGTAGTGCCATCACAATTTCGCTGCTTCCTGTGGTTAAACAAGCTTCGATCAATTGATCACCTTCGTTGATGTTGATCGCATTGATACCATTTGCTCTCGGACGCGAATAAGCTTCTAAAGACGTTTTCTTGATGGTACCTTTTTTAGTACACATAATAATGAAGTTGTTTTCCAAGTATTCTTGGTCTTTCAGGTTCTTCACTAAGATAAATGCCTTAATTTTCTCTTCCTTCGGTACATTGATGATGTTTTGAAGTGCACGACCTCTTGATGTCCGGCTTCCTTCAGGGATCTCAAATGCACGTAACCAGAAACAGCGGCCTGCTTCGGTAAATAGGAGCATATAGTTGTGCGCCGAAGCAGTAATGATATGCTCTGTGAAATCCTCTTCACGTGTATTTGTTCCGATTGATCCACGGCCACCACGACCTTGACGTTTATATTCTGATAATGGCGTGCGTTTTACATAGCTGTTGTGGGAGATGGTGATCACGATTTCTTCATCATCAATAAAGTCTTCCATACGCATGTCTTCTGCAGAGTGTACAATCTGCGATCTACGTTCGTCACCATATTTTTCTTTGACCTCAATCAACTCATCTTTGATGATCTTCATACGGAGATCTTCATCTGCCAATATAGATTTCAAATAGTCGATTGTTTTCATCAATTCAGCATATTCTTCTTTGATCTTATCACGTTCCAGCCCTGTCAGACGACGCAACGTCATATCCAGAATCGCACGTGCCTGAAGATCGGATAAACCAAATTTCTCCATTAATCCAAGACGTGCATCCTCAGGTGTATCGGAGTTACGGATTAATTTGATGACTTCATCTAAATGATCCAGCGCGATCAAGTATCCTTCTAAGATATGAGCACGTTTTTCAGCTTCTGCCAGTTCATAACGTGTACGTCTGACGATGACATCATGTCTATGCTCAACAAACTCACGAATCATATCTTTTAGATTCATCAGTACAGGCCTTCCTTTAACTAAGGCGATGTTATTGACTGAAAAAGAAGTTTGTAGCGCTGTATATTTAAACAGGTTGTTTAAGACAACATTGGCGTTAGCATCACGTTTAATGTCATAAACGACACGCATACCTGTACGGTCAGACTCGTCACGGATTGCAGAAATACCTTCCAGTTTCTTTTCGTTAACCAAATCAGCAGTACGTTCAATCATATTGGCCTTATTCACCTGATAAGGGATTTCGGTTACAATAATCTGTTCTTTTCCAGACTTGGTTGTTTCAATTTCTGCTTTTGCACGCATGACGATACGGCCACGACCTGTATTACAAGCATCTTGAACACCAGCATAACCATAGATCAATGCCCCAGTTGGGAAATCAGGACCTTTAATATGCTGCATCAATTCAGGTACTTCAATATCGCGGTTATCAATGAAAGCAATGGTACCATCAATTACTTCAGACAGGTTATGTGGCGCCATATTCGTTGCCATACCTACAGCGATACCCGAAGCTCCATTAACCAAAAGGTTAGGGATACGGGTCGGTAATACAGTAGGTTCCTGTAGGGAGTCGTCAAAGTTATTTTGGAAATCAACAGTATCTTTGTTGATATCTGAAAGCATTTCTTCGGCAATCTTTTTTAATCTCGCCTCTGTATAACGCATTGCCGCAGGAGGGTCACCGTCAATGGAACCGTAGTTACCTTGACCGTCTACCAACGGATAGCGTAAACTCCAATCTTGAGCCATACGAACCATGGTGTCGTAAACGGAAGAATCACCGTGTGGGTGATATTTACCTAATACGTCACCAACGATACGGGCAGACTTTTTATAAGGCTTGCCACTGGTAACCCCTAAGTCCAACATACCATAAAGTACACGTCTGTGTACAGGCTTCATGCCGTCACGTGCATCAGGAAGAGCCCGGGATACAATGACAGACATGGAGTAGTCAATGTAAGCAGACTTCATCTGATCCTCGATATTGATTGGGATAATCCGGTCGTTTGCCGGAACAAGATTGTTGTCGTTTTCTGTTTCTTCAGCCATATGAATTTGGTTTCAATAAAACTAGTAAGCAAGCCTTTTTAATTGGCTTGCTACGCATGCGAAGTTACAAAAATTTAACCTCAAAAGCGAATGAATTGAAGCCTAATATACATAAAAAAGACAATCTTTTATGGATTGTCTTGGTACTGATGCCGTATTGTTTTTATTTCAATTTTTTAAAGCGCAGGCGGATCGAGTTGCCGATCACAATAAGATCGGAGAAGGCCATACTTAACGCTGCGAGCATGGGGCCCAGAAACCCCGCAGCTGCTAATGGAATCGCAATGATGTTATACGCAAATGCCCAAAAGAGGTTCTGTTTGATGGTCAGGAGGGTGTGATGCCCTATCTGCAGTAGCTTTTCAATTGATTTTAAATCATTGTTTAATAGGATTACTTTCGCAGATTGAATGGCCACATGTGTTGCGTCACCGAGAGAAATACCGACATCAGCTGCCGTAAGGGCAGGAGCATCGTTGATGCCATCACCAACCATCGCAGTAGGAGCGGCCTTTTTGAGCTCAGATAGGATCGCCAGTTTTTCGCCAGGCGATTTTTCCCAGTAAACATCAGCTATGCCAAGCTTTTGTGCTGCCCGTTCACATTTACTCTGTCTGTCACCACTTAATAGAATAGGTCTGATCCCTTTATCTTTTAGATATTGAACAAGTTCTTTTGCATAAGGCTTGATCTGATCCTCCAAGACGATACCTGCAATGACGACTTCATTGATCGTCAGTGTCAGGTCGTATCGATTGGAATAATCCTTCTTACCGATTTTGGCATTACAGATGGAATAGCTGTTCCCATTCGTGTCCGTAGCAAATATTCCTTGTCCTTTAATTTCATTGACTTCCTTGAAAATAATACGATAGGACTTTATTTCCTTCAACTGCTTACGGATAGATTGGGCAATCGGATGACTGGAGTAGCTTTCCAGTTGTGCGATAATGGATTCAACCTGAGACTGCTCGATCCCAAAGGTCTGAATAGCCTTGATGTTAAAATCGCCCGTTGTCAACGTCCCTGTCTTATCAAAGACCATCTGTTTGAGTTCGGATAACTCTTCAATTGTGCTTCCGCCCTTGATGAGGATACCTTGCTTGGCCGCCCGACCAAGACCTACCATCACTGCTGTTGGTGTAGCCAGGCCCATTGCACAGGGACAGGACACGACAAGTGTCGCGATGGCATTCATCAAGGCTTGCTGCAAGGGCAATTGGGCGATAAAGTAAGCAATAAAAAAGGTAAAAAAGGCGATCGTGACAACAATGGGGACAAAATAGGCCGCTACTTTATCACCAAATTTTTGAATGGGCGGTTTTTTGCTCTGTGCATCTTTGATCAACTGAATGATCTGATACAACACGCTTTTTGAACCTACTTTGGTTGCTGTGATTCTGATATTGCCAGCAGTCAGCAGTGTGCCACCAATGACAGCCTCATATTTTGTTTTTTCGATAGGCATGCTCTCGCCCGTGATCATTGATTCGTCAATCCAGCCATGTCCATCCAGGATGTCGCCATCTGCCGGAATCAGGCTTCCCGTATTTATTTTGAGGATATCTCCGGATTTAATCTCTTTAGCGGTAATTTCAATCTCCTGGTCGTCGAGGATTTTAATTGCTTTAATGTCTTGATATTTAACCAGATCTTTGATCGCAGATGTGGTTTTGGTAACAGCACGTTTTTCAAGCACATTCCCCATAAAAACCAGGGTAATGATGGTTGCGCAGGTCTCGTAAAATTGATAATCGTGCCCCAGCATATAGTATGTGCCAATAGCACTGTAGACAAATGCTGCAGTGGATCCCACAAAGATAAGTACATCCATGTTAGGCATTTTATTCCATAGCGAGCGTAAAGCACTATTGCCAAAGTATAGACAACCAACAAGATAGACAGGTGTACACAAAGCAAGTTGTATATAGGGCTCATGAAGCAAGGGGAGATCCACAAACATGTGACTCCATAGTGGAATCGTAAAGAGCAGACAGATCAGAAATTTAAATTCAACTGATTTCCAGAAGCTTACTTTGGTGTCTTTGTCCTTGATGACTTTGTATCCCAATGACTCTATGCCTTTAACAAGCTGCGGGACCTGATCCTGAGGGATATCGGAAAACTTTACTTCATCTGAAGCGAAATCAACGTAAATCTCCTTAGCACCGTTGTCTTCTAGGTATTTATGGATTGAAATAGCACAATTTGTACAATGCATTCCGGTGACGTTGAGTTCAGTTTGCACATTGGATTCCTTCATTTAATAGCATGTAATGTCTTTAGGCAAAGATAGGTATTTCCTGATAATGCTTTTTACGTAAAGTAAAATTGTTTAGAGCTATGCAACATTTTTAGTTCCTCCATGCAGCAAAAAAATCTTTGGTGACAGAGGAGAAAACGATAAATTTGCTTTTATTTGCAAATCATCAACGTTTAAAAATGACGAAATCTATTTCAATTTCTTTTATTGTACGGATCATACTACTTATTGCGCTGACGGCTTCATTTGTGCAGTTTGAAGCTTTTTATGAGCAGAAAGATCGCATACGAAATATTGCATACGGACTGAATACCTTTTTGACGGCCAGCGTACTGATTTCGATCGGTCATTTTATTCTGGTCAAACTGTACAACAGTAGAAATGAACATCAGGTTGTGCGTGGTAATTTCGTGCTCGGCATCACACGTGTGGCGACCGTAGGAAATGTATTTTTCATTATAGTGAGTGTGATGATTGCTGTTGGTATCAATCCGAAGGATTTTATCACCAGTATGACAATCGTCGCGATGGCCATTGCCGTTATTTTTAGGGAATATATTACAAATATGATATCGGGTCTGATCATTATGTTTTCGGATCAGTTTTCTGTCGGTGACCGCATTAAAATCGGGGAATATCAGGGTAAAATTGTCGATATTACCTTGGCCAACTTGGTTGTCAGAGACGAGGATGATGATGCTGTAATGATTCCGAATAACCTGGTGTTTACTGCGACTTTGGTCAACAAGACCTCACAGAAATCCAATAAAATAGTTGTGAAATTCGAGTTGCCGGTTGATCATGCGGTCGCTGTGGAGGAGCTGGAGCGGTATTTTAAACCCTTATTTCAGGATAATCCCAATTTGGATCATGGGCAGGGCTTCTCCGTGAAAATAGCTGACCTGGCCAAAGATTATGTGAAATACAAAGTCGAAGTCAGTACCATATCTTCAAGCAATCGGATTCACCAGCAGGTGCAGAGCAAAATCCTGAATGAAGTGCTTCAATTTAAGGGACGGGTCAGTTAGATCTTTCTGACCTTCACATTCTTGACAAAGTGGTGGCTACCTTTCTCTAGGATAAGATCGGCCCGATAGCGGGTCGGTAAGATATTCTTGATCAGGTTGGGCTTGTTGATCTCATTCCAGATGTTCACGGCCATGGCATGACTCTCCTCAGGTGACATATCCGCATATTTATGGAAAAATGAAGCCGGATTCTGAAAGGCTGTCGCGCGCAAGGATTCAAACCTATTGGTATACCATTCGATGAGGTTTTTCTCACTTGCGTGTACATAGATAGAATAATCGAAGAAATCGGAAACGAAAACACTATGTCCCTTGCGGGGGCGTTGTGAGTTAACCTGTAATACGTTAATACCTTCGACAATCAGGATGTCCGGTTGTTCAATGATTTGCTGTTGGTCGTCTGGCAGGACATCGTAAACCAAGTGGCTATAAACCGGAACAGTAATCTTAGGGGATCCAGACTTTACGGCAGAGAGGAAATGAATTAACCGTTTAGCATCATAGCTTTCAGGAAAACCTTTGCGGTTGAGAATCCCTTTTTCGATCAGTTGTTGATTGGGGTAGAGGAAGCCATCTGTTGTCACCAGGTCTACTTTTGGTTTGGAGGGCAACATACTCAGCACCCGTTGCAATACTCTTGCTGTCGTGCTTTTTCCTACCGCCACAGACCCGGCAATGCCGATAATATAGGGTAATTTGCTCTCTTCTTTACTGAAGAAGCGATTTGTTCGTTGATGAAGGCTTTGGAAACGGTCAATGTGGATTTCTAGCAAATGGCTCAAAGGAACGTAAACTTCTTCGATCTCCTGATTTGTCAATGGCTCATTTAGTGCATGTAGATTTTCAAGATCTTCAGTACTGAAGTTGTGCAATATTTTTCCATTTAGATTTTTCCAGTCTTCCCGTTTTATTGATCTAAAAGGAGAGTCTATTGCTATTTGTGGATCCAATTGCATCGGTTTGCTATTTTTATTGAACGTGTATGTATTCTTGATTCCTGCTTATTCTTTCAAAACTGAGCGCTTTCCGCTCGATTCAAAGGCCTATTAGAACCTTCGGTATCCTTTTGCCTCAAAAGCATGGATTTTTATACGAAGATTTTTTGTGCGGACAAATATAAATAGTGTTGTCCGTTATCCCAAGAGACAATTACAAATGATTTGAAGTTATTACAATAGGATTAGTTAAGATTTTATGTACTGGACATTTTTCAGCAATCTTAAATAACCTCTTTTTTTGTTCGTCGTCCAAATCGCCCTTGAAGCTAATGTGACATTGTATATAGGTAGTCTGCTGCTGCTCACTGGTCTGGATTTCGTGTGAAAGACGGATCATAACTTCTTCTAGCGGCCAGTTTTTTCGGTCAGCATACATTTTTACCGTGACAGCTTTACATGTGCCTAAAGAAGAAAGTAAAAGCGGTGTGGGGCTTATCCCTTGATCCTGACCACCTAAATCTTCCGGCTCATCAACAATAATCTCGTGTTTGCCGTATTGTACAGTAGTTGTATAGGGAGTTTCACCTATGGTGACAATAACTTCATTTTCCATCATCTTGAATAAAATAGTTTTTCGTTAGTCAATGAGATCTTCCAATAATCCTTCGATAATTAAGCTTCCAGTAGCAGGATTTGTTGCCAATGGAACATTATACAGGTCACATACACGCATTAACATCTGAATGTCAGGTTCATGCGCATGTTTGCCAAGCGGATCACGAAAGAAAATAATACCATCCACTTTACCTTCAGCGGCTAATGCAGCGATCTGTGCATCACCGCCCATAGGACCGCTTAATTTTAGCTCCACAGGTAATCCGGTTTGCCGCACATAGGAACCCGTTGTTCCCGTTGCGATGATATTAGCATGTTCCAACAAATCTTGATGGTCTTTGACAAAGGCAACCATTTCTGGTTTCTTGCCATCATGGGCGATCAGTGCGATTGTTTTTTTCATTCGTCTCTAATTATTTATTCATTTGTCTATGCATTCAAATGCTTTGAAGCGATCCTTAACTGATTGAATACACATAGATCATTATTTATCTACTTTACTGGTCTCCCGGTTTAATTCATTTAAGTGTTTATTGTCAGCTATTGTTTTTTCAACTAATAGCTGACAATAAACACTATTTGAAAAAGATATAAGAGATAATAATCGCCGCTACTACACCAGCCAATTCAGCCAAAAGAGCACAAGGTAGGGCATGTCTTGTCCGTTTTATACCCACGGCACCAAAGTAGACTGCCAGTACATAAAATGTTGTCTCCGTAGAACCCTGGATCACACAGGCAACGCGAGCAGCAAAATCCATCGGACCTTTGGCATTCATCAGGTCGACCATTAGTCCTCGGGCACC
Source organism: Sphingobacterium sp. GVS05A (assembly GCF_019969845.1). GTDB lineage: Bacteria > Bacteroidota > Bacteroidia > Sphingobacteriales > Sphingobacteriaceae > Sphingobacterium. The sequence goes on from NZ_JAHXYR010000001.1 coordinate 1,028,328, forward strand.
CGAACCGCTAAGCGGTTTCATAAATGCAACAGGAAGAGCATCTACAAAAGACGTATCTAAACCACATAGAGCAATACCTTTGGATATCCCAGCAACCATATAATCCATCGTTCCGGAAGCTCTAAAGACAGCAATACCGACCAACATAGCTACTAGATAGGGGATAATCTTGACAGAAACTTCAAAACCTTCTTTGGCACCCTCGATAAAGGAATCGTAAACGTTGACTTTGCGGAACAGCGCCAATCCTATAAACGAAGTGAACAAGCTAAACAAGATTACATTACCAAATACCTTGCTGAAAATTTCGATTTCAGCTTGCTGTAAACCCGAGAAATAATACAACAATCCACCGATAAATAAACACATGGCACCTAGATAGCCCAAAACTACCCGGTTGAATAGGTTTATTTTCTGATAGATGGCTACAAGAATTAAAGCGACCAAAGTGGAAAAGAATGTTGCAATCAAAATCGGAAGAAAAACATCGGAAGGATCTGGCGCACCGGCTTCTTTTCGATAAGCCATGATCGAAATCGGTAATAAGGTCAAACTGGAAGCATTGAGTACGATAAACATAATCTGTGCATTCGTTGCCGTTTCCTTATTGGGATTCAGTTCCTGAAGCTCTTTCATCGCTTTAAGCCCCAAAGGCGTTGCCGCATTATCCAAACCAAGTGCATTGGCGGAGAAATTCATCAGGATAGATCCAAGAGCAGGGTGGTTTTTAGGGATTTCGGGAAATAATTTATGGAAAAAAGGGCCTACGATTTTTGCGAAGATATTGATCATGCCGCCTTTTTCACCAATTTTCATGATTCCCAAGGCAAAACTCATCATCCCAATCAGCCCTAAGGAGATTTCGGCTCCGTTTTTTGCGCTGTCAAAGATGGAGTTGACAATTTGTTGGAAGACTTCGGTATCTCCGAAGAAGATAAGTTTTACAAGGGCTACGGCAAATGTGATTAAGAAAAATGCAACCCAAACGTAGTTTAATGCCATAATAGATTTAAATATGCGTAAAAGTAACCTTTTAGAACTTATCCATCAACTGGCTCCATGGATTTTTCTTCTTATTCTGATTCTTTTCTTTGATGAGGTGCTCGATGATATAATCCAGCGTATCCTCATGTTCGCTGATCAGCTTATCGGATAGGGATATGAGTTTCTGTATATTATTTGGTGAGGCAGCATCTAGGGAAGCATTGATACTAGACAGGTTTGCCGGTTCCAGGCGGATATAATTTTGCTGTTTGCCATTGTTCCTGAACAATTGTTTAATAAAAAATTCGGTACTTTCAGAAGAAGCACTTGTCATAATATCGACTAGGGCAGGGCCAATCTGGATCGCAAGTTTTTTCTTGAAGTGTTCGTAATTATATGCTGTCTTTGAAACGCCGGTACCCAAGGATACCATAAATACATCATTGATCTGTGTACTATTGAAAGCTTTTAGAACTTCCAGCAGACCACAGATCGAGGGGTTTTGCGCGAATACACCACCATCTATGAGGGGGTATCTGGTGTTTGATATCGAATATATTTCAGCAACAGGAAAGAAGGTTGGAGCCGCTGAGGTTGCCTTACATACGTCCTTTAGATAGAAATCGCGCGCTTCACCATGTGTAATGGCTTTTTGCTGTCTAAAAAAATGATTTTTACGGAGCTCGATATTGTAGGCCGTGATAATACAAGGCTTGATGAGATGACTTAACCGTGCATTCTGAAAATATTTGTCCAGCACATTTGATAAGGCAACTGAGGAATATAATTCACTGACCAGACCAAATCCGCCTAGAAAACGTCGCCATTTAGAGGTGTGAAAGATTTCTGTCCCATGATTGACAAATAGGTTTAGGGCGTCGCGTGCTGAAAACTTGGGGTGCGTGGGATTTCCTTCTTCTGGGAATAGTAGAATGCTTGTCAGAATCCCACCACTGCTTGTACCGGCAATAAAATCAAAATAGGAGGCGATGCGCGCATTGGGATCCATTGTTTTTTTTTGTAATTTCTCCTCCAAAGCCACAAGTATCATAGCCGGAATAATTCCCCGAATACCACCGCCATCAAGGGCAAGTATGCTCTTCATACGCTAAAGCAATTTTTATTTCAAGATACGTAAATATAGAAAATGTTTACAATTTAGCGTACCCTTTCTTAGGTAAGGTTTTTGTAATAAAAGTATAGGCAATAGGTTGGATTAAACTGCAATAGCCACTCATTCCTAATTGTACTAACAAAAAAAGCGTGTCCAATTTTTTCAGACACGCCTTTTATATACTTGTAGTCGGTTAGTTAAACCAAGCAAGTACATCTTCTTTGCTCGGCATCGCTACCTCTAGTTTTAGCTTTTTACGCATACCACCCAGGTCATTGAAAACTTTATTCGGATTGGCTTCTTTCAATGCTTCAATGGTTGTAAAACCCATTTTTTGGAGAGCTGGGACCCATTCCGCGGGGATGCCTTGCTCTTCATAGTCTTTCACATCAGCAACTTTTGCCACTTTCTCTGGACGCATTTGCGGGAAGAACAATACTTCTTGAATAGAAGCATTATTAGTCAGGAACATGATCAGGCGGTCCATACCTATTCCCAAACCAGAAGTAGGAGGCATACCATATTCCAAAGAACGCAAGAAATCCTGGTCAATAAACATCGCTTCATCGTCACCTTTTTCTGAAAGACGTAATTGATCCTCAAAGCGTTCGCGTTGATCAATAGGGTCATTCAATTCCGAGTAAGCATTGGCAATCTCTTTTCCACAGACCATTAACTCGAAACGTTCTGTTAAATCTGGATTGTCTCTATGTTTCTTTGTCAATGGTGACATTTCTTTTGGATAATCCGTGATGAAGGTTGGTTGGATATAGTTTCCTTCACATTTAGCGCCGAAAATCTCGTCGATCAGCTTGCCTTTACCCATTGTCTCGTTGACATCGATTCCCATGCCTTTTGCAGCAACACGTATTTCGTCTTCAGTTTTGCCCGTGATATCAAATCCAGTAAATTCTTTAATGGAATCGGTCATGGAAATACGCTTATATGGCGCTCTGAAATCAATTTTGTGCTCACCAAAAGTTGCTTCAGTGGTACCATTGACCGCTACAGCACAATATTCCAACAGGCGCTCTGTAAAATTCATCATCCAGTTGTAGTCTTTGTAGGCTACATAGATTTCCATTGCCGTAAATTCGGGATTATGGGTCCGGTCCATTCCTTCGTTACGGAAGTTTTTTGAAAACTCATACACACCGTCAAAACCACCCACGATCAATCTTTTTAGATAAAGCTCATTGGCGATACGAAGGTATAATGGGATATCCAGTGCATTATGGTGTGTGATAAATGGACGTGCTGTGGCACCACCGGGGATAGACTGCAAAACAGGTGTCTCCACTTCCATATAACCAGCATCATTAAAGAATTGACGCATGGCATTGAAAAGCTTGGTACGTTTTACAAATATATCTTTATTGGCAGGGTTCACGATCAAGTCCACATAACGCATTCTGTAACGTTGCTCCGGATCTGTAAAGGCATCGAAAGTTTTGCCTTCGGCAGATTTAACGATTGGAAGTGGGCGCAAAGATTTGGATAGTACGGTAAGTTCCTCAACGTGGACTGCGATAGCTTCGGTCTGTGTTGTGAAAACATATCCTTTGACACCTACAATATCGCCAATATCCAATAGTTTTTTGAAAACGACATTATAGAGATCTTTATTTTCATCAGGACATACGTCATCACGCTTGATATAGGCCTGGATACGTCCAGTAGAATCTTGAATTTCAAAAAATGAAGCACTTCCCATGACACGACGACTCATGATACGTCCGGCAATGGTAATGTTCTTATAATTCAATTTATCTCTATCGTAGTTTTCTAAAATATCGGCAGCGTGTGCGTTGACGACAAATTCATTTGCTGGAAAAGGCTCGATTCCCATATCCAACAACGATTGCATCGCCTGTCTTCTAAGTTGTTCCTGTTCGGATAATACAGTACTCATTCGGTCTGAATAATATTTAAAATGTGAAAATCATGCAAAAATAGCCATTTTTTTCAATTCTTTTTATTGATTTTTTTGAAAGCAGTGTAGCGAAATATAAATAGGAACCGTTAGGAGAATAAAAATAGTTAAATAGTGATATTAAGCGGGGACATTCGACTATTTGATTTTAAGTTTTATAATTTTATTTTCGTTATTTGAAGCTTAATATTTAAATAGTTTAAGTGGGAATTATTCAGTCATATTTTTATAACAAGAAGCTATCATCTTTACATGATGCCCTGGAGCGTTGCTTGCGAAATCGTGAGGACGGAAAGGCTTTCGTCTATAAAAAATATTATGGCTACCTCATGGCAATCATTATCCGCTATGTCAAACAGGATGTGGATGCCGAGGAGCTTGTGAATGAGAGCTTTGTCCGGATTTTTCGAAAATTGGAATCCTTTAATATGGATATCGATGCGGAGAACCTCGAAAAGTCATTTAGGGCCTGGATCGGTCGAATCGCTGCCAATATCTCTATTGATTTTTTGAGGGGTAAAAAACAAATGTATTCTGTTGAGGATATGGCTGAAGGGGATATGCACACGCCGTCGGTTCAATTGGACAGCCGGTTAGAGGTGAATGAAATCCTGAGTCTGTTGGATCAGCTTCCCGAAATTCAAAAAACTATTTTTAATCTCTATGAAATAGAAGGGTATTCACATGATGAAATTGCCCAGATGCTAAATATACCGGATAGTACTTCGCGTACTTATCTGACAAGGGCAAAACAAAAACTGAGAAAATTATACTTGGACTATACAGGTGTAGTTCAAGAAATAAGATAAATATTGTTGTTACAATGGAAGGCAATAAGAAAAAAGAATTGATAGAAGAAATCATTGGGCAATTAAAAGACCATGAGCTCCCGTATCGGGAAGGGTCCTGGGAAAAGTTTGCGTCAAAGCAAGGGGTAGCAGCACCGCCTTCTTCCGCTTGGAAATATTGGAGTGCGGCAGCCGCTGTACTTTTATGTTTTGGTGTGGGGTATTGGGGTTTAAAAAATAGTTCTTCGGTCGCTCCGTCTTCTGCAGTTTTAACACAAAATGATAAAAATAGCGAGGTTCTCGCCGATAATAAAGATTTAAAAGAGTCTATTCAACGCTCATTGTCTGCTGTCACTGGAGAGCAGGGGCTAAGTGCACAGGAGCTATTGCGGGATAGACCGTTTATCTATTCGAAGGTGGAAAGTGAGCCTACGGATAATAGTCAGCAACAACAGTTTGTCCTATTTGGTGGAAAGGCTGTGCGTGGAAATAATATCAATGTATCAAATAATTTCGCCGCTATGGGAGGGAAGACCATGCAACTGCGAAATAGTACATTATCCGCACAGATCAATTTGGATGATCCTACTGCTGCTGCTTCGGCGGATATCACGACAAGGGCTCAGGTTGCCACAACAACGCAATCAAATGTGACACCAACGAACTCAAATACTGTGGTTTCTTCTACACAGACCCAGCGTGAAGCGGCACGTCTTGCTGCGCTATATGCTGGACAACAGGAAAACCGGAGGGGTAGTGTGATGTTGAAATCCAACAATGACCTCGATAGAAAATGGGAAATGGGTGCATTTGTGTCTCCGGCTTCCACTTCTGAAAGTATCACACTTGGCGGGGGAGTTGCCCTGGCCTATAATGTTTCAAGTAAGATCAGCATTCGTTCAGGTGCTTCGATCCAACACTATGGCGCTGTTTCGGGAAATACGCCCATCACACCGGCGATGGCTTCCAATTCTTTTGAAATGAACGCACCAAGTTATCTTTCGCAACCCAATGGTTTGAGTAATGCTTTTGCAAAGGGTTTAGCCGATGCGAAAGATGCCAAAAGCAACGAACGTGTCTCTGGTAAAATTCTCACAGTGGATATTCCGGTTGATGTTCGTTATGCAATCACTAAGAATTTTTATACCTCTGTAGGGGTTTCTTATGTTGGTGTACTGGATCAGGAACGCGCGACCATTTATGAAACCAATAATACGGAATATAAGCAAAAATCCACCGAAAAGAATGTGGATGATAAAGGTGTGAATGGTTTTGTTAATTTCTCGGTTGGAAGAAAACAGAAAGTAGGAAAACTTTCCATTTCTGTGGAACCCTATTATAAAATACCGGTCGGCGGCTTAAGATCGTCTGATCTGAATTATAGTAATGGTGGTGTGAAAATTATCACCAGCTTCTAGTATAGAAAGAAGTCATACGAAAGTAGAAGCGAATCCCTCCCAGAATTGAGCAGTCTGAAAGGAAGGAGTGCAGGAATAAAAGAAAAGCCCTCGAATAGAAAATTCGGGGGCTTTTTGTAGCATCTTTATTGATTAATTATAGCTCATCTATACGTACCCAGCCCATTCCGGCAGCTTTTGCGCCTTCTACACCGGGGACTCCATCTTCATAGACTAAACATTTTTCAGGAGCAATATTCAATTGTGAAGCAGCAAGTAAGAACGGTTGAGGTGAGGGTTTACCTTCTGCTGTATCACCGGCACAGACCAATGTTTCCAGGTCATCCCATACACCTATGGTTGTCAGGGTCATCGACAAGGTTGTTCTTGTGCCACCCGAGACAGCGGCAATATGTTTTTTACCCTTTTGATATTTTAAATGTTCAACAACATAATCCACAGGCTTTGTTTTAAAGACATATTCATCCCGAAATATGGTGGACTTCAAGGTTGAGAATTCCTGATAATCGAAGTCTACGCCATAGCGTTTACTGATTTCCTCTGCAACAGCAACCGTAGGCCAGCCGGCTGTTTCATCAATAAGATTGACATCCAAAGTGACACCATATTGTTCGGCGGCAGCTTTATATGCTTGTTTGTGGGCATCCATGTTGTCGGCCAAAGTACCGTCGACGTCAAATAGTAGAGCGTCATAGGATTCGGCAAGAAGATTTAGCTGTTCAAATTTACGTTGTGATTCAGGTGACATATCTATTTAATAGTGTGTGGTAAAATTAAAAATTATAATTGGAAGAGCAAAAAGCAAGACGCCTTTCCTTCGTCAGAAGGAAAGGCGTCTTAGCGTTTACGGTATGGTCTTAGCACATACTGCGAATTTTATCTGCTTAGTGTGCACTTAAATTCTTCGCTTTTTCTTCATCAAAATTAGCTTCTAATTCAGCCAATTTTTTCTTACCGTAAGCCATTCGTGTGATCACAACGAATAGAACTGGTACGATAAAGATTGCCAAAAGTGTTGCCGCAGTCATACCACCGAATACCGTCCAGCCTATTGTTTGGCGGGATATGGCACCGGCACCATGTGACAACATCAATGGAATAATACCTAGGATGAAGGCAAAAGAGGTCATGATAATCGGGCGTAAACGCAATTTTACAGCGTCTAACGTTGCTTCATAGAGATTCATTCCGATATCAACCCGCTCTTTGGCGAATTCCACAATCAGGATCGCATTCTTGGCCGCAAGACCAATGATGGTCACCAGACCGATTTGTGCATAGATATTATTATCCAATGTTGGTATCAACGTCAGGGTCAAGATCGCTCCAAATACACCTAAAGGAACCGATAGGAGGATAGAGAATGGAACAGACCAGCTTTCATACAACGCTGCCAAAAGCAAGAATACAAATAAGATACATAGCGCAAAGATCTGAACGGTCTTTGATCCGGACTGCATCTCTTGTAGTGAAAGACCAGAGAACTGATAGTCAAATCCTTCAGGCAAAGTCTGCGCCGCAACTTCTTGCAAAGCTTTCAACGCATCTCCAGAAGAATAGCCTGGGGCAGAACTACCATTGATCTCAATACTTCTAAAGATATTGTAGTGGTTGATGATTGAAGGCATCGTTATTAGCTCATACTTCACCAATGTACCCATTGGCACTGGATTACCCATCGTATTGTTGACATACAGCTTGTTGATGTCTTCAATGTTCATCCGGTAGGGGATATCGGCTTGTGTAACGACACGGTAGCTACGGCCATATTTCGTAAAGTCATTGACATAGCTACTTCCTAAATAGGCCGATATTGTCGAATAGATACTTGAGATCGGTACGCCCATACGTTTTGCTTGTTCACGGTTGACTTCCAATTTGTAGTTTGGCGAATTGGTGTTAAACATGGTATAGGCCATTCCAATTTCAGGACGTTGGTTGGCCGCCATAAGGAATTTACCTACAGTGGCTTCAAAATCTTTGATATTTACTGTTTGTAAATCTTGAATTTGTAGGGAGAAACCGCCGGAAGTACCTAAACCCGGGATTGCCGGTGGCGTTACGGCCAATACCCTTGCTTTGGTATAGCCCATATATTTACCCATGATCATACCAGCGATATCGTTGGCGGTACGTGTACGTGTTTCCCAAGGTTTTAGGGAGACGAATAGCGTTGCACCATTTGATTTGAAGGCACGGTTCAAAATATTGATACCCGAGATGGCTGTAACGTATTTGATTTCAGGGAAGGTCTTGTGTAAATCGTCCTCGATCTCTTTTAATACTTCATTGGTACGGGCAGAGGATGAACCCTCAGGTAAAGTGACCCCAGCGAAGAATGCACCACCGTCTTCCGAAGGAATAAATCCTGTTGGCTTGGTGGTAAACATATAACCTGTACCGATAAAGATACATAAAAGGATAATCAACACAAGCGGCGCCTTTTTGATGGCTTGTTTTACACCGCGTGAGTACTTGATCGTCACTTTTTCAAACCAAACGTTGAATTTGTAGAAGAACTTGTTCAAGCCTTTTGCACCTTCGTGTACAGCCGTTGGTTTCAATAAAATTGAACATAGCGCAGGTGTCAGGGAAAGGGCAATAAATGCGGACAACATAACCGATACAGCAATGGTAATCGCAAATTGTTGATACAGTTTACCCACCATCCCCGGAATAAATCCTACCGGAACGAATACCGCGGCCAAGATCAAGGCAATTGCGATAACCGGCGCAGTAATATCACCCATTGCGCGACGGGTCGCTTCTTTTGCATCCAGTTTATAGTGGTCAATATAGTGCTGAACCGCTTCCACCACAACGATGGCGTCATCCACTACAATACCGATAGCCAGTACAAAGGCAAGCATCGTCAAGTTGTTGACCGAAAAGCCAAACATCAAGAAAAAGATGAATGTACCAACTATGGATACTGGAATTGCCAGTACAGGAATCAATGTTGCTCTCCAGCTTTGTAGGAAGAAGAATACCACAAAGGTTACCAAAAGTAATGCTTCTACCAAGGTATGGATTACCGAAGAAATGGATGCATTTACTACAGAAACGGTCTCGTAACTGATGGTGTAATCAACGTCAGTTGGAAAGGATTGCTTTAATTTTTCCAGGGCAGCAACAATACCTTCTGCGGATTCAACGGCGTTTCCACCCGGTGTCTGGTTGATCATCATGGCAGATGAGGTCATTCCATTTACTTTGGAAGAAGTTCCATAACTAAATTGTCCCAGTTCTACACGTGCGACATTCTTTAAAAGTACAATGGATCCATCTTTATTGGTTTTGACGACAATATTTTCAAAGTCCTCGGGATTAGAAAGGTCACTATCCGTAATAATAGGATATTCAAATACGGTCGAAGACTCTTGTGGGCGTGCTCCGACACTACCTCCTGGTATACGGGTGTTTTGTTCGGCAATAGCTGCGGAAACATCTGCAGGTGTCATGCTTAGATTAGCCAATTTGTTGGCATCTAACCACACACGCATGGAGAAAGGTTGACCGAAGGCCGTTACATCACCGACACCTTTGACACGCAATAACGCATCTTTGACGTACAAGTTGTTGTAATTGGCCAGAAAATTTTCATCTCTGGTTCCTTTGGGTGATGTTAAAGCCACCAACATCAAGATATCGTTATTGGCTTTACGGGTAGTGATCCCCAAACGTCTAACAGCTTCTGGAAGGGCAGGTTCTGCAATCCCGACACGGTTTTGGACGTCTAGGGTTGCGATATCGATGTCGGTACCTACTTCAAATGTGACAGTAATTGTTGCTTGACCATTTGAAGTACTATTTGACGACATATAAATCATGCCAGGTGTACCATTGATCTGACTCTCAATCAGCGTTGTCACGGTCTGCTCAACCGTCTGTGCATCTGCGCCCGTATAGTTTGCTGTAACTGTTACGGTTGGCGGTGCAATAGAAGGGTACTGGCTAATTGGCAACGTAGATACAGCAATAATTCCGATGATTGAAATCAATATCGAAATAACGATTGCGGTAACTGGCCTCTTAATAAATACTTCTGAAATCATTCTATATCTTTTAGATTCTCTTTAAAAATTAATGCTGTTATTTTCCTTTCGGAGCGCCTTTTGCAGCTTGTTGGGCAGCAGTGGCAGCATCGACAACTTTAACACCATTTTGGACATTCATAGCTCCATCAACAACGATTTTCTCACCGTCTTTGACACCCTCTTTGATAACGATTTTATCACCGGCTTTAATACCCAATTTTACCTGACGGATTTCAGCTTTGCTGCTATCGTTAACGGCATATAAATTGAACACACCCAATTGCTCGAAGACTGCTTTGTAAGGAACAACGATTTCTTCAGTTGCCGATGTGGTCGATACATTCATGGTGATATTCATGCCCGCTCTTAACGCATTGGCATTGTTCGGGAATGTAGCCCGTATTTTAATTGTTCCTGTCGCTGGATCAACAGCACGGTCAATGGTCGTTATGCTTCCCTTACCTTCATAGGTACTTCCGTCCGGCAATAAAAGCGAAAGGTCCGAAGAAGCATGGCTGCTTTGCATTTGAGCAAATTTGCTGATATCTTTTTCGTTGACCTGAAACTCAATGGCAATCGGGCTTGTTGAGGATAATGTATTCAATAGCGTAGTACCAGGATTGACCAAAGCACCTAAGCGTACCTGTGATATACCAATGGTTCCGGAGAATGGCGCACGAATCGTAGAACGGGACAGGTTGGTATTGGCTGTTACCAATGCCGCGCGCGCAGATTCTACCTGTGCTTGCGAAGAAGCAACATTTGATACGGCATTATCATAAACCTGTTTAGCGATCGCGTCTTTGTCAGCCAATACTTGATAACGGGCCAAATCTCTTTTTTGACGGTCGAGATCTGTTTGTGCGATTTGAAGGCTTGCTTTTGCCTGTTGTACAGCTGCATTATAACGTGTTCCGTCAATCTCATATAAGGCTTGACCTTTAGAGACCACAGCACCGTCTGAAACATATATTTTGGTAATATAACCGCTTACTTCTGCAAATAGGTCTGCTTCGTTCAACGGTTTGACTGTTGCTGGGTAACTTATGGTTCCCGTAACAGTCTCATGTGATGCTGCGCCAAAGGTAACAGGAACAACCTTCTCGGCCTGAGCCTGTGCTGCACCTTGCTTTTTTGCATCTTTATTTCCACAAGAGGTCCATACTAAAGCCGTCCCAAGGAAGAAAGCGAATAATAATTGTCTTTTATTCATGATTTGTATTAGTTTCCGTTTGAATTGATTAATTAGTTTGGATTGCCCCAACTGCTTTTTGAACATCCAATTTACTTGATAGCAATGCATAGAGCGCACTCAGATAATTGAATTGCGTTATTTTGAGATCATTTTCAGCCGTCATTAAATCCAGGTATTTTGTGATTCCCTCATCGTATTGCAATTTGATTGTTTCATAAACCTCTTTGGACAATTCTACATTCTCTTTTGCCGTTTTCCAATCATTTAGATTAGCATTGTATGTGGCTTTTGATAAGGCATACTCCGTATTGATACTGTTTTCCAGATTCTTGATATCCCAGTCAATACGTTCCTCCTGCAACCTGGATTTATTGACTTGTTTTTTTCGTTTAAATCCGTCGAAAATAGAAAAAGAGAGATTCAAACCTGCGACAGAACCCGGGAAATTGTCGTTATAGAGTTTACTGAATTTATCATTCCGATAATTGAATGCGTAGTTATAAAAGGCACTTACGCTAGGTAAATAGGTCCATTTAAAATATTGCGTGTTCAATTGCTGAATCTTTTTCGATGTTTCCAATTGTTGGAATTCGATCCGATTGGAAACACTTACAGCAGCTGTGGTATCCAATAAAATTTCGGATTCCATGTTGCTGTTATTGAATGATAAAGTAAGATTTTGGCCTTTATCTAATGCTAGCAGCTGTTTCAGATATTCATATTTATATTTTCGTAATTCGACGTTCCGTTTTTCGTCTGCGTTGGAATTGGCCAAAGCGATCTGCGCTCTTTTAAAATCCGTTTTGTCAACCACTCCAACATCATATTGCGATTTTGCGTCTTTCAGCTGCTTTTGAAGCCTAGCAATATTTTCGCGGACAATTTTAATCATTTCCTCTGTTGTTAGGATGTCATAATAAGCTTTGCTGACTTCCACAACCGCATTTATTTTTTTGCTTTCGGTGTTTTGCTTGTTGCCTAGGCGAACTAATGAGGCAGCCTTCCTTGCCTGTATCAATTCGGGATTCAACAATTGCTGATCGGCCTGTAGCGTCAATGCACTGGCATTATTCTGCCCCATTTTGATGTTATTTCCACCGATATTGACCACGGGGACAATCACATTATAGTTATAGCTTCCTTTCAAACCTAATTGTGGGTACCAGCCCGAAAGGGAGATATCGATATCCTTTTCACCGATGGCCTCATCCAATTGTGCCTGTTTTACAGAAATTTGATTGCGTAGTGCATAATCTATCAGCTGCTGAAGCGTCGCATTTGGCGGCAAGTTTTCAGATTGCTGTTGTGCAAATCCTGTATTACTCAACAGCGACAGTGTCGCTAAGGAATAAACGATTTTATTAAACTTCATATATCTCATTAATTATTTTTATTTCTATTGACAGCACCATCCCAAATTATTTCCATTAACTCCTTGATATTCTGTTCGGAGAAGTGAAGATCTTTGAATTTGATGCTATGTACTGTGGACAAAGCCACTCCGATATAACTAGCCACCAATAGGTGAACATTTACTTGTTTTAAAATTTTTTTGTCAATGCCTTCCTGCAAAAAGTCAAGTACTTTGTTTTGGCCACCGACAGGCTCCTGTATCTCAGCTTTATTCTTTTCGTAATAAGGCGAAGAAAAAAACTGTTCAAAAAAACTGAAGATCCGTCCGTTTTCTAAATAGAACTGAACAAAGTTGCGCCACACATGAAAAAAAGAAGCTTTATAATCAAAGTCTTCTTTTATCCCGTCAAATATGTAATCGTTTAAGATTGACCGGCAATGTTTGAACAGCGCAAAGATCAAATCATCTTTAGAGGGAAAATAGTGGTAGATAGTACCTATCGCTACATCGGATTCCTGTGCGATCTTACTCATTGGCGTCCCGTGGAAACCGTTTGTGTGTATCAGTTTAAGTGTGGCAGCAAAGACAGCTGCAATTTTTTCATTTGTCTGCATCAATCGAACGTTCATTCGGTTGCAAAATTAGTGATTAATTTGAATCCAAAATGTCAAATTATTGTTATAAATCAATAAATACAAAAACAAATTGGACCAATAATACAATAAGGAAAAAAGATTTAAATTGTTTTGGCTTTGAATGATTATTTTTTTGTTAGCTGGATTTAATGCGCCTGCCGGGCATTAGGCAAAAAAAGAGGAACTTTATACAAGTTCCTCTTTTTTATTGACAATTTTTTAATTGTTTTTCCACTTCATTTAAGGGAAATATTTCCTTGCCCTTATTGATCTTTGTATTGATATAGGTCAGTACATAAGCAATATCAACGGCGGAAAGATTTGAAGCTGGCATCGTGTTATTGAATTTCTTGCCTGCGACCTCGAGTTCCCCTGTTGCGCCATGTTTAACGATACAGGCAAGCTTTTGGCGGTTTTTTTCCAAAAACTTGGTATCTGTAAGCGGAGGGTAGAGGTTTCCCAATCCTTCTCCTTTTTCGCCATGGCAATTCTGACAATGTGTTATATACACTTTTTGACCATTTACGCTGTATTGCGCTGTTCGAATATCAATTTCGTTTTGACAGCCGATCAAAGCCGATAATAGGCATCCAATAATAAAACAGGTTGTTAAGAGGGTGCGCATATTAGTTTTTAGCTTCGTTCAATAGCTTTGGTAGGTCCTCCATTAGTTTTTTTACCTGCTCATCATTAGTACCATCATAAGCGCCACGGATGCGTTTATCCTTGTCAATCAAGACAAGGTAACCTTGGTGGTCATAACCTCCAGGGGCATTCTTATCCTCAGCTGTATAAACCAGGTATTGGTTGGCTATACCATAAATATCTGCCTTTGTACCTGAAACAAATTGCCAATGGTCATTGCTTACGCCTAGTTTATTTGCATAATCTTTCAATACGTAGGGCTGATCATATTTAAAATCTATGCTATGGGACAAAAAGCGAACAGCATCATTATCCTTATATTGTGTATAGATTTTGAGCAAATTACGGTTCATTGTTGGGCAGATGCTTGGACAATGTGTGAAAAAGAAGTTTGCGATATATACTTTTCCCTCAAAATCCTTCTCTGAGATCATCACACTATCCTGGTTCAAAAACTTAAATGCAGGTATGGTATGATAAACCGTATCTATCACTTGTTTTCCGTCAACTGTTTTTTCGACGGCTTCCCGTTCGCCGTAAATTGGTAAGTTGGACTGGCTCGTGTTTTTGCAAGAAAATAAACCAAGCAATAGGCCCGTAGCACAACAAAGTTTAAATATAGATTTCATCTGTTTGTATTCTTTCATTATTAATTTGCCCTACTGGGCTTTTCTATCCTGCTATAAGCTGGTATTGAGCAGGGCTGTTCACCTAGAAGTTCTTTAATTTCTCCTGGCTTTCCTTGGAAACAGTATCAAATATTTTCTTCATGTCTGATACTTTTTGCAATTCGACTTCAAAATATTTGATATCGGTACTGTCGGGTTTATATGCTTTCATCCAGTCCATCATGTGGTCTGTCGCACTCTCCAGGTTTGCTTTTAATATACCAAGGTCCTTTTTTGTTGCTGTGGTGTCCAAGTCAGCTTTAGCAGCTTTTAGTGTTTTTAGATTATTCAGGATAGAGTCTATTTTGACTGCATCGCGGTCAAAATGAGCGATCTGAGGCATGATTTCATCATGTATTTTGATTGTTGAATCTTGTAAAACCTTTACATTGTTTGTGCCAGTGGTTCCACATGCCGCTATTGCCAAGGATGCGATAGCCATGAAAGCGATTTTGTTCATGTTTCTATTTTTTTGGTAATTGGACAAATATATTAATTTCTTATTGCTCGACCTTTCGATTTCTATCCGGGAATGTAAAATTCAAGTCACGAATGTAGGTTTCACAATGGACTACAGCACATAATTCATCATTTTTATCTTTTATTTCCAGACTCAGGTTTTTGACAATTTTGCCTTTCGTGCGAATGGTTTGGGTACATTCGTCCAGTAGTTCGTCCGAAAGTTGAACAGAATAGCCCACACTTGTTTTTCCGGGTTTTTTAAAATCAATCCGAGATGACTTGAGCCAGGCTACGGTCTTTCTAAAACCTGTTTTTTGAAGATATTGATCGATTAGGATCGGAAATATCGGGTCTGCAGCAGCGAAAATTGTTCCACCAAACAAGGTTTTATTGGTGTTGATATTGAATGGAGTCTTGTAAATTTTCACTTCGGCTCCTTTAAAGCCTGGACTGATTTTTTTTACCCAGATTCCCTGAAATAAAAAAGGAGGGTAAAAACGCAATAGCCATGTTAATGCACGTGGACTGTATCTCATGATACAAAAATAGGACAATGTACTGGATTATTTTTCGAAATCTTGGTTTTCTTATTTCACTATGGTATTTTTACGGCATCAAAGAACCTAAAATGTCAACATTAAAAGATAAACAGGCTGAAAGCAAGAAGGTATGGCTATTGGTGACGATAGCATCGTTGGGGTATTTTGTCGATATCTATGATCTCATTATTTTTTCTATTGTCCGCATTCAATCCTTTACAGATATTGGGGTGCCGACAGAACAGATGCGGGTAAAAGGCGAATTTGTTCTTAATATGCAAATGGGCGGTTTGTTGCTTGGTGGGATTATCTGGGGGATTATCGGTGATAAATACGGACGTTTAAAGGTGTTGTTTGGTTCTATTTTACTTTATTCCTTAGCGAATATTGCAAATGGTTTTGTAGGGGATGTGTGGCAGTATGGAATTATCCGGTTTATAGCCGGGATTGGATTGGCTGGGGAACTGGGAGCGGGGATCACCTTGGTTTCGGAAAGCATGCATAAGTCAAAGCGCGGTTATGGAACAATGCTGGTGGCCAGTGTTGGGGTGTTGGGTGCTATTCTTGCTTACTTTGTTTCGGAGGAATTCAATTGGCGTACTGCTTATTTCGTCGGTGGTGGAATGGGGTTATTGTTGTTGCTATTGCGTGTTGGTTCTTTTGAATCGGGTCTATTTAAGGAGCAGGATAAAAAGGATATTCCGAAAGGTGATTTCAGGATGCTTTTTACCGATAAAAGCCGATTGAAACGTTATATCAATTGTCTCTGTATAGGTTTGCCAATCTGGTTTGTGGTGGGAGTGTTGGTCACGCAGGCTCCGGAAATAGGAAAAGCACTTGGGGCATCCGAAACCTTGAGCGCGGGTAAAGGGGTGATGTTTGCTTATATCGGAATTTCCATTGGCGACGTGTTAGCAGGTGTGTTTGCGCAGATTCTAAAATCTCGGAAAAAGGTGGTTTTTATTTGTCAGTTGATTATTATCGGTAGTTCGTTATGGTATCTTTTGAGTACTGGAATTACAGCCAATAAATTTTTAGTTTTGGCTTTTGTCATGGGGCTAGGAGTAGGGTATTGGGCCACATTTGTGACTATTTCAGCGGAACAATTTGGTACCAACCTGCGGGCAACTGTGGCTACAACCGCTCCTAATTTTGTTAGGGGTGCCTTGATACCATCAACAATGGTTTATGGACTTTTGGTGGATTCGTTTGGTATTGTCCCAGCGGCAATTACGATGGTCTTGGTACTTTCTGGTATCGCTATGTATTCACTGACACAACTCGAAGAAAGCTTTGATAAGGATCTGAACTATCTAGAGGAGTAAGCCTAGGTAAAAGTAATAACAGTTTATTTTTTTCGGCCGGGGCACTTCTTACAACGTTTTCCTTCTTTGTATTTTTTACAGCATTTTTTGAAACAAACACAGGAAAAATCAGAAAAAGGATTCATTGCGGCACTTCTAAATTGAAATGGGCTTGCTTTGCCCTCGCCCTCACACTGTTCCACAAAGGATTCAATAACTTCGTTCATGAGGCAAAGTTACAATTTGTTTAAAATAATTCTAAATAAAAATGTTGTTTTTACATTTTTTTGATTAGGTTCTCAATTACTTTCGGGAAATGCTGGTGTTCTAATTGCTGTCCTTTGAACTTAATGATATCCAATGTGTCATTGGCGTCTATCTTAAACTTTGCTTGATAAATGATCTCGCCCTCATCAAAGTGCTCATTAGCAAAATGAATGGTAATGCCATGTTCTTCCTCTTTGTTGGCCAAAACAGCTTTATGTACATGGTCGCCATACATGCCCTTGCCACCATATTTCGGTAGGAGAGCAGGATGTATGTTGATGATCTGATTTGGATAGGCCTTTAAAAGATTGTTTGGAACAAGCCATAAGAAACCTGCTAGGATGATCAGATCGATATTTAAATTTTTAAGGATATTAACGACATTGTCCGTGTTGTAAAATTCATTGCGATCAAATATATGGGCTGGAATTTCAAAATTGTCAGCACGTTGAATAACATAAGCATCAGGGTTGTTGGACAGGATCAGCGCAACCTCAACTTCATCTGAGTATTTGAAATGTTCCATTATTTTTTGAGCATTGGACCCTGAACCTGAAGCAAAAATGGCAATTCGTTTTTTCACGATTAATGAGTGTTAATAGATTTGATCGATTTAAAAATTAGTCCAAACTTACGCATTTTTTGTAAAAAAACTAAAATATTGACGAATAGAACCGCATTTTTAGGTATTATTGATTAAAATTAATTGAATATTCATTGTCAGTTTAAAATTTTTTAACATGAAGTTACTCTGCTCCCTATTTTTTGCATGTGCATTTTTTCTTTTTCAACCCTTATTTGCGCAGGCTCCAAAAACGATTCCGGCATTTACGTTTGATGAGGTTTATCAGTCTGGCAAGTTCAATTCGGACAAATTGCCAAAGACAGGTTATATCGTTTTGGATTTCTATGATCCGGGCTGTGGCCATTGCCAGAAAATGGGAGCGGGAATCGCACAGAATTTGCAAAAGCTAAAAAACGTTAGCTTTTATTTTATCTCTATGAACGATAAACCTTACGTGGATGGTTTTATTAATATGCATGCTAAAGCGCTGAAAGGTGCTGTCAATGTGAAATTTTTGTTTGACTCGGGGACACAGTTTATAGAAAAATTCAGTCCAAGTAATTATCCTTCCTTGTATATTTATGATGCTAAAACGAAAACCTTAGTGCAGCATCTTGATGGGGAGGACGATGTGAAGAAATTGCTGAAAGCAGTAGGGGTTTCGAATTAGAAGATAGTTTACCTGTAAAATACCTGTTTATAACATAAGAGCCCCGCTAATGAAGTGGGGCTCTTATGATTATTTATAAACTATCAATCTTCCTGTTTATTGATAAAGACGAATTTTCCATCAAAGACATCCAGTCTGATAATCGAATCGCGACTGACTTTGCCGGATAAGATTTCTTTGGATAACTCATTCAGAATACGTTTCTGAATGACACGTTTCAATGGTCTGGCGCCATAGATCGGATCGTATCCAAGTTGTGCCAACCAATCCATCGCTTCATCCGAGGCCGTGATAAAGATATTTTGCTCGGCCAGTTGTTTT
Source organism: Sphingobacterium sp. GVS05A (assembly GCF_019969845.1). GTDB lineage: Bacteria > Bacteroidota > Bacteroidia > Sphingobacteriales > Sphingobacteriaceae > Sphingobacterium. The sequence continues at coordinate 1,047,227 of NZ_JAHXYR010000001.1, forward strand.
TGGACATGTACAAATTGAAGTCGCACAATATCACCGATCTCATCTCTACTCAACGGAGTAAACATAATCACCTCATCAATACGGTTCAGGAACTCCGGACGGATCGACTGTTTAAGCAAATCAAACACTTCAGTACGTGTTTTTGCAATGATCTCCTCTTTATTATCATCATCCAAATGACTGAAATTCTCTTGGATAATATGCGATCCGGTATTAGAGGTCATGATAATGATCGTATTTTTAAAGTTGACCGTACGACCTTTGTTGTCTGTTAGGTGACCATCATCCAATACCTGCAACAAGATGTTAAATACATCCGGATGTGCTTTTTCGATTTCATCCAATAATACGACCGAGTAAGGGTGTCTGCGTACGGCTTCTGTCAGCTGACCGCCTTCATCATAACCGACATATCCCGGAGGCGCACCGATCAAACGGGATACGGCATGTCTTTCCTGATATTCTGACATATCGATGCGCACCATAGATTGTTCATCATCGAATAGAAATTCAGCCAGGGCTTTTGCGAGTTCGGTTTTTCCGACCCCGGTTGTACCCAGGAAGATGAATGAACCTATCGGGCGCTTTGCATCATTCAGTCCTGCTCTTGAACGGCGGATTGCATCAGAGATCGCTTCAATGGCTTCATCTTGACCTGCGACCCGTTTGTGAAGTTCTTCTTCCAGATTCAGCAGCTTTTCACGTTCAGACTGAATCATTTTGCTGACAGGTATTCCAGTCCATTTAGCAACGACATCAGCAATATCTTCTGAAGTTACCTCTTCCTTGAGCATGCGTTTGCTTTCCTGTTTTTCAGCCAGTTCAGCTTTCAGTTTCTCCACTTTTTCCTGTGCTTCTTTGATCCGTCCGTAACGTAATTCGGCTACTTTACCATAATCACCTGAGCGTTCGGCCTGTTCGGCTTCAAGTTTATAGTTTTCAATGTTTTCAATTTCTTGGTTTACATTGTCCACCAGACTTTTTTCCGCTTGCCATGAAGCCCTCAGGGTATCACGTTCAGCAGATAAGTTAGCAATGCTTTCAGAAAGTTCCTGCACCTTTTTGTCGTCATTTTCACGTTTTAATGCTTCGCGTTCGATTTCCAATTGCATGATACGGCGCTCTAGTTCGTCTACCGCTTCTGGTACAGAGTCCATTTCCAGGCGTAATTTGGAGGCAGCCTCGTCAATTAAGTCAATGGCTTTGTCCGGTAAAAAGCGGTCTGCAATATAGCGTTGTGATAACTCCACTGCAGCAATGATAGACTCGTCGAGAATACGCACTTTATGGTGTGTTTCATAGCGTTCTTTCAATCCCCGTAGGATGGAGATGGCGTCTTGCGTGTCAGGCTCTTCCACCATGACTTTTTGAAACCTACGCTCCAGCGCTTTGTCTTTTTCAAAATACTTTTGATATTCATTGAGTGTGGTCGCTCCAATGGCACGTAGCTCACCTCTGGCTAAGGCAGGTTTCAGGATGTTTGCGGCATCCATTGCCCCTTCACCACCACCAGCGCCAACCAAGGTGTGGATCTCATCAATGAAAAGGACGATCTCACCATTGGAATCCGTTACTTCTTTGACAACGGCTTTCAAACGTTCCTCAAATTCACCTTTATATTTAGCTCCGGCAACCAAGGCGCCCATATCCAATGAAAATACAATCTTGGATTTAAGATTTTCTGGTGCGTCACCTTTGATAATCCGATAGGCGATTCCCTCGGCAATAGCGGTCTTACCAACCCCGGGTTCACCAACGAGTATGGGGTTGTTTTTGGTGCGTCGTGAAAGAATTTGCATGACACGTCTGATCTCCTCGTCCCGACCGATGACCGGGTCTAGTTTGCCGGATTCGGCATATTCATTTAAGTTACGGGCATATTTTCCAAGTGCGTTGTAAGTTGCTTCCGCATTTTGATCGGTCACGCGACTATTGCCCCGCAATTCTTTAATGGCGGTTTTGAGATCTTTTTCCGTTACCCCTTGTGATTTCAGCAGGGATGAAGTTTTGTCTGAAGTGGCCAATATACCCAGTAGTACATGCTCGACCGAGACAAATTCATCGTTAAATTCTTTGAGATATCCTTGTGCTTTTTGTAAAGCATTGTTTGCATCACTGCTGAGATAGATGTTACTTCCGCTTACTTTGGGGAAGCTCTCGATTTGCTTATCAAGCTCAGCGCCAAGGTAAGGGATGTTGACGTTCAATTTCTTTAATAGGTGACTGACAACATTTTCATCTACAGTAAGTAATGCTTTTAATATATGTGCTGTCTCGATGGCCTGTTGCTGATTTCCAGCGGCTATCTCCGACGCTTTTTGTATAGCCTCCTGGGCTTTGATTGTGTAATTGTTAAAGTTCATTCTGTATCGCTTAATTAAAGTTTTGTTGATATGTATGGGTATAACAATTGAAATGCCATTCGGGTTTTATGTGGTAATTCGGAAAAAATGACATTGATATTTATTGATTCGTGACAAATTTTCAGTATTAAAAAATAATGCTGTTGATTTTTAAATATTTGGCGTCAAAGCAGGTAAAAATTATAGCGGGGGACTTGCATTTTTGATTTAGGCTTTCGATATTTGCAGCATCTTAAAACGGAGGTCGTTTTAAGATTGAAAAGAAGTAAAAGCCTCTTTAGCTCAGCTGGTAGAGCAACTGACTTGTAATCAGTAGGTCATTGGTTCGATTCCGATAAGAGGCTCTTCGAGTGTTACTCATCAAACTTCTTTAAAAAGCCTCTTTAGCTCAGCTGGTAGAGCAACTGACTTGTAATCAGTAGGTCATTGGTTCGATTCCGATAAGAGGCTCTTTGAGCGATACTCATTAAACTTCTTTAAAAAGCCTCTTTAGCTCAGCTGGTAGAGCAACTGACTTGTAATCAGTAGGTCATTGGTTCGATTCCGATAAGAGGCTCAACAAAAAAAATCCCCAAGAATTTCTTGGGGATTTTTTTTGTTTTTAGTCTAAGCTTAGTTTGGCAGCTATCGCTATTTTCTTTGGTATGTCGGTGTTGTCCATTTTCTGACTGAACTGCTCAGCGCCTGCGCCAATGGCATAAACGGGGGCATAAGCTGCCGAATGGTTGTTGGAAGCCCAAGCAATTGATCCCATACGATTTAGTATGGCAATGCTTAAAGCCGCGATTTTGTCATCACTGGCGTACAAACTTTTTGCTGTTTCATTCTGATGGTCAACGAAACTGCGTTGGTAGGCTCCCTGTAGTGATTTGTCGTCATCCGCATTGACTTTTACTTGGTTATACAGGCCTGTATGCGTGGAAAGAAGATTTTTTAGGTCATCCCAAGTTGCATTTGCTTTGTTTTTGCGCAGATTACCGATTTCATTTGAAAGCTCGGCATGCGATAATTTTTGATTAGCCAGTAATTTTGTCTTTAAAGTAGAGCTACCGTTGCCGATGCCCAATCCACCAGTCTCATGGTCAGCAGTGACCACAATAAGTGTTTCCTTGGGGTGTTTCTTGTAGAATTCATACACAAGTTCTGCCGCCGAATTGAAGTCCAATACTTCCTGGATGGTGGTAGCTGCATCATTTGCATGGCAGGCCCAGTCTATTTTTCCACCTTCAACCATCAAAAAGAATCCATTTTTATTGTTTTGTTCTAAAGATTGGATTGCAGCAGCGGTAATATCCGCTAGCTTGAGGTCAGATGGTTTTTGATCTATGGCATATTTTAGCGCATCTGTTGCAGTGCCATCTGTATTCATAAGGATGATTTTGTCCGACTTGCGGGGATGTTGTATATAGGCCTCTTTTCCTTTTAGAACTTTATATCCTGCTTTTTCAAATAAGGGGAAAAGGGAAGGAGCGGGTTGTTTATCAAAAGTTGTTTCGGATTTTAGGAAATTGGATCCACCAAAGAAGTCAAAATTGGAGCTGATAATTTCTTTGCCAATTTCGTAATACATATCTCGGTCAGGCTGATGGGCATAAAACGAAGCAGGTGTAGCATGGTCTATACTCACACTGGTGATGATACCGACTTTCTTTCCTTTTTCCTTAGCTGCATAAGCGATACTTTTATGTGGCACTGTTCCGGTACTGTCCATTCCGATAACACCGTTTTTCGTTTTTTTACCGACAGCAAGAGCTGTACCGCCAGCGCCAGAATCGGTAACACCGTTGGATTGGGAGTGTGTGGAAGCAAATCCAACATGAGGGAACTGAGTAAAGACCAAAGGTACCGTACTGTTTTTTTGCTGGAGTTCGGCACGGTGTATTTCGGTCAGATTGACTTGATTGAGTCCCATTCCGTCACCGATGAGGTAAAAGATATATTTTGCTTCTTGGCTAAAGGCCGGAAATACATAAATAAAAGCAAAGAGAAAAAGGAATAAAAAGCGTTTTTTCATTAGTGTGATAAATAAAATAAATGACAGCAAATTAATAAGCCCGGATTAGCTTATTGTTAATTCATTGTTATGAATACTTTTTACATTACCCTTGGTTCACCGTGTCTGATAGCTGTTTGATATCTTCCACTGAGATGATATTGATGCGTTCTTTGCGGGCATGAATGGACTGTATCATCGCCTGGGCAACCATGGTAACGGGTAGCGCTTCATAGCTCTTAAAAAGGCCGATACGGTTAAAAGCGCGTAATGCGTTTATGCCGATCTTTTCGCCTAGGCGATCAGTATTGGGACGGATCAAGCCGCCGGGCTGTACAATAATAAGTTTACCAAAATCTAGTGCTTTCACATGTTGCTCCAGACTCCCTTTCATCCGATTATAGAAAATCTTCGATTCAGCATCTGCGTTGACCGCCGAAAGTAATACAAAACAGGGGATTTCATTTTTCTTGGCCAGCGCTGCGAATTGCAGGTTGAGGTCATGATCTATCTTCCATTGTGCTTCTTTACTACCTGCATCTTTAACTGTGGTACCCAGGCAGGAAAAAGCAATATCGCCGTGAATCTCTTGTTCAAACTCTTGCAGTTTGCTGAAGTCTACAATGATCTGTCGTAATTTGGGTTGTTCATCAAAGCTCTTGCGCCGCAAGAGGACGATTACTTCGGTGAAATCAGTAGATTTTAATAGCTCATGAACAAGTACCCTTCCAGTTGCGCCGGAACCGCCAATTAAAACTGCTCTCATGTTGTTGATTTTTTTATTTTACTTCACAAATGAACTATAGGCTATCCCTATCAATCGGGATAGCAATACTGCTACTGATAAGTAGCAATTTTTTACAGCAGAATCCCTAATCTTTGTAATTTGGTTTTCCGGGTGTAAAACGTACGATGGATTGATCCAGTCTCAGAGCGTCGGCTACAGTAATCAGATCTTCTTCCACAATAAAATTTTGATCGATAGAGGTTTTTATTGTCGTAAAATCTTCCTGATCGGCGTCCTGAAAATACAATAGCGATTGGATGGTCGATACAGCTACGAGTTCGAGTAGTTCGTCTTCACCTTCATAGCCAACATAGAAAAAATCTGCCATAATTATACAATTTGGTTTTATACGAATATACTTTATTTAATCCTAAAATTGCCCAATTCGAACTGAAAACTTGTCTCCGATATGTTGTTTTTTAATAAAGTATCGAATTTAAATTTTCTTGTCCAGAGACTTATTTCCCTCGCAAAAATGCCTTATATTTGAAGTAATCGTTTTAAATAAATATTAACAATAAGATCATATAAAGATGGATAAAGAGCAGATACAAAATTGGTTGGATAGTGGGTATGATATACTGCACCATGGCAGGCCGGTTAAAGTTGAAGGCAATCTGTGGGATTATATAGATGGGTTGGGAAGCTATGAAAATGTGTTTGTATTACGGGAACTGATTTATTGGACAGAGGAGGAGCTGGCAAATATCGGAAAACAATAGCAAGGTCTTGAATCCAAGATTGCTGTCTGAGATCCAAGACCAGTTGAGCTTGCTAATGTTGTTAAAGGATAATATTGCGTTTAAATGCACATCCTAATTCGATGAGAGAATCTGTTTTTGCGATGCCAGGAATGTTGTCAATTTTTTCATAAAGCAACTGACGCATATGTTCATGATTTTTGGCGATAATCTTTACGTATAAGGTGTAGTTTCCAGTGATGTAATAACATTCCGTAACTTCAGGGATCTTTTTCAGCTCGGCAATGATACGACTTGAATCATGATCTTTTTCCAGACTGAGCCCCGTAAAAGCCCCCCAATCATAACCTAATCTTTTTTCATCTAATACGGGTTTTATGCCTGTCAATATCCCTTGCTCCATGAGACGATTGATACGTTGATGGATCATGGTATTGGATACGCCTAATGCTGTTGCAATAGCCGAGTACGCCATTCGGCCATCCGCATCCAGGTATTTTAAAATTTGAAGGTCAAATTCATCTATGCCGTTCATTGTTATGTAGGTTTAAAAGTTAATTTTAATATTTTAACGCTAATTTAGTGTTAAATTCCATTATTTTATCTTAAAAATAGTAAAAACTGTATATTTGTTATTATTTGAAATAAAATCCAAATTATGAGTATTGTATCTAAACAAGGAAACGGCGCGGCGTTTATTGCCAAGGAAGAAAAATATGGAGCACACAACTATCACCCTTTACCGGTTGTGTTGGAGCGGGCAGAAGGTGTTATGGTATGGGATGTTGATGGTAAGTCTTATTTTGATTTCCTGTCGGCATATTCAGCAGTCAATCAGGGACATTGTCACCCGCGTATTATTGCTGCGTTGACAGATCAAGCTCAGAAGTTGACTTTGACTTCACGTGCTTTCTATAACAATAAACTGGGAGATTTTGAGGAAATGATCTGTAAGCTATTCGGCTTCGATAAAGCTTTGGTTATGAACTCGGGTGTAGAGGCTGTTGAAACAGCAATGAAGCTCTGTCGTAAATGGGCATATCAAGTCAAAGGTATTGCTCAAAATCAAGCTAAAATAGTTTTTGCTAGAGATAATTTTCATGGACGTACCATTTCGGTGATATCTGCTTCAAATGATACAACTGCAACCAACGATTTCGGTCCTTTCGTGGAAGGAATAGCATTGGTGCCCTACAATGATATTGAGGCATTGGAAGCCTTGTTTAAACAGGATAAAAATATTGCCGGATTTATTGTTGAGCCGATTCAGGGGGAAGCAGGAATTGTGGTTCCGGATGCAGATTATTTGAAACGTGTACGCCTGTTGTGTACAAGCTATAATGTACTTTTTCTTGCGGATGAAATCCAGACAGGTATCGCAAGAACTGGAAGCATGTTGGCTTCTTATGCCATTGATGATGTGGATAGTGCGAGTAAACCGGATGTATTGATATTGGGTAAGGCCTTATCTGGAGGAGTATTGCCTGTCTCAGCGGTATTGGCCGATGATGCTATTATGTTGTGTATCAAACCGGGTGAGCATGGTTCTACCTATGGCGGTAATCCACTGGCTTGTGCAGTAGCGATGGAAGCGCTTCAGGTTGTACTGGATGAAGATCTGGTCAACAATGCCCGTCAAATGGGGGGGCTGTTTTTGGAGGGTTTACGGAAAATTGCGGCCAAATCGGATATGATTACCGAAGTCAGGGGCAAAGGACTATTGACAGCTATTGTGATCAATGCCAGCGAAGAGAGTGATCTAGCCTGGAATATTTGCCTAGAATTTAAGGAAAATGGTCTTTTGGCAAAACCTACCCATGGCAACAAGATCCGTTTGGCGCCACCATTGGTGATTACGGAAAGTCAGATTGACAGCTGCCTGGAGATAATCGAACGATCGTTGACTAATGCGACTGCACGATGAAGAAAATGATTGAATTGATCAAAAACAGATCGGATATTGGTGCGGGGACCCGAGGTTCTGACCTTGGTATAGATGCTATTGAGATTGCGGCGATCAACAAAGGAAGTCAGTATTTTATCAATTATCCCTTTGTGGATGTGCCTACACGAAATAGTTCCATTTACCAAAATGATAACCATCCTTTCGGTAAACATATCCAACAGATCTATGAGCAGTGTAAGCAGGTGGCTTCTACAGTGGAAGATAGTCTGTCGGCGGGTAATTTCCCTTTGGTATTTTCTGGTGACCATTCTTCGGCAATGGGGACAATCAGCGGCATCAAGTCGGCTTATCCAGATAAAAAACTGGGTGTGATTTGGGTCGATGCGCATGCAGATATTCATTCACCTTATACAACACCTTCTGGCAACATGCATGGTATGCCTTTGGCGGCCATGTTGAATGAAGACAACCTGTCCTGTAAAATTAATGAAATTGATCAATCAACGCAGGAATTATGGAATAAGCTGAAGCGTATTGCCGGTCCGGCAGAGAAGATACAACCAGCGAGTTTAATCTATTTTGGGGTCAGGGATACCGAGGAACCTGAAGATCTTTTGATTGCGCATTTGGGAATAAAAAATTACCGTGTCGAAGAAATTCGCCAACGAGGCATTGAGGATTGTGTGGCTGAAGCATTAGTCAGTTTGCAGGACTGTGATATGATTTATATCTCTTTTGATGTGGATAGCATGGATAGCGAGTTGATCTCAGATGGTACAGGGACGCCTGTTCCCAAGGGTTTTATGCCAAAGGAAATCGTCCTGATATTGGAAGAAATCATACGTTCCGAAAAAGTTGGCTGTCTGGAGATTGTCGAAGTGAACCCATTGTTGGACAATAAAGGGAATAAGATGGCGGAGGTCGCTTTTGATATTTTAGAACGCATAACACCGATGATCGAGCTTAAATCTGGTGATTGATATCTAATACGATTTTCTTTTATATTGCTTTTGGCTTAGATCAGCTTCTCTGTAAGAATTAGTGATATTTAACTAAGATTGAGCAAAAGGTCGTGTAGTGCGCTAGGTATTAACATTTAATAAATCAATAGGTACTAAGGGGGGAACAGATATAAAAGTCGGGTCCCCTTTTGTTTTTTTGGGGTATCCCATACTTTTTTCGGCATCTATTCGGTAATTATTCGACGTTTATTCGAGACATGTTCGACTCGGCTTCGGCTACGCTTCGACTCGGCTTCGACTCGGCTTCGGCTACGCTTCGACTCGGCTTCGACTCGGCTTCGGCTACGCTTCGACTCGGCTTCGGCTCGCACCCGAAGGGCAGTCGAACAGCAGCCGAAGCAACCCCGAAGAAGGGGCGACGCAGGCTCGAAGCAGTTCCGAAGAAATGTCGAACAGCCCCCGAAGCCCTCTCGAAGAAAGCCTTTCCGCATGTTAAGTTTAATCGGATTTAATATTCTGTTAACATGCTAACGCTTAAATTTACGCGGCGACTATTTACGGCAAAAATGAGAATTTCTTACAGTATTATATTTTCGACCTTCTTTCTGGTACAGCTTTTTTTCTCACAATTGACTACGGCACAAGCTGATTCATTTAAAGAGATTCGGGTATTAAGCCAAAATTATCCAGATTCGGCGATTACCTTAGTGAAAAAACGTTATGCGAAAGCCATAAACGACCGTGATCTACTGCTACAGGGAAATTGCCTGCAGACAATCGGTTGGTTATGCGTGAATCAAGGGCATTATGCCCAGGCGCAGGACTATTACTTCCAAGCAGACCGCATCTACACCCAGCTCAACGCGAAACAGGCACTGGGATCCAACTGGAGTGATATCGGTGAACTCAATATTTTCAACAAGCGCCATCAGTTGGCCAAGGAATACTTTAACAAGGCGCTACACACCTTCAAAAGCGAAAATGATCGAAATGGCGAGGCTTCTGTCCTGGGAAATATGGGGCATCTTTTTGAAAAGGAGGGATATTATGATTCGGCCTTTGTCTATCAAAAACAGGCCTTGGCGATCTACCGTGAGCAGACAAATCGTAACGGGGAAGCCAAGATTCATGAAAACTTGGGCAGTATCTATGAAGATCTTGGGAAATACGATAGTGCTTATTTGCATTTTGAAAAGGCGAGGAATTTATATGAGGAAACACAGGATAATTATGGAAAAATTGTTGTGATCAATAATATGGGGGATATTTTTCGGAAAACCAATAAATATCCCGAAAGTATTCAGCTGACCCAACTCGCGTTTCGCCTAGCGGAGAATCTTGGGGATGTCTATCAGATGGCATCAACGACAAAAGATCTCAGCAAGACATATGCTCTGAGCGGACAAATGGATAGCGCTTATTTCTATGCTGAGCGAAGCCGAAAACTCGTGCTAGAGCTTTATAGTGTGGATGGAGCACGGCACACTGCATTTTTCCAGGCACTGTATGATATGAATCAAAAGGCTGAGGAAATAGAAAAACTGCAGACAAACAAACGGATGAATTCGATCCTGTTGTTCGGCACGATTGTGGTATTGATCTTATTGAGTGTATTATCGTATGTCCTTTATAGCCGGCAGAAAATAAGGATCAAAACTCAGATCGCTGAATCACGGAAACAGGAAGCGGAGCGTGAACTGGCGGAAATAGCACTCAAAAATCAGCTGTTGGAAGATAAGCAGCTCAAACAGGAGCTAACGCTGAAGGAAAAGGAACTCACATCCCATACGCTCAACCTCATCCGCAGTAACCAATTTCTGGAAGAACTTCGCGACGAATTGAAAGCGCTAGTCAAAGACGATCGACGGGATCAAAAGAAACCTATGCAACGGTTGGTACAACAGATCAGTGAACATATTACGCAAGGCATCCATTGGAAAGAGTTTATGGGGACATTTGAACGCGTACATCATAGTTTCTTTGAAAAACTGATCAAGCTATTTCCTGATCTGACCGCAGCCGACATGCGCCTGATCGCATTGCTAAAAATCAATCTCAACAATACAGATATCGCGATCCTGTTGGGGATATCACAGGATAGTCTTCGTGTGGCCAGACATCGGTTAAGGAAAAAACTAAAACTGGAACAGGGTGAGGATCTCGCCGGGTATCTGCTTAGTATTTCATAATTCCTTAACATAGGGGTAACTGAAGGTTAATGGCGCTTATTTTGCTTGTAATTGTCTTTATTTCAGTTGTTTATTTGTTGCTGATTCCCTCTGGTTGATCCCTCGTTTCAGCTTGTTTCTTTCTTGTAACGCCAAAGATTTTGTGAATCTGTTGCAGGCTATCATATTTGCAGCAACAATCAGAGATTCATAATAATCTATTAAAAATGAAAAACGTTTTAACGGTATTGCTTGCCTCCAGTATTTCGATCAGCGCCGCTTATGCGACCAAGATCAAGGGGAAAGTCCTGGATGGACAAACAGGGGAAGCCATTGTCGGTGCCACCGTGTTCCTTGAACAAAGTGGTTTGTCAACCAAGACACAATTAGATGGTTCATTTGAATTCAAAGGACTATCCGCAGGTACAGATAAAGTCCATATTCGACATGTGGCCTATACTGAATTGATTAAAGAAATTGAGATTAAAAAAGAGAATACGCCTCATTTTACTTTTCAGCTTACCTCAAGTGAACAAACTTTAATGGAGGTAACTGTTAAAGGAAAGCGACATGGCGGCGATGATGATCCAAGCGCTCGTCGACTAGAAAAGAATGCCTCACAGATCATGAACGTCGTATCAGCTCGGGCAATTGAGATATCTCCAGATATTACAGTGGCAAATGTTGTGCAACGTGTTTCGGGTGTTTCTATCGAACGGAATTCGAATGGTGAGGGGCAGTATGCTATTTTAAGGGGAATGGACAAACGTTATAATACGACTTTGGTCAATGGCGTGAAAGTCCCTAGTCCTGACAATAAATATCGCTATGTGCCCTTGGACCTATTCCCATCGGATATGTTGGAGCGATTGGAAATCTACAAATCCCTGACGCCAAATATGGAGGCTGATGCCATTGGTGGTGTCGTGAATATGGTCATGAAATCTGCTCCAAGCAAATTATTGTTTCAGGCTAACTTGGCTACAGGATATAGCCAACGGTATTTTAATCGGGATTTTGGTAGTTTTTCCACCAGCGGGGTTTCGTCAAAATCTCCTTATGAACTTCATGGGAAAAATTATAATGCTACTTCCGCTGATTTTGATAAGGGAACGTTGGGCTATACGTATAAAAAACCATCACCAGATCTTATCGGTAACCTAACGATTGGCAATCGCTATTTAGATGATAAGTTGGGGGTCATACTAGGGGCAAGTTATCAAAACCTTCATCGCGGCAGTCGTTCTATTTTCTACAAATCGTCTGTCGTTGATATCAATCCCAATGCGGTCATTACCGAACAGAGTGACCGACAATATGATGAACAGCAACAACGCTTGGGACTGCATAATAAAATTGATTATCGAATCAACCCAAACCATCGGCTGAGTTTTTATCAGATGTATGTGAATTTGAACAACCTCCAATTACGTGATGCGGTCAATACGATTTACAATGGACAGTACGATCCAAGTATCGGTAAGTCAGAGCTGACCTATGTGACCCGTAGCAGGAAGACACAACAACAGATCTACACTGGTAACCTCCAAGGTGACCATCATTTTTTGGATAATCGTTTGAATTTTCGCTGGTCAGGTGTCTTGTCTTCGGCGCGCAATGAGTTGCCGCAGAACACGACAATTAGCTTAGATGGAGTGGAGGAGAACTTCGAACGTAGACGGACTTCTCTCGTAAACAAGTCGCCGGTGACTTACCGTTGGGAACGTAATACCGATGAGGATCGAGCCGGTTATTGGGACCTCGCTTATAAAGTTCCAATGGCAGAAAACAAACTGGAGATTTCCACTGGTGGTTTATATCGTGACAAACAACGGAGCAGCTTCTATAATAATTATAACCTTTCTCCGATCTCTGATGAGGCAAAGTATAAATATGGGGTTGATTTTCAGAAATATACGGATCTCCAATTGACAGTCAGTAATGCTACTGGTGCTGTTGCTAATGCATTGACCTACGATGCTGATGAAAAAACGACGGCGGTTTACGGTATGTTCAACTATGAGAATGACAAGCTTCAAATGATTGGAGGTATACGTATGGAACATACGAATCAGGGGTATAAATTATTATTCCCTGCTGGAGAAAAGAGACCTGAGGGATCCCAGATTTATACAGAATGGTTGCCGAGTTTAACGATTAAATATCATTTGGACAAAAAGCAACAACTTCATGCAGCTTATTATCGGGCATTAAATCGCCCTGGCTTTTACGAGATTGTTCCATCTAGTGTTGTCAATGAGGAGTTTATGGAGCGAGGGAATCCAGATTTGAAACACGCGTTGGCCGATAATTTTGACTTGCGTTACGAATTATTCCCAGAAGCGTCATCACAATTTCTTGTAGGTATGTTTTATAAAAAGATTAAAAACCCCATCGAGTACACTTTTCAAGCTGATGAGATACGTAGGCAGGACGTATACTATACACCTGGGAATTTTGGGACTGCTAAAAACTTCGGCTTAGAGGTTGATTATATCAAGTATATCCAAAAATTTGGTGTTAAGGCAAATTATACATACACGCATTCGCGCATCACGACCACTAAAATGACCCGTAAGACGAATGAAGTTACACAGGATCCCGATCCTATCTTTTTGGATCAAACTCGCCCTCTTTATGGACAAGCAGCACATATAGCTAATTTATCCTTGTTATACAAAGATGCTAACAAAGGATGGGAAGGACAATTGGCTGGATCTTATACCGGATCTCGGATCAATACCGTTTCCCAGTTTTTGAATAATGATTTATGGCAAAAGGGATTTATTCAACTTGATGCTTCTGTAGAAAAGAAATTCCGTACAGGATGGGCAATTTTCGCCAAAGCCAATAATATCTTAAATACACCTATGGAACTGTATGTGAAGGGGACAAATCCTGAGAATGATAAGATTATGGAAAAGCTCGTACAGGGTGGTAATACGCTTATTCGGAAGGATTTATATGGCCAAAATTATATCCTAGGTCTACGCTATAATCTGAATAAATAGGTTTGTGAAGCATTTAGCATATTATAATTAAATAAATCGAGCACATGCTCATAATGAAATATACAGATGAAAAATAACATTATTTTATTGTTTATATCTCTTTCAATCGCATTGTTAGCGGGCTGTGAAAAGGCAAATATTGACGTGGATACTTCTGATGCCAATGGTAGTGCTATTGGTGAAGTTTCCGGCGTTTGGAGTAAGGGGAGTATCCAGCATATTAAAGGTGATATTATTATTCCCGAAGGAAAAACATTGACCATTGAGGAGGGCGTGACGGTGTTAATGGACTCTGTTGGTAAAGCTGAAATCGTGGTGTTGGGAAATCTATATGCGCTAGGTACTGCTGAAAATCCGGTGAAATTTACCGTAGAAGATAAATACAAATCCAAAACCAATGAATTTGGAAAGCTTTGGGGTGGTATTTTAGCGGCACCTAGTTGTCAGGAGTTAGTTTTAGACCATACAATTATCGAATATGGGGGAGCAGTTACTTCAGATGCTTCAATGTCTGTCAAAATGGGATTGTATAAAAAGACAGCTGGTGAAGCGCTACCCGCATTATGGTTTTCCAATATTGATGGGAAACTGATTGTTCAGAATAGCACAATCAGTCATTTTCATGAAGATTGTACCTATATTGAAGGTGGTAAAATTATCTTCGCTAATAATCGTTTCTTCTCGAATGGCGTCACTGGGGGGGAAGCCATGAACTTTAAATCGGGTTGTCTCGCTGATGTAGCCTACAATCTGGTCTACAGTGTCAATACCAATGCCTTAAAGCTATCCAATTCAGGAGACCGAATACCACAGGCACATATCATCGTTTACAACAATACCATGCTGAATACGGGCTGGCGTCGACCGACAGCAAAAGGTGGTTCGGTTTGGTTAGAGGCCTCTGTTAAAGCGGAAGTGTACAATAATCTGTTCGCCAATACCCGATTCGGGGTTAAACGCGATCCCAAGAAGCCCGAAGATAAGCGCTCGGTATCAAGCAACAATTGGTATTATGGTTATGATCAATTGACGGTGGATCAATTTCAGGTCGGAAAGAATGATATTGTTGAAGGTACCAATGATGTCAGGGGCAAATTGGCAGGGGAGAACAACCCTAAATTTGTGAACTATCCATTAGAAACTCCCGGTGATAACTATGTGTTTAATGCAGCCTGGGATTTCCACCTACAAGGAAATTCACCCGCTTTGAAAGCTGGTACGTTAGCATTCAAACCACATTTTATAGACGGATTGACACTATCAAATGGTTTATCCTATAGCTCTCCACAACCTGCAACATATGTTGGTGCTTTTGGTGCCAAATTTTAATTAATTCAACATGAAAACAACATTAAAAACAATACTATTTTTTGGCCTGACAGCATCGACATTACTGCAAGTCTCCTGTAATAACCCAAAAACGAATACGTCCGAAACGGCTTCCATTAAACCTGTTTTTGTTACTGATGCGGTACGTTATGATTCCGATGATCCTGCGATCTGGGTTAATAAAACCGATCCCAGCAAAAGTCTGGTCATCGCAACCGACAAAGATGCAGATGGCGCTTTATTTGTGTACGATTTACAAGGTAAGATTGTCAAAGATAAGGTAGTCTCAAATTTGAAACGCCCAAATAATGTGGATATCGCCTATGGTTTGATCATCGGAGGGAAACCAGTCGATATCGCTGTGACAACAGAACGTATGACACATAAACTACGCGTATTCTCGTTGCCAGATATGAAACCAATCGATCAGGGTGGATTGGATATGTTTGTAGGGGAAACAGAACCTGATTTCAGGGATTTGATGGGAATAGCACTTTATACTTCACCGAAGGGGGAGATCTATGCCATTGTGGGAAGAAAAAATGGTCCCAAAGAGGGTTACTTGGGCCAATATCTCTTGACGGATAATGGTGCCGGCGCTGTGAAGGCCACCTTAGTCCGTAAGTTTGGTTCATTTAGTGGAAAGAAAGAAATTGAAGCCATCGCTGTAGACAATGAACTGGGCTATATCTACTATTCGGATGAACAAATGGGGGTGAAGCAGTATTATGCAGATCCTGCGAAGGGAAATCAACAATTAGCTTTGTTTGCGACCGAAGGTTTCACAGAAGACCATGAAGGTATTTCGATTTATAAATTGACGGATAGTACGGGCTATATTTTGGTGTCCGATCAGGGGGTTAACCGCTTTCAGATTTTTAGTCGTGAGGGTACAAAGGCAAACCCATTTGAACATACTCATTTAAAGACGGTGCCCGTTATGGCTACGCAAAGTGATGGTTCGGACGTCGTGTCTATCCGTCTAAACGATACATTTCAGCATGGTTTATTTGTTGCCATGAGCGATGATAAGACTTTTCACTATTACCGTTGGGAAGATATCGCTGGGCAGGAGCTAAAAAAGAAATAGTCTTTAGAGAAGACTGATAAAGTATAAGGCAACAGTTGTATAATTGACGTACAGCTGTTGCTTTTTTTAAGGAATAATACCCTTACTGCTATTGTTTTTTAAGATCCTGGATGTCCGTGCAGTGATAACACAAGTGAAGTCTTCATCAATCCTGTTCGTACATTTTATACGCTACAGCTGATTCCTATTGGTGATAGCGAATCAAGCTCTCAGAAAGAAATATGGTCTTTCTCAGTGTAAGCAAAGCATTAATCAATCCTATTTAGAGGTTTTATGCGTTGCGGTTACAGGTAATTCCTTACAACGGATAGGAATTTTAAACCAGAATGTCGAACCTTCGCCGAGTGTGCTGTCCACACCTATTTCTCCTTGATGTTTTTGGATAATTTCACGACAGATAAACAGGCCGATGCCGAATCCAGAGGCGTAACTATCTGTTGAATCATTCACCCGATAGAATTTGTTAAAAATCTGCTTTTGATGCTTGTCATTGATGCCTCTTCCCTGATCGCTGACTTTTACACTGAAATAATCATCATCCACTAGGACATCCATGATAATGGTCGAATTGGTGGGAGCGTATTTAATAGCGTTGTCGATAAAATTAATGATTACCTGTTCAATCTTATCACGATCAGCGACAATTTCCTGTTTGGAATCTGTTGCTCCTGTATAATGAATAAAATGCTTGATGGGTTTTAGCGAATAGATGTTACGGATATAATCTATTAGTGTGCAGATACGAAATGTATTTTTGTGGAGCAATAATTTCCCCTCATTGAGCTGGGATACATTCAGGAAACCCTCGATTAGTCCACGCATACGTGTAGCCTGCTCATTTGACTGATGGAGATATTGTAGCCGTTTTTCCGAACTGAGTGTCTGTTCCCTTGCAAGCAACAGTTGTATATAGGCAATTAGTGAAGTCAAAGGAGTCTTCAATTCATGGCTTGCGATACTGATAAAGTCCAGTTTTTTTCTTTCCTCTTCTTTGTCGTTGGTTGTATCGAATATCGCACCGTATATGATTTGTCGGTTTGAATCGGCCGATAATTGTCCACCACCAACAGATCGAAGCCATTTTATTTTGCCTGTTTTTTTATCTTCTATTTCACATTGACAGTCAAAGGGGGACTGTTTGGATACAACCTCCTGAAAGATATGACGTATCTTATCCCGGTATTGCGGTAGGATCTGGGTGAAAAAATCCACTTCCTGTATTTCTCCTTGGTGATCAAAGCCAAAAAGCTCGCGACATTGATCATTGAGTTCCATTTTCCTTGATTCCAGATCAATGGAAAAGATGCCAATTCCTGCAGCCTCCACGATCATTCTAAACTCTTGGTCTTTCTTTGCGATCAGGGTATTGATGGCCTCCAGTTGTTCACGCTCTGCATGCTGTTGTGTAATATCCAGCGTAGTGCCGGCAAACCATTCCGGCTGTTGGTCCTGATCAAAATACATTTTTCCCTTACAATGGAGCCAGCGTAATTTTTGATCCTCGGCACCAATGGTACGAAACTGTACATCATAAACACCTTTATTTTGATAACTCAATGATTTTTTGACTTCCCGATCTATTCTGTTCCTATCTTCGGGATGTATATAGCGTAAAACCTCGCTATAAGGAACAGTCTCACCCTTGGCAAAGCCAAAGAGCTCACGTGTACGTTCATCCCAGTGTACAATGTAGCTCTTGCAGTTTAGATTCCAAGTCCCCATTTCGGCAGATTGTAGTGCAAAATGATAATGCTCTTCGCTTTCAATGATTTTCTTTAGTGCAGCTTTTAGCTTTTGGTTTAAATTTTTGGTTTCCCGGTCTGGTAATGGGTATTTATTTAAACTGGTGACTGCATGAATGTTTCCTTCTAGGCTGTATTTCGGGGTCAGTAAATCTTCAAGAAGTTTTTGCTCAATGCTATTCTTTTCATCCGAATGTTGCGCGATCGGAATATGATGGGGAATAATGTTTATTTCTTGATATATACCATATATCTCTCCTGCTGTATTGATAAGGGGCTGGTATTTCATGTTGCAGTTATATTTGCCGGATTGTTCTTCTAGATCAAGTCTGATTGATACATTTTCTTCTAGCAGGGTTTTCTGGTTAAACCATACCTGTTTTAATTTAGAGACATTAGCATGGAGATGATCCTGTTGAACACGATCTTCAAGCCGCTGTCCAAGGACAGTTTCATCACAATTCCACAGCTGGAGCATTCTTGCACTGGCATAGGATATATGGAACTCGGGGCTATCATAAATCGCGCAAGCCCCCGATGCGGCTCTGAGTATGGTTAAAATATCTTTGTCGGAACGGATCATAAAGTTTCAAAAAAATAAAATGCTATTTAGTTTAAAACAAATATTGTTCCTTTTCTAAATCCTTTTCGAGATTTTACTTAAAATTTAGTACGAATGGATTTCTCTTTCTGAAAATGAGTGTCAATGGAATGTCCTTATAAAGTCCTTTAAATAGATAGAATTTTGTACCTTTATTCAGCTTGTACTAGTTTGGACTGCAGACGAAGTAGGGCTGGAGGTACAATTGGTTTCTGGGCTTTCCAAAGTAAAAATGCAACTGAACTCCATAGTAGCATACTACTCGGATAAAGAAAAAAGATAATTTTATTAAATATTGCCAAAGATGAGTAAGGTTAAGATACTGTTGGTTGAAGATCATATGGTCGTACGTAATGGTATTAAATTGTTATTGGAATCTCAGGAGGATTTTGTCGTCATCGGGGAGGCTTCGGATGGCAATGAGGCACTACAACTCCTGAGCAATGAATTATTGCCCGATATTATCTTAACGGATATCAGTATGGATCATATGGACGGAATGGAACTGTTGCGTGTGATCAAAGCCAAGTATCCATCCATTAAGGTTGTCATCCTTTCGATGTTGAATCAGATTCATTATGTTATTGAAGGATTTGAGCATGGCCTTTCGGGTTATCTGCTTAAAAACGTGGATTATAACGAACTTCTTTTTGGACTCAATCATGTTGCTAATGGTGGTAAATATATGAGTGAAGAAATCAGTATGGCGCTGCTTGATCAGGTAATTTCTGGTGAAAATTATACGGATCTACCAAACCGTTCGTTACCTGACTTTGACATCAGTGAACGCGAATTGGAAGTACTGAAATTGATCGCTGACGGCTTTACGAACATGGAGATTGCTGACAAAATCTTTTTGAGCAAACGCACAATAGAGGGCCACCGACAAAGTTTGATCGAAAAAATGAATGTGAAAAATACGGCAGAACTTGTTAAAGTTGCCTTCCAATCCGGTATTCTCAAATAGTCCATTAAAATAATCCAATCGATTCCTGCTTGACTAACTTTTGGTTTGCAACTGCTGCTGTGTTTTTTTTCTACTGTTGAGGATAAGTAAAACAGATCCGATAAGTATAAATGGGATACTCAGTAGCTGTCCCATATTAATGAACAATGAATTTTCAAAATCTTCCTGATTGAGTTTTAGAAACTCATCTAAAAATCGAAAGGAAAACAATAGGATCAACAATAAAGCGAAGCAATTTCCAATGTTGTTTTTTAGGATTGGTTTTGTCCATAGATAACGTAGTAACAGAAATAGGATGATACAAAACAATGCTTCGTATAACTGAGCCGGATGCCGTGGTATTTGATCGATAGAAGTGAAAATAAAAGCCCAGGGCATGTTTGTTGGCGTACCTATCATCTCCGAATTCATTAGATTACCCAGGCGGATACACGCTCCAGCGATAGGGACCACCAATGCGATTCGATCTGCAACCCAAAGGAAGGGAAGCTTTTGCTTCTTCGCGAACAAGAAAATAGAGACCAAAATACCAATGCCACCGCCATGACTAGCCAGACCACCTTCCCATATGGCGAATATCTTTAGCGGATTACTGAAATAATACGAGGGATCATAAAATAAGACATGCCCCATACGTGCACCTATAATTGTGCCCACGACAATATAGATACTGAGCTGATCCAAAAATTCGACGGCTCGGCCTTCCTTTTTAAACATTGTCCATAACAGTCTGTAGCATAGGATAATTCCAAGTAGCCAAAATATACCGTACCAACGGATAGGGTGATTGATGATCGGTATGGTAAAGATGTCGCTATTGACATCCCAAGTGATGAAATTCAATATTAAGCTACTCGTCATTATGCCTTACAATATTTCGTGTATGGTATTAGTATAATGGGGAGGTTATTTGTTACATTAAATCATTAAAATAAATTCAATAAGCATGTTATTGGTTCGGAAACTAGGTCATTTAATGCAAATATTGATGCTCCCTGTACGATTGTTAAAATGCCTAATTCATCTTTTTTCGATCCTGTATATTTGTTTGTCAATAAGACAGCATGACGAAGTTTTTTTTATAAGCAAGCTGATTTAGAAGATTGCGGACCTACCTGTTTAGGATGAACCGTAAGCAGTATGTTTCTATGTATCTTTAATCCATTAAGAGTCATACTTAAATATCAGGAAAGTTAAATATTTTTGAACTCAGGTATATTGTTTTGTTGGGAATATTCCGATATTCGATTACTTATTGATGCAACCCTGATGAGCGTTATACCTTAACGTTTAAAATATCGTACTCATCATAGCGGCATTGTTATTTTAAATTACAGAAGGACATAAGTATACCTTTGGAGAAGAACAAAAGTGAATTAATAAATATTCTGATGAAATTATATAGAACTGGAGCGTTTTACTGTCTTATCGTGGTTTTACTGCTGGTCCAGTTATTTTCTTGTCATCAGAATAAGCCCCAGGACGCACAGAAGGCTACGGTCGTAGCCAACGACTCTCTTGACCTGAGCTATGAGAATGCGATGCTGAGCTATCTTTCAACACAGGATTTCAAGAGTGCAGTCCTTGTACACAAGAAAAGAAATGAACTGCTTAAAGATGGCTATTTTGAGCATTCTCCTTACAGTTCGATTCTGTTGGCCTACGAATATTTACTGGATGATAATATAGATTCCGTCGAAATTGCGCTAAAAAATCTGGAAGGGCAAAAATTATCTTCGGATTTGGCTGTTTTAAAGGATTATCTGGGGATTCGTGCCAATTTCAGTTTTCATGATGTAACCAGCGGAACGATGATGGAGCAGATTATTGATGCGAAGGAGTACGCTTTAGCACATGAAAGTGTGTTTACCTTTCTGTTCTATAATCTATTAGCCAATGCAGAATACCGACAGGCAAAATACCGAGAGGCTTTGAAAGATGTTGAGTCCTGGTATCATTATCATCCCAATAAATCCAACGCACATGTCTCTCAGGCCTATCAGGAAATGAAGTTTATGCAATATATTGCTTTGCATGATTATGAGAAACTAAAAGGTACTTTGGACAGTTGTAAACACTATGCAAATGCAACCAAGGACTCGGCCATCATCATGCGGATGTATGACTTACAGTCGCAATATTATTTTAGTATTAACAACAATCTCAAAGCAATAGAGGCGTCCAAGAAGTACTTCAATTATCTAGAAGCATCCAATACCCTCAATGCATATATTTTTGCAAATCTTGGCAAGAATTTCCTGAACAATAATCAGGTGGATTCGGCCATATTTTATTTTAATTCCGGTCTCCGATTCATCAAAAAGCATAATATTAAGCATAATAAAATGTTTTATTATAAAAATCTGCAATTAGCTTATGCATCAAAGGGAGATTATGAACGGGCCTATTTTGCATTGGATTCAACTTTTCAAGATTATAAACTGAGTACACAGCGGATCGAAGCTGAGAAAATCAACGATATCAATACAAAATACCAAACAGAGAAAAAGGATCAGGCAATTACGCTGTTAAGAACAACAAACGCATTCAATCATAAGATACTGGTGCAACAACGTTGGATATTTGTTATTCTATTGGCCCTGGTATTCAGTATCGCATTTTTTATCTATTTCAGAAATAAACAGAAATTGCTGCAAAATATCAATCAACGTATTCTTGCGGAGAATAAGCAGCTTATTTTAGAACAAAAAACAAGGCAAAACCAATTAAATCCACATTTTATATACAATGCCATTGCCAACCTACAGGGATTGATCAGTAGCGAACAAAAGGCAAAGGCTAATCAATATCTGCTCTTATTGTCCCGTCAGATCCGTGATATCCTTGAATTGAATAGGGAAGAATATATTTCATTGGATCAGGAAATTAAATCATTAAATAATTATATACTTTTACAGCAGATGCGTTATCAAGATGTGTTTGGTTTTCAGATTGAGACTGACGATCTGGATCTGGATGATGTCATGATTCCACCAATGATCATACAGCCATTTGTGGAAAACGCCATTGAGCATGCGTTTAAGAATTTACCTTATATGGGACACCTGGAGATTTCTTTCCGTACACATGAAAATCAACTGCATGTCAGCATCTGTGACAATGGTTGGGGGATGCAAGTATCTAAGGAGCATGTTCCCCACAAGACCTCCTTATCGCAGATCATTACAAAGGAACGTTTGGAGCTTTTGTTTGTGGATGCTGAACCGGAAGCACGGATTGAAATAACACCAAACTATAACGATGATCAGCGTGGTTATAAAGTCGAAATTTATATTCCACTTGTTTTATATTTTAACTAAAAAATCAATATTATGAAAGTCTATATTCTTGAAGATGAGTATAATATATACTTGTATATAAAGTCACTCCTGGATAGTATCCCTTATGTTCAAATCGTCGGTTACAGCCCTTCAATTGCTCAGGCTGAGCGGGAGCTACTGGCAACTAACCCCGATTTAATTTTGGCTGACATTCAGCTGAAAGATGGTTCAAGTTTATCCTTTCTCTCTGAACTTAAATTGGATATCAATACGATTTTTATTACAGCATTCAATCAATACGCCATTGAAGCACTTAATATCGGAGCCATTGCGTATCTGTTGAAACCTTTGGTGCCCGACCAGTTTATCGAAGCGATCGAAAAATGTTATAAAAAGAATACTGAATATCGATTCAATAGCATGCAGTTAAATATGGCGGAGAGCTATCTAAAAGCGCCTAATAAACCAAAAAAAATAGCCTTACGTACTTTTGAATATACACAGATTGTGAATATCGACGATGTGCTTTATTGCCATGGCGACAAGGGATATACCACATTTTATATCAAAGACAACAAGCCTATGATGGTTTCTAAAGTATTGAAACACTTCGAAACTATGTTGCCTGAAACAGAGTTTATCCGATGTCATCAATCTTATCTGATCAATGCAAACTATATTAAAAAATATTTTAAAGATGGTCAGTTGGAGATGGCAGATGGTAAAATGATTCCTGTAGCGACGAGAAAGAAGGATGTTATTCAGCAATTTCTGAATGATTTCTAATGGAAACGTAAGTTCTTTTGGAACCGAAAAGAAGGCTTATCCTTATTTATAAATCCTGAAAAGCTAAAAAATATAGCAACTTTGTTTTAATACTAAAATTATTAGTATTAAATTTGCTTAAACTTTAAGACGGAGGTGGCTATGTTATTAACAGAAAAAAAAGCTTTAATCGGCCAATTGAAAAAGGACCTGTTGGTATGGCAGGGAGTACCACAAAAATCGGCTGATGTACTACCGATGGGCCTTGGTCCATTGGAAGAGGCTTTCCCCAACGGAATTTTCCCCAGGGGAGTGATTCACGAATTTGTTAGTTTTGATCGGATAGGAGGAGCCGTTTCTTGTGGTTTTATCAGCGGTCTGTTGGGCAAGCTGATGCGTAATGGTGGGATCTGCATTTGGATAAGTTGCTTTCATTCACTATTCCCTACTGCCCTGAAATCGTTTGGTGTTGTTCCTGAAAATGTCATTTTCGTTCGTATGGAACGGGAAAAGGATGTTTTATGGGCGATGGAAGAGGCTCTAAAGTGTGAAGGGATAACAGCTGTACTGGCTGAGATACATCATTTGGACTTTGTACAGTCGCGGCGCTTGCAGCTGGCTGTGGAGAAAAGTGCAGTAACGGGATTTATCCTACAGCATAACCCGAGGTTACTGGGAGCAACAGCCTGTGCTGCACGATGGAAAATTAGCTCACTGCCAAGCCAATTGGAAGATGGACTGCCGGGAATTGGTTATCCGAGTTGGGATATAGCCTTGTTGAAAGTCCGGAACGGAAATCCGGGGCGATGGCAGATCACATGGACTGCTGGCGGCTTTGAGCCTGTTGCTAAAACAAGGCAAGAGACTGAAAACTGGGCTCAATCTTATCATAACCGGGGATTGGCATGAAAAAGCGATTTGCCTCCTTGTGGTTTCGCCATCTAAAAACAGACTGGATGGCTGTTGGGCATCCCCAGCTCAGGGGAATACCTTTTGTATTGGCGATTTCCACCCATGGAAAGCTGATCGTCAATGCCAGTAATCATCTGGCTGAACAGGAAGGTATATATCCTGGTTTGGCCATTGCTGATGCAAAGGCATTTTTACCCTCCTTAAAAGTGATCAATGAACGTCCGGGGTTAACGGAAAAATTGCTCCATAGCATTGCACATTGGTGTATCAGGTATACACCTGTCGTAGCGATAGACCCGCCCGAAGGAATGATTTTGGATATCAGTGGTTGTGCCCACCTCTGGGGTGGAGAAGAATCTTATGTCCAACATATCGTATCCAGGTTTAAGCAACATGGCTACGATGTGCAGATGAGTATTGCGGATACCATCGGTGCAGCTTGGGCAATAGCCCGTTTTGGCAAGGAAAACAGCATTGTAAAGACGGATAGGCAGTTTGATGCCTTATTGACTTTACCAGCCCAGGCACTTCGACTGGAAGGTGCTGTATTAGCACGATTACAAAGCATTGGCTTGAAAACAATTGGAAGTTTTGCGGCCATGCCGCGTACAGCATTGCGTAGGCGTTTCGGAAACCATTTGCTGCTCCGCTTGGATCAGGCTATCGGACATGAAGATGAATTTATTGTTTCCATAAAGCCAATCTTTCCCTATGAGGAACGGTTGCCCTGTCTGGAACCGATCCGTACAGCCGATGGCATTGAGCTTGTCCTCCAGCAGCTTTTACGTGCAATCTGTAAACGCCTGATCGGTGAAGGAAAAGGTGTACGGGAGGCTGTATTACAATGTCACCGTGTTGACGGAAAAATCGAACAGATCAACATCGGAACCAATCGGGCGACAGCGCATGAACATCACTTGTTTCAGTTATTTGCCTTGAAGATCGCACAGATAGAACCTGCATTGGGTATTGAACTGTTTATCCTGGAGGTACCCAAGGTGGAAGAGGCCGATCCTGTGCAGGAGAATTTATGGGGCAATCGCATTGGACTAGATAATCCTATGGTGACCGAATTATTGGACCGTCTGAAAAGCAGAGACCCCAACTGTGATATTTCACGTTATTTGCCCGCAGCACATTATTGGCCTGAGCGCTCCATGAAAACTGCCGGTTCAGTCCAGGAAGTCGCTACTGTTGACTGGCAAACGGAAAGACCCCGGCCCACACGTCTGTTGACTATACCAGAACCTATTCTGGTTACAGCGCCTATTCCCGACTATCCACCATTGTTATTTCGCTACAAAGGGGAAGTCTATACCATTAAAAAGGCAGATGGGCCAGAGCGCATTGAACGGGAATGGTGGATAGATAAAGGTGAACATCGTGATTATTATGCCGTTGAGGATGAGAAAGGTCAGCGATTTTGGCTTTACCGTTCGGGGCATTACGACGACAGTTTGTCCAATCAATGGTTTTTACATGGTTTTTTTGCATAATGATGGGTTATTGTGAATTACAGGTAACGAGCAATTTTAGTTTTCTGGAAGGGGCTTCCAATCCGGAAGAACTGATGGAACATGCAGCACAATTGGGGTACCGCAAAATTGCGGTTACTGACCGGAATAGTTTTGCTGGTATTGTTCGCGCCCATAGTGCCGCGAAGAAGCACGGTATTACACTTATTCCAGCTTGTCGTCTGGACTTACAGGATGGTCCAAGTTTATTGGCGTATCCAACCGATAAAGAAGCTTATGGCCGGTTATCATCCTTATTGACTGTAGGCAATCTGCGGGCTGAAAAAGGAAAATGTCATCTCTATCGATCGGATGTTTATCAGTATAAGGAAGGAATTCGATTTATCATTTGTCCACCCACTCGGTTAACGGCTACCTTTGAACTGGAAGCCGGTTTTCTCACTTTTGTAACGGAATATAAGCAGCAACTGGGCGCGGCCCTGTATTTGGGTGTCAAACGGCTATATCGTGGTGACGATGCAAAGCTCTTGTTCCGTATGCAACAATTGGGCGACAACCTTACTATTCCTCTTGTTGCTTTGGGGGATGTCTATTATCATGTACCCGAACGGCGGGAATTACAGGATGTTTTAACCTGCATCCGGGAGAAATGCACCATTCAGAATGCAGGATTTAAATTGTATCCCAATGCCGAACGTTATCTGAAACCTATCGCGGAAATGGAGCGCCTGTTTAGACCTTATCCTGAAGCCATCGCACGGACAATGGAAATAGCAGCAGCATGTAGCTTCTCCCTAGATGATCTAAAATATGTTTATCCAGATGAACTGTCTTCTAATGGGCGTACCGCGCAGGAAGAATTGGTCTATTTGACATGGAAAGGGGCGAAAGATAGGTTTGGTGATCAGATTCCTGATGCTATCCGGGATACCATCCAGATGGAACTTGATTTTATCGAACGGAAAAACTACGCTTCTTATTTTCTGACCGTCTATGATTATGTGCGTTTTGCAAAAGAAAGGGGCATTTTATGTCAAGGACGTGGTTCGGCGGCCAATTCGACGATTTGTTATTGCCTAGGCATTACCTCAGTCAATCCTGCTGAATTCAGGTTGCTCTTTGCACGGTTTATGTCCGATGCGCGGGATGAACCACCTGATATCGATGTCGATTTTGAACATGAACGCCGTGAAGAGGTGATCCAGTACATCTATGAGAAATATGGTCGCAACCGTGCAGCTATTGTGGCGACGGTGACACAGGTACGCGCCAAAGGAGCTGTACGTGATGTAGGGAAAGCCATGGGACTATCCATGGATACTGTCGGCCGTCTGGCGGGCGTGGTCAGCAGTCATTGGGATGATTATATTGATCTGGAGCGCTTGAAGGAACAAGGCTTTAATCCCGACGATCCGCATTTGCGTAAGGTACTCGAATTGACGCATCAGTATATCGGGTTTCCAAGGCAGCTGGGGCAGCATACCGGTGGTTTTGTTATTACACAGGGTAATCTGCACGAGCTCTGTCCCTTGGTAAATGCCCGCATGGATAACCGAACCAACCTGGAGTGGAACAAAGATGATCTGGAGGCACTGGGTTTCCTCAAAGTAGATGTACTGGCATTGGGGATGCTGACCTGTATCCGGAAGGCTTTTGATCTTGCCAAAAGGCATTATGGGCTGGATCTGACGTTGGCCAAGATTGGTGAAGTTGAAGATCCAAAGGTATATGATATGATCTGTCATGCCGATACACTGGGGGTATTTCAGATTGAGAGCCGGGCGCAGATGTCCATGTTGCCAAGACTAAAGCCCAGGAAATTTTATGATCTGGTTATTGAGGTGGCAATTGTACGTCCGGGGCCGATACAGGGGGATATGGTGCATCCGTACCTGCGCCGTCGTAATAAAGAAGAGGATGTGGATTATCCTAAGGAAGAAATTAGGGAAATTTTGGAAAAAACGTTGGGTGTTCCGCTGTTTCAGGAGCAGGCCATGGAGATTGCGATCGTTGCGGCTGGATTCACACCTGCCGAGGCGGATGAACTGCGGCGCAGTATGGCGACCTTTAAAGCAAAAGGGCAGGTATCAGTCTTTAAACAAAAGATGATAGACGGTATGGTAAAGAAAGATTATACCGTAGAATTTGCCGAACGGGTTTTTCGGCAGCTGGAAGGATTCGGGAGTTACGGCTTTCCGGAAAGTCATGCGGCTTCTTTTGCGTTGTTGGTCTATGTTTCATCATGGATCAAATGCCATTATCCTGATATTTTTGCAGCATCCTTGCTCAATAGTCAGCCTATGGGATTCTATCAGCCTGCGCAGATCGTTATTGATGCGGAGCGCCATGGGGTGAAAATTCTACCCATAGATATCAACCACTCCTTTTGGGATAATACCCTGGAAGGTGAAATGGGGCACCCGCATGCGCTGCGTTTGGGCTTACGTCAGATCAAGGGATTTTCGGAGGAAGAAGCGCTGTTGCTGACCTCGGCGCGCCAACATGGATATTCGGCGATCACAACCATGATGGAAGTTGGGTTGTCCCTATCTGCTCTGGAAAGGCTGGCTGAAGCGGATGCTTTCCGTTCACTGGGCATCGATCGTCGGAGGGCATTATGGGAAATCACTGCTTTAGGGGATCGTCCCATTGGATTATTTGAAGGGAAACCGTCACCACAAAGTATAGAAGGGCAGATTGAGCTACCTTTGTTGCGTCCCAGCCAACATGTCGTAGCGGATTATGCAAGAACCGGGTTGTCCATTAAAGCGCATCCAGTAAGTTTCCTACGTGACAAATTGGATCTTCTGCATGTTGTACCAACCGAAAAATTAAACCTGATCAAAAACAATATGCCCGTAAAGGTATGCGGATTAATTACAGTGCGGCAGCGTCCGGGAACATCCAAGGGCGTGTTATTTGTGACCATTGAAGATGATACCGGATTTGCAAATGTGGTTATCTGGAGTAAAGTATTCGAAAAATACCGAAAGGAGATCCTTCGGGCTAAATTGTTTATGGTTGCCGGAAAAGTACAGGTAGAGGGAGAGGTGATCCATATCATTGCCGAACGCTGTTTTGATATGTCAGGTTTATTAAAAAATCTGGCGGAAGAGGATGAGCAGGTGAATGATGTTTTTTATAAAGGAAGAAATTTTCATTGATCTTCCATTTATTAATCTCATTTTTGAATATCTTAAAGAACATAGCATAACAGGAATAAACTGAAATAAGATACAAGCAGATGAACAAAACTATTCTCGTCAACAAGATCGAAATTGATAAAGAAATAATTATAGATTTAATTAAACAGGGTAATTACGATGGCGCTATTAAACTAATCGCCAATCGCGCAAATGTAAAATTGAAAACAGCCCGCGATATTGTCCAAATGTTTGAGGAAGGTGATATTGATCTTTTCGATGGTAAAGACTTATTTTTAGTTGATTATGACGAAGTTTCTCTCAGCAATTCCACGGTTCGTCAAGAGCCTGTACCATCTTCTTTTTTGGAAGTAGAAAAAGACAAAAGCAAAGGAGCAGGAAGTAAAAAGGGCTTAATAATAGGCTTAGCTGTACTTGTGATAGGTTTTGTTTTTTTACGTTATGTTGTTGGTTTTAACCATATCGGACATCATTTGTCGGAACTAGCTCAGGTATTTGGTAAAAATGATGAGGGGACGGCTGCATTGGATGCTGATACGGCAGCGCGGGGATCTTCCTTAGAACCCGGTGTCACCCGCGTAGCTGATGTGGAGGACTTTCGTCCTGTAGATACCAATCTTCTTGCTCCTGAATTCAAATCGGCTGAGATAGCAAAGATTAAAAATGCTCAATTTGATAAATTAATTCCTGCCAAGAAGTCTCCAACAGATGAAGATGCACAATTGGCTTTAATCTATCTCACGAATAGACGATTGACAGATGTTATTATTGAACAAAAGCTGAATATCAAAATTGGCAAATGTTATGAAAACCCCAAGAAAGAGGGCAACCAACACTGTGTAAGCTGCATGATATTACTCTATAACCGCGAAAAGAAGACTTGGCAAGAAGCTCCCAATGGGGAGAATTTCCTAGACAACGCCTATGATTTTTATCTTCCTGAAGGTGGGGATACATGGGAAGCAAAGTCGCTCAGTATGCACATACCTTATGATTATGCATTATTCAAAAAATACGAAGGAAAAGATTAATTCAGTACTTCACAGTCATGATTTTGCTGAGCGGTGATACCATTGTCTTTCTTTTTCCCAATTGTGGGGAGGTAGGCAATACAACAGACAACCAAGATGAGTAATAGCATCGATACTGTCGTCGCATAACCATAAGCAGCAGTAATATTATTCAGCTGGAAGAAGGTGTTTCCCTTTTCATGTAGGAAAAGCCCGACAACAAAAGCAATACCGAGGCAGATAGATAGCTGTTGTATCGTGAGGTAGATGGCAGATCCTACACCAATTAATTCCTTGTTGACATCTTTTAATGCGAGTGTCATCAAGGAGGGGAGTACACTACCACATCCAAGCCCATAAATGAAAAATAGCAGATGAAGCTGATCAGTCGCGATAATCTCTTTGTTGAGAACGAGCAGATGAAAGAACAGACCTATAACCATTGTGCCCAATCCGACCAGTACCACTGCTTTCCCATAACGTTGAATCAACTTGTTGACCATAAGGCTTGCAACGACATACCCAATACCTTGGTAAACGAAAGCGACACCAGTCATCGTAGCAGTGTAGCTCTTGTGATTCTGCAAATAATTGGAATTAATAATAAAATAGGCATCTTGGACCATGTAGTAGGCTAGTGCTGCTATCAGACCAAGGTTGAAAACCTTGCTGCGAAATAGTGAGAAGTTAAAAAGCGCCTGTTGTCCGGTTTGGTATACTCTCCTCTGCTTTTTCAGGAACAGCAATGTTAAGATGAGCGCGGTCCCCAACAGCAGGATACACCAGATCGGCCAATGCAGTTCAGGTCCCATGATCAAGGGGTATATCATGCCTATCATGAGTATAAATAAAGTCAGCATCGGTATAAATGAGATCGTGGATTTGGGGTTTGCCTGATCGCTAGGGACATAACGATAAGCGGTAATGCAGGCAAGGATACCAATGGGAATATTAATGAGGAAAATAAGACGCCAGCTTTCCTGTATCCAGGATTGGTCAGGAAGCAATCCTCCAAGCAGCTGGCCAATGACAGAGGCAACACCTGCAATACTGCCATATATTCCCAACGCCATTGATCGTTTTGTCGCATCTTCAAAAAGTAAGGTAATTAATGCGATGCCCTGTGGTACCATCATACCTGAACTAATTCCCTGGAGCAGCCTGCCGATTAATAAGAAATAGATATTGGTTGACAGACCACATAAGATCGAAGCAAAAGTAAAACCGGCCATACCCAGTAGGTATAATTTCTTTTTGCCAAAATAATCTCCGGCATTGCCTGCATTGATCAGCAGGCTAGCATAGCCAATGATATATAGGATAATGATCCATTGTGTCGCACTATTACTCAGATCTAAGGCATGCTGTATGGTCGGTAAAGAAACATTGATAATGAATAGATCGATGACAAACAAAAAGATGCCAATGGATAGGATAGAAATATGAAGCAAATCTTTAATTTGGAAGCGCATATAGAAAGTTTTTGATAATTTTATAGTCAAAAGTAGTTTGGAAATTTTTTATGATCAAGTAGTTATAAATTATGTACTTGGTATGGTTTTATGAACTAATGGTCAGTATGAGGTGATTATGGACGAAAAAAAAAGTGAGTTTTTTGGAAGTTGTTGCGATGTCAATGGTATTTTCAAGATTATAGGCGGAAAATGGAAGGTCTTACTGATCAAAGCCATTGCAAGGGAGTGTCCTAAGCGGTTTGGGGAATTACGAAGGGAAATGGACGATATGGCACAGACAACATTAACGGTACAATTACGGGAGTTGGAACGCGATGGTATCCTGTGCCGACAGATTTATGCAGAATCACCACCACGGGTAGAATATAAACTCAGCGATCTGGGGAAAACATTGTTGCCAATTATTGAGCGGCTCGACGAATGGTGGTTAAGCTATAAAAGTGAACGTGTATAGGAAGGATTAGGTAATGCATCCTGGTAGTTTCCTATACAGTATGCATTTCTTCTTTTTTTGAGGTTCCCAATAAAACAATAGTCAGTATAATACATGCAGTGCCCATCCAGTCGGTAAAGGCAAAAGGTGTGTTAAGCCATAATACCGCCATTAATGCCGCTGATAAAGGTTCTGCGGAAGCGAGAAGGCTGGTTTTTTGACCGCCAATTAATTTGACTGCTGTGAGGTACGCGTAAAAAGGGATGAGGGTTCCAAAAATAACGATAAACGATGTATAGGTATAGGTCTGCATATCCCAGAGACCAGCTACATCCCAGGGAGCCCTGACAAAACAGAATGCGATTCCGCCAATGAGCATACCCCAGCCAATGACAACTGTTGATTTATACTTATTAAGGAGATGAACAGGTTGTAAGGTATAAAAGGCCAGTGTTACTGCCGACACTATTCCAAAGAACAGGGCTATTCCAGAGATCGACAATGTTCCTATTTTACCATGGGTGACCAGCAAAAACGTACCTAATACGGCCAGTAAAATTGCGAGGCATGTTTTGCCGTTGGGAAATTTTCGCTCTTTTAACGCAATATAGATCGCGATCATAACCGGACCAGTGTATTGCATCACCGTTGCTGTAGCAGCATTGGAATAGTTAATCGCAGCAAAATAGGAATATTGAACAGCAAGTACACCAACAATACTAAATAAGAGCAGGTCAATGGCATCTTTACGGTTGCTCCAGATAGACCATAAGTCCCGGCGGTTATTTGCTCTTGCTAAAATTAAGAGGACAGCACCTGTTACCAACATTCTAATGGTAATCAGCCATTCGACATTTACCCCTCGTTGTTGAAAAAGAAATTGACCAAAAGTTCCGGAAACACCCCAAAGTATGGCTGCGCTAACAGCCAATAAAAAGCCTTTCAAAACTTTATTGTTCTCTGTATTATTCATGTTAAAAATTAATGACCTTTGGATGTACTGCTATAAGATTACCTCATTGTCGGTCGTGCCTGTGGTTAATATATCACCAATACTTTTTAATGTGCGTTGAGAAATTTGGGTTAGCGCTTCTGTTGTGAAAAAGGCCTGATGTGCTGTAACCAAAACATTTGGAAAACTCATCAACAACTGAATGGTGTCATCTTCTATAATAACGGTGGAAAGATCTTTAAAAAATAGTTTCTCTTCCTGTTCATAAACATCAATTCCTAGCAATCCTATTTTTCGCTCTTTCAATGCGCTAATGGCATCATTGGTATGAATAAGATTACCACGACTCGTATTGATAATGGTTACCCCATCCTTCATTTTTGCTAGCGATTCTTTGTTGATGAGGTAATGGTTGTCTGGTGTAAGGGGGCAATGCAATGAGATGATATCGGAGTCCCTAAATAATTGATCAAGAGTTGTATACTGAACACCGGCTGTGATCAGGTCCTGATCAGGATACAGATCATACGCGATGACCTCCGCTCCAAACCCGAGGGCAATTCGGATAAAGGCTTTCCCGATTTTCCCTGTTCCGATAACGCCAATCTTCTTTTGATAGATATTGAAGCCCAACAAGCCATTTAAGGCAAAGTTTTGCTCACGGACACGATTATAGGCTTTGTGTGTTTTTCGGTTGAGTGTCAATAGCATGGCCATCGTGTGTTCAGCAACGGCTTCAGGAGAATATGCGGGCACACGACAGACTTGGATACCAAATTCTTTCGCTGCATCCAAATCTACATTATTGAAACCTGCACATCGCAAGGCGATTAATTTTACGCCTTTTTGAGCAAGGATTTCTATCACTGTGCGGTCCAACTTGTCATTGACAAAAACACAAACAACCTCTTCATTGTCAATTGCATTAACAATATGAGGTCCGAGATGGGTTTCATAAAAATTGAATTGAAAACCGTAGGTTTCGTTTTCCCGTTCAAAAAATATTTTATCGTATGGTTTGGTTGAAAAGAAAGCTATTTTCATAAAATTGTATTTCCTAGGTAAATATACAGTATTAATTTTTTATCCGGTTTAAAGTTTGTCGAATAAATGCGGTTGATGCTTGCAAAATGCCCAATAAAAGCGGTAAATTAGTTTAAAATCACAATTAAGTTATCCTATTTAACTTTTGATGATAAAAATCACTTCGGCATGAACTGGTCAACTCAAATTACACAGTCATTAGGTACAATATATCCGATCGTACAAGCGCCTATGTTTGGTGTTACAACCCCCGAAATGGTCGCAGCAGCTTCAGGAATTGGCGCTTTAGGTACATTGGCCCTCGGAGATTTATCCTACGAAAAATGTATGAATGCCATTGCTGCAACGAAAAAACTGACGACACGGCCTTTTGCAGTCAATATCTTTGTCAATAGCATGCCAGAGCTGTCAGAAAGTCTGAGATCCCACTATGATAAGGTGAGTTCCTTTGTAACAGCATTAGCTCATCAGCATGGACTAGCGGTCGTGCTACCGAAGTTTGAGGAAATTCATTTGACGGATTATCGAGAACAAGTAGCTGCTATTATCGCAAGCCAGTGCAGAATCGTCAGTTTTATTTTTGGCAATCTAGACGATGGGAGCATAGGTCTTTTAAAGGAAAATAAGATTATCCTGATCGGTACCTGCACATCCGTTGAGGAGGCCCTGATATTGGAAAAATCAGGTGTTGATATTATTTGTGTACAGGGGCTAGAGGCTGGTGGCCATCGCGGAAGCTTCAATGATATTGCTATTCCACAGATTGGCGGACTGGCATTGTTGTCGCAAGTACATGATCATATAAGTAAACCCTTGATTTATGCAGGCGGGATATACAATGCCAATACTTTGCTGGCGGCGAGACAATTGGGAGCTGCTGGTTTTCAGGTTGGCAGTTTATTGCTTAAATCCGAGGAAAGTGCGTTGTTGGATTTTGAAAAACAACGTCTAAGTAGGGTGAAAGAATCAGATATTGTATTGACCAGGAGTTTTTCGGGAAGGTTTACTAGGGCGATAAAGAACACTTTTATTGAGACCTTGGATGGTACCGATTATATTTTACCTTATCCCTATCAAAATAAGTTGACGAATGCGTTGCGAACGGCTGCCAAAGCGAATAAAAATATAGATTTTGTCGGTATATGGCTAGGGCAATCCATTCATTTCTATCGGGATGATTCGACGGGGGATATACTCAAGGCGCTGATCCAGGAAGTTGAAGCGCTGGTAGGTTGAAATGAAATAGCGAGGCAATATCGAATATAACTAGAAATATAGGACTGCTTTGATTTACGGAGGATGTAGATATTGTTCTACAATAATTTATTCGTTATTCTTGTTTTATATAAAAAATGATTAAATTAGAGTTAACTAAGTTATAAACAGATTCATATGGAAATTAAAACATCTTCAAAGTTTGTTGCCGAACTAATTGGAACATTTGGTTTGGTACTGTTTGGTTGTGGTGCGGCCGCTATTGCTGGAGCCAATACCATGGGGGGACTTTCAGGGCTAGGCCTCTTGGGTATTGCTGTAGCGTTTGGTCTTTCGGTAGTGGTTTTCGCCTACGCTATTGGAGGGATTTCGGGCTGTCATATTAACCCAGCGGTGACAGTAGGCGTACTACTGGCCGGAAAAATGTCCGCTAAGGACGCGATTGTCTATATCATTGCGCAGTTTATCGGTGCACTTTTGGGTGCCTTTGTATTGCAACAGATTTTGAGTGGGCAATTAGCCGGCTTTTCGGCAGGAGAGTGGGCTTATGGATCCAATGGATGGGGAAAAGGTTATCAAAACGAGTATGGTCAAACTTCAGCCTTCCTAATCGAAGCAGTTTTAACTTTTCTCTTTCTTTTCGTCATATTGGCTACAACCTCAAAGGTAGGTAATGGTACTATGGCAGGTTTAGCAATCGGATTTACATTGCTTTTGATCCACTTGGTGGCGATCCCGGTGACGGGTACTTCGGTTAATCCTGCGCGTTCATTCGGTCCTGCGATCCTTGCTGGAGGCAATGCATTATCGCAATTGTGGTTATTTATCGTCGCGCCATTAGTTGGTGCAGCTGCCGCAGCTGGTGTATGGAGAGCACTGGAACCTAAAGATTAATTTTTTGTTATAAAACTGAAGCGCGCAAGGATTCTATTATTTCCTTGCGCGCTTTTTTTGCTTTTATAGAGTAGTTATCGCTCAGCAAATAATCCTCTTTTCCTTTAGGCTTCCTGCAAATCCCGAATAAAAGCTTCAACTTTTTCCTCATCAGTCGCCCAAGAGGTGATGAGTCGAATCGCGGTATGCTCAGCATCGATATTTTTCCAGTTATAGAATTGGTAATGCTGGCTCAATCGTTCAATGATCTTCTTTGGAAGAATAGGGAACAACTGATTTGTGGTGGATTCTGTTAGAAAAGTATAGCCCTTTTCACGAACTGCTGACGCAATACGCATGGCCAGGGCATTTGCCTGCCGAGCCAGATCGAAATAGAGATCATCTTTAAATAGTTCTAGAAACTGAATTGAAAGAATACGCCCTTTGGCCAACATAGCACCTTTTTGTTTGATTGCATATTCAAAATCTATAGCCAATTCAGGTTTATTAAAGATAATGGCTTCTCCCAAAAGCGCTCCATTTTTGGTGCCACCAATATAAAAGACATCGGTATATTCGCTGATGGCAGCGAGTGTCAAATCGCTATTTTCAGCGGTAAGTGCATGTCCCAACCTGGCACCATCGAGATACAGTAGCAAATGATGGGATTGACAGAATTGAAAGAGTGCCTTGAGTTCATCACGCGTGTAAATTGTGCCAATTTCTGTTGAATTGGAGATATAGACAATACGTGGTTTTACGACATGGGGAGCTAACGCATAAGCCTCCAGAACATTACCAATATCTTCAGGCCTTAATTTCCCATCGGCCGTTTCGGTTGTGATAACTTTGTGCCCGGTGGCTTCGATTGCACCTGTTTCATTTGCTGCAATATGTCCCGTTTTTGCACTTATTACAGCCTCATGGACACGCAACAAAAACGATATGACCAATAAATTTGTTTGCGTTCCTCCAGATACGAAATAGATACCTGCATCTGGGTTGTTTAATTTTTCTTTTAAAATTGCTTTTGCCTGTTGTGCATATTCATCCTCTCCATATCCGGATTGCTGCACAAGATTGGTTTCAATAAGTTTATCTAAAATACGGGGGTGGGCCCCTTCCGAATAGTCGTTTTTAAAGTTGTACATAGTAAGTGTTTTAGCTCAGGTGTTTTTC
Source organism: Sphingobacterium sp. GVS05A (assembly GCF_019969845.1). Lineage (GTDB taxonomy): Bacteria > Bacteroidota > Bacteroidia > Sphingobacteriales > Sphingobacteriaceae > Sphingobacterium. Next base: position 1,084,625 of record NZ_JAHXYR010000001.1, read on the forward strand.
TAATTAAGCAATGGCTATTGCAGTTTTTCCAATCTTTCATACCAAAAAGATGAACAGAGAAAAGTCAATCGCCGCTTGCGTTTTCAAAAATATAAATACGTTCTTACTTTTTCCTGCTTTTGAGCAAAAAAACATGTTCGGGATCATTGATTACTTCGTTTTTCGCTAAATCTGCAATGAAGCAATCCTAAAAAGTAAAACCGCTTGTCAAGCGATTATGACAAGCGGTTTTGTTTTAAAACGGGAATATCGAATGAACTTTTAATTTAGTAAATCATAGACACGTACATAGTCAACTTCAAATGTCACAGGGAATATGCTGTCATCGACGCCTTCCTTGCCTCCCCAGTTGCCACCCACTGCCAAATTGATGAGCCAATGGAAGTTTTGGTCAAAGGGCCATTCTTTAAAACTCTTGTGCTCATTGTCAACATGAAAGATTTCATGGTCATCCACAAAACCTTTGATGTAGGAGGGGGTCCAGTCAACCCGATAGTTGTGAAACTCATCGGAAACTCCTGTAACCTGTCTTTTACTTGTTTTTTGCGTATTTATACCATGATTGTAAGCTTTGGTATGCGTCGAAATATGAACGACATCCTGATCGTAGCCAACATGTTCGAGAATATCTATTTCACCTGAGTTGGGCCATCCTCCATATTTCCAATCGGTCGGAAGCATCCAGATAGCAGGCCAGGTGCCACGACCTTTAGGTAATTTGGCACGGGCCTCAAATCTTCCATAAGTAAAATCGCCTTTATTCTTGCTGACCAATCGAGCTGAGGTATAGGATTTGCCGCCTTTATTTTCTTTTTTTGCTGTAATCTTTAACAGGCCATCTTCTACCTTGGAATTCGTTAATGATGCGCCCATATAATATTGCAGTTCGTTGTTACCCCAGCCGTCATCTAAAGAACCGACATCGTATGACCATTTGTTCTTATCTGGTAGACCCGAATAGTTAAATTCGTCGGACCAGCTCGGTGAAGGAGAAAAATGATAGGTAATGTCTCCTGTTTTAGCCGAATCTGAATTCACATAAAATGGAATATTCGCTGTCGCGACATTATTGTTTCCATCGCTTGCATAAACAAATAGGCGATAGGCGCCTGCTTTGGTGGGAGCGGTGATAGATCCCTTGGTATCGAAATTACTTTTGATATAGTCGGATAGTGCTTGAGGTCTTTCTTCACGGTCACCACCTTCTTTAAGATCTGTACTCTCATGGAGGAGTTCCCAACGGATCTGTAATTTATCCCCATCTGGATCTTTTACAAAGACTTCGATGGGATATTCCACACCTGATTCAAGATAGATAAAATCTTTTGCCTGCCTGTTGTCCAACAAAAAGGAGTCCAGTTGCGGAGCCCGATTGTTGGGCCATTTGCCCGACCAGAGATAATGCATTACATCAACGACTTCATTTTCTTCTCCCGCTTCGGTAAACAAACCATACCAGGTTGGTGTGCGTTCTTGTTTTTGTCCCCACAGAAAGACATAGGAACCCAGGCAGTTTTTGTCCTGACCGATCGAAGCTTCGTACCTGGATTTATAGACGGCTGCCTTCTGACTACTGCTCTCCTCAATGGATGCTCCCCATGGAGTCTGTAGACTTTCCCAATGGCCCGTAGGTCCCCATTCCGTGACGATATAAGCTTTATTCCAGCCTACTTTTTTTAATTCTTGGGGAACAGCGGCGAGTCCACCGTATACCTGCACGGCAATAAGATCTAGAGCAGGACACTTTAACTTGATATAATCAATCTCTTTTTGATTTATACCCGCAAGCATGGTCGTTACCAAGTGATTGGGATCTAATTCATGGATCATTTTTGCAATATCATTGACGGCATCCCAGACTTTGGGATTGCTGTAATGAAGGTTGAGCTCATTGCCGATGCCCCAGGCCAATAAGGCTGGATGATCTTTGTATTTCAGGATGACTGTGCGAAGGTATTCTTTCTGTTTGGCAACCGCCGTTTGATCGTTATAATCGAAACCGTGTCTTTCTGTTTTCACATCCAGCCCTAAGGTGACCGTAAGCCCCAACTGCTGTGCTTTATTTAGGATTTCATCCGCGCCTTGTGGACTCCAAGTACGTATGGAGTTGCCTCCATACGCTTTTAATTGTTCCATATTGCTTGTTCCGCCCGCTCCCTTGATAAAGTAGGGTTTTCCACCACGCATGATTGTAAAGCCACCGTTAACTTTGGCGATTGCTGTTTTTATGACTTTCCCTTTTTGTCCCCATACAATAGGAACGAAGAGAAGGTTTAGCAATAATAATGTTATTAATCTTCCTGCTGTCTTCATTTATCTAAAGTTAGGATTTGCATCTATTTGGGTCTGTGGTATAGGGAGAAACTCGCTTACACCGGGAATGAATTTTGAGCCAAAGACATCTTTTGCACGCCCCGTACGAACCAAGTCATTGAAACGTTCGCCCCACCATTCACAGGCAAATTCAGCACGACGCTCATCAAGTATCTGATTTAGGGTGACATTTGCACATAGCTGGCGAAATTGTTTGCTGATTGCCATGGACTGAGATACCATCCGTTTTCTTAAAATATAATTATACATGTCTAAACAAGTAGAGTTCTTTCAAAGTTTACACAACCCAGAGATTCGTTTTTCCAATATATTATTAATATTATTTTTTATAGGTGATATAAGTGCTTTTTTTACTTTTAAAGTTTGTCAAATTATGGTCATTTTTACTAGCCTACTTGTTGAGGAAACCATTTCTTAGTATACCATTCTTTGACTACAGCGAGAACCCATTTTTTATGAAGGCTATTTATTCCAAGTTGAGAGGTTAGAGATTCCTCCATAGAAGAGAAACTTAGTAAAATATTTTGATCGAAATATTGAGTATAGGAGAGCCATTTCTCCAATGTTGATGATTTCTCACTATCGATGTAATGTGAATCCAATAATTCAAAAACTTCTTTTTCATTAACTAGGTTTTTTAATTCTTGGTCGTTTTTGTAATCTATATTTATGAAGGGCAAATCTATCATATTTCGATTATTTATTGTATAGGTTTCATGTATTTTTTTGATTAATTTTACTAAGAGATAAAGTATGATATTAAGAAAGTTATTTAATGAAAAATCTTCATCTGTTAATGTGATAATAAGTTTAAAAGTAGTTTCAGAAAATTCTCTTTCCCAAGTACTGGATCCAATGTGCTTAAACCGATCCCAAACCAGCGTATTGTTCTCATAAGACATCCAGAAAAAGGAACCCCCTATATATTGTTTTGATTCTAAAGATGGCTTATACTGGAGGTAATTACTGAAAATAGCATTAGAAAGATGCCGTATAATTTTATGGTTTTCCTGTAGTGAAGATATAGCCAAACGAATATGTTCTCCTTTTTCTTCCGAAAAAGAAACTAAGTATCTTAAGGAAAGAGAACTTATCTTATGCTCAAAGTCTAAGATTTCATATACTAAACGTGACCATTCTTTCCTATTATAATAAATTGATAGGTAATTCCATGAAATATTATTTTGTCGTAGCATAATGCAAAAAGAAAATTTTATATAATAATAGATGAAGTGTCGAAATTTCGATAAACTCGCCCACTCCCAAATCCTTCTGTGTTTATTTTCGACCCAAGCATAGAAGATTTTTTTACCTTACGATAATTCTCACAGTCTGACAGTAATAAAATGGCTTGTGTAATGATTGTAGGGTCGGATACTAAGTAAAACAATTTTTCGTTTATTAAAGTTGTGTTATCTTCTTCTAGAGTGAATTTAAGCTCTTCTATTGCAAATGAGACGGAGAGGACATTATTCGACCTGAACCATATTCCGTGTTCCAAGTCTTCTTCTAAAACTATTCGATGTAAGTCATTGTAGAAATAATCATTGATTGATTTATTATTATGGATAGAGCATGAGTTGAGATGTAGATTATCAATAAAGACACCCATTTTACAAGTTTTATTCTTAAGCAATATGAAAAGCTTTGTAGTGTATGGATTAATATATGAAATAAACATCATTTCAAGTTCTTGAAAATAATATTCATTAATGATACGTTCTTCTACAGAATGTTCAATAAACTTACAAAATTCTTTTTCATAAAACACAACTTGTTTTAACCCATTTGATATCAGTCTTGTATAAAGATCTATGTCTTCAAATCCATATCCGTTTAAAAATTCATTATAACCGTGTATTTTTAAAAAATCTTTTTTTAAAACAATTACTTTGCCAAATAAATCGCCGATCATTTGATCATTTGTATAGAAAGTATTTGAGTTTTTCTGAAATTCACTGATCATTTTCTTCGCGAAATCTTTACCTAAATAAATATCAGCGTCCAAATTGCAAACTATCTTTCCCGACGCCAAATTGAAAGCTAGATTTCGGCTATGACTTCTTTTATAAGTTTTATAGTCAGGTGTTCTATAGAATACCAATACATCATCTTTAATATATGAAATCATTTCATTTCTAATCCAAGTTTCTAAACCATCAGAAGAACTATAATCGAGCAAAACAAACTCAACCATTCCAGGAAGAAAATTATCCTTTATATTGGTTTCGAGGGTTTTCTTTATATGATGAAGGCGGTTCATACATGTAATGCAAAATGATATTTTTACTTGTCTTTTATGAATAATACCCATTGAAGGAAAATTTAGATTTTTAATAAATGACAACTTTTCTCTATGTTATAGTTATTTTTCAACTATGCTAGGTGGATACCGTCCTTTTCAATCATAAGTTTCGATTTTAACGTTTTAAATTTATTCGAATCTTCAAGGAATACTTCCTTAAACCTTACTAAATGATAAAGTAGCACTTCAAATTCATTTCTAAAAATCAAAGTTCCAGTATCCCATATAATATCACCTGTTATTCCTTCAATAATTTGAAACTCGAAATAGGCCCTTATGTAGCCTTCTTCGTGCAATCGCCGAACAACATGAGTCATGCTTTCTATTTCACTTTTGATGAATCGATAATTTACTCCTTGTTCAAACTCTTCAAATGCAAAATTTGTCTCATCAAAGCAAAAATTTTTATCCGAAGTTAATACTTTTAGATAATCTTTACTCTTCCTAAAAAGATGTCTACATAGTTCATTATTTCTGTACAGAGTGAAACATCCGGTCAGATAGTCGTGGCGAGCGCTTATAACATCATAGGTATCTAGTAATTGACTCGTCATAAATGCCCTAATATTACCCCAAATTATGTCTAAATCACAATAGCCCCAAAAATCATAGTCTTTTATGTCATCATAAAATACTGCTCCATATGTGGGTTTGAAATCACATAATTTATATCCATTTTTAATGTTTACTGTTGTATTTAGCACTCTAGAAATATTTTCGTTAAACTCTTCGATTGTGAATTTAATCAATGTAACATTTGTAGGCAAATCGGTATTAGATGAACTATTATCAGTATAGATCAAAAAGTCAATTTCGTTATTGTAACGACATGAATGTATAAAATATGAAAAATACCAGGGAAATTGCCCGATGAATACATTAATAAGTACTACTTTGTGCATATTTTTATATTTAAATCGGCAACCCGATCTAGCTTCAGAGTATTATGAATTTTTAAATAAAATATATCATTTAAAGTTTAAAGGAGATACTTTTTGGGTAGCTCAATAGGAGGACATATGAACAGTGATTTACGTATATTTATAGGAAATACAACATTCACACTAAAAGTTTATTGCGAACACGAGTTTCGCAATAAACTTTTTCTCCTAGTTTTTACTAATAAAAATTGTGCTATCTAGGTACACAACCATAAATGCCCATGTAATAACCACAGATACCATTTCGACCATCACCAGTTACACAAGGGTCTCCATGTCCTCTTCCTCCTGTACCGCATGCTTTTGCACTACCACCAGTAATGTTCTTTAATTCTTTTTCGGAAAGAAAAGCGCTAACGTTGCTTAAATTGATTTTTTTCATAATGTTATTTATTTAAAGTTAAAAAAAAGTGAATTATTTGTGCTATTGGTTCTGGACGTTGGAAATATATAAAAGATCATTCACAGACCAATTAATGGGGATTTTATATCCATTAATTAAAATAGTTGGTGTAACCTCAACGGCCATTTCTTCAGTCCATTGTTTATGTTTGTCAAATTCATTTCTAACCGTCGTTGATGATAAGTCTATTGAGGAAAATTGTGAATACAACTCTTTCTGCTTATTCTTTCTCAGAAACCATTTGTTATATGCTTCTATGGTATCGACATTTTTGTCAAAAAATAAAGCAATGAGAAGTTTGCTTGAGTCTTCGAAGCCGCTGAAAGAGGTAAAGACGTATTGAATGGCTATATTTTTTGAGTGTTTTAGCAATTCAAAAACTTCCTTATGTGTTGTTGCACAGGATATACAGTGAGGGTTAGTAATAATTGTAATGACCGTTTCTGAATTGGGATCTCCAAAATGGATTGAGGAGAAGTTTTTGTTAATTCTATAATGTGGCTGATCCTTCAATATTATTGAAACAACCTCTCTATTTGCTATTAGAGAATTTACTTGCTGAATAATGTGATTTGTTTTATTGTTGTTGGATATTTGCTTAACCAGCATATGGATGGACAAAATAGAAAATAGGTATATACAAAGAACGAAACATGCATCAAACAAATTCATATCATATGATAAATATATCCCTGATAGAAGATTAGTAATGATTATTGAAAATAGAATACAGAGAGTAAAAAGGCACAATATACACCAAGTTTTTGCTAGGATTCTCTGATACCATAAGCTCCATAGTATATACGGAATTGTCAGTAGACATAGGTGTGCGTAATAATGAAAAAAGGTGGGCAAAAAGATAATTACAAACATATTTGCTATAAAGTACCCAAATCCAATCTCACTCCAAGTTAAAGTATTTAAAAGCTTCGCTGCATCAGATTGTAGAAGAGTATTGCAGTCAGCATGTTTAAATAATGAGCAAATTTTATTGGTATAATCGTTATTCCAATCGAGTTGTTTTTGAATAAGTAGAAAACCAACCTGTATTCCTGCTGAGTTAATAATGAAAGAAAAAAGAAAGTCAATGTTTCTATTGGAATTTTCTTTATAAATGGATAATCCAATAATAATAAACAATACTGATATTGAAGTCATCTTTAATAGACTTTCTATCTGAGCTTTCTTTTTATTTGATAGGTAATTTGGCTCGATAGATTCACTTTCTTTTCTAAAAAGCAGTGCGGTACCACACCATTCTTCACAAAATATTTCGATTCTACTTTGTTTAATCCGACTGCCTATTGAATAAGAAACATATTCAGAAGATACTTGATTAATAATACAAAAATCATTGGCAACTTTAGTAACAAAAGGAGTTTCTATATTAAAAATATCTTCGCTTTTATTATCAACATTAATGGCTCCGTTTCTAATTTTGTAATGGGAAAGCATATCCGAAATTCCGAATAAGCTATATTTATGAGGATGTGTATGATAAAATCTATTAGATACATCTTTATTATAAGGAATATCTAGTATGGTTAAAATGGAAGTAAATATATTCTTTTCAGTATTCATTATTTCCTGATGTTAATAATTTGATATTAGCTTTAACGGAATATATTTTAATAAATATGTTCTATTATTTAATTGATTATTTTCAAATATGAGTGGATATTTTAGTATTATTATGACAAAATGAAAATAATTTTCATGTATATGTCCGAATTGTGCTAAAACGTGTTTGTTTAGTAATATAATTTTCACTTTATGGCCATTGCATAGTTAAAATCTTAAGCTATTCTTTGAAATAAAATTAGTTTGATTTATTTTTCGATATTTTTTTAAAAAAGTACTATTTGAACCCCGATTTATAATATACTATTATATGCATGTACCGGCTTATGTAATCGTTCGGTACCAAATGAAGATGAACCGGGGCAGTACCGTAATGTTCCAAATTTGACTATATTACTCATCGATAAAAGCACCTTGAAAATGTTTTATAACAAATCTAAATTTCAAAATGACAAAGGATATTTTGGATCAAAAGCTCAAATTTTATTTAATTTTTAAAAGCGAATTTTTCTAATTAAGTATTTAAACATCTATATATATATTGCTTTTGACATATGTATTTGGTGCTGTTTTATAACTGAAATTTTCTTTATGTAAGTTGGGATATTCTTGTTTTTTTAAATGAGATAATATTAGGGAATATAAATATAGTTTAATGATAATAATTGCGGTTTTTTTATATTATGTTTGTCTAAGAAAGCCAGGCAGCTTTTGTGATTTAATATGTTTTAGCTTTGTTTTTCTCGAATATTACGTTAGCATTATTGTTGAAATTTAGTTTTAATTTAATACAAAGTAAAATGAATTTATATTTTTGGAATAATGGAGATAATTTAAATTTTGGTGATGTGATTAATCTTAAATTATGGCCTAAAATGTTTTCGCATAAAATATTGAGTAATAATAATATCAATTTTTTGGGTATTGGGACTGTCTTAAATCACTTACTTCCGCAAAATCAAAATTTTGTGGTATTCGGTTCTGGCTATGGTTATGGGAAAATTCCAGACAAATTAACAGATATGGATATTTATTGTGTTAGGGGACCCTTGACTTCAAAAAAACTAGGCTTATCCATAAATAAATCGGTGACAGACCCTGCAGTATTATTACCTACAGTTTTTGATATTCCACAAGACAATATTTATAAATATGGTTTTATGCCACACTGGCAAAATTCAAATCCTATTTGGGCAGAGATATGTAATAAGAAAGATATTTTATATATTGATCCGCTTGACAATTTCGACAGTGTTATAAAAAAGATTAATTCAGTTGAATGTTTAATAACAGAGGCGATGCATGGAGCCATTGTTGCTGATTCGTATAGAATTCCTTGGATACCAGTTTGCGATAGAAAAAACCCTGATTTTTTTATGTTCAAATGGCTAGATTGGACAGCTTCTATGAAAATGGACATAAAAATGCAATTAATTCCCTGTGTTAAGGACAATTTTTCTGAGAATGATTTGTTTGCGATTTTTGAGGGATTAATGAAATCCCTTAGGTATTTAAGCAAATCAATCACTGTCAGTGAACGAGTGGAAGAGTTAATGATACGCATTGAAAAAATGGAAAAGAATTACCTGCTCTAAAGTTTATATTTAGCGCCTAATTAAATTTGCTACATTTGAAAAAGGATGGAGGTCAATTAAAGATAAGGAGAATGATTCTCTGCAATCATAATGAACATAAGTATGTAACGCTCATCTATGAAAGAGTTTCATAGACAATAAGTTTACTTTAAACTATTGGGTATTTGACTAAAATTAGATCTGTACTTTCCTGGGCTAATGCCGAAATTTTTACGAAATAATCTACAAAAATAATTTGCGCTATTAAAACCACACATTTTTGCAATCTCATTTATAGAATTTTCAGTTTGCAGTAAAAGCTTTGTTCCATAATCAAGTCGTAATTTATAAATATAGGATATTGGTGACATAGAATCCCCTCCGAAGGCTCTTCTTAATGTTCGTTCAGTTATATTAAATTTATCACATAAAAGTGAAAGTTTAATTATATCCCTGTCACAGAAATTAATGTCTAAAAATTTTTGTATTTCCGCGATTTTTTCTTTATTTGTAAGTCCCCGTAAATAATATTTATAATTTTGGGTGTCCTCATATAATTTTATAAGCTGTTTTAGATGCAGAGTTAAATGTTCTTCGAATCCATTTTCATTTATATTAGGTGCTTGCTGTATATCCTTCAATAGTCTTTTCATTGTGCTATTTAAAAATACTTTATTCATATAAGACACGCTCTTCGTTTTTGATTTATGGGATAATATAAAATTTTGAAATAGAGGGAATCGAGTTGCCTCGTGTCGAATCCAATCTATATTTAGCGATATATAAAAAAATATATGCTTCCCAGCAGAAAATCTCGCATTGAATCCCCCATCGTCGTTTATAGCTGAATAACATTGATTGGCCTTTGCATCATTAAGTGTCTCCCCATTTTTTGATTCAAACACGACTCGACCTTCTATCATAAAAAAGAGGAATAGACTAAGACGTAATATTTTAACAGGTATAACGATATCCTTTTCTATAGCGAATTCAAAACTTTCTAAAAAAAATAAGAAATTACTATATTGTTGTATAATGATCTTTCCCTCAGGAATATTTATTGAACTTTTATTAGCATAAGGTATATAGTAGCACACATTTTCCAAATTGGTTAAATTTCTGTTGCTACTTTGGAATATTGGATGAATGGGACGTAACATATTATATCTTAATTATAGATAAGTAACCGAAATAATAGCATTGGTGTTGGTAGCCTGTAATTAAGTAAGAAGTTGTCGCACATCAATATATTTCGAGCGATCTTAGTATCGATAGTATTCTTCATGTTTAATGATTTGAAATTGTTGAACTGTTTGTAATTATGAGTTTTAAAATTAGCTTTATAAATGTGATTTATCAATTTTAAGGGTACTTCAATACTACTTCAAATTGTATTTATTGCTCAAAAATTAATATATTAGAAGCGTATCAAAGTTACGTCAGTCAAATGAAGGGAATTATTATGAAGTATTTTGTCGCTTTATTTTTTATGCTATTTTCTGTTTTTCCAGGTGCGCTATTTTCCCAGAATTTGCTTGGCTTACCGCTGGTGTATAATTATAGCAAATCGATACATCAAGGTGGGAGCCGAACATGGGATATCAAACAGGATAGTCATGGGATTATGTATTTTGGCAATAGTGAAGGGTTATTGACATTTGACGGACGATATTGGAAAACATTCTCCTTGCCCAACCATACCAATATCCGCTCCATATGGATTGATGCTAATGATCGTATATATGTTGGTGGTCAAGGTGATTTTGGCTATTTTGAACGCTCTTCGCAATCAGGATTGACCTACAGGTCATTGAAAGAGCTAATCCCTCCAAAATATCGGAACTTTGCGGATATCTGGAATACTGTTGGGGTAGGACAATCAGTTTTTTTTCGAGGAACAGATGTTATATTTGAGTTAAAAGGGCAAAAGATCCAGGTACACCCTGCTGCTGTGGAATGGTATTTTATGGGACAATCGGGGGGAATATTATATGCACAGGATCGGAAGAATGGTTTATTAGAATTCCGTGATAATAAATGGACTCCTTATATCACAGACTTACCCTTTAAAGATGTTAAGATTGCTACTATAATGCCTTTTGGCAAGGATCGTATATTATTATCTACTTTAAATAATGAAAATTATGCCTTGCAAGGCAGAAAAATGACGCGATTGAATAAGCAGGATAACGACGGTAGCTATACCCCATCCTTAGCACAGATCGACGAGTTAACATTTGTTGTGGGGAATGCAAAAGAAGGTTGTCACATACGTGATATGGCCGGAAATACAATACAGCGGATCGGCGTCAGGGAAGGTTTGCAAAATAAGAACGTTACCACCGTTTTCGTTGATAAGCAAAAGAATATATGGATCGGTACTGATAATGTAATTTCGGTCATCAGCTATGGAAGTGCTATTCGCTATCTGAGACCAAATATGGACAATGATGTTACCGGATATTCTTCTGTTATCTTTAATAATACACTTTATCTTTCTTCATCCAATGGAGTATATTATGCCAATATAAAAAGTGATCTAATAGATCAAAGCCGTTCACCGGCTGTGTTTTCACTGCTTCAGGGGAGTGATGCTGGAGAAGCCTGGCGCTTAGAACAACTCAATGGGCACGTGTTACTGGGGCACAATAAGGGTTTGTTTCAGATCACGGATCATTCCATCAAACCACTAACACAGGGTATAGGGACATGGAAATTGCTTCCATTAAATATGATATATCCTATTGAAGAGAGTTTAGTTGGTACCTATCAGGGCTTGGAGCTATTGCATTTTCATAACGGTATTTTCTCGTCCAAAGGCCTGCTCAATGGACCATCTGATTCTTTTCGCTTTCTTGAACAGGATGAAAATGGAACAATATGGGCCTCACATCCCTACAGAGGAATATATCGAATAATACTGTCAAAAGATAAGAAGTCTTATCAGGCTGAGCTCTATACTCAAAAGAATGGACTACCCGCGGATTATCAAAATTATGTGTTTAGAATAAAAAATCAAGTGGTATTTGCAACGGAAAAAGGGCTTTATAATTATGATTACAATAGCAAGCGATTTGTGCCAAGCAAACAGTTTGCTGCTTTTAAGGATCTGACCATCCGCTATCTAAAGGATGACCAAGATGGCAATATCTGGTTTTGTACAAAGAAAACAGTTGGCCTTGGACAGTTTGACGCCAAAAAGGGAACCTATCATTTGGTTAATTTTCCAGAAATAGAAGGCATGAGTACCTCCGGTTTTGAGCATATCTATAGTTTCGATAAAAATAATATCTATGTAGGTGCAGAAAAAGGAGTGCTTCATATCAATTATGACAAATACCTGAAACAAAGCTTTAAACCGGTCGCTATGCTCTCGCAAGTCATCGCAACAGGGAAGGGTGATAGTCTTATTTTTGCTGGTTTTTTTTCAAATATGTCAAAACTAAAAGAAGCGTCTGGAAAGGATAGTAGCCGGCAGTTGCCGGCTGTTTTCAATTCTTTCCGATTTAGCTTTTCTTCACCAAGTTATGGCATACATCAACATCTTGAGTTTAGCTATAAATTGTCGGGGTATGATGAGAATTGGTCTTCTTGGACACAGCAGTCCGAAAAGTCATATACCAACTTGCAGGACGGCCAGTATACGTTCTTAGTTAAGGTTCGGAACAACCTAAATCAAGAGTCCGATGTAGCGGAATACAGTTTTGTCGTTTTGCCACCTTGGTATAAAACCTTATGGGCAAAAATCGGCTATTTTCTACTCGCTACACTTGGTGTATTGGGTCTGATTCGTCTGCGAAAAATTGAACAGCACAAACAGCAGCTAAAACATGAAAAACAATTGGAGCAATTGCGTTACATCCATCAGCTGGAAATTGAAAAAAATGAAAAAGAAATTGTGAAGCTGAACAATGAGAAGTTGGCAAATGAGGTCATCACCAAAACAAAAGAATTGGCGAGTACTAGTATGCAGCTGCTGGAAAATTCGGGAGCATTGATCAAGGTAAGGGATGAATTGGCTAAGCTGGATACGGGTGACGATGAAGATTCCAATCTAAAGCGCATTAATAACCTATTAAAAGACATTGAAAAAAACAGCGCTAACTGGAATCAATTTGCCAGCCATTTTGATGAGCTTAACGATGGTTTTTTGAATAAGTTAAAGGAAAAACATCCGGGATTATCCCGCAATGATCTTAAAGTATGTGCTTATTTGAAACTTCATTTTACATCCAAACAAATTGCGCAATTACAGAATATTACCGTCAGAGGAGTTGAAATCCACCGCTATAGATTACGAAAAAAATTACAGGTCGAAACGGAGCTGTCATTAAATGATTATCTGAATACGATTTGAGAAAATTATACCTGTAAAATAAAACGCCGATAACTTACTTATATAGGGCTTAATCACTACCATCGTTAAGGACAACAAACGATCAAAATGTGAAAAGATTCTTTTTTATTGTCAGTATATTATCGGCGTTTTGCATGGGCTATGCTTTTAACCTTATTCTTTTCTATCTTGTCTTGGATCGGTGAAAAGATCGATCTAAGAGAAAAGCGATAGCAGATCCAGCGATGTAGACTATTAGGTCAGACCAGAGAAAACCTTGGCCAAATAGCAGTCGTAATAGCGGATGGCTTCTGACGCTGATTAATATTGGATGTTGTACCAACTGTAAAAACTCAATTGCAAAGCATAATACCAGTGAACTTACAAAGCAAAAGTTGAGGGATCGCTGAAAAAAAATAAACCTACATAACCAGTAGATCATCACAGCATATAAACCATCGTCCACAGATAAAGGGATTCCTGTAATTTTCCGCGATAATAATCCGAAGACTATTGTTGCGCACATTAAAACCAGGTAGTGGCCTCTCTTTAATGTTATCATCGTGATTTATGCTTATCAAATAAAGTTGGTAGAGGTTAGTCTTTGTGGACAAACTGTTCCAATATTTTATTCAGTGCGATGATGTCATCTTTATCGCTCGGATATTGATTTATATTTCCGACACTGTGATTTTGATCATTGGTTAGGCCTAGTGCATTTTGCTGTACAAAACCGTTTGTCATAACTAACCCGTTTGTGATACAGCTTGCGATATATGAAGCATGATCTGCAAGAATTGGAATAATTTTCAAGTGTTTTGCTATCAATGATCTGGTTTCTTGTGCCTGTGCTGCCGGAATGCCAAGCATCGGTAGAAGTAACAAAAATACAAACGGATACTTCTCAAAAGATTTCAATTCTTCTAAGGTCAGAAACCAGGCTTCAAAATGGCCGCCTAGATTACCGATATAGTTATCATTGAGAAAGAAAACGATTGCATTTGAACGGAATTGGATATAAATGGACAATTCCTCTGTCAGGTCTTCAGCGATATATCGAAGTACTTCATCATCTGTATTAGGAGGGAAGAAAAGTTGTTCCCAATTGGCTAAATCTTCTGCATCAATTTTTAGAACATCCAGTGCTTCATCAATATTTAATTCGTTTTCAGTATCATAACCACGGAACCAACATAAATAATAATACCAAAAGATTACGTTTCTCTCAAGCTCCTTTATTGAAATGCGTTTATCCATATTATACCATTAGATTAATGGCTAAATATAAAAAGAAGTTTATAGAGAACGACGATACAGGGTAAAAAAGCTCTTAATAAAAGGAGAGATAGTAGACTATATTTGCTGTAGTGGATTTTCGTTGTGGCTGTTCTTTAACGATTTTTGACAGTTATTTTAATGACTATTTTATATTTTAGATCAATAATTTGATTTATGGCAAAAATATTATTTTCCCTGTGTTTTTTTTTTAGTTGCAACATGCTATTTGCTCAAATCCATATCGTTGATAGTTTGAGTGGTGAACCTGTGCCTTTAGTGAATATTTACGCTGAAGATGGAACATTATTAGGTGTAGCAAATGCGAAAGGGGAGTTTGCTATAGATTCGCTGAAGCAGCATGCAAATACAAAGATCATATTGCAGCATATTTCCTATAATAATTACCAGGAATCGAGTTCGAAGCTGCGAAAACAGAAGCTGATCAAATTGATTCCGCGTAGCATTAAAATAGATGAGATCGCTATCGAAGATAAGAGTCAGTATGATTATCTAATTTTGAAAGGGTATTTTAGAAATACTACTTTTTTCAATAAGCGTACACGTTATTTCTACGACGGAATTATTGAATATTATATTCCGTTGAAAAACAAAAATGGGAAAGTCTATCACCGTATTTTGGATTACCGGATTTTTGAGGATTCCATCGCTACTCAGAATTTTAGAGAGGTGATGGGTAATTTCTGGCAATGGAAGCCACATGTGATGCGCATGAAAGCGCAGTCTGTTGCCAATGATCTTCCGTCAAAATTTGTTATGGTTCAGGATAAAGGGCGGAGAATCATTCGGACGGGTAATCTGAATACCGGATATATCCAAAAAACAGCCCGTGGCGATGTACAGGTATATTTTGACATTATTCCACCCAATAGCCAAAAAGAAGTAAGCTTCTTTAAGGTCAAAGGGCAGCAATATACCGGCGTAACCATGGAAAATTATTCGCCGACAAATCTCGATCAACCTGAACAGGATAAGTTGGTCAGCAGGGTGGTAATGAATGTCGGTGCTATCAAAAGAGGTCGTAAATCGGAATTTGTCCCTTTTGATTTTTTGAGTGAGTTTTATACGCAAGAACGTCGATTCATGACGAAAGAAGAATTCAAGAGCGTAAAGAAAGAGGTTACTTCAGGTCTTTGGCTCGAATTGAAAAGCCGGTATACAAGCAAATTTTGGTTAGAAAACACTAAATTTGGCATCCCGCCGATGAATCCTTTTATTGAGAAAAAATTTGGTAAGGAACTGCTGGAGCTAAAATAGATTTGAATGCGGTACAGCTATTAAAAACAGGGTTATCTATTTCTAACAATAATAGTGTCGTTGTTATTATTATAACGCAAATGTGCTAGAAGATCCAGCTTTTCCAAGCTTTCTGACAAATCTTTTTGGATTTTTCGATATCGACCCTTGGTAATACTTAGTTCAAGCGCAGTAGAAAGCATTTTCACACGATTGCCATCTTCATCCAATGGATAGATAAAAAAATAACGTGATCGACCTGCGTATTTTTTTGAAAACACCTGTCGAGTATAGGTATCATAGGTCGGACCCACGACAAACTCATGATCTGTGTAGTAAAATGATTTGGGCTGTTGAAAGTTTTGACGAAGTTCGAGCCGATCTGCATAGATGGTTAACTGGGTTCCAAATCTTTCGTAAAGGCAATAGCAAAAAAAGAGAAAAGAAAATAAAGCAAAGCCCATAAGAACCAAGGAAAAATTTCGCTCGACAAAGATTAAATAGCAAAGTCCTACCCATATGATGAGGGGGGAAATCATATAAAATGTCCATTGATTATTGGGATAGTATACCTTCATGTATTATTTTTATTTTATTGAAAATCTTGGCGTTGTTTTGAATCAAGTCAGGAATGTCAATCTGTTTCAGCTTCAAAGCTTCCTTATGTAAGACATGGTCTCAACCGGATTACCAAAGATCTTCTTGCTACCTTTTTGTTGGGTGAAGGATTTATGCTGTGCTATTTCAGCAGCAATCCCGTAAATGATTTGCATATCCTGTTGGGGGTGGATCGTTATGAGTAACTGTTCCTGCTGATCAAAAAGCTGAAGTTGATTGACCAATGAATGGTTTATCTTCATGCTATAAATATCGTCTAGAAGGATGTCCTGATCCGGTTTCTTCTGTTGTTTGATCAGGATATGTTGATGATCAATAAGTATCTCTATTTTGGGGTTAATTAGCTGCAGGATCACAACAAATGGACCAATAACAATGATTGCGACCAAGAAGCCCAGCGCTTTGGCTGATCCAAAGTTATTGACAGCATCGGCCATCCCATCGATGCCACCATAGATAAGGTAGAAAATAGTAAAAACTATAATCAAATAACTGAATCCAAAGATTAAGCCCTTTTTAACATTGTGTGATTTAAACTGAAAAGTCTTCATAAGTCAAATTTACCCTGCTTATCTCTCTATTTAAATATTCATTAATTGGATAAATATAAATATCTTTATCCAATTAATGCTATATAAGCGAACACGAAAGCAGTCATTATTTTAAAAGCGTTGAAACTTGGGAAATAGTATCCAAATCGAACGGAAAAATTTAGGTAAAAGTGGGGATTATTTCACACTGGTATTGTATAGCCTTATTTTCTTCATAGGCTTTCTTTCCATCTTTTGGGAGTGGAAATCAGGTATAGTTTCTGTCATCTGCGTGATTGCTACCTATTTTCTGAACCGCAAAATAAATCTGATCGTACACCTGAAATGGTTTTCCATTGCTTTGGTTCTTTTGGCGCTGCTTGTATCCTGGTTATTACAGCTGTCTTTTTGGATATTTATGATTCAATTTCTGGCACTAAGTTGTATTCACGCTGTGATAGCTTTTATAGCGGCTATTCGGGATGATCATACCGATATTATTTTTTCACTGAATGCGGATAATTTCTCCTGTCTCTGTCCCGGAAGTGATTATAAAGGGTACGCTCTTAACCCAATGGGGTATAGGAAATACTTTAAAACAAAGGATATTGTTAGTATTCAACAGGACGAGCGAGGATTGCTCATTGTTGTAAAAGGAGAGATTTTGCGACCGCGGGAATTAACAGCATCTGAAATAACACAAATTTTAGCTTATTTCAATGCAGGAGAGTTTAAAGTGGTCGAGGCTATTCCCCTTCGCGATATTCGTCAGGCCGAGACCGAATTAGCATGGATGAAAATTCTGGTCTTTGGGGTTCCATGTCTGTTAGCTGGTCTTTCGATTTACTTCCTGGGCGATAACGGACAAAATTCAGTCGTGACTATGATCAGTATCTTACTGGCCATTCTATTAGTTCCGTTGTTGTTGAAACTGATCAATAGACGGAAACACCGTCCGGAGAATAAGTAAGGTTTATTTTAAGAAATTAGCATACCAATGGCCAGAGGATTTTATAATACGTTGCTGGTTTTGAAAATCAACATACACCAACCCGAATCGTGGCCGATATCCTTCCGCCCATTCAAAATTGTCTAAAAAAGTCCAGACGAAGTAGCCTTTGACATTTACGCCTTCTTCTTTTGTCTGATAGACATGTTTTATGGCTTCTTGCAGATAGTTCAACCGTCTGGGATCATGTACCTGTCCATGCTCAATTTGATCCTTAAAGGCAGCCCCATTTTCGGTGACAATGAGCGGCGGCATATTGGGGTAGCTACTGAATTTTTTCAGCATTTGATAAATGGAGCTGGGGTATACTTCCCAGTTCATTTCGGTCATTTCAACTTTACGTTCCTTGGCCGTTACGATCTTTGCCTGAAGATAGGGAACAAACATGGCGTAGCGAATCATCTCACGGGTATAATTTTGAATACCGATAAAGTCCATATCGAACTTTAAATCGTTCTCATCACCTTGTTTGATGTATTTTTCAATTCGATTGAGAATTTTGATTTCCTGTGTAGGATAGCCCATACCCAGTAATGGCTCGATAAACAATCTATTGAGTAATACATCGGCTTTTTTTGCCGCAATCACATCTTTTTCCCTTGCTGTGAATGGTTCTATATGGGAACAGGAAAAAGTCGTACCCACCTGGCTGTCCGGTTGTAATGATTTTATGATCCTAGCGCCATGTGCTTGTGCTAATGCAGCATGATGAGCCGCCGCAAGAAAGTTGCCCAAACCTTTTCTTTCCGGAGCATGTACACCAAAGAAGTATCCTGCAGCCGTAAATACGGTTGGCTCATTAAGCACCATCCAATTTTTTACACGATCTCCATAACGGGCAACACATGTGGATACAAATTCACCGAACCAATCCTTGACATCGCGGTTGACCCAACCACCTTTTTTTTCTAAGGCATGGGGGAGATCCCAGTGATATAGAGTAACCCAAGGTGTAATCCCCAGTTCCAGTGAGAGGTCGATCAGGCGATCATAGAAATCCATACCTGACTGATTGGGCTGCCCAATACCATTCGGCAGGATACGGCTCCAGGATAAGGAAAAACGATAGTTAGGAATGTGCATACCTTGCATTAATGCCAGATCCTGCATGTAACGGTTGTAGAAATCACAGGCATGGTCGCCATGTTGATTTTGAAATATACGGTTTCTTTTCTTTACAAAGATATCCCATATAGAAGGGCCTTTGCCATGTTGATCATGTGCCCCCTCGATTTGATAAGCGGCGGTAGATACTCCCCAAATAAAATCTTTGCCAAAGGCATCTTTGGTTAAATGCATTTATCGAAATATAGCTGTCGGATGTGCTATCCGACCTGAATATGAATTAATTTTTGTGGAATCTTAGTGGTGAATAGAATGAACTGAATCGACCTAAAAAGATTCTAAATATAATCCGTTGGAAAAAATAGTTGATCGTTTTCATAATTGATACATTAAAGTGTTAACTGCATTAATTATTCTATTATAAAGGAACGAAACTGATATTAACTGGATATGAATTATTTATTAAATATATAAAAAAATAACTGTTTTATTTTGATCGTTTTTAGACAACAGAATTGTTTGATTTTTGATCTGGTATTTTGGGTATATTATTATCTTTAAGGTTATAGAAAAGTAACGTATTAAAACTGATAATAGCCACTGAAAATGATACAGAAAAAATTTAAAATAACTGGATATCCAAGTATGTTACGCCTCTCCGCTGATGGGAACTATATTATGGTTGCGACTTATGAAGGTGGCGTTCAGATCTTTAATCTACAGCAGGATAAAGTACTGTATAAAGTCCGGTTGAAAGGGCCGAAACATGATCTACCAATCCATTATTGTGCGATTAGTTTTGACAATCGTTATTTTGCCTTTAGCTGTCTATTTAAGATTTATGTTATAGATCTGCAGCAAAAAGCGATTGTAAAAGAATTTGACTATGCAAAGGATCTTGAATTACAGGCTTCCGTCAGTTTCAGCTTTTTCAATAGGCAAAATAGTCTTGTTTATCCCAATGGGAAAAAACTGGTGCTCTATAATTTTGAGACAGCGGAATCCGTTGATATCGCATTATCGGAGGAGGCCGGATTGACGAATGAGCTAGCCATCAACCAGACTGATGATCTTATTGCCTATAAAAGCTGGAATGATCCCTTGAAGGATACGCTCTCGATCATTGATCTGAAGACGATGTCAAGTACGGCGCTCGCGCTACCGTATAAAAAATCCCATCATCAGTTATTTATGTGCAAGCTCCAGTTTACCGATGATGATACCCTCGTGGTATTTAGAAAAGGTTTGGGCTTTAGTTACTTTGATCCGAGATCAAAAATTGAGAAACATCATATCACTTGGGAAGAACTTGGTTTTAGATCTGTCCATAATTATCAGCATACACAAGTCTCGGGCGACGGACGTTATCTGTTGATCCATCGCGAAAGACCCGATAAAGAAGATCTTGATGCATGGTATGTCGATGTGCCGGATGGAATGGATTATGTTATTTTCGATACCGATGCGAACCGGATTATCTATACCTTACCGAAATACGAATCAGTGGCCACCTTTGCTATGAAACATCGTTTATTCGCATTCATCGAAAGTGAAGAGGAAAGCAAAAACAAGTTCCTAACAATCAAAACAATCTAGGACCAGCTAGCGTTTAAGCCCAGCTAGCAATCGAACTGTGCCGTACCAACAAATGGATATGCTGCTGTAGATAGAATGATGACTGTTCTCGATTCTTCGTAATCACGGGGACTGGAGATAACAAAGTCTAATTTACCATCCCGATCGAGGTCGCCAATAAATTCAAGCGTTGTCGCTGTATCATGATAGGCGGTCTGGTCGATCAGCGTCCGCTGATACTGACCATTGATAAAAAGCTTTAATGTATATCTTGCATTGGGTTTCTGATCCTCATCCTTATAGGATTCAATGCCAGTAGCACGCAACTCATAGCGGTCGTTTTTATAGGTAAATTCAACCGGTTTATTGGGGGGAATAATCTTATTGGGCAGCGCTATACTGTCTACTGAACCATTCTGTATAGCGGATATGTTAAAAAATACCAACGCATCATTTTGCGGATTTATGGTTTCCGTGGGTAAGCCCGAACAAGGTTCTTCTTTCTCATAAGTAATGGTATATTTAGCTGGTGCAACGTTATATTTTCCGTTTTTACGATGAAGTTCCAACCAGCTGTTGTTAATCACTTTGGATACATTGTTATCATCCCAGACCCGATAGGCAAAAGGTACTAAAACCCGACCATCTATCATGGAGTCCGTCGGATTGGTCATTGGTGCTGATGCAGCTGGAAGGGCTTTTTCAGCTTGTGATTGCTGAGGAGGAATTGTTGTATCCATTGCAGCCTCTTGTTTTGTGGACGTTGAATTCGTAGCCTTATTTTGACACGCGGATAAGATTAGGACAAGAAAGAAAGAGATGCTCGTAAATTTTAAATAACCCATATGCTGTATTTTATCGTAAAGATAAATAAAAGAAGTAAAATACGCTTTCGTGATGCTAAATAGGGTGCTATTTAATTTTTTCTTAAACGATTATGGAATCTATTTATTTACTGCATCCTTTCAGAAAAAAAATGCTCATATTTAGTAGATATTTAGCGTCGTATTATATGAAAAGATACATTTGGTTATTGTTGACATGTCTCCCAATCTGGGGATTTTCGCAGGAGCTTAAGCCAGGCAAGGTGGAGACAAAGTGGAATGAGGTCGAAAGGCTCATTGCAATTAAAAACTACACACAGACATTGCCCATATTGGCAGATATTAAAGCCGAAGCGCGACGCTCTGGAAACCAGGCGGAATGGGTTCGTGCATTTTTGGCGGAAGGGAAAGTGTTGGAAGTAAACCAATCTGAAGATTCCGCTTTTTTGCGTATCCAGAAACATTTTGAAGACAATATCCGGATTGCTGAAAAGCTGGATAAATCGGTTCTCCAAAACTTTTATGCACTTTATTTATTTTCAAATATCAACCGATATGCAAGTAAAAGCCAGAACAAATTTGTAGCAAAAGATGCAAAGGGTAAAATCGGTATGATCGATTCTATTTTTCGTCTTTCAATTTCGGATGTAAACAGTTTAAGTGCGGAACCTATAGTGCGCTGGAAGGGACTGTTTGTCGAAACACGAAATATAAGTCTGAATCCCACTCTTTACCATTTTTTAGGTTATCAATATCTGGATTTTTTGAATACATTAAAAGCTAGTAATGCGGCTGATAAGGATAAACTTAAAAAGCAATTGTTGGCAATCAGCACCAAGAATGATTATCCAGATGCAAGCAGCTATATCATGTCTTATGATTGGAAATGGAATAATATCGAAGAGCGGGAAGGAGGCTACCTGGAACATATAAAAACCTATAAAAGTGACTACAACGCATTTTTACTCTATCGGTTGGCGGCAAGTTTCAACGATATTGGGAAAAAGACAAAGGCAATTACATATCTTGAACAAGCGTTAAAAGAATATCCAAAATCGCCTTGGATTTCGAATGTAGATAATTTGACAAGGGAAATAAAAAAGGCTTTCATCAGGCTAAATTATAAAAGAACGGCACCGACGGACGAATATGTTCCTTTCCAGGTTAACCACACGAATGTGGATACTTTATATATCCGGATTTATAATACAAGTCCTACGCCTAAGGGCGCAAAGGATTTTACGGTAAAATATGATTCCGCAAGTTATCAGACTACAGTAAATGCGCCATTGGTCTATGAGGAACAGGTGGTATTGAAAGTCTTTAATGATTATACAACGCACAATACTATTTATAAAATTAATCCCCTTAAAGCTGGTACCTACACGATTTTGATCGGTAATAATAAATCATTTCAAGATAACGGTCAGGATCGGGATGTGGCTGTTTCTCAACTGATTGTTTCTGATGCATTTTTGTCTGGAAATATAAATATAAAACATCAAAATGAATTTGTCTATACGGGTTTGCTATTGAACCGGAAAACGGGTGCTCCCTATGCAAATGAAATGGTGGAACTTTATCAATTGAGAAATAAAGCACTGCCTAAACTGATCACTCAATTAAAGACCAATGCTGCAGGCGAGTTCAATTACAAATCCACCTATTCTCCCAAAAATGCAGCCTACTTACATAATCACATGCTGTTGCTTCATGGGGAAAAAGCGATGATTCCTTTGGATAAGCAGCAAAATAATGTTTATTATGAAGATCGGACTACGTCTGTAGAGGTGAGCAATAAAAGAACAAATATGCGTGCGCTCACTTTGCTGGATAGAGCTATCTACCGTCCTGGGCAAAAGGTCTATTTTAAGACTATTCTTTATGATGATCATGTACAACAGGGTAAAGTCCTGGAAAAGCAAAATGTGAAAATCTATCTTCAGGATGCTAATCGTCAGAAGATTGACTCGATCAGTTTGACAACGAATCTATTTGGATCTGTCCATGCGAGTTTCCAATTGCCATCAAAGGCATTGAACGGAAATTATAATCTATTGATTTTTCACGATTCTAAACAGCTTGATCAGCAATATTTTCAGGTTGAAGAATATAAACGTCCAACATTTGAAGTAACTTTTGAGCCAAACAAGTTCACCTATACTTCGAAAGACACAGCAGTATTCATTGGCAAGGCGGAGAGCCTTTCAGGTGTTTCGCTAATCGGCGCAGCAGTGAAGTATAAAGTTTCGTTTTATAATGCCAAGGAAGGAAAGGATATTGTTCATAGCGATTCTATCACAACCGTGGATGCTAAGGGAAACTTTACGATTCGCGTGTCATTAATGGACCGTCAATTTGTAGGATTGAAAGATTATGTATTGGTATACCAGGCTGAGGTGATCAATCAGACAGGGGAGATGCAGATGGCTTCTGGAGGTTATGCCTATTCATCCCGTCCATGGCAGCTCCAGATTCAGGTGCCGAATCTGATGGAAGAAAAAAGATGGCGAGATATTACCATCTTAAAGCAGAATCAAAATGGTTTCCCATTAAAATTCAGCGGAAAGGTCAACATTTATAAATTGGAACAGGCAAGCCTTCCGCTGACAGATGAATATCGGGGAAGTTTCGCAAGGGCAGAGTACCACCTGCTTTCAAGAGATCTTTATAGTAAGTATTTTCCGCTTTATTTCGATCCGACCTCGCTCGAAAAAGAAGAGAAAAAAACGAAGATAGCCAGTTATGATTTTGATAACGCAGATACGAGCAAGATCATACTTGACTCATTACAATTTGATTGGGGACGATATCAGATCGAAGCCATCAGTATACAGGAAGGGGATACGGTGCGCGCTATTAGCTACACTAGTCTATATCGGTCGAAAGATAAGAAACTAAGCGACCAGCAGTTTTTCTCCTACCAGTTGGATAAAATCAAATACAAAATTGGTGATCAGGTTACCATCAATATGCAGACGGATGTAAAAAATGCCAGGAAATTGCTGCTGTTACGCGAGCGGGCTTCGCAAAAATTGGAGACAAAGGTATTAAGTTGGAAAGATGGTCGTATCAGCTATCAATTTGTGTTGACTGAGCAGGATGTTGTAGGGCAACTGCAACTGAATGCATTATTTTTGGTGGATAATAAAATGACGCTATCCCATATTGTTATCCCTATTTCGCAACAAAATAAGGAACTAACAATCCGGACTAAAACATTTAGGGATAAAATAACCCCCGGTCAAAAAGAAAAATGGAGTTTTACGGTAAAGCAAGAGGATAAAACCATCGCCACCGAGGTATTAGCGACAATGTATGATGCTTCTTTGGACGCATTTGCTAGCCACGCTTTTGGCTCTTTCCAATTTCGTTACCCATATTATCCGAGGTCAAATAACTACTATATTATTAATGCTTTTCAACAGCAGACCTATTCAGGGAACATTTTTACTTCGAATTTCTATGGGGTTTATGCGGATAATCGGCGTGATGAAATTTACAACTATGATCTGTTGTCAACCCGTCAGGGTTACGGTGAAAATTCCTTGGAACGGGATGCCACATACGAAGAGTTGATCGATGAGCAAGCTTATCGTGCCGCGGCAACACTGTACTTTGGATCAAGGGAACCACGTTTTAGAAACGGTGATGCACGGATTGTTCTTCGAGGTATGCCTGCGGCAGCAAAGCAGACGGCGCCATTGCCTACTTCGGCGCTTATTTCTGAGCCTCCAGTTGAGGCGGATGCAAACGCAGAATATATGGTGGTAAATGAGGAAGTAGCTCAGTTTGGGATGGGCAATGGTCGGACAGCTGACGGAGGAATGGATTTATCCACAGATAAACAACTACAGCATATAAAAGCCCGTACCAATCTACAGGAAACAGCGTTCTTCTACCCCAATTTGTATACGGATGAAGCAGGGAATATCAGTTTTGAATTCGATAGTCCTGAGGCGTTGACCAAATGGAAATTACTGCTTTTTGCTCATGATCAGTATCTGGCATCGGCTAGCGGGACCTATTTTACACAAACCCAAAAGCAGTTGATGTTGCGCCCGAATATCCCACGTTATTTTAGAACGAATGACCAGTTAACAATCAAGGCACAGATTCAAAATCTGAGTAAAGAACGTATTGAGGGAAATACAAAAATAGAGCTTATCGATCCACGAAATAATCAAGTGGTTTCAACTGCTTTCCAGGTCGATTCAGTACTAAAAAACATTAGTGTCGAGCCATCCAATAACAGCACAGTGGAATGGTCGTTAAAGATTCCGGCAGAATATCCGACAATACAAATCCGCATCGTTGCAGCAGGTGGCGAGTTTTCGGATGGTGAGATTGTAGAAATACCCGTACTGCCAAATAAGATACTGATTGGCGATACAGAAAAGATTGTCCTAAAAGCCGGTGAATCCAAAAATTTTACGGTAAAGGGAAGTGCGAAAGACAATCTGATGGGGAGAATCCAGGTACAAAGCAATCCCATTTTAGAAATACTCTCCGCACTGGACTATTTGAAAAATTATCCTTACGAATGCAACGAACAGTTGAGCAGTAAGTGGTTCGGTCTTAAGATGGCCCAATATATTCAGTTGCATTATCCGGCGGTGACAGACTATTTTAAGAAATTGGATGTCGATACAAAAAAAGGCCGATTGGAAGAGAATAGCGGTTTAAATGAGTTCAAAATGGAAGAAATGCCTTGGTTGCGTGACATACAGGGTGATGCCGAACGATTGAAGAAAATTGCAGCGTTCTTTGGAACGGATATACAAGCGGAAATCAACGCTGTTGAACAAAAAATACGTAATAATCAATCCACAGATGGTTCCTTTTCATGGTTTGATGGAGGACAGGCTAATACTGAAATTAGTATCCGTATGCTGGAAATCATCGGTAAGGTACTCTATTTAGACAAAAGCTTGGTCAATAATGATATCCGTGCGATGGCTTCAAAACTTACGCAATATCTCGACCGGGATGCCGCTATATTTTCGCCAAAGGCCAGCACTGATATGGGGATAGACTATTTGTTTGCACGACGATATTGGACTGAATTTAATCCGATACCGAAGGATTCTCTCCAGTTATTGCAACGCAAATTGGTCAATTCTTCGTTAAGTAGCGCTGGTCGGAGCGCAGGATTGGCAGCGAAAACATGGATTGTGAGCCAGATCTTTGGCCAGGGCAAGCAGAGCATGGAGATCAAGAATAGACTTGATCAGGAGGCCGTGATCGATGTGCAGAAAGGAATGTACTGGAAAAGTAATGTAAACCAGTACAATAAGATCAGTTTGCAATCTTATCTTGTGGAAGCTTACAAAATAAACAATCCGGCTCAGCTAAATCAAGTCACCCAATGGATCTATTATAACAAACAGGTAAATCATTGGTATAATACCTGGATGACTGTAGATGCAATATATGCACTGTTATTGGCCAACAATCCAAAAGACTTTGTTATTGAAAATTCGGTACAGATCTCGATTAACAACAAAAAGGCCGAATTAAGCAATACTGTTTTGGGCGAAGTCAGTAAGCAGTTCGATAAAGTCGATTTGCAGACCGATCTCGATATTCAAGTTCAAAATCATAACGAAAGAACGGTTTATGGAGCAGTTGTGCATCAGTATTTTGCTGATCTTGATCAGATAAAATCAACTACAAATGCACTTTCGGTTCAGAAAGTATATCTAGTGGAACGAAAAGGGCAATGGGTAGAATCTAAGGAAGCTAAACTGGGGGAACGTATCAAAGTTAGGATTACGGTAGTTAATGATGAGCCAATGCAATACATTCATCTGAAAGATAGCCGTCCAGCCGGTGTAGAACCGGTGTTTAGTCCTTCAGGTTATCAATGGCGGAAGAACTACTATTTCAGTTCGAAAGATGCTTCAACAAATTATTTTATGGATCGTTTGTCTAAGGGAAGATCCATTTACGAGTATGAGGTTAAAGCGAATAACCTGGGGATTTTTAATTCAGGAATCACGACAATAGAATCTATGTATGATCCTGGGGTTAACGCCCGGAGTACGAATACGATATTGACTATCGTACCCTAATTATTCCAAAAAAATCTAAAACTTTGGCTACTCTTGGAAATTTCTGGGAGTAGCCTTTTTATTAATATACCATGAAACAGGAAGTAGGGGGGCGGCTTTCTGATCGAAAAATAAGTGCGCTAGACAGCTTTTTTTATCTTTTTTGTGGAAAAAGGGTTTAAATTTATTGAATATAAATAAGTGCTAATAGTCTGTTTTTGTTGTTTAAGAGGGTTGTGAGGAAATAATTATATTCATTTGGTGGTTTTGTAGTAAATATTATAACCGAATGACGAAATATTTATTGTTAGCCTGAATTTATAAGCTTGTTTTGAATTTTAAAAATATAGATTACTTTTGTTTAGAATTTGTCTAAATAAAGTATTCAATAGAATTTAAAACCAATACAATTTTTATGAAAAGATCGATACTTTTTATCGTCTCAATCCTGCTGTTTTTCACAGCATTCGGCCAGAAAGCCGATCGTATATCCGGCAAAATCATGGTAGACCAGTTCGTTGTTGCCAAAGATGCCATTGTCCGGCTATTAAATTCATCTTATCAGGGACGCACAAACGCTGCTGGAGAATTTTATTTAGACCATGTTCCTCCAGGTGATTATATTCTACAAGTCAGTCTAAATGATATCGAGTTATTGCGGGAAAATATTCATGTTGACAACCAGACAACTGTCCTTCCGACGATCTATGGGACTAAAAACAATTATTATCTGGATGGGGTGACTGTATATGGGTACCGACGCAATAAATTCTTGGAACGTGATAGCTCAAAAGTTGCAAAGGTGCAGTTGGGGTATATGGAAAACCCACAGTCCTATTCCAATGTCAATAAAGAATTGATGAAAGAGCAGTTGACCACTGATTTGTCGGAGGCTGTTAAAAATGTTGTGGGGATGGTGAAAGTGCAAGGAAGTCCAGGCCGTGGGTCAGATGGTGCTATTTATTACAATCTGCGTGGATTCCCAACGAAAATAGGCTTGGTGGATGGCCTCCCCGCAAATACGAATGGTGAAATTGATCCTGCGGATGTGGAACGTATCGAGGTTATAAAAGGTCCTTCAGGTACTTTATATGGCGGAGCAGCAACCTCTTTCGGAGGATTGGTCAACCTCGTCACGAAGAAACCTAAGGACTATTACGGCGGCCAGGTATCTTATTTATTTGGTAGCTACAACTTAAATCGCCTTACCGCCGATGTATTCGGACCTATCACCAGCAACCGTAAGACGCTGTTTCGTTTCAATACAGCCTATCAGTACCAAAACGGTTTCCGTGATTCCGAATTTAGAAAATCATTTTTTGCTGCGCCAACGTTTAGCTATGAGGTCAATGATCGGTTAACGTTTAATCTGGGTGCGCAGATATACAATTACGAAGGAACCAATACCCCCATAATCTTTCTCACACGCACACGTCAATTTATCGCAAAGAGGCCTGAAGACCTTGGATTTGATTGGAATAGATCTTATTCGAATAATGATATCACACTGAAAGCCCCATCCATCAATATCAAAGGTGAGGTAAATTATAAAATTTCAGATAATTGGACCTCCCAGACCTCGATCTCGAGGAATTTTAGAAAAACAGAAGGTATGTACCAATACCAATTTATTCGGGGCAAGGAAAGTGACGCTTTACTCGAGAGAAATGTTCAATGGCAGAATACAGAAGGAAGCTCGACGAGTATACAACAAAATTTCAATGGAAGTTTCCAGATCGGAAATGTTAAGAATAAAATTTTAATCGGGCTAGATTACCTGAACCAGACCTTACGGAATAATAATTCATCCATTATCGTCTTTGACACGATCAATGCGCTGGATTTAGAAAAAGGTTATTTGTCTATTTCCAATCAGCTGGCCTCGCAAAAAATACAACTGTCTACAAGACCACTACAACGTAACTATTCTTCAAGCAACATCTATGGCGCTTATATATCCGATGTACTGTCTCTGACAGATCGTCTAACGACTATCCTGAGCTTGCGGTTGGATCATTATAACAGCCGTGGCTTGTTAGATTTAAGTTCAAATAAACGGGATGGAAGCTTTAAACAAACGGCGCTTTCACCCAAGTTTGGGCTCGTATATCAAGTTCTTAAAAATAAATTGTCGGCCTATGGTAACTATATGAACAGCTTTAGCTATGTACCTCCCGCCCCAGAGAATCCAGAAGGGCAAAGGGATATGAAACCACAATTAGCCAATCAATGGGAAGCTGGGATCAAAACTAATTTCTGGAATAACCGTTTTAATTTTACGGCTTCTTATTACGATATCGTCGTGAATAATATGACTCGTCTGGCAGCTAATGATGGTCCTAAAATAACAATTCAGGATGGGGAACAACGGAGCAAAGGTGTTGAATTGGAACTGATTACCAATCCGATCAAAGGGTTGAATATTCTTACGGGCTATACCTATAATGATAGCCGGTATCAACGGGCCGATTCTACGGTAGAAGGGCGCCGCCCTGCTTCTGCAGGTCCTGCACAAGTTTTTAACTCTTGGATCAGCTATGTGTTACAGACTCCAAAACTACAGGGACTGGGTTTTGGATTTGGTGTCAATCACGTTGGAAAGCAGGTTTCTGCTGATAATTCTACAACAGGGAAATTTGTATTCCCAGCCTATACCTTGCTTAATGCTTCGATCTCTCTTGAACGTGATTTCTATCGTTTTGGTGTCAAGATGAATAACATCGGCAATGCCCATTATTTTTCTGGACAGGGGGTGGTTGTCGCACAAATGCCGAGGAATTTTGCTGCCGAGCTGAGTCTCAAATTCTAGCAAAATTGCAATAAAAAATACTGAAAATACCATGTCCCCAAAAGTGTGCAACTTTTGGGGACATTTTATTATACGCTGGAGTTATTGTATTGTATTGTATTGTATAGCGAGGATGCTATTTTATTTCAAATTCAGTGTAGATTGTTCTTTTAAATTCGAGTACCTCTGGCGCTATTTTAAAACCTTCCCCGCCATAAGCTTTACTAAATGTTTCTAAAGCCATGCCCGTTCTGTTACCGGTAGATTCATTGGAAGCACTGCCATCATTGGAGAGGAACAAGAGTTTACCAATTTTTACTTCAGCTCTCGAAGCTAGCTTTTGTGCAGATTTGAGTGCGTCGTCATAGGCAATCAGGTCAGCTTCTCGTAGAATACTGTCGGCTTTGGAGTGGGCAAATGAAATGGAACCAATTCCGCTTATTTTTGTCTCGAGTAATTTTCCCGTTAATTCAGTGAATTTGGATAAATCATGTAGAACAAAATCGATAGTCTGCTGTGCTTGGTAGCCGACAAATTTAGTCGTATTTCCAATATATTGATAGTCTTTATTGGCTGAGACACTGCTTGTCTTTATATCTTCCTTTTTATTCCCGTATTTACCAAGTATAGCAATGACACTATCTACGGTATTTTGTGTTTCCCTTACAGCGTCCACCATCCTCGGTTTTGTAAATGCCGTATTTATGGTGAGTGTAACCTGATCAGGCATTATCCTAATTTTTCCTTCGCCGCTGACCCGTATCCGGTTTTGATTGTCATTGGAGACTGACTGGCAGGATATCATCAATAGGAAACCACTACTGACAACTAGCGACAATAACTTTATTTTATTTCTCATATATCTATAATTGTTAATCTGTATTTAGTTAGTAACTAATCTAATATACTAAATTAATGGGAGAGCTGCTGTTGACCCAAAAAATCAAATCGGAAATAGGCAAACAAAAAAGCAGGCACGATGAGCGCCTGCTTTACGATATAAAGGGTTGCTATTTTTAATAAATACTCTTAGAGTAGGTTTTAAGTTGCTTTTGTAAGGACTTGCGCGCCATATGGATACGTGTCTTTACAGTTCCTTCAGGTATTTGCAAATGCTCCGCAATTTCATAATATTTGAACCCTTCCAAAAATAACGCAAAAGCATTGTAATAATCCTTTGGTAAATTATTGAGCGCATGCTGAATATCCGATGCTACAAAGTTATTTTCGCCGCGATTGCGGGTAATTTCATTGACATAACCTGTGCTTATATATTCGTTGCGGTAATTTTCCAGTCTCTTATTCCGTGTATACTGGTTAATATATGTATTCTTCATAATGATATATAACCAGGACATGAGCTTAGGATGCTTTATAAACTTTTCTATGGAAGATAATGATCTAACCATAGTTTCTTGTACCAAGTCTTCTCTTTCATCTGGATCACTTGTAAATTGCGCGGCCAAATATTTTAATGTAGGTCTCTTTTCCTTAAACAGTTGATCGATTGTTGTATTTTCCATATTATCAATTTTAAGTGTCTATCAGTGCCAAGGTTACTACAATTAGGGTGCTAGAAAAAAATGATAAAAGTCAATGTTTTTAAATTTAAAATCGCGTTGAGTAATTTTGTTTCTAATGTAATTGATTGAAAATCAGTGTTTATTGTGCTGTGTTTCAATGGTTATACTGTCAGGTTCCAGGAGGAAATTAAAGTGTTTTTTACTTTAACAACAAGTGTTTACCTTATTTAAATCCATTCTTTATCCCGTAGTACCACGTATTTATACGTAGTACTGTAAACTATACAGCCATCTTTTAACGTTTTATCAGTTTTTAAAAACTGTTCGAGTTTGATAATGGTTATTAATCATAGGCACAAAAAGTATAATACTATGGGGAACGAAGACGAAAATTTATATATAGATCAATCACAGCGAAACGAAGAAGGACATGATCTAAATCAGATTTGGGGTGGGAACCAAGAAGAATTTTACAAATCCATTATCCGGAGTCAACAAGAAGATTTCGGGCGTATTGGGCGTTACTTTAGGGATGAACTTGCGCAAGAAGTGTATGGTATGCGTATTTCGCTCCAGAATTTCACCAATAGGCATGGTGATTTTGAAGAGCTACGTTGTTTACGTGATTCATTGACTTCTCTAGTAATCGAGCTGCGTAATAAAGCAACCTTGCTCTATAATCCTATCTTGAATGATCTCGGGATTTTCCATGCGATTGATGAAGTAGTGGCTTCCTATAAACAAAAGTTGAGTTTTACCATAGATATTATTCTCGATCCAAATTTAAAGGAACTTCAGCGTCATATTCAAGTTCGCCTTTTTAAGTTGCTTACAGCACTATTTGAATATCTGAAGGAGGAAATGCCTATTCAGGCAATTTCTATATCTGTGCAGCTCATCGATTTTGCGATCTTTATTAAGGTGTTACCTTATTTTAAAGAAGATAATTCATTACAGATACCCAAACGTGTGGATAGCCCATTGCGTTTAATAAAAATTACAGAGCTTTACAGTGCTCAAATTGTTAGTGACACCCTCGAAGAGGGTATAATTCTTAAATTAACTATTTAAAAAGACGATATGATAAAAATCCTATTGGTAGAAGACCATATGGTGGTGCGCAATGGTATTAAATTGCTTTTAGAATCCCAGGATAGTTTTGAAGTTGTTGGGGAGGCTTCCAATGGTAAGGAAGCGCTAGATTACCTGCAATCGAATCCAGATTCAGTTCCAGATATTATTTTGACGGATATCAGCATGGAGGAAATGGATGGTATAGAGCTTTTGCGGGTCTTATATAAGCAATATGGAAATATAAAAGTCGTCATCCTGTCGATGTTGAACCAGATTAATTATGTCATCGAGGGGTTTGAGTATGGACTTATGGGATATTTGGTGAAAAACATTGGGTATAACGAATTGCTTTTTGCGCTCAATCACATTGCAGCTGGTGGCCGATATATGAGTGAAGAGATCTCCATGTTGCTTTTGGAACATATACGTTCGGGGCAACGTTACGCGCAGCATCCGATAGGGTTACGGGCTGATTTTGAAATTTCCGAACGTGAACTTGAAGTCTTGGGGCTTATCGCTGAAGGGTATACAAATATTGAAATTGCCGATAAGATCTTTTTGAGTAAGCGTACAGTGGAGGGCCACCGTCAAAATTTAATTGATAAAGCGGGTGTGAAAAATACAGCACATTTAGTGAAGTTTGCCTTCGAAAATGGGATATTGAATTAACCCTGATAATAAGAAAAAGATACAAATTGATCTTTCATTGATACAATAACACCTGTGATATAAAAATTATTTGTTCAATTTTACTGTGAACTTAAATTGTATTCAGGTGAAACAGATGAAATTTTATGTATTGCTTTTTATTCTCAATGCGATACATTCGTTGAGCTACGCGACAGGGCATGGTATTTTTGCTCCGTCTCCAACCGATTCTATTGCCAGGTCACTGACATTAGAAAATGGTATTTTTCAGGCGGATCCCACCATATTCTACGATAACGGTTATTACTATTTATATGGTACAAATGGTGATGGCGATAAACAGTTAGGCTTTAAAGTATATCGGTCTCAAGACTTGAAAAAGTGGGAAGGACCCATTGGTGCAAAAGCCGGATTTGCATTGGTAAAAGAACATGTATTTGGAACCAAAGGATTTTGGGCACCCCAAGTCTGGTCGGAGCAAGGCAAATTTTACATGGCTTATACGGCTGATGAGCAAATTGCCATCGCTATCAGTGATTCTCCGATGGGTCCTTTTAAACAGGACATTGCCAGAACGCTTATTGATGATGGAAAGCAGATTGACCCCTATGTTTTTAGGGACAGCGATGGTAAAAAATATTTGTTTCATGTGAGACTGGTTGAAGGAAATCGCATATTCGTTGCTGAATTAAAAGATGATTATTCAGGAATCAAAAAAGAAACATTAAAAGAATGTTTGCATGCAGAACAAGCTTGGGAGAATACTGCTGGTTCAACATGGTCAATCATTGAGGGACCTACTGTGGTAAAGCAAGGAAATCATTATTATATGTTTTATTCAGCCAATGATTTTAGAAATAAAGACTATGCCGTAGGTGTTGCAGTAGCAGACAATGTGTATGGTCCCTGGAAAAAAATTGAAACAAATCCTTTATTGAGCCAGCATACAAGTGGGTTTGCGGGTACTGGCCATGGTGATTTATTTCAAAAAGGACAGCAATGGTATTATATATGTCATACGCATTATTCTGATGCTCAAGTTGCTCCAAGGCGTACAGCAATCGCACCTGTTGATTTTGCTTCTGATAGACAAAGCAGTATCGCAATTCCCAAATTTGACTATTCCAAGTTCAGGTTGCTTGAACTTTTCAACAAATCTGATGAGCCTATTGATGTCGCTTTTGGTGACCCCTTTATTCTATATGATCAACCTACGGATCTATATTATCTATACGGAACGGGAGGCACAGAAAATGGGTTTATGGCATACAGTTCTAAAGATCTAAGGCATTGGAAGGAAGCTGGGAAAGTGTATGATGGCAAACAGGCCAAAGGATGGGGGATCAAGGACTTTTGGGCGCCAGAGGTGTACGCCATCAATAATAAATACTATATGTATTATAGTGCGCACTGGAAGGAAAACCCTAGAAATAAACTGGAGAATTATCGTATTGGTGTTGCCGTAGCGGATAGTCCTTTGGGACCATTTATAGATTTGACAGGTAAACCATTATTTGACCCTGGATATCCTATTATTGATGCGAATGTCTTTCGGGATGTCGACAATAGAAATTATTTATTTTATTCGCGTTGCTGCTATGAACATCCCGTTGCCTCCGAAATTGCCGATTGGGCCAAGTCTAAATGGGGGTACAATACTATTGAGGAAAGCTGGGTTTATGGTATCGAGCTTGACAGTAGTATGCAGCACGTGATTGGAAAG
This sequence comes from Sphingobacterium sp. GVS05A, assembly GCF_019969845.1. Taxonomy (GTDB): domain Bacteria; phylum Bacteroidota; class Bacteroidia; order Sphingobacteriales; family Sphingobacteriaceae; genus Sphingobacterium. The sequence goes on from NZ_JAHXYR010000001.1 coordinate 1,120,061, forward strand.
CCGGTACTTTTAATACGTCCTCCTGCGCGCATGAGTGATTCACAATCGGAATGGGAAAGCCGGTCGGTGTTTTCTGGCGAAATTAACAGAAGGTGGACAGAGGGATCCTTCTTAATCCACGCAAAAGGACAATATTATATGATGTATTCTGCAAATTATTTTGCAGGAGCAAATTATGCTGTTGGTTATGCTACCGCTAAATCGCCGTTGGGAAGCTATGAAAAATCACAAACGAATCCGATTATTGAAAAAAATACGGATAGAGGAGGGATCGTGTCAGGTACAGGACATAACAGCATCTTTAGAGACCGCGAAGGTAAACTTCGATGTGTCTACCATGGACGAACAACAAAAACCGGAGATAAACGGATGGTATTTATCCGTGACATCAATTTTAGCCAAAACAATCAGCTACGAGTTCTTACAGATTGACCTTAGCGGTTAATCTGTATTTTTTTGGGTTAACTGCTTTTTTCTTCTCCACCTGACTTTTTATCAATTTGATGTAGCCTATCGCTGCTGTCATTGTCTTCATCTTGATGATCGCACCTAAGTTCCCCTTCGGTAAGTGTATTCGTTTTTTCGAGGTCCTCTATTGACGTTTTCATGGCGCTAGTAGCATTTAGAGCAGGAATATGGCTTTCCGTAAAGAGACATTTACGATACCATCTATTGCTGAAATAATATAAAATAATCAAACCTTGTTTCACTATCGAATGCTGTAATGTCTTTTCCATTGTTTTGATGATTGAATACAATTGCTATATCGTTTATAACTATACCTTTATTAAAGGAACAATTACAAAGGGCAATTGGTTTAAATTAATACAATTCAAACGACTTCTGCATGACGAGAGTTCTATAGATGTCGGATCAACAAAATAGATTATGATGAAGGTACCTGATGTTTTAAATTTTATAATAATAGCTCTAGTAACACAACCATCGGAACAAACGGAAGCCTTAAATACTGGGAATTCAAATGAATGGTATGCCGAACCAGGTATTTGGCTTTTTATTCTCATTTTTATTTTTGTGATAACCCTGGTTGTTTACCGAAAATTAACGAAGAAGAACTAGTATTGATCTTTTTGGGCAGAACTCCAACGCGTCAATCATCAGCAATATGATTAGCTCAGGAGCGATTTATAGCAGTAATATTCTCCGAAGCTACGTAATTCAATCATTGAGCATATGATCCGGAAAAGGTGCCACAATAGGGAAATATAGGTGGACTGTTGTTCCTAAACCAACTCTGGACTCGATCTCTATTGTACCTCCCAAACGTTCCATGACGCGTTTAACAAGGGATAGTCCGATACCTGTACCTGGAATACCTGAGACGTTGTCAGCACGGGAAAACATTTCATAGATATGTGGCAGATGCTCCTCAGGGATGCCTATACCATTATCCTTGATGCAATAATAAGTCATATCGTTCTGATTTGTACTTTCAATTTTAATAGTAGGTTTGTCCGATTGAGCAGAATATTTGATCGCGTTAACAATAAGATTGGTAAAGATCTGGTACACGGCACTCTTTTCGCCCCAAATCGGTAGTAATTGCCCAAAATAGGACTGACAATCAGGTGTATTATAAAGGGTTTTGTTTTCCTGGAAAATACGCTGCAGTGTGTAAGCCATGGGGAGTGGTTCTTTGTCCAAAAGGCTCGCACGGTGTTGACTCAATTGGACCATATTGTTGATGATGTCTTCGATATTGGAAATACTCCTGCTGAAATTTTGATACCATTTGTTAGTTTTTGAAAGATCAATATCGTCGGAATGTTGCTGTAGAAATTGTATACCCATTTTTAAGATTGACAAGGGGTTCTTCAGATCGTGCGATAGGGTATAAGTAAACATTTCTAATTCATTGTTCAGGCTCAACAGTTCTTCGTTGAGTAACTGTCTTTCTCTGAGCTTTCTAAATATAGATTCTTTGATAATCTGGTTCAATCGCAGCACAAAATTGATTTCAGCATCGTTCCATGGCTTTGCCACATCGTAACGAACATCCTCCCAGACCTCCAAATAATCCGGCTTTCGACCGTATTTTTGATCCTGCCGGATTTGCATGACACGACTTTGGCTTGCTTTTCTGAACCATACAAGGTAATAATCACTTTCTATGCCGACCTTGAGGTACATCAGACCCGCAAAATTCAATTTTTCTTTAAAATGATTCTGATGATTTAATGTAAAATTGTAATCCTTGAATAAAGCTTTATCACTATGCGTTTGCAGGAATTGAATGATTTCATAAAACAGTGTTTTATGTGGTGTATGCCCATGGTTAAATACATCACCCTGATTAAATATAGACAAACCGTCCGCATTGACCAATTGCATGAGGGTATCTATGTGCTGAACCAAAGCACAATTCACCATTTTATTCTCAGATAGGCTTTTTTTTAGTTCTACTTCTGCGCTATTAAGGAGCTCTGTTCTTTCAAGTAGATTCTGTTTAACATGGCTTTCATATTTGTTGGTAGCGGCTTGAATAGCAAAAGTACAAAGTTTCCGTTGTTGCAGATCTATCACTTTTTCTTCTGCGTGCTGAGCTACAACTAGCCCCCAAAATTCGTCATCTATACAAATACGGAAAAATAAGGCGCTCTGAACATTGATCTTTTCCAGAAAAAGACGATGGAGATGGGGAAGTGGGCAGAGCAAACTGGAGAGTGTATCAATGCTGTCTTCTATATAAACAAAATTCTGGTCATTTTTTTTAACATTAGGGATATAACGATACGAATAGTTACTATAATATTCCATTGCCTCTTTGGGCATGAAGTCTTTAGAAAATTCTTTCCCTCTAAAATAAGGTTTGCCATCAGAAGTATGTTCGGCAATCACTTCGCTATATCCAGTTTCTTGAATCTGAAGAACAAAAACACGATCGTAATTCAATAATCTATTGATAGCCAAACAAACCCGATCCCAGTTATTAGGTTGGATGGTGTCAAGTAAGAAGTTGAATTCGTTTATCTTTCTTGCGGATATATATTTTTTGTGTTGTTGCTCCCATTCAATATAAAAATGGCCCTGGTATATTTTAAGTTTAAAATAGACACGTTCTTGGAATATTTTAATAGGTAAAATATGCCGCGATTGTCCATTTTCCCGTAGCTCGCTCAAGGCCGTCGCAATTTTTTGAATAGCATCACCAAAGGCTACAGCGAAACTTTCAAAAAAGTTAGTTCCCAATAGTGTGGAAGTAGAAAGGGCAGCTTTTTCAGCTGCAAACTCACTCAAAGCCACAATAGTAAATTGTTCATCCAAAACAACAAGACTACCAAAATGCTGAAGATTGATCGTATTTTGATTGTTAGATTGAAAAGCAGTATTCATACGTAACGCAAAAACTCCTTATGATATAGCTTAAATATACGAAAAAAATTAACACTATTTGAATGTAATTTATATCAAATAGGATATTCTTACTAGATGCATTTCGGTATTTGAAATTACTAGCCTTAAAGGAAATATATTGTATTTTTCCTTCCTCCGCTATGTTCGTTTTATTTCTGTTCCCCGCGGATATGGTTTGCAAGACCTTTGACGAGCAGTTTCCACTGCGGATAAGATGCACCTATTTTAGCAGCCATCCCAATGATTAAGTTTCTGATATTGTCTCCAAGGCTATGGTTTTCCACGTTGATAATCTCGTTTCGTCCCGCATACTGAATTAAAATGCTGTTGCGTCGTTGTTCTACGAGAAAGGTAGAGGAGGAGACCCCTTCAAAAAAGTGGGCGGTATCTTTATTTTCCGGATGTTGTGGGTCTGGGCAAGGTTTTAGGGTTAAGGCATATAGTTTATATTCGGCCGTTGAATCTTGGATGATGTTAACGACATTGACCCAGTCATATCCGGCACTGCTGGGAAGGCCTGGTCCAGGGATATTTAGCCTTATATAGTCATGTAGCGCCAATGGGCGGTCAATAGGCAGTCCAGCACCGTTCGTTAATTGAAAAGTCGTCGCTGGAATTGTGGCTAGCTCATACCAATGATTGACATCCGAGAGGCTGGAACATGCAGAATCAAAGGCTAGGTCAGCCATTGCCGTACTCTCAAAATCAATGGATTCGAAGCAATCCAGTTTCTTTCCTTCTTTCTGTTCAGGAATAATATTTTTCATGCCTTTTTGATAAAGAACATTATTCGATTCAATTTGGTTTGATGCGAACAATTGTAAATTTATCTATTGGCAAGATCTTCTTCTGACAAAGCCAAATCTACGAAGTGCCTATGGTGTGTCATGACGCGTTGGAATAAGCTAAATGGAAGGTCAGAAAACAGCAATCCAAACTTTTCCTTTCGTATTTGGTTATTAGGGCATTTACTTATCACTTATTATGGATTTAAAATCTAATGAACCTTTTTGGTTGATAAAAAATGGGCTTTTGGCGACTTATCCTTCCCTACATCAGGACAAAACCTGCGATATTTTAATTGTTGGTGGCGGAATCACGGGCGCCCTCATTGCCCATCAATGTATGGCGATGGGAAAGAACTGTGTGCTTATTGATAAACGGGAGATCGCTAATGGAAGCTCAGCAGCAACAACCTCCATGTTGCAATATGAGATTGATACACCGCTCTATGAGTTAAAGAAACTAATCGGTGAAGAGGGGGCTATTGCTAGTTATAAGGCCTGTAGTAAAGCAATAGATGACATTGCTTTACTTACACGGAAAATCAAATCTAAAGCCGGTTTTCGTACGAAGGAATCCTTATATTATGCCGCACGTAAAAAGGATCTTCCATGGCTAAAACAGGAATTTAATGCGCGGGAATCTGCAGGATTTGCCGTCAACTGGCTATCTGCGGACGAAATTCAAACGCAATATGGGCTAGCGAATGCGTATGGTGGGATACTTTCCGGACAGGGCGCTAGTATGGATGCTTTTTGCTTTACTCATGAACTATTGGTTTATAATGTAAAAGCGGGATTGGAGGTATTTGATAAGACGGAACTTGTCTCTGTTAAAAGGAATGGGCAGAGCACCGTGGTCACAGTATCTACAGGCGCAATGATCCGCACAAAAAAAATTATATATTGTACAGGCTATGAGACCGCTTCGGTCATTCCCGAGAAGTTTGTGGACTTGTTAAGTACCTTCGCAATTGTCTCCGAAGTGGACTCTGCATTGTATCAACAGTACAAAGACGTTTTGATCTGGAACACTTCCGACCCTTACCTTTATATGCGAACGACCGATGACGGTCGATTTTTGATCGGGGGGGAGGATGAGGAGTTTCGCGATCCACAGAAGCGAGATGCCTTAATTGCCAAAAAGTCGGATAAACTAGGAAAGTCTTTCCAGAAGATCTTCAGTAAACCTTTTATTGCAGATTTTAGCTGGGCTGGAACTTTTGGGGTAACCAAAGATGGCCTGCCGTATATTGGTGAACATAAGGCGTTTAAAAATAGCTATTTTGTCTGTGGTTTTGGTGGCAATGGGATTACATTTTCTGTCACTGCAATGGAAATGGTAACCTTTTGGTTAGAAAATAGAAAGCACCCCCTGTCCGAATGGTTTAGGTTTGAGCGATAGCGGATTAGCTATATTTTAACAGGAAACGAAACAGTTTATTTTCTAGCTTGCTGAGCGTTAGTTTTTCCTTGATAAATGGAAATCTTCCTTCCATGAATGTCGTTTGTATAGCAGGATGGATATAATAATTTTGAGAAACTGTTTTGGTATTGCCCAGCTGCTTGGCGACTGTCTTTATAACCGCATTCAGCTGCTTTTTTCGTGCATTTAAATCATCCCCTTGCTTTGTTTGGGATAAAAGGTTGAACGCTTCGCGGCTGGCGCCCCAGATACGGATATCTTTACAGCTGATCTGGCCGGGACAATGATCCCGTAGATAAGCATTGAATATGCGACCACAAAATCTACTTTCACAAGATGTTTTATCAAGCTGAAAAAGCTTTTTCCCTTTAAACTGGAGTAGTTCGCACAGTAATTTCGCTTGCTGTTTGTCTTTCCATGATTTTTCCTGAAAGACACCCTTTTTACCTTTATAGGCTAATATGATCGTATTGTCGGTTATTTTTACATGTCTTTTTTCGAGTGTACTGAGCCCATAAGATTTATTTTCTAAGGTATAACGCTTGTTTCCAATCCGTACAAGCGAGCTATCCATTATCTTAAAGGCAATTGCACATAGTTTTTCCATATCCCAGTCCTGATGTTTCAAATGTCGGGAGGTTATTTTTCTGAGATCTTGCAGATACTGTCCCATATAAAGAATATGCCTAAATTTCTCTGTCTGTTTTTGCTGAACAAATTTGCGATGATAGATGTATTGTTTACGGTCCTTCTGGTCAAAACCATAAGCTTGTAGATCACTCCCCGCATTTTTTGAAATCCAGACAGCTTTCCAGTTTGGCGGAATAACCAAATGATTTATTCTGTCTAATACCTTAGTATCGGTAATCGCTTTACCTGAGTCATCAAAGTATTTAAAGCTTTGTTTAACTTTACGTCTTGTGTATCCTTTAGTATTTATTATCTTCATAAAGGTTGCTTTAAAGCTTAATATGCTGTATTTTATTTTTTTAATGGCATAAAAAGATCCTCATTTATTGAGATAATAAGGATCTTAGGTCTTCGGATAAAAGCAAGATTAATTAAGATGCATTATCCCGTAATGTTTTGATGTATCCATGCGCTTCAAGTTGTATAGCGAGCTGTTTTTCAATCAGAAGTAATAGATCGTGTGTAATTTCCCAATCTTGATTGTCAACAACATCTTTATAGGTTTTTTTAAAAGCATCTTCGCCTTGTTCACAACTTGATAATAAACTTCTTTCGTCGTTTCCTGAAATGACAGATTTGATATCCATCCATATCCTAAAGAGTTTGCCACTGACCATTGTACCCTCGGTAGCCGCCTGAGCTTGTTGCTCCAAATACGGTTTGAGCTCCTCAATAAATTGTTCGGATTGACTCATGTATTCAACAAAGATGCCATTTAAGCTTTCTATATGGAGTCGTGTTGCGATTTCAATTGCTTTTTTATACCCGGCAATACGATCATTATTGATTTGTATCAAGTCATTGATTAATGTACTATCATTGATTGTTATCGTTTCCATGTCGTATGATTTTTATGTGATTAAATTATCTTTCCATCTAAGAACTGATGCAGAAACTTTTCCGTTGGAAAAAAAAGAAGGACAGGTATTTATACCCTGTTGATTAATGGGCAAAATGCGGAGCTACGATCTATCAATCAGTTGGGGGATTGCACAGACGAAAAAGAGATCACTTTATTCAGTTAAAGTGATCTCTATTTTGCATGTATTTTATTTTGTTTTATTTAAAGAAGCAGGTTTCTTTTCCTCTTCCATATTGCCCTTAGTTTGTTTTTTATTTGTTGCTGTGGTTGTAGCTGACAGAACGATTGCCTTGTTGTTTCCCTTTCCGATAGGACCACCACAAATAATCAGCAAAACCGGCATATAGTGCTGATCGAATTTTATGATTTTAGACTTCATATAGCTGTTTTTTAGTGTACTGTCAAATTTTGTGAAGGACTTGTTTTATGTTAACAATAAAAATGATATTTGGTTTTATTTAAGTTGATATACTTTCAACTGCTTTTGTAATTTCTTACGTGTCATATGTATTCTCGTCTTTATTGTTCCTTCTGGCATCCCAAAATAGGAAGCAATTTCATGATATTTGTAACCTTCCAGGAATAACTGAAAGATTTGGTAATTTTCCTCAGAAAGATTGCACATTGCCTTTTCGATATCGTCTGATACGAACTTGTTTTCACCTTTATTCGATTCAGTTGTATTGTAAGCTTCGAGGCCAATGTAGGTTTCATGAATGTCATTCGTTCGCTTGGCTTTGCGATACTGATTAATGTAAACATTCTTCATGATCACGTACAACCAGGACATTAATTTGGGATGCTTAATAAAGTCATCGATTGACTTCAATGCGCGAATAAGTGTTTCCTGAATCAAGTCCTCCTTTTCGTCAGGATCGGTAGTGAATTTTCCCGCGAAATGTTTCAATAAGCTTCTTTTTTCTTCGACCAGCAAGTTTAAATTGGAATTGTTCATGATATCTTTCGTTTATTAAAATGATTGATTTTCTTGACCAAACAGGCGCAATTAGGGTGCTAGATTTTGCTATAATTGTGCTGTTAATGTTTGTTTAAACAGTTAACTGCGGAAAATACGTATGGCCGCATTTTGATGCTTTGTAGCTGAAACGCTACAATAGAGGCTAGTTTATTCGAAAAATTAAGCCTTAATGACTCCCTGTCCAAACTTTTTTCTTGCAGGTCAATAGGGTATTTATTCCCCTAAAAAATGTCCTAATTACGGGTCTCGATAATAAAAATTTAATCAGGTAAACTGTCTGTCTTTGTAGGCAATTGGAACAGTTTTTCATTTTTTATTGAACTAAAGATTCTTGAACAGGGTTATTTTATAAAGATTAGCAAACAAAAATAATTACATATGAAAAAATTAAAGAAACTAATACCTATGATTGCAATTGTACTATTAGGTAGTACAGTCTTGTTTTCCTGTAAAAATTCCTCTAAAAATAATAAGGAGGGAAGCGGACAATCGGATAATATCGCCCCGAGTGATGCCGATGAAACAAGATATAACTTGAGTGAGCAGCAAAAGATGAGCATGCAGAAGGATACCACCTTATTGGACTCCACACAAAAGGATAGTTCAACGGATGTCAAACATTAGACATGTTATCAGCGCATTGATAGGAAACCGTTAATAAAAAACTCCCTTTACGAAGGGAGTTTTTTATTAACGGTTTCGCGTCATCTTGATCTGTTTTTTCGGGAGTGTAACACCAACTGTGTCATAGGATTAAAACTTAAAAACCTCTTTCGAGTTTGAGTCTATCCCCAAATCTAATATAAAGTTGGGATATGGTCAAGCCCCAGTTATGCATTGGCATCGTCCAT
>NZ_JAHXYR010000020.1 GCF_019969845.1 Sphingobacterium sp. GVS05A
GCTTAAAGGCCTTGTTTTGATTCCCGCTGGCATAAATTTATTCCTGATAAGGGATATAAAATGTATAACCGGCCAGGAAAAAGCGGATCAGTGGTCGTTGGCCAGGCGTGTTCGCAAACGCTTAATCGCCTGACTGTGGAGCTGGCTTACACGGGATTCCCCGACGTCCAGCACCGCCCCGATCTCTTTTAAATTCAACTCTTCCTGGTAGTAAAGCGTAAGTACCAACTTCTCCCGTTCAGGTAACGCATCGATAGCTTCCATCACCCGGTGGCGTAAATTACCCTCCAACAGATGATGTAACGGGTTGGCCTCTTCGTGCCCTTCCATCAATGCCTCGGCAGTATCGCCGTGCTCTTCGCGCCATTCGTCATAAGAAAACAACTGGCTACTGTTCGTATCCATTAATATCTGCCGGTATTCCTCAATGGGAATATCCAGCACCTGCGCCACCTCTCCTTCAC
>NZ_JAHXYR010000021.1 GCF_019969845.1 Sphingobacterium sp. GVS05A
GATGCTGGCCGTGCCCACCGGCGTCGATCCGGCGCCTGTGCTGCCGCCGCCAGCGGCCAGCGATGCCGAAGGCGGCGCGCTGCCCTCCGCTGCACTGGCACCCGCGGCCGCCGCAGTGGCGACCAACGCGAGCCAGGGCGCGGCAGCGCCGGCCGCCAGCGCTCCGGCATCCGCTGCCGGCCATGATGAGGCCAGTGGCCTGCCGTTGCCGGAGCTGGTGATGGGTGGCAAGGCATTGGATCGTGCCGACGACGGTGACAGTCTGCAGATCGGCGACCGCGCACCTCCGGCACCGCTGCAGCCCCCCCTGCCCGCCGCCCTGCAGGACCTGAAGGCCGCACTGGCCAGCAATGCCGTCTTCAATGGCGAACCGACTCCGAAGCCGGTGCTGGGCGATGATGGTTTCGACCAGGCCATCGGCGCGCGCATCGGCTGGCTGGCCGACCAGAAGATCGGCCATGCCC
>NZ_JAHXYR010000022.1 GCF_019969845.1 Sphingobacterium sp. GVS05A
GCTCAGCTGCCTGAGCGAGCGTCATCAGCTTGTCGGCCAGATCCATCAGCGCCTCCCTCTACGCTGGTCAAAGCGCCTCAGTCGGGCAAGACCTTCCTCCATCTGGGGGGGGCGTCGGGACCGAGGTCGGAGCGGCACCTACTGGACCGCGCGTAATCCAGTCGCTGGAGCTATGGATGGCGCGGTAAAGTTCATCCTTCTCGTAGAGCTGCTTGCCCATGAAATTCCTGGGCACCAAACCCAAGCTTGGCGCGCTTCGCCTAAAGTGGCGGGGAGCTACGCCGCAATAGTGCGCCGCCTCGTCAACGGTGAGCCACTCCTTGCCCGAAATATCGAAACGAAGGACCGCCAACTGCTGTCGAAGAGCTTTGATCTCGTCCTGCAGGGAAATGTCGGGTTCAGAAGTGTCCATCTAGATCTCCGCCAGCGTGTCCCCGACCACCCTGCCACAGTGCGGGCC
>NZ_JAHXYR010000023.1 GCF_019969845.1 Sphingobacterium sp. GVS05A
GTGCACGAAATCGCCGCGCGGCTGATCGCGCGGCACGCTCATGTCATCGCGGCCGACCGTTTCCGGCACCGTTGGCACGTCCGGGTCCACGCACACCAGCAGGAACGAGCGGGTGCCATCGGGCACGCCGCTCCAGGCCAGGTGCGGGTTGCGGTCGGGGGCGAAGCCGGCGGCATCGCCGGCGGCGAACTCACGGTCGATCGACGCACCGTTGACCAGGCTGTGACTGCTCAGTTGCATCAGATGCTCCTCACTCTTCCGGGTAACCCAAGCGCACCGCGACCGGGGTGAGCTGGGCGAACGCGGCGCCCATCACGTCGCGATACCTGCGCCAGTGGCCGGCAGGCAGGCGCGGTGCGCCCAGTTGTGCGGCCGGCGGCATCGGACGCCCGAACACGCGGCCCAGCAGGTCGGCCATCGCGTGCGCATCGTTGCCGATGTCGTCGATACGCAGC
>NZ_JAHXYR010000024.1 GCF_019969845.1 Sphingobacterium sp. GVS05A
AGACCATCCTCATCATCGGTGCCGGCCCGATCGTCATCGGCCAGGCCTGTGAGTTCGATTACTCCGGCGCCCAGGCCTGCAAGGCCCTGCGAGATGAGGGCTACCGCGTGGTGCTGGTCAACAGCAATCCGGCCACGATCATGACCGACCCGGAGATGGCCGACGCCGTCTACATCGAGCCGATCAACTGGCAGACCGTCGAGAAGATCATCGCCAAGGAGAAGCCCGACGCGCTGCTGCCGACAATGGGTGGCCAGACCGCGCTGAACTGCGCGCTGGACCTGGCCGACAACGGTGTGCTTGAGAAGTACAACGTCGAGCTGATCGGCGCCAAGCGCGAAGCGATCATGATGGCCGAAGACCGCGAGCTGTTCCGCGTGGCGATGAGCGAGATCGGCCTGGAGTGCCCGACCGCTGCCGTTGCCCATACCCTGGAC
>NZ_JAHXYR010000025.1 GCF_019969845.1 Sphingobacterium sp. GVS05A
GGCTGCGGTTTTTATACCTGTCCGTGATCCGGTCTGCCTGCTGCGGCTCATCGGCTTTTTTTCTGGTCGTCTATCTTTGCGGGAAGTTCGCTGCTGTGGGCATACCGGCTTTCTGTCCCTGCTGCGGCGTGGTGGTAGGGCGCCTTGGGGATGCAGCTGTTATGTTTAGCGTCCCTCTTTTCGTTCCGGGACACTTTTTCCCATGAGTCCACCGTTTCTATCCGCTTTTCGGCTCAGGGTATCCACTACCGTGCGGCATTCCCCGGTTCCTCCATCCACGTTCCTTCGTCCACGTTCCTGCGACCTTTCTGTGGTCTTTCCTCTGCATTTTCCCGTATAACCGTCCATTTTTGCATCCCTTGGCCCCCCGGGATGCTGTTTTACAAAAAGAATCCGCCAAGTTCACAGCGAGTTAC
>NZ_JAHXYR010000026.1 GCF_019969845.1 Sphingobacterium sp. GVS05A
AGCGTGTTAGGGTAAAACCGATAATTGGGGCTAAGTCGTAACAAGGTAGCCGTACCGGAAGGTGCGGCTGGAATACCTCCTTTCTAGAGTATCGCGGATCGATGCTCGTCACGTACATATGATTGAATATAGTATTGAGAATTGAGTAGCTAGTATTGAGATTATTTTATGGCGACATAGAGGATACCCAATACACACTAGGCATTTTCACTACTAAAAAAGGAAACATCAGAAGAAAGTGCCCGCCCCTAGAAGGAGCAGGACCGAGAGAGATAGATGAACAGAATAGCTAGTCCCGTAGCTCAGTTGGTTAGAGCACTACACTGATAATGTAGGGGTCAGCAGTTCAA
>NZ_JAHXYR010000027.1 GCF_019969845.1 Sphingobacterium sp. GVS05A
GTCGCCATAAAATCATCACAATTCTCAATACTAATATCGCAATACTAGCTCGTGGAGAATAACGGATTCGAACCGTTGACCCCCTGCGTGCAAGGCAGGTGCTCTAGCCAGCTGAGCTAATTCCCCTTATTTCCAGTTTTAGATGTTAGAGTTAGATCACTGTATGTCGCCATACATCTCTCTAAATACTAAATACTTTCTACTAAATACTATATCAAGTAGTCCCGAGCAGATTTGAACTGCTGACCCCTACATTATCAGTGTAGTGCTCTAACCAACTGAGCTACGGGACTAGCTATTCTGTTCATCTATCTCTCTCGGTCCTGCTCCTTCTAGGGGCGGGCA
>NZ_JAHXYR010000028.1 GCF_019969845.1 Sphingobacterium sp. GVS05A
GCTTCTGTGTAAAAAAAGGCACCGACCTACTCTCCCACCTGTTACGGCAATACCATCGGCTCTGGCGGGCTTGACTGCTCTGTTCGGAATGGGAAGAGGTAGACACCGCCGATATAGGCACCTAAAGTTTTTTTATAGATTTAAAGTAGTTAGATATTAGTATTTAGACTTTTCTATGAAAGTTTATACCAATCCTATAACCTAAACTATATTGACATATATATTGAAAGAGTTTCCTTTCTTTTGTTTCAAAAATTAAAGAGGAAGACAACAGTGTGTCTCTGCATGAGAAAGCTTCGGGCTATTAGTACCACTTGGCTTTGGTCTCTC
>NZ_JAHXYR010000029.1 GCF_019969845.1 Sphingobacterium sp. GVS05A
ACCTGTTACGGCAATACCATCGGCTCTGGCGGGCTTGACTGCTCTGTTCGGAATGGGAAGAGGTAGACACCGCCGATATAGGCACCTAAAGATCTTTTATAGTATCAGGTATTTGGATATGAGTATTAGATTCCTTTTCTAGGAAAATACCCATCAAATAGCTCAAACTATATTGACATATATATTGAAAGAGTTTCCTTTCTTTTGTTTCAAAAATTAAAGAGGAAGACAACAGTGTGTCTCTGCATGAGAAAGCTTCGGGCTATTAGTACCACTTGGCTTTGGTCTCTC
>NZ_JAHXYR010000002.1 GCF_019969845.1 Sphingobacterium sp. GVS05A
CATGGCTTCTGCCTTGAAGCGTTCAAAGTCGAATGGGTCTTTTTCTTTCATGACCGTGTCGTTTGAATAATTGAATATAAATAATCTTATTGAATTATTCCTCTGACACAGTTCATGTTACAGTCTCGTAACCTTTATTTCTAATGACCTAGTAATACTTTAGGGGAGATGAAAAAGTACATATTCCTATTCTCCAGGTTTTCTTACGACGAGTACCGAATCCATACCTGCATTGAAATAAAAAATATTATCCGAAAGCACTTTTGCCCCAAATGCATTACTAGCCCTATATCGATGTATCATTTGAAAACCCTGTCGATCCTTTAATAATTTATATTGCTTAACCATAATTTTTTTTCTTTCCTCCATGTCAGTACTTTTTGAAAATTCATTCTGCAGATTAAAATACTCAGCACCGGTACCAATCATATCGATTGATTGCAATGAATCCAAAGATCCAAATTCAATAGCCTCATAACTCTTCGGATCATTTGCATACTTAAGTATATATTCTTTGATTAAAACTTTAGCCTTCTCTTCATTAGAAGGCTTTACACATGCTACCACTAATAAAAAAAGTGTTGCGAGAAAAATTGTTCTTTTCATAATTTCCAGGCGATAAAATAATTTTTAAAATATTTTTGGCTTCTTAAGGTTTCCAGGTATCATCATAGGGATAATTAGTAGTTAATGACCGTATCGACAATCTGTTCCGAATATTTGTAGATATCATCCAATGAGTCCAGATCGTATTTGGCTTCCTTTTTATCTTTGTCAAACAAACCTATACGGAGGCGATTGGGCGTAAAATAAAAACGACAAATTGGTTTGCGATTGTTATCATCTAGCAGGATGCCGCAATAGGACTGATTATCCCGCATAAAAACACGCCCCACCTCAATATCCTTCCGTAAGATGGATTTAATGATCAAGTACCCCTCAATCTCCTCTTCGGTAGTAACGATCACTGCATCGGGTTCTATCGGTGCAACTGCAGCATTCTTTTCTTCGGCTTCAGTTTCCTTTTTGAGCGCGCTTTTAAGTCGCTCAGCAATCTGATCATTGACAATCTGTGTAAAAACACGCTTGACCAATGGTGTAAACTGCTCCAAAACCTTTGCTGTGACAACACTCGGATAAGCCTGTTTCGCAAAAAACCGAACGAAATCGTCACTCGGGGTCTGCATTTCAGCCATAACTAAAATCGTCAGCTCATTAAAGTATTTTAATTCGCTCGCAACGCTGGAAATGCTTTCCAGATCAAATTCTGTTTTGTGGAATTTGCGCAATTCGGATACCTCATTGTCTTTGATATCCATAATCTTAAATTCAAAAAATGGCTTTTCGTCCATCTTATTTGGCGTAACCAGATCAGTGTAAAATCGGTATTCTACACCATTAGTCAACAAACCAAACTTGGCTTCTGTCGTATGGAAATAACGGAACAGTTGCGAATTATGCGGATCAAGCCCATCTGCATAATGTTTGCATTCTATTAAGATAACGGGTTTATCTTCACGTAAGATCGCATAATCAACCTTCTCTCCTTTTTTGATACCGATATCAGCGATAAATTCAGGTTGCACCTCAAAAGGATCAAAAACATCATAGCCCAATATCTTCAAAAATGGCATCACCAAGGATGTCTTTGTAGCTTCTTCTGTTTTGATCTGTGGTAAAAGTCGGTCAACACGCTTGGCAAATTGACGAATCTCATCTTTAAAATCCATAGTTTTCAATTTTTAATAATGGCTTATTTGATTTTACTATAAAGCGATTATGTTATTTACTTTTTTCTGATAATTCAAAAGTAGAAACTAACGACCAGGGCTTTTTACGGGAAACCATAAATCCGAGAAAATGTAAATCCTAATTTTGAACCATATTATTCACCCACAAATAATTACAACATGTATAATCAAATGGATGGCGCAAAAAAGAAATCAAACTAGAAAATTGCCTCAACCTGACCGAGCGAAGAAAAGGGGAAAAATAGTATAAAAACAGATCGCCAAATGAAAAGTATCAATCAAAAATGGAACATGCTGTTCAGCTCACTTATGCTGATTTCAACATCGCTGATCAGCTGTAATCAAAAAAAAGAAGCGCAGGTCAATCAGTTCGCAGCTTTCGCAAGCAGCAATACTGATCACACCAAAATAACAACAGCCAAGGACTATAAAATCACCAAAGTCTCCGATGGGGATACCTTTTGGTGTAAGGATGAAAATGGCAAACGGATCAAAGTTCGATTGATCGGTATCGACGCACCCGAACCCCGTAATTACTTTCACAAGAAAGAGCAACCTTTTGGAAAAGAAGCGTCAAAATATGCGCAAAAGCTGCTGCAGAATAAATCTGTAAAATTGGAACTCGATGTTAATCCCTTGGATCAATATGGGCGCACCCTGGCCTATGCATACTTTGCAGATGGCACCCTCATCAATGAAAAAATCATTAAAGAAGGGTATGCGGTACTAATGACCATTCCGCCAAATGTAAAATATCAGCAACGTTTTGTCTATGCCCAGCAGTATGCAAGGGATCATCAACTTGGACTATGGAACAAAGAATAAAAGAATATTATTATGATAAAAATTATTAACATTCTGCTGGCAACAACATTATCAGCACAGCTTGGATTCAGCCAGACCACAGCCAATACTTATGCTGCGGTAGATCATGAGCATGCTTTCGGAAGATGCACAGGCTCCGCATACTGTACCGCCTGTCGCAATTGCAGTAAATGTGCACACTGTGCGCGTGGTGGATCCTGTGGTGTATGTAATCTTGATATGAAAAAGAAATCTACGTCTAAAATCAAGAAACAAAAAGATCCAGTGAAAGCACCAGCAAAACCAAGTGACAACACATCATCGGGAAATAAAGACTACCACCTAAAAAAAGTGGAGTTAAAAATTGAAAAAGCAGACCTGAGAAAGGGGCCTGCGCTAGATTTTCCAATTATTACGACTATCTATAGAACTCAAAAACTAATCTGCCTTTCAAATATCGGAAACTGGGCAAAGGTACAGACTGACAAAGGACTTGTCGGCTTTGTAAGTAGTGACGCCATCAAAATAAGTAGTAACGAATAAAACAGGGGGCAAAAAACGGGAAGGGCGTTCTAAGATAATAGAACGCCCTTCCCGTTTTCCGTTGTTATTTAATAGGGATAAAAAGCAGTGACCGCTCCGTACGTGGTACCATAAGCATTGGTAGCATATGCCCGTACATAATAAGTGGTATACCGAGTTAATCCTGTCACACTTTTAGAAAAATACCCCGTCGAATTCCCGATTACAGCTGTCCTAATCCCATTCGATAAAGTCGGCATACTATAAGATGAGCTGTAAACAAATCCCCGTTCGGTCATTGTACTTCCGCCATCTGTTGCGACATAGCCATTGAAGGTCGCATAGGAACTGCCAATTCCATTAACTGATGAGGTGTTCACTCCGGTAGGTGCCGTATAAGGTGAGGATGTGGTAAAATAAATTATATTTCCATAAGCGGTTCCGGCCTCATTGGTTGCATATACTCGGGCATAGTAAGTCGTACCTGCAGCCAAGCCTGTCAGCGTTACGTTTAAATTTCCAGTACCTGTCCCTAAACTAACGACAGTACTGTTCCCGACTGTGGGCCACGAATTTGTATTGCTATATACAATACCTCTTGAAGTAATAGTCCCACCTCCCGCTGTCCCCACATAACCAGACACATAGACAGAACTCCGCTGAATATTCGAAGCACTGTAGGTATTTAGATTGGAAGGTAGGCTTGGTAACAAGGTTTTAAAAGTATAGGTATTTCCATAGGAAGTACCAGCCTCATTGGTTGCGTATGATCTAACATAATAGGTGGTGTTATACTGTAAGCCAGAAAGTGTCATGTAGAAATTATCGGGACCTGCCCCACCTGAGATAGCTTTCCCACTGTTCAATGTTGGCGCGGCATTACTGCTGCTATAGACCACTCCTTTTGAACTGATCTTTCCGCCACCGGTACTTCCAATATAACCGCCCGTATAGGCGGAAGTCATCGTCACACTCGTAGGACTCATTGTAGAAACACTGGGCAAATCTGGCAATAAGGTTTTAAAATTTACAACTGGCCCATAAGCTGTACCTGCACTATTGGTGGCAAAAGCACGTACATAATAGGTCGTATTTACCGCCAATCCTGTCAGTTGGCCAGAGAACGATCCCGTGCCCGAGCCGATATTCACGACGGATCCATTGGCAATACTGGGCACGCTATTGGTGGCACTATAACATAAACCCCGTGCAGTAATCGATGCTCCATTGTCTTCCAGAACAGCGCCTCCTACCACAGCCGAAGAATATGTAACTGAACTGACTACTGCTGTCGTTATCCCTGAGGCTACAATGGGGGATGCTGTCGTAAAACTTATAATCTGACCGTAGCCTGTCCCAACTGACGAAGTCGCGTAAGCACGTGCATAATAGGTTGTACCGGCCCTTAATTTAGTTAGGTTGGCTTTATACGATGTGCTTTGTGTATCCACCGCGAGCTTATCATTGGAAATTGTTGGATAAGATGTGATGTAACTATAGCAGATGCCTTTACTAGTGACTGGATATCCCCCATCATCGGTGATCTTTCCGCCTAGCTGTGCTGACACGCGTGTAATAGCTGTCGCAGCTTCTGTTTCCAACTTGGAGACATAACCGCTTTGGGTGGTAAAGCTCAACGGATCGCCATAGGCTGTTCCTGAGGCATTGGTTGCAAATGCTCTATAATAATAGGTCGTTGAAGGTTTAAGACTTTGAATATGCAAGGTAAACGTTCCGGTATCCAAATCACTGGTCATGAGCACTTTTTCACTGGAAATCGTTGGTTTAGATTGTGTAGAATAACAAATACCGATCTCTGTAAGCGCCTCACCATTTTTGGTATTCACCCTTCCGTTTAAAGTAGCATCGTTTTTGGTTACCCCCATCACCTGCAGTGTTGTCACTGCAACTTTATTATGTTGATTAAAATCAAACTGATCTTTGTCATCACAGGATACCCACGGAACGGTCAAAATAAACAGCAAATAAAGGTTTCGTAGGATAAAATTAATAGGTTTCATTATTATCGGATATTAAATGTTATGCCGCCAGTAAATTCAGGTTGCGTAAATTTTTTAGATGAAAATTGTTTATCGATAGCCATCAAAGAGGCACCGCCAATGAGATTGACGTAAGTACCGAGGCGAAGGGTCAGCCCTCCATAACCGGCAAAATAACCTGTTCTGCCATAGCCATCACGCTGTGCATAGTCATTGCGATATAGATGTGAATAAACTCCATAGCCACCGCCGATATTCAACAGCAACCAATCAGCGACCTTAAAATTGGGTCCTACTATAAGTTCGGTTTTATTCGGTTGGGAGCGGTTGGTATTGTAATAATACTCGTCGAGCTGACGGTCTGTTTTTAATCCATAGCGTATCGTCGTGAAAAAACCCACAAAACCGCCGCCGACTTCAAACCGTACACCGATGGGTGCTAATTTTCCATACTCGTAGCCAATATTGGTGAACATTTTTCGATTGGCCCTACGAAGAGCTTTAAGTTCTTCTTTCTCCCGCTTCTTTAACAGCGCATCATAAGCATATTGAGAGCTAGGATAATTTTTGTTCAGATCATCCATTGCTGTCGTAACATCATTCTTATAAGTCTGATTATCATCGGCATATTTACCGAGATAGGCTTGCAAATTGGATCGCACTGTCAATACCTCGGAAAACTCATAGTCGGATTGGCTTTTCAGCTGTCGATATCGACTCATTGCCTGAAAATAGTTTACTTTTAGGTACTCAAGGGAATTTTCAGGAAAGTCGTTTATAACTGATATTACTTTGTAATACTCCTGTGCATCATAGTCGGCTGATATAGCTGCAAATTTATTTTGCCTTTGCAGGGCCAAAGCTGCTGCACGCTTATCCTCTTCTTTTTTTCTGAACTCATCAAGCGATTTTGGTAATCCGGCAACAATATTTTTGATCTTTTCTACTTCCGCCGTACTTAACTTAGCCAGTGAATTATGGTCACTGCCTAAAATAGAATTTCCAAGTGCAACTATAGATTCTACTTCATGGTATGTTTGCGAAGTATTCTGGTCATATAGTTTGTACTTAACCATAAAATCATAATACTGAACAGGGCTCTCATCATATCCTGATTCTTTGGCAACCTTAATGGTGGCTAAACTCTGGACATAATCTTGCGCCTCATAGGATTTCCTGATCGCTGTCAACAAAACCTGCTGTCTTTCTATCTTTTTTTCCTGCAAGATTCGATTCTTGGTATCATCATAGCCTTGCTGTGTCTTTGGATAATCATGCATTTTGTCGAGTATCCTTTTTACATTACCGAGGTTGCTTGATTTAGGGTAATTTTTCAAAAACAGGTCACCCTGATTACGTACCTTATTGATGAGTTCAAAAGATGGATAGTCGCCATTATCCAATAATTTGAAATAATTTACGGTCATAAAGTAATCCACGAATTCTTTTGTCTTTGTCTTTCCGTGAATTTTATTTAAGGTATTTATGGACTCTTCATACAAGCCATCATCCATTTGTGCTTTGGCCTGGGCCAATAATTCATCGTTGGACGCTTGGGCAAAGCCCCAAAAAGTCATGCCCAATAAAAAAAGGGTTAATAAATATTTCATATCAATAGATTAATCTATGTAGGTTTTATCTGATACAACCACTGTTTAGCGGATGGATCCTGTTTTATAAATTCATGTTCAAATTCCAGTTTTCGTAATTCCGATGAAATTGCTGCAGCTTACTTATACCAGCATTTCTAACCGCAAGAACAGATTTCTTTCTTTTGAGATTGGCATCAAGATTTGGCATCCGCTCCAGTTCGTTCATTAAAGCCCTATACTGCCCTTCATCAAACTCAGCAAACCCTTGATTGATCAGAGAATTTACGCGCTGTGGCAGGGCTTCCGTATAGTGATTTAAAGCTTTGACTTTATTTTTGATCGCAGCAACCTCTGCCGTCGGGCCAAAGGTACTCTCGAGATGAGCGACCAGGATATTAAGATCTGCCTGTTTAACAGGATCTGAACGAAGCAATTTATTGATGCGGTTCATGCTCAGTTGAGTATATCTGTCATTGAGTTGCTGTAGCAGCATGTCCTGAATCGCTTTATTAAATAGATCCTGCGAAGCCGCATTATTGATCTCGATCAGCAAGTTGTTGTACTGTGCAGGACTAACATTGTCTTCGGAAATCTCCTTGATCTTATTTTCCAACACTTTATGCCCACTTGCCGTTGTGATAGCCGATTGCTTCGTAGAGCCCTGCTGGACTGGGGATGAACTCATCAGCTTCATCAAACCCACAATCAGTAAACCAACCCCTAGGGTAGCTCCCAAAAAATAAAGTCCCCTATACTTTTGATTCATTGCCTTTGGTCCCTCCTTTTACTGGCTGGCTAGATTGTTTTTCAGGCTTCTCCGGCTGCGATTTATTATTTTTATCGGTGGTAATCTCCTCACTATCTATCGGTCTTGAATTGGTAGTGGCGGGCTTGTCTTCAGGAATATCGCTTGGTATCAGTGCAGTCAGCTGATCACAAAGATGAAGGATACGATCCTCATCTTGGACAATAGATCGCAACTCGGCTTTGGTCAAAGCCTTCATATTCTTCTCCTCTCCTTTTTTGTAAAACTTCCAGCCTTCCGCGTTTCCTTTATAATTGAAAACGTAACCTTGCAAGGTGGAATCGGTAAACTCGAGGTAAAGTGCCCTACTTTTGGCAGTATCAATTTTGAAGGCAAAATTCTTGGCGGGTATTTCCTCTTTTACGACAATAGTATCGTTAGCTTTTTGTCCTGTTCCAAAAAAATTCATAACGAGGTCAATTCCCCAATAACCGATAGCAATTCCCAGAATTGGTCCGATTATCCAGGCCCATACCAGTCCGCTTGAGCTTTTTTCGGGTTCCAGTACTGGACGTTTAGGCAATACAATCTCTTCGGGACGCACCTCCACTTCTCCTTCGAAAATATTGACGTCCTTATAACGTGAATCAAAAATAAGTTTGTATTGCACACGGTCTCCATCTTTGCAGATGATAAATTGATCCTTCGCCAAACTAACCTCTTGCTCGTTGATCTTTACACGCAATCCATTTGTAGTGGTATTATTAAATGTAATCTTACGAACCTTTCCAAATAAGTTTTGCGTCGACTGAAAACCGAACTGTTGAGCGACGCCCTCATTTTGTATTGACTGTTCGTCCAGGAAATAGACTTTACTCGCATATACCAATTTGGGATTGTTGAAAGCATCACTCTGATCCAAAGTGAGATTCAAAAATTGATAATATATTGTTTTATCCAGTTCAATCACCGGTGTAATGCAATTGACTCGTTTGATGTCTTTTGCAGCCTCTTCTAGAATAAGATCGTAGTTTTGATTATTTAAACTCCCGTCCTTCATATGATTTATAAACTGTGTAGTGATCTGCAATAGATATTGCATGACACGTGACAGCAGTTCATTGTGCTTAACAATCAAACGCACTGCAAAAAATCCATTACGCTTTGCATTATCCTTCATACTCGTATTGATAACAGAATAAATCAAATGCTGCGATGTCCGCTTGATAGAATAGCAATACCCCTCATTAAACTGACCGACTTGACTGGTTTCATCGAATGAAAGCTGTAACTTTTCTAATTCATTTTTATTCAGTCCGGCCGACACATAATCATAATCCAGACCATTCAGAGTACGTTCAATAATAAGATGCACTCTATTTCTATAATGTGTACTTTCCATAAATATTTCTTAAAAAAATCTTTTCCAAAATGCGCCGCCTTTTACGACAAAACTATCTTCCAACATATTCTTCACCAGTTCTTGCGGATATTTATCTTCGATCGTAGTCACAATCTTTTCGTAAACAAGATCACCAATGGAAAAAGGCAGTATTTTGATCTTAAACTGGTTTCTGGAATTTTCCCGCGCTGTCTTACAGTTTTCGATCAGGGACAGGAACTCCTGATTCATGTAATCGAGGGCTAATTCACTTTCTGCCCTATCGTCATCGCGATATCTGGTCTGTTTGATATAATCAAACTTATTGACCACAAAATATACCGCATCCGTATTATCCAATACCTTGGAGTCCTTAAAAATGGATATGATATTGGTGTAGGCAATGCTTTGGTCTAATGCCGAGAAGAACTTTTCATCTTCAAAACGCTTATCGTGAGATAATGCATCAATAATAAATACCAGGATTTTTTTGTTGTTGCTTTTGACGTAATTGATAAATTGGGGGATCTCCGAATTTTCAAAGCCCTGATTAAAGATCTTCACATAATTTTCACCCGGGACCTCGACAATATTGAATGGATGGGTCGTACCTTTTTGATCTTTAAATGAAGTCGCGATATAGTTGTAACTTGCACTATCAGTACGTATCGGCAATACACCGTAATCTAAATTTCTCTTCAGGGTTTCCAAATATTTATTCCCATCGGGATTATAGCTATCGTGCATTAATATCCCCTGCTTATTGGAATGTTTGATGAGACTTGCCAAGATCGTTGATTTACCTGAGAATGGCATACCCACCATATAAAGATCGGTCCGTCCACTTTCCATGGGTGGCAGGTCCTCAATTCGCTTAAAGATCGTAATAGCGGAGGCACTGCTATAGAATTTCAATGCCTGAACCACTCTCTTTTCGACTCCAATACTTTCAAGATAGTCAAAGGTCAGTTTCTTCTCCCCGATAAGCTTTTTGATATCGTCGGCAGAAATTTCATTGTTCTTGATTTGTTCCAGCAATGTTTCACTGGTCTGAATCGGAGCACTTGGACTGGTCATCGTAGGTAACGGTGGCATTCCTGGCATCAGCGGCAACTCGACATCAATAGTTGGCAAACCGGGGATCGGAGGTGGTAAAACAATTTTGCCATTCCGACTATCATCCAAAAGCTGCAACTCTTTCAATTTGTCCCTGGTCAGACCATGCTGTTCCAATTCATCAAATGCGATAAATCCGCCCACTATAGCTTGATCCAAGGCAGGCAATGGAACCATATTACAGTTCGATAAAATATTTTGTTTTTTATGCTTATCCATCTTTTTAGGTATTAAAGTTCTATTGTTCCACCTCGATTAATAATTTCTGCTTCAGTGTCCTTTAAGCGGGGACTGTTATACTTGCGTACCCGATACGTGAAGTAAGGGATCAAAATAAAGGCATGCATAATCAGTATAATAATCAGTGGAAGGAGGTAATCGGGCGAATAGATCTTCGCTAATGCAATCGGGCTGTCCAAGGGCAAATTCCGGTCACTGGTCGTGACTTTGATAGGTTCATTGTCAACGGGTAGTTCCTTGATTTTTTCATTCACAAGCGTTGCGCTACTTTTCACAAAATCGTTCAGGGCAACGTAGTTTGTTGCCAAATTAAGCCTATCCCATTGCTGAAAGATCTGATTATAACTATCTGCTTTTTTGAACACTAAACTGTCCAACAATTTATGGTTATTGTTATATTTAACTTGATAAGCATTTAATATGGCATTGGTACTCGCCGACACATCAATACTTGCTGACGGACTGTTCAATATAGCTTCAGGCAGGTTAAAAGGTGGATTTCCCAATTCATTGCGTAGTACGTTTGTTCGCTGATTTTTATAGGCGTTTAATTTACCTTTAAACAGTGCCTCAAAAGTCTGCAACGATTCATTGGCACGTCTATCGTACTGTGTGGCTAAATCTTTGACAAGCAGCACTTTTTCATCTGCTTCTTTCTGAATTGCCTTTTTGCTATTTTTCTCAATATTGACCAAATGGATCATAAAGACATAGCTGATCAGACCAAAAACAATGAATACAATAAAAAATAAACTGGCGGTACTCTTCATATACCCTTGATTGAGCATACGCTCTTTGTTCCGTTTCAGCAGCTGTAGCACAAAATAGTAACAGACTACAATAATCAGGCTGACGGCTAGGCTCAACAACATGTTACCCTCTGTCATATAGAGCATTCCAAAGAAATTACAGAGTAACAGGATGAGCAGGAAAATGGATGAAACCACATCCACAAACAAAAAATTTTCTTGTTTCATATAGGCTAAATTTTCTTTACTTCTAGATTCAAATATTAATCGTTATACTAAGCCAGCGGTAGCGCATCTAGATACACGATGGAGGTTATCTCCAATGTGGTAGCAGTTGTAGGTTTATGTTCTATGGGCGCAACCTGTACCGGACCTCGTCTTACAACGTTTCCTGCTGTAAGGAAAAAGGTCCAAAAAAGCACACTCAGCAATACAAAAGCCGCCAAGCACAAGTAGTAATAAAATGGGTATTTTGAATGTTTCATAGATCTTTATTAAAGTGGACAGTTAACAATATACTCCCAAACGGTGCGAGGTGTTGGTGCCGAAACTTCCACGTAACAATAATTGGGTTTGCCAGGGGCGACTTCATAAATCCACTCCAACTGACCGGCTCCAGAAACAAGCCCGTCTGTATGAGCGATACGTTTACCATCGTAATACACTTTGATCTCATCTGGAATTGTTTTTGTATCGTACTGCAAAATTACACGCCCAGATTGATCGCCTAGGATATGCTTGGTCTTGGTGACTCCCTGACCGCCAGATTCTACCTTTGCATCACAGTTAACAATTGTATTTTCGGCTTTCTTTTCTTCCTTTGGCTGTGCCTGATTTTTCTCAATTTCCCCAAGTTGCAACGAATCAATGTTGTCAGGCAAGGTATTGACTTCCCCATCAACCTGTCTTTTAGGCGAAGCAGCGTGCCTATCCCGGCAGTCGTTCAATTCCTGTCTTAGCACCTCAATCGTATTCTCAGGATTCCAAAGCAAGGCATAAACGAGTAAACCGATAAGCAGAAACAATAAGGGATAAAATAGCCACCAGTTGTTGGCGAAAGATTTGTTTTTGACCTGTTCCATTACGATCTGTGGATTAAAGATTTAAAAAAGAAGACCAAACATATCAATCCCAAGAGAACGATCAGCACCCACCAATAAGTCACCGCTATATATTTTAGAAAGGCCAAAAAACTTTCTTTCTTACCTATTTCTATACCAACGTTTTCTTCTTTGACATCAGCCATAAAATACTCTTCGGGGATATCCGGAGAAGAAATAGGGTTTTCAATAGCAGACCCCGACTCCAGGCTTTCGGATTGTTTTGGAGCACTGTTATCAGCTATTGGGGGATCCATGTCTGGAATCTGTGGTGGCAATAGGGTATCCTGTGGATTAATTGTTTCCTGAAAGCTATCGCCAAGAAGATGCGGTTTACGATTTTGGTTATTCTCAAACTTCCAGCCCCAGATAATGCAGATATCCTGTCCATTGGTAAAAATAAGATTGTCCTCTGGATTAAAAACTGTTTGAAGAATTGCCCCCCAATACTGTACATTGGAGTCTTTATTCCGCATAAGATCTTCTATACGTTTTTGAAGTTCCCCCATTACCAGCCAATATTGTTTGAGACCATATTCCCGATAAGATGAATGCTCTAATGGTTGAAGGCCCATATGCACACTGTACCAATCAATATCAAAGTTGTTTTTAACGGGCTTAGCCAAAAAATTCCGATACTTTTTATCCAAGTTAAAGACCAAAAAATTACTGATTCTATCATACTGATTAAACAGGTAAGCATTGTCAAAAGATAATGGAATGTACCTATCAGTTGCTATTGAGTGAAATTTTTGCATTTTTAAACCAGTTGAAAAGGTGAATACTGTTCGACCAATAATTTTAATTCCTGATTGGCCTGCTCATCGTAATCGATATATCCTGCATTGACAAGGAGTGAAAGGCGTAAATATTCAATCCATTTGTTGTACTTCTGTAGTGCTATTGCACGTACATCAATATTTTCGGCGTCGAACAAAGCGGAAATCGCGCTGGCAGATGTATCAAGTTTTCGCTCAAAAAATCGATTGGGATTAGAAACCAAGATGTTTCTTGCTTCCTCTTTCTCTTCTTCCGTAAAGTAGCTGACATCAAAATTGAAAATCAATTCATTGATCACCAGGGAGAAGGTTTCGGTCAAAAATATTTCATAACCATGGTTGACATCTATTTCAGAAATGATATCATTTAGCAACCTGACTATTTTGCTGGCAACATTTCGCTTTTTAAGCAGTTCCTTAAAGTAGCTCACAACGAAAATCAAACTGTTTCTATTCAGACCATGTGCGATGAAATCTTTGTACTGATCCAAGTTGTTGATCTTCGCTAACCAAGATTCGAGAATCAATTGAACGTAATACTCAGACTTTGATGAATTGGTCTCTTCCTCCTGGAATAAATCAGCGATTTCGATACCACTGTCTTTTAAAAAGTCTTCAACGGCTTCATGCGATGAAAGCCAAAGATGCTTTTGCAGAATGGTTAGCATTTCTGCTTTCGACTTCGCCTGTTTTAGCTCTGGATATTGAACCAATAGAATGGACTCCTGTGTGGTTTCATCCAGTATACGGCGACTGGTATCAACCACCATATGTTCATTCAGCAACTGAAAAATATCATTTGGGTTAATCGAAAGACAGTTAATAAAGGCGTTAAACAATCCAAGATCTCTAACTAAGGCACTATTAAACGCCAACTGAAACTGATTTACCTGGCGCATCTGCGTTTCCCGCATAACAGTGACATCGTCTTTATGAATAAAACGTTCCAGATCCCGTTGTATCTTGGTTAGGATTGTGTTTAACTTTTGAAGGTTATGATTGATCTTGGTTTTATTACCCGACACCTTCGCCAGAGACTCAATAATCAACGCCGAGCCATCATGATTGATGGAAGCAACTTGTTGCCATGTTTTTTCGGCATCCTGGAAATGGTTTTGGACAAAACCATAGCGTGTAAAGGACTGCTTCATGACTTTCAAAAAATTCTCCCTTTCCGGATGAATTCCGATCTCTTCCCCTTCCTGTTCAAATCCTATAAACGTATCATTCGAATACTTGTAATCACGCAACAGATAGAAATTTTTGAA
The DNA here is from genome assembly GCF_019969845.1 of Sphingobacterium sp. GVS05A. GTDB lineage: Bacteria > Bacteroidota > Bacteroidia > Sphingobacteriales > Sphingobacteriaceae > Sphingobacterium. The sequence continues at coordinate 14,048 of NZ_JAHXYR010000002.1, forward strand.
CAGATTTTCCTGAGTTGTCCATTTGGTATGCCAGTTACGCGATTGCGTAACGATCTCCTGCTCGAAGAAACGCTCAAAACGTGTGTGCCATTTATAGTTTAACTTTTCAGCGGATTCCAGGTATTCGCCATCGTTTGTGGTGTCAAACTTAATCTGATTATTGAAAAAGGTAAAGATGACAAACAATGGCGGCAAGCTCGCTTCCTGAAGTGATTTTGATCGCTCTTCGACACTCCCGCCCACGTTGTTTTCAATCCAGTTGTATAACAGGGAAGAAATTTCGTTGACTTCCAACTGCTTGTCATTGGTACAGAACAAAAGATTATTGACATTGAAATCAAGGGAGTATTTATTAAAAAGATAAGAGACCTTACCCCGCAACAACATGGCATCAATATTCTTTGTCGAAATATCCGATTGATCCAATGCCAGACGGCTACGGGCTCCCGGAAAGTCCAATAAATCATTGTATTTTAAAAATTCTTTGGATTCAACAAGTCCTTCGGGAATCGAAAAAACAAGTTCGGCAATCAGCGCTGACAATGCAGGTACCTCAATCTGAACCTCAGAACCATTCGTCAACTTGAAAATTGTGCTGCCCTTTTCAGATTCAGTACTAAGTTCACCCAAGCGTTTGACATCGAGAATAGCTCCGCCCTCACGCAGGACATTTTCAAACTTGATATACCCATAGCGTGCAAACTGCACCAATTTCAGCTTATTGATCAAGTTGATAAATAGTTCTGTCAATAAGATTTCCTTATTCCAAAGGATATCGAATATGCGCGACCAATCTGCAACTCCATAATGGCGGATAATACGACCTATACGTTCGAAGAACCTTGTTTCATAGAGACCTTCAAACAGGATGGTATGCTGTGAAAGATTTTTTTCAAAGTACTCCTTAATCTCAAGCACATCAAATTCGGTTAAAAAATCCTGCTGAGTTTCGGTTTCCTCAAGCTCCAGTTTTTTAAGATGTGCTTCAAAATCTCCTTTTGAGGGAAAAGAAGTAATTTTCTTAAGATCCAGAAAAAAGGCATCAAGTAAGACCAATAGTATATCTTTTGCTGCCAGCAAGTTCACCTTTATTGGAAAATCTGGGAACGAGGGGTCTTGATCAATCGTAAATCGAGTAACCAAGCCAGTACTTTCTGCGCCAGTTCCCGGTGGATTTATTTGCTTTAGGAAATCATATTGTTTATTATCATTTTCAATCTCAAAAGGCCTATTTGTATCGCTCAACAGATTTTTGATCAGATAGGATTTCCCCACCTGGCTTGCCCCAAAGACAGCGATGACCGGTTTATTACCGATATTACTCTTAACCTTTTTAATTGTATTCAGGCTGTTCTTCAATGTGAGGAGCGCTTTATTACGTTCTTCATATTTTAGATTTTTGTCCGCCCATTGAATCGATCCCTGTATAAGATCGATCTTACCGGAAATAAACTCCTTAATAAGCTTGATTTCTAATTCAGAATAATTATTCGACATTTCTTTACTATAAAACGAATTCACAAGTATCTAACCAATATCCCTGAACACTATCCAAGGTTTGATAATGGAGCTGGAAGAAACGTCCCGGCTTCTCATTTCCTTCATTATCTTCGATATGTTCGATTTTCAATATTTCCTTACTTTCATCCCAATCTCGGGCAATGGTCACCTTCAATGGTAGATGGCGTAAAATTTCACCCCGCTCTTTATCGACCTGCTCTTCATAAAATGATGCATCGCGGCCAACAAAACGGTTCTTGACAACCTCTTCCATCTGTCTGTGATCTATACTTAATCTATAGAGACCGGAATACGTGTAGTTTCGCGATAGATATTTCGCATAGCCAAACTCAAAAGGAAGTGATTTAAGCAAAAAAGTCTGCTCATTTTTTTGTGGAGTCAATATGACTTCTTTTCTATTCTCCACTCTGGAAATAATATAATCGGCCGTTGAATTCAGGTTTTTGATCAGCTCCATTGTATTTAAATTGAAGTCCTGTATCTTCTTCAATTTGGCTGCCATCAACGCGATAATTGCACCTACAGCAACAATCGTTTTGGGATCTTCAACATTTCCCAAATTGTCTGCAAACGGATACCATTTTCCGATCCAATAATTATTGAGATTGATCACATTGGTCGGCGAAACATACAGGAATTTTTTGAACAGTTCCTCATAGCTAAGCAGGGATGCAGGCTTTCCGGACAGGACCACAAAATCACACTCAAACTGGTTAATCACCAGACACATCTGACGAACCATTCCCTCAAATACACTCGAGACGATCTCATTGACGACCTTAGCCGATATTGTCCATCGGATTTCCAAAAAATTGAAACCGATTACCCGCTCAAAATAGTTGACAAGTGCACTATTTTCAAATTTGCATCCAATGATTTCTTCGAAGGACATTTCCAAGGATTCTTGGTGATTTGCTTGCTGGAGATATTTAAGTACAATAGGCTGCGCCACCTGATGGACAAATGACTTACGCATCATCTTTGCGAGATAGCCCATGTTATTGGAATTCTCTCCAAAAAATCCATTGATCCGACTTTGGATGTCTACAATCCCCCTTGATCTCCCATAATTTTCCAATCCTTCAATGGTTGAATCATCCATTTTTAAGGGGCTACGAATAATCAGCTTTTGGATTAGCTCCTTCATTAGATCATCTCCTGCCAATTTAAAACTGTCCCAGAACAGCGGTTGTGGAATCAATTCCTGAATCTTATTTGAGGTCTTAAGTTGATATTGATTGATGATTATATCAGTTGTCCCCGCACCGATATCAATCGAAGCAATCTTTAACGCATTCTTATTATTGAATAAAAAATGGTCAATCACATAATTGTTGCTTCTCAATTTTTTCGAAAAGAGGCTGTAAACAAAAACAAGCTGGCTACAGGTCGCCTCATCATACATCCAATCTTTTTTATCTTCCAGCTGGCTGAGGGTTTTGGAGATATCCTGAATAGATGGAATAATCTCCGGTTTCTTGAACCAGTTTGTATTTTCATCCTGATCAAAGTAGAACCGTTGGTAACCATCCAGCAATTCACATGCTTCTGCTGCCGCTTGCCTTAGCGCGATCTGCTCGTGCTGGATCATACCTGTAGGGCATGATATCGTAATCCGTTTGATCGTTCGAGGCATGGTCATTTCGCCATGTTCTTCTCGAAACTTATAGGAATTGATCTGTACATGGGCATGCATCAATACTTCCAGGAACACAAATTTCATCAACGAAGCCCTCGAAAACATGGACTTAGCTCCAAATGCCTCCCTTGCGCTCTTCAAACTTCCATCTAAACTCAATTGTTCAGATATCCCATTCAGGTAAACTTTCTTTACCCGACTGGATTTAATCGGCTGAAATTCCCATTCCCGGTCGCTCATCTGATCGTCCCAAAGATATCGCTTGGGACTTGAGTTATAGGTTTTAAGTTCGTAGCCAAGATCCAGATTTGTACTCGCGGAATTGATTAGCTTTTCTGCCTCAAAACCGATGCGGGTCAAACTGGGAACAATAAATTTATTGTTGTGATAATTGTCTTTATCAATATTTCCAAAGCTCGATTCGCTAAACAACATATTCATTGGAAATGAATTGTTATATTCCAAATGCGGATTGGTATAATCCTGTATAATAAGTTTCTTGACACTATCAAAATCAAAGCTGTCATCATCCTTGTTTTCAAATAACAAGGCACAAGTCGCCGAATTGCCAATATCAATTACCAGGTCAACAGTCTTTTTCCTGATGTTGTCCGTAAAAAGCTGAATTTCTGGAGACTCGGTCTGAGCTGCCAACCATTTAACCAAAAGGATATATTTGGCTATATATTTCTTGATAGGGTGTGTATACCTTTCTTCTTCGTTTTTATCATAAAATAAACCGGCTAGATACCGATCAATCCATGCGACAGAATTGTCCTGCGTAAATAAGAAATTACTCAGATTGATTTCATCAGACTGAAGTCTGAAAACATTCTCATCCGGATTATTGCTCAACTGAGGACCAGTTTTATCATTTTCACTTCTGGCTAAAGACGTATCCACGGCAATGACAATTTTTGCCAGTGTAAACTCTTCATCACAAGTAAAAAAAACGCGTACCCAATCTGTCGGGTACAGCAAATCTCTGTTAATTGAGTTCTCCTTAAAAAAAGGCAATGGAATCCATTTATTTTGGTACTGTTTGAGTGTCTGCTTCAGATTACTTTCTTCGTAAACTTCTGTGACCGTACCGATGCAGGTACTCAAATCGGCTTCATCCTTTAGACGTTTATTGATTACAAAACCTTTATCAATCAATTCCTGCAAACGATAATAATTTTCGTTTCCATCCTTCGTAATTTTAAAAACCGGATCAAGGATAAAATCAAAAAAGTTAGTATCAAATGGCTGGTGGTAGTAAAATCTGTTTTCTTTGCCAAACTCGAGATCAATATTTACATCATACTTGTAATATTGAATGCTGGAATTAGCAATCAAAGAAATCCTTTTCATGTATTTAAAATAATATCGTTAAAATCTTGTCTGTAGGTTGTCCCCTTTAGGATTGGGGCCATATTCGTTTACAAATCTATCACTGTCACCGAAGGCCATCCAAAGGCCGTAGAATGGAATAATTTGGAACCATCCAGAATTCCCCCGATCATGGCAGCGCTTGGTATTCTGGGCAAGAAGAAACCAGTAAAAAGGGATTAAGAACAAGAAGCCTACGGAACCTAGGTTATTCGAGCCATTACTATATCCTACCAATCCTATGACAAAAAATAGATATACGTAGCCAATAACAATACTGAGCCAGTATTCTGTTCGTCTGATTCTTCCCTTAAAACTAAAAGGAGCCGAAAACATAGCTTGCTTTGGATAAATCAAATGTTGCTGTCCACCATTGAATGGATCGTCAATACCATGATATTGGTTCAAAGAAGGGGAATAGGTCTTAAGTTGGGCTTCTACACTATTGCTCTGAACTATGGGGCTACCTATTCCAACTGAATCCGGATTATCTCCACCAGTAACAGGATGAATTGAAACTGGCCCTTCCTGAACAGGGATAGTGATTTCCTCTATAATTGCATCATCATCTTCGACCAGTGTCTCAATCTCTTCAGTAGGATCAGAAAAATACAGAAACTCTTCGAGATCTCCTGCGGGTAGCCAATTTTCCAATCCTTCATACCAAACCAATGTTTCTGCTGAAATATTAGCTGCTTTGATTTCATCAAAGGATAATGGTCCTACCCTTCTGCCGTCAAATATGTAAAAGTATCTTTTCATTGAAATATTCAATTAATAATCGTTAACTCGTAATGGTTGATACAAATCTAGCGGATGATTATGGGCTAATTCTACGGTTTCCCGTAAAGGCATAATTAAGAATTGGTCGGATTGGTCTTTATGCAAAACTTAATATAAAAACAACACTAAGAAGGAAGACTTTGCGGCGATTTCAGTATATTTAATACCACATGACAACTGAAACTAGATTTTGATAAAATGAGTGCAAATGTTCCAATCGTTCGACAAGTATCCTGGCCTGCGGTCGCGATTATCATCCTCATATGGATAATATTCTTAGCCATCTTTGGATTTTTCATTCCAAAGCATGGGATTTTTATCGGTGCTGTTCTCTTTGCCTTGTTATCAATTGTATTGCAGCAGACAATACCGATAACCCATAAAAAAGGGATGAAAGCGATAAAACAAAAAGATTTTAAAACGGCTACAGAACACTTTAAGCAAAGTGTTGATTTCTTTACAAAAAACAAGTGGATAGACAAATACCGTGCAGTGATATTATTAAGTGCTTCAAAAATGTGCTATCGGGAAATGGCACTCTGTAATATTGCATTTTGTTATTCACAGACAATAGAGGCCGAAAAAGCAAAGGCACTTTATGAACAGATTCTAAAAGAATATCCAGATAACGGGCTTGCTTATTATGGCCTAAATTCAATCAATACATTTTCGAATAAGGCTGATTAAACATATTTAAGCGTTCGACTTGGATTCATCTGGAGTCTAAAACCTCAAACGACAATAAAAAAGAAAGGCTATCCTCCGATAGCCTTTTCTCTTCATAAAACTTGTTAATATATAGCACTAAATATCCTGAATGCATCAGTTATTTTTAGATAACGAAAAATATAATTCCTGCTATAAATCCGTTCATACAAACCTAATGCAATACTATAACGATCCCTTACGGGATCCCGTAAGTAGGTAAAAATATTTTTATATAAAGCCCAGTTCCTTACAATGGGCCACCAGCTGTTCATTTTTGGTAAAGCCGAGTACATCTTTCATCAGGTTGAGCCGTTTCTCGATGCTGCTGAGGCTCGATGGCCGGATATCGCGCTGTTGTAGATATTCGGGCATCTCCTTCTGGGATACTCCTTCGTAAAGCAACTTGACGATATGGAGGTCAAATTGGGTAAACTCGTGCGAGTTCTGCTCCTGGATAAACTTCTTGCTATCGGGTGATTGATAGGTACGATGCTGGTAAACAGTCTGGAGTGCCTCGCGCAGATGTTGTCCATCACGACGTGCCTTGCGTACAAGTCCATCAATCTGATTGTCTCGAAACATCTCATTGATCAGTGCAGACCGGTCTTTGGCGGTCAGCACAATAACCTTGATATCGGGTTGTACGATCTTAACGGCTTTGATCAGGGAAAGGCCGTCTTTGATTTCCTGTGGGCTATCGTCATCTTCAAACTCGATATCAGTGATCAGCAGATCATAAGGCTCGCCATCGCGGATGGCATTTTTGATCCAGGTGAGGGCATGATCACAATAATACACATATTTGGTATCATGAATTCCCAGGTCATGCAGGGTTTTCTGCACTGAAATGTTGGCTATCTCGTGGTCTTCGGCAATGAGTACTTTTTTAAACATACAATATTGTCTTTTTATACTAGTGGGATAGTAGTCGTAATGTCGAGTCCTTTTCCCGGTTCACTGACAAAGATAATTTTGCCACCGAGGCTTTCAATACGGGAAACCGTATTCGTCAAACCTTTTCCCTGCGGCTTTTCGGCAGGCATTCCTACACCGTTATCTTTATAATATATGGTGAGCTGCTGATCTAATTTTTCAAAGCGTACCACAACCTGCTCGGCCTGACTATGCTTCTTCATGTTAACCATAAGCTCCTGCAGCACATGCTTTACCTCTTCTTTAATGCGCTTGGCAACGTCCGTCCATTGCTCTACATCATTACCGGCGATCAAGACACGACGGTGATCTGCAGCGAAGGATTTGAGCAAGGAGGCCAGCTGCTCGTTGTACGGTATCTCGGTGACGGTCTGCTGTTCAACATTATGCGAAATATCTCGTGACTGATGATACATATTTTCAAGTTTGTCGAGTACACCATCGCGGTCGACATCATCGTTATGTTCAATCTCGGACATGACACGATAGATACCATTGGCAACGACATCATGGATCTTCTTGGAGAGGTGAAGCTGGGTCTCTTTGACTTTGTTCTCAGCTTCGAGTTCGAGCCGTTGCTTGCGTCGTTTGTACCAGAGGGTACCACCACCAGCAAGTAAAACAAGTAAAAAAAAGCTTGCACCGGTGATAACGCGTTGCCTAATGAGGCGATTCTGCTTTTCAGCATTTTCTTTCTCAAGCCTTAGATTTTCGGTCTTGTTTTTTTCAACTTCATAGCGGATCAGCGCAAACTGATTTTTGGCGGCAGCACGAGCCTGCTGGATGCTGTCGTTGAGTGCCAAATAGGTTGATAAATATCGTTGGGAATACAATGCATTGGACTGTATCAATCCTCGGAGTGCATTCAATTGGTCGTCTGCACTTTTAATTTCTACTGCTACTTTATATTGCCTATTTAAATAATGGATAGAAGAATCAATATTTTTATCATCGTAATACCTAGCTAAACTGGCATAACTTGAATTCTGGCCCCAGAGGTCTTTTTCTTTGAGACGTATACTTAGCGCCCTTTGGTATAATGGGACTGGATTATAGGAGGAATCAGCCATCCACTTCGTCTTAGCCAAATTGTTTAAAAACTTAGCATAGTCTGTAGATCCTAACGACGACTTTGCCAATATCACTTTTGATAATTTAATTGCTTCTTCATAACGCTTCGCATTTCTTAAACAGACGGCCAAATTATTTTTATATATAAGGATATTGCTTGAATCATTTGAGTATCGGATAGCAAGATGGTAATATGGAATTGCTTGATCATATTGCTTCATTTCATCTGTGGCATTAGCAATCGTATTATAAGCGTAGGACAGCAGTGTATCTTGTTTCATCTTTCTTTTATCCAAAAATTCAATCGCTTTGAGAGATGTTTCTTGCGCGCCAAAAAAATCGCTTTGATCATATTCGTTAATTCCAATCAGGATAAAACTTCTTGCTATTGTCAAATCATCTGATTCCTTAAGTGCCTGATCTTTGGCCAATTCGAGATAAAAAAAAGAGCTATCGTGCTTCCCTATATTATAGAAAAAAAGGGCTTTTCGATAATAATTCCGACTTTCACCGATTATATTAGGTTGCTTTTTTTCGGAACACGAAAATATAACGATCAAGGAAAGTAAAAATAAAATAGATCTTTTCACGGCCAAGTTTTTCACTAATTTATCTAAAAAAGATATCTAAATCAATTTTAAACAAAAAAAGAGAGCGATTTTCATCAGCTCTCTCCTGTTTTTTATATTTAAAATTATCCTTTAGGAGGTGGGTTTCCTTTGTCACCACCATCTCCATCCGCTGGCGGTTCATCTGCTGTTTGCACCGTTGGTGCACCAGTGTTCGGTTGTGAATTAGACGGTTGACCGATTCCAAACAAAAAATATAAGATTAAACTCCACATAACTCAAAAAATTAAAAGTCAAAAACTTGGTAGGCCCGCGTGCTCCATGCACCGGATTGCTACAAATGTTTTCAGAAGGCCTTCTGAATTTTTTGGGAAGTAAGAGTGTCCATCGCGGGAGGCAGAAGCTGCTTCCCAAACCGGCTAATGTCTACCGCGATATCTTCTCATTGTGAAATCTGTTTAGTATCTTAGCCTCATAAACTAATCGACTATCATCTGATTTCGAAAACAAAGTTATAGCCGCTAAAAGCCTTTTTATCAAATCATTCCGAAAGGTTCGAATGATCTGATGAGATTCTTATTATTCCGACGATTCTGATGTATTGATGGTATATAATCTTACGGGATTCCGTAAATTCCGATGTAGAATTAGCGTATTTTTGATGCCATGCCAACGACATTTGCCAAATTTAAAGAAGAGGTTTTCGCCCTTTATCAGGCGAAGAAAATTAGACAGGAACTTGATGACCTATTGGTCAACCCCTCTCCTGCTAAACTGAGAGACTATTGTTTAATCAGATTGTCCGAGGGCCTACCTCCCGAAGACATTGAAGTTTTTCAAAAATTCTTTGATCCACTTAAAAGAGAAAAAAATCTGGAAGAAGCGATAACCAAGTACAATACAGGATATTTAAAAGCATTGCAAAAGTTCGCCCTCAACATCACACAAGATCCTGAGGACCGCGTCGTGAAGCTATTTGCTATACTTGTGGATTATCAACCTAGGCCATTCCGATTTGCCTATAATAATTTAGACCAAACCCCACTAAGTGATGTACCTAAAGAAGAAGAGCATTCAGAGGTTAAAGAAGATATAGAAAATGTTTTGCCCGCATCGAGTGAACCTCAGGCTACTACTCATGATAATGTTATTTTAGAAGAAGATCAAGTGGAAACTATGGGAATCGCTGATGATAAAAACGATCACATAGCCACTACAGAGGAAAGTAACGAAGCTAATGAACCTGAAAATATGGAGGTGTTGGTTCAATCATCTAAAAAGCTAATTCTAAATAAATATGCCCTAAGATTTTCCGGGATTGCTTCGCTGATTATCGCAATCTTTTTTACAGTTCATTATCTAACTCCGGAAGACTGCATGTGCTGGAACGGGGAAAGATATATCCAAGTGGACTGTCAAGATAAAACTCAACGCTATCGAGTGATCGGGCTGGATCAAGACAAACTCGAGCACTTTCGTAAAATTACTAGGCCGGACACACTAGGATTAAAAGATTTGGGTAATATTTGGTACTCAAAAATTGATAACGAAATCGAATTTTTTACAGCTCCTGGTTACCACCCAATTCAAACAATGCGCTCACTAAAAGCATCTACAAAACATATTTTTGAAACCTATGCTGGCCAAAGGATAGAGAATAATCAAAACAAGCAATATGGGATTATGCAAAAACAGTAATACTCCCACTTAAAATATTCAAGCATAATAAAAGCCACATTTGACAAAATGTGGCCTTAAATAAACATATGATTCACTAGTGGTTTGCCTTTTTATGACTGGCAAACCACCAGTGATACTATTTATACGAATTGATTGATTTGGATACTTTCCAGTTGTTGCCTTCGCGCTCCAAGGTAACCAGATCAGTCTTGGTGAAGTTCTCAAATTTCAAGGTCACCTTAGCCACCATATAGTCTGCTGACTCTTCAAGGATTTCGGTGCTTACTGCACAGTTCAATTTCTCCCCCTTTTGTTTTTTCAGAGATTTTACCACTGCTTCACGGCTATGAGATTGCGCATTGGAAGCTTGAACCTTTTGGTTGAAATCAGCAGCGAACAATTGCTCTACACCTGTTGATTCGCCTTCGGTAGTTACCGCAACGTAGTGCTCTAAAGCGAAGTCTGCTGTGGAAAGGTTAACGTTTGCTTTTGCTGATTTGGAACCTGGTCCTTCAGCTGCCATAGCGAAAGTGGATACTGCGATTAAGGCTGCTGCTGCGAATGTTTTTACTAGAGTTTTCATAATGTCTTTATTTTATTGTGTTAGTTCTGTTGTTCTTATTTGTTGACTCAAAACTACAACACAATACGCCCCTGGCCTATCGGCTTTAGACTAACGGAAAGGAAAACTCGGTGAATGGCGGGAATGGGGAGGTGAAGAATTTCCGACAGTCATTAAAATGCAACACCAGCATTAATTCGCAATAAAGTTCATTAGATATCAATTATGAGGACGGTAAATATGCAAATTGCTTCCACAAGAATAACTTTCAGTACGGATTAAATCGAACTTGACCCGATCTGATATATTGGGAAATAATGGCTTTCCCGAACCTAGAACAATAGGATATAGCATTAATGCGTATTCATCTATTAAATCCAGCTTTGCGAGTTGAGAAACAATAGTACCGCTTCCGTAAATAAGAATATCATTCCCCGGCCCGCACTTCAATTGTTCGATATCTTGTTTATTGACTTCCCTAACAATTTTCGTATTGTTCCAGTCGGCCTCGGCAAGCGATTTTGAAAAAACAATCTTTGGCGTATTATTCATGAAATTAATAAACGATGGCCGGTCAGCTGCAGTCAAAGTCTTATCAGACCAGTATTGTGACATTACTTCATAGGTTTCTCTGCCATAAATAATGGTATCGGCTTTATCCTGTCGCTGTTCATAAAAATCCTCTATCTCGCTATCCCAGGGAAACCAATCTGTTTCGCCATGTGTACCGGCGATAAAACCATCAATCGATACCCAGTTTAAGACGCTAATTTTTCTCATAATAAGCTTAATTTCACGTGTAATTTTTGGTTCATAATGCTACTTGCTCTAACACCTTGTTGACTAAAATAAAATTATAGATTAATAACCTTCAAGCGCTTATCATAAGGCAAGAAAAAAAGTTGTTTTCTTGTTTAAATCTTTAGATAAGCTCATGTTAATTCAAGTTATCAAAAATAATTTACTCGAATAAAACTATTTCACATCGGCTTCTGTTCTTACTATACAAAGCAGCTATTAGTTACCTTTCGAGAGAAAGGATCAACATAAAAATTGGCGTAGTGCAGTGAAAATCCAATAGTATTCAAAACACATTGGATGACGAAACAAAAAAGAGGAAACGATAGGAAACATAAAAATTACTGTACAGATAAACGCTATGATAAAGGGTCTGATTAACATCAGACCCTTTTGAATTAATTGTTTACTAATCGTACCTTCCTTCGATCAGATCGCTTTTGTTATTTGATGATTAACTGCTTTAGGAAGTCTTCTTTTTAGAATCCCTCTTTCATTCCTCAACCCTCTACAAATTCCAAGATGTCTCCCGGCTGGCATTCTAATACTTTACAAATTGCTTCCAATGTGCTAAACCTTATCGCTTTGGCTTTTCCAGTTTTTAATATTGAAAGATTTGAAAGTGAAAGATCAACTTTCTCTGATAGTTCGTTCAATGACATTTTTCTCTTAGCCATCATGACATCTAAATTTACAATTATCGGCATCTTATACGGTTAAATCGTTTTCGTTTTGTAATTCAATTCCTCTGCTAAAAATAACAGATATCACATAGATAACCGCAGCCATTAAAATAAATGCTTGACTATCGGTCCAGAATTGATTTAAGCTTCCGACTTCGTAGCCTTTCCTTAGAATTCTACCCACGGCTTCTTGTGCAACATAACTCAACAGCCCAATTGAAAATGTTAAATAACTGATCTTTGTAATCTGTTTGGAAACTAAATTATTGAAGGGTTTATTCAGATCCAATTTGTGCATCATTTCGACCACCAGATAAAATAAATGTGCTTTCAATACTGCAATGACAATGATAAAAGAATAGATTGTGTAAAAAGACACTTGGCTCTGCCTGTACATAGCCGACAGATCAAGTTTTTGATAGAGTCTTCCAACCAGTTCCGGTTTGAAAATACTGAAAACGAAATTAACAATAATGGCTCCTGCTTCAATAGACAATCCAACAAATATGATCCAGGCGACTACCAATAATCCTTTAAAAACGATGTTGTCCATTTTTTTCATAATTGATAAGTTTTATATTTAATGTAATAATAATAAATATTTAGCGATTATCACCAAATATTTATTTTTTATTACAAAAAAAATCAAGATACATTATCAAGTATTATGTATCGAGAGGACCAAAGTAAAACCTACTGTATAAGCAAAGGTTAGATAAAGAGTCTGATTAATATCATGCTATTTTGACATTAAAAAAGCCACATCTTCCGATATGGCTCTCCAACATATATTTTTATTTTAAACGACCTGCTTATTTGTACGAATTGATCGACTCGGATACTTTCCAGTCATTACCTTCGCGAACCAAAGTCACTAGATCACAGTTCTTAAAATAAGTATTCAAGGCTACCGGAATTATAAAGTTTTTATGTTCGTTTTTTTAGTCATTATCCCCTGTTGTTTCAATCAATTTGCGATTGCTCATTGCAATCATTTCTTCCAATTCCTCTTCGCTAGGCAATACCGTTTTGTACTTCGAAGCAAACAGCTGCTTATTCTCTTTTAAAACGGAATATTTTACGATAGTTTCATCCTTCTCGGCACAAAGTATAATGCCAATAGTCGGATTATCGTCTTCTCCACGCTTCAGTACATCAAACATACGAACGTACATATCCATCTGGCCAATATCACCATGGCTGAGCTTGGTTGTCTTCAGATCAATTACCACAAAGCACTTGAGCAGATAGTTGTAGAAAACTAAATCCACATAAAAATGGGAAGTTTCCGTACTGATGCGCATCTGACGCTCGACAAAGGAAAATCCTTTTCCCAATTCAAGTAGAAACTTTTGCAAATTTTTGATCAATGCCTTTTCTAAAATAGACTCTTTTCCAGTCAAATCTTCGGGCACATCCAAAAATTCGGCAATATAAGGGTCTTTAATAAAATCGGCTGGATTATATTTCTCCAGATCAGAAAGTGCTTGAGCTTGTTGGGTAGAAAGTAAGCGACGATAGTAACCGCTCTTGATATTCCGTTCCAATACACGGGATGTCCAATTTTGCCCTGTAGCCTCCTTGATATAATAGTCCCGTTCACTGGGGTCATCGATCCTCATAATCAAACGGATATTTGTCCAGCTAAGATTCGCTACGCGCTGAGTAACGGATTGTGAATTCTCTACGCGCTGCGTAGAGAATTGATCAAATTCAGGGAACACTTGGTAGAACTGCCTCATGTTCCGCAAATTGGCTTCTGAAAAACCTTTACCTAATGCATCTGACAAATACTTAGAAAGGCCTGATACTATGAAATCTCCATAGCCTGCACGGCTATTGCCTTGCTGTTCTTGCTCCACAATACGCTTTTCATATTTAACTGTCCGCCATAATCGTTCAACAAAAAATATTATCCTGCGCCCTTCCTTTCCGATCCATCCTGATAGCTATATTATTACCAAGAAGTGTTTTAGTGTATATTTCACTGGTATATTTGATAAAATGGAATTTAAGGTCATTCAGTTTGTCAACGCTTCGTTGTATAAGCTGTTGAAAGGACAGGTATGATTGGATTGCTGTTTTAAATCCTTATTGTTCTTTTCTACTAGTTTTTCTAATAGGTCTTCTAATAATTTTGTTAATAAGATTGATTTTGATTTTTCTATCAAAAGCGATTTCTAAGCATCTAAGAAGGATTTTTGGGAATCTATTTACAGGCTCTTCTACTAAAACCACCTATTCTTTCTACTTAATTCTAATTGAGCTATCATAACTACGATTATCCCCGATACGACTCTACCCATGCTTTGGCGCAAAAGACATTCATAGAGCACCTTAATAAGACAATATGATGTATAAGATGGTGTGGATTCCAATCCTTATATTATTGAAGTTTTTAGTCTGAGACATTGCCAATCAAGAAATACAATGACATATTCCCTCAAATTTTCCTCAACAATTTGTTTCATACAAAATGTTGTATACACAGAGGTGATGAGATCCCCTCTCGATTAAATTCAGCGTAAAACTTCAGTAAGCTAGCGTAAAGTTGACTACTCAATTTGACTGATTTTATTATTCTTTATATTTCCTAGTGTATCTATGGTCTCCAAAACAGTCTGGTTATCCTTATCGACCATAATCCGGATTCTCGGTCTGCCCTGACTGTCATGTATAAATAGACCTACTTCATCCTTATAATTCTTACCTAGAAACATACGGTCAGTTGCAAGAAGACCCTCATTCCGGAGAATAGACACTGCTGAATCACGCAACTGTTTTGATGCCGAATTGGTTAACTCTTTATACCTATCTTGGCGTTGCGCAAATGCGTCTTCCTTCGCATAACTCCATAGTTGAAGTCCGTACTTCCTTTTATTGGTCTTTGTGTCCTCCATATATTGTAACTGCATGATCTGGTCATCTTGATACTTATCGATGGAATAGACCATGCCGGCATGCTCTTTATCGTTATCATACACCAATCCGCCACATTCATCACCATCGCTGTTAAAGAAAATTAGTCCAGCCTCCCTTTCCCTAGGATCAGCATCCTTCCCCAACATTCTTCCGGGATGTTGTCGCGTCTTATTACTCAGCACCAATTTTATCGTTCCGTCGGCCTCCCTGATATTTATCCTTTCCACATCGAGTACCGCACCACCTTTTTTTGTGTTTAACACTGTAAACAATGTCACTGTCATCCCCGAAAAGAGAACCAGACATACTATAATCAGTGCACGAACTTGTGTTTTCAATTTTTTGATCTCTGAATCCATAATTGGTTAAAAAATTAAATATACTTTTATTCTTATATCACCGTGGGATAAGGGTTCATTTGTCCCACTCGCCCAAACAGGTCTATTGACCTAATAATCAAAGTTATAAAATAATATTTTTTTATTTTTTTTATCCAAATAAAACTATTTCACATCGGCTACTTCTTACTATACAAAGCGGTCCATCATCCGCAGGTTTGAGGTTGTCGCCACAGTTTAGCGACAACCTGCTTGCCATAGTTTTGATGCTTATTGAAACACTAAAATTCTTCACTAATAGCAAAACCAATACGTCTATCAACAGCGAGTACTTCAGGTCAAATGTAAATTCGACTTGTTCTTATTGATATGTCTATTGATAACCTTGGCGGTATTTCCATTCACTTGAAGCAGTAGGAAAGTTTTTGTATTCTCTGTTCACTAAAATTAAATGTTCATGATACATGAACATGAGTTATAAATGAACGATTCGGGATCCCAAAAACCAGTATAGCTTTCTTCTTATCAAATCTGTATAAACTCGTCGAAATAGTCTGCTTTACCAAAAAGATAATTAGCGATTGCTGCGCTATTTTTCACATTGTCTTCCGGACGCGCAAAAAGTTTGATATACCCGAAAAGGGAACCGCAGCCGGCAGTTTCAAATAGCATACGGAGTCGTTGATCATGCTCAATATCATAATCCAAAAATGCGGTGACTCGGTCTATCATCAGATATTTAGCGTCTTCTTTTTCCAAGCCGACGAGCTCCTTGAGCTTTGTACCTTCGGGAGTACCTTCATTCGTCAGAAAAAGAAAGGTACGTATCACCCATTTATCACCATGATAGCTCACCAGAAAATAGCCAACCTTGTGCCGTGCACAATAACAGCAGATGAGTACCTGTCCACGATAGACGATTACCTCCGGTGTACCATAAATAAAGGTTTTGGCAAGATAAATCTGTACATAGCCTTTGGGACTATAGCTGCGCTCCTCAAAACGATTGAGCGCATGATGCTGTATATAGAGTGGTTTGGCTTCTTTATCGGAAATATGGGTGATACCGAACCGCGCCGGATCGAACTGTATCCATTGCGTCCAGTCGCCTACGAAAACCGAAGCGTCGCCGATGGCCACAATTGGGCGCTGTAGAGTTGGTGTCCACCACCTGTCCGGGGATAGCTTTTTCACCGATAGGTTGTACATACCCAATTCTGCCATCGGGTTGTAAAGCGATCTCACTAAGATATTTCCAGCCTTTAACCGCAGCATTTTTAAACTTAAAATCACTTAGCAATCCATTATTTATTCCCCAGAGCAACACATACGTAAAAAAAGCTGTTCCGCCTGTTTCCCTACCGGGTGCATGTTCGGGATCTAACATACTTCGTGTCCAGAATCCCTCCTCCTGTTGACAACTCATG
The DNA here is from genome assembly GCF_019969845.1 of Sphingobacterium sp. GVS05A. GTDB lineage: Bacteria > Bacteroidota > Bacteroidia > Sphingobacteriales > Sphingobacteriaceae > Sphingobacterium. The sequence goes on from NZ_JAHXYR010000002.1 coordinate 31,053, forward strand.
ATAGCGGCTGCTTTTTTTGCTTTATGAAGCAAAATCTTAGTCGTAAAGCAGCTCGTCTTAAATAAACGTACAATATACACTTATTTTAAAAAACAATCGTATCTTTAACCATATAATCTTCAAATTGACTTTTTCTGATCACAAAAGTTGTTTTCAAGATAATCACCTATGATAAGGAAGAATCGATATATTATCTGATATCGGAAATACTATACTAACATAGCTGCTAACATGCCTAGTTTGAACAGACTCCTATATTTTCGTCAGGCCTTGATCCTGGTATTTGTTCTCATTCTTGTTCACACAAGCATGCTGACAAGTGCGCAATTTCCCAAGGAGATGAATAAAGGTTTATCGAATAGTTCGGTGAAATCTATATTTCAGGATAGTCAGGGCTACATGTGGTTTGGTACCTTCGACGGACTAAACAGATTCGACGGTTATGATATAAAAACCTATAGAAACCAGCTAAATAATGAAAATAGCATTCCGCATAATTATATCTATTGTATAGCAGAAGACCACAATAAAAAATTATGGATAGGAACTGGGCAAGGGATTGGAATCTACGACCGAAACTTTGACACCTTCACCCGTTTAAATTATATAGACCAAAAATCAAAACAGTCATATCATCTCAATGCTGACACGAAATCCATTCAAATCGATAGTGACAATAATATTTATATAGGCACAAACGGCTGGGGGCTATTTTACAAAAGTCATCAAGAAGTATATGCCATACAAATTGCTTTTAAAGATTATAAATCGAACCTATCCACCTTATACTACCATGTATCGGCCACGCATATTGACGCGACCGGCCGGGTATGGGTTTTTATAGAGGGACGCGGTTTATATGCATTAGACAAAAAAACACAGCAGTTGAATCTTGTATCAAAGGCTATTACGAGTGCAACCTGTATGGCTAGCACAAACAACGGTGAACTCTTTATTGGTAATTACGAGGGACTATTTGTTTGGAAAATCAAAGAGCATATGCTTTCGTCCTTGTATCCACAGGAGCTTAAGTCAAGTCAGATCAACATGCTGACGCTGGAGGGGCAAAACAAACTTTGGTTAGCCACGCAAAACAATGGTATTTTTATTCTTAACCTATCTCATGGAAAAGCAGAAAACAAAAGTGATCTACAACCCGCACAATTTTTACTAAACAGCAAGACCATTTATATGGTTTACATAGACTCCCAACGTAAAATATGGATCGGCACTGGAAAGGGCGGCATTGAGACCATTGATAACAATGGCTATAAATTTAATTATTTACAGCAGAAACATTATGCGGGATTTAACTTAGCGCACAAATTTGTACGTTCTTTCGTAGAATATGATAACAAGATCTGGATTGGTACCGAAGGCAATGGCCTTTATGTATGGGATGACAAGACCAATCAGGTTCAATCTTTCCAAAAAGGGCCGCAGCAATTGCCAGACAATACGGTAAACCATCTTTTGACCGGAAATCATGGAGACCTATGGATCGCAACTGAAAGGGGAATTGCGCGTTACGCAAAAGGTTCGGGGTTTAAATATTATGCTTGCAGGACAGCAAATGGGGTGCTAAATAACAGTGTACAGTTACTTTTTAAGGATCAGGATGCGAAGATCTGGGCAGCGACGTTTTCTGAGGGAAGAGTATATACATATAATCCAACACGCGACCAATTTGAAGTCTTCAGCGAAGACATCTATGATATCAATTGTATGATTGATGATCAGAAAGGTAATATCTGGATGGGGAATTACAATGAGATCATACAGCTAAACAAGCAGACGCAAAAAAGCTCCAGGTATTTAATCGGAAAACCTGTTCGTGCCATTCAGCTCGGAAAAAATAACAGACTTTGGCTGGGAACAGAAGGAAAGGGACTCCTGGCATTTGATAGCAAATCAAAAAAGATTGTCGAAAATTATTCCACAAATGAAGGATTGAGCAACAATGCCGTACTTAATATTTTGGAAGATAAAATCGGAAAATTGTGGTTAAGCACCTTTAATGGCCTTTCGAAGTTCGATCCTTCCACTAAAAAATTTGTGCGGTACGAGGAAACTGATGGACTTCAAAGCAACGAGTTTTCCTATGGGGCCGCTCTTAAGCTCAAAAACGGCCATCTTCTTTTCGGAGGAAACAACGGTTTTAACATCTTTGACGCCGATAGCATTAAACTGAAAATTTATGAACCAGCCTTAGCTATCACAAGCCTTAAAATTAACAATAAAAAGATTGCCGACCTGAGCGACCGGGTCGATATTGGAAAAGATCATAGCATTCACAAATTGACGCTTCCCTACAATCAATCCACTTTTTCGTTGGAGTTCGCGGCCCTGGAGTTTGATTCCCCACAAAAGATAAAATACAGGTATCTATTGGAAGGACTAGACAAGGGATGGAACGATGCAGGGTCTACCCGATCAATAAATTACAACGGTCTGCATGAAGGAAATTATACCCTGCTTATTCAATCGACCGACTCGGAAGGCAATTGGACGAATAAACAGATTAAGCTCGAGATTCAAATTCTTCCGCCTTGGTATAGAAGCTGGTGGGCCTACTTGCTTTACACGCTGGGTATTGTCTATATCGGACTATGGTATCTGCGCTATCGGAGAAGGCAAATCGCTTTAAATTACGAAATACAGCTTTCAAAATTTACCATTCAGAAAGAAAGAGAACTCAATGAGAAGAGGCACGCATTTTTCACGAATATTTCGCATGAATTTAGAACACCACTGACCTTAATTATTAATCCGATTAAAGATCTGCTAAAGACCAATAAAGAGTCCAAGGACAATGCTTCCCTTCAGGTTGTACATAGAAATGCCAAAAGACTGTTAAGTTTGGTAGACCAGCTGCTTATATTTAGAAAAACAGAGGACGGCGCCGAACAGCTCAAAACAAGTATTTTTGACTGCCAAAGCTTTATGAAAGAAATATTTCTATATTTCGCTGCTCAGGCAAAATTACAAAATATAGATTATCAGTTCCAGGAAAATTCCGATCCGATTTATGTCAATGCCGACAAAGAAAAAATTGAGATCATCTTATGCAATCTCATATCAAATGCCTTTAAATTTACACCTTCCAATGGCGCTATCCATATTGCCTTATCGCAACAGGGTCGGGAATTAATCATTCAGATCAAAGATTCGGGAAAAGGTATCCCCGAACATCTTGGCGATAGGATATTTGACAAATATTTTTCGGATCCACTTAATGGTCCCAAAAAACAAACAGGATTCGGGATTGGGATGTACCTTGTCAAAACTTTTGTTGAAATGCACGCCGGAACAATAAGTTACACGAGTTCAGCAACAGCGGGAACAACATTCGACCTCGTTTTGCCTATCTTAGCACAACAAACCCCAGCCGAAGAACCATTGGCAGATGTAGCGCTCCACAATGAGTCGGGGATTCAAATGCTATACGATTCACAAGTAGTGACGGAAACCGTTCCCTTATTCCCGACAGCTATATCAAGCAAAAAATTCAGTGTCTTATTGGTCGACGACGACGATGCGATCCGCAGCTATCTTACCGACATTTTTAAGGTAGAATACACGGTCTATAATGCCGATAATGGTGTTCAGGCACTCGATATGATCAAGGAAAAACAACCTGATCTGGTCATAAGTGATATTATCATGGAAGAGATGGATGGATTGTCACTTTGCAAAGCCGTAAAATCTAATGCTACGCTCAACCATATTCAAATCATCCTACTTACCTCAAGTACCTCTGACAGCACTAAATTGGCCGGAATTCAATATGGTGCCGATGATTATATCCATAAGCCATTTGATTCGGAAATATTGTTACTCCGGGTCAAAACATTACTGCAGAACAAGAAGAACCTTCAGGACTTTTTCTTTAATGCGATTACGCTACAGTCCAATGAGCTAAAGATACCGATCACAGACAAGCTGTTGATAGAACGGTGCATTGAGATTATTGAAGAGAACCTGTTGGAAGAACTGACTGTAATAAGTCTTGCCGAAAAAACAGGAATGAGTCATTCTTCACTCTATAAAAAAATTAAAACTATTTCAGGCAAATCGATCAATGAATTTATCAGGTCGGTACGACTCAAAAAAGCCGCAGAAATGCTCATACTAACAGATTCAAAAATCAATGAAGTAGCTAATTTAACAGGTTTCTACGATCAGCGCTACTTTAGACAGCAGTTCAGCAAATTGTTTGGCCATACACCATCCGACTATGTCAAAAAGTACCGAAAAGCATTTCAGAATGAATTCCATGTCGATCGGCCTTAGTCTGAATTGTCAAAAAATAAAATAAGCCCTGTACAGCAATTAAGAACGCTTTTTGCTGTACAGCACGCTATAATTATTCGACTGGTTTTATAACGAAGGAGAATGAATAATCTTTGTATGGCAATGTATATTCATGAAGCGGCCATGCTCCCCAGCTATTGATTCCCCCCACGCCCATTTGTCTGAGGTCAATATTAAGTTGCGTTTGTTTCCTTTTGACAAGGTCAGCTGCATGACGTTGTTGTCGCTTGAGACCATCGTCCAAATCTTTGTCAAAATAATGCAAAGCGCTCATACTAAATGTAGAATCTGCCGTAAAGAACAATCCCCTGCCTTGTTTATTTTTTATTTCCATCCATCTGATATCGGTCTTATTTCCTGTCTCCTGTGGCATTACATAGGGAAAATACTGTTGATCGACGGTCTGTTTATAAATTCCGACATGTGACGCAAAATTACGGTCGATGTAGTTCTCCTGTGGTCCCCTACCGTAGTAATTAATGGCCTCAAAGCCAGATGGCATGATCCATTGCATACCGAAGCGTGGCAGAACCGCAACTTTTTTTGTAGTGTCAGCAGTGAAAGATTGGGAAATGCGCATTTCACCCCGTTGATTAATGCAGTATTTCATTTCTAACTGTCCATATACCTGAGGCATCTGGTAGGTCGCATATACATAGGCCAGGCTATCGATTAATTCGGATCTAATTTCAAGCAGTTCAATCGAATCCGTGACCTGTTTCCAAGGTTTCAGTTTTTCCGGCGTATTTGCACCGAAATCGTTATCATTCGGCGCGCGCCAGAAATTAGTCTTAAATAGTGCTTGTTCATCCAAAAAATCCTGTCCTTTATAATGATATTTGGTCAGCCATCCTGATTTAAGGTCAAACTCCATTTGCAGCTGTTTTGCCGAGACGATCAAATTTCCATCTTTTCGCTCTGTCTTGATTTTACCCTGTGCCAAAATGGTTGTTTTAGGCTGAAAAGAGCCCCCCAGAGGTAACTGTTCAGTTGCAATAATATGCCCCATAGGAAGTAAGGCCTCGGCTTTTTTCAATCGGTAAGTCAGATTCAGAAATTTTTCCCCCGGTATATCCACTTTATACGGAATCGACAGTACAGCAGATTGTTGAGGCAACACATTCAAATGCTTGATGAAACCAGATTGCATTCTTTTTCCGTCTACAATAAGCTCCCATTGAAGTTCAACATTTTCAAGTCCAGTAAAAAAACGTTCGTTGTAAACCTGTATCTTTTTCCCGTTCAATAGGCTGCTATGGATATCTTGATATACTTTTTTCATTTCCCAGGCATGCGGATAGGGTGTTCTATTTGCATAAAAAATTCCTTTGGAAGCATAATTCCAGTCCGTTATCGCTTCTTTAGGTTCATAATCTCCACCATAGGTATATACTGTATCGCCTTTAGCATTGGTTTTAACAAAACACTGGTCCACAAAGTCCCAGATATATCCGCCTTGAAATATTCCTTTGTTTGCCCGAATGATGTCCCAATAATCCTTAAAGTTTCCCAATGAATTCCCCATGGCATGTGCATACTCACATTGAATAAAGGGTCTTTGAGGCTTAGGGTTACGCGCTGCATAATTCTTCATTGCAGATGGACTTGCATACATCGGTACAATCAGATCCGTGTTCCAGTCAAATCTTAATTCACCATAATTATTCACAGCCCTTTCGTATTGTACAGGGCGACTTTGATCGAGCTCTTTCATCCGGAGGTAGGCCCGATAGAAATTATAACCATTTCCGGCTTCGTTGCCCATACTCCAAATAATTACGCTAGGATGATTCCGATCGCGCTGAATAAGGCGTTCAACACGGGCAACATGTGCTTTCTCCCAGGTCGGCCTATTGGCCATCGTATAGGACAGGTCATAACCCATGCCATGTGATTCGATATTAGCCTCATCAATTACATACAATCCATATTGGTCACAGAGCTGCAACCAATATTCGGCATTGGGATAGTGGCTGGTGCGGACAGCATTGATATTGAATTTTTTCATGAGCTGTACATCGCGCAACATACTTTCTTTCGAGATCACATGCCCAGTAACGGGATCTGTTTCGTGCCTGTTTATTCCCTTGATAAGTATAGGCTGCCCATTAACGAGCAACTGACCTTCTTTGATCTCGACCCTACGGAAGCCCACTCGCTGGGGAACGATCTCGCTGAGTTTGCCTTCAGGGGCTGTAAGTTTAACAGTCACCTGGTATAAATTTGGCATTTCAGCCGACCATAGTTCAGGATGGTCTATGGTCTGTTCAATATCCATTTCCTGTCCGTCGACTTTAACAGTTTCAATTGACACAAGCCGACCGTTTCTATGAAGTGTAACCTCTGCCATTAGATCCCCACGACTGGCCTGGTTAAAGATTAGCTTAGTTTTTAACTGTCCTTTATCAAAGGTATCATTGAGGGTTGGCGACAATTGAATATCACGTAGATGTACTGGTTGCCGAACCAGCAGATAACAGTCTCGCGTGATTCCACTAAGACGCCACATATCCTGATCCTCCAAATAATTTGCGACTCCCCATCGCATGACGCGCATTGTAATAAGATTTTTTCCTTTTCTCAAATATGCTGTTATGTCAAACTCGGATGGTAATTTGCTATCCTCCCCATACCCGACATATTGACCGTTTACCCAAACAGATAGATTCGATTTGGCTGCCCCAATATGGAGAATTACGGGTTTTCCCTGCCAATCCTCGGGAATGACTACCTCACGGCGATACACAGCCGTAGGGTTGAAATCCATCGGCACAATTGGTGGATTTGGTTTCCCGATTAAATAGGTAAATTCAAAACCTGAGGTAGTATACATCGGGAAACCGTATCCATTGAGTTCCCAGTTTGCAGGCACCTGAAAATAATCCCAATGACGATCGTCATAATTTAATGATTCAAAGTTAGTTGGTAGTTTTGAAGGGCTATTTACCCATTTAAATTTCCAGGAACCATTCAAACTTAAATACGCAGAGGATTCACGCCAATCGCTGTTGATGATCTGAGACTCCTGCGGAAAGGTCACAAAATCTGTATGCATGGGCAACCGATTTTCTTCGGTAATCGTTTCATCCAACCAAGGTATCCCTTTTCGGACAACAGTATCTTGCTGTTGCATTTTATTCCGCTCATAAGTCAGGGTAACACTGGATTGTGCATACCCGAAGGAGAAGACAAAACTATAGAGTAGAATAGGCACTAATTTATTCAGAGATTGCATTTTTTATTATTTATCGATTAATAAATCATTTCAAAAAAGATTGATTTGTTTAACTGAATCTAGGTTAAATACAGCCATATGATCGAACTAATGAAATACACTTAAATCCCACTGATCCTTCCAATTTATCTGTACTTTTTCATTCTGGAGATCTACCGGTAGCCAGATATATCTGCTATCCATAAGATCTTTGGGATTCCAGCGGTCGGCCATAAAGATAAAGGCATCCTTTTTTCCTGCGACAGGCAGGATAAATGTCGATTGACCGCCATAAGTCAGAGCCGAATTTGGCCCTTGCATTGGATCCCCAAGGGATTTCCAGGGGCCAAAAAGACTCTTAGCGACATGGAGCTCTGCACGATTTGGAGCCCAGCCGGTGCATCCGCTGGTGATCAGATAATACTGATCTTTATGCTTGAATAAAGCTGGGGCTTCCCGATGATTCCGGAAGAGTAAGGAATCTTTCGCTGTTACATGCAGGTAATCATCGGTTAATTGAACCATACGTAAAGCATAATTTTCATCCGATGAATAAATTTGGTAAGCCTTGCCATCGGTGTCAACAAAAAGACCCATATCGCGTGACATATTGTTATTGGGCCTGAAGCTATGAACAAACTGAAAAGGCCCAAGCGGAGAGTCACTGATAGCGACAGCGGCTCTGGCTGCTGCATAGCCCTGCCCCTTCAACTCAAGATGGAACCACATGACATATTTCTTCAGCTGCTCGTGATAGATAACCTTTGGCCGCTCCATAATACAGCCCCAGGCAATATCGCTTGTGGAATCTGCGCTAGGTGTGAGAGCCAATCCTTCAAACTTCCAATTATACAAATCATTGGATGAGTACACATTGACTCCCTGAGATGTCGTTCCGCCACGTTTCTCACCGTACCAATAATATTTTCCATTTTGATGAAGTACGCCGCCGCCATGGGCATTGATCACATGACCGGATTGGTCTTTCCATATTTCCCCTGGCGTAAAACTATTCATTTCAGCACGTTCAATTTTTTGATAGACCCGTACATAATCGATTTCATATTTTGCAGGGAGTAATTTATCAGCTATCGTGCCACCGTTTATTCCACCGAGGGCCAAATTTAACAGGAGATAATGTGGTTGGGTAAATGGATTGAATCCTGTACCATCCCGATTGACCAATTGATCCATAGGAACGTGAAGCATTTCCATATCATCCACATAAAGCGCAATAGCGTCTTCATCCCAAACCATTCGCCAGGTATGGAATTGATCTGCCCAAGCCTTTCCACCAAGATCCTTAACTGCTTTCGTCTTACCGAACCAATGTGCTTTCCAGCGTTGGTCAGTGCCAGTTGCGATATTGGCTAATATATTGCCGCGATAATATTCCATGATATCTATTTCACCATTGGATGGCCATTCTTTGCTCGTGCCTAAAGTCCAGAATGCAGGCCAAAGGCCTTCTCCAACAGGGATACGCGCGCGGATTTCAAAAATCCCGTATTTCCAGTGCTGCTTTCCTAAAGTATTTATCGAAGCCGAAGTATAGGTTATCTTTTTACGGCTGGCAATCCAATCATGACTGCCCTGAATAAAACCGGGATGATTACGTTGTTCTTTTTTTGCTTCAATAACCAACAAGCCGTCACGACAGGAAGCATTTTCCTTTTGATACCACTGCTCCTCCCGGTTACGCTTGAAACCTTCTTCGTAGCTCCATTTAGTCGTATCGGGCGCACCATTATAATCAAACTCATCCGACCAGACCAATTTATACTGCGGTGGGATGGGCTGTTGACTATATGCGCCAAAACAACTCGACAGCAAACTAAGACAGACAGATAAAAGTTTTTTCATGATTTAGTTTAAGTTTCTTTGAGCCAATAGCTCTTGATTATCAATAAACAAAAATATCCCCCTTTTTCTGCGTGATCAAGGGGGATATTGAGTCAAAAAGAGGGATATATTCGTATTTGTGTAATAATGAGATGACACATATCCCTTTTTATATTTCTACAAGCCGGTTGGGGCAGTTCCACTGATCAGTGACCATCCTGGATTCTGATAAATAACAGAATTTTCTGCTGTTCCATCATCCGAAGCCAACTGGAAATGCTCGATGGCAATGGGTGCGAGGTAATGCGCCATGGCAAATTTCACCCCAGTATAAGACAGGGCATTGCTTCGGATCTCCAATGGCCTGAGGTATTCACTCCGTGCGGGATCTGAAACGACAGATTTATCATTGGTAGCACCATAAATCAGCTGTTCGGGCTTATACCAATCCTTCATCGGTCCCCAAAGTTTAAAACCTTCAAAATGGTCGGCCGTTGTAATCAGCTGATCCATTGCCCGCCAACGCTTGAGATCCATCCAACGTAGACCTTCAGCCATAAGTTCGCTTCTGCGTTCGCGACGTATGTTGTACAATGTAGGTGATACAAACTGTCCTGCAGAATACGCGCCCCAATCTTTCTTCTCTTTATCAATTTGTGTTGCAGCAATGGTCGCATTGAAATCTTGGTCGACCTTAGCACGTGTACGCAATGAGCGCCAATAGGCCTGTGCCTTCGTATCTAAATTTTGATTTTTTTCGTAACAGGCCTCCATGTAATTGAGGTAAGCTTCGGTAGCTCGGAAGGTAATACTACCCGTAAATCCCTGACCGTTGAGCGTTTGTAAACCGTCGTATGAAATACCCTTACGTATGGTATAACCCGTTGTATAACGTCTTTCCCAATCGGTATCGTAAACAGTCGGTGTGGGCTCAATAAGGGTATAGTGTGTACCTTGTCCGACATTGACCAATACATTCTTTTGTCCAGGCTCTTTTAAAAACAATTGTAAACGACCATCGCGATTCTTCCGAACATCTGCGATGTAATCATCGCCAGCATAACCGCTGCCCGAAGCGTAAATAGGCAGTCCATTGGACATCAGAAAGCTTTCGACAAGGCCGCGTGTCAAACCAACCGCATAATTTCCGCGTTGTGCATAAACAGGCACATTATGTGTCACCAGGCTTTGATTATATTGTCGCCACAGCAGTACTTCGCCATAGCTGGACATATCCACGGCACCAAACATACTGAAGTAAGGATTCTCATTGTTGGCAGATTCTATTATTCCGGTATTGCTCACCAGCGGCACATTATCAGCAACCGCAGCAGCCGACTCCATGGCCTGCGTTAAAAAGTAGTCGACCTCTCCGGTAATACTTCCCGTCGGGAATGCATAACTGCTATTGTATGATTTTGCAGCACCCGGCCAGTTTGGTCCTTTAGGGACGAATGCTGTTCCGCTGAAGTATTTGAGCCATGTACCCTCATACAAAGCCACTCGGGATTTGAACAGTTGCGCGACATTTTTTGAGATCCGCTGTTTCTTGCCGTCAGGCGAACTTTGGTTCAGCAAGGTAATAGCCGAATCCAAGTCAGAAAGAATAAAACGAGCGACTTCATTTCTTGGTGAACGCTTGCTCGCTTCCACCAAAATACTCTTATCCTTATCCGACATCACATTGCGAATAATAGGAAAATCGCCCAAGGCCTGCAATTTCCCGAAGTAAACGTAGGCACGTAAAAAATAGGCTTCACCGATATAATGTGCTATGTTACTGGAATTTCCAAGAATACGATTTTCCTTCCATTTGGGAACCACCGTATTGATAAAATAATTCATCTGATAAATACTTGAAAAATCCCAGTCACCCCCATTCGATCCAACGCGCCATTGGCCTGGAATAAATTTGTTATCGAGTGTTGGAATAGCCATATTGTCTGTATTTCCGTCGATGCCGAAAGTGCCAAAGGACCAGTTGCCATGCGAAGGAAACAGTCCAGCATATTGATTTACGGTATAAGCAGCAAGTTGTGACTCCTCATCCAGATAAGCTTCAGGTATGATGGACGAAGGGGGTGCAATATCCAAATATTTATTGCAGGAAGCTAGGCCTACCAAAGCGACAAGGCCTAATTGCATCAATCTAAAAATAGTACTATTGAATTTCATAATGAATCGACTTAAAATGTAACACTTAAACCTGCAGACCAGACTTTTGTCAATGGATAAACCGTTCCGTTGCTTCCGCCATCAATAGTTTCGGGATCAAACATTCCCGCTACACTTGAGCCGGTCCAGATATTTTCACCGGAAACGTATACGCGTAAACGCTCCACACCAAAACGTTTTGTTGTTTCTTTCGGCAAGGTATAACCCAGCTGAATGTTTTTTATGCGGATATAGGCTGCGTTCTGCAAAAAGCGCGTCTGCGTCTGTTGGTTTTTAGCAGTACCAAAAACAGGACGTGCGTAATATGCTTCAAGATTTTCACCCAGGGGATTATCAGCAGTACGGAAATAATCAAGATGATCGACCAAGCCCGTTGACCACCATTTTGAAGTTGCTCCCCAAAAATAGTAGCCCCCTTGCCAATAATCGCGTTTCATGACACCTTGCATGAAAATGCTAAAGTCAAAATTTTTGTAGTCCGCATTCAGATTCAATCCAAAGGAGTAACGTGGTGTACTGTTTCCAATCACACGACGATCACCTGGATCGGCCTCTGTATTGCTTCCACCATCTATTTTTCCGTCTCCATTCAAATCCGCATACATGATATCGCCTGCCCCCCATTGTGTTCCTAATGCATTTTGTCCACCATTGGGCAAGCTCGCCAGATGTTGACTCATCTGTTCCTCTGTCTTTGCAATACCAAGGGTTTGATATCCCCATATTTCACCCAACTTTTGGCCTTCCCGATAGTTTGATAATGACCCTATTGCGTTTGGATAGCGTGTTACCGTTGTGGTATAATCCGACAGGAGAAACTTTGCTCCGTATGCGAAACCACTGGCTGTACGGTCATTCCAGCCCAGTGTAGCTTCAAACCCTCTTGTTTTTAAGTCTGTATTATTTGTTTGAGGAACTGTCGTCCCTAATGTATTAGGCAACTGTGGCGCTGGGCCGACCATATTAAATGTCTTTCGTTCGAAGACCTCAAAAGACCCAGAAAGGTGGCTATTTAAAAAGGCGAAATCGACACCTAAGTTCTTCGTATTGATAGATTCCCAGGTTAATAATGCACTTACCAAGCCTGGAGCCGAAGCAGAATTTGGTCGCGCATTATTGATTAGCCAAGCGCCATTGGCTGTACCCGTTGGTTGCGTGACATAAGTCGGATACCAGACATCGGTATTTTGATTGCCCAGCTCTCCGTAAGAAGCTCTTAATTTCAGCATATTAATAAATGGTGCCGAATCTTTAAGGAAGTTTTCTTTGGCGATGTTCCATCCTGCAGAAACTGAAGGAAACCAGCCCCAGCGGCTATCGCTGCGGAAACGTGATGAACCGTCATAACGCAAATTAGCTTCCAATAGATATTTTTCAGCATAATTGTAATTCAATCGGCCGAAGAAACCTGCTGTTGCCCATTTTTGATATTCACCAGATACAGAAGGCACTACTGCTTTTCCATTGATGTCTGTGCCGGAAGTCAGATTCAATACCGGTTGATCCGGGATAATGATTCCGTCGCGTTGCACACCGAGATTGCGATAGGCCGTGTGTTCAATCTGCCCACCGACCATAACTTTAAAATGATGGTCGCCCCAGCTTTTATCGTAATCAGAAAAGATGTTGATGTTATAATAGTTTTCCTTTAGACCAAATTCGTAGACATTGGATGAGTTTTTATACAGATACGGATCACCATTCACGTCATGGTTGTAAAGACGCTGCGAATCCCAATGACGAAATTGAGTTGTAGTCCTATAGTTAAAATTACCGGTTGTACGCCATCCTTTAATAGGTTCGAGGATCAGTTGTAACTGTTGGTAAATGTAATCCTTACTTGATTTATCCTGTCCGCCCTCTTTCATGGCAAGTGCAGGTGAGGGAGAACTGAATAGGTATCCATTCGGATCATACAGTGGCAGCGTTGGCCAGCCCTGTCTGCCTAAATCATCATAAAAACTATTGGTCAATGCTGCAGGACGATCGTAGTCTTCACGCACCAATCGCGCATTGTAATTTACCTGAAAGATGTCAGATACTTTAGAATTGATTTTAGCCGCAACAGAGTAACGGTCGTAATGATCCGTATTGAAGGCCATCAACCCTTGTTGTTTCATGAAATTGCCGGAAAGGTAATAAGTTGTTTTTTCGGTTCCACCATTGAGACTTAGGTTGTGCTCCTGGGCAAAAGCCTGATCCCGATACATGACATCGAACCAATCATTGTTGTCGTTACCATAGGCATATCCTTCAGCCCAGTACAATTTATTGTTGGGATCGACTATAGTCGAATTTTTCAGGCTTCCGTTTTGATAATCCAAGATGCGCTGCAGATGCTCCGCGGAGAAATGTGGTGAACCACCCGCGTTGACTTCGGCCTGATTGAAGTATTGAGCAAAAGTGTAAGAATCCATCATCTTCGGCATTAATGTTGGGGCATTCATACGGAAGCTATTATTATAATTTACCGAAGTACGTCCAGCCTTTCCAGATTTTGTGGTGACCAAAATGACCCCAAAAGCGGCTCTAGAGCCATAAATTGAAGCCGCTCCAGCATCTTTCAATACAGATACGCTTTCAATATCCTGTGGATTTAGTGCCGCCAAAGATCCTTCAGAACCATCGATTAAAATCAGTGGTGCCGAAGAAGAGGTTCCGATTGTGCCCGTCCCCCGGATATTAATGGATGGATTGGTTTCCATCGTTCCCGAGTTTTGGGAAATATTTAGGCCTGGTGCCAGTCCTTGCAGTGCCTGGATAGCATTTCTTACAGGCCTATTTTCCAGCTGCTTGGCATCCACAACCGCAACCGAACCGGTCAGGTTTGTTTTTTTCTGCGAACCGAAACCAACAACCACCACTTCATCCAAAACATCTCCTTCGGAAGCATCAAGTTGCACATTAAGCTCGTAGTTCCCTTGGCTGATCTGTTTGAGCTGACTGAACTCAAAGCGCTGTTTCGCATAACCTAGAAAGGTAAATTCTAATGCCGTGACTGTGGCAGCACTGAGCGTATATTTTCCCTGTGTATCTGTTTGTGTCTGCACTGTGGAACCGATATTTTTGACGGTCACTCCGGCCAGTGACCTATTATTTTCGGTAACCCGGCCCCTTACAGTTATTGACTGCGCATAAGTCTGCTGTAAGCTTAAAAGTAAAAAGCAGATACAACAAAGCCAGCACTGTGTGAATACTATTTTCCTTTTCATAAGTAAAACTGTTTAGTAATTAAATAATATTTTGATGAAGAGTAGCATGGCAATATGAGTAGCCATATTGCATTCCATTAGGAATTCAAGGATCAAACAATCCACTGTTGATTGGTAAATTCATCATAATTAAACTTGGTTATTTAGCTATTTTTGAGTTTTAGCCAGCTTACTTTCCCTTCACCCGCTTTTTGTGCGATTTGGACAGGGTATTTAGCTAATCAGGCAAACACTCTTGGTTATTTAACATCATCAATACAATAAAATGTCGTATTGACACTTGCAATATTATCAAAAACGTTACAAGGGAAGGGGGGTAAAATCTTCTTATTTTAAGGGGTAAATTCGTCAAATTAGGCTTTTTGACCTCAAAAAAATAGCCGCATCTCCCGACGCGGCTAAACAACCTATATATTTAATTATAATGACTTCTATTTATACGAATTGATCGATTTGGATACTTTCCAATCATTGCCCACACGCTCCAAAGTGACAAGATCAGTCTTGGTAAAGTTTTCAAATTTCAACGTTACTTTAGCCACCATATAGTCTGCTGATTCTTCGATGATATCTATGCTTACTGTACAGTTTAGCTTTTCGCCTTTTTGTTTTTTCAAGGATTTAACCACTTCGCTACGGCTGTTAGACAGTGCATTGGTAGCTTGGATCTTTTGATTAAAATCAGCTGCAAATAACTGCTCTACACCTGCTGATTCTCCCTCAGTAGTCACCGCAACATAGTGCTCTAAAGCGGAGTCTGCTGTAGAAAGGTTAACGTTTGTTTTTGTTGCTTTTGCTCCAGGTCCTTCTACTGCCATAGCAAATGTGGATACTGCGATTAGGGCTGCTACTGTGAATGTTTTTACTAGCGTTTTCATAATGTCTTTATTTTATATTGTTAGTTCTGTTGTTCTTATTTGTTGACTCAAAACTACAACACAATAGACCTCTAGCCTACGGGCTTTAGATCAACGTGACAGAAAACTCGGTGAATGGCGGGAATAGTCGGATAAATTAATTATCTTTAAGTGGATAATTTAGGCTAATATTATGAGAGCAATTATTAAAAATCCGTTATTTTATTTTATACTAATTGAGTTGTTTCTTATACTCATTCGTTACCTAAATAATAAAATAGACTCTTTCGTATGGGGACTCACAATATTATTATTTTCTCAAATAATAGTATTGATGATAACATCATCGAAGTCAAAAAAGCATGAGCATAAAAGGTTGTAGTCACTATACAGATTGTGTAGAAATTAAACCTATAAAAATCACTCGAATAAAACTATTTCAAATCGGCTATTGTTCTTACCATACAAACGGCTACAAAATTCCTTTCGAAAGAGAGGTTCAACATAAAAATTGGCGTCGTACAGTGAAAATCCAATTGTCCTTAAAAACATTGGATGACGAAACAAAAAAGAGGAAACGATAGGAAACATAAAATTACTGTACAATAAAACGCTAAGAGAAAGGGTCTGATGAGAATCAGGCCCTTTTGACTTAAAATGTACAGGTACTGGATCAAAACGCCGAATCTAAATGGCTATCGCTGTTGATGCCCGAAGGGCTTTAGCATAATTCCAGATTTTAGAAGTCGGTAATTTAGATTTGCATTAAAACCGATACATGATGATATCAACTTATCCCTAATCACAATTTTCAATCAATTTTTAGACAGTAATTAGTCACTGGTTATTCAGTCTTCATTGAGTAATCACTGAGCAAGTACTGAACGAACACTGAACAAGCTCTGTTGAAATATCAAATTTGATCCCTCTTTGAATCCCATTTGCTGCAAAAAAAATTAAAAGAATGGGAAGGAGCTAAAACAGAAAAAGCCACATCGGTAGACATGGCTTCACAACTTATATATTTGTAAGGGATGGCTCTTATTTATAGGAATTGATCGATTTGGAGACTTTCCATTCATTCCCCACACGCTCCAACGTAACTAAGTCAGTCTTGGTGAAGCTCTCAAATTTCAAGGTCACTTTAGCCACCATATAATCTGCTGACTCTTCAACAATATCGGTACTTACTACGCAATTCAAGCGCTCACCTTTTTGTTTCTTTAAGGATTTAACCACTGCTTCACGGCTATGAGACTGTGCATTTGCCGATTGAACTTTTTGGCTGAAGTCCTCAGCGAGCAATTGCTCCACTCCTGCTGATTCACCTTCTGTCGTTACCGCAACATAATGCTCTAAAGCAAAGTCTGCTGTTGAGAGGTTAATGGTTGCTTTCTCAGATTTTGATAACGGTTTGTCAGCCGCCATAGCGAAAGTGGATACTGCGATTAAAGCTGCTGCTGCGAATGTTTTTACTAATGCTTTCATAATGTCTTTATTTTATATTGTTAGTTTATTTATCTGTTCTTATTTGTTGACTCAAAACTACGACACAATGCGCCCTTAGCCTACAGGCTTTAGACCAACGGACAGGAAAACTCGGTGAATGGCGGGAATGTCCGGATGAATTTATTATCTTTAGGTGAATTGGGATCGCAATTTAGAATAGGAACTCTTATAGCATACTTTTGGAGTGAACTGTGTATTTATATGTGCTAAAACTGTTGCACTCCAAGTTAACAATTATGCAGCATGCTTATTTACCATCCAAAGTCTTATACTTCACGAAATTCTACAGACTGAATATTAATAAAATCAATAGAAATTTTAGTTTCTATAACCTTTTTATGGTCTTTTGAATCCTTTATATGCAAATCTAAAAAAATACTGCCACTTTTATATCCGTGCTCGAGATATGGCTTATTCATCAGTTTAAGCTCTTTTGTGATGGCCTTAATTCATAAAATTCTACAATTTCCGATTCTTCCTCTTGATTGAAAACAGCTTTATCATTGAAACTACCAAATTGATTTTCTGAAATTCTTATTGTAGCAGGGTAATGTGCCAAATACATAGATAAAACAACATTACAAGTTGGACATAAAGTTGAATCCGCAATTTGTTTTACACTTAGATTTTCCGTTTCTGGATTTTCCGAGTCAATTACAAACAATTCCCCACAATTTGTACAAGTAACCAAGCTATTATTGTTCCAACCACTTTTTAATGGTAAGAAAACTTTATAGTTATAGATCCCTTGTGCGACATTTTCATACTTTATTAAACATCTAATTTCTTTCTTTTGCATACGCATATCTAAGGTATTCTTGAGCCAACGACTATACCCTTGTTCATTAATAAACTGGGAGTCCCCCTCAGACAGATCCACACGAATAGGTGCACCCGAAATAACTCCTTTATTCAAACCAGGGAACTCCTAAAAGGATCTAAATAATTTAATCCTTTTTCTTCAAATATTTCCTCGAGCCTGTCTGCTCCATATTCCTTTTTGAACACAAGTTCTTCTTTGGTAATTGGCACGAGCCAATAGAAAAAAACAGACTTGCCATCTTCAAGATCAAGAATTTCCAGTTTGGCCCCATCCAAATAAGGTTGAGAGAGCAACGCAAAAGAGCAGGAAGAATTCAGTCGCCATCCCCTTCCCCAATTGATGGTGTGCCAGTGTCCCAAACGTGCGCGGAATCTATGAAAATGAGCTATCACAATTAATGACTCAACTAGAGTTTGGTCTTGCTCATCCGAAAAGATGTGTAGTTCCAAACAGAGTTGATCCTCAAAATGAGACATACCACAGGTGGCATAAGTCCACATATTTCGTTCCGGCGTTGGCGGAAATTCCAAGACCCGAAATTGATCCCCCAAATCTTTATAAGGACCTTTTTCCCAGATAAGTGAACGATATTCATCGCCCCAATTGGAGATATAATGTGATAATAGTTTATGATGGTATAAGTTCTCCTCCATTGTAAATAACTGATTCAAGTTATCAAAAATAATTTACTCCAATAAAACTATTTCAAATCGGCTGTTGTTCTTATTATACAAAACGGCTATTAGCTACCTTTCGAAAGAAAGGATCAACATAAAAATTGGCGCCGTACAGTGAAAGTCCAATAGTCCTTAAAAACATTGGATGACGAAACAAAAAAGAGGAAACGATAGGAAACATAAAAATTACTGTACAAGTAAGCGCTAAGAGAAAGGGTCTGATGAGAATCAGGCCCTTTTGAGGTAAAAAAGCCACATCTCTCGACGTGGCTCTACAACATTTATATATTTATTCGAGATGGCTCTTATTTATATGAATTGATCGATTTGGACACTTTCCATTCATTACCTTCACGTACCAAAGTCAAAAGATCAGTCTTGGTGAAGTTTTCAAATTTCATCGTCACCTTGGCAACCATATAGTCCCCCGACTCTTCGATGATATCGGTAGTTACTGTACAGTTTAGCTTCTCGCCTTTTTGTTTTTTCAAAGATTTGATCACTGCCTCACGACTATGAGACTGGGCATTGGAAGCCTGGATCTTTTGGTTGAAATCTTCAGCAAATAGTTGTTCTACGCCTGCTGACTCTCCTTCGGTGGTTACCGCAACATAATGGTCAAGGGCCAAGTCTGCTGTAGAAAGATTAATCGTTGCTTTCTCAGATTTTGAACCTGGGCCTTCTGCTGCCATAGCGAAAGTAGATACTGCAATTAAAGCTGCTGCTGCGAATGTTTTTACTAATGCTTTCATAATGTCTTTATTTTATTGTGCTAGTTATATTGTTCTTATTTGTTGACTCAAAACTACGACACAATATGCCCCTAGCCTATGGGCTTTAGACCAACGATCAGGAAAACTCGGTAAATGGTGGGAATGGGGAGGTGAAAAGACTAGACATCCAACTGCTGTCATCTATTCACATGATAAAATTATAGGATCTGCAAAACCAGAAGCAGGAGATTTCAGCATGATTTACGCACGCTATCCAGCAAAAGCATCGTATTCCATAAAGCATTCATCGTTTCGGCATTCATAACCCAAACGGTATTGTTTTCGTTAATTTTGACAAACTCATAGGTTGAAGTTTTGCCGAGCGTCATTGCATTTTTTGTTAAAATACTTAGAAATTCACCGATCGGAATATCGCCTTTAGTCATTAAAGGCGTCATATAATAAATTTTTTCGGCACCAATAATTGTATAGATTCCATCTTCTCTTTGAATGCCAACGAATGCATTTGCATCGCTTTTATTTAGATGTTGAATTATTTCACTCGTTTCGTCTCTAAATGATTTTCCGGACAGGATATCTAACATATTCCTTTTTATCCTCGCTTTTAGATTAACCTCTTCCATTCATAGCTTTTTTTATAAACATATTTTCTGAGCTCCGGTCTTAATGACTTTGAATCCCATGAAACCAACTGATCCGTTCAGCTAAATATTCCAATTTATTAAAATTATCAGAACCACCCCATTTCCCTTCCACAACAAACTCATTCACGGTCAATAAAAATCTTTTTACATCTTTCCAATGCGGCACATTGTTGATATTAAAAGAAAGATAATTAAAATCATATAGCTCTTCGGCTTCATCAGAGGTAAGTCAATTTTCCGCTTTTTTCCAAATATTTATCAGTAAAAAATCCACTAAATCATTTTTTTTCTTGTTTTAAAAATAACAGTTTGAAAATTTCATCTAATTAATGACTTTTACAATCGGCTTTATATTTTGACTAAATGAAGTTAATAATTTAAAACACCAAATGAAAGAATATAAATACTGGAAAAAAATTGGGGTTGAGATTCAAAAAGAACTAATATCCAAAGCACTTGCTAAGAATATCAATTATAGCCAAAGCCCTGTATTAGGGCTTCCCGGAACAAAATTGGATGGAAGAGTTTTTTATGAACAGGCTGAATTTTTAAAGGAAGCTCCTTTCCTGCAGACAATTGTTCAGAATCCTAACCATATTGGTTGTCATACTGTCGGAGAATCGGAGCCTTTTTTTCAAGGCACCCAAGATATTGAAAAAGATGTCATTCAAATCTTAAGTAAAGATATATTACAATCTCAAGAAGATTGCGATGGATATGTTACCTCTGGAGGTACAGAAGCCAATATACAAGCTTGTTGGATGTACAGAAATTTATTCATCAATACATTTAATGCCAATTGTAATGAAATTTTCCTAATTGCATCGCAAGACACACATTATTCGGTCAATAAAGCTGCAAATTTATTGAATATTGATCTTGTGATTGTTCCGGTCGATTTTGATACCAGAGAAATTCTGTCGGATCAACTGGATAAGCATGTCTATGAAGCTGTGAAAAATGGCAAAAAGTATGCTATCGTTATTTCAAATGCAGGTACCACCATGTTTGGAAGCGTTGATAGTCCAGATGATTACGCCTCAGTTTTCATAAAATATGATCTTAATTTTAAACTTCATATAGATGCGGCATTTGGGGGATTTATCTATCCAATTGTCAATCAAAACCATAATATCGGTTTCAACAATAAACACGTCTCATCGGTGACCATGGATGCCCATAAAATGCTCCAAGCTCCTTATGGAACTGGTATATTTATCACGAGAAAAGGACTGATAGACAATGTTTTTACCAAAGAAGCGAAATATGTCAATGGAATGGACACCACTTTGAGCGGAAGTCGCTCTGGAGCAAACGCAGTGGCAATTTGGATGATTTTGCAGACCTATGGCCCACATCAATGGTTAGAGAAAATGAAGATTCTGAACTACCGGACAGAAGTATGTTGTCAGGAACTCGAAAAATTGGGAATTGGCTTTTATAGGGATTCACATATGAATATCATTACCATAAAATCAGCTGATTTGCCCAAAAAGCTAGCAGTTAAATTTGGTTTGATTCCGGATTCGCACGACGAAGATAACAATTGGTATAAAATTGTGGTAATGGACCATGTACAGCAAGAAGCACTAAATGATTTTATTAGTGAATTGAAAGAGTTCCGCAGTAAAGAGCGTAAAGTTTTGGAAAATTAAAATAGCCGTAAAATCATTTTTTTTGCATAATGCGCCATACTATGTGGTTGTTCGGAAATTCCGAACAACCACTTGCGACTAACCCTTTCCCTAATCTTCTCCGATTTCTTTACCTAAATTTAAGTTCTTCATCTTGCTACAAAACTACCTTGAGGGTTATTAAACCACTTATTAGCAATAATTTCATCAAGTTTACTTCTAATTTTTCTCCTAAATTGCCAAGCGCTTCTCCGAAAATTATTAATGATCATTTACTGTAAAAGTACTTTATGTGAATCTATATATTTTCATAAAGAGAAATTACTTGGCTTGCTTATAATTTCCAAAGCTTTTTCAATGTAGTCTTTCTTACTATTAATCACCGCTTCTAATAATTGATTCGTGGTTTTAATATTTGAATGATCAAATGGCAAAAGAAAATCAGGGTTCACTCCTTCGTTAATTTTATATTTTTTCCCATTACGGTCTTTTAAAACACTTATAGTCAAATCCAGAGAAAAATTATTCCCAATCTCATAATATTGATTGGTCGATGTGAGACCGTATGTCTTTTGACCAACAGTTATCACATTTTTCTGTCCTTTAAAATGTAATAAAAATGCCTCGGCAGCACTAGCGGTATAATAACTGGTCAAAATAACAATGGGAACTTGCGTATTCTTCAATTTAATGGGCGGACGTTTTTTGGGATCTAGCTCTAAAATATCATATACTTGCGTAGCTTGTTCGCCTTCTGGTTTAAGAACTACCGAAATCTTTTTTTCCTCCCCCGTATTCAAAACATCTGAATAGCTGTAATCGACATCAATTAATGACGCAAAATGCCATATCATGGGGTAATTGGCTCCGCCACTGTTTTCGGTAAGGTCAATTATCCAAGCTTGGGGATTATTATCATCCAAAAATTTGAGTTGTTTTCCAATGGTATCAATATATTTTGCCTGCTCCAACCGAACTGGAGGGATATTTATATAAGCATATTTTTTATCAATCATATAAGATTGATAATTTTTGGGAGGCAGGCCTGCATCTGCATCAGTCATCTTCGCCATCTGCCTCAACTGAACCATAAAATCTTCTTTAATGCTCGTATCGGTCTCATGATATTGTAGAGAGGAATGCACATCCCGAAGATCGCTCAGAACCATCTTGAATAAGGGGAGCAAATCTTTAGCTTCTTTGATACCACAACTTTTCTTGATGATAATCGGAGCAACAGAATCCCAATTTACATTGGCCCTGGAATATGCATTGGATTTAACGGTATCAATAAAAGCATTTGTTAAATTTAGGATGTCCTTATTTTGGGCAACTGCATTAAAACAAAATATTAAAAACGATAGTACAATAAGTGAAAAATGTCTCATCATGCTCTAATATAAGATAAAAAGAAATATTTTTTTCATCGATTAATTATTTAAATAATAAACATTAGTTTGAAAATAGACCAAGAATTAGGAAAGCTTGGGGAATGGGGAGGTGTATGAAGAACTTATACTAGGTAATATAAAATAGCAATAAAAATTACAGCAACGCATACAGCAATTGTAATCAAAAGACGCCTTTTGCCTTCTTTCTTTTGGGTTGCAATTGTCTTGTCAGCAACTGGATCTTCTGGTAATAACAATCCCTTATAACGGAGTTCTTTTTTCGCATAATTGGAAATCTCAACGATATCATGATCAGCGAGCAGCCATAATTTATTGATTGCATTAGCGTCATTAATCTGCGCCATCGCTTTAATACATTTTCTAGCAAACTGGTAGGTATCATCATAATCTAAATAGTCAAATTGTAACTTGCTGGCTTGATATAATGAATCTACTGTTTTGGGATCCGCTAAAGATTGCAACATAGAAGCAATTTCCTCATGTTCCATATGCCAGGGATAGGCTAATATTTCACAAAGTTTTTCAGTGAGTTTTGCTTGGGTAAACTGACCACTATGGAGGATTGAGATAGATTCTTCAATAGCTATACGATCCTTATTTGTTATGGCATTAGTAATTTTGGCCAAGATATATTCATCAGAAGGTGATATATCTGTAAAATATGTTTCAATAAATTTCGCTTCACTGATTTGTTTTGAAAAAAACAAATCAAATAGTTCCTTTTCGTCCATCTGTCTTTTACTCTATAAACTTCAATTTTACTGTTCGAAGTTAAATCCCCTTCGCTCTCAAAAACTCAAGCGCTTTATTGATAAATACTGATTTTTTTTCTAATGTAAATCGATAACGATCTTTAAAAGTTCTGATATTTTCCGGATATTCCAGGTCGACGATGATATCTGGGCTTACACCTTCCCCGACATGATAAGACTTTCCTTTCCGATCATGCAACAATGCTGTCATTAAATTAACGGAATAACCTTTATCCACATAATAGAGTTCATTGTTCGAAGTTAAACCATTCGTCTTCGCTCCGATTAAAGTGACATTCTTTTGTCCTAAGAAGTGACTCGCAGTAATTTCGCCAGAACTTGCAGTGATATTTGAGACCAGGACGATAATAGGTATCTGATTATTTTTAAGTGGTTGAGCTTGGACGGTATCGAATTTACAATATTTAGCTTCAATGCTATTGTCAATATATAGACCATTTTGAGGAATCTGAAATTTATTGATTAAAACCTCCTTACCATCTTTATCTAAGGTTCCATCGAAATAAGAAAAAGTTTGAGTCGTATCAATTAAGCTATGGAATGGAGTGACCATTGGTACAAAAGCGCCGCCATCATTTTCAGTTAAGTCAATAATCCAGGCTTTCGGCTGCTTTCCATCCAGTTCACGCAGCTGTTTTTGTAAAGTATCAATATAGCGTCTATGCTCTAAAAGTACACCAGGAACATTGATATATGCATATTTATCTTCAATGAAACGATGTTGAAAATTGAGTGGAGACATTCCTTCTTTCTCATAGGTCGTACTTGCGATCATTTTAATTAATGCCAAATTATCCGTTGTATCTTTAACGTAGCCAACGCTTGAATGAAGGTCACTTAATCCGAAAATTATTTCTTTAAACGTCGGCAATAATGAATCTGTCTTATTCATATTCTTAACCTTTGCATTGGTCTCTGTACGTAATTGATCGAAGTCGATCTTGCTCCGCATAAACGAATGGACTTCCAACGTATCGATAAATTGATTTGCTAATTTGATTACCTCCCTATTTTGAGCATGGCAAATATTTAAAATGGAAAAACAAGCTATGAAAAAAAAGGCTTTGTACATAAATTAAAGATTAATAATATATCAAAAATAAAAAAATAACAGTAATTCTATTTAACGTTTGTAGAAATATATACTGAAAAAGCCACATCTCACGACATGGCCTTAAATAAACATATGATTCACTAGTTGTCAGCTCTCTGTATGACCGAGCTGACAACTAGCTTCGGCAAATTATTTGTAAGCATTTACTGAACTGGATACTTTCCAGTTGTTCCCTTCACGTACCAAAGTCACAAGATCAGTCTTGGTGAAATTTTCAAATTTCAAAGTTACCTTAGCGACCATATAGTCTGCTGACTCTTCGATGATATCTGTAGATACTGCACAGTTTAGCTTCTCGCCTTTTTGTTTTTTCAAAGATTTGATCAACGCGCTACGACTATGGGTTTGCGCATTAGAAGCTTGAACCTTTTGGCTGAAATCGGCAGCAAATATATGCTCTACTCCTGCTGACTTTCCCTCTGTCGTAACTGCAACATAATGCTCAAGGGCAAAGTCCGCTGTGGAAAGGTTAACGTTTGCTTTTGCTGATTTTGAACCTGGTCCTTCAGCTGCCATTGCAAAGGTTGATACTGCGATTAAAGCTGCTGCTGCGAATGTTTTTACTAGCGTTTTCATAATGTCTTTATTTTATATTGTTAGTTATATTGTTCTTATTTGTTGATTCAAAACTACAACACAATCTTCCTTTAGCCTATGACCTTTAGACTAACGGACAGGAAAACTCGGTGAATGGTGGAAATGGGCAGGTAAATATTTTTTATTATCTTGATGTGAAATCATTCATCCAATCATTTATGAACGAACAATCAAACAGATCTGCTAGTGATCCGAATACATCGGCTAGCCAAGCGAAAAATAGAATGTATGGAGCATTGTTTGGTATTGCAGTTGGTGATGCATTTGGTGTACCATTTGAATTCAGGTCGAAAGAAGATATGCTTAAAAATCCAGCTACTGAAATGATCGGATTTGGCAGCCATAATCAACCTATCGGTATCTGGTCGGATGATACATCTTTAACCTTGTGTCTTGCAGACTCGCTATTAGATGGATATGATTTGGTGGATATCTCCAAAAAATTTATAGCTTGGAAGGAAGGTAAATTGTGGACAGCAAGAGGAGAAGTCTTTGATATTGGTATCACCACGGCTAAATCGATCAGTGAGCTTAAAAGTATTATCGAATCCGGGCAAATCGGCGCGCTAAAAGCGCTAAAATATCAGGCAAAAGAACAAGACAACGGCAATGGTTCATTAATGAGAATATTGCCACTTTTATTTGAAATCAAAGGACTTAGTCCGTCGGAACAATTTGAGAAAATTTGGGAGATTTCAGCGCTAACGCATAAGCATGTACGCGCTGCAATGGCATGTTTTATCTACCTTAAATTAGCCGAACTGATTTTGCTAGGTTTGGCCAAAGAGCAGGCTTACGCTGAAATGCGCAATCAAGTTTCAAAATTCTGGGCAGACAACAATTTCCCTGAGTCAGAAATAATCCATTTTAATAGCACGATTTTACATGAAATTCGGTCTAAATCAAATAATGAATTAAGGTCCAGCGGTTATGTGATCGATAGTTTAGAATCAAGCTTATGGTTTTTTATGGAAAAAGACAATTATAAGGATACCGTATTATCCATTGTAAACCTTGGCGAAGATACAGACACCGGAGCTGCGATTGTGGGGGGATTAGCTGGTTTGTATTATGGGTTGGAAAGTATACCTGAAGACTGGCTCCTGAACCTCGCACGCTATGATGATATCAAATTGCTGATAGAAAAAATAGCGAGAAGATATCCGGATTAGGAATTCGATAGTACTCTCTAACAAGTATAAGCTTATTTCGACCATGTCAATTTAAAACATCGAAATATTTATTTTTAAAACTATTTTAAATCAGCTATTGTTCTTATTATACAAAGCGGCTATTAGCTACCTTTCGAAAGGAAGGATCAACATAAAAATTGGCGTCGTATAGTGAGAATCCAATAGTATTCAAAACACATTGGATGACGAAACAAAAAAGAGGAAACGATAGGAAACATAAAAATTACTGTACAAATAAACGCTAAGAGAAAGGGTCTGATGAGAATCAGGCCCTTTTGACGTATAAAAAACCAAGATTAAATTTTTATTGATTTTACGTTCGTAACACTGAAGAAAATAAAAATTCCTATGATTTCACCGCTAATATATAGTATACAAATAATTATCTAAATATCACTATTATCAGCCTGTTTAAATAATTCGTGTAACTTTTGTTGAAGTAGCTTTTTGTCTGGTAATTGCGTTTTATATTCAGCTATGACAGTTGGTGAAAGGCTGCCGCTCAAAGACAGAACTATTAATCTGTCGTTCCAACTCCCTGGAACTATATTTTTCCTCGATAGTTAGCTTCAAATAAAATTCCTTTTCTTCAACTGTCTTGGTACGACTAAAGATTAAAACATTATTTGTCCAACTCAATTCTCTCGTCAATGCCGAGAGTCTTTCACTGCTGCGATAAGTTTCATAAAATTGTTTCATTCGCCACAGATTCTTATCTGAAAAACCCTTTAACTCAGGTTCGTACTGCTTAATGAAAGAAGCCAATTCTTTGACAACCGACTGCCCCCATTCGGAAGTTTCAATCCGCGCGCTAATATACTTTCCAATACGCCAATATAAATTCATTAATTCAGTATTTACCGCCTTAATAGCTTTAGATTGACGATTCTTTAATAAGCTGAATTACTTCTACAAAACGCTGCTCCATGTATAAAGATTTATTTCCAAAATATACAAAAATCTAAAAAATTAGCAATCAAACATCTTATAATAAACAAAAAGCCACATCTCACGATGTGACTTTATAACATTTATAAATTTACTTGAGATGGCTCTTATTTATACGAATTAATCGATAAGGAAAACTCGGTGAATGGCAGGAATGGTAAGGTGAATTTTAATTTTGTGATGTGGATCACGGTAAATTATTATATGAAATCAAGAAATTTGTTCCAACAAAAAGAAAATAAAAATAATATGAAAGCAAAACAACTCTTTAGACAAATAGGAATATGTTCGGTTTTATTAACCCTAATGGTGACGCATTCCTTTGCAACAAACCGAAAACCAAAAATTTTATTTGTTGTTACTAGCCACGATACAAAAGGCAATACTGGCGAAAAAACAGGTTATTATCTCGGCGAAGTCTCACATCCCTGGGAGGTCTTAACAGCGGCTGGATATGAGATTGATTTCCTTAGCCCACAGGGCGGGAATCCACCTGTGGATGGATTTGACCTGAATGATCCCGTTAACAAAAAATTCTGGAAGGATAAATACTACCACAATAAAATCACCCATTCACTAAAACCTTCTGAGGTAAAACCTGAAGAATATAAAGCCATCTTCTACGCCGGAGGACATGGTGCGATGTGGGATCTGCCTTTCGACTCGGCAATCGCCAAGATTGCTGGCGAAATTTATGAGGCAAACGGCGTTGTTGCAGCTGTATGTCATGGACCTGCTGGCTTAACCAACATCAAACTGAGCACCGGTGAATATTTGATAAAAGGAAAAAATGTCAATGGCTTTAGCAATGAAGAAGAAGAGCTTGTAAAACTAAGCAATGTCGTCCCCTTTTTACTTGAAGATAGACTAAAGGAAATAGGTGGAATTTATGAAAAATCCGAACCTTGGCAGTCCCATGTTACCGTTGACGGCAGATTGGTCACCGGCCAAAATCCGCAATCGGCCAAGGCTGTAGGCATGGCCATCGTCAAGGCTTTAGATGAACAAGGTAAAGTCTCACGATAACAACATTGGCTTTTGAAAACCATAGGATCTGTCCAATAATTGCTGTACAAGAAGATGCAAAGAGAAAGCATGTAATCAACATCAGGCCCTTTTTGACGTAAAAAGCCACATCTCACGATGTGGCTTTACATAAACATAGGATTCACTGATGGCTCTCCTGAGCATGCTATGACAGACATCTAGTCTTTAAAATCTATTTATACGATTTGATCGATTTGGATACTTTCCAGCTGTTATCTTCACGCATCAAAGTCACAAGATCAGTTTTGCTGAAATTCTCAAATGTTAGGGTCACTTTAGCAATCATATAATCTGCTGACTCTTCAATGATCTGCGTGTTGACCTCACAGTTCAGTTTCTCTCCCTTTTGTTTTTTTCAGGGATTTGATTACAGTACTTCGGCTGATAGAATGTGCATTGGAAACTTGAACCTTTTGGCTGAAATCGCTAACAAATATCTGCTCTACTCCTGCTGACTCTCCCTCGGTGGTTACCGCAACATAATGATCTAAAGCGAAATTAAACGGCTGATTTTAAAGGATGCTGCAAATAGATAATAATAAGATTCAATAATAGAAATGGAATTTCAATCGCCATTTCTTTCAAATCTTTGTCCAATAAATGGAAGCAAATAATCAATAAAATCCCCGCTGACATCAAAAAATTGCCCCATATAAAGGTTTTTGGAAATAGAATCAGTAGCGAGGCAACTATAGTAATAAGACCATTTACAGTTAAGCCGGTTTTGGTAAAGCCCCATTTCCCAAACATTTCCATCATTTCGGGCTTGCCCGAAAACATGGCATAGCCTTGTTTAAAGCCCATAAATACCGCTACAAGGATTAAAATCGAATTGATAATTTTTGGAAACATATAGTATGTATTAGATGTAAAATATACCTTTTCTCCAGTTATGGCAATATGTCACATTACCATTTTACAATAGATAGGGTCTTAGCACATAGAAGAAGTATGCTGAATTATTCAGAAAGTGCTTCAATTACGAGCTGTGACGCAAGATAACTGCTATGTTGCTGTTGAGCGGTAATTAATCTCCCATCCCTTATGGCAAAAGGTTCCAATGGTCCCGCCACCTCAAAGTTGGTATTTGGATTTTTACGTGCTTCGGTTTCAATAGTATAGTCATTGACGGTCATTCCAAACATTTGGTTAATAATATCTTCCTCACTATCTGCAAATCCGGTCCATGTCTTACCGTCTGCTAGAAATTTTCCGTCTTTTAATTTAGTCCATAAAAGCAAAGAAGTACCATGGCAAATCAAACAGATCACTTTTCCTGCTTCATGAAAATCCGCAATAAGTTGATGCAACGCTATATCATCTTTAAAGGTGATCAACGGGGCACCTCCACCCGCCACACAAATTGCATCATAATCATTTACATCAATTTCAGTTATGGCCTTAGTATTTTGCAGCCATTTACTAAATTCCTTGTGATGTACAAAACCAATACTAATCAGATCATTCGGATAAGCCCCTTCGGGATTTTCAGGATTGCTATGGGAATCAAACTTCACTTCCCCGCCTTTAGGTGATGCAACATCAACATCATAACCCGCAATAATAAAATCATAGAAAGGCCTGGTCATTTCCTCTGCAAAGAATCCAACCTCTATCCCATGAAGGCTAGTTGCATTGGAAACAAGACATAATACCTTCTTTTTTTTATAAACATGTCGCCCATGCTTTTTGATTACGTTATCCTGATTAGCCATAATTTTTAATTTTTAGTAAGAAGACAATGCGCACACTTCTGTATCACATCGTCTTCTTTATTTAGTTATCGAGTAGTATATCCACCATTTGCAAAAATGGTCTGTCCGGTAATCCACCAACCATCGGTTACGAGAAATTCCACTAATGGAGCAATATCTTTAATATCTGTCAGTCCACCCAGCGCCGAAGCTGATTTATGATAAGCAACAGCATCATCTGTTTCCTGACCATAGAAAAAAGGAGTGTCCATCGGTCCCGGAGCAACAGCTGTTACTGAAATACCCCGACCTCCAAATTCTTTGGAAGCCGCTCGAGTAAAGTGCTCTACTGGGGCTTTAGCTCCTGCATAAGTAGAATAATACCCAGTAAATGCTGCAAGCAAGGATGTTACAATTGTATTGATCTTTCCATTGTCATTTATTCTCTTACCTGCTTCCTGTATGAAAAAATATGCCACTTTGGAATTAATTTCGCTCATGCTATCATATTCTTCCTCAGTCGTTTCGGCAAAAGGTTTTTTCAAAACCTTTCCAACTGTATTGATAGCGATATCGACACCTCCAAATCTCTCGATTGCTGCATCAAAAAGCTTAACGATATTCTTTACATCGGTGAGATCTGCTTGAAATAAAAATGCTTCCCCCCCTATGCTATTAATCTCAGCCAAAGTCTTTTCGGCTTCCACTTTTGTACTTTCGCTATTGTAATGAACTACCACTTTTGCACCTTTTGTTGCAAAATCACGGCTTAGTAATCCACCTAAGTTTTTTGCACCTCCCGCAATTAAAACTACTTTTCCATTTAAATCGTTTCTTGTCATTTTTCTCTTTATTTTAATGTTTTAAAATTGATAGCACAAATATGTTCATCCCATGTTTACTTTTTATGGTGAACTTTTCGGAACTTTAACTGATTCTATTTTTTTGATTTCTTTCCCATTATTTTCCAAGGGCTCATTATGATCATCTGATCTTTCCTTAGCATCTATCAATCACATGGATATAACTTGCCATTTTTACGCAGATAAATATATTTTTATATTAATCTTATACCTGGATTGGAGATTGAAAAAGATTTATAGATTTGGCCATATTACTTTACTACATATTATTATTGTGCTTTTAAATTGCTGTTATAGTTCCCGGCAACTATGGTTTATAAATTTCTTGATGCATAGATTATGAAAAAATAAGAATAGCAGCAAGAGCTAATAAACGCGTTAAACATAAAAGATATCAGTACCGCTAGTTCACTACATTTTTTTATATGGCCTAAAATAGCCAACTATTAAATAATTATTCGGCCTAGGGTAGTTCTTGGGGGGTGAGTTTTTTCAATCCTAACAAAAAACTATTCAATTTTGTAGTACAATTGTGATACTTCTCAGAATCTTCACAGAGCCAACTGTCTTACTATTTGATAAGGTAGCTTAACTATTTTAATCAACATTGTTATAAAAATTATGAAAAAGAATTCTGCTAACCGCTTTTCTAAAGAAAATAAGGAATTTATTGTTCTTTCTATCTTGAAAGGAGAATTATTCCTCGAAGAAGCCATGAAAAAATATAATATTTTTGATAGAAGAACAATTATAACTTGGTTAAGAAAGCATGTAGAAGCAAATCAAAAAACTTGATTTAGCAACGTTCAGCTATTCAATATATTGCCGGAAAGGAGAACTGTAGCAATAGGAAGTATTTATTTTATGGCAAATTTTTAGAACTTTTCGTTTTTTAGATCACTGCGATATTCTCCGGGAGTTTTTCCGACAAATTTTTTAAAGAACTTAGAAAAATTGGAGGGGTCGTAGGTCAGCAAACGTGCAATTGCAGCTATAGGTTTGGTAGATGATGAAAGTAATTCCTTTGCCGCGTCTATAATTTTTAGGTCATAAAAATGACAAGGATGGTTTCCTGTTTCCTTTTGTATGGTATCAGTCAAATGAGTATGGGAAACAAAAAGTGCGCTTGCAATCTCGTTAATTTCCATAAACTCTATGACTCTGCCCGACACAACATCATCAATATGTTGGTTCAAAAACTCGAAATATCGCTCTGCAATTTCCGTTCCTCTATTGACTTGTTCTTGTTGTTTTTGTTTCATCTGATTAAAAAAAACTAAAATAATGATCTGAAGAGGAATATGGGCTTAAGGCCTCTTATTATTGCACCAATTTACAAAAATATAACTACTAGTGATAATTTGATATGATAAGACGACTTTATAAATATTGAACGTCATTAGCTCTATTTGTTATCCGATTATACACTGCAGATGAAAAAGATCATCTAATAGCTGAGAATACCGTTGAAATAAGTATTATAAATTTAAGGATATCTATCTAACAATTATGTTAAACAGTACTTTAAGGAGTAATTTTAAACTTCTATCATTATTTATCTGTGTATTCATATTTTCTTGCACTCGCAAACAAGATAACAAATTCACGAGTGATATACTGTTGCAACAGGCAGACAACTTACTTGAAAGCAATTCTCTTAAATCATTGGAGTATGCCCAAAAAGCTAATTTTATTACTGAAAAGTCGAATGATTCAAAAAGGAAAGCGGAAACTTATTATTACATCGCCTTTACGTTAAACATTCTGGAAGAATATGAAAAGTCACTACCATTTATTGAAAAAGGACTAAAGGAACATGCCACGAAAGTAAGTCCCCCCCTAAAAGCCCGTTTCTTATCTCTAAAAGGCTATCATTACTCACGACTCCATCTCTACAAACAGCAGGCGAAGCAACACCAAGAAGTGATAGATCTAACAATGTCAAGGAAGGATCCGGAATCAGTAATGACAGCGTCATTGAGTCTGTCTTCGCTAGGACTTTCGTACACCATAGTCAATGATTACACCAATGCCCACCATTTCATAGATATTGCCCTAAAACACGCAAAAACAGTCCCTGATACGGTATATCATAAACTTAAAAAGATTTACAAAGTAAAGGCAAATTTATTCTATTACAAGGCGATGACTCACATCGAACAGTTAAGGGCTAAAGAAGCACTTCCTTTTATCCAACAAGCCTATCAACAAGCTATAGTAGACAATAAGCCTCTCACTCTTTTCCATGAACTATACGCCGATTACTATATGCAGATAGGAAAAACGGAAGAAGCCATTGAATTTTATTTACTTGCTATAGCTGACAAGAAAAAAAGAACCTGGAACAGATCTACCTCTGCAGACTTATATCTAAAAATATCCAAAAGTTATAATAAGATCAATCAGTACAAAGAGGGAGAAAAATTCCTTCGGTTATCTGCCGCAGAAAGATTGATTGACGAGAATAAAAACAGAAAAAGGGTGCAAGCTATATTAGATAATATCGAAAATCACGATATAATAATAAAAAATAGAGATAACCAACTAAAAATAATCCTCTGTATAGCTTTGTTGATCACCTTACTGTTGTTTATCTGGAAATATAGGGAATATAAACAAAAAAAGAAAAAGATCTTGTTTGCACAAAAAATAGAAATTGAGCAAAACAAACAACTTATAGAAACTCTTGAACTTAAGGTAAATGAATCATTTTCAGAGCTTATTGAATTAGCTAAAAAAAATTCACCAACATTTTGGGCTCGCTTTCAAGAGGTCCATCCGAAATTCTTAAAAAGAATGCTGTGCATCGATGCAAATTTCAAATCCTCTGAATTAATCCTATGTGCTTATATCTATCTGGGGTTTTCAACAAAAGAAATTGCAGATTATACTTTCAAAGCAACCAAAACAATTGAAAACAATCGTTATAACCTGCGAAAAAAGCTGGGACTTGCACCGGAGGAAGACCTTATCCTTTGGCTCCGCAACCGTGTAGACGACAATCCTCCAACGGAAGGTTAAGAGATCCCCCTAAAAAATCAACTCCAGATCTGTTCAGAGTTATTTATCATCATAAAATATTAAAATATTTTCGATAATAAACAATAAACAGCAGGCTCCCCGAGCGCAACCCAACACCTTGAATTAAAATTAAAGCGCTCAACAACAACAACTTAACAAAACAAGAGTAGTCCTTGGGGGGAGTGATTTTTCATTTCTATTTCATAAAATATTCATGTTTGTATCGGATTTCCAAGGACTTGCCCTGCTCCCGGAAAAGCTCGGCCATGTATTAAAATCCAACGACTAATCATTAACAATGATTTAAAACTTAAATAATTCAAAATGAAAACAGAAAAGAGAACTTATGAAGCACCTGCTATCAGCGTGCTTACAATCGAACTGGAGCAAGGGATTGCTGCTGGTTCAGGAACAGGCACCCCTAACCCTGGTGTAGGCGATTGGGGCGATGGTTCGGATGGTAGTGGTAATGGAGATTTATAAAATTAAGCTATTAAAAAACTACAAAATTAAAATTTTTATGAGAGTATTATATAAAAAGCAAATAAATTGGACCATTGCCTCTCTTGCATTATTGCTGGTGGGAAGTGGTACCTTTTCAAGTTGTTCGAAAGACAAGGAACACGTCGAAGAAACAGCTAAAGTCGAGGGGACAAAATTAATGTTGAACGTGTCGGGTATTGTTGAGAGTCAACCTATATCAACAAAGGGTTCGCAAGCAAAAGTAGCTGCGTCAAACTCAGGGAACAACAAAGTATTGGAATTTCCAGAATTTGATGCTGTCCTACAGACCGATAATAACATACCATTTAAGGCGGCACAATCTTTAACTAAAGCAGCTTCAACTAGCGGTAGCTCAACTAGAGCTGCTGCTATAGAAAATGGGGTAAAATATCGTCTATACTTGTTTTCACAAGATGGAACTCAATTGATTTCTTCGGAGCAGTTTATTGCCGGAACTCAGGGAACTATTGATGTGACACAAGGAACAACGTATAAATGGGTGGCACTTTCGTACAATACAACAGATGATGTCCCTGCGATTACTCCTACCAATACTAAAATCAGCCTTCCCGGCGGAAAAGATATCTTATATACATCGGGTGAGGTATCAGTTCCAACTGGTGGCAGTAGCGTCAATGTGCCTATCAATATCATGTTCAACCACAAATTTGCCAGACTTGGTATAGAATTAAATACCCAAGGGATGTTTGCAAATATGACCGGAGCAAAGGTCGCAGTAGCCGGAATCAAAACGGCATCGATTGATGTCGCCAATGGCGCCTTAAGTGATCTTGTCGCCGCCGACCACGAAATCCCATTTGTCGACTTTAAGGACATTAATGCTCTCTATCAAGATGCTAAAATCGCCTATACGTACACAGCGGATCCAGCGGCAGTAACAGGCGGGATCAAAGTGAATGTCTCCAATCTAGCATTAAAGATTGATGACAACTCCACCCGTCAATTTTCAGCGACTCCTGTCAACTTTGCATTCAACATCACTCCGGTATTAGGAAACAGTCACCGTTTGCTGGTCAACCTGATAGAATCTCCATTGACAGTGGAAGGAACCAGATGGGCTAGACAAAATATTTATTACCAAGCCGGACACAACCCTTATCGTTTTCACCATACGTATGCGCACTCCAATGCCAGAAATACATACTTTTCATTTAAAGGCCTTGTTCCGGATCAATTTGGCGTAAATAGTGATCCTTGTGCTCAGGTGTATCCTACTGGCGTATGGCGCCAGGCGAGTGAAAGCGATTTCAGAAAGCTCACTGGACTATTAGGAATTGGCGGTAAGCAAACGACTTACGGGTCAGTTAATAACCGTGGTTATTTTGAATATGATGCAAGTGGAACGGCCGCTCCTTATCCAAGCAACAAGCTTCATTTTAACTTTAACGGTGGCAGTGACTCATTCGCTTTTGTCAATGGTATATTACAGATCAACTTGGCCAATTATGGTAACCGTGCCGAATTATGGACAGGTACATCGGGAATAAACCTTGGCGGGCTTTTTGGTTTTGGCGCATGGTATTATCATGCAGATAGAGGTGCTTTCAATATTCACAATGACGATCTTACAGCTAGCTTGCTCAATGTGTCAGTAATTGGCGTGGATTTAGTAGAAACCCAGCTGAAAAACGTCCGTTGTGTAAGAAATTAATTTGTGCGTTCTTTTTAATGGATAATAAAGTTATCTAGCGGGGAGGCGTTCCTTACAGATAACGGTAAAAAGCGACCTATTTAATAGGTTGCTTTTTATTATCTATTGGCTTTTAAATGCTCTTAGTGACCTCTTCCTAAAGATTTTCACTTATTAATACAAACCAGTGTTTGACAATATTATAAAATCAATTAAGACTGCTAATCCCACTAATTGGCTTTGCTAATACAAAAACCTATCTGATCTGGGCACAACATATGAGCGCGACAGCCAGTTAATTTGCCCAGCCAGCAAAATGCTCACGTCAGATCGCCTTCCAGTTATCAACAAGAGCCTTAATACCAGTCCAGAAAAAAACTAATAACCATTCAAATGCTATGGAAATTATTCATAATGTTTATTTATCAGATTTAGAAAAGAAGGATATTCAACAGCATGAAAACACCATACTGGTCGGAGCGCTTTGTGGCGGGTCAAAGATTGCTTTTGAAAAGCTGTACAACCGCTTTTGGGATAGATTGTATCTCGCTGCGTACAATATAATTCGGGACAAACAAGTGTGTGAAGATATCGTCCAGGAGATATTCTGCCAACTTTGGATGCGACGGTCGTCCCTAGCGATCCAAAATTTAGAAGCATATTTATTTACAGCTGTACGCTTTCAGGTTTTCCGCTGCATTAACGATAAAAAGTGTAGAAACAGTTTTGTCATGGAACTGACTACCCTACCGGCCGATTTTTTCAATTCACAAAGAGATAATAAAGAAATCGAAGAGGCGCTAAAAAGTGGCATCGAGAGACTACCTGAAAAATGTGGTGAAATATTTCACTTAAGCCGACAGGAACATCTGAGTAACAAAGAAATAGCACTGCGGCTCAACATTTCTATAAAAACCGTTGAAAACCAAATAACGATCGCCATCAAAAAAATGAGAAAATACCTATCTCCCTGGACATTGCCAATGCTATTGTTGGCAACGCTCGAGCTTTTTAGATAATT
Source organism: Sphingobacterium sp. GVS05A (assembly GCF_019969845.1). Classification (GTDB taxonomy): domain Bacteria; phylum Bacteroidota; class Bacteroidia; order Sphingobacteriales; family Sphingobacteriaceae; genus Sphingobacterium. The sequence goes on from NZ_JAHXYR010000002.1 coordinate 68,526, forward strand.
CACTACAAACAAAAAAAGCATCAGCTCTTAGGGGTTGGTGCTTTTTTTTTGCACATACAATATAATACAGATATGAAAAAGAGCAAGACCATACAGAGCATCATTAAAAAATACCTGAAAAACAAAACGAGCAAGCAAGAAGATGAACAACTCTTTTCATTTTACGAGCATATCGCATCCCAGAGAGAAGATTGGGATGAATCCCTACATGGTAATAAAAAAATACGAGCATATATGTTATGGAAAAAGATCGATACAAGAACTGCCGATGATCAAAAAACACATAAGCCATTTCGGTTTCTTCTCAGACCGTTGATGGCTACGGCCACTGTGGCTGTTGTTATTTTGGGGGTCTGCTCCTTGGTATTCTATCAAACCAGAACAAACGAAAAAGAACCACAGAATTTGGTTATTAGACCGGGATCAGACAAGGCTAAACTTCGGCTTGCCGATGGTCGGACCATATATCTTGATAGCACCACCTCAGAAAATATAGCGCATGCTACCGCGGGGGCAGTTCAAATATCAGAAATGGGAGTATTGGACTATAGCAACTTGAAAGGGCCAAAGCAAGGGCTGGGAACCAATACGATCACCGTTCCCAGGGGCGGACAATTTCGTCTGTTGCTTTCTGACGGAACTAAGATATCGCTCAACGCATCTTCTTCGCTAACCTTTCCGACAAACTTTTCTGGTAGCGAAAGACGGGTGAAACTAGAAGGAGAAGCATACTTTGAAGTGGCTAAAAAAATAATTAAAGGTACAAAAACAGAAAGAGTTCCCTTTATTGTTGAAACGGACAGACAGCAATTGCTCGTACTGGGAACAACCTTTAATATTAATGCATACCCAGATGAAAAAAACGTAAAAACTACACTGATAGAGGGCAGTGTACAGGTATCTCCGAGCGAACAGGCTTCTCCAAAAATATTAAAACCGGGACAACAGAGCGTACTCAATGGTAAAAATTTAAGTATACATCAGATAGATGTCTCGCAGGCTGTTGCCTGGAAACAGGGTGATTTCACATTTGATGAAATGCCTTTAGAAGAAATTATGCGGCAGATATCACGCTGGTATGATGTGGAGGTTAGCTACGAAGACAATATGGGCAAAATAAAGTTTGGAGGGTCGATCTCCCGCTCAAAAGACATCAAGGAGGTATTGGAGGTACTCAAGTTAACCGGAATTCATTTCAACCTAAAAGGAAGGAGGATTATGGTTACACGCTAGACAAAAAACAACCTATAAGTCATCCACATTGTAAATTGGAATTGTCTCCTATTGCTTTATACAAACTGGATGTAGCCAGATTAATTTCAATTGATTTAACCCTAAATATAAAAAGATGTTAAAAAATTCCAAGGGAGACTGTTCTCCCCACCCCAATGTCAAATACCTTTATGAGCTAATAAGCGAGGCATATGGATCTATTTTAAAAAAAGGCTTTATAAAGTTATGCCTAACCAGTATCCTGTTAACAATTGCCTTCTTCCAGTCTTCATTGGCCGTAAATGGTCAACAAGTAACCCTTAATAAGAAAAATGCCACACTACTGACTATATTCAACACGATCAAACAACAGACTGGCTATGATTTTGTCTACAAAAATGACGTATTGGAGAAAAGTAAACCAGTAGACCTCACTGTAAGTAATGTAACACTGATAAAAGCTCTTGACCTGTGTTTTGCTGATCAGCCCATTACTTATACAATAAAGAATAAAACCATCATCGTCCAAATGAAAGAAAGTATTGTTCCAGCCTATAAAATACAGGAACTTATAATCTCAGGAACTGTCCGTGATTCTTCAAAAGTATTGGCTGGGGTCAGTATCGTGTTAAAAGGGAATACTGGAATTGGAACAACGACCGATGCAAATGGAAAATTTCAACTGAAAATACCTCACGATGGTATTCTTGTCTTTCGTTATATAGGCTATAAACCTCAGGAGATAGCAACCAGTGGAAAACATGCGATCAATGTCACCATGCAATCGGACGAGGCGAATCTTCAGGAAGTGGTTATCGTCGGATTTGGCCAGCAGCGCAAAGAAAACCTTACCGGCTCCGTATCGACAGTTGGGCCAAAAGAACTTACCAACCGTCCTGTGAGTAGTGTGGGGAACGCGCTGCAAGGAACAATGGCTGGAGTCACCGTTACAGCGGCTAGCTCCGGGCAGCCCGGCCGTGATGCGGCTACGATTCGGGTAAGAGGTATCGGCACGATCAACAACGCCAGTGCCATGGTGGTGGTAGACGGTATGGTCTCCTCCATGAACAATGTCAATCCGGATGATATAGAAAGCATATCTGTGCTGAAAGATGCGGCCTCTGCTGCTATCTACGGCTCCCGTGCAGCTAATGGGGTTATCTTGATCACGACCAAGAAAGGCAAGGCAGGAAAAACTCAACTTACTTATAACAACTACCTTGGCAAACAAAGCGCCACAGGTTTATTTGATTTTCTCCCCTCCTGGCAGGCAGCTGACCTCTATAATCAGGCCCTCAGCAATGAAGGCCGTCAACCGCGGTATACACAAGAAGAGATCGATAAGTTCCGTGACGGTTCCGACCCTTACAATTATCCGAACACCGATTGGTTGGATCTCGCCTATAAAGGAAATGGTTTCCAACAGAACCATTATCTTGGCGTAAATGGTGGTAATGATAAATCAAGTTATATGATGTCACTGGGGTATTATGATCAAAATGGCCTGATAAAAAAGACCAACGCGAAAAGGTATACCTCCCGACTGAATCTTCAGACGAAGATAAATGATAAGTTAAGTGCACACGGCAACTTGGCCTACACCTTTTCACCTATGGAAGAACCCCAGTCGAGCATGTCCGGTGTTCCGGGCTTTACCCAAGTTATCCGTCAGATTAACCGGATTGCTCCGATGATTGCTTATAAATATGAGAACGGGGAATATGGAAGTATCAGTGACGGAAATCCCATGGCCTGGCTCGAATCCCCCTCTTTCAACCGTGAAAATTATTATGATTTTGTAGGAAATGTCGGCGCCGATTGGGAAATCATAAAAGGACTCCATTTTAAACCTACTTTGGGATTTGTTACATCTACCGCCCAGAACAAAACATTTATCGCCGACATCCAATATTATAATGCTGCAGGCGATAAAGCTTTTTATCAGGGACCAAACAAACTCACTGATAAAAATACGACCTTCCGCCGGACCACCTTACAGGGGCTGTTGGACTACACCAGGAACTTTGGCAACCATAATTTCAAGCTACTTGGCGGTTATTTTCAGGAGCTTACCCAATATACTGAAAATAGTGCTTATAGGCAGGGATTTCTCAATAATGAGCTGAGTGAAATAAACCTGGGATCAACAGATGGGCAGGTAGCTACCGGCTACGGTTATGAAATGGGACTACGATCATACTTCGGCCGGTTGAATTATGATTATGAAGGAAAATACCTTTTTGAGGCCAACATACGCTATGATGCGACTTCCCGCTTTGCTCCCGACAATCGATGGGGTGCCTTCCCTTCATTCTCCGCTGGTTGGAACCTGAGTAAAGAAGAATTTTTTAAACCTTTAAAAGAAATCATACCAGCGCTCAAGGTCCGCGGATCCTGGGGTAAACTGGGTAATCAGGAGGTACTGAGCTACTATCCTTATATTACCACAATCAGTGCTGGGCAGAACTATACTTTTGGGGGGACCTCCTCTACCATCGCAGCGGGTGTGGCACCTACCAATGGAGCCAACAAAGATATACAATGGGAAAGTACCACTACTTATGGAGCCGGGATCGATGCATCGTTTCTACAGAACAAATTAGACCTGACCATCGATTGGTTTAACCGAAAAACCAATGATATGTTACTGGCCGTGCCGGTGAGCGCCGTCTACGGGCTTACCGCCCCCATCCAGAATGCAGGAGCTGTAGAAAACAAGGGCTGGGAGTTTGTGCTTTCCTATAAAGATCGGAAAGGCGATTTTTCATACAACGGATCGTTTAATATTTCCTTTATTAATAACAAGGTTACCGATCTTCATGGAACTGGCCCACACCTAACAAACACGACCTTCCGGGATGTAGGCTACCCCATCAATTCGCTTTATGGCTTTATAGCCGAGGGGATTTTCCAGTCACAAGAAGAGGTCAAAAACCACGCTTTACAAAGCAACCGTACGGCCCCCGGAGACCTGAAATACAAGGATCTGGATGGCAACAATGTGATCGACAGCGATGATAAGCAGTATCTGGGCAACTTTTATCCGAAAACCACTTTTGGGCTAACCTTGGGCGGATCGTATAAAAATTTCGACCTGACCCTCTTCTTCCAGGGAGCTGCCAGCGTAAAAACTTATCTGGAAGGGAAACTTGGGGCAGTAAGCGAGGGCTCTACGAAACCTACTTCAGCGTTATTAGACTCCTGGACGCCTGATAATCCCGGAGCTTCGCTTCCACGAATTTTATACTCCCAGATACAGAACAGTGCGATAGACAACCCGTCTTCCTTCTGGGTGAAAGATGGATCCTACATACGGTTAAAGAATCTCCAGGTGGGATATAATTTTACGAACCTGGCAAAAAAACTGGGTGTTAGCCGGGCACGCATCTATTATAGCGGCCAGAACATACTGACCTTCAGCGGACTTTACGACTGGATCGACCCGGAGGCATCCTATAGCAGTGGCATATATTACTATCCGCAGGTGAAACTCCACACCATAGGTTTGAACGTAACTTTTTAATATCCAAAGCGTAATCAACATGAAAAAACACACATATCTCTTATTTTTTTTCCTTGTCGGTTTGCTTCCGGCATGCCAGAAGGACCTTCTAGACAAAAATCCCAAAGATGCCTACAGCAACTCTTCCCTATGGTCTTCCGAAGCTGATGCCCAGGCAGCCCTGAACGGTGTATACAGCAGTTGGGATGATAATTACCAGATCCTCTATATGGATGCCATTTCGGACAACGCATACAGCCAGTATTACTGGGAAGGCTATACCAGCTTGGGAAACGGCAGCGCCAGCCCTTCCGACACCTGGGTAACCGACCGATGGAGCCCTGCTTATTCGGCTGTCCTGAAATGCAACTGGTTTCTGGAAAATGTAGACCAGACCCCGATGGATGAGGCAAAGAAAACACAGATGAAAGCAGAAGCCCGTTTCCTCCGTGCGTATCAATATTACACCTTGACGCAGCTTTATGGCGATGTCCCTTTAGCTACCAAAATGCTCAGTCAGGACGAGGCCAATACCATTAACAGAACCCCCGTTACCGAGGTACAGCAGTTTGTGCTGGATGAACTCGGGGCTATAGCACCGGAACTGCCGGTAAGCTATTCGGGCAATGAGGTGGGAAAGATCACCCGGGGTGCTGCGCTGTCCCTAAAAGCCCGTCTGGAGTTATATACTGCACGGTACGCTGACTGCATTACGACAAGCGAGCAGATTATGGCGTTGGGATATTCACTCTTTTCTTCCTACGCTGATCTCTTTCGTATACAGAATGAAAACAATCGTGAAGTTATTCTGGACATTCAGTACCGGGCAAATGACCATCCCAATTCAAACCTGGGCGTCATGCCCTCTTCAACCTTCGGTGGATGGGGCTCGCTATGCCCCACTCAGGCTTTAGTAGATTCTTATGAAATGAGTAATGGAAAGACCATTGCTGAACTCAATTCAGGCTATGATGAAAAGGAACCCTATAAAAATCGGGATCCCCGTTTAAGTGCGTCGATTGCCTTTCCGGGACAGCTTTATGAGGGAAAATATTATAACCCGATAGAGAGCAATTCGGGCGATTACTACAATGGTGGAAATAATTCCAAAACTGGATACCTATACAAAAAATTCACTTCCGATTTATCTGACTATGATGATATATGGAATACAGGCTTGAACATGATTGTCATCCGTTATGCAGAAGTGCTGCTGACCTATGCCGAGGCCAAAATCGAAACCGGAGCCATAGACAACAGTGTATATGATGCAATTGATGCGGTCAGGCAACGGGCCGGAATGCCTAAAGTGAACCGGTCTGTCTATGCCGGTCAAACAGCCATGCGCGAACTGGTAAGAAGAGAACGAAGAGTAGAATTTGCTTTGGAAGGTTTGCGATGGTTTGACATTAAACGCTGGAAAATAGGACCGCAGGTACGCGAAGGAAAAGTATATGGTACTCGTCTGGGAAAAGTCGATCCAAAAACAGGAGCTTTGACCCTTTCAGGTGATCATGTCGAGGTAGAGTCCAGAACATTTGATGCCGGGAGGGATTATCTTTGGCCTATTCCCAGAAAGGAAACGGATGTAAACAACAACCTCGGGCAAAACCCGGGTTATCCTAATTAGTGCATCGTAGCCATCAGCTGGAGAAATTTAGCACGGATGGCTACTTTTTTTTACAAAGAAACAGACTATTTTCACAAATTATTTGTCACTAACAAAGTTATTTTCTGACTGTTTTAACAAGAACTAAAGAGAGTGTCCCCATTTTTTACATGAAAAAAATAAATTACATCTTGCTCACCTTATCATTATGGGCTATATGCTCGTTATCGTTTGCAAAGAATAAACAATCTGCAAGAACAGTCCTTGATATGAACGCCAATTGGGCGTTTTATCGGGGAGATATAGATCAGGCAATGGAGACAAATTATGATGATAGTAAATGGCAAGCAGTCAGCATACCACATGTTATGCGATTGGAGCCAAAACACAGCGGCGGTAGTGTATTCCAGGGTACAGGATGGTATCGCCGTTATTTTCACCTTTCCGGCAAGCTACAAAATAAAAGAGTCATCCTTCAATTTGAGGGAGTTCAAACGAATTGTACAGTCTTTCTTAATGGAGAAAAAATAGCTCAACATGCTGGCGGATACATAGGTTTTGTGGTTGATATAACGCCGTATATCCAATATGATAAAGATAACATACTTGCGATCCGCGTTAACAATATGGATGATGGCCTGACGCCCCCCGGCAAGCCCATGCAAAAGCTTGATTTTAATTATTATGGCGGAATCTACCGTGATGTGAAGATGATTATTACCAATAAAACTTACATTTCGGATCCAATGGAAACAGAGATCGTAGGCGGAGGTGGAGTTTTAGTGAGCTTTCCAACGGTTACGAAAGAAAAGGCAACAATTAGTTGCCGAACCCATATAGTAAACAGCAAAACTCATTCGATCTCCAAATTACGATTGGAGACAATGCTATTGGATAATACTGGAAAAATCGTCGCACGAACCAATAGTAAGGCACACATGCCTTCCGGTGATTCAACTTTTGCCCACAATCTCGAGGTTTTTAATCCGCAATTATGGTCTCCCGACCATCCGTTTCGATACAGGTTAGTATCACGGGTTTATGACAAAGATATCTTGATTGACGAGGTAAACACTTGGATAGGAATAAGGAGATTCGGCTTTCGTTCACCTGCGGGTAAAGCCGACGGTTTTTATCTAAATGGCAAAAAACTGTATCTCCGAGGAGCCAACCGGCATCAGGCGTTTCCTTATGTAGGAGATGCTGCTAGCAATTCTATGCAATATCGGGATGCTATGCTACTGAAGAAAGGAGGATTTAATGCGGTAAGAGCAGCGCACTATCCGCCATCACCAGCATTTCTGGATGCTTGTGATTCTCTCGGACTTTTGGTCATCGAATGCCAGCCAGGTTGGCAATATTTCAACGACGATAAACTATTTATCGAACGTACATATCGTGATATACGCAAAATGATCAGAAGAGACCGTAATCATCCCTCTATTTTTTTATGGGAGACATCGCTCAACGAGTCTCCAACTCCGGCATCCTGGATGATGAAGGCGGTAAAGATCGCACACGATGAGTTGCCCGGTGACCAGCTATTTACAGCAGATGATCTAAATAATAGAAGTCAGCCCTTCTATGACGTGTTTTATAAAGTAATCGATCCTGACGGAACTGACCCATTGCCCAGCAGCCCTTCATTGACGAGGGAGTGGGGTGATGCATGGTTTGCGGATGCCAGTAAAGAGAATGGATTACGTGCGTCGAGGCGCTATGGAGATAAAGGATTAATTAATCAATCTATGTTGCGGCAGAATGCACTCAATGGGGAAAAAGAAGAATCTCTCGGAGGCTATTGGGATCACGCAGGTCTAGATGCCAATCCACGTATAGGTGGATATTTTCTTTGGAGTTTCAACGATTATACACGCGGTTATGATCCTGTCACGGCATTTAGCGGAGTTGTTGATTTAGACCGATACCCAAAATTTGGCTACTATCAAATGAAAGCGATGCAGGATGCCAGGAATCCAACTTATGGCCCCATTGTGCATATAGCAACGCACAACACAAGGAAGGATCTTGATACTAATATCATCGTTTTCTCAAATTGTGACACGGTCAGGCTATTTAGAAATAACAAACTTGTGGGGGAAAAAACTAGGGAAAACAATTCGGTAACTGCACCATTTATTTATAAAAAAGGAGGCAGCCCGTATTTTCGTTTTGAATTAAAAGATTATGAGCCGGGAGAACTAAAAGCGGAGGGAATATTGGATGGAGGTATTGTTTGTACCCATCAGGTCTCGACTGCTGCATCACCACATCACCTAAAAATTGAATTCGCGGATCAGGGCATCGCCCCTTTGGCTGGAGGATCAGATATGATTCCAGTTTATATTAAAGTTTATGATGAAAAAGGAAATTTGGTAAGCTCGCCAGACCAAGCGGATGCAATTCCAGTTAAGCTTGTGGTCTCAGGAAAAGGTCGTCTGATAGGTGGAAATAATCATCATACGGGAGTTTCTCCACAATTTACCGAAGGTGGCATCGCATATGCACTTATACGTACAATGGCTGAGGCAGGTCAAGTTATTATCGAAGCAAGTAGTGATGGATTACAATCCGCAACTGCCAAAATAGAAAGTATTCCCTCTAATCAGGATCAGGTTCCTGACGGGAAACGATATATCTGGATGAGTGAACATGATAATTTTCATGCTGAAAATATAGATACCATAAAATTACCGCACAAAAGGGAAACGTTAAATCTTTCTGCAGCCTCCGTTGAGATAGATGGAATTCCAGTGGATTCACTAAAGGTCATCATCGATAGAAACCTCACTAGTTCCTGGCGAGCTGATAAGTTAAAACTCCCGATTGCAATTTCTATAGATCTCGGAGATAGCTATGATCTGGATACCTACCGTATTTATTGGGGAAAGGATAGTGATTGGTATCTTTATTCGTTGGAATCATCTACTGATGGGGCTAAATGGTCACCAATAGGCAGTCACCTATCCTCCTCGGGGCAAGATTACAGTTCCAAGAGCATAAAGCAGCTACGGGTTCGCTACATCCGCTTTTTAATCGAAGGAATTAAACCTGAAAATAGCATTGTGGCCGTGAGAGAAATTGAGTTCTCTGGCAAAAAGTCTGATTTGCTGTAGTATTTATAGCATCAACGTTGATGGTCAGAATCAGCGTTGATGCTATAAAAATTTAGTCACCGGATCAGTAAAGACCCAGTTCAGCAATTGCTGCGAACTGTTCCCCATCACGGGCATCAATAGCTTTTATTTTAAGAAACCTCAATGAAACTGGTGTCATAAAATCTAAATATTGTGGACCATTGAAATTGGGAACCTCATAATTTCCAGCCTGGTTAAAGCTTACCCCATCGATACTGTAAGAAACTTCAATATTTTTAACAGCACGTGACAATCCACTGCGATGTGTATAGCTTAATCCATGAGCAGTTTTGGTGGATCCTAAATCTATTACTAATTCATGTGGAAAAGCTGTTTCGTTGGCCGACCATCTAGAATGCCAATAGCTCGAAGAATTGCCATCGATAACATTTGTCGCCGCTCCATCTTCTTCAGCTGTTTCTTCAGAACTGAAAGTATGTACTTGCCAACCTTGCTTGCTTAGCTCTGAACGGGTACTGAAATTCATTATTGGTATATTGTTACCGAACTTATAGTTGTAAGTGAAAGTAGAAATGATCCCGTTCTCATGGACAAATCTCAGCCTTAGATCGTACAATGAGTCTCCTTTGTATTGTAAATCTGAAATTTTCATTTCAACATAAAAACTATCAACGCCAATGGTTTTTGATTCCCATGTTATCGCATTGTAATCTCCACCTCCTTCGGGATCATTGTAATATGCAATACTATTGATCTTATTTGATGCATGAAACTTACCCGAAACAACTATGGCTTCTTTTGTTGCGTCATATTTGGCGTGAATACGATCAATTTCCGCATTCGCAGCATCGTAATAAGTTTTGCTATCCTTATTGAAGATCTGGTTTGCATTCAAAATTGCAGCATCTGCAGCTGTTAAAAGGGTCCCTTCTTTTCCCAAACTATAATTGCCATATCCCATCAGGGCGGTTCCTAGTGTTGATTTATCAGAAACTTTTTCTGAATTGTGCGGGAGGTTTAACCCGTGGCCTAGTTCATGAGCTAAACCACCAAACCACCCTGTAAATTGGTTATTGCCCAAACCGATATTGGCAATATTAAAATCTTCATAATCTAGTGCATAACACCACCTCCCTGTTCCGTAAAACGGTCCGCCTGTGGCTGTACCATCTTGCCTAAATTCATATCTAGGAATAATAATAAGGGTGTGATCGCTCGTCTTATCTGAGGGGTGAGCTTCAAACCATGCATTGACCTCCTCTGCTACTGCTCCACTTCCTCCCTCGTATGGATAGGCACTTTTGGGTTTCGTACCCCTAATTGTTATGATCTTGATCAGACTATCACTATTAACGAACATCCCAAAAGTTTTATTTGTATATCCATTTCTGGTCATCTCACTTTTATAAAATTGCCTGACCCATAACATGATATCGCTTATCCGACGTTGGTAGTCGGGCAACGTATCTAAATCATTGGGAACAAAATAAACAATATTTAAGTTTCTAGTTCTATCACTACTAAAACCGTCGGGGGTATGTACTGTGTTTGGATCTACAGGGTGTAAATCTTTTTTGCATGCACTAAAAAAGGATACTGCAATTAATATAAATGGGATTATTTTTTTCATCATTTTAAATTTAATTTGGTCTATTTTCATGGATTAGACACTTTAGGGAGCCAACAATTGTTTTATTTAAATGGTCAAAAATTTAGAGGCAAATTTTATAGCACTCAAAACTTCGAATTCCCATGATCAGTCAGTATAATTGTAATTTGAAAACAATTCTCTTATTTCTTGATCTGATCAAAATATCTCTAGCTTTTTGAGTCCGATTGTATTTAATCTTTTTTATGGGTCAGACATATCCCTCCTTTCATTAAGGTTAAGCCTATTGTAATACTTCAGCATTGACAACAGAATTTTTAAAGTTTTTTGTTAAGCTTAACTGGTCTATAAACAATCATATAGTGTATGTGTAAAAAAGAGTTAGTTCCCCCCAATCGTTGCCAAAATTTTATTATAAACTGGTAAAGGTAGCTTGAGCTTATGCACGCATTCGGAAATATTAATCAATAATTCCCCTTATAAGCCGCGATTCTATTATGGCAATATTCAGGCAATTCCCTTTAAATTTCATTATTTTTGAGCATGTGGACACCGATATCAATTGACAAAATCGAACTTCTTATTTTACAGGCAGAACTGAAAATGGATTATAAAGCTTTAAACCTTTGGAATCTCATCAAAGTCACTCCTCATAAGTGGCAAGAAAAATTATTTGGAAATGAAGGTGGGGGTTTTTGGGTGGTTGCTTTATTTGGAAATCAAATAATTTATTATAATGACATCGAAGATGGCTTTAATATATCAACGTTTGAAATCTATGGCGTTATTGAGCAATATATTTGTAACCAATCTGAATTGAACGCCCCCATTAATTATTTGGTTTCACAGCTAAATCAAATCCCTGACAAAATTATTTAGGATAAGATAACGTGTTAAATAAACATATGATTCACTGATGGTAAGCCTTGGGTTGATTGGACTCACCACTAGCTATTGGCTACTCTATTTATAAGCGTTGATTGAACTCGATCCTTTCCAGCTATTCCCTTCACGTATCAAAGTCACTAGGTCAGTCTTGGTAAAGTTTTCAAACGTCATTGTCAGCAATTTCTTCAATGCACCCCTATGCTAAAGCTACCAATGAATTGTCTTTCTCCAATCAGGAAAGCTCCTTCCGAACATTGTTTGGTGTACCAAATGAAGCAAAATCATCAACGAAGAAAATCTCTCCTCTTACTGATCTAAAAAAATATATTTCACCTTATTTACAACACTTTACAAATCGCAAAGATGAACTTGTGAAGAAATACCCATCGCCCAATCATGCTTTTAATACCAAACAAAATAGGATTTTAGATGAATAGGTGATACCTTTGGTCAGACAAGAAAGACTCCACCATACGAAACTGATTCCGATGAAAACGAAGAAAGCGAATACCTGTGACCACTCCTGCCTGATGTGCCGATACGTCTTACAAGAGTGGCTTGGACAAATCGACCTCCACCGAAAGAATATCAAACTGAAAAAAGGCGAACAGTTTATCAGTGAAGGAGAGCCGGTTCGTGGTATTTACTTTGTCCAATCAGGATTCATCAAAGTCCACCGCAACCTTGGAGACCGGGAGACCATCGTTCGTTTTGCTAAAAAGGGAGAAATGGTAGGCCATCGGGGGATCTCATCCGAACAAAGCATTTACCCTATTTCGGCCACAGCACTTGCCGCTACGCAGCTATGTTTTGTAGAGTTACCATTTTTCTTGTCCACCCTGCGCATCAATACTGAATTAAGCTATCGTTTGATGCTATTTTTTGCCGATGAGTTGCATCTTTCGGAGCAGAAGATGGCCAACCTGGCCCAGCTTTCCGTCAAAAACCGTTTAGCGTGGAGCCTTTTATTGCTTCATCGCGTTTTCGCTGAAGGAACAGAGGACGGGTACATCGGTCTTGAACTCAGCAAAAAGGATCTCGCATCCTATGTGGGCACCACCTATGAAACCGTCTACCGCATGCTTGCCGAACTTGCTGATTCGGATGCTATAACAGTCGACAAAAAGAAGATTTTCATCAAAAACAAGGAACTATTAAACAAGTTGGCAACAGAAAAATATGGGGAGTAAAACAAACCAATACTGGCATGCTCCCTCCCCAACGTAAATATTTCCCTAAAAATACGTCATTTTAAAATTTATAGCCCAGCCCGACCCCAAGCTTCCATTTACCATCTGCGGTACTGGTCTTCGGGCTGTAGAAAGCAGGCAGCTGAACGGCGATATGCCTGAACACCGCAGTCAGGCCAACTCCCAATGTCGGAGTGACCCACGCATTCTTGGGCTTTCCTTCCTCCACTTGATCTTCCTTTATTTTCAGGCTCGGCAGCAATCCCAACAGGATATTCCCCTTGGGGGCGAAACTATATTTAATCGCTGGCCCCGTACAGTTGATATAGGCCCCCTGGTCGGTATAACCCGCCACCACGACACCTTCGAACAAACTCGCTTTCACTGTTTTTTGCTGCGCATAAGTTTGGTAAAAAACTACCGAAAACAACAGTTGAAGCAATACTATCTCTGCGCGCTTCTTCCAGATACACCTATTTTCAATTCCGTACATAATAGTTAGTTTTGGGAGGTAGACACCTGTTCTTTCCGGTGATAAGTATAATAAATGGCCATTCCCGTAAACAACAGCCCACCAACAATATTACCCGCCGTCACGATCAACTGATTGTACAACCACCAGTCCGACATCGTCACCTGAGCACCAAACATCATCCCGGCAGGGATCACAAACATATTGACCACCGCATGTTCATAGCCCAAGGCAAAGAAAATAAAGATGGGAATCCCCGCCGCCAGGATCTTGCCTAAGGTAGACTTGGATGTCATGGACATCACCACACCCATGCAGACCATCCAATTGCAGAGAATGGCTTTGAGAAAGGCTGAGAATAACCCGGCAGCACCATGGTTGCCGTAGCCCAAGGTTTTCTTTTCACTAATGACAATCAGACTTTGCTCGATATTCCCAAGCTGGCTAGCCTGTCCAGTTTCAGTACTTGCAGCCCAAAACAAAAGTGCAAAGAGGACACTGCCCAATAAGTTTCCAAGGAAGACCCAGAGCAAGTTATTGGCCATCACCTTAAAATTGATCTTCCCTTCCAGCCAGGCCAGGGGCACTAAGGAGAAACTTCCTGTGACGAGCTCCAGGCCCAAGATAACAATAATCACAAATCCCACAGGAAAGACAAATGCACCGACAAGTCCCAACCCTGTCTGTGCTGTAGCCAATAGAGCGAGCGTAACAGATATCGCCAGTAAGGCGCCAGACAATGCACCCCGAATCAGCAGGTCTTTGATCGGGAGCGAAGATTTGTAGATAGCGGTATTCATCATCACACCGGCTACCTCTTTGGGACTAATATAATCCATCGTTTGTTTGCTTTAAAATAGTTTTTATTTCAATTATTTAGCTCAGACTTAAGCTGTCATTCCAATATATACTGTCCCATTCTCCACCTTGACCGGATACGTTTTGATCGCACATTCATCACCCGAAAGACATTCGCCCGTATCCAGTGCAAAGGTCTTTTTGTGAAATGGGCAAGCCACTTTTGGCGTATCTCCCAAGGAGCCTAACATCCCACGGCTCAAAATCATCTGCCGCTTATGTGGACATTCATTCTGGGTAGCATACCACTCATTGCGACGGGCGAAATAAAATAGGGCTACCTGCTCATTATTCAACTTAAGACAGACACCACCGTTTTCAACGGCATCCTCAATCTGGCAGGCCTTTAGCCATTGCAGGTCAACTTGTGGGTCAATTTGCGTGTTCATGTGATTTTTATTTTAAAGGTTTAGCGATTCTATGTAAGTGATTTCATCAGTCAATGATGTTACCCCATGCCCTTTTAATATGTCTTCAGGTTCCAGTCTGCGGCTTTCTTTTGACCGCGCATGGTATCAAAGCGTACCGACTCGTCCCGCTCTTCCGGAGCATTTACAAAATGGACAAAGCGTTTCCGAATCTCCGGATCTTCGACGGCAACTTTCCATTCACAGCGATAGCTGTCGACAAGCAGTTGCATATCCTGTTCCCACGTTTCCCCCATACCAAGACTATCCTCGACTACAACATTCCGCAAATAGTCGATTCCGCCCTCCATTTTATTGAGCCAAGTGGCGGTACGCGTCAAAGGATCGGCTGTACGAATGTAGAACATCAGAAAACGGTCGATATAACGGATACAGGTCTCACTGTTGATATCGGCAGCCAGCAGCAGAGCATGCTGTGGCTTGCTGCCACCATTGCCGCAGACATAGAGGTTCCAGCCCTTTTCTGTGGCAATGATACCAAAGTCCTTACTCTGCGCCTCGGCACACTCACGGATACAGCCGCTCACCGCTGATTTTATCTTGTGCGGCGCACGGAGCCCACGATAACGCTCTTCTATTTTTATGGCGAAGGACACACTGTCATGCAGGCCAAACCGGCACCAGGTACTGCCCACGCAGCTTTTGACCGTCCGCAAGGCCTTGCCATAGGCATGTCCACTTTCAAATCCGGCTGCAATGAGTTCCTCCCAGATAAGCGGGAGATCATTGAGATGTGCACCAAACAAATCAATGCGCTGCCCGCCCGTAATTTTTGTATACAGCTTATATTTCTTGGCCACCTGGCCAATAACAATCAATTTGTCCGGCGTAATCTCCCCACCTGGGATACGGGGAACAACCGAGTAGGTACCACCTTTCTGTATATTGGCCAGGTACCGGTCATTACTATCCTGCGCCACATCATTTCCCTTGCTCAAGATCATCTCATTCCAGAGACTGGCCAGCAGTGAAGACACCAACGGCTTACAGACCTCACACCCGTGTCCACGGCCCAGAGTATCCAGCACCTGATCATAACTCTTCAATTCATGGATCTTGATCAGGTCATAGAGTTCCTGCCGGCTCAGATCAAAATGCTCACAGATGGTACTGCGTATATATTTACCCTGCTGTTTCATCGTGTAGTTGACCAGGTCCTTTACCATCGGTACACAGCCCCCGCAGCCCGATCCTGCTTTGGTGCATTTCTTTACCCCATCCGCATTTTCACAGTTCCCATTGATCACCGCATCACAGATCTGCGCTTTGGTCACCCCCTCACAGCTGCAGATCAGGGCACCATCGGGCAAGGCTTCCAAGCCCGTAGAAGCCGATTTGCTCTCCCCCTGCTCGCTCATCAGGAGCAGCTCAGGATGCTCCGCCAGCGGCATGCTGTTGTTGACCATCTGCAAGAGCATATTGTAACCTGTTGCCTCCCCCACCAGTATTCCTCCAAGCAGGCGCGTACCGTCGGTACTGACGTTCAACCTTTTATAGATCCCTTTGTTACGGTCCTCCAGTACGATGGTCCGTGCATAAGGTTCACTGATAAAGGGATCCCCAAAACTGGCCACATCTACCCCCATCAGTTTCAATTTGGTACTCATATCAAATCCCCTAAAGGACTTTTCTTCCCCCAGGATATGTTCGGCTGCTATTTCAGCCATCTCATAGCCCGGTGCCACTAGGCCATAGATCATATCATTGACAAGTGCACATTCGCCGATGGCATACACGGAAGGGTCTGAGGTCTGCATTTGCGGATTGACCACAATCCCGCCTCGCTCGCCGATGGCCAGCCCTATTTTCCTAGCCAGTTCATCCCGCGGCCGTATGCCCGCCGATATCACCAGCAGATCCGTTTCGATCGATGAACCATCCTGAAAAGCGATTCCCGTCAGGCGCTCTTCCCCCAGCAATTGACTTGTTGATTTTTGCAATAAGCAACTCAACCCCAATGCTGCCAGCTTTGTTTGTAGGAGCAGGCTGGCGCTGTCATCAATCTGACGCGGCATCAGGCGCGGCGCAAATTCAATCACTGCCGTTTCTTCCAAGCCGAGGTCCACCAGCGCTTTGGCCGCTTCCAAGCCCAGTAGTCCGCCGCCCATCACGGTACCCTTTTTGACTTTTGCCGCGTAAGCTTTGATCAAATCCAGATCCTCAATCGTCCGGTAGAGAAATACCCCCTCCTTTTCCACTCCCGGAATAGGTGGCACAAAAGCAGCAGAACCAGTTGCAAAGACCAGATAGTCGTACGGGACAATAAGCCCTTGTAATGACAGTACTTCTTTTTTTGAGCGATTTACATCAACAATCGGATCATTTAAATGGATTTTCACATTATTTTCCGCATACCACTCCTTTTTTGACAGGAAAAGTTCCTCCATAGATGAAACTTTGAAGTAATCGGTCAGATGCACCCGGTCATAGGCACGTATTGGCTCCTCTGCAAACACAATTATATCCAGAATATCAGATTTATGCTTTAATTTTTCGCAAATCTTATTACCAACCATACCATTTCCAACAATAACAATCTTTTTTCTTTCCATAATTACTGTTTTTTTCTGATAAAAAATCATTTTCATATTTAAACAACACTAATTTATGGAATAAAAAATTAAAAAATCAAAATAAATATGATTTTTATAATATTTTATCAAATAAAAATCAGTTAAAATTCATTATTTCATGATTTATATCAGATTTTTTAATAGATTTACATATAAAATGAACATAAAAAACAAAATAACATGAAAAAATTAGGCAAAACATCGTTATTTATTGTAGGATCCGGTCCTGGAGATCCAGAACTATTAACCATAAAAGCTTATAAAGCGATAAAAAACGCACAGATCATCCTTTATGACAACTTAATCAATGAAGAAATCCTTCAAATAGCAGATAAAAACTGTATAAAACACTATGTTGGCAAACATCCTTATGGAAAATACGTTCCTCAGGAAGAAATAAACGAACTTATCCTACATTATTGTGCTCGCTACGACCGGGTGGTCCGGTTAAAAGGGGGCGACCCCTATCTTTTTGGGCGTGGTTTTGAAGAATGGCTTACCGTACAGGGGAAAAATATTGCGGTTTCTTACATTCCGGGCATCAGTAGCATGCAAGGCGCAGGCATCAACAATATTCCCTTGACGCACCGTAGCATCAGCGAAGGGGTATGGGCACTGACCGGGATGAAAAAAGACGGCAGTCTATCGGCTGATCTTCCTTTGGCTGTCCAGAGCCGATCCACTGTCGTGATCTACATGGGGATGCGCAAACTTGATGAGATAGCCCGCACCTATGTACTCTATGGCAAAGGAGAAACGCCGGCGGCTATTATACAACATGCGAGCCTGCCCCAGCAAAAACAGGTATTGTGCAAAGCCAAAGATCTCGTCAGAGCAAGTAAAGAATATGGACTTGGCCATCCAGCCATTATCGTCATCGGTGATGTGGTCGATTTGCAGCATGCACACAGCCTCGCTGTCGCACACAGATCTATTGTATAAGCCGACTGTTTGACAGGCTGCAAATACGGTACTCAGACAGGATCACCTCCTCATCGGGCACGACAAACAAGATCACATAGCCAGTATCGCTCGAAACGACATACTTAAATTCTGGTGGACAATAATTCAAACACTTTTACAAGATTTATTAAAAAACATATCCTAAACAACAACAAAAAAACTATATGAACATTTGATAATTATTTCAATCATCAACCAAAAACTTATTACTCATGAATCCACAAAACAAACCTCTCAAAAAGCTCAGTATCTTATCTTTTAAGGGCGTACAGATGCGTACTTTTCACATTACATGGATTACTTTTTTCTTCTGTTTCTTTGGCTGGTTCGGCGCCGCACCGCTTATGCCACTAGTTAGAGAACAGCTTGGATTGACTAAAAGTGAAGTAGGAAATATCATTATCGCATCTGTTTCAGCAACAATTATTGCGCGATTATTTATCGGGAAGATGTGTGATACGCTAGGACCACGACTCTCCTACACTATCCTGCTGGTCGCAGGTTCGATTCCTGTTTTACTTATTGGATTGAGTAATAGTTATGAGTCTTTTTTGTTATTTCGTTTTTTCATCGGTATCATCGGTGCGTCTTTTGTGATTACGCAGTTCCATACTTCAATGATGTTTGCCCCCAACATTATTGGTACGGCCAATGCCGTAACTGGTGGTTGGGGCAACCTTGGTGGAGGGGTTACTAATTTGGTCATGCCGCTCATTGCTGCGGCATTCGTCGGCATGGGCTTCGTTAGTCAGTCGGATTCTTGGAGGGTCGCAATGGTTGTTCCCGGTATTATCCTACTCATTATGGCATACATCTATTATAGATATACGCAAGATACACCGCAAGGCAATTTCAAAAAACTGTCCGAGGGCGGGAGAATCAATAGAAAGAAGAATGGCTCATTTTTGCTCGCGTTAAAAGACTATCGCGTCTGGATCCTCACACTGGCCTATGCAGCTTGTTTCGGGATAGAGATCACGGTCGACAACGTCGCTGCTACCTTCTTTATGGATCGTTTTGATACAGGGATTATCCTGGCTGGAGCCCTTGCCAGTATCTTTGGCGGTATGAATCTATTCGCCCGTGCACTTGGCGGTATTGTAAGTGATAAAGTGGGGCAAAGTTACGGTATTAAAGGTAAGGGTATGATTCTCGGTATACTGTTGATTTTGGAAGGAATCGGCATAAGCCTATTCGCCGCTTCCAACACATTGCTTCTAGCTATTATTACGATGTTGCTTTTTGCACTCTTCCTTAAGATGGCAAATGGTTGTACATATGGTATCGTACCCTTCATTAATAAAGATAACATTGGCAGTGTGAGCGGAATCGTCGGTGCCGGAGGAAATATTGGAGCCATGTTAGTCGGGTTTCTTTTTAAATCTGAAACGCTCAGTTATGCTGATGCCTTTCAGTATATCGGTATTGGTGTTTTTCTGATAGGTTTCACTGTACTCCTCGTGCGTTTTCATCCTCGAATTGAAACTGTCGTTCAAAACGTGTCATTAGAAGTGTAGAATTAGTATCCTTTTGCTATGAATAAAGAGTCGAACAATGTATATAAAAGTACCTGCTGCTACTGTGGTGTAGGTTGCGGTGTGAAGATATCGGTCGAAAAAAATAAAATGATTTCCGTTATCGGCGATAGTGAACACCCTGTCAATCAAGGCAAATTATGTAGCAAGGGCATGAATCTGCAATATACAGTCAATGATCGCTCAGACAGACTTCTCTACCCGCAGATGAGGCACCATAGATCCAGTCCGTTACAACGTGTTTCATGGGATGATGCGTTGGATCGTGCGGCAGCGGTCTTACGCACGCTAATTGCAAAATACGGTCCTGATTCTGTGGCATTTTATGCTTCTGGACAATGCCTTACAGAGGAGTATTACATTCTCAATAAACTAGTCAAGGGGTTTATTGGCACGAACAATATTGACACCAATTCACGTCTTTGTATGAGCAGCGCTGTGGCAGCATATAAAAAAGCGTTGGGTGAGGATAGTGTACCGATATGCTACGACGATATCGAGATTGCTGATTGCTTTTTGGTCGCAGGTGCCAATCCCGCCTGGTGCCATCCGATCCTTTGGCGACGTGTAGAGGCGCACAAAGCTAAAAATCCAGCGACCAAAATTATTGTTGTCGACCCTCGTGTTACTGATACCTGCGCATTGGCTGACCTGCATTTGCAAATTAACCCAGGGACAGACATTACCCTCAATTATGCGCTGGGAAGATTACTTATAGAACAAGGAGATATAGACCTTGATTTTATAAGCAATCATACCGAAGGATATGAAATGTACAAAAAACGGGTATTCGAACGTACTTTACTGGAGTCCGCTGCAATATGTGGTGTCCCAGTGGAAGACATTGAACGCGCAGCCAGCTATATTGGCGAATCCAAGAGTCTTCTGAGTATGTGGACAATGGGGCTTAATCAGAGTGTAGTGGGAGTTAACAAAAACCTGAGCCTAATTGACCTTAGCCTGATTACAGGGAAAATCGGAAAACCGGGAAGTGGTCCTTTCTCACTAACTGGACAACCCAATGCTATGGGCGGTAGAGAAGTTGGAGGGCTTGCCAATCTACTGCCCGCTCACCGTGATATGGATAATAAGACACATCGCGATGAAATTCAACAATTCTGGTCAGGGACTACTTTGAGCAGCAAACCAGGGCTCACAGCTACCGAAATGTTTGAAGCCTTAGCGGACGGACGATTGAAGGCAATTTGGATTCTTTGCACCAACCCACTCACTAGTCTCCCGAACACACGGCTGGTGGAAAAAGCATTGCAAATGGCTAAATTCGTTGTAGTTCAGGAGATATCCAATAAGCCCCAGACCCTGGACTTTGCGGATATTATTCTTCCTGCAGCTGGATGGGCCGAAAAAGAAGGTACAATGACGAATTCAGAACGCAGGATCAGTCACCTGCATCAGGCTATTGCCCCTCCAGGCGAAGCTCTTCCGGATGCAGAAATCCTTTCAAGGTTTGCACAAAAAATGGGTTTTAAAGGTTTTTCATATCCTACACAACAGGACATCTATAAAGAACATGTCCAGTTAACGGCAGGGACAAGTATCGACATTACTGGGTTGGATTATAAACTTATTGACAATCTAAATACCGTGCAGTGGCCTTTTGATCTGTCAAAGAGAAAAGGTACTCCACGACTTTTTCAGGATAACAAATTCCTTACGCCAAGTGGGCGGGCGCAATTGCATAGCCCTCCTGATCAGCATCACAGTGAATTGCCTGACCAAAATTTTCCGTTTATCCTGACAACAGGACGGATCCGTGACCAATGGCATACCATGTCGAAAACAGGTAAGGTCAGTAAGCTGAACCAACATATTCAGAATGCATTTTTGGAAATTCATCCAAGAGATGCAACAGCACTGAACTTGATTGACGGGCAATTGGCAAATGTTTATTCTCTACGAGGCGAAGTTCGTGTCAGGACACGGATCAGCAAGACGATTAAACCTGGGGTCGTATTTCTACCGATGCATTGGGGTAAGATATTGGGATCTGATCTCCATAGAGCTAATAATCTGACCAACGATTTAGTGGATCCTATTTCGAAGGAGCCTGACTTTAAATTTTGCGCGGTACGTGTCGAACCTCATGTGAAGAGTAAGGAACGTATTGTCATTGTTGGTGCCGGTGCCGGAGCGCATGGTTTTGTCCGCTCCTTTCGGGAACTAAACAAGACCGATGAAATTATCATTTTCAGTAATGAGGATCTGCCTTTTTATAATCGTGTCATGCTGCCACATTATGTCAGTGGCGAGCTTCAATGGGAGCAATTGGTAAAAATGAAAGACGAAGAGGAACCTTTACTCGATATCCAACATCTACGTGGTATCCAGGTTAATGCAATCGACCGAATCAACAAATATGTTTTGGATTCTCGAGGTATTAAAACATATTATGATATCTTAATTCTCGCGACAGGCAGCCGTCCCAGCCTGCCAAAGCATGTGCCGAAGCTACCTGGTATTTTTACGATGCGGCGTCGGACTGACGCTGACCTATTGAAGCGATACCTTCCCGGGCAGGCGCATGTCGTTATCGTAGGCGGAGGATTATTAGGACTGGAAATGGCAGCTTCACTCCGTGAAAATGGGACAAAAATCACCATCGTTCAACGTGTTTCGCGTTTTTTGAATCGTCAGCTAGATCCACTTGGGAGTCAATTGCTTCACGAAGAAATGATAGACCTCGGCTGCGATATATTCTATAACGATGAAGTTCAACTATACTACGGCCGCAATAAACTGACAAAGATCGAATTAAAGAGTGGACGACAGATCAAATGCGACGCACTAATCCTAGCGATAGGTACTACGCCCAATATCGAATTAGCAAGGGATGCCGGCCTACTTTGCCAACGGGGTGTGGTCGTGGATAGTCATATGAAAACTAGCGACCCTGCTATTTATGCCATCGGAGAGATTGCAGAATTTGAAGGGACACTTTACGGTATCACTGCAGCTGCCGAAGAACAGGCTTGTATAGTTGCACATTATCATCAGGGGGATATCAGTAGCTATTATAAGGGAAGCCTGTTTATGAATATTATCAAAATACAAGGTTTTGACCTCTGTAGCATCGGTCTTACAGAAACGCCAAATGAGGACTATGAAGAGATTATTTTTATTGACAAGGCCAAGCGCTATTACAAAAAATGTATTATCTATCAGGATAGACTTGTAGGTGCCATTTTGATCGGTGACAAGAACGAATTTTCTGAGTTTAAAAACTTGATTGCAAACAGGATCGAATTAAGTGAAAAACGGCTACAGCTACTACGAAGCGGAACTGCCAAAGAAGCTGTCATTGGGCGATTGGTATGTTCATGCAGCCAAGTTGGAGAGGGAAATCTGCAACGATGTATTAGCGGTGGATGTACCGATTTTCAGGAGTTATGTACATCCACCGGAGCTGGGACAGGTTGTGGATCCTGTAAACCCGAAGTTAAGCGTATTTTGGAAAACTACGCTGCAGAAAAGGATAAGGAGGTAAAATCCTATGCAAAGTAAAACAATGAAAAAAGGACAGTTTATCAAGGTTAACCTCTCAGGAGGTGCAATATCTCCAGGAGAACTCGACAACTTATTGATTCCTTTGGAAGAGGTGGGTATTACGGAAGTCAAATTTGGCAGTAGGCAGCAACTATATTTTAAAGTAAACGATACGCAACTTGAAGAATTAGAATATATACTGTTCAATCAGGAGTTTGCTTATGAAATTGGTCAGGATATATATCCAAACATTGTGAGTTCATATGTAGCCGATGGGCTTTTTAATCAGGGAGCATGGGTACGTGAAGGCGTATATAAAGATATTTTGGACAGTTTCGAGTTCAATCCCCAGTTGAAAGTGAATGTTGTGGACTGCACTCAATCCTTGGTACCGTATTATACTGGAAATCTAAATTTCATCACTTCGGAATTTAGCAATTATTGGTACCTTCAGCTCCGATTTCCCAAAAGCAACTTATTTTACACCTGGTCCACTCTTGTAAATACCGACGATATTGCGAGACTAAGTCTGTTTTTGGAGCCAATGATGATCGGGTCGCTGGTTGCAACTTCAAGCGAAGGACAACAGTTGGGACAAAAGTTAGAAGCGTCAGCTATTGCCTCCGGAAAATTTCTTTTCCAGTCCACAGAACAGCCATTTATGGAACCCACCTTTAAACTCCCCTATTATGAGGGATTTAATACCTACCAAGATAGATTATGGCTGGGCGTATACCGGCGCTCCGAAACCTTTTCGACCGCTTTTTTACGCGACATATGTAATCTCTGTCTGCAACACAGGATCGGCCAATTGTACACTACGCCTTGGAAATCAATTGTTATTAAAGATATTCAAACGACGACAAGACCTGATTGGGATATTGTGCTAGATCGACATCGAATCAACCTGCGGCATGCCCTAAATGAACTCAATTGGATGACCGAAGATTTTGATCCAATTGCATTAGCGCTTAAGCAGGAATTGGTGCACCACATGAACTGGTTGGATATTCGCACGTACAAACTTTGTTTTGGTATTAAAATGCAACCAAAGAGTGGGATCTGGGGATCTGTAATTTTACGTTTCATCGACTCTAAGGGAGAGAAATCTTGGTTTCAGGTGCAACATACGCAAGATTTCAACCCTAATTCAAGAGACTTTGTCACTTATCAAAAACGCGTGGAACGAGCAGAACTTATAAGTGTGATCTTGGCACTGTGCGAAGAATTTTATCAACTTCGAGGTAGAGCAGTGATCCAAGAACCTCATAATATTCCTACGCTGGCTACAACAGAAAAGTCCGATCTGATCAGAGTCACTTATCAATGTCCAGCCTGTCAGACAATATATGATCCCATCTGGGGAGATAGTACGCAGGATGTCGCCGCAGGAACACTATTTGAGAAGCTGCCTGCGACATATTGTTGTAGCATTTGTGAAAATGAAAAGTCAACTTTTAAGAAACTGATCAAATAAAGAACTATACTTTTTAACGTATCATCTTCTAGATACTGACAAAAGGTCGCCGGCCGCTTTTACTAATTTTGAACCTGGCCCTTCAGCTGCCATAGCGAAAGTAGATACTGCGATTAAGGCTGCTGCTGCGAATGTATTTACTAATGAGTTTATAATGTCTTTATTTTATTGTGTTAGTTTTTCATCTAAATAGCTTGTTCTTTATTTGTGATGAAGCTATCATGAGCATTTCCATCTATGCTCATGATGGTTTTTGTTCCTATTTGTTGATTCAAAACTACAACACAATACGCCCCCGGCCTATGGACTTTAGACTAACGGACAGAAAAACTCGGTGAATGGCAGGAAGGTGAAGGTACATCGGTACACGGAGCATCTCGATATCATCCACATAAAGCGTAATTGCCCGTTCAGACCATACGACAGATATGAAATTTGTCTGTCCAAGATTTCCCCTCGAGGCCTTTGACCGATTTGGGCTTTCCATTGCCGATCAGTGCCTGTTGCAATATTGGCCAATATATTACCTCCATAATATTTCATAATATCTAGCCATTGGAAGGCCATTACACAATCCCCCCCTTTTTCATTGATAATGAAAGATTATTATCACTTCCCTCTGAAAGAATGATTAGGGCAAATAGACTTACCCTAAAATAAGCCTATTTGTAAAAAATCAGATCATATCGATCAAACAATATCCTGATAAAGATTACTTATACCCTGGATTTTGCTTTAGATTGTCGCCGTCTTTGTTATTCAGTTGAATCTCACTTAATGGGATAGGCAGTAAAACATTGTAATCCTGAAAACCAGTTGTTATTTTGTTTGCAGGTCCTGTGTCCCCATTTCGTAAAATCCGTTCTTTTAATTTATTCATTCTGACTAAAGTCATCCGACGGTTTTCTTCTGCAATCAGCTCCCGAGCGCGTTCGTCCAGGATAAAATCAATCGTTAAATCACTTGTGGCTACTTTTCCTAACTGATTATTTCCAGACTCTGTACGTGCCATTTTAAATGAGCGATCCCGCAGTTTATTGATATCCTCTGCCGCACCGGCTGCATTTCCCTGACGCAATCGAGCTTCTGCACGCAGCAAATAGGTTTCGCCGAATCTCATCACAGGCCAATCTTTCACCAGCGCATAACCAAAATCATCGAGTGGATCATAACCACCCCATTTTGTTGGAAATGGATACCAAACTTCTAAACTATCGGTACGAAAAGGAACTACTTTATCCCCTGTTTTGATAACAATATTTTTAATTCCTGCACCTTTTGCTACGCGATATCCATCGGCGTTGACACCAATTTCTGCACTGAAATTTGGACGATTATAATTGGTTGTCCTGCGTATATTAAAATTACTATTGCGAATATCGCCCTTTAGCCCATTCCATACCGTATATTTCATAAAATTACTCAACCGTAAACGGCCATTTCCTCTTCCACCCAGCGAATCGGCATTGACCATCCCATCCCACTTATGATAAGCTGGCTGCCATACCCGGCGTTGTTGTGGGTTGTCAATAGTACCGCCATTAACCTCTCGATTGAACTCCACCTCAAAAGTCCAGATAGCCTCGGTATTCCCCTGCCTACGACGCATATTCCCCTGACGAAACATATCTCTAAAATAATCGCCGCCTTCAGACAGGTATTTTCCGTAACGTGTCTCAATCAACTTATAGTTACCCCCGTCGATAATGGCGGTTGCCATAGCTTCCGCTTGCGCGAAATAGCTTGCATCACGCATACCAATACGTAAAAAAGCTTCTGCAGCAAGCTGTCTCGCCATATCTTTATTGATTCGGCTAGGTGTGCTGGCTGTAGCAAGATCGGGGAGCTCTTTAACTGCATAATTCAAATCATCGGTGATAACTTTATCGATATCAGCAACAGCGGCCCGTGTATAATTAAATGAAGGCACCTTAATTGAACTGGTCAACAAAGGTACATCTCCCCATAAAGTAACCAGCATATTATAGGCGTAGGCACGAAAAAACCGCGCTTCTGCAGTAGCCTTTGGATTGCTATCACCCACTCCATCTATGACAAGGTTGGCATTATTAATAAATGCATAGCATTTTTCCCACAAAAAACTTACACTTCCATTTTCTGAATTCAGATCAGCATATTGGTAAAAAGGATTTTCAACACCCTCTGTCGATCCTGCACTCGTAATATCTGTCCCAATCTGCCAGCTGGAAAGAAATCCTTGCCGGCCACTGTAGCCCCAGAGCTGTGCAAAATTGTAATGTAAGCCCAGCAACCTGTTCTCCACTGTGGTGGGATCAACATTCGTAGCATCGTAACTTGAATATGGTTTCTCGTCCAAATAGCCTTTACCACAAGAGATCGCTCCTACGGATAACAAAGCAAATATGGAAAATAAGGTGGTATAATTGTTTATCGTCTTTTTCATGTGTATATAATTGATTTTTGCAAAATGATGGTTAAGCGTTAAAAACTAAGGTTAATACCTAATACATACGTCCTTACCATTGGGTAGTTGATGTTGTCATTTCCTGATCCACGTGTAATATCCCTAGCTTCGGGATCCCAGCCAAGCCAATTGGTCCATGTATACAGATTGCGACCACTAGCATATACTGTCAAGCCCTGTACTCCAATTTTTTCGACAAGCTGCTGCGGCATTGTATAACTTAAGGTTACATCTTTCAAACGAGTGAAACTAGCATTTGAGGGGAAGCCATATCCATGAATATTGGAATG
Source organism: Sphingobacterium sp. GVS05A (assembly GCF_019969845.1). Lineage (GTDB taxonomy): Bacteria > Bacteroidota > Bacteroidia > Sphingobacteriales > Sphingobacteriaceae > Sphingobacterium. The sequence goes on from NZ_JAHXYR010000002.1 coordinate 96,180, forward strand.
GTTACCCAAAGAACGCCATTCATTGCTTTTGTTTTCCGGTGTCCAATACCCGAGCGCTGCTGGTGTGCTTCGACGTCCCATCTCGTCCGACGCTCCTCCTATCTGCGGATTATTGCGCAACGCTCCTTGCACTGTATTGATAAAAACATTTAGCGTAAACGCTTTGTAAGTAAACGTATTTGTCAAACCGGCAGTCCACTTCGGTGCAGTCTGCCCCAAAACAGATCGATCGCCGTCATCGATTTTTCCATCACCATTTATATCTGCAAGTTTGAGATCGCCAGCTTGCGCAGCATCATCCCAGCCCTTATTCGCTCCAGACGCAATCTCGTCCGCCTGCCAGATACCCACCTTCGTATAATCGTAAATTACCCCTAGAGGCTGCCCTATAAACCACCTATTGCCCAGGTCGTCTTTCCCGTTACCATATACTTCCGTAATTTTATTTTTATTACGAGAGAAGACCAGTGTACTCGACCAGTTAAAATGATCTTTTACGATATTTTTGGTATTTAAGGTCAGGTCGATACCCTTATTCTCAATTTTACCGATATTAGAATAAACTGTCGCAAAACCAGTTAGCTTGGGCAATCCTTGGGTCAGGAGCAGATCATAGGTGCTGGATTTGTACATATCAATACTACCTGTGATCCGATTATTTAATAGTCCAAAGTCGACACCGGTATTTAGACCTTTTGTTTTCTCCCACTGTAGATCGTAATTGCCCATCAAGGTTCGAATAGTTAAGGCCGTATTCGACAAGCCATTCATTGCCATTGGGTTTGAGTCCATTAAAAATTGAGTGCGATAAACAGGTATAGCCTCATTTCCAGAAAGGCCATAAGAAATACGCCATTTTAAATTACTGACAATATGTTTGGCGTTTTGCATAAAGGATTCGTTATGAATATTCCATGCCGCAGCTGCGGATGGGAAAGCACCATATTTATTGTTTCTTCCGAATACAGATGCACCATCCCGACGAACGGTCAAGGTCAGCATATAGCGGCTATCATACGCATAATTTAAGCGCCCCATTTGTGAGATTGTACGATATAAATCTGCCGTCGAAGAAACTTTTTGTGTTGACGCGGCCCCCAAGTTACCCCAACCAAGTGCATCGTTGGGAAATACCTCGCCTGTCGCAATCGCCTGTTGCCAATATTTGCTTTTAGCCGCATATAGCCCCGTGAAGTCAATATGGTGCTTACCAAAGTCTTTGGTATAAGTTAATATATTCTCTACGGTATAGGTCTGTGTTTCACTATTGGTAATGCGTCCGAGACCAGCAAAATTATAGACCGATTCGCCTTCATATTCATTGTTCCTGACCGGTACATAAGAATAGCCCGCATTCAATTTATATTTCAATCCCGCTAATGGTTTATATAATTCACCAAAATTTAAATCGGCATAGCCATTCAAAGAAATGTTAAATTGCCGGCGCTGTGGATCTAAGGTCGTTGGCAATAAAGGATTGGACCATAATTGCTCTGAATACATCGGGTACTGTGTCAAAGAGCCATCCTCATTATACATTCTTGCATAGGGACTCATTGCCGCAGCTTGTAGCAGATTCGCCCGGCCCCCATCTCTATTATGTGCAACGATAAACGAAGATGTACCCACAGATAGATATTTGGTGGCCTTAAAATCGGTATTAGTACGGAAGGAGTAACGTTTGTAATTGTACCCCAACAAGACTCCTTTTTCGTTTAGATAATCGCCCGACACAAAATATTTGGCATTTTCACTACCTCCGGACAAACTTACGTTGTGATTCTGTATAACGCCAGTCTGCATAACCGCATCCAGCCAATCCGTAGTTACACCATTTTTATAATTGTCATATTCGTATTGATTCCGTACTGGACCGCCGTTGTATAAACTTGTATTGGTGATCCGAGCATATTCTGCATAACGCTTTAACAATTCTTCGCCCGAAACCGGCTCGAGGAGATGCGCAACATTCTCCACACCAGCATAACCACTGTAACGAATCGACGGTTTACCTGTTGTCCCTCTCTTTGTTGTAATCAATATGACACCATTCGACCCATTTACGCCATAGATAGCCACTGCGGAAGGATCCTTAAGTATTTCTACCGATTCAATGTCATTGGGATTAATATCATTGATGGAGCCATCTGTTTTCGTCAAGGGGATTCCATCGACCACAACATAAGGCTCCGTTGTCGCACTGATTGAGTTTCTTCCTCTTACCTGTACCGATGGCGCATCTCCAGGAATGGATGATGCTTGGGAAACCGTCACATTAGACACAGCACCCTGAATTGCCTGCATCACATTATTAACAGGGATCTTTGAAAGACGATCCCTAGGAACTGAAGCAACCGATCCTGTTATATCAGATCGCTTCTGACTACCATAGCCCACCACAACAAGCTCCTCCAAGACATTTTCGGAAGGCGCAAGTGTAACGTCCAAATTGACCTGTTGCCCTATTGTAATTTGCTTCTCCTGAAAGCCAACTGATGTAATGATTAAAGTGTTGCCGGGGGATGCCGGAATGGAAAAATTTCCCTGTGCATTGGTTTGAACTGTTTCAGTCCCCCCTTTTACACGAATGGTAACACCTGCAACTCCCTTCCCTGAGAGATCTTTAATAACCCCCTTGACAGTTGCACTCTGCCCATAACTGGACATGGCAATCAAAAAAAGACTGTTCAACAAAAGGCCTTTTTTTGAATATCTGTTATAGTAATGATTTAACATGATTTATTTAATAATTGATTTGGTTAGTTTGTAATTTTCTAAGCGCTTCTGGAATCAACCTAGCAATGCCAGAATGTCCGATGGATACTCTTCTCAATTTGAATTCATAAACTCTTTTTTATAATTGGTATTCTCGATTCCTCAGGAAAATAGCGCGCAAATTTTCTAAAGAAACAAGTGAATAATCTCGTCCAACAATGTTTTGGGCTTAAGACAAAAGTAGCTTTGAAGCGAGATTAGGGTGTTCGATTTTAGTTCAATTGAGTTGAAATTCGCTTCAAAATGCCAAAAAATTCGCTATCGAACATTTATGAACTGATTCTATCGCGATACTATAGCTGAACCAGCCAAGCCCTTTGGGCCACGGCTGGTTAAAATAACAGCGAAAAAAGATACTGTTAACATGAAATAATAAAGGGGCTGTCCACTTTTGGAAAGCCCCTCCCAGATATCAATATTGTGTTTATGGCATCAAGGTATGAAAGATTTGCCTCTCCCCATTACGCCAACGAATCTCAACTTTCTTAGCCGTTGCTTTCAATTGCGGAAAAAGTTCTTCATTTGTCCATTTTTCCCCCGATTTCTTCCACAGCTGCAATGTGACGTACCATTGTGCTCGCGGTTTTGCCCCTCGTACAAAACAATTCAATACGGCACTCTCGTCCGTTACGGGATGAAGCCCATGACAACTGACATTTTCTATTCCCTCCCAGCCCATGAGCCCTACCATAGCCAATTGGTACTCCCCATTATCTAAAATCATTGCCTCTTGCCCTTTAAACTCAAGTTTTCGAGTATGGATAGGCCTATCCTTCCATTTTGGGAGGGCATAATGCCCTAACCGAAAGCTCAAAGAATTGCCGGAAAGTAATTGATCACATCTCAGAATTCCATTTGTTATTGACTGTTCCGATAAGGCTAGACGTACAGTCGTGTCCGAAGCTAAGGTCGCCGTACGGCGATAGTGCCCCCGCTCGTATCCTTTAAATTGGTAAATACGAAGTGATTCCCAATTGTCTGGCTGGGTTTGAAACGCATAATTCATTGAAATTTCACCGTTCTTCCCATCGGCCTGCCAGGGAAATGCACTGTTATAGGAGAGCTTATTATAATTTTCTGTTCCTTGATAATAGCCAACGGTCTTACTTGTGTTGCACGATCGAATTTCAGAAGCACCTATCCCGCTATAATCAGTTATTAACATTTCAGCTGCTTTTACATAAGTATTCAGAACCTTAGCGGCTGGAATTTGACGATCCCAAGCACCCAGATTTTCTGAAGCAGTCCAAAAGTTGCTGTTTTCCGGGACCAATAGACCTAAAAAGAATTTCCCGAACCAATACGCACTTCCCCGGCAACTGTATTCTTGTACAGCAGGGTCAAAAGCGCCATAAAAGCCTAGGTTTGGAATACCGTCTGAAAGAAAATCCGGATTTTCTAAAAATTGTAACAGGGTACCCGATGCAATTCTCCGCATCCAACCATAATTTATGGAGGGATCATCCAATAACCCCAATAATGGAAATGGTACTGCGGCCCCCATACGATACGAAATACTACGCCCCCACATAATCATTTCGCCATTACGGCTAAATAAATAAGGATAGCTTTTCACCACATCATGTAGGTTCGATTTAAATTTTGCAGCAAGTTCAGGGTACATTGTCGCGCCATAATTATTCGCCCAGAGTGTTCCATAAAGCTGGAAGGCCCACATACTGTAGTAGTCATAGTAAGGACTGTCATTATACCAACCATCACCGTGATAATCTTTAAGGCATTTTTCCAATAAATCCTTGAGGTAATCTTCTCTAACAAGATAACCTCTACTTTTAAAAAAGCTGAGGATCATGATATTGAAAAAGCGCCAATTCATCTGTATCGTTGGTCCATTACCATAACTCAGCATCGTTTGTGCAAGCGCATTTTTCGTATGATCCGGCAAAGGATCCCATAGCACCTCTGGAGCTGCCATTAGCGCAACCGCTAAACCTCCAAATTCGACCAGCTTTTGACTTGGTCCTCCTTTTACTGGGAGGGGTGCGATATAGCTTTCAGAAGTCTCATCCAATAGCAATTCCAATTGATGCCTATAATAATCCGCTACGCGAATACCTCGAATCTCATAGTCAGCATTTTTCTTTAAAAGGGGGACAGCGATGAAAAGCGTACGGCACAGCCCCTCTAATCGTTCCGTTTCGTTGCGCACCCCATCTCTAGGGTAACTACGGCCGGGTTGCTTGGGAAATAACATGGGGCTATTTAAGTCTTGAACGACAGAAAATGCCCCTTTCAACAAATAGGACGCAGCATCCATCCAATGCTGGCGTGTAAGTCCGGTGTAAGGGCTCTTTTTAAAATCCGGATTTTTCAATTCGAAAACGGATTTTTTCTGGCTCTGCGCCGTTGTTGCAAAAATCATATAAACGCAACTAAATACCAGAATTCGAAGTATGCCCTGTTTTATTTTCATGTTTCTTAATTTCGTCATCTTTTTATGACTTTGTCGCGCCATTCCAGCACTTTTACTGCTGTTGGAGCTGTTTCGGCTAATCCCTCACCATCTTTTTGCACCGTCGCCTGTAGGAATACCGCAATCTTGCGCTTCTTTCGCCACAACTCGGTATCGTATGTAGGCTCCCAGGCGCCTACAGATGCATCACACAGGTCAACAATATCAATCGCTTCCTGTTGCATCCCCCTCAAGGTCAAAATTGAAGGCCGAAACCCTCTTTCCTGATCCCGAAAGATCAACGTTAAAGCAACCTTTTTATCTTTACCGCGAACCAATACCTGCGGTCTTGCGATGGGAATCTCTTTTGTCCCTCCACCGCTCAAGCTGAATGGGGTTTTTCTAAAATCAAAAGATCGGACCTTCCATTGGCCATCCTGTAAATAAATAACTTTATACTGCGGAATCGGTGATTCAGGGGTACGCCAATAGCTTGCAATAAAAGGATTCCCCTTATCGTCAGCAGCAATTGATGTTTGATTAATCAATTCGTGTTGCTGCGGAATACGAGCAGCATATTCTACTGTAGATGCTTTCATCGGCAGATCATACCTTATCCCATTACTTCGTTCCCATGTTAATCCACCATCTTTTGAACAAGCATAAGCCATATCATGATTGCTCGCTACGTTCGGACTTTCACGCCAGACCCAAGAGAGATGTATTGTTCCCCGATTATCAACATAACTTTGCCAATACGCATTTCTTCTGCCTTCACCATCAATCAAGTTGCTATGGACACGTTTCCATTGCTGCTGTTTGATATCGTAGCTATTCACCACAAGATTGCCGTTGCCGGATCCGCCATCCCGATATAGAAACAGTAGCTGACCGTTGGGCAGTTTTAAGAATTCGGGATAAGTCACCAGTGTTTCATTTTGCCCCACCATAACGTGTTCGTCACCAAGCACGAGGCTATTCGAATGGATGGAACGGGCATATCTCAATCGACTATTATGCTGATCCCAGCAGACGTGAAGATATCCAGCCTGATCTACCATGATGCTGATCACATTATGTGCATCTCTGGCATTACCAGTATAACCTGTACGACGTAGCTGCCAAACCTCTCCGGATAACAGACGTCTACCTAACACGACATATCCCTCGTGGTCGTAATAGGCTGTATATTGATATTTACGGTTGCTGGTTAGAGAATTTTTACGAAATACAGCTGTGTTGACCGTATTCTTAGCCCATCCGCTTCCGACGATTGTTTCCTTAACTTCTTGTCCCTGCACTGGACAAGTAAATAACAGGAATGCATAACAGAACATTCCTATTCTAAAAATTTGACTGCGAAATGTTTTCATTCATTATTTAATTGAGTGCGATGCCCCTTTCATAAATACTATGTTAGTGAATCGCTTTACTACCGTCCCTGCTCCAATCCTGTCCTGACCAGATACGTTTGGCACTCCAGTCCGTTACTTCGCTTTTCCAAAAAGGATCTTCATCCGGCAATCCCAAAGGCAAGAAAATCACTGAACAGAGATAAGGGCTGCCCTGATTATTATAAGAATCCGCCAAGCCAGGCTGACTACCGTAGACCCCTAATGTCAACCAGCCATTTTGGTAGGTATTTGGATTTTGTGTCGTCTTTTTCAAAACAGCAGACAGCGCTCCACGAACCTGCCCGTTTGACAGTTCTTTAGGAAGTCGCTTCTTGAACGCCATATCGGCTAAATGATGAAAGGCTGCAGCACGATAAATTACGGATCTTCCTGTAGGCGGAAAACTACCATCTGCATTGATTAACCGCTCCTGGATAATGGCATATCGTTCATTACGAAGTCTGATTTTAGCAAACATGCTATCGTAATGTTTGGTCTTCAATTGGATTATGTCCATGATGCCAGCCAAAAAAGGATGGATAACATAGCTATTGTAGTAATCAAAGGCATAGTACGGACCATCCATGTACATGCCATCGCCGACATACCATTGCTCCAGTTGCTGTAAAGCATAATCAACCCGCATCACATCCCAATCCTCGGAATATTTGGCTAAAAAAGCTTCGTTCATCGCCGAAAAAAGCAACCAATTCGAATAGGCCGGCCGAAATTGACGCGTTATCTTTACCGATGCAATCAAATTCTTTTTGGTTTGATCATCGATGTTCTCCCACAGCCATGGACTACGCATAAAACCTAAAGTAATAAAGGAGGCGTCTACAAGCTGTTGTCCACCGAGATCAAAACGCATAAAATCACGTGCGTTACTATCCAACGCGTTTTTAAGTGCCAGAACAGTCCAGGTTCTATATTGCTCGCGTAGCTTTCTTTCCGCTTCCGACCCACCATCCAATGAAAGCCAAGGAGCAATACCTGATAATACTCTTCCCAATACCTCAACATACTGCACTTTAATACGATGTTCCTTGTTATCCACCTGGGCTGATGTGATCTGAGGCATGTTTATTCGAAGGCTGTCATGTGCTAAACTCCGTAATACGGGACGCAGCATACGATCCATTTCTTGAAGCCAGAAAACTCTACTTGTTTCATCATTGCCTGTGGATTTCTTTTTTTCAATTTGACCTTGGACAGACAGTATTGCTGACAGCAGCAATAGGAAGGTTAATAAAATTTGACTTTTCATTTATATGGTTAACTTATTTTTTATCGAGATAACGATACATTTCGGTCCCGGCCAATAAGAATGCACCTACACCAAATGGAGCCGTAGAATTGGCATCAACCACCTGCCCGGGGATAGCCTTCTCACCGATGGGTTGTACATACCCGATTCTGCCATCAGCTTGTAAGGAGATTTCACTCAAATAATTCCAACCTTTAATGGCGGCCTTTGAAAACTTCGGATCAACGAGTATTCCTTGATTGATTCCCCAAAGTAGACCATAGGTAAAGAAAGCAGTACCACTAGTTTCTCCCCCAGGAGCATGTTCAGGATCCAACATACTTCGCGTCCAAAATCCTTCTTCCTGTTGGCAGCTCACAATCGCAACTGCCATTTTTTTGAATCTTTCCTGGTAATAACCGTGATGTTTATCCTGTTTGGGCAGATCTTGAAGAACCTTTGCCATGGCTGCAAACACCCAACCATCACCTCGCGCCCAAAAATCCTTCTTGCCATGGAGACTTTTGTGTTTCGGATAGACATATTTCGCATCACGATAGTATAAATGATGCTCCTGATCGAACATGATACTATCTGCATAGTGCAAATAGGCATACATTTTATCAAGATAAAGTGGATCTTGCGTCAATCTGTACATTTTGGTCATGACAGGCATGACCATATACAAACCATCAGCCCACCACCAATAATCAGAATTGGCTGAATGAATCTGATAGTTCATAACTTCTTTAGCCCGAGCTATCTTTTCGGGACTTGGCGACAAATTATAAAGATCTATATAGGTCTGAAAACAAACCTGCCAATCTCCAAAAAGCACATAATCATCAGTTTCACCATAACTATATTTCCAATGTTGCTTGTCGGTTGATTTAGCACCCTTCCAACCATTGAATCTTGCCCAATCTTCAGAATATTTCAGATCACTTTTTGAATTTGAAATTTTATAGAATTCCATATTTCCAGTATGATAGGCCGCCTGGTCCCAAAATGCCCAAACTTCCGGCCTGTGATGTGATTGCCAATAGCCGTTTGCCCTTTTGAGCTGAGAAAGAACAACTTCTTTTTTCAGTTTCTGTCCAAAAGAAAAATTTCCAATAAGCAATAGGAATAAAATAAAATTGATACGCATATCTTGAGATTTATAAAATTTGATTCCCAATCGGGACAAACAAAACTACTTCAAATCGGTTTGGAAGATGTTTGAATAAAGACTAATCATAACACAAAATGGGATCATTTTGAGCCTAAAAGGTTAAATAATCATTTTTAACGACCCTATTTTAAATAAATGTCCAATATACACTTAATTACAAAAACATTTGTATCTTTAATCCATATAAACCTAAAAATCTTCAGTTGGTATCCCTTTATTCGCGATGCAATACGGATGTATTGAAGCGAAATGACACCGTACGCTAATGTTAACTGTAGAAGGTTGAGCACATCAACTATATGTTGGATAAGAAGTATACCAAAACTGGATTTGACAGGTGGAATAAAAGATTATTAAGATGAGTGCACATATACGGCAAGTAATCGCATTTTTGTATCTATATCTATCCCTGATAACTGTACATAGCCAACAGATGGGGCTTGACCCTATGCCAAAAAATTATGAGCTTCCCTCACTAACGATCAATCAGACAATACAGGATCGAGAGGGATACATATGGTTTGCATCCACACAGGGCTTAAGTCGCTATGATGCATATAATATCCTGAATTTCAAATTAAGGGATGCAGCGGGGAAAGTGACAAGCCAACAAGCTATTCGGACGCTTGTAGAACTGGGAAATAAACTGATTTTGGGAGGTGAGAAAGGCATTTATGTATTGGATAAACGCAATTATAAGATCTTCCCCTTAAATGATCCACGTGTAGCAACAGTTCGAGTCAATACATTGATGATTGACCGTGCAAAACGGCTTTGGATCGGCACAGATAATGGCATCTTTATCTATGACAGCACATTAACGCCTTTGACAGACGCGCAAAGTGCGCAGATCCTGAATAATAGGATGAGAGGCAAAACTATTAATACGATCTTTCAGGATAGCCAAGCCCAGATTTGGCTAGGTGTATGGGGAGCAGGCTTATTTAAGCTAAGTCTTGTCAACAACAAATTACAGCCCTATCCCAAACTTGGCACACGCAACAATCCTTTCAAACTCATGGAAGACGATCATGGACAACTCTGGATATGTACTTGGGGAGACGGAATTTATTTATTCAATCCACAGGATCCGAATAATCCCTACAAAGAAATTAAAATCAAAAATAAACGCCGTCATGGCGGCAAAGAAGATCTATTTTATAACATCATTCAAGATCGAAGCCGTCATTTTATATGGATTCTCTCTTTCTCAGGTATATCAACACTTCAATATCAAAATGGTCGATTGCAAGAAATCGATCTTTCTCGTTACTTCGACAATACGACGAATATCTTCAACGATATCTACCAAGATAAATATGGCACATTATGGCTCGCTATAGGTGGCAAAGGGGTGTCAATGTTTAGCTTTGACAAACCAATTGTTAAAAACTATAGTTTCAAACAGATCAAAACATTATATAGTATTGCGCCGAACCTCAATATGCTCTATCGAGATCACAAAGGTATCTTATGGTTTAATCTCGAACGCTTTGGGTTTGGTAGCTTGTCTCCAAAAACGAATCAATTAAATACGTATAGCAATTCCAATTTCAGAGATTTGATTTCAATACGCGCAGTGACCTGTGCTACAGATTTTGGAGAAGAACTGTGGGTAGGTTCAACATATGAATCGTCAATAAATGTCTTTCAGAAGACAACCAATAATATTAAATTCTTGCGGAAGGTCGATTTAGTGCAACATATCGAACATCGGGGGATACCCTCTTTTTTCTTCACAGATCGACAGAAACGGCTTTGGATTGCAACCACTCAGGGACTGCTCTTAAAAAAGTCGGAATCGGAGAATATCAAGATTATCCCAGAGATAAAGGATCAACCGGTAGCGATTGCACAAGGTAAACAAGACCATATTTGGATTGCAACCAAGGAAAATGGAATCTATTGTATCGACAACCGTAATTTCCGGTCCATACTCACTCATCTCGGTAAAGAGACCCCTGGATTGAGAAGCGACCAAATTGAAACGATGGATGTTGATCCAGATGGCAATTTATGGATTGGTACCAAAGATAATAGATTACTGAATTATCAACATGTCACCCAAAAAGTATCAGAAGTTACAAATAACACATTATTTGAGAAAAACCAGCTTCTTGATGTCATATGTCTCGATCGCTACACCTGGTTATCTACGACACGTAATTTATACAAGATCAACAACGCAAGCAAGAACATCAGTGAATTTTCTGCTTCTGATAGTCTCCAAGTCAATATGTTCTCAAAACGGGCCTTTGCTGTGGATAAAAATTCCAATACCATTTATTTTGGCGGTTATAATGGTATTGTTCAACTCAATGATCATAGTATCTTACCCAATTTCAAAGAAAAGGTTCTTATTTCTGACATAAAAATCAACAATAAGTCTATTATCCTGGAATCAAAACAGGAATTGTTCAGCGGCGACCATGCTGAACTAACACTGAATCCGCAAGATCAAAACATTGAAATATCCTTTTCAACACTGCCTTTTACGCAGGAAGGTAAAATCCGCTATGCTTATAAACTGGAGGGGGTCGACAAAGATTGGATCTACGCTCCTCGAGATCGTATCTTCGCAACATATAACAATTTAAGTAAGGGAAAATATAGATTTTTAGTGAAATCAACTGACTTATATAACAAATGGAATTCTACCTCTACTCAAATTGAGATTATAAAGAAACCTTCATTCTATGAAAGTAACCTAGCCTATTTTATCTACGCCTGTATTGTCGGGTGCATCGTATTCTTTTTTATTAGTTATTCCTTCAATCGAATAAAGTTGCGAGGAGATTTAAAAATTGCTCAAATTGAAAAGGAGAAGGCTAAGGAGCTCGCACAATCCAAACTCAGCTATTTTACCAATATTTCACATGATTTGCTGACTCCGCTGACTATTATTTCCTGTTTGGTCGATGATGTTCAGATGTCTACGAATAAAAATTTGGAACAATATGATAAAATACGGCTAAATCTAAGTCGGTTAAAGCGACTACTTCAACAGATCCTCGATTTCAGAAGAATGGAAAATAATAGCATGAAACTCCAAATCAGTGCATCAAATTTCCCTACTTTTATCAACCAATTAGGGGATATGCATTTTGGACCAATAGCCAAAAAGAAAAACATTATTTTTGAAATTCAACACGGGGACTGTCCAGAAATCCTCTTTTATGATGTCGATAAAATCGATAAAGTCCTTTTTAATCTCCTTTCCAATGCATTTAAATATACAGACAAGGAGGGCAAAATTACGCTTACGTATCATGTGGAGGAACGAAAAGAATATAGTTGGCTCCTAATCTATATTCGTGACAATGGCATTGGAATATCTCCGGAAGATATAGAGAAAATTTTTACAGTATTCTATACCAATAAGTCGACAAAGCATCTTGAAAGTAATGGTATTGGGCTATCAGTTACCAAGCAACTGATAGAGGCACATTATGGCGAAATCCGTGTAGAGAGCCAACTCCATATCGGGAGTATGTTTGAGATTACGATTCCTGTAGATAAATCATTTTATTTTAGGAGGGGAATTGAGGTTATGGAACAACCATTTGCCGAAGAAATTAAAAATACCATTGTCGAATCACATGAAATTGAAAAAAAATTATTGAACACCGTCCCACAGCCAAGACTGAACCTATTACTGGTGGAAGATAATGAAGAACTTAGTTCAACCATGGCCAACATCTTAGGCCAAAATTATCAGGTACACATAGCTTATAACGGCATCCTTGGTTTGGAAGTACTCGAAAACACTGAAATTGACATCATAGTGAGTGACATCATGATGCCTGAACTCGATGGACTGAATTTTTGCAGAACCATTAAATCCAATGCCGAATTTAACCATATCCCAGTTTTGCTGTTAACTGCCAAGAATAGTATTGAAGATCGTATCGAATGCTACCAAGCCGGTGCGGATGGTTATATTAGCAAACCTTTTGAGGTTAAAGTTTTGGAAGCAAAGATCCAGAGCTTTATTATCAACAAACGCTGTAGGCAACTGGTTTTCCATAACAATACGAAGATTAATATTTCAACGCTCAATCACACACCATTGGATGAAAAATTTGTTCAAAAGATGATCCAAGTTATCGAGGAGCATTTGTCCGATGACCAATTTGACATCATTAAACTTGGTAATATTTTGGGATTGTCCAAATCCACACTCTATCGAAAGACAAAAGTACTCCTGAATTTATCCCCAAGCGAATTTATAAAAAACATCAGGTTAAAACATGCTTGTCAAATTATGGAGAAAGATAAGTCTATTTCTGTTAGTGAGGTAGCCTTCGAGACAGGTTTCTCGGATCCTCGTTATTTTGCTACTTGTTTTAAAACAGCATTCGGAATAACTCCAAGTGAATTTCAAAAGAGATCGACTTCAAACTCCTTCGTAACCTGATAACTTGTACTAAAAGGCTGTAATGAGAGTTTTACATGGCCGATCAGGGTACGTTGGAAAAAAAGACTATTCATCTGTAACCATGAAAGTATCAGGATAGCTTTCATTTATCTTCTTCGCATAAAATATATCCCCACTGAAGTCGTCCTTTTTAAGTATCCCAAATGCTAATTCTCGTCTATCAGATGTAAATGAAATACCATGTTCTAATCTGCCCTTCACCGAAATTGTACCCGGAGCAAAAACAACCGGGATAGAATCAGGACAAGCTTACCCAAAATAATCTGCAGAATCGATAATCGTTTTACACCCCCATCGATAAGAGAGTGAGAATAAAAGACAGAATTGTTTTAGTGATATATGCGTCTCCTGATCCGCATTATCTGGAGTTTTGATTTTCTTTTTGCTTTTCATATTTACTTCCTTCCTTCTTCAAAAGGATTTCGAGCGGTGATAATCAATGATTCGGCCAACAGCATAAACATGCTCTTTTTAGTCTGTGATTCCATGGCATAGCCAACATTCAGAAGTGCCGGCACCATCTTGTCATATATCTCCTTGGTTTTTCTGATTTTCTGCTTTACAGCCTTCATATTATTACCTGACCGCATATAAATATACGTCAAATCGCTGTATTGCTCCTCCTCCTTGCTGCAGGTCTGATCATACCAATTTTCGATGGTTTCATCCAACACCATCAGCCATGCACTTATTTTATTGAACTTTTGACTCTTGACGTAATCCTCCTGATCTGTCAGGTGGTCGATCTCAAACATCAATAGCATAATTATATCGTTCTGCTGATAAGCATAATCCAAAATGCGGATCAAATCGCTCTTTTGGATGTCTCCGGTATCTGTAATCGTAAGCTCATCGGTCATTCGTTGCATAAGGGTATGATAAAGCTCAACCACTTTTGGAGGTTTGTCCCTTTCCCCTTTTTCTGTAAAATGCGATAAGGGTGTAAACCCGAGATGGTCTTGTAAGTATTGATCAATGATCGCGCCCCCCTCTTTACTTTCGTCCAGTTTGTCGAGGGGAATATTCAAATTGGGGACGACCATATTCAATATCCGGCCAAACTCTTCTTGCCCTACATCACCTGCATAGGGCCGTTGGGTATAACTGGTATAAAACTCTAGCTGATGTGTACCGGGTGTACACAGCTCAAAGGATTGATTGCAGACAGTAGTAATCGCCTCGGCCACGGTTTGTTTCTCATATTCGGTCAGACTAAATCTTTCCTTCTGCTCATGCAGCTGCTGTGCGATCCAGAAGTACGTCTCAGCCAAGCGATCTGCCGAATCGCCCATAATCTGTTGAAAACAGACCTTGACTTCCTTCACGAGTGCTTTACTCTCGGCACGTTTCTGCTTGAGACGTAGATATTCTTGTTTGAGCTCGTAAAACTTTTCGATCAGCTGATTTCTATTGTAATAGCGGGCTATTATCCCTAAGTCACTATTTTGCTCCTTAGTAAATACATCATCTTCCAAATGAGCAAAAGTGCTATTAAAAACCCGTTTGACCGCACATACGGGCGGAGGCTCTACGCTAACGGGAATATCCATACATTGGAGCAAAAGACATTCACACAGATGGGTAAAACGCTGTTCGCTTACCTGAAAGTTCTTAACTTCAAGAAGCATTTCGTCAATGGAGTCCAATAGTTGTTGGTCAATCCGATCTACAAAAAATTCCATGTCACTAGATGAAGATGTAGCCACCTCCATTGCAAATTGCCTCAGTACCGGGTAACGGTCTGCCATATCCAGCAAATGGCCGGGCCGGATATACAAATCAAAATAATCAGACTCTGTCTGTGGTAATACATATTCCAAAGTATGATCATTCTGCCAAAATAAACAACATTGCCCCTTTGTATAGCGGCTTTGTTCCTGCCCATTGGCAAATCTAGTAAGACAGTATTCAGACACTTGGATATGAAAGGTGACGATGGGCTGAGCGGGAATAGTGTATATTTCTTTTTCATCTTCCATAATACAGGCGGACAAGCAGACGGTAATGTTTTTACCATAGAGATAGTGGCATTTGACGGTAGAATCACCAAAGATATATTCCTGAAAATGAACAATGGGTCCCTGAACTGATAAATGAAAATTGGAATGTGGTTTTGGAACCTCTGGCGTATCACTGAGAAATACCTGTAACACGGAATGTTGATCTGCTGACTCTAGGTTCATATGGATATCGGTTAAAATAGTTCATGATTCGCACAGCGCAGCTGCAGAAATCATATCAGTTTATAATCAAAAAATATAGCTTAACGAACAGTCAATAATCTGACTGAACTGTTTATAACTTTAAGATATGAAATTTAATTAATCAAACAAAACTAGATAACAGATTGTAGTGACTGATGTTTCCATTAAACTGTGTAAGCAGATTAATCCTGTCTAGGTAATGGTCAGAAATAGTTATTTGCCAAACATCTCCATTCGCTGCTATTGCCCTTGAATTCCTAACTAGGGAAAAAAGTACAATACATATCCACCATTATCCATTCCATTCGAATCAAGCTGAATATATCTTTGTATCATAATATTAAAACAATTTAAACACAAAAAAAAATGAAAACAATTATTGCAACAATCAGCTTAGTTATGACTTTATTTAGCACCTATCTTTTTGCTCAAGGGAAAAGAGTACCAGCTTCTGCCGGAAGAGCAGAATACATCGAAGTCGAAAAGGGAGTAAAGCTCCACGTAACAGACCTTGGCGAAGGTAAACCTATCGTATTGATTCACGGATGGCCATTGAGTGATGAAATGTACGAATACCAATACCAATATCTATCACGCAGAGGCTTCAGAGTGATTGGAATTACACTTCGTGGTTTTGGAAAATCAGATAAACCTTACGGAAAGTATGACTTTGATGTCTTTTCCGACGATATAAAAGTGGTTCTGGAAAAACTGAACATACAAAATGCTACGCTTGGAGGGTTTTCGCTCGGCGGTGCAGTGGTGCTGCATTATGTAACAAAATATAACTCTGCCCATATAAGCAAGCTAGCTCTGTTTGGGGCAGCCGCACCATCGTGGAAACAACGGGAAGGTTTTCCTGACGGATTGCCGGATGCAGCTGTAGAAGGATTGATAAACGCGACCAAAACACAAAGGCAGGATCTGATCGCCAGTTTCGGTGCAGGTTTCGTGGCAAAAGAAGGCAATATTTCTAAAAACGTAGAAAAATGGTTGGAGAATATCAACTTGCAGGCCTCTCCTTATGCCATGACAGAATCTATCACCGCACTCAGCGGTTTGGACCTAGGCCCTCAGCTTTCAAAAATCAATATTCCTGTGACCATATTTCAGGGAGTGTATGATAAAAACTGTCCGCTTGTTTGGGCTGAACAATTACAAAAAGGTATAAAAAATGCAACGCTTATCCGGTTTGAAAACAGCGGTCATGCCTTGTTTGTGGAAGAAATGGAAAAATTCAATACCGAGCTGGAGAAATTTGCAAAATCATGATGAATTGTAAAACTGGAGAGCAAGAATATTGTGTTCTCCAGTTTCTATTTAAACTAAGATTTGTATTTTTAACCCTATTAGTTTACCAATATGGCAAGTGAAAAAGTATTTCGGAGCGACCTAAAAACCATAGGGCTTATATCGTTGCATGAAGGAAATGTTGATTCCATTAATAGCAAGAATTATAAGCAATACATAAAAGTACTGCTTCTTCCAAAGGGAGCAGAATTACAGGTTGATCTCGCTGAATATTCCGTAAAACAGCCATCCCTATTTTTTGTAAGCCCCAATCAGCACCTATATATAAAGAAGTTGGGAAAAGAAGAGGGACACTTCATTTTTTACAACCGCGATTTTTATTGTATCCAGATACATGATGAGGAAGTGGCCTGTAACGGATTGCTGTTCAGCAATATCTACAATATGCCGATGGTAGAATTGGACAATGGCGAAATTCCTTTCTTTAGCTATATTTTCGGACAGATGGGGGATGAGTTCGGGTTAAATGATACCTCGTTGGAAGAGATGCTTCGTACCTATCTCAAACAATTGTTCATCAAATCCGCACGTTTGTGGAAAAAACAAAATCTGGATAAAGAACTTACCGAACAGAACAGCGACCTGGAGTTTTTCAGGAAGTTTACGTTGTTGGTTGACGAACATTATAAGGAAAAGCACCATGTTGCCGATTATGCCGAACTGCTGTTTATGGCTCCAAAAACGATTAGCCATAAATTTAAAAGGCTCAATCTGCCACAGCCTAATGATGTGATTAAAAACAGGATTTTGTTAGAAGCAAAACGGCTACTGGTACATACCAATCTGACGGCAAAAGAGGTTGGCTATGAACTGGGATATGAAGACCCGGCTTACTTCAGCAGGCTATTTGTGCAGAAATCAGGTGAAACGCCGTCAGCATTCAGAGCAAAATTTCTTGCCATAAATTAAATTCAGTCGTTGTTATTTCAATACAAAATTCAAATGATGCGCAGATTCTTTACTTACTTATTTTTTTCTCTTTTTACCCCGATGGCTCTTCACGCCCAAATTCCGGAAAGCCAGTCCTTGGCAGCATTAGCAGCACGAATACAACCTGCACCGGACGAAGTTTTCAGCAAGTTTCGCGAAGCAGGAATGCAACCTGTGAATCACATACTGACGGCCAAAGAAAAAGACAAGGTAGCAAAAGCTTTTACCACGCTGTCGCCACTGCATGGTAAAATTCTGAAACAACATTTGCACAGCATAAGTTTCATGGATAATATGCCCAATACGGCACTTACGTCCCCTGTTGAAACAGCCGATTCAATCCAAAAATTCAACATCACT
Source organism: Sphingobacterium sp. GVS05A (assembly GCF_019969845.1). Classification (GTDB taxonomy): domain Bacteria; phylum Bacteroidota; class Bacteroidia; order Sphingobacteriales; family Sphingobacteriaceae; genus Sphingobacterium. The sequence goes on from NZ_JAHXYR010000002.1 coordinate 114,425, forward strand.
TTTCGTGCGGAAATCATTAATGAAACTGTTTCCAAATGGGCCACATGGAAGGAGCACACATACTATACCTTTCCTAAAGACAGCGGGATGGAGATAACTATTGACGCCGGCGAGTTGGATGCTATGGTGTACGTATTGCTTCACGAGGCAACGCATGTGGTGGATGCAGTACTGGCACTTACACCTCACTCCGGTGAAGGCGATACAGTGGTAACACCCACAGCATTTACCCGGGGCATCTGGCATACCTCAAACGTACCCGAGAAAGCGTTCATCAGCCCTTTGCTGGCAACCACACGCTTCCGAAGCGGAAAGCAGGTACCGGTTTCTGATGTGCCGAAAATTTACAAAGAGCTTCAAAAAACGCCCTTTGCTTCACTTTACAGTACAGCCGCATGGTTTGAAGACCTCGCAGAGTTGGTATCTATCTATCATTTAACAGCAAAGCTAAACCAGCCGTTTCAGATATCCGTTAAACAGAACAGTAAAGAAATCATGGGATTTGAACCGATGAAGAACAAGCTGGTAAAAAAGAGACTGGAGCAGCTGAAGGTATTTTATGAATAGTTGTCCTTCAATGCCCAAAACTTATGATTAATCCCGCTCTGTATGATCTAGTTGATAATTAAATGCTGCTGCGAATGTTTTACTAGTCCAACCTGTACTTCACTAAGAGCATAAGTTTTTTTTTGAATTAAAACTGGAGTTAGTAAGAATTTTATAAAACTATTTTGAACTGGCTATTGTTCTTACTATACAAAACGGCTACAGGCAGCCTTTCGAAAGAAAGGTTCAACATAAAAATTGGCGTAGTACAGTGAAAATCCAATTGTCTTTAAAAACATTGGATGACGAAACAAAAAAGAGGAAACGATAGGAAACATAAAAATTACTGTACAAATAAACGCTAAGAGAAAGGGTCTGATGAGAATCAGGCCCTTTTGACGTAAAAAAGCCACATCTCACGACGTAGCCTTCAATAAACATATGATTCACTAGTGGTTTGTCTTTTATTACTGGCAAACCACAAGTGATCAGATACTTTCCTGTCCCTACTTTTATTTCTAGATAATCAAATAATACCTCAAAAAGGCATATATAGTTAAACAAAAACTTAAAAACAGTAAAAAATTATTGATGAGTATAATAGCTCTCGCTGTGCTATAAACTGGACATTTGCTGATACAACTGAAAAAGCTCCCAAAGAAAAGGCAAGTGTGAAACAACTACCCACCGCCTTGCCAACAATCAGTTCGGGTTACCAAAGAATCCACAGAAGCTACTGTAGCATTCGTCCGCTGTAATTTCAAAGTAAGTATTTACAGCTGTTGTTCTGTTAGGTAGCGCGGTCTACACGGATTATACGTCTTCAGCTAGCGATTGTGCGCAATTCTTGGCAGCGATGCATGGTTGAGTTGCAAACAGCTGGTCTTTTTGTTCATACAAGCAGACAACTTAAATAAAACTATTATAAATTATTGTTTAACAGATATCAAAAACGAAAGCGGGGCCTATGCCCTGCTTTCGTTTTTACAAATAGCTTCAATCTTTACCGAATCCGCTTATCGTTAAGGCTACCTACCTCTCCTCCCCCCTTTTGTTTCCTCTTTATCTTTGGTATTAGACAAAATCGCGATGCTGAGTTTATAAATATTGTTTCCCCATGGTGAGCCTGCTGTAGGGCTTTCTCCCAATTGGGCAAAGGAGTCACCAAGTACAAAAAAACTAAAATCGAATAAGTAAGCGCGAATAATAGATCAGCCCTTGCGAATTCCAAACGGTCTAAATCAATTCATTTCCTTCTCCTACTTTTATTCTCAGATAATTAAAACATGTCCCAAAAGCATGTATGGTTAAACAACAAAACTTAAAAAAATGAAAAAATTATTGATGAGCTTGGTAGCCGTAGCTGCGCTATCAACTGCAGCATTTGCCGGCACGGACGCAAATGCTCCCAAAGAAAATGCAAATGTAAAAACAACCGCTTACAAGCTAGCCAAAAACAACACCCCGGTTAAAGCTACCGAAGCGGCAAAGGAAAGCAAAAGCATGTTGACAAAATGTGTTTACACGCTAAATGTTTACAATAGTAGTGGTCAAGTGATTGACACCTTCACTTCGCAGACCTATGTAGAAAATTCTTGTTCAGGATTCTTCAGCACTTGCAAAGCGGTTTATAGACATATGCTTGCTCATGGAGAACTAGGGATATAGTCTAGGAATATATTTCATTCTAATTACAAATGCAAAAATTTAAGCGGGGCTCAGGCCTCGCTTTTCCAAATCTAACGATCATGAACAAATACTTTTTATTCTTTCTATTGTCACTGGCCACAACGGTTTCCCATGGACAAAAGCTAAAGGCTGTATACCAATACCTGCCATCGCCCATGGCTACTTTTCGGGAAGAGGTTTATTTTCAGGACGGGGTAAAAACGTCCGTTCGCGATTCGCTGCCACAGCCCAAACCCCAGGCCACTGACAATTCCAATGATGAGGAACTGAGTGGTAGCATGTCGATTACACTAGATATGGGCAAAACCTACAGAAACATCATTATCCAAAAAAGTAATGCGCCCAAACTGCTCGAAACCCGCTCGCTCAAAGGCAGCAACTACTTCGTTAGCGACGATTTTCCGCCCTTAGTGTGGAACACCAGCTACACCGATATCGATACCCTAGGCAAACATATATGCCACAAGGCCACCACCACTTACCGTGGCACTACCCTAGTCGCCTATTATACTAACGATATTCCGGTGCCTGCCGGGCCTTACAAATTTGGTGGTCTGCCCGGTCTTATCGTAATGCTATACAACGAAGGGGCCAACCCTCACTACTGGCTGCTTAAAGAAATTGAATACCCCTACATAGGTGATGTACCCGTTAACGAAAAATACATGAATGCGCTGCCTAAGCTCAGCCTGGAGAGCTACATAAAAAAAGAAGATCTCGAAAACGAAGAGCGGATGCGCATGATGATGAGCAAAATGCCCCTGATTGAAGGTGTAACCGTGGAACGCAAAAAAGTTCGTGGCAGTGTAGAGCAAGTATATGAGTGGGAAAAAAATTAAGCAGTTCGTAGGGTGGCTTAGGCAATACCTGTTGCTGGTATTTGCGCATGCACAGGTAGTTTCAGGATCTCTTAAACAAAAGTATATAACGATAGTAAGTATTTTTCTATCAGTAATCAGATTCAAAAGAAACAATCCGAGTCTTTTGAATCTCAGATGTGAAATAGTATTTAACTCCTGATTATGTATTGATTTTTGTCACAAATTTTATCAATATTTGTGACAAGAGAGCTTGACTTCTAATCTGGCTAATGATCTTATTACCAAGCTGACGACTAATTTTTCTACTAAAAACGAAAAAAACACATCTTCCGACATGGCTCTACAACATTTATATATTTATTGAGATGGCTCTTATTGATAGGAATAAATTGACTTGGACACCTTCCAATTCTCATTCTCGTAAACCAAAGTCACAAGATCAGTCATGCTAAAGTTGTCAAATTTTAGTACAATTTTTGCAATCATATAATCTGTCGATTTTTCGACGATCTTGATATTCACTTTGCAGTTCAGGATTTCTCCCTTTTGTTTTTTCAAAGAGTTGATCACAGCATTGCGTCCGTAGGTCGATACATTGGAAGCCTGGATCTTTTGACTGAAATCTTCGGCAAATAACTGCTCCACACCCGCTGATTCTCCCTTTGTCGTTACCGCAACATAGTGATCCAAGGCCAAGTCTGCCGTAGAAAGGTTAACGGTTACTTTTTCTGATTTGGAGCCCGGTCCCTCAGCTGCCATTGTGCATGTGGATAACGCCAATAAGGCGGCGGCTGTAAATGTTTTTACTAATCTTTTCATAATGTCTCTATTTCGTTGTGTTCGTTTTTCATCTAAATAATTTGTCTTTTATTTGCGATGAAGCTATCATAAGCGTTTCCATCTATGCTCATGATGGTCTATATTCTTACTTGTTAATCTAAAAATCAGATTCTATATGTATTTAGCCTACGGAAGTTAGACAGATGATCGTCCAAACTCGGTGAAAAGCAAATAGAATCCATTTTATCAACCGCGTGCCAAATACTATACCAGTTGCCGCAATGAGGCCATTTGTACCTCCTAAGCTCTATAATGGCCTTTTTAAAATCTTATTCTAAAAAGAAATGTACGCATATGAACAGTTTATAAACAGATTGTCCGCATACGTACAGCACATCAAGAGTCTAACAAGAGATTAACTATTTGGTGAATGCTGACGACCTTATTTTTTATTGGTGATAAAGCTATCATGAGTGCCATTTGAAAGCGTTCGTGATGGTTCATAATGCCTTTATTTTATATTGTTAGTTTTTAGTTTCTTTTCTAATTTTCGCAAGGATATTGATATTGTTGCATCATTTCCTTGTAGATTATGAATCAAAATTATGACACAATAGGTCCCTAGCCTATGGGCATTAGACCAACGGACAGGAAAACTCGGTGAATGGTAGAAATGGGCGGGTGATTTCTTTACTGCTATTGCGCAGATGTTGAAATTTATCTATTTTTAATAGGCTTGATTTTGATCTTCAGACGCTCAATTGATTTTTTTTGCTGTAAAAGAGACCGAGTCGATAACTAGTTTGATCTTTGTTTCTCAAAACCATAATATTAGAATCTATCAATCAAATGTATAAATCTGTTGGACTTACGAAATATCGATGATCGCTGTTTATTTTTTCTTGCCTCGCATTATTGGTACACAACGTGGGGCCCCAGGAAATAAAATATACAAGTTTTTATAAGAAATCCCTGGGGAGCGTATGACCAAGCCTTCTTATCTGCTCGGTTCAGTACACTTAAAAGACAGGCGTCTAATGAAGAAGATACAATAGAAAAGTAATTTTACAAAATGAATAAACTGGATAATACAATTAAGCTCTATAGCAACAAAAGGAAAACAGCATTAATTTTACTTGGATCGCTATTGTTTGTTATGGGCGGTATTTTCTTTGTCATGTATCCTGAGAGTTTTGACAGGGAGCCTATATTAACGAGAGCACTCGGCATAATATGTATATTATTTTTTGGTTTCGCAGCGATTGTGTCCGTCCGGTATCTACTCGCAAACCATCTCTTGCTTGAGATTACAGATCAGGGACTGGATATCGGCGATAAATACAAAACATTTATCTTATGGCAAGATATTATTGGGTTTAAAGAAATTTCGATCTATTCAAATCCAATTATTATTATACTGATAAAAAATAGTGATGCAGTAATACAACAGGAGTCTAATAAGATTAAAAAGAAAATGATGCAATTTAATATGAATTATGGTTCACCTTATAGCGTGAGCAATGGCAATATGAATATAGGTCATAGAGAGCTTTTGAAACTTTTAAATGAAAATCTAATAAAATACAAGGACAACAATACTGTTTCCTAATATCCTCATGCTACGATTTCACTACCGGATGAATCAAAAGCGTAGGCGATACTTATGTAAACTTGTATCATGCTTACTTTGACTTTTAGTGATCTTCTCAAGATACTACAAAGCCACATCTTTCGATGTGGCTTTGTAACTGTTATATATTTACTAGAGATGGCTTTTTATTTATAAGAATTGATTGATTTGGATACTTTCCAGCAATTACCTTCACGTACCAAAGTCACAAGATCAGTCTTCGTGAATTCTTCAAAAGCTAAAGTGACCTTGGCTACCATAAAATCCGCTGACTCTTCGATGATATCGCTAGTTACTGTACAGTTTAGCTTCTCACCTTTTTGTTTTTTCAAGTATTTAACGACTTCTTCACGGCTATGTGTTCCCCCATTGGAAGAAGATTGAACCTTTTGGCTGAAATCGGCAGCAAATACCTGCTCTACTCCTGCCGACTGGCCTTCGGTTATTACCGCAACATAGTGTTCTAGGGCGAAGCCTGCAGTTGAAAGGTTAACGTCTGCTTTTGTTGATTTTGAACCTGGTCCTTCAGCTGCCATAGCGAAAGTGGATACCGCGATCAAGGCTGCTACTGCGAATGTTTTTACTAATGCTTTCATAATGTCTTTATTTTATATTGTTAGTTTTTTAGTTTCTTTTCTAATTGTCGTAAGGATATTGATATTGTTGCATCATTTCCTTGTAGATTCTGAATCAAAACTACAACACAATAGGCCCATAGCATACAGCCTTTAGACTAACATTACGAAAAACTCGGTGAATGACGAAAATGTAGCGGTGAGCGCTCCGAGCATAGCTCCATCTTTTAATAACCTTTTTCCAAAGAGACTTCGTTGAGTAAAGGTCGTCCTTCGGTCATTCTTCTATAATTATCCACTACCTGCAGGACCGAAGAACTAATGTTTGTCCTACTCGCAACATGTGGCGTTATAAAAATAGAACTGCAATTCCAGAACGGATGATCTTGGGCTAATGGTTCCTGATGAAATACATCGAGGTAAGCGTTAGCAATTTGTTTCTTAGCGATCGCTTCTAATAAGTCTTCATCAACAAGATGTTCGCCTCTACCGACGTTAAGTAGAACTGTTCCCTTGGGACATAAACTGAAAAGATCATGGTTTAGAATTCCTCTTGTCGCATCAGTCAATGGCAAAACATTCACAATAAAATCTGTTTTCTCAACGGCCAGGCCAAGTCCCGCAATCCCCGTGAAAGAGGTTACCCCTTGAAGATTTTTAGGTGAATTGGACCATCCGTTGACGTTGAAACCCAACTGGGCTAACCTTTCAGCTACATAACCCCCAATTTCACCTAATCCTAAAATCGTTACACAGGTTTGACCAATGGATTTATATACGAGGGGCTGCCAATGTTGTTTCGCTTTTTCTGTTGCATAAGCCGAAAAATTCTTCATCGAATGCATCAAACATGTCAAAATATGCTCAAACATATCGCTTTTTAACATGGGATCTACAATCCTGCAGGTATGGATATGTGAAGGTATTGATTTAGGAAATAAATGATCTATCCCGGCACCTCCAGACTGGATAACTTTTAGATTGGGAAAATGAGTATAATAATCTGCCTCAGGCTTCCAACAAAGTGCAAACTCGACCTCATCATTATTTTCGATCTCAGGATAGATCTCAACTTTTATTTCGGGTAAATGTTTATTGATCTCGAACTTCCACTCTTCAGCCCGGCCACTATTCAGTATCAATGCTATACTCATGTTGCTTTCATTTATACGAAAATAACATTTATCCTAAAAACGGCAATGTACTTGTTCCAGAATAATTACTGTACGAGTAAACGCTAAGAGAAAGAGTCTGAATTAAACATACTATTTACTCGGGGTATATTATTTTTTTGATAATTTAGAGTTATCAACAATCATTTAACTGACTTGTAAAAGCTTAGATAATAAAATGTAAATACAAACGAACATGAGAAGACTATTACAATTGGCACCTCTATTCTTATTATTGGTAAGTTGCTATACATCGAATAAAAAGACAGATTTATTACGGAATAAAATAGCTCAGATCGTTTCAGATAAAGATGCAATTGTTGGTGTTTCAATCATCGGAAATAATGGTCAGGACACCATCTCCTTAAACGGAGATCGGCGGTTTCCAATGCAAAGTGTTTTTAAATTCCATATCGCATTGGCTGTGCTGTCTGAAATTGACAAAGGAAACCTTTCTTTAGGAAAAAAAATAGAGGTAGGTAAAGATGAGCTTCTACCAGCGGATTTTTGGAGTCCACTGAGAGATGAAAATCCCAATGGTGGAAGTTTTACAATTGAAAAATTAATTCAATATGCTGTTTCCCATAGCGACAATACCGCTTGCGATGTGCTGATACGACTGATCGGAACGCCCAAAACCGTTGAAGATTATTTCAAAAAGAACAATATCAAAGAAATACAAATTACATATAATGAAGAAGAGATGCAGGCCAAGTGGGAAAATATGTTTCAAAATTGGACTACCCCAAAAGCAGCAAGTGAGACGATAAAAATGTTTTATGAGAACAAGAACAATTTACTTTCAAAAAACAGTTATGATTTTTTTTGGAAGACTAATATAGAAACAACAACTGGGGCAAATCGAATAAAGGGACAATTACCCAAAGGAACAATTGTAGCTCATAAAACCGGTTGGTCCGGAACAAATAAAACAACTGGCATTACTGCAGCTGTAAACAACATTGGTATTGTCTTTTTACCAAATGGTGAGCATTTTATTATTAGTGTTTTTGTGAGTGAATCAAAGGAAAATTTCGATGCAAACGAGAAAATTATCGCCGACATCGCAAAAGCCACTTATGACTTTTATACCAAGCAATCATCAATGAAAAACTGAAAACAAAGCATTTACCAAACAACGTAAACCGCCTAATATAGCCCCTGCCAACGACTATAAGTGTTTAACAGATCCCAAGAACACCCAGGCCTGCGAGTGCAATAAGCTCCTAAGCGATGGATTTTAAATTAACAAAGCTATAAAATAATATTCTTTCATTTACATAAAACCATAGGAAAGTAATCTTAAGGCGCAACAAAAAGGCCACATTGTGAAATGTGGCCCTAAATAAACTTACGCCCCATCTGTGATCAGCCGTAATGATTTGTTTTGTTTAGAAACTACTAATACCCGAATTTTGCTAAGCGGCCGTACATCTCCACAAAAGCACATTGATCCAATAACCACTTGGATTTTTTTGGTTTCTCCAATGTCCAATCTGCATCAAACAGCCCATCCTGATCGCGCATGTTAAGCCATGCCAGATCAAGATTTTTCGCAAAAATGTCCATGTATTTTCTATTCCCATCCTGTTCGAACAAACTGATATATCCCCGCATCATTACTGCATGGAACCAGACATTACTGTTTTTTAAGATTGGAAAATCAATTCCATCTCTGATTTGAAAAAAATAGCTTAAACAAGCTTCAGCAAGCTGCTGCGCATCCATCAGATACTTTTTTTCCTTCGTCAGTTTATAAAGCAAGGCCGCAGCCTGCAACATCTGGCCTGAATTATAGGAATATTTGGCTTTATCTACCTTACCATTTAGATGTATATTATCCCAATACAGCTTGTCATCTGGATCTTGCAAACCTGCTTTTGTCCATTCATATAGACGTCGACCTTCATTTAGGTAATTCTTCTCCTTGGTTGCTTCAAACAGTTTTAGGGCAAACACAGCTGCTGGGGCATTCGAACAGGCATTTTTGGATTCCTTTTTTTGCTCACACCAATAAATACCACCGCCCAGCTTGTTATCTTCACCACTCTTCACAAAACCCCATATTTCTTTTGCATTTTTGAGGTAATCAGCTTTTTTGGTCTGGATATAGCTATCGGTAAAATCAATACCCAACCATATATTGTCATCGTAAAAACGGTCTGATGCCGGTGCAGAATTGATATAAGAGGCATAACCTACAGGTACACGCTGTTCGTCTCTATATTCATGGAGTCCTACCAGTACCTTTTGATCCAATACTTTCTGATGGTCGGCTTTATCCTTTGACAGCTCCATCAATGCATTTACGGCCGAGAAACTGCCTGAGAAAGGCCAGAGATAGGCGTATTTTTTCTGCTGCCCTGCTTGTTCGTTATTATTCAGATAATCTGCTTTAAAATTTTCATCAAAAGGATATTTTTCGATCAATAGTTTATTTTCAGCGCCCCCATATTTGTCGTAGACCACATCTAGGGTCTTTTGCGCACGATCGGAAAATTGATCTTTTTTAACTTGTGCATGCGTCGTCAAATAACATAATCCTGTCAAAAGTAATGTCGTCGTTATCCGATTTATTTGTTTCATCTGCATCTATTAGTTTAATGAAGCCATCAGGAACTAATGTTCATCTAATGGCTCCGAGGTATTCAATCTGTTATTTTGACCTTATCTGATAGCGTGCCAGCCCTTCAAACAGCATGGCAGCACTGGCGTAGGCTGAAATTTCGCTATTACCAATCGGCGGCTGAGACCAGGAAGAGCCAAATAATAGCGTCGGTAAGCTGGTTCCTTTGGTCCAGGCAATTTTACCGTTGTTAACCAAAAACTTCTCAAACTTTGCGCGATAATCTGCATCGATTCCCTCCAGGTTCAAATATTCAACAAAATACCGGATGAATATACCCTTAAACAGCGCACCGTCACCATTACCTTCATCGCGCAAAATATTATTCCCCACATCTATACAGCGGGTAATGGTGTAATAGCTAATTTTCTGCGCATCGACCAGATAGATCTGATCTTTGGTAATCTTAAAAAGCTCCACAGCCGTACCAAGAAAAGTTCCCTGATTATAGGTCAACGTGGTTACATCAACCGCATCTGTCTCTCCATTGATATTATCATACACTGCACCTGAAGAAGGGTTATATAAGGTTGCCTTCTGCCATTCATAGATCTTTTTGGCCCAGGTCAGGTAGTTTTCATTTTTTGTTAAATTATAAAGTCTAGCCGCAAGAATGCTAGCAGGTCCATTAGAACAGGCATTCTTGCTGTATAACATATCCTTGCGCCAGGCCAATCCACCGCCAGCATATTGTTCATTCCAGGCTTTCAAAATATCGGTCCATAAAAGCAGGACCGCATCGAGATATTTTTGCTCCTTAGTCGTCTCGTATAGTCGCAGCATAGTCAAGGCATTCCACTCCATATCATCATAGAATACATTATAGTAAGTGTTGCCATTTTTAACCTTGACACCTTCAAACCACTTACTGAAATAGGCGCTGTATTTAGCGTCCTTCGTCCGTTGATAAGCATCAATAACTACGTCCATCGCGTGGGCATTGGGCCAGTATTGAAAGCCCTGATCCGATTGGTTGATGGCGTTGTTAAAATATCCCGCTTCATTCCAGAAACCAGAGATCATTTTGTCGGACACCTGCGTAGCGACCTCTGTCCAAGATTCCTGAATCGTATCGTCGTATAGATAGGTATCCTCGACTTTTGTGCACCCAAACAGTAAGAACAGCATGGATGAGATTATCACTATTTTCTTCATCATTTCCTCTTTTTAATTTGGAACTACTGCATGTGTATAATCTTTGTCCCCTTGTAAGATCATGGAGATTTTGGTCGGACGCCCATCTACAGCATCCACAAATTTCCATTTGTCATCCCATTGCGAAAGATTAGGTAATATACGGACAAAGTAATACGATGGGGCTGAAGAACTGTTTGGTGGGCTATCGGTACCCGTCTGGGTCCCCAATTGCACAGTCTCTGCCTTTCCTGCCTTGACCGTTTCCATCTGGAACTTATAACGTTGATCGCGACCCCAGCTTTCCTGCTTAAAGTTGATAACACCTGTTGCCGACCAGATACCCTTGCCTTGATAAGGGAGATCCAGTACCACCGCACCTGAAGGTGAGAAATAAACGCCCATGCTTTTGATTTCAGAATAGGTAATCGTCGAAACGTTGAAATCAATTCGAATTCGATACACCGCAGTCTTGGCAACGGTATTGCTGCCGGTCTCTTCTTCTTTTATCTTGGTTTGATCTTCGGAATAGAATACACGTCCATCTGCCGATTTACGATCTGTAAAGATATATTTTTTACCAGCTTCCAATTTTGTGAAAATCTCATATTCACCATTACCAACAAGCTTAAACGGTATTGCTTGAGCAATGGCGGTACCGTTCTCAGCACCTTCACCGGTGATAAACAATTCGTCTGGAATATCTGCAAACCCTTCCAGCGTTTTGATGTTCAGATTTTTTTTCACTTTACTCAGCACACGTTTCATGCCTCGTATGGAATACACGGACCAACTGATGTCGCCACTTGCACCGGGTTCTATCCCAGCTTTGGCAGCCACCTGATTCAATATTTTGTGACTGATATTTGCGCCATTTGAATTCCCATTATTGTCGGAAGTAACGGTATATAGCGGCTTGCTGAAATCGCCATTTAGCTTATCAAAAACAACTTCATATTGGGCTGCTCCCCCATCGGCGACCAGCGCAGACTCCCATTCAAAATACAGAGCCGCAGAACTCGAGCTCAATAATTTGACTGCCTTCCCATCTGTCGGTGCATATAAATTCTCCACAGCGGATACATCCGCATCCGAGTATTTCATATCGTCTTTTTTGCAGGAAACGATGTTCGCAACCAATGCGAGCATTGCTATAACTTTAAAATACCATTTCATGTCTTTATCTTTAATTTTGTAGTTCAAAACGGACGTTGTTCCCGCTATCGTTTGCAACGGTTTGTTTCGATTAAATTTTAGTTTGAATAGCCTTGATTATTGGGCAATAGGTTTTTATTCAGGTCAATCTGTGTCCTTGGCACCGACCATAGATAATCTCTACTCTCGTCAAATCGTCTAATATCCAATTTGATATAGCTATTGTTACCACCATATTTAGCACCAGTTACCTGTCCGTCCAGAAAGGTTTTACCTGCTTTCCAACGTACGATATCATAGTAACGTAGCCCCTCCAAAGCGAGTTCGCTTCTTCGTTCATTTCGTACGATCGTTTTCAGATCACCGGTCATAGGAAAGTCCAGTGCTTTGCCCACCACAAAGCCAGCTCTTTTGCGGATAGGTTTGATTGTCATATCCCAAATTGCGGCATCGAGCTGCCCCAGCGCCTCTTTCGCTTCGGCATACATCAATAAGATATCAGCATATCTGAACATAATAATATTGAGCCCGGCATCGTATTTTACCGTTGCTGTCACATCGTAATATTTCTTTACATAATAGCCGGTTGCAGAAGCATTAGCACTCGCTCCCTGATATTCGTCCAAGCGCTCTTTATCTGTTCCTCCGGAGCCTGGCTTGATAAAAATCTTACGAACTGTCCCATCAAAGTCAGTCCATTGGCCGCCATGAAAAACAATAGTTGCCGCCATCCGTGGGTCTCGATTTATGTAAGGATTATCACTGTTGTAGTTAGGATCCGCGCTTATGGTATTTCCATCAAGGGTGATATAGTTGTCAACAAGGCTCTGCAAAGGGGCATAGCCGTTCAGTCGCGCCTGAGCAGAGATCGGGGCGGCATCATAGAGTTTATTCCAGGTTTTCAACTGCGGTACATAGCCGTAATCCAGAATAACCTCCGAATTGTATTCTTTTGCTGCAGTAAACAATTCCGGATAACTATCGAAAAGCGCATATGTCCCAAATTCCCCTTGTTTCTTAATCAAGTTCTCACAATACTGCAATACTTTGTTCCAGTTGCTCTCATAGAGAAAAGCCCGTGCCTGAAAAGCTGAAGCCGCACCTTTTGTAATTCGGCCTCTATCATCTGCAGGCAAAACATCTTTGCTGGGCAGATCAGCCATGCATTCATCCAATTCCTGATGGATAAATGCCATGACGGTTGCCTTGGCCGTCCTTGGAACGATTTTAGATTCCTCTAGGGATATGTCTTTGGTAAAGAAAGGAACATCGCCGTAAAAATTGACCAGTCTAAAATAGAGGAATGCACGGATAAATCGTACCTCCGCAATCCGGCGTTTTTTGAGCACAGCATCCATTCCGGGGACACGATCTACATTTTCAAGGTAGACGTGACAGGTCTTGATGCCGCCATAGAGATCGGACCATTCCGAAGCAAAACGTCCCAAGGTAGGGTCAGCAATTCCATTGCGGATAGCGCGTTGGTCGGTATTTGACCGCCCTTCAAAAATATTATCACTTAGCGCTTCATCATTCCATAATCGGTCGGCTGAGAAGAGTTGATTATAGGCCATGTTGACCATTTTTTCTGCATTTTCTGGATAATCCCAAAAGTTCTCATCCGTAAATCTATCTGTTGGCAAGGTATCCAACTTATTGCAGGAAGTGAAATGAACCACAGCCATTAAACTCAAGCCTCCTATAAGTAATTTATATAGTCTCATCACATAAATGGTTAGAATTGAATATTTAATCCGCCGCCATAATATTTCAACGTTGGATAATTGCGGGCACTATTGGCTGCACCTCCCATATTGGAGTCAAATTCGGAAGATTCGGGGTCTATCCAGGAGTTTTTACTCAATGTCAGCAAATTTTGGGCATTAACAAAAAAGCGTACCCGTTGTAGCCCCAATTTGGATGTGACATTCTTTGGTAATGTATATCCTATTTGGAGATTTTTCAGACGTGCATACTTCCCATTGAAAAGATAGAGATCAGAATCTTTCCCAAAGTTGTTTGTTGAGGCTGTAGATCCATTGGCTGTAAGTCGAGGCCACTGCCCATCAATATTTGTCGGCGTCCAGTAATCAAGTTGATGTTGATAAATAGCATACGAATAATTCTGGTGAAAGGGCTCGATCAGTTCACCGCGGATCATCATATCCCGTTTACCAACACCTTGCCAGAACATGCTAAAATCAAAATCCTTATAACTGAGGTTATAGGTCAGGCCGAATGTAAATCGTGGGAAACCATTCCCCAGGACAAATCTATCCCGTGCATCGATCATTCCATCATTATTGCGATCCACATATTTGACATCTCCTGGTCGCAAGTCCGCGGCAGTGATACCACTTGGCAGGGCCGAGGTCTCGATATCCGAAATATTCTGGAAGAGTCCAGCCATTTTGTAGCCATAATATGAATTGTACGGCAGGCCGACACGTGTCAATTTGGTAATATTATCTACTGTTGAAATCCGGTCATCTCCTGGCATGGAGACAATCTTATTGTGACTGTCACCTATATTGGCATTGATCTGATGCTGAAACTCGCCTGTTTTAGCGTGATAGGTCAGATTGATTTCCCAGCCTTCATTGTTCATTTCGCCCAAATTCTGGTTTTTTAATGAGGTGCCAAACACGGATGGGATCTGTGGTGACATCAGAATATCTACTGTTCGCTTCTTAAAGTAATCAAAGCTTGCTGTCAGCTTATCCTGAAAGAAAGTTGCATCAAGGCCAACATTGAAATTATAGGTTTTCTCCCAGCGCAAATCTAAACTGGCATAGTTAAATCCCGCGGCAGCTACTGGCTTATTATTAAATCCATAGCTGTTTGGATAGGATTCATAAGTAAAATAATATGAATAATCATCCACGGCCTGGTTTCCCAATACACCATAAGTGGACCGAATCTTGAGGCTACCGACATGCTCCTTATACCAATTCATAAAACGCTCTTCCGATGCTCGCCATCCAAGTGATCCTGAGGGAAAGAATCCCCAGCGGTTTGCTTTTGAAAACTTGGAAGATCCATCGTAGCGAAAGCTGAATTCGGCAAAATACTTACTTTCAAAGTCATATCCGGCACGACCGAAGATTGAGTTGATGCTATTCTGTAAAGTACCATTTGGTGTGACACGAGCACTGGCGGGATCGATCACCGTTCCGGTAGTCGGTGTTCCCAGCACTGGATCGGTAAACTTCATTTTAAGTTCATTTTGTCTACGTGTATAGGACTCATTGGATGCCCCAATCAAACCTGAAACATGATGACTCCCGAAGGTCTTATCATAATCCAGCAATAACTGAAAATTCAGCAAAGAAGCTTTTTCATTAAAATCTTCTGTATTACGATCTGAATTTACGAACACCTGTGGCTGCAATGCGTCAGGGTTGGAATACAAGGGTACTTGGATCCGTCTGATAAAACGATGGTCTGCGTAGATATCTGCGCCAAAAATACCACGCAGCTTCAGACCGTCGAACAGCTTTGCCTCGAGATTCAGATTGATGTTAAAATAATCATTGTCATTTTTAATATAACCACCTTCATTAAGTTCAGCCAGTGGATTTTGATCTGTGAGTGCGTTATTGACCAGATATTTTCCATTATCTGCCCGCATTCGATAATAATAATAAGAAGGGAGGCGAGAAGCATTGATGATAGCACTTCCGGCTGTATTGCTCATATTGTTGTTACGTGTATACGCTAAAATTGAGGTCAGTTTAAAACGGCCGATCTCAGTACTGAGATTAGTCCGTAGATTATAGCGTTTTATCCCAAAATCCTGTCCAACAAAATTGCTAGGCTGATTATAAAAGCCTCCTGAAAATAGATAAGAACTTTTTTCACCACCACCCGTGACGTTGATATTATATTTTTGTTGAAACGAATTTTTCATGATTTCCGGCAAATTCCATTTTTCGATATCCTGATGTGCATACAGATCAGCAATCGCTTCTGGTGAAAACTGTGGATCCATTCCTGAGTTGGTGAGCGCGAGATTACGTAAGGTCGCGTTTTCATAGCCAGCGACTGGGGAAAACAAGATTTTGGGTTGTTGCACACCCCATTGCGTGCCAATTGTAACCGAGGGTTTCTGATTTTGGCGTCCCGTTTTTGTGGTTACCAAGATGACACCATTTGCTGACCGTGAGCCGTAAATAGCTGTGGAACCTGCATCTTTGAGTACAGATACTGTTTCGATATCGTCCGGATTGATCTTGTTCAGTGTTCCACCTTCGGTAATAATTCCGTCAATCACTACTAGTGGGGCATTACTATTTACCGTAGATATTCCACGGATATTGATGTTCATTGAATTATCGTTTGGATCCATACTTTTCTGTTGAATGGTCAAACTTGGGGAAGCGCCCTGAAGGGCCTGTGTGACGTTGCCGACCGGTCGGTCCTGAAAGGTCTTTGCACCGATCTGATCGACGGCACCGACAACGCGCTGCCGTGTCGTGGTACCATATCCGATAACGATAACTTCTTCCAGCTGGCTATTGCTACTTTTCATCAGTACATGTAACTGTCCCAATTCCTCTGTACGCATAGCGGCCAACTCCACAAGCTGCTGATCGTACCCGACAGAGGAAAATATCAGCGTGGATTTTGGAGAAAGATTACTGATCGTAAAACTACCATCAGCGGCAGTGGAAGTTCCAGCTGATTCATTTCCTTTTACGCGAACGGAAACGTTGGCAAGCGCTTCACCACGCTCATTGGTCACCCGTCCCTTGATCATTGCCTGAGCTGGCACCGTCGCTTGCTGTACTGATGGGCTTATGCTTGTAGACCGGGGCTTGTCCCGAATGACGATTGTCTTGCTGTCCATCTGATACGACAGCGGCTGATCTGCAAAAAGCTGAACCAGTACATCTGACAACATGCGGTCTTTTACTTTTATATTGACAGGTTTAGCCGCCGACATTTGCCGTTCTGTATAGAGAAAATTGTACCCTGTCTGTGACTTGAGGTCCTTAAATATTCTTTTAAGGCTCATATTGGAGTATTCCAATGTTACCTTTTGTGCAAAAGTCGAAGCGCTAACCTGCATAAAAGTAACCAAGATAATTATGGTCGTCAATCGCATAATAAGCCATAGTTTACGGAATAGCAAATATGCTATCACCTTTTTTCTGATATAATTTTGATACATTTGCAAGGTTTGATTTGCAGTATATTCGAGTCGTCCAAAACAGAAATATAATGCAGATTGGATAGTTAAAATTTAATTGTCCCAAACAGCAACCGAGTCCTTCGGGATCTTGGTTGCTTTCTTATAGCCCACCGTGGTGACTATTCGTTTTGTATATTTCTATTCATCAGTTGCTTTTTTAGGTATTTATAATCAATGATTTATTAAATAATTACGGAAGAACATATAGGTTTTTCCCTTCAATCCTGAAATGGACTGCCCCCGTATTTTCAAGCAGATTTAAGACTTGCTTTACGTTATCAAATCGGGATATCCCTCCGCCGAACTTCTCTGTTGTTTTTTTCCCCTGATAGATTACATCCACATTATACCAGCGTGCTATTTTGCGCATTACACTTTCGATATCATCCTCATCAAACATAAATTCGTGATTGGTCCACGCAATTATTGGAGCTGTATCTACTTGCTGTAATTTAAGCGTTCCGTTGGCATTAAGGCTCGATTGTTGTCCAGGAAGTAACTTCAGTTTTCGGTTGCTGGAGGATACTTCGACACTTCCTTCCAAAAGTGTAGTTCGCAATGCTGGTTCATCGGCGTAGCTATTTACATTAAAATGAGTTCCCAGTACTTTGATCTGTTGACCGGATGTATTGACAATAAAAGGATGCTTGGGATCCTTTGCTACCTCAAAATAGGCTTCTCCTACCAATTCCACTTCCCTTTTCCCTTTATGGGCAAACTGCATTGGATACTTAAGGGCTGAAGCAGCATTGAGCCATACCTGTGTACCATCTGGTAACTTAATCCGATAGGTTTCTCCTTTGGTTGTTGATAATATGTGATTGCCAGACCCAGCACCCGCATTTTTCCCCACTTCGTAGATCAATTGTCCATCATTACTTTTAGAAATCTTGATACCCATTTCATCTGCAATCTGTCCATTCATGGTCTCCTGTAAGCGAATCTGATCGCCATTGGCCAGGGTTAAGGTCGCAGATTGTTTTCCTGGTGATATCAACTCTTGCTTAGACTGTTGATTTACGGAACCACTTACACCATCAAAAAACCACCAACCAGCAAACGATATTCCAATGACAGCAGCGGCAACAGCGGCAATACGTTTCCAGGACCACAATGATCTCGCTTTTGGTTTATTTATCTGAAGATGTAATTGCTCCCAGGTGTTATCCAATACCAGCAGAAGTTCGGGATCCTGGAGCAAGACCCGATCTACAGGATCATCCAGGACTTCCTGGATCAGTTCCTGGATCAGTATTCGGTCTTCCCCCGATTTTATATAAGACAGAAAAGCGCGCGAATTTTCCTCACTGAGTTCCCCATATATATACTGCCTTAACGTATATTGAAGTATTTTTTTTTCCACAATTGGTTATCTTCTTTTTAGCTAATACACTTCAAAAGCAACGATCATCTGCTCCCGTTGCAATTTTATTTTATATTTTTTCAGCCTAAAGAAAATAATAGGGATCAATGATGTTGAAGAAGTATAAAAGAGGCTATTAGCAGCGTGGATTTATCCAAAACACCGTGTCTTTCTTTGATATATTTGGTAGCCTTTACAATATGGTCATTGATTGTGGAAGTCGAGATTCTTAATAAGGTACTTACTTCCGCGTAGCTTTTACCTTCGATCTTACAAAGCTTATAGATCAGTCTGCGTTGGGGTGGAAGCTGTTCAATCGTCTGGGAGAGCCATTGTTCATCCTGTTTCTCGTCTAATTGTTCTTCTACGTGGCTATACAATTGTGTATTATGGCGACTAAGGTAGGCTTGAATCTGTTTCTCCAGATTATTTTTACGGATAAAGTTATATACGGTGTATTTAGCAATCTGAAACAGATAGGATCGAAAAGACTGTTCGGGATCAATTAGCTCCCGCTTATCCCATACTTTTATAAAAACTTCCTGTAAAAGCTCGGCAGCATCCTGTTCGGACTTGACCATTTTACGAATGTTGAGATAGATTCGGCCACTGTAGAGGGTATAAATTTGACGAAAAGCTGTTTGGCAGCCCGAACGCAGGGCCAACAGGTTTTCCTTCTCTTCAATATGATCATATCTCGGTTTATACATTGTCACTCTGGTGAAAATATAAAAAATGGGTCACCAAATCTTGGACCTTTCTCTCATAGTGATGACAAAATAGCAAGAACTATCCCCTTCGTTGAAAAGTAAAAATGCTATAGCTTTATCGTATTTGGTTATCCTCTATCCATCTTAGGTTCATTCAATACATTTATTATCACCATAGAATCGGATAATAAACGCGCGCTGGCATTCCGAAAAAGTGAAACTCCAACACGCCTACAGCTTAGCTATTGATACATCCATAAGATTGAATAAAACAAATATAAAAAAACTAAAACGGTTTTGCTTATTTCAGAAGAAAATTAAAAAATGAGCAGGCCGCAGCAATTGCCTCCCCGTGGATTTTGCAAATTGTCCTTTGTCTTAAAATAACGAGGAAACAAAGTATGGATTGGCTCCTATCATCTAGCGATTTCATAGGGCCTTTACTCGGACCTCGTTCGGATAAAAGCGAATAAAGTCTGTTTCAAATACGAATAATATAACTATGAAATAAGTATTATTTGGAAAAGAATCTCTTACCTGCTCCCTTGAAAAACAGAAAAAGCCAGATCTCAGGATCGCTCCGAATTTAGCCGCGTCTTCAGGGCTATACGTTTTCGCATTGGAAGATTGAACCATTGAACAATATAAAATTGAACCATATAGAAACACTTTCAACATGAAAACTCAGGTAACTTAGCCTAAACCATTTAGATTAAAAAAATGAGTAAAACAATATTAATAACAGGAGCCGCAAGCGGTTTTGGAAAAATTGCTGCATTTGATCTGGCAAGCAAAGGTTACAAAGTAATTGCAACCGCACAGGTTTATCCACAGGTAAGCGACTTAATACGTGAGGCCACCGAAAAAGGAATCAAGCTTATTGTTGACAAATTAGACGTCACCGACCCTCGGGATCTAGCTTATATTCACAAGAAATATGATATTGATATCCTGATCAGCAATGCTGGCATCATGGAAGGTGGACCAATTGCTGAACAGCCAATGGACTTAATCCGTGCTATGTTTGATGTCAATGTATTTGGAGGTCTTGAGCTCGCACAAGGATTTATCAAAAAATTTATTGCCCAGAAAAAGCCGGGCAAGATTGTGTTCACAACTTCAATGGGTGGCCTTTGGACAGTGCCCTATGTGGCGGCTTATTGCGCTTCAAAACACGCGATGGAAGCGATTGCAGAAGGATTAAAAACTGAACTAGCAGACTTTAACATTAAGATCGCCACATGTAATCCCGGTGTATATGGTACAGGATTCAATGACCGTGGTGTGGATAGTATATTCCGCTGGTATGATCCTGAAGTCAATTTCACACCACATGCTGTATTTGATGGCATCGCTGAATCGTTGAATAATCAATTGGATCCACAAGGCATGGCAGATTGCATTGTAGATGTAACGCTGGACGAAAATTCTAATTTTAGGAATGTTTATCCTAAGGAAACCGAAGATTTTGTAAAACAGCTGCAGGTCGAAGCCTGGACTGCAAAAAGTTAGTTAAATAAACAATATCCTATGGGCACAGCTACCTTGCTGTGCTCTTTTCATAAAATAATGGACCAATATGATGAATATAAATTATAATCAAGCAACCCAACTATTGAATGCTTCTATTGTGAAAGCAAACGAAATAGGTATTTCTGTCTGCATAGCAGTAGTAGACAATGGCGGACATTTAATGGCTTTAGCAAGACTTGACAGTGTCTTTGGTGTCATAGACTTCGCGATAAAAAAAGCAAAAACTGCGATCATGTTTGGTGTAGACAGTGATATTATGGGGAGTATTATCGCTGGCTCTGCTATCCATTCCTATGGCATGATCAACTCCAATGATGGTTTATTGACAATACCTGGAGGAATAGTCATTAAAGACGCGAAAGACAACATTATTGGAGCTATTGGCTGCTCCGGAGGTACTCCTGAGCAGGATAAAGAAATTGCAAGCGCGGGTAGTCAGATAATCCTTTAATTTAATGATATTTGTGTCATGACTGCAACCCACGAGATCATATTCGATAGGCTAGTGTATTCCTGTGCATTTGAAAAACATAGGGGATCCGAGGAGTTTTATCCGGATCATTTTTTAGGATTTCAGCTCTCCGGTGAAACACATGCTTTTCATGATCAGGGATTTACAGTTATCCATGAAAACATGGTCGTGCTGGTCAAAAAAAATCAGCTGATCCGTACAATAAAATATCCTTCAAAATCTGGAAAATATAATTTCATTGCCATAACATTGGACAAAGAAACTTTGCAGCGTTACGCTTTTGAAAATAAAATTGTCATAGATACACAATATAGAGGAAAGCAGAAATTATTTTTTGAGCCCAATGAGTTTCTCACCAGTTATTTTATTTCGCTTGCTCCTTATATAAATAAAACGAAACAGGCAACACCTAGACTTGCCGATATAAAAGTCAGGGAGGCTATCGAGCTCTTGCTTGATAGTAACCCTGATTTAAAATATATTTTATTCGATTTCATTAAAACCTATAAAATCGATCTTGAAGAGTTTATGAATAACAACTATATGTTTAATGTTCCGATAGAATCATTCGCTAAACTTACGGGACGCAGTATATCGTCTTTCAAGCGTGACTTTGCTCAGATCTTTAATTGTAGTCCCAAATTGTGGCTCAAGAATAAACGTCTGGAAGAAGCGTATTATTTGATCAAACACAAACGACAAAAACCAACAACCTTCTATCTGGATCTTGGTTTTGAAAACCTAAGTCATTTTTATTCATCATTCAAAGAGAAATATGGCTTAACAACTTCAGAAATATAGTATTCTTTTTCTCTTATAATTTTTTGACAATATGGGAAAAGCAGTCTTTTTAGTGTACTTACAGCTGTTGACCAAAGCTGAAATCGAACGCGGAAAATAGATGCTCCATTGACCAATAAAATGACAATTTTTATTCATAAATTGAGTCAATTCGTTACAAACAGACTGGATATGGAAACAAAAATCTCCACAGACAAACTAGTATTGAAACCTGTCGAACTGTCCGACCTCCAAAATATGTATAATCTCCGGACCAATCCACAAGTTGCTAAATATATTGAGCGGGATATCAATAAAAACCTTGAAGACATCAGGCAGTTTATAGAGTTGGTCAAAAAAAATAATTTTTACTTCACGATCAATACCATAGTTCCCAGTGAATTTATTGGAACGATAACCTTATGGAATATCGACCGAAATACAAATTATGCGGAGATAGGCTACGAATTGCTTCCTCAATTTCAAGGGGAAGGATTAATGAGCGAAGCTGTAAAGACAATACTAGATTATGCCTTCAATAAAGCAGGATTTGAATATATTGAAGCGTATACGCATCGCGAAAATATAGCGTCCAAAAAACTCTTGGAGCGAGTCGGCTTTAAATTGGCAGTGGGTAAAATTGATGAGGATAATTCAGACATTATTATTTATGGAATAAATAAAATAGAGAAAGAAGACTCAATAGATCATGAATAATATAATTTAGTAATTTCAAAGGTGATACATACAGCATAATAAAACAACAGATGAAATTTAGCTTTTTAATTGTAATGTTACTGACTTATGGCTTTGGCCAGGCACAGGATATCGAAATTAACGCTTCAAAAAAAGCCAAGATCAATAACATAATCTCACTCTTCAAACAAAAGAACTTCGACGCTATTTCAGCCATTATAAATTACCCTTTGAAACGAGAAAACCCGATTCCAGCTATTAAAAATCCAAAAGAATTTAAGCAAAGGTCTCACGAGATTTTTGATCAGACGCTCCTCAATCTGATTGCAGGTTCAAAAACTGAACAATGGACAGAAGTTGGTTGGCGGGGAATCATGCTCGATAACGGCACTGTATGGATAGATAGTGATGAAGGGAAAATAACCGCCATAAACTATCAGAGCCCTTTTGAAAAAAAATTAAAACAAACGTTGATCCAACAACAAAAAGATTACGTACACAGTTCTTTAAAACAATTTAAAAATCCGGTATATACAATAAGAACCGAAAAATATCTGATTAGAGTAGATGAACTTGCTAACGGAAAGTACAGATATGCTTCTTGGAAGATTGGCAACAAAGAAAACGCGCAACCTGATATTATACTCAATAATGGCAAATTGGAGTTTGGCGGAAGCGGAGGAAATCACGTCATTACATTCACAAACAGAAACTATACTTACAAAATATATCGGAATATTATTGCCGAAAAAAATGCGCCTGATATTACCCTTGATGTAGAAAAAGATAACCAAAAAATTTTGAGTCAACGCGGAGCATTAATAGCAAATTAAAAATACTGTTTGCTAAATTAGTATTCAATAAAAAGCCATATTCATACAAAATCGATATGATACCTATCATTTTAAAAGAACTGAGCACTGAATTAGAAAAATTAAAACTTGAATCAGTAAAGATAAATGCTATTCCTGTTAACACTGAGGAATCTCTAACTATTATTCAAAGTAAATTCTTAGGTATCCCATATTTACCTTTGCAATATGAATATCCGAAAGATAAAAACGGGAAACCAATGATCTTAATTGCCCAAATAAATTTCGAAGAAATACCTCATATCGAAAACTACCCCGAAAGTGGCATTTTACAGTTATTTATTTCTTCGACAGATTGGTATGATATGGATGATTATAAAATCATTTATCATGATGAAGCTACAAATGAACATCAAACCAAATTCCCTTTTCTGATGGAAGATCTTTATGAAGACAGCCCTGTTTATTGCGAGCATAAACTTGAATTTATAAAGACAACTGAATTTGGTGGAACAGAAGATCATAGATTTAATCTTCGATTTAATAATATGGACTTTTATGAATTTTGTGAGACACTTACACAAGATGAATGTAAAACAGTAGAGAACTTTCTTGATGCTACAGGTCATAAAATTGGAGGTTATGCTTATTTCACACAATCTGATCCCCGAGATTATGAAAAAAAAGTAAGAGAAGATATATTACTGTTGCAAATAGATACGGACGAACAAATCATGTTTGGCGATTCGGGAATTGCCAATTTATTTATTCATCCCGACGATCTTAAAAATAAAAATTTTGATAAAGCATGGTTTAATTGGGACTGCTGTTAATCAACAGTACATTAGAAAGTTCATAAAGAAAAATTTAAGTATCATAAAAAAATTGATGCTGGCAAGAAGAGGAATTATTCCTCTTCTTTATTGAATATCATTCTGAAAAATTCCAAAGTTGATTTTTTACCTGTAGGTAAGTATGAAAACCCATGTCCTCCACTTTCCACAGATTTTAACACCCAATTTTTAGTGCGTTTCTCTACTTGTTGGTACACTTTCATGAGGTCGTCGTAGGTATAAAGACTATCGTCTTTGGCATGTATTGAGTAGATTGAATGGGTGAGTTCTGGAATTCCGTTTTCGGATTCAAAATCACCAATCTTCGGCCGTGCCGAAATGGTATAAAATGCTCGAAAAGGGGTATTTTGTTCCTGAGCAAACCGATAACTGACATTTCCCCCCATTGATAATCCGCCCAAATACATTGTATTTGTGTTAATATAATAACGAAGCTTAACCTCAGCCAATATCGTCGCAATAATTGCAGAGCAATTGTCGTAATTCTTCCATCCAGGATTTCCTTTTTGAAAGGGATATATAACAATCGAATTGGTGCTATCAGCAATTGTAAAAATAGGTTCAAACCGTGTCTGAGGGTCTACTGTGAACGATGCTTCTTGCGCACTCACTCCTCCATGTAGGAAAAAAAGCGTCCTTGTTGGCGTATCGCACTGATAACCCTTGGGAACAAATACAAGATATGGAATTTCAAATCCACCTTGATTAATATGATACAATGCAAAACCTTGTCGTGCATTTTGATAGGAAGCTTGTTTACCTGAGATCGCATTCGATAGAATTTCATCTTGCCAAATTTTATCTAGCTTATATTTTTGCTGAATTTGAGCTTCCATCTTCGCTAAGATTTTTTTGTATGTGAGGTCATGTATTATTGATTTAAATATGGAATCATTTTTAAAATAGGACAGCTCTTGTTCATTATCGCCCAAGCCTAATTTAACCCCTTCATTTAACCATTCAATAGCCAAGTCGGTTTTACCACAGCGAAGTGCAATCACCAGCGCATTTGCATAATCATATTTTCCTTTATCATCTTGCTTTTTAAAGGCTTTTTGAAAAGTCAGAAGAGCGTCTTTGTATTTTTCCAATTTAATTTGTGTACCAGCCAGATCCATCAATTGTTCATAGGATTGAGCAACTGATTTCTGAAACGAAAGCAAGACAAGCAATACCATTAAAATCTTCATTTTTTATTTTGATAATTGTGTAGGAATATAAACTTATATAAATATGTTAAGCAAGAAAATGGATATCGTATGGAGCATATAGGTCGACTAAAAAGCCACATCTCCCGATGTGGCTCTTCAACATATATATTTATTTTAAACGACCTGCTTATTTATACGAGTTAATAGATTTGGATACTTTCCAGCTGTCGCCTTCGCGAACCAAAGTAACAAGATCCGTCATTGTGAAATTTTCAAATTTCATGGTTACTTTTGCGATCATATAGTCTGCTGACTTTTCGATGATCCGGGCGCTCACATTACAATTCAACCTTTCTCCTTTTTGTTTTTTGAAAAAATTGACCACAGCATTACGGCTATTGGTTGCTGCATGTGAAGATTGAACGTTTTGGCTGAAATCCTCAGCAAACAACTGCTCTATTCCTGCTGATTCGCCCTTTGTTTTAACCGCAACATAATGGTCAAGGGCTAAGCCTGCTGTGGAAAGATTAACTGATGCTTTCTCTGTTTTTCCGACTATTTTTTCCGTTGCCATAGCGAAAGTAGATAATGCAATTAAAGCGACTGCTGCGAATGTTTTTACTAGTGTTTTCATAATGTCTTTATTCTATTGTGTTAGTTCTGTTGTTCTTATTTGTTGATTCAAAACTACAACACAATACGCCCCTCACCTACGGGCTTTAGACTAATGGACAGGAAAACTCGGTGAATGGCGGAAATGGGGAGGTAAATCGGCGACAGGAAATTTAGCTTAAGCTCACAATCTCCAGTTGAATATTTAAACGGGCTTGTTTTTCATACCTATCGAAAAACAAATCTGTTTTAAAGATCCTTTCCATATTCAGAAAACTCTGCAGAACTTGTTTTCTACCTTGGTCAAAATAAATAGAATCTCCATATTCTTTGCGGATGCCGGCGGCATATTGAGCATAAGATACACTGTCAGCCCCTAGTATTGACATATCGGCATCTATAAAGTAATTGATATCAGACGAACTATTGCCCGCATGTGTCTTTGTTGCTAAGATCATCTCGCTACATACGCTGATCAAATCAGATGGATACTGCAGTCTATTTAGATGATTTACAGCAACAAGCGCGCTCTTTTCTTCGTTACTGCCATCCATCATAAAGTAGACGATATCATGATAAATCATAGCAAGATAAGCGGTAGAATAATCTGACAATTTATTTTTACAAAGATCTAATTGATTGCTAAAATGCTGCAAATGTACCAAGGTATGATATGCCCTTCGTTGATCGGAATATGATACGATTACCTCATTCCAGCAGGATTCCAACAGGACGATATCCTCAGTATATGGTTTGAGGCACGAAAAATAAATCTCTTTCATTTGTAAGACATCAATGATCATAAGTAAAGCTAATTATTTTTGTTATCATATTCGTTTTCAAACAACTTATCTAATTAACTTTAAATACGAAATTAAAACCGAACAAGGAATGAAACCTGGTAGAATAATTGACACATTGGTACTGTGGATCATCTTAGCAATACCTTTTCTAGGCAATGGCCAACAATTGACGCAGATCCAAAAGGGGTATTGGGTTGCCTGTGGAGATGACAAAGTACTTATTATCAATCCCGCAATTGGTTCCGATAGCTCAGCCATTGTCTGGAAATGGCAATTCGGAGAAAGCGCCCATCAAATACCGAAGGAATATAGCAACTATTTCAAGTCAATAGATGAATGCAAGCCCGTGTTTTCGAATAAAAAAATCCTGATTACATCATCGACTGGTGCAACCTGCTTATTGAATATCGCCGATAAAAAAATTGAGTTTTACGCGAAGACACCCATGGCCCATTCAGCGGACATATTGCCTGGAAAACTTGTAGCTGTGGCAAACTCAACTCATCCAAAAGGTAACTCTCTGGAGCTTTATCAATTAGACCAACCGGAGAAACCAATCTACAAGGACACACTTTATTCGGGACATGGTGTAGTCTGGAACAACAGATTACAGCAATTATTTGTACTTGGCTATGACGATCTGCGAACGTATAAATTAACTGATGCTAAAAAAAGCTTAACGCTCGTCAATACAATAAAAATTCCCGGACAAGGCGGGCATGATCTCTCTCGGATAGATGACAATCGTCTATTGGTTTCGTTTACAGATGGCGTAGTTATTTTTTCTATAAAAGAACGAAAATTCGATCCATTCTCACCCTTAGCTGATGCTCATCATATAAAATCCATACACTGGAATGCAAAAACAAACCGTCTGGTATACACAAAAGCAGAAGAAAGTTGGTGGACATATAATATCTATGCGACCAACCCAAATCAGAAGGTATATATACCGACCCTGAAACTTTATAAAGTCCGTGTCTGCGATTAGAAGTAGCTGAAACACAAAAAAGCCACATCTCACGACGTGGCTACTAAACTAAACTTATAAACTTATGATTCACTAGTAGTCAGGCTATGAGCTAACTTGACTCACCACTAGTTATTGATTCTTTGTCCTATTTATATGCATTTACCGAAGTGGACACTTTCCAGCTTCCATTCTCATTGACCAAAGTCACAAGATCTGTCTTGGTGAAATCCGCAAATTGCATTGTTACCTTTGCGACCATATAATCTGACGATTCTTCGATGATCTTGGTATTTACCTTGCAGTTGAGCTTCTCCCCTTTTTGTTTTTTCAAAAATTTGATGACTTCACTACGGTTATTTGTTGCTGCATTTCCTGATTGGATTTTTTGGCAGAAATCTGCAGCAAATAATTGATCTACTCCGGCCGACTCTCCCTCAGTGATAACCGCAACATAATGACTAAGGGCGATATCTGCAGTGAATAGATTAACAATAGCTTTCTCTGAAGTTGAAGATGGTTTATCTGCGGCCATAGCGAAAGTACTTATTGCGATCAACGCTGCTGCCACGAATGTTTTTACGAATGTTTTCATAATATTCTTATTTTATTATATTAGCTTTTCATCTAAATAATTCATCCATTATTAGTGATGAAGCTTTATACTCTCGGTGGTTTATTGTACTTATTTGTTGATTCAAAATTATAGTACGATAGCTCCTCCGCCTATGGTCTTTAGGTCAACGGGTATAAAAACTCGGTGAACGAAGGAAATAGGGAGGTGAAATTTAAAACGCTTTTCAGAAATCTGAGAACAAAACATATATGACAGAGAATATTCCCTTTATACAAGTAATTAAAGTTCCCATCGTTGCAGATCTAGTACTGAGTCCCACCGTCCTATACGATGAAAATGGGACCTCTATCTGCTTTGAAACGGAGGATGAACAGTTTGGTAGAATCACCATACAAAAAATGGATGGAATCAGAATCTGCCGTGGGGAAATTCCACCTTATCACGATCCCAGAGAAAATTGGGAAGATTTTGAGGTAGGCACTTGGGTGTACCGGGTTGAAAACTCAAGATGGCTGATGGAAAGATATCAATATGAAAAAAAAACACTATGGCCAATCATATGAATGGGGCAATTCAGTGGAAGAAATGTTGACCGACTATACACATTATTACTTTTTCTTTCATGACGAATTTGTAGAGGTTATCGCTAAAGGCTTCTGGTGGGAAAAAGCTGAACAGAGCTTACTCGGAAAACCATTGTCAATGAGTCATCCATTCCTCAAATTACAGATTGATTTTACGGAAGAACTCAACATCAATGATGCTCGATTTTATATCAAGATAAATCCTAAATCACATCAAGAACTCTTAGAAGATGTACGTTTTTGCCATCAAACCATTCTAGAGGTTTGGGTAAAAATTAAGGGTGAATACTTTCAGGAGGGGACACTAAAAATTAAAGAAAATAAGGCTGTCGTTTTTTCTTATTATCAACCTAGGTTCGGAAAAGAAATTATCATAAAAAAAGGCATTGCAGATCTAGCTGACCTGGAAAATGTACTACTGTCCAAACCTTGACAGATGAAGTCGACAGCCCTGCGAGCAGATAGAGATGATCATAGCAAAAATTCCCACTGATATAAATGTTCCTCTTTTCATTTTCATAAGCTCCTTTTTATTACAGATTCATAGCACCATGATAGCTAAAGAATCGATCCTTGTACAAAATTTATTGACCAACTAGATTCTAGGATAATAGACAAGGCTAAAATATGATAAAAAATTCTATCAAATAAGTAAATCGAAGATTAAAAAAACACAATAAAGTAGCAAAGATATAGCCACAACTAAGAAAAAAATATAGTCAAAATAGGGGTTATAGCTATCTTCAAGCGTTAGATAAGCTCGCTATCATTACTATTGACCAGAATAAAAAACCAAAAACAACTGTCCTGATAAACATTCAAAATGGGCCAATAATTATTAGCCCATTTTTGCACCAGTATGTTTTAAAACAAAAGTAGAGTCCAAGGCTCAGCTCTCCGATTTCACCGACTACAATCCTTCCCTTATTTGACGTTCCATATCAAGCGGAAAATTGCATTTTCCTTTAGGATACCTATTTCTTTTCAAGTGATATACCATCATTTCCTGACCAAGCGAGCAGGATAGCCCATGATGCATCTATCAAGTTTATTACGGATAATAGCTTATCATTCCGGATTTCCGGCCAAACCGATCGTCAAATATGAAACCATTTATAAAGACTCTGCTTCAAAAATTTGTAATAGTAGGATTTCTGTGCATCCTTTCACTTATGACCTATGCTCAAAAATTAAGCGTAATCGACCTCAAGGTAGAACACCTTAAAAATCCTATGGCAATCGAGACGGCTAATCCCCGATTTAGCTGGAAAATTATTTCTCCTATAAAAAACACTTTACAATCGTCTTATGAAATCAGAGTAGGTACAAATAAAGCTTCAATAAACCTTGGAAAGGATCTCGTCTGGGAAGCTACTGTCTCCAGAGATCAATCTGTACTGATTAAATATAATGGAGCAGCACTGCTTTCAAAAAGAAAATATTTTTGGCAAGTTAGGGTAAAAGACAATCATGGCAATACCTCTGCCTGGTCTGATGTCCATTTCTTTCAGATGGGTATCGGCGCTATGGACTGGAGCGCGAAATGGATCAAGGTAGCAGAAACGGACACGTCAGCACGAAGCCCCATTTTTAGAAAAGAATTCTCCATAAATAAAAAACTAAAGTCTGCAATGGTCTATGTCACAGCAAAAGGGCTATATGAAGCTCGTATCAATGGCCAGCGCATCAGCGATACTTATTTTGCTCCGGGGTGGACCAGTTATAAAAATCATTTACAGTACCAAGTATATGATGTGACCACTGTACTAAAAAATGGTACCAACGTATTCGGTGTCAGCCTCGGAAACGGCTGGTATAAAGGACGGATAGGCTTCGGAAATCAACATAATTTTTATGGCGACACGCGTGGATTGCTTCTGCAACTCCTCGTGGAATATACGGATGGTACAACAGAAACAATCAATTCCAATGAAAGCTGGAAATATGCTTATGGACCCATCATGGCATCTGATATTTATGACGGCGAAATTTATGATGCCAGGATGGAAATAGCCGGCTGGGATAATATCGGCTTTAAAGAGGACAATAAATGGAATAACGTTGGCATCATGGAGAAAGGGCCAGAAAAACTTGTTGCGATGGCCGGTCCACCAGTTAAGAAACATGAACAGTTTAAAGCCCTTAAAGTTTTCAAAACACCAGCAGGTGAAACAGTTGTAGATTTTGGACAAAATCTAGTAGGTTGGGTCATGCTCAAAGCGAAAGGTGCAGCCGGAACCAAGATCACCTTGAGCCATGCTGAAGTGCTTACAAAAGAAGGCAATTTTTATACAACAAACCTCAGGTCCGCAAAGGCACAGGATATCTATATTTTAAAGGAAAACACAGCACAGATCTTTGAACCTCATTTTACATTTCAGGGTTTCAGGTATGTGAAGATCGAAGGCTACCCAGGTGAATTGACACCGGAAAACGTTACAGCTGTTGCCTTATACTCAGCAATGGAGACCACAGGCAAATTCGTAACCTCGAATGCATTATTGAACCAGTTACAGCACAACATTCAATGGGGACAAAAAGGAAATTTTTTGGATGTGCCAACAGATTGTCCACAACGCGATGAGCGCCTAGGATGGACTGGTGATGCGCAAGCTTTTGCCAATACAGCGGCCTATAACATGGATGTGTCGGGATTTTTCACCAAATGGCTAAAGGATGTAAAAGCGGACCAACTCCCTAATGGTGCAATCCCCCACGTAATCCCCAATGTACTGGGGGCAAATGATGGTGCTTCTGCCGGCTGGGCAGATGTAGCTACCATTATCCCATGGGATATGTATGTGGCTTATGGCGATCGACAGTTCTTGGAAAATCAATATGAGAGCATGCGAAAATGGGTAGATTATATCTCATCTACCGCCAAAAATAACCTATGGAATTCAGGTTTCCACTTTGGAGATTGGCTTTTTTATCGTCCTAATGATGATAACGATGGAAGAGCTGCTGTAACGGACAAATATTTGATTGCACAGACTTTTTATGCACATTCGACCCAACTGTTGATCAATGCAGCAAATGTATTGGGTAAACAGGAAGACGTAGCTAAATACAGTACCCTCCTAACAAGCATCAAATCCGCTTTTGTAAGGGAATACATGACCCCAACGGGTAGGTTGGTTTCAGGAACACAAACAGCCTATGTACTCGCACTACAATTTGATATGCTACCCGAACAACTCAGAGCAGCCTGCGCGGATCGTCTTGTAGCCAATATTCGGGACTATGGAAATCACCTCACAACCGGTTTCTTGGGTACACCATATTTATGTCATGTGTTGACCAGGTTTGGTCACAATGATGTCGCTTACGACCTTTTAATGCAGGAAAGCTATCCTTCTTGGCTTTATCCCGTAAAAATGGGCGCAACAACAATATGGGAACGGTGGGACGGAATTAAACCTGATGGATCTTTTCAAACCCCAGATATGAACTCCTACAACCACTATGCATATGGGGCAATTGGGGACTGGATGTACAGAACGATTGCCGGAATCAATTCGGTCGCTGACAATCCGGGTTATAAAGCTGTTGTCATTGCTCCCAAACCGAATGGAAAAATTACAAGTGCATCTGCGGAATTAGAAACCGTTTATGGCACGGTAAAATCATCATGGAAACTTGAAAATGGACTATTGAAACTTGAGGTCAGCATACCGGCAAACAGCAAAGCCAAAGTAATCTTGCCCGACTTAACCAGAGAAATTGGTTCTGGTACATACTATTTTGAAAGTAAAATTTAATACGCAATCTAGCTCAGATCTTGGTTAAGTTTATACAATGAGAAAAGAGGAGGTTATTGTAAAGAGCTAGGATTACATTTGATTTTTGTAACTTTGCATAATCATGAGCGAAACACTGGAAACTTTACAGGATTACTATAAACGATTGAGCCATCTCCATACAAATAGTGGGGATATACTAGATGTTGAACTCGGAAAATCACATTTCAATATTTCGCCACGCAAATACTGTGATTTTAAAACACCCTATAACAGACGCGATTTTTACAAAATCAGTCTCATTTTAGGAAAAGGATGGTTCAAATACGGTCAACATGAATTATATATCGATCGGCCTGCCCTGTTTTTACCCGCATTAAATATTCCCTATACATGGGTATGTGACACGAACAAACAAGAAGGATACTTTTGCCTTTTCAATCAAGAATTCTTTTCCGGAAGCCAGACATTTGAACCATTTAAAAAGACTTCCCTATTCAAAGAATGGAGTAAACCCATTATCTTTTTGGATGAAGAACAGTTGCATTTAATTACAACATTATTTGATAATATGTTCCGGTTGAATAATTCCAGTTACCCTCTTCGTTGTAGTGCGATCAAAAGTAATTTGGCAGCAATCCTTCATCTGGCCTTAGAGTGGAGAATGGAAGATGTAGAGTTGCAAGATCAATCCGGCAGCGTCCGGATGTATCGTTTGTTTGATGAATTACTTCACAAACAATTTCCATTGGATTCTCCCGCCTACCCGCTTGCATTACATACCGCAGCCGATTTTGCTGCAAGGCTCAATGTACATGTCAATCATCTCAATGCCTCTGTCAAATCGGTCACCAATCAGACAACAACGCAGATCATCAAACAAAAAATCTATGAGGAGGCCAAAAATCTATTGATCTATACAGATTGGAATGTCGCTGAGATCGGTTATACCCTTGGGTTTGATGAACCAGCTCATTTCAACAACTTTTTTAAGAAAAATGCAGAGACATCTCCGCTCAAGTTTAGACAGAAAAACAAATGATATTTGATTTTCGTAATTTTTACTTTGTCAGATAGCATCGGTATTAGCCAAAAAGTCTCTAGTTTTGTTTAACAAAAAAGAGTAAAAATGTTAAAAGAAGCATCTTCGCAACGCATCAGGTTAGTAACATTCATGGCATTTGTATCCATGCCCCTTTCAGGATTTGTAACAGATATCTATCTTCCTTCGTTTCCGGCAATGGCCAAAAGTCTACTTGTTCACGAACGCGATATTCAATTAACATTGACCAGTTACCTATTGAGCTATGGCATTTCCCAATTATTTATAGGTAATATTCTTGACAGTATAGGCCGATATCGCCCGAAGCTTCTGGCATTAACACTGGTGATACTAAGCAGCTTATTGATAACCCATACACACAGTGTGTTGCTTATTTGCTTATTAAGAGTCGTGCAAGGTATAGCCATATCTATTTTGGTGGTGGCTACACGCGCACTTTTCGTCGATCTATATGCAGGTGATCGATTAAAAAATTACCTAAGCTATTTTACCATCGTCTGGTCATGTGGCCCAATACTAGCACCTTTTTTAGGAGGTTATCTTGAAAAACTATTCGATTGGCAGGCTAATTTTTATTTCCTTGCTTTCTACGCTGGCGCCTTATTATTATTTGAAGTGTTGTACAGCGGGGAAAGTATTGCCGAAAAGAAAAAGATTAACCTAAGGGACAATCTCAACCTATATAAAATGATGTTACAAAACAAGCTTTTTATATTGGGCATCCTGGTACTGGGGTTTAGTTACTCCATTGTAATGCTATTCAATATGACTGGGCCATTTATTATTGAAAATACATTTCACTTTTCATCCGTCACAATTGGTTACTGTACGTTGATACTGGGTTTTTCATGGATGATTGGTGGGTTTGTTACGAAAAAGCGTATGCATCTTGATTTTGTTCCTCGGATCATAGCTCCTGTTCTATTCCAGGCATCACTTATTGTCGCTTTAATCGTAGTGAGTATGTTCCAGCAAAGCCTATATATCATGGTTGGCTTTGCCTTTTTTATTCATATAATTTCAGGTGTTTTATTTACGAGCTTTTTCACCAACAGCATGTTATTTTTCCCAAAACATGCAGGCACCGCAGGCGGTCTAATGGGTGGAATGGTTTACATTGTGACATCACTGTCCAACTTTATTGTGGCCATTAGTGGCAAAGTAACCACACAGAATGGATTAGCTTGGCGTTATTTTATTTTTTCCGTGTTATTGACCTTAATTATCATGTACATGTGGAAACTACGAAAACATAATAGTAGACAAACAGCTCATTAAGCTAAGGTTAGTCAGACAAAAAATGTCAGGAGAACTACTTAGAATAGGCTGTTTTTGGGTATAATCTCTTGAATGCATTATACACAGCCTGATGGATAACTGTTGAATGCAATTCTTCAGGCATATAATCAAAAATAACATCTATCTTCTTATGGTTACCTATGACTTTGTAAAACGCCTCGGCATCCTGGTACATTCTAATATCTTCTTCTCTATTAGGCACTCCCAAATATACACGCACCTTTTTTCTCAAATTAGCCTCCAATAGCTTTTCTGTATTTTTCAATAGCTCCTGCTGTCCCCACCACAGACTCGGACTGACAATAATATAATTATCAAAGAGATCAGGTTGTTTAAGTAGTATTTCGGCTGAGAAAAGCCCAGCTAGTGACTCTCCAATAATCGTCCGTTGTGTGTTTACCTTATAATTTTTACTGATATGGGGCAGTAATTCATCTTTTAGAAAACCCATGTATTTTTCGGATCCGCCATAGGTAGGAAAACTGCTTTTTTGAAAACCTTCTTTCTCTAGGAAATCAACGTTTGGAACAGCGAAAGTAAAATCACGTTTTCGGGTATTTCCCTCGATTCCGACAACAATACTATTGGGGAATCTCGCAATCCAAGGTTGTGTATCAAAACGAACAATTCCCGCAATATGAAAAAAGTCTTCTTCCATACCCCCGTCCAAGACATAGATGACAGGATAAGTTACCGTATCGTTGGCCTGATAATTATTAGGAAGAAAGATATTGATCGTCCGGTTTTCGTTTAAAATATTAGAATGCAATACTTCGGATTGACAGCTAGAAAGCACATTGCTTTTGGTTTGTGCAAAAGAGATACAGCTATAAATTATGGCTATAAAAAGAATGATATTTTTACAGTATTTCATTTCGAACATGATGTTATTTAAGAACCTCCATCATAGACATTTTCATTTCGGTATAGAAACTTTGTCTGGAGGAGAGATACTGGAATCGAAAGTAAGTCTAATAATTAATTTAAAAAAACATTTTTTATTATTCTGTACCGAGCCCCATTTCATTTATAGCTAAGTCCACTGTCGTGGACGCTCATCGTTATTCTATACGTTCACATTGGTAGCCCCAATCGAGCATCTGTTTGACAATCCCACCTATCTCAATATCCGATTGTGAAGATTCAATCCTTAAAATCCGTTCCTCATCGTCAAGATCAAAGTTAACTTTATAGGAGGAGAACAGCTGTAGAAGCGTCACAACGATTTGTTGTGCTTCTCTATATTTATTGACATTCGTTTTAAATATTTCAACTCTTTTCATAGTATCGGATCTCACTTAATTTTACAGAACTCTAGTATACTCTCATAAACGAATCATGCCTCCGCTTAGTTTTTCTTCTATGCGTTAAGCATAAAAGACCCTATCGCCCAACTCTTTAGACCTCATCTACTGCTTATCGATTGATAAGCGTTGTAAATCGGTCGGTTCCCTCTTGTCAGATGTACGTACTGAATCCGTATGATAGACTTGCAAAGCATCAGTGAAAACTTCGTTATGTTTCTTTGCCTCGATATTCGAAAACAAAGCTAAAATCATAAAAAACAACAAAATGATCAATGCGTTAAAGAAATGTACCATACCTATAGCGATTAAATTATGATGGGCCAATTTCCCAAATAAGGAGTTCTTATCCCATATATTTTCGGCAAAAAGCGGATATAGGTCGGTAAACAATCTCTTTTTTCCTTTTAATACACATCAAGCATTAAAACAAAAAAGCCACATTTGACAAAATGTGGCTCAGTTAGTATATTGATTTAAATGGCTTCTTAAGAAAACTGTTCTGTAAGTATACGTGGATTTTCAGGAACGATCGCTATCACAAAAAACTGCCTGTCATTATCTTCGATCTGCTGTTGGACATCTTTCGGCAAATTACCTAATGCAAATTGTCGTCTCCAAACCGCTACCCCATCTGTAAATGCCAACGGAAGTTTCTTCGCAAATTCTCCAGGTTTCACAAAATCTATCTTGAAAAGATCCAGAATTTCCTTATCTATCTTGTCATTGGTATTCGTTGGAATAGCAAAAATTTTTTCAGAGATTTTATTGATAAAGGAGCTGTCGTGTCTCGTCTCTCCAGTACTATAGATACAGTAGTAGATATTTTGCACATCATTTCCGTAGACTTTCTTTGCGATACATACAGGCGCCGTCTTAGTCTCTTCATAAAGTTTTTTATGTGCAGAGCGATTAATAACTGCTACCAAAATAAAGCAGACAACCACAATAACCGACATGATACTAATGACACCTATACCAATAGTTTCGACCAGTCCTTCAAAAATAGCAAATGCGAGGAAACAGAGTAATCCTATGCCTATAATCAAAGGCGCATAGACAAGCTTGTTCTTTCCAAAAGCAGAACTTTTCACATACTTATCAATAATTGTACGGTCATGCTCAAATTTACCAAGATGTGTCGTGTTCATGTACTTGTTCTTGATTTTATATAATTCATACCTGATTGCAAAATAAATGTATATAAAATACGCCTTACCATAATCTCACATTTACAATTCGCCAGCGTTGATTTAATATTCGTTTGAATAGCAGAAAAAGAATAAACGGCCGCTAGGAATTAGCTTTCTTCAAAATTCCCCTTTTCACGCCATCGTCAATTAAACTTTCGGCATATTCCCATAATACAGGTGAACCATCTCTGATCACACTCTTTTTTGCGTATACCTTATTATAGTTTACACCAGGTTCATTCCAGGTACCCCCATTGTTAGAACTATTCTGCAACAGTGGTTCCAATCGGTCCATTGCTTTGGCGAACTGCGCTTCGCGAGTCTCCCCAGCTTCAAACTCCTCCCAGATCGAAATGAGTTCTTCCGCTTGCTGCTCCGGTAACATTCCAAATATTCGTTTGGCGGCTAAACGCTCTTCCTCCGTATTACTATGTGCTTTTTCGTCATCATAGATAAAGGTATCTCCAGCATCAATTTCAACAATGTCATGTATCAATACCATTTTAATAACTTTCAATAGATCTATAGACTCGTCAGCATGCTCAGCTAAAACAATAGCCATCAGCGCCAAATGCCAGCTGTGTTCGGCATCATTCTCACAACGATCACTATTAAAAAGCTTAGTCCTTCGCTGGATGTATTTCAACTTATCAATCTCCTTGATAAAATCAATCTGTTTCAACAATTTTTCGGATGTCATCATGAATATATTATAGTACAATCAATATACAAAGTTAGTGCTTTTATACACCTCACAATTGCCAAATGGCAATTGTGAGGACGATTTCAATTGCTATTTTATTGACATCCATAGGACAAACCAAGAGTCCTAGATCAGTATAGATTTATTAAATTTGATAAACATCAAATCTCGTCCCGACGAATGAAGAAAATAGGATTTTTATCTTTTGGACATTGGTCCAAACACCCTGCTTATAGCACCCAAACAGCAAGTGACACATTACTTCAGTCAATAGATCTAGCTGTAGCAGCAGAAGAAATAGGCATAGACGGAGCTTATTTTCGTGTACATCATTTTGCCAATCAGTTAGCCTCTCCCTTTCCTTTATTGTCTGCCATTGGGGCAAAGACCAATACGATTGAAATAGGTACGGGAGTAATCGATATGCGCTATGAAAATCCACTTTATATGGTGGAAGATGCTGGGGCAGCCGATTTAATTTCAGAAGGCCGATTACAATTGGGTATCAGTAGGGGTTCACCTGAACAGGTAATAGACGGATGGCGTTATTTTGGTTATGAGCTCGCTGAAGGTGAGAGCGACGCTGATATGGGCCGTAGGAAGGCTTTAGAATTCCTGGAAAAACTCAAAGGAAAAGGTTTTGCTGAACCAAATCCCTATCCGATGTTTCCGAACCCTCCGGGCTTACTTAGGCTAGAACCACACGCTGAAGGGTTGCGTGACCGTATCTGGTGGGGTGCAGCATCGAATGCGACAGCGGTATGGGCTGCTCAAAACAAGATGCACTTACAAAGTTCGACATTAAAGTACGATGAAAATGGAAAGCCTTTCCATATACAACAGGCCGAACAGATACGTCTATATAAACAAACCTGGAAAGAAGCTGGACATCCTGGCGAACCCAGAGTTTCAGTCAGTCGGTCAATTTTTGCATTGGTTGATGATTTAGATAGGTATTATTTTGGACAGGAAGCAGATCGGGCCGACAAGATAGGTTTCATTGAAGCGGACAAACGCGCTATTTTTGGCCGTAGTTATGCGGCCGAGCCTGATCAGCTCATCAAAGAACTGGCTCAGGACGAAGCTATCCAAGAAGCTGATACTCTTCTCCTGACAATTCCAAATACCTTGGGTGTAGATTACAATATTCATGTACTTTCGGCTATTTTGGAACATGTTGCACCTGAGTTAGGCTGGCGCTAGATATCCTAATTGATGATAAACAATATTCGTTACAAAACCAAAATTGCGATAATCGGTGCAGGACAAGCCGGGCTTTCTTCTGCTTATCATTTAAAGAAATTGGGATTGGAGATTAATCAGGACTTCATTATTTTGGATGAAGCCCCTGCTCCTGGTGGTGCTTGGCAATTTCGCTGGTCTTCGCTCACATTAAGTACGGTTAACAAAATCCATGACCTACCAGGTATGTCATTTGAAGAAACATTGACAAATAATGAGACCGAGGTACAGGCAAATATAGCTGTCCCACATTATTTCGATCTCTATGAAAAAAGGTATGGGCTAGAAGTTTATCGACCACTTAAAGTTGATAAGGTATCTTCGCATGGGCAACGTTTTCATATAGATACTGCTGAAACGTTGTTTTCTGCAGCGGGCATCATTAACGCCACAGGCACCTGGGAGAACCCTTATATCCCTTTATACCCAGGGGCAGCACTATTTCAAGGAGAGCAACTTCATACAAGAGATTTCAAAACAGCAGACTATTTCAGAAACAAGCATGTTATTATAGTCGGTGGCGGAATATCTGCCATCCAATTGTTGGATCAGATTTCGGAAGTGACTACAACAACATGGGTCACACGACGTCCCCCACTATTTCGTGAAGGCCCTTTTGATGATATGGCGGGTCACAATGCTGTTGCTATGGTAGAGGAGCGTGTGCGGCAAGGGTTACCACCGCTATCAGTTGTATCCGTGACGGGACTGCCTTATTCAGCTGAAATCCGCGCGATGGAAAAACGAGGGGTACTCACACGGCTTCCCATGTTTAGTGAGATCACTAAAACCGGTGTGAAATGGGAAGATGGCAGGGAAGAAAAAGCAGATATTATCCTTTGGAATACGGGTTTCAAAAGTGCATTGGAACATTTAGATCCGGTACTGCCCAAAGAAGAAAATGGAGGCATCTTAATGGATGGGCGACTCGCCACAAGGATCGCCAAGGAACCCCGAATTCATCTGGTCGGCTACGGTCCTTCCGCCTCCACAATCGGGGCCAACCGCGCCGGAAGCGCAGCAGCAAGGGAACTTGTAAAAACATTAAACCTTTTGTAATGTTATCTAGGTCAAGATTAAAAATAAACTTACCACCAATGAAATTACAAGAAATCACTTTAGCTGCTGCTGTGATAACATCGGCATTAATATCCGGGCTCTTTTTCGCCTACACGTTTTCCGTCAATCTTGGACTTCACAAACTGGATGACAGGGGATATTTGATGGCAATGCAAAATATCAATAGAGAAATCTTAAATCCAGTATTTTACAGCTGTTTTTTAGGAGCACCATTATTATTGATTGCATCATCGGTGATGTATTTCGATTTATCTTCTCCAAAATTCTATTTGATCGCAGCTGCATGTGCAAGTTATATCATCGGTGTATTTATTATTACGGCTGCAAAGAATGTTCCGCTAAACAATCAATTGGATACATTAGATATTGCAGGTGCACCGTCTGATGCTTTAAATCGAATGCGTCTCCTTATTGAGGAACCTTGGGTATTCTGGAATAATCTGCGAACGGTGTTCTCTTTCATAACCTTAGTCTGTTTAATTATCAGTCTTATATTTTTCAAATCCAAAGATTAACGACGGTAAAAAAAGGCATATTTCCTTCCATATTATTCCAAGCTACATTGTAATTCGTTTAGTGGGTTACCTAATGAGGTAGCCTTTCCTCCATTTAAGCTTTCTAAACCGACCCTTTTTGCACATACATCCCCATACCATCTCCCTTAATAAAAGTACTGATGTAGCGGAAAACGGATCATGCAAAAAGACGAAAAAAGCAAAAGTGCATACGGATTTAAATTCATTGTCAACGGATTTAAATCCTGCGATAAAGCATAACAGATTCTATTGTACTTTTATAAAAAAAAGAAGAAAAGATCCAGATGAAATCATCTTGAGTATAAACTAATAAAAAAAATCCAATGAAAACACAAAACATAATCCCCGCCCTATTATTGTCCTCCATAGGTTTAATGTCCTTATCTGCATGTAATGGAACATCAGTAGATACGATTAAAGCCATGGAATCCAACTATGACAATCAGAATAAAACCATCGAGTTAACCGGTGAATTTGATGCTCCCTCCTTTACCTTTTCATCAGGCAAATCGAAGACCATGTCAATGAATTTTGTTGTAAAACCTCATGCAATCAGTTCGGAGAAATTTACAGCATTCAGTGTTATGTTACCTGTTGGAACAGAAAAAAACAGTGTTCTATTTGAACTCCCAGCAGACCAAAAAAACTATACATTAAAAAACTTCCATGTCATTGATAAAAACGGAGAGAAAATCAATCTCGATACGCATACCACATTTAAAATGACGGGTACTGTACATTACAGTGAATTAGAAAAACCTGAAGGTGAAAGGGACAAAAGCAATTTCAACTATAAAATAACTGACGTAACCTTCGAAAAAGATTAAAAAATCATGCTATAAACCCGATCAAACTCGTTAATAAAAACTAAAAATATGATCAATATTTAGCTTGGAAACAGCTTCTCTTTTGGATGGGTAATTATTGGATTTGCCCTTATCATGGCTCTGGGGATTTACATCGCTTATAGAAAACAACACGCAATTAAAATAAAATATGTTCTTGCCGTTATCATTATGTTAGTTGTAGGCATAAAATGGCTTTTTGAAAAATAAAAGCAATCTTCTCCAATAGCTGTTTTTTTAGATTTTAAAAACGGAAGAGCGCACAAGTACACAACAGAACTTTAACACTTGAATAAATTTATTTTTGTAAATTCAAGTTTAAATGTTCGAATCAATCGTGATCGATGCCATTGTTAAATGTAAATTTATCATGAAATTTATTTTCACTTGTGTTCTCTTTTCCATACAACTATTTGTATCTGCTCAAGAACGACCCCAACTTATTCCGTTCAAATTTGAAGGTAAATTGGGTTTAATGGATGTATCCACAGCAGAACCTGTGTATCCGGACGCTCTAATGGATGGCCCGAACAGATATTATGTCATTGGAGACTTCTGTAGTTATATTATCTCGAAAAATGAAAAGGAAGATGCTGTAGTTGATGCCTATTCGGG
The DNA here is from genome assembly GCF_019969845.1 of Sphingobacterium sp. GVS05A. Taxonomy (GTDB): domain Bacteria; phylum Bacteroidota; class Bacteroidia; order Sphingobacteriales; family Sphingobacteriaceae; genus Sphingobacterium. The sequence continues at coordinate 157,284 of NZ_JAHXYR010000002.1, forward strand.
ACAGGAACAGTTTTCTGGGCATTTTGATAGTGCATGTGGCCGCTTGAAAATCAACAAAGACAGTTATTATCACTTTGAAGTGGGTGGAAACTCAGCTCTCTTAAAGCCCGGAAGTCCTCTTATACAGCTAACAATCCGATACCAAAGCATTGAACCAAATCATGACGCGTGGGACAATGAAAGCTTGGATGGCAAGCAATATATCTGGGCATTAAAAACGGATAAAACCTACGATGTTTTGAGTGCCGATAAAAACTTTGCGCGTATAAATTCCTTACCGAATTTTGAAAGTTTTGATCTGGTATATCGAATAAATGAAGATGCCCCCATAACTTTGGTTGGATTTGTCTTGGGTAGCAAAAATGCTATTCAACGTGCTTTCGGCCAGAAATATAATATTCCAGAATCTAACCAAATGGTTGAAGTCTATGATATACATTTTAAAAAATTAGGCAATACAATTTACCAGAATGTAGCAATCAAACAACTATTCAATCATGAAATTGAACTACGGGGTAGTATGATGCCTCCACCAAACCTTGAAAACCAGATAATCACCTCTCAAAATAAAACAATTGTATTGAACGACGAATTTAGCTTAATTCCAGCAAAAGATGATCAGACACAATTGGTCCTTGTCAATACGCAGCAAGGAAATGCTTCCATCTTAGGAAATGGCCACTTCGATTACAGGTACATCAGCACAACCCAAAATTTAAAAGCGCTCCTACAGATAAGACATGCGAAAACTGGAACTTTTTTTTATTTTGATTTTAACGGGTTTTATTTCCCAAAAGGAGTTCCTTTAATCCCCAAGAATTACAGAAAATGGAACTAGAGGAACGAAGTAAGGTTTCAATAGAAAATAGACAAAATAGGATCACAAAAAACAATTTTTAACAGATGATTACTTTAGTTTTAGTATTAAGCGTAATTTTGGCAACAGTTGCTTTTCTAGTCACTGAAGAGAATGCAGACTCGTCCCTTTCTGGATATAACACCCTTTCGTCAACAGAAAAGCAACAATTTGACATAAAGGCTTTTGTCCCATATTTTAGAAAATTTCATCTATCACTAGCTGTTTCATATTTGTTGATTTCCCTCTTCCTTCTCTTCGCTATCAGTTCGTATTGGGCAAAGATTTTTAGTATAGCTTATCCCTTACTTGCTTATATATTTTTTATTTGGAAAGCGAACAGTTTTTTCATAAAAAGGAATAAAAAACAGTATATCCTTTCAATTACTGTCATTTGCTTTCTTCTTATTGTTCTTTTAGTGATTATGATCCAATTTTTAGAGAGCTAATTCTGTGATCGCCGTAATCAATTTTGATTAGATAAGAAGTATCAAAAAACTATTTCTAATTTTATAGGATTATAATTGACCACATGGACAAGCGATCAGAACATCTACAACAATGGATTGATATCTATAGTGATACACTTCTCAATAGCGCTCTTTTTTTGCTTTCAGACCGACAAGATGCGGAAGATATAGTCCAAAATGTATTTATGTCTGCATTCGAATCATACCATTCTTTCCAGGGGCGGAGCAATGTAAAGACTTGGCTAATGGCTATTCTTAAGAATAAAGTCGCTGAGTTTTACCGTAAAAAGTACCGACATACAGGCAATATTCCACTAGATCATTATTTTGATAATGAGGGATCATGGAAACATAATGATGTTCTACAAGACTGGAATGAAAAAGACGACAACCTCCTTGACAACAACGATTTTAATAGCGTAATTGCTGAGTGTATGGACAAATTGCCCCTAAAATGGCTTATCCCGGTAAAGCTCTATTATTTAGAAGAAAAAAAAGCGGCTAGCGTATGTCAGGAAACTGGCCTTACGACAACTAATCTATGGAAAATCCTCCAACGAAGTCGTATGCAACTTCGGGAGTGCCTGGAATTTAACTGGTTTAATATCTCATGATTTCGTAAGCAATGATAAAACAACTCATTCATATATTGGTAATGCCCTGCAAACAAGCAACACTGCTTATCGAACAGCAAAATGCTGGTGAGATTCCATTTTTCCAAAAAATACGCTTAAGGCTACATCTTATGATCTGTAAGTGGTGCAGTGCCTATAACCGCAAAGTACATGCAATGGAAAGTATGATAAAAAAGATATTCACACAAGATGCTCCCGAAAAATTCAGTAAAAATGAACTAGAACTCTTTAAAGACAAATTAAAAGACAAGTTAAAATAAAAGGATTTTTTTGTCAGGATTTTGAAGTGCATGCTACTAAAAGGGAAACAGTAAGTACAAATTAAAATTTTAGAAAAATGCATCTCATAACGCAAACAAAAAATTCCCCCCCATCATCGCAATGGGGTTTCTACATTTCAACATTCGGCATAGTCTTCATTCTTCTGTGGCTTGGGGTTTTCAAATTTACCCCAACGGAGGCGATGGCCATAAAGCCATTGATAGCGAATCATCCACTCTCTTCCTGGCTATACAAACTATGGAGTGAACAAATGGTGTCCAATATTGTTGGTATTGTTGAAATAGCTGTTGCCATACTTATCTTACTGAGTTTAAAATTTAAGCAATTGAGACGATACGCCGGAATTGGGGTATGTATTATTTTTACGATGACTTTAAGTTATCTTTTTACAACACCAAATATGTTCAAACATGTAGACGGAGTTCCTGTGACAGATTTCTTTATCCTTAAGGATATACTATTTCTTGGCTTTGGAATCAGTTTATTGCAATCAGCTAAAAAATAAAAGATCATGAAAATTATATGGACCATCACTATACTCGCCTTTATAGGCTTGATAATAGTCAAAATAGGCTTTTCGCAAGGAGAAGAGAAAGCATCAGCTCCAGAAAAGAACTCAGCTCATAACAGTAAAACTAGCGAAATCTACTTTGCGGGGGGCTGCTTTTGGGGGACAGAACATTACTTCAAACAAATAAGAGGGGTAACAGCTACAGAAGTTGGGTATGCGAATGGGAATCTTGCCAAACCGAGCTATGAACAGGTATCAACGGGCAATACTGGGTTTGTAGAAGCCGTAAAAGTCGATTATGATCCTACGCTAGTTGATTTGAAATTGTTGATCGACTTATACTTTAAAACAATTGACCCGACAAGTATGGATAAACAGGGTAATGATATTGGTACTCAATATCGGACAGGGATTTACTTTACAAAGAAAGAGGATGAAAAAACGATCCGGGATGAGATTGGTCAGCTTGCAAAGAGCTATAGCTCAAAGCTTGTTGTAGAAATTGGTCCCCTACGGAATTTCTATACTGCTGAAAATTATCATCAAAATTATTTAGAGAAAAATCCTCAGGGTTACTGCCATATTCCCGCTGACCTATTTGAGAAAGCGCGACAGGCAAATCCGAAACCGGCTAAGTACAATAAAGTGGACAAAAAAACACTGAAAAAGGAGCTGACTGCATTACAATATGATGTTACTCAAAACAATGCTACTGAAAAGGCTTTTGACAATGCTTATTGGAATGAATTTCGGGAAGGCATTTATGTTGACGTTACCACCGGCGAGCCCCTATTTATTTCTACCGATAAGTTTGAATCCGATTGCGGATGGCCAAGCTTTTCTAAACCGATCAATGATCGGCTGATTGCCGAAAAAAGCGATAGGTCTTTTGGGATGAATAGAACTGAAGTGAGAAGCAAAACAGGTGACGCTCATTTAGGCCATGTTTTTAATGATGGCCCGACTGAACAAGGGGGACTACGTTATTGTATAAACAGTGCTTCACTACGCTTTATCCCAAAAGATCAAATGAAAGCGGAAGGTTATGAGAAATTTATTCCTCTGTTACAAACCAAAAGCGACAAAACTAAGTAGCACAACATCTCATATCAGACTATTAATAAGTGTAATTGCTGGCAGGATAAAATTCCATTAGTCCATTTGAGGGGTGTCATAAAAGAGTTTACAGAGATTATTGCCCGGGGAATCTTTTTACAACAGGAGAGCCAAAAAGGTCGAACAGCCCTAGTTTATCTAATTTCGTTGGCATCCCCCGATAATCATTTTCCAAATCCGAAAGGGTTTGCTTTTGGGATTTGGAACGCTTCTTTTAAACACAAAAAGCCAGGTTAAAAAACCTGGCCTTAAAAATAAACATATGATGGATTAGTAAATGGCAGCCCCTATGAACAGTCTATCTCCACGATACGATCCGGGATCTATACTTGAAATTACATTAAGTTCTAAAATACCCTAATAAATTTACCTTCCAAGGCTCCCTCAGAAACATCGAGGATATCTTCGACCACTATTGTTGCAGACTCTTTGTCAAACTCTTCCAGAAATCTCCACAAATCATTCACTTTTATCGGAACAAAATACTGATTCGTATCTTCCACAGTATTCTCAGACTTAAGTATATTATAGCCTTTACATTTTAAGTCCTGAAGGATATCATTCGTCAACGGGATATTCATCTCTCTAAAGTTTCTATTTCTCGTATGCTCTGCACACGCCGTATTTAACCACTTAGATTTATAGAAATTGAAAGCAATGAACATGTAAGAATAATGAGCAACCAATATCCTTTATATAGGGTTGTTTGTCATAGCGTATATTATATATACTGTTCGACGCTAAGACACCATACATTAAACATGTTCATCTGCTTCCAATTCATATTCAAATATAGCAAATAAAACTAATTAAATTAGTTTTATTTGCTATATTTTTTAGTTAAAAAACTAACAACTTGTGAGCCATAAGGTTTATATTTTCCGGACATAAAGAATCTCTTTATTATTCCAAACAGCGTTAGGACGAGAAAGCGGTGATACAATTGGGCATATACAAGTAGCTATATGCAGGAGCAACAGGAATCTTGTTTCGCAAATAAAAGCGGGTTTTATTTGCGAAACAAGGTTTGATTATGGTTGATCACTTCAAAGATGTCCAGTGAAAGACAAAAATGTACTGAACATCTTTATAATGAGCGGCTGATATCAACAACATTAAAGATCTGATCCACATCATCCAAGCTGACTTCAAAGTCTGGATAAGTAGCTTTGTCTGTATTGAGGGAACGTAATGTAAGGATTCCATTAGCGACATCGTGATGAGCAATTTCCTTAATAATCACCCCTTCATATCGATGTACAACAACCCAATATCTATATTTATGGGTATGAAATTTTGACTGCCACAATTCTCGTTTAATCAAACGTCCTGTAACAATATCGCCGTCAAGGACACTGGCATCAGTCCCGTCTGTCATACTATCACCACTCACTTCAAAAGAACGGTAAGCTCCTTTGTGAAATTCATTCACGGTAATAAAATGTGCAGGTAAATCATCCATGTACTCAGCATCCGAAAATCCCGAAAGATAACCAGCTTTTGCCTTCTCGGTCACGAGCTTAGTTTGCATCAAATAGCGTCCAGGAGACACCTCAAAGAATATATTGTTCTTATTCTCGTCAATAAAGTTGACATCACTGGAAAAATATCCAATAGATTTTCCGTTTCCTACATTGACCATGGAAACAGTATCAGGCTGAATGGTTGCACCGGACTGATTTCGTTCTCCTTTTCCATAAAGCAGCCAATCGTACTGAACTTTGGGAAAAGCATTTTGAATACGGGTTTTCATGGTGAGACCGATCGGATATTCACCCTTCTTTATACGCGAATACACCTGTTCACGCACCCCCAATAAGCCCGCAAATTCCCGATTGGTAATTCCCATCTCCAAGCGTAAAATCTCAAAATTATTATCCGGATAAGTTTCCATGTTTTTATAGGGTATTTAACAAATGTTACACTAATTCATAACAATCTGACACTAAGTTACACAAGATATTAAACCTAAACAAATAAATAAATAAAATAAATACATTAACACCTTATTATCAACATATTACAATTAAACAAATAAGTTTAACAATTTTTATTGAATACAAAATATTCAACAAAATTAACATTAAAAACCTTGAATGATTAACAAATTTGTTTAACTTTGTTTAACAAACATTATGGACACTTAGTGCTTACTATCGGCAAATCATTAGAAGGAAAAGAAGCTGTTAATGACTTTGAATGATTAGTTACAATAAGACAGAACAAAAAATATACACTTTAAAAGAACATAAAAATGGAACGCTTCCTCACAACAAATTTGCAGCTAGACAGGTCAACTGGATTGAACCATCAGCACATCAGAAAATATGGTATTACTTCAAAAGAAACACAAAGTATAGAATTGATGACCGTGCTAATGCAACCAAAAAGTTTAACAACAATTACAAGTCAACGAAAAGATAAGACCAATTCCCAGCGTATGAACACTTTATATTATTCTTTCATTATGAGTTTCTTAAAAGAGAACCATCCCGAAATTTTGAGATCAATTGACAAAATATACGAGCCCGATCTTTCCAAGATCAGTCAGGTCATCGACTGTTATTGTGAATTTATGGGGATACCCTCGCAACAGATTATGGGTGAGTACATCAACTACAAAGATATCCAGCATCGTTACAAGGCAATCGCCGTTGTCTTGCGTATTTTTCAGCCCGAAAAACTGGATAACCTAAAGACTAAAGTAAAAAGCACGATATACAAGGAACTTGGTCCATATTTAAAGATAAATAGCGACACCTTACAAAAGTCCATCATCTGCGCATGTAATCAATTTGACATGTATAATGATTTTAAGAAAGATATCAAGCAAGCGACAAATTATTATTTCATTAATAAACGTTTCAATGATAAATAAGATTGGTTTCCCAAGAATTATACCGATCATAAAACAAACGAGTACGAAGTTTTCCATGATCGGTATAATAATCTTTTATCCAATTATTACGTTCTCCTACGCAACCACCAGACCATAAGGTATATCACTACAAGTAAGCCTATCAAAAAATAGAATATATTTGTTCCAGCCGGCTGCACCGTCCGTTTTGAAGCTCTTTCATCTATCCGCAGTTTATCTTCTTTGTAGTGAACATTGTGGACACTCTCCCGACGCTGATCAGAAAGATATTTCTCAACACCATTACTGCTATCAGAATAATACGTTCGGCGTTTATTTACCCGTCCCTTACCTATTCGCACAACGCCATTCGGACTGATCTCGATCTCTTCACCTTCGATCTGCATCAGAGCCTCGCTCCCTGTCAAGAGTCGATTATATGATTGCTCAATCTCCAGGTGCCTTCTACTAGAATCCACGCTTGACAGTTCGGTCATTTTTTCGTTCGCCTCCACTGTCTGCGACTCCTTTGTTTTAGTAATCTTTTTAAATAAACCGCAGCTACTAACGAGCAGTAGCATTACGGTCAATCGAAATATATTTTTCATTTTTCACTCTTTTTAGTTCAATCTGCAATTCATTATAAAGCTTCATCAGGTCATCATATTTCATCTGCAGCTCAGCCAACGTCTTCGAGCAGGCTATACGGTCCTCATTGGCGAGTTTTAGTCCTTCATTAAGATCTTCGATAATGGTTCTTAAATGTTCTATATCTTTTTCCAGCCGGTTTGCATAACCTTCCCACTTATCAATCACTTTCCCAGCATTCTCCACATTTGTAGCTTCCACTTCCGCCTGCTGCTTGGGACGACCAACAAAGTAACCTCCGATAGCAGTAACGATAGGAATAATCAGCTTTTCCAAAATTTCAAGTAGTTCCATAGTAATTATTTTTTAATAGTGGCTTAAACTTCATCCAAGGGAATTGTACTCCCGGGTCCTCCTTTCTTCCAGGGGCAATATCACTGTGCCCCAAAATTTCCTGAATAGGATAATGGGCAATAATTGCCTGACAGACTTCAATGGCCGCATTGATCTGCTTTTCGGTATAAGATTCTGTCCCTCTATTTTGCAACTCAATCCCAATACTGTATCTGTTCAGATCTTTCAATCCATCCCAGGAACTCAGGCCTGCGTGCCAACATTTGACATTGAATCGCGCCAGTTGTGTTACAACACCATCGCGACTGATGTGCACGTGAGCCGAAACTTTGCTTTTTGGATCTGACATCCAATAAATCGCACTAGTAGCATTAGACGCGCCATCATAATGCATGATGATATAAATAGGTTTGATATTACCGCTTTTATTAGGTGTATCTTTATAGGACACACCTACCAATTGATGTTCTTTAATATTCATGTCTTCTTTTATTATTATAATTTACTTTGATGTTAATCGTCTCCTTCTTCTTATCTGGATTCCAATTTTATTCCGATAAAGGCCGCCAGCATTTACTTTATTTGCTATTTCTATACAAATTTAGGTGGGAATCAAGCTTGAAAATTAGAATATCAACGGTATGTAAGCGGTATGGAACAACTACCGAATATCAGCTCAAAACGAATATTTTTTATTGTCGGTCAATTCATAACAAAAAAGAAGGCGCTCAAAAAATAAAAAACGCTTCCCGTCGAATAGAATATTTGGAAAGAGATTATCTAGGGGGAATGAAAATGTAAATCTTTCGAAACTATATATTAAATTAGTATCCAAGACGTATTATTATGCCAATAACCAAAACGCAGTGTATTTTGAGCAAAATATGGGCTCCCAAAACAACAGTCACTATCTCATTTTAGTTGTAACTAACTAATTTCAAGGGAAAATATACTAAAAAGCAACCATAGTGCCATAAGTTTTAGATTAACAACACGTACAACATAAGATAATAGGAATGCTTACATCCGAACAAATAACAATTAAAAAAAACGAGATAAAAGAAGACGGTTTCACTGTCATCGAGAATGTCTTTAGCAGAAATGAAGTTGAGCAATTGGTAACCATGATTGAAAACGAAGATCATTCAAGAGATACATTCAGGCGTTCCTCTGATCTTTTTGCGATCCGCCAGATAATTAAAGAAATACCTGCTATATATACTATAATTTTCAATGATAACCTTAAAGATGTTATTTCTAAATTACTGGGAGCAGACCATTTTATTGTAAAGAGCATCTATTTCGATAAACCCGCAACATCAAATTGGTATGTATCATACCACCAAGACTTAACGATATCTGTACTCGAAAAAATTGATTCTGACGGTTTTTCGAACTGGACGGTCAAACATAATCAATATGCAGTACAGCCCCCGCTGGAAATTTTGGAAAATATAGTTACGATAAGAATTCATCTTGATGACACGGATGCGGAGAATGGTGCACTAAATATTATTCCAGGCTCACATAACAAAGGAATATACCGTCCCGAAACCATCGATTGGAGCATGGAACAGGAAAAAAACTGTCCTGTCCCGGAAGGCGGAATTATGATCATGAAACCACTATTACTCCATAGTTCCAAACGCACAAGCAACAACAAACGTAGAAGAGTTATCCATATTGAATTTTCTAGTATAGAACTAGCCAATAACTTATGCTGGGCGGAAAGATTCTAGTATAAAAGATACTCTCGTTGGCCACAAAAAAAACTTTTCCGTTATTCCATTGTTATTTGGTCGTTATAGCATAGGATGAGTTATATCGTGAAGGCTAGGAAATCGGTTCACCTAGCCTTTTTATTGTCAGCGCCAATACATCCATCAGCACTAAAACGAGTCATTATTTGTTTTACTCAACATCACAAAACATTGCTGTGATGGCAGCATCGTAGAATGCACAACCTGTTCGTAGATATATGCATTGACTCGCAACATTTCCTGGTATTCAAGCAGGTTAAATCCAGAATTAAGCCGCTGGGCTTCAACAACTGTAGCAACAAAAAGCAGACAGCTAAATAACCAATATTTTATCATAGTGTTATTTCTATTTGTGTAAATAAATCCAAAAAAATAATTTTCGAAATGCAGTTAATACATGTCCGACAGCAATAGCCATGTCTTAATTATTTATTTTGTACTTTAGAAAAATATATCAAACGGCGTTTTATGGACAATAATCATTTTTCTAATTGTGACCAAGAACCAATACATCTTTGTGGTCAAATACAGCATTTTGGTTGTCTCATCCTATTTGATGCCACTCAAAATTGTATAGGCTGGAGTGAAAACTGGACAGAAACAGGTTTGCCTAGACAAAGTGTATTCTTGGGACAAAGCTTAACCAAGTTTATCGACTGTTTAGCTATTCAACATGCAATCGATCTTGATCAGATATTACACGATCATACTGATAGTTTCAAACACCGCTATGTTGCTGATATCTATCTGGAACAAATCCCATATTACCTAAGCATCTATCCCTTTGACAATAAGATATATATTGAAATCGAACAACATCGTTCGCAATCGCATCAATTTAAAAACACATTCTTTTATGCCAAGCATATCAATGACAGTGAGGACATCTGGAAGGCTCTGGCTGAGAATATTTTTACGGTGACGGACTATGACCGTGTTATGATCTATAAATTTTCAGAGAGTGGAGATGGCCAAGTCATTGCTGAACATGTTGTTGGCGACTTGGAACCATTACTAGGCTATCGTTATCCTGAGTTTGATATTCCCCAACAAGCGCGCCAACTCTATACTAAAATATTTGCTAGGGTAACACCCGATGTAGATAGTGTCCCAGTACCAATTTGGGGTCTTGAACCTGAGAAATTAGATCTCTCTATGACAGCGATACGCGCAATGTCTCCCATACACCTGCAATATCTTCGAAATGCCCAAGTAAAAGCAAGTGGTAGTTTCTCCATCATCATCAACGGAAAACTATGGGGATTGGTTGCTTGTCAAAATAGACTACCCAAATACATTGATCTAGCACAAAGACATCTTTCCATTTTCATTGTTCAATATGCTGTAAATAGTTTTTTGGCCAATAAACATATTGAAGAGAATAACTTCAAACTTAAAACGAAGAGTGTCGCATTTGAAATCAGACAAAATCTATTTACAAAGAAAGATCTTTACAAAGTAATTAGTGCACTGACCACGAGCCTAATGGACATCCTTCGAACAGATGGAATCGCATTTAAATATCTCGACAAATGGCATATTGTTGGCCATGCGCCCAAAAAAGATATGTTATTAAATCTGGATAGTCATTTCAGTAGAACAATTTCTGATCAATTGTTTTGGCAATCGGATTTCAAAGGACATCAAGATGAAAACGAGACTACATTTCCATTTCCTGGTATTGCTGGAATAGATTTGGAAAATAAATTAGACTTTAAAATCTATTTCTTCCGAAAGGAAGTAAAAATAGAAGAGACTTGGGCGGGGGAACCTGAAAAACAGCTTATTTACGATCCGACAAAGACCATAAATTTCCCTTCGCCCCGCACATCCTTCAATGCCTGGAAGAAAATAGTCGAAGGCACAGCCCCGAAATGGAAAGAACGCGAAATTAATTTCTTAAAAAGCCTAAGCATTACAATTCAGGAAGCCTGCTTAAAGAAGATCATCGAAATCCAAGCGCTCAACGAGAAATTAATCGAGATAAATAATGTCCTGGAAACATTCAGTTACACACTGAGTCATGACCTGAAAAATCCTTTGGCTGCACTACAGATGACAGCTCAGATGATCCGGGACAGAACCGGTTTAAGTCAGGAATTTCTTGGAAAAGCAGGTAAAAACATGATGGACGCTATCCTGTTAATGAATAACATGCTAGATAAAACAGTCGATTTCGCCCGTAGCAAAAGCTATGAGTTCGAATACGAAACTGTCTATCCGGAGCGATTCATTGAAAATATCATTGATGACTGCAGTGTAAGATTTAATGTTCAAAATCTGCAATTCGAAAAAGGGCGAATCCTTCCAATTGATGGTGAAAAGACCTTAGTCTATCAACTGTTTCTAAATCTTTTGGGAAATGCGATCAAGTATAGCAGTAATAAAACGGCTCCCTTAATAGGTATAAACAGCCAAATAGAAGAAGATTATGTTTTGTATAAAATATGGGATAATGGCATTGGAATGTCAGCGGAAGAAACTGAACGGATTTTCGAAATATTCCATCGTTTACCTAACGCGATGCAATTTGATGGATCAGGAGTCGGCCTATCAATTGTGAAAAGAATTGCAGACCGACTCAACGCAAAAATCTCTGTCGAAAGCAAGTTGAATCAGGGTACAATTTTCGAGATCAGATTCCCCATAAGAAACTGATTTTTATGGTATAGAAACAAAAAAATGCACTATTTCCGACAAGAATGTTGGTCAAAAGAAGGTCTAGAACAGATGAAGGTGCAAAGCAATCTGTACCCCGTTTCATCCATTCTTTTTTATTAAATTAGGGACCAGCCGATAGATGCAGATTCGTACTCAACAGGTATAAATTATAATGTGTACATAATCATTTGATTTACCGGTCATAGAGGGAATCTTCAATAAGTATTAATTGTAAAATGGATAAATTCAGCTTGTTAGTTGGCAATGATATCAATAACATTTCCCCTGGAATCAGTTGGAGTGATTTGCTGTCTAACATTAAAACAAAATATCATGTAACGGCATTGGAAAATGGGCAAAAACCTTTTCCGATGTTGTATGAAGAGATTTTTCTAAATGCAATTAAGATACAGCATCTTAATGAGAAAGAACTTAAAACATATATCTCGGAGAGTGTCTCCCAGATAAATCAAAATGAAATTCACCAGTTGATCCGGACCCTCCCTACTAAAAACATCATCACAACAAATTATGAATTTAGTTTGGAAGGATCCACTTCAAAGAAGAATACAAGCCTGATCCGAGAAACAACATACAGTGTTTTTCGCCGACATGAAACTTCGGACAAAACATTTTGGCATATCCATGGTGATTGTGACAGTCCCAGCTCCATCAATCTGGGGTACGAACATTATTGTGGGCAGCTTCAGAAAATGAGAGATTATGTTGTAAATGGCACTAATTATTCCTCGGATACGGTATTTAAAGCGGCTTTAATAAAGAGATTGAAACAGAAAAAAGACTTACAGCTGCAATCATGGATAGACTTGTTCTTTACCCAAGATATTCATATTTTGGGACTATCGCTGGATTTTGTGGAAATAGATCTCTGGTGGTTATTGACCTATCGTGCCCGAAATAAGTTTTATAGAAAAAGTGACTTCATTCAAAATCAGCTGTTTTACTATACCACAAAAAAATGGCATCAAATCGCTGTTGATAAAATGCAATTACTCAAAGCCAACGATGTGGAAATTATCGTTATTGATGAATCTGACAAAACAAAATATTACAAGAAAGTATTGAAAGAGATCAGTAAACGATACCAGCTTCCCTCTAATAAATAGCCTACTATTCGATGTCATTGACAAAAAAAGAGTTTCGCTTATCAAAAAGAAATATACTTTCTCCCTGTATTGAAAGCCTTTTAAATGGTTCCCTCCTAAAGAGAATAAAAAATATATTTCCGCCCCCATTTTCGGATGTAAAACTAAAGAGTGAAATCACGAATGTCGTTTATTTGAACTGGATGATACCTCTTGAAAAAATTCGAGACATAATTCCCAAAGGGCTACAAGTGAATGTTATTCAGGGGAAAGTACTATTTTCTATTTTGACCTATCGTCATGGTCATTTCGGACCAGCTCAACCAGATGGACTGAGATCATTTTATAGTTCGCCCCTACAAAGCAATTGGAGGTTTTATATTGCAACAGATACTAACCTATTTAAAGAACCAACGGTCTTATTTGTTTCCAATAGTATGAGCAGTTTCCTCTACTGTTTAGGCAGTCGCCTATTTAGCAGTATGATGTATACACATCATCCCCTATCATTTAGCCATCAATATATTGATGATCATATTCATACAAAAATAGATCCCGGCACCAGCAATGCGCCAGATCTGGAAGTCATTTGCCATTCAGTTGAAGAATGGAAAATTCCCAACGATTTTCAGTATATATCAACTCATCCCAGCGAGCTTCTTGAAAAAATTATTCTTCAAAATCGTGCATTAACATCTCAGGATCTGAATTCGTCACATATTGCCAACATTTCACTCGCTTTTGATATAAAGGAGATCAAACCCTTAAAAATTGACTTTTTCAAAAGTCATACATTATATGAAATTGTAAAAGAGGAAGAATGCTTTGCCTTTCAAATACCGTCATTGACATTTTTTATGAATAATGAAAAAAGAATAAAACAATGTTTTATATAGATTTTCTTATCGCTGTTTTGATAGCGAATGCGATACCGCACTTCATTTTTGGGATCGCCAAAATACGTTTTTTAGGACTTTTTGGTTATTCACCAACAGGCAATATCTGCTATGCTCTTTTCCAGTTCATTATTGCAGTATGGCTCTTCTCTCATCAATATGGAATAACGAATATCTTTACAAATCCTGCTATACTTGGTAGCCTAGCTGTGCTTTTGCTCTACTTTGTATTTGGCAGACTGCTCATAAATAAGTTCCGTAAAAAATAATCTGAGCTGTTTTATCACAATATTGAGCGTATTTTTTCTCCTCACACTCTATTTGGTTAGCATAATCAAATAGCTTTTATAAAACCTTGCTGAATACATTCTCACCCTATTTCCATTGAAACAAAATGACAATTCCATACCAGAGTCTCCTTATCCGGCAAACTTAGCAGAATCTCAGATGAAGGAACTCGATCAAAACAACCAACTTGCATTATTGGAATCTTCCCTGTAAACAATAGCGTAAAAGCCGTGGCAACGAAAATATTTAAAAACAAATTAATACACAACACTAAAAATGAATTAATTAGTGAAATAAATTTAATCATAATGCCTAAAAAATATATTTTGAGAAATAAAAAAAATACATCAATTTTGTCTTGGCTAAGTTAAAATTAACAGGGAAAGTAATACCAAAAAATTACCGTATCTACATTTTCATATTTTTATTGTTCGACAATGTTTTTCAAGAGATCCACCTATTTCTTTTTAGGTTTATTGTTGCTTATTGGATGTAAAAAAGACATTCCATCTGGTATCACTCCAGTAGATCCCGAACCAATTGATAGAAGCAAAATGCCTATTCCAGCAGGATTTACAGATAATTTGGCTTCAATAAAGATTAGTAGTATAGCCAATGCGAATGAGCCTGGATCTTCACGTCCTGAATTGATCCAGGATATATCTGGTAAAAATGCAAGTTATTGTCATCCTGATGTTGAGTATTTCCCAAAAGGCTTCAACGGATACAAATATTGGATGGTCTTTACACCCTATTTTGGTATATTAGGTTCTGATCGAGCTGCATCTTTATACGAAAATCCCAGTATTGTGGTATCAAATGACGGCAAAGAATGGATCACGCCAACAGGGTTATCCAATCCCATACAACGTCGTCCTGCTTTAGAAGATTCCTATATTCCTCCGAGTGGCATACCCAACCAAGGCTACTGGTCTGATGTCGATTGGAACTTTAATGGAAAGGAGTTTGAATTATATTATAGAGGATGTTTCTTTTCCAATAAAATTTTAAGACAATGGGGTGCAAAGAGCAATAATAATACGAGAAAACTAAATCAAGAAGCCGAGCGTGTCGTTGTTAGGCAAACTTCGATCGATGGAATTCATTGGACTCCCCTTGAAGTTGTATACACGAGCAATGAACCAGCTTCTATTCAGGACAATCATATCATATCACCTTCTTTTGTTAGAAATGAGAATGAGATGTTTAGCTACGAAGTAGATTTTAAGCCAACCTATCAATCTCCTATCATGACAAACATCTTACTGCGTTCGTCATCCAATGGACTGGACTTTACAGCCTATAGAAATAGTAGACAAGTTAAATTAATCAATAAACCTTGGCTTGAATTAAATAAAAGTTATTCGACCTGGCATCTGCAAGCTGCCTATATTGACGGTTATTATTTTCTATGTCTCGCTATAGGAAATGTGGATAGATACTCCTCAGACTTGAATTATCTCGCCTATTCAAAGGATGGAATACATTTCCGTGTATTTGAAACACCTTTAGCTTCATCAAATGTATATCGCTCGGCTGTGTTTGCCAAATCTTCTTCAACAAATGACATCGAATTTGGTGCTGTTATTGGCTATAAATCCGGTGCGTTTGGTTATAGGGAATTTAAGTTAAACAAGAAGGTATTGGAAGATGGGTTAAAATAAAATAATATGGGCTGTAATACTTACTTTTATAGCTTGACCTTAACGCACTAAAAATGACAATCAAAGATATTGAAATTGTAAAAACAGAGATTCTATCGGATAATTGGTATACCTTAAAAAAAATCACCTATCAATATACAAAGCCGGACGGAACAGTACAACAACAAAGTCGAGAAGCTTACGATCGTGGAAATGGTGCTGTAATACTACTTTATAACACAATATCCAGAACCGTTATACTGACAAGACAGTTTAGAATTCCAACATATATAAATGGGAATGAATCTGGAATGTTAATAGAGGCTTGTGCAGGTTTGTTAGATCAAGACTCGCCACAAGATTGTATCCGCAGAGAAACAGAAGAAGAAACTGGCTATCAGATCAAGGAAGCAAAAAAAATATTTGAAGCGTATATGTCCCCAGGCTCGGTTACCGAAATTCTACATTTCTTTATCGCGGAGTATACGAACAATATGAAGGTTAGTGATGGAGGAGGTTTACAGGAAGAGGAGGAAAATATTGAAATCCTAGAAATTAATATTGATGATGCTTTAGCTATGATCGAAAGCGGTGAAATCAAGGATGGCAAGACTATCATGCTCTTACAATATATTAAGTTGAAAAGTATTATGTAAATCGTTACTTTCAACTGGGCATCTTAATGGGCTACCTCCCTGAAAATAAATTTAGTCTCTTGGAAATTGATTGTCGATGGTATATAATGAGGAATGCCCATATATTCTTGTTCGGTACCAGTTCCTAAAATATATTGAGACCCTTTCTTAAGCAAAATAAAGGGTCTCCTTTTTTTCTGTCCCCAGCCGAACGGCGTATAGTAATAATCACCGCTCAGGGTATCATTTTTGATATTCCCCCGAACCTCTCCCGAGTCAATTTCACCACCGGGTCTATAAAAACGTAACTTTCCATGAAAACGGCTTTCAAAGAGATCAAGTTCCAGTTGAGCACTATCGCGATTACTATAAGCAACATACTTCTTTAATAACTCTGCATCCCGCCTCTTTTCCTCACAGCTTGCAAACGAGAGAACCAACAAAACACAATAAACGGCAATTATTATTAAACGCATTCTTCCTATGAAATTTAAATACTCCTAGAATGTGCTAAAAATAACCTATTCTTCTTAAAAACAACGAAATTGTGATAAAATAAATCTATCATTAAAATGTTAGCCATTTCCCGCGTTAGCGACGACTTTATCTGCCAAAGCTTTAAGCTGTTGCATATCTGAATAATCCAGTTTTAAAGCTTCAAAAATCTGCATCGGAATACAGCCCGCTTTTTCTTTCAATTGCAAGCCCAGATCTGTGAGACGAATCTTTACCACTCGTTCATCCGTCTTACTGCGCGTGCGGGTAAGTAGCGCCTTGCTTTCCAATCGTTTCAGCAGTGGTGTAAGGGTACCATTATCCAAAAATAACTTCTCCCCTAATTGGTTTACGGTTTGTTCGTTATTTTCCCATAAAGCCATCATTGTGATATATTGTGGATAAGTCAAATCTACTTCTGCTAGAATACCGCGATAGTGCTGCATAATCTCGCGATGCAGAACATATACGGAAAAACATAATTGTTTGTCCAGTTTCAATAAATCATCCATCTTACAAAGATATTGTTTTCTATAGTTTGAAGTATATAATGTTTCTATTTATACTCAACAACAAATTCTTCTTTCGGCATTCTGACTTTTTTCATTGTAGAGATCCAGTCACGGGAAGTATCTGCAACACCAACATACATTAATGATACACTTTTCAATCCAAGTTTTTCCAATTGCAATACTTCATCTACTACTTTGTTATCAAAGCCTTCCGCTGGAGTGGAATCAACCCTGAGTTCTGCTGCTTGTGCCAGAGCTAAACCTAAAGCAATATAAGTTTGTCGTGCTGTATGAGCAAAATTACGTTCCGCAGCTTCATTTAGATAAATGGATTTCAACTTATCTGTATACGATCCAAAGCGGCCACGAGGTAAATCTCGCTCATCTGTAGTGAAATCATATACTTTATCAATGCGCTCTTCGGTGTATTTATCCCAAGCTGCAAAAATCAGCACATGGGAACATTCTCGCATACATTCTGGATTTAAGGCTCCTTTTGCTAATTCATCTTTCAAAGCTTGATTTTCAACTACCAATACTTTAAAAGGTTGTAAACCCGATGATGTTGGCGCAAAACGAGCTGCCTCCAATATCTTATCTATATTTTCTTGAGTAACCTTTTTTGTCGGATCATACGCTTTCACAGCATGTCTCCATTGTAAATCTGTTATTAATGACATTTAATTGTTTGTTTATTTTGAAAAAAGAACGAATAATATTGCTAGCAATGCCGGAATTCCCTGTACAAAGAATATCTTTTTACTTGCTGTGATACCTCCGAAAATGCCGGCAACAAGAACACAGCCTAGAAAGAATAGGCGAACATTGTCACTCCAGATCGGATCATTGATAAAAAATGACCAAGCCAAACCGGCGACCAAAAAGCCATTATATAGGCCCTGATTGGCAGCAAGCCCTTTTGTAGGTTTAAATAGCTCGCTTGGTAGCGCTTTACCGAAACTACGCCTTCCAGCAGTTTCCCATGCGAACATTTCCATCCACACAATGTAAATATGTTCTATTAATACAAGTACAGTAAGCACTGTGGCAATATGATTCATATATTATTCGTTATTTGATACGGTTAACTTCACATCGATATTACCTCTGGTCGCATTAGAATACGGACATACCTGATGTGCTTTTTCAATCAGTTGTTGTGCTACATTCAAACTAACCGCAGGGATATTGGCATGCAACTCCGCGGCAAGTCCAAAACCACCATTTTCTAATTGACCAATACTCACCTGGGCGGTAACAGTTGTTTCACCTGTTTTTATCTTTTCTTGTCTAATCACCAAATTCAAGGCACTATCAAAGCAGGCAGCATAACCCGCTGCAAAAAGCATTTCTGGGTTTGCATAATCATCATTTGCTCCGCCAAGACCCTTCGGCATACGTACCGCCAAGTCCAATACAGCATTTTCACTTTTTACTTGACCGTTTCTTCCTCCTGTGGCTATAGCGCCGATTGTATATAACGTTTTCATATTTATTTTGTTTTTTTTGTTTCTACTACACAAATGTAGATTGAAAAATTATATTGTGCAAAATATAATTTGACTAATGACATTTAAATGAAAATTGTCCGTATTGTCCAAATGAGGAAAACTGGAAGTTAGTCAATAAAAAAAGCTAAATTTGATTCTTGCAAATGTAATTGATATGAAAACAACTACAATCGAACAGTTCTACAATGAGATCAATGCTTCTATACCCGAGGAAATAGCACGTGAGATCGGACACTTCAACGTATTTAGCTTCGAGGAGCTCGCTGCAAAGTTGAAAGAGAAGCCCATCATGCCTTACAATAAGCGAACTTATTACAAAATCAGTTTAATTACAGGAAAGAATACAGCCGAATATGCTGATAAAGTAATCGAAATTGAGGGATCTGCATTGGTATTTGCAACACCGAAAGTTCCTTACCATTGGATACCCAAAGACGGACATCAACAAGGCTATTTTTGTGTTTTTACTGATGAATTTCTAGCGCGAAATAAAAGTGGTGTCGTATTGGATGATCTGCCTATCTTTCAGCCGGGCGGACTTCCCGTTTTTCAGATCTCCCCGGAGCAGCGTCTTGATATTGAACACATTTTCGAAAAAATGAATAAGGAGTTATCTTCCGATTATGTGTTTAAATATGATCTTTTAAGGAATTATGTGCTCGAAATTATTCATTATGGACAGAAACTACAACCGAAAGGCATCAGCAACCCGACCCATAATGCCGCCACTAGAATTACCTCCCTATTCATCGAGCTATTGGAAAGACAGTTCCCAGTAGAATCTCCGATGCAGCGTTTGCAGCTACGAACAGCAAATGATTTTGCCGAACGCCTTGCAGTCCATGTGAACCATCTGAATAAAATTCTGAAAGACAATACAGGGAAGACAACCACCCACATAATTAGTGCCCGAATCACGCAGGAGGCAAAAATTCTTCTCAAACAAACAGACTGGAATATTTCCGAGATTGCTTACTCGCTCGGTTTCGAAGAAATAGCACATTTTTCTAATTTCTTTAAAAAGCAGACTAAGCTCTCGCCAAACAATTTTCGTTCTCAGCCGCTATAATTTGAATTTCGCAAATATTGATTTGCTTTTCACAAACTCAGCAGATACTTTTCATGCGAAATTTGTCTTATTAAATTTTAAAACAAAATAAAAATGGCTAAAAATAAAATCGCTTTAGTAACTGGCGGAAGCCGGGGTTTGGGAAGAAACATGGCAATTAATCTTGCTAAAAAAGGAATTGATGTCATACTGACTTACCATAGCAATAAAGAGGAAGCAGATCATGTTGTGTCTACCATTGAGGCCTTAGGACAGCATGCCGCTGCATTTCAATTCAATGCGGGTGATATAAAATCCTTTGATAAGGTTATAGCACAAATAACTGATCATCTCAAAAATCAAACAGGTCAATCGAATTTTGATTTTTTGATCAACAATGCAGGAACGGCATTATATGCCCCTTTTATGGAGACCACGGAGGAGCAATTTGACGCAGTTTACAATATCCATTATAAAGGTGTCTTTTTTCTAACCCAGAAAGCACTTCCTTTTATAAACGATGGTGGACGTATCATTAATATTTCTTCAGGTCTTGCCCGTTTCGCTTTTCCTGGTTCTTCTGCTTATGGTTCGATGAAAGGTGCCATCGAAGTCTTGACAAGATATCTTGCCAAGGAACTAGGCCCTCGTAGTATTGCAGCGAACGTAGTCGCCCCAGGAGCTATTGAAACAGATTTTGGCGGCGGACATGTTCGTGACAACAAAGAAACCAATGCACATATCGCGAGTGTAACAGCCCTAGGTCGTGCTGGTATACCTGACGACATTGGTGGAGTTGTAGCCTTCTTATGTACAGAGGATGCCCGATGGATCAATGGACAACGCATTGAAGTATCTGGTGGTATGAATCTTTAATCATCTTAATAGAAAATAAGTATATATCTTACTGTTATAATACAGGATATATACTTATTAAAATATTGTATATTATTTTCGCTGCTATTACTTATGGTTCATCTTAATGAATATAATACCAATTTCATTTTCTTTTTAAAAACAATAACCATACTGTTAATTTGCGCTTCGAATGGCTAAGTTTGTAGGATAGATGAAGATACAACTTGCAATAATAAGTGATATACATGCTAATATTGTAGCATTGGATGAAGTACTAGCGGATATAAAAAAGAGCGGGGTAACACAGATTTACTGTTTAGGTGATCTGGTCGATTTTGCCCCATGGGGAAATGAGGTTATTGCCCGAATACAGGAAAGAAATATCCCCTGTTTACTCGGAAATCACGATCAGCGGATTGCCTTCGATGAGCCTATTACTCCCTTACCACACCACGATGCGATCGAAACAGTAAACCGTGACATCGCCATCAATCTCAGCAAAAACGATATAACAGCCGCTCACAAAAAATGGCTGGCAACATTACCTTACAATATTGAATTAACGTTCAAAGTCGGTAATCATCTTAGAAAGATCCTGCTTGTGCACGCCAGTCTTCATAGTAATGATGAATACATTCATGAATCAACACCCAAAGCGGACCTGTCAGTTCAATTGCGCGAAAGAGCCATTGATATCCTGGTCATGGGTCATACCCATCACTCCTATGTCCAACGGACTGAAGAAGTCCTGTTTATCAATTGTGGCTCTGTCGGCCGAAGCAAAGAAAAAGACAGAAAGGCTTCCTATACCTTAGTGACGCTGACAGAAGAAAACATAGAAGCCAAAATAGTTAAAGTAGATTATCCAATTGAGGAAGTCGCAGCGGCTATTTATCACAGTGATATTCCCGATTTCTATGGCGATTTTTTACGCACCATAGAAAGTAATTAACAAAAATCCCCGATGCTTATTTTATATCGTTTCAAAAAAGAACTTAACTTTTTGAGAACAATATTAACACATCGGGGATATACATTTTTATTTTAGGAACAATTTCCGAATCGCTTTATTCGCCACATCCATAAGGTAAATATTACCCTCTTTATCCACCACAACATCCTTTACCAATGTAAATTTCGCCGTTGCTAAATTACCGTCTACATAACCATAGCTTGATTTTATCAAAGTCGTAACCTCCCTCGTGCTCATATTGACTTCACGAATCGCAAAATTATTGTTATCAGCGACGATTAATCGGTTATTCAGGCCAGGGCTAATTCCACCGATACCATTAAACTTTGCGGCAGTTCCTATGCCATCTCCGTATCCAGCATCCGGATTTCCAACAAATATTACCCCGCGGTTATCACCCGGTTTCACTATTTCAATCCCATTGTTGCTGCTTGTATTCTGATCGGAATAATACAGGTAGCCCTGACTATCCACAAAGGGTTTGCCCAACACCCAGGATGGTCCCGTTACCCTTGTATAACTTCCAGTGTTATTGACTTTGTTGATCCCCAATCCAAATCCAGCAACCGAGACATACAAATTTCCTGATAAGTCTATACACATGGCTGTCGGCGAAAATCCGCTTGCGTGTACTGTACGTTTACCTGCAGGCGTAATTTTAAAGATCTGATTTGCTCGTTGATCGCTGACGTAGATATTATTTTGCTGGTCAATTGCTATTCCTGACGGATAATCAAAAATTGCGTTGGCGCCATCAACCTGCAGGATGGAAACATTCCCTGTAGGCGATACCTTCTTCACTTGTTTATTCTCTGGATCTGTGACGTAGATATAGCCTTGTTGATCAATTGCCATTCCAGCCATGTTATTGCCAAAAGTGGTCATTCCTGGGCCACCTGCCAAGGTCATTATTCCTGCCCTACGGAATGGTCGCGGTGCCAAAGCTTCTTGGCTGCCAACGACAACTTTCACCTGACCTGTCGTTACTCCCTGTGGTGCTTCCAGTACCAATTGATTCTCACTAGCACTGCTTACTCGCGTCAAAACTCCGTTAAAATAAACGAGATTTTCTACCGGATTTGTACTAAAACCAGTTCCCATAATCGTAACACTTGTCCCTGCCAGACCATTGTCCGGACTCATTGAACGTATCCCCAATGTCTGATCTTTGAACTGTGGGCCTTCGACCGATTGATCATTGACAACAACCTTTACCTTGCCCGATCCTGTTCCACCGGGAATGGTCAGTTTAATCTGATTTTCACTACTTGAAGAAATAGCGACCTGCTTTCCATTGATAAATACCTGATTTTCGTCCAGTACCTTACTAAATAATAGTCCGTTAATCGTCATTTCAGCCCCTTTTGGACCACTTAAAGGTGAAACAGCGTCAATGATTGGTTTACCAACAACAGTAAATGTTGGTCCTGATATTTTCTGTTCATTGATATTGACGGACAAAAGCCCCGTTCCCACTCCAGCTGGTGCAACAACAACAATTTTTTCAGGACTGGACTCTAGGACAACAGCAATTTTACCGTTAAAATCAACCACATTGCCCGAATTCAGTTTCTCAAAGCCCTCACCGGTCAACGTTACCTTTGTCCCTGCTCCACCAGTTGTTGGTTTGATGCTCCGAATAACCTGATAGGTAAAATTTTGACCCTGGGATTTTTTTCCGTCTACGCGTACTTCTACAGCACCATATCCAGCATCTTCTGGTACTTCAGCAATGATGACCTTATCGGTAACACTCACCACCAATGCCTTTTTGCTATTAACGTAAACCTCTGCCGGCGTATCCGTACTGCCAAACCCCTCACCATCAATCCGCAATTGGGTTCCACCGGTACCATTCGTCGGAAAAACTTTCGCTACAGACAAGTCTTGATAAGTATATGTGCCGACATCGAAGCTATTGCTGCCATACTTCAATATAACTGTTCCGCTTTTATCACCTTTCGGCACACGCAACACAACAGAGGTAGGAGTCGCGCTGATCACCTCCGCCGGGTTCCCAGCGACTGTCGCCGTAAATTCAGTGATCGAACTGCCGAAGCCCTGTCCTTCAATCGTAACCAATGTCCCTGCCTTACCTGAATTAGGGTAATAGCTGTTTACTTTCGCCACCTCCTTTTCTATCAATTCCTCTTTTTTACTACAGCCGATTAATGCAATCACCATTGATATACATATCATCGTTAGTTTCACTATATTTTTCATGGGAATAAATTCTTTTTTTACACCTTATTTCTTGAGCCTCATTGCTCGATTCATTGTTTCACTCTTTATGATCTTAACTATCATGATAGCACCTTTTAAATTAGAAAGTATAGCGAACGCCACACTGTATCTGCGCCCTTGAGTTAAAATAATCTATGCTATAGGGCTGCCCCGGATCGCTGAATGTAAATACAGGCCAGTTATCTGCATTTTGCCTCGGTGGAAACAATGACGGCGTCAGTCCTACACTACTCGTCGAATTAAACGTATTTGGCGAGAAGTATTGAACGCCCCATTTTCTATAGATCAGATTTGTCAAATTCATGACATCCACCGAAAAGGTGATAAATTGCTTTTTTGACTTTTGAACAAAAAAATCGTGTGCAACACGTAGATCAGCCTGCAGATTCCATGGCGTACGTCCCATGTTTCGTTCTGTAAAATCACCTCTGCGGGAGCTTAGGTACGCGTTACCATCAATAAATTTATTAAAAGCGTCTGCCTGTTGTTGAGCAGACATTCCGCCGGGGATATCCTTGAAATAATGTATTGCCTCTGTCTGTCTCGGAATGTAAACCAAACTGACCTGCTGTGGCAAGCCTTGGATACTATTGTTGACAATACCATAGGTAAATGGGCTACCTGATTGTGCACTAAAATATAAGGTAAAACTTGTCCGCCCAGCACTGTGCCATACTTGCTCATAATTTATGCTTGAAACGATGCGGTGACGTATATCAAAGTTACTATAGGCCAATTTCGGATTGTTCGGAATTAACGATTGATTGAGCTGCCAATTACTCTCCATAGAATTACGGACCCCATTGCTCAAATCTTTGGACTGACCGTAGGTATAGCTCAAAGTCGCATTCAGCTTTTCTTTGATCGTTTTCCCGATCGTCCCTGTGATGCTATACCGATAGCCTTGACTGGTATTGCTCAACAGATAAACATTTGAAAAACGATTATCAACAGTACCACTGTAAACAGGTTGCTGCTTGCCGATATCATATCCATACCATAACGGATTATCTTTATTATTTAGCTGTTGGAATAATACATCTTTTATATTTTTTGTATAAATACCCTCCAGTGTGAATTTCCAGCCTTCCGCCTGATAGTCTATCCCTAAACTTGACCGTAGAACTTGCGGCAGTACAAAATTATTATCAACCAAGTCTACCTGTGTCTTACCCGTGCTTGGATCATTGATTATGGCACCGTTTTGTCCAATAAAGTCACCTATCCCATTCTGGCTAGGTTTAATGGGATCAGAGCCCGGAGCAAAAGGTTTTTGATCTGCTTTTTGATCAAATGCGCCATAACTGTCACCCGTATTGTAATAAGCATAGGCGAGCCAGGCAAATGGTATACGTCCCGTAAATAATCCGGTCCCTCCTCTTATGACCAACTGTCGGTTGTCCATTGCTTCCCATCGAAACCCAATACGTGGGGAAAGTTGGATTTTATTTAAAAATTCGTTTCTAAGGCGATTGGCAGGGGTGTATGTATAACTTGTCCCAAAACCAGGATCCGCCCACATATCGCTGACTTTGTCACTTAACGTTGGCATATCGGGTAGGCTAGCTAAATCTGCTCTAAGTCCAGGGATAATTTGTAAATGATCATTTACACGGATTTCATCCTGAACATACAGACTATACATATTGACCGAGAAATCCGCTGCGGGATGATCTAAAATATAGGATCGTGTATTGTCTGTATAATTATAGCTCCCTCTAACACGATAAGGTACATTGGCAACAAAATCGGCAATACTGTTGTAATCCACACGACCATTCCAACCGTTGACAAAACCATACCGAATACGATAAAGTTCATTATGTGTTCCAAACAAAAACTTATGTCTACCTTTCGTCCAGTTCAGGTTTGCTGTAATCTCCCATGTCCCTTGTCGCATATTAAAAATACTGGCTTCGCGATCAGTTCCGAGATAGATTGTTGTTCCTGGTGTACGTCCCTGAATCTGCACCTGAGGCAAAGAAGGGTCACTCAGCGGGTCACGACGGTCGTTTACCTGCGTATACCCCAATACAATATTGGAGGAGAGATTGTTACTAAATCTACTCTTTAATTCTGCCACAGTACTCGTTTGGTTATTTTCCTGTTCAAATGCCATTCCACTGAAACGAAAATCTTGCTGATCCCTGTCCATATGTGTCGCTTTGCTGAAGATCGTATTGTTACGAATAGCCAGCTGATGCAAGGCATTGATATTCCAGTCCAAGCGGTTAAAGAATTTGGTTGAACGTGACCAGTTGGTATAATTATCAGCTGTTCCGATATTAAAAATATCTCCGTAACGCGACTGCGCCGCCGTTTTTATCGCCTCGACATCAGCGTAATCCAGAATATGGGCCGTTTCAACCGTTCCTACACGCAGTTGTGTAGGATCTTGACGTCGTGTCAGCTCTTCATTGCTGAAGAAAAACAACTTATCTTTTATCAACGGAAACCCAATTCGAAATCCCGTTTGATAGTCATAAAAATCTTTATTCATTTTCCCTAGCGTTCCCACACGATCTTTCCCAGTAAGCGCGGCATTACGTCCATAAGCGTACACCGAACCCTCGACCTGATTCGTCCCACTCCGTGTTACGGCATTGACAGATCCACCCGTAAAATTCCCAATTTTGACGTCATAAGGAGCTAGATACACCTGCATATCCTGGATAGCATCAATCGATATCGGATTAGTCCGCGTACTGCTTCCTGCCATTCCGGAAGTACCGGTCTGTCCACCTAGAGAAGGGCTAAAACCTATCGCATCATTATTGACAGCGCCATCCACCGTCACATTATTATACCTGAAGTTAGTTCCGCCAAAGCTATTATCCCGGCTTCCCTGTGGTGTTAGTCTAGTCACATCCGTAATCGAACGATTTGCTGTTGGCATATTTCGTACCTGTTCACGGCTAATATGACTCCCTGTTCCTACTGTACCGGCCCTAGTTTCCCGTTTTCGGCCTGTTATGACAACTTCACCAAGGGTTTCTGTGCGCTGTTGCAGGATAAAGTCAATTTGCAAAGCTTCTCCCAGGCGCACAAAGATATCCTCTCTGTGATCGGCCTGAAGCCCTACACTGCTCACATCCACTGTATACGGCCCACCGGTACGAATATTGTTCAAAGTAAAATGTCCATCTTTATCTGTGGACTGTACGTAACGCGTGCCTGTGGGGGTGTGTACAACAGTAACTGTCGCTTTCTCGACAGCGCTTCCAGCACTATTTTGAACCTTTCCGATGAGTGCACCTGACGTTTCCTGTGCCGAAGAAACAAATCCTTGCACGAGAAGTAAAAAGAGGAAAATTAACTTGAGTGTTGACAATAGCGGATAGGCGATCCCGATTGATCTTCCTATGCATATATTGTCATATTGATATCTATTCATTTCTTGTTTTCCTAAATCGTGAGATAAAACTTTTTTATTATTGTGTAATCTGCAAGCCCTGATCGACAATATGCAGTACCCCCTCACCAGTTAATATATCCTGTTTATGCAGGAGGACGTCACTGGTATTACCCAGGCCACGGAGTGCGATGCCCGTAAATGATCCCGGGGAGTTTACATTGGGAATCAATCTTATTTGAATACTATTTCCATCCAGCATCGTTTGCTTAGATAAATTTGTGTTACCTGTACTTAAAATATAATCGTATACAAAGCGGCGATCGCGAACGATATGATAGTTGACTACTTGTTTCAACTCTGCCAAACCTGCTTTGTCAACCTCTTGTACCGAAGCGAATCCCAGTTTCGCCATCGCCGTATTGATTGGCGCGAAAACGGTATAAGGCCCTTGATTACCTTTATCCGATAACACAGCAGTTCTTTTGACAGCTCGGGCAAATATGCTGATGCTTGCATCTGCATTGATCGCGTCCACAATCTTATCATGTACATAAGGCGTCATCACCCGGTCGAGGACCTGTACCAGTCCATTCGAGGCTGGCAAATTTTGGGTCAAAATACGGGCACCATTTAATGTGAGTACCGTATCTGCGCCTTTGACCCAATGTGTGGCATAAACTTTACCTTTTCGTGTTTGCAGCTCTTGATTAAATAAAAATGGCAGTTTATCCAATTCATATTTCCCGTCCAGTAGGTGATAATTGGCAATGTCCGCAATGATCGAAGCTCGCTCAGCTAATATTTCCACGACACTGGTGTACCCTGCGTTGGCGAAAGCATCATCTGACGGTGCAAGTAAGGTATAAGGTCCCTTACCTGTTTTCAGTTCCTTATCCATATTGCTTACACGCAAAGCAGCATTAAACGCCGATAAATTAAAATTATCAGCAACGACAAGATTCACACTGTTATTATCGAAGCCAACAGCACTGTCCTCCTTTTTACAGGCAAATGTTAGGCTACTGATCAGCAAAAGCATTACATATCTGCTAGCGCTAAATTTATATTGTCTCATCTCTATTTAAGTTTAAAACCTTTCGGAACTAACAAATTATCAAGTACGTGAATAGGTCCATTGATGGTATTGATATCCGTCTCCACCATATTGGCCGGCGCCTGTTCTGCATTTTTTATCTTCATCTGGATCTGGTTCTCATTCCGGGAAAAGGCGAATGGCATTTTATAAGCATATTGAACTTGCCCTGAACCGCCGATATTCACATAATAATCGTTTAACAATACAGGATCCAGGTCATTGCTATAAAATACAGTGTTATTACCCATCGCCATACCATATGCCGGATCCTTTGTCGCCACTATCCTTCCCCAATTGCGATGATAGCTGAACAGAGTATCCATCGGATAGGCTCCACGGGGCTCAAAGTATAATTCATCATATCTCACATCTCCCCTTTTGGCATTGAACGCTAAAATATCCTGTACACTGTTAAATCCCGCCCGTTTAAAGGCATCATCCGTAGGTGCAAATGTTGCGGTCAAGGTCAGATTGGCCTCATTTTCGTAAATAGGATCGCTTTCCGCCGCCCAGCCACGGGTATAAGGTGCCCTGGCATCGGGATAATAGCTTAAAAACTCCTCTTTGCTCATTCGATAACCCCATAATGGTTCAATATCATCCAACATTTTCTCAAAAAATGCCTCCTCCGCCAATCGCTGGGATTCGATAAAAAAGGTAAACCTTCCATCTGCTTTTAATGCATCCAATATGGTCATCGTAGGTTTTTGGACAGATTTTCCCATGAAATAGATCCCCCCATCTGTTGCGGGTTCGTAAATTAATTTGCCTACAGATTGACCATTGACAAGCAGATTTCCATCTTTTGTAGCCAGGTAATGCCGATAATAATACAGATCATAGCGTCGGCCTATAGGTTCCTCATTATCATAAAAGGGAACTCGAAATTTTGAATCTTTCAACATCGAACGGACCATTAAACTATATTTACCAAGTTTAGCCTGATCAAGCTCGCCCCAAAAGCAATAAAACTGAATAAACTCGTTAAGTTCTTCGGTTGTCATTTTTTGAATAGTCTCCGCTGTTATTCCGGCTTGCTTGAGGGCTTTGTCAGTTGAAGCCAAAACCGTGACTTTCGTATGAATACCTTGCGCTTTAATAAGTGCTGAGATATTACTTTTTTGCCAGGCTGCCAAAAATACTGTCGTCTCGCTATGTTTAGCCAGTAATTGGCCTATATCTTGTGTTGCCTCGTTTTGATAAGGAACCTGTTCACCTACAATGTCAGGCATAAATTCGGTCTTACGGCAAGATAAGATCAGAAATAAACCCGCAACCCACATCAGTACGATATGTCGAGTGACCTTAATTGATTTATTTTTCATTTTCTTCCTTTTTAATAACCTGATCAGGACTTACTAAGCCTTGATCCAAATCATGTACCACACCATTACTACACAAATAGTCCATTTTAGCCCCGACCGAATAACTTATATCCGCCAGGATAATTGAATAAAATGTATCGTTACTTCTGAGCTTCATATAGTAACTCATTTTCCAGGTCGGATAGGCCTCATTCGCAAAGTATTCCATGTAATGAATGTTATCTTTCAAATGATAGTTATACGAACCGTTCGAATTAATAATGCTGAACACTTGCGAATCCGAGATAAAAAAATGTTTATCATACATGATATAGGCACCGAATAATACCTCAGCTATATATCTTTGAGGCACGGCACTATCCAAAAAGCCCATTGTAATTCCCTTCTTTTCCAGCGCCTCATTCGTTGGTGCGAACACCGTAAATGGACCTTTTTCAGCAAGTTGATCCCACAGACCGAATTTCTTCAATCCGGCTACAAACACCGTATATTCCTTTTTATCACTCAACCATTCCTGAATATTTTTTTCAAACTGGGGCTTCATCAGCTTATCAAGCACATGCAGGACACCGTTCGACAGAACCACGTCCTTACGGATTGCCTTTGCACCGCTGAAAAACAACATGTTGGATGGTGAAGTTGCCCCTGGCATGATCGAACCTATGGAAGCATATAATTCTGACCCCTCAAGGGTTGCATACCGAAAATCGACAGCGTTACTTGGAATATCACGTAGGTAAAGACGGCGCGGAAGAATATGGTAGGCAATCATCCGTCGCAGACTATCTTTATTCATCTTGTCAAAATCAGTTGGCCTAAATATCCCTATTTCATTAAATGCAAGATCATTGGGTACGAGCACTGTAAATGGTCCCGCTTCATTGAGCTCCATAGCCATGCCTGTCTTTTGGAGCGCAGCATCAAATAGGCGCATTTCGTAATTATTATGAATAAAATCTGCTGCCGGCCGTATATTTTCATTCGGTACAGGCATAGTAAGATTGTCATGTTTGCAACTTTGTAAGATAGAAATAAACAGGTATACAAAAAAGCAGCCTATAAACCTCATCTGAGACATCTTATATTTTATATTTCGATTCATCTTTGCTTATGTTTAGTAGATAGGAGGTGCATATTTCCGTTGTATTGTCGTTAAGTACACTCGACCATTAACAACTTCAATCGTATTGACCGTGGCGAAAGTGCGCGGGTTGTCTTTTCCGGAATGGACATTGACCAATAAATTCGGAAGAAGCGTTCCATTTTCATTACTTGTTAATCCAACTTTTCCATTCAGAAGACAGTTAAGTACAGCCCAATTGCTTCCTGTATTGCGGTCACTATCGTAAAAAGGATTTGTAACCGGATTCATTCCGGGCGCAAAAAAGTCAAACCGTTCCCATATGGATGTTCGAATGCCATTAGCATGATTACTTGCCCATAGCGGAAAGCTCGCATAGGAACTTACAACATCTGAGCTCGTATTACGTCTAATTGTGGACATAAACTTACCGCGGTATCCTTTTACGGTGGCGGCATAGTGGCTCAACTCTTCCTGACTTTCATAAAGCGACATATACACATTCATTTCATCCTTGATGCCATACTTAAAACTTGCGAGTTTGTAATCGTCATCTTTTAAACTGGCATCAGCTTCCCAAAATCCTTTTGCGCTCATATTGTAAAAATTGACGTAGACCAATGAATCCGATAAAGGGAGTTTATGGAAGTTTTCCTGCCTCAATAAAATCCCATGGTCTTTCTTGACAAAATCTTTTTGCAGCAGATGCAATGTATACACCTCCTTACTTTGCAGGTTAATCACCGTATCTATCAGGATGTCATTTCTTAAGCGTTCCTCCAATTCAAAGAAAGGAACTGTATTTTTGGGTCGGTAAGCAAATACAATACGAACTTCTCCAGATGGAATCTGTGCCCAGCTGCTTAGATCAAATCCATTTAAAACTGGGCCAACCAGTACATTCTCTTTTCCCGGATATTCTGGATTACTCAAGCTTGTACTGTTGCCGATATGTGAAGGATAAGGTGGCGCATAAGGATCACGCTTGTCCAAAAAGTCACCTATGATTTCTGCTCCTGTAAATTTCCCGTCTGCTCCAGTCTTTGGATTGATGAGCATACAGAAATAAGGTACCTTATCATCTTTGCTGCCCATGGTTTGCACATAATTGATGTTATTAAACACCCTTAAGTAAGCAGGCTCAGCGATCTGTGTATAGTCAATTTTGGTACAAGCCGTGAGCAGGATGAGAAAAATGCCCAATACGCTTATGCAATGTAGTATTCTTTGTGTTTTCATCGTTTAATTTTATTTTTCAGCTGTGATGAAGCGATCAGATTTATCCATCGAGTGTATGCTTAAAGCGGCATTCATGAGCTCGCTTTGTTCGGTTAACCATTCCCCTATGTGAATGAATAAATCATGATGGTTTCATTACTTATTATGTTTGATAATGATCATTCTAGCTTTCTCTTTAGCAGATGCTCCTGCACCGCTTTTTCCAATTAATGCGACGGTATAAATTCCGGGTTCGTGGGCAGGCAATGCTCTTTTGATTTTTGTGTAGAGTGATTTATCAGCGATAAAGTCTGTAGATTTCAGTACATTGATATCTTCGGCCCACACTCCGGGAACCACATCGGGCTTAGATCGATAAGCCATAATCTGGTAAGGCTCCATCATCGTATTCATATTCGTGTAAGGCATATTTGTCGACGGAATTCCCGGCTGAAGATTCACATTGGAATGATTTCCGATGGCTTGCCCATTTGGAAGTGTAAACGTGATATAAGGATTACCAATGGATAGATTTAAGAAACGATTGAAAAAGAAAAACTTAAAGGCGAGTCTGCTATACGTTCCATCATCTTCGGCAGGTAAAGGCAACGTACCACTGAGATCATTAGCAATCAGTAACAGTTGAGCCTTTCCATTTTGATCCGGGTATATCCAAATCGTATAATTTTGATTACTCCGTAACTCCGAATTTAAGGAAGCGATAACATTGCCCGAATTGTCAACTGCCTCGATCGTATACCGTTTCTGGGTAAATACACCGTAGCCGCTTACTTCTCCAAAATCAAGGCCCGATACAAGCGTTTTTCCTTCTATCTTAAATCCGATAGATTGGTCTTTGTATGCATTGACTCCCTGTATCCGGAGATAACTTTGGTTTACCGGCGCGGCGATATCTGTAATAATCTGAAATGAATTCTGATACACATTAACAGTTTCATCTATTTCATTGGAGATATAGCTAAATTTCTGCGGAGCAACTACAATCGTATATACCCCACCGGGCTTGAAGTCCTGAATGGGTGCATAGACCAGATTAGTTGATCTTGCATGATTTTCGGGGATAGTAGAAGTTGACAGATCAATCAGACCATATTCATGTCGTTCGGATCCCAATGCAGGAAGCGGTCTCCCATCCTGAAGCAATACCTTGAATTGATAAGTACCGTAAGGCAATTCAACATAATCAGATACCTTCCGGGCAACGGATATTGCATTCGTCTTTGGGCTAACTAGCGTACCGTCGGCATAGGCCAGCGATATCTCCCCAACCAAATTCTCCTGTGGCCCCGTCAATCCACTGGCTGGATTTTTAATTGCCCCAGCTAGATTCACAATCCTGATCTTGAAATGATCGGGTTTGCTCGGACTTGTCGCAACCCGCGCTATGGAGACAACCTCAGGCTGACCATTCATGAACGTAGTTGGCAGTAAAAAATAGTCTTTGGGCGTATCGTAACTATTATTTACATTGACTTTAAGATCATGGTCTAGCCCAAATCCCGCATAATAACGTGCGGCAAAACTCAATTCAGCCTCTTCATTCTGGTTAAAAAGATCTTGTGGAATAGGCCATATTTTCCCCAGGCGTCCATCCGTTGGGAAATAGGATGTCCCCGGATATTTGTGGTTACCCGGGTTTAGCGGATGTAATACCACGAAATTGGTCAAGCTATCACCATTGGCAATAAGTTGGTTGTAGTCAAATAAGTTAATAATTCTCGAATTCGAATTTGGCCTATTTTCGGTTACAGGGCGGTTGTCGGTAATAACGTCCAACTTTTCTTTTTTACAAGCGGAAAAAGAAAGGGAACATACAGCCGAAATTCCTAATAACCACCAATAGCTATTGGCAAATACATTGATTTTCATTGGATTAAAATAAGTTATAGGTAAAACCGATCATAATTTCCGCACCACGTTTGTAGCTTCGGTTGATGTATTCATTTCCATACCATTTCCCGCCGGTTTGTGGATTTGCATACACTGTTTTTATGGCAGGATTCATAATGTTCTTTGCATAGCCTTTAAATAAGATTCGTCTATTGAGCTTTTGTGAGAATACAAAATCAAGATAAGGTACAGGTTGTGTATACAGATCAGGCTCCCCTGTCAGATTGATCTGTACCAGACGTTCTCCGACCATGTTGAAGGTCAAGGTCAGGTCAGTGCCGGACTTGTCATTATCATAATTTAACCAAGCATTGATGGAATAAGGGGCTTGTTCAAACAGTGGGCTATTTTTAGGCGTGTACCGGTCAAGGGAACGATTCGCTTCATAACGTTCGGCAGATTTTTTTATCTCACTCTGTGCCAACAATAGGTTGGTACCGAGAAACAGGTTTTTTAAAGGATCGTATAAGCTTCCTAAATTCTTGACTACCTCGAACTCCAGTCCCCACACTTTACCGACATTAGCATCATTTTGAAATTGAATTGTCGGAAATTCAGGGTAAGTGGCCGCCAGACCCTCCGTTTTTAAATTAAAGACTTTGACCAATTGGTTCTCGATACGTTTTCCAAAAGCAGAAATAGCGATCACTTCCCCTTTTGCGGGAAACCATTCCCAACGAAAATCTGCATTTTGTGTATACTGATTTTTCAGATTAGGATTACCTACGACCAACCCCATCTGGAAAGCATCAAATTCAAATACGTTCGTAATCTCTCTCAACTCCGGTCTTGCCAAGGTCGTATTGAAAGCTCCACGAAAATTCATATTGTCGTTGAGCGTATAAGTAGCATTTACCGAATAAAAAGGTTTGTAACCCGTTTTATAGACAGAATTTGGATTAATTGGATCCAATGGAATACGTGTTCCATCCGGAGATGTTGCCGTTAGTGCAGGATCTAAAAACACATTAGCTGTATCTACTGCTGACCCGATGTTAGTCAGCTCAAACCGTACACCACCCGCTATACGTAGTTGCTCTGCAATTTTAAGATCCAACATACCATAAAGCGCATTCGTCTCGAAATAACCTTTATAGTTATTTGGTGATTTTTGGCTATTGTATAGAAATCCCCCTATAGGCATCATTCCTTCTCCCTGTCCGGCCTTGGGTAGCACAACGCCAACTATTTCATTGCTGACCAGGCGATCCAGATTGCCCTGAACATCATACAATGGAATGGATTTATTGCCCGTAAAATTTGATCCTGGCAGAAACAATTGGTTTTCCATGAATTTACGGTCTCTGAACAGGTAGTTAAAGCCCGTCTTTAACGATTGTTTCTGTCCAAACAGCTTAAAAGGAATATTTAAATCCGCTTTTGCATTAAAATTGTCCTCATTTAAATTTCGCCATCTCCGACCATTGGGTTCAGCCTGAATAATGCCATAATTTCCAAATCCGTTTACATAGCCTGATGTGAGTGCATACAAGTGTTCAGAATAGACATAATCATCGCTACCTGCCTGTTCTCCAACAATCGGCCGTCTATACCAGCCCCCGCCCCTGGGGGTGTAATCCACCAGACTTACAAATCTAAAATCCGGATCATTTTGGGTGGATTTTGATGTCGCCACGTTATAGCTCAATCGCGGGGAAAATTCATCTTTCAAAAACTTATGTTCACCTTGTAAATTAAACGTATTCAGATTTCGAAAAGTCTGTTTTAAAGAATGAATGGTGCTTCGGACCTCTCCCGGTAATCCGGAATATTCATAACGTCCATTCAGATTAGTTGCGATGGATTCACCACCCCAGCTTCCGAGGTATTGCATGCTGATTTCATGTTGCGGATTAAACCGATAGGTAACACCCACAAGCGTACCATAGTTAAGAGTTTCTGTCCCTGTATTTTCTTGATAGGTCTGATATTTGCCCATAAATAAGCTATTGGGTGTAATATAATTGGGGATATTTCTAAAACTA
Organism: Sphingobacterium sp. GVS05A; assembly: GCF_019969845.1. Classification (GTDB taxonomy): domain Bacteria; phylum Bacteroidota; class Bacteroidia; order Sphingobacteriales; family Sphingobacteriaceae; genus Sphingobacterium. The sequence continues at coordinate 193,554 of NZ_JAHXYR010000002.1, forward strand.
AATATATCGGGATTACCTGTGACGACACCTTGGTAGATACTGTATTGTGTCAGTTCGCCTTGATAAGTATCAGAGAACCTTCGGTAATAATTTCCACCGACAACAAGTCCCAACTTGTGTTTACCGAAGACATCGTAGCTATTTCCAAAGGTAGCGGAATACAGTTGATTCATAGGTGCCCGGCGATATCGCGTCGTCATGACAGGATCAAAACTTTTCATAATACCATTGATACGGTTCACTTCCTGATAGCCGGAAGGGCTATAATTGCTATTGGCAATCATATCCTGAATAGAACTGAGTCCATTTGGGTATTGCTTTGAGAGATCCAGGAAATCATTCGACAGGTCTTTTTTATTGATTCGTGTCCCTAATAATCCCATTTCACTATTCCAGAAGCTATTATAGTTACCACCTAGACCGATATTCGAATTGAGACCCGTCTGCGCGATAAGTTCGAATGTCATCTTATCAGGTACAGATTTCGTTTTGAGCTCAACGATACCTGAAGCTGCATCCGCAGGCTTATCTGGCGTAACTGTTTTATATACGGTAATATTGTCCAGAAGTGAAGCAGGAACGAGATCTAAGGGAATAGCACTACGGTCAGGATCTGAAGATGCCAAACGTACCCCATTCAATTGTCCAATCACAGACCGGTCCCCTAGCCCTCTAACGGCAATATATTTATCATCCGTTACGGTCACTCCCGTGACACGCTGGAGTGCCTGAGTAGTTGTGATACTCCCTGTTCGCTCTATCATTTCAGCGGAAATAGCATCCTGTACAATGGATGCACGCTTACGTTCTTCCAGTACGGCCGTTTCTGTATTCGTTTTGCGCCTTGCCTGAACAGTGACCTCCTCCAAAGCAGTCGCAAGTGGTGCCAAACTAATCGCAAGATTTGCCTGTGCTTCTTTTATCTCCAGTTCTCTTGTCTGATAGCCTAAATACGAAACAACCAATGTTGCTGGAATTCTGGCAACCGTTAAGGAGAAGTTTCCATTGCCATCGGAATTTGTTCCGCCCGAGGTTCCCTTGACACGGATGGACACACTGGCCAGCGCGCGCTTGGTTTCCTGGTCGGTTACCCGCCCCGAAAGAAGCTGTTGCTGTAAAATAGAAGCCGCTTTGTTGGAACCCGAAGGTGCAGCCGTCACAACAACCAATTTATTTTTCACGACATAGCCAAAAGGCTGTCCTGCAAAACAAGTCGCTAACGCCTCCTCCACGGTCGCATTTTTGAGGCTTATATTAATGGTTTTTGCTCGATTAAATAAGCCATTATCATAAAAAAAATCATAGCCGCTCTGCTGCCTTATTTCTTTTAAAATAGTTGGGATATTGCTATTTTGCCTGTTGAGTGTAATCCGTTGACCATAAGTAAACGCACTGACTTTCACCAACAAACAAGTTAAAAATACCATGGTGATTTTCATAACACGCATGCATTGATAAAAACTCATATATTTGTTGTTGTTAATATTATTTGATGATTATTGAATCGCAACGTTATCGATAAGCTTAACACATTGACCAAGGGTGTTACCAGCACCTTTGGTTGTTTTCATTTGGCTTATCGCATGATTAGATAGGTCAATCTATCACAATAAGCCTCCTTCCATTAATTTTTATTTTTACTTTCCCAGTGATTTCTAACATATCAATGATGGTGGATAACGGCTGAGAACGCGATACCATACCATCAAATTTGAGTTTTTCTAGTCGTTGCGGACACTCCACATCCACATTGTACCACCTCGAAATCTTACGCAACAAACTACTCAACTCTTCACCTTTAAATACAAAATCGCCCTGTGTCCATGACACATCTTGCGAACTATCAGTATTATCTATACGCAAGCGCTCACTTAACAATGACCTTTGTCCAGGTTTCAATAAAACAGATTCATTCCTTTTTAAAGAAGTAACGCGCACACTGCCTTCCAGCAACGTTGTCGTGGTATAAGGTTCATCGGGATAAGCATTGACATTGAAATGAGTGCCAAGTACTTCAATTTTTTGTTCTGCTGTTTCCACATAAAAAGGAATCCGTTTTTTATCCCCTCCAGTCTGCATTTCCAATTTTGAGATTTCAAAATAGATTTCACCCGTCATACGTACAGTTCGGGCATTTTGAGCAAACTTCAATGGATAGGTCAATGTTGAATTTGCATTCAGAAAAGCTTTGGAGCCATCGGGTAGAATAACCTGATATTGATTGCCCCGATTGGTTGTAATTTTATTGACCGCAGCAGTGGCCGCAGCATCCTGCTCAACGGCTCGATAGACCAACTCACCGTCTTTGTTCTTTTGTATCTCTACACCACCTTGGAGCGCCACAACACTCCCCCTGCGAATATCTGCTAAGGAAATGACTGATCCATCTTTTAAAGTAAGTACTGCGGCATCTTTTCCTGGAGAACCAACCTGTTGGCCTATTGCTTTTGTTTCCTTAGGAGCTTGTTGCCGGAATAAAAACAGTGAAATTGCCCCCACAGCAAGTAAGGCGGCTGCAATTTTAAACCAGACCGTTTTGCCAATTTTCTTAAAACGGTGCTGGTCAGAACGCTTTTTTATCTGTTGCTGCAAACGGAAATAATTTGCCTGCACGGATTCTTCACCGGAGTAATAGCCCAATGCCAGGATAGTCGCCTTTAACTCTCCAATGGACTGTTGATGTTCCGGATATTTTTGCAACCATTTTTCCCATTTCTCGATATCCTCTTGATCAGTTCTCTTGCAATAATTAATAAAAGATTCATCTTGCAATAAAGCCTGTAAATTAAGTTCGTCCATTCTGCTCTAATTGTAATTTATCCAATAGAGCAAGGGACATCATTTTTTCACTACTTATTTTTAAGAAAAAATCAACAAAAATGAAGAAAGCAGTCCTACGGCCACTTTAAGAAAGATTTCTTGTTCATTGGACAGATTATTTTTGATCTTTTCCAGCGATTTATAGATGGTATTATAAATGGTATGAATAGAAACTTGATTCGCATCAGCGATCTCCTGATAGGAAAGATCCAGAAAAAAGCGCTGATAAATTACCAGACGTTGTTTTGCGCCCAGCTGTTCCAGGTGTTCTTGTACCAATTGCGCAACAGTATCTGTTGTTACCGTACGAATATATTGTTCTTCGACAGATTGATGGACTGCTGGATCATGTGCTTCTTCGGAAAAATCCAGATCCGCTAGTTGCAACATTTCCTTCCGAAAGAGCTTTCGAAAGAACACGGTGATAATATAATTGTGATGATTTCGTATTTGTCGATTGCCTGTTTTTTTCTCCCACAGATGTAAGAACACATCATTGATACTATCCTGAATGCGCTGCATCGACATTTTTTTCTTCAGCCCCAAATACGAAAGATAATGGTAATAGTGTTTATATAAAATATAAAATGACTCTTCACATTTATCTTCCACAAATTGGTCCCAAACATTCCTTAAATCTTTTCCGGTTAGTGCAAACATGATCTCCTGGTAATGATGACTTTGAACAAAAGAACAAAAGTCTTATTAACAAGAGATTAAGCCAAGATGAAGAATAAGGAAATTGTACGTAAATTAGAATTATAAAAATGATATAAACCTTACGATACTGACATTACTTTAAAAAATCTAATTTTTTATCAAAAACAAAGGAGTACTAATCAATAGAAAATTTTAACAGGAAATGGAAAAGCAGCTATTTATTGCAAGCAGACTTAGAGAAGTTTTATTAAATGGTCATTGGATTGCAAATACCAACTACCAAGAACAACTAGCAGATATCAGTTGGGAACAGGCTATCCTGAAGATCAACAATTTAAATTCCATTGCCGTACTCACCTATCACATCAATTATTACTTAAAGGGATTACTTGCCGCATTTGAAACGGGAAAGCTGGAAATTAATGATAAATACAGTTTTGATTTACCTGAAATAACCAACAAAGCCGATTGGGAAGAGCTCCGGCTTGATTTCATCAGAAATGCAGAGCGCTTCGCAGATAAAATTGAACAATTTGATACAGAAATTTTTAGCCAGCCTTTTTTTGATGAGAAATATGGTTCCTATCTAAGGAATATGGAAGGCGTGATTGAGCATAGTTATTATCATCTGGGACAAATCGTATTGATCAAGAAAATAATCAGCCAATGAAATGTAAAGAACTTTCCCTCGTTTTTTTGATCCCCAACGTTCAGTTAGCAAGCCCATATTATTTTTAAAAGAATCTAAAAATGGATCTTACTATTGACATAGCTGCTTAGATCATATCATTGGGCTTAGATTGAATGCTCCTGTTTGATCTTTTCACGGTATTCCAACCCCCAGTCGACCAACGATTCAGTAACGGGAACAACACTTTTCCCGTAATTCGTGATTTTATAGAAAACCCGAACAGGCTCTTCACTTGCTTGACGTGACACCAATAAATTTTGTTCAAGGTCCCGCAGTTCCTTAGTCAACACTTTCGCTGAAATCCCCAGGATCTCCCGCTGCATTTTTTTAAAATGAATGTCTTGTTTCTCACGGTTAGTTAAATAGCGGAGGATCATTAATTTCCATTTTCCACCTAAAATATCCAACGCATCACGCATTGCACGTAGTTCCTCACCACAGCTTGCTTCCCTCCTTACAGTATTTTCTTCGATGACTTTACCCATTAATTTATCAAAACTACTAGTTACCACTTGTTAACCACCAACAAATATATATCAAAACTCACTTAAATTTGTAATAATGACTGTTCAGGGCAAAAAATCTAGTCCGATCATAGGATACTATCGGTTTCAAATAAGTTAGATGATGCCAATAAGACTGAAAAACATAAATGAATATGAGATGAATGCTGTCATTTTAAATGAAAAAAATCAATTGGTCAATGCCAAAGTGGTACTGCGTCAATTAAAACCCCAGGAGATAAAGATTAGAATAATCGCATCTGCAATCAATCCCATCGATTATCAAATGCGTGAAAATGAATACGAAAGAAGGTATATATTTTCACCTATTTTAGGGAGGGAAGGTGCGGGCGTAGTCACAGAGGTAGGCTCCGAGGTCATAGATTTCCTCATCGGTGATGAGGTTTTCTTTGCTTGTGGCAGTATGGGAAGCAATGGCACATATTCAGATTACATTTTACTACCCGCAGCCCTCGTTGCTCTAAAGCCCAAGAATATTTCTTTTGAACAAGCGGCTGCACTACCTACATCTGGAATCACAGCTTTACAAGTCTTTGATCGCGCATCCATTACTCCCCCCGATCAAGTATTCCTTACAGGAGCTTCAGGTGGTGTAGGCCTTTTTGTGTTAAAACTACTCTTGGCCAATGGTATAAATAATATTATTGCTACAGCAGGAAATGCAACAAGTTTCGAAAGACTACATCAGCTGGGATTAAACACCGATAATATCATCGATTATAAACAGTACAATTTAATCGAAACACTAAAAAATAAGACTAATAATCAAGGGTTTGACTTTTCTATTGATGCGGTAGGACATGCCCTTTCAGAGACCTCAGCGGTCGTATTGAAACCCTATGGCTGCTATATTGATATTACCCACTTTACAACAACCTCAGCGAGAGACACACTTTTTAGCTCAGCCGCCAAAATCATCAATATCTCTAACTTTATTCATGCGCAAAACCTCAATTATACATATTTCAAACAGGCATTGAACCGTATTACAAATTATATAGAGCAAGAAACTATACTGCCTATGCCAATTCATCCGATCGGCGATCTGACATCAGAGACGATCGAAAAAGGACATCAGCTATTAAAAAATAACAAAACCGAAGGTTATAAATTAATCCTACACAATCCATTATAGTATGAGAGCTATTCCGAGAAGAGTCATCACCGCAGAACGAAACGGTAAATCGTATATAAAACAAGATGCTATCGTAACGAATGTATCTGAGCATTATCCCAACCTCATTATTTCAGACATCTGGCAGACAAGTCAGATGCCAGCACAGTTTATTGAGGAAAGCCCTGTAGAAAATTCAGCCATACCACAAGTCATTAGGAATGGAACTTATTTCCGTTATGTACAAATTCCCCCCGACAAACAGCTCGGTATTGAGGTCCCGATTGGTCAGCCACACCCTCTAATGCATCAAACTGCCAGTCTGGACTATATTGTGATTCTTTCGGGCGAAATCTATCTGATTACAGATACCGAAGAAACCTTATTACAAGCTGGAGATATTGTGATCCAACGCGGTACCAACCACGCTTGGAGCAACCGTTCCGATCAAATGTGTCTGCAATTGGCTATTCTTATTGATGCGAAATAGATTGCATACATCATTCATACTAAAAAACGATCATATTTATATTGTATTGAAAAACACTACTTTAATAAAAATGTTTCCCGATAACTTTATCTTGCATTGCTAACGCAATTTAGTTAAGTTTGATGTCTATGATGGCAACTTATTTTCAGTCTTTGGGTCTCTTCGACCGGGAAGACATCACCCAAATTGTTCAGCTTTTTGAATATAGGAAGCTAAACAAGAATGATTTTTTTGTTAAAGAAAATCAGCCCTGTAACGAGGTCGCCTTCATTGCCTCTGGAATTTTTCGTTCGTATTACAGCAGCTCAAACACAGAAGATGTCACCTATTGTTTTCGATTTCCAAACAGCCTAATCGCTGCCTACTCCTCTTTTATTACAGGTGGACCAAGTGTGGAGACGATGCAGGCCATCTCTTCTGCTGAACTATGGGTGATTAAAAAAAGTGCTATTGACAAACTTGCAGCTGAAAGTCTAGTCTGGACAAAATACCTCAGGATGATTGCTGAACAGCAATATCTGGAACTCGAAAAACGTATCTTTCAATTGCAGAAAGAAACAGCTTTGCAACGCTATACGGTCCTACTTCGGGATCAGCCCGAATTTGTCCGACAAATACCATTGCAGTATTTATCGTCCTACCTGGGCATCACACAACGGCATTTAAGCCGGATCCGCAATGAGATTACTTTTTAGACATTTGTCCTATAATTGAAGGGACAGCCCCCCTACTTTTGTGTTATCAGAAGAATAACATGAAAAAGAGAATACTTATCATCAACGGTCACCCCAATAGGGAATCCTTCAATTTTGGTATTGCCGCAGCTTATAAAGAAGGTGCCAAAGAATCTGGAGCGGAAGTTCGCTCGATTAACATTGCAGATTTGAATTTTAATCCCAATCTCCAGTTTGGATACCAGAAGCGGACAGAGCTCGAACCAGATCTCCTGCAAGCCTGGGAAGATATCCTATGGGCCGAACATTTAGTTTGGGTACACCCTGTATGGTGGGGTGGTCTTCCGGCTATTATGAAAGGTTTTATCGATAGACTCTTTCTACCTGGCTTTGCTTTCCAGTACCGTGAAAATTCACTTTTTTGGGACAAATTACTCAAAGGGAAATCCGCCAGAATTATAACGACCCTAGATCAGCCCGGTTGGTATTATGCCCTTATCTACGGTAGGCCCAGTGTCAATCAGCTCAAAAGATCAACCTTGCAATTTTGTGGCATATCACCTGTGAAAGTGACTTATCTTGGTATTATAAAAACGTCCGATGCGACAAAGCGGGATAAATGGTTATATAAAATCAAACAGCTCGGAAAAAGACAAGGTTAAAAACTGACCTGGTTCTCTTTGCTCAATTTTTCAGGAATAAACATAAGCATCTGTTTTTTTGTCAAATGGCAATTGTACCCTTCCTGTTATCCCCTAGCTTTGATCCATTAATTCAACACAATAGCAAAATGGATATTTTAATTGGACTCCAGTGGGGAGATGAAGGAAAAGGAAAAATCATTGATCTGATCAGCCGTGAGTATGACATTATTGCCCGGTTTAATGGTGGCGCAAACGCTGGACATAGCATTTACCACAATGATAAACGGATTACGCTGAAATTACTGCCCTCGGGAATCTTTTATCCCCATATCAAAAATATTATCGGTACCGCTGTGGTGATCGATCCAGTTGCACTCCAGGCGGAAGTGGAACAGCTTCAAGACTGTCTGTCTGACGCTAATTTAATCCACCGGATCCTGATATCGGTGAAGGCTCATCTTGTGTTGCCAACCTACAAGTACTGGGATATGTATTTCGAAGAATCACCGGAATACCGTACTATTGGAACAACAAAAAATGGCATTGCACCCACTTACTCAAATAAAATACTTCGGCAGAATGTACGCGTGGAGGATATCTTTTCCAAAGATTTCGAAGCCTATGTTTTCCAAATTTTGAATAAACAGTATGCCGAATTACAGGCTTTGGGGCAGGATATGCCGGCAGTACAAGAATTATATGATAATTTTCTAGAGGCATGTAATTTTTTAAAAAAGCTACAAATTACTGATACAGAAATTTTCATCAATGAAGCACTCAGCAACAATAAAAAAGTATTGGCCGAAGGTGCTCAGGCCACTTTATTGGATATCGATCATGGCAGCTACCCCTATGTCACTTCCTCAAATACCATCGCGTCCGCAGCATGTGTAAGTCTAGGGGTGTCGCCCAAGCTAGTTGATAAGATCTATGGTATTACCAAAGCCTATTGCACACGTGTAGGAAACGGCATATTTCCAACCGAATTAACAGGCCCCCTTGCCGAAGAACTACGTGAAAAAGGAGGTGAATTTGGATCCAACACCAAACGCCCGCGAAGAGTGGGCTGGCTTGATCTTCCCGCATTAAAATATGCTGCCATGTTAAACGGAGTGACCGACCTTGTACTGACAAAGGCGGATATCCTAAATGGAATGTCCGAGGTGCCAATTTGTACAGCATATGAGATTGATGGTGAAACAAAAACCTTAGCTGCTCCGACATGCTTAGACAATGTCCCAAAGCCGGTCTGGAAATTTTTAGACGGATGGGATGCTCCACTGAATAAAATCAACCAGCAGGCACAAGTTCCAAAAGCACTGAAACTACTTATCTCCTTTTTGGAGGAGGAATTAAAGATCCCCGTAAAATATATATCCACTGGACCGCAACGGGAAGAATTGATTATCTTAGGTAATTAATACAAGTATTATGGAGCAGCTTTTAGCCTATATACGAAAATTTGGTCAGCTTGATAAGCGGGAGGAAGGTCTAATCAGGCAGGCCTTTGAGAAAAAGCATCTTCCAAAAGCGACCTATTTTGTTGCCTGCGGAAAAGTTACCAATAGTATAGCCTTCGTAGAAAGCGGGGTATTTCGTTCCCTTTATTACAATGATAAAGGTGACGATTTTACACGATACTTTATTTATGAAGGTCGTTTTATTGGAGATTTCCAAAGTTTTCTGGATCGTACTCCATCCAACGACTATATCGAATCCGTTACAGATGCACAGCTATGGAGCCTCGATATCCATAATTTTCTGTTGTTGGAAAAGGAGATCAAAATCTGGCCCTTATTAATGGCAAAGCTGTATGGGTTTGTCATTGAAAGCAAGTTAAAAACAGCGAATACTATGATGAATCTTGATGCCAGCGAACGTTATCTTCTATTTCTAAAGCTCTATCCCGGACTGGCAAATCGTGTTCCCTTAACGATGCTGGCCTCCTATCTGGGGATTACAGCTTCTTCCTTAAGTCGCATCCGAAAAAATATTACGTGAGGATACTAATCATATCGGGTCATCGTTCCTCGCGAACTTGGTGAGTTATCACGGAACCACTCATCAAACTGAGGTTTGGCGATAAAGAATGTAATTTTATTTTTCGCTGAATCGTCTAATTTGTCCTTAAACAATGTAATAATCTGCTCTTTACTAAAAGTCTCTTTCGGTTCTATAGGATTACCATCGTCATCATAGGAAGGACTATACTCCTCATTGCTCCGGTCAAATCGCAGGGGTTCTATTTCGGGCACCACGAGTTGAAATACTTTATCCTTGGTATGCCAGATCAAACGCAATCCAGAGGAAACACCTTCCAATTCCCTCGAATTCATTGTTGCCTCAGGATTATCCAATGCAATCTGGTCCACTAATTTATTCACATCATCCGCAGATACATCCTCTTGTTCAGCCATCCAGGCAAAAACTTCCTTTTCTGCCAGATCTGTTAGGAGTTCAAGTGTTTTAAATTTAAAACTACCATAATCCGCCAGATTGATGTCATCCTTATTAGAATTGACATTATATTGAACATAATACACTGTGCTATCAGGAAGATCTTTTCGCTCAAGTACGATTTCATTTTCTTCCACATCGAGATTCACCATATCGACTTTACCCCGAAAAAGATCCTCATTACCTAGAAATTTTGTAAGATCCACATTCATATCAACCCCTTTCAACTGCAGTGGGGCTTCTGCGTATGGCTTGACAGACTGTTTACAGGCAAATATGCTAAGCGATAAGATTGCAATGCCTATAGTCCCTATCTTTGTATTTTTCATACGTTTTGATTTTTTAAGTTTCTATTCGTCCTATTAGTAGAGGTTATCAATAGAAACATTAACAACATTTCCGTCCTTGTCAAGAACGATCTCTCCCATGGTGAAATATCCTGTACCATCCTTTGAAAAGGCAACATCCAAGCGTTGAGAACCATCTGGAGAAGGAGGCAATACAATTTTTTTGAAGATACTATTGTTTTTATCGATCAGAAATAACTCCTCCTTTGCAGTGCGAACCAATGCATGCCCCCTGTAGAATTCGGTAATATTACTATATTGGGGCTGAATAACAATCTTTCCGTTCAGATCAATAAAACCATAACCATCATAGTCAGAGAAAGGAATCATCCCTTCGGCGCTCCGACTGATGTCTACATATCTAAGGTTGGCGGGAAGATCAACCCGTTTATTCTGGTAATCTAGCAAAAAAGTCTCCCGAGCTTTAGTGGCATACACCCAATTCGCAGTTTTCAATCCTTCAATTTTATCATATTCCATCGGAATGACTAATTTTCCGCTGGTATTTAAGACACCGAATTTATGCAACTTACTGCGTACCATAAAACTACTATCTGCAAGTATTTCAACGGCACTTAACAATGGAGTTTCGATCAGATCTCCTTTTAATGTATATAGATCAAACGTCTCGCGTCCCCTTAGTGTGTATTTTGCAACGAATAGCTTACCCTGTCTTTCTATAGTCGTATACTTAAAAGGCACTATTTCCTCCTGTCCATTGCGAAGCACACCCAAATCTTCCTTTTTATTTTTAAATACGGATAAATCCGCATCAAGCTTCCGCTCAAATCGATAACTAGCTTTAACAGGTTCCAGCTTTTTATCTTTCACATTTAGGAAATAATCAATGCTATCACTTGAGTCAAAGAAGTAATCTTGACTACTACGGGTCAATTCTTTAAAACGAGGTTCAATAATAACATTACCCATGGAATCCACAATACCATATTTCTTTGCTTCTTGGTCTAAATAGGTCATATATCCATAGGAAGCAGTACGTGAAACAGGAATCCGGCGTTCTGCTTTAATTGTTTCATTTGATTTTCCAAAATACAGTAAGAATTGCTTTACAGGATAAGGGAAAGAGATGGAGAGTCGCTGTTCAACAGGTCCTAGATATTCCTCATTGGATTCGATATATTCTCTAAGTTTTTTGATAACATCAAACACATCTTCATTTTTGTTATCGCCCAACAATACTTTAAGCTCTTTCTCAATAGCTGACTGGTAGTAATTCAACTTTTTCAAACCTTGAAACATCGCTTCAGTAAACTGCGGTTCAAAACGGTCAAGCATGGCATCCTCTACCGCTGCGGTTTGGAATTTTTGAAACAACTGACCAGCCGACTTCGCCTGTTTCTGAATTTCCGGATGTAGTCCATAAAGTGGCATCGCCGAATAAGAATTCGATTCCACCAGTTTATCATTTGGAATTTTCCCTCGGTGACCAAGATAGTTGTCATATAAATCCAGTGGCAGGTCGAGTTCTATTCCCTGTGGGCTAATGGTATCAATCGTTAAATCGTAGCCCATATATTTCACCGTTTTGGCATTTGGAGCGATTACCAAAGAGTCTAATTCATGTGGAAGTTGGTATTTTATTTCCACAAGCGCCTGACTAACGGGCAAAAGGCCAACTTTGGATGAATCAAGGGATTTATTTCCTTGGAACAATTGTTTAAATGAGGTTGAGAGCTGTCCTGTTTCTGATATTTTATCATCGGTAGCATCTAGCTTAAATGATGAATGTGGAATGCCAAAACGTTGCACAGCTTTAAGCGTGTTGGAATAACTTTCAAATGCAGCTTTTAATGTGTCGGGATTAGGAATAACAAAGGCCTTATTTTGGATATCCATCCGATTCCAGTTTACCGTATCCCAATTAACTTCCTTAGGATCACCTGAAGATAATCCCATTGAAAAGCTAAAATAAATGGTTTGATCCTTTACCTTCGCTAGGGCGGTATCAATCAATTGTACCTGCTGTTTAAAAAAGTTCGCCCGATCCTGAGGGGAAAGCTTACGGATATGAGCCAGCATCTCTGTCCGGCTATCGAATTGTCCAATATCTCTTTTCTGCGTACAGGAAGCAAAAAACAAGAACAATAAAAATAGGAATGTTATTCTCATGCAATTTCTCTTTTCAAAACCCAAGTCATTTATTTCACCATATGATCAAATATCCTGCCTAATTCGGAGAGTTTGCTTTAATTTTTAAACATTCAATAAAATTAACTGGTACATTTTACCAACGGTATAACAATCGGGTTGTAAAAACATTGTCTTTCAGATCATCAGAAAAATTTTTCAAGCTCGTTTTTTCATTGGTCACATGCTCATTATATACCGTAAGTTTTAATCTATTACTGATCTGATAAGCGACGCCATAACCCAATGTACTAAATTTGACATCACCATCCGCCGTAAAATTATCAGGCATTCCTATGGTCATGCCACTTGCCTTAGTATTGGGGTCATACACATCGTAAGCCAATAAAGCTGTAACACCCGTTTTTGCGATTTCCTGGGTAAGCCAAAGATAATAACCGTTAAATTTCCGTTGATATAAATCCGTCGCCGGTTGTGTCGTAAAACTTCTGCTCGCATATGGGCCTTTGATATCCGTACCTCCTGCGACACCAGGCTGATCACCAGCTACATATTCTGTCTTGAAGCTAGATTTTCCAAAGCTATGGTCAAGTTCAATCTGTAAGTTTGCACCATAGTAGTTTCGACCGATGGCTTTTCCTTCATTGTCATCACTGGTATGAGCAGTATAACCATTAGAGATCGCTTTGTAGTATGTTTTGGTATCATTACGGACAGAACCTTTATAGAAGGAACCACCAAATCCGAGCTGCAATCTTTTATCTGCAAGGCTATCGAATTTAAATCCTAAGTTACCGATCAGATCTTTTTTGGAGTCGTAATCTTTGGCTGAGTGGCCGCTTCCGTTTACCAGAGCCAAGTCCAAGTTCAGGAATTTCATTTTGCCTCCAGGGTGGTAGCTGATCATCCCCCCAAGGTCACGCTCTCGTGGCATTAAGGTTTGGAAAACACGAGCTCTTTCAGGGAAGTCACGATAACCGGACGAGTAAACAATGGAATAACCAAAGGGTCTATTGAAAAGACCGGCAGTAAGGCTTAATCCCTTTTGGCTGGGGTGCCGCAACTGAATGAAAGCATCCATTAATTGCACCCCGTCTTGGGTTGCATCGAGCTGGAATACAATACTGGAATAGGTATCTACACGGTCAATCTTGAGGCGACCACGTCGGATCATGAAACGATTATCGGAATTTTTGGAGAAATCACCGCCGGAAAAAGAAGTTATTCCAGGCGATTGAGCCTTTTGAAACTGCGTCTGAAGGTATCCTGTGATTTTGATATCATGTGGATCATAACTTGATGGTGCATTGTTATTTTGCGCCATGGCTACTGCTGGACCGATCAGAGTTGCGAGTAAAAGTGCTTTTTTCATCTATTTAATTTATTTACAAGTGACTAATCTCATCGTTATAAATGAGCTTGTTGCACTCGGTTTGTTTTCAGCTGTTATGAAACTATCAAATCTATTCAATTCCTTATACGGTTTGAATACTTTTTGATGGTTTCATTGGAATAAAATAATCTCTAATATAATGAATGAATTTTAAGCGCATTATATGCTTTCATTAAATCGTATAAGCGCTCTTCTTTCAACGCCGTAAAAATAGATTCTCAATGTTAAGTTAGTATTAATAAATTGTTAGACTATTAATTTGTATACATAAAATTAATGATTTGGTAATAATAACTTTTCAATTTTTATAATGAATGTAGGTAAAAAAACAAGAAACCAACAAGCAAAATAGCTTGTTGGTTTCTATTCTAATAATAAGTCTTTTTTTTCGAATCAAAAAGAGATCTGATTGAAAAGAAGACTCTCACTATTTGTTTTGTTCTCCAATATTTGGATTTGATTCCATTTCAGTTCTAGGGATGAGATATTGCCAGTTATCATCACCTGCTGCTACCGTCATCCAATTATTAACAGAGCCCGACACATAGTTAGGAACAATCGTTCTATCTAAAGGGAGATTTAGTCTCTTTAAATCTAAAAATCTAAATCCTTCTCCCCAAAGCTCAACACGACGATGAATTAATATTTCATCAACTAAGCTTTGGCCGCTTTGAGTTGATTTTATTGCCGCTAAATCGCGTACTTTCACTAAATCATACAGTGCATTTTGTGCAAGCCCATCTTGATTAGATTTTGCGTAAGCTTCGGCTAAAATTAAATAAACTTCCGAAGCACGTAATAATGGAACATCTCCTAAAGTACCACCAGCTGCTTTAACGGCAAACTTACGCGACATATAAGGCTGTCTGGCAAAAGTAGATGCCGGCAATGGAAAATTACTTGCAGTAGGCGCTGGTTCCCACATTTTTTTACGAATATCGGTAGCAGATATTTTATCATACAATGCTGAATTTATCCGTTTTGGATTGGCTCGCATAAACGATGTGTTTGCATCATACGCTATTTGAGCAAAATAAGACCCAAAGGTATCTCCCTGATCCGGTGTTGGCATAGATGCCCAGACTTCTTCACTCATGAGTGTAGCGTCATTAAAGCCCTTTTGATAAGTAGTCTGATCCATAAGTGGATATTTCCCTGTAGCAATAAACATATTTGCATATTTAATTGCATTTGTATAGTCCTGCATGGTTAAGGCCACGCGAGCTCGCAAACCAATCGCAACATGCACGTTTGCCTGAGACTTATTACCACGTGTTTCAACATTAAGTTTGATTACCTCTTCCAAATCGTTGATAATTGCAGCATAGACATTTTCTACTGTTTCTCTTGGTTTGGCCGTATCAGAAGATTTTAATAACAAAGGAATTCCCGGCTGACTATTTGGTTTTGCATTGGCATTATAACGTTTCGCATAAAGCTGAATCAAAAATGAATAAGCGTACGCGCGAAGAGTCAAGGCTTCAGCTTTTATACGCGTCTTTTCAGCTTCGGTTCCTTCAGCTTGATCTATGTTGTCGATAATAAAGTTTGCATTTCCAATAATCTTATAAAATGTACGATAAACATAAAAAGTCACCGCATGATTATCCGTTCTATGTCCAACCCAATTACCTTCTCCTGTGGATGTAAACCAATTTCCGGATGATATACCAAGATCTTCACCCATAAAATCCATATCCAACAAGATTCCCCCCACACCTGGTTTGTTCTGTTGATTACTAGCGACCTCATTGGTCCGTTCAAACATATATCTATATATACCGCTTAAAGCAGTATTGGCGTTTTCTGTTGTCGTAAAGACTTTCGATATATCCACCTTATTGGTCGGTGCAGTATCTAAATAATCTTTTTTACATGAACTGAACGCTAGTAATGCGATCAATCCTGAAGTTAAATATATTTTATTCATCACTTGTTTCAACTAAATTATAACGATACATTAATTCCCACGGTAAACGCTCTACTTGGTAAGTAAGTCGAAGAATTTGTTCCATCAAAACTTTCCGTCGGGTTCATTCCTTTCCTCTTAGAGATCAATCCCAAATTTTCTCCGGTAAAAAACACTCTAGCATTAGATACATCCAATTTACTCAAGAATGATTTCGGTAGAGAATAAGCGAAATTGACATTTCTAAAACTGATGTAAGATGCGTCTACCAACCATCGAGTAGAAGCGGCATTGATATTTGTAGAGTTTGCAGCATCAAGTCTTGGAATATCACTATCCGTGTTTTCTGTCGTCCAAGCTTTTAGCGCATCAGCATGGTATGCCTTACCATAGGAAGAAGTCCCCATTAGGCCTGCGTAGTTAGAATCATAGAATTTTCCCCCCACTTGATAGGTTATTAAGAAAGAAAGAGAAAAATCTTTATAATTGAACGTATTCGTTACAGCACCGGAAAAATCTGGAATAGCTGATCCTGAATAGTCAAATTTTGCATAATTTTGATTTTTAACATACTCTTTCCCGTCTATCACTGTAATATTCTTCGCCTCCGTACCTTCGGCTGGTAAATACAGTGAAGCTCCATCTGTATGATCAACTCCAGCATATTGTCTTAACCAAAAAGAATAATAGTCTTTTCCAACCTCCCGACGTTTAGTTCCAGACGTAATAACTGGATTTTCCGTAGGCATTTTTGTAATCTTATTTTTAAATGTTGTAAAATTCGTTGCCAAATTCCATCTAAAATCTTCCTTTCTAACAATATCACCGTTTAACGAAATTTCTAATCCAGAATTATACATTGCCCCTACATTCCTAATTTGTGTATTAATAGCATCCGAAACAGGGAGCGGAACAGATAATAATAATTTATCTGATCCTCTTTTATATACTTCAATTTCTCCTGTCAAACGATTATTCCAAAGTCCAAAATTAATTCCAGCGTTAAAAGTATTTGAGCTTTCCCAAGTTAAGTTTGGATTCGGTGCGCTATATAACAAGGTTCCTGGCGAAACACCATTATTTAATCCCAAAGTATAAAGTGATTGGTAAGCATAGAATATGGTATTTCCATCAGGATCCAAA
The DNA here is from genome assembly GCF_019969845.1 of Sphingobacterium sp. GVS05A. GTDB lineage: Bacteria > Bacteroidota > Bacteroidia > Sphingobacteriales > Sphingobacteriaceae > Sphingobacterium. Next base: position 210,529 of record NZ_JAHXYR010000002.1, read on the forward strand.
AGATTATTATTTCCAACCTGTCCATAAGAAGCTTTTAGTCTTAAATCACTCAGCCAGTCAGCACCTTCCAAAAACTTCTCTTTTTTTAGGGCCCACGCACCTCCTAGTGAAAAGAATGTCCCCCAGCGTTTATCTGGATGAAAGATAGAAGACCCATCTCGACGCACACTTCCGTCAAAGAAATACTTCTCGTCAAAATTATAAGAAGCTTTTGCAAAATAAGATTCCAATTTATTCTTATCTGTGTATCCGCTAATCGAATAAGGGGTAACAAAGTTGTCAAATTCAATATTTCCCGCTGAGATTAATCCTCTTTTTTCAGCTGCTGCGCTGTGTAAGTAATAGTCATAGTTTTCATGTCCCAAGATGGCAGAAACACTATGCTGATCAATCTTCTTTGTATAATTTAAAATTTGGTTGAAAGTAAATGATCTAATCTGTGAGTTCAGCTCGTAACCAGATCCATTCAAAGTAACACCATCGCCAACTGAGTTATCCCAAAAAGTTCGATACGTACGATTTCTTAGATCTGCATTGAAGCTAGGAGTAAATGTGAAATCTTTAAGGAATTTGATTTCCACAAATGTTCTTGAGCTTAACAAAGTTCGTTTATTGTCACGGTCGTTGACCAATGTTTCGTAATAGACGTGTCGTCCAGGGTTAGCACCTTGAGGACGGTTAACTGCACCAGGATGCATTCCGTAATCATACCACTGTTCTCCCGTAATCGAGTTAATGACTGGATTTCCCTCTTTGTCCCAAGCTTTTACAGGATAAATAGAACCAATCCCCCTTATAAAATTAAAAGGGTTTACGAAGGACGAACCATTTCCTGTTGATGCATCGGCAGCAAGATTTCCCTGTGACATGCTTCCTGCGATATTGAAACCAGCTCTTAACCAGCTTTTCACCTGCGTATTTAAATTCAAACGTCCATTGAAGCGCTCAAAATCTGACTGTTGCACATAGCCTTGATCTTTCAAGTAACCAAATGAGGCATAATGATCAGATTTGTCCGAGGCACCAGAAGCACTCATATTAGCTTCAGTTCTTTTCCCCGTCCGCACGATATACTTATACCAATCAAAATCATTATATAACAATTTTGCATCAGGATTCATTTTACCATCTAGACCGACAATTTCTGTATCAGCCACATTAAACGGATTGTAAACAAGATTATTTTTAACTGTATTTTTTGCCCTTTGCGCAGCATCTGCTTCAGAAAGTGGAGTTCCACTATTCGGAAACATCAATGAGTTCTTGATAGCCTGAAATACTACAGGATAATAATTATATGTATCCACCAAATCATATTCAGGAATACCCCTCGAAGAAAGACCTTGAGAGAAGTTAACGTTTAATGCCCCTCCTCTTTTGCCTTTTTTGGTTGTAATGATAATAACACCATTACCTGCTCTTGAACCATATAATGCTGCAGATGTAGCATCCTTTAAAACAGATACACTTTCAATATCTGTTCCATTGATATCACCTATATCGCCGTCAAAGACCGAACCATCGACAACATATAGTGGCGACTGAGATGCGGACATTGATCCAAAACCACGCAAACGAACAGACGATCCTGTACCTGGCTGGCCATTCCCGGCATTTACTGCTACCCCTGGAGCTATACCAGCTAAAGCATTCGTTACATTGGTTACAACTCTTTTCTCTAAGTCTTGTGAGCTCATTGTAGCCATTGAACCTGTTACTTCTTTCTTCTTGGCGGTACCATAAGCAACAACAACGACCTCTTCCAAATTCTCATTTTGGTCATCGAGAGCGACATTAAATAGTGATTGTCCTTCTTTTACAATTAATGTTTTATCAGCATAACCAACTGATCTAAAAACAATAACTTTCCCATTTGGCACAGTAATTGAATAATTACCATTTGCATCTGTTTGTGTAGCAGTATTTGATCCTTGTACTACAATCGTCACCCCAGCCAATGGCTTGCCATCAGCGCTAGTTACACGACCACTTACTTTTTTCTCCTGCGCGAACGCTACTGAAGTCAGGATCATACTACCCACGAAAAAACTGAGTAATTTGTGTTTCATATGTTTATGATTGTTTAAATAAATATGTTTATTTTCTACAAAATATATTGGCTGTTTATATTTTTATTAAAATATTCTGGCAAGTTTAATTGCAATCTTAATCAAATTCATTTATAAAAATCAGGTTAGCTTCATGAGCTTTTAGTTAGTAATGATATAACATATTCAAACGCAATTGTTAAGATTATGTTAAAAACAAAGATATAATAAACTTTTTTATTTGCAATGCTTACATAGCATTTTCCAAAAAAAAATTAAAAAACTGTAAATTCTCTGATAATGAAGAAATCAATATTATTGTACCTTATATCTCTATTACTATGGCAGCATGCTCCCGACGAACTACAGGTCAGTTGATTTATTGAAGTTCCGCGGGTAAAGATCTTTTATATTTTTGTGGTTTATTGATGCTATATTCAATAGTGTATTTTTTAACCACTGGAACGGGTTGACCTCATGGTTTTTATAGATGGCGAAGAATAAATATATCATCGCCTACCGCTGAGCGGCTTCATGGCTGCCAGTGAACAGGTAGTTTTTGCGTCCCAGAGCAACCGGGCGAATGGCATTCTCGATAAGGTTGTTGTCAATATGGAGATTCCCGTCGTTTAGATAAGCCGAAAGGGCATCCCAACGTGCATAGGCATAAGCCATGGCCTTTCCGATCTGGCTTTTGGGCAGTGTGTTTTTGATCTCCTGGAAGATCCATTTTCCCATTTCGTTGATTACAGGTAAGGCTTCTTTTAGTCGCAGTTTCTTGATCTGCTGGGATGAGAGCTGTTTTTCTTTTGCCTTTCGTTCTGTTTTCTACAGCTCCTGTATCATCAGCAGTGCCTTTTCGGCCCATGAACGGTCATTGTCCAGCCCTTTTTCGAATTGAGGGCGCCCAACAGACCAGATGTGTTAAGTCTTTTTGCCGTCCATACTTTTCGTATGCGGCATACCCATCCGTCTGCAGTTAGCCCTTAAAGCCCGCCAACATGGATTTAGGTACGTACCTGCTACGTGGAGAATTGTAATCGAACAATACCGTTCTGTCCAATGGCGAGTGGTACACCCAATAAGATCCCTGATGGGTGGCGCCTTTTTTATCACTGTCCAATACTTTTATAACCGTCTCATCTACCTGCAGGTAACCCTTTGTTTTCGTATCGGAGACCAGTTGGTTATATAACGGTTCGAGCTTGATCAGTGCTTCTTTTGTCCATCCTTCGATCGTTGAAGAAGCGATCTGTATATCTTCCCTGGCGAAAATCTGCTTCTGGAGGTGCAGCGGGAGGTGGTCTGCATATTAACCCGTAAGGATCATCGCCAATAAGCCTGCCCCGGGGATACCTTTGTCAATCACCCGCTCAGGAAGGCCACCGATTTTAACTCCCTCACCATTTTTAGGCATGTATTTATAGCGGTTGTAGCGGTTGATGTAGAATTTGGCGGGTTCACACTCGAGTTCCTCGATGATCTCTTTTCCGATGCATACCATATCTGACAGGGTACCTTCCGGGTGGATGTCGATCTCTACTACGGGAAGGTGTTAGGGTAGTTTCGCCCGTCACTTATGGTTCGCACGCTTGCGTGTATACTCGATCTTTTGCCTGGTTTCTTCCTGTTGTTGCTCTTTTTCTACACACACTTCACCACTCGTAGCCTGAAATTGCATCCCTGAACTGATCAGTCCGCAGGGTCCGTCGAATGATTTCCTCATGTCTCAAAAGCCGTCATACAGGTAAAACCGGTGCGAAGAACCCAATGCAAACATCAGTACAGACGGATCAGCTGTGATACAAAGGCAAGATCATTTTCAGTCTTTATACGCACACCATTGGGATAAATGATCTCAACATCGTTCTTTCTTGGCGCCTTATCGATTGTTATAAAGCTACCACTACCTGTGCCATTTTCTTTAATGCGTGAAAACCAATAATAAAAGGTCGCTTCGTTGATCCCATTTTCAGCACAGTAAGCTTTCTTACTTTTTCCGTTCTGCTGTCAGTCTGCTATTATTCAATAAATTTTTTCAATAAAACATGTAGTTGCAAACTTATTGATTTAATAAGTGGTGGACTTTTTACGCAATTATACAAATTACATATTTCGGAGGATCAATTAGAAAATATTTAGAATGGTTACAAATAAAAAACAAAAGCCGTTCTGATTGAACGGCTTTTGTTTTTTATGAATTATTTACTATCCCACCAAACAGGGATTGTTATTGATTTTATAGGATCATTTGGTATTTCCGAAGGAATATTAGCTCCATTATATTGTCTTTCCGAAGAAGGGTAAGGAAACCTTACAGGTATTTGATTAATACGAGGAGGTTGATCCAATTCTGTCTGACCAGGATACACTTCATTATTAATTGGCAATTGTGGGTATCCCGTTCTTCTTACATCATTGTATGATTCAAACATTAAATAATTTGCGATGTACTTTTCAGTCATAATTTGTTTGTATGCATTATCTGAATTAGAACTTAAAGCATTATTTGTCAAATATATGTTTGCTTCACCAGCAGGTATGCTATAAAAATCCATAGAAGCTCTCACTGCATTCTCATAGGCGGTTTTCACACCCGGAGTAACAGTCTTTCCTGCCATCAAGAATTGGGCTTCCGCTTTTATAAATTCCACTTCCGGATAAGCCATCCAATATAATTTTGCACCAGCAGCGCTATAAAACGGCGCTATTGCTGAGTAGTTTCCAATGTTATTAGATGGAGCTTCATTAGTCACACCGATATACTTACCAACGTTGGCGGGATTAACATTAGTTCCAGCAACCACTTTTGTTGCTTGAAATTCAATACGAGGATCGTTAGTAGCCAATAATTTGTTAACATAGTATTGAGATGGACGTGTGGTATTAGCCCATTTCCCATCTATGGCATATTGGTACCAAGGATTTTCTGATCCCGTACTCGCAAAATAAGCGAACGTTGGCTGGCTAGCTGCTGTAATCGAACCCTTAGCCAATTCATCTAATGCTAGTTTCGCTTGAGTTGCAGCTACCATTCCAGGCGCATTAGATAATCGTAAATAAAACCTCGCCTTGAGGGAATGTGCTAATGTAACCCATTTTGACATGTCCCCCTTATAGACAAAATCATCCGCACCTGGCTTTAAAGCATTAGCCGAAGTTCCTGCCTCTAAAATAGCTTCATCTAACAAACCTTGAATAGATTTATAAACATCTTCTTGCTTATCATATTTAGGCTTTAAACCTTCGGCACCTTTAAAAGCATCTGAGTAAGGAACATCACCATATAAATCCGTAACAATAGATAGATTCCATGCGAGAATAATCTTTGCTATAGCACTATAATTTGGATTACCATTTGCAGCTGCTTTATTTTTTAGCACCACGGCATTATTCATAACATCAGTATATGAATAATTTTCCCACAAATTATTTACATCATTTGTCGTTAGGTAATAATTACCTTCGTGGTTACCTGAGATAGCACCAGCAATATTTTTTGACCACAGTCCCGTAATTCTTGCGGGATACCCTCCTATAACTTCGTAAGAAAAATTTGACAACAATGCAGTTAGCATTAAGTTCTCTGGTACATCTGTAGGATTATTGGGGTCTTGATTAATATCCAGTTTCTTACTACATGAAGTTAGCAATGTACTAGGTGCTACAAACAATGCTAAAAGTATGGATAGTATAATATTATTTCTTTTCATTATCTTAAAATTTAACGTTTACACCAAATGTGAAACCTTTCGTATTGGGAGTTACAGCATGGTATAATCCTTGCATCTGGTTCCCTAACAAGCTTCCTTCTGGATCTTTGTAAGTAAAATCAGATTTGATCCACAGGTTTCTACCTGTCGCAGATATTGTTACATCTCCCAATTTTGATCTTTTTAACCACGACTTTGGTAATGAGTAGCTAAGTGTCAACTCTCTCAGTTTTACAAATCCAGCATCTTCAACAAAATTCTGATCTACGGCAGAAAACCAGTTTTGATAGTAAGCTTGGTCTTTCACCACTTCTGTGGTGTTAGTTTGGCCATCTGATTCACGAATACCCTCGTAAACTGTTTTTGTCCCTCTATCAGCTGTTTTTATTGACGAACCATAGAATGTTGCATAATACAAATCCAAGTTTAAGACTTCACCTCCATGTTTAATATCTAAAAGACCAGATACTGAGAGATTTTTATATCTAAAAGTATTTCTAATTCCAGCGGTCCATTTCGGCATCACGTTCCCAATTGGTCCTAAATCATCAGCTAATACAGGTAAACCATCATCACCGATTAGTGTTTGTCCTTGTTCATTTTTCTTAAAACCCTGTCCCCAAATCACATAGCCATAATCTTTATCAATCCGTACTTGAGGACTAGTAAATCCACCAATAAAAATATTATCTACTCCTTCTGCTAATGATTCTAACTTATATTTATTTTTAGCAAAGTTTGTAACGATATTCCATTGAAAGTCCTCTGTTCTTACGGGAGCAATATCCAACATAACTTCTATACCTGAGTTCCTTAGTTTTCCAGCGTTAGCAACTCTGAAATTATATCCAGATGACGCTGCAATCGGTTGTTGAAGGATTTGTTTTTCGCTTTGCTTATTATAATACGAAAATTCTAAATTGATACGATTCTTAAAAAACTTCAATTCAGTACCAAATTCATACTCAGTAACAATTTCTGGCTTCAACTCATTACTAGCCAAAACACTACTTATTTTAAATCCATTTAACCCATTAAATGGAAAATCAATATTCCCCCTAGTTCCATCACCAGGATTTGCTTTTGTATAAGTTTGAGTAGTGTAATATTCTGGTGCATCATTTCCCGCTACAGCATATGAAGCCCTTACCTTACCAAAAGAGAAGATATCGTTAGTTAATCCAAATGCTTCAGAAAACACAAAAGATGATGAGACAGAAGGGTAAAAATACGAATTATTTCCCTTAGGCATAGTTGATGACCAGTCATTTCTAGCGGTAACATTTAAGAACCAGTAATTTTTATAGTCGATACTCGCTGAAGCATAAACACCAACTAATCGTCTAAGCATATCAGCCTGGTATGCTTGAACCGTTGCCATTCCACTGATATCAAAAAATTCAGGTATATTCAAATCCAGCCCACGGACAGTTCTACGATGAGATCCACGCTGGTTATAATTCGTTCCTAATAATCCTGAAATATTCCAATCGTCGTTTATTTTATGGTTTGCAGATAAGATAAAATCATTATTCCATTGTTTATAATTAACCAAAGCTGAAAAATATCTTCCTCTTGGAACACCCTTCGTACCAATATCAATTTTTTCTTCTAACAAATCGGTATAGGTGTCTAACCCTATTCTATTTGTAGCTTTTAACCATGGCAATATATCTATTACAGTTTCGTTGGAAATAACGAATCGGTCAGTAACACCTGGTCTTGAATTATGATTTACAAGCCAATATGGGTTATTAAAACCTGATGTCGCGGTTTCAGCCGATTGCCAAGACAAATTACCGTGTTTTTCGTAAGCCTCTTTCATATCGAAACTTACAGGTGCAAAATTTAGTCCATAAAGAAATGATTGAGAACCATTTCCTTCAAGCATCCGATTATTTTTTGTATTAGTATATGATACTGAAGTATTAGAGGTAACCAGTTTACTTAGCTTTGTTCCGAATCCACCACTAAATCCATTCCGCTTAAAGGTATTATTTGGAACAATACCATCTTGGTTAGTATTAGAATAAGTTAATCTATAACTTGTATTTCCTACACCACCGCTAATAGTTGCCGAATTATTCCACATGACACCAGTCTGATAGAATTGCTTACGAGGGTCAGTCAGTTTAGGCATACCAATTTCGTCAATTACTTTCTGACTTACTGAGTCTTTATGAGGGCCCCATATCGCAGAAGTTTGAGGATTAGTTGTTCCACCTTCTTCCGCATAACCACCGTAAATCAATGGTAAGCCATTACGGTATTTACCATTTGTACCCTGAAGATAGGATGTCTGAAAACCATCAGTTATTGCATTATCAAATGTAACTGAAGAAGACAATGAAACCCTTGGAATTTTTCTGTTTTCTTCAGCCAATCCCTTCTTTGTTGTGATCATAATCACACCATTTGCTCCTCTAGAACCATAAAGGGCACTCGCCCCAGCTCCTTTCAAAACCGAAACACTTTCAATAATATTCGGATCCAAATCTGCTATTCTGCTTCCATTTGTTCCAGCAAACAATGCATCAACTTGCGTATCCCCTTCATTGACAGAATTATCCATTGGAATACCATCAATTACAAAAAGAGGCTCACTACTACCTGTTATTGAGGTGTTTCCTCTAAGTTGAATTGAAGCTGAAGAGCCAGCTTGTCCTCCTGAACTCGAAATCTGCAGCCCCGCTACTTTTCCTGCTAAAGAGTTTACAACATTGGGTTCACGCGAATTCAAGATATCTGAGGATTTAACTTCTTGGACAGAATAACCAACAGATTTTTTCTCTTTCTTTACGCCTAAAGCAGTGATAACCACCTCTTCCAATGCATTATCAGAGCCATCAAGAGTAATATTAAAAGCAGACTGCCCTTCTTTGACAATTAAGGTTTTATCAGCATATCCTACCGAGCGGAATACGATAATCTTTCCTGTTGGAACAGATAACGAATAGTTACCGTTCACATCAGTTTGGGTAGCAGTATTTGTTCCTTGCACAGCGATCGTAACCCCTGCTAATGGTTTTCCATCCACTCCAGTTACACGACCACTTACCTTTTTTTCTTGCGCAAATGCTACAGAGGTTAGGATCATACTACCCACGAAAAAACTGAGTAATTTGTGTTTCATATGTTTATGTTTATTATAAGTAAGTTTATTCTTTAGTAAAAGATAATTTGGCTAGAAATTCTATCTTTTCAATAATCTATAAATAAGTTGTCTAGTTAGCAATACATCCCCAACAAAGCTACCTTTGTTAAAAAATGTTAAATACAAATTTATAACTTTTTTTAACATTTGCAATGCATGCATAATTTTGTCATAACATTAAACTAAATAAAAAATAACAAACACCTAATAATCAGTAAATTATTTTCTTTAAATTTCTTAAAAAAAGAAAAACACTGTAAAGAAAAAAATCTTCATTTATTGATATAAAATAAAAAAGATGAACACAAAAAAGGGTTGTATCAGAGAAAATGATACAACCCTTAATACCTATATAAATGAATTAAATATATTACATTCCCCACCAAACAGCGACATCCATCGGAATGTTCTTCGCATTTGGATTATATAAAGTTGTTGTTTGTGGGAACGGATAACGTTTTGGAATAATTGGCAAAGTTGCTCCAACACTTTGTGGTCTCGGCGTCAACGTAGGAATTCCAGTTCTCCTATAATCATTATAAGGTTCAATACCCTGATTATAAAGAGCAACCCATTTTTCGGTCAAAATATCTGTTTTAGTAGCGGAAGCATAATTTGCTACACCACTGGCCGACTCTTTTCCACTTGTTATATACTCCACATTCGCCTTGATTGCTTCATTTAATATAGCTGAAGCATTTGTACCTTGGCGCTGTTTAACTTCCGCCTCAATAAACTTTGCTTCATAATATGTGATGATCGGAAAATTCTGATCCGCTGCGAAAAAAGGACCAACCACTGATATATCGGGAGTAATAGACTCCTTAGTAATATCTCCTCCAATAAATTGTTTCTTAGAATTAGGACGTAGAAAGTAAGCTAGCCGTGGATCATTTTTTGCAGACAATCTATCAACAAATAGATTGCTCGCTCCCAAATAGCCTCTTCTCGCAGCCTGAAAAGCTCCCCATTGATTTTGAGAGTTTTCATCGTGTGGAGCTATCATGTTTTCATCATTAGAAGAAATTCCCTTCTTTAAATAGTCAAGCACTTTAGTCTCAGTACCTGCCTGTTTACTCGACGTCCGATTCAAAAAGCGTGCTCTTAACGTGTAAGCTGCCTTCACCCATTTTTCAGTATCCCCTTTGAAAATCAAATCATCTTCTGCTGGCAGATAATAGTTTTCATCTTCAGCAACAGATAAATCTGTAATTGCATCAGCTAGCAGATTGTCAATACTTTTGTACACATCCTGTTGGGAATCCAATTTAGGTGTTTTATTACCAGTTGTCCATTGAAAAGCCTCAGAATAGGGCACATCGCCCCATAGGTCAGTCGCTAAACTGATATTAAGCGCCATCATAACTTTCGCTATACCCTCATAGTACGGGCTTTTGGTTTCAGCGATCTTTGCTTTATCGATCATCAGCTTCAAATTATACATCGTATTCGTATATAATCCGATCCAAACATTATCAAAATCTCCTTGGGTAATACGGTAATTTTGAACATCTGAATACTGGGCGTTCAGACCTACTGAGTGCTGCACTAAAATACTGCTCATACGGGACAGATCCCCCTCTACATTTTGAAAGGTATTCACCTCAGCTGCTGTCAACATGGAAGGCAAGTTCCCATCAAGTGGATTATTGGGACTTATATATAGATCATCGCCTGTTTTACATCCGACAATAGCTGTAAAACATAAGGCATATAATAATTTTACTTTATTTTTCATGTTATGAATAATGTTTAATTAAAAACCGACTCTAAAATTAAGTGAATAAGACTTTGTACCAGGATTATTGAAGAAATCATAACCTGCAAAATTTTGGTCTGAACCAGTCAAACTTGTTTCCGGGTCAATCCCTTTATATTTTGTAATTAAGATTGGGTTTCTAAGGTTAACGCCTACTTGAATATACTGTATCGCTTTGGAAACTTTATTAAAGCGATAATTTAAATCAATTGAACGCAGTCTCGCCCATGTACCATCTTGAATGGATACTTCAGAAGAGGAATTCCCTAAATAATTCTTAAAATAATTAAATGCGGTCAGTTCTGTCGTATTTTTCTGGCCTTCATTAGCACCACCACCATAGACACCATCGATGACATATTTGCGTTCCCGATCTTCGGTAATAGCCGCCTTACCCCGGTTGATCAATACGGCATTTGTAGCTCCCCATAACTTACCGCCTTTTCTAAAATCCCATAAGAAAGAGAAAGACCAATTTTTATAGGAAAATTCATTGTTGATATTCATTAACCATTTAGGAATAGTACTTCCTACACTGCCTAAATCAGATTCATACATTGGCAAACCACTGTTTGGATCAATCAATACTTGTCCTTGCGCATTTCGCTGAAATTTTTGCGCATAGATCACTCCAAATGGTTGTCCTACGATCGCAAAAGATTGCGGGGCGGAAAAAGCGTCACCAATAGATAATTTATCCACGCCAGGTGCTAGTTCCGTCACTTCGTTGGTATTTTTGGACCAATTTAAAGTAGCATTCCAGTTAAAATTGTCTGACTTCACAACGTGTCCATTTAAAGTAACTTCAATACCACTATTTTTCATTTTTCCAAAATTGTTATAGTAATAAGCGAATCCACTTGTTGGATCTACTGGCATCGAAATCAAAAGATTAGATGCATGTTGTTGATAGTAGGTGAAATCAAAGCCAAGACGATTATTCAAAAATTTCATTTCCAAACCTGCTTCATAACCAACGTTTCTTTCTGGTTTAAGATTTTCAGAGACATATTCATTTGAAATAGCAAAACCTAACTGTCCTTGATATGGAAAGGAATAACCATTTGTCATACCGTCCGCAATCAATGGTGATGTGAAATACGTTCTATTTGAATAAGGCTTAGGTGATATACCCACATTTGAATAAGCCAAACGAATTTTACCAAAATTTACAATTTCCGATTCTTTAAACAAATCTGAGAAAACATATGAGATATCAGCTTTCGGATAGAAGAATCCTTTTGCATTTCGGCCAAAGGTAGTTGACCACTCGTTACGACCAGTCAATGTCAAAAATAAAATACTCCGATAATCAAATGTTGCGTCTAAGAAGATTGCTTTGCTATTTCTGTATTCTTCAGAATTACTCGCATAAAGGATCTTTGCATTATTTAAATTGTAATAATCTGGAATACTTAGATTTTTTCCCCTAGCAAAATTAGCGACACTTTGAATATAGTTAAAATTTCCCCCCAACAAACCCGAAACAGAGAAGTCTTCCGAAATTTTTTTATTAAATTTTAACAAAAGATCGGTATAAATATTACGGTAGTTGACATTTGTCCGCTTAATTTCACCCCATCCAGCTGAATCATCATCACCGCTTGATCCCACCGCGTAAATCTGATTCCCGTTAGTTGCGTAGGTATCAAGTCCAGTTTTCCAAGAAACAGAGAAAACATCATTTAATTTGACGTCTGCATAGACGTTACCTAAAAAACGATTATTTTCTTCTTTATAGGGATTACGCTCGGTTGACCAATAGGGGTTATCATAACTTTCGAAATAGGTTTTTTGCACACCTAATTCATTTTGATAATCTTTCAGATTAAAATCTACCGGAGAGCGCAAGAGAGCAAGCATCACCCCAGCAATATTACTACCGTTTTGGGCAGCTCGTGTATTTGCATTTGTAAAACTGAAATTTCCGCCTACGGTAATTCGGTCATTCAATTTTGATTCTGCGTTCAGTCGGGAAGTATAACGATTATAACTTGTGTTCGGTATTATCCCGGTATTATTTGTGGATCCTACCGAAAAGCGCATGGTGGTTTTTTCTCCACCGGAAGTGATCGACAAGTTATTATTGAAAACATTTCCGTTTTTGAAAAACTCATCCACATTGTTATAGATTGGCTTTCCTGCAGCTATTAAATTTTCACCCCAGCTATCCGCCGTCTCGTTAGTATATACTCCATCCGTTCCCTGACCATATTTTTTTTGAAACTCGGGCAATTTATTTACCTTCTGCATTTCATAACTCGAAGAGAAAGTAATACCAAGACCTGAGCCTAGTTTACCTTTTTTTGTGGTGTAAATAACAGCCCCATTACCTGCTGCTTGACCATATAAAGCCGCCGCCGCTGGACCTTTGAGGATGGTCACTGTTTCAATATCATCAGGATTAATATCTAACGCTCTATTAGCAACCTGCACACCAGAAAGACTCTGGTTATAAGGATCATCGCCAGCCTTTGTATTGTTCAAACCATTATCAATTGGAACACCATCAACAACGATAAGTGGCTGGTTATCTCCTGAAAAAGAGGCCGCACCACGCAACACAATTTTTGAAGAAGCTCCTGGTGTACCCGCTGATGAAGTGATTTGAACACCTGATGCCTTTGCAGCTAAACCCTGGATAATGTTTGCTTCACCAGATTTTACCAAATCATCTCCACTTACCTTAGATGTTGAGTAACCTATACCTCTGGTACTTTTTGAAATTCCCAATGCCGTCACAACGACCTCTTCTAAAGCATTATCCTTGTTGTCCAACACCATATTAAAGGATGTCTGACCTTCTTTTACAATCAATGTTTTATCAGCAAAACCCACAGAGCGAAAAACAATTACTTTACCGGTTGGTACCGTCAAAGTATAGTTTCCGTTAGCATCTGTGGAGGTTGCCACATTTGATCCTTGTACGGCAATAGTTACTCCGACCAATGGCTTACCATCGGCACCCGTAACACGACCACTGACTTTCTTTTCTTGCGCAAACGCAACAGAAGTCAAGATCATACTACCCACAAAAAAACTGAGTAATGTCTGTTTCATATAATTTATGTTTATTAAAAGTGTTTATATCTTATAAAAGCTATGTAGGCAAGTGCCATCTAGTATAAATAAGTATTTTAGTTAGTAATGTATTTTTAACAAAATTTTCTCTTGTTAAAAAATGTTAAGAGCAAATTTATAACTTTTTTTATCTTTTACAATGCATGCATAAAAACATGAGATCATTTAGCAATACCAAAACACACAAACAACTGATTAACAAATAATTAATTTATAAAAAAACTATAACAATAACCTTAAGGCTAATAATCTCCCTTTACAACTACGGTAGACATGTCGCTAGTATTAAATTAAACAATTTCAATTCTCTAAACCATTTACTAAATCAAGGTTTTCAGATTTCAATTACACACAATTTTAAAACTGCAACTCTACAACAAGAAAACAACTTATTTACAACAACATAGCAAAAAATAAAATTTCTTCTTAGAGAATATTTAAAGTATCATTTATATTACAAAAGACATCTAAAGGTATTTTAAAGCCTTTTGGCTATAAAAAAAATATTTTAAATTCATTAATATCTTAAAATAAACGAAACAGAAGTAAAGCATAACTATATTATTTAAACATAAAACTATAGTAATGAAAAAGAATCTTTCTGAAATTTAATAAATCTATTGAAATACGCTTACGAACAAAACAATCCTTACGTGTCAGTAATCGAGGCGTCAGTTTTGAGGTTGATAACAAAAAAAAGCGGCCTCTTTCGAGACCGCCTTCCAATTTATAACCTTAAGCCGATAGACTAGCGTGTACCGCCTGCCCACCAAACATTTTCAGTGTAGACGTATTGTCCATTACCATATGCTGCCTGAACATTTGGATTAGTTGTGGTATCATCGTTACCATATGGTAAACGTAATGGGAATTTACCAGGATTTTTCAATTCGATAAGGTTTTCACCATTTGCTTTCCAGCGGCGGATGTCGTTGTACATCTCTGTTGACTCACCAGAAGCACCAAAGAAGGCTAAATATTTTTGGTTAGCAATCTCTTTCAATGCATTAGCTTGAAATAATGGTTTAACGTTATTATTGAAATAATCCGAAGCAGCTGAACTTGTAATTTTATCTGACGTTTCAACCATTGTACCATTTGCCGCTACTGTTGGTGCAGCCAAAGCCGCATCAACTGAAACCTCAGAGTTAGCTATAGACGCTATTACCGCATCCTTCAACACAGCCTCTACCGTATTCACTCCCTGTCCTAAACGTTGCATAGCCTCTGCTTTCAAAAATAACAACTCATGATAACTCAAAAACTGAGTAGGAGCAGTTTGAGAAAACACAAATGTTGATGTTAAGTACTGATATTGTACTTGCTCGCTTTCTCCATTTGGAGCCAATAGCTTATAGGATGCTGCATTTGACGCGATATCATTTACTTGTGTCCAAACACCAGTTTTTGAATTCTGTGGCGTAAAGAAATCTCTTACTAAACGTGGATCCTTGCGTGCAACCATCTTATCTGCTAGACTTTTACTTGCAGCTAAACCATCTCTTGACCACTGAAAATCAAATAATGGATTTAAGTTTGTCTTGCTGTATTGCGTAAATTTCGCTTCATCCGAAGCACTCGCGAAAGATTTATCTACATTCGCGATAACCTCAGTTAATGCAGCCGACTTATTTGAAGAAACATTCAAAAGGCGCATTCCGTAACGAGCTTTAAGCCCATATGCAAATTTCAGCCATTTAGCGCTGTTACCATTATATAGTATATCTTGTCCACCGGCAGCACCCGACGCATGCGTATCTCCTTTAGGAAGATTAGCAATAGCCGCGTCCAAATAAGCGATGACTTGTTTATATAGTTCCTGCTGTTTATCTAATTTGGGATTCTTAATTTCCAAAGGTTTAAACCCTTCAGAATATGGCACGTCACCAAACATATCGGTCAACAAAGCTAAGTTGTAAGCCGCCATTACCTGCCCCATACCCAATGTGGTATAGTTGCCAGCTTGTGGACCACCTTCTGAACATTTCTCAATGACAATACGGGCATCACGAAGGGCAAAATACATATTCCCCCAAGTATTGTTAAACGTTGATGCTGCCGATGGTTCATTTGTACGATGTTCGGCATTCCATGTCTGATTGAACACTCCCACTTCATGCTCTACATAAGTAGAAAGATAAGTATTGAAGTCCCCACCGACATTATAAAAAGCAGTCCTTGTGATCACATCAGTCAAAACAAATTTAGCTTGTACATCTGTAGGTTTATTTACATTTTCGTTGATCTTGTCCATCGCATCCTCTGAACAAGAAGTAAAAATTACTGGAGCAGCCAAGACGCCCATAGCCAATAATCCTACTATATTTAATTTTAATTTCATTGTCTTAATCTTAGAATTTAACATTAACACCTAGACCATAACTCGATGTACCCGGTAGAGAGAAACGCTCAAATGCACCCGACATATTTGTATTTCCTTGTGAAACCTCAGGATCAAAACCCTTTAATTCGGACCAAAGAATGATATTACGTGCGAATGCATTTACATCAACCTTGATTTTTGAATTTTGATATACCGGATATCCTACAGCAATTTCACGTAACTTCACGAATGAAGTTCCACGAATACCAGCTTCGGAGATATTGCTTAAAGTATTGAAATAATCATATGCTTTTGAAGGATCAATCAGGATATCGTTAGTTTCATATTGACCTGGAGCTACTTCTTTTACAGCAGGTTGCTCAAATAAGAATCCATTTCCATCACGAAAATCAGCTGTTTTCTGTGTGACACCATAAACATCTAACGTGTTTGAAGTACCGTGATACATTTGTCCGCCTTGTTTCCAATCCAGTACCGCTGAAAGTCTTACTTTTTTGTATTCAAAGTTGGTATTGAAACCTAGGTTGAAATCTGGAGAAACGCTACCGATTACTTTTTCTTCACCCGCTTGAGGAAGGCCATTTTTATCAACGACAATCTGTCCGGCGTCATTTCTCAAATAAGACACCCCGTAAATTACTGGGAATTTAGATCCAATACCTGCACGAACTTGCGGAGTAACAAAACCTCCCATAAAGATACTGTTTACACCTTCTGCCAATTCATCGACATAGTTATCTATTTTGGTAAAGTTGAACGCAAAATCCCATTTAAAATCTCCCTTACGATATGGTGCAACCGCTAAAGTAACCTCATGTGCATTGGTATGAATTCTACCACCATTTGTAACCAAGCTAGAGTAACCTGTAGAAGCCGCTAAAGGCACTTCAAATATTTGGTCTTTTACATTCTGACGTGAGAAGGTATAATTCAAATTAATTAAACCATTCCAGAATGTTAAATCTGTACCAACTTCAATCGCTTGCGTGTTTTGCGGTTTTAGATTCGGGTCATAAACAATGGAGTATGGGGTATAAGAAGTTATACCGTCACTGTTGATTGGATAAATAATTGGTGTACCACTAGAAAAACCGCCACCATATGTTGGTTTGTCATAGTAGCTCTCATAATAATCTCCTGCTTGACCAACTTCAGCGTATGAAGCTCTCAATTTACCCATGGTCAATACCGAATTTTTAACACTTTCCAATTCTGTAAAGACAAAACCTGCCGAAACAGAAGGGTAGAAGAATGAACGGTTGTTTCTAGGCATGGAAGAAACGATGTCATTACGACCAGTGGCATTTAAAAACAACATGCTTTTGTACGCCAATGCTAAACTACCAAAAGTACCAAAAGTACGTGTGTGACGCAAAGTTTGCTCACCAGTTACACTTGAAGCGTTATTGATATGATTCCATCCAGGAAAGTTAAAGTTCATTCCATAAGCGTAATCTCTTCTACGAACACGGTTTACAATCTCGTTACCCACCATGGCATCAAAGACCAAATCATCATTAATCTTCCAATTGTAAGCAGCTGTTCCTAAGGAGTTCCACTCTGTAACAGAGACGTTGAAATTTTCGACTTCACCAAAACCATTCGCATGGCCGTACCCCCAAAGATCAGTGTAGTTTGTTGTATATGAATCAACACCTGCTTGATACTTTAGTGTTAATTTTTGGTTCTCGCCTAAGTTAGTCGCATATTGTCCAAAGCCATTACCAAAGAAACGTTGTGTATCCTCTGTAAATTTGTTATTCTCAACTGCCCAATAAGCACCATCAAATCCAGCTGTACCACGGTAAGTATTTTGGCTTGTAGGCGCATTCAAATAATAGGATGGTATACCTTTTAGATCATATGAAGCTGGAGCACCATAAACAGTAGCTACAATTCCATTATTTGCACCTGTTTGTTTTGAGATATGGGAGTTCACATAGTTACCCGTGAAACCAGTCGTCCATTTATCAGACAATTTCGCCTCACCCGATAATTTAGCCGTATAACGGTCCATTCCTGTCGAAGGGACAATACCATTGGCATTGGTAGAACCTAAAGACAACGCGTAACTTCCTTTTTCAAATCCTTGTACAATATTAAAAGAGTTATTAAAGGTATTTCCAACATTAAAGAAATCCTTCGCATTGTTATATGCTTGCGGAGTTGCCCAAGGATCTAACCCTGCATTGGCACGTTGTGGAACGTAATACTGCCCTTGGTGTTTACCATATTGTTTCGTATACTCATTATCGGTATTTCCACCATAAGTCGCATCATTAGCCAATTGATCGATAACAGGTCCCCAGGACATAGATGACAACGGTGAATACTTTCCACCTGTTCCTTGTGCATATTTCGTCTGAAAGTCCGGAAGAACGGAGACTTTATCGAAGGAAACATTGGAACTGTATGATATTTGTGGCTTACCTTGTTTTCCTTTACCGCTCTTCGTGGTAATAATAATTACACCATTAGAAGCACGCATACCGTATAATGCCGATGCTGCCTGTCCTTTTAGGATATTGATGCTTTCGATATCGTTCGGATCGATGTCCAGCCCTCTGGATGAATAATCTGCACCAGAAACAGAGTTACCTGTAGACTGATCTGAAGTCGAAGAAATTGGCAATCCGTCGACAATGTATAGCGGCGAGTTATTTCCTGTAAATGAACGTGCACCGCGGATCGTAATATTCGCAGATGCTCCTGGCATACCTGATGAAGGTGTTACCTGAACCCCTGACACTTTACCTTGTAATGCTGTAGCCAAGTTGCTATTTGCAGCTTCAGTCAATTTATCGCCTTTGACTTCTTGTGTCGCATAACTCAATGCACGTTTTTGGCGCGATTGTCCCATTGCAGTCACAACAACCTCTTCTAAAGCGTTGTCATGATTCTCCATAGAAACATTGAATACGGTGCTATTGTTATTAACAATAATGGTTTTATCGTCAAAACCAACTGAACGGAAGACAACAACTTTGCCCGCAGGTACATTTAATGAATAATTACCACTAGCATCTGTTTGTGTCGCTTGATTAGTTCCTTGTACAACAACTGTAACCCCTGGTAACCCCTTACCATCAGCAGATGTAACACGACCACTAATCTTCTTTTCTTGTGCGAATGCGACCGAAGTCAGGATCATTCCACCAACAAGAAAACTTAGTAATGTTTGTTTCATGTTTTAGTTAGTTAATTTTATTATTTTTCTAGTCCTTTATATTGATATAAATTATATCCGTTAACATAACTGTCTAAACAGACATTGTTTAGACAATAAATAACAATACGCAAAACAGCATATCGCCATTCAGTTGGTAACAGTTGAAAATATTATTGGAAAAGTCAACCCTAGGTAGATGTAGAGTCAATCCGTTGAAAATACTCAGCTGTAAAATTTGCTCCTTTCAGCATTTACAGTAAATAATAGTTAGTGCGATTTTTATTAGCGGTTCCAAATATATAAAGCCAAAGTTGCTTTTACAAGTTTTTTAACATTCACTCGCAAAAACAAAAAATACTGCAATAAAGACATCAGTATCTTACAAATTCAAACGCGAGATCCATTTTAGAATAAAAACTCTACAAACAAATTCAAAACAGAATTTTATACGGAATCACTTATATTTAACAAAATATTAACAATGCAATAAGAAAACATTAACATAAGGATAGATTCGTTTTTTATAACCAAAAAGGTGTAATTTATAATGATTCTAAAGTTGTTTTGAATCGAGTTATTCCAAAAAAAAGAGACTTTACCTGTTCAGGTAGAGTCTCTTTTCAATAAAAATCCTGAAACAGGAATTTATTACTTAATTACATCTATTAATCAATATATTCAAATTTGGTATAAGGTACCAAAACAGCTGGTATCCGAATACCTTTATCCGTTTGATTATTCTCTAAAATAGCCGCAACAATACGTGGTAAAGCTAAGGCCGAACCATTTAATGTGTGAGCCAATTGCATTTTTCCTTCGGAATTTTTGAAACGTACTTTCAGGCGGTTGGCTTGATACGTTTCAAAATTAGATACGGAAGAAACCTCCAACCAGCGTTTTTGGGCTGAACTATACACCTCCATATCATAAGTCAACGCAGCAGTGAAACTCATATCGCCACCACATAAACGCAATACGCGATAAGGTAGTTCCAATTTTTTAAGCAGACCTTGTACATATAGGCTCATTTCTTCTAACACATCATACGATTTTTCCGGATGAACAATCTGTACAGCCTCAACTTTATCAAATTGGTGCAGACGGTTCAAACCGCGTACATGAGCACCATAAGAACCTGCTTCGCGACGGAAACATGGTGTATACGCACAATGCTTAATCGGGAACTGCGCTTCCTTAACGATTACATCTCTGTAAATATTGGTTACGGGAACCTCTGCTGTAGGAATCAAGTATAGATTGTCATTGTTGACATAATACATCTGCCCTTCCTTATCTGGCAATTGCCCTGTAGCAAACGCAGAGTCTTCATTCACCAAGATCGGCACTTGTACCTCTTCATATCCTTGCTCAGCTGCCTGATCCAGAAAGAAATTGATCAATGCACGTTGCAATTTTGCCCCCTTGCCTTTATAAATTGGAAATCCGGCTCCCGCAACTTTTACTCCGAGCTCCAAATCCACGATATCATATTTGTTTAATAATTCCCAATGTGGCAATGCATCTTCTGATAAAGCTGGAATCTCTCCATTTGTTAATACGACTTCATTATCATCAGCGCTTACACCAACGGGAACAGATTGATGGGGTAAATTAGGCAATTGTACAATCTTATCATTCAACTCGATTTCGATCGCGCCTAATTTATCCAACAGTTGCTTTACTTGCTCTTTATATCCGGACGATTGTGATTTAACGGCTTCAGCTTCTTCTTTTTTTCCTTGGCGCATCAGATCTCCAATCTGTTTTGCTGCCGCATTAGCTTCTCCCGAAAGGGCGTCAGATTCCGCTTGGATCTTACGGCGGTCTTCATCTAAACTGATGATTTCGTCGACCAATCCAATTTCCTTGAAATGCTTGACAGCCAATCTTTCGATAACCGTATCCCTGTTTTCACGGATATAATTTAATTGCAACATAATATAAATGTGTTATTTAAAAAATAGTGAACAAACTTAGATAAATTTGCCTTCATAAACAAGCAAATTTATTCAGTAGCGCCTGTTTGTAGCGCGTTCATACTCCTTTCACCCGCATAGGTCTCCCCGTCACCCTTGTGCGTTATACACGTGTCGATTGAATGGAAAGGCTTGGCTTTGCTCAGAAGATACCATCTATTATTGATAGCTTGCAAGATCCCTCAATGATTTAATCAGAATCAAAGTTAACGCACTTTTACCATCAGGTAGCGATACGCTCAATAAGAGTGAAAGAGATTTTCTTTACCTATTTTCATTCCGATCCGACCGATATAAAAAACGTCCTCCGAAAAAACAGTTTCCTGAAGTACGTCCCAAGCAATATTTTTTCACTAAATGAATCAGTAGGTAAAGATCTTTTGTCGACACCTTGATATTAAATCAGATTTAAACGATCATCTAAGCTATCGTAACTTCTTTACATAAATAGACATCTTGGATTGCATGTAGCAATTCGACTCCTTCATTCATCGGCTTTTGGAAAGCTTTCCGACCGGATATCAAGCCTGTCCCGCCGGCTCTTTTATTGATCACAGCGGTTTTTACAGCTTCCTGTATATCGTTTTGTCCCGATGCTCCACCCGAATTGATCAGTCCTGCCCTACCGGCGAAACAATTGAGTACCTGATAGCGACAAAGATCAATCGGATGGTTGGATGATAACTGAGTATACATCCGTTCATCCAATTTACCATAGCTGCTTTTACCCATATTCAACGCCTTAAAACCGCCGTTCAATTCCGGAAGTTTTTGTTTAATAATATCTGCCTTTATGGTTACACCGAGATGATTGGCCTGTCCCGTTAGATCCGCAGCTAAATGATAATCTTTGTCTCCTGTTTTAAATGCTGAATTCCGCAAATAGCACCACAATACCGTAGCCATACCAAGTGAATGTGCTTCTTCAAATGCCCTTGCTACTTCGATAATCTGACGATCGGACTCTTCCGAACCGAAATAAATGGTCGCTCCAACTGCTACCGCTCCCATGTTCCAAGCTTCACGTATCGTTCCATACAGAATTTGATCCGCACGATTGGGATAGGTCAACAATTCGTTGTGATTGATCTTGACCAAAAAAGGAATCTTGTGCGCATATTTTCGGGATACTGCCCCTAAAACACCAAAAGTCGAGGCTACGGCATTACAGTTTCCTTCCAATGCTAATTTCACGATATTCTCCGGGTCAAAATATTGGGGATTGGGAGCAAAAGAAGCGCCAGCACTATGTTCGATCCCCTGATCTACCGGCAAGATGGAAAGATATCCTGTATCCGCAAGCCGTCCCGTTCCGAAAAGTTGTCCCAAGCTACGCAATACCTGCGGCGTGCGGTCGCTAGCACCATATACCTGATCAATAAAAGTAGTTTCGGGAAGATGGAGCATCGTTTTGGAAATTGCTGGTTTGTCAAACGCTAATAGATAATCTGATTCTGCACCTAGATGTGCCTGTATTTTTTCGATGTTTTGCATAATTTATTATTGCATTTATATAGAAAATAACTCCAAAATAGACAGAATGTTTTAGCACATATTATATAGTAAAAAAAACTTAACTTTGACCATGTTATATTTAGTTCCAACACCTATTGGCAATCTGGAAGACATGACCTTTCGTGCAGTCAATATTCTGAAAGAAGTAGACATCATCTTAGCAGAGGATACAAGAACAAGTGCTCCCCTTTTAAAGCATTTTGGCATCGATAAAAAGGTATTTGCACATCATCAACATAATGAGCACAAAGCGGTTTCCGAAATCATAAAGTTTCTGAAAGAAGGCCAAAAAATTGCCCTAATTTCAGATGCTGGGACGCCAGCAATCTCTGATCCCGGTTTTTTATTGGTGCGGGCTGCTCTTAAAGAAGGGTTAGAGGTACAATGTCTACCCGGCGCCACCGCTTTTGTACCGGCACTTGTAAACTCAGGTTTACCAAACGACCGTTTCTGTTTTGAAGGATTTTTACCTGTTAAAAAAGGACGCCAAACTCGTCTCAAAGCTTTAGCTGAAGAAAAGAGAACAATGATTTTCTACGAATCACCGCACCGCATCCTCAAGACAATCGAAGAGTTTATTACTGTCTTCGGTGCAGAGAGACAAGCTTCTATTTCTAGAGAATTGAGCAAGTTATATGAGGAAAATGTCCGCGGAACTTTAACTGATTTAAAATTACACTTTGAAAACAATCCAATTAAAGGAGAATTTGTATTTTGTGTAGGTGGATTGGAATAAATTTTGACAATCTTTGATTAATAAAACGTATTTGACATGAACATGGAACAATTTGCACAAGATGGACAGGATATAAAAATCATTGAAAAATTGATTACTAAAGTCCAGGACATGCTTACTCCAGGAGAAAAAATAGATTATATCGCGGTACAGAAAAAACCTGCGGTGACAATTTTACCGGACAGTATCACCATTAGTAATAAACGCATTTTTATGTGTGAATTTACCAAATTGGGCTTAGCGACTGATTTTGAGATTTTCGGATGGCAGGATATTAAAGATATTGCCTTCAAAGAAGAGATCTTTGGTTCAAAGGTCACTGTCATTCCTTTTACTGGAGAAAACTTAAGTATTGACTACATTCCAAAAGTTCAAGCCAGAAAACTCTACCAATATATTAAAGCTGCTCTTGAAAATTATAAAAAAGCAGAGCTAGCAGCTGAAAAGGAAAAGATCGTAATCGCCCCCAGCAGCCCTCGGGAGGTTATCGTGGAGAAGGTTGAAGACAATCAGCCGACTCCGGTACCAGTTTCGACACCTGCACCAGTCGTTACCCCTCCTGCGCCAGTAGCACAACCTGTTTTCTCGGCACCCGTAGTTCCACCAGCGCCACCTGTTTCCGCCCCTGTGACTCCGGTTATCGAAGAAGAAGAGGATGAAATTACCTTAAAGCTAAAAAAACTAAAAACTCTCTTTGACAAGCAACTCATCACACAAGATGAATATGAACAAAAGAAAAAAGAAGTTTTATCCAGTTTATAAAAATAAGTGGATATTGTGAAGAACAACTATTTATTGGCACTTTTAAGTGCCTTTTTATTGTGGTTGGGTTGGCCTCCCATCCCCTATTCCAGCGTATTGCTTTTTATCGGCTTTTTACCCTTATTGATTGCGCTGGAAAATATCATCCGTAATGATACAATTAAAAAGAAAGGTAAAAAGATCTTTCTAACGGCAGGTCTGACGGCAATCATCTGGAATACCGCATCCATTTATTGGGTATACAATTCCATCTCTGCAGTTATGCCTCCTTTTGCAGCGATTTTGATCAGTTTGATCCCCTTCTGTCTGGGCGCTGCATTAATGGCCATTGCATTCAACTTATACTATCGATTAAGACGTAAGACTTCGCTGTTGTTATCCCTTTTTGGATTAATGGGATTTTGGATTAGTTATGAATTTCTTCATGCTACTTGGGATCTTGCATTTCCATGGATGACTTTAGGAAACGGCTTTGCTAATTTTCATCAATTGATTCAATGGTACGATATCACTGGTGTATACGGCGGATCAATATGGATCTGGTTGGTCAATATCTTGGTTTTTGTGCTATACCTCAATCGAAAAGGTATCTACCAACTCAAAAATAGGATAGTTCCCATTCTTTGTCTAGTGCTGGTCTTATGTGTTCCAACGGTCTATTCATTGGTTCGCTATTTCAATTACGAGGAACACCAAAACCCAGCCCAGGTGGTAGTGGTGCAGCCCAATGTGAATCCTTACATCAAGTTTCAGATCAGCCCTGAGGAGCAATTAAACACCCTGTTTTCACTGTCAAGTTCAGTAGCCAAACCCAATACGGAGTTTTTTATCTGGCCTGAAACGGCTCTTTCCCAAAATGGTGATTTTGATGAAGAATGCCTGCGTGAAACGTATTCCTATCAACGGATTCTAAAATTTTTGGATCAATACAAAAATGGCAATGTCTTATCGGGTATAGAGAGTTATCAATTATACAATTATGCGAAAACAGCAACTGCACGTGAAATTGCCCCTAACATTTACCAGGATAATTTTAATGCGGCAACATTGATCGATTATTCTTCCAAGCTGCAATTTTACCATAAATCTAAATTGGTTCCTGGCGTAGAACAGATGCCCTTTGGTGCTGCGATGAATTTTTTAAAACCCTTGTTTAAAGCTTTTGGCGGTACGACAGGTGGCTATGGAAAACAAGCAGAACCTTCGGTTTTCTATGCACAAAGTGGTATTGGCGCTGCTCCTGTCATCTGCTATGAATCTATCTGGGGAGATTATGTGGCAAAATATGTTAAAAAAGGAGCGCAGTTTATAGCGATCATCACCAATGATGGCTGGTGGGGCAATACTTCTGGAAAAGACCAACATTTGCAATATGCAAAATTAAGAGCCATTGAAAATCGACGCTGGGTTGCCCGATCGGCGAATACCGGAATTTCTGGTTTTATCAATCAACGTGGTGATATCATACAGCAGACAAAATGGTGGGAGCCCGCAGCATTGAATCAGGAGATCAATCTGAACGAAGAGATTACAACATATACCAAAGTAGGTGACATCGCTGCATATCTTGGTCTAGCGATCGCTCTGGCTGGATTTCTTATAATAATTGTACGCAAACGCGATCCTCGTTTACTATAATAGCTAGTTCCTTTACTCAAATGTATGTTTTGGCATAGTTGGTGAATCCCAAAAGTTATTATTTAACTTTTGGGGTACACTTCAACCTCGATACAACAAGTTTGTCCCTATTACCCTCATATTCCCTTGCTATTCCATATCAAATATCCAATTCACTACATATCCACTTTTACTTTTTTGAGGTCTTCTGATTTCAATCGATAAGTTCTCCATCCTTATTCAACGCTTCAATAAAAAAAACGACTAAATTATGATGAAAATAAGTCATTTAATGCATTTGATTTACTTTTGAGATTTGTAATTTTGCATCATGCAAGTATATTTTGACAATGCTGCGACTACAGCCTTAGATCCTGAAGTTATAAAAGTAATGGTAGATGTCATGGATAACAATTTTGGAAATCCATCTTCTATTCATAGTCACGGAAGACAAGTAAAAACAATAGTAGAAAAAGCTCGGAAAACAATCGCAAACCTACTCCATGTATCTCCGGCAGAAATTTTCTTTACCTCGGGTGGAACTGAAGCCGATAATATGGCTATAGTACGTTCGATCACGGACTTTGGCATCACACATGCAATTACCTCACCGATAGAGCACCATGCTGTTCTCCATACCTTGGAGGAGCTGGAGAAGCAAGGAAAAGTTCATCTTGACCTGCTCCATGTGGACAACAAGGGGAATCTGGACCTGAATCAACTGGAAGAGCTTTTAAGTAGTAATCCCCGTACTTTTGTTTCCATTATGCACGCCAATAATGAAATTGGCAATCTG
Organism: Sphingobacterium sp. GVS05A; assembly: GCF_019969845.1. GTDB lineage: Bacteria > Bacteroidota > Bacteroidia > Sphingobacteriales > Sphingobacteriaceae > Sphingobacterium. Next base: position 237,199 of record NZ_JAHXYR010000002.1, read on the forward strand.
AATGATATCCAACGTATATCGGAATTATGCCAACAATACAATGCGATATTTCACTCCGATACCGTACAGACAATGGGTCATTATCCGCATGATCTAGGTCATCTTAAAATCGATTTCATTACAGGTGCAGCGCACAAGTTTCATGGACCAAAAGGTGTAGGTTTTCTCTATATCAATGCAAATAACAAAATCAAACCGTTGATTTATGGTGGAGCTCAAGAGCGGAATATGCGTGGCGGAACTGAGAATGTTTATGGTATAGCGGGACTAGCCAAGGCTTTAGAACTTGCCTATGAACATATGGAAGAACATCAAGCTTATATCCAAGCGCTTAAATCGTATATGATTGATGAGCTGCAAAAAGCAATTCCAGATATTGATTTCAATGGTGTTATCGAGCCTAGTAAATCGCTATATACGGTACTAAACGTATCCTTCCCTTGCAGTGACCTTGCTGACATGTTGCTATTCAATCTTGACATTTCGGGCATATCCTGCTCCGGTGGAAGCGCCTGTAGTTCAGGAACCGATATTGGATCCCATGTACTAGGGGCTATTAAAACAAATTCAGACCGTCCATCGGTCAGATTCTCCTTTTGCAAAAACAACACCAAAGAAGAAGTGGATTTTGTTGTGTCAACCTTAAAAGAACTTTGTACAAAAAATAAATAGCAATAAGTCGACTAAACAAAAAAACCGAAGAGAATTCTCTTCGGTTTTTTTCTATGTAGGTACTATATCGTTCAATAAATTTCAGTTTTTCGTCAGCACATAGTATTTGGAGATATCCCCGGTAATATCATTACCCGATAAATCCAACTGGCTTAAGAAATGGTTGCCTAATTTGAATTTGTAATCAACGCCGTCCAGTGTAATAATGTTTCCATCCAACTTCCATTTTCCTTCACGTACAAAAACATCATCACTTTTATTGAGATATTTGGACGAATATTTATAAGAGTTGTCTTTGTGTAATGAGATCAATGTTTCAATGCCATCGCAGTCGGCACAGGGCATCACCCCTTTATATTCTCCGATCACGATTTCCGCTCTGTCTCTTCCCTTTAATTCTTGCAAATTGTCTTTATAGGCAGCCACACTCTGTTTGGGATTATCACATCCCCCAAATACAATCATTACCAACAATCCCACTGTCCAAATAAACCTTTTCATCTCATTCCAAATTCAAAAAAATCAGCATCTAATAGTTACACCCATAAAATTCATAACAAATTAGATACCAAAAATTTAGAATGGATTAAAAATCATCATCGTCATCCTCTACTAAAAATGACAAAGCTCCCTGTAACTCTCCCAATGCATGGAAATTACGGCTTTTACGTGCTATTTCAATTCCATTTTTATAGGTTGTAATTGCAGGTTCCTGTTTGTCCAGTTTTTCATATAATTTTCCCAGATGATAATATGTCCCCACATAGTCGGGATGGTTTTCTATCAGCTTTTCAAATCTGACCAAAGCTTCCTGCTCATCATTCAGCTTCAGATACTCCGCTGCAATGGCGTATTTTAAAAAAGGATCTTCAGGACTCTCTTTCAAAAATTCGTTGAGTTGATCCAATCGTGTCGACATATCTTTTTTATTTCAAATTTAACTAAAAATGTGTTTATCTGTAAACAATTGTTTTAATTCTACGGTAGCTGCTATGCCGTAAATCAACCCATTCGGCATACTTCTCTCGTAATGAGAGAGTGAAATGTATTCAATTTAGTGTTCTAAATTTCGGCTATATCTCAGCTATAAAATCTAAATCATGGCCGCTTCCTAAACAATCATAATAGTACCCTATGAAGGTCATCACAATGAAGGTCATCATAAAAAGCTGTCACCTTTTCAACTTCATCAAAAAACAACAAAGTTATATTGCTAGCTTGCTCCAAGCAATTGAACATTAAATGCTACAGTCTGAGCAATTCGTCGAAGTAAAAATACTATGCTAGCATATAAAATGACATTATACTGACGCATGATCTTCATTAAAAAAAAGAATACTGAAACTGTCAAAATTTAACAAATACAAACAAAATAAGCCGAAAAATTCAAAATACAGTAAAAATAACTAGACATAAGCAATACAAATTAAAAATAACACAACAACACAAGTGGACCCTGAGACAAAATTTTAAGCGGGTCGGGGCTTTTTATTTGAGAGAAAATATGGTAAGTTTGGGTAAAACCAATCGTATATGAAAATATTAGTTTGTATAAGTAATGTCCCTGACACTACATCGAAGATCACTTTTACAAATGACAACACTGCCTTTAATACAGCTGGGGTGCAGTTTATTATAAACCCTTATGATGAGATTGCCCTTTCAAAGGCAGTTGAATTGGCTGAAGGAGGAAAAGGAACAGTGACTGTCATCAATGTTGGAGATGCATCCACCGATGCGACCATTCGCAAAGCATTGGCTATAGGCGCAGACAATGCCGTACGTATTAATGCTATTCCCAGAGATGCCTGGTTTGTGGCCAATCAAATCGCAAATTACGCAAAGGACAATGCTTTTGATCTGATTTTAACCGGACGAGAATCCATCGATTATAATGGTGCTCAGGTCGGTGCAATAGTTGCCGAATTGCTGAATATACCATCGGTATCAATCGCCAAAAAGGTTGATATAGCTGCTGATTCCGTCAGTATTGAACGTGAAATAGAAGGTGGAAAAGAAGTCGTAACGTCTAAACTTCCCATTGTTATTGGCACAGCGGAAGGAGTTGCCGAACCTAAGATACCCAATATGCGTGGTATTATGAGTGCACGTACCAAACCATTGGATGTGCTAGAACCATCCGCAGTTGATACACTTTCCCACATTGTTAATTATGAGACTCCAGCTCCACGCGGCACTGTAAAACTCGTTGATGCTGCAGAAGTTGAGAAACTGGTTTCTCTATTACATGATGAGGCCAAAGTTATTTAATCATTAAATTCCGAAAAAACTATGTCAATACTAGTATATGTAGAAAATACCGATGGAAAATTCAAAAAGTCTGCTTTTGAAGTAGTTTCTTATGCGAAAGCCATCGCTGATAATACAAACACTGATCTTGTCGCCATTTCCATTGGTAATGTTGCGCAGGATGAACTTGCTGCACTGGGCAACTATGGTGCTTCCAAAGTACTCACCGTAAATAACGAGCAACTCTCCTCTTTCGTCAATCAGGCTTATGCAAGCATTATCGCTGAGGCTGTCAAGAGCATAGGAGCTAACCTGCTTGTACTTTCCAACTCATTCTCGGGTAAAGGACTTGCTCCCCGGATTGCTGCGAAGCTCCATGCAGCTCTTGCAGATGGTGCGCTATCCCTACCAACTATCGAAGGTGAAAAACTGACGATTAAAAAGACCGCATTTTCAAATAAAGCATTTGCCACAGTAGAATTGACCGCAGCAACCAAGGTCATTGCCCTTAGTCCCAATGCTTACGAGACCAAGGAAACCGGAGGCACCGCTGTGGTTGAATCATTTAGCGCAAATATTGCCCAGGCAGACTTCTCTACAATCGTCAAGGAGATTGTACGTGCGACAGATAAAGTTTCATTACCTGAGGCAGAAATCGTTGTCTCCGCAGGCCGTGGACTAAAGGGTCCTGAAAACTGGGGAATGATCGAAGAATTAGCAGATGTACTTGGTGCCGCCACAGCATGTTCAAAACCTGTTTCTGATGCAGGATGGCGTCCCCATTCTGAACACGTTGGCCAAACGGGTATTGTTGTGAGTCCTAATCTCTACATCGCAATTGGTATCTCAGGTGCCATCCAACACTTGGCTGGGGTCAGCTCATCGAAAACTATTGTTGTCATCAACAAGGATCCCGAAGCGCCATTCTTCAAAGTTGCTGATTATGGTATCGTTGGTGATGCCTTTGATATTGTACCCAAATTGACACAAGCATTAAAAGCTTACAAAGGTAGTTAAGCTTTTTATACCATATTTTCCTCCTCATTCATAAAAAAGTGAATGGGGAGTTTTTGTTTTGCCTTTAAATATTTGCACTCTCCACATTCGAAAAGGTCTTAATTACTAAGGAGAAATCGATAAATTTGTTTCACACAGAACGTAATTATAATTGCATATAAAAGCAAATTTATCTAAGTTTGTACACCGCTTTGGAATTAAAATGAAGAAAATCAGATTAGATATAGTTGGTTTATCCTATAGTCAAACACAGTCTGGGGCTTATGCCCTGGTATTGGGAGAAGTGGAGGGCAACAGAAGATTGCCCATCATTATTGGTAGCCACGAAGCCCAAGCTATTGCTATTCGGATAGAAAAAATGATTCCAAGCCGCCCCCTTACGCATGACCTATTTCAATCTTTCGCGGAATCTTTTGGTATTAAACTCGTTGAGGTGCTTATCTATAACCTGATTGAGGGTATTTTTTATGCGAAGATTATTTGTTCTGACGGCAACAAAATGGTTGAAATTGATGCAAGAACCTCCGATGCCGTTGCGCTGGCCGTTCGATTTGAAGCACCAATTTATGCCTACGAATTTATCATGTCATCTGCGGGAATCATTATTGAGGGACATGAATTCGCATTTTTGGAAAATCTGGACAAAGCCAATAAAGTACAAGATCCCAGTATGGTTGAGGTCGAAGAAAAGACTCCTTCCAAATCCCCTAATAACCCTTTTTCTTCGTTAACAGACGAACAATTGGAGCAAGCACTCAACCAAGCATTAACGGAAGAGAATTACGAGCAAGCAGCGTTGATTAGGGATGAAATTTCCAAAAGAAAATAACTCCTTTCTCTAAAGCGAAACAAAAACTCTAAATAATATCGTTTTATGTCTATTAAATTAAGATTGACCATTATGAGCTTCTTTCAGTTTTTTGTCTGGGGAGCATGGTTGATTACAATAGCTAACTATTGGTTTGGCACAAAGCAATGGGATGGCACACAATTCGGCGCTATCTTCGCGACAATGGGAATAGCTTCGCTATTTATGCCAACACTAATGGGGATCATTGCAGACCGCTGGATAAATGCTGAAAGACTATATTTCATGCTGCATTTATGTTATGCTGCTGTTCTTTTTTATCTACCGCAGGTAAATGACCCTAACACCTTTTTTTATGCGATGCTCGCGGCGATGTGTTTCTACATGCCTACATTGGCCCTGTCCAATTCAATCGCTTATACGGCGTTGAATGAAAACAACTACGATCTGGTCAAAGCATTCCCTCCTATCCGTGTCTTTGGAACTATTGGATTTATTGTAGCGATGTGGATTACAAATCTAACAGGCAATAAAGCAACAGCATATCAATTTTATATTGCTGGAACAGCGGCCTTGGCTTTAAGTCTCTATGCCTTTACATTACCAAAATGTCCACCCAAAAAATTACAGCAGGAAAATGCATCTTGGACACAACTATTAGGATTAGAAGCTTTTAAATTATTTGGAAACTATAAAATGGCTCTCTTCTTTATATTTTCCATGTTTTTGGGCGCTGCACTACAGTTAACCAATGCCTATGGAGATGTATTTCTGGACGAATTTAAATTCTACCCGAAGTTTGCGGAATCTTTTGTTGTGAAATACTCAACGATCATCATGTCGATTTCGCAGATATCAGAGACACTTTTTATTTTGGCAATCCCGTTTTTCCTAAAAAGATTTGGTATTAAGAAAGTCATGTTGATCTCTATGTTTGCTTGGGTCTTGCGCTTTGGCCTATTCTCGTTCGGGGATCCGGCAGGTGGTCTATGGATGATTGTACTTTCCTGTATCGTCTACGGAATGGCATTCGACTTTTTCAATATCTCGGGTTCCCTATTTGTAGAGACATCTACAACTTCGAGCATACGTAGTTCTGCCCAAGGTTTATTTATGATGATGACAAATGGCTTTGGTGCAGTATTTGGCAGTTTTGCTTCCGGTTGGATTATTGACCATTATTTCACCAAAAGCTTTCAGAATGGACAAGATCTTGCCCAATATCTGGACACCAATATCAATGATACGCATTTCCTTAATTTTCTGAAGGAAAAAAGTATCTCCCTATTGCCTGACGGGACACTGAACAATAGTCTCATGCTCAAGGATTGGCATGACATCTGGCTTGCCTTTGCCATCTACACGCTGATTATAGCAGTTCTCTTCGCAGTATTCTTTAGACATAAACATGAGCGTGAATCGCAAAATTTAAAATAACAAAAAGCCGCAAATGCGGCTTTTTGTATATTTGCAGGATGCAAAACACAGCAACAGAATTGTTGAAGGATTCTCAATCCCAAATTTATAACTGGACTTTTCAATGGATTAAAAATCTTGGTTTGGATAACCAAACCAACCATTTTATCAACTCAATTATTTTATTGTTGTTGGTCGTCTTATTTTTGATCATTGTTGATTATTTCAGCAAAAAAACACTCTTATTATTAACGATCAAAGCCATCCGAAGAAGCACCAACCGATTTGATGACTTATTGATTCGGAATAAAACATTAAAACTGGTTGCCCATTTTGTTCCCATATTGGTCGCACAATATATCATACCCGTTATTTTCATGGGTTTCCCGAATTGGAAAGAAAACATCAACAAATTGTTGGCGATTGCCACTACAGTTGTCAGTTTGCTGATTGTACACTCCTTATTAAAAAGTATTAGGGATATATTACGAACAAAAAAATCCTTTGCGGACAAACCGTTAGAAAGCTATTTACAAGTCTGCCAGATCATCATGCTCTTTATCGGTGGTACCATCTGTTTTTCGATCTTAACAGGCAGTTCTCCATGGTCATTTCTGTTATCACTGGGTGCAGCCTCAGCGATCCTGATGCTGGTCTTCAAAGACACTATCTTAGGTTTTGTCGCCAGTATACAGGTCTCGGCCAATGATTCAATACGGGTAGGCGACTGGATTGAAATGCCTAAATACGGAGCCGACGGAACCGTAAAGGAAATCAACCTCAATAATGTTAAAGTGCAGAACTTCGACAAGACCATCACAACAATCCCAACACATACCTTATTATCGGATTCCTTTAAGAATTATAGGGGCATGCAGCAATCTGGAGGAAGGCGCCTAAAAAGAGCTATAAATATTAAAATTTCCACGATCCGGTTTTTAGATAATAAGGAGATTGAAGAACTAAAGAATATACAGATTCTCCGTCCCTATATCGAAGACCGTGCAAGAACAATAGATGAATTTAACAGCATTCATCAGATTGATCCTTCCAATCCAATTAATGGCAGGAAAATGACCAATTTGGGTATGTTTCGTGCCTATGCACTTACTTACCTCCGTCAGAATCCCCATATCCATAAAACCATGCCCTTAATGGTACGGCAGTTGGCATCGACCGAACATGGGGTACCGATCGAACTTTACTTCTTTGTCAATGATATACGCTGGGAATATTATGAAGGCATTGTATCCGATGTTTTTGACCATCTGTTTGCTGCCACAAAATATTTTGACCTCGAAATATTTGAAAATCCTGCTTCGGATGATTTTAGACAATTTATAAGAGCACAAAAAATCAGTGTATTGAATTAGTGCCAGTAACAAGCGCTATCCATAAAAACAGTGAAAGGTAATCCGGGGAGATTACCTTTTCACTTTAAAAACAAACTAAATTTTTAGACGTGTTTCACAACAGATCTACACATTAACCCTAACTCTTTATGAATCAAAAATTACTCTACACAAATATAGGACTGCTATGTTAAGTCCATCTTAAGCTAACTTTAAACTTAAAACAATTCGACAAATAGTTATTTAAATCATTTAATTCGCATCTTTTATCAATAAATCAGACTTCAATACACTTAAAATAAATCTTGGCTCGTCAACTGAACCAATCCTATAAGATTGTGTGCCAAACCTGTTGGAATTGTTTTTCGATTAATTTCTTACCCCTATCGCAATAGGGATACTGCGGTTTTTCCAAAAAAAAGGCAATCCGAAGATTGCCTTTTCCTGAAATAGTAAATACTCAATTATTCCACCACAATACTTTTCGTCGCGACATGTTCTCTGTTGAACATATCTATTGCCCTAATTTCGATCTGATATTTCCCTGTTTTAAGTTTCGGCAAATTCGTTACCCACAGATGGCTGGATTTTTCCGGATTAGATGGGCGGCGAGTTGTCATCAGCTTTTCGGCGGTATCATATTTCGCTAGCGATTTTAAGAAAGCGGGATCACTCTCGTTAACATATTCCATCTCTTTCCAATCTCCTTGGTTAATTCGATAAGCCACTTTATCTCCTTCCCTACCAATAAAGAAGTTTGCATAAATCGGGTATCTTTTCGTATACTTTTCGGGTACTACGGAAGCAACATAAATATCGATCTGATAGTTTGCCGGCTTACCCACCACTTTATAATCGAAACTATATTGATTACCTTCAATTTTCAAAATGGCATACCCCTTTGGTGTACCATCCCGCATGGTCGAAACCGGAATTCCCTTGTCATTCAGTTCGCCTGAATACCAATCCCCTGATGTGGTTCCGACATTATATTCGTGATGCGCATGTTCCTGTTTCCAACCATCTTTCTGTCCATAAAAATATTGGCGTTGAAAATGTGTATGTGCCGAAAGCGAAAGTGTGTGTTTAAAAGGGGCTAAAATATCAAAAAGACGCTGTCTGTCTTCATTGCGAAACACATTAGAGTTTTCATGATATAATGGGATATGGAAGGAAAGGACAACCAATTTGTCTTTAGCTACCTGCTTTAAGTCATTCTCAACAAAATCCAATTGATCTTTCCGAAAACCTCCGAGATACCCTTTTCCGGTACGTGGGTTGGGGTAGATAATATTGTCCAATACAATAAAATGTGCATTTCCATAATTAAAGGAATAATTATTAGGGCCAAAAGTTCGCTCAAAAGACTCATCCGAAAGGCTGTCGGTTTTAGCATCATAATTCATGTCATGATTTCCCATGACATTATACCAAGGTAATCCCATTGTAGAAATGACCGACTTGTATTTTGGCTGAAGAGACAAATCATCACCGACCAAATCTCCTAGACTGATTCCGAATTTAGCGACAGATTTATCAGCGATTTCATTGATGATGCCATCCTTAAAAAATCCCAGTTCTTCCTCGGTATATGCTTGTGGGTCACCAAAGACAAAAGCGGAAAAATTGGCTTGCTCATCTTGTTGATATAAAGCAAAGTTCACACTGGCAGGGATTTTACCCGTTGCAGTTACACCGGGATATTTTGATGTTGGGCTACCATTGACTTTGTGTATATAATAGAATTTTGGATGGTTATTCTCATCCACGGGTACTGCATATCCCGAAGGTTTGACGACAAAAATGATATTATCATTTCCAACTGGTAATTGATAGTTACCATCTTTATCTGTAGCAACAACTTCGCGACCGTTGCTTACCGAAACAGATGCCATCCCTTTCTCATTTTTATCTAATTTTCCGTTTCTGTTTACATCTAGAAAAACTTTTCCCTTTGCAAATTCTTGTGCTTGTACTGTCTGGGCTAGCGCCAAAGAAATGGCCAATGCCATAAATGTTTTCATATCGAACGTTAGTTTTGCCGCTAAAGTACCTTATTCCCATTAAGAAAATATCAATTGAATATAAAGGATTCGTAAATATAAACGCGTATCAAAGGGTGACCTACTTACCAAATAACACTTAATTAGTTCTTATATGATAGGGATTTAAATCGGACTTTATACGTATTTATCCGAATGAGGTCCGAGTGAGGTCCGTATAAGGTCCGTATCAAGTCCCTATTAGTTCACTGTTTAGTATGAATTTGCTCACCACTTGATATAAGGTTTTCCAGCATCATTGCATTCAAATTTTAGAATTGTAATGGCATGAAATTATTTGAATAATTGGCTTATCGATAAAGGATTCCATTTATTCGGAAAAGCGTAAAAAAAAGAAGGAGAAACCAAATGCTCGGTCTCTCCTTCTTTCAATAAATATAATTATCGTTATTATCTTGCTTGGGCAGTCGCTAACATACGATTTACTTCGTCTATCATCGATTTGGCGGCATCATGCATCCGTGGATTGCCTGCAAAGTCCGCATCTAAAGTGACACGTTTTGACTTATCCTTGTAGTTATATTCCAGATAAAAACGAGGTACTTTAGAATTTGTGGAGTCCTTTTTCCATTCTGGACCTGTCATATCGGTATCTAAATTCCAAAACCCTAATTCCATTGCTTTGCGGTGCAAATACAATAGATCATCTTTTGTGAACTTTACAGTATCCGTAATTAATGAATCTTGTTTGTCTAAATATTTATAGATACGCGTTTTCGAATTGTATTCATTGACCATATGATTCGGTTCACCATATTTGAATTCAATGGATTCAAAATCAGCAAAACGGAAAGGTGCGTTTTTAATCATATTGCTATAATAATAAACACAATACATTAAAAATGGCACAATAATACAAAGGCCTAAAAAAATCTTTTTACTCTTTATTGTCATTTCTATAAAATTTTGACAAAAATAAGGATTTATATAGGGTATAAAAGTTTATGTCAAGATATGACATAAAACCTACATGGATTTCACCTGGTTAGATCTTTGGAGAACCTGCATCAACGAAAGTTTTGGCGTACCAGCTATCCGTCAGATCTGATATAATAACCCCTTTGCGCGTTGAGACATGAACAAATTTATTGTTGTGTAAGTATACGCCCACATGGTCAATTCCTTTTTTACCGAAAGAAAAAAACACCAAATCACCTTCTTCCAATTTCTCAGGCTTCTTTCTTTTCACAATACCTTCCATATCTCGTGATGTCCGCGGAAGATTGCCTTTGTAGACTTCGATATATAATAGATTAACAAAACCCGAACAATCCACTCCACTTTTGGTCTGTCCACCCATTCGATGCGGTATCCCCATCCAGTCGTCGATAAATGAATAGAGCTGTGGGTTTAGCTTCTTCGTATTTACATTCAGTAAGGAGGCATAATTATCGAGACGAGATCCAGAAAATGTTTTTCCTCGCGCCGAACTCGCATCTGTCAACACCGAACCACTGGAGGAACGCGAACCGGAGGTGAGTACTTTTTTCTTCGTTGAACAACTGCTCAAGAATAGTAGTGCGCTTAAAAAGAAGATAAAATAAGATTTAGCAATCATTATGTTCGATTTACTTTCCTGTAAGACAAACTTAAATAAATTGCCCCTGATATACAACCTAACCCCCTTCTTAAAAAACAATTTATTCATTCTCCCTATTTTATTGATAAGCTATTCGTCATAAAGGATTATTCCCATACACTGAGTAGTTAGGATTGGTTGATCTTCATTGAAGCTTTTAGTTCAACTATCCTCAATAGCTGCGGATCTATCCTTTTTCCCTACCAAGAACGTAGGATCGGAAAAAGAATTGTCCAGAAATCGTAACTTTGCCGCCTAATTTATTTGAGAATGGAAAAATTAAAAGGTGCATTAGCTGTCTTTTTAGGTGCGAGTAGTTTTGGGATACTATCAACGTTTGTAAAAAAAGCATATGGTCAGGGGCTTACTTTAGGAGAGGTAACAGGGATTCAGGTATTATTTGGCATGCTTATGCTTTGGCTTATCTTTATCGTGATCAAACTATTTTCTGGAAAATCCTTTCAATCTTCAACTAAAAAATCATCTTGGGTCAAAATATTGATCAGTGGTACATCAACGGGGCTTGTGAGTGTCTTATACTATAAATGTGTGCAGCTGGTTCCGGCATCTCTTGCTATTGTCCTACTGATGCAGTATATATGGATCGGTGTGGTTATTGAATTTATCTTTTTCAAAACAAAACCATCAAAAAACAACTTGATCGGTATTGGTATCGTATTGATTGCAACATTATTGGCAACAGGGCTCATTGAGAAAGGATTGGAGGATCTCAGCTTAACAGGTTTATTATTTGGGTTCTTGGCCGCTACCGCTTATTCGGTTTTTATGATCGTGAATGGCCGTGTGGGCAATGATTATCATCCAATACAAAAAAGTGCAATCATGGTAACAGGTTCCTGTATTTTGATTTTCACGTTATTTCCACCGAACTATTTATTTAATGGTCAATTTGATGCTAATTTTCTACTTTTTGGACTGATCCTGTCCTTATTTGGCACCGTCATTCCGCCATTGCTATTCGCTTATGGTTTACCAAAAACGGGCTTCTCTTTAGGTGGAATATTAAGTTCTGCAGAATTGCCTGTAGCGACCTGTATGTCTTATTTTATATTACATGAATCTGTTTCGTTGGTACAATGGATCGGTGTTCTTTTGATTTTAGGGACAGTGATCTGGTTAAATGCCGCAAAAAGCAGTGCGCACTAATCAATGCGTACATTTCAAAACACGATCTCAGGTATTCTATACAATCGTATTGGATAGAATATCAACCATGATCAAAAGATCTTGAAATGAAACTCTTCCTTAGTAAAAAGGGCAATCTTATAGAAGATTGCCCTTTTTATGAATGTATAATTCTTAAAAAATTAATGTGCTAATGTTTCAGGAACCTCCTCGACTTCTACTTCACAAGCATCTGTTACTTCCATAAATTTCACAGGTACAACCTCGTTCACCAATAACGGATCATACAAAGTCCTCACCTTGACATAATTTTTAGAGAAACCATGCATATATCCGTCTTTTTCATCTGCTTCGAACAGGACATCTCCTTGAGCTCCAAGCTGTGATTCATAAAAAGCGCGACGTTTCTTCTCTGAAAGAATATGTAACATCTTACTTCTATCACTACGTTGTGCCCCCGGTACAGCTCCTTCCATTTGGGCTGCAATCGTATTTTCACGTTCCGAATAGGTAAACACGTGCAAATAGGAAATATCCATATCGTTCAGAAAATTATAGGTATCTATAAAGTCCTCACGTGTTTCTCCAGGAAATCCAACAATCACGTCAACACCTATACAACAATTCGGCATTAATGACTTGATGAATTCCACACGCTCTGTATACAACTCCCGTTTATATCTCCGGCGCATCAGCCCTAAAATCTTGTTGCTTCCGGACTGTAATGGCATGTGAAAATGTGGAACAAATCGTTTAGATTGTGCCACAAATTCGATGATATCGTTGGAAAGAAGATTAGGTTCAATAGAAGAAATACGTATCCGATCAATACCATCCACCTCATCCAGTGCTTTTACCAAATCCAGGAAGCGGTCTTCTCGTTTCCCGTCCCGAATACCAAAATCACCAATATTAACCCCTGTCAATACGATTTCTTTTACACCTGAGGCAGCGATTTCTTCCGCTTGCTTGACAATCTCTTCAATCTTTCCTGAACGGCTAGCTCCACGTGCCAAAGGGATTGTACAGAAAGTACATGAATAGTCACATCCATCCTGTACTTTTAAAAAGGTACGCGTACGGTCGCCGATGGAATAAGCCGACACAAATTGATTGGTTTCATCAATCGGGCCATTATAAACAATTGTTTTCTCCTGTTTGGTCAAGTCATTGATATGTTCAATGATATTAAATTTCTCAGCAGCTCCCAATACCATATCTACACCAGGAATCTCCGCGATCTCCTTTGGTTTTAGTTGGGCATAACAACCAACAATGGTAATATAGGCATTCGGAGAGTGCTTTAAAGCTTCTTTAACCACTTTTCTACACTTCTTGTCAGCATTGTCCGTTACAGAACATGTATTGATTACATAGACGTCCGCACGGCTATTGAAAGCTGTTGTATCATAGCCCGCATCCTTAAATAAACGTCCTATGGATGATGTCTCCGAATAATTCAGTTTACATCCAAGTGTATAAAAAGCTACTTTTTTATTCTCCATAATATTTTGCAAAATTACATTTTTTTTTAGTAACCCCTCTTATCATTTTCAGTTTTGACTTTCTCGTTATAAGGATTTTCCTTAGTTTTGACTATCTTGAAAGGTTGGATGCGCTAGAAGATTTAAATTTTATAGCTAAAGACAGATACTGCATCCACTGGTTATGGTTTTAATGCAATTTGGATATAGAAAGGCGTGTAAATTTTAATCTAAGCTAGATGCTTCCAGCAAGGGAAGTTTTAGCCGAACAGCATAAATACTGCTGCTGCAGCTAAAAGCACACACCTATAATAGTAAGCATTAGAACATACAGATACAGACCTCGGATATTAAGCATTTAATAAATAAAACTTACAGATGAAACAATATTTAGATTTACTCAGACACGTATATACGGATGGTGTTGTAAAAACGGATCGTACCGGGACAGGTACCAAAAGTGTCTTTGGATATCAGATGCGTTTCAACCTTCAGGAAGGATTCCCGCTAGTAACAACAAAGAAATTGCACTTGCGATCAATTCTTCATGAGTTAATCTGGTTTTTGAAAGGAGAAACCAATATTCAGTATTTAAAAGACAATGGCGTGAGTATCTGGGACGAATGGGCTGACGAACAGGGGAACCTAGGCCCTGTTTACGGTTCGCAATGGCGCTCTTGGCCAACACCTGATGGTCGTCATATCGATCAGATCACACAGGTTATCAACCAACTGAAAAATTCACCGGATTCCCGTCGCATTATTGTATCGGCATGGAATGTTGCTGAAATCGAAAACATGGCCTTACCTCCTTGTCATGCCTTCTTTCAATTTTATGTAGCACCAGCACAGCCTGAGAAAGGGATTATGAAGCCGCAATTATCCTGTCAGCTTTATCAACGTAGCGCCGACATATTTTTAGGTGTTCCTTTCAATATTGCCTCTTATGCCCTGTTGACGATGATGGTGGCACAAGTCTGTGACATGGAAGCCGCTGAATTTATCCATACATTGGGCGATGCACATATCTATAGCAATCACTTTGAACAAACGGAACTACAGCTGAGCCGTGATCCAAAGCCATTGCCACAAATGAAGATAAACCCAGAGGTGAAAGATATTTTTGATTTCAAATTCGAAGATTTCGAATTGCTGAATTATGAATCACATGCTCATATCAAGGCGCCGGTTGCAGTTTAGAAAAACCTTTAAGAAGCTATCCTTTACGCAACATCATTTTACACAACAGAACTAATCTACACGACACAAAAATGAGTAACCCAACGATCACATTAATCGTAGCTGCCTCGGAAAACAATGCGATCGGCATCAATAACCAGATGCCTTGGCATTTACCAAATGACTTTAAATATTTTAAAAGAAACACCATTGAGCATTCTGTCCTGATGGGCAGAAAGACCTTTGAGGCTATTGGTAAGGCATTGCCCGATCGAAGAAATATCGTCATCACACGTAATGCTAATTTTCAAGGAGAGGATATTGATGTTGCCAACAGTATCCAGGAGGCTCTTTTATATTGTCGTGACGAGCGTGAAGTATTTATCATCGGTGGAGCAAATATCTATCAACAGGCTTTACCATTGGCAAATAAGGTACTTTTAACACGAGTACACACAACAATTCAGGGAGATGCGTTTTTTCCCAAACTATCATCGGAAGAATGGGAACTGGTTTCCGCGGAACCACACCAGGCCGATGATAAACATGCATTCAACTACACCTTTGAAGTGTATACAAGAAAATAACTATTGGAATGTTAAAATATTTATCTCTTGTTTTCATTATGCTGATGTCCAAGACTTATGCTCAAAAGATAGATACCGTATACTTGGAAAAATTACTTCAAAGTCGTCCTGATCTATTCCAACAAATATTAAATCATCCGACAAAGAATGAAGTGCAGATCCTATACACTCAAATTGATCGTGATAAATCCAATATCCCACACTTCAGGTCTTATAGTTATCGACTGAATCCCAATTGGTACTTCTATCCCGCAAGCACCGTAAAACTGCCGACTGCGATTTTGGCTCTGGAAAAAATCAATGAACTACATATTAAGGGCCTTACAAAAGATACCGCCCTACGCATTGACTCTGCTTTTGAAAAACAAACCAAAGTATCTGTGGATGAATCTGCAGTTAATGGTCTTCCGTCAATTGCTCAGTATGTAAAAAAAATATTATTGACCAGTGACAATGATGCCCAAAACAGACTGTTCGAATTTATTGGCCGTGCTGAGCTAAATGCAAAACTCAAAAAATATGGCACCAAGTACAGCCGAATTGTCAACCGTCTTGCTATAAGTGACAAAGGAATCTGGGCGAAGCATACTAATCCTTTCACCTTCTACAACGGTGACAATATTATCTATCAGCAAAAAGAACAATTTGACCCCAAAGACTATGATATCAAGTTAGCCAATACGCTTCAGGGAAAAGGTTACATGAATGATAAAGATGAACTCATCCACGAACCATGGAGTTTTGAGGGCCTAAACGTTTATGCGCTAGCGGATCAACAGCTGATCTTGAAGAAATTACTATTTCCAGAAGCATTCAAAAGCAAAGACAGATTTAATCTGTTGAAAGAGGATTATACGCTACTCTATGATTATATGTCACGATATCCATTTGAATCGGATTTCCCTAAATATGATACGACAGAATTTTGGCCAACATATAGCAAATTACTGTTCTATGGACGTGAAAAAAGTGCAGAGCTAAACCCTAATATCCGTATCTTCAATAAGTATGGTGACTCTTATGGTTATAATATTGATAACGCCTATATTGTAGATTTTGAACATGGCGTAGAGTTTCTCCTTGCCGTCGTTGTCCAGTCTAATGAAAATGGTATTTACAATGACGGTATTTATGAATACGAGACGGTCACCTATCCATTTTTGAAAAACATCGGACAGCTTATCTATCAGGAAGAATTAAAGAGAACAAAAAAAATCAAACCTGATTTATCCAAGTTTGATTTCAGAAAATAACAAAGGGGCTTTCAAAAAATTGAAAGTCCCTTTGTGTTAGAAATGATCTATTTTATTTAGCGGATAATAAAGCGCTTTCGATCAATTCACCATAGAAATCACCTTCTTTCATACCAAAGGCACGCACCTGCTGCGGGATAAAACTCTGTGCTGTCTGCCCAGGAATTGTATTGATCTCGATAAAGTAAAACTTATCGGTACCGTTTTCCAGGAAAAAGTCCACGCGCACCATGCCTTTACAATTTAACCTAACATAAATTTCCTTCAGAATACGGGCAGCACGTTCTTGCTGCTCTGTCGTCAGGTCTGCTGGTGTAATTTCCTCGGTCAAGCCAGGGATATATTTCGCTTCAAAATCAAAAAATTCACGTGTCGTACGAACCTCTGTTGCAGGCAACACGACCAATTCCCCTTTCGCATTACGGAAAATCCCTTCAGAAAACTCACGTCCGGTCACAAATTCTTCAACAATCACTTGTTTTCCCGTATTCTCGGCATCGAATGCTTTGTCAATAGCTTCCTGTAACTGAACTGATTCTTTCACCTTTGTCATTCCGATACTACTTCCACCAGCGTTAGGCTTCACAAAATATGGAAGGGAAAGGTTAGTTTCTACAACGTTGACTGCTTCCGCCCGTTGCGATTCAAATAATAAAACCGATTTGGCCAGGTACAATTCAGGAATACCACTTAAGACCGCCTTCGTGTAGCCCTTGTTCATCGTCAAAGCTGACGTCAGCGCATCGCATGAAGTATAAGGAATATCCAGTAAATCAAAGTAGCTCTGTAGTCTTCCATCCTCTCCGGGTACGCCATGAACCATAATAAAGGCTAAGTCAAAACTTATTGTCTCTCCATTTAATGGTAAGGTAAAGCTTTCGCGCAGGATCGGATACTGCCGACCATCTTTATCAGTATAAAACCATGCGTCTTTTGATATGGTAATCAGGTACACATCGTATTTGTCATGATCGAGTTGAGAGTTGACAAAGGCAGAACTTTTAAAAGAAACTTCGGCCTCCCCTGTATAACCTCCAGTTATTAATGCTATTTTTGCTTTCATAAATTTTAGCGATTCGAATAGCAAATATAATTTGCTATACACGGAAAAACGAATAATTTTGTGAGGAATAATTTTATTTAACCATTCTGCAAAATTGGCTTCAATATTGCGGTTCTATGCAGAATTCATTTTTATCAAACACAGTAATGTCCAAAGTCGTACAATATCTTCAGACACCCACCTTCAGAAAAAATCTCATTGCCGCATTCATCGCGATAGTCTGCTTATTTCTTGCCGTATATGTGGGGCTGAAAATATATACTAAGCATGATGAATCTATTGCAGTTCCAAAAATAAAGGGACTCCATATCAACGCAGCCATCCAAGCCTTGGAGGATGCCGGATTAGAATATCAAATAGACTCCGTCTATCAGATGGATGCTAAACCGGGCCTAGTGATCGAACAAGATCCCGAGCAGGGATTTCATGTGAAATCTGGTCGAACAATTTATCTGACCATTATCACCCAGGTGGCTCCGGAAGTCTCCTTTCCAAATATTAAAGATAAGACCCTGATCGAAGCAACAGCTATCTTGAAAAATCATAATCTTAAAATAGGTGACACTTCTTATGTTGCTGATATTGCTAGAGATATTGTTCTGGATGCTCAATTTGCGGGTCAGTCTATTCGAAATGGCCGAATGATTCCAAAAGGTTCACGGATAGATCTTGTCCTAGGTAATGGTCTTGGGGCGAATGAAGTTGAAATCCCCAATCTGATCGGACTGCCTTTGAACGAAGCTAAATTTGCCCTTTCTGGTGCCGGACTTGGCTTGGGAACAGTAACCTACGATCCCAATGTAACCGATACAACAACAGCGGTGATCAGTGTGCAATCTCCGGGGGTAGAAAAGGGATTAACAAGCTTAGGTGCCAAAATAGACGTGACACTTTCGCTGACAGCGCCTTCACCGACAACAGGTACACCAGGCTCTTCAACTGTACCCAAACCACAGGTAACTCCGACTCAGTCGAACCCACCTGCCGCGAAGCCCGTTGCTACGAAGCCAGCTACCACGACAAAAACGACAACAAACACCCCTCCCGCCAAGTCTTCAAATACAGCGCCTACAGCGGGACAAAAAAAGGAAAATAAAGCAAATAGTCTAGGCTTCTAAAGCGATCATGAAACCTTCATAAGCCATAATCATTTGTATAAAAGATGAGTTCTATGTCGGTGAAGGTTTTATCACAGATATAAAAAAGTAATTCTGATGGAAAATAAAAAAGGAATACCAAGTTGGTTAAAAATTGTTGCATTAATCGTCATCCTTGTCGGGGGGTATTTTGCATGGACATTTTATAAGGCTTTCTTTGCCTCAAACGTTTCTGGAGAGAAAAAATATCTTTACATTCATGAGGGTGCAAAGTATGAAGATGTCCTCAAATCGATTCAAGACTCTAGTCTTTTGGATGATATCGCTTCATTCGAACGTGCTGCTCAATATAAAAAATACGAACAAAATGTTAAGCCGGGTCGCTACTTATTAACTCCCGGGATGAACAATAGACGTTTGATCGGTAACTTGATCGGAGGCTATCAGGAACCTGTGAAATTTAGATTTGCCAATGTAAGGCTAAAAGAAAATATGGCTGCATTATTGGGCAAAAACTTTGAGGCTGATTCAGCACAATTTATTGCAATACTGAATGATGAAGCTACAGCGCAAAAATTTGGATTTACCAAAGAAAACCTGATTTCAATTTTCATTCCAAATACCTATGAAATTTACTGGAACACGAGTCCAGAAAAGATTATTGCCCGCTTTGATGATGAGTGGAAAAAATTCTGGAACGCAGATCGCATTGCTAAAGCAAAAACACTGAATCTAACACCACAACAGGTGAGTACATTGGCTTCCATCGTTAAAGGCGAGGCTTTGCACCAAGACGAAATGCCCATGATCGCTGGCTTATATTTAAATCGTCTAAAAAAAGGCATGCTCCTACAAGCCGATCCAACAGTAATCTTTGCTAATAATGATTTTACGATCAGAAGGGTCTTAAATAAACATTTAAGAATGGACAACCCTTACAATACATACATATATAGAGGCTTGCCTCCGGGGCCTATTTCCATCCCGAGTATTGCTGCCATTGATGCGGTTCTGAATTTCAAACAACATGACTATATCTATATGTGTGCAAAGGATGATTTCTCAGGCTACCATAATTTTGCAAAAACAGAAGTAGAACACCTGGTAAATGCGCGAAAATTCCAACAAGCGTTAGATGCCAGAAATATCAAGAAATAATGTTTGTATTTGACCATCAGATTCGTGTCCGCTATGCAGAAACAGACCAAATGGGTTATGTCTATTATGGTAATTACGCTGCTTTTTACGAAATAGCGAGAACTGAAATGCTGAGAAGTACTGGGATATCTTACAAAGAACTGGAAGAAATGGGCGTTATGCTTCCTGTCACGGAGTTGAAAACAAAATATCTCAAACCGGGTAAGTATGATGATTTGATAACGATCCGGGTAACTATTCGTAAGAAACCGGCGGTCCGTATTATTTTTGAATATGAACTTTTTAACGAAAGTGGCGAGTTACTCAATCAAGGAGAGACAACATTGGTATTTGTCAATATGGAAAAGAACAAACCTTGTATGCCTCCACAGATCTTTCAGGATAAGATGAGTAAATATTTTAATTGATATGGGGAAATTCCACCAATGGCTATTAAATTTTGAACCTTATTTTAGATTAATCGAATGGAGCAAACGGGTTGTGTTACCAGGATTTGGTTCACTTCCCCTTTATACTGTAGCGGTGTTTTTCTTCCAGGAGCTCGCCAGAGATTCAATCGTCAGTAAGGCCTCTTCATTATCATATAGTTTTTTGTTGGCCATATTTCCTGGCATAATCTTTCTATTTACATTAATTCCGTATATCCCAATCAACAACTTTCAGGAGCAATTACTGGATTTTTTAGCGGTTGTCATTCCTAAAAATGCATTCCTTGTTGTTGAAACCACCCTCGAGGATATTATTAAAAACCAGAATGGTGGGCTCCTTTCCTTTGGTTTTCTTTTCGCAGCATATTTTGCGACCAATGGCATGGCCTCATTAATGAATGCTTTCAATAAAGCTTCCTTAATGACCGAGAAAAGACCTTGGATAAGAAAAAGGCTCATTGCGCTAACATTAGCCTTTCTGATTATTTTTGCTCTCACCGTCGGAATGACTGTATTCACCATTGCTGGTGTAACGATTGATTATCTAAAAGAAACCACGGGCATTAAATCCAGTATGTGGGCGACTTTGTTAAAACTCGCACGATGGATTATTATTTTCGCAATTTATTTCTTTACGGTGAGCTGTATCTATAAGTTTGGTCCATCTACATCAAACAAGTGGAAGCTTTTTAGCCCCGGCGCCTCCATGGCCACAATATTAGCGATTTTGACTTTCTCGATTTTCACATTCTATATTAATCATTTTGGTGCATATAATAAATTATATGGTTCGATCGGAACATTGATCGTCATTATGCTCTGGATCTACCTCAATACCCTGATATTATTATTGGGCTATGAGCTAAATGCCGCAATAGCATTGTCCAAGCAAACCATTGTCATTGCCAAGCCGCGGATCTTCAACTCATTTAAAAAAGATAACGAATAGGCACTACAAGACACAACGAACAGTCAAAAAGAATGTTGTCAGGCTTAAACCTCTCCTATTCTGACCAATGAAAGCTCATGTCCTGAGCCCCTTCAGCCCCAGTTGTACGACAGCAACCTATAACTAGGGGATAACTGAAAGTCTTTCAATAAAATAAGAAAAATAAAATTTTGCATTAAAAGTTTTTTTGTACCTTTGCAACTCCTACAACGTAGGAAAAAGGAGAAAATTAATTAATGGCAAAAAAACAAGAAGCAGAAAAAGAATTAGCAGCGAAAAACGCAGAGCTACAAGGTGCTGACACTAAAGTAGTGAAAGACACTGAAAAAATTGAATCAGAAGCTGATTCAAACTTAATCGACGAAATCAAATCAAACACTTGGATCACACCAGAAGGTGAATTTGACTGGGATGCAAATGATAAAGGTTTCGGAAATTATAGCGAAGCTGAACGCGCTAAACTTGAAGCACAATACGCAGATACTTTCAACCAAGTTAACCAAGGTGAAATTATTGAAGGTACTGTCGTTTCTATCAACAATAAAGACGTAGTCTTAAATGTTGGTTTCAAATCTGACGGTTTAGTTTCTTTATCCGAATTCCGTGACTTACCAGAATTAAAAATTGGTGACAAAGTTGACGTATTCGTTGAATCTCAAGAAGATGCTAACGGTCAATTAGTACTTTCTCGCAAACGTGCTAAAACTCAAAAATCTTGGGAAGCTATCAATGAGGCATTGGAAAATGATGCAATCATTACTGGCTTCGTTAAGAGCCGTACTAAAGGTGGTCTTATCGTTGACATCAAAGGTGTTGAAGCTTTCTTACCTGGATCTCAAATTGATATCAAGCCTATCCGTGACTACGATATATACGTAGGTAAAACAATGGAATTCAAAGTTGTTAAAATCAACCACGAATTCAAAAACGTTGTCGTATCACACAAAGTATTAATTGAGAACGACTTAGAAAACCAAAAATCTGAGATCGTTGCTAAATTAGAAAAAGGTCAAGTATTAGAAGGAACTGTTAAAAATATCACTGACTTCGGTGTATTCATCGACTTAGGTGGTGTTGACGGTTTGTTGCATATCACAGATATCTCTTGGGGTCGTATCGAGCATCCAAAAGAAGTTTTATCTTTAGATCAAACAATCAACGTTGTTGTATTAGACTTTGATGATGAGAAAAAACGTATCGCTTTAGGCTTGAAACAATTATCTGAGCACCCTTGGGAATCTTTAGATACAGCATTAGAAGTAGGTTCTAAAGTTAAAGGTAAAATCGTAACAGTTGCTGATTACGGTGCTTTCTTAGAAATCATCCCAGGTGTTGAAGGTTTGATCCACGTTTCTGAAATGTCTTGGTCTCAAAACTTACGTTCTCCACAAGAGTTCTTAAAAGTTGGTGATGAGATCGAAGCTCAAATCTTAACTTTAGATCGTGATGAGCGTAAAATGAGCTTAGGTATCAAACAATTGACTCCAGATCCTTGGAAAAACATTACTGAGCGTTACCCAGTAGGCTCTAAACAAACAGCTGTTGTTAAAAACATGACTAACTTCGGTGTATTTGTTGAGTTAGAAGAAGGTATCGACGGTTTGATCCACATCTCTGATTTATCTTGGTCTAAAAAAATTAACCACCCTAACGAATTCACTAAAGTTGGTGAAACATTAGAAGTAGTTGTATTAGAATTAGATGAAGAAAACCGTAAATTATCTTTAGGTCACAAACAATTGGAAGAAAATCCTTGGGATACTTTCGAGACAATCTTCACTGAAGGTTCTATCCACGAAGGTACTGTGATCAAAGTTGGTGACAAAGGTGATATCGTTGCGCTACAATATGGTGTTGAAGGTTTCTGTCCTTCTAAACACTCTGTTAAAGAAGACGGTTCTTCATTGAAAGTTGATGAAGTAACTTCATTCAAAATCATCGAGTTCAACAAAGAGAACAAACGTTTGGTAATTTCTCACTCTCGTATCTGGGAAGAAGAGAAAGAAGAAGCTCGCAAAGAAGAGTCTAGCAACCGTAAAAAAGACGCTAAAGCTGAGTCTTCAGCTGTTAAAAAAGTAAAAGATTCAGTTGAAAAATCTACTTTAGGCGACTTAGACGTGTTAGCTCAATTGAAAGAGCAAATGGAAAATGACAAAAACGCTAAGTAATTAGTATTTTCAATCCATAAAAAGCGGCTGTTCCAAAAGAACAGCCGCTTTGTTTTTAACGGTCTGCTTTGTAATTTTGTGTACATAAGATCATTGTTATGTTATTCAAATCAGCCTTAATTAGTCCATCCGAACTTCAGGATACATTGGTCCAAAATGGAAATGTAATCCTACTAGACTGCACCATCGATAAGGTCGGTCAATCTTTAAAAGACGCAAAATTAGAATTACTTCCAAATTCATTATTTTTTGATATCGAGGGGAAATTCTCTGAGCACGCGGCTAAATTGCCCCATACCTTAGTATCTGAACAGGTGTTTGAGAAAGAAGCTCAAGCTTTAGGAATTGATCAGAACAGTATCGTTGTTTTATATGATAGATGGGGAGTTTATTCCAGTCCACGTGCCTGGTGGATGTTTAAAGTCATGGGGTTTGATCAGGTCTATATTTTAAATGGAGGAGTTCCTGCCTGGAAAAAAAATAAATTTGAACTAACAGACAGTTACAAGCAGCAGCATAATACGGGAAATTTCAAGGCACATTTCCAAAAAAACCTTTACGCTGACAAAGAGTATATCTTAGCACATTA
Source organism: Sphingobacterium sp. GVS05A (assembly GCF_019969845.1). Lineage (GTDB taxonomy): Bacteria > Bacteroidota > Bacteroidia > Sphingobacteriales > Sphingobacteriaceae > Sphingobacterium. The sequence continues at coordinate 261,457 of NZ_JAHXYR010000002.1, forward strand.
CAAAGCACCAGAAGTAAGTATTTTCGATGCTAGAAGTAAAGGAAGATTTATTGGTTTAGTTGCTGAACCCCGAAAAGGCCTTAATGGTGGACATATTCCACATTCCAAAAACCTGCCTTTCGAAGAATTGCTTGATGGTATTTATTATAAACAAGTTGATGAACTTAAGCAGCAATTTGATCAATTTAAAACAACAGGAAGTGAATACATATTTTCCTGTGGTTCGGGGGTAACTGCCTCTATCCTTGCCTTTGCATCGTATATTTCAGGCCAAACAAACATACGTGTATACGATGGTTCCTGGTCTGAATGGGGCCGAGAAGAACTTAACCTCCCAATAGAAAAATAATCAAAATAAAGTATTCCAGGAATAGAGCTTGTCCTCCAAACGAATTACTTCGGCATCCAGTAGGTCTCGGACAACCTCTATTCTTCTTTTTTCAGTTCCAAGGGTCAAACTGTCAATCAGGTCGTGAAGACTTTTAGGTGCCAACAACAAGCTGTTTTTTATCTCTTCCTTAATTTTAGCTCGCTGGCTTTCTTTATGTATACGCATTAAGCAGAGGTCACATACCTGGCAGAAACCTGCATTCTTTTCGCCAAAATAAAGCAGCAAGGACTGGCTGCGACAATGGGACTTTTCGATATAATCTATCATTCCATTGACCTGTTCCCCTTTGACCTGATGACGGTCGCGAATAAAGATATGATCGATGTACAGGTGTTTATAGTCAACACGATTTTGCAAAAATGTCAGCTGTGGTGCATCCGTAGAAGGGAGGTAACTCGCAATTTCCAATGCTTCCAGTGATTTTAGCAGTTCTACCACCCGACCGTATGGAACTCCAAGCTTATTTGCAAATTCATATTCATTAATTAGTATGTAATTCTCAAAAACGCCACCATAGGTACGTAAAATTGCCTTAATCAATTTATCATATTTCACATATTGCACTTGAACCTTATACAATTCTGTGCTATCAATTTCAAATTTGAAACGTGAGGGTATCGTTACCGCTTCTGACAACGTCAACCAACCATCGCGTTCCAAAAATTTCAATGCATTCATGACCGGCACCAAAGGCAATTGATATTTTTTGGCAAACGTAACCACATCAAAATCTATTGTCAGACCTTCGCCCGCTCCATAGGGAATCTGGAAATGATTACATAAATAATGATAAGTCTGTTGAATGAAAGGAACATCCGGAAAGCTGGCTTCCAAGTTATCAACAAGCTTTTTTTCATCATTCTTTTGATAAAGAATAACTGGATAAGCTTTTTTACCATCACGTCCGGCCCTACCAGCTTCCTGGTAATAAGCTTCCAGCGAATCAGGCAGATCTAGGTGAATTACAAAACGAACATCAGGTTTATCGATTCCCATACCAAAAGCATTTGTGGCAACGATAACACGAACAGCATTAGTCATCCAGCCATTCTGCTTCTGATCACGCTCTTGCCCCGGCAGTCCCGCATGATAGTAGTCTGATGCAATTCCATTGTTGATTAAAATACGTGCTATTTCCTGCGTCTCTCTCCGATTTCGAACATACACAATACCTGATCCACCCAGTTTATGAATAATACGCACCATCCGTCCCATTTTGTCCTCTTCCTCAATAGCCATATAGGCTAAATTGTCCCGAAGAAAACTTTTGACAAATACATTCTTCTGCGGAAAATTGAGTTTCTGCTGTATATCGACAATAACCCGTTCAGTTGCGGTTGCTGTCAGCGCTAAAAATGGCACTTTAGGATGAAGCTCTTTCAGTTTTGCTAACTCCAGATAAGGTGGCCTAAAATCATAACCCCATTGAGAAATACAATGTGCTTCATCGATAGCAAACAGATTGACGTTCATAAAGCGGATCCGCTCCCTGACAAGATCATTATACAATCGCTCAGGAGATAGGTAAAGAAACTTTATTTTTCCATAGACACAATTATCCAAGGTAATATCCACTTCCCTCTTTTTCATTCCTGAATAAATAGCGACTGCCTGAATACCGTTTTTCTTCAGATGTTCTACTTGATCTTTCATCAGCGCAATCAGCGGTGTTACCACGATGCAGATTCCCTCCATCATCAATGCTGGCACCTGAAAACAAATGGATTTCCCCCCTCCTGTAGGTAGTAAAGCAAGTGTATCTTTACCAGAAATAACTGACTGAATAATTTCTTCCTGTAATGGTCGAAATGATTCAAAACCCCAATATTGCCTTAAGATTGATATACTATCTAAAGTCATAAGCTCTCCTTATCCCAAACATACGCAAAATTATCTTTTATGATATAACTCTTTATACGCAAGCTGTCCAGTATGACCTGGGCTTTGAACGATTTTGTCAGTGAATTGGAACCATCAAGGATAACCTGTTTGGGTGAAATTATACGCACTGCCGCAGATAGTTTATGAATAGCATTCTTCCTAATGACCAATAGATCTGCTTGTGGTAGTGTATCTTTAAAATGCTCCATAATGACTACTTTTCCTATTGGTAGCTCTATTAAATAATTATTCCTTATAGCTTTACCATTTAATGGAATAAATTGAATATTGCCATCAGTAGTCAATACCTGGATTTCCCGACCGCAAGCATATTGCAGAGCTTTATGATTTAATGAATCAAAGGTGCTATAAATTACAGCCCGTCTATTCTTAAAATAAGCTACTGTTAGTTCATTTTTCGTATTGTATACCCGAAATCGCTCCATATTTTTATTTATCATCTGTTGATTGATGTCTATGATCATGATCCCAGTCACACAAAGGAGCCCCAGATAGTGATACTTTTTGTCTTTCCATTGATAGGCATACAAAAACGAAAAAATAGCCGCATATGAAAGAAAAAGGAGACCATTGTCAATGATATTGATTTTGATCGTTGAAAAGGCCAAATGATCAATGGAATTCAGGAAATAAAGCATAAATCTGATTAAATTTTCCAGAAGATTTCCCAAGATCTCATTTAACCAATCAATGGGATTGATTGTCATCACAAACCCCAGATACATTGCTAATGTTGAAGGGAAATCAACTAGTAGATTAGCCAGTAAAAAATAGGTAGGGAATTGTCCAAAATAATAGAGCGTAAGTGGTGTTGTCAAAATTTGTGCGGCTATAGAGATACCAACGGTATCCCTAAAAAAACGCAGTACCGGATTTTTTGCAACAATCATTTTTTCAAAAATTGGCAAAAATAATATCATGCCTAAGACCGCCAAAAATGAGAGCTGAAATCCCACATTCGTAACCGCCCTAGGAGACAAAAGCAAAATAACTGTTGCGGCAGCAACCAGCGCATTTAAAGTCGAACTATTTCGTTTAAAATATTGTGCGGATAAAACAAAACTTATCATAATAGCAGAGCGGGTAATAGGTGGATCTAAGCCCGTAATAAAAGCGTATAGCCAAATCGCGGAAAATGTTATTACAACAGGCACCCAGTTCAACATTAACGGCAAGGGAATATATCTAAATACGAGCGATAAAAACCCGAAAAGCACTGCCACATGCATTCCAGAAACGCTCAATACATGTATCGTTCCCGTATTTGTAAATGTCCTTATGGTATCTTCATCAAGATTATTACGAAAACCGTATATCAAAGCAGCTACAATGGAGAAGTGTTCCTCTTTCTTAAAATAATTCCGAAGTTTCTTTAAAAAATACCCCCGTATTTCTAGCGCCATACCGGTAATATCGGCGGATTGGGAAGCTCCTTTTTCGATTGTGGTACAGCTATCCGTTCGTAAGAAAATTTGATGATAGATATCGGCTCTTTCCAAGTGTTCTTTATAGTCAAACTCGAGTGGATTCAATGGCGGAGGTACGCTTACCATTTTACCGGCTAACCAAATCCGATCGGCATATTGAAACTGGTCTTTCACTCTAGACTTTAAGGAGATCATAATCTTGCCGGTAGTTGCAATAAAACCTCCCTGGCTATAACCACCTATTACCTCAGCTGAGAATCGAATGACACCGGACTTAGCTTTAGGCTCCTCAGTAATATCCACAACATAGTTATCTAACTCAAAATGTGAAAAATGATTTGTGACGTAAAGCGGGTCGTTACGCCAAAATTGCCACACAGCAAATAACAGGACCAGCATATAATATCCGATAAGATAGCTATATTTAAAGAGTCTTCCTTTGAGTATATAGCAACAAAGGGTTATTCCTGTTAACAGGAACAAGCTATATTGCAGGTATTGAAACCATACAGGTGAGAGCTTTAGCACTGGAGCTGTAAAAAGCCCAATAGCGTAAACCGAAGCAATCTTTAGTATAGGAATTCGTTCCAGCTTTTGATAAAAACTCAATTCCTTCATAATTGCCATCTCAATTGCAGCTTGATTTCGGACTTTCTATTACCGCTGATCTCATCCAATCCTGTACCGATGACGTCTTTATCAGGATAATAATAAACGCCATACTTTGCCCATATATCAAGATTATGGTTTATTCTATACCTTAAATTCAGATATGCACGCCAGCCTTTCATATTATACATTCCAAATCCTGAAGCATATAACACATCGTTCTCATAAGCATAGATCCGATTATCATAAGTATCAGCTTGAAAATAGGCTATCCGTGAATTCAATTGAATTTTTCCGACATCTGGTTTCCAGAAAACATCCTGATAAAATAGATAGCCCAAGCTATTATCCTCATATTCTTTCTGGAATAAATTAGCTTCAGCTCGGGAACGAATAGTCCAGATACGATTCAATTTATATTGAAACTCTATACGAACTTGTTGTTTTGAGCTATTCGCCAGTCCTGATTCAGTTTGCCCCTCTCCTAAATAATCTGTCTGTTTTAATCGATTTCTATACCTCAACGTGAGTTGTCCCCTCTTATACCATATATAACTGAGTTGACTAAAAAAGTCCGCACCTACAGATGCGGTATCGGCCTGATATTTAGCCTCTGGGAATCGAAATATATCAATGTAACTGGACCAAACTAACTTTCTTGCCAATTGATAGCTAAGTCCCGCATAAATTCCCTCTTCATTTGAGTTGTTACTCGATTCACCAAAGCCCTGCCCATAAAAAGTATGGTAGTTTTTTCTATAATTCCGAACAAGAACAACTGTGGATACGCGTGAGTGTAAGCTGACAATTGACCCCAATAACATAGCCGATCCACCATCTAGACTACTGGCATATTCTCCAAATAGATGGGCATTTCGGAACGTATAGTTTGTATATAGACTTATATTTTGCAACAAATCGCCTTCGAAATCATACTGCTGTCTTTTGCCCGTCCCTTTGAGCTTAATCGCATCCAATTGAGATTGATTGAAATTGACTCCTATTTTGAATCGATTATGTCGCCATAAAACATTCACCCCATAAGTCATTTGATGTGCAGCATTTCTATAGCGTTGCTCAGTTGCTGTCCGGTGTAATCCTGATTTTGCAATCGTCTTAATTACCCTAGATTCTATATTATCGGATACATTAGCATCGATGTTCTGGTATGAAAAATATGGTGTGATCTCAAATCGCCACAGTTGTAAGGTTCCAGTAATCCCGCGCATAAAATTAACCTCATTTAATGACGTGTATTGCTTCACACCGATTCCTTGTCTGGCGGTATTCTGTACGAGTCCTCCCTTACCAAAGCTCAAACCATTCCACATGCTAAGTCCCTGACCAAATTGCAATGCATAATCTCCAATGACAAGGTTGCGGACTGGACCAATGGACTTAACGAATAAACTTACTCCATAAAAATCAAATCCTAATTTTTGCTTATCCCTAAAAAATGGCTCGCCAGCATCCTTTTCCATATTTATTGCTAAGCGAATTTTATCTTTTAGATTAGCCCGATATCGGAAGGCATATCGGTTGGGGTCTCCCAGGTAACGGGATCTTGTGGTATCTATAATTTGGTACCCTTTTGTTTTCTCTATGGTCCGTCCATAACGCAATATAAATTCGTGTGATAAATCATTGAATTTGCTTCCAGTAAATGGACTAGCCTCTCCGACTTTAACGAAAGGCAACAATAAGCTCACAATCCGTGTATTAAACCCCTCAATGGACTGGATCTCCAAGATATTGATAAAGTCGCCGGAAACCTGACGATGCTCAATCAACCGCTGCAACAATAAAGGATCTATAAATTGTAATTCGATTAGTTCTGTCCCATCAGTCTTATTCAGATCAATTGGATTTTTTAGATAGTAAGTCCATTTTTCACTTAGTTCACTTAAATCGGTATCTTCGGGTAGTTCCTCCGATAAACTTTCAAATAGTTCTTCAAGGTTGATTTTTTCATTTGTTTGCGCCATACAGGTTATCCCAATAAAATAACCTATAAAGAGCAAAATTTTGCTACAATATTTCATAATAGGTTCTATTAAATATTGGCTATCCGTTGGTTGAAGAAGCACTTATCCCGGCAGAAAAATGATTCCTTTGTATTAAGTTAGAAAATAAAATGGAATAAAAAAAGGTCTGATGAAAAATTTCATCAGACCTTTTATTTTCGCTATAAAATTGTGCTTAGATATCAATTTTTGCGTAACGTGCATTTTTCTCAATAAATTCACGACGAGGTGCAACTTCGTCTCCCATTAACATCGAAAAAATACGGTCACATTCAGCAGCATTTTCAATAGTTACCTGACGCAAAGTACGCGTCTCAGGATTCATTGTTGTATCCCATAATTGCTCCGCATTCATCTCACCTAGACCTTTATAGCGCTGTACGTGTACACTATCTTCTTTACCTGTTCCTTTTAGACGCTGAATAGCATTCATACGTTGGTCTTCATTCCATGCATACTCATGTTCTTTACCCTTTTTCACAAGATACAAAGGAGGAGTAGCAATGTATACATATCCTCTTTCGATCAATTCTTTCATATATCTAAAATAGAATGTCAGAATCAAAGTCGTAATGTGGGAACCATCCACGTCGGCATCGGTCATGATAATGATACGGTGGTAACGTAATTTGTCAATATTCAACGCTTTGGCATCTTCAGCGGTACCAACGCTTACGCCTAAAGCGGTAAACATATTTTTGATCTCTTCATTTTCATAGATCTTATGCTCCATTGCTTTTTCAACGTTCAGGATCTTACCTCGTAATGGCATAATGGCTTGGTGCTTCCGGTCACGGCCAGACTTAGCTGTCCCCCCCGCAGAATCCCCCTCGACAAAATAAATCTCACATTTGGTAGGGTCATTATCTTGACAATCGGCCAATTTACCTGGAAGTCCGGAACCGCCCATTACAGTTTTGCGTTGTACCAAGTCACGAGCTTTACGTGCCGCTGCGCGCGCCTGGGCTGCGATAACAACCTTTTGAACAATAGATTTCGCTTCACGTGGGTTTTCTTCAAGGTAAACACCTAAAATCTCACCAACAGCTACATCAACAGCTCCCATTACCTCGGAGTTACCTAACTTGGTTTTTGTCTGCCCTTCAAATTGAGGCTCAGCAACCTTCACCGAAATGACAGCAGTCAATCCCTCACGGAAATCATCGCCTGTAATTTCGACTTTTAAGTTTTTAAGCAAACCTGATTTATCAGCATATGCTTTCAAGGTACGTGTCAGACCTCTGCGGAAACCCGCGACATGTGACCCACCCTCGATCGTGTTGATATTATTTACATAAGAATGGACATTCTCAGAATAAGTATCATTATATTGTAAAGCCAACTCCACAGGAATACCTTGTTTGATTCCCTCTACATAGATTGGTTCAGGAATTAATGCTTGACGCGTGCCATCCAAGAATTTGACAAATTCTTTCAAACCACCTTCAGAATGGAAAGTTTCTTTTTTTTCTGAACCGTCTTCGTTGGTTTCACGCTCGTCCTCCAAAGTAAGGCTTACTCCTTTATTCAAGAATGCAAGCTCACGAAGTCGGTTGGCCAAAGTATCGTAATTATATACCGTGGTCTGTGTGAATATTGTTGCATCTGGATGGAATGTTACAATTGTACCTGTCTTATCAGAGACACCAACTTCTTTTACATCGTATAAAGGTTTACCGATTTGATACTCTTGTTGGTATACTTTTCCATCGCGGTGTACCTCAGCTTTCAAAAGTGTAGACAATGCGTTCACACAAGATACCCCCACACCATGTAGACCCCCAGATACTTTGTATGTATCTTTGTCAAACTTACCACCAGCATGTAATACCGTCATAACGAGCTCCAACGCTGATTTATTCTCTTTTTTGTTGATTCCGGTAGGGATACCACGACCGTTATCCCGAACAGAAATTGAATTGTCTTTATGGATGGTAACAAAGATATCTGTACAGTACCCTGCTACAGCTTCGTCGATTGAATTGTCTACAACCTCGTATACCAAGTGGTGTAATCCTTTTACACCGGTATCACCAATATACATGGATGGACGCTTACGAACCGCCTCTAAACCCTCTAATACCTGAATATTATCGGCCGAGTAGGTGGATGCATTTTTCTTTTCTTCGCTCATTGAAAAACTGTTAAATGTAATATTCAAAAATACGAAATTTTGGCCGATTTATCAAGTCTGTGGTGAAGTATTAAATGGATAATCCGAAACAATTAAGTGGTCGATAATTTTACTTTTTTATGGTTAAAAATTAGAATTTCGATTTTTTTATGTTAGGTTTGTTTCAGTATTAATTCGCAAATAATAAAAAAATGAACACTATATTTTCAATTGTATCGAAAGTTTCCTTTGGTCTTTTATTGGCTGGAACAATCGTATCATGTAATCAAGGTGCGAAAACGCAAAATGAACCTTCCAAAAATGATTCAAACGCTGTAAGCAAAGAGAGTCAAGGCAGCAGCAAGGATAAAATCGTTTATTTAAATTCTGATTCACTTTCGGAAAAATATCAATATTTTAAAGACATCAAATCAAAGCTTGAAAACAAAGTAAAAAAAGCGCAAGCTGATCTTCAAGCTAAAAGTGCTGCGTTTCAACGTGAGGTGGCTGACTATCAAAAAAATGCCGCTACAATGTCTGCTGCAGATAGACAAGCTACCGAACAAAAATTAGCGCGCAAACAAGATGAGTTGGCAAGATTAGATCAGACGGCTTCTTCATCCCTCGCTAAAGATGAGTCAGAAGAATTCAACAACGTGTATAATAAAATCACTGAGTTTTTGAAAAAACATGCTTCAGATAACGGTTATAAACTTGTACTGACTTATTCTAAATCTAATCCTACTGTATTATATGCTGATCCTTCTCTGGAAATCACCAATGAAGTAATCAAACAGTTAAATGACGAATACAAATCTTCCAACAAATAAGAAGACTAAAATAATATCAGGAAAGCCATCATAACATTTGATGGCTTTTTTGATTTATTAAGCCTCTGAGCCTACTGATTAAAAAGCACACCCCAATCCCCCTCTGCAAATATTGGCAACAAACAAAATTGTTTAGTATCTTGTCTTTGTATAAATTAGATTTATGATCAAAACGATTGTTGAAAAAGAAATCGCAAATTACGAATGGATTGATATTTCCGAGCCTACCTCAGAAGATTTTGCGTTCATCAAGGAAAGATATAATCTAAATGATGCCTCCATTAAGGATTCCAAGGAACCGGATCATCTCCCTAAAATTGAAGAATTTGAAAACTACACGTTTGTTATTCTCCGGGTCATGTCTGATAGTTTCAAAGAGAATTCGGATAGTATAGGCGAAGTAACAGACCGCCTAACAATCTTCTATGGGAGCGATTTTGTAATCACTGTACATAAACGCCGTATTGAGTTTTTAGAGAAGCTCAAAAACATTGAGTTTACGAGTATAAAGACAAAAAATAGCCGAAAACTGGCTGTATTTATTACCACAGCTGCGGTTTTCACTTTCAGTAAAACATTGGAGCAACTGTCAACACGTATCGATTCTTATGAGGAACTGATTTTTCTGAAACGCATGAAGCAACAGCCTGTACTGAAAAATCTATATTTCATCAAACGGCAAATAGATGTCGCCAGAAAAGTTATTTTCTTGTATAAGGAGGTCATCGAACATTTTCATTCATCCTCCAAAAAAGACGTATACACGCGAGACTTAAAAGATCTTCAAATACGCACCTCGACATTGTATGAAAACTTATCTGAGAATGTTGCGCAATTATTGAATGTATTCTTTAATATATCATCAAATCATACGAACGAAATCATGCGTATTTTGACGATTTTCTCAGTCTTTTTTATGCCGATTACATTTGTGGCTGGAGTATATGGAATGAATTTTAAAAATATGCCAGAACTAGAATGGTATTATGGTTACCCCATTGCTATGGCAATCATGGTTGCTATTTCGATGGCCATTTACTTATGGTTCAAAAGAAAAGGTTGGCTATAAGCCAACCTTTTTCTTTGTCATTACCACAAAGTCTTTCAGATAGAAAGGCTCAAAATAGGCAACATCCTCGAATTCTTTATTTTGAAATTTATCAAACGCCAACTGCGATAAAAATGCAGCCGAATCTTTAAACCCCAACTGCACATTCACCCGATCGTTGGTATCAAACAATGTATCAAATTTATCAGCACCTGAGCCAAATAGATTAACACAATTGTATGTAGTCAACAGTTCTTCATAATAATCAGCGTCAATGATTTCTGCCGAAGTAGGTTTTACAAGGTCGCGCTTATGGTCATAAATTGCAGAATATACTTCCATGCGACGTGCATCCAACATTGGTATAAAAGCTTCGTTTTCTTGCAGTCCAAATTGCTCTTGATATCCAAAAAACAATGCTTCAAGCGTATTGATCGCAATCAAAGGTATATCTAAACCATAACAAAGACCTTTCGCTGTAGACACACCAATACGCAGCCCTGTATAAGATCCAGGTCCCATGCTCACCGCTATCGCTGCCAGTTCTTTCATAGAACGTTCTGTTTCAGACAAAATTTGTTCGATCAAAACAGTCAGTTTAGCCGCATGTGCATTAGGTTCGTCAAGATCTATCACAGCCAATGTCTGTCCATTTTCGCTTAAAGCAACCGAACAAACGGTGGTTGAGGTATCAATTTGTAAAATTAAATTATTCATCGTTTATATTGAGATCAAGGTACAGGATCATGGCCATGGCCGCCCCAAGGATTACAACGTCCAATTCGCTTCAAAGCCATCCAGCCCCCTTTAAAAGGCCCATATTTTAGAATAGCCTCCCTGCCATATTGAGAACAAGTAGGTGTATACCGGCAATTGGCACCCAAGAATGGTGAAATAAATAGTTGATAGAAACGAATAATAGCTAAGAAAATAAAACTAAAGAAAGGTTTAATTCCCTTTTTCCAAATAAGCATCAGCACATTCATCCTGTAATTTTTTCAGCATTTTATTCATCGCGGTATGGAACACATCATATGCTAAGATATGTTTGCCCACGTATTGAATAGCTAAATACAAAGTTACATTATGTTTCAACAAAAAAGGAATCAAATCATTCGATTTCTGAAGACGATAGCCTTCACGCATCATACGCTTTATCGCATTACGATCTACTGCTCTTTTGAACCTACGTTTGGAAACTGATATAATAGACTGACAGGGGGGGAAATTTTCAGTCTCACTGTTTTTTTCGAATACAAAAACAATTCTAAAAGGGTACAAAACAAAAGAAGAACCGCTTTTAAAAAGCGTATCAATACGCCTTTTCGCACATAACCGTTCTTCTTTTGTAAATGTATTTCTCATACGATGACTTGATCTTATCAGAAAAAGCTCTTATAAGCGGCCACCGATCCTTGTCAAAGATTAACCTTTGTGACGGTATTCGTCAGACACTGTAAGACGTTTTCTACCTTTAGCTCTACGTGAAGCTAATACTCTTCTACCGTTTGCAGAGCTCATGCGCTCTCTAAAACCGTGTTTGTTTCTTCTTTTTCTTTGCGATGGCTGAAATGTTCTTTTCATGACGCTATTATGCTAATTTGTTCTTACTTCAATTAATACAAAACTCCCCAAGAGGAATGCAAAAGTAAAGTTTATTTTAGACAAAAACAAACAATATTGAGAACATTTAGACTTTAAGTAAAAAGTCATCTCTAATTTATTCATTGACAGCCTAAAAAACCAATTTACAAATTGCACAAGAATAAAAACCAGAGAAGTGCTACTCCTCTGGTTTATTCGAAATCAAATAAAAATTTGAAATTATTTAGTTTTCAGAATATCTCGGATCTCTGTCAACAATGTTTCTTCTTTTGTTGGTGCAGCTGGAGCGGCAGGAGCAGCCTCCTCTTTGCGTTTTAACGAATTTAATGCTTTAATAACAGTGAAAATACATAATGCAACAATTATAAACTGGATGACCACATTGATAAAATTCCCATAATTAATAGAAACTTCAGCTTGTTTTGTAGCCTCATCAGCAACTTTAAGTATAATTTTCTTGGATGCAAAATCTACGCCACCTGTTAAATAACCTATGGGTGGCATGATAATATCGTCAACCAATGAGGTAACAATTTTACCAAATGCCCCACCGATAACAACACCGACAGCCAAATCAACAACGCTACCGCGCATTGCGAACTCTTTAAATTCTTTTAAAAATCCCATATTAAAACCATTTAATCTTTTAAAATTTTACCAAAACTAGTAATTGTCACATAAATCTAATTAAAATAAACCACTTTTTTATCGCGAGTCTTTTATTGTCCTATATTTTTGCTTCTTAAATCCTATTTTTAAAATTATGACCTAAAACGATATGCTCAAGTTTTTTATTAACTTAATTTGCTATATTTGCTCGTTAACTAGGGCAAAATATCAAGATATATTGTATATTGATAGTACTTTAAATTTCGTACGGTAATTAAAGCCCAGAATAATATAAAGTATCTATGAAGAAGATTCTTATTGCAGACGACCACGGTATTGTACGACTCGGAGCTTCCGTTATTATTAAGGAGACCCTTAAAAAAGCGGAAATATTTCAAGCCGAAAATTTCGACGAGGTACTAGAAAAGATAAAACTGGAAGATTTCGATCTATTATTACTGGACATCAATATGCCAGGAGGAAACAATATTAGAGTTGTTGAAGAAATCCTACAGATTCAACCTACTATAAAAATTCTAATTTTCTCATCTTATGATGAATCATTGTATGCTTTACGTTATATTGAAGCTGGAGCAGTAGGCTATCTCAATAAAACTACCGCGATGGCAGAATTGAGCCACGCTATATTAGCTATCCAAGAAAGAGGTAAGTATATGTCGAGCAATGTGCAGGATTTATACGTCCAAAAATTGACTCAGAGTAAATCCGAACTTACGAAATTAAACCCATTGGCACGCTTGTCAAACAGAGAGGTGGATGTAGCAAAACAACTGATCAAAGGTCTAGGAATCATTGAAGTATCGGGCCTACTTGAGCTAAGCCCATCAACCGTGAGTACCTATAAAAGCAGGATATTTGAGAAATTAAATGTTTCCAATATTCCTGAACTAATTGAACTTTTCAGAATACACTCCAGCAATTAGAAGATTGTTGGAGTGTATTTTTTTTAGATCAGATCATCCATCGTAGTAACCGGAATATCTTTTGCATTGATATCTTTTAAAGGTTCAGATTTTTTATAAGTGTAACCAACCTCAGCTTCCAAATCCCATAACATAGGAGCTAAGAAATTAAGACAGGTCGTAAATCCCTGTACTGTTGCTGAGAAATCACCCGTATCTTTTGAATTTTTTGCCTCATTTTCAATTTCAAAAGGCCCTTTGAATCCACGTTCCTGAAGTAGATCAACAAAACCACGCCAATCCATGCTATCTGATCCACCAAATCCTGGAAGCATCGCTTCATAATGATGTCTATCCCAGTCATGCCCCGGAATACTCACATTCGCTTTTTTTGCTAGTTCAGCATCAACATGTTGCATGGGATACATTCCACCCCAGTCTACACGAGCAGTTGTTTGCAGATTTCGCGTAGTTTTCACATGTATACGCTGCAATCTACTGATATCAGTATTACGAATAATATCAATTGGGTTTGTATTTTGCCAAACATCATGTGAAGGATCGTAAATTTCACCATGTGCTTTACTAGGAACCATTGCATACATCAATTTACGTGCTGCCAAGACGGCAGGTAAGTTGTTGTAGGTAGAACTATACCTTGAAGAACGCCAGCCCTCCATAGGACAGTTTTCATATAGTATTGTTACCCCAAGACTCTCAGCGTAATTAACAATTGGTGCAAATACGCGTTTATACTCATCCAGGTTTTTTTGAAATCCATCTAGCTGATTTCCCAATTCGTGATTATAACCGACGAAAGTACCAACTTTGACATTATTCTCATCACCACCCAACAAATGGGCAATCCGGATCAATTTTAATAGGTGATTCTGGTTTTTCACACGCTGTTCGGGATCCCCTCCAATCATATTCTCAAAGGCTCCAAGTGAAAGCTTTAAATCGGCCTGATTAAACAATTCTAGCGTCTCTTTAGCTTTTACTGGTGTAAATCCCTCATAGTCTAAATGTGTAGCTGTATGGTCCTCGCGTGTACCATCTTTTCTGAAAACACAAAGGTCAATTCCACCGGCGCCAATTCTTTTTGTTGTTTGAATCAATTCTGGTAGTGACAATTTATCAAAGGCAGAACTCATCACCCATACAGGGTTATTTAATTTTGTAGTCATAGCTTGTATAATTGTATTATATCGGTATTTAAAGATACTAAAAAAGCCATCCGATTGGATGGCTTTTTTAGTATTTTATGTCAATTCGATTAATCTACATTGTCATGTAAAAATGAATTATTTGGTCGAATCTCGGTATTTCCATCCTCAAATGACAATGTAAAGCGAGAGACTTGTGACTGCGAAGAATGTGGTGTATCCTCCAATGACATTTGCTTTCTTTTGTAAGCTGGCTCATTTTCCAACTCATGAAGACCATTCGAAGATTTCAATTTCATGCTTAGTTCTTTCAAGCGCAGGATACGCTCTTTTGTACGTACCAATTGATCCTCAAACGAAACCTGTTCTTCTTCTACCTGAGGAACTTCGATCTGCTCATTGGTTGTGCTAGAAGAAAACGTAGGTCTTTCATCATAGTCTGATGATGATGGAGCAGCATATGAATCAAATACTGTCGGCATTTGAAACTGAAAAACAGAAGGTGAAGTTTTCAATTGAAAATCACTTTCAGCGAATGGAGTCTCCTCTTCATAAGCGCCATCAAACCCCAAATCATGACGTATTACTTGTGGTTCTTCAATCACTACTTGCTGTTGTTGCACAACATTTTTAGGAGAAGTAAATAAGTCAGACTGCAGATTATTCGGCGTCGATGTATTTGTTGAAGGAGCTGGTGTATCCACACGTTGAACCGGAGTGACAAAACTATTGGCAACTGGCGCTTCTTTTGGAGCCACCTGAGAAACAGGTTTAACAAAAGAATTTACCGGTTCAGGTGTCAAGGGCATAGATACCTTTGTATTTTCGCGCTCTTTATCACGTTCTTCTGAAGTCTGAAAACCTGTTGCGATAATTGTTACTGACAATTCATCTTCAAAGTTTTCGTCAATACAATTACCCCAGATCAAATCAGCAGACAAGCCTGCTTTTTCTTGAATATAATCTGTAATGATTGCAACTTCATCCATCGTTACCTCTTTTGTTCCAGAAGTAATATTTAATAAAATATAACGAGCTCCTTCGATCTCATTGTCTTTCAACAATGGAGAAGCCAGAGCACCTTCTACTGCACGTAACGCACGATCTTCGCCTTCGGCAATCGCATTACCCATAATCGCTACACCACTATCATTCATAACTGTACGAACATCTTTAAAATCGACGTTTACATAACCAGGGATAGTGATAATTTCGGCGATACCTTTTGCTGCCGTCGTCAATATATCATCAGCTTTTGCGAAAGCTGCTGTCATCGTTAGATTTCCAAAGATTTCGCGCAAGCGATCGTTGGAGATAACAAGATAAGAGTCTACATATTTACGTAATTCCGAAAGTCCCTCTTCCGCTTGTGAGCGACGACGTTTACCTTCGAACGTAAATGGTGTGGTAATGATCGCAACAGTAAGAATACCCAATTCCTTAGCGGCCTTAGCCAAAACGGGGCTTGCTCCAGTACCTGTACCACCACCCATACCAGCAGTAATAAACAACATTTTGGTATTGGTGCCCAACATGCGTTTAATATCTTCAATACTTTCGATAGCGGAATTTTCACCTACATCAGGATCTGCTCCAGCACCCATACCTTCGGTTAGACTTATTCCCAATTGAACTTTATTTGGGATCGGGCTTAACTCCAATGCTTGCGCATCAGTATTACACACGATAAAATCTACCCCACTAATTCCTTGTTTATACATGTGGTTTACGGCATTGCCGCCACCACCACCAACCCCAATAACCTTGATTATTGAAGATTGCTCTTTTAACATTTCAAACTGTATTGACATAACTTATCCCTATTTAACTTATAATGAACACGATATCAAAATGAACCAAACCCACTATATGTAATGTAATAATAATATAATTTCAACAAAAGTTTTCCACATTTGTGAAATTGTGGAAAACTTCAACCATTGTGGAAAACTTACTTTTTATCTAAAAAACTTGCGTCATCAATTTCGTTACCATCCTTAATAAATCGTTTGAACCATGACAACAATCCTTGCTCTTTTTGCTGTTGTTCCGAAACTTCTTTCGTCGTCGTGGTCGCCTGCACTTTTTTAGCAGGAGCATGCACTTCTCTACGACTATCTTCCTCTTCTTCATGCGATTGAATCCCTTTGATCAACAAGCCAATACTTGTTGCGTATAATGGGCTTTTCAATTCTTCAAATAGCGGTTTCGGTAACACTTCATTCTTCGAAAGATACTCGTTAGGAAAACCTACACGACAATCTATTCCAGTTATGTACTCAACGAGTTGTACCAAATGTTTCAATTGAGCTCCACCTCCTGTGATAACGATACCCCCTATCAGTTTATTTTCATAACCAGAAGATTTGATCTCGTAATACACGTGCTCGATAATCTCTTCCATTCTAGCTTGAATAATATAAGCTAAGTTTTTCACCGAAATTTCTTTCGGCTCACGACCTTTCAATCCCGGCACACAAATTACCTCATTTTCTTTATTTTCATCTGCAAGAGCAGATCCAAATCGAGTTTTCAGCAATTCCGCCTGCGAACGCAATACAGAACAACCTTGGCGAATATCTTCAGTCACGATATTACCGCCCAATGGGATTACAGCAGTATGACGAATAATTCCTTCATGGAAGATTGCAACATCTGTCGTTCCACCACCAATATCAACTAATACAACACCAGCATTTTTTTCATCTTCATCCAATACAGCTTCCGAAGATGCCAAAGGCTCAAGGATCAGTTCAGCAACTTCCAGGTTGGAATTATCAATACATTTTTTAATATTTTTGATATCGGTAACTCTTCCCGAAATAATATGGAAATTTGCTTCTATACGACGTCCAGCCATGCCGATAGGTTCGCGGATACCCGGTTCATTATCTACCGTAAACTCTTGAGGTAAAACATGTATAATTTCTTCTCCTGGAGGCAGTACCAGTTTATACATATCTGAAATCAATCGTTCGATATCTCTTCGAATGATTTCATCATCACCATCTGTTTTGGTAAATATTCCACGGTGTTGGATGCTCTTAATGTGCTGACCAGCGATCCCCACATTGACAACCTTAATATCGACATTAGATTGTGCTTCGGCAATTTCTACCGCCTCCAAAATACTTCCCACAGTTTTTTGGATATTGGCAACCACTCCCCTGCTCACACCAGCAGAGTCGGCTTTGCCCACACCTAATAATTCGATTTTGTTCCCTGAGCTACGTCTCCCAACCGTAACACAAATTTTGGTAGTACCAATATCGAGTCCCACGATAATTGGATTCTCTCTTTCAATTTCTGCTGCCTTTGAGTTCATAATTTCCTGTATTGTTGCTGTATTACTATAATGTATTATTTGCTATTTTTTTTGTTTGATCATCTGAAAAGCTCCAATTTCCTCGCTTTTCACAAATGATCTGTCCTCCGTATTTTACATTCACCACACCATAGGCATTGATACCTACTTTTGGCATGATCTGCGTATAAAATGTTTTTAATAATTCAAATTTTTGTTCCAACGAATCGGCAGATCCAACAATCAATTGTTGTGTTCCAACACGGGGCACAAGTTCAATGTCATGGTCGGCATTCACATAAATCTGTACAACCTGGTTACTCCACAATTCATCCTTTCCAATAAACTCCGCCACCTTCACCAAATCTTTCACCAAGGAAGTTGAGATTGTATCCAATGCTTCGTTGTATCCTTCGGCTATATTGCCAGTTGCCACCATGATGTGCGGGATATACTTTAATGTAGTCGGTATCTTTAAACCTTT
Organism: Sphingobacterium sp. GVS05A; assembly: GCF_019969845.1. Classification (GTDB taxonomy): domain Bacteria; phylum Bacteroidota; class Bacteroidia; order Sphingobacteriales; family Sphingobacteriaceae; genus Sphingobacterium. The sequence continues at coordinate 279,892 of NZ_JAHXYR010000002.1, forward strand.
GGGATCAACATAGAACTCACGTCCATTTTTATTGATAATCCGCATGACCGCTTCGCGCTGATCTATATTAATCTTTACTGTACCATTCATATCGGCATGAATGCTTGCATTCGATACATAAGGCAATTTTTTCAGTGTCTTCTCCACGCGCTGAAAAGGAATGCCATTGACCTTCTTCCCTACAAAACTTCCGTAGTTTTGCTCAATTAATTTTGAAATATCTGCTTGATCAATAAAAGCCTCTGTCCCTTCGATGACTATTTTCACGTCCTTACAAAGTTGTTGTTCATCACGTTTGCCTACAATGTTCATGATCACAACAACTACAATAACCCCAATAAAAAATAGGGTAAAGTAGAGTACACGATTCCATTGTATGTCACGTAATTTTTTAAGCATGTTCTAAAATCGCTTGTAATGGTTTTACCAATTTATCTATATCTCCTGCTCCTACAGTCACGATTAAATCCGGTTTTTCATTCCGTGCAAAATCTAATACTTCTTCGGCTGTAACAATCTGTTTATGCTGCGCTGTAATTTTATCCAACAACCAACTTGAGTTAACCCCTTCTATCGGAAGTTCCCGTGCTGGATATATTTCCATTAAGAGAAGATTATCCGCAGTAGATAATACCTCAGCAAACCCATCCACAAAATCTCTGGTACGCGTAAACAAATGTGGCTGAAATACAACATTTAGTTTCTTTGTTGGATACAATTTCCGCATTGAAGTCAAAAATGCCCGTAACTCTTCAGGATGGTGTGCATAATCGTCAATGTAAACCACCTCCGGCGTGCGGACAATATATTCAAATCGTCTTTTGACGCCCTTAAATGTTGTCAAAGCAGTCTTAATTGCCTCGGTCGAAATTCCCAACAGACGTGCTACCGTAATTGCTGCAACAGCATTTTCAACATTGTGAATCCCAGGAATACCCAAATGAATATCTTCAATTTTCCCATTGGCATCCTGGTAATCGAAAAAGAACTCTCCTTCTCTTACATGAACATTGGACGCATAAGCATCTGCCACTTCCTGGCCAGAATAACTAATCTGGCCCTTGAATTCCAGTCCTTTCCTTATTATACGTGTGCCACCATCAACGACCTTGTCCAAAAACAACTGGAAAGATTCAAGCAAATGGCTCTTATCACCGTAGATATCCAAATGATCTGCATCCGAAGAAGTTACGATCGCGATATTCGGATGAAGTGTCAAAAATGAACGGTCAAATTCGTCAGCTTCAACCACTACGGTATTATTGTTTCCGTAAAGCACATTCGTATCGTAATTAGAGCTGATACCGCCTAAAAAAGCGGAACAATCGTATCCCGAATCTTTTAACAAATGTGCTACCATCGTTGAGGTAGTCGTTTTACCATGTGTTCCTGCTACCGCAATGGTAAACCTGCTTTCACTAATGATACCGAGTACTTGTGACCTTTTATACAATACATGACCCTGAGATTCAAAAAATGCTTTAATCTTAGAATCCTTAGGAATCGCAGGTGTAAATATCACCAATGTAGCAGCTACAGGCTGATGGAAAATAGAATCAATAGAATTCACATCATCCTGATATGTGACCGAAATACCTTCTTTGACCAATGTCTTGGTCAATTCGGTTTCCGTACGGTCATATCCATTCACCTCACAGCCCAAATGCTTAAAATAGCGTGCAAGGCCACTCATGCCGATGCCGCCAATTCCGATCAAGTAAACTTGTTTTATTGCATCTAGATTCATACTCATTATCTATTTCTTATTTGCCAATTTATACACTTGCTCTGCAATCTGAATATCAGCATCCAGCTTACCAAGTATTTTTATATTTTCACTCAACTCTGCCACTTTATCCGGATTCCCGAATAAATCCAAGGCTGTTGGAATCAAAGTCTTTGCAGCATCTATATCTTTCACTAACAGTGCTGCATGTTTATTGACCAATGCCATTGCATTTTTAGTCTGATGATCTTCCGCAACATTTGGCGAAGGAACCAGAATAACGGGTTTCCCGATCACACACAGTTCTGAGATCGTACCTGCTCCTGCTCGGCTAATAATCAAATCAGCCGCAGCATAGGCATAATCCATTTTTTGAAGAAATGCCATCATCTTCACATTTGCCGGAAGTTTTCCTTCCAATTCCGTCCGAAGAGTGTCGATATAAAAGCTACCACATTGCCAAATCACCTGTACCTCTTCATTACGCAGAGCATCCAAATAGGCAACGACGCTTTCATTCAATGTTCTAGCACCTAAACTTCCTCCTAGTACCAAGATTGTCTTCTTATGTTGATCCAATCCAAAGAACTCCAAAGCCTCAGCCTTTTTTCCCTCGATCGCAACAGACTCTCTTCGTATCGGATTTCCAGTCAACAACACTTTATCAGCTGGGAAGAATTGTTCCATCCCCTCGTAGGCTACGCAAATCTTTGCTGCTTTAGCACCGACTTTTTTATTTGTTACGCCCGCGTAAGAATTCTGCTCCTGAACAACTGTAGGAATTCCCAGTTTATTCGCCATCATCAATAAAGGTCCCGAAGCAAAACCGCCAACACCTACTGCGACGTCGGGTTTAAAGTCCCGAATTATCTTTTTTGCCTTACGAAGACTCTTCATTAATTTAAATGGTAATAGGATATTTTTCCAAAGCTGCTTTCTATTGATTCCCTGAATATCAAGTCCAACAATAGTGTAACCTGCAGCAGGCACCTTATCCATTTCCATCCGACCATTAGCACCTACAAATAAAATTTCATTTGCAGGATCCATCGTCTTCAACGCATTTGCAATTGAAATCGCCGGAAAGATATGTCCTCCGGTACCACCCCCACTTATTATTACTCGAATTGCCATGCTCAATATATCGTTTAAGCTGGAATGGAGCCGATAACCACCTTTTTGGGCTTCGGTTTTTCATCCAACTGTTCTTTTCCTTTTAATTCCTCAATATTTCTACTCACGCTCAGAATAATTCCTAAGGCTACACTTGTAAACAAAATCGAAGTTCCTCCCATACTCACTAATGGTAATGGCACCCCAGTTACTGGTCCTAACCCTACTGCTACCGCCATGTTTGCTAGCGCCTGTATGGTAAGACTGAAACCTAAACCAGCGGCCAAGAACGTCCCAAACGCCTTGGGACTCATCGTGACTATACGTATACATCGATACATAAAAGCCAAGTATAGAAATAGCAGGATCACCCCACCGACGGTGCCATACTCCTCAATAATAATTGCATAAATAAAATCGGAATATGGATGTGGCAATACATTTCGCTGAACGCTATTTCCCGGACCTTTACCAAAGAGTCCACCGGTAGCAATTGCGATCTTTGCGTTATTTGCCTGATAGTTCTTATCATCCTGGAATGAAACGGTTTTATCAACTTTTTCGGTATTAAAGAACGATTTTACCCGACTAATGTATGTTGTTTTACGTGGACCAAAAAAGATGACTAACATCAATAGAACTCCTCCACCACAGCAAACAATAGCAATCTGTTTAAACGATATCCGACCAATCAGCAGCAGCAATACACTAACACCAAATAACATGAGTGCTGTAGACAAATTCGCCAAGGCGATGAGAATAAACACCCCACATACTGATCCCATGATTGGTAAGAATGACTTTTTCACATCCTTAATTTCTTCCTGCTTACGCGATAACATCCGTGCAAGAAAAACAATCAAAGAAAGCTTGGCTAAATCCGAAGTTTGAAAAGTCAAGCCGATACCCGGAATAGTCAACCAACGACTAGCTTCATTGACCTTACTTCCAAACAACAAGGTAAACAACAATAGAGGGATTGTAATTCCCATCATGATCTTGGATATACCAGCGTAATAACGATAGTCCAATTTGTGAGAAAGGTACATCAAAATAAATCCCACTGCGATGATAGAAAAATGTTTCAACAGATACATTTCTGTCCCCCTTCCCTCTTTATAGGCCAGGGTTCCGACCGAACTGTATACAGCCAAAAGTGACCATCCCGATAAGATCATCACAATGATCCATATCCATCGATCACCTTTTAATTTAGACATTATGTTCTGTAGCATATCCTTCTCCCTTTATGGTTGTACCATTTATTTATAATTCCATTACAGCTGCTTTAAATTTATCACCTCGATCTTCGTAGTTTTTAAACCAATCAAAGCTCGCACACGCTGGGGACAATAATACCGTATCACCCTTTTTAGCTAAATGTGAAGACAAGATAACTGCATCCTGCATCGATGTACTGTTAACAATAATTTCAACATCCTGCTCAAAGGCCTTATGAATTGCTGCAGTGTCTTTTCCTAAACAAACTATAGCATGCACTTTGTCTTTCACCAAATCAGCAAGCATCGTATAGTCATTTCCTTTATCTACACCTCCCAATAACAATACGATCGGTGTCGAAAAACTTTCCAAAGCGTACCATACCGAATTAACATTCGTCGCCTTTGAATCATTGATGTAGTTTACACCCCCAATACAGGCAACGTGTTCAAGACGATGTGGAATATTCACATACGATCCCATACTCTCTTTCATCGCTTGATTTCTCAACTCCTGCACTTTTGCAATCAATCCAGAAGCCATACTATTGTAAATATTATGCTTCCCCTGCAATGACAATTCCTCAGTTCTCATAGTGAATGTATCGTTATTTGGTGTATTAATAATCATTGTTTTATTGGCAGTTAAATAGGCTCCCAATTCAACAAGCTGTTCTTGTGTAAAAGGTAAATAAGTCCCCTTACTATGGTGTCTTTCCAATCCTTTGATCGTCTCAGGATCGTCTAGACAGTATATAAAATAATCTTTCTCCGTCTGATTTTGTATCATTCTGAATTTGGAATCCACATAATTCTCCATTTTATGGTCGTAACGATCCAAATGATCTGGCGTGATATTCAGAATTACAGCAATATCTGCTCTAAAATGGTACATATCATCCAACATAAAGCTTGAAATTTCCAATACGTAACAGTCAAAATTTTCACGCGCGACCTGAAGGGCAAAACTTTTTCCAATATTACCAGCCAAACCAACATTGAGACCACCATGCTTTAGCATTTCGTATGTCAACATGGTTGTCGTAGACTTCCCATTTGATCCTGTGATACAAATTAATTTAGCAGCAGTATATTGGGCTGCAAATTCTATTTCGGCAATTACCGGAATATTTTTTTCCTTTAAGGCGACCACCAAGGGCACTGTCTCCGGAATTCCGGGGCTCTTGACAACAAGAGCCGCATTCAATATGCGAGATTCATCATGATTCCCCTCTTCAAAAGCAATGCCTTCCGCTTTCAATTGCTCCTTATAATGATCCGCTATCAGCCCTTTATCCGACACAAAAACATCATAGCCCTTTTCCTTTCCCAGGATTGCTGTACCCACACCGCTTTCACCTGCGCCTAAAATGACCAAGCTTCCTGATTGAGGGTAATATGCTGTTGATATATTTGACATCGTTATCTAATTTTTAATGTTACAATTGTCAGAATGGCTAAAATTATTCCCACAATGACAAAACGTGTTACAATTTTTGCTTCATGATACCCCTTCTTTTGGAAGTGGTGATGCAAAGGAGACATTAAAAATATCCTTCTTCCTTCACCATATTTCTTTTTGGTGTATTTGAAATAGGAAACCTGTAGGATTACAGAGAGATTTTCCAGCAAAAACACACCACATAAAATCGGAATCAACAATTCTTTACGGATCAAAATCGCAAATGCCGCAATGATACCTCCAATTGCCAAGCTACCTGTATCCCCCATAAAAACCTGTGCAGGATAGGTATTATACCATAGAAAACCGACACAAGCTCCCACAAATGCTCCTGCAAAAATCACAAGCTCACCAGAGTTGGGGATATACATAATATTGAGATAGTCTGAAAAAATCACGTTACCAGACACATAAGCCAAAATTGCCAAGGTAACCCCAATTATTGCGGACGTACTTGTGGCCAGGCCATCGATGCCATCGGTAATATTAGCACCATTGGATACTGCAGTAACGATAAAAATGACAACAATTAAAAAGACTACAAAAGTCAAATAGTCACTTTGCAAGCCAAACATCTTGAACACCTTGGCATAGTCAAATTCATTATTCTTATAAAAAGGGATATTTGTTTTAGAAGATTTCACATTTTCAGCATATGTTTTTTCTCCTGTACCTTCGTTAATAACCACTTCCACCGGTTTAGTTGAAGTTGGCTTATCCACACCTTTACGTACCACAATATCCGGGTGAAAATACATCGTGCAGGCAATAATAGCCCCAAGGCCGACCTGGCCAACCACTTTGAATTTTCCAGCTAACCCTTCTTTATTATGTCTAAAAACTTTAATATAATCATCCAGAAAACCTATTGCCCCCATCCAAAGTGTCGTTACAATCATGATGATCACATAGATATTTGTCAACTTGGCAAATAATAAGGTAGGAACCAAGATCCCCGCAATGATAATTATTCCTCCCATTGTGGGCGTACCAGCTTTCTTTTTTTCACCTTCTAGCCCTAAATCACGAATTGTCTCCCCAACTTGTTTATTATGCAAGAACTGGATCAATTTTCCCCCAAAAACCGTGGTAATAATTAATGAAGCGATAACAGCCATAGATGTTCTAAAGGAGATGTATTGAAACAAACCTCCTCCTGGTATATGGATATATTCGCTAAGCCACGTAAATAGATGGTACAACATATTCTATTTTTCGTTAAATGTATTCTCTAAAATTTCTTTATCATCAAAATGATGCTTAACACCATTCACATCTTGATATTTTTCATGTCCTTTTCCGGCGACCAGAATAATATCTCCAGGGTTTGCCAATTGATACGCTGTACGTATTGCTTCTTTACGATCTGCAATAGAAAGTGTTTTTACCCTTTGTTCAGCTCCTACCCCAGCTTCAATATCTTTAATAATCTGATATGGATCCTCTGTGCGTGGATTATCAGATGTTATCAAGAAACGATCGCTATAACGTAACGCTGCTTCTGCCATCTCTGGCCTTTTGGTTTTGTCGCGGTCACCACCACAACCTAAAACAGTAATAATCTTTTGCTCTGGACGTCTCAAAGAACTAATGGTTTTTAAGACATTTTCAACAGCATCAGGTGTATGTGCATAATCCACAATACCAAAGACACCTGAAGTGGATTTCATCGTTTCAAAGCGCCCTTCTGCCCCTTTCAATGTACTTAAGGCCGTCAACACCTTTACTGTTTCCTGCTCCAATAGGATTGCTGCGGTATACACCGCTAAAAGATTATAAGCATTAAAATCACCGATCAATTTGACCCATACTTCCTGCCCATCAATACTCATCAACATACCATCAAAATGGCTTTCGATAACTTTAGCTTTAAAATCAGCGCCAGAACGCAAGCCATAGCTTTTTTTATGGGCAACCGTATTTTGCAACATGATCTGACCATTGCGATCATCCGCATTTGTTAAAGCAAACGCATGTATGTCTAGATCATCAAAGAACTTCTTCTTTGCTTTGATATAGTTGTCAAAAGTTTTGTGAAAATCCAGATGGTCGTGTGTAATATTCGTAAATATTGCACCTGCAAACACTAACCCTGCTATACGCTCCTGCACCACAGCATGCGAACTGACTTCCATAAAAGCGTAATCACAACCATCGTCTACCATATTCCGTAAGAGTTGGTTCAACTGGATCGGGTCCGGTGTAGTGTGTGTTGCGGGAATTATCTTTGGACCAATTTGATTCTGCACTGTTGACAGCAAACCAACATGATATCCCAACTCAGTAAACAATTGGAATAACAATGTGGCTACTGTCGTTTTTCCATTGGTTCCTGTCACTCCAACCAACTTGAGTTGCTCGGATGGATTACCATAGAAATTAGCAGAAGCAACTCCCAAAGCATATGCTGAGTCTGCCACTAAAATATAAGCCACAGAGTCCAATGTTTCCACAGGAAGTTCTTCAACAATAACGGCTCTTGCTCCAGAGGTAATTGCCTTATCGACAAACAAATGCCCATCTGTCTGAACACCACGCACAGCGATAAACAAACTTCCCAGTTCCACCTTTCTGGAATCAAAGCACAAAGAGTGCACATCGACCTCTTCGAGGTTTCCCACCACCTGTTGAACAGGGATAGCATGCAATACTTTTTTTAAATCCATCATTACTTAAGTTCTAAATTTACCGCTGTTCCAAACGGGAGTTTTTGACCCGCAGTCAAAGATTGCGCTCCCACTCTTCCCTTTCCAAATACATGTGTTTTAAATCCCGCATTCTCCATCACATACAATGCATCCATTAATCCCATTCCCACTACATTTGGAACAATTCCTTCTTTATATTTCAAATCCACAAATGGTACACCTCTATTCGACGTATCTACTTCGCCTCTGGCGACCATATCCCAATTCACTGTATTAATTCCCAACTTATCGTATACTTTCTTACTCGCTTCTCTTGACCCTTGCAAGGTCAACGGCATTCTTCCGCCAACATTAACTGCCTTAAATGATTTTTTCCCCTGCATCTCCATATCATTGGCATAAACCATATCCGCAAGTTCTTTAAAAACAGGTCCGGCCACCGATCCACCATAATAACCATTTCTCGGATTTCGAATCACCACGATAATCGAATATTTCGGATCTTCAGCTGGGAAATAGCCTGCAAAAGATGACTGGTATCTCCTCGCTCCATAACCTCTTGAGCCATCAGCCATCTGCGCTGTTCCCGTCTTACCTCCCGATGTATACAATGGGCTAGCAACACTTCTTCCTGTACCCTCCGTCATGACACCTTCCATCATTCCCCTCACCTCTGCCAATGCATGATCCGAAGCGATCTTTTCATTAATTACCTTTGCCCGAAAGGTTTGAATCGTATTCCCCAAATGCCTTATCTCTTTGACAAATAGTGGTGCAATCAATTTACCGTTATTTGCAACAGCGTTATAAAATGTCAAGGTCTGTAATGGCGTAATCTTCATCTCATAACCATAAGCCATCTGAACCAATGACAATCCACTCCAAGATTTACTTTTCGATGTTTTTACCAATGGAACTCCTTCTCCCGGAATCTGTAGATCTAACGTCTTACCGAATCCAAAAGAATGCAGTTTCGACGTAAACTGATCTGGGTTATCTTTATAAGCCTGATAGACAAATTTTGTAACCCCAACATTCGACGATTCTTCAAAAGCTCTTTTAGCCGAGACTATAGATTTTTTGGGTGCATGCGAATCGCGGATTGTATGTTTGTAAATCGGCCAGTTACCATTTCCGATATTTATGGTTGTACTTGAATCGATTTTCTTATCATCAATCAATGCTAGATAAGAGGCAAGTTTAAAAGTTGAGCCCGGATCCGCGCTTTGCGCAATAGCAAGATTGAACTTCTCCCGATAAACACCATCTTTATCCCGCATAAAATTTGCAACGGCCCGCACCTCTCCTGTTTTCACTTCCATCATCACAACACAACCTTCATCAGCATTGCTCACAATCATCTGTTTCTCCAGCGCTCTTTGAGCCATATCCTGCATATTTACATCAATTGTGGATATGATGTCCGAACCATCAACAGGTGCTACCTCAATATCTCTATTGACAGGAATCCAAACCCCACCAGCAATACGCTGCATCAATCTCTTTCCACTCTTTCCATCAATATACTCACCATATGCTCCCTCTAAGCCGACATGGATATTTTCCTTTACGTTTTTATATCCAATAGTTCTTGCTGCCAGATTAACGAAGGGCAAAATCCGTTTATTCTGTCTGTCGGTAATCAAACCGCTAGGAAAACGTTCTTTTTCAACACGAGCTGACTTAAATAAAGGAAATTGCTTCACCTTCTTTAAATCCTGATGTGACACATTCCGCTTAATTAGTAGATAGCGTTGTTTTTTATTCCGCGCCTGTTTTAGTAATGTCAAATATTGCCGGGATGATTTATCCTTAAAAAAATCAGCCAGTTTAATCGCGAGAGAATCAACTTTGAGATTGAAATATTCATTTTCTTCTTCGGGAATAGCCATAGCATCAAAACGAAGTTCATACTCAGGAACAGAAGTTGCCAATAAGCTTCCGTCGTTGGAATAGATATTCCCCCGTGCAGCTTCAACCTCACGCTCTTGAATAGAAAGACTATCCGCCAAAGCCTTCCAATGTTGCCCATCCACATATTGCAACTTCAGCATTTTCCCAAATACCATAAATGCAAGAAGCACAATAAGTCCAAAGGCAAAATAGACGCGAATAAGAATCGTGTTTCTGATACTCATAACTCTCTCTATTTATCTTCTTTTTTCTCTACAACTTCAATCTTGATCGGCGGCTCCACACGCTCTTTCAAACCCAATGAGTCCACACGCTTTGCGATCTCCGTTTGCGTGGACATTTTCATCAGTTCAGCAGATAGTGACTTATGATCCCAACCTAATTCTTTAACTTCCTTGCTTACTTTATCGATACCTCGAATAGTTCGCTCAGCGAAGTGACGGTTAGAGATATACAACAACATCAAAAAGGCGATGAAAGCCCCAAAAGGGAGATACTCCAATATTTTGTTTAAGGAAAGGTCTCCAACGGTAAAAAGCGTTTTAATAAACGCTTCTGTTTCTTCCGCCTTTTCCTCGACAGTTTCTTGTAGTTCTTCCTGAACTTCTTCACTCAATTCTTTCTGTCTTATTGTATTCCTGCTCATCTTTTCGCTCCATTTTTAAGACAAATCCAACCTTTCAGCAATACGCAGTTTCGCACTGCGCGATCTATTATTTACAGCCAGTTCCTGCGGCGATGCTGTAATCGCCTTACGGCTCAACACATGGAACGGCTTAATTTCATTTCCAAAAAAATCTTTCTCAACATCTCCTTTAAATTTCCCTTTGGCCATGAAATTTTTGACCAAACGATCTTCTAAGGAATGATAAGACATCACCACCAATCTTCCTTCACTTTTCAACACATCAACAGTTTGCAACAAAAACTCTTGTAAAGCCTCCAATTCACGGTTAACCTCGATACGCAAAGCCTGAAAAACCTGCGCATGGTATTTATGTTCTTTTCCCTTTGGAACCATTCGCTGAATAACTTCTTTCAATTCAGCAACCGTATGTATCGGCTGTGCCAAACGAGCTGTTACAATTGTTTTCGCCAATGACTTTGCATTCATAATCTCGCCATACATACCAAAAATCCGATGAAGATCTTCTTCAGCATAAGTCGCCAACACGGCCTTCGCATCCAAATCTCCCACCTGATCCATACGCATATCCAAATCAGCATCAAATCGGATTGAAAAGCCACGATCTGCTGCATCAAACTGATGCGATGAAACACCCAAATCAGCTAAAATACCATCCACTGTGCGCGCACCATGCAGACGAAGACTATTCTTTAAAAACCTGAAATTTTGATGAATCAATGTAAAACGAGGATCATCAATCACATTTCCCAAAGCATCTGGATCCTGATCGAAAGCAAACAGCTTTCCCTCCGGCCCCAGCCTCTTCAGTATTTCACGAGAGTGACCACCTCCACCAAAAGTTACATCCACATACACACCATTCGGCTTGATCGCCAAAGCATCCATGCATTCTTGCAACATTACCGGAACATGGTACACATTCTCCATATTATTATATTCCAAAATTAATATCCCCCATTACCTCTGCCGCTAAAGACGATATATCTTCCACACCTCCGTCGCCCATCAAATCATCATACCCCTCTTTTGACCAAACTTCTATCTTGTTAAACTGACAAGCCAAAACCAACTCTGTTGTTATTCCTGCAAATTCAAGCAAGCTTTTTGGCAACAAAACACGACCAGCCGCATCCAAAGTCAACTCTGTGGCTCCACGAGTAAAAGCACGCACAAAAGCCCGCACTTTCGGATCAAATTGATTTAACTTAGCCAGTTTAGCTGTCATCAAGTCCCACTCCTCGCGTGGATAAAAAACCAAATGCTTCTCAAAACCGCGATTCACAACAAGCCCATCGCGCTCAACATGAGGCATCTGCCTCTTGAGCGCCGCTGGCAACACCATCCTTCCTTTGGCGTCTAGCTTGCATTCGAATTCTCCGATCAACTGAGTCATATCGTCAATTATCCTATTCTAATTTAAATGTAAAAGTATACACTTTCTCCCACTTTCCCCCACTTTACAACATAAAAAAGTTTTCCACATCGAAAAATAGCTACAAGAAAAAAAAACATCCAATTCCACTACAAAGCATAAAACCTTATTTACAAACAGTTAAACACGTATTTAAATCAAATATATCTTCAAAACATGGACAGATATTTTTCGGTTTTTTTTCAGAAAAATGGAAATGAATTGTAAAAATTTCCTCTTTAGAAATTTAATTTTGCTCCCTTTTTTCTAAAAAATGGGAGAAAGTGGAGGACTGAAAAACAGATAACCCCTCCAGTGTGGTTGAAAGTGGGAGAACAGCATTCAAATAAGCACAGTAGAATTCGTTATTGTCGAGTAAAACCAATAATTTTGCATAAATTTTATTTTTATTAAGATATGCACAGAACACACACTTGTGGAGAATTAACATTAGCTGACTTAGGGAAAACGGTTACCCTGAGTGGATGGGTTCAAAAATCCCGCGATTTGGGCGGTATGACTTTCATCGATGTTAGAGACCGATATGGTATCACACAATTAACGTTCAATGCAGATGATGACGCGTCTTTACGTCCTAGTGCCCGTGAACTGGGAAGAGAATATGTCATAAAGGTAACCGGAGAGGTTATTGAACGTTCCAATAAGAATGCTAAAATCTCCACTGGAGATATCGAAATCAAGGTTTCAAATCTTGAAATATTAAATGCAGCTAAATTACCGCCTTTTACAATAGAGGATGAAACAGATGGTGGCGATGATATCAGAATGAAATTCAGATATCTGGATTTACGTCGTAATCCGGTACGTGAGAACCTTATTTTACGACATAAAACTTCTCAGGAAGTGCGTCGTTACCTTGACTCTCAAAATTTCTTAGAAGTAGAGACACCATATCTCATCAAATCTACTCCGGAGGGAGCACGAGATTTTGTGGTTCCTTCCCGCATGAATCCAGGTGAATTTTATGCATTGCCTCAATCACCGCAGACATTCAAACAGCTATTGATGGTATCAGGTTTTGATCGTTATTTTCAAATTGTCAAATGTTTCCGCGATGAGGACTTACGTGCTGACCGCCAGCCAGAGTTCACACAAATCGACTGTGAGATGTCTTTTGTAGAACAGGAAGATATACTGAATATTTTTGAAGGATTAGCAAAACACATCTTCAAAACGATCAAAGGCATAGACCTTGGCGCTGTACCACGTATGACCTATGCTGATGCCATGCGTCTATATGGATCCGACAAACCGGATATCCGTTTTGGAATGCAGTTTGTTGAATTAAATGATGTAGCCAAAGAAAAGGGATTCCCTGTATTTGATGCAGCAGAGTTGGTTGTTGGTATCAATGCCGAGAACTGTGCGGATTATACCAGAAAACAACTGGATGCCTTAACCGATTTTATTAAACGTCCTCAAATCGGCGCTACAGGTTTAGTCTATGCTCGTGTGAATGAAGATGGCTCAGTTAAATCTTCTGTTGATAAATTTTTTACGCCAGAACAATTAACGGCCATTGCCGCTAAGTTCCACGCGAAACCAGGTGACCTCTTACTAATTATGGCTGGTGGCAAAGATAAAGTTCGTAAACAATTAAACGAATTGCGCCTAGAAGTTGCCTCACAGCTTGGTCTTCGCGACAAAAACACCTTTGCTCCGTTATGGGTTATCGATTTCCCTTTATTGGAATGGGATGAGGACAACGCACGCTACCATGCCATGCACCATCCTTTCACCTCTCCAAAACCGGAAGATATTCCGTTACTGGATACAAACCCTGGTGAAGTAAGAGCAAATGCTTATGACTTTGTATTAAACGGTGTCGAAGTGGGCGGTGGATCTATCCGTATTCATGACAGAGACCTGCAGTCACTGATGTTTAAACACCTTGGATTTAGTCCCGAAGAAGCACAGAAACAATTTGGTTTCTTAATGGAAGCGTTCACCTATGGAGCTCCTCCACATGGAGGTTTAGCGTTTGGCTTTGACAGACTTGTATCGCTATTAGCTGGTCTAGATTCCATTCGTGATGTGATTGCCTTTCCAAAAAACAATTCGGGAAGGGATATCATGATTGATGCTCCATCAACTATTCACCAGGAACAATTGAATGAATTAAGCTTAAATATTAATATAAAAGAATAAATTTCAAGCTCGATTTTCGAGAAACAATTTATTAACACTATATTTAAAAGTTGGTAGGAAACGACCAACTTTTTTTGTGAAAAATCAGTAGATTAGATGTCAGAGAGTACGGCAAATACGTTTTTAAAGGAAAGTGCACAGAAAGCATTTGACACCAAACATCGCGATATTATAAATTATAATATCGACAAATACAGTATTGCTTTCGAAAAGGGGAAAAGCAAATTTGCAAATCTCGAAAACTCCAAAATAAAAGCAAATTTGATCAAATGGAAAGTAATGGAAAATCTCGATCGATATCTATTGCAATTTGAGGCAAATTTTACCGCACGTGGTGGAAAAGTAATCTGGGCTAATGATGCTGATGAGGCGCGGGAGGAGATTTATAAAATCATCGAACGAAAAAGAACACGGTCGATTGTAAAATCTAAATCTATGGCTACAGAAGAAATTGAATTAAATCATTTTCTGGAATCCAAAAACATAGAAGCCATCGAGACTGATCTTGGAGAATATATTATTCAGCTGCTAGACCAGAAACCCTACCACTTTGTGACGCCTGCTATGCATTTAAGCTTGGAAGATATTGCAAAGCTTTTTCATGAAAAATTTGACACTCCTTTGGATGCATCTGCAGAACAGTTAACACTAAAAGCGCGCGAGTTATTAAGAGACAAATATTTAGCAGCAGAAGTCGGTATTACCGGAGCTAATTTCTTAGTTGCTGAAACTGGGAGTATAGCGATTACAGAAAATGAAGGGAATGCACGTCTGACTTCTACTTTTCCAAAAACACATATTGCTGTGGTGGGCATTGAGAAGATTATTCCCACACTACAAGATCTGGAAGTATTTTGGCCACTTTTATCCACACATGGTACAGGTCAAAACTTAACTGTTTACAACACGTTACTCACAGGACCGAAACAATCTTACGAGTCTGATGGACCTGAAGAAATGTATGTTATCCTGCTTGACAATGGACGTAGTAATCTCCTTGCACAAAAAGAACAACGTCAGGGTCTATATTGCATTCGCTGTGGAGCTTGCTTAAATGTATGTCCTATTTATCAAAATATAGGCGGACATACATATGAAACAACCTATCAAGGACCGATCGGATCTCTAATTTCCCCTCATTTAAATGGGATGAAGGAGTTTAAGCATCTAAGCTATGCATCTACCCTTTGCGGTAAATGTACAGAAGTTTGCCCTGTAGGCATCGATATCCAACGTATGCTTCTTGTCAACAGAAAAGACTCCGTAGAGCAGGGTTTATCAACTAAAACAGAACAAAAAGTCTGGAGCTGGTTTACATACGGAATACAACGTCGAAAATTGATTGATTTCTTTGGCGGGAAATTCAAGAACTTTTTCCTCCGAAAGTTTTTTAAAAAAACCTGGGGCGATCAACGGGAATTACCCAAGCTAGCGGAAAAATCCTTTTCCAAACAATGGAAAGAGCAGCAGAAAAACAAAGAATAACAAAAAAGTGGTATTTGTAATAGGCTTTATCATCACGTTTTCAGGCTTCCTGCTAACCCAAAAACATTATCCGGGAAATTATGCTAATTTGGAGATTGATTGGTATTTCTGTAATAGCGACGTCGCAATGATGACTGTAGCTATATTTCTCATCGTGCAAAAATTAAATATTCGCGAATCTAAATGGATAAAAAATATATCTGGAGCAACATTTGGCATCTATTTATGTCATTTTGTTATTGTACAGGCGATGACAGATACGTTTCTGAATATTGATTATCTTCCCGCTTCCCTAAAAATTCTGTCAATTGCCCTTCTAAGTTTTGGTTTAAGCTATTTGGTTACGAAGCTTTTTGATACAAACTCTATTACACGAAGGTTTATTCGCTAAAACAACGGATTAAAAACAGTACATCGGATATGTGCACACTATAAAAAATAAAAAGGGGATCAATGATCCCCTTTTCAACTAACACTCACCAATTATTAATATGAAAACTACTCTTTTTTTTTACCTTAAGTTGTTTTTGCCTCAGCATCAACTACTTTTTCACCCTCGCCTTTCTTAAAATCACCTTTTTGCATTTGTCGATCCTTTTTCCAATGCTCTCTGTGTGTTCTATGGTTCTCAGCATAAGAATCTTTTAATGTCTTTTGCTGTTCTGGAGTCAATAATCCCATCATTTTTTCATGATCCGCAGCACGTTGTTTTCTCATCTTTTCACGATACAATTTGCGCTCCGCCGCGATTTTTTTATGATCCTGCGCTTGCTTCAAATGAAATGCATACACCTCTTTGCGTTGTTGATCTGTAAACTTCAACTTTTGGTCCATGCGATCTGTTTTGATCTTAGCCAACTCCTCAGGATTTTTATTTTTTAAGCCATCGTGCTTTCTATCCTTTGAATGCTTGTGCAAGGGAGCCGTCATTTCTTTGGTATCTGATTTAAGATCCTTTTTCTCCTGCGCGAAACCTGTTAACATTAATCCGGATAACGCCAAACTTAACATCAATTTTTTCATCTCTCTATTTTTTAAATCAACAATCTTTCAATTTTAATAGATTGACTTTCCAACCTATTTATCTATAAGAGTATTATTGACCATCAAAAGTTTAAAACCTCATCTGTTAAATAAAGTTAAGATTGGTTTTATTGAGATGCCGCGCTTAAACGGATAGGCAAAGTATAAGCCACCCGCACAGTACGTCCATTCTGAACCCCAGCTTTCCATTTTTTTGCCTTTTTTAATAAATTAATTGCAGCTTCACCAGTTCCAAAATTCATATCCCGTTTTACGACAATATCAGTCAAAGATCCATCTCGCTCCACTACAAAAGATACTTCGATAACCCCAGACACGCCATGATCCAAAGCTGATTGCGGAAAATTATAGTTTTCCGACACCCATTTCATGAAAGCAGGCATTCCCCCTTCCGGACGTGGCATTACCTCAACCGCCCGAAACACTGTACCTGCGTCGCTATCAATACCTCCCTCCGACTCCGGTCCTACCGTACGGCCTGTAATACCACCATCTTTCTTAGAGGGACCAAATTCACCTCTTGCGATGTGCGTTCCAGCGGCATTTGCTTTTAATGTAATACGAGCGGTCATTGTATTGGGTTTATTCAGTTCATCCTGTGTAGCAACATCCTCAGTTACTTCATTTGCCTTCGTAATCTTAGGCTCCGGCAGACGCACCAAATCAAACTTCGAAACATCCTGTGCGATCTGCTGCGGTGCTTCTTCCTGCATTAAAATAGGTTCTTCTTTCACCTCCTCTTTTTTCTCGACCTCTTTCTGGAGTTCTTCTAAATCATCAGGAAAATCCACAGTCGTAGTAGTTGTTGCTGGCATGGCTTTCTTAAAATATTTATTATACCCATAAGAACCCACGATCAAAAGGAAAGCAAAGGAAACAACAATAGCTAGCCCCACGTTCGTTGCTTTATTTGACAAATTCCGCAATTCATATGCACCATACATCTTGTTGCGACCTGCAAAGATAACATCCAGCCATTCCTTGCGATAGATATTCAATTTTGAGTTCATCATAACATTAAAGTTTAAATCTTTTCATTATGATGCGCGAAAGCCTTATATTTCATAAAAATTTTACACACTCTTATGAAATCACTTTTTTTAGCTATTCTTCTACTTACATTATACGGTTGTGACAACAGTCAAAATCAGTCCAAACCTCCGGTTAAGAGTGAAAATAAAGAGCAATTAATTTCACCTTATTTTGGCTTTTTGAATCAGCAAAAAGATTCATTAATTGCCCTTCCAATGGATCAGGCTATGGAGAGTCCCGAAAAATACAACTATGTCATTATAGAAAATCAAGTTAGCCCATTGGGATTTATACAGAATAAAACGGACAATAAGGAAAGCAATGGAAGACAGACAGCACAAAACTTTGCCAATAGCGAAGGCTCATTGTTCACGATAAAGAACGAAATTAAATCCGGTGATTTTGGAATGTTGGTCAATCAAGCCTTCTTGAGTCAATACAAAATAGAACCTTTTACAAAAGTTGAGCGCGAGACAACTCCAGAGGTAAAGGAAATACTGGAAAAAAAATATAAAAGGAAAATAAGCAAAAGTACTACAGTTGCGGTCCTGAAAGATCAAGCTGAATTCAATCTCACAGTCTTTGAAAACCAACAAGATTCGGCACTGGCGGTATTTTCTTATGTCAAAGAAGACCAATTAATTAATTTGGATTTTCCGGCCACCTATGATGATATTAGTACTTGGCGAGTCGATGATGGTGGTCAGTTTGATAATGACGCATTCCAGGTTCTCACTGTACTGCGTTCGGAGGCAGGAATTAGTTTTGTTAGCATTTTTTGGGGAGCAGAAGGTTATGAATTAAACTTCTATCAGCCTAAAAAAGATAAGTTTACTTCAGCAGCACAAGCCTACGGTTACAGTTCTCCTTTATAAGGAAATTATCGTTTCCCTAGTTAGATTATTAGGGAAACGTTCTTTAATAATATTTTATAAATGCATTCTCGCCATCGGAGCTACATCCTGACCAACAAAGTCCCCTTTTAAATATTTATGATATCCAGCAATGGCGATCATCGCTGCATTATCTGTACAATACTCGAATTTAGGAATAAAGACATTCCAATGGTATTGCTCCCCCATTCCAATCAATCCCTTTCTTAGCCCAGAATTAGCAGAAACACCGCCCGCAATCGCGATATCTTTCACCCCCGTTTGCTTTGCGGCTTTCTTCAATTTATTTAATAAGATAGAGACAATACGAGATTGCACACTAGCACAGAGATCTGCGATATTTTCTGTCAAGAAATCAGGATTCTGTTTTAACTGATCTTGAACAAGGTAGAGTATTGCTGTCTTTAACCCTGAAAAGCTAAAATTAAGTCCAGGAATTTGAGGTTCTGGTAATTTATATGTATTGGAATTACCCTGGCTTGCAAATTTATCGATAAGCGGACCACCGGGGTAAGGCAAATTCAGTATTTTAGCTGTCTTATCAAAGGCCTCCCCTGCAGCATCGTCCAAGGTCTCACCCAATAATTCCATTTCGAAGTAATCTTTTACCAGGACAATTTGTGTATGCCCACCTGAAACAGTTAGACATAAAAAAGGAAAACTCGGTTTCGGTTCTTCAATAAAATGGGCCAAAATATGCGCCTGCATATGATTTATATCGATTAACGGAATATTCTGAGCAAGTGCAAATGATTTTGCAAAAGAAGTTCCGACCAAAAGAGCACCTAATAATCCAGGTCCGCGCGTAAAACTCACTGCATCTATTTGATTTTTGCTTATTTTTGCTTGACGAATGGCTTCGTCCACCGTAGGAATAATATTTTGTTGATGGGCACGTGAGGCTAACTCGGGAACAACTCCACCATATTTTGCGTGGATTGCCTGAGTAGCAATAACATTTGAATGAATTTCACCGTTAATACAAATAGAAGCGGAGGTTTCATCACAAGAGGATTCAATCCCTAAAATAATAGCCATAGCTGGAGTTATAAATTAGAATACAAAAGTATCAAAAAAATAATAAAAATAATGTCAATAGTCCTGGGTAGTATATTCATTATACTGCTTGCATTGGCATTATCGCTACAGCTGAAACCTGTACAAAATTTTGTTGCACAAAAGGCCATCAAGTATTTATCCAAGGAGCTGGACACCAAAATCAGTTTAAAAAGTATTTATTTTAAACCCTTTAAATCTGTTGTGATAGAGGGCTTCGAAATTTATACCCCAGAAGGTCAAAAAATTATAAAATCCGAAAAAATAGAGGCAATTGTAAATCTATCCCAGCTAATAGAATTGAACAGGGTTGTCATTAATAAGTTGAAGATTGAAAATACGGAAAGTAATTTCGAACAATTTAAGGATAGCAGCAATATCTCATTTTTAATCCGATATTTCAACCCACCAAAGAAAGAGAAAAAGAAAAGTTCAAAAAAAATAATCTTTGACATTAAAGAACTTATTATCAACAACAACTCATTCAACTATGTTAACCACAGGCAAAAACACTATAACAAAGTTGTTGATTTTGGCGATTTAGGCATATCAAAATTAAATGCACACTTTAGTAATATAAAAATTGACTCCAATCGTATCTCAGCAGACATCAAAGGTTTCAATCTTAATGAAAAAAAAGGATTGGTTATTAAGGGACTCCTCGCCCATGCTTCAGTAAGTAACAAAAGCATTGAACTGACAGATCTCATGCTCACAACCAATCGTTCCACAGTCAAAAATTATATAAAATTAAGCTACAATAATTTCTCAGATTTTTCAGACTTTATCCATAAAGTCAATGTCGAGATACGTGCACGCGATTCGCGCATACACTCCGAAGATATTGCCCTCTTTTCATCCCCAATGCACCAGGTCAAGTTTGATGTAAAGATCAAAAAATCGAACCTGAAGGGTACTGTAGCAGCCATCAATGCTTCACAAGTAGATCTGACCATTGGAAAAAACACCAAATTAGCGGGCGATCTAAAAATTATAGGCCTACCTGATATAGACAAGACAGACTTTATTGTTCCCCATGTTTTTATATCCTCTGAACATAGTGATCTCAAAAATATTATTAGTGAACTCGGCAATTTAAAAAACTTCAAACTTCCTGAGATTGTCACACTTTTCAATAAATTCACATTCAAAGGTAGCTTACTTGGAAAGTACAATAAATTTAAAACCATTGGTGCCTTCGCTACTGACATTGGTAATGTAGAAGCTGATGGAGCACTAGACCTACGAAAAGAAATAAAATATGCCGGCAAATTTCAGTCTAAAAAATTTGATCTTGGTAAAGCTACCAAATTAAAAGATTTAGGCAGTTCTGGCTTCGATCTACAGCTCGATGGAACGGGTACTGATCCCAAGGATTTAAAGCTTAATATAGCAGGTAAACTAACTAATTTCAGTTTTAAACAATATACCTATCAGCAGATTCAGGTTAAAGGCGATATAGACAAACAATTATTTCTCGGTTCGGGAACAATACATGACCCACATCTTAGGTTACAGTTTACGACAGATATAGACTGGTCCGCCCAGCCTAACTATCACTTGGATGCGGATATACAACAGGCAAATTTAAAAAAGCTCAATTTCTTTCAAGGTGACTCAATCAACATTGTAGACACCAAATTACATACGAGCTTAATTGGGGATAACATCAATAATATTACCGGGGAATTTAAATCCGATAGTGTAAGTTTTACTTCCTCCAAAGGAAAGTTTGTGATCAAAAACATCAATTTCCTCGCAGAAGGAGATCAAGAAGCGCGGTCGTTAACACTGCAGTCCGCTATTGGCCATATCGACCTCAAAGGAAGAATTGATCTAAACACGATTGTCCCCTATTTTAAGGCACTAGCGATGCGTTACGCCCCCGCAATTGGATTTGAAAAGAATGACTTTAACCGTCAGGATTTTGACCTCAATATCAATATAAAATCTTTCAGACCTATTGCAACCTTCTTTAGAAAAGACATCGCCCTGGATAGTGGAGCAACATTGAATGCAAAATTTGCCAGCGAAAAGCAGACCGCAAATTTTAATTTTTATGCACCTGAATTTAAATACAATGGTATACGTCTAACCCATTTGATTATTGACCAAAATGCCAATCTTAAAAATATGGAACTACAGACTTCCATAGACCAGATCAATTTTACGGATAGCACTTATATCAAGAATGTAAATATTTCAAACACCTTAGTCAATGACAGTCTACAGTTCAACATAAAAATGTCAGAACTGGAAGCCAGTAATAGCTTAGATCTCAATGGCGTTATCCGTTTTGCCCATGCAAAACCGGCTTTCATCAATTTTTACCCATCCAATATACTTATCAACAAAGAACAGTGGCTTGTCAACAATGATGCACAATTAAAAATTTCAAAAGGCAAATGGTATTTTGAGAAACTCACATTGAGTCATGCTGAGCAGAAAGTGCATATTGATGGTATATTATCAAATGACGTTTCAGATCAAATCAATTTAAGATTCCAGGATTTTAATCTCAGTTCGCTCAATGGTATCACAAAACCACACGGTATCAATTTGTCAGGAAATTTAAATGGAAAGATTGAGGTTAATTCTGTTTTTAAGTCTCCATTTATCGTTGCCAACATCAAGACATCCCCCATCCTTTACAACAATATCCCAATAGGAGCATTAGCACTTAGTGCTAATTATGACCCTGAAAACCAATTGGTAAAACTAGATAGTAAAATAGAAGAAGGTGATAAATTAATTCAGTTAAGGGGTTCCTACAACCACCTAAGTGAAAATAACAAACTCAACCTTAGGGCAACGATGGTTAATACAGATGTATTTGTTTTTCAACCGTTTTTGCGAAGTCTAGTTTCCAACATTAAAGGTAAGATAAATGCAGACCTTGACATAGAAGGTGATATCCTAAACCCCAAAATTAGTGGATCGGGAAAGCTTGACAATGCTTCAATGGTTATCAATTACCTCAAAACTCCCTATCGTCTTTCCGAAGAAATCAATGTGACCAACAATAGAATTTTCCTTACTGGTCTCAAAATATACGATCAAAAAAACAATATAGCGACCATCGACGGCATTGTTGATCTTAACAAGTTAAGTGACCCGGATATAGATGTGACAGCCGAGGCAAAGAATTTCATGGTATTGAATACAACAATAAAAGATAACAATACTTACTATGGCACCGCTTACGCTTCCGGAACCTTCCAGTTTAAGGGATTGACATCAGCAATGAATATCAATATACGTGCTAAATCAGAAGAAAACACAGTCATCAATATACCTTTTAATAGCGCAAGTACGATTTCCGATAGTGATTTTATCTACTTTATAGAAAAAGATTCCACCAAAATCAAGAAAAATCAAAAGAAACGGGATTTTAATGGTTTGACGATGAATATGGATCTACTAATCACGCCAAATGCTGAAATCAACCTTTTTTCAAGTATGGGGGAACTATCGGGCAAAGGAAATAGTAACCTGAATATGCGAATATCTTCACTGGGAGATTTTGAAATGTTCGGTGATTTCATCGTAAACAGTGGTAAGTTTAATTTCACCGCACAGGATTATATCAACAAAATATTTGACTTAAAGGAGGGTGGAACTGTACGATGGGCTGGCAATCCGACTGAAGCCAATATCAATATCAACGCGATATACCAACAGAGAACCAGCTTAGCTCCACTGTACAATGCTGCGGGAAGAGAGGAAAACCCTGAGCGTGTACTAGCACAAGCGGACATGATTTTAAAAGGTCAATTGAGTCAACCCGATATTACATTTGACATCAATTTCCCACAGAACCCTGGTGTGAAGGACGAGCTGCAAGGGTATTTCTCTGATGCCAATAATGTGAACCAGCAAGCGCTCAGTTTAATTGTGAGACGTAGCTTCACCCCCGGAACACAAAGTGATTTTGGGAAAGAAGTCAACAATACATTACTATCAGCGGGCACCGAAATTGCTTTCAATCAAATCAATAATATCATCGCACAATCACTCAATATCAATTTCTTTGATATCAATATTAAATCATTGAATGACGCCTCTGCGTCCCTTCGTTTATTTAATGACAGGTTAGTTCTCACAGGCGGTATTTCGGATCGCAGGAGTCAGGCGTTAACAGATTTGAATGTATTCTCAGATCGTGTTTCAACTGATGCTGAAGCTATGTTTTATTTGCGCAAAGATGGTCGACTTGTACTTAGGGCTTCCAACCGCCTAAACACAAGAAACTTTCTTCTTAGTCCAAACGATGGGGAATATATCAGCGCCTTTGGATTATTATATCGGCAAGAGTTTAACACTTTCTCTGAATTTCTGAAAAGGCTATTTCCATTGGGAAAGAAGAATAATTTCTTTATTCCAACCCAAACAGACGCAAAGAAAAGCCAACCCAACTAACAATAGGCTACTAAAATAATAGTAAAAGCTAGTCCGCCTATCCCATCACAATCAAAAAAGCTGAATGAATCAGTGATTACCGAATGGTAAGATCAGAGCAAGGGATATATCTAGGTCGCTTCTATAAATCAAAACGATCAACAGTATAAAGGACTTCATTGAAGGCATAAAAAAAGCCTTCCAAGATATTTGGAAGGCTTTTTTTATAATAATGTTAAAAACCGCTTACGCTAATTTTTCGAATTCTTTAAATTCAATATCGCTGCTGTTCAATTTAACCAAACCTTTTAAGTGATCAAATACTTTCAAAGCTTTAGCTTCTTCGAACAAACGGTTACCTTGCTCTCTGTCTTGTAACAATTGAATTGCAAACTGATTCAATTGCTCATCAGAAGGCTCTTCGTTGATATTGTACATTTTGATTTGTGCGTAGATACGTTCTTTCGCTAAATTGATTACCTCATCATATTTAACTTCAAGACCGTTTTCAGTAACGACACGGTTTTCGATGATTGTCCATTTCAAGTTGTTCAAGAAATCAGCAAATCCTTCGTTAAGCTCTTCTTCAGAAATGCTAGGGTTAGTCGCTTTCAACCATCTTTTCAAAAACTCTTCAGGGAATTTTACGTCAACTTTGTCCATACCAAAAGTATACATATCGTTACGTAATTTTTGATCTGAGTTTTGCTTGAACAAGTTTTCTACTTCTTCTTTTACTTTTTCAGTAAATTGAGCTTCTTCAGTTACTTCACCTTCCGCAAACAATTTATCGAAAAATTCTTGGTTAAGATCAGCTTCTTCTAAACGGTTGATGTTTTTAACAGTCAATTCGAATTTTGTTACATCCAAAGCTGTAGCTTCTTCTTCAGTGATACCTAAGATACGTGCTAAATCTTCTGTTTTGAAAGCTTTCTTAACATCGATTTTAACAGCATCGTCTTTTTTAAGACCTACTAAAGATTTCTTGATTTTTGCATCTTCAACGATATCAGTACGGATCGAAGTTGTTTTCTCAAGACCTTCCTCTTTATCTTGTTTCAAGGTAGCATACAATACATCCCCTTCTTCTGATACTTCTGGATTAGTCATCTTTCCATAGCTACGACGTAAGTTTTTGATACGATCTGCCAAAGTCTCTTGATCAGCTTTGATATTGTAAACAGCAAACTCAGTCTCAGTAGTAAAAGGTAATTCAAAAGCAGGAGCTAAACCAATCTCATATTTAAAATTGAAATTATCTTTATAATCCCAGCTATATTGTGCGTCATCTTCCAAAGGAAGTGGCTGACCTAAAACTTCTAATTTATTTTCTGAAATATAATTCGTGATTTTATCGTTCACCAATTTATTGATCTCATCAAATAAAATAGATTTACCATAAGTACGTCTGATATGTCCCACTGGAACCTGACCCGGACGGAAACCTGGTAATTTCGCCTTTTTAGCTTGCGCTTTAATCTCTTTGTCGACTTGAGGATTATAATCTTCAGGTGCTAATGCGACGTTGACGACCGCATTGATTGCATCTACATTCTCGTGTGAAATATTCATACTCTTTTTAGCTATATCGCATTCATAAAAAAATCCTCCCGAGGTTTTAAGTTCGGGAGGACATCAAGTGCGGAAGAAGGGACTCGAACCCCCACGCCTTGCGGCGCCAGATCCTAAGTCTGGTGCGGCTACCAATTACGCCACTTCCGCATTAGGATTTCTTTTGATGCCACAAAGATAGAAACCAAACCTATATCTTGCAAGTATTTTCCACTCTTTTTTTTATTTTTTTTCAATATTCTTTCTGCCGCTTGCATAATTCATTATTATTCATTTACTTTGAATATCAAAGTACTTTTATGGAACAAAAAGATTTATTTAAAGAGCTTGGAGAGATCAGATTATTGATGGAGAAATCCTCCAAATTTGTTTCGATAAGCGGTTTGTCAGGTGTTCTTATCGGCTGCTATGCGTTATTAGGAACTTTACTTGGCTACTATGCGATAGCAAATCCCGAAGCTGTGATCAATCGGTTCGCCTCTGGTCTGACTATTCCTACACTCTTTTTAATAGTTGCTCTATTGATTCTGACGCTCTCATTATTGACCGGATGTTTAATGGCTCGCAAGAAAGCTAAGAAAAATAAGCAGTCGATTTGGAACATTACCAGCAAATCTCTTTTATTTGCAGTTTCAATCCCTTTGATAACTGGAGGAGTTTTAGCATTAGTCCTACTTTCTCAAGGTTATTATCATTTGATTGCTGGAATACTGCTTATTTTCTATGGCTTGGCTTTAGCTGCTGGCAGCATTTATACCTTCGCAGAAGTGAAATGGTTAGGCATACTAGAAATATGCTTAGGTTTAATGGCAGTATGTCTTCCAGACCACGGACTGATGTTATGGGGATTAGGATTTGGTGTGTTACATATCATCTATGGTTTTATCGTTTACAAAAAGTACGAATCGTGAAATTAGATCTTTCTTTATATGACAAAATATTCGAAAATAGAGTCCGCTTACAAATTATGAGCGTTCTTGCAGTGAATGAAGAATATGACTTCAATTCGTTCAAAGAAGTATTGGAAGTAACTGATGGAAATCTAGCCTCCAACCTCAAGACACTGGAGAAGGAAGAGTATATTGTCGTGGAGAAAAGTTTTGTCGACCGCAAGCCCAATACCAAATATAAAAGGACAACAAAAGGTTTAAAAGCATTTGAAAACCACCTTATTGCATTAGAAAATTTAATAAAACAACAATATAAATAATTTTTTTACCCAAACACTTTGAAATTCAAAGTACTTTTAAAAACAATAAAACATGAAAGGAATTCGATTAAAACTCATGCTTCATCTCTACAACTGGTCTTCCAAAGTGTATGCAGATATTTTCAAATGGAACAAAAAAGCATGGGGAATTAGCAAAGAGGAATTTTTAACCTACCCAATTGGGAGCATTGGCCATAGTTTGGGTCTCTTTTATGCAAGCAAGGGCTTTGATGTCATGCCGAAATTGGAAAATCACGATGTCTTCCATATTATAACGGGAACGGGAACTGAAATTCAAGATGAAATTGCCATGCAATATCTTCTGTTAGGTAACGGAAAAGTCAGTCTATATTTAATGGGAATGATCGCGATTGGAGGCATTCTTTTTCCAGAACATTTTAAATATTACAAGAAAACCTTCCAGAAAGGCCGATCCCTACAAAGATTCCATCATATTGAATTCAAAGAGATACTTCATTACCAGCTTACCGAACTCCAAATTGCATTATACAGTAAAAATATTCAGCTTGATTTAAATAAATGAAATCATGGAAAACCAAAATACACCCCAAAGCTCATTTGCAGCAGAACAGTATTCGCTTTTTGATAAAATTAGCAACTCAACTGTCCTAAAATTATTTGTCATCT
This sequence comes from Sphingobacterium sp. GVS05A, assembly GCF_019969845.1. Lineage (GTDB taxonomy): Bacteria > Bacteroidota > Bacteroidia > Sphingobacteriales > Sphingobacteriaceae > Sphingobacterium. The sequence goes on from NZ_JAHXYR010000002.1 coordinate 307,542, forward strand.
TATTTCTTTCATTACTATTGCTCATACCACTGACATTGATCAGCGATCTAATTGAAGAACGTAAAACTCGCGAGCAAAGCGTATCTGAAGGTATTGCACTTAATTGGGGCCAGGAGCAGGTCATCTCCGGTCCCGTCGTAGCAATCCCCTACAGCGAAATTATTCAGAAGCCCGCTGAAAAAAGTAAAAACTCAGCAACATTAGAATACAAACAAACAAAGTGGATATTTATTCTGCCCCAAAGCTCGAATATCAGCACAGACATCAGTCCACAGCATCTTTCCAGGGGGATCTATAATTCTGTGGTATACAACAGTCATATCTCGATCGAAGGTAGCTTTAATAAAATCGATCTAACAAAGCTGGAAATCCCAATTGAAAAGATTGACTGGAAAGGAAGTCGATTAGTATTTGGTATACAAGATTTTAAGGGATTAGGTAAACGCCCTATTCTCAAATGGAATGGTCTAGAGTCAGCTTTCGATCCCGATTTCAACAACCTCAAACTATTCAATCAAAATTTGGTCTGCCCAATTTCAATCAATCCCCAAAGCGAGAGCCTTTTCAAAATCACACTAGATCTAAAAGGTTCAAAATCATTAAATTTTGTCCCACTCGGTGATCAAACAAATATTTCCGCAAAAGGGAATTGGGCTAATCCGAGTTTTGTCGGTGCATTCTTACCAACTAAGCGAACAGTCGACAACTCCAATTTTTCAGCATCCTGGGAGATCCCTTCTTTTAGCCGCAAGCTGCCCCAACAATGGTCAGGAGATATTTATCCAATCTATCTTTTCGAAAAAAACAGGGGCAACCTGACAGATGAATCTGAGTCTCCCCAGCCCACTGCCGCTGCTGCATCTGATACAAACGTACCTAGTGACATGTTGGTCAACTCGGATATGATCACCATCAATTTCCTGCCAGATATCAATAACTACCAAAAAACGACACGGGTTGCTAAATACGGTATTTTGATCATCCTCTTAACGTTTACTTCGCTCCTATTCACCGAAATCATCAAGAAAAAAAGAATCCATATTATCCAATATGTACTAATTGGAGCAGCCATGGTACTCTTTTATACACTATTATTGGCATTATCAGAACATATCGGATTTAATCTTGCGTATTTAATCGCAGCAATCGCGACAGTAGTGCTCATTGCAAGTTTTATAAAAGCGATTACAAAAGATCTTAAATCTGCACTTTTACTCGGATCTATTTTAGGTACGTTCTATTTATTCATCTATGTACTCATGCAACTTAGAGATTACTCGCTTATCGCGGGAACGATCGGAATCTTTATTATTTTGGCAATCCTGATGCGTGTTTCCACAAAAATTAATTGGTATCAATTTGACAACAATCATGCTGATCAATAAGCAACATCTCAAAATCTATTGGGTAATTATCGGCATATTGCTCAAGAAATAAAGGTATCCAAACAAATAGCCGTCTTTTTACTAAATAAGACGGCTATTTTTATCCTTTGCTTAGCTTTTAGTAGCAAAATCTGTAACTTGCGAGGACATTTTTCAGCATTATATATATGAAAAAACTTACAATATTTACATTAGCGATTATGGCATGCAACCTCAGCAATGCGCAAGAAAGCAAAGGTGGAAAATCCAGTTTTAAGATGGTTACGGAAACACCACAACCTATTAGCCCTAGCACCCTTTGGGATCTCGGTCGTGTATCGGCTGAAGGACTTTCTTCAGATGGTAAAACATTGCTGTATGGTGTTTCTAATTACAACCTGGAAAGCAATACGAGTGAGAAGAATCTTTATACGATCTCATTAGCCAATGGTGCTGGTGGTCAATTTACGGATCAGAAAGGAGGCGAAACAGTAGTCCAGATCGAACAAAATGGTGATGTTATTTATCTATCGAAAGGCCACCTATGGAAAAAAAATCTGACAAAGGGAGATGCAACTCAGCTGACATCCGGTGAAATGGCCCTGGAAAATGTTAAATTTTCTCCAGATGGAACGCATATTCTTTTTAGCCAATCTGTATTAATAAAAAAATACCATAGCACAGATAAATACCCAGAACTGCCTAAATCGGATGCTTATATTTATGACAACTTAGATTACAGGCATTGGGATACATTCAATGATGGAAAATTCAATCACCCTTTTGTGGCCAGCTACAGTAATGGAAAAATAGGCGATCCCGTTGATCTACTGAAGGATCAACCTTACTACAGTCCGCAGGCACCTTTCGGTGGTGCAGAAGATTTCATTTGGTCTCCCGACAGCAAAGCGATACTATATGTCTGTAAGAAAAAATTCGGGACAGATTATGCCGTGAGCACCAACACAGATATTTATCGTTATGAATTATCTTCTGGTACAACCACTAATCTTACCGAAGGCATGAACGGCTATGACGTTGCACCAAGTTATTCTCCAGATGGTAAAAGTTTAACTTGGCTCAGTATGAGAACCGATGGTTATGAGTCCGACAAAAATGACATCATCCTATTTGATAAAAGCAGTTCAATCCGTTTAAATTTAACAGCACACTGGGATGGTACCGTCAACAGTTTTATTTGGAGCAATGATAATCGCAAAATATACTTTACTGCCGCCACCAAAGGTACTGTGCAGTTATTTGAATTAGAGGTACCTTCGAATATAAAGTCAAAAAGTCTTCCGAAGATCCAACAAATTTCAACTGGAGACTTTGATATTACGGGTATTGTTGGTCAAACCGGAGATAAGTTGATTGTTACTTTGACCAAATTCACGCGTGCGACTGAAGTCTTTAGCTTTGACCTCAAAAACAAATCTTTGACAGCGGTCACAAAGGTCAATGACGACAAGTATGCAGCAATTGCGGAAAACAAAATTGAAAGACGTATTACAAAAGCCTCCGATGGTGCTGACTTATTTTCATGGGTAATTTATCCTCCAAATTTTGATCCTGCAAAAAAATACCCAACTATACTCTATTGTGAAGGCGGGCCACAATCTGCGCTCACGCAGTTTTATTCTTTCCGTTGGAACCTGCAATTAATTGCTTCACAAGGTTACATTGTTATCGCACCAAATCGTAGAGGCATGCCCGGTTGGGGAGTAAAATGGAATGAGGCGATTTCACAAGATTGGGGCGGACAACCCATCAGAGACTATTTATCTGCTATAGATGATATATCCAAAGAAACATATGTCGATACAGCGCGTCGGGCAGCAATTGGCGCTAGTTATGGTGGTTATTCCGTTTACCAGTTAGCCGGAGTCCATCAAAATCGTTTCAAAACATTCATTGCACATAACGGCTTATTCGATATGAGAAGTTGGTATGGTACGACGGAAGAATTGTTCTTTGCCAATCATGAATTGGGTGGTGCCTACTGGGATAGCAAAAACGAAAAATCTTATACACAGTTTAATCCGATTGAGAAAGCAAATAACTGGCATACGCCTATTCTGATTTTTCAAGGCGGAAAAGATTACCGTGTTCCAATAGGACAAGGTTTAGCAGCCTTTCAACTTGCTCAATTGAAAAAAATAAAAAGCAGACTTGTCTATCTCCCGGATGAAAACCACTGGGTATTATCGGGACACAATGCTCTGGTCTGGCAAAGAGAATTCTTTACCTGGCTTAAAGAAACCCTCTAATACCGCTGTAAAATAAGAAAGTGAGATAATATACTTACGCTACTGATAAAATCGCTAGTAAAATATTGCAATTATCAAAATTAACGCCACTTATTGAGTGGCGTTAATTTTGGTTTAATGGCTGACCATAAAGTAAACCCGATATTTCTGGATTCAGAATTATTGATTTCCCTTTCAAATTGACCATCCGCAGGGGCTGTAATCTATTTCATTCCATCTTTTTCGATCATTTCAGATAACAAAGGATCAAGTTAACTACTGATTAACACCTACTTATTTATTAAAAGGGAGATTACGGGGTATTAACAAGGGTATAACAGGGGGGTAACAGGGGTATATCCCTATTAACCCTCTGTTAATACCCTATAAAAATAGTGTTGATAGAGTTTTAATATTGGCTATGGTATCAACTTGGTCATAAGTTAAGCACCAGCAATGATAAACAGCGTAGATAAAAACACACGTGGTGATTTCATAAAATAGCCCCAATGACCCCTCAAAAGAAAATTTAACACCGTTAACGCTTACCTGTAGCCGACTAAAATACTATATACAGCCATAAAAAAAACGTAACCCCAAAACAGTAAAGCAGAACTTCTGAACAGAAAAAGGAAAAAGTCGCGGGACAGTTTGTCGGTGACAATAGTAGCGTATTTGAGAACTATTCAGGTGCGACGTAACTGCTACTCTGATGGGGAGCATAATTCCAGCATCTAAAGAAGCCTTATATAGAAAAAGCCTGCAAATTGCAGGCTTTTTCTATATAAGGCTTCTGATAACCAAAATCTATTTTTCACCTTTTTTCCCAAAAATAGAAAGCTTGATATATTTACCGGGTTTCTCCTTAACATCCTTCATCAGATTATCCATTTCTTTAGATGCGTTATTTAGATTGTGGTATAATTCTTCATCATTAAGCAACAAACCAATTGACCCCTTACCACTATTAATCTTGCTAGTAATATTTTGAAAATCGGACATTGTCGCATTTACTTTGTTCATGGTTTGTTCAAAATCCAATCGTGCCGCTTTATCTGTTATATTATTTAGATTAGCCATTATTGCGTTGATTTTCTCACCATTTTGTGAGAAATTGGATGTGATCGATTCCAAATTGGCCATAATTCTATTTAACCGTCCCTTTTCAGTTCCCACAAGCCCCTCTACATCTTTTGTGATTCCTTCGACATTTTTCAGGGAAGTGGATATGCTATGAATACTATTCTTAAAATCATCTTGAAATTGTTTATCTAGCACCGTATTAACTACTGTCAATGTAGAATCCAGTTTGATCGTAATAGTTTCAATTCGCTTTTGAATTGGTTCAACTTTATCCATAATATTCGCTTGGATACCTGAATTTAGAAAATCGCCATCTTTTGCCATTTCTGTGCTATTGCCCATCTCAAAAACAATTGCCTTGCTACCCAATAGATCTGTGCTGGAAATGCGAGCGATGGTATTTTTAGGGATTTTATAATGGGAATGGATCTTAAATTCCGTTTTTATTTTACCATCTGGTTGTAAGGTCATTTTTGACACCCGTCCTATCTGATAACCGTTAACTAAAACCGGCTTGGAAGAAGTTAACCCGTCGACTGTATGGTAAGTGGTATAAAATGTATTATCGCTACTGAAGACGTCGTTTCCTTTTAAAAAACTATACCCTATAAATAATAGAGCAATTGCAACTGTTGCTAATATGCCGACTTTTGTTTCATTTGATATTTTCACAAATCATTTTTTTTGTAATGCATCATTAATATAACTTTAAAACAGCATAAAAGCAAATCTGTTTAGCGTTCAACAGAATTTTTATAAATTTTTAAAGCCGAAACCAAATTATTGACAATTTCTTGTTGCCCTTCATCCGATAAAAGATAGCTTTCCTCTTCCCTATTACTGATAAATCCGATTTCTGTCAAAACTGCTGGCATTCCTGCCTCTGCTAATACTGCTAATCCTTTTTCCCAGAACCCACGGCTATGTCTTCCCGCTTTCACGTACTCTCCCTCAATCATCTGTGCCAAACGAATACTTTTTTCACGGAATCTGTTTTTCATCAATGAAAAAATAATAGCACTTTCAGGGTCTTTAGGATCAAATCCCTGGTAATTTTCTTTATAATTTGATTCGAGCAATAACGATGCATTCTCACGGACAGCAGCATCCTGTTGCCCTAAACGATGCGAACCAGAAACCAAGCTTTCTGTACCATGGGCGCTAGAACCACCTGAATTACAGTGAATGGAAATAAATAAATCCGCTTTGTTAGCATTGGCCAAACGAATACGTTTATACAATTCCACAAATTCATCAGAAGTCCGCGTGTAGATAATCTTAACTCCAGGAATATCTTTTTGAATTTGTCGGCCGAGCTTTAACGCCACGTCCAACGCTACATTCTTTTCTAGGGATCGACGGCCCTGTGCACCGGTATCTTTTCCACCATGTCCAGCATCAATAACAATGGTTTTAATCTGATAGTCTGGCGGTTCGGGTTGGCCGTTGTTTAATTTGAAAGAATTCAATAAAAAAAATCCCAAAGTAGCAAACATAATGCTACACCATTTTCTAATTCTTAAATCTGATTTCATTGAATAATTATTTGCTCTACTATAAACGATACAAAATGAGTCAATATTATTTCTTTAATAGATAACGATATTTAACATATTTTCTATTTGTTTTTTGACTAATTTTGTCCTTCGAAGTTTAACATTATTTCACAAAAATAACATTTGTCTTTAATTTTGAAGTCGTTAATCAACATTTTAACACTATTTATCATTCTTGCAATGAGCAATTCAACATTCGCTCAGAGCAATATTCCATTAAAACAGAACGGACTTCAAAGTAAGGACCCTGTCTCGGCGACCAGTAAACTGCAGGATACAACAAAAATAAAACCTGCCGATTCTACTAAATCCGGGCAGGATACCACGAAGAAAAAAGGCAATGGATTGCAGGCGGAAGTCAGCATCATCGCAGTCGATTCCCAAAAATCGGAAGTAGCAAAGAATATTAGCCATTTATATCGTGGTGCAAAAGTAAAGTATCAGGATTTTGAACTTTCCGCTGATTACATCCGACTCGACCGCAATCAAAAAAAGATTTTCGCATCAGGCATTTATGATAAAAGCGGCAAATATGTAGGCCGTCCTATTGTTATTATGGGAAATGGCGAATCTCCTAAAACGGTAGATTCCCTCTATTATGATTACGAAAAGCAGGAAGGGAATACCTATGGCATTATGACCGAGGTAGATGGAGGCTTTATCCAAGCCAATATCGTCCGAAAGAATATCTATGATGAGATGTCAATCTACAAGGGACTCTATAGTACTTGTAATTTACCGGAGCCACACACCCATTTTGGTATACATATATCTAAAGGGATCGTAACTAAAAATCAGATCATTTCCGGTCCTGCTTATTTAGTGGTAATGGGGGTCCCTATGCCTGTAGCCTTCCCATTTGCTTTTTTCCCTAAACCCGACAAAAGAGCCTCAGGATTTCTTTTCCCATCTTTTGGTGAAGATTATACGCGAGGCTTTTCCATGCGTGACATTGGTTGGTATCTCGCTTTCAACGATTACTGGGATAGTGAAATTAGAGGATCATTATATTCAAAAGGTTCATGGGAAGTATCCATGAACACACGTTATACCGTAAATTATAAATTCAACGGTGGATTTAATATACGTTATGCAAATACGAAAACAGGGATAGAAGGCACCGATAATTATGGTTCAAACAAAGACTTCAATGTAACCTGGAACCATACCCAACGTCAAGAAGCTAACCCGGGAACATCTTTTTCTGCTAGTGTAAACTTCGGTACTGCCTCCTATTTCCGCAATACAGGTACAGGAAGCAACCTAACCACCTATGAAAATCTGGCCCAAAACAGAATGGGGTCATCTATCAGTTATGGAAAAGTATTTGCCGATGGAAAAGTAAATCTAACAGCAAGTTTAACCCATAGTCAGAATATGGCTGACAGGAGTATTCAGTTAAGTTTACCAAATATCAGTTTAAACGTTTCTTCATTCAATCCCTTTGACAGCAAAGACCGTGTAGGCGAACAAAAATGGTATCAACGTATTAATGTTGGTTATAGTTTTCAAGCACAAAATACAGTCAATACCAAAGACAGCTTGTTATTTAGTTCTGGAGGTTTCAAAAGGTTTCAGAATGGTTTCCAGCATAACATTCCGATCAGCTTATCGCTTAACGCATTTAAATACTTTCAATTCAATACTAGTGTAAACTACACCGAACGTTGGTACTTACAAAGTACCAGACAACGTATTGATAACACACCAGCAGGTTATAAACAACGGCTTGATACACTACAAGGATTTAATCGTGCTTACGATTACTCTGTATCTACTGGTCTTTCGACCAAGATATACGGTATGTATCCAAAGATCGGAAAAATCGAAGCGATCAGACATGTGGTCACTCCATCAATCAATTTTAACTATAGACCGGATTTCTCAGACCCACGTTATGGGTTCTATCAACAATATAATGATCAATATGGCAATCGTAATGTATATTCCATCTTTTCGCAGGGAGTATATGGTTCGCCTTCTGCCGGAAAATCTGCGGGTATAGGCTTCTCAATTGACAACAATATCGAGGCCAAGGTGAAGAGCAAATCTGACACCACCGACGGTGGTTTCAAAAAGATACCAATTCTTCAAGGTTTGACCTTTAGTGGAAATTATAATTTTGTTGCAGATTCATTAAAACTATCTCCGATAACTTTCTCCGGTCGGACAGCATTTTTCGATCAGAAGATGAATGTAAACTTCAACGGTACCTTTGACCCTTATTCTGTAAATGAAAATGGTGTCCGCGTCAACAGATATGCGATTAAAGATGGAAGTTTGGCCCGTCTGACAAATTTTGGTTTATCCTTTGACTATAGTCTAAATCCGAAAGCAGCCAAATCACGGGGTGACAACATCGATTCACTGAGAAAGCAAATGTCCAATGCTGGAATGACCCCAGAGCAGGCTCAGGCTTTGGCCCGAATCAGTTCCGATCCAAATGCTTTTGTAGACTTTAATATTCCCTGGAACCTAGCAGCTTCGTTCAGTTTTAATATGTCCAAGTTCTTTAATACGAGTACACGACGCATGGACAATCAGATTACGAGTACACTAAATTTACATGGAGACTTTAGTGTTACACCTAAATGGAAAGTAACGTTTCAATCCGGGTACGATTTCAAACAAAAAGAAGTTGTCATGACTTCCTTCAATATTTATCGAGATTTACACTGTTGGGATATGTCATTTGGGTGGATGCCATTTGGACGATATCGAAGTTATAATGTCACCATTCGAGCGAAGGCATCCATATTGCAAGATCTCAAATTGACAAAAAGGGCAAGTTCTGGAGGCAGTTATTTTTAAAATAACTGCTTTTTTTATACAATTAATCCGGTATACACCCAAAAATTCAAACCCAGTTATTACGCGAAAAGGACCATCTTTAAATTCTTTTAATCAAAACAATTTTAGCGTATAGTTGATCCGTAATTTTATGTAAGTTTATACTATGAAAGCAGAAATTATTACGATCGGAGATGAGATTCTGATAGGCCAGATTATCGATACCAACTCCAGCTGGATTGCACAACAATTGGGGAAATTCGAGATAGATATTGTCCAGATGACATCCATTCCCGACACCGAGGAAGCTATTTTCAATACTTTAAAAGACGCATCCACGAGAGCCGATTTAATTTTAATTACCGGAGGGCTTGGTCCAACTAAAGATGATGTTACGAAAAAAACCGCGGCAAAATATTTTGGCACTACATTAATCCGTGACGAAAAAGTACTCCAACATGTAACAAGTTTCTTTGAGTCCCGCAATATGGAAATGCTAGAGATTAATCGACAGCAAGCCGATGTTCTGGCAAACTGTGAAATATTATTCAACGATTATGGTACGGCACCAGGTATGTTGGTTTCCGATGCACAAAAGCACTATATTTTTATGCCCGGTGTACCGTTTGAAATGAAGCATCTAATGGAACAGCGTGTCTTCCCTTTGATCGAGCAACAAAATAAAGATATCTTCATCCACCACGAAACCTTACTTGTAGGTGGTATCGGAGAGTCTTATCTTGCTGAAGAAATAAGGGATATTGAAGAAGAACTTCCTTCAACTGTTAAATTGGCCTATTTACCCACATTAGCTTTTATTCGCCTACGGCTTTCCGGAAAAAGTAAAAACAAAGTGGATATTATTCAAGAAGTAAAGCTCTTTAAGAGCAAACTTCTGAATCGCTTAAAAAATTATGTGATTGCGGATTATGATACCACTATTGAAGCATATTTGATTAAGCAATTTACTCAACAGCGGCTTACGTTGACTACAGCTGAAAGCTGTACAGGCGGTAGTCTCGCGGCCTCATTAACAGCGAATCCCGGAAGCAGCGAAATCTTCGTCGGGGGAACAATCCCCTACTCCAATAGACTAAAACAGCAATTGCTAAATGTCCATGAAACAACATTGGAGCAATTTGGCGCTGTCAGTGAACAGACAGCCATAGAAATGGCAAGCGGTGCGAAAGCAAAATTTAGTACAGATTATGCTATTGCAACAACCGGGATAGCAGGTCCGGGCGGCGGTTCTGTTGAGAAACCTGTCGGAACAGTCTGGGTGGCGGTAGCTGGAAAAAAAGAAGTGATCACAAAGAAATTTCAATTCAACAACGATAGGCGCATAAACATCGAACGTACACGCATGAATGCGCTTCTCCTACTCTGGAAACTACTAGTAAAAGAAGAAGGTGCAAAATTCGAGTAACTTAAAATAAAATTTTAATAAAATCGTTTTTTAAGGAATAATATTTCAAATTGTTGAAAGTAAACCACAATTTAATTAACTTCGTTTTTCTATAACGAGATTGCTAAAAAATATGGCTTTATATAAACTCTTACTTCCAAAAATGGGAGAAAGTGTATCGGAGGCAACAATTACCAAATGGTTGAAACAACCTGGTGACTTGATTGAAGAAGATGACACTTTATTGGAAATCGCAACGGATAAAGTTGATTCAGAGGTACCTTCTCCTGTAAAGGGAATTTTGAAGGAACAACTTTATACTGCAGACCAAATCGTTCAGGTTGGTGATGTTGTTGCAATTATAGAAATAGAAGGAGATACCAAAACAAGCGAACCCACTGTTCAATCGCAGGAGAGCCTAGCTGATCAACCTACATTTTCAAATGAAACTACCAATTTCGAAATACCCGGTATAGCGCAATTGAGTAGTCCGGTCGAAGAAACAACAAATACACATTACGAACAAGGTGTCCGCTTCTATTCGCCGCTAGTAAAAAACATCGCGCGTCATGAGGGATTATCTCAGGAAGAACTTGATCGTATCCAAGGCACGGGAGCTGAAGGTAGAGTTACGAAAGAGGATATTCTGTTGTACGTAGCCAATAGAGGCACTCAGCAAAACACAGATCATGCGAAACCAACAAATGCCCCTCTGATCAAAAATGAACCGGCTCAAGTTACACCAACTCCAACAGTCCACACTGTTGTAAACGGTAGCGACGAAATTATTGAAATGGATCGTATGCGACGCTTGATTTCCGATCATATGGTCAAGAGTGTCCAAGTATCCCCACATGTCTGTTCATTTGTGGAAGCAGATGTAACCAACCTAGTCCTATGGCGCAATAAAGTAAAAGATGCGTATAAGAAACGTGAGGGAGAAAATATTACGTTCACACCACTATTTATAGAAGCCATTACCAAGGCTTTAAAAGACTTTCCTTTGGTTAATATATCAATCGATGGTTATAATATTATTAAAAAGAAAAATATCAATATCGGTATGGCTGCAGCGCTGCCAAATGGGAATCTCATCGTACCGGTAATAAAGAATGCTGATCAGTTGAGTCTAGTAGGGCTAAGCAAATCAGTGAACGACCTTGCACAGCGTTCACGGGCAAATAAATTAAAACCCGATGATACACAAGATGGGACATTCACATTTACCAACATTGGTGCTTTTGGTAATATCATGGGAACGCCTATTATCAATCAGCCACAAGCGGCGATATTGGCAGTCGGTACAATAACAAAGAAACCCGCGGTAATCGAAACAGAATACGGTGATATGATCGGAATTAGACATATGATGTATCTGTCCCTATCCTACGATCACCGTGCAATAGATGGCGCCCTAGGCGGCACATTCTTGAAACGGGTTGCAGACTATCTCGAAAACTGGGATAGCAACAGAGAAATATAACAGCAAAACAGTATTGCTATAAAAAAGTGGCTGTCCTTTTGGACAGCCACTTTTTTATTTACATCACATATATTCTAACAGGAATATACTTTCAGCTATATTAAGGCGTGTTTATCTTCCAGCAGCTTTTATAATATGCTATTTTCAAATTGAAGCTTCTTTCTCTTGATCACTAATTGGAACCGCAAATAGAGCAATACCGATGAAGTCAATAAACCAAGGGTCAAGCCGTACCAAATCCCTTTAATACCCCAGTCAAAAAGTATTCCCATCACATAACCACTTGGCAGTCCGATAATCCAATAAGCAATAAAAGTAATGATCGTAGGGATATTCACATCACCCATACCTCTCAAAACGCCTAGTCCAACGACCTGTGTGCCATCAAATAATTGAAAAAGACCCGCAATGATCAGTAATTGAGCAGCGATAACGACTACGGCCTTATCAGAAGTAAAAATATAAGGCAGATAATTATTGAAAATCGCAAACAATGACGCCGTAATCAACATAAAGATCAAAACCAACTGATAAGAAGTTATGGCAAAGCGCTCCAAGCGGAACAGGTTTCTATTTCCATAGCTATTGCCCACTTTAATTGTTGCAGCCGCAGCAATACCGCTGGCCATCATATAGGTCATTGCAGCTAACTGGATTGCTACCTGATGGGAAGCTTGAGCCGTAGCACTGATCGTTCCGGCCAGTAAAGATGCTCCAGCAAACGCACCAATTTCAAAAACATATTGCATTGCAACAGGTGCACCGATGCGCAATATTTTCCCTAGTCTTACCTTGTCTATTACTGTAATTTTAAAATGTTGTATATAGCCCTTAAACTTTTGCGATCGCAACACATAGGTCATCATCACCGCCATCATCAAGACACGGTCAATCAGCGTACTATATCCAACCCCTTTTACACCCATCGGCGTAATTCCGAACATACCCTTGACAAAGATGATTGCCAATATAATATTGAGTACGTTTCCCCAGATGGTTACATTCATCGCTTGCTTGGTAAAGCCCAGACCTTCGGCAAATTGCTTAAATGTACTGAATACCATCAGCGGTAACATAGAAAGGCTTAAAATCAGTAAATAAGGTTTCGCCTCCTTTACAACAGCCGGATCCTGATTCAGATGATCAATTGCGAGCATAGAACCAAAATAGACCAAACAGAACAACAATATACCGGTAATGATATTCAACCAAAAGCTATTTGATAATAATACAGCGCACTCCTCCTTATTATTGCGACCATTTTCCTGTGCGATCAATGGTGTGATCCCATAGGCAATTCCTAATCCGACTACCATAACGATCATAAAGACAGCGTTCACCAAGGACACTGCGGCCAATGGAATCGTTCCAGCAAAATGTCCGACTATAACGCTATCCGCGGTATGTACTAATGTATGTCCCAGTTGTGAAATGACAACCGGACCGGCCAATACGATCGTACTTTTGTAATACGGCTTGAATGTTTTAAATTTTCCCAACATAATCAATTCCTCAAAAAAATAGGCACAAAAATACAAAGATATTTCCGCTCTATCGTCATATTAAAAAATATTTAGCAAAAATATAACAAAATTTACTCGCCAAATACAGCTCCTTTGTTAAGTAATTTTTATGTTTCAAATACCTTAAAATTATCTTAAATTTACCTGTTAGTCTAAGAACTATAGAAATATAAGTGTAACTTAGCATCTAGTTAGTAATCAAAAGAAGAGGAAAAGAGTATGTACAATCCAGTAATAACATTTCTAAACATCGGAACACAGGAGATGATTTTAATCGTGTTTGCGATCTTGCTACTTTTTGGTGGCAAGAAGCTTCCTGAATTGGCAAGAGGTTTAGGAAGAGGGATACGAGAATTCAAAGATGCATCCGAAGGCATCAAGCGTGAGATTTCAGATCAGATCAATAATTTTGAAAAAGACATAGACGTTAAGACGGAAGTCAAAGAGGAAACCGTCCCTAGTGATGTAAAAGTTGCGGAAGAACAAGCCAAAGCTGAGCAAGAATCCCAGTCAGTAGAAACTGCTGAAAGCTCAGAATCTGAACCAGCGAAGAAAAAATATGAATTTACAACTCCTGCGGGAGTCGTGGAACACAATCCACATAAGCAACTAGATTACGGAGAGGAACCTTCTCATATCACTTACGGATACAATGACCACTTTGCTGAGGCCAAAAACAACGAAGGAGGAGAAAAGAAACCCACAGAACAAGAGGAAAACACAAACAAACCTGCGTAATTCCATTGCATTAATTTACAATCAGATATTTCATAGAGCTGTTGAATAACCATTCAACAGCTTTCCTTTTTAAAGTAAAATCTACAATGAGCTTATTATCACACGAAATTACTATTGCTAACGAGCTATCCATAAGCGAAAAACAAGTTCGCACGACAATTCAACTATTAGAAGAAGGCGCTACTGTTCCATTTATCTCCCGTTATCGGAAAGAAATGACAGGAAGTCTGGATGAGGTTCAGATTACAAACATCAGAGATCGTTCCCAACAACTGAAGGATCTGGATAAACGTAAAGAAGCTGTTTTAAAATCCATCAATGATCAGGGTAAATTGACACCTGAACTTGAACAACAGGTCATGACAGCCGAGACGATGGCGAATCTGGAAGACATCTACCTGCCTTACAAACCCAAACGTAAAACAAGAGCCAGCGTCGCTCGCGAAAAAGGACTTCAGCCACTGGCAGATCTTCTTTTGGCGCAGGAAAAAACAGATTATCTGGAACTTGCAAGTTCGTTAATAGATGCAGAAAAAGGAGTAAACAATAGCGACGAAGCACTAGCCGGAGCAAGAGACATCATTGCTGAAATCATTGCGGAAGATGCGACAGTACGATCCAAATCAAGAGCGATATTCCTAGAAAAGGCTGAATTCGTGTCCAGAGTGATTCCGGGAAAAGAAGAAGCGGCTATTAAATATCAAGATTATTACGAGTGGTCCGAATCGCTAAAAGACGCCCCCTCACACCGCGTTTTGGCGATGCGTCGTGGCGAAAAAGAAGAATTACTTTATCTGGATATCGACATCAATGAAGAAAATATCCTTCCGACCATTGAATCACTTTATATAAAAGCATCCAACGATGCTGCCGCACAAGTAAAATTGGCATTGACAGATAGCTATAAGCGATTATTGAAACCTTCTATGGAGACAGAAATCCGTGTATTGACCCGTCAAAAAGCGGATGAAGAGGCTATCAAAGTTTTTGCGGACAATGTTCGTCAATTACTTTTAGCAGCACCATTGGGACAAAAAAGATTACTTGCAATAGACCCCGGTTTCCGAACTGGATGTAAGACCGTTGTGTTGGACGAACAAGGCCAGCTAAAAGAAAATACGGCTATTTTTCCACACAATGGCGCAAATGGACTTGCCGAAGCACAAAAGACAATCAACTATCTTGTATCCAAACACGATATTCAAGCCATTGCAATCGGTAATGGAACGGCAGGACGTGAAACTGAAGACTTTGTAAAGAAACTGGGCCTCAACAATGTGACCATTGTTATGGTCAATGAAAGTGGAGCTTCAATCTATTCTGCATCAGAGACAGCACGTGAAGAGTTTCCGGACCATGATATCACCGTACGCGGTGCAGTATCAATCGGAAGAAGATTAATGGATCCATTGGCCGAGTTGGTTAAAATTGATCCAAAATCTATCGGTGTCGGCCAATATCAACATGATGTAGACCAAAATAAGCTACAGACATCGTTGGACGATACCGTCATCAGCTGTGTAAATGCGGTAGGTGTGGAACTGAATACCGCCTCAAAACAGATATTATCATACGTCTCTGGGCTAGGACCATCTCTAGCGCAGCAGATTATTAAATATAGAAATGAAAACGGCCCATTTTCCTCACGTCGAGAATTGAAAAAGGTACCTAGACTTGGTGACAAAGCATATGAACAAGCTGCAGGTTTCCTTCGGATAAGAAATGCTGCCAATCCATTGGATTCTTCTGCTGTACACCCTGAGCGTTATGCACTGGTCGAGCAAATGGCAAAAGACCTGGGTAAAAAAGTAGAAGACTTACTCAAAGATGCTGAATTAAGAAAATCCATTCCGTTGAAAAACTATATCTCTGCGGAAGTGGGTCTACCAACCTTAAATGATATTCTTAATGAACTAGCCAAACCCGGTCTTGATCCAAGGGAAAAGTTTGAAGCCTTTTCATTCACTGAGGGTGTCAATAGCATTGGCGATTTACGTATTGGCATGAAACTTCCCGGCATCGTGACCAACATTACCAACTTTGGCGCTTTTGTTGATATTGGCGTACATCAAGATGGCTTAGTTCACCTGAGCCAACTGTCCAACCGTTATATCTCCGACCCACATGAGGTGATCAAAGTACAACAACATGTCACAGTCACGGTTACAGAGGTGGATGAGAAACGTAACCGTATTGCCTTATCAATGAAAACAGATGAAAAACCTGTTCTTCCAAAGAATAAGAGAAATGAAGGCAAAAGACAGCCAGAACCGCAAACGGATATGGCTAGTAAGCTTGCCGCATTAGCGAGTAAATTCAAATAAATCATATATTCCGCTAAAAAAGGCTGATTCTTTGACAAAGAATCAGCCTTTTTTATGAGTCTGCAATCCCCAGTACACTATTCAACATTTTTATTTTGTATCTTTAAAAGACAACATGCTTTGATTTGTTATGAGAAACTGTATTTTACTATTGTGCTTATCGCTTGTAGCTGTACATTTCCAAGCTAAGGCACAACTTGCTGATGGCGCATATATTTCCACGGCAGGAACCACCAAAAACCTAATTTTGATCAAGAATCACTACCTTTCTTTCATACAATATGATGTGACCAATAAGCATTTTGGTTATACTTGGGGCGGCGCAATCCAGCAGCAAGACAACACGATCAGTGTAGTTATCGAATATGACACGAAAGACAGTACCGATATCGGTAAATCAACCAACTTGTATGTTAAAACCGAAAAAGGTAATATCCAGATAAAGTTGCCCGATTCCAACAAGATCTTTGTCAAACAGAAAACCATCAGCCAAGATTTAGATGCTTTGTGGAGAATTACGGGTAGACAACAAGATGCAAAGATGCACGAGATTCCAAAAGCAGATCGCAAAACAATAAAGATTCTGGTCGACGGTTACTTCCAATGGATTGCCATTAATCCGGCCCAAAAAGGATTTTATGGAACCGGTGGCGGACGCTACAGTTACAAAAACAATCGTTACACAGAAACAATACAATTCTTTTCAAGAGACAATAATAAGGTGGGGCAAGAACTGAATTTTAATGGAAAGCTGGAAGATAACAAATGGCATCACAGTGGAAAAAGCTCTAAAGGAGATGATATTTATGAAATCTGGAGCAAAGAATTAACAAAATGACAATAGAAGAATTTCAATTATTAGACAGTCCTAATCATCACTGGTCTGCTGTACAAAAATCATTGTGGTATGACAAAAAAGGTGATTGGAAAACCGCACACGACCTCATCGATCAGCTAGATGGTGTTGAAGCCGCTCACGTACATGCTTACCTTCACCGCAAGGAAGGAGATCCTTGGAATGCCCGCTATTGGTATAATCGAGCCCGACAGGCAGTATATACTGGTAGTCTAGATGCCGAATGGGACGAATTGTTCCGATTATATTTCTAACCAATCTAACCATCCTTGTTTGTATTAAACAGGGATTTATTTTTTGGTCCGAAGTTCATCCCTCATTTATAAACCCTTCTTTCTAAAATACTCCGATTCTGTCTGACATGAATTTTATATATAGCTGGTTTACTGAAGTAAACCAAAATAATTTATTAATTATCACAAAACAACAAAGTATAGTCTATTAATATTACTAAAACAAATTTAAGAAGTAATTTTAGTAACAAA
Organism: Sphingobacterium sp. GVS05A; assembly: GCF_019969845.1. GTDB lineage: Bacteria > Bacteroidota > Bacteroidia > Sphingobacteriales > Sphingobacteriaceae > Sphingobacterium. The sequence continues at coordinate 325,398 of NZ_JAHXYR010000002.1, forward strand.
AATAACACAAAAGAAAAACTATAGTAGGTCAGAACTCAAAATGGCATGAATATTGAATATAACTTTCTATACTTTAAAAAGTATACTTTTCATAAATTTAGGTTAATAATTGGTTAGGTTAAACACCTGAGGTTCCCCACTTCAGGTGTTTTTTTATCCCCTACCGATGAACGCATCAACTAAATAAAGGCTATATTTATTCCTGAATCAATAAACCAAACATCTTTTTTTTATTATGAAGTTCAGATTTATCACCATGGGACTAGTTTTACTGGGAATGTATAGTCAGGCCCTTGCGCAAAATAAGCCCAATGTGGTTATCATCATATCAGATGATCACGCTTATCAAGCCATTAGCGCCTATGGTTCAAAGTATGGAAAAACGCCGCAAATTGATCGTATTGCTTCCGAAGGTGCGATTTTCAACCATGCATATGTTAACAACTCCATTTGCGGTCCAGCCAGAGCCACACTACTAACAGGCAAGTATAGCCACAAGAATGGATTTAAGGACAATGAAACTTCCGAATTTGACTTCAACCAGGATTTATTTGTCAAACAGTTACAACAGGTGGGCTATCAAACAGCTTGGGTGGGCAAAATTCATTTAGGAGAAAAGCTTCAGGGATTTAATTATTATGATATCCTGGTGGGTCAGGGCACGTATTTCAATCCCGATTTCATCAGCAAACAAGGGCGTAAGCGCGCTGAAGGCTATGTATCAGATATCGTGACGGAAAAATCGATCAATTGGCTGGATACCCTAGATTCAAACAAGCCCTTCTGTCTGGTCATCGGTCATAAGGCGACACACCGCACATGGATGCCCGACCCAAAAGACTTCGGAACCTATGATACCGTGAATTTTACCCTACCAGCGACATTTTATGATAATTACCAAAGCAGACAGGCCGCCGCGTTACAGGAAATGTCAATCGATAAGGATATGAAGATGGGTTATGATCTCAAAATGTTCAACTCATTAGAAGAAATGATGAATGACGGTAATTTCAAACGAATGGACCAAGATCAGAAAAACAATTATATCGCCTATTATCGACCAATTTATGAACAACTGCAACAAGGCAAGCTAACAGGCAAACAACTTGCCGAGTGGAAGTTCAAACGTTATATGATCGATTATCTCAATACCGCTCAATCTATGGATCGCAATATAGGTAAAGTATTGGACTACCTGGATCAGAAATCTCTCCGCCAAAATACCATCGTAATCTATCTTTCGGATCAGGGATTCTATATGGGCGAACACGGTTGGTTTGATAAAAGATGGATGTACGAAGAGTCATTCCGGACACCGATGTTAATGCGTTATCCCCCATTGATTAAACCTGCGACAAAAATCGAAGCAAAATTGGTAAATGCTGATATCGCTCCAACCTTACTCGAGTTGGCAGCGATCAAAAAACCTGTTGACATGCAGGGAAAATCCTTTGTCCATATTCTAAAAAACACAAAAGAAGAGCATCGCAAAGATCTATATTACCATTATTTTGAAAATGGTGAACATGCCGTAAGCCCACATTTTGGCGTTAGGGACGACCGTTATAAACTTATCCGTTATTATAAGCGGGTCGAAAGCTGGGAGCTTTTCGATCTTGAAAAAGATCCGAATGAGCTTCGAAATGTTTATAAGGACCCAAGCTATCAGCACATAGTCACTAAGATGAAACAAACACTCATCGAGCAAATCCGACAATTTGATGATGGGGAAGCCGAGACAATCTATAAAGTAAACATTGACCATTAAAACAAAAACAGGGGATCCATAAACGAGATACCCTGCTTTATTTCAGACCGTTATCCTATTCTTGTTAATCCACAAGGAAATTCCCTCTTCCACTGTATTGTTCCATAAATTATCCATAGTCACCATCTTACAAACACGCTTCTAGCAAAAATAAGGTACTGGTTAAACATTAGCTTATATACCCATAGCTACACTTCATTCATACGTTATGAATACTTAAACTATAACTGTATCTATACGACAAAGGTGCCTTGTTGGTATTCCATTAGTATTATAAAAGTAATTCCATCGAGCCAACGAGTATATTTTATGACAATGATATCGTTCAGTATGTCATTGAAGTTACAATGGTAGTCTCAGCTAGCCAGCGAGTTTATTATAAACATTCTGACATCGTATTTACAAAAAAACAAAAAATAAAGTATAGTTATTAGATGGATTTTATATATTTGCATTAACATTTTTTAACACATGAAAATCAGTGCAATACATATACCTGTAAAACGAATGCTTCTAGGAGATGTTTTCCAGTTCGATTCAAACGATCTCCTATAACCACAAACAAAAAAATCCACTCATTATCATTAAATTAATATGGCAAAAAACAACATAGATTTTGTCGTACTGGCAGCGCTTTGCTTAAGCACGGGCACGCTATACGCTCAATCCACCATAAAAGGAAAAGTAATCGACAACAACAATGCCCCTATTCAAGGCGCAACGATTACAGAAACAATAAGTAAAAAACAGGTGCAAACGGATGCAAATGGCCTATTTGAGTTACCATCAAATGGTAATTCTATCAGTATCCAGGTTCAATATATTGGTTTTGATTCCAAAACTGTCCAAACCAATCCAGGCGGACTCACAACAATCCAGCTTTCACCAACGAGTTCCCAATTGGATGAAGTTGTTATAACCGCCCTAGGTATTTCGCGCGAAAAGAAATCATTAGGATATGCAGTCCAAGAAGTCAAATCTGTTGAACTTCAAACACGTCCCACTAACGCGCTCAGTGCACTATCAGGAAAAGTTGCTGGTCTTCAAGTGACTACATCCGGTGGCAACATGGGCGGATCCTCCCACGTTTTGCTTCGGGGCATCAATTCCATTGCGGGAAATAACCAACCGTTATATGTTATTGATGGTACTCCAATTGATAACACCGATTTAAACTCCTCATCGACCATTAATGGAAGTGCAGGCAAAGACGTCGGTAATATGATACAAGATATCAATCCTGACGATATCGATAACATCTCCGTATTAAAAGGTCCCTCTGCTGCTGCCTTGTATGGTTCGAGAGCCGCTAATGGAGTTATACTAATTACGACGAAGCGTGCATCAAAAGGGGAAAAGATAGATATTTCGTTAAACACTGGTGTTGATTTTGAGAATATTGTCCGGCTTCCGAAAAGACAACATTTATACGGCCAGGGTTATTCTACTGTTTTTCAGACTCAAAATATCAATGGTAAAGACTATAAAATCGTAGACTACGCTGCAGATGAAAGCTGGGGCCCTAAACTCGATGGTACACCTGTCTTGCAGTGGTATAATTTAAACCCTGAAGACGAATCCAATTACCTGAATCCGTCGCCATGGCTTTATCCAAAAAATGATGTTAGCTATTTTTTTCGGACCGGTGTAGCCAATACCAATAATTTTGCTATCGCCGGCAATAGTGGAAATACAAATTACCGATTTTCCTACACGAACAAAAATGTAAAAGGAACAACTCCGAATTCTAGTTTAGGTCGTAATACATTTAACTTTTCGGGAGGGACACAGCTGGGCAAATTGAAAATTAATTCTAATTTCAACTACATCCGTAACGCATCCGTAGGCCGCCCATGGACAGGTGCATCCAACAGAAATATTATCCTCGAGGCATTCCAATGGGGAGCAGTACAAGTGGATTACAAGATATTAGAAAATTATAAACGTGAGGATGGAACTCCATTAGCATGGAATCGTACTGGATGGCAAAATACACCTACAGCAGAAGCAACGCGCTTTATCGATAACCCCTACTGGTCTGCTTACGAGTCTTATATGGAAGATAATAGAGACCGCTTTTATGGAAATATTGGATTACAATATGACTTGAATAGCTGGCTTTCCTTAGGAGCTAAAGTACATGGAGATATTTATTCGTTCCAATCTCAGGACCGTATCGCTGTATACTCTCGCAGCACTTCACAATATGAAGAGACAAGCAATAAACTAAACGAATATAATTATGAATTTTTAGCCACAGCAAAAAAAAACTGGGATAAATTCTCACTTATTGGAAATATCGGAGCCAATCTTCGTGACCAGCAGCGCAAGCAAGATTATGCCATTACACAAGGAGGTCTAATTATTCCAAATTATTACAATCTAAAAAATGCGAATTCAGTCAAAATTGACAACTTTAAATATCACAGACGCATTGCATCTGTTTATGGAAGCTTTTCTTTAGGATATAATGATTTGCTTTACTTAGATGGAACAGTGCGTAATGACTGGTCTTCAACATTACCAACAGATAACAACTCTTTTATATATCCTTCCCTAACAGGTAGTTTTGTCTTTAGTCAATTAGAAGCATTCAAACAATTGGATTGGCTAAGTTTCGGAAAAATACGTTTAGGATGGGCCCAAGTTGGGAATGACACAGATCCTTATCAACTGTATAAGGTCTATGAACCCGAGCAATCGTATGAAGGGCAAGCTTCTTACGGCCTCCCGAGTATTAAACCAAATGCTAATTTAAAACCTGAAATTACCAGTTCTTGGGAAACAGGTCTGAACGTGCAATTGTTCAAAAATCGCTTAGGATTTGATATAACTTACTACAACAATAATTCCAGAAATCAAATCCTTCCTGTCCCTGTTTCTTCGTCTTTTGGATACGCAAGCAAAGTATTTAATGCAGGAAAAATTAATAACAAAGGTCTCGAAATTGTTCTTAATGGCACGCCAATCAAAAATGAAAACTTTACTTGGGACGCTACAATTAACTGGGCCAAAAACAAAAACAAAGTGATCAAATTAGACGATCAGGTAAATACATTGAGTTTAAGCAATTCGTTAGTTGAATTAGTAGCACGTGAAGGCGAGTCCTATGGACAATTTTTAGGCTATGACTTTGTATATGCAGCAGATGGACAACGCGTTGTTCAGGCGGATGGAACTTACATGAAAACCTCCCAATTGGTACCCCTGGGATCTATTCTTCCTGATTTCACCTTTGGTTTTCAAAATAGCTTCCGCTACAAAAACTTTAGCTTAGGATTTTTGGTCTCAGGTCGTGTTGGCGGAAAATTTTTCTCCCAAACGTATAAAGTTGGTATGTATTCAGGCATCCTGGACAAAACAGCGGCTAATAATATCCGTGAAACGGGTGTTGTTTTGAATGGTGTCAAAGGCGATGTCACATTCCACAGCGACGGTACATATGCCGTTGAGAACGTTCAACAAAATACCACCAATATTACAGCGCAGCAATGGGCGCGCAATGAGTACAATGGCCCTACCACTTTTTCCATTTTTGATGCCACTTATGTTAAACTGAGAGAAGTGACGCTGGGTTATAATTTCAAATTAGCCAATGCCAAAGTCATTAAAAATATTGGGGTCAATGTCTATGGCCGTAATCTTTGGAATATCTATACCAAGAGTAAATACATTGATCCTGAATTCACCTCCAGTAGCGGTAATGTACAGGGTATTGAAGGTGGTAATATCCCTGTTCCAGTTACTTACGGTTTTAATGTAAACCTTAAATTCTAAAAAAATGAAAATATCAACTATATTATATACTTCAGTAATCGGTGCTTCACTTATTGTTACATCATGCTCTAAGTCTACGTTTAACGATATAAATACAGATCCTAACCGTCCCGCCACCGTTACAACACCGACAATTTTGGTAACTGCCGAAAAGCAATTGATTAATGCCTTACGAAGCGAGGAGGTCAGTTTACGTGGAGCACAATTATTTTCACAATATTTTGCCCAAAATATATACACCGATCAATCGCGTTATCAAATACCAACGAGTTATTCCGATAATTACTGGACGGCAACTTACAAATCGCTCAATAATCTGAATGAAATTATAAAACTCAATTCAAATGAAAAGACTAAGGCCATCGCCGCAGCAGGAACAGCAGGTTCCAATGCGAACCAGATTGCGATTGCAAGAATTCTTAAATCTTATGCTTTTCAATCATTAACCGATGTTTTTGGTAATATTCCCTATGAGTCTTACGGAAATAAAGATGCTGATTTTGAAGCCCTGCAACAGGACCCAGACAACTTAACGCCTAAATATGCAAGTCAGGAAAAAATCTATAAAGATATTCTAAACGAACTGCAACAAGCGGCTGATACCCTAACGAAATACACAACAGCAACCACATTTGGCACCGCTGATATTATCTATAAGGGATCCAATGCCAGCTGGGCAAAATTTGCCAATTCACTACGGTTACGGATAGCCAATCGCATTAAGGCAAAAGATGCTGCATTGGCAGCAACGCATATTGCCGATGCGATAAAGAAAGGCGTATTTACCGCTAACAGCGATAATGCCGTATTTAAATATTCTAAAACTCCACCCAATGAAGCACCACTATTCCGGGCCACAGTGACAGCCAACCGAAAAGATTTTGCCGTTTCAAATGTACTTATAGAAGCCCTGCAGGGTACACGTGGCCCCTTTAAAATTGCAGATCCTCGCTTGTCTAAATTCGCAAAACCAACATCCTCGGGAAATGCCTATTTCGGCCAGCCGTATGGGCTTCCTTTAGCCGCCGGAAATCTATTCCCTGTGGATAAAATATCTTTACCAAGTGACGCGATCAACGCGGCTGACTATGGCGAAGTTCTTCTGGAATACGCTGAAATAGCATTCCTCTTGGCAGAAAATAACAATTGGGATCAAACTAATTATGAGAAAGGAACTCGCGCTTCGCTAGAAAAGTGGGGGGTATCGCAAGAAGATATTAATAGCTATATCAGCAAACTGCCAGCTGCTAATAAAGAGCATGTGCTTTCCCAAAAATACTTAGCACTTTTCAATCAGAGCATAGAAGCTTGGTCAGAAATCAGAAGAACAGGCTACCCATTATTTCTCATCAAAAAAGGAGATGTCACCTGGAGCGGAACTATCGATGGCAAACCCGTCAGCTATACCTTTAATCCCGAAGTTGGCGATGCCATACCAAGTCGTTTGGTATATCCATTGAAGGAACAAAGTACAAATAGATCAAATTATCAAGCAGCCCTGGCACAACAAGGAGATGATGTGATCAACACCAAAGTATGGTGGAATAAATAAAAAAGTATTTTCTACCCCTTTGAACACCTGAAGTTTAAGATTTCAGGTGTTTTTTTTTCAATTATTTCCTAACTTCGTAAAAGACCATTAAGAAAGAATGCCATGGATGATCAAATATTAGATAAAATCGACCAACTGAGTGAAGAGGGAAATGCTTATTGTGATGAAGAGAACTTTCGCGAGGCAATTAGGGCATGGACTGAGGCGCTCAATTTAATCCCTAGCCCACAAAATGTCCACGCTGAAAGTCTTTGGTTGGAAGCCTCCATTGGGGATGCTTATTTCTTAGAGGACGACTTCGAAAACGCACTTCCACACTTTGAAAATGCCAAAGGCAATATCATCGAGAATGCTTATGAAAATCCTTTTATCATGCTACGATTAGGACAGTGTTACCTGGAAACAGCTAATACCGAATCTGCACAAGAATACCTTCTTCGCGCCTATATGATGGAAGGAAAAGAGATTTTTGAAGAGGAATCACCAAAATATTTTAATTTTCTGGCTGATAACGTCGAATTGGATTAATCAATTGCATCTGCCACCTCCATCGGTAAATCAGATTCAAGAATAGATGCACCCTGGGCGAATATCGCCCTATATTTTTCTCTTCTTTCTTCTTTCTTTGTTAGTTTGTCATAAGTTGGCGCTGACGAAATCATACACATCACCCCTTTCCCATTAAAAAAGCGGTACATTTCTGCATTCGATTCTTTTAACTCAGGACCAATATAGACAATCATCCGACCATAGGGCAATCCCGAAGCCTTAAATTTAGCTAAGGCTGCCTGATCTTTGATATGCATAGACATATACTGATCCGGATTTTGGGCCAAATAGTAGGCCGCCTGTTCAACATTATGTACCGTTACCCAAACCCAGCTATATGCATTATGCTTTCGCAATATAGCTGCGGTTGCCGACAATGGTAGATCTTTCTTATCGAGATTTAAAATGGTTTTCCCTTTTGCCCATTCAATCACTTCATCTAGGGTATTAATAGGATATTTAGTAATATTTCCAGCATGGTCTTTCAGACGAAGTGCACGCAATTCAGCCCATGTATAATCCGACACCCGACCGACCCCATTTGTCACCCGCTCCAAGTTTGCATCATGGAGTAATACCGCAACACTATCTTTCGTATAGCGTGGATCTATTTCAAAAATTGCTGGAGTTTTACATAATACAGCCTCAAAAGCCGCAATAGAATTTTCAGGAAGACCATCTTCTATAGTCCCGCGGTGACCGCTTATGATCTTCTTTCCTTCAGCATACTTAAAGTATGCACGCATGGCTTCTACAGATTCAAACTTTAGCCTCTGGTTGCTTTGAGCTAAAACTTTCGTGTATAATAAACTAGATAAAAATAATAATAGAAATACAGAAATCGTTTTCAACCGTATATCATTGTGATCTAAAGCAGCCATCTACCTATTTAATTATGGAAATATGAATTGCTAAAATAGCCATCCTATATCAATAAATCGTAAACAAAATATGTACTCAAAATAAAGAAAATAAAACGAGCAGCTTAACAACATCGAATAGATTTTCTGCTACAGCCCCTATACGATGGTAAAACATTCCTCTATTCCTTAATATTCCTGGTGATCAAGAAAGCCCCTCCAAATTGTATTCCTATTTATCGTTGGTAATTTTTTGAATGAGACAGCCGCTAGATGAGCATATTAAGCGAAAAAAATAGCAGTTTTTTAGATGAAGAAAAATTAAATATTCTATATTTGCATCAATTTATATTTGATCTAAATAAACTACCATGAAGAATAGAACACGATATATGATGTTCGCAGCAGGAAGCCTTGTCCTTCTCGGGACTCAGTTACATGCACAAGAGTTATCTCTCCTTGTTAAAAATACAGAAAATCAACCAGTGGCTCAAGCCAATATCAAGCTCAATGGGAAAAACATTGGTTACTCTAATCAGCAGGGGCAATTTCATCTCGCTAAAGTACCGTCGAATAGCCCACTTCAATTTCGAGTTTCCTATACTGGTTACTCAGCCCTTGAAAAAACAGTGAGTTTAGATACGGTCAGTGGTCCTATCCTATTTCAGTTAAATGCAACACAGACTTTAGACGAGATTATTGTTACCGCCGGTCGTAAAGCCGAAAGTATCTCTACAGTGCCTTCTTCGGTATCCATTTTAACAACAAAAGAGATCGAAGCACAGAGCCAGATCAGCACCAATCTTTCAACGATACTTGGCAATACAATTCCAGGTTTGGGTACGGCTACCAACAAAGCAACCAATTCAGGTCAGACTTTACGCGGGCGATCTGTACTGGTTTTAATAGATGGGATCCCGCAATCCACACCATTAATGAATGGACAGCGCGATCTACGCACGATCGATCCCAGTGTTATTGAACGCGTGGAAGTTATTAAAGGAGCAACCTCCATCTATGGAAATGGCTCAGCTGGCGGGATTATCAACTACATCACGCGCAATCCAGCAAAAGATTCAGCTCCTATCCAAGGAATTACCAGCCTGAGAACAACCTTCAATCCTATAAACAGTGGCGGAACGTTGGGCTATCGTGCCGCCCAAACATTATATGGCCGAAAAAACAGCTGGGATTACACCGTCAGCGGATCGGCGGATTATGTGGGTCTTCAGCGCGATGGTGATGGAACAGCCCTCGGTCAGACTGATGGTCTTTCAAATACCTATCAATACAATGCATTCCTCAAACTTGGCTACACCATCGATAACAGTTCCAATCTATCCGCTGTATATAATTTTTATCGAAGCAATCAGCACAACAGATACATCAGCCAAACGGGTGTCTATGGACAATCCCCGACTATCGGTGTAAAAGGAGATGATCCTGGCAAACCTGCCGGCACGCCTTACAACCACAATGCGATGCTGACTTATACGAAAAATAATCTTTTTGCCTCCACTTCTCTCGTTGCATCGGCTTATTATAACACCTTTCGATCCATGAATCGTTATGTCGAAAAAGCATCGGCATGGTATGGTCCTGGTCAAACACAGATCAACTCCGAGAAAAAAGGATTGCGTATCAATCTCAACACGCCTTTTCAAGTATTTGGTTCTAAGGCGGATGTCACTTACGGAATTGATCTCCTGAATGATGTCACTGATCAAAACCTAACGGATGGTAGAGTCTATATTCCTTATATGAATATGCTCAACGTGGCACCTTATGCACAAGTAAAGATTGATTTCCTAGAAAATCTAATTTTCAAAGGTGGGGTCCGTTATGAAAATGCAACCGTCAAAATAAAAGATTTCAACACCATTGCTACGGGCCCGGACAATGCGGGTAGCATCGCTGTTAAAGGCGGCGAAATACCGTATAAAGGAGCTACATTCAATGCCGGCCTCCGTTATAATAAATATTCATTCTTTAACCCTTTCATAAGCTTTTCACAGGGTTTTGCCATCAATGAACTTGGCCGCATTGTCCGCAGGGCAACCGACAACGACCTAGATAGTCTAAAAACAGATCCCATCATTACCAATAACTATGAAATCGGGTTTTCCAGCAACTACAGTATTTTCCAATTATCTGCTTCCTACTATTATAGTACTTCAAAAATGGGTGTGGAACTTGTAGACATTGGCGGTTATCTGATGCCACAACGACTTCCCGAGGATGTCTATGGATATGAAGTAGCCCTAAGTGCAACCATCAGCCCGCAACTGACTGTGGGTGGAACGTATGCGTATGTTGAGGGGAAATCGAAAAAAGAAGACGGCACGAAATCCTACCTCAATGGCTCACGTATCGCTCCGATCAAAGCGACGGGATATATCTATTATACCCCGATCAAACCATTGACCTTTCAATTATTCTGGGTACATACCGGGGCTCGTGACAGATTCCTGCCTAACGACAAAGGTGTATATAAAAACAGCGAGGGGCCGGTTAAACCAGTAGATCTTTTTAACTTAAATGGTAATTATCAGATTAACAAACAATGGTCATTGGGACTAGGCGTTGAAAATCTTTTAAATAAGAACTACTACCCAGTTGTAAGTCAATACCGTGCGCTAAATGAGGAATATGTAAGAGGTCAGGGAATGATGGCTTCCTTTAATATCAATTACAAATTTTAGATGATCAAGTCGAGCATACTTTGGCTGCATAAATGGCTCGGGATAATCACCGGCATTATTGTATTCATTTTAAGTATAACGGGATGTATATATACCTTTCAGGATGAGCTCAAACTATGGGCTTATCCCGAAAAGTATTTTATACCCCTTGTTGACAGCTCCTCAGATCCACTCCCATTAAGCACCTTACTGCACAATGCGCAGCATAGTCTGGACGAGGGGCAGAAAATCTCCCGTATAGACCTCTATCCGGCTAAAGATCGAACCTGGGTATTTCGTGCCATGAAAACAGATGAAACAGCCTTTGGCCATTGGAATTACTTTCGCTATTATAAAAGGGTGTTCATTAATCCTTATACGGGTAAGGTGCAACAAGTTGAAAACACAAAGACAGAGTTTTTTCAATTGGTATTACAACTCCATCTCAATTTGTTGCTGGGAAAAAAATATGGTCATGCTTTAGTCAGTTGGTCTACAGCGCTATTTATTGTCATTCTATTGAGCGGGATCGTATTGTGGTGGCCGAAAAAATGGAAGGGAAAAAATCTCCGCAGGAGCTTTTGGGTAGACACAAAAGTTAAATGGAAACGGTTAAATCACGATCTGCACAATGTGATTGGCTTCTATAGCCTTTTTATTGCAATGGCTTTTGCTATTACAGGTTTGGCATTCGCATTTCCGGGATTCAAAAAGACCTATATCGCTACATTTAATCTTTTTCAACAGGAAGCGACATCTAAAACGCTAGCTGTCCCGACACCAATCCCCTTAGCTTACGAAAAATTTCAGGACAATGCACTGCACTATAGTCTCAAAAATTATCCGCAGGCCGAAATGCTTTCCATCCGGTTGAAAAAAGAAACAGAGCAAGAAGTCGATATTCAAATCAGAAGGTATGAAAAACGAAGCGGTGTCTTTAACTGGTTATATTTTGACAGAAAAGAGGCCAGTTTAAAACAAATCAAAAGCGGTGACAACTTGCGGTTCGGAGATAAACTTGGATCGCTCAATTATGACATCCACACCGGTAGTATCGGAGGCTTGGGAACAAAGATTATTGCTTTTATCGCCAGTCTTTTTTGTGCTTCCCTGCCAATCACAGGGTATATTATCTGGCTGAACAAAAGCAAGAAGGCAAAGAAAAAGAAGGGTTATCAACATAATGTTAATAAGTACTGTTAATAACAGTATCTTTTCTTTTAAACAGCTTTTCAACACAGTTATTAACATAATGTGGAAAAGTACAACATTCATTCCCACCTATAAGTCTAATTTGTTACTATTCAGAAAAAGAAAGCCAGTAAATAAACATACTAGCTTTCTTTGAGTAATAAAAAACCAAAAGAATAACGACTAGAGATTTGGATTTCTTAAAGTCTCTTCGTAAGGGATAGAAAATAAGTAATAGGAGCTGTTTTGGACAAAAGTCGATCCGTCAGGAAATTTAATAACACGATGACCTTGACCATTAACCAATTTAGGTTTACCATCAGCCCCGACAATCTCTACTTGGATAGGTTTTCCATCGTCGTCAACATACGACTTCCGGGTCACCTTACCCTGAGTACGAAGAATATCAGATAATGCAAATCCTTCTCCCCATAGCTCCTTGCGTCTTTCAATAAGAATTTCTGCAATTAATTGATCAACATCATTTCCAGTAAATAATTTCGCGTTTCTGGCTGTACGCAATTTATTCAATACCGCTATTGCCTTATCTTTTTCTCCTGCTCTCGCATAGCCTTCAGCTTCAATCAAAACCATCTCGGCTGACCGCATATATACAATATCACCAATTAAATTAGATTTAAATTTAAATTTCTTATAGCGCAGAAATCCCTCTCTACCAGGTAAATTGTCCCATTCAAACAAAGTATAACGAACATCATTCGTGTCGAATAAGTTTTTAAAATAAGGGTCAGCCATAAAACTATAGTAATAAGATCCTGCAGATGACACATCCAGGTAGTGGAAGGTGTAACTTGCGACGCTCTGCTCATTCGTTTGCATATGTCCCCAAATCCACTCTTTATTTCCTAAATCATTAAAACCAGTTTGATAATCTGACGCACTCATCAATTCATAGTTTTTAGCAGCTTTTGCAGCATATTCCGCTGCCAGTTTCCATTGTCCAGTTTGCAGATAAGCACGCGCCAGTAAGCCATTAACGACATCAATGTTGATATCATATTTGACATCTCTCACAACAGTTGCCAACAGCTTTTCACTATCCTGAAGATCATTCAATATCAATTTATACACTTCTTCCAAGGTTGCTCTGGGGTGGCCCTGTGTTGCCGCCGTACTCGGTTCTGTATAAATTGGAACCGATTTAGCACCTTTGTCCTTTAAATAGCTAAACTGATAAAAAGAGGCCAAATTGAGATAAGAAAATGCACGCAATGCCTTTGCCCTTCCTTTCAAAATATTTTTAGCCTCAACAGAACCCGCGGCATTGTCCACTTTTGCGATAACATTATTCATATTGTCAATCACTTTATACAACATGATCCAAAAAGAATTAACGCGGTTGGACCGATTATTTGTTAATTCGGTAAATGCATAAGCATCCCGATAGCCATATTTGGTCGTTACAGCTACATCACTTCCCATGGCATCACTCGTGCGCATTACCGCTGTATACCCTGGGTTAGCATAGGTAAAATAGGTATCATTCAAATATTTCCAAGTACCATTTATAACCGTTGCGACATTGTCCGTATTTTTAAAGACCTCTTCTTCTGATACAGACGTAGTCGGACTGGTCTCTAGAATATCCTTACACGATGTATTGGCCAAGGATAAGGCTATAAGTATAGATGTAATTTTTAGTTTCATGATTTTCATTTAATTTTTTAGCTTAACAACACATCATTAAAAAACAAACTGAACGCCACCAGAAATTGTCCGCATCGCTGGATAACGGAAATAAGTAGCTCCATTCACCGTTTGTTCAGGGTCCATTCCTTGATGACCATAAAATGTCAGTAGGTTTTCAGCAGTCGCAAAAACGCGGAGCTTTTCTATCCCAATTCTTTTAATTAGCACTGGTGAGAGACTATATCCCAGACTGACATTTTTAAGACGCGCATAGGTACCACTGTATAAAAAACGTGTCGATGATGAAGTCCAGTTCAGATTATCCGTCGTCAATTTAGGTACATCAGTTTGCGTATTCTCTGGTGTCCAGTGTTCAAGTATTTCCTTTGACCAAGCACGTCCCGGATTACTTCCATTGTGCATAATCTGAATATAATCATTATCCAATATTTGACCGCCAAGGCTGAAACTCAACAAGGCTGATAGATCAAAATTTCTATAGGTAAAGCTATTCTGAATCCCGCCGACCAAATCTGGAAGCGAGCTACCTGCTATAAAATTGCCTGCTTTTCCATATTCCGAAGTTTTTTCGCCTGTCTTATAACCATCTTTATCAGCTGTATACCATTGAGGTAATCCATTTTCAGGATTTACACCAGCCCATTCTGGCAAGTAGAAGTCATAAATACTACCACCTACACGCAGGAGTTTATTTCCTGTTGGAATTGATTTATTGTTATTTGGCAGCGCCGTGATCTTATTTTTGAAATGCGAAAAATTAACATCCAGATTCCATCTAAAGTTTTCATTCTGAACAGGAATTGTATGGATATCAACATCGATACCCGTATTTTTCAAAGCGCCAATATTTGCATCATAGCCGGTATACCCTGTTGAATATGCCATTGGCATTGTGAACAGTAGATCTTTACTCCTTCGGTTAAAATACTCAACAGTTAACGATACCCTGTTGTCAAATGCAGACACGTCAAAACCTACATTGAGATTGAGATTCGATTCCCACTTTAAATCCGGAGTAGCCAATCTCCCCGTATAGGTTCCCCCTCTGCCCAAACTGTTAGCAATAGTATATAGCCCTTTGTAGGCATAATACGTTCCGAGATTATCATTTCCCTGCCCGCCATAGCTCGCCCTCACAGTCAACTGATTAATCGTGGAATTATCTTTCAAAAAGTTCTCCTGCTTTAATTTCCATGAACCACCCAAGGACCAAAAAGTACCCCAACGGGTATCAGGGGCGAATCGAGAAGATCCGTCAGTTCTTAAGGATCCAGATAGATAATACTTGTTATCGTAGTTATATTCTACTCGCCCTAAAAAACTCAATAATCTATAATCAACACTGGATCCAGTAAAATCATTTAATTGTGACGCAGCCACTGGTTCAAAAAGATCAGGCATCACAAAGCGCTCCCTACTTCCACTAATATTACTGCTATTGAAAGCATAATACTCCTGGCCAGCCAATACATTAAGATAGTGCAAACCAAACTGTTTTTCGTAAGTCAATAAATTGTTCCAGGTCTGTGCAACAGTACGCACATTTGAGCGATATACATAACCTCCAGTATTCACACCATCTCCCAGGACTGGATTGGTATAATCATGTGTATTCCCATTGGTATAATCAACACTGTAGGTCGATTTTAATTTTAAATTTTTGGTAAATAATGCTTCCAAATAAGCCCGTGCAGAAAGATTCTCCCGACGAATATCATTTTTATCCAGTGGTAAAGAAGCTGCCAAATTATTTCGCGGTGTTGCGCCACTTGGTCTGTACTCCCCAAAATCATACACTTTATTTCCGTTGGCATCGAGCACAAAAGATCCATCCGGATTTCGTTCATAATACGGATAAAAAGATGGAACCAGTCTCGTAAAGTTGATGATATTAGCCGTATTGCTATCCTCGGATTGAGGGTATTTCTGCTGCGTGCTGCTACCACCGATATTCACCCCTGCATTCAACCAAGATTTAACCTTACTATCAATATTAGCTCTTAAGTTATAGCGTTTAAATCCCGATTCTATTGCGACCCCTTGATCGTTAAGATATCCTCCCGAAATGTAATAGGTACTTTTTGCCCCACCCCCACTAAATCCAAGGTCGGCCTGTGTACGCACACCGGTACGCTGTAATACATCTGTCCAGGGATCATCCCAAAGGGTTTTTGCTCCCGCAACAAGTTTACCATCTTGTCCTACGGGCTGTGGAAACTGACCACCATAAGGATTGATATTAAGATCTGTCAACAATGTTTTACTTGCATTTGTCGCTGATTGAGCCGCAGATAATCCATTGGACAGATTTTTATTTCTTAGAGCTTCCCAATAGAGTTGAAAATACTCATCGGTCGACACCTGATCATAATCGCGAACTGCCCGGGTTGAATAACCTTGAGTAAAATTCAAATTAATTTTTGTATTATCAGAGGCGATACCTGATTTGGTCGTAATAATAATTACCCCGTTAGCCCCCCTAGAACCGTAAAGTGCGCTGGAAGCAGCGTCCTTTAATACCGAGATCGACTGTATATCGTTCGGATTAATGGAATTGATGTCACCGGCATAAGGGTTGCCATCCAATACGATCAAAGGTGCACTGGAGGCATTGATAGATCCAATCCCTCTGATCCGGATAGTCGCCTCGGTACCAGGTTGGCCTGAAGAAGCGACCGACTGTAATCCCGGAACCTGACCTTCTAATGCTTTTGTGATATTAGAAACCTGTCTGTTCTCGATCGCTTTACTGCTCACGGTACTAACTGAACCAGTAATATTAGATCTTTTAGATGTACCATAAGCCACCACAACGACTTCTTCCAAATCTGTGCTCGATGGCTTCAAAGCCAAAGAGATAGTACCTCCGGTGGCTCTCAGTTGTTGTGATTCGTAGCCTATAAATGAAAAATCCAAAAGAGGAGCATCCTTGCCCAAAGCGCTAATCGTAAACTCACCTTTAGCATCAGTTAGTGTCACCTTATTCTGATCTGATATACGTACACTTACGCCAGCTAGCGACTGGCCGGTGGTCGCATCAGTAACTTTCCCCTGGATGGAACGTTGCTGTGCATACAATTTATTCATACTGGCACTAGACAATGCTACCGCTACAATAGGAATGTATTTGAATGTTGAGTGCATATTAAGGATATTTAATAAATGAGTTAAGTATAATAAATATATAGAAAATAAATAAATTCAATGTAATTATATCACCAAAAAATGTGGCAAAACATAGTGTATTTAAAAATCTACTAAATTGATAGATTTTATCAGATCGCAAATATAATACAATCTATACTAATTTACTATACATTTTTTATAAAAAAATAAATAATTGAAAATCAAATAATTACAGATACCACTCAGGACAACAAGTTGATAGTAAGCAAGCTAACAAATTATTATTGATCTAGCCAGCGCTGAAAATTTGGGGAACGCTCTTCGCTAACAATCACTTCAATTCCATTTGGAGTTTGGGGAATTAGTTCCAATTTAATTCTATTCCGACTTATTTTTAACATAGACTGAATAGAATCAATACGAATAAGAAATTTTCTATTAATTTGAAAAAAAACGAATGGATCTACCTGAGTCACCAAGTGGACTAGACTATCTTCAATAATATAGGCTACACCAGACTCTTTTTCCACCGCATATAGTTCTTTATCTTCTGCCATAAAGTAGGCAATATCGGCAATCGCCAGGGACTTTAAAAAGTTGCCATACTTCACCAAAAAGCGTTGCTTTAGACGCAACTCAGCTTTGGGTAACAGCGGCTCAAGACGTTTCATTGTCTGCGCGAGCTCTTCCACATCGAAAGGTTTTAATAGATAGGCATAACCTTGATTTTGAAAAGCCTCCAATGCATATTGTTCATAGGCTGTTGTAAAAATAAGCGGCACATCAATCGATACCTGCTTAAATATTTCAAAACTCAGTCCATCCATCAGATGGATATCCATAAAGATCAGGTCAAAATGATGCTTATTGATAGTATTCACCGCTTCCTGAATCTCCTTTGCATTGGTAAAGGTCAATGTGCCATCCCCATAAAGGTCTGTCAACATCTCCTTTAAGCCTACAAAAGCCCAGTCTTCGTCTTCGACAATCAATATATTCCATCCCATGGGTTGAATGTAATAAAAAATCCATTTCCTAAGAAAGAAAATGGATTAATATATAAAGGATTAAAAAAAATTGACCTTATTTTAATAGATCTGGATTATTATTGATCGCTTCCTGTGGATAACGGATCACATAACGCGGATCGTTTTGCTGCAAGGTCACCGTTCTACCAAAACTCGCATGTGTTATTGTAGGCCTTGTTGTACGTTTTAAATCGTACCAACGCAAACCTTCAAGAGCTAATTCAAGTTTACGTTCAAGTAATACCGCATCCAGCAATTGTTCTTTGGACAAGGTCGCATCAGCTTTTGTTTCTTTGGCGTAAGCATCGACCGTAAATCTGTTTTTCTTCAATGCGGACAAATATTTTAGCGCTTCCGCCGTATTTCCCAAACGCACATTGCATTCGGCGATCGTCAAATAAAGTTCAGCATTTCTAAAACTAACATTAAAACGATTTTCTCCACCTTTAAGGGAAACATAGTCACCACCTCTTTTTTGGAAGTAACGTCCCTTTCTCAAATCACCTTCTGAGTAGGACGACAATAAAGAAGGCGAAATAAATGAACTCGAACGAACTTCTGGAATAGATACTTTCTCCAACGCCATAATCATCTCTTCCGACTCAAAATCGTTCGGCAGCTTACTTCCAATAGCGTTTAGATCGACCAATCTACTATTTATAGTCAATGCTTTTTCAGCTGTTTCAATTGCCTCTTTCCATTCCCCGCGATACAAATGAAGACGTGATGCCATCGCATATGCCCCACGCTTGCTAAAGCGGTAATTTGCGCCTTTGGCCTGATCGTCTACCGTAAGCAATGCTGTCCCCTTCTCCATATCTGATAGCACCTGCGTATACGAGTCGCCTATGGTTGCCGGCACAAAACGTTGTTCCAGATCGATTTTGGTCGACAGCGGAACTCCACGCAAACCTACATTGCTTGGTGAATAGACCTCACTATAGCAATTCAGTAATTCAAAATGAGCATAGGCACGCATCAGGTAAGCCTCACCTTTGATCTGATCGACGTTAGCGTTACTGGTCAATTTTTCGTCAATCGTACTGATGATCTGGTTACTATAGAAAATACTCTTATAGAAGGCCAGATACGGATAAGCAGTGGTTGCCGGATCGGGATTTTGATCGTTCCAGAGATAAATATCTTTGGTTCGGGCAGCATCTGTAGAGCTTTCATCCAAAAGCAGTTCGTCTGTACGTAAAGACAGATACGATTTATGTGCTGGAAAACTAGTGTAGCCACTTGTCATCAAGCCTCTAAAATCACTTTCTGAGGTGGGAATGACAGTCCCCACCGGTTGTATATCTAAGTATTTATTGCAGGAAGTCAATACACTAGCTGTCATGATCATTCCAAAATAAACTATCTTCTTCATTTTATAATCAATTAAAAGAATTAAAAACTTGCCGAAAGACCAAAAGCAAAAGATTTGCTGATCGGTTGCGCATAATAATTACCGTAGGTTTCTGGGTCAAAATATCCCTCATAATTTGCTCCGAAAACAAATAGATTGCGCCCTTCTACATTCACACGCAAATTGTTTGCTCCGATCTTCTTGCTCATGGCCGCTGGCAACGTATACCCTAGACGGATACTATTGATACGGACATAACTCATTTTCTTGGCCCAGATATCATACTGATTAAATGAATTGATCGGATCATTGCTTTCCATCCAACCATAGGCCATCCAACGCTCATTTAGTTCCGAACTGATACTTCCCAATGCTGGCAAGGCTGTCTTACCCTGTAGAGCCATCAGGAGATCCTTCGTATAATTTTGCCCGCGATCAACTTTAGCCGGATTGTAAGTCGGTGTGCGGCTTACCCAACGCTCTAGGTTGAAGACCGCTGAAATCGCCAGGTCAAAATTAGCATAACGAAAACGGTTGGTCATACCACCTACAAATTTCGGATCCTTGCTGCCTTTGTATTTGAATTTAGCACGGTAATCTGCTGCAGTCATGCTCGTCTGGGAGGTATATCCTGGTAAGAAATCTGCCCAAGGATCATATAATCCGTAAAACTCTTCAACGCTCGAAACAGAGCCATCCTGATTTCTGAACTGCATAACACCGTCTTTATCCAATCCAGCTGTTTCCAGTACATACATACCATTGATCGGACGCCCCTCTTGTGTCTCTGGTGCATAAGCTTTGGGATTATTCATGACCTTCAATAATTTATTATTATTGTGGGCGATGTTAAAATCCGTTGACCAGGAGAATTTTTCGGTCTGAATCTGACGGCTTGATATAGTCAATTCCACCCCCTGATTTCTTGCCGAAGCCCAGTTTACCTGGACATCCTGGAAACCATTTTCCATAGGTAAAGCACTATTTGCAATCAGGTCTTTACTTGTTCTATTGTAATAATCAACTGTAATATTCAGCCTATTTTTCCAAAGCCCCAAATCAATTCCAGCGTTATAAGATTGTGTACGTTCCCAACGTAATTTGTCATTGGCAGGCATACCTACCACTACTGTTCCTTCTGGATATCCAGGTAGTATCGTTGAATTGTCATAGTTTCCAACAATAAACGGATAGGTATTGCGATCCACATTTCCCTGAATACCATAGGAAGCACGGACACGGAGATCAGATAAAGCCGTCTTGCCTTTGATGAATTCTTCTTCCAACACATTCCATGATCCAGACAATGACCAGATCGGCAGAAAACGATATTGCGGATCTACCCCAAACATATTGGAACCATCATAACGAATGCTACCATAGACATTATATTTGCGGTCAAAGGTATAAGTCGCATTTCCATAAAAAGACGCATATGAATTCTCTATAAACCCTTTTTTATAGGGATTAAATCGTTGATCATCCTGATAGTTGCTATTCGGAAAAACAATATTCTGTGTGGTCAAAGTTGATGGGTTATACCCAAAACCTTTGGATGAAACCATTGTATTCTTACTCCGTCTCAGTTCTGTTCCGCCCATGAGTTCCAGCTCATGCTTTTCATTCCAGGTTTTGTTGTATTTTAAGTAAGTTTTCCAGTTGTATTGAAAAATGCTATTATGGTTATTTTCAATTTTACCGCCCGTAGGTAAAAAATATTTAAACGTTTTACTCGCGGAATCGTAATACCTTGTTGCAGCACGCAATTTACGGGTGTTGTAACTTTCCTGATCGGCAAATCGTTCCATACTATTTTCATCAAACTGCAAGCCAAATTCGGTACGTAAAGACAATTGCGGTATAATGGTATATTCCAGGTAACCAATCGCTTTCAATGCCTTATTTGTCAATGCATATTTGGTATTTTCCCGCTCCTCTATTGCATTGAAAGGAATGTAAGTATCTTTTTCATAGCCTTCGATATCCGGATCGTAGCTATACTTCCCAGATTGATCGCGTACAGTCAAATATGGATTAACCAAACGCATATAATTACTCGGATTGGTAAATGCATCGTCATCCTGGATCGGGTTTCGTCTGTTTGAAATCGACCCTAGTAGATTAATTCCCGCTTTAAATCGATCGTTGATATTGAAATCATTGTTTAATGTCAATGAATAACGACGTAGATCTGCTCCTTTAGTTGCTCCTTTTTCATCATAAAAGCCGCTGGACAGATAATAACGATGCGCGTCATTACCGCCAGAGATCGAGGCTGAATACTGCTGGTTTAATGCCTGACGGTACAACTCTTTTCCCCAATCTGTTTGCTGAAGGCGCAATTGATTGATGGATTGCTGCACATCCGGAGATAAAGCGGCTAATCCACCGGAGCGATAAGCATCCAATGCATCTGCGTTATCCAGGATACGCATAACTGCCCCCTTACCTGTACGGTAATTCAAGTCGGTACGGTTAGCCATCAATAGCTCAAAATCCACCTTCTCGTTGGCGTTCATCAAGTTGAGTTTACCAAAGTCAGGGCGTTCGGTCACAAAGGTATTCGCTGAGACCTGCAATTTCGCCGGACCGGATTTACCTCTTTTTGTTGTGATCACAATAACGCCGTTAGCAGCACGTGCACCATAAATCGAAGTTGCTGCCGCATCTTTTAATACGGTGATATCTGCAATATCATCGGGATTGATTCCTGCGATCGGAAGATTATTCAGACTATTCAGGTTATCCTTATCAATCCGGTTTGGCAATTCTGTCCCTTCTATGGGTAGTCCATCAATAACCCACAATGGATCCTGTGTACCATTGAGTGATACCGTACCGCGGATGCGGATCTGTGGTGCACTATTTGGACCACCATTAAAATTGCTCAACTGTAAACCAGCTACCTGACCAGCAAGCATTTCATCAATAGATGCAACGCCTGTCTGCTTGATATCAGCTACATTGATTTTATTATATGCTGTTGTATTTTTACGTTTTTTGATGTCGGTATACCCTGTTACGATTACTTCATCCAGTGATTCACCACTCGGTTGTAGCAAAATCGTTCTGTGATCCTGAAATACTGGAACCTGAATACGTTGGTATCCCACATAACTAATGGTGACGTATTTTAAGTTTCCCGGAACTTTTAGGCGAAATTCGCCCGAAGCGTCAGTCAATGATCCCAATGCAGATTGTTGTACCTGATTG
The DNA here is from genome assembly GCF_019969845.1 of Sphingobacterium sp. GVS05A. Classification (GTDB taxonomy): domain Bacteria; phylum Bacteroidota; class Bacteroidia; order Sphingobacteriales; family Sphingobacteriaceae; genus Sphingobacterium. The sequence goes on from NZ_JAHXYR010000002.1 coordinate 348,168, forward strand.
GGTACGCCAATGTCTTCCGCTACTGCCGAACTTTCGACAACAACCGTCGCCCCCACGACTGGCTTTAATGTGACCGCATCCAGTACCTTTCCTTTCAGCTCCTTGGATTCCTGTGCATGCGCCATTTGCACACACATAAAGGTCAGCGGTATTAAAAACTTATTCATTTTGGTAGATGTTGATATAATAGATGTTAATATATTAGTTCAATTCCAGTGTATTTGCAATACGCAATTGCAGATCCATATAATGTGCCTTTGTTGTGGCATCTCCTGTCCGTTGTTTCTGTTTCAACAATTGGTAAATCTCATATAGTTCAGCACGTTTATAGGTCAGCATATCCGATGTGCGGATCATTCCAGTGACATGCACATTACGTAAACCCGTTTGAGCAGAAGCTGCATGATGCGGATGCAAGCACAGATTAGGTTGAGTTCCCTCAATCAATTGTTCGACACCAGCTAATTTCTTGGCATTTAATTTCTCCATGGACTTATTTGTAGAGACCATCAGTACATCTACGTAATTCTGTTGCAACATGCGTGTTTTAAGATCCAATGCCTGTCCACTGACCGTTTTTGCGAAGATCTCTTTGCGTACCGAGGCTAAAAATGCAGGAGCACTCCATGCCTTCTTGTCGCCAAAGAGGTTTTCCATTTCGACCATGCGCAATAGACGCTCATCGTTGACCAATTTGTAGAGCATGGCATACTGAAATTCGCGCTGCAGATTATAAGGTGCATATTCAAACGGTCCCATAGGTGAATCTCTTAAAGGGAAAGTTTTCGCCATCAGTTCCGGAACAAATAACCACTCCGGCATATAGAACACATTTTTCTTTAAATATTCCAGTGCAGCTACCTGTTTCTCTTTGGGTACTGGGCTATATGCATTTTTTTGGTCGCCCAAAACAGCATTTTCAAGATAAATACCCCCGATATTATTGAGCACATGGTCAGCGTAAGCATACCATTGACCAACGACTCCCATATATAATTTACCGGCACGATAATAGTCATCCCCCGTATTCGTGGTCCAGTTGATGATATTTGGCATCATGCGACGTAAATTTTTCATCCCATATTCACCGGCTTTCATTGCATCGTCACCAAGATCCTCGGACTGTGCCCTTGGATCCACAATATTTTTGGAATCTTGTTGTTCACCGTAATGATATATCGGGTCATGTACATGGGTATCAATTTCTTTCCGCAACAAAGGTATTTCATCCCAAGGCTGTGTTTTGCCATACCAACGGTAAGCCCATCCAATAGCATATTTGTCATAAGTTCCGATCACGGGTGTAATCTGTTCAACACCATCTTCAGGTTGCGCCACGTAGTTGAAGCGCGCATAATCCATAATCGATGGAGCCGTACCGCCCATTTTTGCGGTAAAGCTTTTACTACGAAGTGAATCTACCGGAAAACTTGCCGACGAACCCATATTGTGCATCAAACCCAAGGTATGTCCAATCTCATGCGAAGAAACAAAACGAATGGCATGGGCCATTTTTTCATCCGAGAATACATTCGATCGCACCGAAGTATCCACGATACCTGTTTGTATCCGCATCCAGCTATTTAGGATCGTCATCACGTTATGCCACCAGATAACATCCGCCTCCAAAATTTCTCCGGAGCGTGGATCCACTACAGATGGCCCCATCGCATTGGCCTGCGCTGACGCAGCGTATACAATAGAAGATACATTTGCATCATCTGGATCAAATTTGATACTATCCGGTTGCTGTTTTGCCAAAATCGCATTCTTAAAACCTGCCGCCTCAAAGGCTTCCTGCCAGTCGTGAACACCATCGATGATGGCTTGTCGCCATTGTTTTGGCGTGGCCGGATCCAGATAAAAAACAATAGGTTTCTTTGGTTCTACCAATTCACCTCTCAGGTAACGGGCTTTGTCCTCATCTTTCGGTTCCAGTCGCCAGCGGTTAACCAGATTTTTTTTATCCAGTTCCTGTTGCTTATCGTTAAAGTACCAACGTGGCGATGTAAAAAAGCCAATACGGGGATCCGCAAAACGCGCCACCATCGGCGTTTCAGGTAGTTCATAAAGGTTACTTGTAACCTCTAATGAAACCGGCACCGATTCATTCCCTTCCGTTACTTTTGTTGACAGGACCGATTTCACAACAATATTATTGGAATACGATTTAATTTCCTCGATGGTCGATATACTGGTTTTAGGAGAAGTACCTAAACCCAAAGAGGTGAAAACATCCGTAAAGCTCTTTTCCGATCCATCAAACACTTTATTGACTTTGATCACCACAGCACTGGAGTCTTTTGAATAACTCTCGACTTTAAACGATTCGATGTAAGAGGGACGATAATTATCGTAGACCGATGCGGCAATCGCATCAGCTTTAGGCACTTCTACCTGAGGTTTAATCTCCGAAACCCAGACTTCTTTTTTCTCTTTGCGTAGGGTAAATCGAATGACCTTATTTTCATAATTCATTCCCTTATTTACACCAGCTTCATTCAACGCCAAAGGAACGGAAGACAATTTTTGAATCAGGAGAATGTCCTGTCCCATTTTTTTCAATGGAATTTCAAAGTAATAATTATTTTCCTTTCGAATCACACCAAACATGCCGCTATCCACGCGCGCGTCTTTAAACAGTTTGTCATAGGCAATCGTCGTATCTTTCTTGGCGGTAGAATCTTTCGCAGAGGTAACAGTCTCTTTTTTTCGTAAACCTACAGTTTGCAATACAGAACAAGATTGCATGAGGCCTGCCGAAAACAAGAGGCTAAAGGCTAGCTTGGTATAAGTGTTGTTCATTTAGAATAATTATTTCTGAGTGCTGTTTTTCAATAGCATACATGCATTTGTTGCACCCGGTGTGTTTTTCAATGGCATTGAAGCGATCATCTACTCCTGATAGCTCTCTTATCAAGCGCTATTGAGCTGAAGATCATTTCATCCGAATAAGATTAGGTTAATCTTGCAATTAAATTCCTAGATCAGGAGCCAAATTTGTTAAAAATATTGTACAGAATCACCACGAAAGGGACGAGTACGTATTTCTAACGTATGAACACGTGCATCGAAACTATGAACACGTGCTTAACAGACTTAACCTTACGCTATTTTAATGATCTAGCAAGGGTAAGTTGACAAAAAAGCGTCCTTCTTCTGTTCCAAAGTCAAAACCATCCAACGTATAATGGGCATACATAGATACCAAGTAATTAAGCCCATATCCTTCACCTTCCACCTCTGTCCCCTGTCGTGGCTGCCAATTGTTACTTACTTTGATGATATTGGTGTCCGATAGATAAACAATATGGATCTGAAGTGGATTTTCCGTCGAAATCCGTGTATGTTTGATCGCATTCTCCACCAGCATCTGCAAAGCCAACCGTGGTAGCTTCGCTCCCATCACATCCATTGGAATGGAGATCTCCATATCCTTCAACGCTGTTCCAAAACGCACCTGCTGCAAAAAGAAATAGGCTCTGGCCAGTTCCAGTTCTTCTTGTAGCGAAGACCAGTCCGACTCGTCCGTACGCAGCATTTTACGATAGACCTTTGTCATCTTGCCAACGAATGACTTGGCCAGATCATTATCCTTACCGATCAGATATTGGAGTGAACCAAACGTATTGAACAAAAAATGTGGATTGATCTGTTGCCGCAATTGAACCAGACGCATCTGCGTATATTCATTTTCCTGCTGCAAAGCCATTAATTTGAGTTGCTGAATTTTGCGCCGCTCAAGCACATTAAAATAGATAAGTGCTATTGCAACAAGCATCAGACCAACTCCAAGTAAAATACTATAGGTCATCACCTCCTGGACTTCCTCCTCAATAGTCAACAACAAGACGTTTACCCGAATTTCACCGCCCACAAAAATAATGGAACAGGGGTAGGAAGTAACCATCACATCCAGCTTTAGGTAATCCGACTTGACGATCTTTCCCTGTGTAATAATATCACTATCCTTCGGGCGCCCCCATTTTCGGTTTTCAGGTGAAACGATGCAGATCCCTTTATCGCTATATATTTCAAAATAAGCCCTTCTGCCAAAATAGAGATTGGCGAAATAAGCATTTAATTTTTCAATATCGACATAGACATGGTATAAACGATGTTGTATTGTACGCGTTTTAAGCAGTATCCACATCTTATTATCGACACGGTCCAAGTGACTGGCTGGAACGAGGATAAGTAGGGAATCGCGACGGATATCCCCTGATGGTACGGCATCAACCAACCTTTTCTCAGACGTGTATAGCTCCTGTTGTAACAATTCCAGCTGCTTATTCACCAGCAACATGTTTTCATCGGCAAAATCTACCAATATTCTTTTATTCAGTCGATCTATTTTATGGTGGATAATACCGAGCAGCCCCCCACCTATCAACAGCAACAAAAGCAAACAGAAAATGAGTATGGTACTGTTTTTCTGTTCCGCATTTTTAAATCGAAAATTCACCCTGCAAAAATACAGGAAAATTTTCGAGCAATACAAAACTACCTGATAAGAAAGGACTTTGCCCGCCCATTTGTCAATGAAACTTGACATATTTCACCAGTAACCTTAAAATAAATCGGTCAATCAATGGACTTTAGCAATAATTTTCGGACTTTTGTAGCCACAAAAAAACAACACTGTGTCAAAAGCAACATTTCTAAAGCTTGCCAAACGAATCTCTATCGGGTTAGTAAGCTTCATCGCACTATTTATTCTTTGTATATTATCCATTCCCTATATCTTCGAAAAAGAAGTAAACGACAAAGTTAAGTCGTTGGCAAACGAGCATATCAATGGGGAGCTCAACTATACAAAGGTCAGATTGACCTTCTTTGATCAATTTCCACTATTGACAGCGTCGATGGATGACGTGTTGTTAAAGGGCTCTGAGCCATTCAAAAAAGACACCTTGCTTGCCGCCAAACAAGTAAGCTTTGGAATTGACCTCATGAGCTTGCTCAAATCAAAAATCATTATTGACAAGTTTATCGTTAACCAGGGGAAGATCAATATTCTGGTTGATTCCTTAGGTAACGCCAACTACAACATATACAAGTCTACACCAACAGATTCCACCAAGGCAAAAGATAATTCCGAGAGCAGTGCACTGGCTTTTCAGCTGATTAAATTTGAAAAGACCAATCTGCATTACGAAGACCAATCTATTCCATTATGGATTGACGCAAAAGATCTGGACTACGAGGGTAAAGGTGATCTGATGTCGAATATCTTTGATTTGAATACCAGAGCCAAGATTGCCGCTTTTTCCTTTTCTTTTGACAATGAACTCTATGTCGACAAAAAATCAATTGATGCCAATTTATTGACGCGTATCAACACCGATAATTTATCATTCATATTCGAACGAAATGATATCAAAATTAATCAGCTACCAGTAAGATTCCGGGGCTTATTATCCTTTATATCGCACGGTTATCATCTGGACTTCAAGTTAAAATCCCAGGAGAGCACCCTAAGTGAATTGCTGTCACTGGTTCCCAATAGTTACGCATCATGGATAAAAGATCTATCCGTCAAAGGCACTTCCGAAGTTTTTGTAAATTTAATTGGTGACTATATTGTTGACAATAATGAGATGCCCGATTTATCCCTGGGACTGACCATAAACAACGGATATATGGCCTATAAAAAATCCAATAATCCATTGACTGACTGGAACGCGAAGTTAAAGATTGATCTTCCAGCCTTAAATCCCGACTCGCTCCGGATTGATCTGAAACAGTTTGACTTTAAAGTCGCATCGGGTTACTTCAACGCAAAAGGACAGATCGCAGGACTTCATCCAGTGACTGTACATGCGGATATGAAAAGCGACCTCGACCTGGGCATACTCTATTCTTCCCTACAATTTCCGGGCTTCTCCTTGGGCGGACGATGGAATCTTGACGCCAAGGTCGACGGAACCTATGCCAAAGCAACACGCAAAGTCGGACTTCAAAAACGCGAAGAGGAATATATTGCTTCCATACCGACATTTGATATCAAAAACACCCTCACAGACGGCCATTTCAAACTAGCTGATCTCCCAAAAGGACTTGACAAAATCGCTTATCGTCTTGAAGCAAAAGATCCGGATGGCAAAATGAAAAGCGCATCCATTTCTATTCACGACATCTCGATTCAGGCACTCAACAACTATATTAAAGGTTATGTTTCGATAACAGATTTCAACAAAATTGCGGTACAGTCTGATCTCAAAGCCTTATTCAATTTGGCCGATATCAAAAGCTTCTACCCGATCAAAGATATCGAACTGGCTGGGCTGATCGATGTAAACCTCAATGCAAAAGGTTATGTCGATCTCAAACGGAATATTTTTCCCGAAACCAATACTTCCATTGTGATGAAAGATGGGTTTATCAAATCCAAGGAATACCCTATTCCAATGGAAAATATACATGTTGAAGCCTTCGTGAATAGCGAGAAGGGATCTTTACGTGATTTGAGTGTCAAGATACTACCCGTTTCATTTACCTTCGCCGGGGAACCATTTTTCCTGAATGCAGATCTGCGCAATTTCAATAACATCAACTATAATATTCAGTCCAAAGGAAAACTCAACCTTGGTCCTATCTATAAGTTTTTTGCTTTGGACGGAACCAACGTTGATGGTTTTATCCATACAGATTTCAGTCTCAAAGGTCTTCAGAGCGATGCGACTAGCGGCCGTTATGCCAGACTCCACAATAGTGGACGTATCAACATCGGTAAAATCCAGGTACAGACAGATCTACTCCCTCAACCTATTGCGATCAAGAGCGGTGATTTTAGCTTCCATCAGGAGAAAATGAACTTTGACAGATTCCTGGTCAACTATGGTAGAAATTCGATCTCCGTAAAAGGTTATATGAATAATATCATCAACTACCTGACAAATAGCAACGCCTCGTTACAAGGGCAGTTTACGCTCAATAGTAAAAAAATCACTGTTGATGACTTCATGGTTTTTGCAGATACTCCTTCAGCAGCATCCTCTTCTTCGGAGACAGGTGTGGTCCTTTTGCCTAAAAACCTGGATGTTCAGGTACTGGGCTTAGTCAGCAATGTTTCTTACAACAATATGAACATCAAAGATTTCAAGGGGGATCTACAGGTCAAAGAAGGCAAACTGGCGCTCAACAACACCACTTTTGAACTAGCGGGATTAAAAGCAGCTATGAATGGAAATTATAGGCCAATAAATCCCCGCAGAGCCGCATTCGACTACGCTGTAAAAGCGGACAGCTTTGATATTCAACGTGCCTATAAGGAAATTCCAATGTTCAGAGAAATGGTGACTGCTGCCAAAAATGCGCATGGCCTTGTATCGCTGGATTATAAATTAGGAGGTTTACTGAACGGTAATATGCAGCCTGTGATGCCTTCCATTGTCGGTGAGGGTAGCCTGACCTTGAACCAGATTAAATTCAGAGGTTTCAAATTACTGAATGGCATCAGTGAATCCACCTCAAAAGAAAAATTGAAAGACGGCGAAGTGAAAAAAGTTGTCATCAAATCGCATATCAAGAACAATGTCATGACCATCGAACGTACCAAAATGAAGATGATGGGATTCAGACCACGATTTGAAGGCCAGGTTACACTTGATGGACGGATGAATCTCGGGTTCAGACTTGGGCTGCCTCCATTTGGAATCTTCGGAATACCGATGCGCATCACCGGTACCGCTGATAATTTTCAACTCAAAATGGGAAAATACAAAGAGGAAGACCTCGACATGGACATGGACGATGAGGATAGCAAAGTATACAAAGAATCCCAAAAAGAAAAAACAGAGGCTACAAAATAAGTTGCGCTTTGGATAAATATAGCTCCCTATCACTGATATTATCTCATTAAACAAGATCATTGATAGGGGGCTACTCATTTACAGAAGGTTGGAACACTAAGCCCCATAAAATAAAGACTATAAACAAAAAGATAGCAAACGTAATACAGATTTAATATTACGTTTATCCAAATAATAGTTGAATCATTTAGTTTCGCAATTAGCATACAAACTATTTACTATTCGGATTGTATACGATTACATAAACCTACAACGATGATTCAAAGACAAACACTTGGATTGATTTTTATGCTTGCAGTGGCGAGCGTCAGCTGTCAAAAAAATGAAATAGCTCCAGCGTCCATAGAAACTGAAACAGCTTCAAAACTTAAAGCGAGCACAACTGCTGCTGCTGTTAGTGTCAACAATTATGTCAATACCAGTACCTATATCAATTCAGGATTCAGTTTTCTAAATCCTTCCCAGGTAAATAAAAACCGTCAGGCCATTGGTGGGAGTGCTTACACCGAGGTATATGGGTTCAACATTCCCGAAGAAAATCGGGTGCGGGGTATCCGGTGGAATAGTGATGATGAAACCACGGCCATCTGGCGGCCACAGGGGATTGCCGGGTTCACAAAAGATGGAGTCCGTTATCTTTTGGTCAGCTGGTATGCTCGGAATAATGCCGAGCACAAAGGTTCCCGCATTACCCTGATTGACATTAGCCCAAGTTCAAGTACCTATCTGACCTACCGCCATATCCTTCTGGTTCAACCCGATATTCCTAGCGGAACGACAAACCATACACAATATGGTATTTATGCTCCACTTAAAGTACATGCTGGTGGAATCGCCTACTTCAAAGGCAAAATCTACCTGAGTAGCACAAATCTGGGCGTCAGGGTGTTCGATCTTGATAAAATTATTGAAGTTAGCACGGGTGATGACACCAGCGAGAAATGCGGAAAAGATGCCAATGGCAATTTATATGCATTCAACTATCGGTATATATTACCACAAATAGGATATCAAAAGATCAATAATGCCAGTCCCTTTTCAACCATTCAAGTCAATGATGAAGGAACCCAATTTTGGACTGGCCAATACTATGCTGGCAGCGCTGATGCCGCCATCGTGCCACAAGTTTTTGGCTTTCCTATTGACGCGGATGGTAAACTTCAAAATTCAGGTATTGTTACAGTTACACCAAAAAACAGTCTATTTACTGATAACCATGCCCACGGGATTCAAGGTGTATTCCGAAAAGGAAACCGGACATGGCTATCCTGCACAGGATCTCCGAGCAATTCCTACGGATCCAATGCAAGACTGGCACGCTACAGCGATGGCGCAGATGACACTGTCCGTTACAGATGGCCCTATGGTGCCGAATCCCTATATTATGAAGCAACTTATGGTTATCTCTGGAGTCTGACCGAATTCGAACCCAATGCCGGGGCACAGAATGGCAGTCAGGTCAATCGCTGTATATTTGCCGTAGATTTTTCCAAATATGAATAGCCCCTCTTAACAGTCGATGAGCAAAATATAAATATCGTAATTTAAGAATGCAACAAGATTTATTATCTTTAATACTGTATTCAAAACAATCGAAGCTATGCGTTATTTAACAAGTATACTATTTGCATTATTGGCCATCTGCAGCTGGTCAAGTTTTAACATCGTTCAAAATCAGAAAAATCCATTATATGGAAAAATATTTCGGGAGATTAATGAAATTCCGGGATTGGCCAGCTATGCCCATGCATCAGGTGCAGTAATAGACGCAAGCAAAAGTGAAAGTGGTGACTATCGCTTTGCTGCGGGATATTATACCAGCGATAAAAACGGGATTTGTATTTTGAATGAACTGCTTGATGACAAGGAGAATGGAAAGGGCCAGGTGAAATATAAGATCTTGGATACAATCAATATTCGTAAGCTCAAAGCCAACGAACAACTTAGCCTTTGCAACTGTAGGATAGGCAACAAATTTGACAGCGAAATCGTTGCTATTAGCGTTGTCGAGGAAGACAAAGAATATTTCAACAAGATTCTCAAAGCTTGGCGATTGAACACCAGGACCGGAAAGATAAGCCCGATACAAAATACCAAAACAATCAATTGTGCCAATGAGGGCTATGGTATTTAAGCATAGTTATGGCCTTTAACTTAAATCAGGCCATCTGCTTTCAACCGATCAAAAACATGCAACACACCGATAACCTGAATAGGTTCGCGTAAATAATCTTCATGGGAGAAGTACTTCACTTCTCCTATTTCGTTACTTGGTTGTATCGTTTCCGTAAGTGGATACAGAAAACAATCCTGTTCCATGATCACCTCAGGGATCATACCATAGGCTGGAGCAGTAATATGGCAATAGTACGAAATCTTTTGGGGGTCAAGATCTATGTTCAATTCCTCTGAAATCTCGCGTCGGAGTGATTGTAATGAATCCTCCCCTGCATCTATTTTACCACCCGGCAGGTACCAAGCTTTTTTATTATTGCTGTAGGCCAGTAATATTTTGTTATCCGCTATACTAATCAATCCGGCTGTTGGTAAACCCTTCGTAATTGTCGACATCTGTTTCCGTGTATCTATCTAATTAAAGTATCTGTTGTGAAATTACTTTTTTGACGTCATTAATACAAGAAAAAAGCTAAACTCACCCATTCAAAAGAATATCCCCTCAGACACGGTTCATTAATAGAATACCGTCCTGGAAAGCGACATGCAGTTCTTCACGAATTACAACTGATAGGCAATTTCCTTTATTTGCATAAAAGGCTGCAGTATACAGTTCTTCACTAACTATCCCATGTGATAAGAACGGTTTTGGAAATAACGGCTATTTTTTTCAAGCAATTTCTTTAAGCTCCTTAAAAAAATCTGTGCATGCTCCATTGTAAAACTTAACGGTGGCAGTAGCCTTAATGTATAAGCACCGGCATATCCAGTAAAGATCTTCTCGTCAAATAGCAGCTCCTGTCGCAGTTGTTGTATATCGGCATCAAACTCTACACCGATCATCAAGCCTTTACCCCTCACCTCAGCCACAGCAGCGATATCCTTCAATTCACTTATTAAAAAACCACCTACTTGCGCCGCATTATCAATCAGCTTTTCATCCCGGAGAACCTCCAATACCGCTATTGCAGTGGCGCAGGCTAGATGATTGCCGCCAAAGGTCGTCCCCAATTGCCCCATGAGTGGATTGACAGCAGGTGAAATAATAGTCGCAGCCATAGGGAAACCGTTGGCTATTCCCTTCGCTACAGTAACTAGATCCCCCTTTATTCCGGCATACTGGTGTGCGAAGAACTTTCCGGTACGGCCATACCCCGATTGGATTTCATCTAGAATAAGCAAGGTGCCTGTTTTTGTACAGATCGCTCTGACTTCCTGTAGAAATTCATCTGTGGCGACCTGAATTCCGCCTACCCCCTGAATCGGTTCCACAATCACTGCGCAATATGCCTCGGTTTCCAATTGTTTTCTCAAAATGGACAACTCATTGAATGGACTGAAAAAGTAATGACCATTATCATTTACAGCAGCACGGAGGCTCGTATTATCAGTCGCTGATACAGCACCGGAGGTTCTGCCATGAAAGGCATTAGATAAGGATAAAACCTTTTTTCTCCCTGTAAAAAACGAGGCTAGTTTCAAGGCATTTTCATTTGCTTCCGCACCAGAATTCGAAAAAAATACCGCATAGTCGGTGTATCCGCTCATCAGGCCCAATTGATGTGCCAGTTGATGCTGCAAGTCATTGTATATCGTATTCGAATAGAAGCCAATCTTGCCCAACTGTTGCAAGGTACTATCGACAACATGCGGATGTGTATGCCCCACAGCGACAACAGCGTGCCCGCCATACATATCCAAATAGGCCTCTTGCTGATGGTCATATACGAAACAGCCAGCCGCACGTTCAATCTGGATATCCAATTTTTCAAATACAGGAAATGGTTTCATCAAATGGTCAAGATTTAGTTAAACCCAAAAATCAGATTAAATCTTTCCTTGTAGGTAGTCCAGGATCAATTTAAAGCAAATAGTCCAGTTACTACCACCAGAAGTAAGCAGCTCATCTCAAACCCAATACCTGAAAAACAAATGCGATCGAATCATCGTAAAGGGCTTCAATCCAAAAGAACAATTGTATCTTTGGATGAATTACCTAATAAAATTGACCCATGCTCAGACCCTGGAATTTGACAATGGAGATAGACCGATCTTCCACAAAGGCGATTTATTTACAACTGGCAGATAGTATTGCCGCTGATATACAGTCTGGCAGACTAGCCTGTGGTACAGCCTTACCAAGCAGTAGAGTGCTTGCCACACAGTTGAAGCTAAACCGTAATACCGTTGTTGAAGCTATCCAACAGCTCCTGAGCGAAGGATGGGTCGTGAGCCAACAGCGTCGTGGGATTTTTGTGGCCCAGCAGCTTCCGCCGTTGCTTTCCAAAGCTGAAAGTTCCAACCAAAGTATAGCCGTATCGACTCTTCAGACACCTTTGCGTATTATCTTCGATGATGGTAATCCAGATAGCAAGATTGCTCCGATCGACCAGCTCGGACGCGCCTATCGACAGATTTTCAAACGGAGTGCCCGTTGGAAGATGATGGGCTATGCCGACCCAAGGGGACATATCGATTTTAGGCAAGCCATCGCCGACATGCTCAACCTGGAACGCAATATGAATATCACCTTGGACAACCTATGTATCAGTAGAGGAAGCCAAATGGCTATGTATCTTATTGCTCAATGTCTACTGGAAAAGGATGACTATATTTTCGTCGAGTCTCCTGGCTACCACTCTGCCTGGAAGATATTCGAGCATACCGGAGCAAAACTTATACAAATCCCTGTTGATAATGAGGGTATCATTGTCGAAGAAATGATACCCCATCTAAAGGCAAAAAAAAATATCAAAGCTCTATACATTACACCGCATCGACAATATCCGACAACGGCTACGTTAAGCCCCGCCCGCAGGTCAGAGCTGATTCAATTATCCAATGCATATGGATTTACGATTATCGAGGACGATTATGATTACGAATTTCATTTCGATCACACGCCATACCACCCGCTGGCCTCGGCTGCCGAATTGCAACATTCGATCTACATCGGAACATTGAGCAAAGTCGTAGCCCCTGCACTTCGTATAGGCTATCTTGTCAGCAAAAATCAACATTTATTGCAAGCTATTGCTCAACTACGTTACCTCATCGATATACAAGGCGATAATATTATGGAGCAGGCAGTTTTGGAACTTATTCAGGACGGCACCGTAAGAAGACATATCCGCAAAGCAACCAACTATTATCGAGGCAAGCGGGACTTTATGGTCAAGCAACTCGATCTCCATTTATCAGAGCATGTAAGTTACCATTGTCCCCAAGGTGGATTAGCAGTCTGGCTTGCTTTCAAACATCAAGTAGACTGGACATTGCTCTTCAAAAAGCTGAAAGAAAAATCAATCCATATTCCACATCCAGATAACTATCATAAAGACGATAGTTACGGTGGCTTGCGTCTAGGTTATGGGTCTATTTCCGAAGAGCTGATCGAAGAGGGAATCAGGGGCTTGGCGGAGCTGCTCAAACTTGCCCGGATTTCTGGATAAGTGCGCTAATACGTTAAAAATTGCTAGACCGTTTTGACCTTTTGAAAAGATCAAAAAGATTAAAATTTCGACAAATACACCACCAGCAGCATATAATTTCGCCTGATCAAGACCGATTAAAAGAATAGTATAGGACAAAAGTTAAAAACGGTCAATTTTATTCAAAAACGTAATTATTTTGTCAAAAACCTATCTTTTCACCCTTTAGTTGTACAAATTAACCGTAGTTTTACGGCGCAAAATCACAACTTGACTAATTTGTAAGATTTGGCTGTAGAAAAAGAGAGAAAAGAGTACATTATTTTATGACTGAAAGAATACCGAGCAGGCCGTATGCAGCAATAACTGGGGTTGGTGGATATATTCCACCAAACAGAAGATCCAATACCGATTTAGAGCAGTTTTGCGAGACCTCCGATGAATGGATTATCAAACGTACGGGAATTAAGGAGCGAAGGATATTGGATGAAAATCTTGCCACATCGGATATGGCCGTCAAAGCCATTCAGGATCTAGCAAAACAATATAATAAAGATTTGCGGGATGTAGATGCGCTTATCGTAGCAACATCTACACCAGATATGCCTATGCCAGCAACGGCTAATATTATTCTCGAAAAATTGGGGCTGACCAATGTATGGGCATTTGATGTCAATGCCGCTTGTTCAGGTTTCCTTTATGCGTTGGATATGGCTTCGTCGCTCGTGGAGACACAACGTTACAAAAATGTGCTTGTTGTCGGCGCAGATAACATCAGTACTTATGTCGATCTAAAAGACCGTTCTACTAATATTCTATTCGGAGATGGCGCTGGCGTAATTTGGCTTGAACCCTCAATTGAAGGTGGTGTTATGGATGCCTACCTGCGTAGCAATGGTGCTGGACGTGAATTTTTGAAGATCGAAGCCGGTGGTTCCCTCTACCCGATCGACAGCAACCTACCCGTAAATGACAACCGTTTTCTCAAACAAGATGGCAAAACAGTCTTCAAACATGCTGTTCAATCGATGAGTGATGCCTGCAATACTGTTTTACAGCGCAATAACTTACAGATTGAAGATATCAACTGGTTAATTCCACATCAAGCCAACCAACGTATCATCGATGCAGTTGGTCGTAGCCTTAATATTCCTGAAGATAGAGCACTTAGTAATATCGAATATCTAGGTAATACCATTGCAGCGACGATCCCTTTGTGTATCTGGCAAAATATTAAAAAACTGAATACCGGTGACCTTGTGATGCTGACTGCTTTCGGAGCAGGATTCTCTTGGGGAGCGAGTCTATTTAAATGGATGATTTAAACGATCCAAACCTGGTCTGTTAAAAGAACCGGAATAACATAAAAAAGCGCCAGAAATTTAACGATTTCTGGCGCTTTCTTTTGTGCTGTCCACTATAGAGAACATCTGCTTAAAAACAGGGGATTTCCAGAAAACAAAGGGCATACAAATTCATATCAACAAGTATATTAATAAAGAACTAATAGGGACATTACCCGGACTTCATTCGGAACTCATTCGGATAAAAGCGTATAAAGTCCGGGTAAAATCTGGATAATTTAACAATCAGATCTATATTATTTAAGGAAATAGACCCAATCTGCTACCTTATTAACCAGTAACAGAGAAAAATAAAATCCATGGGTGAGATTATGTGCACACCGCATTAAGAAATTCCACAAAAAAAAGGGGGGGCGCATACCGCGTCCCCTCTTCTATCCGTATTAAAAATCCGTTCGTTAATAATTCAACGATAGTCCCACACCAAATCCCATATCACTATCGTAATGTGTTCTGAAGGCCATATTCTTTGTGATGATATAATTCAGTCCGGCCATATACTCAAGATCCGAGTTGACCATAAAATCGCCACGTATTCTTCGTGAAATCGGGATATCCTCCCGCATCATTTGCAATCGAACAATACCGTCATGATACACTTCGGCCTGAAAATTCACCAACATCGGTAGCGTATACATAAAACCCAGACTCACCGCTTTGCGGCTATCTTTTTTATTTGCCTGACCGAAGATATTCTTTTCATGTTCATCGTCGCCCATTCGGCGGTAACGGTAATCAAAACCTACAAAAGGCATAAACCACTGCATCTTTCCGAAAAATCGTCCCAAGTGTGTCTCCACCTCGTAACCATGCATGTCGTTGTAACCCAATCGCCATTCCGATCCCAGTTGCCAGCGCGCATTCTGAAACATCGCCTGGCCATCATTTCCGTTGGTCGCAAAATCATTCTGCGCCATAAAATGCGTCATATTGCTTTCATGTTGCAGCTCCTTATATGCTTTGGCTTTATCGGGTAGATATGGATTTTTATAGTCATCCACAGCAAATACCCGGTTCATTCCGGCCATCATATGGTATAAGATATGGCAATGAAAAAACCAATCACCTTCTTCATTTGCCAAAAACTCAATGGTATCTGTTTCCATTGGCATGATATCGACCACATTTTTCAATGGAGCTTTTGCTCCTTTGCCATTCAGCAATCTAAAGTCAAAGCCATGTAAATGAATCGGGTGGCGCATCATTGAGTTGTTGTAGATAGTAATCCGTAGCACTTCCCCTTTCTTCACCGGAATCTTATCGGTCTCCGAAAGAATTTTATTATCCATGCTCCACACATAGCGGCTCATATTTCCTGTAAGGGTAAATTTAAGATCCCGCACGGGAGCGTTCTTCGGCAATTCGGTCTCATGGGGAGATTCCAGCATCGCATAATTCAATGTGACGATATCACCCAGTGCATTCGCATTGTAACGGTTTGGATCCTCATCGGCCTTCATCTTCCCATGATCCATACCTCTATGCTTGCTGTGATCTTCCTTTTTCTTTCCATCTCCGGTAATTTCAGAATACATGACTACATTCATATCCATCTGATTCAGGCTCATATTCATGCCCATATCATTCAGATTACCGTCCATCTTCATCATGTCATTCATCATCTTCATTCCCTCAAAATATTTGAGACGAGGGAGTGGTGAAATCAATTGCTTGATGCCATTACCAACAAAATAACTCGCCGATTGCGTCCGATCCTCCGTTGTAGCCATAAACTCGTAGGCTGTTCCCTCATTAGGAATCGTCAGGACCACATCATAGGTCTCCGATACCGCGATCATCAGCCTATCCACTTCCACAGGTAGCACATCATTACCGTCATTAGCAACCACGGTAATTTTCCCACCTGCATAGCGTAGCCAAAAATAAGATGAAGCACCACCATTTGAAATCCGTAAACGTACCTTGTCTCCCACTTTCAATTTCTTTCCATCTACTTCCTTTAGATCCGTAGAATGGGCACCATTCAACAGGATCTTGTCGTAGTATACATCACTGACATCCATGGCGAGCTGACGCTTCCATTCATTGGTGATTTTCGTTCCAAACTTACCTTCTTTGATCGCCTCCGCGTAAGATTGGGTAGCCCCTTTTTTAATAGCTGCCCAGTCATTTCCCGTATGTAACATCCGCTGGATATTATCCGGATTATAATTTGTCCATTCACTTATGATTAATGGAATCGTAGGTAAATCATCTATTCCTTTGCGAAAAGTCTTGTCATCCGCACGTTTGTTCAAAATAAGGCTACCATACATACCGATCTGTTCCTGCAAGCCCGAATGCGAATGATACCAGTGAGTTCCATGTTGAATAATCGGGAAACGATAGGTATAAGTCGAGTTCGGCTTAATCGGCTCCTGCGTCAGATGCGGTACACCATCCTCTTTGTTCGGAAGAAAGATACCATGCCAGTGCAGAGATGTGCTTTCTTTCAGTTCATTGTGAACCACAATTTCCGCTGTATCTCCTTCGGTAAATGTCAACGTCGGCATAGGAATCTGCCCATTTACGGAAATGGCCCGTTTTGCTTTGCCTGCATAATTCACAATGGTATCCCGAACATACAGTTCGTGACGCACCACCTTCTGCGCAAACACAGCGGCCTGGGTCATTAATAGTAAAACAATTATTATTATATTCTTCTTATTACTCATTTTCATGCGATTACTTCATTAAAACTCCATTACTTTTAGGTCCCACACCATACTGATAGACCAGCCGTGCGCCATGGTGTCCCGTGATAAATAGTGTCACAGACAAACTTATCAACAAAATCACGATCAAATAGTTTGTCCAGATGACTTTACTCCTTCGCAATGCCACGAAGCGTACAACTGTGGTTATCCCCGCCAGCCAGAAGCTGATCCAGGCATAACGTTGGTGGATATCAAAAACGGCAAAGGCTTCCTCATCGGCATCCCCCGAAATATGGGATGCAGTCTGAATTGCTGCAAAAGCCCCTATTGTTCCCAAAAACAACAGGATAAAAGTCAAGATATTTAGCTCCCGCCGATATCGGCTATGGCATACAGCCACCACCTGACTGAGCAAGGCTAAAAGCAGCAGCACTATAGGGAAATGAACCACCAAAGGGTGCAAGTTGGGAAATCCTTCAAACAACTTTTCCATCACGCTATTGAATTGTCTCTACAGTAGATCCACAGGTAGGCATTGATTTACCCAGATAAGGATTGTCGATTGCCTTTTGTTTGCTCAACCAATGCGCACCTTTACCCTCATTATACATCGGGCAATGCTGGTAATAGATCGGAGCATCCGGCCGCACTACTTTTAGCAATGCGTAGATATTTTTGGATAGCGTCACGAAGTGCTCACGTTGATGTCCATTTTCATCAATCCCCGCGATATGTTCTGTATCAAAGGCCAATTTCCGTTGATACTGTTTCCAGGCAGCAGCAGAAGCGGTCTCCAACCTGGTGGCATCAATCTTCGCAACCGCAGCCTCCATCTTTTTTGCAGCCAGCTGCGCCGCCTGTCCATTATCTCTCGCCAACGCATCTTTTAATTCAAAGTAAGCACTGTACACCTTATCAAGAGATCTATCCTTTGCGACTGGAGCCTCGGCCTTTGTCATAGCAGCAGTTTCGGTAATCTCCGCTTTTGCTGTTGTATCTTCTGCACCAACTGTATCCGATTTCGTTTTATCTATAGCAGCCCCCGTCTCCTCTGCTTCCTTTGCCATATCTGCAGCATGTGTATGATTCGGTTTTGAGTTGTTGCAAGCAGCAAGTGTCATTGCTGCAACTACAATCAGTATCATTCTTTTCATTTTAAGTCTATTTATTGGTTTATATTTTCAACGTATTTCCGATAATTTTCTTCGTTTTCAAAATAAGAAACTTCACCCTGATCACCCGTTATGGCAATAGCTGCATTGGCCTTATCAACCTCTTTCTTGGACAAGGGATCAATAGCAACACGGACAGCGGCTTCTTTAGGGATTCGTTCCTTACACATTTCACAGCAGCCATAATAAGCCTTGCCCTCATGTTTGACCAGCAGTTGTTTCTTGGCCATAAAAGCATCATTGACCATACATACCTCTTCAGTAGGCACGAGATCTCCTTTTTTGTACTGCTTTGAAGCAGCCGCTACATGCCTCGTTGTATCCCTTTCTGAACTCGTAAGCGCTGCTTTTGAATTGCTTTGTGGATTGGTGCATACCGTCAATATGAGGCCAAACACCGCTATAATAGCAACTAAATATTTCATTGGGCTTGCTATTTAATTAAGCGTTTCGACTGTACTTCCACAAGTAATCATTTGCGATCCGTAGAATGGATTTTTAACGGCCTTTTCCTTGCTCAACCAATTTGCACCTTTCCCTTCGTTAAACATCGGACAATGTTGATAGTAGATAGGGCTCCCGAAAGAACTCACTTTGACCAGTTCATAAAGCTTCGTCGAAAGCGAGGCAAATGCAACACGTTGTTTGGTCACATCCTTACTCTTCGCGATGGTTGCAGCGTCAGCAGTCAAATTGTTCATTACCTTCATCCAGACAGTATGTTCAGCGGATGCAAGCTTATTCATATCCACGGTCTTGATCGCTTCCTGCAATGCCGCTGCCTTGGTCGCTGCCGCCTGTGCATCCGTCTTGACCAGCGCATCTTTTAAAGCAAAGTATTGATCGACCACATTTGTCAATTGTGTTACTTTTCCGCTTACCGCAATAGCAGCTGTAGCATTTTGATGAGCTGAATGGTCTGTTTGCCCCGACTGATGTTGTCCACTAGTTTCTGTAGTTGTTGCAGGCTGCGATTTTGATATAGGTTTTAATGTTCTTGTGTATTGATCTGCTTTGGGCAACTTGGCATAAGCATCGTCAGGCGCCAGAAACTTCTCACTGTCAAATCCTGCTAAGGCAATACGCTTTAAAACCTCATCTTCATTTGTTTTTGAAGCATCATAAGTGATCGTCGCAATTTTAGTTCCCTGATTCCAGTCTACCTGGGCAGTCTTTCCGGCCTTGCCTTCCTGCTCGATGACAGTTTTTGCAGCGGCGGTATTTCCGAAGACTTTTATCGTTGCTGTTTTCGCGTTTTTGATCTGTGCCTGTATAGTGTTGGTGGTCAGTAATACTAGGGTTACTAAGCCAATTATTGAAATGGATTTCATCTGTAAATATTTATTTATTCGTGTTTATTTTAATTGTATTCATGAACACCCTACGTTCGATTATTGATAATGTTTGTTTTCATTGGTCTCAATGAACTCGTTACACTTGGTTTATTTTTTAATAACGATAGGATATCCCCAAAAAATTTGATTCGTATTTATGCTTTTCAAATAAGAGTACCTGATAATGAATAAATTTCTGATAAATAACTATGACAACTCCGTCAGCAGCAAGCTATTCATAGCTAAAAACTGTAGACCGTCACCGGATCATAAGATCCCATGGGCGTTTTCAACGAATACATCAAGAGGGGTTTTGAACGCCGATGGCGATCCAAAAAAGACGTAGCATGGGCTACCATCGATGATTAGGCTATTTTGGGAGGCTGCCAGATCGAAAAATAAGCATCCGAGCAAAAAGGCTGCTTGTACAACGTATACAATTTGAGATGATCTGTATCTGATGGCAAAATAAGATCTACTTCATAAAAAGAGATCATCGGATTACATTGCATAGAAGTACGACATGATTTTTCGGCACAGTGTTTACCACAGTCATCACCGTGATCACTTGAAGTTCCTGAATCCTGCTTTTTATCTTTACAGCAATCTTTCGTCTCGGTATCCTTTACATCTTGCGCTTTGTCAGTATGCTTTGGATCTTGATCGCTATCCTTTAGATCTGCACCTTTTTCAGTACAACAGGATTTCTCCTCCTGCTTCGGTGTTTCGGGTGCTAAATGGCAGGCAAAACCCAGACTTGGTGCTAGAAATAGCCCCAAAATACAGATGACCAACAAGATGTTGACTTTTGCCCACATACGGATTGCAATTTATATTGTTTACGCTATGATACCTTAATTTACAGGAAACACCCCTATATGTATATATCACGGGATAAAGATCGTTACTATTTCCCAAACCGTTGTTGTAATATTTTTACTTTATTTTATAAAATTTCTGACTGGAAATTCAGTCAGTCCATGCCTTAACGCTAGTACTCTATTATTGTAAAGGTCTAGTTTCATTTTTCCAATTCCTTGATCCAGTTAAGCAGCAGCAAGCAGCCTGGTGCATAGACGGCCCCATGATCAAAGCCCTGTAATTGGTATAAAGAGGTTTTTGCATGACCAACCTGCTTTAATATTGCTGCAAGATGCGCATTCTCTTCATATCGCGCGGGCAGCTCCAATCGCGCATCACCTGTTATCAATACAATGGGTGGCGCATCCTTCCGAGCAAAGGTTATTGGCGCATAGCGATCGATTTGTGGGATGACCATGGACTGTCCCCGTTCCTTTTTAATAGTGTAATGTGTATTGGTCTGGCCACTGATGGGCGCCAGGCCTTTTATCCGATTCGCATCGACACCGTATTTGTGTAGATAGCTGCTATCCAGTCCCACCATTAAAGCGAGATACCCCCCAGCGGAGTGCCCTGACACATAGATCTTTGTCGGATCGCCACCATAGGAAGCAATATGGGAGAATGCCCAGGCAACAGCTTCTGCGGCATCGTCAATATAACCCGGTGCTTCCTCCTTAGGGCTCAACCGATAATTAACCGCGACCACAGCCACGCCTTTCTCTTTAAGCTCCAATGGTATAAATTTGTTTCCCCCTTCCAATCCACCACCATGAAACCAAACAATCGTGGAAAAATCTTTTCGGTCGGTCGGAATATAAAGATCCAGCTTGCATCGTTCCTTTTTATACGCGTCGGTATCGGTATTTTTACAATAACTGATATCTGCTATATTACGGTATCCTTGTGCAAGGATCCTGTTCGAAGAAATCAATAAAAAGAATATAATAAGGAGTTTCGGAGACATAATAAATGGGTTTAAGTATTCACATTCATAAAGTTAACAAAAAGCCCACGAATCCCCAGCCTCTTAACGCAAAATTGTCTCTCCCCAAGAACAACCCACCAAGCTGACATTCCTTAATAATCTATTTAGGAGAATATGAATAATTATCTTACAAGGGACATAACAAAAGATAAATTTTCCTGTTATTATTAAGGAAACTGTAATTACTTTAGAAAAAATTATTAACGTAATATGGAGCAGATAAAAATACAAGCGCATATTGATGTGCGTGTGGAGATCATCTGGAATGCATATACCTCAGCAGAAGATATTATGCAATGGAATCAAGCTTCTGATGACTGGCATTGTACAGGTGCAATCAATGATTTACGTATTGGGGGAAAATTCAAAAATCGGATGGAGGCGAAAGACGGCTCCATGGGTTTTGACTTTATAGGAACCTATACAGCACTTGAACCTTTTAAAAAAATAGCCTATACTATGCCTGATGGCCGTCAGGTCACCATAAATTTCAGCTCAAAAAAATCCACGACTGAGATTACCGTTATTTTTGATGCTGAATTCGAAAACCCTGTTGAGATGCAACGGCAAGGATGGCAAGCCATTTTGGACAACTTCAAAGCCTATGTAGAAAAGACATATGGGAGCCCATCATAGTGACAAACGCTTTAAATGCGGTAATTGCAGCATATTCAGCTGATGACAATCCGTTCAACTAGTAGACATATAATAACAGACATACTTGGATTGCTAACGACAATGGTTATCTTTAGCCAAAATTTGATATTCCTGTATGTAACCTACGGAGCAAATTCCAACGAAAAGCGATAAAGACATAACATATGACAATAATTAACAATTATGAAGAGTACAAAGCCTTTGAAGGAAAGTCATTAGGCGAATCTCAATGGCATACAATCGATCAAAAACAGATTAACCTGTTTGCCGATGCAACCTTAGACCACCAATGGATCCACCTCGATAGCGAAAAAGCAAAAACAGAGAGTCCATTTAAATCGACCATTGCACATGGTTATCTGACCCTATCCTTAATTCCTTATTTGTGGAAACAGATTGCAGAAGTAAGGAATGTCAAAATGGAGATCAATTATGGCATCGAAAACCTACGTTTTGCACAACCGGTCCTGGTCGATAATGAAGTACAATTACATACACATGTTAAATCGGTTATCAATCTCAGGGGAGTGATCAAAGTAACCATTGAAGCAACTTTAAAAATTAAGGATAGTGCCAAACCTGCTTATGTTGGGGATGTTATCTTTTTATACCACTTCAATTAAACCAATCCGAATAGGATTCATTTTAACAACTTCAGATAGGCTATTTACATGTTAGCTGAATTCGAAATAAAACAGATCACAAATCATAAGGACTATCCTTATGATTTGTTGCTTCTAGCCGACGAGACTGTCGCCGCAATCAATAAATACCTTTTTGATTCCTCCGTCTTTGTTGTTCAGGAACAGCAACAGCCCATTGCGGTATTTTGCTTATATCCCATCGACGGCGAGACGCTGGAGATCAAAAATATCGCTGTCGCTGCTTCACATCAGAACAAAGGACTTGGGAGCGAAATATTACAATATATCCAGGAGACTTATCGTGTACAATATCCCAACCTGATTGTTGGCACTGGGGATTGCGGCTTAGATCAGATCCGATTTTATGAACGTAATGGCTTTGTTCAATATGGTGTCCGTGCTAATTTTTTTATAGACAATTACGAACAGCCTATCTATGAAAACGGTCAATTGTTAAAAGATATGGTTTTACTGAAATATCAACCCTAAATCCACTAGCATCAGTAGGCCACTATTGCTATTTGATACCGCCCATTTTTTTATAGACAGAAGTAAATATAGAGTAACACAGGGATAGCAAGGCACAACCACAATACAAGCCCCTGTAGGATCGCTTTATAACCTACCGACAGTAACACATCCCTTGACAGGCTGGCTCCGATTAAAAAGAGCGTCAATGTTAATCCGACTTTGGAAATATGAACCACATAAGTTCCTATCTCTTGAAAAAATGGACTATAACTATTCAAGATGATAGCCAGTATAAATAATCCGATAAAATAAGGAATTTTAATCCGTGTACCCTTGGTATTAAAAGCAAGCGCACTCAGCAAAGAAATAGGAATAATCCATAGCGCCCGCGTTAACTTAACAGTCGTTGCTACCTGGAGGGCCTCTGTGCCGTATTTACTTGCCGCACCTACCACAGAACTCGTATCCTGTATTGCAACCGCACACCAAAGTCCAAATTGTGTCTGGGAGAGATCTAGGGCACGGCCGATGACTGGAAATACAAACAAAGCAAGCGCATTCAAAACGAAGATAGTTCCCAAAGCGACACTGATCTGCTTTTCATTGGCTTTCACAGTGGGCGAAACCGCCGCAATTGCACTTCCGCCGCAGATGGCCGTTCCTACGGTGATGAGATAAGCTGTCAATTTTTCCAGTTTTAATAATTTTCCCAATATGTACCCCAGGGACAATGTCCCAATAATAGAAATAACGGTCAGTAAAAACCCGTCTTTGCCTGTCTGAATAGCGGAGTCAATATGCATACCGAATCCCAAACCAACAACAGAAAGCTGTAAAAGAATTTGTGTGGCTTTGTGATTAACAGCCAAAAAGGGGTGCCCGATCCATTGGGCAACAATAATCCCCAGCAATAGCGCCAGAGGAGCTGATACGACTGGTGTCAGACATAAGATAAGCAAGAGGATAAAGATGATTTCCCGGATAGTAATTTTTTTGTTGAGTATATGCTTGTATCGCATGGTGGGAGTCACTTTTTTGTACATGATTTGTGTTTTGATCTAGCACAAAATTGAATAACTTTTATTTATCAATAAAACTACAAATACTAATAAGTCATAACTATACATTATACACTATAAAAACATCGAAAAAGAGTTCAACCTGTAAATGTGGATTGCACAGCCATCCGAATCAAATGTGGCCTCGATATTTGTTTGAAGAATATGAGAATCAAATACGATCAATAAAGATAAATCCATGGGTTCAATGAAATCACACTTATAACAGTCCATATTTCGGTATTGGCATTCCAATTGGAAAATAATAAGTACACATGGAAGATCCAAGATAAATCACTATATTTCAATAAGATTCAAATAAAATAAATAAACGATGAGACTAACTGCGATACACCCCAAATTACCGATGCGCGACAAAGCTGTCACAAGTGATTTTTACTTCGGTCAGCTGGGCTTCATACCTTGTGGCACCGAAGATTATGAAGGATATCTGATGGTCAAAAAAGATCAGATCGAGATTCATTTTTTTGAATTTAGGGAACTGCCACCCGAAGAGAATTATGGCATGATCTATATCCGTACTGATGATATTGATGAGCTTTATCAATCTTTTTTAGCACGTAACATTGCCATCCATCCGAATGGCAAACTGGAGACCAAACCCTGGGGACAACGTGAGTTTTCGATCCTGGATCCCGACAATAACCTGTTGACGTTTGGACAGGGGGTATAGCACCAAAAGTTTGTATGTAAAAAGCAGATCTTGTCGTTAAACTGAGTGTTTATCGACGTGGGTCAGTCAGATTCGATAAGAAAATTGCAATAAGAAAGTAGTCTTTATTACAAAAAGCCCGTCTTTATTATACTTGGTTTTAGTATAATAAAGACAGGCTCTATAGTTTATATTACGAGTCTATTTGACCTGGCTTAGACTAACCAAATAGGTCTGAGCTTAAGTAACGGTCACCCCTATCGCATGCGATAAAGACAATGAGACCTTCCTCAATTTCACTGGCAATTTTCAGCGCGCCAGCAAATGCTCCGCCTGTACTCATACCCGCAAATACTCCTTCGCGTTTCACCAGTTCGCGCGCCAATTCTGTGGCTTCCTGTTGTGAAATATCAATCACACGATCCACACGGCTCGGATCAAATATCTTTGGCAGATAGGCTTCTGGCCAGCGCCTGATTCCGGGTATAGATGACTCGGGTGTAGGTTGACAACCGACGATCTGTATCTCTGGATTTTTCTCCTTAAGGTAAATGGAATTCCCCATAATCGTTCCCGTCGTCCCCATAGCACTCACAAAATGGGAAATTTTCCCATCCGTATCGCGCCATATTTCTGGCCCGGTTGTTTTGATATGGGCTTTATAGTTATCCGGATTGGCAAATTGGTTTAAGATGTAATAGCCTTCTTTCAACGCTTTCTCCTCGGCATAGTCACGACATATTTCCATAGATTCTAAGAGCGTAACCTTCGCACCATAAGCCTCCATGGTCAACGTCCGCTCGCGGGTAGACGATGCGGGCATAACCAGTTCCAAACTTAAACCATATATTCCGGCAATCATGGCCAGGGCTATGCCTGTATTGCCACTTGTCGCTTCAATAAGCTTGCTTTCTTTTGAAATTTCACCACGCTCCATCGCCGAGCGTATCATATTTAACGCCGCGCGATCTTTGACTGAGCCGGCAGGATTATTCCCCTCCATCTTTGCAAAGATCCGCACCCTGGGATTCGCATGAAATTGGGTAATCTCCACCAGGGGTGTATTGCCTATGGTATCTATAATATTTCCCATAAATGTATCTATATGATTGGTTTTGAATCTATAAATTTTGCAGTTGCCTGGTGGTATACTGTAGTATAAGGTTCGACCGAACTCGTCAACCAAACATTACCACCAATAACTGAATGATGACCTATACGTGTCTCACCGCCCAAAATAGTCGCTCCGGAATAGATGATGACATGGTCCTCGATTGTTGGATGGCGTTTGACATTCGAAAAGACCTTATCCACACTCAAGGCACCCAACGTAACACCTTGGTATAGTTTAACGTAATTACCAATTGTACAAGTCTCTCCGATGACTAGCCCTGTACCATGATCTATGTGAAGATGATGACCAATGGTCGCCCCTGGATGAATATCAATACCTGTCTTTGAATGGGCATGTTCAGTCAATATCCTTGGAATCAGAGGCACACCTAGACGGTGAAGCTCATTTGCCATTCTGAAAATACAGATCGCAAAAAAACCGGGATAGGTGCGTACAACCTCACGCTTATTTTGCGCAGCCGGATCTCCATCCATCAATGCATCAGCATCCCAGCACATCAGCTCGTACAACACTGGAATACGTTCAAAAAACTGATGGGCCACTTGTGCATGATTGCAATGACCACAGGCTTTTGACTTGCTAAGAAGCTGTTCCAACTCCAGTTCAAATTGTTCAAAAGCAAGTTTTACATCTTCTACCGATTTCATTTCGCCAGAATTTCGCTCCGGAAAAAGCACATCCAAAATTTTGGTTGCCCAGCCGCAGATCTTCTTATTGGAAGGCATTTCTAAAACAGCTAATTGCTGCTCATAGATATGTTGATAAAAATCATGCATCTTCAAAAGTAAATATTAAAACAAATATACTATACAATATTGATAGATTAAGCCTTATTACCAATAAGGCTACGATTAAATCATTTTTTCTTTCTATTTGAGTTCCAGCCCCGTCCCAAACATATTACCTAAAGCATCGTTGCAACAAGCATTTTTTCATCCTTTTGGCACAAGTCCCATTTGGCGGCCTGACAATGTCTACTAAAGCACCAGGCGCTCAAACAAATTTTGCAATGTTGTTTCGGGATCTTCACAGAGTCCGGGATGTGAGGCCGAACACTGGATGACCGTGCTCCGTTTAGCTGTAAGCCAACGAAAACGCTCCGTGATATCCAGCGCAGCTAGTCTTCCGGCATCTTTATCGCCATTACAGATCCGTTGAAAGGAAGACAGGTGGTTTTCGATTAGTTCCAATTCAATTTTAGGACAGAGCGCACGCACTTTTTGCTCGTCGATGGCATAGACCATCTTGGCAAAGCGATATTTACGACAGTAGAGCGCAATACCAACATTGATAAATTCCTCACGCTCTACACGCGGTACCAGTCGCACCACAGCATATTCATATAAGGTTCTTTCTGGCATCTTCTATCTGTTTTACAAAAATTGACGAGCTCGCCACACGTTGTTTCAAGAATGAAACATACACTTCTCTCGCATCCGCCGCTGACAATTCACGTTCGGAATCCACCAACCATTCGTCTGGCACAACGGCCAATATCTTACGAAAAACATCCTCCGTAAAAATAGGGCCAAATTCAGCATCTATTTTTTCGACAATGGTCGCATTTTTTAACAACACATGATCTTTAATCTGCACAAAAGGTTTGTGCGATTGTTCTTCCCAATTTTCCCAGCTGTGGTGAAAATACAGGGACGCGCCATGGTCGATCAACCACAGTTCTTTGTGCCAGATCAACATATTGGTATTCCGGACTGTGCGGTCAACATTCATCAACAAGGCATCCAGCCACACAATCTTCGAAGCCTCTTCCGCACCGATCACATCAACATTGGCATCAAAAGTAATCGCCCCACTCAAAAAATGGAGCCCAAGGTTTTTCCCCACACTAAATTTGAGTAGATCCTGTATTTCTTCATCTGGTTCTGAGCGCCCAAAAGATTCATCCAGATGTGCAAAGACGATTTCAGGCACTCTTAATTTTAACAGTCTGGCTAGCTCACCGCCGACCAGTTCAGCAATCAGTGCCTTCGGTCCTTGTCCTGCTCCTCTAAATTTGATGACATAACTAAAGCCATCATCAGCATCGACCAGCGCCGGCAAAGATCCACCTTCCCGAAATGGCTGAACATATCGGGTAATCTCTACCTCGCGAATAATAGGTTGTTGAAAATTCATGAATTTCTATTTTCTTGCTGTTCAAAGTTGACAATCAACTCTGCGCATAATATCAAATTAAGATAAAGTTAGTTTTAAAACCTTTAATGGCCGAAAAATCGCAAATATTTATTTAAATTTCAGCAAAATAGCGCAAATTGTACATTCATTTGACCATCAGAAGTACTATTTTCTAATTATATTTGTCCTATAATCTCGACTTGTTTAATCAAGTTCTTTTCAAAAGCGATATGGATACTATTCAGGAATATAACAGTGTGATCAAGCACTGTCAAGATTTATTTATAAAAAAAACAAAAGATTATGGCACAGCATGGCGGATCATGCGTCTGTCTTCCATTACCGACCAGATTTATATCAAGGCACAACGCATACGTACACTCGAGGTCAAAAAAGTATCCAAGGTTGGAGAGGGTGTCGTGGACGAATACATCGGTATTATCAATTATTGTATTATGGCTATGATCCAGATTGATCTAGGTGAAGATGGGGAGGAAAACCTTGATTCCACCTTTGTCAATCAAAAATATACCGAAAAAGTAACGGAAACCAGAGACCTCATGCTGGCCAAAAATCATGATTACGGTGAGGCTTGGCGTGATATGCGTGTTTCTTCAATGACAGATTTGATCCTAATGAAAATTCATCGGGTCAAACAGATCGAGGACAATGATGGCCAAACCATTGTTTCCGAAGGCATTCACGCCAATTACCAGGATATGCTCAACTACGCAGTTTTTGCGTTAATTAAATTAGGACTAGCACAACAATAATCGGATAATGACAGCAGCACAACAGACAACAAAGACAAATTACCTTTTAGGTTTTTGCCGCATTTTCACTGGACTTCTTTTTATTTTCTCTGGATTTATCAAAGCCAATGACCCTACTGGTTTCGGCTATAAACTACAGGAATATTTTGAGGTATTCCACCTGACTGCGTTCAATGAATACGCGACCGCTATTGCTGTAGTGATCTGTGGTTTTGAAATCCTTTTAGGTGCCCTATTGTTGTTTGGTGTCTATGCCAATTTAGTGGCTTGGGGATTACTGTTATTGATCCTATTTTTCACCTTTTTGACATTTTATTCCGCGTTTTTCGAAGTTGTCACCTCCTGTGGATGTTTCGGCGACGCCATTCCACTGACCCCTTGGCAATCTTTTTCCAAAGATCTGGTGTTATTGGTCTTGATTCTGATCATCTTTTTTTATCACAAACAGATTCGGTCTATTATCAAAGGTTCTGGCAATCAATTTGTTGTCACATTGATTACAGCTATTGTTTCCTTGGGTATCGGAGTATATACGGTCAACTATCTTCCTTTTATAGATTTCTTACCCTATAAAATTGGTAATAACCTCCCTTCGCTGATGGTTCTTCCGGAGGGAAAAGAAGCTGATGTCTTTGAGCAGCTCTATACTATGAAAAACAAAAAGACAGGTGAGACCAAGAAAGTCAATGACAAAATCTATATGGCGGATAAGCTATGGGAGGACGAATCATGGGAAATCATCGGCGAGCCGGAAAGCAGACTTGTCAAAAAAGGATATGATATTCCTATTCCCGACTTATTGATCACGGACGCCGACGGTGCTGATCATACACAGGAGATCATCAACAACCCCTATTATAATGTTATCATTGTCGCGAAGGATCTTTCGTCTACCAATATAGATGCCCTCCAGAAAATCAATCAGACGGTGACACAGATGACCAAAGATTACAATGGTCTTCGTGTTGTCCTACTGACTGCCTCTGCATCCAAAGATGCACAATACCTGAGTGACAAGATGCAATTGATTGCTGAAATATACTATGCGGATTTAATTCCATTAAAAAGCATGGTCAGAGCCAATCCGGGGGTGATCTTATTAAAAGGTGGAAATGTAATGGGCAAATGGCATTACAATAATTTCCCGGATGCAAAAACGATCGAAGACAATTTTTTAAGTAAGGACAAATAGAATAATATGCCTAAACCTATATTTTTGATTGGCTATATGGGCAGTGGAAAGACTACACTGGGAAAAAAGTTGGCCAACAAATTAGATTTACCTTTTATCGACACTGACGAAGAAATCGTGAAGCAGATCGGCATGAGCATTACCGAATATTTTGGCGAACATGGTGAAGCAGCCTTTCGAGAACTTGAGCGTGAGCAGATCCGTAAATTTGCAGACAACTATGCCGTTATATCCACGGGTGGTGGCGCTCCATGTTTTTTTGACAACATGGATTGGATCAGAGCCAATGGTTATGCAGTATATCTACAAATGACCCCAAAAGCATTATTTGATCGTCTGTCACAATCAAAATTACACAAAAGACCTATTCTAATCGGTAAATCACCGGAAGAACTACGGGCCTTTATCGAAGAGAAATTAACAGAACGCGAGCCCTACTACAGCCAAGCCCATTTGACAATAGATCAGCTCAACACAACAGTAGAGACTTTAGTTGCCCTGATCAATCAGCATAATACCTAATCGTACAATAGTTAATAATGAGCATACGCCCACACTTCTTTTTTTCACTCTTGAGCTGTATACTACTTGTCAGCAGCTGTTTTCGCCACAGCGGTGATACCGAAGGCTTACCTGTGGGCAAGCGCATTCAGCTGACGGCCGTAGAAGATCTCTATCAATTTCTGACCTATGATGATAATCGTTTTCCACTAGTCAGCCTGCATCGTGGTGGCCCCACTTCCGGCTATCCGGAAAATGCATTAGAGACCTTTGCTTACAATGCCGGTCTACAACCTGTTATTGTGGAGTGTGATGTTCGATTGAGCAAAGATTCTGCATTGGTACTCATGCATGACAATACGCTCAACCGCACCACCACAGGCCGTGGATCTGTCAGTGAACACACATTGGCCGAACTCAAAAAATTGCGTTTGGTAGACAACAACAAGAAAATAACACCTTACAAGATCCCCACTCTTGATGAAGCACTCGCTTGGGGAAAAGGAAAGGTCATATTTACGCTAGACATAAAAAATGATGTTCCCTACGAATCGGTGATCAATGTCATCCGTCAGCAACGTGCCGAATCTAGTGTTGTTATCATCACTTATAGTGCTGGTCAGGCTGGCAAAGTGCATAACCTAGCCGGGGATCTAATGATATCCGCTTCTGTGAAGAACCTCGATGACCTCGCCCGCCTCAACGAAAAAGATATCCCTGACAATAAGCTGTTAGCCTTCGTGGGCACACGAGAAGCTGATCCTGAGCTTACCAAAGTATTGCATGATCATGGGATTATGTGTATTTTGGGCACCCAAGGTAATCTTGACAAACAAGCTACCAAGAAAGGATTTCAATTGTATGCCAGTTTTATTGAACGCGGTGCCGATATCTTGAGTACCGACCAGCCAAAGGTGGCTGGACGGGCATTAAATTTCTATATCAAAAAAAGAGGGATAACTTCCAAATTTGTGCAGTAAATATGTTACTCTCAAATAAGACACCTTTCTTAAAAAAATCCGCAGCCATCTATTAAAGAAGAAAGCTACGGATTTCATTAGATTTACGCTGTTATCGTAGATTTATGCTATTGTCTTGGAGCAATTATCCCTTTCTTGCGAGTTCGATCTTCGTTGAGATTTCATGAACAATTTTTTCCACGTCAGCTCCTCCACCCGAAGATTGAAAACGGATGAAACCGTCTTTATCAATAATAACCTTAGTAGGGATACCTTTAACACCATATGCGGTAACAACAGACTTATCCCGCTCTTTCATTTCATCAAATAAAACATGGAAACTATATTTATTTTCGCTGATAAAATTATTGACCAACTCTTTATAGTTCTCCTCTTTCTGCCATGTGTTGATAAATAAAAAGGCTACATCAGGATCATTTGAATATTTGTTTACCGCAGCTTGCATTCCGGGAAAGGACATTTTGCAAGGACCACACCAGGTTGCCCAGAAATCAAGTACTACAACCTTACCTTTCATACTTGCCAGGGAAACTTCTTTACCAGAACGATCTACAAGTGAGAATTGTGCGGCCTCTTTTTTGACCATCTCAGATTTCAATTTTGAAACCAGCATTTCATCAATGCGCCCGTTTAAGTCTTTGAGATAGGTAGTCGTGTCCGATAGGTTATTGTTCAATTTGCTATACAAGGGCAGCAATTCGGCCATTAATTCAGGTTCTTTTCCGTTCTTAATAACTTCGGTCTCCATGAGCTGAAAAGCATCTAAGCTTTTTCCTTTCGCTTCCAGTGCTTTAGCATAGGCTATGGTTGCCGTTTCTGAGGGTAATTCGCGGTGCACTTTCGCTAATATATCCAAGGCTTTGTCTACCTGTTGATTGCCTAACAAGGCCTCCGCATATTGTAGACTAATACCACCCAGATATTGCCGTCCTATATTTCCTTTTTGACCTTCCGTTTTTTGTTGGCTGAGATTAAGATAAACTGGTTCCAGTGTTTTTTGCGCGAAGACATATTCCTTTTGCCGGTTTAGCTCCTGGCCAATCGCGAAAACAGCATTTGTATAATTTGCTGTGGATCTCAGCTGATCTAAGTAACTGTTCACCTTATCAAGGTTTTTCTCCTTTGCATACTGCTGAGCGACGGTCCCCATGGCAAATCCATATATTCCCTTGTTTTTTTCATCGTAACTGCTTTCAGGAAATTGCTTGCTTAAACGAATATACTCCGCCTCTGCTTGCGCAGCTGTCAGTTCATTTTTTTCAAACAGCTTGCCAAAGGCTTCGTTTCGAGCTGTTATTCCTTTGGGAAACTTCTTGCCGATACTCTTTTTAATGGCTTCTGCCTTATCATTTTTTTCCAGGCCAGTATAGATGCGTCCCGCAAGCAGTTGGTCTTCCTCTTTTTTTGATTTCGCCAAATAATCGGCTTCCTTCAAAACCTCCGCTTTGGACTCCGCTGTTCCCTGTTGGAACAATCCATTTAAATGTTTATAAAGTTCATCCTGTGTAACTCCTTTTTTTGCTGCCAGCTGTCCAAAAGTGGCTTGACTCCCCAAAAACAACAGGGGAATCGCTAATGTTAATGTTTTTAAGTTCATGTTTTTAGATTTATCTATTTTTTTAATCATTCTGCGAGAATTTATATTTTACCCTTTATCTCATTATTCTACCAGTATGCCTAAATGTACATCGACAATTTCATCAACAACATGTTTGTGAACCTGTTCCAATGCCATTGTATTGGCGTTATAGATATAAATTGAACCGGGTTTACTCGCTGTAGGATCATTCGTGGCAATCATCAATTTACCGTCCAGAATCTTAAACTTGACAATATCACCCGTGGCATCCGATGGTAGCTGCACATATTTTTGAAATTCTACCCCTAAATAAGACGCCATATAAATAGTCTTGCCCGCCGCCATATACCATCTGCTTGTCCGCCCATCAAAATAAACATAACCGATTTGACTAGATGTGGGCACTGTGGCAGTTCCCAGCTGGCTGAAAGCCTTTGGTTTATAATCGGCGCTATAATCCAAACGATAGGAATACAGTTGATTATCTTGTCTAAAGAGATAAATATGGTTGATCGATGGGATATTAGCATAGCTACAGGCCAGGAATGTTTTTCCGTTCATCAATTCCTGCCCCGCAATTTCCTTATAGTCATTCACATAATTATATTCGTTACTGGTCACCCCATTATCCCAGACACGCACTCTTTTATTGTTTTCGTTGTATATACTCATAAAATACCGCCCGTTTCCAAGTGGTGTAGCAACCCCATTTGGAGCTATTTTATAGTCCGAAGGATCATTGATAAATGCTGGAAGTGCAATTGTACCTTTCCTTAACACATGAAATTTACCTTTATTGACCGCATAGATCACCTCATTATAGAGATCCGCCTGTACCTGAGTCGGGCGGAACACAAAATCTCCGCCCCCTACGTAACTTGACGAATTGTACAATAAAGTGGGAACAAACTCACGGGAATCAATAACTACCACGGGATTTACAGCATCCTGAACACCAATGGTCAAAACATTATAAAAGTCCGAAGACGAGGCACCGTATTTTTTTGTTCCGCTGATGGACAGAGGGTTTTTCCCCAACTTATCCAAGTTGGATAGCAGGACCTGGTCAAACGAGGATTTTTTGGAAATACTGGATAAGCAATAGAGCGAAGCATCTTTCGCCTTATTCTGGGTCAAAACATAGTAGCCCCATTTATAGGGATTCACAATATTCAAAAAGCAATTATAGCTTGTTGTCGTACCCGTTGATTTGTCAGTGACATGAAACTCTGCTGAAATCTTCCCATAGCGTTTATTCGCTACATAGAAAAGGTTTTTCGTTTTGCTTACTGTTACGGAATCCACCTTCCATTCAAAAGTCAGCGCACTGGTATCACTGCCTGACAATGAGCCCATGACAGTAGGGTTCAATCGGACGGTGTCATGAAAAGGAATTTCATAGATCCGCCCCGTGGGATGACTATTATCCAATAAACCGGCGATCGCAATGGCGTTCACATCTTTGTAATCATAATTGCCCAAATCCTTGGAGCAGCCTTCAAATAGAAAAATTGCCAAGAACAGGATATAAGTTAGACTTTTTAAGTTCATCTGCTTGAGCGTTAAGGTAATTGAATTCGTTCTTTCGTACTATCGCCGTTCGGATACACCTGATGGTCGATAAAATACTGCTTGAGCACCTGGATATAGTTAAATGTCACAGGATACCAGCTTCCATTGGCTGAGGTAGGCATATTATTCCAATAATATACCGGACCCGGCGCGGCTGTGTAAAGGTCAGGCGATGGATCTGCTCCGAGATAATAGATCTGCATCCATTGCTGAAATACTTCCTTTTGATACGGCCCGAAATAATTCTTCCAGGTATTCCACCATAAAGGTTCGTTCAGAATGTCATCAACGACAATTTTTATTTTCTGATTGTATACATTCCCGGGAACAAATTCACTATTTCCCTCCAACCGCAAATAGAGTACTGTCGGTTCGGTCTTCATCTTGATGGAGCGCTGGAATGTGATAAACAGCGTATCCACAAAGTTATTTGCCCCCATCACCGGAGAAGAGAATTTCACCGTATTAGGTTCATATCGGGAAGAATCTTCCACGATGTAAGCATAGGTACGGTTATTGGATCTTGACTCCCCACCCACCCGAATAGGTACCGCAATTGTCTTTTCCTTGCGCTGCAGATCGGTGTCCAGCGCAAAACCATAATATACGCTATCAATGTATTTTTCAGCTGCTCGAGTATTGGCATTCGGATAAGCAAAATAAATGTAGCTCTGCCCGGCATCAAACTGAAGCATGTTGTCGTTTTTGTTACAGGCTCCCAGTACAACGGTAGCACAAAAAAGCAAAATATATCTTTTCATTTTGATTAATTTTGAGGATTATACAACAATTCATCCGCTGGAATCGGTAGCCTGAAAATCTCATTTTTAGGCTGTACCGGAGTGGCTCGATCTATCGGCCGAAAGAGGCGCTTATATTCTGTGAATAAATACCCCTCGCCAATATTTTCCTTACGCATTTCGTCAAATATTAGGTCCCTGATCTTTTGTGTGGTCATATCCGCGCTCAGGGCAAGATCCGTGGTAATATTTCTTGTATTACGGACAAGGTTTAGATATTCCATTGCCTTGGCCGGGTTGATGGAAGCATAGTTTTCAGCTGCAATCATATAAATTGTATGCAAGCCAATCACCTTACTTTCATACAAAGGTCTGTAATTCATGTCTGAAGGCAGACGAGTCTGATCAAACAAGTACTTGGACAGTTTCCAGGGATAAGAGGTATTGGGCTGTACGAACCAACCAGCGAGACGTGCATCATTGAGTGAGCCATGGACCGAGCTATTGTAAAGATTCGTACGCAACCAGGTATAATTGGGAAATAAAAACGGTGAAGTCGAGCTTGTTGTTGTCGCATCCGCCTGAGCAAAAACAGTGCTTACCTTTGCCCCTAACCTACTGGAAAACAAAGCAAAAATATTTTCCATGGGCATACGTGTATTTCCCACAGATCCATTTTCACTGGAAAGTGCCATCCGAATGCTTTGTGTTGTCTTCAATTCGGTAATAACCTCTTCCGCATATTTCCCGGCGTTGACCAGATCACCTTTCCACTGTGCCACCATGGCCTGTAGCGCGACAATAGCGTAATAATTCATTCGGATCCCCCGGTAATCAATCAGGCTATTGTATGGCTCATAGGCAAATTGATTTAAATTGGCATTACGGGCATTGGACCGAATAGGATCTTTTTCCAGTAAATCCCGGGCCTCGGACAGGTCTTTTTCCAGCAAAGCGATCACCTCCGCTGCTGAGGAAAATTTAGTAGCTGAATAAACAACCGCAGTCCGGTAAGGGATCGCTTTCGCCTCAATCCCTTCGCTCGAAACGGCTGGCCCAAACAGTTTTAACAGCTGAAAATGACAGAACGCTCTTAGCCCGATTGCCTCACCACGCACCAAATTGTAGTAGGGATCATTTTCAATACGGCCTACATTTCCCAGGATAATATTCGTCTGATTGATACACTGGTAAAACCTCGCCCAGATGTTATCGATCACTTTCTTCGGCTCATCGTAATTATACTCATAACGAAAGGAACGATAATATTTATGGGCTGAATTAGTCACATTATATGACCCCACCAGACTTTCCATAAAACCATATTTCATCTCCCGGCCATACAGCGTATCCGTATTTAATGTTTCGTATACCCCCGCAAGCGCCGCGTTGAAACCTGAACGATCGGTGAGCAGATCTTCTTCATAGGCCTTATCCGTTGGGTTTACATTTAAGAACTTTTCGCAGCTCGACAATAAACCGAGCATCACGACGGCAATTAGTAACTTTTTCATGCTTTAAAATTGAACCATTACACCAAAATTAAATTCTCGGGCAAAAGGATAGCTTATGCCCCGCTCCATGCGTACCGTGCTCCAGCGGAACATATCGTTCATGGAGAAGTTAAGCCGTAACCTTTCCAACTTATACCGTTTGAGGATTTCATTACTGAATGAATAATTGATATTGATCGTCGAAAGCCGGAGGTACGATTCGGTCTGTATAAAACGGCTCGAAGGCTGCGTAAAAGACTGATCACCAATAGCCTTGTATTTCGTCTTATCACCAGGCTGCTTCCATCGTTCTTCCAATACACGGCGATCCGCATTTTGAAAAGCGATATTATTTTCGATCTTATCCATAAGGGTTTGATTGTAAATATCCCCGCCCAAGGAATAGTTACCAATAATTTGCACCGATAGTCCTTTAAAGTTGACCGAGGTACCGACATTACCGTATAAAGTTGCCTCGGTATTGCCTACGACCTGTTGATTATTGGCATCCCAAACATAGGTAACATCACCATTCCGATCCCGGTACAATTCACGACCATTAGCGGGATCTATCCCGAGGGAAGGTACCGCGCGGATAACTCCGAGGGACTGCCCCTGCTGATAATATTGCGATGGCTGTATGACATTGCCCTTTTCATCTTTTTTGACTAGCGACTCATTTAGCGTACGCAGTTCATTGGATATTTCCTTCAATTTGCTTCTGTTCTGTACTGCCCCGAGCGAAAGGTACCAGCTAAAATCCTTTGCCGGATTATTGAGCAGCCGCATGTTGGCCATCGCTTCGAATCCTCTGTTCTGTACTTTGCCTAGGTTCTGAAAAAATTTATTATCATAAAAACCAAAGGATGGAGCTACGTTAACAGTGGAAATCATACGGTTGGTAATCCGGTCATAAAAAGAAACATCAATTTTCAGGAAATCACCTTTGATGCCAAATTCCGCCCCTACGCTCCGTTGCTGTTGTTCAGGCCATCGTACGGCCGGATTTCCCTGTCCACTGTAGATTGCAGCATATTGATTATAATAATTACGTCCCGACAAAAAGTTGTACGATGTACTCACCATGCCCACATTAAATTCACTGACCGTACTTGAGGTACCCGCATTCAAATACCAGCGTAATCTTGTAAGAAAATCATTTTTAAACCATTCCTCGTTATGCATGTTATAAGAAAATCCGGCACTCCAAAAAGTTCCAAAACGATTTTGACTACCATAAATTGAAGCGCCATCCGAACGCAGCGTGCCACTGACATTATATTTATTGTCATAAGTATAAAACAAGGAACCCAAAAATCCGACCGAACGTACAGGTAACGAAGTCGATTCAGGCAATGAACCGGCAGCATATTGCAACGCCATTTGAGGCGTCATAAACCGATCGTCCACATAGCCTGTCACCGTATTCAGATTACCAACGGTATTCTGCTTCCGGATTTCTGCAATGGCGTTTGCCACAAGCTGATGTTTGCCGAATTTGTTGGAAT
The DNA here is from genome assembly GCF_019969845.1 of Sphingobacterium sp. GVS05A. Classification (GTDB taxonomy): domain Bacteria; phylum Bacteroidota; class Bacteroidia; order Sphingobacteriales; family Sphingobacteriaceae; genus Sphingobacterium. Next base: position 387,076 of record NZ_JAHXYR010000002.1, read on the forward strand.
ATTGCATATCTACTTTTCCTTCGTATTTGGTAAAATTCTGGTTTCCAAACGTATATGAACCTTTCAGATTAGCATCCGTAATATTGGTGTAATCCGTATGAAAAGGTGATTTATACTTGTCTATATCGGCGCTTGTCCTTACGATAGTTCCAGAAGCCCTAACAATTAATTGGGGCAACGCAAACCATTCAATGGACATATTGTTCTGCAAGGTTTGGCTTACCTGATCACTACGGAAACCAAGTCCTGCGTTATAGAGGGGGTTGAACATCGTTGATCCCCAACTATACCACTGTCCCAGTTCCCCAAAACGGATGTTGTACTGCCCTTGCTCATCATAAATTTTCTCATAGGGATTGAGTTTGGTATAAGTATTGAAACTCCCGTAAGGACTATCGTATGCTTTCGTATAGATATAGGTGGCCACATTGCGGAATGTAATTACATTAGGTATCCGATAGATCAGCGTAAAACCTGCATTTCCACGTGTTCTCCCCGACTCTTTCATAACACCTTTGTTATCAAAATAACCGCCTTCAAGGCTATAACGCACACCATTCCCCCCGCCTTCCATCCGCAGGCTATGATTGATGGAAAGTGTATTTCGCACCGGTTGCTTCAGCCAATAGGTATTCACTCCGCCCAACACATCCTGTTCACGTTTGGTCAATAGATTATCATAATGCTCCTGCTGAATCAGATCCCATGCCGCATCGCCGGTTTTTGATCTGTATAAATCCGCCAGCTTTTCATACTGCAATTTCTCAGTCGCATTCATGAGGTTATAATCCGAAAGGTCGACCATAGACACCGATGGTTTCATGTCATAGGTTACCGTAAACTTACCATCTTTAGGCAATCTGGTTTCAATAACAACCACCCCATTCCCGCCACGGGAACCATACAAACTCGTAGAACTCGCATCCTTTAAAATGGAAATTGTTTCAATGCGGTTAACATCAATGTCGTACAAAGTAGTAATCGGCACTTCAAAACCATCCATGATAATCAATGGTGCATTGACGGCATATTCCCCTACACTGGAGACACCCCGAATGTTGATCTGTGGCATCACGTTGGGATTGGAGCCCGCATTTACCCGTTCGTCTACCTTAAAAGAAGGATCCAAAGCCTGCAGTACCGTAAAGATGTTTGTGGAATTGAACTTTTCCAGCTCCTGCCGCGTCACCATCGTCGCCGCACCTGTAAAATTATCACGGCGCACCCGGGTATAGCCCGTTACGACTGTTTCATCAATTTTATTCTCGACCTGACGCATGGTCACCTGTAGCGGCTCCCCCGAAACCACTTTGACCTGCTGGCTTTCATAACCTACCATCGAAAACAGCAGTTCCAATGGTTCATTGACAATGACATAAAACTGGCCATTTTCGCCAGATAAAACACCATTACGTGTGCTCCCCATAATTTTTATGGACACCCCAGCTAAAGGTTTTCCCGCAGCATCCCTTACACGTCCTTCTACCCGCATCTGCCGCTGCTCGGTCATTTGACGCTTTTGTCGGTTAGGCTGATTAGTGTTTGATGTATTTGGTAATGATTCCTTCCGGCGTACCAGGATCGTATTATTTCGAAAAATCAAATCAACATCCTGCCCGGCAGCGATTTCCCGCAACACCAGTTCGATATCTTTGTCTTTCACCTGAATATTGATCGGTTTGCTATTTTTTAATAAGGCTAAGTCACCGATCAGATCGACATTTGCCTGTTTCCGGATCTTCTCCAGGACCGAATACATGGAACTTTTGCTTTCTTTAAGTGTAATGCGCTGCGCCATGGCCGTCCCCACGAAGCCCGATAAAAGCAGTCCGCCCAGCATCAACCTCGATAGACATTTACCGACATCTTTGGGCAAACCGGTAGCCGCCATTCTTTTTTCAAAATGGTAAACTTTCATTTTCATAAGGTTAGTTTTTGTTAGTTCGTCGTTCCTCTATTTGATGTATATGTAATTATTTTTCATAGTATAATTCATCGGATGCACCTGTCCCATCAGGTCCAACACCTCTTTGAGGCTTTTATCACGCCGCACACGTCCGAAGAGCTGTACTTGTGCCAAACGATTGTCGACCTTGATCTCCACCCCATACCAAGCGCTTAATTTTCGGGACAGCTGCCCAACATTAAGGTCATTCAGATCAAAATAGCCTTCTTTCCAGTCGATATAACGGGTAATATCGCTGGCCTCGATAATATTCTTTCCATCATATACCTGATTCGGCCTGATTCGTACGGAAAACTGGTCCTTTCTGCGCTGTTCCAAACGTGATCCCTGATCGGAGAAAGCCACGGCACCTTCAAGCAGGGCTGTTTCATTATTGGTCGTAAAATTCGCGTTGAATTTCGTTCCCAGTACCTGGATTGTCTGCGTATTGCCGCGTACAAAAAATGGCACTCTTCTACCCTTTCGCTCTTGTTTGGCAACTTCAAAATAACCCTCGCCCCGTAGCGCCACCTCTCTAATATCACCTGTAAAACAAATTGGATATCGCAGTTCACTATTCGTATTCAGCCAGACCTTAGTACCATCGGCGAGCTGTACATGGGCCGTACCACCCGTTTTCGTACGAATTGTATTGTAAACGATTTTTGATTTCTGGGCAGGACCAGTTAGATAGATAATCTGATCGTCATTCGTCCGAACGATGCGGTAGCCACCGGCATTTAAAGTGTCATTACGTTTTAACTTATCCAAGTCGTATTCCGTATTATTTTCCAGTACGACAATGGCATTGGATTTTATAGGTGCCTTGACATCTTCGATGTTAGCATACTGCACATGATCAGCCCGTTTGCTCCAATATATAGAGATCGTTGTTGACAACAAAATAAGGACACTTGCAGCAGCTAGCCACTTCCATCTGGATTGTTTTTTGCGTTTTTTGATAAAAGGCATTTTGTTGTCCAGATTTTCCAAAAGCATTAACATCTGTCGATCCTGAGGTTCAGGAAAACGGTCCAACTGATCCAACCAACGCTCAACCAAAGCTATTTCCTCCGTGGAACATTCCCCAGCTTGATACTTTGCGAAAAGTGAATCGTCGATCTTCATAGTAATAATTGTTAGTTCAGCTCTAATGCTGCTATACTAAGGTAAACGGCGCTGCCAGACGATTGTCCCTCAAAAAAATAAAAAAAGTAAAAAAGACGAAAAATTAGAGCGTATGATTTTTAAAGTAGATGAATATTGATTGCGTACAGTCTTTTCAGAAAGCCCCAACATAACTGCTATTTCGGGATTGGAATAACCTTGCAAGCGTAATTTTAAAACCGCTTGATATTGCGGGCCGTAGCTATGAAGTACAGCGAAAATGGAATCACGAAAAGACTGCGTGCGGACGTGTTCATCAGCTTCGTCAAATGCAAACTCACTGGCATAAGATCTGAGATCCTCCAGATAGCCCTGTGCGTTATTTTCCTTAGCAAAATAGTCTATAATACGACGTCTGAGTGCCGTAAAAAGATAGGCCTTAAAATCATTTTGGTAGTCGATGGAGTATCTATTGTTCCAGGTGCGAATAAACACATCCTGTACCAGATCTTCACCAGCTTCTTCGCCGACCCGTTTGATCGCGTAAACGAGCAGAGCTGCTTTATATCTTTCATACAGCATATGAAATGCCCCGTCTTGGTTCTTGGAAACCAAAAGGAGTAGTTCCTCATCACTCAAACTTTCCAACTTAGGCATGATGTATTGATTTGGACAAAGATAGTTTTTAGAATTTTTGTATCCAAAAAGATCGCACGACGTGAAAACCGCAATTCCTCGAAAAGCATCCCTGACTATTTTAATTCTTTATAAATATCTTATGTAACTTTTTATTATTGTAAACTCCTCACACGCATTACTTCCTCTAACATGTAATGTGATAACAGTTCAGCAAAAATAGTAAAATCACAACAAAGACTACTAACTAAGTAGATTTTTTTATTTAAGCGGTAGAGTAACACGAATTGTGAGTTCAGCTTGTCTTCAAACATTAAACCTATTAAGACTTGATTTAAGAATACTTGTTATTCAAAAACTACTTATTATTTATTGCTACTTAAATAATTCCTTCCCAATGAAGGAATTAACTTGATCTCTTTTGTTAAAAAAAGTTAAAAACCAATTTGTCAATTCTTAGGATATGATTACCTTTGCGCAAAATTTCACCTTATTTAGATCAAAACTAAATAAAGAAAAACAGTCTATAAAAATCATATGTATCAATTTTTTACTTTTTTGAGCATCACTTTGCTTTCCTGTTTTGCCCTTCAAGCACAAAATATCCAGGGTATCGTGCATGACAAGAGCACGGGTACGATCGTACCGGGAGCGAGTATAATCATCAAGGAGCGCCCCCAAAGCGGAACTGTCGCCGATGCTAACGGAAAATTTAATCTTGCACTTCACAATGGTGAGACTTTGCTGGTTAAAATGGTTGGTTATAAAAGCTTCGAACGTTATTTTCCCAAGGTACAGGAAGGACAACAGGTCGAGATTAGCCTTGAATCAGGTGTTGCTCTGGAGGAAGTATTGGTCACAGCAAGTTTGGCCAATTCACGGAGCAAACGTGCGATTGGAACCAATGTAGATCATATTGATGCAGCAGATATCGTCGCGAAAAGTAATCCCTCTTCCCTAGCAGAACTGGTAAACGGAAGAATTAGTGGCGCCCAAGTATACAATACCAATGGAAAAGTGGGTATGCCCATCCGTTTTGATATTCGTTCGGCGGCAACCTTCAGTATGGAACGTGATCCTCTGATCTTTATCGATGGGGTACGTTACGGTAGCAGTAATACTGCTGATGTAAACTCTTCACAGGAAGCTATGAGTGCATTGAATGACTTACCGATGAACGATATTGCTTCTATCGATGTGATCAAAGGACCTGCAGCAGCAGCTTCGTATGGTGCAGAGGCAGCTAACGGTGTCGTTATTATCCAGACCAAACGTGGTCTGAGTGGCAAAAAAGGCGTGGCTGTAAACGTAAAATATACAGGCGGTTTCAGCGAACTCGCCAATAAATACACAAAATATGTCAATAACGATGCCCTGAACAACTTTTTTGATCGCGGTCATCAAAATCAGTTCTATGCCAATTTATCGGCACAGTTTGATCAGGCAAACAGTGTATTCTTTTCGGCCAACTCCAATACCACTTCAGGTATTGTCCCGGGCAACAAAGACAATAGACAGACCTTTCGTGCCGGATACGATTTTACTAAAGACAACTTCAAACTGGGTTTCACCGCGGGCTATGTCAAAGGTAAATTGAGCATCCCGCAGTCTGCCTCAGGACGCGATGATGCCATCTGGAATCTGATGCGCGATCAGACGCCTTGGCCTTTTATTTCCGAAGAAACCTGGCGTGCTATTGAGAAAAGTTATTCTAATGACCGCTTTACAGGAAGTGTAAAATTAAACTATACGCTTCCCTTTAATATCAAGCTGGAAAGTCTTGTGGGGCTTGACCTCAACAGGATCGATGGTTTGAACTACCTTCCGTATGGCTACCTACAGGGTACAAACAGCACTGGTGCCAAACAGGTCAGTGACCGTAAAAACCAAAATATCAACTGGGATGTCAAGTTGTCGCGCAACTTTGCCCTAGCCGATAAATGGCAACTGAATCTAGCCCTACTATCGCAGCTGACCAAGTCTACCGAAACCGTCAGTGGTATCAGCGTACGCAATTTTGCTGTACCGGGAATTAGTAACATCTCCTCGGCAGCTGAAATCTTAGGTACAACTGATACCTATTTCGAAAAACGTACCCATGGTATCTATGGTGAGGCATTTTTAAGCTACAACAACCAGTTGTTTATCAATACCGGGGTCAGAAGAGATGTATCCAATATGATCGGTCGGAATGTAGCCAGTATCTGGTACCCGACAGTGAGTGTTGCCTACAATGTGAAACCGTTTGAATTTATGCAAGGTAAGATAGACGAATGGAAGATAAGGGCTGCTTATGGTGAGTCAGGTCGTCTACCTTATCCAAATGATGCGCAGACAGCCTATCTTATTGAAAACTCTTCGTTTGGCACCTTGGTCAGACCATTGCGTAAAGGTAATCCTGATATCAAACCTGAGCGCACCGGTGAGTTTGAGATAGGTACGGATCTTAGCTTTTTCAAACAGCGTTTGGGCTTTACCTACTATTTACAAAACACGCGTGACGCGATTGTATATACCACATTATTGCCATCTTTGGGCTGGCCTTCGAGCTTAAGCGGGGACTATCCCGAAAATGTGGGTAAAATCCGCGGTAAAGGAATTGAAGTGACTTATAACAGCCGCGTATTTACCAGCAGTAATCAGAAAAACAGTCTGGACCTCTTCGTGATTTTCAATCACCAGTCCAATAAAGTCATCAGCTCAGGTGGAAATGACATTATCAACACAGTCAATCTGATCCGTCCGGGACTCCCTGCATTCTCTTTCTATACAGGTGTATCCGAGGGCGCCAATTTCAATAACAACGGTGTATATACAGGGGCTAAAGAAAGCGCACCGCAGGTTTTGGGCAAACCTTTCCCTACCTATAATGGATCATTTGGTTTCAATCTTCAGTTGGTCAATAACCTCCGTATCCAATCTTTGTTCAACTATTCAAAAGGCGCTAAAGTCTATAATATATCCAATAGAAATGTAGCCAGTCAAGGGAATAACTTAAAGGCAAGTGAGGATCTCAAAGCATTACTCGCTACACAGACAGCAGGCACATCTGAGTATATTGCGACAGCAAATGAACTGGCCAAATATGCCGGCCCTCGTGGTAATTTTATTGAGAAAGCCGATTTCATCCGTTTGAGCAATGTCACCATCTCTTATGATTTAGGTGCCTGGGCCAAGAAACAAACCAATGGCCTATTCAAAAGCTGTGTACTGTCACTAACGGGGAACAACCTGTGGCTGACGACCAACTATGGCGGTATCGAACCACAAATAGATTCACAGGGCGGTAGCAAACGTACGCGTGGTATCAGCTATCTATCATCCGACTGGACTGCAGTACCTGCTCCACGTAGTTATGCCATGAGTGTAAATATTGGTTTTTAAAAAATGATGATTATGTCTATCAAAATAAAAGATTTTTGGAAAGCAGGATTCGTCTGTATGGCAGTTCTTTCCCTTTCCTCCTGTGACAAGTGGGTGAATGATACCAAGCTGCCGGACAACACCATTGATGAATCTCAGCTAAACAACATAGCCATGCTTGGTCGTATCGAAAAAGGTACTTATGTCTATGGTCCTGTCATCGCAGGTGTATGGCGCGCTGGTGCGACATCTGCTTCGGATCTACTGGTTGCTTCCGGTGCTATTGTGGATGAAATTGTTCCCACCGCAGTTCCAAACTCTCCTTTTTACAAGGAATTGGATGATGATAAATTAACACCGGACAACACTTCACTCTTTAGCGTGTGGTCCAATGTACAAAATTACCGTGCACGTGCCGAAGATGCAATTGCCAATGCAGAATCTTTAAATCCAACAGATGAAGATGGTATCAAGATCAAACAAGCAGCATTGGTAAATGCCCGGTTACATGCTGGTTATGCATGGTTATTGATGGCTGATTATTTCAGTGTCAGCAACAGCAGCCATTCCGTATATGCCGATCATAAAGAGGTCAGCCATCAAGAAGCCTATACCAAAGCACAAACTTACTGGCAACAAGCACTTCCTTCCGCTAGTGATGCTGAGAAACGATTGCTTCACGCCCTACTAACAAAACTGGGAATCCATACAGGCAATTACCCCTTGGCTGTGCAGCATATCAACCAGTCGTTTACTGCAACAGAAAACTTCAGCTTTCTTAATACGGTAGGCACTGTAAGCAACGGCTTCTTTAATGCGTTAAATATCAACTCAAGAGATGCGGCCGTTGATCCAAGTTTGGTTGCGGCGTCAAAAACCGTAGCTGACAAAGCCCGTGTTCCGGTTGTAAAAGCAGCCAAAGGACATTGGTCACTGACCTTGTTTAAGGAAAGAGATCCCTTGCTTGTCAGCGATTTTGATGAAATGCAATTGATCCGTGCCGAATTGGTTGTACGCGGACTGATCCCAGGTAATGCCACGGAACTTGTTAATTCGGTTATTGCAAAATATGATGCTTCGAGAGCATCCAATTATACCCCATCCACAACCCTAACGCTGAATGACATCATTGTTGTCCGTCGGATATTTTTATCTTGGCGTGGTACACGTATCATAGATTTGAGAAGATTTAAAATTGATGGTGATGTTAATCCTGGTTTTACCCAGCGTAAATGGCAGTGGATCGGTATACCCGAAATTGAAACACAGTTTTAAGATCGTCCTACCCAAGTAAATCTTATCCGAATAGCACACAAATCTGCGCCATCATCGGTACATCAGGTTTAGCAAAAACAAAGACGAAAAGGCCGTGAGAATTGAATATTCTACACGGCCTTTAACATTATGAATAAATCTGGATGTACTATAGCTACCTACTCTACAGTACATAACTATAAGATGGTTGACAACCCCAGTTATCCCAAAATACCTCATTTTTTCGAGATTTACCCCAATCGATAACTAGTTTTTTCGACAATAAGATAATTGCTCTGGATTATCAACAGACGCATTTCGTACACTTTACCGTGTCGGTTGTAGCTGGATTTCCGGCATTGAACGATTTCGGTCTTTAATATCTACAGAAATAGTATATCCTGTATAGTCGGGCACATCGATTTCCAAAAGATAGCTGCCTTTGTTTAATTCGCCGATTTTAAATTCTCCATTTTGATGATGTACGGTGTCTATCCGCAATCTATCTAGTTTCTCTTTCTGTTGATTAGACTTATATACCTTAACTATAAAATAGGTAACGGGATTATATTGGTGGTCCACCAACCTACCAGTTACAACATACTGATCCAAGAGAAATGATGAAAGTAAGATAAACAAGAATTGGACCTTTAACATAGCATATATATTTTCTGTTACCTATTTCTTTTAAAGAGCCCAGCACCTAGATCTGAACCAAAAGACCCCGCCTTCAATTGAAGATAGTTCGCTTTACTTTGATCTTTTTCAATCAGTATCTCTCCAGAAAGAATCACTCTTTCCATTGTTAAGAAGTCTGATGACGTTGGATTGTTACCTCTTAAAGGGCCACTCCCGTATCCTGCAAGGTGATTATAATCAGAAAAAATACAATCGAAAGCTTTATATTGCTTTGTACTTCCCTTTTCCCTAACCCATACCGTACTACTATTAGCGATAATATTGTGATGGAATTCAAAAGTATCCCCATTGGTACCATCTGTTGTCCAGACACCACTAAAGTAACCGCCATATACCAGACAATACCGCATAGCATTACCGCTTCCTGCCTGTCCCTCAGATTTCCAAAAGACTACGGGGTTTTTACAATTGAAAAATACACAGTGGTCAATAATTAATCCGTATCCTTTGGCAATAACACCTACATGCAATGGTAATACATCAATATTACCAGCAAAAAGACATTGTGTAACAACCAAATCATCTAATTGTTTACCATCACGCCATATTGGGTATGAGCGACGTGAGTTATCCTCATCCATATAGGAATAATCGGGACTCCCTGTAAATCGTAATCCCTCGATGGTCACATGACTTACATCAGGTTGGATCCCCCTACCCTCCATTCCACCAAATCCAGGGACCAATGGTACAGCTGTCACTATCACAGGCATCTGCTGTGGAGTCCAGCCTTCATCATCGGGCATAATTTCGGCCCGGATAATTAGACGGTCTTTGACAGTATATTTATTATTGGAAAATAATACTGTTTCTGTCAATAGATGTGTACCAACTGAAAGTACAATCGTGGACGTTCCCTTTTCCTGATTTGAATTTATACGTGTTGCGGCCTCCAAAATGGTTTTTAGAGGTTGTGACTTTTCTCCAGAATTTAGATCATTTCCGACCAATGGATTGACATAAAACTGTTCTGCAAATGAATCCAATGCTGTTACTGCGAATATTAAAAGAATGAATAAGTATTTCATCGTCATAAGTCTTCAATTTAAATGTGATTATTATCAAAATTATTGGATACCTATTCGTCTACATGGTCATTTTATACCAATTATAGTCATTTACACCCCTCGGTCGCCTTAGGGTATCCCGATCTTATGGGATTAAGGTGGTTAAATGACTTTCTATTAGATTTACACTAATTCCTTTATTGAAAAAACACTTGTTTTACATGCCAAATATTAATACCTTTCAAATAGGGACTTTCAGATAATATCAAAGGAACATAAACGATATATTGTATCAGTATATAGACGAAAAACCGATTATCAATGGATAAAAGAAACAACTATACCAAGGAAATTAAAACCTATCATTTTCTCCCTTATAAGTATAATCGACATTTGCTATTTGATATAGGTCGCATTGAAACCTTGGAAAATTATGTCTTGGATAACACTTTGCATCAACTCAGTTTTTATGAGATTATCTTTATTGAAGAAGGAAGTGGGACATTATCAATAGGTGATAAGAGAATCCCGCTTTCCAGCGAGAGTATCGTCTTCACCAGTCCTGGACAGACACGAAGATGGGCAATTGAAAAGAATTTAACGGGTTATGTACTGTTTTTTGAAAAAGACTTTCTTGATCTATTTTTTTTCGATAATCTGTTCCTCTATAGATTTCAATTTTTTCATCAATATGTACAGCCTCCAACGATAAAACTAGATGAATATTTTTTCAATCAATGTGTTAACCTTGTTCAAGCTATAATACAAGAATTCTCCTATCTTCAGCATGATAGCGATCATTTAATAAGAGCACTTTTATATCAGCTGCTTATAACAATAAATCGTCTTTATTCAAAAACATATAATCTTCAAAACAACGAAGTGATTCATTCAGATTTCCAAAGGTTCAAGGTTCTATTGGAAAAAGAATATGCTGTTAATCATAATATAAGCAAGTATGCAAAGATGCTCAATATCAGTCCAAAAATCCTCAATAAGCTTTGCAACCAATATAGTGGTCTATCAGCTCAGCAAATGATTCATCAGAAATTGATATCGGAAATAAAAAAGGAACTAATTTTAAAAAAATCAGCTAAAGAGATTACCTATGCTTTTGGTTTTTCAGATCCATCAAACTTCAATCGTTTTTTTAAGCGAAACACAGGGATAACTCCGCAGCAATTTCAAAAGGAGGTATAGCCCCATCGTCTATCAGCTGGTCTTAAACGGATACTGCAAATAAATAATAACCAAATTCAGCATTAGGAAGGGTAACTCAATGACCACACCCTTTAGATCTTTGTTTACCAAATGGAAACAAATAATCATCAGAATCGTAGCAGCCATTAAAAAAACAGGCGGACGCGTTGATCTCAACAGGCCTTTATCAGGCAGGTTATCGCTATATCAATGTTGACGACGGTTATTTCGGAGGGCGGGACAGTCATGGGAAACTTTACGTGGATAGTACCAAATTCCCAAACGGCATGGATACCATCGCAGCATATCTCCATCAGAAAGGATTAAAGGCTGGTTTATATTCGGAGGGAGGACGAAATACCTGCGGATCAATTTGGGATAACGATAAAAAAGGTATTGGAGTAGGTATGTATGGACATGAGCAGCAGGATGCCGAACTCTTCTTCAAAGAATGGAACTTCGATTTTATTAAAATAGATTGGTGTGGTGGACTGGAAATGAAACTAAATGATCAAGAACAATACGGTAAGATTATTTCAGCTATACGGGAGGTTAAGCCCAATGCGCGGATCAATATCTGCCGCTGGCAATTTCCTGGCGAATGGGCCATTAAACTAGTGGACTCCTGGCGGATATCCGAGGATATTCGAAACAACTTCGGTTCTGTTTTAGCTATAATAGATCTCAACAAAAATTTGAATCAGTACAGCAGCCCCGGCCATTATAATGATATGGATATGTTGCAGGTAGGTCGAGGAATGACTTATGAAGAAGATAAAACACATTTTTCCATGTGGTGTATGCTGAATTCGCCACTTCTGGCAGGGAACGACCTCACCAAAATGTCGAAGGAAACCATTGCCATATTGACGAACAGGGAACTGATTGCCTTAAATCAGGACAAAGCTTTTAAACAAGCTGTATTTATGGGAAATGATGGTACGGTTGATCTTTGGAAAAAGCAATTACAGGGTGGGAAAAATATCATTATCGCTATGCTGAACAGATCGGATAAAGCTGTGGATTATCATCTGGACAGTAAAAAGCTTCAAATTTCTCCGAATACCAAAGTACGTGATCTTTGGATAAAGAAGGATTTGGGAAGACTGAGCGACATGAAAACATTACGCATTCCGCCTCATGGTATTGTGGTGCTAAAAACGAAATAAATATCATGTATATAGACAGTCTCCAAACACTTAGCCCATTTCGTTGAGAGATTGAGCTACTTTGCTTGGAGATTGTCTATTATCGAGGCTCTTACTAGGAAATAGTATACGTCTTTTCTGTCGTAACAGTATAACTATCTGAAATGACGTTATCCACAAATCTCCATTCTGCAAGCGACGTGGCGGCCGTAAATTTCACATGTAGATACCCTCTCTTATAAAGATTGGCATATTCTAGTTCATCAATTAATACAGAAAAAGCCTGAGCAAGTTCCATTGCTTTTTTAGTATCTGTGGTAATTCCCAAGTAACTCTCTAATCCAGGTGACGAGACCGAACTGCAGGCCAATTCCGTTCCTATAAATTTACCCTGAGCATCTGTCAATTTTCCTAGCCATGCATTGTGTGTATCGCCAGCCAATACTACGACTTTCTTACCTGCTAAAATCGAATATAAACGCTCTCTTTCCATAAAATAGCCATCCCATGCATCTAGATTATAGGGCAGAACCGTTGTAATTCTTGCAATGTCCTGCTGTGTCAGTGTAGGATCTTTTTGCAGGTATCTCGTTTTTAGGATAACCAACTGTCCAATTGCAGCTGAAAGTGCAGCCATTGTAGATGGCTGAGCATTCCCAAAATGTGCTATTTCAGTCATTACTCGGTTCAGCAACATTAAGAGTTCCGCAGGAATCAGCATCTTGGTCATTAGGATCTGTTGTCCCAATACTTTCCATATTGTCGTATCAGCGTTAATCTGAGCCCCTAACCAAGTCATTTGTTCATTACCAATCAACTTTCTATTGTTACTGAGCAGATCAGTCTGAAATTGTGTTTGTTTAAAGTTTCCGCTTCCATCTATATAGTTTGTGTAATCCAATTGTTTATCCCGTGCGATTATCCGGGTATCCAGCATATAGAGTGAGAGAAGATTACCAAAGGTAAAACTCCTATAAATACGTTGGTCCTTGCCTGTCTTTAGGGGAATATATTCACTATAGGCTTGAAAAGCGGCCATTTTACGGGTATCAAAGCTTCCCTCCTCTGGCTGATGATTTTCGGCGCCAGATCGGTATGCATTATCGGTAAGTTCATGATCATCCCACACACATATAAATGGTTTTTTCTGATGAAGAAGTTGCAAATTTTTATCACTTCTATATTGTCTGTATCTTTCTCTGTAATCTATCAGGTTTACAATCTCTTTAGCCGGTTTGTGGGCTCTACCGAGTTCATTGGTGTAGGGATTAGTGCCATATTGGCCAGGTGCATACTCATAAATGTAGTCTCCGAGGTGTACAACAATATCAGCCTCTGATTTTGCAATCGCTCCATATACGTTAAAAAGTCCAGCTGGAAAATTAGAGCAAGATACCACAGCCATTTTTACTTCATTGACATTATCTGTTTTAGCAGGAAGCGTCAATGTTTCACCAACAACACTTGCTTCCTTAGTCTTGGCATTATAAAATCTATAATAATATTTTGTATTGGAAGCTATATTCTGAACATCAATGGCTAAAGTAAAATCATTGGTAGCATCGGCCTTCACCTGTCCCCTTCGAAGAATCTCCGAAAAGCTATTCTCTTTACTTATTTCCCATGTAATTTCAGCATCTGTCTCTACAGAATATCTCGTCCAGATGATTACCCCGGTTGCCGAGGGATCAAAGCTTGCAACGCCAGATTCAAATCCACCATTTTTAAGGTTGTCTGGTGCACTATCAATATCTGTAGGGTCATCCGAACAGCTTTCAATAAGCGGTGCTATAAAAACCCCTCCCGCTGCAATTAATGAATTTTTAAGGAATCTCCTCCGGTTAATTTGCTCGTTATTTTTCATCTCTACTTTTTTAGGTGAAAATACGGCGTCACCGGAAACTACATGTTAAGCCAATTTTATTTATTCTTTATATTTCTAATTATATATAAACTATACTATGACATACTCTTTTTTCTATTTGTCAAACTTGTTGATGGATACTTTATTCTTATTTTTTTCGATTGGATAGCTTTGCCGCCATAACAGTTGAAATTTTTCTAGTATCAATATTCTCGACAAGAAAGAGCAAATTAAAAACCAAATGCACCAAAACCGCCCGACTTATCACCGATCACTATCAAAATCGGTTACGTCAACAATGTTGCGGCGAGATAAAAGGCATCTCAATCCATTCCAATACCTAAACGTGAGGATACCGCGCTTGTAGCACCACACAATTGGTCCTCGTGATGTTTTGTAATAATCTATCACCTCCAATACATCAATATCTGTTATACCGGCAGCTTTACCAGCCTCTACCGATTCAGACAGCATTTTTACTGATATCGACCAACAGGTTCATTATACAAGTTCTATTTTAGCTGAATTTAAAATCTTAAATTGGCCTATCGAAAACAACAATTGAACATGTTTAATTTTTTTAAGAATAGCTCCAATTTCCCAAAAGAAAATAATAAAGACCGCATCTGGCTGGATGACGATCGCTTGCTTTACCTCGATCATGGTAATGAAGAAGAAGTAAACTTATCTCAATTGCGCTATGCATATGTTCAATTGTTAGCTGGAGTTCCCTACTTATTTCTATTTGACGATCACCAGCATTATATTCCCGCGAGTTCGCAAGGTTTTTCGAAGGTCTATCCCAAGTTGTCCGAACAATTTGGATTTGATGATGCATTATTCTTTCATACCATTAAGCAAAAACAGGACTGCAAGGCCAAAATCTGGATCCAGCAACAACCCTGCAACTATAATATCCTACCCGGTGGCTTTGAAGACGGCCATGTAGGTTTTGAGGTTTATACTGAACCATCACAATTTATTTCTTGGGATATCAGCTTTGCTGACATCAAAAAACTCGGTATTGGACATGAATATGCAAACGAATATGGGACAATCTATTTCAAAATAGATTACGCGGTTCGTATCG
Source organism: Sphingobacterium sp. GVS05A (assembly GCF_019969845.1). Classification (GTDB taxonomy): domain Bacteria; phylum Bacteroidota; class Bacteroidia; order Sphingobacteriales; family Sphingobacteriaceae; genus Sphingobacterium. The sequence goes on from NZ_JAHXYR010000002.1 coordinate 402,389, forward strand.
GCAACCTACGGCTGAAAGAATTGGAAATTTACTGCGATGATATTCCACCGCATGTTCCTATTCAAGAATATTTTATCACCATTTATGACGAGTCCAATACAGATAAAAGCTACAAAGACCTCCGCGATCTTTGGTTAGATAGCGAAGACTATGACGCGGAGGATTATGGTTACGAAAGAGAAGACCAATGCTATCTATCTTTTGATTTTGGCGATCACATCTCCTCCTCCATCTGTTATACCTACGATGATGAGAGCAACTACGACGATGGCGGCACCTCACTCCATTTTTACAACCACCGTGATTATCCTTATCTTTTGGAAAACTCAGTATATGATCAACTCATTGAGGTGACCGAACTTGTTAAATTGAAAAACAAGTGGGACATTAAGGAGAATTTCCGCAGAAATGCTGCTGTAAAAAATATTCCCACAAGCATACAACAACAACTGGGAAAGTCAAGTGGCATCTGGTTGGACAAGAAAAATAATAAAATTGGCTTTGCTGGACGGGAAACAAGCCTAATTTACGATATCGAGGACATTGATTTCTTCGAAATTGAGAATGCCCTACCTGCAAAAGGTCCTGGGTATGCCATACTGCGTGCGAACTTAATCAATGGGAGATATAATTATATTTTTGAAGCCAATACATACGAACTGGATCCTTATGCAATCACATTGGAAAATTGGACGCATAAAAAAGTATCGATACCGGAAGCTTATTATAATTGTTAGTGCTAATAAGTTCCTACTTTCCTTCAATCATTTTGAGATTATCGACTAACCGAAATCACCAAACATCTCGACCAGACGTATTTAGGCTATCTCTGATGTAGTTTAGTACTTCATCATTTTCATCCGACTGCTTTAACCGTTTCCGAAGGTTTACTAACCAATCCTCTAATGCTTCAGCGGGTGATTCACCATTTCCAAAAACACCCTCATGCGGATCTGGCCCTAATAAGCACCAATAAGACGTTTTTTCAATGAATACCACGGGACGCAACTCCCTAATTTCTTTGGGTAGTTCTGGCGCCTCATAATCGATCGGAACGATCTTTTCTTGCGCTATTCTCATTTGTTTCATTTTCCTTTACAATTTTTTAAGCTCCGCTTCCGGCCAAGTAATTAACTCCTTTAGCAGATAGGTCTTCGGCTCGGTCTCATCAGCGAATCGCTCCAAGAACTCCGGTAGATCTCCTTCGACTTTTAAAAGCTTCCCATCCTGCAAGACATCATAGCCTTCTGCCAACCATTGTTCTATTTTCTTTCTATTGATTTGAATATGTTCCATAGTAAAATATTTAAGCTTATGCCATCGTAAATGGGTTTCCAATAAGTTCTTCAATCCTGTATTTATCAAATGAACAATGTTCAAGCGGATATCGTTTCAACAAGTTAGGTTGAATCCCATAGAGTTCGATTTTAATATAAATAAGGAGCTAAAATATTATCACCAAGGATTAAGAACAGCATAAAACAAAAATAATTCACTTATAATAAAACAGTTAATAAAAAAATCATTTTTAACCAATGAAAAACCTCCACTTGGCAAAGTATTTGTTATAACAGCGAAAGTTTTCAAATCGAAAACTTAACACTAACATTTTTTAAAATATCATGAAAAAAGTACTTCTACCTATTCTGACACTTTTTACATTCTTATTTGTCATCAATGGAGAGGCAAATGCACAAACACCTTATCGTACAGCTCTTGGTCTCGGTATAGACCTTGGCGATGGCCAGACACTATTCGGCCCACAGATAAAACACAGTTTTGGCAGAAATGATGCCGTAAATGCACAAGTATTGTTCGGAGATAACATTACAGTTGTTGGTGTAGACTATTCGTACAACGAACGTATACGGGGAACACGTGGCCTATCTTGGTATGTTGGTGTAGGTCCTCAGGCATCGTTTATCGACTATGGTAAATGGCATGGCGATTGGGATGATGACTACCACTGGAAAGACGGAAACACACACACTCATTTTGCAATCCGTCCAGCTTTAGGTTTAGAGTTTAGAATTCCTTCAGCGCCATTGGCAATGCATTTTGACTGGAAACCTTGGTGGAACTTATCTCACGGATCGAATTTCGAGGCTTCCCGTTTCTCATTGGGATTCAAATTCGTTTTGAAATAAAAACTGATATTCAGAAACAAAAAATCCTGCAGGCGCAACGTTCATGCAGGATTTTTTGTTTTTAGAGGACTTCAACATATACTTCTCCGCTCGTAATCTACCTATATTTATCAGCAACGGTCACTTAAGAAGATTCTTTTTTAATTGGCCTTTTTTTTCAGGAATACTTTTATGTACTTATCAATCTACTTAAGGTGTCTTTATCTTTAACCCAACAAAGAAAGTTCGGGGCATATTAGGACCATAAATATAATTGCTATCCCGATTTTTACCTGTATCAAAGTCATGTTGGTAAGCATTAAAAATATTCTTCACCCCAGCATAGACTTCGATCACATTTTTAAATTTTGACAGACTAAAAGTATGTGACACTTTACTATTTACCTCTGAGAATGCTTTTGTATGAACCATTTGATCTTCCGGAAAATTGTCCGCACCACCAGCATGAGCGATCGTCATCTTACCCGTGTACACATAGTTCAGATTGATTGTCCAGCTTTTATCCGGTGTAATATTGAGGTTTGCAAAACCATATTCATCTGGTGTTCTCAAGAATGATCTTGTAGCTTCTATACCCTCTAGATAAGATACAGGATTTTCATATTTACTCTGCTGCAAGGTAAATCCAGTTTCCAATTGCACCTTTTTATTATAATTGGCGCGCAATTCTAAGGTCCCTCCTGCTACTTTTGCATTATTTCCATTGCGCTTTTCAAACACCTTACCAAAATCGTCGGTACCGATTTCCTCAAGTACAAAGGCATTTTTCAGCTGTGTATAGAATCCCTCCAATGTAAAACCCGCAATCCACTTCTCCGTGGCTTTATCATAGTTTACCGAGCCGCTGAAACTCTTTGATCGCTCCTCCCGAAGATCTGGAGATAATTGAACACGTGAAACACCACCACCCGCAAAGGCAATATGAAGATCTGTATCAAATGCCTGTGGCGCCCGAAAACCTGTCCCATAGCTTAGACGAAACTGCGTATTGGCCGCATGCTTATATAACAGCGCTACACGCGGGCTGACGATTACCTTGTCCAATAGATTATGCTTATCCACACGAACCCCAGATAGCAAGTTAAATTTCTCCGCAAAGTCCCAGTCACTCTGAAAAAAGCTACCCCAATCTTTCGTATGCTGATCAACCAAATAATTATAACTTGGAATTTCATCGTAAACCTTATCGGACACATATTCCGATCCAATCGTCAACACATTCCGATGGTTCAAAAAATTGCTGATCTCATGGTTCAATTGAAAACCACCCTGCAATGTTGTTGTCTTTGAATCGCCATAAGGAGGATTTTTGAGATGATTTTCAATCTCTTCTGGACTATCGGGGAATATTCCGGTATAATGTTTTCTATTGGTATTTTGAAAAGCTGTATAGAAGATCAATGAGGATTTATCCTGGTTAAAATTAATCTGATAATCCGCACTTCCCATCCATATTTTGTGGGTACGTTCCTCAGACTGAAGTGTAAGGTAGGCCGGTTTTTTCGTCATATCACCCCCAAATCTATATTCATTCAGATTGCTCAAGGAGACTTCCAACTTTTGATTGTCCGAAAACCGATAGAATGAGTTGATACCGAAGGAGGTATTTTCAATTTTAGGTATTTCCGAAAAATTATCACCATTTGCATCGTAAAAGCCACGATCACGCTTATTGAAGAAAAAGGATGTTCCAGCGTTCCCCTTTTCATTAACCAAGGAGGCATTTCCGCCAAGATTAAAATCACTTGTTTTTCCATCAATGCTTTGGTAAAAAGAATTGACTTCATAACCACTCTGCTTCGGTAATTTGGTAATCACATTGACTGTGCCCCCTATGGCGCTTGAACCATATAACGAAGAACCGCCACCTCGAACCACCTCAATCTTTTCGACCATATTGACAGGCAATTGCTCCATACCATAGAGTCCCATCAAAGGACTGAAAATAGGCCGGCCATTGATCAGTATCTGCGAATACCCTCCCTGGAGTCCATTCATCCGCAATTGAGTGTAGTTGCAGGTCTGACAATCTGTTTCCACCCGCAAGCCCGGCTGGAATTTCAATCCCTCCGAAAGATTACATACCTGCAGGTTGTCTAGGGTTTTACTATCCAAAATATTGACGATCACTGGGCTTTCAGTTTTTCGTTTAAATGTCTTCGTTCCTGTTACCACAATTTCATCCAGCAAAAAGATGGACCCATTTAAACGGATATCCTTGATCTCGGATACATGCTCGATCTTGATCGAATCGCGATAAGTATTAAAACCAATATGCTTCACTTCTACTTCCCAAGTACCATAGGGAATCTTTTCCAATGCAAATTTTCCAAGCTCATTGGATTTGGTGCTCATCTTAAGAAGAGGGATAGCCACGGATACCGACTTCAGCGGAAGTCCATTGCTATCATAAATTTTACCTACTACCCCACCTGTCTGCCCAAAGGAAATAAATCCGATCAGCATGAATACTGTTGTCAAGAGAACTCTGAATCCCATCATCATTGTTTTGTTTTGATTAATTATAAATTTAGAACTACAAATCTAACAAGTTAGATTAAACTAACAAAATATTTTCTAACATTACTATTAGACACAACTAATATTTGGTAAATTTGTACTATGATATCACAGACCGAAGAGAACTACTTAAAAGCATTATACAATCTGACCTACCTAAAAGGCGAGGCCAGCGTCAATGAGATCAGTAAACGACTGGAAATCAAAATGCCAACGGTAAATAGTATGATGAAAAAGCTATCCGAAAAAGGTTTTGTCCATTACGAAAGCTATAAACCCCTCAAGCTTACAGAAGAAGGAAAAAAAGAAGCTGCGCTTATTATTCGCAAACATCGACTTACCGAAATGTATCTCGTTGAAAAGATGGGCTTTGCATGGGATGAAGTTCACCAGATCGCGGAACAGATCGAGCACATCCATTCACCTGAATTTTTCACCAAGATGGATCAATTATTGGGCTACCCGACAGTAGACCCCCATGGCTCGCCGATTCCTGACCATAATGGTGTAATGCGTTCGGAAAGTTATATCTTTCTCGACACATGCAAAACTGGAGACGCAGTGACGTTAATGGCTGTACAACCCTCTTCCAAAGAATTGTTACAATACCTGAGTGCCAAAGATCTTGAATTGGGCACAACATTAACCATCCTTTCCATTGAGCCCTTCGACAACAGTATAACAGTCAATTATGGCAATCGAATCTCAGAAGTACTCAGTAGTAAAGTAACTGCTACACTACTTGTACGCCCCATTTCTTAATAATAACTCTTCCGTATTTTCGGGTCACCCATCCATACTTGCCAGGAGTCTGAACATAGGACTCCCATTTTTTTCTAATAGCCCAAAAACCTCTTCGGCACATTAGCCCATTTGCATCTTTTGACTAAAATATAACGTTATATTTTGTTAGTCTAATCTAATTTTATAATTTAGCAACACTAAAAACAAAATAAGAAATGATAAACAATCAGGTGATCGCATTGGGGTTATTAAAAAAAGGGGAGCTTGCAAGCATCGCGGGAATAGCGACAGACTGTCGCCAAGAAATCCGACAGCGTTTACTTGATCTAGGTTTTGTCAGGGGCGCTGAAATAAGCATCCAGAATATAAGTCCCCTAGGTGATCCGATCGCCTATAATATACACGGCACCCTGATTTCACTTCGTAAAGATGATGCCTTACATGTATTGATTATCCATAAATAGATGACGATGAAAAAACATACAGCATGCGAAACCTGCCAGCTGAATCCCACTTCGGATCTAAAGCAATGGGGAGCAAATTTGGGAAATTCCACCTACACTGTTGCTTTAGCGGGAAATCCCAATACAGGCAAAAGTTCCATTTTTAACGCGCTAACGGGATTAAAACAGCATACTGGAAACTGGCCGGGTAAAACTGTTACGCGAGCTGAAGGAAGTTATTCACATAGAGGCGATAAATTTAAAATCATTGATCTCCCCGGCATCTACTCCTTACTTTCTACATCCGAAGATGAAGAGGTCGCCCGAGATTTTATCCTATTTGGCCAACCCGATGTCACGGTCATTGTCGTCGACGCTAGCAGGTTGCAACGCAATTTCAGTCTGCTTCTTCAAATCCTCGAAATTAGCAACAAAGCGGCCTTATGTCTCAACCTTATGGATGAGGCACGACGTCATCGGATAGAGATTGATGTACGAACCCTATCAAAGGATCTCGGCATACCTGTTATTGCCACCAGCGCCCGTACTAAAGAAGGTCTTTCAGACCTCTTGGCTGCCATTCATCAAGTGGCTGACGGTAGTTTCCTCCCCGAAAAAACAACCTCTTTTCAGTTGACAAAGCAAACTGGCACTGCTGTTGCGACAATAGCCAACGATCTCCATACGCTGGACAGCAAGCTAACCAACACGAATTGGCTGGCCATGCGTCTGATTGAAGATGATAAAAGCATTATTGATGCCTTACAAAATGGACAACTATCCAATTCCATTGACTGTGAAAACTTAGCTCCTATATTGCATCGCGCCACAGCATATCGATTTAAACTAGGAGATAATTATCGAAATGAGCTGGTTGAAGCGATTTATGCAAAAGCGAGCAAACTGGTAAAAGACCATGTTTCAACAGATTCGGACAGCTATTCATTTCGACTGGACCGCAGTATCGATCATATCGTCACCCACCGTATCTGGGGATTTCCGATTATGTTTATGCTGCTCGGATTGATCCTTTGGCTCACCATCACAGGGGCAAATTATCCTTCACAAATGCTATCAACGTTATTGCTCGATCATGTTTATCCGTTTTTAAAGGATACGTCAACGGACATGGATATTCCTGTTTGGCTAGGTGGTTTTCTGATTGACGGGATCTATTTAGCTACTGCCTGGGTCATATCGGTCATGCTGCCACCCATGGCGATCTTCTTTCCATTATTTACATTGTTGGAAGATTTTGGTTACCTCCCTAGGGTTGCATTCAATCTAGACCGGATATTCAAAAAAGCCGGTGCTCATGGCAAACAAGCACTGACCATGAGTATGGGCTTTGGCTGTAATGCTGCAGGTGTTGTCGCGACAAGGATCATTAACAGTCCACGTGAAAAATTAATTGCTATCATCACCAATAACTTCTCGCTGTGCAATGGAAGATGGCCCACACAGATTTTGATCGCCAGTCTTTTTTTAGGTATTTTAGTTCCTGCCAAATGGTCTGGCTCAGTCGCCATGTTTGCTGTAATTTTCATTGCGATCCTTGGTATTGCATTTACATTTTTCACCTCCTGGCTATTGTCAAAAACATTACTCAAAGGAGAATCCTCATTCTTTACGCTAGAACTGCCCCCTTATCGCCCACCGAGATTCTTTCAGACATTATACAGCTCATTCATAGACCGCACATTGATCGTTTTATGGCGGGCTATCATCTTTGCTGCACCCGCTGGTGCGATTATTTGGTTGATCTGCAACATTCATATCGCTGATCAAAATATAGCGCTCTGGCTCATTCAAGGCCTCGACCCGATGGGTTTATTTATAGGCCTAAATGGAGTTATCTTATTGGCTTATATCGTTGCCATTCCAGCCAATGAAATTGTTATCCCAACCATACTCATGTTAACTGCACTCACCGTCGGAAGTCCCGGGGCTGGTACCGGTGTATTGTTTGAAGGCTCAGCAAATGAGGTATCGACCTTATTACACGCGGGTGGGTGGACAACACTGACCGCCATTAATTTGATGCTGTTCAGTCTTCTTCACAATCCCTGCAGCACGACAATATACACCATTTATAAGGAAACAGGAAGTCGCAAATGGACGACAGTAGCGACATTGCTACCTGTATTTTATGGTCTGATCGTGTGCTTCCTGGTGACAAAAATTTGGGGCTTTTTTACCTGATCTTTTGACCTATGATGCCTGTCCATATACTGTGCTGATTGTTTGCAAACAGTTAAGTCTATTCGAACTAAACCTTAGCGACAACATCCGGCTATCGTATGATTTTATTGTGATCCCATTGATAAGTAATGGGATCTCCGGTTGCTATTTCCCGCTCAAGGATCTGTGCCGAGGTGAGATGTTCCAGATACATAATGAGCGCTCTTAAACTGTTACCATGTGCGACAATAAGAACATTTTTACCTGCGTCCAACTCTGGCTGTATGAAATTCTCAAAATACGGTATCACCCGATTGTAGGTATCTTTTAAGCTTTCACCGCCCGGAGGAGCTACATCAAAAGATCTTCGCCAGATATGGACTTGTTCCACACCATATTTTTCAGCGGTTTCATCCTTATTTAGTCCTTCTAAGTTTCCGTAGCTCCGCTCATTCAGTGCAGCATCAACGATAATCGGAATATTGGGCTTTCCGATCTCGTTGAGAATGATCTCCAAAGTATGTTGTGCCCGGATCAGTGTAGAAGTAAATGCGAGATCGATTGGTTCATTCATTAATGCTTTCCCGGCTTGTCGCGCTTCTTGTTGTCCCAAGACTGTGATATCAATATTTTGCCAACCGGTAAAACGGTTCTCAAGATTCCATTGCGATTGACCGTGACGGACTAAAAATAATTTTACCATTACTCCTATTATTTATTGTTTTAGCAGATAGCTACCCGAAGTGAAACACACGCATCGATGAGATTTACTGAAGGAGCACTACATAGATAATCAGCTACCAGATCCTATCTATTTGTAGCTATCCATAGACAAAATAATGCTTTGCGGTATTTTGTTTTAAAGGGATAGCTAATCTACGCTGCAAAACCTAAATTTAATTTATTATTCGCGCTCAAATAATTGTTCCTTGAATAAATCAAAAAAAAGCGCTCTCTTATGCTTCTCCATATTTGTTTTTTCTGCAAATTGCTGATAGGCTGATGTCGCTCTTTTCAGTTCGGATTGAATCTCATTTTGATCGAGTTGAACGTGAACAACAAGATGTAACAAATAATATAACACACGCTTAAGCATACGATCAGCCTGCTCGAAATCGCCTAAAGCAATATAAGTATTTGCGAGATTATTGCATGAGATAATATAGACCTGCATAACAGGAACTTCCAAATAAATACAGTCTGTCAGATGGTTATTTAATAGCTCCGCACTGGCCAACGCGCACTGATAACTCAATAAGGCCTCCTCAAATTTATCCGCATTATAAAGCGCATTGCTTGAAAGTGTTAAGGTTTGCCAATACCGCTCTATAGCACGTAGATCACTATTGGCCATAGCTTTTTGCTTTCTGTTTTAAAATTTTTATCGCTCGTTTCAATTGACCAATCTGCTGCATTTCTTTCGTTGCCAATTGAATATCAGCCTTCATCAGATTGGTATCACGAACATGACGTTCTAGCCTTTTTCTATTTTCCTCCAATAGTATGATCACATATTCCATTATTGTTTTTGTTATTTTATAAATAAAAATAATAAGTTAGTTTTATCTAACAAAATTATTAACAATAAATAACATCAAGAAAAACAACTTAGAGGAAGGATTAAACACATCAAAAAGCGTCATCTTTTAGTTGGCATTTTAAAATTCAAATTCGCCAACCAATAAATATTGCCCACAAAAAAAGCCTTTGAAATTACTCCAAAGGCTTTTTTATAATCAATAGAAAAGCGTTATGCTTTTTCTTCTTTTAGTGTCGATGTTTCTTTTTTGGGCTCTTTTTCTTCGAAACCTGAACGTAATATTTCATCCCATAATGACGAGCTCACACCGAATCCTTTTTCAGGATCCGAATAGTGATGTAACATATGATGCTGTTTAATGCGTTTGAAAATCCCACTCTTAAAGTTTGCATGGTGCATGGCATAGTGACATTCATCATAGATCAGGTATCCAATCATAAATCCGGAGAAAAAGCAAGCCAGGATAAACTCATTTGAAAAGAACAATGTAAATCCAAAATATACTAACGCTGCCAAAGGGATACTTGCCGATAAAGGCATCACCAAGCGCATCCGGTCTCTTGGATAGTCATGATGTACACCGTGAAAAATGAAAGCGATCCGTTTCCCCCATTCTGAGGTCGGATGAAAATGGAATACCCAGCGGTGGAGTGCATATTCAAACGCTGTCCAAAATGCCAAACCAAAAACAAAGTACCCAAGATATGTCATTAGGGAAATCTCTCCCCAAACCAGAGCTTTATACGAAAAGAAAACAACTACGGGTACATAGAAAATCAAAGGTACACTCCAGTGCACTTTCGTCAAAGACTCCAAAAAGTCATTTTTGAACATGCGCGTAGATTCCGTAGAATTTGAAACATAATTACGCTTTGCCATAATACTATTTTTATTATTCCCTCACAAAAATACGTATTTTAAGCACAAATGAAGAAGGTTCAAGACTAGAAAAACAAAATATTTGACCTTTTCAACAAAAAGGTTAAACACATAGTTAGGAAAATCTTAGTCTAAAACCTTTTATTTGATCTTTTAACTTAAACTTTCTTCAAATTTTGTCAATTTTGATCAAAAATACGTACGATCAAAATTGACAAAATCAAGACAGTTTCTTATTTGAAGTTGACTGTTCCGCCCGCCATTTTCTTTTCTACGCGCTGTTCTGGCTTGCCATACACATCGATTGTGCCGCCCCCACGAGTTTTTGTTTCAATAGAATCGATCACATTGACTTCCGCTTTTCCGCCGCCGTTCACTGTGACAAGAGTGGTTTTAGTTTTAAAATCTTTCCCCTCATATTTTCCACCAAAATTAGAGATAATTTCCTGTCTATCTGCTTTACCATAGAGTGCTACCGTTGCTCCCGAGGTCACTTTCACCTCAGCATTTTTCGCATCAGCATAGAGGTCCACCAATCCACCCTCCGATGCATAGAGTTTTAGCTGGTCAGATGACACGACATTATTTGATGTGGCAAATACCTTAGCCCCTTTTTTAGCCTCTATATTTTTCAAGCTTTTATAATACACTTTTACAGAGATATTCCCTCCTTGCAACATATTTAAGGTATTCATTTTTAGGACCAAGGCACCATTTGTATTGACTACCTTTACATTCTCGTGGTTCTGCCCTTCAAAGGTCACCAGGGATTCATTGGATTTGATCAGTTCTACCTGTATTTTATCTGTAGCGACAACTGAACTAAAATCGCCTACATTTTGTTTCGCCTGTCCGAAACCGACTTGAGTCATTAATAAAAGAAATGCACTGATTCCTAAAAATTTCATAGCTGTTTTATCTATATTTTCACCTTTTGATATGCTTCTCCGCTGTATCGTGATTTGCATCGTCACCAGGGATTGCATATTCATCCTGACTTATTCGAATTTCTTAATGTCAAAAAACACGCCAATCATCACTATTAAGCCCTTTTTTTAACCTATTTTGACAAAAAAAGGTGCCCTGCAATCCAGGACACCTCATATTATAATATATTTTGTTCAGCTTACAGTTTGCTGTTTACGTCTACTGCATTCAAATCAGCAAACGCCTCTTTCAAGCGAGCAACAAATGTTTCTTCACCTTTACGTAACCATACACGTGGATCGTAATATTTCTTGTTTGGAGAATCTGCACCTTCAGGGTTTCCGATCTGTCCTTGCAAATAATCGTGGTTTTTAGCTTCATAACCTCTTACACCATCCCAAAATGCCCATTGCATATCTGTATCGATGTTCATTTTGATCGCACCATAAGAGATCGCCTCAGCAATTTCTTCTGGAGAAGAACCAGATCCACCGTGGAACACAAAATTCACTGGTTTTTCAGCAGCAAGATTGTATTTTTCACGGATATATTCTTGAGAATTATGCAAGATCACAGGTTGTAATTTTACATTACCTGGTTTGTACACACCATGTACGTTACCAAATGCTGCCGCAACTGTAAATTTGTCGGATACTTTAGACAATTCTTCGTATGCGTAAGCAACCTCCTCTGGTTGTGTGTATAATTTAGAGCTGTCAACATCTGAGTTGTCAACACCATCTTCTTCTCCACCTGTAACACCTAATTCGATCTCTACAGTCATACCTAGTGGTTTCATACGCACTAAGTATTTTGCAGAAATTTCGATATTCTCTTCGATAGGTTCTTCAGATAGATCCAACATATGTGAAGAGAACAATGGTTTACCGTGTTGTGCGAAGAATTTCTCACCAGCGTCCAACAAACCGTCGATCCAAGGTAAAAGTTTTTTAGCAGCGTGATCGGTGTGTAAAATTACCGCAACACCGTAGTGCTCTGCCAATAAATGCACGTGTTGTGCTGCAGATACCGCACCCAATACACAAGCTTGCAAGTTGTCATTATTTAATGTTTTACCCGCATAGAATTGTGCACCACCATTTGACAATTGAATAATTACAGGAGAGTTTACTGCTTTAGCAGTTTCCATTACCGCATTGATAGAATTTGTTCCGATAATGTTTACCGCAGGCAAAGCAAATTTGTGTTTCTTTGCAACTTCAAACAACTCTTGTACTTGATCTCCCGTCAATACACCTTTAAAATCTTTTAGGCTCATATTACTGTTATTGATTTATTTTAATCTTTATTAACTCTTGAAGCTACTAAATTATTAAAAATAATTATCACTTCCTAATTTTTAAAGTGTACTAAATACACTATCAATTATTTGTTAGCATAATCCTTGTACGGTGATAAAGCAGACAGTTGTTCATCATCCGAGATGTAGTTTATCCAGCAAGGCCAATTCAAGCCAAATCAGATAGATTGACATGCAAACGCTCACAGACTCCCGGCACTGTCTAACTATTCAACAAAAAAACAGGTCTGATAAGGCATGAAATGCATCACGGATTATTTAAATTTGGGCTCACTAATATTGTAATCATTATGCTACAGGTATACGGTATCAAAAATTGTAACACAGTAAAAAAAGCCTTGACATGGTTAGAAGACAATCAGATTGCCTATCAATTTCATGACTTCAAAAAAGAAGGTGTCAGTGATGAAAAACTACAAGAATGGGAGAAAAAGGTTGACTGGCAATCACTGGTCAACAAAAAGGGTACTACCTGGAAGAAACTGACTGCAGAGGAACAAGCAGGGGTCGTTGATGCAAATAGTGCCAATAACGTATTAAAGGTACATACCAGTATGATCAAACGCCCTGTGATCGAACATGGTAAGGGTATCCTACTCGGATTCAGTGAAGACGACTATAACAGCAACTTAAAATAATTGTTACAAGCTCCTTAAAAAGGAGCTTTTTTTTGCCTTATGTACTTTTCATTGTATATTGTGACCAATAAACATAATTTAATACGAACAGATATGATGAAAAGACTTGCATTGGCTTCTTTGAGCCTTGTTGCTTTGAGCTATGCTTTTCCGTCCTTTTCCCAGGAAAAAACATCCAACTATAGTTATACCGAAGCTTTTGCACCCTTGTTTTTCAAGAACAATGGAAATGATTATCGTTCTGCAGCCGGTAAGCCGGGCCCCGGATATTGGCAAAATGCTGCAGACTACAAGATACAGGCATCACTAAACGACCAAAATGATCAGGTGACTGGTGCAGTGGAGATTACCTATAGTAACAACAGTCCTGACAATATGGATTACCTTTGGCTTCAATTAGACCAAAACATGTTTTCACAACATGGCCGTGGTCAGTTGATTTCTCCGTTGACCAATAGCCGATATGGTGATGGAAACTCGAAATTTGATGGCGGTTACCAGATCCAGTCTGTCACCGATATCAACGGAAGAACCATAGAGTACATTATTGATGATACACGTATGCAGCTGCGACTACCGGCCGCGCTGAAAAGTAAAGGTGGAAAAATTACATTCAAGATTACTTACCAATATACCGTGCCACAATATGGTGCTGACCGTACGGGTATCCTTGACACCAAAAATGGAAAAATCTATGCTATTGCGCAGTGGTTTCCCAGGCTTTGTGTATATGATGACATTAGAGGATGGAATACATTGCCTTATACAGGACCCGGAGAATTTTATCGCGAATTTGGCAATTATCAGGTAGAAATCACAGCACCTGCTAATCATATCGTTGTTCTAGGAGGCGAGCTCTTAAATCCACAGGAGGTGTTTACAGCAGACCAATTCAAAAGATATCAACTGGCATTACGCAGTGATGAAACGGTATTGATTCGCTCAGCGGAAGAAGTGACCGCAAAAAGTTCCAGACCAAACAAAAAAGCGTTGACCTGGAAATATCAACTCAACAATGCACAGGATATCGCATGGGCATCCTCTACTGCCTTTATATTAGATGGCGCTAAGATCAATCTACCAAGTGGCAAAAAAGCTCTTGCGCTGTCAGCTTATCCTGTAGAAAGTAACAGCAACAATGCTTGGGAGCGTTCAACAGAATACACCAAAGCGGCAATCGAAATTTATTCCAAAAACTGGTTTGAATACCCCTATCCTGTAGCCGTAAATGTTGCATCCAACGTAGGTGGTATGGAATATCCTGCCCTGTCATTCTGTGGCAATCAAGCCAAGGCAGGCTCACTCTGGGGGGTGACCAATCACGAGTTTGGCCACAACTGGTTCCCTATGATTGTCGCGTCCAACGAACGTGAACATGGCTGGATGGATGAAGGCTTCAATACTTTTATCAATGAGTTAGCGACACAAGAATTTAATAAAGGTGAATATCATCGTCTTCAGGCCAGCCGCTCGTATATTTTCACATCACAGAATCTCGAGCCGATTATGAGTACACCACAAAATATGAAAGAGCGTAATATTGGTGCCCTTGTATATTACAAACCAGCCTACGGACTAAAATTATTGCGCAATGAGATTATCGGCAAAGAGCGCTTCGATTACGCCTTTAAAAAATACATCCAGGACTGGGCTTTTAAACATCCGACACCAGAAGATTTCTTTAAAGCCATCGAAAACGGAACCGGTGAAAACCTCAATTGGTTTTGGCGGGGATGGTTTGTCAACAACTGGCAAATGGATCAGGCGATCAAGGCTGTTTCCTATGTCAACAATCAACCTATGCTCGGCGCACTGGTTACTGTGGAAAATCTGGAAAAATTGCCAATGCCTATTATCGTAGAGGCAACCACTGTATCGGGCAAAAAAATAAGAAAAAAACTACCCGTGGAAATCTGGGAAAGAAACAATGTATGGCAATTTAAAATTGCGACAAACGAAGCTTTGCAGTCTGTTCAGCTAGATCCCGATGACGTGATGCCAGACAAGAATCCGGACAATAATACATGGAAGGCGAATTAGCGCGATAATTCAAAATCTATTCGTTATTTTTGATAAACGAATAAAAACGGAAGGTAACAAGCTCATTTATGTATAATATATATATCCCCATGAAAGTAATACAAACGATTCTAAGCGGCTTATTGATTACGTTGGTCTCAGGACAACTATTTGCACAGGAAAAAACCAAAGGTATTATTATGGAGCTTGTCAGCGGAGAAAAGATAGAAGCTGCGCAGATCCAGAATTTACGGAGCAAAGTAGAAGTTCAGACCAACAGAGATGGATCATTTGCCATCGATGCCAATATCAATGATCTCTTCTTGATCAAAGCGAACGGGTACGAACAAGATACTGTATTTATTTATGATACAAGTCTACGGAGAGTCTATTTGAACAGGATAAATACTCCTATCGAATTGAGCCAGGTTATCGTCGAACGGATGACTGACAGTAGACTTGCAGCTGAAATTCAACGGGAAAAAGAAGCCGGAAAATATTCGGATGCCAGCAAAAACCGTGGTGGGATCCGTATCTCTCCCAGTCGCATATTTAGCAAGGAAGGTAAACAGGCACGCTCAAACTACAAACTTCTCGTAGCGGAAATGGAAAAAAGAGCCGTTGACCGGAAGTTTACAGATAATCTCATCAAAGAGCTGACGCCTCTTAACACTTCCGAACTAGCACTATTTAAAGAAAGATTTAGACCTTCATATCAGTTTATCCAAAACAGCAGCATAGAAACACTGCGGGTATATATCATGGATAGTTACAAGAAATTTAACGAGAAAAAATAAAAAACGAGACTTTTTATCATGTGATTGTCAGAAGGTTTTAAACTGTAATATTTTTTATTTCAGTTTAAAACCTTTTGCATTACCTTTGTGTTATCAAAAATAAAAAATCAGCAACAGGATGTTACACAACTTGAGATTTGCAACAGCTTTACATATTATGGTCCTAGCACAATTGGAAGAGTCCGAACAGTGGCTTTCTTCCGAATACATCGCGTCAAGCATCCAGGTAAATGCTGTTGTAGTCCGCAAGGAGATCGCTTCGCTGAAAGCAGCAGCTTTATTAATCAGTAAAGAGGGCAAAGGTGGAGGTATTCGCATAAACAAGGAAAAAGAGCGCATCACCCTTGCAGACATCTATCAAAGTACAAAACAAAATGAGCTATCGGGCAAATTCAACAATCCCAATCCAGCTTGTATTGTAGGTAAAAACATCAATGCCAAATTGCAGGATCTTTATCAGGAAGTCGACACTGATATTGTAGCGCGTTTGGAAAAAATGACGCTGGTTGATTTCAGTAAAACATTTAATTAAAAACACACATGAAAGTAGCAGTAATTGGATCCACAGGATACGTAGGAACACATCTTGTCAAAGAATTGGTTGACCGCAACTACGAGGTCGTAGCACTTGCTCGTCATACAGATAGCATTCCATCGAACGACAAAATAACGAAAGTACAGGTTGACATCAAAAATCATGAACAGTTGGTAAATGCTTTAACAGGCGTTGATGTAGTTATTTCGGCATTTAATGCGGGCTGGACTAACCCTAACCTATACGAAGATTTTACCAAAGGCGCTTTGGCAATTCAACAAGCCGTTAAGGATGCAGGCATTAAACGATTTATTGTTGTTGGTGGAGCTGGAAGCTTATTAATTGATGGCAATCGTCTGGTCGATTCAGCAGATTTCCCTCAGGAAATCAAACCCGGAGCTTTGGCAGCAGCAGATTATCTTGATACCATTCGCAAAGAAGAACAACTGAACTGGACCATGATCAGCCCTGCCATCGAGATGAATCCGCATGCTGGCGGTACGCGCACGGGCAATTATCGCACGGGCTTGGATGCGCCAGTATTTGATCAAGAAGGGCGTTCGAGATTATCAGTTGAAGATCTTGCCGTTGCCATCGTGGACGAGATCGAGAACAAACAGTTTACAAACAAACGTTTTACTGCAGCCTACTAATAGCGCTACAATCGTTTGATTTAGATTTTATACAAAATTTTATTACAAAAGGGAAGCGCAATCTTCCCTTTTGTCGTTGATATCATTTATATTTGACATTAATTAAACAATTAAAAAGCTAAATAATCGAAAAAGAATTAATCCTATGCTATTTAAAAAATCGATTCCTAAACTGATTGCTGAGGCAAATGAAAATGGTGAACATACACTGAAACGAACATTAACAAGTGGCGGATTAATTGCGCTAGGTGTTGGAGCTATCATTGGCGCAGGACTATTTTCCTTAACCGGAATTGCAGCTGCAGAGAATGCTGGTCCCGCCGTTATCCTATCTTTTATTATCGCTGCCGTTGGTTGTGCTTTTGCAGGTCTCTGTTACGCCGAATTTGCATCCATGATTCCGGTCGCTGGGAGCGCCTACACCTATTCTTACGCAACTATGGGTGAGTTCGTTGCCTGGATTATCGGATGGGACCTTGTATTGGAGTACGCACTAGCGGGTGCTACTGTAGCCGTCAGTTGGTCGCAATACTTTAATCAGCTCCTGATGATTTTCCACATCCATCTACCCGACGCACTGCTGAAAGGCCCATGGGAAGGTGGTATGGTTAATTTACCAGCCATCATTATCGTATGTTTGCTTTCGCTGCTATTAATGCGTGGAACACAGGAATCATCACGCGTAAACAATATCCTAGTGATCCTAAAAGTAGGCGTTGTATTGATTTTCATTGCGTTGGGATGGAGCTTTATCAACCCTGCAAACCACGATCCTTTTATCCCGGTAAATGCTGGTGAGGAAATGGTCAAAAATGGACAGCAAGGCTTTTGGGCTTTTCTAAAGAGCGATGACTTCGGTCATTTCGGAATCAGCGGTGTATTGCGTGCAGCAGGTGTTGTATTCTTTGCTTTTATTGGTTTTGATGCTGTAAGTACGGCTGCTCAAGAGGCGAAAAATCCGAAAAAAGGAATGCCAATTGGTATCATCGGATCATTAATTATCTGTACCCTTCTTTATGTATTGTTCTCTTATGTAATGACAGGTATTGAAAATTATACCATGTTTAAAGGCGATGCCAAACCAGTAGCTACGGCATTTGCGAAAACAGGATATCATTTTCTGAATACAGCATTAATTATTACGATTATTGCAGGTTATACATCTGTTATTCTTGTCATGTTACTCGGACAAAGCCGGGTATTCTATTCCATGAGTAAAGATGGATTGCTTCCAAAAATATTTTCTGATCTTTCCAAAAGACAGACCCCTTGGAAAACAAATGCAATCTTTATGGTATTCGTAAGTATCTTCGCTGGATTTGTTCCTGTTTCCGACCTTGGTCACATGGTGAGTATAGGTACCTTATTTGCCTTTACATTGGTTTGTGTAGGTATATTGGTACTCCGCAAAACCGATCCCAATCTAGAACGTCCATTCAAAACACCTCTAGTTCCTTTTGTTCCAGTTATGGGTATCATTGTCTGTGTACTGATGATGGCCTCACTACCTATCGAAAGTTGGGAACGTCTGGCAATCTGGTTGGCCCTAGGTCTATTGATTTACTTCGTCTACGGTAAAAAGCATAGTGTTATCCGTAAACAACACCGAGATCAACAAGGTATAGAATAATAGAGACAAACACGATCTATTGACACTTGTCTCCATATAAACAAATCGGGCTTCCTAAAGAAGAAGCCCGATTTGTTTATGTCTAAGTATTATGTGTTTTTGAGTTCGCCCGCCAAATAAGCTATAATGCGCTCAACTTAAAATAGCCATTTGCAATTACATCCTCTTTCAACCCGGTTTTGGGAACAATCTGAATATGATATTTTACTTTATCCGCATCAAGCAACAGATCTTCTATTTCATAAATATCATCGACATCCAACCCATATTTATCATCAATATGAGCTGTGCTATGGTGCTTCCAAAAAACGGTGCGCTTGGCCTTCTCTGTTGCTTTAGCCAAATTGGGGGCAACAATCAGTTCCTTGTAATGAAATTCATCAAACTCATTTGGCTTATAGCCCCCCAGGTTGACAAAAAATAATTTCAATTCTGTATCCGACACTGTAGAATTATTTTTTTCTACCACCTTAATTTCAAACTCTCCGATTTTATTAACCACACGGTAAGCATCAATATGAATTTTACCATCAGCATCAGGCCAGAAATCTTTAATTGGGTCTATAAAATCCTTCAGTTCATTACCGATTCCAAAAAAGATATCATGCTGTTCTGTACGTCTATTTTTCGGTTTACAACCGATCAAAATCATAAATAATTTCATATGCAAATAATCTATCTTTGAAAGGCTATATGGAATATCCAGGTTATTTTCATCAGTGTTTGTGCTTTCCAATCATGGATATTTCATAACTTAAGCCCATTAAACAATAAAAATAACGATTATCCACCACATTTAATACAGATAAAGACCTGACTATGAGTAAAATTTTCCTATCATTTACGTTACTATTCCTGTCTTTGTATTCTTTCGGGCAAAAACGAAGTACAGATAAAAAACTGGAAAAAGAGATAAAACAGCTTATTCAGGGTTTTCAGGGAGAAGTAGGTATCTATGTGCATTATCTCAAGAAACACAAGGAAGTCAACATCGGAGCCGATAGTATCTTTCCTACAGCAAGCGTTGTGAAGATCCCAATTTTAGTGGGCGTCTTTGATAAAATTGAAAAAGGACAGCTGCAATTGGACCAAGAGTATGTCTATCGTGAAAGTCAAAAGTATGGTGGCTCAGGTCTGATGCAATTTTTTAAGGACAGCAGCAAAGTTGATCTCAAAACACTCGTCGCTCTCATGCTGTCCTATAGTGACAATGTAACAAGCATCTGGAATCAAAAGCTTGCTGGTGGTGGAATAGCAATTAACAAGTTGATGAGCGACCTTCAATTACAGCATACCCGTGTCAATTCGCAAACCGAAGGAAGAAAAGCTGATTGGGAAAAATACGGTTGGGGACAGACGACAGCCAAGGAGATGGCAGATCTCCTAACTTTGATCCGTCAGGGAAAAGTAGTCTCAGTAAAATCTTCGGATCGGATGTATCGTTTTCTGGGCAATATGTTCTATGATGAAAGAGCGCTTTCCCAGATTCCTGCTACAGTCAAGGCAGCCTCTAAAACTGGTTCCTTGGATGATGTACGTAACGAAGTGATTTTAGTCAATGCACCTAAGGGAGACTATGTATTCAGTATATTCACCAAAAACAATCAGGATAAGAGCTGGGGTAAAACCAATGCTGCAGAAGTATTGACACGCAATCTCTCCAAATTATTGTGGGATTACTACAACAAATAATTTGTTTGCTCCGATTCATTAAGCCTGCCTGCACCGCAGCACAACGATGATATAGGCCTTCGGCAGCGCTAAATTTGATACAAATGACAGCATAGTTGTAGGCCTGATAATAATATTGGATATGCTGCTGTAACGACGATTAGCGTCCCTCCTATGCTGGTACATCGCGGTGATATCCGCTCCAAAAGCTGATCATTAATGACTGTCAATACAAATAAAAGAACATAAAAAACGGAGGCTGAAACAGTCTCCGTTTTTTATTTTTAAGTAAGCGAATTAGTTTTTCAACGCATCACTAACATTTTTGGCTTTGCGGCCACTATTGTCATTTACTTTTTAAAAGCATCTTTCACATCTTTTGCAGCCTCTTTTGTGCCGGAAGCAACATCCTTAGCTACCTTTTTAGTACCATCAGCAACATCACCAGCCACTTTTTTAGTACCATCCGCTACATCTTTTGCTACATCTTTAGTTTTATCAGCAGCTTTATTCGCTGCGTCTACCGTAGCATCTTTCGCGTCTATCAAACCTTCTTTTACGTCCTGACCAGCGTCACGCAACGCAGTTTTAGTTTTCTCCCAAGCTGTATTAGCCTCTTCCGAAGCCACACGAGCTTTCTCTTCTGCTGCCTTATCACCTTTGGCGATTGCTTCATCTAAAGCTTTCTTAGCTTCCTCAGCTTTCAAACGCGCAGTTTCTTCGGCGTTCTTTAAATCTGCTATTGCTGCATCTACATGTTCACCTACTGTTTGCGCAGTATCTGTCGAGTCTGACGCTTTTTTCTCCGAATTATTGCAAGAAGACATTACCAATGCTCCCGCTACTACTGCTAAAAGTGCAATTTTTTTCATTAGAATATTTGTTTTTTAATGGCAAGAAGTCATCAAGAGCTTATATTTATCCATTTTGGAGCCTATCAACTGCATGATGTTTTCATGTAAGTTTGTAATTATATGATTAACTAGTCTTCAATTTACAACTTCTATGCCAAATAGAAAAACTTATTGTTTTGGGTAAATTGTCCCCTTCGCCGCTTCCAATGTATTTTTCAATAATCCGACGATGGTCATCAAACCCACACCACCCGGTACCGGAGTAATCCAGGAAGCTTTAGGTGCCACATGTTCAAAGTCCACGTCACCATATAATTTAAATCCAGATTTAGTTTCAGTAGATGTTTCTCTATTGATACCCACATCAATTACCACTGCCCCCTCTTTGACCATATCTGCAGTAACAAAATTCTTTCTACCGATAGCCGCCACGACGATATCACCACGCAAAACCTCAGTTTTAAGATCTTTCGTACGGCTATGTGTTAAGGTAACAGTACAGTTTCCAGGATTGGCATTGCGAGCCAATAAGATGCTCATCGGCGAACCAACAATATTGCTACGACCTACCACCACAGCATGTTTACCCGCTGTCTCAATTTTGTAATAATCAAGCATCAACATAATACCATAAGGTGTCGCCGGGATAAAACAAGGAAGATTACGTTGCATACGACCCAAGTTGATCGGGTGAAATCCATCCACATCTTTGCGATAATCAATTGCTTCGGTAATTTTGTCCGGGTCAATATGTTTTGGTAAAGGCAATTGAACGATCAGACCGTCGATCGTATCATCTTTGTTGATTTCTTTGACCTTAGCGATCAATTCCTCTTCGCTGATACTTTCATCGTAACGGATATTTGTAGATTCAAAGCCGACCAATTGACAATTGCGCATTTTGCTGGCCACATAGGTCTCACTACCACCATCATTACCGACAAGGATAGCCACCAAATGCGGTTTACGGCCAGTTTGCGTTGTAAATTCGGCTGCGTCCAGCGCAATTTGCTCTTTGATTTTTTCGGAAACTAGTTTACCATCTAATAGATTCATGTTTAGGAGATTTGATTGTATTTAAAAGGAGCCCAAGAGCTCCTTTATTTTATATAATTTAAATGTTATTAATCCAATTTCAATACCGCCATAAATGCAGATTGCGGAATTTCTACGTTCCCAACCTGACGCATGCGTTTTTTACCTTTTTTCTGTTTTTCCAACAATTTACGTTTACGTGAGATATCACCACCATAACATTTTGCGGTTACATCCTTACGCAAAGCGGAAATCGTTTCACGTGCGATGATCTTCGCTCCGATAGAAGCCTGGATACGAATCTCAAATTGCTGGCGAGGCAGCAGTTCTTTCAATTTCTCACAGATCTTCTTACCAAAATCGTAGGCATTGCTTCGGTGAATCAAGGAAGACAAGGCATCCACAGGTTCATCGTTCAATCGGATATCCAATTTAACCAAATCCGAAGTACGGTAACCGATTTGATGATAGTCAAATGAAGCGTAACCTTTGGAAATAGTTTTCAACTTGTCATAGAAGTCAAATACAATCTCACCCATTGGCATTTCAAAAACCAGCTCCACACGGTCCGAAGTCAGATAATGCTGATTCATGATTGTACCGCGTTTTTGAATACACAAAGACATGATCGGTCCCACGAAATCCGATTTCGTAATAATATTAGCTTTGATATAAGGTTCTTCAATCGAATCCAATTTACTTGGATCGGGCAAGTCTGAAGGATTATGTACAATCACTTCTTCCTTATCCTTTGTCATATAGGCTTTATAAGATACGTTGGGCACGGTAGTAATTACCGTCATATCAAACTCTCTTTCCAAGCGCTCCTGAATAATCTCCATGTGGAGCATACCCAAGAAACCACAACGGAAACCAAAACCTAAAGCTGCTGAAGACTCCGGTTCGAATACCAAAGAGGCATCATTCAGTTGCAGACGGTGCATTGATTCACGCAATTCCTCATAGTCTTCTGTATCCACAGGATAGATACCAGCAAACACCATTGGTTTCACCTCTTCAAATCCTTGAATAGCCGCGCCGCAAGGGCGGTCTTTATGGGTAATGGTATCCCCTACTTTCACTTCACGAGCTTCCTTGATACCAGAAATAATATAACCTACATCCCCTGTCTTGATGACTTCTTTTGGCACTTGATTGAGCTTCAACGTACCGATCTCATCCGCAAAGTACTCTTTGCCAGTCGCTACGAATTTTACTCTGTCCCCTTTACGGATTTCGCCATTTTCAACTTTGAAATAGGCCATGATACCACGGAATGAGTTGAATACAGAGTCAAAGATCAACGCTTGTAGCGGTGCATCAGCATCACCTACAGGGTGTGGAATCCGTGCAACAATAGCTTCCAGGATATCTGGAACCCCAAGACCGGTCTTTCCAGAAGCAGGAATAATTGCATCACGTTCACCACCGATCAAATCGACGATCTGATCTTTCACCTCTTCAGGCATCGCCCCCGGAAGATCCATCTTATTTAAGATCGGGATGATTTCCAAGTCATGCTCTAAAGCCAAATATAAGTTTGAGATTGTTTGCGCCTGAATCCCCTGTGATGCATCCACAATTAACAACGCCCCTTCACAGGCAGCGATAGAACGGGATACTTCATATGAAAAGTCAACGTGTCCAGGAGTATCAATCAGGTTCAAGATATATTCCTGACCATCTTTTTTATAATTCATTTGGATGGCGTGACTCTTGATCGTAATACCACGTTCACGTTCCAAATCCATATTATCAAGTAATTGTGCCTGTGCTTCGCGTTGACTGATGGTATTGGTATACTCTAAAAGGCGATCTGCCAAAGTACTTTTGCCATGGTCAATATGCGCAATAATACAGAAATTACGAATGTGCTTCATATAGGATTTTTAAACTCTTTTGCTAAAAGGCAAAGATACCTTTTTTTATACATATTTATAGAATCAAGTATATTTTTCGTTTATGTGATAAGGTAGGAAGAAAAGATTTGCTATAGACATGAGCCACAAGCAAAAAGCATTTTCATTTTTAGTCCGCCACCGCGTAGGAAAAATGCTTTTGGTTGCGTGTCACCTTATCCATATCCCAAGCGATCTTACCTTTAAATTGTTCCGAACGGATCGGACAGTCTGCAACCTGACAATAACGGCAACATTGTGGGAGACAAGGATCCGCATGTACAAAAAACTCCGTGCGAACAGACATTTCCTTATTGACAATCTTATCGACTGCCGAAATTTCGTCGTGTACCTTCACTAAATCAAGGTAACGGGGTAGGGTCAGATGGCAATCCACATGCAGTTCGTTTCCATAGCGCTGCACCCGAAGATTATGCACATCAATCCACTCCGCCTTACGATTACGTTCCAAAATAGCCACCACATCCTGCACAAGTTCGGTATCCGACTCATCCATCAGACCACCGATAGACTGCCGAAGCAATTTGTAGCCATTGAATAAGATAAAAAGTCCCAATATAATGGAGATCACCACGTCGATCCATTGGAATCCCGTTAGCTTCATCAGAAGTAAGCCCAATATCAAACCTATCGTACTATAGGCATCCACCTGCAGATGTTTACCATCCGCCACCAAGGTAATGGATCCCAAAGCACGCCCTCTTTTCATGATATAAAGTCCCACAGCAAAATTGATAAGCGAAGTAATTCCGATCAAATAGATCCCCTGTTCGAGATGTGTGATTTCTGCTGGGAAAAAGATATTGTAACAGGCTTTGGCCAAAATAATCGCACCAGCGATAAAGATCAGCCCCCCTTCAAGGAAAACAGAAAAAAACTCGACTTTACCATGTCCATAAGGATGGTTTTCATCTTTAGGTTGTGCAGCAAGGTAGATGCTATAAAATGCAAAACCTGAGGCCACAACATTGACGATACTCTCGGCGGCATCTGTAAAGATGGCGCTGGAATCTGTTAAAAAATAGGCAACAAACTTAATGATCATTAAGCCTATTCCCGTAAACAGCGATAATAAAACCAATCTTGTTTGTCTCGACATGACCTGCATTTTGTAGGGGCAAAGGTAAAGATATAACGCCAAATCAAATCGATTAGTTTTACACATCAATAGCACAAAGATGTCAATATTTATAGGCTAAATCGCTTCAAGCGCTTTTTGTTACCAAAGCACCAATAAAAACACCCATTTTCTTTGTAAATTTTCAAAAATAAAGACAATTATTTGCGACGTATATAATATCTTTGTCTTACCATGAGCACATCATCATACTTATCAGACAGGATAAATAATTTGTCCGAATCGGCTACACTTAAAATGACCAAGTTGGGCCGCGAATTAGCAGCAAAAGGCGTTAATGTAATTAGCCTTAGCGTAGGTGAACCTGATTTTAACACGCCTGAACATGTAAAAGATGCGGCAAAGAAGGCCCTGGATGAAAACTGGACACGTTATTCGCCAGTACCCGGATACCCTGAATTGCGTCAGGCGATTGTGAATAAATTGAAGACAGAGAATAATCTGGACTATGATATTTCGCAGATCGTTGTTTCAACAGGAGCAAAACAATCCCTGTCTAATGTGATCTTAACATTGATCAATCCAGGTGATGAAGTAGTTATTCCTACACCATATTGGGTATCCTACTCGGAGATGGTTGTTTTAGCAGAAGGAAAATCAGTATTTATCAATACCGAGATCGAAAATAACTTTAAGATTACACCTGCACAATTGGAAGCGGCTATTACGCCAAAAACCAAACTGTTTATGTTCTCTTCACCAAACAATCCAACCGGAACAGTTTATAGTAAAGATGAACTAGCTGCATTGGCTAAGGTTTTCGAGAAGCATCCACAGATATTCATTCTATCTGATGAGATCTATGAGCACATCAACTTTGTGGACAAACACGAATCCATTGCACAGTTTGACAGCATCAAAGATCGTGTTATTATCATCAATGGTTTCTCAAAAGCATTTGCGATGACAGGCTGGCGTTTAGGTTATATTGCCGCCAACAAAACTATTGCAGCAGCAAATGATAAATTACAGGGCCAGACAACTTCAGGTACTTGCTCGATTTCACAACGTGCAGGTATTGTTGCATATGAACAAGGATTAGAATCGGTCAACAAAATGAAAGAAGCCTTTGCACGTCGTCGTCAATTGGTATTTGATCTATTGAGCGATATCCCAGGAGTACGCACCAATCTTCCAGAAGGCGCTTTCTATTTCTTCCCTGAAATTTCATCCTTCTTTGGCAAAAAAGACCAAGATGGTAATATCATTAAAAATTCATCTGATCTAGCTTTATATTTATTGAATGTTGGCCACGTCGCAACCGTAGGCGGTGACTCGTTTGGTAATGACAACTACATTCGTTTATCTTATGCTGCTTCTGACGAAAGTCTGATCGAAGCATTAAAACGAATCAAAGAAGCATTAGGCAAATTGGCATAATCAATACACAGTATACTGAATGGGCTATCCAAGAAAATTGGATAGCCCATTTTTGTATCAATCCCGCTGAATTTTCCACAACGGTATATTCAAATACGTCCTTTTATTTAATATGCTCCATCACCTCGATGAATTTCTTATCCTTATTCTGCGGATCAAAAAGCATTTTCTCCACCTTATCCAGCTCAAGAGCCTCTAGATGGCTAGGTAACATACTCTCTTTCATCAACTTTAGCAATTGATTCCAGTCCGCACGATTGATCCTGTGCTGAATCAATTCCATCATCTGCACGGCATTGCGATACTCCTTACCTGTTTTCAGTTCCACCACCATATCCATCCAGTCACCGTAAGTGAAAAGCCTATTTTTTTCCTTTTGCAATTGTAGAGCTTTCATCTTGACCATATCATAGCCCAGCAGCATCCCCGTGACAGAATCAATCTCCATACAGGAAGCGATTTTAGCATAATCTTTTGGGAACTCTACCCTTGCATCGTCATCCAGGAGCTTACAGAACGCTGGCACCTCCTTTTTCAGGGAATCACAGTTCTGCTGCGCATACAGTTCCATTGTCATGATCAGGACTAGTCCAATCGCTAACATCCGCAGATAAATAGATTTCAATTTCATGCTTCGAAGATACCCATTTTTGGGAAATATCATCCATAGCACATAATTCACAATGATTTTGGCGCTTCAGCCAAATATTTATTACATTTACCTTTATGAGTATTTTAACAGAAAAATTCAAAACGAAGCACGATACGGCTCCGTTTTCACAGATAAAAAACGAAGATTATATCCCTGCATTTGATGCAGCAATTCAAAAGACAAAAGATGAAGTTGACGCCATTGTTAACAATTCTGACGCAGCTACATTTGACAATACCATTGCAGCGATGTCCTATTCCGGACAGACCTTAGACAGGTTGTCCAGTATCTTTTTCAATCTCCATTCTGCGGAGACCAATGATGAACTCGAAAAGATAGCACAGGATGTTGCCCCTAAATTATCCGCTTTAGGCAATGACATTACGCTAAACTTTGACTTGTTCAAACGCGTAAAAGCGGTTTACGATCAGAAAGATCAACTGTCACTTACCACAGAACAAACAACGTTATTGGAAAAATCCTACAAAGATTTTGTTCGCAATGGAGCACTGTTGAATGATGAGCAGAAAGAACAGTTGCGTGCGATTGATGCCGAACTATCGCTTTTAAAATTAAAATTCGGTGAAAATGTTCTTGCAGAGACCAATGCCTATCAGCTCCTGGTTAGCGAAGAAAAAGATCTGGCGGGACTTCCAGAGGGGGCCATTGAGGCTGCCCAGGCATTAGCTAAAGCCAATGAAAAAGAGGGCTGGTTATTTACTTTGGATTTCCCAAGTTATCTGCCCTTTGTCACTTATGCCGATAACCGCGAATTACGTCGAGAGATCACCCTGGCCGCGGGGCGCAAGGCCTTTCAGGACAATGAGTACAACAACGTTCAAAATGTATTGAAAATCGTAAAACTACGTTTTGAACGCGCTAAATTATTAGGTTATGCAACCCATGCAGATTTTGTGTTAGCCGAGCGCATGGCACAAAATCCGACTAAAGTAACCGAATTTCTGAACGATCTGCTTGGAAAAGCAAAACCGGCAGCACAACATGAGTTTGCTGAATTAGGTGCTTTCGCCAAGAAACTGGACGGTATCGAACAGCTTGAAAAATGGGATGGCGCTTACTATGCAGAGAAATTAAAACAGGAACGTTTTAATCTGGATGACGAAAAGCTGAAGCCCTATTTTAAGCTCGAAAATGTGTTGCATGGTGCATTTGAGGTTGCCCACCGACTATTTGGTATCAATTTCAAAGAAGTCAACGACATTGAAACCTATCACGAAGAAGTACAGACTTTTGAAGTCACCAAAGATAATGGAGAATTGGTAGCGATCTTCTATGCCGATTTCTTTCCACGTAAAGGGAAACGAAACGGTGCATGGATGACATCCTTCAAGCCACAGTACGTACAAGATGGTAAGCAAGAACGTCCGCATGTATCTATCGTATGCAATTTCACCCGTCCAACAGCGACTAAGCCTTCCCTATTAACTTTTCAGGAGGTAACAACCCTATTTCACGAATTCGGTCATGCCCTACATGGCATGTTGGCGGACACGATCTATCCTACTTTATCCGGTACGTCTGTCTATTGGGATTTTGTTGAGTTACCAAGTCAGGTAATGGAAAACTGGTGTTACGAAAAAGAAGCTCTGGAATTGTTTGCCAAACATTATGAAACCGGAGAAGTGATCCCAATGGAACTCGTGGAAAAAATCCGTGAGAGTGCATCTTTTCTGGAAGGAATGGCCACGATGCGCCAATTGAGCTTTGGCCTGTTGGATATGGGCTGGCATGGACAAGACCCAAGTGCCATTGCTGATCTGAAAGCATTCGAAGATGAACAATTCGCATCCACCAAGTTATACCCTGATGTGAAAGAGAATGCGATGAGCACAGCCTTTTCCCATATTTTCAATGGCGGTTACTCATCAGGCTACTACAGCTACAAATGGGCCGAAGTACTGGACGCAGATACGTTTGATTATTTCAAACAAAATGGCATTTTCAACACCGATATTGCCCATAAATTTCAGGACAATATCTTATCCAAAGGGGGAACAGAACATCCAATGGTGCTTTATAAGCGATTTAGAGGACAGGAACCGTCTGTTGAGCCCCTACTCAAACGAGCAGGATTACTAAAATAAAAGGCGGTATCAAAAGTCAATCTTTGTGATTGACGGCAATAATATTTTTTGAAACTCCCTACAAGGATTAAATAAGGTCCAAGTTCGATTCGGAATTGGACCTTATTCTTTTCTAATCACGACCGCACAAATTTGCTCCAATACCCCCTACTTTGTTCCTAAAAAATCCCTTTCCACCTCAATAATGCTATTGACGTAACTAACTACAACAAATCGTAAAGAATTTGCTATATTCACCATTTATTAATTCTTCAAAAAGATAGAAATTAGGATCAATCCAAACAGCCCCATACCATGAGTGAAATCAACTTCTTATTACGCGATAAAAACCGGCGCAAATTTTTCTTCAAATGCATTTTAATCGGTCTCCCCGTATTGATCGGATTGGCATTATTGATCAATTATATGGAAGATAGTTCAGCTGCCAAAGGCACTCCGAACGAGAAAGGTGGGATGGACTATTATTTTAGGGATGCCGTTACCGAAACCGCTCCAGATGTATTGTGCAAGCTGATCCCCATGTATCCCAACGGTAAAATCACCTACTACAACTTTTCCACGGATCAAACTAATAATCCAGCCGGAGACCTATTTCTGTTTACACCCGATTCTTTTGAAAAGGTGAAGGCATTCTATCGAGCAAAAGGAAAGATAATTGATGATGGAACAGATACATTTGTCTGTGATATTGGTGGAAAGAAAATAACCTTAAGCAAATTCACAACGAAAGAAGGCGACCCAGTTCAAGGCGAAAATAAGATCAATATTTCATTTTAAATTTTGCAGTAGCGGGCTCTAAAACATCAAATCTATCATTAAACAATAAATAGGTTTGAAGCCCACTGCAGTCCATTATTCCGACTACAGTTTGAGTATACGGCACCATGGTGCTATTTTTAACAGAATATCCCCCAAATAAAAGCTGTCTGTATTGATTTATCATCAAAAAAGCCGTATCTTTGTAAGACATAATTGGGGTTGACCGGAATTGACAGGATGGAGACGGTTATGTAAGCATGTAGTGCGTTGTTAGTAGAGCACTTTAATCTGAACTTTCAGAATTATAACTGGCGAAGAAAACTACGCCTTAGCTGCTTAAGTTAGACTTAACATAGCTATTTGTCCCGTTAGATCCTGTTCTTTGGTTTAACATTCGGGGCATCGAACGATAGAACTGGCAAGTGTGATGTTGCTAAGCACTTGTGAGAAACAGCAACTACGGCGTACGGTATAGGTAAGCGACTCACCTTCCCTCGCTCGACAATCAAAGAGAAGCTAAACATGTAGAAAGCGTATACAGTACCATGACTGGACGAGAGTTCGAATCTCTCCAGCTCCACTAGAAAGGCCATATTCAACATTGAGTATGGCTTTTCTTTTTTTAAGCCCTACCCTGTACGAAACTGTTTTCTATATTTTAGCGGGGATGCCTTTGTCACCACCTTAAATTGCTTGCTAAAATGTGCCCAGCTGTTATAGCCACTATTATAGCAGATGTCCAAAATAGGCCGATCTGTATCCCGTAATAGTTTGCAGGCATGGCCGATCCGGAGTTCCTTGATAAAATCAAAATAACTCTTTTTTATGTTTTTTTTGAAAAAACGGCAAAATGCCGAAACAGACAAATTAGTGCTGGAAGCAACCTCTTCGAGTGAAATCGGGTTTAAAAAATTCTTAAAAGAATAATCTATTATCGCTTCTATAACGATATTTTCCTCACGGCCTGCGATCGTATCAAAAGCCATGGTGATCACTTTTTGTTCCTCGGATGCTCCAATTCTTTGCATACAGCTCAATAATAGCTGAATACGTTCAAGCCCCTCCGTATTTTCAATTTGACGGATCATAAGATCAATCTCATTCGAAAGACCTCCCATAAGCTGGATTCCCGTACTGTCATTTTTCAACAATCCAGCGATCACATGCATCTCCGGCAGCGCCAAAAATCCCGCACCCCAAAAGTCCTTCAGAAAATGAACAACAATAGCACTACCAACAGCATCCTGCTTGGATTTACGGAACCAATGTGGCAGATCTGAACCGAGGAAGAATACATCTCCCTGCTTATAATCGCCAATATAATCACCAATAAGCGCTGTTCCATTACCTTCTGTGATCACAATCAGCTCGCACTCGGGATGCCTATGCCAAGCAGTTTCAAAAGTGGGCGTTCTGTACGTTCGACAGGCGAAAGAATACTGTTCTTCGACATGTATTTTCTGGATAAGTGTTTTCATAATAAATTATTGCTAGCAAATATATATGCTATCTGAACAGATAATATACGATTATAAACACAAAAAATAGCAAGATAGCATATTTTTTTACCCAAATAGCGGTTGAAAGATGCTCAACTGATGCTGTAAATTTATCTCACGACAAGGGAACTACATGTAAGCATATGCGGCTATCGCATAAGAATAAACCGAAATAAAATTATGAACTCAATTTCAACGATAATCAAGTATGGAAGCTAATACCTATGATGCCATCGTCGTTGGCTCTGGCATCAGTGGAGGATGGGCAGCAAAAGAGCTTTGTGAAAGGGGCTTGAAGGTCCTGATGCTGGAACGGGGTAGCCCCTACGAGCATGTCAAAGATTATAAATCTGCCTTACGCGAACCATGGGATCTCCCACACCGCGGGCGCACAACAGTAGAACAGAAAAAGAAATATCCGGTTATCCACCGTGGCTGGGCAGCCTCAGAAGCGGTCATGGATGGATGGGTAAATGAAGAAGACTGCCCTTACACCGAATTGAAACCGTTTACATGGTGGCGCAGCTACCGCATGGGAGGACGATCCACCTTATGGGGTAGACAGTCCTATAGGCTAAGCCAAATGGACTTTGAAGCCAATGAGCGGGATGGAATTGCCGTGCCATGGCCAATAGGTTACAATGATATCGCCCCTTGGTACGACCATGTCGAAAAATTTGCGGGAATCAGCGGATCCCTAGAAAATATTGCACACCTTCCGGATGGACAGTTCTTGCCGCCCATGGAGTTGAACTGCGTAGAAAAAGATGTTGCCAAACGCATTAAACAAGAATATGGGGACAAGCGGCACCTGATCATTGGACGGGTAGCAAACCTTACAGCCCTGATTCCAGGGAGATCAAAATGTCAATTTCGGAACAGATGCTGGGAAGGATGCCCTTTTGGAGGCTATTTCAGTACCCAATCCTCTACCCTACCGGCCGCAATGAAAACGGGCAACTTAACTGTCAGGCCTTATTCGTTGGTTCGGCAGGTCCTGTATGACAAAAACACCAAAAAGGCCACTGGTGTTGAGGTCTTAGATACCGAAACCAACCAAACCTATGAGTTCAAGAGTAAAGTGGTCTTTCTATGTGCCTCGGCTCTCAACAGTGCTTGGGTCTTATTTAACTCAGCAACAGACATCTGGCCCGAAGGTTTGGGGAGCAGCAGTGGTGAGTTGGGCCATAATGTAATGGACCATCATTACAACATCGGTGCTTCCGGAATAGTGGAAGGCTACGAAGACCGCTATATATTCGGTAAGAGGGCAAATGGATTTTATATTCCCCGATTTGTCAATATAGGCAGTGACAAAAGAGATTACCTGCGTGGTTTTGGTTATCAAGGCGGTGCCAGTCGTGAAGGCTGGGGCAGAGAGGTTGCCGAACTCAATATAGGTGGTGATTTTAAAGATGCACTTACTGAACCCGGCCAGTGGACTATCGGTGCAACAGGCTTTGGAGAAATACTCCCCTATCACGAAAATAAAATCTCACTGGATAAAGATCGCAAGGACAAATGGGGATTGCCTGTATTAGCTATGGATGCTGAACTGAAAGATAATGAGCTGAAGATGCGAAAGGATATGCAGGAAGAAATAAAAGCGATGCTTACTATCGCAGGTGTAAAAAATGTAAACACCTGGGACAGTGGCCATGCCATGGGACATGGTATCCATGAAATGGGAACCGCGAGAATGGGACACGACCCCAAAACCTCGGTGCTCAACAAGTGGAATCAGGTCTGGGATTGTCCCAACGTATATGTTACCGATGGCGCCTGCATGACCTCATCGGGTTGCCAAAATCCATCATTGACCTATATGGCATTGACAGCACGGGCCGTAGACCATGCCGTCAATGAGCTCAAGAAAAATAATAGCTAAGCCCATGGAAAGAAGAACACTTTTAAAGATGATTGCCCTGCTTACAGGTGGAGCCGTGATTGGTGGTAATGCTTTTTTGACGGGCTGCAGTTCCAGCAAAGAAAGCGACCTTAAGGAACGCCTCAATTTAACTCCCCAGCAAATCGCATTCCTGGACGAAGTAGCCGACACCATACTTCCAACTACCCAAAAGAGCCCGGGTGCCAAAGCAGCCAAAGTCGGCTCATTTATGAAGGTCATGGTAAACGATTGTTATGAAGCTCCGGATCAACAGGTCTTTCTTGAAGGAATGGACAACTTGGATGTGGCCTGTAATAAAATGCATAAGCTGGGATTCGTGGAAGCCACAGCTGAGCAAAGGCTTAGCCTACTCACAGCAATCGATAAAGAGGCAAAAGAGTATATGTCCAAAAAAGGAGATTTACCCAATCACTATTATACCATGTTTAAGCAATTGACACTACTAGGCTATTTCTCTTCGGAAATAGGCTATAAACAGGCGCTGCGATACAATCAGGCGCCAGGTCGATACGAAGGAGATATGCCCTATAAAAAAGGGGATCGTTCCTGGGCTTAAAATAACGAACTTACGGATATAAGGTCCTCCGAGAGGAGAACCTTTTCACCTAAAAAAAGATTTATGACAACAATTAAAGGACCTGCTATTTTTTTGGCGCAATTTGCTGGTGACAATGCACCCTACAATACCTTGGAAGGTATCTGCCAATGGGCAGCCTCGCTCGGTTACAA
Source organism: Sphingobacterium sp. GVS05A (assembly GCF_019969845.1). GTDB lineage: Bacteria > Bacteroidota > Bacteroidia > Sphingobacteriales > Sphingobacteriaceae > Sphingobacterium. The sequence goes on from NZ_JAHXYR010000002.1 coordinate 437,013, forward strand.
AGGTATCCAGATTCCTACTTGGGATGCGCGCTTAATAGATCTTCAAAGAGCTGCTGAAGACGAAGGTTATGCACAGCAGCTCCAGTCCACCGTACAATCCCATGGTCTGGAGATCACCGAATTATCGACCCATCTACAGGGGCAACTGATCGCTGTGCATCCGTCTTTTGACCCATTATTTGATGCATTTGCTCCACAAGAGCTGCATAATAATCCCAATGAGCGACAACAATGGGCTGTACAGCAGCTCCACTATGCGATTAAAGCCTCCCATAATCTCGGTTTGAAAGCCCTCGCAACATTTAGCGGCGCATTTCTCTGGCCCTATGTTTATCCTTGGCCACAACGTCCAGCAAATCTGATCGAAACAGGGTTCGCTGAACTCGCCAAAATGTGGCTCCCCATATTGGATATCTGTGAACAGTACGATGTCGATCTTTGCTATGAGCTTCATCCGGGTGAAGATCTACATGATGGCGTTACTTTTGATCTGTTTTTAGAGAAAGTAAATTACCATAAACGGGCAAATATTCTATACGATCCATCGCATTTTGTCCTGCAATGCCTCGACTACCTGCAATTCATCGACATCTACCATGAGCGGATCAAGATGTTCCATGTAAAAGATGCTGAATTCAACCCATCGGGTCGTCAAGGTGTCTATGGTGGATATCAAGATTGGCAAGCACGGGCTGGCCGCTTTCGCTCTATTGGTGATGGACAGGTTAATTTCAAAGCAATTTTCACCAAGTTGACACAATATGATTTTCAGGGCTGGGCAGTCCTCGAATGGGAATGTGCATTTAAAAATTCTGAGGATGGCGCTCGTGAGGGTGCACAGCATATCAAAGAGTACATTATCCGGGTAGGCGATCGTGCATTCGACAATTTTGCCGCTGCTGGTAGTGATAATGACTTGAATAGAAAATTGATCGGTTTATCAGACGGGTAACAGCCTAAACCTAAAATACAGTTATTATGGAAATCAGAAAAATCAGGATGGGCATGATAGGCGGTGGCAAGAATGCTTTTATTGGCGCTGTGCACCGTATGGCTGCAGGGATAGATGGACAGGTCGAACTATGCTGCGGCGCATTAAGTTCTGACCCCGTTAAAGCACAGGAGTCCGGAGAGCTGCTTTCGCTCCCGACGGATCGAATCTATACAAATTTTCGGGAAATGATCCTGCGCGAAAGTCAGTTGCCCCCTGACGAGCGGATGCATTTTGTAAGTATTGTCACCCCCAATGTTGCCCATTTTGAACCCGCCATGCTTGCTCTTGAACATGGATTTCATGTGCTCCTGGAAAAACCCATGACCTTCTCCCTGCAAGAGGCCCAATTATTACAGCAGAAAGTTAATAAATCGGGATTGCTACTTTGCGTCACCTATACCTATTCGGCCTATCCAATGGTCAAACAGGCACGTCAACTGGTCCGCGAAGGCAAGCTCGGCAATATCCGTAAAATCATGGTCGAATACCCACAGGGTTGGCTCAGCACATTGATTGAAAACGAATCCCCGCTTGCCGCCTGGCGAACAGACCCTGAAAGAGGAGGACTAAGCAGCTGTATGGGAGATATCGGAACACATGCCGCTCATCTGGCTGAATATATTTCCGGTTTAAAAATAACCAAGGTCTGTGCTGATCTTCGTACAGTCGTAGCAGGAAGGCGACTGGAAGATGACGGTAATGTCCTACTGGGGTTTGAAAATGATGCAACCGGCGTACTCTCGGCTTCACAGGTAGCGGCAGGCGAAGAGAATGCTTTAAAAATAAGGATATATGGAGAAAAAGCCGGTTTGGAATGGAACCAGCAAGAGCCCAATAGCCTCCTATTGAAACCGCTTAACGAACCGGCACAACTATTCCGTGCAGGACAACAATATCTTAGTCCTCTTGCCCAGCACAATAGCCGCTTACCAGCAGGGCATCCGGAGGGTTACATCGAGGCATTTGCCAATATCTATCGGAATTTTTCAGCTACAATTCTTGCAAAAATAAACGGCACCAGTCCCTCGGAGGCCATGCTGGATTTCCCTACCGTTGCAGATGGAACTAGGGGCATGAAATTTATCGAAACGGTAATAGCTTCTGGACAGTCCAGTCAAAAATGGACAGCCTTCTAATCGTCATCACAATAACGTAGACGCTAGAAATCAATTCCATAACCGAAATTACTGCGTCAGCAAGTAAGGAGTCTTGCGACAGCTCAGTAATTTCGGTATTTTAGGTTCTTTTGGAAGGCTTTATATTGGAGTGCCCTATATCAACGTATAATTCCCTTATACACCGCATCCCGTAATACCCCACTTTCGGTATCACCGGCATATTCCCAATACATTGCTCCCAGTAAGCCCTGTCCATGCACATAATCGCATTTCAAGGCAATGGATTCTGGAGTTTCAAAAGTCAGTACTAGTTCTCCCTGTGCATTGACCAGATAGTGGGCCTTCGCTTCATCATCCCATTTCTGTTCAAAGCCCTGTAAATTCAGGAGATCCTTATAATCTATAAACCCTTTGATGTCCGTTTTATTTCCCCGTCCGTAAAACGGAATACCAAGCACCAATTTTTCGGCAGGCATTCCAGCGGCAATATGCGCCTTAACGGCTTCAGCACAGGTTGTGCGCCCCGATAAGGGAGAACGATGCAAGCTCGCATGATGATATGGTGGATTGCCCGAGTCGTAAGTCATGATGTTCACAAAATCTACATCGTTTTTTATCTGATCAAAAGCAATATATTGACCACTTGATACCGAGGCGAGTGTCAATAGTTTTTTCTTACCAATAGCCTTCCGGATATCCCGCATCAATAAGGTAAAATTCTCGGTATCCGATTCCGCCGCAGAAATACCGGCGGAAGAGTTAGTCGGATATTCCCAATCAATATCAATACCGTCTAGTTTAAAATCTTTCACAACCCGTTCACAATCCTTGGCAAATTTCCCCCGATTAACGACATCAGCAGCCATCTCACTAAAACGACCACTTCCCCAACCACCAATGGATAACAAGACTTTCAAGTGTGGATGCTTTTTCTTCAGCGCAATAATACTTTGTAATCTGGCTTCATTGTCGATACGCACTCCATCAAAACTGTCATTGACATGCCCAAAAGCATAATTGATATGGGTCAGGTAAGTCGGATCCGGCGTCACTGTTGACCAAGATGTAACGTAGGCAATCACCACTTTTTTATTTTTCCCATGTGCACAACTCCGTTGTGGGCTAACAGTCATTAACAATAAGGCTATCGCTGTAAAGCCAAGGGTTATTAACTCGAGGGGATTTATACTGTTTTTAGATTTCATACACATCATAATATTAAAGATTCGAATTAAACTGAACCGATCTTGAGTCGCTTGACTAAATTTCGTTCTCTATTTAGCCATATAATAAGCGTACAACGATCCGTCTTCTATTAAAGTTTTAAATAGATATTTATCTTTTTCAGTAAAATAGCATACCACAGCATAGCGAAAGCCCATAGCAGTGAACCACCAACCGCAAGGAGCATATTATCCGATTGTTTATAGAAAAACAAAGGAATCTGCAATCCCCAACAGATGAAATAAATTAAATCCGGTGCGAGATAGGTCGTCAAAGAATTCTTTCCGGCCTCCTCGAAGACGAATATTCCTTTATGGTATTTCCGAATATCTATTACATAGTAGATAACAAGCAGTAAGAGCAGACTGATACCACAACAGAGCAATGCCCAACTTGGCGTGCCGTGAATTTTGGATAATATAAACCAGGGACGCAGTGCAAACCCGCCCAGTAACCAAAGTATTCCAATAATCAGCATCCAACGTAAAAGTAGCTTAGGTGTAGCAGCATATCGTTTGATCAAGATGCCAATGATTGTTCCAGCCAATACAATACAAGGTACATTCCCTGATAACAGCACCCCTAAGTAGTCTCCAATGATCGGAATATGCAATTTGAATGCTGTTTGAGACAGGATATTCAGGACAAGAAACAGCAGCCAAAAGCATATTACAATGGAGAGCCTTCCCCGACTTAACACAAAAGTAGTGGCAGCAGCAAAATAACCCCAGCCGATCAAGCCCAAGATTCCCCACCAACCGATCTCCAAGCCTTTACCCTCTGCAGCTTTAAAGCAATAAGCCAAATAACAGATCCCCAGAACCCCAAGCAGACGCATCCCTTTAAATAGGGTCTGATTACCGGATGTAGTAGGATACCTATTCCAGATCAGAAATACACAGAGATACAACAATCCTAGCCACCAAAAACTAGACATACCCGTCAATGAAGCATCCACACGTCCACCATTCAGAATCAAGACACCAATCAGGATTAAACTCACGGTACGGGTCACAATATGCGCAAAAATCAGAAGAGTAGATTCTCCCTGCTTCTCCCGAGCAGCCACCGCATATGGTACAGCCATACCAACCATAAAAAGAAATCCCGGAAAAACCCAATCTGCCAGCCCCATGCCATCGACTTCCGCTTTGGTATGCAGCAGCCATTCCGGAACACCGGGTGCAAATAAATCGTTGACAAATAACATGAGAAACAGAGTCATACCCCGCATGACATCCATTGAGCGAATTCGAATTGATTGTTTAGGTAGTTGTTGATCCATAGTGATACGATAAATCCAAAGAAAATCAGCTGTCACAGCCCAAAACGTCCCGTTTACTCAATTCTCCCACGGACTACTCAGCTACTTTAAGGAATTGTAAAATGCAGGACTCGGTCGCTTAAAATAGGCGTACACGATTCCGTTTGCATTCAGGTTTATAATTTTTAGCAAACAGAACAACTATTTGCTTACCCTAAGATGAGCATATTATATCATATTCAAGAGAAATAATTGTTCAAATTAGTGTAATTTTTGCTTTTATCATACAGGTATCTTGGAATTATGCCTTCATCTTATACCTATTGAAAAGCACATTGCTCCCAAACGTTCCCTTTAGCCCCTTTTTGCCAGCAGGTCAGAAATGGCCGGGAGTCCGGTGTTAAATATCCGCTGTTATATAAAAACTATCACCTCATCTCAAAAGCTGCAGCCGAATAAACAATGGAAAAAATTGATCAAAAAGCATCAACTATAGTATAAAACTAATATTTTTGACCTTAGTTCTAAAACAACATATAACATGAGCCAGTTAGTATTTCGTGACGCCAGACAAGAAGATTTACCTCGTATCGTAGCCATATACAATACCACCATTGCATCGAGAATGGTCACTGCAGATACCAGTCCCGTAAGCGTAGAAAGCAGGCAAAAATGGTTTGACGAACACAGCCCGTCAAAGAGACCATTATGGTTGGTAGAGGAACAAAATAATATCCTCGGCTGGGTCAGCTTCCAGTCTTTTTACGGTCGACCAGCATACGATGCGACAGTAGAGATAAGCATCTACCTGGATGAACAACAGCGAGGCCGGGGACTGGGCAAGCAAATCCTCCAATACTGCATAGACAAAGCCCCTAACCTTGGCGTCCATACCTTATTGGGTTTCATCTTTGCGCACAATGTACCTAGCATCACCTTATTTGAAAAAATGGGATTCCAGGAATGGGCCAACCTTCCCAATATTGCTACGCTAGATGGGGTAGAACGAAGTTTAAAGATATTAGGAAAAAGGGTAAGTTAAGTCACACAATTGGCTCACAAGAGAAAAATCATTAGCTTTAAGTAATTATTTTACACTCTTAATTTACAACTATGACTCAACGACTACAATTAATACTAATATTCACCCTTTCTATGTTATTTTGGATCAATGTTGCCACTGCACAAGATCCAGAACGGATAAAGACCATCACAATTTCCGCAGATTCCGCCTATACAAAAGTCGTACAAGCACTTCAAGAAAGCGGTTACTATATTGCTCAATTAGACCGTTCTTCAGGTTTTATTCAAACCAGTGTATCTCTTAAAAGCAAATCAATATTTGGTCGTGATGGTGATAAAAGAATCTTCAATTTTTTAGTTGTCCCGCTCCCAGATCGAAGGTCCAAAATCATTCTCAATATATTTCTGTTCGAACGCCTTCAAGCCGGAAGCGGTAATTCCGGAAATTATTACTACGATGACAAAGGCCTTGTCCAGGATGATAAAATCTATCAGCAGATCTGGGATAAAATTTTGCCCCTTATCCAATAAAAACAGCTATAGGATACAAACAAAGCCTGTCGAAAGTATATTGACAGGCTTTGTTTTATTCCAATTATGCAAATAATTAATTCGACTACTCAATCTCAACCTTTAATCCTTCTTGCCAATCTTTCAGTTCTTCGGTATAATATAAATAACCCGAAGATGCTGCACCCTGATATTTTCCCGGTACCTGCGCTTTGAAATCTATGGACAATTCTTTGGTTTCTTTGGCATCAATTCCACGCCAATATAAGACCAGGTAATTTCCAAAAATTTCATAGTAATCCACAAAACCTTTTTCCATTAAATCCCTTAATTGCTGTGGTTCTGGCGTTAGTCCTCCCGGAATACCGATCTTGATCAATGGCATAGACGTTGCCTTATCCCCTTTATTGTATAACTGTACCTTGAGTACCGTATTATCGCCCAGACGGACATGATTGCTGGATAAAGATGTTGACAGATCCAGTGTCCTATCTTTTGCACTTGGTGGTTCTGTGGTCAAATAATTGAACCGGTAGGAAGCTACGGCATAATCCAAATTTTCCAAGCGGATGGAGACCCGATGCTTGCCAGCGGGAAGCTCCGACAGAAACGACCTGCTCAAAGAATCCGTTTGGAATGTGGTATCACGAACCAACAGTTGGCCGTCCAGCCACAATTCCATGTTTTTCCCTTTTTTTTCTTTCATATTACTATCAAATAGTTGATAGTATCCTGTCGCAGCTTTCAATGCAAGACCAGTTGCCTGTGTTGAGCCATAATAGCCCTGATTAGCAGATTGAATAAGCGCCTCCATGCAAGTGGTCAATTCCGGGGATGCCTTGTTGTCCAATTGAAAAACAAGAGCTATCCAAGCTAAGGTTTCGTTTCTTAGCGACCGTCCATCTGATTCTGTAATACTTCCTTCTGCCTTACCTTTCTGATCTGCAATCACTGCGGGAAGCAATTCCTTTAATTGCAACTTCAGGCTTTCCAATTGCTCCATTTTTTTGAGATTACTTGCCGTAAGTGCAACGAGGGCCATAAGATAAGGATCTTTTGACCGCAAAACTTCCTGATAGGCTTTTTGAAACTCCGCTTCAATTTCATCCTTCACCTCCGCAATACTCAACGCATAGGTGATATAAGCATTGTTTATCAAAGTGCGGTTTCCGGAAAAGGCATACCTTCCGGTGCCTTGGCGATAGCCCCCTCGACCATCTTTTTTAGATAAAAGCCAGTCGCGGGTTCGGTCGATCATCTTTTGATCTACATCAATAAATGGTCTCATTTCAATAAATTCAATTAAACCAAAGGCTGAAAGAACCTCATGTGCCGGCGGTTTACCGTACCAATCAAAGCCGCCACCTTTAATTTCGTAGGCTGCTAATTTTTTATAACCGCTTTCCAAAAATTCTTTTGTCTTGCGCTGCAAGGATTCATCAGCCCTAATTTGGCGCATAAGCGAGAGCGCGTAAATATTGGGATAAACCGAAGAAGAGACCTGTTCAAAACAGCCGTATGGTTCCCGGACAATACGCTCCAGTCCCCGCGTAATCTGCTTCAATGGATTAAGGTATAGCTCCACCGAAAGCCGTTGCGACCCCTGGATAGCGTTTTTCACTTCAAATTCATGTTCCAGGTAGTTAGTTGTTGAATGCCCGAACTCCACAGGAAAGCCTTTATTAAATAATTTGATGTCTTTTATAATTCCCAATACCGTGGAATCCGTACGGATGGAAAAACGTATCTTATCTTTTTCGTTCGAGGGACGTTTTACTTCAAGTGGGACAAGCAGCTGGCTTTGTTTCTGTGCCCCTACTTTCAGGGTACTACCCTCAGATTTCCATTCAAGGTTGTCTCCTACCAAGTCCACCTGGCTGCTGACGGATAGTGGCAACTTTCTGGTATTATCAACCAGCAATTGCGCATTGATCAAATCACCCTGAGACGCATACAAAGGCAATTTGACGTCCAGGCCAATTTCGTTTTTTACCTGATAAGCCGCTTGCTGATTATGTCCTATCATACCATTTGCAGCAATCCCTTCCGTTATGATCCGATAAGAGGTATTTTCATCAGCATTGGAAAAAGTAACCTGGGCACGGCCCCGGACATCGGTCTCAATATGGTAATTCCAATAAATATTATCCCTAAAATCATCTTTGATCATAGCCTGTTTATTTTGATATTTAGGCACATAAAACTCCTCTGGTTGATCAAAACGAATTTTCGGATATATCATATTTAAAGTCAGGTATTTTTGACTGCCAACTAGATGGCTTTTGTTCAAAACATTATTGGTCATTTGTTCTGCACCTTTTCCACCTTTTGTCGTGATCAGGACAACACCATTGGCGCCACGGGAACCGTAAATCGCCATTGCCGAGGAACCTTTTAAGACGCTGATACTTTCGATCAGGTCCGCAGAAAATCGACTAAAGTCGGAAAAACTGGCTTCATTATACGGTATGCCATCTACGACAAACAGCGGGCCACCATTGCCACCAATGGAGCTCATCCCCCGGATAACAATTGGTGCAGTCGACCTCTCAATAGAGGGTCTGACATTAATTCCCGCTTCCCTACCTGACAATGCCGATACTAAGTTTGCTTGCGCATACAAGGTTTCGACATTGATTCTGCTCACCGAAGCCGTAAGTAACGTCTTTCTATCTTCTCCATATCCGATCACTACAATTTCCTCCAAGTTCGTATCCTGATCGAAAGTTGGGGATACTGTCTCCACCGTTGGCGGAACAGATTCCTTCACTGCTCGAGACTGGATTGAGAGGCCTGCTCTCGACTGTCCAAAAAAGAGCCCAGTATCGCTCCTTCGCACCCCAATGGATTTGTCTCTGGCCTGATCATTCTGCAACGAAGAAATATAATAACTTTCATTTATCCGATGTTTCGGTATATAAATCTGCCAGGCAGCACAAGGAATAGTCCTGACCGAAAAACGCCCATTTTCATCTGGTTTTACGGTATATAACAAGCTATCAGCAACCACATACATCGTTGATGAATAAGGTGTTTCCCGTCCATTGGCTTGCTTATAAACTATACCTGACAGCATATTGTACACGCGTGCCGGAACAATTTTTAGTTCAATATTGCTCAAGACCTTATCCCATTGATAATTCCGCCAGCCTTGTGTCAACAAAAGCATATCAAGTGCCTGAGTACGTTTTTCCTTCGTTTGATCAAAATAGAATGCAGGTTGATAGATATCACCTTGTAATGCCGTTCCAAGCCACATCCAAGAGAGCATGTGATGCTGTTTATCGTCCAGATAACTTAAAAGCTTATCATCAACAACACTCAGTGATAATGCTGCCGGAATGGATTTCCCGCTTGCATCTCGCGTTTCAATCGTCAACCGCACATCTTCCCGCGTCTTGTAGATGGCCTTATCAGTCGTTACCTGAATCTGCAATCCCTCATCTATCGTATTAAAGAACAAACGCTCACTCAAAATTTGTTCCCCTTGCAACACTGAGATACTCAATACCCCTTGTGGTAGACCATCTTTTGCTACAGCCAGCGAATTTATTCCCTTTGTTACAGCCAGGTCTGCCGTACGAAATATTTTATCTTCTTTTCTGATCAAATAGGTCACCCGAGTATCCATGCTACTGATGACCTGCAATTTCAATTTATCTTTTGACTGCTCTTCCAACTGTACTTTCACACCAGCGTTTTTTATTGCAGGCAATGTAATCCGTTCATTTGTCCTGTAGGGCTTTTCCAGTTTCGCATAGTAGGACTGTCCCATTTTTGGAATAAATGAAAACTTACCCATCCCCTGATGGAAAGATGAAAATTTCACCACCTCTTTTCCTGCATCATCATAAATGCCCCCCTCAATATCGGCCGGAAATCCCTCTGCATTGAGGGCCTTAACCGCAACCGTATTCGGAAAACCTTCCAGAAGATAACCACCTTCAGGCATAAATTTAATATCTATATCTTCAAGGATAATAGGAACATTTCTGGATATCGACTCCATCAGCTGTTGGTTTACAAATCGGATATTCAGGCTTACATGTTTGTCTTTCAAGGTTGCCGGCAATGCAAATTCTATACGGGATTTACCGAGATGATCCGTCTTACCCGTTTGTGAAAGAAACAGTTGTCCCCCAATGTTCACCTCATAGTCAAAAGTTTGATTTGAAAGCGGATGGTTTCCCAGATCTTTGACAGCAAAGTCTGCCACGGCAGTTTCTCCCTTCCCATAAGATTCCTTCTCCAGCTGTAGCTGCATTAACAACCGCGGTGGATTGGTCCGCATCAATGTAATTTCTTTTTCATAGGCTAGATTTGGAAAATTTGCCATCCAAGGTGTCTGCACTTTCAATTTGTAACGACCTCCGACCAGCGATCTGTCCAATCTTACACTCCCCTTAGCATAGATTGATTGTATTGCAAATTGTTGATGTGAGATTACCTGTCCATTGGGTGCAATCAGATCGACGATGACCATATCGCTTTGATTGGAAACACCAAAAGCAGAGTTACATAGATATGTGGTAAAATAAATCGATTCTCCGGGTGCAAATATAGTTTTATTCGTATGTGCGTACACACGTTCTAAAGGCAGCAGACCAGCATATTCATCTATTTTTTTATTTACGGCATCTACCTGACCAAATGCATTCATTGTAAATAGCAGATATAATATTGCAAAAAAAGAACTCAACAACCAGTTATTGCTGCTTGCCGAATGTGCAAGATTTATTTGTTTACATCGCATTGAATTATTTTCAATAGTATAAGGATTCCCTTTTGTGGGGATATCAGACAGGAGACTTTCATAACCTGATTTATTTCCGGCAGTGTTTAAGTTATCTATATTCATGGCGGTCAGATTAAAATTTCAGCATTACATTAAACCCAAAAGTCCGCATCAGAGGCGAGTTAAAATAATCCAGACCAACGGCACTGTTCTGTCCTAGCAATGAGGAACCAGGAAAGTTGCCCTTGTATTTACTCCAGTAAGCTAAATTTTCAGCATAAAGGCCCACATTAATTTTTTGCAGGTAGCGCCGTGATATGTCAAAATTACGCGAAATGTTTACTCTGGAGAGACGTAGATAACTTGCATCTTCGATAACATCTTCGGCAACACCTGTTAAACCATAACGTACCCATCTATTATTGTCAGTTCCCACTGCGGGATCATAATAGTCTACCGTTTTGTTATTTATATTCCCCTGTGGATCAATTCCCGGAAATAGTTGGTCTTTTAGCGTTCGTTCGGCAGCAGTTTCTAACGAGCGCCCCATATAATTAAGCATTTGCCGTGTTCCATTCCAGACCTTCCCACCTTTGCTCCATTCGAGATCAATCTCCAGAGAAAATCCCTTATATTTCAACTCATTAGCAAAAACAAATGAAAAATCCGGATTGGGGTTACCTAAAATCTTTTGTTCATTAGCAACGACAGGATATCCCACAGCATCAATACGTCGCTGGCTGTCAGGAGCCCGCTCATATCCAGTCCCCATAATGACTCCAATCGGTTGACCTACCATATAGTTTTTACTGATTTCCCGCATACCGGCTATTTGAATACGGTCACCCGCGGCATAGATCTTATCCACTTTATTAAGGTATCGGTGGAAATCCAGTCTCGGAGTCCAAGATAATCGCTCATCATTGATACCAAAACGAGAAAACAATGAGATCCGAAATCCTTTCTGCTGATAATCCACTGCATTTGCCAGACGATATTGTCCATTTTCCAGTAACGGTGCATAACCATTCTTCACATAAAATTGATAAAAACTTCCTTCCAGATTCCAATGGTATAAATTGAATGAAGATCCAATTTCGTAATTGATTTTCCGTTGCAACTTATCTACGGGATCCCGCAACAACAGTTCATCCACAGGTAGGAAAGATTGAAAATCACGGATGGAGTACCGCATCAGACTAAACTGTATATCATTATTGATCTGATTAGGCTCGAGATGTGAAAGATCAAATTTCCCCCATACATTGGTTATTATATTTCCCCAATCAAACAGATCAAAATTAAACTTATGGATGACCTGTCCCACGAAATTGACGGCGGTCTTATTTTTACTTTTGTTGCTTATCAGCAGTCCCGGCAACAGGTCAAAAGTCCAGTTGTTGTTATATCCCCCCACCCCTTTCCCGACTAATCCCACCTGGAACTCCGAAGACTGGTGTGACAAGGATACTGGGGCAAAATCCAGCGCAGAACGATCTAGAGACATCTGTTGATTCCTATACCAAAAATCCCCCTGTAATTGCAGTTTTTTATCTCCAGCCAAATAATATTTACCCTGTACATTGGTATTGAACAGATTTGTTCTCAATCTACGGTTGACAAATATATCCCGGTTCATTCCAGCCATGTCACCCATTAGACCATAGTTTAGTTTATCCTGATGATATTGATAGTTTAGATTTGCCGCCAGAAAAAATTCCGGATGGCTCCAGTCATATTTCAGCGCACCTATGTACTTTAAATTAGATTGATTGTCCCGATTATTCTGCAATAAAAACCAAGGATTAGCATATTTTATAGATGCTGTAGCAGTAGGTGCTGATCTAGCATCGAAGTTAATCGGTGAGAGATAAGCCCCCATAAGGACATTCGCATAGTTATTACCTATCATAGGCATATCCTCATCCGATTGATTAAATTTGTTCATGACCTGGAAGTGATGTTCATTTCCGATATAAAGCGAATAAGTCAACTGGGAGTTCCAGGATTTACCACGATTCGGATCAAATATCCCCTGCTTCTTTGCATATTCGATTTCGCCATAGAATTTCCCCAAGCCATCCTTATAATAGGTCATATCTACCGCCGTGGATGTGTGGTATCCAGTTCGGTAGATATTTTTGTTGTTATAAACTGTCGATGGATCAGTCTGGGCAACCAAAGGTCCCCAGCTGTAGGGAACATCATCGGAAGCGAGCAATTTCCCTCCCACAGCATGCCCCTGTAAATAATCAGTTTGTAATTTTACGCGATCATTCGCCCTGCTGATAGATCCACCGAGCGTCAGATTAATATCTAGGAGTCCATATCCCGGCGTCGGGTTCTGATGAATATACACTCGATTTTTCTTCTCCTCGAGGCTGTAATAAGAACCACCATTATTTCTAAAGACGACCGGTCTAGGGGAACCTGTTGTGATTGAGCTATCTATTGGAAACAAATTCACATCAGTATGCTGTTCTTTCGCTGCTACGAGTTCGACAAGATAACCTCCAGACTTATCAAATGGATCCGACCGAAACTCATATAATAGGTAAGTCGTTGGTAGCTGAACTGGATATTTCCACACCTGTATTTTATCCCGGTCATTGAGGTTAATCCCAAATACGCCCTTGGCATCAGAATGTACTACAGTCCGACCTCTACTATTAATCGGTTCATAAAAACTGAGCAGCACCTTATCGGACACTCTGATCACGGCAGCATCTTTAAGAGGTTTTCCACTGGCATCTGTAATCTTGCCTTCGTAGTGGCTCACCTGGCCAAAAAGCGCCTGGGTAGTACAAACAAATAGGAACAAACAGGTATACTTTATCATTTTTTTAAGCAATAATTTGAACAGGGATGCGGCGGGCGGCAGAATTCCATAACACATATTATTTTTTTTTGAGAGACTTTGATAAAATCCGGTTAAATAGCTCTCTCCATAAAAATAGAACTAAAAAACAATAAATTTATATTATTTTGGTGGTGAAATATTTTTGCAATATTGCGCAATATCTAATTGATCAAAGCCAATGCGTGTAACTAAAAAAATCAAACTTTTTTCATTTATTATTATAGTTATTGTTCTTGGCATTATTGCATTTCCAATTGCCCATATTCTTAGAACAAAATGGGGAGAAACAGACATCCACAGGACACTTCCGCCTCATTATATGGATGATGCCAGTACCTTAAACCCAACCAAAGTCGACACCATCATTGCCATTCCAAAAGACAGGTCAGCAATCGAAAATCAATTGCGGCAAATTCTGCAGTATGCAAATGCCAAGGGCTTAAAAATCTCCGTCGCAGGGGCGCGTCACAGTATGGGTGGGCATACGATGTATCCCGATGGAATTGTACTCAATATGCTCCCTTACAACCACATGGAGCTGGATACTGTTGAAAATATATTGACAGTCGGTTCGGGAGCACTTTGGTCAGATGCTATTCACTATTTAGATCATTATGGTAAATCAATTGCGGTGATGCAAGCATTTAGTTCTTTTTCTATTGGAGGCTCGCTCAGTGTTAATGGACATGGATGGCAAAAAAATTCGCCACCTTTAGCATCCAGTGTACTTTCCTTTACATTAATGAATGCCAAAGGTCAGGTGCTCCTTTGCAGTAGGAAAGAAAATAGCGAACTTTTTCATCATGTGATTGGTGGATATGGCCTATTTGGTATTATACTCGACGTGAAACTTAAAGTCGTTAATAATCGATCTTTAAAATTTCATTACATCAATTTAGCACCCGAAAATTATATGAAATACTATAAAAAATATATTCTTGACAACCCGAAGGTCGATCTAGTTTTTGGCCGGTTACGAGTATCCAACAAGAATTTTCTAGCGGAGGCTACGCTCAACTATTTTGAGCAGACGGTAGAACAACCGATACAGCTGGCTCAACAGAGCAAGAAAATGGAAGAAACCAAGAGACTGATATTTCGGGGCAGCGTCAATAGCGAATATGGAAAGCGACTCCGCTGGGATCTTGAGACATCCTCCGCTATTCCGGCAAGGCATCTTACCTTCACCAGAAATGAGATCATGGATAGCCAAGTCTCTTTGATTGAAAATAAAGATACCACATCGACAGATCTGCTCCACGAATATTTTATTCCTGAACGAAATTTCATGAAATTCATTCAGGATATAAAACCTATTTTATTAAAATCAAAGCTAGATCTACTAAATATTACGATCCGTGCGGTCAATCGGGACGATGATGCTTACCTAAACTATGCCCAGGAAGATGTTTTCGGTTTCGTACTGCTGTTTAATCAGAAAAAAACAGCACAGCAGGAAGTCGAGATGCAGACACTCACAGATCTTTTGGTTGATGCAACTATTAAAAATGAAGGAACCTATTATCTTCCTTATCGTTTACACATCACAAAAGACAAAATGAGGAAAGTCTATCCAAAAGCAGACAGTTTTTTCAGGACCAAAACAAAATACGACCCGTCGGAACTTTTCAACAACAAATTTTATAGGCACTATAAATAACCGCCAGATATTGAACTATATTGATATTGTCAGCAATGGAACATCGAGGCCAGAGGCCATCATCCGTGTTTTGCTGCGATGTGTCAACGAGCTCCAGAAACCATATTTATAAGGAATCATAACCAATAGGTCCGTATGGCTTTCTTTGACCTCATCACGAATAGCTTTCACCACTTCATTTGAAGTTACATTTTTATAGTAATAGCTGACAATCCCCATCACATCGTTGATGGCTTCACGGGTAGCACTACCTTTTTCCTCGTTTAGCTGTTCGACGGTTTTACGGATATTGAGCACCTCTAGGACAGCATTAAAGTCAGTTGCAAAATCTTTAACTTTTTCTAGGATCTCTTTTTGGACACCACGAACGATGTCGCAGGCAAAGAGAATATGTTTTAGGCCGGTGAATTGTGCTCCCAATGGTACAGAGAGAATAGGAATTTTTAGCCTACTGATGGCTGCGGTCGTTGTATTGCCCAACATATCCTGGTCAAACGACCGTTTGGCCATACCCATGACCAGTAGATCGGCACCGGTTTCCTGAATACATTTTGTAATCTGATCGTAGAACAAACCAGTAGCCAGATAAGGGACGGCGGGCACCCCACTCTGTTGGGTAATAGCCTCCGCTTTATGTTTTAAAATCTTGTTTTGATGTTCAAAAATTTTGAACATAGAATCGGGAGAAAGACGTGCATTCATCGCATGGATGGAAGGGTTCTGGAGAGAAAATAAGACAATCTCATATTCTTTACCTGCAAAAACTTCCAGTATAAAATTCAAGGCATGTTCTGCCTCTTCAGCATAGTCTGTAGCAACAATAATCCGTTTCATATGATCCGATTTAATACGATTAAACAATTCCTTATTAATACGATCAAGTTACCGAAAAATAATAAATCTGTCAACCGGACAATTGTCTCAGCATCGTCAATTTTCTCCCGATTTTACAGCTATTTTGAATAGCTATCTTTTACAAAAGAAGCCTTTTTCAGGTAGTCGATACTTTGCTCAAGGCCTGTGTAAATATCATTGCGTGTATCTTCTAATTCAACGAAAAGATATTTCAGTCCACCTGTTTTAGCATTGTTAAAGATCGCATCAAACCCAACCATTCCACTTTGACCGATTTCACGGTGGTCTTTGATATGTAAAGCTTTAAATCTGCCTGCGTACTTGTTGAAATAATCCACAGGGCTTACATCTCCGATTACTGCCCAGTAAACATCCATTTCAAAAAACACATTTTCAGGATTGGTATGCTCCAACATGTAATCGAACATCACTTTATCCTCTACCTTTTTAAATTCGTGTGCATGGTTGTGGTATCCATACAATATTCCCTGTTGGCGGCATTTTGCACCTACAGCATCCAAATAGCGGCATTGCGTTTCAAGATCTTTGAGCGTCTTAGGCACATCCATCCAAGGTGTTACAATGTATTTCATACCGGCAGCTTTGTGGGCAGCGATACATTCGTCCCACCATTTCAAGGATTCTGAGAAATCTCCAGATGCAAGTTCCTGTGCAGACAATGTTTTTGTCGCATGGGACGACAATACCTTCATTCCTGTTTTTTCCACTTTGGCTTTAAATTCCTGTGGGCTCAGGTTGTACAGTTTACCATCTTTATAACCAGCAGCTTCCACTCCAGTATAACCAAGCGCAGCAATCTTTTGTAGAATTTGATCGAAATTCGGATTCTTGCTGATTTCTTCACGTACAGAATATAACTGTAGACCAATTTCTTTTTTTTCGGCTTTTTGTTGCGCAAAAGTCGGATTGATGGCCAATAGCATACAGCCAGCCATTAAAGATCCGATGAGTGTTCTTCTTTTCATGAGTTTTATTTATTCATAGACCTATCCAACACGAAAGCTATGGTAAACATCAGTTTACGGGTTGTTTAGGTTTATTCGTGTTAAGTGCAGCTGCAATGTATGCAAATCCGTTAAAAAACACAACGTTTTAGCTTTTTATTTATTCACATTCCCACGTTTTTGAAGGTTAGCAGCAGCCTTCTCTAAAATCGAACATTTTAAACGATTTGCAGTTCAAACTTGTTCTATCGGTAGAGACAACAATTAAAAAGATGGAAAATCAATTCAACACCCCAGAGCATAGCAATGAGAAGCAGGAGGAAAAATTACCTCCTATAGCCGTTGAAGAAAAAGATGATGCACCTGCTGGTCGCAATATCAAACGAACAATTATTATTGCCGTTTGTGTGCTGATTGTATTTTATTTGATCTATTATTTTACGAGTGCACATTAATTGGGAGGAAGTCCATTCACCATGAAATTGACAGTTATCCAATTGGAATATTTCAGTTTTATCAGTCTACGGGCTGATAAAACTGAAACAATCATCTATTTATAAATAAATGGGAGTATTGAATTTATGAATATTATATCATGACGATTCTATAGGATAAAGTCGGTAAATAAAAATTTTGTATTTTACTGCTATGACGTCTTCACTTATTCAAGTTGGAATCCCGGAGATCCTCTCGGAGCAGTTGGAATTGACCGAACCATTCTACTTCATTATTTTAATGGAGCAGGAGCTTCACTTTTCAATAGATTTGGTACCTTATCAATCTGCTGCGAAAAGCATTTTATTTCTATCCCCTTTTCAAATGTTTTCAGTCAAAGAAAAGCTAGCAGAGCATACAAAGGTGTTAAAATTTCATGGCGATTTCTATTGCATCGAGTATCATAAGGATGAGGTAGCCTGCAATGGCTTATTATTCAACAACATTTACCTACAACCGCATGTCGCGTTGACACAAGAAGCATTTCAGGAAATTACTGCGATCATAGACAAAATAGATCATTTAAAATATTCGTCCGCTTCCTTTGATCAGGCAATTACAAAGACCTACCTGCAGCTCATCCTCGCCATTGCAAGCAAACAGAAGATATTAACCAATAAACTATCCTTACCAACCACATCACGTAAGGATCCTATCGATGGTTTTGAACAACTTTTGGAAAATAAGTACAAAACACATAAAAGTGTCTCTTTTTACGCTGAATACTATAATCTGAGTTCTGCTGCTTTCACAAAAAAAGTGAAACAGAAATGGGGTAAATCCCCTTCCACACTTATTCAGGAACGTATTGTGCTCGAAAGCAAAAGGCTTCTTCACTTAACCCCTAAGAGCATCAAAGAAATTGCGGCCGAGCTACAGTATCTGGATGAGTTTTATTTCAGTAGGTTTTTCAAAAAGATGATCGGTGTATCTCCAAAAGTCTTTCGCGAACAGGTCGGACTATCTATTGTTGCCAAAAAGTCTATGTTATAACCCTATTTGTCCATGTTTTGACAACCTAATCCTATCTAATTTTGCTTTATTCTTTAATCAGACAAAGTAAGATGGAAAAAATAATAAACATGTTCGCGAGAAGCCAAAACAGCTTTATCAATTTTGCCCGCATCACGATATTTATCGTTATGGCCTGGATAGGTGGTTTAAAAGTGTATCAATACGAAGCGGATGGCATTGTTCCATTTGTCATCAACAGCCCCTTTATGAATTTCTTTTACCACAACACAGGAAAATATGCCGAGGATAAAAATGGAAAACTGGTTCCCGAATATCAGCTATTCAAAAACCCAGAAGGTCTGATGGTTAAGAAAAATATGAGTTGGCATCAACAAAATGGGACGTATACCTTTTCTTATCTGTTGGGCTTCGTAATCGTCGTCATCGGGTCGATGACTTTGTTGGGAATCTGGTTTCCAAAAATAGGTTTATGGGGCGCCATATTTACGATAGGAATGTCCATCGTGACACTAACTTTTCTCATGACCACACCTGATACCTTTGTCCCAAAACTAGATGGTGATTTACCCTCACCAAACGTTGGCTTCCCCTACCTATCCGCAGCAGGACGTTTGGTGTTAAAAGATATTATTATGCTAGCAGCAGCGTTGCTCATTGCTTCCGATTGCGCCAAGCGCATACTTACCAATAAATAATCCACTGTTTATCTGGGCGCTTATTGTGAAGAAGGTGCACTTACATATGAACAACAAGGCAACTATAAAGAATACCGGAAGAAAAGTGACACTACTTCGAAAACTCCCGAAAACGGTTAGCCCTTTTGAAAGTGCCCAGATCATTAAATCGAACACCGTACTTTTTCAGCACTTCCTGTGCTTTCTTACGACCGATATGGCGTACATAGAAGGTTTCATTGACGACAAAGTGATGAATACTATGTGTCCACCCAAAAAAGAAACAGAATAATTGCATCGGATATGTCCACCAGATATTGAGAACCTGCGTCTGTTCAATCACATTCCCCTCCTCCACATCACCGAAATAATGCATATTGGAAGTGATGAAATGCAAACAAAACTGCCGCAGTAAATTAGGCAACAGGATCGTATAAATGATCACATTTAGACTTATCAACATGTTATCAACATAGTGTGGAAAACTCAAATTCACCACAGAACGTTCATTTAACCAATCCAATAGCGCATCCGCAAAGAAGAAATATAAGATGACATGTGCAAAAATCGTCACAGGAACAATGCTCAAAAACATGATCTGTTTCAATTTTGACGATGTCTCCACTTTCAGGTTACCATTCTTGACTTCCTGATCCATATCACTAAACATACGATGTAAACGTAGTAGTCCACCCAAAACAACATCGGGCGTTGTCAGCAGACGTTTAATTGTCCAACGTTCGCCATTGGTCACACTACGTTCCTCCACATCGTGTAATGTCCCCGAAAATTTATGATGATGGTGGTGTAAGGTACGCCGGATCCAAGGGTTGACTGTCAGCGGACGTAAGATCCAAACGGTGAAAAGCATAAAATGATGCACAGTCTTCTGCTTTTTAAAATAAAGCCAGTGAATAAGATCATGCTCGATTTCATGAAGAACCCCCATAAAAAAAGCGTTCGCAACAATCATCAGCCAGGTAGGAACAAGTGCTTTGTACCAGCATATTGATACAGCAAGGATAGCAATAATAGCAATTAAAAATATAGCCAATCCGATACTATTCTGAAGTTTTAATATGGGATAGGCTCCTTTTAGCTGTTGATAGGAAAGATTTATCTCCCTTCTGATCTGACTCGACTTCTCTTGATGTGTCAATGTAATGTGATTTTAAATACGAAAATACAGTTTTTACCGGACATCACAGCAGCTCCTTCCTTTAGAATGTAGATGACTACAAGATATTTATCACATTTTTAAAAAAACCTGTAACATAGTTCCCGACACGTATACTAATTTGAAAAATAAACATATTAAACTAGACAATTATGGAAAAGAGATCTATTTACAGCTGGAAGAACAATTTATTGGGAAATAAATCAAAGTTATATAACAATGATACTCAGATCGGCTCATTGGAATCCAATGACTGGACGCTAGATGCCAATGTCTCTATTCGTTCAGATCAATATAGTTTTAAAAATAAAGGCCTTTTCAACCCATATACTGAAATACGCAATAAACAGGGTGAACTGATCGGTGACATCGAATACAACAACTGGACAGGGGGAGCAACCATTAGTCTAATTGACAAAAAATATAAGTGGAGTACGCGTAATATGTGGATGTCGGCCTGGAAAATCGAAGACGAACAGGGACAAATTGTTGAAGTAAGTCCTTCGGTTATGGGCAATGGCGGAACAATAGAAAGTATTGAAAACAGTGAACTATTGTTATCAATCAGCCTATACCTCCAAAAAAGAGTCGCGGTGATGTATTCAATGGTTGCACTTATTCCCGTCTTCGCAATACTCTTATTTTAATCAGTCTCAACGATATTCATTACGATTTCATATTATATAAAACAGGCGAAATGCCTGTTTTTTTTTGTACTAATCACAAGCCCCAGCCCTCTCCCATTCAATACTAAATTTTTTTTTCAACTAGGATCCAACTAGGGTTTAACTAGGGATCTAACTTTCATTTAATAGGGACTTCATACGGACTTTATTCGGACTTCATACGGACTTCATACGGACCTCATTCGGATGAAAGCGTATAATCTCCCTATTATATCCCTGTTTTGTATCAGTTAATTTACAATAAGTATACTGCTTGAGGCAAACTTTCCCCCTACTTGTCTGTTAAAAGAATCAAACCAATTATAAATGAATTTATGGCACGAGTAAATAATGGAGCAAACGGCGCTCCATCCGGAAAGGTTGGCGCTGTCGTGTTTTGCAAATGGAAGGATATCACCTATGTACGTTCGCTTCCTAAAGTCAAAAAAAGAAGAAAACTATCTGACAGTGAAAATAAAAACAGAAGTAAATTTGCCTTTACCCAAACTTTTCTGGGTCAATTCACAAAATTTTTCCGTTTAGGTTTTCAGCGATATAGAGAAAATATGACCGCATTTAATGCGGCGATGTCTTATCATCTTGAGCATGCAGTCCTCCTGGGTGAACAGGGACCTGCAATCAACTATGAAAAGTTTGCTATTAGCAGAGGACTGGAAGACATTATCATTTCCACATCCACCGAGATCATAAACGGCAAGATCGAGATCAAATGGGAACTCAAAATAACGAAAGAATTGCTGCACCATGAGCTAAGTGACTTTAGAAGCATGGTACTCTTATTGCCTGAGGATCCGAAAAACCATGCCACTGGAGTATCATTGGGCAATTCTATCGAATATCGATCCCAATTGATTGATCTACCTAAGGTCAGAGAAAGTTCAATTTTTCACCTCTATCTTGGTTTTGCAGCAACAGATGGCAGCAATCGTAGTATGAACAGCGTTTATCTGGGTATAGTAACAGTAGAGAAAGAATGATGTAATTTTATGCCAAATACCTTACGACGATAAACAGGATTGCTATTCTCGTTTCGCAGTAAATGATTCATAGCTCTTCTTTATATAAAGGTACAGATCATACGTATTCCAGGATTGCACCTGTTCAAAAGTTAGCCTGTAGTTTTCCATAAAAGTCGTAATATCCTCGTCTTTTATGGTGATACTCATTTTAACAGCATTTCTATTAAAGACACTGTCTATTTTGCTTTCCTTAATCGCATGTTGGATATTCTTCTCCATTGCTCTAGCTCGTTTTCCATTCTTGCTAAAAAGTTCGTAGAAAAAAGTGATGGGTTTCCCGCCAAAGGGATTTAGAAGTGCAATAGATGGCTTTCCTCCATAATAGATACCAGCTTTCTTGTTCTTCTCCTTTTCTATTTCCTTTAAATCATCGATCTCTTTGTTATGTCGGTTCCTTGTTATCACAATTTCATCAAGGACGATAGGGCGTTTCTTTAGAAAGATAGAATCTGTTAGCTTGTCGCCAAAAACTAGCTTCGTTTGCCAGTGATCATGTCTGAATTCAATGGTATCATCTAATCTATAGTCGAGGACAAAATCTCCATAAACATCCGTAACAGTATGTTTTTTTGAATTCAAGTTTAAAAGGTTAATCCCCCGGAGCAGTAAGGTTGTATCAGCCGACAAAACTGTCCCCCTATATTCATTTCCTTTTTGGCCATAGATGGGACTTAAATAGCTGGATAAACAAATGATGAATAACAGCAATAAAAACTTACCGGAGTCGCTCATAACAAGACTATTATCGAAGCTGAAAAATTACCACAATCTATCAAATCATTTCAGTTTATAAAAACGCTTTAACACTATTTAGCTGTTTGCCGTATAAATCACCCCGGTTGACTACGACCAACATGAGGTAATGTGTGTACAAAATATTAATTCACAATAAGATAACACAAACCTAACACAAAATCATTCTTGTTGTGTTTAACTTAGTAAGAATGAATGATATGGCTTTCAATCGTCTTATTTCTACTGTCCTTCTTGGTTTCAGTACCCTGTTATGGTCCTGCGGTAATACCGATCATACCATCAAAATGAAAGGTTCGGATACCGAAGTGAATCTTGCTGTTAATCTAGCCGAGGCCTACAATAAAACAGATCCAACATTCAGTATGGCTATCTCCGGTGGCGGTTCGGGACTTGGCATTACTTCCCTATTGAATGGTCAGGCAGATATCGCCAACTCATCGCGTCCGCTGACCGAAGAAGAGCAGGCACTCTTCAAAAAGAAGAACATGCTCCTGAAAACCGTTGTCTTTGCCGAAGATGCCACCGCTTTTGTTGTTCACAGCGACAATCCGATCACGGAGATCGATGTAAAAACGCTTTCAAAAATCATGAGCGGTCAGGTAGAAAACTGGAAATCTGTTTCTGGACAGGATGTTCCGATCAATATCTATGGTAGACAGAGCAGTTCGGGAACCTATTCATTTATTCGCAAGAAGCTAAAAATAGCCTATAGCCAAAAGGCCAAAGAAATGACCGGAAATGCACAAATTCTGGAAGCCATCAAAATTGACAAGTCTGGTATCGGTTATGTCGGTGCCGGTTATATTTCCAAAAAGATTCAGGATAACAAAGGTATCAAAGTATTGAAAATCAAAAATGATGCAGATTCCAATGCTATATCACCCTTAGATCCTACAGCAATAAAAAATAGATTATATTTTTTTCAACGTCCCCTCTATCAGTTTATTCCCGAAAAATCATGGGCCAAAGTGCTGTCATTTATCCAATTTGAAACCAAAGGAGGAGGGACCAAGATCATCGAAAACTCAGGTTATTACCTTATTCAATAAAATAACATGCAGTACAAAAAACGAGTCGCCATCGATAAGATCGCCAAAATCATATTCAAGTCCACCGGATATCTGGTGCTTGCACTTTTGGGTGGTATTTTCTTCATGTTGCTTTACAATGCAATTGCCTTCTTTCTGGAAGTTTCGCCATTGGATTTTATCACCGGAAGCCAATGGAATCCCACGGCAGCAGAACCTGCCTACGGCATTCTGCCATTAATCGTAAGTACCTCGATCGTTTCTCTGGGTGCTATGCTGATTGCCATTCCACTGGGAGTGGGTACCGCAGCTTTTATTTCCGAATACGCAAGCCCCAAACTCAAGACGATCTTAAAACCAGCCATAGAGATGCTTGCAGCAATTCCTTCGGTCGTGATCGGTTTTTTGGGGATCGTATTGGTTGGTCCCGGAATAGCGGATCTAAACAATCTACCCAATGGGCTGAATGCTTTAAATGGAGCAATCTTACTGGCCATTATGGCCCTCCCAACGATCATTACCATTTCCGAAGATGCCATCCATGCTGTACCGCAAACTTACCGCGAAGCGAGTTATGGTCTCGGTGCATCTCGCTGGCAGACACTGCGCAAGATCACGATCCCAGCAGCAGCACCAGGAATCATTGCCGCCGTCATGCTGGGACTGGGAAGAGCCATCGGCGAAACCATGACTGTATTGATGGCCACGGGGAATGCTGCAATATTTCCCAAAGGATTTTTTGACTCGGTCAAAACCATTACCGCAACTATTGCGATCGAAATGGGTGAAGTCCCCTATCAGACCACACATTACTATGCTTTGTTTGCCATAGCGATTGTCTTATTCTTTATGACCTTGGTGGCCAATCTGATTGGTGAATATTTTATCAACCGCTTTAGAAAATACCATGCTGCATAAATTTAAAAAACTGGCACCAATCGTCGAATGGGGTACGCTTCTCCTGTCCACAGGACTTGTATGCTTCTTTTTGTGCGTGATCCTATACGATATTTTCACGAAAGGCTCCCATGTACTATCCTGGGATTTTGTCTCCAAGCTACCTTCCGATGGTATGACACGGGGAGGTATTCTTACTCCGATTATAGGTACGGTATTTCTGACCCTGATAACGGCATTATTTTCCATTCCCTTTGGAATCTGTTGTGCCATTTATCTCAACGAATATGCAGAGAATACCTGGCTGACCCGCACGATCCGGGCTTCCATCCGTAATTTATCCGGTGTTCCATCGATCATCTATGGCCTGTTTGGTCTGGCACTCTTCGTTCAGGCATTGAATTTCGGCACCTCGATTTTGTCTGCCGGACTGACCTTGGGCCTGCTGTCCCTTCCCTATATCATTACCACAACGGAGGAGGCCCTGCTCCGTATTCCACGAAGCATGCGGGAGGCCGCATTGGCTGTAGGAGCCACCAAATTTGAATCGATCAAAGATGTGGTCCTTCCCGCCTCTCTACCGGGGATACTCACAGGTATCGTCCTGACACTTTCCCGCGCGGCCGGTGAAACAGCACCCATACTATTTACAGGAGCCGCATTCTATATCACCAATTCCTTTGGCAACCTCAATCAGGAGTTTATGGCACTACCCTATCACCTGTATATGTTGTCCACGCAGCATCAGTCGATTGAGGAGGTCAGACCTATTGCATACGGAACAGCATTGGTGCTTATCATTGTGGTCTTCCTCATGAATTTAACAGCTTTCTATATTCGATATAAGTTTAGAAATAATGAAAAGTAAATTGGTCACTGAAAATCTCAACCTATGGTTTGGGAGCAAACAGGTGTTGAAAAATATCAATATCGAATTTGAGGAAAATAAAGTTACCGCTCTGATCGGACCTTCAGGATGTGGCAAGAGTACCCTTTTGCGGAGTTTTAACCGTATGCATGATCTCTATCCAGAAGCCAAAATAGAGGGACATATCAAATTGGATGGTCGCGAGATCTATCAAAAAGATATAGAGGTTACGGATCTACGCAAGCGTGTGGGTATGGTATTCCAAAAAGCCAATCCCTTTCCCAAAAGCATATACGAAAACATCACCTATGGTCTCAAGATCAACAATCTGATTGCTGATAAGACAACCGTACAAAAGGCATTGGAAGAATCGTATATCTGGGAGGAGGTAAAAGATGATCTGAAAAAACCAGCTACTCGGCTTTCCGGAGGGCAACAACAAAGACTCTGTATCGCCCGTGCGGTAGCCCTTCGTCCCGAAATTATTTTGATGGATGAACCTTGCTCGGCATTGGACCCGGTGAGTACCCTAAAGATCGAGGAACTCATTCACCATTTGAAAAAAAAATATACCATTGTCATCGTCACGCACAATATGCAGCAAGCGCAACGTGTCGCCGACAAAACGGTCTTTATGTATCTTGGGGAGATTATAGAGCAAGGAGATACGCATCAGATTTTTAACAATCCACAACACGAAACCACTCGTAATTATATCAGCGGGCATTTTGGTTAACCCCTTCAGCAATCCGAAACACACCTTCTGTGTGCATGCCCCCAGACTTTCTCTTATGTTCGGCGAGTTCGTGTCTTGCCGAACATACTAGAAAAAAGTTTAGCTACAGTACGACAACGCGACATTAGCTTCCAAAAGGATCAGTCTTCTTTTCTGTCTTTAGTATCCCGATCAAATGCTGTAAAGCTTTCTGTAAACGTTTGGCATCATCTTCGGTTTGAATGGCCCACAAGATCTCCTCGGTATTTGCAGCGGATTTATAACGGATTTGATAACCTGATTTTACCCGTGCAATGACAAGCGGTTCGGACTTTGACAGATCGCTTCTATAATGCTGACCAGTGGACAGAAAAACGGTCAGGACTTTTCCGTCCACCGTAACCGTGTCAATTTTGGTTTCTTTATAGCGATAGGCAATCTTGTACAGCTTATTGATGTAAGCTATGGTCTGCTGTTTGTTGAGCGCTGTATTTTGACCTTGTGATTGTATCCCCATCCCTATTAAGAGAAAACAACATAAAAGGAAATTTTTCATTCAAAATTGTGTTATTTGTCTATTCTTTATTAGCCTGCACCAGCATCAATTCCGGCACACAGCGAAATAAGCAATTATTTGTCCCTAAAAATATCTATTTATTTACGATTTTCAGTTGTCTATTTTCCAAAATCTATTTATTCAAATTTAATACCAACCAAACGACACGTGTTATTTCGAAATAAGCCATAAAAATAAAACAACCTGGAACAGCGATTTTGTTTATCAACTGCCCCAAACTGTTTCTCCACCTTTCCCCAACACTTAATTGTTAATACACTAACTCTGTACCCCCCTACATTTTCGTTTTCGATAAGTCCCGTGCATTTTCTGCCATTCGGATAAATTCAGCACGATAACCCTCATCATCTGCTCCCTTTGCGGTCTTCGCACGTGCGATCAAACCATCAAAATTAGCCTGTTGTTTAAAGTCCGAATCACGAAGTAACATCCCCAGTTCGGCCACAGCAGTTGCAAAACGTAAATCTTCGCTGACCTTATTCAAATCGGTCACCTTAGCCTGTACCACCTGTTGTTGCAATTTGCTTTTATCACCATCAGGTTCTTTGTAACGGAATTTGACAGTTGCCAATTCCCCGTTTCCTTTGACGGCGATATTTTTGGTTGAGTTCTGCTGGTATTTCAACGGATCAACTGTTCCGACCATTGTCGAGTTGACACCGACAGGAACGATCTCATACAGGGCGGTAACCACATGACCTACGCCCATATCGCCGCCCATCTTTTGATCGTTGTTGAAATCTTCCGCTTCAAGCAAACGGTTTTCATAGCCGACCAGGCGGTAGGCCTGTACATAATTCGGATTGAACTCTACCTGAATTTTCACATCTTTAGCCACCGTAAATAATGTTCCTCCGAATTCGGTAACCATGGCTTTCCGGGCTTCGGAGATATTATCGATATAAGCATAATTTCCATGCCCTTTATCTGCTAGGATCTCCATCTTACTATCTTTCAAATTTCCCATACCATAACCAAGCACGGTCAGAAAAACACCAGATTTACTCTCTTTACCAATCAGTTCTTCCATAGACTCATCACTACTCTCGCCCACATTAAAATCACCATCGGAGGCCAAAATAATCCGATTGTTTCCACCCTTAACCAAGTTTTGGCGGGCAATCTCATAGGCTTTTTTGATCCCTGCAGCACCGGCAGTACTTCCTCCGGCCTCCAGTTCGTCTATGGCCGTTTTGATTTTCATTTTCTGACTTCCACTTGTACTTTCCAGTTTCACTCCGGCCGAACCTGCATAGGTTACAATAGCCACACGGTCGATATCACGCAACTGATCCACCAACATTTTCAAGGAAGATTTCACCAAAGGTAATCGTCCCGGTCCCATCATCGACCCCGATACGTCGATCAAAAAAACTAAGTTCGAGGCTTTAAGTTTGTCTGTCGGGATATCTTTAGCTTTTAACGTCACCCGCATCAATTGATGGGCATTGTTCCAAGGTGCCTTGGTCAATTCGGTTACAATATTCACCGGTTCGCCATTCTTTGGTCCCGCTACCTGATACTGAAAATAATTGATCATCTCTTCAACACGTACGGCATCCTTATCGGGCAAACTGCCCGCATTGATAAACCGACGGACATTACTGTATGAAGCAGCATCCACATCGGCAGCAAATGTTGACAGCGGCTCCTTCATTGGATTGATAAACTTGTTTTCCTTGATTTTTTGATACGATTCCTGATTTTGGTCTGGCATATAAGGCATTTTCCTTATGTTTACATTCGCAACCTGTCCAGACAATGCTGCGACGATCTGCGCAGAACCGACCACACTTTGCTTAGCTTTTGGAGTATAGCCCATAACGACAACTTCATCCAATGTATGCGTATCTTTTACCAGGACGATATCGACTTTCCCCTTTCTTTTTACCTCAACACGCTGTGTAATATAGCCGAAGTAACTGAATTCCAAAGTCGTTCTACCGGTAGTGACCTTGATCTGATAATTTCCATCACGGTCAGTGGATTGACGTTCATTGGTCTGCACATTCGTTACCACCACACCTCTTAACGCTAATTTGCTCGTTGCATCGGTCACCTTTCCTTTCACTTCGTATTGTTGGCTTGCATATCCACCAATGGATAGCAGCATGCTCATTAAAAAAAGTATCGTTCTCATATCGTTCAATTTTTTGTCAAGGGATGCAGCTAATATTAAATTTCCATAAACCAGAAAAAAAAAATATTTTTAGCAAATCAAATGTTCGCATACAAGTCATCAAAAAAGGATTCAACGCAAGACCATGAGCTCTTGCAGCAATATCAGGAGGCATCTGATCTCAAGGTATTGGGGGATCTTTATCAACGACATACCGAAATGGTGTATTATGTCTGCTTACGGTATCTCCAAGATCCAGAATTGAGCAAAGATGCCGTGATGAATATTTTTGAAGAGCTCATCTACAAAGTTAATAAGCAAGAAATCAAAGACTTTCCGAGATGGCTCTATGTATTGAGCAAAAACCATTGCCTGATGTATTTAAGGTCGCAAAAGAACAAATCACAAATTTCTTTGGATGAATTTGTGAAATATCCCGAAGATCTGCATCAGTATGAACAACAGGATGAAAAAGAGGAACAATTGACTGCAATGGAAGGCTGTCTGGAAAAGCTACCGGACAAACAGGAGCAGTCCGTCAGACTCTTTTTTCTGGAGGAAAAATGTTACAAAGAGATCAGTGACTCGACAGGATATAGCTTAAATGAAGTTAAAAGTTACATCCAAAATGGGAAGCGGAATTTAAAAAATTGCATGGAGGCTTGGAATGAGCGACAGTAATTATGACATAGCATACTTAAAGAAATACGTCAACGGCCAACTTTCTCCCAAAGAGATGTACGCCATTGAACGTGAGGCCCAACGTGATCCCATGTTGGCGGATATTCTTATGGGTATAGAAATGGATCAAAACAGTACTGTTCCTTCCGAACTCAACGCGCGTATTGCGCAACGCATCGAGCATAAAAAAGAAGCTAAAATAAAAGTCTTCGACTGGAAAAGACTGGCCATAGCTGCGACAGTAGTCGCTATCCTAAGTGCGGGTATACTCTATTTCCAGCAGCAAAAAAATCCGGCCGAGACTAAGCGGACTGCAGATGTTTCTGTACCGGCTGATGTACCTTCTTCAAAATCGGTACCTCAAGACGATACGGCGGCCTCATCTGCCATTGAACCTCATATCAAAGAGCAGGATAGCCCCCGCTTGGCAGGCAACAATAAGTCTTCCGATCTAGGTCAATATAAGGAGGAGACAGTACCAGTACATCAGGAGCCATCGGTACGCATAGCTCCGGTTGAAAAAATGAATAGTGGCATCCACAGGGACCTAGCCGCTGCTGACTCAAAAATGTTAGACAGTGTGGAGGTATTTGGTTATACCCCCCAAGCAAAAAAGAGTATCACCGGAAGTTCAGTTGTGATCCGAGGCCAACAGGTCAGTCAAAGCAATGCGCTCGCTGGCAGGATAGCTGGTGTCAATGTGACCCCACAGACCTTTGGTAGTCCTTTACAGGTCACTGTACGTGACAAAGAAACTGGCTTACCGATATCAGGTGTTACTATCATGCAGCCCAATAGCAAACTGGCTACAAATACAGATGCTCAGGGCAAGGCCACCATTCAACCGAGCACAGTGGACTCGCTAGTCGACATCATGGCTGTAGGTTATAACACGGTTGCATTAAATATGCGCCGCAACAAAAACCTGAATATAAAATTACAACCTTCCAGTGCGACACTTGACGAGGTAGTGGTTACAACCATGTCCTCCCGGAAAACAAAAAGTGCAGAACCCGTTTGGGGATGGAAGTCATTTAATAATTACGTTAAAAAGAAAACAGCTAACAGTCGATACGAAGGTACCGTGCGCTTGAATTTCTATATTGATAAAGATGGTTTCCCGTCCAATATCAATATCTTACAAAGTGCCAATGATTATCTGGACAACAAAGCCAAGGAGATTTTACTTTCCGGACCAAAATGGAAGGGTGAGAACAACCGATATGTAACGCTGACCTTTGATTTCACGTATTAAAACCCATCAAAAAAGGACTTTAACTCGCTAAAAAACACTCTTTTTGAGGTCATGGTCTCGAAACACACTGTTAGGTTCCACGCTCCGATCAGCCTGAAGCCATTCAGCAAATATGTGAGAAATTAAAACTTGTTGAACAATCCACGTAAAGGTTGTTCAACAACAACTTAAACGGAAAATTTTACCTTATAAAATTTAATATTATTTCATACATTAGCACTATAATTCTTAACCATATAGTGACTTTTTATGAAAGGTTTTTTCACCAGCCTGCTTATTCTCGGCAGTTTTTGGGCTCATGCCCAAGATTTTTCATTCGGTAAGGTAAAAAAAGAAGATTTCGCGATCGATATTGGCAAATTGGACACTGCAGCCAACGCATTTGTCATTCGGGAGTATGGTTCCGCACAGGTCAACTACACTTCGCATACGGGCTTGGTTGTCGAGTTCGTCAAACATGTTCGGATCAAAATATTGAACAAGGAAGGCTATGAACATGCGAACTTCACCATCCCGCTTTACAAAAGCGGAAATGAACGTGAGGTTGTCACCGACATCAAAGGAGCTTCCTATCACCTCCAGGGTGATAAAGTCGTCGAAACTGAAATGACAAAGGCAAATATCTTTAACGAAAATTCTTCAGAAAACATCTCCTTAACCAAGGCTGCCATTCCGCAGGTTCAGGAGGGAACAATTATTGAATATCGCTACAAAACGGAATCGCCTTTTATTTTTAACCTCAATTCCTGGGAATTTCAGGAAGAACTTCCCAAAATCTATAGTGAGTATGTCACACGTATACCGGAAATCTGTCACTATAAATCCAATTTAAAGGGAGGGTTTCCCATCAAAGATCGTAAAACAGAAAATTACAATACCAGTCTGCGTAGTGAAATCGGTGATATTCTGGGTACCAAAACGACCTATATCATGGAGAATATTCCGGCCTTCCACAGTGAAGACTACATGACCTCTTCTAAAAACTTTCGGTCTATTCTCTTTTTTGAACTCGGACGGTACAGTATCCCGATGGGGCCCACAAAAGACTTCTCCCTTACCTGGGAGAATGTGCGGGAAAAATTAATCGCTGATGAAAGTTTTGGTGGCCAGGTCAAGCGAAAAGGAGCCTTAAAAGAATTTATTGAACCTGTACTGCAGGGGACGAATAATGATATGGCAAAAGCCGTCCATCTCTACGCGTATTTTCAGAAACGGATCAAATGGAACAATAAGCACTCGATCTATGCGAAAAATATCAAAGAAGCGCTTGAAAAAAGAACAGGTAATAGCGCCGACATCAATCTCGGGTTGGTCAATGCATTGCGTTATGCTCAGTTAGATGCTATTCCAGTTATTTTATCTACACGCGACAACGGTTATGCGGGACTGTATGCACCTGCAATATCGGAATTCAACCATGTTGTCGCCCAGGTAAAAATCGGCGAAGATTACTATCTATTAGATGCAACCTCTCCCTATGAACCCTTCGGAAATATCCCCTTAAAATGCGTCAACTACCAAGGCCGTTCTATTCCCTTGGCTGGCGAGTCTGACTGGGTGAAACTCGAGTCAAAACTACCCTCTTCACAGAGTAATTTCTTCTTCGGTGAGCTCATGGAGAATGGCACATTAAAAGGAAAATGGGTAACCTCTCGTAATGGTTATATGGCATCGAGAATGCGTGAACGTTTACAGGGCAGTAATTCAGAAGAGGAGTTTTACGAAAAATGGGATGAGGAAAACAACCGTATCAAAATCAATAGCTTTAAAGTCTCCAATAGGGATTCTTTAGACAAACCCCTCGCTGAAGAGTTTGAAATCGAGATTGAAAATTTTGCCAACTTACAAAATGACCAGCTCGCATTCAATCCTTACATTGAAAGCAAAACCACCAAAAATCCTTTTAATCTGACCGAACGAAATTACCCGATTGATTTTGGATCCTTGATCCAGGAAGAAAGTTATATGGAGATCAAATTGCCAAAAGGGTATACATACGCTCCCGAAACAAAATTAAAAAACATCAGTATGGCACTACCTGAACGGGCAGCCCGCTATATTTTTAAAGTCAGCAATTCAGATCCGAATACCTTACTTATTGAGAGCGCAACACAATTTAATAAACCGCTATATCTGCCCGAAGAATATTTTGATCTAAAAGAGTTTTTTAGCCGGATCATCCAGGCGCAAAAACTAGATATTGCACTCAAAAAGATATAATCGTCGCCTTAACAAAAACTTCATGTTATATTGACGATAAACTTAAATAAGGGTGATAAATTTGAATATCAAAAAATAAGAAATAAAATGATTAAAGATTCAGAATTATTCGAACTAGAGTATACCTTTCTTGGTGAAGGTTTCGAGTTAGATGGTGATGACATTATCACCGATGAAGACTAGGTCTTCACTTTTTTAAGCAAGTATTATTCCCCTTATATAATCTCTAAGCCCGGTTGATTCCTCTCCGGGCTTTTTCTTTTCATTTGCCTACATTTTATAATTTAACTATATTTAGGCATCCTTAAAAACACAGGGATCCCCCCATAATTCAACACTCCTGCCCAACATCCGCACGACAAATTATGATAGGGTTTATTCATTAAAAAATAGATTAAAGCAATATGTATATGAGAAAAATCATATTGGATCTAGCCATGACGCTAGATGGATTTATTGAAGGTCCAAATGGCGAAATCGACTGGTGCATTATGGACGATGATATGAACTTCGATGGTTTTCTATCGCGTATCGACAGCATCTTTTATGGATGTGTCAGTTATGATGCCTGGGGAAATTTTCAGCCAGACAGCAATGCCAGTGAAGCCGAAGCTAGTCTTTGGAGAAATGTTCACGCAAAGAAAAAATATGTTTTTTCCCGTCAGCCAAGGCAAGATCCTGGTGCCATCTTTATTAGTGATGACATTCATCAAAAAGTATCAGCGATAAAGCAGCAAGAGGGAAAAGATATTTGGCTTTATGGTGGAGCAAGTCTAATCAAAACATTTATACAGGCAAATCTTGTTGACATATACCGTATTTCCGTTCATCCAATTGTTTTGGGTAAGGGAAAACCACTATTCGAGAATCTATCTGAACGATTGCATTTAAAACTCATGGAAAGTAGAGCATTCAAATCGGGCGTCGTACAGTTAATCTACAACGCCGACACAAAATAAAGGCTACTGGCCAGTACCAAAATAGCAGCTAGGATATGGTCTTGTTAGGCATTTCGTGACAATCATAAATTCAAAAAAAAGAGAAGGTAGTATCAGCATACATGATTAAAGAATTAAAACAACTGGGAGAGATCCTATCCAAAAGTATAACGAATCTAACCGAGGACGAGGAATGTGCTGGTTATTTCGGCTTTAATTTTCAACTTGATGAGCGGAATATCAAGTTTCGAAAAGCCAAAATAACGCCCACAAAGGTGGGACAATTCGTCACCCTCTGGAAACGTGACGCACAGGGTCAAACGACAGCATTTACCGCCGATGACGCTATTGACTATTACATTATTGCCACGGAACAGCAACAAAATGCTGGTCTCTTTGTTTTCCCAAAACAGGTTCTGATCGACAGACAAATCTTAACAACAGCGCAAAAGGAGGGCAAACGTGGATTTCGTGTATATCCAGACTGGAGTATCACCCAAAACAAGCAGGCGACACACAGTAAAAATTGGCAGGGACAATACTTTATTGATCTAAGGGATCCCATTCAGGAAATAAAGGAAAAATTGATAGCTATCCTACAGATTAGTTGACTACAATTCCGACCATATTCCAAAAGATCACAGACTACAGACGGATCACAGCTATCTTTCTCTTCGAGATGGGCAGAACCCAAGTGGCAAGGCTGGCACAGTTCTACTTAGCCCCGACAGTCTCTTGATAGGCTCCATGCAACAAACTGACCGCATCACACATGTCTTTCTCATCGAGATGAGCGAAACCTATGCGCAAGGCCAGCACACCCCTACCTAGCCCCGATAGTCTCTTGATAAGCTTCATGCAGCAAACGAACCGCATCACACATATCTTTCTCATCGAGATGAGCAAAACCTAAGCGCAAGGCTGTCACAGTTCTGTTCTGGTACAGGCAGTTACTCGGCAGCAATACGCCTTTTTCCTTTGCTTTTTCCTGTAAGATGGTCAGTGAAAAGCTGACATTGAATCTGATCCAAAACGCTAGCCCTGAAACCGGAACTTCAAATGTAACTTTGTTTTCAAAATTACCTTGTAGTAATTGCGCAAATAGGTCTTTCCGTTCAGCAATTATTTTTTGAAACTTCCGCTGATACCGAAAGATATCGCCCTGATGGATAATTTCACCCAATGTTTTTTCGATCATAAAATTGGGTTTACCAAAGAGATTTAGGTATTTTTTTCCCTCCTCCAGGAGATCTTGAGGAGCAATCAAAAAATTCATCTGAAAACCGGGATCCAAAAAACGACCAAATGTTCCCGTATAGATCACCCTATTCCCTGCATTTTTGCGAAAAAGAGATTCTCCCTTGTCTTTGACAAGCGAAGACTCAAAATCAACATCATCTTCGATCACAATAAAATTATACTGTTCGGCCAGTTGTAACAGCTGTATTTTCCTTTTTTCAGAAAGACTTACTGTAGTAGGGTATTGGCATTTTGTATTGATGTAAACACACCTGATCTCACCGGGTGCAAAATGATCTGCGATATAATCAATATCCATTCCCATCGCATCTACAGGAACCGTTTTCAGTTTGGCTCCGGCTTGGCTAAAGATCATGTTCGGCAAAAAATAGCTTAGATTTTCGACCAGTACAATATCCCCCTGTTGAATCAATAAGCGTGATAAAATAGAAAAGATCTGCTCACGGCTGGCAATGGGCAGTAGAAAGTTCCGCGAGAGATGGAAACCACGTGTCAAATTGAGATAATAGCTCAATTGATCCCTAAAAAATAGATTTCCATCAGTCGTAGCCGGAAATTCATCACTCTTCTTTTTCCGTTTTACCATGGAGGCGTAAAAACGTACCAGCTCCTCAGTCTCGATAATACGGTAGTCTGGGGTACCGTCCGTAAAATAATATTTTTCAGGAATTTCAAATACCGGCGTATCCAGGATCAATTCTTTTCTAAAATAATATGGAGCGCGATCCGGTGGCTGCCGAAAAGCTTCGATTGCCGAAGCAGCAGTAATCACACGTTCGGGATTTTTCACAAAGGTCCCCCTGTTTGGCAGAATTTCCACCCAGCCTTGCTCTTGTAGTTCCGCTAGTGCGGCGACCACTGTTTTTCGGTGCACATTCAATTCCGTCGCTATCTTTCGGCTTCCCGGGAGAAGATCCCCATCCTCCAGCAGGTTGCGCTTGACAGCATTGATAAATTGATAGACGATCTGTATATAAACAGCATCCTCCTTGCGGCGATCTATCTTGATAATCGAATGAAAACCTATACTAACCGGACTACTCATTATGTTTATTTCGGACTACCAAAGTTAAGGTTTAAACTGTAATCTTTGCAATTCAACTAAAAAAAACAGACGCATGGAAATTTGACAACCACACTATCCTTTTACTATAAAAACCTGATTTACAAACGATCAAACACATAGAATATGAGCACAGAAAAGAATTGGACACAGAAAGAAGTTATTGCCTTATATAACAAACCGATCATGGAACTGCTGTACGAAGCTGCTACAGTTCACCGTACCTATCATGATCCAAATAAGGTACAGGTATCTACCTTGATTTCCATAAAAACTGGTGGATGTCCTGAAGATTGCGCTTACTGTCCGCAAGCAGCACGCTATCATACTGACGTTAAGGCCGAGCGGCTGATGAGTGTAGAACAGGTAAAAACGCAGGCTCTGGCAGCCAAGGCCGGTGGCAGTTCACGGATATGCATGGGAGCTGCCTGGCGCAATGTCAAAGACGGTCCCGAGTTTGACCAAGTATTGGATATGGTACGGACACTGAACAGACTGGATATGGAAGTCTGCTGTACCTTGGGTATGCTGACCGAAAATCAAGCACTGCGGTTATCGGAGGCAGGTCTCTATGCCTATAATCACAACCTGGATTCCTCAGCGGAATACTATGAAGAGATCATTTCGACCCGAAGTTATGATGATCGCTTGCAAACCATCGAAAATGTCCGTAAAACAAACATCACTGTATGTAGTGGCGGTATTATTGGTATGGGGGAAAGCATAGCCAACCGGGCGGATATGCTGATTACGCTGGCTTCGCTTATTCCCCAACCCGAGTCGGTACCGATCAATGCGCTGGTTCCGGTCGCTGGTACACCGATGGAAGAGATGGAAACGGTATCCATATGGGAAATGGTGCGTATGGTTGCCACTGCCCGGATTTTATTACCACAAACGCAGGTTCGCTTATCAGCAGGTCGCAGCAATATGAGTCGCGAGGGGCAAGCCTTATGCTTTTTTGCTGGCGCAAATTCCATTTTTGCTGGCGATAAGCTACTCACAACCCCCAACCCTGCTATAAACGAGGATATGGAGCTATTCAAAACGTTAGGACTGATCCCCCAACAGCCTTTTGAGAAAAAAAGCCAGCCTGAAACCATCGCAATGGAGGATAGCCAATACCAGGCACTGGGTGAAAAACCACAATGGTCGAGACCTGACCACAAAATTCAACGCAATCTGGACAAACAGCATCAGGAAAAATAGATCAAAGGTAGAAAATCAGGAATTGAAAAAAATAACATCATGACAGCGCAGCATACCACCGACAATTTCGACAGACAGCACCTATGGCATCCCTATACCAGTATCACAGACCCACTGCCAGCCTACAAAGTGAAGCGGGCGGATGGTTGTATGATTGAACTGGAAAATGGGCAGCAGCTGATCGACGGCATGTCATCCTGGTGGTGTACCATCCATGGATATAACCACCCGGTATTAAATGCTGCGGTAACGGACCAGCTCAACAAGATGTCGCATGTGATGTTTGGTGGTTTGACACACGAACCGGCAATTGCCCTTGGCAAAATGCTCCTTGAAATCACACCGCCTTCACTCAGCAAAATATTTTATGCCGATTCAGGTTCCGTTGCAGTGGAAGCGGCACTCAAAATGGCTGTACAGTATTGGGTGGCACAAAAGAAGATCAACAAGACCAACTTTGTTACCGTTCGTTCGGGATACCACGGTGACACCTGGAATGCCATGTCTGTATGCGATCCTGTGACCGGTATGCATCGCATCTTCTGCAATACCCTCCCCCTTCGTTACTTCGCAGCGGCCCCTCAAATTGGATTTGATGAAGAATGGGATGCCAGCGACATTGCTCCACTGGCCGCACTTATCAGAACACATCAGGACGAATTGGCGGGTCTGATCCTTGAACCTATCGTTCAGGGGGCCGGTGGAATGCGCTTTTATCATCCCGAGTACCTTCGTCAGGCGGCACAACTCTGTAAGGAGAATAACATCTTGCTGATTTTTGACGAAATCGCCACTGGATTCGGTCGCACCGGTAAGCTCTTTGCTTGTGAACATGCGGATGTAGCGCCAGATATTCTATGCCTTGGTAAGGCCTTAACAGGCGGATACATGACCTTATCTGCAGTAATCACTTCTACGGCTGTTGCAGAAACGATTTCCAATGGCAGCCCGGGTATGTTTATGCACGGCCCGACTTTTATGGCAAACCCGCTGGCCTGTGCAGTAGCACTTGCCTCGATCAAATTATTATTGTCAACAGACTGGAAAGCAAAGGTGAAATCTATCGAAGAACAACTGAAACAAACACTTTCCCCAGCAAAAGACTATCCACAGGTAGAAGATGTCCGGATTTTGGGAGCCATTGCTGTTATCGAAATGAAGAATCCTGTATCCATGGCGAGTATACAAAAACGATTTGTTGAAGAAGGTGTCTGGATCAGACCTTTTGGCAAATTGATTTATATCATGCCGCCTTTTATCATTGGTCCTGAAGAGTTAAACAAACTGACACAGGCTTTGCTCAAGGTCGTCAGAGAAATCAATTAATGGGGCACAGTCTACACCATAGCTTTGTGGATGCCCCCAGAAGAAAGAACAGGTTCAATTCAAGGTCGTTAAAGAGATCTACTAATGGAAAACAATTTACTTGACAGTTTTGTGGATGAGCTTCACAAACTCGGAAAACAAGGCAATAGCAGAGCACTCCCTCTGATTACCCAGCAAGGAAACCGCATCCAATACGAGGAGAAAAACGGCTATAACCTCTCCTCAAATGATTATCTGGATCTGGCTACGGACCTGACATTGCGTGAAGAATTTTTACAATCGGTCAACAGCGACAATGCGCTTTTCAGCGCTTCATCTTCACGCCTCTTAACTGGAAATCATGTGCTGTATACCCAACTGGAGGAGCGGTTGAGCGCTATGTTCGGTACCGAAAGTGCCCTGGTATTTAACAGTGGTTATCACATGAATACAGGTATACTTCCAGCCATCTGTCATGGGCGTACCTTAATCCTAGCTGACAAATGGGTGCACGCCAGTCTAATTGATGGGATCCGGCTTTCAGCTGCGCAGCATTTCAGGTATCGCCATGCCGACTATGCCCATCTGGAAGAATTACTAGTAAAACATGCTTCCCACTTCGAACGCGTCATTATCGTCACGGAAAGCATTTTCAGTATGGACGGGGATTGTACAGACCTCGGCCACCTGGTTCGCCTCAAACGCCGTTATTCGAATGT
This sequence comes from Sphingobacterium sp. GVS05A, assembly GCF_019969845.1. Classification (GTDB taxonomy): domain Bacteria; phylum Bacteroidota; class Bacteroidia; order Sphingobacteriales; family Sphingobacteriaceae; genus Sphingobacterium. The sequence continues at coordinate 476,857 of NZ_JAHXYR010000002.1, forward strand.
CATGTTGTATGTGGATGAGGCTCATGCGGTGGGCGTACGTGGCGAAAGAGGACTTGGCTGCGCAGAAGAGCAGGGATGCATTGCTGCCATTGACTTCCTGACAGGCACCTTCGGAAAAGCGCTGGCCTCGCTAGGCGGCTACCTCGTCTGTCGGCAGCCGATTCGGGATTGTCTGATCAATAAAATGCGGACATTGCTATTCACAACCGCACTCCCGCCAATCAATCTCCACTGGAGTTTATTTATTCTGGAACGCTTGGACAGTTTTTCAGATAGACGTCAGCAATTGTGTAAAAACAGTATATTACTCAAACAACAGATCATCGCAAAGGGGTACGAATGCGGCTCACAAAGCCATATTCTGCCTCTTATAATAGGCGATAGCAATGGGGCTGTCCTGAAAGCAGAAGAACTGCAACGAAAAGGATTTTATGTCCTTCCGATCCGTCCACCTACCGTTCCGGAAGGAACTTCAAGAATACGTATTTCATTAACAGCAGGGATGCCAACATCGCTGATTCATCAACTTGCAGCAAGCCTATGATATTCAAAAAAATTACGCCCGCACATCATCCGGCTAACCCAGATAATTTGGTATCACTGAATAATCCGATACCATCCAACAAAAAGCTTGTCTTATTCTTTGCGGGATGGGGAATGGATGAACATCTGTTTTCTGGTTACGCCCGATCCGGACAGGATCTGATGATCGCCTACGACTATTCTTCCTTAACACTGGACGAAAACCTCCTAAAGGGCTACGAAGAAATCCAGGTTTTCGCTTGGTCTATGGGCGTATGGGCGGCCTCACAGGTATTACCAGAACTTCGGTTAAAGCATTATCCGATCAGTATCTGTACAGCAATCAATGGCACGCCATTTCCGATTGATGACAACAGAGGGATTCCAGTCCAGGTATTCAGGGCCACCTTGAACACGTTAAGCGAAAAAACGCTTGATAAATTCAGACTACGGATGTCCGGTTCAAGGGAGATGTTAAACCATTTTCTTGCTAAAGCCCCCAGGCGGGACATCGCGAGTCTGCGAAAAGAACTGATCGCAATTGAAGAACAGGCGACAGTACCATCAGCAACAGCTTTCCAATGGGATGAGGCCTATATCGGAACTGATGACCGCATTTTCAGTTCGGAAAACCAACAACGGGCATGGGCGCACACTCCTCATAAATTTGTCGACATGGCCCACTATCCCGAAAAATTATTTAAACAGCTTTTGCAGGAGATCTAAAATGCTTAACATCATAGACAAACAACGGATCAGATCCCGCTTTTCGAAAGCCGCACAGAGTTACCACTCGGCGGCGGTTGTGCAAGGTCAAATTGCCGAAAAAATGATCAAACTGCTCCGGAATATTTTTCTCATCAGACCAGATAGGGTGCTCGAAATAGGCTGTGGAACCGGACTCTTTTCCCATTTGTTGCTCCTGCAGCTCTCTCCAAAACATACGATCTTCAACGATATTTGTCCAGAAATGATCAAAAGTATGAAGAGTATTGTCTTGCCGCAGCATGGTTCGCAACATTACAGCTTTATCTGTGCCGATGCCGAAACCTGCAGTTTACCCGACGAACTGGATCTCATTACCTCCTGTTCCACTATTCAATGGTTTGAAGACCCTAGCGCCTTCTTTGCGCACTGCCATACCGCACTTCAAGCGCACGGTATCCTAGCATTCAGCACATTTGGCGAAGAAAATATGCGCGAGATCAGCAGCACAACAGGAGTCGGCTTAACCTATCATACCCAATCGGCACTGGTAGCGGAATTGTTGGCATTGGGCTATGAAATTCTCTCCGTAGAAGAAGAACTTTTGAGCCTCAGCTTTGAAAACCCCTTGCAGGTACTCAGCCACCTGAAAGAAACCGGAGTAACAGGTATAAAAAATCATCGTTGGACGAAAAGCAAACTTCAGGCCTATTGTACCGAATATATAGATCGTTATGCCGTCGGCACACAGGTTCCGTTAACCTATCACCCCATCTATATCATTGCAAAGAAAAGATGAATAATTAAACAAGAAGCAGTGCAAACATAAAGTTTGGCACCCTGACAAACGTTAGATCTTTGCGAGATATCAACAGCACATACCACTGAATTGACAATCGAATAAATAGCAAAAAAACATGGAAATGAAAAACAACATTTACTTTGTATCCGGCATAGATACCGGAATAGGCAAAAGTTACGCAACTGGTCTTATTGCAAAGCAATGGAATGCAGAAGGTCTGCGTACAATAACTCAAAAACTGGTACAGACCGGCAACACAACAATTTCCGAAGATATTACCTTACACCGCGAACTGATGGGCATCCCTTTCACCCGAGATGACCAGGAGAAAACAACCATGCCTGAAATTTTCAGCTACCCCGCATCACCTCACCTGGCGGCGCAAATAGATAAACGCGAAATAGACTTCGAAAAAATCAGGCAAGCGACAGCACAGTTAAGCCAACGCTATGATGCTGTACTGGTAGAAGGTGCCGGTGGCCTCATGGTACCACTCGCTGAGGATTACCTAATCATAGATTATATCAAAGAAATGGGTTATCCCTTACTTTTTGTAACCTCCGGCAAATTGGGCAGTATCAATCATACCCTATTAAGCCTGGAAGCCATTGCCACAGGTGGGATCAATCTGCATACCGTCATCTACAATACGTTCCCCGTACTTGAAGACAGCACCATCAGCACAGAAACACAGCGTTATCTCCGCAATTACATTCAAAAGCATTTTCCCGAAACCAAATTTATTATTTTATAAACATACCCAAACTCGTGCGTTCTTCCCATTGTAGCTACTTCGCTTACGATGAGAAGAACATCTAACCGCAGTTTTAAATGACCTTAGTCAAGCTGCCCCAGTCAAATTGCTGTATTACCTAAATCCTGCAACGGAAGGTCCAACCGACAGTCACGGCGGGACTGCTCATGAAAACAGCTTTTCGTGCAAAACACTAGGCCAATAAGGGATCAGTCGTGGTTTCCACTCCCGTCTCCAATCGTCCCGCAAGCTGTAGTTCAAAACCAGCATTGCCCAGCCCCTTGATGGCAAGATCATACCAATTGCCCTGTGCGGCAATATCCAAGGGCAGGATAAGTTCTTTACCGGCTCCAATTTCCTTTGTCGCTGTATAATGCTGATAATTCAAACTTTTCACCTCCACCTGAACAGTCTTCGCATCCAGGTTTTTGAGTGTTAGTTGCAGTTTGCCTGTTGGTGCTTTGGTCAGTGATTTAAGTTCTGGAGACACCGCTGCCAACAATGTTGGCGCGTCTTTTTGTCCGGCAAACTTTCGGTAGAAACCATTTGGCCCATGCAGCTCAAAGGCATATTGCTGTCCTTCAAATTTCCTCAGATCCCATTGATAGTCGAGGCTATCTCCGGCCTTGACCGCAAAATTCCAGTTTCGATAGGTTTCGATTTGGTCCTCTTCGTCTGTATAGGCAAGTGGACTATAGACGTTGAAAGGCACTCCAGTCGTTTTTTTACCAAATATGGTTGTATCCACCTGCATCTTCAGGTTAAATTGACCGTTCTGCACATAGCCAACGGCATCATGCCCATAGGGCAAGGCTGGTGATTTACGGGTTCCTTTTTCCTGTACGCGATTGAATTTCGAAGTCCAAACCTGCTGTGTAGCCTGATTCAGGTCCGTAATTTCAATAAACCCGCCCGGATTATCCTTGAACTGAGCGTTGTATATGGTTTCTATATATTGGTTTCGATCTAGAAAAGGGAGCTGCTCCTTCGCTTGGACAAAGGGGGTGAAAGCTGCTGTCAAATTACCACAGATCGTCCGCCGCCAGGCGCTGATATGATCCAGATGAATATTTTTGTTGTATTTATGGTTAAAGAAGTATTCCAAGAACTGTAAAGTCGAGGTATGGTCAAACACTTGGGAGCAGACTTTTCCTCCCCGTGACCAAGGCGATGCGATATACATCGGCACACGGAATCCCAGCCCAACCGCTCCCTCACGGGCCTGTTTTTTTGGAATCCCCTGTTTGAGCTCGTTGTCCAGACGTACCATTTCCACTTCGCTATCAATTCCTTCCGAACAGGCTCCTGTATCCTTCTTCTTTAGATCCGGCACGAGGAAAGGTTTCACATGGTCGTAATAGCCATCATTCTCATCGTAAGTGATGATAAAAATGGTCTTTTTCCAGACCTCCGGATTTTTGGTCAGGATATCCAATACTTCCGACACATACCAGGCACCATACCAAGGAGCACTGGGATGATCCGAGAAATTTTTGGGACCCGCCAGCCAGGATACCGCAGGTAATTTACCACCGTCGACATCTTTTCGGAACTGATCCAGCACATCCCCTTTAGGCACCTCCAAAGTCCGCTTTTTACCCTGTTCCTTAAACTGCAATGTCTCCAGCTTACGGTAATTATTATCCCCTTTATTGATCGTAAAGGCTCGTTGATGTAAAGATTTCGTAAGATCAGACAGTTTATTATAATTATCGGCATTGAATTGTTTCAGTTCAGCTTCGGCCCGCTCCAGCGCTTCACTTTTCTTACGGATGTCAACACGGATTTTCTCCGCCTGCTCCTCGGATTCCGGCGACCGCTCTTCGAGCTTAGAGATTTGCCCTGGCAGATCACGCACCTGTGTTGCGAGGTTGCTGACATAAGTATCTTTGAATTTGACCTGATAGGCCTGAAAAAATTCCAATAGATTACAACCAAAATTGGACAACCAAGCCCGCTCTTCACCCGATAGTCCGCCACCACAGCTTGTTTCATTTTGATAAAAACGCCAATCTATATTGTTCTTTTCCAACAACTCGGGAAAGGTTTCCCAGGTCATTTTGCCATAACCGAAATCATCATTACGAATATTGACCTTCTGCAATCCATCTTTTATTTCGGTAATCTTACCTGTCCAAAAGAAAGAACGATTGGGCGTTGTACTGGTCATGCCTGAACAGAAATTCTGATCACATACGGTAAAAGCATCCGCCAGTGCATAGTGGAAAGGTAAATCTTCACGTGTGAAATAACCCAGCGTCAGTGGCATTGCCGCATATTGCTTGTTACCCGATTGCTTCGCGGTCAACCATTGATCGTATTTCCCCTGGTTATAGGCGTCCACCTGACTAGCCCTGCTGTGGGGAAGTGAGCCCATCCAAGTCACCTTGCTCTCTTTGAGATTTAGCCGAAAAGGAGCAAATACCTTCCCCGCCTTATCTGTCTGATACCATACCGGGAGGTCGTTGGGTAACCGCACCGCACGTGGATCATTGAAACCCCGTACACCGGAGAGACTCCCCAACGTATGATCAAAAGAACGATTTTCCTGCATCAGGATCACAATATGCTCCGCATCCAGAAAACTACTTCCCGGCACCGGATCTATCGCAAAGGCTTTCTGAATGGAGGCCGGCATAAAACTAGCGATACCAGCAGCTCCGGAAAATAACAAGGTCCTTCGAAGAAATTCTCTTCTGCTTTCCATAATGTTTATCTATAATTTCGATTTGAATCTACTTAGATTTCTTTTTGTTTCATATTTCTTCGTGTAAATCTTGTGTTACTAAATTATTTCCACGAAAAGAAAGCTCCAAAAGGATCCTATTAATGAGGTTTGCAAAATTTGCTTACTTTTACAAAACGACAATGCATACATTTATGGTGGACATTTTGCTACTCGAAGATGACAGGGTTCTTTCTACTGAAATTAAATCCTTTTTACTAAGTCAGGGCTTCTCTTGTGACCAGGCCTTTGATGGCATTGAATTTTTGGCGCAGACGCATCAAAAAAAATACGGCTTTTACTTGTTGGACATCAATGTTCCCAAGATAAACGGTCTAGAAATCTGCAAGAAAATACGCAGTCATGATGCGCTGACCCCGATTATCATTCTCTCCGCCTATGATGATATCGACGACAAAAAGGAAGCATTTCTCCGTGCCGCAGATGATTATTTAGTCAAGCCTTTTGTCCTGGATGAGTTGCTGATGCGCATCAACTCACTTCTTCGCCGGCAGCAACACAACGAAAGCAATAGCCCCAAAACATTGGTCATCGATGATCTGATTATTTATCCCGAAGAGGCCAGGGTACTGCGGTCAAATGAAGAAATCAACCTGACACAGAAGGAATTTCAGTTGCTGTTGCTATTGGCACAGGCCAATGGACGCACCTTATCCAAACAGCATATTTCGGAAGAAGTATGGCAAAATCAATTTCAGACAACACAAAATACCATCGAAGTTTACATCAATTTTTTACGTAAAAAAATTGATAAGAATTTTGAAAATAAACTTATCCACACCAGACCTGGATTTGGCTATTACCTCGCTGCGGATAAATGACTTTAAAAAAGAAAATAGCGATCAGTTTTAGTATTGCATTCTCCATCCTATTCGGAATCGCGATGCTCATCATCTATTATGCCAGCGTTGATTTCAGAAATGATCAATTCCGTCAGCGGCTGGTTGATAAACTGGATTATATTTCACACTATATTGCCAATACGCCTTCTTTTGACCGCGAATCGTATAAAACTTATTTTCAGGATATTGAAGATGGGCTATTTTATGAGGATGTCATCATCCTGGACAAGCATAAAAAACTTATTTTCAGCACGGTAAAAGACAAAACAATTACCTGGAATCAGGCGATTATCAACCGTCTGGACAATGAAAAACGAATCTTCTACAAACAGGACCAATATGAAATATTAGGCAAATACTACCTGATCAACAAACAGGCTTACTACCTTTTGGTTAAAGCCCAGGATTATTCCGGCAACGAGAAACTAGATCACCTGGCGATCGTCTTAACGATCTTATTCCTACTCAGCACCTTGCTGATCTGGATCTTTAGTTACAATCTTATTCTCCGTTTATTACATCCGTTGGACAGACTCAAAAAGGACATTACACAAATCAATGCCAGTAAGTTGACCAACCCGGTTAAATATGGCGGAAATACGGATGAGATCGCGGTATTAACCCAAGCATTCAATACCATGCTGAAACGGCTGTCCAGTGCATTTGAATCCCAAAAAGAATTTAACTCAAGTGCTTCCCATGAGCTGCGCACACCACTGGCCAGAATGTCATTCCAATTGGAGAACCTCCGGCATCAACAACAGCTTGATGAAGATGTCAGCCATGTACTTGACAATATAGCAAAAGAAACACAGCATCTTTCTGAAGTCACAAACTCGCTGATGCTCCTTTCAAAATTTGATTCGGCAACACTCCAAACCACCTATCAGGAAGAACGGATTGACGAAATCATTTTCACGGCATACGAAAAGGTTGCAAAAGCATTTCCTGAACTGCAACTTGATTTTTCTATTAAAGGCATCGCAGATCCTAAATTGACCCTTGTTTGTTCGGCACAGTTGATTGAAATCGCCTTTGTCAATCTATTCAAAAATGCAGCGCTGTACTCCTATCACCCTGAAGTAACTGTTGTTATCCATGAATCTCCGACGCAACTGAAAGTACTTGTAACCAACCATGGAGCTGCGCTGAGCAGCACGGATCAAAAGCGTATTTTCGATGCGTTCAGCCGTGGCGAGAATGCCTCAGAAACCACCGGATCGGGCTTAGGGCTGCGGATCGTCAAACGCATTATGGATTCTCATCAGGCCAGCGTCGAATACAAAGCCAATACACAGCATTCGGCCCATACATTTACACTCAGATTCCCCAAGTCGACTACCGAAAACAGCGACTCGCTACCCATCCAATAGGCAGCTGAGGTAAAGAATGATCAAATTTTAAGCTTTTTTTAAGTATTTATTAAGGGACTTTTAATCTGCGCCCGCGTTCTTTGTTGCATAAGATTCGATCATGATGACAAAGAAATCCTTGCTATTTTTGCTGTTTTTAAATTCCGTTGCATTTGCACAACAGAACCCCACAATTACCTTCGATGCTATGCATTCGAAAAATACAACTGCTCGTTCTGAAAATACAACTAGCAAAACAATACAGCAGTCTTCTGGCAGAAAAATGACGCTTCTTGAATGTGAAGAAGCCTTCCGAAAAAACAACCTCTCCCTATTGGCGCAACAATATGATATCAGTCAAGCCGAAGCGGATGTCATTCAGGCCAAAATCTGGGAGCTTCCGCAATTGGAAGTCGCTGTCAATGCTTATGACCCACAAAATAAAAAGGCATTCCATGTGGGAGGATCAAAAGATGCCAGCGTATCCCAATTGCTTTATCTGGGTGGAAAAAAGAAAAATGAGGTTGAGTTTGCCAAATCAAATGTTGAGCTTTCAAAACTGCAATTCAGCCAGTTGTTGGCCAGTCTACGGGCACAACTAAGGACAACATTCTATTCTCTTTATTTCGAACAGCATAAACTGGCCGACATCAATATACAACTGGATTATCTCAACAGCCTGTTGACAGCCTATAAGGAAGAAGGCAAAAAGGGAAACGTCTCACTTCGGGACCAAGTTCGTCTGCAAACCATGGCCATCGATCTCACCAACGAAAAAACGAGTGCCACCAATACCATTATCGGTATGCAACAACAATTAAGGGTATTGCTCTCCAATCAGGAAGATGTGCTCCCCAATCTATCGGATACGGAGGCAGATCGGGAATTAGCAATCAAACCTACAATGAGCATGGACAAGATGTTCGACCTCGCACTTGAAAATAATGCCGACTATCAATTTGCGTTAAAAACTGCCGAAAGCTCACAGCTTTTTACCAAATGGCAAAAATCATTGAATACACCCGATATCAATCTCGGATTAGAATACAGCCAAAACGGAGGAACATTTCACAATGAACTGAATCTCAAAGCAGCTATTCCACTTCCGCTATGGAAACAAAATAAGGGAAATATTATCAAGGCCAAATATGCCGAAGAAGAAGCCAAAAAGAATATCGAAGTACAACGGCAGCTATTGGAATCGCAGATCCGTTCCAACTATCAGTCTTGGGAAAATCAATACAATCAATATTTCACTATTACGGCTGACGACCTGCACAATATTGCTGTAGTCTACGATGGTGTGTTCAGCAATTTCAGAAAAGGCAATATCTCCCTAGTTGAGTTCACCGATTTTATGGATAGTTACCGGATATCTATCCTCAAGCTTTATGATATGAAAAAAGAAATTATCCTCAATGCCGAGCAGCTTAACTACTTGGCGCAAACCCCTATATTCAATTCAAGCCATGTCAACTAAACAACTTCTCCTAAGCACTTTGGCCATCGTATTCTTATACGCCTGCCAGAATCATAAAGAAACCGACAATTCAGCGATTGTCAAAGGTTTTGAAATCAGCGAAACGATGCTCAAATCGACGAGTTTTGCCACTGTAAAAAAAGAAAATGTAACGGAGGAACTAAATTTCTTCGGTAAGATATCGGCCGATCAGAACAATTACATTGACATCTTTCCACTCGTTGGTGGGAATGTTGTATCCGTCAATGTATCCTTGGGTGATTATGTACATAAAGGCCAGGTACTCGCAACAATCAGAAGTACAGAGGTTGCGGGTATACAAAAAGATCTATCCGATGCGAAAACGGATGTGCTGCTTGCCGAAAAGAATTACCGTGTCGCAGAGGATATGTATAACGGTAAATTGAGTACTGACAAGGATATGCTTGAGGCTAAAGGGCAATTGACCAAAGCCAAGGAGCAATTGCGCCGTTCAGAGGCCGTCAGTCAGATTTACAATGTTCGTACGGGCAATATTTACTCCGTTGTATCCCCTATTGATGGATATATCGTTCAAAAAAACATCAATAAAGATATGCAATTGCGTAGCGACCGCAGCGACAATATCTTTGATGTCGCCAACACCAAAGACGTCTGGGCAATACTCAATGTCAATGAAACGGATATCGACAAGATCAGCATGGGCATGCCTGCCGTTGTCTCCACATTGAGCTATCCGGACAAAAAGTTCGAGGGCAGTATCGACAAAATCTTTAAAATCATAGATCCACAAACCAACGCCATGCAGGCACGCGTTGTTCTGGATAACAAAGACGGCCTACTTATTCCGGATAGTAAAGCCACGATCAAGCTGCTTCATCACTCCAATACCCAGGCACTGGCCATCCCGTCGGATGCGGTCATTTTTGATCAGAACAAGTATTTTGTGTTAATCTACAAATCACAGAATGACATTAAGATCCACGAGATCCAACCCATGAAACAAAATGTAGAAACCACCTACATCAGTACCGGGTTGCAGGAGGGCGAGCAAGTAATTGTCAACAACAAGCTTTTGATCTATAGAGCATTGAATAATTAACCCGTGTTAGCTTTTTACGAGAATGAACAAATTCATTAAAAATATCATTGCCTTTTCCATAAAAAATAAAGCGTTCACCTTTATTTGGGTTGGTATTTTGGCTATTGCTGGCTTTATTAGTTTCAAAAGTATGCCTATTGAGGCATTTCCAGATGTAACCAATACACAGATTACCATCATCACCCAATGGAACGGCCGTAGTGCCGAAGAGGTAGAACGCTTTGTGACCACTCCTATTGAACTGGGCATGAGTCCTGTTCAGAAGAGAACCAGTATCCGCAGTACGACCATGTTTGGGCTTTCCATTGTTAAAATCATCTTTGATGACGGGGTGGATGATACTTTTGCACGCAATCAGGTCAACAACTTGCTGCGTTCGGTCAGCCTCCCGGAAGATATAGACCCTGAGGTGCAACCGCCATACGGTCCGACAGGAGAAATATTCAGGTATACCCTACATAGCGACCAACGAAATTCCAGGGATCTATTGACCTTACAGACCTGGGTTATTGACCGGGCATTGAGAGGTGTTCCGGGGGTTGCTGACATCAATGTGTTCGGTGGCCAGGATCTCGTTTATGAGATTAGTACCGATCCCATTAAATTGGACAAATACAATCTTACCCCCTTACAGGTTTACGATGCTGTCAGCAAAAGTAACCTCAATGTCGGTGGCGATGTGATCGAAAAAAGTGGACAGTCCTATGTCGTACGTGGTATCGGTTTGGTCAACTCCATCAATGATATCGAAAACATTACGGTGATCAACGAACGTGGAAACCCTGTATTCGTCAAAAATGTAGCAGAGGTCAAAGAAAGTTCCATGCCCCGGGTAGGGCAAGCCGGTTTTGGCAAAAGCGATGATGTTATTGCCGGTACGGTGGTGATGCGTAAAGGAGAAAACCCCAGGGAGGTACTGACAGCCGTAAAAGCAAAAATTGCGGAACTCAACGACAAGATATTGCCCAAGGATGTCAAAATGCAAACCTTCTATGACCGCGACAACCTGATGGATTTCACCACCCACACAGTCATGCACAATTTGATCGAGGGTATTGTACTGGTCACCCTGATGGTATTGCTTTTCATGGCCGACTGGCGGACGACAGTAATCGTTTCCATCGTCATTCCCCTTGCCCTGTTATTCGCATTTCTATGTCTTAAACTGGCGGGTATGAGCGCCAATCTACTCTCTTTGGGTGCGGTGGATTTCGGAATTATTATCGATGGTGCTGTAGTCATGGTCGAGGGTATATTTGTAATGTTAGATCATAAAGCCCATAAACTGGGAATGGAAAAATTCAACAAAATGGCCAAGGCAGGATGGATCAAACAGACGGGTACCGGGTTGGGAAAAGCCATTTTCTTCTCCAAACTAATTATCATCACCTCATTGATCCCTATATTTTCCTTCCAAAAGGTGGAAGGCAAGATGTTCTCGCCGCTGGCCTTTACCCTCGGTTTTGCCCTATTAGGTGCGCTGTTATTTACACTGACCCTGGTACCGGCACTATCCCATATCCTGTTAAACAAAAATGTCAAAGAACGGCATAATCCTTTTGTGGAGTTTTGGAACAGAATCGTAGCCAAAAGTTTTGGATTTACCTTTAGAAATAAACGTCTGAGTTTAATTGTATCACTGGTCATACTGGGTACGGTATTATTTTCCGCTAAATTTCTAGGAACCGAGTTTCTGCCTACATTGAATGAGGGTTCACTTTGGGTAACCGCCGAAATGCCGATGAGTACTTCCTTAAAGGAATCCATCAAAACAACCAAAGTATTAAAAACGACATTGGAATCCTTTCCGGAGGTAACAGGTGTATTATCGCAAACCGGACGGAGCAACGATGGAACAGATCCAAACGGTTTCGGCTTTGTGCAATTTGCTGTAGCACTGAAACCTAAGGAAGAATGGACACGAAAGATTAACATGGATCAGCTGATCGAAGAGATGGATCATAAGCTCAAGCAGTATCAAGGGATTACCTACAACTATTCCCAGCCCATTTCGGACAATGTCGCGGAAGCTGTCGCGGGATTTAAGGCCGAGAACGGGATTAAGATCTTTGGTGACAACCTCGCTACACTGGACCGCCTATCGAAAGAGGTCTTTGCACAGATCAAGGATATACAGGGGATCAAGGAGCCCGGTATTATCCTGAATATCGGCCAACCGGAGGTCAGTGTTATCCTGGACAGAACACGCATGGCTGCATTTAATGTGCTACCGGCCGATGCCCAGGCGGTATTGGAAATGGCTTTTGGTGGAAAGACAGCTTCCGTATTATACGATGGGGAGCGCAAGTTTAACATTCGCCTGCGTTATGCACCAGAATACAGGAAGACAGAAAAAGATATTGCGCAGCTGATGGTCCCCTGTGGTGATGGCACCTTGATCCCTCTAAAAAGTATCGCAACAATAGAAAAGGACAATGGTGCAGCCTTTATTTACCGGGATAATATCAAACGCTATATTGGTATCAAATTTTCCATCCGTGATCGTGACCTGGGGAGTACCATTGCCGAAGCACAGCAGAAAGTTAGTAAGATCAAATTACCCGATGGTTATTCCATTGGCTGGACCGGTCAGTTTGAGAATCAGCAACGGGCGACACATCGCCTAGCGCAGGTTGTGCCGATCAGCTTGGTGTTGATCTTCTTCTTATTGTTTATCTTATTTGGCAATATCAAAGATTCTTTGCTCGTTCTAGCCAACGTCCCTTTTGCATTGATCGGCGGAATTATTGCACTACATGTGACTGGCATGAATTTCGGGATCTCCGCGGGTGTGGGTATGATTGCCTTATTTGGGATATGTATCCAAAATGGTGTTATCCTGATTTCCGAATTCCATCAGAACAAAAAAGATGGCCTGCCCAACGATCAGTCTATTTACAAAGGGGTCAAATCACGTACGCGGCCTGTGGTCATGACGGCATTAATGGCTTCAATTGGATTGTTGCCAGCCGCACTCTCTACTGGTATAGGTTCGGAATCACAAAAACCGCTCGCGATCGTCATTATCGGTGGACTGATATCCGCTACCATCTTGACTTTGCTCGTGTTCCCGATTATCTATGACATCTTCAACCGGACTGAAAAAGTACAACGGAGAGTCGCAGATCAATAAAGTCCATTTTATATACTATATACTTAGACCATTAATGGTCATCGGTACTGCCTACGCTGTGAGGTGTAAGGCAGTATCTCTTTTCAGGGTACATGTTGATGTAACATTTGTATCTATTCAGGGCATAAAGTTTCAAAAACAACAAAAAGCCCTTAAGTTTACAACAAATTATCGTTCAGTTGGTATTATTCCATGCTGGATCAATAAACAAAATATATGACTATTCTCACCTTTACACTCATCCTCCTTTTGGGTGCTTTTGTTGCGGGACTCTTAGGATCGCTGACAGGCTTGGGGGGAGGGGTCGTCGTCATTCCATTGCTGACCCTTCTATTTCATGTTGATATTCGTTATGCCATTGGGGCCGCACTGCTGGCTTCCATTGCCACCTCTTCCGGGGCTGCTACAGCCTATGTCAAAGAAGGGATTACCAATATTCGGCTCGGCATGTTTTTGGAAATTGCGACCACAATCGGTGCTGTCATCGGTGCTGTTATTGCAATTTATATGCCGACCAATACGATCGCCATTATCTTTGGTGTGGTACTGATCTTTTCAGCCGCAATGACGGTGCGCAAGAAAAATGAGCATGCCTTTTCCGGCGGTTCAGCTTTAGCCGAAAAGCTAAAATTGAACAGTACTTATCCATTGGATGGCAAACTTGTCCCCTACAAACTGACCAATGTGGCCGGTGGTTTTTCATTGATGGGTGTCGCAGGTATTCTATCTGGTTTGCTGGGTATCGGTTCGGGTTCTCTTAAAGTACTCGCCATGGATAGCATGATGAAAATTCCTTTTAAAGTCAGTACCACGACGAGTAATTTTATGATCGGGGTGACAGCCGCAGCCTCAGCTGTGGTCTATCTACAACGGGGTTATATGGATCCAGGGATTGCCTTTCCAGTCATTCTGGGTGTGCTTTGTGGTGCTATTACGGGTTCAAAGCTTTTGAAAAGAATGAATCCCAAGACCTTGCGTATCATTTTTGCCGTTGCCATCACATTGGTCGCACTGGAAATGATTTTCAATGGATTTCAACATAAATTTTAGACGAATAAGCTTCATACATTTGATATTCACCAGTGTCACACAGTCGAATATCAATTTTGAACAGTGTAATTTCAATTACATAAAAAAATTAATGCGCTCGTTTATGCCCTTGGCCATAGACATTTAATAAATAATTATTTGCAGATGAAACAAGTATTTTCAAAAAACTATTGGAGCGATAAGGATATCTCACTTTTGGTGGGACAGATTTTACGGACAGGTGTTATCCTGGCCTCCTCCGTGTTAGTGATCGGTGGGATCTGGTATTTGATCGTCCACGGACAGGATACGGTACCCAACTATAAAGATTTCGTCGGTGAGGGCAAATCCAATACGACCATCAGCGGTATTATCGTAGGAGCATTCAGCAAAAATATTCCCCAAATCATACAACTCGGGGTTTTGCTTTTGATCTGTACACCGATTGTACGGGTGATCGGCTCCCTTTTTGGTTTCGTTATCGAAAAAGATAAGCTCTATATCGTCATCACATTGATTGTGCTAACTGTCATTATAGGCAGTATATTGAGCGGAGTCAAGGGATAATCCTGTAAAGAGATCAGTCCCTTATCTCTTGGCTCTAAGCCAGGTCGATTTCTCCAGTGCATATTCAAAATTCTTCCGTTCGGGTTCGTTCACATAAGACACCATTTTTTCGGCGACTTTGCTTGCCCCAAGGCGTTCGACAGCTTTCTGCGAACGGAAATTTTCAGCACCTACGTGTAAATAGATCTTATCTACAAAATTAAAGGCAAAGTCAAACATCATTTCTTTGACCAAAGGATTGATACCCGCCCCCCAATAAGCCCTTGCATAGAAGGTAAAGCCAACAAAAATAGATTTTTCGGCCTCATTCAGACCATAATACCGGGTGCTTCCAATGCATTCCCCAGTCGCTTTATCCAAAATAAGATAAGCTGCTTTGCTTTCCAATGCAGCATCAAAAAACGACCGGAAAACCTCCTCCTTCCAGCGGTCTTTGTTGGGATGCTGCTCCCATATCAACGGATCTTTAGCTACTTGATAAAGCGTATCAAAATCACTTTGGTCAATCAACTTTAATACGACCTTATCATTTTCAAGTTTATTCGGTGCTACAAACTTCATTAGAACATGTTTAACGTTGGACTTTTACCAAAATTTTAAATTTCAATAAAAGATACCAATTATTGATGAAACTAAGTTGAATTACGTTTCCTATTATTCAAATATTACACCAAAATGTCCAATTGACAGATTAGGATAACATATCTTTACTATTACCATCGATAACAGCTTTACCGACAAAGAACAACGAACGATACAACGGATAAAAGATGTTTGGTTTTTTGATTTTCATCGTTTTGTAATTGTGTCACCACTGAAAACAAAAATTCGACCGAGGCATAAGTTTCGTAAAATTGTATCATTCTAGTTGTTAATTCTACTTTATAAAGCGCAAATTTTCGTATTTTACACCCTAATGGAACAGTTCAAGGAATTTGTAAAACAACGCATCAATGTCAGCGAAGAAGAATTAAATGATATTGTATCGCGTTATCATGTCAGAAAAATCAAGAAGAAGGAATACTTTTTAAGGGCAGGTGAAGTCTGTCATTATGAAGCTTATGTCGTCAGTGGGCTGTTTAAGTCATTCTATGTCACGGCTGATGGGATAGAACATATCCTTCAATTTGCCATAGAAGACTGGTGGGTGGGTGATATTGCCAGTTTCAACTATCAGGAACCGGCTTTACAAAATATTCAGGCACTCGAAGATTCAGTAGTACTCACGTTATCAAAAACGGATAAAGACAAACTCTACGAAGACCATCCGATTTATGAAAAACTTTCCAGAATTATGGCCCAACGTGCACAGATTGCATCCCAGCACCGTATTATCTCCAGCATAGGTTTTACGGCTCAGGAACGCTATCTGGATTTTATCAAACGCTATCCTAAAATATATCCCAGGATCTCCAATATGCAACTGGCCTCCTATCTTGGGGTGACACAAGAGTTTTTGAGCCGCTTAAAAAGACAAATTTTAAAGCCTAATCGAAATTCTTGACCTACATCAATTTTTTCTATTCAAGTTTATCCCACCTTTGCAGAAGCTTGTTCAAACAAACATTTTGAACAATTAAACGTTTGATAAATAAACAAATAGAAAACAACATGAATAGATTTTTCCAATTTTTGGCAGTGGCAGCGTTAATGGTTAATGTTGCTGTAGCGCAGGTAAAATGGTCTGCTGATCCGGGACATACCAATGCAAGATTTGATGTGAAACACCTTGGTATCAGTTTTGTCGATGGTCAGTTTACCAAAGTGGAGGGAACAGTGGAAACTGCAACCGCTACAAGTTTCAACAATGCAAAAGTAAACTTTTCCATTGATGTCAATAGTGTTGATACGCGTATTGAAGCACGTGACAATCACTTAAAAACAGATGATTTCTTCGCTGCGGACAAATTTCCTAAGATGACTTTAAAATCCGTCACCTTCAAAAATGCGAAAGTGAAAGGTAAATATATTATGGTGGCAGATCTGACCATCCGCGACGTAACTAAAAAAGTAACTTTTGATGTCACTCAAAATGGTGGTGTTATTACCGATCCTTGGGGAAAAACGCGTGCGGGCTTTACAGCAAAAACAAAAATTAACCGTCAGGATTTTGGTATTAAATACAATGATAAATTACCTTCAGGTGTAGAAGCAGTTGCTTCTGATGTGGACATTATTGTCAATACTGAATTGGTTTTGAACTAAGCAAAGTTTTTTAAATCACACAAAAAAAGTGGCTACCCAAGATTTTGGATAGCCACTTTTTTTAAAGGCTTACTACTACTCAGCCATAAGCTCGCCGCCCTCATCTCGGGCGATTTTCTTTTTTACCTTACAAGCCTTTCAACATACCACCATCCAGCGGAATATTGGTTCCAGTGAGGTAGTTGGCGTAGGTCGAGCAGATAAAGGCGACCAGGTAGCCATATTCCTCAGGCTCACCCAAACGAGCAGCCGGCACCTGTTTTAACCGCAATTGCAAGGCTTCTTCATAGGATATACCCAAGCGCTGTGCATCCATATTAGTCAAAGACTGAATTCTTTCGGTATTAAACAGCCCTGTTAATATACTATTGACCGTCACGCCATCCTTTGCAACATCATCTGAAAGCGATTTGCTCCAGCTTATCAGAGCGGTACGGATGGTATTTGATAAAACCAGATTAGATACGGGCTCTTTTACAGTGGAAGACGATACATTGATAATGCGTCCATAACCATTTGCCAACATGTAAGGTAAGGCACAAGATGTCGTATAACAGTGATTTTGAAATAAAAGTTCAAAGGCATGTTGGTAATCCGCCAGATTTTTCTGATCAATCGTTCCCGCCTGTGGTCCGTTGGAGTTATTGACCAGGATATCCACTTTGTTTGATTCAAAATAACGATCTATTTGTGCTTTATAGTCTTCATGATCATTGTAATCGACCAGAATATATTGATGTACCTGCCCTTTTGAGCTGTCCAGGCTTTCCAAAGTATGCTTCAACTTCTCCTCACTACGTGATGCGAGGGTAACCGAGGCGCCACAGGATGCCAAAACTTTGGCAATCCCGGCACCGATACCGGCAGAACTTGCGCCAATCAGGGCTTTTTTTCCAATTAGATTGATTTCCATGACTATTTCGTATGCGATTAGCTTATACCAGCTAATTCGTTGTGTGTATTATTCAAAAATATAGATGAACTAGGGGCGGTCATTTAATCATTATCTTTTGCCCGGATCATGGCAATAAACAAATAGACCGCAAAGACCCATGCCGAGCCCAGGCATATCCAGGCAAAAACGGGAATACCCCACCATTGCGGTTCAATACGCGCGACAATTACCATTCCCCCCAGTAAGTTGAGGGACATAAACATGATACCGATCACAATGCGGTTGACCCCTTTACGGAGTATGGCATTGAAGGACCTGGCACTGATCAGACGATGATTCAAGGTGAAATTTCCCGTACGGAATAAGCGTACCAAAGCCCGCATATCCTCCGGAAGTTTTTCGACATCGCGTGCGAAAGACTCTATCTTATGTTTTCCCTTCTTGAAAATCGCTTCTGGCGATAGCCGTTCCATCATGATCCGTCGGGCAAAAGGCTTAATGCTCTCCATGATATTGAGATCAGGATAAAGCTGGCGGCCGATACCCTCCATCAAAGAAATCCCCCGCATGAGCTGATAGATATATTCCGGAAAATACAAGCGATTATCACCAATGATCTTCCAGAGTTTATTGAACAGCAGATCAAGGCTGAGATCACCTAGGGAAACATTATCAATCATGTCAAATATTTCATATAGGGAGCGTTCAAACTGATTTCGGTCAGGTATATGACTCACTACAGCCACGTCCTCTATGACATCCGCCAGTCGGACCGCATCTTCGGAAATCGCTGATTGGATAAACTCCTCGAGCTGTCGTCGGTCAATTCCAAGCAATTTGCCCATGTTGCCAAAGTCCAGAAAGGCAATACGCCCATCGGGCATTACCATCATATTACCAGGGTGCGGATCACCGTGAAAAAAACCATGGATAATCACCTGTTCCAGATATAGATTGATCCCATTTTTCACCAAGGTTTCCACATCCATTCCCCGTCGTTTAATTTCCACAACATCTGTCACTTTGAAACCATCGAGATACTCCATACAGAGCACGCGATCAGAGGAGAGATCGGGATAAACTTTGGGCACCTTGATCAGTTTGTTGCCTTTAAAATTTTTAGCAAAGCGCTCAATGTTATGGCGTTCGATGACCAGAGACATTTCCTCTTGCAGGGTCATGGCGAAAGATTCTACGATGAGGGAAAGGTTGAGATTTTCCAGTGCATCATTGTACATGGTCAGAATCTTAGCGATATCCCGCATGAGCGCAAGATCTACACGCATGACCTCATCTATTCCCGGTCGACGGACTTTTAAGACGACATTTGTGCCGTCTTTTAATGTCGCCCGATAGACTTGAGCAATGGACGCTGCGGCAAAGGGCTCCGATGCGATGGTCTCAAATTGTTCAGTGATGTCTAATCCGAGTTCTTCAGTAAGATATTCCTGAATGTCGACTTCAAAGGGCGGGACATTATCTTCAAGTTTTTTGAGTTCCTCAACGAGATCTTTTGGGAGCAAACCTTCGCGGGTGGAAGCCGATTGTCCCAACTTGATAAAGGCCGGTCCGAGCTCTTCCAAAGCCATGCGAATACGCGTATATACACTGATTTTATCAACATCTATATTACGCTCTAAACTCGCTCTTGGCCCTTTCCATGGCAATCGGGCAATGGCATCTTTGAAACCATATTTTGCTAATATGCTTAATATTTGAGAACTACGTTGTAACTTCTTGGTCGGATTGTACATCATGGACAAGGATTTTCGATAACAAGATACGAAATATCCAAGTTCGAGAACCACAAAGTTCTTACCTTTTTCGCATCAACACCCTTATTCCGCTTCCATTTGGTCCAGGTTTTCTCTGATCTGTTTGACATAATCCCCATAATATGCCCGGATCATAAATTCGGTAATCAACACGATAATTAGGATGGAGAAAATCGCCGAGAGAATCATCCATAGTATAAAATTAGGATCCTGCTGCAGAGTATCTTTGAAATGATATAATTTCTCAAACCAAGCGACTGCCCTATTTTGGCCAATCATAATGAGGTAAAGAAACAAGGCTTGCGGAATCATCACGTAGGCAACGATACGATAAGTCTCCACAGCATATTTGAGATCGTAATACAGCTTGAGGAGATGCTCACGGGACGCCAGGAGATCAATTTGCTTAGCACTTTCGATCAGGTAATAGAACCTGCGGTAATACAACAGGCTCGACAGCGAGATCTGCACAATAAAAAAGTAATACGCAAAAGCTGCATACCCTGAAATTTTATAGATTGGCAGCATGGGCACAGCAATCAGAAAAAACATGCACACCACCCATGAAACAAATTCACGTTTGATATTGCGTCTCAGTTTGGCCATGATATTACCGACCTCCTTATAATGTTTGAGATTTGGATTTTGTAGATCCTCATCTGTTGGCTGTTCCTGCCAAGATTTTTTTAATTCATCAAAATTCATAATTGTATTTTTTAATGATTTGTTGAATCCGTTCTTTTGTACGATTTAATTTGACCCGCGCATTGACTTCAGATATACCAAGATGTGCGGCGATTTCGCGATGGCTCTGGCCTTCCAAAAACAAAAAGATCAATGCTTTTTCTACGGCATTCAGGTCATGCACCGCCTGATAGAATATTTTTAGCTGTTCGTCTTTATCCGGATTATAGGATTCGTCCGGAAAATCATGTCGTTCTTCCAGGCTATCGTAAATCTGATGTTTCTTCTCTTTCTTTAAAAATACCATCGCGGTATTCAATGCAACACGATACATCCATGTTGAAAATTTACTTTGCTGCTTAAACGTCGCGTAGGACTTCCAGAGCTGATAAACAATTTCCTGATAAAGATCTTGCCGTCCATCGTGATCATCCATATACATACGGCTCACCTTGACGATAATTCCTTTATTTTCGTCAATCAACTGAAGAAATTCTGTTTCCGAATGAGCCAATGGTAAATTTTCTTTTTAAGATCTTTTCAGGTAATAAGTATAGCAAACAAACAAAGTGTTACAGCTTAATTTAAAAATATGTAAATTGTTCATAAAAAGGAGGCAAATCACAATAATAATTATGGAAAATATATTTTATGAGGGACAGGTCATCTGGGCACAAATAGATGCCAATCGACACATGCGTCATTCTGCCTATGCCGATATCTGTGCACAGGCACGGAGCAACATGCTGAACAAAATGGGTTTTTCTTTGGACAAGTTTGCCCAGTTTCAGATCGGACCGATCCTATTTCGGGAAGAATTGATCTACGCAAAGGAAGTACATCTGGATGAATACGTCCAGGTAAAAGTGGAACTGACCAAATACAATAAAATCAATAGTCGATTTTCTTTTATCCATAAGGTCTATCGCCAGGATGGCACATTATGCTGTACAGTAAATGTTGATGGTGCCTGGCTTGACTTAAAGCTGCGAAAATTGACCAAATTACCGGAAGAAATGGAGCCCTATCTGGCCAAAGTACCTCGTGCAGAGGGATATGAAGAGATTGGATAAAAAAAATCCCTCGGAATATTTTTGTATTCCGAGGGATCAAAACATAAACTAACCTAAAAAACTATCTTATTTGAGTATCAACTGACCATCGGTCAGGATGCGCTTGTCATATGATCTTTATGTTTATCATATAGGCGGTACGAACTATTTTACTTCGATCAAACGCTTTGCGATAATAGCATCTTCTTTCTTGCCAACAGTTAAAATCAATATTCCACCTTCATAGGCTGCTTCAATATTGCTATAGTCAACCGTTTCAGGTAAGGTAAATGATCTTGAAAATGAACTATAATTGAATTCCTTCTTGCTATATAGTTTTTCTTCACTTACTTGCTCTTCTTTTTTCTCCGCTGAAATAGTGATCAGATTTTTATCCACATTGATTTTAAAATCTGACTTATCCAATCCCGGAGCTGCCATTTCGATCTTAAATGATTTTTCAGACTCCGAAATATTCACCGCAGGAACACGTGAAACTAAACGATCTGAAATAAAATTATCATTGAATAGATTGTCAAATACAGTATTTACAAATGGATTTACTGCGTCGGTATTCAAACTTTTTGTAGGGAATTTAATTAATGCCATTTTTTGTCCTCCTAATTTTTTTTATTTTTTGTTAAGCTTTATTTTCTAACTCTTTTCTAGGGGATATTCAATTCACGTACCAGCCGCAAAATAAAGACAAAATGTCATTTTCAAATAGCTTAAAGCGACATTTTGACACAACACACTTAAAATCGTCCATAAAAGGGCGCGATATTGTCATTGCTTGGAAGACATGATCCCACTACCCGGTATAGCATTAACGTAGCAGTAGGCAAACTGTTTTCAGGCGGATTTAATTTTACAAAATATTAACCATGGTTCTTTTACTTTTTCTCTTCTGGTCTATCTTGTTGTTCCAGTGCCCTAATCAGCAAAAATTTAACAGCATCGTAGATATAATCTTTTGCCTCTGCATAGGAAATATCATAAATCCGTGACACCAATGCATCATATTGCGGAAAGGGAGAAAATAATTTAGCGTAATAGGCATCCAGCTGTGCATGAGTGGGTAATTCAAAAGCCAGCCGAAGCTGAAATCGCCGGATAATTGCCGTATCCAATATTTCGGGATGATTGGTTGCTGCAATCAATACGGCTTCCGCCGGAAAATAATCGATCAGTTGGATAATCGTATTTACCAGGCGGCGCATCTCCCCTACATCTTTCTCTTCACTGATCCGTGCTTTTCCGATCTGGTCAAATTCATCGAGAAACAGTACAGCTTTTTCACGTCCCGCCTTGTCAAAGACCTGCTTGATATGCTGTGAGGTCTCACCGATGCGGGATGAGATCAAGTTACTCAGGTTCAAGATATAGATCGGTTTGTCGAGTGCCGTCGCCAAAGCTTTTGCCGTCGTTGTTTTTCCGCAACCCGAATAACCGTGTAATAGAATCTTGTTGCTTACAGGCAGACCATATTGCGAGAGCTCTCGAATATAGCGATGCTCCTTGATCAGCTGTTGCAGTTTCTGCCGGCTATCTTCCGCTAAAAAAACATCTTCTAATGCTATCTTTTCCTTATCGGCTATAACAAGATCGTAAATATTCATCTTAACAATTTGACACTTTTATACAATGGATCCGCAAATTTAGGCAGGTATTTCAAACTTTTGCTGGTCCAGTTTGAAAATTAATCATTCAGGTATTTCAAACCGACCTGCGAATAGGATAAATCACCGCCAAACGGTGGATTCGATTTGCGTATGACAACCTCAATCATTACGGCATGAGGTACCCCTAGCCGAATCTGTTCCAATATTTCTGCAGCTGCAGATTCCAGCAGTTTCCGTTTGGGTTGCATCACACGAGCAGTGATCTGATACAGTTCTTCATAATTTAGCGTATTCCGCAAATCTTCGGTTTCTGTATTATGAAAAGGGAAAGAGACATCAATAGACACAAAAAATTCATTCCCGAGAATCTGCTCCTCCTCGTAATAGCCAATTGGCGCATAAAACCGCGCTTCTTTCAATGAGACTGTCTGTAAAATGGTTGCCATGCACAAACCTAAGCAAATTGTTCCGAAATCAAAAAATCTACAGTTTCAACAAATTCAATAGCATCAGACCAGAGAAAAATCTCATCCATATACATTCAGGCACTTAAATAGATTCTATTCTAAAATTATAATTGTATATAAAGGCAAATTTTCCTAAGTTTAAATACACCAAAAACCCAACAGATGAACTTTTCTTTATCTTCGGCACTATGCCTGGCGATCTTATGCGGTTCCAGCGCAATCCATGCCCAAACAAATATGAAACCCAGCGATACAGAGTATTACAAACCTGTTCCGCCAACAGTAACACTTAACAAGGGAATCCCAAGTGATGCCATTGTTCTTTTTGACGGCAAGGACCTGAGCAAATGGAAGAGCGAAAAGGGGAATGCAAACTGGACAGTTGCCAATAATACGCTTGAAGTAAAACCCGGAACTGGAAATATCGAGACAACCGAGCATTTCAGCGACTTTCAGCTCCATATTGAATGGAAGAGTCCGGAGCTCATCAAGGGCGAAGGACAAGGCAGAGGGAATAGTGGCATTTTCCTCCAGGGACTTTATGAAATTCAGGTATTGGACAACAATAACAACCCAACCTATGTCAATGGTGGTGCGGGAAGTCTTTACAAGCAACGTCCGCCGCTAGCTCAGGTCATCGTAACGGACAAATGGCATGTATACGATATCATCTACAAGGCTCCTCAGTTTAACAAAGACAGCCTACTGATCAGCAAAGGAACAGTCACTGTTCTCCACAATGGCGTCGTTGTCCAGAATAACACCCAGATTGACGGCACAACAGAGTATATTGGACTTCCGAAACAGGTGAGCCATGGTCCCGGCCCCATTATCCTGCAAGATCATGGTGATCTGGTCCAGTTTAGAAATATCTGGCTCCGCAAACTCTAGGTCCACACAACAATTTCAGTTAGACAAGCAACAATTCTGTACTAGGTTTTATAGGGCTATTTCCCTAATTTAGCCCTATAAAATTTAAAAGCAAACTCCATCATAAGGGCAAAAAAACACTTATGATCGGCTCAGCATCATTAAAAATAAATTATTCTAATGAAAAGAATTGCGCTATTCTTCTTGTTGGCAAGTGCCTTAACCAGTCATGCCCAACGAAACCTTAATTTGGAAGAAACTGTATTCGGACCACGCACCTATGCGCCAACATCGATTACTGCAGCTTCCTGGATACCAAAATCAAACAGCCTCTCTTACCTCGATAAATCGTATCAAAATCTGCTCTCCAAAAGTGCAGCAAACAATTGGACAGAGACGAGCTTGTTATCTAAAACTGAGCTCGAAACAGCTTTGAAAGCTGCAATTCCAAACGAAACATTCAGCTTACGCATGTTTCCTTACGACTACAAATGGCGTGATGGCAATTCACTCTTGCTTCAGGTAGATGGCAAAGACAAAGTATATACTGTCATCTATAATCTCAAGTCCAAAAATATCGAAAGTTTTATCGGCAACGATAGCCAAGGTGCTAACCGCGAACTAAGCACAGACTTTTCTAAAATCGCTTATTTGGTGGACAATAATATCGCCATCGTTGACAAAAACGGAAAAGTAACTGCAGTAACCAACGACAGCGACAAAGGTATTGTGAATGGTAGTGATTATACCCACCGTCAGGAATTCGGTATAAAAAAAGGCATGTGGTGGAATGCTCAAAATGACAAATTACTCTACTACCGCAAGAATGAAACCATGGTCGCCAACTATCCACTCCCCCAATGGAGTCCGAAAGTTGCCGAAATCAAATGGATAAAATACCCCATGACAGGGCAAAAATCGGAGGAGGTAACACTGGTTATCTACAACAGTGTTACAGGACAAAAAGTAACCTTACAGACCGGAGATCATAGCGAACAATACCTGACCAGTGTAACCTGGGATCCTTCAGGCAAATTCATTTATGTAGGCGTTCTCAACCGCGGCCAAAATGACCTCAAGTTCAATAAATACAATGTTGAAACCGGAGCACTGGTTAAAACATTGTTTGAGGAAACCGCAACAACTTGGGTAGAGCCAGAAAATCCACTTACCTTCTTACCAAACACAGCGGATCAATTTCTTTACCAATCCGACAAAGATGGCTACAACCAGCTTTACCTCTACAATACAGAGGGAAAACTGATTAAAAAATTAGGTTTCAAGGATATTGTGTTAGAAAACCTCTTGGAATTCTCAGCTGATGGAAACAAAATAAGCTATATCGGCGTCACCAATAATGGCATGGACCGTCAATTATTTGAGGTAGACCTTAAATCCGGAAAAACAATACAGCTAACAAATGAATCGGGTATACACCAGGCTTCGTTGAGTGGTGATGGCAAATATATCTATGACCAATATAGTGACCTGAAGACACCAAACATGATCCAGATCAAAGAGGTCAAATCGGGCAAGGGAACTGTCCTGGTCAAAGCTGACAATCCATTTAGCGGAAAAATTAATAATCCAAAAATAGAATTTGTCCAACTTACTTCTGCTGATGGCAAATATCCACTGACCGGCCGTATTATCTATCCAAATGATTTTGATCCTGCGAAGAAGTATCCGGTCATGTATTATCTGTATGGTGGTTCTCATTCGCAATTGGTTTCCAACAAATGGCTAGGTGGTGCAGGTTACTTTGATCTCTATATGGCCCAACAGGGATATATTGTCTTTACAATGGACAATCGCGGCACCAATTACCGAGGCCGTGATTTTTATACGGCTACACACCGTAACCTTGGTCAAAATGAAATGGCCGATCAGCTCAAAGGAATTGAATTCCTAAAATCAAAATCCTTTGTCGATCAACAACGCATGGGGATCTTCGGCTGGAGCTTCGGTGGATTTATGACGACTTCATTTATGTTACATCATAACGATATTTTTAAAGCCGCAGTCGCTGGAGGTCCAGTTATTGACTGGAAGTTTTATGAAGTAATGTATGGCGAGCGTTATATGGACACACCTCAGGAAAACCCTGAAGGATATAAACTGACATCCTTATTGAATAAGGCCGATCAGCTAAAAGGACGGTTGTTGATCATCCATGGTGCCCAGGACCCAGTAGTGGTACAACAAAACAGCATGGAGTTTTTAGAAGCCTGTATTAAGGCCGGGAAACAGGTCGATTATTTCTTATACCCTACTCACGAACATAATGTGATGGGCAAAGATCGTATCCATATGTACGAGAAAATTGCGGATTATTTTAATCAACATCTAAAAAAATAAGTGGCAATATGTTTTTAACACAAAGGCGCCTTTCTTTTCCGATTGGCGCCTTTGTATTATTAAGAATAAATTGTTCAATGGTTCATCAATTACCGCTTGTCCTTTTAGACTGTAAATTTGTTGGCCATGCCATTTGTTTACCGGTTTTATCCACAGGTAATACGATTTTCTCTCTTGACACCAATTCCGGCTCCTCACAAGCGAGGTAAGTTAATACCGCAACAATAATCGCATTCTGCTTGACTTCGTCGAAGACAATTTTATCGTAGGTATCCCGATTTGTATGCCAGGTTAATTTCCCGTAATCCCAGGAAGTGGAAGAAAGGCCAAAGGCTGGAATCCCTTTTTGTACAAAAGAAGAGTGGTCACTTCCACCCGTTCCCGGCATTCCCGGAAAACTGGTCTGAATCTCGTTGCGAAATTCTTCGGGTAGATATTGCAGCCAACGTCCAATATATTCATACGCCTTTTCAAAACCGCTACCACCGATACGCACAATACGTCCCGTTCCATTATCCTGGTTCCATACCACCTGAATATTTTTTGCGATATCGGGATGATCTTCCACAAAAGCTGACGAGCCATTCAAGCCTTGTTCCTCACTCCCCCAGTTACCGACGAGGATCGTTCTTTTATTTTCAGGATATACTTTCCGCAGGATGCGAACTGCTTCCATCATTGTAATCACCCCCGTTGCATTATCTGTCGCACCCGAAGCCCCATCCCATGAATCTAAATGTGCCGACAAAACTACATACTCATTGGGCTTCTCTTTTCCTTTGATCTCGGCAATGCTATTATAAGTTTTTGCTGTACCGAGTTCCTTGGATTTACCCTGCAAGAGTATACGCGGTTTGACACCACGCACAGCCATACGATGAAGGAGGCTATAATCCTCCAAAGCAATATTAAAAACAGGAATCTGCTTCGATTTCGCATCAAAAATCCGTGTAAGTCCCGGCAGTTCTGTCCAGTAAGAATCGATCACACCTACAGCACCAGCGGTTTCCAATGCAAATGGTAATGTACGTCGTGTACTCCCGGTATAGGTCATACTGAGCTCCCATTGCTTGAGCTGCCCGTTCTTTAAAGCCTGATATTTTTCATACCCCTGGGCAGAGGCAGATTCCTTCCAGTTGGCATCCGAACGACCCGAGATCGGGTTCATTCCGATTAGGACAATTTTACCTTTTACCGTCTTTAACCAAGACTGGAAATCAGCCTGAGAACTAAACAGGGGCATCGCCACCACTTCTGCTTCTACACCTTTTTCCTTCGTCATCGGACTAAAGGCTAATTGCGTCCCTTCGAGTGATTTGATCCGTGGATAAGTCATCGTTACCGTTGAGGTCCCTCTTTCCCAGGAACGCCATTCTCCATAAGGTTCATTTCGTGCATCCGCACCAAGTGCGGTGTATTGTTTGACCACCCAGTCGTGTGCCTGCTGCATTTGTGGACTCCCCACCAAACGTGGACCGATCATATCAACAAGTTCAAAAGCATAGTTTTCAAGCTGGGAGTTTGCCTGAGCTTCCTGAACAATAGCCGCAACAACAGCATCTTTATTTTGTGCAAAAATCGCTGAGCTACTCAATAGCATAAATGCCAACCCAAAAGACTTCAAGTTTCTCTGTTTAGTATATCGTTTCATTTGTAATTTAATTAGTTCACCATTCCGTAGGTTCGGTTGGTTTGGTTTTTTTAGAAAATTACTAAAGATAATTCAAAAAACATATTCATGGGGCCTGCTTACACAAAAAATAGGGGTGCCCTTGGGCACCCCTATTACAAGTATATGGTTGGTTGATTATCTACACTGCTTCCACTTTAGACTTTTCGTAGCTCTCCTGATGCACAGAGGCTACTGCTCTTCCAGATGGATCATTCAGATTTTGGAAAGAAGCATCCCAAGCAAGGGCTTCTGGTGTGCTACAAGCGACAGATTTTACCGAAGGAACAGTCTGTGCTGCAGCTGCAGAAGGAAAATGCGATTCGAAGATTGTTCTATACAAAAACTCTTCCTTGTTTTTTGGTGTATTGATTGGGAAACGTTCGGCTGCTGCAGCAAACTCCTGATCAGAGACCTTGCTTTCTGCCTGCTCTTTTAAGGTATCTATCCAGCTATAGCCGACACCATCCGAGAACTGTTCTTTTTGACGCCAGGCAATGCTTTCCGGAAGATAATCCTCAAAAGCTTTACGCACAACCCATTTCTCCATTTTACCATCACGGATCATTTTATCAGATGGATTGATACGCATGGCAATATCCATAAATTCTTTATCCAGAAAAGGAACACGTCCTTCGACACCCCAGGCTGCCAGCGATTTATTTGCACGTAGACAATCATAGAGGTACAGTTTTTTCAGTTTACGAACTGTTTCTTCGTGAAACTCCTGCGCATTAGGTGCCTTGTGAAAATATAAATAGCCGCCAAAAAGCTCATCGGATCCCTCACCAGACAACACCATTTTGATTCCCATGGATTTGATCACACGTGCCAGTAAGTACATCGGAGTCGAAGCGCGGATAGTCGTCACATCGTAGGTCTCCAGGTGATAGATTACATCGCGGATGGCGTCCAAGCCTTCCTGAATAGTGAAGTTGATTTCATGGTGAATTGTTCCAATATGATCAGCCGCCTTTTGTGCTGCAATTAAATCTGGTGCACCTTTCAGGCCAACGGCAAAAGAATGTAATTGTGGATACCAGGCATCTTCTTTATCATCCGTTTCGATACGTTTGGATGCAAATTTTTTGGTTACCGCTGCAATCACGGAAGAGTCAAGACCTCCCGAAAGCAATACACCATAGGGCACATCTGACATCAATTGGCGATGCACCGCATCTTCCAATGCTTTACGCAATACGGCGATATCAGTCGCGTTATCTTTCACCGCATCAAAGCTTTCCCAATCGCGTTGGTACCAACGTTGTGGGGTTGTACCTTCTTTACTATATAAATAATGTCCCGGAGGAAATTGCTCGATCGTCTCACAGAAACCTTCCAAAGACTTTAATTCAGAAGCGACAAACAGTTGCCCTTGAGCATCTTTCCCGTAATACAATGGGATAATCCCCATGTGGTCACGGGCAACAAAAAATGAGTCATCACGCGAATCATATAATGCAAAACCAAAGATACCGTTCAACTCATCGACAAATGATGGCCCCTTAGCTAAATACAACGCCAATACAACCTCCGAATCACTCTGCGTCGCGAACGCATAATCAGGAAGGCTATTCCTTAATTCATGGTGGTTATAGATTTCGCCATTTACAGCCAATACAACTTTACCATCCGGGCTGTACAAAGGTTGACTACCTGATTTCGGGTCAACAATAGCTAGTCGCTCATGGGCCAATAAAGCTTTTTCGCCCGTAAATATGCCCGACCAATCTGGACCACGGTGACGAATACGTTTTGACATTTCCAATACTTGGGATCTCAATGAGTCTGCAGGTTGCTTCAATTCAAAAGCGCCAATAATTCCACACATATTATGAAAATTTTAAATATTTCGTTTTTACATTATGTTCTTGACACAAAGTAAAACAATTAAAAACTAAATTCATAATAATTTTTAATTTTTATTATGTTTTTACTAAAAAATATAATTCAAACAAATAAAATTAGCAACAAAACACTAATTTGTTTACAATAATCACACAATTGATTAACAACACATTTCAAGATTTATCTTTAATTTCATTATGTAATCAAATAAACCAAGGACATGGATCTAATAGGAACTTTTTACAGTGATCTTGCAATTACGCCTGATGAACTGAATTCCATAAAAGAGAAACACCAAGCCATCACGATAAAAAAAGGTGATTTTATACTGAGCAAAGGGCAGGTCTCCAATGCTTACTATTTAATAGAATATGGACTTACGCGTTCTTTTTTGCACGACTATGAAGGCAACGAGGTCACGATCGGCTTTTGCAGTGACAACGATGTCGTTATTGAAGTTGCTTCTTTTTTTCAACGTACGCCAACAGTGGAAAATATTCAGGCGCTTACGGACACCAAGCTTTGGAAAATACGATTTGAAGATCATCAGGAATTATTTCATCGTATTCCTGAATTTAGGGAATGGGGGCGTTCATGGATGGCAGCAGAACTGGTCCACAGCAAAAATAGAGCTATTGCCATGATCACTGAACCCGCGACCAGCCGATACCTGCGTTTGATCAAAGAAAAACCAATCCTGATCCAGCAGGCTCCTTTAAAACATATTGCCTCTTATCTCGGCATCACAGATACCTCATTGAGCCGTATCCGAAAAGAAATTGTTCACGGCAATTAAAGGTTTTTCCTATCAGCGAAGGTCCATTTTCAAATCTTGCCTTAGGGCAAGATTTTTATCAAAACTTCAGCTTAATTTTATCTTCACGTCCACAGACAGTCCTCCTGGTTACTGCTCATTGGAGGAAAATTTGAGAAGATAAGGTATAACGCGCACCTTTTACCAGCATCAAAGTGAAAAGATACGCGTCAAAGAAATAATCAATATATTCAAAAATTAGAAATCATGGCAAAATTACACGCTTATTTAAATTTCGACGGTAACTGTGAAGAGGCTTTCACATTTTATGAAAAGGTCTTTCAAACCAAAAATCCGGGATACATGCGTTACGGTGATATCCCTGCAGATCCACAAATGCCAGCAATTCCAGATGAGGCCAAAAACAAAATCTGTCATACAGCCATTTCCATCAATGGCGAGAGCATGCTTATGGGCGCGGATGTCGTTCCAGCTTTCGGTCAGCAGTACGTACAGGGCAATAATACCTATGTGATGTTGATGTGTGACAATGCTGAAGAAGCAAAAACCTTACATACGGCGTTAAGCGCCAATGCAAAAGTAGTGGAAATGCCCTTGGGAGAAACATTTTTTGCTGAACTGTACAGTTCATTCCAGGATCAATTTGGCATCTGCTGGATGGTCTATTTCGGAGGCAGCAAAGACGAAGATTGCGAAAGCAAAGGTTAATAGACAGGTGCGCTGTACTATAAATTAGTTTACACAAATAGGGGCTTCTTTCGAGGCCCCTATATATTTGATCGGATCGCGGTACAAATCCTCCAATGACTGTTGGCTTATATTTGACTTAAATGAATGATAACATTCCCGACTTATTTATCGGTCAGTACATCAGCCTCAAAAACAACCCCATCCCAGCCATTTTCCATAAACTGGCGGATATTTTGATGTCCCTCCCCCGCCGGGTTATCCAATACATTCTGATAATGCTCTGCAAACAAAATCAAGGTATCTGCGGCAGAAAGATCATTGAGTTTAGCAAAATACAATACTTTCGCACTCCCCTGATTTTCCGCTGCCGAGTTTTTCAGCTTTCCATTTTGAAATGACGTCGGATTATACGTGTACTGTTCTGCGATATGATCCAAAACTTCCTGAAACTGAAGCTGGCTTCCCTTTGACTTCGCTAATAATTCTTCTGTTTTCATCAGATTAAATTGTATATACTTTATGCTAATTGTTTATGAAAGTTCTTTATATTTAGCCCTTTCTACCGAATTTCTAAATAATTCCATGAAGAGAGCCACCTTTAGCGCCCAATTGATCAACCCGTTTTTCAACAGCTTCATCTTTAATCAATGCTGGTGCATGATGAGGTTTCGAGCGGGCATCAATAATAATCGGTCCTTCACAGCCCCAATGTTTGAATGTTGTAAAACTCTTTATCCCATGAATATCAAATGCTGGATTACTCCGCGTAAAGGTTGTCCAGACGAAGTTATTGACAGTCTCCGCTGTAAAACTAGCATCGTCACACAGTACCAGCAGCGGAAAACCTTCCCATGCCAACCCTTCAGCCACACGACACCATTCCCCGATTACCGCAGCTTCATCTCCATAGGTCGTAAAAGCCTTTCCATCGATAGCCAATACACCCGGCATCACAAGCTTCACTTGGTTGAAAGGTCTTGGCAGGTCAAAATTTGCAGGTAGCTCTCGTGCAAGCTCCCTTTTCTTTGTTCCCGCAGCTGCAAATACCACCTTCGAACCCGCGTTTAATCCATCACCCGAATAATCTAGGGTATCTATGGTCGTATTTGTCTGAAAATGAAGATCTCGCGCAGGATCAATCCTTTCCAGAATATGTCCAAAAAATGCTGGAATATCGTAGATATCCAATTTGGGATTATCTTCATATGCTGAAATAAAAAGATATTTGGCCAAGCTCAGTTGGTTTTTTCCAAGAATCTGATTGGCAATGGTTAAAATCTCCTGTGGACGATCCACACGTTGATAAGGAGTGTAACGCTCTGATCCTATCGCAAACAATAAGGGATGCACTCCTGCCGCGTCCACAGCATTTACCGAATGCAGTCCAGAGATTTCCTGAGGAATTGCTGCCCCTGTGATTTCGTGAATAAGCGCTCCAAAGCTAGTATCTTCCTGTGGTGGTCTCCCTACTACTGTAAATGACCAGATCGGATCCTTCTTATGATATACATTGTGCACCTTCATCAAGGGGAATGGATGGGTAAGACTATAATAGCCTATATGATCACCAAAAGGCCCCTCCGGTTTATTCTCATTGGGATAAACAGTCCCTGTGATCACGAAATCTGCATCTGCCGAAATACAAAAACCTTCATCATCGTAAAAATAACGGAACCGTCTATTGCCTAAGGCTCCAGCGAAGATCATTTCAGAAAGGCCTTCTGGCAGAGGCATGACCGCAGACAAAGGATGCGCCGGCGGACCACCCACA
The DNA here is from genome assembly GCF_019969845.1 of Sphingobacterium sp. GVS05A. GTDB lineage: Bacteria > Bacteroidota > Bacteroidia > Sphingobacteriales > Sphingobacteriaceae > Sphingobacterium. The sequence goes on from NZ_JAHXYR010000002.1 coordinate 510,551, forward strand.
AAAATACTTACCTTAAGTGGCACACCAAGTTCATTGGCCTTTGTCTGATGAATACCAATTCCGCGGTGCAGTTGGTAGTGCAATCCTATTTCCCGATCCGGGATATAATCGTTTCCTGAAAGCTGAATTCGATACATCCCCAGGTTGGCATGCATAATTCCAGGTTTATTTACATCTTCCGTATAGACCTGTGGCATGGTGACAAAAGCACCACCATCCATTGGCCAGTTAACAATTTGAGGAAGCTTGCTGATGCTTGTTTTACCATGTAGAATCGGAGCGCCTGCCTTCTTTTTCCAAGGTAAGGCACCTAGCGCAGTCATGGATGATCCGATATATTGAAATGGATTTTTTAGCACAGCCCCCGGGTTCATCTTGACATCTACCAGCTTTTTAAGATGATCCAATGAATCACGGAACATAAACTTTGAACGGTTCAATGTACCAAAGAGATTGGAAACAGCGGGAAATTCTGAACCTTTGATATTTTCAAAATACAATGCTGGTCCCTCGACATCAAACACCCGCATATGAATTGCAGCCATTTCGAGGTAAGGATCGACTTCCTCTTTAATCCGGATTAAATGACCATGTTTTTCAAGATCCGCAACACATGCTGCTAGACTATTGTATCCCATATATTAAATCTGTATCAACGCGTTAATCCACAAATTTAACAGAATAATTTAGAAGTAAATAATTATTCACCCCTGTCTCCATTGGGACTATAACTACTTTATATAAATATCATAAGCTCACAAACAAAAAACTCCTATAGCGACAGCCCCCAAAAGCAGGCAAAAAAGCATTAAAGGATAAGCATAGTGAAGGTTTCCGTTGACTATTAGACAATACAAAAAAAATTAGGTATCCATACTGACATAGGCTTTCAGCGGGGTAAATTCAAAGGACTGGACTTTCTGCCAGGTTGAATTGTCCACATTTTTTTCATAATAAAGCACCCGTCTAAACTCATCGATATCTTCCTTATTGATATCGTTGAAACGGCTCAGCAATAGCTTCGCAAAAAATTTATTTACGCCAATCTCGCGCTTTTGTGTATTGGAAGTATAATCGAGAAATTGATAAAACAAGTTTCTAAACGTTACCTCTTCATGTCCACCAAGGTAAATCACCTCAGATATAAAGTTACCTTCCCAAGGCATTTCCCGAAGCCAGCGGTAGACATCCAATAAAGGTAAGGGATGAAATTTCAGCGAGGCCACCCAATTCCAATAGAATATGGTCTGCCGTTTGGCCAACTTGCTAAAAATTCGGTTCAGCACACTTTCCTTACCGATAACACTACTTTTAACCACAATAGTGTACTGTACGCGCAAAGCTTCCAATAGATTCCGAACAGGTTCTAAAAAATGCTCATCCATCAGTCGGGCCACATAGATCACGCGGTTATTGCCTGCCCGCCTACAGATTTCAACAAAATTACGAAGACCTAGCAGTTCCAACTGGAGCTGAATATCGTTATCCAAGGTCGGAACCTGCGTAAAATAAATCCCAAAGTTCAGGTTACTGATCTGAAAATTATCATAAGCGGGTCCCTTCCGCAACAAATCAAGTTCAAAAAGTCTTGCGGTCACTTTCTCCTTCACGATTTTATTAAAAATGGACAAATTGCGCACCAAACCTGTAACATCAAAATCCTTCGCTTGTAAATAGCATGACGCCCGTCGTCCCAAATAGGTATTTAGCCCACTAATTAACACCTTTTTCATTCTTATAATTATTTCTGAGCACTCGCTTTCAATGGTATAAATGTGCTAGTTGCAGTCATTTTTTTATTTTTATTTTTAAGGTAAGCATGAAACTACCTTTGGTTTTAATGAGTAACCAAACGATCGGCTGGATCTCATTTTAACTGTCCTATAGATTGCAAAAGCCCATGCTAGTTTTTCTCTTCAAATACGTTGACTAACTACGATCATAATTCTCTAATTTTAGAACAGAGAAATCTCAAATAAGTTTAACACTATTTTTATTTTTATATTAGAGCAACTTGTTTTCTGTAGATATAGGAGCAATCATCGATCGTTTAGGCTATTTTCCACGTATGACTTAAGCAAATGAAGCTGTTGTCAGAAATTTATTACAAACAGCAATTCTGTCTAAAACCACTTCTTTGTCCTTTTTATGTCAATTCACGCCTAAATATTTTCACAAACACAATATCCTTATATATTTGTAAATCTTCTGAAAATAGGCTGCACTAAAAAGTATTTATCTTCACCTCTATGGACAAAAGGGCTACAATGATCTGGTTTAGAAATGATTTAAGACTTCATGACAATGAGGTATTTTATCAAGCCTCTGAGAAGAGTTCCTTCATCATTCCTGTCTATTGTTTTGACCCCCGTTATTTTGACCGCAATCAATTTGGTAATTTAAATACTGGTGTACTGCGTGCAGCATTTGTGATCGAAGCCGTCACTGCCTTAAAAGAAAAATTAAAAAATCATGGAAGTGACCTGCTAACCTATATTGGCAAACCTGAAGATATTATCCCTCGTATTGCCCAAAAATATCAGGTTAATGAAGTCTATCACCATCGGGAAGTTGCGCTGCGCGAGACCTCTATTTCCGAAAAAGTAGAGAGTGAGCTCTGGAATAGCAAAATCAACCTCCGCCATTTTATTGGGCATACACTTTACCATAAAGAAGATCTCCCTTTTCCGATCAAGGATATTCCGAATGGATTTTCCGTTTTCAAGAAAAAGGTGGAACGTGAGAGTACGGTACGTCAACCGATTCCTTTCCCATCCAATTTCCTGACACCCCCGCATCTGGAAGACACCAAGATCCCCACGTTGAAAGACCTAGGCTATTCAGATGAGGAGATCAAATCTGTTGATGACATCTATATATTGGGTGGAGAAGATACGGCATTGAGTATTATGCATTCGGTATTATCCACCTATCCGGAAACGGAGCAGGATCCTGTCATATTGGGCCCTTTTATCGCTGCTGGAGCTTTATCCCCGATCCTTCTTTACAACAACATTAAGAAATTGGGCGAAGGAAAAAAAGATAAACGATTTGAAAAAATAATAGACATCTTACTTTGGCGGGATTATTTCCGTTTTATGCTCAAAAAATATCCTAATGTATTTTTCAAATCGCTGGGTACAAAAAACAGTACTACAGCAGATGTCCCTCCGTTAACGGTGAATGAGGAGCTATTCGAAAAATGGAAATCCGGTCAGACAGCGCATGATTTTATCAATAGTACCATGATACAATTAAAAAAGACGGGTTATATCCCCTATCAGGCGGGATTGATCGCCGCCAGTTATCTTGTGCATGAGTATCAGGTCAATTGGTTAAAGGGAGCATCCTGGTTTGAAGAACAGCTTTTGGACTATTCTCCCGCCACTGTATACGGACAATGGTCCCATATTGCTGGCGTCGGCACAAGTGAAAAGGACAACAAGGCTTTGGATTGGCAGAAATTGATCAAAACCAACTTCCCAAACGGTCTTCCAAAATTGGATGAATTACTCGCTAAATAAATCTTCGGCAGAAATAAATAATTTCAAAACAAAAGAAATTTGTAGACCCCTGTAGGGCGCTTTTAAATCATGCTAAAAATGTTAAGAATTGGATAGATTTATTGATTAAATTATTCAATTTCAGTATTAGAAACTCTTTTTTTATTCATAACTTTGACAAATTTCATAGTTTTAATTGTAAATGGACAATCTGACATATTTGAGTAATGCTGATTCGGCTTATGTCGATGGCTTATATCAATCGTACAAGCAAGATCCCCAATCGGTAGATTTCGGATGGCAAAAATTCTTTGAAGGTTTTGATTTCGGTCAAAATGCTGGTGGAACAACAAGTTCAGTAGGCGAAGCAACTCCTGAGCACGTATTGAAAGAAATCAATGTGCTGAACATGATCAACGGTTACCGTGACCGTGGCCACCTCTTCACTCACACCAACCCTGTTCGCGAAAGACGTAAGTACTACCCTGGCAAGGAATTGGAAACTTTTGGTCTTGCTGAGGCAGACATGAGTACAGTTTTCAATGCAGGTGTAGAAGTTGGCTTAGGTCCAGCAACATTAAAAGATATCCGTCAACTGGTTGAAGATACCTATTGCCGTTCTATTGGTGCAGAATTCAAATATATCCGTAATCCAGAAAAGATAAAATGGCTGCAGGATCGCATGGAAGCGGACCGCAATATGCCAAAATTCTCTTTGGATACCAAAAAGAGAATCCTGAACAAACTGAACCATGCTGTTGTATTTGAGAACTTTTTGGGTACTAAATTTTTAGGTCAAAAACGTTTCTCTTTGGAAGGTGCAGAAAGCTTAATCCCTGCATTGGATTCAGTTATCGAAAAAGGTTCAGAAATTGGCATCCAAGAGTTTGTAATCGGTATGGCTCACCGTGGTCGTTTGAACGTATTGACCAATATCATGGGTAAATCTTACAAATCCATCTTCTCGGAATTTGAAGGTAAAACCTATGCAGACGATCCAGAGGTAAACTTTGGTGGTGACGTAAAATACCATTTGGGTTTCTCTTCTGAAGTCAAAACCAACGATGGCAAATCCGTTCACTTGAGTTTGGCGCCAAACCCTTCCCATTTGGAAACAGTAGATCCAATTGTAGAGGGTATGGTACGTTCTAAAATCGACTTCAAATACGATGGTGATTCATCAAAAATTGCACCGATCATTATCCATGGTGATGCTGCAATTGCTGGTCAGGGCGTAGTCTATGAAGTAACTCAAATGTCCAAACTAGATGGTTACAAAACTGGCGGTACAGTACATATCGTTATCAATAACCAAATCGGATTTACAACAAACTATAAAGATGCACGTTCTGGAACATATTGTACCGATGTTGCAAAAATCACTTCTTCGCCTGTATTCCATGTCAATGGAGATGATGCAGAAGCTGTAGTTTATGCGATTAATTTGGCTGTTGAATACCGTCAAAAATACAAAACAGACGTATTTATCGATTTATTATGTTACAGAAGATTTGGTCACAATGAGGCTGATGAGCCTAAGTTCACACAACCGTTGTTGTACAAAATCATTGAAAAACATCCGAATCCAAAAGAAGTATACGCGAAAAAATTAATCTCCGAAGGAAGTATTGACGAAGCGTATTCAAAAAATATAGAAAAAGAATTTAAGGCGGAATTGCAGACTAAACTTGAAGAAGCGAAAACTATTGAAGTATTGACTGAAGATCTTCCGATGTTTAAAGGTGCATGGGAAGGATTACGTCCAGCGAAAAAAGGAGAAGTATCGACAACTACGGATAAAACTAAAGTTGCAAAAGATCTTTTCTTGAAATTAGCGAAAGAGATCACGACTTTACCTTCGGACAAAAAATTCTTCCGTAAGATCACTCGTCTGTTCGAAGATCGTGCAAAAATGATCAGCAATGATGCATACGATTGGGCAATGGGTGAATTAATGGCTTATGCGACTTTATTGGATCAAGGCAACCGTGTTCGTATCTCAGGTCAAGATGTACAACGTGGTACATTCTCGCACCGTCATGCGGTATTGACTTTGGAAGATTCTGAAGAGAAATATATTCCATTGGCAAATATCAAAGGTGGCGACAAATTCTCGATCTACAACTCCTTACTTTCAGAATATGCTGTTTTAGGTTTTGAATATGGTTATGCATCTTCTAATCCAAACTCGTTAACAATTTGGGAAGCACAATTCGGTGATTTCTACAATGGTGCTCAAATCATCGTAGATCAATATTTGTCGAGTGCGGAAACAAAATGGAGACGTTCAAATGGCTTAGTGATGATGCTTCCACATGGTATGGAAGGACAGGGTCCTGAGCACTCTTCGGCACGTATCGAAAGATTCTTGGAATTATGTGCAGATGAGAACATGATCTTGGCAAACTGTACCTTACCAGCCAACTACTTCCACTTGTTACGTCGTCAATTAGTACGCGAATTCCGCAAACCATTGGTGATCTTTACACCGAAATCATTGTTGCGTCACCCGAAAGTTGTTTCTCCATTGAAAGACTTCACAGAAGGTGTATTCCAAGAGGTCATCGATGATGCAAATGTAGCTGCAAAAGATGTAAAACGTGTATTGTTCTGTTCTGGTAAAGTTTATTATGACTTATTGGAAAAACAAGAAGCGGACAAACGTAAGGATGTAGCGATCGTTCGTATCGAACAATTGTTCCCAATCCCAGCTGAGCAGTTGAAAGCAATCCGTAAAAAATACAACAAAGCTAAAGAGTTTGTATGGGTGCAAGAGGAAAATGAGAACATGGGTGCATGGTCTTACTACTGCCGCAAACTGATGGGTACTGAGATTGCATTTACAGGTTTCGTAGCACGTAAAGAAAGCGGAAGTACAGCAACAGGTTATATGAAACAACACGTTGCTCAACAAGCAGAGATCTTAAATAAATCATTCGAATAAAAACAATTTAAAATCAATTGCGTCTTATGTATAGGACGCAATTGTCAATAAAGAACATTATATATGAGCTTAGAAATTAAAGTACCAACCGTAGGTGAATCTATCACGGAGGTAACCTTATCACAATGGTTGAAACAAGATGGCGATTATGTGGAGATGGATGAAAACATCGCCGAACTGGAGTCAGACAAAGCGACGTTTGAATTACCAGCTGAAAAAGCAGGTATCTTAAGAATCATTGCACAAGAAGGTGATACTTTAGAAATCGGTGCTGTCGTTTGTACAATTGAAGAAGGTCAAGCTCCTGCTGGTGGTTCAGCTCCGGCTGCTGCACCTGCTGCTGAGGCATCATCAACTGCAGCTCCAGCTGCTGCTGCAAAAGACGAAGATCCAGATAGCTACGCTGCTGGTACGGCTTCTCCTGCTGCTGCAAAAATTTTGAGAGAAAAAGGAATTGATCCTTCAACTATAAAAGGAACAGGTAAAGATGGCCGCATCACAAAAGAAGATGCTGACAAGGCTCAACCTGTTGCAAAAGCTGCAGCTCCAGCTGCGAAACCTGCTGCTCCTGCCGCTACAACTACAGCTGCACCAGTTGCTGGTTCCAGAAATGAGCGTCGTGAGAAATTATCTTCTTTACGTAAAACTATCGCAAAACGTTTAGTAGCTGTTAAAAACGAAACAGCCATGTTGACAACTTTTAACGAAGTCAATATGCAGCCGATCATGGATCTACGTGCTAAATATAAAGATACGTTCAAAGAGAAATTTGGTATCGGTCTTGGTTTCATGTCTTTCTTTACAAAAGCAGTAACTACAGCATTGGCAGAATGGCCAGCAGTGAATGCTCGTATCGAAGAAAATGAAATCGTGTATTCTGATTTTGCAGATATTTCAATTGCAGTTTCTGCACCTAAAGGACTAGTTGTTCCTATTATCCGTAACGCAGATGCGATGTCATTGGAGCAAATCGAGAAAGCGATTGCTACATTGGCGGGTAAAGCTCGTGATAACAAATTAACGATCGACGAGATGACAGGTGGTACATTTACAATCACTAACGGTGGTGTATTTGGATCTATGATGTCAACACCTATCATCAACGCACCACAATCAGCAATCTTGGGTATGCACAACATCATCCAACGTCCTATCGCTGAGAATGGTCAGGTTGTGATCCGTCCAATGATGTATATCGCGCTTTCTTACGATCACCGTATTATTGACGGTCGTGAGTCAGTAAGCTTCTTGGTTCGTGTAAAACAATTATTAGAAGATCCAGCTCGTTTATTGCTGGGCGTATAATTGGTATTAAAATTATAACAATAAAAAAGACCTGTACGATTGCCGTACAGGTCTTTTCTATTGTACTTTGCCCCCTTCTCTAAACTTGATTTCCTTTGGGATTCTACGAATATGAATTGGGCATAACCGCTATCTTCTCCCTAGCCCACCTACTTCGGCTTTTGTGAGATTTCTGCCTGCGAATATAAATCCAGATTTTTTTTCATCTTTTTATTTTATACTTTCACTTCCAGTTATTTGTTTGCTAATAGATTAACCGCGAATTAAATAAGCCTACGAGGTTCATTTATAACCAGCGGAATGGAAGATGCATTAAATAAACAATTATGAACAGTAAGATAATAGGTCTAACGATTATTCTTTTGCTTTCGGTGTTGGCACTCTCAGCCAACATGGCCAATCCATTTGGCCCCCATAGCATTACGGCCCAGTTGGTTCCTTCGAGTAAAGCAAAAGTACTTCGCGAACGAATTGACATACACCTTGTGCGCGACACACTGGATTATGATTATCAGAGCCAATTCAATATAGAATATATCGTCCATGCCGAGGAAAACATGGACTTTCCATTGGTGTTTCTTGCCCTCAATTTAGATGGATTAGAAAACGTGACTGTTAACCAAAAAGAGATTAAATCCATTCCATTAGATCAAAAAAATCTCAAATTACCGTTCTTACGGTTCAAAGATGGTTATTATGAGATCAGCTATGGAAATTCGGAATGGGAGCGAATTAACCTAAATGACGCCTTTTATTTTACAGCCAAACTTCATAAGGGTGAAAACAGTATCAAAATTCAATACCGTGCTTTGATGGGTTATGACCGTCGGGATATCCTCACAAAATATGAAATTGAATATCTCCTATTTCCTTCGAAGTACTGGTCTTCCTTTGGCCCTATTGATCTGTACCTGCATACGGGAAATAAAATGAAGGCTTATGCGCAGAATTTGGGAGCTCCTCAACAGCAAACTGACACGCTCGTTCATTGGACTATTAAATCCGTCGGAAAACAGGACAGTTTCAAAATTGAAGTTGGGGAAAAGACCTCATTTTTAGCAAGCGTCATCCTCTGGATCAGTCCAGGGCTCCTCGCATTCATCAGCTCCCTAGTGCTATTTTATTTACACATCAAGTATATCTATAAAAAGTACAAAATCGGTCGGTACCGTTATGCGTTGCTCATTGGAAATCTGATCGTACCGGCATCATTCTATAGTTTTTGCTGGTTTTGGAGCAGTTTGGCAAATTACCTGGTCAATGGTATTTTTGCAGATAACAGTCGGGGGTTTATTCTATTGGTCATTGTTACCTTGCCATTCATCTATATCTTTTATGATCTGGTTCTTTTTGTCATCGATAGAAGCATCCGGATCAAATTTCAAAAACAGCAATCGAATTAAGCTGACCTATTTTTTATAGGTCAGCTTATTTTCAATCATCCGATTGTTATATTGTTGAATAAAAGCTTTCATCTTGGTTTCCATCGTATCCAGGACAGCTGGATGTTGTTTTATCAAGTCCTGTTTCATCAAGCGATCTTGCTTCATATTATAAAGAGATAATGGTTTAAGACCATCGTAAGACATCATATAGTCTTTGTAGTAAAAATTGTAACTTCCTGCATTATTGTTCAGGACAAAATTGTCCCTTCCCGGCTTAAATGCATCTGATCCAAAGGCAAAATAAGGTTCGTCATAATGGAGGTAATTTAAGACCGTTGGCATAATATCGATCTGTTGCGCCAGTTTATCGGCCTTGCCGACCAAGCCATCGCCCGGCGCATAAAATATAATCGGGATCTGGAAGCCCCCGGCTGTGGTCTGATACTCGGGAAGGTAACTTACAGTTGCGTGATCAGCACAGATCACAAATAAGGTATTGTTAAACCAAGGCATTTTAGATGCCGTCGCAAAGAATTCGCGAAGTGCATTATCGGTATAGCCAATAGGTTCCTGCACGGGTAACGGTCCTTTCGGAAATTTGCCCTGATACTTCTCCGGCACCTTAAAGGGATGGTGCGAGGACAGCGAAAAGAAGCTCGCAAAAAACGGTTGTTTTAACGTATTGATTTTATTCGCTGTAAACTGTAGAAAAGGTTCATCCCAAATTCCCCAGATACCATCAAAATCCTGATCGTTGTTATATTCGTTTTTACCAAAATAATGTTGAATCCCAGCCAGCTTCATATAGGCAGAGAAGCCCATACTTCCATTCGGAGCACCGTGAAAAAATGCCGTTTCATACCCTTTTTTCCCCAGGAGTTTAGCCAAGCTAGTGGTTTCATTACCCGAATACACCGAAAGTACAAAGGGTTCGCCAATGGAAGGGATACCTGTAATCACCGAAGGCAAAGCGTCGATGGATTTGCGACCATTCGCATAGGTATCTGTAAAGGTATAGCCGTTGCGAATCAAAGAATCTAAAAAAGGAGTATAACCTTTATATTTCCCACCTTGAATATCTTTATTCAGTTCACCAAAATGTTCCTTTGCAAAACTTTCCAAAATCAATACAACAACATTCTTTTTATTGAAGGGTTTGTCTGTTTGTGGAAGATGAATTGGATCATACAGCTTGATCAGCTCCTGCTCCGGATAATAGTTCACGGGCTTGAGACTAACAGCTTTTAAGGTTTTTAGTATACTAAATGGCGTGTTCAGTACAATATTCATTTCTTCAGGGGTGTCCACATAGTCACCGGAATTGCTCAATGTAATCGGACGGGTACTGTGCGCCCAGCCGCCACGAACACCACCTATAAAAAGAAAAGCAGTCAATAAAAAGAAAGGAACCTGAACAAGGAAAGATTTCCAGGAATAACGTTTTGGTCTTTCCAGTTGGATCAACTGATACGATTTCGATAAGCCATAAACGAGCAATGCAAATACCAGCAGGAGATACCAGTAATCAAGACAAAAGTCAAATGCCAATTTAAACAAGTTGGACTCATTTGAAAACTGGCTCAATACCGTACCGGTGGTCCGTTTTAGTGTAAAAGGGTAATAGGCATAGTCAATCAGATTCAAGGCGATCCCTAGTGAGTTGACTACGACAAAGATCCATTTGGAAACCCGTTGATAGGTTGGATTAGCTATGAATGGTCCGGGGACCGTCTGCATAACAATGTAAAGAATATTCAGATAAAGCAAAGCAACGGTATCAAAACGCACACCTCCGCCAAACATTACAAACAATTTCCCTGCATTTACATTAGGAAATAATGAGGCATTAAGCAGGTAAAACCCCCATCTAAGCAGGGCGTAAACGATTAAAAGAAAGGCAAAGCGAATGGCCACTGCAAAATAAGGTGCTAATATTCCTCTTAACTTCATCAGGTTAATATTTTAGAAATTCACGATAGACCTGCTGATAATACGCTTTGGCAATATTCAATATACTATCGGTTTTGGCAGCAGGATATTCTTTATTGGATCTGTAGTTGATTATTCGGCCAACATTATCAAAAGATACTGCCTGTTCTGGTGTAACAGCACCAAAGGCATCTTTGGAATTATAGAAAGCGATCTGTGGTGTTGTCGGATTAAATAAATCTCGGCTCCAGTGATATCTATTGGTCGGAAGTTTCAACTGCGTCAACAGCGTCGTTGCCAAATCCGTTTGGTTTCCGATCCGATTGAAGATCTTACCCCGGTATTCCGGTTTGATAACATCACCGAAAAAGATCAATGGGATATGGAATCTATTCGGATGGAAAAGCTCCCATTTTTCCGATGGCAAACGATGGCCATGATCCGCAACTATCACAAAAAGGGTATTTTTGTACCAGGCTTCTTTCTTGGCTTTACCAATAAAATCGAAAACAGCCGAGTCCGTATAATTCGCCGTGCTTCTGAACTTATCAGCATTGTTGGTACTGCCAAATTTATAACCGTGCTTTAATTCAAATGGTTCGTGATTGATCAATGTAAATATCGTCGAGAAGAAAGGCTGTTTCTCCTTGTTAAAATCATGAATCATCTGGTTGAACACCACATGATCGTAGACTCCCCAGGAAGCCCGCTCGGCATCCAAACCAAAATTAGCGTTATCAACCACTCTGGAAATACCATGTGTCAACATATAGGACTTGAAATTATAAAACTCACTTTGTCCACCATGATAAAAAGAAGTTTCATAACCTGCATGGTCAAATTCCTGCCCAATAGCAGGCATATTTTCGTGCTTGTCGATATATTTAATAATACTTTCCGGTCCCTGTGCCGGAAATCCACTGAGTATAGCAACCATCCCCTTATCCGAACGATCGGCGGCGGAATAGATGTGATCAAATAAAATTCCACCTTTGATCAATTCTTCCATATGTGGCGTTATGCCCTTCTCTCCTCCCAAAGACTGGATGAGGTCACCGACAAAACTTTCCAACATGATGATAACAACATTGGGGCGTGTCGTGGATAAAACTTCGACCGCAGAATCAGGCTGACTCTGGAACGCAGGCTTCAAGTGCTCTTGAAGACCTTGTTGGTCCGAGCCGTAGAAATCATAAGGGCTTTTCAGTTTTGTGCTCTTGGTAAAAAAGTCGCGCAAAAGCGACCATTGTGTATTGACAGCCGCATGATTATAAAAGGTAACCTCAGAATAATAAGCTTTACTAGGGTTTAGTGTTGCGCGGCCGTAACCTCCACGGATAAAGGTAAACAAAACAAAAACGCCGACGGCCAGTTTTAAGAAGTTGCCAATCGGTGATTTAACATTAAAAAAATACACTTTTTTGAACATCCAACGGTAGAGAAAATAACCACAAAATATCCCCACCAACATTCCGAAGATCGGAAGAAAAACAGGTGTAGATTCTGCAGAAGCTACCGCACCGGATGGTGATGCCAGGAAAGCATCTATCGCTCGTTTTGATATTTTATCCCCCCATTCTCGATAGATATTAACATTGATAAAACTGGTCACAAAAAATAAAACCAGTACGACAATTGTGTAAATATCAAGGATGACGCGTTTTGGCTGAGCCTTTGGAAAAAATCCGAGTATACAATAGACAAGAAAGGGAATGGTACAGATATAGGATACAGCTGAAAAATCAAGGCTTAATCCATGAAAATAAATTCTAAAAATCTCAGTGAAATGAGCAGTTCCTATTTTCTCAAAAAAAGCAAAAATAAAAATAAATCTATCTATAAAACAGATGATTAGCCAAAACAAAAAATATTGTGTTAACGCCCTAAGTTCGTTCGCAAATCGTTGCATCCCTTCGTGTAAAAATAAAACAGGCAAATTTACATTAATTTACATTAAAACCAGGCTAATCGACTAGTAATATGAAGAAAAGATTAAAAAAGTATTAAGATTTAAGTATTGAGTAGTGAGATATGAGTATTGAGATGTGGGTAAGCGCGGATCTTTAATCATTGCTCCTTAACGTTGAACCTTCATCCCTTATCCTTTGCCCTTGATCTACAATCAATAACAAGATCAATGATAACAAGGAAAATAACATAGAATTCCTTACTTTTGTATTCCTTAAAAAATTGAATATAGAATTTAAAATGAGCATAGCGAAAACTTACAATCCAAAAGAAGCTGAAGAAAAATGGTACAGCTATTGGAAAGCGAACGGATTTTTCCGGTCTACTCCTGACGAACGTGAACCTTATACGATTGTAATGCCGCCACCGAATGTCACTGGCGTATTGCACATGGGTCATATGCTGAACAATACGATTCAAGACGTTTTGATTCGCCGCGCACGTATGCAGGGTAAAAACGCTTGTTGGGTACCGGGGACAGACCACGCCTCCATTGCCACTGAAGCTAAGGTCGTCGCTATGTTAAAGGAGCAAGGCATTGACAAAAGATCCCTATCCCGTGAGGATTTTTTAAAGCATGCTTGGGAATGGAAAGAAAAGTACGGTGGCATTATCTTAAAGCAACTGGAAAAACTAGGCGCTTCCTGTGATTGGGATCGTACCCGTTTCACCATGGATCCTGAATTGTATCAATCGGTGATCCGTGTATTTGTTGACCTTTACAATAAAGGTTTAATCTATCGTGGTTACCGCATGGTTAACTGGGATCCAGAAGCCAAAACCAATATTTCCGATGAAGAAGTTGTTTACAAGGAAAAGAACGGTAAATTATATCATTTAAAATATCAGGTTGAAGGAACAGACAAATATATTGTCGTTGCCACAACCCGTCCTGAAACAATCTTTGGTGATACAGCAGTATGTATCAATCCAAACGACGAACGCTACACCTGGTTAAAAGGAAAACAAGTGATCGTACCAATCGTCGGACGTAAAGTAAATATCATTGAAGATGAATATGTGGATCTTGAATTTGGTACAGGCTGTCTTAAGGTAACTCCAGCACACGATATCAATGACTACGAACTAGGTAAAAAGCATGATCTGGAGTTTGTGGATATCTTTACCGATGAAGCGAAATTAAACGACAACGGCTTGCATTATGCTGGTATGGATCGCTTCAAAGTGCGTAAAGAGATCGAAAAAGAACTGGAAGAAAAAGGATTGTTGGAAAAAGTAGAAAACTACACCAATAATGTCGGAACATCTGAAAGAACCGGTGCTGTTATTGAACCTAAGATCTCTAACCAATGGTTCCTGAAAATGGAAGACCTGGGAAAACCTGCCTTGGATAATGTCATGGATGATACCATTAAATTCCATCCGACGAAATTCAAAAATATCTACCGCAACTGGATGGAAAATGTAACAGATTGGAACATTTCTAGGCAATTGTGGTGGGGACATCAAATACCTGCTTACTTCTATGGTGATGGTAACGATGATTTTGTCGTTGCACAGACCGCCGAAGAAGCGCTTTCACTGGCACAGCAAAAATCGGGCAATGCGGGTCTAACGCTTGCAGATTTGCGTCAGGACGAAGATGTGCTTGACACTTGGTTTTCAGCTTGGTTATGGCCAATTTCTGTATTCAACGGTATCAATGAACCTGAAAATGAAGAGATCAACTATTACTACCCAACACAGGATCTAGTCACTGCACCGGATATTATTTTCTTCTGGGTAGCACGCATGATTGTATCAGGTTATGAATTCCGTGGACAGCTACCTTTTGAAAATGTCTATTTTACAGGTATTGTACGCGATAAATTAGGGCGCAAGATGTCAAAATCTTTGGGTAATTCACCTGATCCTATTGATTTGATGAACGAATACGGTGCTGACGCGACACGCATGGGCATGTTATTGACAGCACCTGCTGGAAATGACTTACCTTTTGATGTTGAGCTGTGTGTACAAGGCCGTAATTTTGCCAATAAAATCTGGAATGCCTTCCGTTTGGTAAAAGGCTTAGAAGTCATCGATGCTCCAGCTTCAGCGTCGGACAAAATATCAGCTGCATGGTTTGATGCGCGATTCAACCAAGCATTGACTGAAATTGAAGAAAACTTCAAGCATTACCGTTTATCAGATGCCTTGATGACAACTTATAAATTGGTATGGGATGACTTCTGTGCCTGGTACCTTGAACTGGTGAAACCAGCTTATGGCTCGCCAATTGCTTCAGAAACTTTGGAAATGGTAAAATCCTTCTTCCAACGTATATTGACTTTGGTGCATCCGTTTATGCCTTTCCTAACGGAAGAATTGTGGCATGATGAACTGTTTGGTATAAAAGAGGAAAAAGACTGTATCATTGTCGCTGAATTTCCAAAAGTCAATGCTTTTGATGAGCATGTTATCAAAGATTTTGCTGTAGCACAACAGATCATTTCCGAAGTTCGTAATATCCGGAATTCGAAAGGTATCTCACCAAAAGTAGCATTACCTTTGGCAATCAACCAACAGTCTGACATTGATCTGGCACAGTATATTGCGATCATCACGAAAATTGCCAACCTAGAAGCTGTGACATTTGTGACAGAAAAAGTAGCTGGTGCAACAAGTTTCTTGGCGGGTAAGGATGAGTGTTATGTACTTCTGGAAAACAATATTGATGTAGATGCAGAGCGCGAACGTATTGAAAAAGAACTGGACTACCTGAAAGGATTCTTGGTGTCTGTAGACAAAAAGCTTTCAAACGAGCGTTTTGTACAAAATGCAAAACCAGAAATCGTTGAAAACGAAAAAAGCAAGAAAGCTGATGCAGAAGCTAAAATCAAGATTCTTCAAGATAGCTTGGCCACTTTAGGTTAAAACGATCGACAATATTTTTTTTCAAAGTCCCGCGAGTTTCGTGGGGCTTTTTTTTGATCTGCCTTTACTTTTGGGACGCGTTCCTTTCTTTTACTCTTATGCCCACATGTGATTCCATGGAATGATAAAAATTTTGTATTATCGCTTTTCTGTTGATTTTTAACTTTATAAGAATTCCTGTAAAAAAATGAATAACTTTATAAGAGCGAACTTAAATTATAGCATCATGGGATTCAAGGAAACATTTCAAATCAACGGTGAAAACCTTTTACAAAAGATCAAAGAAATCATTGCAGAGGGTAATGTAAATAAAATCAGTATTTCGGACAAACATGGCAAAGAAATCATGAGTTTTCCAATTACTGTTGGCGCAATAGGGCTGATCTTAGCACCTGTATTTGCTGCTATTGGTGCAGTAGCTGCCTTGCTCACCGAATGTACAATCACTGTGGAACGAAACAGCGAAAAGAAAGAAGAGGAAAAGCCGGATGATTCTGCGGAACCTCCAACAACAATTACTGTTAAATAATTGGTCCTTAAATTTTACGATCATGAACATCATAAAGAATATCCTTTGTGTCTTGTTTGGCCTTCTTTTTATCAATGCGGGCTTAGATAAAATCTTTCATTATATGCCTGTTCCACCTATGGACATGGATATGCAAAAGGTTTTTCAGGCTTTTGTCACGATAAAATGGTTGATGCCACTCGTTGCAATCATCGAAATTCTGGGAGGCTTATTGTTTATCCTCCCCAAGACGAGAACCTTAGGCGCATTGGTCATCTTTCCAATACTCATCGGCATTTTTACACATAACATGATTTTTTATAGCCAAATGGGATTAATTATCTGGGCTGTACTTTTCATTATCTGGTTATGGGTGATTTTTGAAAATTGGGGAAAATACAAAAAGCTAATGGAGTAATCTCTTTTAACAAATTGATCGATATTGCATGCTTTTGTTAGCATAAAATTAAAAAAACAAAAAACTTTATACTCCAAAAATGGTTTGGTCAATTATTTGATGTGTTTTAAATATTATCCCTTCAAACACAAAGCTTTTAGGGGTAAATGGGGAATTGTCTAAAATTTGCATACATATGTTGCACAAATTAAACTTGCATATACAAGCAAATTTATCTTAGTTTGCTGAAATGGCGGTGATATAAGTTAATATCTGAAAAACTTTGCAAACTTTTTTCCGTTTTAATTTTTATTAATAGATACTTAAATCAAATTATACGTTGAACAGATTTACCCGAATTGCTTTCAAAACAATATTGTGGATTATTGGAGTAATAATTGCGCTGGTTATTCTAGTTGTATTTTTAATCCGAATCCCGTCCGTTCAGAACTATATTGCAGGAAAAGTAACTCATTATGTTGAAGGAAAAATAGGTACACCGGTAAAAATCGGTTATATAAACATTGATTTCCCAAAAAAATTAGTGTTACAGGACATCTATCTGGAAGATCAGAGCAAGGATACCCTTGTTGCGGGAAAAAGCATCGCTGTGGATATCAATATGCTCAAACTACTGAAAAACACGGTTGAGATCCAAAGTATCGAAGCGGAAGGGATCACAGCAAAAATTCGCAGAACACTACCGGACAGCTCCTTTAATTTTGATTATATCGTCAAAGCATTTGCATCCGAAAAGGAAAGCAAGCCTACAGCCGATACCACTTCTGCCCTGCTGTTCAATCTCGATAAAATAAAGCTTGATAAATTTCATATCGTTTACGCTGATGATGTTATCGGAACAAGCGCTGACGTTTATTTAGGTACACTAAACACCAATATCAAGAAATTTGACCTGACCAAAAACATGGCCTTCAACCTACCGAAGGTAAAAATAGATGGTTTAAATGCGACCGTAAAGCAATGGAAACCGGTCGTTGATGGCACGGCCCCAACAGTTAAAGACTTTGGTATCACAGACAAAACGGCACAGACGACAACCCTGCTTCCGGATGTGGGGATACAAATTGCCGACCTGGCCAATATCTTTGTCCGCTATGAGGATCAGTCCAGTGCGTTGAAAACCAAGTTTAACATTAAAAATCTCCGCGCTGATATCAACAAGATTGATTTAAACAAAGAACTGGTCGATATCCAAACCATCCACTTGGATGGATCCGACAATGATGTACTCTTTGGTAAAATAGCCAAAAAAACTCCTGAAAAAGGTAATACAACCGCTGATACTACAAAAATCAAATGGGTCGTCTCGGCCAAAGATATCAATATCACTAATACAAGTCTAGCTTACCGAGATGACAATCAAGCCCGTATGAAAGGCTTTGATTATTTCAACATCAAAATTCCGGGAATAAAAACAAATCTGACGGATTTATATTATAGCGCAGATTCGATCAGTGGATCATTGCATGAACTGAGTGCATCAGATCACTCAGGCCTTGTTATCAAACAGCTTAAAGGGGATTTTAAATATACCAATACAGGGGCAGAAATTAAGAACCTCTATGCGGAAACACCACGTACACTCATTCGGGACTACCTAAAAGTAAGCTACCCTTCACTGGATATTATTACCAAAAAACCGGAATTGATTTATGTGAATGCGACCATCAAAAAAAGCCATGTCGATATGCGCGACATTTATTTCTTTGCACCGTTCCTTGACACGATGCAGGTCATGAAGCCGTTGATGGACAAAAAGTTCAATATCGATGGTCGCGTGGTGGGCAAACTAAATGATCTAAATATTCCCAGTATTGATTTCCAGACCTTGTCAAATACGCGGGTTATTGCAAGTCTGCGCCTAAAGGGGCTACCGGATGTAGATAAGATGTCGATGGACCTTAATCTGAAAAAATTAACAACAGGTCGCTCAGATATTGAAAAACTTGTCGCCAAAACCATGTTGCCAACAGGTCTTCAACTGCCCAATACAATCGGACTAACCGGAACATTTAAGGGGGGAATGACTGCCTTTGACACCAACCTCTCACTGGTGACCGAAAAAGGAACAGCCAAAGTTGATGGGAAAGTGAGCATGGCGGGCAGAGATACGACTTACGATGCTTTTGTTAGCATCCGTGATTTTGATATTGGCCAGATCATGAAAATGGATAGCACCCTGGGTATACTTTCATTTGAGGGAAAATTAAAAGGACACGGAACGGATCCTAAAAAACTTGTCGCCAATTTCGACGGCAAAGTAAACCGTATGGATGCGATGGGTTATCGTTATCAGAATATCGATATGAACCTCACTGCAGACAATGGAGATATTAAAGCTTCCGTGGTGAGTCCTGACCCCAATATTAAATTAAAGCTGGATGCCACGGCCAATATGAAATCTAAATATCCACAAGTGGATTTTGAATTGATGGTTGACACCATCAACCTCAAAAACCTGAAGCTGATGGAGGACGATTTTAAATACCACGGTAAGATGGTCGGCCATTTTACTTCGGCAGATCCAAACTTTTTGAATGGGGAGGCCCATATCACCAACTCTTCTATTGCGTACAATGACGCATATTATTCTCTGGATAGCATCTCGTTGATTGCAAAATCGGATACAACCAGAAATTTACTACTTTTAAAATCCGCTTTTTTCAATGCCCACTTGGTCGGAAAGTACAAAATTCTGGAACTACAAAATGCGATTCAGGATATTTTGCAGGTTTACTATCAACCTGGACAACCTGTTAAGGTGCCTAAATATGAGCCACAAAGCATCGAGTTTTCAGCACAGTTGACCCGTACCAAATTTGTCCAGGACTTTGTCCCGGAACTGACAGAAATGAAAGATGTCACACTGGATGGGATGTTTAACAGTGAAACAAAAACAATATTGGCCAAATTGGATGCACCAAAAATAGTTTACAGTGGGACAGAAATAAACAATGTTACCCTGGATATCAACACCTTGGATAGCACCCTTTACTATTCTGCGCTGATCAATAAGATCAAGGTCAGCAACATTGAACTTGTCAATACGGTATTTAGTGGTTCCGTCATTCAGAATAATCTGGATTTTGGGTTGTGGATAAAAGATAGAAAAGAGAAGGAACAGTACCATTTGGGTGGAGATATGGCTGTCGACAATGGAGCTTTTGTTTTCAGCCTGCACCAGGACGGCTTAATGTTGAACTATGACAAATGGAATGTAAATCCGGCCAATGTACTTAAATTTGGAAATACGGGTATTCAGGCAAAAGACTTTGTTCTGAGCAGTAAGGGGCAAGAATTGAGTATATCCTCGCAGGACAGTGTATTGAATTCACCAGTAAATATTTCCTTTAAGAACTTCCGTATTGAGACCCTAAGTAAAATGCTTGAAAGCGATATTATGGATCTAGGTGGTGGCATCAATGGCCAAGCAACAATATCACGTCTGGAAAGTAGCCCTGTATTTGTTTCGGATCTGGTCATTGATAAATTTTACGTTGGAAAAGATACCGTCGGAAATGTAAATATCAAAGTCAACAACGAAAAAGAAAATACCTATAGTGCAAATGTCAGTATTAGTGAAAACGGCAATAATGTGGTATTAAACGGTGATTTTATTAGTCCACCGAAAGGAGAATCCAGTCTGGATTTCACATTGGATATTCAGCCATTGACTATGCAGACTGTACAAGCATTTAGCTTGGGCTATTTGAAAGATTCAAAAGGAAACCTTGAAGGTCAGCTGAAAATTACAGGGTCTCCTTCAAAACCTCTGATAGATGGTGACGTCAAGTTTAAAGATGCCCAGTTCAATATCGCCATGTTGAACGCTCTTTTCAAAGCAAAGGATGAGACCGTGCATTTTGATAATAGCGGAATCAATTTCACGAAATTCGCGTTGGAGGATAAGAAAGGGAATATTGCTAAAGTTACTGGCTCGATAGATACAAAGACCTATACTGATTTTGATTTTAATCTGAATGTGAATACCGACAATTTTGAGGTGCTAAACTCAACCCAGACGGACAATGACATGTTTTATGGTAAGATGTACCTGACATCCAACCTACGGATCAGAGGAAATCTGGACAAACCTGTTGTCGATGGAACAATCAAGGTCCTTGGTGATACCGATTTCACCTTTGTTATGCCGAATGAGAACCCGGGTATGGCTGACCGTAAAGGGGTGGTCGAATTTGTTGATAAGAGTGATACTACACGTGCGAATATATTTGCAAAGTTGGATTCGATGACCGTTACCAAATTGACCGGCATGGATGTGGATCTAAACCTACAGACGGATAAAGAGGCTAAATTTAAGATTCTCCTGGATGCCGGTTCACAGGATGCCCTAAATATCCAGGGTCAGGCGGAATTAAATGCAGGTATAGATGCCAGCAGTAAAATTACCTTGTCAGGAACATTTACCGTGGACAAAGGAAGCTACTCATTTAGTTTTGGCCCTGTAAAAAAAGATTTTACCTTCCAAAAAGGAAGTACTATTACCTGGAATGGAGATCCATTGGATGCACGACTTAATATTACGGCAGCATATATGACCAAAGCGCCTACTTTAGAACTGGTTGCGACGCAATTGGGATCAGAAAATGCGAACCTATATAAACAGCGTGTTCCATTTAATGTGTTGCTAAAAATTACGGACAAGCTCTTCCAGCCACAATTGGGTTTTGATATCGACTTGGATGAGAACAACTCTATTGTCTCCCAAGATGTTGTCAGTAAGGTAAACAACGCGTTGACTACACTCCGTGAAAATCCGTCTGAACTCAACAAGCAGGTGTTCTCCCTCATTGTATTGGGACGATTTATGTCGACCAATCCGTTTGAAAGTTTATCCGGCGGCGGTGGTACAGAGGCTATTGTTCGGAATAGTATCAGTTCGTTCCTGAGCGGACAGTTGAACCGCTTGGCTTCAGAGTTGATCACTGGCGTAGAATTGGATTTCAACCTGACTTCCGAAGAAGATTATGCTACTGGAGCTGGACAAACAAGAACAGATCTAAATATCGGTGTCTCAAAAATGCTGTTAAATGACCGACTAAAAATTACCATAGGTTCTAATTTTGAAGTTGAAGGCAACACCCGCCCTGGTGAGGCCTCCAATAATATTGCCGGCGATATTCAATTGGATTACCAACTTTCACAAGATGGTCGTTATTTCGCCCGTATGTATCGCAAAAACCAGTATCAGGTGACCCTTCAGGGACAATATGTAGAGACCGGTATTGGATTTATTATCAATATGGATTATAATAAATTTAAAGAAATCTGGATGAGTTCAAAAAAACTCAAAGAGTACTATGACACCGACAGCAAAGGATTTAGAAAACGCTTTAATGTGGAGCGGATGGAAACCGACTCAGTTTATAGGGACAGTGTACGTACAGTCATAAGAGACAGTTTGATGCTTCATAGTCCCGAGTATAGAAAACGTATTGAAGAGCGCGAAAAGGAAAAACGTAAACAACAATTGGACTCGAGCAGAAATGAACCAAAAAATCCGAGTCCAAAAACAAATTTAGATACGGTCAGAACGACAGCAATTAAAAATGAAGATGAGGAAAGGAGTTATCATGCGAACTAAACTGAAACTTGCTATCGGAATATTGACCTTGACGACAATAATAGCTTCTTGTTCTTCGACCAAGAATTTGAAAGAGGGGGAAAACCTGTATGTCAAAGGCAATGTGATTATAGATTCGGATACCATTTCAAAAGAGAATAAGGAAAAACTTGCAACCTATCTCCAATCATCTTTGATGCCCAAACCAAATAAACGTTTGGCGGGCGTTCCATTTAAACTGTATTTTAATAATATGGCAGGCGATTCTGCCAATAAAAACATGATCAAAAGATTCTTCAAGAAAATTGGCGAAGAACCTGTTTTGTTGAGTGACGTCAACCGTGAATACAATGAAAACCTGTTACGGAACCGCATGGAAAATATTGGCTTTTTCAATGCGGAGGTTAGATCAGACACCCTGGTTGAAGAGAAAAAGGCAACTATCAATTATACGGCCAAACCGAATCTAATCTATAGGATCCAATCGGTCAAGTTTGATATTGATAGCACAAGCCAATTGGGGCGGGATATCCGCTCATCGTCGGACAAAAGCCTGCTTCAGGTCGGAAAAAATTACAGTCTTGATGTGGTGTTGAATGAGCGTGACCGTATTGACAATGACCTTAAAAACAAAGGTTACTACTATTTCAGTCCCGATTATATTTTGGTAGAAGTCGACAGCTCACACCGCAACAACAGGGTCGACATGTACGTGACGTTAAAAAAGGAAACCCCCGCACAGGCAAAAGTTCCCTCCAAAATCAATAAGATCTATATTTTCCCGAACTACACAGAGACCGGTTCGGGCTACCAGCGGTCAACGCGCAATGCCGAACTCTTTGACAGCAGTTACTATTTTATTGATCGAAGGCGTACCTTTCGCAAGCCGGTCATTGCCAACCATATTTTCTTTAAGCCAGGTGATGTCTATAACCGTACGGCACACAATCAGACAATCAGTCATTTGGTCAATTTAAACAGCTGGAAATTTGTCAAGAATAACTTTGTAGACAGTAAGGAAGTGCCCAATGCGCTGGATGTGTATTACTATCTCACGCCACTACCAAAAAAATCCTTAAGGGTCGAACTATTGGGGAAAATGGCATCGGTCTACAATGGAACCGAGGTTAACGTCAACTGGACGCTGCGCAATGCCTTTAAGGGCGCAGAGCAATTGAGCTTTAATGTCTTTGGCGGATATGAAACCCAGACCGGGGGAAATGCGGATCTAAATTCCAGCTATTATCGCTATGGAATGGAAGCAACGATAACTTTTCCAAGGATACTCTCTCCCTTCGGACATATCAATCCCTCACGTCGTTTTATTCCCAAAACCTATGTGAAAGGCCGATATGAATTTCTGAACAGACGGAAAGCTTACACACTAAATTCAATTGCATTAGATTATGGCTATATCTGGCAAGAATCTGAGGAAAAGCAACATGATCTCGCCTTGTTGGAGATCACCTATGTACAGCCTAAAGGTATTTCGGAGAATTACCAAAAGCAAATGGATACAATCCCTGCTTTGCGGCATGCGATCGATCCGCAGTTTACAATTGGCCCCAACTACAACTTCACGTTCCAGAATACGATGAAGCAACATCTGAAAAATACATTCTATTTCAAAGGAAATCTAGATCTTTCGGGTAATATTCTTGGTTTAATCAAAGGAGCCGATTTCAACAAGGGCAAGACGTTCAAGTTATTCGATGCATACTTCTCCCAATATATTAAATTAAGCGGCGATGGAAGGCATTATATGAAACTGTCTGAGAATTCACAATTGGCCTCCAGGGTGAGTCTTGGATTGAGTTATTCCTATGGAAACTCGCGCTCCCTACCCTATCTGAAGCAGTACTATGTCGGTGGACCAAACAGTATCCGAGCCTTTGGTGCCCGCGCGAT
Source organism: Sphingobacterium sp. GVS05A (assembly GCF_019969845.1). Classification (GTDB taxonomy): domain Bacteria; phylum Bacteroidota; class Bacteroidia; order Sphingobacteriales; family Sphingobacteriaceae; genus Sphingobacterium. Next base: position 534,880 of record NZ_JAHXYR010000002.1, read on the forward strand.
AGGTCCGGGAACCGTTGCTCCGGAGAAATTGAGCAATGGATTATTTTATGCTGACCAGACCGGTGATATCAAATTGGAAATGAACACAGAATATCGTTCTAAACTGGCTGGTTTTGTCCATTGGGCAGCGTTTATTGATGCAGGTAACGTCTGGTTGCAACGAGAAGATGTAAACAAGCCCGGGGCTAAGTTCAGCAAAAACTTTTTGAATGAACTTGCCGTAGGTGGCGGAGCCGGCTTGCGTTTCGACTTTACCTTCCTAATTATCCGGACCGATTTTTCCATTCCATTCCGTATCCCCTACTTACCTAAAGGGGAACGTTGGGTATTTAAGGATATAGATTTTGGCAGTTCGCAATGGCGAAAAGATAACCTGATGTTCAATCTGGCCATTGGCTATCCGTTCTAGAACTGAGTTATACTATTGGGATGAAATTTGAAATCAGTAAATTTTCATTCGAAAATTTACCGCAACCATGAAAAAGACTGTCTTTTAGGGCAGTCTTTTTTTGCTTTTTGGTTGTATAAGCATTCGCATCCATTAGTAGGCAATAAAAGATTATACCACCATAGTGCCGGAATGGCATCACGATTGGCAAAATTCGTATGAGCGCTTCTATTATCTTTTTAAAAACAAGTTATTCCGGTGAAATTGATTGATTTACTGACAATAATTCGTTAAATTCAAGCATTATTTACTAATCCACATAAATGCTCATGAAATATCCATGTCAAAAAACAGTACAAGCATTCGTGAAAATGGACTGGATATTCCATATGGCCATTAAAAAATAAATAATTTACATATGAAAGTAACTATTGTTGGTGCTGGAGCTGTAGGTGCAACTACAGCAGACAATTTAATCCGTCGAAATGTCGCCGAGGAGATTGTGTTATTGGATATCAAGGAAGGATTTGCAGAAGGAAAAGCGCAAGATATGGCTCAAACAGCAGCCCTATTGGGGTTTGAATCCAAAATCAAAGGAGTAACCAATGACTATCTGTCTACTGCAGGCTCTACTGTTGCTGTCATCACCTCAGGTATTCCCCGTAAACCGGGAATGACCCGCGAAGAATTGATCGGGACAAATGCAAATATTGTCAAGTCGGTTGTAGAGAATTTGGTAAAACACTCTCCAGATATCATTATTGTCATTGTCTCCAACCCAATGGATACGATGACCTACCTCGCGCTCAAATCAAGCGGTTTGCCTAAAAATAGGATTATCGGAATGGGGGGTACTTTGGATTCAGCACGCTTCAAATATCAATTGAGTGAAAAATTAAATGCATCGGCCGCAGATCTCAATGCCATTGTCATTGGTGGCCATGGTGATACAACCATGATTCCTTTGATAAAGCACTCCACGTGGAACAGCATTCCGGTCAGTAATTTTCTTACAGCTGAGGAGCAGGCAGAGATCGTCCATAAGACCATGGTAGGTGGAGCAACTTTAACGAGCCTCATCGGTACTTCGGCCTGGTATGCTCCAGGTGCTGCTACTGCCGCAGTGGTAGAGAGTATTGTCCGTGACCAAGGTAAATTATTTACCGCTTCTGTTTACCTCGAAGGTGAATTTGGTCAGGAGGATATTAATCTTGGTGTTCCGGTTGTTATTAACAAAAAAGGCTGGGATCGTATTATTCCATTACAACTGGATGAGGAAGATAAGGAAAAATTCAGCAAAAGTGCTGATGCCGTACGCACCATGAATAATGTATTGAAAGAGATAAAGGTATTGTGATCAACATAAACTAACGAGAGGAGAGGCTGTTATTCTAAATAACGGCCTTTTTTCATGTTGCAAAAAAGATTTTACTTTCACAGGAAGATAAGGCTACTCCAAACTTTTTTTTTAATTAAATTTTTGGTTATGTTTGGGAATATGACAACAGTACCTTTTCAAATCTTAGATCTCCAGGGACAGGGAACACATATTCTCGTTGATGTAACACTATATGAACGCAGCTTTAAAATGGTCATCGATACGGGGGCATCTAAAACCGTATTTGATAAAACCCAAATGGGACATCTTTTGGAGGATCAATTGCTGTTGGAACCATCGGAAACCCTATCAACAGGTCTCGGCACAAACTCGATGGAAAGCTTTAACATGGAAATTCCCAGTTTGGCAATCGGTACCTGGCACATAAACAAATTGAAGACCGCAGTACTGGATCTAAGTTCGATCAATTATGCTTATCAGCAAATGGATCTGGAACCTGTGATCGGGGTATTAGGAGGTGATATTTTCGCCGATTATGGTGCCGTTATTGATTATGCGAAAAAGATATTACGCTTGCGGGACAGAAAAATCAAGAGTAAGTAAGCCGTAAAAATATCCCATGCTGATTGGTAAGCATCCGACTCGCTGTACCAAAATCTCAATACGCAATACGAACTACTCAATACTAAAATCGAAAAAGCCGCTTATGGATATGCATTCTCAGGTAGATATAATAGAGTAGCGCAATAACTATCCCCAGTCCGCCCATCAGGTATAAGGTAGTTCGGAGACCGCAGTAACTTGCGAGGGAACCGATCATGAGTGTACCTATTGGAAAGATACCCTGAAAGGCCATGACATAATACGAAATAGCCCGCGCCCTATAGATCGGTATGGCATGTGTCTGAATATAGGTATTGATACTGGAATTCTGCATCATCATGGCAAAGGAAACAAGCATTACATACACTAAAGCCATCTGTAACATACTTGAATGCGCTAGGAACAGCAATGCTAGCCCCATCAGTGCAGCCGCTCCCATCACCTGATAGCGGAGATTCGTTCCCGATTTCAGTCGGGCCATATTAAATGCACCGATCATGGCACCCAATCCGGCAGCACTTTCAAACCAGGAGAATATACGCTCGTCTCCATGAAACATCTCTTTCGCTATCGCGGGCAAGAGTGAGGTATAAGGAATGACGATCAAACTGGAAAAAGTCATGATAATAATCAAGGAAGAAATATGCGGAGAACGTTTGAGGTAGCGAAATCCCTCGACCAGTCCCTCCCAGTTGCTACCTTTACTTAGTTGCCCCTTGGTTTCATCTACCTTCATCATCAACAATGTAATGATAACGGGTACAAAACTGATAAAATTCAATGCAAAACAGACCAATTCACCATAGGTACTGAGTAAGATTCCTCCAATGGCGGGCCCAAGCATCCGGGCACCGTTAAAGATGGTCGAATTGAGTGCAATAGCGTTGGGCAGATCCTTACGGTCACCGACCAGATACATCATTAAGGACTGTCGACCGAGCACATCGAAGGAGTTGATGACCCCTTGTATCAGACCAAGAACCGACAGCCACAGCACAGTCTCCAATTTGAGGTAAACCAGTAATGTCAGCATACCTGCCTGTATCATCAGGCCAATCTGCGTCAATAACACCAGTTTATACTTCTTATGTTTATCAACAAAACTTCCAATAAAAGGGGACAAGACCAAGGAGGGTAATAAGGAAATAAACTGAACGAAACCCAACCAGAAAACCGAACCTGTCAGTTCGTAGACCAGCCAGCTGATTGCTATCCGCTGCATCCAAGTTCCCATTAGGGAAATTGCTTGTCCTATTACATGTAAACGGAAGTTTCTATAATGGAGCGATCTAAAAACCTGCATATATAAAGATAATACTATAAAAGTATAACAAAAAAGAACGGGAAGAGATTCTATTTTGCAAAAATAATGATGTAATTCATCAAAATAGATGTGTAATACTGGAATATAATCAATAACTTTGCATCTATTATTTTGAACATTAAAATAATCAAACAATTATCATTCAATAACATACACAATGAAATTTTTTATTGACACAGCGAACCTAGAGCAAATCAAGGAAGCCCAAGACTTAGGCGTATTAGACGGTGTAACGACCAATCCAAGTTTAATGGCTAAAGAAGGTATCAGCGGTGATGAGAACGTAATCAACCACTACAAAGCAATCTGTGCAATTGTTGACGGCGACGTGAGTGCTGAGGTTATTTCTACAACTTACGAAGAAATGATCAAAGAAGGAGAAGCATTAGCAGCTCTTGACAGCAAGATCGTTGTGAAAGTTCCTATGATCAAAGATGGCGTGAAAGCAATCAAATATTTCAGCAAAAAAGGTATTAAAACAAACTGTACATTGGTATTCACTGCTGGTCAAGCTTTATTGGCGGCAAAAGCAGGTGCTACTTATGTATCTCCTTTTATTGGCCGTTTGGATGATATCTCTACAGACGGATTGGCATTGATCGAGGATATCCGTTTGATCTACGATAACTACCAATACCCAACGCAGATCTTAGCAGCTTCTGTACGCCATAGCGCACACATCTTAGGTTGTGCTAAAATCGGTGCAGATGTAATGACTGGCCCATTATCGGCAATGCTAGCATTATTAAAACACCCATTGACTGATAGCGGTTTAGCAACATTCTTGGCTGACCACGCTAAGGCTGCGGGTAAATAAAATAGACTATACTTCTGTATAGGTTTTGAACCGATAAGGGGAAGATGACAATAATCTTAACTTTATCGGTTTTCTTATGTGGATAAATTCCGTATTTTTGTAACTGATCTAAGATTTAACGACTAAGTCCATGGAACAATCCAATACTGTATATCCAGAAATTCTGAAACGAAATAGTTTAAAAATCACCCAACCTCGGTTAAAGGTGCTTGAAATTATTTCAACGAAAGATTCGGCTATTTCCCAGCCGGAATTGGAGAAATTATTGGGTAAGGATATCGACCGTGTGACATTGTATCGTGTATTGGCCAGTTTTGAAGAAAAAGGTATTATCCATAAGATCTTTGATCTACATGGAACCGCTACCTATGCCATGTGTTCCACCAACTGCTCCGAACATGACCATCATGACCAACATGTGCATTTCATCTGTCGGGTATGCAACTCGGTCTACTGTCTGGACGAAATTACATTACCAAAAGTTTCTATCCCCGATGGATTTAGCTTGGAGGCGATTGCCGTAAACGCGCTCGGCGTATGTAATCATTGTAAAAAATAAATCACAACATACAGCTTCAAAACAATTTTTCGCTTGATCTGTCTATAGTTTGAGAATTGGATTAGCTCCAATTGGCTCGGCTATTGTACAGGTGAATGCTGATTTTTTTGTACCTTGTATCAACACCGCAACCATACTGATGAGTGATTGCGCATAGAGTTGATTTATTGTACCTGCGGGGCTAATAACCACTGTTTTACACACTAGCTATCATACAAATGACTTGGTGGCTAATACGAATGAGTAAATAATAAAACGAATGAAGACAAGAAAAGATAATCCCTATAAAGAGGTATTAACACAACTGATCATCGATATTTTCGAAAAATCAGGAAACAAGCCACTCAACTATAAACAAGTTTCTTCCAAATTGAATCTGACGGACAACGATTCCAAAGTTGCCATTGCCGATATTTTACAGGAAAATGTGCGAAGCGGACTTTTCGTGGAAGTAGAACGCGGAAAATTTAATCTGAAACAAATTAAAGTATATGTCACCGGAAAGGTGGATATGACAGCAGATGGTTCCGCCTATATTATTCCTGAGGATGAATTTGAAAACGATATTTATATTGCGCCACGTAAATTAAGACAAGCCTTGCATGGCGATATTGTCAAAGTACATACTTTTGAGAAAAGAAAAGGTGGCCGCAAAAAAGAAGGTGAAGTTATTGAAATCCTACAGCGGGCCAAAACCGACTTTACCGGAACAATCAGCATTTCAAATAATTTCGCATTTTTTATCGCCGATGATCGCAAGATGCTGCACGATATCTTTATTCCACTCGACAACCTGAATGGTGCCAAGGATAAAGAGAAAGTCGTGGTTTCGATCATTGACTGGCCAAGTGGCAGTAAGAATCCGGTAGGAACGGTCAAACATGTTCTGGGCGTCAAGGGTGAAAACAACACCGAGATGAATGCGATCTTGGCAGATTACGGCTTCCCATTGGAATTCCCTAAAAAGGTAGAAGAAGAAGCCAATAAAATCACGGAGAAAATCAGCAAGGAAGAGATTGCCAAAAGACGTGATTTCAGAGGTGTTACCACATTTACGATTGACCCTGCAGATGCCAAAGACTTTGACGATGCTATATCTTTCCAAAAGCTGGAGAATGGGAATTATGAGATCGGTGTCCATATTGCCGATGTATCGCATTTTGTGATTCCGGATACCGAGTTGGATAAAGAAGCGTTTAACCGTGCGACATCGGTCTACTTGGTTGACCGTGTTATTCCGATGCTTCCGGAGCGTTTGTCCAATGGCGTATGTTCATTACGTCCACATGAAGACAAACTTTGTTTTTCGGCAGTATTCGAAATGGACGACAAAGCGACTATTCATGAGCAATGGTTTGGCCGTACCATTATCCATTCGGACAGACGGTTTAGTTATGAGGAGGCACAGGAAGTTATTGAGACGAAATCCGGTGATTTCAGCCATGAGCTATTAAAATTGAATGAACTGGCATATATCCTTCGTGAACGTAAGTTTAAGAATGGTGCAATTGCTTTTGAAAGTGAGGAGGTTAAATTCACCTTGGATGAGAATGGCAAACCTACAGGCGTATATACCAAAGTACGTAAAGATGCCCACAAGTTGATCGAAGACTTTATGTTGTTGGCCAACCGTAAAGTGGCTGAGTATATCGGTAAGCAAGGCCGTGGTAAAAACAAATTGACGTTTGTATACCGTTACCACGATGTTCCGAACCCGGAGACGTTGACTACATTTTCGCAATTTGCGGCACGTTTTGGCCACAAGTTGACCATTAAAACAGACAAGGAAACTGCGAAATCCCTCAATGCTATCATGACGAAGATCGAAGGCAGCAAGGAACAGAATATGCTGACCTCCCTGGCGGTACGTTCAATGGCCAAGGCAATCTATACAACGAAGAAAACAAGCCATTATGGATTGGCATTTGACTATTATACCCATTTCACCTCCCCTATCCGTCGATATCCGGATGTGATGGTGCACCGTCTTCTGCAATTCTACCTGGATGGTGGTACAAAGGTCAATGCCGAGCACTACGAGAAAATGTCGGAGCATTCTTCACAAATGGAGAAAAAGGCAGCTGAAGCGGAACGCGCATCCATCAAATACAAACAAGCGGAATACCTGCAAGATCAGATCGGTACAGAATATACCGGTATCGTATCGGGCGTGACCGAATGGGGTATGTATGTGGAGATTGAGGAGAACAAGTGTGAGGGTATGGTACGCTTACGTGATATCACGGATGATTTCTATGTACTGGATGAGAAGAACTATGCGATCATTGGCCAGCGGAAGAAAAAGAAATTTCAACTGGGTGATGAGGTTCAGATCCGCGTGAAGAAAGTTGATCTGGATAAACGGCAGATTGATTTTACGTTGTTGTCGTAAGAAAAACAGAGCACCAATTTTAAATTTGGTGCTCTATTAAGTATCATATCTATTTTATTTCTTTCGGTGCAACTAACATTGAAATATTTGAATTGTATACAGTGTTAAAAAGATAACCAGTTGGGCTTTTTCCAAGGCAAAGTTTATCACCGAAATACACTAAAACATCCCCCAATTCATCGGTTACATTTTGTACTGTATATGAATGTGTTTTCGATGAGCTTATTTCTGCACTTGCTCCAAATTTTAATCCTTTTTTTATGTTATCAAGGCCAAAATTAGTTGCGAATTTGGAAGTATTCGTGGTACTAACGGTTGACGTACTAGCTTGATCAAGTTCCGAAACAGAAATTTTCCAGCCATAGGTCAAATTCTCTAAATCCCATTCCTGCAACGGAATATCTACTTTGGCAAATTTCGGAGTTATTTTTTTAATGTAATAAACTGACCCTCCCACTATTCCATACTCTATATCAAATAAATCTTGTGGTTTTATGGACTTGATATCTGTAAAACGCTCACCTACGCCATCTTTTGCATTGGATATAACATCAAACCTCAATTCAAAATAGCCATCTGACCAAAAATTAGGCGAACCAACTTTTGACTGACTCAAAATCGGATCGTCTGGATCAGAATTTGTATTTGTCATCAAATTAAAACCAGACTCAGAAATTGATAGGTAATGAATAAACTCTCTATATAGTCCCCTCTGAAACTTACCTTCAGTGGAATTAGGCTGAAGACGGTAGTAAATATAGTCTCTGTGCCAAGCATCTGATTGATTTTCAAACTCTTTATAAGCGGTAATCGTGTGAAAAATTCCAGAAGTTACTATATTATAAAGATCCAAATCTATTGTTGTCTTACGTTCTCCCCAACTCACACCTGACAGTGAGGTAGAATTAGCCTTTTTTGAAATATTCAAATCTCTTTTATTAGCTGCTTTAGCTACTCCGCTCCGGATCTCTTTATTTTCAAACTCACTGGATATAAATTGATAGTTACCTTTAACATTTTGACCGGATCCAGAACTTGCTAGCAACGCTCTATTTTTTACCGCGATCCTCTCATTACTTTTCACTACCAAAGTTGGAAATCCTGGTATTTGATTAGCTTTTATCTTTATTTTCTCTTCTCCGTTTTGAAAAAATGGCAGCTCATTATTTTTATAATTTCCTTCTGCAACGACAGCTGGAATTTCATCCCTGGGAGTCCAAGTTTCGGGGGAAAAACCGCTAGGAAGAGTAGGCACGTAAATAGTTAGCAATGGTAACTGACCTTCAATCCTATTTAATGTTTCTTGATCTGTAACTTTTAATAAGTTATCCCGAAAACTCAAATTATTATCTAAAATTTCATCCTTTATAAATGGATAGAAAACATCATAATCGTTATCCATCATTTTAAGGGCCTCTTCTTGAATAAAGTTTCTCATTGACTGATTTGAACTAACCGCCTTAGACAAAATAATAGCGAACTTCTCCTTTGCCGCATTTTCATAAGCAAAACTTTCTACCTGATCGATTTTAGAAGATTTTATTTCGTCCTTTACACAAGACTGTAAACAGACCGAAAATACAGCAATTGCAATAAATTCTCTTTTCATAATTTTCATTTAAACACTTTAATTTATTCTTTTCACTAAAAAAATTTTATACAATATATGAAATTTCCTATTAAAGGGAAAAATAAAACAAGAAAATATCTAAAATACTCAAAAACCAGTAGATTGATCCTAAAATGATTTATTATAATAAGTCTAGAATTTAGGTATAATGACATGTATCCATCTAATACAAACAGGCAGAATACCTAGCTATGCGATCATTGGCCAGCGGAAGAAAAAGAAATTCCAGCTGGGTGATGAGGTTCAGATTCGTATGATGAAAGTTGATCTGGATAAACGGCAGATAGATTTTACGTCGTTGTCTTATCGTCGACTATGTCCCTAAAATTGTTATTCAAAGATAAAGGCTTGTGCAAAAATATTCACAAGCCTTTATCTATCTAACTACTTTTTAAACACTAAGCATAGCGTCTATTCCCTAGCTCATTGAGACATTATTTACCATAATTGCTAAAATTCCAAGGTAGAGAAACAGGATTATTTCCACTTCTCACCTCTACAGTACCTTCATCATGCACTTTTCCCCCTTCTTCAATTTTATAAGTCAGTGTATAAGCTGCCCCCGTTGTCATAGCTGTAATACTAGCACTCGCTCCCAGATAGCTATCAAGTGATTCGAATGTAAACGTCTTCCCCCCTTGGAAATCGTCCTCCGAGTACATATAAACTGTTTTTGCAGCCAACTCCTGCCCATTAACTTTCCACTTTTGTGGATTAGCATTTCCGTCATGAGACCCCACTGAGACCTGTATATTAGCTCCCTTAGTTTTATCGAAACTTGAAGAAGTGGTTACTGTTAATTTGACTTTTCCTTTTCCATCACTTGGGGTATTATCATCATCTTTTGAACATCCAACAAACGCAAGAGTCACTAGCGTTAATACAACTAAATACATCGATTTGATTTTCATAATTTGCATACTTTAATTTGTTTTTACTGTTAATTATCTATCCGTGTTTGACAAACGTCCTGCCAAAAAGAGGCATAAACACGCAAAAAGATAAATATACTGGAAAACCAGTAGAAGAATAATTTCGTAAAAAAACATAGAAGAACTAGTAATCAATATGTAAGGATGCTATAGAGCAACAATATAAAACATTACTATTTTTGCACAGTTTGGGTTGACAACACAACTAATATTGTCCTTATTTGGCAACATCCTATTTAGCAAGGAAAAGCTATAGATTGTCGTCATACCTTATCCGGATTTTACAAGAGATGAATGAGAGCTGCGTAAGTATCAAATGAAATCTCCCGGGTGTTTATTCCATTTCGCCAAGTAAAATATCGATTCTGCGCTATGTCGGATTGAGTCAAACCAGTGTCGGAGTCATTTTTCCATGTGGGGAAATGAAAATTCCACTCGGCTAAATCATCCAGACCAAGGACTAAAAGAGACAGACAGGTGACTAAACCATTCTGACGCCCGACAAAATCATTTCGTTACTGCGGAGAATGATACAGACGGGCGTCTAACCAATTTCAACAAGTGAGTAAACGAAAAATCCTCCCGGCGAAATCATTTTGACCAAGGACAGAATCCACGAGAAGGAGCGCGAACTCATCAAACCAGGAGGGAAAACGGCTTCGCTTCAGGGAAAAGAGAGCTTCCATTTCGAAAAAATAATCTAAATTTTACACACTAACTATTTAATATTCAAAACGAAATCAGTATCTTTGCGAACTTAAAATAATTTAGGTATCAAATTTATAAACAAAAACAGGTAAATGCCTACTATTCAACAATTAGTTAGAAAAGGTAGAGTAGCTCTGGTTGATAAGAGTAAGTCACCAGCGTTGGACTCATGTCCACAGCGAAGAGGTGTATGTACACGTGTATATACTACTACCCCTAAAAAACCAAACTCAGCAATGCGTAAAGTAGCTCGTGTACGTTTAACAAACGGTAAAGAGGTCAACGCTTACATCCCTGGAGAAGGTCACAACTTACAAGAGCACTCGATCGTATTGATCCGTGGTGGTCGTGTTAAGGATTTACCAGGTGTGCGTTACCACATCATCCGTGGTGCATTAGATACTTCAGGTGTAGCAGGTCGTAACCAACGTCGTTCTAAATACGGAACTAAGCGTCCTAAACCAGGACAAGTAGCTGCAGCTCCAACAAAAGGTAAAAAGAAATAATTAAACGGAGGAAAGAAAAATGAGAAAATCAAAACCGAAAAAGAGAATCATTTTACCTGATCCAAAGTTTAACGACGTTCAGGTAACACGTTTCGTAAACAATATGATGGTAGATGGTAAAAAATCTATCGCTTATTCTATTTTTTACGATGCAGTAGAATTAGTAGAACAAAAAACACAAGAAAGCGGTTTAGAAGCTTGGAAAAAAGCTTTGAACAACGTTATGCCTGCTGTTGAAGTTAAATCACGTCGTGTAGGTGGTGCTAACTTCCAAGTTCCTATGGAAGTTCGTCCAGACCGTAAAATCGCTTTGGGTATGAAATGGTTAATTTCATACGCTCGCAAACGTGGTGAAAAAACAATGTTTGAAAAATTAGCAGGAGAAATCATTTCAGCTTCTAAAGGTGAAGGTGCTGCTGTTAAGAAGAAAGAAGATACGCACAAAATGGCGGAAGCTAACAAAGCGTTCTCACACTTCAGATTCTAATTTTGAAGACATTCAAAAAAATATGATTACACCGACCTCCGATAAACGAACAATCTTTTATCAAGGTCGGTGTACTTATTTAACATTACATTTAAACACATAAGGCCCATAAGGCCAGCTGCTTAAAAATATTATGGCAAGAGATTTAAAATTCACTAGAAATATCGGTATCGCTGCTCACATCGATGCTGGTAAAACTACAACAACTGAGCGTATCCTTTACTACTCAGGTGTAAACCATAAAATTGGTGAAGTTCACGAAGGTGCTTCAACAATGGACTGGATGGAGCAAGAGGCTGAGCGCGGGATTACAATCACTTCTGCTGCTACTACAGTTTTCTGGCAATACCGTGGTAATAAATACCAAGTAAACGTAATCGATACTCCTGGACACGTGGATTTCACGGTTGAGGTAAACCGTTCATTACGTGTATTAGACGGATTAGTATTCTTATTCTCTGCGGTTGATGGTGTTGAGCCTCAATCAGAGACTAACTGGAGATTGGCGGATAACTATAAAGTTCCACGTATCGGTTTCGTTAATAAAATGGACCGTTCAGGAGCTGACTTCTTGAAAGTTGTTGGTCAAGTAAAATCAATGTTAGGTTCTGATGCTGTCGCATTACAATTACCTATCGGCGCTGAAGATACGTTCACTGGTGTTGTTGATTTAATTAACAACCGTGGTATCGTATGGAATGAGCATGATAAAGGGATGACCTTTACAGAAGTTCCTATTCCTGCAGATATGGTGGATGAAGTTGCTGAATACCGTGAGAAATTATTAGAAGCAGTAGCTGGTTATGATGAGACTTTGATGGAGAAATTCTTCGAAGATCCAAATTCATTAACTGAGCGCGAAATCTTAGATGCTTTACGTAAAGCAGTATTAGATAATGCTATCGTTCCTATGGTATGTGGTTCATCTTTCAAAAACAAAGGTGTTCAAACCATGTTGGATCTAGTAATGGAATTGTTGCCTTCACCTCTTGATGTAGAGGCTGTAAAAGGTACTAACCCTGACACTGGTGAAGAAATCGAGCGTAAACCATCTGTTAATGAGCCTTTCGCAGCTTTAGGTTTCAAAATTGCGACTGACCCATTCGTAGGTCGTTTGTGTTTCATACGTGCTTATTCTGGTAAGTTAGATGCTGGTTCTTATGTATTGAACACGCGTTCAGGTAACAAAGAGCGTATCTCTCGTATCTTCCAAATGCACGCGAACAAGCAAAACCCTATTCCTTTTATTGAGGCTGGTGATATCGGTGCGGTTGTAGGTTTCAAAGACATCAAAACTGGTGATACACTTTGTGACGAAAAAGCCCCTATCGTATTAGAGTCTATGACTTTCCCTGAGCCGGTAATCGGTTTAGCGATTGAGCCTAAAACTCAAGCTGACGTAGATAGATTAGGTATTGGTCTTGGTAAATTAGCTGAAGAAGATCCTACATTCGTTGTTAAAACTGACGAAGAAACTGGTCAAACAGTTATCTCTGGTATGGGTGAGCTTCACTTAGAGATCTTGATCGACCGTTTGAAACGTGAATTCAAAGTTGAGGTTAACCAAGGTGCTCCTCAAGTATCATACAAAGAGTCTATCAACGGTACTACTGAGCACCGTGAGGTATTCAAAAAACAATCAGGTGGTCGTGGTAAATTCGCGGATATCAAAGTTGTTATCTCTCCAGCGGACGAAGATTTCGATTTAACTAAATCACCGCTTCAATTCGTTAATGAAATCGTTGGTGGTAAAATTCCTAAAGAATTTATCCCTTCTGTTCAAAAAGGATTTGAAACTTCAATGAAAAATGGTGTATTAGCAGGATTCCCATTATCAGGAATGAAAGTTCGTTTGATTGATGGTTCATTCCACGCTGTCGATTCAGATTCATTGTCTTTCGAATTAGCTGCTCGTCAAGCATACCGTGAAGGATTGCCTAAATGTTCTCCAGTGTTAATGGAACCAATTATGAAAATAGAGGTTTTAACACCAGAAGAAAACATGGGTGATGTAATGGGTGACTTAAACCGTCGTCGTGGTCAAATGCAAGGTTTGGATTCACGTAACGGTGCACAAGTAATCAAAGCATTGGTTCCACTTTCTGAAATGTTCGGTTACGTAACTCAATTACGTACAATCACTTCAGGTCGTGCAACATCTACAATGGAATTTGATCACTTTGCTGAAGCTCCTCGTAACGTTGCTGATGATGTGATTGCAAAATCAAAAGGTAAAATCAAAGGTTCTGTTGAATAATAGAACTCAAAAATAAAGGAACAAAGATGAAGGACTATAATCTTTTATCTTTGTTCTTTAATCAAAAATACACACCGATTGCTAGTTGTGAATAGCTCTAATTAGCAATCATTTTAAATAAATAAAAATGAGCCAAAGAATCAGAATTAAATTGAAATCTTACGATTACAATTTGGTTGACAAATCAGCTGAAAAAATCGTAAAAACAGTAAAACCTACAGGTGCAGTTGTTAGTGGTCCTATTCCATTACCTACTGAGAAAAAAATCTACACGGTATTACGTTCACCACACGTTAACAAAAAAGCACGTGAGCAATTCCAATTGTGTGCTTACAAAAGATTGTTGGATATCTATTCATCAAACGCTAAAACTGTTGACGCATTGATGAAACTTGAATTACCTTCAGGTGTTGAAGTAGAAATCAAAGTGTGATAGATTTCAGTCACTGAAAACAAAAAGGGCCTTTCGTAAGAAAAGCCCTTTTTTCGTTTGTTATACTTTTTGCTTAGAACTGGTAACCAACACCTACTGAGAATACACGATTTTTGGCAGACCCCTCCTCGGCTCCTTTCACTATATTCGTCAATCCTAGACCGTATCCTCCATTAATCAAGAAACCGTTTGTTAGTTTGAACCCAGCGAGAAAGTTTAAACCAGCATCAAAGGTTTTAAGACCAGCGTCGCTAAAACTACCACTATCACTTTCATTACCCCGAGTGGCTTTAGCATGTATACCGACACCAGCATAAGGACCCGCGCCTAAGAAAACACTGCCAGAATTACCTGTTGGTATGCTGTATACAAAATTGACAGGGACTTCAATATACATCAACTGACTTTTTGAATCTTCTATTCCCAAACTGCCCCCAGCTACCTCCTCTAAGTCTTTGATGTTAATTTTATTTCCCTTTCCCTGCAAAGAAATACCAGGTTGAACACTTAAATTGTTCGCTATAGGCATATCTGCGTAACCAGTAACATAAAACGACGTTGTAGCATTTGAGGTATACGAGAAACCTTTTACTGATTCTCTGATTTTAGCAAAGTTAACACCAGCCTTGAGCCCATAAGATGTTTGTGCTTTTGCTGCAGCAATAAAACATAATGCTGCAGCAATTGATAGTAATTTTCTTTTCATTAAAAAATAAATTAAATATAGAACGAAAATAACATATAAATTACTGAAATACAACTAAAAACTTTTAGCGTAGAAAAATCAAATTTAGAGATTCATCATGTTGAAAGCTCAATTAAATCCAGAATTTCCTAACAATAAGGAAGACAGATTTATCCGATTAAACACCAGTCAAGAATATTGTACAGCGTTGAGATATGTTTGAACTGCCCCGACAGAAGAAATTACAAAGCCATATCAGAAAGTATTCTTTTTGTCTAGAAATTTAAACCAAGTACTATACGATTAAATAAGCACATTCTTACTATTATTTCCTAACATCCTTCTAAGTTTCACCTGCTATTGGCCTACTGTTTTCCTACTATTGACCTACTACATTAAGGTGATTGTAGGCCAATAGTAGGCCACAAGTGGGCCAAGGAGTGAATGAGATCAGGAAAAATGGCAAAGAAAGCAGGAAGTTAGTGCGATGAAATTTTCCATCAATTGTTTACCCTCTCTTCAGTACTCATTCGTAACCGCTTCGCCCCTTATTCGCCTATCACCACATTTTTCTCTACTGATTCTCCACTGACTCCCTACTTATTATGTAGGAAATCAGTGGAGAATAGGTAGAGAATATATTAGAACATGCTGAAGATGGTACGAGCGAGGGGCGAAGTAATACTGAATAAAAGGCGAAGCCTAAAAAGGGTGCTCTCTCCCACAATTAACCGTTTTTTGCCCCCATATATAGGGCATATTTAGGCAAAACACCTTCCTTATCTTTGATTTAATTAAGCCAACAAACTCAAGCAAATGAAAGAGAATATAGAGTCATACACCTATTGCTCGGTTCTGTCATGCTCGATTTTTGTCCTTATTTCTCCAAAAGTGTCCTTATTTCTCACACGACACAAACATTTTCCATAAAATCCAATATTATGCATTTTGAATGCTGTCTGTAAAAAGGCTGAATTTCTAAAATTTGAAAACATAAAAGTTAGCCCGGAAATTATTCCTTTGTCTCATTTTCAATAATCTTCTTCTCAATGGGATTTAAAGTCTCAAATAAATCCTTATACACTTCATCTTTACTATCTTCCTCCCCCAGCAAGAATCCCCAAGGTTTAAGTTCTTTGATACGATCCATGACGATCTTAACAATTGCCAAAATAGGAATAGCTAAAAACATTCCGGAAATACCCCAGACCATCTCACCTATAATAATGGATAGCATAGCAAATAGCGAATTAACCTTTACCTTTGATCCAACAATTTTGGGGACTATAAAATTGCTATCAATCATATGTACTATAATCAAAGCTAAGATGACTAATACGACATGCGTAAACGAAGCTGTGGCAAAGGTCAGTATAGCTATTATAAGCATAGATGAGAATATACCCACATAAGGCAATACGTTGAATACACCTGTAATCAAGGCTAAAAGCAGGCTGTATTTTACACCAATTAAGGAGAGACAAATAAAAACCAAAAGGGAGACCAAACTCATTTGGATCAACAGTCCAATTAAATATTTCTTGACTACATATTGAATCTGTCGGACAACATCAACAACGATTGGTCGGTCTTCGACCCGATTGACAAATAAAAGAAATTTCACAATATGCCCTCTATAGATCAGCAGAAAGAAGGTATACAGGAAAGTAAAAACAAATAAAATAAACAAAGAGGAAAGTGAAACCAGTGCCGTACCTAAAAATAGGGTACCGGAATCAACTGATTTTGAAGCCGTCTTATTGATGAATTCCATCTGCTCCTTATGCTGTATACCAAATTGTTCACTGACCCAGCTTTGCAGTTTACCGGCACCATCCATAATTTGCTCTTTAAATGCCGGGAAATCTTCTTTGAGTAGCGTCAGTTGCGAGGCCAACAAAAAAAGGCCATAGCCCAAAACACCAAAAAACAAGATCACACTCAGTATTCCAGCTAATGTTCGGGGAAAACGCAACTTTTGCTCCATAAAATTGCTCAGCGGAATCAAAAGCAGCGAAAACAGTAGGCCCAAAATCATCGGGATAAGTATGGTATCACCAATCTTGGCCAAATAGCCCAAAAGAATGATACTAATTAATACACAGGCTAACTTGACATAAAATGGTAAGGAGAGGAATCTTTTCATTTAATATTCTTTTGAATAAAAATAACAATTTCAAATGACTTAAGTTTAGAGAAATAAAAAAGTCCCTACAAATGCAGGGACTTCTTCCTCATAATAAGCTTAAATACTTATATTTCTTATAGTCCAAAACCGATACCCACAGACCAAACACGGTTTTTAGTGGAGCCACCATTAGGCGCTAAATTGGTCAAACCTAAGCCATAACCTGCATTGATCTGAAAGCCATTCGTCAATTGATAACCAGCTAAAAAGTTTACACCAAAATCTGTACGTTTTAGATGATCGCCATCACCACTTCCGAATTTTACATCAGTTTCGCCCTCTGTTCCTAGATCTCCAACATTACCTTTGATTTTATTTTTACCACTTAAACCAAAACCAACATAGGGACCAGCACCAACAAAGAAATTACCTGATCCGCCTGTAGGGAGTTTAGCCACTAAATTGACTGGGATGTCCAAAGACATAATGCTTTGTTTAAATTCCCCAGAGCTAGAACCGTTACTCACAGATTCTTTTCCACCCTTATTTTGCAAAGACAAACCAGGTTGAATAGAAAAATACGGCGAAATAGGCGCATCCAAATAACCTGTTACAAAAAAGCCAGTGTTAGACTCAGAGCTTCCATTTTCATATGAATATTTAGGAATATTTACACCCGCGCGTAGTCCGTATCCCAATCCTCCTTGTGCAAAAGCTCCTAATGAACCAAATAAAATTGTTGCAGATAATAATAGTTTTTTCATGTTTCCTAATTTAATTTACTTTGTTCCTTTTTATCATTTCCTCTCATATACTTCTTGTATGAGATTCCTGACAGTCTCATTTGCAATATCTATTCCAAAATCCATAAACTATTCATATCCACTTCAAAACAAACGAAAAAACTCATGCCAGATTTTTTTTGAATGTCCTCTAAAAGATACAGTAGGTTGAAAAAACAGCGACTTATTCAACGTTTCCACCTACAATCGAGAAGGTAATCATAAATCTAAAGTGATACCAGTATTAAAAACTACCAGACTGGTTTTCAGAATAATGCCCAAAAACACAAAAGTTTTATCACAAAGATTTCTTAATTCCAATTATAAGTTTTATTTTTGCAGACCTTCAAAGGAAAAAAAATAGGGTCGGATGGCCGAGTGGCTAGGCTGAGGTCTGCAAAACCTCCTACAGCGGTTCGAATCCGCTTCCGACCTCGTTTTATTTAAACAATAAAAATATTATCAAAATGGGAGTTACACGTTTAAAAAGAAAAGATAGAAGAAATAAAACTGTTTCACGTGTTGAAGTTCAGTTCTTGAAATTAGGAACTAACGTTGAGTTAGGTTCTAGATCAAAAATGAAAGCTGACAACCAAATCGTTAAAAACGACGCTATCTTAAATCAATTAGCTAAGTAAGCAACAAGAAATTAGCAGCCTTTAAAGTTATACTTTAAAGGCTTTTTAATAAGTCTACCATTTGGTGGACTTTTTCTTTTGAGCTCATCCACTGTGCCTCATCCATCCCCTTAACCTGATCCTGCGAAAACTGCATCTTTGAAGGTTGGCTTTCTTTTGCTGAACTGTGTATAGCAATTGCCCCAGTCTCCGCTAATATCGTCCGGATATTGGAAACATCCACTCCAGCGCCCGGCATAATCACAATACGACCATTTGCCTGCTCGATCAATTGTTGCAATAAAGGCGCCCCCGATAAAGCTGAATTTCTCAAACCCGAAGTAAGTATACGATCGATACCCAAAGCAATAACATCTTCCAATGCACTAAAAGGATCTTCCACACGATCAAAAGCGCGGTGAAATGTCACATGCATTGGACGCGCAGCATCAACCAAGCGCTTCGTATTGATCTTATCCACGGTACCATCTGCATTCAATACACCTATGACAACGCCATCCATACCCAATTCCTTACACAGCTCGATATCGGCGATCATTTCCAACACTTCTTCATCTGTATATAGAAAGTCTCCTCCACGTGGCCGAATCAGTACGTGAATACCGATATGCACAAGCTCACGCACCAACTTCAATTGACCATATGAAGGTGTAGTTCCCCCATTCTCCAAGTTTTGACAAAATTCAATACGTGTTGCTCCGCCTTTTTCAGCCTCGATCGCCGAAGCGACCGAATTGGAACATATTTCTAATTGATAATTTCCGATTGCTTTCTCCCTCATTCGTTTCTATTTTTAACCTTTTTTATGCTATGCGAATAACGTAAAAAAAACGCAAATTACCTATTTTTCCCCATTGAGAAAGTAAAGCTAACCCTTCTGGAACAAACTTTAAGTCATTTCAAATTTTCACAAAAGCAGTTGACTTCAACCTCATGTGACGCAAAATTCGACAGATCACCAGTCTATCATTATTCATAATTAGGAAAACATTTCGCCAAACTATTTGTATATACCTTACATGCTTTTATTTAAAACATTAAGAACCAACATTATATAAACTTTAAGTAAAATATCATGGCTATTATATCAAGAAATATGGAGACACAGGAACGGATCATCAGTACTTTTGAGGAACTCCAGTCCGCTATACATAGTCTAAAAAGTCAGATTGTTGAATTCGAACTATTGTTTAGCCAAGCATGTGATAGGCACATCGCATCTGATTTCAAAAAGGAATGGTTATTGGACCGTATTTCCTCCCGTCATGCAACGATTCTGATTCGACACGATAGCCTACAACTTATTCAAGAAACGGTCTCAGCTTACCGTGACTATGATGGTTTCTTTCTGGATCACAAACAATTATTGCAATCCCTGGAACTGTTGATGCTCACTCATGCCGAAAAGGAAGAATATGAAATGGCAGCCATTATAAAAAAATGGCATGAAAAATTTGCCGATGCAGTTTATTTCCTCGCTGACCTCAGCTATTAAGTCGTTGTTTTGTTTTACATTTGCGGCACTGTAAAATATTGAATCATGCGCAAACCACCCGCTATAGTTGATCTACACGCTGATGCTTTCCTTGAAGATTGGGAAGACTACTCGGCTGACGAACTTATGTTAGAATCCATTGATTTCCTAAGATCCAACTTAGATGCAGCCATTTATTGGGAAATGAACGAAATCAAGTTTATTCACGGAAAGGGAAAAGGCACCTTAAAGAAAATGATCTTTAAGGAATTGCAGGACTATAAAGAAAGTGGTTCAATAGACCGGTACTATACCTCTTACCAGAATGAGGACATTGTCGTTGTTGTCATTGGAGTTTAAAAAGAGACTACCTCGGACGGCAGTCTCTTCAATAAATCTTTTGTCTTATTTGATTGCAGGTGTAACGACGACCTTACGGAACTCAACAGGTCCGTGATCTCCCTGGAAATACAATGGTCCCGGTTCGGCTTCCTTGCTATCCAACGCACCACCGGTAATCCCCGGAATCTCCTGGTTGCTGATCACTGTTTTGCCATTCGCTACAACCGTCACCAGACGTCCGACTAGCGTGATATCAAATGTCTGCCATTCGCCTGCCCCTTTATTCATCATCTCATTTGCTGCGAGGAAACCGTATACGCCGGCAAAAAGCACGGCATTCGGATGTGCATCTTTCGGACTATCCTCAATCTGTACTTCATAGCGTCCTCTCAGATAGACTCCGCTATTGCTTCCGGCAGGGATTTTAAATTCAACATGCAATTTAAAATCTTCAAATTTTTGTTCCGAAACAAGATTAGAACCCGACTGTGGACTGGTCAGGATCCCATTTTTCACAATCCATTGATTTGTTTTACCTGTAGCTTTCCAACCCGAAAGATCTTTTCCATTAAAAAGCTGGATCGGTTTTCCCCATTTAACGGCAGTTGTTCTTTTTAATTCTGGCGCGCGTACACCTTTGAAGCGATGCATTTTTCCATCAGGTTCCGTTATTGTACCCTGTAATGTTCCGTTTTGGATCTCCCCTTCCACACTTAAGTTCATCTTTCCGCCTTCCCATTGTGGTGGTATCGCAAATTTAAACTTTCCATTTTCATAAAAAACTTGTGAAACCGGTCTTGCACTCCCCGAAGTACTCACATAGTGGCCTACTAGCGTCTTATAACCTGACAATTTCACTTCAAGCCAGGAAGGTGCTGAGGTACCATTGACGTCTACCTCGATATCCCATCGCCCGATCAGTTCTTTTCCTTCAATTTCTTGGTCTTGAACAATTGACTCCTTTATCGAATCTTTAGCGAAAGTTGCTTGCGGTAGCGCAGCGGAAGCCAAAAGCCCTAAAAGAAATGCCGCTTTTCTTTTCATATTGTTTATGTTTATATTCTAATTGACAATAAATTTCCAGCAATTTAACTGTTTCGGCTCTTGTATCCAAGGGATATCGTGTTAAAAAACGCTAAGAATACAGTGCCTTGCAAGTAATATGGATTGATTTTTCAGCATTGATCATATAAAAAAAACGCACTGTATTAATCTGATTTTAAATCCGATCCATAAAAAACTCGATGGGCTGCTCGCCATGGAATCAATGAACTGATGAGTATTACTGTAGCAATTCCACCAACTAATGGAGAACGGTCGGCAAAGAAAAAGCACAGTACATAAAGCAACAACGCAATAAAGGTGAGCGAAAATGCAATCATCTTCAATCCAAATTTATTCTGATTCTTCAGTGCCATCTCCTCTTCTATATCAATCTGCTGTACAGCTTCCTTACGAGCCGCTTTATTTTGTTTGAGAGCAAGATATTCTGCACTTATTTTCCCGCGTGATTTTGCATACAGTTCGACACAAACCAGCAAAACGAAGGGCAGCACAACACCAAGCAGCATCTCGTTGGCTCGGCTAAGTTTATAGTTTATCAACAAAGGAAAAATAATCTTAAACAGCAGATTGACACTTAAACTGACAGCAGTTATATACACAGTAGCCTTTCCTGTCAATCGCTTTGAAAACAACGCCCATATTGGTGGTGCCAATAATGGTCCACCAGTAATGGCACCTATACTCAGGGTGAACTCGACTATTCCACCAATCAGTGGTACGATCAGCGCAACAATAATCATAAAAAATCCAAAAAACCAAGATGATGCGCGAGCAATAAACATCAGCTTTTTTTCTGAGGCTTTTGGATTTAAAGTTCCTTTATAGATATCGTTTGTAAAAACAGCCGATACAACATTTAAGGCCGTATTTGCTGATGCCGATGTAGAGAAATACATTCCCGTCAGCATCAAACCAAGTAATCCCGCGGGGAGCACCTGCTTACAAACCATGATGTAAGCCGTTTCTGTCGCCAAGCCGGTCAAATCCGGATTGATCGCTTTGTAAACCATTGGCGGAATCATCCACAAAATCGGGCTAGCAATATACAATGCAGCAAATAAATAAGCGACCTTGGAAGCTGATCGTGGCGTATCAACACTGGTATACCGCTGTACAAATGTCCAGTTGCCCCCAATATAAAAAATATGATACAATGCAAAAGCTAAAATAAAACCCCAGGTATATTCACCGTTTACAACATTGAAGAAATCATCTGGCACTTTGTCCAAGAAGGACTGCACACCGCCCACTTCCTGAAAAACCAATGGAATGACAATCACAATAGCTGCTGTCAGGACGACAAACTGTAGAATATCCGTCACCATTACGGCCCACAAACCGCCGATGGCGGTATAGGCAATCATTAAGATGCCCAGCACAATGGTAACTGGGATCAAGGGATAATCCAGCGATTCGGAAACAAGTTTGGCCACAGAATACAACACGGAGCCCTTAAGAAATACCGAAACGATCATGAAGACATAGATGTAACACTTCTGTACAGCGCTTCCTAGGCGCTCCTTAATAAACTCAGCCGCAGTAAGATTTCCTGTGGCCTTCCATTTGGGTGCCAGATAGAGACCCGTAATCAGCCCACCTATGCACATGGTCCACTGAATGGTAATCGCTACCCAGCCATGACTATACGCTATTGAACCCCAAGCGACAAAGGTACCTGCTGAAAAAAAACTCATAAATAGGGACATTCCCCCTATAAACCAAGGCACGGATTCACCTCCAGCAAAAAAGGACTTCAAGTTTCTTCCAGTTCGTGAAAAACTTATCCCAACCAGCATGATGAATACTGAAAAAACGATTATGACTACTGTATCTATCATCTTGTATCGACTATTAAATTACTGAATATTATCATTTTACAAACTATGCATAACACCTGATAGCGAAAACGGCTGCTGGCACATCTGGAGAAGGGTGTTCAAGAGATATAGTCAGCTCATCTGTAACACAAGGTTCCGGAAGTTCTATCACATTTCTAGTCTGAAAATTTGCCCGCTGTGTGTAAATAATCTTTCCATTTCCATCTTCAATGCTATAATTCCGAACACAAAATGGCATCACGATCTCAGGATGGGTCATTAATACCGATTCCATCGCGTGATCCCAATCGGTATCAAAATTAATTTCGATCCTTCTTATGCGCTGCTTCTGCTTCCATTTAATCGAAATTATTGGCTGCTGATCGTCCGTTGAAGCGACCCAGGCATTCGGACGAATTGTCGGCCGATCAATACCATTACGCACATTTTCGATCCCAAAGACGGACAGTCCCGACGATAGTTGAATGGCGAGATTGTGTCCTTCGGGCCGACGTTGTGGGGTCCAAAATTCAAATGAATCCACTCCAGATCCTGATAGGGCTACTTGTTTACCATTGTTTGAAACTGCTTTATTAACTCCATTAAAAACAGAAAGCAATCCAGATATTCGCTGAAGGGTATAGGCCAATCGCACATGTTCATTTTGGAGAAACGTAAGGAAAACATATTGATCCTCATGTATCTTCAATCCAAAATCCAATGTTACTGTTTGAACACCAGGGTTTACACTAATTTTAATTTTTCCCAGCTCCTGATCTGGCGTAAAACCACCTTTCCTTTCACTGTTTCTTAACTCTACTTCCAATATTGTTGGCTGCATCGCTTCAATCTCCAAAAGAAAGATCGGTAAGGCACCTGCAACTACAGGAAGAAGTTGTGCGGCTGAAATGTCCAGATTTTTCCACAAAATATTCTCTTTGGAGAATCCTTTAAAGTCCAAATTGCTTGAAGAAGTGAGTTTTGCCTGCTGTACAAGATCGCTGTTATCAAACAAATGAAAACCAGGGATATACTGACCGGCTCGTTGCAGCTCTTTTTGAAATTCCGTCATATAATAGGATTGTCCAACTTCTCGTGGTGCAAGTTGATGCTGAACACATAGTTTTGCTGCTATCGCCACAGCTTGTGCGACATAAGCACATGTCGCCATTACCCGAGTCGCACCAAATGCGACATGGGATACACTGATCAGACGCCCCGCCAAAAAGAGGTTTTGTATATTACGACTATATAAACAACGATAAGGGATATGGAAAACACCTTTACTATGCCATTGGTTGCAGGGCTGACGGTCGCTAAAGACGCCATCCGCAGGATGCAGATCGATGGACCAGCCTCCATAGGCTACGGCATCTGGATGTTGACGCTGCTCGACCACATCCTTTTGTGTCAGGATATAATCGCCTTCAAACCGACGGCTTTCTCGCTTTCCGGGAACCATTCCAACCCATTCCAATGTGAGGGTATCGGCTTCAGGAAATTGTCCTGAATTTTTGATATAATCCCACACACCATAGATGATTTTCCAAAGTTCCCATTTGATCTCTTCCGTATCATGTACAGTATCTAGACGCCCCCCATATTCCACCCACCACAACTTGCAGCCATGTTCTTTGGCATTGAAATTTTTGAACCGTGGTATTTCTTTGGTAACATCCATGGCAAAAGCTGGGGCAGTATAAGACACAGATTTTCCGACATCTTTGGTATAGAAATAGAGGGTATGGCCCAAAAGCTCACCATAGGAGGTATCTGGCGCCATAGCCTCATCAAATTCTTCCCGTGTTTCAGCCCCCATGCGGAAAGCCGCTCCAGAGAGAAAACCGATTATACCATCTCCAGAAGCGTCGCAAAATAAAGATGATTCAAGGATATATTGTGTGGAATTCTGGCTACAAAAAGCAGTTAATGATTTGATCCGTTCACCAGCTTCTTTGTGGACCTCATACACACTGGTATTAAGCAACAATCGAATGTTGGGTTCTTTTTTTACCTTGTCAAGTAAAATCATATCCAATATCACGGCATTACCCTCCGGATTGCGATACACATTTTCAACCAATATTTCGTCAATAACCCCACCTTCTCGACTCCAACGATTGTTGTTACCCATATGGGAAGTGGCACCCAGTATCCACAATCTAACCTCACTGGAGGCATTCCCTCCAAGTACAGACCGATCCTGTACCAACACGACACGCAAACCTTGCCTAGCTGCTGTAATCGCAGCGCACACACCAGACATACCACCACCCACAACCGCTAAATCGGCGGTAACAACTTCATTCTTTAATGTTCTGGAGGTTCCCCCCTTGCTATAAATCATATATACTTTCTTTTTTATCTAGTTTATCACCTTATTCAACACCCCTTATACTGGGGCAAATTCGTCTATTTTATAAATCTGGAAATCACATCTTTCCAGAGAGTGTATCCTTCAGCAGTCAGATGCAGACCATCTTCCCGATAGTATGCTGGTACTAAATCACCATTGACATCCAGCATTTTAGAATATACATCCGCATAGGCAGTTCCAGACTGTTGTTCTAAAAACTGTTTAATGCGTGCATTAACCTCTTCGATCTGTATTTTATCTTTCAATCGGCGCGGGGAAGGTTTGATGGATATATAAATTATTTCAGCTTGCGGTTTGGTTTTTCGTATTTCACTAAACAATGCAGTAAACTGCGCTACAATACTATCTGTAGACCAATGCAGCCCAATGTCGTTGTCGCCTTCATAAATAAAAATTTGCTTTGCATTGTATGGTGTAATCAATCGGTCTCTATAGGTATACAGATCGATTGTCTTGGTTCCGGAGACCCCTCTGTTCAGCACAGCCCGACCGACGAAATCGTCTTTTAGAGTTTTCCAATTTTCAATGGTCGAACTACCTACAAATAAGATGACATTGTCTGGTGGTGGATTTTGCTTATCCAGACGTTCATAGCGCTGTATCTTCTCCTCCCATTTCTGCTCCTGTGTCAATACAGTTTGGGCATTGGTAAACGATATGCCCAAACAGAGGGACAGACCGCTAAATAGCTTTATTAATTGAGTTGCTTTCATCTAATTATTTTTTTATTCATTAATCGATTTCCCCCTTTAAGACATTATTCATAAGTATTTATTTCCAATGCTATTCATGAGCTCGTTTACTCATTAAATTGGTATTCTAAGGTATTCGTGAGCTTCACTCGGTTCATGCTACCCTTGGAGGTATAAGGATGTGGTCTCATGTCTCCTATTTCTTGTTTTCTAGTATTCTTTAAAATGGGTTTCCCACGTAAGAGTATCCGTCCTAAATAAATTACAGAGGAGTCATATTTTGCAGGATGTTGAACAATATCCTCTTGTTGAGATGGCCCCAAAATCAGCCGCTTATCTGCTTTCAATGCTGATATACGAAAACTGATTTCATGCTTCCCTTTTGGCAATCTGATCAAATCATATTGACCTCTATATCGATTATTACAGTAGGCATTAAAACGATTCAATGGGGTATTACTGTTATCCCCTGTTGTTATTTCATAGGACTGAAAACTATCTGATTGCAATTTATATAGGCTTATTCGATGGTCATCTACCCAGACTTCAAGCTGTCCCACCTCGGGTCCGCCGATATCAAACAGGCCAAATATATCGCCTTCAAAAGCGAATGAACACTGCGCACCCTCTTCCCCAGCTACCATCACTGTGTCAAACCATCCATTGAACGCCTTTAACTTGGATTCTTTTGTTGAAATCACCCCCCATTTTACATCAAAATCAGCAATATCATCGGGTCTGTACATCCCTGCGGCATCCCATTCGGAAGAAACTAGCGGTTTGGGCAATGGATGGGACTCCATCCTTGACAATCCTTTCATTTTGTCAATTCCACGGGCAATGGCCGCTGCATATAGATTGCCTCCGGCTTTAAGCGGATGGATACCATCGGTTGAAAACAAAATACGTTCTCCAGCAGCTTGCGCATCTCCCTTCCATAACAGTTTATCCTGAAATTCCAGATGGGAAATCTCCATTCCCAGATGTACTGTAGGAATACGGTAATGATCGGCTAATGCTTCCAGGGCTTCAATATGTGACGGTATTTTTCCGTTGCGATATAGCTTGGTTTGCCCTCCCAAAATGGCATAAATTAAACAGATATCGGTATGATGGTCATGCTGGATAATCTGTCTGATCATTCCTTCCATGCCCGCGGCATAGGCGCCATTGACGGCAAAATCTATGATAACCAGATCGGGATGCTGTGTCAATACCTGCTCTTGAATTCTAAAAGCTCCCAGATCTGTACCTGTCCCAGATACGCCGGCATTGACCCACTTAAATTTGGTGGATGGATAACGTGCCTGCAAATAGGTGGACATCTGCATCCTGTAACAATAATTTGCCTGTGTCAGACTTCCACCAATAAATGCGACGGTCACATCTTGACCATTGGTAATTTTAGCAAGAAAATTAGGGATACCACCGCGCACTATACACTCGTCATCTCGCTCAAAATCGCTTGGATGAATAAGTTCCTCTTTATGGAGATCCACAGAAAATAATAGCTGCGAGGCGGCACCTTGCGAAGCTGCAATCTTATCGAGCTCCCGGCTATTCTGCGCACTCAAATCAGTCATTGTAAAAAGAAGCAATAGGATCGTTATGATTAATTGATAGCTACGCATACATTTGAATACAAGTCCTCGTAAAATATTTTTAACATCAATCTACAACCGTGATATTCGAAGTAAAGGAATTCGCGACGATATCAGATTGCAACATATTCCTCCCCGCCACTTTTACATTTTTGAAGGTCACGTCTTTAATCATGTGCTCCGCGTCATAGCCCTCGAAAGTAGCCGCTGTGGCACTGCTGACACAATCAATAAATCGAATATTAGAAATGGTCCCAGGTCTATAGACTGGATTTGAATTCGAGTTCTGCTTAATGTACATCAACACGAATCGTGTGTTTCCAATGGTCTCATCACGGATCCCTTCGAAAGTGATATTCCTCACATCGGCCCAATCCGAATGTGGTATCGCCACAGAATGACCTCCCCAAGTCATCTTGGCTATATCAATATCTTTGAATGTGAGCTGTTCGACACTACTGGTTTCCAATGAAGAACCTATACGAATACCTACGCCCACCTGGTTTTTCCAGATCATACAGTCGTGGGCGCTACAATTTAAAAGTGGTGTTTCACCATCTGCAGCCGCATTTGTTGCGTGCCAACCAAAACCATCATCCCCCGATCCAATAAAACAGTGGGAGAAATGAACATCTTGACATCCTGAACCTAAATCCAAACCATCATTGTTCTGCCCAAAGCTCAATAGATTAAGATTGGACACGTTGACATTCGACGAATTGACCATATCCACTTGCCAACCTAAAGCGGCATGCCGGACGCCAAATCCCCTAAGTTCCACATTTTGACTACGGTAGACTTTGACAAAGTTTCCAGCGACAGGAGCGGTACGATCATCAATATAACCTCGACCGATCAATTTGACATTAGACACGTTTTCTATCAATACCTTTCCTCTTAAAATCGCTCCCTCTTCTAAATAATAGGTTTTATTGGACTCAAGTTTAAAAACTCCGTTTACGCCATGATGTATTCCTTTGGCAAAAACAACAGCCCCAGGTTTATAGGCACTGTAATCGGGAGATCCAAATAATAGCAAGGGTGCTCGACCAGGGATAGCTAACGCATAATTGTAATATTCCGGGAGGGCAAAGGTCAATTCATTGCCATTCTTCACAACCGGTATATTCAATCTTTTAGGCGAAAGCGTAAAATTTGAGAATGCACTGCTACAAATAATCTTGACCTGAGTACCGGGCACATAATTAAACAATGCGGTATGTACATCCGTTTGTCCGCCATTTTGGGCCAAATCATAACAGGTTTCTTGCCATACGCCCAAGGTATCATTGTTTACGATAACCTGATAAGCCAGACTTTTCACCATAGGTGAATCCAATTGCCCGGCAGCAGACGCCATTCGTGCAAGTTTATGTTCTACTTGTTGTTGATTTTGCTGTTCATTTTGCTGTAAGCTCTTTTCGATCCCTGTACAACTTAAAACCGTAAACATTAGTCCAAAGAATCCTGGTAAAATCCAACAGTTTTTTAAATGTTTAATGTTGCTATTCATGCTATTAGTTGATTTTAAATGGTTATTGATAGTTGATTTTCATTACTTTTAGTCCCGTTGCTGGCAGGGTGATTTTCCAATCTGGAGATGCTGCCATTCCGATTTCATTCTCCCCATTGGCATTGAGAAGACAAGCTTCCCGCTGTTCTGATCCAAATAGACGCTGGGATTGGCCTTTATCCAACTTGAGTTGAATCTCCTGCCGATCCACACTATTGTTCAGCAAAACAATATAGAGCTCCTTAGTATCACTGTTCGTTGCCAGGATATAATCTATCTGTGCATTATCGAGGCTGATAAGTCCCTTTTTCATTTTCAAATCGACTGACCTGCCAAATATTCTCCCTTTATCAAAGCCATAACTGCGGTGTGGCCCAACTTTAGGTGTTATAAATCCACTCGGAAAGGAGATTTTACCATTGGAACGAACCGCTGCCTCGGAGAGCAGATAATCGGTAATCCATCCCAATTGCCACCAGGCATGATGTGGAAATGGCCCGGCCCCTTTATTCATCGCATCCCAGTAATAGGAAGCGACTCCGGTATTGGCATCCACAAAAGCATCCCGTCCCCAGGCTGCTGCTCTTGCCATATCCAGCAGTAGGCTATCTTTCGTCTGTGCATACAGTCTTACAAACAGCCCCGCATGACTCGATAACAGAATAGGGCCATGATGATTTGCAGAGCCCATAATACCTCCATGTTCAAATCCCAGCCCCGCTTGACTAATTTCCCAATCTTGACGAGCGGTCCCATTCACACGTTTGATCTCGCGAGAGGGGATCGGATGCGTATAGATCGATGTTGTATAGTATCTGGTGACCTGATAAGCTGCTGTTTGATAGCGTGGATCCTTGGTCAATGTATACATATCGAGGAGGGCCTGTATAGACTGTGCTGTTGCAAAATCAGGTGCAAATCGCGTATCACCACAGACACCCAGGAACCATCCTTTTTTTGCTGCATGTTCGACAAACCAGTTTGCGGCCTTAATTGCGCCAGCTCGATATTTTTCGTCCTTTAGCAACTGATGCGCAACCAAGAGTCCATAAAATGTTGGTCGGAGATCGGATAGGTCCTCAAACATGGGACGGCCTGACTTATTATCATATGCAACCTCCCAGTGTCCATCGGGATGCATTGTTGACAACAGCCAATCTGCGGCTTTACGCAAGGCTTGTTTAAGATCAGATCGATCTGGTTCAAAAAGCAATATATTGCCGATATCCATCAACATGTAATAGCTGGTGCCAATGGGCTCGCTATACGGACCCCATTCTTCGGTAAACTGCTGACTGCGATATAGGTAATACTGCCCTGCAGCTGATCCATAAAAGAGCCCAGGCTCTCGCTGTTGTTGCTGCAACTTGAAGTTTAAGGCTGCAGGGAGTCGTTGCTGTTTGAGTGTAGTATCTCCAGTCAGTCTAGCCAGCATCCACATCGCACCGTAATCGGAATTTTTCATGGCATCTTTTGCAGATCCATACACGCCACCCAGATAATCCTGAGCACCAATCACCGTATTCTTATCACTTACGGTCCGCCACTTGGAAGTGCTATCTGCTAAGACATAATCATACATCGCGTAAAGGCGATCCGTTAAGGAACGATTTGTCTCTTTCAATTTTAAAAAATCACTAAACTTATAAACATCTTTTATCACATGCCCTAGGACATTGTACCACGAAGTTTGCTGAATTGTATATCGAAAAGAAAATGTGATCTCTTGTCCTTCGTTCAAGTAAGACCCCGCCTCACCCAGTACTGGATGATAGAGTGTCGGTGTAAGCTCGTTATTTCGATTCATCAATGACAATCCAAGTTTCCAGTCCGCATGAGTCTTTGCGTCTTTCAGCCAGGGATCCCTTGCGGTTCCGGGTTCAGCTACGGTCGCTAAGGTCACTCCAGATTGTGTCGTTAACAGCGCTACTAATGTAGAGGCTGTACGTTCACGGACAATAACCGGACGATCTGGGATACCATGTCCGTAAGCGTAGGCATCCACAAAGTCAGGATTGAGCGCTGCTCCTTGGAATAATCCCGGAATCACCGCCCACTGAAACTGCTTGCGATCACCAATCGCCAGTGATGGCGACGACAGGGAATAATAGCCGCTTTGTTTCGCTTTTAAAGTCATCTGCACACGGATATCATGCGTATGATCTGGATCAAGGTTCCATTCTTCTGACAGGGCAATTTTTTCGTTTTCGTATTGAAATCTCAACCCCGAGCGCGAAGCTGAAGCCGCTATAGTCGGCTGGTAGTGTAATACTTCACCAGCTGTATTCAGGCTCACAGGTGATAAACTTTGCGACCAGATTGGAATTACATAACGATATTGAGAGTCTGGAAAATGAATGAGCTTCCCATCATGATCATAAACAATAGAAGATTTATCCAGCGGCTTATGTTTAGCGTAAAGGATCGTTCGCTGCTGTGTCGCCATCGTAAGCTGTTTTTTTCCTCCCACTCCATCTTTCAAGGCAAGGGATTGAAGCTGATAGCCATTTTTACCCTCACGCCAGATCAGTTGGAGCACACTATTTTCTAGGTGGACATCAGCCCCGCTTTGTGCGAAAACATTTGCGAAGCATAAAAATGGCAGTATCATCATCGTCTTCCATACCCCAGCGCAATGACTGTATCCTCTATTTAACCGTTGCATATCGATCATGGTGTAATGGTTATTGTCACTTCGGCGTACCCCGCTTTGCGGCCACTATACCGGTCGGAGGAGGTTTCAAATACAGCTTTATAGACGCCTGGGGTCTTGTACACATAGCTGTATTCCCGCAGATTTGAACTAATATTTTTAAGTGCTATTCCTTTGTCCGCGATGGATTCCTTTACTTTAAAACCTTTGGTAATCACCCAATCATCATTATCGGTATCGGATGCAACACCACCATACATCAATAGCTGTGTTGTCGAAATTGTCCATCCCTTAGTGTCATTTAGAAAACTTACGGCATTCCAGCCTGCATTGGATATCGTAGCTACATTCGTCTGCACGCCTTCTGGCGATACTTTTACCGCATTAAAACTGCGAATGACCCATCTGTTCTGTTGCGGCTTTTGAAAGTCAGTATATCGGAACGCCAGATATATTGATCCTGTATCAACCGGACTGAGATACGATTTTAAACTTACAGTTCCGGAAGGCGTATTATCTTGCCCGGTGGAGAAAACGGCTTTGTCTGAAATATCTGTCCAGGCGGCTTTATCAACCTCTTCTTTCGTGTATATTCCGCTGAAATTATTGGAAACCAATAATTTTAGATTATCATAGATAACACCCCATTGTACGAGTGTTTTGAAATCTACCTGTAAATCGTTATCTGCATAAAGTCGATCTTTCAAGTCATAGTTGTGTCCGTTCTCTCCAGAATAGAATACAATATTGTCAGGGCTTCCCTCAAATCGGAATACAACGGTATCACCTACCTTGTAACTTGAGGCATTCGTCCTAACGTCTATATCGGCACTGGCGATATCCTCTTTCATACAACTGGCACACAATACGGCCAGCATGAGATACATCATCGATATTTTCATCTGTGTCTATTTATTTTGTGATCCACCAGATTTACCAACCTGGATTTTGGACAATCTGTTTATTAATGGTTATCTCTGTATTTGGTATGGGAAACAGCACATTTCTCTCCGTCGTGTTCAGGCCAGCATTACCACCATATCGATGTGCCGCAGGTGCATTGACTGAAATATCGCGTCCCAAGGCATTCATAGTGGGCATATAAATTCCCCAACGAATCAGATCATGTCTCCGGATACCCTCAAAACAAAATTCGCGCAGGCGCTCGTCTTTTATATAGTCTAGAAAGGCTATTTTATCCATTCCGCCAGGCGCATCACTATCTTCATTAACCTCATTTAACGCCTTACCAAAAGCTCTCCTACGCACTTGATTGATTGCTTCATAGGCGGCTGTAGTTGGGGATTCGTTGACCTCATTTTCTGCCTCAGCTTTCATCAGTAATACATCGCTATACCTTATAATTGGAAAATTGGTTGAATTGGCACTTCTTACTTTGGTACCGGTCTCATACTCCCGTCTCCATTTTCCAGGGTTTCGATCATAAAGTTGAGCTGCACTATAATATTGTTTTTGCGTAACTCCCGCCGTGGTCACAAATCGGTAAGGGCTAATACTCCAATCGCGCCGCATCGTATCTTTCTGACCAAACAAATTGTATAATTTGGCTGTAATCCGCATTGCTCCGCCTGAATATCCAATACGTTCATCGGGACATTCGATACCATTCTCAATACCAACCATTCCAGCCTGATCGATGTTGCCGATCTTATTTCCAAACATGCCAACTTCCCACAGGCATTCTTTCGGCTCATTTATATCTTGTGAATGGTTGATAAATATTTGCTTATAATTGGGATTGAGCTGATGCTTTCCTGAAGCAATCACTTTATCCGTATATTCAATAACATTTTGATAGCGAGCGTGATCATTGATGGGCTGTCCCGCCATTTTTAGAAACACACGGGCTAGTACGGCCTGAACAGCCGTTTTGCACACTCTTTCATTAGCCACTACTCCACTTTCGTAAACCAGGTTTTCCGCTTCCTGCATATCTTTCACAATTTGCGTATACAAAGCCGCCAGGGTAGCCTGAGCTGGGTAAGGGTCGTTGGGAGACTGGGTAGAAGATAGTTTTAAAGGAACTTTTCCAAAGAAATCGGTTAGGATATAATAGTAATATCCGCGCATAAAGAGTGCTTCGCCCTTGATGGCGTTTCTTTTGGTGATATCCATCTCTACACGATCAACATTTTCCAATAATAGATTTGCTCTATTTATCCCTTCGTATAAGGTTTCCCATAATCTAGTAATGTCCAAATCAGCAGCGTCCATGACCATCACTCGAATATTGTTGATTGATATATTCTTGAAATAGGCCTCATCACTAACGACAAGATAGCTAAAAAGCCCACGGCTATACATCCGCCCATAGGTGTCGATCAGCCTGTTATAGACTCCATTGAGACTATTCATCAATTCGCTTTCATTTCGAAAATATTTTTCAGTGGTCACAAAGTCAGGTTCTTTATCCAGCAATTTGGAACATGAACTGGTTAGACAAGCGATACATATAGAAAAAATAAAAATGCGTTTCATCTTGATCAAAGGTTAGTTTAAAAATTAAGGTCAATTCCGACTGTCATCGTACGAGGGCGAGGATAAGCGGACCAATCAAACGAAGGTGTCAATGCTCCAGGACGGGTGCTCACTTCGGGATCGAGCCCTGAATATTTTGTCCATGTAACTAGATTTTGTGCAGCGACATAAAGTCGTATGGATTTCATTCGTAATCTTCGGAGCTGATCAGCATTGAAAGTATATCCTAAAGACAGGGTCTTGAGTCGTAAATAGGATCCATCCTCAATTGTTCTGGAAGAATACACTGCTGGCCCCTGACCGCCGACACGATATAGCGCGTTGGTCTGGTTTTCCGGTGTCCAGCGATCAGCGAAAGAAGCAAACATATTCAGAAAACCGCGAGCGACAGGATCTCCGCCTTCAAACTCAATGCGATTGGCATTTAAGATATCCCCGCCATAGCTCCATTGTAAAAAAACATTCAGATCGAAGTTTTTATAATTGAGGTTATTGTTAAATCCGCCGATATGTTTTGGATTTGGATTGCCTATTATTGTCAGGTCATAATTGTCAACCTGTCCATCGCCATTGATATCCTTAAAGCGAATATCACCTGGTTTAATGCTAGCTCTGGGGACTCCATTATTGGGTTGTCCCGCTTTCAGTAGATAGTTTCCGTTGACGAGGTCAAAATCTGCGTACTGATAGACACCATCAAAAAGATACCCATAAAATAAGGCAATTGGCTGTCCTGGTATTGCGATATAAGGATATGCATTATTGAAATTTCCCCAGGTGACACGTGTTGCCAAACTCGGCTCTCCTTCATTGAGTTCAAGAACTTTGTTTTTATTAAATGCAATATTAAAACTTGAACTCCATGAGAAATTTGGAGTC
The DNA here is from genome assembly GCF_019969845.1 of Sphingobacterium sp. GVS05A. GTDB lineage: Bacteria > Bacteroidota > Bacteroidia > Sphingobacteriales > Sphingobacteriaceae > Sphingobacterium. The sequence continues at coordinate 570,400 of NZ_JAHXYR010000002.1, forward strand.
TGTACGTTTTTGGTCTCCAATGTAAATTCGATACCGCTGTTAGATACCCGACCAATATTTTTGAAGCCTGTCAGGAATCCCATACTGGGAGCCAAGGTTGCATTCAATAATAGATCACGTGTCTCCTTGTGATAATAATCCGTTGTAAGGGACACTCTATTCTTGAGTATGGAGAGGTCGAGACCAACATTGGTTTGAACGGTGGTCTCCCATTTTAAGTTTGGATTTCCAAGATTCGTCGGTACCATTCCCTGACCGGCGCTGTTACCTACACTGTAGCCTGAAGCGGGATTCATCTGTAAGGCCGTTAATGATGCATACTCTGATACACGATTATTTCCGGTAGAACCTATGCCTACGCGCAATTTTGCATCACTGATAATCTTGCTCGGTTTCAAAAAGTTTTCCTCTTTCAATCGCCACGCAAAAGATCCCGAAGGGAAATAAGCCCATCTGTTGGATTTCGGAAATTTAGAGGAGCCGTCACTTCTGAAAGACAGTGTCAGCAAATACTTTGATCGATAATTATAATCAACCCGCCCCAAATAAGATATCAGTCCATTGGATGCGTCAGTCACTGGCGCCATCGTAATCTGTCCTTCGTCCAGGCCTTTAATACCTAATGATTCATTGGGCACCAAAATGGACGTAAATCCGTTGGTATAATTTCGGACATCTTGCACTGTGAACCCGACGACCGCCTTTAGCCGATGCCCCCCATTAAATTTCTTGTCATAAGACAGGGTATTCTCATTTAATAGATTGGTGACTTCGTTATTCCAAATAGAACCATTTACTTTATTGTTTGAAAAGGGATGTCCTGCTCTGGATTTTGAGTTAAAGAATACTTCCCGTCGTTGGTTTATACGCGTATAGCCACCAGTAGCCCTAAACGTCAACTCCGATCCCAATTTATATTCCAGATAACCATTAGCAACAAGATTTGTACTGAACAGGGGATTATACTCATTCTGCACAGCGAGATAAGGATTGATCCGTAAATCGGTACCTAAGCTTGGATCCATATCCGGATCAAAAAGATCGTCTATCAAAGAAGCATCCGTCAACGCATTTCCAGTGATTGGCCGAAACCCCCAGAGCCCATACATCAGGCTCGCAGTCGGGCTAGGTTGAGATTCTGACACCACGGTACCATATCGTTTAAAGGCCGTATAGTTTAGATTCAAGCCTATTTTCAATTTGTTATTTATAGTCTGGTCCAGCACTACTCTTCCTTGATATTTATTAAATCCACTGTTTAGGATTATCCCATCCTGATCCAATAATGATCCAGAGATTGCATATCGTGTACGATCCGTCCCCCCACGTATCGCTATAGAATGATTGTGGGTAACAGCTTTTCTAAAAACTTTGTCCTGCCAATTGATCCCCTCCATATTGCGATAATCTTCAAGGGTTTTACCATCCTTTAGGTATATATTTGTATACAGGGTGGGATTCTGTTCCAATTGATATTTCACAAATTCGTATGGATTTAGCAGTTCTTGCGTTTTTAGGATCTGATTGAGTCCTACCCAACCGTTGTAGTTAATGACCGGGGTCCCAACTTTACCTTTTTTGGTTGTAATAAGAATCACCCCGTTGGCTCCTCTAGCGCCGTAAATCGCTGTCGCTGAAGCATCCTTCAATACCTCCAAGGATTCAATCTCTTCGGGATTAATGGTATTCCCAACAGATGTTTCGACCGGAAATCCATCAACGACATAGAGTGGAGAGTTATCTTGTGTCACCGAGTTATTACCCCGAATAACGATATTGAGCTCCGCTCCTGGCTGTCCATCATTTGAACTTACCTTAACACCAGCCACCCGACCGGCTAAGGCTTCCTCGAAATTGGCAACAGGGGCTTTACGCATATCTGTCAAATTAGCTTGACCTACAGCTCCCGTCAGATCGCGTTTGGTTGTTGTCCCATAGCCGATGACAACAACGTCATCGAGTATCTTTTCGCTTCGTGAAAGCTGGATATTCTGGGAACGATCCAATTTGGCCACATGTTTTACAGTAACATAGCCAACCATTGAAAAAAGTAATAATTCACCTTGAGAGATGGGCGATATAGAAAAATTACCCAATGAGTCTGTGTAAGTTGTTACAGTTTTATACTGATTAGATACTGTAACTCCGACCAAAGGAAGCCCTTCGACATCCATCACTCTTCCTTTGACAGAAGTGGGCTGTTGTCCAAAGGAGGACAACGCTAGAAAAAAAATCCCCAATAAAAGCAGAGCCGCCTTTAGATGAAATAGAGTCATAATAGTATTTATAATTAGTTATTCGTTGCAATCTAGTCTGGTCTAGACTGGTTTGCTTTTATAAAAGTATAAATTATATTTGCCCCTGCAAAAAAAAAATAAAAAAAGATGTAGTTTCTTCTTGAAAATATCTTCATGGGGGGAGAAAATCATCAAACTGATTCCGTTATCTGAATAATATCAAGACTTGCATATAAAAACAAGTTTATCTAAGTTTGACTCTATTATCGTAAATGACTATTCATCACATGTCCACTACAAACGAAACAGGCAACGGGTCTCGCATGAAATATCTTCAACTAGTAGATCACATTCATGCATTGATCGAAAAGAACGACCTACATATTGGAGATCGTATTCCCTCTTTAAATCAATTGCAGGACCAACTCGGCATGAGCAAAGAGACGGTCTTGAAAGGTCTTAATTATCTACTCGAAAAAGGGATAATTGAGTCTGTCTATCGCAAAGGATATTATGTAAAGAAAAAACAGGTGGAGCATTCTTATCGCATCCTGTTACTCCTGGATAAAATGAATACCATGCGTGAACAGATTTATCAATCTTTATTAGTAGAGACCAAGGGGACCGCAGCGATCGACGTCTATTTTCACCATCACAACTTTAATGTCTTTCGTAATATTATCACTGAAAACATCAACAACTATACGCATTTTGTTATTGTTACATTCCTGAAAGAAGACCCATCTCCGATCATCAATCTCATCCCTCCGAACAAACGGATTATTATCGACTACAATCAATTGGGACTCTCCGGAAATTATACGGCTATCTATCAGGACTATGAATACGATATTTATAATAGCCTTTCCTTATTGCAGAATAATATTCAAAAGTACCAAAGAATCATATTGATCGCACATCCTGAAGCTTTACATGCCGAACATGTCATCAAAGGTTTCGTCCGGTACTGTGAAGAGTCAAGCATCGATTATGACATTATCCCAGACGTAGATGAGACAAAGTTTAAGAAGCATACAGCCTTTATCACCTTTAGTCGCTACGATTCGGATGACGTATCCTTAATTAAATTGGCAAAAAAACATGGATTTACATTGGGCGAGGATATAGGCCTTATTTCCTATAATGATACTGACGTCAAAGAGATCCTTGAGGGGGGAATTACGGTAATATCTACCGATTTCCGGGCAATGGGAAAAGCGGCAGCTAAGGCTATACTTCAAAAGAAAACTTTAAACGAACGCAATCCTACTCAAGTTATCATTCGGAAATCTCTTTAACATTTTGAGGTCGCAAGCTCTCATCCTTCCCAGAAACAAAAAAAGCCCTAACTTTCGTTAGAGCTTTTCAGTCGGGGTGGCAGGATTGGCTCAGCCACACAATGCCCAAACACAACCCTGAGCCTCCTCCGGATCGAACCTTATAGTCCCTAAGAAGTCGTAGGTTCTCATCCCGCCTAGAAACAAAAAAAGCCCTAACTTTCGTTAGAGCTTTTCAGTCGGGGTGGCAGGATTCGAACCTACGACCTCCACATCCCAAATGTGGCGCGATACCGGGCTACGCTACACCCCGAAAAGGTATCACCTTTGTTTTGTGTGGCACAAAAGTACACTAAAAATATTTTGTTTTCAAAATTATTTTCAACGACACGCTTAACCAACTGATATATTGACAAATAATTTTAAAAAAACCAATAAACAATATATTTATAAACGAAAAGTCCTTAAATAAATGGTCAGCAGATTTTAGATTTAGCTACTGACCATCTGATCTCGTCTAGATTACCAACTTCTTTTGATTACCATGGTGGTTTTAATCGCCCCCTGCTGATTAATCAGTGTGAGCTTCGATACTGTAGAAACAATATTTTCCTGAATTTTATATTCAACACCATCAAAAATCATTGTTTTTGAATCAGGCATACTGTAATCGTAAGCTACCGCAGATTTATCTTTTTTCTTATGCCAGGCACCATCTTTATCAAAATTAAGTGTCTCGCCCTGTTCCATCATTTCACGGGTCACATTTAACTCGGCGACACTATTTCCTGAAACAGTTTTAGTCCAGCGTTCCCAATTTCCGGTACGGATTATATTCAGTGCTGCATCCCTGCCAATATTATCAACAGTTTCCTTGCTACAAGATGTCATTCCAACCGCAATTACTCCAAGCAACAGCAGCATCCAATTTTTAAAAGTCATTTTTAATGTGCTCATAATTTATTTTTGGGGGTACATTTACAAGTATTATACCAAACTCTAACATCCGCTATAGCTACCTCCGATAAATTGCTTCGCATTCGGCTTGGAGAAATGTTATAAAACTTTGATGAAATTGTACAAATAAGCCTTTAAAAGAAAAAATATATTTGCATCACTGATACATGAAGCCATTGCGATTTGTCAAGCAACCTATGACGCAGACGAATTTGTAGGCAATTCAACAGATAAGTTAAAACAGGTGAAAAAATTAGTCGTCGTCTTTCTTTCCATAATATATTCGGTATTGGCCTTAGGCCTTACACAGTACCAGCATATTTGCAAAGGAACAGCTATAAAACTGTACAGCTGGACGAATACTGAAAACCCTGACAACAATAAACCTTGCCCGATCTGCTCTTCAAAGGACAAGAAATTAAACGAAAAAAAGAAAGACTGCTGTAAACATCAGTCCAAACTGGTCAAACTCAACGACAGTATAAAAAAGCAATCTCACTTTGACTTTTCAGTAAAATTCTGGGGTTCGGCGATACCCAACCAACTGCTGGGCGCCCTATTTGATATTTCCTTTGTCAATAGCAATAACAACAAACCCCTCGCCTATCTATCCTTAAAAAGTCCCGTTTGGAGCAATCCACTCTATATCCTTCATTGTACTTATCGAATTTGACAGCATACATCTTGTAAAAGCTTGTGGTGCCTAAACAGGTACCGCCTTAATTCTTGACGTCTACTAACAAATTTTATTTTCGATGAAATTAAAACTCATTGCATCATTGGGTATAATCTGTGGAATGAGCCTACATGGCTTTTCACAGACCTTAAAACTCGAAGATGCCCTCACACGTGCCGTTGAACAGTACGACCAGATAAAATCAAAGCAATTTGTTGCATCGGCAGCAAAACAGCATACTGTCTTTCAAAAACAACAATATCTTCCGGATCTCACCTTAGCAGCACAGCAGAGCTTTGGAACAATAAATGCCCAACATGGTCCTATGTATGCCTATGGCGGTCTTGCATCGGGTGCAACATCCATGCCCCTAGCGGAGCAAAATTGGAATGCCGCCTTTGGATCGCTCTATTTTGCCAATATCAACTGGAATGTATACACCTTTGGAAGGATCAAAAATCAGGTGCTCCTCGGTTCAATAAAGGAACAGACAACCGAGGCCGATCTTGCACAGGAAATCTTTCAGCACAAAATAAAAACAAGTGCCGCCTATCTGAATCTACTGGCGAGTCAACGAATAAAATATGTTCAGGAAAAAAACCTGGACCGCGCGCAGGTATTTTATGAAATGACTGCCGCCCGAGCGGAAAGTGGATTGATCGCCGAAGTGGACGCCCAATTGGCCAAAGCGGAAGTTTCCAATGCAAAATCCCTACAGATCAAATCCTACGACAAGGAACTGGAATACTCAAAACAACTCGCCATCTTGTTAAATGATGATTTTAAAACCTATCAGCTGGATACGACTTATAATACCAGCATCCCGAACAGCACGGTAGCGTCACTTGCAAGTTCCATAGAAAAGCATCCATTCCTACTATTCCAAAACAGTAAGATCAATGAGAGCTTGCAAACCGAGGAAGTCCTGAAATCCAACCGCACGCCCTCTGTTTCCGCTTTTGGCGTACTACAAGGACGTGGAACCGGCTTCGATTGGAACTATATACAGGATAACTCAGCATACTCTTCAAATTATTTTAAAGGAGTGGGTATAAACCGAGCAAATTATCTGCTTGGCGTTTCATTAAGCTGGAACCTGACTAATATCTTCCGTTTTAATACCAAAAACAGGGAGCAAAAATTATATACACAGGCGATCCAGAGAGAATATGAAAAACATAAAAAAGATTTTATGGCGCAGTCCCTCCTCGCCGATTCTCAGCTAAAAAATGCCATTGACAATTTCCGGGAAACCGAAATCCAATTGTCCGCTGCCGGTCTTGCTTACAAACAGCATAATGCATTGTATGAAAATGGACTGACGACTCTGGTGGACTATACCCAGGCATTGTATAGTTTAAATAGAGCTGAGATCGACTATGAAATTGCACAGAATAATGTTTGGCAGGCCTTACTATTGCTGGCCGCCGCACAGGGTGATTTCAATATTTTCATTCATCATTCTTAAATCTATCCTTTATGAATATCATCAAATTTGCCTTGCAAAAACCAATTTCCATTATGGTTATTGTCATTGGCCTGTTATTCTTTGGTATCAAAGCAACCAAAGATGTCAAGGTAGATATCTTACCCGAAATGGACCTGCCTGTCGTGTATGTTGCCCACTCTTTTAACGGCTATACCCCACAGCAGATGGAAGGTTATTTCACCAAAATGTACGTCAACATGCTCCTGTTTACCAATGGTATTAAGAGTATAGAATCAAAAAACACCCAAGGATTGACACTCATGAAAATTGTTTTCTATGAGGGTATTGATATGGGAGAAGCCATTGCAACCATCAATGCACTATCCAATCGTTCGCAGGTATTTTTGCCTCCAGGCGCGCCACCACCATTCATCATCCGTTTTGACGCTTCCTCCCAGCCTGTCGGCCAGTTGGTCTTTCGTAGCAATACGAAAACTAATAATCAACTACAGGATATCGCGAACTTCAGTGCCCGACCATTCTTAATAAAGATACCGGGACTGACAACCGCTCCACCTTTTGGCGGAAGCCCACGGACAATCGAAGTAAACATAGATCCTTACAAACTGCGGGCGCACAACCTGTCTCCGGAGCAGGTTGTTGAAGCAATCAGTAGAAATAACATCACCTCTCCTTCCGGAAATGTGTATATCGGTGACAAAAACTATCTGACACCGACAAACAATACGGTAAAGAAAATAGAAGAACTGGGGGAAATTCCAATCTTTAAAAACACGGTAGACAATGTATACATTCGGGATGTGGCAACCATAAAAGATGGTGCTGATATCGCCACGGGTTATGCCCTGATTGATGGAAAAAGATCGGTTTATATTAATATCGCTAAAGCAGGAAATGCTTCGACCCTGGATGTTGTCAATAAGCTTAAAGAACGCTTGCCCGAAATCCAACGAAATATGCCTGACGATGTCAGCATTTCGTACGAATTTGACCAGTCGGTCTATATCAGCAATGCCCTGAAAAGCTTGGTTATCGAAGGAATTCTGGGCGCGGTCCTGACCGGCCTGATGGTCCTTCTATTTCTGAACGACCGCAGGGCAGCACTGATTGTAATTATGACCATTCCCATTTCGATTATTTCTGGCGTTTTATTTTTGAAGCTATTTGGACAGACCCTTAATATCATGTCCTTATCGGGACTGGCATTGGCCATCGGAATATTAGTCGATGAAAGTACGGTGACCATCGAGAATATCCACCAGCATTTTGCCTTGGGAAAAACGCGTGCCCAAGCGATCTGGGATGCCTGTAAGGAAATTGCTTTTCCAAAACTTTTGATCATGCTCTGTATTCTGGCCGTATTTGCTCCTGCCTTTATGATGACCGGTATTCCCGGTGCATTGTTTATGCCGCTTGCACTGGCGATCGGATTTTCGATGATTGTTTCGTTTTTATTGTCGCAAACTTTTGTACCCGTGATGGCCAATTGGATGATGAAACATGATCCCGAAACATGTCATAATCCAGCACATAAGAAAAACTGGTTTGATCGTTTTCGTGAGCGCTTCCTGCATCTATTGTCAAATTTGGTCGCCAAACACAAGACAATCGTAAGCTTAAGTTTGATTTTTGCATTGGTAGCATGCTTTTTCTTATATCAGGGAATTGGTAAGGATGTATTGCCCACAGTCAATTCCCGCCAGTTTCAGGTACGGATAAAAGCCCCTGAAGGTACGCGTATAGAAGTAACTGAAGGAAAAGTAAAGCAGTTTCTAACCCTTTTGAAGGAAAAAGTCGGACCTGATAATATTGCCATATCATCGGTTTTTATCGGTCAGCACCCCTCTACTTTCGCCGTTAGCCCAATTTATTTATACAATGCCGGGCCACACGAGGCATTGATGCAGGTGGCATTGAAGAAACTCAAAGGTAATTCGGATGAATTAAAGGATGAACTCAGAAAGTACTTTCAAGAAAAAATGCCGGAAATACAGCTCTCTTTCGAACCCATTGAACTTACCGAGAAAATACTAAGTCAGGGCACCAATACGCCTATCGAGATCCGGATCTCAGGGATGATGAAAAAGATGAATCGCATGTATGCGCAAAAACTTCTCGGAAAGCTAAAGGAGATCGACTACCTGCGCGACCAGCAGATCCCCCAGTCCATGGATTATCCAGCCCTACAGATTAATATCGACCGGACAAGAGCGGCACAACTGGGACTCGATGCACAGGATATCGCAAAGTCACTGATCACCGCTACCGCATCCACACGCTATACCAATAAGAATTTTTGGGTTGGCGGAATGATGGGAATTGCCTACGATGTGCAGGTTCAAACACCACAAAATATTTTAAACAGTAAAGAAGAACTGGAGAATTTAACACTTTCTAAGAATGCAGACCGTCCCGTTCTAGGCGATGTCGCAACAATTACGGCAACCAAAGAACTTGGTGAAAGTTATAATTTAGGAACAATGGGTTACACTACGGTTGCCGCAAATCTGCATAAAAAAGATCTGGGACAGGCTTCACAGGACATTCAAGCCGCTATTGCATCTTTGGGTGAATTACCAAAAGGTATCAATATTGAAGTCGCAGGGATGGCACCTGTATTGAATGAGACGATGAGTAATCTCGCTACAGGTCTATTGATTGCCGTTGTCGTTATCTTTTTGATGCTTACAGCAACTTTTCAGTCTTTTCGGATATCACTCGTTATTCTCTCCACAGTTCCTTTTGTCATCGTAGGGACTTTGGTATTATTAAAATTAACCGGTTCGACACTCAACTTACAGTCTTATATGGGACTCATTATGTCTGTCGGTGTTTCGATCGCCAATGCAGTCTTATTAATCAATAATGCAGAATCGCTACGGCTGAAAAACCAGAATGCAATAAGCTCCGCTATTGAGGCCGCCAAGCTTCGGATCCGTCCCATTATCATGACAACTATCGCCATGGTTGCGGGAATGTTACCGATGGCTATCGGTTTTGGTGAGGGTGGAGACCAAGTCTCGCCATTAGGACGCGCTGTTATCGGAGGTCTTCTTTTTTCAACCTTCTCCGTACTGATCGTCCTCCCGCTGGTATTTGTATGGATACAGCACAAAGCAACAACGACCTCGCCTTCTTTGGACCCTGAAGATGAGGAAAGCATACATTTTGTTAAAACAAAAATCTAATTCTTTATGAAATTTAAGTCAATCATATTACCAGCAATTGCACTATTATTTAGCGCATGCGACCAAAATACAAAAGAGAACAACGACGCCACAAAGGAAAACCCAAAAGCCGCGAAAATGGGATCTATGCCTTTGATGACCATTCCGATTGCCAAAATGAATCCTACGGTTCCACTACAACTGGCGGGCGAACTAAAACCTGATCAGGAGACCGCATTGTTTGCAAAGGTGCAGAGTTATGTCAAGACAATTCATGTAGATATTGGTTCGCAGGTCAACAAAGGGCAGATACTAATGGTACTGGAAGCACCCGAATTGCAGGCTCAAATAGCCAATGCAAAGGCCAAAATACTTTCGCAAGAGGCGATATATACCGCAACAAAAGCCAATTACGATCGTATGTTTCGGGCAAACCAGACTAAGGGCGCTATTGCCCGCGATGCCCTGGATCAGATTACCGCACAAAAACTTTCGGACGAAGCCAGTGTAAAAGCCGCTCGGGCCGCCTATACAGAAATACAGGATATCAATCAATATTTAATTATCCGGGCACCCTTCAGTGGCATCATTACATCCCGAAATACAGATATCGGCGCCTATGTAGGCCCCATGGGTGGAGCACCTTTGCTTGTCATCCAAAATTCATCTAAGTTCCGTTTAAATCTATCGGTTCCGGAAGCACATGTTCCCTATGTAGCCATAGGTGACACCGTCAACTTCACGGTAAGGGCACTTCCTGAGAAGAACTTCCAAGCAACAATAACCCGAAAAAGCGGTACGCTGGATCTGAAGTTACGATCCGAAAAGTTTGAAGCAGACTTTGTCAATAACGATCCGGATCTTAAACCTTTTATGGTCGCCGAAGCAAAGGTTCAGCTTAAAAACAGCAAAGCAACTTTCTTTATACCACGTTCGGCATTGGTCGAAGGCAACATGGGAATCTATGTCATCAAAAATGCCGCTGGAAGCGCAAAATTTATTCCTGTAAAAAAGGGAAGAATACTCAATGATAAAATTGAAGTTTTCGGCGAACTCATGGAGAGCGATCAGCTGATAAAAATGGCCAACGAAGAAATCACAGAAGGAACACCTATTAAATAGAAAAATACATGAAAATTTTAAGATCAATGCTATTTTCAGCTTTAATAATTACGCTGACAATAAGCTGTGGCAGTCCTGAAAACACAAACAACAATGCAGCTGAGCCATCTGTAAAACAAAAGCAATTTGGTTATGAAAAAGGACAACAGGTGCCACAGGATATGGTCTGTATGGTCAATGACGAATTTATGGGCAAAAAGCAACTGGCAGTACCTTTGGATGGAAAGATCTATTACGGCTGTTGCGAAAATTGCAAAGAGAGAATCCCAAAAGATGAGAACGTACGCTATGCCATAGATCCACATACTGGATCAAAAGTAGATAAAGCAAAGGCCTACATTGTCCTTATCGGAAATGAAGGTCAGGTTGCCTATTTCGAACATCAGGACAACTATAAGTTGTTTCTGAAGCAGAATAAGGTATTATAGCCATACAGTAAAGAAGATCGAAACGATGGGGCTGCTTCTGGGCAGCCTCATTATTAAAGATCGCGCAATGGTCTATTTTATTTCAGCTTTAATTGCTGCTCCTCGGCTTCTAGCAGTTGAATAAACCGCTCACCCAAAGGTGAAATCTCATACCCTACGGTATGGCTTATGTATTGTTCAACAAGATGCAAAATTATATTGGTTGTTGACAATGAAAAAAAGCTATATACATCGCCCTTTCTCAATCGGGGTGGCAGGATTGGGTTCAACCTTGTAGCTACTTATGAAGTCGCAGGATCTCGTCCTGCCTAGAAACAAAAAAAGCCCTAACTTTCGTTAGAGCTTTTCAGTCGGGGTGGCAGGATTCGAACCTACGACCTCCACATCCCAAATGTGGCGCGATACCGGGCTACGCTACACCCCGAAAAGGTATCACCTTTGTTTTGTGTGGCACAAATATACGCTTATTAGGCATTCTTTGCAAGCATAAATGTAAAATAAAACTAATCAGCTGATCTATTGAAAGATATTAACAATTATTTATATTTAACTTAAAAGTTAAATATAAAACCGATATGTAAAGCAGGATAATCACATTCTAAAAAGCTTTACTCACTTTATGAGGCAAAAAAAGGATCGTGCATAAATAATATAAAAATCAAAAATGACAACCTATTGTTACAAAACACAACTCAAAAAGCCTTATGAGATAAAATTATCCCTTTAGTTATTCAAACATAAAGGAAATATTTATTTTTTTCGAAACACAACGCAAAAAAGCAGTTTCAAGTTGAAAATCAATAAATTTGTAGCCTTTTGGTTAATAATACTCAGATATTTAATACTTTTTTGTTAAAAAATCATTATCAAATTACCTTTATTGTTAAAAATATAATAGAAATTAACTACTTTTATTCCACCATAACAACCCTCCTATCAAAATCACTAAGATTTTGATGTCTGTTATGGGATCTCCTGCTATTATATTTTCAAGATCATCAATGCATGAAAAATTTAACCATTATTGGATTAACGCCTTTTGAAAAGCCTGACGTCAATCTCATGCCCAAACTCCGTCAAGCGGGTGCATTTCCCGTATTAAGTTTGGGACACGACTTAGCCAGCGCTCAGGAAGCACTGAATCAACTTGATCAGACTGCTATATTTACTTATGGAATTTATTTTCCAAATGATAAACTTCTATCCCTTAAAATTCCGGAGAAAGTAAGCCTCATCATCCTTCCTTGTGGGATCCCAGCTCCTACAGCTTCGCACCTGTCCATTGTGTATCAGGTCAGCAGTCTGGAAGAAGCCATACAAGCGGAACAGCTTAACGCAAAAGGAATTATCATAAAAGGGAATGAAGCTGGAGGTGCCGTTGGATATGAATCCACGTTTGTACTCTTCCAACGTATTATCAAAGAAATCCAGTCCATACCTGTTTGGGTACAGGGCGGCATAGGTCTACATACCGCTGCTGCCGCAAAATCCCTCGGTGCCACTGGAATTGTGTTGGACAGCCAACTTGCACTGTTCCCAGAATGTTCCGTTCCCCAGGACTTCAAAACGCTCTGTGGAAAATTAAACGGGACGGAAACTAAGATCATTGCCAATCATCGTGTGCTCGTGCGGCCAAATTCACCGGCATTATCGGATCAGGTTGACACAGCCGAACTCAGCGCATATTTTACCGACCTGAATCCTGCTACGAGTTATATCCCCATGGGGCAAGACATTTCCTTGGCCATCGATCTTTATGAAGATTTCAGAACACTGAAAAAGCTTATTTTCGGATTTAAGGAAGCCATGTACGGCCATTTAAAGCAAGCGAAAGCGTTACAGCCGATTGACAGTGACAATGTATTAGCGAAACAACTAGGCCTACGTTATCCAATCGCACAGGGTCCTATGACCCGTGTCAGCGATGTCCCTGCTTTTGCCAATGCCGTAGCGGAAGCTGGAGCACTCCCCTTTGTTGCCCTGTCCCTGCTCCGTGGCGAACAGGCCAGAACCTTGGTTATGGAAACCAAACAACTCGCTGGAAACAAAACCTGGGGAGTGGGTATCTTAGGCTTTGCACCACAGGAATTGCGTGAAGAACAGACGACCTATATCCTGGAAGCTAAGCCTCCAGTTGTCCTGATTGCCGGTGGTCGACCTGCACAGGCTAAGGTATTTGAAAAAGCCGGCATAACAACGTTTCTACATGTACCGTCTCCTGCCCTGCTCGACATGTTTCTAAAGGAGGGTGCCAAAAATTTCATTTTCGAAGGTCGCGAATGCGGTGGCCACGTAGGACCTCTTTCGAGCACCGTGCTCTGGGAAAAACAGATCGAACGCATCTTAAAAGAGGATCATCCAGAACAGATCAGTGTTTTCTTTGCCGGTGGCATACACAATGCTTTCTCAACAGCATTTGTTTCTATCATGGCAGCTCCCTTAGCTGCCCGAGGCGTAAAAGTCGGTGTATTGATGGGAACAGCATATCTCTATACGCAAGAAGCTGTAAGTACAGGTGCAATTCAGGAAGAATTTCAGCTGCAAGCCATGCAAGCCAGGGACACTGTCCTCCTGGAGACAGCACCAGGACATGAAACCCGTTGTTTAAATACGGCTTTTGCACAACACTTCAATCGAGAAAAGTCCAAGCTATTGGCTGCGGGTGTAGATAAAAAAGAAATCTGGGAAAAACTCGAAAAATTAAACGTCGGTCGTCTGCGTATTGCGGCTAAAGGTGTAGACCGCCAAGGAGATCAACTGGTCAACATCCCTAAAAGTGAACAACTGGACCTGGGTATGTATATGATCGGCCAGATAGCAACCATGCAGAACAAGGTAATTTCCCTGGATGCGCTGCATCAACATGTCGGCATCGACAATCAGCAATATATCCATGAAGCAATATTACCAGAAGAACCACTTTCCAGCGAAAAACCGTTGGATGTCGCCATTGTTGGAATGGAGTGTATTTTTCCGGGAGCCAAAAATCTGGAAGAATTTTGGCGCAATATTATCCTTGGAAAAGATAGCGTTACCGAAGTTCCTGACGAACGCTGGAATAAGGCTATTTACTATAAACCCGATGCAGATGGTCCAGATGTATCGCACTCAAAATGGGGTGGTTTTATTCCGAAAATTGATTTTGATCCCTTAGCTTTCGGTATTCCACCGCAATCGCTCGCAGCCATTGAACCAACACAATTGCTGACGCTATTGGTAGCAAAGCGTGCCATGGAAGATGCCGGTTATGGCGAAAAACAAATCAACCGCGAAAACATTTCCGTTATTATCGGTGCGGAAGGTGGCAACGACCTTGCCAACAGCTATAGCTTTAGAGGATACTACAAACAGGTATTCGGAGAACTTCATGAAGAAGTGAAGGAAGCATTGCCTCATACCACAGAAGATTCTTTTCCCGGTATTTTGGCCAATGTTATCGCTGGTCGGATCACAAACAGACTGGATCTTGGCGGCAGAAATTTCACGGTGGATGCTGCTTGCGCCTCATCCCTTGCAGCGATTGATCTAGCCTGTCAGGAACTTATTCTGGGTAAATCGGATATGGTGCTTGCGGGTGGAGCGGATCTCCATAATGGGATCAACGATTACCTGATGTTTTCCAGCACACATGCACTCTCACGTAAAGGACGATGTGCCACATTTGACAGTGACGCAGATGGGATTGCCCTTGGTGAGGGGGTGGCAATATTGGTACTCAAACGCTACGAAGATGCTATACGCGATGGCGACCGCATCTACTCGGTTATCAAAGGCGTTGGCGGATCCAGTGATGGAAAAGCGTTAGGCCTCACCGCTCCCCGAAAAATCGGTCAGGTACGCGCACTGGAACGTGCCTATAACCAAGCAGGTATCAGCGCAGCTTCCGTTGGTCTGGTTGAAGCACATGGTACAGGAACAGTTGTTGGTGATAAAACAGAACTAAGCGCACTGACTAATTTATTCAGCCGTTCAGGTGCCTTACCAGCACAAACGCATTTAGGCTCGGTCAAAACCCAGATCGGTCACACAAAATGTGCTGCAGGATTGGCAGGTTTGATCAAAGCTTCCCTAGCTGTATTTCATGGTGTAAAACCACCAACACTTCACCTCCAACAGCCGAATGCATATTATAATACACAAACAAGTCCTTTCGCTTTCCATGCTGAAACTGGTCTATGGGAAGAAAAAAGACGTTATGCTGGCATCAGCGCCTTTGGTTTTGGCGGAACAAATTTCCATGCTGTTATTGCAAACCACCCCCAGGAGGATAGTACAATCGCATTGCAGTGCTGGCCATCAGAACTGTTTGTCTTCCGTGGCGACAGCTACGACGAAGCTAAGGGTCAATTGGGTCAGGTAAAAGCACTGTTAGATATCAACGATAGCCTTCCGCTAAAAGATATTGCCTACAGCTTAGCCGTTGCTTCTGAGAAAGAGATCCAGCTCAGCATTGTTGCCGATACAGCCGAAGACCTTATGATGAAAATCGAATTGGTATTATCTGGTATTGAAAGCAAAGACACCTTTATTGTCAATAAACGTGAAGGTAAAACAGCATTCTTATTTCCGGGACAAGGTAGTCAACGTATCAATATGGCTCGTGATCTCTTTGTGGTATTCCCAGCAATGCGAAAGCTAATCGCCCAGTATCCTGAACTGGAAAAAGTGGTCTTTCCTTCAACTACATTTGATGCCGATTCTTTAAAACAACAAAAGGAAACCATCAAAGATACTCGTCTGGCACAACCGCTTTTGGGTATTGTTGATTTAGCCTTAGCTAAATTACTCCAGTCACTGGGTATCGTCCCAGATATGCTGGCGGGCCATAGCTACGGTGAATTGCCGGCATTGTGTTTCGCTGGTGTATTTGACGAAGAACAATTAGTTGACCTGAGCAGTAAGCGTGCTCAATCCATCCTGGATTCGGTAGAAAATGGCGACCCCGGCACTATGGTTGCTGTTAACGCAAATGCAGAACAGTTGAAGGCACTCCTCAACCGTGTGGAAGGATGTTATCCGGTGAATTACAATTCTCCGACGCAATGTGTTGTTGCAGGTAGTACATTAGCTATTGGGAAACTCATGGAACTGTTAAAACAGGAACGGGTCTCTGCTAAAAAGCTAGAGGTGGCCTGTGCTTTCCATAGTCCTTTAGTCGCTAGATCAAAAGAGCTTTATGCGAATGTATTGAAGGATGTTCCTTTCCAAGAAATGCAACTACCGGTCTGGTCAAACACAACAACAAGCTTATATCCTAATTCGGCATCCGAAATAAAAGCAAGACTGACTGATCATCTGGTCCAACCTGTCCGCTTTGTTGAGGAGCTTCAGGCTATGTATGCAGGTGGCGCACGGATATTTATTGAGGTAGGTCCAGGTAAAGTGTTGACGGGCCTGACCAAATCTTGTCTGGAGCAAGATCAACTGACCCTGTACGTAGAGGATAGCAACCGCAACAAATTGACGCACCTTCTCTGTATGCTTGCACAATATTTGGGAACTGGTCGCAATTTCGCTATTGATAAACTTTTTGAAGGCCGTCAGGTTCAACTTATTCAATTGGATCAACCAGGCCTATATAAGAAAAGCCCCGCTATCTGGCGTGTCAATGGACAGGCTGCACATCCAACTACAGGAACGCTACCTGTCAATGGCGCATTGCCAATAGTAAGCCCCATTAAAATGAGCAACCTTAACAACCCTATAGCTGCAACGACAGAAGCACAACCTGCTGCTGAGCGTATGCTGCAAGAATATTTAAACAGCATGAAAATGCTGATCCAGGCGCAACGTGATGTCATGCTTTCCTTTTTGGGGCAAAACCCACAAGTAGCACCTATGCAGGTCTATTCAAGTCCCACACCAAATGTGACTGCAGATCGTGCAACCCCGATTACCGTTCAACCCACACTCAACGAAAATTCCGTTGTCGCAACAACTGTACAAACATCAACTAAAGACATTAAAACTTTATTATTACAGGTAGTAAGCGACAAGACCGGTTATCCACATGAGATGTTGGGTATGGAAATGGATCTGGAAGCCGATCTCAGCATTGATTCAATCAAGCGGGTCGAAATTATCGGAACATTGCGTACAGAGCTTGGAACACTAAAGTTCGATCATGCAAATGAAGACACGATCATGGAACAATTGGCTGCCATAAAAACCTTAAATGGTCTGGTTTCCTGGTTAACAGAATTCAGCTGCGCAACAGCAGTGCCAGCAACAAGCGCTCAAACAGCAGTATCGACTCCCACAACAGCAAATCAGTCTACGCTCTCCCTTGCAGAATTACAAACAGCAATACTGGATATCGTCAGTGAAAAAACCGGTTATCCCAAAGAAATGTTGGGATTGGATTTGGACCTGGAAGCAGATTTGAGCATAGACTCGATCAAACGGATGGAAATCATTGCTGAACTGAAGACCAAAATTGGTTTTGGGGAGGATCTCGAACATGCCGAAGATCTGATGGAAACCTTAGCAGCGATTAAAACCCTTAACGGTCTCGCTTCATGGATTAGTGAAGTTAGTGAAACAGCTCCTGAACAGAGCCTCTTGTCCAGACTTCGTTTTGACCTAACACCAGCGGATGCGGCTGCAGCACAAGATACAGAAATTCTACAGGGCAAACGTTTTGCCATTGCTCCTGATCATGGGCAACAGACAATGGCCATCAAAACTATGCTCGAAAAACATGGTGCTATCGCAGAACTGGTCAATCCGGAAAATGATCTCGCTGTCTTCGATGGGTTAATTATCTCCGACATATTTTCAGCAACAGTACAACATAATATTATAGATCAAGTTGATCTGATCAAAAAAATGGATCTGGACAGGGCCAAATGGGTTTATTTAATCTCTGATATTCCGGCACATGTAGAAAAAACAAATGATACACATGCCTTACGCCACTACCAGGGTTACCCAGGACTGTTTAAAAGTCTAGCCCGTGAGTTTGAACAGACCAACTGCAGGTTGATCAGTTTAAACACGCCACAGGAAACAGATCAAATCGCAGAAATCGCTCTAAAAGAGATCTTAACCACAGACAAAACCGTAGAAGTCATTTACAAAAATGACCAGCGTCATACAGTCGATATTATTCCTTCACCGCTCTCGATGAGCAGCGAAGAAGTGCAAATCCAATTGGACCAAAAGTCTGTTGTCCTTGTACTTGGCGGTGGACAGGGTATCACCTCTGAATTGGTAAAACATATGTCGGCCTCCTACCCTTGTACCTATATCCTTGTGGGCAGGTCAGCAGATCCAAGAAAAGATATCCCGATCTCAAAAGAACTGGAAACAATGACCTCCAAGGAACAGATCAGAGCGAATCTTATTCAATCGGGACTATTCCATGCACCAGTACAAATTGAGAAAGAAACCCTCCGCATCTATAAGAACAACCAGATCCTGCGGACTATCCGCGATATGGAACGCTTAGGAAACACTGTCGTTTATGAATCATTGGACCTCTGTGATGAAGCTGGATTAACGACCTTACTCCAACAGATTTATGAACAATATGGACAGCTCGATGGTGTTATCCATGGTGCAGGTTTGTTGGAAGATAAACTGTTCAAACAAAAAACGACCAGTTCTTTTGGACGTGTCTTTGACACCAAAGTAAAACCATTACGTGTATTGGCGGAACAACTACGTTCAGACTGTCAGTTCGTCGTCTTATTTTCGAGTATAGCATCTGTTTATGGCAACAAAGGTCAGACAGATTATGCTGCAGCAAACAGTGTATTGGACGACTATGCCAATGTGCTGAATAGACGCTTGAAAGGGAAGGTTATTTCGATCAACTGGGGTCCTTGGAAAGGTGCCGGCATGGTTTCACAGACATTGGAAACAGAATATGAGCGCCGTGGCATCTCGCTTATTCCGTTGGATGAAGGAAAAGAAATTTTTCTCAACGAGATTAAGTACGGCACGGAAAGTCAGGTATTAATTATGTCAGGCAACAATTGGTAACCCCTCATAGCTATTGATTATGAAGAAAACAGATATTGCCATCGTCGGTTTATCCTGTGTCTTTCCGGGGGCACGGGATGCCAATACGTTTTGGCAAAATATCATCAATAAGGTAGACTCCACCGAATTTGCTCCAGCCGACCGCATTGACCCGATCCATTTTAGTGATGGTCCGGGGACTGTAGATCGCTTTTATTGCAAACGTGGTGGTTTTATCCCAGACTATGTATTCGATCCAACGGCATTTGGTATTTTACCACTTGCCGTTGAGGGAACCGAGCCAGATCACCTCTTAACACTTGATCTGGTACAGAAAGCACTGGAAGATGCCAGCGTATTTCAAAAACAGGTATCACTGGAAAAAGCGGGAATTGTGATCGGGAAAGGAAATTATACTGGTCCGGGAGCTACCCGTGCCATAGAAATCGTACGTACAAGCGAACAGATTTCCTCCCTTTTACAGGAACTTTTACCGCAGGTACCAGCTGCTGATATCGAGAAGGTAAAACGAGCATTCCAGGAACGCAAGGGGCGCTTTGCCGCTGATACGGCTATGGGCTTAATCCCTAACCTTGTGGCTTCGCTTGTTGCCAACCGCTTCAATCTTGGCGGTGTGGCCTTTACTGTAGATGCTGCTTGTGCCAGCGCCTTGATCGCTGTAGACCATGCTGTACAGGAATTGCAGCGTGGCCGTAGCGATATCATGATTGCAGGCGGTGTACATACAGGACAAAATGCAGCTTTCTGGAGTATCTTTGCACAATTGGGTGCCCTTTCTCACAACCAGCAGATCAAACCTTTCAGCATGGATGCCGATGGCTTACTCATCGGTGAAGGCTGTGGTTTTGTTGTATTAAAGCGACTCGAAGATGCTGTACGTGACCAGGATAAAATCTATGCTGTCATCAAAGGTGTAGGCGTGAGCAGCGATGGTCATGGCACAAGCGTCATGAGTCCATCGGTGAAAGGACAATTAAAAGCTTTACAACAGGCTTGGATAAATGCTGAACTGGACGAAAAACAGATCGGCTATCTGGAAGCACACGGTACAGGGACACCTCTTGGAGATAAAACTGAACTACAGACACTGTCGCAGTTTTTCGGTAAAGAAGACGCTGCTCCAGTCGCTGGAATCGGTTCGGTCAAATCCAATATTGGTCATGCCATGCCTGCGGCAGGAATCGCGGGCCTGATAAAAACCTGTTTGGCGCTACACCATGATACACTACCACCAACCCTTTATTGCGAAAACCCGACCGCTGATATGCAGAAAACGCGATTTGCTCCAGTGCAGGAAGCAAAAAGCTGGTCAAAGACAGGTCTACCTAAGGTGGCCGCGGTAAATGCTTTTGGTTTCGGCGGTATTAACGCACACGTGGTCTTAACAGGCTATGATATGCCTAAAAAAGATCCCGTATTATTACTTGCCCGACCAACACATGCTGAATTACTTTCTGCTTTACAACATAACGATACGACAGTGGGTGAAGGCCATTATCGTATCGCCTTATTCGATCCAACCCCAGAACGGATTGAAAAGGCAATCAAAATCGTTTCTAAAGATAAAGCTTGGCGCAATAAGCAGGATATCTGGTATACCTCCGCCCCATTATTACAAGAGGGGGGCAAGGTTGCCTTCGTCTTCCCTGGTTTAGATGGCTTAGCGAAAGGAGAGATTGACTCGGTCAGTCGCTATTTTGGACTGACAGCACCTATACAAACCGAAGGTGAAGGACTGCTGAATGATGCGTTGGCTATTTTCAATTCTTGCAGCATTTTGGACAATTCCCTAAAAAAACTGGGAATATATCCGGACATGAATGCTGGGCATAGCTTAGGTGAATGGCTGGCTGGCTATTCTTCGGAACTAGCGGAAGCAAGTTCGGTCAAGGATCTTATTGATGTCCTGAACCCGAAGACTTTTGAACTCAAGGACTCCAAATTTATTGCCATCGGAACGGGGCTAAAGGAAATTACACCTTTGATTACTGGAATTCCCAATATTTATGTTTCCAATGACAACTGTCCACATCAGGTCATTCTATGCGGCAGCAATACCGCTTTAGAAGAACTTGTACCTCAGTTGAAAGCGAAACAGATATTCCATCAGATCCTGCCATTCCAGTCGGGGTTTCACTCGCCTTTTGTAGCAGACAAGCTTGATCTGATCCTAGCAGGTATGGAAAAAGTACAGTTTCAGCCAACCAAAATCCCTTTGTGGTCGGCCACCACACTGATGCCATATCCATCGGATCAACAGGCCATCCGCCAATTGAGTGCCGAACACCTTGTACAACCGGTCCGTTTCCGCGAGCTAACAGAAAAGCTTTATGACGAGGGAGTCCGGTTCTTTATCCAGGTGGGTACCGGTGGACTGATCGGCTTTATTGACGACACCTTAAAGGGAAAAGCTTTCAGCACCCTAGCATCCAGTGTGGTAACACGTTCAGCACTTGCGCAGCTACAACGTGTTGTTGCCGCTTTATTTGTAGAAGGAAAAACGGTGGCGCTGGATTTTCTGGCGGTACAAAACCATATAAAAAAGGCGACAAACAAAGGCATGAAGTTGCAGCTCGGTTCGCCTATCGTCCGTAATTTTGATGCGGTCAAGAGCTTAGGAAAGTCTTTTGACACAGTACAGCCACAACTGACCGCCGGAACAGCTGTAAGGGGCAATCATCCATTGGTACAGGCATTTCAGGAGAATATCGCCGATATGATCCGGATGCAGGAAGAAGTGTTGACACTTTTTCAGAACCGGCCAGCGCCTAGCGTTTTGGCAACTGTCACCAAGCCCCTTGTCGTAGAAAAACCTGTAGACAGACATTTTTCAAAAATGCTGCAGGTCAATTTGGACAGTCATCCCTACCTGATCGATCATAGTCTGCTGCGACAACCGCAGGGATGGCCAGAAGTAGCGGACATGGAACCGGTGATCCCGATGACCATGATTTTTGAATTGCTGGCCGAAATCGCTCAGGCGGAAAAACCTGCTACCAAGATCCATAAGATCATGCATGTGAGTGTGTTCCAATGGATGAATGTAGCCAAACCTTTTGAAAAAATAGTCAAGGGCGAATGGCGTTCCGCTCAACTTGCCTATCTGGATATCGAGAATTTTGCAAATGCAGAGGTAGCACTGTCTACAGCATATCCCGTCGCACCACAGTTTGATCTTTCCATAGGTGAGCCTCTGCCTATCACGCGTAATTCCGAAGAAATCTATGATAAGCATATGTTCCATGGAACAGCCTATCAAGGGATTATGGAGGTAACCGCTGTAGGTAAAAAGGGGATCAGGGGCAAGATCAAGGGTAATGGAGGAAAGGGCTCGCTATTGGATAATGCGGGACAATTGTTCGGTTTGTGGCTTCAGCTTACACTGACAAAAGATCGCATTGCATTCCCTGTTAAAATCAAAGAAATCGAGTTTTTCGACGACATGCATGACCAAGATGGCCTATTCGAGTGCACCTGTGTGTTGACTGAGCTGAATGATGAGTTTGCTATCGCAAATATAACGCTCCAACGAAACGGGAAAGTATGGTGCTCGATCAGGGGCTGGCAAAATCGACGATTGGAAATCGACGAAGCGTTGTGGAATGTTTCCATGTCGCCATTGCACAACCGTCTCTCAGTGGAAATTGCACCAAGCATTTTCTTTTTCCACCAGGCCTATACCCGTGTCGCTTCCTGGGACTTTATCCTGAAACGCTATTTCAACCAAACGGAAAAACAGCACTACCAACAATTGTTGCCCAACCGTAGAAAAAGTTGGATGGTAAGCCGTGTTGCGGTAAAAGATGCGGTGCGACAGCTGTTGAACCGTCAGAAAAACCTCCCCTGCTATCCCATTACGTTTGAGATCCGCTCGGATGAAGTCGGTAAACCTTATCTACTGGGCGATGCGACTAAAGATATTCATGTATCACTGGCCCACAAGGGAAAAGATGCCGTAGCTATCGCCCGTCAAGACAGATCTGTAGGTATTGACATGGAACTCATCGAGGAGCGTAGTACCGGTTTTTACCCACTGGTCTTTACCGATGCTGAAATGGAATTGCTAAAAGACAGGGAACAGGCGGAATGGACGACCCGTTTTTGGGTAGCGAAAGAAGCTTACGGAAAATTTCTGGGGACTGGCCTACAGGGCAACCCAAAAAGATATGAAGTAGAACGCGTCCAGGGAGATCATCTCTGGATCAATCAAATAGAAATAAAAACGATCAAACACCAAAATTATATTATCGGATGGACACTGTAAACACCACACTAAAATTGAATCATGAAGAATTATTCGCTTTATTAAAAGGCTTTATAACAGAAGTTATCGGCGAAGAATTTGTAGAAGAGATGGATATCACACCAGAAAGCTCCTTCACAAAGGATCTTGAAATGGACAGCATAGAAATTGTTTCTTTTTCAGAGAAAATCAAGGCACATTTTGGTGACCAGATTGATTTCACAGGCTGGTTATCTTCGATGGACCTGGATCAACTGATCAATCTTGACCTCCGTATGATCATCAATTATATCTACGAATGCCAATAATTACGGTCAACAACAGAAAGGTTCACATACAAGAACTAAATAAAGGTGCTGAACATACCGTGGTATTGATCCACGGTATGTTCAGCAACCTCTCTATTTATTATTTTAATATTGCTCCAATCCTAGCGCAGCATTTCCACGTGGTCATGTATGATCTCAAAAGTCATGGCATGAGTGAACGTGTATCGGAAGGCTATGATCTTGAAAATATGTCATCGGATCTGATTGCTTTGTTGGATAGTCTACAACTTCAAAACGTCCATCTGCTAGGTTACAGTTTTGGTGGACTAATCGCGCTTAAAACGGCATTGCAGATCCCAAGCCGTGTGCAACGACTCGTCGTTATGGAAGCTCCGGATCCACAGGATGAGAAAGCTCGCAACATCATCGATGAGTATAGTAAGGAATTTTTGGAACATTATATTGCCAATTTTACCGATACAACAAAAATGAAAATGGGTAAGCGACAATTTGAAAAAAATCATCGCCTTTACGAGTTTTTATTCAACCAGACGAGCATCAAAGCTGATATGATCAAAGAAAAATATTTCCTCCATGAAATGGATACTGCAACATTACCGCCGTCCACCTTACTGTTGTATGGAAATACATCGAACTGTAAACCAACGGGGGAATGGCTACAAACAAAAATATCTGGTGCTCAACTTAAACTCATTCCGGGAGATCACAATATCCCCATACAAGAACCTATACAGATAGCTGAAACTATCGTTGATTTTTTATCTAACCCTTTATTACAAAACCATGGCTAAATTTGTGTTTGTTGTCCCCCCACTGACAGGTCATGTCAATCCGACGTTGAGCATTGGTGCTGAACTATTGGAAAGAGGACATGAGGTAGCTTGGATCAGTCTTGACAAAAACTTAACTGATAAACTTCCAGCTGGCGGAAAGCTTTTGCTTATTCAATATGACCAGACGGATGAAGAAAAAAAAGAAAGCGAACAGTACCTTGATATCATTTCAAAAAAGATTGTCTATGGTATCGATAGCATCAAGTTTCTTTATGAAGATGTACTTATCCCTT
This sequence comes from Sphingobacterium sp. GVS05A, assembly GCF_019969845.1. Lineage (GTDB taxonomy): Bacteria > Bacteroidota > Bacteroidia > Sphingobacteriales > Sphingobacteriaceae > Sphingobacterium. Next base: position 595,299 of record NZ_JAHXYR010000002.1, read on the forward strand.
TAAATAGACATTGTTATAAAGGTATCCTTACCTTATTAGAGGCATTTGCACCTGATCTCGTGATTGGCGACCATCAATTATTTGCGGCATCCATCGCTGCAAAAAAACTAGGGCTCCGCTATGCGACCACTGTCACGGCTCCCGCAGCTATTAAAATTGTCAGTGAACTCCCAAAGGTACACGAATGGGAAGAAAAGCAGATCGTTGCTTTACAACAGGAACTCGGGCTAACTGGAAATAAATCTTTGGATTGCTCGGATTTGCTTACGCTTGTCTTAACATCCCGTTATTTCTTTGGTGAGATGGATCTCAGCTCAAACTATCAGTTCACAGGACCTGTCCTGGCCGAACGTCGGGTATCGGCTGTATTTGACTGGGATAAACTGCATGCTAGTAATCGAAAAAAAATCCTGGTCAGTATTGGTACTACCTTTGATCATGACCATAAGAAAGCATTTTTCCAAAAGGTTATCGATGCATTTGCAGGAGAAGACTTAACAGTCGTCGTCGTTTCAGATCCGCAGCTATTTGATGCCTGGCCTGAAAACTTCATGGTTTATCAACAAATCCCGCAATTGGATCTGTTACCACATCTGGATGCTGTTGTATGCCATGGTGGCCATAATACGGTTTCCGAAACTCTTTCACAGGGTCTACCACTTGTGGTCATCCCGATCGCTTACGATCAGTCACATGTCGCGGGTCGCGTAGTGCGTACCGGTGCCGGTGAACGACTGAATTTCAATCGCTTTAAAGCACATCATTTAAAAGACAGTGTCCATACCATCTTGAATAATCCAACCTATCGTGAAGCTGCACATACCGTCCGTCAATCTTTTGTCGATGCGGGTGGCACGAAAACCGCAGCGGACCTCTTGGAACAAACTGCCGCTCCTATCGCTTCAAGAGCGGATGTACCGGCTAAGTTCCTCTTTGTTGTTCCACCATTTTTTGGACATATCAGCCCAACATTAAGTGTAGGTGCAAGCCTCCTTGCCCGTGGGCATGAAGTCCGGTGGTTTGGCATAACGCCATTAGCTGATCATCATATCCCCGAAGGTGGAAGTTATATCTATCCTGAAGCGGATCTGGTACCTTTTCAGGAGGAACTCCAACAGCTATTGAAACGTCAGGATGATGGTCCCTCCTGTTCGGGCCCTGAAGTCATGAAACTGGCGCTGGAAGAAACCTATGTCCCGATCGCGAAAATGATGATGCCGGGATTGGAACGTCTTCTCGGCCAATGGCAACCTGATGTGATCGTAAACGACTGCATCACCTTTGGAGGTGCGTTATTCGCACATAAACATCAGATCCCTTGTGTGACAACGACTCCCGTTCCACCGGATGTCATGGGCGACACGGAGAAGAGTGCTCCTAAGATATTTGAGTGGCAGCAAAATCTGATCAAAGACCTTCAAAAGGCCGTGGGAATTTATGATGAAGGAATCTTTATACACTCCCATCAGCTTAACCTGATATTTACGTCACAAGCTTTTGCCGGTTTTGAAACGGTACCGCCTCACATGAAATTTGTCGGACCGGTCAAAGGTCGTCCAAACAATACCCCTTTTGACTGGGAACGTTTGGCCGCCAGCACTACTCCAAAAGTATTTGTATCCTTAGGTACACTACTCGTGGATATTCGAAAAGCATTTTTCGGTAAACTGATCGAGGCCTTTGCCGATCAGCCGGTGACAATTATTGCCGCTACCCCACCAGAAATATTTGAAGAATGGCCTTCCAATTTTATTGTGAGTGGCTTTGTTCCCCAATCTGCTTTGATGCCACACATGGATATGGTTATTTGCCATGGGGGCTTCAATACGGTGAACGACACCTTTACAAATGGTTTACCCATGCTGATCACACCAATCGCCTATGATCATTTTCATACAGCCAAACTTATTGAGCAGGCGGGTTGCGGGCTTAGCATCCGATACAAACGTATGCGTATAGATGCATTGCGGGACACCGTGTTTGAATTGTTGGAAAACCCGATCTATCGAAATGCCGCCAAGGAGGTACAGAAGACCTTTCTAACCGCTGGCGGTAACGACCAGGCGGTAGCGCTATTGGAAGATTTTGTGAAACAAGAATGTTTGACATTGGCACAGGTGTAGGCGATGAAAAGAAAACTATTATTTGGTGAGCGCATGCTGTTGGGGGATGGAACTGAACCCTTCAACGCCGTCATTCCCTTTCGGCTACGTGGTGTTTTCAGCGAAGAAGATATCAAATACGCCTTGAGCCGATTACAGGAAAAACATCCCTGGCTGCGGGCACTTATCCAACATGATGACAAAAATACACCTTGGTTTCAGGTTCCGGAATTAACCGTATCGATTCCGATACGCTTAGTAAACCGAAAAAGTGAAGACGACTGGCAAGAGGAATCCAAAAAGGAATGGCATTCGACCTTCGATTATCAGACGAAACCATTAATCCGATTTGTCTGGATTAAGGGGGAAGAAGTCTCAGATATGCTATTTGTTTTCCATCATTGCTTATGTGATGGTGGCTCGGCCATGGCATTATTGTATGAATTTCTAAAAGTACTGGACAATCCGGCCGCGGAAATCGGACTGGAAAATCCGATCCTTGGCATTGAAGATGTCGTACCAGAACATATCTTACAGAGTGGTAAGAAGCGGTTTAAGGCAAAAACAATTGGCCGATTAGCAGCTTTAGCTATTAAATGTATTCCGGTCGGCAGAAAAGCGATCGATCGGCAGACAGACTATCTGATTCATTGGAAGTTTGACCAAGCCACCAGCAAGCAACTTATTTCTCATTGCAAGTCATTGGATGTCACGGTCAACACATTTCTGGGGGCCACGGTATTGCAGGCATTCCGGAAAGTACGTGGTTCGTCGGCATTCAATAAAGTTTCCTGCCCAGTAGATATCAGGCGTTTTGCACCACAGATAAAAGATGACCATATTTTTGCTTTCGGATTAATGATTGTCATGTCTTCGAACCAGAAAATAAGCTTTTTGGATAACCTCCGGTTGATGCAGGATGACGTGGAACGCAAAACAGCGAAGCTCAATCCTTATATCACCATGATGGTCATGGAATCTGCCCACGATGCCCTAAAAAACTTTACCAGACTCTTAAAACGGGGCAAGTCATCCAATGACTGTATGTTTTCCAATTTGGGACGAATACAGATCCCCGATCAATATCGGGCATTCAGCCTGGAAACAATCTTCAGTCCTTCGGTCATTGGTCCTTTGGGCAATACAACGACCATGGTCACCTCTACCTTTCGTGGACAAATGGATTTCTCCTTTATGGGAAGTGAGGGTTATTTACCACAGGGGGAAGCATTGGCCATTCGCGATGAGATCATCGATCAGATCAAACAACAATTAGATTACCAGGTAGCATCATGATCGAGAGAAAACTAATGATGGTGGAACGGATCATGTATGTTGATGCCGAAACACCCTTAAACTGTGTATTTGCTGCAAAGATAAGCGGGGAGATCGCCGAAGAACACCTTCGGAATGCCCTCAACAAAATTCAGCAAAAACATCCATTGCTCCGATCGGTTATCCGTATAGAGGATGCAAAGCAACCCCGGTTTGCGGTCAAAGAAGATATGGAATCTATTCCACTCCATATTGTCCAACGTCAAACGGATATGGATTGGATGACAGAGTCGGAACGGGAATGGTATCGCCCCTTTAAAGCTGACAATAAGCCACTAGCCCAATTGGTATGGGTCAAAGGTAATTCCGCTTCGGAGCTGCTTTGGGTATTACCACATTGTGTCTGTGATGGAACCAGTATCGTCACGTTGATGCGGGAGCTACTTTGCCTGTTGGATAACCCCGATAGGGAACTCGAGCCCTACCAGCTCTTTGAATCGGTTCATGAATTCCTGCCGCAAGGCTTTGAGCTTCAAAAAAAATCACGTAGAGCCAAATTCTATTTGCTATTGGCAAGATTTTTCTTTTTCCTGCAACGAAAGAGTAGAAAAAGAAATTTAGGAAAAAACTATGCGATGCACTGGAAACTGGATGCAGAAACAACGGCTGCCATAACCCAAGGCTGTAAAGATCAAAGCATTTCTGTCCATGCGCTCCTATGCACGACATTTATGCAAGCTTTTCGGGAGGTGCAAGGTAAAGCTGCAAAAAATAAAGTGATCAGCCCGGTTGATATCCGGCACTTTATTCCAGAAATCAAACAGGACCACATGTTTGCTTTTGCACCAACGGTGGAGCTTTCACTAAAAAAGGGGAATGATAATATCGTGGATACTGCGAAAGATATCAAAACGGCGCTCACACAAAAAATAGAAAAGATGGATGCCCGGGAGCTACTCTGGATGGGGGAACAGATGCACCCGCTAGTGGAGCGTATGATTTCTATGTTAAAATCGAGCCCGGGAGGACATGACGTCACGCTATCCAATATGGGTAAGCTCCAGATTCCAAACGAGTACAACAACTTCACTCTGGAGACCATATACAGTCCAACAGTGGCTTTCCCCTGGTTGAATTCAAATACCTTGGTTGCAACGACGTTCAATCAACAAATGGATTTCACGTTTATGTCCAATGAAGATTTTTTACCAAAAGAAGAAGCGATTAAAATAAAAGATAAGGCGATCGCACTCATGACCTTATCCCTATAACACTCCACATGACGAAGTTTACGGAACTAAAGAAAATAAAAAAAACAACGCTCAAGCGCTTTTTAAGGAAGCGTGCAATTTATTATATCCTCCCAAATGTATTCTTCAATTTCCTGGTTGCCTACGCCAGCTTTCAGGAGCTGGGATATACCCACTTTTTTGCTGGCCCACAAAGTCTGGCTCGACTGACACTACCAATGGCGATATTTTTACCTATTGTTCTTACAATGGATATTATCAAGCGGGTGATCGCAGCCATAGAACAGGAGTCGATCGCATTAACAGTAGACAGTGAACTGAACAGGAATAAATTTATTACGAAGCTGTGTGTTATCCATGGCTTCGTAACAGGTTTATTGGTATTCCTATGTCTCCTATTGGCACAATATAATCTATCTACACACTACAAGTTAAATGCGACTGCAATGGCTATTTTAGATGCGCTGCTCGCAGGTGTATTATCGATTTTGTTCACCTACTTACCAATCAGGAAATTAAGAAAACATTTGTCTGAACCTTCGTTAGTCATGCAGGAAATAGAACGAAATTAGCTTCCCATTAGGGGAAGCTTGCCCTTCTAACATTTGCTACCTAACGTCAGTATATGCTTTTTTCAGAAATAAAAATGCTGTAATGTCCTGATCTTGGGTTTTATTGACTATTAGAATTAAACAAAAAGGGCCGTATCAAAATAATTATTTTGATACGGCCCTTTTTCAATCGCCAAAAAATTGCTGTTACTTATTGTTCAATTTCTGTAAACGCTCCTTTGCTGACGGGACGATATCATCGTCTTTTTCATAATTTTCAATCACACTTTTCAGCGTACTCTTCGCCTGGAAAGCATTGCCTTTACGCGCATAGGTATCTGCAAGCAATACGAAGCTCTTGGCCACCCAATATTCCTGGGGCTCCCTGTTGTTAATCACATCAAAGGCAGTTTCTTGGGCTTTATCGTACTCCTTGTTATCATACTGCAGTTGTCCCACACGGTAACGCGCCTCTGCCCCTACCGCCGTTTGACTCTTCAGAGCGGCCAGATTGAGCTCTTTCATGGCCGACGTTATATTCTTTTCCTTCAGAAAAGCCCTGCCACTGTATAAGTGTGCCTTGGCAATTTCCTCCTCTGTTGCACCATCGTAATCCTTTACAAACTGCACATATTTGGCCATCTGCTCCATATCGCCGAGTTCGAAATAACAGATCATCAGGTTGGTTACTGCGTAACCATAGTTTTTCTTGTATTCGGAATTTAGCTCCAATTTTTTGAGGTGTACAATGGCCTCGTTGTATTCCTTTAGCTCCAGATACAGCGCAGCCACCGTCAGCAAGGTATTCTCTGTATACTTACTCGTCCAGTCGTTTAGGATGATATTCAGATCGTGTAGCGCTTCCTGCGGATGCCCGGTCTTGTATGAACTCACCCCACGGATGTAACGTGCATATTTTACTTGTTTGGGTTTCGGAAATTTATCAAAATAGGCGTTGATCGCTTCCACAGCTGCTCCGTATTCTCCTCTAGCAAAGAGGGATTGTGCTGCTTGGAAAGCCTGGTCATCCTGCTCTGCAGGGCTCAAATTACCAACATTTGAACCGATCGCATAGCGGATATAGCTTGTGGCATCGCCTTGGTCGAGGTAGATGTTTTCAATGAAACGCATTGCCTGTTCGGCCTCAGCAGTTCGCGCATATTTCTCCACCACCTGTTGGAAGGTAGCTTTGGCCGGTTCGGGTTCATCATTATTGTATTGCACGAGTCCAATGGTCATCAGCGCACGCGGGACATAGCTGCTCCGCGGATACTTCTCGATCATCCCTTGCAGTCCTTTGAGCGCGTTCTCATAATCGCCCATCATGAAATAGGTGTAAGGAATCTCAAAGGCCGCGTCATCGGCATAGTTGGAAGATGGATATTGTTTCAGAACAGACCGCAAGGTGCTAAGCTTGGTTTCATTGTCGCCCTGTAGGCCAAAGATCACACCACGCTGGAAGTAGGCATAGTCCTGATTAGGCGCTTTGCCGTTGATCAGCTTGTCATAGTAACTGTTAGCCCGGCCGTAATCGCGCAGGCACAGATACGAATCGCCCAGACGTGCGATCACGTCATACCGTATATTTTCATCCACCGTACTTCCGCCGGCTTTCAGAAAGCGTTCAAAATAATCGGCCGCCAGTGCGAAACGGTTATTTCTGTAGGCCGCATAAGCCAACCCATAATTAGCATAATTATAGACCTCGTTGTCTCTTGCAGCAGGCAAGCTCAGAAACTGGGAGAAATTTTCCACGGCCTCCCCGAATTTGCGCACTTCATACATCGCTTCCGCTTTCCAATAGGTAGCCAGGGCCGCCATTTCTGCATTGATCGGGAATTTTTCCGAACGCATAAACATGGAGATGCTATTTTCGAAAGCACGCTCGTTATAAAACTCCAGTCCGCGGTAGTAGGTTACCTTTTGATAGATCGCATCGACCTCCCGACCTCGCTTCTTCAACGACTCCAGCAGGCTAACCCCAGCATGAAAGTTGGTCGTCCCCCGCAAAATTTCAGCCGATAGTGATTCCGGGCTTTCCTTATTTTTTGCCCCCGGATCAGCAGGTTTCTCTTCCTGAGCAATATATCTCTCGAGGACTTTTTGTGCGGCTTGTGTGGAGTCCATGGCAAGAAGGACTTTGGCGTAGTTAAATAGCGCATCGGCTTTCACTTGCCGATCCAGATCCAGTTTCGTCGCTTTGACGAAGGCATTTCGCGCCGCCTGCTTGTCGCCCGTTTCCAGGGCGATATGGCCCAAGGTCATGATCGCTCCTTGATAAAAGGCATCAGAAGGTTTCATCGATTCCATCATACCACTCGCTCTTTTGTATTCACCGGCCCCATAGGCCAGATAGCTGATGCGGTAATTGTCGATATTGCTTTGCGAAGCGTCCGGATGACGTTTCATCAACTCATGGTAATATGCCTGTTTGTATTTTTGTTGTGCCAAATAGGTGCTGGTGGCGATCTGGCGCAGCTCCGTCTCGATCGCATCGCGGTTGATAAGCTTCATATTTGGGCTCCGGCGTACCTTCACGGCATCGGCCAGCATCGGTCGGTAGTCGCGTACGACATCGATGGAATCCATCGTTTGAACTTGCCCTTCAATCCCTTTTTGATTCTGTTGGCCCTTTTCTTTCTGCTGTTTCTCTACTTCTTGCGTATACCCGGTAACCAGCAAAGCTGAAAGTACCCCGGTAAACAGGTATTTCAGGTAATTGTCGCCGATTCTTTCTTTCAATATCATTGTTTGTTCTTATTTCTGAGTTTTTTCAACCTTTCCTTTGCCGAGGAGACAATAGTTTAATCTTTCACTAATTTTAGATAGCCAAAACTAAAGAATTCCGACCAAATTAGGTAAATTGCCAGGAAAAAATCCACCTCGTTTCCACGATACCCGACTCCTTTGCTCGCTATCGGCAAAGAATTGATACAATAATGGAGCCAAGAAGAGAAATAAATAGGAGGTGATCCCCTAAGAAGTTGCAGGATCTCATCCCACCTAGAAACAAAAAAAGCCCTAACTTTCGTTAGAGCTTTTCAGTCGGGGTGGCAGGATTGGCTCAGCCACACAATGCCCAAACACGACCCTGAGCCTCCTCCGGATCGAACCTCGCAGCTCCTTAAGAGGTCGTAGGTTCTCATCCCACCTAGAAACAAAAAAAGCCCTAACTTTCGTTAGAGCTTTTCAGTCGGGGTGGCAGGATTCGAACCTACGACCTCCACATCCCAAATGTGGCGCGATACCGGGCTACGCTACACCCCGAAAAGGTATCACCTTTGTTTTTGTGTGGCACAAATATCGAATCAATTTTTCAATTTGTCAAGACCTAAGCTCATTTTTCACACTAAACCACTGATTAATTGTACAATATTTTTATCAGCTACATTTTAAATCCTCATTATTAAGGTCAAAAACGCGGTCAATTGGTATTATATAGGAATATTTAAAATAACTTTAGATTATCCATTTCATTTTCATATCTTTGCATCCGATTTGACTATCGGTCGATAGTTTTTTCAAAAAGTATTTTCATATTCAAAAAATAAGTCGTAATATTGCATTCCGATTTTTACAGGATATAAATCGTTAATAATTACTCGAAATCATGGATTTAGTAAAATTTGTAGAAGAACAAGCGGTAGTAAGAAATGAAATTCCCGCTTTCAAAGCCGGAGATACCATCAGCGTTCATTATAAAATTCGCGAAGGAAATAAAGAGCGTGTGCAGGTGTACCAAGGTGTAGTAATCCAATTAAACAGCGAAGGTGCTAACGCTACTTTTACCGTTCGTAAAATCTCTAACGGTGTAGGTGTTGAACGTATTTTCCCTGTAAACTCACCAAACATTGAAAAAATTGTAGTAAACAGCTACGGTAAAGTTCGTCGCGCTAAATTATTCTATTTACGTGGCCTTACTGGTAAAGCTGCTCGTATTAAATCGAAAAGAATCTAATTACGACTACCTCGGCATAAAAAAAGGCTTTGATGAAATTCAAAGCCTTTTTTTATTTCATATTCCTTCAACCACTTCCTTTCCCCGGCACAAATACACTCCTGCCCCCATCACTTGAATAAGAACAGCAGAACCCATGTAATAAAATTAAGACAATTGAACCTCTTTTCTCAAAAAGAATCACACCTCTTTGTCTAGCTAAAACATTTTACTTACTTTTAGCGCTACCAATCTTTCCCTGTGTAAAGATCAGTGGGACTCTAAAACTTTATATAAACAGTGCAAGGATTGCACGCATAGAAATTTCTTGGCGGCTAATAGACATACAATATTTTGATGAAAACTGTTTTTTTTATACTTGCTCTTACTTTACAGACGACAACCATTTTTGCGCAGAGAAATATTGGTGATTTTCTGCAATTACAGTCTAAGCCCGAGACTTACTATGTCCAAAAAGCTCAAATTCCTATCGAAATTGACGGTAAAGATGACGAAATATCCTGGGCTAAGGCACCATGGACAAACGCGTTCAAAGACATCGAAGGTACAAGTAAACCTACGCCATCATTTGACACTCGTGTTAAAATGCTTTGGGACAATGAAAACCTCTACCTCTTTGCTAAATTGGAAGAACCTCATATCAATGGCTATCTTAGACAGAAAGATACCATTATTTATCATGACAATGACTTTGAGGTATTTTTAAAACCCAACCTCCAATCTCCGGAATATATTGAAATCGAAGTCAATGCCCTGAACACCATCATGGACCTTCTGATGACCAAACCTTATCGTTTCGGCGGAAAAGCTAATTTAAACTGGGACACCAAAGATATCCAGAGTGCGGTCTACCATGCTGGAACAATAAATAATCCAGCCGATAAAGATAATTTTTGGACCGTCGAAATGAAGATCCCTGTCAAAAGTCTAAAATACTTTGGTGAAGGAAATCAAATCAAGGCAAATGAGGTATGGAAGATAAATTTCTCCCGCGTACAATGGCACTATGATGTCAATGAAAAAGGTTATATCAAAAGAAAGGATAATACGGGTAAGCCGCTAGCGGAAGAAAACTGGGTATGGTCGCCCATCGGTCTGATCAACATGCATTATCCCGAACGATGGGGACATATCAAATTTGTAGATCAGGATAGTAAACATTCCATAGATGATCAATTTTTGGCCTTAGAAAAAACAGCTTGGAATATTTTTTACCTGCAACAGATTTACGGGAATACGAATAAGCGCTATGCAACATCTCTTGATGAATTGAGCAAATTATATCCTGAAATCATTACTATCAGCAAGCATTATCACCTTGTCTTTTCCAATGCAAATAAATTCTATCGCATTGAGATTAAGTCAAAATCGCAGCCCAATTTAAAGGCTACAATCGATAATCAGGGCAACATCTATTTTTAATTTATTTATTCAGTCGGTCTTCAATTATAATATTGAATAAAAATTTGCTATCTTTGTATCCCGTACATAGAGCAACTATTATTGGTCGTTTTGACCACATAAAATTGAAAATCCTTTAATTGTTATGACTAAATATATTTTTGTTACGGGCGGCGTTACTTCGTCGTTAGGGAAAGGTATTATTGCAGCCTCCCTTGCTAAACTTCTCCAGGCACGTGGCTACAAAGTGACCATTCAAAAATTCGATCCTTACATTAACATTGACCCAGGAACATTGAATCCGTATGAGCATGGCGAATGTTATGTTACTGAAGATGGAGCGGAAACGGACCTTGATCTGGGCCACTACGAGCGTTTCTTGAACGTCCCTACCTCACAAGCGAATAATGTAACAACTGGTCGTATCTACCAACACGTTATCCAACAAGAGCGTGAAGGTGCATATTTAGGAAAAACAGTTCAAGTAATTCCACATATCACCGATGAAATCAAACGCCGCATGCAGCTTTTGGGTGAATCAAATGAATATGATATTATTATCACCGAACTTGGCGGAACTGTAGGCGATATCGAATCTCTTCCATTCGTTGAGGCTGTAAGGCAATTGCGTTGGGAACTGGGAGCAAATAACTCATTGGTTATCCACTTAACTTTAGTTCCTTATTTGGCCGCAGCTGGTGAACTTAAAACCAAGCCGACACAGCACTCTGTCAAAACATTGCTGGAATATGGTGTACAGCCAGATATACTTGTATGCCGTACAGAGCACAAATTATCACAGGAAATCCGTAAAAAATTAGCACAATTCTGTAACGTTAACATCAATGCTGTTGTTGAATCTATTGATGCCTCGACAATCTATGATGTTCCTTTACTTATGTTGAAAGAGAATCTGGATAAAACGGCGTTAACGAAACTAAAACTTTCCAACAAAAACGAACCGGATCTAGAAAACTGGAAAAACTTCCTCGGCAAGCTTAAAAACCCGACTAGTGAGGTTTGCATCGCTTTAGTTGGAAAATATGTTGAACTTCCAGACGCATATAAGTCCATTACCGAAGGTTTTATACATGCTGGCGCAACAAACGAATGCAAGGTGAAGGTAAGTTATATTGCTGCTGAAAGTGTTACAAAAGAAAATGTTGCTGAAAAACTAAAAGGCATGGATGGTGTGTTGGTAGCCCCTGGATTCGGTGAACGTGGTCTGGACGGAAAATTAAATGCAATCAAATATGTGCGCGAAAACAATACTCCTTTCTTTGGTATCTGTTTGGGTATGCAATGCTCCGTCATTGAATTCGGAAGAAATGTATTGGGGTTGAAAGATGCCAATAGTTTCGAAATGGATGCGAATACCAGCAACCCGGTCATCAATCTGATGGAGGAACAAAAAAATATCACGGATATGGGGGGTACCATGCGTTTAGGTGCCTACGATTGTGAAATTAAAAAAGGGACAAAAGCCTTTGCGATTTATGGAAAAACAAAAATTTCCGAAAGACACCGTCACCGTTATGAATTTAACAATGACTATTTAAAACAATATGAAGCAGCAGGAATGATCGCTTCGGGATTCAATCCAGAGACTGGATTAGTTGAAATTGTCGAATTGAAAAACCATCCATTTTTCGTTGCCGGACAATTTCATCCAGAATTAAAGTCAACTGTTGCAAATCCTCACCCACTTTTTGTTAGCTTTGTAGCCGCTGCTTTGGCCAACAAGAAATCAAAGTAGTATTAGAAGGATAAAATTAATTAAGTTTAATTATTAAAGATGGATAGAAATACCCTAATTGGTTTGGTCCTGATGTTTGCCATCATCACTGGTTCATTTTACCTGATGAAGCCTTCAGAATCAGAAATCAAACAAGAACAAGCGCGACAAGAGGCAAAAGCCCAGACAGCAAAAGGACTGCCTGTAACAAGTGACTCTATCGCGAAAGCAAAAACAGCGCAAACAGCAGTGATTGCAGATTCAGCTGAACTGAAAAAACCTTTTGGTGCGTCAAAATTTGGAACTGAAAAAATCATTACCCTTGAAAATGATGCTATCATTGCCAAAATCAGCACAAAAGGTGGTAAAGTGAAATCGGTCGAATTAAAAGGCGAAAAGAATTTCAATGGAAAACCTTTGATGCTTTTCGAAGGTGAGGACAATAAGTTTGGTTTCCAGTTCAATGCTGCTGGACAAAACATCTCCACCAACGATTTATTCTTTAATACAGAATCTTCTGATATCCAAGTTTCGGGTGAAGGTAAACAATCGGTAAAATTCAAATTGAATTACAGTGCTGATCAATATATTGAATATGTATATTCTATCGCTGGGAAAGGTTACAACGTAGCTCTGGATGTCAATACAAAAGGTATTCAAAATCTGATCCCACAAAGTCAAAAAACATTGACATTGAACTGGAATACTGTTTTGAGACAAAAAGAGCAGAATATTGAATCTGAAAGACAAAAATCTACACTTTATTATCAAGAAGATAATAAAGTAGACCATTTATCTGAATCGAAGGACGATGATGAAGCACTGGAAAAGAAAGTGCAATGGATTGCTTTCAAACAACATTATTTTTCAAATATCCTAAATGCTAAAAATGGATTCGTTAATGCGAAAATCGATGTAAAGCATGCAACGGAAGGTGATGTGGTGAAATTTTACAACACCAATGCTGAATTGGCTTTTGACAACCATAAAGACAACAATTATTCGTTGAATTTCTTTTTCGGACCAAACCAATACAATGTATTGAAAGCAGAAGGCAATGATTACCAATCCATCATCAATATGGGCTGGGGTCCTATGCGCTGGATCAATCAATGGATCACTGTGCCTGCATTTAACTTCTTGGATGGTTTCCATATGAGCTATGGTATTGTCATCTTGTTACTTACATTATTGTTAAAACTGGTTCTTTCGCCAATGACTTACAAGTCGTATGTATCTATGGCAAAAATGCGAGTATTGAAACCGCAGTTAGATGAGATCAAAGCGAAAGTCGGTGAAGACAATCAGATGTTGATGCAACAGGAGCAGATGAAGCTGTATAAACAGGTCGGCGTGAATCCACTCGGAGGATGTCTACCTCTTGTGCTGCAAATGCCATTTACAATTGCTTTCTTCTATTTCTTTCCAAATTTATTTGAATTGAGAGGACAGAGCTTCTTGTTTATGAAGGACATGTCAACCTATGATACCTTGTTTACATTTGCGCCTATTTTTGGATCATTCAACCACATCTCTTTGATGTGTATCTTGATGACCCTGACAACATTGTTGACCACTTGGTATAACAATGCTACATCGGGCGCAACGGGTCAAATGAAATACATGGGTTATATCATGCCTTTGATTTTCTTCTTTGTCCTAAACAGTTTCCCTGCAGGTCTGAACTATTACTACTTCCTAAGTGCGTTGTTTACATTCTTGACGCAATTAGTTATTCGTACGATGGTAAATGATGATAAAATCTTAGCTAAACTGGAAGAAAATAAAAAGAATCCAAAAGTTGAGAAAAAATCAAGCTTCCAGGCTAAAATGGAAGAAATGATGCGTGCTCAACAACAAGCTCAACAAAACAAAAATAAATAGTATTATTTATATAACTGATAAAGAAGGCTTCCCGATAGGAAGCCTTCTTTTGTTAATAGTCTTTTGTAGCACTTTGTAAAACCAAACGTTAGAAATGATGTTTTATATAAAAATTTAAAAGATGAGATTTAGAAACATTGTGGTATTGATGATGGCTGTCCTTGCTTTGGCGAGCTGTTCAGCATTAAAAAAGAATTCAGACAAACCGGATTCGGATAATGCATCCGCTACCATTATTGGAAAAAAATGGCAATTAATTGAAATCGGCGGAAAGGCTGTTTCCGAACAGGTCAACGGTCGGGTTCCTTTTCTCAAACTGGAGGAAAAAAGTTATAGCGCCAATGGTGGTTGCAACGGAATAGGTGGCGAACTGACCTTTTCAACCAATGGAAAAATTAAGTTTGCGCAAGGGATGTCAACGATGATGGCTTGCCCTGACATGTCGATTGAGCAAGCTTTATCTAAGGCATTAATCACAGCAGACAACTACAGTCTAAATAATGGTATTCTAAGTTTAAATAAAGCAAAGATGGCTCCTTTGGCAAAATTTAAGTTAATGGAGGAAAAGCAAAATTTAAGCGGAACTTGGGAGCTCGATTACATCTCTGGACCACGTATCGCTTTTGAGGGCCTGTATCCAAATCGCAAACCAACGATAACATTTAACATACAGGATGGAAAGATAAATGGTAACAGCAGTTGCAATAATTACAATGCTACATTTAAGACGAACGATCACCAAATTAGCTTCGGCCCAATCATGTCTACGAAAATGGCTTGCGAAGGCAATGGTGAAGCAACCTTCTTTTCCACATTAGAAAAAGTGAACAGCTATGATATCAATGAAAATACGCTCACTTTTATCATGGGCGATATTGCCATGATGAGATTTCAAAGAAAGTAAAATATAGAAAAAGGATAGGGTTTTGGTGACCCCAAAACCCTATCCTTTTTCTATATCGATTATTGTCTGTACCAAATTAATTTCGGACACAAGCTTTAGACAAAAGCACTAAATCCTGTGATACTTCTTCCAACAATCAAAGAATTGATTTCCTTAGTACCTTCATAAGAATAAATCGCCTCAGCATCTGCAAGGAATCTAGCGACATTATACTCCAGCAAGATACCATTCCCCCCCATGACTTCCCTCGCCTTGGACACAATATCTCTTGTCCGTAAAGAACAAAACACCTTTGCCAGTGAAGCATGTTCATCCCGTAGTTGTCCAGCATCTTGTAGTTCAGATAATCGAAATACTAGCGTTTGCATTGCCGTTAGATTCGATAGCATTTCAACCAAATGATTTTGAATTAACTGAAAAGATGCAATAGGTTTGCCAAACTGTTTTCTTTTGCGTGTATAATCCAAGGCATTTTCATAGGCTCCTCGTGCGCAGCCCACAGCCATCCATGCAACCCCCGCTCTCGTCATTTGAAGGACTTTACCTGTATCTTTGAAAGAATTCGCATTTTGCAAACGATCTGTTTCGGGGATGATACAGTTTTCTAATGTAATCAATCCATTTTGCACAATCCGTAAAGCCATTTTATCTTTGATCTTTTCAACTGAGAACCCAGGGTTATCTTTACGTACAATAAAACCTTTTACTTCTCCATCTTCAAGATCCCTGGCCCAGACTATTGTAATATCAGAAAAGGTGGAGTTTCCGATCCATTTCTTCTGGCCATTTAAAACCCAGCCTTCAGTAGTCTTCTTACAGGTGGTTGTCAATCCGCCTGCTGCTCCCGAACCAACTTCCGGTTCCGTTAGACCAAAAGCACCGATCACCTCCATCTTTTGCATCCTTGGCAACCATTCCTGTTTTTGTTCCTCCGATCCACAGATATAAATCGACCCCATGGCCAAACCACTCTGTACACCAAAGAAGGTAGCAACGGATGCATCTACCCGAGCAATCTCTGCAGCAATGATACCTTCCATCAATGAACTTCCCCCCATACATCCGTAGCCCTCATAAGTATATCCACATATATTTAAAGCAGCTAACTTGGGGACTATTTCAAAAGGGAATTCATCTCTTAACCAATATTTATTGACGATTGGCTTCACTTCTACCTCCATAAACTTACGTACCTTCAACTGGAGCTCCCGATCTGATCCATTCAATTTGCTGTCCATATCATAAAAATCCCCATTGATAGGCGGTAATTCCTTTTTTTCTTTCCCTGGATTTAGCATTTTCATTAAACCATGAAGCTGTTTATCATCCATTTTCGAGACCGCATCCATGACAGCACCTAGGTCTACTTTTTTCGAGATTTCCTCCAATTTGCCAAAGTCAATTGATTTTGCCAAATCCATTATATTCTTAACTTTATCAAACATAATCGCAATTTCTTTTTTACAGGGTTTCCTCTTAAAATAATAAAAATATTTGAAAATTGTTTGTGTAGCCCACGATACACCAATCTATTCAAGCCTATTTTCCCCGTACTATAGCTATCTAAACAGTTTTATCTATCAAATCGTTTGCGCCTATTTTTCAATTTCTTGCATTACTCGAACTATCACGATCAGTAAAATGGAAATCAAATAAAAAAAATAAACAACTGATTTTAAATACTTTACATACAATTAAAAAAAATGTATTTTTTTTGGGTTACCTTTTTGGGTTCCGTGTATTAAGAGATGAAAAAGAAAATATTTCAATTTAAATTAGAAAATTAGAAAATGAAAAACGCATTAAAATTCGGTTTCTTAGGTTTAGCTTTAACTGTAGCTTTCGCATCTTGTAACAACACTGAGAAAAAAGCTGAAGGTGCTACTGATTCAGCATCTGCTTTAGTTGATTCTGCTGCTAACACTTTGGATTCAGCTGCTAATAAAATTGATTCAGCTGCTCAAAAAGTTGATTCAGCTGCTGCTAAAGTTGATACTGCTGCTAAAAAATAATTTTAGAAGCTGAATAACGCATTTGGAGAGGCTTTTCGCGAGAGAAGCCTCTCTTTTTTCAAAAAATATTGGGCAGCAGGGTTACCTTTTCAATTTACCCGTATTAAGTCTTAAATAACAAGATTTAGAAATTACTTTTAATTTTAATAAAATGAAAAACGCATTCAAATTAGGTTTCTTAGGATTGGCTTTAACTGTAGCCTTCGCTTCATGTGGTGAAACTGGTAAAAAATCAACTGATGCTGTTGATTCAGCATCTGCTTTAGTTGATTCTGCTGCTAACACTTTGGATTCAGCTGCTAATAAAATTGATTCAGCTGCTCAAAAAGTTGATTCAGCTGCTGCTAAAGTTGATACTGCTGCTAAAAAATAATTCTTCGAAACAGAATTTCAACCAGCATAGAAATGCCTCCTCAATAGGGAGGCATTTTTTATATCTCACCCAATTAAATTGCTAAGCTCCAAGCATTTTTTTACCTTTGCCAAAAATCATTCAATCTATGGCTTTATCATCCTTAACAGCAGTCACGCCTATTGACGGACGCTATTACAATAACACAAATGAACTTTCGGCTTTTTTCTCCGAATTTGCTTTAATAAAATATCGAGTTCGTGTTGAAGTTGAATATTTTATCGCATTAAGTGAATCGGGTATCGCTCAATTGCAGCATTTTGACAACACATTGAACGAAAAATTGCGAGATATCTACCGCAACTTTTCCGAAGAAGATGCAATCTGGATCAAAAACACTGAAAAAGTTACCAATCATGATGTTAAAGCCGTTGAATATTTTTTAAAAGATCAATTTGAAAAACTAGGACTACAGGATCATCTTGAATTTATTCACTTTGGTCTGACTTCTCAAGACATCAACAACACCGCTATCCCTCTTTCATGGAAAGAGGCAATCAAAGAAAGCTACACACCGATCATTGAAGAATTGCTGCATGAGCTAAAGTCTTTGGCAACCTCTTGGTCGGACATTCCAATGCTTGCCCGTACGCACGGACAACCAGCATCTCCAACTCGTCTAGGTAAAGAACTCTATGTCTTTATCGAGCGTATCGAACGTCAGTTACAACTTTTACATACCGTACCTTATTCAGCTAAGTTTGGTGGGGCAACAGGTAATTTCAATGCCCATCACGTCGCCTATCCAGAGACCAACTGGGTTGCCTTCGGTAATAATTTCGTTAATAATATTCTAGGATTGGATCGTTCACAAACCACGACCCAAATTGAACATTATGACAACTTTGCTGCAAGTTGTGATGCATTAAAGCGAATCAATAACATCATCATTGACTTATGCCGTGATGTATGGACTTATATCTCCATGGAATACTTTAAGCAGAAAATCACTGCTGGTCAGATCGGATCTTCTGCAATGCCACACAAAGTCAACCCTATTGATTTTGAAAATGCAGAAGGAAATTTAGGAATTGCCAATGCGATATTCGAACATTTAGCCGCTAAATTACCCATTTCACGTCTTCAAAGGGATCTTACAGATTCAACTGTATTACGTAATATTGGGGTTCCATTTGCGCATACCCTAATTGCTTTCAAATCAACATTGCGAGGTTTACGTAAGTTGATCTTAAATGAACAGGCGCTTGCGAATGATCTTGAAAACAACTGGGCAGTTGTTGCTGAAGCGTTACAAACGATCTTGCGCAGAGAAGGCTATCCAAAACCTTACGAAGCATTAAAAGATCTAACACGTACCAATACACATGTGACCAAAGAGACCATTGCAACGTTTGTAGATAATCTCAACGTATCTGAAGAGGTAAAAGCGGAATTAAAGGCAATCAGTCCTTCTAATTACACAGGTGTCACTTTATAAGCTTTGACTTATAGATGACCTTAACAACGCTTGTTTTGATCTATCTTTGTTTGGAATAAAAATAAAATTTAAATGGCTACTATCAACGTATATACAGAATCTACTCCCAATCCTTCAACTATGAAGTTTTTGGTCAATAAGTTATTGATCAATGGTAGTGTGGATTTCCCAAATAAAGAAGCTGCACAAGATTCACCTTTCGCGCTGGAATTGTTCAAATTCAATTTCGTAAACGGTGTATTTTTTGCAAGCAATTTTGTTACCATTACCAAAACAGAAGATGCGGAATGGGAAGATATCGAGGCCTTATTGAAAGACTTTGTAAAAGGTGCTGTAGAATCTGAGCTTGCGGTGAAAGCTGTGCATCACGATACGGAAGTAAACTTTGAAGGAACAGAAACAGAAGTGAAAATACAACAAGTATTACATGATTATGTAAGACCTGCTGTTGAACAAGATGGTGGTGCCATTCATTACAAATCTTTCAACGAAGGTATCGTAACTGTTGAGCTAAAAGGCTCATGTAGTGGCTGCCCTTCATCAACGATCACATTAAAAGCTGGTATCGAAGGTTTATTGAAACGTATGGTTCCAGGTGTGACAGAAGTTGTTGCCGAAGCAATGTAATCATAGATAACATAAGAATTTTTAAAAGGATTCAGCAATGTGAAATTTTGCTGAATCCTTTTTCTTTTTATAGCTAGTTGTATCTAGTATGCTCTAATAGGGGATATATCTTTTGCACAAACAGGCGCTATGAGTATCACTCTTTAGTCACATCAAATGAATCTTTCAACGGTAGATTAGCGGATGAATTTCCAATAAAGATTTCAAATTTCCCAGGCTCTACAGTCCATTTATTGTATTGATCCAACAACTCAAGATGCGCCGGTAAAATTGAAAACTGGACAGACTTTTTCTCACCGGGATTTAATTCGATTTTTTCGAAACCACGCAGATCCATCTCGTAAGTTGTTACAGAAGAAACAACATCCTTGACATAAAGTTGAACGACCTCTGCTCCTTTTCTTTTTCCGATATTCTGTACATCCACTGTAACTGTCAGCGAATCTGTTGGTCGAATCTGCTTTTTATTCAGACGCAAATTTGAAAATTGAAAATCAGTATAACTTAAGCCATAACCAAAAGGATAAAGAAATCCAACAACGCGACTATTTCCCCAGCCATTGGGACCAACACCGGGTTGCCCCGCTTGTGCCGCAGGCTTGGTCGGGAAATTCATTTCGATCTGTCCAACAGATTTAGGGAATGAAATCGGAAGCTTTCCGCTCGGATTATACTCCCCAAATAACATATCTGCTACAATATGTCCAGATTGACCACTTAGAAACCAAGTTTCGACAATGGCTGGCAAGTATTTATTTTCCCAATTGACAGATAATGGACGTCCATTAACGAGTACCAGAACGATAGGCTTTCCTGTTTCTTTTAATTTCATTAGGTAATCGCGTTGTTTACCCGGTAGATTGAGATCTGAGCGAGACCGGCTTTCTCCAACTTCACGTTCCGACTCTCCCATGACAGCAATAATCAAATCAGACTCATTCCCTAGGCGTACACCTGCGGTCATGCTTTCGATTTCCTCTTTAGACAGATCTGTTGGGATAATTTCACTTTCGGGCCAGTTCTTATCGACAACATCCACCCCTTTCAAATAGTTTACCTGGACTGCCTTCCCTTTAGCATATTCGATAATACCATCTTTAATGGTTGTAATTGGGTTATTAGATGGGCCATAACGACTTGTTGTATAATTTGTTGCTTCGGCCATAGGTCCCGTCACCAAAATCCGCTTATACTTACTGACATCTATAGGTAATAGCTGCTGCTCATTCTTGAGCAAAACAATGGATTCTCTATTCACTTGCAGGGAAATAGCCTCATCGGCCTGCGTATGGATTTTCTTATCAGCCAATGTTGTGTTATCGGCAAGTGGATGATCAAATAATCCTAACTTAAACTTGACAGTCAATACTTCCCGAACACGTTGATCCAATACGTTCATATCAAGTCCGCCTTCGTTGATAAGTTCCATCAATGGTGTCAGATATGTACTCGGTGGATCGAAATTCGTCCGGACATTTAGTCCTCCCTCTAGGGCTTGCCGTATTGCATCTTTATAGTCCGCGGCAACATGATGTTTACTGCTGATAAACTCCAACGCCTCACTATCCGAAACGATATATCCTTCAAATCCATAATCCTTCCGTAACAAATCTTGCAGAAAATATTTACTTGACGAGACCGGCACACCATCATAGTCATTATAACTACTCATGATACCCATTGGTTTGGCTTCTCTAACAACCCGTTTAAATGGATATAGATGAAGTTCATGCATTTCACGAAAACCAACATGTGGATCTGTCCTTGCATTTCCATCTCGTCCTCCTTTAGGTACAGAATAGACGGCATAATGTTTCAATGTTGACGCAATGCCATTTTGCTGAATACCCAATACAGCCTGTTTACCCATTTCTGCGATATGAAAGGGATTTTCACCATAAGTTTCCACAACACGTCCCCATCTTGGATCTCGGGAGACATCCAGAATCGGGGCATAGACATTGGTATATCCTAAATATTTCGCTTCTCTCCCCACTATTTCACCTGCGCCCCTCACCAATTTGGTATTCCAGGTGCTTCCAATATTAATCGGAGCCGGTAGTGGCGTCGCCCGATCATGGTTGAGACCGTGTATTCCCTCATTAGTAAAATCAACTGGAATACCTAGCCGGGTATGTTCGATAAACCACTTTTGTACATTATTCAAAGCAACAGCATGACGACTGAAGGGATAAGAAAAAGAGCTTTTTGCGGACTTATTATAGGCAAGGCTATTTAACATCTCGTCTATATTGGCCAATCCATGTTTCCAAATCTCATTGTCCCAGGCAGCTGTAGGTTGTTCATCTTTCAATACTCTTCCGTAACCATAGAGTGTAACGGTTTGATTCGCCTTTTCCTGCGTCGTCATCTGGCTCAACAGGTCCTCCACTCGACTTACTACGGATTGTTTGGAATCTTCATAGATATCCTTTTTACCATTTTTGTTGAAGTCAATCCAATCTTTGTGGTAAACGGGTTTATCCTGAGCAAAAGAATAGAAGTGTAGTACGGAAAATGTCGCAACAAACAGAAAACGTTTAGATTGATTAGGCATCATCTTGAAAATTGTGGGTTTTATAATTAAAAGCAAGGTACAAAAAAAGTTAACATGAAAAGGTCTAAAATTGAAATGGTATCCGTTCGCAAGCTAAGGACCTATTTGACCAAATAGCTATGCGCATCGCCATACCCCCCATACTAAATAAAGAAATTCACTTTTTAACAAGCATCTAGCTTAAAAATAGTTAACTTTACGACCAATTGTGAAACCAACAAAAAAAATGAGTGCAGATATTAACAAACTAGAACAAATTGCATCACAAGTAAGACGTGATATCGTACGTATGGTACACGCTTGTCAATCAGGACACCCAGGTGGTTCTTTAGGTTGTACAGATTACTTTGTGGCGCTTTATTTCAATGCAATGAAACGTAATCCTTCCTTTGATATGGATGGAAAAGGAGAGGATTTATTCTTCTTGTCAAACGGACACATTTCACCTGTATTTTACAGTACATTGGCACGTGCGGGTTATTTTGAAGTAAGCGAATTGGCAACATTCAGAAAAATCAACTCCAGACTACAGGGTCACCCAACGACACACGAAGGTCTTCCAGGCATCCGTATTGCGTCAGGATCTTTGGGTCAGGGATTATCCGTTGCTATCGGTGCCGCACAGGCAAAAAGATTGAATAAAGACAATAATCTAGTTTATGTATTAATGGGTGATGGTGAATTGCAGGAAGGCCAGGTTTGGGAAGCTGCAATGTATGCGCCACACAACAAGATTGACAACTTGATTGCGGCTGTTGATTACAATAATGCACAGATAGATGGATCGACAGATCAGGTACTGTCATTAGGCGATCTTCGTGCAAAATGGGAAGCTTTTGGCTGGGATGTGATGGAAGTGACTAAAGGAAATGATATGGCTTCAGTAGTTGCAGGCTTGGAAGAGGCAAAATCACGCACCGGAAAAGGTAAACCAGTGGTTATCTTATTGCACACAGAGATGGGAAAAGGTGTTGATTTCATGATGGGTTCTCATAAATGGCACGGTGTTGCTCCAAATGACGAACAATTGGCGTCGGCATTGAATCAACTTACTGAAACTTTAGGAGATTACTAGAAATGAAAAAATATACTTACACAGAGTCAAAAGATACACGTTCAGGTTTTGGTGCTGGCTTATTGGAAGCTGGAAAACAAAATGAAAATGTAGTAGCATTATGTGCTGATTTGATCGGTTCATTGAAAATGAACGATTTTATCAAAGAATTCCCAGAACGCTTTTTCCAAATCGGTATTGCTGAAGCAAACATGATGGGCATCGCGGCTGGACTTACGATTGGTGGTAAAGTTCCTTTCACAGGTACTTTCGCCAACTTCTCTACAGGTCGTGTATATGACCAAATCCGTCAATCTATCGCGTACTCAGGCAAAAATGTAAAAATTGCTGCTTCTCATGCAGGATTAACCTTGGGTGAAGATGGTGCTACACACCAAATTTTGGAAGACATTGGATTGATGAAAATGTTACCTGGAATGACTGTAATCAACCCTTGTGACTTCAACCAAACAAAAGCAGCAACTATTGCGGCGGCAAAATTTGAAGGTCCGGTTTATTTACGTTTTGGTCGTCCGGTAGTTCCTAACTTTACTCCGGCTGATCAAGAATTTGTCATCGGAAAGGCAATCTTATTGAATGAAGGTACAGATGTGACCATCATCGCTACAGGTCACTTGGTATGGGAAGCCATCCAAGCGGGTGAAAAATTGGCAGAATTGGGTATCAACGCCGAAATCATCAATATCCATACAATCAAACCGTTGGACGAAGAAGCGATCTTGAAATCAGTTGCTAAAACGAAATGTGTGGTGACTGCTGAAGAGCACAACCGTCTTGGTGGATTGGGCGACAGTGTTGCGCAAGTATTAGCCAAAGAATTACCGAGCCCGCAAGAATATGTAGCGGTCAACGATAGTTTTGGTGAATCAGGTACTCCAGCTCAACTCATGGAAAAATACGGTTTGAACGCTGACGCTATCGTTGCTGCGGCTCAGAAAGTAATCAAAAGAAAATAACAAAACTACACAGGTCAATATATGGATGACGCTTTAATTATAGCAAAATTCGCCGAAGAAAGTACGCGAGAAGAAGCTTTCCGTTTATTGTTGAAAAAATATCAACAAAAGATTTATTGGCATGTGCGGAGAATGGTAATCGATCATGATGATGCAGATGATGTGGTTCAGGATATTTTCGTCAAAGTATGGAAGAACCTCGGGAGCTTCCGTGAAGACTCACAATTGTATACCTGGCTATATCGTATTGCAACAAACGAATGTATTACATTCTTAAATAAAAAAAAGCAAAAGCAGAACGTGTCGTTAGATGACGACACGACTGCTTACTTAGCAGAAACACTTGCTGATGGCAATTACTTTAATGGCGACAAAGCTCAAATGAAATTGCAACAGGCGTTGTTAACATTACCAGAGAAACAGAAATTAGTTTTCAATATGAAATATTTTGAAGACATGAAGTATGAAGAGATTTCTGATGTACTCGGTACAAGTGTTGGTGCACTAAAAGCATCTTACCATTTGGCAGTAAAAAAAATAGAGGCTTTTTTTAACAACCACGATTAAACCTTTTAGCGAAATTCGGTTCTAACAAATACTATGAAGGAAAATAGCACATATCATGATGGGCTGGAATCTAATCATCTTCCAGAATCATTGCGTGAAAATCCTTTTGGCGTGCCTGAAAATTATTTCAGTGATTTAGAATCTAGAATAATAGCGCAAGTCAAATGGATAGAATGCAAAGATGAATCTATATTCAAGGTTCCTGAAGGATACTTTGATTCGCTCCCTGATGTTGTGCTGAGCAAAATAGCAGCAGACTCTCTCAAAGCTCAAGTCGCTGGAGATGGCTTCGCTATTCCTGAACAGTACTCGGATAAATTAACAGAAAACATCTTTCATCGAATTTCGGAAGAAAACTTAAAAGAAAAAATCCAATCGGATGGCTTTGCTGTTCCTGTAGATTATCATACGGATCTTGGAGATACTATTTTCGCTCGTGTTGCGGAAGCAGAATTAAAGGAAGCTATCTCAACGGATGGTTTCGATCTTCCTGTAAATTATCATGCAGATCTTGAAGAAACTATTTTCGCTCGCATTGCGGAAGCAGAATTGAAGGAAGTTATCTCAACGGATGGTTTCGATCTTCCTGTAAATTATCATGCGGATCTTGAAGAAACTATTTTCGCTCGTATTGCAGAAGAAAAATTAAAAGATACGGTTCCTGCCACAGGTTTTGACCTGCCTCCACATTATTTTGATACGCTTTCAGACAAAATTATCGGTGCTATTCAGGATATAAAAGAAGAAAGAGGTTCAACGCCGATCCGTCGCTTAGGAAAGCCAAAAAAATGGTATACCCGATATGCTGTAGCAGCTTCGTTCACAGCCATGTTAGGCCTAGGTGGATATTGGGGCTATCAATTCCAGCAGCAAAATACGATCGCACAAGATAATGTAGCCGAAGAACAGCTCAGTCAACATTTGTCTGAAATACCCAAGCAGGAAATTATTAATTACCTTTCGGCATCGGCTTCGGGTGATGACATAATATATATGTCCCAATATACGGATGAAACAAATCTTCCTACGAAAGGATTTGGTACTAACATATCTAAACAAGAGATAGAAGATTATCTAAACTATACCTTATAATGATGTTCAACAAAAAAAACATATGGATAACATTGTTCTTTAGTATATTTTCTATTGCCTTGGGCTTTGCGCAAGACAAAAATCGATTTCAAGCTATTGAAAATGAAAAGATAGCTTATATTACTAAGGAACTAGATTTAACACCCAAAGAAGCACAGCAATTCTTTCCACTCTATAATGAATATAGCCAAACATTATGGGATATCCGGAAAGAAAAACTGAATGGAGCCCCTAAAAACAGTTTTAGAGGTGGATCGAGGGATGTATTGCAATATGATGCCAAAGAAGTACAGATAAAAAAGGAGTACCGCGCAAAATTTGCCAAGGTGATAGGCAACGCCCGAGCTTCACAATTCTTTGAAGTAGAACAGGAATTTAGGGAACATCTCTATAAATCTTTACAAAATAGAGGGAGATAATCCCGAAAATAAAAAAGAAGTCTTGAAGACTTCTTTTTTATTTTCGGACATTTGTAAAATCATGTTAAGCAATAGAGAATTATTTTTAATGAACACCGCTCAGACCTCTAGCTCACCTAGATTGGTTGAAGTGGTTAAGGCCGAGGGTGTCTACCTTTATGGGCCAAATGGGGAAGAATATATGGATCTTGTTTCCGGTTTTAATGTAAGTAATATCGGACATCGTCACCCCAAGGTACTCGAAGCAATAAAGGCTCAGCTCGACCAATATTTGCATGTCACCGTTTATGGTGAATTTGTACAAGCTCCCCAAGTCCAGTTTGCGACAGAATTACTGGCGGAATTACCTTCAAATTTTCAATCGGTATACCTGACCAACAGTGGTACAGAAGCTGTCGAAGGGTCTATGAAAATAGCCAAGAAATATACTGGGCGGAGACAGATTATCGCTGCAAAAAAAGCCTACCATGGAAGTACACAGGGTGCACTTAGCCTTATTGGAAACGATGATTATCGTATGGCTTATGCCCCACTCCTTCCAGAAATAGACTTTATTACGTTTAATGATCCACAGGACCTAGCGAATATTACAGATAAAACTGCCGCCGTGATCCTAGAAGCCATTCAAGGGGAAGCTGGTGTCAGAGTTCCCGATCTAGCCTATATGCAAGCGGTAAGAAAGCGTTGTGACGAAACTGGCACCCTGTTGATTTTCGATGAAATCCAGACTGGTTTTGGTCGTACAGGAAAACTGTTTGCCTTCGAACATTTCGGTATTGTACCTGATATTCTGATGTTGGCCAAAGGCATTGGTGGTGGTATGCCATTGGGCGCCTTCGTTACCGCTAAAGAAGTAATGGATGTCATTAAAGACAACCCGATGTTGGGTCATATCACCACATTCGGAGGACATCCCGTGAGCTGTGCTGCCGCACGTGCATCACTCGCAGTAATCAAATCGGAAAAACTGGTTGAACAGGTAGCCCATAAAGCCAACTTATTTAGGGAAAAGCTCAGCCATCCAGCAATTAAAGAAATCCGAGGTCAAGGCCTTATGATGTGCTTACAGTTGGACAACTTTGATCAGGTTTATAACGTCAGTAAATACTGCGCGGAACATGGTGTCATGATTGACTGGTATCTTCACTGTGAAACAGCGCTTCGTGTGGCTCCACCATTGACCATTACGGATGCTGAAATTGAAAAAGCCTGTAACATCATTATAAAAGGTTTGGAAAAGTATGCTTAAAGTATGTAACTTTAAGCATAACAAAAACCTAATAATGAGCACAAACCGCAGATCATTTATCAAAAAAAGTATCATTGGCGCCGGTCTTTTGACTGGAGCCAATTTATTGGGCAACGAAGCTTATGCCCATGAGGATAGTTTCAAATCTTCAAAAATAAGTTTGAATGACGAAGATATCATCCTATTTCAAGGAGATTCCATTACGGATGTAGGCCGCGATAGGAATAACAGAAATCCCAATGACAC
Source organism: Sphingobacterium sp. GVS05A (assembly GCF_019969845.1). Taxonomy (GTDB): domain Bacteria; phylum Bacteroidota; class Bacteroidia; order Sphingobacteriales; family Sphingobacteriaceae; genus Sphingobacterium. The sequence continues at coordinate 623,009 of NZ_JAHXYR010000002.1, forward strand.
CAAAGCCCTAGGTCAGGGGTATGCCTTGTTGGCCGCAAGCGAATTATTGAATAAATATGCCGCAAAGAAACTGAAGGTTTATAATACTGGAATTAGTGGCAATCGTGTTCCCGACCTTCAAAAACGTTGGGCGGAGGATACATTGGCATTCAAACCAACTGTATTAAGTATCTTGATCGGCGTAAATGATTTTTGGCGAACGATAGACCGCGGCGCCAAAACGACTGTTGAAGAATATAAGTCGCAGTACCAGCAATTGTTGCAGGAGACATTACAAAAACTTCCGAATGTTAAACTGATTATTGGAGAACCTTTTGCTGTAAAAGGTGTAGGCCATATCACAGATGCTTGGTACCCAAAATTTTTAGCCTATCAAGAGACCGCACGTAATGTTGCGAAAGAGTTCAACGCGATACTCCTTCCCTATCAAAAAATCTTCGACAATGCCCAAAAGACTGCTCCAGGAGCCTATTGGGCAGCGGATGGTGTGCACCCTACTCTTGCTGGAGCGCAACTGATGGCAGCAGCCTGGATGGACTGTATCAAATAGCATAAAGAGAAAACTGTCCAAAAAGTAAAAGTCCCCTGAGAATTGATTGCTTTAAAAGAGGTTTTTAAAGGGATACGAATAATACTAAGGAAAAGCGGGAGTATCCAACCTTTTGGAACACTCCCGCTTTTTAATATATCGAACTCTAAATCTCTTTATAGGGTGTTTTCTGTAGATTAGGAAGAAAATAGGCGACGACACCGATTAAGGGCAAATACGAACACAGATGGTAAATAAATTCGATAGATGTATGATCCGCCTGCCATCCTAGTACCGCAGACCCGATTCCCCCCATGCCAAATGCAAATCCATAAAACAAACCAGAAACCATACCCAGCTTCTTAGGCAATAACTCCTGCGCGTATACAATAATTGCAGGAAAGGCAGATGACAATATTAATCCGATGATCACAATAAGTATCCCCGTCATTGTGAGGCCAACATAGGGTAAGGCCAACGCAAAGGGGGCCACCCCTAAAACGGAAAACCAAATCACATATTTCCGTCCAAAACGATCCCCAAACGCTCCACCCAGTAGGGTACCCACCGCTACGGCAATCAGAAAATAAAACAGATACACCTGTGCCTCCACCTCATTGATTCCAAATTTTTTCATTGTATAAAACTGAAAATAATTGGTAATACTTGCGATATAGAAATATTTGGAAACGATCAACAACAATAGGATAATGACAGTTGCGACAATACGTGAATTGGGAAGATCTGGAACACGAATATTCCTTTTTGTTGATCTCGAAACATTTGCAAGTCGACGCTTATACCAAGTACCGATATAATAGGAAATAAACTGGCCAACAATTGTAAATAAGCACATCCAAGCAATAGCCTGCTGTCCTCGAGGTAAGACCAGAAAAGCAACTATAATAGGTGCTAGAGCTGTTCCTGCATTCCCACCGATCTGAAAAATGGATTGCGCCATACTCCTTCTGCCACCTGAGGCCATGTAAGCCACACGTGAAGACTCCGGATGGAAAATTGAGGAGCCGATACCAACGAGAAAAACGGAGAACAATATCCAGGCATAGCTATGTGCCTGGGAAAACAACAACATGCCCACAAGCGAAAAGGACATACCGATAATCTGTGAATATGGAACAGGATGTTTGTCCGTAAATGAGCCGACAACAGGCTGAAAAATTGAAGCTGCAATCTGATATACTAATGTAATCATTCCTACCTGAGAAAAACTCAGGTGATGCTCTTCTTTTAATAAAGGGTATGTGGCAGGAATTACAGCCTGAATAAGATCATTCAGTAGGTGCACCATACTCACGGCAAACAAAATAGAAAAAATAGGCCTAGTTTCTTTTTCTTTGATCATGATTTCGCTTTAAATTAAAAAGGTCGATTTATTCAAATCAACCTATATATCTGCATTTATTTATAATACACGTACCAACAGTCCTTTGAGGTATTCTCCTTCAGGAAAGGAGGCCCTAACAGGATGATCTTCGGGTTGATGGAATTGTCGAATAAACTGTATCTCTTTACCAGCGTCCAATGCGGCCCAGGCAAGCACCTGTTTAAAGGTATCCATATCCATCGCTCCGGAACAAGAGAATGTCGCCAATAACCCACCGCTATTCAACAGCATTAAACCCCGACGATTTAAATCTTTATAAGCCCGCGACGCTCTTTCCAAAGCTGAACGTGAAGGTGCATACTTTGGTGGATCCAGGACGATCAAATCGAACTTTTCACCCTCATCTACAAACTTACGTAATTGCTTATTGACGTCAGACAATATTGCTTTATGCCGACTTGGCTCAAACCCGTTTTCGGCAACATTTTTTTCAAGAGTTTCAATCGCCAACGCAGAGCTATCTACGGACACAACTTCACTTGCACCAGCTTTTAAGCTATTCAGTGTAAATCCACCAGAATAACAGAAACAATCCAATACCCTTTTATCAGCAACATACTGCGCTGTCAATAACCTGTTCTCACGTTGGTCACAATAGAAACCTGACTTTTGCCCATCAATGATATTTACCTTATAATGAAGGCCATTTTCGATGACGTCCACGAATTCAGGTGGTACCTCGCCAGACAAAAGACCATTTGTGTCTGGTAGACCCTCATGCTCACGAGATTTCAGATCACTACGTTCATAGATTCCAGTAGGATTTAACAGCGTATTTAGCTCCGCAATAATGATATCTTTAACCTTTTCTACTCCTACAGAATGGACCTGAATAGAAATAAAATCAGCATACTTATCCACGATTAATCCCGGAAGAAAGTCTGCCTCGGCAAAAATCAAACGAACGGTATTGGTAATGCCTTCCTGCAGCAAATGTTGTCTAGCTGCCACCGCCTTTTGAATACGGGTGCGCCACCAATCCGCATCAATCTGAGCTTGTGGATTCCATTCCAGTAAACGGATGGCTACCCGCGAACTATTGTGAAACAATCCGTACGCAATAAACTCACGCTCGGCATTGTAAACCCCTACAATTTCGCCATCTTCAATCTTATCGGACAATGATTTAATTGCTCCGGAAAATACCCAAGGATGCAATTGCCAGGCAGCTTTATCCTTACCCTTATTCAAATAAACTGATTTCATTACTGCAAAATTAACTTATTATTTCGACATCCAAATGAAACATACGATATAAATAGCATAAGCAACAAAAACAGCGAATACCTAAGCCATAATCGATAAAAGCTAGTTTATAAATACACTATCCAAAAAGTGAAAGCCCCCAAAGAATTAAAGATTTGAAAAGAGATTATAGGAGGAGCTACGAATAGAGAAAAAGGGGACGTTCAAAAAGATCGCCCCCTTCGCGTTTAGTTATGGTTGATTAGATATCTTTTGAACGCTTCGAAGTTTAATGCCAAAGGTTCCGCTAATTTTTCTTTTCCCTGCAACGCTTCTGCACCGTCCGGCAATACAATTTTTGCGAACACATCAGCATCTATCGCATCTGGGAATTTACAAGGATGTGCAGTCGATAAGAATACCGAAGCGTAAGTACCTGGATATTCCTTCGCATAGGCTTGTGCTCCCAACCAAGCAATAGCGGTATGAGGGCAGGCAATATAATTTGCATCTTGAACAAGCCTGTCCATCCCAGCTTTTGTTTCCTCGTCAGTAAAGGTATAAGAAGAGAGCATAGCTTTTAACTCTGCTAGATTACCTGCAAAAAGGTCCTGAATCCGCACCCAGTTGCTTGGGTCTCCAACATCCATTGCATTACTCAATGTCTGAACAGAAGGTTTAGGCGCATATTGTCCCGAAGAAAGAAATCGTGGTACTGTATCGTTGACATTTGTTGCTGCCACAAAATGTTTGACAGGAAGCCCCATTTTATAAGCTAATAAACCTGCCCCAATATTCCCAAAATTACCACTCGGCACAGTAAATACGACTTCATTGATCCCTTGAGATCTTAGTTGTGCATAGGCATAAAAGTAATAAAAGGTCTGTGGGATCAATCGGGCAATATTAATTGAATTGGCCGATGTCAACCGCAAAGTCTGATTAAGTTCCTCATCATTAAAAGCCTGCTTCACAAGTGCCTGACAGTCGTCAAACGTGCCATCTACCTCTAATGCACGTATATTTTGCCCATTTGTAGTCAATTGAAACTCCTGCACCTCGGAGACTTTGCCTTTGGGGTATAATATTGTAACGCGGGTTCCCTCTACTCCTAGGAAGCCTAAGGCTACTGCTCCTCCTGTATCTCCAGAAGTTGCGACAAGTACATCCAATAACTTATCATCGGCTTTAGAAAAATACCCCATGATACGGCTCATAAACCGGGCTCCAAAATCTTTAAAGGCATAAGAAGGCCCGTGAAATAGCTCCAAAACAGCTGTACTGTTGTTCAGGAATTTTACAGGTGCCTCAAAATTAATCGCTTCATCAACAATCTTCTTTAGATCTGGTTTAGGAATATCATTGCCCAAAAGAGTTGAAGCAACCTCCAAAGCAATTTCCTGCAGGGAATACTGTTGTATATTTTTGATAAACAATGGATCCAATTGCGGAATTTGCTCGGGCATATACAAGCCTTTATCCGCTGGCAGCGAATTAAACACTGCGTCTTTAAAAGAAACAGCTAATGTCTTATTATTTGTACTGTAAAATTTCATCTTTTAATACTTATTTGATGTACATCTATTCTGATTAATCAAAAAGAGCACATTATACTATTTTTATGCAATCTGTAAGATACTTTGCACCTTGCTTAGTTTTTACACGCATGGTACAGTAAAATCTCTAATTTAACACCCTCGGCCCTTCGACATTTACCTTTGACACATAACCGAAGCTCTCGATTTCATTTTCCTTGAGATGCGCCTGAATTCTATCTGCAATATTTTTTGCGATTTGCTCATCCCGTGTAATCGCGACTACGGAGGGGCCTGAACCGGATATCCCGAAACTCAAGGCACCATGCTGTAGAGCGATTTCCTTCATTTCATAAAACTGTGGAATCAAAATCGCTCGCGTGGGTTCAATCAGAATATCCTTCATACTGCGTGCAATCAGGTCATAATCTTCCATAAATAAAGCCGCAACCAACCCGGCAATATTGCCCCATTGTGTCACTGCATCTTTTAATAGGACTTTATCTTTAATTAATTGTCGGGCATCACGTGTAGGGACATCTACTTGTGGAAATACCACGGCTGCTACTAACTCCTTTGGTGAAGGAATTGAAATAACATCTAAGGGTTCGTTTCCTCTAATCAACGTAATACCACCATAAAGCGCTGGTGCAACATTATCAGCATGTCCGGTGCCACAGGCCAACCGTTCACCCTCGACACAAAATGGTAAAAGTTCTTCTTTTGTCAATGGATTACCAAGCATAACATTGATCGCAAAGAGCCCAGCCACCGTACTTGCAGCACTGGATCCCAAGCCTGATCCGATTGGCATGTGCTTGTGCAACTCAATTTCGACACCTACTTTCGAAGCAATATTTAGCGCCTGCAACAGGTACTGAACACAAGCCGAAACAGTATTTTTGCTCGGGTCGAGCGGGAGTCTACCGTCATCTCCTGTAATTTGCTTGATAGTCACGCCGGGTTGCTCCTTGCGTCGCATGATCACCTCATCTCCAGGCTGCTCCACAGCAAAGCCCAGGATATCAAAACCACAGATCATATTCGCTACAGTTGCGGGAGCAAATACCCGAACTTCGGGTAACATTTTGTCTAAATCGATTACTTTACCTTTTAGATATTCTACATTTAAATTATTGGCCATTACTTCAGTCGTTATTTCCTCTAAACTAGTTTTATGCCCCTACGTTAACTAAATCTGCAAAGACACCCGCAGCAGTCACTTCTGCTCCAGCCCCCGGCCCTTTGACAACCAAAGGACGTTCCTTATACCGTTCTGTCGTAAATGAAATAATATTATCACTACCCGACAAAGCATAAAAAGGATGATTTTCATCAACAAATTGGATCGCAATGGAAACCTTTCCATTCTCCAGTTTTCCGATATATCGGATTACTTTGTTCTCGCGGGCAGCACGCGCTTTCATATCTTCAAAATAGGCATTCTCCTTTTGTAATTCTGCATAGAAGGAATCTACTGTCTCAGCTTTCAGGCAGGCTGCTGGAAGAATTGGCCCAAGGTCTACGTCTTCCGCTTCGACAGGATAACCTGCGTCCCTCGCTAAAATCAACATTTTACGCATAAAGTCTATTCCCCCCAGATCATCCCTTGGATCCGGTTCAGTATAGCCTAATTCTTGTGCTTGCTTTACAACATTGAAAAAAGTAGCATCATCTTTGAAATTGTTAAAGATGTAAGATATAGTACCTGAAAGAATAGCCTCGATCTTTAAGATACGATCACCACTGAGCATCAAGTCTTTAAGAACCCTTACGATAGGCAATCCGGCCCCAACATTGGTTTCATAGAAGAAATCCACTCCATGTTTATGTGCAGTATCGCGAAGCGTCTTATATTGTGCATATTTTCCAGAATTCGCAATTTTATTACAGGTTACGATGGAGATATTGGATTTAAAGATATCTTCATAATATGTTGCGGGCAATTTACTAGCCGTATTATCAATGAAAACACAGTTTGGCAAGTTCAGGGCCTTCATTTTTTCAATAAATAAAGCCAGATCTGCCTCGGAACCATTTTTCTCGAGTTCAGCTGACCAATTATTTAGTTCCACACCTTCGGTATTGAACAACATTTTACGGCTATTGGAAATTCCAACAACTTTGATCTCAATATCATTTTTATCGAGCAGAAAATCATGCTGATCCTCTAATTGTTTAAATAACGTCGCACCGATATTACCTGTACCGATATTAAACACGTGTAAAGTCTTTTTCAGCTCCGCAAAAAAAGCATCATGAACAGCATTAAGTGCTTTAGCCAAATCTTCTTTACCGATGATGACCGAAATATTGTATTCGGATGAGCCTTGTGCTATTGCCCGAACATTGATACCATTCCTTCCAAGTGCAGAAAATAACCGGCCGGACATTCCCGGAGTACGTTTCATATTTTCACCGACAATGGCCAGTACAGATAGGTTTTCCTCGATAGCGGGGATGACCAATTTATTCGCCTGAATTTCTAATTCGAATTCCATTTCGATCAGCTGGATCGCGCGTTTCGCATCCGATGGGTTGACCGCAAAGGTGATACTGTGTTCGGAAGACGATTGTGTAATCAATACAACATTGATTTGCTCCCTAGCCAGCAGTGTAAAAAGGCGTCCACTAAACCCTGACTTGCCAATCATTCCTGATCCACTTAGATTGATCACAGAAATATCCGAAATAGAAGAAATTCCTTTGATCGGTAGTGCTGTTTTTCCGCTATCAAATTGGATCACTGTACCTGAGAAATCAGGTTCAAAAGTATTGCGAATAACAATTGGGATTTTTTTCAAGAATGCAGGGATCATGGTGGGTGGGTAGATGACTTTAGCACCAAAATAAGATAGTTCCATTGCCTCAGTATAGGAAAGCACGGGGAGTGAGAAGGCTTTTTTCACGATCCGGGGGTCAGCGGTCAGCATTCCGTTAACGTCAGTCCATATTTCGATCGCTGTAGCATCTAATATAGACCCAAAGATAGCGGCTGTATAGTCCGATCCCCCTCGTCCTAAGGTGGTAATGCGGCCATTCTCGTTGCTACCGATAAAGCCAGTCACAAACAGCAATTTGTCACCATGGGTGATATACATCGATTTCACAAGCTGCTCGGTCAATGCCTCATTTAAATGGGCATTCCCGAAATTAGAATCTGTCTTTACATAGTGTGAGGCATCTATAAATAAAGCTTCCGGTATGTACTGTTCCATGACTTTAGAAACCATATAATTGGAGCAGCGCTCACCATAGCTGAGAATTAAGTCTTTGCTTTGATTGCTCAATTCTCTCAGTGCAAAAATCCCCTGGAGAAGATCCTCGATCTCATTGAAAAATAACTTAAGTTTCGTGAAGACAGGATTTTGAAACTTCACTGCGAGAAGTTCTTTCACAACTGCAAAATGTTTATCTTCCAAAGATTTAAGTCCATCCGAAAAAGACTTCCCTTCAGCTGCGTCTTCTGCCAATTGGGTTAGTAAATTTGTCACACCTGACATCGCGGATAACACCACAAGGGGCTTTTCCTTAGCGTCGTAGGATTTCTTAACAATACTTAAGACTGCTTTGAGACTTTCTACTGTTCCGACTGAAGTTCCTCCAAATTTTAAAACTTTCATACTGATCTATACTGTTTGTTTAGTTTGATTTATGTGATAAAAAAAGCGCTTTCCTTTTTGAGGAAAGCGCTTCGAAATATTGTGTCTACAATTATATACAATGAAACTACTTCCTCCTGAGTTTTATCCCGGTGGTAATAATAATCGTTGTAATAATTGTGTTTGTGTTCATTGTTTTTGCTTATGTGTTGTAAATATAGAACAAATATTATCACATTCCTAAAGAAAATTGATATTTTTTTTCAGTTTCACAAAAACAAGCCTTAAAGAATAGTATTCTAGCATAACACCGCTATTCTTGGGAGTCTGAAACCACCACCTGCTTGTAGTAAAAGTTCGACAGACCGATTAAATTTCAACATCTCCAAAAAGCGTTAAGAAAGATGTTAAAATTGTTAAAATTTCGTTAAATAGCTTTAAAAAAATTTGACCTTAAACTGATATTGTATTATATTCGCAACAGTGCTGTCCAAAATAGATGACAGTATTGAATTTTAAAAGTTAAATGTTGTACAAAAAAGCGATTTAATGAAAACAAAGAAATTTATAGCATCAATGCTATTTATCGGCTTATGTCTAGTGTCGCAGGCACAAACCAACAGAAACTCCAAACCTGAATCAGATCCTGATAACCTTGCCAAAGAATACTTCTCACAAATTATGGGTGTTGCAGTCTCAGCAACAACAAACACCAAACTTTATCAATTTGTTTACGAATGGCTAGGTACTCCATACCGTTTGGGCGGAGATTCAAAACGAGGCATTGATTGTTCTAAATTTTCTTACGAATTATATGACAAAGTATTTAACACGTCATTGGGTTACAATAGCCGTAACCAGTATTCGCAAGTTAAGACTGTAGAGAAGAATGAGTTGAAAGCAGGGGATTTGGTATTCTTTAAAATCAGAAGTAGAAGCATTACGCATGTGGGTGTTTACATTGGTGATAATAAATTTGCTCATGCTTCTTCCAGCAAGGGTGTTATGATCAGCAATTTGGACGAACCTTACTGGAGGCGCTATTATTATAATGGAGGACGTTTACCAGAAGACAATAAATCGCTAACTGCCGAAATATTGAAAGCAGAAAAAGATAATAAACTGAACTAGGGGTTCAGTTATCGACATAAAAAAGTCCAAAGCTTTAAACGGCTTTGGACTTTTTTTATACAATTTAATATCCTATTTTTACCCTATAATCATTGAAATACTATTATGTCTTCAAAGAAAACGCTCATCTTAAATAAAGAACAAATAAAACAGAAGTCTATCCGTATTGCCTATCAGATTTTAGAAGACAATTTTGAAGACGAAACACTTGTTTTAGTTGGGATTGCCGATCGGGGTTATGTATTTGCGCAACGCCTGCAGGCGATATTAAAGGATATCTCAGACAAGGAAATTCTTTTGATTAAAGTTACCATGAAGAAAACAAGCCGGTCTTTGAGTGCTAATACAGATTTACCTGTTGATATTGCAAAAGACAAAACAATCATCCTGGTTGATGATGTATTAAATAGTGGTAGAGCACTGGCCTATGGTTTAGGTGTGTTTCTCAATGTTCCATTAAGGAAGATGAGAACAGCGGTATTGATTGATCGGAGCCATCACAAGTTCCCAATCTTTAGTGACTACTATGGCACCAAATTGTCTACGATCCTAAAAGAGCATGTCACTGTTACCCTAGAGGAATTTGATAACGAAGAAGATGCAGCATGGTTAGTATAACCATGTTGCTATTTCTTTGATACTTTCAATTTCATTCCCGGTTTGATCCGGCTTCCATTAAGATCATTATCACTTTTTAACCGGCTAACAGATACACCGTTTTTATCAGCAATTTGGGATAAGGTATCACCCTTTTTAACCACATAATACGCTGTACGGCTAGCAGCCCGTTGTTGACTCTTCTTAACCGATTTTTCAGCATTATGCGCTAATTTAGCATTGACAAAATTATCTTCCTTCTTGATCAATAGATTTTGCCCCGGTACGATTTTATTTCCACGTAGGCTATTCCAAGACTTTATATCCTGAACAGTAACCTCAAATTTCTCAGCTACTGAAGCAAATGTTTCTCCGACTTTCACCTTATATTTTCCATCTTTTAAAAGTTCGGCAGGTTCGTTAGTGCCCGAACTAGCCATCACTGAAGTGGGTATAGGTGTATTGAGAGCGGCATATAGCTCCTCGGTAGCTATTTTCTTATCCAATACAGGCAAAACTAATCTTAATGGAGCTTCCTCTGTACCATTTAAAATATTCTTCTTAAAGCTAGGATTTAGTGCGCGGAGGGTTTCTTTGGATACATCTAAAGCTGTTGCTATCTGATTTAACGAGATCCGTTTATTGATGTCTAATGCTTGGGTTCTCAGAGAGAGCTCTGTATCAGCTGCATTTATATCGTTTTCCTCGGCATACTTCATCGCATAAGTCATAGCAATGAATTTGGGAATATAGTTTTGTGTTTGTTGTGTCAGATAGGGAGCAATATCCCAAAAAGTAGGTTTATCTTTACCCGATCGTTTAATAGCCCTGCCCACAGCACCTTTCCCACCATTGTATGATGCGATTGCCAAAAGCCAGTCACCATATTCTTGATAAGCTTCCTTTAATATCTTCGCGATCGCGTAACTGGAAGCGATGGGATCCATACGCTGATCTGTATAGCTATCCACAGTCAAGTTATAGGTCTTTGCTTCATAATACATCAACTGCCATAATCCGGTAGCACCAGCACTTGAAATATCACGCGGATTCAAAGACGATTCGACCACACTCAGATATTTCAGTTCTCTAGGCACCCCCACCTCATCCATGATCCGATCAAACATTGGAAAGTAATACTGTCCAAGTCCCATCATTCTACACATATAAGGATTGTAATTATTGGAGGTATATTTGGAGATCAGGCTTTTCACCTGTGGAGAGTAATTTAAGGGTACTTCTCGTTCGATGGCTTTGAGTTTGCGAACGAGCTGTATTTCGTCTTCGGTAATGGCGGAATCATCCTGTCGATTATTTCCTGAAGATTTGACACTGTCGAGGTATTGATAAATCTCCTGCTTCTCTCTGTCAATCCTTCCTTGAATAACCTGATGTGTGGCTTCTCTCATGCCTTCTACAGCGCTTTCCTGAGCCATGATAGGCAGCACATAGCACAGCCCTCCTAGTATTGAAATTAACGTCTGTTTTCCGATCATAAATTTACTGTTAAATCCAGGTCTGATTTTTCTTCTTAAAAAATCAACAATAATCTAAACGCTTAGAAATGGATTTTAGTATAAAAATGGTTCTGCCCTATTCAGCTATAGGTCCAGGATAAAACAAAATACGATTTTGTTCCTCACAAAATCGTATTTATGCTATATGGGATAAAATTATCCTTATTTGTTATCTTCTACTTCAGATTTCTTTTCAGCCGAAGAATCTTCTTTTTGACCTTCTTTGAACTCTTTCACCCCCTTACCCAATCCGCGCATCAACTCAGGAATCTTCTTACCTCCGAATAATAGTAACAATGCTATTACAATGAGGATAATCTCATTCGCTCCCAAACCCATGATTAAAAATGATGTTGACATATCTATAATTTCTTGTTTTTCAATTCTTTTAAACTAAATCTATTCTCCCTCTTTACAAATGTAGTGATAATTATTAAATATAGTAATTATTTCTTATCTCGCCAACCATGACATCGGATTCAATGGTGTTGATCCCTGATAAACAGAGAAGTCGACCATTGGTACACCTGTATCTGAATCCACATCTGCCGTACCGATTGTTTGCCCCGTACTTACCTTCTGTCCCTTAGAAACACTTACACTACCTAAGTTATTATATACTGTAAAGTACTCACCGTGTTTGATCATCACAATACGTTGCCCATACATGGTCAACACGCTACTTACTTCACCTGCAAAAACAGCTTTGACAGCAGCTCCGCTGGATGTTTGAATTTTCACGGACTCGTGATCCCAGTTCACATTTCTACCGACGCTTTCACCACCAAAACCTTGCATAACTTTTGCATTGGAAACCGGCCAAGGCAAGCTACCACGATTAGATCTAAAATCATTTGAAAGCTTGATTGCTTCTGGTGTGCTACGTAAGACCTCAGAATCTGATTTCCGTGCGGTATTACTACTTTTTGTACTCGTATTGTTTTTACCTTTCGAAGCATTTGCAGATTCATTTGCTTTCCGATTACGTTCTGCGGCTGCTTCGGCAGCACGACGGGCAGCTTCTGCACGTCTTCTTTCAGCTTCGATCTCTCTTCTAATGATTTCTTTGATAGCAGCATTGATACGACGTTCTTCTTTTTGTTTTTGCGTGATATCTTTTTTCACACCACGTTCTGTAACAATGAGGTCACTCAATTGCCCAGAGTAAACAGAGCGTTGTTGAGAGATCGTCCTCTTCTCCGTTTCTTGCTCTTTCATCAGTGCCACCTGCTTATTTCGATCGGCCTGCAATTGCGCAATTTTTTGCTCGATCTGTTTCTTCGTATTCTCGATATCTGCGGCCTTTAATTTCCTTGAATCATTAAATTGCTGCAAATATTTTACGCGTCTAAATCCTTGATTAAAATCCTTGGAAGCAAAAATAAACATCAGTTTATTGTAGGCATTGCGATTCCGAAAAGCAAACATGACCATCTTTTCATAGTCACGTTTCATTTTTTCCAGTTCGGCCTTCAATTTATTTACTGCTGCTGTATTCGCGTTAATATGTTTATTGATGACTGCTACTTCAGAAGTGATTGTATTTATCTTTTGTTCACGCAAGTTGATCTGCTTACTCAAGGCTGTTACCTGTTGCTGTGTCAACGATTTTTCCTTGGCTATTTCTTTCACAGTATTCTGCAATTCAGCAATTTCTCGAGTGAGTTTTTCCCGCTGCTTTTCCAACTCGGCTCTCGTCTGAGCAGCAGAAATACCAATCATCAAAATGAATGCTACTATACCAAATATCGTCTTTTTAAAGTTCATTTACAGTACTATTTATTTAGTGTTTGCTCCTTTCCTAACCCCATTTTTTTCATTTACAATAGCAAACTAAATGCGAAAGTAATAAATCTAATGGAAATAGATAACTTCTTATCGGATTACTTTATATCGCGATGACACTGAAAAAGGCATTTCAACCGGTTCATTAAATGTCACTTTGTTAAAATTAAACTCTGTTTTTATCTCCTGACGTCCATCTGAAATAATCATTTTTAGCAGCATCGGAAATTCCTGACCGGAAGCCATTGCATATTCTCCATAATTTGCCTCCAATAGTTGTTTTTTTGACAACTGTGACAGTCTGAACTGGTAAGGGCGATTATTGTTGTTCAATTTGTATAAGAAATCAAGTTCATTCAGTTTTCCATCTAACTGCACAGAATTTGGATCTTGTTTAAAATTCACCGCATCGATATCTGACAGAAGATTAACGGATATATTCGCCAAAAGCAAATCCTGTAGGTTAGAAAAAGTAAGATCAGGGCTTGCAAAACGATAGAGATAGTCAAATGGTTTGACCATATACTCATTCTGAAACTTATTCAGAATCTGCACGCTATCCGGCGTAATTAAAACCCGGGCGACTTCAATTCCAAGGGTTGCTGAAATCGAAATCCAGATCTTTTTATCTTTTTCGATCCGGATATTAGAGGTAACATCAAACTTATCCTTACCCAGATCGAGACGCATTTTTGCCTTTCCTGAAAAGGTCGAATAGCTTAAATTGGTCAAAAAAAGATTACGCAGTGTCGTTTTCTTTGCTTCACGTGTATTGTCTTTAATAACCAGTTCATTCTCTGATTTGAGATCTGCTCCTTTCAACAGTTTCTTTTTGGAGCTACAAGAAGAAAGCAAAGTCACCAGAATACCTACCCAAACAATTTTATTCCACATAGCTTTTTGTCTCAATCTTCCTTTTTACTTTCTGTTTACTTTCATCAGAATCCAAACCTTTTTCCAGTGCTAGATTCCATTGTTTGAGCGCTTCACCGGTCTTACCCAATTTGAACAAAATATCACCATAATGCTCAAGTAAGACTGCCGTCGGTGGACTTGTATTTTTCATTGCTTTTTGAATCCAAACCAGCGCATCTTCATATTTACCATCGGCAAATAAAACCCAAGCGTAGGTATCTTCGAATGTTCCGTTGTTGGGCTGCAATTTCGTAGCCATTGCTGCATATTTCGTCGCTTCATCCAGCCGCTCTTTTCTTAACGATAAATAGTACGCTAAATTGTTCATGGCAGTCACATTTGTGCTATCCAATCGAATCGCCTCCATATAGGCAGCATCCGATTCTTTATACATCTTTAATGTATTGTAGATATCACCTAGTCCTCCATAGATATTCGCTTGTAAAAAAGGTGTTTCGTCCTGCGCATTATTCAATGCTGCCTCCATAAACTTACGACTATTCTCTGTATCCTTTTTCATCAGGTAGGCCATACTTGTGAAATAGAGTATGGTAGAATTATTGGCCACATAATGTAGGGCTTCTCCCCCATGGGCTATAGCTTGATCAAATTCTCCTTTATCCATATCCAAACTCATCAACATCCGCCATGCGTCGATCTGATAAGGATTCATACTTACAGCCACTGCCAGCGAACTTTGTGCTGCTGTTTTATCTTCGTTCAGCCACAATACCTGCCCTTTGGCCATATGGCTCTCCGCAATGCGCGGGTGCACCTCTACTAAAATATTAGCTAATTCCAAAAGCTGCGCATTGGAATAGGGACTTTTAGGTCCCAACAAGGTCATGATAATTCTATTTTTGTCTCCGAAATCAATTTTTTTTGATTGAAATCCTTTTTTTAATGCATCAAATGATAATTTACTTTTCTTATCTAGCCGGTACAGGTCGGCTAAATCAAAATAAAGGAAGTCCTCCTGTGAAGTTTGAATACCCTTATTGATATATTCCAATGCAAGTTTTGAGTTTTTAGAAAGATTATAAGCCTGTGCCAATTGCCCATATACCTGAGCCAATTTAGTACCTTTATCAGCCCAAGGTTTCAGGAGACCGATTACGGCATTGTAGTCACCAGCATCATTCAACAGCACACTACCCACCATATCAAGCGTATCGGAAGGAGTTTCGATTTCTTTTGTTTTAAAAAAATATTCGAGCGCTATGTCTTTATACCCCCCATTAAAAAGAAGCATAACACGTTCACGTTTCAATGAAGCTGTGTTATTTTCATCTATGTTGATCAATTTATCCAGATAGATCAGTGCGCTATCCGCATCATTTTTGCTTTTAAAGGCATCGACTGCAAAACTTAGATACTCAGGTTTCTGTTGAATTTCTAAGGCCGCCTTTATGGCATCTATTGCGGCATCCTGATTTCGCATTTGAGCAAAAAGGATAGCCTTTGTGAAATAGATCTCATCTGCTTTTGGGTAATCCGCTAATATGGCATCTAAAGAATCTACACCAGGACCGATTTTCCCTTGCTTTAATATTTCTTGTACATTTTTGAGCCGCGCATCATAGGGTTTGCTCTTCTTCTCCAATGACTGGGCCTGCACTAGGCTGACTGTACCAAAAAGAAATCCAACAAAACTTATAACAACTCGTTTATCTAAAAAATTCAATCTCATCTACTTCCACTAAATAATTAAAAATTCTTCCTGCAATATACTAACTAATGTAACAATATTCCTTCGAGGAAGTTGTAAAAATATTGAGATTGGCCCTCCCAATTAGAAACTTAGCTCGTTTCCAACAAAATAAGTGAAATAGATTTTAAAATATAGAATAATAGATGTACCTTTGCAGACCCTTGTGATAAGGGGAAGATAAATAAAAATTTACAAATTATTTAAACAAAAGCAAGTGAATACGTTAAGTTACAAAACTGTCTCTGCCAACAAGAACACCGTTAACAAAGAGTGGATCGTTGTTGACGCTGAAGGAGAGATTTTGGGGCGTTTGGCGAGCAACATCGCGAAAGTAATTCGTGGTAAGCACAAGCCTACATTCACCCCACACGTAGACTGTGGAGATAACGTTATTGTTATCAATGCAGACAAAATTAGATTGACAGGAAACAAATTAGGCGACAAAGTTTACGTACGCTACACTGGATACCCAGGTGGTCAACGTTTCGTTTCTCCTAAAGAGTTAATGGCTAAATTCCCTGAGCGCATCATTGAGAAAGCTGTTCGTGGTATGCTTCCTAAAAACCGTTTAGGTCGTCAATTGTTTAAGAACCTTTACGTTTATGCTGGTACTGAGCACAAACATGAAGCACAAAGTCCAAAACCAGTTAAATTTTAAGGAACATCGACATGTCAACAACTAACACTTCAGGAAGAAGAAAAACTGCTGTTGCCCGCATTTACTTAACTGCTGGTAGCGGAAACATTATCATAAACGGTAAAGACTACAAAGAGTATTTCCCAACATTACCTTTGCAATACATCGCTACTCAATCATTGAGCGTAGCTGGTGAATTAGCAAACTTTGATGTAAAAGTAAACGTTAACGGAGGTGGTGTTAAAGGTCAAGCAGAAGCTGTTCGCTTAGCGATCGCAAAAGCTTTGGTTGAGCTTAACCCAGAAGTTAAACCTGCATTACGCGCTAAAGGTTTAGTAACACGTGATGACCGTATGGTTGAGCGTAAGAAACCAGGACGTCGTAAAGCTCGTAGAAGATTCCAATTCAGTAAACGTTAATCAAAGGAGGATCAAAAAATGGCAAGAACTACTTATCAAGATTTATTGGATGCAGGTGTGCACTTTGGTCACCTTACACGTAAATGGGATCCGAAAATGGCTAAGTACATTTTCATGGAGCGCAACGGTATCCACATCATTGACTTGAACAAAACTCTTACGAAATTAGAAGAAGCTGCTTCAGCTATCAAACAAATCGTAAAATCAGGTCGCAAAGTTTTATTCGTTGCAACGAAAAAACAAGCAAAAGAAATCATCGCACAACAAGCTAAAGAGGTTAACATGCCTTTCGTGACTGAGCGTTGGTTAGGTGGTATGCTTACAAACTTCGCTACAGTTCGTAAGTCTATCAAAAAAATGTCTAACATCGACAAAATGCAAAAAGACGGCACTTATGATGTATTGTCTAAGAAAGAAAAGTTGATGATTCAACGTGAGCGTATCAAATTAGAAAACCTTTTAGGAGGTATCGCTGATTTGAACCGTTTGCCAGCTGCTTTATTCATCATCGATGTGAAAAAAGAACACATCGCTGTTTCTGAAGCAATGAAATTGAACATCCCAACTTTCGCGATGGTAGATACAAACTCTGATCCTTCAAACATTGATTTCCCAATCCCTGCAAATGATGACGCTAGTAAATCTATTAGCTTAATCGCTAGCATCATTGGTCAAGCAATCCAAGAAGGTTTGGACGAGCGCAAACGCGACAAAGAAGAAGAAGCTGAAAAAGATGCTGCTGCTGCAAAAGCAAAAGTTGACAATAGTGAAGCTTCAGAAGCTAAACGTCCTCGCAAAGCGAAAGACGGAGAATAATATTTTTATTCCAAACCGGATAGCGTAGCGTTAGTTTCTGGAAAAGATTACTTTTCTTGAACTAGCCTATCTGTCCGGTTTTTTGGTTTAACAGCTCCCGATTATCAAGGAATGTTAAACTTCATATTAGCTTAACATGTTTTAAGTTAATATTGTACAAAATTTTCAGTAGTAAACAATAATAAAAAGAAATAAACATGTCAGTACAAATTTCTGCATCAGATGTAAACAAATTGCGTCAACAAACTGGCGCTGGTATGATGGATTGTAAAAAAGCTTTGGTTGAGTCTAATGGTGACTTTGAAGCTGCTGTAGATTACTTGCGCAAAAAAGGCGCTAAAGTAGCTGCTAGCCGTCAAGATCGCGACTCTAACGAAGGTGTTATCATCGCTAAAGCAACTGCTGATGGTAAATCGGGTATCGTAGTTGAAGTAAACTGTGAAACTGACTTCGTAGCTAAAAACTCAGATTTCGTAGCTTTCGCAGAAAAAATCGCAGACCTAGCGTTAAACAACAAACCTGCTTCTTTGGAAGAATTGAAAGGTTTGGAAATTGATGGCAAGAAAATCGCTGATGCTTTGATCGAGCAAACTGGTGTAATCGGTGAGAAAATTGACGTTTCTAAATACGAAACTATCACTGCAGAGAAAGTAATCGCTTATATCCACGGTAACTACCGTTTAGGTGTATTAGTAGGTCTTTCTGCTGACGCAGCTGGTGCTGAAGAAGCTGGTAAAGATGTTGCTATGCAAATCGCAGCGATGAACCCTATCGCAATCGATAAAGACGGTGTTGATCAAAACACAATCGAGCGTGAAATCGCTATCGCGAAAGAGCAAATCATTGCAGAAGGTAAACCAGCAGAGATGGCTGAGAAAATCGCTCAAGGTAAATTGAACAAATTCTTCAAAGACACTACTTTGTTGAACCAAGAATTTGTAAAAGATTCTTCTAAAAATATCGCTCAATTCCTAGATTCAGTTTCTAAAGGATTGACTGTAACTGCTTTCAAACGCGTACAATTAGGCGCATAAGCATATTTCCTTTCTAGCAATAGATCGGAAAAAATAAAAACAGGGACTATTGACAAAATAGTCCCTGTTTTTTTATTTATAGGCGGTCAGTCCCATTCTTCTATCATTTGCTACAATGCCCCCACCTCCCTTGTCTTTCATTCACCACTTTTATTTTCATTCAAATTTATGTAACTTAATCATACATAAAAACGAAACAAGATATGGGCATGTTAAAAGAAGGTGCACTAAAAGGCAAACGCATTTTAATTACAGGTGGTGGTACTGGGCTAGGAAAAGCGATGACTGATTATTTCCTGGAGCTAGGTGCTTCTTGCTTGATCAGCAGCCGAAAGGATGATGTGATTCAACATACAGCAAAAGAGCTATCCGAAAAACACCAAGGCACATGCCTGGCCATAGCTGGTGATGTACGTAATTATGAAGATGTCGAACGTGTAGTAGCTTATGGCTACGAACAATTGGGCGGGATCGACATCTTAATCAACAATGCTGCAGGAAATTTTATATCTCCTACCGAACGGCTGAGTCACCGTGCTTTTGAATCTGTCATCGGAATAGTACTTCAGGGTAGCATAAATTACACCTTAGCGCTGGGCAAACGTTGGATTGAAAATAAGGACCAAAATAAAACGGTACTTAGCATTGTGACGACTTACGCCTGGACAGGATCAGGTTATGTTGTCCCTTCCGCGACAGCCAAGGCTGGTGTATTGGCAATGACAAGATCCCTTGCTGTCGAATGGGGAAAAAAAGGTATACGTCTAAATGCAATTGCCCCAGGTCCCTTTCAGACCTCAGGTGCCATGGAGCGCCTACTACCAGGTGAATTAGGAGAACTACTATCTCCTACGAAACGGATTCCCTTAGGACGTTTGGGTCAATTAGACGAGCTGGCTGATCTTGCGGCATATCTTGTATCGGATTATTCCAGCTACATTAATGGCGATGTCATAACAATAGATGGTGGAGAATGGTTAAAAGGCGCCGGAGAATTTAATGGTCTGGATATTATTCCTGAAGAACAATGGGACAATATCGAAAAAATGACACGAAGTGCAAAAAGTACTTAGTCCCATTTCTGGTACCTGCAACAGCACATTGTTTTCTTTAAAAAGTCAAAAGATATAATCAAAATAACGATATTTGACTGTCATATTGATTATCATTCGATAAAACAAAATTTACAAGTACACAATGAATTTATCCTTTCTGCCCGAAAAAATCAAACATAAGCAAAAGATTGATTTAAGCGAATTAGGTTTTGATTTTGCATTGGCCTATATTTCGGAAGGTACGTTGGTATCAAAAAATAATGGTGCAAAATTTCTCAAAGAAAATCTGCTCTTCCTGAATACCACTTCAGAAATACTTGAAAGTAAGAAAGATTCAAATGTATTTATTTTATATTTTTCAAGCCATTACTTTAAAGATCTGCATCATATACAACAAAACTTTTGTTTATCTTACAATCCTCAGGATATTTTCAATTCAGAAACACTACGCAATAAAAGCCTGTCTCTTAAAAAGGAGAATAGAAAATTAATAGAAAAAGTAATCTCCTTAATTTATCAACAGGTAGAATCTGAAAATGCAGCAACTTCTACCTTTGTCTTTCATCAAGTGATGTCACTGTTCGCATTAATCGAAAATATATTAAAAGATCTGGATCTTCCGATCAATGAGTCCCGCAACATGTCTCAAGAAATAGAAACTTATATCCAGCAAAACATTTATTTCCCAGACAAGCTACAAATAAAAAATATAGCTGAGCATTTCCAGATTTCGGCTAATTATTTTGGTGCCTTTTTTAAGAAAAAATACCAGAAAAGTTATAAACTTTATATAGACGATATTCGTACCCAACTTATCGAAGAAAGGTTGGCATCGAGCCAATACACCATGAAACAGATTGTGGATGAACTAGGTTTTAACGACGAAAGTCACCTGACCAACTTTTATAAGAAAAAGAGAAATATAACCCCAAGTGCTTATAAAAAATCTAGAAAAGCAGTCAACTAGTTGTCGAGTTGAATGATGCCATTGAGGTCATTATTTAACGAACGTTGGATCGCTTCGTCGAGAATCAATATCTTCTGCCCCTGGAGTGTACGTTCTTGTCCGCTACTGGTATTTGTCTGTGTCGAATTGAATGATTCCAATTTCATGGGGAAATAAATTGGGTTCTCATCTTCTGAACGCCCGATGGTCAATAAGATATCATACCCCTGTAGGCGCAAACTCTGTAATGTCTGATAATTTAAACGCTTGAAAATCATAATGGCCAAGATTTACTGTTACTATTAGTAACAATAATATTTTCAATTTGTTTGCATTATCAGGTAGAATTTTATCTTTTATGATCACTATTTCAGCGAATTTATCAATTGCTAAAAAAATGTACCCCATCGCTAGTATTGTGATAATTTCTAAAACTTTTCACGCTGCTGCCTGTTGTATTATTAGAGATAAATCATAGAATTATGGCTAGCACAGAAAACAAAAAGACGAAGGGAAAAGTCGAAGCTGATTACCCTGATTCGGAGCAAAATCTAGCTTACAACAGAGATATGGACAGTTATGAGATGGATGTGGACGATAATGATCCAGATTACGATCATCCGGCAAATTATGACACACTATCCGAAGGTGCAATAGATGATGACTCTACTTATGATAATTCAAATCCTTTTGTCGGTGATGAATACGCTGATCGCGAAGATTTAGAGGAAGATGAGCTAGAGGATGAACATATGCGAATCGAAAATTTCAAGCACAATCGACTATCCCCTTTAGATAAAAAGCTGGCTCAGAATGAAGAGGATCTCAGAGATGATCTTGATGAGGAAGGATATCCAAAAAATGACAGGTAGTTTTCCAATTATAAAGTAGTTTTGAAAGGAGTCTTAGGACTCCTTTTTTCTGAATAAATAAAGCCCGCAACTCTATATTTTTATGTAAGTTTACGTTAGGAGATTTAAATATATGGAAGGTTTGTTGCCGCTCATTCGTATCATTGACCTAAAAAAATCATACGGAACAAAAGAAATTTTAAAGGGGATCAATCTGGATATCTTTCCAGGTCAGGTCATTGGCTATATAGGTCCCAATGGCGCAGGAAAGTCTACTACGGTCAAAATACTGACCGGATTGATTGAAGATTTCACCGGTAAAGTTGAGATCAATGGCATCGATATTCAAAAGGATCCGCTTTCTATAAAATCTCAACTCGGGTATGTTCCTGAAAATGCAGAGCTGTACGAAGTATTGACCCCGATGGAATATCTCGATTTTGTCGGAAAATTATACGGTATGGAGGATCATACGATCCAGGAACGTTCCCTCAAATTATTAAACGCATTTGGTCTAGCCGTAAATGCTAATAATAGAATGGATACCTTTTCCAAAGGTATGCGTCAGAAGGTGCTCCTTATATCCGGTATTATCCATAATCCACAGATCATCATCCTGGATGAGCCCCTGTCTGGGCTAGATGCCAATGCGGTAATCTTCGTAAAGGAACTCATATCATTACTCGCCAAAGAAGGTAAGACTATTTTTTACTGCTCACACATGATGGATGTCGTTGAAAAAGTATCCGATCGAATCCTCCTGATCAGTCAGGGGAGTATTATTGCGGATGGAACGATTGACGAATTGAAGTCAAATCCCAACGAATCACTTGAGCATATATTTGCAAAATTAACCAATACCGACAACGATGCACTGGATGCATCTGACATCATCACTGCTATTCAATAATATGGAAAGATATATCTTACGATTTATTCTTCTATTTAGGGGATTATGGGAAAATTTGGGGGTAAACTTTACGCAGTTTAAAATTATTTTAGAGACTAAAGTTACCTTAGATAACAGAAAGCCAATCACATTTAAGAAACGGAATACAGGAAAGTCCTCCTCTTCGTCCTCCATTATACAGTTTATCATGTATATGATCATTGGCTTGATGTTCATGGTTATTCTTATTCTAATTCCAGATCGCTACTTAGCTATTGCTATTATGCTGCTTTGTTTTATCAGCATGCTGAGCATTACATTAGTATCGGACTTTTCGCCCATACTTTTGGATACCAGGGATCAATACATCATTATGCCCAAGCCGGTCAACGATCGGACAATTGCATTATCGCGAATAACATTTATTGCCATTAAACTTTTCAATCAGGTCATTGCATTATGCTTGCCGCTTTTGATCTATGTCCTCTTCAACTGGGATGTTATCGCTATTTTTCTATTGGTTGTACAACTGCTATTAAGCACACTTGTAGCATTGGTATTCGTCAATGGGTTCTACCTGATTAGCATCAAATATCTACCCATCCAAAAATTTAAAGATATTATTACCTATCTACAAATTGGGCTTTCAATGATCATTTTTTTAGCCTATTACCTTGGTCCCAATCTGATTCAAACGATCGTCGAGTCTCAATTGACCATTCAACAACTCAAATTCCTTTGGTTATTTCCCAGTACCTGGATTGCCTCTTTTCAATCCCTGCTTCTAGGTGACCATAGTCTACAGATCATCCTATTTTCCGTTTTGGGTATAGTTGTTCCATTCTTTGGGATCTATGCTTGTACACAGTTATTTTCTAGGGGTTTTAACGCAAAAATAGCGGCTCTAGCCAGTACAGATGCGCCTTTACCTGAATCAACAAAGGTGCTTTTGCAGAACGTCACAAAACGCCCGTTATATAAAAAATTAAGAACAAGCCTGTGTTCATCTCCACTTGAAGAAGCTGGGTTTAGTATCGTATGGCTTATAAGTTCAAAAACAAGGGAATTTAAGCAACAACTCTACCCTTCTTTGGCCTATTTACCCATCTATTTTATATTTCTCTTTTTACGGACTGGAGACGGTTTGCCGATCAGAGAGAAACTGGTTAAGTTAGGAGAATCTGGCTTATATATCATTATGTTCTACCTTTCACTATTAACCATATTGACTGTATTTCAGCTGATCACACAGAGCAATAAGTATAAGGCCGCTTGGATCTACTATGTCACTCCAATAGATCGTCCGGGACAATTTATGACCGGTGTACTTAAAGCATGTCTTATTAAATACGTACTACCATTTAATGTGCTGTTTTTTTGTATTTGTGTTCCTCTATTTGGTATCAGCTCTATAAATGACTTATTACTTTCCTCAGCTGTTGGCGGAATCGAAAGTATTCTGATCATGCTCTTTCTCGTAAAAAACTATCCTTTTTCCAAAGCGAGCCAATCCAGTTCCAAAGCACTGGTCAACTTATTGATCTTAGGTTTGCTCGGACTCTTGGGCTATCTTCATAAAGTTATTTTTCAGTATGAACTATTGATTTGGGGGCTGGCGGTAATCGGCTGGATATTGTTTTTCATCATGCTCAAATATTTACAAAAAGAGGATTGGAAAAGCCTGGCCTTTGATGATAATTAAGAAATTACCATGAATACACAGGTTCCATTTTCTGGAACCTGTGTATTTTACAACTACTTTTTATTGATGCGCCCTTTAAACCGACTGATACCATCCATAAAAGCTTCTACAATTATCCTTCCTTTAGGAAGATGATTAAGATCATAGTTGAATATCGCGTTCTTAACGGCTTTATATTCATGTTTTTGCCATACTACACCATCAACCGTTATCCTCACGGTCATATCGCTCTGCTTATTGGATACCACATTTAATTGCGTTTGGTCAACCACTGATCTTGGATACAGGGAAAATGCATATTGAGCCTTTGTTGTATCCATTTCAAACCCTGGAACAGCCTTAAAGCTAAACATTTCACCCACTCCACAATCACTTTCAAATGCATGAATAAGATTTCCTTTCAGGTCGAAGATACGAAGATAACCATCTCCGTTTTCGGGCTGTGCCCAAAACTGTAGTCCATTTCCAGCGGTATCTATTAGGCGAAAGGAGTAATTGCCTGCAGCAAGGCGTATCGTATCAGTATATAGTGTGAGCGCAGTTAACATTGCCGCCTTCTTTTGAAAAACGGTATCCTGCTGAGCATTTATTAAAGAAATACTATTGTCTTGAGATGCTTTATTTGTAAGAAATTTCACAACAAATTCATTCGGAAATTTCTCTGGTGCTGTAAAAACAACGTCCATTTCATTGTCTTCTGACCATGCATCTTTCTTACCATTCGGTTTGATAAGCGCTACATGAAAGACATTTTCACCATCTTTTTCCTGAATTTCCCCCGGTAGCAATACATCTGCCACTTGATTAAATGAAAGATTTCCCTTCCAATGAAATGTTTTGGATGGAAAGCCCTTGGTTCCATATACAATTGTAAGCGAATGCATCGGATCTGTCCCTAGGTTTCTAAAAGCTATCCGTGGGCCAGAACTGGCTGGGTTTAATCTCGAAAAACGTTGCTCGTCGTTTGGTACCATAATAGATTCAACGGCTGCATCTATTTTTTGATTGGGTTTCGAATAATGAAACAAGTAAGCTGAAATATTTTCAACAGCCTGTATATTGCTTGAAGCAGTATAGGGTTCCATTCGCAATGCTGCAGTATGGCGGCCTGGCTTTGTGAATACATCGATTACATCAGGTTGCTGCAGATCACCTGGACACCAATACGCCCGATCAAAGATCCATGTCCCGCCTTGCGGGTATAAAGGGTTATCGCCACACTTTTTCCACATATCTCGCAGGTCAACGACCTTTCCGTCGAGCATGAGTTCACGCCATCGTGTACAAAACTCGCTGCAACCACGAGGCTTGTCCATACCATGTCCTGTGTGCTGAATACGTATACGGCTCAAGGCTGCTAGCCCAAGCGATTCGTAAGTTACGGGCAATAAATTCTCCTCTATCTTCTCGTTGGGATCGCCGTATTTATAGCCCTTATTCCACAAAGGTGTTATACCCAGAGGTGTAACAACTGGAGGTCCTGATAAAATTTCAAAGTCTATACGAAGTGCCCAACCTACTGTTTTATCCTCAAAACCCGAATGTACATATACAATCTCAACGCTATCTCGCAAAAAAGGGGCAAAGTCAGTCACATCCACCTGCCACTTCCAATTCCACCCTTTGTTGTAAATGCTCCCATAGGGGGTAAGCATCCGGCCCAATTCATAGTTCAGCACCTCTCCTTTCGCTCCTCCTTTACGTCTCAGCACAATATGATCCAGATAATCCCAATGTGCAGTGTTTAAGCTATCAGGACTTCCCAAAGTGACATGCATGGTTATTTTTCTTACAGGGTACTCGGCTTTGGGGAATACCCCCCATGCTGGATACGGGTTTTCACCTTTAGCGGCATCACAAATAATCGTAGTACGGTTGTGCGTGACAACATGGCTTATTGCTTTCTTTTGCGCAATAGCATGATAACCGATAATAAGCCACACTAGAATAAGAATAGGTCTGAAGTTCATTATAGAAAAAAAATATTAGGTAAGAAACCGCATAAATATACATGAATTTAATGTCACAACCTATCATTAGAGTGCATCAGGCATGATATACGCGGAAATTGTATTACAAAACAATGCTTGATCGCCAACATATGGTTATTGCTAGGCAACCTTTGGGGTGGAAAAAATGGTATTCTAATCTAAGGTTATTTCAAAAATGGTTCAAAAAAAAAGGAAAATCTATATTTAGACTTTCCTTTTTAAAAGTAGCGGGGAGCAGGATCGAACTGCCGACCTCAGGGTTATGAATCCTGCGCTCTAACCATCTGAGCTACCCCGCCGTTTCGGTATGCAAATATACCACTTCGCCTGTCAATTCAAAAGATTTTTTTATTTTTTTTAGCGATTTATCCTATTCAAAAATCATTATACCACACAACAAACTCATTCTTAACGAAGTAAAATAACGTTTCAATTATGAAAAAAGTCGGGATAAGATTTGGGCGATTTTAAATTCAAATATTTGCTAAAAAGCCTTCAACTTTTCACAAAAAAACTTGCAATAACAAAATAAATATGTATTATTACAAATAATAAGTTTATGCGATAAAAAGCAAAATGGGAAGAGATTTGTAGCGGGGAGCAGAATCGAACTGCCGACCTTTGGGTTATGAATCCAACGCTCTAACCATCTGAGCTACCCCGCCATTTTGGGAATGCAAATATAGCTTATTTTTGATTTAAACAAACTGAAATTTAAAAAAACATTTTTATGGCAGATAAAATAAAATTCCAACTAGAATATATCATCAACTCTTCACCTAGAATTTTATTTCCGTATTTGCAAGAACCAAACGAACTGGCACAATGGTTTGCAGACGATGTAAACTACAAAGACACTGTTTATACCTTCATTTGGGATGATGAACCGCATCGCGCAAAAATCGTAGCATCAAAAGAAAACAAATCAGTGCGTTTTAAGTGGCTCGATGATGATCCTTATTATTTCGATCTAGAAATCGATCAAGATGAGCTGACAAACGATGTCGCACTTAAAATAATAGATTTTGCTAAAGAAGAGGACTTGGAAAATAGAAAATTAATCTGGAAAAATTCAATCGTCTATCTTCAAAGCGTTATAGGTGCATAAAAAAACCTATCTTTGCAATATATTTTCACCAAGGGCTCTAAAAGAGCTCCTTGGCTGGAAGATGCTTTAATGTAAAGGCATCAATTTGCTTAGCGTCACGGATGAAAAAGGTTCATTTACTTATTCTTCAAGCTTTCATTAAACCATTCATCGTCACATTTTTTATTGTGATGTTTGTGTTATTAATGCTTTTCCTATTTAAATACATCGATGATTTGATAGGAAAAGGATTTGAATGGTACACCATTATGGAGCTTATTGGGTATCAATGCATTGTTCAGATTCAAATGGCAATGCCCCTATCCATGTTATTGTCTTCCATTATGACCTTTGGAAACTTGGGGGAAAGCTATGAACTCGTGGCTATCAAAGCAGCAGGCGTATCCTTACGCAAGGCGATGACCCCCCTATTTATACTTGTCGCGATTTTTGCAACGAGTTCCTTTCTATTTTCCGATTATATTTTACCTGTGGTCAACCTAAAAATGGGAACCTTGCTGACAGATGTACGGAATAAAAAGGCTGACTTTCTGATCAAACCCGGTATTTTCAACAATACAATTCCAGGATACTCCATTCGCGCGAGAGGCAAAAATAGGGAAGGAACGATTCTCTATGACTTAATGATCTATGATCATCGGGGTGGCAATACGGCCAACAATGTGCTGATGGCAAAAGAAGGGTACATTTATAATTCACCAGACAATAGTTATATGATCCTCAAATTGAAGGATGGTATACGCTATGAAGAGTCGCGCACAAAGAACTCAAAAACATACGATCCACGCCAGCAATTCACACGCTTTAAATTTAAGGAAACGGAACAGAAGTTCGACATGGGTAGCTTTCAACAAGGTAAAACAGATGAAAGTCTTTTCAAGAGCCACCATGCAATGTTAAATCTTAGACAACTGGATATGTATATTGACTCCAACCATGTTAAAATCGACAGTATGGGTAAAGCAATTACACGAACTCTTGATACGCGCTATAATATCTATTCGAAGTATTTCAGTGCAAATCAACCTGGCCTGCCAAAGGTAAAAGAAGCGAAGATCAAACCTTATAAAGATTTAGTAGCCGATCTTGTACCTTCTGAACAACGGACGCAGATCACCATGAACGCATTGAGCCAGCTAAACTATCTAAAAGAGGATCTCAACAGCCGCACCCTTGAATTTAAAGATTACAAAACAAAAGATATACGTTATCGCATTGAATGGCATAGAAAGTTCACATTGGCCGTATCTTGTCTACTGCTATTTGCTATTGGAGCGCCTTTAGGTGCCATTATTAGAAAGGGAGGTCTCGGACTTCCTGTCGTTATGGCTATCATTTTCTTCTTAATCTATCATATCATCTCTACCGTGTCAGAAAAAACGGCTAAAGATGGTGCCATATCTTCGGCTGTAGGTATGTGGATGGCTATTATCATATTAACTCCCCTTGCTGCATTTTTAACCTATAAATCGACTACAGATTCGGCTTTGTTTGATATTGATCAGTACAAATTAAAAGCAGAAGCAGCCTGGAAATGGATCAAAGAGAAATTTGGTAAAAAGAATAAATTAAAGGAGTCACATTAGATTTGTGACAACGCTATTATAAATAAAATTAGATTCTACACTAACTTTGTATCAATACAATATAACAATTAAATGGAATTCAAATTAAACACGATCGAAGAAGCGATCGCTGATATACAAGCAGGAAAAGTAGTTATCGTCGTAGATGACGAAGATCGTGAAAATGAAGGTGATTTTATCACCGCAGCCCGCAACGCAACTCCCGAAATTATCAACTTTATGGCAACCCATGGTCGGGGTTTGGTATGTGCTCCTATCACCAAAGAGAGAGCCGATGCTTTGCATCTTGACCTGATGGTGGGGCAAAATACAGCGGTTTATGAAACTAATTTCACTGTTTCTATTGACTTACAAGGATACGGTTGTACAACAGGGATCTCTGCATCTGATCGTTCAAAGACGATCAAGGCAATGATAGACCCAAATATTCACTACGAAGAGTTGGGTAGACCTGGTCATATCTTTCCATTGATTGCTAAAGATGGTGGTGTACTACGTCGAACAGGACATACCGAAGCAACTGTTGACCTTGCTCGTTTGGCAGGTTTTGAACCAGCAGGTGTATTGGTCGAGATCTTAAAAGAAGATGGTGAAATGGCTAGATTACCAGAATTAATGGAAGTAGCCAAAAAATTTGATTTAAAAATCATCAGTATTGAAGACCTTATTGAATACCGTTTAAAACACGATTCATTGATTACTGAAGAGGTGACTGTCAATATGCCTACACAATATGGTGATTTTCAAATGAAAGCCTTTACTCAAAAAGATACGGGTGAACAACATCTTGCCCTTTATAAAGGTGAATGGAATGAAGATGAACCTATTCTTGTTCGTGTACATAGTTCCTGCGTGACCGGTGATATTTTCGGATCTTGCCGTTGTGATTGTGGACCTCAGCTTCATAAAGCGATGGAGATGATCCAAAACGAAGGAAAAGGTGTGATTGTCTATATGAATCAGGAAGGCCGTGGTATTGGGCTGATCAATAAATTGCATGCTTACAAATTACAAGAGAATGGATTGGATACCGTTGATGCCAATGCTCAACTTGGATTTAAAGCTGATTTGAGAGACTATGGTGTTGGTGCACAAATCCTTAGAAATCTAGGGGTAACAAAAATGCGCTTGATGTCCAATAACCCAACAAAACGTGCAGGATTGGTCGGCTATGGGCTGGAAATCGTAGAAAACGTTCCTATTGAAATCACCGCGAATCCCTACAACGAAGAGTATTTGCGAACAAAAAGGGATCGTATGGGACATACCATTATGAAGAACTTATAATAAAGGTCAAAAAGAATATCGAAGAAGCGGTGTTTTTCCATGGAAAAACACCGTTTTTTTTAAAAGTATTTATTTTTTATTGATTTGTTTTTTTCGATAAGGTATCAATGAACTCGTTATACTCGGTTTATTGGCCAGAAAGAATCTTTAATAGATTTTCATTGCTGTTGAGCTTGTGACAATAGGAAGGTTTTATAAAAGATGTGATGTTATCATGGCAGTTCTTTCAGTAAATAGAAGTAACTTTATATTAATGGATACGCAGGGGAAACATATCATCTTTTTTGACGGTGATTGCTTAGTTTGTAATCGTTTTGTTCAAATCCTATTGAAAATAGACTCCAATAATAGGCTTCTATTTAGTTCCTTACAATCTGATTTTGCTAAAAATAATTTACACATTATTCCAAAAGATATAGATTCTATTGTTTATATGTCTCCTAGCGGAACTTATATCAAAAGCGAAGCCATATTGAACATCTGCAAAACATTGGGTCTTCCCTATTCAATCGTCTATTTTCTCAAAATACTACCGAAAAAGTGGCGGGACTTGGGCTATGATTATTTTGCAAAAAATCGCTACAGATGGTTTGGAACAAATAAGTATTGTACGGTTCCGAACGAACAGCAACGGAGAAAATTCGTCTAAGCAAAGCTTCCTATAAAATTGCCTGTTTGCGAAACAATAGGCATACGAATATTGTTTCAAAAACAGCTGATGTACCAATTAATCCAAGGCAATACATCAGCAAGAATAAATAAGTACAGGTCACAAATAGCAGCAATGGCTTGTAAAAAACAAAAAATAATGACTCCAATGAAAAATCCACTTTTAATTAACAGAGCTTATATAAACGGAAAATTTATCACATCAAAAAAAACGTTTGATGTTGTCAACCCCGCAACTGGAAAGACAATTGCAGCATTACCGGATCTGACAGTAGCAGATTGCACAAAAGCCATACAGGCGGCTGATAAAGCTTGGAGAAGCTGGAAAAACACAACAATTTCGGAACGATGTCTTATTGTTCGCAATTGGTATAATCTTATTCAACAAAATAAAGACCTGCTTGCTGAAATTATGACACTTGAGAGTGGAAAACCGCTCAATGAGTCGAAAGTAGAAGTAGATTACGGGAATTCATTTGTTGAGTGGTTTTCCGAAGAGGGGAAGAGAGCCTATGGGGAAACGATTCCCGCTCAGAAAAAAGGGGTAAGAATGATGACAATCCGACAAGGTGTCGGAGTCGTTGCGGCAATTACGCCCTGGAATTTCCCTTTGGCCATGATCACCAGAAAGGTCGCTCCGGCACTTGTAACAGGTTGTACAGTAGTCCTCAAACCAGCATCCCAAACACCTTTATCTGCAATCGCATTGGTTAAACTAGCCGAAGAGGCAGGCCTGCCAAAAGGCGTCTTCAACGTCATTACGGGAAAGGACAGCGCTGGTATCGGAAAGGAACTTGCTACAAATGATCTTGTACGTAAACTTTCTTTTACAGGTTCTACTGAGGTCGGTAGGACATTGATCGAACAATCAGCCTCAAACATTAAGAAAGTCTCCATGGAACTCGGCGGAAATGCTCCCTTCCTTGTATTTAATGACGCAGATATTGACGCCGCAGTGGAAGGTGCTATTGCTGGTAAGTTCCGAAACTCCGGACAAACTTGCGTTTCTATCAACCGCTTCTTAGTCCAAGAAGACGTCTACGATGAATTCGCTACAAAACTCGCTCTTGCTGTACGTCAATTAAAGGTAGGCAATGGACTCGACAAAGGTGTTCAGGTAGGGCCATTGATCAATGCCAAAGGTTTAGAAAAAGTGCTGCATCATGTTCAAGATGCTTTGAATCATGGGGCGGAATTGGCAGCTGGTGGACATGTGATCAAAGGTCTGTTTTTCCAACCTACAGTCCTTACCAATATTCCGAAAGAGGCACTGATATTTCACGAAGAAACTTTTGGCCCAGTCTGCGCATTGTTTAGTTTTAAAACAGAAGAAGATGGTATAGCCATGGCCAATCACACTGAATTTGGCCTTGCCTCTTATTTCTACAGTACCAATATCAATCGTTGCTTTCGTGTGGCGGAACAACTTGAGGCAGGTATGGTAGGTGTTAACACAGGATTAATATCGAATGCTGCAGCTCCTTTTGGTGGGGTAAAACAATCTGGCGTCGGTCGTGAAGGATCAAAACATGGACTCGATGAATACATGGAATTGAAGTATATCTGTTTCGCGGAATAGATACGATATAGCTGAGGTTACATTTTACTGAAATAGGCTATTTGCACTATACAACCATTGTTGGTATGACACAAATAGCCTATTTATACAGGTAATTCTTATTCTTAATCACTCTTTCTTGGCAATGAAACCAAAAGATAAATTTCAACTGTAACTAACGCTGCGTTTTAATAAATGCTGTCAATTTTTCCCGAGTTGAACTAAATGACAGTGCATCGCCCACCTTATCATAGTTCTCTTTATCCACACAGCTTGGATAAGCGTATTTAGCAAAAGCCAATTTGTTGTCGTCTCTTATAAATAATTCCATGAGGTCTATGATTTCGGAACTGCGCAATCGCCTATTTTTCAATTCCTGAGCCGCCACCTGCAAACGGTCCTGATCATTTTCTTTTTGATTGAGCAGATCATTCAACTGGTTAGCGTCATTTTTATCCTGATAACCAGTATCGATCGGATCTTCCTGATTTTGATTATTATTACCTCTATCATTCTCAGACCGGCCATATCGCTCGTCATATTGTTGATCCCGATCGTACCTGTCTTCATTATAATCACCATTATTATAGTTGTCGCCATTGCGATAATTATCATTATATTGACCAACAGGATTCATCGATTCCAAAACAATACCTCTATTTCCGCCACGGCTGCTTACTGAAAATACAACATTCATATATTGACCATTTTGGTCGACGAGCTGCACACCCCTCCCATTTAAAGTCCTCCGCTGTCTGTTTGCAAATACAATACGGAGATTATACCTCGGGTTTTGCAAATTCGGCACACGAATATCAGTCGAGGGCCTATTATTGTACAAAACATTATTGATATAAAGAAAGAAGGGAACATCGGCCGAATAGATATTTAATGTTCCGCCGTAAGGTCTATAGCGTTGGGCAAATCCTCCAGTTGCGATAGCAAGCAACATGATCACAGTCAAAAGTCTCTTGTACATATTCCTTTTCAATTTATAATCGTTCGACTATCGAGAATATAAAAGGATTAAGAAAACTAAGAATTTAACGTTTTATCCGTATTGTTCTTATTTCTGATTTTTTTGTAGAGCTTCACAGCCATCATCAGGGAGATAGACAGTATTAAAAGTCCGAGGACACCAAATATCCAATTGAGAGCAGATTTTAATACGACTGTAAATACGATAGCAAATAATAAGACGGTCGCCAGCTCATTCCAAAGGCGCAATTTGGTCGAGGACCAAGTAGATGATTCCCCTTTTAATTGAAACATAATACGTTGGCAAGCAAAATGATAAAGGATCAGTCCCAATACAAAGGTGAGCTTGACATGCATCCAGCCCATGGTCAACAATCCCGGATTAATATACAGCATGACAAGAGCTGCTAGAATAGTGAGGTACATGGCTGGTGTTGTGATGATCCACCACAATTTACCCTCCATCAGTATAAACTGTTTATGCAAAATCCCATACTCTTCCGCAGATTTTGATTTAGCTTCGGTATGGTAGATGAATAAACGAACGATGTAAAATAATCCAGCCATCCAACAAACCACAAAGATAATATGAACTGCTTTTGCGTATAAATAGACCATAGGTACAAAAATAAGAAAAGTTAGGGGCAATCAATAAAGCTAGGCTTTAATTAGAAAAATCTTACATGCTGTATACAAAAGACAGAAATCCATCCCGATTACTTAATTTTAGTTTTCAATAATGCATGTTAAATAAACAACGCTTCCAATCCGATATAGATAGTACACTTATCGGATTGGAAGCGTTGGTATTTCAACTGATCTATTTCTTTTGTGGAGAAGTTTTCAGTTCCTTATATAACAGAAATAAATGGGCTGCAGACCAGCTAAAATGTGGTGCTTTGAGCCTTTTGCCTGTGTGCGCTTCATAGTTTTCATGAATTGGTCCATTACCAGATAACCCTTCCAATCGCTCAAAGACTTGTTTGGTATACATATCCGCTTCCTGTTGATAACCGTATTTCCTTAAACCAGCAATTGCAAAATAGACTTGATCGAGCCAAATAGGCCCGCGCCAGTATCCTCTATCCATGAATTTGGTATTGTCTAAAGCCGCTGTAGGAAAAGGTACAAAGGAGGCAAATTTAGCCGTATCCTGCATCACACGAACCACAGCTTCAGCTTGTGGCACAGTAGCTAAACCTGTCCACAATGGCGACCAGCCTTCAGGCCCAAAACATGGAATAAGTGCTCCATTCAGTTTGCGATCAAAATAATAACCGCGCTCCTGATCGAAGAAGTAATCCATGGCAAGGTATGATTCTTTTTTTTCCCTAAATGGTACTCCGAGCATTTCCGCAAAATGCATCAGATATTTTCGTTCCAGCTTAAGATAAGCACTGAGCTCCACAGATTCCTGATCCATGCTCCAGGCACCTTTTTCATTCAATAACATCTGGGTACTATCGTACCGAATAGCGTTGTCCATACCGCTTTCCCACTTCGCGGCTTCCAATGTTCCATCCGTAGCACCATACTCACAGATACCATTTTTATTGTGATCCCGGTAGCGAAACCACCATTCATGGTACAAGACTAGTTTATCGTACATTTCCCGTACAAACGATAGGTCATGATCGGCTTCATAGATAGCATTTACCGCCCAGGCAGCTAATGGCGGTTTGGAATCACGGTAATTATTCTCGCGATGGTCCGTATAGATACAATCGGCAATCATCCCGACGCTATCTTGAAAGTCAAACATAGCGCGAATCTGATCTTTCGCCAAAGCGGGATCTATCTGCGCCAATGCAACGGCATGCTTCCATGAATCCCAGGCCCAAAATCCAACAAAATAGTCAGCTACATGTGAAGGGACAACACCATCATGTTTTAATTCCTTTTTTGCACTCCGCCAATTGCTCATCAGGGTCATCATACTTTTCACCATAATGCGATGTTCCTCCATGGAGAGTTCCGGACGAGTATTTGAGCTGATATAATTCGCCCAGCGTGCTGTATGTTGCACGCTCAAAGCCTTGCTTTGCTCAACAGCGGTTTTTGCCGCTATAAGTGCTTTTTCTAAGGTGATCGGGTTGGCATAATGGGTCAGGACAATCTCTGTATCAGCCTTTTCTAAATGGGCTTGATATTTCCCCTGATCAAAAGTTACTTTCACACCAGCTTCAAAAGATAGTAAAATAAGTTCTCCATTTGGAAGTTTAGACCACAGGGTATTACCTGCTAGTGTCCATTGTCCTTGATTGAGATTGCCATAGGTCCATAGTTCTTTTGATGATTTGTTTTTAATATGTAATATGGCTGTTGTTGATGAGACCAGTTTAAGAGTTTGCTCAACTTCCATATCCTCTCCTCGCAAACGCATCCACAAGCGATCCGGATAATAACAACTGCTATCACGGCTCAGTAGATTTTTTTCTCGAGCCGGAGCTGTTCCAATCTGCAGCAATGCACTACTTAACCAATCGCGCGCATCCAGATCATAGGGGCCACAAAAACCTGTTACTGTCTTATTTTCATGAATGCCAAATCCGACCCAGGCGCCGCGGTCGGTATAAAAGGGATTTGTTCGGCGAGTGGAACCTTCTGGTTGTTGCTCGACCCTTAACAATCCACCATAGCCATCCATTTTAGGAGACTTGACCGTATTGCATCCTATCAAAATCAAACAAAAACTAATTGTAACCCATAAGGTTTCGATCTTATTTTTCATAAATAACAAAAAAAAGTAACTAAAAAGGGTACACTGAGGTCAATCAATATACCATGGATGATCGCAACGAGAACATATTGTTTGCCGGAGTATTGTGTGATAATGGGTAATGCAGTATCCATACTTGTGGCGCCCGCAACAGAAATCGGCGCCAATGGGCCAAACCATTTTCGAGTTAATGGAGCCATCAATAGCGCCAATAATTCACGCATCAAATTCGACATCAACGCTATAGTTCCCAATGTGACACCCTTATATTGTGTAATAAAAATACTTGATAAAGAGTAGTAACCAAATCCAGATCCTACAGCCATGCTTTCAGCGGCATTCCAGTCGCGGATAAAGAAACTGACGATAAAGGTACCTAACAATGTTCCAACAATAGTCGCCAAGGGGACGAGCACGATGCTTAAATTAACTTTTCGTAGAGATATCAAGAGTTCCCTATCATAACCAATGGTAACCCCAACCAACAACATCAATGCATAGAGGACATAAGTATTCCATTCTTCTTTCAACAATTCGGCTGGAATAATTCCCTTGAAACCGACAAAAACACCCACGATAAAAAATGCGAGAATGATCAAACTACCTTTCATGTTTGCTAAAGAATAAACGATAAACGAACCATGAGCAAAGAACACTTCCAGCGACTCCTGCCAATGTGATCAGTATAGCTTGCAATCCCAATGTATCAAGATTGTCTACTATTTTTGGATTTTGCCCGACCTCTCGTCCCAAAAGAAACAGTAAGGCAAATATGACCAATCGGACAAGAATACCTGTATGTTTAAGAATAGGAAAGGACCGAAGTCCTATCCCTATTCCTACACCTAAAAGCATGACAAAAAAAACGGTAAACATGCTCCTTAATTAATTTTATCATTTGACTTGATCTCCAATAATGGAACAGGGTAAAAGTTGTGCTTAGCCGGATCAAAACTATTCCGACCAATAGCTTGCAATGCTTCTTTCGCTTTCCCCCATCTTCTCATATCGTAGAATCGGGTATTTTCCAAGGCAAACTCCACGATACGCTCATGTTCGATACGTTTTTTGACTTCGGTAACAGACAAATTTAAAGGAAGTGCTGGCATATCTGCCCGCTGGCGTACCTGATTGATCAAAGAGATGGCATCGGCAGGACGATTACGTTCATTTAAGGTTTCAGCCAATAACAGCAACACATCAGCATAACGCATCAATGGAAGATTGACTGCTGTGCGGGACTTATCCAAATCGGCTGCTGTTCGTGGTAAATACTTTCTGAAACTTGCCCGGTCAGATCCAGCTCCAAATATTTCATCGTAGGTAAAGCCATAAACTCCCCCATTCTTCAAATCATTAAAATAAGGATCATTGCAGAACAAGGTCTGGTACATACGTGAGTCATAACGTCCTGTTGTAGCGATCTTACCCTCCTTTTTAAATTCGCTTAAGAGCATCTTGCTTGGTAAGATTTCATCCCAACCACCCAACTCTCCTACAGCGATCCACTTATGCAGTGCTGTGCGGTAACTCGCACCATTAGCGGTATTATCAGTAAATTGAAGTTCAAAAATAGATTCTGCGCTATTTTTATTGGTGCCGTCAAACATAGACAGGAAATCTTTTTCCAGGTTATATCCTGATATTGCTTTAAAGGCCTGTTCAGCTTTCCCGAGCAATTCTTCTTTCTTGGCCGTATTTTCATATGCTAATGTTAAATAGCTGTAGCCAAGGTAAGCATTCGCCGCCCCTCTGGTAGCTCGACCAATATTGGCTGCCTCCTGTTTCACAGGCAAATTGCCAACCGCAGCCTCCAGATCCCCGATAATAAAAGCCCACGCTTCCTCACGTGTAGATAAGGCCTTGTTAATCTTTCCTTCACTGGTGATATATTGATCGCGGACAACGATCTTTTCCCAGTTAAGCAATAGTTTCAAATGGTAATAGGCGCGCAAGAACTTTGCTTCGGCAATAATCTGATTTTTCTTATTTGCATCCATTTCAATCGGTGCGGTCTTCTCTATCACTTGATTTGCATAAGAAATACCGCGATATGCTTTACTCCAATAGGCCGTAAATTGACTATTACCATTGGTATAGGTAAAATTATAGAGTTCTACCCAAGTCTGATAGTTCAATGCATCGCTACCGATTTCACAAGCATCTTCACGATAAGCCTCGACCGGAAATTTTACCTCCGCAAATTCCCATACATCCGTTGCTGCTTCCAACTGCGAATAGGCAGCAGAAAGTCCAGACTCAGCATCCTCGGCATTACGCCAGAAGTTATCTGAAGTAAGTTTGTCCGGTGATGTTAAATCTAATTTATCGCTGCAGGACAATGTCGTGCTTAGCGCACAAGCGATACAAAGAATCCATTTATAATTTGTTCTATTCTTTTTCATCTTCTAGTTTCTTTAATTATGATACAATAAATACCCAAGTCTTAAAATGTAAATTGAACTCCAAAGGAATAGGACTTGGTAAATGGAAAAATATAACGGTCTACCCCTGTATTCAACACGCTGGATTTATTGTTAACTCCAGATGGTGCAAACTCAGGATCAATTCCCTTGTATTTTGTCCAGGTATATATATTCTGTCCACTGATATAAAACCGTAGATTTTCTGAACGGATCGCATGCAATAGATTTTTAGGCAAAGTATACCCGATCTGTAGCTGACGTAGTCTAATAAAGTTACCCGATTCCAAAAAGCGTGTGGACTCACGGCTGTTTCCATTTGGATCTTGTAATACAGCTCGCGGAACATCGGTATCCCGGTTGTTTTCGGTCCATGCATTTAACGTACTGCTCAAAAAGTTGGATCCAGAACTCATGGCTTCAAAAAAGTAGCGATTCCCATTATAGAGTTTATGGCCCCAGCCACTTCCAATCAATGCCGAAAAATCAAAGCCTTTGTAAGAAGCACCAAGATTCAAACCTACTTCCAATTTAGGAATTCCTGTACCACTGTATTTCTTGTCTTCATCATCAATCACACCATTACCATCGACATCGACAAAACGGATATCGCCCGGCTTGGCATTATCTTGTAGTAATTCACCCTCCTTATTGACATGTTTGTTCACCTCCTCCATGCTCTGAAAGATACCATCGGTTTGGTAAAGGAAGAATCCTCCAATCGGATATCCTACACGAGTCTGATTCGGAAAATGTTCGGTATCGAATTTTAGGCCATTTCCCAAAAGAATCTGGTCTTCATTAGCGAGGCTGACGACCTTATTTTTGAGAGTTGAAAGATTTAAGCCGATATCGTATTGAAACTCATTTTTCCGATTTGCATACTTGAGTTCAAGCTCAAAACCCGAGTTTCGGATCTTTCCGACATTTAATGTCGGATCTTCCAAACCCGCAGATGGAGCAACTTTCTTAGTGATCAAAAGATCATTGGTGGTCTTGATAAAGTAATTTACCGAACCTCTTAATACATTATTGAATAGACCAAAGTCTGCACCTATGTTTTTAGATTCCGTCGTCTCCCAGCTCAGCAGTCTATTCTCTAGTCCCATTGCAATACTACCGGGCCACGGATTGCCACTTCCGCGTACATATCCCATGTATAAATTATTGTAGGTGCTGATCAATGCTTGGTGGTCGTAGTACCCCAAAGCGACCTCATTTCCGAGCTTCCCCCAGCTTCCTCTTAATTTCAGATTCGACACAAAAGATTCTTTCGAGAAGAATGATTCCTCATCGATCTTCCAACCCAATGCTATTGAAGGAAAACTTCCATATCGACTATCCTTTCCAAATTTAGATGAACCATCACGACGTAAGGTCAACTGTACGAGGTAACGATCGGCATAAGAGTAATTGACACGACCAAAGATAGACATGCGGTTATAGTCATACTTAGAACCATCCGCGGAGAATGTTCCACCTTGTCCCGAACTGATCGTCATGAAATTGGGATCCAAAAATCCCTCGGCACTTTCCTTGCTCATCAGTTTACCATTCTCAACCGAGTATACGATCTTCTTTCCTTCAACACCTACATTATTCCAATTGGATTCCTGCATATTCAACGAACTACCCAAAAGCGCATTTAAGCTATGTTTTCCAAATTCTGTTTTATAGTTCAGGAGATTATCAAAGACCTGTTCCTGCCAATAGCTGCGTCCCTCCCAATAAAAAGGAAATTCATACGGGTTCTTTTCATCCGAG
Organism: Sphingobacterium sp. GVS05A; assembly: GCF_019969845.1. Classification (GTDB taxonomy): domain Bacteria; phylum Bacteroidota; class Bacteroidia; order Sphingobacteriales; family Sphingobacteriaceae; genus Sphingobacterium. Next base: position 663,353 of record NZ_JAHXYR010000002.1, read on the forward strand.
GCGAATGGAGGATAATGGTAATAATTTTGTGTATTGATTGCATTGAATGCATAACTTGTTTTAAAGGTTAAGCCTTTCATGATATCTACACTAACAAAAGCATTTCCGGCGAAATCTTGCTTTTTTGTCCAGCTTGTTTTATAATGTTCGTCGGCAATCACATTGACATTATTGGGAATACCGCCCCAATTTGTCAAACCAAAACCACCTTTTTCCGTCGAGTCATACACCGGTACCAAAGGCGAAATCATATACGCCTCTTTTAGACTAAAATTGGGGCCATGGTATTTGGAATTTGTATAGGCCATATTCCCTTCCACGGTGAAGATATTCTTCTTGGTTCCCAATTTCATACGGACATTTTCCTTTTTGAAATCGTTCGCGATAACAACACCTTTGTCATTACTTAAGTTCGCAGACAGGGAATAGCGGGTATTGTCTTGTCCGCCCCTGATAGCAACGCTATTCGCTGTGGAAAGCCCTGTACGGAATACCTCCTCTTGCCAATCGGTATTATTGGTACGAGGCTTGTTGATATAGTCGGGGAGTTTGACTGGCGTCGTAGCGTACTTATTGTATTCCTCATACATTTGACGATGCACTTTTACATAACCGTCAGCGTCGAGCACTTTTAATCGATTAGACGTTTCTGTTACATTCGTAAAGCTGTTGATGTCTACAAGAATTTTTCCAGCTTTACCGGCTTTAGTTGTGACGATAACAACACCATTGGCAGCCACAGATCCATATATTGCGGCAGCGGCACCATCTTTGAGTACCTCCATGCTCTCTATATCATTGGGGTTGACATTACTGATTGTACCGGGGAAACCATCTATGATATACAGTGGTTCATTACTGCCGAAGGTATTGACCCCACGGATCTTGACCTGCACTCCTGCTCCTGCAATACCACTATTTTTCTGCACATTGACACCAGCAGCCACCCCTTGTAATGCCTCAGCAGGGTTTGTTGTTGCACGTTTTGCCAGATCCTTTGTGCTAATACTTGCTATTGCACCCGTGACATCAGACTTCTTTAAAGTGCCATATCCGATCACAACAACCTCATCAAGTTCTCTATTTCCGCTATTTAAGGTGATATCGACATCTTTTCCCGCCTGTACATTAATTTGTTGGTTTTGGTACCCCACATAGCTAACCTGAAGTAAGTCCTTCGCATTGACTTCTAGAGAAAAAGCGCCTGAAAGATCTGTAGCGACGGTTTTCCCACTGCCCGAAGCATGTATACTCACACCGCGTAATGGTTCACCTTTTTCATTTACAACAGTTCCTTTTACTTGCCCCATTTGCTGTTTGTTTGCAACCTTACGTTTTAATAAAATCCGTTTCCCCGTAATGTCGTATGTAATCGAGCTCTCTTGTAACGCATCTTTCAACAGAGCTTCCAAGCTGCTTGCCTGACTGTCATAGAAAAGTGGTGTCTTGACATCTACATCCGAATTACTGAACATAAATGAATAGCCATACTTTTTTTCAACAATCTCGATAAGTGACTTAAGATTTGAAGACTCCTTTTTGCCTGATATCTGCTGCGCGTTTACAGCAAAGAAGGTCTGGCTGAGGAGTAAAAGACTCATCAGAATAGGTTTCTTTTTCATAATTTTTGGTATATTTTGTTTTAAGTAGTTTACATCATCAATTTTTGGTTATCGTTTTTTTGAAACTATAGCAACAGATTTGCCTGCTATTGTATATTCGATTGGTGTAATGACATTGATCAATTCCAAAATTTCTCGTAAACTTTCAGTTTTCACTTTGAATGTATAATGTCTATCGGGATCTGCTCCCCTCCAAGTAATATTGACACCATACCAACGCTCCAATTTCTTAAGAACACTTTCCAAAGATTCGTTCTCAAAAACAAGTTCCTCAGATTTCCAGGTGCTATATTGTACCGCGTCCAATTGTCGTATCTGCGTATACCGACCAGTCCGTTTATCCAATTGGATCCAATCATTAGGTTTCATTTCTCCGATCAATTGTCCTTTTTTATCGTTTATCGCAACTTTTCCACGTAACAAGGACACCTCTATCTTGGCATCATCCGCATAGGCTGAAACATCGAAAGCAGTTCCTTTCACGACGACATCCAAATGGGAAGTCTGCACGGTGAAAGGCATATTTTCTTTTTTCACCACATCAAAAAATGCCTCGCCTTCAAGTGTAATCTTGCGATCATGTTGATTGAATGCATGCGAATAGCTCATCTTAGTTCCCGCATTTAACCAAGCTTTTGATCCATCAGGTAATATAACCTGTGACTTTTGCCCTAAAGCCGTATAAACAATTGTTTGCTCCTGCGAAGATGTGTTCATCAAAATATTACGCTGAATAAAATACGTCCCCAATGTCCCTGACAGAAAAATAAGAATCGCAGCCGCACTGACCAACCACCAAAAACGGTTACGGTCAAAAACAATAGTTTTTACGACAGGTTGTATACGATCTTGGATTTTGTCCCATATCCGTGGACGATCTGCCCGATCGATGATCAGTGGCGGTTCTTTGAGATGTATCCATTCGTTTTCCAGCTGCAAAAGATAATAACGATTTTGTTCACTTGAATCGAGCCAAGCTACAATCGCTTCATTTTCCTTTACATCACTCTCTTTTTTTAGATATCGAACTAATTGCTCCAGTGACGGCTTATAACTGCTATTCATTATTTTGGGTTTACGACAAATAGACACCCAGAGCGGAGAAAACCCCTAAAAGGTTTTGTATTTTTTTTAAAATATTTAAATGAGAGTGGAAAGACCTGCACCACACATCGTTAAAACCAATAAAATAGAATCTGGATACAGTATTTGATAGCGTTCAAGTATATGTGCCCGTATTTTTTTAGACGCAATGGACATCTGATTTTCGACTGTCTTGATGGATATTTGCAGTTCTTGGGCGGCCTGCTGATAGGTTTTCTGCTCTTCCTTACAGTATTGATAGACGATTTTACATTTTTTAGGCAATTTGCCAATAGCTTCCTGATAAACAAGAGAAAACTCCTCCATATTGATACACTCCTCTGCTTCCTGGCGGGTCATTTCCTCCTTAAACCAACGCTCTAAATGAGCAGTACGTGCACTTTCATTGCGTAAAGCATTGAGCACACGGTTACGAGCTGCCCGATAAAGATAGGTCTTGACATGGAAAATATGGATTTGATCCCGATCTTCCCATAGTTTAACAAACACATCCTGCAAACAGTCCTCCACCAACTGTACATCACGCGTATAATACCCTAAGAAATGGCATAGCTCATCAAAATAATGATGAAACACTTCTTCCAGCGCTTCTTCATTAATCAGCAGTCCATCCATCAAGGTATTTTTACTCATTTATTAGGTTTTGCGACTAAGCTATAAAATAAAACAAGATTTACAAAAAAAGTAAGTGTGCTCATTTTAACATATTTTGCACGAATTTTCACCATATCCATGATAACACGCATTTTAATGCATTATAAAACAATAAAAAACTTACTTTTTAAATTATTCCCAACTGCCATCCCTTACTTAAAAAAAAGACCTGCTAGTTATAGCAAGTCTTCTTTCTTCTCGATCGGATGTTTATCTAAAATCTTGTTTCGTTTTCTTAGAACTCTTTCTAATCAAAAGTTTAATAGCTAAATTCTTTCACAACCTCGATTGCGTATTTTACATTATCAAAAGGAATATCAGGCATAATACCATGTCCCAAGTTGAATATAAAACCATTCTCTCCGCGCATGCGCTCAAATAATTCTATAATTTTCTTTCTGATAACAGGCTTTTCAGCATATAGTACAAACGGATCTAAATTCCCTTGAACAGCTATTCCCTGTGGCAAGGATTGCTTCATATTTTTAAGATCTGCATTCCAGTCGATTGAAACCACATCTGGCTGCGCCTCCACCATCATTGGAGCAAAGACAGATGATCCTTTACAGAAAGATATTACAGGAATATCCTTGCGGTTCAATTTGGAAATGATCTGTTTGTTATAATAATGTGAAAAATCACGGTAATCATTCCAAGACAAAGCCAAAGCCCAGCTGTCAAATAATTGGATCGCATTTACCCCTGCCGCAATCTGCATATTAAGATATTCTACCGTTACATCAGCAATCTTTTGAAGGATTGTATGCGCCAATTCAGGTTGATTGTTTAACATCAACTTCGTCAACTTGAAATCTTTTGATGAACCGCCTTCAACCAAATAACTTAAAATGGTAAAAGGTGCTCCTGCAAAACCGATCAATGGGATACGATTATCAAGACGTTGTTGAATTACTTTTATGGCATCCGCAACATATTGCAACTTATCCAAACAGTCAACCGATAATGCCTCCGCATCTTTGACAGAACGAATTGGATTAGAAAAACGAGGACCTACTCCTTGTTCAAATGACAGATCGCCACCCATTGCCTCTGCTGTAACCAAAATATCCGAAAACAAGATCGCTGCATCTATTCCCAACAAATCTACAGGTAACATCGTTACGTCTGCTGCAATCTCTGGTGTTTTGCACATTTCGAGAAAAGAATACTTGTTTTTGATATCCCAGTATTCTTTCATAAAGCGTCCAGCTTGACGCATCATCCACACAGGAGGTCTCTCCGTTTGCTGCGAGAATGCAGCTCTAATCAATAAGTCGTTTTGTAAAGTAGTACTCACTATAAATGTTTTGAAATTTCGTTTTCTATTTTTGTAATAATACTGGCCTGTCTTGCAGTTAAATGCAATTTGTTAGCCACATCTGTATACGCCCTTGCCCGTTCATAATCTGTCTTTCGCAGTGCAATATTAGCCAGATTTATCATTACCATACCTTTTTCATTATCTTTTTTCCAGGGTAGACGAGAAGCCAGCTGAAAATGATATTCAGCCTCATCGATACGATCCTCTTTCAAGGCTATATTTCCCATCATAAATTCATAGAAATTACGGCGCCCCTTACGAAGTGTATCTGGATTTTTTATTTCGGATAACAAGTTTTTTGTCTTTTCATAGTCTTGCCGATGAAAAGCTTGTGTTGCCAAGAAAACTGAACCTTCCCGAAAATGGCTCCAAATTAGATAACCGATTCCGCCAGCCAACAATACAGCTGTCTGATAATGCCCTTGGTATAAACCATAGCCCAAAAGTAACGCAGCAATAAAAATAACGGCTATTCTAGCCTTAATTGTCATCATCTTTTATCTGCTATGCGTTATTGTCGGTAAATTTATAACCAACACCTCGGATAGAGTGGAAATAGATTGGATGCTTTTGATCAGGCTCAAAATATTTCCGGAATGTCAAAATGAAATTGTCAATGGTACGCGTCGAAGGATAGACGTCATAATTCCATACAGTTTCTAAAATCTGCTCACGCGAAACGGCTTCATTACGACGTTCGATCAACAGCTTCAATAGCATGGTTTCTTTTTTCGTCAATGAGGTAATCGTTCCATCTGCATGATGCAATTCGTAAGAATTAAAATAGATGGTTTTATCACCGATTTGATAAGAATTCAATTCTTTAAGATCATCTGGTTTCATACCACGACGAACCAAATTTCCAACACGGAGAATCAATTCTTCTAGATTGAAAGGTTTTACCAAATAATCATCAGCACCTTTTTTTAGTCCAGTGATACGGTCTTCACTACTGTTCTTGGCCGTCAAAAACATGATAGGAACCTCTGTATTCTGTAGTCGGATGGTTTCCGCAACCTGAAATCCGTCAATTTCAGGGATCATAACGTCCAATATCACGAGATTGAAACGTTCCTCTTTAAAAACTTTCAATGCTTTTTTTCCGTCAGTAGCCGTAGTGACACGGTAACCTTCCATTTCGAGATTCAACTTGATTGCTTCTAACAAGTGTTCTTCATCTTCGACAAGTAATATTCTTTGTTTACTTTGCATTTCTTTCAAATGTTACTTCAAAAATACTCCCTTTAGGAGTGTTATCTTTAACTTTAATGGTCGCATCGTGCTTCTGCAACACGGTTTTCACGATATATAACCCCAAACCAGTACCTTTGGTTTTCCTTGTCGCTTCACTTCCCACGCGATAAAACTTATTAAAGATAAGTTTTTTCTCTTCATCACTGATACCGATACCATGGTCAGCAACAGAAAAAATTATTTTACTGCTCTCCGTATATAGTTTCACATCCACCATGGCACAGGCCGGTGAATATTTAATAGCATTCTCAATGAGATTTGTCACAACATTACTTATTGCAAATTTATCACCATGGATAATAATATCCGACTCCAGGTAAGGTTTCAATACCTGTGAGCTGCATGAATTCTTTTGAAGTCGATCGACGATTTGCTCCACCAAAGAGGTAAAGTTAAAATCCTCTTTGGGCATGCTGTAATTGCGGCTGTCCAATTTGGTCGTCATCAAGACATTCTCTACCAGATCATCCAATCGCTCAATATCTTTTAGGGAATTTCTTAAAAAAGTCTGTTGTTGCTCTTTATCCAAATCTCGTCGCAAAATGGTCTGAATATAGAGTTTGACGGATGCCAAAGGAGATTTCAACTCATGCGTAATAGCCAGAAGGAAATTTTGCTGCTGTTGCAACAATTTCTGTTCCCGCTCTACCAGGCGCTTTAACCGCCAGGCACCCCATAAAAAAATGATCAAGAAGAAAATACCTTCGCCTATAATCATGTTCTTTTTGCTTGGATCAAACCGGATGAACATCACCCCCCACCAGATCAATTGCATGATCGCGTAAAACAAAAGGAAATAAAAGAGTAAAAGCGCTTTCTTCATGTAGCAAAAATAGTTATTCATCAAGGCATTCGGAAATATCCTAAAGATTATGACACAAAGAAGAAAATTAGCCGATTCACAATAAGATAAAATCTCCCCAGAGGTGGTATATTTGTATATGTTTAATCGTGAGAAAAAGGATATTTTCTTTGATTTGGATCATACCATCTGGGATTTTGACAAAAATGCCGAAGAAAGTCTCCACGAACTATATTTTAAATACAAGTTTGACAGCTTATTTAATAAGGAATCTCCTTCCCGTTTCATAGAAACTTATACAATCAACAATCATCGCCTTTGGGGATTATACCATCATGGAAAGATTTCAAAACCCGAGTTAAGAAAGGCGCGATTCGCTGATACATTTATCGAAATGGGTGTAGACCCCGAATTGTTTCCTGAAGAATTTGAACTGGAATACCTCACGATCTGTCCTCAAAAGACGAATTTATTTCCGCATGCACATGAAACCTTGGCCTATCTAGACGAAAAATACAACCTGCATTTGATCTCCAATGGTTTTAAGGAGGCCTGTGAGACCAAATTGGAGAAAAGCAATTTGAACAAATATTTCAAAAACATCTTTATTTCTGAGGTCGTTGGAGTGAACAAACCTGATCCAAGGATCTTTCAATTTGCACTGGAAACCACAGGGGCACATGTACAACAGTCATTGATGATTGGAGATAATCTGGATGCGGATGTACGTGGGGCAATGAATGTCGGAATGGATGCGATCTTCTTTAATCCGAACAGTACGGAGCAACCTGAGGATGTACCACATATGATTGTCGATCTGAAAGAATTACAATCTATATTATAACAAAAAAGCAGCTTTAAAAGCTGCTTTTTTGTTATTTTAAGACTTTTACGGTTATGTTCTTAAACCAAACATCGTTTCCATGATCTTGGAGACCAATCAATCCTGATTTGCTTTCTCCACCTACATGGCTCAGCAACTCAAACGCCAGAGGCCATTTCTCTTGACTGAATTTACTTTTTTGTAATAGGTCAACCCATGATTTATCCCACAGGGTATATTCAACGACTTTCACCCCATTTTGGAAGTGTTCAACTTTACCATTGTTCACGCGGATCTTCACCTTGTTCCATTCGCCGTAAGGTTTGCCATTTTGTGGTTTCGCAGGAATCATATCATACAATGATGTAGACTTACGATTCCCATCGACGCCCATTTTAGCATCTGGATGGTTTTCGTTGTCAAGAACCTGACACTCGGGTGATGAGATATAAATTGGCTGACCTTCGACTTCTTTGGCCAAAAAGAAAATTCCGGAATTTGCTCCTTTTGCTACTTTCCATTCCAATTCCAATTCGAAGTTTTTGAAGTCATGTGCGAAAATCAAATCACCACCTTCGTCCTTGCCCACATTCGCTCCGCTATCAAATTTAATTGCGCCTTCATTGATAACCCATTTTTTGGGAACTACAGTTTTATCATATCCTCTCCAGCCCTCCATCGAAGTACCATCAAAGATAACATATGCTCCGGCCTTATTCTTTTTGAATTTCTTGATATCCACACGTGGCAAATCCAAAATTTTGTAAGCCGGTACTTCTTTTTTTGCTTGCGCTACTGCTGTATTTAGATGTGCAGAAAATGCCATCACCGATACCGCAAAAACTGTTTTTAATAACTTCATTCTTTTTAGTTTTAGGTTTGTTTCAAAATTAAAATTAAGCATTTGGGGTTAAAAAGAGGAATATTTTTTAATATTCCTCTCCACCACCATTTATTTCATTTGTATTTGTTTCTTTCTTTTTAGACTTATTTAGATCCTGACTCCCAAAGCGATAGGATAGTGATAAAGTTACCATCCTCTTCATCCAACGGTGTTCAAAATTAGACACTAGTTGAGATGTCTCTAGCATACCATTCATTTTGCGCGAATTAAACACATCTCTAACATTCAACATAATCGATGCCTTCTTCTTGAATACATCTTTTTTCAGCGCAACATCCACCCCTTTCATAGCATTCATCTGTCCTTGAGCCATGACACGTGAAGAATTGTATTCCCCTCTCATTTGAGCAGAGAAAGTCGGTGTAAAACGATAATTAGCTGTTAAATTAGCATTATAAGCGAAGTCTTTTCTGTCTTTTATCTCATAGTCTGGATTTGCATTATATTTAATATGGATCAAATTGAGATTAAATGTAAAGTCAAAATCCTTCGTCGCATTGACCTTTGAAATAAATTCAAAACCCGAAAGATTCCGGCTGGTCATATTCTCCCATCGACTGTATGTTCTGCCATCTTCTATTTTGTAAACAAAAGGCTGGATAACCTCACTGGCGTGATTAAAATAAGCTGAAGATATCAAATTTACTTTGCCAAAAGTTTTGGCAAAACTCATTTCAAAACTGTGTACATCTTCTGGTTTCAGATTCGGATTTCCCTGACGATAATTCAGATCATCGGATACATTTAAAAATGGATTGACCTGCCAACCACGAGCTCGTTGCACACGACGTGAGTAACTAAACTGAACTTTATCACCATTGTCATCTACATCATATGTTAAAAACAAAGTCGGGTATAATCTAAAAAAGTTCTGCTTTGCATTGGATTCTTTTTCCTCGGCGTTAGGATCCTTCGAGAGATAAGTGGACTTAAGTTCAAATTGTTCTCCCCGTAACCCGATTTGATAGCCAATTTTATCCGTTAGCTTATTTTGATAGTTAGCGTAAATTGCATGGACAATACTGGTAAAATCAAAATCATTGCTGATCCTATAGTCTGGCAGATATTTGCCTGTTGTATCGCGGAGCTCGGAAAATTGCGTATCAAATGACTTTCTAATTTGAGAACGATAGCCAGCCTCGAATTTGCTTACCTCGGAAAATGGCAGCACATAATCCAGCTGAAGATTAATATTCTTACCATCTTCGGAGGTCGTATTCCTCCGTGCGGTTTCTTTCCGTCCGTCGGTATATTTTTGAGAAAAATCGTTCGTACCATCTTCCTTGTCTCTTCCATAACTCGCATTCCCCGTCAATTCCTCTCCTTGTCGCTTAAATTGATGTTTAAAATCGGCGTTGAATTCATAGCCCAGATCGTCCTCAAATTGGGTAGACTTACGATCACTGGTTCCTGTTTCATCTGTTCCTTTAAAAAAACGATAATTTAAGTCCTCTATCCGTTTATTATCCCGGATGCTCAAATTACCGGAAAAACTCAATGAAGTACGGTCAGACATATTATAGTCAAATCCGGCTTTTACTGTATGGCTATTCCCCTTTCTTGAGGATTCGGATTCGCTATAATTGCTTGTGGTATCACTCAAAAACGTATTGTCCGTCTTCCCACTTCCAACCATGTTACGTTTATTGAAGTTATAGGATCCGAAGTAATTGAATTTCCGATCACGATAATTCAATGTTATACCAGCCATATAATTGTCATAGGAACCAGCGGATGTATTTACCGATCCGTTCAGCCCTGTTCGAATATTTTTCTTTAAGACGATATTGATAATCCCCGTCTGCCCTTCAGCATCATATTTAGACGAGGGATTGGTGATGACCTCAACTTTTTCTATGGAATTAGCCGGAAGGCTCTGAAGCAAAGATGTGACATCGTTTCCTGCGAGTGCTGACTCGCGGCCATCTATTAGAATCTTGACACTGCTGGATCCACGCAGGCTCACCGATCCGTCTTGATCCACCTGAAGCGTGGGTACATTGGCTAACACATCTGTTGCTGTTCCCCCCGCACTGACCAAGCTCTCACCCACGTTAAAGGTTTTGCGGTCAATACCAATCTGCATCGCAGGAACTCTCCCCTCGACTACAACCTCATCCAGGAGCTCACCCGTTGAATTTAAACCAATTCGTCCAAGGTCGTTGCTTTTCGATACCGCCACATCCACCCCTTCAATCGTATGCGTCTCATAGCCTACATAACTGATACGAACATTATATTTACCGGGTTTGATATCTGAGAATAAAAGAAATCCCTGATCTACTGATTGAGCTCCTTTAACATAACTATTATTGCTCGCATCTAAAAGCGCAGCACTGGCAGACGAAATAGGTTTGGAAGTTTTGCTATCGATCAGGATAGCTTTGATTTGACCAGTTTGCGCAAGAACAACAACCGGTAGAAAGAATACAAATAATAATAAAAATTTAAACGATTTAGCGTTAAATGACATGAGAGCTTCAGCTTAGTTTATAGTTTAGTGCAAATAAAACTAAAACTTAGAGACAAAATTGAAGCGTAACCATATTATTACGGTAACAAAAAGGATAGTAAATTTATTCCACAGAGACCGTCAATCCTTCTGCTTTCAAAATCTTGCGGTAGATTTCCATCTCTGTAAAAGTACCCTCCAAAACGGCGCACTTTCCTTCAGTATGCACTTTCCATGCAATTTTTTCAGCTTGTTTTTCGGTATATTGAAGGTGATACATCAGACAATGAATCACATGGTCGAACGTATTCGTTTCGTCATTCCATAAAATCAGGCGATTAGAGTCCTTAACAGACGCTAATATCTCTTCTAACGTAAAGGTTTCTTCAGCAGTTTGGGTACCCATGCTGCAAAAATAGAATATTTTTTTCTAAATTAACGATAATATAAAAGGGAAGAATACAATCAATTAGAGGAATTTATTATGTTTCAGTCAAAAATCGCAGGAATTGGCTATTACGTTCCAAAAAACGTATATACCAACAATGACTTAACACGTTTTATGGATACCAGTGACGAGTGGATTCAAGAAAGAACAGGTATCAAAGAGCGTAGATATGCCGACCGTATCGGAGAAACAACAACCACAATGGGTGTTGAAGCCGCGAAAATAGCAATTGAACGTGCCAATATCAGCAAGGAAGATGTCGATTTCATCATCTTTGCAACCTTGTCGCCTGACTATTATTTCCCAGGCTGCGCTGTTTTACTACAACGGGAAATGGGAATGAACGAGGTCGGCGCATTGGATATCAGAAATCAATGTTCTGGCTTCATCTATGCCCTATCCATAGCAGATCAATTTGTCAAAACGGGGATGTACAAAAATGTACTTGTAGTGGGTTCAGAGAAACATTCATTTGCGCTCAATTTTTCAACCAGAGGACGTGCTGTTTCTGTAATTTTCGGTGATGGTGCAGGAGCAGTAGTTGTGCAGCCGACAACCGAAGCTGGCAAAGGCATTTTGAGCACGCATTTACATTCTGACGGCGCGGAAGCAGAAAAGCTCGCGATGTATTATCCAGGAGCATCAAGTGGAATCTGGCTGGATAAAATGCCCGATTGGCCGGAACAGGAACTGGGGGGATTATTGATGACCAAAGAAATGCTTGAAGATGGAACTGCGTTCCCAAATATGGATGGACAGGCCGTTTTCAAAAAGGCTGTTGTAAAGTTCCCCGAAGTTATTCATGAGGCTTTGACAAAGAACAACCTGAAAACTTCTGACATTGATCTGTTGATCCCTCATCAGGCCAATCTTCGTATTTCACAGTTTGTGCAGAAAACCTTGGGATTAAATGAGGATCAGGTCTTCAACAATATCCAAAAATATGGCAATACAACAGCAGCGTCTATACCGATCGCACTATGTGAGGCTTGGGAAGCCGGAAAAATAAAAGAAGGTGATCTTATTTGTTTAGCCGCCTTTGGTGCAGGCTTTACCTGGGGATCCGCTTTAATCCGGTGGTAAAAAAGGACTATTAAACATAAAAAAGGCGATAATCATAAAGATTATCGCCTTTTTTATGTTTTCCCGATTACAGGATTATCCGTTTGATAACGCTGTCGCTCCAGAGACGATCTCTGTCAATTCTGTTGTAATTGCCGCTTGACGCGCTTGGTTATACGATAACTTAAGTGATTTTATTAAGTCACCAGCATTTTCAGTTGCTTTATCCATTGCTGTCATACGTGCACCATGCTCAGAAGCATTGGAATCTAAAACAGCTTTGTATAATTGAATCTTGATGGCTTTAGGAATTAATTCTTCGATAATCTTCTCTTTAGAAGGTTCAATGATATAATCCACTTCAGCTTCAATTTTTGCTTTATGCGTATGTTGTGTGTTTTGCTCTGCAGGTGGTAATAAAGGCAAAATCTGCTCTGCTGTCAACTCTTGAACAGCAGCGTTTTTGAATTGGTTATAAACCACTTCAACACGATCAAAATTACCTTCCTTAAATTGTTCCATGATAAATTCTGTCACTACAGAAACAGATCCAAAATTTAAATCAGAAAACAAGTCTGAGTGGTTAGCTATCACATCGAAATTACGCTTCGAATAGAAATCGTAACCTTTTTTACCAATAGCGATGATACTCAAATTGCCTTTCGCATGCTGCTCGGCATATTTGTTAGCGATCAAGTTATTAGTCATCTTGATAGCATTCGCATTGAATGCCCCAGCCAAACCTCTATTAGAAGAAACAACAACGATCAACACCTTATTTGGCTCACGATCTACTGTGAAAGGAGAATTACTTCCCTCCACACTTGCAGAAACATCAGCCAAAATATCTCTTAGTTTATTCGCATATGGGCGCAATTGTAAGATAGCGTTAGTAGCGCGCTTCAATTTAGCAGCCGAAACCATTTTCATGGCTTTAGTGATCTGCTGTGTTGATGATACCGAGGTAATCCGATTTCTTACTTCCTTTAAATTTGCCATATTTGTTTTAAGTATCAAGTACCTAGTATTGAGTATTGAGCCTAGTCAATGGACTCAATACCAAATACTCATTACTAATTAATATTTTGATGCTAAATCCTTAGCTACTTTTTCTAATACTGCAGTCAACTCATCAGAGAATTTACCAGCTTTGAACGCTGACAAAACTTCTGGATGGCGTTGTTCCAATTGCGTCAAGAATTCTTCTTCAAACTCTCTTACTTTATTTACTGGAACATTACGTAATAAACCTTTCGTTCCAATGTAAATGATCGCAACTTGTTTCTCTACAGAAACTGGAGAGTATTGACCTTGTTTCAAGATCTCAACGTTACGAACACCTTTATCCAATACAGCCTTAGTAGCAGCATCTAAATCAGAACCAAATTTCGCGAAAGCTTCCAATTCACGGTACTGTGCTTGATCCAACTTTAATGTACCTGATACTTTTTTCATCGGTTTGATCTGAGCGTTACCACCCACACGAGATACCGAAATACCTACGTTGATCGCCGGACGAATACCAGCATTAAATAAGTTAGATTCCAAGAAGATCTGACCATCTGTAATAGAGATTACGTTGGTAGGAATATATGCCGAAACGTCACCTGCTTGTGTTTCAATGATTGGAAGGGCTGTCAATGAACCACCACCTTTAACCAAATGCTTGATAGACTCAGGAAGGTCATTCATGTTACGAGCGATATCATCAGAAGAGTTGATTTTCGCAGCACGCTCTAATAAACGGCTGTGTAGGTAGAATACGTCACCTGGATATGCTTCGCGGCCTGGAGGACGACGCAACAACAAAGAAACCTCACGGTATGCCACAGCTTGTTTTGACAAATCATCATAAACGATCAACGCTGGACGACCTGTATCACGGAAGAACTCGCCGATAGCAGCACCTGCCATTGGCGCGTAGAATTGAAGTGGAGCAGGATCAGCAGCAGAAGCAGCGACAACAACAGTATAAGCCATTGCACCTCTTTCCTCCAATGTACGAACGATATTCGCTACCGTAGAATTCTTTTGACCTACAGCAACGTAGATACAGAATACAGGTTGACCTGCATCGTAGAATTCTTTTTGGTTTAAAATCGTATCGATACATACCGCAGTTTTACCTGTTTGACGGTCACCAATAACCAACTCACGTTGACCACGACCTACTGGAATCATCGCATCGATTGCCTTGATACCTGTTTGTAATGGCTCAGTTACTGGCTGACGGTAGATAACACCTGGAGCCTTACGCTCGATAGGCATTTCGTATAATTCTCCTTGGATAGGTCCTTTACCATCAATTGGCTGACCCAATGTATTCACAACACGTCCCAACAAACCTTCTCCAACTTTGATGGATGCAATACGGTTGGTACGTTTAATCGTATCTCCTTCTTTAATTTCGTCAGAAGGACCTAAAAGTACAACACCGACGTTGTCTTCTTCTAAGTTTAATACAATACCTTGTAATCCGTTATCAAATTCAACCAACTCACCGGACTGAACTTTAGTTAAGCCGTAAATACGAGCAATACCGTCACCTACAGCAAGTACGGTACCCACTTCCTCTAGTTCGGCTTCTGATTTAAAGCCCGCCAATTGCTCTCTTAGAATTGCCGAAACTTCATCTGGTCTTACCTCTATCATTTTAATTATTATAAGGGGTTTTTTGATTTATTTTACTTTAAATACCAGAATAACCTTAGTTACCCTGATTCAAATATCTTTCTAATTTATTCAACTTACCAGCAATACTTGCATCAATCTGGCGGTCACCAACATTAACGACAAATCCACCGATCAAGTTGTTATCGACTTTATTGACCAATATCACTTGAGCGTTGGTTTCTTTTGCAAGTACATCTTTCATTGCGGCTAAATTAGCTTCAGAAAGTGGTGCAGCAGAGGTAACTGTAGCTTTTACAATACCTTTAACCTCATTATACTCACGGACAAATTCCTGCGCAGTAGCATATACGATCGTACCACGACCTTTGTTGATCATGATCTTGAAAAAGGCTAAGATATTTGCATTGATCTTATCTTTAAATAAAGCATCCAATATGTTTTTCTTCTTGTCCAAAGGAACAATAGGATTGGCCAAAACAGCCTGCAATTCTGAACTGGACTTTAAAACAGCGATGAACGAATCCATATCTGTTTTGATGGTCTCCAGTGAGCCTTGCTCGCTAGCCAAGTCAATTAATGACTTTGCATATCTCGATGCTACTTTAAATACTGACATAATTCTATTTCGTAATTTAAGTGACCGGATTAGTTCAATTTAACGTCTTTAAGCAAATCTGCTACTAAAGCCTCTTGCTTACCTTGGTCCTCAAATTCTCTTGTTAATACTTTGCGGGCGATATCCAAAGACAAAGATGAAACTTGTGATTTTACCTCAGCCAAAGCTTTATTCTTTTGTTCGTCGATCTCCTCTTTCGCTTGAGCAATCATTTTAGCACCTTCGTATTGCGCTTGATTTCTTGCCTCAGCAACAATTTTGTCTTTTAGCTCTTTTGCTTCTTTAAGGATAACATCACGTTCTGCACGAGCCTCTTTAAGCAATTGTTCGTTCTCATTTGTCAAACGAGCCATTTCTAATTTAGCTTTCTCAGCAGCTTCCAATGCATTCGCAATTCCTTGCTCACGTTCATCTAAAGCGTTGACGATAGGTTTCCAGGCAAACTTGCCCAATAAAAAGATCACAACCAACAAGATGATTAGTTGCCAAAAGAACAAACCGTACGAGAACTGATTAATTAATGCTTCCATTTATATACAATTGTAAATTATAATTTTCTTTTGTTTTGTATTTTTTTGTTTAAATACAATCTGCAACCAACCGTTGCAGATTGTATTTAGTAAACTTTTAATCAGCTTGGATTATTTACCTAAGATTAAAGCACCGAATGCTAAACCTTCAACTAAGGCACCAATGATGATCATCGCAGTTTGAATTTTAGATGCTGCTTCTGGTTGACGAGCGATAGCTTCCATAGCTGAACCACCGATTTTACCTAAACCTAAACCTGCACCGATTACGATTAAACCTGCTCCAATTAAGTTGTACATAATAATTATTTTATAAAATTTAACAAAAAAATTCGATTAATGATGTGCGTGTTCTTCGACTGCCATTCCGATAAACAAGGATGACAACATTGTAAAGATAAAGGCTTGCAAAAACGCAACCAATAACTCCAAGAAAAACAACACTAATGTTAACAACATTGACACCCCGATACTACCACCGACAGTCAACTGTTGTTGAAATAAATATACGATTGCGATCAACCCCATTACAACGGAGTGACCAGCAGTAATATTCGCAAACAAACGCAACATCAAGGAGAAAGGCTTAGTAAACATACCCAACACCTCAATTGGTGCCAAAATAAATTTGAAAGGAACTGGAACACCCGGCATCCAAAAAATGTGTTTCCAATAATCTTTATTGGCCTTAAAGTTGGTAATAAAGAAAGTGAATAAAGCCAAACATAAAGTGACTGTAATATTTCCTGTCACGTTAAAACCTAGTGGAGTCATACCCAACAAGTTTAAAACAAAGATCAAGAAAAACACAGATAACAGGTAAGGCATAAATTCTTTATAACGATGACCAATATTTGGAACAGCCATCTCATCACGTACATATAAAACCAATGGTTCTAAAACGCGGCCAACACCTTTAGGAAGGTTATTAACACCTTTCTTATATGTTTTAGCCAGACATATGAAACCCCAGAACAATAAGAATGCTGCCAATAACAGGCCCACCACATTCTTGGTAATCGAGAAATCTAAAGGTTTTGCATTCGTAGGGTGATGTGCTTCATCAAAGTTTAAGGTACCTGCAGCATCTGTTTTATAGATCTTGCCATGGTAAAGTGTATAGTATTGACCATTTTTCTCTACAACGGATTCGCCATGATGAAACTCGCCAGAAGAAAAAACAACCAATCCATTATCAATAAGAATTACTGGCAATGGAAAACCATAATGTTTTCCTGCTTTTTGATCGGAGAACAAAGAAAAATAATGATCATCTTGTAAGTGATGTTGACTATACTCTTTGATTTCCTCAGCTTGGGTTTTAGGCGCATCCCCATGCGCTTCCTCAGCTGCTTTTAAGGTAAAAGGATTGACAGCAAGAAAAATTACTGCAAATAATAAAAGTGCTCTCTTAAGATTCACCATTTCAGATTACTATTGAATAATAAAAAATTTTGCGCAAAAATACAATTTTATTTGGCATAAATCACCATTTGTTTAAACTTTTTCCAAAAATAGTTTAAACCTTTTTATCTGCTTGATTTAAAGCGCTAAAAGCGACGTAGACATCCACAAACAGAGAGATAAAAAATACAACCAAAAAGTTATATTCGATAAAGTTATTTTCAAAGGTCTTTAACCCGTCTTTAATATAAATATATCCTGCAACACCTTTCAAGAGCACCAGCCCCAGAAATATAACCCCCAGTTTCTCCGGCATAGACCAATTTGCAAAAAATATCAACACCGCAACCAGCAACGAAGAACAGAATCCAAAGGTATACATCCCCACCAGACTGTAGGAGGTTTTGCCCCAGTATTGCTCCACGTTCATTCCGGATATCACTAAATAATGCGCAGCAAAACTTGCCACAAAGACGATCAGCAGTATAAGTATGCTTTTCAAATAACTATTCATTCTTATTAATTTGATTTGCCTGCCTAATGAACTGATACAAGGATACAACCACACCCAACAACGTCAATCCTTTCATTCCCCAATCACCCGCAATGGCATATTTATTATCTAACCAACTCCCGACCCAATAAAACAAATATATTGTCACACCCATCTGAATCGGCATGGAAGTAAATACAATCCACTTGTTAATTTTCTTATTGGTCTTCTCCTCTTTCAATTAGCTTATAATAAAAGGTTGACAAATATACATCATAAATCCTTACCCACTACAATCCTAAAACTTTTTGTCCAATTTTAATATCCGGATAATCAATATCTGCACCCAACAGCATCTTCAGTTCGGAAGATGATTTGTCTGGATTTGCTCGAATAACATCAAGAATGCGGTCAAGCTTTTCTTGATCAATTAATTCCGTTGCCTCTACCTCTGTCCCTACAAAATTAATCAGATGCCCATAGATGGTACCAGCAACCATCCCACGCTTGCCCGCAATATCAGCGATAGTCATCCCCTCTTTAAACATTTCTAACGAAATATCCTTTGTATCCAGTTTTTTAGCTCCTTCTTCGTCAGCGCTTTGTGCCGCCAATTCATCTTTTTCTTTTGTCTTAACCTGAGCAGCTACATCAAGCATGGCTGTTTGAAAATCTTCTCTTTTGGACAGCGTTTCAGCAATAATTAGACAATGCTGCAACTGCTCACGTTTTCTCTTATAATCCAACAATATTGCTTTCAACTCATCAACATATTTCTTTGTCCGCTTGCGAATCTGGTATTCCTCAATATGCTTTGTCAGGGCCGCAATAAGATCCTTATCCATCCGTGGTAAAAACCAATTTACAGCAGCAGTAGAACGCTCACAAATCAGGTCATAGTCAATCGCATCCTTATCTCTAAGGAGTTCATAAAGGACAACAATAAATTTGTGGGCCACTTTCTCTTGTGTCTGGAGCTGTTTAACGATCTCCTGGAAAAATTGAACAGCCTGCTCTTTCCCATCGATATTGCGTTCATCCATTGATTTCAGCAGCTCCGAAGTTTCCACCAAGAGGCCATCCCATCGAAAACCATTCATCAAAATCTGCCCCAGATAATTTCGTTGGCACTGTTCCAAAATTTCGTTAATACTGAATTGGGAATGTGCACGTTGTGCAAACTCGACCACCTGATAATCTGTACGGATGGCATAAGATGGAATAACTGATTTAAGTACAAGCCCATCCAAGCTCGTCAAACGGCTTAACGCAACATAAACCTGTCCAGCCGCAAATGAGGTACCCGCATCAATAATTGCTTTCTGAAAAGTCAGACCCTGGCTCTTATGGATTGTAATAGCCCAGGCCAGTCGCAAAGGAAATTGAGAAAATGTACCCAGGATCTCCTCTTTGATTTGATCCTGGCCTTTATCATAATTGTAACGGATATTTTCCCAGGTCTCTCTTTTGACCGTCACCTCTTCAGAGCCGTCAGGAAAAGTGACTGATACTGTTCCTTGTACTGTATCAATATGTTTTACAGTACCGATCTTACCATTGTAATACTTCCGTTCATCACCGGAATCATTCCGGATGAACATCACCTGCGCTCCTATTTTTAAGGATAGCGTTTCCTCGGCAGGATAAGACCCTTGTGCAAAGTCATCTTTCACAACCGCTTTTAAGTTGAGCATCTTTCCAGACAACGAAGCCAGTTTTGCACTGTTGATCTCATCGGCATTCCGATTGTGGGATGTCAATGTAATATATTGCTCCTCCTCTTTTGGTACAAAATCCTGTTTGTAATAACCATTTAAAGTAGTTAGCATTTCACTGGTACATTGATTATTCCGTATTGCATTCAAGATCGAAATAAACCCTTCATCCTGCTGACGATAAATCTTATTAAGCTCTAGCATGACCAAGGGGCTGTCCCTTAGAATCTTTGCATTGAAGAAAAATACAGACGAATAATGATCACGGAGAATATTCCATTCTGCATCTTTGACCACGGGAGGCAATTGATATAAATCGCCAATAAACAAGACCTGTAATCCACCGAAAGGACGCATATCGCGACGAACAGATTGTAATATCACATTGATCGCATCCAATGTATCAGCCCGTACCATCGAAACCTCATCGATAATCAATAATTCTAGTTCCTGTAGAATCGCCCGCCGTTGTTTTGTTAGCTTTATTGTACTGAACAAACGCGATTTATTATAAATATGACTATCCTGCTCATCCCAGCGCAACTCATAATCTTCAACAAACGTTCCGAAAGGAAGCCAAAACAGGGAGTGTAGGGTTGTCCCACCCGCATTCATGGCAGCTACTCCTGTTGGTGCAGTAATCGCCATTTTCTTATAGCTATGCTCACGAATATACTTCAAGAAAGTCGTCTTTCCCGTACCTGCTTTTCCTGTAATAAATACATTCTGATTGGTTTGGTTAACAAATGCAACAGCCTGCATAAATGCTGTGTTTTCTCGATCGACTTGAAAATTTGACATATCCTGAAATTAGATTGATCACAAAACTAAGTATTTCATTTTGAAAACATATCCTATCGATAGATTGTATATTTGATAAAAAAGTACATTTTATTAATGATTTTAGTAAAGCTAAAACGGTTAACTAAAAATATTAATGATTTTTTCCTATATTTAGCTGCTGAATTAATGATCAATAAATTTTTTAGAAATTTTATAAGATGGCTATAGATAAAACCGCATTATTTGAAAAAGTGCAAGAGATGTTGACATCCAAAGGATTCAACATTGAGAAGTCGGATGCAGCACGCCCTTGGGGTGGCTTTTTTGTCATCGACGAATCCCAGGCACAAGAGTTCGCAAATGAGTATTTTGGTGGATTGGATGTTCAGGAGTTAAGAATTTCAGGAAAATTAAGCCCAAAAATTCTGATCGTTGCTCCAGACAAGAGACTTTCTTGGCAATACCACCACCGTCGCGCTGAAATCTGGCGTGTTATTCAAGGCAACGTAGGTGTTATGGTTTCTGATACCGATGAGGAGTCAGTGGTATCTACTTTGAAAGAAGGTGAAACAATCAGATTACGTCAGGGACAACGTCACCGCCTAATTGGCTTGGATGGCTTTGGTATTTTGGCAGAAATTTGGCAACATACCGATGCGAACAACCCTTCAGATGAAGACGATATTGTTCGTGTTCAAGACGACTTTGGTAGATAGAAGTACTTTCTATCTATTCTTCATAAAAGGGCTGTCCACAAATGACAGCCCTTTTTCATTTTTATAGCTATCCCCTAGATTCGTCATTTTTTCAGATATTGAAGTCTCATCTATTGCTTCCGTATTTTATTAAGATGAAAATTATCAGCTAGGTCTATTCGCCTCATTCTGACCATTAATTAACCTGATGATGATTTCATTCCAATAAATTAGCTGTCACAATCCTAATTTTTACTATTTTAGTATACGTATAATAAAATGTCACATGATGAGCAACAACGAAAACCAAAGAAGTTCTGGGATATTAAACAGTCTTAAAAAATTAATTTTCGAAGATGATCAGACAAGCTCTGCCCCTCAATCTCCGTCTCCAGCACCTGCTGCTCCGACACAAGAAAAATTAAATACTCCCACACCAACATATACGTCGGTAACACCACCCGTAGCAACTGGTAAGACTCCGCCGCCTATTCCCATTACAGCCAACGATGGATCTACGGATCTCAAAGAAATGAAACTCAAGGTTTATGCCATCCTCGAAAAACTCAATGAGCAGGGTGTCGATTTTTTTGAAGTCTGGAATGCCGCTGCTGCAATGGGCAAAGTAGAAGAAAACACCTTAAAAGCGGCATATACCTCACTTAAGTTTGTAGATAGTTCACTATCGAAGGAAAAACTTGTGGCAACTGGCACAAATTATGCTAATAAGCTTAAAGAAACCATAGCCAAGGAGTCGGATCAGAAACAGGAGGAAAAGAAAAGGACAGAACAGGACCGAACAATGGAAATTGCTAATTTGAACAGTGAAATCAAAGCATTAACGGAAAATATAACCAAATTGCAAGATGACCTACAGAAAAAGCAGGTTGCCCTGGGACAGATTAATGAAAAGTACGAACCAAAGATCAAAGAAATCGAACAAAAAATAGCAATAGGCAACGCTGCTGTTGGTGAGGTTATTACCGAAATAAACAACGCATTGCATATGATTAATCAATCAATTACATAACAATAAATCAATGGAAAAAAAAGATCAATACATCAATATTCCCGCTGAAATAAAGACACAACTCCCCATATTTCAAGTTTTGGGGGATCATTTACCTGCACAATTAAAATCTCCAGAAGCAAAAAAAACTGTTTCTACTGTTTTCTTTTGGGCATTACTTTTGGGCGGCGCATTTGCTTTTTTCAAATTTCTTCCCATTATGCTCGAATACGCAGGAAAGAGCATTTTATTTGTTATTTTCAGTATTATCCTGATCACCTTATTGCTTTTAGCTCCTAAGATCATCGCCCTACTGCATCGCTTGGGTACAGTACTACTGTTCAAAGGTGAAAAATCCATTATTAGAAATAATCCCATCGAGACTTTACAATTGCTATCCCGTGATGCCAAAGACACGTTAAAACGTGTAAAGGAGAAGATCAGTAATGTGGACGGTGTTCGCATTGATATGATTCAAAGCGGTGAAACAGCGCAAAAAACTGCGGAAGAAAAGTATACTTATGCGAAAAGGTTTACAGCTGAAGCTGCTAATCTTGATGAAAAATCAAAAGAAGAAGCCAGCAAAAATAATGCGGAGAAAGCCAATGCTTATGCAAGAGATGCCAAGGAGACACGTACCAAAGCTTTTTTGCTAGGTAAAGAAGGGGAATCAGAAGAACAAAATGCCCGTAGCTATGTGCAATACGCCAATCAGTTTGCGAAAGTACTGGAGGTCCTCAAAGACAACGAAAGCGCAGCACGTATCTATGTAAGCACATTGGATAGCAGTATTTCAATTATTTCCAAGAAGTTAGAAGCAACACAAAAAATGAAAAATGCAACGGATGGTCTTGCCGATGTATTTAATATCAAAGATGGATGGGCTTTTCAGGAAGCAATGAATGCAGCTACAGGTGCTATCAGTCAAAACATTGCTTCGATTAGATCGAACTTGGATTTCTTGGATCAAAACAACAACATCACGGTCGGTGGCGCCCCTTCACAAGGAGAACTGGAAGAATTTATCCGTAAGGTCGACGAACGTAATTTGAAAGTACTCAATGTCACTCAGATGTCTGATGCGAGCTACGAGCTCAAGCCAGAGGAGAAAATCGACAAAGGCTTTACATTACTAGATTAATTAACAAAACAATATCATATTATTCAAAATTATGGAAGAGAAATCGACATGGGCCAGATTAAGATGGCCTATCAAAGCACTTATTATCGCGGTACCTATTTTAGCTATTGGCTATTGGGCGATGCAATCAGGCAAATTCGACACTACCCCAACTGTTAATAAAGCTGATACAACCAGTTTCAACGCACCAGATGCAGCTACCCCAACCTCTGGAAGCGCACGTTCATTCAATTATCAACCTGAAAAACCCGTTGATGGAGAGTATAAGGGTGTTGTAGAAGTGGGCGCCTCAGGATTTAATTCCTTTGTCGTCAATATGGATAAAGAAAATCGTTGGGAGATTATTTCCAAAGATTTTGGTAAATCCTTTGCTTATGAAGGCTTAGCCAATACAGAAGATATCCGTAAAGGTTTAAAAGACTATATCGGCATGATGCTCGATAAAGGTGTGAAATCCAAAAACATCCACTTTGTTATCAGCTCTGGCGCACAGAAAGAACCTAAGACAACTGTGATTAGTTCCGAACTCAGAAAAATGGGTTTTGTTGTTAACTTAGTGACTGCCGAACAAGAAGGGAAGCTAGCGCTTAAATCTGTTCTTCCTAAGGCTTATGAAGAAAACTCTTTTGTTGTGGATATCGGTTCGGGCAACACCAAGATCTCCTGGATTGATGGTGATACCAAATCTGAGGAAGCACCTGGTGCAAAATATTATGAAAAAGATCTAAAAGACGATGCCGTTTATGCGGAAGTGAAAAAATTAGGTGAGAAAATACCTGCTGCAAAAAGAGAAGTATGTTTTATCATTGGCGGCGTTCCCTTTGAACTAGCATCTCAGACACGTCAAGGAGAGGAACGGTTTACTGTATTGAATGACCCTTCCTCTTATAAAGCAGAAAAAATAAAAACCAAAAGCGGAGTAAACATCTACAAAGCACTTAAGGATGCGACCAATTGCGATACCTTTGTATTTGACTGGGACGCAAACTTCACGATCGGCTTCTTGCTTTCATTGAATAAATAATTACATTTTACAGCAACAAAAAGAGCTGTACTTCTTTCAAAGTACAGCTCTTTTTGTATCATCATTACAAACCTTAGCCCATAAAGCTCAAAAGATATAATACTAAAAGAATCAAAAGGATCAGAGATACTATTTTCCAGACACTGTACGGTCTTTGTCCATAAACCTTGCCATTGAAAGCATTCACCATAATCTGATAACTCTTACCTTTATACTGATAAGCTGAGAGCCAGACCGGCAACAAAATATATTTCAATCTGATCGACTTAAAATCGCTATCGATGGAATCAATGTCCTGTGTATCCCCGCCAATATCATCTTCCACCTGTCGCACAATTTCACGATCCATAATAGCACGGGCAGTTCCGGCAGCCACCACATGATCAACACTGAAAGTCTCCGCGATAAAACCACTTAAATACTGTTCATTAAACGGTTTCAGGTAATCTAGGTTCCAAGGACCAATTTTGTCCGAGAACTTTTCGGGCAGTGAGGTCGATCCAGAAATAACAATATCTCTAAATCGACTATAGATCCTTCCTGAAGCCGGATACCAGTTCGTACGGCGCTCTTCATATTCCTCCGTTTCACCGTCTGAATTACGTCGTGTCCGTGTTACATAATAATATTCCCCACGGGATCCTTCATAAGAAGAATCTACATCGGAGTCATAGGACCAAAATGGGATGTAAACACCCTTTAAGCGATCATTCCGTGTATTAAAGATTTTTTTGAAATCATTGGGGGCAAACCAGACCTTCCCTGCCCATTGGGTCAATAATCCAAACGCCTGTTTGTAGTCCACTGTGAAAGGTACAAGTCCGTGGGGTCTGACAATACGTCTTTGCTGATGATCAATAACCAATGGCGATGCACAGAAAGCACAGACATCTGCGGTAACATGCGGATTCAACCTTGAATTAGCGCCACAGTTGTTGCAATGAACAACCTCAGCTAGATAACTATAACGTTCATCTGCTACGCCTTCCATCGCTTTACCAAAAACCTTATAATCCGTTGCTTCAATCTCGCCACTTACTGGCATTTCATCCGCAATTTCATTTTTTGTCCCACAATAAGAACATTCCAGATAAGAAGTTCCTGGCTGATAGGTCAAAACGGCACCACAACCTTGGCATTTTAACCCCCGATCTATTTCGGAGGTTTTCTCTTCAAAACTCATACTCGTGATAGCACTTATATCTCTAAACTCCAGGAATTGGCGGCGGGGTTTGCGAAAACAAATCCTTCAATTCAACAACTTTATCGGCCTCGGTCCAGTTATCGAGCCCTTCTTTCCATACTAATGTTGATGTGGTAAACGTACCTTCACCCACTAATCCGCGCAATTGTTCCTGATCGAAAGGTCCCTCCTGCTTGCCTTTTATAGCCAGGTAATAAGCAACAGCCTTGGGTAATGGTGGTGGCCCAGCTGATCCCGCTGCAACAGCTCCCGCACCGGCAACACCAGCAGGGTTATTCCCGTCAAAATTATTCTGTTGGAATACATTGCCCATTTGTCCAACCATCCCAGCACCCAAACCTGCACCAAAGCCCGCACCAACAATACCACCACTGCTTGGATTTTCCGCTGCTTTCTCCATCGAATTGGCTGCCTGGAATTGCGCATAAGCACCAAGGTTCCCAACCACACCCATACTACTTCTTTTATCCAGTGCTTTTTCCACTTCTTCTGGAAATGAGATATTCTCAATCAAAAATTTGGTCAAGCTCAATCCGATCTCCTCAAAATCTCCAGTAATCTTTTGTTGAATCAATGCCGAAACTTCATCGTAGTTAGACGCTAAATCCAACGCCGGAATTTTTGACTCCGCAATAGCATCCATACCTCTTGAGACAGCAATATTGCGCAATTGCTCAGTAATATCATCTACAGTAAATACCGGGGTCGTGGCAACCAGCTGTTTCATAAAAACAGGGACATCTTTCACTTGGAATGAAAAATTTCCAAAAGCGCGAAGACGTATCGGCCCAAATTCAGGGTCACGCAACATAATCGGATTTTTTGTTCCCCAACGTTGATTGACAAACTGACGTAGGTTAATAAAATAGACATCAGCCTTAAACGGGCTATTAAAGCCGTACTTCCAACCTCTGATGGTTGTCATAATCGGCATGTTTTGAGTTGTCAATTCATATCTTCCGGGTTGGAATACATCGGCGACCACACCCTCATTTAAAAACACCGCTGCTTGCCCCTCACGTACAGTAAGTTGCGCACCCATTTTTATTTCATTCTGATACCTAGGAAATTTCCATACGATCGTATCAGTACTATTATCGACCCACTCGATAATATCAATAAATTCATTCCTGATTTTATCAAATAACCCCATAAATTTTTCTCTTTATAATTACTTACACTAAATGTAAACATTTCTTGGGAAATCGCCAATTTTACCAATCATATCAGAAACCATAGATATCTAAAAAATTTAGTCTTCCATACCGTATATCGTTTTTATTTTTTATACTTTTGTTAGCTAAGTTCTACATAAATTTATGAGTACATATAACGAAGACAGTATTAGGTCCCTGGATTGGAAAGAGCATATCCGCCTTCGTCCGGGAATGTACATAGGAAAATTGGGGGACGGTTCGGCCTACGATGATGGCATCTATGTCTTATTGAAGGAAGTCGTCGACAACTCGATTGACGAATTTGTGATGGGTGCCGGTAAAACCATTGATATCACTGTAAACGAAAACAAAGTTTCAGTACGCGATTATGGCCGTGGAATTCCGATTGGCTCTGTCGTAGATGTAGTTTCCAAAATCAATACTGGTGGTAAATATGACAGCAAGGCCTTCCAAAAATCCGTTGGATTAAATGGTGTGGGTACAAAAGCCGTCAATGCATTATCCAGCCAGTTTACGGTACAATCCTACCGCCAAAATATAACGCGTATCGCACAGTTTTCCAAAGGGGAATTGGTAAATGATGAGCAGAAAGACACTACTCAACGTAATGGTACGTCGGTAACATTCTATCCAGACGATTCTATTTTCAGAAACTACAAATACCGTTCAGAATTTGTAGAGAATATGATCTGGAATTATGTTTTTCTGAATTCAGGTCTTACGATCAACTTCAATGGACAGCGATTTATTTCCGAGAATGGATTAAAAGATCTATTAGAAAGGAATATTGACGCCGAATCCATGCGCTATCCAATCATTCACCTACGCGGGGAAGACATCGAGATTGCAATGACCCATGGTCAACAGTATGGAGAAGAATATTATTCCTTTGTTAATGGTCAGCATACAACACAAGGGGGAACACATCAAGCAGCATTCCGCGAAGCACTTGTAAAAACCATTCGCGAGTTCTACAAAAAAGAATTTGATGCATCAGATATTCGATCCTCGATTATTGGTGCAATCGCCATAAAAGTACAGGAACCGGTTTTCGAATCCCAGACAAAAACAAAATTAGGCTCTCAGAGTGTAGGCCCAGAAGGCCCTACTGTAAGAGGGTTTATCAATGATTTTCTCAAAAAAGCATTGGATGATTACCTGCATAAAAATCCAAGTACTGCCGATGCGCTTCAAAAACGTATTCTCCAATCTGAAAGAGAACGGAAGGATATTGCAGGGATCAAAAAACTAGCGAATGAAAGGGCTAAAAAGGCCTCTTTACACAACCGCAAATTGCGTGACTGTAAAGTCCATTTCAGCGATAAAAACGAGCGTAACCAAGAAACGACACTTTTCATAACAGAGGGAGACTCCGCTTCAGGTTCGATCACCAAATCACGTGACGTACAGACTCAAGCTGTTTTCAGCTTAAAAGGAAAACCGTTGAACTCTTATGGCATGTCCAAAAAGATCGTTTATGAAAACGAAGAGTTCAATCTCTTGCAGCACGCCCTCAATATTGAAGATGGGTTAGATGGACTACGTTATAATAATATCGTTATCGCTACAGATGCCGATGTCGATGGCATGCACATCCGACTTCTGTTATTGACCTTTTTCTTACAGTTTTTCCCTGATTTGGTCAAAGCGGGACATGTATCTATCCTCCAAACACCATTATTCAGGGTGCGGAACAAAAAGGAGACGATCTACTGTTATTCGGATGAAGAAAGACAAAAAGCAATTGCAAAACTAGGAGCTAAGCCTGAGATCACGCGATTTAAAGGTTTAGGTGAAATATCACCCTCCGAATTTGGTCTCTTTATCGGAAAAGATATCCGTCTTGATCCCGTTATCTTATCAAAAGACAATAAAATTCAACAATTATTAGAATATTACATGGGCAAAAACACACCAGATCGACAAAAACATATTGTCGAGAATCTACGTGTAGAAGTAGACCTTGAAGAAGAACTAACAAAAAAAGCGGGTTAATTTAACCCGCTTTTTTGCGACCTACGACCAATATTTCATGCACAACCAAACCTTAATTCTGATCCAATGTCAAGATGCTGTTGGATTAGTAGCCAATATTTCCAACACACTGGCCCAGTATCAGCTTAACATCATTACCATGCGGGAATATGTTGATGAGGAGGCGAACAAGTTTTTTGTCCGCGTTGTCTGCAATGGACTTTTTCCTGATCAAACGCAGCTGGCCAATTCCCTAGCCAACGTACTTCCTCCCTCAGCTCAGATTCAAGTCAACCCTAGTAATCGAAAGAAAATTGTTGTTCTCGTAACCAAAGAGCACCACTGTTTAGCAGATATTCTTGTACGGCAACATTTTGAAACCTGGGGAGCAGAAGTACAGGCTGTCATTAGTAATTATGATACTTTACGTTCGTTTACGGATAAATTTGAGATCCCATTCCATTATATTTCGCATGAAGGTATATCGAAAGAAGATTTTGAGACACAATTGATTGCCCAAATCAAACAATACGATTTTGATTATATTATTCTAGCAAAATTTATGCGAATCCTCTCTCCCCTATTTGTTGCAACATTCGAAAATAAGTTGGTCAATATTCATCATTCATTTCTGCCTGCATTTATAGGGGCAAACCCTTACAAGCAGGCACATTCTCGAGGTGTAAAAATCATTGGTGCGACAGCACACTTTGTCACGGACCAGCTTGATGAAGGCCCTATCATAGTTCAAGATATTCGTCATGTCAATCATACCTATACAGTCAAAGATATGGTTACTGCTGGGAAGGAGATTGAAAAAGCCGTTTTAAGTAGAGCGATCCGTTTATTGAGTGAAGACCGTGTGATGCTCAACGATTACAAAACGATTGTATTTGAATAGTGATCACAATCATCACTTTACACGTATAGTCATTATTTTTTTATCGCGTTATTCTTGATTATTTCGTAAAAGAACTATTTAAGAATGACGCACACTTTCCATATCCCTGTATTAGGACTTGCTTTTTCAATAGACTCAGCAATCAAAGTTGCCCGTTATGGCATCTCAACGGTCATGTCTATTGTAGACGATGAGCTCATAGAGCGCATCCGGGCATATTACTGCAAACTTAACCAACTAGCCTATAACCCCATTTATAAGAACGAAGAAGATTATAGGGCCAGTCGAATCACCGCTTACCTTGACTTGGTCAAGACTTTAGTAGAACAGCAGATGGAAACACTAAAGCAGCAAGCTTTTACAAAGGATTCTGATTTAACAAAATATTTTCAGTTATTGCCGGAATCTCATCCTGCTAGACCAATCTATCATGCCATGGAGATTGAGTCCAATTCCAGCATTAGGAAGCAGTTACAAGAATTATTGATCGGCTATGTAAACCCCGGCGAAATCGATGTCAATATTATGTCCAAAGTGGATAAACTGAATTTCAGAAATAATACTGCCTTAGATCAAAAATATTCAGATGCATCAGCTGCACTACGTGGATTCGCCAATTCCTCATTACATTCTGCTGTTATCCTATCAGCGGGAATGAATCCTCATTTATATGCCTATTTGGCCGAATTACCAGCATTCTTTCCAAAAGCTGATGGCACGTTTGACAAAAAGGTTGTTTTGAAAGTCAGCGACTTTAGATCATCGCTTATCCAGGCAAAATATCTAGCAAAAAAAGGTGTTTGGGTATCTGAATTCCGGGTAGAGTCTGGATTGAACTGTGGTGGGCATGCATTCGCTACTGATGGTTTTTTATTGGGTCCCATCCTTGAGGAATTCAAAGAGAAAAAAGAAAACTTAAAAATTGAACTCTTTACAATTTATCAGGATTATTGGGCATCCCAAGGTGTACTATTAACGGTTTTGCCCCCAATTAGATACACTGTACAAGGCGGAGTAGGGACAGCTATGGAACACAGGTTTCTATTGGATTACTATGAATTCGATGCCGTAGGTTGGGGTTCTCCATTTCTAATGGTTCCAGAGGCAACAACTGTAGACAATGAAACATTGAAAGCACTGGAGGAAGCTGAGAAAACAGATTTCTATTGCAGTGGAGCATCGCCTTTAGGAGTACCATTTAATAATTTTAGACCAAGCAGTGCCGAAAAGTTACGATTAGAACGCATCAAAAAAGGGAGACCGGGTAGCCCCTGCAAAAAGGAATATCTTATCGCTAATCGTGAGTTCGGAGAAAAACCGATTTGTACCGCTTCGCGCGCTTATCAGCATCAAAAGATCCAAGAACTGCAAGGGCAAGGACTTACCGTTGAAGAATATAACAGGTCATTCGATACCATCACTGAAAAAACCTGTCTCTGTGAAGGTCTGGCGGCTCCTGCCTATCTCAAATACGGCATCCAACGAAATAAAGAACAGGTTGCTGTTTCTATTTGCCCCGGACCGAATCTGGTTTGGTTCAAAAGACAGTATTCTTTAAAACAGATGGTTGATCATATTTATGGTCGGGGTTCTATCCTAGAGCATTCAGATAGACCATTTGTGCTAATCAATGAATTAGACCTTTACATCGATCATATTCAAAAGTACGTCGAGGTCAATAAAGACATCCTCAATGACAAAAAAATAAAATATATCACTAAGTTCAAGGCGCAATTACAGCTAGGGATAGATTACTATCATAATCTACAAAATAAGCTCGTTTGTATCCCTAAAAGTACCCTAGAAGCCATACCATTACAATTGGAACTTGCTATGATCCGTTTAAAGAATGTTCGTATTTAGGTACCATATCTATTCATGTTAAACATAAAACGCGGCAGGTCTTGTAGACCTGCCGCGTTTTATGTTATTAAGTACTTGCGTTTATTCAACAGCAAGATCTACTTTGCAATTTTACGAAATTTCCCAAAAACGCCCAGCGGTAATTTTGGTCCTGCAGTTGCCTGTAGAAAAAGTTCTCCAATCTCTAAATTCTCCACTTTCGGAAATGCAGTTTTTATTAGATTCTCAACAATGACTGAAGAGAACCCTAATGAATAAGTATTTAAGATCAAGAAATGCTCCTTAGGATCCAGTAATTGAACAACCTCAGTCATCATCTCCATGATATGATCTTCAAGCTTCCATTTCTCCCCTTTTGGCCCATGTCCATATGCTGGTGGATCCAATATGATACCATTGTAAGTATTTCCGCGTTTTAGCTCACGCTTGACAAACTTCAAAGCGTCCTCAACCATCCAACGAATATTGTCAAGATTGGAAATCTCCATATTTTCATTGGCCCAGGTCACAACCTGCTTAATGGAATCGACGTGTGTTGTATCTGCTCCCGCAGCCTTAGCTATTAATGAAGCACCTCCCGTATAAGCAAAAAGATTTAAAACTTTAGGTTTTTCAGTCTTGAAAGAACGAACAGATTCCGAAATATAATCCCAATTGACAGCCTGTTCAGGAAATATACCAACATGCTTAAACGAGGTAAGGCCCAACCTAAACTTGATCGCTACATCATCGTTTTTATATTGGATATGCCAACGATCTTGAATCTTCGGATTTTTTTTCAACCATTCTCCAGAGGTAGCTGAACGCCCCTTGAACTTGATATGATAACGTTTGTTCCATTCTGCATCGCTCAAAGCCTTAGGCCATACAGCTTGTGGTTCGGGTCTGATTAATATAAGATCTCCAAAACGTTCTAATTTTTCAAAATCACCACAGTCAATGAGCTCATAGTCCTTCCAGTGTTGTGGGGTCAATAGTTGTATATTCGTTGTTGCCAAAATCAAAATTTTGCGACAAAACTAAGCTAAATTTCTTTCATATTGAAATTTAGCGTTCGCCCATCCATTTTAAAAATAACATTCGTAAGATTGAAGCATATAAAAATTCCATGTAAATCAATAAAGACACAATCTGTACAAAAAGCATCTATTGATTACAGATTTCAATCATACGCTTTTTTTCCAGC
Source organism: Sphingobacterium sp. GVS05A (assembly GCF_019969845.1). Classification (GTDB taxonomy): domain Bacteria; phylum Bacteroidota; class Bacteroidia; order Sphingobacteriales; family Sphingobacteriaceae; genus Sphingobacterium. Next base: position 696,149 of record NZ_JAHXYR010000002.1, read on the forward strand.
ATTTATAGTCCCATAGAGGCCTTTGCACTTTTCATCAACGGGCTTGCAAACACAAAATTATTTAATTCTTCTACATCTGACCGCATCATATCTTTATTGGATCCCTCCCAGAATTTCTGTCCTTTATATAAAAACAGAATATATTCACCTATTCCCATAACCGAATTCATATCATGGGTCACAACGACCGTTGTACACTTTAATTCTTGCGTAATTTTAAGAACCAGCTCGTCGATTACAATAGAGGTTTCAGGATCTAAACCTGAGTTGGGTTCATCACAAAAAAGATATTTGGGATTCATACTGATTGCACGCGCAATTCCTACCCGTTTTTTCATCCCTCCGGATAACTCCGCGGGGAACAACTTGTTGCGCCCCTCTAAATTAACTTGTTCCAAGCAATGGTTCGCACGGTCCAATTTCTCAGATTTAGACATATCTGTGAACATATCCAGCGAGAACATAATATTCTGCTCGACTGTCATTGAATCGAATAAGGCCGAATTTTGGAACAGCATACCTATTTCTTTCCGGATGGGCACGCGTTCCTCAAAATTCATCCGCGTGAAGTCCGTTTGGTCAAACAACACTTTTCCTTTTTCCGGATGATGTAATCCGACAATACATTTTAATAAGGTACTTTTTCCCGAACCAGATCCACCAATAATTAAACTCACTTTTCCAGGTTCAAAATTTGCACTGATCCCCTTTAAAACATGGTTATCACCGAAAGACTTATTAATATTTTCAATTTGAATCATATGATCTTTTTAAAGCATTAATGCTGTAATCACATAGTCTGCTGCCAGAATGGTAATACATCCAACTACAACAGCTTCAGTGCTCGCTTGTCCTACTTCTAAGGCCCCCCCCTTCACTTTATACCCTTTATATGCAGATACAGAAGTAATAATAAAGCCAAATACAACAGCCTTTACAAGTGCTACGGTCACTGTAAATCCATTAAAATTATCTTGAATACCTAAAATATAATCCGCCGGAGTTACAGCTCCAGAAAGAGAGCCACCCAATAGACCACCTACTAATGCACAGACTATGGCGATAATAACCAGCATCGGAATCATAGTCACTCCTGCCAATATTTTAGGCAATATGAGATAACCCGGAGCATTTATCCCCATAATCTCCAAAGCGTCAATCTGCTCAGTCACACGCATTGACCCAATCTGGGAAGAAATCGATGAGCCAATTTTCCCCATCAGTACCAATCCCGAAATCGTAGGCCCCAACTCCAAAATATTTGAATCCCTATTGATGGAACCAATAATCGAATTTGGAATTAGATCGGAAACCATCTGAAAAGCGATCTGCATGGTCATTACCGCTCCAATAAACGTGGAAATGATCACAATAAGTCCCAAAGATCCTATACCGATATCGGTCATTGTCAGCATGGTCTCTTTCCAATAGATACGCCCCTTCTCCGGCCTTTTAAAGACTGACTTCAGTAGTATTAGATACGCACCAATGTGATGAAAAATCATATTATCAATTTAAATTCTATGTATTATACAATACCAAGCACGATGTTTGGCACATGTATCCATTAAAGGTACTTAATTCCAACAAATATATAAACAAGCGAAAACCTAAAAAGTAGGAGAAAAACAAAATTACTTACCGATCAATTAGTCACATTTACCGAATTTTTATGTATAATAGCCTAATCTTTCGTACAGTGTCTAACAAAGCGATCTACTTTTGGGATATATAACAAACGGAATTAGTCATGAACACACAACGTATAACAACTGGAATTACAATTCTTTTTATAGGAATTGTCTTATTATTATCCCAACTTAATAGTATTTCCTTTAATTGGGTAGGAATTTTCAGATATTGGCCATTATTTATTGTCCTCGCTGGAATCCGTATGCTGGTCCCTAAGGATCAACAAATCGGACAGTTTATTGCTATCGGTGCTACCGTAGTTATCCTGGGTTTTCTTACATATATCGGATTATCTACTCCAAAAGAGCCGCTTTTGACGCAATTATTAAAAAACAAGGGGGTACAGATCGATATGGACGATCCAAATGATAAGACCAACTATACAACAAAAAAACTACAGGTACCCTTGGACAATAAAATCCAAAGCGCAACTTTGAATGTCGATTTAGGAGCTACATCCTTAAAAAACGATAGTATAACTACATCCTCAATTTTCACAGCATACAATACCTCTAGTGAATATCTTTTGGGTATGACTACCCATGGGGAATCTTCAGATAAAATTGATATTAACTTAAAAGGCAAATTCAAAGACAAAGATTTTAATAGCAAAAATAACAATACCTACATTGCACTCAATCCAAATATCGTATGGAGACTGAACTTTGATATTGGTGCAATTGATGCCAAATTGGATCTTTCACCATATAAAATTGAGGTATTGGATATTGATGCCGGAGCGACAAGTCTAAAATTAAAACTTGGACAACCTTTAGCAACAACAAAAATATCCATGGACGCCGGTGCATCTTCGATCGAAATTGCAATCCCTAAAAATGCAGCATGTCGTATCACCAGCGATAATGCCCTGTCGTCAACTTCTTATGAAGGCGATTTCCTAAAAATGGATGGTATGGTAAAATCAACTAATTATGATGCAGCGACTGAAAAATTTGATTTTGACATCAATGGCGGAATTGCTTCAATAAAAATTAGAAGATATTAATTGGCAGTGATTTTTTAGTCAAGAAAAGCTAACTTTGTGTTATATATGAGCACAAGTAATATGTTGACTTTACCAGGGATCTATTGTAATTCCAAGGTAGAATATTCGAGATGGAAAACAAGGGAAATTCAGATCGGTGATATCCCTATGGGTGGAGACAACCCGATCCGCATTCAAAGTATGACTACTGTGGATACAATGGATACACTCGGCTCTGTAGAACAGACTATTCGAATGGTAGAAGCAGGTTGTGAATATGTTCGTATCACTGCACCAAGTATAAAGGAAGCTCAGAATCTTGCAAATATAAAAAGTGAACTTCGAAAAAGAGGTTATAACGTACCCTTAGTAGCAGATATCCACTTTACACCAAATGCTGCTGAAGTTGCCGCCCGGATAGTCGAGAAAGTTCGGGTAAATCCAGGTAATTATGCCGATAAGAAGAAATTTGACCTGTTGTCATATACTGAAGCGGAATATAAATTAGAATTAGAACGTATCTACACCAAGTTTACTCCGCTGGTAAACATTTGTAAAGAGTATGGTACTGCCATGCGGATTGGTACAAACCATGGTTCTCTTTCAGATCGGATCATGAGCCATTATGGGGATACTCCTGAAGGAATGGTAGAATCCGCCATGGAATTTATCCGGATGTGCGAAGATCTCAATTTCTATAATCTATGTATTTCAATGAAATCCTCCAATCCTCAAGTAATGGTCAAGGCCTACCGCTTGCTGGTTGAAAAGATGGTTTCTGAAAACATGAACTATCCGCTACATCTTGGCGTGACAGAAGCTGGTGATGGAGAGGATGGTCGTGTGAAATCTGCTGTAGGGATAGGTACACTTTTAGAAGACGGACTTGGCGATACAGTACGGGTTTCTCTTACGGAAGAGCCTGAACGCGAAGCCCCAGTAGCAATAGCGTTGGTCAATAGATATAGTCAGCGAAAAAACGCTCTGGCCAATCAACCAAAAGAAGAAATCACGCAGCTCTCCATAGATAGTCCAACTATTCCCTATCAGAGTCAAGAGGTCAATACCTTCATTGGTGGTTCCCTGGTTCCCAGAATTGTAACAGATATCTCGAATGAAAATCTGAAAGACGCCCAAATTCTTACAAAAGTTGGTTACCGCTATGATATCCTTTTGGATAAATATCATATGGGTGAGCAATCCGTAGATTTTGTTTATCTAGGGGATCATCTGCCTTCATTTAATATGCCCGCAAATTTAAAGCAGGTATATAATTTTGAGACATGGTCCAACCTTAAAGACAAAACAAATATCCATCCACTCTATACGCTGGAAGAGTTTGTACATGTAGACAATAAGGATAGTGTATTGAATATGGTAAAAATTCGTAATACGGATTTAACGAGCCCGTTATTTGAATCATTACCGTTAGACAAGACTGTTGTATTTATATTAGAAACCGACCATACACACGGAATGGCGGATCAACGCCAATTTTTCCGAAATCTGCAAGAAATCGGCATTGATAATCCCGTCATTATCAAAAGATCCTATCGTAAGGAGGATTTTTCAGGTCCTATGGGCGAGTTTATGAACCCCGAGGAGCCTATCTCGAAAATACAGTTATATGCCTCCACAGATATGGGCGCATTGTTAATTGACGGTTTAGGTTCCGGCATATGGATTGATTCTCCGGCGACCCCATTAGAAAACATTGCATCTCTTTCCTTCGGAATATTGCAGGCAACCCGCTCAAGAATATCAAAAACAGAATATATCTCCTGCCCAAGCTGTGGAAGAACACTGTTTGATCTTCAGGAAACCACTCAAATGATTCGGAGTCGCACCAATCACCTCAAAGGCTTGAAAATTGGCATTATGGGTTGTATCGTGAATGGCCCTGGTGAGATGGCTGATGCAGACTATGGATATGTAGGAGCCGGTCCTGATAAAGTAACCTTATATAGGGGCCAGGAAGTCGTCAAAAAGAATGTCAGTTCAGCAAAGGCATTGGACGAATTGATCAAGATTATCCAAGATGATGGGCTATGGATCGATGAAGTACAAGAATAAGCGATAATATAATAAGGAAGGGGATCAAATGATCCCCTTCCTTATTATATTATAAATTCAATTTTATCAATTGAGTCTTCTTGTCTTACTTAGCGGACAGAAAATCTTTTTACCACAGTCTCCGATCCCGCAACAACGCGCACAAAATAAAATCCAGTTGTTAATTTGCCGCCATGTTCAAAAGAAAGATTCTGAACACCAGCGTCAAGATTTCCATTCATCAATTGTAGAATTTCATTGCCTAATGCATCCATGACTTTAATAGACACACTAGATGACTTTGCCAGTTTAAAGGAAAGATTGACTTGTTCGGCAATTGGATTATAAAATACTTTAACGTTATTGATCAGTTTCTCAGTATCTTTAATATTGTGATCCCCAAATCCCTCATTACCGTTCCAAGTACCTTGCAAAAAAGTATGGTCATCAGGAGACTTTGCATACACTTGGCTTACCCCGCTGCACAAGGTCAGTGTGGTAATAAGTGTTAAATAAGCTGCTTTAAGTAGATTTCTCCCCATAGTGTTAAATTAGACTTCAAATATTGGTTACGGTTTAATCAAATATAACGCTAACTATTTGAATTATCAACAACAAAGTTAGTATTTTGTTTAAAATTTTTTGAGCTAAAGTAGGGATCGATAGATTCTTTTAACAAATTTTAACAGCTATTGCGCATGTCAAATGAAATGCTAAAATTTGGCGCAGCAAATGTACCTGCTTAAAGTACAGACAAAAAGTCTATTTTTGCATTATATTTTGAAATAAAATAATAATTAAATGACAGATAACAGTCATCACAACAGTATCAATAAGGTGAGTGTCGCCGGATTATTGATCAGTTTAGGAATCGTGTTTGGGGATATCGGTACCTCGCCGCTATATGTCTTCAAAGCAATCATGGGGCAAGGTGCCATTCAAAAAGATCTTGTTTTGGGAGGTCTCTCCTGCGTCTTTTGGACACTTACCCTGCAAACAACCATCAAATATGTCTGGATCACCTTACGTGCTGACAATAAAGGCGAAGGTGGAATTCTTTCACTTTACTCTTTGGTTCGCAAACGAGCACCATGGTTGATCTTCCCAGCAATGATAGGTGCAGCCACATTGCTAGCTGATGGGATGATTACACCCGCTATCACAATATCCTCTGCGATAGAAGGTTTGGATATCAAATTCCCAGGTCTTCCAACGGTACCGATTGTGGTAACGATTATTTCTTTACTTTTTATTATTCAACGATTTGGCACTTCTGTTGTCGGAAAAGTATTCGGCCCGTTAATGACAATATGGTTCACCATTATTGGAGTTCTTGGTCTGTCCCATCTCCATTTGGCCCCAGAAGTAATGAAAGCAATTAATCCGTATTATGCCTTTCATATCTTAATCACCTACCCACACTCTCTACTCTTGATCGGTGCTGTATTCCTTTGTACAACAGGTGCTGAAGCCTTATATTCAGATATGGGACATTGTGGTAAGGCAAATATTCGCATTAGCTGGATTTATGTTAAGATCACACTGATATTAAACTATTTTGGTCAAGGAGCTTGGTTATTAACACAGGAAGGTCGTGTCTTAGGCGGAGCAAATCCGTTTTACTCCATTATGCCAGATTGGTTTATCGGTTATGGTATCGCTATCGCAACTATTGCCGCCGTGATCGCCAGTCAGGCCATGATCTCGGGATCCTACACCTTAATTTCAGAAGCTGTTCGTTTAAACATCTGGCCCAAAGTCGCTATCCGCTATCCTAGTGAGCATAAAGGTCAATTATATGTCCCGTCAATCAACCTTATCCTATGGATTGGTTGTATGATCGTTATCTGGGTCTTTGAAGAATCAAGCAAAATGGATGCAGCCTATGGTCTTGCCATCAACCTAACGGTACTGATGACAACCGTTTTAATGGGTTATTTCCTAGCCATGAAAAAAGTCAACCGCGTACTCATTGGTATTTTCCTAGTAGCGTATTTTGTGATAGAATTGACATTCCTGATCGGTAATGGTGTAAAAATTGCCCATGGTGGTTGGTTGACACTTTTATTAGCGATTGCCTTGTTTGGTACAATGTACTGCTGGTATACCGCGCGTAAGATTAAAAATCGATTTGTCAACTTTATCAATATCAACAAATATTATCCGATTATATCGGAATTGAGCGAAGACAAGTCTGTTCCGCCCTTTGCGTCACATTTGGTATACTTGACTAGTGCAAATTTCAAATCTGAGATTGAAGCCAAAATTATTTACTCCATCATTAATAAAAAACCTAAACGCGCTGACGTATATTGGTTGGTACACGTAGATGTTATGGACCATCCTCACACAAGGGAATATTCCATTGATCAGCTGATCCCTGGAAAACTTATACGGATTGACTTCAAATTGGGTTTTAGAGAAGAACAGCGTATTAGCCTACTCTTCAGAAAAGTAGTTGAAGAAATGGTTAAAAAAGGTGAAATTGACATCACAAGTCAATACGAAACACTCCGTAAACATAATATTCCAGGAGATTTCAAATTTGTCGTACTGGAAAAGGTATTATCCAAAACCAACCAGATGTCATGGATCGAAAAAGTGATTATGGACATCTATGGGTACTTGAAAAAAATGAGTTTATCCGAAGAAAAGGGATTTGGTTTAGATTCCAGTTTCGTCACGATTGAACGAGTTCCACTGAATTTCCCGCAGACATCGGAGGTTCATCTCATACGAAAAGATTAAGTCTTAAAGGTGGTGCAGAAGCATCACCTTTTTTATTCAATAGAATTGCATTACTTTTGTTGCAAATATTATATCATGGCAGACGCTAATCCAACAAAGAAATTACACCCTCGAAATAGACATCTCGATAATTACAATTTTGACGAACTTAGCAAAATCGAACCTTCCTTAAAAGATTTTGTTACAGTAAATGCTTATAAGCTCAAAACAATTGATTTTAACAACCCCGATGCTGTTAAGGTTTTAAATCAAGCACTTCTAAAAAAATACTACCACATCCAACATTGGGATATCCCAAAGGAAAATCTATGCCCTCCTATTCCAGGTAGAGCAGATTATATTCATTATGTTGCGGATGTTCTTGCCAGAGATAATAACGGTGAAATTCCAAAAGGAGGAAAGGTACGGGTGCTAGATATTGGTGTGGGAGCCAGTTGTATCTATCCCATTATTGGTCACCAAGAATATGGCTGGAGTTTTGTTGGTTCAGAAATCATAAAAAAAGCGTATAAAAACGCGATTGAAATTACGCGTACCAATGTGAGCTTAAAAAAGAACATCCAAATACGATTACAGAACAATCCAAAAGCGATTTTCAAAGATATCATCCTCCCAGATGAAAAATTTGACATGATCATCTGCAATCCACCTTTCTTTAGTTCGCAGACAGAAGCATTACAACAATCCGTACGTAAAGCTACAGGTATAAAAAATGCTAAATTAGATGAGAATACCGTTGTCCAGACGTTTTCAGGACAAGGAAGTGAACTTTGGTGTGATGGCGGCGAGAAAGCCTTCTTGACACGCATGATATTTGAGAGTCAATTCTACAAAGATCAGGTTAAATGGTTCTCCTCATTGGTTGCTCATCGTGAAGACGTTCGTTTTCTACAGCATAAGTTAAAGAAAATCAATGTAAAAGAGTCCGAAGTTATCCGCATGGAACAAGGTAACAAAGTAAGCCGAATACTTTTGTGGAGATTTTAAATAGAAAAGGAGCTATTGAAAAATAGCTCCTTTTCTATTTAAATATCATAGATACCAGATCTCTAAATAGCTGCTGATTTATTTAGTTTAGAATGTTTATAACCGTACATAAAATACACTCCTAAACCAAGAACCAACCAAATCACGAAAATAATCCAGTTACTTGCACCAAGCTCGGTCATCAAATAAAGATTAATCAATATTCCGATAACAGGTAAAAGCGAGAAATTCATTTTAAAGCTATAAATACTCAAACCCAACCATGTTAGCCAAAAAATGATCACTAACATTTTATGTTCTACTATTTCCAAAATGGAAAGCTTCTTCCATTCATTCAATGTATCTTTTCCATAGATTCCTATCAAGACAATCGCGATTATGAGTCCTGCTCCAACCAGGTATTTACCATTGATGTAGGGAACCTTAAATTTGGATTTGGCCGATAATCCCGAATAATCCATATACAGTACACCCGCGCAGACTAAAATAAAAGCGAAGAACGTACCAACACTCGTCAAATCAACAAAGAAGTCCATCTTGAAAAATAAAGAAGGAATTGCTACAACAAGACCTGTTACAATTGTCGCAAAAGAGGGTGTTTTATATTTCGGGTGAATAGTGGCAAATTTCTTCCATAATAACCCGTCCCTACTCATTGTCATCCAAATCCTCGGTTGAGCCAGTTGATAAACCAAAAGAGCACTGGTAATCGCGATAACAGATGTTACTGATATCACCCCAGCCATATGGTCAAATCCAACATACTTAAACACAAAAGCCAAAGGATCTTTTACATTGAGTTCAGTATAATTTACCATCCCCGTCAACACCAATGTAATAGCCACATACAATACTGTGCAAATCAATAAACAATAAATCATTGCTTTAGGTAGATCACGTTGAGGGTTTTTACATTCCTCGGCGGTTGTTGAGATCGAATCAAATCCGATAAAAGCAAAGAATACGGCCGCCACACTTCCAAGTACCCCCTGTAGGCCATTTGGTGCAAAAGGAGTCCAATTTTCGGGCTTCACATAAAAAATTCCACCAAAAATTACCGCCAGAATTATCCCAACCTTGATCATAACCATAATCATACTTGCTTTTTGGGATTCCTTAATGCCTATATAAACGAGCCAAGTGACCAAAAAGGTAATTACCCCCGCGGGTAAATCAAATATAATAGGCATTCCTCCGATCCGTGGCGCACTATTAAATGCAGCAAGTCCATGTTGATCAATAGCCGTAAGACTTGACATTCCATGTTGATTCATTTTATCCACAGCATCATAAGCATACCCTGGCGCCATCGAAAGCCAAGCAGGCATGTGCAGTCCAAACCCCTCCAGCATAGAAACAAAATATTGCGACCAGGAAATAGCTATTACCGTATTTGAAACTGCATATTCTAATACCAACGCCCAGCCGATAATCCAGGCAAACAGCTCACCAAAAGCCACATAGGCATACGTATAAGCTGATCCCGAGACAGGTACAGTACTGGCAAACTGTGCATATGCCAGTGCTGTAAACACGCAGGCAAAAGCAGTAAAAATAAATAGAAGAGAAACGGCAGGCCCACCTTCATAACTCGCTAATCCGATGGTGCTAAAGATTCCAGCTCCCACAATAGCGGCTATACCCAATGAAACCAGATCGGTTACCCCCAAAACCTTCGCGAGGCCAGTTCCACCCTCCTTTTGGGTATCCAGTAGGATCTGATCAACACTTTTCTTCCGAAAAAGTCTATGTGACATGTAATATTAGTTTTATACTTAAAATTATGCGAAAATAAATATTTTCAAGGTCTTATACTATTGGTATTTTTTGGACAGACTATTTAAAGTCGACCAACTTATAATGAATATATTGATAAATCTCTTGATAATCCGCCATATGATGCTGTAAATAAGAAATCAATTGTTCCGTCAATAACTCACGCTGATGCTCCTGAACTTCAAATTGCCATAAGCGTTTACAGATATTGAAAAGCGCACCCGCAATTTTTTCAATATGCGCATAATCATAGATATATTTCCAGTCAATAAATTGATGGTAAAATTTATCAAACTTAGGAATATCACGTAATTGGTTTATTTTCAAAAATTTCCGCACAGCATCTTCGTTCACCTGGGACATTGCAGCATAGAACTTATCTATAGACACTGCCTTTTGCTGTGTCAGGATATGATCCAGTAACAACTCTAAAGCAATATGTGCCATAAAGGAAGGTCGAATGGGCAGTCCCTGTAGACTTGACTGTATCTGTAACTTTAATTGATGTGTGTGATGAAAAAAATAAGTTGAATTATGAAAGAGACGATCAACCTCTATATGACGGTTCCAACCGATATAAAGTTGTTCCAACAATGGGTTATCCAGCAATTCATCTTCATATTGCCTGGGTTTAAGCACAAAAGTTTTATCGGCATTTTTTAACAGATCAGGTAACAACCCGCCAACAATTCGCTCCGGATTGGTCGCAAACCGCTCAAAATAAAAATGTGATAAAAAATTCATATTAGCTTATTAGCGTGTGCTTTTATATGGAATTATTCGCTCAATATACGCTTAATCTCCTATCTTTGCATCTTGTAAATTAAAAAATTAAATCCATTTAACAATGAGCTTTGTAGAAGAATTACGTTGGAGAGGCATGCTGCAAGATATTATGCCTGGAACTGAAGACTTACTGAATAAAGAAAAAGTCGCTGGCTATATCGGCTTTGATCCCACAGGAGACTCTCTACACGTAGGACACTTAACTCAAATCATGACCTTGATCCATTTCCAAAATGCGGGGCATAAACCAGTAGCATTGGTGGGTGGCGCAACAGGAATGATTGGAGACCCTTCTTTCAAATCTGCAGAGCGTAACTTACTTGACGAAGCAACCTTACAACATAATGTTGCATGTCTGAAAAAACAGTTAGGCAAATTTCTTGAATTTGGAGAAGGTGAAAATGATGCCCAGATGGTTAATAATTACGACTGGTTCAAAGATTTCAGCTTTTTGGACTTTATCCGTGATATCGGTAAAATGATTACCGTCAACTATATGATGGCAAAGGATTCTGTAAAAAAACGTTTAGAAGGAGACAATGGTCTATCATTTACAGAATTCACCTATCAATTGATTCAAGGTTACGATTTCTATTATCTGTGGAAACACCACAATTGTAAAATACAAATGGGTGGATCTGATCAATGGGGTAATATTGTCACAGGAAGTGAAATGATTCGTCGTCAAGATCAGGGAACAGCTTATGCCATTACGACACAATTGATTAAAAAAGCAGATGGCCAAAAATTCGGAAAAACAGAATCTGGGGCAGTCTGGTTAGATCCAAAGAAAACTTCGCCCTATAAATATTATCAATTTTGGTTAAACACCTCGGATGACGATGCCAAAAGCTGGATTAAGATCTTTACACTTAAACCGCAGGCAGAAATCGAGACGATCATTGCAGAGCACGATGCCGCACCACATTTGCGTATTGTCCAAAAAGCATTGGCAAAAGATATCACCATTCGCACCCATTCTGAAGAAGCTTATGAGACTGCTATTAAAACCTCTGAGTTTCTTTTTGGCAACGGCTCATTGGAATTTCTAAACGATTTAGATCACGAAGCTGTCCTTGAAGTATTTGAAGGTATTCCACAATTTCAGGTAACAAGAGAAGATTTAAAAGCAGGAATCAATATCCTCGATCTGTTGGCTGTCAACACACAAGTTTTCCCTTCAAAAGGCGAAGCACGTAAAATGCTCCAAGGTGGTGGTGTTTCTATCAACCGTGAAAAAGTAACAGATATTGAACAAGTGATCACCGAAAGCAATTTGGTGAACAATAAATATATTATTGCACAGAGAGGTAAGAAAAACTACTATCTGATTATTGCATAAACGTAGGTTTAGGCAATAAAAAATCCCTTTTTACGGTGTAAAAAGGGATTTTTTATTTATTATAAATAGTCATTAAAGTCGGTCATAAAATCGATCTCATTTTAAACTCATGTAAGATTGATCCTGCTGCTATAGTCATTTATTTTAATAATTTTTCAAAAGCCCGACGAGCAGCACCTCGAAAATGTACTTCTCCACAATATTGATACCCTAACTTATCAAATACGTGCAACATCCCCCCATTATCAAAATTCGTATCCACTTTAATACTATATACCCCGTTATTTACCGCTATTTCTTCCACCCCTTGCATGATGGCTGTACCAACGCCTTTTACATGCGGATCCTGAGCTGAGGCCAAACGATGAATGCCCACATATTCCCCATCACTAAGCCATTTGCCATCAATATTATTATAAGCAGGTTCGATATCAAAAATAATAGCAACATAGCCGATGATTTTATCATCAACCTCCACGACATGCCCATAGCCTTTCGCTATATCTGACTGTACCACATCTTCATTTGGATAACCATCTTGCCACTGTCGACTGCCTTGCTCCTTTCGTAATGCGATTGCCTGTTGTATAATTTCCCAAATTCTTCCTTTATCTGCCTGTTCCGCTTTTCGTATCTGAAACTTATTCATAATGCCTTAATTTGATCAGTAAAACTACATAATTTACTTTAACCGTAAAAGACAGACAAAACCACTATATTCTAATTCACTTAGCTCAATCTTTCCAAAAATCTATTCTCAAGGCATAGTATTTGCTAGTTATAATTGTTATTATTCATTTAATAGCCTATCTGAAATTATTCGTTTATGAAAAAATTACAAACTTAAAATAATAGTGTTCATGATCTTCAAAATACTATCAAAATAACTAAGTTTGTAAGCAGTATAATTGTGAGCTTTTCAATGTCAAATAAAGGAAATACATTTAGGCAGGCAGGAAATTCAGTTTCTGGCAAGCGTGCCCCGTCAAAAGAATCGGCAACATTTAAAAAAGAAAAAAGTCAAACAACCAGTGTCCCTAGGGATTACTCAGATGCGCAACAGAAGACGGTCAAAATTTTAGGGATTTTGTTGATTGTACTTTCGTTGGCTTTTGCCACTGCTTTTGTCTCTTATCTTTTTACATGGGAAGATGACCAAAGTTATATCGCCAAAACTAATGGCGGTTGGGGAACCCTTTTTAGTTCCTCCGAAGAAATTCACGATGAGGCTGTCGAACTACCTGTCGTTGACAATAAATTAGGGAAATTCGGTGCTTTACTGGCGAATCAATTTATGTATGAATGGTTTGGCGTTGCCTCTTTCCTCTTTATTCCGGTATTATTCATTTTGGGCTATCGTCTATTATTTAAAAAATCCTTGCTTCCATTATACCGTACTGTTGTTTACTCATTTGTGGCGATTGTTTTTATTTCTGTAACATTGGGATTCTTACATGGATTTATGGCAGATACACCGCATATGCTGGAAGGCAAATTTGGCTTTTGGACCAATAAGCTGCTCGAAGCACAGGTTGGGATTGTGGGTGTGGGTTGTATTTTAGCATTTGCATACCTGACAACATTGATACTATTATACAACTTGGATTTCAAATTTGTATTGTTCAGCAATCGAAACCCCAAATCTTTATCCGAGGAGCTTGAAGATGAAGACAGCGAAGATTCCTATACTGGAAATAACCTAAGAACCAAAGTTCATGTAGAGGATGATTCTATACAATCTGTTAGAGAATCTTTCCAACGACCAACTTCAATAAATGAAAGATTTCAATCCAGTCGGGAGAAAGACGCGCAACAAGAGCTTGAGCGCCCTGCATTTTCACATCACCCCATACCAGAGATACAAATAGATCCGAAGGACAAGGTTGTACTCACCTTTGATGACAGCCCTCTGGAACGTACGGAGAGTACGCCTTCCATTAGCTTCACCATTGATCAACCAGATGAAGATACGGAAGAACTAGATAGCCCAAGTATTCAGGAAAACTATAGTCCCGCTATAACAATTACCCCTCAACCCGAGCCAGAGCTCCCTGTTGAAGTTGCCATAGTACCTGGTCTGGTTGTCGAGGATATTAAAGAAGAAAAAGAAATTACAGCGAGCGATCTAGTTGCCCAATTTGGTCAATATGACCCTAAATTGGACTTATCGGGCTATCAACACCCTACACTCGACCTATTACGAGATTATGGAAGTGGTAAAATTACCATCAATCAGCATGAACTTGAAGCAAACAAAAACAAAATTGTCGATACACTTAGAAACTATAGCATTGAGATTGAAAGTATAAAAGCCACAATTGGCCCTACGGTTACCCTATACGAGATTATACCGAAACCCGGCGTACGGATATCAAAAATCAAAAATCTGGAAGACGACATTGCCTTAAGCCTTGCTGCACTTGGAATTCGGATTATAGCACCAATGCCGGGTAAAGGAACCATCGGTATTGAAGTACCGAACTCAAGTCCAGAAATGGTATCCATGCGATCTGTTTTGGCTACCGAAAAGTTCCAAAAAACAGATATGGATCTTCCAATTGCATTGGGAAAAACAATTTCTAATGAGGTCTATATTGCCGATTTAGCAAAGATGCCTCACCTTCTGGTTGCAGGTGCCACAGGTCAGGGTAAATCCGTTGGTATCAATGCGATTTTGACGTCTTTATTGTATAAAAAGCATCCTGCTGAACTCAAATTTGTGCTTGTCGATCCTAAAAAAGTTGAACTTTCCCTATTCAAAAAAGTTGAACGTCATTTCTTGGCCAAACTACCCGATGAGGAGGAAGCGATCATTACCGACACAAAAAAAGTTATCAATACCTTAAACTCACTTTGTATCGAGATGGATCAGCGTTATGACCTGTTAAAAAATGCACAGGTTCGTAATTTAAAAGAATATAATGCAAAATTTATCAATCGCAGATTAAACCCTGAGGAGGGTCACCGATTCTTACCATATATCGTTCTTATTGTTGATGAGTTTGCCGATTTGATGATGACTGCCGGAAAAGAAGTAGAAACCCCTATTGCACGACTGGCCCAATTGGCCCGTGCCGTAGGAATTCACTTGGTCATTGCGACCCAACGTCCTTCAGTCAATATCATTACAGGTACAATCAAAGCAAACTTCCCAGCACGTCTTGCATTCCGTGTGTTATCAAAAGTAGATTCGCGAACTATCTTAGATACTGGCGGAGCAGATCAGTTAATTGGCCGCGGGGATATGCTGCTGGCTACTGGAAGTGATTTGATACGTATTCAGTGTGCATTTGTCGATACACCAGAAGTTGAACAGATCTCCGATTATATCGGAGCACAACGTGGTTATCCATCGGCATTTATGCTCCCAGAATACGTTGATGAAAACGGAGAAGGTTCAGGTAGCGTAGATTTTGATCCAAAAGATCGCGATCAATTGTTTGAAGACGCTGCTCGTTTGATTGTCATGCATCAACAAGGTTCTACATCTTTAATCCAACGTAAATTGAAACTGGGTTATAATAGAGCTGGAAGAATCATCGATCAATTGGAAGCCGCCGGAATTGTCGGCCCATTTGAAGGAAGTAAAGCACGTGAAGTTCTTTATCCAGATGAATATTCATTAGAACAGTATTTGGAGACATTAAGAAACAATTAACATGAAAAAACAACTATGGTTATTGCTAAGCCTGTTGCTTCTCACATTGAGTCAACACAGCTATGCGCAAAATGATGCTGCAAAAGCATTACTCAACAAAGTAAGTCAAAAATATAATGGATATAAGACTATACAAGCCGGTTTCACCTTAGACATAAAACAAGCAAATGGAAGTTCACATTCAGATGCGGGCACCTTGTATCTTGACAAGGCAAATAATAAATACCATATCAATACCAAAAATCAAATTCTAATTTCAGATTCCAAAACACAATGGAATATTATGAAAGCAGAAAAAGAAGTCGAGATATCCGAGGCGAGTAACTCAACGAATGAGATCAACCCGACAAATATTTTTTCATTCTATACGTCAGGCTTTAAATATGCACTAGCGGGTACGGAAAAAGTAAAAGGAATGAGTTTAAGTGTTGTGGAATTAACACCGATTGACAGCAAAAAGAACTATTCTAAAATCAAATTACGGGTCAACAAAACGAATAATTTGATCTACGATACAGCTATTTTTGATAAGAGTGGTAATCGTTATACTTACACTTTGAATGCACAGGAAGGAAACAAGGCCATTACATCCAGCTTTTTTACCTTTAATAAAAGCAACTACAGCGGATTTGACATTGTCGACCTAAGATAAGATCTACCGTTCGGATAGATTGACTCTCCGGCCAAATAAGACTAACAAAAAAAGGATTTCCAAATGGGAAATCCTTTTTTATTTTGTTTGTTCTTTCTAGAGCATTTTAGGTTCTCTATCCAGCGTCTCTGTCTCTTTGTCCGCATAACGCGAATAACCGTGTTTCTGTGGATGTTCGATAATCTCCTTCATTGAAACCAATTTATACACGTAAGATCCAGTCTCATTGTTCAGCTTCAAAGCAAAATAATCATCCTTCTTCTGTCTTCTTATTGAACCTTTTAAACTACCATCACCAACATTGTATGCCGCGGCCACCAAAGTCCAATTACCAAATTGAGCATAAAGGTATTTTAAATAGCGTGCTGCCGCATGTGTGGATTTCACTAGATCTTTTCGATCATCAACAGCGCCATTGACCCTTAAGCCGTACAAACGAGCTGTTGCAGGCATAAATTGCCAATAACCACCCGCCCCTTTTGACGAAACGACAGCCTTACTCAGGCCACTTTCAACCAGTGGGATGTACTTAAAATCTTCGGGAATACCATGTGATTTCAGGATCTTGGCGATCATAGGCAAATAGGTCTCTGCCTTTTTATGCATATCATACGATCCTGTTTTTTTAAATGAAAATCTACCGAAGAACCTGCGCAATTTGCTTTCCACTAATGGACGATCCATTGGTAATGAATCTTCAGCAAATGTCAATGAACTCAGGTAAGATTCAAAAGAATTGCTTTTTTCTTTTTTCTCTTCGTCGCCTCCATGATGAGTTGGAATTTCGACTAACTTCGCTGCTGCGATCTTATCGCTGTCAGAAGTGTTGTTGTGTGGGGTTGAGTATAATTTTGAAAGCAATAAAGCAAACAAAATCAAACTACTACATAATACTTTTTTTCTTATCATTCACTCCCTTAATGCTATCCTATCCACGAGTCAAATCGATCAAAAAATAGCTTGGTTCAAATTCAAGGGAACAAAGATAAACAGTATTTATTTAAAAAACAAATAGTTACGCTACAGCTATTTTAAAGGGCATTTTTTCCACGTTCAAATTGTCCAAATGCAAGAAAAGACAAAAAGATAAGGATTTTTTCGCAAAACCCAAAATTATACCTAACTTTGCAGTTCACATTTTAGCAAAACACAATGCCATTCAGCAATAAAAGGAACAGTCGTGATGACAACTCCAGAAAGTCACGGGGCAACTCAGATAGCTTCAAATCTAGAGGCGATAAGAATAATAGTTTCGGTAAAAAATCGTCCTTTGGTTCAAAGGATCAATCTGAAAGAGGTTCTTTCAGAAAAGATGACAACCGCGAGAATAGATCATTTGGATCTAATAAATACGCAGACAAACCATCCTTTAGAGGAGAAAACAACTCCTTCCGTTCAAAAGACAATGCAGACAAGCCTTTCAACAGAGGTGGCCGTTCATTTGATAAAAATGATTCTTCTAGATCCTCTGACAAAAGAGATTCATTCAACAAATTTGATAAATCTGAGCGTTCTTTTGATAAAAAAGATAATTTCAAACGTTCTGACAGAAACGACTCTTCTCGATCTTTCGACAAAAGAGAAGGTTCATTCGATAAAAGAGATAACTTCAAGCGTTCCGATAGAAATGATTCTTCGAGATCTTTCGACAGAAAAGAAGGTTCATTTGATAAAAGAGATAGTTTCAAACGCTCTGACAGAAATGATTCATCAAGATCTTTCGACAGAAAAGAAAGTTCATTTGATAAAAGAGATAGTTTCAAACGTTCCGATAGAAATGATTCTTCGAGATCTTTCGACAGAAAAGATGGTTCATTTGATAAAAGAGATAGTTTCAAACGCTCCGACAGAAATGATTCACCAAGATCTTTTGACAAAAAAGAAGGCTCTTTTGATAAAAGAGATTCATACAAGCGTTTCGATAAGGATGACCGTTCCTCAAGCAATCGTAGCAGAAGCTTTGATAAACCATCTAACAGAAAATTCGATGGGGATAGAAGCAGAAACTTTGATGAAAACAAGAGTTTTGACGATAAACAATACACCAAACGTCCTAAGAAGAAAGCCGAAACGTCAGCAGAAGATGACGGCTTAATACGTTTAAACCGTTATATTGCCAATGCAGGTATTTGCTCAAGACGTAAAGCAGACGAATTAATCGCTGCAGGGGTAATATGGGTAAATGGTGAGGCTGTTACTGAATTAGGTACCAAAGTTGATCCAGCTACAGACGAAATCCGTTACAACAACGAGCGTTTAAAGCGTGAGAAAATGGTTTATGTTTTACTCAATAAACCAAAAGACTACATTACAACGACAGATGATCCTCAGGAACGTCATACCGTAATGGAACTTGTATCCAAAGCAACCAAAGAACGCATCTATCCAGTTGGTCGTCTTGACAGAAATACAACCGGATTACTTTTGATGACAAACGATGGTAACCTTGCGGAAAAACTTTCCCACCCCCGTAATAGCATCAGCAAAATATACAATATAGAACTTAACAAGAGTCTTACTCAAGGAGATTTCAACAAGATTAATTTTGGTATTGAATTAGAAGACGGCGTAATCAAACCGGATGATTTAAGCTATGTACAAGGCGGTTCTAAAAGAGAGATAGGAATTCAGATCCACTCTGGCAAAAATCGTATCGTACGCCGTATTTTCGAGTCTCTTGGTTATGAAGTTGTGAAGTTAGATCGTGTTGTATATGCTAACTTGACAAAAAAGGATTTGCCGCGTGGACGTTGGAGATATTTAGAAGAAAGAGAAATTGTTCAATTGAAACATTTGATCTAATCAAATTTCATTTGAGAAATAAAATAAAGGACGGTCATTCAGTTAACCGTCCTTTATTTTTTATATTTGCACCTGAGATAAGAAGAGTATAAAAAATAAAAGAATATGACTGATCCAAAAACACTTTCATCTGTAGCGGAATTCCATAAAACATTCCAACATCCGATCCTGGATACACCAACAATTCCTTCTGAACAAAGATGCGCACTACGGGTTTCGTTGATAGCTGAGGAATTAAAAGAGCTTGAAGAAGCTATCCAAGATAAAGATCTTGTGGAAATTGCAGATGCCCTATGTGACATTCAATACGTCCTCGCTGGAGCAGTTCTTGAATTTGGCTTAAAAGATAAATTTTCAGCACTTTTTGATGAAGTACAACGTTCAAATATGAGTAAGGCTTGCAATGACGAAGCAGAGGCTGTCGCTACTCAAGAGCATTACAAACTTAAAGGAGTAGAATCTTACTATAAAGAAGTTGATGGAAAATTTTTAGTTTTTAGAACAGCTGACAACAAAACACTCAAGTCTGTTAATTATTCTCCAGCAGATCTGAAATCCATTGTCGAAGGATAATTTAACTTACAGTATACCATAAAATAAATAGGGCTTCCGTTTTGGAAGCCCTATTTATTTTATGGTTGACCAATTCGATTCTTCTTATTGAATTGGTTATATGAATTATCTCTTTTGCAATCGTAAGTCTATAATAAAATTAAAAGAGACTACCTTGTACGACTTTCCGAGCTTCCAGACCTTTGTCAATATAAGTCTGGATACCAGACTTGGGTAAACCCCAATTTGGTGCGATCAACAATTCCTTATCGGCAATACCGAAAATACGTTGGATAATCAAATCAGGGCGTAGACGTGGTATAAATTTCGACAGGAAGTCCGTATAGCCTTCCATAGAGAACAATTCAAAAGGTTCACGCTTATATTTTACACCCATAATAGAGCCTTCTACAATATGCAAATGGTGCAATTTAACGAACTTAATCTGTGGAAACCGATTAATCTCGTCAGCGTATTTTAACATCATCTCCTCCGTCTCCCATGGAAATCCGAAAATAGTATGCACACAAAGCTCTAAAGGTGTATCCTTTAACATATCCATAGCCTTAATGAATTCATCGTGCGAGCAACCTCTATTGATCCTTTCCAAGGTATCATTAAAAATCGATTCCATTCCCATTTCCAAATCTACATCATAGCGATCGGTATAAGATTCCAACAAAGCAATTTTCTCAAAGTCCAAACAATCGGGGCGTGTACCCACAGAAAGACCTAGTGTATTTTCAGGATCGATGCTTAACGCCTCGTCATACATCATTTTCAGCAAATGTGTTGGTGCGTACGTATTGGTATTGGGTTGGAAGTAAATAATAAATTTTTCTGCACCATAGCTGTTACGTGCGCGTTCAATCCCTGACTCCACCTGCTCACGTATAGAAGGAATTTTTCGCGCCGTATCGGGCGTAAAAGAATCTACATTACAGTAAGTACACCCACCATAGCCTTTGCTGCCATCTCTATTAGGACAGGTGAAATTGCCATCGACAATCACTTTAAATACTTTCTGCCCGTTATATTTTTGCTTCAAATAAGCGCCGTAATGATTATACGGCTTAATTCCGTTATCCAATAATGTACCCATTGCGCCGCAAAGTTACTCAATAAAAACCATAAATAGATTATTACTCAGGAACAAAGCACTATAACATCGTCCATTCTTCTGTCATTTTCCTCTTGGCGGCACCATTGCTCTTCGGAATCTTTTGGGAAGTATGTAAAAGCAAGAAGCCCTTGACTGTTTCCAGCAAGGGCTTCTGTGTAAAAAAAGGCACCGACCTACTCTCCCACCTGTTACGGCAATACCATCGGCTCTGGCGGGCTTGACTGCTCTGTTCGGAATGGGAAGAGGTAGACACCGCCGATATAGGCACCTAAAGATCTTTTATAGTATCAGGTATTTGGATATGAGTATTTAGATTCCTTTTCTAGGAAAATACCCATCAAATAGCTCAAACTATATTGACATATATATTGAAAGAGGTTCCTTTCTTTTGTTTCAAAAATTAAAGAGGAAGACAACAGTGTGTCTCTGCATGAGAAAGCTTCGGGCTATTAGTACCACTTGGCTTTGGTCTCTCAACCTTTACACCTATGGCCTATCAACGTAGTCATCTTCTACGACCCTATAAGGAAGTCTCATCTCGTGGCTAGTTTCGCACTTAGATGCTTTCAGCGCTTATCTATTCCAGACGTAGCTACCCTGCCGTACACCTGGCGGCATAACAGGTTCACCAGAGGTCTGTCCAACCCGGTCCTCTCGTACTAAGGTCAGATCCACTCAAACTTCCAACGCCCACAACAGATAGGGACCGAACTGTCTCGCGACGTTCTGAACCCAGCTCGCGTGCCACTTTAATGGGCGAACAGCCCAACCCTTGGGACCTTCTCCAGCCCCAGGATGTGACGAGCCGACATCGAGGTGCCAAACCTCCCCGTCGATATGAGCTCTTGGGGGAGATCAGCCTGTTATCCCCAGCGTACCTTTTATCCTTTGAGCGATGGCCCTTCCATACAGAACCACCGGATCACTATGTCCGTCTTTCGACCCTGTTCGACTTGTCGGTCTCACAGTCAAGCAAGCTTATGCCATTGCACTCCACGTACGGTTACCAAGCGTACTGAGCTTACCTTTGAAAGCCTCCGTTACCTTTTTGGAGGCGACCACCCCAGTCAAACTACCCACCAAACAATGTCCTCCTCATAAAGGAGTTAGAAACCGAATACAGAAAGGGCGGTATTTCAAGGTTGATTCCATGACTCCTGGCGAAGCCACTTCAACATCTCCCGCCTATCCTACACATCCTGTACCCAATCTCAATGTTAAGCTATAGTGAAGGTGCATGGGGTCTTTCCGTCCCGTTGCGGGTAATCGGCGTCTTCACCGATACCACAATTTCACCGAGCTCATGGCTGAGACAGCGCCCAGATCGTTACACCATTCGTGCAGGTCGGAACTTACCCGACAAGGAATTTCGCTACCTTAGGACCGTTATAGTTACGGCCGCCGTTTACTGGGGCTTCGATTCAATGCTTCTCTTACGATGACATCCCCTCTTAACCTTCCAGCACCGGGCAGGTGTCAGGCCTTATACCTCATCTTGCGATTTTGCAAAGCCATATGTTTTTGTTAAACAGTCGCCTGGGCCTTTTCACTGCGGCTGCTCTTGCGAGACAGCGCCCCTTCTCCCGAAGTTACAGGGCCATTTTGCCGAGTTCCTTAGCCATGACTCACTCGAGCACCTTAGGATTCTCTCCTCGACCACCTGTGTCGGTTTGCGGTACGGGTCTTCATAACCTGAAGCTTAGCGGGTTTTCTTGGAAGTCTGTTTACCTGCTCTATCAGCGCCACCGAAGCTTTGCTGTACTATTGGGTTTCAGCAGGGTCGGCGGATTTGCCTACCGTCCCTATACCTACGCCTTTCAACGAACTATTCCGTCAGTTCGCGGCAGTGTCACTACTCCGTCACCACATCGCAGTTATGAAGAGTACTGGAATATTAACCAGTTGTCCATCGGCTTGCCCCTTTCGGGTGCGCCTTAGGTCCCGACTGACCCTGATCCGATTAACGTTGATCAGGAAACCTTGGTCTTTCGGTGGGCGGGTTTCCCACCCGCCTTATCGTTACTTATGCCTACATTTGCTTTTCCATACGGTCCAACACCCATTACCAGATATCTTCACCCCATATGGAATGCTCCCCTACCAGATGCATATCTTTCAATGCAAATCCATAGCTTCGGTACCGTTCTTGATGCCCGTTTATTATCCACGCCCGGCCGCTCGACTAGTGAGCTGTTACGCACTCTTTAAATGAATGGCTGCTTCCAAGCCAACATCCTAGCTGTCTGGGCAACCGGACCTCGTTAGTTCAACTTAGAACGAATTTGGGGACCTTAGCTGATGGTCTGGGTTCTTTCCCTCTCGGCCTTGGACCTTAGCACCCAAAGCCTCACTGCCGGCCATATTTAATAGCATTCGGAGTTCGTCTGGATTTGGTAGGATTTGACTCCCCCGCACCCAATCGGTAGCTCTACCTCTATTAAACTCAATGCCGACGCTGTTCCTAAAAACATTTCGGGGAGTACGAGCTATTTCCCAGTTTGATTGGCCTTTCACCCCTACCCTCAGGTCATCCGGAAACTTTTCAACGTTTATCGGTTCGGTCCTCCATTACATGTTACTGCAACTTCAACCTGCCCAAGGGTAGATCACAAGGTTTCGCGTCTACCTCATCTGACTATGCGCCCTATTAAGACTCGCTTTCGCTTCGGCTGCGTCCCTGAAGGACTTAACCTTGCCAGACAAGAGTAACTCGTAGGCTCATTATGCAAAAGGCACGCTGTCACAGAACTTGTCTGCTCCAACCGCTTGTAAGCACACGGTTTCAGGTTCTTTTCACTCCCCTGTTCGGGGTTCTTTTCACCTTTCCCTCACGGTACTGGTTCACTATCGGTCTCTCAGGAGTATTTAGCCTTACCAGATGGTGCTGGTGGATTCCCACAGGATTTCTCCGGTCCCGCGGTACTCAGGATACCACTATGTCAATATTCTTTACCTGTACGGGGCTCTCACCCTTATCGCGCAGTTTCCCACCTGCTTCCAGTTCATAGCATTGTACAATATCGTGGTCCTACAACCCCGACTATGCCGTAACATAATCGGTTTGGGCTCTTTCCCGTTCGCTCGCCACTACTTGGGAAATCATTGTTATTTTCTTCTCCTACGCCTACTTAGATGTTTCAGTTCAGCGCGTTCGCGTATTATACGACTATTCTTCAAATAGTCAGGTTGCCCCATTCGGAAATCTCTGGATCAAGTCGCATTTGCCAATCCCCAAAGCTTATCGCAGCTTATCACGTCCTTCTTCGCCTCTGAGAGCCTAGGCATCCCCCGTGTGCCCTTATTTACTTTCTTCACCGGCATAGCCTTTTGCTACTATGCGGCTGCTTTTGATATATATACTAATATGCTAGGTGCGGGATCGTTCGGCCTGGACCGTGGGTCTCTCCCTTACTTCAAACACATATCAGTATTGTCTCTATACTGTTGTCTTCTCTTGTAATTTTTTTTCTCTTTCAATATGTCAAAGAACTCTTTGGTAGTACTGGGTATCGGGTATCGGGTATTGGGTAAATTTATGTCGCCATAAAATCATCACAATTCTCAATACTAATATCGCAATACTAGCTCGTGGAGAATAACGGATTCGAACCGTTGACCCCCTGCGTGCAAGGCAGGTGCTCTAGCCAGCTGAGCTAATTCCCCT
>NZ_JAHXYR010000030.1 GCF_019969845.1 Sphingobacterium sp. GVS05A
GGGAGTGTAACACCAACTGTGTCATAGGATTAAAACTTAAAAACCTCTTTCGAGTTTGAGTCTATCCCCAAATCTAATATAAAGTTGGGATATGGTCAAGCCCCAGTTATGCATTGGCATCGTCCATTTTTTTGCGATATCCTTTATGATCAGATACATCAATTTCATTAGTGCCTGTTCGGAGTTGAAGGCCCCTTTAGACTTAATGATTTTTCGTATCTGACGGTGCATTCCCTCGATCGGATTTGTGGTGTATATAATCTTGCGAACCTGATCCTCGTACT
>NZ_JAHXYR010000031.1 GCF_019969845.1 Sphingobacterium sp. GVS05A
GTCGCCATAAAATCATCACAATTCTCAATACTAATATCGCAATACTAGCTCGTGGAGAATAACGGATTCGAACCGTTGACCCCCTGCGTGCAAGGCAGGTGCTCTAGCCAGCTGAGCTAATTCCCCTCTTTTTTTTCGTAGTCCCGAGCAGATTTGAACTGCTGACCCCTACATTATCAGTGTAGTGCTCTAACCAACTGAGCTACGGGACTAGCTATTCTGTTCATCTATCTCTCTCGGTCCTGCTCCTTCTAGGGGCGGGCA
>NZ_JAHXYR010000032.1 GCF_019969845.1 Sphingobacterium sp. GVS05A
AGCGTGTTAGGGTAAAACCGATAATTGGGGCTAAGTCGTAACAAGGTAGCCGTACCGGAAGGTGCGGCTGGAATACCTCCTTTCTAGAGTATCGCGGATCGATGCTCGTCACGTACATATGATTGAAAAAGAAGAAAAAACATCAGAAGAAAGTGCCCGCCCCTAGAAGGAGCAGGACCGAGAGAGATAGATGAACAGAATAGCTAGTCCCGTAGCTCAGTTGGTTAGAGCACTACACTGATAATGTAGGGGTCAGCAGTTCAA
>NZ_JAHXYR010000033.1 GCF_019969845.1 Sphingobacterium sp. GVS05A
AACGGAAACGGAGGGAAACAAAAAAAGATAAAGAGGAGCGCAATGCTCATCAGAATATAGCGGATACGGAAGTTGAAGCGAGATAAGTTCTTTAAGAAAACACAATCATGTAAGCGTGACGAGTAGATAAAACGAAAGTCATGAACAAATTCAAGAATTAGTTCAATTCGATCCAAGATCAGAGATATAAAAAAGAATTCTGATTATGTAA
>NZ_JAHXYR010000003.1 GCF_019969845.1 Sphingobacterium sp. GVS05A
TCTTCCCATTCCGAACAGAGCAGTCAAGCCCGCCAGAGCCGATGGTATTGCCGTAACAGGTGGGAGAGTAGGTCGGTGCCTTTTTTTACACAGAAGCCCTTGCTGGAAACAGTCAAGGGCTTCTTGCGTTTACATACTTCCCAGAAGATTCCAAAGAGCAATGGTGCCGCGACAAAGCCCACTGGGGTGACGCTCGGAAAAGTGGCACAGATGTTCCGCAACCCTACTATCTGGTACAAAGCTGTATGGCACTGCTCTAAGGTGCTATCGGATCAAGCAGAATTCTTGGGGGAATATCTTACCCTATGTTATTGCCGCACTTGCTGTAGTGATCTTTATCGAATGAACTTCTATATGGATCTTCTCTGCGTGGGAGTAAACTTGTATACCATCTTACTCCCCTATAATAATTATGCTTGTTCTCGGTTGAAAAGTTTCTGGAGCATAGCTTATAGCTTTGAATATATTCCCCGTTCCATTCTATGCGAAGATAAGGTTAAAAGATATATTGTTTTAGTACTACTAAAATATGAGGATTAGATTGGAGATAGATAAGAACCGTTTAGATTTGTTATTACAAATAGTTACTTCGAGCTTAAACCAGGCAAGAAAAATGTAATACTTAAACAAAGGAAATATACTATATTATCAGATGTTGATGGAATTCTCTTGCAATATATAAATGAAAAACAGCCTCTCAAGATAGCTGCTATATATGGAAAAGATTTGAAGTGGTACAAAATCCATTATGAAGGAAGGAAACTATTGAATTTAAGATATTGAATGGTTAGTTCAGGGAGAATTTAAAAATTTTTTGTTAAATAGCATAATGGTTAAGAGAGCCTAGCTTTAAAAAACTAGGCTCTCTGTTGATCTTATTTAAAATTAATCTTCTTCAGTATAAAAATCAATTAGAGAAGAGATATAAGGATCTTCCCAACCTTCAGCAATATTTTCATAATCTTCATCTGGTATATTGGTCTGTCTAATCTCTAATGAAGTTCCTTTTTTGTGTTCATGTAGTTTTAATGTAACAATGGAAGGACTGTCAGTTTCTCCGAAATACCATTCCTGCACAATTTTGGTAGAAGGTTCCAATTCCAAGAACCGGCCAGTAATTGCACCATCCCACAAAGAAAATTCACCATTTACAGTTGCATCTATTGATACAAGATCGCCAGTCCAAAGGCGGGCCGTAATTTCGGTTGTTAAGGCGAGATACAGTTCATCTGGTGTCGCCGGGATAATAGCGTATTTCTTGAGATCTTTCATAATGCAAATTTACTCTTTCCCGTAATTTACTAGTTATTTTGACTTCATTTTTATTTATATTATTTTTAGCACAAACTATTAGGACGACATGAGTAATTTTCTGCCAAATTCATTAGTGAAAAAATTAGGTGTAAACCCATTATTCGATACCGCTGAATTTATTAAAGTACATGAGGAAGGCAAGCGAGCAACAGCGATACGGTTAAACCCTCGCAAATTGAAGGAATGTCCATTTTCCAGCGGAGGAACGGTGCCTTGGTGCGAGAGCGCTTTTTATCTCAAGGAACGCCCTGTATTCACGCTGGATCCTTTATTTCATGCTGGTGGCTATTATCCCCAAGACGCATCATCTATGTTTATAGACCACGTTATCCATAAGCTGGAAATAGGATCTAAACCAGTTCGTGCATTGGATCTCTGTGCAGCTCCTGGAGGAAAGTCTACTTTGCTAAACAGTAGCTTACATCCCGATAGTCTACTTGTCGCCAATGAAATAATCAAGACCCGTGTGAATATCTTACAGGATAATCTAACAAAATGGGGAAATGCAAATACGGTGGTCACCAATAATGATCCTTCGGCTTTTGATCGATTGCCAGGATATTTTGATATTATGGTGGTAGATGCACCTTGTTCTGGATCAGGTATGTTTAGAAAGGATGCTGATGCAATAGATGAATGGTCGGAAGCAAATGTCAAACTTTGTAGCGAAAGACAACAAAGAATATTGGCAGAAAGTATGGCTTCATTGAAAACAGGTGGATACCTCTTTTATTCAACCTGCTCTTATTCGGAGGAGGAAAATGAAGATATTGCAGATTGGCTAATAGAAAACGGAGATTTTGAATCTATCGAAATCGCCATTGATGATAATTGGGGGATCGAGCGTACTAAGTCGGTTGGGCATGGGGCACATGGCTATCGTTTCTATCCACATAAGTTAGGCGGGGAGGGTTTTTTTATTACAGTTTTGAAGAAAGTTGCAGAGCAAGGTACATTTAATAGAAAAAGAATAAAACCAGAGAAATCGGATGTGCCGAAGGGAATTCTAGATACTTGGATATTGAACGTTGACGAGTTCTTCCCATTTATCCATCATGATGACCTATATATATTCCCCAAAAAGTATGAAAATGATTTGAAATATCTTCAGAATGTACTCTATCTCAAAAATGCTGGAATCAATACTGGAAAACTTAATCGAAAGGAACTCATTCCAAGCCACGCACTGGCGTTAAGTAATGTATTAAACCCAGGCTTCCAAAGTCTTGAACTTTCGCTTGAGGAGGCTCAAAACTACCTTAGAAAGGAAAACGTGACACTAGATACTGTATCTTCTGGTATGAAAGGCTGGACCCTTGCTAAATATAAAGGAATGTCACTTGGGTGGATGAAACTATTACCAAATAGGATCAATAATTATTATCCTAAGGAATTACGAATTGTGAATCTATAACAGATAATAGAAATCATATACTCCCCTAAATTTAGGGAAAATTTATATTGTCGAAGGAATATGCTGTAAGATAATCGAACAGATATCTTTTGCAACATCTTCCTTCGATTTCAATGGGAATACGTTGCTTTCGCCTGAACGATTGATAATTGTGACTTTATTTGTATCGGTAGCAAATCCAGCTCCCTGATCTTGCATGGAATTGAGAACGATAAAATCGAGATTCTTTCGGACCAATTTGTCTTTTGCATTTTCGAGCTCGTTGTTGGTTTCTAAAGCAAATCCGATTAGTAATTGATCTTTCTTCTTTTTGCTTCCTAAAGTGGCGAGAATATCCGTTGTTTTCTTTAAAGCAATAGAAAATTCTTCCTCTTTCTTCTTTATCTTCTGAGATGCTACTTCAATAGGGGTGTAGTCGGCAACTGCGGCACTCATGACAATTATAGCAGCATGATCAAAGTACTTTTCACAGGCTTGAAGCATCTCTGCAGCAGAAGTGACCGGAACAACAGTTATTTGATCAGGTTTCGGTAGTGCGGTAGGCCCGGAAACTAGGGTTACATCAGCCCCAAGTTCTTTTAATTGTTGGGCAATAGCATAGCCCATTTTTCCACTAGAATGATTTCCAATAAAGCGTACAGGGTCTATTGCCTCGTAAGTGGGGCCAGCTGATACAAGCGCTTTTTTACCTAATAATGGGAGATTTTGGTTGGAGTAATTTTCTAGGAAATGAAAAATTTCTTCTGGTTCGGCGAGACGTCCCTCTCCTACTAATCCACTAGCTAATTCACCTTTTTCAGGTGGGATAATAATGTTGCCATAAGCTCCTAGTTTAACGATATTCGATTGCGTGGACGGGTGCTTCCACATATCTAAATCCATTGCAGGAGCTAAGAAGACCGGGCACTTTGCGGATAAATATACAGCCATCAGTAGGTTATCACAGAGACCATTCGCCATCTTTGCGATGGTGTTTGCTGTGGCTGGGGCTACAAGTATATAGTCTGCATTTAGCGCAATTTCCACATGATTATTCCATTCTCCAGTATCCGGCTGATAATAGTCAACAAAAACAGGATTTTTGGAAAGCGTAGATAGTGTAAGCGGGGTAATGAATGCTGTGGCATCCTCCGACATAATTACTTTAACCTGAGCATCCGCTTTTACAAGCAGACGAATCAAAGTTGCAATCTTGTATGCGGCGATACTGCCGCATACAGCAATTACAATATTTTTTCCAGCTAAAGCCATCGTTGATTCTGCGATTAGTCCTGCTCTTTAGAAGGATTTCTGTAATACACTTTATCGTGTAGAAATTCATCGATTGCTACCAAAGTAGGTTTTGGCATACGTTCGTAATGTTTAGAAATCTCTATTTGTTCGCGGTTTTCGAATACCTCTTCTAAGTTATCGTTATTACTTGCAAACTCAGCAAGTTTTCCGTTTAGTTCTTCCTTAATATCTACTGCAATTTGATTCGCGCGTTTAGAAATAACTACAATGGATTCATAGAGATTGTCAGTTCCTTTGTCCAATTGTCTTAAGTCACGTGTAACTGTAGAATTTGGAATTGAATTATTATTTTTTTGACTCATCTTTTTGGGTATTTTCTTTTTCTTTTTTCGCCTTTTGTTCTTTGATATATGCTTCTTGCTCAGCAAGAGCTTTATTATATTCTTTCATGTGGGAAGCGGCCGTCTTAATTCCTTTTTCAGAATCTTGACGAATAGATTCCGCTTCTTTTATATGTTTGCTATTGGGATAGTTACTCGCAAAGCTACGGTAGTAATCCAATGTTTCGTCATATCTGCTTTCCTGCTTTTGCAAAATACTTTTTGAAGCAAATATATATTGTGCCTTTAGCGTCAGAAATTCAATTTCTTCAGCGTATTTGGTGTCGGGATATTCTTTCAGTACATTTTGTAACGCAATTACAGCGGCTCTATAATCATCATTCAACCCCATATCATAATAGAGTCTAGCATTGGCAAAAGCCTTAAGTTCGAGTTTATCTCTTAACTTTTGAATGAGGTCTGAGGCCTCTTTAGAACGTTCTGATTCTGGATAGAGATTGACAAAAAGCTGCAGGGCATCGATTGCTTTTTTCGTATTTGCTTGATCCAAAGTTGACCGAGGTGAATCCAAATAGTAACAATAAGCATGCATAAAACGACATTCTTCCGCCCGTGGACTGTTCGGATAAACATCTGCAAAGTCCTTAAAGTGATATGCCGCAGAAGTATAATCTTTCAAACGGTAATTGGCAAATGCCAAATAATAGTAGATATTTTCTGCCTCAGCTTGTCCGCGGAATTTTGTCCGCAAGTCATCAAACAAAACTAACGCCTTTGTATATTTCTTTTTCTCATAAAGTTTTACGGCTTCTTCGTACTTTTGAGCGATATTATTGCTTGCGCGCAATTTCTCAAATTTACTCTTGCAACCAGTAAACACCAATAGAAACATCATGCCGGCACAGATAGCCGCTATACGCCTATTTAAAAACATTTTACAAAGATAAGTGAATTTGTTATACTAATCAATTAAATTTTACTGCGCAATATAGTTTAATAATTATTTGATCCCAAAAACAACATTTTTTATTAACATTCTTTAACTCGTTGGATGCAATTTGGTGGCAGTATTGTCATGAACTTGTTGTTTTTCCATTGCCCAAGGAGAGGAAAAATATAGATTTTAAAATATTTGATTATCTTTACATGTACAATCATTGAATTTAATAAAGAGTATGACTTTAAAAGAAAAAGTGGAGCAAGCATTGGATACCTTGAGACCTTATTTGGAAACTGATGGCGGAAATGTGAGTGTTGAAGAGATTACTGCAGATAATGTCGTGCGATTAAAACTATTGGGCGCTTGCGCTTCATGTTCAATGAGCATTATGACTTTTAAAGCAGGATTGGAACAAGCTATAAAAAAAGCTGTACCAGAGGTAACAGCTGTTGAAGCAATTAATCTAACTGATCCAGATTCTCCTGATGCGACCTTGCCGTCGGCCAATTAGTTTATCTATTAACACAATTTAACGGCTAGCTCAGCTGCTTTTGTGTAAATTTGTTCTATGAAGTTGCTGATCCCTATATTATTAGTTTTATCTGTATTTTTTGAGTCTTCGACTTTAAAGGCGCAAGAAAGGAAGATCGTCCAATATTCCGGTATTGTAACTACTGTGGGGTCTGGGCTTCCTGTTGGATATGCTACAGTAACCAATTTATCTTTCCGTAACGAGGCCATTTCGGCCAATAATGAAGGCTATTTTTCTTTCGTAGCTCATGTAGGAGACACACTTCGCTTTTCCTCTGTAGGATTCGATCCGCTCATTGTAACTGTACCTGAAGTTGCCGGCGACAAATATACAGCTAGTATCGTAATGCAAAATTTGGTAACTGAATTGCCAATGGTGACTCCATATCCCTGGGCGAGTATTGAGGAATTTAATATTGCATTTATGAACTTAGATGTATCTGAGGATCATATTGTACGGGCAAAAAGAACACTTTCCAACGAATCTTTATCAGCTATGGCTGCTGTAGTACCTCGCGATGGCAACGAGATGCGTTCAATCAATAACGCACAAAGTTTCAATACAATGAATAATAAAGTCATTAACCAACGTTACGCAAATCCGCTATTAAATCCTTTTGCATGGGGAAGTTTAATACAGCAAATAACGAAGGGAAGTCAAAGCCGTTCCAAAAGCTCCCGCTATTAATCTGTTGCTTTGAGCTTGTTCAGCTCCTTTACACTTATCTTTGCTGAGAAATAAGAAACTAATCCCGAAATACTGGTTACCGTGATGAATACTAAACCATAGTCGCTCCAGCGGCTAAGCATAGGGTAGCTATCCAAAATAGCGTTAGCACCATCTTCAACCCGTATTATACCATAGGTTGATTGAATATAATTGAATATTGCTCCAATTAATAAACCTAAAATGCAGCCAATAATTGCAATCATCAACCCCTCATAAAAGAAGATGCGTTGAATTAAGCTATTGTTACCACCTAGACTTTTTAGGACTGTCATATCCTTTTGTTTATCCAATACTAGCATCGTCAATGAACCTACAATATTAAAAATTGCGATGATACTAATCAATGTTAAGATAAAAAACACAACCCATCTCTCTACACGTACATTTCTATATAAGGTTGGGTTTTGCTCTTCCCGATTCTTGACGAGATACTCTTCACCTAATTTTTTTTGAAGGTCCTGTTCAAATAGCTTGATGTTAGTGCCCTCCTTTAGATAAAATTCAATAGCGGAAACTCTGTCATATTCACCGAGTACTTCTTTGGCAAACGAAATGGGTGTAATAACGAAATTGTCAAAGTCCTGTTGGTATCTGAGGACACCTCCTGGACTGATAGCTCTAATATTAAATTCTTCAGCAGGATTAGATGTGTTTTTGACGCCTTTTCTTGGTGAATAAACTTGGATTAAATCAGGGGTATTTTGCATAGAAATACCGAGATTAGCCTGGACACTTGCTCCAAGTATAGCCAGGTTAGTTGAATCACGTGAGAGCTGATATACGCCATCCACAAGAATACTATCACCAATACTCTTATTAAGCGATTTGGGCTCGATTCCTTTGATAGTTGAGATATACTGTCGATTTGCATATTGAAGTAATACCTTCTCTTCTAATACTTCTGTATAATGGATAACATTAGGATTCTTTCGCAGCTCATTAAAGACTGATTTATTTGTTGTAAAGAGCTTACCTTTTTGTGGCTCTATCTTTAGTTCAGGAGCAAATTTGCTATACATAGATATAATAAGCTCCTCCATCCCATTGAAAGAGGAAAGGAGTATGATTAATGCGGCACTACTTACCGTAACACCTATCACACTAATTGAGGAGATGATATTAATAGCGTTGACTGATTTTTTTGAAAACAGGTATCTCTTGGCAAATAGAAAAGGTAAGTTCATATCTTATCCTTGTATAAATGGATTGGAGTTCTTTTCAAAACCTATTGTCGTTGATGGGCCATGACCTGGGTAGACAACGGTGTCATCGGGTAAAGTATAAAGTCTTTGCTTAATATTATCTAAAAGCTGCTGATGATTTCCTCCGGGTAGATCAGTACGACCAATACTATTGCGGAACAAGACATCCCCACCAATTAAGAATTTTTGAGAAGCGGAATAAAAACAGATATGGGCCGGTGAGTGGCCGGGCGCCAATATCACTTGCAATTCGTCATTGTCTATTTGTATTTTGTCTCCATCTTTTAGAAATACTTCTCCAATAGGAGAGATGTCATACCGGAATCCCATTTGCGGGGCATAGTTTTGAACTGCAACCAATGTAGATAGTTCTCCTTCGTGAAATTGAGGAAGTAAATCAAACTTCTCATGAATAAAATAATTGCCCAAGACATGATCAATGTGACAATGTGTATTCAGTAACAATTGCGGAGTGAGATTGTGAAGATCGATAAAGGTTAAAAACTCCTCCTGTTCTTTTTCGCCATACATACCCGGGTCAATAATTAAGGCGTTTCCCTCTTCGTTATACAACAAGTAGGTGTTTTCTTGGTATGGATTGAAAGTGAATGTTCTGATCGTTAGCATAAAGTAAAATTACATTTTTTATTGTTCTCTATATAGAGAAAGACTAGCTATTCCAAATTTCCCAATTTTTCTCTGCCTGAAGCAGCAACATTTCATGCCCATTTTTAGTTCGAGCACCTTTTTCTTTGCCTTTCTTTAGGAATGTTGTCTCTTCTGGATTATAAATCAGATCATACAATAGGTGCTTGGCATTGATATATTCGTACGGTAAAGCCGGAGACTCTGCTATATTGGGAAATGTTCCTACAGGCGAACAATTGATAATTAATGTATATTCAGCTAAAATCGTTTCATCTAATTCCTCATACGTGTAGTTGTCCGTTTGTTTTGTTCGGCTGACGAGCTTGTATTTTATCCCTAATTTATCTAATGAATAGATCACTGCTTTTGCTGCTCCTCCATTTCCAAGGATTAAAGCATTTTTGTCATTTTGGTTCAAAAGTGGTTTCAGTGATTCTTTAAATCCATATGCGTCTGTGTTGTAGCCTTTTAAGTGTGAAGCGCCGTTTGCTAGATGTGTAATGCGGATACAGTTTACAGCTTGTATAGCTTTAGCTTCTTCTGATAGTTCGTTTAAATAGTCCAAGACCTCTATCTTGTATGGAATGGTCACATTTACCCCATAAAAGTCCTTATTCTTAAATATAGATGGAAAATCTGATATACGTTCAATTGGATATAGGTCATAATCTATATGTTGAATATTTTCTTTCTGAAACTTCTCTAAATAATATTTTTTGGAAAAGGAGTGTCCTAGCGGAAATCCTATCAGACCTAATTTTTTCATTGAATGTTTAGTACTTCTTTGGGTGAAAAGGTAAGCTTAATCTGAACGCATTTTACACTCCCAGGCAAGTCCTAAAGATGGCCTGGGAGTATTATGTGTTTTCTACTTTAATTTTTTGGTTTGGTATATTTTTTTACAATTTCAGTGATAATTTGATTTCCTTGCAATTGAGGAAGGTAATCAAAGAGAATGTGATGTTTTTCCGGATTCGTTGCTAAGCCTAGTTCCAAAAAGTTTAAAGCTTCATTGTATTGTCCGTTTGCAAATAGATAGGCCACTACACGATAATATAATTCCGCCGCTTCGGGATTTTGCGTAATCGCATCCGACATGACATTGATGGCTTCATCAATTTTACTCTGTTCAAATAAGATCGAAGAGTAATCGAGCCAAGCATCTATATCTGATGGATTTAATGCAACTACTTTTTTATACGCATCTTCAGCCTGATCAATTTGCTGTAGCTTATACCGAGCATCTGCGATTGCAAACCAGTAATCCGGATTTGTGTCTTCTAGTTCCAAAGCCTTTTTGTAGAAATGAAGCGACTCAAAGTATCGTTCTTCAAAATCCAGCGTGACACCAATACCAAACCATGCATCTGCAAGCTCGGCGTCTAATTTTACGGCTTTTTTATAGTAGTTTCGAGCTTCTTCCATTTGTTCCAGCTTCTCGTAACACTCACCTATAGCACAATAGGTATCCGCACTGGGCTGTTCGTATTCAAAGGTCTGTTTGTATACATCCAATGCCTCCTGATAACGATCTAAGTTGACTAGTGCATTTCCTTTATTGAAATAAGCAGATGAGAAGTCTTCTTTGATTAATATGGCATAGTCATATGCATCTAATGCTTCTTCAAACTTGCTTATTTTATGATAGGAGTTGCCTAGATTATACCAAGCATAGTACGAATAAGGATCTGAGTCAATATATTTTTTATAGAAAGATATACTTTCTTCTTGCCTATCAAGTACATCATAACAATAAGCTAGTTCATAGAGTGCTTCTTGATAGTCCATATTGAGTTCAAGCGCTTTCTTTAAATAAACAATAGCTTTGTCATAGTTCATTTGCGCTTGGAAAATCATGGCAATATGAAAATAAACCTCATCTTTATTGTCTAATAAGGGTAATGCTTTGAATAATTGATCTAATGCTTCATCAAATTGCCCTATGCTCCCCAAAATACCACCCCTAATTAGAAATATATCTCCTTCCGAAGCTTCCAGTAGTTCTGCTTTGTCCAAGGCCGCTAATGCATTCTGATACTGTTGAATTGTTGAAAACAATTGAGCTTGCTTCAACAAAAATGTAATATCAAAGGGATGTTGGCTGATTGCAAATTCGGTCACTTGTAGCGCCTTTACAGGATCATTTTTTTCAGCATAGTAGTCTATTATTCCTTCGAAAGCCTTGGAGTCAAAAAAATACTGATCCTCGTTTCGAAGCATTTCCTCATATCTGTCCACCGAGATTTTTCTTTCTTCGGGGTTTTCAAATTCAAAATCCTCTTCCATTCTCAAAAGTTTAAAACCAGTATTCTGTTCCTTAAATCAAAATACTAATTTCTTATCTAATTTGATTGAATAAATTTTCCACAAATTGGATATCATCCACAAAGTTAAGGATAAATACTGTCAAAATAAAAAAGCCGGCTCTAGAGCCGGCTTTTAATATAATGGTATAAGTTATATACGATTATTTTTTGATCTCAACACGACGGTTTTGAACACGACCTTCTTCAGTTGAATTAGATGCGATTGGGTTTTTCTCTCCGTAACCGTTAGCAGTGATGCTTGATGAAGAAACACCAGCATTTACTAAGTATTGTTTTACAGAGTTAGCACGGTCTTTAGACAAAGTTGTATTGTAAGCTTCAGAACCTTCTGCAGATGCATAACCGTCTAAAGTTACAGATGAATTATTGTCACGTACTTCTTTAGCCAATTTATCTAAAGTTGAGTAAGAAGAAGTTTTCAATACTGAGCTATCAAATTCGAATTGAATTGGAGCATAGTAACCGTTACTGTTGTTTTCAAGAACTTGAGGCTCTGGGAATTTGATTGGACATCCTGAACCATCTACTGGAGTACCAGCAGGAGTACCAGGGCATTTATCAAATTTGTCAGATACACCGTCACCATCAGCATCAGCGCTTAATGTGTTAACAGTACCTTCTAAAGTGCTTACGCGTTGTTTCAATGCTTCAACTTCGTTTCTCAATGAAGGATCTTTCAACTCATCATACATTGTAGCTACAGGGTTAGCAAAAGTCAAGTTTTGTTTGTCTTTTGAACCTAAAGTGAACTCTAAACCACCATAGATGTTAGAGAAACGTTGTTTTGTATTATTGTTTCTGCCAGGTCCGTACAATAATGCCTCATCAGTAAAGTTCATTGTGTAACCTAAGTTCAAGGCTACAACCTCAGATAATTTGAATTTAGCACCAACACCTACAGGAACGATCATACCTAAACGGTAGTCTTTATCACGAGGATTTGAAGGAGAACGGTCTCCAAGGACATCTTCACCCCATTTTTGATCGTAAACAACAGTTCCACCAAAGTCATTATTAGAGAATTGAGTTGGGTTATAAGCGAAAGCACCGATACCTACTTTAGCGTAGAAGTTAACAGCATTTTCTCTTCTCAAGAAATCGATTGTACCCAATTGGAACACGCCGTTTAAGCTAGCAGCCCAGTTTACTTTAGTTTCTGCTGACTGAGCACGTCCCAAATTAGAGCCAGAAAGATTTTCGAAAGCAGGACCAGACTCGTTGTGGTTGTAAGTTTTGATCTTACCACGGTTTGCTTCAACTTCTAAACCGAATAGGTGAGAGAATTGTTTACGTACTGTTAAACCGTAGTACTCACCAACTTTGTTTTGGAAGTAACCAACTTTTTGACCAAAGTTATTGTTACCACCAATTAAAGCATTAGGCGTAGTGATACCACCTTGAACTCCGATAGACCAAGTTCTGTATTGTGATCTACCACCGAATACTTGTTGAGCTTGTGCTGTATCAGCGAAACCTAAAGCGGCAACTAATGTAGCAGCAACAGCTGTTTTTTTAATTGTAGAATAGTTCATACTCTTGTTTTTAAGGTTATTATTAATTTTAATTGTTTTCAAACTTTGTTGTCTTATTTAATATCTGGAACAGTACAATTGCCGTGCCAAAGTCTTAAAATTATGTTAAATTTTTAAATTCTTGATATTTCGTACTAAATTAAGTATTTAATGTGAAACAACAAAACAAAAATTCGGTACGAAAGTACCAAATTTTTGTTTTGTTTCAATAGCTTTTAGAAAAAAATTAAGAAATTCTTTCTAAAGTAAATAATGTACAATGACTAAAGAGAGTGCTCCAAGCAGAGCCGATACTGGAATAGTCAATACCCAAGCCCATAACAAACTAATAGTTACCCCCCAGCGTACTGCTGAAACACGTTTAACAACTCCAACACCAATAATTGCTCCTGTGATGGTATGTGTGGTAGATGCTGGGATACCGAAATGTTCTGTTATACCCAATGTAACAGCTCCTGCAGATTCGGCACAAACTCCTTCTAATGGTGTCACTTTCGTGATCTTGGTTCCCATTGTCTTCACAATTTTCCAGCCTCCACTCATTGTTCCAGCAGCAATTGCCGCATAACAGGTCAATGGAATCCATTCTGGCATGTGTTCCGTGTTTTGCATATAACCGCCAGCAACCATAGCTACAAGGATAATACCCATTACCTTTTGTGCGTCATTGCCCCCATGAGCAAAACTCAAGGCTGCTGATGAAACCAATTGTAATACTTTAAACCATTTTTCAGCGACACTAGGCCGCGAGTTTTTAGCTAAATTGATTACAATGAGGGTAATGATAATCGATATGGTCATACCAATAATCGGTGCAAAGACAATGAAAGCAATAATCTTTAAAGTGGCGTCGATATTGATGGCATGGATAGGGTCTGCTCCAAGAATAAAAGCATATGCCATTCCCGATCCAGCAAAGCCTCCGATCAATGTGTGGGAGGAACTTGAGGGTACTCCGTAGTACCAAGTGAATAAGTTCCAGCCAATCGCAGCGAGCAAGCCCGCAAAGATAACCTCAAGGGTAATATATTCTTCCAATACCGTTTTGGCAATGGTGTTGGCTACTTTGTGATCTGTAAAGTAGAAATATGCAGCAAAGTTGAATATGGCAGCCCATAATACAGCCATTGCTGGTGTTAGAACTTTTGTTGATACAACTGTCGCAATAGAGTTGGCTGCATCATGGAATCCATTGATGTAGTCAAATGCAATTGCTAAGACAATCACAACAACGAGTAATGTTGACATCATAATCTCGTAGAATTTTTATGCACTTATGATCGAATGATTATGCGTTTTTAACTAGAATACTTTCTAATACGTTAGCAACATCCTCGCATTTGTCTGTTGCATCCTCCATCGCGGATAACACTTCTTTGTGTTTAATCAATGAGATCGCATCTTTTTCAAATTCAAAAAGATCAGCTACCGCCTTGTCAAAAATATAATCTGCTTTATTTTCTACACTATTGATACGTACACAAGAATCGGTGATGTTGCGAATGTTTTTTAGATCCCGAAGTTCATGGATTGCTTTTGAAACATGCTCAGTCGCTTCTACCAATAGATCTGCGATTTCGATCATTGGCTCTGTTGCTTTTTCTACCTTGTATAAATCCATTCTATTAGCTGCACCGTGTATAAAATCGGCTACATCGTCCAATGAACTTGCTAACGAGTGTATATCTTCGCGGTCGAAAGGCGTAATGAAATTTTTACCTAGTTCCAAGTGAATTTGATGTGTGATGTTGTCGCCTTTGTGCTCCAAGTCTTCCATCTTACGCGTGAACTCTTTCTTCTTCTCCGGATTGTTTGAGTTAACAATATCTTTTAACAATTGAGACATTTCGATCAAATTGTTGCCGGCTTGTTCAAACAAAGGGAA
Source organism: Sphingobacterium sp. GVS05A (assembly GCF_019969845.1). GTDB lineage: Bacteria > Bacteroidota > Bacteroidia > Sphingobacteriales > Sphingobacteriaceae > Sphingobacterium. The sequence continues at coordinate 14,098 of NZ_JAHXYR010000003.1, forward strand.
GAATTTTTTGTCCTTTGGAACGAAGTATTGAAAAATGCTATTTAAAGACATATCTTAAATTTATTTTTGCAAAAATAATACCCTAATGTTAAGTTAATGTTAACATTGGTTTTGTTTAAACACAAAAATGTCATCAATTGTTTAATCTCCGGTCTGAACTTTTTGCAAAGTAAAGCCAAAAGTGGTTCCAATGCCCTCTGTACTACGGACATTAACATTCTGTTGATGTGCTTCAACAATATGTTTGACAATTGCAAGACCTAAGCCCGATCCACCAATATCTCTTGAGCGACTTTTATCTGTACGGAAGAATCGCTCGAATACCCGGCTCAGATTTTTTTCTTCGATGCCATAGCCATTGTCAGTAATTTCTATTAATACTTGTTCAAAAAGCGGAAAGATTTTGATTTTTGTGGTACCTCCTTCTTTTCCGTATTTGAGTGAGTTATCGATAAGATTATACAATACCTGATGTATTTTATTGCGATCTGCTTTAACCCAATGTGGTGTACCGGTTTTAGGTTTGAACTCTATCTTAATATTGTGTTGTTTGGCTTTGTCTTCTAATGAATACGAAGTGTCTTTGATGAGATCTACAATATCAAATTTTTCAATGTTCAATACCATTTTACCTGATTCCAGTTTGGATATTTCATCTAAATCTTGAATTAGATAATTCAATCTGTCAAGGTTTCGAGCAGCTTTATCTAAAAAATTCTTTGCCATTTCCATGTCTTCTTCCATCAGCCCATCTTGTAATGTCTCGATGTATCCTTGTGTAGCAAAAAGGGGTGTTTTGAACTCATGGGATATATTGGAAAGGAATTCACGTCTAAATTTTTCCTGCGATTTCAGTTGTTCAATTTCATTTTTTTTATCTTTTGCCCAAGCCTTTACGTCATTTTCTGCATCTGTAATGGGATCTTCACTGACATGTTCACCAATCGCATCTTTTAGATCTTTGCCAAGTTTGAGGTTATGAATCAACTTATACATGGTATTAAGACGGCGGTAGATGTATTTCTCGAACAGGTAGTTGAATAGAAGAAAACAAATGACCAAGGCTACAAAAAAAATAATCAGTGCAGTCTGAAGGTCATGTTTATAATAAAAGCTGATAGTGGATATTGCAATGCCAACACCAGCGGAGTTTGCTAATAATAATTGTCTAAAATTCATCTGTTGAATAAAAAAGGCCCCTAATTGGAGCCTAAGTTACTTATAATGATATTAATAAATTGTTAAAATTTTCCGATAACGGTTTTAGCTCCAGTAACTTTATCACCAATATTCACATTGATCTCCGTTCCTAAAGGCAAGAATAGATCCACACGTGAACCAAATTTGATAAAGCCGAACTCGTTGCCCTGAACAACCTGATCATTTTCTTTTACATACCAAACAATACGGCGGGCCAATGCGCCAGCAATTTGACGGAAAAGAACTTCCCTGCCTGTTTTGTCTTTTACGACAACAGTCGTTCTTTCATTGTCTGTCGATGATTTTGGATGCCAAGCAACCAAGAATTTCCCGGGATGATATTTGAAGAAAGTCACCAAACCACTGATTGGATTTCGGTTAACATGTACATTGATTGGAGACATGAAAATAGAGACCTGTATCCTTCTGTCATGAAAATATTCATTTTCTTCGGTTTCTTCGATAACCACAACTTTTCCGTCAGCAGGACATAAGATTGTGCCATCTTGTGGAATCACTACTTTCTTGGGGCTTCTAAAAAACTGGACAACTGTAATGAATAGGAATGCTGAAAGGGTATAAATAAACCATTTGACAAACTGCGGGGCATCATAATAATCCGCAACAGCATTGATGATAAAGATAAAAAGTACAGCAATCGCTAATGTGGTATATCCTTCTTTATGGAATTTCATATCTATTTATTTCTGCAAAGATAATTATTTACTCGAATTGTCTATTTGTCTTTCGATTTTAATTGAATGGGTATAGACTTTTCCATCACTTCCTGTGGCAATGCTTCCAGAAACTTTAATCGTATCGTCTTGAGGTTGATCTTGTTTGTAGGTAGGAAAATAAAAATCTACACTTTTAGCAATTCGATTCAAAATGGTGTGATCATTTTCATTATTGGAGTCTACATTCAATTTAAGACTTCGCAAATTGGCCAAGCCTGTTTTTTTGACTTCAACCTCATAGGAGAAATTTAGCTGAGTTGCGACTTCTAATCCGCTTTTGTTGATCCTATCGGTAAACCGTTTAGCAAGGAACGCATAGAAGTTTGAAAAGTCATCAAAACTACAGGATTTGCTGTTTAATAGTTCAGCTCGGATAAAATAATCGTAGGGTAAAACGCTTAAAGCCTGAAAATCTTCGCTTGGAAGCTCTCCATTATCATCATAAGTAGCGACGATTTTTCCATCAACAAAGCGTTGTGTCATCGCGTAAATGGGTTGCTGTCCAATATTATAAAAGTAGGTGTTCCAGTTGCCCTGTGGTTTACCGCCTTTTACTTTACCTTTACGTAGATAAAAATCATAACCAAATTCTGTGAACCCTTCGAATGGAATAGCGAATTCATAGTTTCCTTCACCGCCAACGATTTCCTGTTTTCCTCGATTATCCCAATAATCTTTAATGAAATAACCGTAATCACCATAGGCCACCGTTAATAGCGGTTTACCATCGGGATAATAATATTTGCAATCACCAACAGGATAGTTATCCTTAAAATTTATTTCCCATTTTAACACACCATTCGGATGAAAAGCTTGAAATACGCCTTCTTTTTTACCATCCTTATAATTGCCGACCAGTATACGGTTGCCATTGGGCGCGAAATCACGAAACTCCCCTTCGAAAATTTGCTTTGTGAAATCAAATTTGCTTACACGTTCAATTGATTTGAATTCGCAATCTTTTGCAGCCAGATAATAATACTTATCAAAATAGAACCGAATTAGGCCTTGATCTAATTTCTCGTAAAATACAGGTTTACCGTCTTGCGCCTGAATAGATTGGCAGCAAAACGAGGAAAACAATAACAATATATAAATGATTTTTTTAGTCATAACAAAAATTAATGTGCTTCAAGCCAGTTTTTACCTTCTCCGATTTCAACAATCAATGGAACATTTGTTTTTATAGCATTTGTCATTTTGTCCAGAATAATGGTTTTGAATGCTTCGACCTCTTGTTTCGGAACATCAAACACCAACTCATCGTGTACTTGCATAATCATTTTACCTACCAATCCCTGATGCTCGATTTCCTTTTGTATTGCAATCATGGCAATCTTGATTAAATCAGCTGCCGAACCTTGAATAGGAGCATTGATCGCATTTCGTTCAGCAAATCCCCGAACAGTCATGTTTGCTGAATTAATGTCTCTCAAATAACGTCTACGCTTTAAAATTGTTTCAACGTAGCCTTTCTCTTTAGCGGATTCAACGGCGTCGCTCATATACTTCTTTATACCGGTATATTGATTGAAATATTCGTTGATGATGTCTGCAGCTTCTTTACGCGAGATGCCTAGGTTTTGAGACAAACCAAAAGCGGATTGACCGTATATTATACCAAAGTTTACTGCTTTTGCATTACGCCTTTGCTCCGATGTCACCTCCTCAAAAGCCATATTATAGACTTTTGCCGCTGTGGCGCGATGGATATCATGTCCTTGACTAAAGGCTTCCAACATATTTTGATCTTTGCTCAACTCTGCGATTAAACGTAACTCGATCTGAGAATAATCGGCGGATAAAATTACGTTATTTTCTGAGCGAGGGATAAATGCTTTCCTCACTTCACGACCTCTTTCCGTACGGATCGGAATATTCTGTAGATTAGGATTTGTAGAACTCAAGCGGCCTGTTGCGGCGACAGCTTGATTATAGGACGTATGGATCAACCCCGTTTCCGGATTGATCAATTCAGGTAATGAATCTACGTAAGTTGATTTTAATTTCTGTAACTGCCTAAAATTCAAAATATCCTGAACAATATCTGATTTGTGCGCCAGTGCCAATAGAACATCTTCACCGGTTTTGTACTGCCCTGTTTTTGTTTTCTTTGCTTTCGGATCCAGTTGGAGCTTGTCGAATAATACTTCGCCTAACTGTTTTGGTGAGGCAATATTAAAGTTCACTCCTGCTTTTTCAAATATGGCATTCTCTAGATCCTTGATGTCCTGTTCCAATGTTTTCGAAAATTCGCCAAGTGCGGGGACATCCACTTTTACCCCATTTCGTTCTATTTCTGCAAGCACATATACAAGTGGAAATTCAACATCCTGGGCCAATTTTAAGGTGTCCGTTTCTACCAAAAGGGGATGGAATATATTTTTTAGCTGCAAAGTAATGTCTGCGTCTTCTGCTGCGTATTCTTTGATTTTTTCGAAATCAACATCCCGCATATTTCCTTGTTTTTTTCCTTTTTCTCCAATGAGTTCGGTAATGGAGACTGGCGTGTAATTCAGATAGTTTTCAGCAAGGACATCCATGCCATGCCGCGTATCAGGGTCAATGAGGTAATGCGCTAACATGGTATCGAATAAGGCTCCCTGTACCTTAACACCATATCTTGCCAATAAGAGGATATCGTATTTGATATTTTGACCTATCTTTTCAATTGCTGGATTTTCCAGTACAGACTTAAAGATATCGACGATGCGTTGGGCTTCTTCCCGATTTGCTGGTGTAGGGATATAGTATGCTTTCCCGGTTTCAAACGAAAATGAAAGTCCGACAATATCAGCAAGATTCGCATCTAGTCCCGTTGTTTCTGTATCAAAACAAAAGCTGCTTTTTGAATTGAGTTCCTCGGCAAGTTTTTCTTGTTCTTCTGTGGTATCTAACAGTGTATATTCGTGTGTTGTATTGTGAATATTTTTTAGAACAATATTTTCACTTGATACTTCTATTGCTGTACTTGTTGTATTTGTTGTTGTCTGGGTCGCAAATAAATCCATCTGTCCATTTACAGGTGCATTCTTTTCAAGTATGGAGAAATCGTCTCCAAAAACTCTTTTTCCCAATGTCCTAAATTCCAATTCAGCAAAAAGGGGTTCTAAAATGTCTTTATTTGGATCTTCAAGTTCTAGGGCTTTTTCGCTAAGATCAACGGGTACATCCAACAAAATTGTTGCTAATTTTTTTGAAATTAATCCCTGTTCCGCAAAATTTTCAACGTTTTCGCGCAGTTTTCCTTTTAACTTATCTGCATTCGCTATAATTCCTTCGACTGACCCAAATTCCTGAACAAGTTTTTTTGCGGTCTTCTCACCGATACCTGGAATTCCTGGGATATTATCTACGGCATCACCCCATAATCCTAAGATATCAATGACCTGGTTCACATCTGTGACTTCCCATTTTTCGAGAATTTCTTTGACACCTTGTACTTCAGCCCCATTACCCATGCGAGCTGGTTTGTAAATAAAAATATTGTCTGAGACAAGCTGACCAAAATCTTTATCTGGTGTCATACAATAGACTTGGAAGTTTTCTTGTTCTGCTTTTTTTGCTAATGTTCCGATGATATCATCCGCTTCATAACCGTCCATTGTGATAATAGGGATATTGAATCCCTCAATCAGGCGGTAGATATAAGGGATGGAAGCTGAAAGGTCTTCGGGCATTTTTTCACGATGTGCTTTGTAGGCTTCAAATTCAATATGGCGTGCTGTAGGAGCCGCTGTGTCGAACACTACCGCTATATGAGAAGGTTGCTGATTTTTCAATACCTCCAACAGTGTATTGGTAAAACCCATGATTGCCCCAGTATTCAACCCTGTCGAGGTGATGCGTGGGGTCTTGCTCAAAGCAAAATATGCTCTATATATGAGAGCCATGCCATCTAAAAGAAATAGTTTTTTCACAAAATTGAATTTTAGTCTCCTTACAAAGGTAAGAAATTCATCAAACCGTAAGTTTAATAAATTTTTCCGATTTTTGTGCTATGACACATTTAATGCAACAGGTTCTATGAGAGGATTGGTAACAAAGTCCACAGGTAGTTGGTATCAGGTTTTGGGCGAAGATGGCAAGAGATATGATTGCCGGATCAAAGGGAAATTTCGTACCAAAGGAATTAAAACGACCAATCCGGTGGCTGTAGGAGACTGGGTGCATTTTGATGTGGAGCCAGATCTTGAAAGTGCTGTTATTCGTGAATTGGAACCTCGTCGCAACTATATTATCCGAAAATCGGTGAACCTTTCCAAGCAAACGCAGATTATCGGTGCGAATCTAGATCAGGCTTTTTTGGTTGTTACGTTGGCTTCCCCGCCAACATCTTTGGGTTTTATTGACCGCTTTTTGGTAACGACCGAAGCCTATGGGATACCTGCAGTACTTATTTTTAATAAACTTGATCTTTTCAGTGATGAAGGTTTGGAAATATTGGCCGACTATAAGGCGATTTATGAACGAATCGGTTATCCATGCTATGAGGTCTCGGCTTTGACTGGAAAGAATATTGATGTTGTCAAGGGGCTACTTCAGAATAAAATTACATTAGTGTCAGGTCACTCAGGTGTTGGTAAGTCCACTTTGATTAATGCTATTGTGCCTGAATATGGTTTGAAAACAGGAGAAATTTCGGATTGGTCAGATAAGGGGAAGCACACCACTACGTTTGCAGAGATGTTTGACTTACCTTTTGAGGGTAAACTGATTGATACACCCGGTATTCGCGAGCTGGGAATCGTGGATATTGAAAAACAGGAACTGTCCCATTTTTTTCCTGAGATGCGTGCGTTGATGAACCAATGCCGGTTCAATAACTGTCGGCACATCAATGAGCCCGGCTGTGTGATTATGCAAGCCGTCGAGGAGGGAGAAATTGAATCTTCACGTTATGATAGTTATCTCAGTATATATCACAATGAAGATAGCAGAGCTTAATACAAAAAAGGCTTCCATATGGAGGCCTTTTTTGTATTAAGCAAGAGCGCCTTTATTTTATAGCCTGGGTCAGATTTATGTAGTCTCTCAAGTAGGTACATTCCTTTGAAGCCATCTTGAAAAAAGGCGTATCCTTATATTGTGTATTTAATTCTTTAAAGTATTTATTTTGTAGTGAAAAGCGGTAAAACGGATTTTTCAAGGGGAAGTCATAATATTGCCAGCGTGTTTCATCCGTATAAACAAAATCCTTCTGTTCACATTTTGCGAGCATGAAAGTACATTTGGCCTTAAACTCTTTATCCGAGCTTAGTGAACGGGCTTTGTTATACCAATCTTTTGCTGATTTTGTCTGTAAGTAATTCCGTTGCCAGTGAATTGTTGTGGCAGCATGGTTTTCTGAGGATGACCAATCGTACGACACTAGAGACCAGGCGTTTCCGTAAGTGCTGGTCTGATAAATGCCTGTGGCCATTTGAAAGTAATAGTCGGCTTTTTTCTGATTGTTTTTTTCGCTTTTTATGGCATTCTCCAATCGGGCCATACGCTCAGCATATTTTAACTTAGTTGTATTCTCTTTTCCATATTTCTTTGGATAGTCGTTGATGGTGACAATAAATGGACTGGGGATAACATCCGTTTCATCTTCATTGTACGAATTCCTTATTTCCTTTATTTTGTGATCTTTAGGAAGTGCCTGTAATGTTGTAGCCGCTTTTTGAAAATCAAGCTCCCGTAGGTATGCCGTGCCTAGTAGTTCTGTCAAATAATCTCTATTAAAATGCTTGATATCTTCCAATAAAAAGCGGGATAATGTATTTTGTTGTGTGTTGTCTGACAGTAGTGCCCTTATTTTTAATAATGTTTTAGGCGTGAGGCTATTTTCCCAAAAATGCATGGTAGACCACTGCATGTTGTCTTCAAGAGAATCTTTGGCGACACCATAATTATAGAAGATGTCGGCTTTAACAGCGGCTAAACTTGCCATCGCCGTATCTTGAGTGTTGAGATAATGTTTGACGACAAGGTTCTGGAGGATATTTCTTGCAATCAAACTGTAATTGCTGTATTCGAAAGCACTATAGCTCCATTCTTTTTTGTTACTTGAATTTTTGCCATCCTGTTTGGCTTTCTGCTCCAGCCACGCTAATGTTTTGACCAGCTTTGGCTGGTCAATCTGTTTACTGGTTTGCCAATCGGCTAATTGCGTAAGCAGCACTGTAATCTGATACTGATCGCCCAACCTAGGATTCAATTCATTTTCCTTTACCTGAGCAAGATATTTTTTTGCTAGATCATTTTCTCTATTCATCCAGCTTAAATAGGCTGCTGTAATCAGGCCAAGCTGTGGCTGAACGTATTTTTTGTCTTGATAGAGGTTTAATGCGAAATCGCGAAGTGAATCCAAATGTTGTTTAACGGTGCTTTTGTCTTCATTCCTAGAATAATAGTTGTAGTTTTCGCCATAACCGATATAAAAAGACTGGTTCATATCGCCTTCTATTTTGTTGACCTCCCTTCCCAGCAGAACCGCATTTACAGTATTGGCCGGGTCAAGCTTGTAACAGGCATTCAGATATTTCATGGTACGATCTCCTGTACCGAAACCAATAATGGCATTAATGTTAAAGTTGTCTGCATCCGTGCTAGCGTATTGAAAAATCTCGGTGTCAGAAGCTGTGATATAATGAAAATTAGCGTACGCCAAAACCCGTCTTTCGGGGCTTGCTGTAAATAGCCTGGAGAAAAGGTAGGCGGCTTTAGCCCCATCACCATTTTTACGGACAGCACCAGCGTAGTTGGAAAGCGCCCAATTTAAGATAGCCTCGTTCCCTTTTATAGGCTGTAAATACTTTTCATAGACAGCAATACTTTTGGCATATTCCTGGCCGAATAGATATAAGCGTGCGGCTTGATAAGCGTAACGCACAAAAAGGAAGCTGTTTTTCTTATGTTTGTTGATCTGTGCTTCGGCGAGTTCAGCATATTGTAAGATCTCTTTAAAATTGCGTGTATCGGGATCCCAATAACTGTGTTGAACATTTGTAATGGGCTCTTGCTTTTTTGTGAAAACAAAGTAAGCTCGCTCAGATTCATGTTTACCATCAACTAAAGTTTGTAAAAATGTATTTCCTTTGATAGAATCCGGAAGATTGCTCCAGGATGATCTTTTTTGATTACTGACCAAATCAGAGGTTGCTGAGTCGCTGTAGTACATCAATTGTTCGATATCTTTTACATTGACAGCTGACCCGAGGTGTTTCGCCCAAGCTTCACTGTTGACGATGCTTTCCTTGACTGGAGCTTCTTCGGTATAAAGAAATTGATAGGGGATGTATTGAAATGCAGAAAATCCATTGTCTTCAAGATTCGGAAGGTAGTAAGTTGTTTGGTTGTCATAGGGATCCACTTCGGGCCCGCAAGCGATATTTGTTGCAATCTCTCCAAAAAAGAAAGCAAGCGTGGTGCTAGAAAGCACGAATAATTTCTTGTAACTCGGCATTGCCATGATTTGCTAATGTAGCTTGATCTAAATGATAAAAAATAATCTGATGTTTTTTTCCTTTCAGTTCTCCCCGCAAAAATTTTGCCGTTTGCAAAAGATCATCTTGAGTTACCTGTTCAAATCGGACAACATCTCCTTTTTTGAGGTTTGCTTTTGGAAGGTCGGTAATTAAAATATATAAATTAGTTTTTGGGTTGCGTGTAAATAGGGCTTTATTATTGATATCCTGTTCACTGATATATTTTGAAATACCAATGTAACTATTGTTTCTAAAAACCACAAACCATTGAAATAGAGGAAGTACAATATCCATTTGCATTGGATAATTGCGTAATGTACCACTTAAATATGTCTTTAGATCCTGTTGATTCAGAATGGAGTTTTGGTTTCCAAACTGGCGTAAATTACCCATATTGTAGCACATTAAAGTCACTTTCTTTACTGGAGGAATACCGCTTGTCACAGTATTCTTAACTTGATGTAATCTTAAGGTTGAGCTAATAATAACATCTTTTAAATCAGGTAATTCTTGAAGGTAATTGAGTAGGTAGAAGAATTTGTCCCGAGAGGATTGTGTCCAGTCACAGTCCAGTTGCAATTCGTTGAATTTTTCTTTGCCAGCCTGCTTAATTTTTGCAGAGACAAATGGGACAATCTTATTGGCTAAGGCCCTTATCTGTAAGCTGTCCATTTCTGAAAAGATGCGCTGATTGATAAATACGACTGGTATTAAAGCTTGTTCTTTAGGCACAGGCTGGGAGAATGTAATGGGGCTAATGGGGACGGCCTGAACACCGGAAGGATCGAAGTCTATATCCATAATTCGTGTATATATGGACTTAGCAGCAATTTCTTTTAACGCACGGTTTTCGACAGTATCAAGTTGAAAGACTGTTTTCCAAAAATAGAAGCCTGTTTCGGGTTTGGAATTTGAACAGGAATTGAATATAAGTAGCCAAAACGGTACAAGAAATAAGAAAAGTCGTATTCGGAGCTGCATATTTGCTTTATTTAGTAGTATTTGAAACAAAAGGGGAATTGATCTTGTTTGCTATTCAATAAATAAAGACTAAATTACAAAGAGATTGTGACTTTATGAAGCCTATTTTTAAGTGGATCATTGGTATTATTGTGTTTATTCTCCTGGCTTTGACTGGGGGTATTATGTATTTTAGCAATAAATGGAAACCACTGTTGGATACCAAAATAAAGCAGCTGGTTTTGCAAGCTACGGATAGTCTGTATACAGTTCACTACGACGATATTCATGTTAATCTTGCACTTGGAAATCTAACCATAGATAACCTTCATTTAATTCCGGATAGTGTTGTGTATAAAAAATTAGAGCTTATGAAAAAGGCTCCTGATAATCGATATGCAATAATCATCAACAAGCTTAAGATTAAAAGCTTTGGGATCCGTAAGGTACTCATGGATAAAGAGCTTTTCTTACACGATGTCACTGTAGATACGCCAATGGTACATATTATCAATGAGGTGCATAGTTATAACGATACTGTAAGCCAGGGGCCTAAGAAACCCTTGTACGAAAAAATAAAAGATAATTTAAAGAAGATTCATGTTGAAGCTGTCAATTTGAATAATATTGATTTTAAATATACGCAGGTACAAAAGGGTGTACATCAGGATTTTGAGATAAAAAAAGTGAAAGTGCGGATTGATGATGTCCTTATTGATTCAACTTCGGAACAAGACAGACAACGTTTTTATCATACGAAGATGATCGAGATCGAAGTGCCTGGCTTTACTTATAAAACTCCGGATGGTTTTTATAAAATCAATTTTGATAAACTTAATATCAATAGTAGAGACAGGAATGTTCTCCTGACCAAGGTCGCTTATCAGCCGACATTAAACAAGGCGGCCTATTATAAGAAGAAAGGGGAGGGTGGAAGTTATATTGTCTTTAAAATGGACACTTTGCAACTGACCGGGTTCAATTTTGGGCAACTTTCCAGAGATAAAAAGGTTTATGCACAAAAAGCATTCTTAAAAAACGGGCAACTTTCCATCTATAGCGATAAGCATTATAAGAGTGCTGCTACCCGACAAATAGGAAATGCACCACATATGAAATTGATGCAAATGTCGACTAGAATGGGAATTGATTCGCTGATTCTGGATAATATTGGTATTTCCTATTCCGAGATGAGTGATCAATATAGCCAAATCGGAACTATTACTTTTGATCATACCTATGGTACCATATTGAATGTGACAAATGATTCGACAAAGCTGTTGAAGCAGAAGCTTATGCGTGCTAATCTGAGTACTAATTTTATGAACTCAGGAAAGCTATTGACTAATTTTGTCTTTGATATGACCTCCAAAGTTGGTGCTTATACGTACAAGGGGAGTCTTGGACAGATGGATTTAACAGCTGTCAATAAAATGATTCGACCATTGCTGAATGTTGAGGTTAAATCTGGTAATCTAAAACAAATCGTATTTGATGTCTGGGCTAATGACTACCGGAGTAAGGGGACGTTTAAAATGGATTACAACGACTTGAAAGTTAACATACTCTCTGAAACAGGTGAAGACGGACGTCGAGAAAAGAAGGGCTTCCTTTCATTTATGGTCAATCAGGTTCTATTTAATCCTGGCAACCCAGACCTTTATGGTAAATATACTGTTGGGCATATCAACAAACATCGAGATCCCTATCATCCTTTCTTTAAGGCAATGTGGCAAAGTTTGCTGATGGGAATTAAACAATGTGTCGGTTTAGGGCCAGAGCGGGAGGCAAAATTGATGAACACAGCGGATCGTGTTGAGAAGGTCGTGAGTGGTGTGGAGAAAGCGAAGAAATTATTTTCAGGGATATTCAAAAAGCATAAAACCGCTGAAGAGCTGCTAAAAGAAGAAAAGGAGGAAGAAGCAAAAGCGGCTGCCAAAATAGAGGAAAAGCGAAAACGGGATCGAGAGAAGGCTGAAAAGGAATTGGAGAAAGAAAAGCCTGGGGATTAAGAAAGAGGAGATGTAGTGAAAGACACTGGTAGATTCCGTTTCACGTGAAAATAAAGTGCTTTTAGGAGATAAGATGTTGGTAGATTTTTGAATAAAGGCAAATTTATCTTAGTTTGCGGTTTATAATGGTAGATTCTATATTAAGTTTTGTTCGATTTGTTTTCAAATATAAAAACGGTCTTGTAGATAAGATCATGTTCTATGTCAGCATGATTTGTGCTGCGATAGTTATTTTCAATGTTGGTTATGTAACAGATCCAACTTTAGGGACTCTGCTCGGTAAAACCATTCACTACCTATTTTTTGTGCTTTTCTTTATGATTGCATTGCGGGAATCTTCATCCATCTATGCACTGAAGAAAATTGCTGTTGAACATTATTCAGGCTTGTTTATCCTGATTTATTTTATTTTTATTTTGATTGCACGTTTCGCTGGGATTGATGCGCTATCGGTCTTTTCACGCGAACAGTGGATTTATTTAGGGATCTATATTATTTTTATTGCCGAATTATCGAAAAGCACACTCTTTTTCGATAATTTTTATTTTAATCCTACCATCCTATTTGTTATTAGCTTTCTTGTGCTTATCCTAATAGGGACAGTCTTATTGATGCTTCCACGAACAACGATTGAAGCTCCGCTCAGTTTTGTCGATGCCTTATTTATGGCCACTAGTGCGGTTTGTATAACGGGATTGTCGGTAGCAGATATTTCAATAAACTTTAGCATGTTTGGTCAGACCATTATTATTGTATTGATACAGGTTGGAGGATTGGGAATTATGACATTTACAGGATTTTTTGGTTATTTTTTTTCTGGTGGATTTTCATTCAAAAACCAACTGATGTTTGGTGAAATATTGGGCGAAAATAAAGTAGCATCAGTCATTAAGACATTGTTGACCATGATATTTATAACACTGTTGTTTGAATTTCTTGGTGCGTTATTGATTTTTAGTACATTGGAAAGGACCGACTTCCCAAATATGGGGAGTATGATTTTCTTCTCAATTTTTCATTCCATTTCTTCTTTCTGTAATGCCGGATTTTCTATTTTGTCTGGGGGAATCACCAATGATGCGTATAAGTTCAACTATCCATTTCAATTGGCTCTTTCCTCGTTGTTTATTCTTGGGGGATTAGGTTTTGGAATCGTGCTCAACTTTTATACCTATATAAAGGAATCTATATTCCTGTGGTACCACCGTTTGATCACGAAGAAAAAATACAAACATAAAGCCTGGAGTTTTAGCTTCAACTCCAAGTTAGTTCTACTCTGTAATGCGATTATTATTGTTGCGGCAACACTATTCTTTTACTTTTTGGAACGGAAGAATACGCTTTCCTTAGAAAAGGGCTTAGATGGCGAATGGGCTACGTCTTTTTTTATGGCAAATGCCGCGCGTTCCGCTGGTTACAATAGTATTGATTTGAGTTTTGTCGGAGCTCCTACTATTTTTCTGATCATGTTACTGATGTGGATAGGAGCCTCTCCAGGGTCTACTGGAGGTGGAGTTAAAGTGACAACAGTAGCACTTTCTTTTATAAATATTATTTCTTTAGCAAAGGGTAAGGAATATATTGAAATTTTTAAACGAAGAATAGCAGGCGAATCCGTCAATAAGGCGTTTGCAATCATTTTATTATCGTTTATAGTCGTTGGGCTCAGTTTTTTTGCCCTTATTTTTACTGATCCAGATAAAAGTATGAAAGATTTGTTGTTTGAGTCGTTATCAGCATATACGACCTGTGGCTTGAGTTTGGGTATTACACCTTCCTTAAGTATGGGAGGAAAACTGATCATTGTGGTGACCATGCTGGTTGGTCGTGTTGGTATGTTAACATTATTGGTTGCCTTTATCAAAAATACGACACGTCGGAATATTATATTTCCGGAGGAAAAGATCTTGTTTTAAATGCATTCTTTTTTTTACACATAAATTTGAAAATGAAGAGAAGAGGCTGATTTAATAGTATGCGATGCGATTTTACTTGTAAATACAATAAATTTATCTTAGTTTGAGTTATGAAGTATATTGTTTTAGGGTTAGGGCATTTTGGGCGTTCATTAGGTGTTCATCTTACTGAACTCGGTCATGAAGTGATTGGAGCAGATAAAAGTTTAAATATAGTGGAGCAGCTCAAAGATAAGATCACGCATACCGTATGTTTGGATACAACAGATCGGGAGGCTGTATCTTCACTGCCCTTGAAAGATGCGCATGCTGTAATTGTCGCTATTGGGGAAGATGAGGGAGCATCTCTTATGACTGTAGCACTCCTAAAACAATTAAAAGTAAAGCGTATAATCGGCCGTATTGTATCCGAATTGCAGAAAACAGTTCTGGAAGCGATGGAGATCAATGAGTATATTATGCCAGAAGAAGAGGCTGCCGAGCGCTTGGCGATGCGATTGGACAATATCGATATTGTTGATTCCTTTAAGGTTTCAGATCGGTATTCTATTGTTGAAACAAAGGTTCCACAGCGTTATGTTGGTATGACGCTACGAGAGGCTAATCTGACAAATCTTTATAAAATTATTGTGCTGACCACAGTGAAAATTACAGAGACAAAAAAAGACGGAATCACCAAAGAACAAAAGGAAGCATCTGGTATTGCCACGTCTGAAACCATCATGGCGGAAGGGGATATCTTAGTTGTTTTTGGTGAATTATCTGATATCAATAAGTTAATTCAAAAAGGAGAATAAAATTATGTTATTAACAACTACAAGTGTTATCGAGGGACACCAGATCGATCGTTATTTGGGGATTGTTTCTTCAGAGGTTGTTTTGGGAGCGAATGCCATTAAGGATATGATGGCTGGATTTAGAGATTTTTTTGGTGGTCGATCCAATTCCTATGAGCGGGCGTTTCAGGAGACTCGTGAGGCCGCATTGCGTGAGTTAGAAGATCGAGCGAAAGCATTGGGAGCTGACGCGGTCGTTGGCGTACGATTGGATTTTCAAACTGTTGGAACAGGGGGGATGATGATGGTAGGGGCCACGGGGACGGCCGTTAAAATGAAATAAACTCAAGATAGCCCTAATATAATTAGGGCATTTTTTTTATAAAAAGGTGGGAATGAATCCATCGTTATTCATTTTCCATGCATTTTTGGGCTAAACTGTCTTTGATAAATTATAGCAATTTGAGGTTTATTTCATTTCTTCATCTAAGAGAACTGTATTTATGTATTTAATTGATTGCGCATAATTATAATTGTATATAAAAACAAATTTATCTAAGTTTGGCTTTTAAGACTTTTAAACAACCTAAGAGGATAAATGAAAAATTGGTTTAAGGCGAATTCAGCACATTTGATCGTTATTGCGGTATTTATTGCGCTCGTATTTTTTTATTTCACACCTGTTTGGCAGGGAAAGACACTTGCTCAATCAGATGTTATACAGGCACAAGCTGGACAAAAGGAATTATTTGATTATAAAGCTAAAGATGGAAAGGCGCCTTTATGGACAAATTCTATGTTTGGAGGAATGCCTACCTATCAAATCTGGCAGGCAAATGAAAATAATATTGGTACCTACTTGTTGAAAGCGGTGAAGTTCGCCTTTCCAAGTCCGATGGACACCGTGTTGTTTTATCTATTGGGGGCCTACTTTCTTTTCAGCGTATTACGCATCAAACCCTGGCTCGCTGCGGTGGGCGCAGTTGCAATAGCCTTTACTTCCTACAACTTTATTTATATTGAAGCTGGACATATTACCAGGGCAAATGCTATCGCCTTTATACCGCCTGTTATTGCTGCGGTGATTATGTGTTATCGTGGGAGTAAGTTATGGGGACCGGTACTGTTGGCATTATTTCTTTCCTTGGAAATCCGTGTTAACCACTTACAGACGACTTATTACTTGTTAATGGCGCTGATGGTCTACGTTATTTTTGCCTTAGTCGATGCAATCAAACAAAAACAAATAAAGGAGTTCTCTATTGCCTCCGGCAGACAGGTAATTGCGGTTATCATTGCTTTAATGGTGAACGCTTCCATTTTATTGCCTACCTGGGAATACAGTAAGCTAAGTACACGTGGCCATGCGAATATTACGAAGGTTGACAATAATAATACAAAAGCAAAAGGACTTGATAAAGAGTATGCTTATGAATGGAGCCAAGGTGTTGGCGAGACCATGACCTTTATGATTCCTAATGCTTATGGCGGAGCTAGTGGTGGTCAATTGGACGAAAAATCACATGTTGCCAAATTCTTTATGGAGAAAGGAGGTGTGTCTGAAGTTCAAGCGGGACAGATGGCACAAGGCATGCCAACCTATTGGGGGGACAAACGCTTTACATCAGGCCCCTGGTATTTTGGAGCGGGCGTTTTCTTCTTGTTTATATTGGGGCTGGTTATTGTTAAAGACCGTTTCAAATGGTGGATATTAACGACTACCATATTAGCATTGCTTTTGTCATTTGGAAAGAATTTTACATTGGTCTCGGATTTATTCTTTGATTATTTCCCGATGTACAACAAGTTTAGGGCTGTTGAATCCATCCTTGTTCTCGTTTCAATTACAGTGCCGCTGATGGCTATTATGACAGTGAATGAACTGTTGACACGGGCGAAAGAAATTCCAAACTTGGATAAGAAAGTGCTATATACTTTCGCAGGTGTGGGTGGTGTTTGTCTGTTGATTGGTTTGATGCCGGATTTGTTCTTAAACTTCAGAAATGCAGGTCATAATAATTTAATAGAGTCGTTCACCCAACAGATTGGAGACAAGTCTTTTGCTACGGAGCTGGCCAATCAACTGGTTTTGGATCGTAAAGATATCGCGAGTAAAGATGCTTACCGCTCCTTTGTGATTATTTTGCTCACATTCGGACTTGTTTGGTTTTACCTTAAGAAAAAGCTTAATGAAGGTGTTTTATTGGGTACCCTGCTTATCTTGTTCTTATTCGATTTGTGGAGCGTAGATAAACGCTTTTTGAATGATAAATCCTTTATGGAGAAAGGTGCGACTGCACAGCAGGTGTTTCAGCAACGCGAAGTTGATCAATTGATTTTGATGGATAAGGATCTGAGTTATCGCGTCCTTGATTTGACGACTGATCCATTTTCTGATGCCCGCCCTTCGTATTTCCATAAATCGTTAGGAGGCTACCATGCGGCTAAATTAATGCGTTTTCAGGAGATTTTAGAGAATCAATTCAATGGAGCGCTTAATGAAGACGTGCTGGATATGTTCAATGTGCGTTATTTGATCACAACAGATCCTCAGAATCAATCGCAGCGTATTGTGAGACGGAGCACTGCAGCTGGAAATGCTTGGTTTGTAGACAAGGTGACTTTTGTAAAAGGAAATGCAGAGGAAATGCAAGCGATCAGCTCTTTTGATCCACGTAAAGAAGCTTTTGTGAATCAACAATACCAGAATGAAATCAAAGCAAAAACTTCAAGCGCGGCTACAACAGGGGAAATTAAACTGATATCGTATCATCCTGATAAAATGCAGTACGAATATACGGCTACCAATGATGCATTTGCGGTATTCTCCGAAGTGTTTTATGATAAAGGATGGAAGGCTTATGTTGATGGAAAGGAAATACCAATTATCCGTGCAGATTATTTGTTGAGAGCCTTACAGTTGCCATCAGGAACACATAAAGTCGAATTTATCTTTGATCCAGAATCACATAAGATGGGTAATCTTTTGACTCTAATATCGTCGATTATCCTTGGATTAGGAGTAGCAGCAGCAGCATATTTCTCATTACGGGAGACAAAAAAAGAAACAGCTGCATAGCAAGCTGTTTCTTTTTAAAGGTTAAAGCTTTAGAATAATTTGAGCTGTGGGTCAGTTATTCTAAAGCTTTTTCTATGATGTGGTGTCGAACCATATTCGAGCACTGCAGTCCGATGCTTTACGGTCGGATAGCCTTTGTTATTAAGCCAATCATAAGCGGGGTAATCCGAAGCAATATTGTCCATGTATTCGTCGCGGTAGGTTTTGGCCAAGATGGAGGCTGCTGCAATAGAAAGATATTTCCCATCACCTTTTATGATGCATGAATGGGGGGTCTCTTGGTAAGGAATAAACCTGTTCCCGTCCACAATAATATATTCCGCTTTTATCTGTAGCCTATCTAAGGCTTTATGCATGGCAAGATAACTGGCATTGTGAATATTGATGCGGTCTATTTCTTCCGCAGAGACACTCGCCACAGCATAGGCAAGTGCTTCCCGTTCAATGATTGGACGCAATGCCATTCGTTTTTTTTCGCTTAATTTTTTCGAATCGTTCAGAAGTTCATGGTGATAATCAGCCGGGAAAATTACTGCTGCAGCAAAGACTGGACCCGCCAAACAACCTCTGCCGGCCTCGTCACATCCAGCTTCAACCTGTTGATCTTGATAATATGATAATAGCATTTTTCTAGTTCTGTAAATGAACGAAAGTACAAATAAAATTAGAGTTATGCATTGTAACTTCTGTGTGAATAATGCCCTTTTACATTAATTAACACTAATAATATCTTCTTTTGTAAAGATTTAGAATGCACTGTTGTGAATAGAAATGAAGAGAAGTTGCTTAAACTTACACTGGGGCATTCGGTCAAATAATTTGTCAATTATAGAAATATAAAAATAGATGTTATGAGAGGCTTCATGCTTTTTTTGTTGAGTATGTTAACGGGATGGACTGTATATGGCCAGACGAGAAGCGTACAAGGAATGTTGAAAGACGACAAGAACCGAGTTGTCGCTGGAGCAACAGTTAAGTTGACTTCAAAATTGGATTCTATGGTAGCAGGTTCAAACATGGCCGGTATTTTCATCTTTGATAGGATCAAGGCGGATACGTTTAAGATTACCGTTTCTAATTTAGGATTTGAACGTTTTGAAAAGGAGTTTGATTTTCCTAAGGGAGAAGTAAAATACATTATCCCAAGTTTGACCTTGCAACAGAATTCGCAGATGCTTGAGGAGGTTGTTGTGGATGGGGTACCTACCGTGGTTGTGAAAAGTGATACGCTGGAGTACACAATGAAGGATCTGAAGTTACGTGATGGGGCGGTAGCAGAGGATGCTTTGAAAAAATTACAAGGCGTTGAAGTCGATAAAGATGGGAATGTTACCGCGCAGGGTGAATCTGTAAAGAGGGTCAGAATTAATGGCAAAGACTTCTTTGGAGGTGATGTTAAGACAGCGACACAGAATCTTCCGGCCAATATTGTGCAAAAAATGCAGATTATTGATGATTATGGGGACATGGCTAATATTACAGGCAACAAGAACGGCGATTCCGAAAAAGTACTGAACATCCAGATCGATCCCAAATATAACCAAGGCCATATGACAACGCTCCGTGCTGGGTATGGAACGGAGGATCGTTATCAGGCAACAGGAATGTGGATGGGGATGCGTGAAGGGGAGCAGATTTCTGTACTAGGGAACTTAAACAATACCAATGCACCCTTGTTTGATTTCAATACAACAGGTGGTGGCGCTCGACGTGGTCAAGGCGGTGGTGGACGTCGTGGCGGAGGTATGTTTGGCGGTTCAGATGGGCTTACGAAAATTGGCTCCATTGGGCTTAATTTTCGCAAGGATTTTTCTGATAAGCTGACTGCGTATGGTAGCTATAGCTATAGCCACAGTAATAATACAACATTGTCACAGCGATTTCAGGAAAACACGCTTCCTAATATCATGCAAACGGATAGTGTTACTTCTAATAGCAACACGATTGGCGGTAGTCATCGTTTTGAGGCAAATGTGGAGTGGAAACCCTCAGCCAATGACTATATTAAAATCTCACCACAGTTTGGTTACGATGAAAGTGATGTAACAACATTTTCTGAATCAACTACCTATCGCAACAACGCATTTAACAATTCACAAAAACAGGATATAATCGCTAATTCGACAGCTCCTCGATTTGGTGTCAGCGGATTATACAATCGTAAACTGAATGATAAAGGCAGAAATGTTTTTGTAAACATGAACTTCAATAACGCAAAAACGGAAAAGGACCAAAACGCAATCTTGGATAGGTTATTGGCAGATCCTAATAATGCAGATGCTCCTTTAAGTTCGATTTATGAGAAAACGATTTTAGAGGCCAGCAATAAAAGCTGGAACGCAGGTGCTTCGTTGAACTATACAGAGCCACTTTCAGAAAAAGGAAGATTAGAGTTTACCTATGATTTCAACAAGAATAAATATGATAATTCCAATAGACAGGAAGGTCGTAATATGGCTGGGGAGCTGATTGCTAATGATCCTAAATTGAATTTTGACTATAATTATGATTATTCTTTCTCAACACATAAAGTAGGTGCTAATTATCTATATAATGGCGATAAAATCACCTATTCCATTGGGGCTGCTGCACAACCGTCTCAATTGCGGGGGGATGCAATCAGTTCGGGATTAATTGTTCCGATACATCGCAACAATATGAATTGGATGCCAATTGCGCGATTTGAGTATAAGTTCTCCCGACAATCCAATATTTCAGTGAACTATTCCGGCACGCCAAATGAACCGTCAGTTACCCAGATTCTACCCTTTGATATGAGTACAAATCGTACGAGTATAGTCATCGGTAATGCAAATCTAAATCCCGAGTTTAGCCACCAATTGAATATGCGTTTTCGCAAAAATGATTTTCAGAAAGGGAATAACTTCTTCGCTTTTGTCAATGCTGGCCTGACAAATAATAAAATTGTGAGCCTTAGCAAGAGTTATTTTGATGATTTAATAGATTATCAGACAGGACAAACAAATTCCACCTTAATTTCCGAAACACGGTATTTGAATGAAACTAATGACAAACCATTTAATGTTAGTTCTTTTTATCATTATGGGAAATCACTAAAAGAAAAAACCTACAATATTATGTTGATGGGGGGAGTTTCTTATAACAAAAACATAGGTTATATTTCTACGGAGAAGGACGATAATATTGGTCAAAAAAATATTGCCCGCAATATTGTATTTAATCAGGGCTTGATGTTTAGGTATAATCCTTCCGAAAATCTAGAAATAAATCCTGGAGTTCGTTATCAATACAATCATACGGAAAATTCATTGACAAATCGAACAACCAATGTTTCTTCTTGGACACCGACTTTGATTGGTTCAATAAATATTACACCGACAACAATTTTTGGGGCAGATCTTTCAAAACAGTTTAATAGTGGTTATGGTGCGGGGATCAATGCAAATCCATTTGTTATTAATACTTATGTTGAGCAAAAGTTCTTAAAGGAACAACGTGGTACTATACGTCTGCAGGCATTTGATTTGCTGAACGAACAGACCAATGTATCTAGAACAGTGAACGAATCCATGATCACGGATAGTCGTACGAATCGCCTCGGACGTTATTTTATGCTGTTATTCACCTATAAATTCCAGAAGTTTGCAATGGGGCCCCCACAAGGGGGAGATGACTTTCATGGAGGTATGAGAAGACCCCGTATGTAAGTCGAACAAAAAAGCTAGCTAAAAAATGGTTATAGTGATTTCGCTATGACCGTTTTGCGTTTAAAAATCCCTAGTTTTGCTGAAAATACACCAAAATAGTTAAGTTTGACCTATGGCATATAATATGTTTGAGCTATTGTTGCAATAATGGGTTGACTGTAAAACATATATTTGGGCGATCTTTTCGCTAATTATCGTAAATAAGGAAAGCTTGGTCGGTTTGTGAGGAGGAAATGCGTTTAGGGAAGTGAGAATAGATCAATTAAAGAAATTTCATAAACTGAATGGAGTACGAAATCATTAGACTTTCAAATGGAATCCGTGTGGTATTCCAATATCAAAATTTGCCAATAACCCATGTGTGTATGGTTATTAATGCAGGGTCACGGGACGAATCGGAGGGTAAGTTTGGTGTCGCTCATTTTATTGAACATCTTTTATTTAAACGAACCGAGAAACGTTCAACGCAACAGATTATTGATTATCTGGAGTCTGTCGGAGGAGACCTGAACGCTTATACGACAAAAGAGTATACTTGTGTTCATGCCTCTATACTACAGCCTTATCTCAATCGAGCGCTAGATCTATTTGAGGATATTTTCTTTCATTCTACTTTTCCTGAGGTGGAGATGGACAAGGAAAAATCGGTTATTGTCGATGAAATGGCGTCTTACCTGGACAGCCCAGAAGAATCTATCGTCGATGATTTCGAAGATCTTATATTTAGAGGATCGGGTTTGGGGCATAACATCCTGGGGCTTGAAGATCAGCTTTTAGCATTGCAAAAAAACGATATTACGGATTTTATGGACTCTAATTATGATACTCACGAAATGGTTATCGGTATTACAGGTAATTATACGTTGAAGGAGGTCGAAAAGTTGTTACATAAAATCTTTGGAGGAATAACGCAAAATACTATTTCGCGGACGAGAAATGATGTTAGTCCAATTATAGAACAACATATTGAGATTCCCAAACCAATTAATCAAGTGCACTATATGCTGGGCTCATTGGCCTATGATTATCGTGACGAACGCAAAACCGGATTGTTGCTTCTGAATAATATGTTGGGAGGAATGGGAATGGGATCTATCCTTAATCTATCTATTCGGGAAAAATATGGAATTGCCTACACCATCGAATCTAATTACACGATCTTTTCGGATACAGGGTTATTTAGTATTTATCTTGGAACCGATGAAGAAAAGGTTGAAAAAGCAAAAAAGTTGGTGTTTAAAGAGCTATCTAAAATGTGCGATCAATCCCTATCCGATGTTAAACTGAAGAAAGCAAAACAGAAGTTTATCGGTCAAATTGCTTTAACAGAAGAGAATCGGATGAGTATGATTATTTCGGCGGCTAAAAATGTGATGGATTACAATCGTGTTATATTATTGGATGAAGTGATCGAAAAAATCCAACATCTAGATAACACAAGTCTTTTAGCCATTGCCCAGGATGTATTTGATCCCAGGAAGATGCTGTCATTGAGTTTTGTTCCAGAAGATTAATATTTGATAGAATTCTATATATTTGTGGTTACAGTAATTCTTAAATATGAAACAGAGCTTGCGAGCTCTCATCAGCCATTAAAGAAAAAAATATAACAGATGAAAACAGCATATGTATTTCCTGGTCAAGGAGCCCAATTTGTTGGGATGGGACAAGACCTGTATAACTTAAATGAAGAAACAAAAGCTTTGTTTGAAAAGGCTAACGATATTTTAGGATTTCGTATCACGGATATTATGTTTTCCGGTACGGACGAGGAATTGAAACAAACCAATGTAACACAACCTGCAATTTTTCTCCATTCTGTTATTTTAGCCAAAGCTTTGGGGGATTCATTTCAGCCAGATATGGTGGCAGGACACTCCTTAGGTGAGTTTTCAGCATTGGTTGCAGCAGGAGCTTTGAGTTTCGAAGATGGATTGAAATTGGTATCACAGCGCGCGAATGCCATGCAAAAAGCATGTGAATTGCAACCTTCAACAATGGCAGCGATTTTGGGCTTAGAAGATGCTGTTGTAGAAGAAATTTGCGCTAAAGTGGATGAAGTGGTTGTAGCGGCGAATTACAATTGTCCTGGACAATTGGTTATTTCGGGATCAATAGAAGGTGTCGATAAAGCTTGTGCCTTGTTGACCGAAGCTGGGGCGAAAAGAGCTTTAAAATTAAATGTTGGTGGTGCATTCCATTCGCCATTGATGGAATCAGCTAAAGTAGAATTACAAGCCGCCATTGAAGCAACTGATATTTTATCTCCAAGATGTCCTATTTATCAAAATATTGATGCAAAGCCACAAACGGAGCCTGCTATTATTAAGCAAAATTTGATTGCACAGTTGACCGGTGCTGTCCGTTGGACACAGACTGTACAAAATATGCTTGCAGATGGTGCTACTGCATTTGTGGAGGTTGGGCCTGGAAATGTCTTGCAAGGTTTAGTTAAGAAAGTAGATCGTCAGGTACAAACTTCTGCTGCTTCGGTAACAGCTTGAGAGTTGTTCTAGCTAAAAGATATCAAGGGCCGATTATTCGGCCCTTTTCTTATACATAAAATCCCATGGTATCTTCTTTACAAAATGCAATTGAGAGCGCATAAACTTTGTCTTCTCATGGTACTTCTTTGGTGCTGATTCGGTTGCTAGGGTATAAAAGCCGTAGTACTTCTGGTTAATACCCATTGCTTAACCAAATAAATGCAAGACTTAATAGCGAATTATTAAGTCTATTTGTCCTTAAACATGCTGTAATGATCTTTCATGACCTGTAAAACGAAATCATTAGGTGTCATTTTTTCAGGGTGTTTAACTTCCATAACCGCCTCGAGGCGTTGCACCAAGGCTGTCAGTATTCCTACATCTCTCCTGTCAAATGCCGTTTGATAAACCTCTTTGATCGCATTTGCATCTTTGTCGCTCAACTTAATGACTTGGGGGAATAGAATAGGATGATTTTCAAAGATCTCTTCATAAATGGTATCACTGAGTTTCAAGCTAGGTTTCAAGCTAATGACGGATGTTTCTCCGGCGATATCTCCAATACGTTGACCATTTTTGGATAGAACAATAGCAGTAATCGCAATACCACCCATTGTCATCCATATATCTACTATTGATAATGTCCATCGTGATAGATACTGATAAAAGTCAGCGCGAGAGCCATCGAGCTTCACCACTTTTATTTTCATGATTTTTTTACCAATGGTCTGACCACCAAATGCCGTTTCGGTAATCAAGGTGTAAAAAAATGCAGGTAAAGTCATCCCCATAATAATACCGTAGAAAAGATAAGGGTCTCTACTCGTGATATCTAATGCATCCAACAGAAACATACAAAAGAAAAAGTAACACACGATAATAAAATAGTCTATTGCAAATGCGATCATCCTTGAACCTAGACTAGCAAGATTATACTGGATTTTTACATTTTGTGCTGTGTTTATCTCAAGCTTATTCATATATTTGGTTTAGCCAGTTAAAAAAATTAATGAGAGAAGCATCATTTGTAGAACGAAATAAAGAAAAATGGACGTTAATTGAAAATAATTTGTCAATTAATATTCGGGTTGATCCAGACGAACTGGCTTCAAACTATATTGAGCTGACAAATGATTTGGCTTACGCACAAACATTTTATCCCGATAGTAAGGTTCGCAGTTACTTAAATGAACTTGCAGTAACCGCGCATCAAAAAATCTATAAGGATCGAAAAGCCTCTAATAACAAATTTACGTCCTTTATTAACGAAGAGATTCCGCAGGCAATTTGGTCAATCCGTCGGCCACTTTTTTATTCGCTCTTGATTTTTGTACTTGCATCGGCTATTGGCTTTCTTTCGGCGGTGTATGATATAGATTTCATTCGACTGATCTTAGGCGATTTTTATGTTGATTCAACAATAGAGAGCATTAAAGCCGGTGATCCTGCCGCAGTTTACGGTAAAGGAAGTAATTTTGGTTCGGCGATCTGGATTACGATCAATAATGTTCGTGTTGCTTTTATGGCTTTTGCATTTGGGCTTTTTTTGAGTATTGGCACGGGTTATATATTGTTTAGCAATGGTATTATGCTGGGTGCTTTTCATCAGATGTTCTTCCAATATGGTGTAATGGGAAAAGCGATGTCGGCTATTTGGATTCATGGAACTATCGAAATCTCGGTGATCATTGTTGCGGGAAGCTGTGGACTTGCGATCGGAAATAGCATCTTGTTCCCAAAATCTTATACCCGGATGGCTTCTTTTGTTCAGACAGCAAAGATTGCTATGAAAGTACTGGTTAGTACAATACCATTTTTTATTGTCGCGGGTACATTGGAGGGCTTTGTAACTAGATATTATGATGTGTCGATATGGCTTAGTCTATTCATCATAGTCCTATCGTTGATCGCTATCTTATTCTTTTATGTTATTAACCCCTATCGATTAGCAAAACGGTTTCAATGGAAGTAGAATTTGAATTTCAGAAAGAACGAAAGATAGGAGATTTTGTCCAGAACTTTATTGATCTTTTTAAATTGATCTATAAACATTTTGTGACAACAATATTTGGGCTGTCCGCATTACCGTTAGCTGGAATAGCATTGGTATATTATTTCCTCTCAACAAAAATCACCTTTTCTGCAAGCAGTAGCTCATTCGAAGATATTGATGGATTCACTTGGGCCGGATTACTGATTTTAGCATTAATTGGGCTTGGTTTATATGTTTATGGTATTTCTATTGAATATTTTATTCTTCTGAAAGAACGTAAAAACACACTATTTACAGGAAAGGAGGTCTTACAAAATTTTAGAGCAAATATAGGTCGGTATTTTATGTTTTTATTTGCGATGGTTCTGGCGTTGATCGTTGTTTCTATACCACTCGCAATTGTTGCGATCCTCTCCGCTTTTATTCCGTTTATTGGGAGTTTTGCGATTGGTATATTGATGTCAATCGTTGGAATCTGGTTGTTTAGCTCGTTCTTATTCTACCGTGAGGGGTATTCTGATCTAGGAAGCTGTTTTACTGATTCCTATGTTATGCTGAGTAAAAAGCTGATCCAATATGGGGTTGCAACATATATTGTCAATTTTATCTTCCAGATGGCCGTCATGATGATTTCTATAATTCCCATGATAATTATTTCCCTTATATCTTACAATTTTTTGGGATTGGACGCAGCTTTCTTTGATTCGTCCTGGGGAAAACTGCTAATGACTTTGGGAGGGATGTTTATTACATTGTTTACCCTTTTCTTATATATGGCAGGTGTATTGGCCAATGGTATAATTTATGAAACGGCAAAGGACCTCAAATTTGGTGAACGTATTTATGGTATAATTGATCAGATTGGAGGCAAGAATGAATAGAATATTATTCGTTGTTTCTTTTGTATTTATGCTGTTCCTAAGCGCTTGCGATCCGAAACCGCGCATCGATGATTCGGAAACCTATAGTGCGGACTCAGTAGCAGTTGATTCTATTGCCCCCTTATTGGATTCTGTGGGTCTCGCCGTGGATTCTGCAGCAATGGATTCTGTTGCAATGACAAAAGCTGACAATAGTGAGAATGCACTTTGGGATCCCCACTTATTTGATTCTATTCCTAAATATAGCCAGGAACGGATGTTTAAGATGGATCCCTATCCAGAAATTATCAAGCGATATGAGCGGGACGATTTTGTGTATTCAGAGAATATCAAAGATAAGATAAGCGTATTGCAACGTATTTTATCCCGTATTTCGGAATGGCTGGAGGATATAATGCCTGATAATCCGTATAAATTTAATGAAGAATTTGGTTATGTCTTTGCTTTTTTGGCGTTAATCGCGTTGGCTTTCGTTCTCTATAAGGTGCTATATAATAAAAATCAATATTTCATTAAACATGAGCGGGAAGAAGATGCCTTGGATACATTGGCTTATGTGGAGAGAAACTTGATGAACAGCGATCTCAGACAATATATTAATGATGCTGTTGAACAGAAAAATTATGCGCTGGGCATTCGTTACCTACAATTATTGAATATTCAAAAGCTGGCACAAACAGGTCACATTAAGTGGAAGCATAGTAAAACAAATGCTGAATTTGCTAATGAGATACAGAACAATACCCTACGTGAGGGATTCGAGGAATGTACCCGAATATTTGACTATGTCTGGTTTGGGCAATTTGAATTAAATGCTTCAGATTTTAGCCAGTATGAACAATTGTTTAATCAATATCAAAATCAAATTACATGAAGGGATCAGTAAAATTTGGATTGATATTATTGGGAATCGTCCTGTTATTGATTGGTATAATCGACATGACGAGCAAGAAACCAATTATTTGGGATCGGACTTTCGATGCGAAAGATAAAAATCCTTTTGGAGCTTATGTACTCAGAAATGAATTGAAACATATTATTGATCAGCATAATGAGGATGTTAATCGTCCATTATATCAATATCTGGATAGTACGAAAGGAACGGATAAAAACCTTCTATTTTACACTTCATATTTTTCCCTAGGTGAAGCAGCGGAAAATAAATTACTCGACTACGTATCCCGAGGAGGAAAGGCAATGATTATTGCTGAAACGATTGATTATTATCTTTTGGATTCCTTGGCCATTAAGGTACTTGATTTCTATGGTTATAAAAAGGGCGTTGATATTAAAAGCCATTTAAGGGTCAAGCTGACTAACGATAATAGTAAAATTCATTATGCGAAATCAGATTTAAGTACTGTCTTTAGTAAGCTTCCCAAGAACGCAACTATTCTGGGTGGGATCACTTATCAGGATTATTTGCTGCCTAATTTTGTTGAGGTACAGATTGGCAAGGGCAGACTTTATTTGCACTTGACTCCCGATTTATTTGGAAATTATTATCTACTTAATTCAGCCTCTCAATATGCTTATGTCGCAAAATCATTATCTTATTTAAATGATAAACCTATTGCATGGTATGATTTTAAGGCGAACACCGCTCAGTACAGTACCCCATTACGGGTTCTGTTGACTAATCCGGGATTGAGGCAAGCATGGTATGTACTTTTGGGGGGGCTTGTTCTTTTGCTTGCGTTTAAGAGTAAAAGGGAGCAGCGTGCAGTGGAAATTGCTAAACCTGAACCCAATCTTTCCAAAGAATTTTGTGAGACAATTGCAACGTTATATTACGAAAACGGCACACCAGGTAATATGGTTGATAAGAAAATAGACTATTTCTTACACGATATACGAAACCGTTTTCATATGGATACCTTAGCGTTAAGAGAAGAGGACTTTTGTGAAGAATTGGCAGAAAGGTCTGGTGTCTCTCTGGCTGAAACACAACAGCTAATCAGATTAATCATTCGCATGCAAGGAATGCAGCAGAATGATGTGGCAGGATTAAGGCAGATTAATGAAATTATAGAAGATTTTAAACATAAAGCAAAAATGATATGAGTGACTTCGATAAATATATATCTTTCGAAAACCGAATTGATATTTCGGTTTTGTATGATAAAATGGCTCAAGTAAAGTCGGAGGTAAAAAAGGTTATTGTCGGACAGGATCAACTGATTGATATGTTACTGATTTCGATTTTGGCTTCTGGGCACTCGCTAATAGAAGGCTTACCTGGTGTAGCGAAGACTTTATCAGCAAAATTGATAGCTAAGACAATCAGCAGTGACTTTAAACGTATTCAGTTCACCCCAGATTTGATGCCCTCAGATGTGACGGGATCATCTATCTTGGATCTAAAAAGCAACGAATTTGAATTTCGAAAAGGGCCTATATTTGCCAATATTGTTTTGATTGACGAGATCAATCGTGCTCCAGCAAAAACACAGGCTGCACTTTTTGAAAGTATGGCTGAGCATCAGGTTTCTGTTGATGGAAATACCTATATTTTGCCAGTTCCGTTTATTGTGTTCGCTACGCAAAACCCGATCGAACATGAAGGAACCTATCGATTGCCTGAAGCACAACTAGATCGTTTTCTTTTTAAGATCAATGTGAATTATCCAGAACTTGAGCAAGAGTTGGAGATCTTGAAAGAGCATCATGCGCAGAAAGCATTGAATAAAGAGGATCAAGTAAACAGTGTGGTTTCAGCGGAGGAAATTTTCTCATTTCAGCGACTTATCAAATCAATTTTTGTACACGAAGAATTGTTAAACTACATCGCTCAGGTGATCATAAAGACGCGTACCAATCCAAGTTTAACTTTAGGGGCCTCACCGCGGGCTTCTATTGCCTTATTGGAATCCGCCAAAGCATCTGCAGCATTGAGTGGAAGAGATTTTGTAACACCTGAAGATATTAGAAGGGTTGCATCTGCGGTCTTGGGGCATCGTGTCATGCTGACTCCTGAACGAGAAATGGAGGGTTTTACAACTTCTTATGTTATTGACCAAATCATTAATACGGTAGAAATTCCAAGATAATGAGAAAATTAAAGCAGCTTTTTCTAACCAATCAGTTTTTCTATTCTCTATTGGGGATAGCAACACTCTTTGCAATTTCTTTTTTTATTAAGGGATTGTTTATTGTTGCATGGATTGTATTTTGGCTATGGTTGGCTGTATTGATTTTTGATTTCGTTATATTATTCGCAGGCAAAGGGCGTATTGAAATCACAAGGGTATATCCTGAGAAGCTGTCCAATGGGGATGAAAACCCGATGAAGTTAATCGTCAATTCCTTCTATCCATTTCCAACTATTATAGAAATCCTAGAGGAATTTCCGATACAACTTCAAATTCGTAACAACGAATTCTTTATTCGTTTGTCTGCACATCAAAGTTCTGAGATTTCTTATTTGATGCGGCCAACACAAAGGGGGATATATCAGTTTGGTCGAAGTATGGCACTAGTGAAACGTTTTGGATTTTTCAAAAGAAGATTTGTGACCAACCAGGTTCAGGAAATTCCATGTTATCCATCGTATATTCAATTGAGAAAGTATCAGCTCTTGGCAACTAGCAATAGGTTAAATGAATTGGGTATAAAGCGAATCCGCCGTATTGGTTCTGCGATGGAGTTTGACCATGTTCGGGAGTATGTTCAAGGCGATGATTATCGTCGTATGAACTGGAAGGCAACAGCAAAAACCAAAAAGCTAATGGTCAATCAGTATGAGGATGAGAAGTCACAGCCTATCTATTCATTTATTGATTTGGGACGGGCCATGCGGATGCCCTTCGAAGGTCTGACATTATTGGATTATGCAATCAATGCCTCCTTGGTTCTTTCAAATGCAACAATATTAAAGCAAGATCGAGCTGGATTATTGACCTTTTCAAAAGATGTGAACGTTTTTATTCCGGCTGAAAAAAGAAATAATCAGATGCTCAAGATCTCGGAAGCTTTATATCAGGTTGCTACAAAATTTGACGAGCCTGAATATGGGAAACTTTATAGTTATGCAAATGCACATATTAATAAACGTTCGCTGGTCTTTCTCTATACAAATTTTGAAACGCTAGACTCGCTAAGAAGACAGATGAATTATCTGTCGATGTTAAACAGGAGTCATATCATTGTTGTGGTGGTCTTCAAAAATGTTGAAGTTGAAGATTTGGCTAAAAGCTCACCCAAAAAGACTATCGAGATCTATAATCAGATTATTGCTGAGAAATTTATCTATGAGAAGCAACTTATTGTGCAGGAGCTTATCAGGAATGGATTTCAGACTATTTACACTGCTCCGGAGAATTTGACAATAAATTCCATCAACAAATATCTAGAAATAAAAGCGCGTGGTCTTATTTAATAATGGAGGTATCTTTAACCATTACTTTCGTCCAAAAACGCTGATATTTTTCGATTGCTTTAAGATGGATCGGATGTGTTTCGTAAACAGTGATGTCTTTAAGGTCTTTGAATGTGACAATCAATGTATAGTCAAAGCTATTATCAACGACTGATCGTGCATTTGTAGGTGCAGGAACACCGTAGTTGAGCGTCTTGATTGTCTCAATTTTCCGGAGCTCTTCAAAGAAGCCCACAAAATCCTTTTTATCTTTTTCACTGATGTCTTCCTTCAGCCAAAAATTAACAACATGGACAATTGTGTTAGGGTGCAGGTCACTACCTGACTGAGCCGGACTTGCCCATGCAGGTGCGGTGACGAGCACCATAGGAGCAAGCAAAAAATTGCGTCTTTTCATTATGAAATGGTTTAGAGCGATTAAGATACAAAAAAAGGGATACATTTGCTGCATCCCTTTTTTATTTTAGTAGGCTGGTTTTTTATAGACCAAACTCTTCTTTTACCTTTTCAAGGTAATCCAATTTTTCCCAAGTGAATAACTCGACCTCAATTTGCTTCTTTTCTCCGGTAGAACTTTCAAATTCTTTAATCACTTTTCTTGGTGTCCGTCCCATGTGGCCGTAAGCAGCGGTCTCAGAGTAGATCGGGTTTCTAAGACCAAGACGGGTTTCAATGCCATAAGGAGTCATGTCAAACAATTGGGTTATTTTATCAGCAATCTGGCCGTCTGTCAGGTTTACTTTGCTTGTGCCGTAGGTATTTACATAAATTCCCATAGGATCTTTTACACCAATTGCATAGGATATCTGAACGAGTAGCTCGTCCGCCACACCCGCCGCAACCAAGTTTTTGGCAATATGACGGGTTGCATAGGCCGCTGAGCGATCTACTTTCGATGGATCTTTTCCAGAGAAAGCCCCACCTCCATGTGCTCCCTTACCTCCATAAGTATCCACGATGATCTTACGGCCGGTAAGCCCTGTATCTCCATGTGGGCCACCAATAACAAATTTCCCGGTTGGGTTGATATGGAATTTAATTTCATCATTAAATAACAACTGAAGTTCCGGTTTCAATTGTGCTTTAACACGTGGAATTAAAATTGTTTTTATATCCTGTGTGATCTTATCTAACATGACCGGTTCACTATCGAAGTCATCATGTTGTGTCGAAATTACGATGGTATCAATCCTTTTTGGTTTATGGTCATCGCCATATTCCAATGTTACCTGTGACTTTGCATCTGGTCGTAGGTACTTTATTTCATTGTTTTCTCTACGTAATTCCGCTAGTTCATATAAAAGACGATGGGAAAGGTCTAATGCTAAAGGCATGAAGTTTTCAGTTTCATTATTTGCATAGCCAAACATGATACCTTGGTCTCCAGCTCCCTGCTCTTGTCTTGTCTTGCGGTCTACACCCTGATTGATATCAGCAGATTGCTCATGGATAGCAGATAACACGCCACAAGAATTTGCTTCAAACATATATTCAGACTTGGTGTAACCAATTTTTTGGATAACAGAGCGCGCTATTTTCTGTACATCTAAGTAGATGTTTGATTTAACCTCACCAGCAAGAACAACCTGTCCAGTCGTTACCAAAGTCTCAATAGCAACACGTGAGTCTTCATCCCATGCTAAAAAATTGTCGATTAATGCATCTGAAATTTGATCCGCAACTTTGTCCGGATGCCCTTCAGAAACAGATTCTGACGTAAATAAATAAGCCATGCCTTACGTAATTTTAATATTGGATTTGCGCTAGAAATGAAATAACAGCAAAGTGATAAGAGCCGTGATAGCGAAGGGTTTTTAGCACTTTTTTACTGTGGTTGCAATCTCCTTGTCGTTGCTTTGTGTATGCAACAGCACGCAAATCAGTCCACATTCTATTTTTTGTTGCGACAAAGCTACGATACTTTGTGGGATATTTAAAATCAAATTTGTCTTTAAATTTTAAAAAGCGTAGAAAGCGATGCTAAAACGGTATAAAGATTACATTATTTTAAGAAATTGGTAATTTCCGCTATCTTTGGATATGTCAGAACGTAAACAAATATTGTTTGTTATTAACCCTATTTCAGGAGGAAAACGTAAAACGTCCTTTAAAAAGCAGGTATTGGATGTGCTGGATTTGCAGAAATTTGATCCTACATTTCAGCAAACAGCGAGACCCAATCATGCCTACGAAATTGGCTTAAAGGCTATTCAGGAGGGATATGATGCTGTAATCGCTGTTGGGGGAGATGGGACGATCAATGAATTGGGTTCTGCATTGGTTGGCTCAGGGATACCTTTGGGTATTATTCCTGAAGGTTCAGGTAATGGTCTGGCACTTTATTTAGGTATTCCGATGAATGAGGCTGCGGCTATCCGCCGTATAAATCGTTTTGAATCCATTGAAGTCGATTGTGGTGTCATTAATGAGCGTCGTTTTTTTAATATCGCGGGACTGGGGTTCGATGCATCAGTAAGTGAGAATTTTGCCAACGAGAATATCCGTGGGCCCCTGGGTTATATGAAATCTGTTTTTAATGTGCTAAGCAAATATCAACCAGCGCATTATAAATTAACAATAGATGGGCAAGTGTATGAAAGGCAAGCCTTTATGATTAGTGTGGCCAATTCACCTCAATATGGAAATAATGCATATATCGCACCACAGGCTTCAGTTAATGATGGTATACTCGATGTTTGTATTGTACATAAGTTCCCTTTATATATCTTGCCTAAGATGATTTTTCATCTGTTCAATAAATCCGCTGACCAGTCAAGCTATGTGGAGATTATACCGGGAAGAAATATTGAAATTGAAGTAGACTCTATTTCACCAGTACATGTAGATGGTGAACCAATTGAGCTTGGTGATAAGCTTAATATTTCCATTATGCCAAAAGCGATAAAAATTATTTGTTAAAAATCATGAGTAAAAATAAGAAACAGTCTTACGAAGGCGTTGTATATTCAACGGATGACAGTTATAATTACCAACTTGCTGATTCTTTTCAGGAATTAGAGACGTTACCAGTGAACCAGCAAAACCTTAAAGTTCAACTCGATCGTAAAATGCGGAAAGGTAAAGTTGTTACCTTGATCACTGGATTTGTGGGCCAAATAGAAGATCTGGAAGTCTTGGGTAAATTATTGAAACAGAAGTGTGGAGTAGGAGGGACGGTTAAAGATGGGGAGATTGTGATTCAAGGTGAATTTAAGCAAAAGATCTATGAGTTGTTACTTAAAGAGGGATATCGCGTGAAATTGGTTGGTGGTTAAACAACTATATCTGTGCTAATTGTAGTAAATCTAATGAATTGTTTATTAGATAAATATGATATAAAAAAGATATGAGAAGGGGACGAAAAACATGAGTAATCACTTACTTTTTGTCGCTTAAAATCCTTGTTTTTCTTGCATATCAAAAAAAAAATGGTTTTCATTGTAAAATAATTATTGCTAATAAGCGATTTAGCTCATGGTAATAAGGATTATATAACGGGAACTGCTGAGAAAAATAACACTATGAATGGTGTGTTCAGTTTGAAAAAACAAATTTGATTTTTTTTATATATTTGAGATGAATATTTTAAATTTGACATTAAATATTAAATTTGCTTTGCAAAATTGATTTCGAAAGCGAATAAGAGTGCATATAATTTAAACAACATTATATATTTAAACAACAGTAAAAAACTAAAAATTAGAAAAATGGCAAACGCACCTAAAACTGCTGCAAAACAAGAAAGCAACAACGGAGGATCTTTCTTCGCTCAAGCTGCAATCATCATCTGTTTCATCGTTGGTTTCTGTTTATGGAAATTTGTAATGGGTAATCCAACTAACTTCGTTGATAACAATCCTGAAAATGCTCCTAACCCTGGTAACTATTTAGGAATGGTTTACCACGCTGGGGCTATCGTACCTGTTTTGCTTGGTTTATTCTTGATGGTATGGGTTTTCTCCGTAGAACGTTTTATCGTTATTAACAAAGCTTCTGGTACAGGAAACGTTGGAAACTTTGTTAGAAAAATCCAATCTTTGATTAATGGTGGAAACATCGATTCAGCTATTGCTGAGTGTGACAAACAAAAAGGTTCAGTTGCAAACGTAGTAAAAGCTGGTTTATTGAAATACAAAGCCGTATCAGCAGATCCTGAAGTGAATACTGAAAAAGCGACTATTGCAATTCAAAAAGAAATCGAAGAAACTACAGCATTAGAAATGCCAATGTTAGAGAAAAACTTAAACGTAATCGCAACATTAGTTTCTATCGGTACATTATGTGGTCTATTAGGTACAGTAACAGGTATGATCAAAGCCTTCTCGGCATTAGCAACCGGTGGCGCTCCAGATTCAGCTAAATTAGCGAACGGTATCTCTGAGGCCTTGATCAATACTGCAACAGGTATCGCGACTTCTACATTCGCTATCGTATTGTATAACATCTTTACTGCAAAAATCGATAAATTAACTTACTCTATCGACGAAGCTGGTTTCTCAATCGTACAAACATACGCTGCAAACCACAAATAAGAACTATGATGAAAATTTTTGATTTTATTTTATGGAAATCAAAAATCTAAAGCATCATAGGATAGAAGATTGAGTTTTTAATTTAAAAAGAAGAATTTAAAATGGGTAAAGCAAAAGTAAAAAGAGCCAGTACGTCAATCGACATGACAGCGATGTGTGACGTATCGTTCTTGCTGCTTACGTTCTTCGTATTAACGGCGACAGCGCGCCAACCGGAAGCATTGACGGTGGATACCCCAGCATCAACTACGAAAGATAAATTACCTGACTCTAATGTGGGTATGATTACGATCGGTGATGGTGGAAAAGTTTTCTTCGGAACGACAGATCAGCAAGTTCGCGTGAAAGCATTGGAAAGAATGTCTGCAAAATATGGCATTGGCTTTTCACAAGAAGACTATGATCATTTCAAACTGATGGAAAACTTCGGTGTACCAATGTCTAAGTTGAAAGGATTGTTGGCTTTGGATGGTAGCAAACGTACTGAAAAAGGAGTACAGACTGGTATTCCAATTGATAGTACAGAGAACACCTCGAATGAGTTGTATTACTGGGTTCAGAATGCACGTTTAGCTGCTGAGGAAGTAAATAAAGAAAAAGAGTCTTCGGATAAGAACTTTGTTCACCCAGGACCTTTGAAAATTGCGATCAAAGCTGATGCAAACGAGAAATATCCTTCTGTAAACCAGGTGATTGAAACATTGCGTAATCAAAAGCAAAACAAATTTAGTTTCATCACTGGCATGCGTGCTGAGGAAAAATAATTGACGATTTAATAAGAACAAAAAATGGCAGAATTAAATCAGGATAGTGGTAAAAAAGGCAAAGGCGGGAAAGTACGGTCTAAGAAGAATGGTGGTAAGGTCGACCTTACAGCCATGGTGGATTTGGCCTTCCTATTGATTACCTTTTTCATGTTAACCACATCTTTAAATAAACCACAAGCGATGGACGTGGCGATGCCAGATAAAAATAAAGTTAAGGATGAGCCTCAGCCAGATTTATTGACAGCTGATAACCGTTCATTGACAGTTTTATTGGGATCTGATAACAAAGTCTCTGTGATTTACGGACAAGTAAAAAATCCTATCGAAGGACCAACTACAGTTGGTTTCGGAGCTGATGGTATTCGCAAGGTATTGATGGAGAAAAAAGCCTATGTACCACGCGTTGCTGGTGGCAAGGATTTGATCGTTATCATTAGACCGAGTGATAAAAGCACGCAACGTAACCTAGTTGATATTCTTGATGAAATGAAAATCGTGGATATTAAACGTTACATGATTGCTAAAATCAGTCCAGAAGAAGTGGAGGTTTTAAAACGTGATAATATCTACAATGATTAATCATTATTAGATAGCACGATAAAGTATAAAAATATGATAGGGTCAAAATTAGATATTTTTAAGAAAGAATGGCTTGAGGTCGTTTTTCAGGGACGTAACAAGGAATACGGAGCGTATGAGCTACGTAAACTTGCCCCTAAAGCGACCAATAGAGGGCTTGTTGTCGTTATCGGCATCGTAGTCATAGCCAGTCTCCTTAGTGTTTATGGAAATAAGCTTTTTCCAAAGAAACCTGTTGAAGCACCTCCAGCGGTAACAGAAGTTACCTTGGAAGACCTTGAAGAGATCAAACCCCCAGAACCACCAGAAGAGGAACCACTTCCGCAAGAACCGGAAGAGAAACCTCAGCAAGTGGCAATGGATGTGCCGAAAGAAGATTTGATTCGTTTTCCTGAGCCAAAAGTAGCTCCTGCAAATAAAGTTGTAGAAGAAGTTGCTTCACAGGAAGAGTTGAAGGATCCAAATAAAACTCCGGCGCGTATTACTTTGAAAGGTAGTCCGACAGGTACTTCGGTAGCACGTGGTGAGTTTGGTTCAAAGAAACAAGACGGTGGAATCACTGGTGTTTCAAAAGGAGATCCAAATGGGGATCCAAATGGGGATAAAATCTTTACTGCGGTAGAGGTTAATCCTGAACCAATCGGCGGTATGAAGGCGTTTATGTCATGGGTGTCTTCTAACTATGATTATCCGCAAGCGGCACAGGAAAGTGGAGTTAATGGTGTGGTGGAAGTCTCCTTTGTCGTGGAAAGAGATGGTAGTTTGACAGATATCAGTGTAAAACGCGATTTGAAATATGGTACAGGAGATGCAGCTGTTAAGTTGTTGAAGAAAGCTAAAAAATGGAAACCGGGTATTCAAAATGGTCGTCCAGTTCGTGTAGCTTACACCTTGCCAATTCGTTTGAATCTTCAGACACAATAGAATGACAGATTTTAATTCGAATAATAATTCTAATTATAGACAGAAATCGCCTTTAAAGCGATTTCTGTCTATTTTAGGACTATTTATGTTTGGTTTTTATTTTGTTTTGGGCCTGCTGATTATTTTTTGGGACAATTTTCCCATTGAAATTAATTCAGCTTACAAAACAGTTTTTGGTGTTGTACTGATTCTTTATTCTTTTATGCGGTTTGTACGACTTTGGCAAAACAATTTTTAATTAGCTGCTAGCGGTCTTTTTAAATTTCATTCAACTCTCTTCAAAAATTAAACTATTCTTTTATTTTAATTGTCTTATTATATGATGTATCGTATGAGAAAATATAGTGTAATTCTTGTGATGCTTAGCCTTTGCGTGGGACTGTTGTTATCCTGTAAAGATCGAGCAAAGAACAATAAAGGGAGCGAGGATATTCTAACCGGTAAATTGCCCGTCTTGGTTGATCAGACATTATTGCCGATCATTAAGGAATCTGCTGATGTGTTTGAGAGTTCCTATCCGAATTCCAGTCTTGAAATTATGGCGAGACCAGAGATCAAAGCTGTTAATGCTTTAATGTCGGACTCTGCCTATGTGATTGTATTAACTAGGAAATTAAACAGCCAAGAAGATGACTATTTTAAGAAGCGTGGTATTCAGCCTAAAATATTCCAGATGGCTTCCGATGCCGTAGTATTAATTAATAATCGTAACAGTACTGATACTATAATGTCCCAAAAGAACGTTAAGTCTTTGTTGGAGGGTAACTTAAGTGGTCAACGTTTGATTTTTGACAATGCTAATTCAAGTACCTTACGCTTTTTAAAGGACTACTTCAAAATTGAGAAAATTGATCCGAAGGCTGTTTCAGCGATGAGAGATAGTGAGGATGTAATGAAGTATATTAGTGAAAATGCTAATGCAGTGGGGGTTATCGGTTATAATTGGTACTTGAAAGCGGTTGAAAAAAATTCGCAATTATTGGATAAAATTCGTACATTGAGCATCGAAAATGTTAGTGCGGGGGCAGACAAGGCACATTTTTATAAGCCATCACAGTCAACCATAGCCGACGGAGTGTATCCGTTCATCAGACCGGTTTACATCATGAATTACCAACCGAACATGGGGCTAGGCTTGGGCTTTAGTGCTTTTTTGACAGGAGATCGCGGGCAACGGATCGTATTAAAAGCGGGATTAGTCCCTGTGACAATGCCGGGACGCGAGATCATTATTAGAGATGAGAGTTATATTAAATAGATAATAAATAGTACAAAAATAGATTATGACAAACAGTAAATTATTATTTAGTCTTTTATTGGCTGGATCTGTGGGCACAGTAAGTGCGCAAAGTTTGAAAGATGCTAGAGCAGCTATCGAGGCTGAAAACTATGGTAAAGCGAAAACTATTCTTCAACAATTAGTGACTAAGCAACCTAAGAATGGAGATAATTATTTCTATTTGGGTCAAGTTTATTTGGTAAACGACAGAGCGGACTCTGCGGCTGCGATTTTCAACCAAGGTTTGACTGCTGATCCAAAAGCGACTATCAACAACGTAGGTTTGGGTTATGTTGACTTATTGAAAAAAGATAAAGCTGGAGCTGAATCCAAGTTTGCTTTGGCAACAGCAAAATTAGGTAAAAAAGATTACGAGCCATTATTGGAAATCGGTCGTGCATATATTGAAACGCCGGAGCCGGATTATGCGAAAGCTTTAGAATATTTGACACAAGCGAAAGCAAAAAATACAAAAGATATTGCGATTCCTTTAGCTTTAGGTGATGCGTACCGTGGCTTGAGAGAAGGTTCTTTGGCGTATACCAGCTATGGTGATGCGATGGATATTGATCAAAACTCTGTTAAAGCGAAAGTTGGTCAGGCAATTATTGTTCGTGGAGCACAAGCTTACGACGAAGCTGTAACACAATTGGAAGCTATTGCAGCTGAAACTCCAGCTTACGCGCCGACTTATCGTGAGTTAGCTGAAACATACTACCAATGGTCAAGAATGCCCGGAACTACGGATGAAAAATACCTTGAATTAAACAAAAAAGGTGTTGCTCAATACAAGAAATATTTGGAGGCAGCTGGTGATAATTCATTGGAAGCAAAAATCCGTTATGCCGATTTCTTAGTTTACTCCCGTCAATATGATGAACTACAAACTGTTTCTGAAGAATTGGCGAAAAATCCATCCGTGGATCCAAAAATCTATCGTTACTTGGGATATAATGCTTTCCAAAAAACAAAGGATTATCCAAAAGCTTTAGAATATTTAAATCAGATGTTCAGCAAGATGGAGAAAGACCGTGTAATTCCTTTGGATTATATGTACTTAGGTATGGCTGAGATTGCGACGAACAGTCCAAAGCCGGCAGCAGCTGGTGCTGATAGCACAGCTACAGCTCCAGTTTTAACTCCTGAAAATACGGCAAATATCCAAAAAGGCATTGCGAATATCAAGAAAGCAATAGATGGTGATAAAGAATTATTGGGTGAGGTTGCTGAATTGGCATTTGCGAAATATCAAGAACAGGAATTGCAGACTGCGGTCTCTTTATTTGGACTTGTTGGTGAGTATAAAGATACTCCTTACTACTTCGACTCACACTATTACGCTGGTGAAGGTAGTTACCAAATTGGTTTCAAAAAAGATACTCAAGCGAAAGATGCTGAAGGAAATTATGTTAATCAAGATTTGAGAAATCAAGCTATTGCAGACTTTGCTAACGCACAAAAGGAGCTGACAATCATTGAAACGACTGATAACAAAGAGGCACAAGATAAATACTTGATTAATGCTTTATATTACAAAGCTTTTTCAGCTTTGGGTTCCGATGATATGGCACAGCCAAAAGGTGATTTCGTTGCTCCATTCCAAAAATTGATTGATACCATTAATCAAAGAGGAACGCAAGAGAAAAATAAAGCGTATTTAGTTGATGGATACACTTATATCGGTCTTTTCCATTATTTGAAACAAGATACGGCGAAAGCCAAACAAAATTTCCAGAAAGTATTGGAAATTGATCCGGCAAACGAGGACGTTAAAGGATACTTAGAGGCTTTAAAATAAGCTTAACTAAAATCATTCTAAATTAGGCGCAGGTAGTAATATCTGCGCCTTTTTTGTTTTGATTTTAGTCTTGGAATCTCTATATTTAAAGACAGTTACCAATATAAATTTTGATTGAGATGGAGCACGCCAATAGTATGCCGATAGACTACTTACCTATATTCATACAGCTTATCGTAGCGGTAGGATTCGGAGTAGGTACCATAATTATTACACATCTTATAGGGCCTAAGGTCAGGACGGAAAATAAGCTCGGAGCATTTGAATCCGGTATTGAAGTCATAGGGAACGCTAGGCAGCCTTTTTCAATTAAATATTTTCTGGTAGCAATCTTGTTTGTCATTTTTGATGTTGAGGTTATTTTCATGTATCCATGGGCTGTCAACTTCAGAGAAATGGGCTTTCAAGGCTTGATCGAGATGTTTATTTTCATGGGGATGCTCTTGTTGGGCTTTATCTATGTCATTAAGAAAAAAGCATTAAACTGGGACTAAGTTGTCCTGTAACATTGGCTGTAATGGCCGATTGTACTTAAACCTTATAAATCGTCTTTTCATGAGTGATATAAAATTAGCAGAGGCTCCTCCGGGAGTAGAAGGCGCAGGTTTCTTTGCGACAAGCTTGGATAAAGCGATCGGGTTGGCGCGCGCAAATTCATTGTGGCCCTTGCCTTTTGCGACATCCTGTTGTGGTATAGAATTTATGGCCACGATGGGTTCTACCTACGATTTGGCCAGATTCGGTGCAGAACGACCAAGCTTTTCTCCGCGGCAGGCGGATATGTTATTGGTCATGGGAACTATTGCAAAGAAGATGGCTCCTGTCTTGAGACAAGTCTATGTGCAAATGGCGGAACCGCGTTGGGTGATCGCTGTAGGGGCCTGTGCTTCCAGCGGTGGGATCTTCGATACCTATTCTGTATTGCAGGGTATAGATGAGGTGATTCCCGTGGACGTGTATGTGCCCGGTTGTC
The DNA here is from genome assembly GCF_019969845.1 of Sphingobacterium sp. GVS05A. Taxonomy (GTDB): domain Bacteria; phylum Bacteroidota; class Bacteroidia; order Sphingobacteriales; family Sphingobacteriaceae; genus Sphingobacterium. The sequence goes on from NZ_JAHXYR010000003.1 coordinate 56,529, forward strand.
CTCCGCGTCCAGAAGCAATTTTGGATGGTGTATTGCGTTTGCAAGATATTGTCAAAAATGAATCGTTAAATAGGCGAAACACACCAGAATATAAGGCACTATTAGAAAAATACGGTATACATACTAATAAATAGAGGATGGAGAACAGTTTTTTATTGGAGAAACTCCAGGGAAATTTTCCTGCCAAGATTGTAGAAATTCCAGATGCACATGATTTGCTAACGATTCTTGTAGATGCGGATGATATAATCGATGTGCTGCGTTTTCTAAAGACAGATAGGGAATTGCAGTTTATTCATTTAACTGATATTACTGCTGTGCACTATCCTCATCTGGAGAAAGAATTTGCTGTTGTATATCATATTCATAGTTTAATTCACAATATCCGTATACGCGTAAAAGTGTTTTTGTATGGTCCAAATCCCGAAATTCCGACAGCAACAGTTGTATGGAAGGGAGCAAACTGGATGGAGCGTGAGACATTTGATTTTTTTGGTGTAAACTTTATAGGTCATCCGGATTTAAGAAGAATTCTGAATGTTGACGATATGGACGTGTTTCCAATGCGAAAAGAATATCCTTTGGAAGATCCAAATCGAGTAGATAAAAAAGATTTGTATTTCGGCCGTTAATTTATATGATATGAGCGAGTTTATAAGCAAGATAACACCTAATCAACCCGTTTTCGATGATAACGATCCACAGGATGAGTTAATCACCCTGAATATTGGCCCCACACACCCTGCAACGCATGGTGTATTTCAGAATGTAGTGCAGATAGATGGTGAGCGTATCGTCAGTGGTGTTTCCACCATTGGCTATATTCATCGTGCTTTTGAGAAAATTGCTGAACATAGACCTTTTTATCAGATTACTCCGCTGACGGACCGTTTAAATTATTGTTCGGCACCTATCAATAATATGGGCTGGCATATGACAGTAGAAAAACTGTTAAAAATCGAAATTCCGAAGCGTGTACAATACATGCGTGTCATCGTGATGGAGCTCGCGCGTATAGCTGATCATATCATTTGCAATGGAATCTTGGGTGTTGATACCGGAGCCTTTTCCGGATTCTTGTATGTCATGCAGGAACGCGAATTTATATATGAGATCTTCGAAGAGATCTGTGGTGCACGTCTGACTACAAATATTGGACGTATCGGTGGATTTGAGCGCGACTTTAATGCAGTTGCTTTTGAGAAAATTCGTGAATTTCTAAAACGCTATCCACCCGTGCTGAAAGAATTTGAGGAGATGTTTGTGCGAAACAGAATCTTTATTGAGCGAACTTCGGGTGTTGCCGCCGTTACTCCAGAGGAGGCATTGGATTATGGTTGGTCTGGACCTATTCTAAGAGCAACAGGTGTAGATTATGATGTCCGGGTACAAAACCCCTACTGTTCCTATGAGGAGTTTGATTTTGATGTGCCTGTTGGAGCAACGGGAGATGTATATGACCGATTTATGGTCAGAAATGAAGAAATGTGGCAATCGCTTCGCATCATTGAGCAAGCCTTGGAAAAAATCGAAAAGGAGCCTAAAGGTGTGTTTCATGCGGAAGTGCCCGATTTTTATCTGCCACCCAAAGAGCAGGTTTATACCAATATGGAAGCGCTGATCTATCACTTTAAAATCGTTATGGGGGAAGTAGATACACCTAAAGCTGAAGTCTATTATGCGGTAGAGGGTGCAAATGGCGAATTGGGATTTTATTTGATTCACGATGGTGGCCGCTCGCCTTATCGTCTTCATTTTAGACGGCCTTCTTTCGTCAATTATCAGATGTTTGCACCTATGAGCGCGGGAATGCTGATATCAGATGCGATTTTAAATATGAGTAGTCTTAACGTTATAGCAGGAGAATTAGATGCTTAGTGTAAAACAACATAATGAAAATGTAACGTTTTCCCCGGAACTATTGGGCAAGTTTGGAGAAGTAGTGAGCCGTTATCCGGAAGGGAAGCAAAAATCTGGTCTATTGCCTATTTTGCATTTGGTCCAAGCAGAATTTGGTTGGGTTAGCGCCGATGCAATGGATCAGGTGGCTGTTTATCTCCATATTTTACCTATTGAGGTCTATGAGGTTGCAACTTTCTATACGATGTTTTTGTTGGAGCCTAAAGGTAAATACGTGCTGGAGATCTGTCGTACTGGTCCTTGTTGCTTAGTTGGGGCGGAACGAATTATGACACATTTGGAACAGAAACTTGGGGTAAAAGAGGGACAGGTAACAGCAGATGGGCTTTTCTCCTGGCGTGGTGTTGAATGTCTGGCTGCCTGTGGTTTTGGTCCGGTTCTACAAATTGGTCCTGAGTATACATTCTATGAGAATTTGAATGAAGACAAGGTGGATGAATTGATTGATAATTTAAAAGCTAAAACGGAATAATATGGCACGTAAACTTTTGCTGACACATATCGATGTTCCTGGCATTAATACCTTTGAAGTGTATCGTCAAAAAGGAGGGTATGTTGCTGTTGAGAAGGCAATAAAAACGATGTCTCCTGAGGATGTGGTTGAGGAAGTGAAAAAATCTGGATTACGTGGAAGAGGTGGCGCTGGATTCCCTACGGGAATGAAATGGTCTTTTTTGGCCAAACCGGAAGGGGTGCCACGTTATTTAGTTTGTAATGCTGATGAGTCTGAACCAGGGACATTTAAGGATCGCTATTTAATGACTTATATCCCACACGCGTTGATTGAAGGGATGATTGTTGCCAGTTTTGCTTTAGGCGCACATGCTTCATACATCTATGTGAGGGGGGAAATGATGCCACAGATCAGAATCTTGGAACGTGCTATTGCTGAAGCAAAGGAGAAGGGATTTTTAGGTAAAAATATATTGGGGTCAGGCTATGATCTGGAGATTTATGTCCAACCGGGTGGTGGTGCCTATATCTGTGGGGAAGAAACAGCTTTGTTGGAATCTTTGGAAGGAAAGCGCGGGAATCCGCGGATTAAGCCACCGTTCCCTGCTATAGCAGGATTATATAACTGTCCCACAGTAGTAAATAACGTGGAGTCCATTGCGGCAACCGTCCCTATTATTAACTTGGGCGGAGAAGAATACGCAAAGATCGGTGTCGAGCGTAGTACAGGGACTAAATTGATTTCAGCCAGTGGTAATATCGTTAAACCTGGGGTATATGAAATCGAACTTGGTCTACCGGTCGAAGAATTTATCTATTCGGATGAATACTGTGGTGGTATAGCTAACGGAAAACTGATGAAAGCTGTTGTGGCCGGAGGTTCTTCGGTACCGATTCTTCCTGCAAACCTTATTTTGAAAACAGCTGCTGGAAACAGTCGCTTGATGACTTATGAGTCATTATCTGATGGGGGCTTCCAAACGGGAACCATGCTCGGATCGGGTGGTTTTATCGTATTTGATGAGGATCAATGCGTGGTCCGTAACACTTGGAATTTTGCTCGGTTCTATCATCATGAAAGTTGCGGACAATGTTCGCCATGTCGTGAGGGAACCGGATGGATGGAAAAAGTGTTGCATAAAATTGAAAGTGGACATGGATCGATGTCCGATATTGACTTGCTTTGGGATGTACAGCGCAAGATCGAGGGAAATACAATTTGTCCATTGGGTGATGCTGCTGCTTGGCCAGTAGCCGCAGCTATCAGGCACTTTCGGGATGAATTTGAATGGCATATATTACATCCTGAAGAGTCACAAACAAGAAATTATGGATTGGCGCATTACGCAGATCCATTGCAACCAATTGTATCATAATAAAAGCTGTAACGATAAATTATAAATATCATGGCAGAAGCGGAAGATGTAAAGTTTAAGGTCACAATCGACGGTATACCAGTGGAGGTAGCACCGGGGACAACCATATTGAATGCAGCAAGGCAAATTGGTGGCGACATCGTTCCGCCGGCAATGTGCTATTACTCAAAATTGGAAGGGAGTGGCGGAAAGTGTCGTACTTGTTTAGTGAAGGTATCGAAAGGCTCCGAGAAGGATCCTCGGCCAATGCCGAAACTAGTTGCCTCCTGTCGGACTACTGTTATGGATGGCATGGAGGTGCAAAATATCACTTCGCCAGAAGTAGTGGAGGCGAGAAAGGGCGTTGTCGAGATTCTGTTGATCAATCATCCTTTGGATTGTCCGGTTTGCGACCAGGCGGGGGAATGTAAGTTACAAGATCTAGGGTATGAGCATGGTAGCGCCGATACACGATATGAATTTGATCGAAGAACGTTTGAACAAATTGATCTAGGTGACAAAATCCAATTGCACATGAATCGCTGTATCCTATGCTATCGTTGTGTTTATGTGGCTAACCAATTGACAGATCAACGCGTGCATGGTATTTTGGGCCGTGGGGATCACTCGGAAATATCTACTTATATCGAAAATATCATTGACAATGATTTTTCGGGAAATGTTATTGATGTATGTCCGGTTGGAGCACTCACCGATAAAACGTTCCGTTTCAAAAACCGGGTGTGGTTTACAAAACCGGTAGATGCGCATCGTGATTGTCCGACTTGTTCTGGTAAAGTGACTTTATGGTATAAAGGAGAAGAGGTTATCCGTGTAACTGCACGGAAAGATGAATTTGGTGAGGTAGAAGAATTTATTTGTAATACCTGTCGCTTTGATCAGAAAAAAACAAGTGATTGGATCTTGGATGAACCAACAGAAATTGATTCGCAATCTGTTATCTCGGCCAATCATTATGAACTATTTAACCCGCCAAAGGTAGTGAAGGAGAATCCGATACTTCAACAGCAGAATCGCGAACAGTTGGCTAGAACAGAAAAATTGAAATAAGCAGGAATCATGGAGTGGTCTTTTGTTATAGAAAAATTAATATTGGTGTCTGTGATCTTCGTAATTACCTTGGTGATTGCGATGTATTCAACACTAGCCGAGCGTAAAATAGCAGGTTTTATGCAGGATCGATATGGTCCAGATCGAGCTGGTATATTTGGTATCCTGCAGCCATTGTGTGATGGCGGAAAGTTCTTCTTTAAGGAAGAGATTATTCCCGCTGGCGCACATAAGGTCCTTTTTATCGTCGGACCGACCATCGCAATTATTACTGCCTGTATCAGTTCGGCGGTTATCCCTTGGGGGCAGGAATTGCAAATTGGAGACCGTGTGGTCTCTCTACAGGTGGCAGATGTCAATGTCGGTATATTGTACATGTTTGGTGTGATCGCTTTAGGGGTATATGGCATCATGTTGGGTGGATGGGCATCCAATAATAAATTTTCGTTAATGGGCGCAATTCGCGCGGCATCACAAAGTATTAGCTATGAAATAGCTATGGGGCTTTCCATTATCGCGTTATTGATGGTGACACAAAGTCTCTCCCTTAAAGAAATTGTAGCTCAACAATCAGGTTTTGTCAATTGGAATATTTGGGCACAACCACTTGGATTTATTATTTTCATGGTCTGTGCATTTGCGGAGTGTAATCGTGTTCCCTTTGATTTACCAGAATGTGAAACTGAGTTGGTCGGTGGTTATCATACAGAGTATTCTTCCATGAAATTGGGGCTCTATATGTTCTCCGAATACATTAATATGTTTGTGTCCTCTGCGCTGATGGCATCACTTTACTTTGGAGGGTATAATTTCCCTTTTATGAATGATCTGGGGCTGTCTACAAATTGGATCACAATTATTGGTGTCATTGTATTCTTCCTTAAAATATTTGGATTTATCTTTTTCTTTATGTGGGTACGTTGGACATTACCACGGTTCCGTTATGATCAATTGATGAATTTGGGCTGGAAGATGCTGATTCCTTTGGCTATTGCCAATATTGTACTTACAGGTGTATTTACATTGATAAAAGATACTTATTTCTCATCATAAGAAAGGATTTTTATGCAACTAAGCAATCGTAAGAAAGTAATCGAACAAAAACCAATGACCTTTTCGGAAAGAATCTATTTTCCGGCAATTATCAGAGGTTTACGGATTACATTGAGGCATTTTTTTAAGAAAATCCCTACTGTTAAGTATCCTGAGGAAATAAGACCTTACTCGAAGAATTTTAGGGGGCAACATTCGCTGAAGCGTGATGAGGATGGACGAGAACGCTGTACTGCATGTGGACTATGTGCGTTGTCATGTCCTGCGGAGGCCATTACAATGACAGCTGCTGAGCGTAAAAAAGGTGAAGAACACCTTTATCGTGAAGAAAAGTACGCATCAGTTTATGAAATTAATATGTTGCGTTGTATTTTCTGCGGTCTTTGTGAAGAAGCCTGTCCAAAAGAGGCCATTTATTTGGATGGTCCACATGTGACAGCAGATTACCTACGTAAGGATTTTATTTATGGGAAGGATAAGCTGGTCGAGCCAACCTTTGATATCACCAAATTAAAGAGCTAATTCAAGAAATTATGACAGTATTTTATTTAGTAGCCTTCTTGTCTATTTTCTTTGCGCTGATGACCATCTTTACAAAGAACCCTGTACATAGTGTCTTGTACTTGGTCATTACTTTTTTCACATTTACAGTGCATTACATTTTATTGAATGCCCAGTTTTTGGCTGTGGTCAATTTTATTGTCTATATGGGGGCGATCATGGTACTCTTTTTATTTGTACTCATGTTGCTCAATTTAAATAAGGATACCGAACCGATGAAATCCAATCTGGTCAAATTTATGGGGGTAATTGCCGGTTGTTGTCTTTTGGTTACCTTTTTTGGAGTATATCGTGTGTTTGAGATCTCCAACCCCTTGACTGTCATTAATCCCGAAATTGGATTGGTGAAAAATCTGGGCAAGGTATTGTTTAACGAATTTTTGCTTCCTTTTGAGTTGTCCTCTTTATTATTATTGACAGCCATGATAGGGGCGATTTTATTAGCTAAGAAAGAACCTAAACAAATCTAATGGAAACAGTTGTTCAACAGTTGCAAGGCGTACCGATAAATCATTATTTGATTTTTTGCACTATTATTTTTGCTATTGGTGTGATCGGCGTATTGATCCGTCGTAATGTAATTATTATTATGATGTCCATCGAATTGATGCTTAACGCTGTCAACCTGCTATTAGCAGCTTTTTCGGTGCAGCATGGCGATTCATCAGGACAGGTGTTTGTCTTCTTTATTATGGCACTTGCAGCCGCGGAAGTAGCCGTCGGTCTGGCTATTATTATTATGGTATATCGGAATACGAAGTCTGTGGATATCGATTCCTTAAATAAACTTCGTTGGTAGAACTTAAGAAATAAATACGATGAGTGAATTAATTTGGTTGATTCCCCTTTTGCCCTTAATCGGGTTTATAGTGAATGGATTGGGCAGAAATGCCTTTTCCAAAGGTATGATCGGTGCTTTGGGCAGTGCCGTGGTTCTTATTTCTTTTATCTGCAGTTGCATCCTTTTTTCTGAAGTATATCAATCAAGACAGGCAGGACAAGCAGGAGTTATCGAACAACATCTATTTGACTGGATCTCAGTGGGGCATCTCAAAATAAGTTTGTCCTTTTTAGTAGATCCATTGAGTGCGATTATGCTATTGATTGTCACTGGCATCGGTTTCTTGATCCATATTTATTCTATTGGGTATATGCATCATGATAGCGGATTCGGTAAGTTTTTCGCCTATTTGAATCTATTTATCTTTTTCATGCTGCTTCTAGTATTAGGCTCTAATTACCTTGTCATGTTTATTGGTTGGGAAGGTGTAGGACTCTGTTCTTACCTACTCATCGGATTTTGGTATAAAAACTCTTCTTATGCCAATGCTGCGAAAAAGGCATTTGTGATGAATAGAATTGGTGATTTGGGATTCTTGTTAGCGGTATTTTTGATATTGGGGACTTTCGGATCACTTGAATTTTCTACGGTATTTGCGGGGGCAAAGAATTTTGCTGTTGGTGATATCGCTGTCGTGAGTATCACGATATTGCTATTTATCGCTGCAACAGGTAAATCCGCACAAATCCCATTATTTACCTGGTTGCCGGACGCTATGGCTGGTCCTACGCCCGTATCGGCCTTGATACACGCTGCGACTATGGTGACAGCAGGGATCTATATGATTGCACGATCCAATGTATTGTTTATACTCTCACCGATTACATTGCAGCTGATTTCCATTATAGCGATTTGTACCGCCTTGTTGGCCGCTGCAATCGCAATAACGCAAAATGATATTAAGAAAGTACTGGCTTATTCTACAGTTTCGCAATTAGGTTATATGTTTCTTGGTCTAGGCGTGGGAGCATTTACTGGTGCATTTTTTCATGTATTGACTCATGCGTTCTTTAAAGCCTTATTATTTCTCGGTGCAGGGTCAGTTATTCACGGGATGAGTGATGAGCAAGATATGCGAAAAATGGGTGGATTAAAGAAAGCAATGCCAATTACTTATATCACTATGCTAATTGGAACGATTGCAATTGCAGGTATCCCTCCATTTTCTGGGTTTTTCTCTAAAGATGAAATATTGGCCAATGCATTTGCTGCAAATCCGCTCTTATGGGGCTTCGGATTTTTGGGAGCGTTAATGACAGCTTTCTATATGTTCAGAATGCTATTCATGACATTCTCTGGCTCATTTAGAGGCACCGACGAACAAAAGCATCACCTACATGAATCACCAAAAAGCATGACAATCCCTTTAATAGTATTAGCGGTGCTTTCTGTTGTTGGTGGAGCAATCAATTTGCCTGCGGCGCTAGGTGGAAATCATTGGTTGGAGAATTTTCTTGCGCCTGTGTTTGCTGAGGGGAAAACATTGATTCCTGCGGCACATCATTTGGAGCATAGCACCGAATATATGTTAATGGCGGTTTCTGTAGTTGGTGTATTAATTATGGTTGGCCTAGCCTACAATGTCTATGTGAAGCGTAAGCAAATACCTGCTGGAGATGAAGCTCCGCGAGGCTTTCTGGCAAATCTTTCCTACCATAAATTTTATGTGGATGAACTTTATGATGCGGTCGTTGTACGCCCGATCAACTGGCTATCGACTTTCTTTGGTCAGGTCGTAGATCAACGTGGTATTGATGGTATTGTTAATGGAGCCGGTAAAGCAACATTCGATACAGGAAAAGTACTCCGCTTGCTTCAAAATGGAAATGTCGGGTTTTATTTATTGATGATGGTAATTGGAGTGATTGCTATTTTCGTTTATGGATTTTTGAGTCTTTAATATTTAGTATAATCGATGGATAACCTTTTCTTACTTATTTTATTGCCGTTAATCAGTGCATTGATTTTAGCTTTATTAAAGACCAATGCCGCCAAGTCAATAGCATTGATTTTATCAATAATATCGCTCGCATTGACTATCCCATTCCTTTGTCAATTTGATCCAAATGGCGGAATGCAATTCGAAAAAAATTGGGAGTGGATTTCCGCTTTGCATATTCATTTTCATCTTGGGGTAGACGGGATTAGCTTACCGCTGATACTGCTGACCAATGGATTGATGCCTTTCATTATTGCGACAACCTTTTCTAAAGACTATAAGGGCAATTTTTATGCATTGATGGCTTTTATGCAAGCTGGATTACTGCTTGTGTTTATGGCATTGGATGCTTTTACGTTCTATGTGGGTTGGGAGATCGCTTTGATTCCGATTTATTTTATCTGCGCACTATGGGGCGAAGGTGATCGTATTCGGGTTAATCTAAAGTTTTTCATTTATACTTTTTTGGGAAGCCTTTTGATGTTGATTGGAATTCTTTATCTCTATCAACAGGTACCAAATCACGATTTTGAATGGACTTCTTTTATCGCTTTGGAGCTCGGGGATAACACACAACGTTGGTTATTCTGGGCATTTTTTATCGCCTTTGCGATTAAGATTCCAATCTTTCCGTTTCACACTTGGCAGCCGAATACATATACGAATGCTCCGGCGGCCGGAACCATGTTGTTGGCCGGTATTATGTTGAAAATGGGGGTATATGGTTTAATGCGTTGGTTATTGCCTGTGGTTCCTACTGGGGTTGCTTTGTATGGGCAATTTGCAATGATCTTATGTGTCATTGGAATTGTTTATGCTTCTATCATTGCCATTAAGCAGGACGATGCCAAACGGTTGATCGCTTACTCCTCTATTGCGCACGTTGGATTGATCAGTGCGGGGGTCTTCACCTGGAATACAAATGGTCTAAGTGGCGCAACAATACAAATGTTAAATCACGGTATTTCGGTCATTGGACTTTTTTATGTACTGGATATCGTGCAGCAACGTACACAAACACGTAGTCTTTCAGAACTTGGCGGAATTGCGAGCAAGGCTCCGAAATTAGCGATCTTTTTTATGATTATCTGTATGGGTGCAGTTGGACTGCCCCTAACCAACGGTTTTATAGGTGAGTTTCTGTTATTGAAAGGTGTATTTCAATATGGATTCTGGTTTGCAGTTTTCGGCGGACTAACGTTAATATTAGGGGCTGTCTATACACTGCGCCTTTATCAGCAGACGATGTTGGGTGAAACCACGGACAAAACCATGCAGTTTGAAGATGTAAAAGGGGGAGAACTCGTTGTATTGAGTTTGATCTCCTTCTTGATTCTTTATATCGGTATATTCCCTAACTTCTTATTGAATCTTTCTGCGGGTTCAGTGGAAGTTTTAAGCACATTTTTAGGCAGATAAATAGATATATCAATTTGTATGGGAGCTATAATTACACTTTCAATATTAGCATTAGTTGTTCTTTATCTTGGCTTGTTCAAAGCGAAAGCCTTGCTTTTGCCGGTTTCCATCCTTGGATTCTTGGTAGCGATTGGTTTTCTATTGAACGATTGGACAGCTGACAAGGGACTTCTTTTCAGTGGGATGGTTCATTTCGATCATTACGCGATTGCTTTTTCGGTCTTATGCATCGTCGTTACTTTGTGCATATTTATTATCTCCAAAGGTTATTTTGATGAAGGGGGACAGGTTGCAGAGTATTATTCATTACTGATATTTTCGTTGACGGGAGCTGTTTTGGTAAATAGCTATCACAATTTCTCCATGCTCTTTTTGGGTATAGAAATTATGTCCGTGGCGCTTTATATTTTAGTCGGTATCCGTAAGCGGGATAAAGCGTCAAATGAAGCCGCACTGAAATACTTTTTAATGGGCGCATTTTCGACCGGATTTTTACTGTTTGGTATTGCGTTATTATATGGAGCCACAGGCTCTTTTGATTTGGATGAGATAAAAGCCTATGTTGTAAATAATCCGCATGCGATTTCACCCTTATTTTATGGTGGTATCCTATTGCTTATTGTTGGTCTGACATTCAAAGTTGGGGCAGCACCATTTCACTTTTGGACGCCAGATGTATATGATGGGGCGCCTATTCTGATAACAAGTTATATGAGTACTGTGGTCAAAGTAGCTTCTTTTGCCGGTTTATTGCGGTTATTTAGTTACAGTCTACTTCCTTTACAAGATTTCTGGGAACCTGTATTCTTGATTATAGCGGTTATCACATTGTTTATCGGAAATATTTCGGCTTTAATGCAATCTTCTTTCAAGCGCATGCTGGCTTATTCCAGTATATCCCACGCTGGTTATATGTTGTTTGCAATTATCGCTGTCGGGGCGAGTTCAGCCAACAGTATCTTTGCTTATGGGCTGGCCTATTCACTCGCAACAATTGTAGCATTTACAGGGCTGATCCTTGTAAAGAAGACAACGGGATCCGAACATTTTGAGGCATTCAATGGACTAGGAAAACGAAATCCAATGCTAGCATTTGCCATGACGGTGGCTATGCTTTCACTTGCAGGCATTCCTTTAACTGCAGGATTTATTGGTAAGTTTATGATGTTCTCTTCGGTTATGGAGGATTACCACATTGTATTGCTGGTTTTGGCAGTGATTAATGCTGCTATCGCAGTTTATTATTATTTGAAAGTGGTGGTTGCAATGTACTTTAGAGACAGTGAAGAATCCTGTGTAAATGTGCAGTGGAACTATTCATTTGTTCTACTGCTTGCGGTTGGATTGACAATTCTTATCGGAGTATATCCGGACTGTCTTTTAAAATTAATATAAAGTTTCTGTTAAAATACTTGTTGTTTAATAAAGCATAGCGATTTCGTTATGCTTTTTTTATATTTATTGATATAACTCTTGAATACAAATTGTATATTGTAAAAAAGAAATCCTATCAATTTGCAGATGGTGTTTAAAGTGTGTGTTAAATCTTTTTCAATAAGCTTTTTGAGTGTGTTGCTGTTCCTACTGATAGGAGGAGAAGCGATTGCGCAAGAATTTATCCGTGGAAAGGTTGTTGATGCACAGACAGGGAAGGGGATTAGTCGCGTCTCCATCAACTGGGTTGGGGAGGATGGTGGTGGCGTCAGCGATACGCTTGGTTATTTTAAGATTCTGGATAAAAAGCAATATAAGCAATTGGTATTTGGGGGGGTGGCTTATGAACGAAGGACAGTTGATGTACGTCGTGGACGTGATTCTGTAATGACTGTTCGGTTGACAGCGAAAGATAATACCTTGGATATGGTTGTTATTAATCGAAAAAATAAGAAGCCGAAAGATCCTGCCATTGCTTTGATAGAGCAGGTAATTGCCCATCGCTCACAAAATCATTATAGCCGTATTCCTGAAATTCGTTTTGACGAATATGAGAAGACGCAATTTGGTTTTGTGAATCCAGAAGATAAAGCAAAAAAATTTCCGAAACCATTTCGATTTCTTTTTGAGAATATAGATTCAGCTGTATTTAGGGGAGTAACGATCGCACCATTCTATTTGGAGGAAAATTATGCGAATGTTTATTCTTCATATGATCCTAACCGAAGCAAGAAGATCGTTATCAGCCATAATCAAACCGAACTAAATCCCCGTTTTTTTAATAACGACAATTGGCAGACCCGTTTTCAAACAATACTTCGTGATGTCGATCTCTACGTCAATACCATACAGGTTACGAATAAGGGTATATTGAGTCCGATAGCCACTGGCGCAACAGCCTTTTACAAATATCGTATACAGGATACCATTCAAATAGCTGGTAAAGACTATATCGAACTTTATTTTGAGGGTAAGTCTAAGATTGATTTATTGTTCTATGGTGTACTTTTGATATCAGATGATACACGTTATGCTGTTCATCAGGCGACACTGAATATTGGAAAGACTGCAAATATCAACTGGATCAATGATGTACAGATTGATCTGGGGTACAGCGAATTTAAAAATGGTAGTATGCTTCCGGTACATACCGATTTGAAAATGTTGATTGGAGGAAGTAAATCCGACGTTTTATATGGCCGGCGCGAAACGCAGTATCTGGGGCATCGGACAGATTCAATCTCAAATGAGAATTTTGTTGGTGTCCCTGTTGAAAAAAAGTACCTGCTGCAGTCTGCAACAAAAGTCCCAATAGTTCAAGTCAGACCTACACCATTAAGCAAGGCAGAATTGGGAGCCTATCAGAAAGTTGACTCCGTTCAAAACATGCGTTCCTTCAATCAGTTGGTAGCATTAGGCTATCTATTGGCCAAGGGATATTATAATGCTGGGAAGGTTGAATTCGGACCATTGGAGTATCTCTATAGTCGAAATAACTATGAAGGCAATCGTATTCGATTGAGCGGTCGGACAACGCGTTTATTTTCCGAGAAAGCATTTATTGAGGGTTATACCGCCTATGGAGATAAAGACAAAGAAATAAAATATTATCTGAGTACAGCATTTACATTAAATGGAGAACGTATTGTTCAATTCCCAGCGAACTACCTGCGTTTTACCGTCCAGCACGATGTCATGGAGCCGGGACGCAATTTAGGTTTTCTAAAAGGTGACGGATTTTTCAGGTCCTTTGGAAAGAACAGGCCGAATAAATGGCAATTCAATGATATCTATCGCCTTGATCATCTGATCGAATTTGGTAACCATGTGAGTATTGGAACGGCATTTACACATACCCGTAGACAGCCTAGGGGCGATTTATTTTATGTCAATAGTTTACCTAGTCCAGACACTATCCGTCGCGTAAATACCAACGATCTACAAGTCATCTTGCGCTGGGCTCCAAATGAGGATTTTACTTATCATAATCTAGATCGTGGGACAGTAGAGAACAAATATCCAATTTTCACACTTCAATATAACAAGGGCTTGAAAGGCTTTTGGGGAGCAGATTATAGTTATGATGCTTTGCGATTTAGTGTGTTCAAGAGATTATTTTTATCTCCAGCTGGTCAGGCCGATCTTCAGTTTTCAGGTGGAAGGATCTGGGGGAAACATTTGCCATACACCCTATTAGAGCTTCCTGAAGTCACTAGAGATAAATCGGGGCCTTTGGTAAATTTTGACTTGATGGCCACTTCGGAATTTGCATCAGATCAGTTTTTAAAATTGACCTATTATCACAACTGGAACGGTTTTTTCTTCAATAGAATCCCTTTATTTAAAAGGCTGAAATGGCGTGAAGTTACTGGCTTCAAGGCTTTCTATGGAAAATTAAGCGATGTGAATAATCCTTTTGTTACCCCTGAAAATATTCAATTTGAAGCGGATAAAGATGGTATCATTCAAACTAAAGCGGTCCGCGATAAACCTTATGTTGAAGGTTTGGTAGGTGTGGATAATATATTTAAATTGCTTAGATTAGAGTATAAAAAGAGATTGAGCTACAAAGGCGGAGAAGGGGTTCCTTCAGATACCTTCACAGCATCCATACATTTTAATTTTTAGCTTTATGATCCAATATTCGAACTTAAAATATGAGGTTAAAGATAGCATTGGCTATATTATAATCGATCGCGAGCCTCAGATGAATGCTCTGAATCAGGAGACGCTCGATGAATTACAGGAGATTTTTAAGCACTTTAATGCAGATAATCATGTGCGCGGTATTATTTTGACAGGAGCTGGACACAAAGCTTTTGTTGCGGGTGCGGATATCAAAGAGTTTACTGACCTGTCTGTCGTTCAGGCACGTTGGTTGAGCGAGCGTGGCCATATCATATTTACAGATCTTATTGAGGCAGCTCCGAAACCTGTTATAGCCGCTATTAATGGCTATGCGTTAGGAGGAGGACTTGAGATGGCATTGGCCTGTCATATACGTATCGCTTCTGAAAATGCAAAAATGGGACTCCCAGAAGTTTCGCTGGGATTAATACCGGGTTACGGAGGTACACAGCGCCTGCCCGCATTAATAGGAAAGGGACGAGCGATGCAGATGATTCTGACCGGCGATATGATTGATGCACAGAAAGCCTACGAAATGGGTATGGTTAACGAAGTTGTCCCACAAGAAAAGTTAATCGCTAGAGCAGAGGAAATCCTTCAAAAAATATTTACGCGGTCACGTGTTGCGGTTGCCAACGCCATAGATGCCATCAATGCCGCCGAAGATATAAAGCGGGATGGTAGTAAGGTGGAGATGGATGCATTTGGTCATTTATTCGGAACGGATGACTTCAAAGAAGGAGTTTCTGCTTTTCTCGAAAAAAGATCACCTAAATTTCCACTGTAAAAATAGCTCTACCCTTGAGGTAACATGAAGTAGGGGAATGATAAATTTGGTCTGACAATCTTCTTTCATCGAGGAGTGAATCGCAGGCAAAAACCTATCTGAAATAGTTGCAGTCTAAATGGGTTTCTATAAAAACTACTGTTGCAGACTGTTGTGCTAGAAATATGACTCTTCAGAGAAAGCTTTTTTGCGGTGTCTGTGCCCTATGAATAGTGAGCTTGTATAATTTAGCCGACACTATTTCTGATACTTTTTCCGATAATCTTGGGGAGACATCTTCATTTCTTTGGTAAAAGCTTTGGAAAAATGAAATGGATCATAGAAATTCAATTTGAAAGCGATCTCTTTAATTTTCAGCAACGTAAATTGTAAATACGAACAGGCTCTTTGCATACGTAATTGATTGTAGTATACCATGGGTGGATAGGATGTTTTCTGCTTGAAGAGGTTAATCAAGTGCGATTTTGAATAACTGAAATGTGCTGAAATTTCATCTAAACTAATGTTGTTCTCCAGATTGTCCTTCATAAACATGATGATATCCTGAATGATATTATCGACTTTAACTCGATTGTTTTCCTCGTATTGAGTGGAATATTTGATAGATGCCAAAAAATATTGAAGGCAGAAGCTCGTGTATTCTAAATTCTCTGGACTATAGCCCATTTCCAAATTTTTGTAAATACTTTCGAACAGCTGAAAACGATCAGTATGTTTATTTGAGTCGGTATCATTGATATGAATGATCTGTCCGATTATGTTTTCAAAAAGGGAAGCCTCCGTGCCCTGAAAGTGAATCCAATAAATACTCCAGGGATCATTGGCTTTGGATCCATAGGAATGTGTTGTATTTTTTGGAATGATATAAAGGTCGTTCCGGGAGAGATTATACATTATTTCGTCTTGTTTGATCCAACCGCGGCCTTTCTCACAATAGATCAAAATATATTCTGTACAGCCTTCCTGTCTATCGCGATAATGCTTTTTTGCAGTCGGATAGTAGCCGATATGTGTGATATGCAATTTTGAAGTGATATTATTCTGTGCTTGAAAGCTGCACACGGAATAAGGAAGCACAATAGCTTTCTCTCCTTTGAATCCTTCTGCAATGACATCCGTATCTCGAATCATAAGTTAGGAAATTTGGTGTATGCTGTAAAAATAATAATATTTTACATGTTTATCGTGTTCACTTACATGATTCTCATGCAGTATTCCTGTAATTTTACGTCAATAAATCTAAATATGTAAATTCTTATGCAAAAGACTGCGACGACGTATTTGCTGTTAATCACTTTTGTGGCCGCTATTGGTGGGTTTCTTTTTGGCTATGATTGGGTTGTCATTGGAGGGGCGAAACCTTTCTATGAGGCATATTTTCATTTGGAATCTGACCCAGTGCTTCAAGGTTGGGCGATGTCGTCAGCGATTGTAGGCAGCTTTATCGGCGTATTGCTTTCAGGAGGTTTGGCAGATCGTTTTGGACGAAAACCATTGATCTATACAGCCGCAATTCTATTTATTATCTCTGCGGTAGGGACGGGTATGGCTGCTAACCTTAACATCTTTATTATCTATCGAGTGCTAGGGGGGATCGGCATAGGCGTAGCTTCCAATTTGGCGCCGATGTATATTGCTGAGATAGCACCTGCGGAGAGTCGTGGAAAATTTGTTTCGATCAACCAACTGACGATTGTATTGGGTATACTCGCTGCGCAGATTGTCAATTGGCTAATTGCAAAACCTGTGTTACCTGATGAGGTTATCGCGACAACATGGAATGGACAGCAGGGCTGGCGGTGGATGTTTTGGGCAGGAGCGATTCCAGCAGTTATTTTTTTATTGCTACTTTTTCTGATCCCAGAAAGCCCCAGATGGCTATACAATAAAGGAAAACATGAAGAGGCCAGACGTATCTTTTTGCGGATGGGTGGTGATTATTATGCTTACGAAAACATGGCTTCCATTGATGCCGCTACTAAAAACCATGATAAACTAAAGAAAAGGAACCTATTTAAGGGGAAATTACTGCAGTTGTTGCTGCTCGGAAGTTTTATCGCAGTCTTTCAACAATGGTGTGGCATCAACGTGATCTTTAATTATGCGCAAGAGATTTTTACAGCTGCGGGATACACGGTTTCAGGGATGCTCTTCAATATTATTATAACCGGTGTGATCAATGTCATCTTTACCTTCGTAGGAATGTATATGGTCGATAGGGTCGGGCGTCGCGGATTAATGTTGTTTGGTGCAGCCGGACTTTTTGGTATTTATGCGGCTTTAGGTGCTTGCTACTATTTCAATTGCAGCGGCATCTTTGTACTTCTTCTGGTATTAGCTGGAATTGCGGTTTATGCGATGACATTAGCACCGGTGACCTGGGTTATCATTGCTGAAATTTTCCCTACGGCAGTTAGAGCTCAAGCTATGGCTATAGCTACCTCGCTATTATGGATAGCATGTTTCGTACTTACTTATACCTTTCCGATATTGAACCAAAGCTTGGGAGCGGCGGGCACATTTTGGCTGTATGGAATAGTCTGCTTGATTGGCTATGTCTTTTTATGGAGGCAATTGAAAGAGACCAAAGGCAAAAGTCTCGAGGAAATTGAACAGGAATGGTCTGATGAAGCCATAACACCCTGATTTTTGCATATGGGAATCCATTTTTATAATTAAATCAACTTACAGTATATAACCTAATAGCTCTTTAGAACATGACAGAATTGACACGTTATCTCATTAAATCCACAGTCGATCAGCGCGGTATAGTAAAAGTTTGGGAGGAACCTGTGGCGATACCAACCTACGAGGTTGGTACGATGGAAAAAAATCCGATTTTTGCTGAAAAACGTGTGTACCAAGGTAGCTCAGGTGTGGTATATCCTTATCCCATTATTGAAAAAATTAGTGATGAGAAACAGGATAAGATCTACCAGGCACTATTTATTGAAAACGAATATATCAAAGTGATGATTCTGCCTGAACTCGGCGGAAGGATCCACATGGCCTATGATAAAGTCAGAGAACGGCATTTTGTTTATTATAATGAGGTGATAAAGCCGGCTCTGGTAGGGCTTACAGGTCCTTGGATTTCTGGGGGAATCGAGTTCAACTGGCCTCAGCATCACCGGCCAACAACCTTTATGCCAACAGAATATTTAGTTGAACATAATACAGATGGCAGTGTGACCGTATGGTGCAATGAAATCGAACGCATGTTTCGCATGAAGGCCATGCAGGGATTTACACTTTATCCCGACAAAGCCTTTATTGAAATAAAGGTGCAGGTCTATAACCGCACGGCCTTACCGCAAACTTTCCTCTGGTGGGCCAATCCAGCTGTTGTCGTCAATGACGACTATTACTCTGTTTTTCCACCTGATGTAAATGCAGTTTTTGATCATGGCAAAAGAGAAGTTTCAACATTTCCGATCGCGACAGGAACCTATTATAAATACGATTATTCAGCTGGAGTTGATATCGCACAATACAAAAATATTCCTGTTCCGACATCCTATATGGCCATCCAATCAAAATATAATTTTGTGGGCGGTTACGAAGCGGGAGACACCAATGCGGGGATGTTACACGTTGCGGACCACCACATTTCTCCGGGAAAGAAACAATGGACATGGGGTAACGGTGATTTTGGTTTAGCTTGGGACCGGAATCTGACAGACGAAAATGGTCCATATATCGAATTAATGGCAGGTGTTTACACCGACAATCAACCTGATTTTGCTTGGTTACAGCCTTATGAGGTGAAATCATGGTCACAATATTTTATGCCCTATGCGGCTGTTGGTCATGTGAAGAATGCAACGAAAGATCTTGTCCTCAATATGGAGGTCCATCAGCAGCGTGCCGACATTATTCTATATGCAACAGCTGCATTTGAAGGACTTAATGTTGTTCTGAGGGATAAGCAAGGGCGAATATATCTGGAGGAAAAGATCAATTGTTCCCCTCGTGATATTTATAAACAAACTGTTTCCGATTTGCAGAGTGATCCATTTGATTTGATTCTATCGGTTTATGATAGTGATCAAAATGAAATGTTGCATTATCAATTGGAAAAACAAAAAGATATTACGGATATCCCAGAACCGGCTCAAGCTGCGTCAATACCAGGGGATGTTCAATCCGTGGAGGAATTGTTCCTGACAGGACAGCATCTTGAACAATATCGGCACGCAACCTATAGCCCTGTGGATTACTATCTTGAGGCATTGCGACGGGATCCGCATGATGTACGATGTAACAATGCAATGGGTGCTCTTCTATTGAGAAATGGAAAGATCGCCGAATCCATCCCTTACTTCCGTACCGCAATTGAGCGACTTACCGAACGTAATCCAAATCCTTACGATGGCGAGGCCTATTATAATCTAGGCTTAGCTTTACAATTATCCGGTGAGCTGGAAGTTGCCTATGCCGCTTTTTACAAGGCAACCTGGAATGCTGCCTGGCAGGATGCAGGTTATTTTGGTCTTGCACAGATAGATGCAACGTGTGGACAGTGGGACGTTGCTTTGGAAAAAATAGAACGTTCAATAAACCGAAATTGGGAGCATCATAAAGCCCGGCAATTAAAAACTTCGATTTTAAGAAAACTGGGGCGGGTAGATGAAGCGTTGGGTTACATTAAAGATTCTCTGGAAATAGATCCATTTAATATGGGCTGTCAATTTGAATGGTACCTGCTGACAAAGGACGAGACTATATTATTGCCTATTCTAGATTTATGTAAAATCAATGTACAGAGTGTGGTGGAATATGCGCTGGATTTTGCTCAAGCTGGTCTGTATGAGGAAGCCATCCAGTTATTGGAAAAAACAATCGATGATCCGCAAACGGTATATCCAATGATATATTATGCGCTGGGTTATTTTAACGCCTGTATCGGACAGAATGATCAAGCAAAAGCCTATTATGACAAAGCGCGTATCATGGACCCGACTTATTGCTTCCCAAATCGGTTGGAAGAGATCGTTATACTTCAGGATGCAATCCTGAACAAAAATGACGATGCAAAAGCATATTACTACCTGGGGAATCTATGGTACGGCAAGAGACAACATCAAGATGCGGTAGACTGCTGGGAGCAAGCAATACAATTGGATCAACAATTCCCTACCGTTTTCCGGAATCTGGCTCTGGCCTATTATAATCGAATGGATCGAAAAGAGGAGGCTATTGCTTTGCTTGAAAAAGCATTCGCATTGGATGAGACAGATGCACGGCTGCTGATGGAACTTCACCAGCTCTATAAGAAACAAGGATACAATTACGCGGAAAGATTGACGCTATTGGATCGCTATGCAGATCTTGTCGTTAGTCGAGATGATCTTTTCTTGGAACGGATTACACTTTTCAATCTTCTGGGGCGATACGAAGAGGCTCGGCAATTACTGGCTTCCCGACAGTTTAAACCTTGGGAAGGCGGAGAAGGGAAGGTGTCCCGTCAATATACAATCTGTCATCTGGAGCTGGCAAAAGAAAAATTAAAAGCCAATGATCCGAAGAGTGCCTTAGCCCTGTTGACAGCTATTGACAGCTATCCACATAATCTTGGTGAGGGTAAACTGATTACAATGGAGGAAAACGATATTTATTACTACAAAGGCGTTGCATACCGTTCATTGGGAAATGAGGAGAAGGCAAGAGCCTATCTCATCAAAGCTACGCTGGGGGCTCAGGAACCTCAACAGGCTCTTTTTTATAATGATCCACAACCGGATAAGATCTTTTTTCAAGGCTTGGCTTGGCTTGAGCTCAAACAAGAAGAAAGAGCTGAACAATGTTTCCAAAGTCTAATTGATCATGGTAAAACCTATTTGGACAAACCTTTTAAAATCGATTATTTTGCAGTTTCATTGCCTGATATGGATATCTGGGAGGATGACCTTGACCATAAAAATAAGATTCATTGCTTGTACGTAATGGGTTTAGGTTACTTAGGTAAAGGAGATTTGGATCTGGCTAAGGAATATCTTGCACAGGTGAGGCAATTAGAGCCCAATCATCAGGGTTGTTTATCAATACTGCGCTCTTTTATAGCGGAAGTCACCCTAAATAATTAAATTCAGACATGCATCGTTATCTCATTTTATTGCTTGCTCTTCTACAGAGCTACTGCGTTTTGGCAGTTGGAGGGCATCGGCTCAATCTTGCCGGACAATGGAGTGCACAACTTGACCCCGAGGATATGGGGGTGAAGAACGGTTGGACTAATAGGTCTTTCACAACACCCATTAAATTACCTGGGACAACCGACGATGCAGGACTGGGAACTGCGAATAGCTTAACACCGGCACTAACAAAACCCCAACTTTCACATCTGACAAGGAAACATCGGTATGTGGGGGCAGCCTGGTACAGCAAGGAGCTATTTATTCCGAAAGGCTGGGTGGGTAAAGAAATGATCCTGAAACTGGAGCGGATTATATGGGAGTCTAATGTCTGGGTTGACGGAGTGGAAATTCCGCAAAAACAGCGCAGTCTGGTAGGCTCGCATGAATTTGATTTAAGTTCTTTGTTAAAGGCTGGAAAAAAGCATCGTCTGACTATACGTATTGATAACCGCAAGAAGCTGGCGATCAGTGTCGATGATATGGCACATGCTTATACGGATCATACCCAGATTATGTGGAACGGAATGATCGGTTCGATGTACATTGAAGCATTAGATCGAGTTCATATCAAGCAAGTAAGTACTTTTCCGATTTTGACAGCAAAACGTGTGGACCTGCTGGTAGTTCTTTCAAATAAAACACAAAGAAATACCAGTAGTACACTTCGGGTAAGAACCAAATTTAAGGGTGAGAGGAAGTATCTTCCGACAAAAGAAAAGGAAGTCTTATTAGCCCCTGGTGATTCCACTATACAATTGAGCTATGATCTGGGCGCAAATATCCGCACATGGAGCGAATTTTCACCAAATCTCTATGATGTAGAAGTGGAGTGCCAATCGGGTGAGGGAGTCAATGTGATGAGTACATCATTTGGTATGCGTGAATTGTCAAGGGAGGGAACGATCATGAAAATCAATGGGCAGCCTCTGTTTCTTCGGGGGACATTGGAATGCAGTATTTTTCCGTTGACAGGGCATCCCCCAATGGACAAAGCAGGATGGAAGAAGGTATTTTTGACTGCAAAGGAATGGGGACTCAATCATTTACGGTTCCATTCTTGGTGCCCTCCGGAAGCAGCTTTTGCTGTAGCTGATGAAATGGGGTTCTATCTTCAGGTCGAATTGCCTATCTGGGAAAATAATGCTGGTAAGGATGATGCAGTGCTACGTTTTTTATATGAGGAAGCTGATAAGATGATCAGGCAATATGGCAATCATCCATCGTTTTGCTTTTGGAGTATGGGAAATGAGCTGAGTGGTGACTTCGATGCCCTTAACGCACTGGTAAAAAAACTGAAAGATAAAGATAAGAGACATCTATATACAGCGACATCATTTACTTTCCAACAAGCACATGGAATTGTCGGCGAACCCTTTGACGATTTTCTGATTACGCAGTGGACGGCAAAGGGATGGGTGAGAGGGCAGGGGGTCTTTAATAGTGAACCTCCTGTCTTTAATAAAAATTACAGCGCTTCATTGGATGGCGTTTCTATTCCTGTGGTTACTCATGAGATCGGGCAATATGCTGTTTATCCCAATTTGGAGGAGATCAAAAAGTACACAGGTGTTTTAAAGCCTTTAAACTTTATTGCTGTAGCCGAAGATCTGAAACGCAAGGGTTTATTGCATAAAGCGAAGGCATATACCATGTCGTCAGGCAAGTTGGCAGCAATTCTCTATAAAGAAGAGCTGGAACGGGCCTTAAAAACACCAGGCATCAGTGGTTATCAACTATTGGATCTCCATGATTTTCCGGGCCAAGGTACAGCTTTGGTGGGACTATTGGATGCCTTTTGGGATAGTAAGAACATTCTTTCGGCGGCTGAATTTAGACAGTTTTGTGCACCAGTAGTTCCCCTGCTCCAGTTTTCCAAAGCCGTATATACCAATGATGAAGTATTTGAGGGGATTTTAGATATCAGCAATTATGGAGGTGCAGCATTGTGCGATCAGTTGGTCGAGTGGTCTATGAAAGATGGTACGAAAACTGTTGCAAAAGGCCTCTTTCAGACAGTCGTAGGTCAGGGGTACAACGGGAATGTAGGCCGCTTTGAAGTCCCACTGCAGGCGATACAACAAGCCAAAAAGTTGACAGTTCATATTAATCTCAAAGGCACTAGCTATGAAAATCATTGGAATATATGGGTGTATCCTAAAGAAAATCAAATTGATTTTGCTGATGTAAGCTATACAAGGGAGCTGGACGAAGCTTTACGGCTGTTGCAGGCAGGTAAAAAGGTTCTTTTAAATCCTGATTGGAAAAAAATTACAGGTATAGAAGGCAAGTTTGTTCCGGTATTTTGGAGCCCGGTACATTTTCCGAAGCAGGCTGGGACAATGGGATTGCTCTGTGATCCAAAACATCCTGTATTCGCTGATTTTCCGACAGAGGGACATACCGATTGGCAATGGTGGGACTTACAGATCAAATCGACAACAATGTTGATGGATCAGATCAAAGGCGGCGAAACTCTTGTTGAGATGATAGATAATTTTGCAAACAATAGAAAATTGGCTTCACTATTTGAGGGGACAGTGGGGAATGGCAAACTGATGGTAGCTTCATTTGATCTCGCGACTGATTTGGACCAGCGACCTGTTGCAAAACAGATGCTGCAATCCATACTCTCCTATATGAATAGTTCGAGGTTTGCACCAAAGGTTATCGAAAATCCTGAGGTATTGCAGAAGATTTTGCAATATAAAGAATTGCAGGAAAAGGCTGCTCCAGGTGCTATTTATTAAGTTGATGCATTCAGGTTAAAGTCAGTATATCAATAAGTTTAATAAAAAAGAAGTTGCAGGACTTAGGTGAAACAAAAAAATAATATAGATTATAAGCTGATGCGCAAGTAATTAATTTTATGAGAAAATGAAACTTTAAATAAAAAAAGCAGTGCTGTTGAAATAATTGCTAAATTGTCTCAACAGCACTGCTTTTTACCGGAAAAGGAAAACGACCAATATACTGAAGCGTTGAGACTTGGGTTATGAGAAAAGAATTTTATGAAGCTAATTTGATTCAGGATCTCGCTATGGGAAGTGAGGTCGCTTTGCTACAGTTTTACCAGCTGTATGCAGATCGAATCTTTGATGTTTCCTTTCATTTGCTGAAAGATACGGGGTGGAGCGAAGATATTGTGCAGGAAGTGTTTGTTAAGTTGTGGACCAATCGTATGAGCTTAAAACAAGATTTGGATCTTTGGCCATTTCTATATGTTTTGGCCAAAAGAGAGTGCTTTAACAAATTAAGGAGTATTAAGCGTTCGCATGCTGCTTTTGAACGATTAGCATATCACATCGAAAGCCAATCGGATACCGCTGATCGAATGGTCGAGCGAAAAGAGCTGTCCGAGGAAATTGAGGGTTACCTTTCCCAGTTGCCAGCTCAACAAAAACTTATATTTACCTTGAGCAGGGTAGATGGAGTTTCCTGTCAACAAATAGCCGAGGAACTGAACCTCTCTAAAAACACGGTAAAAAATCACCTTGCCCGAGCGTCGAAATCCCTGAAACAGGTCCGATCTGGAAGAAACCTGTTATTATCCCTATTTTTTTATTTTTTTTAAAAAAAGAATATTTCATGTAGTCCTTTTTTGCTTTTGTGGTGTACCGTCTAAAATAAACTTAGAAAGTACCAACCAATTTGACCATGCAAGAAGAAAGACTACGCTATTTGCTGACCAATTATTTCCGAAATACAATCTCGCGGACTGAGTTAAAAGAGATGTTAGATCAATTGGATGATCTGGATGAATCCCAGTTTTCATCTCTGCTTGAGAGCCTAGAAGAGAAGGTTCCAGTTCGTTCAGAACTATTTGACAAGGATAGCGTGGCCGAGCAGCTTTCCCATCGTATTCAAGAAGACAAAGAAGAATCAGCATACAGTGGAAGAGGTAGAACAAGCTATGTCAAGTGGGGTGGTTTAGCGGCTGCAGTTGTTCTTTTTTGTTTTTCAATTGTATACTTTGTAAAGCGCGAAGCGGCGCCGATAACAGATCCTAAACAGGTTTTAACGAATGAGATCGCTCTCCCTGATGGGAATGCCCCCATACTTACACTTTCTACAGGTGAGCAATATTCGATTTCTGCCGATAATCCCGAGTCATTGGACAAGGGTAACCTGACTATTGTCAGGGACAGCGATGGAACGCTACTATACCAGCTGAAACATGGTGAGCGCAGTTCTGAAAAGAGGACATTGCATAGCCCCAAAGGGAGTGCTTTGACGCTACAACTAATTGATGGAACAAAGGTACATTTGAATTCAGGATCCAGTTTAACTTACCCCGTACATTTTGAGACCGCCAGTAGGTTAGTTTTCTTAAATGGTGAAGCTTATTTTGATGTCGCCCATGATCCTGCGAAGCCCTTTATCGTAGAAACAAAGCAAACACGGATTAAAGTCCTTGGGACACAGTTTAATGTGTCATCTGATTTAACCAAAACCAAAACCCTGACGACTTTGATCAAAGGTAAAGTTGAGGTCAGCTTGGGCAGTGCCCATAAAATTCTAGCTCCGGGTATGCAAGCTGAGTCAGATCCACAACAACAACAGATTGTATTGAAGAAGGCTGATCTAAAAGAGATCTTGGCTTGGCGTGATGGCTTTTTCCGCTTTACAGAAGATGATATAGAAACAGTGCTTCAAAAAGTAAAAGAATGGTATGATATCAAGGAGATCAGGATACAATCTACTTCAACAGACACATTTACTGCTATGATAAAAAGAACCAAGAGGCTCTCAGATTTACTTAAGCAGCTCGAAAAGACATCCAATTATAAATTTAAAATTCAGGATGGGAGGGTCCTTGTTATGTGACAATACGAGATGAAGCTAAAAGTAATCGGAAGTGCTCGTAACACTCCCGATCGATGCTTAGCAATTAAATAGACCTAATTGAGTTATAAACCATTTAACACCAAACCTATACAAATGTATAAAAGGAATAGCAAAAGTTGCTTTTTTAAACAGAAATTCTTTGTAAAAGCATTTATCAGGATGAAAGTATGTATACTAATCCTCATCATCTCCATGGTGCATGTCCATGCAGCTAGCTTTGGCCAACAAGTAACCTTGGATATAAAAAACGGACATTTGGTGGATGTCCTGGATGAGATTCAAAAACAAACGGGGTACGAATTCTTGTACAATAATAAATTAATCGATAAACAGAAGCGGGTAACCATTAAAGCAAAGAATAGAAACTTTAAGGAGGTCCTGCACGAGTTTTTGACCGAAAGAAACCTCGCTTATGAGCTAAATCTGAATACAGTATTGATCATTGCAAAACCTGTATCGTCAAATCTGCTACAAAGTGCCGCTTGGGTACAGAAAAAAAAGATTACCGGGGTCGTTTCAGATGTAAAGGGGAATGCATTGGAGAGCGTCACCGTTGCGGTCAAAGGGACAAGTGTGGCAACAAAGACCGATGCACAGGGACGATATAGCTTGGAAGTAGAAGATCAACACAAGATACTTATATTTTCCTTGGTGGGCTACCAATCAGTTGAACATATGATAAGTAGTTCCAGCCAAATCAATACGACCTTAGTGGCAGCAGTAAGTGATTTGGAGGAAGCGGTGGTTGTCGCTTATGGAAAGCAGCGCAAACTCAGTGTGATAGGCGCAATATCCTCGGTCTCTCCAAAGCAATTGAAAACCCCAGTTGCAAAAATCAGTAGTGCTTTAGCCGGACAGATGGCAGGGGTGGTCACTGTACAGGGATCTGGAGAACCGGGATCAGGCACCTCTTTTTGGATCCGGGGAGTAGCGAGCTTCGGCGAAAGCACTGGGCCATTGATTTTAGTAGATGGTATCGAACGGCCCATGGACTTGGTGGATCCTGAGGATGTGGAGTCCTTTTCCATTCTAAAAGATGCTACAGCAACGGCCGTATATGGGGTGCGGGGGGCAAATGGAATCGTACTTATTACAACAAAGAGGGGTAAGAAGAGTGATAAGCCACTTATCAATGCACGTATTGAACGAGGTATATTACAGCCCGGTGTTTTACCTAAATTGGCAAATGCAGCACAGTGGCTAGATTATTATAATGACATCAATTACGAAGCTTCAGGTAAAATTCAATTGTCACAGGATGAGATTGACAAGTATGTGAACAAAGTGGATCCTGACGTCTATCCTAACGTAGATTGGATGCAAGAGATTTTTAAGAAAAGGACCTCCAACGAACGATTGAATGTAAATGTTACTGGAGGTGGTGATTTCATTAAATATTATGTGTCGGGTTCTTATATGAAGGAAAATGGTATCTTTCAGCCCAGGAGGACATCAAACTATGATCCTTCGGTAAACTTTGATCGGATCAATTTCCGTTCAAATGTAGATATTAGACTCTCTCGTTCCACAGAAGTAAATTTAAATCTTTCAAACCAGTACGAAACAAAAAATAGACTGGGGGTGGACCTTTGGCGAATGTACGAAATGGTATTACACACAACGCCAGTAGCGACTCCAATCCAATTTTCTAATGGTGCTTATGCTCAACCACAAGGCGGGAATAATCCATATTATGCCCTCAATACAACGGGCTTTTCAAAAGATTTTTGGAATAACGCACAATCGTTGATCGGAGTAACGCAGGACTTTTCTGAATTGATAACACCAGGACTAAAAGCGAATGTTAAATTTTCTTGGGACGCTAAAAATTCTTCCACATTGGATAAAAGGAAGAGCCCGACAACCTATTATGTTGATAAGGCCAATCCCAGAGACAGTGAAGGAAATCTGATTTTAAAGGACAATGGCAATGGCAGTGATTATTTAAGTTTAGCAGATTGGCACTCGGGCGAAAGAGCTACCAACTTTGAAAGTTCATTAATGTATGATCAGTTATATGGTGGAAAACATAGAGTAGGAGGACTATTTCTTTTTTCTATGCGCGAACGGACGAATAACTTTCCCAGTAATGATTACATCGCCGCTTTCCCTTATCGGAATACAGGTATTGCCTCGCGTCTGACCTATTCCTATCAGGATCTTTATTTTATTGAAGGAAACTTTGGTTATAATGGTTCTGAAAATTTTGCTCCAAAGAAACGTTTTGGTTTTTTCCCGTCCTTGGCTTTAGGTTATATTCTGAGTAACGAAAACTTCTTTCAGCCCTTATTACCTGTTGTCAATTTTTTGAAGTTACGAGGATCTATTGGTCGGATCGGTAGCGATAAGATTGGCGGTAGCCGTCGATTTGCTTACAATTCCGAGATGAAGTTGGAAGGAGCTTATTCTTTTGGTATTGGAGGGAAAAATTGGATTCAAGGGATCGCTACGGGTTACCCGGGGAATCCGCTTGTAGCCTGGGAAAGCGCATTAAAACGAAATGTTGGACTGGAATTAGGCCTATTCAACAAACTGACGATCCAGGCGGATTATTTTGCTGAGAAAAGAGATGGGATTTATATCGTTCAGGAAAGCGTCCCTTCGATTGTAGGTATCAATGTAAAACCTTATGTCAATATAGGTCAAATGGAAAATAAAGGTATTGAGGGTTCTTTTGAATTTAATCATCAACAAGGAGAATTGGGCATACAGGCTAGAGGTAATATTACGTACAACAGAAATAAAAAACTATTCGATGATAAGCCTACACCAAGATGGCCATATTTATCGGAAGTAGGGCAACGCTGGGGACAGCAACGAGGCCTGATCGCTTTAGGGCTTTTTGAATCCGAAGAGGAAATTGCACATAGTCCAATTCAGCGATATGGTGATGTTATACGCCCTGGTGATGTGAAATATAGAGATATCAATGGTGATGGAGAAGTCACAGATGAAGATATGGTGGCAATCGGTGACACTGAAATGCCACAATTGAATTATGGATTTGGGGCGAGTGTTTCCTGGAGAGGTTTTGACCTCGCGGCTTTCTTTCATGGTGTGGGCCAAATAACTCGAATTATAGCTGGAGGTCCTTTATACGGACAAACAGGAAATATTTGGGGATATGGACAAATTTATGCTGATGTGGCGGATAACCGTTGGAGTGCTGATAATCCAAATCCAAATGCAGCTTATCCGCGATTGTCATTTAATATTGCCAATAACTCAAGACCATCTACTTTATGGCAACGAAATATGAGCTTTATGCGCTTAAAGAATTTAGAATTTGGATATACTTTGCCTAGACAATGGACACAAAAATGGAAAATGTCGGCTGTACGCCTCTATGCGCAGGGAGTGAATGTGTTTACATTCAGCAAGTTCAAGATGTGGGATCCCGAACTGGAAACGGTTTCTGGAAGTAGTTACCCTCAAATGCGTGTGTTTAATATAGGTTTAAGTGTAACACTTTAATGAAAGAAACGATGAAAAAATATTTATACTTCCTGTCTTGCATTTTGCTACCAGTGTTCTTCAGTGCCTGCAGCAAATACCTTGATGTTGATTTGGAAAATCAAATGACACTCGACGAAGTCTTTAACAAACGTAAGACCACTGAACAGTACCTCGCTCAGGTATATGGCTATCTGCCTATAGAACATGATATGTTCTATAGTGAAGGTGGAAATGTACCACTCAGTGATGAGGCCCTATTCTCTTGGGTTTCATGGGTGCCTTGGCTCAATTTCGCTAATGGCGCTTGGGGGGTAACGACAACTGATTATGCAACATGGGAACACAACTATAGAGGTATCAACCAGGCAACTGTCTTTATCAATAATGTCGATAAAAATGTTGAATTGAGCGCATCCGTAAAAAGCACGATGAAAGCGGAGGCTCGTTTTCTGAGAGCATACTTCTATTATTTACTATTGCGGCGATATGGACCGGTATTTGTCTGGGGAGATCGTGCTGCAGATGATAAAATTGATCCAAAGACTGTAGATCGGATGCCATTACAGACCAATGTCGATTTCATTCTCTCCGAATTTGATAAGGCAACGGCTATATTACCACAGGAAATCACAGATCAGGCCTGGTATGGTCGTATAACCAAAGGTGCAGTAATGGCGGCGAAAGCAGAACTGTTATTGTATATGGCACGGCCTTTATTTAATGGCGCAAAACTCTATGTCGGCTTGAAAAATAAAGACAGCGAATTTCTTTTTCCCCAGACAGCGGATGCCAATAAATGGGAACTCGCGGCAAAAGCAGCCAAGGATGTCATTGATTTGAATCTTTATTCCTTATATGTGGATACCAAAGAAAAAGATCCTTTTCGTCACGCGATAAAATCGTATATGGGGATTTATTTTGATAAATGGAATTCCGAGGTGATATGGGGACGTTGGTCGGATGATGGGTTTAACTATAATGTGCGTACAGCCCCACCAAAAGTGGTGACTATCGGTTATGGAGGTTATGCTCCATCGCTTAAATTGGTGGATGCATATCCAATGGCAAGTTCTGGTCGTTACCCAGTTACAGCGTATGGAGCTAATGGCCAGCCGATTATTGATGAAAAATCGGGGTATAAAGAGGTTGGTTTTACAGACAACTATGTACATCCTTTGGATAATTTTGCTTCATTTAAAGCCCATAACAGCTGTGTTGGACGGGATGCCAGATTCTATGCATCCATTCTAGCAAGCGGTATGTATTGGACAAATCCGAAGCCTCAGCCTAGACAGGTGACATTTTTTGAAGGCGGTACTTCTTCTTATACAAAGACAGGCGACTGTGTGAAGTCAGGCTACCTCTGGCGGAGAATGAGCGACCCGACCAATGACATTGAAGCTGGAAATTGGGGACAATTTGCTTGGCCCTATTATCGGCTTGCAGAGATATACCTCAACTATGCAGAGGCATGTAACGAAAAACCAAATCGGAATGAAACCGAGGCCTTAAAGTATGTCAATCTCGTTCGTCAACGTAGTGGCTTAAATAATTTAGAGGTAGCGTACCCCGAAGTATTGGGCGATAAAGAAATGCTTAGAACACTTCTTCGGAAGGAACGGATGGTAGAGCTCGCATTTGAGGGACATCGCTACTTAGATTTAAGGACTTGGATGACAGCGGAGCAGGAAATGAATGAACCTTACTATACACGTAATGTAGCGGCAACAAACTATGAATCTTCATGGGAAAGGACGAAGGATGTATTTCCTGGCAAACGGACATTCCAGCCTAAGCATTATTTCTTCCCGATACAACAAAAGCAGTTGAGTGAAATGATTCATATTACACAAAATTATGGATGGTAGTTATTTATTAAAACTGAAGATGATGAGAAATTATATATCCTATTGTGTTTTTCTATTTGCACTACTTCTAATGAATGGGTGTCAGAAAGATGACCGGATGAATAATATGGTAGACGATACCATATATATCCGCGACTATAAAGAGAATAAAATAACCGTATTTGATTGGGGAAAATTTGATTACAATGTGACAATAATAAAGGCGGGTATTGGGCAGAAAGCTACAACAGTAAATTTTCAGCTTGACGAAGCTTATCTTGCAGATTACAACGCAAAGGAGGGGACAAATTATAAACTGCTTCCAGCAGATTGTTATACAATGGGCAATTCTGTTTTGACATTTGGAGATAAAGACACGCAGCGAGATGTTCCATTTATCTTCGATAGTGAGAAAATAAAAGCGCTACAAGGGAAATACAAAGAGCAATATGTGCTTCCTTGCCGTATCGAGTCTAAGGGTGGCTTGTTGCAGCCACTTAAGCCAGAGATGGGAGTCGTTTTGCTAATACCTATTGTCAAAGATCCCTTTTTGGAGTTTATCTCTCCGGGTTTGCAACTTGATCTGGTCAAATTGACGCCAACAAGTGCCGAACAGATAAAAGGGGAAGCAGTGGTCGCAACAAACTATCCTAATCAGTGGAGTCTTGATTATGAAATCGAGGAGTATCCAGCTGCTTTAGATGCATATAATGCAACGATAAAGGAGGAAGAAAAGGATAAACGATTGAAATTGCTTCCAAAGGCAGCTTATCAGTTGCCGCAGATGCCCTATAAAGTTGGAGAGAAGAAAAATAAGGCAACCTTTGATTTTACGATTATCAGGAAGGGACTTGTTAGTGGAACCACAAATTTATTTGGAGAGTATGCCTTGCCTCTACGGATCAAATCTGTTTCCAAAAATAGTATTAATCCCGAAGCATCAACCATATTGATACCCGTTTCGTTTCAACCACCAGATATCGTTCGTACAGGATGGAAAGTAATCCAGGCTTCATCCGAATGGATCGGTGGAGGTGAAAAAGAGAATATTCTGGACGGTAAAACGGAGACCTTTTGGCATAACATTTGGATGGGGGGAGAACCGCCACTACCCCATTTCTTAATCATTGATTTGGGTAAAGAGCAAGAAATGATGGCGATAGAGCTCATAAGACGAGCAAACAATGATCTGAAAACGGTATTATTTGAAGTCAGTACCGATAATAAAACCTATATTCCAGTAGGCAAAGTTGACTTTGGTACAAATAATCCTAAACATACACTTATGACCAATATTCCGACGACGAAAGCACGTTATTTGAAATGTATTGTTACTGAGAGTAACCGTCCTCCTTCATCTGCTATCGCCGAAATATATGTAAAAGGTCTGTAGCGATATATGGCATTTATTTTATTATCTAGAGTAAATAAAAGCCGCTCCATATTTGGAGTGGCTTCTATTTACTCTCATTATATCTTGCATTGTGCTATTAATCTGCAAGACACAAATTAGCTTATTTGTTTAAGACCAATAATAATAGACCTCTTTGTGGATATATATGATAAGGCTGGAGGTACTACTGCATTTAGGCCGTAAAAGTAAAAAATCCTACAAATTTTGTTTGCAGGATTTTTTGTTTTTTTTGTAGCCCGTAGGGGAATCGAACCCCTGTTTCAAGAATGAAAATCTTGCGTCCTAACCCCTAGACGAACGGGCCATTTCCTTTGTGATGCTGCAAATATAGAAGCTTTTTCAATAAGCACAAAAAAAAAGTGCGTTTATATCGCTAATTCGCTGAAATTGAGAAAAATTATTTTTTTAAGCGACCTTAACCAACGGCATATGCAAGCATATATTCATTGAATTTTTCATAATGTACCTCAAAAGTCTGGTGGGTATGGTTGCTGTCCAGTTCGATTTTCAACACACCTTGTTTTTGGTATTCGAAAGGTTGTATGGTCATGTTGTTTAAGAAAGAAACCCCTGAATTCCCCTGAAGTTTATAGATTGCCTCTTTGGCACACCAGCAGGCATATAGCTGCTCGTATCGTGTATCGCACTGTGTAATAAAAGCAAGTTCAACGGGTTTGAGAAACTTATGTTGGATGCGCTCAACTTTTGTCTTGATAATTTCCATATCTATACCTACTTCCCCTTCGGTACTTATCATTGCTGCGGCATAGTCAAAAGAGTGTGAAAGGGATATCTTCTGCGGGAAATTGGCAAGATAAGGTTTACCGTTAGCATCGGAAGGACAGTCAATATAACGTGAAGTATTCAGTAAGGTCCGCAACAATACACGCGTAGCCAGCCAATGTAAGCGTCGCTTACCCTTGTTAAAAGAGCCTAATTTGGCCTTCTCACGCTCATCCAACTGAAGTTTGGACAATAAATCATCATCCGATTCTTCAATCCGCCAAATGGCAAATTTGGTTTGGCTATCTATTTCACGTAAATACACTAGACTCATAACCAAATTTAAAAAACAAATCGCAAATTATCGCACAATCAATGCCGAGCGATCTGAAAAATTGATGGGATTGTTTTTTAAAGTAAAAAATAACATAAAAATTTGAGTGAGAACCGTATTTTTGAATTTATATAGCATGGCCTGATGCTCTTGCTATCTTGATACACATGATTTTATCGGATAAAAGAATTCTTGAAGAGATTGAAAATGGCAGTATTGTCATTCAACCATTTGATCGTAAGTGCTTAGGAACAAATTCCTACGATGTGCATTTGGGTAAATATTTGGCAACTTATGCAGATCGCGTATTGGATGCCAAAAAGCATAATGAAATTAATCATTTTGAAATTCCAGAGGAGGGTTTTGTATTGGAACCCAATACCCTTTATTTAGGCGTCACTCAAGAATATACAGAAACACATAAACATGTTCCTTTTTTGGAAGGAAAATCCAGTACTGGTCGTTTGGGAATTGACATTCATGCAACAGCTGGTAAAGGTGATGTGGGTTTTTGTAATACATGGACATTGGAGATATCTGTTGCACAACCCGTCAGAGTCTATGCCGGTATGCCAATCGGTCAATTGATTTATTTTGCTGTAGAAGGAGAGATAGAGACGTTTTACAATACAAAGGGTAATGCAAAATATAATGGCAAGACCATCCGTCCTGTCGAATCCATGATGTGGAAGAATAGTTTCTAAAATGAAGAACGTTGGATGGATTATTTTAGGGATGCTATTGATTGTCTTGGTCAGTGGGTTGCTCTATTACTTTGTCCATCCAATGTTTGGCGGAAGCTTTAAAGGTGCGCGATTGGAGCGGATGAAGCAATCACCTAATTTCAGAAACGGTGTATTTCATAATCTTGAGGTGACACCTTCCTTGAAGAGTGATGTAAACATCGTCTCTTTAATGTGGGATTTTCTTTTTAATAAAAAGCCGGGGCTGAAGCCATTGGGGGTACTGCCGGCCATGAAATGTGATCTAAAAAATCTGCCGTCACAAGATATTTTGGTGTGGTTTGGCCATTCATCGTATTTGCTGAAGATTGATGGCAAACTGCTGCTCGTTGATCCTGTATTCAGTGACAACGCCTCGCCCATTCCAGGGAGTAACAAAGCGTTTGAAATCGCTGTGGATTATACTGCGGCAGACTTCCCAAAAATAGATTACCTATTTATTTCCCATGATCATTATGACCATCTTGATTATGAGACCATAATTAAACTGCGTGATAAAGTCGGTCAGGTCATCTGCGGTTTGGGGGTAGGTGCACATTTCGAGTCCTGGGGTTATAAACCAGCACAGATTGTCGAAGGCGATTGGTATGATCAAATAAATCTTTTGCCTGATTTTCAGGTAACTTTTACCCCTGCTAGACATTTTTCGGGACGCAGAATCACTCGAAACAATACCCTTTGGACTTCCTTCGTCCTGAAGACTTCAAAATATAATTTATTTTTAGGAGGCGATAGTGGTTATGGAAAACATTTTAAGACAATCGGTGAACGGTTTGGTCCATTTGACCTGGCTATTTTAGAAAATGGGCAGTACAATGATGCTTGGCATTATATTCACTCTTTACCCGAAGAATGGGGCCTTGAAACCAAAGATCTACAAGCGAAAGTCACACTGCCTGTCCACTCTTCAAAATTTGCCTTGGCCATGCATGGATGGAAGGAGCCGATGGAGAGGTTTTATGAAACTGCTCAGAAGGAACATAGTAAACTTATTACCCCAAAGATAGGAGAACTGGTCCATCTAAATAAACTGGATACCGTATATTCTCCTTGGTGGCGAGAGGTTAATTAAATTATTACTTGTTCTTTTCAGCAATCCACAACGACATATATTTTGTGCTCTGCACAGTATGATGCAGGAGTATTTGGCTAATAAAATTCTGCTGCCGATGTTTATCCAGTTGAACCTTAAGTAAGGATAGATTGGTCATGAAATCCGCTTGATATTTTCGTTTTTCATAACGCTCATTGATGATATGGATGCCATTTGTCTGGGCAGTTTTCCAAGCGATTTCATCGTTATAAAGTTCCAGTGTTTTTTGACAGAATGTCTCAGGCTCATCTTCGATAAAGCCATTCCAGGTTAGGTTACCTCTCATCGCCTCAGCACCAATGGATGTTGTGATGGAAGGAGTCCCTGTTTGCATGGCATCGATAAATTTGCCCTTTACACCAGCGCCAAATTGGATTGGAGCAATCAATAGTCTGTAATTGGACATGGTGAGCTTTGCAGAATCAGCTCTTCCCTTGATATGAAAATTCTCTTGGGGGTTATTCAGCTGAAGTACTTTTTGGGTAGGATACGCACCATAAATATGTAATTCTATTTTCGGAAGCATTTTCCGAAGAATTGGCCAAATCGTTGTTTTTAGATATTGCACGGTATGCCAGTTGGGCTCATGGATGAAGTTGCCAATAAACAACAAGTCTTTTCGCTCTTCAAATGGTTTCCAGGCATTAATATCGGTAGTAGTAATCTCATTTTCAAGAAAAGGGAGATAATATAGAATATCGGGTGAAATGCGGAATACTTCCGTTAGAATTTTCATCTCAGACTCCGAAATGATTAATGATAAATCGCATCGTAATATTGAAGCAATCTCTCTTTTTGCAGTGTCGGTAAATAATTCCTCGAAGGAAAAATCGTCCTTGTTTTTGATACAGGTATGTCGTGCCTGTCTTAAGAAATGGAGATCCTCGGTGTCAAGTACCCGAAGAGCATCAGGACATTGTTGGGCCACCCGCCAACCATATTGTTCCTCCACCATAAAGCGATCAAAGACAACAATATCAGGTTGTAGCGCTGCAATAAATCCGTCAAAACTGTCACTGTTCAATACAATGGATTGTTCATTAACACCTAGCGGTTTTAATGCTGCGCTATAGGGCGACTTCGCCGCTGCGGAAGCAAATGTAATTTGATAAGAACGATCCAGGAATGTCTCGATCAGTTGCATCATCCGAAAGCCGGCAGCTGAGGATGTTGGCTCTGGCCATACCAGTCCGATAAACAAAACCCTTTTCTCTTTCATGGGCGAAAATTACAGATTAATGTCAAAAGAATTGATGAAAACTTAACAATTTATCATTTTCAAACGATTAGCTTTATTTCGTGTTTATAATACGGTTGGTTATTATACAATAAACGATAATATGGGCAAAACTATTGTTCAACGCATTCGGCATTTTTCGCCAAAAACCTATTGGAAGGAGCTAATAGCTGTTTTGGTCATTTTGTTAGCCTTTGTTTTTTTTAGAAATGAAAGAAAAGAACTAGCCGCCATTATTCCCCAGTTAAAGGCAGCAGATCTGACTTGGGTTTCGGTCGGCATTGGTATAACCCTGCTCTATGTCCTATTGCAAGGTCTGATGTATGTGCAGAGTTTCAAAGCCATTGGTCTTTCGATCAGTTTGAAAATTGCCATAGATCTATTCTTAAAAAGAAACCTGCTCAGTGTATTCCTCCCCGCAGGTGGTATTAGTTCACTCGCCTATACTACCACGCAGTTGCGAAAGAGGAATCTAAATACGACACAGATTCATCAGGCTGGTGCTCTCTATGGTTATGTGGGACTGCTAACCGTTTTTCTGATCGGTGTACCCGTGATATTATATACCATTTGGGACAATAAAAATTTTGGGGATGCTTGGGTTTCATTGTTGATCTTGGGAGTACTTTTGGCCGTTGTGTTTTGGCTGGTATGGTCCTTTCGTACACATAAAGGGATCTATCGATGGGTGGAATTAAAATTTCCGGCAGTTGCCTCCAATATTGACGAGATATTTTCGGGAGAAGTGAAGATGAAATATCTCTTAGGGACAGTATTGGCTTCAATCGTCGTGGAGTGCTGTGGGATAGCACATGCTTTTGTCAGTATGTATGCTTTGGGCTTGGATCATTCCTTTGAGGCGGCAGCTATTGCCTATACGGTTTCGGTAGTTTTGATGATTGTATCCCCTTTCTTGCGCGGATTGGGGGCAGTGGAACTAACTATGCTATATATCTTCAAAGCATACGGCTACGGTCAGGCCGAAGGTTTGGGCATAACCATTCTATATCGGGTATTCGAATTCTGGCTGCCGCTATTGTTAGGATTGATTGCTTTTGCTTGGCGGGGTAGGCAGCTTTTAGCACGTGTAGGACCAGCCTTGCTGATTTTCTTTTTGGGTATGATCAACATTGTTTCGGTGCTGACGCCACCATTGGCAGATCGCATGAAGCTAGACCGGTTTTATTTACCTCTCGAAGCTATCCACGCATCTAAGTTTATGGTATTTGTTCTGGGAGTGGGTTTGTTGGTTACCTCAGCCTATTTGATCAAAGGCTTTCGGGTGGCATTTTGGATAGCTGTTGTGTTCAGTGCGCTTTCTTTATTCGGACATGTGTTTAAAGCATTGGACTATGAGGAAGCATCAGTAGCCCTGTTGACCCTGATCTTTTTGGGGATTAGCTATAAACAGTATCCGATAAAAAGTAATATTCGCTGGGTAAGGATCGGATTTGTAACATTTGCGGTCGGATTGATCGGGGTCTGTTTATTTGAAATATTAAGCTTTTACTTTATTGATAAACAACATTTTGGTGTTGAGTTTACTTGG
Organism: Sphingobacterium sp. GVS05A; assembly: GCF_019969845.1. Classification (GTDB taxonomy): domain Bacteria; phylum Bacteroidota; class Bacteroidia; order Sphingobacteriales; family Sphingobacteriaceae; genus Sphingobacterium. The sequence goes on from NZ_JAHXYR010000003.1 coordinate 95,368, forward strand.
CGGCAGTCTATTTATCATACCGTAAAAAGTTTTCTGTTATTCGCTGATGATGATCTGATGCCACATACCAATTTTGGACAGGAATTCCTGCGGATTACGCAAGTTTTGGGGATTTTTTGCTGGTTTCTACTCATCTATGCGTTGGCCCGCCCGCGCTTGCTTACCGATGAGGATTCAAGTAAGTCTGAATTAGAACGAGCGCAACAACTGTTGGATGAATTTGGGCAATCACCGATGGATTTTTTCAAATTGGCGAAGGACAAAGTTCTTTTTTTCTCTGAGATTTCTGAGGGGTTTACAGCTTATCGACTAGCAAATGAGTTTGCAATTGTATTGGATGAGCCAGTCTGTGAGCAAGGCGATAAAGAAGAACTGGTTGAAGAGTTTGACCGGTATTGTTATGCAAATGGATTAAAGGCTATTTATTATCGGGTTGATGAAAATAGTCTGGTTCATTTCTCATCGCTTCGAAAACAGAAGATAACAATCGGCCAAGAGGCTGTTTTGGAATTAGAGACATTTACACTGGAAGGAAAAGACCGCAAATCACTGCGTAATGGGCTTAATGCAATTCAGAAAAAAGGGTTTACCACAGCAGTATTGAAAGCGCCGCAGCAACTAGAGACGTTGGATGAGCTTAAGGCCATTTCTGACGAATGGTTGAGGGAATTTGATAAAAAAGAAATGGTCTTTTCTCAGGGGATGTTCAGCGCCGAAACGCTCGTCGAGCAGGATATTATTGTCCTTAAAAATGATAGTGACAAAATCGTGGCCTTCCTGAATATTATTCCTGATTATGCCAAGGATGAATGTACTTATGATATGATCCGAAAGTCGCTGGAAGCACCGGGCGGAAGTATGGATGCGCTAATAGTTGAGATGATCAGCTATGCAAAAGCCCAAAATTATAGTTATTTGAATATGGGAATGGTTCCCATGACGGGGTTGGAAACGACTGATAGTCCGGCAGAAAAGATTATGAAATTTGCTTCCACACGGTTGGGAAACTTCAAACATTATCATAGTTTGCGCGATTTTAAAGAGAAATATGCGACCTTTTGGGAAAACAAATACCTTATCTTTGATAATGATTTTGATCTGATACAGCTTCCTGTTGCATTAGTTAAGGTGATGAAACCTAATGATTAATATACTCTGGAGCCTTATTCAGCCAGCATTACTGATCCTATGAAAAAGTTTACCGTTTTATTTATTATTGGTTGCATGGCTTTTCATGCACTCGCCCAACAACGTTTGATCGAAATGAAATATTGGAATAATAAAGCAGTATTGCCTCTGGTGCTTTACTTGAGTGGAGATGGTGGATTCAATTCTTTTTCAAATAAGATATGTCAGTTGATTGCTGATGCGGGTTACGCTGTGGCTGCCATTGACTCCAAGAACTATTTTTGGAAGAAAAAGACCGCCAAGGATATTGCCGCGGATATTTCAAATACACTCAAAAACCTTATTTTGACAAGACAGAACCAGCAGCTTTTTATTGTGGGCTATTCTTTTGGAGCAGATGCAGTACCTTTTATCATAAATCGTATCGATCCCTTAATAAAGAAAAATGTGCGAAGCATCGTACTGTTGGAACCCTCGGTATCCACAGATTTGGAGATTCATATCGCCGATATCTTGGGGCGGAGCAGTACCAAACGTAGCCTTGACGTTGTTGCTGAGATTAATCGGATAGAAGGGATTAAAACGAGTATTGTTTTGGGAGATGATGAGGCCGAATTTCCGGTGGAGAAGATTCGATTGAAAAACTTTAACAAGAAATATCTTTCAGGCGGACACCATTTTAGTGGCAATGCAGATAAAGTGGTTAAGACAACCCTGTCTCTTTTTTAGTATTTCTTATCCTAGATCAAATAAATTGATAAAAAGACCCCCTATTTTTGAATTAGTTTTTAAATAGAGAAGACACATGGAATTAGGAATAGGAATGTTTGGTGACTCGAGGATAGATCCCGCTACAGGTCAGATCCAGGCTGCACAGGGTAGAATGAAAGAAATTATTGAAGAAATCAAATTGATGGATCAGGTTGGGTTGGATTTCTTTGGTATCGGCGAGCACCATCGGGAAGATTATGCTGTTGCTGCTCCCGAAATTATACTGGCGGCAGCTTCTACAGTTACCCAAAACATCAGATTGGGTAGTGCTGTTTCGGTATTGAGCTCGGCTGACCCTGTCAAATTGTTTCAAGATTTTGCAACAGTAGATCTGTTGTCCGATGGTCGGGCGGAGCTTATGGCAGGTAGAGGCTCGTTTATTGAGTCATTTCCACTATTTGGATATGATTTAAAGGATTATGCGGATTTGTTTGAGGAGAAACTGGAACTACTACTTCGGTTGAATAAACAGAATCCGGTAACTTGGCGTGGAAATTTTAGAGCTCCTTTGATCAATCAGGAAATTTTTCCGCGACCAAAGAATGGATCTTTGCCAATCTGGGTTGCAGTAGGGGGTACCACTTCATCTGTTATCCGTGCCGGAAAATTGGGTTTACCTGTCATGTTCGCAATTATTGGCGGGATGTATGAAAGTTTCGACCATTTGTTTGAAATGTATCGCCAAGCTTATGAAGATAATGGACACGATATGTCAAAATTTCAAGTTGGTGTTCACATGCATGCTTTTTTTGGTGATAACAGTACGCAGATTGCGGACTATTATTATCCGATCTACTCGGCACAGATGAATCGGATCGGAGCGAGTCGAGGATGGCCACCCTATCAAAAGACACAATATGACTTTGGTAGATCATCTCGGGGGCATCTTATCGTTGGTGATGCAGAATATGCAGTTGACAAAATTTTGGAGATCCATGAGAAATTTGGATTGACCCGTTTCTCTGCACATATGGACGTCGGCGCACCCGGACATAAAGAAATGTTGCGGTCTATTGAGATCTATGGCGAAAAAATAGCACCTAAAATTAGATCGGTACTTAATAAAGATAGCTAAAAGAGCGTATTATCATTTTTTTTAAGCAGAGATATTACCTACCTTTGTCAGTAAATTATTTTAGATAGTAGAATGCTTGGACTTAAGTTGTTGACAGATCCGCGATGGGCAAATATCGCTGAAGGAAATTTGGAGGAGATTCTGACAGATCATGCTTGGTGTGAACAGAAAGCCGCTTCAAATGCAATATCCTTGATCACAAACAACTCAGAGCATGAGGATTTGGTTCATGAATTGACAGCTATAGCCATTGAAGAAATGGAGCATTTCAAAATGGTTATTGACATTATCAAGGAACGGGGTTATACATTGGGGCGTGAACGGAAAGATGACTATGTCGGTCAGCTGATGAAATTCTCCAAAAAAGATGGCAGCCGGAATATGGCTTTTATAGACAGACTACTATTTGCTGCGATGATCGAAGCGCGTAGTTGTGAGCGGTTTAGGGTTTTATCGCAAAATATTCAAGATAAAGATCTAGCGCAATTTTATTACGATCTGATGGTGTCCGAAGCAAACCATTATACCACATTCCTGAATTTTGCAAGGAAATATTCCGTGGATGTCGACGTAGACAAACGTTGGAAGGAATGGTTGGATTTTGAGGGTAAACTGATCCAGTCTTACGGAAATAAAGAAGCCATACATGGCTAAAGGATAGCGAATCTACCTATTTTAAAACACATACATAACAGTTGTCCCGTTCTATTTTCTTTAGAACGGGATTTTTTGTCACTTAATTATTCTTATCTTTGTACCGTGATCGAAAAAAGTAAAATAATAGATATCAGGAGTTTGTCTTTGAGTCAGATCAAAGATCAACTGACCGCGTTGGGTGAGCAAGGCTTTCGTGCAAAGCAGATTTACGAGTGGCTATGGGAAAAATCCTGTGTAGATTTTGATCAAATGAGTAATTTGAGCAAACCCCTACGCGAAAAGCTGAAAGAAAATTTTACAATTAATGCTGTCAAAGTTAAAGAGTCGCAAATCAGTTCAGACAAGACAATAAAAAGCAGCTTTAGGCTTTATGATGGCAATATCATCGAGGGGGTGCTAATCCCCGCACCTGAACGTATGACAGCCTGTGTGAGTTCGCAGGTCGGTTGTAGTCTGACCTGTAAATTTTGTGCGACGGGTTACATGGATCGAAAACGTAATCTCAATGCGGATGAAATTTATGATCAAGTGGTGCTAATCAGTAAACAAGCTGAGGAAAATTACAATCAGCCGCTAACGAATATTGTCTATATGGGCATGGGTGAGCCATTGTTGAACTATGCCAATATGATGAAGTCTGTTGAGCGTATCACAGCTCCAGATGGTCTTAATATGGCTGCCAAGCGAATCACCGTATCTACTGCCGGTATTGCGAAAATGATCAAAAAATTGGGGGATGATCAGGTGCGTTTTAACCTGGCTCTTTCGTTGCATGCAGCCAATGACAAAAAACGGAATGAGATTATGCCGATCAATGAGCAGAATACCTTAGCTGCATTGGCGGAAGCACTGAAATACTTTTATGCGAAGACAAAAAGCCCAATAACATTTGAATATATTGTTTTCAATAATTTCAATGACGAATTGGAGGACGCAAAGGAACTTGCTAGATTCTGTAAGCATGTGCCTTGTAAAGTAAATTTGATTGAGTACAACCCAATTGCTCTTGCTGACTTCCTGAATGCCGAAGCTGATAAGATTGATGTATTTGCCAACTACCTCAAAAGCCAAGGAATCATTACCAATGTAAGAAGAAGCCGAGGGAAAGATATTGATGCCGCTTGCGGACAATTGGCAATAAAAGACAAAGATAAGGAGACTTCAGAGGCGTAGTTTACAAGATTGTTGGTATCTTTAACTGAAGGAGTTACCTGTATGCAATTTGATCTACGAAATATTCTGGGTGATTTTGTCGCCATATTCTTTCCCAAGGAATGTGCGTGCTGCGGTTGTGCGCTTAAATATCAGGAAAAATACATCTGTATTGCCTGTGATTTTCATTTGCCTTATACCAATTTTCATACTTACTCGGATAATGATACTGCTAGGCAGCTTTGGGGGAAAGTCCCTATTGAAGAGGCCTGCTCTTTTATGCTACTACAAAAGGGGAGCCGTGTGGAGCATTTAATTTACCAGATTAAATACAATAACCAACCCTTTTTGGCCGAATATTTTGGTTATCAGTATGGTCTCAAACTGCTTGAATCGGAGCTATATCGGGGTTTATCAGCGATTGTGCCAATTCCTTTACATGCGAGTAAACTCAGGAAAAGAGGATATAACCAATCGGCATATTTTGGACAAGGCCTCTCTCGGGCAATGAATATTCCTTTGCGGGAAGACGTTCTGAAACGCGAACGGGCGACAATGACACAAACAGGCAAAGATCGTCTATCACGCTATGGAAATGTGGAAGACGTATTTGTCTGTACACAGATTTCACAACCGTTGGGAGAACATGTGCTACTTGTTGATGACGTTCTAACAACCGGTGCGACAATCGTTTCGGCTACACTTACCCTACGGGAATCGTTCGGGTGTAAGGTATCGGTCGCAACTTTGGCTCGTGCCCAATAGTTGCCTTTGACAACCCATGACGAAGCTATGGTTGATCCTAGCGCTCTAAAGTAAGAAATAGTTCAGGGTACATGAATAAGATCTTCTAAACCCTTCTGTTTACGTAATTCAATAGATAAGCAAATCCCGCCATACCAATACCTACAGAGTCAGCAAATAAATCCCACCAATCACCACTACGGTAAGTAAAAATATAAAGCTGTAGTAATTCGGTCAATCCGGCAAATGCAAAGCCTAGGAAAGATACAATGAAAATAGGGAGCCAACGTGTTGGTTTTCCTCTAAATTGCTGTATAACACCGTTATACAAGAGCGTGCAGAAAACGAAAAACATACCTGCATGAACGAGTTTATCCATGCCGGGGTAGCTAGGCACTGTATCAAAATTATTTCCGGGAAGCGTACACAAAACAATAACTATGATGGCCCAAATAAAACACCATTTATAGTCCAGTAGGATTTTAATCATGGGGATAAATATCCAAAAATTTCCTGATAGAAATGAAATTTAAATAATTTTAAAAAATTATTACACTGATATTCAGCTGATTATTGTATTTGTTTTGTTTTATATGGTACTATGTATTGCATGGTACCATAAAATACATATATCTTTGTATTGTTATGATAGCTGAAAATACACAAATCCAAATGAGGAAGGGGATACTTGAATATTGTATCCTATCCATAATTTCTCGAGGAGAAATTTATGCCTCCGATATTATCAGCGAACTGAAGAAAGCCCAATTGTTGGTTGTGGAAGGAACCTTATATCCGCTTTTAACACGTCTAAAAAATAATGGCTTGTTGAGTTATATATGGAAGGAATCGACTTCAGGTCCGCCTAGAAAATATTATGAAATTACCCAAGAAGGGCTCGATGTCCTTTCAAGATTGGATGTTACCTGGAATGAATTAGTGTTTGCTGTAAACACATCATTGGTAGGTAGAAACAATGATTCAACTAAACCAGTTAAAGACAATAGCGATGAATAAGACAATAATTATCAATATAAATAGCATCGTCTTCCATATTGAGGAGGATGCCTATGAGGTACTGCGGTCGTACATGATTGATATACAGAAGCATTTTGGTCAATCGGAGGATAGCCGCGAGATTTTGGAAGATATTGAGAACCGTATTTCTGAGATGTTTACAGAGAAGATCCAGGCAGGAAGTAAAGAGGTCCTCAATATGGAAGATGTAAACGCTGTTATTGATCAGATGGGCAGGGTGAGTGATTTCGAATCAGAGGATCAGGACGACTATGCTTCTTTTCGCCGCGAGACAAATTCCGACGGTTTTAAGGTTGGCAAAAAGCTGATGCGTGATCCCGATGATCGCGTTTTCAGTGGTGTCTGTAGCGGTCTAGGTCATTTTTTTGGTATTGAGGCCAAATGGGTTAGACTACTTTTTGCGCTGTTCGTCATCATCGGAGGATCGGGGCTGTTGGTCTATGTCATTCTTTGGATTGTAATGCCACCCGCTATGACAAGGGCGGATAAAATGGAAATGCGGGGCGAAGCGCCGAATATCCAGAATTTTAAACGTTCTTTTGATGAGGAAATGAGCGGTGTGCGGGATACGTTTTCACGCGGACTGGATCGGACAGGAGATGGAGTGACAAAACTACTGCAAATCATCGTAAAAGCCATCGGTGTCTTTTTTGTTATCCTTGTTGGGGCGACACTCATTGGATTGATTATCGGATTAATATTCTTTGCATTGGCTATTGTGAATGTGATCCCTGATGTAATGGATGACTCTGGACCATTCTATTTAATGGAACCTAATGATGTGCCGTTTGCTTTGATAGCTGGCTTTTTGTCAATATTTATTCCTCTTGCGGGGTTATTTTACTTGCTTCTACGGGTTCTCTTTGAAAAGAAGCCAATGAATAATTATTTGACAACAACGCTCTTCTTGGTGTGGTTGGCGTCTATAGGAGCGATTATCTATTATTCTACTTCAGTGGCAAAAGAATTTAGAGAATCGAGTACCATTGTCGAAGAAAAGCCTCTACAAAAACAATCTGTATACTTTTTAAGTGAAAATGATATTCGGGTAATCCGTTTAAAAAATGGTGTTAAAAGTGGTGTCGGAATAAAAAGCGATAACTTTTCGTCCTATCTGAAACGTGATATCCGGATTCGGATCGAACGTATTGATTCATTACAGGCTCCCTATGTACGCTATGAATATTCTGCTAAAGGAAATACTTATAAAGTGGCTACGGACAGGGCTGCCAAAATCAATTATACCCTTAAACAAGATACTACTGCACTAATTTTTGATAATGCGTTCCAGTTGAGTGAGGGTGAGCGCTATCGGGATCAAGAGGTAAATGTTACGTTGTTTTTGCCTGTGGGTACCAAACTGGTGATCAATGATAATTTGGAGGATAAGTTACGTGACATCTCATTTTACGATTGCCGCGATCGGTATAATAAAGATTTAAGGGACGTGAGAGATGTCGAATTTGTGGTGACCTCACTCGGGGTGAAATGTGCCTTGCCAGAAAAGGAATCTGCGGAAGAAGAAACTGATGATTCGGATAGCAATCATATTGTTATTGCTGATACATCCATTGTAATCCGTAGGGATACAATCATCAATGCGAAAAAAGACGGTGTGTCTGTTCAGATAAAAAAGAAATAAATCTTTAGAAGTCTTCCGCTCCATAGGAGCGGAAGATAAATGATACAAGCCAATACCATTATGAAACCCTCATGAGCTTATTGAATCTGCAAAGCCAGATAAATATTTGCGTCATAGGAAGTTCATTGCCTTAAAAAAATGATTAGCCTAATGAAAAAGTGTTTTTACTTCTTACTGTTAAATTTGTTGATTGTCTCCTTTGTCCAAGCGCAGGTGAAGGTTACGGGAAAAGTGCAATCTGCAGATAGTGTGCCACTGCCTTTAGCAACGGCCTACCTGATGAAAGTCAATTCTGCTGTTGTCCTAAAAGCTGTGGTGACGAATGAATTGGGAGAATACCAATTTACAGATGTGGGGCCGGGGAACTATCTGGTCGAGGCAAAGATGGTGGGGTATGCTTCAAATCGAAGTACCACCTTTGCTATCAATAAGTCCGATCATTCACTTACGGTGATCCAGCTTAATGCTGATAACCGAAAATTGCAGGAGGTCACGGTGGAAGGCAAACGCCCTATGGTTGAGAGTAAACCTGGCAAGTTGATTCTAAATGTTGAAAATTCTCCATTAGCCGCTGGCAACAATGCATTGGATATTGTCCAACGTGCGCCAGGTGTCAGCCTCGATAACAACAATAATTTGCAGTTGATGGGGCAATCGGGTGTAGCGGTTACCATAGATGGACGACAGACTTACATGTCTGGTGAACAATTGCTTAATTTTCTGAAAAGTACGGATGGCAATCAAATTAAATCTGTGGAAGTGATTACGACTCGAGCCGCAAAAGATGATGCTGAGGGAGCAGTAGGAACGATTAACATTGTCCTTAAAAAGAATCGGATGGAGGGGTTTAACGGAGCCTTTAATCTGACGGCGGGACATGGTGAAAAGTTCCGGGGAAATAGTTCCCTTTCATTGAATTACAAAAGAAATAATACCACGCTATTTGGATCATATGCCTATTCTGATGAGAAATCTCATCGTAAGTTGTATATCGATCGTGTCATACAGAATGGTGGTAAAAAGAAGTATTTCAATCAAAAGTCTACATTGGATGAGGATGAGCGCAATCATTCTTACCGTTTCGGTGTTGAACAAAAGACATCTCCAAGAAACACATTGACCCTGCAATTCAATGGATCTAATAATACCGAATACAATGACAATAATAGTAAAACCAACATTGGTACAGTTGTATCTGTTTATGATACAATATTAAGCTCTTCCTCTTCTTTCAAAGAATTGTTTGACCGTTATTCGGCTAATTTCAATAACGAGTTTAAGATAGACTCTAATGGAAGGAAACTGACTGTTGACCTGGACTGGAGTAAATTTAGGAGCAGTAAACGTGTTACCTATCTCAATCAATATGCTGATCTCAATAGTAAACCAATTGGTCCTGCAGAAAATGAACGTAGTGGAATGCCAATTGGTATTGATATCTATGTTGCAAAATTCGACTATGAACATCCCTTATCAAAAAAGTCAAAGCTGGAGATGGGAGCTAAATATTCAAATGTAAAGTCCGATAACGACCTCCTTTTCGAAAAGCTGCAGAATGCTTCCTGGGTAAATGATACGACACGGACAAACCATTTTGTATACAAAGAGCAAATCGTGGCTGGCTATCTGGATTATAATACCAGTATCGAAAAGTGGAGCCTTAAGGCGGGTGTGAGGGGTGAATATACGATTTCGGACGGTAATTCTCTTACGACAAGTAAACGTGTGAAACGTGATTATTTTCAACTTTTCCCTAACGCTAATTTGACCTATTCGCTAAGTGAAAACCATATACTGTCATTAGGTTACACCAGAAAAGTGACACGTCCTAATTATCGACAATTGAATCCATTTGACTATTATATTGACAAGTTGACCTTTGAGCGTGGAAATCCTTATTTAAATCCTCAATTTTCAAATGAATACACATTGAACTATACGCTATTGCAGCGTTACAATGTGACGTTGGGGGTTAATGATGTGAAAGATGCAATTGTCGAAAGCATGGGACAGGATTCGGTCAAAGGTGAAACCTGGGTCATTCGGGAGAATTTAGGGCGGAACCTGAATTCCTATTTAAACCTCAATATTCCTGTGACTGTGTCGAAGATCTGGAGTATGAACAATAACATCACTGGAATCTATTTTGATTTCGATGGTATGATTTCAGGTATTCCGGTCAAACGGAAATCATTTCTGCTTCAAGCAAATTCTATGCATAACCTAAAATTAAGTAAGAGTCTTTCTGCCAATGTCAATTTACGTTATTTCTCACCTTTTAAATATAGTGTATATGATCTAGAAGGGCGATGGGATATGGAAGTCGGTGCGACCAAAACATTTAGGGATCAACGAAGCTCATTAAAACTAGCTGTTAGTGATTTGTTCAATACAGGCAATCAGAATTTACTCACTACTTTTGGCGAATTTGATTCTAAGATCAGGCAGCGTCAAGATCGCAGGGTAGTACGATTGACCTACTCGTATAAATTTGGTAATCTTAAAAACAATTATCGTAAAAAGGATACGAGCAACGAAGAGAAAGACCGGGCTCAATAGAAAGCTTAATAAAATATGGGGTAACAAAAAAGAGGGCAGTTCAATGAAATGGACGCCCTCTTTTGGTTTATACTAACTACTAAAAAATATACTTTGTACTCAGGAAGTTGGACTCATTTTCGCTGACAATCTCATTTAAGAGTTTTTTGTTTTCCTCGGTAAATTTGGCTGCGACCAATGAACGGATAGAGAACGAGCGTAATGCATCTACCACAGACAGTGTTCCCTCTGCGCTATCTTTTCTTCCGGTGAACGGGAAGGTATCTGGACCGCGCTGACATTGGCAATTGATATTGACACGGCTAACCTGATTAACCAATGGGTCGATCAAAGAGGAGACTACAGCCGCGTTATTGCTGAAAATGCTCACCTGCTGTCCATGAGATGAACCGATGAGGTATTCGATAGGCTCTTCCAGATCATCAAAAGGCACAACAGGGATGACAGGTCCAAATTGTTCTTCTCTATAAAGCTTCATCTGTGAATTTACTGGATAGACAATAGCAGGATAGAAAAACGATTCGGCAACCTGACCGCCGTTCTCGTTTACTACTTTTGCACCATAGGCTTTTGCGTCTTCGATACATTCAGTCAGATAAGCAGGCTTATTAACTTCTGGAAGTGGTGTTAAGGATACTCCTTTCTCCCATGGCATTCCATATTTAAGTTTGCTCACTTCGGCAGAGAGACGTTTTAAAAATTCCTGAGCTAAGCTGCGGTGTACATAGATTATTTTCAATGCTGTACAACGTTGCCCGTTGAAAGATAAGGAACCCAATACTGTCTCGGAGACAGCTAGGTTTAAATCTGCATCTTTTGTAATAATTGCTGCATTTTTGGCATCCAATCCTAAAATAGCGCGCAATCTATTCACTTTTGGATGTAACTTTTTAAGTTCGTCAGCTACACGGCTTGAACCGATTAAGGTCAAGACATTGATCTTGCCGGATTGCATCAAGCTAGGTACGATCTTGTTGCCTCGACCATAGATAGTATTAACTACACCTTTTGGAAAACTTGTTCTAAAAGCTTCTAATAAAGGGTAATGTAATAGCGTTCCGTGTTTAGGTGGTTTGAACAGCATCGTGTTCCCCATGATCAATGCAGGGATCAATGTTGTAAAAGTTTCGTTTAATGGGTAGTTGAATGGTCCCATACATAAGACAACACCTAAAGGAGATCTTCTGATCTGTGCAATGATACCTTGTTCAATCTGAAAACGTGATGAATCGCGGTCTATATCTTTTAGTGCATCGATTGTTGCATAGATATATTCTACTGTGCGGTCAAATTCTTTTACAGAGTCTGCATAAGACTTGCCGATTTCCCACATAATAAGCTTGACAACAATGTCCTTCTTGGCAATCATCTTTTGTGTGAAATTTTCAACACAGGTAATACGATCGGCAACACTCATTGTTGGCCATTCTCCACGTCCGTTGTCGTATGCTTTTACAGCAGCGTCAAGGGCTTCGATGGACTCTTTTTCTGTACAAACAGGAAAGCTGCCGATGCGCTTACGTTTCAAGCCATCCTTAGTCTTCACACAAATCGGTGAAAACACCTCGTTTACTTGACCCGTCCAAGAAATCATTTCTCCATTGGAAAGGAACTCTCTTTGATCGACCTGTTCGTCCAGTGTAAATTCTACGGGAATGTCTTTCTCCTCGTAGAAGATACCTTCTAAGTTTAAGCTCATTGTTTTTAAAAAATGGTTTAGATTGATATTTGTAATGATATTGCTAATATAATATAAATTTTACAATATATGTTAATTTTTTATTAAAATTAGTTTAGGTACTAGTGTTTTCATTACGATCCATGCAATCAAATAGGCAATCGCACAAAAAGAGAAGATGATAAAATATCCTGCTTCCTCGCCTTTAAAGCCCATAAAGGTCATTTGTGTTTCCTTGGCATAATCGAATAACCATCCTGATGTTTTATTGATGATAAAAGCGCCAACACCACCCGCAAGTCCACCAATTCCGGTAACCGTTGCAATGGAACGTTTTGGGAATGCATCTCCGATTGTCGAAAAAATATTAGCGGACCATGACTGGTGTGCCGCACCTGCAAAACCGATCAAGATTACAGGTATCCAGTAGGATATATGTCCCAATGGTTGGGCCAGGAGAACCACTAATGGAACAAAAGCGAATAAAAGCATGGCTTTCATACGGCCTTCATAGGCATTCATACCTTTCTTTTCAACGAAATAGGTCGGTAACCAGCCGCCATAAATGGAAAGCATTGTAATTGCATAGAGCACGAATATAGCCAGCTGTCCTTCAGTATCGGACGATTTTATATCGTATACAGCGGAGAGGTAGGCTGGCATCCAAAATAGGAAAAACCACCAAACACCGTCTGTCATAAATTTTCCGAAGACAAAGGCCCAAGTTTGTTTGTATTTAAGGCATTCAGAAATTGTTGTTCTTGGAACTTTTGTATTCCTCAGTAGTTCCGGCTGCTGCTCGTGATCATCCTGATTGATATAGGCTAATTCCGCGGCATTTACTTTCGGATTTTCATCTGGTTTTTTATAAAGAAAGATCCAAAAACCCATCCAAACGAATCCTAGGGCACCAATAATAATGAATGACATTTCCCAGCCCCAATGTGCGGCGATAACGGGGATGGTCAAAGGTGCAGCCAGGGCACCTATTGTTGCACCTGAGTTGAAGATACTTGTCGACAGCGCCCGATCTTTCTTTGGGAAGTACTCGGCGGTAGCTTTGATTGCCGCAGGAAAGTTCCCGGCCTCTCCAACGGCGAGGATAAAGCGGGCAAAGATAAATAGGTTGACACTGACACTTATGACAAGACCAGCATTGTTAACATGAGAAATCGCTTCTTTTGCGCCCTCAAAGCCTACAAACCATTCACCAGCGACAATGCCAGAGGTCGCGATGCCACAAAAAGCGTGCAATATGGCGCCAATAGACCAAATGCCAATAGCCCATAAAAATCCTTTTTTTGTATCCATCCAGTCTACAAACCGACCTGCAAAAAGCATACTGATGGCGTAAAAAATAGAAAATAAGGCCGTAATATTACCGTAGTGTGTATTTGTCCAATGGAATTCGGGGCTAATAAAATCTTTCCAGGTCAAAGAGAGTACCTGACGGTCTAAATAATTGATCGTAGTAGCAAAAAATAGTAGGGAGCAGATTACCCAACGGTAATTTCCCTTTTTCTCCGTATTCATCATAATAGGTTTATAAGTTTGTTTTTTTTAGTTTATCGTGCTTTCGACACGAACTCGAGTGCCAGCTTTGTGTTTTCAGCTAATTGATCAGTATTCTTTGGATCGATCAGCTTGCTGCCCATACCGACGGCACACACTCCTGACTTGAACCATGCTTTTAAATTTTCCATTTCGATTTCTACACCCCCCGTAGGCATAAATTTTTGATCCTTAAAGAGATCGCGTATAGATGACATAAAGGCTGGTCCCAAGATGTTTGCCGGAAACAATTTAATGAGTGCGGCTTTTTGCTGTTGAGCCGTATAAATTTCAGTCGGTGTCATACAGCCCGGAATCCAAAGTTTATCTTGCTCATGTACGAGAGCTCCAACCGCAGGATTGACCAGAGGTGCAACGATAAAATCTGCCCCGATTTGAAGAAATTGTGTTGCATCTTCGACGGATTTAATGGTGCCTATACCCAGATAAAGATCTGGCATCTCTAGGTCTCTCACGGCGAGTAAGCTTTCGAATACACTTAGTGCTTCAGGCCCACGGTTCGTAAATTCAAAAACACGTATGCCTGCCTGATATAAAGTACGGAGAATATCAATGCTCTCTTCTTTATCATGATGGAAGAACAAAGGAAGCATCCCCTGTTCAATAATCTTTTCTAATACTTTCTCTTTCAAACTCATGCTATCATTCTATTTTTTATGTCGTCAACTGTACTTGTTGTGGCATCGCTGGGAATAAACAGTTTGTCAAATGCAGCGAGCGTTGCAAACTCCAGTGTTTCCGTTGGCGAAAGGTTGGAATACAAGCCATAGATCAGGCCAGCCATAAAACAGTCTCCGCTACCTACTTTATCCAAAATTTCTGCCGCGCGGAATTCCGATGATTCAATTAAATTACCCTGATTAAATAAGGTGGTATAATATTTTATTCCTTTGGATTCATAGTCGAATCGGAAGGTATTGGCAACATACTGACACAACGGGTTGTTCGCTATGATCTCCTTGCTTGTTTGCTCTGCTTGCTGCAATAACTCCTCTTCTTCGTATCCCGCTGACTGTGTGATGAACTTACTGTCGAGCTGTGTGCCAAGCATTTGATGTGCAGCCCAGATGTTGCCCATAATTAGATTGCAGTGTTTTGCGATCTCTGGCATTACCTCTTTGGGATCCTTGCCATATTTCCAGAGCTTTGAACGGTAATTAAGATCTAAAGACACAAAAATTCCTTTTTCTTGCGCCACTTTAACAGCTTCAAGGCAGAGGTCGGCAATGTCTGCACTGATTGCAGGACAGATCGCAGAGAAATGGAACCATTGAACATCCGAAAATGTCTGATCCCAGTCTATACTGCCTACTTTTAGGCTAGCAAATGAGGAATTGGCCCGGTCATAGATTACCCCTGCGTTTTTCAGGTCCTTTCCTTTAGGTAGGTAATAAATTCCTAGCCGATCTCCTGTCCATTGCATGGGAGAGGTGTCTATATTTTTTCGTTTTAAATAGAGATCAATTGCTTCACAGATCGCATTTTGAGGAATGGCTGATAGATAAGACGATGGCACTCCCCAAAGTGCCAATGCAGTAGCGACATTTAACTCTGCTCCTCCAATATAAAAAGGTAGTTGATGCTGTTCAATCCAATCCTGCTCGATGTCTGGACAGATCCGAAGCAACAATTCTCCGAAACTTAATACTTTACCTTGCATTTTCATTAAAAATCAAAATATTCTTTTGCATTATTATAGCTGATATCCTGTACAATTTTTCCTACCCACTGGATATCATTTGGGATCTCGCCATTTTCGATGTCCTGTCCAAAGATGTTACAGAGTAATCTCCTGAAATATTCATGCCGTGGAAAGGAAAGGAAGCTTCTAGAATCAGTCAACATGCCAACAAATCGACTTAACAGGCCCATATTTGATAAGGTATTGATTTGTTTTGTCATGCCATCCTTTTGATCCAAGAACCACCAAGCCGAACCAAACTGTATTTTCCCTTTTACGGAACCATCATTGAAATTACCGATCATTGTCGCAAAGAGTTCATTGTCTGCCGGATTCAGATTATATAAGATTGTCTTGGTGAGTTTATTCTCATTATCTAATTTATTCAAAAATTTTGACAAAGCGCGTCCTTGACTGAAATCACCGATTGAGTCCCAGCCCGTATCTGGGCCGATCAAACGGTGCATGCGGGCATTGTTGTTGCGCAGCGGACCAATATGATACTGTTGTACCCAGCCCTTTTCATAATCCCATTCGGCAAAATAGATCAACATAGCCGATTTGAATTTTAGATTCTCGATAGGACTAATTTCTTTTTTACTTCTGATCTTATCGAATATATCCTTAATCTCCTGTTCCGTATAATCCTCTGCATAAATTTGCTCTAACCCATGGTCAGAAACCTTACAGCCATTGGCAGCGAAGAAATCATGTCTCGATTTTAAAGCATTCAGGTAATCTTGCAAATCAGTGATTTGCCGATTGCTTACCCTTTCAAGTTCGTCAATATACCGATTGAGCGCTGCGATGTTGTCGGCATTCATGGCTTTATCTGGACGGAATGCCGGAAGCATTTTGAAAGATTCCTTTTCTTGGGCAAACTGTTGATGATATTGGAGGCTGTCGATCGGGTCATCGGTTGTACAGACGACCTCTACATTCATCATCCGAAGCAGCCCGCGTACGGAATGACTGTCTTGTTGTAGTTTGGCTTGAGTGTCTGCATATATTTTGGATGCGGTTTTGGGAGAGAGCAAATCCGTTATACCAAAATAGCGTTGCAGCTCAAGATGGGTCCAATGGTGAAGCGGATTCCGTAATGTATAAGGAACAGTTTCGGCCCATTTGATGAATTTTTCTTCATCCGATGCATCCCCAGTAATATAGCGCTCATTGACCCCATTTGCCCGCATAGCCCGCCACTTGTAATGGTCTCCATGAAGCCAGGCTTGACTGATGTTGTCAAACTTGATATCGTTGGCTATTTGCTCTGGAATCAAGTGGTTATGGTAATCAATGATGAGTAGATCTTTTGAATAATTGTGGTACAGCTCTTCTGCTGTTTTGTTGTTTAATAAAAAATTCTCGTCTAAAAAAGCTTTCATATATATAATTTATAAGCTTGTATTCCATTTTACTACAGTACCGTTTTTGCGATTACAAAGCATCATAACTTTCGCTGTTGAGGCAAAAGGAAAGAAAAATTGCAAAAGAGTTGAAAGTTTGGTCGTCCGCATTTCAAACTGTTTAATTGGTCAATGAAATTACCAATATTAAAGCCTTAGTTAAAGGAAATTGATTAAAATAAATGCGCAAACGTTATCGGGGATTGTATTTGGGATCCAATTATTTTAGATGTGCTTCCCGATTTATCTGAAATCAGGCAGAATGGTTATATTTGCTCATCAAATTTCTAAACATGGACATTCAATCGCTATATCAGATTTATAAACAGTATCCAAATATTACAACAGATACGCGTAAAATTGAGAAGGATAGTATATTCTTTGCACTGAAAGGCGCAAATTTCAACGGAAATACCTTTGCGGAGCAGGCTCTTGAAATCGGAGCGAGGTATGTTGTCATTGATGAGGAAATTTATAAAAAAGGGGAACAATATATCTTGGTAGAAGATGTGTTGACAACACTACAAGGCCTGGCAAACCATCATCGGAAACAGCTAAATATTCCCGTTATTGGTGTAACAGGAACGAATGGAAAGACAACAACAAAGGAATTATTATATTCGGTTGTCTCTCAGAAATATAAGACCTATGCCACAAAAGGGAATTTAAATAATCATATTGGCGTTCCATTGACCTTGTTGGCTATTGATGCAACTGTGGAAGTTGCCATTATAGAAATGGGGGCAAATCATCTCGGAGAAATAGCCTTTTTATGTGCAATCGCTGAACCAACGCATGGGCTGATCTCCAATGTGGGTAAGGCACATCTGGAGGGATTTGGTTCTTTTGAAGGTGTTAAGAAAACCAAAGGGGAACTATACGATTGGCTTCAGGATCATCAAGGAACACTTTTTTTGCAGGGGGATAACCCACATCTTGGAGAAATGGCTGCTGCCCGTCAAATTGCTGAAATTGTGACTTATGGATTTTCTGAGAGTAATGATGTCATCGGTAAATTGATGAAAGCAAACCCGTTGTTGCAGATTTCCTGGAAGACAAAAGAAGATCCACAAACCTATGTGATAGATACGCAACTTACAGGTTCATATAATACAGAAAACTTTTTGGCCGCTATTGCAGTGGGTCTACATTTCAATATCTCTCCGCAGGAAATCAATTCAGGTATTGAAGGTTATACGCCGACCAACAATCGCTCGCAGATCATGAAGACAGCTCAAAATACGGTGATCTGTGATTACTATAATGCCAATGCAACGAGTATGGCTGCTGCCTTGGATAATATTCGGATTATTGAGGCCGATAAGAAGGCGGTTATCTTGGGGGATATGTTTGAACTTGGAGCAGAATCTTTTGAAGAACATCGGAAAATCGTGGATAATGTAAAGAGTATGTTCGCTGATCGTAAGATTTTTGTCGGAAAGGCATTTTTTGAACATAGAAATGGTGATGCCGAGTTTTATGAAACGACAATAGAAGCGAAGACTGCCTTGCAAGAAAAACCGATTATTGGAGCTACCGTATTATTAAAAGCTTCCCGTGGTATGGCTTTTGAAAATCTGATAGACATACTGTAAGTTCGTTTTATTTTTCTTAGGGTCAACCAGGTATTAAGGTTGGACTTTGTCAGACCTATCAGCGCAATGTTTTCATGCTTAATGACCTAAAAAAGCTGGACTTACCACGGACTCAAGGTGCTAAGTTAAATTTAAAGGCAGCGCAAGTTTTGTCATGTGAGGATTAAATATTGACGAAAATGAGCAAAATAGTCCTTCTGGGAAATGTAGCTCATTTGGAAAAATGTACCTTTGTATCGTATAATGGACAAAAGACGTTTTTTTTTAGAAATAGCCTACTTTGGGCAATCATATCATGGCTGGCAGGTTCAAAACAATGCGATTTCTGTACAGGAAGTATTGAATGGTGCTTTGGAGACCTTGTTACGTGAGCCTATCGAGACTACTGGAGCCGGGAGGACAGATACCGGTGTACATGCGAAGCAATTGTATGCTCATTTTGATGCAGCTCCTGTAGGGATATTAGCAAAACCAGAGCGTTTTATTCATTCACTTAATGCCCTATTGCCGTTTGATGTTGCGGTTAAAAGATTGATTGAAGTTGCCGATGATGCACATGCCCGATTCGATGCGACGCATAGATCTTATGAGTACCACCTTCATTTTCATAAGGATCCGTTTATTTATCCCTATTCTTGTTTCATGCGCGACCGCCCTGATGTCGATAAAATGAACGAAGCTGCCCAGTTTTTGTTGGGTAGGCAAGATTTTGAATGTTTTAGCAAGTCTCACACGCAAGTGTTTACAAATATTTGTGATATTCGTAGAGCAGAATGGTTATGGCATAACGAGCAGGATCTCGTTTTTCATATTACGGCTGATCGTTTTTTGCGCAATATGGTTCGTGCTATCGTAGGAACTTCGTTGGAGATCGGACTGAAGGGTAAACCAGCGTCCTTTATGCAAGAAGTGATTAAGAGCAAAAGTCGTGGCAAGGCAGGTGTGTCTGTCCCTGCACATGGATTGTATTTAACAGAAGTAGCGTACCCTTATATATAAATATTAACGTGAGTCAAGATAAAATAACAGGTAAAACATACGATGTCAATTTGTTGCGACGCATGAGTCGCTATATGCGACCCTATCATGTCGCATTTTGGATATCGGTCGTTTTAACGATCCTATTGGCGGCTGTAGCGCCCGCCCTACCTATGCTGATCCAGCATACACTAGACAATTATATCTTGAATTTTGACACTGGCGGATTGTCTTATATGCTGATTGCCATGCTGGCATTGGTCATCGTGCAGACCTTAATCCGTTATTATCACACCCTGATGACAAATACCCTGGGGCAGTCTGTTATCAAGGATATTCGCATCCAGGTCTTTAATCATATTGTACAGTTACGTCTTAAGTATTTTGATCGGACAGCCTTAGGAAAGCTAATTACACGGACGATATCTGATCTTGAAACACTTTCCAATATCTTCTCTGAGGGATTGATTCAGATTATTGGTGATCTATTGCAACTGGCCGTGATATTGGGGGTTATGTTCTATTCGGATTGGAAATTGACGCTGATCGTGCTTATTCCTATGCCTTTGATGGTCGCCGCAACCTATGTATTTAAAGAAGCGATGAAAGCCGCCTTTATAGATGTCAGGAAATGGGTGTCTAATTTAAATACGTTTTTGCAGGAACATATCACAGGAGTTGGGATTATCCAATATTTTGCACGCGAAAAGCAGGAGATGGATAAATTTAAGGAGATCAATGCACAGCATAGGAATGCTCATATCCGTACGAACTGGTACTTCTCTATCTTTTTTCCTGTTCTGGAAATCATCATGGCTATTTCACTTGGTCTGTTGGTCTGGTTTGGGGCCAAACAGATTATGGGTGACGTGATATCACCGGGTGTGGTCGTTGCCTTTATCATGTATATCAACATGATTTTTCGGCCTATTCGTGAGCTTATCGATAAATTCAATACACTTCAAATGGGCATGGTTAGTGCTGAACGTATTTTTGAGGTTCTGGATACAGACGAGATGACGCCTAATTTGGGTACTTTGAAGCCTGATCATATCAAAGGAGAAATTACTTTTAAGCATGTTTGGTTTGCCTATAATGATGAGAATTGGGTGTTAAGAGATGTAAATTTTAGCGTACAACCTGGTGAAACATTGGCTTTGGTTGGAGCTACGGGAGCCGGAAAATCATCGACTATTAACATCCTAAGCCGATTTTACGAAGTAAATAAGGGTGAGATCTTACTAGATGGTGTAAATATTCGCGATTATGATCTTGATTATTTAAGAAATACCATTGCAACGGTACTACAAGATGTGTTTCTGTTCTCAGATACTGTCATCAATAATATTACATTGGGAGATCCTTCAATTTCGAGGGAACAGGTCATCGAGGCAGCGAAAGAAGTGGGAGCACATGATTTTATTATGCGGCTTCCGGGTGGATACGATTATGATGTCAGGGAAAGGGGAGCTACACTGTCAGCAGGGCAGGCGCAATTAATTTCCTTTATTCGGGCATTGGTACATGATCCGAGAATTCTGGTCTTGGATGAAGCGACCTCTTCCGTCGATACTGAAACCGAAGAAATGATCCAGAGTGCGATTGACAATCTAATGCGGGGACGAACATCCATTGTCATTGCGCACCGCTTGTCCACCATTCAAAAGGCAGACAAGATCATCGTATTGGATAAAGGTGAAATTAAGGAAATAGGAACACATCAAGAGCTTTTGTCTTTTGATGGTTATTATAAAAAGCTATACGATCTACAGTTCCATTCCGCAGGAATTTAGTCGTTAAACGACACTCTCTTTGGGGATGGTTTCTTCGTCTTCGATATGTGTATTCGCTTTGATTTCTGATCCTCGGCCTACGAGTACATTGGTTCCAATGGAGACATTTGGTCCAACGTTCACAAAGTCCTCAATGATGGTGTTGCTTTCAATGACTGCCGAACCCGAAATGATACAATGGTTGCCAATCTGTACATCTGGGGCTATCGTTGCTCCAGGAAGAATGATGCAACCTTCGCCGATTTCAGCTCTTTTTGAAACATAGGCTTTAGGGTGGATTAAGGATTGAAAATTCCATTCTGGATTTTCAGATACAATTCTTTCACGAAGCCCAGGGTTTTTAACGGCAACAAAGAAATTTTCTGCAGCATCTTTAACCTGATGGTGGAGTTGGACCTCATAGTCAAATACATCCTCTATCAACAAAGATTTGTCAATAAGGCCACCTATTTCGATATCTAAATCCTCCGCAACATCTACTGCAGTTTTTGCATGTGCTGTTGCTCCATATATGTATAGCATGATCTTTTAAATTTGTGCAAAGATAGTGCTTTCTGAAAAGAACTCCATGAGGTAGCCCGCATCAATAGTGGAATAGTGAATCGGGACTGGTATTGGAGTCGTACACAGTATAGTGAACTTTCTGCTGTCGTAAGGAATGAGTCTGGAGTAAATACAAGTGACATAAAGATCAAAAGGGATGTTTTATCTACCAAAAGTTGCAACAAAATAGCCCTTTCGATTGTTCTGATTTCTAAATAGAAAGAAAGCTTATTATATTTGTTGATATACAAAAATTAAAATATGATTCAACGTATCCAAACTGTTTATTTATTAGTGGCAGGATTAGTTATATTCGGCTTGTTTTTATTCCCTTATGTAAATTACAGTGATTTAGTCGGTTTGGGAAAGAATGTGAAGGTGACAGGTGTTTATGGTGTTGCTGCCGGACAGCCGGTGCATGAAGGTGGTTTTGGTTATATCCTGCAGACCGTCGTGACAGCCCTATTGGGATTGCTCCCGATCTTCACGATCTTCAAATTTAAACAGCGTAAGGTACAGCTTTTGCTGATATGGGTAGAGATTGTTGCGATTATCTTTTTCGCGATCTGGCTTTATTCTTCGGCAAGTACACATCTCACTACTGTTAATCAATTTTTGGGGGCTGGTAATATTGGGGTAGGTTTCTTTTTGCTGCCGATATCAATTATTTTCTGTGCGCTCGCATTAGGTGGAGTGCGACGGGATGAAAAATTGATTCGCTCAGCCGATCGTTTGCGTGCATAATTTTATTTAAATAGATTTTTAATATGGAAAGCCACGGTTAGCGTGGCTTTTTAAATGATATAATATATGAGTATTTTTTTTCGTTATGCCGCCACCCTGCTTTTTCTTTGCTTTGTAGGTGGCGCGGTAAAGGCCCAGTCAGCAGATTCATTATTGGTGGTTGATGATATTCAGTTTGATGTAAAGGAATACCATGTCGATAAGACTACAAATGAACTGGTTATTAATTTGTTCGCAATATCCTATAGTAAAGATCCTAGGGAATTTAAAATGAATACGTTCTCCACACAGATTTTAGATCAAAAGAAACAACCTCACTTTTTCTCTTCGATTCAAATGGGAAATGTCCAGATAAGATTTGAGGACAAACTGAACTATTTACATTACCTACTTGAGGAGGATAAACCTGTAGATATCCAGGTCATTGTGAAAGACTGGAAGAAGACAGATAAACCCAGTAGTATTAAGCTTGTTTTTGAGAGTAGTGAGGAGGAAGGTAAATTTTTGGATGTCCCTATCTTGCTGAATAAATAGTTGATCGAAGCGGTTAAAAGTTAAAATAGAAAAAGCGCTGTAATCTTCATAGATCACAGCGCTTTTTTTAGTCTTTAGCAATTTGCCTCAACCTATCGGTTGTATCGGATTTGTTGTTTGTCCAGCATGCCCATCTGATCTTTCATCATTTTGATCTGGTCAGCCAACAATTTATTCTTGTCTGCTTTTTTAGCTTCTTGAAGTAATTTTTCTGCTTCGCGCTTATTGCGTTTTGCCATGGCAACACCTGCTAAGCTCAATTTTGCCAATGCAATGTTGTGGTCCATGTGGAGCCCTAGTGCCAGTGCTTTTTTGAAATATTTTTCGGATTGCATCGGAGCACGTTGAGATTCAATCAATCCAATCAACATGTTGTAATAACCGTGTTGTTGTGGGATCAATTGTTTTTCATAATTCGTGATTTTTCTCAACCATTTTTCGGCGCTAGCCATATCTTGTTTGCGCATGTACCATTGCGCGATGAGCATGTATTCATGAAAAAATACAGTGACAAAACCTAGGATAGTGATCAAGATGCCTAGAATTCCCCATCCCCAATTTCCAGTCCAAAATAAGGCAACTGTTCCAATCAGCAATGCACTGCAAATGATGATTCTAACGAGATTTGACATAAATCTTTGTTTAAAAAATATTTGTGTTCAATTTAATTCTGCAAATATCCGTTAATTTCGTCGTTTAAGCAACTCGTTCAAGTGGTTATTTTGTAAAATTATGTTTTTAATATAGATAATGACTATCAAAGATTCTTTAGGGTAGCCGATCATGCTGCCGTTATAAATGCTTTGTGAACAGATGCAAGTGAAAAAATTTGTCATTACATACAACTTTATCTAAGTTTGGTTTATGGAAAAGCTATATGATGAGTCTTGGGCATCGGTGCTGAAACCTTTGTTCAGCCAGCCCTATATGAAACAGTTGTCTGCCTTTGTGCAAGAGGAACGTCAGCGGACAAAGGTGTTTCCGCCTGCTGATCTGGTGATGAATGCTTTTAAGCTTACGCCGATCCAAGATGTTAAGGTCGTCATCCTGGGACAGGATCCGTATCATAACGATGGTCAGGCACATGGTTTGTCTTTTTCTGTGCCAGAAGGGATTGCTTTACCTCCCTCGCTAAAAAATATTTTTAAAGAATTACAAGACGATATTGAAGGCTTTGTAGAACCTCGCTCTGGAGATCTGACATCTTGGGCCAAACAGGGGGTATTGTTACTCAATGCAACGTTGACTGTTCAGGCACATTTGGCCGGATCACATCAAAAAAGGGGTTGGGAAATTTTCACTGATAGTATCATACATGCTATTTCGGAACAGTGTGAGCATGTGGTTTTTCTGCTTTGGGGGAGTTATGCGCAAAAGAAAAGTGTATTAATTGATGCCCGGAAGCATCTTGTTTTGACATCGGTGCATCCATCACCACTTTCTGTGTATAGGGGTTTTTTTGGGAGCAAACACTTTTCAAAGGCAAATAAATATTTGGTGGAACATGGTAAGGCTCCGATTGACTGGCGGTTGTCTTAGGGCTGTTATTATTTTTTAGAAAACATCATCCATTTTTCGTTGAAATGCATTGTGGCATCAACTTGAGGGAGTAAGACTATGAGCCTTTGGCACCCGGATGATGTTTTCATAAATATTTTTTTAGTATTCCAATGGGATAATAGGTTCCTTTTTACTGGTAGACATGATCATCATTGTCTGGAATGTTTTTACAAATGGAATCTTGGCAATCTTCTCCATGATAACGCCTTCATAGGCCTTTATATCTTTCACATAGACTTTGAGGATAAAGTCGCAATTTCCGGTGACGTGATGACATTCGGTGACCTCAGGGATCATTTTTACGGCAGCAACAAATTCGGGAATTGCATTGTGTGTATGGAAGTCCAATGAGATCTGTATAAAGGATTTGATACCAAGTCCTAATTTTTCTTCGTCAACAAAAGCATGATAACTCTTGATGAAGCCCGAATTTTCAAGTTTTCTTACACGTTCCAACGTTGGTGCAGGAGAAAGCCCAATACTTGATGCTAATTGCAAATTGGTAATGCGGCCATTCTCTTGTAATAGCTTAAGAATTTTTAAATCTGTTTTGTCTGGTGCAAACGGCATATCTTAGAGTCTTAATAATCAATAGTATTTGTAAATATACAAAATTATATTTGGAAATTTAAAAATATACAAAATTATTGATGATTAATAGATTTTGACTATATGATTTAATATGTATTATAAGTTTAATTGATTTAAAATCATTTGACTGTCATAATCGTTTGAAATGTGCGCATTTCAATGAAATGGAGTGATAAATGTCATTTTTTTATTAAAAATACCTGTTTGAGGGTACATAAAATGTATTTTATTGGCTTTGAAATTGTAACTTTGCAGTTCGATAGTTGCGGAGGCTAGACCCTCCTGAATTAGTTAAACCGTGAGAGCGCAATATGAGTACTAAAGACGACGATTTATTAAAAGAGCTGGAGCTCGAAGAATATAAATACGGGTTCACGACAGATATCGAAATGGAAATTGCAGCCAAAGGCCTTACAGAGGATACGGTGCGTTTTATTTCGGCAAAAAAGAATGAGCCTGAATGGTTATTGGAGTGGAGATTGAAAGCTTTTCGTCATTTCTTGACGTTAAAGATGCCTACTTGGCAAAATTTCAGAGCTCCAGAGATTGATTTTCAAGATCTATCTTATTATGCTGCCCCTAAAGCAAAACCACAAGTAAATTCCATGGATGAAGTTGATCCTGAATTGATTGCTACTTTTGAAAAGTTGGGTATTCCTTTGGATGAGCAAAAGATTTTGGCAGGTGTGGTTGCTGTCGATGCTGTTTTTGATTCTGTATCGGTAAAAACAACTTTTCGCGAGAAACTGAAAGAACAAGGGGTAATCTTCTGTTCATTTGGTGAAGCCGTGCAAGAGCATCCTGATCTCGTCAAGAAATACTTGGGAACAGTAGTTCCTCAAACAGATAATATCTACGCGGCATTAAACTCTGCTGTTTTTTCGGATGGATCATTTGTGTATATTCCAAAAGGAGTGCGTTGTCCAATGGAGTTATCAACTTACTTCCGTATTAATGCACAAAATACAGGTCAGTTCGAACGTACCTTAATCGTTGCGGATGAAGGCGCTTATGTGTCCTATCTGGAAGGTTGTACTGCACCTATGCGTGATGAAAATCAACTACACGCTGCTGTGGTGGAATTGATCGCTGAGCGCGATGCAGAGATTAAATACTCTACTGTGCAGAACTGGTATCCTGGTGACAAAGATGGTAAAGGTGGTATTTTTAACTTTGTAACCAAACGTGGTATTTGTAGAGGGGATAACAGCAAGATTTCGTGGACTCAGGTAGAGACTGGATCTGCAATTACCTGGAAGTATCCGGGGGTAATCCTAAAAGGAGATAATTCAATCGGTGAATTTTACTCCGTTGCGATGACCCGTAATTACCAAGTTGCTGATACAGGTACAAAAATGATCCACTTAGGTAAAAACACGAAGTCTAAAATTGTTTCAAAAGGAATTTCTGCTGGAAAAAGCCATAATAGTTACAGAGGTTTGGTGAAAATCGGACCGAATGCAGATAACTCCCGAAACTTTACCCAATGTGATTCCTTATTGATCGGTGATAGATGTGGTGCACATACTTTCCCATATATCGAAAACCGGAATAAGACTGCAAAATTAGAGCACGAAGCAACTACATCAAAAATTGGTGAAGATCAAGTATTTTATCTGAACCAACGTGGTATAGACTCTGAAAAAGCGGTGGGATTAATTGTTAATGGCTATGCCAAAGAGGTGTTAAATCAGCTGCCAATGGAATTTGCTGTTGAGGCACAGAAATTATTGGCGATTTCTTTAGAAGGTTCAGTAGGATAGATAAAAAATAATTGAGCAAGCTAGCTAATACTGGCCTATTGTTCAATACTCAATAAGAATAAAATGTTAAGCATTAAAAATTTACATGCGTCTGTAGAAGACAAACAAATATTAAAGGGATTAAACCTAGAAGTTAAAGCAGGGGAAGTTCATGCTATTATGGGGCCTAATGGAGCTGGAAAAAGTACATTAGGTAATGTATTGGCTGGACGTGAATCATACGAAGTGAGTGTAGGTTCTGCTTTATTGGATGGAGTAGATCTATTGGATCTTTCTCCAGAAGACCGTGCCCGTGAGGGTCTGTTCCTGGCATTCCAATACCCTGTTGAAATCCCGGGAGTATCGAATATCAATTTCCTGAAAACAGCAGTGAATGATATTCGTGAATATAAAGGTTTGCCTCCGATGGAAGCGAAAGAGTTCTTACAAATGGTAAAAGACAAGCAGAAGCTGGTTGAATTTTCAGCCAACTTAGCTAACCGTTCGTTGAATGAAGGATTTTCCGGTGGTGAGAAAAAACGTAACGAGATTTTTCAATTGGCGATGTTGAATCCTAAATTGTCAATTTTGGATGAGACAGATTCAGGCTTGGATATCGATGCACTTCGCATTGTTGCAAATGGTGTGAATGAGTTGCGTTCTAAAGACAATGCTTTTATTGTCATCACACACTACCAACGTTTATTGGATTATATCGTTCCAGATTTTGTTCACGTATTATACAATGGTCGTATCGTGAAATCAGGCCCTAAAGAATTGGCTTTAGAGCTGGAAGAAAAAGGATACGATTGGTTAAAAGAATATGATACACAAAACGCCTAATCTTTTACACCGGTAAAATAGGAGTGGAAGAGAATTTTGGCGATTTGATTAAAAAATAACATGAGTACATTAGTTTCAGAATCATTACTTCAACAAGTGTTGGGAGCTTTTAAAGAGCAAGGTGTTTCAGACGAACCTGCTTTCTTTACAGAGGCACGTCAACAAGCATTCGAACGTTTCGAAGCAGCAGGCTTTCCCACAGTTAAGAATGAAGAATGGAAATATACAAACATCCACAGTATTATCAATAAGCCCTATGCGCTTGATGTAGATGTGGATATCGAGGGCTTGGATTTTAGTGCGGGGGAGATCCCTAATTTGGATGCGTACCGTATTATTCTGGTTAATGGCCAGTATGTACTGGCAGTGAGCGAGCTGGAAAAGGTAAAAGGACTTGTTGTTATTCCAATGGATGACGCTGTTGCTGAACCTGCATTTCAAGCACATTTTGCGAAGTACGCTGATAAATCCGATAATATCATGGTGGCGCTTAACACAGCTGCTTTTACCAATGGTATATTCATCCATTTGAAAAAAGGTGTTGTACTTGATAAACCTATACAGATTATTCACGTCGCTACAGGAACAGAAGATTTCTTTGCACAAACACGGAATTTGATTGTTGTTGAAGCTAATGCTGAACTTGAATTGATCGAAAGCTTTATCACTGCAGATGGTGCTGCAAGCAATGTGCATAATAAAGTTTCAGAGATTGTCGTAAGAGAGAATGCTAAAGTTCAACATTACTATCTTCAAGTGGCTCAATCTGTAAGCCGTTACTTTAATCATACAGAAGTATACCAAGAGAAATACAGTCTTTATAATAACTACAACTGTAATTTCCCGGGTGCATCTTTTATCCGTAACAATATTAATGTACGTCTGGATGCAGAAAATGTAGAAAGTCATTTGTACGGGATTAACCTGACCGCAGGGGATCAATTGGTCGATAATCACACTGTTGTGGACCATCTTAAACCACATTGTGAGTCTTACGAATGGTATAAGAATATTACTCAAGATAAATCTACAGCTGTTTTCAACGGAAAAATCTTTGTTCGGGAGGATGCACAAAAAACCAATGCTTTCCAACAGAATAATAATATGTTGATGTCCGATAGTTCAGCGGTTTATACTAAGCCCCAACTGGAGATTTTTGCAGATGATGTGAAATGTTCACACGGATGTACGATCGGTCAGTTTGATAATGAAGCTTTGTTTTATTTGAGAGCACGCGGAATTGGTGAGGAGTCAGCACGTATTCTTCTCGTACATGCTTTCGCATTTGACGTAACAACTCGTTTTTCAAATGAGGTTGTTCGGAGATATGTGGAAGAATTGGTGGAAGAAAGTTTAAGAACGAACTAAACTAAATCACACAAACTATACACTTGATAAGGCGTTTACTGATTCAGTAAACGCCTTATTTTTTGATAGGTATTCCTTTTTCGGTCTTTTTCTTTTACTTTTGTAGTGCTATGTACATGTCTTTATATACAACTTACGCTTATAAACCTTGGGTTTTATAGCTCATTTACGTTTTTAAAATCCTAATAGAACGCATCTGTTCACGAAAGGAATGGCTTGTTTCATACTGAGATATCAAAAAATCAGCTTTAACTGATATGATACTCGTGGAAGAACTTCCTTCTATTTTATTTCGTTGGCCTGGCATGCG
This sequence comes from Sphingobacterium sp. GVS05A, assembly GCF_019969845.1. Lineage (GTDB taxonomy): Bacteria > Bacteroidota > Bacteroidia > Sphingobacteriales > Sphingobacteriaceae > Sphingobacterium. The sequence continues at coordinate 125,072 of NZ_JAHXYR010000003.1, forward strand.
TAATAAACGTTTTATTTTAATGTGTTGGTCATTCTTGATCATACACCTGTTGTATTTTATATAAAATTTTATGGAAAAAAATAACTGGTTTCGTACCTATAGTTATATATGGACTGGGCAATTTATCTCTTTGCTGTCTAGTTCAGCTGTCAACTTTTCGATCATGATATGGTTGAGTTTGACGCACAAGTCTGCTGAAATATTGGCTTTTGCTGCTATCGCAGGATTATTACCGCAAGCGATCATCGGGCCATTTGCTGGTGTCTATATTGATCGATGGGATAGAAAGAAAGTCATGATCTTTGCAGATGGCTTTATCGCGCTCTGTACATTAGGAATGACCTTTGTACTCAAAAGTGATGGTACCAATATGTTTCTGATTTATCTGTTAATGGCCTGTCGTTCGATCGGTTCGGCATTTCACTCACCAGCCATGCAGGCAATTGCGCCACTTCTCGTTCCCGAAGACAAATTACTACGTGTTTCAGGTATTAATCAGATGTTACAATCGGTAAGCAGTATTGCAGGTCCCGCATTGGGAACCTTGGCTATTAGCTATTTTCCTATTTCGAGTGTCTTGTATCTGGATGTCATTGGTGCCGCAGTAGCTATTACATCTTTACTCTTTGTGACTATCCCACATCTGTCCCGTTCTGATGTGAAACCTTCTATTGCTGCTGTTTTGGATGATCTTAAACAGGGAATGCGTGCTATCTATCATAATAATGGACTAAAAATGTTGTTCCTATATGCCATGGTGGCGACTTTCTGTATTATGCCTGTTGCCATTATGTTTCCCTTGTTGACGATTGGTCATTATAGCGGTGGAAAGTGGGAGATGAGTATTATTGAGATTATTTGGGGAATAGGTATGCTTGTTGGAGGCAGTTTTTTGGGACTTGCAAAAGTGTCTCTATCAAAAGTAGTATTAGTAAACAGCATGCATATTGTATTGGGGATAACCTTTGCGCTATCGGGTTGGTTTCCCTCGACCTGGTTTATTTTATTTGTCCTCATGACAGGTTTAGGCGGAGTCTCAATGTCTATCTTCTCGGCATCATTTATGACAATTATTCAAGAGCAAGTTCCAGTAGAAATGTTGGGGCGTGTTTTCTCGCTTTATTTTAGCATAGCCATTTTACCGAGTATGATAGGACTTCTTTTTACAGGCTTGATCGCAGACGCGATCGGAGTGGCAACAGCTTTTATTATTGCTGGTCTTATTGTTGTATTGGTCGGACTACTATCTTTTTTCAATGCATCAATTATGAGTTTAGGGCGCACGGAAAAGTAAGTTGAGCACAAATAAAAAACGCTTCCAAATTTTGGAAGCGTTTTTTATTTGGAGCGAAAGACGAGATTCGAACTCGCGACCCCAACCTTGGCAAGGTTGTGCTCTACCAACTGAGCTACTTTCGCGTTGATGCTACAAAAGTAAGGCATTTCTTCTTATTCTGCAAGAGAAAAAGTAAAAAATCTTAACTTAAATCAATAGCATCAACACAATTAATTCCATCTATAGCAGCCGAAATAATACCCCCTGCATAGCCTGCGCCTTCCCCGCAAGGGTAAAGTCCTTTGACCTGAGGGTGTTGCAGATTTTCTTTGTTTCGAGGTATACGTATGGGTGAAGATGTCCTCGATTCTACACCGACCAAAATCGCATCATTTGTATAATACCCTTTCATCTTTTTTCCAAATATTGGTAAGGCACCACGAAGTGCTTCATGCACAAAAGTTGGTAAAACATCTCTTAGGTCTGCCGAAGATGTCCCTGGTTTGTATGAATTCTCGGGTAGGTCCATCGAGACCCGTCCCTCAACGAAGTCAACCATTCGTTGTGCGGGGGCAACAAGACTTCCTCCACCAACCTCGAAAGCTTTGCGTTCAATTTGCTTTTGAAAATCAAGTAAAGCAAAGGGATCATTTAAGGCATTAGGTACATCTTCGAGGTTGATCTGAATAACGGTGCCTGAATTGGCATGTGGATTATTACGTTTGGAAGGGGACCATCCGTTGACGACGATTTCATCACGGTCTGTTGCACAAGGAGCGATAACGCCGCCAGGGCACATACAGAATGAGAATACACCACGATCATTAATCTGTTCGACCAGACTATAATAGGCTGGAGGTAAATGTTCACTTCTGACCTGGCAATGGTATTGTGCCTGATCAATAATAGCCTGCGGGTGTTCTATGCGGACGCCTAGCGCAAAGGCTTTTGCTTCGATTAGCCAGTTGTTGCGATGAAACAGTTCAAAAATATCCCTTGCGGAGTGGCCAGTGGCCACGATAATATGATCAGCTTTGATTTCCTCCCCACTGACTAATTTTACACCACGAACCTGACCAAAGGATTCCAATATATCATCTACACGTTGGTCGAAAAGAAATTCACCGCCAAATTCGATCACACTCTCCCGCATCGCCTCAATAATATGAGGAAGCTTGTTTGTGCCGATATGGGGGCGGGCATTCACTAAGATGTCTGTTGTCGCTCCATGAGATACAAAAAGTTTGAGAACTTTGTCTACATCCCCTCGTTTATTGGAGCGGGTATAGAGCTTCCCGTCTGAATAAGTTCCTGCGCCACCTTCTCCAAAACAGTAGTTGGACTCAGGGTTAACAATACCTTCGCGGTTCAGTTTCGCAAGGTCACGTCTTCGGTCCTGTACTTTCTTTCCTCTTTCGATGACAATCGGTCTGAGGCCACGTTCAATACAGCGAATCGCCGCAAATAAGCCAGCAGGGCCAGCGCCAACGATAATGACCGGTTTGCCATCCTGGACAGATTTAAAGTGGTTTTCATAAATCTCCGGTAGTGGGAGTTCGTCGATATAATAAATGACTCTTGCCCGATAGACCACCTGTTTACCACGGGCATCGATAGAACGTTTACGGATTTTATAACCTTTGACCTGTTGTGGTTTCAGACGTAGGGCTTTTACGCCTTGTTGTAGAATATATTGCTCATCTTCGATTTTTTCGGGAAGGATAGCAATCTCAATTTCTTTTTGCATAAGATAAAGGGCTGGGTTTTTATCCCAAAACCGCGACAAAGTTACGGAATATTGACTGTTTGCCGATTTGGAAATAAAAATATTCTTATCTTAGTAAGAGCTTGGTATATGCTTTGATAGTGTAACCGTATAATTTGAATAGTATTTAATTCTTTGAACAATGAAAATGAAAAGATTTTTAGTAGCCCTATGCGGTTTATTTGCGTTAGTATCATTAAACTCATGTGGTTACAATACGATGGTTTCTCAAGATGAGAACGTCAAAGGGAAATGGGCACAGGTTGAAAATGCGTACCAGCGCCGCGCTGATTTGGTGCCAAACTTGGTAAATACTGTCAAAGGTGCAGCAAAACACGAGGAGAGCACATTGACGGCAGTAGTTGAAGCGAGAGCTAAGGCAACATCTGTGACAATTAATGCAGATGACTTAACAGAAGAGAATATTGCGAAGTTCCAAAAAGTTCAAGATCAATTCAGTGGTTCTTTGAGCCGCCTATTGGCTTCGGTAGAGGCATACCCAGATTTGAAGGCAAATCAAAACTTCTTGGAATTACAGGCTCAATTGGAAGGAACGGAAAACCGTATCTCGACCGAACGCAGATCATATAACGAGGCTGTACAGCAATTTAATACGACTGTACGTAGTTTCCCAAATAATTTAATGGCTGGTATGTTTGGATTTAAAGCCAAGGGAACATTTACTGCTGCTCCAGGCTCAGACAAAGCGCCGACCGTATCATTCTAATAATACCTTTATTAGAATTACACGATATAATGGATGATGCGGCTTGCGTATGGGCCCTTCATCCATTTTTTATACAGAATGTTTTATAGGTGGTAAGTGTTTGCCGGCGGGCCTAGTCAGGCAGACGAACGCTAACGCGAACATAAATGAAGATATATTATGGCTTTAAATGCTGAGGAACAAGAAAGAGTCGTTCATGCCATCAATGTGGCTGAAAACGAGACGTCGGGAGAAATCCGTGTTGTGATAGAAAATCATTGCCCCGAGGAAGTTCACGATCGTGCAACGTACTATTTTTCCAAATTGGGCATGCATAAAACCATGCTAAAAAATGGCGTGCTTATTTACATCGCATTGGAGGATCATAAATTTTCTATCATTGGTGATAAAGGTATCAATCAAAGGGTGGAAAGCGACTTTTGGAATTGTACCAAAGATCTTATGGTCGAAGAATTCCGTATGGATAAGATTGTTGAAGGTCTCGTGAAGGGAATTGAGCATGCGGGCAAACAATTAGCGAAATTCTTTCCCAGGGAACATGATGATATCAATGAACTTCCAAATGATATTGTTTTCGGTGATCGCTAGTCAATAAAAAATAAAACTTATGTCGAAATTATTTTCTCGGGTTCGGATTCCAGTCATGGTAATGGTGCTGTGGGCACTGACTTTTATGACTGCAATAGGGCAGGATTTTCCAGAGACACCCAATAAACTTGTCAACGATTATACAAATACATTGACAGCCAGTCAAAAACAGCAATTGGAGCAAAAGCTGTTGGCATTTGAAGATTCTACTTCCACACAGATTGCCGTTGTTGTGATGAACTCTACCGGGGGGTATGATATCTCAGATTATGCGGTCCGTCTGGCAAAGAAGTGGGGTGTCGGTAATAAAAAGTACAATAATGGTATCTTATTATTAGCGGCATTGGGCGACCGGGCTGTTACCATTCAAACTGGTTACGGGATTGAAGGAGCTGTTCCAGATGCAATCGCCTATCGTATTATTGAAAATGATATCAAGCCAGCATTTCGTCAGGGTGATTATTATGGTGGAGTTGACAAAGCGACGAATTCCCTGATTTCGTATGCAAAAGGAGAATATAAAGCTGATCCTAAACAGCCTAGTGGTGGTGGATCGGGATCAATTATATTTGTCATCATTGTAGTGATATTTCTTGTTGTGATGTTTTCAAATCGAGGTGGAGGAGGAAAGGGCGGTGGTCGTGTGATGAATGGTCGTGGCTCGTCCGATATTTTCTGGTGGACCTTGCTTAACGGTCTTGGTGGTGGCGGCCGAGGTGGTGACGGCGGATTTGGTGGTGGATCTGGAGGTGGATTTGGTGGATTCGGCGGCGGCGATTTTGGCGGCGGTGGTGCTTCGGGACGTTGGTAACAACTTTGCTAAATAATGTTAAATAGCATGTCAGTGCAAAGGAAATGTTTTACATTTATGGGAAGTATATAATTATGAAAAAGGGAATATTAATGGGTTTAAGCTTTTTACCAGCCTTATTGATGGCACAAGAAAGCTATACGGTAACAGGAAAAGTGAATGCAGCTTCTGACAAAGCCAAAGTATTTTTGCAGTATCCTAATAATGGCACACGTCAGTTGGATTCAGCAGCTGTCGTTAAAGGTGAGTTTAAATTCAATGGTCAGGTAGCTTCACCAACTAAAGGTGTAATGATTTATTCTCCTGAAGGACTTTCTTTCGGAGACTTAAGAGGCGCTCAAAAACAGCCTGAAACAGCACAATTGTATTTATCCAAAGGTGTGATCAAGGTTGATGCATCCAAAGGATTTAAAGATGCTTCGGTAACAGGTACAGCAATCAATGATGATTTTACCCAATACAAAACTTTTGTAAAACCTCATACAGATGCATATGAGGCATTAAACCAACAATATTTTGCGGCATCTGAAGCTCAAAAACAAGATCCGAAATTTATTGAGGGATTGCAAAAGCAAGCCGGTGAGATTTCCGAAAAGATGGAAAAAGCTGACGCTGAATTTATCAATAAGAATCCAAAAAGCTGGTACACATTGGATCTGCTTGCAGAAAATGTAAGTGGCGAAAATGTGAATGAATATGTGGTTTCATTTGATAAACTGTCTCCGGAATTAAAAAATTCTGAAAAAGGAAAAGAACTGGCAGAACGTATTCAAAAATTGAAAGCTGTCGCCGTCGGTTCTGTAGCGCCGGATTTTACATTGCCTGATACGACCGGTAACAATGTTTCTTTATCTTCGTTGAGAGGAAAATATGTTTTGTTGGATTTCTGGGCAAGCTGGTGTGGACCTTGTCGTCATGAAAACCCGAATGTTGTTGCAGCATTCAATAAATTTAAAGACAAAGGATTTACAGTTTTTGGTGTTTCCTTGGACAATCCCGGTAAGAAAGATGCATGGATGAAAGCGATCCATGATGATAATTTGCAGCAATGGCCGCATGTCTCCGATTTACAAGGTTGGAAATCTGCTCCTGTTAAATTATATGAGGTGCGTGGAATTCCGCAAAACTTCTTAATTGATCCTTCAGGCAAAATTGTCGCTTCAAATCTAAGAGGAGAAGCTTTGGAAGCTAAATTAGCAGAATTGTTGAAATAGGCTGATCTTACAGTCTAAGACTGTGCTATACAAAGACACTTATTTAATATCTTTTATGTATGAGAGATTTTAAATAAGTGTCTTTTTGTTAGGGGCTGTTCTACACATCTTTTCTTTGCCTTTGTTTAAGAAATTGATTTGGTTTCCCCCTTTAAGCGGTTGAGGATTGTATTGACGCTTTGGAAGGACCCGATCATGCAAGAAACAAGAAGGATGATTTTTTGTCGATTTATATCCCCACACAATCGAATTAGGGTAATTTGTAGGGATGAAATCGAGCACGACATAATTTTGGCCCGCGAGGACAACTACTCGGGTTTTCATAAGTAATCAACAGAGTGTAGTACACTCAGAAAATAATAAAATGAGAAAGAAACTGATTGTGGTGATGGCTTTGGCTATATGTGCTGTTGCCTGTAATTCGGAGAAAGAAACTGGCGTCCCTGTGGTTAACCTAGAATCGCTTAATGCAATTCCTTTGGATCATTCTATTGACACACTGGCTAAAGGAATAACGTTTATCGATGTGACATTACCACCTAATGCACGGATAGATGAATTATCGCAACAGGAACTAGGCTTGTTGAAGGCTGCCGCCTATCGTTTCTATCATCATGTAACGTTAACGGACAACCAGTATAAGGTTAATATCAAAGACCCAAAGTCCTTGCATATTTCCGATCAGGTTGTCAAAGCCTATGAGCAGGCTATTTTAAATACCAATCATTTTGCCGATTCAATGGCTAAGGCTGGACAGACCATTCAACTACCAGTTGTCAATGAAGAGTATCTAAATAACTTGCTGAAATAGCGGTCTCAAAAGAAGATAAAAAAGAATATTAAGGCAGGGATATAGTACTAAGAATTCATAAAAAAACGGTGTGTCCAAGCTGGTTGGACACACCGTTTTTTCTTTGGTTTTATTTTTATCCCCTATAGTTTATTTTCCAATACTCAGTTCCTAGGGGAAGTACTTTTATTTTTTTGCAGCTTCGTTTTCTTATACGCCAATTTGGAAACCTGTCTTTTTATAGCGAAAGTATCTCAATGATACGAAGCAGATCCTCATTAAGTTTGACGTTATGTTTAATAGCGCTTTTGAAAGGAGTGAATCTGATTTCACTACAGATTAGTCCAGCCATTTCACCTCTACGGCCTGCAACAAGCGCTTCTACTGCGGCAACACCAAGTCTGCTCGCCAGTACACGGTCCATACATGTTGGGCTACCACCACGTTGGATGTGACCCAAAATAGAAAGTCTTACATCGTAATGCGGGAAATTTTCTTTTATTTTTTCCGAAACAATCATTCCACCCTCTTTGTCCCCTTCAGCAACGATAATAATACGCGAAGATTTGTTCTTACGGCTCTTATCCAATCTTTTCATGATTGCATCGTAATCTACCTCAAATTCAGGAACCAATACCGCTTCGGCTCCGGTACTTATACCAGAACGGATGGCGATCAAGCCAGAGTCACGTCCCATAACCTCAATAATAAAAACACGATCATGAGACTCAGCAGTGTCACGGATCTTATCTACTGCCTGAATAACGGTGTTTATTGCTGTATCATAGCCAATGGTGAAATCAGTTCCGGCCAGATCATTGTCGATTGTTCCCGGTAGACCGATAATTGGAAAGTCAAACTCGTCAATGAATTTTGATGCACCTGTAAATGTTCCGTCACCACCGATGACGACCATAGCGTCAATTTCATGGCTACGTAAGTTATCATAAGCTTGTTTACGGCCTTCTATGGTCTTGAAAGCCTCACTGCGCGCAGTTTTTAGGATTGTGCCGCCACGTTGTATGATATTGGCTACAGATTTGGCATCCATGGGGAAAATTTCTCCATTTACCAAACCATCATAGCCCCTGCGTACACCAAATACCTCAAGATTGTTAAAGATACCCGCTCTCACTACCGCGCGAATACCGGCATTCATTCCTGGAGCATCTCCTCCAGATGTCAAAACAGCAATTTTTTTAATGTTACTCATACGTACTCAAACTTAGCTATTTTTGTGTTTATATACAATTATATTTCTGTTATAAAAAGTTCTGAATCGCTTAAAAGTGCTTAAATAATTGCCTTCTGCTGTGCAATTAATCTAAGCGAGTAGCAAACTTCATGTAAACTTTACAATAGCCTTTTACATGTTAAATGAGCTATTCCCAGTTGTTATATCAGCAGGCTTATTTTTTAGCTTTAAAAGCGTCAATTCCGCTTTGTAAAAAAGCCTTGTATTGTTCAATATTTCTATTTGCACCAGATTGAGGTACTAATACTTTACCTGAGGCATCCACGATCACATATAAAGGTTGTGAATTGCTATTGAACGTCGATGCCTGAAAATCACTGTTTTTATTACCGATTGTTTTAATTTTCTTGCCACTATATTTGGAAACAAATTGTTCGTTTGCCGGTAATTCTGTTTTATCATCAACAAATAGTTCGGCCATAACAAATTCTTCTTTTAATAGTTTGGCAACAGCGGGATCCGTCCATACATTTGCCTCCATCTCTCGGCAATTGACACAGTTCCATCCTGTAAAATCTATTAATACAGGTTTGTTCAGCTCTTTTGCAGTTTCCAAAGCTTGATCATAATCGTAGTATGGATCAAACCCTTTTGGGGTGCCACGCTCATGGAAGATTTCAGCATATTTTTTTACTTTACCATCACTGTGAGCAGGTGCGCTTGCTACTCCAGCCGAAAGGTCAAAGTCCTGTGTCGCAGAAGGGGGTAAGAAAGCGGAGATGGATTTCAATGGTGCGCCCCATAGACCAGGGACCATATAGACAACAAAAGAGAACACAATGATTGCCAGTAAGGTTCTCGGTACAGAAAGGAATTTTAGTTCGCTGTCATGTGAAAACTTGATCTTTCCAATAAGATATAAGCCCATGAGACCGAATATAGCAATCCACAAGGATAGGAATACCTCACGATCTAACCAATTCCAGTGATAAGCTAGGTCTACATTGGACAAAAACTTTAAGGCCAAGGCAAGCTCTAAAAATCCAAGAACTACTTTTACCGAATTGAGCCATCCTCCCGATTTGGGCAATGACTTTAACATCGAAGGAAACATAGCGAATAGACCAAAAGGAATCGCTAATGCAATAGAAAAACCCAACATACCAATGGCTGGGCCTAAGCGCTCGCCTTTTGATGCGGCCTCAACAAGTAAGGTGCCGATGATCGGACCTGTACAGGAAAAGGATACAAGCGAAAGGCTGAATGCCATAAAGAAAAGTCCAATAAGGCCCCCTTTATCTGATTTGGCATCCATTTTATTAACAAAAGAACTTGGTAATGTGATTTCGAAAGCGCCAAAGAATGATGCCGCAAAAACAACGAGCAATAGAAAAAACAGGAAATTGAATATCCCATTGGTCGATAAGGCGTTAAGCGCATCCGAACCAAAAGCAATTGTAATAATCATTCCGAGCGCCACGTATATCACAATAATAAAAAGGCCATACAATAGCGCTTTGCTAATGCCACTTGCGCGCGTACCAGATTGTTTGGTAAAGTAGCTGACTGTAAGTGGTAACATTGGGAATATACATGGCATCAAGAGTGCGGCAAAACCGCCAATTAATCCAGCGATAAAAATACTCCAAAGGGATTTTTTCCCAGTTTCGGAATTGCCGGCGGGAATATTTGTTGCTGCCTTATCCAATTTGCTGCTATCTTGACTCAGGGTTGTATCCGGAGCGTCTGAAAAAGCCAAGTCGTCCGGCACAGCCTCCACAATGGGAGTTGTGTCAGGTGAAGATTCAAATTGAAGCCCTTCTGTACTCGTTAAACTATCTTGTTCGAAGGCAAAAGTCGTCGTTGTAAGAGAGAGGCTGAAAAAAGCAATTAAAAGTAGAATAAATGTGTTTTTTAACATGAGTATCTGTTTCTGATGTCAGCTTCAAAAATAAAAAAAGGCGATGAGAATCGCCTTATTATTTTATCCGTGTATGATCATTTTTACTATTTGATTGTCACAGCAAAAGCATATTCGTCAGGAGGCAGACATTGTGATGCATCACAAGCTTGCCATTCAACGGTACCTTTTACTGTTGCTGTACCTTTATTCAACTTTACTTTTTGTTGAAAGATCACTTCATTTGTAAAGTAACCAACGTCCATTTTGAACACCTCTTCGTGTTTTACTTTTGGTTTTGGCTCCGCAGTTTTACCGACTAATGCGTAGTCAGCGGCTTTTGCAAAATTGAAAGAAGTCGGAATAGGCCCACCATCTTTTACATTTTGAGAATAAATGTGCCAACCGTTTTGGATTGTTCCTTTGACATAGACAACAGCTTCGTTTTTATTCAGTTTCTTACTGGCTACAGTCCATTTTACAGGTTTGTGAATTTGAGCGAAGGCTCCAGTAACTGCGAAAATTACTGCAGTTATTAACAATACTAATTTTTTCATTTTCCTAAATAATTATTGCAGTTCGTTATACACCTTTGATAACTAAAGTTGATAAAGGTTTAATTTATCCACTTTACAAATTTAGCATATTCTAAAATGGTTTATCTGTATTTAGTGTAAAGATTAGGATATAAGGTGGCGTATCTCTTTGATGTTAAACTTCTGCAATTTGTTGTCAATAAGCACTTGTAGTTGACCATCAATTCCCACTGCCTTAATGACCCCAGTTTTTTTTTCGCCTGCAACTAAAAAAGGGCGTTCCTGGTCTCTCCAAAATAGTGACTCATTATAGCGGTCCAATATAGGCTGCCAGGATTGGGTGAAGAGGTTGTTGTATTCCTGCTGTATGCTTTCAAAAAGTTCGACGGCCAGGTCCTTTATGACATAATCGGCTTTTTTTGTAAGAACAGCTAGCGAAGTAATTGTTGTCGCTGTGTCAAAATTGACTTGATTAATATTAATGCCGATTCCAACAATAGACGCTTCAATTTTATTTCCCTTTAATTTATTTTCAATAAGGATGCCTACTATTTTTTTGTTGCCAACATAAATGTCATTGGGCCATTTTACGGTCACAGCCTGCTCAGTCTTGCGTTTAAGCCAGTTGACTACAGCGATTGCAACTGTGGCTGAGAGGGCAAATTGTTGCGCTATTGATAAGAAATGCGGTTTTAAAAGAATTGATGTAGTCAGGTTTTTCCCAGGTTCGCTGACCCAGGTGCTTCCTCGTTGCCCTTTTCCCTGATACTGTTCTCCTGCTAAAATGGCAGTGCCCTCTGCGAGTGGCTTGAAATTTGACAATAATTCTCTTAAATAATCGTTTGTAGAGGCAACTTTGTCAAGATATATTGTATTTTGACCGATGATAAGTCCCGAAATATTGTTATTTTGCAAACTGAAAGTATTAAATAAATATTAAGTCAAAACTATCATATTTTTTAATGAGTAAAAATAAAAGTTCAGAATTGTCGCAACGTCTATCAGAAATTATCGTTCATGGTATGCAGGAAAAGAAAGCAAACGAGATTGTTCGTTTGGATTTAAGAGATCTTCACAGTTCTGTTTCTGATTATTTTGTGATTTGCCATGCCGACTCCAACATTCAGGTTAACGCTATTGCCAAGAGTGTAGAGGAGGAAGTCTATAAGGCTTTTGGTCAAGAACCCCAATATAAAGAAGGACAATCAAATGGAGAGTGGTTGATTTTGGATTTTGTGGATGTGGTTGTACATATCTTTAAGACCGAAAAAAGAGCGCATTATGCAATCGAGGATTTGTGGGGAGATGCACAAGTTCAGCATTTCCAAAGCGCTTAATAACAGCCTCAATTCAATAATTTATACAGAAAATATAATTACGATATAATGAAAAAAATCCCAAGTAGTAAGGTAAGCCCAAAACCCCCAAAATTTAATTTTGTGTGGCTTATGATTGCCATGTTTTTAGGTTTTTTTGCCTTGCAATATGTTTTTGGAGAAAACCCGGCTAAGGAAATTAGCTATAGTGATTTTGAAACACGCATGTTAAAAACCGGCGCTGTAGAGCGTTTGGAAGCATATAAGAAAAATGATCTTGTCGAGGTAGAAGTTTATCTAAAAAAGGGCTGGAAAGATAATCCCAATTTTAAGGACGTAACCAAGAGCAATGATCCAATCCCTAGTCTTGCTGGTCAAGAGGAAACAGGTCCGCAGTATATCTTTAAGGATGCCTCAGCAGAGGTTCTGGAGAAAAAATTAACTGCATCGCAGGCTGAACTGGCTCCAGGAACACCTAAAGTGCAATTAAAATATGCCGATCGTTCTAATCCTTGGGCGAGCTGGTTTGTGACATTTATGTTGCCGTTGTTAGTATTAGCAGCGATCTGGATCTTCTTGATGCGTCGTATGGGCGGTGGTGCTGGTGGTGGCGGTGGTGCGATATTTAATATCGGCAAATCCAAAGCGCAGTTATTCGATAAAGAATCACAAATCAATATCACCTTTAATGATGTTGCAGGTTTAGAAGAAGCAAAACAAGAAGTAATGGAAATTGTGGATTTCTTGAAAAATCCACGTAAATATACGAATCTAGGGGGTAAAATTCCAAAAGGAGCATTGTTGGTAGGCCCTCCGGGAACAGGTAAGACTTTATTGGCAAAAGCTGTTGCTGGTGAAGCACAGGTGCCTTTCTTCTCCCTATCTGGTTCAGACTTCGTAGAGATGTTTGTCGGTGTGGGTGCTTCACGTGTCCGTGATTTATTCAAACAAGCCAAAGAGAAAGCTCCATGTATTATTTTTATTGATGAGATTGATGCGATCGGTCGTGCCCGTGGTAAAAATTCTATGATGGGTGGTAACGACGAACGTGAAAATACATTGAACCAGTTATTGGTGGAAATGGATGGTTTCGGTACGGATTCGGGTGTTATTATTTTAGCAGCGACAAACCGTATTGATGTATTAGATACAGCATTATTGCGTCCAGGACGTTTCGACCGTCAGATTTCTATTGATAAACCAGATTTAATCGGTCGTGAGCATATTTTTAAAGTGCACTTAAAACCATTGAAGTTATCAGCGGAGGTAGATGCCAAAAAATTATCAGCACAGACTCCAGGTTTTGCTGGTGCAGAGATCGCTAATGTTTGTAATGAAGCGGCGCTAATTGCTGCACGTAAAAACAAACCTGAGATAGATATGCAAGATTTTCAGGATGCTGTGGATCGTGTGATCGGTGGTCTTGAGAAAAAGAATAAAATCATTTCTCCTGAAGAGAAACGTATCGTTGCTTACCACGAAGCAGGGCATGCTATTGCGGGCTGGTATTTGGAACATGCAGATCCTTTGGTAAAAGTTTCTATTGTTCCGCGTGGAGTAGCGGCTTTGGGATATGCACAATATCTTCCTCGTGAACAGTTCTTATATACAACAGAGCAACTGGTAGACAGCTTGTGTATGACTATGGGTGGACGTGTAGCAGAAGATATTACTTTTGGGCGGATTTCCACAGGTGCTCAAAATGACCTAGAACGTATCACGCAGCTTTCTTATGCAATGATTGCCATCTATGGTATGAACGATAAGGTAGGAAATGTGTCTTTCCGTGACAGCTCAGAGGCTTCTTTCCAAAAGCCATACTCTGACAAAACGGCAGAACTGATTGATGCCGAAGTTCGTAATCTGATTACAGATGTCTATGCACGTACAAAACAACTTTTGTTGGACAAACGTGAGGGGCTGATTAAAATTGCAGAGAAGCTATTGGAAAAAGAGATCCTTTTCCAATCTGACCTTGAAGAGATATTAGGTAAGCGTCCTTTCGATACCAAAACAACTTATGATGAGTTTGTCAACGGTGCGGATGGTGGCGGTGTACCACAGACCGATTTGCCATTGGATGTTCACCCTGAGGAGGCAACTTCAAAAGATGAACAGCGATTGGATAATCCATCATCGAATAGTTTAAACTAATTTAGATTTTACAGCGCTAGAAAAACTCTAGCGCTGTATTTATATTGCTATTGAGCCATGAACGTAAAGAACGCGACAGCGAAGGAGGTAATGTTAAAACGCATACGTCAGGCATTACTTCAAAAAAACGATAATCCACACCCTAATTTCAAAGAAACACCCCTTTACAAAGAAGAGGATGAATTGGTTGATCTTGTTTTTGTTCGTGAATTGACAGCCGCTGGCGGCAAGTTCCTTTATTGCGATGGTGAGATTGGCCTCATCGAAAATCTGATTACATTAACCGAGGTAAACAATATAAAAAATATCTATGCCTGGGAGCAGGGGATCCAAAATCTGCTGAGTCCCTATGGTTTCCCTTTTTTCAAAACGGAGAAAGACTTTGAGTCTGCGAATGCGAGTATTACCTCATGTGAAGCGTTGATTGCGCGTAATGGCAGTATTATGGTGAGTAATGCAAATGCTTCCGGACGTCGCCTAAGTATCTACCCTCCGATTCACATCGTTGTTGCCAAAGCTTCTCAATTGGTGTGGGATGTGAAAGATGCCTTAGCTTATATGCAGAAACGTTATGGCCAGGAGATTCCAACAATGATATCAACAATTACAGGCCCTTCACGTACTGCGGATATTGAGAAAAGGCTGGTTTTGGGCGCTCATGGGCCTAAAGAGTTATATGTTTTACTTTTAGAAGACCGTTTCTAACAATGCTTACTTTTTATTTACAACAGACTCCTGTAGCAAGTGTTATTTTCTTTTTTACGCTTGTAACGAGTATCTATACCTTTTCTCATGAGCAGCTTTATGGTAAGTTAATGCTCCATCCGTATAGTATCGCGCGTAAACAGCGCTTGTATACAATATTTACCAGTGGTTTTATCCATAAAGACTGGGGGCACCTGCTGTTTAATATGATCACTTTTTATTATTTTGCATTTGGATTGGAGCAGATGCTAGCACAGGCAAGTCCTTATGGTCATCTTCTCTTTGCTGTCATTTACTTAGGTAGTTTGGTGCTGAGTGATATTCCAACGATTATCCAACAGAAAAATAATTACGGTTATTACAGTCTGGGGGCTTCGGGCGCTATCTGTGCCGTTTTATTTAGTTATATCCTTTTCAACCCGAAGATAACTATCGGTGTAATGATGATTATCCCGATGCCGGCTTATTTATTTGCCTTTCTATTTTTGGGATATTGTATCTGGGCCTCCCGAAAAGCGCAGGACGGGGTTAATCATGATGCGCATTTTTATGGCGCATTATCCGGGTTGATCTTGACGATCATTTGCTTCCCATGGGTCATAAAACATTGCTTAGCGCAATTCTAGAACTTTCCACCCCAAGTCTCCCGGTCTAAATTTCTGTACTGGATCGCTTCAGCGAGATGGTGGTTTTCGATCGTGGGACTATTTTCCATATCTGCGATAGTGCGGGCGACTTTTAATATTCGATCATAAGCCCTAGCGGAAAGATTTAGACGATCAATAGCTGTCTTTAGTAGTTTCTTTTGCGGTTCGCCGATCTGACAGATATCTCTGGTTAACTTGGTACTCATGTGTGCATTACAATGAACATCTGGGATGGATTCGAATCGTTGTTTTTGGATCAGCCTCGTTTGGATGACACGATTGCGGACCGTCAGACTATTTTCAGAAGGTTCCGAGGCACTTAGCTCATCGAAGAGTACAGGTGTGACTTCTACATGGAGGTCAATCCGGTCTAATAATGGACCCGATATTTTACTTAAATACCGTTGAACGGTATTACTACCGCAGATGCATTCTTTTTCGGGGTGATTGAAGTATCCACAAGGACATGGGTTCATTGCGGCGATCAACATAAAGCTGGCAGGATAGTCTATGGTTAGTTTTGCTCGCGATATGGTGATACTTCGGGATTCGAGTGGTTGTCGCATGACTTCAAGGACACTACGTTTAAATTCAGGAAGTTCATCCAGAAATAGTACGCCATGATGTGATAGTGAAATCTCGCCAGGTTGCGGATTGGAGCCTCCACCCACCATGGCTACATCAGAGATGGTATGGTGAGGAGCGCGAAATGGCCGTATCGTTAGTAAGGCGTCTTTAGCTTTAAGGTTTCCCGAAACAGAGTGAATTTTGGTTGTTTCAAGCGATTCGATCATATTGAGGGGCGGTAATACCGTTGGTAATCTTTTCGCTAACATGGTCTTCCCCGCGCCAGGGGGACCTATTAGAATAACATTATGCCCTCCAGCAGCGGCTATTTCTAATGCTCTTTTGATATTTTCCTGTCCCCGAACATCTGCAAAATCAACATCATACTTATTTGTTTCGGTGTGAAAGAGAGATTGGATATCGACTGTGGTTGGAAGGATACTTTTTGAGTTATTAAGAAACTGTACCACCTCTGTTAGATTTTCGACGGCAATCACATCGATGCCAGCAACGATGGCGGCCTCCTGTGCATTTTGTTGCGGAAGTATTATTCCCTTAAATCCGTCATTTAATGCCTGTAAGGCAATGGGTAATACACCTCTGATAGGTTTTATACTACCATCCAGGGATAGTTCTCCCAAGATCAGATACTGTTCCAATAACTCATTTGTAAGCTGCCCCGAGGAAGCGAGTATACCAATGGCGATCGATAAATCATAACTGGAACCTTCTTTTCTGATGTCAGCCGGTGCCAAGTTGACCACAATTTTCTGTCGTGGCATGTGAAGCTGACAGGAAGTAATGGCGCTTTCAATACGTCTGAGGCTTTCTTTGACAGCATTGTCAGGAAGCCCGACTATATAATAATGTAGTCCAGTAGAAATAACTACCTCAACTGTTATGGTACATGCTTCAATACCATAGACGGCGCTACAATAGGTTTTGTTCAACATAAATTTTATAATCGGTTGATTTAAAGATACTAAATATTAAATCATAAATAATAATGCTTTAGTGAATTATTGTGAATCGATAGAGAATTGTTGAAAAATGACTATATTGTAATTATATAGATTCTAGTAAATAATGGATAATTGCGGTATTTGGCAAACGATTTGCTTTATAAATTGTATTATTATCGAAGACTAGATTCATCGTATAATAGAATTAGAACTTTAAAACGAAAAAGAAATGAATGACACAAGTAAAGTAGCTTTGGCGTTATTGGCAGGTCTTGCTGCAGGTGCAGCTTTGGGAGTTTTATTTGCTCCGGACAAAGGATCAGATACGAGAGATAAGATCAATGATTCATTAAGCGATTTGAGTGATGCTATTCGTGAGAGAGCTGAAGAACAATTCGATCAACTGAATGAATTTAAAGAAAAAATTGTCTCCACCCTAAAAGGTAAATTGAATCAAGCAGAGGAAAATGTTGATGACGATATCATCGAGCATGCATAAAAGACAAATTGTCCTTAAGGGCAATTTGAGGAGATACATAGAATTATAGGCTATTTCAAAAGGCTTAATATAAATAATCTATAGAAATTCGTATAAAACTTTTGAGATAGCCTAAATAAATTTAAGATGCATGGAAGAAGAAAAATTTTCACTTAGTGGTACTTTTCAGAAAACAAAGGAGTACATAGATTCCCAGTTTAAGCTCGTTAAGTTAAAGACAATCGAGCGGTCATCGCGCCTGATTGCCAGTTTGGTGGTGGATGCGACCAAATTGATATTCACTTTGTTTGTTGTCTTTTTCTTATGTCTGGCTTTGGGGTTTTGGCTAGGTGAACTGTTGGGAAGTAATTCGTTGGGATTCTTGGCAACAGCAGGTATTTTTATGGTGATTATCGTTATAATCCGGATTTTTGAACCTGCTCTGGAATCGAAGTTTATGGATCTTTCTATCCGTCGTTTTTTGGCCAAATGGAATGACGAGATCGAAGAAGAAGAAGAAGATTTGAAAAAAGAGGAAAAATTTGATAGAGAAGGGAATACAAATGAATAACAAGCAAACGAAAATACGCAATTTACAGGAGCTTAAAACTGAAATCGCTCGTTTAAAGGAACTCAAAAATGAACAAGAGGCTTACCTGAAAACACAGTTTACTTTATTTAATAACAAGATCGAAGCTCCGATTCGTTTTTTCAATTCATTAAAAAATAATATTCCCGGAGTCAATATCATTCAGCAATTATTTGCGAAAAGTAGCAATCCTGATTCGGATTGGCTGACAAAAACCTTGCGCATAGGTGTTCCTTTTGTGATGAATAGGCTGTTTTTGAAAAATTCAGGAATGCTGAAAAAAGCGTTAATGTTGCTTTTATCAGAGCGTGCTGTCGGCCAGATCAATCAGGATAAAATCAGTGGATTGATAGGTAAACTCAGCAATTTCATCCGTCCCAAAAAGAAGAAAAAGAAAGCCTCACAAATTGAAGGGGATGATACCATAAAAGATGAAGTCAATGAATATGGTATTCCTTCCTATAGTGAAACCTACTAGGAAGTTGCCTCTTCTTTACTCAAAAAATCCTCGTAAGCTAATTTAATTCCCTCGCGAAGATTGGTTTTATGCTTCCAGCCTAAGGCGTGTAATTTGGAAACGTCCATTAATTTGCGTGGCGTTCCGTCTGGTTTACTTGTATCAAAAGAGATTTTGCCGGTATATCCAATGACGTCTTTAATGAGTTCAGCAAGATCCTTTATGCTTAAATCTTCACCGATTCCGATATTGACGAACTGTTTCTCGTTATAGCTATTCATCAAAAACACACAGGCGTCAGCTAGATCATCCGAAAAAAGAAACTCCCTTAAAGGAGTACCAGTACCCCAAATAACCACTTCGTCCAGTTTATTAACCTTTGCCTCGTGAAATCTACGGATCAGGGCTGGTAAAACATGTGAGTTTTGTGGATGATAATTATCGTTGATACCATACAGATTGGTTGGCATAACTGATATATAGTTACAGCCATATTGATCACGAAAGGCTTCTGCCATTTTAATACCCGCTATTTTGGCGATGGCATAAGGCTCATTGGTAGGTTCCAAGGTACCTGTCAACAGTAAGTCTTCGTTTAAAGGTTGTGGCGCCATTTTAGGATAGATGCAGCTTGAACCTAAAAACATCAACTTTGTAACCTCATTGTCGTAAGAGGATTTAATAACATTATTCTGTATCGCCATATTTTCGTAGATGAAATCTGCGCGATAGGTGTTGTTCGCCATAATCCCACCAACCTTAGCTGCTGCAAGGAAAACATAATCAGGTTTCTCTTCGTTGAAAAAGTCAGCAACTGCCTGTTGATTGCGCAGATCTAATTCCTGAGACGTACGGGTCACGATGTTGTTGTAACCCAGTTCTGTTAATTTGCGGTATATTGCCGATCCGACCATTCCTCGATGGCCTGCTACATAAATTTTAGCGTCTTTTTCCACGATAAGTTATTGATTCCTGCAAATATAAGGTTATTTTTGCGGGATATTAATTAAAAAATGGGAAAGGATAAACTACGTAAATTTGCCGAAGTAGCGACTTTTGAGAATGTCATCCAGCTCGATGCCGGCAAAGAATATAAAGGAAAATGGGCTGAGAAGCAATTTGGAAATGCAAACCCGGTTGTTTTGGAACTTGCCTGCGGTAAAGGAGAATATACAGTTAATTTGGCGCGATTGTTTCCGGAAAAGAACTTTATCGGGATTGATTTTAAAGGCAACCGTATCTGGCGTGGTGCAAAAACTGCGTTGGAAGATGGTATCAAAAATGTCGCATTTTTACGGATACAGATTGAAACGCTTCTTGAGCACTTTGCTGAAAATGAAATTGATGAAATTTGGATTACCTTTCCAGATCCACAGCCGCAGGACAGTCGCGAAAAGAAACGCTTGACAGGCCCTAAGTTTTTAGACCGTTACAAGATTGTCATGAAGCCTGAAGGGATGATGAATCTAAAGACAGATAATGATGGCTTCTATGCCTATACTCTTGAGCAAATAGAGTTACAAGGCCTGAAGAAATATAAAGAGACAACAGATCTGTATCACTCGGACTTGGTGGATAATGTTTTATCAATCAAGACCTACTATGAGAAAAAGTATCTTGCTGACGATAAGAATATAAACTATGTGAAATGGAGCTTTGAGAAACGCTAATATCAAAGTTTTATTATAAAAGAAAGCCCAAACGAAAGTTTGGGCTTTCTTGTTTTTTAAGCGTAGTAAATGTATCAGTAATTTAGCTCCTGGAATTTAAACCTAATTGATGCATATGGATATTTGCACATCTGTTCGTATAAAACACTGTTATCTCACCCTTGCTACTACATTGAAGTATAGTTATAGTATTGTGACAGTATTGATGTAGTATCAATATAGTATTGCAAGCATATACTTCAGCCAGTCTTGGTAGGTTTAAATGTCTGGTTAGGAGCTTGCTTTGGGTGCCAATACCATGTTTTTTCTTTTGTTTTTTTACTATGCAATACGCTCGATATTAGTTTTTTATTGGAGTGTTTTCTTTTAAATAATTTCGATTTATTTCGTTTTTTAGAGAATATTAATTATTTTCGATCGTTTAATAAACAATAACCAGAACTAACAATTTTATTTGAACCTGATAATTGCAATTTAGAGCCAGTTAGATCATTTTAGATACATCAATCGGTATTGATAATAGATTGCTGTATTTGCGAAAGGAAATCTAATTCGAAACAATTCTTAACACAAAGAAAACATTAAATTAAAACTAACTTTTTGTTAAGAATATATTTTTGTGCCAAATTGAAAAATTACAATTTACATTCATATCTATGTTTAGTATTAATCCTATCCAAATTAACCTGAGGCACTCCTCCTCAAAATTGCTCTTCATTGCATTGGCGATTGCGGGCAATACGGATCTCACGGCAACAGCAGCTCCAGTGGGGCATGGTCAAGCTGTACATTCGTTTAATCAAACCAAGATTAAAATAAAAGGAAAAGTTGTAGATAGCAAGACACAGGAGCCATTGGCTTCGGTATCTATCCTTGCTGACGGAGTAGCCAAAGGGACGACTGATCGAACAGGTCATTTTGAAATAGAGGTTGAAGCCGGTGCTTCGGTCCGTTTTCAATTGATTGGTTATGAGGGGCAGACGAAGAGCTTTGCAGCAGCACAGTCAAATGCTCAAATCGCATTAAATGTTACTTCCGAGGCATTGAATGAAGTAGTTGTTACGGCTTTGGGTATTCAACGTGAGGAGAAAGCACTTGGTTATTCGATTAGCACGGTAAAAGGGGAGGAATTGACAAATGCGATTTCAAACAACTGGACAGATGCATTGACTGGAAAAGTGGCTGGTTTAAATTTAGTGAAATCAGGTGCAGGACCATTGGGCTCGAATAAAGTTATCCTGCGTGGCGAAACATCCATGACCAATGATAATGATGCACTTATTGTTGTGGATGGAATTATCATGGGGGGGGGCACTAAAATGACAGGGAACGGAAATTCTGCCTATTTGGATGGTGATTCACCCGTAGATTTTGGCTCTTCTTTGGCTGATATTAATCCTGAGGATATTGAGTCAGTTTCCGTTTTGAAAGGACCTGGAGCTGCGGCATTATATGGGTATAGAGGTTCGCGTGGTGCAGTCATTATTACTACCAAAAAGGGAAAGGGTATACAAAATAGAATAGGAGTTACTGTTAATTCAAATACCGCAATCGGGACAATTAATCGGTGGCCTGATTATCAATATGAATATGGACAAGGTGCTATAGGGCAGGATTTGTATTACTCCTATGGACAATCGGAAGACGGCGCAAGCACCCTGAGTACCTCATCTGCTTGGGGACCAAAATTTGATGGCCAATACTTTTATCAATACGATCCTGCTAAATATAGACAAACACCTACCGAACGTACGCTTTGGAGACCATACGAAAATAATCGTAAGGATCTGTTTCAAACAGAACTGACCTCAACGAACTCCATTAGTGTTTCTGGATCCACGGACAAGACAACAGCACGTTTTTCATATACCAATGTAACCAATAAGTGGATTATCCCCAATATGGGCTATAATCGACACACTATTGCGATGCAGTTTAGCAACAAGATCACCGATAAATTGAGCTTATCCACGAAGATTAATTTTAATAATAGAGGTTCCGATAACCTGCCCAATAGCGGTTACAATAACCAAAGTTACATGTATTTTGTTAGGGGGATTGTTCCGAATATAGATGCGGCTTGGTTGGATCAGAATTGGCTTCCGGGCAAGGAAGGTATTGAGCAAATGACACCATTTTCCAATTTGTTGGATAATCCGAGAACGATATCTTATGATATGGTCAATGCACAAAATAAAAATAACCTGATTGGAAATATTCAATTGGATTATAAGTTTACCAAAGAGCTTAGTCTGATGTTACGAACCGGAATTGATATGGGCTACGATAAACGCAAGCAGTCAAGGCCTTTTGATACCTATAAATACGCCTTCGGTTACTATCGCGAACAGTCTATCTATGCAGAAGAGCGAAACTCCGATTTCCTATTGCAGTATAATAACCAACGCTCACAGGATCATCGTTTTGGTGTTTCAGCGGGTGGGGCCTTATTAAATAATAAATATATTAAAGATGATGCATCAGCAAATAGTTTAATCTACCCAAATCAGTATAAGTTTGCAAATGCGAGAGAAAGGGTACTTTATGATCCATATAGAGCGGAGTATGCTATTCATAGTGTCTATGGTTTGGCAAATTATAGTTACAAAGACAGGTATTTTATTGATTTTACAGGGCGTGTAGACTGGGCTAGTACATTAGCCTCTCCCAAAAAAAACGAAGTTAAGCCTTTCTTTTACCCATCGGTTAATACAAGCTTTATCCTAAGTCAAATCTTTGAATTGCCAAAATCAATCAACTATTGGAAATTACGGGCCTCTATTGCTGGAGTTGGAGGGGGAGGAACCAAACCTTATAATAATTTTTACGGTTATGGTAGTGTAATTGGTTTTAACGGCGGGTTGTCTAATCCTGCAACAGTTCCTGACGAAAATTTACAAGCTGAAAATACTCTATCTTATGAATTAGGAACAGATTTTCGGATGTTTAAAGATCGGATTAAATTAGATCTAACGGTATACAGTACATCGATGGAAAAACAGTTAATTGAAACACCTGTTGATCCTTCTAGTGGTTACAGATGGAAGTTTACGAATGGTGGAGAGGTCAGGAGTCGAGGAATTGAAATTGCACTATCGGGAGATATTTTGAAAAGCCAAGATAAGTTAAACTGGAATATGTATGGGAACTTGACAAATTATGATTCGAAAGTCGTTTCTATACCGGCTTCCCTTGAAGGACGACTTGTGCTTTCTACATTGTTTGGTAGCCGAGGTACTGTAGAGGCTATACCAGGACGTAGATTTGGTGATATCTGGGGTTTAGGCTATGAAAGAAATGCTGACGGGAAGATCATCTATGCTGATGGTGTACCTGTATTGGCACAGGAAAGCCGTTATATTGGTAACCCCAATCCGACCACGAAATTTGGTTGGGGGAATGAATTCAAGTACAAAGGTTTCCGCTTTAATTTCCTATTTGATGGGCAGTTTGGCGGGGTAGGTTATTCATTGACGCATGCTGTTCTGATGGAAGAGGGGAAATTAAAGAAGACTCTTCCGGGACGTTATACAGGGATTATTGGTGATGGTGTTGTGCTGAATCCAGATGGAAGTTATAGCAAAAATACGGTCGTAGCAACGGCTGGAGATTATTATGCCAGACATTTTAATCGTGACAATCTTGAATCAAATACGTTTTCTACTGATTTTATCAAACTGCGGGAAGTTAGACTGGATTATTCATTGCCGAAATCTTTTTTAAGTCGTTACAAAATTGAAAAGGCCTCTATCGGTTTATATGGACGGGATCTTTTTGTATTTACTAAATGGCCCGCTTTTGATCCAGAGTTTGCTTCTTTAACTGGCAGTGGAATTGAGAAAGGAGCTGAAATCGCTCAGTTTCCTTCGACGAGAACAATGGGCGTAAATCTATCGTTTTCATTTTAATTATTGACATTATGAAAAAAATTATCCGTATAACATGTTTACTGATGCTCGGGAGTTTTATATTCCAGGGTTGTACCAAAGATTTTGTCGAAAAAAATACTGACCCAAATAAAGTTTCCGCGGTGGCACCGCAAAGTTTGGTGGCGCCCGCTTTGGTTAGCATTTTAGGTACCAATCTGTCACGTAATCTAAGGATCAATAATGAATTGATGCAAGTGACAGTTACCATAAATGATAATTTAGAAATTCAGCGTTATGAGATTAGGCCATCAGAATCGGAGTCAAGCTGGTCTGGTTGGTATGTGCAACTGACGAATATTAGGGATATATACCAAAAAGCTAACGCCGCACAACAGACCGGTTATCAGACTTATATGGGCATATCCTTGGTGCTGGATGCCTGGGTAAGTTCACTAATAACTGATATGTATGGTGATGTGCCTTATTTCGATAGCAACAAAGGTTTTTCAGAAGACAATCTTACTCCAAAATTTGATAAACAAGAGGATATCTACAAAGATCTTTTTAAGAAGCTAGAGGACGCAAATACACTACTTAAACAGAACATTGCTGTAGAATCTGCGAATGCAGGAATGGATCCTATCTTTAATTCCGATCCAGTTAAATGGCGTAAGTTCGGAAATTCATTGTATTTGAGGTTGTTATTACGTGCAGCACATAAAACAGAAACTAATGCCGTAGCGAAGATTAAGGAAATATTGGAGACCAATGCGGTCGAATATCCGATTATGCAAAGCAATGCCGAAACGGCAGCGCTGTACTATACTAACGTACAACCTTACATGAATCCCAACTATAATGCACGGGATATAGATTTTAATGGCACGAGGGGATATTCCGAGTTTTTTATTAATAATTTGATGGATCTTGGAGATCCACGGTTAAAGATTTGGGCGACAGAAGCTACTCTTGGTGTTTATGGTGGCATGCAATCTGGTTATGCACGAGGAAACGTTCCTGAACGCCAATCTACCCTCCAAGTTGCATTAAAGTCAGATGCGCGAATGGGCAATATTATGAATTATGCGGAATTGCAGTTTATTATAGCCGAATGTGGTATCAGAGGTTATGCTAATGTAGATGCTTCAGCCGCAAATTTGAAGGGAGTAAATGCAGCTATGGAATTTTGGGGAACAACGGCACCAGCAACTTATCTAACGAATCCAAAAGTAGCTTTTTCTAACACTGACCCCGAAACTGAAAAACTGAAAAAAGTGCATCTACAAAAATACTATGCCATGATGTTTACAGATTTTCAACAATGGTATGAGTATCGTAGAACACAGCTCTTGGATTTATATAAAGGACCGGGCTTATTAAATAATGGGAAAATGCCTGTACGTTTAAACTACCCATTGATTGTTCAATCCTTGAATAAGGCTAATTACCAAGAAGCTGTCAGTCGTATGGGCGGAGATGGGATCAACGAAAAAATGTGGTGGCAACCTACAATCAACTAGTTCATGAAAAAGTTAAAGTTAGTAATATGGACTGCGTTGGCGATGTCAACGCTCCTGACAGGCTGTAAAGAAGATATCAATGAGTCAATCGGAGAATTAAATCCTGAAATATCATTGTATACATTACGTAGCCTCTATAAAAATACGGATCTACAACTCAACGAATCAAGTGCGCTTGGCGCAAAGTACGTGAAGGCGCTTGTGGTTTCACGCGCTGAGAATAAGAATTTGCCCGAAAATACAATCGCTGTTCAGAATATCTGGCGCAATCAGCGTAGAGGAATATTAGTAGAGGTTACTGATGCCTCGAGTTTCAAATTTGGTGACTCTGTTCAGATCAATATCGATGGTACAAAATTGGTCAAAAAATCTGGCTTAATGGTTTTATCGTCCGTTAAAAATCAACAGGTCAATGTCTTTGCCTCAAATAAAAACGTTGCTCCATTAGCGGTTTCGGTTGCAAATCTTAAAGCGAAATTCGATGAGTTTGAATCAACTTACATTGATGTAACTGCTGATGTCGAGCCAGAGCCTGCAACCGGAACAGCCCTAAAAGGCGATAAGATCTTGATGGATGGAGATAAAAATGAGATAACCTTGCATACCGAGGACAATGCAACATTTGCGGGACAGTCTATTGCTCCCAGCGCCTCTTTCAGAGGAATAGCATTCAGAGAGGGGGATAAATTGCAAATCCGAATGCAGGACTACTCCGACATGGCTTATGCAAGTGGTAAACTATATGCTGGATGGCCGGAGACTTTTGATGCTGTAGACGCGAGTGTGAAAGGAAGTTACGATATGGGCGAAAAGAACGACGTGTCTTTCCCAACTGGGCAATGGAAGTTATATCAGGCAATATTGGGTACTACTGCTGGTCGTGACCGTATTGTTTCGGGTAAAAATGCGATACGCATGCAACAGAATTTAAGTGTGGATGGTCATGTGCAGATGAATTTTGATGTACCAAATGGCGCTTCAAAAGTGACGCTTTGGTATGGCTCATATTATACGGATCGGTCATGTACGTTTAAACTGGAATATTCTACGGATCAGGGTACAACATGGAAGCAAACAGGTGAATCCATCGCTGACGCACACCCAACTTCGCAGAGTATGAATTCAAAACAGGCTGTATTTTTAATGAATATTCAAGGAGCTGTTCGTTTCAGGATTACCAAGCTTGGATTGGGAACCAGTAACAATGTCATTAATAATGGAAGGCTCGGCCTGGATGATATTGCGATATATAAGAGTTATTAGGTTGAACGATTGATGATGTAAACGCCCTGTGTAGTGAAGACTCCACAGGGTTTTCTGTTGTTGACATATATTTTCTAAACTCCTCATAAAAAATCGTTATCTTCATCATAACTATAAACGAAGACTTATGAACTTAACAGACTTAGTTACAGGAGGAGTTGGCTCGAAAGCAATAGAAGCCATTTCTAAAATGACAGGCGTCAGTGAATCCAAAGCAAAATGGATTGTGGCAGCGGCTGTTCCTTTGATGATCGCAGCACTGAATTACAATGCGAAAAACAAAGGCCAATCGGAAAACATCGACAAAGCGATCGATCAACATAGTGGTGGCGGTATCTTCGATAAGATCGGTGATTTATTTGGTCAGGGCGGATCCGACGACGGGAACAAGATTGTCAACCATATGTTTGGGCAAAATACAGAAGTGGTGACACAGAATATTGCCGATAAAGCTGGTATCAGTTCAGCGCAGGTCACTGGGGTTTTGGCAACACTCGCGCCTATTGTCATGGGATATCTAGGACAACAAAAACAGGCGTCCAGCGGTGGTGGTATTGGTGACCTGATCGGATCTGTTTTAGGTGGTGGCGGACAGCAAGGTGCCGGTGGTGGTATGCTAGGGGGGATCCTTGGTTCATTTCTAGGTGGCGGACAGGAAGAGCCTGCACAAGAAACACAACAGGCTTCTACAGGCGGTAGTATGACTGATATGTTGGGTGGTTTGGCCGGCAGCTTCTTTGATAAAAGTAACGATGGTCAATCCAAAGGAAATATCCTTGACTCGATCGCAGGAATGTTTGCGAAGTAAAGCAATCTTACAACATAAAAAAAGTCGGTAACTGATCAGTTACCGACTTTTTTTATGTTGTATTGAATTAATCTTCTACCGTTACTTTCGGTGGAAAATTCTTATGTTTTCTCTTACTGATTTTGTCTACGTTGACTGGTTGAGGTACCTTTACATAGTATCCTGTACCATCATATTCTCGTTTATTCGGGCTTTCTTTGCAGGCAACCGAACAACAGCCGTCCATTTCCTCACCACACTCGTCGCATTGGGTGAAATGCTCATTACATACGGGGTTGGCACAGTTGATCATCTTAGTTGTCTGTTTGCCACAATTGAAACAGGTTGATACGACCGATGGATTGACCGAGTTAACATCTACTGTGACACGGTTGTCAAAGACATAACACTGTCCTTCGAAATCTTTACCACCTGCTTCTTTGCCATATTTAATGATTCCACCATGCAATTGGTAGACATCCTCAAAGCCCTCTTTTAACAATAGGGCAGAAGCTTTTTCACATTTGATCCCACCAGTACAGTAAGTCAGTATTTTTTTGCCTCTATACTGTTCAAGCTCTTTGATTTTTTCTGGAAATTCGCGGAAGTTGTCAATGTCCAAAGTCACCGCATTTTTAAATCGGCCTACGTTATGCTCATAGTTCGAACGCACGTCCAATACAACCACATCCTCCTGATCTTTCATCGCCAGGAAATCTTTTGGTTCCAGATGCACACCTGTTTGGCGGTTAGGATCGATTTCTTTCGGATCTCTTAGGCCAGAGTGCACGATTTCAGCTTTGTAGCGACAGTGCATTTTGATGAAAGAAGGTTCTTCAACATGATCGATTTTAAATTCTGTTTTGTTAAAACGACCATCCGCATAAATTGCATCCATATATTGCTGACAAGCCTCAGTCGTACCCGAAACGGTACCATTCAAGCCTTCATCAGCGACGATAATACGTCCTACTAAGTCAAGTGATTTACAAAATTCAAGGTGATCAGTCGCAAACTGTTCTGCGTTTTCGATAGGGCTGTAGCAATAGTACAGCAATGTTTGATATTGTGTCATGATATTCATTGATACCGCTGCAAACGGCGTTTAATGCAAAAATAAATTCACTGCAAAGCTACAAAAAATAATAAATGGAAGGAAATGACCTTCGTCACCTTTTCTTCAAAGGTTCCAGAAGATACTCCAGACCGTTTAGCTTGATCTCATAAAGGGTGGCCAGTTGCTGTCCTAATTTGCCTTTAGGAAATCCTTTTTGATTGTACCAGACCAAATAAGGCTCAGGAAGATTGCATAAGGTGTAGCCCTGATATTTGCCGAAAGGCATTTTAACTGTTACAAGTTCAGTGAGGATTTCAGGATTTAACATTAGTCTTGGGGTTTTCCGTAATTAATGCGGTACCAGATCGCTTTTAAAGCGATGATCCCATGATTGAATAAATTGGGAATGGTGCCGTAATAGTGTTTGAAGATAGCGAAGCGTTCTTTTAGCGACTCCTTATGTTTCTGTTTTGACATCCCGCCCACGAGATAGCGCGCTACATATTGATGTGCATTAACAGATTTATTTGCTTTTTTAGCACAGCGAATGACCCAATCTATATCCGCGCATAACTTATAATTGAGATCATACGGTTCTGCAATACTCCGTTTGATATAAATCGCCTGGTGACAGATATTCATGCCATAACGAAAACTTTTCCAGTTGAAATTTGCAGGGACCTTATGTCTACGTTCACCAATAAAAGCCCTATTGTCATCTACCAGTATCGTTTCACCATAGAGGATATCGGCATCATCACTGAGCTTCGCTAGGTTTTCGATGCTGTTGAGATCGTATATTTCATCGCCGGAATTCAAAAAGAGTACATAGTCACCTGTAGCTAAAGCAAGGCCTTTGTTCATCGCATCGTAAATTCCTTTGTCTTTTTCAGATAATAAGATCGCAATTTTATCCTGATATTTTTGAATAACGGCTAAAGTGCCATCGGACGATTCCCCGTCAATGACAATATATTCAATATTGTCGTAAGTCTGGTTAACAACAGATGTGATGGTATGCTCAATATCCCGCACATTATTGTAAACGACAGTGATGATTGAAAATTTTGGATGAGCAGACATGTCTATTTATTGAATTTGTTAATTTTTTTCTTGAGGAATCGGATGCCCCGATTGAATAAAGAACCTTTCCGATGTGTGTAGAAATATTTTATAGCTTCATACCCTTGTACATTCTCCGCTATTTCGGTAGGGAAAACATGTACAGGATGATCTGCTAAAGTGACCTGATAGGTTGATTCTGCAGCTGTATGAGTGCCCGAACCATCGTTACCGATATTCTGTGTCATCGAATTCCTCGGATACAAAACTAGTCCATTTTTTTTGAATACCGAAGCGTACCAACGTATTGCCCAGGAGTTGATCTTTCCCGTGCGAAGCTCCTGTGCCTGCTTCCAAAAGTTCTCTTTTCCTTCAATGCTGAACTGATGAATCTGTTCTTCCGAAAAATCGGAGACAAGCTCATCTATGTTGGGATTGAAATGTTGCCACGCACGATCCCATGTTGCCCAACCCCAGCTATTGGCGACCCGAAAGAAAAACGTTTCAGGAAGCTCATTCAGATTTTTTACCGGATAGCCGTAGCCACTGATCTGCATGACCTGTTCGTCCTCTTTATAGCGGTCTAGTGCTTTATTAAAGTAATCGAGCGCAAATGCTGATGTTTCAAGATCATCTTCTAAGACTATAATCTGTCCATGTTCTTGCACGACTTTGGTAACACCGTCAATGACATTCGCAGCCAGGCCCCAATTTTTGTCCCGCTCGACAATTTTGATCTGTTTAAAATACCACGGTTTTTTTATAATCCGACGTACCTCTTCTACAGCCTCAATCGCGCGCTCATCTTTTGCCGCATCCGAATAAATATAGAGAATCGTCTGGTCAGCATACTTGTTTCTCTCAAGTGCTGCAAGTGTCTTTAGCGTATGTGCGGGACGATTATACACAAAGAGTAAGACTGGAGCAAGACTGTTCATCTATCAAAAAATTTTGTTAAAAGCTTTTTTATTGGCCTGGCGGGTATCTCGGACTTCCATGGTCTTACCCAATAGTCTAAAAGCAATATTGAAGTAACTTCTTGTTTCAAAAATACGACCTTTACCCAAAGAAGACAGCATTTTCTTTACGCTTGCCAATATCGCCATTGAGAAAGCCTTTATAAACGTATAATTGATATTGCAATACTCTGTCAGATGATAGACAAATTCGCTCTTTAGAAAAGCTTTGCGATCTACCTGGCGTTGCTGTCTGTCGTGATAAGCCCTGGCATCTTCGGCTAATACAAAGTTCAATCCATAATAATGGATGCGGTTGGCATAATCTTTATCTTCTCCATAATGGAAGAAAACTGGTGAAAAACCGCCGACTTTTTTGATGACAGCTTTAGGTATCAACCAAAAAGCAGCATTGACGAATGAGCAGGTTCGGTAGGAATTTTCAAGCTGCGTATGCTTCGTATAGACCGAGAACCCATGGTCGAGTTTTTCCTCCGTACCATCGTAGTGGATGGGGGAAATAATTCCAATGTTTGCGGTGTTTACCTTGATCAGGTTGGCGATGCAGTTCTGATCTATCCAAGCGTCCTGATTGACCAAAAAGGCGTAGTCATAATCTTCCTCTAGGGCGATAGTCAATCCAATGTTGTTGGCTTTCCCAAAACCGAGGTTTTCGGGACTTTCTATCAGCCTGACAGCAGGATAAGTTTCTTTGATGATACGGGTAGTATGATCCCTTGAGTTATTATCTATAACAAGGATATCCGTTTGATGGCTTGATGCTAACAAACTGGGTACGCATTTGTGAATCCAAGGTTCAAAATTATAAGAAACGATTATGGTGAGAATCTTGGCCATCTATTTTTTTCGGATAATTGTGATGAAATAGCTAAATAATTCAAGTAAAATACTCGGCTTAAAGACTCTATTGACGATAATATATGCACATACAGCGACAGCGATAGTACTTGCAAATCGAAGGTACAGGTTGGCAATGGATGCGGTGGCGTAGTGTGCTGCCAAACAGCTGATACCGGCTAATATAGCATATGAAAATACATCCTGAATTAGATAACGGAATGAATAGGTCATATAGGGTTTAGCCGAAGCGTACCAGACAAATATCCATAGCGCGTTTAATCCTGAGGTTAAG
Source organism: Sphingobacterium sp. GVS05A (assembly GCF_019969845.1). GTDB lineage: Bacteria > Bacteroidota > Bacteroidia > Sphingobacteriales > Sphingobacteriaceae > Sphingobacterium. Next base: position 157,086 of record NZ_JAHXYR010000003.1, read on the forward strand.
GCGATGAGCATTTCAATGCCAAGCGATTTGCCAAAGACTAAAATAGCGATTTGAAGTAAACCAAAAACAACGATATTTCGCATATAGATCTGGGACTTACCCTTGCTGATAATCAAGCTGGAGAAGACATTGCTTACAGAATCGAAAGCCGCGCCAATACAGAAAATTTGAAGAAAGATAGCACTTTGCTGCCATTTTTCGGTTATTGTAATCGTAATGAAGTCTTGTGCAACCGTGGTTAAACCAAATAACATTGGAAAAGCCAAAAAAGCAGTAAAGGAGACGAGCTTGCGGAATACACGAACCTGCCTGTCCTTATCGTCTTCTATCTCACGTAGAATAGGTTGTGTGACGTTATTAACCATATTGGTTAAAATAGACTGAGCCATTTGGCTCCATTTATTTGGTTGAACAGTATATCCTAGTTCTTCGGTTGTATAATGTTTTCCCAAAATTGCCGCATATATGTTTTTATTGATATTGATAAAAATATTGGTAACCAGTATTTTACTGCTAAACCCTAGGATATCGCGGATAGGACTGAAATCAAAGGTAAATGAGGGCTTGAATTTGGAGAAATACCAAAAGCCAAGCATATTAAAACCACTATAGGAAACGATTTGAACGGCAAATGCCCAATAGGCATAACCTTTATAGGCTAAATATATACCAATTGTATTTGATAAGATAAGGGCCAAAGTCCCGGTGATCACTCTTTCCTTGATTTTTAAATTGCGGAAAAGGTAGGCGTTATGTGCAATCCCGAAACTTCCTAACCAGAAGGATAGAAAGGTGAAGCGACTGAGTTCAACAAGTACCGGCTGGTTGTAGTACAGGGCAATGAGAGGAGCTGAAAAGAATAATACAATATAAATAAATGTACCTATCCCAACACTTGTCCAGAATACGGCATTGTAATCTTTGTGCTGTACTTCTTTTTTATTGACAATACCATAGATAAAACCACTTTCCTGAAATGCCGATGCAAGAACAGAGAATATGGTAATCATGGCTACTAAACCGTAATCTTCTGCTGTTAGTTTACGATTTAGTAGAATACCGAAGCCGAAGCCCAAAAACTGCTGGATGATACTGGCCATACCACCCCATAGCAATCCTTTTGTTGTTTTTGATTTTAAAGAGTCATTTCCCGTTTGCGATGACATGCTAAATTAAATGAGCGGCAATATTAAAGTATTGCAATTGTATTCGCAAATTCTTTTAAGGAAACATCAGTCGGATTGATATCAGTAATCAAATAGGAAATATCACGTAGGGGTACCACTTTCATTTTTTGAACGGAATTAAGTTTTTCCGCAATACTGAGTATAGCAACCTTCTTAGAGCATTTGATCATTGCACGTTTGATCTGAACAACTTCCCAGTCTGAATCCGTTACCCCATCTTCTACAGAGAGTGAATTGGTTCCCAGCAAGCAAAGATCTACTTTTAGGTCTGCCAATTCATTGGCTACCTGTGCACCTGATACAATATTTGTATTACGCGAAAGCTTTCCGCCAACCAAGATCACTTCAAGATTTGGCTTTTCAGCTAGTTCCAATGCAACTAATGGGCTGATCGTGAAGAATGTACATTGAAGGTGGTCAGGGATTGTTCGCGCCAGTTCAATCAAGGTCGTTCCCCCGCCGACCAATACAGTCATACCATTTGAGATCAATGAGCTTGCCTTCTTGGCAATTTCTTTCTTCGCTTCTTTAGCGTAGACATTTCCGTCCTGAAAAGGAAATTGAAAAGATTTGGAAAGCGCTCCACCGTAGACTTTTAAAACTTTGCCATTTTCTGCAAGCTCGTTCAAGTCACGTCTGATCGTATCTTCGGATACATTAAGTTGGACACTTAAATCTGAAGATAAAACTTTGTTATGTAGATTGATCTGATGTATAATAAATGCTTGTCTTTCTTCCTTTAACATTGGTCTTTGGTTTTAATCGGAATTTTGAAATTAATTGAAAAAAATCAGTTTAAATGTAATGAAAATTATTCTTCCTTTTTATCAATTTTTGTTAAACCCGCTTTAAAGCGAGGCTTGAATCCTGTGGGTTTGCTAGTTGCAGTTTGTTCCTGTGTCGTATTATCGTTCTGTTGCAGTTCATCAGTCGGATTGGCTGTGTTGCTGTCAGTTGGTGTTGCTTCTGGGGCACGGGCAGCTGTCTGCACTTCGCTTGTATCCTCTACTGAGGGAACTACTGTCGACGAAGAATCAGTACTTGCTGTTTTGGTTATCCCCGCTTTAAAGCGAGGTTTGAATCCTGTGGGTTTACTAGTTACAGTTTGTTCCTCTATAGTATCATCATGCTGCTGCGGTTCAACCGTCGGATTGGCCGTGTTGCTGTCAGTTGGTGTTGCTTCTGGGACACGGGCAGCTGTCTGCTCTTCGCTTGTATCCGCTGCTGAGGGAGCTACTGTCGACGAAGAATCAGTATTTTCTGTTTTCGTTACACCAGCTTTAAACCTAGGCTTGAAACCTGCGGGCTTGTTTACTGCGGTTGCATCCGTTTCAGCGATATTCTCCTGTTGTGGTTCAATGGATGAATTGGCAGGGCCAGCTTCAGCTACCTTCGTCACACCCGGCTTGAACCGTGGTTTAAAACCTGTCGGTTTAGCCGTTTCTGGAGCAGTGTCGTTCGACAAATCTGTAGGTGCGGACGTCTCTTCGGCTGAAGTCGCTGTATTTTTAGTGATTCCCGGTTTAAAGCGCGGCTTAAATCCTGCGGTAGAATTTGCAGCTGCTGTTGATGGTTCTGTTTTAGGTTCCTCTTTCTGCTCAGCAGGTTCAGTTGTTGGAGTTGTTGCTTTAAACCTAGGTTTGAAACCTGCAGGTTTTGCGGCAGTGGCATCTGTTGCGGCTGGAGCCTTCTCAACAGGATCTGTTTGGATCGGTTTTTTGATAACCACCGTTTCTTCTTCTGCCAGATGGTAGCTTTTACGAAGCTTGTTGAACCAAAACTTCTTGCTATGATCAAAGCTTTTCTCGCCCATAGCAGAATAGTGCGCTCTGAACTCTTCAAATAAAGGTTCATCTGCAGCTTTTAAAGCTTTTAAATCAATTTTCTTTTTCGTGAAAAATTCTTCAAAAGTCATCCTGTTACGAGTTTGATATAGTCTATTACAAATGTAGTAATTTTTCTGACGGCGCTGAGAGACCTTGTTATAAAAAAAGAGCGACAAGCGCTCTTTTTAGATATTTTGTGAGATAAATAGCTTATGCCATATTATGGTATACCGCCTGAACATCATCATCCTCTTCGATTTTATCGATCATCTTTAACACATCTGCCGCTTGTTCTTCAGTAATATCAGAGTGTGATAAAGCAATACGCTCCAACTTTGCCGAGCTTACTTCGATACCTTTCTCTTCCAGCAATTTTTGCATATTACCGAAATCTTCAAAAGAAGTCTGAACTACAGCAACATCATTGCCTTCTTCATCAGCTTCAACGTATAATTCTTCCAAACCACCATCGATAAGCTCCAGTTCCAATTCTTCAAGATCCAATTCGTCTGTAGCTGCAAAGCGGAAAATAGACTTGCGATTGAAAATAAAATCTAAGGATCCTGTTTTTCCCAATGAACCCCCAGCTTTGGTAAAATAGCTGCGGATATTTCCTACGGTACGGTTGGTATTGTCTGTTGCTGTTTCGATCAAAACCGGAACACCATGTGGGCCATAACCCTCATATACATATTCTTCGTAGCCTTTTGAATCTTTCTCTGAAGCACGTTTTATAGCTGCTTCGATTCGATCTTTAGGCATATTTACAGCCTTAGCATTATGTATTGCTGTGCGAAGTCTCGAGTTGGTTTCAGGGTGAGGGCCGCTTTCTTTAACCGCCATAGCGATCTCTTTACCTAAACGTGTAAATTGCACGGCCATCTTAGCCCAGCGTTTGAATTTCCGCTCTTTTCTGAATTCGAAAGCTCTTCCCATTGTTATATTTTGTTTTTAAGATTCTCAATCATATCGACTGTCATCTTCTGGATGTCAAATTCTGGCTTCCAGTTCCAGTCTTTGCTTGCGTATGAATCATCCAGACTTGCAGGCCATGAATCGGCAATCTGTTGTCTTGGGTCATTCTCTACGTAAGAGATTGCAAAATTAGGAAGAATTTTTTTAATTTCTTGTGCGAGTTCTTTTGGAGTAAAAGTAATTCCACCAAGATTATAGGCGTGGCGGATGCTCAGACTTTCCTGTGGTGCGTCCATCAGCTCAAGTGTGCCACGGATGGCATCTTCCATATATAACATCGGCAATGCTGTATTCTCGGATAAGAAACATTCGTAAGTACCTGTTTTCAGCGCCTCATAAAATATATCAACAGCATAATCTGTCGTTCCACCTCCCGGTTCTGTCTTCCAGGAGATAATACCTGGATATCTTACGCTACGGATATCCAATCCGCGGTGCTCCTGATACCATTCGATAAGACGCTCACCTGCAAGCTTACTGATTCCATAGATCGTATTCGGATCCATAACACAGTATTGCTCCGTATTTACTTTCGGTGAGTGTGGTCCGAAGACGGCAATGGAACTTGGCCAGAATATTCTTGAAACTTTATATGTAACAGCAAGGTCAAGCACGTTGAGCAATCCATTCATATTAAGCTCCCAGGCTTTTTCAGGATATTTCTCTCCTGTTGCTGAAAGCATGGCTGCCAATAAATATACTTGAGTAGGTTTATATTTTTGAAACAATATGTCGAGACCATTTTTGTCAAGCACATTTGCAATTTCAAAATTCTCGTCGGGGCTTTTTGTTTGTGGTTCTCTGATGTCTGTGGTGACAACATTTTCTGCACCAAATTTTTTACGCAGAGCGATTGCCAATTCAGTACCGATTTGGCCGTTTGCACCAATGATAATAATGCTTTCTTTCATGATGCAAATATAACGGCTTTTCAGTATCTAGCAACTGTTTGATGCAAAGGATATCTTTCTAAAAATGTTAATTTATAGACTCTTGGCACCGTTTTTATGAGATTTTAAACCGTTTCAATCGTTTGTTCTGTTTTTTTGAACGAGCAGCGAAAATTTTTATTTTTTTTGAATTCTCGTTACTTCAATTTTTTTAGTCAATTCCCTGGTTCGTGGCCAATAATTTTTTTGACTGAGGTGGAAAAAACAAAACCGTTGTGACTTTTTTAGCAGAATAAGCGATATTTTGTTATTTTAATATTGTAATTGGGGAATATTTTTTAAATTTGAAGAATTCATTCTTCAAGAATCAACTAAAAACAAATCAAATAACAAATTTTATATACACAATTTAAACACAGACAAAAATGAAAGTGGCAGTAGTCGGCGCAACAGGCCTTGTAGGTACTGAGATGCTAACCGTGTTGGCGGCGCGAAATTTCCCAGTAACAGAATTGATTCCAGTAGCTTCAGAGCGTAGCAAGGGTAAGGAAATTGAATTCAAGGGAAAGAAGTATAAGGTGGTTACACCATCTGAGGCTATTGCTTTGAAACCTGATGTTGCATTGTTCTCCGCAGGAGGTGATACGTCTAAAGAATTTGCACCAAAATTTGCAGAAGCTGGAATTACAGTCATTGACAATTCTTCAGCATGGCGTATGGATCCGACGAAGAAATTGGTCGTTCCAGAAGTAAATGGCGATGTGTTATCTGCTGATGACAAGATCATCGCAAATCCAAATTGCTCAACGATTCAAATGGTAGTGGCGTTAAAACCATTACACGATAAATATAAAATTAAGCGTGTTGTCGTTTCGACTTATCAGTCCGTAACAGGCACAGGAGTAAAAGCCGTTAACCAGTTGATGGACGAGCGCGCAGGTAAAGAAGGCGAAAAAGCTTATCCTTATCAGATTGATTTGAATGTCATTCCACATATCGATGTATTCCAGGAAAATGGCTACACCAAAGAGGAAATGAAAATGATTTTGGAAACAAACAAAATCATGCGTGATGATTCAATCAAGGTAACAGCAACAACTGTGCGTATTCCAGTGATGGGCGGACACTCCGAATCATTGAACATTGAATTTGAAAATGACTTTGATTTAAATGATGTACGTGCTGCATTAGCTGCTCAAAGTGGTTGTATCGTTGTTGATGATCCTGCTAATCTTCAATACCCGATGCCAAAAGATGCACATGGTAGAGATGAGGTTTTTGTAGGACGTATCCGTCGTGATGAATCGCAACCGAATACGTTAAATATGTGGGTAGTAGCAGACAACTTGCGTAAAGGTGCAGCAACAAATGCTGTTCAAGTTGCTGAACTATTGGCAGAAAAAGGATTGATCTAACTCAAGTAGATTCCATAATATTGAGCCCCCATGAAGCAATTCATGGGGGCTCTTTTTTATAGGTACATTTATGATTTCTTGAAGGACAGGCATTTTTCAGCCTGGTCCAACAAATCTGTTGCTATGGTGTCAAAGTCTTTGGCAAGATGGAAAAATCAATCTTATCATTCAATGGTACATAGCTGTCTTTTTCCTGCTCTTCCAGACGGTCAGGAAATAATATGCCGAAGAGGTGATCCGTTTCATGCTGGAAGATTACTGCGGTAAACCCTTCAATATTTTCTTCGATAACTTTTCCCTCCCTATTGATGTATTGTAAACGGATCGCATAGCTCCGCAGAACATCTTCTTTGCGATTAGGGATGGATAGACAGCCTTCTGCACCCTTCCGTTTTAGCTTTGAACGCCACAGAATTTTTGGGTTTACATAAAACTCGAAAGGTTGTTCCGGTTTGTCAAACCGTTGTACCCAGATCAAGTTTTTGTTGATCCCAATTTGAGGAGCCGCTATTCCTACCCCTGGATGGTTTGGATCCCTAACGGTTGCAAACATCCGTTTTGAAAGTGTTTCTAACAGTGGGTCATTGTACTTAACATCACTGCTTGTCGCTTTCAATACCTTTAAATCTTTTTCATCGGTAGTTTGTAATACACGAAGAAGCGTGTTTTCATTCCTTGATAGAATAATCTTCTTGTCAGCTTCTGTAAATTCCTGTCCGGCATTCAGGTTGACCGGTCGTTCATTCTTCGCTTTATGAAAGGCTTTTTCTCCTGCCATAATTTTTGTTTCTAAATTGTTTTCTACTGGGGGAACTGGACAACGATAACCGTTGCTGTAGGCGCAATAAGGATTGTAAGCCTTATTAAAATCTATCTCAATGGTACTGCCTTTGATGTCATCCGTGGACAAGTCGATATACCGTCCACCACTATAACTCTCCTGGCCGTTTGTCTGATCTAAAAATGGTAAAAATAAATGTTTTTTGTAAGCAGGATTTTGAAATAAGGCCACACTTTGGTAAATATTCAATGTCCTTTCAGCCCCATTCAATTGAAATGTCACAATCGCATAGCGTTTGTATTCATTGCTGGTACCGTCATAGGTGGGCATACGAAATACAGGTTCATCAAATAAGACCTCTATTTTTGCTTTAGCTTTATAGTTAGGGCTAATAGGAAAGTAATCTAAAGATGCCACTTGATCGGCTTTCAATGGGCCAAATTGTTCTTTGGCTAATTCCAAAGCCTTTTCCTTGCGCTGGGCCAAAATTTGTTGCTCATAACTGCTCTGCGCATGACCATATAGGCAAAATGCAACAAAAAGGCTGGCAATAACTGTTTTTCTCATTTATCTTTTAAATAGTCTATCAAAGTTATAGCTTTTTTAGTGAATTGAGGTTTTACACAATAAAAAATAAAAAAATGATGACACTTCATGGGCTTATAGCCTTTAGAGGCAGAATCTCAACACGCATATCTCGATACTCAAATCTAAATTGTACTTTTGTAAAAAAGATTTTCCATGAGGTTAATGGCATTTGATTACGGTACAAAACGAATTGGGGTTGCGGTTACGGATCCGATGCAGATTATTGCTACGGCACTGACAACAGTTCACCCACAGGATATTTGGACTTTTCTAACGGATTACCTCCAAACCGAACAGATCGAAACATTCGTTGTCGGTAAACCCAAACAACTGGACGGATCGGATTCGGAGTCAGCTTCGCATGTGGTCGGGTTTATGCGCAAATTGAAAAAGACCTACCCTACAATTCCAGTTGTGGAAATTGATGAACGGTTTACTTCAAAAATGGCCTCGGCAGCCATCGCTCAAAGTGGGAAGAAGAAAAAGGACCGTCAACAGAAAGGCCTAGTCGATACGGTCTCAGCGACAATTATCTTGCAGAGCTATATGGAGGGTAGGAATTTTTAAATACGAATTTTATCGCATGAGCCGTTAGCAATAGATAACTCGTTTATTGATGGATTAATGTCAATTTTATGATCATATAGTCCATTTAGGCGATGGAATCAAAACTGGGTGTAGCGGGCTCACTTAATACATAGTTACAGATGAAAAGTATATTATTTTTTACAGAAGACATAGATTTTAAATTAAAAGAAAAAGGTAAGATTCGTCAATGGATCGCTGATGCGATTAAAGGCGAGGGATTTAAGCGCGTAGGCGAGCTAAGTTTTATCCTCTGTTCGGATGCCTATTTGTTGGAGATCAATAAAGAATACCTGAATCACGATACGTATACCGACATTGTGACTTTTGATTCATCAGAAGATGAGGATACCATTGCTGGCGATATTTTTATCAGTGTGGAACGTATCCAGGAGAATGCACAAAAATTTAAGGTTGATGAACGTGATGAGTTGCATCGCGTCATTATTCACGGTGTTATGCACCTTTGTGGATATCCGGATAAAAAGCCGGCTGATAAAGCTAAGATGACGGCTAAAGAAGATGAATATCTAGGGAAAAGAAATTTCTAGTTTATTCTACAATCCAATGTCTGTATGGGTGTCCAAAAAAAACGGATACCCTATTTTTTACTCGTTTCCTCTCAGAGCCTCATTTCAGTAGTTAAATTCTCCAACGAGGCGCTTTCTCTTTTTTGACAACTTCTTTTTTATACAAGTGATCTGTTCTATTCTGACTTAGATCTTCCCGGCTGAGGAACACTTAAGTATAAGGTATATATGCGAATATCTCATAAGTTTTTCCATCAAAAAAACTTGACTTTCCCATTATATTTAATTAGCTTCAAAACACAAATTTACTAAACCATTTATTTGTGTCTAATATGAACGAATTAGAGGAATATTTCCGAAATAACAATGCGAAGCTGATAAACAAATGGATGCATTATTTCGACGTATACGATCGCCATTTTCGTCGATTTAAAGATAAAGAGATCGTTGTGCTGGAAATAGGTGTTTTTCAGGGCGGAAGCCTTCAGATGTGGAAGAAATATTTTGGCGACAAAGCAAAAATCTATGGGGTAGACATCAACCCCAATTGCAAAGAACTAGAAGAGGAGAACGTTGAAATATTTATCGGATCTCAGTCAGACCGTAAATTCCTTCGTAAAGTGAAAGAATCAATCCCGCCAATAGATATCCTGATAGATGATGGCGGGCATACCATGCTGCAACAGATTATTACATTTGAAGAGTTATTTGGACATGTAAAAGAGGATGGTGTCTATCTATGTGAAGACCTGCATACCTCTTACCAAGTTTTTTATGGCGGTGGGCATAAACGGAATGGCACTTTTATCGAATACAGTAAGAATTTTATTGATTACATCAATGCCCATCATTCAGAACAACGCGGGCTGAAAGTCAATGAATTTACACGTTCGGTCAACTCCTTGCATTATTACGACAGTATATTGGTTGTTGAGAAACATAAAATGCAGCCGCCAACACATATGAGAACAGGTACTGCTACCGTACAGGATTTTGATGCTCCGCCAACAGGTATAAGCGGATTAAAGTGGAAGATTAAGAAACCGGCGTTAACTGCGATCAATAAATTCCTCCGTTTTTTTAGGATTGGTGGATTTATGTGGAGATAGCAAATCGATAATACATAAAAAAAGCGTTGTACAGCTGTACAACGCTTTTTTTATAGCATTGCTAATGACTAAAATCTTTCAAATTGAGAGAAGAAGAAGCTACCTTCGATAGCCGCATTTTCATCAGAATCAGATCCGTGGATAGCGTTAGCATCGATAGATTTAGCATATTTATTACGGATTGTACCTTCAGCTGCGTCAGCTGGATTAGTAGCACCGATTAATGTACGGAAATCTTCAACAGCATTGTCTTTTTCTAAGATTGCAGCAACGATAGGACCTGAAGTCATGAATTCTACCAATTCACCGTAGAAAGGACGTTCTTTGTGCACTGCATAAAATGCACCAGCAGTTTCTTTTGATAATTGAATGTATTTCATTGCAATGATTTTAAAACCACCAGCAATAATATCGTTTAAGATTGCACCGATGTGACCGTTCGCTACTGCGTCAGGTTTAATCATCGTAAAAGTTCTGTTAGTTGCCATTATTTTAATTTTTTTGCAAACTTAGATAAATTGCTTTTTATATGCAATATAATTAGGCTTATATAAAAACAATTTATTCACCTTAGTATGTTAATTAAAGGTACTCGCGGCCTTGAAACAAGTCTCAGTTTAATTATGCTGAACCCGCAAGTTGTGCCTCCCTCCGTCACAGGTAATCTTTTTGCCGTGAAGAATGTAATAAGTCTATAGGCAATTGATAATGAGCGGAAATAAAAAATCAACTGTAAACAAATCTATAAAATAAATATATTCGATACGAATATGTAACTTTGTAATGTTATGGCATTAAATCTAACAGTAGACATCGATAAGGATTCCGGCTTTTGCTTTGGAGTGGTATACGCTATAGATATGGCAGAGGAGATTTTGGAAGAGGATGGTTACCTCTATTGTCTTGGTGACATTGTACACAATGACGAAGAAGTAGCCCGGCTGAAAGCCAAAGGACTGCGTATTATCGATCATGCTGCACTGCCTACACTACAAAACGAGAAGGTACTGATCCGTGCGCATGGTGAAGCCCCCGAAACCTATCGTACAGCGTTAGAAAACAATATTACCCTAATTGATGCTTCCTGTCCAGTCGTACTCAAGTTGCAGAATCGGATCAAAACCTCTTTTGACCAGGAGGAAAAGATCTTGATCTTTGGAAAACATGGGCATGCGGAGGTCATCGGTCTACAGGGACAGACAAATAACGAAGCACTCGTATTTCAGGATATAGCTGAGTTGGATGATGCTGATTTGCCAGCTTCATTTACGCTCTATAGTCAGACAACAAAAAGTGTGGATAAATTCTACGCCATCAAAGATGAGTTGATCAAGAGAGGGTATGAGGTCAAAGCCAATGATACCATCTGTAGACAAGTGTCTAACAGATATGAAGACCTTGGTGCCTTTGCTCGACAATATGATAAAATTGTTTTTGTGTCTGGTAAAAAGTCTTCCAATGGAAAAGTTTTGTTTGAAGTATGCCAAAAAGCCAATCCTGAAAGTTACTTTATTTCTGACCCTGCCGAACTGAATGCGACAGTTTTTAGTAAAGGTGACCGTATTGGTATATGCGGAGCGACATCAACACCAATGTGGCTGATGAAAGATGTAAAAGCGACCTTGGAAGCACTCTAGCCTAATTTACCCGTCATAGATATTTCATATTATCGCGAGTGAATCTGCAGTACATGCTTTTTTGTTTATTTTTGTAGGCTATGAGCAATAAAGCCAAAAAAGGTATTCTTTTAGTACAATTAGGTACACCCGATAGTCCAACTACTCCAGACGTGAAAAAATATTTGACCGAATTCTTAATGGATCCCCGCGTCATAGATATTCCTTATTTTCAACGGACATTATTGGTAAAAGGAATTATTGCTCGTACGCGCGCACCAAAATCAGCAAAAATTTACGAAACAATCTGGGATAAGGAAACCGGCTCTCCCTTGATGCACTACAGCATATTGCAGCGAGACCTCTTGCAGGAATCGCTAGGGGAGGAGTATCATGTGGAGTTGGCCATGCGTTACCAAAATCCATCCATAGAAGCTGCACTGAGCAAGATGGAGGGAATGCTGCTCGAATCCGTTCGCGTTATTCCATTATTCCCACAATATGCATCGGCGACGTCAGGCTCGGTAATAGACCGTGTGATGGAGTTGATCCGCAAATGGAACTATTTACCTGAGATTAGTTTTGTTAGCAATTTCTGCACGGATGAATTAATGGCTGAGACGTTTGCAGACCATGCTCGAAAACACGATCTTACACATTTCGACCACTTTGTGTTTAGCTACCATGGCCTTCCCGTCAGGCAGCTTGGCAAAGTAGATCCTACAGGTCAACTGAAATGCCCTGAATCGGGTTGTGATTCCTGCAAAACAAATGTCAACGCATATTGTTATGTTTCTCAGTGTTATGCGACGACTCGGACCATTGTTGAAAAACTAGGTTTGCAGAAAGAACAATACTCCCTGTGCTTCCAATCCCGTTTGGGCAAAGAACCGTGGATTCAACCCTATACTTCCGATCTGTTGCATGAACTCGCTAGTAAAGGCTATAAAAAATTATTGGTCTTCAGTCCGGCATTTGTGGCAGACTGTATAGAGACTATCGATGAAATTGGCGTGGAATATGCTAATGAATTCAAGGATTTAGGTGGAGAGGAGGTCTGTTTGGTCGAAAGTCTCAATGACGATCCCAAATGGATTGCATCTCTGAAGCAATTGGCACTCAATGCCAAAAATTAAAACGAATTAATGATGTTGTTAGTAAATGCATGTGTTTTACTCATTCTAGATTTTTATATCTTTTTTGCCCTTCGTGCTACGAAGATTAAATTTCCCAAAACAAAAATATTCGCCGTTTTATGGTGGTCGTATTCAGCCCTATTATTATTAGGCGTTTTTATATCTGCCAAATATAACATTCCATTGATTGTACGATCTGTTATTTTGGTCGGGTTCTTTCTGACAGCAGCTTCAAAGTTATTCTTCTTTTTGATTTTATTGATTGATGATATCCGTCGTGGTGGAGTCTGGGTCAAACGTTTGTTCAGCAAGAAAGAGTCTGTAGAGGATGTTGTTGAAGATGCTGGCGATCCATTACCCGAAAATCCTGTTAAGGGCATCAGTCGATCCGAATTTTTGACCAAAGCGGGTATTTTAATTGGGGCCTCACCGTTGATTCCATTAAGCTGGGGTATTATTTCTGGCGCATATGATTACCGCGTAAGACGTGTACCTTTATATTTACCTAATCTTCCGAAAGCTTTCCATGGCATGACCATCGCACAGATATCAGATGTACACTCGGGATCCTTTTATAATAAGACCGCTGTAAATGGTGGAATCGATATGTTATTGAAAGAAAAAGCTGATGTAACCTTCTTTACAGGTGATATCGTGAATTCCCAAGCTTCTGAAATGCGCGAATACCAGGATATTTTTGCACGGGTGAAGTCGGATTTAGGGGTATTCTCAACATTGGGTAACCATGATTATGGTGATTACTATTATGGAAAAGAAGATTCTCCCGAGAAGCGGAAGAATTTAAAGGATGTGATTGATGTCCATAAAGTGATGGGCTGGGATCTATTAATGGATGAAAACCGCAAAATCAAAGTAGATGGTGAAGAGCTCTGTATCGTTGGGGTGCAGAACTGGGGAACAGGTCGTTTCCCAAAACATGGCGATATCAAAAAGGCATTGATGGGAACCGAGGAACAGTCCGTTAAGTTATTATTGTCCCATGACCCTTCTCATTGGCGCGCACAAGTATTGGATACTGATGTCGATGTGATGTTCGCAGGCCATACCCATGGTATGCAGTTTGGTGTACGCGCTGAAATGTTGCAATGGAGCCCAGTACAATATATTTATAAAGAATGGGCTGGATTATATCGTGCACAAGAAAACAAACGTCTTTATGTTAATGTCGGTTATGGATTCTTAGGATATCCTGGCCGTGTTGGTATCCTGCCTGAAATTACAATCTTTGAGTTGATTAAAGGACAAGATCCGAAATTTAAGGCTTAACCTGCTGTATGGAGGTTTTGGTCGTTCCGACCTGGGGCTTACTTAAGTCTAAAAATGACTAACCATACAGTGGGAAGATGACATCGTCAGTTTTTTAAGCTTTAAAGGATTCATCTTTAGATAATTTTACTTTTTAATTTTAACTTTTTACTTAAAAAAGCTAATATTGTGTATTCTGTACACCAGTTATACATAACATGCAATCAACTTTAAACTTTGGGGACTCTCCCCACACACGCGTTAATATTCTTACCGGGGAAAAAGTACTTGTGTCTCCACATCGCAGCAAGCGGCCATGGCAAGGACAGGTAGAAGATCTGCCTGGCGATGATAGACCGGCTTATGATCCCAAATGCTATTTGTGCCCAACCAATAAGCGGGCAGATGGGGATATCAATCCAGATTATAAAGAAAGCTTTGTTTTCGTCAACGATTTTTCGGCATTATTGAAAGATACTAGCCAACAGGAATTTAATGAGGACGAATTGTTTATTGCAGAGACCGAAAAAGGAATCTGTAAAGTTATTGCATTTACACCACGCCATGACCTCACTTTGCCCGAAATGGAACAATCAGCGATAAAGGCTGTAGTTGATCTCTGGCAGAAGGAATTTGAGGAACTTTCCAAAGTGGAATGGATCCGCTATATTCAGATTTTTGAAAATAAAGGTGCTATTATGGGATGTAGCAACCCACATCCACATGGACAGATCTGGTCACAAAATCATTTACCGGTAGAGATTCAAAAGGAGTGTGTGCAACAGCAAAAGTACTTCGATAAATACCAGCGTACGCTATTAGCCGATTATATTAAAGCCGAACTAAAAAAAGAAGAGCGCATTATTGATGAAAATGATTCTTTTGTCTCTTTGGTGCCTTTTTGGGCCGCTTGGCCTTATGAAACCATGATTGTCAGCAAGAGAACTGTGCAAAATATAGCCGGATTTGACGAAAAGGAAAAGGAAGATCTTGCCGCAATACTCAAGTTATTGACCACACGTTACGATAACCTTTTCAAAACATCTTTTCCTTATTCTGCGGGTATGCACCAAGCTCCAGTCAATGATGGAGATCATCCAGAATGGCATTGGCATATGCATTTCTATCCACCCTTATTACGCTCGGCAACAGTCAAAAAATTTATGGTCGGATACGAGATGCTCGCTAATCCACAACGGGATATTACACCCGAAGTCGCCGCCGAACAATTGCGGAATTGTGCTACCAAACATTATAAATCTAAGTAAGAATGATCGCAAAAGAAACTATAGTAAATAAATTTAAAAGCTTATATCAGGAAGAACCCATTGTGGTTTCCTCTCCGGGCCGAATTAATATTATCGGCGAACATACCGATTATAACGATGGTTTTGTATTACCTGCAGCTATTGACAAGGCTATTTATGTTGCTGTCAGCAGACGGACGGACGATAATATTGTGTTGTATGCTGAAGACTATCAAGAAAACCATGAAGTAAAATTAAATGAAATTGCTATTTCAGAAAAGCACTGGCCGAATTATATCCTCGGTGTGGTGGACCAATACCAAAAACGAGGTGCTATATTGGGCGGGTTTAACCTTTATATTGATGGTGATGTGCCATTGGGTGCCGGCTTATCTTCTTCAGCAGCAGTAGAATGTGCTGTTACTTTAGCCCTTAGTGAACTGTTTGAATTGAATGTGGAACAGATTGATATTCCACAGATCGCACAAAAAGCTGAGCATACCTATGCTGGTGTGATGTGTGGTATCATGGATCAATTTGCGTCGGCCTTTGGTAAAGAGAAAAATGTCATCAAACTGGATTGTCGCTCCTTGGGATTTGAATACGTGCCACTTGATCTCAAAGGTTATGAAGTGGTCCTATTGAATACAAACGTGAAACACTCCCTTGCTTCGACGGCTTACAATACACGTAGAGAGCAATGTGAGCAGGCATCATCATGGGTAAGAGAGCAATATCCTCAAGTTAAAAATCTGAGAGATGTTACAGTAGATATGCTGGATGAACTGGTTAAAGATAAAGATGCAGATATCTATGCCAAAGCAAGTTTTGTTGTCCGTGAAAATGAACGGGTAGAAAAGTCTTGCGAAGCATTACGTTCAGGTGATATCGAACAATTGGGTAAATATATTTTCCAGAGTCATGAGGGTTTGAGCAAAGTATATGAGGTCAGTTGCCCCGAATTAGATTATCTGGTTGATTATGTCAAACAATTCCCTGAAGTCATTGGTGCCCGGATGATGGGCGGCGGCTTTGGTGGCTGCACAATCAATATTGTTAAAGAAGGTGCCGTAGCATCAATTTTACCAACATTGGAGAAAGAATATCAACAAAAATTTGATAAGGAACTTTCAGTCATCCAGGTAAAAATTGCCAATGGTACGCGCGTACTTTAGCTAATAAACGAATAGAATAAAAGAGAGCGGACAGTCTATATTAACTGTCCGCTCTCTTTTATTTTATGGGACTAAAGCGGGGCCGCTACCCGAATTTAGTCAAGTTTCCTCAACGCCTGCTCTAGATCCTCAATTAAATCTGCTACATTTTCAATACCAACAGAGATGCGGAGCATACCCAAAGTGATACCGGAGGCTTTCTTCTGCGCTTGCGTGTGATGGCCGCCCCACATACTGGCCGGATGCACAATGAGTGATTCAACACCACCTAAACTAGCTGCATTGATAAATATTTCCAGATTGTTAATTAAAGCCTGGCCATTTTTGAAGGCCTGCTCCTCGTCTGTTCCCTCAACTTCAATACAGATCATTCCTGAAAAGCCGTGCATCTGGCGGGCCGCCAGTTTATGCTGGGGGTGGCTTGAAAGCCCCGGATAACTTACGTTCTTAATTTTAGGATGCCGATCAAGGAAGCTGGCGAGTTCTAATGCATTTGAATTGATTTGTTTGACACGTAGACTCAGCGTTTTCAGTCCGCGGAGCAGCAGCCAAGAATCCAATGGAGCCAGAGATGCTCCCAGAGCAACACTGCGTTTCCATACTTTTGCAATATAGTCCTGGCTTCCACAGACAATACCAGCCGTTAGATCGCTATGCCCGCCCAAATATTTCGTGGCACTATGAACAACAATATCAATCCCAAAGTCCCGCGGTGTCTGGTTTATAGGGGAAGCAAAGGTATTGTCAACCATACTCAAAATATTATGCTGCTTAGCTAATTCACCTACAGCCTTTAGATCCGTAATATTTAAATTCGGATTGGAAGGAGTTTCGATATAGATGAGTTTCGTATTTACCTGAATAGCATCGGCAAAGGCTGCGGTATCCGTCTGGTCTACGGCTGTGACGGTGATACCATAGTCGGTTAGAAATTCTTTAAAAAAAATAGCTGTTCCTGAGTAATGAGCAAGCTGTGTAACGATGTGGTCACCGGATTTCACAATAGCTAATATGGCAGTACTGATAGCGGCCATGCCTGTTGCAAATACGAGTGCATCTTCTGTTTTCTCAAGTTTGGCAATGACTGCCGCAACTTGGCTATTGGTTGGATTACCATGGCGGTGATAAAAGTAAGGATGTTTGGGTTCGGTCGCTGCCCTAATGTATTCCGCGGGATCACTGTCCGCAATATAAGTTGATGTCTGAAAGATAGGAGCCGTTACAGCTGCAGTTGAATTGAAGTGTTGTCCTTCATGGACGAGTATCGTTTCGGTATTGGATGCCATGCTAATTTTTATTGATAAGTGTCCTTTTTTTAGCTTCAAGAGACCCATCACATATATGTCTGTTCCTGAGAGCCAATAAGAGCCTTCAATATCCTTTCATTGCACTTGGCGCAGATTGCTATAGGAAGGTTTCTTGTATACCCAAATATAAATAAAATCTACACAATAAGTAGATTTTATTTATAGCTGAGTGCCAAGACTGTTATGATAACATCTGTTTGAGTAGGTTTAGCGCGTAGCTTATTGTATTTACATTACTTAGCGCAAGGCGAAGTTGCCCTTTTACTTCTTTTAGATTGCTGATTTCAGGGCGGGACTGCACAAAAGACAAGACCCGACCAAATTGATCCGATTCAAAATAGCTCGATTTGGGGTTATTGACAAAATACCCTTTTAGTGTATTCTTTTTATAGGATATCTTTTCAAACCCAATTGTTTTTCCAAACCATTGCAGGCGTAAAGTATTGAATAGCTCGAATACTTCGTGTGGAATCGGGCCAAAGCGGTCTTCGAGTTCTTTCTCGAATGCCGCCAGCTGCTGCTCGTTCTCGAGTTTGGAAAGCTCCGTATAGAGGTTATAGCGTTCGGTGATATTCGTTACGTACTCATCAGGGATTAATACTTCAAGATCTGTGTCTATTTGTGTAAAATTAACATATTTGCGCTCCTGTTCATCCGCAAATACCTCCGAGAACTCATCGTCTTTCAGTTCTTGGATGGCTTCATCCAAGATTTTGTGGTACATTTCAAAACCTATTTCAGCAATAAAGCCTGATTGCTCTCCGCCCAGTAAATTTCCGGAACCCCGGATATCTAAGTCCCGCATGGCAACATTGAATCCCGAACCTAGTTCTGAGAATTCCTCTATCGCCGAAAGTCGTTTGTATGCCTCCGGTGTCAATGTCGATAATGGTGGACTCAATAAGTAACAGAAGGCTTTTTTATTCGAACGACCTACACGGCCCCGCATCTGGTGAAGGTCACTCAAACCGAACATATGCGCATGGTTGATGATAATGGTATTGGCATTCGGGATATCCAGACCTGCTTCAATAATCGTTGTTGCGATAAGTACGTCAAAATCATGGTTGATGAATTTGAGCATCACATCTTCCAATTCATCACCTTCCAGCTGACCATGGGCCACACCAACACGTGCCCCGGGTACGAGCTTGCGAATCAAATTGCCCAATTGAGGAAGGTCAGCCACGCGGTTATGAATAAAGAAAACCTGTCCACCCCGATCGAGTTCATAACTGACTGCTTCACCGATCAATGATTCATTAAATACATGAAGCTCAGTCTGTACCGGTTGACGATTGGGGGGAGGAGTAGATATAATGCTTAGATCTCGCGCTCCCATCAAGGAGAAATGCAAGGTCCTTGGGATAGGGGTTGCTGTTAAGGTCAACGAGTCCACATTGGCGCGCATAGCCTTTAACTTCTCTTTAGCGGCAACACCAAATTTCTGCTCCTCATCAATAATCATCAAACCCAGATCCTTGAACTTGACATCCTTACTCACCAAGCGATGCGTACCGATGATGATATCTATTTTTCCCTCCGCAAGGCGCGCTAAAGTGTCCTTGATCTGTTTAGTCGTTTTGAAACGGTTGATGTAGTCAATATTGCATGGAAGTCCTTTTAGGCGCTCTGTAAATGTACGATGATGCTGTAATGCTAAGATGGTTGTTGGAACTAACACAGCAACTTGTTTGCTGTCTGCAACGGCTTTAAATGCTGCCCGGATGGCAACTTCTGTCTTTCCAAATCCGACATCACCACAGATCAACCGGTCCATTGGATGCGGCGATTCCATATCTTTTTTTACATCTGCGGTAGCCTTTTCCTGATCTGGGGTATCCTCATAGATAAACGATGCCTCCAGTTCATTCTGCAAATAGCTGTCCGGAGAGAAGGCATTCCCATGCTGAGCCTTCCGTTTTGCATAGAGCATAATCAGGTCACGGGCAATATCCTTAACCTTTTTCTTGGTCGTTTTCTTTAATTTATCCCAGGCATCCGTACCGAGCTTGTTCATCTTCGGAACTGTACCCTCCTTGCCGGAATATTTTGAAATTCGGTTTAATGAGTTGATATTGACATAAAGCAAGTCATTGTCCGCATAGATCAACCGGATCATCTCCTGTGATTTGCCGTTGACGTCCACCTTTTCCAGGCCGCCATACCGACCCACCCCATGATCAATATGCGTGATAAAATCTCCGGGTTTAAGATCCCGTAGATCTTTTAGCGTAATTGCCTGCGAACGTTCATATGCTTTTTTACGTTTGTATTTGTAATATCTGTCAAATATCTGATGATCCGTATAACAAGCTAATTTCAAGCTGTCATCCCTAAAGCCTTCACGCAATGCTTTATGAATAGGGATAAATGTAGCCGCTTTGTCAAGATCCTCCAATATCGTATAGATCCGTTCAACCTGTTTCGTTGAATCCGAAAAGATCAGATTCTGGATCCGATGGCTCTCATTTTCCTTGAAATTATGGATCAGTAGATTGAAGTCTTTATTAAAAGAAGGTTGTGGATGAATATCAAACTTGATCGTGACTTCCCCCTTATAGAAAAACTGTTTTCCAAATTCAATGATCGGGAAATCAAAAAATAGGGCATTGAGGTTTTTCTCATCGGTAAATTCATACGCTGGATTATGCCAATCTGGATTATCTTTTTTCTGTTTATCAGTCAAACTGGCCCAGAGTTGCTTCGCCTTTTTCAACCCATCCTTGACAATATCCAGCGTAAACAGGGCGTCTTTGATCCAGATGGATGCCCCCTGATCGATATATTCCAGTAAAGAAATGTGCTGCGAAGTCAGGAACTTGGCTTGAACATTCGGAACAATGGTAACCTTATGGATTTTATTGACCGAGAGCTGAGATTCAATGTCAAAGGTCCGAATGCTTTCGATATCATCACCAAAGAATTCGATGCGGTAGGGAAGGTCGTTCGAGAAAGAAAAAATATCTACGATACCTCCTCGTATTGCAAATTGTCCGGGTTCATAGACAAAATCTACACGTTCGAAATCATATTCGATCAAAAACTCATTGATAAAATCAATACTTAAAGCCGTGTTTTCTGTAATCTCCAGCGTGTTTTTCTCCAGATCGGTACGATTGATTACCTTTTCAGTAATCGCTTCGGGATAGGTAACCACCATCTTTGGTAATTCAGACGTATGATTGAGCGAACTTAATGTTTCAGCACGCTGTAGTACGTTTGCCGAATCCGTCTGTGTGAAATCAAAAGCTTTTCGGTAAGAAGAAGGGAAAAAAAGTACCTGTTTGTCCAATAAGCTTTCCAGGTCACTCAAAAAGTAGGAGGCATCTTCATGCGTTGGCAAAATAAACACCATTGGACGCTCCTGCAATTTGTAGGATGAAACGGCAATGAATGCATCCGAAGAACCGATAAGACCTTTAAGTTGAATCTTTGGGTTTTTGGACTGCATAGCCTTTGTAAGCGACTGGACTGATTCGCTTTGGCTGTATTTCTCTAGTATTTCTTGAATTCCCACGAGCAAAAATTTCGAATAATTGCGAATTTAATTAATTCCTCGTAAGTATATGGTATATTGTGCTAAATTTTTTGGTAAAAAACTTGTCGAAAAAATAACTTTGCTGCTGGGACAAAAAGAGAATATCCCATGAATGGCGAGCGAGAGTATTTTGGCAAACGACCAATTATACTGCCTCTCATTGAAGACTAGCAATTGAGGTTCCGTAATGAATTATTTTGCTAAGTGGAATGTATAGGCAAAGCCTAATAAGATTAAAAGGATCGCCAAATAGAGCAATTTATATTGCTCGTAGGCTGTGACACGATAAGATCCAATTTTAACACGGTTTTTGCTGTTTCTCATAATTAATTCAGGTCAAGCTCGATTCGCTGTTCACTAATATAGCTTTTTAATGTTGTATTACCAAAAGCATGTAGTGCGTTTTGAAAATCTTCCCGATAATCGAACTGAAAGTCCTCATGAAGTTTATCATATTTGCCGACAGCATGTTTAATACGGCCTGTGATATATTTATGCAATTTATGGGCTGCCGATTGATAAGACGAATCAAATAGTCGTTCATAGTCGCCTATGACCCGCTGTAAGATATAAAAACGGAATTCAGCTTCACTGGTTTTGTCTTTGGTGACTTTCTCATGCTCGTTCACCAGACCACTTGCCTGCTTGACCAGCTTGCTCAGCGCGATAAAATTACTATGATGCGGAGTATTGCCAATCTGACTTGTTCCGATGTCAAATAATTGAGCTAATTGCTTGCGCAATTTATCAATACGTTCCTCCAAATCATACTCGTTCTCCAACAATTGAAAATGCAATTGTTTCATCAGCATTTTGTCCTTACTGATCAGACGGACAAGTAATTTGTCTTTTTCTTTTTGAGGTAACTCAAGGACAGCTTTCTTTAGCTCGGCATCTTGATGTAGAGACATAATGTTTACGTAAAATGATCTTGTTATTAGCGATGAAAGAGCAAAGATGAAAGACTACTGATTGTTCAGCTAATAGTCTGTTATCCTTGCTCCCTTATCCATACTTTATCAGCGACCTAAAATTAGGTAGACGGGAAGTATCATCCAGACTCTACCGCATAGATCAGCTGGTTGATTGTTAATACAATATTCTAAATTTGATCGTATTGTCAATCTGCTTCAATTGCTTCAATAGATCTTTATCATATTCGCCCTGAATATCTGTAACGGCATAGCCAATATCGCTCCTGGTCATTAAAAATTGTGCAACAATATTGATGTTGTTTTGTGCATAGACCTTATTGATTTGGGCCATGATACCAGGTACGTTTTTATGGATATGCAGTAATCTTGTCACCTGTTTTACTTTCGGTAATACCAGATTCGGGAAATTGCGGCTGAGATAAGTGTCACCATTGTTGATAAATTCGGCCATACGACGTGGTATAAATTCCGAATTTTTCTTTTTACTTTTCTTATCATCAAAGACGACAATTCCCTTGGCGTTGCAGATATCTTTATTGATATGCCCCTTGATGTCGCCCAGATAACCGATTGTTTTTAATTTATCTGCCTGTTGAAGCTGTTCATCAGTGATGTCGATATTGTCGCCTAGCAAAAGCATGCCAACATCTTTTATATATTTTTCTTCGAAAGTCTCTTTTGTACGGATTGAGAAACCATCTCTTTTTAGAATATGGGCAGCAATCTCCGGAACATCCCCGACAATGAGACAAAGGATACGGTTTTTAGGGTAAGAGATCGCACGGGGTAGATCATTTACATATAAGAATTCATCGAAGCTTGGCGTAATAAAATCCGCTTTTTCAGTGACACTTTTACGTTGGATGTTCTCGGTGAAGGCAAAGAACTTTTCGATTAAACCCGATTCTTTCAATTGGAAATCCGAATAACCATCGCCAATGCCAAAAAGCCGCCCCTCGATATTTAGTTGTTTTAGGAGCTGTACTTTTCCGCCTTCAGTGGATAGGGGATTATCTTCATCAAAGCCAATGATATTGCCTTCCGCATCGAATCTAAATGTGTTCGCGTAGATATTTTCGGTTTTGATATGATAAGGAGTCACCACAGGGGTGATAAATTCCTTAAATCCTCCGGAAACAATCCAGGCCGTATCCGAATGTTTTTTGAAAAATTCACGATTACGTGAGAAAGACGTTGAAACCTTTTTCTTGAGGTGAGATACCAATTTATCCAGGTGGCTTTTGTTCGCGTTTAGTAATTTCACACGACCGGCCAAGGCTTCACGGAAAGAGAGTTTTCCCTCCATGGCAAGATTGGTGTATCGTTCAATTTCATTGTAGATAGATTCGCGATCAGGATGATTTTCGAGTGAGATCCGGGCGAGCTCATCGAGCGCTTCTACTTGGGTAAATGTACTATCAAAATCAATGATGTAATAGTTTTTCATCGTAATTATTTGTTTTTTAGTGGTGATGAATCTATCATGAGGATACTTATTACTATCGAACTGTGATTTAGTTAACCATGATGGTTTCATCTTAATTATTTGTTTTTTAATGGCGATGAAGCGATCATGGGCAAACTGTCATTTCCTTGGCAAGCAATTGGAGCTTTTGATGGTTTCATCGGGATACTGTTTAGCAAATGAAACAATCATAAACACGCAGGCTTTATTTTGAATCGGATAGTTTGGTAAGCTCATGACGGGTTCAGGGTTCGGTTGTTTAATATTTTATATTGTTTTTACTGTTTGCTGTACAAATTTGCAATTTCTTTTAATGTCTGTTCCAACGGGCGATAACTGTGGTTCAAGAGTGACTGTACCTTCGCATTGGAGTACTGTAATTTGGCACTTGACGCTGCTGCCGTTTCTTTGGTCAGCGAAGAGTCCGATTTCTTGAAGACAGCGAGCATGCTAGAAACAGTGGATGCGATCTGAAGAAGAGTCTCGGAGACTTCAATCGTGGGTTCGGGCTTGTTCATCAGGACGCTGGCGACACTGAGCAGATCTTTATTGGGAATGTTGAGGTGATTGATAATATAGCGTTCAGCGGTAATCTCGCCCTTTTCCATCAATTGGATCATAATTGACGCGACATCCTCAACATCGACGATGCCGACACTCCCTTTCGGATAAAATTTCAATCCCTTATTGATCATTGAGAATATGGCTCCAGATCCTTTGTCTTTGGCTGCCGCCCCCAATATCACCGAAGGGTTTACGATAACAGCATCCAGTCCCTCCGTAATACCGCGCCAAACCTCCATTTCCGCCTGATATTTAGACAGCGAATAGTTGGAGGTAGTGGGGCTATGCTCCCAATGGTCTTTTTCAGATATCGGTAAGTTGTCTTTGTTGGTGCCCAATGCGGCGATTGAACTAACATGAAGTAGACGGATGTTTTTCTCCAGGCAAAGGTTGACAATATTTGCTGTTCCTTCTACATTGACCTTAAAGAGTGATTTAGCATCTTTCTTCTGATAGGAGACCAGTGCCGCGCAGTGATACACTTTCGTTACGCCTTCCAGCGCGTCTTCCAGTTCAAAATAATGGTTGATGTCTGCATCAATCCACTGAATCAACGAAGAAGATAACAGGCTGGCTGGAATAATCGATTGAGCTCTCTTGGTCGCAATGACGTCAATTCCTTGATCGATCAATTGTTTGATCAATGTAGATCCTAAAAAACCTGTTCCTCCTGTTATTAATATCACTTGATAAAGATACTGTTAAAAATAATGTTTTCAAAAGTTAGTTAATAAATGGATATTTGTGTGAGTTGCATCCCGAAAAAATAAGATGTTTTAAACAAATTATAGCTTATGTCATCATTGTCCGTATTCTTTAGCCCGATTTCAATTGCAAGTATCTCTCCAGAGCATGGTTTCTTAAATTCCCAATTAGGGAATGTGATTCAGGCTTATGAAACAGATTTTCCCACTTGGGAGGAAAATGAACAACCTCAATTGGCTATTATCGGTGTACAGGAGGATCGGGCATCGGTCAATAATAATGGAACAGATAAAGCTCCGGATGCGGTACGCAAACACCTTTATACCTTGTATCAAGGGGACTATAAGATAAATATTGTCGATCTGGGGAATATAAAAGCAGGTAATACTATTCAGGATACCTACGTGGCCTTGAAATCGGTGGTAGAAGAATTAGTAAAGACGAATATTCTCCCGATTATTATCGGTGGCGGACAGGATCTGACCTATGCACAATACCTAGGCTACCAGAATTTGGAACGGAAGATCGAATTGGCTATTGTGGATTCGCGTTTCGATCTCAATCAGGAGGAAGCTGAAAATGTCAGCCTAAACTCTCGGTCTTATGTCAATCACATTATTTTGCATCAGCCCGATTATCTGTTTAACCTGAATTCCATTGCTTATCAGACCTACCTCGTCAGCAAAGAGTCCATCAATATGTACGACAAATTGTTTTTCAATGCAACCCGCGTGGGAATGATCGCGGGTAAAATGGACCAGTCTGAACCGCTTATCCGGGCTGCTGACTTGATCAGTTTCGATATCGGCGCCATACGGGCATCAGAGGCACCGGGCAATGCCAATGCGATTCCAAATGGCTTGTACGGAGACGAAGCCTGTCAGCTTGCACGTTATGCAGGCATGTCGGACAAATGTACTTCTATTGGTTTCTACGAATTGAACCCTACATTTGATCCCATGGAACAGACCGCAATGTTGGTTTCTCAAATGATCTGGTGTTTTATCGACGGTTATTATAATCGCAAGCAGGATACACCGTTGTATCCTAAATCATCTTATATCATCTACCGTACCACACTTGAAAATGAAGAACATGAATTGGTTTTTGTGAAAAGCAAAAAATCAGACCGCTGGTGGATACAAGTGCCTTATTTTGGATCAAAATCTGTCAACGAAAGGTACTACCTTGTGCCATGCCGTTATGAAGATTACCAAATGGCCGTTTCTGGGGAGATGCCCGATCTATGGTGGAAAACCCATCAGAAGTTGCAGTAAATCAGAATAACGCAATATCTTGCTTGTGTCTTAATGCAATGTCTAAATTAAAGCGGTATTGGATTGATGAAAGCATTACACAATTGCAGCTGCATAAATTCATCAGTCAGTAGTGGTATGATCAGTCAACAAAGACTATTGTATACTGCTGTTGACAAGTAAACTTAACATTAATCAAATTTGATAGCAGATGTTCTGTCACGACAGGTAAGAAGCTGCTATTCTCGTAAAATATAAATCATGGAAATATTTTTCTTTGCAGGAATTGTCTTGTTGTTGGTCATTTTGATCATATTGGTGTTGAAAAGAAATGGCGCTCCTGCTATGGATGTGGGCCAGAATAAAGAAGTAGAGGCATTGAAAATAGAGCTGGCGCGTTCCCAACAACGAGAGCAAAGTTTGCTGGAAGAACGTTTAATACTAAGAGATGAATTGGACAAGGAGCGTGAGAGTGTATTGGTTGCTGAGCGTTCGCTGGAAAGCACACGTTCATTCTATGAGGCCCAAATGGATAAATTTCAGGAGCAAAAAAATGAAATTGCCGAAATAAAAAGGCAGTTTAACAATGAATTTCAGGTTATCGCCAATAAAATATTGGAAGAGAAAACTCAGAAATTTACCGAAACAAACCACCGCTCACTTGGACTGATCCTAGATCCGCTCAAGGAGAAAATCAAGCTGTTTGAAGAGAAGGTAGATAAAAATTATAATCAGGAAGCGGCCGAACGAAATTCCCTGAAAGGCGTCGTGTTGCAGTTGGTCGAACAAAGTCTCAAGATTAAAGATGAAGCCAATAGTCTTACCAAAGCTTTAAAAGGAGATACAAAAAAGCAGGGGAATTGGGGTGAAGTGATTTTGGAACGAGTCCTAGAGCGTTCGGGACTGATGAAAGACCGTGAGTTTAGGTTACAGGTTTCTTTAATGGATGCTGAAGGACGGAGAATGCAGCCCGATGCGATTATTGACCTTCCCGAAGATAAACATCTGATTGTGGATTCTAAAGTCTCCTTGATCGCTTACGAGCGTTGGGTAAATGCTGAGACTGATGAAGACCGTGCGATTTTCGCGAAACAACATGTACAGTCCGTTGAAAATCACGTGAAGGAACTTTCCGCCAAAAACTATCATGAGTTGTATGGGATAGAATCGCCCGAATTTGTCTTGTTGTTTATGCCGATCGAATCTGCATTGAGTATGTCTGTCGCAGAAAAACCAGATCTATTCAGCGATGCTTGGGATCGTAAGGTCGTTATCGTTAGCCCTTCGACGTTGCTGGCGACATTGCGTACCATCGCGAGTATCTGGAAGCAAGAGCGCCAGACACGCAATGTCATTGAAATTGCTAAAGAAGCAGGAAGTTTGTACGATAAATTTGTGAGCTTCCTGACAGATATGGAGCAGGTTCAAAATCAGCTGGAGCGTGCGCTGAAAAGCCATGAGGATGCCACCAAAAAGCTTTCTACTGGTGCCGGAAATGTCATCGGGAAAGTGGAGAAGCTGAAACGATTGGGAGCAAAAGCAAATAAACAGATCGATGCTAAATTTCTGGACGAGGACGAATAATGAAGTCCTACCTGTCCGGCAGGTTCTGCAGGCATAACAACAAAGATTGAAGAGCTGGTCATAAAAACGCTAGGCTTCTTGCAGATAAGCTCTTCAATCCTCAAGCTAAGGTCGTAAGCCGAAGGCTTGAACTCACTAAAGTCTCAATACTCAATACTCATATCTCAATACTAATAGATAAAGCCAACTCACTTATATAACATAAGCCGAAGGCTTGCCCCACCAACGTCTCAATACTCACTACTAACTACTCAATACTAATAACTCCCTACAGTTCTTTCATGCGTTTATTGATCGAAACATCGACGTAAGTATCCTTGAGACGATCAACAGCCTCTTTCTCGACAACAAGATTGGTATCTGATTCGTAATCATGTAAGGTTCTTAGATTTTGGATTTCATTGTCATAAGGATCACGTCCGGCCAACAGTTTGACAATGACAGGAAGACATTCTAAAAAGACAAAGAGTAGCGCGATAAAAAATACCGCATTCGCATTGGATTCATTGACTTTTCCATTGGCATCATAGCGTAGATTACCTAGCGCTGAATTGCGATCAGCAAAACCTGCGACGTTGACAGCACTGTCCAGCGAGGCATTGGACAAAACCTTTTGATCCAGGATTCCTTCAAATTTTTGCTTTTGACGGATAGCATTTTGTTGTGCTGCTATCTTATTACGCAGCGTGTCCAGATAAGCTTCTTTCTTTTTGAGTTCTTCTTCCTTCATTTTAGCATAAGGACCATAACCCATCACACCCGATGTCTCCGTGGTTTTATTACCATAGATTTCATAATTCAATTTGGTGCGATCGGTCTTGATACCTGATTCCAGTGAATCACGTTCTACACTTATGGCTTTTAGTTGATTGACCTCATTGCTGTATTTTTTATTGAATGTACTGTTCAGGGTATCAATTTTTGCACGTTGGTCAGCGAGAAAACGTACACGTAAATTCTCACGGATTTCCTTGTCAAAAATTTTCAGTTCCAAAGGCCGAGAAATAACTAAACCAATTAAAATAGCCAAGAGAATACGAGGTAGCGCCTGCAAGAGTTGCATCCAGCCACTTTTTGATTTGTTGATACTCAGTACGATATAGCGATCCATGTTGAAAATCGCTAAGCCCCAAATGATACCAAATACGATTGCAAGGAACCAGTCCAGTGTTCCCCCACTAAACACAAAATACATCGCATAGCCGCCAGAAAGACTGGCAAACAATCCGGTAAAAAAAATAGTAGCACCTATGGCTGTGTACTTACTATGCTCCTCCGGATACTTTTCAAGAGTTTCTTGATGTGCACCTGCACATCTCCAAAAGAAACGGTTAATAGCGCTCATTTAAATATTTTTACCCAAATTGACAGATTATTTTTAACAAGGTTACGAATAAGTTTTTGTTTTACAATAGGATGACGTTTTTTCGGTCGCTTGTGATCCAAAGAAGCGGGACTCCCGTATTTGCCTAATTTTATTATCTTTGAAAAAAAATCATGAATAATCAGACGATATGAAGAAAAGACAACTTTTGCCATTTTTAATGATAGTGGCAACTGCAATTGTTGGTTGTGAGGAAAAAAAAATGATGACAGATAATCCTCTTTTGTTAGCCTATGAAACACCCTTTAATGTTCCACCATTTGACAAGATCAAAACCGAACATTTCAGGCCTGCCTTTGAGGAGGCAATAAAAGTGCATAATTTGGAAATTGACTCCATTGTCAATAACTCTGATAAAGCGACTTTCCAAAATACGATAGTAGCCCTTGAAAATGCTGGAAGCTTGCTAAATAATGTATCTACTGTATTTCATAATCTCAACAGTGCAAACACTAACGATAGCATTCAGGCAATCGCAAAAGATCTAGCCCCAATATTGTCTAGTCATTCGGATGAGATCTCGATGAACTCCAAATTGTTTGATAAAATCAAGGAAGTTTGGAATAGCCGTAACACACTTGGTCTGGACGCCCAAGACAACAAGCTCCTAGAAGAGACTTATAAGAGCTTTGTGCGTTCTGGCGCAAACCTAAAAGATGCGGATAAAGAAAAAATGAAAAAGATCAATGCCGAACTTTCGACATTGACAACACAGTTCGGACAGAATCTATTGGCTGAAACCAATGCCTACCAACTTGTTGTTGATTCAGCGAGTCAATTGGAAGGCCTACCTGAGTCATTAAAAACTGCAGCTGCCGAGGAAGCTGTTGCCAAAGGTAAAAAAGATAAATGGGTATTTACCTTACAGAATCCTTCGATCATGCCTTTCCTGCAATATGCCAAAAATCGGGAACTGAGAAAGCAGATCTGGGAAGCATATCAAATGCGCGGGAACCACGATAACACAAATGATAACAAAGAAATCATTCGGAAAATCGTCAACCTTCGCCTTCAAAAAGCGAAGCTATTGGGCTATAAATCGCATGCGGCCTATGTCTTGGAGGAATCTATGGCTAAGACACCTGAAAATGTATATGCTTTATTGAATAAGTTATGGACACCGGCTTTGGCGAAAGCGAAAGGCGAAGAGGCAGATATCGCAAAAGAGATTAAAGGCGAAGGTGGTACTTTTGCGGTTGCGCCATACGATTGGAGATATTATACAGAGATTATACGCAAAAAACGCTTTGCACTGGACGAAGATGAGATCAAACCTTATTTGAGCTTACCAACAGTACGTGAAGGCGCTTTTGCAGTAGCAAACAAACTATATGGTTTGACATTTGTTGCCCTCAACAATGTACCAACTTATCATAAAGAAGTCGAGGTGTACGAAGTGAAAGACAAAGATGGTTCACATCTGGGACTTTTGTATGCAGACTTCTTTCCGCGTGAATCTAAACGTGGTGGTGCCTGGATGACATCTTACCGTGATCAATCCACAAAAGATGGCAAACGCGTTGCTCCGGTAATTTCTATTGTATGTAATTTCACAAAACCTGTTGGTAAGAACCCTGCATTGCTGACATTTGATGAAGCGACTACGCTATTTCATGAATTTGGACATGCTTTACATGGACTACTTTCTAATGTCAAATACAGATCAATGGCTGGTACTTCCGTACCACGTGACTTTGTAGAATTGCCATCACAGATCATGGAAAATTGGGCAGCAGATCCAGAGGTATTAAAGACCTATGCAAAACATTTTAAAACCAAAGAGGCCATGCCAGATTCATTGATCCAGAAAATGGAAAAAGCAGGTACTTTTGACCAAGGCTTTGCAACAGTGGAATACCTTTCAGCAGCATTGTTGGATATGGATTACCATGCGACAACCAAGGAAATTTCGAAAGATGTCAATGGATTTGAAAAAGCAGCCATGAAGAAAATAGGTATTATTGACGCAATTATCCCGCGTTATAGAAGTACTTATTTTCAGCATATCTTTGCTGGAGGTTATTCAGCAGGATATTATGCTTATATCTGGTCGGAAGTGTTGGATTCAGATGCTTTTGCAGCCTTCAAAGAGAAATCTTTGTATGATAAAGCAACAGCGGATTCATTCCGTAAGAACGTCCTCGAAAAAGGAGGCACAGATGATCCGGCAAAAATGTACCGTACCTTTAGAGGAGCAGACCCAGATCCGAAATATTTATTGAAAAAAAGAGGGTTGAATTAATCCACTAGAAAACAAAAAAAGGAGATATATGAAAATATATCTCCTTTTTTTGTTTTCATACTTGTTATTCTAAAAACAATGCTTACATTTGGATATTATTTATAATGAGTCTAAATAAATGTGTATAGTATGTGTGATACCAAGATTCTAAGTCAACGCGGAGATACCCACATTAGTGTTTGCCATAAGTGCAGAACATATTATATCTGGCAGCAAAGTTTTGTACTGACATTTACACAGAATAAGTTTTTCGATTTTCTGACCATCATTAAGAGTAATGGTGACGAACTTTTCTTCAGTTCATTCCCGGATGGTGAATTTCGCTTGATTATGAAGACCCCTTATCCTGACATTGTTTTCTCGTTTGATGAAGAGCAATGGCACAACTTTAGGGACGCGCTACAAGAATCGTATTACATGAATGAATTTTATGGCATGTTAAACAATTAAGATAAAAAGTCCTGTTGCTTCGCTTGTGTTTCATCTCTCTTTCCTTATGCGTTGCCAACAGGCACAAACAAAACCCTCAGTGATATCCGTATGAACATACAGATAGCTACTGAGGGTTCTACTTTATCTCGTGATGCGGTTATTCGCCTATCGCATAATATTTAAAATCGAGATCTTCAAGCTGTTTCCGATTCAATAGTTTCCGCCCATCAAATACAAAGGCAGGTTTCTTCATCTGATCCTTGATCTTCTTCCAGTCATAGCTTTTGAATTCATCCCATTCTGTTAATATGGCAACAGCGTGTGCGTCGTCACAGGCTTCATAAGGTGTATCGACAACTTTGACCAAGAGTCTATTTTCTTCCGATGAACGCGTGTTCAGATAATCCAAGTCAGCGTAAATACGTTCAGCAGACACTTTTGGATCATACACTGTAATTTCCGCCTGCTCATTTAATAGATAATCGGCAACGTAGATCGCTGCGGATTCACGAGTGTCATTGGTATCTTTTTTAAACGCCCAGCCCAAAAAAGCAATCTTTTTTCCTGATACCGTATTGTACAATGTCTGGATAATATTGTCAGCAAAACGCTGCTTTTGATAATCATTCATTAAAATAACCTGATCCCAGTATTCAGCGACTTCCGTAAGCCCATAACTGCGTGCGATATAGACGAGGTTGAGAATGTCTTTCTGAAAACATGACCCCCCGAAACCAACCGATGCTTTTAAAAACTTAGCGCCAATACGTGTATCCATACCAATAGCTTTGGATACCTCATCAACATTGGCACCCGTTTTCTCACAAAGAGCAGAAATTGAGTTAATAGAAGAAACCCGTTGCGCCAGAAAAGCGTTAGCGGTCAATTTAGAAAGCTCAGAAGACCACAGATTTGTCGTCAAGATTTTGCTTTGATCTACCCAATGCGCATAGATATTCACTAATGCTGCAATTGCTTCTTCATTTTCACCGCCGATAAGTACACGGTCCGGATTGATCAAATCCTGTATTGCCGTCCCTTCGGCGAGGAATTCAGGATTTGATAAAATATGAAAATTCACACCGTTACCGGTATTGTCAAGGATACTTTTCAATGCAGCAGCTGTACGTACCGGAAGAGTGGATTTTTCGACAACAATCTTATCATCTTTGGCGACTGAAGCGATTTGACGAGCGCATAGCTCGATATATTTTAAATCCGCAGCCATCCCCTTTCCTTTTCCGTAATTCTTGGTTGGGGTATTGACCGAAATAAAAATCATCTCGGCCTCATCAATAGCCTTGTTGATATCGGTTGAGAAAAACAAATTGCGTCCCCTCGCTTCAGCAACGATTTCTTGGAGGCCCGGTTCGTAAACAGGAAGGTTTTCTAGGTTTTCATCATTCCATGCTCCAATACGCTCGGCATTCATATCAACAATGGTAATCTCAATATGAGGACATTGTTTCGCAACAACCGACATTGTTGGCCCACCCACGTAACCAGCTCCTATACAGCATATTTTCTTGATAGTTTTACTCATTTTGATTATCTTAATCAGCTATAAATTGAACAACAAATGTAAAGAATTCGAAATTGTTTTTTGTCGATAAAAGTCAATATTTCATTTCGAAAGTATAAAAACAAGACGTTATTGTAGCATAGAGGTTCCATCACAGCCTTTGTCTGGCTCATTCTGAAGGTATAAGAACTGAAGTGGGCGGTTTAGTTGGGTGTAAATATCTTTTTGAGCTGTTTAATTGTACAGCGAAGGGCCAGCATAAATAATTGGATCTGGACTAAAATCTATCAGATTTATACTAATTTTACATTAAAAATAGGAGCACGATTTTGATAAAGCAAGACGTTATTGACAAAGTACTGGAAACGGCACGGATAGAGGAAGTGGTGGGTGACTTCGTTGATTTAAAGAAGCGTGGTACCTCATTGATCGGGAATTGTCCATTTCACCACGAAAAAACACCATCATTCCACGTTTCTGTCTCAAAAGGTATCTACAAATGTTTTGGCTGTGGTGTAGGAGGGGATTCCCTCAAATTTGTGATGGAACTGGAAAAGTTCTCCTATCCCGAAGCGATTCGTTATCTGGCTGATAAATATTCCATTGAGATTGAAGAGGTTGAACGGTCTCCAGCACAGCTCGCTGCACAGGATAAAAGAGAAAGTCTTTATGTCTTGAGTGCCTGGGCAGGTAAATTTTTCGTAGAACAGCTCTGGAAAAGTGAAATGGGGCAGGTCATCGGACTCAACTATTTCAAAGAGCGGGGATACCGTGAGGATATCATCAAGAAATTCGAACTAGGCTATTCACCCGAAGAGTGGACGGCATTGGTGGATAAGGCACAGGAAGCAGGCTTCCATCCGGATTACCTGGCTGCAAGTGGACTTGCTATTGAACGTGACGATAAATCGCTCTACGATCGCTTCAGGGGGCGTGTCATGTTCCCTATTCATAACTTGACCGGACGTATTATCGGGTTTGGTGGACGTACGCTAAAAACGGATAAGAAGGTCGCCAAATATGTAAACTCACCCGAAAGTGAGATCTATCATAAGTCAGATGTACTCTATGGGTTGAATTTTGCCAAGAAGGCAATCATGGAAGAGGACAATTGCTATCTCGTTGAGGGCTATGCGGATGTTCTATCTGTACATCAGGCCGGTGTTGAAAATGTGGTTTCTTCCTCGGGAACCTCGCTGACCACTGGTCAGATTAAATTGATTTCCAGATTTACCAAAAATGTAACCATACTCTATGATGGAGATGAAGCTGGTATAAAAGCCTCATTGCGTGGTACCGATATGTTGCTGGAAGAAGGGTTAAATGTAAAGGTATTGCTCTTCCCGGATGGGAATGACCCCGATTCCTATGTGCAAACATATGGAGCCACAGCCTTTAAGGAATATGTGAAATCCCATCAGCAGGATTTTATCTTCTATAAGACCAATATTTTACTTCGCGATGCCAACAACGATCCCATCAAAAGGGCCGAAGTGATACGCGATGTTGTTGAAAGTATCGCTTTGATCCCGGATGAGATTAAAGTCTCTGTTTTTATTCGGGAATGTAGCAGCTTATTGGATATTGAGGAGCGTATTTTGCTTGCCGAGCTCAACAAGATAAGGCTGAATAAGGCAAAAAAAGCCGATAAGGATGCCTCTCGCAAGGCCCAAAATACCCCTGCAAACACGGGAATGCCGTCTTTTGGAATGGATGGCCCGCCGCCTGATTTCTTTATGACAGAAGATGAGCGTGGAGGTGTGCCGGCCATGGAGGCTACGGAGCAGCCTACACAGCTTACTGCTGAGATCCTGCAGGAACGTGAGATCGTCCGTATCCTGATCAACTATGGTGATTACCTGGCGACCTGGGAAGGGGATGGCGACATTCCGGTTGCGGGTGTCTTGCTGGGTAATATCAGCGATATTGAATTCAAAGATAAGGGCGCTGCATTTATTCTGAAAGCTTATCGGGATGCTGCTGAAAATTATGAAATCCCCGATGCAAAATTATTTTACTCCAATGCTGATGCTGCAGTTTCCGAGCTGGCGATCAATTGCGTGGCGACGAAATATTCACTCAGTGAAAATTGGAATGACGATAAACGCAAGATCTATGTGACTCAAGAGTATGAGCATCTCAAACAATTGGTCGTAGAGGCTATCTATCGGATAAAAAAGCAAAAGATCGGCGCTGAAATGCATCATATTCGTGAAGAAATGAAGCAAGAGCAGGATGTTGCTAATCTGGAAGTGCTTATCTTTAAGTATCAAAAACTCAAAGAGGCGGAGCGTCTTTTGGGGGGATTTTTGGGAAATACGATTGTAAAGTAATCCGGATAATATGGCGAAACATCTTGAAATAGGAATACAGGGCGAAAAGTTGGCTATGGAATACCTGATCGAGATGGGCTATAAAATAATGTTAAGAAATTGGCGATTTAAGAATTTAGAAGTAGATTTGATCGTCATGGATGGGAGTACCCTGGTATTCGTGGAGGTGAAAACACGATCGACGACAGATTTTGGTGAGCCTTATGAATTTGTAGATGTGCGCAAGCAACGGCGACTGATTCGGGCAGCGCAAGCCTATATATTGAAACATGCATATAGTGGTGAAGTGAGATTCGACGTAGTAGCTGTAACGAATAACACGCATTCAAAACTTACTTATATTAAAGATGCATTTTGGGATAGTTGAGAATAGTATTGAGCTATCCGATTTGAAATAAGAGATCTTGGGCGTATAAGCCATCAGTTTACCAAGTTTCTGGTTTTGAATCAGACTTTTATATTATAAAAATGAAACGATCATGATTTATTAAACATACTGTTTTATAACAATGCGATCGTTTCATCAGCTTTAAAAATAGATTATTTAGATGAAAAAAATCACGTATTTTATTGCGATAGCAACACTTGCTTTTGCTTCCTGTAAATCGAAAAAATCTGCTTTGGAATTTGCGTCACCTGGTGCAAACCAAGCCGTTTTAAAGGGCAGTCAAGTGCAATTAAAATTGAAATTTGACGCAATTACCATGGATTCTGTCGCTTACTTTGTGGACGACAAACATGTAGGGTCCTCTACAGATACTGCCGCAATCACTGTAGAGACCAAAGATATGCCCTATGGTTCACGCAATATTTCCGCAACAGTCTATAGCGGTGGTAAGTCAAATTCCGTCTCCAGTACGTTCTTTGTGGTTCCTGCAAGTGCAAAGAACTATGGATTTCAGGTTGTCAACAAATACCCGCATGACACAACTGCATTTACCCAAGGACTTCAGTTTGCCGATGGTGTATTGTATGAATCAAATGGACGATATGGTGAATCTAATCTTAGAAAGGTGGATCTGACAACTGGAAAAGTCCTGAAAGAAATCAAATTCGATGAGAAAACTTTTGCTGAAGGGATGACGTTAGTCGGTAATAAATTGTTTATGCTAACCTGGCAGCAAGGGGAAGGATACGTTTTTGATAAAAATTCATTTACAAAAGAGAGCTCATTTAAATACGAAAATAGTAAAGAGGGCTGGGGCATTACCTACGATGGCAAGCGTTTGATCAAGTCAGATGGTTCCAATAAATTGTTTTTCCTGGATGCCGTTACTGGTAAAGAGTTGGGCTCAATTGGTGTATATGACGAGAATGGTCCCGTAGATCAACTGAATGAATTGGAGTATATTGATGGAAAAGTTTACGCAAATGTCTATCAAAAGGATGTTCTCGCAATTATCAATCCAGAGACAGGTGCTGTAGAGAGTAGGATTAATCTGGTTGGAATCTATGAGCATACTTCAGCTTATGATAATGAGCTGAATGGAATCGCCTATGATCAGGCCAATAAACGCTTGTTCGTAACTGGTAAGTTGTGGAACACACTGTATGAAATCAAAGCAATAGAAAAGTAACGTATTAAGCAAAATACATGTAAAGAAAAGCGATGTCCCTGGATATCGCTTTTCTTTTTGCGGTGGGTCTAACAGTGCCAATATCATGTAAAGAGTATTGATCGTTCATGCGAGGCGACTTGGTCCACGCAAAACGAATGCATGGATAGGCCTCCTGAGAAACACAAACTCATATCAATTCATTGTAGGACATTGACGCATGGATCCTTCAAACATTAAAAAGTAGCCACCAATCTATATCGAAGAGGTCATTTTACATCTTGGCCTCTATAACTAAAGCGATCAGACAGAAACCAACAACGACAGATCTTGGCCTAAAACTTTCATGCTTTCACAAGCACCAACAGCTATGAAAATCGACTTAAGGTTCTTCCTGACCAATAGAAAACAGACACTTCCAGAAAAAAACAGGCACTATAAAAAAAGGGATGAAACATATGTTCCATCCCTTTTTTTGATTTATATTTTGTTATTAATAAACAGGAACAAAGCTCCAGTTATCATCAAAACGTGTTGTACCATTTAGGCCTGTAGCAACATAACCTGTTGATCCGATTGTGTAAGCAACAGCATCTTGTCTTGCACCACCACCAAGGGCTGTATTGTCACTTGTCCAATAGTCGCCGCTGATATTATATTTCACAACTGAACTTGTTGCAGTCCCTTTTAATCCACCAACTAAGAAACCACTATTGCCAATAACGAAAGCAGCAGCATTAGAACGAGTCATATCATAACTATATGTGCCATCGTTTCTGTTTAGATCTGCTAATTGTGTCCATTTGCTACCATCAAATTTGTAAAAATCTCCTGGGTAACCACCATTGGAAACTCCGCCACCAACATATGCAGCATTACCCGATACAAATACAAAAGCACCTTTTCTCTTAGCTGTAAATGGAGCATCAGGAATTGCTTCCCATTTATTTAAATCTGGGTCATATTTGAAAAACTGATTGGTAAAGGAAGTACCATTTGCAATCGTTGTCTCTCCTGTACCCACGTAGGCTTTTCCTCCGATAGTAAATGCTACAGCATTTGCTAATACGATAGGTAAATCAGCAACTTTAGTCCATTGTTTTCCTTTTTCTGCCGAAGGGTCAAATTTATAGAAATCTTTCAAGAAGTTTGCGCCATCATTACCGCCACCTACATAGCCAAAATCTCCGATAGCAAAAGCAATTGCGCCACGACGACCACTGCTTTCTGCGTTATTATCCGCTAATGGATCTTTTTCGCTCCACGTGTTAGATGCTTGATCATAAGCATAGGTGTTTTTTAGGTTAACAGGCTTGCTACCTGCATTGTTTGATTGACCTGTAGTTACATAAGCGATATTCTTTATTACAAAACTTGCTGCGGAAGAAGTTTGTGGACCTTTGTAAGCTGCTTTTTGAAACCACTCCGTAGATTTATCTTCAGTGTTGTCGTCGCTTTTTTTACAAGAAGAGAATGATGTAACTGTAACTACAAAAGCTGACAATACGAGTAGCCAATTTTTCTTGTTCATAAATTATTGAAATTTAGTATAAAGGATGTTTAATTTAATTCTTGGATCATTACCATCTTTTGCCAATATCAACCGATTCGCTGTACTTGATAGCTGTGGAGGTATTGCTATTGAACTCCCACCTACAGTTCCAACTGGTACTGGCAATGGGGGTAAAGATAGATATAATGAAGTGTTTTTATATGCTGTTGTTTTAATTTTATTTAAATAATCAATCAAATTAAAGGTGTATTTACCATTTGCGTCTCCAATTTTAATCAATCGGGCTACTTGCATTGCGTTTGCAGTCTCTAATGATGCTAAGGCACTAACAGGCGTCCCTTCGCTATTTGCGACCATAAGGACCAAATTACTTGGTTGCTCATAGCCTTCCAGTGGATTATTTTCTGCTTCAATGACAAGTTCCACTTTATTGATTGAAATTGTTGGATCATTGACCAATGATAATAACGTAGGAAACTCAATTTTCGCTACAACACCACTTGAACCTTCCAAGAATGTATTTCCATCAGTTTTTTCAACATCAATCTGCGGATTTGATAGCGTCATAGAAGAAAACTTTGTCGCAGAACGATCTGTCTCAATTTGGTTATATTGGTATGCTTTGTTGTCAATAGCAAAAAACTGCTTGCCTCTTGTCTTGTTTCCCTCATTGTTTTCAAAAGAATAATGCACCTGTAGGAAAACAGTGTCTTTAAAGCCGATAATCGCTGTATTGTTATTATCTGGGACAAGCGCTAACCCTTTGAAATATTCTTGAAAACTAGTGTTACTTTGAATCCTGTTATCACCATCTTTGATCAATCTGAAAAGTTCATTGCTAATGGTACTATTGAACTTAAAGAACAATGAATCTGTTGCTTTGACACGAGGGTTAAAGGAAAGCTCTGCTAATGGTTTGTTTTCATAAGCAAATTTTTTATTGCTGAATATACTGGCTGCAGTTACATAAAGTGGCCTTGATGTCGTTGGCTGTGTCGGATCAATTGGTGTCAGGGTGATATCTTCCGTAACACGATGAACAGCAATTTTCTGAACTTTGGTTGTATCACCAGAATAGTATTTGTTCGGACTTAGAACCAAAGACACAGAATCCAATACCGCATCATCTGGAATGGCGGTACTGTTTATTGTACCAATCCCCAAACGCATATAGGAAGTTGATTTGACACTACCAGTGACAGCATTGTTATTTTTTCCTACCAGAATCGTCCCCGTATTTGAAGTTGGAAGAGGATCCAATTGGTAAGTGGAAACTTTCACGGAAACAGTATCAATTGGTACTACGCCAATCGTTTCATCTCTTGAGTTATCCAAAGAAAGTGAAATGTCTTTATTACAACCGACAAAAGCTGCCAACGTAAAAAGTGGAAGTAAAAATTGTATACTACGTTTCTTAAAGTTTTTGATCATATTAATTTTTGAATAGTGCAAAAGTAATCAATGCTTACTGTTAATCAGTGTTATATTTTGTTAAATATGGTTAATTACCACAGCGATTGCAAATCTAGTAATTTAAATTTGTTTTCATTATGGGTAGAAGATTTAAATTGCTGATCAGCTTGATCGTTTTAATAGGCACAGGAATCACCATTGTGCTGGGCATCTGGCTTTACGGAAGTTATACCAATCGGCGGGATCTTTTTCTGTCCACGGCTGAGCGGTCGCTCTTTAATGCGGTGCAGGAGGTATACCAGGCGGAAAATGGTGATCAACGATTGGATGGGCCTGAGACCGAAAGAGATCAGCTGCTCAACGATGTCAAAAAAGAACTTCTACCTGCGGTACCCGAGAGGGAGCTTGATCAGGCTTTGCAAAGGGTACGCGCCCGCCAGCCACGCAAAGAACATGCTTTTCGTGGCGATCCTGATCGAAAAGGTAAAATGTATTCCAAAGATCGTGATCATCAGAATGCCATTATTCCACCCTTTTTGTTCCGTGATTTTGAAATGAACAAAACGAATCTAGAGCAGATCGACAATAAATTCAAGGAATCACTGAGCAATAAAAGCATTTCGGTACCCTATGAACTGAGTATCGTAACCATTCCACGTGAACAGGTGAAGGACGTACGCCGCGAATATCGGGAAAAGAACCTAGCCTGGACCAGACCGATGATGGTCAATCCCTTAAAGAATGAATTCCTCGTTGTCAAATTTCAGGAGGATTGGAAATACCTGCTGTACAGCTTGAGCTGGCAATTACTGATTTCACTGCTGTTGATTGGTCTTTTGTTAGGAACCTTCTTTTACCTGATGAAAACCATTTTTAACCAAAATAAAATGGCTGAGCTCCGAAAGAACTTTGTTGACAATATGACCCATGAACTGAAAACTCCAGTATCCACCGTGATGGCAGCGATTGAAGCCATACAATTATATGGGGTACGGGACGATAAGGTAAAGATGGACCGTTACCTTGATATTTCAAAAAAGGAACTTGAGCACCTCTCTGGTATGATTGAAAAGGTCTTGCAGATGGATATTGATGCCTCTCGGGGAATTGTTTTACAACGGTCGGACTTCGATATTGTCGCGATGGTGGCAAGTGTGATTGAAGTGGCTCAGCTCAATAAAACAAAAACCGTCGAGGTCGAGCTTTTTGCTGACCCTGGATCAATCCTGATCAAAGGAGATGAGTCCCATCTGAAAAATGTCATCAATAATCTATTGGAGAATGCGATTAAATATGCTGGACCGCATGTTAAGATTAAAGTTGAAATAAAAGGGGCTAAGGAGCATGTTCAGATCCATATTACGGATAATGGCAAAGGTATTGCAGCCGAATACCATCAGCAGATCTTCGATATGTTTTTTAGGGTACCTTCGGGCAACTTACATGATGTGAAAGGTTTTGGACTGGGACTTGCTTATGTCAAACAAGTTGTAAAACGCCATGAGGGTAAGATCAGTGTAGAGAGTGAGCTGGAAAAAGGGAGTACTTTTATGATCAGATTACCATATTAACCTAAAGAAAGCTATCTTCAACATAACGTTAGTATAGAAAAAGCATTATTATTGAATAACAGGAATTATGATTAATATTTTATACGTAGAAGACGAACCGAGTCTGGCGATGATTGTTGCAGATAGTCTGGAGGCCAATGGCTTTCAGGTTGTACACTGCAACAATGGGGAGGAGGCCTTGGAATCTTTTAGCATCGCGAAACCGGATATTATGGTTGTAGATGTGATGATGCCTGTCATGGATGGGTTCACCTTGGCGGCAAAAATCCGCGAGATGGACACCCTGCTTCCCATCATCTTCTTAACAGCGAAAGTGCAGACAGAAGACGTGGTCCGGGGATTTCGTCTTGGGGGAGATGACTATGTCAAAAAACCGTTTAAAATCGAAGAATTGGTCGTACGGATAGAGTCTCTGTTAAAGAATAGCCCCAAGATGCTGTTTGGGCAGAAACTGATGATCGGTGATTATACACTGGACAGTTTGAAGCACCAGCTGATTTATCAGGATGAAATGCTCAAGTTGTCTTTTCGTGAAAGTGAACTCCTCCGTAAACTCTACGAACAGAAGGACAAGGTAATCCCCAGGGAAGAGATCATGCGTGCTTATTGGAGCCATGATAAGTATTTTACAGGACGAAGCCTAGATGTATTCATTAGTCGTATACGAAAGTATTTAAGTCAGGATCCAAGGATCAAAATTACCAATATACGGGGAGTCGGCTATATGCTTACAGTGGATTGATAACAGCGTTCCACGTGGAGATTTTTTACTCTTTTCGCATTCGGTTAGCCTTTCCACCCATACCTCGTATATGATAAGTAAAACTTAAGATGGCATAACGGGTAATTGCATTGGATTGCGATACACGTACCCAAAGGTCGTTGACCTGTTGATTGACGTTTTTATTGTCATTAAAAATATCAAAAACCGTTAAATTGATCTCTGCATTTCTCTTTTTGAACAGCTTCTTGCCGACGGAAATATTCCACAATAAGCTTGTCGTACTAGGCGCGTTAAGAATACTTCCGTTATATAAGTAATTAAAAGTCGAATTTAACGTCCAGCTTTGCAATAATGTCAAAGCAATGGAATTGCTGATGGTATGCTTATAAACAGAATAATTGGATTTTTCAGTTGCCGAATTTTTTGAATACGATAGATTTCCATTATAATCCAATCCGATGATCAGCTCCTTACTGAAAGCTGTGTTCACACCGAGACGTTGATTTATGCCATATGTCTTTGCATCTACTTTTTCCAGATTCAACAAAGTGTAGTTTTGATTGAAATATAGATTATTATTTAGGTTGACATTGAGTTTTAAAGGTTCTATACGATAACCAAGGCTATTGTGCCACTTTAGGTTGTAGACCCCATCAAAATTTTCCGGTTTGATATATTGGCCTCCTGGTCCCAATACGACATCATTCTCAATGGTAAATGCCGAATCAGTTGTAAAGATGGTATTTGAAATCTTGTTCTGAATAAAATCGGCTGTAAAGTCAGATGTAAAGCTTCGGCCAGAGGCCTTATTGATAGACCTAAACTGCATAACCAGGTTATGGTCATATTCCTGTTTTAGGTTCGGGTTGCCCGAAGTAATACGTAGTGGGTTCTGATTATCGATAAAATCCTGTAGCTGCTCAATGGCAGGTGTATTCGTTTTGGCATTATAGCGCAATTCAATACGTGTTTCCTTGTTGAAATTGTACTGGAAATTCAAGTTTGGCAGCAGGCTGTTGAAATGGCTCTTTGTTTTCAATTTGTTTGGAAATAGCTTGTCATTTGTCTGATTCGCGGTCTGGTAGTCCAATCCGATTTGAAATCGTATACTATCTTTTTTATTGAATAAATAAGATAGCCCCGCACTGTGGTAAACAAAGTCATTGCGAAATTCATTCGAAAGGCGATTTTTCAACTCTCCCAATTGTTCCGTTTCTGCCAGGAATTCATACGTTTTACGGTCAGAGTAGCGCGCCGTATTTCGGAAGGTGTAATTACCCTGCAAACGGGAGTATTTATCCAGCATCTCGGTATAGGCAATTTTTGAACGAAAGCCATTATTGTCACCATTTGAGTAGTTGCGATTGTTTGTGGTGTCAATTCGATTGAAGTCCCCATTTCTGTAATAGGTATTCAAGGCATAGTTTGCGGCATTCCCCTTGTTTGTACTGAAAGAACCATTAAAGTTGACGCTAATGGTTCGTCCCGGTTTGTTTAGCCTGCGCATATAAGTCAGATCGCCACCCCAGTTGAAATTTTCGCCAAAACTGCTGTTGTTCCTGTCGGATTGGTTGAGCATTTCGCTCAGGTTTAATAAGGTGCTGCCCAGCGAGCTGCTATGCCTATTATTGCTCTGGTAGGAGAAATTGGGCTGTATGTCCAGCTTTTGAATAGAATCTATTTTCCAGTTCGCCCGCAGGGAGAATGCATGATTGTTTGTGTAGGTGCTACCAGATTGTTGTTGATTGTTGATCTGGTTGGCTCTATTGCCTGCAGTGTATTCCGTTTTGTTTTGGCTGATGGTGTTATTGTCGGTATAGTTGTAGGCGTAATTGGCGTTAAAATCCATCCGGTCCGCAAAAAACCGGTCGAGATAGTTGAATCCAGCATTGAAACGTGTTGTGACGCCCTGTCCTGTACGTCCTCGCGTGTTGCCTCGTGGCGCAAAACCATTGGGCTGATTGACGTTATTGGTATTGATATCTATGGAATATTGGCGCT
This sequence comes from Sphingobacterium sp. GVS05A, assembly GCF_019969845.1. Taxonomy (GTDB): domain Bacteria; phylum Bacteroidota; class Bacteroidia; order Sphingobacteriales; family Sphingobacteriaceae; genus Sphingobacterium. The sequence continues at coordinate 201,460 of NZ_JAHXYR010000003.1, forward strand.
TTGGGTTCATTTTGGTGACCTGCGTATTGATGGCATACTTCTCATCCGGACCGGCTCCGCCACTGATTTTACCAAAATAAGATTTTCTTTTATCCGGTTTGGTGACAATATTAATCACTTTCAGCCGTTTGCCATCATCAAATCCACTGAATTTCGCTTGTTCGGTTTTGTCATCAATAAGCTGCACTTTGGCAATGACATCCGCAGGTAAGTTTTTAAGGGCCACTTTTGGGTCAGTGCTAAAAAACTCACGGCCATCAATGATAATCTTACTTACGGCTTCCCCCTGCGCCTTTACATTACCATCTTCGTCGATTTCTACACCTGGGATCTGTTTGACCAGTTCGTCAGCATCCGCAAATTCAGGTGTAACATATTTTTTGGCATCAAATTCTAAGGTGTCCCCCCGTACCTGTACACTCGTCGGTGAGATGCTGATTTCTTCCAACACGATCTCCGAGCTGTTGAGTTTAAAATTGACCTCCACAGTTTTACCTACTAATTTGATCTTCCGAATGTCTGTAGTATAACCCATTGGCTGCACCGAAATCAGATAATCACCATTGGGAAGGGCTACACTGGTAAACTTGCCCAAGATATCCGTTGGTGTTTGCAGCTTACTGGAATCTTTTAAGGCGATGATCGTAACACTGGCTCCCGAAATTGGTTTTGAACCATTGCTATCCATGAGTCTCCCTGAGATATATTGCTGGGCAAAAGCATTCATCGTTAACAGCATTAAACTAAGCGAGAGAGTAACAATTGTCCAGGTCTTGATTTTCATTGGTTGAGGATGTCTGCGTGGTTTTAGGCGCTGTTGTTAGTTCTATTTTTTTATTTGTCAAATTTATGCGACTATTTGATACGAATTACTATCATTTTAGTTACAATAATCCTAACTGAACGGAAAGATTAGATATATTTGCAGTAGAATTAGAAATCAACTGAACGGCATAGTATATGAAAGAAAGTGTTTTGAGTAGAAAAGAGCGTATTATGAAAGAAGCATTGCTGCTTTTTTCAGACCAGGGCTATACCAATACGTCTACCAAAACAATAGCGCAGAACGCTGGCGTTTCTGAGGCTTTGATATTCAAACATTTTGGTAACAAAGATGCACTCTTGGTCTATTTGATCAAATCTGGATATCGCAAGGTTCTGACCCATCACCGTGGGATGATGACCTATCGTGAACCCAAAGACTTCTTGCGTACCATGATCAATCTTCCCAATAAGTTGGTCAGTGCTGAACCCATATTCTGGAAATTGCAGGAACGACTGTCCCATCATCCCTTTTCCAAACAACAACATGAGCAGTTCATGAAACCTGTACAGCCGATTATCCATCGTGCTTTTGAAGAACTGGGTTATGAAAATCCTGAATTGGAAACGCAGTTTCTCCTATTGATCATTGATTCATTTTGGAAAAAGGAGGCAATTGGCGAATTGGAGCATGTCATGGAATTGACGCTGTTTCTGGAGAAAAAGTATAATTTGATTTAGATCATAGTATTGAGTATCTAGTATTGAGTATTTAGATTCTGATTGCTTAAGCTTACAGCTGATACCTCGTCTTATCTTTTAGTACCTAGTATTTAGTAATGAGTATTTAGATTCTGGTTGTTTAAGCTTACAGCTGATACTTCGTTTGTTTTTACTCTTGGGTATTTTAGGCTTGCTTAAGCTTATTGCAGAGACTTAGCTATAACTGACGTTCATTACCTAATCAAATCCATAACCAGATTTGTCCCGAAGCAGGTTCTCAACAAAATCAACGATAGACAACAGGTACATCCGGCAGCACTTCTCAGGTATTGTATCATTATATTCCCCATTGTTGTGTTCGAAATGCATCTTGTTGCATGTTTTAATAAAATTGTTGCAAAAACAATTTCATATTATCCAAAATAATAACGTTATTAGTATTCTATTTAAGACATTATACAAACTAATTTATGTTCAAAAAATTCAGTCTGGGCCTATTGGCATTGGCCAGTGCGCTATCATTTGCGAAGGCACAGGACAAGAAAGATTTTGTAAAATACATCAATTCCCAGCATGATTGGGTAGATGCCGTGTTTAATACCTTGACTCCAAAGGAAAAAGTGGCCCAGTTGTTCCTTGTAAGGGCGCATACTAATCTTGGTGAGAAATATATTGATTCCGTTGCACAGGTTGTTCAAGATGAACATCTGGGCGGCCTTGTGGTTTTTCAGGGTGGTCCCGTGCGTCATGTGGACATGTTCAATCGATATCAGTCATTATCTAAAGTACCATTAATGATAACCTTTGATGGAGAGTGGGGGCTTGGTATGCGTATGCCGGATTCTACGTTATCATTCCCTTATCAGATGACACTTGGTGCTGTGCAGGATAATCAGTTGATTTATCGCATGGGACGTGAGGTTGCGCTGGATTTTCATCGTATCGGTATGCATTTCAATTTTGCACCAGATGTGGACATCAATAACAACCCGAAAAATCCGGTCATCGGTATTCGTTCTTTTGGCGATAATAAATATAATGTCACCAAAAAAGCAAAAGCTTATATGGACGGTATGGTGGATGGTGGTATCTTGGCCTCCATTAAACACTTCCCGGGACACGGTGACACAGATGTAGATTCACACTATGATCTGCCTAAGCTCCCTTTTGATAAAGCCAGATTGGATACGCTGGAACTGTACCCTTTCAAAGAACTTATTAAAGCAGGTGCTCCAGCAGTTATGGTTGCGCATATGAATATTCCTGTCTTGGATGATACCCCCAATATGCCATCTTCTATTTCTAAAAAGGTTGTTACAGACCTATTGCGGAATGAACTTGGCTTTAAAGGCTTAACAGTGACAGACGCAATGGACATGAAAGGCGTTAAAAAATTCTTCCCGAATGGTGAAGCCGATGTTCAGGCAATCATTGCGGGACACGATCTCCTTGAGGTATCCGAGAATAGTAAACGCGCGATTGACCTTATTCTGAAAGCAATTGAGGAAGGTCGGATTTCACAGGTGGATATTGATGCACGCGTGAAAAGGGTATTGGCTGCTAAACTATGGTTAGGCCTAGACAAATACCAGGCAACCCCGCAGCAGAATCTGTATGCCGATTTACATAGAGCGTCTGCAGTTCAGCTGATTGATGAATTGTCCAATGCTGCTATTACAGCTCTTAACAGCACCGAAAAATTAAAATCCTTTAAAAAGGATCTGCCTACAGCGATTATCAATGTCGGTGTTGCTGCCAATCAAACATTCCAGAACGAACTGGCGGCGGGATTGACCAACGAAACTCACTATTTTGTGCCAGACAGCTTGAGCAAAGATGATATGAAACGTCTTGTGAAGGAAATCAAGAAAAACAAGCAATACATCATCGCTGTACACGATACGCGGTTACGTCCACGTCCTACAATGCAATTGAATGAAAATGTGCAGGACCTGATGAAGAAGTTTGCAAAGAAATCCATCTTGACCCTATTTACAAATGTATATGCATTAGATGGCGTTGAAGCATCCAAGAAAGCGAAGACAATTTTGCTAGCTTATCAAAATGATGCTTTTATGCAGAAGGCTGCTGCCAAAACGATATTGGGACAAAATGTTCCTAAAGGAAAATTGCCTGTTACCATCAATAAAAAATTCAAGTACGGACAAGGCAAATAAGGTCGCTATAAAATCACACCAATAAAAGAGCCCTCCTGGATCGTGTTGCTGTCATCAGCACAGCCATCCGGGAGGGCTCTTCTTATTTTTTGTCAATGCCAATCGTTCTGAAGAAGATTAGCTCTCCTCGTTTTCCTCTCGACTGTCAGAAGGACGGCTCTCGTTTTTCATCCGGTCTATTGCAGTGACAACATATTTATAACGTTGATTCTGTTTGATGTCATCATCCGTATACTGGAGTTTATCGGCATCGTATGTGATAAAGATAATTTTGCCCGGATCTTTGATATTGACCCGCTCACCTACGACAAATCGATAGACCACATACCCGTAAGCGGATTGACCATCACTGGCCACATCCGGTTTCTGCCAAAAAAGCGTATTCATTTTCCCGTTAGCGGATGATTTTACCAGCAAGCCGAAAGGAGCGTTTGGTGGGATGCTGTCCAGCCAAGGCATTGTTGGGGGTAAAGCAGGGCTACGATACAGGTCATTTCGCATGGAGTCCTGTAGTCCCGCCAAATTGTCCATGAGCGATTTGGAACTGAAATAGATACTTCCTTCTACATCATGTTCTTCGCGTAGGTGGCGTACCTGTCGCGGGATCTGACTTTTGTCGGTCCAACCGCTCTTATTTTCTGTTACCCGGTAGGCTCCATGACCTACATAAAAATGCCGACCATAGGTATGTCGTTGCCACCAGGATACCAGAACCTCATACGCCGCGGCGCGGTTTTTAAATGGAAAGTAGATCTGTGGATTGATATAGTCGATCCAGCCTTCCTGCATCCATTTTACACCATCCGCATAGAGCTCCCGATAGGCACTTAGCCCACGTGTTTCCGAACCGATACTATTGTTTTCCTTATTATCCCATACACCACATGGACTGATCCCATATTTAACATAAGGTTTTATTTTTTTTATGGCAATGCCGAGGTCGCGCACGAGCATGTTCACATTATTGCGTCGCCAGTCTTCAATATTTTCGATGCCATTATTATACTGGGCAAAAGTCAGCTGATCCGGGACAGATGTACTCCGGCTATCGGGATAAGGGTAAAAATAATCGTCAAAATGAATACCATCCACATCGTAATTCTTGACAACATCCATAATGACATCGATGATATATTTACGGACATCGGGCAGTCCCGGGTTGAAAAGCTTTTTTCCTGCGTATGTAAAGAACCATTCGGGGTGCCGTTTGGTGATATGGTCCTCTGAGAAATGTGCGGGATTCAATGTGGTCGAGGCCCGATAGGGGTTGAACCAGGCATGCAGTTCCATGCCTCTTTTATGTGCTTCCTCAATGGCAAATTCTAAAGGATCATAAAATGGGGATGGGGCCTGCCCCTGTTTTCCTGTCAGGTATCTACTCCAAGGTTCACGACCTTTACCATAAAAAGCATCTGCTGCAGGCCGTACCTGTAGAATGATTGCATTTAAACCCGCACTACGGTGCTGGTCGAGGAGGTCTATAAATTCCTGCTTTTGCTGGGCAACATTGTTGCCGGCTCTGACCGAAGGCCAGTCTATATTACCTATGGTTGCAACCCATACACCACGAAACTCTCGCTTAGGTATTTGTTGGGAATATGTTCTGATCGAAAATAAACAGATAAAAAAGGCAAAAAAAGAATATAAATATGTTTTTCCCGTCATTCTATAAATTGTAGCCAACAAAGATAGGGAAGCATTTCTTACTTTTTCCCTAAAAAATGTAAGATGTTTGTTGGATACTTGTTAAAAGAATGTCAGCTTGGTTTTGAAATTGATAATAATGCAAATACAGGTAACATTGTACACTTATTTGTGCTAATTTAGATGCGGTTTTCACAAAAGCTATGCAAAGCGAGCTAACCGCAACAATAAAGATTATGAGCAAAGAACAAATATCCGTTTTTGATATGTTTAAGATCGGTATCGGACCATCCAGTTCGCATACCTTAGGCCCTTGGCGTGCAGCCCAGCAATTTACCCATGTCCTCAAGACAAAAGGTGTATTGAATGAGGTCGATCAGGTCAAGATTTTGCTTTATGGATCTTTAGCCAAGACCGGTGCTGGACACGGTACAGATATCGCTGTTCTGCTTGGACTGAGTGGCGATGATCCGGTTACCTTTGATGTAGATCAGGTGACACCGAAAGTGGCGCATATCAAAGCGGTAGGCGAACTGGTGGTTGCAGGTGAGCGCACGATTCCATTCTCCTATCAGGAAGACCTTCTGTTTTTATACACAGAGAGTTTACCCTTCCATCCAAATGCTGTTACTTTTCAGGCTTTCCTGTCAAGTGGTAAAGCCATTACCGAAACCTATTATTCTATCGGTGGTGGATTTGTCGTTCAGGAAAATGATACCGAGGGTGTATTATCCGAAGTGGATCTTCCTTTTCCGGTGGATACCGCACAGGAGCTACTGCACTGGACCATGAAAACAGGCTTGAAAATATCAGAACTTGTTCTTGAAAATGAGTGTGCATGGCGGGAGGAAAGTGAAACTGTTGCTGGTGTCCTGAATATCTATAAGACGATCTATGAGTGTATCTATCGTGGCTGTCACACTGGTGGTACACTGCCCGGAGGCTTGAATGTGGAACGTAGGGCTGCAAAATTAAATAAAAAATTGATGCAGGGACGTAGTTACCAAGATTATGAATCATGGATAACGGCAATTCGTGAAGGTGGACAGAATTTTCAATATATCCTAGACTGGGTAAGCTGTTTTGCACTTGCTGTAAATGAAGAAAATGCATCGTTTGGACGTGTTGTTACTGCTCCTACCAATGGTGCTTCAGGGGTTATACCTGCGGTTTTACAGTATTATATTACTTTCCATGACGGTATGCGGGAAAATAAAATTGTGCAGTTTATCCTAACAGCTTCGGAGATCGGATCCATCTTTAAAAAGAATGCGACTATTTCAGCCGCCATGGGGGGGTGTCAGGCAGAAATTGGGGTATCCTCAGCAATGGCTGCCGGTGCGCTGACGGAGGTGCTGGGTGGATCACAACGCCAGGTGCTGATGGCTGCGGAGATCGCCATGGAACATCACCTCGGGTTGACCTGCGATCCGATCGGAGGACTGGTACAGATTCCTTGTATCGAACGCAATACTATGGGGGCGATAAAAGCGATTACAGCAGCGCAGCTGGCTTTACAGTCAAATCCCGACAAAGCCAAAGTAAGTTTGGATACAGTGGTCAAAACCATGTGGGAGACCGCTTTGGATATGAACGCCAAATATAAAGAAACAGCAGACGGCGGTTTGGCGGTCAATATTCCATTGAGTTTGCCGGAATGTTAAGGTTCAACTGAGTTTTCTTGTTTTTTGTATCTTTGCTGCAGTAGAACATATATATTCATAATTAGTATACGCGAATGAAATATTGTGCGATCGCCTCCGGGAGTAATGGAAACTGTTATTATATAGCCAAAGATGATTCGGCTATATTAATTGATGCTGGTATCAACAGTAAACATATTCATCTCCGGATGTATAATCTTGGGATTATTCCGACCCAGATTAAAGCAATTTTCATAACGCACGAACACTCCGATCATATCCGCGGATTGTCGGTTTTTGCAAAAAGATACAATCTACCCGTGTATATCACGAAGGGAAGTTATGAAGGATCCAGACTACATTTACCTTCCCACCTGGTCAATATCATTGCGCCCAATGAGGAAGTTGAAATAGGAGGGCTTAAAATTTATGGGATCCCCAAATACCATGATGCAAAAGAACCCTGTAGTTTCCTTGTCTCTGATGGAGTTCATAATATCGGTGTGCTGACCGATATTGGACGGCCCTGCGAAAATGTGCAGCATGTGATCCAACATTCGGATATTCTCTTGTTGGAATCCAATTACGATGAAGATATGTTGCATACAGGAAGATATTCTTATTTTTTGAAGAATAGGATCAGCAGCGGATGGGGGCATCTTTCCAATCGTGTTGCGGTTGAACTATTCAATCAATATAAAACTGATCGTCTCAAGCATCTGATCTTAACACACCTCTCCGGTGAAAATAATACGGTCGATCTTGTTCATACGACATTTGAACCCCATTGTGAGCATATCAAACTTCATGTGGCTACACGTTATCAGGAAACGGAATTGTTTGACATTACCCATATCTTAAATAAACAGGCGGTTTCATCGCCGACGGCCTGTCTTGGATAATTAAACTGAGCGCTGCTTCTAATAAGGCGACCATCACTCCGAATAAAGTCAGCCGCTACTCCTAGTAAAGTCAACCACAACTTCGCTTTCATTGCTGATATCGATCCGACACAGGGGCTGCTACATAAACAGTCTGTTTCAACGCCAAAGGACCTTCCTCGGATAATTAAACTAACCGCTACTCCTCATAAAATCAATGATCACTCTTAATAAAGTCTCAACCACTTCCTTTTTTTGCTGATACCGATCCGCTATGGCATGTCCTATTGGCGCGACTTAAAGAAACGGGCCAGCTGATTTTATTGATCAATACCTTGTAAGTTCTTGTTTTACAGTGAAATTTCGTGAAAAAATCAAAGAAAACTTCAGAAGTGAAAAAATTAAAATATAGTTGATTTCCAAATAATTCCTTTTATATTTGTTTTGTTTTTAATCAGTCTAAATTATTAAACAAGAATTTGCTGGTCTGATTAAAGACAAAAACACCATGCAATAGACGGCAATCTATCACATGGCGAAAAGCTACAGACAGCGGCAACTGTCTCTAGTTGACTGAAGCAGCTCGCTGCTCCAGTTGCTTCCGATATAGGATATGGAAGAACTTGCAAGATAACGAAATTTGCGGTTTTATTGGTTAACCGTTTTTTTTACCTGTAAGCTCCTCCATAATAAGTTGAAAAACTATACGCTTCAATCAACATATTATGAAAATTTTAACATCACTCTTTGCATTCCTTACAGTATTGTTTTACTGTAACAGCAGTTCCGCTCACGCACTTTGGATAGAATCCGCTCCTCATGGTACAGTCAATCAGTCGCATGAAGTAAAAGTCTATTATGGTGAATATGTTACCAATGAAAGAGATCAGATTGAAAAATGGTATTCTGATGTGAAGGATTTCACCTTGTTATTGTATGTTCCGGGAAAAGCCCCTGTTAAAGTGCAATTGACCAATAAAGGAGATCATTTCAGCGGTTCATTCCAACCGACTGAGCAAGGAACTTACTTTTTATCGATCGTAAAGGCACCTAAAGATCTGGGTGGCCAGACAAAATATGAGTTTTCCTCACTAATGCCCGTTGTCATTGGCAAATCAAGCAAATTAGACTATAGTGCATTAAAAAATCCGTTACAGGTTGAGTTGATCAATTCTGCAAATGCAAAAAAAGGCGCTAGCTTACAGGCTAAGATAACCAGCGAAGGAAAAGTTGTTCCAAATGCCAAGGTCTCTGTTTTCTCGTCCACAGGTTGGGGAAAAGAATTTGTAGCTGATGCCAACGGTGTTGTTACGTTCGATGCCCTTTGGGCTGGTGCTTATGTACTCGAAGCAAGTACATTTGTCGAAAAAGCAGGCGAGCATGAGGGAAAACCATATGCATCGTCGTGGCAGGGAAGTACAACCTTTTTTGCAGTAAAATAAAAATTGATACCTACAAATTAGATGGATTCATTTTAAATCCCACATTCAAAATGAATCTATTCTTTATTACATATCTACCAGTGAAATACGTATGAATAAAACTTTATCCTTTCTAGCTATTCCGATGATCAGCTCAATTTTTTCTGTAGCGCAAGCGCAGAGCAAATTGAAGATTGACGGTATCCTTGTCAATGAGAAATCCGAACCTATTTCGGGTGCAACAATTAAACTATCGAATACAGGTGTAACGACCAGTACCGATAGTGAGGGACACTTTATCTTTGATAGACTTTCTGCCAAGACTTACAGCCTGGAAATCAAAGCTTTCGGCTATGGTAAACATTTTATGGAGGTAACCGTAAAAGACGAAGAAACACATTTAGGGCCCATCATTATGAAAGACCAATCCGAGTCAATCGATGAAGTGGCCGTGTACGGTAAGTACTATGAGCATTATAAGTTTGATAGTATATCTGGGTCATTACGTCTTAAAACACCGATCTTGGAGTTACCCCAAAATATTCAGGTTATTTCATCTGACCTCATGGCTGATCAACAGGTTTTTGACATTGTCGATGGTATTACACGCAATATCAGTGGTGCAACACGTCAAGGACACTGGGACAATCAATACGCCAATATTCGTATGCGTGGATCCAAGATCCCGGCATTTCGTAACGGCATGAATATCGAAGCATCATGGGGGCCCACAGCTGAGGACGCATCTATGATTGAGCGTATTGAATTTGTAAAAGGCCCAGCTGGCTTTATGCTGGCCAATGGTGAACCGGGGGGATTCTATAATGTTGTGACCAAAAAACCGACAGGAAATACGAAAGGCTCGGCGACATTCAATATGGGGAGCTTTAGTACATACCGTGCCGCGGTTGATTTTGATGGCAAGTTGAGTAAAGATGGTAAATTGTTGTACCGCTTAAATATGGCTGCACAGCAAAAGGACTATTTTACAAAATACAACTATAGTAATCGTGTAGTGATTGCGCCAGTGGTAACTTACAAATTGGATTCATTAACTAATTTGACATTCGAATATACTTATCAAGGTTCAACTTATTTGGCTAATGGTAACTATACTTTTTCGCCAAAAGGATTTGCTGATTCAGATATTTCCAATGATTTTTTCTATGGTGATCCATCTATGGAGCCGGGTAAGCTAAGGGATCACAGTGCGTACATCTATTTAGACCGCAAACTGAATGATCGATGGAAATTACACGCGCAGATGGCCTACTTTAACTTCGATATGAAGGCGACAAGTACTTGGCTTACCTATATGACAGCAAAGGGAGATATGCCCCGAACTTATTCAATAGCTGACGAGCATGGCGAAAATCGTTTTGGTCAAATCTCTTTAAATGGCGAGGAGTATACGGGAAGCGTCCGTCACCGAATTTTGGTTGGTGCTGATTATGGAAATAAAAAGTTTTGGGGCGATTTCAGAGATCTAATGCCTAAAGATAGTACTGGATTTGCGCCGATTCCTTTGACTCCATTGAATGTATATAATCCTGTTTATGGTATACCTGGAAATTTGCTTCCGACAGTAGATCGTTCTAAAAGTGTGAAAGTACGCGCTGGAGGCAGTAATTACGTTACCTCAACAAACTATATTTCTTTTTACGCGCACGATGAAATGGCGTTTTTGGAAGAAAAATTGAGATTATCTTTAGGCCTGCGCTATACGATTAATGAAGTTGTTGGAAAGACAGCTGTTTCGGATAGAACAGATAAAGCATTTACTCCTCGTGTTGGATTAAGCTATTCTATTAACAAATCCACGAGTATATACGGATTATTTGACCAATCTTTTGTTCCTGTAGCTGGTACGGATTGGGAAGGTAATGCTTTTAAGCCGGTAAGAGGTGTTGATTTAGAGGCGGGAGTGAAGAAAGAATGGATGGGAGGAAAATGGATTTCTACGCTTAGTGCTTATACTATTGCACGTAAGAATGCTTTAGTTGCCGATCCTGATCCGAGCCATGTTGTTAATGGGGTATCTTTTCAGGCACAGTTAGGCGAAACAAGATCTAAAGGTATTGAGTTTGATATCACAGGAGAGATTTTAAGAGGATTAAATGTCAATGCCAATTATGCGTTGACAGATTCCAAAATATCAAAAGATACGAAAGAAGAAAATGTTGGCAATATTACACCCAATACGGCCAAACATACGGCAAATGCCTGGTTATCCTATCGGTTACAACAAGGTGTGCTAAAAGGTGTAGGTTTTGTTGGAAGTGTTCAAGGGATGTTTGACCGTGCCGTAGGAACGACAAAAGAAAGTAATTTTAAGAACTATCTACGTACTGATGGTGGTATCAGTTATCAAAAAGGTAAATATAATATCTCTCTTATGGTTAACAATCTGCTAGATAACCGTAAGTTGTTAACAGCGGGTTCGACAGGTGCTGCTAATGCAAAAATAGCCGGAAGTGTAAATTATTATTCGTACATCGTTGAAGCAAGACGTAATTTCCGTATGGGTATAACTTACAAGTTTTAATTAAGCGATTCTATATAAATCATTTACACGATGTATAGCACACTTTTAATAATTATACTTATTGGCGCTTACCTCTTTTATAACAGCAGTAAAAAAGTGAAGTTCCATCATAGACCCGAGTGGTTGAAAAAGCTTTGCGCACAGACACAGTCTGTGCGTATCTTGAGCATTGTGATGCTCCTGCTACCATTTGGGGTTATCCTCTATCTGCAGGGGCTTGGTGCTGGATTCTTTGCTTTTTTTGCCTATGTCATGTGCATGATGAGCCTTGTCGTTTTACTGAACCCTTACCGTTATTTAACAGGGTACCAAGTTCTCGCATTGTATGCCGCCAGTCTCTGTGTTGAATTTTTGATATCCTAATTGATTTCTTATGCCAGCAAATAAAAAATACCTGAGTTCGCCCTTGCAACGATTTCTGAAGATTACGGCCGGATTTATCGGCGGTTATGTTGTTATGCTCTCTTTTCATGTATTGTTGACTAACCTTTTTGAGAAAAAAGATGTTGTTATGACTGCAGGATTCACAGGTTATCTACTTTGGGCAGTCCTGATGCTCCTGGCTTTTCTTTCCAAAAGCGGATGGAAAATATGGGGAATTTATTTACTCTTGGCTGCGGTTTTTTCGTTGCCTTATTTGTTAAAGATGTAATCAATCATGAACAACAGAAATTACAATATCTATTTTAATACCCATACCATCAGTGGCATTATCATCTGTGCGCTTCTGTACGTGATATTTTTTGCAGGTTCTTTTGCATTTTTTAGAAATGAGATTGCGGCCTGGCAAAATAATGCGTCATACAAAACATACAAGGAAAACCATCAGAGCTTTGACAAGCTTCTGGATTCTCTAAAAGGAGAAGCCAACCTTCATGGGCGTGATATCAACTTCTATATGCACCGGGAAGGAACTTCTGCTTATGTGGGGTACACAGCGTCAAACGACACGATACTCAATAAGGAAAATCTATCCAAGATAACGCCCAAACAGAAAGCTGAAAAAAAGAAAGGCCGGAGACGGAGAGGTGGAGATGATGACTCGAAAAATTTTACCTATAATTTTGTCAATCAAAAGGTAGGGGATTATGCGCAGAACTATGACATGGGCGAGTTTTTATTCCGCTTACATTTTCTGGCCCAACTCAATCAAGTACCCATTAGCGTAGGAATAGCGCCATTTGGATACCTTGTTGCCGGAATTACAGCCTTTATCTTTTTATTTGCATTGATAACAGGGCTATTATTGCATTGGGACAAATTAGTGTCGAACTTCTTTGTGTTTAGGCCATTCAGCAAATGGAAGACTGTCTGGACAGATATGCACACCGCCCTGGGGGTGATTGGGTTCCCTTTTCAGTTTATTTTTGCCGTTACAGGTACATTTCTGATTGTTAATTCAGTTTTGGCATTGCCTTTCAGCAAATTGCTGTACGATGGCGATCAGCAGAAAATGTATCAGGACATTGGTGTTTCCGCCAAGGAGGACTATGTGTATAGCTATAAATCTTTAAATAAGGATGTGAAAATTGCTCCTATCTTGGACATCGCAAAGACAAAGTGGCCAGAAAGCGAGTTCCTGCGTATTGTCGTAAAAAACTATGCGGATTCAAATATGCATGTTATTATGGAGCTTGAACCGCATTTTAACAGCAGCTTTGCCGGATCTGGAATATTGACCGTGAAGGTGGCCGATAATAAGATTGTAGAAGAGAAATCACCCTTAACAGGAGCGAGCTATGGGGACTATGTCCGCAGCATTATCTACCGTTTGCATTATGGCGACTATGGTGGATACCCGCTCAAAATGGTCTATTTCATCTTAGGGGTAATGGGCTGTCTGGTTATTATTTCAGGAATTCTGATCTGGTTGGTTGCACGTGATAAAAACAATGTTATTCCAAGAAAACGCAAATTCAACTTTTGGGCAGCTAATGTTTTCACAGCGATATGCTTGACGATGCTCCCGGTTACGGCGATTACATTTATTGCGATTAAAATCAGTCCTAAAGTTGATCAGTCCTTTATTTATCGGGTCTATTTTTACGCATGGTTGCTGCTGTCGCTTTACTATATCATTCGTCGCAGCATAAGAAGGACAAATCGCGAAACACTATTGGTCGGAAGCATCCTTGCATTTCTCGTTCCGATAGCCAATGGTCTGGTGACACATAATTGGCTTTGGAAAACATTTGTTGATGGGCAACGTGATTTATTTGTTGTCGATTTTCTTTGGTTGATGATTGGTATCATCGGATTACTGGCTTTCTATAAGACAAAAAAATTCTTTCAAAAAATTCAGTAATTAGAAGGCGTCCTTTTAGGACGTCTTCATTATTTTAGAGATTTTTTAAGCCCCTTTGATGGTGTATATGCTAAGAGTTCGCACCTAAAAGGAGAAATTCTTAGGGCAAACATATAATTCCAAGTCATTTAATGAATGTCGTTGGGTACCTAAACATTCCGTATTGTAAAATATATGCCTAGGGACTGCTTTATCCAAGCAGCCCCTAGGCATATATAAGGTACCACTAAAGCACCTATAAAGTACTTTTCGCCTTATACAATTTGGGAGGAGGTACAGTACTGGACGGGTAGTACGTTTCCGCTGATTTGTTGCCCCATGTTCGATAGTTGTTCGGAGATCCTTCGGGTGGGCGTTGCTACTGCTTCGGCACTGCGTTGGGACAACGTCGGGTTTGGTTTGACTGTTCTTTGACTGTTGTTTGCCTTATTGTCGATGAATGACCGAAGCCGAACCGACCAGATGTCGAACCGACTCCGAAGCAATCCCGGAGTTGGTACGAAGTATGTGCGAAACCTCCTCGAATACTGTTGGCACTTGAGCGGACTTGAGGGGATTTAAAGGGAGTTGAAGGGACTTTGTGCGCTTTAGCAATCATAGTCTTATGTGTTGTTAAACGAGCTGTTGTTTAATTCATACGATTATTGTATTTTTAAAGTATACCAATTTAACTTTATGAAATGAGTAAATCTTCTGGTAACCGCAATACAGGAGTAAAGCAGATGGTATCATACGTGCTGAGTGAAAATAGTCGTCTAGCTGGACTTGATTTTACCTATAACAGTGGATTAGCCAGTCGTTTGTACCAGATTCTAAAATCCATTCAACCTCGTGCCTGTGAACGTAGTACCTATATACGATTACAAAATATACTTTATGAAGCTGTTCGCAATGATCGGGTGCACGATCTCGGGAGCTTACGGCTCGGATATGGATCAGTACTCCCCTTGAAAGGTTTCCGGTACTCCAAACGGGTCAGCTGGAACAATTTCTTTATGAATCACCCAGTTGCGCATTTTGATGAAGCCCAGCAACAAGTTCAGGTTCAGCTTCATTTGGCAGGTCTCCGTAAATTTGAATTAATTCACGAAAGGCTAGCTAAAATAGACATAAAAATATATTGTGTGATAATTAAACTGGATGACCGGAATACCCTATTTCATCATGCTAGCAAGACATTGGAGCTAAGGAAAGGAGATCATAAAGCGGACCGTAGAATTACTTTCACATTGGAGGATTGCAAAGATGCTGTTATTTTATGTCTGGGTACAGTAAGGTGCTGGCTGACGAGCCCTGATGGGCAGGACGAATTTATGTCCAACGGTGGCACCTTGATGACTGGTGAAATTTTCGATGCGCTCCTGATCCGTGGAGGTAAGCATACGATATTCCCCGAAGAAAAATCCGATAAACTGCCACCGCCTATTTTACCAAGTCACGATGATGAAGTTGACTGGGATTAGCCGATTAGATGACGGCTTTAAAAAAGCGGCCCAATCGCATCAGATCATGTGCTGTCTTTTCGTTCCAATCGACGGCATAGTTCAGGCGAATACAGTTTTTAAATTGATCATGTTGGGTAAACATTCGACCTGGAGCAAAGCTCAATTTTTGTTTTAGCGCATAATCGTATAGTACGGTAGAATCAATTTTTGGATCCATTTCCAACCAGAGCACAAATCCACCTTCGGGCTGTGACATCTTGGTATTCTCGGGAAAATGGGCCTCGATACTATTTCTAAAATTGATGTAATTGCTGTACAACTTCTTTCTAAAGGTATTGAGGTGGTGGTCATAACGACCGATCTGCAGAAATTTGGCAACAGCCTCTTGGTAAATAGCCGGCTGCGAGATGGTCTGGATCAGCTTTTGTTTGAGAATCTTGTCTTTGTACTGTCCCGGTTCAACCCACCCGATCCGAAAACTTGGCGCCAATACCTTGGTGACAGATCCACACCACATGACCAAACCTTCTTCATCAAAGTATTTACAGGGCTTGGGTCTTGAGTTTCCGAAATAAATATTTCCATAAAGGTCGTCTTCGATCAAGGGAATATGATGGAAAGCAAGGAGCTTGACAAGTTCTTTTTTATGTTCATCGGGCATCAGGGCACCTAAGGGGTTGCTGAAATTAGAAACAAAGCAGCATACATCGATTTTATGGATTACTTTTTTAAGGGCGTCCAGTTCAATACCTGTAATGGGATGTGTCGGTATCTCAATGGTCTTCAATCCCAATACCTGAAATGCTTGGATAAAGCCAAAATAGAGCGGACTTTCCACAGCAATGGTATCACCAGGCTTCGTGACTGCGCGGAGGCAGCTATAAATGGCGTTCATGGCACCCGAAGTGATAATCAGATCTTCGTCGCTTATTTTTCCCTCCAGTACGAGCGACCATTTGGCAATCTCTTTACGTAGAGTCGGACTACCCTGCACCTGTCCGTACTGATCGCCGTAATCGTGCAGCTCGTGCACCGTTTCCAGGATACATTTATTGAGTTTCTGAATGGGGAGCAAAGAGGGGCTGGGCAATCCCAAAGAGAATCGCGTAATTTCCTTATCCTCCAACGAGTGAAAAACTTTATCAATCAATGCCGCGGGATCTTGCTTCTTTTCGTCAATCTTAAATGTTGAGATCGACGGTATGGACATCCGGCGTTGGCCGGCCAGGCTGACGAAAAAGCCAGATTTGGGGCGAGACTCGATCAGCGATCTGCTCTCGAGTTCCATGTAGGCGCTCTTTGCCGTATTTAAGCTCACATTATACAATTTTTGTGCACTACGGACAGAAGGTAGACGATCTCCGTAGGTCAAAGAGCCATTTTTGATCTGGTTCTCTACGATGTTTGCAATTTTTTTATACAATTGTTGCTGCTCCATACTTATACTAATTTACTGTTTCCCTTTGGATTTACCCAATCATGGAAATGACGGATTCCCCTTTTTAGTGCTTCTTCGCTGCCAAACATATTTAAAAGCTGCTGTTCGAAATAAGCCTGCGCTTTGCGCTTAAATACGGTTGATAAGTCTTCGGAAACTTCAGTTCGATAAGAAATTTCGACAGTAAGGTTGTTGTTTTCGGAGACCGTAGCAGAAGAAACAGCTGCTATTTCTTCGTTTTGCGCAAGCAAGAGAAAAGGCATGTGCAGCAAGTTTTTGTTGCTCGCTTCAGACTGAGCCTTTTTTAGTAAAGAGAGATCAGAGAGATCAGAGAGATCAACCTGTCTGATGGAATACGATTGATGTGTTGTAGTCGACATGGCAATAAATCATTTTTTGCTAATTTAAGAAGGGTACAGGCTCAATTTGAGGTACAGAATTGGGGTAAAACTAGGGTACAGATGAAAAAGTAAAAAATATGACCGGGAGTTGATGGTTTTTAATTTCCATTTAAGATATTTACAAGAGTTAATGATATGTCTCAGGACCAATAAATTATGACAGCCTATGCATAACTTGTTTCCGCTATTTATCGCCATGATTACGGCCATCGTTCTACTCGAAATGCTGGCAACGAAACTTCGGGTTGCTTATCCCATTTTACTGGTTTTGGCGGGCTTGATTGTCAGCTTTATTCCAACATTGCCCGTTGTTACGATCGATCCGGATGTTATTTTTCTGATTTTCCTTCCACCCTTGCTATGTGAGGCTGCATGGTCGATTTCGTATAAGGAGATGAAGAAATGGTGGCGTATTATTGGAAGTTTCGCCTTTTTGGTGGTTTTCTTCACCGCACTATCTGTTGCGGTGGTTGCCAATCATTATATTCCGGGTTTCACGCTCGCAATGGGTTTTCTACTGGGCGGGATTGTTTCCCCGCCAGATGCCGTCAGTACGGGGGCCATCATGAAGTTTGTGAAAGTTCCAAAATCTACTTCTGCAATCTTGGAAGGGGAGAGTCTGCTGAATGATGCTTCCTCTTTGATTATTGTCCGTTTTGCACTGATTGCCGTGGGTATGGGGCAGTTTGTATGGCAGGAGGCAGCGGTATCTTTTATTTGGATGTTGGTCGGTGGGGTTGGTATCGGTGTTCTGTTGGGTTGGTTTTTTATCCAGGCACATAAACGCTTACCGACAGACGCGCCATCGGATATTGCATTGACCTTGATCGAACCCTATTTTATGTATTGGATTGCCGAGCAGTTTCACAGTTCTGGGGTGCTGGCGGTCGTTGCGGGAAGTCTGTTGATGTCCAACCAGCGGCTTAAATTTCTGAACAGTACCAGTCGTGTGCGAGGGCTGAGTGTCTGGGAAAGTTTTGTGTTTATCCTGAATGGGATTGTATTTTTTATTATTGGTCTGGATCTCCCCGAGATTGTTGCCGGCTTGCGTGCAAATGGTACTTCGCTTCGGGAGGCGATCGGTTACGGTCTCTTGGTGACGGCTGTTCTTATCTTTGCTCGCGTGATCAGCGCCTATGCTGCAATGATTGCAACGCTTATCTTTCGTCCAAGTGTGGCACCTAGGGCGCGGTCTTCAAAACAACGTTTCTTTATGCCACTATTACTGGGCTGGACAGGAATGCGGGGAGTGGTTTCCCTGGCAGCGGCACTTTCCATTCCTTTGGTCATGAATGGTACTGTGATTCCGCAGCGGCATCTGATTCTATTTATCACCTTTGTCGTCATTCTCTCAACCCTTTTGGTTCAGGGACTCACTTTACCCTATCTGATCAAGCGAACGAAGCTCTTTGATGCCGTTCTTGCTGAGGCGCCCGAAGAGGTTGCCAAACAGCAGATGAAGCAAGGCTTAAAACAGCATGTCTATCAGTTTCTCAAAAATAAATATGAGCAAGAAGAACATAATCGGGAGGCCATGGAGAGGATCTTGCGACATTGGGAGGAAAAAGTCAATGCTGCGGATGATTCGTGGATGAATGAGCGCACTAAAGTGATTTTCATTGAATTGTTGGATGTGCAGCGCGAATATCTGGAAAGATTGAACAGCGAGTCGGAGATTGATGAGGATCTTATCCGTTCGCAGCTCTATCAGATTGATTTGGAGGAGGAGCGCTTGCGCATGATATAATGCCATGGCATCCTATTGATCTGGATAAATAATAATAGTTATAGCCCTTTGGCTTGGTACATAAGTTGAATTGCGATGAAAGTTATAATAACAGGGGCCACCGGAATGGTCGGAGAAGGTGTTTTATTGGAATGTCTTCAAAATAATAAAGTAGAGGCGGTATTGAGCATATCACGTCGTACTGCTGATATACAACATCCAAAGCTAAAGGAGCTTTTGGTGAAAGATTTCACGGATCTTTCCGAAGTTGAAGCGGAGATCCGGGGCTATGATGCCTGTTTTTATTGCGCAGGTGTCAGTTCGGTTGGCATGAAAGAAGATAAATACCGATTTATCACCTATGATACGACATTGGCATTTGCAAAATCGCTGTTGAATATCAATCCTGAAATCAGCTTTATATACGTATCGGGCGGGAGTACGGACAGTACTGAACGGGGGCGGGTGATGTGGGCAAGGGTGAAGGGCAAGACGGAAAATGATCTAGCGAAATTGCCTTTTAAGAAGGAATACAATTTCCGGCCAGGTGGAATGACCACCGTTGCGGGACAGAAGCATGCCAATCCGTTTTCATTTGTTGCGAAGATTATAAAATTCTTTGCCCCTTCGGCGGTGTTGTCCCTACATGAGGTGGGGCGGGCGATGATTCATGCTGTGGAGCGGGACGATGTGAAAAATATATTGGAAATCAAGGATATCAGGGCATTGGCTTAGTTTATGCATGGACATAAGGTCTTTCGACTGTTATTTCCATTTCCAGTCCAGTTCCTCCTTATAGGCGATATGAAGGCGTTGGCTAAGCTCTACCAGGAAAGCTTTAAATTCGGCGGTATCTTCGATCTGCTGTTTTGGGAAAAACAGTTGATCGACCATTTTTAGTTTGATAAAAAATGCGAAGGCCGTTTCGCTCATATATTCAAACTGATCGTATTGATATTTGGACTCCATTTGTGTGCTTTTGATCTGGAGATAATTATCTTCAAAGCTGATTGTGTGTAGAATACCGATTCGATTCTGGAATTCGGGGCTTTTGACATATTTGGTGAAATAACGTTTATAGTATATCCCAAGATATTTGGGAAAGAACAAAAAGGCGATTATGCTCACTACGATAATCAGAATGGCCAGTTGACGTTCATAAAAGAAAAATGGGATGGCAAGTATCAGCATGAGCAGCATAAACATGAATCTTGATTTTTTGCGTGCTTTAATTATTTGAGGTGATTTGGACATGCTGAACAGCAATGCATCCAGTTGATCTTGCTCGGAAAGGGTTAGTTGAAGTTCTTTCATAATTTAAATGTATTAAATTGGTAAGATAACTGGAAATGGTTTTATTTCTTACGCTATTTTCTCGACCTGAATAGCACTTGCTATTTTCCCAAAGTAATCTTCCATCTCTTGGTTACATTTTTCGATAAACAACTTTGTAAGCTCCTGTAATCTTATAATGGCGCATGGGTCTCCTTTATAGTTGGCGTTATGTCTAAATTCCTGCTGAGCTTTGATAACTTCCTTAAACAGTTTAACGTGGTCGCTGTTGTTGAGACAAAAGGTCGCGTGTGCTTCGGGAACAATTAGTCGGCAGAGATTCATTAAAAAAGGAAGACCTACTGATTGAGGTTTGTATTGAAGGATTGTATTGATAACACCGAGGCAGGTTTGTTCTAAAGCCTGTGAGAGGGTGAAATATACCGCTTCGACACCACTAGGCCAGCCTTCTTCATAAGCTAGATATAAGCAGCGGGCATTCTTGTAGCGACTGTCCCATTGCTTGCGTGCATACTCCAGGTCAAGTTGAGGAGCAGTGATGCTGTCAGGTTTGATATTTTCAATTACTGCATTTTGAAACCAGATATCGCCAGCTTTTACGAGGGATAGAAAGAAAGGATGGCCTTTGGTAAGTTTTTTGATAAAGTGTGCTGTTTCTTCGGTGACTAAGGTCAGCGAAACACTTTTCGGCAAGAGATCCATTGTCTGTTGTTGTAGGTTGGCGAGGTCTGTATTTAGGCTATCATACGCAATAAAGAGGTAGTAAGCATGCGTTATCTGGTCTTCTTTATTGTTTTGGAGCAGACTATTGTACTTATGTTGATCCGAATAATAACCGAAGCAGGCAACTAAGGAAGGGGTACAGTATAACTCCAGAATATTTAAGATCAGGTCACGATAATTGCTGTTACAATGATTATTGTTGTAAATAGCGATGTTGTTTTTGAATTTTTCAATCCTCCTGTACTGAATTTGTTCTGGGCTAAGTTGTTCTCTGATTTCTTCGAATAAAAGATTGGAATAATCGTAGATCCAATTTAATGCGTTTATAGCAATTTGATAAGCTGTTTCTAATAAGTTTTTGTCAATTGTGTAATCGTGATTATATCTATAATCAATATAAGCTTCGTCGATCTTGTCTAGCGCTTTTTTTTCCTGATCTTTAACTGCGAGCTTGGCAATTTTAGAATCAAATGTTTTCAGGTAGCTAATATTACCTTTTAGCGAATGTGATTTCTTTTCGTCTCCTTTTAATAGGCTTTCTGCTGTTTTAAGTGATAGCTCAATGGCTTGATGTAGCATAAATGCGGCATGTGCATGGTTATCATGTCCTAGATAGAAGTTGTAGCCGTCAATAAAAGAACGGATTTTGGTTTTCTCTTTATCTATATACAGGCTGGATCTTTCAATAATCTGTTCGGCAGAATCGTTAGGTAATACGAGCGGTATTTCCTGTGTGGGATTGTGGTAGATACGGTTTTCAGGTTGGCAAATCAGGTAAGTGCGGCCTAATCCCTGTCCGAGCTTTTTTTGTATTTCATGTACGAAATTTAAGTTGAAGTAAAGGTTGGGGTAACTTTCTAATGCTTCGTTGACCAGTTCGCGTGCATCGGCAAACCGAATTCCGGGATTTGGAGGTAGATTGATCTGTAACATCTGATATTTTTTGCCATCGTGGGCATAGGTCCATTGATAGATTTCATCAACCGCGACTACGCGAAGGATAGCTTCGATGATTGGGGTAAGTTCGGTGTTCATAATTGATTGGTTTGGTATTGAGGTTATTTGGTTAGTCTATCGCCTATTGTTATACTTTAAGGTAAGTTGACACTCAGAGCTGAACGTCTTTGTAATTAGGCTACAGCATCTAGTATTTCAATCTCATTTTCGTATGCTAATATATAAGCAAGTTCAACGAGGTTGATCAAAGTCTCGTAAATAAGCAAGGTTTGATTTGAAAAATCTTCATTGGCGTATGCTTCTTTAGATAGTCCATATTCTAACCAGTCATATAAAATTTCGTCCCATTCTATTTTGGTGTATTGATTGATCAAATTGGCAATTGAAGGAAATAGATTTTCGAGTTGTTCAGTATTTGTGTGACTTAGGTGAAATTTATCATTTTTATTTACGATGGTAATTGACACTTTATCACGGATAAGTATTTGTTGATTTGGATCTTTGACTATATATTCGATCTTTCTTAAATCGGCTTCATTACGAAACATTTCTAATAGGGTATAGATACAGGAATAGTTGAATAATAGAGTTGATCCACCGTAGAAAGGACTCTCTTTGGTCGCAGACCAAAAGCAGTTTTCTGTGATGGCTGCTTTATGCCAGTATTTTATATGTTCCTTCCATCTGTCGAGGCATCCGTGGGAAAAGAAGTCTTGAATTGCTTTTATAGAAAAAGGCTGAGGTGCCAACCAAGGTGGTAGAGTAACTTGCTTTTTGGGACTAAATATTTCGTTTTCTACGGCGTCATCGAAGGGTTCCTCTTTTGTCTTTATGCTGTCGGTCTGTTCCAAAGACTTTTGATCTTGGCTTTCCTCATGTTCAATCTCTTCTTGATTGTTCGCAATAATGTCTGGAAGCGATTTATTTTCATATATTTTATGCAGCGATATCGCTAATCTTTGTAATAATTCTCTAACGGCAAGGATGTTATTTCCCTCATTTCCTAGAAAATCACCATTTCTATCGCTAATATTTATCCAGATTTCATCCAGAGTCTCGTACCATTGTCCTAATGATTGATGTGAGAAAAATCGGCTGATCTCATCTTCTGGCGATTCAATGTCATTTACACTGAAACATTCCCCTGATACGTAATTCCAATAGTCGGAAACACATTGAATAAAATTCAAGGGATTTTTCAGCTTTTTCAAATTGCATTTTTTGAAAATGACATAGGCTATTTCAACAAACGTAATCAGTTTTTTTGTGTTGTAACCTAAACTGGAATTAGGGCAGTTCATCTTTACATTTGACGCCGCGTTTATAAGCAAGTTTATTTCCATAACAAAGTAATGATGGTAAGTCTCTTGCTCATAAAAATCTTCGAGATATTTCAGCGGATCTTCAATATACTCCTTGCTTAAATAGCGAAAATGTTTCGCTTTTAGTTTCTTTTGCGTATTTTTCATGCTAGGAACGTTTTTAGTTAAATAATGTGTTTATAATTATCAATGGTAAAGCTAATTTAAGCACTAATTTTCGATAAAACAAATTATATATTGATAATTATTGATTATGAGTTCTTTTTTAACGAGAATTAAGGTTATTGCTGATAGAGAGGGATTGAGTGTAACAGCATTTGAATCGGCTATTGGAGCCAGTAGAGGCGTATTTACACGTGCACTTAGCAATAATACAGATGTTCAGGCTAAATGGCTGATCAGTGTTGTCGAAAAATATCCGGAATATTCCTCCGAGTGGTTATTGAAAGGGGAAGGAGAAATGCTTAAGCCTGTTTTAGCTAAAGAAGATGAAGAAACGTATCTAACTACTGAATTGGAAAGAATCACCAACAGGGAGATTAATACGTTAAAGCAATTGATTTCGTCACAAAATATCACTATTAAATCTCAAGAAAAGACAATTATATCATTGGAGCGATTATTATTGTCGTTGGAGCGTGAGATTGAATCGCTGCGGAATAAATAGATTCTAACCATAAATTTTTGTTTTCTTATCGGAGACGGGAAGCTAATTGGTCATTATTTGCATGGGAATAAGTTGTTCAATCGCTGTGGAATCAATAGGAATTAGTGAGCCTCTTTTTTTTGTAGAGATAAACTCCTGCACAGACGGGAAATTTGGTTTGTTGTTTGGTTTAGAATAATAGCGTCTTAAAAATTGAATAATTGTGAACGTAAAAGAACGCGTATTGCTGATCGCTGAAAGAAAGGGCATCAGTAAAACTGAATTTTTTAAAGATGTGGGTCTTTCCTATGCCAATTTTAAGGGCGGTCAGAAAAATACGGCGCTGAGTTCGGATGCAATGATTGCGATATTGACCCGCCATCCGGATATTAGCCCTGCTTGGTTATTGATGGGCGAAGGCAAAATGATGCGCACTGCGGAAACCGTTAGCCCCGAGCCGCAGATGGCCGCGACCAGTTCCGAAGGTTCATCAGTTTCCAGACAATTGGTCGCCGCGCTTGAACAGACGATCAAAGCGCAGGAAAAGACCATTTCCGCTTTGGAGGGACAGGTGGCATTACTGAGTCGGAAATAAAACCCAAAATAAGATCAACCCTTCGTTCGCGAAATAGCTGATTATAGCGATTTCCTTGGCCTCCTTTTTGCCTATTTTTGTTAAGTATCAGAGATGCTATTGTTATGCTAAAAAAGTTGACTTGCCCTTATGGATAGTTTTCAACGGATTTAGCCAACATTGATGGATATCTGTATCGCTATTTAAAGAAATAAAGCTATATGTTTGGAAAAGTATTACTCCTGTGCTGTATCCTATACAGTTGTTTTGTGAACCGAAGCATGGCGCAGCCAGCGGGTGAACGGCCTGTGTATACATCCAAGTGGGGCTATCTCTATCGGGAGGCTGGAAATAACAATGATCCTTTGGGGGTATTTATTACCGAAGCGCCTATTTATCTGGTCGACTCGACCAGCATGCAGTATAAGGTGCAGGTCAGCAACGGTGATATCGGATTTATCGATCGACAACCGTTGAAGAAATTCATGGACGGGAAAAAATCTGCTGGGGAGCCCGCCAAGTATTTCTATCGGGGCGTCGAAGGGTATCAGTGCCCGCACTATTATGTACAGGTGTCCGAATTGCGTGTCCGTAAAGCGCCGTCAACGACAAGTACCGCTGTGCGCCGCGCACCGCTCAATGAGTTGCTGTGCATTGATTATGTCCCTTTATATACCGACGGTTGGGTGTATATCGGCGATCATTTTCATGAACAGCCTGAATATGTGCAATTGAAATTTTTGGGTTCCGTCCTGACCTACGATAAAGTACTGAAAGATTATTTGGCGGTAAAAGGTAAGGATCAAGAAAAAGAACTGGTTCAGGTAGGAAGATTGCGGGAGCTGGCCTGGCGGGAGGGGAAAAACTTAAAACAGGCCTTTTCCTACTGGAAGGAATCTTATGCCGCTTATGGGGTGGAAAATCCGAAAGTCGATATTGATTTTGAATTGCTGCTGGCCAGTAAACTGGATAAAAAGCCTGATTTTGACGCGTATGAAAAAAAGATGAAGGCGCTGAACCTGCATTTTATCTGGAAAGGGTTGTCGCTCGTGGACGGAGAGATCAAGGATGCACAAATGAACCAATTGAAGATGCAACGTGTTGCGGATATACCGGATATGCCCGAATGTGGCTGGGAACCGCGCTACTTCTATAAAACCCCGAATATGATTGTGGCATTCGAGGAAAATTACAAAAAGAAGATCGTCGGAACGGTCTATAAGCTATACTTTACGGATGGTGAGATTTTGGTGATAGGCAATGAGCGTATGGATGCCAATTACACTGAAAGGGATTTTATCAATCATTTTGGCGATATGGTCTCTGCAAATATGATCGAGGAGCCGCATGTATACCGTCTTCAAAATGGCGATGCAGGTCAACTGATCATTACCTTTAAAGATGGCAAATTGTTTAGCTATGACTGTATGTACTATTGTTAGCCGACCAGAGTAAGGCGCTAAATAAAGAAACGTATTTTACAGAGGTTCTCTGTTTTTAAGGACACCATAAACAAATAAGGACCTGTGTTGAGCAGGTCCTTGTTCGTTTCTATGATTTCTAATGCTAGATTACTTCCATTTCAAAAAGTCTGGCGATGTGTCCGCGAAGTTTTTCCTTCACTTCATCCATATCGACTTCTTGACCCAGTTCCCGCTTCAATGAGGTCACGTCTTTGTCGTCGATACCACATGGGATGATATTGCTGAAATAATCCAGGTCTGTATTGACGTTAAAGGCGAAGCCATGCATGGTGACCCAGCGTGAGGCACGCACGCCCATCGCGCAGATCTTGCGGGCCGTGGGCTTGTCTGGCTCGATCCAGACTCCCGTAAATCCGGGGTATCTCCCCGACGGAACACCATAATCGGCGCAGGTCAGGATGATCGCTTCTTCCAATGTCCTTAAATAAAGGTGGATATCGGTAAAAAAGTTGTCGAGATCCAGAATCGGATATCCTACAATCTGACCAGGTCCATGGTAGGTGATATCACCGCCACGGTTGATCTTATAGAACTTCGCTTCTTTTTCTTCCAGGCCTTTCTCATCCAAGAGCAGGTATTCTTCGTGTCCGCTTTTTCCTAAGGTATAGACATGGGGGTGGGCTGTGAAAATCAGGTAGTTTGGCGTGTCTGTCGTTGTCGCATTGACCCGATTGTCGTGTTTGACGTCTAATACGCCCTTGAAGATGGACTCTTGTCTGTCCCAGGCTTCCTGATAGTCTACAAGTCCCCAATCTTGGAACTGCACCACTTTATTCATTGCTTATTTTTTTAAGAAGACGGATCGTCAGTAACGATCCGCCGTCATGTTTGTCAAATTAATACAACAGGTTGTTGTATGGATAACGTTCATTGTGCATCTTCACGATGATATCGTAAAGTCTCTGTTTGAACTCTTCGATATTTGTCTTGTTTGTCGCAGATAGGAAGATCGCCGGATCGGAGTTTTTCGCCATCCATGAATTGCGGAAATCGTCCAATGTAATCTCTACCTCTTCACCATCGTGTCCCTCTTCAACAGCCGGTTTGTACAGGTCGATTTTGTTGAACACTGTAATAACGGGCTTATCTAAAGCTTTCAGATCTTCCAATGTTTCATTTACCGCCTGGATATGGTCTTCAAAGTTGGGGTGTGAGATATCCACCACGTGGATCAGCACATCTGCTTCTCTGACTTCATCCAATGTAGATTTGAAACATTCCACTAGGTGATGCGGTAGTTTGCGGATAAAACCTACTGTGTCGGACAGCAGGAACGGAAGGTTGTCGATAACGACCTTACGTACCGTAGTGTCCAGCGTTGCAAAAAGTTTGTTCTCGATCAATACATCAGATTTGGAGATCATATTCATGATCGTTGATTTACCAACGTTTGTATAACCTACCAGAGCTACGCGGATCATCTCGCCACGGTTTTTGCGCTGGGTTTCATTCTGCTTGTCGATCGTTCTCAGTCTTTCCTTGAACAACGAAATTTTGTCCAAGATAATCCGTCTATCGGTTTCGATCTGCGATTCACCGGGACCACGCATACCGATACCCCCGCGTTGACGCTCCAAGTGAGTCCACAGGCGGGTCAATCGTGGTAATAGGTATTGCAATTGGGCCAGTTCCACCTGGGTTTTTGCCTGTGCAGTTTTCGCATGTCGGGCAAAGATATCCAGGATCAGATTGGAACGGTCTAAGACTTTGCGTTGGAGTTCTTTCTCGATGTTACGCAATTGGGAAGGGGATAACTCATCGTCAAAGACAACAATGTCGATCTCTTCGGCTTCGACATAGGCTTTGATCTCCTCAAGTTTTCCGCTACCGACAAATGTCGCTCTATCTGGAAAAGCTAATTTCTGTGTAAACATGCCTTTGGTCTCTCCACCGGCTGTCTGTACGAGAAATTCAAGTTCTTCCAGATATTCCTTTGCTTTTGTTTCAGTCACGCCTTGGGTGATCACACTGACCAAGACGGCTGTTTCGGGTTTTATTGCTGTATCGTGTATTTTAATTCTGGCCATTTTGTACTATTAAGTATATTGTAGCGTATGGAGCGCGTTCAGCTACGAGTTCATAGCGATCGTCTACCTCTTATCATACTTCCACTTTTAATTTTTGTTTTGAAAAAGGTGAATTTAAGAAAAACCAATAAGTTTTTTGTGATTTGCTTACCAGGGGCAACTCAAAATAAGTAAGCGGTCAGTCGCCATCTTTTGCCTAGTAAAAGAAGGGATATTTTTCTATATCATGTTCATAATGATGCAAAAATAAATAATTTTGATTTTATATACAAATGAATTGAGCGCTGAAGGTGTTCTTATCTGGTTTGTGCCGAATATTTAGTGCTTCTTGTTTTGAATTTGAACGCGGCAGTGCTGATTGGCTGTTGATCAGGATATTTTGTCCCAGGCAATACCATCTGATTTCCGTGCCAAAAAGCTTCGAAGTAACTGATTTTTTTCGCTCTGAAGCGTAGGGTCTTCTTTGAATATGGCGATCACAGTGTTTCTACATTCGGTCAATAAGGCCTGATCTGTTGCCAGGTTGGCCATCTTAAGGTCGAGGACACCGGATTGTTGTGTGCCGGAGATGTCACCGGGACCGCGTAATTCCAGGTCAACTTCGGCAATCTCAAAGCCATCATTGGTGCGTACCATGGTATCCAACCGGAGACGTCCTTCTTTGCTGAGCTTATTGCCCGACATCAGGATACAAAAGGACTGCTCAGCTCCACGGCCCACACGACCCCGCAATTGATGGAGTTGGGAGAGACCAAATCGCTCGGAGTTCTCAATGACCATGACAGAGGCATTAGGCACATTGACACCGACTTCAATTACGGTTGTTGCCACCATGATCTGTGTTTCGTGTTTCACAAAACGCTGCATCTCAAAATCCTTATCTTTCACGGGCATCTTGCCGTGAACAATACTGATCTTGTATTGCGGCAGGGGAAATTCGCGCTGCAAATTTTCCAGTCCGGCTTCTAGATAGATCAAATCCAGTTTTTCACTTTCTTTGATCAGGGGATAGACCAGATAGACCTGCCTGCCTTTGGCGATTTCTTCACGCATAAAGCCAAACATCCGCAGACGGGAGCTTTCAAAAAAGTGTACAGTCTTAATCGGTTTACGTCCGGCAGGAAGTTCGTCGATCACCGAAATATCGAGATCACCATACATGGTCATCGCCAGCGTCCGTGGAATGGGTGTGGCTGTCATGACCAACATATGCGGTGGGATGACATTCTTGCGCCAGAGCTTGGCGCGCTGCTCTACACCAAAACGGTGTTGTTCATCGATAACGACGAAGCCAAGATTCTTGAATTGTACCTTATCTTCAATCAGTGCATGGGTGCCGATCAGGATGTCGAGCGTGCCCTCTTCGAGGGCCTGATGGATCAGCCGACGTTCTTTGGTGCCGGTCGATCCCGTGAGTAGCTTGATGCTGACGAGATCATCACCGACGAGCTGTTTGAGTCCATGGTAATGCTGTGTGGCTAAGATCTCGGTGGGAGCCATCATACAGGCTTGGAAGCCGTTGTCAACTGCAAGCAGCATACTCATCAGGGCAACCACCGTTTTACCGGAGCCCACATCGCCCTGCACGAGGCGGTTCATCTGTGCGCCGGTATTGGTATCGATACGGATTTCTTTAACAACGCGTTTCTGTGCGCCTGTCAACGGAAATGGAAGACGCTCATTGAAAAAAGTGTTGAACTTTTCCCCCACTTTATTGAAACGCTGCCCCCTGAATTTCTGGGTGTTCAGTTGTTTGTTGTTGAGCAGTTTGAGCTGTATGAAAAACAGCTCTTCGAATTTGATCCTTTTGATCGCCTGGTTCAATTCCTTTTGGTTGCTCGGGAAATGAATGGACGCTAAAGCCTGCTGGTGGGAAACCAGCTGATGTTTTGCTATTATTTCCTGGGGGATCGTCTCTCCGATACTCCGAAATACGGTCTCCAATGCTGTCTGTTGCAAACGTTGGATGCCCTTGGTATCCAAATTGAATTTTTTGAGTTTCTCCGTGGAAGAATAGACTGGCTGTAAGCTCATGTTGCCGGCCTGTTTGACTTGCGGATTGTACAGGTCCATTTCAGGATGGGTGATGGATAGCTGCCCATTAAATTCACTGGGTTTGCCATAAATGATATAGGCCGAACCTACTTTTAGGGACTTTTGGAGCCAGGGAATAGACTGGAACCAGACGAGCTCCATGGAGCCAGTTTCATCCTTGAATGAGCCGACGAGTCGTTTGGTCCTTTTCTCACCCACGAGCTGTAGTGAAACCAGCCGTCCCAAAACCTGTGCTGCCATCATATCGGGGTGTAGCTTCCGTATTTTGTGAAATTCTGTACGGTCGATATAACGGAAAGGGTATTGGGTCAACAGGTCCCCAATGGTAAATACCTGTAACTCTTTCTTGAGTACATCTGCCT
The DNA here is from genome assembly GCF_019969845.1 of Sphingobacterium sp. GVS05A. Taxonomy (GTDB): domain Bacteria; phylum Bacteroidota; class Bacteroidia; order Sphingobacteriales; family Sphingobacteriaceae; genus Sphingobacterium. The sequence goes on from NZ_JAHXYR010000003.1 coordinate 232,014, forward strand.
TTTGGGGACCTACACCTTTGAGGTATTCTATTGGGGTAATTAAACTTAATTCAGCCATTCTTCTTGACGGGCTAAAATACGAAAAATTTAATTTTTACGATTTAAATACTTCTACAAATGGCTTACCATCCCTGCATTGAACTGGCCTTGCCATATTTGGACACCCCCCCTGACAGCTTGTTTTTTCTAGACTGAGTTTTCTTTCGGTGAGACGATTGTATAGTTGAATTTTTTCTATCATCTCATTGGACCGGATGGTTTTGTGTACGGCGATTCCCTCCATGCAACAGCCTGTTCGTAAAAAATGACTTTGCCAATCGTTTGGGTTGCTGCAAGCAACGTCTTTATAGAATTCTTGAAGTTCTTTGTATCTTTTGGGCAATTCCAGGTTGACTTCTTCGAGGGAAAGGTTATGCGCAAAGCGGAGCATTGCTTTCCCATTGTCGCAGACTTTACCCAGGGGCGGGTCGGGGACTGGCATCGACATCAGATGTGTATCATAGAAAATTTTACCTTCGCGTTCGGCCGCTTTATTCCGTTCATTTTGCAAATAATCCAGTTCTTGCTGCAATTTTTCGAATTGGCTTTTCAGTGACGAATGTACCAGGTAATAGGTATAGTAGGGGCGTTGTATAATTTCAAATTCCTCAATATTTTTACAGGGAACAGACTGGAGTACTTTGGTAAGCTCCTGTGCTTTTTCATTGATTTGCTCATTCCAGTATTCATATGATTTAGAACTGTCTTTCGAGCAGGCTATAAATAGTAGAAGCCCAATAATCGGGAGTATAAATATTATTTTTTTCATGTTTGGTTAAATTGGGTTTTCGGTACTTTTAAGTTTTTAATCTGTTTAATGTTTATATTTTGAATCGGTTTATTCGTATTTAATCGTGGCCTTTCCTTCCTTACAGATGACATCTAGCGGTTTTCGATAGGGCATACAATTGATCTTTGGTGCCATCATGGGCTGGTATATTTCAATCAACTTATTATAATCATTGATCATGTTTTGTAGGGTGGTATTATCAACGGAACGGTGGTAGGCGATATGACTGGTACCACATACAGTCTCGATGTCTATTATTTTCCAGTCATCGGCATTGGAACATTCTTTTGGATGGGCCAGGGCTATAATTTTACTGTATTTTTCATTTGAAAGTGTTTCCAATTCCTTTTCGGTTTTTTCTTTATAAGGGTTTTCAAGATGGGATTCGGATTTACAAACAACAAATAACATAGTACATGCGAGCAGGGAGGTAATGCCTAGGACGGACAGATTTTTCATAATAGCGTATTTGGTTTTTTGACTGAACGGGCAATTTTGTATAGGTGCTACAGTGAGGATCGAAAATTTCTCATAGCTGTGATTTTTTTTCGAAACTGTAGCTTGTGCCGGAACGTAGGGCGGGCGATGAATTTGGAGATAAACAGGAGCCAAACGATAAAAAAAGCGGCTTAACCATATGGTTAAGCCGCTTCGGTATTGCAGGGAATTCTTTTAGAAATTACCTTTCGCAACATCCCACCAAAGGCGAGTGCCGCCATTGTCGGGGCCACCCAAAAGTGATATTGCGTTTTGTACTTCAGCTTTGTTGGTATTGTATTCGTTCTGTGGGAACGGCAAACGACGTATCTGTATTTTGGTGTCGATCAGTCCACCGCTGTTATTGACAACTACTGGAAATAAACGTGGATATCCGGTACGACGGAATTCGCTCCATGCCTCTTGTCCTTCCGGGAAGATTGCCAACCATTTTTGGGTAATGATACGTTCTAACTTTTCCTCATTCGTGGCACCATCGTTCCACTTTATGGTTAGTGCACTAGGTGAAACTGCGTTGTTTTCCGCATTGAATGGGTCCTTATAGGCCGCCGCTTTGCTTGTATTGTCATTTAAGTATGCACTCAAACCGGAGCTGACACCCCATTGTGTGAAGGAAGTTTCAACTCCTTTTTCGTAAAGTGACTGTGCTGTCCCGCCTGTATTTCCCCATCCTCTTAAAGCTGCTTCAGCACGTAAAAAGTAAACTTCTGCAGCTGTCATTAGAATAGGTGCCGTACTGGCGGTGAAGGTTGGTGTGGTACCTTCTGTATTCAGTGCTGAAAGTTTTTGGTATTTGTCTTTTTCAATACCCTCTGCACCCGTACGAATACCAATGTATTGGCCTGCCACTGATGTCAGTGTAGGATCGTTTGAAACGGGGGACATGTATTTTGAGATCCGGGGATCTTTTAGTCCGACCATGTAAGACGAAAGTGTTGCATTGATACGCGTATCGGCCCAGTTTTTGGCAATAAACCAAAGGGGATTGCTATAGGTTCCATCAGTAGGTACGGTAACCTTGAAATTATCGGAATTGCTTTCCAAAACACCACCATTTGCTGGATCCAATGCTTTTTCTGCCTGTGTTTTTGCTAGCTGTGGGTCAACTTTAACCAAGCGCATCGCAAGGCGTAAGCGCAGGGAGTTGGCAATTTTCAACCAATTTTTAAATCTTACCTGATTATCTGTATTTGGAAAAACCAAATCAATCTGGTCGATTTTTGCCGCCATTGGACTATCTGCTTTATAGGCCTTCAATACAGTTACCGCTTCATCAAGTTCTTTAAAGAAGCTATTGTACACGTCCGACTGTTTGTCGTAAGGAATTGTATTGGATGTACCTACCTGACTGTAAGGGATGGGGCCATAGATATCCGTAACCCGGCTTGCCGCTTCCACTTTGATGACCAGCGCTGACCCCCATAATGCTGGGTATGTTTCTGCAAGACCATTCTTTTTTAATTTATCGATCGCCTTGATGACATTGAGGTATAATACTTGAAAGGGTTCGCCATTCCAGCCATTTACCATAGCATAATTGAGATTATTCTGTCCACTATTGAACGGTGTTGGTGACATAAAGAAGCCTGAATAAACGTCCGCATTCAGATTCTGTTGTACCTGGTATGAGTTTGGATCGCCGGCACCTGAAAAATTATAAATGGACATTTGAGCGTTCCGAAGAAAAATGACAAGATCTTGTCCGTCTCCTTTTAAGTCCTCATCTGTAACGCCAATATTGTTTTTGTTGTAGTCTTCAAAATTTTTGGTGCAGCTAGTCATAGAGCCTCCTAAAATTAAAAGAGCGAGAGAGAACTTGGATATATTTTTTATTGTAAATTTCATTGTATTTCTGTTAGAACGTTGCGTTTAATGTTAGACCATAGTTACGTGTTGCTGGCATCATAAAGATATCAACACCACTTAGTGCGTTGCCCGTAGACATGGTCACTTCAGGATCGAAAGGTGCCTTTTTCGAGATATAGAATAGGTTTCTTCCGACAGCATTAACACGAAGTTTTTTGAAGAAGCTATCTTTAATGTTAAAATCATAGCCAAAGGTTAGCTCGCGCAATCTCACTACAGTTCCGTCATAGATATATTGACTACTCACAGGCCCCATACCAGCAGTTGATGTGTACCATTGTTCTGCATCCACTTTTGTGACTGCTTTACCATCTGGTGTTACGCCATTGACGATCACACCACCATTCGCACGCGCATCGCCAGTTACTTTCGATACACCATAACCGTCAAGTAAAGATTGTGTCACCGACATGACGTCATAGTTGAACTTGCCATCGATGAGGAAGCTTAAGTTAAAGTTCTTGTAGTTAAAGCTGTTGTTCCAGCCCATTTGCCAAATCGGATTGGAATTTCCAAGTTTGGTATAGACGTTGTTTTTTTGTGGAATTCCGTCCGCGGAAATAATGATACGGCCTTGGTTATCGCGGACAAAATCCTGTCCGTAGATATCACCAAAAGATCCTCCAACTTCCAATTTGGAAGCAAAGTTATTTCTACCTTCTCCGGTCAGATTAAATTCAGGTACAGCTTCTGCAAGTTCGATAATCTTGTTTTTGTTGTAGGTGAAGTTTACACTTGTGGTCCAAGTAAAATTATCATTCTTGATGGCATCCAATGAAACCAATGCTTCGACACCCTGGTTTTGGATATTTCCCGCATTGATCGCATATTGTTTGTTCAGTGAAGCGTGACTTGCTGCGACCTTAAAGAATTGATTTGTTGTGTTGGTTTTGTAGTAGGTCACGTCAACATTCAGACGATTATTCCACATACGCCATTCTGTACCGATTTCCAATGACTTCGTCTTTTCCGGTTTTAAAGTTTTCAAAAAGGCGATATCATTAACGGTTAATACCGCATAAGGATTCACTGTATTTGTTAATAAACTTGTATAAGGCGGAAGGTCATTACCCACTACAGCATAAGAACCGCGAATCTTGGCCATATTGACAAATTCAGGTAGGTTCAGCTTGTCATTCAGGACAATCCCCAAACCCGCTGAGGGATAGAAGAAGGATTTTGTGCCAGTAAAAGCAAGTGTACTCGACCAGTCATTACGAGCCGTCAGATCCAAATAAATCCAATTATCATAGGCTAAATTTGCCGAGGCAAATACCGATTGTAATTGTCTGCGGTTGGCAGATAATGTGGATGTGACAGGTGTGGTGGTATTTTGGATAAAGAATTGATTTGGAACCTTCAAGCCGTCTTTTCCTGTCGTGAAGTCAGATCCTTCTGTTTTCCAATCCGTGATACTTGTGCCGACCAATCCTGTGATCTGCAATTTGTCACCAACATTAAAGTTCATATTAGCAACGACATCACCATATTGTTGTGTAATGGTGGTATTTGTGTAGCTATATGCACCATTTTCGCGGGCAAGAATTTTCTGGGTCCCTGCATAGGCTTTTCTATCCCAAACTTCACTCGTCCGGTCTACACTACCACGTGCCTGCACGCTGATCCATGGTGCGATTTTGTATTTTGCACTTCCGTTCAACAATAAGCGATTTCTGGTAGATCTTGTCGAATTCCGGTTTGCAATCCACCAGGGATTTTGTTGTGTAGTTTCATCATCCGAAAGTGTAAACCAATTCTGCTCATTGAGACTACGACTTGGATTAAATTTTTCGTAATTTTTATAATCTGCAATATTCAAACTGCGAGGTAAAAGATAAAGGCCGACTAAAGGACTGTAGTAGAAGCCTGAAGTAGGAGCATTGTCCAATTTTTGTGTAATGTAATTTGCACTTGCTTCTACCGTTAATTTGTCATCAAAGAATGTTGCACTCTCTTTGAGATTGAAGTTGTGACGCATTAGGTCATTTTCCGGTAGTATTCCTTTTGCAAGGGTATTGGCATAAGAAAAGTAGGTTTGATTTTTCTCATTACCACCAGATAGCGTTAGTGAATTTGTGAAATTACTCCCCGTACGGAAGAATTCGCCAACATTATCATATTTAGCGCCATTCGTTTTATCACCCCAACTAAATACACTCGTACCACTGTTTTTGCCTTTAGAACCTTGGCCATATTGGCTCTGGAACTTCGGTGTTGATACAGCTTGTTCGATTTGGGCACTTGATGAAAAGTTAATGGTCGTACGTCCTTGCTTTCCAGATTTGGTTGTAATCAAAATCACACCATTGGCGGCCTGACTACCATATAATGCTGCCGCCGAGGCACCTTTTAAGACGGAGATATTTTCCACATCTTCAGGGTTAATCATAGCTATTGGGTCCCCACCATCACGCTGACCACCGAAAACATTATCTGGTTGGCCGGCTAGAGTTTGGTTATTGATCGGTACACCATCGACAACATAAAGTACTTGGTTATTGCCTGAGGCAGATTTGTTACCACGTAAAACGACTTTTGCTGATCCGCCTGGTCCTGAGGAGCTGGAAGCGATATTAACCCCTGCTACTTTACCATTCAGGTTATTGGCCAAGTTGGTGCTTTTTACCTTGTTCAGTTCATCTCCACTGACCTGTTGTGTAGAGTAGGTCAATGATTTCTGTGCGCGGCTGATACCCAGCGCTGTGACGACAACACTTTCAAGCTGTTGCGTCTGCTCATCTAGGCTTATTGTAACTGTTGTTTCGCCCGGTCCAAGTGTAACCGTCTTATTTTCGTAGCCAATCGTGCTGATATTCAGGACACGATTTTTATCGTCGACATTGATCTGGAAAGCCCCTTTGCTGTCTGTAGAACTAGCTGTTGAAGTGCCCAACACTTTAATAGTGGCACCTACAAGTGGAGCTTTTGTTTTTGCATCGACAACCGTCCCTTTCACTTGGTTGCTTTGTGCGTGAAGTAAAGATGCTGAAAAAAGCATTGTCGGAACAATACTTAACATCCTTAGTGTAGTGTATAATTTGTTATTCATGTAGTATAATATGTGTTATATTCAGTTTTTATATACATATTTTCACAACAGAAGTTATTTTTCGCAGTAATGGGCTAATTCCATTTAGCATGTTGGTTAGGGAAATAGTATTGAATATTGCTGGAGAGTGAAGCAAGTAATTATAGTATAGTATTCAATACCCTAAATTGATTGGATTAGAGGGGTGTGATTCCTTTAATTAATACTAATTTACTACTGTTGATTAAAAATCAAAAATTTTAAGAAACAAAATTGATACAAATGTAGAGTGAATGGTGTTAACTAGTTGATTTTTAGTTTTGTGTTGTTTTGTAATTTTTTGTGCTTTGTCAAAAATGTATCTTTGTGGGGACATGTTAAATTACGAAAGGCTCCCAAATTTTATAGTTGAAGCCTTTCGGTGTTAGATGAAGTATAGTACTAGGAAGCCTAACCTAATTTTTCTTAATCTGACGGAAATTGCTGCTATTGAAGAGAACGATCGCAACCAATATTATGCCATAAGCTACATACTTGATGACGGGAACAGGTTCCTGAAAATAGGTCGCTGCCAACGTGAAGGCTATGATTGGGTTGATGTATAATAATACGCCTGTCGTTGTTGAGGAAATGCCAATTAGGGCATACATACTCAAGAAAAGCGGGATAATGGTGAAGACAACCGCAATCAGTATTATGGTGCCCCAAAAGATGGGTTTGGTAGGGATGTCATGGTGATTATAGATCAGCTTGGGGATAACGAATAGTGCACATATACTCAATTGGAAAACCAATTGGTTGAGTTTGTTGAAGCCTGTCGATATACGCTGTACGATAAGGTAGAAGGCATAGCAGGTCGCGATGGTTGCGGCCCATAAAACATCATTTAACGAGCCCTTAGCCAGTAGGCAAACACTACCAAAGGCAATGAGCAAAGCTAGCTTTTGCAAGGAGCGCAGTTCTTCTTTTAAGATAAAATAGGCTGCTGCTGCGGTGATCAATGGGCAGGTGAGATAGGCCAATGCCGCGGATTGGATGCTGATGTGGTTGACGGCATAGATATAGGTAAACCAATTTCCGAAGATCAATAGGGACGCAAGAATGGTGAGACCGGTCTGTTGAATCTTGCGGTTTCGCGGGAGGTCTTTGAATTTTTGAATATCTGCACGCAGTGTCTTTCTTTGAAATAATAGGAGATAGAGCCAGAGCACCGCTAAGGCTGTTACAATCCTAAAATATAGAATGTCCTCTGCAGGATATTCCCGTATCCACCGAACGGGAATGGACATGAAGCCCCAAATAAAGGGTGCTAAAAAAGCCGCGAAAAGATATTTTCCGCGGCTTACAGTTTCGTTATTATTTTCCACGGACTAATCTTTCCAGGCAATGACCGAAATTTCGACATTGACATTCTTTGGTAATGTCTTTACCGCTACACACTCACGTGCCGGTTGTGTGTCCTTGAAATATTCGGCATAAACATCGTTTACAAGGCCAAAGTTGCCCATGTCACTTAGAAAAATTGAGGCCTTTACAACATCCTGAAATGTATATCCTGCATTTGTTAAGATGGCTTCCACATTTTTCAAAACCTGGTGTGTTTCATCTTTTACGCCCGAAGATATCAGTTCCATGGTCTCTGGAACAAGTGGTATCTGTCCGGATACATAGAGGGTATCTCCCGCTTTGATTGCTTGGTTATAGGGGCCGATCGCTGCTGGAGCTTTGTCTGTATTTAAGATCTCTTTTTTTGACATGGTTGCTTGTTTAGGATGAAAAAAATATTTTATAGATCAACCCCAATAAAAAGACAATAATAGCCGTTGCATTAATGATATGCATGGCTTTGATACTGCCATTGGTGGGTTGGTCAGCGTTGCGCTTTCTGAAAAAGTACATGGAACTAAGTTACGACAGTAAATTAAAAAGTTAAAATTAAAAAGTAAAAACTTTGGGATAGCGTGAAGACAAATCCTAACTTTAGTAATATGAAGTGTGCTGTGCAAAATTTGCTGTTGTGTATAAGTGGAAAGGAAAGACCGAAAGGGATATATAGATGTTACAATGCGGATTGTTACAGCGAGTTTCATATCGGAAGCTTTTCGAGAGGATTGTAAGTCAATATATTCATCGTGAAATGTATCCCATTTGAAGTATCGGAAAGGAAAAATGTAAAAATTATTTTGATGAAGAAAACAGCATTAGTAGGCGGTAGGATCTATACCGGCAATGAAATTTTAGAGAAGAAGGCATTGCTTTTGGATGGTGGTGTAATAGTCGGGACGGTCGATGATAAGGATATCCCAGCGGGATATCAGTCTCTTGACGTCAACGGTGCCAATATCTGTGCTGGATTGGTCGATCTGCAGCTATATGGCGATGGTTCGGATCTTTATTCTGCTGAACTTAGCCTGGCGTCATTGGAACGGATCACCAATGGATTGATTGATAAGGGAACGACTTCTTATATGATGACTTTGGCGACGAATACCATTCCGGTATTTAAAGAAGCCATTCGTGTTGCTGAGGACTATCATCATGATGCATTTTTGGGACTGCACCTGGAAGGTCCATTTTTGAATGCAAAAAAACGTGGTGCACATCCTGAAGAACTGATTATAACACCGACAAGAGAACGGATCGAAGATTTGCTTCAGGGAACTCAAGTTGTCAAGATGATGACGATTGCTCCTGAATGTATTTCGGATGAGGTGCTGAGGTATTTACAAACGTATCAGTTGTTGCTGAGTGCAGGACATAGTAATGCTACTTTTGCCGAAGGGACCCATGGCTATGATGCGGGAATTCCGACAAGCACACATCTGTTCAACGCCATGTCACCATTGCATCATCGCGAGGTGGGTTTGGTCGGAGCTATTTTTAACCATCACAAAGCCTGTGCGAGTATTATTGTCGATGGACACCACGTCAGCTTCGAAGCTGTGAAAATTGCTAAAAAGCAAATGGGCGACCGTCTATTTATGATTACTGACGCTGTCGCGGCATGCAATAAGGGGATCTATCAGCATGTGTTGAATGACGGTTATTACGCCTTGCCGGATGGCACGATTTCAGGGGCAGCAATTTCCCTATTTGAAGGAATCAGAAACTGTGTACAGCAAGTAGGGATTCCGTTGGACGAAGCGATCCGAATGTCGACAACCTATCCGGCGAATCTGCTAGGACGAAGCGATATCGGAAACCTGAATGCAGGAAGTACGGCCAATGTCATCGTGTTTACGGATGATTTCAAGTTGGAGCATGTTATCTTTAAAGGGGAACTGCGTTATTGATGAACCTGTTTGGGAAGGTTATTTTGTAATCTGAAATTGACTTATATAATGTGTATTTTCATCTGATAGAAATATATTGTAAGAAGGATGAAAGAACGCTAAATTTCTTTTCTATTGAAATTTAGCTTAGTTTTGGGGGTTATTTTGAAAAAAAACACTAGACTTTATCGCTTAATGAAACGTTCCTTATTATTTTTAGCTACGGCAGCCTTTCTTTTGTCTTCTTGTTCATCCAAGAAAAATAAGAAGGAAGAACCTGTTAATACGAAGACCAATGTTGAAATTGTAAAAAAAGATCCGCCTTCGGTTCCAAAAAGAGAGCGGATGAAAAATACAATCGAGACTAAAGAGACTAAAGAACAGCCTGCTGTTGAAAAGAAGAAGGATATCGTTGTTGAACTTCCAGCTGTGCCACGCGAGTTTCGTGCTGCCTGGGTTGCTTCTGTTGCGAATATCAACTGGCCGAGCAAAAATTACCTCAGTACTGCTGAGCAACAGCAGGAAGCGATTGGGATTTTGGATTTTTTAAAGAACAATAATTTTAATGCAGTTGTCTTTCAGGTACGCCCTTCGGCAGATGCTTTTTATAAAAGTGATCTTGAACCTTGGTCTTATTTTTTGACGGGAACTGAAGGTCAGGCGCCATCGCCCTATTATGATCCACTTGAATTTTGGGTTGAACAGGCACACAAACGGGGAATCGAACTTCATGTTTGGTTAAATCCTTATCGTGCGCACCATACCGCCGGCGGTGCGGTGACTTCGGCTTCAATGGCACGCAAGATGCCTGAATCTGTTGTGAAATTAAAACAGGGCTACTACTGGTTTGACCCATCGAAACAGTCGACACAGGATCATGCTGCGCGTGTGGTCATGGATATTGTTAAGCGCTATGATATTGATGGGGTTCATTTTGATGACTATTTCTATCCTTATGCTGAATACAATGGTGGACAGGATTTTCCGGATTCGGATAGCTATAATGAGTTTAAACGTAATGGTGGCACCCTGTCGCGTGGTGATTTCAGAAGAAACAGCGTGAATACCTTTATTGAACGTATCTACAAGGATATTAAAAAGGAAAAGAACTTTGTGAAATTTGGGATTAGTCCTTTTGGGATCTGGAAGCCCGGTTATCCCGCGGGAATACAAGGGTCAAGTCAATACGATATGTTATATGCTGATGCTAAACTGTGGTTGAACAAAGGCTGGATCGATTATTTTGCACCACAGCTTTATTGGCCTATCCAACCAGCAAAACAAAGCTATACGGCTTTGTTGAAATGGTGGGATAGTGAAAATACAATGGGACGTCACCTTTGGCCGGGTATCAATACCGTTGGGAGACGTGGGCCGGAATATGTACAGGAGATTGTCAATCAGGTTGCTGCGGCCCGGAATATTTTGCCAGATAATCGCGATGGTGTCATCCATTGGAGCTTGGCTGGATTAACAAAAAATCCGGCAATGGCGCAGGCACTTGTGGATGGACCTTATCAAACTAAAGCTTTGGTGCCAACAACACCATGGCTCAATGCGAACCCGCTCTTGAAACCAAGTTTATTGCTGACACCACAAGGCAATAATATCTTCTTGAAATGGCAACATCAACAAGTTGACCAGGTGGCAAAATGGGTGTTATACCTAAACTATGGTGGTCAATGGACGTATGAGATCTTGGATCCAGGCGTAACAACGAAAGATGTGCCGACGACATTGAATAATAAAAAATTGCAATATGTTGCGGTTAAGGCGATTGACCGTTTGAGCAATGAAAGTCCTTACATTGCAGAAAAGGTAAAATAAAGACATTTTTATACGATTTCAAAGAGGGCTATCTGACTCTGTTCGGATAGCCCTCTTTTCTTTTCGCGCATGGTGAAGACTTCATATTCGGATATCATTCCGTTGTATTTTGAGTGATCGGGATGATTTGTCTTTTTTTGATCAGAAATAGTGGGATTTTCTGGAACACAGTGATTTTGTTTTGAATTTCAATCTGTCTGGGGTAAATTTAGGGATATGGAAGAGATATATAAAACCGTTAGTGATTCGGTGATCCGAATTTCACAGTTGATGTTACCATCCAATGCTAATTTTGGCGGAAAGATCCATGGAGGCTATATTTTGTCCTTGATGGATCAAATAGCCTTCGCGGTGGCCTCTAAGTTTTCGGCACATTATTGTGTGACGGCTTCTGTTGGTAAGGTTGATTTTTTGAAGCCGATTGAGGTAGGGGAACTGGTGACTTTGATCGCTTCGGTTAATTATGTGGGCAATTCGTCTATGGAGGTAGGGATTCGGGTGGAGGCAATGAACATCCAAACGGGTGAAACAAAACATTGCAACTCCTCTTACTTTACCATGGTCGCTAAAGATGAAAGGGGTAAACCAGCACGGGTACCTCGATTGATTTTGGAGACGGAGAAGGACGTGTTTCGGTTTTATCGCTGTGTGGTAAAGATGGAGGTGGATAAAGAACGTGATCGTGCGATTCATGATCTGGAGCGGGACTCCCTAGAGCAGCAGGCTTATATCAGGGCGCATTATGATGTCAAGATTGCCTTAAAAAAATAAGGGGCTATCTTGTTGTGATAACCCCTTATTTTTTTAGATTTCTGGATCTGCAGGTGTATTCGGATTGCCGATTCTTTCCTGATCCGGGTAAGGATAGAAATTCCGGTTGCGTTCCGTTGTATTTTGCGGTGGGGCAGGACGACCAAATCGCCTACTATCTTCCAATCGTAATCCTGACATAAATAACTCTGCGCAACGTTGTTTATAGACTTCGAGCAGTAGATCATTTTTGTTGATGGCGCCAGCATATGCGGGCAGCCCAGCATTGACATTGAATAGATCGCTAGCCGTTTGGGTACGAACTTCATTGATCAGATCGCGTGCTTCGGTCAATGGACCGTTGTTGCGTAATAAGGCTTCGGCTTTGATCAGTTTCATTTCGTCAGGTAAGTAAACGGGAACCTCTCCATTCTGTGTTAACGCAAATCCTTTAAGACTCAGTATATTATCGATAAGTCCGGTATAAAAGCCTATACGTTTGTCTCCTGCATCAAAAAGTCCAGTCGGTAAACCGAGATTTTCGCGGGCGACATAATATTTTAGGTTAATAGTCGTATGCCAAAGCGGATTTTGGGCCAGTGCGGTGTATTGAAACTGGTTTTTTGAAGTCAAATCGACTTTGCTTGCCAAGTTGTAAGCTTCCGCATATTTTCCTGCCATGAGATTGTATCGTGCAGCAAATGCGTACAACACATTGGTCAGGTTAAAGTTCGGGCCGGCAATTGTTGAATTGAATTCGGAAGATATTGGTGTCGTTTGGATTTCTTGGATTGCTTCATTGAGTAATTTAACAGCGGTTTCCAATACCTGTTGACGAGGGACAAAAGCCGCTTTTCCGCCTAAGTCGGTTTGAATATTTGATTGTTCAAACGCAGCCGCAAGATTTCCCAATGCAATTGCTTTGTATAATTTGGCATGTGCGATGATTGCGGATAGCGTGCCACCAGTTATTGTAGGTATATTGGAGGCGTTGGCCAGTATGGTTTCGCTTATCCCCATCAATTTTTGGTTTACAGTCCAATAGGCCAGTATATTGCCGTTGGCTGTTGGCAAATCTTTGCCACCTGCCTCTAGCTCAAGCGTATTTGTAAAGGTAGCTACACCTTTTAATTCTCTGGATGTAACTGCTGGATAGAAGTAAGTAGCAGCAATGACATCTGTTGAATATAATGTTCGTAAACCTACACTCAACGCATAGATGCCATCTTTAGTTTTTGGCACTTCATCTCCATAAGGTTGGTTCACATTTGGTAGATCCATTTTACAGCTATTGAGCGTCATACCGAGACAGGCTGCAAGGATTGTGATGATAGTTATCTTTTTGTTCATGATAGTCTAAAATGAAAGATTTACACCTAAGATTACTTGACGAGGGAGGGGGACTTCGACAAAATCGAATCCACGGACGGCATTGTTCTGGCCTGCAGCGTTCACTTCAGGATCCCAGCCGCTATAATCGTCGAAAGAGAATAAATTACGGCCAGCTAGAGAAAAACGGATATTTTTAATCTTTGAGTTTGGACGTGCCCAATTGTAAGATGCTGACACTTCTCTTACTTTGACGAAGGATCCTTTTTCAATCCAGTTTTCCATAATGGAGAACAATGCTGCTGAAGTACCTTTGGGTACCTCGCCTCTCAGCTCCGGCTCATAGCCTGCAAGGCCACCATATAGGTCTCGATCGCCGACACGTCTGGTGAAATTAAAGACATCCTGTCCGACGACGGCATCCAATTGAGCTCTAAAAGTCCATTTTGATCCGACATTGATTTCATTGATCAAGGATCCAGTCCAGTCTGGATTGGGGTCGCCAATGACTTTTTTAAGAGTGGCGCCGATAGGGGTACCATTATTGTCTTTTCCGACTTTGGCAGTAGTCGGTAGCCCTGCAGCATTGTGATAAATGGATCCGTCTTCGTTTCGGGCAAAATAGGTTGCGTAGAAGGCTCCTAAAGGATATCCGTCTACCGCCGCCACCTGGCCAAATCCGGCAGTGTACATTAATATTCCCCCTGGGACATTGTTTACAACGTTTTTATTATGGGAATAAATGGCTGTGACATTCCATTTCAAATTTTCTTTCAATACAGGTACAGCTCTCAGCATCACCTCCATTCCTTTGTTAGTCATTGTTCCTACATTGACAAACTGCGTGCTATAGCCCATGGACGGAGTGAGGTTGACGTTCAAAAGTAGGTCTTTGACATTCTTTTTGTAGTAGGAGAACTCCAATCCTAAACGGTCTCTAAATAAACTAAGGTCGGTTCCGATTTCGAATTCCTCTTGTCGTTCAGGTTTGATATTCTCATTTCCAAGTTTGTTGCTGACAATAATGCCGTTTAAGCCACTAACCGTTACCGGATTGAAGAGTGTGTATCTATCAAAAGGGGATAAAGCGGTAAGATTTCCGGATTGGCCATAAGAAGCTCTGATTTTAAAGCTGGAGACAACGTTGTTGATTTTGGAATTCTGCCAGAAGGGTTCGTTTGAAACGACATAACTTCCACTTAATTTTGGGTAGAATTGACTCCGGTTGTCAGCGCCGAAGGCCGAGGACATATCATATCTTGCGGCACCTGTAATGTATAGCTTCTCTTTGATTCCAAAAGTTTGTTGTACAAAGGCTCCAAAGATATTCATGTCTGAACGGGATTCAGAAGGAACCATGACGCCATTATTGACAGTTTCGCCTCCATATCCCATTTGCGTGGCTTTTATGTTGGTGGACATGTTTTTTTCAGTCTGAAAGGTCAGTCCAGCTCCGGTAGTTGATTCTAGCCAGTCTCCAATTTTTGTCTGATAGGAAGCGTTAATATCATTGTTCAGCAAGAATGTGGTTAAGTCAGCGCGCTGCGCATAGCCTGTTGTGTAGGAAGGGGTGGTATTTCTTGGTGGAATATAAGCTGTTCCGATGGAATTGGCATTGTCAAAACCAAGGACATAATTTAATGTTAACCCTTCTGTAGGTTTCGCCTGTAAGGACAGATTTCCAATAAAGCGACTTGTGCGTTGTGCAAACTTGAAGTTGTTAATCGCTTCTAAAGGGTTGGTGCGTTTTACAACAGCGACCGGTGTTGTGGATGGATAATAACCAGTTGCTGGATCTCGTTCGGGATTAATAAAATTATTGCTAAAAATAAATCCGGTTAATGCACCATAGGCCTCGGTCATGCCGCCATTGGGCATTTCATTGGAATGACTATACACATAATTCATCCCCGCACCAAGTTTTAGCCAAGAATTGAGATCTTGGTCCAAACGAGCGCGAAGTCCGCCACGAGTGAAATCAGAACTTTTGATAATACCTTGGTTGTTTAGGTAATTGCCGCTGATGTAATATTTAGTGCCTGCTGTACCTCCAGACATAGAAATATTATTGTCTGTACCAATGCCGGTCTGGAAGATTTTGTTCTGATAGTCGTATCTTGTGACATCGGTTTGCGTCAGATCGGTAGCCGTTGTATTGACGAATGTTTTGTTATAGGTGTTGTAAGGAAGTTTCTTTCGTAGAGAAGAAGTTTTCAGGCTTGTGCTAAAGGTGAAAGCAGGTTTTCCTTCTTTTCCTTTTTTTGTGGTGATCTGTACCACGCCATTGCTTGCCCGTGATCCATAGATTGCAGCTGCTGCGGCACCTTTGATAATCTCGATATTTTCAATGTCGGCGGGATTGATATCGACCAATCTGTTTTGACTATATCCACCTAGATCCAGTAATTCTGCAGAGGAATTATTGACAATGACTCCATCTACGATGTAGAGTGGGCTGCCACCGCCCACGATGGAACTTGGCCCGCGTAACTGTACACTAATACCGCCGGCTGGATTTCCGGAGTTTTGAGAGATTTGCGCTCCGGCGACTTTTCCGGTTAAGGCCTGGTCAATGGATGTCGCATTGCTATTGGCGATATCTTTGGCATTGACGGTAGATACCGCGTTACCTAGGACTTTACGGCTTGTTCCAACAGCGTTACCGATAACAATTACCTCATTCATCCGTACTAAATCTTCCTGAAGACTCGGAGCAAGGGTAAGGGTTGTCTGGTTTCCCAGTTCGATACTTGTGGTGGTCGGAGTGTAGCCTACATTGGATAACACGAGGTCATACTTTCCGGGATTGATGGATGTGGTTAATGTAAACTCTCCATTGGCATTGGTGCTGACGGATTGGTTAGTCCCTTTGAGCTTGATGGTTGTTCCGGGAACGGATTGCCCGGTACGAGAATCGGTGACTTTGCCTTTGATCGTGTAATTTTTTTGCTGCGCAAATGCCATGGAGCTTGTTCCGAGCATCATTAAAAGCGCATAATAACGATAAGGCACTTTGCTGTTTAGTAAGTGTTTTATCATAAAGTCAGATTTTAAATACAATAGCTTATCTATTGTGGTTTTATTTCATATAAATATAGAGTTTTAAATAGGTTATTAGGGTTGTTTTGTATTTTTTTTGCTACATTTTGCGGTTTTGTGTGTTTTTGGTGCCTCTTAATTGGTTTTGTGCGTGTCGATGTGTGCGATAGTTCGTTTATTTTTATTTCTTTTTCAAATACTTATGCATAAACTTGCATAACTAAACTGCTTTTTATAGTATTGTATTATAATTGGTGTAAACCTCGGGCTGGAACCTCCCGTTATGATCAGTTATTAACAACTAACTAAATACCATGAATAAAAAATTGCTCTTATTCTGTTCAGGAGTGATGCTATCTACCAGTTTATGGGCTCAAACCAAAACGGTAACAGGTAAGGTAACAAATGCCTCAGATGGTGGGTCTATGGCAAATGTTACAGTAAGCATCAAAGGTAAACCCATCAATACGCAAACCAATCCAGATGGAAGTTTCACAATTAAAGCCGAGCCCGGAGATATTTTGATTTTTAGGGCTGTGGGTTCGAAAGAACGGCAGCAGCTTGTGGGGTCAGATGCTACCATTAACATCGCTCTTTCGGGGAGCGAAGAAGCCTTAGAAGAGGTTGTTGTCACGGCAATGGGGATAAAAAAGGAGAAGAGAGCCTTAGGCTATGCTGTTCAGGATATCAAGTCGGATGAATTGATGAAGAATAAGACGGCTAACGTTGTGAATTCTTTAGCAGGAAAGATTGCTGGGGTTAATGTCACACAAGCTTCTGGTTCGGCGGGTGCGGGTGCACAAATTATTTTAAGGGGTGGTACTTCATTGGAGCGAGATAATCAACCTTTATTTGTTGTAGATGGCGTAATTTATGATAACTCTACAGTAATTGGTGGGAATAGTGCTTTCGATGGAGCTCAGGCTACATCTACTTCTAATAGTAATCGTGTTATGGATATTAATCCCGAAGATATCGATAATGTGTCTGTATTAAAGGGGCCCGCTGCAGCGGCACTATATGGATCGAGAGCAGCAGCGGGGGCTATTATCATTACCACAAAAAAAGGACAAGAAGGTCGAACTGAAATCGGTTTTTCAAGTAGATTTTCAAATAATTGGGTTAATCGGTTGCCGGAGCAACAAGGGAAATATAAACGTGGCTATTATAATAGTGCAGGCGTATTGGATGATTATACAACTCAATCTTGGGGTGAAAAATTTGGAAATAATGATGTCGTGTATAACAACGTGAAAGATTTTTTCCAGCATTCGACGGTATTTGATAATACGGTGAATTTATCGGGGGGAAGTAAAAATGGATCCTTCTATTTGTCTGGTTCTCGCTTTGACCAAAAAGGGATCGTTCCAAATACGAGCTTTGATAAAACCACATTCCGCTTTAATGGTGATCAAAAATTTGGTAAGTTGACTGTGGGCGCTAATGTCGGGTATTCGCTTGCGAATACAGACAAGACGTTAACCTCTGCGGGTCTATGGGGCTCTGGTGGAACCGGTGCAATGGAATCGCTATACAGCTGGTCCCGTAGTGATAATATGAAGAAATACCTCAATGATGATGGTACAAAATATCGTATGTTCGAAGGACGTCAACAGCTAGAAGACGACATAGAAAATCCGTATTGGACAATTAACCGAAATATTTTAGGGGATAATACGGAGCGCATTACAGGTAGTATCAATGCAATGATGCCTATTTTCGATTGGTGGAGTCTTACCTATCGTGTAGGTATGGACAGTTATCTTACAAAGAACTCAACTATTATTGGCGAAAATGGCGCTATCAAAAAACCATGGCAAAAGGGCATGATGTCAGAAAGTGATTTCAAATATAACTATTGGTCTTCCAATATCATGTCCAATTTCAATAAAAAGGTGGGTGATTTTGATCTGGGGGCTTTAGTGGGATTTTTCTCAGAGCAAACCAAGACCACGACAAACCGCCGGATGGGCTATCATTTTGAGGTAGACAATTTTTATAGTTTCGAAAATATTGCTGCGGCGAATAAACAGTTTGCGGTGAACAATACAAAAAAACGCCTGTTTGGTCTGTATGGTGAGTTAAGGGCTTCCTATAAAAATATGTTGTTTTTGAATGTCACTGGAAGAAATGACTGGACATCAACACTGCCAGTGGATAATAGATCTTATTTTTATCCATCTATCGGGGGTAGCTTCGTGTTTACCGAACTCATGAAAGACAGTCGTCCAGATTGGTTGGATTTTGGGAAGTTGAGAGCTTCCTGGGCTCGCGTGGGTAAAGATGCAAATCCGTATGTGACCAATACCTATCTATGGAAGCCTGTTGAATATTTAGGCGGAATTGTCGGTGCGGGAAATAACTGGCAGAAAGGTAATCCGTTTTTAAAGCCTGAGACAACAGGTTCGTTTGAAGTCGGTGCTGAATTGCGTTTCTTTAAAGGGCGATTGGGTGTGGATTATGCCTACTATACCAATAATTCCTATAACCAGATTCTGTCTCCACGTTTGGGACAGTCGACAGGTTATATTTTCATCTCGGTCAACGGGGGGGATATCTACAATAAAGGAATGGAATTGTCCCTGACTGGTAAACCGATTGTGAAGAACGATTTTGTTTGGGAGTCGACTTTGAATATGTCCAAAAATAAAGGGACAGTAGATAATTTACTTGCGGGTGTCAATATTCTGTATGTCACCGATGTGCAGGTCGGAAATGCAAAAGCTGCATCCTTTAACGGAGGGAATTTTATGGGGATTTCAGGTTCGCAATGGACGCGCACAGCGGATGGAAAAGTTGTTCTGGATGCCAATACCGGCATGCCGACCAGTGATAACCAGGTGACCTATAATATTGGAAATCGTGAGCCTAAATTGACCGGTGGATTCAATAACAGCTTGACTTATAAGAATTTTAATCTGTCCTTTCTGTTTGATTTTCGTATAGGTGGCGATATCTACAATGGTACAGATTATGCGATGACGGTCGGCGGGATGAGTAAACGAACTGAGGATCGTGATCAGTTGGTGTTAAACGGTGCGATCCGTAGCGGTGGAACAAATGATGCGCCGGTGTACGAAGATAAAACATTTACATTTTTAGCAGATCAAATGTATGATATTAAAGGTGTGTCAACAAGTGGACGGAAGATTATTCAAGATTATTGGAGTGATTTTTATGCCCGTGAAAGTGCGAACTTTATGGTGAAGACTAACTGGTTGCGCTTGCGGAATATCTCGATGTCCTATAACTTTTCGGATGGTGTCCTGAAGAATGCCGGTGTTTCCAAAGTGGTTAAAGGTCTTACAGCGACCTTGACTGGCACTAACCTCTGGTTGCTGACTAATTATAAAGGTCTCGACCCGGAAGCTTCTGCTGCGGGGTCTGGCGTAACAGGATCCAGTTCGGTCGGTATTGATTACAACGGCGTGCCGAGTACTGCTGGTGTTATGTTTGGTTTAAATTTTAGATTTTAAGATAGAAAAGTCATGAATAAATATAAGAAAATAGTCTCATTTCTGTTGGTTCTAACTTTATTTTCGTCCTGTAGTAAAAATTGGTTGGATATCAATATAGATCCCAATACGCCTTCAAGTACCGTTGCTTCGGTTCAAAGTCGTTTGGCTTGGATACAGCATTATTATATGTATGCGCAAGGGACAGCGGGAACGCGAGCGGGTTTTGTGACACAGCAACTTACATTTGTCAACGGTACTGCATCAAACAGTATGATTGCTGGCTGGAATCCTGCAGCAGGTATGTCGACCACGCCCTATCAGTTTTTCTTTGTCGGAGCAGGGGCCAACTTTAAAGATATGGAAGATAAGGCTACGGCAGATAAGGCTTATCATTATCTTGGCGCATTGCACGCTATCCGCGCAATGGGTTTTATGCTGATGACGGATTGGTATGGTGAAATGCCATATACGGAGGCCTTGGGTACCATTATAACACCAAAGTTTGATGGTGGAAAAGTAATCTTCGAAGGTTGCCTTGCTGACATTGATAAAGCCATTGAATTTTTTAATATGGCTCAGCCGGGTACTGCGGCACCTTTGTCAGCTGGTGATAGCTGGAATGGTGGTGATGTCGGTAAATGGTTGAAAATGTGTTATGGGCTAAAAGCAAGGTGGTTAAATAACTTGTCGAAAAAGAGCGCTTTATACAAGCCAGATGATGTATTGGCAGCGTTAAGTAAGGCTGCTACTTCGGTTGGAGAAAGTACAGTAATTGCCCATATGGATGATGCGACTGATAATATCGGGGATATCCTATTTGCAGATCCTGTAAAAACATCTATCGTTTTTAATAATGCGGGTATGAATACCAATATCTTGGTTACTAAGTGGTATGAAAATTTATTGACCAATTTTGACAATAAAGGTGTAGAGGATCCGCGGGCGGACAAATTATTGCCTTGGGCAGAGTTCGGTTACCCTAAAACACTTATCCGGTCTAAGGGTGTTGATGTGCAATCGAAAATCCGAATGGAATCAGGCCCTATAGCATCATCTTTTAACGTAAAAGATGTCGAAATAGAAAGTAACGGGCGTAAAGTGGCGCCGCATTCTTGGTATATAAATTCAGCAAATACAGCAAGATGGGGTGATACAGTTTATGTTTCAATTAAAAGTAGTTCTAAGGGGTACGATAAAGATAAGTCTGATATTTATAGATGGAAGGATTCTCCAGATGAAAATAGTGGAACGATAGCTGCTTCAGGTACCTTTTATTCACGTCCGGATGCGCCTACCCATCTGGTTGCCTATCCTGAAATGTGCTTTATAAAGGCAGAAGTCCTATTTAACAAAGGTGACAGAGCAGGAGCTTTTAATGCATATAAAGAGGGGATTAAAGCACATATAGATTTGATGAATATGAAGCTTAATTCTTATGGAAATATTAACGTGAGTAAATCGCCAATGGCGCAGGCCAAGATTGATAATTTCCTAAACAATGGCATTGGTACGGCTGGAAATATCACACTGGCTAAAATTATGACGCAAAAATTTATCGCACTTTCGTTTTCGCAGCAAAACTGGAATGATATGCGTCGCTACGATTTCAGTAATTCGGTATATCCGGGCTGGGCTGTTCCTTATGAGTATACAGTGACTGCTGCCGCGCAGCTAAAAATACCGCAGGGAAAACAGTTCAGAAGAGTTCGTCAAGTTTCGCATGAGATCAACTATAATTCCGATAATTTAAAAGCATCTCATCCAAATGCGTTGAATGACGATATATGGTCATTTCCGGTTTGGTGGGATACTAAAGAATAGTTTAAATTTGAAAGCCGCAATTGCGGCTTTCTTTATCTAATACTTTTTTCGATGAAATACTTTATTAAATTTTTCCTCACAGCATTTCCATTTTTTCTTTTTGCCCAATCGCCCAAGATTGTTCAAAAGCCTATCACCTGGAATCAAGAGCGCATACAGCTGTCTTTGGATTATCTGAAAAATAGACATGGGCTAAGTCAAGCTGCGCCAACGATACAGCCCAAAATGGTTGTTGTGCATTGGACAGCTAACAATAGTGTAAAAGCAACATTCAATACCTTTAATCCTGTGAAATTGCCAGGCCGGCCTGAACTGACAAAGGCGAGTCCCTTGAATGTATCTTCTCAATTTGTAATCGACCGTGATGGAACAATCTATCAATTTCTGCCCGATACTATCTTTGCCCGACATACCATTGGTCTCAATTATTGTGCAATTGGTATCGAAAATATAGGTAGCCGCCAGAACCCTTTGACTGATGCGCAGTTGAAGGCAAATGAAGAGCTGATTCGCTACCTTCGTAAAAAATACGCTATTGAATATGTGATCGGGCACCATGAATATCAACGCTTTAAAAAAACTTCCTGGTGGAAGGAAACTGATCCTAAATATATCACTGGTAAAGATGATCCAGGGGATAAATTTATGCATGCGCTGAGGGGGCGTTTGGTTGATCTGCAATTAAATAAAATGCCGTAGGTTATTTTTTACGTTATTAAGCCGAATAAATCCTGTTTATTCGGCTTTTTTCGTTATTGCGCGTTTTAAATCTATTTTTTGTTTTAATATATGCGTTTTTATGCTATATTTGATTAAAGAAATATATAAACCAATATTTTGCCTGAGATTCATTTTGTAAATAATTGAGGATTTGAGAAATTTCCCAGTCTTAGCTACTTGCTGGAAAGGGGAGTTTTAAAGTTATAAAACCTAGTTAACGAATTAAATTGTTTAAGTATGAAAAGAAGTCTGCTCTTGCTAATGAGCTTACTATGTATGTACTGTACTGCTTTTTCCCAAAAAGTCATTACAGGTAAAGTGACTGATACAAAAGGTGAAGCGTTAAAAGGCGTTACTGTTCAAGAAAAGGGAAAGAACACGCAAACTGCTACCAGTTCTATCGGTGCTTACAAAATTACAGTAAGCGACGGTGCGACATTGATTTTCCGATCTGTAGGCTATACGTCTACCGAAGAGAATATCCAGGGTCGATCGGTAATTAATGTTGTTCTCTCTGATAACAGTGCGGCAATAGACGAGGTCATCGTGACTGCCTATGGTATCAAGAGGGATAGAAAATCCTTAGGGTATTCAACGCCAATTGTTTCTGGTGAGGATGTCTCAGATACCCAACGGGAATCCTTTTTTCAAGGCCTCCAAGGTCGTGTCCCAGGTTTATCTATTAATAGTACAAGTGGTTTGCCTGGTGCTTCCGCGCAAATTGTACTTAGAGGATTTGCATCTATATCAGGGGATAATAATGCGCTCATTGTTGTAGATGGGATACCGATCAATAATTCTACCATCAATGAGAATGATCTTGCAAGTAATGGGGCTAACCAGAGTTTGGATTACTCCAATAGAGCTATGGATATCAATCCAGATGATATCGAGACCTATACAGTTTTGAAGGGGCCTGAAGCTACAGCTCAGTTTGGTAGTCAAGGTGCTGGTGGCGCAATTTTAATTACCACAAAAAAAGGAAAAGCTGGTAAGTTCACTGCGAATTATACCTTCTCGGGACGTGTTGAAAGCGTTAATAAATTTCCTGAAAGACAGTATGTTTATGCGCAAGGGTTGAATGGTTCCTATGATGGAACAGCGTCGACTGCACTTGGCCCGCGCTATCCTGAAGGTGTTCATATCTATGAAGATAATGTGAAAAATTTCTTCACCACAGGCTATAACCAAAAACATAGTTTGGCTTTTGAAGGAGGAACCGAAAAGGTGACCTATCGCTGGTCAAATGAATATAATAACAATACCGGTGTAGTGCCCAATACCTTGTATAAACGTTTTTCAACGCGGTTAAACAGCACGGCTAAGTTTGGCGATAAATTAGAGTTCAATACCTCATTGAATTATATTTATTCAAAAAATGATAAGGTTAGACGGGGGGCTTCTGGCTATCTGATGACATTAATGAGTTTCAATCCGATTTTTGATGTACGCGATTGGATAGATGATAAAGGCAATCGGGTGCTTCATAATTCCGATATTTTTAATGAAAGAGATAATCCTTTTTGGGATGTTTATCGGAATACAGCGTATGACGTCGTTAATCGTGTGCTTGCGACCTCCAATATCTCCTATCGTGCAAACAGCTGGTTGAGCTTGAATGGGATTATCGGTATCGATTTTTCAAATACACTAGGCCAGAGTGTGTATCATCCACAGTCTTTTTCGGGTTCTGGTTCCAGTACGGCTATGAGGAATGGTTCTATTAATGAGTATACTGTAAACGGACGTATTCTTTCGGGCTCGTTCATGGCAAATGTAAAAAAGAATTTGTCAAAGGATTTTTCTTTTCGTGCAAATCTAGGTGCTGAATTTAAAGACTATGACTTTTTGACAAATTCACAATATGGCGAGGATTTTTATGATCCAGATTTTTATAGTATTAATAATACATTTCCAAGTTCAAGACTCGTAAAGAGTGCTGCAGCGAATTTTCGAACAGTAGGATTTATGGCGCAGACCGGATTTGGATATTTAAATGATATGGTTTACCTGAATTTGACGGGGCGTTTGGATGCGGCCTCGCGTATGATGCCTAATAATCCATATTTTGCCTATCCTTCTGCTTCATTGGCTTTTAATTTTACTGATCTGGATTTTTTCAAGGATAAGGTTTCTTGGATGACCAATGGAAAGTATCGGGTTTCAGTAGGTACTACAGGAAAAGCGCCGTATAAGAGTTACTATACGCTCTCAAATTTTGAACCAAAGAATACGACAGGGGGTGGGTTTGCTTATGGCGTCAATGGCGGAAACCCTAATTTGAAGGCGGAAAAAACGAGGGATTTTGAAACAGGTTTAGAGCTGGCGTTGCTGGATCGTAGGTTGACCTTTGATTTTAGTTATTTTAATCGGTTAAGTACCGGCCAGATTATTATGCCTAGATTGAGTTATGGTTCCGGATTTGTACTGCGCATGATGAATGGAGGCGAGGTGAAAACTTATGGTACGGAATTGCAGACAACAATTAACCCGATCCGTAGGGATAATCTAAAATGGGATCTAACGTTCAACTTTACACAGTATAAAGGTAAGGTGCTGTCTCTGGCGGAGGACCTTCCGGAGCTTTATGAATCGGATACGCAGGTATTGGGTGGTGTTCGCTCTGGAGTGGTTCCTGGATATAGTATCGGTACGTTGACGGGTACTCGATTCAAAAGAAATGATCGTGGAGATGTTTTGATCAATGCGCAAACAGGCTTGCCAATAGCGGGTACGGATCGTTATTATCCTATTGGAGATCGAATCCCTGATTTTACGCTTGGAATAGTCAATAAATTAACCTATAAAGATTTTTACCTTACATTTTTGTGGGACTGGCGGAAAGGTGGAGATGTATTGAATGGTTTGGATTATAGGTTGTATATCAATGGTATGTCCTCTAAAACGCTGAATAGAGAGGAGCCAAGGGTGATTGCAGGGGTGCTGGAGGATGGTTTGCAGAATAGCGAAAATCCAACAATCAATCGGATTGCTGTGACTCCTTATTCTTCTTCTGGGTATTATACGGTCAATACAGAGCCGCAGATGTTTATAGAAAAGGATATCTATACGGTGCGTTTACGTGATGTCACGTTGAGGTATAGCCTGCCGAAGCATCTGACACGAAAAATTGGAGCACAAGCTGGTCTGAGCGTGTTTTTTACAGCTACTGATGTTTTTTTGTTTACAAATTATACAGGATTAGATCCTGAAAGTAATATGAATACCCCTGGCTTAGGTGGTATTGGTGGTTATGGTATCGACTTTGGAAACATGGCGAAACCTAGGGGTTTTAACTTTGGTCTTACTTTAAAATTATAGGAGGAAAAAGAGATGCGTAAACGTTTCTATATAATCGTTGTTGCCGTACTCATGCTGATGAGTGGTTGCAGAAAATACCTGGATATAAATGAAAATCCGTCTAATCCTCAGTTGGTGAAAGCTGAGTTGTTATTAGCGCCTATTATAGCGCAGATGGCAAGTGGATATTCGCAGGATCAGCGTCAGATGAATAAATTTAATCAGACAATTCTTGGTGGGAGTAGTGATGTTTCTTCCAAAATTTGGGAAAAACACGGTTTCCCGGAAAGAAGCGATGTTGGGGGTGTCATGTGGCGTATGGTATATTTTGATCTGGGATTGAATCTGGAGCGTATGATAAAAGATGCGCTAGAAAATGAAAAATATGAGTATGCGGCGATTGGTTATGCGATAAAAGCTTGGGGGTACCAATCTCTGACGGACTATCATGGGCCAGTTATCCTAGATGAGGCATTTCGCTCAAACCAACTTTCGTTCAAATACAATGACCAACCGGAGGTCTATGCGAAAGTAAGGCAATGGTGTGATTCGGCATTGTTATACCTCGATAAAAAGAGTCCGATAGATTATAGTGCTTCATTGAATTCTATAAAAGGAGATAATTTATATCGGGGTAATATGGAGCAGTGGCGGCGTTTTGTGTATGGTTTGAAAGCGATACAATATATTCATTTGGTCAATAAGCAGGATTTTAAAGATAAATATGCTGATTCTGTGGCAAAATTTGTTGATCTGTCCTTTCAATCTATCGCAGACGATGCGGGGGTCAAGTTTACTGGAGATAAGTCTGCGAATGCGAATGTGGTAAGCGCTTTGTTTGGAATCTATACAACCTCCTATTATAATCGTGCAGGGAAGCCTATTGTCAGTTATCTTACAGGGGGACTTCGTGGTACGCCAATTGAGAATCCAAAATCATCTACTGATCCTCGTTTGTCCCGCATGCTGATGATAAATAATGTGAGGGATAGTATTTATATCGGCGGGGAGCCAAATGTTACGAATAGTACCGTGCCAAATATTTTGGGAGAATTTGTGAACAATACCTATCAGGGGAAATTTATCTTTAGAAATACGGTCGATTTTCCCTTAATGACACATGCGCAATTGCAATTGGTGAAAGCCGAAGCGTTGTTTGTTAAAGGAGATAAATCTGGAGCTTATGATGCTTATCAAAAAGGAATTGTGGCACATATGAACTTTGTGAATAAATATATAGATAATAAAGAAGTTGCGATTTCGCTGAATGATATGAAGGCTTATCTGGAAGGAGGCGAAGTTGCAAAATCTGCTGCGGACCTGACTTTGGCTGATATTATGGGGCAGAAGTATATAGTGCAATGGGGGTGGGGAGGCTTAGAGCAATGGTGTGATCTTAGGAAATATCGTTACAGTTCAGATATCTTTAGACAGTATATTCCATTAAGTGGCAGTCAGCTTACTTATAATGATTATTGTTACAGGGTGCGGCCGCGTTATAATTCAGAATATGTTTGGAATGAAAAGGAATTGGATCGTTGGGGCGCATTGGAGCCTGAATATATAACTAAACCAACCTGGTTTGTTACTGCTGAGAATTGATAAAATTGATTGAACATTATGAGATTTTTATATAAAACTATATTTTTTGGACTAGCGGCATTCGGAATAGTCGCTTGTAAAAAATCTATTCAAGACTTCGGTCAAGTGGAGTTCTTGGGTAGTGGTGATGTTATCGTTAAAATAAATATGGCTTCAATTTATCCTGATGATCGCTATATGTATGTTAAGTTTGACGGACAACGGGTTACTTCGCTAATCAGGGGTCGAGAGCCATTTCCAGGTGGTGGTTATAATACAAGAGGGGATTCTCGACCTGATTTTTTGAAATATAAGGCTGGTAATATTAAGGTTCAGGTGGGGCTTCCTTATCGTATAGATGATGGTAGGGATTCAATAGTCCTGTATGAAACGCAGGTGAATTTCGAAGCAGGGAAAAGGTATACATTACATGTGACCGATACAGCTAGTAATACCAAGATGATTTTGAATGAAGAAGATTTGTCTCGGCCAGACTCTACGCAGGCTCGTTATCGATTCACGAATCTGATGCCTAATGTTCCTGCGATAGACTTGTACTATGGGGCGGCTGCAACTGCCGCTGAGCCGACCCAAGATTCTTTGGTCGCAAAAAATATCCAATACCTTGATAGTAGTCCTTATTTTGAATTGAATCGTATTGCGACGAGGACCTGGAAGATCCGGCCTGCCGGTGCTCCGGTTACAAATGCTTCGGTTATTGCATTTTATTCGAATGCGGGTGCTGTTCTTGATAGAAGGTCCTATGCTGTGTATGCGTTAGGGTATAATGGATTTACGACGGCGATTATGAAGCCTTATCTTTCATTTTTCTTAGTCCGATAGTTATGAAAAAGAATATATTATATTGCCCAATTAAGATCAGCTTGATGTTTGTCTTGTTTTTGATCTCTTTTGTTTCCTGTAAGAAAAGGGATGATTATCCTAAATTTGATGACAAAAAAGATGGGCTTGTGCCAGAAGATGTTATTCCTCCAGACGATAAAATCGAAAAAATTACCCAGAAAATTATGAATCAGGCAGATGTAGTTGGGGTTTTTCAGATGGATTCTACAGTTAGTCTGGCTGATGGATTAGAAAGGACCCATATTCGGTTTCTTAATAAATTAAATCAACCGACGAGCATTCAAATCTTAGAAATAGATCTCAAGAAAAAGATTGTTCCTTATGTGATGAGTTCGTTCGATGATCATCTTTATGTCGCGCAGCCGGTTTCGGATATGGCTAAATATAATGAGGTTTCATCTGGAGGGGAGATTCTGGCTGTGATTAATGGGGCTACTACTTCTACTTATTCCTATATAAAAAATGGGCGTAAGATCAATATTTCTACCACTTCAGGAAAGGAAAAGACCAGGCCGTTCTTTGCTGTTCAATCTGACGGGACAGCGTATATTGGAAATTGTTTTGATACTTTGCAGTTTAATTTTGAGCCTTATGATATAAATAAATTTAAGGGTTTGATTTCTGGGACAGGCTGGCTGCAGTATAGAGGAGGTGTTATTGTGTCTACTTCGGCAGTGGTGCAGGCAAATACAGCTCTTGGCTTATCTTCTGATAGATCTATCTTATATGCCGTTGTCGTAGATGGGGCAAATAGTAGTTTTTCAGTGGGCGTCACTTTTAATGATTTGGCTCGGATAATGAAGGCAATCGGTTCTTATGATGCTTTTGTGGTTAATAGCGGTGGTGCTAGTGTAATGGCTCAGCGGCAGCTTTCTGCCGGTTCGGTTGGATTGGCGTCGTGGAACGTTGTGAATAAGCCGCCTGTGAGCATGATTGGTAGTTTAAATGGAGTTGGTTTTGTGAAAATGAAGTAATATCAATTAAAATAGATTGCGTAAAAAAGTCGGAAGGATTTCTTCCGACTTTTTTATTAGGGTGCGGTTAGGGTAAAGATGTGCGTTATTATGCTTTATTGTGAGTGTTTTTTTTATAACCATGTTTAATGGGAATGTTTTTTGAAAAGATATATTTGAGGTGTTTTTGTTTATGAAAACGTCTTTTTTCTTGTTTTTTAGTCGAATATAGGGCTTTTTAATCTTGAAGGCTTGGGTAGGATACTTAGTGTGCACTTACTTTATTTTGCGTTTTTTAATTTGTTTCGTTTATAAAACGAAAAAATCTACTTACTTTTATCCTGATTTTCAATTATTCATGCATAAAACTGCATTTTATGCATGGTCTAATGGTCTATTTATGATGAAACATACCTTACTAAAATTAACCTTCGTGGTCTCTCTTTTCTCCCTGGCTTCTTCTTGTGGTTATGCGCGAAGAACCGTTGTCCTGAATGAAACGAATGCTATGGATGATGTAAAAGGGAGTGTCGGTACTACTATTCCTGGGGCGGATCAATTGTCGCTGTATTTGCCGCAACTAAAAGGCAAAAAAGTCGGTATTATGGGGAATCAAACTTCCATTGTAGGGGACGATAAAAAGCATTTAGTGGATGTGTTGCTTGAAAATAAAGTAGATCTGAAGTTTGCTTTCGCTCCGGAACATGGTTTTCGTGGGAATGTTGAACGTGGAGAGAAATTTGGAAACGATATTGATCAAAAAACTGGATTACCTTTATTTACTCTTTACGGCGGTAATAAAAAACAAGATTCGATTGTCAATTCCATCGATGTGATGATTTTTGACTTACAGGATGTGGGAGCACGCTTCTATACGTACATTACTTCTTTACACCGTGTCATGGAATTATGTGCGAAGCACAATAAGAAACTTATTGTTTTGGATCGCCCTAATCCAAACGGAGATCAGGTAGATGGGCCCGTGCGCCATGATGATAAATTTAAGTCAGATGTTTCCTGGCATAAAATTGCCATGATTCATGGATTGACCATTGGTGAACTCGCGCAGATGATCAATGGTGAGAAATGGCTGGAGAATGGGCGCCAGGCTGATGTGCAAGTTGTAAAAGTGCAAAACTGGAATCACAAGAAGATGTATGATCTGCCTGTTATTCCATCGCCAAGCTTACCCAATCAGCTTTCGGTACGCTTATATCTCTCCCTCTGTTTGTTTGAGGGTACAGATATTTCGGTAGGTCGCGGTACAGACTGGCCCTTTCAGGTGTTGGGATATACAAATCCTGTTTATGGATCTTTTACGTTTACTCCAGGTGAGCGTCATGGTATGTCAAAGCATGTAGAGGGAAAAGGCGCTATGAATTATGGTATCGACCTACGTAGCCTGAATCCTGATAAACAAAAATTTACACTAAAATACTTGCTGGATTTTTATAATAAAACACCGGATAAGACTACGTTTTTTGCTCGGCCAGAATTTTTTGATAAGCTAGCTGGGACAGATCAATTGCGCAAACAAATTATGGACGGAGAATCCGAGGGGCAGATTCGCGCTTCTTGGGCTGCAGACTTGAAGGTTTACAAGCAAATGCGTAAAAAGTACCTGTTGTATAGCGATTTTGAATAACCTATTGCGAACAATACTAACGAATAAACAATACTAACTAGAATCATTTATTTTTAAAACTCTATAATCAATGAGAAAATTTGTACTATTTTCTGTTGCTCTTGGATTGAGTTTTCCTTCTGAATCCTATTCTTTCGTAAAGAAAGAGGGCGCTTTGAGCAGTGCTAACTTGACAAGTGCTCTTCTTCGCTCTTCATCGAAGACTTCGGTTCAAAATACGGTGCAAGGTACTGTAACGGATGGAAAAGGCCCAGTCTCAGAAGTAAGCGTTTCTGTCATTGGCGGGACCGCGTCTACTAAAACCGATGCACAGGGGCATTTCAAGATTACAGCCGCTGTGGGAAGTAAGCTGCGTTTTTCATCCATTGGGTATGTTGCGCAAGATGTTACTGTTATGTCAAATACAGTTAATGTGACGTTGGTGGATGATAATCAATCCTTGGAAGAGGTTGTTGTTGTCGGTTATGGTACACAAAAGAAAGGTAATTTGACAGGAGCAGTTGCTTCTATAAATATTAAAGAGACGATGCAGGGGCGGCCAATTGCCGACGCTGGTCGTGCAATGCAAGGGAGTACGCCAGGTTTGAGTGTTACTATACCTAATGGCGAGGTTGGATCTGATCCGACAATTAAGATTCGGGGACAAATAGGATCTATTAATGGATCTAGCAATCCATTGATCTTATTGGATAATGTTGAAATCCCAAGCATTAATGTTGTCAATCCTGATGATATTGAGTCAATTACTGTTTTAAAAGATGCTGCTGCTTCTTCTATTTATGGTGCTAAGGCGGCATTTGGTGTTGTTCTGATAACGACTAAGCAGGGGGCTAAAACGGAAAGTAATACAATCAGTTATTCCAATAATTTCTCTTTTCAGAATCCATTCAAGAAATATGAAATGGGGACAGTGGATGCTTTGAGGTATTCGTTGGATGCTGGAAAACGAGAAGGAAACAATTTTGTTGGGGCTTTCTATAAAATCAACGAAGAGAGCTACAAGAGAGCTGTCGAATGGCAGGAAAAGTATGGCGGTTCTATTGGTAAAGACGATCCAACCTTGTATGAGCGTGACTGGTATTTTGATCCTGCTACAGGATATAAATATGGTGTCAGGACTTACGATCCATTTGATTATATGATTCGTGAATGGGCTCCGACACAGCAGCATAATCTGTCACTGTCAGGGAAGACTGGTAAAACAGGTTATAACGTTGGGTTGGGGATGCTCGATCAGTCCGGTATGTTAAAAACCAATACAGATCAATTCTCGCGTTACAATGCGTCAGTAAGAGTTACAAGTGAATTAAACAAGTATATTACAGCGCGTGCAGGTGCCATCTATTCTCGGACGAATAAACAGTATCCTTATGCAACAAATTCAACCACGGCCGATCCGTGGCTTTATATGTATCGATGGAGTTCATTGTATCCGTACGGAAATGATGGTGACGGCGATCCGATCCGTAGCCCTGCCTATGAGACTGGGGCGGCAAATGTTGCCAGTCAAGTGAAGAATTACATGAATTTTAATGCCGGTGCTACAGTAAACTTTATGGAAAACTGGAAGCTTGATTTTGATTATACGTTGTCAAATCAAGAAATGCTCTGGAACCAGCCGGGAACTCGTTTTACTGCTGGTAATTCATGGGGTGCGCCAGTGAAAAAATTAGATGCTGCTGGCAATCAGAGATATGTGGATGGATCGGGTAACTATGTGGATGCTTCGGCTACAGGTGCTGTGCCAGCATATGATTTAGACTATTTTACATATACAGCATCCGGAGCTAATCCGGATCATTACCGCAGGGATAATTCAAATATTCTACGTCACACGATCAACGCTTTTACGACGTATAATTTAAATCTTGATGGTGGTCATGATTTTAAATTTATGTTAGGTCTAAACCGTATCGCGGAGAAGACAGAAAATTCTTGGACTCAAGTTACTAAATTGCTAGATATTAAGAATCCGCAATTGACATTTGGTTCAGGAACTGTGACTGGATCGGGTGCGAAATTTTGGGAATCACAAATAGGTTTCTTCGGTCGTGTGAATTATGCTTATAAAGATAAATATCTTTTTGAGGCTAATTTGCGTAGAGATGGGTCTTCAAAATTCCCGACAAACTTAAGATGGAAGTGGTATCCATCGGTGTCCGCAGGATGGGTAGTGTCGCAAGAGTCTTTTATGGATTGGTCTAGTGATTTTATGAACCAATTGAAAATCCGAGGATCTTGGGGTAGTATTGGGGATCAATCTGTTTCCAATGCGTTATACACAAGTTTTATGGAAAACTCGCAATCTACATGGATAGGCAATGCCGGTGATAGGAATTGGTTTGTCGGAACGCCGGCGGCGGTTTTATCTGCTATCGGTTGGCAAGATATTGCAACATTAGATGTTGGTTTTGATGCGCGTTTCTTTAAAAACAAACTGGGTTTTGTATTTGATTGGTATCAACGGGATACAAAGAATATGATTGTACCAATGGAGGGTGTTGCGCCAACATTTGGTTCTAAAGCTCCTATGGGTAATTTTGGAGCATTGCGCACTCGCGGATGGGAATTTGCTGTCGATTTTAATCATCGATTTGAGAATGGCTTAGGTATCAACTTGCGAGCTAACATTTCTGATGCGAAGTCTGTTATCACGGAATATGGAACCACAACGATTGTTACTGAAAACTATAGTGGTAAGACTTATGGCGAAATTTGGGGATATGAAACAGATCGTTTATATCAAAATAGCGATTTCGTCTATAATGGAAATGACTTAGTTACCGCGGTTATAGATGGTAAGACAATGAATAAGTTGTCGGATCCGAATGGAGCTTACCAAAGCTGGGTGCAAAATTCCGCGACATTCCGCTTTGGCCCAGGTGATGTTAAATTCAAGGACCTGAACGGAGATGGTAAGATCGATAATGGTAAGAAAACATTGGCGGACCATGGTGATTTGAAAGTTATTGGTAATTCAACCCCGCGATATGAGTATGGCTTTAGATTGGGAGCTGATTTTAAAGGATTTGATGTTTCGGCATTCTTTCAGGGTGTAGGTAGTAGACAAGTATGGGGGACAGGTTTCTTAGCGCAGGCGGGCTTTAATTCTTCAGATGGTGCTATGCCAGCGGTAATGTCTTCAAACTACTGGACTAAAGATCGTACAGATGCGTTTTATCCGGCTCCTTTTAATAATGGTGGAACAAATGATATCAATAATATGCAGATTCAAAGCCGTTATTTGCTAGATATGTCTTATCTGCGGGTGAAGAATCTGACGCTCGGTTATACGGTTCCGGCAGGTACCTTAAAACGAATCGGTATCAGTAACCTTAGAGTTTACACTGCGTTGGAGAATTTCTTTACATGGGATAAGTTGAAGGGACTACCAATCGATCCGGAGGCTGTGGACGGTGTGAATATGTTTGTTGATGTGTTAAAAAATAATTACAACGGTGGTCGTACTGGAGTTGGAACGCCAACTTTTAAATCGGCATCAGTGGGTGTTCAATTAACATTCTAATTGAAATTATCATGAAAATAAAAGCAAAATTTATATATATATTATTAGGGGTTTCAATGGGACTGACAGGTTGTAATAGTTTGTTGGATCGCCCAGCCCTGGATAAAATTACAGACGGACAAGGTCTTTACTGGCGGGATGAAAATGATCTCAGGCTGTTTGCGAATGGATTTTATACGCAGTATTTCAATGGTTATAATAGTTCCTATACAACGGATTATACGCCAGTTAGGGGATATACCTTTTCTGATGATTTGACTTTTAGTGGTCAGCAGACTAGTTTTGAAAACTCTATTCCAGATTCGAGATATTCTGTTGCTGAAGCTGGTGATTGGTTGAGTGGTTATGCAGGACCGACCTGGAATTTTTCCTGGGTACGTAAGTCTAATATTTTCTTAGACCGTCTAGAGAATATGGCTAAGCCTAATTTGACACCTGAGCAGTATAATCATTGGACTGCCGTGGCTCGTTTTTTCAAAGGATTTGAATATGCGCGCTTGGTTTCTGTGTTTGGTGATGTGCCTTATTTTGAGAAAGAAATACCTGCGGCTGATTTTGATACTCAGTATAAAGATCGTACGAATCGTGGCGAAGTAATGGATCACGTGTATGATGACTTTGTATTTGTGTTACAAAATATGCGTAATGATGACGGGGTAAATGTCCTGAATAAATATGTGGCAGCTTCTTTTATTTCGCGTTTGATGCTATTTGAAGGGTCTTGGCAAAAATACCATGGTTTGGATCAGGCTAAAGCAAAAAAATATTTGGAATTGGCGCAAAGTGCTGCAGAGATTGTGATGAATTCTGGTAAATTTTCCTTTGGTTCTGATTTTAAAAGCTTGTTTTCTTCACAAGACTTGAATAGCAACAAGG
Source organism: Sphingobacterium sp. GVS05A (assembly GCF_019969845.1). Classification (GTDB taxonomy): domain Bacteria; phylum Bacteroidota; class Bacteroidia; order Sphingobacteriales; family Sphingobacteriaceae; genus Sphingobacterium. The sequence goes on from NZ_JAHXYR010000003.1 coordinate 267,196, forward strand.
AGGTTATCCTTTATCGCAAGTATGACGCTTCTGTTAATGTGTTTCACGCAATCGGTTCTTATCAAAATGGCATAGAGGCACAGGCGGCAGCTCCAAACTTGAAGCTGATCAAGGAGTTTATTTGTGTTGATGGCAAGCCATTTGCTTCATCTACTGTAGAAAATGTCTCGGATTTTTCCCTAGCAAATTTGGCAAAAACGCGCGATCCGCGGTTTGAGGCTTCATTTGATACTGATCTAAACTCGAAGGCTTCCACTTTTGTTTATGGAACGAAGTATGTTGCACGAAATGGATATAAAATTCCAAGCGCAAACCCGGATTATTCAAAATGGAATTCCAATACAAATACTTCTGATGCTCCTGTTATCCGATATGCGGAAGTCGTGTTAAACTGGTTGGAGGCAAAGCAGATTTTGGCAGAATTCTTTGGGGGAGCTGCTGTTGGCCAGTCGGATATAGATAAGTCAATTAATGCGATTCGTAGCAGGCCTTTGGATGAAATAGCAGTAGCAAGAGGGGTGAAGAAAACGGCAGCGCTTCAATTAGGGGCTATCGCGAATGATCCTTTGCGTGATGGAGATGTATCGCCCTTGATGTGGGAGATCCGTCGTGAACGTCGCATGGAGTTTGTTTTTGAGTATTCACGTTTAATGGATCTTAGAAGATGGAAGAAACTGAATTATATGGATTTTTCCAAAAATACTGATTACTTTACGGGTATCTGGGTTGATGTGGCAAAACAAGCTCCAGATTTTTTGAAAGCAAATTATATTAATGTTACCAAAGTTAGAAAGGCGGATGGTACTATTGTGACTTACAATGGCTCAAATGCTGCTGAAATGGTTGGTTTTATTGTCGTACAAAATGCTTCAAACAGAAATGCGATAATGGATAAGAATTATCTGGCTCCTGTTGGTCAGGCGCAAATGGTCGAATATGAGCAGCGCGGTTATAAACTGACCCAAACAAAGGGCTGGTAATTCGATTCTTAATACTATTAAGCCTTGTCTAAGAATTAGACAAGGCTTTTTTGTAAATCTATTGGAAAAGAAATAGGTAATATGTTTGTTGTATCAAAAATATCATGCATAAAAACGCATTTATGTTTTATGTTTACGCATAAAAACGCTATTTTTAAGAAAACTTTATCCATGAAACCGAAGCTTAAAGCCTTAATTATTGCATTATTGTGCATTATCAATGTGTCCTTTGCGCAGTCTTTTAAATTTGCCCATGTCACGGATACACATGTCGGTGGTGCAACAGGGGAGGAAGATCTGCGACGTACTGTAAAGGATCTTAATACATTGAAAGACATCGATTTTGTTATACTCTCAGGAGATATCACTGAATTTGGGGCTGATCAGGAATTGAAATTGGCAAAGCGGATTTTGGATAGCCTGCAGCTGCCCTGGTACGTTATTCCAGGTAACCACGATGGGAATTGGTCTGAAAACGGCGCCAATACTTTTCGTACTGTCTTTGGTGGGGAGACTTTTTTCTTTAAACATAAGGGCTATGAATTTATTGGAACAAACTCTGGTCCGAATATGCGGATGAGTCCTGGGCAGATACCACGAGAAAATCTGGTGTGGATGGATTCCATCTTTGCTGCGAACCCTGACAGGCAAACACCGCTAATTTATATTAATCATTACCCACAAGACTCTTCCCTGAACAATTGGTTTGATGCATTGAAGCGTGTTAAAACACGCAATGTACAATTGGCTTTCTGTGGCCATGGACATGCTAACAAAGCGTATGACTGGGAGGGGATTCCGGGTGTAATGGGGCGATCCAATCTACGTGCAAATAAAGCTGTCGGTGGTTATAATATTGTGACCATCGGTGATGGAAAGGCCTCTTATCAGGAGCGTAATCCGGAAATTGGTACACAAGAAAAACCTTGGTTAGAAGTGCCTTTGTTTGATCATCACTATGACCGCGAAACTGCGACTTATCCACGGCCGAGTTATGCGGTCAATGAAAAGTATGCAAGTGCTGTTCATGTAAATTGGACTTTTGAAGATGCGAGCGATATTGGTGCAGGGCTGACAATCTATAAAAATAAGGTTGTTACCTCCAATACCGCGGGCGATATCTTTGCGCTGGATCTTAAATCCGGTAAAAAACTTTGGGCTTACAGGACGGGAGGGAAAGTGTACTCTACGCCAGCGATTTGGAAAGGTATTGTTGTAGCCGGTTCTTCTGATCACTTTATATATGCTGTCAATGCGGAAAATGGAAAACTTCTCTGGAAGGTGCGGACAGATAAGGCAGTATTGGGCTCGCCACTGCTGCATGATGGTGTCGCTTTTATCGGTGGTTCGGATGGTAAATTCAGGGCGTTGGATATAAAGACTGGTAAATTAAGATGGAGTTTTGATCAGGTCAAAGGGTTTGTATCGACTTTGCCAACGTATTATTTGGGTAATGTCATCTTCGGTTCGTGGGGAAATGGATTTTATGCATTGGATGCTAAAACTGGAGAGCTATCCTGGGAATGGAACAATGGTCACGCCAATCGGATGTTTTCGGCTGCCGCCTGCAATCCCGTTGGAGTAAATAATCGCGTATTTGTTGTAGCGCCGGATCGATTTATGACTGCATTGGATGCAAAGAATGGTACTGTGGTCTGGCGAGAAAAGAAAGACCGCATACGTGTGCGGGAGTCTATGGGACTGGCTGTAAATAAAAAACAGGTTTACGTGAAGACAATGGATGGCGATTTGCTGGGGATTTCTTCTTCAGGTGAGAAAATGGACGTAATTTGGAAAGCAAAACTAAAATTGCCTTATGAATTGACTCCCTCGGCGATAAAAACAAATCGTAAATTGGTGTTTGTGCCGAGTCATTCGGGTTTGCTTTCGGCTGTTGATGCAAAAACAGGCGATATAATGTGGCAATATAAAATTTCCAATGGAATGGTCAATCCTGTTGCTGTAAACGGTAGTAATGAGGTTGTTGCAGGTACGATGGACGGTAAAATAGTTTCTTTGAGGTTTTAAACAACCGTTTGAGTTGATTTTATTAAAAATAAATGCCTTATTATGATAAAAGAATGTCTAAACTTCTTAAATTTACGTCAAGCTTTTTTGCTTGTTTTTGCATGTTTTGTTTGTAACTTTGCGGAAGCACAGCAAAATGCTTGGATTCGAATAAACCAATTAGGCTATACACCGGCAGGTAAAAAGGTCGCGGTATGGGGCGGGAAATCAATCAGGCAGCTTCGTTCTTTTGAGGTTAAAGATGCAAAGACAGGTAAGACAGTGTATGCTCATTCCGTAGGGAAAGATTATGGTGTTTACGGCCCTTTTGTGCAGAGTTTTCGATTCGATTTCTCAGCTTTACAGGATACGGGAAGTTTTTTTATCCAGTTGGGAGAAATCAAATCTCCTCATTTTAGGATTGCCCGAGATGTCTATAAGGGTGCAGCGGACTTTGTATTGCGATATATGCGTCAACAACGAACATTGTTCAATCCCTTTTTAAAAGACAGTTGTCATACGCACGATGGTTTTACATTGTATGCAGGTAAAGTGGGTGTAGCAGATAGCTCGCATATTGATGCTGGCGGAGGTTGGCATGATGCTTCTGATTATTTGCAATACGCGACGACTTCGGCAAATGCAACATTTCATCTGCTGGCGGCTTATCGGGACTTTCCTAAGGTGTTTGCAGATCAAAAGCAGGCAAATGGTCTGGACGGGAAGAACGGCCGTGCTGATATATTGGATGAAGCTAAATGGGGACTGGACTGGTTGTTGAAGATGCATCCCAAAGCAAATCAGATGTATAATCAGATTGCGGATGACCGAGATCATGCAAGTATGCGCATGCCCAAGGAGGACCCTTATTATGGTCGTGGATTTGAACGCCCAGTGTATTTCATAGATGGCGAGCCGCAACAAAGGGGCAAGTTTATGAATAACACGACCGGAACAAGTTCTACAGCAGGGAAATTTAGCAGTGCTTTCCGTTTGGGATCTGTGCTTTTTGGAAAAGAGGATAAAAAATATACAAAATTGCTGTCACAGAAAGCGGAGACAGCCTATGCGTATGCAAATATAAAACCCGGGGTGACACAGACGGTTTCGGTCAAATCACCTTATATCTATGCCGAAGACAATTGGGTGGATGATATGCAGCTGGCAGCGGCAATGGGACTTTCGGTAACAAGGAAAAACAAGTTCGCCGAAGAAGCTATGCAGTATGCCAGACAAGAAAAAGTAACACCCTGGATGATAACAGATACTGCTGCACATTATCAGTGGTATCCTTTTATCAACTTGGGACATTATGAATTGGCAAAAAAATTGAAAGGACAGGATCGCGAGGAGATTGTTTCATATTATAGACAAGGTATTGAAGAGGTCAATAAACGTGCGGAGCAAAATGCATTTTTAAGAGGGGTTCCTTTTATCTGGTGCAGTAACAATCTAACGGCTTCTTTCGCAATGCAATGCCTTTGGTATAAAGAGCTGACAGGGGATAATCGGTTTGATGAACTGGAGCAGGCAAATTTCGATTGGCTCTTTGGTGCCAATCCATGGGGAACAAGTATGGTCTATGGTCTTCCATCTTGGGGCGATACACCAGTTGATCCACATTCTGCTTTTACCTATTTGGGTAAACATCCGATTGATGGTGGCTTGGTAGATGGCCCAATAATGGCCTCTACTTATCGTAACCTGATCGGTATTAAACTAAACAACCCTGATAGCTATGCGGACTTTCAGAGTGACCTGGCTGTCTACCATGATGATTATGGCGACTACAGTACCAATGAACCCACCATGGATGGAACAGCTTCATTGATCTACTTGCTAGCGGCTAAAGAAGGAAAGGCATTGGAGGAGCCTGTTGGAAAAAAGTAATCAGGGATGTTTTTGGTGCTGTTGTCCGTGGCGATTCGACAACAAAAAAAGTGTCCTTACTTTTTACAGGACATGATTTGTCAGAAGGAACAGCGGTGGTTTTGAAAAGTTTGAAGCATCATCATGTGAAGGGGAATTTTTTCTTAACAGGAGATTATCTACGGAATGCAAGTTTCAAGCCTTATATCAGGCAGATGTTGAAAGACGGACATTTGGTATCAGGACATTCAGATAAGCATCTCCTGATCAGTGATTGGGGGAACCGGGATAAATTGCTGATCAGCCGGGATTCGTTCCTGCGGGATTTGAAGGCTAATTTGATTGAATTGGCGCTTTCGGGGGCGGATACAAGCAAGATAAATTATTATATTCCTTCTTATGAATGGTATAATAGCCAGACGGTAGCGTGGGCAGAAGAAGTAGGGTTGTCTTCAATCAATTATACACCCGGAATACGGACCGCTGCAGATTACACGTATCCCGAAATGGGGAAACGTTATCTGTCTTCTGCCGCAATTTTGGAAGGCCTTTGGTCTCATGAAGCGAAATCTGGCCTGAATGGTTTTATGGTACTAATCCATATGGGGACGGATGACAGACGTAAAGATAAACTATATCATCATTTGGATGATATAATTAAGATATTAAAAAAGAAGGGGTATCAAATCGTGGATATTCCTAGTTTATTGAATTAAGAAATACAATATATATTAAGAATGGTTAATACAACGGAGAAAGATTCGAATTATCAGGATTTGGACAAGATGTCTGTACATGAGTTATTGACTAATATCAATAACGAGGATAAATCTGTGCCACTAGCTGTTGAAAGGTCTATTCCTCAGATCGAAGCATTGGTTAAGGTTACGGTAGAGAAAATGAAGGCTGGTGGTCGGACATTTTATATCGGAGCTGGTACAAGTGGTCGACTGGGGGTTTTAGATGCATCTGAATTGCCTCCGACTTATGGTGTGCCATTTGAGTGGATCATTGGGTTAATTGCTGGTGGGGATACAGCGATCCGTAAAGCTGTGGAATTTGCTGAGGATGATCTGGAGCAGGCCTGGAAGGATATGGAAGCTTATGATATTGATGAGAATGATGTCGTGATCGGTATTGCCGCTTCGGGTACTACGCCTTACGTCATTGGTGGCTTGAAGACTGCAAACGAAAAAGGACTGATAACAGGTTGTATCGTTTGTAATGACGGTTCTCCGATTGCTGAAATTGCACAATATCCTGTTGAGGTCATTGTAGGGCCAGAATTTGTGACGGGGTCTACCCGTATGAAGTCTGGTACAGCACAAAAGCTTGTATTAAATATGTTCAGTACCGCAGTAATGATTCAGCTGGGCCGCGTTAAGGGGAATAAAATGGTTGACATGCAATTGTCAAACCACAAATTGGTCGGCCGGGGTGTGCGCATTATTATGGATCAGACTGGGGCAACTGAAGAGGATGCCGCAGCTTTGTTGGAACAATTTGGCAATGTAAGGCAAGCAATCGAAGCCTACCAGGCAACACATTAAAACTATCAGCATCACAATCACCTATTAAAAACAAACTATGTCACCAGTTATATTATTATCCTTTATTGTGATCTATTTTGCGGTCTTACTCGCTGTAGCGCACTTCACTTCAAAAGGATCTTCCGACAACTCTACCTTCTTTGTCGCTAACCGAAATTCGAAATGGTATATGGTCGCTTTCGGGATGATCGGTACGGCGCTTTCCGGTGTAACTTTTATTTCTGTTCCCGGTGCTGTTGGCGCTTCGGAATTTAGCTATTTTCAATTTGTGCTAGGGAATGCTGTTGGCTTCATTATCATCGCTTATGTATTGCTTCCGCTTTACTACCGGATGAACCTGACCTCCATCTACACCTATCTGGAAGAACGTTTTGGGCACACAACCTATAAAACCGGTGCCGCTATTTTTTTGATTTCCCGTACCATTGGTTCAGCCTTTCGTTTATACCTGGTTGCAATTGTCCTACAGCATTTTATTTTTGATGCCTGGAATGTGCCTTTTGCGATCACGGTAGTGATCTGTCTGGTGCTTATCTGGCTATATACCAATAAGGGGGGCTTAAAGACGATTATCGTAACAGATACCCTACAGACTACCTTTTTAGTGACTGCTGTTATTCTGTCGATCTATTTTATGGCGAAGGGATTGGACTTCGGGATCGTGGATACATTCGAAGCGGTTAAAGAAAGCAGCTATTCCAAAATCTTCTTCTGGGATGACTTTGTTGGCAGTAAAGCAAACTTTTGGAAACAATTCTTGGGTGGAATTTTTGTGACTATTGCCATGACGGGACTTGATCAGGACCTGATGCAAAAGAATCTGTCTATGGGAACGATCAAAGAAGCGCAAAAGAATATGATTACCTTCACAAGCGTATTTGTGGTGATCAATATTTTCTTTTTGGCGGTGGGAGCCCTGCTGTATATCTATGCCGCCAAAAATGGTATTGATGTGTCACAACTGGCGACACGCGACTACCTCTATCCGGAGATTGCGTTGAACCACTTGGCGATCGTTCCGGCGATTATCTTTATGATGGGGCTGACTGCAGCGACATTTGCAACAACCGATAGTGCGCTTACAGCATTGACAACTTCGTTCTGTGTGGATTTCCTGAACTTCAATAAAAAGGAAAATCCCAATGATCCCGCTCTCATCAAACAGCGTAATTATGTTCATTTTGGTTTTTCGATTGTCATGTTATTGGTGATACTCGTATTTAAGCTGATCAATGACGACTCAGTGGTGAATGCGATATTTACTGCGGCGAGCTATACCTATGGCCCATTGCTTGGATTGTTTGTTTTTGGGATCTTCACAAAATCTGCTGTCCGGGATAAGGCGGTGCCTTATATCTGTGTGCTTTCACCAACCATATTGTATTTACTGAAAACCTATGTGATTGAGGTGTATACACCTTATGTGATCGGATTGGATCTGATTATCATCAATGGTTTTATCACTTTCCTGATGCTTTTGGTCAGTTCTCCAGGTAAGGCGAGTGAAAAGGCGCTTTCGCATAACTAAGCTGCGATATTTGATTTGTACGTACAAAAAAATTAAGTTAAGTTTGAGATACTTAGTTTTTTTGTACGTATGTATCATAGCATAAATGAGACTACGGAATTTATCCGTAGAAAAATTGGAGATTTTACTCCAGAATTCGGTATCATCCTGGGTACTGGCTTAGGTAAATTGGTTGATGAGATTGAGATCGAATATCAGCTGATGTATTCCAATATTCCTAATTTCCCCATCTCTACAGTAGAATTTCATTCCGGTAAATTGATTTTTGGAAAGTTGAATGGTAAGAATGTGGTTGCCATGCAGGGAAGACTTCATTATTATGAGGGTTATGATATGCAGCAGATTACTTTTCCTATTCGGATCATGAAAGTGTTGGGCGTCAAAAAGCTCTTTGTGTCAAATGCAGCGGGATCGCTGAATCCTGAGGTCAGGAATGGAGATCTGGGTGTTATTGAAGACCATATCAATTTATTGCCCGACAATCCCTTGCGTGGACAAAACCTGACTGAATTTGGGCCTCGTTTTCCGGATATGAGTGAGCCGTATAATCGGGTAATGATTGAACAGGCGCTTGAAATTGCCGCAAAGCATGGAATTACAGCGCGAAAGGTTGTGTATGTCTCCTCGCAGGGACCAAACTTGGAAACAAAAGCTGAATACCGCTTCATGCGGATTATTGGTGGGGATGTAGTCGGAATGAGTACGGTGCCAGAGGTGATTGTTGCCAATCATATGGCTCTTCCGGTGTTCGCGATTTCTGTTGTTACGGATGAGGGCTTTCACGATGTGTTAAAACCTGTCTCTTTGCAGGAAATCGTCGCTGTCGCTGAGAAAGCGGAACCTAAGATGACATTAATTTTGAAAGAATTGATAGCTTTGCAGTAAATTTAGACTATATACAATTTTAGATGAAGTTGATCGTACGCGTATTAGCCGCACTGTGTGTCTTACTTGTTTGTTCCATGGATGTTATTGCGCAAAGCAAAGAAGAGTGGAGCAGCGCATTGGATTCGGCGAGAGCCAAAGAAGATGGGAAAAAAGATTCGGTTATCCTTTCTGCAAAGTATATCCGTTATGCGACATTGGATATGCTTAAAAAAGGAACCTACACAAGGCAAATAGATACATCACATCGTAATTATCAATATTACAATCCCCAAAATCTACCCTGGAATCCCAGTGTGAATCTAGGATCATATGGTCTTGCCACACGTGACTTATTATTCCAGCCCAAAAAGACAATTGGATTTCAGTCTGGATTCACTGCCTTAGAACGTTATTTGTTAAATCCTGACTCTGTTCAATATTTTAGGGCTCGGGCGCGTTATTCCGAACTGTCAGCGGTGGGGTTCTTTTTCAATGATCAGGTTTTTAGGGCCCGGGTAGCACAGAATATCAATTCGCAATGGAATATGAATGTTGACTTTCATTCAACGAAAACAGATGGATTTTATCTTAATCAGAATTATTCGGATCTGAAGGCATCCATTGCATCGTGGTACGAGTCTAAAAATAATCGTTATAACTTATTGATCAACGCCGTTTTTAACCGCTTAGATGCGATGGAAAATGGCTCTACTATTGAAGATCGTCCATTTGCTCCCGAAAACAAACAGTCCCCGGATCGGTTTCCTGTCAAATTTCAGGATGCTAGTAATGCTACTGTGCCAAGATCAAAGTGGTGGGACAACTCGCTGTTCCTACGTCAGTCACTCTATGTAGGTCGGATTGATACCGTAGATAAGGGTAAGCCGACTATGCAGATCTATCCGACAAACAGTATGGCGCATAACACCCGGGTAAGAAGGCAGACTTATAACTTCTTCAAGAACATGAACGACCGTGCTGCTGCAATGCCTTACAATAATAAAGCACTTGCGCTGAATAATGATAAAACAGCGATCACTAATGTTTCCAATGAGTTTGAGTATAATTTCTTTCTGCGCGGTAAATCAATTTTTAAAAATGAAGCTAAGCTGAACCTCGCTTTTCAACATGATATGAACTGGGTGGAGCAGAGCCAGGTGGACTCATTGCGATATTATAGCAATCAGACGGCCTATCCTGAACCGCTTAAGAAATTGCCAGATAGCACAACTTTTGATCGTTTCTATCAAAATGGAATTGTTAAGGGAGAGTTGGGTTACAAATTTTCAGACCGGTTAGATTTTAGCTTAAAAGCCAACCAGATTGTTTTTGGCCATAATATAGGAGATTTCCTCTATGAAGCAAAGGCGGATATCTCCATGGGGGATAAAATCGGAAAGGTAACTCTTTCTGCCTATTCGCAGAACAAATCTCCTGAAATGATTTTTGAGAACCTGAACTATACTTATGGTAACTGGAATGATCTGGGCTTGAAAAAGACCAAAATTCAAAATGTGGCGTTTCAATACCGTAATCCTACATTGGGGTTCAACGGGAAAGTTGAGTATTTTCTGATGAATAACTATACTTATTTTGAAGAGCTGCCGAATCCGCAAAACGACCGTAGGAAGGATAAATGGATTAATCCAGCGCAACTGGATAACGCCAATTTATTGAAAGTGAGTGTGGGCCAAAAATTTAAACTCAATCATTTTACACTTGATAACTTGGTGGTTTATCAAAAAACTGATCAACAGAGCGTATTGGCTATTCCTGAGGTTTATACTTGGCATAGTCTCTATTATAGCAATCTCTTTTATAAAGTCATTGATTATAGTATAGGTATTGATGCCAAATTTAATACACCTTATGCCAATCCAAATTACTCGATAGGAACAGGACAGTTTTATAACGCTTATCAGCAGATAGAATTTTCTACTTATCCGATTATGGACTTATGGATCACCGCCAATATACAGCGGGTCAATATGTTTTTAAGTTATAATTTCCTAAATCAGAATTTCTACCCGAATGGTTATTATACTGTACGGCGTTATCCAATGAATACAGCCAATTTTAGATTTGGTATTTCGTGGAAGTTCTACGATTAATAGCTATGAAAATTATGTGGGTGTTTTTTAGCTTGTTGCGGTTTTAAATGTAGAAAATCTTTGAAAATAATTTTGAGAATAGAATTTTTAAGCTATATTTGCACACGCAATTAGGGAACGGCGTTCTTTAAAAAAGTATGGAGGCTTAGCTCAGCTGGTTCAGAGCATCTGCCTTACAAGCAGAGGGTCACAGGTTCGAATCCTGTAGCCTCCACCATACAAAGTCGGAGAATTAGCTCAGCTGGTTCAGAGCATCTGCCTTACAAGCAGAGGGTCACTGGTTCGAATCCAGTATTCTCCACCAATCCAAAACGGAGGCTTAGCTCAGCTGGTTCAGAGCATCTGCCTTACAAGCAGAGGGTCACAGGTTCGAATCCTGTAGCCTCCACAAAGCATCATAAAATGGTGCTTTTTTTTCGTTAGGGGGTTTAGCTCAGCTGGTTTAGAGCACTACCTCGACAAGGTAGGGGTCACTGGTTCGAACCCAGTAATCCCCACAATAAAAAAAGCGTTCTTATGAACGCTTTTTTTATGCTGTTAATATGGCTTTCTATAGTACCAATGTATTTGCCTCTGTTATCGGAGCCGTAGAGCGCATGTATTAGTTGCTGGTTGGAGTCCCCCGTTTTTTACCTAACTTAAAGCCATAGCCTGTTGTCCATTCGATAAAGTCTGCTTTACCACCATGTGCTTTAATGGAAACTCCAGCAAAGAAATCTTTATACACTTTATAGCGTACACCTGCTCTTAGGTATACGGGTGTGCTTTCACCATTGAATTTATTACGGTGTAAGTATACGCCGACATTTCCATTGATATATAGTCTGGAATTTAACACGTGGTCAATATAGAAAGCGGGCCCATAGGAAAATAATGCGGAGAATTTACTGGCTTTATCCCCAGCGATGTTTTCGTCGTTACCACTTGCTGAATAGAATGCGTCCATTCCAGCACCAAGACGCCATTTGTATCCAAAATGCTTGCTATAATAGGCCCCTAGGGTCGATTTGAAATACTGGCCATCGTGCTCCCGATCGATCTGTTTAAATCCAAAAGCATAGTTGAAATGTAGTTCCTCCGTTTCTTCCATTTTTGGAATCGTGCGTTTTCTGAAATCAAATGGTTTGCTCGTTGGCGTATAGGAGACGGATAAGCTCAATGGCAGGAGGTTTATTCCGGTGTTTGGCAAAGCCAATGCGCCATTGCTGAAATGGTGGAACGCCACGCCGGCACCGATCTGAAATTTTTGGCTTAATCGGTAGTTTGCCTGAAGTCCAAGGTCAATAAATACATTGTTTTTGCTTCCAATAAGTAGATTGAAAGGGTTGTCCTCTTCGTTGTAAGGGTTGAACCTGCCGGAAAGTCCCAATGCAATCCGGTAGTTGAAATTCCATCGGCTGTTGACTTTCGGTTTTATGGGAATCGCAACAAAGCCATAGAGAGCAAAAGGTTGGCCCAGGTGCTCCTGGCCAAAAGTGCTGCTATAGATGCCGACACCATAAATAGGATAGTTATATATTTCGTTATAAATGCTTTTTAACGAATCCTGAAATTGTGTTTGGAAGCCAACGCGAAAATTAAGGCCACTGTAATAGGAGTCTTCCAGGGTTTGCTTCGAACGTTCGTTAAATTTGAGTTCGCCACCACTTTCATGCTCAAGTTGAAATATTAACCTTGTTTTTGCGGGAGTACGGTTGTTTGATGTGTCTTTCTGATTTTCTATTCTAGGAGTGACCTGCGCATTTGTACGAAAGGAAAGAAGTGCGAAGATCACAAAAACAAGTATGCTTGATCTCATGAAATAAAACGTTTGCGTTTTTTAAAATTTTTGCAAAAATAAGAATGATAAACCATTGTAACAATATTCATTCAACATATGGGAAATACAGATGACAAATTGCCCTATTTCAGCTACAAAGAAGAAAGTGCAGCAGTAGTGACTTGCAATAAATTGTTTTTATATCTAAGTAATTATATTGCATATCCACAGCAATTTATCTAAGTTTGAGCTGAAAAGAAAAAGGAAATATGATTAAAAATCTATTTAAAATTACTGCTGTTACGATTGCTCTAACAACAGCAGGAGGTACTTTGTTTGCTCAGAACGCCAAATTTGACTGGAAAGAATCTTCTGAGGGTGGGTATACCTACAAGTATGTGACCAATGACCCTACCCATTCGAGGTTTTACAAACTCAAAAATGGTCTAACCGTTATCCTAAGTCCAACCAAAAAAGAACCGCGTATCCAAACTTACATTGCAACAAAAGCCGGAAGTAAAACCGATCCAAAAGATCATACAGGTTTGGCTCACTATCTGGAACATATGCTCTTTAAGGGTACGGATAAATTTGGATCCAAAGATTGGGCCAAGGAAAAGCCTTTGCTGGATCAGATTGATGCACTTTATGAAAAGTACAACGGTACGACTGACGAGGTGCAACGGAAAGCGATATACAAGGAAATCGACCGCGTGTCTGGTGAAGCGGCCAAATACGCGATTGCTAATGAATACGATAAACTGATGGCATCCATGGGTGCTGAAGGTACAAATGCATTTACTTCGTTTGAACAAACAGTTTACCAGGAGCAGATTCCGAGCAATGTAATGGATAAGTATCTTGCTGTACAAGCCGAGCGTTTTAGAAATCCGGTACTCCGTCTGTTCCATACGGAGCTGGAAGCGGTGTATGAAGAAAAAAATATCGGATTGGATAAAGATAGCCGTAGGGCTATTGAAGCAATGTTTGAAGCAGCTTTTCCAAATAACAACTATGGTAAGCAGACCACTATCGGTACAGTAGAACATCTAAAAAATCCATCGTTAAAAGCGATCCGAGAATATTTTAATACCTATTATGTGCCTAACAATATGGGTGTGATCATGTCCGGTGATTTTGATCCTACAGAAGTTGTGAAGAAGGTGGATAAGAGTTTTGCCTTTATGCAGCCAAAAGAGGTGCCGCCATATACTTTTGATCCTGAGAAGCCTATTTTAAGCCCAATTGTTCGGGAGGTAAAAGGGCCGGATGCGGAATTTATGTTTATGGGGTTCCGTTTTCCGGGTGCAGCCACCAAGGATGCGCAGCTATTAAATCTGATGAGTCAGATTTTGACGAACGGTTCTGCAGGTCTGATTGATCTGGATTTGGTGAAGAACCAGAAGCTATTGGGTGCGGGAGCCTTCCCGTATGTGTTGAAGGATTATTCACTATTGATTCTACAGGGAAATCCAGGGCAGGGTCAGAGCCTAGAGGAAGTACAACAGTTGCTGCTAAAAGAACTGGATAAACTGCGGAAAGGTGAATTCTCTGATGATTTGATTGGAGCAATTGTCAATAACGCGAAAAAAGATGAGATCAAACAGAATGAAAGTTATGGCGATCGTGCAGAAGCATTGATGGATGCTTTTACATCGGGTCAGGACTGGTCGTCGGTGGTTAGTTATTCGGATGGGTTGAATAAGATTACAAAACAAGATATTGTCAATTTTGCCAATAAATATTTGAACGATAATAACTACGTTGTCGTTTATAAACGTAAAGGGGTAGACAATAATGTTGTCAAGGTAGTGAAACCGGAAATTACACCTGTCACTGTAAACCGTGACGATCAATCTGATTTCTTGAAAAAAGTGGAGGCAATGCCAGAGGATAAGATCCAGCCGGTGTGGGTAGACTACAATAAAGATGTTCAGAAAGCTACCGCAAATGGTTTGCCGGTGCTTGCTGTGAAGAATAGTGACAATGAATTATTTTCCCTGTCTTATCGTTTTGATGTAGGGAAATGGAGTAATAAATTGTTGTCGTTGGCGGCAGGTTATCTGGAGTTTTTGGGAACTAAAGATAAATCCAGTGAGCAATTCAGCAAAGACTTTTATCAATTGGCATCTGATTTCTCGGTCTCTGCGGGAAATGAAGAAACACTGGTCTCAATTTCGGGTTTGAATTCGAATTTTATCTCCACGCAATCTTTAATTCAGGATCTATTGCGCAATTGCGTGACTGACCAAGAAGCATTCAAAATGTATATTGCACGCCTTAAGAAGTCCAGAGCGAATGCAAAGGAAAACAAGGGAGCGATTATGGAGGGATTGAAATCTTATGCAAAATATGGTGCTAAGAACCCATTCAATAATGTTTTTACAGATGCGGAACTGGATGCCTTAAAAGCGGAAGATCTCGTAAAAGCATTACATGATCTGGCGAATATGAAACATACATTGCTTTATTTTGGACCATTGAGCGCGAGTGAATTTGTAGCGAAGGCAAAACCATTAAAACAAGGTTCGGGTGACTATGTACAAGGGGGAAAAAGCTTGGTGTTTGCGGAGCAGCCAACCAATAAAAATCAGGTATTGTTTGCTAATTTTGATATGAAACAAGCAGAAGTATTCTGGTATAGAACATCTGACGCTTATTCTAGTCCACTTACACCAACAGTATCGTTGTTCAATAATTATTTTGGTGGTGGTATGGGAAGTATTGTATTCCAAACTATTCGTGAATCGAAAGCGTTGGCTTATTCTACTTACGCATTCTATGGCCAGCCTTATAAAAAAGAAAATCATTATACAGTGGGTGCTTATGTCGGTACACAGGCCGATAAATTCAATGAGGCAATCAAGGGTATGAATGAATTATTGGATGTACTTCCTGAAAGTACAAAGGGTTTGGATATTGCGAAAGTTAGTTTGCAGAAGTCTATTGCGAGTGAGCGTGTACAGAATGCTTCTATTCTAGGTAGCTATTTAAGTGCACAACGTATGGGGAACACAACAGATATTCGTAAAGTTGTTTATGAGCAAGCTCCCAAGCTGACTTATGCTGATTTGAATATGTTCCATAAGAAAGAGATGAGCCAGAAGCCTTATGTATACTGTATCGTAGCGAAGGAAGATAGCCTCAAACCAGAAGATCTTGCTAAATTGGGCGAGGTGAAAAAACTGGATTTAAAAGAAATATTTGGCTATTAGTTTTTTTAGATATTAGTATCTGGACAAGAGATTTTAGACAATAGTTTTTAGGCCTTTGTTTGATAAACTATTATCTCCTTTCTTGATTTTCTACATTAACATAACAACGGGGCTACTCAATTAGGCAGCCCCGTTGTTATGTTATTTGGTATCCCCGATAGTCTCTTTTCAAATAGTTAGTTCTCAATGGTGCTTTTATTTTTGGAATAGTCTTCCCACTGGTTATCTAATTGTTGTTTGTATTCTTAAAATTGCCGATAAGCTAGCTTCTTGCTTATCAAAAACGTATGATAATCTCTTGCAAAATGGAAGGGATGATCTACTGAATTGTGTTTGATCTTCGTCATAAGGGCTTAAAATCGAATGATCTCCTCAACCTGTTCGTTGATAAACTGTAGTGTATCTTCTTTAAATAATTCACCGTTTTCGTTCAGTTCCTGCTGTACATTGGGAAGAAATATCTTGAGGGGGAGAACATGCATTCTGAGGTAGTGGCATATTCCCGTGAGATGATCTATCCCGCGTAGGTTGCCATATCTTCCAGAAGATAAACCAACCAATGCAACTTTTTTGTGGTAAAAACTAATCGGAAAAGTGCAGCAGTCAATAAAAAGCTTAAGCGCGCCAGGGATGCTTCCATTGTATTCGGGTGCTATGAAAATAAACATATCGGCCTGACTAACCTTCTGCTGAATCGGTTCAAAAGCGGTACTTCTTTTTCCGTAAAGATCTGTTTCTAAAATATTTGGAGTGAGATCTGATAGCGAAAAGATCTCACTCTCAATAGATTTACGATTAAGAAGCTGTTGGTAGCATTTTGCTATTTTTAACGTCTTACTATTTGGACGGTTTGTTCCGGATATTATTAAAATCATTGTGTTGTTGATACTTATAAAAAGCACTATTTCAAAGTGGATACATATCTTGATTTTTTGTATCTTAGCATCCTGAGGATATGTGCCTTTGATCAATCAAAAGTACGAAATATGCTGAATTTGTTAGGCTAATTTAAATTTAGCGTAAATATTTGGACAAATTGATCTTCGGAAAAGTGAAATGTAGTGTAAAATGACATTTTAATTAAGAAAGGTTTTCATTCAAGATGGGAAAAATAATCGCAATCGCAAACCAAAAGGGTGGGGTCGGAAAAACCACAACGTCAATTAACTTGGCGGCTAGTTTGGCGGTTTTAGAATATAAAACATTGTTGGTGGATGCAGATCCACAAGCAAACTCTACTTCTGGGATTGGTTTTGACCCTCGTACGATCAATGAAAGTATATACGAATGTTTGGTCAATGATTTGAGTCCAAGAGACGCTATTCAGTCAACTGAAACGCCAAATCTTGATCTTTTACCTGCTCATATCGACTTGGTGGGTGCTGAGATTGAAATGATCAATATGCACGAACGGGAGTATAAGATGAAAAAAATCTTGGATCAGGTGAAAAATGATTATGATTTTATTATCATTGACTGCTCTCCTTCCTTGGGTTTGATCACGATTAATGCCTTGTCAGCATCTGATTCGGTCATCATACCTGTTCAATGTGAATATTTTGCATTGGAAGGTCTTGGTAAATTACTGAACACAATTAAAATCGTTCAAAACCGTTTAAATACTAGCTTGGAGATTGAAGGTATTTTATTGACGATGTATGATGTTCGTTTAAGACTCTCTAATCAGGTTGTAGAAGAGGTGAAAACGCATTTTACGGATTTAGTTTTTGACACCATCATTCAACGTAATACTCGTTTAAGTGAAGCTCCTAGCTTCGGTATTTCTGTTATCATGCACGACGCTTCTTGTAAAGGAGCGATCAACTATTTGAATTTGGCGCGTGAGATATTGCAGAAAAACGGGCATCTTAATGAAATGAATACAACAGTAACCGCATAATATGGCAGCACATCAGCGTAAAACAGGACTGGGAAGAGGTTTAGGTGCGCTATTAAACGATAGTGTAGAAGCTCCTGCTAAAAGTAATCAGCAAGTTGAGGAGTCACCGCTTGTGACTTCTTCTACAGTACATACAAACAAAGAAAATGGCAGCATCAGCCATGTCCGTGTAGAAGAAATATCGGTGAATCCATTTCAACCTCGTACCGAATTTGATCCGGTTGCCCTACAAGAATTATCCGAATCTATTATTTTGCAGGGTTTAATCCAACCGATTACAGTACGTAAGATTTCGGATGGCAACTATCAGTTGATCTCAGGGGAGCGACGTCTTCGTGCTTCACGATTGGCGGGAATCACGGAAATTCCAGCTTATATCCGTACCGCTAATGATCAGCAAATGCTGGAAATGGCATTGATCGAGAATATCCAGCGCGAAAACTTAAACGCCATTGAGGTTGCTTTGAGCTTTCAGCGTATGATCGAAGAATGTAATCTAAAGCAAGAGGAACTTGGTGAACGTGTCAGTAAAAACCGTTCTACAGTGACAAACTACCTCCGCCTATTGAAACTTCCACCTGTCATTCAGGCGGCGATACGAGATGGCGCCTTGACCATGGGACACGCTCGTGCACTGATTAATATTCCAGAAGTAGATAAACAGTTATATATCTTTAAATTGATCATCGATCAAGGTTTGTCTGTTAGAAAAGCCGAAGAACTTGTTCGCGAACTTCAAAAAGGCGGGAAGAAAAAAGTTGGCAAAGAGAAAACTGCGATGTCATTTCAGCTGCAAAAAATTGAAGATGATCTGGCGTCGAAATTTTCGTCGAGAGTCAAATTGAATTTGAAGAGTACCAAAGGTAAGGGGGCGATTGAGATTCCTTTTGAATCGGAGGATGATTTGAGCCGTATTCTTGAACTTTTAGATTGGTAATATGACCAAATTAATAAGTCTGCTTTTTGCCGTATTTGCTGTACTGATCGTACAAGCGCAGACTGTCGATACAATTCCAAAAAAACAGGTTCAAACTGTTAAAGCAGAAAGTTTGAAACCAAAATCAGCACAGGATACTGTTAAAAAGGAATCCCGAAAAGAGCGTAAAAAGCGCGAAAAGGAGGAGGCCAAAGCGAAGGAGAAGGTCGTTTTTAAAGACTCAACCCGCTTAGCTATTGAAGCAAAGAATAAACAGGCCTGGAAACGTTCTTTGGTGCTCCCTGGCTGGGGTCAGTATACCAACGGTGGCGTATGGTGGATTAAAGTGCCTGTGATCTATGGTGGATTGGCAACTACCGTGCTCGTTTTTGATTTCAATAATAAATATTACAAAGAACTTTTGGGTGTATTACAAGATAGGGCTGAAGGTCGACCAGTAGATCCTTTTTATGAAAGAATCCCAGATCAGTCAATTATACGGGCAAAGGACAATGCAAGACGAAACAGGGATTTGATGGTATTGCTAACGCTCGGGGTCTATGGATTGAACGTTGCCGAAGCGTATATTGATTCTATGCTAAAATATCGCTGGAGTATTGGTGATGACAAGCCCAAAAAGACAGCTTTTTCTATCGGACCTACATTAATGGATGCAAGTCTCGCATCTGGATCGTTTACTTTTAAACCTACAGTCGGATTAAAGTTGTCCATAAAATTCAATTAAAAACCTCGCGCTGAAGCCTGCAGCAAGTGCAATGGCCGACGAAATAGGGTTCTTATTGGTCTTTGAATACGGACACTTTCAATAAAAAATCGTTGTTAATCACGGTTTTGTGTCTGTTTTTCAATGGAATTTTTTAATTTTAAAAATAAACTATACTTTATTTTCTAGATATATGAACATCATTCTCTTGGGATATGGCAAAATGGGGCAGATTATCGAAAGGTATGCACTGAAAAGGGGCCATCAGATTTTTTTAATTGTGGATGAAAATAATCGTCCCGGCCTGACAGTTGATGATATCAAGGGAGCTGATGTAGCTATTGATTTTAGTGTGCCATCTGCTGCTTTGGATAATATGAACCTCTGTTTGGAAGCAGGTGTACCAATTGTAGTGGGGACAACAGGTTGGTATGATCAATTGGAAAGTGTCAGAGAAAAATGTCTGGACTCAGATGGAACAATTTTATATGGTTCAAATTATTCGATCGGAGTGAATGTATTTTTTCATATCAACCGTATGTTGGCTGCAGCCTTACAACCTTATAAACAATATGATGTGCAGGTGGAAGAAATCCACCATATCCACAAGTTAGATGCTCCTAGTGGTACTGCGATTACCATTGCAGAGGGTATCTTGGATTACAGTGATGTGAAAACAAACTGGGTCAATACTGTTGTGGGCGAGCAAGATGAAATTATTCCTAAACCACAAGAACTTCTCATCGAGAGCCATCGGATTGAGGAAGTTCCGGGTACACATACCGTGCTGTACAGTTCTGAAGTGGATCAAATAGAATTTAAACATACTGCGCATAGTCGTGATGGCTTTGCGTTGGGCGCTGTCGTAGCCGCCGAATGGTTGAATGGTAAGAAAGGATTCTATCAAGTAACTGAAATTTTTGATTTTAATAAATAGTACTAATTAATAGATTATGTGGTTAATTATCTTTGCGGTTTTAACGGCAATAGCGGGATATGGATTGTGGCAATTGTTTGTTAAAGCTGGCAGAAAAGGCTGGGAAGCAATCGTACCTTTTTATAGTCAATATATACAGGCTAAATTAACAGGAAGACCAACCTGGTGGGTGATCTTATTGTTGATTCCAATAGTCAATATTTTTGTCTTCTATAACCTTTACCTCGACTTTATCCATTGTTTTGGCAAGCGTCGCTTTTGGGAGAATGCTGCTGCTGTTTTGGTACCATTTATCGTGTTGCCTATGTGGGCAAAAGATACTAACGTGCGTTTCTTGAATGGTTTGTATGCTAAAAACCTGAAGACCGCTGCACAGGAAGGGGTGGAATTGACCGAAGAGAAGCTTGCGGAAATTGAACAAGCCTCCTATAAGGAATATAAAATCAAATATCCTTATAAGAAATCTATGGTGCGTGAATGGGCTGATGCAATCGTATTTGCAACTGTTGCGGCATCACTTATCCGCGGATTTTTAATCGAGGCGTATATGATCCCGACAGGATCAATGGAACGTACCTTATTGATCGGGGATTTCTTATTTGTGAGTAAATTGAATTATGGCCCTCGTGTGCCTAATACGCCAATTGCTTTTCCTTTTGCGCATCATACGATGCCAATAACAGGAGGAAAGGCTTACTCTGAGTTGATTGAGTTGCCTTACAAACGATTGCCGGGCTTTCAAAAGATAGAGCGAAATGATGTCGTTGTCTTTAATTTCCCCGCAGGTGATACAGTAGCCTTGGAAAACCAGAATGCAAGTTACTATGACTTGGTCAGAGCCTACGGCTGGCAGACCGTTAATTCGCAGTTTACCATTCAGGCCCGACCAATAGACAAACGTGAAAATTATATCAAGCGGTGCGTCGGATTGCCGGGGGATAAGATTGCAATGAAGGATGCCAAGCTTTTTATCAATGATCAACCGGGATTTGATCCGCCTGAAAGCCAGTTGAATTATTATGTGTTGACAGATGGCACGCCCTTGGATATGGAACGTCTACGTGAATTACGTATCGAAGGTGGTGGATCTGATCAGCAACCAGGTGTATATGAGCTGTATATGACAGATGATGAGGTCGCGCTTGTGAAATCATGGTCAAATGTAAAGGAAATCAGAAGAAGTCCAGCTGGTGAAGGTGCTTATCCGTACGATCCTCAGTATAAGTGGGATTTTGATAACTTTGGACCTATCTTGATTCCGAAAAAAGGCTGGACTGTTGCTTTGAATGCTCAGACTTTACCAATCTATGAGCGCGCCATTCGCGTTTATGAAAATAACAAATTGGAAAAACGTACCGATGGTATCTACATCAACGATGTTAAAGCGGATAACTATACCTTTAAAATGGACTATTTCTGGATGATGGGCGATAACCGTCACAATTCCCTGGATTCAAGAGGATGGGGATTTGTGCCTGAAGACCATATTGTAGGTAAAGCATTATTCACCTGGATGAGCTGGGATGAAATCGGTTCGGGACTGACTAAAATCCGTTGGAACCGTATATTTAAAGGAATTCATTAATAGTCGCTATAACGAAGAAATCATTTTCTTCTTATAGCGGACGTGAGTCAAAAAAAGGCTTTCCCACAGGAAAGCCTTTTTTATTTGCAATAGTTATTGTTTAAGGCATCCAGCCTTCATCGTATCGTTTATTTTAGACAGATCAGATAACGTTTGATTGTTTCCTCAAGTCCAAGGTATAGGGCATCAGAAATCAAGGCATGTCCAATGCTTACTTCCAGTAATTCAGGTATATGTTGATTGAAATACTGGAGATTGTTTAAATCTAGGTCATGGCCTGCATTTAAACCTAAGCCAACCTCGCGTGCTTTTAATGCGGCTTTGAAGTAAGGTCTGATGGCGGCTTCTTTATCAAAGCCATATTCGCTGGCAAAACCTTCTGTATATAACTCTATTCGATCTGTCCCTGTTTCTGCTGCCGCTTCGACCATCTCCTCCACGGGATCTACAAAGATTGATACACGGATGCCAGCATCTTTGAACAATTGGCACATATCCTTTAGATAGGCTTTGTTTTTGATAGTGTCCCAGCCGTGATTGGAAGTCAGCTGGCCTTCGGTATCAGGAACCAAGGTTACCTGAGCAGGTTTGTTGGCCAGTACAAGGTCAATAAATTTCTGTTCCTGGCAATTGCCCTCAATATTGAGTTCGGTCTGAATTTCGGCTTTTAAGTCAAATACATCCTGATAGCGGATATGTCTTTCGTCCGGTCTTGGGTGGACAGTGATGCCTTGTGCCCCAAAACGTTCACAGGCTAATGCAGCAGCTACAAGATTGGGGTTATTACCCCCTCTGGAGTTTCTGAGTGTTGCAATTTTATTGATATTTACTGAAAGTCTAGTCATTTTCCTGTATGTTATACGGTAAAAATACGAATAATATCTATTTTTTTTTAACTTGCATATATGGATGGAATCGATTATAGTTTGTTTAGTGGCTTTCGCCTATTGGACGTTATCGATATTATATTGGTGGCGATTATTATTTACTATATCTATAGTCTGATTCGGGGTACCATAGCCGTGAATATCTTGATCGGGGTTGCCTTGTTTTATGGGGTCTATATTGTTGTCAAACAGATGCACATGCGTCTATTGACCGAAATATTTGGTGGATTTATATCTGTAGGATCCATTGCGCTTATTGTGGTATTCCAACAGGAAATCAGACGTTTTTTGCTTCATGTGGGGAAGAATATATCGATGAAGCGAAAAAAGGTTTTCTGGTCCTTTTTAGGAAACAAGAAAGCGATACAGAAGGACCTGACGGAGGATTTAAGGCCGGTTGTGGAAGCCTGCAGAAGTATGTCGCGTACACGAACCGGAGCACTATTGGTTTTCTCAAAATATTTTGATGAGGAATATTACCAGAGCAGTGGTGAGTATATCGATGCACATATTTCAAAACGTCTAATTGAGAGTATATTTCATAAAAATAGCCCCCTACATGATGGGGCAGTCGTGATTGTCGATTTCAAGATTATGACGGCTTCCTGTGTACTGCCATTGTCAGATAGTGAGGATTTACCGCTACAATTCGGGTTGCGGCACCGTGCGGCAATTGGGGTGACGGAAATCTCCGATGCCATAGCGGTCATTGTCTCCGAGGAAACTGGGGAAATCTCTTTTGCAAAGGACGGTAATGTGAACATGAATGTTTCTCCCGAAGAACTGGAACAACTGCTAAAAGATGAGTTATAAAAATGAAGTTGGTCAAAAGTAAAAGAAGTGCCTGCGCATTGAATATTCGAAAAGAGCGGGGAAGACATAAGAAAGAAATTAACAAAAAATGGGGGTATCCAAAAAGTCGGATACCCCCATTTTCGTTATACAGTTTCCAATGCGTTATTTTTTTGCAGCATTGATTATTTGTGTATTCAATTTGATGTATTCGTTATTCTTACCTTCAGTAGCGACTTCAACTCCTTTCGTCGCGGTTTCTAACGCGCCTTTTTTATCGCCGGCCTTTAATTGTGCTTTTGCTTTCCAGTATAATACGTGGGCAGCCTTAGGCTGTGCTTTGGCCGCTTCGTCAAACCAAGTTAATGCTTTATTTTGATCCAGATTGTTGTTGAAATAATATTGGGCAGCGGCGAAATAAGGTTTTTTTTCACCTTTCATAGCTTCATCAATGGAAGCGATAATTTTTGCCTGTTGATTGACTTTAAGATCAACTTTTATTGCTGTTTTCTCCCATGCAAGAGTTAATACGGCATCCGTCGGTGTAACATTGTCGAAAGAGATCGTAAATGTTTCGACCGGCGAACTCAAATTCTGCGGTTTCACATTGAAGCGAAATGCATCTTCAGATTGATTGTAGGTGTAGGCTCCCCATTGCTTGGTATTCTTGCTAATAATAACAGTCCATTCATTCTTATTAGGAATGGTAAATAATGCGTAGGTTCCCGCAGTAAGTTTGTGTCCATTTAGGCTAACATCGCCTTCAAATGTTAAGGTTGTGTTGGTATTGGCACCTGTACGCCATACTTCATTGTATGGTACGAGTTCACCAAAAATCTTACGGCCGTTCATGCTTGGACGACTATAGTTTAGCGTTACATTTTCAATCCCTAATCCCTGTGTGATTGTTTGAGCACTACTTGCTGCAGGGAGTTTTAACTGAGCAAAGGATTCATTTGCAGTAAACATCAGGGCTGCTGCAAAAGCAATGGCAAAGAATTTCTTTTTCATTTGTTCGATAATTACATTGTGAGCTTGTTTGCTCGATTATTTATGAATATAGAATTTTGCGAATTAATGGTTGAGGCTCATTTATTTCGGATGAGGCACTCTACATCATGGCATGTGGAATGAATCCTGTTGCAATCGGACGAAGATTCATCACTTAAAAATAGGAAGAATTTCACAAAAAAGGGCATCTATTTTTAGATGCCCTTTCGTTATACCAATATTTTGTTTTGATATTAATTTTCTTTTCCGATTTTGTGCCCTTTTGTGGCAAAAAACAAGATATATAAGTATGCTGGAACCATTGCAAAGAGAAATGCATGTTGAAAATCAACATGTAAAGTGTCTTTCAGATAACCATAGATCAAAGGCCAGATTGCTCCTCCGGCAATACCCATAATCATAATACCAGATCCTGTTTTTGTAAATCGTCCCAGTCCTTTAATTCCTAGTGGGAAAATAGCTGGCCACATCAATGCATTTGCAATACCTAATAGGGCAACAAAGATATAGGACGTCAGACCTGTAGAAAATGCAGAAATTGCAGTGAAGGTAATTCCGACAATTGTACAAATACGCAAAGCTGTCTGTTGCGATACAAATTTTGGAATAGAAATAATACCAATAAAATAACCAACAAGCATGCAGACAAGCGTGAAAGTCGTACCATATTTAACAAAAAATGGCGGAAGAGATAGTAATCTTCCATAAGTTCCGATGATATCGCCTGCCATCACTTCCACTGCTACACAGAAGAAAATAGCGAGAAACCCTAAAAATAGATGTGGAAATTGGAATATACTTGTCTTTTTTGTGCTTGTTACAGCAGCATCATCTGTTGTTTCTTCTTCCTTATTAACATCTACTTCTGGCATTTTTACCGCGAATACGACAATAGCTAGAATCGCAACACCAATGGCTACGCCAATATAAGGACCGTGGAGTCTCTCCGATAATTCAGCTAGTAAAGCATCATGCTCTGCACCCGCTTTCAGTTCTTTGATTTTGCTGGAAATACTGTCGTAATCTTTTAATAAAATGCTTCCCAAAACCACTGGTACTATCATACCGGCTGTTTTATTGAAAATTCCTACAATAGAGATCCTTTGAGCAGCACTTTCTATTGGTCCGATGATACTGAGATATGGATTGATCGCGGTCTGCAATAGCGCCATACCTGAGGCTTGGACAAAGATCGCAACAAGGAAGAGCTGATAGCTTAGGTTTGATGCGGCGGGAATAATGATAAGTGCACCAATAATAATTAAGACCAAACTAGCAACAAGGCCATTTTTAAAACCTATTTTACCTAAAATCCATGAACTCGGCAATGCCAGGAAAAAATAGGCGATATACGAGGCAAAAAGGATTAAAAACGCTTGCGTATCTGTCTCCAAATTGAATGCCAATCGTACAAATGGGATCAAGGCCCCATTGGCCCAGGTGATATACCCCAGAATAAAAAATAATGCACAGCAAATAAGCATAGGAACTATCGCTGTTTTACCCGAATTAGGATTAGTGGTCATTTTTTTAATTATATTTAGTTAAGTTATCGTTCAAGGATTGGAAATCAGTCAAAAAAATAGCTTTAGACAAACGATTGCATGAAATTTTTGTTGATTTTTAAAATATCCATCTTACAAGACTACTTAATTTTCTTGAATATTGGAAATAAATAAAGGGGTATTTTGATAATTATTTGGCAAAAAAAAGAAGAATAAATTGTAAAAATTATCCTTCTTTAGTTGCAAATATTGTTGATTTCGAATTACATGGGATTGATAAATCGAGTTAGCAAACATTAGCTTACTTTGGTACAATAGCTACTGTAAGTCTTGAGATACAATTCAATTTATCGAAGCGATCATACATTTTTATCTCCCAGATGTGGGTTGACCGACCGATATGTATCGGGCTACATTTCGCTGTGATGATTCCACTACTTACTGGGCGGATGTGATTTGCGTTCACTTCGAGTCCTACCCCCCGGTATTTGTCGGGGTCAACCACCAAATTGGACGCAATACTCCCTAAAGATTCTGCCAGGACTACTGAGGCGCCACCATGCAGAATACCGTGGGGTTGTTTCACATTATCTGTGACCGGCATGGTTGCTGTAATACAGTTATCATCTATTTCGGTTGCCCTGATTTCCAATAACCCCGAGAGGTATTTATTGAAAAAGACATTTATTTCCTCAATGCTGTAAGGCTGAAACCAAATTTTTGACATCGTCTGAATTTAAATAACGTTCTTGAATGATAATACGGTGATGATTGAGATGCCCGGCAATCACATATAATAGTGCTTTGACACTCGTGAGCCGCTCTGAGGCCATGCCCTTGCGTTCTAATTCTGCGTCGTTAAAGCTGTTGAACAACATTAGGTTGGCTTTGCGTAGGTAAGTAAATTCCTTACTTAGGCTTTCCAATGTGCGGTCATTGTAACGGGAATATTGAATAAGGTAGTCCTGGTCATATCCTGCGAGCTCTTTGAGATCGTTGCGCGAAAAACGTAATGCACGGTAGGCCATGATACGCTCATTGTCGATGACATGTCCGACGACCTCTTTGATTGTCCATTTATCTTCGGCATATTTGAAATTGCCTCTTTCTTCTGGAATAGCATCCAGAAATGCAGGAAAGGAGAGCGTCTGTTCTTCCAATGCATCTAATACGTTATCGACTACAGTCTCAATATAGGGAGCGTAGACTGCCGGATATTCGTCAGATTTGAGTGGCTTCATATTTTAAGTTGCTTTTTAAGATTATTCGAAATGTTGTTCCTTTACCTATTTCAGATTCTTTAACAAAGATTTGTCCTTGATGATACCGTACCATTCGTTTGGTTAAACTCAGGCCAAGTCCCCAACCTCTTTTGCGTGTTGTAAAACCTGGCTGGAAGACAGATTCAAAATTTAACCTTGGAATTCCTTTGCCCGTATCACTAATGTCTATAAAAATTTCTTCTTTCGCAATATTTTCTGAAATATTAACAGTTATCTTTCCCTCTGTGCCAATAGCATTTACCCCGTTTTTCAATAAATTTTCAATGATCCAATCGAAGAGTGGAATATTGAGTTTGGCCTCCACATGTGTGTCTCCATGTAATTCGAATATAATCTTGTTGCTGGTCCGTATTCGGAAATAATCCATGTAATTTTTGATGACATTATAGAGGTTGTGATTGGTCAACACGGGGGTTGACCCTATTTTCGAAAAACGATCAGCCACGATTTCTAATCTTTTAATATCGTTTTCCATTTCATTGAGCGTATCGTCTTCTTCGGCGTCAAATTTGATCCGAATAAGCTCCAGCCAGCCCATTAACGAAGATATTGGGGTGCCCAGCTGATGGGCGGCTTCTTTTGTCAGTCCCACCCATACTAGATTCTGTTCGGATTTTCGAATAGAATTGAAAACGGTATAAGCAATAATAAGGAAGAGGGCGATCAGCGATAGTTGAACATAGGGGAATACCCGCAATTGTTGCAAAAACCAGGAGTCTTTGTAGTAAACATGCCATTTTTGACCATTTTCCAATTCCAAGGTAATAGGGGGGTGACTCTTCTTCATAAAGGCAAGCTGTTTCTGGAAATAAGCGGGGTCATAATCCAGGTCGTTTGTAACACTGTCGTCATGGATCGGCTTAATATTGGTCTTGGTGGAATCTAGATTGCGCCAGAAAATAATATCGTTTTTATCGTCTGTGATAATTGCCGGCAAATTGAGGCTATCCCTGACAGCGTAGATGAATGTAATGAATTCATCATCGACATCGGGCATAGTCATAATATTTTTGGTGCTCATGGCCCATACTTCGGCTTTTGAGCGTTCGGCGTGAGCAAGATTTCGGACAAGGTAATTGGTATAAACCAATGATGCGATGGCAATGACTGCTGCAAAGATGAGCAAAATAAATTTCCAGCGTTGTTGGCTTATCTGAGAGGGTTTCATGATTCCTTATTAGTGTACTTCTATTGCAAATTAATGAATAAATGTCTGTTTTCTGCACTTTTATTTCACCTTAGAAGTCATCCTGTTATCCAAATCAAAAATTTTGTGGTAATTTTGCGGCATGAGTTCAGAAAGAAGAGTAAGAGTGCGATTTGCACCGAGTCCTACTGGTGGCCTGCACCTTGGAGGCGTACGTACAGCTTTGTTTAATTTTCTCTATGCACGTCAGCATCAGGGAGATTTTATTTTACGTGTCGAGGATACGGATCAAACTCGTTTTGTCCCAGGAGCCGAGGAGTATATCAACGAATGTTTAGCTTGGTGTGGCCTGATTCCGGATGAAAGTCCATTGCAAGGTGGTCAATATGGCCCTTACCGTCAAAGTGAACGAAAACCGTCTTACCGCAAATATGCTGAACAATTGATCGCGAATGGTTACGCCTATTATGCATTTGATACAGCAGAGGAACTAGAGGAGCAACGCAAGCTACAGCCAAACTTTCGTTATAGCCATGAAAATAGGTTGCAATTGCGCAATTCTTTGAGCCTGAGTGAGAGCGAAACTCAACAATTACTAGAAGCGGGAACACCGCATACAATCCGAATAAAGATTCCAACCGAGGAAACGGTGTCCTTCACGGATATGATCCGTGGAAAAGTTGCTTTTGATACCAACCTTGTCGATGATAAGGTTTTGCTTAAAGCCGATGGAATGCCAACATATCACTTAGCCGTGGTCGTGGATGATAAGGCGATGGAGATCTCGCATGTTTTTCGTGGTGAAGAATGGTTGCCTTCTGCGCCGATTCATATCCTATTGTGGGAATACCTAGGATGGGGGGACAGCATGCCACAATGGGCACATCTCCCGTTAATCCTTAAGCCTGACGGTAATGGAAAATTAAGCAAACGTGATGGAGACCGTTTAGGATTCCCTGTGTATGCCATGAACTGGACAGATGCCAAATCTGGTGATACAACCAAAGGGTTCCGCGAGATGGGATTCTTGCCGGAAGCTTTTGTCAATATGCTTGGTGTATTGGGTTGGAATGATGGTACAGAACAGGAATTATTCTCTTTGGAGGAGTTAATCCAGAAATTCAGTGTCGATCGCATCAGCAAAGCCGGAGCAAAATTTGATTTTGAGAAGGCAAAATGGTTCAATCATGAATGGATTAAACGTTCCTCAAGCGATTCTTTATTGCCACAGATCAAGGATGTATTGACTCACCATCAGGTAGCAGCTGAAGAAAGTTATGTAAACCGTGTTTTGGCAGCCGTCAAAGAGCGTTTAACCTTTGTTGAGGATTTCTGGGCCCAAGCTTCTTTCTTTTTTGTGCAGCCCGTTGAATACGATCTGAATGCGGTAAAACCAAAATGGTCTGCTGAAAAGACAGTATTCTTTGAAGATATGATGACATCATTTGAAGGATTTACAGAATGGAAAGCGGCGGAGCTTGAGTCATTCTTTAAAGAAGCAATTCAAAACTCTGGAATGAAGATGGGGGAATTGATGATGCCATTCCGGATTATGCTAGTAGGCGGTAAATTTGGCCCTGATGTATTCCAAATCGTTGAGTTACTTGGTCAACGTGAAGTCATTGAACGTATAAAGAAAGCACTTCAGGAATTTGACGCTTAAACGCTGAAATATATCATTTAAAAAAGCTGTTGACAAATCTTGCAACAGCTTTTTTTATAGGTATGGAATCCGCAACCGCATGAACATTGTTTTAGCTGGGGTAAATAGAAAAATGATCAGCGTGATGAATAATCCCAATATCCCGAGATAGGTAAATATCTCCATATTACTAACCAGAGATGCCTGTTGACTAAGTGTTGCCTGTAGACTTTTGCTGGCGAGATTAGTTGCCAATTGATCGCTGGATGTCCCCGCGTATTTTTCGACCAAAGCGCTCCAATAGGCGCCTGTGATCGGATTGCCCGTATTTAAGTGTTGTTCGATCTGGATGAAATGTTTTTGATTTAAGGTGTAATTGATGTTCTGAATCAGCGCAAAGCCAATATTGGTACTCCAGAATCTAACGGTCGTGCCCATTAAACCTGCATTGCCCGCATGATGTGGAGAAACCCCTGTTATAATATAGATCACAAGTGGTGTAAAGAGCCAGCCTTGTCCGATTCCCTGGATAAATAATGGTAGGCCTATTGCCCAAATCGTGGTATCGGGGTAGAACGTGGGGACAAACAAAAAACACGATATGGTCAAGACCAGGAACCCCAGTCCGAAAATGTATTTCGGTGATACATCGCGCAATAACAGTATGCCTGAGCTACCTACTCCTACTATGGTCCCAAATACATTAATGTATTGGATATCGACGATGTAATGCCAGGGCCATTTCCATACATTAGCCATGACGGTGTAGATATTGTTGAGGCTGCTTCGGATCAAATAAAATAGGAAAAATAGGATAACACCAAAGATAATGTTCTTATAGCTCAAAATTTCAAAATGAAATAGTGGTCGTTTTACGAGATGTTGTTTGATGATAAAAAGCGCACCAAAAATAAGGAAAAGTGCCAGGTTAATCGAGATTGCCTCATTTTCGAACCAATAATTTTTTCGGCCATAAATTAATACATATGCACCACAACTTAACGAAAGCAACAGGAAGAGACAGCTGGCCAGATCCAATTGATGAAGTGGGAATTTTCGGCTTAATCTGTTGTTATTCAAGAGTAGTAAAGCAATCGCGATGACCATCAAATGCCAATAGAGTACAACATGGATCATATCTTCCCAGCCATAATCCATAATACTTTCTTTTAGAAGGGATGTTGTTATGGTGCCGCCTGTCAGCATAAAGGTATACAAGAAGAAATAGGCTATGGTTCGACTTTTGGAATGCCTGATTTGCATCATCAGCAAGGGAAGAAAACAGGCTCCTTCAAGTACACAGAAAATGCCTTCAATCACTCTGAGCACAGCAATGACAAATGGATCTCTAGTCAGGGAGATGGCTAAGAGAATGAGGATGGACACCGTGCAGGTCAAAAGTATATACGTCCTTACCCGAAAGAATGCAAATAGTCGGTGAAATATCAATAGTGCTACAACAATAGCACCATACATCAATGAAAGAAAATACTGTATATCCTCCATTTCGATCGCTAATGTGGAAGCTGTAAAAGCTGTATTAGAATGAAAAAGGGACAGCAACATGAGATGCGGAAACATGGCCAAAATCATCATGGGAAGTTTAATCCATTCGGGTACCCACTTATAATATAAAGATGTATTTGAACTCATGAATGATTAAGATTGGTGAGGGGCATGAACCACGACGTTCATTCCAGCACGTAGTTTTGTCAGGTCCTGTTTTGGTGAAAAGATAATTTTGATCGGTATGCGCTGTTCAATTTTAACGAAGTTTCCGGTTGCGTTATCCTGAGGTATGGCCGAAAATCTAGACCCCGAAGCTGGAGAAAAGGAATGAATGATGCCTTTGAGATGTAAATTTGGAAAGGCATCTACTTGTATATTCACCTCGGTACCTTCGGCGAGATTCGTTAGTTGGGTCTCTCTAAAATTCGCATTTATCCATTTCTCTTCACTGACAACATTGACTAAAGTTTGCCCTTCTTTAACAAATTGCCCGGGTTGGATTGTTCTTTTCCCAACAAAACCGTCGTAGGGTGCTGTTACTATCGTATAGGAAAGGAAGACCTCTGCATTGTTTTTTGCGGCTTTTTTAATATCGATATTTGCCCTGGCAGGTAGCTCGTTGGCTTTTTCTTTACTTGTATTTAATTGTGCAGCGTTGTATTCTTCCTGTATGGCATTGAGTTGCGCCAAAGAAATTTCATATGCTGCCTTGGCATTATCGTATTGTTGTTTGGCCACGGCATCTGCTTCAAACAAATTTTTAAACCGTCTATAATCTTGTTCCGTTTGCCATACACTCACTTTGGCAGCTTCTAATTTTGCTTTTTGGACAGAAATACTATTGGCGGTAACATTTGTGCTTTTGACAATCACTTCGGCATTTCGCTGACTACTTCGAAGTTCGGCATTAGCCATATCTACTTTGGTCTGATACTCGCTGGCATCGATGAGCAATAAGGTGTCACCACGATGTACATATTGATTTTCTTCAAATCTGACTTCTTTCACAAAGCCTGCTATTCGACTTGCAACTGGTGTAACATACTGATCTATCTGAGCATCGTTTGTCGTTACGTGCTGACTAGTAAATAGCAGATGTTTACCCAAAATGCCGATCCCTATGAGCAGCAAGATCGCGGCAAATACAACTAAAACTTTATTAAATCCCTTTGTCTTATCTTTATTTTCTTCTTTACCCATTATTGTTTTTATGAATATTTAATTGCTTTTTCATCCATTCTCCTGGTGATCTACCCGTTAAGGTATGAGTGATTTGCATCCAAGGTTTCAACCAGCAATTTCCAAAATAGGATGACAAATTGTTCATGAATCGAGATTGCCCGGATGCGCTGTATAGGATACTTCTGTAAGCAAGGAGTGAAACTGTGTACAAAGATACTGCTGTGGACGGGAGTTTAGTTTTGTATAGTCGGACGGATATTTGTTCATTTGCGCCAAATTGCAAAAAAATGTAAATTTAAATTATGGAACAGGAACAACTAGCGGCTATTGATGACGATCAATACGACTTTTATGTATGTCATACACATGTAGATCGGATTGATCCCCGTGAATATATACATCGGAAAGCACGATTACTTTATGCGGATGGTGGTATTATACATATATTTACTGCCACGAAACATTGGTATTTGCCGGGTCGGTTTTACATGTGGATTCCCGCCAATACTGCTTATCATTTGGAAAGTTCCAGTTCTTCTATTCACTTGTATAGCTTTTACTTTAAAGAACAAGAGGGAACTCACCCCGTCCTTTTGGATCCCAATATATTTTTAAGCAACGACCTGATGCGAGAGATGTTCTTATTTGCGAGGGATTGGGAAGGGGGAATCAGTAGAAAGACCCGCTACTCAAGGTATTGTTTGCTACGGGCGATGATGGCTATTATTCCGGAGATGAGTCGGCCGATAGATGCATTTCCTATGCAACATCCTTATCCTAAAAGCGAAAAGCTTCGGCGTGTCGCTCGATATTTAAACATGTATATTGATCAAGCCTTTAGTATCGAACAGGTGGCGGCGCAGTTTGGAATGAGCAGTAGATCCCTTTCACGACTTTTTAAGGAAGACATGGGCATCAGCTATATCCGGTTTTTAAGAGCTATACGCATTGCAAAAGCCTTGGAGCTGATGGCTGAAAATTCCTATTCTATCCTAGAAATCGCTATGCGGATTGGCTACAACGAATTATCATCTTTCAGTAATATCTTTACGCGTGTAACGGGTATTCGTCCTTCGGTTTATATGTCGAAAATTAATGAATACAAGAATTGATTGCTTTTTTTATGCCAAAAGCTCGTGCAAATCTTCCTGAGAAAGCGATTTTATAAAACTTTCTTCTGTTGTAATGAGGCTTTGTGCAATGGATTTCTTGCGGTTCTGCAGCGCCAATATTTTCTCTTCTACGGTGTCCTTACTGATAAATTTATAGATAAATACATTCCGTGTCTGTCCAATACGATGTGAACGGTCTACGGCTTGTTGTTCTACCGCAGGATTCCACCATGGATCTAGTATAAAGACATAATCCGCTTCAATCAGGTTGAGCCCTACGCCACCGGCTTTGATTGATATTAAGAACAACTTGGTGTTATTGTTTTTGCGGAATTGGCTCACCGCTTCGTCGCGGTTTTTGGTACCTCCGTCCAGGTAGGCATAGTTTGTCCCTTTCTTATCAAAATATTGCCTGAAGATATTGAGCTGTTTGACAAACTGGGAGAAAATAAGAACCTTATTTCCTCGCTGCATCACCATTTCAAGGGTCTCTATGACGGCGTCAAATTTTCCCGAATCACCCAAAAAGTCCTCGTCGACCATTCTAGGGTGATTGGCTAGCTGACGAAGCTTAGTCAGTCCCTGTAATAGTGCAATTTGCGTTGATTTTGGTTTGTTGTCCAATTGTCCATCAAGAATGGCATTGCGATACTCAGATTTGACCTTCTCATAAAGTTCCGATTGTTTATCGGTCATTTCACAATAGAGCACTTGTTCTGTTTTGGGCGGCAGTTCCTTTGCGACCTGATCTTTTGTACGTCTTAGAATGAAAGGTTTGACAATCGCCTGAAGGCGTTGTGCTTTTTCTTCATCCTTTTTCTTTTCAATGGGCTGTACAAACTCTTTTTGAAAGTAGGTGTAACTTCCCAATAAACCGGGATTAGTAAAGTGCATTTGTGCCCAAAGATCGGAAACAGAGTTTTCTACCGGTGTTCCGCTTAAAGCCAGTTTATTTTTGCTCTTCAGACTTTTTATGGCTTTAAAGGATTTTGATGTCGGATTTTTAATATTCTGGCTTTCATCCAAGATGATATAATTAAAATAGAAGCTATTCAATATATCTTCATCAATACGTGCAATGCCGTAGGTGGTGATAATTAGATCGTATTTGGAGAACAGTGAGGCATCTTTGATGCGATTGTTTCCCGTGTGCAGATGGATTTTGAGCTGGGGAGCAAATTGATGTGCTTCTTTCTGCCAGTTGTAAACAAGTGACGTCGGTAATACCAGGAGTGATGTATGTATTTCCTGCTGATCGACAATCTGTTCTTTTTGTTGTTGTAATAGGGCTAAGGTTTGTATGGTTTTACCCAATCCCATATCATCTGCGAGACAGCCGCCAAATTTATATTGTTTCAGAAAGTTGAACCAGTTATATCCTGCTTTCTGATAAGGCCGGAGATTACCTTTGAAGTGCTTTGGCTCCGGAATATCTTCAATTTCTTCAAATGTAGCAAGATTTTGTAATTTACGACTGAAAACCAATTTGGTGTGTTCGCTAATCTCAAAGAGCAGGCCGATATGAACTTTGTTTAATTTAAGCTCATGTCTGTCGGCAGAAAACTGAAAGAGGTGATTGTATTGTGCAAACCATTCTTCGGGGATCATGGCGATTTCACCATTTGGCAGGGTAAATTCTTTGATATTGTTTAGAATATGATTTCTTAACTGAATAAAAGGAATTTCGTAAGGGCCGAATTTAGCGATAGCGCTGATATCGAACCAGTCATTATCCTCATCAATAGCGATGTCCAATGAGGTATGTCCGATGAAAAAGCGTTTTTGTTCACTGTTTTGTATAATTTGAACTCCCAGGGCCTTTATTTGTTCCTGATGATTATTTATCCAATCAAATATTGAAATGCGTTTTCCGGATTGAATAGATGGCGCAAGTAATCCAAGTTGGCGATCCAGATCCTCTAGGCCTAGGGCTTTAAGATTCTCCTGTTGTTGTTCCTCCCATTGTAAAGATCGTTTGACCCGATGAAAGATATACTGGTCTTTATCCTCATTATACTTCATTCGGACGGTAACTTTATTTTCCGCTCCCGCGGTAAATGTGTGGGGACCATATTTGAATTGCAGCTGTAATTGCGAAGCTCCATCTTCTACGTAGATCAGATGAAGTAACGGGATTGCTTGGTGCTGATGTGTCTGTATTTCAAAGCCCTCGGCATAAACATGGTAGCGTTCGATCAATCCACAGACAAAAGTTTCAAAATATTTTTTTTCGGTACTTCTTCCAACGGAAATATATCGTTTATTTAGAAAGGGACTCAATTTTTTTCCTTCCAGGGCCTGATCAAAATAGTATAGTGTATTGTTTAAAATTAGCCATGCCTGTGCATTGGTTAATACAATGGCATTTTTAAACATGAACTCCAAGCGTTGGTTTTCGTATTTTATGGTTGGAAAGTAACGTGTTTCTTCTTCGGTTCGGCGAAAGTGAAATAAGATAGAGGCCGCTGATGTTGCGCGTTTAATTTCCTGATCTGCTGGATAACCATCTTTACTCATCATGAAAAGCGGTTTATCTCCGATAGACTCAAAGAATTGAATCATCTTTTCATCAATCTTTGGGCGCAATAGGTCATAGAGTTTTTTGTCAAAAACTTTAGAGAAAAAGTCTACGGGTCTGATTGCTTTTTTATAGTATTTTTTGATGAGATTTGTCTGTTCGATATCGTCGAGCAGTCGGATGAGCTTGTAGTCTACCTCATCCAATTCTGCAGCATAGGCATCTACAGTATTGCTAAATATACGTTGATATCGTAGTGAATAAGTCCCATTGGGATTGAGTTTGACCATGTGTGGCTCAATGAGATAGCCAAGATAGGGATGCTCACAGATAGAATAAACGATTTTATATACTGGAAATGACTTTGACTGTTGCATTAAAAATAGCGGACCTTGTAAATAAAGGTATCTAATATACAATAAAATATACCATTAATCACAATTTGCCAGACGAAAATTAAAAAAATATAGCTAACGGAAGTTGTGTGTAAAAGTTCAGGTAAATATATAGAGAGCCTATTCATACACTTGAACGTATCAATGGACAATATCTCTATCTAATGACTAAAAAATGCCTTCAAAAACAAATTGTGCTGGGCCTTTGAGGAAGACATCTGTAAAATTGTGTCCGTCTTTATGAAAGGAGACATAGAGTTGGCCGCCCAATACGCGAATTGGAATATTGATATTGCCTTGAAGATCTGCTTGTAGCGCTACTGCCATCGCTGCTGCAGTAGCACCTGTGCCACAGGCATAAGTTTCGTCTTCTACACCGCGCTCAAATGTACGGAGGAAATAACCATCTTCTTCTTTTTCTATAAAATTGACGTTAATACCTTCTTTGGCATAGGTCGCGTTATTGCGGATCGAGAAGCCGTCCTGAAAAACATTTTTCTCTTTCAGGTTTGTAACGAAGGAAACATAATGGGGAGAGCCGGTCTGCAAGACATAAGCATCGCCGTCGCGACCAAATTCGCTGACATCAATCATTTGTAGGTTGACAAGATCGTTCGATAAAGAGGCATGATGTATTCCATCTACTGCCAAAAAGGCAGTACTGTCAGTAATGATACCCAGGTCATGTGCAAATGCCACGATACAGCGTCCGCCATTGCCACACATGCTGCCCTCACGTCCATCTGCATTATAATAGATCATCTCAAAGTCGTAATTTTCTTTGCTTTGGAGCAGCATAAGACCATCTGCACCAATACCAAATCTGCGGTCACAAAGACTTTTGACCAGTGCTTCATCTGCACGGTTGAATGAATTATTGCGATTGTCCACTAAAATGAAATCATTTCCCGCTCCCTGATATTTTGAAAATCTTACTTTCGATGCCATTATGTTGATTTGTAGTAACAAAAATACGTTTTTTTGTTACAAAAAACCGCTAGAAAGTTAAGATTTGTTAAAATTATTGCATTTGTCTAGCAATTAACATTTTTTAACGTGTCGGATTTTCCGAAGGCCTTGAAATGGTATTACATTTGAACATATCCGAATAAAATCGGTAATTTTAAGAGCAAAAATTATCAGCTTATATTAAGACAATTTAAAATATAGATAAGTTTATGAATAAGGTCGGTTTAACGCTATTAACAGCTGTTTTCGGTGGAGCAGTAGCATTAGGTGGTTACAAGCTTATTGAGAATAAAAAACTCGATGGTATGTCATTCGAAGACAAACAGAAAGTTTATTTTGCCAATAATCCTACAGGTGTGATGTCTTCCACAGGCAATCCTGATTTTACCCAGGCTTCGGCTGCGGTAGCTCCAGGTGTGGTACATATTAAGACAACATATAGTAGAAAGGGTTCCCAACAATCGCAGGGTTCTCCTTTTGATATGTTTGAAGAATTTTTTGGTATGCCGCAGGGTGGTGGACGCCGTCAGATGCAGGCACAGCCAGTACAAGCATCGGGATCGGGTGTTATTATTTCGGATGACGGTTACATCGTTACTAATAACCACGTGGTAGAGGATGCGGATAAGATCGAGGTGGTACTGACAGACAAACGTACGTTTGAAGCAAAATTGATCGGACGTGATCCCAATACGGATATTGCATTATTGAAAGTTGCAGGCAAAGGTCTTCCTGTTGTAAAAATGGGTAATTCGGATAATGTCAATGTAGGTGAATGGGTATTGGCCTTTGGTTACCCACTTGGTTTACAGTCTACGGTGACAGCGGGTATCGTCAGTGCAACAGGTCGCGATATTGGTATCTTAAGAGAGGGACAACAGCAACGTGGTAATCCTTTTGGGGGTGGTGCAGAGCAGCCACTTGCAAGCTCGGCTATCGAATCTTTTATACAGACAGATGCCGTAATCAACAAAGGGAATAGTGGTGGAGCATTAACAAATGCTTCGGGTGAATTAATAGGTATCAACTCAGCAATTGCGTCACCAACGGGGGTATATGCCGGTTACGGATTTGCGATTCCAGTTA
This sequence comes from Sphingobacterium sp. GVS05A, assembly GCF_019969845.1. GTDB lineage: Bacteria > Bacteroidota > Bacteroidia > Sphingobacteriales > Sphingobacteriaceae > Sphingobacterium. Next base: position 306,182 of record NZ_JAHXYR010000003.1, read on the forward strand.
ATTTGGTGAAAAAAATTGCGGATGATTTTGTTGAATTTGGTAATGTAAAACGTGGTTATATTGGTGTTAGTTATGTGCCTATAACCTCAGAATTGGCCAAAGAAAAAGGTATTACAGAGATTAATGGTTTATATGTGGAGGATGCGGTCACTGGTGGAGCCGCTGAAGCTGCAGGTATTAAAAAAGGAGATATCTTAACGAAGATCAATGGTAAGGTGATTACGGGTTCTCCTGTATTAAGTGAAACTATCGGCCGTCTACGTCCGGGTGATAAAGTGAATATTACCTACAAACGTGAGGGTAAGGAAAAACAGGTTTCTTTGACATTGAAAGGTGAAGAATCGCTTAAATCAGCTTCTGGCGCGAGTGGAAAAGCTTCGAAAAGCGCAACTGAAATCTACAACAAATTAGGAGCAAGCTTTATTCCTGCCTCTGCAGCGAAGAAAAAAGAATTGGGTGTAAACTCCGGTGTTGTGGTGACACAAGTAAACCGTGGTGGTATATTTGATTACTTCGGTGTCGAAAGAGGCTTAGTAATTACAGAGATCAATGGAAAAGCTGTCAATAGTGTTGATGATGTAGAATCTGCATTGGGTGCCACTCAGCGTAATATTGTACGCTTAAAAGGTGTGTCTCCGCAAGGTGGTGCAGTTCAACTCAGCTTCCCAGTGGAATATTAAAAATTGAATTAAGAATTGGTTGATTAATATAGTTTAGGTGGTTCTAACCGTAAGGTTAGACCACCTTTTTTATTAAAGGGTATCGTTTGTTTTAAGGGCGAGCAAGATCTTTAAATATTTGATGCATTTGTCACGGGAAAATAATCCCCACTAGGATATGGTCACTGAGATTTTGGTACATGATATCATCGCCTATTGTGCGCACTTTCATAAACCTTTGTGTGAATGCCGTGGATGCATGAAAATTTAGTCTAAAATGCCGGAATTTTGGGAATCGTCTGGATGCTCCAATTGTAACCGGAAAGTACGATTTCATCAGGGTTGTTTCTTTAATAGTTTAAGTTTAGTTATTTTGCGCAATAATGTTGAGATAGACTGTTCCCGCTTTGAAAAATGAGCTGTAACATGTTTATGATTTATAGTTACATAATTATACCCATGGAAGTTTAGAGGGCCTTTCGGAAGTCAATAACATACGATCTGTCCAAATGTTGATAGCAATTGAGATAGTCGATTTATCGTATTGTTCTTTAGGTTACATGGTTTAAAAAAAGTATTTCGATGAAAATTTTAATGGTCTGTTTGGGAAATATCTGTCGTTCGCCATTGGCACATGGGATATTGAAGCAAAAAGTAAAAGATAAACAATTAAACTGGGTAGTAGAATCTGCAGGTACAGGTGACTGGCATATTGCTGAGGCGCCCGACCGAAGGGCAATTGCGATTGCAAAGAAATATGGGGTCGATATATCCGGACAACGGGCAAGACATTTCCACCCTGCATTTTTTAATGAATATGATCTTATTTTTGTCATGGACCGTCAGAATTTTGCGGATGTCTGTGCACAGGCGGAAAACAAAGATGATTTGGAGAAGGTACAATTGTTTTTAGATGATGATATCGTTCCTGATCCGTATTTTGATGACAATTTGTTTGACCCCGTTTTTCAAATGATTGACAAGCGTTGTACGGAGGTTATCGCGAAGGTGTCACCCTTCTCGTAAATGACATTGATATTATCTGAATATCGTGAATTAATTCCTAATTTTCGATGGTTAAAAATTCCAAAAGGAGAGGAAGACTTTTGGAGATCTCGGTGAATAATGTTTTAGAAAAGGATAATATCATAAGCCTACGCAGGTGAATTTGTCTTTTTTGTTTAAAGAAAAAAAATGAAAGCAGCAGAAGTAAACAAGAAGTGGAGCACCTTGCAGGGTGAAATAGCTTCTTTATTTGATATGGAAAAACCTGACATCAAGGTGTGTTTATTCCTTATTGGTGTGCAGGAATTGGGAAAAGGTCCACAGAATTTCTCAAAGCGACAAAAAGAGGAGTTGATGCATATCGCTACATGTCGCTTGTTCAGTGCAATGGGATTCTATACCCTAAAGGGGCTGGATGAAGAAGGGTGGCCACACTGGGAGCTGATAAAACCCATTCCTAACTACACCTTATTGGAGCAGGAACTTATTATGAAGTCCTTGATTATTGATTATTTTGAAGAGTTAAACGTCATCTAAAGTATGAGATTTTTAAAAGTTTGTTTAGTAACAGTATTTTGTTTTTTGCAGATCATGGCATTTGCAGCTAAACCGGAGTATAAATATGTTCAGATTGTTACCGACAAGGGAATCTGTGTATTACGCTTGTATAATGCAACACCAAAACATCGGGATAACTTTGTGAAATTAGCAAAAAGCAAATATTATGATGCGACCCTGTTCCATCGGGTTATTCAGAATTTTATGATACAGGGTGGTGACCCAGATTCAAGAAATGCGGTTGGTGGAGCTCAGCTAGGCAACGGAGGTCCCGGTTATACCATTCCTTCGGAAATCCAGGATGGACTATTCCACAAGAAGGGGACAATAGGTGCCGCCCGGGACAATAACCCTGCGAAAGCATCTTCTGGATCTCAATTCTACCTTGTTCAGGGCAAAGTATTCACCCCTGAAGATCTCAGCCGATTAGAACAGACACGGATGAACGGAAAGAAATTTTCTGAAGCACAACGTCAGGCCTATACAACAGTAGGCGGAGCTCCACATCTGGACTGGAACTATACGGTATTTGGTGAATTGGTTCAGGGAATAGAAATTATCGACCAGATTGCGGCGGTGAAGACCGACAAACATGATCGACCGGAAGTAGATCAAAAAATGAGCATGCACGTGTTGACCAGACGTGAAGCACTTAATCTGGAACGCGAGCTGAAAGGCCTGAAGCCTCAAACAGGTTTCTTTACCAAAATAGGTGATCTATTCTCATCTAAAGATTATTAAAAGGTGTAAAGTTTCAAATCTAATATCTCAATACTCATATCTAAACAAATGAAAATAGTAACCTATAATGTGAATGGTTTGCGGGCCGCTTTAAAGAAAGATTGGTTAGGCTGGTTGAAAAATGTGAATGCAGATGTCATATGTCTTCAAGAGATTAAAGCCACTCCTGATCAAATTCCGGAAGTTGCTTTGCTGGAAGAAATGGGTTATGAGCATTACTGGTATCCGGCACAGAAAAAGGGATATAGTGGCGTGGCCATCTTCAGTAAAATTACTCCTACACATGTCGAATATGGTTGTGGTCATGAAGATTATGATTTTGAAGGCCGTATCATTCGTGCTGATTTTGATAAAGTGTCAGTGATGAGTACTTATTTCCCTTCCGGAACAACAGGAGATGTTCGACAGGATTTTAAATATCGTTTTTTGGATGATTTCCAGTTATATAGCAATAAATTGTTAGTTGAAAAGCCTAATTTGGTTGTATGTGGTGACTATAATATCTGTCATCGCGCTATTGATATCCATAATCCAAAATCGAATGCAAACTCTTCAGGATTTTTGCCGGAAGAACGCGAATGGATGGAAAACTTTATCAATTCGGGATACATTGACTCTTTCCGTCATTTGAATCCGGAACCGCATAACTATACCTGGTGGAGCTATCGTGCTGGTGCACGTTCCAGAAATTTGGGTTGGCGCATCGATTATAATATGGTGTCAAAACCGTTAGAGGCGCAGATCAGATCTTCACAGATTTTAGCAAATGCGGTTCATTCGGACCATTGCCCGGTTCTGTTGGAACTGGATGTGTAGATAAGAGTGACCTCGCAAAAAAGATATGTTGTCTAGAAAATAAAAGAGAAGCCCCTAAGTATTGGATATTTGAAAAGCGGTGGCGGGGGATATGAATGAATTTAAAGAAAAACAGGGGTAGCCGAACATTTTCGGATACCCCTGTTTTTATGGAAGTGGTATGTTGATCAATCCATTAAATGGAGTTCGACTGTTTAGTCGGTCCGGTGTCTCAATAGCTGTTATATTTAAATCTGACTATGGATGATGGAGAGTTGTTGCGCAACCTTCTCCGCAATCGTCAGGAATGATTTTGTTACAGGATCTTCTTGATCTATTGCGACAGGGAAACCGTTGTCTCCGGCATCAGAAATCCCTTTAAGCAATGGTATTTCGCCAAGGAATGGTACTTTATATTCTTCGGCTAAACGTTTTCCACCATCTTTACCAAAGATATAGTATTTGTTATCAGGTAGTTCTGCCGGTGTAAAATAAGCCATATTTTCAACCACTCCCAAGAGCGGAATATTGATACTGTCCATTAAAAACATGCCGATTCCTTTGACAGCATCGGCTAGCGCTACCTGCTGCGGTGTGGTGACAATAACTGCTCCGGCGATTGGGAAAGTCTGTGATACCGTGATATGGATGTCACCGGTTCCCGGTGGCATATCGACAACAAGATAATCCAGTTCACCCCAATTGGCATCATTGAAAAGTTGTTTGATGGCCGAGGTGGTCATTGGGCCACGCCATGGAATAGGTTGGTTGGGATCCGTAAAGAAACCAATTGAAAGTAGTTTTAGACCAAATTTTTCAAGTGGTTCAATTTTAACCTGGCCATCAGGCATCTCAACAGATCCGGGTTTGGCTCCTTCCAATCCGAACATCATCGGTAGTGATGGACCATAGATATCGGCGTCCAATAGACCTGTTTTTGCTCCCTTGGAATGAAGTGCAAGTGCCAAGTTCGCAGCGACTGTTGATTTTCCAACACCGCCCTTACCTGATGAAACCAGAATGATGTTTTTAATCCCTGAAACCTGAGCGCCCTGTTTACCGACCACATTGGAAGTCATGTTGATCTGAACTTCAAGATTTTTATCAATAAAATGTGCTATGGCGTTGCGGCAAGCATGCTCTATATGGTCTTTTAGTGGACAGGCGGGGGTAGTCAATATGACATCGAAGGCAATTTTTTGGTCTTCGATCTGAATATTTTGAATCATATTCAATGTTACAAGATCCTTTTTTAGATCAGGCTCTTCAACATAGGATAATGCATTTAATACTTGTTCTTTGGTAACCATCTATTATTCATTTGAAATCATGGAATACAAAACTACTCATTGCCGATCAATTTCATGTCATTTGTTTGTTTTTAATGGAATTTAGATCGTTGTAACTGTTCCCTGTTTATGATGTAGGGGTTGTCCAAAAACACTGAACAAATCCTTGACAACTCTATAGCGTGGTATAGTGAATGCGCTGGGATAACTTTTGACGGAGATAGTTTTTATATTGGCCAGAAAATCGCCTGATAATCTTGTCTTCATTCTAATTGGGGTTTTAAATAAGCTGTGCTTCGGATGGTTTCCGGGTAATTATAATTGTATATAAAGGCAAATTTATCTAAGTTTGACTATTGATATGCATGGATTTGCATGAAATTGTAATTATGTCCAATCGATTTATAACAACACTGAAGTCCCGCAAGTGGCGATGGCTTTACATTACTTTGGCTGTTTTCTTGATTTTGGTAATCGCAGCAGGTACTTATGCTTACCAAAAGAGAGACGGGATGCTCATGGGGGCAATCAATAAAGCAAAAGCTAAGCTGTTGGAAAAGTATGATATGGATTTGAAAATTCAATATTATGCTTTTCAGGGAATTAATGCAGTGCAGTTTAAAAATATACAGTTGTTACCTAAAAATAGGGAGCCGCTGGCACAGATTAATGATCTGACTGTATCTGTTAAATTATGGCCCCTTTTATTCGGTGATGTAAAGCTTGGGGAGGTTATTCTGGACAATGCAACAGTGTCTTTGGTCAAGAAAGATTCCATTAGCAACTACGATTTCCTGTTTAAGAAACAAAAGAAGGATACAGTCGAGAATGATAATCCGAAGCAGAATTTGGCTGCTTTGGCGGACCGTCTACTAAAGAATGTATTCTTTAAAATCCCAAATGATCTAGATCTTAAAAATCTTGAGCTTTCTTATAAGGACGACAGTACTTCACAACGTATTGTCATACCTTCTGCTGTCATTGACGGTGGCGATATGGAATCTAAGTTTTTGCTAAATGATCATGAGGCTGCCTGGAACCTAACAGGGACAATAGATTCGGATAATCAGGAATGTGATCTGCGTCTTTTTTCGGATAAGAGGGAGGTGAATCTCCCACTATTGCGGCGCAAATTCGGTCTGGCTGTTAGTTTTGATGAGATATCCTTTCGATTGGACAAGGCCAACCGACGTAATAAGGAGCTGTTGGAGTTACATGGGCAATGGGGCTTTAAAAACCTGAAGGTAAATCATTGGCGTATCTCTAGTAAAGACGTTATTTTCCCCGAAGCGACGATGCAGGGGGCACTCAATATCGGAGCTTCTTCCATTGAAGTCAGTAAGGAGAGTACAGTACAGGTAAAAGATTTTGTTTTTTCTCCATACATAAAATATGTACATAAACCTGAAAAAGAGGTTTTTTTGGCTATTCACACAGATAAAATCAAGGCACAAGACTTTTTTGATGCGATGCCAGTTGGGTTGTTTCCAGGGGTGGACGGAATTCAGGTTGAGGGGCATATTCAATACGATCTAAATTTCGCTTTAGAATTAAAAAGGCCGGATAAGCTTCTCTTTTCGTCAAAAATGGATGATAAAGATCTGCAAGTCGTGAAATGGGGCGAGGCTAACATTGGGATGCTAAATACGCCTTTTACGTATACAGCTTATGAGGATGGTAAACCGATGCGTGAGATTGTGGTTGGTCCGCAAAATCCGAATTTTACACCATTGGATCAGATCTCCCGTTACATGCAGATTAGTCTGATCAACACCGAAGATCCTTTTTTCTTCAAGCATAAGGGCTTTGAAGAAAAGGCTTTCAAACTCTCTATTGTCACGAATATCAAAGAAAAAGGCTTTAAGCGGGGTGCAAGTACCATATCGATGCAATTGGTGAAGAATGTATTTCTAAACCGTAATAAGACTGTCGTTCGGAAACTTGAGGAGATCCTATTGGTTTGGCTAATGGAGCGTTCGCAGCAGGTAAGTAAAAAGCGGATGTATGAGGTTTATCTCAATGTTATCGAGTGGGGTAATAATGTCTATGGGATTACTGAAGCCGCACGCTACTATTTTGGAAAAACTCCTGCGCAACTCGGACTTGGAGAAAGTATATTTTTGTCCAGTATCGTACCGCGTCCGAAGAAAGGACTTAACTTTTTTGACTGGACTGGACATCTTAAGGGAAATATGTTGCGCTATTTTAATACCTATGGCCATATCATGACTAAAACAGGGCAGATAGGTGTTGATTCGACCACAGTAGCTTATGGTTTCTACGAAGTCGTCTTGCAGCCACATTTGCGTGCCGCTAGACCTGCAGTTGTAGATTCGATAGACACATTGGATATGGGAGATGATCCATTGTTATTCGATGATCTTGGGAGCGGAGGAGCAACTGATAATTTAGAAGGGGTTTCCCTTCCTAAAACCATAAAAAAGATGTCTCATCCTGAAAAACAGGACGAGGAAACAGCTGAACCAGAAAAACATAAGCGGTCTATTTTCGATAAAATCCTAGGCCGTAACAAGGAAGAAAAGGAAAAAACGGAGGACGAGACAACTAAGTACCCTAAAAAAGTACAAAAGTAGCCTGGTAAACTAGGTTTATAAATTAGTAGTTTTCATATTGAAAAAACTGTTGATTTGTTATCATCGGGGGTGGGTTAAAAAATTTAGCGTGCTCAATATTTTGGAAAATCTGTCTGGAAAAAGGAAATGATACCGATAAAAATAATATAATGGAATGAAAAAAATAGAAATTGACGGATTGCTTTTTGAGCCCCTTTTTGAAGAAGAACAGATTCAGAAAAGGGTACGTTTGATGGGGATAGACATTAGTCTACGATATGAACATAAGCAACCTGTTTTTATAGGCGTGTTGAATGGTTGTTTTATGTTTATGGCAGATCTGCTTAAACAAATTGAAGTTCCCTGTGAGATGTCTTTTATTAAATTGGCCTCTTATATCGGTACTGGTCAATCTGAATTGAATGAGCTTTTGGGTTTAGGTATTGATTTAGAGGGGCGTGATGTGATTATCGTGGAAGATATTGTAGACTCCGGACATTCGCTGAAACATACATTGGATGCCGTGAAACGGTTAAATCCAGCCAGCGTCATCGCATGTGCACTTCTGGTTAAGCCTGAAGCACTGCAATATCATTTTGAAGAGCTGACCTATGTTGGTTTTGAGATTAGTAAGGAGTTTGTTGTGGGGTATGGGATGGATTTTAATGGTCTATGCCGCAACTTACCTGATATTTATAAAAACGTCGTGGTCTGATGCTACCAGAGATAATGATATTTTACTTGTGAAATTGTGCGCTATTAAAGCATTTGCTTGTTGTATAATTCTTTCAAATGTATGATCAAATCTTCCAGATCAGATAACGGTAATTTGGAGACAGTTTCAAATTTTTCTTTCTCATCAAATTTAATGATTAAGATCCCTTTATTATCTTCATTATACCCCGTTCTTTCTATCGAAAAGTTTATCTTGTCAAAATCAAATTCTTTTGAACCGCCCTTAAACCAATGGTAGTCCGCGGTGTAATTTAATTTGTTTTCTTGAAAATGAATTATTTCGGAGCCATAAGTATTCCATAGCGAAACACGAAGCATATAGAACGCTATTAATCCAAATACTGCATAGATAGCAATACTCACAATAGTTACTCCGCCATTGAGTATATTGGCAATGAGGCCACTTAAAGGTAGGACGATTGTAAATATTGTGAGTAGATAGATGAATAATCTGGCAATTAGGGACCCCGTTTGTTCTTTTAACATTAATCGGTTTTGTCTTAAGTCGATCTGTTTCATATAGCGTATTTTTTTGAATAGTTTTAAGGATAGAAAGATCCTTCAGTGAGGTCGTCTTTTTTATCTTTGGTCCTTGATCCTATAGCAATATAGCTTAATATTTAAAAGTACAAGTTTCAATATGATCATTGACCATGCCCACTGCTTGCATGTAAGCATAACAAATCGTTGAACCAAAAAACTTGAAACCTCTTTTCTTCATGTCTTTTGCTATTTTATCAGAAATCTCAGTCGTTGCTGGAACATGTTGCAAACTCGGCCAATGGTTGATCAACGGTTGTTGTTCTGGTAAAAATGTATACAGGTAATTGTAAAAGCTGCCATATTCCAGTTGGACGTTTTTGAACAGTCGTGCATTTGTAATGGTCGATTCGATCTTATTTCGATGTTTAATAATACCGGAATCTTTCAGGAGTGCTTCGACGTGATCTGCTGTATAAATCGCGACTTTGCTGACATCAAAATTGGCGAAGGCTTCCTGATAAGCTGATCTTCGGCGGAGGATCGTAATCCAGCTCAAACCAGCCTGAGCCGACTCTAGCACTAAAAATTCAAATAAGGTTTTATCGTCCTTGACCTGTCGTCCCCATTCTTTATCGTGATAGCTGACATACTGTTCATCAGATCCGCACCATTGGCAGCGTATAATTTCTTTTGGCATGTTCTATAAAGATTTTTTGAATGCAATATAACTTTTTATCCTAACTTTACGACCATAAAAAAGTTTCGAATTTAAAAGGTCTATGATTTCTTCATCACCGTTAAGGAACAGTTTATTTCAATGAAAGTTAACATCTTTAAATATTTTATTGTCTTTGTAATTCTCTTTGTGTTTTCGGCTGTACAGGTGAGTGCACAGCGACGGGCATTGCGACATATTGTCCAAGATAGCCTATCCCTATCCGATAGTACACATATTTTAAGCGATTCTATTCTGTCGCCTAACCAGGAGGTTCTGGCATCCTTAAATCCAGTACTGCAGAAACAATATCGGATTGTAACTGTAGAAGCGGAGGGGTTGGTTGTTCACAATATGTATGACTATGATGTGAAACAATATTTTAAAGGTGAGCAGCACAATAATGCTTTGGCTCGACAATATGGAAGTCCTAAGCCGCACCGGGAGAACTGGATTTTATTTACTGTGCTCTTCCTGATATTTGGGGTTGGGTTAATTCGCATATTTTTTCCTTCAGATATAAAGTTGGTCTTTCAGGGTTATTTTGATGACCGGGTGCTGTTGTCGGTTAGTAAGGAAGATACTATCCTAACCTCTTGGCCCTTCATTTTTCTGTTTGTATTGTTTTCGGGAGCAATGGCGCTATTTGTCAGTTTATTTTATGCATATGAATTGAACCGCTTTGATTTTATTACTTTTCCCAATTATATTAAAACAGTAGGTATGGTCGGTGGGTTATTTGCCTTAAAAATTGGCTTTATCCGATTTTTATCCTTTGTCTTTGAAATTAGGAAGCTGGTAAAAGAATATGTGACGGTGTTATATCTGATTTATTTTAACACACTCTTTTTGATGCTTCCTGTGTTATTAATATTGAGTCTTGTCCCATTAAGCGCTGTTGGCGTCGTTTTACATTTGGCTATTGTTGGAGCAATCCTGTTATTCTTATATAGATTTCTCAAGACAGCAGCGCATATTATGTCGATGTATAAATTTTCAATTTCCTATTTAATTTTGTACCTTTGTTGCCTAGAAATAGCACCAATATTAATACTGTTAAGATTATTGAGCTAAAACTGGTTAATATGCAAACTTCAGACGTAGAAAGAGCAAAGAAGGTAAAAAGTGTACTGGTGACTTTACCAAAACCTGAAAACGATAAGTCCCCTTATTATGATTTAGCAAAGAAATACGGGTTAAAATTAGACTTTCGAGGTTTTATACACGTAGAAGGAGTTCCTGCCAAAGATGTGCGTAGGGATAAAGTTAATTTAGCAGATCACACTGCGGTAATATTTACAAGTAGAAATGCTGTAGATCATTATTTTAGGATCTGCGAAGAGATGCGGTTTGAAGTGTCGGCGGAAATGAAGTATTTCTGTATTTCCGAGACGATCGCTCTCTATCTTCAAAAATATATTCAATATAGGAAACGCAAAATTTTCTTTGGTAAACAAACGGCTAAAGATCTGGAAGAAGTTTTGAAAAAACATAAAGCTGAAAACTTCCTGTTCCCTTGTTCGGATGTTGCTAATGAAGAAACAAGCAATTGGTTACAACAAAATGGCTATAAGTTTACCCCAGCAGTTCTTTTTAGAACTGTGGTAAGTGACCTGAGCGATCTTAAAGATGTATTTTATGATGTAATTGTATTCTTTAGTCCTTCTAGTGTTCAATCGTTATATGACAACTTCCCGGACTTTAAACAAAACAATACCCGTATCGCAGCGTTTGGAGCTTCAACGCAACAGGCTCTCTTAGAACATGGATTGATATTGGATATTCCTGCTCCTACACCAAAAGCACCTAGTATGACGATGGCTGTAGAAGAATACATTAAAAAAGTGAATAAATAATAACCTATCTTAGGTTGATGATATAAAGGGTTTTTTTAAACCCTTTTTTTGTTTGATTTGGTTATTTCGTGGGATTCAATGTGTTATGATAGCATTGAGTTTGCCTGTCTAGCACAATCACAATAAAAATAGTCGCTTAGTTTTCATGCGATTGATAAAGAAACCTGCTAGGAACTTGATCAAGGCATACAGTTTGTAGATAATTGAGTTGTTATAACAGGTGATTCATTTGGTTTGTTAAAATAAGGTTCTATATGATGGAACTGGATTGTTGTAGGATGAAATGTAATAAAAGTGACATATGTCATTGAGATTTTAATTATATTTCTATTAAATTGTAATGGGGTTATTTGTTCCAATTAAAATAAGGTGTAGACGTTATTTTTAAAATTTGGTAGAGATATTTTTTTTATGTTTGTAATTAAGCAAAATTAGTCAGTCGTGAAGTTAAAGCAAGTTGATAAAATTTCGGGCATTCGATCAGAAGACTTTTTAAAAAACTATCTGAAACCAGGATTTCCGGTGGTCATAACAGATTTCATTAGTGCTGATAGTCCTGCATTGAAGAAATGGAGTTATGATTACTTTAAGGAAATTGCGGGGGATATTAAGATTGATGTCTATGGAAAAGAAGAAGATTCAATGGACCGTGCTGCCAGTGCTCCTGTGGGGCAAATGACATTTGCGGAATATTTGGATCTGATTACCAAAGAACCTACCGAGTTGCGATTATTTCTGTTCAATCTACTCAAAATACGTCCTGAATTAAAGCAGGATGTTATTTATAATGATGTGACCGGTGGAAAAGTGTTACAGTGGCTACCATTTATGTTTTTCGGAGGAGAGGGGTCTAGCACCCGCAATCACTTTGATATTGATATGTCCCATGTGTTCATTTCGCAATTTCAGGGACTTAAGCGGATCTGGCTTTTTCCGAATGATCAATCGGATCTGATGTATAAGTTACCGTACAACTTTCATAGTATCGCCAATCCGAAGTATAGCAATGTGGAGGAATTTCCGGGAATAGAATATCTGGAGGGATATGAAGCTGTGATCCATCCCGGAGAGACACTGTACATGCCCGCAGGATGGTGGCACTATATACAATATGAGACTGAAGGATATTCGATTTCGGTAAGAGCATTGGCTAATTCGATCAGTGAGAAATTACAGGGGGCACGAAATCTTTTTATAACAAGACATTTTGATAATACGATGCGGAAGATTTTTAAGGATCATTGGTTTCATTACAAAATAAATACAGCCAAGCGTCGCGCAAATAATGCCATTAAGAGAAAGAAGCGATAAAAATAAAGGGGATATCAATTGATATCCCCTTTATTTTTATCGCTTATCCTTGTTTGATCTACAGAATAAAGATCTTTCCTAAACCGATTCTTCATTTTCTGCCCATTTGCTTGCTTCTCTGTAGAACAGCGTATAAGGATCACCGGGGTAGATGGTCGCATCTGGATTATGTCTAAATGGAATTTCAGGATTAAAAATCTCACTGAGTATATTGCTTAGGAATCCGACAAAGTTCTCTTTTTGAAAGGCGAGAAAGTCGGCGGTCAATACCCCTTCTTTGCCATTAAACAAAGTTCCTTCCTCACGCATTTTTCGGGCGACATATAGATGTGGCTCCAGTTGCTTCCGACCTGTCTTTTGCTCAAATACATAGGCATAGAAAAGTGTTTGTATTAGTGCTTTATTTTCGGTGTTTGGTGCAAACACTTGATCGATCTCTCTAAATATAACTGAATCACCTCCTGTCTTGTAATCGACAATCCGGCTGATGATACGATCATCATGTGTGACGACCTCGTCGACACGATCGATGATACCGTATAAAGTAACCTGTTCCTCTTTACCATTTATAGAAATAGGGAATGGAAGTGTGTAATCTGTGTCGTTTTCAAGTTCTATAATACGGAAAGCTTTATAATTGGCGATATCATATTCAAGATACATTTTGATATATTCAGAGGCGATCTTTAGCATGATGCGCTGTAGACTATTTAAATCGCTTGTGGAATTTAATTCAACCTGATATTGAAAGCCTATTTCCCGCACAACAAAAGATTCGATCTGATTGAATTGCTGCTGCAGGATATTCGTTGGTATGAAGTCTTTCTGATCTTTGAAGGGTAGGAATATTTTCTCCATGACATTGTGGATAACAGTCCCCAACTTGTTCATCTCAAATTCCTGTGAAATGGAAGGTGGTTCTTTGATATTCGCGATATGTTTGAGGAAAAATTGTAATGGCGATTGTAGATAGGTTGTGAGCGCCGTTGCTGATATTCTCTTTTGGTCGACAATAAAGTCCTGATACATCTTTTCCCATACTTCGCCTTGTTTTTCGATGATAATCTCTGTTGTTTTGTCGGCGAACTGGATCGTTTGTTGTTGAATTTTGCGTTCAAAATTAAACTTGCTCTCGAACTCAAGCTGTTTGATAAACCTACTTTCCTCTCCTGTTGAACTTTCGTCTACAAGTCCATTGTAAAAAATATGGATCCCCTCACTATATTGAAAGTGTCTATAAAACAAATAGGCTGATAAAGCATCTTGATTTTCCAATATTGGCAATCCATAGGCTCTTCGCAGGCTGTTGGGGATAAAGGTTGGGGAATTGGATGTTTTGGGTAGGATACCCTCATTTGCACCTAAAATATATACATTGTCAAAATTTAAACAACGGCTTTCCAGAAGTCCCATAATCTGGATGCCCTCCAGTGGATTTCCTTCTATGGCAGAATTTATCGGCGATATGGCTTTCTTGATCAGGCCAATCTGGAAGCTGATACTTAAAGGTGCCACTGTCTCAAATCCCAAGAGTAACTGGTTGAGTGTCTTTTTGGTTTCTATCAACAGGTTGTTGTCAATCTGACGGATGCGCTCATGTGCGGAAATACTATGCAGCAGATCGTCAACAATTGTGATGAGCGAAGGGATCAATTGCGCCGCGTGTACAATCGGAACGAAAAATTGAGGTAGTGAGCTTTTGAAATGGAGTTCTTCCAGTGCAATTTCAAATAATTGCTTATCGGCGATTTCTTTCTGAATTTGCAGCTTGTCTTCCAAAGAAACCTGTGTCAAGGGATGATTAATGAATGTCTCAATGGTCTGATAAGAGATCTTGTTCCTCTTTAACTGCGAAATTTCTAAATGTACTTCCATCCATAAATCCAATATACCATAAATAGGGGATTGGGTTAAGGGATAGCCGGTAGTAATGTTGGGATTAACATCAGGTAGACTTTGCAATAAAGGAACCAATAGGTTCTCATCGGCTAATAAAATGGCTGAGGTTTGCTCTTTGTTATTTTGTTTTTCAAGAATGTCATAGAGTAGTTTTGTCTGACTTATTTTTCCTGTGCTTGCATATAAGTTTACCGTTGAGGTTCTGTTGCCAATAATATTGGGGCTGCTGCCGAGCGCGTTGACAAGTCCGGTCTGAAAGATATTCCGACGAATGAACAGACCCGCTTCTTGCATATTGTCGTCCAGATAATAGGCATCTGCATCGAAGTAAAATAGTGCCTTTCCTTCTTCTTGCCATTGACGGAATAATTTAGCTTCGGCTTTATTCAGGGCATTGAATCCAACGAAAAGAATCTGCTTAAAGGATGATGTAAAGTCCTGAAGGGTAGCTTTGCTCTCGACTAGATCACGATAAATCGTCGGATAATTAGTCTGACCGGCAGCTTTAAGCGTTTCTTTAAACCTTGTGTATAATATTGGCAGTCTTTTCCATAATTGTAGAAACCGCTCTTGTACACCGCTATGACCAGCAATGGAAAAGGATTGCCAAAACTGACGGATAAACCCTTGCTGTTCTTGCGTAAGGTGTTGAAAAGCAAGATCAATTTTGGTGTTATCATAAAGCTCCATATAGATCTGATCGATAGGAACCAGATCATAATCCAGTTGTCCAAAGTCACTCAATATAATCTCTGCGATAGGATAAAATTCTTCTAATGTTTCCGGTTCTTTACCCTCTGTGGCCAAAAGTTGGTTATGGATTTTAAACAGCTGAAAGAACTGTCCCAAGGGGCTAGCCTCGGCATCATTGGTCGATAATTTGAAGAATTCCTGTATAGTAAAAAACTGTGGAGACCAGATTGCCTGTCCATAGACATCGGCAAGATGTTTTTTGAGATATGTAATCGGACGTTTATTGTTAAACACGATGGCAATCTCACTCAAATCGTTTCCAAAACGTTGCTGAATATCCGCTGCTACTAATTTTAAAAAGGCTGTTTGCATCGTGATCGTTTATTTTACTTCAATTAATTGATTTGATTTAGCATAGTAGAGGTAGGCTTTGACATTGTTGTAGCCTAGGTTCTCCAAGTTTTTCTTATAGTTGTCAACCTGATATTTATGTCCGATGTAATCCGTTTGTGTAAATTTAAAGTCGAGGACAATTGTCTCTTCCTCAGATGTGAAGACTTTATCAGGGCGGATGGTTTCTCCTTTAGCGGTAATGATACTGGCTTCATTCCAGATTTTATATTTTCCGGTAAGCCACTGATTGATGATGGGATGATTCCAGATCCGATTGATTTCTTGCATCAGGTAGGGCTCATCCTCTTTTGAGAGTATACCTTCCTGAATCAGTTGACGGACTAATCTGGAAATATCTTTTTCTTTAGCGATCTGGGACATGATTTCATGCGCCAATATCCCATATTGCGCGGCTTTTTCCAGCATCATGATATCGTTGATCGTGCGTGTGCTGGATTTCTCCAAGGCCATCTCCAATTCTTTGGAAATAGGGTAATGGCTGAGTGCAATGATATTGTTTTCTTGACTTTTAGGGTCGACTCGTTCGATGATCTGATCAACCTTTATATGGGCATCTTCTAATGTAAATGGAGCAATAGAGGAATCCAATACTTGATAGAGGATATCGCTGATATATTCATCTTTGATGTCATATCCTGTAATTTCGCCGGTCTTTTTGTCTACAGATTCTTTAAATGATGGAGCAGTAATATAGAGGTGTTCAACGGCACGTGTTGTAGCTACATAGAACGTATTTAGTGCATCCATATAATTGAATAGCATTTCCTCAAAATATTGTTTGAAGAACACAGACTTTCCAACTGTCGTGGTATATTTTATGGGAATTTTTCCTAACTGGGCAAATGGCGTATCGTAAGTGTCGATCCAGAAGTCTCCATTGATCATCCCGTCCAGATCCCAGGAGCAGAAAGGGAGCATAACAACATCATAAGCCAGTCCTTTTGATTTATGGATTGTTGTTACCTCAATTGCGTTTATATCACCGTTTGAGGGGAGTACTGCACGATTACCATCTTCTTCCCAGAATTCTAGAAACTGAATAATTCCACGCTCACCATTGGTCGAGAAAGCCGAAATCATATCCTTGAATGCCAATAGGTAGGGAAGGTGAATGTTCTGCTCCGTCGTGAAGCCATAGATTTCGATGAGTTTTTCTATTAAATGAACCAAAGGCTGTTTTTGCCAAATTTCCCAGGAGTCGATCAATGCGTGGGGAAGAAAATCTTTCAGCACACGGATGTCGTTTGAAGCGAAGGTTAGCCAAGCGGTTTGATTGACCGTATTTTTCTGGATGGTCTGATAGAGATAGACCATTTTTGCTTTATGTATACTATGTTTGTCCGAATTGTATACGAGCGCTTTTAATGTTTCAATCAGGAGGAGTACAGCGTCGTTGCTGGCCAAGGATAGCGCATCTCCGGAGATGACCTCAAAGCTAAGATTCTCCTCTTTTTTGAAATCCATCAATTTCTGGATAACTAATTTCGCTTGTGCATTACTACGTACAAGGATCCCTATTTGTTTGGCTTGATATCGGCTAGTATGAAACCATTCACCTATCTTCTTACATAAAAGATGAAGAGACTCCTCGATGACCTGATTTCTCCTGTAGCGACCGTCAGACACAGAGATATACGAAATCTCGATGGACCCCAACTTGTCGAGATTCCCTTTTTTGTGTGCAGGGATTTCCTGTTGACTATTTTCATAAGCTTTAACCAGCATATTATCATTGCCTGAGGCTGCCCACCAATGTTTCCCCTCTTCGTCTAAGTTTTCGTCTACTTTTTCATTGAGAACACGCTGCAGATGTTGAGGGATACTGTTAAAAAGATAGTTGTTTAGCTGGATGATATTTGGGAGACTTCTAAAATTGGTGTCAAGACTACCATTTTCTATAAAGCTGGTTTTGGTACTCTCATCCAAGTGGAATGCATGACCAATTTGCTGTTCGACCTGTTGGAGCAATATGCGCCAATCTCCGTTCCGCCAACGGTATATACTCTGTTTGACATCTCCAACAATGAGATGCTCACTTAGTGCACCATTAGCATCTGCAAGTGCATTAATCAATAGGGGGCTGTAGTTTTTCCATTGGATACGCGAGGTGTCCTGAAATTCGTCGAATAAAAAATAATTGAAGCGATTGCCGATCTTTTCCCAGATGAATGTCGGATCGTTGTTCTCATCGATCCCAAGTTTATTTAACAGGATCTGTGAATCGGAGATTAATTGAGCGCCGTTTTCCTTACGCCATTGGGTCAGTAAGTCGCTCATTTCTTTGAGCAAACGTAGGTAATAGAGGTTGTTTTGTACCGCCTGATAAGCAATGTAAGCTGCTAGATTCTCCTGTAGTGCCTGAAAAGACTGTAAGATGGGAGCAAGCGCTGATTGGAGGTCGTAGCGTATATTTTTGTCGCTATCTGTAAATGCGTCCTCATTACCTATCAATTGTACATATTTGTCCAATATTTTGGCAATTTCGGAAGAACTTAACTTGTCTGTCTTTTTACTGGTCTTGCTCGCTGAGATAATCTTATTGCGTGATTTTCCCTTGAGCTCATTTTCACTGATGTTGAATCTTTTGAACGTATCACTGAAAGTTTCGATGGTCAGCGAAAGTGCTTCGGTAAAGGCATTTATTTTTTGTTCGATTTCTTGATTCAGGAGGTTGAAAACTTCCCTTGGGTTAGCTGAATTAATATAGCTGTCAAATTCCTGGAAATTTTCAGAAAAAATAAGGTTGGCTAGGCCCATCAATTGTTGTCGATAGTTCCAGTTTTCATTTTTGGCTATTTTTTTCTCCGCATAGGCGATGATCCAATCGAGGAGGTCTGGGCGTTCATCCAACAACTGATTGAGCATGACTGTCAATTCATTTTTGACTTTATTGACATTCATTTCTATCTTGTAGGCCGCGTCGAGGTTGAGCTCATAGGTGAAAGCACGGATAACTTTTTGAGAAAAACCATCAATTGTACTGATGGTAAAATGACTATAATCGTGTAAGATCCGACGGTAGACACGGTAGGATTTCTCCTGGATCAAATAGCTTGTCCAATCGGGTTGTTGCTGCAGTAATAATTTTCTGAAATCTTCGATTTTGGAACTGAGATCGCCAATAGCTAGGCCGTGGAGCACAGAGAGTATGCGCTGTTTCATTTCTGCGGTGGCCTTGTTGGTAAACGTTACTGCCAATATCTCCTTATAGCTGTTTTCATTGGACAGCAATAATGTTAGATAATGTAGTGTCAGACTAAAGGTTTTTCCGGAACCGGCCGAAGCTTTAAGTATTTTTAATGGCGCAACAGATTTCATGGAATGAAGGTAGAAAGTAAAATGTGAATTGGCAAATGCTTTGGTGAAAAGCAAATGGGTATCGCTGTGCATAGGATGTATCCAGGTCTCTGTCGAATTTACTGCTTTCGAAACTAAAAGCGCGACAGTTGCTAGCAATTAAACTATGATTATCATTTGTGTCACTGAGTAATACTTTTTATAAACCTTTTGAACGAGATCTGCTATCATTAGGCTGTTATCCCTGTAATTGGATGATTTAGACGTTTAAATGTATTTTCTTTCGGAGAGATACTTAGTGCTTTGGTATTCTGAAATTTAGCTTTTTTTATTTTCGTTTTTCCTTTTTTTATGTTTATCTTTGCGTCCCCTCTAGTATGAAGCTCGGGGGATATGTTGAATACATAAAATAAAATTAAGAAATGGCAACTAAAATCAGATTGCAAAGACATGGTAAAAAAGGACGTCCTTTTTACCACGTAGTCGTAGCGGATTCTCGCGCTCCACGTGATGGTAAATTCATCGAACGTATCGGTTCTTACAACCCAAACACAAATCCTGCAACTATCGTTTTGGATTTTGAAAAAGCTTTGGATTGGATGAATAAAGGTGCTCAACCTACTGACACAGCTCGTGCTATCCTTTCTTACAAAGGTGTTCTTTACAAAAAACACTTACAAGGTGGTGTGAAAAAAGGTGCTTTTGATGAAACTGCTGCTGAAGCTAAATTCACTGCTTGGACTGAAGCTAACGAAGCTAGAATCTCTGGTAAAAAAGATGGTTTAGCTCAATCTAAAGCTGATGCTAAGAAAGCTGCTTTAGCTGCTGAAGCGAAGAAAAAAGAAGAAAAAGCTGCTGCTGTAGCTGCTAAAAACGCTCCTGTAGCAGAAGAACCTGCTGCAGAAGAGACTGAAGCTCCTGCAGCAGAAGAAACTGAAGGTTAATTCTTTCATAAAGTATTCGAGAAAGCCGACTCAATCTTGAGCCGGCTTTTTTAATAAAATAGTTTATGTGTTAAAAAGTGATGCTGATTGCTCTAATCTAAAATAGAAGGCAGAGCATATTATCATATCGCTATACAAAAAAGTGAAAATAAAACAGATGCTGAATATATAGTGGAAGCCGAAAGGAAAAGCATCTCAATACTAATATCCTAATACGCAATATTACAAAATGACTATCGATCAAAGTTTTTATATAGGCTATATCAGCAAAACGCGAGGTCTAAAAGGCGAGATGCAATTGTTTTTCGAATTTGAAGACTATGAGAGTTTGGATATAGATGTCGTTTTTTTGGAGGTCAACAAAAAACTTGTACCTTATTTTATCGATGCTATAAAACTGCAGAAAAATAGTACCGCCTACGTGACATTTGAAGATGTTGATCATATCGACAAGGCACAGGTGCTTGTTCACAAAAAGGTTTATCTACCCAATGATAAAATGCCAGAACGGGATCCCGATGATTTTAGATATACGGATTTAATCGGATTTTTGGTGATCGATGAAACTCATGGTGAACTGGGGGAAATTACGGATGTACAGGAATTTCCTCAGCAATTCGTCGCGACAGTTGATATGAATGGTAAAGAATTGATGTTCCCCCTATCCGATGATTTAATCGTTGGCATAGATGGTGAAGAGGAGATTATAGAAGTAGAATTGCCTGAAGGGCTAGTCGATCTTTATAAAGAATAAAAGTGGACGGACCTCTCGTAAATTATCCCTGATTGCAAATCGGGATTTACTTTAGAGCATCGTTCTTAATTCCTATAAATTTGAATGAAAAAGGTCTAAGTTCGTAAAGGAATTTAGACCTTTTTCGATCCAATAAGTTGAGGTTTTAAATCATATTTTGCTTCATCTGACAAAATTTTTGTTTTGGGACAGTCAGGGATCTCTTACTCTGATGGATTTTGTTTAAATTGGTACTGAATAATCAATATATTGACCACTATAAACGATCTGTCTTGAAACTATTACTGCTAATTATTTCAACGATATTCTTATCCTCTTGTGCTTTCTTTGGGAAGAACAAAGAATTTCCGATCGGAAATTATCAAGTTATTTGCGGTTATACCAATGACAGCTACCGAGAGGCTAAAGCTAAGGATCCGCTAAATATTGAATCTGATACATATTGTGATCATCAGCTTCATCATCGTTCCTTTCTCTCCCTTCAGGATAAAGGGCAATTTGTCCTCGCGATAGGCGATATCTTGCTCTATGGCAGATATAGATTTGAAGGGAATAAAATTGAATTGATGGATGATAAAAAGGGAACCATCTCTTTGGATATAATTCAAGTAAAAAAGAATTTCATACAATTGAAAGGTGATTTCTCCCAATTCAATTCAGCCCATTTGCCAAATACGGAACGGTTGTTTCTCAATTTCGAATTGGACAGAACACCCCTTCGCGAGCAGCCTAGTAAATTTGATAGTGTAGTCAATCTTTGGCGTAATATTCCGACAAGTGCTGAAAATGATCAAGAGGTAAAGGCCCGCGCATTAAACTTTTTAGATTATTCTATAGCATACTTTCAGCACATCTCAAATTCTGGCGTCCATAGTGATTATAAGATAGATGGGATTGAATCTCCAATTACTTATGCGCAAAATGGCATTGTATTGAAACAATGGGAAGACGTTCCTGTCTCATGGAAAGAGCTGTTTTACAATGAGGAGAATGCATTGGTTGCTTATAAATATTTAATGGATGGGTTTAAATACGGGCAGAAGGAGAAGTATAGTGTCTCGGGTCTGCTGCTGATCACATTCTATTTAAAGAATCTACGTAATTCTCTCTCAACTTTGAAATAATTTGCATGGGAAATCTGGAAAAAAGACAGCTTTGTTGCTATAATTTATAGCTTTTCGAAAAAATATTTTTGTTGTTTGGTTTTTTAAGACGATATTAGCAACGCTTATAGAGAAAGGCCGAGGGACTAGACCCAGTGAAGCCTTAGCAACCTGTATTGTTCAAGGTGCTAAATTCTACCCTGCTCCATGTGGGAAAGATAAGTTACATGCAGATAGACATATCCTCGACTTGTGCGTTTCGATGTAAGCCAACCCAAACTTAAAACAGTTTTTTAATGAAGATTATCGACCATATCCAGAATGCTAAAGGAAAAACATTGTTTTCTTTTGAGCTATTGCCTCCTGCAAAGGGACAGGGCATCCAAAGTATTTTTAAAACAATGGATGAACTGATGGAATTTAAACCTCCCTTTATTGATGTGACCTATCATCGTGAAGATTATATCTATAAGGAACATGCAAGCGGGCTGTTGGAACGTGTATCTTATCGCAAACGACCAGGAACAGTGGCGATATGTGCTGCCATCATGAATAAGTATAAAGTGGACGCAGTGCCCCATCTGATATGTGGTGGTTTTACCAAAGAGGAAACTGAAAATGCCCTGATCGACTTAAATTTCTTGGGTATCGATAACGTATTGGTATTGCGAGGTGATGCACGCAAAGGAGATGCTGATTTTATTCCAAGTGAAGGCGGACATGCTTTTGCAACGGATCTATTGGAACAGGTAACGGATATGAATAAAGGAAAGTATCTCCACGAAGATATTATCACATCCGAAAAGACCGATTTTTGTATTGGTGTCGCAGGATACCCTGAGAAGCATTTTGAATCTCCTAATTTCAATACTGATTTTAAATATCTGAAGCAAAAAGTGGATATGGGTGCGGAGTTTATTGTAACTCAGATGTTCTTTAACGTGGAGAAATATAAGGAATTTGTGACCAAATGCCGGGACAATGGAATTCATGTGCCTATTATTCCAGGCCTCAAACCATTGACGACCAAAAAGCAACTGGTTACTTTGCCAAGAATTTTCCACCTGGATATTCCTGAGGAATTGAGTGATGCTGTCGCAGCATGTAAAACCAATGCTGATGTAAGACAAGTAGGTGAAGAATGGCTTGTGCAACAATGTCAGGAGCTGATTAAATTTGGTGCTCCAGTATTGCACTTTTATACCATGAGTAATCCTGGGCCAACGAAAAAGATTGTCGAGAAGTTAGCCTAAAAAATACAAGAGAAGCGAGGGATTTTCCCTCGCTTTTTTATTGCTCCTATAGGCGGTATACTGTTTTGTACTTGTGAAATGAATCCCCATTTACTCCATGGCCATATGCAGCTTTTGGGATGAAGTATGCCATTACCTCTGCTTTCAAAATCAGCATTTCTCTTTTCACTATAGAAGTGGTCTCTTTCAAAAAATATTTTTTGTTAGACAGTAGTGTTAAATAGTGTTAATTAACATTTTTAAATCGAGATAACTATTTAATTTGAAGTACTAAAAGGAACTAAGATATAGACCAATTTTCCTTATGACGTATAATAAATTAAACTCGCTATTTGGTTTGACCAGTGGCCTCATTGCTACTGTTGTCTACATTGCTACTGTTGAAAAGACCGTGAGCTGGTGGGATTGTGGTGAATTTATCGCCTGCGCGTACAAACTTGAGGTGGCACATCAACCTGGCGCCCCACTATTTCTACTTATTCAGAATGTTTTTTCCAATCTGGCTTTTGGTAATACAGGGCAGGTCGCTTACTGGATGAATATTGGTTCGGCAGTCTGTAGTGGTCTGACGGTGACATTTTTATTTTGGACAATTACAGCGATTGCCCGGAAGATTTTAAAGAAGCCACAGCAATCTGCTTTTTCTTACTATTTACAGATCTTTGGAGCAGGTGCAGTGGGGGCTATGGCCTTTAGTTTCAGTGATACCTTCTGGTATTCGGCCGTAGAATCCGAAGTGTACGCGATGTCCTCACTTTGTACTGCGGTGGTTTTCTGGGCGATTTTTAAATGGGAGGTGCGCGCGGATCAGGACGGAAGTGACCGCTGGCTGATTTTTATCGCTTTCGTTATGGGGCTTTCGATCGGAGTCCACCTATTAAATCTTTTGGCTATTCCGGCCATAGCCATGGTGGTATATTTTAAAAGGACTTCAGAAATTAATTTTAAAGGCATTATAAAGGCATTTCTATTAGGGATATTAGTTCTTGCAGCAATCCTTTGGGGTGTTATTCAGTGGCTGATCGGTTTTGCTTCCAAAATAGATCTAGTGTTTGTGAATTCTTTTGGACTGGGATTTGGTACAGGAATTCTTTTGTTATGCCTACTTTTCGGTGGCTCAATTGTATATGGTCTTTTTTATACCCATAAAAAACGCAAGTATACTTTAAATACAGCTTTATTAGTATTTTGCTTTATTCTGTTTGGTTATAGTTCCTATACCATGGTGCTGATCCGTGGAAAGGCAAATCCATCCTTAAATAACAATGCGCCTGATAATGTCTTTTCGTTTTTGGGTTACTTAGAGCGGGAGCAGTATACGCGAGAGCCTCTAGTCAAAGGTCCATATTTTGATTCAAGGGCTGTGGATGTCCAAAGCAAGACCAGTTATCGGAAAGATGAATCCAATTATACGGTGTTTACACAGGTTGATAAGTATACATTTGATCGCGAAACATTTTTTCCACGTATCTATAGCCAGGATGCAAATCATCAAGCCTACTATAGAAGTTATCTCAAGTTAAAAGAGGGCGAAAGACCTCAGTTCTCCGATAACTTTAAGTTTTTCTTTAATTTTCAATTGGGAGAAATGTATGCACGTTACTTCTTATGGAATTTTGTTGGCCGGCAGAATGACAAGCAAGGCTATGGATCCTACACGGAGGGGAATTGGCTCTCTGGAGTGAAAATGCTGGATAATTGGCGCCTTGGCGGGCAACATAATCTTTCGGAGTCACAGCAGCATGATCCCAGTCGAAATACATACTTTTTCTTGCCTTTGATATTAGGGATAGCTGGAGCGATCTGGTTGTATAAAAACAATAAACCCTATACTTTGGTGTTGACTTTGCTATTTGTTTTTACGGGTATAGCGATTGTTGTTTATCTCAATCAGACACCACTGCAACCCCGTGAACGTGATTATGCTTATGCAGGATCTTTTTATGCTTTTGCGATCTGGATCGGACTGGGTACAATTGCACTGATGCGCTTTTTTAAACGTTTTCTCAATAACCGCTCCGCCATGGCTACGGGATTATCTTTTGCCCTGTTAGGTGGACCAATTATTTTGGCACATCAAAATTGGGATGATCATAATCGTTCCGAGAAATCCTTGGCTCGGGACGTGGCCCGTAATTACCTTGAAACCTGTGCCCCAAATGCGATTTTGTTTACCTATGGCGATCACGATACCTTTCCGTTATGGTATTTGCAGGAGGTGGAAGGTGTTCGTCAGGATGTAAGAATAGTTGTACTGAGCTACTTAACGGGTGATTGGTATATGCAGCAGGCCAAGAAATCAACCTATCGGGCTGCGGGACTTCCGATTGCGATCCCAGCGGAAAAGACAAAAAAGGGTATTCGCGATTACATACCTTTTGTGGATAGGCAGTTGAATGAATCTGTGGATATCCAACAGTTATTGGAGTTTGTTACTTCTGATGATCCTGATTATAAAGTACAGCTGAATTCGGGAAATCTGGAGAATTATTTTCCGACTAAGAAGGTCAAATTAGCCATTAACAAAGCTGAGATTTTGAAAAAGAATGCTGTGCCCGCTTATTTCCAGGATGCGGTCGTTTCAACAATGGAATGGGAAATTCCCGGGGATCACTTATCCCGATCGGATCTGACTTTGTTGTCCCTCCTTGAAAATAATCATTGGGATCGACCGATCTATTTTTCGAATATGCTCCCTAGTGATATTAAGTTGGGGTTGGACAAATACCTTGTCAACGAGGGGTTCGCTTCAAGGCTGATGCCAGTTGCTGTGACCAATGAACAGCAGGCGTCTGCTGGCGAGATGGCAGCTTTGGTCAACGTGGAAGCCTTATATGATAATATCATGCATAAATATAATTGGGGAAATACCAAGAATGCAAAATATTTAGATACCGACTCCTTTCGCTTCTCGAGTATGTATGCACGGGATATTTTTGGAAAGACAGCACGATTGCTGTTGGAAAAAGGGCAGGTTAAACAAGCTGGGGAAGTGGCCAAGAAAGCATACGACCAATTACCTGATCGTGTATATGCGATGTCGGATGCGATTAATTATGTGGATATCATTGATAGCCTATACCGTTCTGGACAGGGACATCTTGCTGGAAACGTAGTCGATCGAAATTTGGACTATGTGTCACAAAATATGGAATATCTGCATCAGCTGGTATTGGATAAGAAAAATCTAGGCTTTGAATGGAACGATATACAAACGGCATTAGACTCAGTCGATCGTTATCGAGATATCTTATTGGTAGCCAATGATAGCAAGCGACTGGCACGTGTTGAGGGGCTTAGAAAGCAGTATCAGCAATGGTATGGCATAGAATAGAAATTCAGAAGCACCTTTTGAACGATCAGAAGGTGCCTCATTTTATATAGGGAGCTTAAAGAAATGCTAGAACTTCATGCCAAACCCAACCCCCAAAAGAAAGGGGTTTATATCAACTTTTGCCGGTATTGATAAGTTTGGAGCCAAGTTGGACGCATCCACTTGAACATCCGTCTTCAAAAGGATATACTTAGCATCCAAATTCAGGAAATATTTTTCTGAAAGTTTGACATCAATACCAAGTTGTGTGGCAAACCCAAACGCATTATCATACTTAACGTTCTTGACCGTGGGGCCTTCATTTGCACTATAGAAAATTGTATAATTTATTCCTGCACCTATATAGGGTCTGAGGTTTCCATTCGGCAGAAAATGATATTGCGCCGTCAAGGTCGGCGGCAGGAGCCATACACTACCTAAATCTATATTTGCTGAAGTGTGACCACCAATGGCACTTAAGTCGGAACCAACAGTATTGACCTTGTGTTTCGTTGTTCCTAAAATCAGCTCCGCGGCAATATTTTTGGTAAAGAAATAAGTGAAATCTAGTTCTGGGATAAATTTTGTGTTGATCGCAATGTCGCCACCAATAGCGCTGATATTGGCCGATTCGTTGGGCATTACCGCGACTCCTCTAAGGCGCATCTGCCAGCGTTGCTCGGGAATATTCTGTGCCTGTAAATTTACAGCGCCGAATGTAAGTGCGAGAGCAAGAAATAGTAACTTTTTCATATCGTTAATGGTATTTGTTTGCTGTAAAACTATTTGTTTTACAGCATTGAGTGAATGACGATAATCAAGTTAAAAACTGAATGAAATAATTTATTGGTTAACAGAAAAGATGTACCTTTATTATTTGCTGTTCCTAAAAATATGGACAAGCCGTATTGTCTATGTATATTTAGATAGAGAGAGATAGCTGATTTAAATGGAACGTTATTTTACGCTATAAAAAACAAAAGGTCGGAAACAATTCCGACCTTTTGTTTTTTATGTAATCGTTTACTTATCCATTTTTTTTCACTTCTTTCCCCCAAGAATCTTTCAACGTAACTGTACGGTTAAAGACAAGGTGTTCCGGAATGGAATGTGTGTCTAATGTAAAGTAGCCTAAACGGATGAATTGATACCCTTTTCCAGGTGTAGCAGTAGCCAGATCGGGCTCGATATAGGCACGTTCAATCACATGCAAACTTTCAGGATTGATAGAATCTTTAAAGTTTTCAGCTGCGGCAGGGTTTTCATCATTGAACAACCTGTCGTATAATCTTACTTCAGCTTCCTTAGCATGAGGAACAGAAATCCAATGGATTGTTCCTTTTACTTTTAATCCGGATGTATCTTCACCTGATTTGGAATTAGGCACGTAGGTACAATGTACTTCTGTTACCTTTCCATTTTCATCTTTGACGAAATCGTTACAGGTAACGATATAAGCATGTTTTAGACGAACCGAAAGTCCTGGGCCGAGACGGAAGAATTTTTTTGGAGCATCTTCCATAAAATCTTCACGTTCTATCCAAAGTTCTTTGGAAAAAGGTATGATTCGAGCGCCTTCACCACCTTCAACTTCAGGGTTATTCTCACCGATTAAATCTTCCACTTGACCATCAGGATAGTTTGTGATCACTAATTTGATCGGATCAAGGACAGCCATTCTACGCCAAGCTGTTTTGTTGAGATCCTCCCGGATGCAAAACTCCAATAGACTGACGTCGATCATATTTTCACGTTTTTGAACTCCGATCTTTTCACAGAAGTTGCGAATACTTGCCGGTGTATATCCTCTTCTTCTCAAGCCGGAGATCGTTGGCATACGAGGGTCATCCCAGCTTTCAACAAATTTATCATTGACCAATTGCAATAATTTACGCTTGCTCATGACCGTGTATGTCATATTTAAGCGTGCAAATTCATATTGCTTGGATGGGAAAATTTCCAGTTTATCGATACACCAGTCATAAAGAGGACGGTGTGGGATAAATTCAAGGGTACAGATCGAGTGGGTAATTTTTTCAATTGAATCCGATTGACCATGCGCAAAATCATACATTGGGTAGATACACCATTGATTGCCTGTCCGATGATGGTGAGCATGTTTGATACGGTATAACAAAGGATCACGCAGGTGCATATTTGGACTAGCCAAATCTATTTTTGCGCGGAGCACTTTCTCGCCATCCTTATATTTCCCAGCTCGCATATCTGCGAATAGGGTCAGATTTTCGTCTATAGATCGGGCGCGGTAAGGTGTTGGAACACCCGGTTCTGTGGGTGTACCTTTTGCTGCTGCAATTTCTTCCGCTGTACTATCGTCCACGTATGCTAAACCCTTTTTTATGAGCTCAACAGCGTAGCTGTAAAGTGTTTCAAAATAATCCGAAGTATATAGTTCTTCCGCCCACTGGAATCCTAGCCATTGAATATCTTTCTTGATACTTTCAACATACTCGGTATCCTCAGTGACAGGGTTAGTGTCATCAAAACGTAGATTAGTCTTGCCGTTATACTGCTGTGCTAATCCGAAATTTAAGCAGATGGATTTGGCGTGACCAATGTGGAGGTAACCATTTGGCTCAGGAGGAAAACGTGTCAATACACGTCCGCCATGTTTTCCTGTACGAAGATCTTCTTCGACAATTTCCTCGATAAAATTTAATGATTTTTCTTCACTCATAATACAAAGTTAATTATTAGAAGCGAGATATTAGCTAGGAGATGATAGATATTCAGCTTAGTCTGAGCCGGTAATCAACCGAAAAATACCTATTTTAGTTGTGACTGCGGGGGCAGTGATAACTTGAAATAAAAAAGGGACGCAGATCCGTCCCTTTTTACCGATTTGTTACTATTTGAAAGCGAACACCTTTCCAAGGGATTCATTGCTTGTAAATGTACAACTTTGATCAATCAACTGGCCTGTTCCGATATTGATTACCATACCATGCACAGCTAGTGCCTGGCCATTTTTCCATGCATTTTGAATGATGGAAGTAGAACAAAGATTAAAAACCTGTTCTTTGACATTGAGTTCAACTAAGCGGTCCACTTTCTTTTCGTTATCTTCGATGCTATCTATCTCTTCGCTATGCAAACGGTATACATCTTTGATGTGACCCAGCCAGTTATCAATGATACCATATTGATTGCGACTTAAAGATGCAGCAACCCCACCACAACCATAGTGTCCAGCTACGATGACCTGTTGTACTTTTAATACATTGACGGCATAATCTAGGACACTTAATAAACTCATATCTGAATGGATAACCATATTGGCGATATTACGGTGTACGAAAACCTCACCTGGTTTTGTACCGGTCAACTCGTTGGCTGGTACACGGCTGTCTGCACAGCCGATCCAAAGAATTTCAGGATTTTGACCTTTTGCAAGTTGTTGGAAACGTCCTGTGGTATCATTTTTTACAAAATCCATCCATTCCTGATTTCCCTTAATAATATTATCAAATCCTGTTTTTAAATCTTTATTTTCCATATTCCTTTTTTAATATCACTTTGCTCTAGAGCTCTTTTTCGATAAAATAATACAAATTTCCTAATTTATTGTTTACTAGAAACAACTTTATTTTTTATAAACGACCTGTAGAAGTTCGATCTCCTTGCCTTTACTTTTTGCGTTCTGTTCAAAGTCTTTAATGACTTCGATAACATCCTTGTCGATAAATTTACTGAATGTACCATCGATACGGATCTTACTGACTGATTTTGGTAAACTATATAGTTTCTGCTGGATAGGAACCTTGTTCAAAAATGAAACTTCCTCTGCTAATGTGATGACAGCCTTATCCTCTTCGTTGTCCTTTTCAATATTATATTTAAAAGCATTTTTCATATTTGCTCTTAGAATATAAAATGTTGCCACAACGATTCCAATTCCAACACCCATTAATAAGTCGGTAAATACGATAGCAACAATAGTCACGAAAAACGGAATGAATTGATCCAGACCTTTTCGATACATTGAGGTAAATAAGCTTGGTTTAGCTAATTTATACCCTGTATGTAACAGTATTGCGGCAAGACATGCTAGCGGAATCATATTTAACATTGTTGGAATAGCCAACATGGCAACGAGCAGCCAGATACCGTGTAAGATTGCAGACTGTCTGGTCTTTCCACCAGCATTGACATTGGCTGATGACCGTACGATAACTGATGTTAATGGCAGCCCACCCAAGAGTCCACTTGTCATATTACCGATCCCCTGAGCGACTAATTCGCGGTTGGTTGGTGTATTGCGTTTATATGGATCAATCTTGTCTACTGCTTCAATACTCAATAGGGTTTCCAAGCTAGCAATAATGGCAATAGTAAATGCCGCGATCCAAACATCTTTATTGACGATCTGGGTGAAGTCAGGTAATGTGAATAAACCTGTAAACTCTGCAAATGACCCTACAATTGGCACAAGTACAAATTGTTTATTGTGTAATTGAAAAAAGGAGCCATTAAAAAGATAAGCCAAAGCGACACCGACAATAACGACTACCAGCGGAGCAGGCACTTTATTCAATTTAGGGATTGCTGGCCAAAAGATCAGAATGGCTAACGATAGGGCACAGATAATCAATGCACCAAAATTGATGGCGGAGGCAACGGTGTCAAAATATGCACCTATGCCGTGCCCATTGTCCAGCTCAAAAGCGTGTGTCTCGATCAATCCCAAGGCCAAAGGGATTTGTTTCATGATAATCGTAATACCGATAGCAGCCAACATGCCGACGATAACTGCGGAAGGGAAATAATTTCCGATCATACCCGCTTTTAGAATACCGAGAACCACTTGTACGACACCTGCGATGACAACCGCAAGGAGAAAGGTTTCATAGGCGCCTAGGCTCTGGATAGCCCCTAGAACAATAACTGTGAGGCCAGCAGCTGGCCCACTGACACTGAGTGGTGATTTACTGATTGAAGCAACAACGATTCCACCAATTACACCAGTCAATAATCCTGCAAACAATGGCGCACCTGAGGCCATTGCAATTCCCAAACATAATGGAAGTGCCACCAAAAACACCACAACACTAGCAGGGAAATCATATTTTAAGTCTCTTTTCGAAAGTTTCAGAAAAGCCGACGTACGAGTTCCAAACATAAAATTTGTGTTTATCTGTATAATAAATCTTCCTGATGCCAACTGCGACAATAGCAATAGATACCAAATTGAAGGGTATTAAATGCCAAGAAGCATTGTACTTTCAGAAGAAATCAATAAGAAACCGCATACTGGGATTCAGCATGGGGACAATTTGAATACATCTCATAAAGGGATGCCTTTATTAACAGTTAGGAGGCGGCGTTGGAACCGTAGGATGGAAAGCTAAAATGCTTTTCTCGTTTTTAAGGTAATTCTTTTGTTTTCCTTGGTTCTCAACAATGATGGTCTCGAATACAATGGGTTCGTCTGTTTTTGTATTGAAAAATTTTGAGGCAGTTTCAAGCGTGTCAGTGCTTGCGCCATTATTGTTCTCGATTTCGATTTGTAAAACAATTTGTAAAATGGTATTCTGATCCAAGCTATTGGAAAAAATAGGCGATATAGAGATGGCCATCTTTGTGAAAAAGATGATCGCACATAAGAATGCTGCCACAAATCTAAATCTCTTATTTAACATTTTTTAGTACCTTTAATGGTATTGTTTTACATGGTAAAAATAGCAATTCTATGTTAATTTCAAATTAAAAGTGCATAAAAAATGAATTTTGGCACGAAATTGTGACGAAAAGATTATTTTTTGTAGAGTTTTCAATATCATTTATGAACTATAAATATTAAGCCTTTTCTATGGCAAATAAAGAACAATTTATCGAGAAGGTTCAAGCTTCTTATAACCCCAAGGGGGCTTTTATATATTTGGGAGCGGGTATTTTGAATGGTGAAATTTTGGCGGATGCAAAGGTCAATCTAGCGCTGAAAATGATGAATCGCCACGGGCTTATTGCCGGTGCAACAGGGACAGGTAAAACTAGGACGCTACAATTGATAGCCGAGCAATTATCAGATGCATCTGTACCGGTATTTATGCTGGATGTAAAAGGTGATCTATCTGGTCTTGCTGTACCGGGAGTGACAAATCAAGCGCTGTTGGATCGTGGAAATGCGGTAGGAGTGCCCTTCGAACCAGCGAGTTTTCCCGTTGAGCTCTATTCCCTGTCAGGGAACAAAGGAATTCCGATGCGCATTACGATCGATGATTTTGGGCCTGTCTTGTTGGGGAGGATCCTGGAATTGAATGAAACACAGACTGGGGTTTTGGCAGCAATGTTTAAATACGCGCAAGATCATCAGATGCCATTAATAGACTTTACAGATACCAAAAAGCTGCTAACCTATCTTTCTGACGGTCCCGGAAGCGAGGAAATCAAAAATGATTATGGTAAGATCAGTTCCGCAAGCTCGGGAACGATCTTGCGGAAGATCGTCGCCCTGGAGCAACAGGGGTTAGCACATATCTTTGGAGAAAAGGAATTTGACATCAATGACTTATTTCAGAAAGTCGACGGAAAGGGTATAATCAGTTTACTGAACATTTCCGATGTACAGGATCAACCAGTGCTCTATTCTACATTTTTGTTGAGTCTGCTCGCCCAGCTGTTTAAGAATATGCCCGAAGTGGGGGATTTGGATCAACCGAAATTGGTATTTTTCTTTGATGAGGCGCATCTTCTTTTTAACGGAGCTTCCAAAGCCTTTTTAACCCAGGTGGATCAGATTATCCGTCTTATCCGCTCCAAAGGAATCGGTGTGTTTTTCTGCACACAGTCTCCGACAGATGTTCCGGAATCGGTATTGGCCCAATTGGGAAATAGGGTGCAACATGCTTTGCGGGCCTTTACACCGAATGATGCCGAAAACCTAAAAAAAACAGTGAAAACCTACCCTAAATCGGACTTTTATGAGATTGATCAGATTTTGACCTCTTTGGGTACAGGTCAGGCCTTAATTACGGTATTGAATGATAAGGGTATTCCTACCGAAGTGGTGGCAACCCATCTGGTACCAGCCCGTGCTGTAATGGGCCCCGCAGACGATGCGACAATCAATCAGATTATTAATCAATCGGACTTAAAGATAAAATATCAGGAAAGACAGGAAAATCGTTCTGCCGCTGAGATGATTGATGAGAAAATGCAGGTTGTAGAGCAGGAAGAACAGCGTGCAGCTGCGGAAAAAGAGGCCGCCAAAGCTGACCGACCGACATCCAGAAGACAGACGCCATTAGAAGCTGCGCAGCGTACTGCGACAACGACACTCGCAAGAGAAGGGGTCAAGCTTTTAGGGAAATTGGCGAGCGGTCTATTGAACGCATTCTTAAAAAAGAAATAACACAAATTTATTGATGATTTTCGTTCCGATACACTATTTTTAGACAGTGATCAGCACTCAGCTACATTTGCTTTTAAGGGCAAATTTAGCTAAGTTTGCGGACGAAACGAAAGTTCTATTAACGCAATTTAAATATGAGTAAACCAACCCTTTTGATTTTGGCAGCAGGAATGGCTAGCCGGTATGGTTCTTTAAAACAAGTAGATGGTTTTGGCCCACACGGCGAGACAATTATTGACTATTCAATCTATGATGCCATTCGTGCAGGATTTGGAAAAGTTGTATTCATTATTCGGGAAGAATTCCTGGAGAAAATGAAAGAAGTTTTTGATAAAAAATTGGAAGGTAAAATAGAAGTTGACTACGCTTTTCAAGATTTTGATTTAACGAAATTTGGCGTGAATCACGTCATTGAAAGAACGAAACCTTGGGGTACAGCACATGCTGTCATGAGTGCTAAGGATAAAGTAAATGAACCATTCTGCGTAATCAATGCAGATGATTTCTATGGTTCAGATTCTTTTGACAAAATGGCGAAGTTCTTAACCACTGAGGTGTCAGATCAACAAATGTCATTGATGGGCTTTCAGGTCGGTAATACAATGTCTGATTACGGCTATGTATCACGTGGTGTCTGTGAAGTTAGTCCAACAGGACAAATGGACAGTGTCACAGAACGTACAAACATCTATTACAAAGGTGAGGGTGACGATCGCAAAATCGTTTATGAAGAAAACGGCGTTGAAAACGATTTAGATCCAGAAACGCGTGTATCGATGAATTTTTGGGGCTTTACACCAAAAATCTTCGAAGTAGCACAAGCGATGTTTCCAGCTTTTGTTGAAGAAAACAAAGAGAATTTGAAAGCGGAATTCTTTATTCCTTCGGTTCCTGATTATATGGTCAAACATAAACTGGCGGATTTCAAAGTAATCCCGACATCATCGAAATGGTTTGGAGTAACCTATAAAGAAGATAAACCTATCGTTCAAGAATCAATTTCTAAATTGGTTGCCGATGGTGTATATCCTGAAAAGTTATTTTAAGAGCTAAGAGAAATAGCTTATATTGAACCTGTATTGTCAACAATACAGGTTTTTTTGTGCTTAACAGTGCTGTGGATGGGGGCTGTACTGTTTTAGGAGAAGGAGGTATTGGGAGAGCTAAGATTAAACCGATACATTAGATTATGATAGAAAAGCGAATTATTTTAAATGAAAAAAATACTTAAGGTGTTAGGGTATATTGTTTTAGGAATTATTGGGTTTTGCGTTTTATATATTGTTGGCGAGTATAGCCTGTCGCGACTCTCAGCATCATGTAAAGCGTCGTCCACAGATCAGACGATTCAGGTATTTGTCAAATCCAACGGTGTGCATACAGATATTGTTTTGCCGGTCATCGTGAAAGAGATGGATTGGTCCAACGTATTTCCTTATGCCAACACAGTTGGTAAAAAAAACGGTTATCAATATATGGGTATAGGCTGGGGGGACAAAGGCTTTTATTTGGATACACCGGAATGGAAAGATCTCAAGGCATCAACAGCTTTTGTGGCGGCCTTTGGATTGGGGCAGTCTGCAATACATGTGACCTACTATAATTCCATTCGAGAGAATGACTTATGTTTTGGGTATAAAATAAATGAGGAACAATATCGCGCACTGGTAAAGTATATCTATGATTCTTTGGATTTGCGTGAAGGTAAACCTATATTGGTCGAGACGGATGCACAATACGATGATTCAGATGCCTTCTATGAAGCCAAAGGAGCTTATAGCATGTTCTATTCCTGTAATACGTGGACAAACAATGCTTTGAAGAAGGCAAATATGCCAGCAGGAGTCTGGGCGACCTTGGATAAAGGAATATTGAGCCATTATCGGAAATAGCTGTGGCTTATTGAATTCTTTTGCGCATTATAGATAAACAGCTCTTTCGCTTTTCGAAGTGTTAAAAAGAGAAACAGTTCTTATAATAAAAAAGCTCCGGGTATACATACCCGGAGCTTTTTATTTATCAGGAGGAGTGATTATTTCACTTCTTCGTAATCTACGTCAGTTACGTCATCACCACCTTGGTTTCCACCTTGTGCTTGACCAGCATCTCCTTGGGGTTGTTGTGCACCACCTTGAGAAGCAGCGTACATTTCTTCAGAAGCAGCATTCCAAGCATTTTGTAATTCTTCAGAAGCCGAATCAATATCTGCGAAGTTTTTCGCTTCGTATGCAGCTTTTAATTTCGTTAAGCCAGCTTCAATAGGAGCTTTTTTATCTGCAGAAATTTTGTCACCATATTCTTTCAATTGTTTTTCAGTTGAGAAGATTAAGGCATCCGCTGCATTTACTTTGTCAGCTTCTTCTTTCATTTTTTTATCAGCATCAGCATTTGCTTCAGCTTCTTCTTTCATACGTTTGATTTCGTCATCAGATAAACCTGAAGATGCTTCAATACGGATGTTTTGCTCTTTACCAGTTGCTTTATCTTTTGCTGATACTTTGATGATACCGTTGGCATCAATATCAAAAGTAACTTCAATTTGAGGCACACCACGAGGCGCTGGTGGAATATCGTTCAAATGGAAGCGGCCGATTGTACGGTTTTGGCTTGCCATTGGACGCTCACCTTGTAAGATGTGGATCTCTACTGATGGTTGATTGTCAGAAGCAGTAGAGAATGTTTCCGATTTTTTAGTCGGAATAGTTGTATTCGCTTCAATCAATTTAGTCATTACACCACCCATTGTTTCAATACCCAATGAAAGTGGAGTTACATCCAATAACAATACATCTTTTACTTCACCAGTTAATACACCACCTTGGATTGCAGCACCTAAAGCAACAACTTCGTCAGGGTTTACACCTTTAGAAGGCTCTTTTCCAAAGAATGCTTTTACTGCATCAACGATTGCAGGGATACGTGTAGAACCACCTACTAAGATAATTTCGTCGATATCTGATTTGCTGAAACCAGCGTTTTTCAATGCTGACTCACAAGGAGCAATTGTCCTCTTGATCAAGTCAGCTGCCAAAGCTTCAAATTTAGCACGTGATAATGAACGAACTAAGTGTTTTGGGCCAGTAGCGTCTGCTGTGATATATGGTAAGTTGATTTCAGTAGAAGTCGCACTTGATAATTCAATTTTAGCTTTTTCAGCAGCTTCTTTCAAACGTTGCAATGCCATTGGATCTTTTTTCAGATCAAAACCATTGTTTTCATTTTTAAATTCTTCATTCAACCAGTTGATGATCACGTTATCGAAGTCATCACCACCTAAGTGAGTGTCACCGTCAGTAGATTTTACTTCAAATACACCATCACCTAATTCCAATACGGAAACGTCATGTGTACCACCACCACAGTCAAACACAACGATTTTCATATCTTTGTGCGCTTTGTCCAAACCGTAAGCTAAAGCAGCAGCAGTCGGTTCGTTGATGATACGTTTAACAGATAAACCAGCGATTTCACCAGCTTCTTTAGTTGCTTGACGTTGTGCGTCGTTGAAGTATGCAGGTACTGTGATGACAGCTTCAGTTACTTCTTGACCTAAAAAGTCTTCAGCAGTTTTCTTCATTTTTTGAAGAATCATTGCAGAGATTTCTTGTGGCGTATATTTACGGTCGTCGATTTCTACGCGTGGTGTATTGTTATCACCTTTAACGATGTTATAAGGTACGTGTTCAGCTTCTTTTATTGCCTCATCATATGAAAGCCCCATAAAACGTTTAATAGAATAAATAGTTTTATGTGGATTAGTAATTGCTTGACGTTTAGCTGGGTCACCCACTTTACGCTCACCACCTTCTACGAAAGCTACAATGGAAGGAGTAGTACGTTTACCTTCGTTGTTCGTAATTACTACAGGCTCGTTACCTTCCATTACGGCAACACATGAGTTTGTAGTACCTAAGTCAATTCCTATAATTTTAGACATATCTTGTATTTTAATTTTTTTACTTAAATAAATTCTATCACTCTATTATCAACCCTTATGCCAATCCGAAAGTTTTGTAAAAAAATCACTATTTGTCATCAATTTGTCGTTAGGTACTGCCAAACTGACATTTTCAATAGACAAGTTGCTCCAAGATCCTTTTTTTTGCTGACTCATTTTGACGATTGCGTGGCATATATCTGCCAAAGAGCGCTGTAAATTCGTCCAGCTTCATCTGTTTTGATTTTTTGTCGCGCCAATCTGTGGGGACGAGATTATTGGTATAGGCGATATTTGTTGCCCAGTATTGGATATGCATCTCGGGTATGACCAGCCCCAATATCATACCCGGCAGACCATGGCTCAAAGCCGGTCCTGCTGACACTGGTATTTCTTCGGCATAATAAGCAATCAGGTAGAGAGAGTCCTTGGTCGCGCCATTCACCCTTCGGCAGTTTATGCCGGCGATATTGCGAAATTCCTCCGTAAAGCGCCAAGTGATACTGTCCAAGGTTTCAGAAAGCAAATATTTCTCATCGATATCGAGCTGGATATCGGCCTTTCCAGCTTTTAAATCCTGATAGAGCACTTTTCCATTTTTACTGGCTCCACCTCTGAGCATACCACGCTGGTTCCCTCCACCTCGCGAACCACCTTGATTTCTACCACCTCGACCGCTTGCAGTGATACTGGGAGCACGCATTTTGCCTTCTCCATTCTGTTTTTCGGTACTTGTGCTTTCTTCAGGCATAAGAACGGTCGCGTTTTCATCAAAGTATAAGTTCAGTCGATCTGTATGCGAGTCCGGCATTTTATCTAGGTGTTCCATGAAGTCTATTCCCCGCCCCATCATTTTTGAGTTCATGTCATTGGACATTTGTCGCATGCGTGCTTTTGTATACGTCACCTTGTCAAAACTAATGGTACCCCTATTACCAAAATAGGCGTATTGTGCCTGCAGAGATAATCCGGTTAGACAAAATATAATAATGGTCAAATATGTTCTAATCATTGCTTTTTCCTAAATATTTATTGAAATCCCATTTGACACCAACTAAAAAATACTGAGTCAATACCTGTTGGGTAGATTCTGAATAATTGGTATCACTGCCATTCCGACGTGTATTATTAAATGTATTAAAGAGGTCAAAAGCCTTAAGGCTGACTGTAAGACTTTCATCTTTCAATACCTTTTTTTCCAGCTCTAAATTGGTGTAAAATTGATTAATTGATTTCTTGTAGAGCTTGGTAGGGCCGGTGTAACTATAATAAACGTTGGTCATAATGTTGAATTTCTTCGGTAGAAAATATTTGATATATCCCGAAGCCCCACCTTCAAAGTTTGTTGCGTTATATTGTGTGTTGATCGAATTTTGCTGTGCGTTAAGACCTGCATTCAAAGATATGTCAAAATCAAATCCTTCTGAATCTTGTTCATTTAAACTCGAGCCTAGGCCGAATGAGGTGTTTTTTGAATTGTTCAAGAGAAACTCACCTTGAGATTGACCACTTTCAAATTTTGTGTAGCTGTAACTATTGTTGTATCGGATATTTGCACTTTTATTGAAGTTAATGCGACGATTGGCCAGGGGTTGCATATGATTGATGTTTAATCCACCATTCCAGTTTGATTTACCCGATAAATTTTCATAGCTACTAATCTGGGCCGAATTCTCCATGACTGTTGTCTTATTGACAATTGGGTTATTGACAAAAGAGAAATTTCCGTTAATATTAATGTTGGTTCCCTTCAATAAACTGAATGCATTATAATTTGCCGAGATGTTATTGTTGACAGCCCGTTTAAGGTCAGGGTTACCGATCTGTTGAAACAATGGATTGGTCTGCGGTTGCAGTGGCTGTAACTGATCAAAGGAAGGAATGATATTCGAACTCTGGTAGGCCAGTCGGATATTTTTGCTATTTGAAATCCGGTAATTGGCATCAAAGTTTAGATTGTTGTCCCAAAAATTTCTCGAAAGGTTTATATCCCGGTCACTATCGCTTAACTTTTGATTTTTGTAGAATGTGCGGTTGGAGAGATTGACCTCAAATTTATCCTTCCGATAAGACAAATGGACATTAACTCCCTGGTTGGTATTATTGTCAATCTGATTTTTAGAGTATAAGGGATCTTTCTCTTTAGTTTCTATGTCTGTTGATATCTGTTCATTCCTGTTGTTTGACTGATTGAAGCTGTAGCCCAAAGCTAAATTCATGGCGTCATTTAGCCTGTTATTGAAATTCAATGAAGTAGAAAAGTTATTGCCTTTGTTATTGCCCTTTCTATTTTGGTTAATACGCGTGGTATCATTGCTCTGATGGATAATTGTTTCTGAGTTAACCTTGCTGTCGGAAGTTGACTCATTATAGTTGTTGCCGACCATTAAATTTAATGAACTGCCGGCTTTGAGTCTTTTTCTATAGTTCAGACGAAAATTATTGCTTTGGCTCGAAGTATTCGATTCATTTTTCTCATTAAAGGAGCTAACAGCGGCACCGACGCCATCATTGGTGGCACTTTCCGACTGACTTAAACTGAAATTATTTGACCAATTTCCGTTGGTCTGTAGTTCTATATTTTGAGTTGAATCCAGTCGCATGGAGAGATTGGATCTGACGCCATTGCTTCTTGCGCTATTTTCGTTGTAATTTTTGCTATTTCGTTCTAAGATCGAGTTATCAGGGAGGATGTTTTTGTTGTAATTTTCCGATTGATTTTTGTTGCTGCTGTTATTGTAATTATAATTCGCATTTACCTTTAAAGTCTTTTTGAGAAACTGGTTTTCGTAGTTAGCGCCGAGAGATGTGTTCAGTGGTTGCCCCGTGATCTGGTTGTTCATCCGCAAAGAGCCTTCACGACTATTAGAGCTCCCCATATTATTGTGATTGGCGGTGATGCCAATCCGTTCCGTCTGATTGAATTTGGCTGCAAACAAATTTCCAGCGTAGAGCTCCTTGGTACCACCTAATAGCTCAGCATTTCCGAAGATACCCTTTCTCGCCTTTTCTTTTAATACTACATTGACGGTCTGAATACGTACACCGTCATCTATACCCGATAGTTCGGCCTCTTCTGATTTTTTTTCATACAATTGTACTTTGTCTACTGCATCGGCCCGTACATTCCGTATGGCAATTTTAGGGTCATAACCAAAAAATTCTTCGCCATCAATAAAGACTTTCTGTACTGCTTTACCCTGAGCGGTGATATTTCCATCTCCAGACACTGTGAAACCTGGCAATCGTCGAAAAAGATCTTCGAGCTTTGCGTTTTTCTCGGTTGCAAAACTTGCTGCATCATATTCTATCGTGTCTCCCTTGAGTGTAATGGGCAGCCTACGTGTAATGATAACTTCTTCAAGAACATTTTTTTGCGAATTGATTTTAATGTCGTTGAGGTCGATTTCCTTATCCTTAATGTCGATGGTGTCACTATAAAGTTCAAACTTTGGGTAGGTGGCTAAAAGTATATAGCTTCCTGGTTTAATATTTTTGATCAGAAATTTCCCCTCCTCATTGGCTCTGTTAAAATATCGGAGCACAGAGTCTTTATTCAACAGGATGATTGAGGCATTGGTCAATGGCTTATTGTCAGCTTTGTCTAAAATTTTCCCCTTTATGCTTGTCTGGGAATAAGCTGTGCTGATAACAAAAAATAATAGGAATAATTGAATTAATCTTTTCATTTACTGGTTGTATGTGCCAAAGATAATTTAGTTAATTGTTAATAAATGTGAAATTATTGTCAAGGCGTGTAAAATCTTTGGTATAGAGATTTTTGACAAAGTAGGATCTAAAAATTACCTTTGCACAAAATTGATGTTATGACGTTTGAAAATTATTTGCAACAATTCGAAGATATATTGAATCATCCTGAAAATCACCCCACCTATCAGGATGACGAGTACTATCAATACACTAAAATGAACTGGACAAGGATGGGCCGTTGGTTAAAACGTTTTGAACCAAATGAGGCTTTTCAACAGTTTATTGACACGATTTCGGAACGACAACAATGGATCATTATTACGGAGCCTTGGTGTGGCGATGCGGCACACTCTGTCCCAATGCTGGCTAAGATGGCGGCCCAAAATCCCAATATTACTGTCGATATCCAGTTGCGTGATAGCGCTCCCTTTTTAATAGATTCGTATTTAACAAACGGCGGGAAATCAATCCCGATTCTAGTAATCCGAAATCAGGATGGTGCAGATTTAGCTGTCTGGGGACCACGACCAAAGGGCTGTCAAGACCTATTCTTGAGCTTGAAGGAACAAGGGAAAGATTTCTCTGATATTAAAGAAGAGATTCAAAAATGGTATAATACGGATAAGGGAACGGAGATCCAAAAGGAGATTCAGGCGCTTTTGCAGAAATAGAAGAAAGGTGATAAAAAGGAAGAACTAGATTCACTTGATTTGGTTCTTCCTTTTTGCTATCTTTTCTATAGAGGTTTATTTTCGAAAATCCAGCTATTGTTTTATACTGCTCTTTGCCTCCAGTAGTGTTACAATTTTATTAAACCCTCTTTTTCTTGCGTGCTGGAGCGGTGTTACACCTTCATTGTCGGCGATATTTTTATTGCTGTTGGCGTCCAGTAGTATCTGGACAATATCCACATATTTTTGACTGCCATCTCCAAGTATAATTGCCTCTAATAGCGCAGTCCAACCTAGTCTATTGATATGGTCGATAGGGAACTCTTTTGTATTAGCCAATAGTCTTACAGTCTCCACATGCCCGCGTTCGCAGGCCGGAATAAGTGCTGTACCATTGTACCGATTGAAAATCTTGAAATCCGCACCGTGATCAAGGTAAAGTTTAACTAGTTCAGTATAGCCCAAAGCACCAGCATATAGAAAGGGGCTATTTAGGATGTTGTCCTGCTGGTTCACATTCGCACCATATTGAAGAAGTAATTTCGCCATTACTAGGTCTTTCTTCTCTGTGGCGATCAACAACAGCGATTTTGAATCTTTACCTTTTTGGTTTGCGTTAGCTCCGTTGTCCAAGAGTGCTTTTACGGTGTTAATCTGCCCTTTGGTAACGGCTTCAATGATGTCGTTCTGGGTGATATTGTCTTGATTTGTCGTGTCCATACTTTTGCACTGTACTGAAAGTGTTGATATGATAAAGAGCAACACTATCTTAATGTATAAATTTTTCATTTTGAGGAATGGGTTAATAATCTTTCTTATTCATTTTAGTTTCTTTGTATTCGCTTTTTGATATACTACAAATTTAGGTACAAACTAAGCGGTTGTTTTGTTAGATTTATATTGATTATTGTCAAATTTATATATAAATCTAACTGTTAGTAGTTGAAAATGAGCGAACTTAAATTAAGAAGATATGAATATTGAAGATCTAAGAGATTATTGTTTGTCCATTGGGCCAGTTACAGAGGAGACGCCTTTCGGACCAGATACTTTGGTGTTTAAGGTTGGGGGTAAGATATTTTTATTGGTCGGATTAGATCAGGTCGATATGCTGCGATTTAATGTAAAATGTGATCCAGAGAAAGCGGTGGAACTCAGGGAAAGATATGATCAGACTGTATTTCCGGGGTATCATATGAACAAAAAGCACTGGAATACCGTCATTGCGAATCGGGAACTGAATGATCGAGCATTGGAAGAACTTGTCTTGCACAGTTAT
Source organism: Sphingobacterium sp. GVS05A (assembly GCF_019969845.1). Lineage (GTDB taxonomy): Bacteria > Bacteroidota > Bacteroidia > Sphingobacteriales > Sphingobacteriaceae > Sphingobacterium. Next base: position 349,542 of record NZ_JAHXYR010000003.1, read on the forward strand.
AGCCTGATTGTTGAAAGCTTGCCGACTAGAGTTAAACAGGAAATAAAAGGTAGTTAATATCCTTCTGAAGTGTAAAGAATTAGTTGCTTTGAAGGAAAAGGTGATAGAAATGACTTTTCTTGGGGGCTATAATAGTAGCTTTGCGGTCATTTCAATGCATAATCGACAGCATTGGGAATATATTTACACTAATACTATTTTTTATGAAACAAAGACGAATTTACCCTTGGGTAATTTGTTTTATGCTACTTTTTAGTCTGGGGAGTTGCATAAAGGAGGAAGCATTAAATGCTGAAGCGGATATTGAAGGAGCTACTATTGCTCAGAGTGACCAGTTTTTAAAGAGAAAACCTTCCATTGATAATAATACAGTTGTTTTTTCTCTAAAACGTTTTACGGGAAGTTATGTGCATTCGCCCGAATTTGTATTAACTCCAGGAGCTACAATAGAGCCGAAAAGCGGAACCCAGCTTGATTTCACTGAACCACAGAAATACACGGTTACTTCTGAGGATGGGGCTTGGTCCAAGACCTATACTGTTTCATTTGTTATTGATGAAGGCGCAGATTTGTATTCAGCGTTTGAATATGCTGAAGTGGTAGATACAGATAGCCCTGAAGGACACTACCATAAATTTTATGAATTAACAAAACTTGGGCAGAAGACATATAGCTGGGCAACTGCAAATGATGGCTATAATATTCTGGCTGAAACACTTTTGGAAGATGGCGAGGAATTGGTTCCCAGTTTTTATCCAACATCCCAAATTGCCGATGGCTATATTGGTAAAGGTGCGCGGCTTTTGACTAAGAGTACAGGCTCTTTAGGTGGGATTTTCGGCACACCTCTGGCTGCTGGTAATTTATTCTTAGGAGCGTTTCAAACCACTTTCCCGACGATCAAATCTCCTCGTTTTGGCATATTGTATGAGGAAAAAACTGCACCATTAGCTATAAAGGGCTTTTTTAAATATAAAGCTGGTGAAAAATTTGTTGTCAATAATAAGCCATCATCGCTCACCAAGGATACCTGGGATGGTTATGCGCTGTTATTTGAAAGAGCTCTACCACCCAATGACGACTTTTTGTCGGGTGACCATGGCTTTGTTGACAAGCGAATAGTCGCAATAGCACGGGTCGGAGCCAAAGAACAGATCGAGACTAACGAGTGGACCGCATTTAGCTTACCCTTTTCTTTTGTAAATGGCAAATCATTTGACCCCAATAAAGAATATATGTATACGATTGTGTTCAGCTCGAGTAAAGAGGGAGATAAATTTAACGGCGCCGTAGGAAGTACATTGCTTATTGATGAAGTAGAACTTGTCGTCGATGATGCCAAATAATTATTGGTCCATATGCTGAATACAGTAATATGGTGTAATTGCTAACTAGGTGAATTTTTACATGGGTGCTTGTATGAGGAAGAGGAGGCTCTAAGAATATAGGGCGCTGATTTCTGAAGATAAACATACATCAAAAGAATATTTTAATGAACAAAATACTTTATATAATAGCTGTTTTCATGATGGCGACCGGTTATGTACAGGCTCAAAATGGTCCGTCAAACGGTAATGCGAATTTTTTTAATACAGATATTGACTACTCGGTACAGGCGCAATTCAGTATCGGTGGTAGTAGCCCATTAGGCCTTCCTAAGACTATACGTAAAATCGAAAGCTATAATCCCGGGTTACAGGTAGGCCTGGAGGCAAATGCCACAAAGTGGTTGCAGGGAGATAAACGATGGGGAATTCGTACGGGAATTCGTTTCGAGACGAAAGGAATGAAGACCGAAGCTCGTGTGAAAAATTATCTGACAGAGATTGTGAAAGATAATTCAAAAGTGAAAGGGTATTATACTGGAAAGGTAGAAACCAACGTACAAAACACCTATCTTACATTGCCCGTTTTAGCTGTTTACAAATTATCGGATCATTGGAATTTATATGGAGGGTTTTACTTCTCGACATTGCTGGATAATACATTTGATGGAAATGTATCGGATGGATATTTGAGACAAAATACCCCAGTAGGAACGAAAATTACATTTGAAGAAGGGAGTCAAGCTTCTTATGACTTCTCTGATAATATCCGGAAATTTCAATGGGGAACGCAACTTGGAGCGGAGTGGAAGATGAACAGACATTTCAAATTATTGACAGATCTTACCTACGGTTTTAATAATATTTTAGAAAAAGATTTTACCTCCATAGATTTTGGTATGCATAATATCTACCTTAATGTGGGATTTGGATACAATTTCTAATGGATACGGATGGTATAAAATCCGATCATCGTGTGGATTATTTTACATTACAATTTCATTAGGATAAAATGAAAACAGTCCGTTAGTTTGATTTACTAACGGACTGTTTTTATTTAAATGAAGCTACTCGCCTTACATTTTTAAGCCGATCTCTCTCAATCTTTCATCCAGATATTCACCTGCGGTATAGTCTTCATAGGCCTTAGGATGAGCTGCGTCAATACAAGAGTCCAACGAAGCTAAACTCATAGAAGATTTCGGATGTAAAAAGAAAGGAATCGAAAAGCGGGAGGTGCCCATTTTTTCACGCGGAGGATTGACTACACGGTGGGTTGTTGATTTAAGTTTGTTGTTGGTCAAACGCTGCAACATATCTCCCACGTTGATGACAATATCTTCTCCTTTTGCTTTGATCGGGAACCATTCACCATCTTTTGTTAAGACTTCCAGTCCATCGGCGCTAGCACCAATTAATAGTGTAATCAAATTGATGTCTTCATGAGCACCTGCACGTACTGCATCAGGAGCTAATGCGTCTGGATCTGCAATTGGAAAATAATGGATCGCACGCAAAATTGAGTTACCATTGATCACAAATTTCTCAAAATAACTTTCTTCAAGATCTAAGTAAGTGGCAATAGCTTTTAGCAGTTCGCGACCTGTGTCTTCTAGTTTTTTATAAACTTCAGCCGTTACGCCATTAAAACGCGGAATTTCTTCCACTTGAGGATTGTCTGGAAAGTCAGCTTTTGAATATTCTTCACCAACGATAGTTTGACCACGTTGCCAGAACTCTTTTAAATCTGGTGTTTTAGCATCTTTCGCTTTTTCTCTTCCCTTAGCAGTATATCCACGTTGGCCCGCAAGTTCAGGAAATTCATACTTTTCTTTTGTTTCAGTTGGTAAACCAAAGAATTCTGGAACGACCTGATATAATTCCTCAATTAATTCTTTTGATAAACCATGGTTTGCAATCGTTACAAAGCCTGTCTCGTTGAAAGCCGTGCCAATATCCTGAATGAATTGATTTCGTTGTTCTTGGGTTCCTTGTGTGTAATGTAACAAGTCCAAGCGAGGTATGTTTACTAAAGCCATACGAAGTTGATGTTTGTTTAGGACAAATTTAACGCAATTAATTTTGAATATTATACATTGATTGTTAATAAAAGTTTTATGTTTTACTTTATCTAGCTGTGTGTCAGTTGTTAAAAGTTTTCCACAATGGGGGTTTTGGTCATAAAAGTGCAAGAAATACACTTGTTAGAAGGTGCTGGGCGATAATTCATAAAAATTACATATTCTAGTTTGTTATTCTAATTCTTAACTATTATATTTGTTATGCAAGCATAATAATAAATCGCTTGTGATTACGCTATGGACCAAAATCAGACAATCGACTATTTTTTAAAAACAGGTTGGCAAACGATTGCCAATAAATATAATCAAATTGCTTCGCAGTATGGCTTTACCCAGGCTGCTGGTTATATTTTAATCAATATCCATAAAGAGGGTACTCCTGTTTCTCAGATTGCGAATTTGACGGGAGTTAAAACAACGAGTTTGTCCCGGGTGTTAAATAACTTAGAATCCTTGGGATTCATTTACAGGGAGACCAGCGAAACGGATAAACGCTCTGTAAAGGTGTATCTGACAGATTTAGGTCGGGAGAAAAGAAGAATAGCCAAGGATGTGGTACGTAATTTTAATCAGTACCTCGCTGATAATTTTTCGGAAAATGAACGTGATCAATTGATTGCTTCTTTGGCTAAGCTCAATGAGCTGGCGACCAGTTATAAGGAAGAAGTGATCGTATAGAAGTTAAACCAAATGTACAGGTGTGCATGATAAATATGTTATGATGAACAGAAATATTAGAAAAGTGGCAGTTCTCGGTTCGGGTGTTATGGGTTCGCGAATTGCTTGTCATTTTGCTAACATTGGTGTCGAGGTTTTGCTGCTGGATATTGTTCCTCGCGAACTGCTGCCAGCAGAGCAAGCTAAGGGTCTAACGTTAGAGAGTAAAGCCGTTCGGGATCGGATTGTCAACAGTTCGTTAGAGACTACATTAAAGACAAATCCTTCGCCAATTTACAGCAAATCATTTGTAAAACGTATCAAAACAGGGAATTTTGATGATAACCTCCAAGACATCGCACAAGTGGACTGGATCATCGAAGTCGTTGTGGAACGATTAGATATTAAAAAATCTGTTTTTGACCGTGTAGAACAATTCCGTAAACCAGGTACATTGATTACTTCCAATACTTCTGGTATTCCTATTCATCTCATGACAGAGGGACGTAGTGAAGATTTTAAAGATCATTTTTGCGGGACACACTTCTTCAATCCACCGCGCTATCTGCCTCTATTGGAGGTGATTCCGACACCGCATACTAAGCCTGAGGTTGTTGATTTCGTGCTTCATTTTGGCGATAAGATGCTAGGGAAGACGGTTGTTTTGTGTAAGGATACACCAGCATTTATCGGTAATCGGATTGGAGTTTATTCGATGTTGGCAGTGACTCACCTGGTTGAGCCTTTGGGGCTGACAGTGGAGGAAGTGGATAAATATACAGGCCCCGCGATGGGACATCCAAAATCGGCAACTTTCCGTACTGCGGATGTTGTAGGTCTTGATACTTTGGTGAATGTGGCCAATGGGCTGGCACAGAATGCGCCCGAAGATGAAGCCAAAGGCGTCTTCCAGCTTCCTGCCTTTATCAGTAAGATGGTTGAAAATAAATGGCTAGGTGAAAAAACAAAAAAAGGATTTTACGAAAAAGTAAAAGCCGCTGATGGTAATTCTGAAATCCTGTCCTTAGATCTTAAAACATTAACATTTGGCTCGCAACAAAAAGTTAAGTCAACGACATTAGAAGCTACCAAGCCAGTCGAAGATATTCGTAAACGGATGAAAGTCTATGAACAGGGAACAGACAAGGCTGCGGAGCTTTTTCGTGCCATGCACTATCCATTGTTCGAATACGTTTCACGTCGTGTTCCTGAGATTACAGATGATTTCTTCCGTATTGACGATGCGATGCGTGCTGGCTTTGGCTGGGAACTTGGGCCATTTGAAGTATGGGATGCTTTAGGTGTGCGTGAGACCTTGGCTAAGATTAAGGCTGAAGAGAAACGGTTGCCGGGCCAGGATGGTGAAGTAGCATCCTGGGTGCACGAAATGTTGGATTCGGGACATGAGTCTTTCTATAAAATAGAAAATGGCGTTCGCCATTATTATGATATTGCATCCCAATCTTACAAAGCTATTCCTGGAACAGAGGATTTGATTGTTTTGGATCATATCCGCGAAAGCAAAACAATTTGGAAAAATACAGGTGTTTCAATTATTGATCTCGGTGATGGAATCATCAATTGTGAGTTCCATACCAAGATGAACACGATCGGTGGCGATGTGATTCAGGGATTGAATAAGGCAATAGATCTTGCTGAAAAGGAATACCGTGGATTGGTTGTTTCCAATGACGGAAAAAATTTCTCTGCTGGAGCCAATATTGGAATGATTTTCATGATGGCTGTGGAGCAGGATTTTGATGAGTTAAATATGGCCGTTAGGGCCTTTCAAAATACTTCAATGCGTTTGCGTTATTCATCCATTCCGGTTGTCGTAGCGCCATTTCAGATGACCTTGGGTGGTGGGTGTGAATTTTCAATGCATGCAGATTTTGTGCAGGCACATGCCGAAACCTACATGGGCTTAGTGGAACTGGGGGTAGGTGTTATCCCAGGTGGTGGTGGAACTAAAGAATTTGCATTGCGTGCTTCCGAAGAATTTAAAGATGACCAAATTGTTCAGAACACGTTAAAGGACAAATTCCTAACTATTGGTCAGGCGAAAGTATCGACCTCTGCTTACGAGGCCTATGAGCTGGGATATCTACAGAAAGATAAATTTGCGATCACGATGAACCGTGCACGCTTACTTGCTGACGCCAAAGCAAAGGCATTGGAGTTGGCGGATGAAGGCTACGTACAACCTGCGCTACGAAACGATATCAAAGTGTTGGGCAATCAAGGTTTAGGGATCGTTTATGTAGGTGCATCTTCGATGCGTGAAGGAAATTATATCTCCGACTATGATCGTAAAATATCGGAAAAACTGGGTTGGGTGATGTGTGGTGGCAATCTGTCATCGCCAACGGAAGTCTCCGAACAGTACTTGTTGGATCTTGAGCGAAAAACCTTCCTCGAGCTCTGTGCTGAACGTAAAACGCTTGAAAGAATCCAGTACATGTTGACAAAAGGAAAGCCTTTACGAAATTAGTATAGACGAAAGTATTTAGTACATAGTATTTAGATATGCATAATTATAAGGAATTAATACTTTGGCAGAAATCTATCACGTTGGTATCTGATGTATATAAAGCTACAGCTACTTTTCCAGATCGTGAACGATTTAATCTCATTTCACAAATAAATAGAGCTGCTGTATCTATTCCTTCAAATATTGCTGAGGGTGCAGGAAGAAATTCAGATAAAGAGTTTGTCCAGTTTTTGGCAATAGCACATGCGTCTACATATGAAGTCGAAACACAGTTAATAATATCAAAAAATTTAGGTTATTTATCAGAAGAGGATTTAGAGGGCCTTTTGGAAAAGCTGGAGGAATTGCAGAAAATGAACTACATTTTTCAACAAAAGCTTTTACTCAAGGTCAAAAATCTAACTACTAATATCTAACTACTAATATCTCAAATAATGGAAGCATACATAGTAGCAGGATTTCGTACAGCAGTAGGTAAAGCGCCTCGAGGAGGATTTCGCTTTATGCGGGCTGATGATTTAGCATCAGATGTGATTAAACATCTTGTGTCCACTGTGCCGAATTTAAATAAAGAAGATATAGATGATGTCATTGTGGGTAATGCGATGCCCGAGGCAGAACAGGGGCTGAACATGGCACGTTTTATTTCCCTAATGGGTTTAGATACAGATAAAGTGCCTGGCGTCACTGTCAATCGGTATTGTGCCTCTGGATTGGAGACGATCGCTACGGCAGTTGCAAAGATCAAAACCGGTATGGCTGATGTCATTATCGCGGGAGGTGTTGAAGTGATGTCCGGAATGCCTTTCGGGGGGTGGAAGATTGTTCCCAATCCTGTCGTGGCCAAAGAGCATCCCGATTGGTATTGGGGTATGGGGCTGACTGCAGAGGCTGTAGCAAAAGACTACAATGTATCCCGTGAAGATCAAGATGCTTTTGCACTTAAATCCAATCAAAAAGCAATAGCAGCTATTCAAAATGGTCATCTTAAAGATGGTATTGTACCGATCACAGTCAAAGAGAACTATCTGAAAGACGGAAAGATCGCAACACGTGAATATGTTGTAGATACAGATGAAGGGCCTCGTGCAGACACATCTTTGGAAGCTCTGGGTAAGTTGAAGCCTGTCTTCGCAGCCAATGGTTCGGTGACAGCAGGAAACTCCTCACAGACATCTGATGGAGCAGCATTTGTGTTGGTCATGTCCGAGGCAAAAGTGAAAGAGCTAGGGGTTAAACCCATTGCCAAGTTAGTCAGTTTTGCTGTTGCAGGGGTGCCGCCACGGATCATGGGAATCGGACCGATCTATGCGATACCAAAAGCTTTGGAACGGGCTGGACTTAAAAAAGAGGATATTGATTTATTTGAATTGAACGAAGCTTTCGCTTCCCAGTCTTTGGCTGTTATTCGTGAACTGGGGCTTGATGAAGAAAAAGTCAATGTCAATGGCGGGGCGATAGCCTTGGGGCATCCGCTAGGCTGTACAGGAGCGAAGTTGACCGTGCAGGTTTTGCATGAATTGAAACGTCGTGGCAAAAAATATGGTATGGTGACCATGTGTGTGGGAACTGGTCAAGGAGCGGCCGGTATCTTTGAACTATTGGACTAAGTTCGAACACTAAAAATAACAATATAAACCATTTTATTTGCTAGTCTCATAGCAGATAAAAGTATTCAAAATATTGTGTAAACCTGGGTGGTCAAAAGCCAGCTCAGGGCTTGCACCTCAAATCTAAAAAACAATGAGCGAAAATAAAGCAATCAAAGGCGGTGAGTTCGTTATTAGAGAGACTCCCTATACAGCTATTTTTATCCCAGAGGAGTTTGATGAAGAAGCGAAAATGATTCGTCAGACCTGTTTGGATTTCTTAGATACCGAAGTGTTAAATAAGCTTGATCGTATTGATGCGCAAGAGGAGGGATTGATGCCTAGCCTGATGGATAAAGCCGGCGAGCTGGGGATGCTGGGTGTGTCGATTCCGGAAGAGTATGGTGGGTTTGGTAAAAACTTCAATACGTCGATGCTCGTAGCAGAGGCAGTAGGAGGAGGATTCTCCTTTGCTGTCGCCTTGTCTGCACATACGGGTATTGGTACTTTGCCTATCCTTTATTATGGTAATGCGGAGCAGAAAGCAAAGTATATTCCTAAACTCGCAACTGGCGAATGGAAGGCTTCCTACTGTTTGACAGAACCAAATGCCGGATCGGATGCCAATTCCGGCCGTACCTCCGCAAAACTAAATGCTGAAGGAACCCATTATCTGATCAACGGTCAAAAAATGTGGATTACCAATGGTGGATTTGCAGATATCTTTATTGTATTTGCAAAAATCGATGATGATAAAAACCTGACAGCATTTATTGTCGAAAAAGATTTTGGTGGGATCACCATGAACCCCGAAGAACATAAACTGGGCATCAAGGGATCCTCTACACGTCAGATTTTCTTTAATGATTGTCCCGTGCCTGTTGAAAACATGCTATCCGAGCGGGAAAATGGATTTAAGATTGCCGTAAATATCCTGAATATCGGACGGATCAAGTTGGGTGCTGCGACAAATGGTTCAGCTCGTATGGTGATCAATCATGCGGTTCAATATGCCAATGAACGTGTGCAGTTTAACCTGCCGATTTCTAAGTTTGGTGCTATTCGATACAAACTGGCTGAAATGGCGACCCGTTTATTTGCTGTGGAATCAGCATCCTATCGTGCGGGTCAAAATATTGATGATGCCTATGATGCATTGATTGCGGGCGGTATGGATGAAGCAAAAGCCAAATTGAAATCCGTTGAACAATTTGCGATTGAGTGTGCCATTATTAAAGTATGGTGTTCTGAGATGTTAGATTATGTTGTGGATGAAGGTGTGCAGATCTATGGTGGAATGGGCTATTCGGCCGATGCACCGATGGAGCGTGCTTATCGCGATTCACGTATCAACCGGATCTTCGAGGGTACCAATGAGGTGAATAGACTGCTTGTTGTAGATATGTTGTTAAAACGTGCAATGAAAGGTGAGCTGGATCTGATGGGGCCAGCGCAGGCAGTGGCAAGTGAACTGTTGGCTATTCCTGACTTCGGAGAAGAAGATGATGCGCCATTCGCAGCAGAGAAGAAAATTGTCGCTAACCTCAAAAAAGCAGGCTTACTCATTGCTGGAGCCGCCGTTCAAAAGCTGATGATGTCGCTTTCAAAAGAAGAAGAGATCCTGATGAATATCGCAGATATTATCGGTTACGTATACATTGCGGAATCTGTACTGTTACGTGCGGAAAAGCTTGTCCATACTGGTTCTGAAAAGGCCGAGTACGCGACAGATATGGCGAAGATCTATCTATATGGTGCGATCGATAAAATAAACGCTGCAGGTAAAGAAGCGCTGTATTCCTTTGGTGAGGGCGATGAATTGAATATGATGCTTGTTGGATTACGTCGGTTCACCAAAGCGCAGCCATTTAATATCAAAGATGCACGTCAGCGGATTGCCAAAAAATTAATAGAAGAAAATAAATATTGTTTTTGATTGATAATGATTATTGGTTTTGGTTGTGTGGCCGGAGAGAAATCTTCGGCCATTTTTGTGTTACAATAACGAAAAGTAGCAGCAATTATATTAAATTTAGCCTTTTAATACTAACCGTTATATGGCATCGTCAAGATCATTTGCACTTACAGAAGACTGGGTCGTCGTTATTTTGGGACTCGCTACCATTTTTTTAGCACTTTCGGGTATTTTTGCACCTGTGCCTAATTTTTCCTGGAGTAATTCTTCCGAATTGACCTCCGCAATTTTTGATTCGGCCAATCTCAACAAGATTTTCCAGCAGTTTATCTTTGTTTTTGTGACAGGTGTTTTAGGGGTATTTTTGCTCGGTAAATCTGTTAAACATTTGCTGGTCGTATTTCCTGTAGTGTTTATTTTGACTGTATTCGCGCTCATATTAGCGGGCAATTCGACAGTGAAAGAATATAATCTCGAGGCTGTTATTTTTAGTTTGATTATAGGTTTGGTCATTAGCAATTGTTTTAAGCTGCCTGCTTGGTTTAAAGAAGCCTTGAGTACAGAACTATATGTCAAGATCGGATTAATCCTATTGGGTACCACCGTTATCTTTGGGGATATCCTTAAAGCGGGCTCTTTAGGGCTTATCCAAGCTTTGGCAGTTGTATTGTCAGTATGGTATTTCGCTTTTTGGCTCTGTAAAAAATTGAAAATAGACAAGGAAATGTCCCTGATGTTGTCCAGTGCAGTTTCTATTTGTGGTGTTTCAGCGGCTATCGCTACTTCCGGAGCCATTAAAGGTGATAGTAAAAAACTCTCTTATGTGATTTCTTTGGTGCTGATCACCGCAATTCCAATGATGATTTTTATGCCCTATATGGCTGAATGGATGGGCTTGTCACAGGAAGTGACCGGCGCATGGCTAGGAGGTAGTATCGATACAACAGGAGCTGTTGTTGCTTCAGGGTCCCTTGTTGGAGAGGAGGCGTTAAAGATCAGCACAATTGTCAAGTTTTCGCAAAACGTATTGCTGGGACTAGCAGCATTTGCGATCAGTATTTATTGGACCTATGCAAAATCTGTGGATGACGAAACAAAGCGGGATAAACCGACGTTAAAGATTATTTGGGAACGCTTTCCTAAATTTGTGCTTGGGTTTGTATTTGCATCGCTATTATTTTCCTTTGTAATTTCTCCTGAAAAGATTGATGTCGTCAAAGGTAGTCTGAAAAACCTGCAGGGACTTTGGTTTACATTGGCATTTACTTCGATCGGTCTGGAAACAAATTTCAAAGACCTTTTTGTACAAGATAATAAGAAACCCCTTTATGCATTTTTGATTGCGCAGACCTTTAATGTCGTAGTGACTTTGTTGATCGCATTAGTGCTGTTCCGATAATTTATAGATAAAGATATGGACCGAATACTTTCGGAACTGAATAACATTTGTACAAAAGTCTGCCGTCCTTGGCGGACTTTTTTGTTCTACTCTTTTTTCATTTTCTCGATCTCGAAATAGTCCTGCCGAATGGCCTCCGCGAAAATAGAGGAACCAATTTTTTCTTACTAAAGTGTTTAGGTTGTCGGATAAGACAATGTTGGTCGCACATGAAAAAGTAAAGCTAAACCTAAGGGAAATATCTCATGTATAGCAACGGATCTGAATGGTTTATACAAAAAATATGATATGTAAAATATTATTTTTATGACATAAGTAGCTGTTAATTAGTGGTTAATGATATTTTAAAAAAATATTTATAAAATCTATCAAATTAGTAGTCTTTTAAAAAATATTTCTATATTTGTACTGTCGTCCTGATTTACAGTGAGTCATGAGGATTGGCAAAAAATGAGCATACTTAATTATGGAAAGAATGAAAAAAGAATACTTCTTAAAAACAAGCTTACAGATTACTTCATTGGAAGTGGTTTTTACTACCCAAGGAAATAGTGAAAAACGAATGTGTTGTTAAAATTTCTCTCTTACACTCTCTTATATTAGAAAAGGGAAGCCGAGGCTTCCCTTTTTAAACAAAGTTTTAACAATGAAACAAGTTCTATTGGCGTTGGCACTTGTTTATTTTCACTATTAAACTGAATAAATTTATGAAAAAAAATGCTATTTTTCGAATTAGCGTCATTTTTAGCTTGCTTTTAGCTGGTTCTTATCAGACTTATGCGCAGGTAGAAAATCCTAAACCCATTATAAATGCTTCATTGACAGGTACTGTGATCGATGCGGTTACAAAAGAGCCCCTACAGGGTGTAACGGTACAAATTGAAGCCGTTACCCACCAGGTGAAGACCGATAGCAAAGGCGTATTTCAATTTGTTACAGGACAGAAACTGCCGTTTTCACTTATTGTATCCATTGTAGGTTATCAAACAAGGCGGGTTGTCGTGGACCAATCGCCTACCGTGATCGAACTGACACCCCGGTTGGAAGCCCTGGACCAGGTAGTTGTGACGGCCCGTAGACGCAAGGAGCAATTGCAAGATGTACCGATTCCCGTTTCTATTATCCGTGGTGCAGCATTGGAAGATGCTGGAGCTTTTAATGTCAATCGACTGAAAGAACTTGTTCCGACGGTACAACTGTATTCTTCCAATGCGCGTAACACGACACTTAATATTCGTGGTCTTGGTTCCACTTACGGTCTTACCAATGATGGTATAGACCCGGGTGTCGGATTCTATCTGGACGGTGTATACATCGCTCGGCCAGCTGCAACTTGGCTAGACTTTATTGATATTGATCAGATCGAAGTATTGCGGGGGCCACAGGGGACACTCTTTGGTAAAAATACGACCGCAGGAGCCTTTAATATTACTTCGCGGCTACCCCAATTTACACCTGAGGCTAATGTTGAAGTTAGCTATGGCAATCAAGGATTTATTCAGGCAAAGACATCTATCTCCGGACCGCTAGCTAAGAATCTAGCTGCGCGGGCTTCCTTTTCGGGCACGCAACGGGATGGTAATCTGTTTAACGTCCATACCAATCGAAAGATCAATGATATCAATAACCTCGGATTTAGGGGGCAATTGTTGTTTACACCAACTGAGAATATCAAATTGGTACTCTCAGGAGATGTCTCTTCCCAAAAGCCTGATGGATATGGTTGGGCAGTCGCAGGTGTCGTCAAAACCCAACGTGCTGATTACCGACAATTTGATGCTATAATCAAAGATTTAGGGTATGAATTACCCTATAAAAGTGCATTTGAACGTAAGATTGACCTCGATACACAATCCAAAGCTGATAACAAATTGGGCGGTGTAGCGTTGAATGCAGACATTAAAATCGGAGCGGGAACATTAACCTCTACCTCAGCTTGGCGGAAATGGACTTGGGTGCCACTCAATGATCGGGATTATCTAGGTCTTCCTGTTTATACTGTTTCCGCAGGTAATTCGGTGCATAACCAATGGTCGCAAGAATTTAGGTATTCTGGCAAAATCAGTGAGAAAGTAAGTGGTGTAATCGGCTTATTTGGCCTTTGGCAGGATCTTGGTACTGATCCTGTGCATACAGAAGAGACGGGATCCGCATTCTGGCGCTTCCAGAAAAGCTCTACGAGCGCCCTATGGGAGACTCCAGGGTTATTTGACAATTTTGGCATTAAGACTGTATATGGAATCAAAAGTACAAGTTTAGCCGCTTATACACAGATTGACTGGGAGGTGACCTCCAAACTTCATATTTTACCAGGACTGCGCTATAACTACGACAAAAAGAAAGCAAACTACGATAGACAGACCTATGGTGGGCTACAGACATCCGATCCAGCACTGTTGGCACTCAAAAATGGGGTCTATACCAACCAAACTTTTGATATAAACGCGGATGCGGATAATTTTTCAGGACAACTGTCTGCGAAATACCGTTTCAACCCCAAAATCAATGCTTATGCAACCTACTCCATCAGCTATAAGCCAATTGGAATCAATGTAGGTGGATTGCCAACAGCAAATGGTGCTGTGCTGCTAGATCTAGCTGAAGTAAAACCAGAAGCGGTTCGCCACAAAGAGTTGGGTGTGAAAACTAACCCAACACGCAACTCGATCCTTAACTTGTCCGTTTACCAGACTGATATTAAAGATTATCAAACACAGGTACAAACGCCTGAACCAGGAGTGAATCGGGGTTACTTGGCCAATGCTGAGAAAGTACGTGTCAAAGGAGTGGAACTCGACGGTAATATTAATATTGGCCACTTTCTGCGCCTGAATGGTGCGCTGGCCTATACAGATGCGAAATACGTGAAATTTACAAATGCACCAGTTCCGCTGGAAGAAGTTGGTGGGCCGCAGGCTTTTAAAGATATTTCGGGTGGAGTGCTTCCGGGAGTATCCAAATGGTCTTGGTCTTTGGGCGGAGAAGTTAATCAGAGCGGTAAACTGATTGGTATCAATGGCTCCTACTTTTTGGGAGCAGATCTTTTCCATCGCTCCAAATTCTCTTCAAGCTCATCTCCATCGCAGTATTTGAATATTGATGCTTATACTTTGCTGAATGCGCGTTTAGGCTTTAGGGGGTCGAATGGCGTTTCAGTTTTTGTGTGGAGCAGAAATTTGACAAATAAAGATTACTATGAGCAATTGCTCGCAGCTCCTGGCAGTTATGGTCAATATGCTGGAGTCATAGCCGATCCGAGAACCTATGGAGTAACACTGCGGTACAATTGGAAACAGGGAAATTAGGACCGTAATTCATAACATATTTTCATTAGCCGTCTCTAATTTATTTAGAGACGGTTTTTTTTGTCCGAAAAGAGAGATTGTGTCAATAGAAATTTTATCGATGATAATTTGCAACCTCTACTTGCTTTATTTATGGAAAACCGTATCTTAATTCATCATTAAGGTGAAAGATTTGCGCATGAACGAAAAAGAGCTATTACAACATTATAAAACAACAGGAGACCTGTCTGCGCTGGGAAAATTATATTCGCCTTATATGTCCTTGCTTTATGGTGTATGTTTCAAGTATTTGCAAGATCCCGATCGTAGCCAGGATGCTGTCATGCAGATCTTTGAAGAGCTGATTCAGAAACTGCGTCATTACGAGGTTGATAATTTTAAAAGCTGGTTGCACGTATACAGTAAGAACTATTGTTTGATGCAATTGCGCAAAGATAAACGGACGACACAGGTGGATATTGAAGATAATTTGTTTGAAAGCGAACAAAAACTCAATACCAGTGAAGAGACAAAATGGGAGGAGCGGGATTTTGAAAAACTAGAAGGTTGTATGCAGACTTTAAATGAAGAGCAAAAAGAATGTGTACGTTTGTTTTATCTGGAACAAAAGTGCTATAAAGATATCGCAGATTTAACAGGGTATGATCTGAATAAAGTCAAGAGTGCCATCCAGAATGGGAAACGCAATCTGAAAATCTGTATGGAAAGGAAAGAAAATGGAAAATAATTATCAGTTATCACGAATTCATAATTACATCCATGGTCTAATGAGCAAGGAGGAAATGTTTCAACTGGAAAAAGAAGCATTGGAAGACCCCTTTTTACAGGATGCCATCGATGGATACCGATTGCAGAATGGAGTTGATACCCGGCAATTAAGCTTGCTGCAGCAGCGACTTAATCGTCGGGTCGAAAATACCATAGCGACAAGACATGCACAATATTATACTTGGCAACGTCTGGCTATAGGCGCGGCGGCAGGGGTTTTGTTTGTTGTTTTATTAGCGCTTCTATATTTTAAACATTTCAATGGTAAAGCCGAGCGGACGACAGATGTCACGTTGAGCGAACCAGAAAACCTTTTAGCGATCGAGCCTCTGTTGGATGGTGGTGATGCTACTCCGGTCGGTGGATGGAAAGCCTTTGAACAATATTTAAACAATCAGGTGAGGGATGGCGGAAAAGGTGGGGAGATTATTGTTAATTTCACAATCGGAAAGAATGGATTGCCTGATCAGATCCACGCAGAAGGAACACCCGAGCAAGCTCTTTTTGACGAGGCTGTACGGCTTCTTCAGTCAGGTGCTAAATGGCAAGGAACAAAAGGGCGCCTGAAGATCACTTTTCCTCTGAAGGAGATGAAGAATTCTGCCCAGTCGAATATCATCAAACCACCACATTGTTTTGGGATATAAAAGCAATAAGGGCCCGAATTATTCGAGCCCTTGTCTATTTATGGTAAGCTGTGCTACCTTATTCTTCCCAACGAATTTTTTCTTCGATAGGCGTACGTACAGGTTCGCGTGCATCTGATTCATGATGTCCTAAGTAAAATAGGCCGATACATTTTTGGTTCTCTTCCAGATTAAGGAAACCACCCAAATGATTGATTAAGCCTGGTGTTGCCCAGTAACCACCAATATTCAACGAATGTGCCGCGAGCCACATATTTTCTACGGCAGCAGCAGTACAAGCCAATTCTTCCCATTCAGGAACTTCACCCGTATAATTGACGATAAGCGCAATGGCAACATTCGATTGTGTTGCTTTCTTGCCCATGGTGATCTCTGTCGCTTCCGTGTATTTCTCCGCTGGTGTAACCGATTTATAGATGCGCGATAATTCAGTGCCCAAGCGTTGAAGTCCTTCTTTACGGAAGATCACAAAACGCCAAGGCTGTGTCCGTTTATGTGTTGGAGCAGCATTAGCTGCTTCCAAAATGCTAAGGATATCCTCTTTGCTTACTTCTTTTTCGGTAAAAGAAGCTTGAAATACCGATCTTCTGTAGTGTATTGCTTTTAAAACGTCGTTTTTCATTAAAAATATGTTGATTTTAGAATGTACTTATGCTTTTTCTTCCCATAAAGATACAACATGCAAAATTGTTTTGACCGCTTTTTCCATATCTTGTGCTGATACCCATTCTTGCTTTCCATGAAAAGCATGTCCACCGGCAAAGATATTAGGACATGGAAGCCCCATAAATGACAGGCGTGATCCATCGGTACCGCCACGGATACTTCTTCTTTCTGCGACCATCCCTGCTCTTGTAATAGCTTCCATACCGATTTCCATAATTTCGGGATGTTGATCCAGAACCTCTTTCATATTGCGGTATTGCTCTTTTACACTGAATGTATAGGTACAATTTGGATAACGCTCAACAATAGATTTTGCTATTGCTTCCAGTTCATCTTCATGTTTTTTTAGATTAGCTGTCGCATGATCACGGATGATAAATTGAATCTCAGCTTTTTCAACCGACCCACTGATATTGACGGGGTGCACAAAACCGTCTTTTTTATTGGTGCTTTCAGGAGAAAGTCTGTCTTTCGGTAATGCATCAATGACGGCACTTGCGATTTTAATTGCACTTTGCATTTTTCCTTTTGCAAAACCAGGGTGTACAGAGACGCCATGGATTGTTAAAGTTGCTCCATCTGCCGAGAATGTCTCATCTTCGATCGTGCCAGCTTTTTCACCATCCATGGTGTAGGCAAAGTCTGCTGCCAGACGCTTTAAGTCTGCTTTATCAACCCCACGGCCGATTTCTTCGTCTGGCGTGAATAAAATCTTGATATCACCATGTTTAATCTCCGGGTGTTTCATCAATAGGCGTGCAGCATCCATTATTTCAGCGATACCAGCCTTATCATCCGCTCCTAAGAGCGTTGTTCCGCTGGCCGTAATTACATCGTTTCCGATTTGATTGGCTAAATCGGGATGTTCTGCATATTTGATCACAATGCTATTATCATCCGGAAGGACCAAATCTTGTCCTTGGTAATTACGGTGTACCAATGGTTTTACATCTTTGCCCGAAGAATCCGGAGAAGTGTCCATATGTGAGCAGAAACAGATAACTGGAACTTTCTTGGAAGTATTGGAAGGGATGGTCGCATAGATGTAACCATTTTCATCTATAGCGGCATCCGAAATACCCAATGATAAGAGTTCTTCTACCAATAATTTGCCCAGATTTTTCTGTTTTTCAGTAGACGGGCATGTTGGTGAATTTACATCAGATTGTGTATCAATCTGTACGTAGCGTTGAAATCTTTCCGAAACTGAAAAGTCACTTATGTTATTAATCTCAAATGTACTCATTTTAATAGCCTTAATGTGATAAGGGTGACCAAATTTACAAATTCTAACGGGCTTCGACCAAAAACAAACAAGACTTGTCAATAAACTGACAAGTCTTGTTTACTAGAGGTAATATTTCGCTAACCTCCTATATCTTTTTGGGGGACTAACCCTACGTTTAGCTTATTTTTTTTCGTCGGCGTAGCCAAATACTTTCTGCAAGATATTTGTATTTCTGCTTCCGCCGATATTGTTTCTGATTTTTGATTCCTGATCAGCGACTTTGATAAACAAACCATCTATGGCCTTTTGCGTAACATAAGCAGTCAGATTTGTTTCCACCTTATTGCCTAGCGGCAAGTTATTATAGGCTGAGGTCAATTGCGTCCAATATTGGTCTACATTATTTACACCCATAGCAGATTGAATGACCGGACTAAACTTGTTTGTTAATTCGGTTGATGTATTTGTTTTGAAAAATGTTGTTGCAGCATCTTGCTTGCTTCCCAACAGGATATTGGTCGCATCAGTGATGGTCATTTTAGACAATGCATTTACGAATACCGGAGCGGCCTCTTTTACTGCACCTTCAGCGGCTCTGTTCATGCTTTGAATAAATTGATCACAAAGCTTGCCCATGCCGACTGCACGAAGTGTTTTTTCTATCTTTTGGGCCTCCGCAGGCATTAAAATTTTCACTGCGGCATCACCTAAGAAGCCATCTTTTTTTGCCAAAGACTCAATACTTAGGTTAAGGCCGTTGCTTAGAGCTTGTTTGATACCCAATGAAGCATCTTTATTTGATAATGAAGCCAGGGGGTTCGACTTGTTCGAACCCGTTGTTGAAGAGCTCGCTGTTGACGAATTCGTCTTTTTTGTGCTGTCAGTTTGACTCTGATTTGCTTTATTCAACGCGTCGTTGATCTTTTTAAAGATTTGCGCTTCACTGTTGTTAGAGAACAAAAGCGCTGAAACAAATAGGGTACAATATAGTAATGGAAATTTCATCATGATATGTTTTGCTGTCAAAATTAAGGATATCGACCGTTATTTTTTGTAAAAGTTTAAATTGTCGGTTGTTCTTTCCATGAGATTGTCCGTATCCGTAGCAGATACGCCACAACCTTAATGCTACGAAAGCTGCGCATTGTCACAGCAGTCTTTGTTGGAAGGGGTAAGGTCTAACAATAAAACGCCCCAAAAAGGGGCGCTTTATCCGCTATATAATAAAATTGCTTTTTTAATCTTATAGAGCCTATTTCCACGAAAGTGTTGTCACAACAGGGAAGTGGTCAGAAGGAAACTTACTCAGGTAAGTGTCTGTCAAAATACCATATTTCTTCGCCTGAAAAGGTTTGGTGATAAAGATATGGTCGATACGACCAGAAGGCCTTAGGCTCTTTCCCCAACTATTAAAAGAAGAGTTGGGCTCATATTTAAGCGGAGATACTTCATGTACATCTGTGACGATATTGCTCTTGGCAAGTGTAAAATAGGCCTCATCTTTTTCGTCTACATTGAAGTCGCCTGTTAAGATCAGCGGAAGATCCTTCGCAAATTCTTTTGCTTTTGCCAGGATCAATTTTGCACTTTCCGTGCGGGCTGTACGTCCGATATGGTCAAAATGGGTATTCATAAAAATAAAGCGCTTTTTATTGGCTTTGTCTTCAAAAATTCCCCAGGTACAGATACGTGGTAAGGCCGCATCCCAACCCTTGTTCGGATGTTCGGTATCTGTTGCAGAAAGCCAGAATGTACCACTTTTGATGGCTTTGAACCGATTGGTGTTGTAATAAATTGCAGAGTGCTCACCTTCCTGTGCACCGTCATCACGCCCCACACCAACATAATCGAATCCCGGAAGCAACGTTTTTAGATCCTGAACCTGATCATGAAAGGCTTCCTGAACACCGAATATATCAAAACCATGATACTTAATCAGATTGGTCAGAGGCACTTTGCGGTCAACCCACATATTACCAGTATCTACAGTATTTCTTTGTCTAATATTGTATGTGGCAGCAATGAAATCTTGCGCATAGGAGATATACGATAGGCATAATGCTGCTGCGAGAATAAAGTATTTTTTCATTAGAATAATTAGTTTAGGAATAATTATCTCATTAATATATAGATGTGCAGTATTCCGATTTTGTCCGTTGTTTAATTTCGAATTTCATTTGTATTTCCCACCTTGGGTCTCGTGTCAATAAAGCCATAGGCTAAACTTGTTATATTCGGCTTGTAGGAAATTAAAAGATCTTCAGTTATGTTATTTTACTGATCTTCAGCTTGTTTTGTTAGTGATGATCTCAGGGATAATCTTTATTTTTTCAATACCTGAAGCAACAATTCTGGTTCATCTGTTGTGATGAAGTCGATCTTTTGTCCAATTAGATTGCTCATTTCTTCTTCCGTATTGACTGTCCAGGCATTCACTTTCATACCCAATTGATGCGCTTCCTGCAACCAGCTTGCATTCTTTTTGAAGACTGAAAAATGATAATCTAGACCATTGATTCCTGCGGCATTCACATCAGCAGGTGATTTATCCCCATTTAGGTACTGGATATTTGCTTTTGGAGCGAGCTCATGAATCTTTTGACAAGCCTCAAAACTGAATGCGATATAATCTGTTATTTTCTCTGCTTTCAGATTTTTCACCATTTCAACAGACTTGGTTGCTGCCTCAAGCGTACGCTCTACACCTAATTTGTTGGTTTTTAACTCCAGGATCAGACGTAAGCCCTTTAATTTTTTTCCCGCTTTGATATACTCTTCCAGTGTTGGGATAGATTCCCCATTCGGGTGTTTTTTTGCTAGGAGTTCTGTGTATGTTGCTGTTGCGATGTCAATACCGTAGAAATCATTGTCGTGGTTGACAACAAGAATATTGTCTTTGGTGAGGTGTACATCAAACTCAGAACCAAAGAGTTTAAGGTCATGTGCGGCTTTTAAAGAGGCGATGGAATTTTGAGGAAGATGGCTGTTTTTCCATACGCCACGATGTGCAATTGCTTTGGTCTGTGCAAATAGTGTTGCCGATGAAATGACCATAGCCAACGTCAGACAGCTAAAAATGTGTTTTTTCATATGTGTTAGTTTGAAAGCTGATTTTTACAGTATAAAAAAAGTGGTACTTTTTATCCTGATTCACAAGATCTAAAGTACCACTTTTATGTTTAGTTATTGTTAACTGTAATTTATTTTTTACCATTCCATTCTGCCATGAACTCATCCAAGAATCCAAGCATGTATTGGTGACGGTGTTCCGCAATTCTTTTTGCGGCCTGTGTATTCATTTTATCTTTCAACAAGAGGAGCTTCTCATAGAAGTGATTGATTGTTGGAGCTTCAGAATGTTTATAGGCTTCCTTATCTTTATATTCCTGTACCGGAATGTTGGGGTTGTACATTTCACGACCTTTATTTCCACCGAAACTAAATGCACGCGCAATACCTATTGCACCGATGGCGTCCAAACGATCGGCATCCTGTACAATTTCCATTTCTTTGGAATGGAAAGAAACTTCACCCAAACTTGCTTTGAAAGACATGTTAAAGATGATTTTTTTGACATGGTCAATGATTTCAGGAGAAATTTCTAGACTTGCCAAAAACTCTCCGGCAACGCGAGGGCCAATTGTTTCGTCACCGTCATGGAATTTGCTGTCTGCAATGTCATGCAGGAGCGCTGCTAATTCGCAGACCATGACATCAGCTTCTTCATCTTCTAAAATTAACTTCGTATTGTTCCATACGCGTTGAATATGCGACCAATCATGGCCTGCTTCCGCAAATTTCAAACGATCTTGCACAA
Source organism: Sphingobacterium sp. GVS05A (assembly GCF_019969845.1). Classification (GTDB taxonomy): domain Bacteria; phylum Bacteroidota; class Bacteroidia; order Sphingobacteriales; family Sphingobacteriaceae; genus Sphingobacterium. Next base: position 371,430 of record NZ_JAHXYR010000003.1, read on the forward strand.
ATGCGACTGTGCGTTCAATAATGTTATTCATACAATACTTTTGTTTTTTCGCGAGTACCCTCGTATAATTCGTATTCTAATAATCTACAATCTAATTTACCGTTATAAAATTCTATACGTCTGGACGCACGGAGCCCAATTTTCTTTGCGAGATCCGGATTACCTGTAAATATATAGCCTCTATAACCTTTGCATTCCTGTTTCATAAAATCACCCATACGTTTGTAGGTAATCTCCAACTTGGTATGCGTACCTAAACGTTCACCGTATTCTGGATTGAATAAGATGACACCTCCTTCTTTAGGAACGTGCGTTTCCGCAAAATCGCATACTTCAAATGAAATTAATTGTTCCACCCCTGCAGTGCGGGCGTTCATTTTGGAAACGTTGATCGCTTCTTCGGAGATATCCGTAGCAATAATTTGAGGAGCTGCTTTTTTATTGATCTGATCTTTTAACAGGCGGCGTTCCTGGAAGAAAACTGTTTCATCATAACCGATGAAATGCATGAATGAATAATTCATACGCAGTAGTCCAGGTTTTCTATTGGTAGCAATCAATGCCGCTTCGATGGCCAATGTTCCCGATCCACACATCGGATTGACAAAAGCGGATTCGCCATCCCATTTTGAAGCAATAATTGTTGAGGCTGCTAGGGCTTCCAGCATGGGTGCCTTGCCCGGAATCTTACGGTAACCATGTTTGGCCAGCGTTTCTCCGGAGGTATCAATGAAAATTTCAGCACGGTCATCCTTCCAGTAGAGGTGAATGACAGCTTTGTTGTTTTCCGGACCAGAATTTGGACGTATACCTTTTTTATCTTTAATACGATCTACAATCGCATCTTTCACTTTGACATTCGCAAATAAAGGCGTACTAATTGTTTCATTGTCCACATTGGAACTCACAGAGAAATAACCATCGAATTGAATGAGCTCTTCCCAAGCAATCGTGCTCAGCTCTTCGTAGAGCTCAGTAGGATTGTTCGCTGAAAATTCCTTTAACGAATATAGAATCTGCGAGGCGGTACGCAAGTTCAGATTGAGCTTGATCGTATCATTTACGCTGACTTTCAATTCGACTCCAGTAGGAAATGCTCTGACGATGTCAAAACCTAACTCTTTAACTTCCTGTTGCAAATACGGCGATAAGCGTTTATTGCACGTAATGATAACTTTATTGGGGGTGTTGAAAACTTCCATCATATTTTGTACAAAGTTAATTAAACTCTTCCTCAAAAATTGCTTAATTTTACGCTTTAATATTTATTTTTTTGATTATGGAAATTAGAGGAAAAGTACACGAGATAGGAGCGACACAACAAGTGACAGAATCATTCAAAAAACGTGATATGATTGTAGCTTATGCCGAAAACCCACAATTTGTTGAATATATCCGTTTTGAATCAACACAAGACAGAACTTCAATTTTTGATAACCTAGCTATTGGCGAAGAGGTAGAGGTATCTTTTAATCTTCGTGGTCGTCCTTGGACAAATAAAGATGGCGTAACGACATATTTCAATTCATTGGTTGCATGGCGTGTAACAAAACTAGGAAATGCTGCTCCAGCACCATCTACTCCAGGTTATGCTGATATGCCTGCTCCTGTAGATTTGTCTGGTTCATCAGATGATGATGATTTGCCGTTCTAGTCTGAAATAAGACATTCAAATCCTGTCGGCATAGCCGATACATGCATTGTATGTATCGTATTTTGCCTTACAGTATATCATATAGATTGGACTGCCCTGTTCGGGCAGTCCTTTTTATTTTGCGCACATTCTGCCTCGGTTTGCTCACCCTTATTCGATATCCAACTGCTACGCAACACGCTTTGGGTACCACTCGTTATTTTATGGTGTGCAATTTTTTGAATCACATCAATTATTTTCTTGGCGCCGAAATTGCTTGATATGGGGTATATTTAAATCAAAACAGCACATTATGAAATCATCAGTATTATTTATTTGCCTGGTAGCACTTTCTTTAAGTGCATGTAATCAAACAAAAAAGGAAAATCAACAAGTGATAGCAGCAGATTCGTCCGATCATACAACGATGATAGCAGATACCGTCCATACGTCTCAAAATTCGTTGGACTGGCCCGGTAAATATGAAGCAACCATTCCCTGTGCGGATTGTGAAGGTATAAAAACTAATATTACTTTAAAAAATGACAATACTTTCTCGATTGTAAGTGAATATATCAATAAGAACACCAAAGTTGAAGATTCAGGTAAAGTCATGTGGCATGACAATGGTTCTGTTGTACACCTGACGGGCAAAGAAACCAATATGAAATTAAAGGTAGGTGAAAATAGACTGATCGGACTGGATCAGGAAGGCAAAGAGATCGATGGTCCCAATGCGGATCGCTATATTTACAATAAGGTCGAAGGCGAAAAATAATAGCTGGATCAAAACGAATTAACCACTCACATATTTCCCAAACGGGATCTTTCGCAGGCAATATGTCAGCAAAGCACTGGCGAATAAAGTGAGAATCGCTGCTACCGGTATTTTCCAAAGCGTCGCTAACGGTAGCAGTGGATGAATATAATTCAAAAACAAGATATGGCTTAAATAGATGCCAAAACTATGGATGTCGATGAATTCCCAGAATGCACTCAACCGTTCTGGGAGTTTTAGACATTGGATAAATACAAATAATAAGCCTGCACTTAATGCAATATTGGGTGAAAGATAATTATACAATGTAGGGTCAAATTCGCCTTTTTCCAGACTGAGATAGTAAGTCCCCCAACCCGTAATCAGACAACAACCTACAAAGAGGGGGAGGCTATGCCATCTTAACTGGGGGAGCGGATGATTGTAGAGATAGTACCCCAAGACGAGATAACCCATGTAGCCTGTAAAAAAGGTTAGGTCAAAATTCGGAAGATATGCATTAAACCATTTGTTGCTGAAAAACAGTGAAGCAAACCACAGACATAAGAAAATCTCAATCTCTCTTTTTGAACAGTTCCGGATCATTTTTCGCAAAAAAGGTATTGCTAGATAGAGCCCGATAAGCATGTAGAGGTACCATAGGTGTGCGTTGCTTCCTGACTTTAAGCGAATTAACACGATGTTGATAACTTGTGGAAAACCCACATACTCAAAATCAATGTAACGGATAAAATAATAGATCAGGTAGACAATGGTCCAAAAGACAAATGGCGGAATAATTTTAAACAGACGTTTTTTGTAGAATGTGCCTGTATCTTCATCTCTTTGCAAAAGCAATGCACCTGAGATGATGACAAAAAGAGGGACTGCAAAGCGCGAAAAGCTATTGATCCAATTGGCATAATCCCAATCAAAAGAATTAAAGTCATTACTATTTAAATAGCCCGAAGAAGAGTGGATTAGAATAATCAAAAAGATTGCTATAATACGCAATACACTGATATAACTACTTCGGGCCATTAGAATCTTTTTTTTATGTGTTAACTTTTATTGTCATAGACCTTGAGGTACATCAAGGTCAACAAAGCGCCGATACTTGCCATACCCACACCTACCAAGGAGGGGGTATTATACGCTAATCCCATAGTGATGGGAATGCCTCCTAAAAATGCACCAAGTGTATTGCCGAGATTAAAAGCAGCTTGTCCGCCTGCTGCGGCTAATGTTGCGGAATCTTTCGAAGCCCGGATCAACATCAGCTGGGTTGGTGAACCGATGGTAAAAGAAACCAAGCCAGTAATAAAAGCCAAAGGATACGCTGTCCAGCCTAGTGGCGAAACAAAATAGACCATAACCAAACAGAGCGCCATAGCCGAGAAACTCGCGATAGCTGCTTTTGTTGGTGAGATTGTGTCTGCCAATTTCCCGCCGATCAGATTTCCGAAAAACATACCAACACCTATCAAAATCATAATCAGCGGTACCCGGTCAGCAGGAACGCCAGAAACTTTAGTCGCCAAGGGAGCAATATAACTGATCCAGGCAAACAACCCACCTGTACCGATAGCAATAATCGCCATTAATAACCAAGCAATCTTTTTGTTGAAAAAGCTGAGCTGACTGAATATATTATTTCCTTTGGAAGCCTCAATTTTCGGCATCCAGGCATATATTGCAGCGAAGGTAACCAGTCCCAGTATACTGATAATGCCGTAAGTCAGTCGCCAGGAATAATGATGACCAAGATAGGTTCCTAACGGAACTCCGGCGAGGTTCGCAATAGTCATGCCCGTAAACATGATCGAGATGGCCTGAGCCTCTTTGCCTTTCGGTGCAAGCTTGGCTGCAACAACGGATCCTACGCCAAAGAATGCTCCGTGTGGAAGTCCAGCCATAAAACGTGAAAGACTGATCAAAAACTGTCCCGGTGCAATACTGAATAAGCCGTTGAAAATAAAAAATAGTAACATCAAAAAGAGTAAAACCTTTTTTGGAGGATATTTACCCGTGAATAAGACTAACGTAGGAGCACCTACAACTACACCGAGCGCATACAGGGCAATAAGGTGAGCCGCAGTAGGGATTTCGATATGCAGATCCTTAGCAATATCAGGCAGAATACCCATCATCGTAAATTCGGTCATCCCGATGGCAAGTCCCCCAAAAGCTAAGGCAATAATTCCTTTGTTCATATGGATGGTTGGAAGTTGATAATCAAAAGTAAAAATAAAAAACGGGTTATTACATGTTGATTTACGCATCGATGTAATAATCCCTTTGGACGAGCCGATCGATCAAGATCAGGTTGAAGTAGACCACCAAAGGCTTGCGTAGAGAACAAAGATTAAGGGGCAAGGATTAAAGACAGTGCTCGTAAGCCGCTGGCTTGAACAAGTAAAGTCTAAATACTAATATCTCAATACTAATATCTCTTTTTAGGTACGCAGGTAATATCTTTGGTCTTTCTAAGGACAATAGGACGTTGATCAAATCGACTTTCCAGTACAACGGAGTCCGCAGAATGATAAACAACTTTAAAACGTGGAATATATTGACCCGAAAGATAACAACCTGAGATCTTCTGCTTGCCATTTTCTTTGGTGTATATTCCGTCTACGATAACCGAATCACCACGTAGCACATAAATACCTTTGGCATGCTCTGTCCAGGAACCGTTTTTATAGCAACTATCAGGGATAGTCTGTACTTTGTTGTTCACATGCATTGTCGCATAAACCGAATCACAGGTAAACTTAAATTCAGCCAATGTATATTGCATCATCTGCTGCTGTCCCGGAATACTGTCCTGTACCCACTCGCCCTGTAAAAATGAAGCTCCTTCACCCTGCATATCTGAATTAAATTTGCAGGCGGTAAAAAAGAAAAACATACCTATGGCAAGAGCCAGTAGGTATGTTTTTGATGTTATATTTTTTATTGAAATTATTGCCACAGCTTATTTTAAACTTCCAACCATTTCTTCAGGTTTTACCCAAGCATCAAAATCTTCCGGAGTCACATAACCCAAACGTACTGCTTCTTCTTTAAGTGTAGTTCCGTTTTTATGCGCCGTTTGTGCAATTTCAGCAGCTTTGTAATAACCAATTTTCGTGTTTAACGCAGTTACCAACATCAATGAGTTGTCAACCAATTCTTTGATGCGTTTGTAGTTAGGCTCGATACCGGCAGCACAGTGCTCTTCAAAAGAAATACAAGCGTCACCCAATAAACGTGCAGACTGTAAGAAGTTAGCTGCCATCAATGGTTTAAATACATTCAACTCATAATGCCCTTGTGTACCACCAATAGTGATCGCAACATCGTTCCCCATAACTTGGGCAGCGACCATTGTCAATGCTTCACATTGTGTAGGATTCACTTTACCTGGCATAATAGATGATCCCGGTTCGTTTTCTGGAATAAGGATTTCACCGATACCTGAACGAGGACCAGAAGCTAACATACGGATGTCGTTGGCAATTTTATTCAATGCTACAGCCAATTGTTTCAACGCACCATGCGTCTCTACGATAGCATCATGTGCTGCCAAAGCTTCAAATTTGTTCTCCGCAGTAACAAATGGAAGACCTGTAAATTCAGCAATGTATTTTGCAACAACAACATCATAACCAGTAGGTGTGTTTAAACCAGTTCCTACAGCAGTACCGCCTAATGCTACCTCAGATAGATGTGAAAGTGTATTTCTTAGCGCTTTCAGACCATGGTTTAATTGTGCCACATAGCCAGAAATCTCTTGACCTAATGTCAATGGTGTCGCATCCATTAAGTGTGTACGACCGATTTTAACAACATTTTTGAACTCTTCAGCCTTTTTAGCCAATGTATCACGTAGTTTTTCAACACCTGGAATGGTTACTTCGGCAACAGCTTTATAAGCTGCAATATGCATTCCAGTAGGGAAGGTATCATTTGATGACTGTGATTTGTTTACATCATCATTAGCTTTTAATACAGGTTCTCCTTCGCCAATCTTATGTCCAGCTAATACTTGGGCACGGTTTGCCACAACTTCATTCACATTCATGTTGGATTGTGTTCCCGAACCAGTTTGCCAGATCACCAATGGGAACTGATCGTCTAGTTTACCAGCTAGGATCTCATCACAGACAGTTGCAATGGCATCACGTTTTTCAACAGGTAATACACCCAATTCGTGGTTTGCATATGCTGCTGCTTTTTTCAAGTAAGCAAAACCTGCGACGATCTCATGTGGCATAGAAGCTGCCGGTCCGATTTTGAAGTTGTTGCGTGAACGTTCTGTTTGTGCACCCCAGTATTTATCTGCAGGTACTTGAACTTCACCCATCGTATCTTTTTCAATTCTGAATGACATATTGTTTTGTATAAGTAAAACGTAAAAATTAATCAGTATCTGTGCAAAGCACAGAACACATCGATCACAAAGTTAACGGATAATACAGTAAAAAGTAAAAATTAAAAGGTAAAAATCAAAAATTGAAACAATTAGTAAGCCATAGGCTTGTATAACCAAAATCTAAATACTCTCTACTCAAGACTTAAAAGCCAAGACGCTTGGTCAGGAATTCATTTACATGATGAAATACCTGCTTTGGTTTTAATGCACGCCAAGATAGTTCATTGAGTGCACCGCCAAAATTGATGTAATAATCAATATTCTGTTGTTGAAATTCTTCAATGACATGGTCACGGAAGCCTACGCCCGCAATCCAGCCATCGTCGATATCTTGGAACCATTCCTCATAATAGGAGTCATCGGAAGCATGGAAATTCAATACATTCTCTCCAATGAGGATAAAATATTTTATACCTTGACTGATCATGACATCTATAAGCTCTCTTTTCAGTAACATGATATCATTGTATATGGCATCATTCCATTCACCGATCAACTCAATAACACAGTATTGTTTTTCATAATCGACAAATAATACCTTTAGATACAGCGTGAGCGAACCGAATTCATCCCATTGTGGATGCAGTAAAAAATTGTAGATCTGTTTGTCGAAATCGAATTCGCTGTATACTGTGCCATAAAATGGTGATTGTCCGTCCTCGGCAGCGATATAATAGTCGCGCCAATTGTAATAAGGTTCGATTTCGTGCATATATTAAATTCCTTTCCAAATTCAAACTAAGATAAATTTGTGCTTATTTGCAAGTTTCATTGCCGCTATTTCGTGTTTTCTGTCAAAGCGAGTGAGCGGAACTTCTGGACGTAAACAGTCAGCGACAATTTTTTGTTTTTAATGTAAAATTATACGGCTGTTTACAGATTAAACCGAATAAACTTGTTACTTTTGAGACGTAATTTCATGAGCGCACAGGCTCGGTTTATCTTTTTATAAACACTGGGTTTTTCCAATGCAAAAGAGTATTAAGCGAAATATTTTTGTAGCCGCTACATATGCTGCAGTATTGCTTCTTGGCTTGCTGTTGGGACAGAATTATGCCGAAGAACAAGGTAGTAACCAAAAAACAACATTTTCAAGTTTAGGCTCCAATGGAAATTCGGACAAATTACAATATCTGGTCCAGCTGATCGCTGAAAATTACGTTGACAATATTAGCGTTGACACTGTGCAAGATGAAGCCATTGAACACGTTGTTTCTCGCCTTGATCCCTTCTCCACTTTTTTACGACCTAATCAGGTGCTCGCTAAGCAGGAAACGCTGGAAGGTTCATTCGATGGAATAGGCGTGGAATATTTCCGTTTAAAGGATACGCTGCTTGTCGTAGGAATGGTTTCTGCAGGACCTGCGGAGAAAAGCGGCATGCGGATCGGTGATCGTATTTTAAAAATCGGGAACAAGGATCTTGCGGGGAAAAAAGTGCCTGAGGCAGAAATTGAAAAATTGATTCGTGGAAAGAAGGGAACTGCTGTATTTATTTCGATCCAACGGAATGGACAGGCACTCGTTAATCCGCTGAAAGTCATCCGTGACCAGGTAAACGTAACAAGCCTTGATGCCTCTTATATGATCGCTCCTAAGACTGCTTACGTCAAGATCCGTCGCTTTGGACATAAGACCTCAGACGAATTTAAACAGTCGCTGATTGATCTGCGAAAAAGCGGTGCGCAGGACCTCATCTTAGATCTACGAAATAACGGTGGCGGATTTGTGCATACTGCGATAGATCTGGCGGGACAGTTTTTTAAAGAAAAGAGACTGTTGATGTATACCGAAGGGGCTAATGAACAACGTCAGGATTATTATTCAGAGAAACCGGGTGAGTTTGGTGACGGTCGTGTGGTCATATTGATCAACGAAAGCACAGCATCAGCGAGTGAGATTCTGAGTGGTGCCTTACAGGATTTAGACCGGGCTACTGTCGTAGGAAGGCGATCCTATGGAAAAGGACTAGTCCAGGAGCAATTTGATTTCTCCGATGGATCTGCCGTAAATTTGACTGTCGCGCGATATTATACCCCATTAGGAAGATGTATTCAACGTAAATATAGCCGGGCAAACTTTGATGCTGCAAAATATATGACAGGTTTTGATCTCTGGACACTTGATACCGAATTTCGTCAAAAGGAAATGTTTACAACAAGCAAGGGTAAACTGGTTTTTGGTGGTGGTGGAATTTTGCCGGATGTGAATATCCCAATTGATACCAACGAAACAAGCGCTAAGTATCGGGAGATCTACCATTCCAATTCAATCGAAGAATTTGTGTACGACCGGTTCACCAAACATCTACCAGCATATTCCATTGAAAACTTTATCAGTGGTTACCATTTACCTGCGGCAGAGTTTGATCTTTTTATTTCATTTCTGAAAACACAAAAGCGGATTCCGGTGAATGCAAATGAAGCAAAAAATCTGCATGATCTGATTCAGTCGGATATTGAAGCTTTGGTCGGAAGGTATTATTTTGGCCGCGAAGCTTATTATAAAATAAAAAATAGAAGGGATAAATTTATCGAAATAGGTCTCAAATCGTTGGGCTATCAGATGCCTAAGGTTTAAGTCGTAAATCTGACCACACCGGGTAGTGGTCGGACAGCTTTTGTTTGACGACCTGATAATTCATAACCTGAAATTTTGGACTGGCAAAGATATAGTCAATCTGAAAAATCGGCAAAAGCGCATGGTGGGTGACCCCCCATCCATTTCCTTTCTCCTTAAAGGCATTATACATGCCATCTCCAATTAGATTCACCGAATAACTCATAGGCGTATCATTAAAATCACCAACAGCAATATAAGGGTACTGACAGTCATTCATATGTTTTTTCAGCGAATGAGCCTGTTCACTGCGGAGTTCAAATGCATTTTTTAGCTTTCGGCTTAACCGGCGAGTGGCCCTATTATCTGTTTCAGTCTTGTTGGACAGATTTTGAATAAATTCCTTGTCTTCGTTCTGCAGGGCAAAGGATCGCAGGTGGATATTATAGATGCGCACCAAGGTGTCCTGCTTTTTGATGTCCACATAGCATATTCTGTTGATGCCATAGTCATTGTCACGAATAGTGCCCGAATCGTAGATGGGAAAACGGGATAAAACAGCCATGCCATAGGCCTCGTAGTCATTTTTGGAACTGGGTTCAAAGAAGAAATAATCGTAACCCAATTTGTCCTTAAACTCTTCGGAGAAAACATGTTTCCCTTTGATTTTACTGATATACTCCTGAAAGCAAATGACATCAGGAGAGATGCTATCAATGATACGGACAACGTCGGCTTTAAAGTTCTTTTTTTCCTCATCAACTTTTTTGAACAAATGGGCATTGAAAGTCATGATGCGTAATGTCCGTGTTTCAGAAGGGACAGGTGGGTTTTCTTTGCGGATATTCCAATGTTTGGTTAGAAAGGGCCACCCCAATAAGATTGCTGCCAAAGAGTAAAGGGCAACCTTTCGTTTACGCAGTAACCAGTAACAGATAAAGCCAATATTGACAAGCAGAATAGGAAGGTAGCCCAGCCCCATAAATGCAATGGGCCAAAAAGATTTGGGGTTGATGAAGGTTGCAGAGTAACTCATGAGCAATGCAATGATCCCAAGCATATTTGCCAGGAACATTGTTTTGCTTATAAATCCCAGTTTTCTCCTTAAAAATGTCCTTCTATCCATCAACCTTGTCGCCACTATTGCTTGCCCTAAAGAGCGTTTCTTTTTCATGGTGTGTCAGACTTTCATAACCAGATACTGAAATCTTGTCCAGGATAGCATCAATTTCATCCTGATTTGGTAAGTCATAACGATGTTTCCGATTTGTCGGTATATGATTGCCTACAACAACTTTCATTTTTGCAGGCTTTTTTTGTTTTTTCTGAAAAAGTGTTGACCAGTCCATTCCTGATCTTAGGGCATAGGTAAAAGCCATTCCAAAGAGAACAACAGCAAAGTAAGAGACTGCGGCAGGTCTGTTGCCAATGGCGAAAAATAAAAATTCCAATGCAAAATAGACGATGGCTACTATTTTTAATTTAACAGTACCAAACAGTAATAGCCGCAATTCATAGTTCGGAACTAAAGTGACAATTGCTGCGAGTACCGCTGCCAATGGATGAGCTCCCCCCATTAAATGCAGATCTGTCGGCGGAGGAATAAGTGTGCCAAAACCCACATAGAGGGTACTACTCAAGAGCCATGAGGCAATGTAGACAAAGAAAAACTGTCTTTTATTTAAGAATGTGAAGAATATCTGGCCTACCCAATACAGCCATAAGCTGTCGAAGATTAAATTTAAAAGCTGAACATAGACAAAATTGGACGAAATCAAGGACCAAGGCTGTGCTAAGAAAACCGAAAAATTGCTTGGTAAACTCAAATGCTTAACGATAGGCTGTAGGAAACTTTGAGCGATAAATTTCAACTCAAAGAGCAGGTCCAAAAAATAAATGAGGATAAATAAACATACCTGAATACTGATCACAACCGGAATCGGTGAACCTGTTTTATATGTTTGTCTCCAAAAATCTTTTAAACCAATGCTATTCATTATTCGCGCTATTAATAAATTCCCTTTCTAATCCTCCAAAATTTGAGTAGCAAGTAACCAAACAGTGCACCACCAACGTGTGCTAGATGGGCTACCGAATCCCCTGGCCTAGATAAGCTCATATAGATCTCGATCAAAATATATCCTCCGATCATATATTTTGCTTTGATTGGTACAGGAATAAACAAAAATTGAAGCGGTATGTTTGGGAAAAGGTAAGCAAAAGCGAGTAATACACCATATATGGCACCAGAGGCACCCAGCATACGTGAAGTATAGATCTCTTGCACCAAACCTGGATTGGATGTGTTTAGCGTGGACAAGTCCAGACTATGGTGCAATGGGAAGAAGCTTCCTGTTGCATTAAATATTTCAACACCCTGAACACCCATTTGCAATAGCCATGCTCCAATACCCGAAATCAGGTAGAAATTCAAAAAACGTTTTGGGCCAAGTACTTGCTCGATCATCGGGCCAAAGATGACCAAAGAAAACATGTTAAAGAAGATATGACCGAGGTTAGCATGCATAAACATATGCGTGATTATCTGCCATACTTTAAAATATGGCGAGTCAGGGTAGAAAACCGGAAGATAATTATGGGCAATGGGCACAAATTCTGATCCTAAAAAGAATACAATATTTACGATCAGTAAATTCTTGATAACGGGTGTCAATTGTTGAAACATATAGTTTTATCTTCTAGTTTTTACCAAATTTTTCTGCTAATTCCTGCAATGTAAATGTTACGATAACAGGGTTACCATAGATGGAGATATTCGGTGATTGACAGGCAAAGAGCTTGTCGACCAATTCTGCCATAGCGGTGTTGTCAAGCTGTGTGCCTGGTTTGATCGCAGCATTGCGAGCAAGGCTTTTCGCTAGATTCTCGCGTTTAGCTAGCTTGTATTCGGATTGATTATTTTTATAATCTTCCAATATTTTTTCAATCATTTTGATCTCATCAAAGCCTGTTCCCAAGTCTGCCGGAATTCCGTCAATAATATAGGAATTTTTTCCAAATTCACGAATCTGAAAACCTAGACCGTTGATGTCGTCCAATAAGTCTTTCATCAACTCATTATCCGCAGGGTTGAGATCTATGGTCTGCGGGAATAAACTTTGTTGGCTCAAACCTTTATGCTGATCGAGCTGCTCCAGAAACTGTTCAAATAAAATACGTTCGTGGGCAGCTTGTTGATCAATAAGGATAAAACCAGAATGAATCTGTGAAACAATATACTTATTGTGCAGCTGAAAAAATAATTTAGAGGAAGTTTTATCTTCCACTTGGATGGCCTGTGGGCGGTCCGTCTCCAATTCTGAACCAGTATGCAAAGGAAGTTGTACAGACTCCTCCTTTTCGACGATCTCGTACAATGAATCCCAATTGCTTGGTATTCCCCCTGTTTTTTTTGCAAAGCCTTCCGCATAACTATCCGATCTGGAATACGACGATTTGGACTTGTCCGTGTCAAAAGGGTTAAAATCTGGATTAAAGGTGACTGTTGGCGCAATAATTTCGTCCAATGATTTCTTGGTAATCAGATTGGTGAAGCTTGTCTCCTGTTCAAAATCCAAAGAAGGCATGATATTATAGCGTCCCAGTGACCTTTTCACCGCTGAACGGATGATGGCATAAATTGCCTTGTCATCCTCATATTTGATTTCGGTCTTTGTTGGGTGTACATTGATGTCAATACGAGCAGGATCTATATCGATAAATAGGACATAAAACGGAAAAGTTTCCGCTTGCATAATATCCTCGTACGCATTCATAACCGCATGGTGCAGATAAGGGTCACGGACAAATCGCCTGTTGACAAAGAAAAACTGTTCGCCACGTGTTTTCTTCGCAAATTCAGGCTTTCCGACAAAACCTTCCACTTTAATAATGGATGTATCCTCTTCCACAGGGACCAGTCGTTGGTTGTAGTTGTTTCCGAAGATATGGACAATCCGTTGTTTCAGTGTCTCAGCAGGGAGATGATATATTTCATTTCCATCACTATGTAGTGAAAGGAAAATCTGTGGATTGGACAAGGCGATACGTTGAAATTCGTCAATGATATGGCGCATTTCAACAGAATTGCTCTTTAAGAAGTTCCTGCGGGCAGGAATATTGTAAAAAAGATTTTTGACTAAAATATTTGTTCCAGCAGCAACAGCTTCTGGATATTGATTGACAACTTTTGATCCTTCTATTTCGACCACAGTACCAAGTTCATCTTCGATACGGCGAGTTTTTAGTTCTACTTGTGCTATCGCAGCGATGGACGCCATCGCTTCCCCACGGAAACCCATGGTGCGAATAGCAAATAAATCTTCAGCTTTCCGGATCTTTGACGTCGCATGGCGTTCAAAGCAAAGGCGAGCATCTGTTACGCTCATGCCACAGCCATTGTCAATGACTTGGATCAACGATTTGCCCGCGTCTTTAACAATAAGTTTTATTTTGTCAGCTCCAGCATCAATGGCATTCTCAATCAATTCTTTAATGGCAGACGCTGGTCGCTGCACCACTTCTCCCGCCGCAATCTGATTAGCAACATTATCTGGAAGTAATTGAATAATATCCGACATATAATACAAAGTTACGAAATATCCATATTTAGACAGCACAAACACAAATGAAAATCAACTGGATATTCCAGATGGCCTCTAAAACCGTCGAAGCCTTGTGCCTGCCTTTAATAAATATGGGCTCTTCGCTGTTATGACATCTCCAGTTTTAGGAAACGTGCGGTTTCGCTTTTCTTGTTTTTAATTAAATTTTCTGGGGTTCCTTCAAATAATACTTGACCACCCTCTTTCCCGCCTTCAGGGCCGATATCAACCACCCAGTCCGCGGATTTGACAACATCAAGGTTGTGTTCGATAATCAAGACTGTATTTCCACGGTCTACAAGTCGGTTGATCACACCCATGAGTACATTGACGTCTTCAAAATGAAGTCCTGTTGTCGGTTCATCGAGGATGTAAAATGTGTTTCCGGTATCTTTCTTGGAAAGTTCTGTGGCAAGTTTCACCCGCTGTGCCTCTCCTCCAGATAAGGTCGTAGAAGATTGACCTAAGGTAATATAACCTAAACCCACATCCTGTAAGGTCTTGATTTTTCTGTAAATGCTTGGCACATTTTCAAAGAAATCAACAGCATCATTGATGCTCATATCAAGTACATCCGAAATAGATTTACCCTTGTAGCGCACTTCCAAAGTTTCTCGGTTATAACGCTTTCCGTGACATGTTTCACAAGGAACCTGCACATCAGGAAGGAAATTCATTTCAATCACCTTCAACCCTGCACCCTGGCAGGTTTCACAACGCCCACCTTTGACATTGAACGAAAAACGACCAGGTTTATAGCCTCTAATTTTTGCTTCGGGAAGCTGAACGAAGAGCGTGCGTATATCGGAGAATACACCTGTATAGGTTGAAGGATTGGACCGTGGTGTACGGCCAATAGGGCTTTGATCAATTTCAATGACTTTATCAATATACTCCAAGCCCTCAATCTTTTTGAATGGAAGTGGAGTCGCTTTTGCCCGGAAGAAATGTTTATTTAAGATCGGGTACAATGTACCAGTAATCAAACTCGATTTCCCAGAGCCTGAAACACCTGATACAACGATTAATTTGCCGAGTGGAAAGGTTACAGTCAAGTTTTTTAGATTATGCCCTGTAGCGCCATGAATGGTCAGTGTTTTGCTGTTGCCTTCACGACGTTTTTCCGGGATCTTAACCTCTTTTTTCCCATTAAGATAAGCTGCGGTCAAGGAGTCTGATTTTAAGATCTCGTCGGGCTGGCCTTCAGCAACGACTGTACCACCATGAACACCCGCCGCCGGGCCCATATCAATCACATAATCCGCATGTAAGATCATATCCTTATCATGCTCAACAACCAAGACCGAATTGCCTATATCACGTAAGTTTTTGAGCGCCTTAATGAGACGTTCGTTGTCGCGTTGATGTAATCCGATGCTCGGTTCATCCAGAATATAAAGTACGTTGACCAACTGTGAACCAATCTGGGTGGCTAAACGGATCCGTTGCGCTTCCCCTCCGGATAAGGTTTTTGCTGTACGATCCAATGTCAGGTAATTCAGGCCTACATCCAAAAGAAAGCCCAAACGAGCCCTTATTTCTTTAAGTATTTCTGTAGCAATGACCAATTGGCGTTCATCCAGTTTGCTCTCTACCTGATCGAACCATTCTTTTAACGCAGAAATATCTAATGTTGATAGCTCATGGATATTCTTGTCTGCGATCATAAAGTGAAGCGATTCTTTCTTCAACCGTGCTCCTTCGCAAGTAGGGCAGGTAACTTTGGTCCTGAAATCATCCAGTGAAGGTGCTTCATCAGAAGATTTTCCCGAAAATTCCTCGAGCATTTTGAAGATACCTTCAAATTCCACACGATATTCACGGGTACCATAACTTCCATAGGATACGGTGACGACAATAGGTTCTTCTTTATTACCAAACAAAAGTTGGTCGATCTGCTCATCGCTCAATTTTTCCAGTGGTGTTGTTACCGCAAAATCCAATTTTTTGGCTACTGCTTTAAGTACTTCAAAAGTCCAGTTCTCCCGTGTTGGCCCCAATGGTGCCAGCCCCCCTTTTTGAATACTGAGTTTCTTGTCAGGAATGACGGCATTTTTATCAATCTCAAAGATATAGCCTAACCCATCACATGTCGGACAGGCGCCATAAGGTGAGTTGAATGAGAAGGTATTGGGTTGGGGTTCATCATAAGAGATCCCTGACTCCGCATCCATCAGATAGCGACTATAAAATTGTTCCTGATTATCCTTGGTAGACACTTTGATAATGCCTTTTGCCGTTTTCATGGCTTGCATAACCGAAGTCTGTAGCCGCTTTTTGTCATCGCGTTCTATTTTCAGACGGTCAACGACAATCTCAATATCGTGAATTTTATAGCGGTCTACTTGCATTTTTGGGACAAGGTCCAGTATTTCACCGTCTACACGTACTTTGACATAACCCTGTTTACGAATTTGCTCAAAAAGCTCCCGATAATGTCCTTTACGTCCTTTTACAACAGGAGCGAGGATATTTAACGCTTGCCCTTCAAACTCGTCCAAAATACGGTCGATAACCTGGTCGTCAGACATGCGTTCCATTTTTTTGCCAGTGACATAGGAGAATGCTTCACCTGCGCGGGCAAACAAAAGACGCATAAAATCATATACTTCAGTGATGGTTCCTACGGTTGACCTTGGATTTTTGCTCGTTGTTTTCTGTTCAATGGAAATCACAGGGCTCAAACCCGATATCTTGTCCACATCCGGACGCTCCATACCCCCCAAAAACTGACGGCTATAGGCACTAAAAGTTTCCATGTACCGACGTTGTCCCTCCGCATAAATGGTGTCAAAAGCCAAGGAAGACTTTCCACTGCCACTTAAACCGGTGATGACGACCAATTCATTTCTCGGAAAAGATACATCTATATTTTTTAGATTGTGCGCACGCGCTCCAAATACTTGAACTTCACTCTGTTCGCCCAAATCTGGGCTTCTTTTTACTGCCATGAAAACTCCTTAAAACCCTTGTAAAGGGATAAAATGCAAAACATGCAAAATTACAGATTTTAAAGGAATTATGCGAGCCTATCTGACTTTTGGAATAAAATGTGATATACAGGTGATGCGGAGCTCTTGTGATGCTGCAATGATTTAGGAAAGTTATGAAGGTTATTGTTATCTTGTGATCGATTTAGATCGTTATGACAACCTTGTAAGCTGTAAGTTTATACAGGAAGTGTCTCGAAAATAAAACGTTAAAATTAAAAAAGCCAATTCAACGAGTTTGTAGACCAGAGTTATGTTTCACTAGGGTCTCAATGCTCAATACTTAATACAATAAATAATGCGAAAATACGACGTCAGCAAACAGGAGAAACAATCCATCGAAGATATTGTCCAATTTTGGAAAAAGGAGAATCTCTTGGATGAACAAAAAGCCAATGAACTGATGGATAGCCTCGATGTTAAAAGTTTTGATTGGGGGCAACTGGCGCGTTATGCTTTTTGGATCGCCTTAGCCTCTTTGGTATTCGCTGTTTTTTCGCTATTTACAGACGCTTCTTTCCTGGCTTTTGTGGATACCCTCTATGAAGCACCCAACATTTTATTCTGCTTCTTTTTTGCTGCGGTTGCTGTACTGTTCTATACACTGGGGTTTCGTTATAAAAAGCGTTATCCTTATAAGAATCTTTCCACAGAAACGATGATGTTGATCGGAGTATTCGGAACGGCAGCCTGCATCGGGTTTATGGGCAAGGTATTGGATAAAGATACCATGCATTATTCGCTTTTGTTTTTATTGTCCGTCGCGATCTACGGAATTCTCGCCGTAAAGCTCGATAGCAAGCTGATCTGGACTTTTATGCTATTGGCCCTTGGCGTTTGGTTCGCTACCGAGACAGCCTATCACAGCAACTGGGGATTTAAATTCTGGGGAATGAATTATCCGTTGCGCTTTACTATTTTCGGTGCAATGATCACAGCAGCAGCGGTTTGGCTGCAGCCGCGTTTCGAACGCTTGCAGATCTTTCAGCCGGTCAGTTATATTATTGGATTGATTTACCTCATGGTCTCCTTATGGACACTGTCCATTTTTGGTAACTATTCGGATTTTTACGAATGGACCACCGTCCGTCAATACCATATGTTTTATTGGGGTATTTTATCTACAGCAGTGTCCGCTTTTCTCGTTATTTATGGGCTAAAAGCAAAAGATAATGTCACCCGTGAGGTGGGTTTTGTGTTTTTGGTACTGAATATCTATACACGCTATGTCGAGTACCTATGGGATAATATCAATAGAGCTGTATTTTTCCTGATCCTGGCAGTTTCCTTTTGGTTTGTCGGACGCTGGGCGGAAAAATTATGGAATAGACGAAAAGAGGAGCTTGAAAGGTAATAACAATTGAATCCTCCAATAGATGGCATCGTTAAAAACAACCTCTGGTGTAAGTTTCAGAAATGAACGGTAAACCCTACACCACGATTCGAACTAATGCTAAGAGTGGGGTCATGGCTCAGGTATTTTCGAATACGTGTGATAAAGACGTCCATGCTTCTACCCGTAAAAAAATCAGCAGTTCCCCATACTTTTTCGAGAATATCTTCCCGCGTTACGAGTTGACCATTGTGTTGACACAGGAATAACAGCAACTGTGCTTCACGTTCTGTGAGCTTATAGTGTTCAAGAGCATGACTTAACAGTAGCTGGTCTGGTGAAAATAGATATGAACCAATTGAAATGGAACCTGATGAAACATGTTTTTGATTACGCTTTAATATATTCTGTATACGAAGTAACAACTCTTCGGGATCACAGGGTTTGGTGATGTAATCATCAGCACCGATTTTCAAGCCCGTTAGTTTATCGATCTTTTGCTCCTTGGCTGTTAAAAAAATAAATGGAAGTAAAGGAAAAAGCGTATTGATCTCTTTTGCTAAAGTGAAACCGCTCACTTGTGGAAGCATAACATCCAAAATAATTAAATCATAACTCGTGAGCCTTTGAAAATTGGCAGTAAGATCATTCGGTTGTTCAATCCAATCCACGTTAAAATCCGAAAGCTCCAGGTATTGTTTCAACATAAATCCAAAATCCGGATCATCCTCTACCAGTAATAGTTTATTCTTCATAACCCGATAAATTAGCGTGGTAAGAGCACTGTAAAAGTTGTTCCATGTTGCAATTTACTCATAACCTTGATCTCCCCGCCGTATTTCTTGATGATATTCTTAACAAGGAACAGACCGATCCCTAATCCCTTTGTATCATGGATATTGTCTTTTTGGATACGGTAAAACTTTTCAAAAATATAGGGCAACTCGCTTTCTGCCATACCTTGACCATTGTCCTTGACCTGAATGGATAGATAATTTTTCTGTTCTTCAAGACGAATACCCAACTGTGTGGCACCATACTTAACAGCATTATTCATTAAGTTATTAAATAATGTCGTAGCATCAGTGACGTTAAGGCAAATTTGCGCTTTGGGGCCTGGCTCTAAAATGAGCTGGATGGTTGGATTACAAAGCTGAAAATCACTAAAAATCGCCTGTAGCTCCCCTGCTGTTATTGGGGATAGGCTTGATGCGCTTTGATTCTCGCTTAATGGATCTAGCGTTTGCTCTAAGCGGCTTACCTGGCGTTCAATAACCGTGATGATGTTATCATCGGTAGACTTTCGGAGTGTTTTAGCCGCAATTTTTAAGGTCGCAACCGGTGTTTTTAGCTCATGCGAAATATTGTCTACGACATCATGTAATACCGCAATCTGTTTGTCTTGTTTTCGGAGATTCGTGATGGTTCGATAAAATAGCCAGATAAATGCTGCCAGAATCAATAAGGTGCTTAACAGGAGGGAAGCCAGCTCCTTAAATAAAATCCAGCCCAGATTGACCACTTCAAAGGAAGTCTTTCGCGGAACTGAAAAAATATATAATATTTCTTTGCTTTCGATACGATCCTCTATCTTATTTGTTTCTGTTTTTTCCGTAACCCATTTGCTTGTGGATAATTCCGTGGGATTGTGAAAGGTACCGCTTGTTGTATAGACGGTGATCGGTCCTTTGGCCAATGGTTTTACAGCATCTTTATAATAAATACCTAGTATTTCCTGTTTAAGGATGACATGCATACCCAAGGGCTGGAATATACTGTCGACATATTTAGTCAGCTCTCTGGAAGTTTTATGCGCATGTGTTTGATATAGATTTTTTAGGCTTTCTTCTGTGATCTCTTTCTTGACCAATTTGATGTAGTAATCTCTAGCGATATCCTTGCTTAATAGGTTGTGGTCAAAAATGGAATCGGAGTCATCTAAGTTGTCCAGATTCTTTTTGACCATCCCGAGCATCTCACGTTGTTTGAGTTGGTAGGTGTTGTACAATTGATAACCTTGGATGCCGATAAGAACAGCAAAAAATAAGATGAAAAGAATAATATAGTTTTTAGGTTTCAATTCCATATACAAATATAATTGCTTGCAAGCAACATCAGACACCTTAACACAGCATTAACTCTTCATTAACCATATTTAGCGGAGGTAATGGACAATTTTGGAGCATTAAATACCGAAATATGAAAGGATTATTATTTTTGCTTTTAGCACCTTTGCTTTCTACAGCACAGACTAGGCAAGTAGGGGGACAGATTCAAAATGGAAATAGCGAGAGACTGGCTGATGCATCTATTGTGTTATTGGATAGCACTTATCAACAGGTTCGCGAAATGAAGACTGATCTTTCCGGGAAGTTTGAATTAGCATTAGCACAGCATACGAAATACTATCTCAAAGCATCACATTTGAATTTTGGCACCAAGGAATTATTTTTTTACAGCGATACCATAAAAAGTCCGCT
The DNA here is from genome assembly GCF_019969845.1 of Sphingobacterium sp. GVS05A. Lineage (GTDB taxonomy): Bacteria > Bacteroidota > Bacteroidia > Sphingobacteriales > Sphingobacteriaceae > Sphingobacterium. The sequence continues at coordinate 392,202 of NZ_JAHXYR010000003.1, forward strand.
GATCGTGACGCTTCTTCCTAAGGCGAAAGAGCTTGAGGAAGTGAATGTTGTAGGCCGGCAACCCCGATTGATCCGCAAGTTGGATCGCCTAGAATTTAACGTACGGCATAGTAACCTCTCTGCGCTCAATACCTGGGACATCCTTAAACGTACACCTTTGGTGATGGCGAGTGGCTCGGACTTAATGGTCCGCGGAAGTAAAAAGATTATGGTGCTGATCAATGACCGCAAGATTCTGCTCAGTGGTGAGGAACTGAAAACCTATCTAGAGAATACCGCGGGCAACGATGTCCAGTCCATCGAGGTGATTACCAATCCCCCTGCAAAATATGAAGCGGAGGGAAGTACAATCATCAATATCAAGCTTTCCAAATCTACCTTATATGGCTATCGGGGTACGGTAGTGGGCCTGGCAGAAAAAAGCACGACCTGGAAACAGTTGTTTGGACTGACACAGTATTACAAGAATGAAAAATTCAATCTACGGGCAACATACAATTTTGGACGCGGTACCTATGCCCGTTATGAAACAAACTACGTGTATTACCCGAAGGAACAGACTTCATGGGAAGGCACGATGGATCGTTTCGATACCAATAATAGCCAAAATAGTTATGTGCTTTCTATGGAATATACACCAGACACAACATGGTCAATCAATATGGGCTTAACGGGTTATTATGGGCCGAGGTCCTACGGCATCTATGAGGTGCCTACAGTAATCTATAACAAAGACCATGTGCAGGAATCCAGCTATTTTACAACAAATGATCATGAACGGTCCAATAAAAACAACAATCTATATCTCCAGGTGGCCAAGAAACTCAGTTCCAAATGGAGTATCAATTGGTCTTCTTATTTCACGTCCAGCAGTGCGACCAACGATCAAGATGTTTTGACAGCATTGAATTTTAAGGGGGAAAAACCATCAAGTACGCGTTTTATCAGTAATAACGATAGTGAAAACCGACTTTTTTCCACACAAATGGATATTACGGGAAAGATTAAAGGGCTAGAGGTTGAGTTCGGTGGAAAGTTTAGCGCTGTCAAAACAACAAGTGACTTAATATTTTCGGACGATGAATCAGGTACCCTTCAATACCGGCCCGACAAGAGCAGCCTGTTTGATTATAATGAGCGTAATGCCGCCCTATATACATCGTTTAACTATAGCTGGAAGAAATGGAGCTGGAAAGCGGGTTTAAGAGGGGAGTATACCGATCTAGAAGGACGGGTTTCAGAACCGGAGGACATGAATAAAAAGGATTATTTTGTGTTATTTCCCACTTTCTACATGCAATATGCGCTCTCGGATCAGCAGCAATTCGGATTTTCCTATGGTAAACGCATCAGCCGTCCCGCTTATTCATGGCTTAATCCGGCGAAATCCTATTATAACCTGTTTTCATATTTCCAGGGAGATCCCCGCTTGAGGGCTACGATTGTGCATAATCTCAACCTGACCTGGACAAAGGATAATTGGAATATGGATCTATTTTATCGTTTTGAAAAATGGCCTAATATGGAAATTGCTTTGCAGGATAACATCAATCACCAGCTGATCTTTCAATATACCAATATTAAGAAAGGGCAAGGGGCAGGAATAGATTTGGGGAAGAGCTTTCAATTGACCTCCCGTTGGGGATTAAATCTTCAACTGGAAGGAATGTACAATGAAAACTATTTTATGGGGGCCGATGCGGTGTTGCATAAGAACGATGTTTATATCGGTAATGGTAACATAAGTTCAAACTATATCCTGGACAAAAATGCGGGTTGGAATCTGGAACTCGGCAATACGTTTACCTCACCGACTATTCAGGGACCATTCCGAATTACAGGCTACTCCAGTACCTACGTGATGACCAATCGAAAGTTTTTTAATAAGCGATTAGAGGTCAACCTTGCGTTTATGGATATTTTTAGGACAGAGAAAATGAGAATATCGTCAAAATATGCCGATCAAAACAATTATTTTGATGATTATCGGGATACAAGAAAGGTAAATGTGACATTGCGGTATCACTTTGGGAACCAAAAGGTCAAGAGCGGCAACCAACCGAATAAGACCGAAGAGCAAACAAGACTTTAGCCCCGCATTATTATTTATATAGCTGTCTATTGTTCAGATTTTTTATTGCAAACAAATCTGAACAATAGACAGCCTAAAATATTAGTTTATTTTTAGCGAATAAGTGATGTTGATACCACCCGCTGCAAGCATATCATGTACTGAACAATATTTTTTGACAGCTAGCTCGGCTGCTTTCGCCGCCTTCACTTCATCAATTTCCCCTTTGAGGAAAAAGTTGATATGAATATCCGTAAACACTTGGGGCACTTCTTCACGGCGCTTTCCTTCTACTTCCACTTGGACATCATCAATTTGCTGACGTTGTTTTAATAGAATACTATGTAGGTCAAAAACGCTGCAAGAACCCAATGCCATCAATACCAACTCCATGGGGCGAACACCTTTTCCTTCACCACCAATCGCTTCAGAACCATCGATGTTGACTTTGACGGAAGATAATTCACTGCTGGCTTCGAAATGCACAGCTTGGTTGACACGGTTTAATTTGATTTTCATAAGAATAATTATTTACTATGCGTATTGTATTTCTCTGTTAACGCATCCACGCGGCCACTATGATGACTTCCACTGTACCATTCTTATCCTATGCAGATTTGTTAGGTGTAGCTTTTGAAGCGGATGAATGCTAAACAAAAATAAGCATTGTCTAACAAAAAAAGGTCATCTGAATGTTCAATTCAAATGACCTTTTTTTGTTATCCTTTTGGCTAATTTATAGCACTAAGGTAAGGCAACTCCACCATACTGGCTGACATTTACTTTCCCTAATTTGGTGCTATATTTTGCATTGATCGCATCAACAAAAACATTGGCCATAATGGCATAGCCCATAGGTGTTAAGTGAACACCATCCAACGAAAATATATTACCAGTGATATATTTATTACTGATGGCGATACCGTTAATCTGATAGCCCGATTTTACTTTGTTCAAGAAGCTGTAGATATCCGCTACTGCAAGTTTTTTGCTGTCCGCAATCTGTTTGATCGTTGTGTTTAGCGCGACGATACGATCTTGGACCATTTTTGCCTCAGCCTCATCCAATACAAAATTGTCGCCAACAGGATTTGCCGGATGTAGACCGTAAGGAGCTGGATTGACAATGCCAGTTACAGGATCTTTGAGATCTCGTCTACCCAATAAGCCAGCCGAAGAAAATGGCAGAATAAACATGTCTTTATCCGTTGCTGGACGAAAAGGGGCTGTCTTTGTTTTAATGTAGATATCCGTGAGTGGTGCGGCATTGGGATCTTGTGCTTTTAACGCCGCATTCGCTGCAGCCAATAATGCCTGACGTGTTACTGTTGTGAAGTAAGGAACGGCCGTCACATCAGGAATGGTCGCAACAACTCCTTTTTGTTCTTTGCTGGTCAATTTGGTTATAAATTCAGTATAACGCACTGTAAAGGTCTGTTCTGAAATCAAGGCATTTGTTGGATCAGTGGTTACAGCACCGTTTGTGGCATAGCCCAGCACATCATTATTTCCTAAACAGAAGGAGAAAAATGTATGGTCTTTCGTGGTTGCGAAATCTACATAAGTTGTGGTAACTGGCGCATTGTCTGGTAGCAATCGCTCAAAATAAGGATTCCCTTTTGTGGTACCTATTCCTGGCGCAAATGCCATATCCAAACGCATTCCCGGTACGCCCAGATTATTGATGGGACCAGTGTACTTGATGTAAAGCGGCTTTTTGTCTTCCGTTTGTCCACGGATGGCCAGGTGGTCAGTAATTGTACCCAATTGCGGTTGACCGTTCACCAGTGCTTTTAAATATAAGAACCCGCTACCATTATAGTTTTCCGCAGGAAAATAAGGTTGCAAAAACTCTCCTCCGCCTACTTTTTTCATTTCTTGAGCGAGCATATTCGGGAAAGATTGTTCCTGACCCTTGAGACTGAGCCCACTATTGGCGTAGCCAGAAGTTAGTGAGTTACCAACAGCTATATATTTGCTGAAATCTACATTTTCGGGATTTCCGCCTTTGGTGTCAAGGTCGATAGACGGTTTACAGGACGCAGCCAATGCTATCGCCGCAAAACCAATATAAAGCTTAATATTTTTTTGAAATCTTTTCATAATCTATTACCATTTATAGGTGAATGAAATTGAAGGAGCATGAATGTTAGTTTTGTAAGCACCCTCAATTTGTGTAGCTGGGCTTACGACAGTACGCTCTTTCAATTTTTGTAAAACATAAGCTGCGTGCAGGCTGAATTTGTCGTTAATTGCATATGACAATCCCAGTGCACCCATGATACGGTCGTTGTCTGGAGTCTCCGCATAAACATGGTCTTTGTCAACCGGTGTTTTTACATAACCTACTCCGGCACGTACAGCCAAATGCTCGCAGGCTTTATAATTCACCCCAATTTTCCCGGAAAATGCATTCTTATAATTTTTTATCTGCTCAGTATCTTGTAGCAGCGGTGTATTGTCTGCATAATCAAATACTAACTTTTTATAAATATTATATTGGATAAAAGTTCCATCAGCAACAACATCTACTTTGTCACTAACCGGGACCGAAATGCCTAGGTTGAGTGATGCCGGTAAAGGGAGCTCTGCACTGAATTTGGTATCAGGAAACGAGGCCGCAACAGCATCAGGTACTGTAAAATCAGCATCCCCTTTTTTCAGTTTGGTAACGACTTTCGATCGGTAAGATAGGGAGATCGCGACGTTGTTGTCAAAATTGTAATGTGCACCAACGTTGTAACCTATACCAGTACCAGTACCGGTTAATTTAGCGCTTGCAGAAGATCCGTCAGGTAAAAACAAAGGTAATGACCGCGCTAGATCGACCATACCGATGTTGTACACAAATCCGGCACCTACACTTAAGTTATCGGTAAGTTTATAACTAATGGTAGGCTGTATGTAAATCGCGCGCAACTTGAGGTGGTTGAGCTCGTATTTTCCAGGCCAACTGTCTCCCCAATCCACTGCTCCACCGTAAGGTGTGTAAACACCTAGACCAGCTTTCCAACGTGCATTGTCTGGGCCAAATGTAGCAAAGACAGAAAATGGTGGGGTAACTTGCGAACGTGTGTTGTAGACTTGATTGCTTCCTGATTCTTTGAAGGCTGATCGATACATTACCGTAGATATCCCTGCAGATACCGCATTGTGGTCCATTTTTGCTAAACCTCCCGGATTGTAGAATATACTTGTTTCGTCTGTGAATAGTGCAGATCCAGCACCAGCCATACCTAATGCTCGTACGCCCTGCGTGTTCACTTGAGACCCTTGTGCAAAGAGCAGTGATGGTGATGCACAAAGTATTGAGAATAATAATTTCTTCATACTAGTGTTTATTGTTGGTTAACATTCCTCTTTAAAATACAATGCTAACATAATAAATGTTTGGCTAATATTAATAAATGTTGTGTAATATTTTTTTTGCTCGTACCTTTAAGAGCAAGGAAACTAAAAATTAAACGAACATATTTTATGGCTACAATCACTTTTAAGGGCAATCCAGTGAACACAAAAGGCAATTTACCACAAGTTGGTGAGCAAGCGCCTGATTTTAAATTAACTGCAGGAGATCTTTCAGATAAGTCACTCGCAGACTTCAAAGGAAAAAAAATTGTGTTAAATATTTTTCCTAGTGTGGATACTGGAACTTGTGCAGCATCTGTACGTGCGTTTAACAAAGAAGCATCTCAATTGGACAATACCGTTGTATTATGTATATCGAAAGATTTGCCATTTGCACAAGGTCGTTTTTGCGCAGCCGAAGGCTTGAGCAATGTAGTGACATTATCAGAATATAAAGATGCGAATTTCTCTGATGCTTATCAATTGGCAATCGCCGATGGACCATTAGCAGGTCTATTGAGCCGTGTTGTGATTACCTTGGACGAGAATGGTAAAGTCTTGTATGAAGAGCAAGTTGCCGAAATCGCTGACGAACCAAACTATGCTGCAGCGATTGCTTCGTTGAACTAGGAAATCATGAGTAGTATGAGGATAAAGAAGGCAGAACTATTAGCCAAAGGCTTAAACAACCAGCATCTCATATCTCAATAATAAATACTAAAAAAGCGTGCTTAGCACGCTTTTTTAGTATTTATTTTGTCTTCTCTAGGGCTTGTAAGATATCGTTGATAATATCTTCCTGATCCTCTAAGCCAACCGACAATCGAATACTGCCCGGTTGTATACCTAAGTTCAGTCGCTCATCTTCGGACAGCTTGGAGTGTGTGGTGGATGCCGGATGCGTAGCGATTGATCTGGAGTCACCTAAGTTGGATGTATATAAAATCATTTCCAATTGGTCAACAAAAGCTTTTGCACGTTCAAAACCACCCTTGACAACCAGTGTAACAATACCACCGCCTGCTTTCATCTGCTTCTTAGCTAGCTCATATTGTGGATGGCTTGGTAGAAAAGGATATTTTACATCTTCAATCTCCGGATGATTTTCTAACGCTTGTGCCAGTGCGAGTGCATTGGAACAATGGCGATCCATACGGATACCTAGGGTGTCCAGACTTTTGGAAATAATCCAAGCATTAAATGGTGACAATGCAGGGCCTGTGTGACGGATGAAGAACATCAATTTGTCTATCAATTCCTGTTTTCCAACGACAATACCACCCAAAACACGTCCCTGTCCATCCATGTATTTAGTCGCCGAATGGATGACCAAGTCAAATCCATATTGAATTGGTTTCTGAAGATATGGTGTCGCAAAACAGTTGTCGATCGAAAGAATAATATTCGGATATTTTTCTTTGAATTTACCCAACCATTCTAAATCAACTAATTCCAATCCGGGATTGGATGGTGATTCCAAGAATATAATTTTCGTATTTGGCTGTATGGCCTTTTCCCATTCCTCGGGATTAGCCGCGTCTACATAAGTTGTGGTAACACCCCAACGCGGAAAAAGTTCTGTAAATAACTGATGGGTAGAACCAAATATCGCGCGTGAAGAAACGATATGGTCTCCACTTTCGATAATTGCAGCAAAGGATGCAAATACTGCAGCCATACCCGATGCGAAAGATAAGCCCGATTCAGCACCTTCCATAATACAGACCTTGTTGATGAACTCGGAAGTATTCGGGTTTGCATAGCGGGAATAAATCATTGCATCTTCTTCTCCAGCAAAGACCGCCCGACCTTGTTCAGCGCTGTCGAAGATAAAACTTGATGTGAGGTATAAAGGAGTCGAATGTTCGCGAAGTGCTGAACGATCGACCTGTTCACGTATGATTTTAGATTGATCTTTTTTCATGATGTGTAAAGTTACGAGATGAAATTTTAATATGGTATATTTAGCTGCTAAATAACTTGTTTTTATGAAAAAAAACTGGCTATCAGTCTGTACGTTGTCGTTATTAACCTGTTTTTCATGTTCGAAAGATGGAGAAATTAATTTAGGTCAGGGATTGAAAGAAATTCCGGTTTTTTACCTGGAGTCACCGACAAACGCATCGTTTATCCCTGCTGTAAATGAAATGAAGTTGAGTTATGATGGGGGACAGCTGACTCGTATTACTGGTGGATTTGCTTTTATACCTATGGTGGGCGGATTCCGCAAACTTTTCACGGATCAGGTTTATTGGAATGTTGTTGTAAACGACAATCGGGTAACATTGGAAAAAAAGAGCATTGATAAGTCGGTCACATTTTCAGATAAACATGAACTGCGTTATCAGGGAAACAAAATCGTCGAACGAAAAATTTTCGAAAAGGCTAATACGCCCATAATCTATACGTATGAATATAATGGTGACTTGCTGAAAGAAGAGCAAATTTATAAGGACAGTCAGTTTCTTATCCAGAAAAGCATTTTATTATAATACTGCAGGAAATCTGGATAGTCTGGTCGTAAGTCATAACACTTACACCCATAAGTCTGTTGAGATATTTACTTATTATGATAAAAAACCTAATAAAATAAAAGGAGTCATGGTATTGGAAGAGTTGTTGTCAAGAGCATTGTCCCCAAATAATTATCTAAAAAAACAATCATAACCATATCCGGATCTGGCGAGCGGGTGCTAAGAGAAGAGCGAACATGGGGAGCGCAACTTTTTTTAATAAAGGAGAGTTCGCTTAAAAATAAGAAGGTTATAGAACAAATGATACCGAAGCAATCAAGAATTTAATATGCTAAAAGAGCTTGCAAAGGCTAATATAAAAATCAAGAAAATAGGCCCTCGTATTGGGGCCTATTCATTCTATTGAGTATTTCCTTATTTCTTTACAAATTGCATCACCACAATATCGCCAGAAATAAATGTTAACTCATTATCTCTAACATCAAAGTTTGTCGTAGATTTTAAGCCATTCATAAATTCATTGTAAGCTGCATTTTCACAGTGCATCATCGTAGATACCAATTTATCGCCGATTTTAATGGAATTGCCTTTTTCGCTTTCGTAAGTACCGCCGATACCGTTACAGCCGTTGTTACCTTCTACTTTGTGATCTTTGCTTGTGAAAGTCAATGTTGGAACTTTGTCTTTGAACAATTCTTTGAGCGCTTTTCCTGCTGTCTCCGGTGTGGTAATTGATTTAAGTTCCCATGTTCCTTCCAAAGATGCGTTATCCACTACACTTGGTTTTTGGACTGTAGTTGCGGTATCGCCAGCTCCTGTTGCTTCAGATTTTTTTCCTGTTGTGTTACATGCAACAGTTGAAAATGCCAATGCAACTGCTAAAATCATTAAATTCACTTTCATAATAATTTCTAATAATATATAAACATTCCTTTTTCTGCACTACAACTTATAATTATCATGCCAATCTCGTCCCAATAGCATCCAATCACCTATTATAGTACATCTAACTTCTTTATCCTCTAATAATAACAAATTTGTGTTTTTTGTTTGCACTCCAACAGGTAAATAAGTTCGTTTTGGTCGAATCATACTAAAAAAAGAACAGCAACAAAGCCCCAACAAACTATTATATTGTTTCACCGAAATGTTTTAGATCAATCGATTGATTTGATTAAATAAGGCTAATTATCGACTATTAGTATACATTTTTGGATTTTCCCAGCCGATTTCTGTACGCAAATGTTACATAGATAATTTTATAAAACTTCTTATATTAGGACTTTACAACCTAATTTTCTAGTACTTATAATAAAGAATATGTTCACAATCTTGTTATCCTCCATCTTACTTTCCAGCAGTACGGTAGCTAAACCAGATACGTTAAAACCTTATGGAGTTTTGCCAACCGAACGCCAATTAAAATGGCAGGAGATGGAAACCTACTGCTTGATCCATTATACACCCACAACTTTTCAAAATAAAGAATGGGGTTATGGTGATGCACAGCCTGCTTTGTTTAATCCTTCGGCATTTAATGCAAATCAGATTGCCAAAGCAGCAGCGGATGGAGGTTTCAGAGGCCTGATCAGTGTTGCCAAACATCATGATGGATTTTGTTTATGGCCGACCAAAACAACCGCCTACAGTATCGCATCCTCTCCATGGAAAAATGGAAAAGGCGATATGGTAAAGGAATTTATGGAAGCGACACATCGTAATGGAATGAAGTTCGGTGTATATCTATCTGCATGGGACCGTCACGATGAACATTATGGTACACCAGCTTATGCCGATGCCTACAGACAGCAACTGACCGAATTGATGAGCAATTATGGCCCCTTGTTTACCTCTTGGCACGATGGTGCCAATGGAGGTGATGGTTACTACGGTGGACATGAGGGGAAACGGATCATTGACCGAACAACTTATTATGAATGGCATGAGAAAACATGGCCTATTGTACGTAAACTTCAACCTAATGCGGTGATTTTCTCGGATATTGGACCCGATATGCGCTGGGTAGGTAATGAACATGGTTTTGCTGCCGAAACCTCGTGGGCGACATTTACACCAATAGGGCTCAATGGAAAAGTAGCAGTGCCCGGAGCGACCGAATCGCATAATGCCGAATCGGGTGACCGTAATGGAAAATATTGGATTCCCGCAGAATGTGATGTTCCCCAACGTCCAGGATGGTTTTATCATGAGGAACAGAATGGCCGGGTGAAAACACCCAATCAACTGTTTGAAATCTACCTGAAATCGGTCGGTCGAGGTGCCAGTATGAATCTTGGTCTAGCTCCAATGCCTTCAGGTACACTCCATGAAAATGATGTGAAATCCCTAAAGGCTTTTGGTAAAAAGATCAAAGAAACTTTCCGTGCCAATCTAGCAAAAGGCGCCACCATAACGGCCTCAAATACACGTAATGCCGACACTAAAACATATGCCACATCGCTGATTACGGATAATGACCGTTATAGCTATTGGGCGACCGATGATACAAAAACTTCAGCTACACTTGAAATTAAGCTAAAGTCAGCGGCGACGTTCGATCTTATTCAATTGCGCGAAAACATCAAATTGGGACAACGGATTGACAGCGTTGTTGTGGAACAATGGGCTGACAACACCTGGAAGCCACTGGCCAGAGCAACCAGTATTGGTGCGAATCGCTTGATAAAGCTTGAACAACCAACGACAACGACACGCTTACAGCTACATATTTATGCTCCGGTAGCAATTACTTTAAGTGATTTTGGTCTATTCAAGGAGTATAATGAATCTTTTGCCTTCGATACAAAAGAGCTTAAAAAACAAACGGGCTTTAAATTACGGACAGCAGGTATGACCGACAAGGCTTATATAACAGATGGTAATCCAAATACCTTTGCAACTGTGGGCGATCAGGGAGTCTTGGTCATTGAAACAGATGGCGCAACCTCGGGTATTGGTTTCTTACCACGTCAGGATAAAAAGACAAGCGGTATCCCGACGAAATACAGGATCTCAACCAGTGTAGACGGTAAAAAATGGACAAGCGTGAAAGAAGGTGAATTCTCCAATATCAAAGCAAATCCAATTTTGCAGCAGGTATTTTTTGAAACAAGCAATAATATCAAGTTTATCAAATTTGAACCAACGCAATTTATTGAAGGGAATGAGCTGACAATTGCCGAGCTTGAACTTTATGGGAAATAGAATTTTAATACTTTTCGTGGTCTGCATCTGTCAGACCACGCTTTTGTTTGCACAACAAAATCCACTTCGTCTTTGGTATAATAAGCCTGCCAAAATCTGGGAAGAAACACTGCCGTTGGGTAATGGGCTAATTGGTATGATGCCTGATGGAAATCCAACGCAGGAAAAAATTGTACTGAATGAGATCAGTATGTGGTCCGGAAGCCCGGAGGATCCCAATAACTATGACGCGCACAAAAATGTCAACACCATACAGGCTTTGTTGAAGGCGGGTAAAAATGACGAAGCCGAGAAATTGGTCAATGAAACTTTTGTCACCAATGGTAAAGGTTCCGGTTTTGGAAATGGCGCTAATGTTCCTTTTGGCTGTTATCAGTTGCTCGGAGATCTACTTTTGCACTATCAACTGCCATCTTCTTCTATTGAAGACTATACAAGGTCATTGGATCTAGCCACGGCGACAGCACAGACTTCTTTTCGTGCCGGAAACACAAAAATTCAACGTACCTACTACACCTCCTTTGACAAGAATGTCGGTGTTATTCAATTGAATCAGAACAGCGACGCCAGACAGAGCGTTGGTATTTCTTTTGAGCGGAAGGAGAATATAGACCGCTACACCCTGTTGGATGATGGTATTTTGGTCGAAGGGTCGCTACCGGATGGTAAAGGGGACAAGAACCTAAAATTTGTCGGCTTGTTGAAAGTACAAGGTAAACATCTTCAGGTCAACAGAAAAGATCAGGTGCTGGAAGTTTCAGCAGCAGGAAATCTCTCAATCTATCTCACGGCAAGTACATCCTATTATGGACAGGATCCGCTAGCTACAGCAAAGGCGACTATTGCTGCGGTACAGCAGTACGATGCAGCTAAAATGTACCGCAATCATGTGAATTCCTATCAACGGATTTTTAACCGCGTGGAGCTTAACCTTTTTGGGAATAAAGCAAATACGAATATTCCGACCAATGAACGGATTGCAAATTTTTATAAAGACCCAACACAAGATCCGGATTTGGCAACGATTTATTATCAGTATGGTCGTTATTTGAATATTTCAAGTTCAGCGCCGAAAAATACAAATGCACTTCCGCCAAACTTACAGGGCTTATGGGCCAATCAGATCCAAACGCCTTGGAATGGTGATTATCATCTAAATATCAATGCGCAGATGAATCACTGGGGGGTAGAGGTAAACAATCTAAGTGAATATCATCAACCTTTTATCGAGCTGATAAAACGGATCGCAAAAACAGGGGAGCAAACTGCAAAAGCCTATTATAACGCACCTGGATGGGTTGTTTATATGATGACCAATATCTGGGGATATTCAGCGCCAGGTGAACAGGCTTCTTGGGGTGCAAGTACAGCCTCCGGTTGGTTATGTAACCACCTGTGGGAGCATTATCTTTTTACAGGAGACCAAGGGTATCTGAAAGAAATCTATCCGATACTCAAAGGTGCCGCAGAATTCTACAACCATACATTGGTGCAAGATCCAAAAACGGGATGGTGGGTAACTTCACCATCGGTATCACCCGAAAATGCGTTTCGGATGGCTAATGGAAAGATCGCAGCAGTGGTGATGGGCCCCACAATCGACAATCAGATTGTACGCGAGCTGTATCAAGCCGTTATTCAGGCAGATTCTATTTTGGCTGTCAAGGATAGTTTTGTAGCTAGCTTGAAGGGAAAATTAAAAGAGATTCCCCCAGCAGTAGTGGTTAGTAAATCTGGACGTGTGATGGAATGGCTTGAAGATTATCAGGAGGTTGAACCCAAACACCGTCATGTATCCCATCTTTATGGTCTATATCCTGCAGCATTTATTTCTCCCCAAACGACTCCGACTTGGGCCGAAGCTGCACGAAAAACGCTTGCTGTCAGGGGAGATGAAGGGACAGGCTGGTCAAGAGCTTGGAAAATATTGTTTTGGGCAAGATTGCAGGATGGCGATCATGCCTTGGAAATCCTTCGTCAGTTGCTGAAACCGGCTTTTGCCAGTGAAACAACCTATCAGGGTGTAGGCGCCGGCACCTATCCCAACTTATTCTGTGCTCATCCACCGTTTCAGATTGATGGCAACTTTGGCGGCGCTGCAGGTATCGCAGAGATGTTGATCCAAAGCCACAATGGATATATCCATCTGCTACCAGCCCTGCCTAAAGCTTGGTCTAAGGGACAGGTCAAAGGGCTAAAAGCCAGAGGAAATTACACCGTGGATATGAGCTGGGAAAATGGGAAAATTGTGAAGCTTAACATAAAAGGAAAAAAGAGAAATGTTCGCATATTTGAAAATGGAACCTATAAGGACCATAAAGTCCTTTAGCTATTTTTGCTTTCTATTTATTTTTCTGGGAACAACTGCTTGTTCCCAGAAAACAGACAAAGCTAAAAAAGAAGAGCTTTTGAAAACGTTCGCTTATAAAATTACTGGGCAGACAAGTGCTGCGGAGGGGAGCTCAGTGACGCTTATCGATCCGGAAAACAAAATGCAACAGTTTACAAAAACAAGTGTAACGAACGGGCAATTTGTCTTGGAAGGTGAATTGGCAATGACTGGTTTTTATGCAATTCAGATTAGTGGTGGAGAGCCTTACATCCTGTTTTTGGAAGGGGGAAGTGACTATGAACTGAAAGAAAATAAAGGCGGCTTTACCTTGACTACAACCTCCAGTAATGCAACGGAATTTGTTCAGTTTACGCAACGCTATCGCCAACGTGAAAAAGAAGAAAAATTGAAGGAGGAAAATAAGATCGCCAGAATCGGTGGATTAAATGGGCAGCTCTCAGCGATGGCCCTACGCAACGATGGATCTTACGAGAAAACTATTGATGAAATACAACGATTGTCGGCTGGTAAACCTTATAACATTCGCAATTTATATGCTGACTTTATTCTTGATAGTACACATCAATCGTCTTTAGTTCTCCCTTACTTTTTCAAATATGTCTCCATCAATGCGGATAACTTCAAAAAATTTGATACTGCACTACAGCGGTTCGATGCAACCCTGCAAAAACACCCTTATTATAAATTTGCGCGTGAGAAAGTAGACCGGGTGAAAGATTTTTACGAGAATATGCCTGTCTTTCCACCCATCACGCCAATGAATGTCCAACGGGACTCGCTAAAAATCAGTGAATTTTCAAATGCCAAGATGTTGATCGCCGCGTTCTGGAAAGCAGCCAGTAAATACAGTGTTTCTGATGTTACTGAACTACGCAAAAAGGAGGCGCAGTTAAAGGCAATGGGAGTGCGGGTTATTTACTTTTCGTTAGATGCGGATCAAGATGCCTGGATTAAAACCAGCAACTCCCTCGTTCTGGGGCCTCATAGCTATTATTTGAATACAAATGATCGGGCAACAATGGAAAATGACTTTGGTATAGACCGTTCGCCAAGTTATTTATGGATCAATCCACAGACCTTCAAAATCTTGTCACTCACTGGTGAAGATCCGACTTTACCGAAGTTCATTGGTAAGGTTAAGGAGTTTTTGGTTAAAAATTAACGATTATTGTCTTAAAAAATGGTATATTTGAATTAACGGTTTAATATTTGTTATTTCAATAGACGATGAAAGTTGTTCAATTTACAGTTCCGGTGGTTTATCAAGGATCTATTTGCGTGCAAGAGGATATCTTGCCCTCCTTCTATAGCAATTACCATCGGCATAAAGAGATCCAATTGACCTATATCTTAAAAGGGCGGGGGACCTTTATGATCGGCAACTTTACCCATAGTTTTGAAGAGGATGAAATCTATATCGTTGATGCAGATGAACCACATATGTTTAAAACAGGAGAGGATATTAAGGACAGCATTCATGCGATTCATATTTTCTTCGACTACGAGCATTTTAAATCTTTTTTGGATTTCCCTGAATTTGACGATGTCAAATATTTTTTGGAACACATCAATGTCAGTAAGAAACTGGATGCCGAACATGCTATTGCCCTCAAAGATAAATTTGTACAGATCAATACAAGCGCCGGAATAGATCGCTTATTATACTTTGTAAAACTGATCAATTTTTTGAGTAAAAAGGTCGATCAATGGACCTCCCTATATACGGGAATTCCCCAGAAGAAATTTTCGGACGCGGAAGGGTTGCGTATCAACGAAATATTTCAATATACCTTTCAGCATTTTGGTGATAAAATCTCGCTTGAAGATATCGCAGCAGTAGCTCACATGACTCCCCACGCATTTTGTAAGTATTTTAAAAAGCACACCCGCAAGACTTATGTGACCTTCCTGAATGAAATCAGAATTGAACGGGCCTGCAAGATGTTGATTGACGAGTCCTCCGAAAGCGTTTCCAATATTGCATTTAAAACAGGGTTTAACAATGTGGTCAATTTTAATAGGGTATTTAAGAAGATCACAAAACATTCCCCAAGTGAATATGTGCAGGAACATCGGATGCGGGATTAAGCCATCGTTGGTACACTGAAAATATTGTTCGAAAAGAGGTGCGTAGTATGACCTTACAGATCCCGTCAGTGGACAATATCGGAGAAGCACTCGGCAATAAAATGTAACGATTAGGGATACGAAAACCTTAAATTTGGAGTCTAACGATTGTTACTCCGATGAATAAAAATTTAATCTTTGTCCTGTTTGCGTTATTGGGCTATCTGATGCCTGCAACAGCGCAATCTCAAAATTTCAAGATTGATACACTACAATATCAAGGGACAGCTAAAAATATAGTGAACCTGGTTATTTTGGGCGATGGCTATACAAAAGATCAATTAGACGACTATGAAGAAGATTCCAAGCAGTTCACAAATTATTTTTTTTCAATAGAACCTTTCAAACAATACAGCAGTTTCTTTAATGTGTTTGCTATTCGGACGATATCCGAAGAATCCGGTGCTGCGCATGATTGCAAAGCAAGCGATTGTGTACACGGTGACACCGATCTCAGCAAATATCCAAGACGCTACAATAAATTCACTAGAGATCATGCTGTGCCAGTCACGCATCCCAATACTATTTTTGGAAGCAGTTTTGACAATGGTGGACTACACCGCCTTGTAGTGCCTCAAAAAAATGAGCGTATTGAAGAAGTGTTAAAAACACATATCCCCAACTATACACAAGTGGTGGTATTGGTCAATTCACCATTTTATGGTGGATCAGGTGGAAAGTGGGCCACCTCGACGGTCAACTTTAAAAGCAATGACATCGCTGTCCATGAGATCGGGCATTCCTTTGCTCAGCTGGCTGATGAATATTGGGCAGGAAATCAATATGCTATTGAATCTGTCAATCGCTCTCAAACGGCTGCTGCAAATGCTGTTCCCTGGAAACATTGGCTTGGAAAAGATGGTGTAGGGATCTATTCCTATGGCGGGAAGGGATCTCCGTCCAACTGGTTCAGGCCACATGAGTATTGTAAAATGCAATATCTTGTTGCCCCTTTTTGCCCTGTCTGCCAAGAGCAATTTGTGGCTTCAATCAAGCAAAAATCTAGCCCTTTTATTGCTGTAAAACCGGTATTGAATAATGTATTGACCTTAGATAGCGTTCAGAAATTTACTTTACAGCTAGCAAAACCGTCCCCGAATACATTTAAGCTGGTATGGTCCTTAAATAATGAAGCTATCGCCCATGGCATCGATTCGATCTATTTGGATCCGGGAATGTTGCGCATTGGTGCGAACGAATTGAAAGTGATTATTCAAGATACAACAGATCTGCTCCGCAATCCGAAATATGTAAACCATAAGGATTCCATTGTATGGAAATTTAATCAGCTTAAATCCCATGAACTTGCGAAACCCATCAATACCTGGGGTGATACACTCGAAACCTGTTTTGGTGGGGATCAGGTGCTTACGGTTAAAAAGCCTGTCGGTGGACTAGTGTACCGTTGGTTTGAAACTCAAAGTGCTGCACCTGTCGGAACGGGGATTAATATTGTGATCGAAAAGGTCTCTGCGTCCAAAAAATATCATGTAGTCGCATATTGGAAAGACAAGCATTCAGTGCAATCGGAAGTCTTCCTGAAAACACTAGCAAAAGTGGAGAAACCCAAAAATATCCGCGTTAAGATCAACAAAAAGAAAAATAAGGTACAATTGATCATACAAGATAAAGCGGATGCACGCTACAATTACATCTGGTCGGATGCAGATGGTAAACCAATTTACGAATGGGATGAATTCAATGGCGAATATGTACGCCCGACGGGTGGAAATACGATGCTTGTGTTGGAACGAACTACTACCAAGCGAAAAGTCTATGTCCAAAAAGTAGATAAAGAAACAACCTGCAAGAGTGATCGGGCGGAAGTAATTTTTTAGTTACATTGTTGGTGGCTAGTGATTTATAAGTTAATTTTAATCTGCCGGTTAGTTAACTTATAAATCATTCATAATTATGAAAACGAAAACCCTTTCTACTTGGGGGATTTTTTCGTGGCTATCCATCGTGATTTTAGCCGTTGTTCTATCCTGCAAGAAAAATGCAAAACTTCCTGATGAAAGCATTGAGAAAACGCATGAGGTAACCTTCAAAATCAAGGATTTTGAAACGATTGTCACACCCTTGAAAGCACAATCGCCTAGGTTTAAAAGTGCTTCGACCACCGGAAGCACCACCGAAAATCAACTCCTCTACCATTGGAATTTTGATAACGGTAACGCGGACCCGACCCTGGCGCTTGAGGATGCCACTGTCATTGATTACAACAATGGTAAAACCGACTATAGCTATGTCGCCGGTTGGCCGACGTCCGGCAAAGGCATTAGTTTCAAAGGGGCCAAAGAGGTTCTGATCAAGATACCTGGTTCGGGTATCGCTACGTTGACAAATCTTTCTTTTGACGCCAATAGCTCTGGAACTGGACCTCGTGCATTACTGTTGAGTTATTCAACGGATAAAGGTGCAACATTCAAAAATCTCTCGGATACCCTACATTATCCGGCAAATCTCACTACTTCCGCCAAGTTTGTTGTAGAGCAGTCGCTTCGGGCTATTAACCTGGTCGCAGCTCAGGGATGTTGGTTAAAAATTGCCTTATTTTCGGGTAATAGGGAAGGGGCAAGTAACTACAACGAGAGTACAGGGACTTTTAAAATGGACAATATCAAGATTATGGGGACGACAGATCAATCTGTTCTGCCCGATAAGTTGTATTATCATATCTTCGATGTTAATACCAAGCTGCTGGTGAAGGCAGGTACACTCAACGCAAAAGAAAAATTTAATATCGCTCTGCCGATGGGAACGTACTACCTGAGCCTGCTATCCAAAAATTCAGGTCTACCCTTATTGCTTCCGGCATCAGTGACTGATCTTAGGAGTCTTTCGGTGTCTAATGCTTTCAGTGAGCAGTCTGCTGAAATATTTGCGGTACGCGATACTTTTGATGTGAATGAATCTATTGAAAGAGTGTTGACCATGAGCCGTATCTATAGCGAAGTTAAATTTGAATGCACGGATACTGAGGGACTGGATCTTGTCGACAGTATTCAGATCAAGCAGCTGCATAAAGCCTTCCAATATTATCCTTTTGCAACGGGGACAGATGAACTAGCTGATAAGACCATCTTACGTATTATTCCCAATTTCAGCAGCAGTTCGAAAAGTTTTTTATTTAATCAGTTTATGGGAGATTTCCCAGAAAATAAGATGGTCAGCTATGAGTTGTGCATTTTCCGAAAGGGGGAACTGATGCGTACATTTGAATTGGGCAGTGAGATTCGAAGTAATGTACAGCTCTCATTCAAAGGAAAGCTGCTTGATGGCGCGAGCGGAAGTCAGGGTTTTCAGGTGATGAAAAATGAAAAATGGCGTGATAATGTGGTCATAGAATATTGATTAAAAAAGTCAATCCAACGAACCAATTTGAATAAATTCAATACTAAAAATAAGGCTTACCAGTTCGGAAAGCCTTATTTTTATTTAATTTGTTTGCCCCTTATACAATTTGTTTCCAACTATTCAATGCGTAGCGGGGTCGTTTTTGCTTTTATATTTATAGCAATTTTTTTAGCAAAGTATTCCAACCTGCTAAATCATTTAAGATTCGTTCAAGATCAGCGATCGCGACGCGCTCTTGTTCCATGGTATCACGGTGACGGATTGTTACGGTATTATCTTCCAAAGAATCGTAGTCAACCGTAATACAGATTGGCGTACCGATTGCATCCTGACGACGGTAACGTTTTCCGATCGCATCTTTTTCATCATATTGGACATTGTAGTCCAATTTTAATGTATTCAGGATCTCACGTGCTTTTTCTGGTAAACCGTCTTTCTTAGTCAAAGGCAAAATTGCAGCTTTCACCGGTGCCAATGCTGCGGGGAATTTCAATACAACACGAGAATCTTGTTTCTCTGCGGTAGAAAGATCTTCTGTTACCAATGAATTACATAGAACAGTTAAGAACAAACGATCCAATCCGATGGAAGTCTCGATGACATAAGGAATGTAATTTTGATTGATTTCCGGATCAAAATATTGAATTTTCTTTTTCGAATACTCCTGATGCTGTTTCAAGTCAAAATCCGTACGGGAGTGGATACCTTCCACTTCTTTAAATCCGAATGGGAAGTTGAACTCGATATCCACAGCTGCATTGGCATAATGCGCCAACTTATCGTGGTCATGGTAACGGTAGTTAGCAGGATCAAATCCAAGCGCTAAATGCCATTTTAGACGTGTTTCTTTCCATTTGTTGTACCACTCCAGTTCAGTGCCCGGACGGCAGAAGAATTGCATTTCCATTTGTTCAAACTCACGCATACGCATGATAAACTGGCGTGCAATGACTTCGTTACGGAAAGCTTTTCCGATCTGAGCAATACCAAAAGGAATTTTCATACGACCTGTCTTCTGAACGTTCAGGAAGTTAACAAAAATACCTTGGGCAGTTTCCGGACGAAGATAAACCTGATCTGCCCCATCTGCCATGGCACCCATCTGTGTGGCAAACATCAAATTGAATTGACGTACTTCAGTCCAATTTTTGGTGCCTGAAACCGGACAAACGATATTATGCTCTTCAATGATTGATTTTAAACCAGCCAGATCGTCCGCGTTCAATGCCGTGTTTAACGTTTCTAAAAGCGCTGCTGCTTCTGTCGCCTTTCCGTCTGCTTCATAACGTGCAATTTTGTCTTCGATCAATTGGTCGGCACGGTAGCGCTTTTTTGAATCTTTATTATCAATCATTGGGTCATTGAACCCATCCACGTGACCAGATGCTTTCCATGTAGTTGGATGCATGAAAATTGCGGCGTCGATACCGACAATATTTTCGTGCAATTGCACCATGGATTTCCACCAATAAGTCTTTAGGTTGTTTTTAAGTTCAGAACCTAATTGACCGTAATCGTAAACGGCACTTAATCCGTCATATATTTCGCTCGATTGGAATACAAAACCGTATTCCTTCGCGTGTGATACTACACTTTTGAAAAAATCGTCTGTCTGTTTGCTCATAAGTGGCAAATATAGATATTAGTATTTAGATTTTAGTATTGCGTATTGAGTATTTAGATTTTCTCCCCACTCTTTATTCAAGCCTGAGACTTATTTAGTTATCCCTAAATCACGAATCTGCTGTGAAGCATTTTTATTGTCCACTTTTTTGATGATGTGCTGAATGATGCCCTGCTCATCGATCACAAAGGTAGTGCGTGCTGTACCCATATATTTTTTTCCGTACATGTTTTTCTCCACCCATACACCATAGGCCTCTACGAGGATTTTGTCCTCATCTACAAGAAGTTGAAATGGTAGCTCGTGTTTGCTGATAAACTTTTGATGTGATGCTTCACTGTCCACGCTTACGCCAATAATTTCAAAGCCCTCTTTTTTCAGCGATTGATAGTTGTCCCTAAAATTGCAAGCCTCTGTTGTGCAGCCTGGGGTGTTGTCTTTTGGATAAAAGTAGAGAATCACCTTTTTTCCTTTGAAATCCGAAAGATGGACGGTTTCACCATTTTGATTTTTTGCACTGAAATCCGGTGCCTGTTGTCCTATTTCTAGTGTTGCCATATGTATTTCTATTTAGCCTATTAAGATACGATATTATCCGATGAAAATCCAGCATGCACGTTAGACTTGCTTGCAAAAATGATCCAAGAATAAGGGCCCATTAAGGATGTACTACGAACAGCAGATAAAACTATCTGCTGAAAGAGGCCTCGTATGTTTTTAAATTTCCTTTATTGTCTTTGACCTCCAATTTGAAACTGTGGGTGCCACTGCTTAGATTGGATTCAAAGTCGTGCCACAGGTGTCTTGTTTTAGGATCATATTTCATCAGGGCCCATTTGCCATCTATATAAGCATCGAAGGTATCTATTCCTGAAAGATTATCACTAATGGTAAAATCTATGGAGCGTTGATTGGATACATTCTTGCCATCGCTCAGGTTACGTGCACTGATGGTTGGGGCAATGGTATCAACAGCCACATAAAAACCGCCAAATTCGCGCACATTGGCAACAACCCAACCATTTTCGTATTTCCCACCCTGCGCTCCACCATCTGTGGAGACGATCAGCGCCTTGCTATACAAACTTTCGGGTAAGCTATAGTCCGGTTTGATCATCAGTTTGTAATAGCCGAATACGGGTGTATAGCTATTGTGGATGTAATGCGCCGCGGAGTAGCCTTTTGCTGGTTTGGCGCCTTGGGAATAATTGAAATAAAGATCGTTATAGAGGATGTTTTTACCCATATAAACGCGTGCATTTTCAGCCTCATATTTGTTTTCATCAGCATAATGAAACATTTTGAGCCCTTCTGCTGACTTACGGCTGATAGATAGGGAAGGGTTGTTCTGTACCTTAAAATTGAGTTCGCTTTTATTGCCCTGAACATCCTTGACTACATATTTTACATCATGGACCTCATTGTCCTTTAACTCGATCATACCCAGGTTGTCCAGTTGTTTGTAGATATTGATCGGATTATTAGGGTCTTTAAAACTCTTCTGTACCCGAACACCAGATTTCTTTAAATAAGGGTAGTCTATATACGATTGAATCGCACGGGTCTGGTCAAAGGGGATGGATTCAAAAAGTACCGTACTGATATTTTTGTTGTCAAGAAATAGTTCGATCGAATAAACACCATAGGTAAATGAAATACCACCGCGTCGGTCTACGGTATTGATACCAAGGCCAAAGTTGCCATTAACTGGGATAGGGGCACCTGATGCCAAATTATAATTTCCATCACCGATGGATCTAATCGTCTGGTGCCTGCGTGGGGTGTTCTCGTCAAAGATTTCACGGCCAAGGTCGTAAACTGTTATACCTCTGATCAATGGTTTTACACCATCCGGAAATAACAGCCCGAACAATTGGGGATTTAATGGCAGTTGTGCTTTGGTGTCGCGGATCTCAAAATGCAGGTGTGGCCCCGCTGACCCACCTGTATTTCCCGAATTGGCAATAAACTCACCTTTTTTGACGGGTACTTGATTTGGTTTGAGAAAGACATCAACATCAAAGCGTTTTTGTTTGTATTGTTCGTCTTTTATAATTTTTGCTAGATCAGCATTGAAACTCTCCAAGTGCATATACACTGAGGTATATCCATTCGGATGGTCAATATATACGTAATTTCCGCCGCCACCGATCTGTACACGTACACGGGACACAAAACCTTCCGCCGCTGCGTGTACTGGAATATTGATGCGCTGCTGAGTGCGATAATCGTCGCCACCATGGAAATGCGTTGCCCGCAACTCACCAAATGAGCCCGATGCTTGGGGAGCGATATCCATCGGCCGTACGAAATAATTCTGCGGATAATTGCGACTTTTGATAATATCCTGTGCTTGGGCGAGGCTAAAGGCAAAGGTCAATACACTCATTAAAAATGTTGTTTTTTTCATCATGTCCGTTCCTCTATTTGATTTTGCAGCTAAACATTTTTTGCGCTCCGATAAACCCTTCCAATAGATCGCCAATTGTGACGGATCCAACACCAACCGGCGTGCCGGTATAGATCAGGTCGCCTTTACGTAAGGTGATAAATTTGGATGTGTAGACAATCAGGTCTTCAAAGGAGAAAATCATATCCTTGGTATTGCCCTGTTGGATAGTTTGCCCATTTTGTTGCAAAGAGAAATCAATAGCATCGATAGTGCTGAATTCTTCTTTGGGAATTAAATTGCTGATCACAGCGGAGTGATCAAAGGCTTTTGCCAGTTCCCAGGGAAGACTTTTTGCTTTAAGCTCCTGTTGTAGATCTCTTGCAGTGAAGTCGATTCCCAGACCGATTGCATCATAATAGGTCGAGGCGAATTTAGGCGTTACATGTTTGCCTTCCTTGCAGATCCGGAGAACAACTTCGGTCTCAAACTGAATGTTTTTGGAAAATTCTGGGTAATAGAAATCTTTGTTATCTTTTAATACCGCAGTATCGGGTTTTAAAAAAATGATCGGATTTTCAGGGACTGGATTATTGAGTTCTTTCGCGTGGTCGATGTAATTGCGACCGATTGCAATTATTTTCATTGTATAAGTCTTTTAAGGCGATGAAGCTTTCAGATTTTTTGCGCTATTCGATGATGGCAGCTATCCATCCTTTACTTTCTAGTCATTGATGAATGTATCCTACTAATGCCGAAATAAATCATGTAGATTTCATGCCTGTCTATTTTTTGAATGATATCGGAACATTTTTCAAGAGAACGACGAATTTACGAGCATGATATGCCCGCTCGGGTGCTTGAAAAAACAAACTTAACAAATGTAGAATGCTTATCCAAAAATCAAGGAGAACAACTGTATTTATAATTTATAACAATATTGCTATTTATATAGGTTTTACTTAGGTTTTGTTTAGGTTTTAGTTAGGTATAGTATAGGTAATATCTAACTAAAACCTATATTAAATCTAACTTAAACCTATTTTATAACTAAGCTAATTCAAACTTTAATATTGATCATGTGTTTATCTAGTTGACATAGGAATTAAATTAAACAAAATCTTAAAGTATGGCAATATTAGAAGATGGTCCAAATGGTGGTTTTCGAGGTAAAGTCGGTTCAATATATGGATATAATCGAATGGGGCAATGGATTATTCGAGGTGCGCGTAGAAAAAGTAATAAACCTCCAACCGAAGCACAACGCTTACATCGCCAAAAATTAAAATTGGTAAGTGAGTTTTGTAGGGAGAACAAGGCTGTTTTTGATTTTGGCTATGAGCTAAAAAAAGAAAACGGATCTAAATATGGTGCATTTCAGCTCGCGCAAAAACATGTTTTCAATGATGTGTTGGCTTTTGATGCTGATTATAATCCCGTTGTGAATTTTGAAAATTTGAAAGTGTTTGTGGGGGATTTAATGCCACCTGAGTGTACTAAGGTAAGTGTGAATGAAGGACGTATATTTTTGGAATGGATACCAAGCCCAGCGTATGATGATGAAATTTATAAGTTAAATCTGGCATGTGTTAGCTTAAACGATTTCTGTTCGTTGAAGCTTGCAGTTGCATCTGCTAGAGATGGTCAATGTTTTGTGAATATGCCGGTTGAATTAAATCAGAAAGCTGAATATCATGTTTACATTGGTGTTTGGGATACTTTTAGAAGGGCGCTTTCTAATTCGGTCTATTGTGGTGTCATTTAGTAGGATTTTTCAGCCTACTTGTGTATCTTTAACACTATGAATAAACTACAAGCCGTACTGTTTGACTTGGACGGTACCTTAATTGATTCGGAATATTTCTATTTTAAAAATTGGGCGCCGATCTTAAAACAAGAATTTGGATTGGAGATAACTTATGAAGATTGGATTCGGGATTTTGCCGGACATACCTTAGCACATAATGTAAAGCGCCTGGTTGAAGACTATGGATACGATACAACCGAAGAACACATGTGGAAAAGGACGCGTGCCGCCTACGCTGATTCTAATATGAGCGATATCGAATTGATGCCTTTTGCCAAAGATATTTTAGTCTACCTCAAACACAATAACATCCGCATTGGACTGGTGACCTCAAGTTACCGTAGTACAGTGGATACTGTTTTGGGAAAGCATGGACTGCTGGATTACTTTGAATTTTTTGTGACAAGGGAATGTGTGGAGTTTCCGAAGCCTAATCCGGAGCCTTATCGTTTGGCTCTGTCAAAATTAGGCTTGTCAGGAGCATCCTGTGTCGCAATAGAAGATACGATAACAGGAAGTAAATCAGCATTGGACGCTGGCTTGCAGTTGATTGCTGTCACAAAACAGGAGCTAGAGCGCGCTAGACTAACAGCTGTTGATAACATTGTGGAAAACTTGCAACAGGCAAAACAGCTATTATCCGACTGGATTTAAGGGCGATCGTATAATTTAATCGTTTTAGCATTTGTAATTTTATTCGGATATATGTAATATTACCGAATTGTAAAGAGAACTCTGATTATGAACCGTAGAACCGCAATAAAGCAATTTTTCATTATCGCAGGCGGACTGACTATTTTGTCATCCTGTCTGAATGATGGTGGTGCATCTATTGTATTAAATAAGCTGAAATTATCAGCAGAAGATGAGCAGTTTTTGGCTGACCTGGTGGATGTCCTTATCCCGAAAACGGATACTCCGGGTGGGAAGGATCTGAACCTGCACCTGTTTGTAATCAAGATGGTGGATGATTGTGAGTCGCCAGAAAACCAGGAGAAATTTGTTTCCGGTTTTAACAAACTAAGAAAACAGCTGAATCTGGCCAATGGCAAAGAGACAGAAAATAAGTTAGCTAACTTGACCGATAAAACGGATGAAAAGACTTTTTTTGAAATCTTTAAATCGCGTGCGATCCAAGGTTATATGAATTCAGAATATGTGATGAAGAATAAGGTGATATATAAGCTTATTCCGGGACCGTACAATGGTGCGGTGAAAATTAATGGATAAATCCAATATGGCAAATCTAAATATTGACAGTGAAAAAAATAGGACCTATGATGCTATCGTGATAGGTTCGGGAATTAGTGGTGGCTGGTCTGCAAAGGAATTATGTGAGAAAGGACTAAAGACCTTGGTATTGGAACGTGGTCGTGATGTACAGCATATTAAGGATTATCCAACCACGAATATGATGCCTTGGGAGTTTGAACATCGGAATGAGATGCCTTATAAAGTGAAAGAGGAGAATCCGATTGTCAGCAAATGTTATGCTTTTCATGAAGATGCCGCACATTTCTTTGTGAAAGATAAGGAACATCCCTATATACAGGAAAAACCTTTTGATTGGATCCGAGGATATCAGGTTGGTGGGAAATCTTTGTTATGGGCGAGACAGACGCAACGTTGGTCTGACTTTGACTTTGAAGGTCCCGCACGTGATGGTTTTGCCGTAGACTGGCCTATACGCTATGCTGATTTAGCTCCTTGGTATGCTTATGCAGAGAAGTTTGCCGGTATCGCCGGGGATCATGATGGACTTCCAGAACTGCCAGATGGTGAATTTTTGCCCGGTTACCCGTTAAATATTGTAGAGAAGTATTTTAAAGAGAAAGTTCAGAAAAAATTCCCGGAACGTAAGGTGATCTCTGCGCGTTGTGCACACCTTTCCAAGCCCAACCAGATTCACATCGATCAAGGCCGTGTACAATGCCAAAACCGTGTGCTCTGTCAGAGGGGATGTCCTTTTGGAGGGTATTTCAGCTCCAATGCAACGACGATTCCGTGGGCCGCTAAAACAGGAAATATGACCCTGCGTCCACATTCGGTGGTTCACTCTATCCTATACGATGAACAAAAAGGAAAAGCTGTAGGTGTTCGGGTTATTGATACAGATTCCAAAGAGGAGATTGATTTCTATGCAAAATTGATTTTTGTCAATGCAGCTGCCATCAATACCAATCTAATCTTGTTGAATTCCAAATCTAACCGCTTCCCGAATGGTTTAGGAAACGACAGTGGTGTATTGGGTAAATATGTTGCTTTCCACAACTATAGCGCACGTATTTATGCCGAATACGAGGGACTATTGGATTACACGGCGGAGGGAAGAAATCCTGCCGGCGGTGGATATATTCCTCGCTTTCGCAACCTACATAAACAGGAAACAGATTTCTTACGCGGCTATGCGGCAGGTTTTGGCGCATCGCGTAGTAAAGAATCAGACCGCTCTGGCCTAGGATTAGGACTTAAAGAGAATTTGTTAAACCCGAAATTGGGGATTTGGCAGGTTGGTTCACATATGATGGGTGAGACCATACCAAAAGAATCAGGCATGGTGTCTCTAGATAGCAGTAAAACAGATGATTGGGGAATTCCATTGTTGAAGATTGCCGTCGACTATGATGACAATGACGAAAAAATGAAAAAAGATTATATTGCGGTCATGACCGAAATGTTTACCGATGCCGGTTTTACGAATATTCGACCAGACACACATTGGCAAGCTCCGGGGCTGGACATCCATGAGATGGGCGGCGCACGTATGGGACACGATCCGAAAACATCTGTATTGAACAAATGGAATCAGATGCATGCGGTAAAAAATGTTTTCGTTACGGATGGTGCCTGTATGACTTCAACATCAACCCAAAATCCTTCATTGACCTACATGGCGTTCTCAGCACGTTCGGTTGATTATGCTATCAGTGAAATGAAGAAGGGAAATATATAGTTTTAGCTGGGAAAGATTTTGGAAATAAATCTTTCCCAGTTTGAATTTAAAATACTAAATTACAGCCTTAATTAAGATATTAAAACCAGAAAAACATAACCAAATAGGAAAAGCAAACAAAAATTAAACAGTATAAACCAAACGAACAAACCAAAAATTTTTACAAAAAAAGCAAAAGCGATTTAGCATTTTTTCTGTATTTATGGCGATCAATTAAACTGAGATAAAATTGATGCTTTGAGGGAAGGGATATTAAATCGAAAAAATTATAATGAAAAGGGTAATGAGCTAAAACCTTTTATTATAATCGATTATAAGGGAAAACTAAATTAAACTAAACGTTTCTAGTATTATTTTGCTAAAACGTTTTTATAAACCAAATCACTATTAATATGAGCACAGTTGACGTAAAATCATTTGTGCAGCTTGGGAAAAAATCAAAGTTATTTTTCTCATTGGCTGTCATTGCTGGTACATTTCAACAAGTCAATGCCGCTGTAGCAACTTCAGCAAATTACGAAGGTAAATCCTTTGTAAAGGAAGTTCGTAATCTGCAGCAGCAATTGAAAGGAAAAGTATTGGATGCTACCGGAAAACCTGTTGTAGGAGCCTCTGTAGCAGTTAAGGGTACCTCAAACGGGACCCAATCGGATGCACAGGGGAATTTCTCTGTGGAAGCAAAGTCCGGTGATGTTCTGGTTGTTACTTCAGTCGGTTATAAATCGAAAGAGGTGACAGTCGCCGGTGCTACCATCACTGTACAATTGGAAGAGGATCAGAGCCAATTGGATGAAGTTGTTGTTGTCGGCTACGGTACGATGCGCAAATCGGATGTAACCGGTTCCATTGCGATGGTCAAAGGGGCTGACATGATCAAAGACCAAAGTTTTAGCCCTTTGGATGCCTTGAGAGGTAAAGCATCAGGGGTAAACATTTTTTCCAATTCTAGCCAGCCCGGCGCATATGCGAATAGGGTGGTGATTCGCGGTGTTGCAACAATCAACTCGTCTTCAAACCCACTATATGTAGTGGATGGTGTTGTGATGGAAGATTTCCATTTGCTGAATCCGAATGATATCGAAAACATTGAAGTCTTAAAAGATGCCTCTTCAGCAGCTATCTACGGTGCTCGGGGCGCGAACGGTGTTATCTTAGTAACAACAAAACGTGGGAGTAAAGATGGAACACGTACAATTAGTTATCAAGGATCGGCTGGTGTAAGTTCTGTGCAGCGCTATATGGATGTATTGAATGCACAGGAATGGGTTGATGCTTTTATGATCGGTCTGGAAAATGAAAATAAATATGCTGCGCAATTTTTAAAAGATAGAGACAAAAACTGGGCGCCTTGGTCATTAAATAAAAAAGACTGGTTCAATGATCCGAACTACTTTGATGGCAATGGAAATCCATTATATGATACAGATTGGCAGAGGGAAGCAACAAGAACGGCCATTTCACATAATCACCAGTTAAATGTACAGCAAGGTGATGAGAAGTCATCGGTAGGCGCTTTCTTAAACTATACGGATCAACAAGGTGTGGTAAACAATACCTGGAACAAACGTGTGAATGGGAAGCTATCTTATGATGCCAAGCCTACCTCTTGGTTGTCTACAGCTATTAATATGACGGTTAATCATACTTGGGGACGTTATACCCCTGAAGATGGAGGTGGTCAGGAAGCGCGCCGGACCATGATCGAAATGTTGCCATGGTATCCTGTATATGATCAGAATGGTCAATATACCAATTCATCTTCCTCTACAGTCTCTGAGAAATTAGGGTTTGAAGGAATGGCAAATCCGGTGTCAATCTTGGATCTGCAAAAGAGAATGCGTTACAATACACAGATCTTTGGAAATGCCGCGTTGACCTTCCATCTGGCGGACGGCTTGGATCTAAAGACCCAATTGGGTATTGATAGCCACCGAAAAATCTATAAGGGCTACTCTTCCATATCTTTAAACAATATTTCAAGACCGAATGGTTGGGCTGAGATCAATAATACCAATACGCTTTATTGGCAAGAAGAAACTTATTTGACATATAATAAGCAGTTCGACAAACATCGGATCAATGGGATGGCTGGATTATCTTGGCAAGCGAGAACTTATGATAACGACCGTTCGCGGACAACAGGTTTCTTTGATGATTTTTACGAATATAATAACTTAGGTATCGGTATTACACCTGATCCACCAACATCAGCTTGGAACAGATGGGCGATGAACTCCTATTTCTTGCGTGCGGCCTATTCATACGATGACCGTTATTCAGCGACCGTTACAGGCCGTTACGATGGTTCGTCCAAATTTGGTAAAAACAACAAATATGCCTTTTTCCCATCCGTAGGTTTAGCATGGAATGTCTCCAATGAAGACTTCTTGAAAGGAAGCGAATCTGTCAGCAATATGAAATTGCATACCAGTTTTGGTATGACGGGTAACTCGGAGATTGATCCGTACAAATCACTGGCTATTGTGGATGCTGGAACCATCTTGTTAGATAATAATCGGGCTCCATACTCTTTTGTCAATACCATTGCCAATCCTGATCTAAAATGGGAGAAAACAGCCCAGTTTGATGTTGGTGTAGAATTGGGATTATGGCAGAACCGGTTGAATTTTGACGTTTCTTATTATCGTAAAAAAACCACAGATCTATTGTTGGATGCACCTTTAC
Organism: Sphingobacterium sp. GVS05A; assembly: GCF_019969845.1. GTDB lineage: Bacteria > Bacteroidota > Bacteroidia > Sphingobacteriales > Sphingobacteriaceae > Sphingobacterium. Next base: position 422,597 of record NZ_JAHXYR010000003.1, read on the forward strand.
CAACGGCTTCTGGATTTAGTACTGTCATGAAAAATATCGGTTCTGTCCAAAACCAGGGTCTGGATATTATGGTTAATGGAACGATTATAGACAACGAAGACTTCAATTGGAAAGCGTCCGTGAATGCCAACTACAATAAAAATAAAGTATTGACATTGGGTGAGAATAATGCGGACATCCTGATGAATAGCTGGGTAGGCGGTGCGAATAGTATTATTCGCGTGGGTGAAAACTTAAATAGCTTTTATGGTTATAGAAGGTTAGGTGTTTATACACAGGCTGACGTGGATGCCGGAGAAGCGAAACTGGAAGATATTGGCCGAGCGAAACGCACCAAAGAGAAGGAAATTATTGGTAAAGGATTACCAGATTGGACGGGAAGCTTCGTGAATAATTTAAGATACAAGAATTTTGACTTTACACTCGATCTTCAATTTGTGAAAGGCGTAGAGATTATGCAGCAATTCTTCCACTCCACTTATGACCGTTTTGGTATTACCAACGGCTTGAAAGAGATCTTGACAGACGCATATAATGGTTCAAATCCGAATACAAAGGAGCAAGCGATTTATCTAACCAATGGCGGACACCGTGGACAGGACTCTAATGTGGACGATGCTTGGATTGCAGATGGATCTTACCTGCGTGTCAATTTAATTCAGCTTGGGTATACCTTTAAACCTGATGCGCTGAAACGTATTGGTCTACAGCGATTAAGAATCTATGCAAATGCGAACAATCCGTTCTTATTTACTTCGAACGATTTCAAAGGTTATGATCCAGAGAGTACTTCGCAAGGGGAAGGTAAATTTGGACAAAATATGACCTTTTTCGCATATCCAAGAGCGAAAACTTTCTCCTTGGGGGTAAATGTTACATTTTAATCTAGAACTTATCAAAAATGAAAAATAAATTATTTCTGTTGTTGCTAGCCGGCATGGCTTTGACAACATCTTGCAATAAATTTTTGGAAGAGGAGCCAAGGTCCAATTTATCCTTGGAACAGTATTATGCAAATGACGGCCAAGCAATGGCAACGGTGAATTCGCTTTACCGTCGTGGGGCGCCATCACGCTACTCCGTTGCTGCAAGTGCTTATGTGGGACCGACAGCTTCAATTAACACGATGCTCACCGGTTACTTTATCAATACCTATGAAGGTCAGGAACAAATCTGTTTGTTTGCGAGACAGCTGACAAGACAACAAAATACCAGTGTGGTATCGAGCACAATGAATACGATTTGGGATGAAAGCTATAAAGCGATCAATATCGCCAATGCGGGGGTCAAATATATACCTGGGATCAATATGGATGAATCCCGGAAAAAGACCTTATTGGCCGAAACAAAGTTCTTTAGAGCGTACAATTATTTTTATCTGGTCAAAACATTTGGTGCAATTCCACTATCAGTGAAACCAAATGAGACGCTGGCAGACGAGCTTTATTTAGATAGAACAGATGTTGCTAAAGTTTATGAGCTGATTGAAACGGATCTAAAAGATGCTGTCGCTGATTTGCCTGCGGCTACCTTTGCTGCAAGGGGACACCGTATTGGGAAGTATGTTGCGGCAATGACCCTGGCGAGTGTTTATTTGCAACAAGGTAAATATGCTGATGCGGCAGCTGCTGCTAAGATCGTCATCAATTCACCACATAAGATGACAGCCAATGCGGATCTGCAATTCAATAGCGCGTATAATAAGTTGCGCACTACCGATGATCTTGAAGAAGTAATTTACGCACAAGAGTATGACGCGACAATCAACAATAGTGGTTGGTGGACAACTTATGCTTTTAGTTCTTCAGCTACTTCAGTTTTTGACAAATATTCAATTTTTGAACGAATTTATGGCCCGACTAATCAGTTCTTGAATGCTTATAATACGAAAGATTTACGTATTCAACCGAATCAGTTTTTCCATTATAAATACACCAATCCGGTAAATGGTAAAACCTGGACTTCGGATGTACCTGGCATCTGGTATTACTTTGACGAGCAAGCGGCAACCGTAACGGGTCGCGGAACCAAAGACTGGAATTTCTACCGTTTCCCTGAAGCCTTGTTGACCGCAGCAGAAGGTATTGCCAAATCAACTGGCGTTAGTGCAGAAGCAGCTGGTTATCTAGCTCAGGTAAAAGCTCGTGCAAATACTGAAGGAAAAACAGTTGCCACATGGACAACAGAATTACAGGCCTTATCCGCAGATGATTTTGTCAAAGAATGTTGGAGAGAACGGTTGCGGGAGTTCCCTTTGGAATTCAAGATGTGGGATGATATCCTACGGACGAAGATGTTCCCTGTAATTTCTACGACAGAAGCTGGTAAAATAGATTTCGTTCCTTTAGTGGGCGCGAAAAACGCCTCTGGAGCAACTTTTAAAGAATCTGATTTATTGTGGCCTATCTCGCCTGATGAGATCCAACGTAACAATAAATTGACCCAGAATCCAGGGTATCAATAGAAAAAAGTAAGCGTTAGCTTCCTTAACGAATAGAATTGGGTTCATTGATTAGAGGTTTGCCTCTTCTCGATGAATCCATTTTTTATTGTATTAGTTTAAAATGTCTGTTATCGTCGTTATTACTCCCATCGCAATACGGCAATTGTGGGTTAACTTGTTTATTTTAACAACTTTTTTTGATTTAAACTTAAAAATACCTACCTTAATGTCCGAATCAAACACTTAAACTAAAAACTAAACCAAAGGAGAGAATCATATCGAATTTTCAAAAGCAGATTTTGCTTTTTTTACCTGTATAGCAAAACCGATTTTGCTAGGTGAAAAGGGCGATTTAATTGCTTTATCACATTCAATTAAGATTGTTAAACATGGGGTTTTACTGATTCCAGCATTTGTTTTAAGTACAAATGCTAGAATCATTACTTTCAACTCAAAATTTTGGGAGGGAATACTAACTAGAACAAATACTTTTTCAAATTAGCTAAATCGTTTTATACACCAATAAATACTATATATGAGCATAATTGATTTTAAAACAGTTGCGCGATTAAAGGGGAAATCTAAATTGTTTTTCTCACTCATTTTCCTTGCCGGTACAACGCAGCATGTCCAAGCTTTTTCTTCTGAAAATAGGCTAATGAGTCGATTTCTAAAAGAATTGAAAGGAGATCAAGAACAAATTAAGGGAAAAGTACTTGATGCCACTGGGAAGCCAATTTCGGGGGTTAGCATCGCGGTAAAAGGGTCGTCAAAGGGCACACAGTCAGATGTGTCAGGTAATTTCACTTTGGAGGCTAAAACTGGAGATGTATTAGTCGTTTCTTCTATTGGTTACAAAGCCAAGGAAATCACTGTTAATGGAACTGCAATTTCTGTCCAGTTGGAAGAAGATCAGAGCCAATTGGATGAAGTCGTTGTTGTTGGTTATGGGACGCAAAAAATGAAGGAAGTAACATCTTCTGTCGCCCACGTAAGCGCAGACCAATTTCGCCAAAGTGGGGCAAGAAACCCCTTGGATCTGATACAAGGTAAGGTCGCAGGTCTTCAGGTTTCCAGAAGTGGATCAAATCCCAATTCGGGAGTAGCCACGCAATTACGGGGTGCGATTTCTGTCACAGGTAGCGCCAGTCCCCTTTTTGTCATTGATGGAATACCTGGAGGTAATCCAGATCTTTTGCAGCAAGATGATATCGAATCTGTGGATGTATTGAAAGATGGATCTGGTGCTGCTATCTATGGAACTAGTGCTAACGCAGGGGTCATTCTAATTACAACAAAAAGGGGAAAACCAGGTAAAGCTATATTCAACTATTCCAGTTATTTTAGGAAGGAGTTTGTTTATAACAAACCTGATTTTTTGACTCCACAGGAGTTTAGGGACAAGATCGCATCTGGTGAGTTAAAGCAAACAGATTTCGGCAATTCCACAAAGTTTTTTGATGATTTGATTAATAAGGATAATTTTTCACAAAATCATAATCTTTCATTGTCAGGAGGTAATGAGTCAACCACTTATCGCGGAAGTGTGAATTTCCGAAATCTGGAAGGTATCGCCAAGGAAAATTCGCGAAAGGAGTATACTGTGCGAACAAGTATCAATCAGAAGGGACTTAATGATCGCTTGAACGTTCTCTTGAATATAGCGACAAATACAAACAATGCAAACTTGTTGGGCGGTGGAGGATGGGAAAGTGAAGCTACCAAAAATCCGACGCTTTCAAATTTTAACGAAGATGGATCTTATCGCTATGATCGGACAAGTACAAATGAATTTGCTCGATTATTTACTGAGACCAGTTATCGGAAACAACAGACATCTTCACTCGACGGAAAAGCGGATTTAAATATAATTGAAGGGTTAAAGGCCAGTGTTTTTGGGTCAGTGCAGCGTAATTCTTATATAGATGGTGCTTATAGGGCTTTAAACAGCGAAGCATCGTTGGAAGACCAAGATTATCCAGGTGGCGGCTATGCTTCCAAATCCAATCTGTTGAATGAAAAGTATGCGTTTGAGCCCACACTCCAATATAATACGACAGTCGCAGAGAAACATGGCATAACGGCATTGGCAGGTTACAGTTACCGTTATGAGAAAGATGAGGGGCAAAGTGCAGACAATAGGGGCTTTATAAACGATCGTTTTAATGAGGATAACATGTCGGAAGGGCAAGCGCTACGCGATGGACGTGCCAACCTGGACAGTTATAAAAACGATAATACATTGATCGCTTTTTTTGGTCGGATAAATTATACTTTCTCGGATAAGTATATGGCCCAATTTATTTTAAGACGTGAAGGTTCATCCAAATTCGGTGCGAATAACAAATGGGGGAGCTTTCCTGCGGTGTCAGTAGGCTGGAATATCAGCAATGAAGACTTTATGAAGGATGTTGGTTTTATAAATAATTTGAAATTACGTGCAGGTTATGGCGAAACAGGAAATACGGGTTTTGCAAATAATGCCTCTCGATTGACCTTAGGAGGAGGAGGTAAGTATTTGTACCCAGATGAAATCTATCGGGAAACCTATGGTCCTGATCGTAACCCTAATCCAAATTTGAGGTGGGAGACCAAGAAGGAGACAAATATTGGCGTTGATTTCACGATGTTGAGCAATAAGCTTTCAGGTTCAATTGATCTTTTTCAAAGGAAAACCGTTGATCTTTTGGATACCTATACTACCCCTCAGCCACCTTATATAAGAAATAATATCTATTCCAATGTAGGTACACTTTCCTCGAAAGGTATTGAATTAGCACTAAGCTATCGCGCTATCGAGCGTGATAATTTTAAGTGGAACATGGATTTTACGGCGAGTACATTGAAAAATGTATTAGAAAGTTATTCAAACGATATATTCAAAGTGAAATATAAAACATTTGGTGAGATCGGTGGAGCTGGCGCATTGGGTGATGCCTTTACGACTTATGAAGGGCACCGTATTGGTGAGTTTTTTGGTAAACGGTTTGCTGGATTTGATGATGAGGGAAAATGGCTATTTTATAATCGAAACGGCGAGGCTGTACGCAATGACGCGATTAATAATTCAAGAGATGATTTAAGTGCTTCTGACCTGGCGGTGTTAGGAAACGCGGTTCCAAAATATTATCTCTCTTGGACCAATAATTTCTCTTATAAAAATTTTGATTTAAGAATCTTTATGCGAGGTAAATTCGACTACGATATATTAAACACGACAGCGCTTTCTTACGGCAACAAAGTATGGTCAGGGAATCTTTTGAGAGACGCGTTTACCAAATATAAAGAAATAGACGATACCTATATGTACTCTGATTATTATTTGGAGAGCGGTAGCCATTTAAAAATTGATGAAGTTACGATCGGTTATCGGTTTAAATTGAAGAGCAATACTTGGGTAAATAATGTACGCGCTTATTTAACCGTTCAGAATTTGGCAACTATTACTGGCTATTCGGGAAATGATCCAGATTTTGTATTGGATACGGGCTTAGGTAATGAAATTAATGGACAGCGTTTGGGCATTGACAGTAGAGGTCCCTATCCCAACACCAGATCGCTTTTGTTTGGCGTAAATTTTAGTTTTTAATGAATGATTACTATGAGAAATATTGTTAAAATTTTACTTCTAGTGTGTGTAATAAATGCATCAAGTTGCACAAACCTAGATGAAAACGCTTATGATGTTATTGTCGCAGGCGATTTTTATAAGAATAAGAATGAAGTGATATCTGCAGTATTACGACCATATACGCATGCAAATGCATGGATATCACCCTCAGGGCAGGATGGATGGTGGCGACCTGCAGAGTTATCTGGGGATCAATTGGCCTGGCCAACCAAGGGACGGCATGGAGAAGACGGCGGGAAATGGAAACGGCTACATTATCATACTTGGACAGTAGATGAGGGTGGATTAAACAATGCATGGGTATTGATGTATTGGGGGGTTGGTTTGTGTAATAGTCCCATTGATATTCTTGAAAAATCTGATGTAGCGGAGATGGGTTTAACAAATGTCGAGAAAACGGAATTCATCGCCGAACTTAAGTTGCTGCGTGCATTACATTATTTAAAATTAATGGATCTATTCGGAAACATCCCGATAACGACTAAAGCCCCTAGTACAGCGGAAGAACCATTACCCAAACCTTCTTCTACGAAAGAGGTTTTTGAATTTATTGAAAAGGAAATCTTGGATAATATTGATTCAGCGCCCAAACTATCTAGAGCGATGTTAGGCCGAGTTTCGCAGGCTACAGGTTATGCGATGTTAGTCGAACTGTATTTAAATGCTGAAAAATGGCATGGGCAACCACGATGGGATGATTGTATCGCGGCGGCTGACAAATTGATATCGGGTGCTGGGGGAGGATTGAATGGTGCTATGGCGTTAGACGCTAATATAACAGACTCTTATGTGCCTACGAATGATATGTCCAAGGAAACCATTTTTTCAATTGCCTACGATTATAAAATAGCAGATTTTGCAACTGGATTTCCTGGTGAGTTTTATCATTTCGTACAAAGCGAGATTTACGGTGGCGGGAGAACTGGAAATAATGGTATTGTCTTGATCCCGGGGGTTTTTGGTCAATACAATGAAAAAGATCTGCGAAAAAAAGAATGGTTTTTAAACGGACCGATGGTTAAGTTTGTGGATGGTAAAATTGTGGAAGGATCAGAAGAATATAAGGGAGAACAGCTGGTTTTTGTCGATTATATTCGAAGGGCCAAAACTGGAGGTACATCCTCTACAATGAGCGACGGTGAAGAAAATAGTGGGATCCGTTTTAATAAATATAAACTCGGTAACTCACTTGTGGGGAATGTTAATGGTGTAAAGATACCAGTGGATGAAAATTATAATAATACGGATTGGAACGTCTATCGTTTGAGCTGGATTTATTTTGCGAAAGCAGAGGCCCTAATGCGGAAAAATGGTGGTATTGCATCTCAAGAAGCTGTTGATCTAATCAATAGTTGCAAAAAACGAGCATTTACGAATACAGATTGGGCTGAAGGGCAATATACAACGGGTACATTAACGTTGGATGAACTTTTAGCCGAGCGTGGTCGTGAGTTTATTTTCGAGGGATTCAGAAGGAGGGATTTAATTCGTTTTGGTAAATTCCACACAGCAACTTGGTGGGATCACAAGCCGACAACTGAGACAAAGACAGTATTTCCTATACCTCAACAACAAATATCGATGAACCCTAATTTAAAGCAAAATCCGGGTTATTAGTATTTAAATAAAATAATAAACCACGGAAATCAGCCTATTATTGGCTACAATGTCTTTGAGAAAGCCGCTAGGATTTTTTTCTAGCGGTTTTTTTATGCACCGGGAATCCTCTGTAACATGTTGGTTAGGTATATTAAATAATGTTTACTTAACATAATAGATAGAATAAAGTTTTTATTTTTGAATTATTAAGTCTTTGAAAGCTCAACAATTATGAAAATTAGAAATTTATTATTGCCATTCCTTTTGATAGGTCTATCTACCTGTGGTGTGATGGCACAAAGTAAAAAAATCAAACATGTCGTTTTAGTGGGATTTGATGGATTCGGTGCCTATGCCGTGCCTAAAGCTGAAATGCCAAATCTCAAAAAGATGATGCAGGACGGAACCTATAGTACACATGTGCGTACCGTTTTACCTTCGTCAAGTGCGGTGAATTGGGCTTCCATGTTGATGGGGGCTGGGCCGACAACACATGGTTATACCGAATGGGATAGTAAGACTCCTGAAATTCCGTCAACGACCAAAACTGAAAATGGGATGTTTCCTTCTTTGTTTAATGCTGTAGCTCAGAAAAATCCTAAAGCTCAATTTGCTGTGGTACATAGCTGGCCGGGGATAGGATATTTAATTGATAATAAGGTCGTCCAAAAAATCATTAATACGAAGGATGATGACGAAGCGGCATTGAATACGACTGTCGATATCATCAAAAAAGAGAAACCGACGATTACTTTTGTACATTTCGACCAACCCGATGGCGTTGGTCATAATATAGGGCATGATACGCCAGAATATTACGCTGAACTAAAAAATGTTGACCGACGAATCGGAACTTTACAACAAGCCGTCAAGGATGCAGGTATTGCTGATGAAACCATCTTTGTTGTCGCTGCGGACCATGGTGGAACGGGTAAAGGCCATGGCGGTAAATCATTGGCAGAAGTTGAGATTCCTTGGGTTATGACTGGGCCGGGAGTGCCCAAAGGTAAAGAGATCAAAGGGACGGTCATGATTTATGATATCGCACCTACATTGACCTGGTTGCTTGGCGCACCGCTTGATGCTGCTTGGCGTGGTCAGGTAATAAAAGCTTTTCAGCAATAGCATACATCTGCCCAATAAAACCGTCAGCTTTCACGAGCCCCAAGGGCTATGAAAATCAACTTGAAGGTTCTTTCTGTCAATAAACTGAACGTAGCGAGCTCATTGATACCCTAATGAAAAAATGCGTATCAATAAAAAACAGACAATTCAGAAATAAAAAATCCCCAGAAGTGACAACTTCTGGGGATTTTTTATTGGATCTATTGACAATCGTTATATATCAACAACTACATCCATTTTGAAGTCATCATCTTTTAGATGGACGATTTCTGTCGCTTTTTCGTAATTTGTCGATTTCTTAGAGAAGAAGTCGTGTTGTGTCGTTTCTGTATTCAAGCCATTCAATACAATTGGGTTGACTTGTTTTACTTCAAAGATCGGATCAAAACCTAAGTTCATTAATGCCTTGTTTGCATTGTAACGAACATATTCTTTAACCTCTGCAGTCAAACCTACTTCAGTGTAAATCTCTTCGGTATACTTCAATTCGTTTTCATACAAGTTATAAAGTAAAGCCAAGAAACGTGCTTTTACCTGATCTTGATTCTTTAATTTTTTGAATTGATCCTGTGCCATCAATCCTACGAATACACCGTGAATAGATTCATCAGCGATGATTTTCTTGATGATATCCGCAGAAGCAACCATTTCACCTTGACCGCATAACCACAATGGTAGGAAAAATCCAGAATAAAACAAGAAAGATTCTAACAATACGGAAGCGGCCATAGCCATGTAGATTTCCTCATCGGAAGCATCTTCTTTATCGATAGTACGGTAATAACCATCGATCATCTGCGCTTTGTATTGCAGGTATTTATTTTGTTGAACCCACTCGAAGATATCATTGATTTCAGCTGTCGTTGAAACCGTTGTGAAAATAGTTGAATATGATTTCGCGTGAATGGCCTCCATCATACACATATAGGATAATACAGCCTTATTCTGTAAAGTATCTATGTGGTCGATGATTTTTGGCATACCCGTATGACTCTGCAAGGTATCTAACAGGGTCAAACCACCTAATGCTTTTTTATAGGCATCTTTCATTTCTGGGCTGATACGTTTCCAACTATCGATATCTTTTGATGGAATGTATTCGGTGTCAATCCAGAATTGACGAATGTTTTGTTCCCAGAACATCAATACATAATCGTTCTCGGGAGTATTCCAATTGACAGCTTTATATGTTTTACTCATTTTTATTTTAAAGTATTAGGCATTTATTATCATGTATTTGAATTTCTGATCTGTTGATTAAGCCAAAAGTTGCCGATAACTTGGCAACTTTTGACCTATTCACATTATATATCCAAATACTAAAATCTCAAGATTAGGCTGAACAAGAGACACATTCGTCGATGGTCGATTTTCTTGTTCGTGTGTAATAAAGGGACTTTAATCCCAATTTATGTGCATAGATATAATATCTAGACAAATCTCTTGTGGAGTCTTTCGAATTGGTATGTAAGATCGTAGATACCCCTTGGTCGATATGACGTTGAATAACCGAAATCAATTTCAATACTTTGAACTGATCCATATCATATGCCGATTTGAAATAGAAATAGTTATCGTTGGTCAAATATGGCATTGGGTAGTAAGTTGTACTATCACCATATTCACGCACTTCAATAATATCCACAATTGGCATCACCGACGCTGTCGCATTCATGATATAGGAAGTTGATTGATTTGGAGCAATCGCCAAACGGTACGCATGGTAGATACCATGTTCTTTGATTTTTGCTTTTAATTCTAACCAATCTTCAACAGTTGGAATGTGTATACCTTCAAACAACTCAGTTACCTTAGCTGTTTTTGGAATGTAATCACGGTTTATGTAATTATTGAAATAAGTGCCATCTGCATAGGCTGATTTCTCAAATCCAACAAATGTTTTACCACGTTCTTTGGCAATTTCCATGGATGCTTCCAATGAATAGTAGTTCATCATCATGAAGAATGTATTGGCAAAATCCAAGGCTTCATTAGATTCGTACATGATAAAGCTTTTGGCAAGGTAACCGTGTAGGTTCATCGCACCAAGTCCTACGGAGTGCAATTCGCGGTTTGCTTTTGCAATCGAAGGTACCATGTCTATGTTGGTTACATCAGTGACTACCGTTAGTGCACGCATCGCTGTTTTCACCGTTTCTTTGATGCGTTTGTTGTCCATCACCGTAGCGATATTCAACGAACCAAGGTTACAGGAGATACCATAACGGATTGTATCTTGTTTGCCATAGATCTCGATATCGGATACTTGTGATACCTGCATGATCTCAGTACATAGATTGGAGAATTTTACCTGACCAATTTCATTCAATGCATGCACACGGTTGGTGTTTTCTTTGAAGAAGATATAAGGGTAACCGGATTCTTTTTGTGTCTGTGCGATCTTAACCAACAGATGACGTGCGTTGATTTTTTTCTTTTTGACATTTGGATTGGTGATCAACTCATCGTACATCTTATCCATATCCATTTCATCCAAGAATTGTCCATACTCTTGTACTACTGTATGTGGGTAGATCAAATAACAAGGCTCATCTTTCTCCGCTAGTTCCATGAACTTGTCCGGAACGATAATACCGATTGAAAGTGATTTGATACGTACTTTTTCGTCCACATTGATTTTTTTACAATCAAGGAACTCTTCAATATCAGAGTGGAAGATATTTAAGTATACTGCTCCAGCACCAGGACGTTGTCCCAATTGGTTTGCATAAGAGAAGGTATCTTCCATGATTTTCATGATTGGAAGCACACCACCTGCACGGCCTTCAACGCCTTTGATCGCCTCGCCACGTGCACGGATTTTGGAGATATTGAACGAAACTCCGCCACCGATAGAGGATAATTTCATGGCTGAATCAACCGCATAACCGATACCGTTCAGGTTGTCACCAATTTCATCTAAGAAACAGGATACCAATTCCCCAGAGCGTTTTTTACCTGCATTCAAGAATGTTGGTGTAGCAGGTTGATACTCTTGGTTGATCATGATCTCGGCGTATTCTATCGCTTTTTTTACACCTTCTTCTCGTGCTAAGAATAGGGATACAGCAACAACGCGGTCTTCATAGCGCTCCAGGAATTTTTCACCAGAGTCGTCACGAAGCGCATAGCTCTGGAAAAATTTAAAGGCTGCCATAAAGGATTCGAAACGGAATTTTTTGGCATACACATAATTGAATACCTCTTCCATTTCTTCAAATGTAAACCATTGGTAAAAATCAATATAGTAGTTGTTTTCTATCAAATAGTCTATTTTTTCTTTCAATGTATAAAAGAACACAGTGTTCTTATTTACATACTCCAGGAAATATGCGCGAACAGCTTCCTTATCTTTATGTAAGCTGAACTCGTCATCATGCTTAATCATGATTTCATTATTAAGCAATATCCAGTTTTTTGCTACTTCGTTTGCTACCATCGCAAAAGTTCTTTAAGATGTCAATAAATTGGTTTATGTCTTCCATTGTTCCGGACAGTTCAAATTTGAACGCCAGTGGAATGTCGAAATCCTGTGAAATACGATCAGCTGCCAAACCGAAATTTGGGCCCCAGTTGCGGTTGCCACTGGAGGTTACGGAATAGATATTTTTAGCTTCTCGTTTCATGAATTCTTTTGTGTTTTCGGGCACCTGTCCAAAATTCGTGGTAAATGTGACCAAATGGCCAGGGTGATTTACCTCAAGGTCAGCGCTGATTTTATGGATCTGCCAGCCAGTGATCTGTGCGACTTTATCCATAAAACGCTGTACGTTACCCGTTCTGGAATCGTAATAAATGTGTATCATACTGCTGTTTTTAATTTAATGATACCCTCGATTTATTAAAGTGCAATGGCAGCCAATTCTTCTGGTTTAAAGCCAATGATACGGTGTTGAATTTCTTCATCTTCCAATACGATTACTGTTGGTACCGTACGGATTTTGAATTTTGCGGCCAAGTCAGGTTCATCAAAAGGATTAACCGTTTCATATTGGATACCTTTTTGATCCAAATAAGCCGATACTTGTGCACAAGGAGCACAATCGTTTTTCTCAAATTTGATAATTCTTGCCATGTTTGTATGTTTATTTTTTTTATCCAATCTTCATAGAAAAAGAAAGGTCGTTACTTCGTTGAATTGCCAATTCTTTCATTAGCTTAACAAATATCATATATTTTCTTGCGAAGCGGTAGTTTGACTTTTCCACATTTTGGGTAAAAGTTTGTCATAGGATGCGTTTACTGCTAGTTGGTTGTGCTAAGTATTTGTTATAGTGGGTGATATGAATGTGGATAACTTTAAATCAAGAAATTTCACCTGTTTTTTACGAAACAATCTAAGTTTAATTTTAGTGTCATAAAACGGCTACAATACTTGGTTTTTTTTCATAAATTTATTATATTTTATTGCCCTAATATGCAAAATAAATTTATGAAGAAGCTATGCTATGCTCTCTTGTTGTTATTGTCGTTGAAGACGCATGCACAGGAGAATATCACTTTCCAAAAACCGACTACCGAAATTTTGGCTTTGGCCGATTTTATGCGGCCACCTCAGATAAAAATGTCCAGTGATAACAAATGGATGTTATTCACCTACCGATCGACCTATAAGAGCTTGAAGGATCTGGGACAGGAAGAAATGAAATTGGCCGGATTGCGTATCAATCCGCGTACAAATATGGAAAGTTCTACAGTCTTTTTTAATAAGATCGGTCTGAAGAAAATTGGACAACAGTTGGAAGAAACGGATTTTGTTGGAATGCCAGAAAACCCCTCTTTGTCAAATTTTGCATTCTCCCCAGACAATAACCGCTTGGCATTTACCAATACAAATGAATCTGGAACCGCACTGTTTGTACTGGATTTAGCTACACGAAGAGCGAAACAATTGACAGCTTATAATTTGAATGCAACATTGGATGCGCCTTTTCAGTGGTTGGGCAATTCAACACGATTAATTATTACGGCGTTGCCGAAGGAAAAAAATGCCTTGTTGGATCCTGCCAAAGATCTGCCCACGGGACCGGTCGTATCTACAAGCGATGGCAAAGTATCTCAACTCAGAACATACCAAGATTTATTGAAGAATCCACAGGACGAACGGAATTTCGAGACACTTGTACAATCTAATCTACAGTTTGTGGATCTGGATGGGACTATTTCCAAATTCAAAGATAAAGATATCTATACTGGGGTTGCCTTTTCGCCAAATGGTACCTATGTCATGGTAACAACAATCGCTAAACCCTATTCCTATCTGGTACCAGCGTCGCGTTTTCCACAACAGACGCGGATCTATGATCTATCGGGAAAAGAGATTGCACTGGTTAATGAAGTACCTTTAACAGAGGTCATGCCAAAAGGATTCTCCTCTACACGTCCGGGTAGGCGTTCTTTGCAGTGGCGTGACGACCAGCCAGCAACCTTAGCTTATGTTGAAGCCCTGGATGGTGGTGATGCCAACAAACCGGCAGAATTTCGCGATGCGCTTTATACATTGGACTTCCCATATACAGGTGCGGGAAAGCTGATTTTCAAAACTAAAGATCGTTATGCTGGGGTTGTTTGGGGTAGCGATAAATATGCCTTGGTTCATTCGCAATGGTATGATACCCGTAATGCGAAAACCTTTGTCGTTAATCCTTCCACTGGAGAATCCAAATTGTTGCATGATCGCAATAGCCAAGATGTCTATAATGATCCGGGTACAGTATATCAGCAAAAAAATACTCTCGGAACATACAGTATGTATATGGACAAGGACAAGATCCTGTTTGTAGGAAAAGGTTTTACCAAAGAAGGAGAGTTTCCCTTTATCGACGAATTAGACCTGCGAACGTTAAAGAAAAAACGCTTATATACGGCAGCAGCATCTGAATTGCAAGAACGGATTGGAGAGATTGTAAATCCAAAAAACGGCGAATTGTTGATCTCGCTCCAGTCGGCATCAGTCTATCCGAATTATTACCTGAAAAACATGAAATCAGGCAAACAGGTTGCATTGACAACCTTGGAGAACCCGTTTAAATCACTTGAGAAAGTGCATAAAGAAATCCTGAATTATAAACGAAAGGATGGGGTTGAACTTTCGGGGACATTATACCTGCCTGCAGGCTATGATTTTACTAAAAAAGAAAAATTGCCCTTGTTGATGTGGGCCTATCCACGAGAGTATAAGGATAAAAATACAGCTGGCCAAAGCACGGCGAACCCAAAGGAATTTACATTTCCAAGCTATGGATCATTTATTTATTGGGTATCAAAAGGGTATGCTGTGCTAGATAATGCGGCTTTCCCGATTGTTGGCGAAGGAAAGAAAGAACCAAATGACAACTTTATCGAGCAGCTGGTTGCCAATGCAGAAGCTGCCATCAACGCCGTGGACAAACTGGGCTATATTGACCGTAAGAAGGTTGCTGTGGGCGGGCATTCGTATGGAGCCTTTATGACTGCACACTTATTGTCTAATTCAAAATTATTTGCAGCTGGGATAGCGCGTTCGGGAGCTTATAACAGGACCTTGACCCCATTTGGTTTTCAGAGTGAGCAACGCAACTTTTGGGATGATCCAAAACTTTATATGACCATGTCTCCATTTGTAAGTGCTGATCGGATGAAAACCCCTTTATTGTTAGTTCATGGTGGAGCAGATAATAATCCGGGAACATTTACCCTACAAACAGAACGTTATTTTCAGGCGTTAAAAAATTTGGGTGCACCTGTACGTATGGTGATTTTGCCGCGTGAGGCACATGGTTATGTAGCGAAGGAGAATATCTTTCACCTCTTATGGGAGCAGGATCAATTCCTTGAAAAATACTTAAAGAACTAGTCGTTGTATTTGAATGATATAACCTATATGCTTTCGCGAGTACCAGCCATTATGAAAATCGACTGAAGGTTCTTTCTGGTCGATAAATCGGCCATAGGGAGTCCATTGATCCCTTAATGGAAAAAATACGAATCAATAAAAAATAGACAATTCAGAAAAAAAGGCTGCCTTTAGACAGTTTTTTTTGACTATCCTATAAGGAGAATAAAGTCTCATCAGGTACTTTGCGGCTGTATAAAATGCATGGTACTGCGTTTGTGCTATGTTGTAAGTTGATGATCAATACCTGAATCGCAGGGAGAGAACAGTTTAAATTAGTGTATTGCTACTGAGTTAACATGTTTCTTGACAAGAGGAGGGCATTGATTATGCGTATAATTTTAGTTAAGTTTGGGTAATTTACCAAAGGGAAAAATGAACTAATTATGAGACCTGATATATTTCGAGAAAAATCGCCATTGTCCTCTGATGATTGCTTTGTGGTCTTTGACAGGCGAAAATCTTCTTTCACTTTTCCGGTACATATCCATCCCGAATATGAACTTAATTATGTGGAGGGGGCTTCCGGTGCGCAGCGTATCATTGGTAATTCTGTAGAAACGATCGGTGAGCAGGATCTGGTACTGATTGCGAGTCCGGAGCTTGAACATGCCTGGAAAGATGGTGAATGTCAGTCCAATGATATTCATGAAATCACGATACAGTTTCACCCCTCGCTTATTGACCAATATCTGGACAAAAAGCAATTTGCAAGCATACAGCAGCTTTTGGCAAAAGCATCGCGTGGTGTTGTATTCGGAAAGGATACGGTTGACCGGGTGCTTCCTTTGCTTCGCATATTGACCTTGGAACGCGATGGGTTTTATTCGGTCATGAAATTGCTTGTCCTGCTTTATGAACTCTCAAAAGGTGAGGATATCCGTGTATTATCTACAGCGACAAATTCCGTCTTGAGCAATAGTGAGCTGCTTATGGGGCGTCTACAGGAATATGTTGTTGCGAATATTAACAAAGAATTGAGTCTGCCTATGGTAGCGGCGATTATGAACATGAGTAAATCAACCTTCTCTCGTTTTTTGAAATCAGCTACAACATTGAATTTTACCGACTACTTACTTGACTTCCGGATCAATATGGCCGTTCGGCTGTTAAAAGAGGAGACTCCAATTGCTGATATCGTCGAGCAATGTGGTTTTAATAGTGTTTCTTATTTCTACCGTGTATTCAAAAAGAAAAAAGGGATAACCCCCATTGAATACAGAAATAGCCTACGGAAGAAGCAGATGATTATCTAGCGATCTGGTCGTAACCTACTCCTATACTCAGATTCTGAGTACATTCTTTCATGCGTACGATACCAATAAGCAAGCCAAGGCAATTTGTCTGACAGGGACCATGCTGTCTGACAAACGATTGCATCGTGTTGCTCAACGCTGTGGAATAATTCAATAAAAATGAGTTCAGAGTTCAATGAATTGCTGTTGACTTGTTTTTAACATGTTGTTTTTCAGTTTATTGTATTTTCTGTTGAACTAATATATTTTTTCATTGATCTCTTTTCTTTTTTGGAACGTGCAATCGTTTGCGTTTGTTCTTTTTGCGATTCCTTTGTCAGAAATATGAATTAAAAGTACAATACAAATGACCAGATCTTGCTATCCTTGGCTTTTCCTTTTCTCTAATTTCGTCCTATAGACCAATAATAGCATACCAAATTAAGTATAGACATATTATATACAATCTATCTATTTATTGTAAACCTTAAATACACAAAATATGAGAAAAACAGCTCTACTGCTTTTACTTTCGGCTTATGGCACATTTGCTTGGGCACAACAATCCCAAAAAGTACGAGGGAAAGTCCTTGATGCAGATAATAAGCCAGTGGCGGGGGCCACAGTAAACATCAAAGGTAGCACCGGGGGGACAAAAACTGAGGCTGACGGTTCGTTCGCGCTTGATGTTGAGAAAGGGAAAACCTTAAAAGTTACCTATGTTGGAATGAAGGAACAGGAGGTTCTTGTTAATGACGCATCGACATATAGTATTATACTTCAATCGGGAACGGAATTAGACGAGGTCGTTGTTATCGGATACGGTACAGTGAAAAAAAGCGATCTGACAGGAGCTGTTGCTTCTGTTACAGGTAAAGATCTACAGTCTAATTTAGCGAAGAGTGCTGCTGGTGCCTTGCAAGGTCGTGTTGCGGGGGTAACGGTATCTAGCGCTAGCGGAACGCCAGGAGCAGGTATGAGTATTAATGTCCGTGGCCTAAGTTCTATGGGGAATAATGCACCTCTTTATGTCATTGATGGGGTATTTGGCGATATCAATATGGTGGATCCCAATGATATTTCTTCACTGGAAGTTTTGAAAGATGCTTCAGCTGCTGCGATCTATGGATCTCGGGCGGCCAATGGTGTTGTTATCATTACCACAAAAGGCGGTAGAAAAGCGACTCTAGCGACTTTAAGCGTAAATGCATACACGGGTATTCAAAGCCTTCCTAAAAAAATGGATTTGATGGATGGCCCACAATGGAAACAGTTTCAACAGGATAACGGGTATCTACCAACGGAAGCACAAAATCTGAATACGAATACAAATTGGCAAGACGAGGTATTTCATACAGCCCCAGTTAATAAGGTCAACCTAGATATTTCGGGTGGAGGAGAACAGTCTACCTACAGTGTGTCCGGAGGTTATTTGAATCAACAAGGTATTTTGAAGACTACTGGTTATAAAGCATTCAATCTACGTACAAAAAATACGTTCAGTTTTTTTAACAACCACTTACGGGTAGGAAATACCTTTTTGATAAAATCAGGTGACCGAAAATTTTCAGACCTGACCATTACAGATATCTTACGACAAAACGCGTTGGTACCTATTTATGATGCCAATTTAGTTGGAGGATATGCTACTTATGCTCCGTGGATGAAGAACTTGGACAATCCAGTGGGGATTTTGAACTTATTTAACCGACATGTATATCAGACAGATCTTATGCTCAATGGATATGCTGAGGTAGATTTGTTTGTTAAGGGACTAAAATATAAATTAAATGTTGGGGTCAACAAGACAACTGGCCGGAATTATAATAAAGGGGATGCCTATACCTATGGTACCGATGTGCGTAAATCTTTTCTCAATGAAAGTGCATTTTTTAACAATCAATGGTTAGTTGAAAATACATTACATTACGATAATACGTTTGACAAACATACCATTTCAGCTTTAGCGGGTTATTCCGCGCAGGAAAATACGAATCGAGGTTTTGGTGTGGGAAGAAATAATCTCCCATTGGGGACTGATGCTATTGATGCCGCTTCTCCAAC
Organism: Sphingobacterium sp. GVS05A; assembly: GCF_019969845.1. Taxonomy (GTDB): domain Bacteria; phylum Bacteroidota; class Bacteroidia; order Sphingobacteriales; family Sphingobacteriaceae; genus Sphingobacterium. The sequence continues at coordinate 441,568 of NZ_JAHXYR010000003.1, forward strand.
AGAACAAACGACTTCTGGAAGCCTAAATGAGGCTGCATTGATCTCCCAGTTTGGACGGATAATGTATAGTTATGATAGTCGTTACCTACTTACTGCCACAATACGTCGCGATGGTTCTTCCAAATTCGCAGATGGAGCGCGATATGGAGTGTTCCCGTCTATCGCTTTGGGCTGGAATGTGATGAATGAGAAATTTTTCGAAACAGCAAAAGGTACAGTTAATGAATTTAAACTACGTGCTAGCTATGGTCGACTAGGTAATCAGGAAATTGCAAATTACACCACACAGCGGATAACTACCTACGGTATCAATTATTTACAAGGCGGTACCTGGTGGCAGGGAGCAAGTACAGGTATCAACTGGGTTTCGCCTCGAAACCTGACTTGGGAAGAGACTGCGACAAGCAATATTGGATTGGATTTAGCATTTATGCAAAAGAAATTGAACATCAGTGCTGATTATTACGTACGTGAGACCAAGAATATTCTTTTAGGTATCAATCAACCTCCTTCCGCTGGACTTAAAGGAACACCAGTAATGAATGCGGGTACAATTAGCAATAAAGGTTTTGAGTTATTAGCGACATACAAGAATTCTGTTGGAGAATTGAACTATAACATTGGCGTGAATGCTTCTACGGTGAAAAATAAAGTGAAAGCAGTTACAGTAGGTAATGTTCAGGAATTTGGTGGCTATAATCCACAAGGTGAGGGAACAATTACTTGGGCCAAAGTTGGTTATCCAATTGGCGGTTTCTGGGTGATTCAAACCGATGGACTTTTCCAGTCAGATGCAGAAGCACAAGCCTATAAATCAGCAGATGGCAAAGTAATTCAACCAAATGCTGCTGCGGGGGATATCAAATTTGTAGATTATAACAAAGATGGTCGTATCGACAATAATGACCGTCAGTATGTTGGTAGCCCTTTTCCAAGTCTTGCCTATGGTATTCGAGGAGGTCTAGACTATAAAGGATTCGATATGGCTGTCTTTTTTGATGGTATGTACGGTAATAAGATTTATAATTATACCCGAGCTCGCATGGAACAAACCAACGAAGTGAATAATCATTCCGCTCGTTTATTAGAGTCTTGGACACCCAGCAATACCAATACCGACATTCCTCGTTACACTAGACAGGATCCAAATGACAATAAGCGCCGGGTCAGTGACCGTTGGATTGAGAGCGGAGCTTTCTTCCGTTTAAAAACTATTGAAGTAGGATATACATTGCCAGCACAATGGCTAAGTAAGGCTACTTTGAAAAATGCACGCGTATTTCTGGCTGGGGACAATTTGTTTACAGTGACAAAATATAAAGGCTATACACCAGATTTAGGTCAAAGTAATGGTGATAATGGAACACCATCGGGTGTATTAACAGCTGGTACGGATCATGGCCGTTTTCCATTGGCACGAACCATTATGTTTGGTGTTCAAGCTAATTTTTAATGGATAATCGATCTGTTATATAAATAAATTTTATGTTTTAAATACGATATAGATGAACTTTTCAATAAAAAAATATACGGTTATAGCAGCGTCCTTGTTGTTCTTAGGAGGTTGCAAGTCAGATTTTTTGGATCGAACCAATCCTAATTTACCTATTGAGGAAACCTATTGGAGACTTGAATCCGATGCTCAATCTGCCATGGCTACTATTTATTCGCCAATTCGCTCACAAATGTCAGGCTATTACGGAGCATATGGTGGTTATCAAACGATGAATAGGGCGGATGATATGTGGTTTCTCAGCGGTGAAGAAGCATTTACCTGGGAATATATCAATTTTCTCAATTCGGCAGGTACACCAGAGAGCGATTTCGGTAGCTTATATAATGGGATAAACAGAGCGAATGTATTTTTGAAAAATATTCCACGTGTTTCGATGGATGAAAATAGGAAGAAGGAATTGATCGGGGAAGCGAGCTTTTTAAGAGGAATGTATTATTTCCTGCTGGCCGCAAATTATGGTGATGTGCCTTTGAGATTGTTGCCAACAGATGATGATCCAGATGGTGCGAGCAAGCCTTCCGCTGCAGAAGCCGAAGTATGGAAACAGGTCATTGCAGATTTTAAAATAGCGAAGGACAATCTACCGCTAACACGATCTGCAGCCGAAGCTGGGCGAATTACAAAGGGGGCAGCGATTGCCTATCTAGGTAAGGCGCTTGTATACACCAAGCAGTATGCTGAGGCCGAAGCAGAACTGAAAACCTTATTGACAGCACCCTATACTTACGATTTGACGGCTAATTTTGAAGATAATTTCAAGGAAACAACCAAGCTTAATAAAGAGTCAGTTTGGGAAATAGTCTACGACAGCAAATTTGGAGGAGATGGAAATTGGGGTGTAGATTGTGCTTCTTGTGCAATGGGGTTTGTTCTACCTAATTTTGCTGGACCAGATGGTACAGGTGCTTGGTTTAAATTAATGCCGGGGGCAGCTGTCGTTCGTGATTTTATTTCTGAAGAGCGTCCTGTGGGCTCTGATACGCGCTTTGATAAAAGGATGTATACAAGTTTCTTTTGGAAATACTCTGATTATGAAACAGGGCTTACTGACGGTGCCTGGTTTGGTAATCAATCTTTCGACCTTATGTGGAGCAATGCTGGACCTAAACGTCAACGCGGCGAGCCTACTTTTTCCGCAATTGATGGTAAAGCTGGTCGTTTCCTGATTAAGAAATATACTAACTTTTATAGAAATATATCCGGAGCGAATAGCATGTATGACGCCGCTAACCGGAATAATAACCTTCGCGTATTCCGTTTTGCTGAGGTTTTGTTATTGCATGCCGAAGCCTGCACAAAAAATGGAAATACAGTGGGAGCTGCATCTAGTTTGAAGCGTGTTCGTGATCGTGCGGGTTTAGCAAATAAAACCTGGGCCAATGCCGATGAGCTGATGAAGGAGGTGATCAAACAAAATGAGCTGGAATTTTTCTTTGAAGGACATCGCTTTTTCGATCTAAAACGCTGGTATACACCAGCACAAATGAAACAGATCTTTGTCGATAATAAAAAGCAGGGCGCTAATAATTTCCAGCCTAAGCATTACTATTTGCCGATTCCAGAAGCTGAAATCAATACGAATTCAAAAATTCATCAGCATCCATTTTGGCGATAGATGTGAGATAATATATGGCTTCGGTTGACACTGAACAGGATAAGTTATCTAATTAAAATTCCCCCAAAACGCAGTAATTGATAGTACAATACTGCTTACATAAACCTAAATTTTTCTCCAGCAGCAGTATTCCTGCTGCTGGAATATTAGAAAAGCTCGAATTTAACGAAATAAACGTATGATAGCAACGAAAAAAATAGGTAGTACTTTTGCAGGTTTGCTCTTTTATGGAGCAACCTTACTGTTGCTGTTTGTTTCTTGTAAGAAAGATCGGGAAACGGCAGTAGAATCAACAGCTAAGCTTTCCCTGGATGTAAAAGTTAAGGATGGTGAATTGCTACTGGACGTCACTAAGAAAGTGGATGAGTATATCTTCAATTTTGAAAAAGGAAGTGTATACATTCCGTTGGCGGATATTTCAAAAATAGAACCTGAACTGGCACGCTGGCGGACTGATCTGACGTTTAGTGACGGTTCCAAATTGGTCGTTCCGACGAAAGGCACATCACTCGATTATATTATTGAAAAGATCAAGCTCAACCCCTCCGGGTATAATCCGTTGGCGGCGATGGTCGATGTGTGGTTACCTACTTATGGTCGTGTGAAGGTGACCGTGAAAGGAAAAAATGGAGCTGCGGGTGCAATTACACATTTGTGCCATACCGATATTCCGCGACAAAGTGTGCCTGTGCTGGGCTTATATCCTGATCACGATAATGTTGTCGATCTGATTTTTACCGATCGGGAAGGCAATGAAAGAGGGAAAACGACCATACATATCCAGACTGCGGCATTGAGTCTGCAGGACTTCCCAAGGTGGAAGATTGTAAAAGCCCAAGCCGGTAAGATGGAGCCAGGGGTCAATTTGGTTCATTATCCAGGTCAGAGCGAAGCCGATGTTTCACTTCCTTATATAATCGATCAGGAAGGGGAATTGCGCTGGCTTCTGCAGCTCAAATCATCTCCTGAACTAAAGCGACTCTCTTATTCCATTGGCCTCAAGCGTACTAAAAGCGGAACTTTTATTGCGGGTGACCAGGCGCAGCAAAGGATAGTGGAAATTGATATGTTCGGTAATCTGAAGCGGGAATGGGATCTTGCTAAACTAGGATTTGGATTTCATCATGAGATTACAGAAGCTGCCAACGGAAATTTTTTAATAACTGTCACAAAAACAGCTGCACGTCTGGTTAATGGTGAGCCCCGTATCAATGACTTTATCGTTGAATTGAATCCCCAAACAGGGAGTTTAGTCAATGAATGGGATCTGGCGGCGCAGCTGGATACTACCCGTTACGTAAAACCTGACGGTATTACCCCACCTGCATTTTCGCAGACAGCAAATAACTGGGCACACAACAACTCCATTGCCGAAATAGGAAATGACTTATTGGCGACCTTACGTTATCAGGGTATTGTGCGTTTTAACCACGCAGGACAGACTCAATGGATGATTTCACCACATAAATTTTGGGGTGCCAATTATCAATCGTTGTTGCTGAAACCTATTGCCGAAGATGGTACAGTTATTACCGATCCTGCTGTCATCAATGGTGATGCAAGCATCGCGGGATTTGACTGGCCCTGGGGCCCTCATACACCAGTGGCACTTTCCGAAGATCGTATTTTAGTCTTTGATAATGGCTATAACCGAAGCTGGATCCCCAATTTTGGAACGGGTGTAAACAATTATAGCCGAGTGGTCGAATATAAAATTGATGCGGCTAAGAAAACAGTGCAACAACTTTGGTCTTATGGTAAAGAAAGAGGGGCAAATGCATTTTCTCAAGCTTTATCGGGGGTACAATACCTGCCACAGACTGGTAATATTCTATTCTTTCCAGGTATGGGGGTGAAAACAAGCATAGGGACCGGAGGCCGTGTGATGGAAATCGATCCGAAGACAAAGGAAGTTTTGTTTGAACTTGAAATAGCTACTGGCAGCGGAACAGCATTTCACCGGGTAACACGTATACCACTCTATCCAACGAATTTATAAATAACTATTTTTTGAACTTACGTAATTTTATGTCCGAATCCTTTGAGCGTCAGCAAGCTTATATTATCGAAACACAACGTTTATTATTAGAAAAAGCAAACGTTGGATTATCCAGTCCTGGAAAAATTGTCACGCGTTATTTTAATCCTGTTGTCACCAAAGAACATATTCCGCTTACCTGGCGCTACGATTTCAATCCATTGACAAATCCTCATTTTTTGGAACGAATTGCCTTCAACTCAACCATGAATGCTGGAGCAATCTATTGGAAAGGAAAGTACCTGCTATTCGTTCGTGTGGAGGGAGTAGACCGAAAGTCTTTCTTTGCAATTGCCGAAAGTGACAATGGAATAGATCAATTTCGCTTCTGGGATCATCCAGTCTCACTTCCGGATTCGGAATCTGATGAAACCAATGTCTATGATCTTCGGCTTACGGCACATGACGACGGCTGGGTCTATGGAATTTTCTGCAGTGAACGCCGTGCGTCTGATGCTGCTCCAGGCGATCTTTCTAGTGCCGTCGCTTCTGCCGGGATCATTCGGTCAAAAGATCTGATACATTGGGAACGTCTCCCTAATTTAAAGGCTGGCAGTCAGCAACGTAATGTGGTGCTGCATCCTGAGTTTGTGCAAGGAAAATACGCGTTTTATACACGCCCCCAGGATGATTTTATTCTGGCAAAAAGTGGTGGTGGCATTGGATGGGCCTTGGTGGAGGATATCACCAAAGCTGTTATCCAGGAGGAAAAGATTATTAATAAACGTTCTTATCATACGATAAAGGAGCTTAAAAATGGGGAGGGACCGGCGCCACTACGGACGGAGAAAGGCTGGTTGCACCTTGCACACGGAGTTAGGGGTACTGCAGCGGGCTTACGTTATGTATTATACCTCTATCTCACGAGCCTAGAGGATCCAAGTGAATTAATTGCAGAGCCTGCGGGTTATCTCATGGCTCCCGAAGGTGAGGAAAGGGTGGGGGATGTTTCCAATGTGCTTTTTTCTAACGGTTGGATTATGGATGCAGATGGTACCGTGTATATTTATTACGCCTCCAGCGATACGCGGACACATGTTGCAGTTTCTTCTGTGACGAAATTGCTGGATTATTGCCTGAATACACCAGCGGACGGACTCCGCTCAGCGGAATCATTACGCAAGGTGATTAATCTGATTGATCATAATATCCACTATATAAATAATAAAAGCCGGGGAGAGCTTGGCCATCTTTCACAATAGTGTTCGATCTGGAAGAAATACAAAGTGTACCTGACCCTCAGTAAATGATCGTAAATCGTATGCCGAAAATAGTGTGCTTAGCACACGGTTAAGCAACAGGGCAATAAAATGTACGAATAAAAAAATGTGCGACGAAAAAAACAATGCTATGTTAAAGAATGTTTGTGTTCAAATTCTCGCTTTGATCAGTCTTTGCAGTTTAGCGTTTTCTGTGCGGGCTCAAGAATCGGAGAGCTTAAAAATTATCTCCTATAATATCTGGAATGGTTTTGAGAAGCAACAGGATCGAAAGGATAAATTTAGTGATTGGATGCGAAAAGAGCAGCCTGATATTGTGGCATTGCAGGAACTGGTCGATTTTAAGCAAACAGATCTCGCGCAATTGGCTAAAACATATGGACATACTTACACGGTTTTGTTAAAAGAGCAAGGTTACCCTGTCGGTATTTCCTCACGTTATCCGATCAGACTTATAAAAGCACAAGTAGATCAGTTTTGGCATGGGATGCTTCATGTGAAGATCAACCGCTTAGATCTTATCGTAACACATCTAAGCCCTTTTTCCTGGAAATACCGGCTGGGAGAGGCGAGACAAATTGTAGAATATGTAAAGAATAATCGCTTGGACAGCTGTATTATTATGGGAGATCTGAATGCCTACTCCCCGCTAGATGCCATTTGGTTGGAAACGCAGTCTGTATTGAAGACAAATTTAGCGAAATGGGATCAGGAACATCCGCAGTATGGCAATATGAACGGAAGTAGATTTGATTATCGTGTATTATCAACTTTTCTGGCTGCCGGTTTTGACGATTGTATCGGACGGTATGTATTTCCTGAAATCAAACGTGCCAGCTATCCCGCAGCGACGCTTTACAATTGGAAATGGGGAGACTCCCGGCTGGCCACTGTTTCTGAACGTCTCGATTATATTTTGTTGTCTGAACCTTTAGCATCTCAAGTGAAACAGGTGGAAGTGTATAATGGTCCTGCACTTGAGGGGATATCTGATCACTACCCTGTTTCGGTCGTGATTGATCAATTGGAGAAATAGAAATATAATTGTAGATTGCGGATGACCACGAAAAGAATATTCATGGAAATTTCCGCAATAGATATAGTTATCATCGTCAGTTATTTGCTTGCGATGATTGTCATCGGTTTGATCCTTAAAAAGCGAGCCGCCAAGAATCTCGATTCCTATTTTTTAGGTGGAAAAACGCTACCCTATTATATGCTCGGTATTTCTGATGCATCGGGTATGTTCGACATCTCGGGAACTATGTGGATGGTCTACCTTGCTTTTGTATATGGCTTAAAAAGCATGTGGATCCCTTGGTTATGGCCTGTTTTCAATCAGATTTTTTTGATGGTCTATTTGTCGGTTTGGTTGCGGCGATCCAATGTCCTTACTGGAGCAGAATGGATCCGTACTCGTTTTGGTCATGGTCGGGGAGCTGATGGAGCCTATACCATCGTCATTCTATATGCCATTGTTGCGGTAATGGGTTTTTTGTGTTACGGCTTTATCGGTATAGGGAAATTCATGGAAGTTTTTTTTCCATGGGAACAGGTATCCCGCTTTATTCCATTGACGATTGATCCAGCGATGGCTCCTCAATTGTATGGTATTTTCTTTACAGCGATTACGACTTTTTACGTCATGCTTGGTGGGATGCACAGTATTGTGTGGGCAGATATGGTCAAGTTTGCTATTATGATTATTTCGGGGATTGCCATCGCTGTAATAGCCATGCAGCAGGTTAGCCCTGAACTATTGGCAGCAAACACACCGGAAGGCTGGGACTCACCCTTTTTCGGCTGGCAATTGGATTTGGACTGGAGTACTTTGCTCCCCTCGATAATGGATCGGATCGCCGATGATCAATATAATCTTTTCACGGTATTTGTCATGATGATGCTATTTAAAGGGATATTTATGAGCATGGCAGGACCGGCTGCCAACTATGACATGCAGAAGATATTAGCCTGTAGATCCCCTAAAGAGGCGGCTTTAATGAGTGGTTCAGTGTCGGTCATCCTACTTATCCCCCGTTACCTGATGATCATGGGGTTCACGGTATTAGCGCTTGTGTTTTTTCGGGATGAATTTGCACAGATGGGCAATCAGATGGATTTTGAAATTATTCTGCCTAAAGCTATCAGCCGTTTCGGCAAGGTTGGGTTGACTGGGCTATTGTTGGCAGGGCTATTGGCGGCATTCATGTCTTCATTTGCTTCGACGATAAATGCTGCTCAGGCTTATCTTGTAAATGACGTTTTGTTGAAGTTTATGTACCGATCTGCTTCACCTAAAAAGCAGATCCGTCTGAGTTATGCTGTTTCAATCGCTGTGGTCGTCTGTAGTACTATTATTGGCTTATATGTGCAGAATATAAACTCCGTTTTACAATGGATTGTCTCGGCGTTATATGGCGGTTATATCGCAGCAAATGTATTGAAATGGCACTGGTGGCGTTTTAATGGTGCCGGATTTTTCTGGGGAATGCTGGCGGGTATAGTTGGGGCGATCATCTTACCACAGGTTTTTCCGGATACACTGCCGCTATATTTTTTTCCTTTTTTGTTTGTCCTATCTTTGTTTGGCTGTTTTGCAGGGACATGGTTATCCAGGCCTACGGAAGAGGAAGTGCTGGTAGACTTTTATGTGCGTGTACGCCCTTGGGGTTTTTGGGGACCGATTCATCAAAAAGCACTGGAGAAATACCCGGATCTCAAGAAGAATGATCATTTTAAGCGGGATATGGTCAATGTGGCTGTCGGTATAGTATGGCAATGTTGTCTGACCTTGGTGCCCATGTATATTGTGATCAAACAGGGACAGGGCTTGCTCACAACAATCTTGACATTGGGTATTACTACACTTATCCTGAAAAAAAACTGGTATGATAAGATGAATCGTGATGAGGAGGAATATAATGCCTTTATGGTAAAGTACGGGTTGAATAAAACACACAAGACCGTCACTGAAAAGACGATTATTGACTAAGCATACGAACTGCTTTTAGACTATATAAAAGCTTTTCGATTATACAAAATAGGCCACCAGTCGTACTTTGACCGGTAGCCTATTTTTATAAAACGGACTTATGGGATCAGCTAGTTACTTGCTTTGACCTTAAAAGGAATGACATACTCTCCCCATTCCAGTGAAACATTACCTTCCGGAGTCGCATTTATTTTGAACTGCTCCTGACTGTTATCCGACTTATCATTACTGACCGAAACGCGTAGCGCATCGTCTTTGGCGTCATATTTTGTTCCCCATTGGTTCCACACTTTGCTGAACATAAGGGTTGTTTCGTGTTCTCCAGGGATACTATAAAGACCATATTTCCCTGCGGCTAGTTTTTTGCCTTCAACCAATACATCTTTATTGAATTCGATTGTAGTGGCTTCATTGGCGCCTGTACGCCAAACTACACCTACAGGAACAATATCAACACCGAGTTTGCGACCCTTTAGTGAAGGACGGCTGTAATTGATGTCGATGGTAACACCATCGGTTGTTGTTACCTTAGTGTTGTCTGGAGGACTTGGACGTTTGCTTTTGTCTGTCTGGGCGAAGCTAAGTTGACCGATTAGGGTCAAAATCGTTAAAATTAGTACTCTCATCTGTGCTTATTTTTGATTAAACACTTAAATATAAGATTTTTATATGATGAAAATGGCATTAATTTTTAGCAGATATAATTAATCGAGCAAATTGCTCATACCTATTCGTGATGCTACTGAAAAGAGAAATACAGTTCCAGCTTCCTGGTATTGCCCAAGCTAGTCTATTAAAAAAATAGAGAGTTTATCTTTAAAAGTATGTTTGCTCATAACAATACACCCCAAAAGTTTTTTGTCTAACTTTTGGGGTGTAGTTCATTATCTAAACTTGGCTGTGTTTCTTTTTTTACAGCATTTAAATCGCAGGTCTTTATTTTTTATACCAGATATTCAAATAATGTTTGATCTTTATTGATTTCAATGACATCGAATTTGTATTCTTTCATCCGTGCGATGAGTGTCTCGTAATCTTCAGGCTTGTTAAGTTCAATGCCGACTAAGGCTGGCCCCCTTTCCCGCTCAGTTTTTTTGATAAACTCAAATCTCGTAATATCGTCTTTAGGACCGAGAACTTCGGATACGAAAAGTTTTAATGCGCCGGGACGCTGGGGAAAACGAACGATAAAATAGTGCTTGTATCCTTCATAAAGTAGCGACAGTTCTTTGATCTCACTCATGCGGTCAATATCATTATTGCCACCTGAAATAATACAGACTACTTTCTTCCCTTTAATTTCATCTTTGTGGAACTCCAATGCGGCAACAGAAAGTGCTCCTGCGGGTTCAACGACGATTGCGTCTTTATTGTATAACTCCAAAATACAAGTACAGATTTTACCTTCAGGAATAGAGCGTGTATCATCGAGCAGTTGCTTAGCAATGGCAAACGTCGTAGCACCTATTTTTTTTACAGCAGCTCCATCCACAAACTTGTTGATATGCTCTAATTCAAAGGGTGCGCCGTTTTCAAGTGCGGCCTGCATCGATGGTGCACCTTCAGGTTCTACACCGTAGCACTTGATCGCTTTGTTTTTGCTTTTCAGGTAATAGCTTGCTCCAGCAGCTAGTCCACCACCACCGATCGGAATAAATATGGCATCCATATCAGGAAGATCCTGCAATGCTTCAACGGCTACAGTACCTTGTCCTTCCACAACTTTGAGATCATCAAATGGCGGAATGAAAGTCATACCATGTTCTTCCGTGTACGCTAGAGCGGCTTTTTGACAGTCATCAAATGTATCTCCGGTCAATACAATTTCAACATTGCCATTACCCCACATTTCGGTCTGTGAGATTTTTTGACGAGGTGTCGGTCCAGGCATAAATATAACACCCTTAATGTCTAATTTGTTGCATGAGAAGGCTACACCTTGAGCATGATTGCCTGCACTTGCACAGACCACACCACGTTGTCTTTCTTCATCTGTCAACGAAATAATTTTATTGTAGGCACCACGCAATTTATAAGAACGTACAACTTGCAAATCTTCTCTTTTGAGATAGACTTCGGCGTCATATTTTTCGGATAAATGCCGGTTATATTGTAGCGGTGTACGATTTACCACAGATTTGATGCGCTCAAGTGTAGCTTCGGAATCGATGTTTAGGGTTGATAGATCCATAGTTAGATGATATGTCTAATGAAGGTAGTAAAGAAAACGGGGATATCCGCCGCTATGTTAGAGATTCTACCTATACTGTGTTTAAAAGTTGATTTAAATTTAGTTGATTTTTATGAAAAAGACCACGAGTGTATAGAACAAAAAAGTTTATACATATGATTGTGGAATCCTCTTAAAAAATATGTTCTTGATGAAAAAAGGCTGCATCAGCAGCCTTTCCTTTTTTTATATCTTTTCTTGGATGAGGCTTTTTAGGTCATCATCACAAATATTTTTCTTTTCGTCGGCCAAAACCAAAAAGCGTTGATAGCAATCCGCAAGATCATCTTTTTCAAGATGGAAACCCAAGCGCTCTAAATGGTGTTTAAGTGCATGTCTTCCTGAACGGGCAGTTAAGATGATATCTGCTTCGTCAAGGCCCACATCTTCGGGTCTGATAATTTCATAATTCTCGCGGTGTTTCAAGAAGCCATCTTGGTGGATACCTGAACTATGAGCAAAGGCATTCCGGCCAACAATCGCTTTATTGGGTTGCACAGGCATGTTCATCATTTCACTCACTTTACGTGATAGATAGGTAAACATACGGCTATCAATATTTGAAGTTAAGCTGCCGAAAGATTGGTTGTGTACTTTAAGGATCATCGCAACTTCTTCCAATGAGGTATTACCTGCACGTTCACCGATACCATTGATGGTACATTCTACCTGACGGGCACCGTTTTGTATCGCAGCAATGGAGTTGGCTGTAGCTAGCCCCAAATCATTGTGACAGTGTGCAGAGATGATTGCTTGATCAATATTACGTACATTCTCCTTTAGATACTTGATTTTAGCACCATATTGATCTGGTAAGCAATAGCCGTTGGTGTCTGGAATATTCACCACTGTCGCACCAGCAGCAATAACTGATTCAATCATTTTAGCTAAAAATTCCAGATCTGCACGGCCCGCATCCTCTGCATAAAACTCAACATCTTCCACATAGGATTTAGCATGTTTTACAGCCGCTACAGCACGCTCTAAAATTTCTTCACGTGTACTATTGAATTTATATTTGATATGCATATCTGAAGAACCAATGCCGGTATGGATACGTGGACGCTTGGCATATTTCAATGCTTCGGCAGCTACGTCAATATCGTTTTGATTAGCACGGGTTAATGCACATATAATAACATCATTCACCGCCTGGGATAACGCTACTACAGATTGAAAATCTCCGGGGCTGGAAACAGGAAAACCGGCTTCGATAATATCGACACCTAGTTTTTCTAAGTCCTTCGCGATCTCAATTTTCTCTGGAGTAGTTAATTGGCATCCTGGAACCTGCTCGCCATCACGTAATGTGGTGTCGAAGATGTAAAGATGATTAGGATCGTGTAACATAATTTCTTAATTCAAAAGATTTATAAAAAAACGTAAGAAGTAAAACTCCCTACCCATATCTTATTACTATTTAATAAACGCTAATACTTTTTCACCCATTTCTTGCGTACCTAGGACTTTAGATGCTTCGGTGTGGGCATTGGCGATATCTCCCGTTCTCCAACCTGCTTTTAGTGTTTCAGCAACAGCATTGGTAACTGCTTTTGCCTCTTCTTGAAGACCAAAGCTAATGTCAAGCATTAATGCCGCAGATAAAATTGAGGCAAGTGGATTCGCTTTATTTTGGCCTGCGATATCATGCGCCGAACCGTGGATAGGCTCAAAGAAACCTGTACCATCACCGACTGAAGCTGAGGCTAACATACCCATTGATCCTGCGATCTGAGATGCTTCATCTGTCAAGATATCACCAAAAAGATTCGCTGTTAATACGACATCAAATTTCTTTGGATTCTTAACCAATTGCATTGCTGCATTGTCGATAAACATGTGTTCTGTTTCAACATCAGGGTATTCTTTCGCAATTTCTTGAACAACTTCTCTCCACAAACGGGAAGTTTCCAATACATTGGCTTTATCAACTGAGCATAATCTCTTGTTACGGGTACGGGCAGCATCATAAGCTTTACGCGCGATACGCTCTACTTCATAACGGTGATAGTTCATTAAATCCGAAGCGAAGGTATTATCCTCATTACGGTTTTTCTCCCCGAAATAAACGTCACCCGTCAACTCGCGGAAGAAAAGAATATCTGTTCCTTGCAGGATCTCAGGCTTTAAACTCGATGCATCTAATAGTTCATCAAATAAAAGGATAGGACGAAGATTAGCATACAAACCTAATTCTTTACGGATCTTCAGTAAGCCTTGCTCAGGTCGTACTTTAGCCGATGGATCATTGTCGTATTTGATATGTCCGATTGCGCCGAAAAGGATTGCATCTGATGCTTTTGCTTTCGCTAGTGTTTCATCCGGAAGCGGATTACCCGTAACCTCAATCGCTGTGTGTCCCATGATCGCTTCATCAAAACTGAATTCATGACCATAATTTTCACCAATCTTTTCTAAAACTTTTTTACCCCATGTTGTTACTTCTTGGCCAATGCCATCTCCGGGGATGATTAATATATTTTTTTTCATTGTTTTATTAGTATTGCGTATAGAGCTATGAGTATGGAGATGCTATTTTTATAAAATTTGAATATCCATCTGCTCATGTCCATTGTTTAATATCTATTATCTATCGTCTAAATATCTATTGTTAATTATCGTTTTCCACAATTTCTATGTTGATAAAGCCTCTTTTTTGTGGATAACTCGTTCTACGGATTTAATTTCACCCTTTTCCAGTACCATCTTGTTATCTATACAGGTTGGTAATTGGCTTTGGAAATGACCGACATAAATAAGGGTTTGGCCATTCTTGCTCAGGTCATCGATCACATCATTGAAATATTGCGATTGTTCCTTGTCTAATCCCTGACATGGTTCATCTAATATAAGCAATTCGGGATGTTTTACAATGGTGCGGGCTAGCAAGGTTAATCGTTGTTGACCTAAGGGTAAAGATCCTAATGTTTTATGCTTCACTTCTTTGAGATCAAAAAAATGAAGTACCTGATCCAGCTTCTGTTGTTGCTCATACCCCAATTTCTGATAGAGGCTCATCGAGTCGAAGAACCCTGAAGCGATTGTTTGTCCTACATTGGCATTCATATCGTAATACCAATGTAATTCGGGAGAAATGATGCCAAGGTGTTCTTTAATTTCCCAGATACTTTCTCCGGATCCTCTTTTTTTACCAAAAAGGTGGATATCATTTGCATAGGCCTGCGGATGGTCCCCATTGATCAGACTTAATAAGGTCGATTTTCCAGAACCATTATGTCCTTGCAATAACCATTTTTCACCTGCCTTAACTTCCCAATCAATGTTTTTTAAGACTTGCTTCTCGCCATAGGAAATATGAATCTGTTTCATCTTTACCATGATGGGAGCGGAGACTTTAGGCGATTGTTGCAAGAAATAAGGTAATTCCTTTCGCTTTCGTGGTATTCCTTTTGAAATTTCGCCACCCTTTTGACGAATGACTATTTTCCCTTCCTGTATTTCAGCAAAACGATTTATGCAATCAGGCTGCTCGTCATCATTACTGATAAGCAGGAGTGTTACACCCTTTTCTGCTAGTTGATCAAAGACCTGATTCAGATCTTTTCTGGACTGCACATCCAACCCGGTATAAGGCTGATCGATAATCAATAGCTGGGGTTGAAGCCATAGCGCTTTGACCAACTGTAGCCTTTTATGTTCGCCACTGGAAAGTTCGATCAACTGTTGATCTTTGAAATTTTCAAATCCAAAGATGGAGAGGTAAGGTGCAACATCTTCAAAGGATAGCTGTTGTTCTTTTGCAAAATGTTTTAATTCCGCAAAAACCGTCAGTGTATCGTTTTTTGAAAATTTATTGTAGCGTTGTTGGTAATAGAAATTGCGATCACCCTCCAGATTGGTAAATTGAAACCAATTAGAAACGTAATGCACAAGAGCTGGCAAGGGACTATCCATATCCAAATGAAAGGATAGGGTACCCTCATATTTTAGTTGTCCCGCAATTGCTTTCGCAAGCGTTGTTTTTCCAGTGCCGCTCGGACCACCTAAGATCCATTGTTCACCAGGGAAAATTTGCCAATTTAAATCTTGCAGCACGGTGTCTTTACCATGCTGAATAGTTAAATTGGCAATATGGACGACTGGGTCTACCATTTTCTTGTTGTTTCGAATGATTCAATTAGATCTTTTTGATTAAGGATGAAATCGATATCATCGTATCCATTAATCAAGCATGATTTTTTGTATGGATTGATTTCAAATTCAAATTGATCGCCAGTCTCTGTTAACATAACTGTTTGTTTTTCGAGGTCAACGATAATTTCTGTGTTTGGATTTTGGTGTACCAGTTCGAAGATTTTCGCTAAGAACTCTTCCGAAACCTGTATCGGCAATACGCCATTATTAAGGGCGTTACCCTTAAAGATATCTGCAAAAAACGAACTGATGACAACATCAAACCCATAGTCTTGAATTGCCCATGCAGCGTGCTCACGGCTAGAGCCGCAACCAAAGTTTTTACCGGCAACCAGTATCTTCCCCGAGTAGGTTGGGCTATTCAATACGAAATCTGCTTTAGGCTGATTCTCACTATCAAAACGCCAGTCACGGAACAGGTTGTCTCCAAAGCCTTCTCGTGTGGTCGCTTTTAGAAAGCGTGCTGGAATAATTTGGTCAGTATCAATATTTTCAATAGGTAATGGAACTACCTGTGATGTTAAAGTTTCAAATTTTTTCATGTCAAAAATTAAAAAGTCAAAATTAAATCAATTCTCATGTCTCACTATTCAATACTAGATCAACTCTCTAACATCTGTTACTTTACCAGTTACTGCTGCCGCCGCTGCTGTCAGTGGTGATACCAACATGGTACGCGCATTAGGGCCTTGGCGTCCTTCGAAGTTTCTGTTTGAAGTCGAAACACAATATTTACCCGCAGGAATTTTGTCTTCGTTCATACCTAAACATGCCGAACATCCAGGCTCACGCAATTGGAATCCAGCCGCTTCAAATATTTTATCCAAGCCTTCTTCTTTGGCTTGTTTTTCTACCTGCTTGGAGCCTGGTACAATCCAAACTTCGACGTCCTGTGCTTTCTGTTTTCCCTTAACGAATGAAGCTACTTCACGTAAATCTTCGATACGGGAGTTGGTACAGCTTCCGATGAAAACATAATCAACACGGTTACCTAAGACTGTTGAATCATCCTTAAAGCCCATATAATCTAAGGCTTTTTGATACGATGGTCTTTCTGATTCAGGTTGTGCATTTGTTGCTGGGATATGTTCTGCAATACCCATACCCATGCCTGGATTTGTACCGTAG
The DNA here is from genome assembly GCF_019969845.1 of Sphingobacterium sp. GVS05A. Classification (GTDB taxonomy): domain Bacteria; phylum Bacteroidota; class Bacteroidia; order Sphingobacteriales; family Sphingobacteriaceae; genus Sphingobacterium. Next base: position 458,462 of record NZ_JAHXYR010000003.1, read on the forward strand.
GTAATCATCGGGGCGATGTCTGCTGCATCAAAGGTCAATACTTTATCAAAGATGGCATCTTCATCTGAATACAATGTTTTCCAGTAGGCTAAGGCGCTGTCCCATTCTTCTCCTTTTGGTGCGAATTCACGACCTTCTACATAGTCAAATGTGATTTGATCCGGTGCAATAAGTCCACCGCGTGCACCCATTTCGATACTCATGTTACAGATGGTCATACGTGCTTCCATGCTCAAAGAGCGGATTGCTGAACCGGCATATTCGATAAAATAGCCTGTACCACCTGCAGCAGAAATCTTGGCAATAATATAGAGGATAATATCTTTTGCGCCAACCCCTTTTTGCAAGGTGCCATTAACTTCAATTTTCATTGTTTTGGGCTTGGACTGCAATAAACATTGCGTCGCAAACACCTGTTCAACCTGAGAAGTTCCAATACCAAAAGCAATAGCTCCAAAGGCACCATGTGTTGAGGTATGGCTATCCCCACAGACCATCGTTTTACCGGGTAGTGTGATACCTAACTCTGGACCAATTACATGGACAATCCCTTGATAAGGATGTCCCAAACCATATAATTCAATACCAAATTCAGCACAATTTTTGGTCAGCATATCGACTTGATAGCGCGATAACTCTTCTTTGATCGGTAAATGTTGGTTGAGGGTCGGTACGTTATGGTCGGCAGTAGCTACCGTTTGCTTTGGACGAAAGACTGGAATTCCTCTTTTGCGTAAGCCATCAAAAGCTTGAGGTGAAGTAACCTCATGAATCAAGTGAGTATCGATATATATAATATCCGGAAACCCTTCTTCACGCTTGACGACGTGAGCATCCCAAATCTTTTCTACTAATGTTTTTGACATTTTTTAATCTCTCTTATGTTATTTTTATTGAAATCAGGGTGATATTGTAAATGTCTCAATATCACCCTGATTTCAATATACTAAATTACGAAATATTCATGATTTTGGAGCATATCCATGGATCGAATTCACCTCAATATGCTATTCGGCTTTAAAAAAACAAATAATTCGTATAAATTTTTAAACAGTTTTGATTGCTTTCATTGCGGTCATTGCTTTACGCAATTTACGGCCAACGATTTCTACTGGATGATCACGTAAAATCTCGTTGATAACAACTAATTGCGCATTATCAACTGCTGCATCTTTGTTTTCGTTAAAGTTTTTACCTACTAAATCTGTATCAACAGTTTTCATGAAATCAGCCAATAAAGGTTTACAAGCTTGATCAAATAGGTAACAACCGTATTCTGCTGTATCAGAAATAACACGGTTCATTTCAAACAATTTCTTACGTGCGATCGTATTTGCGATTAATGGTGTTTCGTGCAATGATTCGTAATAAGCAGACTCTGGTTTGATACCAGCTTCAACCATTGTTTCAAATGCCAATTCTACCCCAGCACGAATGAAAGCGACCATCAAGGTATAATTGTCGAAGTATTCTTGTTCGTTGATTTTAACATCACCAGCAGGTGTTTTCTCGAATGCAGTTTCGCCTGTTTCAGCTCTCCATTTCAATAAGTTAGCATCTCCATTTGCCCAGTCTTCCATCATCGTCTTGCTAAAGTGACCTGACATGATATCGTCTTGGTGTTTTTGGAACAATGGACGCATGATATCTTTCAGTTCTTCAGATATTTCGAAAGCTTTCACTTTTGCAGGGTTACTCAAACGGTCCATCATACCGCTTACACCACCATGTTTCAAGGCTTCAGTAATCACCTCAACACCATATTGTACCAATTTGGAGGCGTATCCAGCTTCAATTCCTTTTTCGATCATTTTGTCGAAGGATAAAATAGAGCCTGTTTGCAACAAACCACAAAGAATAGTTTGCTCACCCATTAGATCTGATTTTACTTCCGCTACGAATGAAGATTTCAATACGCCTGCTTTGTGACCACCTGTTCCTACACAGTATGCTTTAGCTTCATCCCATCCTTTTCCTTGAGGATCATTCTCTGGGTGAACAGCGATCAAAGTAGGTACACCAAATCCACGAAGGTATTCAGCACGTACTTCAGATCCTGGACATTTTGGAGCAACCATGATTACTGTGATGTCTTTGCGGATTTGCATGCCTTCTTCAACAATGTTGAAACCGTGTGAATAAGATAGGGTTGCGCCTTCTTTCATTAACGGCATCACTGCAGTGATAACCGAAGTATGTTGTTTATCTGGAGTCAAGTTAATGACCAAATCTGCTGTTGGAATCAACTCTTCATAAGTCCCTACATTGAAGTTATTGTCCGTAGCGTTTTTCCAAGAATCTCTTTTTTGTTCAATAGCCTCTTTACGTAGCGCATAAGATACGTCCAATCCGCTATCTCTTAAGTTTAAACCTTGGTTCAAGCCTTGAGCACCACATCCTACGATTACGATTTTTTTACCTTTTAAAGCATTTACTCCATCCGTGAATTCAGTATTATCCATGAATTCAGCGTGACTTAATTGTTCTAACTGCTCTCTAAGCGGTAAGGTGTTGAAATAATTTGCCATTGTTTTACTTTCTTTCTGTTATTGGTTGTTGATTATTTATTTTTTTATTGTACTAATTTACGTTGTGCCAAAGCATAACCATAATGAACATTGTCATGTCCAGAGGTCAAAGCGATAACATCTTCAACTGTATTCATTGGATAACCATAGGTCGCTGTAGAAAAAGAAGTAATCTCTCCGAAAACACCATTTTCGTAGTCTTTGGCGATCTGTTCGATACTTTGCATAGCGATTGCCTTTAATTCATCAATTTCAGCCTGCTCCACAAAACGTGTGGGTTTGGTATCTTTTCTGTAATCTTCGTTGTATTTCACCCAAGAAGTGTCAGCTTTGACACCTGTACGAACATAGACTAAAGTCTGTGTACTCACGACGATATGTCCGAAATTCCAGATAATATTATTATTAAATCCAGTAGGGATTTTGTTGAGTTGCTCTATGGAAAGGCTATCCACCAATTCAATGAATTTTTGGCGTGCCTGTAAGATAAATTTAAATGTTTCTTGCATCTGATTACATAGTAAATACATCATCCCGTTTGTCGAGATATTCATTTTCAACGATTTCAATTGACGGTTCCTTTGCTTCAAACTGAACCAATTTGGAGTGGAAACCGGCGCTATCTTTAATGATAGCGATACGTGCACCCCGTACAAATTCGATCAAACCATACTTCGTTAATTCTTCCGTCAACTTATCGATTTCCTCGCGGTGACCTGCGGTTTCAAAAACGATATAATCGTTACGGATCACAACCACATTGGCACCATATTGACGTAGTAAACGTTCAACATATACCTTCTCATTGACAACGTCAGCAGGGACTTTATATAAAGCCTGTTCTTGCCAGATCACCTCATCATTGGTGTTGTAGTAGGCTTTAAGAATATCAATCTGTTTTTCCAACTGACGACAAAGCTTACGTAGAACTTCTTCAGCCTCTGTAATGACAATGGTAAATCGATGTATGCCTTCTACTTCGGAAGGGGAGGTATTCAAGCTTTCAATATTGATTTTTCTTCTTGAAAAAATCGTTGAGATCCTGCCGATAAGACCGATAGAATTCTCTGTATATAGGGTAATGGTATATTCTTGTTTTTCCATTTTAAACTTTACTTTAAGCGGATCTCTGATACGGATGTTCCTTGTGCAACCATCGGGAATACGTTGTTTTCCTTTCCTACCATAACTTCCAATAGATAAGCACCATCGTGTTCAAGCATGGTTTGAAGGGCATTGCGAAGATCCTTCCGTTCTGAAATTTTCTGTCCATCGATATAATATCCTTTGGCAACTGCAACAAAGTCAGGACTGGTGATATTCACGAATGAATAGCGCTTGTCATGAAACAGTTGTTGCCATTGACGTACCATACCTAAGAACTCGTTGTTCAAGATCATGATTTTCACCTTCGCGCCAAACTGCATGATAGTTCCCAATTCCTGAATGGTCATTTGGATACCACCGTCACCGATGATTGCTACGACAGTTTTCTCTGGCGCGCCATACCAGGCGCCGATCGCTGCCGGAAGACCAAAACCCATGGTTCCCAGTCCACCTGATGTTACATTTGATTTACTGTTGTTAAATTTAGCATAACGACAGGACACCATCTGATGCTGACCTACGTCTGTTGTGATAATGGCATCACCACCAGTCAATTCATTCAACACATTGATTACCTCACCCATGGTCATGATATCCGTTTGCGGATGAAGTTCATTTTGGATGACTTCTTTGATTTCTTCCTGTTCAAGCTGACGGAATTGTGCTAACCATGCAGAATGATCCACCGCATTTACCAATTCGGTAAGCATTGGGAGTGATTCTTTACAGTCACCCCATACTGGTACTGTAGTTTGTACGTTTTTGTCAATCTCAGCGGGGTCAATATCCAAATGGATCACTTTCGCCTGTTTAGCATATTTGTCCAATCGGCCTGTAACACGGTCATCGAAGCGCATTCCGATTGCGATTAAAACATCACACTCATTGGTCATGACATTTGGTGCATAATTGCCATGCATACCCAGCATACCAACATGAAGTTTGTGGTCCGTTGGAAGGGCGCTCAATCCCATGACAGTTGCTGCCGACGGAATGCCAGTTTTTTCGATAAAAGCTTTGAATTCCGCCTCGGCTTTACCTAAAATAATTCCCTGACCGAAAAGTATAAATGGTTTTTTTGCGTTGTTGATTAATTCAGCAGCTTGCTCCACATACTCTTTGCGGACATGTGGTGCAGGTCTATAACTGCGTACGTGATTACATTTTTCGTAACCGAAGTAATCGAACAATTGTATTTGCGCATTCTTGGTGATATCGATTAGTACCGGGCCTGGACGACCGGTGCTAGCAATATAAAATGCTTTTGCGAGTGCGGCTGGAATTTCAGTTGCGTCAGTGACTTGGTAGTTCCACTTGGTGACCGGTGCGGTAATATTCATGACATCCGTTTCCTGAAATGCATCTGTTCCCAATAGTGAAGCAAAGACTTGGCCTGTAATACAGACGATCGGGTTACTGTCAATCATGGCATCTGCCAATCCAGTAACTAGGTTTGTTGCTCCAGGACCACTCGTCGCGAAGACGACACCTGTACGACCTGAAGTTCTTGCATAACCTTGCGCCGCGTGGATTCCACCTTGTTCATGGCGCACTAAAATATGCTTCAGACGATCCGTATAATCATAAAGGGCATCATAAATGGGCATAATTGCACCACCTGGATAGCCGAATACGGTATCAACTCCTTCGCTCAATAAGGCCTCCATAACAGCTTTCGATCCCGAAATCTGTGTCGGAGTTTGCTGCTCTTTAGCGGCCTTATTTTCTGTTATTTCCAGTGTACTCATATTGATTAGTATTGAGATATTAGTATTGAGTATTGAGATTCTTCTTGTGCAAGCCAAACGCTTGACAGTCTTTCCATTTTTTAATTTAAACTATTTGTTTTCTACAGATCCGTTACACAGCCTTCTGATGCATCAGCAACGGTTTTAGCGTATTTATATAACACACCTTTGCTCACTTTTAGCGCAGGTTGTACCCAAGCCGCACGACGTTTTGCAATCTCCTCATCAGAAAGTTTCACATTGATTGTATTATTAACAGCGTCAATCTCGATGATATCGTCATCATGTACCAAGCCGATTAATCCACCTTTGTAGGATTCAGGTGTAATATGACCTACGACGAAGCCGTGCGTTCCGCCGGAGAAACGACCGTCTGTAATCAATGCAACAGATTTACCTAAACCAGCACCGATAATTAATGAAGTTGGTTTAAGCATCTCAGGCATACCTGGAGCTCCTATTGGGCCTTCGTTTTTAATAACGACCACATCTCCCTGTTTAATTCTACCCGAGGCAATACCAGTGACTAAGTCATGTTCACCGTCGAATACACGTGCAGGGCCAGTGAATTTTTCACCTTCTTTGCCCGATATTTTTGCTACCGAACCTTTCTCAGCTAGATTTCCGTAAAGAATCTGTAAATGTCCTGTTGCTTTGATTGGGTCGCTCAAAGGTTTGATAATAGGCTGATCATACGCCATAATGGATTTTACGTCAGCTAAATTTTCAGCAACAGTTTTGCCGGTTACAGTAATACAATCGCCATGTAATAAACCTTCATCCAAGAGATATCTCATTACGGCAGGAGTTCCGCCATATTGTTGAAGATCCTGCATCAAGTATTTACCGGAAGGTTTAAAGTCTGCCAGTACAGGTGTTTCATCACTCATACGTTGGAAATCATCCTGAGAAATGTCAACGCCTACAGCTTTGCCGATTGCAATAAAGTGAAGTACCGCATTTGTGCTTCCTCCTAAGATAACGATGGCACGTAATGCATTTTCGAATGCCTTGCGTGTCATGATATCCGAAGGTTTAATATCTTTTTCCAGTAAGGTACGGATGTATTTACCCGCATCCAAACATTCATTTTTCTTTGCTTCAGAGATTGCCGGATTAGAAGAAGAATAAGGTAAACTCATTCCCAATGCTTCAATTGCAGAAGCCATTGTATTTGCAGTATACATACCACCACAAGCACCAGCTCCAGGACAGGTATGTTTGATGATCCCCTCATAATCTTCGTCGGAAAGATTACCACATATACGTTGTCCCAAGGCTTCAAAAGCAGAGACGATATTTAATTCCTCCCCTTTATAATGTCCAGGTGCAATTGTACCACCATAGACCATTAAAGACGGGCGGTCCAAACGGGCCATTGCGATAATAGCACCCGGCATGTTTTTATCACATCCAGGGATAGAGATCAGACCATCGTAATATTGACCACCACAGATCGTTTCGATACTATCAGCGATTACATCACGACTGACCAATGAGTAACGCATACCATCTGTACCATTGCTCATACCGTCACTAACACCGATAGTGCCAAAGGTCAAACCCACTAAGTCATTGTTCCAAACACCTTTTTTGACGATTTGTGCCAAATCATTGAGGTGCATATTACACGTATTACCATCATATCCCATGCTGGCAATACCGACCTGCGCCTTGTCCATATCGGCATCTGTCAAACCGATACCATAAAGCATCGCTTTAGCAGCAGGTTGCGTTTCGTCTTGTGTAAATGTACGGCTGTATTTGTTCATTGCATTTTCGCCGTTAGATAATGACTTCATAATTTTCGTTCTCTAATACTAAATTTTTATATCTTCTTTGGATCGACGCACCTATACTGTGTTCCCACTCTTCTTGATAGATCACATCGTCGACTTGTTTGATTCCGATAATTTCTGCTGCAGTACCACATAGGAATGCGCTATCTGCAGTATAGATATCTTCTACCGTCAATTGTTTTTCAATGACTTCGAAATTCAACTTTTTACAGATGTTTTTAACAGTCTGCCTTGTAATGCCGGGAAAAATGTTTTTCGCTGGCGGTGTATAAATTTTGAAATCTTTCTCAATAAAAATATTCTCACTGGAAGCTTGAGCGACGAAACCTTCATGATCTAGCATAAGTGCCTCGTCGAAACCTCTGTTAATGGCTTCCGTTGTTGCCAGAATTGAGTTCACGTACTGCCCTGATATCTTCGAGTCAGTTTTAAAAGATTTTGGATTAGGTCTTTTGATATCAGAGATGCATACTCGAAGTAGGTTCTGACCAAGATAAGGTCCCCATTCCCAGGCGGCAATCATCAGATTGGCTTCAGTAGAGGAGGTCAGGTGCATATTGGAGCCTGTGAGCACCAAGGGGCGGATATAAGCCTCGCGTAAGTTGTTGACGGCCAAAAGTTCATAGCATTTGTCAATTAGATCACGGTTGTTCCATTGATAAGAAATTCCAACCGCTTCACAAGATTTCTTTAATCGGTCAAAATGCTTGTCCGCTTTAAAGATGCGCGGGCCATTGTGGGTATTGTACGCGCGTAGACCATCGAACACAGCATAGCCATAATGAAGCGATTGTGCAAAGGGATTCAATGCAGCCTCAGAAGCTTTTACAAAAGCCCCGTCTAAATAAATCAATGTGTTCTTGTCGTAATATTTCATAACCCAAAATTTACCTTATTTAAATAATTCCCTCTTTTGGTTTTTTGCTGGTAAATCATGCTATCTCGGGCCTCGGTAAAAACCTTCGATTTTCATTTCCTCAAGGTAGCAGGAATTACAATAATTGGCAATAGCTAAAGTGCTAATTTTCTATTTAGAATAAAATTTTAAATTTTTACGTTTTAAAAAATTTTAAACTATTATTATTCGGTTTATTCGGTTTTAAATTTTGTTAGTCGTATACCGTATTTAAAATTGGTCTACATGGTCAAAAAATTATTTTTTGTTACAAAGGGCAAATTTCTTCCTAAAATGAAGAAATTGTCAAAAAAACTTTAAAAAAAAAGCTTCCGATATTTCTATCGGAAGCTTTTCAATATTTTAAAATCAATTGATTTAATCTCCGATAATTCCTTCAGCAAGCACGGTAATGACATTGTCTTTTGCTTCCACGACGCCACCTTTAATGAACACTTCTTGTCCACCTTTACCTTGTTGAATAATTACTTTTCCATCTTCCAAAGTAGAAACAATTGCCGCGTGGTCTTTCAAAATTTGAAAAGAACCCGCAGAACCAGGGACAGTAACAGATGTTACTTCGCCTTCGTATACTAGTTTGTCGGGAGTGATAATTGTTAATTTCATTATTCTTAGATATAAGATTTGAGATATGAGATTTGAGAACTTTAGGTTTTCAAATAGATATGAGATAATCGAAAGTCTATTATCTCATACCTAGGGTCTAATATCTAAATTAAACTGCTTCTGCTAATAATTTCTTACCTTTTTCGATAGCATCATCAATGTTACCTACTAAGTTGAAGGCAGCCTCTGGATATTCATCGACTTCACCTTCAATAATCATATTGAAGCCTTTGATGGTATCTTTGATGTCTACCAATACACCTTTTAAGCCTGTAAATTGCTCTGCTACGTGGAAAGGTTGTGATAAGAAACGTTGTACACGACGAGCGCGGTGAACAGTTAATTTATCTTCTTCAGATAACTCGTCCATACCTAAGATGGCGATGATATCTTGTAGTTCTTTATAGCGTTGAAGAATTTCTTTTACACGTTGTGCAGTATCATAATGTTCAGCACCTAAAACAGCAGGAGAAAGGATACGAGATGTAGAATCCAAAGGATCCACAGCAGGGTAGATACCTAACTCAGCAATTTTACGAGACAATACTGTTGTTGCATCCAAGTGAGCAAATGTTGTCGCTGGAGCAGGGTCAGTTAAGTCATCGGCAGGTACATATACCGCTTGTACTGAAGTGATCGATCCGTTTTTAGTAGAAGTAATACGTTCTTGCATCAAACCCATCTCTGTAGCTAAGGTTGGTTGGTAACCTACTGCTGAAGGCATACGGCCTAATAGTGCGGATACTTCAGAACCTGCTTGTGTAAAACGGAAGATGTTATCGATAAAGAATAGGACGTCACGACCTTGACCTTCGCCATCACCATCACGGAAATATTCCGCAACAGTCAAACCTGACAAAGCAACACGTGCACGTGCACCTGGAGGCTCATTCATTTGACCGAATACGAAAGTACATTTAGATTCTTTCATTAATTCGTGGTCAACAGTGTCCAAAGGCCATTCACCTTTTTCCATGCCTTCCATAAAATGCTCACCATATTTGATGATACCTGATTCCAACATCTCACGCAATAAGTCATTACCTTCACGTGTACGTTCACCTACACCAGCAAATACAGAAAGACCACCGTGACCTTTAGCGATGTTGTTGATCAACTCTTGGATTAATACAGTTTTACCTACACCGGCACCACCGAATAAACCAATTTTACCACCTTTAGCATATGGCTCTAAAAGGTCAATAACTTTGATACCAGTAAAAAGTACTTCTGATTCAGTAGATAGATCTTCGAATTTAGGAGGGACGTTGTGGATAGGACGACCATTCTCTTTACTCAAATTTTGGATACCATCAATGGCATCACCTACTACATTGAATACACGACCTTTGATTTCTTCACCAACAGGCATTTTGATAGGAGCACCAGTATCAACAACTTCCATTCCACGAACCAAACCTTCAGTTGCGTCCATGGCAATTGTACGTACACGATCCTGACCTAAGTGTTGTTGAACTTCCAATACAACACGTTGTCCATTTTCTTTTTGAATGTACAATGCATCGTAAATTTTAGGTAGATTTTCACTGTCGGCGAAGTTGACGTCAACAACTGGGCCGATAATCTGCGCTATTTTACCAATCTTGGGCATATTATAGGGACTAAATATTTATTAATCAATTTTATATAAGAGACATAAAAGGCCTCTTTTTTGGTCAGCAAAAATAAGGTTATTCGTTTTTAAAAACAAATAGAATTTGCAATTAAATTACAATTTTATTAATGGAGGTCAAAATGTTATCTCTTGTAATTCTGTTAGTTTCGATTCTTGAAGCCACAAATATACTTTTTCCGACATATTGGTCATCTATTTTTTAACATCAGCCCTTCCTTTTTCGAATGGACATGCAATTAGATTCGCATGGTATCTAAATGTGATCGACCTGAAGCGAGGTTACGATTAAGCGTCGCTTCAGGTCGATAAGAACAGCCGAGTATAGTCTTTTAAAGACTGTGACTATATCTTTTTATTTAATTCATCTTGCAATTGACGTTTCAGCAATTGCTCTTTTTCCATCGCCTTTTTACGGAATGTCGCAAATTCTTCTTGCGATTGTTCTGCTGTTTTCTGAAACTCTACGGTGTCAACCTTGGCTTTCCGATAAGAGAATAGGAAAATAAAGGTAGCGACAGCTAAGACTCCAATGATGGTCCAGACCACTGTACTATATAAACCTTTGGATGTATTGATGCCCAAGAATGAAAAACTATCTGTTTTTTGCTGTTCCTGCGCAAGCTGATCTTTTAATATCTGAATAGAATCCTGTAAGTTTTTGGTATTGGAGGTATAGTTGCTGGATGAAGATTTGAGTGTATTGATTTCCTTGCGTAACTTGGCTACAGTATCAACAACGTTCTTTTTTACAATATCAAGGTTGGTTTTGCGGACCATCTTGAAATCATAATTGTTTTTTGATATATAATTTAAGTGATCAAACTGATTTGCCAAGCTCCCTTTTCTTAGTCCATCCGGGCTGTATTTGTAAGCGTCATTGGCCTGCTGAGTGGCAGTAACTGGCGCTGCTGCAGGAGTTTGAGCCTGTAATAAAGTGTACGATGAAATAAATAAAATCGTAAAGAATACAAATGCTAATCTCAATTTGCTCATGTTGTTTATCGTTATTATAATAAATTTAATCCGGATATTCCAGCTACAAAGCTAGCATATGCCTGTGATAAATATAAGGAATTATTGAAAAAACGAAAATTGAAAGTGAAATATATTTCAGTAAAACATTAAAGGACAATAGAACTAAAATAGATTCGATGTTCGACATGCCTCTTGTTTATCCTACTATTACCCGAAAATATTGTTTGTAAACTTCAACTTGATGCCCAATTGGAAATTGCCTATTGTTTTAAATATTTCCTTTAATGTAGCTTTCTCAATTTTTGTCAGGTTCTCCATCGCAATATAGTTGTCCGGATTCAACTTCGCAATCCGAATCTGATTCGTTTGGTTTTTCAGCCGAATGGACATCAGGTAATAATACGATTGATGGAGTTCATCATATTGTTCTTGAGTAAATATTCCAAGATTCAACAATGCCTTCAACCTACCGCCGGTATTCTCTTCATAAATTTGATTTTTCAGCGCATAGACACGCACGAGGTCGACGATGGGTGTCATTGCTTTCTTAATATTAAATACTTCTGTTGACCCAATAGTTTGTGTTTTTATTGTTTTGAAAAAAGTCAGGGGAGGTTCGTATTGCAGCGCATTTTTCGCGATGAACGCAAAAAATCGCTCATTGGGTTTTTGCAACTCGACTGTCAGAAAGTCTTTCAGTTGGTCGATGATGTGCTGATCACCATATAACCTCCGACAATCGAAAAAGGTGGAGAACTTAATCGCATTTTCCGGAATGCTTTCTTCAATCCACATCTTATAATTATTTTTCCAATGGGAAATGGAATGTGTCCACTCTGGATTGCTAGCCATATAGCCCCCGGTACAATAGCTGAAACCAATGGTATTTAGATGATCCGAAACCTCACGTGCAAATTTTAGAAAATAATCCCTTACATATTCCCGCTGTTCGTTGGCCTTGTCTTCATATATAATAGCGTTGTCCTGGTCAGTCATCAGTGTCTGCTCTTTGCGTCCTTCACTTCCTGTGACCATAAATACAAACTTGGCCGGTGGTTCGCCCATTGCTTTGATAACTTTCTCGATCACCTTTAAGGCGATGCTGTCTGCGACGGTGGTGATGACTTGATTGGCAATTTCAGCATTAACCCCTCTAGCCAATAACTGATGAATGATTTCGGGGACATTGTTCCATTTGTCACGTAGCTCTTCGCGTGTTTCAGCAAGTTTTACCGATTGGATAAAAACCAGTGGAGATTGTCCTTGTTCGCTCAGGAGCCGATTGCGACTTAGAAAGCCGACGTATTTACCTTCTTTTTCAACAAGCAGGTACCTGGACTTTGTATGGAACATTTTGAGTACAGCTTCATACAGGTAGGCCTGATTGGAAATGCTGACTATGGGGTTGTCCATAACCGAAACGATAGCTGCTGTGGCAGTTACCTGTTGTGCTATAACACGGTCTCTCAAGGTCATGTCGGTGACATAGCCAATGATATGCTCCTCATCTTTGATGAACGCACAGCTCACTTTATGCTGAGCCATGGTTCGTGCAACCTCATAAATAGGCGTATCGGATGTACAAGCAACAATATCCTTATATACAATATGTTCGATTTTACGGGAATAGAGCTGATCCGCTGCAAAATAGCTTTCCTCAAAGGTGGCTGGTGATTTGACAAAATGGGCGAACTCTTCATCTAACATCCGTTTTCCGAAGGAATTGGTAAAGAACTGAAAGAATTCTTCATTGGCATTGCAGAGTTCAATAAAATTCTTTCGTGGCAACCGATAGATGACCGTTCCTTTTTTTGCAAGAACAGATTTTAGTGCTTTTGTTCGATTCAATAATACGGAGATTCCACCAAAGCAATAGGGATTATGATGGATTTCAATCAGCCTTTTGTTGTCCGAACTATCCAAGAAAAAAGTTTCATATTCACCTTTCTGTATTAAATCGACACCCTCCATGTCGGTAATATTCTGTCGATAGACCAAAGTGTCTTTTGTGAAACGGTAGGGATACATCAGTTCAATCAGACTGATCTGAACAGTTTCGGGCAGTACTTGAAAGGGGTGGGTTGACTTTAGCACGGCTAGGATGTCTTCCGCATTTTTCATAGTAGATATCATGATAAGATGTTATTGAATTCTCTTTGCTGTTTGCAGACATCCCCTTCACTGAGCTCTGTCCGCCGAACCATCTCAAAATAGCATTTTGCTGTAATCGCAGCATCTTTTTCGGCATTGTGTAATGCTGTAGGGGCTTCGGAGAACAGAGCTTCGTGTAGCAAGGCCAATGGAAGGTGTACCATGTTGGGGTTGCGTACATATCTTTTGCTGTGCAACAAGGTGCAAAAATAATTCAGCCCATAAAACGGAATAGGTAAGTTCACCCGATGATATTCCGCGCAGAGCACCTGGAGGTCGAAAGAAAGAAAATGACCAATCAGCTGAGGCTGGTATTTTTTGATATCATGAGCGAGCTTGCGGAGTACATCCTTCTTCTTTTCACCATGTTTCATCAAAAAGGACGGTGTAAGACCATGAATCTGTTCAGAAGCCGGACTGATCGGAATCAATGGCTCATAGATATATTTATTGCTACGTTTGACCTCTTGCTGTTCTTCATCAAAAATAATCCAGGCCAATTGGAGTACATGCGGCCAGTTTTCACTATCCGTATATTTTCGATCCCATTTTTTTGGCAAGCCAGAGGTTTCGGTATCTAGGAATAAAAGATATTTTTTCAAAAATTTCAGTGTATTAATTCTAGCTAAACTTAGTTAAAATCCTTTTTATATGCAATGACAAGAAAGGTATTCTCAAAAGCCCATAACAGTTCATAACAGTTGAGCCGATGGAAAGGTATATTTTAGTTTTCGTAATACCTAAACGATTATTATGAATGCTGTTTTTGGAGTTTTATTTCATTTTATAGGCGGTTTTGCCTCAGGAAGCTTTTATGTACCCTATAAGAAGGTTAAAGGTTGGTCCTGGGAAACCATGTGGATTCTTGGTGGTCTTTTTTCTTGGATTATTATTCCTCCTGTAGCGGCGATGCTGACCATACCCAATTTTATGGACATTATAAAGGGAAGCAGCAACAGCATTCTTGGCTATACATTTCTTTTTGGTCTCCTCTGGGGGATAGGTGGGTTGACCTATGGACTGGGCGTACGCTATCTGGGTGTCTCGTTGGGAAGCAGCATTATTTTGGGGTTAAGTATGGTTTTCGGCTCATTGATGCCAAGCATTTATTATTTCATTTATCCAACAACGGGTAAGCACGGAATAGACTACTTTTTCACCAGTAACGCTGGGTTATGTATTCTTCTGGGGCTCGCTTTATGTGTGCTGGGTGTCTATCTCTGTGGAAAGGCAGGGGTATCGAAAGAAAGACATCTTGCCTCCTTTTCGAAAGCAGGGAGCTCCGATTACAATTTCGGCTTGGGTATTACCGTGGCGATTATATCGGGCATTCTGAGCGCCTGTTTTAATTTTGGCATTGAGGCGGGCAAGCCGATGGCTGACGTTGCCAATGTGCTATGGAAAGCTAACCATCCGGAACAAGGAGAATTTTTATATCAAAATAACGTAACCTACATCGTCATTCTTTGGGGAGGTTTTACAACCAACTTTCTCTGGTGCCTTTACCTCTTACTTAAAAATAAAACCTTTTCGGAGTATACAAAAAAGGAAGTTCCGAAAATGCAGAATCTCCTGCTCTGCGCCCTGGCCGGTACAACTTGGTATCTACAGTTCTTTTTCTATGGCATGGGTGAAAGCCGCCTTGGAAATGGCGCAAGCTCGTGGATTTTACATATGGCCTTTATCATTCTTATTTCAAATGCCTGGGGCATTTTATTGAAGGAGTGGAAGGGGGTCGACCAGGCTACCCACCGATCTATTATCGCTGGTATAATCACCATCATCCTGTCCATCTGTGTCGTGGGCTTTGCAAAAACATTGGAAAATTAGTGTAAAAATATAAATATGGAAGAAGTGAAAACATACAAATACGTAAACAATTTATGGGATGAACAAAAAGCAAAATCGCTTGGCGAGGATGAGATCGCATTGCTGTTGTATCGCTCCAATATTTTGGGAGCAGATCTTCGCATTACCAACTATGGTGGTGGAAATACTTCCTGTAAAGTCAATATGTTGGATCCACTGTCAGGTGAAGATGTCGAGGTGATGTGGATAAAAGGTTCCGGTGGTGATATTGGAACCCTGAAAAAATCGGGACTTGCCGCTTTGTATCTGGAGCGCCTGCATAATCTTGAAAGAGTATATAAAGGTATACAGCAGGAAGATGAAATGGTAGAGCTGTTCAATCATTGTATTTTCGACCTTGCCTCCAAGGCGCCTTCAATAGATACGCCTCTACATGCTTTTTTGCCGTTCAAACATATTGACCATTTGCATCCGGATGCTGCGATTGCAATTGCCGCAGCTAAAGATGGGAAGAAAATTACCCAGCAGTTATTTGAAGGGACCATCGGCTGGGTCGATTGGCAACGGCCCGGTTTCGATCTAGGGCTGCAATTACGTGCCTGTCTCGAAGAAAACCCAGGGATACGGGGTATCATGCTCGGATCGCACGGTTTATTTACCTGGGGTGATACAGCCTATGCCTGTTATATGAATTCGTTGGATGTGATCGAACGTTGCGCCGCTTATCTCGAACAAAATTATGGAAAGAAAGGTCCCGTTTTTGGTGGTCAAAAGAACGACAGTCTGGATCAGGCCGAACGAGAGTCTCAAGCTGTGAAATTGATGCCAGTATTGCGTGGGTTCTGTTCTAGTGAACGTCATATGATCGGTCATTTTACAGATGATGCACGCGTATTGGAGTTTATCAATTCAAATGACTTAGAACGATTGGCACCTTTGGGGACAAGCTGTCCGGACCATTTCTTACGAACGAAAATTCAACCACTGGTGTTAAATCTGGATAGATCCGAGAATCTGGACGATAGCGCAGCGCTCACTGCGAAACTTGAACCCTTGTTTACCGCTTATCGCGCCATGTACACGGCCTATTATGAGCAGTGTAAACACGTCGATAGTCCTGCTATCAGAGATCAAAATCCCGTGATTGTGCTGTACCCCGGTGTTGGTTTGTTTTCGTTTGCGAAAGACAAGCAGACGGCCAGGGTAGCTGCCGAATTCTATATGAATGCCATAAACGTGATGAAAGGAGCCGAGGCTATAAGCGCGTACACCGCCTTGCCAAGGCAGGAAGCATTTGACATCGAGTACTGGCTATTGGAAGAAGCAAAACTACAACGCATGCCTAAACCCAAGGCGCTTTCGGGTAAAATTGCCTTCGTGACCGGTAGTGGTGGCGGGATAGGTAAAGCCATTGCGCGAAAAATGGTACAAGAAGGGGCAGTCATTGTCCTGACCGATGTCAATACGGAGCGTCTTGCGGGCTGTGAGCAGGAGTTTGTCGGCGAGTTTGGAAGAGATTCAGTTGTTTCGGTAGCGATGGACGTGAAGGATGAACAACAGATTTTGAAAGCACTACAGCGTACATTGCTGGCTTTCGGCGGAATTGATATTATCGTCAATAACGCCGGACTGTCCATTTCAAAATCTATAGAAGAGCATAGTCAGGCAGATTGGGATCTCCTATTCGATGTATTGGTCAAGGGGCAATTTTTGGTGACACAGGCCACGGTTCCGATTTTGAAACAACAGGGGGTTGGTGGTGATATTATTAATATTGTCAGTAAAAATGCACTGGTCAGTGGACCAAACAATGTCGGCTATGGGAGTGCTAAAGGAGCACAATTGCACCTGAGTAGGCTCTGTGCAGCGGAGTTAGGACCTTTTAAGATTCGTGTGAATGTTGTGAATCCAGATGCGGTCATCTCGGATAGTAATATCTGGGCCGGGGGCTGGGCAGAAGGTCGAGCGAAGGCTTATGGTATCCGGGTAGAAGAGCTGCCAGCTTATTATGCCAAGCGGACATTGTTGAATGAAGTTATTTTACCGGAGGATATCGCAAATGCTTGCTTCTCTTTTGTAGGCGGTCTACTATCAAAATCCACGGGGAATGTTCTCAATGTGGATGGTGGTGTTGCCATGGCATTTGTCCGCTAATTTAGCTATCTTCGGTATTGAGTTTCTGTACTAAAGGAAACTCAATACCCTATTTTAAATAAACCGAAAACGCAATTATTATGATTTTAGACCCATGTGCTATTGAAGTACATAATGACCAGCTCCGGGAGAAACATCGGCGTGCCTTTGACTTTGTTTCTCATGAAATTCCTCACATCGATGACATCTTAGAAAAACTGCAAAAATTTCAGATCGCGATTCCCAGTTGGGCACTGGGTACCGGAGGTACGCGTTTTGGACGTTTCTCTGGCGCTGGCGAGCCCGCCACTTTAGAACAAAAAATTGAAGACGTGGGCTTGATCCACGCATTGAATAGATCGAGTGATGCAATTTCTTTGCACATCCCCTGGGATATCCCCAAGGATGCAAACAGATTAAAACAATTCGCGAGTGGTTTAGGTATTCACTTTGATGCGATGAATTCAAACACATTTCAAGATCAACAGGGGCAACAACACAGCTATAAGTTTGGATCATTGCATCATGTTGATCCGGCTGTTCGCCAGCAGGCTATTGACCATAATATTGAAGTGATACGTTATGGTGAGGAGCTTGGATCCAAATGTTTATCGGTATGGCTAGCTGATGGTTCATCATTTCCCGGACAGTTGAATTTTCGTCAGGCATTTCAACATACACTTTCCAGTCTGCAGGAAATCTATCGTCATCTGCCAGCGGACTGGAAGTTATTTGTTGAATACAAGGCTTTCGAACCTTACTTTTATTCGACAACCATTGGCGACTGGGGACAATCCCTCTTGTTGACAAATAAGCTCGGACCCAAAGCATTCACCCTGGTTGATCTGGGACATCATCTTCCCAATGCAAATATTGAACAGATTGTCTCCCTCTTGTTGATGGAAGGTAAATTGGGCGGCTTTCATTTCAATGATAGCAAGTATGGCGATGATGACCTCACTGCGGGATGTATGAAACCTTACCAGCTGTTTTTGATTTTCAGTGAACTGATTGATGGTATGGATGAAAAAGGGATGGCCCATGATTCGGGGTTGGGATGGATGATTGATGCTTCTCATAACCTGAAGGATCCTTTGGTGGATCTATTACAATCTGTGGAAGCCATTAAAATTGCCTATGCACAGGCCTTATTGATTGATCGGAAGTACCTCCGGGAGGCTCAAAGCCAAAATGATGTTGTTGCCGCCCAAGAGATTTTACAACAAGCTTTTCGTACAGATGTGAGGCCGCTGCTAGCCGAAGCCCGCTTGCGCACTGGTGCTGCACTCGATCCGATAAGTTTATTTAGAACGTTGGGTATACGGGAAAAACTGGTAGAAGAAAGAGGACGTAATAGTGTAGCGACAGGCCTTTAAATGACAACCGACATGGAAAATAAACCTATACCTGTCGTTGCCGTATTTGATGTTGGAAAAACAAATAAAAAACTGCTCTTATTTGATCAAAATTATCAAGTAGTCTGGGAGCGTTCTGCTCGATTTATGGAAACTGTAGACGAAGATGGAGATCCCTGCGAAAATTTGGAGAGCCTGCGTCTATCTATATTTGATGCCCTACATGAGGTGCTGCGTAAGCATGAATTTGATATCCGTGCAATTAATTTTGCGTCGTATGGCGCCAGCCTGGTGTATGTTGATGTCGATGGGAAACCTTTAACTCCCCTGTATAATTACCTTAAGGAATTTCCATTTGCTATTCAACAACAACTCTACAATACCTATGGCGGAGAGGCCGTTTTTGCCTTAGAGACTGCATCCCCGCCATTAGGAAGTCTTAATTCCGGTTTACAGCTTTTGCGCCTTAAGCGCGAACGACCTGATTTGTTTCGGCATATTGCCCATGCGATGCACCTGCCCCAGTATTTAAGCTTCTTGGTTTCGGGCCAACTTTGTGCGGACTTGACCAGTATAGGTTGTCATACTGCACTTTGGGACTTCAATAAAAATAGCTACCACCAATGGGTGGAGGATGAAGGACTGGTCCATGTTTTCCCGAAGATATTTCCTGGCGATACGGCATTTGAAAGTACGTTCTTAGGGAAATCTTATCTGGTAGGTGTGGGCCTTCATGACAGCTCGGCGGCATTGATCCCTTATCTTCTGTTCTTCCAGGAACCCTTTGTCTTAATTTCTACCGGGACTTGGTGTATTTCTCTGAATCCCTTCAATGAAACCAGATTGACGATGAGCGAACTTCAACAGGACTGCTTATTCTATTTGTCGTATTTGGGTAAACCGGTAAAGGCATCGCGCTTATTTGCCGGATATGAACATGAAATACAATCAAAACGTATTGCGGATTTCTATCAGGTGACAATAGCCAAATTCAGATTAATGGAAATTGACTGGGGCATTATTGCCTGTTTGGAAGCTGAAGATCATCTCACAGAATTAAAGTCTTTTGAAAAAATAGACTTACAGCGTTATGACAATTACGAAATAGCCTATCACAGCCTGTTATTTCATTTGGTGAAAGCACAAGTTGCAGCGACCAGATTAGTATTGCAGGACACAGCTGTATCCCGGATATTCGTTGATGGTGGATTTAGTAAAAACCCCATATATATGAGCCTAATGGCCCGCGAGTTTCTGGATATTGAGGTGTTTGCGGCAACGATGCCCCAGGCGACAGCCTTGGGTGCCGCACTACTTATGCATCAACATTGGAATACATCTACCATACCAGCCAATTTATTGGAATTGAAATTATTTACGTCGCACAATATTTCGTAAATCATTTTAGAACAGGATAGTACGGTATGGCTATTCAGTTTGTTTTCTATTACTTCGATATAGAATTACGAACAAATTAAACCAAAATTAATTAAACCTCTAATCAGAATGGAAAGTAAATTAAAACATTACTCATTAGTTCTTTGCGTGACAATGCTGATGGGGATGCCGTTTACGTTAATTGCCCAGATCGCGAAAACTATTCAAGGTCATGTGGTCAATAGCAAGAGCGGTCAACCCATTGCCGGTGTCTCGGTTAAAGAAGTCGGTGGTAAAAATGCCAGTTCAACCAATGAAAATGGTGATTTTACCCTGTCCGTAAGTAACAACAAGGTTGTGCTTTCAGTCCAATATGTGGGGTACATGACCAAAAGTGTTGAAGGTATTGTCGGTACCCCGCTTCGTGTCGAACTACAGGAGGATAATACGATACTGGATGAAGTTGTGGTGGTAGCTTATGGGGAAGCTAAAAAGAAAGACCTGACGGGATCTGTATCAACGATCGATAATAGGGCATTAAACATGCAATCCAATTCTACCGTCAGCAGGGCGCTGGAAGGGGCCGCTCCGGGTATACAGGTCTCAGCGGTAGATGGTCAACCGGGGATAGACATGGGGATTCGGGTGCGCGGTATCGGTTCTGCTAGTCAGAATACGTCAAATGCACTCGTTGTGATCGACGGTGTGCCCGCGCAAAATGATAATCCACTAGCAACACTAAATCCAAAGGATATCCAAAGTATATCTGTCTTGAAAGATGCTGCATCCACAGCGCTATATGGTGCACGTGGAGCAAACGGTGTGGTTTTGGTGACAACAAAGAAAGGGATGTCCGGTAAAACACGGATTTCATTTGAAGGTAAATTAGGCGTCAATCAGGTAGGTCCCTATCAGTTTGACAAAATCTCTGATCCAAAAGATATTTATGAATTTGCCTGGCTTTCGATTTATAATTCAGCACGCTACGGAGTGGATGGCACGGGAATCTCAAAAAGATATACCACCAATGTGCAGAACCCCAATATGTCACATGAACAGGCTGCCGAATTTGCGAGTGCCCACCTGTTTGATTATATCGGTTCAACTACTAAATTTCAGCGAAACAGCTTAGGAAATTGGATGTTATATGATGTTCCTGGTGCCGTTTATACGCCATCTGGCACCGGTGCTGATGCGAGTTCAACCATGAGTGGTTCTTATCTCGTGAATACGGATGGTAAATTAAATCCCAATGCGCGTCTGCTTTTTAGCGATCGTTATGACGATTACTTGCTAGAGAATAGATTGCGGCAGGATTACGACCTGTCAGCTTCTGGTGGTAATGAGAAAGTAAGTTACTTTCTTTCCGGCGGATACCTTGAGGATCCTTCCTACATCCGGGGTTCTTCTTTTAAGCGCTATAACGGTCGGGCCAATTTCGATGCGCAGGTTAATACCTGGTTGAAACTAGGCGCTAACATTGGTTATTCCAATCGGACCACCCAATCGCCAGCGACGCGCTTTGGACGGAATCCAGGTAGCTCAACAGCAAATGTATTTCGTTTTATAAACGGGCAAAACCCCTTGGTTCAGCTATATGCGCGTGATCAGAATGGTGCATTGATTAATGAAAATGGAGAAAATAAAGTGCATGTACTTGCGGGAGATACCTATTCTCCACTTGGTCTGACCTCGGCAGCGCTTTCATCGACGAATGTGTTGACAGTATTAGACAATGATCTGGATCGACGCGTATCTGATGACTGGACAACACGGGTTTATGGACAGGCTAAATTTCTCAATGATTTTACATTTACAGCGAATGTTTCGATGGACAAATTCAACGAAATGCGTACTCGCTATTGGAATAGTGAATCAGGGCAGGCTGCTGGTATAGGTGCTTTTGGTAAAACAGCATCCAATACAACGATCCTGAATCTTCAACAATTGCTTAATTATTCAAAAACAATTGGCTTGCATAATCTGGAGGGACTCCTGGGCCATGAATATGATTCATTCAAAAACGAGCAACTAAATTATCGCTCATCTTATGCCTTGATCGATGAATTTCCATCGTATATCAATTTTGTAGGGCGTTATGATGGTGGTACCTTCCCTAATCCCGGAGGCGGCGAGGATAAACGGACTATGGAAAGTTATTTTTCTAGAATCAACTATAACTACAATGACAGGTACTTTTTCCAGGGATCTGTACGTCGGGATGGATCGTCGAAGTTCAAACTGAAAGACAAACGTTGGGGCACCTTCTGGTCCGTTGGTGGAGGTTGGCGTATGGATAGCGAACCTTTTATGCAAAATGCCAAAAACTGGATTGATCTCCTGAAAATACGGGGCAGCTATGGGGTGATCGGAAACCAAAATGGTATCTCCAATTATTCGGGGTATCAGACCTGGAGTTATTCGGCCACTTACACCCAGACCACCAACGGAACTGGCATACCTGCTAATATTACGTTAAACCAAAATGCTTATGTCAACGATCAATTGACTTGGGAAAACATCCATACGATGGATGCAGGTATTGATTTTAGCTTCCTTGGACGGGTACGTGGATCGCTTGATTATTATAATCGTGTTACGGTAAATGCTATCTGGAACCAGCCGATCGCTATTTCTAAGGGACAGTCTTCGATCGCAACGAATTCGGCAAAAATAGGTAACAAGGGATTTGAAATTGATCTCTCTGTTGATATCATTAAGAAACCGGATTTCAATTGGACTGTGTCCACCAACGGAACACATTATACAACAAAATTAAAAGCAGTACCCAGTGGTGTTGGGTCAGATGCCCTGGGAGGTAACTGGACAGCTGGAACCGATGCCTGGGCAGCTGCGGGAACCAGTGCGGTCGCAAATATCACTTACTTACGTGGGGTGAATAAAGATTTCTTTAACCTCTATATGCTAAAATATGGTGGCGTTGACCAGACTACAGGTTTACCGTTATTTTACCATCAGGTCACCAAAGCCGATGTCGATGCGGGTACTTATCCCGGATATAAAGAGGGGGAGAGTCTGACGACTACAGACTATTCAAAAGCAAGCCGATATGAAATGGGGAGTGCGCTTCCTAAATGGATCGGCGGATTTAGTACTTCTTTACGCTATAAGAACTTTGACCTATACCTTGCTTTGGCTTATCAGCTGGGAGGAAAGTTTTTCAGTACAGAATATGGAAACAACCTGTATGTCAGTGAGGATCCGGGTAAAGCGCTCTCTTCAGAACTTATTGGTAACACATGGACACCAAATAATACCGGTGCAAAATTCCCCATGGTGATGTATGGTAATACTTATGGTAACGGAGCTACCACGGGGAGCTGGTTATATAGCGATCTAGGCCTGTTTAGTGCTTCGTACCTTAATTTTAAGAATATCACTATAGGGTATACCTTGCCGGAAAATGTACTGGCAAAAATGAAGATCAAGAAACTCAGAATATTCGCTTCAGGGGATAATCTTTTTATGAAAACGGCCCATTCGGGAATCGATCCACGTCAATCACTGGTGGGTGGATTTGAAGTGGCGGCCTATTCCTATCCTACTATGCGGACATTCTCAGGTGGTGTCAGTCTGGAGTTTTAATGTTAAAATGAATTCGATTATGAAACCATCATTATTTATTCCAACCGAGCAAAGCGAGCTCATGAATGCCGCTTAAAACATACACTCGATGAATAAATCTGATAGCTTCATCACAACTGAAAAAAAATTATACAGATGAAAAAGATATTTTTATGTGCATTGGCTGTGACATTATTATTTTCTTGTAGCAAGGATCTGGATATTGCTCCGCCAAATAGTATAACGGATGAACAGATCCGGAAGCTGCTCGAAAGTGGTGACGAAAAGAAGATCCAGGCGGTGCTTGGTGGTATGGCCAACAATATGCCTAAATTGATCAATTTTGGGGCACTATCCTCCGAATCGCGTTATGGCAGCAACCAAGGGTTTGATGTGATGCGTAATCTGGAAGGGAATGATATTGTTCTTGGAAATAGGTTATTAAATATTTTCGGTTCGGATGAATACAACCTGCTGGATTTTATTTCTGATGCCTCCGACAAAAACACACCTTACTGGAACTATGCTTGGAATATGGTTAATACAGCCAACAAAATGCTGAATTATCTTAATCCAACAACGGTTGGTACCAATAAAAAACTGCAGGAATATAAAGGCCGCGGGTTGATCTTACGTGCCTATGCCTATAACTATCTGATGGAAAACTATCAGAATGCTTATCAACAGGGAGGAAAGAACAAGTTGGGCATGCCACTCTATGATACTTATTCTCCCGTTCAGGAAAGCAAGGCCCGATCCACAGCGGACGAAACGTATGCCTTCATTAAAAATGACATCAATGAGGCTATTCGACTGTTTAAAGAGGCAGGAATTGGTTTTACAGCAGATCCCTCTGACTTTGATCTTGGTGTAGCCAATTTTATGTTGGCTAAGGTGTCGCTATGGACTGGCGATTGGAATACTACCATCAGTGCCAGCAATGAAATTCTGAGCAAGTACCCAACCTTGATGAGTCAGGCTATGTATGGCGCTACCAACAAAGGGACACAGGCCGCTCCTGAAATGAGGCCGGAGCAAAATGGTTTTCTCAACATCAGCATCAATCCCGAAGTGCTTTTTGGTTTTGCACTGGGCGAGGCAGTAACGGTACATAACTGGTGGATGAACTGTTTTGCTGAAGGCAATGGTGGAATTGGTCAAGGTTTTCAACGTATAGACAACCGTTTATATGCCCAAATAGACAATCATGACTACCGTGTAAATTGTTTTATGGCCTCAGACTGGGGCGATTACACTTATCCAACAAATGGCGATAAAAGGACAATACCCTTGTATACGAATCTCAAATTTGCCGCCACTCACGGTCTGGGCAGTGATGACAAAAAGAATGTCGGCCGTGTGAGCTGTTACTATATGCGCAGTTCGGAAATCCTGCTGATGAAAGCGGAGGCCCAGGCGCAGAATAAGGATGATCAGGGAGCGAAACAAACACTCAATACATTGTTGGCTGCACGCACAAAATCTGGGACAACGCCATTGACTTGCGACAACTATACTTCCATGCAAGGTCTTTCGGCCTTGGAGATGGTACAGTTTCAAACAAGGTTAGAACTCTGGGGTGAAGGGGGACGCGAATTTTATAACAACAAACGCTGGAATATCGCTATCAACCGTGCTGCATCACCTACACACGTGGATAAATCTAGCTATCCTGTTAATAAAATGACCTTACAGATTCCATTGGATGAAATGTTGTATAACAATAAAATGGTGCAAAACTAAATATATCAAAATGGGACAATGAAGCTTATATTATCAGACACTTGCATGATCTCATCATTGGGGCATGCAAGCTGTACTGATTATTTACAGGATAGTTCAGGATACAATTTCGTTCAATCTTGCGTATTTTCAAGTAGCTGAATATAATTCCATAAAACCTAAAATTTAATGATATGAAGAACCAATTGACCGAAGAACAGATTGCATTTTACCAAGAGAATGGTTACATCGTTATAGAAGATTTTCTGGACGCGGAAGAGTTGGCAACATGGCAAAGAATTGTTTTCGATGCGGTGGAGCAACGTGCCGGAAAGAAGATGCCCGGAAAGGAAGCAAAAGTAGGGGAAGATGATGGTATTAATAAGGATGCCGACTATTTCGGAAAAGTATTTGACCAGTTATTGAACCTCTGGCAGACGAGCGATCAGGTAAAGGAACTGATGGTGGATAAGCGTATTGGTGAGATGGCGGCGAAACTTGCTGGCGTTGATGGTATTCGCATCTGGCACGATCAAGCGCTCTTTAAGCGCCCCTTTGCGAATCCTACAGCTTGGCACCTTGATACACCTTTTTGGTCTTTTTCAGATCGTAAAGCGCTCTCGATATGGATTGCCTTGGACGATTCGACATTAGAAAATGGATGTATGTATTTCGTTCCCCAGTCGTATAAACATACGGGATTTGAAAATTTGGGTATCGGAAAAAATATGGGGACAATTTTTGAACATTACCCGCAAATGGCAACGGTAAATCCGGTGGCAACACCGCTTAAAGCGGGCAGTTGTACCTTTCACAATGGATTGACAATCCATGGTGCTGGTCCTAATATGACCAATGGATTTAGACGGGCTATGACCTGTGCATATATGCCCGATGGGAATGTCTACAATGGACAGGCAAACATTCTACCGGATGATTATCGGGGGACATTACAGGTGGGTGACCTATTGAACAATGATGAACAAAATCCGCTAATCTACCATACAGCATGGTAAAACTGGATTTCTTTTATCCAAGATGGGGAAGTGAACATATTCCTTGGGCAGATTTCCTCGAACGTGTTCGGGCAGCGGGTTATGCTGGGGTGGAGTGGTTTCCTTTCGGAGAAAACATAGACCCGACATCGGTGCTGCAATTGCTAAGCAAGTATAAATTAAAATATAGCATCGTCACTTGTGTGCTGCAAAGCTTTGATACAACCGAGGCTTATTTTAAACTATTGGAGGAACAACTTGCCTATTATGGGAAGTTGGCGAAAGCATATGCTGCACCTGAATTTATTTCGGTACAGATGGGGCGGGAATACTTTTCTCCTGTCGATGTCCTACAAGGTTTGCGCTTATGTGAAAGAATCGAAAAGCAGTATGGAATCGAAATCTTTCAGGAAACCCACCGTAATAAGTGGAGTTATGGCTTGCATACCGTGATACCAATGCTGGAAAGCTACCCGGATCTGAAGCTTACCTTGGATATTTCCCATTGGTTTTGTGTTTCGGAAAGTTTGCTGGAAGATCGGCAGGAGGAGCTAGCCCGCATCTTGCCGCAGGTGAGACATATACATGCACGGGTCGGGTATACACAGGGACCACAGGTCCCCGATGTCAGAAAGAAGATATACCGCGATATTGTTGCTCTCCATCTGGCCCTTTGGCAAAAATGGATAAACCTGAATAAAAGCAAATCCAGCTTGACCATAACGACCGAATTCGGTCCGCCACCTTATCTTATTTCGTCTGGAAATGGCGAAAGGGACAATGAACGGCAATGGCAGCAAAACCTTTGGATGAAGAGATACTTATCCAGGCATCTCATCACCTAAACTCTATATTATGAAGCGAAGACTATTTTTACAGCAGAGCAGTCTACTTGGAGCCTCCTTTTTTCTTGCCAAGAATTTAAGGGCCTTCGGTAGCAATAGCCATGCGGATACAGACCCTTATTTTAACATGTTTCAGGCCCCCTCAACAGGCAATAGGCCTTTTGTACGCTGGTGGTGGAATGGAAATAAGGTCAACAAGAGTGAACTGCGTCGTGAACTGATGTTACTCAAAGAGGCGGGGATAGGTGGGGTGGAGATCAATCCCATTTCTTTTCCCAAGCGAACAGACGACCTGGGGATTCCCTCGCTGAAATGGCTGAGTCCAGAATGGATTGATATGGTGCAGTATGCAGCCAACGAGAGCAAGAAAATCGGACTCACAGCCGATCTTATTGTCGGTTCCGGTTGGCCTTTTGGCTCGGAAGATCTCAAAGAAGAGGAAACTGCCCAAGTTGTGCTGGTCCATTGTGAGTCCATTGAAGGGCCCACACGTTATGCGGTCAGACCCTACCATATTTTCAATATGATTGATCCCGCGGTGACGGATAAGAATCCGTTGCGAAACCCAGAGATCCTGTCAGTTAAACTGGTCAAAGATCCCATGGAATCGATGACCGAAGTGATCGATTATACGGACAGGATCAGTGCTGATAAAATTGAGATTGATGTTCCACCAGGTAATTACGTGCTGTATGTACTGGTGAAATTTAAAGCATTTGCATCAGTTATCAATGGTGCACCAGGAGCAGCTGGATCCATCCTAAATCATATGGATAAGCAGACTGTAACCCGTTATTTGGATCGAATGTCTACCCGTATGCAGGATCAGATCGGCCCACTAAAAGATTATGTGCGGGCGCTGTTTACTGACAGTATGGAGCTGGAGGGATGTAATTGGTGTGATGATTTTGCTGTCGAATTTGAACGCCGGCGAGGCTATGACCTGATGCCTTATTTACCCTTTATCTTATTTAAAGTAGGAAGGTTGGGCGCTGTGGTGGATGAAAACTATGGTGCCAAGAAAAGCAAAGAGCTCAGCGAGCTCTTGAGCCGTGTACGTTTTGATTATGAATTTACCAAAGCATGCTTATTAAAAGAACGTTTTACCGATACCTATGTCAATTGGTGTCGTTCACTTGGGGTTAAGTCACGTGCGCAAGCCTATGGAAGGGGATTTTTTCCGTTGGAGAGCAGCCTGGAGTATGATATTCCAGAAGGAGAATCATGGACGACAAACTACTTGCGGCACAAGCTGGGGGAGGAGATGTCTGACGAGGATTACCGTCGGGGGCGTGGCTATACGATGATCGATAAGTATGTTTCTTCGGCAGCACATCTCAAAGGAAAACGGCTTGTCAGCTGTGAGGAAATGACCAATACCTACCTTGTTTTTAATACACAACTGGAGTTGCTCAAATTGGGTTCTGATCAGAGTGCCTTGTCGGGTATTACACATTCCGTCTGGCATGGATTCAATTATTCGCCACTGGAGGCACCTTTTCCAGGCTGGATTCAATATGGCTCCTTTTACAACGAACGCAACAACTGGTGGCCGTATTTTAAATATTTGAATGATTATAAAGCCCGTCTTTCTTCGCAGCTTCAGCAGGGAGATTATTATGCCGACATGGCGATTTTACCAGCAAACTATGACCTGTGGACGGAAAACGGTGTACAGACCGATCCTTTCCCTGAGAAACTGAATGTTCCTTATACCTCATTGCTTTGGGAGGCCATCAGTAAAAATGGGGGGAATGCGGACTATATCACCGAAATCATTTTACAGAACTCCACAGTAGAAAAAGGAAAACTTTGTTATGGTAAAAGACGGTACAGCGTGCTGTTTCTACCGGGGATCAAACGGATGTCACCTGCTGCGATGTCGCGGTTGGTGGAATTTGTAATAGCAGGAGGACGTGTTATCGCGATAGAAACGCTCCCACAGCAGAGTTTAGGTCTACAGGACTACATAAAAAAGGATGAAGAAGTGCGCCAACTATTAAAGCGGTTACAATCTTATCCGGATCGTTTTATAACCGTCAAAAAGCCGCAGGACAATAATTTTATGGACTGGTACCGTCTCCTCATGCGGAGGTATCAGCTTCCGCATTATTTAACACTGGATCAGCCAGATCGTTACGTCATGCAGATGCGTTATATCCGCGATGATGGAAGTGAATGTTATTTTATCCAGAATGCGCATCGACTGAACAGTACTGCCATAAATATTTCGTTTCAAGCACCTGAAATAAAAAAACAAACCTGTTGGTTGTGGGACTTGGATAGTGGCAAACGTTTTCTGGTAAAATTGGACAAGGACAATAGCTTGTTGTTAGATCTCGGCCCTACAGATGCCTATCTTTTTGTATTTGATCAGCATCGTGTGGGGGATATTTGGCAACCGCTGTCCACTACGGGAAACAATACCCTGGATTTGAGTAGCCAGTGGAATGTTGAGTTGCTGCATAAACAGGAGGGCAGTTCGAAACAAATTCTCCTATCTCGTCTAGTTGATTTTAAAGACGATGAGCGTTTGATGTGGTTTTCGGGAACGGCCATTTATCGGCGTTCGTTTTCCTGGTCAGCGGGGGACAATGTTCTGTTGAATTTAGGTCGTGTAGCGGGTGTCTCTGAAGTTTTTGTCAATGGAAAATCACTTGGGGTAAAATGGTATGGAAGACGGATCCATAATCTCATAGGGAGCCTAAAACAGGGCGATAACCAAATCGAAATTCGCATTACCACAACCATGGGGAATTATATGAAAACACTCAAGGACAATGAAAATGCTCAGTATTGGGTCAACCGCAAGGGGAGAGAACAAGAAATGCAATCGATGGGCCTGATCGGTCCAGTTACTTTATATACAAGCTAACTTATGAAGATATTACCTATTTTTTTGATTATCATCCAGGCGCTGACGTTTCGATTGGCGGTTGCCCAGGATTATAAAGCCATGGATTTTGGTATCAATGGCGACGGCCAGGCACTTAATACACGTTCTATTCAGGCTGCCATTGATTATATTACGAACAAAGGAGGGGGAACATTGCGCTTTACCCCCGGCAATTATGTTACCGGATCGTTTTATTTAAAATCCAATGTGACTTTGCATCTCGAGCAGGGCGCAAACCTACTGGGGTCAAACAATCCCTTCGATTATCATAAAGATACAGTGGTCAACTGGCAGTCGATGATCTATGCCATCCGGCAGCACAATATTGGCATCGTAGGGAAGGGAACGATCAATGGACGTGGATTTCAAACGGCAATGAATGCCCTTCAGAATGTGCATAAAGGAATTGTACAGGATGAACTGAAACTCGATCGTCTGCGCGAGTGGAACCGCCCGGAAAATATTTACTTCCGAGAGTGTAAGCATGTTGTGATAAAGGACATTACGCTACGGGATCCAGGAAGCTGGAACCAGACTTATGATCAATGTGAAGATCTTCATGTCGAAGGCATTTACGTAGATAGTAAATCGTATTGGAACAATGATGGTATCGATGTGGTGGACTGTAAGAATGTCGTCATCAGGAACTGCTTTTTTGATGCGGCAGATGACGCCATCTGTTTTAAATCTCATGATGCGAATGCTGTCTGTGAAAATGTACTTGTCGAAAACTGCACCGCCCGCTCAAGTGCCAGTGCTTTAAAATTTGGGACAGTGTCCCGTGGGGGCTTTCGAAATTTTGTTGTCAAAAATCTGGTGGTTTATGATACCTATCGATCCGCTATTACCTTTGCTGCGGTGGACGGCGGTTTCGTCGAAAACATTCTGGTGGATGGCGTACGCAGCATCAATACCGGGAACGTTATTTTCCTGCGTATCGGTGACCGCTGGAGCAAAGGCAAGAAGCCTTTTATGAAGAATATCACCATCCGGAATGTATATGCCGAGGTGCCGGCAAATAAACCTGACCTGGGCTATAGCTATGAAGGTCCTGTCGAAGATATGCCACGGAACATTTCGCCGGCAAGCATTATAGGGCTGCCCGATCATAAGATTGAAAACGTTACCCTTGAAAATATTGAAATGGTCTATCCCGGAGGTGGAAATGCCCTTTACGCTTATCGTGGTACGGATCCGAAATCCTTGGATGGGATCCCAGAGATGGCCAATGCTTATCCTGAGTTTTCACAATTCAAGGAACTACCGGCCTGGGGACTATACATACGTCATGCAAAACAGATCAATCTGAAAAACGTATCCTTTCGCATAAAGAATACCGACTATCGCCCGACCATTGTCGCCGATGATCTGGAGGGGGGAGTCTGGGATTTTAAATCCTATCTAAATGGACAAGTATTGAAGGATAATTTCCATTTACATCAGTCAAAAGAAATCAAAACCAATTAGATCGCGCATCATGAAAAAGTATCTATTTTTAGTTTTTTTATGGGCGAGCTGTTTTAGGTTATTCGCTCAGGATTACAATGCATCTCTTTTTGGATGTAAGTCCGATGGAATAACCAATAACACGGGCTCCATTCAATATGCCATAGACTATATCGCCAAAAAAGGCGGCGGAACATTACATTTTTATGTGGGGCGTTACCTAACTGGCTCTTTTAGCTTAAAATCCAACGTTTCCATTGAATTGCATGAAGGGGCTGTATTGTTGGGGAGCAGCAATGTTTTCGACTACAGTAGCCTGAATGGAAAAAGAGCGCTGATCACCGCTGTTGGCCAATCCAATATTCAGATCAAAGGAAAAGGCGTTATTGACGGGCAGCAACATTTGTTGCAAACCCACTTAACGGCATTGCGTCAAAAAGGATACATCACATTATCAGATCAACCTGAAGATATCAGTCTGATTTATTTGCAAGACTCCAAACAGATTCAGGTAAAAGGTATCATGCAACTGAATCTGCCGGGGGCAGCGCAGTTTGTCGATCGATGTGAAGATGTGACATTCCAGGGTCTGGATATTAATTGTCCAGGCGGTATTGGCGTATACGTTAGAAATTCCAATAAAGTAATCCTGTCCAATATCTTTTTTAGGGCCATCGAGAGAGCGTTGGTCGAAAGCGAAGGAAACCAGGGGCTGACGAAAGAAAACAGCCGCCTGGCTAATGGAAAATCTATCTAAAATGGGAAAGAATATGAAAATCAATATCATCATGGTCATGATCTTCCTATGTGGGGGGATGTTGACCTTAAATGCCAAAGAATATAATGCCTCTCTGTTTGGCATCAAATCGAATGGAACAACACTCAATACAACGTCCATTCAACGGGCGATCGATTTTATTCACGAGCAAGGTGGTGGAACCTTACGGTTTTATGTGGGACGCTATCTTACCGGTACACTTGTCATGAAAGAAAATGTACATATCCAATTGGAAGAAGGAGCTATATTGGTGGGCTCAACCAATATTTACGATTATAATATTGATGTGCCCAATTGTGCATTGATCTATGCCAATGGAGCGAATAATGTGACGATAAAAGGCAAAGGTGTCATCGATGGGCAAGGCCGGGAGGTCGCCTATACTCTGTTGGCACAGATTCAGAGTGGTGTGCTGAAAGACCCGCTGGATTATGATCGTCCACGGAATAGAAGACCAAAAGCGATTTATATGCGGTCTTGTGAAAATGTGCGTATTCATGGTATCACGATCCGAAATTCAGCCGATTGGGTGCAGGTTTATGATCAATGTGTCAATACGGTTGTTGACAGCATTACAGTTGACAGCAAAGCTTTTTGGAATAATGACGGTATCGATATTGTAGACTGCCGAAATTTTAAGTTGTTGAATTCATTTATCGATGCATCGGATGATGCCATCTGCCTAAAATCTCACGATGCTGCCAAGATCTGTGAAGACGTAGAAATCCGAAACTGTACGGCACGTTCTAGTGCTAATGGAATCAAATTTGGAACTGTATCTGCTGGGGGCTATAAGAATATAAAGATCATTAATAACAAGGTATATGACACCTTTCGTTCGGCATTGACAATTGCCACGCCCGATGGAGGACTTGTGGAAGATATTTTTGTCGACAGCCTTTCTGCATTTAATACCGGAAATCCCTTTTACCTGCGTATTGGCGCACGTTGGAATAAGGGAAGAACAGGGGCTATCAATAATATTCTGATTCAGAATGTAAAGGTGGAAGTCGCAAAAGATAAACCGGATAGCGGCTATCCTTATGAGGGGCCTATTGAGGATAATCCGAGAAATACCTCCCCATCAAGTATTGTCGGGCTAAAAGATGCACCCATTCGCAATGTGACATTCCGTAATATAGAAATCACTTATCCGGGGGGAGCAAATCCAAATTATGCCTATCGGGGGACAAGTAAAGCTGAACTGGACAGTATTCCGGAGATGGAGGCAGCTTATCCGGAGTTTTCGCAATTTAAAGAACTTCCAGCATGGGGATTCTATGTGCGGCATGCGGAAAATATACATTTTGACCGGGTGGTGTTGAAATTAAAAGAGAAGGAGTATAGACCTATGCTGGTCTTTGATGATGTAAATGGTTATTCACTGTCACAGGTGAAGCAGTCAGGGGCAAAGGGTAAGAAGGAGCTCGTTGCAGTGGATTCCAAAAAGATAAAACCCCGAGCTGATTCTATAATCCGCTAAAAAGAAATATGATGCGATGCTATTGGGTACTGATTTTTTTATTGTCAATGAAAAGAGTCTCCGCGCAGAATACAGCGCAAGATTCCGTATATGTCTATGCACATTATACCAAAAAGGAGGTCTACATCCCAATGCGGGACGGGGTCAAGCTCTATACGGCCATTTATATGCCAAAGGATACCTCGATAAGCTATCCGATTTTGATGACACGTACGCCATATAGCATCGCGCCCTATGGTGAGCAGTCCTTTCGCATCCCAATTGGTCCCAGTATGGAGTTTGCAAAAGAAAAATTCATCTTTGTATACCAAGATGTGCGGGGTAAATATAAATCTGAGGGAGATTTTGTTGCAAATGGGCCCTATACCGTCAAAGGTAGTCCAGCACAGACCAATGAATCCACGGATACGTACGATAGCATTGACTGGCTCGTCAGACAGTTGAAGTCCAATGGGAAAGTGGGTGTTTGGGGCATTTCTTCTCCAGGAATGTATGCTTCCATGTCATTGATTGATTCGCATCCCGCATTGGCGGCCGTCTCTCCGCAAGCGCCCGTGACCGATTGGTTTCTTGGAGATGATCGGCATCACAATGGTGCTTTTATGTTGATGGGGAGTTTTTCCTTCCTTTCCTCTTTCGGAAAGAAACGAGATTCCATCGGGATCAGAGGACCAGCAGGTTTTTCGGGTTATGGAACAGACAATGCCTATTCATTTTTTCTCAAAGCTGGAGCGCTCAAAAATCTGAATACGCGTTTTTTGAAGGGCGAGAGTATATTGTGGAATGACATGATGACCAATGCCGATTACAACGACTATTGGCAAGACCGGGCTTATTTGCCTCATATCCGTGAAGTAAAACCACAGGTCCTTGTGGTCGGAGGTTGGTTTGATCAGGAGGATTTATATGGTCCACTGAAAACATATGCGGCTTTACGGAAAATAGCACCAGATCGTGTCAAACTGGTGATGGGCCCCTGGTATCACGGCTCCTGGACCAAGGGTACGGGTCGGAATTTGGATAGCCTGGACTTTGGCCAGAATACGGCCGTTTATTACCGCAGGGAAATCGAACTACCCTTTTTTGTCAACCACCTTAAAGCAAAAGGAAAAGATACGCTCGCTGCAGCTACCATATTTGTGACTGGTGAGAACAAATGGTCCACGCACGAGACTTGGCCTACTGTCAGTACCAAGTTACAACCGCTATTTTTTACGCCGGAGATGAAATTGAGTTTTCAGCAAGCTGCGAAGACACCTTCGTCTTACGTATCCTATGATTCAGATCCCAATAAACCTGTTCCCTATACACGAGAGAAAACGGTTTTAAGGGGATATAAATATATGTATGAAGATCAATATTTCGCTGGACAGCGACCGGATGTACTGGTTTTCGAAAGCGATGTTTTGGCCGAAGACCTTAAATTAATGGGTAATATACAGGCAAACTTGTTTGTCAGTAGCAGCGGTACGGACGCTGATTTTGTTGTTAAATTAATTGATGTGCATCCGCATGCAAAAGGCGATAAGCTTTCCGATTGTCAATGTCTGATTCGTGCCGAGGTGATGCGGGCCAAGTATAGAGAAAGTTTTTCCCGTCCGGAGCCGATGAAACCCAACCGGATTCACGAAATTCGCTTTGATATGCAGGATGCAGCACATGTGTTCAAAAAAGGGCACAAGATTATGGTGCAGGTGCAGAGCTCCTGGTTTCCGTTGGTGGATCGAAATCCACAGCAGTTTATGAATATTTATGAAACATCGGATGCCGACTTCAAAAAGCAGGAACAACGGATTTATTGTCAGGGTAAATATGCATCCTTTATTTTATTACCGATTGTTAATTCTCATGAAAACTAAGATTTTTTATTTGTTTATTCTTTTGCTCAGTGGCATCTTCTCGCTCCGGGCACAGGTCGACTATGCGCGGTCCGTTGTAAAAACTTTAGCCTCCAAGGCTTATGCTGGAAGGGGTTATGTATTTGACGGTGACCGAAAGGCAGCAGCTTTTATTGCTACTGAATATCGAAAAAATGGGCTTTTACCTCTGGGGGCGGATTATTATCAACCTTTTTCCATGCCCGCAAATGTTTTTCCGAAAGACGTAAAAATAGTGGTGGATGGCCGAAAACTCAAGCTGGGCGAGCAGGCACTGATTGAGGCCGCAAGTCCTTCCGTCAATGGTAAATTTATGCTGACCGAAATTACGGTTCCTACAGATCCCGTCGCTTTGGATCAGTTGATTCAAAACCCGCTATTCAAGGATAAATTTCTGGTCGTAGATGAGCGTGCCGCCTTAGCAACGATGAAGGCCGACCAGTTACGGATGACCTTGCTGCGCCTTGCATCCGGGGGGTACTATAAAGGAATTTTGGTGCAGACCGAACAGAAATTGCTTTGGCGCGGTGCTACAAACCAACTTAATCGACCAATTGTCTATGTGAAAAACAACAGTGTTATCCCAATGAAGGGAAAGGTTATACAGCTCAAGGTACATGCGGTTTTTCAAGAAAATTACCTGACCAATAATGTCTGTGGGATGATAAAGGGTACGAGTAAATCCGATTCTTTGATTGTGATCACAGCACATTATGATCATGTTGGTGCCATCGGTAAACGTGTGGTATTTACAGGCGCCAATGATAATGCCAGTGGTACGGCCCTACTTTTATATCTGGCGACCTACTATCGGCAGCATCCACCAAAATATAATACCGTATTCCTAGCTTTTTCAGGCGAAGAAAGCGGTTTGCTTGGTTCCACTTTTTTTGCGAATAATCCACTCGTCGATCTGCGGAAAATTAAGTTTTTACTCAATTTTGATATGGCCGGAACAGGGGACGATGGAATTCAGGTCGTCAATGGTACGATCTTTAAAGACCAATTTGAACGCTTGGTCGCCATTAATAAGGAGAAAAAGTATCTACCTGAAGTCAAAGTGCGTGGTCCAATGAACCGAAGTGACCACTATCCTTTTTATGCGAAAGGAGTTCCATCATTTTTTATCTATACACTAGGGGGCATCGCTGCCTATCATGATATTTATGATCGCTATGAAACATTACCTTTTACGCGATTTGATGAGTATGTGCGGTTGATGATTGACTTTATCAAAACCATATAGTCCGTTATGGACCGCAATGATCCTTTTGCCCGGTAACTAAATGCCCTGTTATGACACAATACCCTAATTATTTTAGATCCATCCGTATCGCATTTGTCTATTGTTTGCTGAGTTTGATTACTGTGGCTGCCTATGCGCAATTGGAGGTGTTTGTCGCCATGAACGGTGATGATAAATCCACAGGCGGTATGGATCGTCCGGTAGCAAGCCTGGAGCGCGCAATCGCGTTGCTTCGAGAGTGGAGAACTATGGATCATGAGGGGATGGCAATTATACAGGTACGGGAGGGAACATACGCTTTTGTACATGGAATTTCACTGGACAGCAAGGATAATAACACCCTGATTCAGGCCTATGGTAAAGAATCCGTCACTTTTAAAGGTTCAGTGGATTTGGCTCCGACAGCTTTGAACAAGCTACGTGAAAGCGATGGTATCAGTTATTACGAGATAAATCTGCTGCAACATGAAGTAAGGGATCTGGGTAAATTGCGTAACGTTGGTTTCTCCCGTGCAAGTGGCAATGCCACGGGTGAGTTGTTTGTCAATGGCACAGCCTTCCATCTAGCGCGTTGGCCCAATCATGGGATGGTTGCCATGGGTAAGGTTATCGATGCGGGTTCTATTCCACGAAATAAAGATCTGAATCATCGGGGTGGAATTTTTCGGTATAAGGATCCGCGCATTGATCGGTGGGCACAAGAGGAGGACCCTTGGGTTGCCGGTTATTTCAAATGGGGATATGCTGATGATATGGTTCGTGTGAAAAGTATTGACCGGGAGAAACGGACCATTACAACGCGTGAACCGACCCTATATGGCTTTGATTACAAGAAAAAATATAGACAATGGTATGGTGTCAACCTATTGGCCGAACTGGATACTGTGGGTGAATTTTATGTAGATAGAAAACTGGGCAGACTCTCATTTGCGCAGGATAAGCCAATTACAAAATTGAGTTATTCCGTGTTGGATGAACCTTTTTTTAGTCTGACCGGAGCTAAATTTGTACAAATCAAAGGTATTCAATTTGAAGAATCCAGGGGAATGGGGATTTATATGCGCGATACGAAACAGGTGCTCATCGAAGACTGTACATTCCGTAATTTAGGCAGTTTGGGTATTGCTGTCGGATTTGGAATCAAGCCCTTTGAACAGATGCAGCATGAGGGTTCAGGAGAACCACAAGATAACAGTATTGGTGACCTTCATCAACATATCTATAGTCATCCCACATTTGATCATCAGGGTGGAGAGTCCAATGTGATCCGTCGGTGTCATTTTTATCGCTTGGGCGCAGGTGGTGTTTCCTTATCAGGTGGAAATCGTTTGGAACTCAGCAAAGGTAACAATCGCATTGAACATTGCGTTTTCTCGGATTTGAATCGTCTGGAAAAATCCTATCGCCCAGCAATTGCGCTCTACGGAGTAGGGAATGTGGTCAAAAATTGTGAGATCGCAGATTTGCCAAGTATGGCCATTCTTATCCACGGCAATGCACACACAATTGAATACAATTACATCCATCATGTGGCACAGGAAGTTGACGATCAAGGAGCGATTTATATTGGACGGGATCCTTCGGAGCGAAATAATCTCATCCAGTATAATTTGCTGGCAAACATCCCGAAAAAACTAAGAACTTCAGGAATATATCACGACGATGCTTCCAGTGGAACAAAAGTCGTTGGGAATATTTTTGTGAATGCGGGTGAGCGATCTGTATTTATCGGGGGCGGATCGGATAACTGGTATGTCAATAACTTATTTGTTGCTGCGGGAAGGTGGGCCGTCCGTGTGGATAATCGTTTGGAAAACTGGTTGAAGAAGCTCAACCTATACGGATCGGGCAATCTGTTTTATGATCGCTTGGTCGGTGTACGTTATCTGATGGATCCCTATCGTAGTGCCTATCCAGAACTGGCCTTACAATTCGATCGTAGTGGGAGACCAAGTGGAAATGTTTTTCAGGATAACCGCTTTTATAATTGCAAACGGACCTTAAAAGGAAAAAGGAAATGGTTGGCCTGGGATCAAAGTAATGCGGCGAAATATCTGCCTAGTCTAGAGCAAGATTACCAGAGGATGAATTTAAGTGATTTAAAGAAAGCTTTGGGAAGTCAAGCGATGCAGCAGCATATTCCAATGGATCATATTGGGCCACAATAGCGATAGCGCGCTAACTGTTTGTGAAATAAACGAATTCCTTATCAGGACAGTTGGGATTGCACTTGGCCGTCAAGAGGAATAGATCTTGCCGGAGAGGCTTAAAAATTGCGCAAGATGAGTGTATTTCTAGCGGTAAAAACGGATGTGTTAAAGGACAAATGGGATTGAAACCAATGTATTGATACTTAGAAAAAGATCGAAAAGAACTATCGATATCTGCTGGGGGGTACTTTAAGGAAAAACGGAAGCTAATGATACTAGATTCCGTTTTTTGTTATTATTTCATTTTTTCGGTTTGCTTTCTTATCCAGTCGAACCATTCATTTTTTTGATCGGGATGCGTCCAATGTCCGGTTTCCTTATAGATACGTAATACTTTTGGTGCACTGATCCCATTGTAGCTGGCATACATGGAAGTTGGCGGACATACGACATCATTGAATCCCCAGGAATAGAAACCCGGTACACGGATACCTTTGGCAAAGTTGACCACATCGTAATAGGAGAGTGTATTTTCAAGACCATTGATCTTCTTCAAAACGCTGTAGTTGTTGGGGGCAAAATAATGAGGCCATCCACCCGCACGATGATGCAGATAACCTGTGACATCTGATAGTGCAGGATAAAGTGCAGCTACCGCTGTAACACGTTTATCCAATGCGGTGGTTACGATGCTTAGGGCACCGCCTTGACTTCCCCCCATGACGATCAGGTTTTTTCCATCCCATTCTGGCAG
Source organism: Sphingobacterium sp. GVS05A (assembly GCF_019969845.1). Lineage (GTDB taxonomy): Bacteria > Bacteroidota > Bacteroidia > Sphingobacteriales > Sphingobacteriaceae > Sphingobacterium. The sequence goes on from NZ_JAHXYR010000003.1 coordinate 498,379, forward strand.
GGAGGATAGATAGTCATTGGCCCGTATACAACCTAAATAAACCCGTTTATAGTAAAATTGATCTTTATCCTGGAGGTTATTGTTATAATATGCACGCAGGGCTCCGGCGGCGAGATCTTTGTAAACGACGGAATCTAAATCCACCGGAATGCCATGTATTCCGATGCTCAACACAATCATCCCTTTGGAGGCCAGTTCAATCTCCGGACCATAGGGACGGACCCCAGCTCCAGGTACACGTAAGACGGCGGGATATTTGCCCGGATCGGAAGGGACACTAAGTATTCCATAGATTTTACTGTTTCCGATGTTGTTGAAAGATACTCGGAAGACATCAACTTCCACTGTGCTTTTGTCTGGCAATAAGGTCTTCGTTGCCAGCATGGGAACAGATTTGAGTTCCGAAATAGCCTTATCCCAAAAAGAATCAAAGTCATTAGGTGTATGCTGTGTTGCCACAATCTTTTCGGGTGAGAAACCGATGGTGCAGAGTTTTTTTGTCTGCTTTCCATTTTGTGTTACGACGACTGTACAGCGTAAAAATCCCGGCTTTTTTAAGGTAAAAGCGTCACTTTTAAAATGTCCTGAAAAATCTCGAATCTGTTCTTTGACAAAGGGATTTACCATTTCGGGCCCAATCTCATAGGAAACGCTATCGCCTTTGAAGGGTTGCCCGTTAGCCTGGATACTGATATCAAAAACGACTTTATCTCCTGGTTTCGCAAGCCAGTCAGCATAGGCAGTCTTAATTTCAATAGCTAGTTTCTCGGACTGGCCTCTGCTACTAAAGACACAAAGCAAGAATAGTATTGAGAGGAAAAATTTGTTGATCTGTTGCATGATAAGCGATTCTAAAGAGATTATTTACCCGCTTCAATAAGAAGCAGAAGTCCGATAATAAATAAGATAAACATGAACGTTAGTAATAAAACGACCTGCTTGGAGGCACCTTTAAATTCTCGCCAGATAAATACACCCCAGAGTGCAGCGACCAATGTTGCACCCTGTCCCAGTCCATAGGAAATGGCTGGCCCCGCTTTACCAGCTGCAATAAGGTTGAGCGAGTTGCCAATCCCCCAGATGATACCCCCCAGGAGACCGACAGTATGTACGCTAAAATTTCCGTTGAAATATTCTTTATAGCTCAAAGGCGGACCATTTAATGGTTTTTTCATCAGCAAAGTGTTAAGAATAAAATTGCTCAATAAAATACCCGTCGAAAAGATAAATACGGCGGTATATGGGGTCATCTTTCCGCTTGCAGGTGCCTCAAAATTATCAAGGTCCATGGCGGAAGCAATAAAGCGATAAAAAAGCGACATCAGAAGCCCCGCCAGGAGGCTTAATAATAGCCCTTTGGAAGAGCGGTTGTTCTGTGTTTTTGTTACTTTTTTGTATGCAATGGCATTGATGATAATGGCAATAGCGATACAGATGACCCCTATGAATAGGAGAGTAGGGTTTCCTTTGGTTGCAGCAATATAGTTGATCAGTACACCTAAAATCAATGCAGTCCCGATACCAACTGGGAATGCCACAGCCATCCCCGCTAGCGCGATGGCCGAAGAAAGAAGGATATTGGCGGCATTAAAAATAATTCCTCCCAATAGGGCATTGAAAATATGCTGGAATTCAGCCTGTTTCAGATCCGCGACAAAAGGTCTGCCAAGCTCGCCATGGCTACCCAGTGTAAAGGCAAAAATGAGCGAAAGCAGAAAAATGCCTAATACGTAATCCCAATAGAAAAGTTCGTAGCGCCAGTTTTTGTTCGCTAATTTTTGAGTGTTTGCCCAGGAACCCCAGCAAAGCATCGTGATGACGCAGAAAAATATGGCCTGTGCATAGCTGCTTACAATAAACATAGGGTAATATTTGATCCGTTAATTTATTAAGTTATCGTTTACTGTCGTCCTGTTGTTGGTATCCATACCTTAGAAAAACCACCAGTCTGACTTGCGTCCGCATAGGGTACCAGGAGAATAGATTGTTTCTTATTGTCACTCGTACTGATGTCGGTTGAATAAGCCAAAGTACCCACCCAATTTTTAGGCAACTTATCTTGCGCTTCGGTCAGTTTGATCGCCGCCTTTTCGGGGTAAACCAATTTGGCGGTTTCGAAATCTACTTGTGGATTTAATGACTGATCTAGGGCAAAGATCTGTGGTCCTCTTTTTAAGGTAAAGCTTCCGGGATAGGTCTTCCCACCGTTGACGATTTCTATTCGAATATCAAAAGATATGCTGATTTTATCGTTGTCCTTCCAATGACGTACTATTTTTAGCAGCTGGTTGGGTTCAGATTTGTAGGTTTTTCCATTTATTGTTGCAGTATAGTTTGTCGCCCATTCCGGAACCCGTAATTGTAGTGGGAACTGTGCTGATTGTGGGAGGTTTACCTGCAAAGTCGCAGTACCTTTTCGTGGAAACTCACTCGTCAGGGTCAACTCCAGCGGAATTGTCTGTTGTGATGAAGTTTTAATCTTTTCCTTGATCTGTGCCGGCTCGTAGAGCAATATGGTTGGAATATGGTTTAATTGACCAAAATTCAGGTAAGGAATAAGTGCGATCCCCCGGGGGACACTGCTCAAACAACAGGTGATATTACAGCGGTAAGGTTTTTCGCCAATCAGTGGCGTATAATAGCTCACACAACCTGTTTGCGGGTTTTCGGCACCCAGTAGATGGTTGTAGATTGTCTTCTCGATTTCATTGTAATATTTTAAATCGCCGGTAATGGAGAATAGCTGTGTATTGAACTGTAACCAGGTTGTCGTGACGCAGCCTTCACCCATGTGTGCTGAAGTATCTGCCCGTAAATAATGATTGTCCTGAAAACGTTCATGGTCGCTTGACGTACCGGTTACGAATAAACGGTTGGCACTGATATCATCGAAAGTGTAATTGATTACATTCAAAAGATCTTTATCGCCGGTTAACCGATACATTTTCACCAGTCCGACGATATTGGAAAGCATCTCGTAGGCTTTGGCATTGGCGACTTTGTCCACACGTTTATGTTTTAAAATGGAGGTGACGATGGCTGGGCCGCCTTCGAAGTCGTAAGCACGGATGATATAACGGCAAAAATCAAGGTATTTTTTGTCTCCAGTCCATCGGTATAAATCCAACATGGGATCGATGACAGAGGTGGCTGCCATACCCACGTGTGATCCAGATTTGAGGATGTTTTTTTTGCCGGGGGTATCGCCGAAGGTGTTGTAGAGCAAATCTCCGATTTGTGTTGCGGCCTTCAATGCTTTTGGATCACCTACAGCGCCATAGTAAGCAAGCAACCCGAAGAGGTCGTATTTGTGCACCCAAACATCCCATGACGTCCAGCGGTTTTCGGGTAGGTAGGTGCCGAGATAGCCATCTTCACCTTGTGTTTCAAGCAAGCGATGAAACATCCGGTCCATCTGTTGTTTCAGCCGGCTATCTTTGGTGACAAGCCAGGTATTGGCCGCTGCTTCGAGGTATTTGCCAATATGTTCACCGATCCAGCGTTGCTTTCCTGGTCGGGTGTGAAAACCTTCCAATAAGCCCTCTTCATCGACTTGAAGGAGCCTCTTTTCCAGGTTGAGCTGGTAACGATTGCCTAGGTAACCGCTCAGTATATCAGTTTGAGGAATCGCGAGATCATATTGGGAAGGCACAACGTAATCTACTTTTGGTATCGCCGCTGTTGTGATCAGCTGTGCTATACTCAGTTGGATGGTCGTCAGAAGCAAGACGGTTGTTGATAAAAAAATACGAATAGACATGTTGATTTAAATAGGATGAATAATTGATTATAGAAGGTTTTAATTGGATGCTGTACTGTATTCCTGCCAGTAGGGAATAGAGGTCTGTGCTCCTAGGCGTGTAACGGAGATTCCAGCAGCTTTTGAAGCCAGTCTAACGGCATCTATGACAGGCATATTCCTAGCGATGGCACTGGCCAAAACGCCACAGAAGGTGTCGCCGGCGGCTGTACTGTCAACTGCATTGACTTTTTCGGCGGGGACTTGGAAATAGTTGTTTTCTTCCTTGATGAGTGACCCTTTTGCGCCCATAGTAATGATAATAGTGCCTGGACATTTCTGACTGATCGCATCGGCAGCCAGACGAGCTGTCTCCCAATTTTCAACCATGACTTGGGTGTAATATTGCGCTTCAGATGTGTTTAATATCAGGATATCAATTCGGTTTAAAATACTGTCTGGAAGTGGCTGTGCAGGAGCGGTATTTAAGATAATTCTGGTATCGTGCTGCGTTGCAATAGTACTGGCTTCTTCTATTGTTGTTATGGGGATTTCCAGCTGTATGAGCAGTACCGCTGCTTCGCGAATGACGTTCTGAACAGCTAACACTTCTTGTGGTAGCAGCGCTGCATTTGATCCAGGTGCAACAAGAATACAGTTTTCACCTTGTGCGTCTACAGATATAAGTGCAACACCGGAGGGGTTTTCCAGATCCTGAAAGATTGTGTCAACCTGAATGCCTTCCTGCTGGTAATGGCTAATGGCTTGTTGACCAAAGATGTCGTTTCCAACTTTGGCAATAAAAGATACCTGTGCACCAGCTCTGGCTGCGGCGACAGCCTGATTGGCTCCTTTTCCACCAGGGACCATGAAAAACTGCCCACCTAGCACCGTCTCCCCCGGTACAGGAAGATGGGAGGCTTTGATAACCATATCCGTATTGGAACTGCCTAGCACGACAATATTTGTTCTGCTCATAAAATATCAGGTTTACACGTTATTACTTGATTACTAGTCAAAAGTACAGAATTCATGTCTTGGTTAATTATTATTGCCATTTTTTTCGTTCAGGTAAGGGCAGGATAGTTGAGGGAAGATATTTCCTATTTTTTGATGTATATAAGGTATCTTAGTGTATTCTTCTGACTGAGGAGACGAGGGGCTCCTTTGTGTATAATTTCAATCGGAGGATATACCAATTGAAACCTAAAAGTTTCTTATCGTGCTTATAATGTAGATATCCAAGCCATGAATATGACCAATGCAATAGCTCAGTTTTTAAAAACACTGGAAATTAGTGATTTTTCGGCCACACCCAAATACTTACAATTAGCGAATACGATTGTCGATGCGGTTAAAAATGAAATCTTGTCGAAAGATGATATGTTACCATCGATCAATGAACTGAGCACCTATCTAGACATATCCCGGGATACGGTCGAGAAAGCCTACCGTTATCTTAAACATCAGGAGATTATTGCCTCCAATCCTGGAAAGGGATATTACATCAATAAAATTGATGTGCAGTCTAAACTCAAAATTGCCCTTTTTTTAAATAAGCTCAGCACACATAAAAAGATTGTTTATGACTCCTTTGCACGCGAGCTGGGGGATTATGCCAATTTGGATCTCTTTGTCTACAACTCCGACCTGTCCTATTTGAATACCTTGTTGGGAAGTCTGACCAAAACATATGATCATTATGTACTATTCCCACATTTTAAAGAAGGACGGGATAAAGCGCCAGATGTTATCCGTAAGATCCCCACGGAGAAATTGATGTTGTTGGGTAAGTTTATTGAAGATGTTCCGGGGGAGTTTCCTGCGGTCTATGAAAATTATGAACAGGATATCTATAATGCGTTAGAGGAAGCAAATGAATCCTTGAGTAAATACCAAATGCTTAAGCTTGTCTTCCCAGATCATAGTGATTTTCCAAAAGCCATTATCAAGGGCTTTTATAAGTTTTGTCAGCAATACGCCTTTGAGCATGAATTGGTTGCCAATCTGCATCGGGAGAAGGTGATCAAAGAGACCTGCTACATTAATATCATTGAAGACGATCTCGTCAAGTTATTGAACAAGATTATCCAAAAGAAATTAGTCATAGGTACTGATGTCGGCGTGATCTCTTATAATGAAACGCCATTAAAGAAGTTTATCCTTAACGGTATTACCACAATATCGACCGATTTTGAGATGATGGGACGGTTGGCTGCGGAATTGATCAAAAATAAATCAAAGGACCGTGTGGAAGTTCCATTTTATTTGAAACTTCGACCATCGATCTAGTGAATAAAAGCAAAAGCCTGATTTCTGATGAAACCAGGCTTTTATTGCCAGCTAGCACCCATTTTGCTGGCGTGCTGTTTTATTTTTTTAATGTTTTTACGGGGAACAAATCAATCACACCTTTTGCTACTTTACTGATGTTGTTGATCGCCTTTTCAGGATTATCCACATCACCCGAACCGCGTGCTTGCCAGATCACCGCATTTGTTTTGCGGTCGATAGCCTCGATGATCAGGTGACCATAACGATAACGTTCTTTTGCAACAGGGTAATATCCACCACCATAAAAGTAAGGGGAGAACCATGGTCTGTACCAGCCCCAAGGACCACCCCAGCCATAATATCCGCCACCGCCATAGACCAAACGGCTTTTGTTGTTGACGATGGTAATATAACGGAATAATAAATCTGGATTATCTTTTGAATATTGGAGTCCCTTTGCCTCTAAAGCCGTATTTGCAGCATCCAAAATATTAGTTTTGGCAATATCATTGTCAAAATAAGATTTCGAAAGCGAGTCTACCGGCGGTAGCCAGGCATACGTTTTGAAAGGAGTGAAATCCATCTTTTCTACCCGAGTGGTATTATATTGATAAGACGAACATGATGCAAGCGCGATGCAGAGCACCAAAAATAATAGAATCTTTTTCATCGTAGTAATTTGTTTATTAACTGTGATGAATCTACCATGAATATACTGTTTTGCTTTTAAGCATTATACTCATGATGGTTTCATGGCCTATATGGAACTTTTATATTTATTTAACTTGTTTTAATTTCTCATCTATCTGCTTGTACCACCTTTCGATGGCCCAAAGCGTTATGGCAATTTGTTATCTGCGCTATATGCACTGGATTTGTTCTATAATGTTAGACAAAAAACTATAAATATGGTTTAATCCTAATTGTAAAATTAATATGGATATTTTGCCACCAATGGAATCTGTCTTCCTGAGCCAAAAGCTTTTGGGCTGATCCGTAGGATTGGCGGTGCCTGAAAGCGTTTAAATTCAGCATTATTAACCAATTTACTTACTCTCTCTACTAACGCTTTTTCGAATCCCATTGCTACAACTTCGGAACCGCTCTTTTCATTTTCAATCAACTCAAATAAGATCTTGTCCAGCAGGTCGTACTCTGGTAGAGAATCCGAGTCTTTCTGATCAGGTCGTAATTCAGCAGAAGGCGCTTTTTCGATGGTATTGATGGGGATAATCTCGCGCTCGCGATTGATATAACGTGCCAGTTCGTAGGCTTTCGATTTATAGACATCACCAATAACCGAAATGGAGCCTGCCATGTCGCCATATAAGGTGCCATAGCCAACGGCAGCTTCGCTTTTATTTGAAGTATTTAATAGGATATGACCAAACTTATTGGATATGGCCATCAAGATAACCGCACGCGCACGCGCTTGTATGTTTTCCTCAGCGGTATCAGGCTTTAAGCCCTCAAAAATAGGAGCAAGAGTGCTCTCGTAAGCCGAAGCGATATCTTTTATGGGGACAATATGGTGTTTGCAACCCGTATTGGTCACCAGATCTAAGGCATCTTTGATCGAATGGTCTGAGGAGTAAACGGAAGGCATTAAAATGGAGAGCACATTGTCAGCGCCTAGAGCTTCACAGGCCAGGGCAGCGACTAAGGCGGAGTCCAATCCACCAGATAAACCAAGGATTGCTCTTTTGAAACCTGATTTTCGGAAATAATCACGCAAGCCTAGGACCAATGCATCATGGATCAGTGCAATTTCAGCTTCAGGATCTTTGATGGATGCCGTGGTTGAGGTAATATTTTTTTGATGATAGGTGACATACTGCAGATCATTATCAAATCGTTTTAATTCGGCAACCTTTGTTCCGTCACTACTAAGTGCAAGTGATCTGCCGTCAAAGATAATATCCATATGTGCCCCCACCTGGTTCACATAGATTAGTGGACGGTTGGATTTTTTGACCTGCCGGGAGAGTACTTTGACACGTTCATCAAAGTGCGTGTAGGAAAATGGTGAGGCAGCAATATTGATCAAAAGGTCCGGGTCCTCTTTTTGGAGTTCAGCCATAGGATCTCCCACATAGGAGTTGCCTCCTTCATCGTCGTCCCAGAGATCCTCGCAAACTGTCAGGGCAATTTTTACACCATTCAATGTGATGCAGTCGAAACGCTTGTTGGGTTCAAAGTAGCGGTATTCATCAAATACATCATAATCGGGTAGCAGGCCTTTTTTTACGATATTTCGAACAGCACCCTGTTCGATAAATACTGCGGTATTGTAAAGTTCCTTTCCTTCGGGATCACTGTTTGTGACCGGAGCTCCAATAATACAGGCGATTTCCTTACAGTGAGCGGCAATTTGGTGAATAGCCTCATTGCACTGTTGCTTAAATACTTTACTTCGCAATAAATCTTTGGCGGGATAGCCGCCAATGGCGAGCTCCGAAAAGATGATAAGGTCTGCCGATGCTTCTTTGGCTTGGTTGATTGCTTGAATTATTTCTGCTGTATTTGCTTCAAAATTACCGATATGGTAATTCAATTGTGCTAAAGCTATTTTCATCCGTATTTATTTTTTCTTTTTATTAGATCCGCAAGGTTGTTTGAAAAAACAGGATGGTTTCCTGTTCTCGTTATCGGGATAGTAGATCCTAATACATTGCAGTGTCTACCTACAAATTTATTCCTTTTTATTGAAAGTGTTTCTTTTATTGATCACTGTTTTTTAAAGAATCCATGCATGCCATCAGCGCGTTTATTTATCTCTTTTGCATCAGATCCGCGCGGATGATGCTAATCTGTCGATTCTCTTGCATAATGATTAAAAATATTGCAGTTGGAAAAGGTCTTGTTTGTTTATTATTAAGTGCTAAATTGTTTTAACATAATTTTAACAACGTTAAATGCTGTTAAATTTCTTGACATGAACGGAAATGTGTCTTACCTTTGATATATCAAAACAGAAAGATATATACAAAATAATATATAAAGAACTTTTCATAATTTAGGTTAATAATTGGTTAGGTAAAGCTCGGAGTTCCCCACTTCGAGCTTTTGTTATTTAAAAACCTTTCTCATTCACTTATTTCAATCATCATTTAGGTTTATTACGGGTTAGAACTAGTGTTATAGTATTGCCGTCCTATCATCACATAGATACCATAGTGATACTTTATGAAAATGGAGGGATATGGCTGGTGTTTGAAAAGACTGACGCAACAAAAAATAGACTGCGAGTTCCTATTTTCCAGTAACCAAGGGGATGTATAATACTGTTTTATTCGACAAAATATATTGTTGATTAGTGAAGAAATAAAAAACGCCTAAAGTTAGAATTTGCTTTAGGCGTTTTTTAGCTTGTGTTTTATGAATATTGTGAGATCCTTGTATTTGCGAATACTATTTGATATCTACAATTTCGATAACAAAATCTAAAGGAGAATTAGCTGGTATTTTTCCCATTGCACGGTTTGCATACCCCCATTTCGAAGGAACCATAATATGAATCTTGGAACCCTTTTGAAGTCCTTTTTCGGTCAGTCCACCTAGTTTCAAGTCGCCAATTTTCTTTGGTGCAAAGGCGAATGTCCAAGCAGGTATAATCGTGCTCTCAAAAGGATAATAATAACCGGTATTGGTGAGGATCTCAAAGCTCGCTGTTTTATCGGTTTCGGTTTGGATTTATTTTTTTGATTTTAGGCTTATCGTGTTAAATATTTTAATAAATGATAATTGTTTTGATTATATTCTTTATGATTGTTATTTATTTATTTTAAATATTATTATGTTAACAATTTTATTTTAGAAACTTATTTTGGTGTTATTTTTTTAAAATTTTTCTTTTGTAATTTTTTTATGTTATATTTTTTAATTTTTTTATTGAAAATATGTTTCTTTTAAATTTTTATTTTATATATTTGAACCATCGTATTATTCACTTTATTTTATAATTATGAAAAAAAACATTGTATTATTTTTCTTGATGATGTTTGTTATGTCGTCATTACTTGCTCAGAGCAGTATGCCCCTCGTTTATGCACCTGCAGATATTCCAATATATAACTATTCATCTCCTGATAATTTTCAGGCGACAAAAATTGTTGAAGCAAGAAAAGGCAATGATGGTAATTGGTATTGCTTAGTGAAATTGGAGGCTTTGAATATTAAAAATACAAGACCAGGATTTAATTATTACGAGCAACCTTCATTCATTAACGGCGTTTATATTTTGAATGAAGCTATTTATTTTAATGAAAAGAGTCAACAATACTATAGGTCAGATCATAAGTTTATCGGATACGATCCTAATGTGCCAGGTAAAAATGAAGTTTCGAAATATAAGAGTTACAACCAATATATGCCAACTGGCGAAAAAGGCTTTTTTATTTGGCTAAAAGCTAATTATGCAACAGCTACTCAAGTTGGCATAGTTCCTAATCCTGGGGGCAATAGTATACCTACACCTGGTGTTTCCGGAGGCAATACGTTTGATATAATGTACAATATAGGCTATAGTTATAAAAAAGGATTTATTATCAAGAATATTTTCTTTGGAGGCTGGCTCGTGAGAATGCAGGCTTTTCCTTTAGGCATGAATGGTCCACATGGCGAATATTTACAAGTTGATTTAGTGACAGCTAAACCTTCTAATTAAATTAAAAAGCTGCTTTGAAGATATCAAGCGGCTTTTAATTTATTTTGAATTTCTGTGCTTTTCATGAGAATTGTTTTTGTTATTTTTTTCTTTATTTTCTTTTCTACCTTGTCTTTAAGTCAGGTTACTAATAATTCCTTCAACAGTGGCCGTTTGAGTAAAAAAGATACGATAAAGGAAAATATTTTAGATACTGTTGATATTACTAGGAAATATAAAACAATAATTGTAGATAGCTTAAAAAGAAAACACTTTTCGACAGCTTATGATCTATTAAAAAACGATTCTAACTTTAGATTTGAAGATGATGGTGTTTATTATCAAGGAAAATTGTTAACAACGATAAAGGTTAATGGCCAGGTTTTTAATTTCACTTCACCAATTGAATTGTTGAAAATGTTTCCTTCGAGTATTTTGTCTTCTTTTCGTTTAGATCCATATACAGATCCATTGAATAAGTTTTGGGGGAATGAGAATATTGTTATCAATTCAATTGATCTTCGTACGCCTAATGGAAAAATATCTGGTGTGTTAGGAAATATGGGGATGAAATATAATTTCCGGCGGAAATACGATTTTATTGGAAATACAATTTATTTCAAAAATAATACAACCACGTTGTTTGATTTGAACTTGAATAACAATTCTTGGGATTGGGGAGCGGATGTTGGGGAAAATTTGAATAAAGTGGTCAATAGCAAGATTTCGGTTCAAAATACAACTAAGTTTAAAAATGGAGACCTTTCTATAAAGGCTGGCTATACTCATAATAATATCCTTTCCAAAGATTACTATATTGATAGTTTAGCGGTATTGCAGGCGTCGATAAATGACGGAGGTATTGAGAGAGTTCAAAAAAGTTTCAATCGAAGCTTTAATGTTAATTCTACGTTAAATCGGGTGTTCGATAAGTTATATTTTGATGTAACATTGGGTGCTCAAAAAGATGCCTTCAAGAATAGAAATAGTAATTTAAATAACACAACTAACGATTTTCTTTCGAATGATTCGTCTGAAGTAGAGGGATACAACGGTGGAATAAATGTTGGTTATAAGCTTTATAAGAATAATCTTTTTTTGATTACAAGTGTTTCGTTCGGACAAAACAAATCCGTCAATGGGAATAATTATCAAAATGACAGTATTTTCAATAGTTTATCCAGCAGTAACAAAAGTGATTATATTCAAACTAAAATGTCTTTGAAGTTTAATTTTAGCAAGGTCTTTCTGGGAGACTTGTATTATAATCTTAATCGTTCAAATGCTTTATCAGTAAATCAAATAAATTCGGCAGAATCGGTAGAGGTCAAACTAAAGAATCAAATTCAAAATATTGGGACAACATTTAGGTGGTCAAAATCTAACTTTGATTTTCATACAAATATTTATTATGAGAGGTCGAACAATAGATTTGAAAATGATTTGGAAGACAAATCAACAATGCGAAACAAAGGCCTATTATATAATTCTTCTTTGATAATTAGAGGTTTAAAGTCTCGTTTAAATAACACGTTTACTTTTGGAAAAGTAATTATATATCCTACACTTTTCCAAAAAAATCCAACAAATGTAATATTGTCTGACAATTATTCAAGTATTGGCAATCCTGATCTGAAAAATCAATCTGTATTTAATTTTAACTGGAGTTCTAACTATCAACTTAAAAACGCGGATAATTTAAATCTAAGTTTTTCAACATCATTAAATAAAGATAAAATTATAGAGAACTTATCCCTCTTGAATAATGATACTATTATTTCCGGGGTAAGTTTTATTAAAGGGATTAGACTGTTATCTTATGCTAACTCTAGAAATACAAATAGTCCAAATTCCAATCTTGTATTAACCTACGTCAAAAATAATCTTTTTATATCGAATTTGAGTTTGCAGAACGGATTATCTTATTCGACTAGTGCTACAGATCGGTATATAAATAATGAGAATTTTATGGATAAATCTGCTACATATGCGGCTAATATAAATACATTTTATTATAGCAATACCTTTTCGGCTAATGTTTTGTATAATATTTCTTTAAATAATAACAGATTTACGAGTGCCGAAGAATCTCAAATGTCTAGTGTTTTTCGGACACTGAGTCATAGTATTTCAACTACTGGTAAGTTGAATTATTTTGCTCTATTTAATTTTGAGATTAGTAACCTATACAATGTAACTAACTCTTCAGGGATCTCATTTGAAAATAGTCGTACAGATATGACACTATCCCAGAAGTACTTAAAAGGCCGGCTGGAGGCCAGTTTAAATGTTTTTGATCTGTTTAACCAGATGAAACAGAGTAAGAATTTGAAAAATGATTTCTTGCTTAGGAGGGAGTCGAGAACAAATCTTATTGGAAGATATTTTCTATTAAACATCATTTATAAGTTTCAAAATTTGAAATCCTAGTTTATAAAACAGTATTAATAACAATTTAAATTTTAATTAATGAAAAATTTTGTATTTTTTTTGTTTGTTTTGATCTCATTTAAGAGCTTCTCTCAACAAAACCAATTACCGCTCGAAGGAACCCCAACTAACAAGCCTTTATATTTAGCAAATAGTTCAGATCGGGTTGTGGCTTCAAAGATCATGGAAGCGCGAAAGGGAGCAGATGGTAATTGGTATTGTCTTGTTAAATTTGATATATTATCTTTCGATTCAAGTAGAAAGCCTTTTTCTGGAATGTCAAATGTTCTTCCAGGTAACATTAACTTGTTCCGTAGCAGTAATGAACTTCAAGGCGGGGGCTTTGCTCCTGCGGATTTGTATTCAAATACACAGACTGGTTATTATTATGATCCTAATGATCCTAGTAGAAATGCTTTAATAGAGTTTAAAGCTTTTATTAGGTATATTCCAACAGGGGAAGATGGTAATTTTATTTGGATAAAAGCAAATTACGAGAGTAGTACTGAAGTTGGAGTTGGTCCATATTTCAATGGGCCTGTAACAAATGCTGGTAATAGCTTTGACTTCATTTACCCAATAGTATATACGAAGGGAGGAAAATTAGATTTTTACTACGTAAAATGGGGGGCTTTTAAAGGTGGAGGTAACAGTTATGTAGGTCAAGGGCTAAAAGTCAATTTGAAGATAAGAAAGCCTATTTAGTAGAAATACGAAAAGTTTTTTATTATCTGCTAGGTGTAATAAAAAAATAGGTTATCGTTTATATCGAAATGAATAAGAAACTACAGAGGCCATTGATAATTGGACTCTGTAGTTATTAGTGAATAAATTACTTTATATCTACAACTTCGATAACAAAATCTAAAGGAGAATTAGCTGGAATTTTTCCCATTGCACGGTTTGCATAACCCCATTTAGAAGGAACCATAATATGAATCTTGGAACCCTTTTGAAGTCCTTTTTCGGTCAGTCCCCCTAGTTTCAAGTCGCCAATTTTCTTTGGTGCAAAGGCGAATGTCCAAGCAGGTATAATCGTGCTCTCAAAAGGATAATAATAACCGGTATTGGTGAGGATCTCAAAGCTCGCTGTTTTATCAGTTTCGGTTTGGTCGAAAATACTACCATTTAATAGTCTACCAGTATATTTTACAGTTGGCTGAACTTTAAAGAGTTTGGCATTTAAAGTGTCCACGATTTTATATTGGTAATTTCCTGCACCTTCGGCTAAAATTTCATACCAGATTCCCTTTTCAGAATCGTATTGTGCATTAGGATATTTGCTGTCGACATAATTTTTAAGCAGTGTAGAATCCGTCTTAAATTGCCCCTCTGCGTCATAAATAGGAGCATCTTCACTTTTGCTACAGCTTGCAACTAGGAGAGTAAAGGCTGCAATTCCCAAGAATAATGGCGATAATAATTTTTTCATAGTGTTATTGATGATTTTTCACACAAAAGCCATTTTTATAATAAAAATGGCTTTCTAGAATAAAATGTGTGCTTTAATTTGAAGTAGCTTTCTCCATATTTACTACTTCAATGGTGTATACCAATGGAGAATCAGCAGGAATTGATGGACCATCACCAATTTTGTAGGCTCTGTTATCAAAACCCCATACGGATGGTGTAATCAGTCTAATTTTAGATCCTTTTTTCAATCCTTTTGGAAGTAAGCCATATACTTTTTGGTCAGTACCATTATTATTTACAGATTCAGGAACGAATGCAAAATACCAACATCCGCCTAGATACTGTCCCTGTGTTGATTCCCTGTATGTGTATACTAAATTAGAGTAGTTAGCTGGTGTTCCTTCTTTTGTCGCTGCAAAAACAGTTCCATCGATCAGTTCACCTTTATAGTTTACACTGATTTTAGGAATGCTTGTAGTATAGTCAAATGGATCACCTGTACCTTCACTGATGACTTCATACCATATCCCTGTTGAGTCAGAAGAGAATTTAGGGTTAGTAAACTTTGTAGCTGCATAATCTTTTATTGCTTGTGCTTGCTGTTTCTTGGTTTTGTATTGTCTGATCAGTTCTTGCCTCATTTTCTCCTCTATAGCATTATAATCCGTGTCATCTTTACTACAGGAAGTGAAGATCATTCCAAGGCATAAAAGCCCCATCAAAAATTTCGTGATATTTTTCATAATTTCTTAAAGTGTGTATTAATTATAAAACTCAAAACGCACTATCGCTTGGTTTCGCTACACAAATATGTTAAATTATTCTAAAAAATCATTTAACTCTTTTGAGTTCAGGTATTTTTGTTGTATATTTTTTAAGCGGAATTCGTTGTCAAATCGAAGAATACTCGGGAAAATCATCCGTTTTCCACTTAATAGCTGTAAGGCCAGCGCATGATACTGTCCAGTTCTTTTTTTGCCGGATTTTGCTTTCCAGATGCTCTGATCAAAGGTAATTTTCTGCACAGATTCTGCATCCAGTTGGGCCGCGTAGTAACTTTTATTGATTACTGCAACAAGATCCGGCTTTGTAAATATTTCCCGTTCCATTTTTCGGCAATAGCTGCACCAATCGGTATGGATAAAAATTAGGGTCTCCCGTGGTGCTACAGCCAGCAGGGAGTCGAGCTGTTCAAAGCTGACCCAATTTATCCGCTCTTGCCCAAAATGGAAGAGCGGATAAAGTAAGCTGATCATCAGGATGCTTATTTTCCTAAAATATTTCATTGTTCTCCTTTTGTTTATGGGAAATTTATCCCAGTACGCATGTCCTAATGAAAATGTCCTACCCGAAGACCGAAGGTATATGTTCGTGGACGTGTAGGACCATAGATATAGTCCGAATCCCGTAATGCACCTTTGTCAAAATCCTTTTGAAAGGCGTTGAACATATTCTGTACGCCACCAAAAAATTCGATACTAAAATCCTTGTGCACAGGTACTGTATAGCCCAGACGAAGATTCAATTCAACAAAATCACGTGCGTTTTTGAGCGTCATGATATCTTGCTGGATATGTGGTACAATCATTTTGCCTGTATATACTCCTGTCAGGTCGACAGCGAACCGCTTCGTCGCTTTCAGATTTGTATTCATATAGCCATAAACATTAGGAGTACGCACATATTGCTTTGTCCAGATATCGTGCGAATCGTCTTTACCTTCGTAGATCAGCTGGTCTTTTTTATAACGCGAGCGTTGGATTGTTCCGCCAGCTTGAAACGATAACCACGATGACGGAGCAATATTGATTTCAATGTTGGAACCATATACACGAGCACCTTCGCCATTTTGCATCTCCTGAATGATCAAACCATCCTTCTGTGATGCCATTATATTGACAAACTGATTATTGAGGTCGGTGTAGAAGCCTTCAACTAGAAAACTCGTTTGTACATTTCCAAAATTCTTATTGTAACTAAACGATCCAGTATAGGCATTGGAATATTCTGTTTTCAAGTTTTCACCGATCAGGACAAATACCTGGTTGCCACCAATGGAAGTCACGTGCATGTCTTCATTAAATGCCTGTGGCGCCCTGAAGCCACGTGCGTAACCACCTCTAAACTGTAGATCTTTTGTCAGATCATATAGGATCGTTAACCGTGGGCTGAATGTTCCGAAACGTTGATCCGAACTACGGTTTATCCCAGCCAAGCTGTATTTGCCATCGACATAGGTATAATCGTATCGGGCACCGATCAGAGTTTTAAATGTCTCAAAGGGCTTCCATTCGTATTGAGCATAGGTTCCCAATCCTTTATTCTGCTGATCAATTGTCCGCTTATAGCCGGGGATTTCATCCTGTGTGTCATTGTAGGAGAACTCCACCCCTGCAGTAAACACATCTTTTTCAAAATTGTAGGTATACTGACTTCCCACAACCAGTGCAATATCGTTTGTCTTTCCATACGAATTGGATGCTAGCGTACTGTCTGCTAGTGTTGTCCCGCCACCAAGTCCGCCATAATAACTATCACGAACGGTTTTCTGGACGGAACCATAAGCCGAAATCTTGTGTTTAAAGTCTTCGGAATAACGGTCATAAGTAATTCCACCAACGATAGAACTGGTTTGCAACTGTTCGGTAATCTGGGTCAGATGCGGGGCCTTATCGAGTTGGTCTCCGCCACGACGAAATTCATTGACTGTGCTAAAATCTACCGTAATTTTATCGAGGTCGCTTGGTTTGTAAAATAATTTGGTACCAAAGGTGGTGTTTCGAAGCTTGGTGATCTCCGAAAACCCATCCCCATTGGCATCATAGGATTCTCTATTGCGGTGCATACCATAAAATGTTGCACCGGTATTTAGGTCCTCAGCAACAAGGGATGTATTGAAGTCTACGGTATTATCCCAGCTTTTGCCACCAATCAGTGAATTGGTGGACTTTACCTGCCAATCACTTTCGACGGGATCTTTTGTAATGATATTGATGGTTCCGGCAATGGCATTGGCTCCAAATAGTGCTGAGCCGCCACTGCGCACGACCTCGATCCTGTCGATCATACTGGTGGGGATCTGATCCAATCCATAGACACTGTTTAACGCCGAAAATACAGCTCTGCTGTTAATCAATATCTGTGAATATGGGCCTTCCAGACCATTGAGCCTAACTTGTGAAAAGCCACAGTTTTGACAATTGTTTTCCACACGGACGCCGGGCTGGTAATTCAGTGTCTCAGACATCGCTACAGACTGTGTAGCATTAAATAGTTTGGGGCCGATGACATTGACTACAACAGGTGCATCCTTGCGTTTTACACCATAACGGGTTGCGGAGACCACCACCTCATCGAGATTAAGGTTGTCTTCTTCGAGCTGGATCTGTAATGGTGATTTTAAGGTATCCAAAGCGATTACCTTCGTCAGCGAACGATAGCCCACGGCGGAGATGTTTAACGTTACTTTTGGGGTAACGATGGTGTTGAATTTAAAGTGTCCATCAGCATCCGATGTGGTGGCTGATTTGCTGTTTTTTATAGTCAATGTCCCCGAAGCAATGGCTTCCCGGTTTTTATTGAATAAATATCCCTCCAATGGTGACTGTGCATATATTGAGGATGTTCCGGCCAATAGTGTAGCCAGTAACGTGTATTGCTTTAGCATTTTTATCGTATTGAGTATTTCGTATTGAGATCTTGGCTGCACAAGCTTATAGCTCCCATAGGGTATACTTTTTTGCCTTAGGTTTGATACTCGTCTTTCGTATCTCGTCCATTGGGTTTATTGTATAGCTAGGGCATACCTTCGTCTTGAAACGTGCTAAGATGCTATGATATAAGTATATGAGCGGAATTCGTCCACTTTCTTTTTTAAAATGAAGACATCGATTTTTGTACTTATGGTCTATTGAAACCAAAGCCTTTAACTCTGTTCCGGCGAGCCTGAAAATAAATACAACGACAAGTGCTAAAAGCGTTGTCTTAACCTGTTTCACTGGATGTACGTCAGAATAAAATGAATTGTGTTATGCTAAGCAAGGGGGCCCCCGGAGGTAATAAGGACTGCTTGTGGTGTTGGTAACTTCTGGGCAGATCGAACAATAATCCGTTAGCTGAATTTCCTTTGGTACTGGAAGTTCGAGAATAATGAAATCGGTCTGTACGTAATTGTTTTGATAAATGACATTCAGATAATCGATCTGATCGTCGGTCTCTTGAGGTTTTTCTTTCTTTGTAAAATCATAAGGGTGCGTGTGCATCACGATTTCCCCATTTGATTTTACCTCTTTGTGCATAAAAATAACACCCGAAAGAATAATCAGCGACATCAAAGCCAATTGGAATGATGCGATAAGCTGACGCAGATTTCTTGTTATTTTCGATTGCATAAAAAAGCGCTACTTGTTAGAGTAACGCTTCAAAAATACGATTTTTATTTAGCAGTATATAAGTATTCCTGATAAAATTATTATTAAGTATTGCGCATGTGGCTCAATACTATCTGATCAAATGATTGTTGTCATCCGGGAATACTAAAGACGGTTTAAACTGCTTCGCTTCCTCAAAATCCATTGTAGCATATGAAATAATAATAACAATATCGCCAACCTGCACTAGACGAGCCGCAGCTCCGTTTAGACAGATCGTGCCCGATCCGCGTTGTCCTGGAATGACATAGGTTTCCAGACGGGCCCCATTGTTATTATTTACGATTTGAACTTTCTCGTTAGCGATGATATTTGCAGCGTCCATCAAATCTTCATCTATCGTGATACTACCCACGTAATTCAATTCCGCCTGTGTGACTTTCACGCGGTGAATCTTGGATTTCATTACTTCTATTACCATGGCGCAAAGGTAGAGTTTTTTTTATTAAGCTAATATCATATTATCAATAAGACGGACACCTTCTACCCATGCTGTGACAAGCGCAACATGTTGCTTGCTTGGATCAATCTGTTGGACTTCTTGTAAGGAGCTGCTTTCGCAGATTGAAAAATATTCGACGGTTACTCCTGCAGTATCTGTCAAAATCGCTAAAGCATTATTCTTAATTTCTTGTAATCTGGCATTGTCCGAAATATGATCTTTCACATATTGTAATGAACGGGAAAGTGCCAGGGCTTTTGTTTTTCCATCTTCGCTCAAGCGCATATTCCTTGAACTTAGCGCTAAGCCATGTTGATCCCTGATGATGGGACAGATTGCCAATTGGATTGGAAGATCTTTGATCTCGATCATGCGTTTGATGACCATCACTTGCTGAAAGTCTTTCTGTCCAAAACAGGCGATATCGGGTTGTACTAAGATGAACAATTTATAGACCACCTGTGTTACACCCTGAAAATGACCCGGACGTTTTTCACCTTCCCAGATTTGATCCAATTCACCAAGATCAATATGCCAATTTTCATCTTTGTCGGGATACATTTCTTCTACACTTGGCATAAATAAAATGTCACAATCGATGGATTCCAATAGCTTGATGTCATTTTCAATTGGACGCGGATATTTTTCTAGGTCTTTGGGGTCATTAAACTGTGTAGGGTTAACAAAAATGCTACAAACACGAATATCACTAATGGGTTTCGCATAATCTAATAACGATAAATGTCCTTCATGAAGTGCTCCCATGGTGGGGATCAAGGCTATCTTTTTACCTGCCGAGCGTGCTTTTTGGAGATGTGCTTGGAGGGATGCTTTCGTTTTGAAAATTTCCACTTTGCTGAATAGTTTTTTGTTCGCAAAGTTGCATATTATTTTGGGAATATAAAACGATGATTGATAGTAAATTGCATGGTAAGTATTTTTTTTGTACCTTTGTAGACCGATTTTACTGTTCGAAAATAATAAATAAAAATAACTGGAGATGGCAAAAACGAAGATATTGTTTATTACTCACGAGATGTCGCCTTTCCTCGAATTAACCAAAATTTCTGAAATTACACGTCAACTGCCTCAAGCGATGCAAGAGAAGGGTTTTGAAATCCGTATCTTGATGCCTCGTTTTGGGAATATCAATGAGCGTAGAAATAGATTGCATGAGGTGATTCGTCTTTCAGGCTTGAACATTGTTGTGGATAATAATGATAATCCGCTAATTATTAAAGTAGCTTCACTGCCTGCAGCTCGGATGCAGGTGTATTTCTTGGATAACGAGGACTACTTTCAGCGTAAAAAAGTTTTTAGTGATGAGCATGGCGAATTCTTTGCAGACAATAATGAGCGTTCGGTGTTCTTCTGTAAAGGAGCGTTGGAAACTGTTAAGAAATTAGGCTGGTCGCCCGATGTAGTACACTGTCATGGCTGGTTCTCTGCTTTGGTACCTGCTTACGTGAAAACAACGTATAAAGATGATCCTACATTTAAGGATGCAAAAGTGATGTATTCTTTGTTTAACGAAGAATTTAAAGGCACATTGGGTTCAAAGTATGCTGAAATGGCACCAGAGGGTGCTTTTAAAGCTGCAGATGCACAAGTGTACGGCGATGGTAGTTATGAAGCAATCTATAAAGGTGCATTGCACTTTACGGATATGGTTGTCGTAGCTGATGAAAATGTCAATACTGAGATTGTTGATTTCGCGAGATCCAAAGATATTCAGGTTTTTGAGCCTAACGGTGATCAGGACTATGATGCTTTCGGAGAGGTGTATGATCAGTTCGCGCCTGAAGAAGTGGAAGCATAGACCCTTTTCTTGAGGCTCTGCGTAAAACAAACAGACAATAAATTATTAAAAAGGGCTATTTCCGATGAAATAGCCCTTTTGTTTTTTCTGCATAGCCTGTTTTTATTGATTCGTATTTTTTTTTATTGGGTTATCAATGAGTTTGTTACGATTAGTTTGTTGGCTAAAAAGAATCTTCAGTCGATTTTCATGGTCGTTGGTGATTTTAATACATTTCTTAACACTTCGTATTCTTACAGGAGCACGGTACTAGATGCTAAACTCCGTTTCTAAATATCGGCACTAAAATGGTATCTTCGTAGCAACGAAACGTCATAAGCGTAGACAGGCCCTTGAGGCAAATAACCAGCTTATGATGGAAAGTATGCTAGTATGCTATTACAGGATAAATGGCGTAGAACGAGTTTATTTATTACGTTGAAAAACGTATTCTCATAATATAATTATAATAATGAAGATTAAGGTTGGATTTGGGTTTGATGTTCATCAGATAAAAGAAGGACACCCATTTATTGTTGGTGGTGTGCAGTTGGAACATCATGCTGGAGCTTTTGGTCATTCAGATGCCGATGTCTTGGTGCATGCTATCTGTGATGCCATTTTGGGCGCAGCAAACTTAGAGGATATCGGGTACCATTTTCCCAATACAGATATGCGTTGGAAAGGGATTAGTAGCTTGCTGTTGTTGAAAGAGTGTATGGGTTTGATTCAGGCCAAAGGATATCAACTCGGTAATATTGATGCCATGCTTTGCCTTGAAGCACCCAAGATCAAACCTTATATTCCTCAAATGAAGATCAAATTAGCTGAAGTGACCGGTCTAGATATAGATGATATTTCCATTAAGGCAACGACCAACGAGACAATGGGTTTCATTGGCCGGCAAGAGGGGGTTGTCGCCTACGCTGTCTGTTTAATTGAACGGGTTTAATGTCGGATAGGCAAACATTTTCATGGTTTAATGCACACATTTGAATGAATTAGTAATACCTTTGCCATGAAGCATTCTTTGGCACACTATCTGATAGAGTGGACATTAAAATCATATTGAGGTCTATGTAAGAGGGAATAGCGAAATATCCAATTAAAAAAGGTACATACGGATCAAAAGATTGGATATTCCATGTAGCCTTTAAAAACAAAAGGCAGCACATTCATAAATGCCAATGAAAACAAGCATAGATGAATAATATTTGCACATGAAATTTAGTAAATAGATGAAACGAGTATCAAAAAAAAATCAACTTACTGAAGGCGATATTAAACGATATACGTTCAATTTTTGGAAGATCATCATTGGCATTGTAGCCCTTGGATTCCTATTTATATTGAGTATACGTTTTGGGTTATTCGGAAAATTACCTTCGTTTAGCGATTTGGAAAATCCAAAAAGCAATTTAGCTTCTGAAGTCATTACGGATGATCATAAAGTATTAGGGACTTATTATGTACAGAATCGGTCGAATGTTAAATACAGTGAATTATCGCCGTATCTGGTTAAAGCGCTCGTATCTACAGAAGATAAGCGGTTTTATGACCATTCAGGAATAGATTATTCTCGTACGTTTACGGTTATCTTCCATACGCTGACGGGCAATAAGCAAGGGGGAAGTACGATAACTCAACAGTTGGCGCTTAATCTTTTTTCTGATGGCCGTCAGAAAAACTTTCTAAAACGTATCATTCAGAAATTTCAAGAGTGGGTGACAGCTGTTCGCCTGGAAAGAAATTATACGAAGGACGAAATCATTACGATGTATTTTAATACAGTGGATTTTGGGGCATACAATACGTTTGGGATAAAATCTGCTGCGCGGACCTATTTCAATACGACGCCAGATAAGCTGACTGCTGAACAGGCTGCACTCTTGGTCGGGATGCTGAAAGGTCCAGGTGCCTATTCGCCGGTGAGATTTCCTGAGAAATCAAAAATACGTCGTAATACGGTATTAAATAATATGGTTGCCGCCAATTTTATTTCGGCAGAAGAAGCATCTAATGCGAAGGAGAAACCACTCGGACTAGAACTCAAGATCGCAAATTATGGTGAGGGATTAGGCCCTTATTTCAGGGCGGTATTAAAAGACCAGATTAAGAAAGAATTTGCTAATCTTAAGATTGTCAGAGCTGATGGTACACCTTATGACTTAGATCGTGATGGATTAAAGATTTATACGACCATCAATATGTCCATGCAGCAGTATGCTGAGGATGCCCAAAAGGAATGGATGAAGCAGCTACAATCGAAATTTTCGGCGCAGTGGAAAAATAGGGATCCGTTCAAAGGTGATAAAGCGAAGTTGTTGATCAGTGGAATGAAACGTTCTGATCGTTACCGCATTTTACGCGAGGAGGGATTGAACGATGATGAGATCAAAAAAGCCTTTAATGTGAAGGTTCCGATGAATATCTTTACCTGGAAAGGCAGTAAGGATACGATGATGACCCCAATGGATTCCATTAAGTACAACAAGTTGATGCTACGTAATGCAATGATGTCCATGGAACCAAAAACAGGGCATATTAAAGCTTGGGTTGGCGGTATTGATTTTGACCATTTCAAATACGATCAGGTTAAAATGGGGACACGACAAGTTGGATCCACAGCTAAGCCGTTTACTTATGCAGTCGCTATCGATAACGGCTATTCACCTTGTTATAGTATTCCGAATTACCAACAAACATACAATGGTTGGACACCAAGAGGAAATGCACAGGGAGGAAATCCGATTACTTTAGCGAAGGCATTAGCTTATTCACAAAATTTTGCAACAGCTTACCTGGTACATGAAGTAGGGGCGGCAGAGGTTGCTGCATTGACTAAACGTATGGGTATAACGAGCGACGTGCCAAACTACCCTTCTATTTCCTTAGGGGCCTACGAAGCGTCTGTCTTTGATATGGTTGGTGCTTATTCTGCTTTCGTTAACCAAGGAACCTGGATCGAACCAACAGCGATTTTACGTATTGAAGATAAAAACGGGACACCTATCTATGATAAGGCACCGAAGGTAGTGAAAGCCCTGAATAGCGAATCTGCTTATATTATTGTGGATATGCTGAAAAAAGTGGTGTCTCAGGGTACTGCTCGACGTATTCAATGGAAATATAACCTCACCAATCCGATCGGTGGTAAAACGGGTACAACCAATGATAACTCCGATGCCTGGTTTATTGGTATTACACCAGAACTTGTCACCGGTGTGTGGACAGGGGCAGAAGACCGAGGGATCAGTTTTGACCGAATGGAATATGGGCAGGGGGCTGCTGCAGCTATGCCGGTGTTTGCTTTCTTTATGCAAAAGGTTTACAAAGATTCAAACTTAAAATATACAAAAGGTGATTTCGAACAACCTCAGGGTGGACTGACCCGTGTCATTGACTGTAACCAGTATTGGGGCGGTGGTGGCTCTGATGTCGAAGATGGATCTACAGACTCAAGTAGCAAGGAGGATCCGAAACTCAAGGATGATCGTTTGGGATTTTAATTTTCGGTATTGAGATTCTGGCTGGACAAGCCTGCGGCTTACAAGCTGTCTCCACATTCTTATTTTGACTTTCAGATATGAGTGTGGAGATTTTGGTTACACAAGCTTGTTTTTCAAAGATTAAAGAATAAGGACTCTAGTTTGATAAGCCTATGCCTTGGAAGCTGTCTCCGTTTTTTACTTTTTAATTTTTAAAGTTTTGACATTTGATTATAGGGAAGAATTAAAGAAGATACCTCATCGACCAGGAGTCTATCAATATTTTGATAAACATGATGAATTGATCTATATCGGTAAGGCGAAAGACCTTCGTAACCGGGTGGGATCTTATTTTGTCAATGAAAATCAATTGAATGGAAAGACCCGTGTTTTGGTCCATAAGATCAACCGTATTTCTTTTACTATAGTAGATACCGAAATTGATGCTTGGTTGCTTGAAAATTCATTAATCAAGAAGCATAAGCCAAAATACAATGTCATGCTCAAAGATGACAAGACCTATCCATGGATTGTCATCAAGAACGAACCCTTTCCTCGTGTTTTTTGGACCAGGCAATACATTAAGGATGGTTCCCGTTATTATGGGCCGTATCCCTCTGTAAGTATGATGCATATCGTATTGGATCTGATCCGTGAGTTATTTCCTCTTCGGACATGTAACCTTGCACTCACACCAGAGAATATCAGAAAAGGAAAGTTTAAGATTTGCCTAGAATATCAGATTGGGAATTGTAAAGGGCCTTGTGAAGGCTATCAGTCCGAAGAAGATTATGATCAAAATTTGAGCGATATTAAGGATATTTTAAATGGTAAGATTTCTGTCGTCACCAATAGGTTAAAGGAAGGTATCGCAGCTGCTGCTGCTTCACTGGATTTTGAACGCGCACAATTGATTAAAGCTAAACTCGATAAACTGGATAATTATCAGAGTAAATCGACCGTAGTTAATTCTTCGATTACCAATGTGGATGTATTTAGTATCGCCTCGGATGACGGATATGCCTTTGTAAATTATCTAAAGGTAATGAATGGTGTTATTATTCAGACACAGACGCTGGAAATGAAGCGCCGTTTGGACGAAAGCGAGCAGGAATTGCTGTCACTGGCTATACCTGAAATACGTGAACGGTTCAAAAGTCTGTCGCGGGAGATTATTGTTCCGTTTGAATTGGATATCGAGGAGAATGAGCGGATACGTTTTACGATTCCCAAACTGGGCGAGAAGAAAAAGTTGTTGGAACTGTCCCAGAAAAATGTGGCTTTTTTCAGAAAAGAACGCCTGTTGCAATATGAAAAGCTGAATCCAGATATTCGTACGGAACGTATTTTAAAACAGATGCAGAAGGATCTTCGTATGAATGTGTTGCCACAACATATCGAATGTTTTGATAACTCCAATATCCAGGGAAATTACCCTGTATCGGCTATCGTGGTATTTAAAGATGCAAAGCCTTCCAAAAAAGATTATAGACATTTTAATGTGAAAACAGTGGAGGGGCCAAATGATTTTGCAACCATGGAGGAAGCAGTTTTTAGGCGTTATAGGAGATTATTGGACGAAGATCAGCCATTGCCTCAATTAATTATTATCGACGGCGGTAAAGGGCAATTAGGTGCAGCATTGAAGAGTTTGCGTTTATTGGGGATAGAACGTAAGGTGACGGTCATCGGTATCGCTAAGCGATTGGAAGAACTTTTCTATCCCGGGGACCAATATCCGCTGTATTTAGATAAGAAATCGGAAACCTTAAAGATCATTCAGCATCTGCGTGATGAGGCTCACCGCTTTGGCATCACTTTTCACCGGAATCAGCGTAGCCGGAAGACCTTTGTCTCTGAACTGGAAAATATTCCGGGGATCGGAAAGACAACGGTGGAGAAAGTATTGACTGAATTTAAATCGGTTAAAAGGGTGAAAGAAGCTTCAGATGAGGACCTAAAAAAAGTGCTTAATCTGAAACAGATTAAAGCACTTCGTATATATTTTAGTGAAACGAGCTTATCGAGCTAAGACTTGCATAAGCAGAGTCGCAATACTATCTACTCAGTATTAATTAATCGTCGTAACCAAAACGTTTGAGGTAGTTCTTTTTGCTTCTCCAATCAGGGATTACTTTAACGAAGAGTTCCAAGAAAACCTTTCCGTCGATAAATTCTTCGATATCCTGACGGGCATAGGTGCCTACTTTCTTAATCATAGCACCAGCTTTGCCTATAATAATGTTTTTTTGTGAATCACGTTCAACAATAATCTCTGCTGCAATGCGGGTGATATTTGCTTCCTCTTTGTAGGATGTAACAATGACTTCGGTACTGTAAGGAATTTCCTTGTCATATAATTTGAATACTTTCTCCCGGATCATCTCAGAAACAAAGAAGCGCATGGACTTGTCTGTCAATTCATCTTTTTCGTAGTAAGCTTCATGGATCGGCAACTTATCTTTGATGTACTGCATGACAGCCGCAACATTATGATCCAACTTGGCTGAAATAGCGAAGATCGTATCTGGATTTAGTTTTTCTTGCCAGAATTCGATTTTGGCTTTTACTTCTTCTTCGGAAGATTTATCTATTTTATTGATCAGGACAGCTACTGGAGAGTTTGTCTTACGCAGTTTTTCCAATACGTCATTCTCATCGTATTTCTCGTGGATATCAGTCACAAATAAAATAATGTCCGCATCAATAAGCGATCCTTGAACAAAGTTCATCATTGATTCCTGTAGAGAATAGTTTGGTTTGATGACGCCCGGTGTGTCGGAAAACACAATTTGATGGTCTTCATCGTTTACAATACCGATAATGCGGTGTCTTGTCGTTTGCGCTTTAGGTGTGATGATAGACATCTTTTCACCTACTAAAGCGTTCATTAGGGTGGACTTACCAGCATTTGGCTTTCCGATGATACTTACGAATCCTGCTTTATGTGACATTTTTCTAAATTTTATTAGGATTACAAAGAAACAAAATATATCTTTGTACTCCAATTCGGAAGGATCATAATCTTGTTTTTTCAAAAGAAAAAAGCAATTTTGTTCAAAAATATATTGCGGGGTGGAGCAGTTGGTAGCTCGTCGGGCTCATAACCCGAAGGTCACTAGTTCGAGTCTGGTCCCCGCTACTAAAGGAAAGAGCCGGTTTGCAATGATCGGTTCTTTTTAAAGAAACTAAAAATACATTGCGGGGTGGAGCAGTTGGTAGCTCGTCGGGCTCATAACCCGAAGGTCACTAGTTCGAGTCTGGTCCCCGCTACTAAAGGAAAGAGCCGGTTTGCAATGATCGGTTCTTTTTAGAGAAACTAAAAATACATTGCGGGGTGGAGCAGTTGGTAGCTCGTCGGGCTCATAACCCGAAGGTCACTAGTTCGAGTCTGGTCCCCGCTACTAAAGAAAAGAGCCGGTTGCAATGACCGGTTCTTTTTAAAGAAATCAAAAATACATTGCGGGGTGGAGCAGTTGGTAGCTCGTCGGGCTCATAACCCGAAGGTCACTAGTTCGAGTCTGGTCCCCGCTACTAAAGAGAGAGCCGGTTTGCAATGACCGGTTCTTTTTAAAAGAAACTAAAAATACATTGCGGGGTGGAGCAGTTGGTAGCTCGTCGGGCTCATAACCCGAAGGTCACTAGTTCGAGTCTGGTCCCCGCTACTAAAAGAAAAAGCCGAGGTGAAAACCTTGGCTTTTTTCGTTTTTATACCTCGCTCACATGCTGATGCAGCTATTATTTTCTTTTTCTCATCCAGTTGAATAAGCGATGGATAGCATTGTCCTATTTTTGAAGATAATCTCAAATAAGAATGAGGCATTTTGTTGCAATTGGATGCTTATGCAATCGTTTGCCTAATTAGCGCAATCGATTTCGTTTCCTAAGAATTGTGAGATCTTCCTATCTTCTTTATAGTTTTAGCATTGATGTACCTAAATCTGATTAGAAAGCTAATCAATTTAAAAACTAACTATTAGATATTATGATTTCAAAGATTCTCGGTAATCAAAAACTAAGTCTGTTGTCGATAGCACTTTTACTAGCAGGCGTAAATGCCTCCAAAGCAGCTATGTTACGTCATTCAGATCCTTTGGTTTTGGATAAAGCCATTTCCCAGCAAAAAGTAACCGGAAAAGTGCAGGGGGCCGAAGGTCCATTGGCTGGAGTTACAGTCACTGTAAAAGGAACCTCGCGCTCTACATCAACCAGTGCAGACGGTCAATTTAATTTAGAAGCTAAGGTTGGTGATATTTTAGTAGTCAAGAGTATTGGTTACAAAACGCAGGAAATTACTGTTTCAGGTTCTGTTGTAACGATTGATCTAGTCTCAGAGAATGAAGCATTGGAAGAAGTTGTAGTTGTTGCCTATGGAACGCAAAAGAAAGCAAATTTGACAGGATCTGTGGCGACGATTAC
The DNA here is from genome assembly GCF_019969845.1 of Sphingobacterium sp. GVS05A. Taxonomy (GTDB): domain Bacteria; phylum Bacteroidota; class Bacteroidia; order Sphingobacteriales; family Sphingobacteriaceae; genus Sphingobacterium. The sequence continues at coordinate 527,457 of NZ_JAHXYR010000003.1, forward strand.
ACCAAAACAGCTTGCCGATCGGCCCGTGACTTCCCTGCAAAACGCATTGCAAGGTATTTCTCCGGGGATAACTGTATTGAATCGACCTGGTGAGGTAAGAAAAGGTAGCTCTGGTTCTTCATCAAATGCGGGATCCATTACGGTAAGGGGGCGTACGAATCTCAGTTCACCATCACCCATGTTCATTATCGACGGGATCCCAGCGACAAGTGCCGAATTTTCAGCATTGAGCCCTAACGACATATCAAGTATGTCTGTTTTGAAAGATGCTGCCTCAGCCTCACTATATGGTTCTAGAGCGGCGAATGGTGTTATCTTGATCACGACCAAACGCGGTGGTGGTGAAAGGGCAGTTATCGGCTTTAATGCCAATTATGGATTTCAACGGGCGAGTTTCCTACCGAAGTTTGCCGATGCTGTTACCTATGCCGAGTTGTATAACAGAGCAATGGTTAATGTCGGGAAAACGCCCACTTTCAAACCAGAGGTGATTGAGAAATTCAAAAACCAATCTGAGCCAGATTATTATCCCAATAATGACTGGTACGATCAGGTGTTAAGGCATACGGCCCCACAACGGGATTTTGGCTTAAATGTTAGTGCACCAGGTAAAATAACAAATTATTATTTGGGCTTAAATTACTTCGATCAACAGTCGCTAACACCAGGAAGTAAGCAGGATCGTATCAATATGAAACTCAATACCAATACGACAATTGTCAAAGATCTCCTAACATTTAATACCAATATCTCTTTTTTAAAACAGGATTATGATCGAACCGGAAGCCCAATTAGTTGGACGGAAATGGGTAGAGCTTTACCATTTACGGTAATCAAGCATTCCGATGGTTCTTGGGGTTCGATCTCCAATGGTGCCGCAAATGCAACCATTGCAAAAAACAATCAATTGCGAGCACTCACGGAAGGAGGACGAGGCAATAATAGAGATAATTACTTGCAATTAGCGGCTAATGCGTCATTGACTCCACTGGAAGGGCTTTCTATTGATGGTGCGATCTCTCTAAAATATACCAATACAAATTCTTTCGATTTTATTAACCGTACTGACCCCGTTATTAATTTTATTACCAAACAGCCGATGAACTCTACGGCCAATCCGATCAATGAGCTGAAAGAGTATTGGGGCAAACGCCAGGAATTGCTTTTGCAGGGAACGGTTAACTACGAGCGCAGGTTTGATGATCACTTCGGTAAAGTTACCGTCGGCGCTTCACAGGAATCGAATGTGTATCGAGAAGCCTTTTTAGGTAGACAGAATTTTGTCAGTAATGATGCATCAACAATTATTAACGGTAGTTCAGGTCAAATCAGTAAGGATGATACCGGTTTAGCTAACCGTACAACGCAAGATGAATGGGCATTACGCTCAGTATTCGGCCGTTTCAATTATGCCTATAAAGATAAGTACCTATTGGAGGCAAATCTTCGGATGGATTATTCTTCCCGATTTGCACCAGAAATCAGAAGGGCAACATTTCCTTCTTTTTCTGCCGGCTGGAATATCAATAAGGAGTCGTTTATGGAAAATGTTAAATGGGTTGACCTTTTGAAATTGCGTGGATCCTATGGCTCGTTAGGTAATCAGGATGCTGTTGCTATTGGCAATTATTTTAATCTTCTTGACCGTCTTTCAGCCTATAACTTTAACGGAAATGCAGTCGATGGACTTGAACAGTTATACGGTTCTAATCGTTTGGCACTGTGGGAGAAAGTGACAATGAGCAACGTGGGGATTGATGCAACATTCTTGGGCGGGAAGTTTAATTTAGTAGCCGATTATTTTGTTAAAAAATCGGACGATATTTTGCTACAACCTGCAAGCTTATCAACATACGGATTTGAGAAAAAATATACCCCTTATTATAACCAGGGAGTTACCCAAAATAAGGGGATAGAGATTTCATTGACGTATAACGGTAAAATTGGCGATGAATTTACTTACTCGGTTTCGGGAAATGTCTCAAAAATCAAAAATAAGATTCTTTCCTTGGGTGATGTAAACGAAATTGTTGACAGTTACTATATCAATCGCGTAGGCGGATCAGTTGGCGATTATTATGGTTATAAATCAGCGGGTCTGTTTACAAGTGAAGCTGAAATTAAAGCGCATGCAGATCAAAAAGATCTTGGTAGCCCGACCAAGGTTGGCGATATCAAATATGTCGATATTAACGGTGACAAAATAATTGATGCGAAAGACCGTACCATTCTTGGTAATGACGTGCCTTGGTTCAACTATGGTTTCAATTTGCGTGCCGCCTATAAGAATTTTGACCTAGATGTTTTGACTTATGGTGTCGGAGGCGTAAAAACTTATCTAGATAATGAAGCATCTTTTCCATTCTTCAATGGAGCCAATATTAAGAGAAACTGGGTAGACGGTTGGTCTGGAGAGAATAATAAAGCAGACGCTCCTTTTCCACGGGTCACATTAACAGGAGATGCACAACAAAATTACAGAACCTCTGATTTCTGGCTGTTTAGTGGAAACTACTTTAGGATTCGCGCCATTACTGTTGGGTATAGCTTCCCGAAAGAATTGCTGACTTCTATGAAAATGTCTCAATTGCGTCTTTTTGCATCTTCTACCAATCCATTTACCTTTATGGCAGACAAACGTTTGGGCGATTATGATCCCGAAACAGGTTCGGGAAGAGCTAGTTATCCAGGGGTAAAGACATTCTCTGTAGGTTTAACGGCCAAGTTTTAATTTTTTAATACAAAAAGAAATGAAAAGAAATTTAATATATCCACTAATGGCAGCGACGCTTTTATTTGGTGCGTGCTCGAAGGATTTTTTAGATCGTATTCCAGTAAATAAGACCGCTGAAGAGGAATTTTGGCGGACTGAAAATGATGTGAAATTGGCTGTCAATGCAGTGTATGGTAAGTTGTCGGATGGTATGTATAGCGATGGTGCTTCTGATCTGGTACACGCGCAATATCCTTGGGAGAGCCCTTCAACGGATATTTCATCCGGATCAGTTACAACAGCGCTAAATGCTGGATGGGATTATATTCCGATCCGTACCTGTAACTATTTTTTGGAAAATGTGGATAAGGCAACGATGGATGCCACATTGAAAGAACGTTATAAAGCGGAGGTGCGCTTTATCCGGGCTTATTTATATATCCCTATGGTGGAGAGATTTGGTGATATTCCTTTAGTAACAAAAGTTTTGACCAGAGAAGAGTCCAATGTGCCACGTAATGCAAAAAGTGAAGTACTGGAATTCTTATATAGCGAATTGCAGGATATCTCTACAAAATTACCTGTTTCGTACAGTTCTGATGATAAAGGACGGATAACAAAAGGGGCCGCTTTGGCGTTAAAAGCACGTCTTTATTTATATGAAAATAACTGGGAAAAAGCTGCCGCTACAGCAAAAGAAGTCATGGGATTAGGGTATTCCTTGTTCAAAGCGGGTGTGGAATCAGAACTAGATAAAAAAGATAACTATAGTGCATTTGTTGATTTTGATAATGTCGCGGATGAAAGTAAATTTAGGTCGGGTTTACGGAGTTATGAGGGTATATTTGAATCAGAGAATGAAGGAAATTCTGAAGTGATTCTGGATCGTCAATATATTGAGATCACACAAAGCCAGCTTAATAATACGTTTTTAATGGAAGGTTCGGTAGGAGGCTGGAGCTCCTTGACACCGACACAAAACCTGGTAAATTTATATTCGAGTTATAAGACGGGGCAACCTATAGAAACGATCACATCAGCAGCTCGAGCGGCAAATTATGCAAAAGCTGATAAAGCGGATTTCGTGAAGGAATTCAGAAATCGGGATCCACGTTTTTATGCCTCCATTTTGTTCGAAACAGCACCTTGGAACGCTTTGACACCGGAAGGTGGTTATAAATTTGCTTGGCAGAGCGGGAAATCGAATATGTCCCAGACTGGGTATAATTTCCGTAAATTGGTCGATCCTGCCTCAAATAGACGACAGCTGGATTCTTATGCCAATGTTATTTTACTGCGCTATGCAGAGATACTATTGACCTATGCCGAAGCACAGAATGAGGTATCTGGACCAGATGCGACTGTTTACGATGCCCTGGATCAAATCCGTGTCAGAGCAGGAATGGCTAAGGTGGATCGTACGATCTATGCCACAAAAGCTAAATTAAGAGAATTGATCCGCAATGAAAGAGCCATTGAACTGGTGCTTGAAGGGTCACGTTATTACGATATACGCCGTTGGAAGACAGCACCAGATGTGATGAAAAATATCTACAGTATCAGTAACGGACTAGCTCAGGAGCGTGCTTGGACAGAGCGATTGTATTTAATGCCAGTACCTCAAAGTGAGATGGATTTATCCTATGGTGTATTAACTCAAAATAAAGGTTATTAATCTCCGACAAATGATTTAATCGTAGGGCCCTTTCTTTACTGGAAGGGCCCTATTGTTTTTAATGTCCTGTTTTTTCGATTTTCCCATTCGTTGTTCATGGCTTTATGCGATAGAGTTTTCTGGATCACTCTTGACTTTTGTATATACGCTCAGGTATTAGGAGTTTTCTCGTTTGCGTTACATGCTAGTATTATTTATTGTATCTCATGATGTTAAATATGTCGTGAATTTACTGGTTCATAAACCCAGTTGTGGAGGTTAGGAATACCATAAAAAAATATCGCTACAATTGGATGATTATGCAATCGTTTGTTTGAAATAGCGCAATCGATTTCGTTGTTTTAGAATTTTGATATCCCCATATCTTATTCTAGTTTTAGCATTCATGTACCTAAATTTTGATTAGTACGCTAATCAATTTTTAAACTAACTATTAAATATTATGATTTCAAAGATTCTCGACAATCACAAGTTGAGTCTGTTATCATTAGCTTTACTCATAACAAGTACACATAACCCAGCTAATGCTAATGGTCTTAAATTTCCAGACCGTAATGTTCTGTTGAAAAATGCTGTTTTTCAGCAGAAAGTAAACGGAAAGGTACAGTCTACAGACGGTCCGCTGGCGGGCGCAACAATTCGTGTTAAAGGTACCTCACGTTCTACTTCGGCTGGAGCAGATGGTAGTTTCAATATCGAAGCTAAGAACGGGGATGTTTTAGTGATCAATAACATCGGTTACAAGACACAGGAAGTGACTGTAACAGGTGCGGTGGTCAATATCAACATGGAGTCCAATAGCGAGGCGCTTGAAGAGGTTGTTATTGTTGGTTATGGAACACAACAGAAAAAAGAAAGTTTGACCGGCGCTCTTCAGGCTGTTAAAGGAAATAAGTTGCGTGATGTAACGACACCTTCAGTGGAAAATATGTTGAATGGTAAAGCTGCGGGTGTATATGTTGCACCTGGGGCAGGTAAACCAGGGTCAAATGGTGGGGTTGTGATTCGTGGTCAGGCAACGTTAAGTGGTACGACGAGCCCATTGTGGGTAATTGACGGTGTTATAGTTGGTTCAAGCCCAGGTGATATCAATCCGGACGACATTGAGTCATTAACGATCCTAAAAGATGCCGCTTCGACATCCATTTATGGATCCCAAGGAGCAAATGGTGTTGTTGTTGTGACGACTAAGAATCCATCTGCATCCAAAACAAGCATTAGTTTTTCTACAAAAATGGGGATCAACCAACTTTCTAATGGAAACATGGAAATGATGGATGGTACTGAACTGTATGACTATTTTGCATCATTCTCCAATCAAGATAAAATTAAATTTCCACGCTGGAACTCTGAATTACGCAACAGTAATTTTGATTGGTGGAAGCTAGCTACTAAAACCGGATTTGTCCAAAACCACAATTTGTCTATTCAGGGGGGGAATGATAAATTACAGTCCTATTTATCTTTGGGTTATTACAACGAAGCCGGAGCTGTAAAGGGGTATGATTACGATCGTTATAACTTTAGATTCCGTACAAATTACAAGCCTTTCGACTGGTTGACCATTAAGCCTTCTATTGCCGGTTCAAGACGTGCGGTAGATGATAGACAATATGATGTCAATGCCATGTATGGAAACCTACCTTGGGATAGCCCTTACGATGCAAATGGCAAATTGGTGCCACATCGTTATAGCGGATGGGTCAATAATGCAAGTACGAATTACTTGTACGACCTGCAATGGAATCATAGTGCCAATACCAATTATGAATTTATGGGTAACTTAGATTTCGACATCAAATTAACAGATTGGTTGACTTTCTCTTCTGTCAACAATTATCGCTACAATAGTTATTCTGACAATGGATATCAAGATCCGCGATCAAACAGTGGTGAAAGTGTAATTGGTCGTGTTACAGATTATCGCATGGAGTTTGCACGTCGATATACCAACCAGATTTTACGTTTCAACAAGACTTGGGATAAACATAGCCTGAATGGATTAGCAGCATATGAATTTAACGACTACTGGACAAAAACGTTAGATGCCTATGGAACAGGTATTGTAAATGGTTTCGAAGTATTGGACGTTGTTGCAAAGCCAGAACGGACTAGAGGTGGAATTTCCGAATGGGCAGTGCAGTCATTTTTGTCTAATGCAAACTATGCATACGATAATAAATATTTGGCACAGGTGTCGTTCCGTCGTGATGGAGCGTCTAATTTTGGAACCAATGCTAAATATGGAAACTTCTTTTCAGTCAGTGGTGGTTGGAATATCAATAAGGAAGAGTGGTTCAAGGCTGATTGGGTAGATAATTTAAAACTGAGAGCGGCTTACGGATCGGTAGGTAATAGACCAAGTTCATTATATCCGCAATATAGTCTTTATTCTGTGTCTGCATCATCAAGTTATAATGGAATACCGGGCGCATTAATTAGCCAAATCGGTAATAAAGATCTGACCTGGGAAAAAACTTATACAACAGGTTTTGGTTTAGATGCGGCTTTATTCCAAAATAGATTACGATTTAATGTCGATTATTACGACAAGAAGACTGATAATGTACTTTATCAAGTGCCTATCAGTGGTCTGACAGGTGTCACTTCCATCTGGAAAAATATCGGTAAGATGCAAAACCGGGGGATTGAATTGACCATCGGTGGAGATATCGTTCGAAACGACAATGTACATTGGAGCTTGGATGTCAATTTAAGTCACAATGTGAATAAATTGACCGAGTTATTTGCAACCAAAGATGCCAATGGTAATCTTGTTTCAAAACCGATTATCGCAGGGGACGGATCAGGTATAGCAGGGTCGGCACAACGCTTGCTTCAGCCTGGTTATCCTGTAGATACCTATTACCTGAAAGAATGGGCTGGTGTTAATACGGAGAATGGTTTACCGATGTGGTATCGATACGAGACAGATGCAAATGGAAATGAAACAAGGACAACGACATCAAACTATTCCAATGCAACTTTCCGTAATGTCGGAAAAGGAAATCCGGATCTTTTTGGAGGTTTCAGTACGGCTTTAAGTTATAAGCAGTTTGACCTGAATGCAGTGTTCGGTTTCTCATTGGGAGGTAAATTATATAATTATTCCCGTCAAGAATTTGATTCTGATGGTACATATACAGACCGTAACCAAATGAAGCTCCAGGATGGATGGACACGCTGGGAAAAACCGGGTGATGTCGCTACTCATCCAATCGCTAGATATGACAATCAGGACAAAGGTAACTCACCTTCCACGCGTTATTTAGAGAGTAACAATTTCTTGAAAATGAGATCGCTGACTCTTGGGTATAATTTTGATCTGAAAAAATATAATATCAAAAATCTGCGTGTATTCTTAGCGGGCGAGAATTTGTTTACAATCACAAACTACTCGGGTGTTGACCCAGAGCTTCCATTGACTGAGCCGGATGGCAAAGGTGGAGGTGGTCAAATGATCAGATCTGCTGGAGTTTCCGTATATCCTATGGTTCGTAAATACATGTTTGGAGCAAGTGTGACATTTTAGTTTTAACGTTTAGAAAATCAATAATGAAAAAGATATTAATTGGACTTTTAATCGCAACGGCAGTGTCCTCCTGCGATATAGATCGTCTTCCTTATACTTCAATGGACGAAGAGAATATTGCAAATAATCCTGATGCGATGGTAACAGGTACTTATGCGCAGTTAAAAGCCTGGTCCGATCCAATGCATCGTCTTGGTGAATATGCCGGTGATAATATGATGATCCGCGGTTCGTCGACAGATGCCTTCTACGAATTTATCTCTTATGCGAGAACGCCGAATAACTACCGTCTGCAGAACTTTTGGGACAGCGGTTATAAAGCTATTGCTCAATCTTCGAACGTCATCAAAATGTTTGCTGAAGGGCAGAGTACAGAAATGGACAACAAATTAGGCGAATGTTATTACATTCGTGGGATGATGTACTTCTACCTATGTAGAGCTTTCGGAAAACCTTACTATCAAAGTCCTGAGACGAATCTAGGTGTTCCCATCGTCAATGGTACGCCTGATGATGTTTTCAATGATTTAAATTTACCGGACCGTTCTTCTGTCAAAGATACTTATGCGCAGGCAATCAGCGATCTGAAAAAGGCCGAAGCCTTAATGACGGTCAATAACGGCGCAGCATATGCCTCAAAGGAAGCTGCGCAAGCGATGCTTTCCCGTATCTATTTGTATATGAGTGGTACGTATAAAAATCCAAATTCGGAATATGCACGTCTTGCAGTAGAATATGCGGATAAAGTGATTAATTCAGGTAAATATGTGCTATTGGCCCGTGAGCAATTTATGAAATACAATACCTTTAGACCTGAAGATAACAAGGAGACCATCTTTGCGGTAAAACGTGTTGCTTCTGAATTTTCAGGCGATGATCATTATTATGGCATTGGTGGTATGTATTCCAATATTGGTGGTATGGGCTGGGGTGAGATGTATTCTAGTGCCAAATACATTGATTTATTAAATGAAACTGGACGAAATGACTGGAGACCTGATCATTATACGATTGTCGACGCACGCGCAGCATTTATTGAACCTACTTATTCAAAAGATGACGCAGGTAAGTATACAACTGTTTTTCGGTTTATTAAACAAGATGCACCCAAAAAAGCAGGCGATCCGCTGACATTGAGCTATGTTCAGGCACCTGCTACAATAAATGGCAATACCGTGACTTGCAAGGATGGAGATAAAGAATATACGTTGAAAGTGGTTAATGCAGCACAGCAGACATATTCAATTACCTATGCAGATGGAAAAACATACACTGGTATGATCGATTACTATATTTCCCTAAACCGTGCTTATCCACAATTTTATATTGTGAAATGTTCACGTGAGGGTGAAGAGTCTCAATTGCACTCACCTGTCATCAGTCGTTTAGGTGAGATTTATTTGAATCGTGCTGAGGCTTATGCAAAATTAGGTAACTATGGCGCTGCCCTAAATGATTTGAATACCATCAGAAATCGTTCTATTATAAATGGAGGCTATACAGCGCTTGATGCAAGTACTGCATTTAAGCTGATTGACAAAGAGCGTCAACTGGAATTGGCTTATCAGGCTGAGCGTAGCTATGATGTATTCCGTAATGGCGAACCTTTAAATCGAACATATCCAGGACCTCAAAAACAGTTTGAAGATATTGCACCGTCAGATTTTAGAGTAACTTACTTTATACCACAGGATGCGATCAATTCATATCCTGGTAAATTGACTCAGAATCCAACTTCTAACTAGACGAATATTCATAATTTAAACCTTATAAATGGCTTTACTTCACGGTAAAGCCATTTTTGTTTTTGTGTCTCCATAATCCCTTTTGAATCCGTATCTTTGTACCCTTAACGTGTAATTTAGCATAAAAGTGCCATCTGCTGTGATAGTGGATGGATCAAATAAAATAAATATGGCAAATATTGTTGCAATTGTTGGTCGTCCAAATGTTGGTAAATCTACCTTATTCAATCGTCTTACGGAAAGTAGAAAAGCGATTGTTGATGACTTTAGCGGAGTGACGCGCGACCGTCATTATGAGACGGCAGAGTGGATCGGAAAGAAATTTACAGTAATCGATACAGGTGGTTTTGTACATGGTTCGGATGATGTCTTTGAAGAAGCAATCCGTGATCAGGTTTATATCGCTATTGAAGAAGCGTCGGTCGTTATATTCATGGTAGATGTTACTACTGGTATTACTGACCTGGATGATGAAATAGCTGATATCCTCAGAAGAAGTTCTAAACCTGTATATGTGGTTGCCAACAAAGTTGACCATGCTAAATTGCATCATGAATCAGCCGAATTCTATGCTTTCGGTTTAGGTGAAGTATTTAATATTTCTTCTGCTACTGGTTCTGGTACCGGAGAATTACTGGATGCTGTTGTCTCTCACTTTGAAGAGGAACAAGAGGAAGATGAAGCTTTACCGAAATATACGATCGTCGGCCGCCCAAATGTGGGTAAATCTTCGCTTACAAATGCCTTGATCGGTAAAGACCGTAATATTGTAACGCCAATGGCGGGTACAACGCGTGATTCTATCCGTATTCACTATAATCAATATGGACATAATTTCCTTTTGATCGATACCGCTGGTCTTCGTCGTAAATCAAAAGTAAACGAAGATATCGAGTTCTATTCAGTCATGCGTACCATCAAAGCCCTAGAGGATTCTGATGTGACGATTTTGATGTTGGATGCGCAGGATGGCCTAGAAGCTCAAGATGTAAACATCTTCAATTTGGCAGAAAAGAACCGCAAAGGTATTGTGATTGTCGTCAATAAATGGGATTTGATCGAAAAAGACAACAAGACCATGAAAGCTTTTGAAGACCGTATCCGGGAGAAAATTGCGCCATTTACTGATGTGCCTATTGTCTTTACTTCCGTAACTGAAAAACAACGTGTTCTAAAAGTATTGGAAGTAGCTGATAAGGTCTATGCCAACAAAACAAAAAAGATCCCAACATCGAAGTTGAATGAAGTGATGTTGGATATTATCGAGAATTATCCTCCACCATCCCTAAAAGGAAAATATATCAAAATTAAATATGTGACACAATTGCCGGGAAGAACGCCAATGTTTGCCTTCTTCTGTAATTTGCCACAATACATCAAAGATCCATATAAACGCTTTGTTGAAAACAAATTGCGTGAGCACTTTGATTTTACAGGCGTGCCTATTCAAATATATTTCAGACAAAAATAGATTTCCAAGCAGATAACAAACATGGACCATAATCTCTTTTTATACAATACGCTTTCGCGAACAAAAGAAAAATTCGAACCAATTCACCCCAACCTCGTTGGAATGTATGTCTGTGGACCTACCGTCTACAGCGATGTACACTTAGGTAACTGCCGTACTTTTGTTTCTTTTGATTTGATTTTTAGATATCTACGTCATTTGGGGTATAAAGTACGTTATGTACGGAATATTACAGATGCAGGGCATTTAGAGGGCGATCGTGATGAAGGAGATGACAAGTTTGCGAAAAAGGCTAAATTGGAACAGCTGGAACCAATGGAAATCGTACAGAAATATACCATTGGTTTTCATGATGTTTTGCGTCTGTTTAATACATTGCCTCCTAGCATTGAACCCACTGCGACAGGACATATTTCGGAGCAGATCGAAATGATTGAACAGATCATCAATAACGGCTATGCTTACGAGACAAATGGTACTGTCTATTTCGATGTGGAGAAATATGTACAACAGTATGATTATACCGTATTGACCAATCGTAAATTGGAAGATATGTTGAACAATACACGTGAGCTGAGTGGTCAGGATGAGAAAAAAGGGCGTTTGGATTTTGCGCTTTGGATCAAGGCTAAGCCGGAAACGATTATGCGCTGGCCAGCTCCTTGGAGTGTTGGATTTCCAGGATGGCACATCGAATGTTCGGCGATGAGCAGGAAGTATTTAGGAGATCAGTTTGATATCCACGGTGGTGGTATGGATCTGGCTGCTACACACCATACCAACGAAATCGCGCAGTCCGAAGCCTGTAATCATACTGCACCTGCCAAATATTGGATGCATACCAATATGTTGACAGTCAATGGTGCACGGATGTCCAAATCTGCAGGCAATGGATTCTTACCAGGTGAATTGTTTACGGGTAACCACCCTTTGTTAAATAGAGGATATTCGCCGATGGCCGTTCGCTTCTTTATGTTGCAGGCTCACTATAGAAGTACATTGGATTTTTCCAATGAAGCACTTGATGCAGCAGATAAGGGTTATAAGCGCTTGATGAGTGCTATTGGACTATTGGATAAACTAAAAGTTTCAAAGGGAGCTGATTCATTCAATCTGGCTGAGATCCGGAATAAATGTTATGCGGCAATGGATGATGATTTCAATAGTCCGGTTTTGATTGCCGAACTGTTTGAGCTTGTGCGGATCATCAATTCCATCTATGATGGCAAAGCAAAGGTATCTGAAGAGGGATTGGAAAAACTAAAAGTTTTCTTGAAAGAGTTTGTGGAGGATATCCTTGGGCTGAGAAATGATCAAGCATCTGGAACAGATGATATTGATGATGTGATGAATCTGGTGATCAGATTACGCAACGAAGCGAAGGCAAATAAAGATTTTGTCACTTCGGATCGTATCCGTGATGAACTTAATGCAATTGGTATCCAACTGAAAGATAGTAAAGAAGGAACACTTTGGAATAAGATTTGATAGATAAAAGATCGAATTAAAAAAAGAGGGGATTGAAGGGAATATTTATCGTTGGAAAGTCTAGATACTTTTGAAACCAAAAAATATTTCCTGTTGCCTTTAAAATAAAACCCGAGTGTAATGAGTTCATTTAAAATAATTAGGATGAACCCTGATAAATAATCATTTGCATATGAATTTTTGGAATAGGTTATCCATTGTTGCGTTAATGAGTACAGTGGGGACAACATTGTACGCACAGATACCCGAAAAAGTAGGAAGCTTACTGCAGGCAGATAAAGATGCTGCCGCATTAGCGAAAGCTTCTACACCGCATCAAGCGTTTTTATCTATTATCGACAAGGAGTCCACATTTTATGTTCCTTCAGCGGTAAATGCATACAATTATCTTAATAATAGACCGAATATTCCAGATGTATTAAATTGGCAGCCTACTTTTGCGCTTGTCGCGAAGAGCTTGGAGTTTGGCGTGACATCTGGTTCTCTGGACTTTCAGAAAGTGGGAGCGAGGCTGCGTCACGGTGAGTACTTGACAGTTTGGAAACGTAACAAAAAAGGCAAATGGTTAGTCGATATTCGTGCCGAAGTAGAAAATAACGGTAAGGATGGTGAATTTGACCTGGAATATATTGAACCAACTGATTCTTGGTACCTAAAGCATCGCTCTAAAGTACGTCTGAACCAACGGGAGGATATTGTACTGGAAACAGATAAGTTGATGTCTACTGTCCTTAAGGCAGACAATCCTACTGCATATAAAGAGTTTTTGAGTGAGGATGTCCGCTTTTTGTTTCCTTGGACCAGTCCAATGGAAGGAAAGGACAAAATGATGGCTTATCTGAAGAAACAACGTATGACGATAGAAACAGTACCGGAGGAGGTCAAACGTTCTTATAGCGGAGATTTTGCCTATACAAAGGGAACTGCAACAGTACGACAAAAAGATAAAGTTGTCAAGTATAATTATATTCGGGTATGGCAGTTAAGCGAATTAGCGAAGGATGATGTGAAGAAAGCGAACTGGAATATTCTGATAGAAATGATGTTTGAGAAATAAATCATGCGCGCGTGATTACCAAATAAATAAGGCCTGAATATTTATATTCAGGCCTTATTTATTTATGATAGAAAAAAGTCTTTTATTTCTTTCTCCATTTTGCGAGTTCATCACAGGTGTCAAAGTCATTACTGATATCAATGAATGTGTTCTTCGCCTTGTCGTCAAACCATTTGCTCAGGTTACGACGTACTTTATCTTCTTTCGCGGCATCTTTGATCTTTGTGAAGTCCTGATCCAAATTTGCTTTATGTGGTGCGATACGGGTTTTTAAATAGTTGAAACGGTAACCCACATCTCCAGTTTTGTCTGTGAATTGCTCCGGTTTAGAATATTCCCCTGGTTTTAATGGGTCAATGGTTGTAAATACGGCTTTTTCCAATCCATCCATAGGAATTAAAGTTGTACGGCTAGATCCTTGTGGATTTAAGACCATACCACCATTAAATTTGCTTTCTTCAGCATCAGAATTGTTGGTCGCAGCATGGTAAAAATCTAATTTCTTATCCACCACCAATTTGTAGATACTGTCCAGTTTATTTTTGGTTCGCTCCAGTGCATCAGCACCCGGATTCATTTTCATCAAGATATGACGGGTATGCACCTCTTCTCCACGTCTTTCCAATACCTGGATGATGTGAAATCCGTATTTTGACTCTACAATAGGTGATAGTTCTCCTGGTTTTAATTTAAATGCCATTGCGGAGAACTCTTTTACATAGTTATCACGTGTACCGAAGCCTAGGTCACCACCATAAGGCGCAGAACCTGGATCTTGCGAGTACAGACGCGCCATTGTTCCGAAATCCGAACCATCGACAATCTGTTTGCGAATACCTTCGATTTTCTCCCGTTGTTCCTTTTTCTCTTCGTCGGTCAATTTCGGCATCATAACAATTTCACCAATTTCAACTTCTGTATTGAAATAGGGAAGACTATCTTTATTCAATCCCTCAAAATAACGTTTTACTTCCAATGGTGTTACATCCACTTTCTGCACGATATTTTGTTGCATTTTATTTGCCTTCAGCTGTTCAAAAACACTTGCGCGCATTTCTTCCTTATATTGTAACAAAGAACGGTTCAAGAATTTCTCTAAGCGTTCTTGGCCACCAGCTTGCTGGGACATATGGCGCAAACGGGAATTTAAGTTGTCATCCACCTCTGTTTCCGTGACGTCAATCGAGTCAATTACCGCCTGTTGGGAAAGTAATTTCTGAATGATCAATTGCTCAAGAACACCACATTTAAACTTCTCATCGGGTTTATTCCCTTGGGCAAGCCATTGTGAGTATTGCATGTCCAGATCGGACTGCAGAATAATTCCTGAACCAACTGTTGCCACTACACGGTCAACAATCTGACGTTGTGCAAGGCTGGCCTGAATTGATACAAACAGCAACAAAAACAATATATATATGTTTTTTTTCATCTAAATAATATGTTTCTAAACGTTGATGAAGCAACTATGAACCGTTTTAAATCACGTACCAATTGTACAGATTGATGTCACAGCGGATTCATCTAAATCACTAATAATCTCTCAATTCTATCGTTCAATATAGACTATTTTGAACAACAGCACAAAATTATCAGATTATATGAATTATTCGTATTTTTATTTAACAATATTTTTATAATCCCAATATTTCAAAAGGAGATTTTAGACTTGTTAAAATTGATTCGCTAAAAATACGGATTTGCCTATTAGAAAGGGCGGTTTTAACCTAATTTAACAAGTTTATCTACCATAGTAATGACTTAGGAAGGTATCTTTATTTTTTGTGCTACATAGCGAGCAACGAGGGAAATTCGAACAATTATTCTTAATAAATTGTATACACATGAAAAAAGCTTTTATTTATCTGATGACATTCCTGCCTTTGGCGAGTTTTGCGCAACAGATCCCAATGTTTGTTGGGACCTATACAAACAAAACAGAAAGCAAAGGTATCTATATCTATAATTTCGATACAAAAACAGGTGAAACCACCTTGGTCAGCACCCAAGAAAGTAAGGACCCTTCTTTTCTGGCTCGAAATAATAATTTTATCTATGCTGTCAATGAACTTCCAAATCAGGAGGGTACAGTGTCTGCCTTTTCTTTTAAGGAAGGACAGCTGACTTTTCTGAACTCACTTCCTACGGGCGGGGAATCACCCTGTTTTGTTGAAGTGCATCCTAAAGGTAATCTATTGGCAGTAGCAAATTACACCGGCGGATCGGCGGCACTATTTGATCTCGAAACAAATGGTGTTTTGAGTAAAAGAAATCGACTGATTCAACATGAAGGTAAAGGGGTCGATCCAGTCCGTCAGGAGAAACCACATGTGCATTCAACTTTTTTTTCCAGTAAGGGCGATCGTTTATATGTACAGGATCTAGGGTTAGATCAAATTTCTGTATTTCCTGTTAATAAATCAGGAACTGCATATAGTCTCGCTGAAGAATCTGAAGATTTCTTTACACCCGCAGGTGGAGGACCTCGTCATATAGCTTTTGATAAAAAGGAAAAATTTCTTTACGTCGTATTGGAAATGACAGGACAGGTTGCTAGTTATAAAAAGGAGGGTAATGACTGGATGTATCAGAGTACTTACGAAATCAACCCTGAGGGCTTCAAGGGACAAAATGGTGGGGCAGACATAAAAATTTCTGATGACGGCAAATTTTTATATGCGACTAACCGCGGTGACGCAAATACAATAGCAACTTTCTCGGTGGAAAAAGACGGCGGGTTAAATAAATTATCCAATACATCCGTAAAGGGTAAAGGGCCACGGAATTTTAATCTTTCTCCCGATGGAAAATACTTGCTTGTGGCCAATCAGTATACCAATAATATCGTACTGTTTAGTCGAGATACAAAGACAGGGTTGTTGACAGATGCGGGTAAAGAAATCAAAGTTCCTGCTCCAGTCTGTATCATATTTTAATTTTTCGATTCAAGGGTGCGAGGACTCACCCAAAGAAAAGGTCTTATACAATTAAGGCATCAAAACCCGGTTTTGATGCCTTAATTGTTTGTGAAGAACTCTTGCTGATGGTAATATTTTTACGAATATCTGCGGAAGAGTCTAAAAATCTTCTTTCCGACAATCCAGTTGGCCTTCTTTTTCCAAATCGTTTAAGGTTGTCCCTTTCCAGGTCTTTACACGCTGTATGTAAGCGGCTCGTCCAATCATGTGGGCGGCAACAGGTGCAGTCAAGATTAAAAAGAAACCAATCGCTATTGCTTTGGTCGTCACGGAGACATCCGGAAATGTCATTGCGGCGCAGATCAATAAGAGACCGACGCCTAAGGTTGCTGCTTTTACAGTCACTGAAAGCCGCAAATAGAAATCAGGCATCCGTAATATGCCAATTGAAGCAAACAATATGGCCAGTGCGCCGATGGTGCTTAAAATTGCTAATGTAATATCAGTCATCATTGCTTTGTTTTTCTAAATAAAATGAAAAGGCTATAGTTCCTAGGAATGCGATCAGTGCCAAAATCATGGCAATATCTAAAAATACTTCTTGTGAAGTACGTATACTATAGACTGTAATAATTCCAATTCCAATTGTGATAATGAGATCCAGGGCAATGACGCGATCAAAGATCTGCGGACCTTTGTATAAGCGGATAAAAGCCAGAATAACCGATAAGGTTAATATCGGTAGGATAACATAATCGAAGTAAGTAGTTAAAGTCATCGTAAGAGTTCTAAAAGTCTTCGTTCAACATTGTTTTTTAGGGTCGAGACAAATTGTTCTTTGCTCTTCATGTACATAACATGGATAAAAAGAGTTTTCTTATCCTCACTCACATCCAAAATAAGCGTACCGGGTGTTAGTGATATAAAAGTTGAAAGCAAATTGATCTCCAGATCTGTCTTGGCATCCATCGGATACTTGACGATCGCTGGTTTAATAAAAAACTTAGGGGTGATCACATCATAAGCAACTTGCACATTAGCGACAATCATTTCCCATAAGAAAAATAGAATAAAACTCACTGTTTTGGGAACACGATAGAAATAACGTTGATCGGCTTCGTTTTTGTTCATGATCCAAAGAATCGCGAAACCAAGTAAAAAACCGAACATGAAATTCGTATAATACATTGATCCTGTCAGTGCTACCCAAATAAAAGATAGCATGAGGTTCATTAGAAACTGTTTTATCATATCAATTCTGCCCTCCTAATACAGCATTTATATAAGGTGAAGTATCCAGTAATTGTGTGGCTATCTTATCTGCGACATGTATAATTGCTTCTGCATTAAATCCGATATAAAGGGATGCTGATGCCAATATTATGACGGGTAAGAGTAGCATTGTTCTTTTATAGCCTATCATTCCAGCAAATTTATCTTCGATGATCTCAGGCTCAGGAGCATCCTTCCAAAATACCTGGGCCCACATTTTGGCAATAACATAGAGTGTAATAAAACTACCGATAATCAATGCTCCTGCGAAAGCATATTTTTCCAATTGAAAGGCATCTCTAAAAAGATAGACCTTGGGCCAGAAACCTGATAAGGGCGGGATACCGACCAAGGAGAAAAGTACGATTGCAAAAAGTAATGAAATCTTGGGGTATTGTGCATATAGTCCCCCCAGCTTATTCATATCCATGGTCCCCCGAAGCTGTCGAATAACACCTGCCATTAAGAATAAGTTGGTTTTTACCATGATATCGTGAATAAGATAAAAAATAGCACCCAACAGCGCCCATTTGCTGTATAAACCTAAACCGCCAATCATAAAACCGATATGGCAAACAATCAAATAGGAAAACAACCGGCGGATATTGGTTTTAATCAATGCACCAAAGGCGCCTGTCAAAATAGTGAGTATTGCCAATATGACCAACAGTTCTTTGGTGAATTGGTTTGGAATAAACAATAGTGAAAATACCCTGAATAAGGCATAAATCCCAACTTTGGTCAATAGACCTCCGAAAGTTGCGGCAACAGCCGAAGGCGGTGTGTGATAGGAGGAGGGAAGCCAAAAATACAGCGGAAATACAGCCGATTTGATTCCAAAGCCGATAAGGAAAAAAGTAGCTGTAATTTCTACGAGTGCCTGATTTTGTATCTTGGGGATACGCAGCGCTAGGTCAGCCATATTGAGGGAACCCGAGATGCCATAAAGAATACCAATTCCTGTCAAGAAAAAAGTGGAGGCCAATATATTCATGGCCATATATTTTACGGCACCTTCCAATTGCGATTTACGACCGCCGAGCGTCATCAGCACAAAGGAAGAAATAATGATCACCTCAAACCAGACATAAAGATTAAAAATATCTCCGGTCAAAAATGCCCCATTTAATCCCATCATCAAGAAATGAAAAATAGGGAAATAGCCATATAAAATACGTTGTCTTCCAACGCCGACACAAGAAAAAATCGAAACTGCAAGTCCAGCAATTGAAGTGAGGACGACCAGGGTACTACTAAAAAGATCAGCGACAAAGACGATTCCAAATGGAGCTTTCCAATTGGCGGCATTCATGGTCAGGATTTCACCATCATAAACTTTGAAAAATAGCTTAAATGCGAGAATAAGTGCTAAGAGGCTTCCACCAACGCTCAGAAAACGTTGCGCAGTAGATTTTCGCCAGAGTATCAGCTGGACAATAGCAATAAAAAGGTGCACGATAACCGTGGCAATAATCTGGTTGTCTATCATATATCTTCTTCCTCAGGCGTGTTCAAATTATCCAAATCATCTGTGCCCAGTAAAGCGTAAACGCGTTTAAGTAATACAATAGCAAACGACGTTAGTCCAAAACTGATTACGATTGCGGTTAAAATAAGGGCTTGTGGTATGGGGTCCGCATATATATCCGTAAATACTTTTAAGTCGGGGCCGATTATTGGGGGCTTGCCTTTGACAATATTACCCAGCAAAAAAATCAATATATTGGTTCCATTTCCCAATAACATGATTCCTAATAACAGTTTCACCATGCTGCGACGCAAGATGAGGTATATCCCAGCGGCATATAGAATACCGATCAATAAAACGAGAATAAGCTCCATTATTCCTCCTCTGTATTTAAAGCAATAGTGAATAAAATAGTCAATACAACCCCAATGACCACAAAGTATACACCGAGATCGAAAAATAAAGCTGTGCCAATCATGCCGATGACTGGAATCTTTTCCTCCAACCAAAGTCCAGTCATGACTGGATAGCCAAAAAAGGTAGGTAGAAACATGTTCACAGCAGCAATTCCCAACCCGATGGGAATAAGGGATAAGGGTTTGTATTGAATGAGCTTCATGGTGTTTTGAGGACCAAAAGCAAAACTATGCAGCACAAAGGCAATAGATGCAACCAAACCACCTACAAATCCTCCTCCGGGGTAATAATGCCCCCGAAGCAAGAGAAATACCGAAAACAATAAAAGTATCGGTAGGAGATACCGCGTTGCGGTTTGTAATATGGTACTATTCATTTATTTTAGTATTTAGATATTAGTATTGAGTATTGAGATTCCGGTGATACAAACCCATGGATTTTCATAGATCGTCCATAGTCCCTAATCATCATTACTTCGCTAACTTATCATAAAATATTATTCTTTATCAGATGATTTTAGACGTAATTTTAATAAACTGTACACACCGAGTGCAGCGATGCTCAGTACCACAATTTCAAACATGGTATCGAAGCCTCTAAAGTCAACAAGCAGTACGTTGACAACATTCTTTCCCTTGGCGAGTACATATGCATAATCACCATAGAACTTACTGATATTGGTAGTTGTTGGTTCATGTAATACCCGCAAAGCGACCATAGACAGCATACTACCAAATATAATCGCGACCACTGCGTCCCGAATGATGGTACGACGGTTTGCCAAGTTTAAAAAAGAAGGCAATTTGAACAAGACCAATACAAACAGAACAACTGTAAGCGTATCGATTGTAAATTGAGTCATTGCCAAATCTGGGGCACTATAAAAAACAAAGATGAGACATATCGCATAGCCAACAACGCTAGTTGCTACGACTGCAGTTAACCTAGATGAAGTTCGGATTGTTAATACGATAGCGCCGATCAGAATACAGACTGTTGTCACTTCATAAAAGCTGACAGGTGACAAGGTTTCCCATTTGATATGAAGTGGCCCACCTAGATATAATTGATAGCCAATCAATAATTCGGCAAATAAGATGATTTTCAAAAGATATGAACGTAGGTAACCGTTGTGCATCTTGTTTGTGAAAAAAGCGGAGAATAGGACAATCTCCTGCACACAGACCTTGATAATATGCTCTGGGGAAATTTTATCAAAAGTAGCAATCCATGCCAATTTCTTCACACTTGGTTTGTTTGAAATAAATACAAGTGTTCCGACAACAATTGTTATGGCACTTAGTAAAAGTATCAGATTAAAACCATGCCATATCTTTAGATGAAAAACTTCCTGTTGAGCTAAGATACTATTCGCGGTTGGTCCAGCAATCCAGTCGCCAATAAGGCCCGGAATACAGCCGAATATGACACCTAATACAGCCAGCAGCAAGGGGGGAATCCACATGGATTTGTAGGGTAGGTGCACATGGGCAAACTGTTCCGGTAATTTGCCTGCAAAGGGTTTTATTCCGGCCATAAATCCAGCAGATACTAGGAATATGTTAGTGAGGACTGCAGCTGCTGTCAAATAAAAGAATAATTGTGAGTCACTTTGTAAAGTGGCATCGTAGATCAGATCCTTCCCGATAAATCCAAAGGTCAAGGGTATTCCCGCACTTGACAATGCTGCTAGAAACCCAGCAATAGCAACGGGGGCTAAAACCTTGCGTAATCCGCGCAAGACAGTTAAGTCACGTGTTCCGGTTTCATGGTCGATAATACCCGTAATCAGGAATAGCGCTGCTTTATATAAAGCATGCACAAGGATAAAGACACTGGCGGCGATCACTGCTTCCTTGGATCCAAGACCGAGTAAGAAAACCAAGATCCCCAATGCGGATATCGTAGAATAGGCGAGTACCCCCTTGAGATCCGTTCTGAAAAGTGAGTGAAATGCAGCATATAGCATGGTAATACCACCGATGATCATAAGCGAATATGTCCAGATTGGGTTTCCGCCCAAGATCGGTGAAAAGCGAGCCAGCAGGTATATGCCTGCTTTTACCATGGTGGCAGAGTGTAAGTATGCAGATACCGGTGTAGGGGCTTTCATTGCCCCAGGCAACCAAAAATGGAAAGGAAATTGTGCTGATTTTGTGATGGCACCAAGCGCTACCAATCCAAAAATAAGCGGAAAGAGTGGATGTTGTTGAATCAAAGCAACCTTGCCCATAAGTTCGGTGATATTATAGGTACCGGCGATGTTGCCCATTAATATAAAACCAGCAAGTAGAAAGAAACCACCGAGGCCTGTGATGGATAGCGCGGTCATCGCACTCTTGCGGGAATCAGCGTTATCGTTGTTGAATCCAATTAGAAAAAAGGAACTGATAGATGTTAATTCCCAAAATATAAAGAGCAATAGCATGTTGTCCGAAAGCACTAGACCCAACATGGCTGACATAAACAAACAGAGGTAGCCGAAAAATCGGTCGATGTATTTATGTCCCTTAAGATAGGCGTTTGCATAGAAAAAGATGCAAGCTCCGATTCCGGTAATCAATAATGTAAAGAGCAATGACAGACCATCTAATTTGAAATCCAGATTAATGCCTAGCGAGGGAACCCATGTTGTTGATTGTACAAAATACGATCCCTGACTAATGGGTATCACAAGTTTTATATAATACAGAAATAGAAGTATCGGTAAAAATGCGAGAATAAAACCCCATTTGGTTTTAAGGAATCTACCAAATGGAACAATAAGGCTCGATGTTATTAATCCTGATAGAACAGTAAATAGCATTTAGTCTTTGTTTTAAATTTTTATTGGAGTGTTTGTCTTATTTTGTCAATAAGAACCTTCAAACTACCGTTGTTGCAGACGCATATCTGACTGTTAAGGTTTTTTGAAAGTCTACAATATAGTAAAAAAACTCGAAAAACGGGAGCTTTTGCATGTTTTGCTTGGTATAAATACAAAAAACTTGGGATTTGTTTTGTTGAAAGGGAGATTTATTTATGGATGAAAGTGGGACGGCGATAAAAATAGTATTTGGAAATGGGTTGTGGTAAATTACTTATAATGAGAGTTTTATGTGTTGTTTTTGCAATATATGTAATAAACATGTTAATAATTGTTAAAATAAGATTAAAATTCTATCTTTACGCTAGATTAGTTTACTGAACTCCACCAATTGTGACTAATCATTGTTTTATATACCCGTTTTACGCTATGGGACCTGAAGAAAAGTTATTTAGACAGCATTATAAAAGCTTATGCCACTTTGCCTGGAAATTTGTAGGAGAATCGTCTGTTGCAGAAGATCTGGTACAGGAAGCTTTTATTACATTTTTTAGGGAAAAGCAGCGCATGGATGAATCGGAGAATTTTGTTCGCAATTATTTATATACTGCTGTCCGTTTTTCCTGTTTAAAATATATCCGACACGAGAAGGTAAAAGAAAAATACTGGTCACAAGTTGGTTTTACAGAAGAGGATGAACACTCTGTTGAACTGTCCATGATCCATACGGAGGTTATCAATGAAGTTTATCGCATTATTCAAGAGATGCCCGCTTCCTGCCAGCAAATTTTCACGCTGGGATATTTGGAAGGTCTGTCCAATTTAGAGATTACCGATAGGCTTCAGATCAGTATTAATACCGTTAAAACCCAAAAACAACGTGGTATGAAGATGCTATTGGAAAAGTTGCATCCTGAATTTTTGCCCATTATTATTTTTTTGTTAAAATAATTTTAAATTCTTGTCACCCAATACTGATCTATAGGGTTTCTAACCTATAGATATGAAAGCTAGCACCAATTACATAGCCAAATTAATTCAAAAGTTACTTCGTGGACAGGAAACTGTTGCTGAGCGTGATTCAATTGAGCATTGGCGCAGATCTGATAAAAGAAATGACAATCTGATTGAGGAATTTCGGGAAGCAAAAAATATTGAACAAGACCTGAATTTTTTTGCAGATCTCGACGAGGGAGAAGCTTGGCGAAAAGTAGATGCTGTTAGATATAACAGAAAGATAAATTATTGGCCTTTTCTTCGTATTGCTGCAGTTTTCGTGATGCTATTCGGTGCGGCGTTATTCTACTTAAGCCATAAGCAAACAAACGAATCGAGTAAAACAGCCAATAATAAAACTCTCAGAAAAGATATTTTGCCTGCACAGTCTGGTGCTTTGTTACTGCTGGCTGATGGCTCTGTTGTGCCTTTGGAGAATTCGGTGAATACATTAGACCCAAAAATTGTAGTAGCGGAGACTAAGGGAGAGGTTGCTACAGCACAGGCACTAACAACAGAACCCTCAATCGAATACAATACATTAGTCGTACCGAAAGGACATTTCTATAAATTATCTCTGGAAGATGGTACACAAGTTTGGGTCAATGCAAATTCACAACTCAAATTTCCTGTCAAGTTTGATAAAAATGAACGCCGTGTAATTTTAGATGGCGAGGCTTATTTTGAGGTCTCGCATGATACAAAGCGACCATTTTATGTCGAGTCAAAAGGGAATGAAGTCAAAGTATTGGGCA
The DNA here is from genome assembly GCF_019969845.1 of Sphingobacterium sp. GVS05A. Taxonomy (GTDB): domain Bacteria; phylum Bacteroidota; class Bacteroidia; order Sphingobacteriales; family Sphingobacteriaceae; genus Sphingobacterium. The sequence continues at coordinate 551,770 of NZ_JAHXYR010000003.1, forward strand.
CACATTTTAATATCAATGCGTATAACGCCGATGTGCGTACCACCCTTTCTTCTGGACGTGTCCAAGTAAGTCATTCGGGGGAGAGCTTGTTTTTGGAACCCGGTGAATATGCCAATTTTGTTAGTGGGAGACTTAGTAAAGGAAAAGCCGATTTGGAGCACGATTTATCCTGGCATAATAACCAGTTTTATTTTAAGAAAGAGACTATTGTGGAGATCGCGTCCACACTCTCCAAATGGTACGATATTCAGGTTAAATTTAAGCAAGATGTGGCATTAAATAAAGTATATACAGGGAATTTTAAGCGCGATGTTAAACTTTCGGAAGTGCTAGAAATGTTGACCTATGTATGTAATCTGAAGTTTGAACTTAATGGAAAGGAACTAACAATAGAAAATAAATAAAAAAGGAGTGCTTATGTAATCGATCAATACCTAACCAAGTAGCCGACAAAAAAATAGAACAGGAATGTTGCAGCATCCCTGTCCGTAGATGATTAAAAAGGCTAAAAAATTTAAAAAAGCGAATTAAGTAAACCCAATTAACCACAAAGAGTAAATGTATGAATAACTTACCATTTGGCAAAACGTGGCGACTGATACCTCATGACCCACGGTTTTGCAAACCTTTACGTATTATGAAAATTAGTACTTGCCTTCTTTTCGCCTTTGTGACCGGAGTCCAAGCCAATGGCGTTGCGCAGAAAGTTACGTTGAAAATGAAAAATGCACGGATTGAAGAAGCATTGAATTCGATCTCAAAACAGTCCAATTTGCAGCTATTTTATGGAGAAAATATTGATTCCAAAGCAAGGGTTAATGTCAACCTGAAAGATGCTTCTGTAGCTGATGCATTAAATGCCGTTCTGAAGAACAATAATATTGAATATAAGATTATTGCCAACACGATTTCTATTAATGGAAAAAGTGAAGCTAGTAGATCAATTAATATTGTGCAGCAAGGGGTCTCCGGTACAGTCAAGGATAAGGAGGGAAATGCGTTGGCTGGAGCAACAGTGACTGTCAAAGGAACTGCTATTACTACGCAGACCGCTAGTGATGGAAGTTTTAGAATAAATGCTGGAGCAGATGCAACACTGGTGGTCCGTTATGTCGGCTATGGAGCTGTAGAAGTAGGCGTTAAAGGAAGGAATGTCATTTCTATTGCATTGGCTTCGGATGAGAGGCAGATCGAAGAGGTCGTTGTGACAGGTATGGGGCAGCGTCTTGACAAGCGCCTTTTTACAGGGGCTACCTCACAAGTTTCTGGTGCTACTGCACAGATCGGAGGACAGATTGATCCCAGTCGCGGTTTAGAAGGGCGAGTTGCTGGGGTTTCTGTTCAAAACGTAACTGGAACATTTGGTACGGCACCTAAGATTCGTGTGCGTGGTGCGACATCTATCTATGGTAGTTCAAAACCGCTGTGGGTAGTTGATGGGGTTATTATTGAAGACGTTGCTGATGTGAATGCAGATCAACTGTCTTCGGGTGATGCACTGACATTGATCAGTTCAGCTGTTGCAGGTTTGAATGCCCATGATATTGAATCATTTCAGATTCTGAAAGACGGGTCCGCAACATCTATCTATGGTGCTCGTGCTATGGCAGGTGTAATTGTAATTACGACGAAGAAAGGTACTGCGGGGCGTAGCTCATTGAATTATACAGGTGAATACACGTCTAGGGCAACACCGCGATATTCCGAGTTTAATATTATGAACTCCCAGGAGCAGATGTCCGTTTACGACGATATGTACAATAAAGGCTATATCGGCTTTGCGAATTTGCCTGTTGCGAGTAATAGTGGCGTATATGGGGATTTGTATAAGCGAATTCAAAGAGGAGAAATTCCTAACGATTTATTTACAGACCGACATAATGTGAATAATTTTTTGCGGGAAGCAGAATTCCGTAATACGGACTGGTTTAGCGAACTATTTCAGCCTAGTCTGCAGCATAATCATTCTGTAAGTATGTCCTCGGGAACCGAAAAATCCCAATATTATTCTTCTTTAAGTGCTTTAGTTGATCCAGGATGGACAAAAAGAAGTAAAGTAAATCGCTATACAGGTAACCTGAATGCGAACTATAATATTTCTGATAAACTTAGGTTAAATATTATTACAAATGGATCTTATCGTAAACAACAGGCTCCAGGAACATTAGGCCAGACTTCAGATGTAGTATTCGGAGAAGTAAAGCGTGATTTTGAAATCAATCCCTATGCCTATGCAATGAATACTTCACGCACCTTGGATCCTAGGACATTTTACACCCGGAATTATGCACCTTTTAATATCCTACATGAATTAGAAAACAACTATATGGATGTTGAGGTCGCTGATTTACGCTTTCAAGGTGATCTGAAATGGAAAGTAATTCCGGAATTGGAGTTGGGCGCTTTTGGGTCAGTACGTTATCAGACGACAGCACAACATCACTATATCAAAGATCGTTCAAATCAAGCAATGGCTTATCGAGCTGGATTGGTTGAACCCGACAACACCACAATTCGAGATAATAATCCGTTTCTGTACAAGGATCCAGATGATCCGTATGCAAGACCAATTTCAGTGCTACCAGAAGGAGGAATTTATAATCGAACAGACTATACCATGTTTGAACAGCTCTTTCGTTTTACAGCACAATACAATAAGACTTTCAATCTGAATCATATCGTTAATGTATTTGCTGGGTCGGAACTTACGGCATCCGATCGAAATAATACTTGGTTCAGAGGCTGGGGTATTCAATATGATCTGGGGGAAAGTCCTTTTACTGACTATAGGGTGTTTAAACGTGGACAAGAGGAAAATTCGCCTTATTTCCACGTGAATAGAAATAATGATAATGATCCGACAACGACACGTTATAAACAAGCTGCTTTCTTTGCGAACCTGACCTATTCATATGCAGGTAAATATACCTTAAACGGTACATTTAGATACGAAGGGGCTAATAAATTGGGTGAAGCAACCTCTGCCCGTTGGATGCCAACTTGGAATATTGCTGGTGCTTGGAATGCGCATGAGGAAGCTTTTTTTGAAAGCCTGAAGCCTACTTTTTCTCATCTTACGCTAAAAGCATCTTACAGCTTGACAGGCGATAGAGGTCCTTCAAATGTGACAAACTCGTATGCTGTATACCGTTCCTACACGCCATGGAGACCCACAGCAGGTGATGCGGAATCGGGTTTGGAAATAGCTGATTTAGCAAATAATGAATTGACTTACGAGAAAAAACACGAATTGAATATTGGGACATCAATAGGCTTTTTAAGTAATCGGATCAATGTAGAATTTGATTGGTATAAAAGGAATAATTTTGATTTGATTGGTGTAATCAATACACAGGGACTCGGAGGTCAAATTTCAAAGTTTGGTAATGTCGCTGATATGAAATCGCATGGTGCTGAATTGAGTATTACCGGTCACATTTTACGTGATCAAGCTTTTAAATGGACATCAAGCTTTATTTATTCAAATGTGAAAACAAAAGTGACACGTTTAGATACTAGAAGTCAGGTTATGGACTTGATCACGGGGACCGGCTTTGCTCTTCAGGGGGGGCCAGCGCGTGGATTATACTCCATACCGTTTGTCCGTTTAAATGATGAAGGATTGCCTGTGTTTTTAAATGAAGACAATAAGGAAACTGTTACGGAGCACGATTTCCAGGAACGAGATAATATTGGTTTCTTAAAATACGAGGGTCCTACTGATCCTCTTCATATCGGAAGTTTTCGAAATATGTTCAATTATAAAAACTTTGGTTTGGATGTGTTTGTAACCTACTCATTTGGTAATGTAGTTCGTTTGAATCCTGTGTTTTCAGATAAATACTCTGACCTGACAGCATCGACGAAGGAATTTGCTGATCGTTGGATGGTACCTGGAGACGAAAACTTGACCAATGTGCCAATTATTGCAACGACAGGACAAAATCGCGCGTACGAAAACCGGTTGAAATATGCTTATAGTGCTTATAACTATTCTTCGATACGGACAGCTAAAGGAGATTTTATCCGTATGAAAGACGTTTCATTGAGTTATGAATTTCCGAAAGATCTCGTAAACAGATGGAAACTAAATTCATTGGGACTACGCTTTAATGCAACCAACCTGTTCTTGATTTACGCGGATAAAAAATTGAATGGTCAGGATCCAGAATTTATCAATGCTGGAGGGGTCGCAGCGCCTATTGCAAGACAATACACATTAACATTGCGTTTGGGACTGTAATCGAAACTTTATATCGTAAATGAAATGAAAAAAAATAGCAAAATATATATAGTAATTGCCTTGATCTGCGGAGCAAGTTTGTCATCCTGCAATAAGTTTTTGGACGAAATGCCTGATAATAGGTCAAAGCTTGATAATGCCGCAAAAATAGATAAATTACTCGTGTCAGCATATCCCGAAGTCGCGTATTTGGTCAGTGCGGAGATATCTTCAGACAATGTGGACGATTATGGATCTACTAATCCAAATAGCGAACGTTATCTCGAAGAATTGTTCCATTGGAAGGATATTACTGAGAATAAGGATGATGGGCCTAAGGATGTTTGGGAAGCCTGCTACAAAGCAATAGCTAGCACAAATGCTTCATTAAAAGCCATTGAAGATATGGGTAGCCCAGTAAGCTTGAATCCACAAAAAGGAGAGGCTTTGGCAGTCCGGGCTTATAATCATTTTATATTAGTAAACCTGTTTGCCCAGCATTATTCCAAGGCAAATGCATCAACAGACCTTGGTGTTACCTATGCTGATAAACCCGAGGTTACGCTTGACCCTAAGTATGATCGCAATACTGTACAGGAGGTTTATAATCATATTATTCGTGATCTGGACGAGGCTATTCCGTTAATTGATGACTCTTCTTACGGATCGACACCAAAATATCACATGAATTCTCAAGCTGCTAATGCGTTGAGAGCGCGAGTTGCCCTATATATGCAAGATTGGGAGAAAGCGATCAGCTATGCAAATGCAGCAATAAGTTCAAACCCAACAACATTGCTGCGGGATTATGAAACAATAGCCGCAGCAGCTGTTGGAACTAGAGGGTTCCCAAATGGAGCTATTGCTTTTAATAGGAGTAATATTAAGGCAAATCTGATGCTGGCTACCGCAGCAACAATGCATGGAGTAATATTTGGGCCCTATAGTTATGGATCTCGATATGCGCATGGTGCATTTTTGGCTAATAACGAAACATCTCTCGCTAGCGGTCCTTACGGAAAAATAGCCTCAAATGGATATATACTTGACGTCTCAGTATATTCTGGAACAAATTTAGATAAAGTGTTATTTCCGCGTGTATCTTATATGTTTGAAGTCAAAGATCCTGTAGCTGGGACAGGCTACTCAAGAGGCGCATATGCGCCGTTTACCACAGAGGAGACGATGCTCGTTCGTGCAGAGGCACTTATCCATCTAAAGCGCTATAATGAAGCAATTGTAGATTTGAAAAGATGGGTAGATAATACCTTAGTACGTCCACCAGCGGCATTTACAGTGGAGAGTATTAATCAATGGGCGAACAATACAGCCTATTCTTCCGCAAAAGAACCAACAACAAAGAAAAAATTAGATCCCAAGATGATTTCTTTTGAAGTTGGTACACAAGAAAACATGCTTCAGGCACTGCTTTATATTCGTCGAATTGAGACACTCCATATGGGCTTACGTTGGTTTGATATCAAGCGTTATGGTATTGAAATTGAGAGACGTGTAATCAGTTCTGGAACTACAGTAGCATCTGTAGAGACAGCTACAAAATTAGTCGCTCGCGATAAAAGACAGGCATTGCAAATTCCTTCAGAAGTTATTGCTGCTGGTTTAACTCCAAATCCTAGATAATTATGAAAGCATTTAAAAAGATTGGCATACTATTGTTTTCTTCGGCACTTTTATTTTCATGCTCCAAAGAAAAAATAAATTCAGAAAGTATATTCGTCGATCGAAAGGTCGAACGAAATGAATTAGATAACTATATCGATAAAACATATACAAAAGATTATAACATATCAATATTGTATAAGTTTGTAGAAAAAGAGTCTGATCTGGACTATAATTTGAGCCCTGCGAGCTATGAAAGCTCCGTTCGCATGACCAAGTTGTTATATCACTTGGGTATTGATCCCTATAATAAAGTGACTGGAAGTAAAGACTTCATTCGAAAGTACTTTCCAAAACTGTTAAATTATATTGGTTCGCCTGCCTATCGCAATAATGGAACATTTGTGCTCGGTACAGCCGAAGGAGGAGTTAAGATTACACTTTATTTATTGAACAGATTAAACGAACAAACAGGTAAAGATATAGAATTCTTAAATTATTTCTATTTCCATACCATGCATCATGAATTTGCACATATCTTACATCAGACAAAGGGATATCCAGCCGCTTTTGAACAGATTACAGGATCAAAATATGTTTCGGATGCTTGGAGTAATATTTATAGTGATGATGATTTGGAAACCGTTATCTCAGACGGATTTATATCACCTTATGCGGCTAAAGAGCCGAATGAAGACTTCGTCGAAACTTATTCTTATTATATCACATTGTCTCCTGAACAATGGGAAGAGCGTATAAGCAATGGCGACGATAAAGGTATAGCCCTAATTACCGCCAAGCTTGATATTATACGAACATATTTCCAAAATATTTGGAATATAGATATAGATGTGCTACGTGACGAAATTGTCGCTAGACAGGCAGATTTAGCCAAATTTGATCAAACATCTTTAAAATAGAAGAAATCATGAAATTGAAATATTTATTGGTCTTATTCTTACTTCCAGCTTTGTTGATTACTTCATGTAAGCGAGAGGATGATAGAATATTTGAGACAAATGCAACAGTACGCATGACTGAAGCGGTGCAAAATGCATATACTGTCTTACAGGCGAACAAAGCTGGGTGGATGATGAATTATTATCCGAGTAAAAACCAAGAATTTGGCGGGTATACTATCTTTACCAAATTTATATCGAATGCTAAGGTTTCTGTAGCATCTGATCCAATTAAGGGTATTGAAACAAGTTCATATACTATCAACCCTGAATCGGGTCCTGTACTTAGCTTTGATGGTTTTAACAAAAGTATACATTGGTTTTCGGAACCTGGTAAGGATAATGGGGGGATCGGACCTGATGACAGTGGTATGCAGGGTGATTTTGAATTTATCGTACTTAAGGCTACAGCGGATTCAGTGGTGTTGAAAGGAAAGAAAAGTGGGAGCCACCTCGTGATGTTGCCTTTAAAAGGGACTGAGTTTGAGAGTATGTCTGCATCGTATCAAGAAGCCGCAAATAAATTTAATGAGTTTGAGGTTTACCAATTAGAAACTGCTGGAAACAAAGTTGTCGAGTTAGGTTACGATCCTAAAATACGTGTATTCAGCAATCCAAATGATCCATCGGCGAAAGATATATCGTTTCGAGTAGTTCCTGGTGGTTTGGAATTTTATGAGCCGTACACGATAGCAGGGAAGACTGTAGCTCGCGTGGATTTTATTGCGCCAACAACTACATATCCATCTGGTTACTATACCGATAAAGATAACAGTTTAAAGATAATTCCAGTTCCTACACCGCTTAATCGCTGGTTTAAGAATAACTTATGGTCTGTGTCTTATAAGAATATGGGTGCGCTAGGGAAGTTATATTGGAATGCTGGTAGGCCTATGTTAAAGGAAAGAGGTATTGTAGTGAATAATTTTTATATTGGTAAAAACGGGTCAGACGGAGTTATAATTTGGGTATTACAAGGCGGATCCGTAGTGGGTGGATTAACACATATAATTCAGCCCAAAGCAGGAACCGAAGACCAGGTATATATAGAACTTGAAGGATATGGGGTCGGTAACTTTGTTCTTGCTCATTGGCAGGGTGGACTAAATTACCTCTCCGCTCCGTTTGACGGAAATACTTTCAAGATTACTTCTGACGGTACGGCAAAGCCTTCGGTTATTACTTTAACGGATATGGCTGATCCAAGAAATGTAATCAAGTTGACATTGGATGATATTAGTGATCCATTAAACAATTAGAAAAAGGTAAATAAGCCTTCCTAATTTTTGGAAGGCTTAAACCCCAAAAAATGTAATCTAATAGCAAGAACAGATTATACATTATCCATATCAGTGGGTAGAAACGAACCGATTGTGTATCTAGTAAAAAAGTCGCAGAAGGTTCATCAGGACAGTTTTTGGTTAGACAGTTGAGAATAAGATGTAAATCGCTCTAGTCTCGAATGCTTACCCAAATGGATATTTTGAAAATCCAGAAAAGACTGTGAAAGATATTCCAATGGGGTTATGTTTATTTAATGGCTCTTCCATCGTTGTATGGAAGAGCTATATTTATTCTTAAAGTATGAATGATTCAAACTTAAAAATAGTATTTATAGGTTCGATAAGTAGCTTGGTTTATGTGTTACTTTCAATAGTTCATTTTTACTTAATTGCTACAATACCTGAAAATATAGAAACTGTCATAGGAGTTATTGTTGAGTTGTTTACAATTCCTATATTAATTTTAATAATGATTTGTATTGGGACCTCTTTTTACCAAATTTTTGTGAAAAGGCAATATCAACCTATATTTTTTGTAAGCTTATTTTGCAATTTGATTAGCGTTTTGTTGTTATGTTTTGGTGAAAATTTCTTTACATGGATACAATGACTTTGCTAGCTCAAAAGAGTATGAAAACATCGTGTTTAAAACTAAGAAGGAGTTAATTATGAAAAGTCGTTACAAGCTATTTTTATGGTACTGTCTAACAATGCTTGTTATCATTATTGGTCAGGAATGCACGGACCATTATTTTCGAGATGAAGTGAGAGAATATACTTTAGGTTGGATCGCGGTAGCATTTGTATGGATCATCCTTGGTGGTTTGACCTTAACATTTATTGAGGGGAGGATTAGACAAACTAAATCAAATAAATAGCTTCAGTTTATAAATATGACATGTACCTAGAGACCAATTTTTAATCTTTGTCGTATGTCTTTTGTTGTTAATTATAAAATTTCTTTCCGAAAAATGTAATAAAAGAGTGCTATGAATTGTCTTCGTTAATGAACGTTGTCGAACATTCTAGACAATTTAAATTAACATTTTTTGAAATTTTATGAAACATATTGTAAGTGCACTATTATCCCTATATGCTGCAAACCTAGTTGCGCAGGAAAAAGAGAATAAAACCAAGCATTTACCAGTTGAAGTGACCTATTTCGGCGGAATTCAATTTAACAACGCAAGTAATCTGAATAGAATCTTAAAGCAATAAGGAGCAGGAAAATTTCCAGGATTTGGATGGAATGCTGGTGCAGCTTACCGTATCAAACAAACGCTAATCGGGGGCAGTCTTAGTTTATCCACAAATAGTAAAAAAGATAATACCCTGAACACTGGAGATATTATCGTATACGTTGCAACCAATGCTGTTCATGCTGGTAATCTAATATTAAGTCCACAACTTGGTATTGGGAGCCAATGGTCCACTTTTACAATTCAAAAACACAACCAGTCTGGTTCATTTGACTTCCTAACTTCCGAATCTAATCAGACTCAAATGGAGCATAATACAGCGATTGTAGATTTCAATATTACATTGAAGTCAATGAATAAAAACAGAACAGTATTTTACCCCGAATGTAGAGTTGGCTATAAATCCTCCATAAAAAAAAATGAATGGAAGATTATCGGCGCGAAAGCCACAAATATACTTTCAGATAGATTAGGAAGTTTCTATGTACAGCTAGTATGGGGAATTGGTCGATAATAGAAAAAATAGACCTTTGCAGCCAAATTATAGATAAGATATTTATTTCGGATTTCCTAAAATAGGATATCTTACGACTAGCGAGACTGCGCAAGTGACATATCTCGCTAATATTTTGTGACAATCAAATCCCAAATGATTGATATTTTTTCATTAATAATTTATTCCTCGGCTTTTTGTAAATATTTTGTTTTTAATAACCTTAATGCGATTTCTTTTTGTTTTTATTTCTGGTATAAATCAATTATTGGCACTTAAAATAGATGAAAATCACCTTTTGTAATATATTTTTTGTGAATAATAAAAAATAATAATCATTTTTATGACACAATTATTAGGAATTTGTGATCACTTGTACCTAACATCCTAAACTATCGTGTTTATGAAATGCGGTAGAACAGTGGATATCGACGCAATCTAAACTATGCAAAAGGAAGAAATATTATTCAAGACACATTATAACGGGCTTTGTCATTTTGCTTGGAAGATATTGGGAGACCTCACCACCGCAGAGGATCTCGTACAGGATTCATTTATTGCTTATTTTAAGAATACAGACCAAATTAGCACCAACGATATTGCAATAAAGAATTATCTCTATAGTTCTGTCCGTTTTGCTTGTTATAATCATATTCGGCACGAAAAAGTAAGACAAAAGTATTGGAATGTAGTTGGTTTTACCGAAGAAGATAATACAGCACTTGAATTAAACATGATTCATAGTGAAGTTATTCAAGAGATATACAAAATCATTGAACAAATGCCCGCCTCCTGCCAGCAAGTTTTTCGATTGGGATATCTCGAAGGTTTATCCAATCTGGAGATTACCAAAGAATTACAGATTAGCATTAATACTGTAAAAACACAAAAACAACGCGGCATGAAAATGTTGCTAAAGCGCCTAAACCCTGAGTTTCTCCCTCTTGTTATTTTTTTGTTAAAAAATATTTAAATTCTTGTCACCCCTTTTTTCGTCTTGCGTTTCTTTAGTGTAATATATGAAAGAAAACACAGGACATATTGCGAGCATTATCCGAAAGTTCCTTAGTGACCAATTGACTATAGAAGAGCAACTTGAACTTGACGAATGGCTGAATGCTAATGCACGGAATAGACAAATTTTGGAATCATTTCGTGATGCGAGAAACATAGAAGAAGATTTATCCATTGTTCGGCAATTGGATTCCAATAAGGCATGGGATAAGTTGAATAATAAAAATCGCAAAACCATAAAGCCATTTGGGAAATGGTCGTTAGGAATAGCTGCATCAATTATTTTTCTAATGGGTACTTTCCTATTATGGAAAGCCATGTTTTCGCAAGGTCATTCTGAAAGAATACACGTCGCTATTAATAAAAAACAAGATATTGCACCAGCGACAAGTGGAGCGGTTTTAGTATTGGCGGATGGAACGAACGTACCGCTAAATGGAGATTCAACAAAAACCTTGAGTAAAAACAATAATTTGATCGGTAACGGTAGCGAATTAATTGTGAAAGATATTGATAAACCGATCCCCTCCCAGTACAATTTGCTAATTGTGCCAAAGGCTAGTTTTTATAAAATGACTTTAGGTGATGGAACGAAAGTATGGGTAAATGCGTTGTCCCAATTGAAGTTTCCTTCCCAGTTTTCGACTACTGAACGGAGAGTTTTTTTAGATGGAGAAGCCTTTTTTGAAGTAGCACACGATCCTGATCATCCATTTATAGTAGAATCTAAAGGAAATGAAATTAAGGTATTGGGGACACATTTTAATGTGAATTCCTATACGGATCTAGTGCGCACAACATTAACGGAGGGGCGGGTAGAAGTATGGCAAGATAATCAGTACGTGGCCCTGTCTCCGGGAGAATATGCGGCCGTGTCTAAGGGGCGTCTGATAAAGGGGAAAGCGAATTTACAGCAAGATCTATCCTGGCACAACAATGAGTTCTATTTTAGAAAAGAAACAATTGTGAATATTGCACATCAATTATCAAGATGGTACGATTTGGATGTGAAATTTAGAGGAAATGTACAGATGGATAAAGAATATACCGGAAGTATTGAGCGAGATGTTAAACTATCGCAGGTCCTGGAGATGTTGTCCTATGTCAGTGACCTAAAGTTTGAAGTGGATGGTAAAAAATTGACTATCGAAACAAAAAACTAAAAATTATACAGAGTTTTCACCAATACCAAATGCTTATGATAAATTAATAACTAAACCAAATGACCTAATAAAAGAGAACAGGAATGTTGGCGCATCCCTGTTCAGAAAAGATGTGATAACCAGGTCTAAATTAGAAGTAACAATTAAAAACCCCAATTAACCACAAACATGTAAATGTATGAATAACTTACCATTTGGCAAAAAGTGGTTCTTGATCCCTCAAGATCCGCGATTTTGCAAACCCCTACGTATTATGAAAATTAGTACATGTCTTTTATTTGCATTTGTGACAGGCGTACACGCGAAAGGTACAGCTCAGAAAGTCACTTTAAACATGAAAAATGCACGAATTGAAGAAGCGCTGTCTGCTATTTCCAAACAGTCTCACCTACGTGTGCTGTACAGTGAGAACTTAAATGCTAAAGCGCGGATTTCTGTCAATGTCAAGAATGCTTCTGTAGAAGAAGCATTAAATGCAGTATTAAAAAATAATAATATTGAATATAAGATCATTGCCAATACGATTTCTGTCAATAGCAACTCAAAAATTAATAACAGCAGCTTTACAGAGCTTCAACAACAGTCTGTCACAGGTACTATTAAAGATAAGAATGGGAAGGGGTTAAGTGGAGCTACAGTGACTGTAAAAGGAACATCAATTTCTACTCAAGCGGACGAAGCTGGTCATTTTAAAATTAACGCTTCATCTACTGCTACCTTAGTGATTCGGTATGTTGGTTTTGTGAGTACAGAAGTAGCCGTTGGAGGAAAAAAAGATATCAATATCACATTAGAACCAGCAGATCGTACACTGGAGGAGGTGAATGTCGTTGCAACGGGATACCAAAATCTTGATCGTAAGTTTTTTACGGGAGCTTCCACGAAAATAAATGCGAAAGAAGCCGAACGCGCCGGAGTTCCTGATGTTTCTCGGATGTTGGAAGGACAAGCAGCGGGTGTTTCCGTTCAGAACGTGTCTGGTACATTTGGTGCCGCTCCAAAAATCCGAGTTCGTGGAGCCACTTCTCTAACCGGAGATAATAAACCATTATGGGTAATAGACGGCGTTATCTTGGATGAGGCTGTCAATATCTCCAATGAAGCCTTATCAACAGGTGATGCAAATACCTTACTAGGATCTTCTGTTGCGGGTTTAAATCCCGATGATATTGAGTCGATCACTGTCTTGAAAGATGCCGCCGCAACTGCGATGTACGGTGCTGCTGCGATGAATGGTGTAGTCGTTGTGAATACTAAAAAAGGTAAAAATACAGAAGGACAGGTACATTTTAATTATTCTGGAAACTTTACAACCTATATTAAACCCAATTATAATCAATTCGATATCATGAATTCTGCTGAGCAGATGCAGTTGGTCATTGATATGGAAAACAAGGGGTATCTCAATCACTCTCAGGTTTCGAGAGCTGGAACAGGGGGGGTATTTACCAAAATGTACAATCTAATGTATGAGTATGACCCAAGCAGCGATTCTTTCAAACTCAGAAATGATGCTCCCTCTCGTTATAATTTCTTACAACGTTATGCGAATGTAAATACAGATTGGTTTGATTTATTGTTCAAAAACAGCTTTGTGCATGATCATTCGTTAAGTATGAGCACAGGAACAGAAAAGGCTCAGACCTACGCTTCAACGAGTTTTATGAATGATCCTGGTTATACGCTCGGTAACCAAGCAAAGCGTTTTACGGCTAACATTCGTAATAACTATAAAATCAATGATAAGTTGAGTACGGAATTTATTTTTCAGGGAAATATCCGCGATCAACGTACTCCGGGGACTTTAAATCGAAATTCTGATGCGGTTTATGGTAGCTATTCCCGGGATTTTGATATCAATCCTTACTCCTATGCATTAAATACCAGCCGTATTATTACACCATACGATGAAAATGGTGACCGCGAATATTTTACGAGAGATTATGCTCCATTTAATATCTTCAATGAACTTGATAATAATTATATCAAACTTAAATTGATGGATATTAAAGTTCAGGCAGGTGTAACGTATAAAATTTTACCCTCTTTGACCTACTCTGCCAATGGAATGTATCGGTATTATAATTCCGAAAGGCAACATATGATCACGGAGAATGCCAACCTTTCTAAAGCCTATCGTGCAAATCAAGATCAAACCGTAAATGCAGGAAATAGATTTTTGTATGCAGATCCAGATTTCCCTAATACCGATAAATATGTGATTTTGCCCAATGGAGGATTCTTTAATGTGGCCAATAACAATATGATCAGTTATTATATGCGACACAATTTGGAATTCAACAAAAAGTGGAATGACCATACCATGAACTTATTTGGGACCTACGAACTGCAGTATGCAGATAAACAGAGTCATGATTTTAATGGGCCGGGAATAGAGTATGGCAATGGCAATCTGGTGCTACCAGCATATCGGTATTATAAGAAACAGATTGAATCTGGCGATGCACCATTTGCAATGGATTATACTTATGATCGTAAATTGGCTTATGCTTTGCGCGGTGCTTACAATTATAAGGATAAGTATTCATTTAACTTCACCACCCGTTATGATGGATCCAATAAAATGGGGCGTACCAATGTGGCGAGGTGGCTACCTACCTGGAATGTTTCCGGAGCATGGGATATCGATCAAGAAAACTTCTTTAATAGAGAAAATAAAATCTTGTCACGTGTTAGATTACGGGGAACTTATGGCCTAGTTGCAAATATGGGAAATGCATCTAATTCTTCGGCCGTTTTCTATAATGCTATTACTTATAGACCTTATGATGGAGAAAAAGAAGGCAAGATCAATATCGATGGTTTGGAAAACTCAGAGCTGACCTGGGAAAAGATGTACGAACTTAATATTGGTACAGATTTAGGTTTCTTGAATGATCGTATTGATCTGAATTTTGACTATTATAGGCGTAATATATTTGATTTAATTGGGCCAATTCGCACTTCAGGGATAGGTGGGCAATTTGAAAAATTAGCCAATTATGCCGATATGAAAGGCCATGGGGTTGATATTCAGCTCGGGGGATTCCCATTTAGAGATCCAAATGGATTTACCTGGAGGACACAACTTACGCTTGGTTTTAACAAAACCAAGATTACCAAGCTAAATGTAACCCGTAATATTTGGGATCTGATTTCTGGTGAAGGTGGGGCAATGGTCGGCAAACCGCATAGAGGTCTGTACTCGTTGGATTTTGATAAATTGGCGGCTAATGGAGGTTATCCAACTTATATAGGTACGGATGGTAGCCCAGGAGAAACCTATTTTTGGTTTCAGGACACTCAAACGGAATTCTTGAAGTACGAGGGACCAGTGGATCCTACGCTTGCGGGAGGTTACTACAACCGATTGGAATACAAAAACTTTAGCCTTTCCTTTTTGCTGAAATTTGGTTTGGGCAATATGGTCCGTTTACAGCCTAATTATTCACCGATTTATTTGGATATGTATAATGTGTCGAGGGAATTGATCAATCGTTTTATTTATAAAGGCGACGAGTATTTAACCGTAATTCCGTCGGCACTCGATGGATTAACGTCCGAATTTGACGTTATAAATGCAGCCGGTAACCGTACGGCATCGGTTTACTCATACAATGCCTACAACTATTCATCGGAGCGTATTGCAAAAGGAGATTACCTCCGTCTATCGCAAATTTCTGTCGGATATAATATTCCCAAATCGGTCGTCAACAAAATTAAATTTAGGACTGCCCAAGTAAATTTGGTGGGAAATAACCTCTGGTTGATTTATGCGGATAAAAAGCTAAATGGAGTCGATCCTGAGTTCTATAACAATGGAGGGGTAGCCTTACCAGTTCCAAAGCAAGTAACTCTATCTGTAAAATTGGGATTCTAAACGATTAAATTATGAAACTTACAAATCTTAAATATCTATTCATTTCTTCTGCCGTGCTACTCAGCAGTTGTAACAAGTATCTGGATCAGCAACCGGATATGCGGGCGGAGATTAATACCGTTGATAAAGTCAAAAGACTGATTACCTCAGCTTACCCTTTTGGTAATTATCTTGCTATGGCCGAAACCTATTCAGATAATGTGGAAGATAAAGGTGTAGGCGGACTATATCAGCCAGTTCCTTCATTATACCGTTGGCAAGATATCAACAACAGTGATACAGATAGTCCAAATAGTTACTGGAATAATTGTTATGAAGCTATCGCTGCTGCTAACCATGCTTTGGCAGCGATTGAAACTAATAATTTCGGAAAAGAGATTGCTGCGTTCAAAGGCGAAGCTTTGGTGGCAAGGGCATATGCGCATTTTATGCTGGTCAATTTCTTTGCGAAAGTTTATGATTATAAAAAACCAGAGGAAAATACCTCTCCAGGAATTCCTTATGTGACCGAACCAGAGACTGTGGTAATCAAAAAATATGACCGCGGAACCGTTAAGTCTGTCTATGATAATATTCGCAAGGACTTGGAAGAGGGCTTAGCGCTGTTGGATGGAAATCCTGCAGAATGGAATGTACCCAAATACCATTTTACACCAGCTGCAGCCCATGCCTTTGCAACACGATTCTATTTGTTTACGGGCGAATGGCAAAAAGTAGTTGACAATGCCAACAAAATTTTTGCGGGCGGAAACTTTGCAGGGAAATTAATCCCCTATAATTCCACTTTCAAAAAAATGACCTTCGAAGAGGTGCATACTGTCTTTTCCAAAGCAGATCAGCCCTATAGCCTCTTGATCAATGAAACTTACAGTGGTTATCAACGTTGGTGGGATAACCGCTATGCCATGGGTATAAATGTGTTCCAGAATATTTATAATGGTACAACTGCTGCTGGAGCCAGGTTCTATAATTTCGGTGTCTCCTATGGTGCTCCACACTATACTACTTATATCTGGAAGGAGTTTTGGTACGTAACAAATGCAACTGCAAATACGGGATATCCTATGCTTATGGTCCCGGTATTAATTACAGATGAGGCGCTGATGAATCGAGCTGAGGCTTATTTGGAACTGGGAAATAATGCAGCTGGTATTGCCGATATGAATTTGATGGCGAGCAACCGAATTGAAAATTATAACCCTACAAATCATGCTGTAACAGCTGCAAAGTCCAAGCTGTTTTTTGGAGTTCAAGACGATAAGGAAGCGCTTATTCAAACCGTGCTGCAATTTAAGCAGGTTGGTTTCATGTCGATGGGATTACGTTGGTTCGATATTATTCGTAAAGGCATAACAGTAAAACATCTTGTTATTGCCAATGATGAAAGTGAATCTTATATCGAATTGAAACCAGATGATCCACGACGTGTTTTCCAGATCCCACAAGAAGCAATATTGTCAGGTGTTGAACAAAATACAAGGTAATTTTATGAAAACGATAACAAAAACATGTATAATAGTCGGTCTGATCGCCAGTTTATATTCCTGCGTAAAAGAGGAAAAGCTTAATTCAAAAATTGAAAATTATGACACCTTTGTTCCCGGTGCGATTGACGAATGGATAACAAAGAATCTGACCGATCCATATAATATTGAAGTAGTTTATCGGTATCAGCGAAATATGCATGATATCAATAAAAATATAGCACCAGCAGACGAATCCAAGGTTATTCCACAAATGGATGTGGTTATTAATGGATTTTTGGATGTTTATAAAAAAATAGGGGGGGTGCCTTTTATAAAAACGTATACGCCTAAACAGTTTGCTTTATTTGGATCCGGTGACTACGATGTGGATGGCTCTGTCAAAGGAGGAACTGCGGATGGTGGACGACGTATTACTTTGTATGGAATCAATAATTTTGATGCGGCAAATCCCAACGCTATAAGCGGAAATCTTCAGGTCATCCATCACGAATTTACACATATCCTTAACCAAATGAGATTTATCCCTGCTGAGTTTGGGAAAGTTTGTGCGGGAGATTATTATTCAAATTGGACCGCTCAGGAGAATGATCAAGCAAAGGCTAGATCATTGGGCTTTATCACTCCTTATTCGAGAAAGTCGATCGGGGAAGATTTTGCGGAAGTCTTATCTCACTTAATTGTCGCAGGTCAACTTTATTATGATGATTTTGCATATGATAGTGGAAAGGACGCTTATCCCAAGTTTAAGCAGAAGGAAGCGATTGTACGAGATTACATGATGCAAAATTTTAATATCGATGTGACCCAGTTACAAATTGAATTTCAACGTGTCATGACTGAAAAGTATAAGTCAACCCGTTATTCTGCTACAACAGCACTGAGCAACGATTACGTTGGTTCTTTAGATTGGGATATCCGGAATACCTGGGGATTGGAAAATACGATTTCCAGCAAACAAAGATCTTTATTTATGGCGATTTTGGACGAGCTTGGTGGGTGGACTACAAAATCCATGACATTCCAATTTGTATCCGCAACAAAAGCGACATTAAGCATCGGATTTGGTGATAATAGTGTAACCTATACTGCGGCTTATGACTTTGATGTTGTAAAGAATCCAGATAATACATTTAAAATTGCTAAATCCGCTACACAGGGGACCGGAACGATTTATAATAACGGAAACATAGGTTGGGTATTGGAAGATACTCAACCCCTGATTGATTATTTGGGCAGCACCAGTTTTTCCACCGACTGGAAAAAAGTTGATTTAGCGGTTAATCCGAGCGAATATCTGCAACTTTTGATTTTGAAGGATACGAAAGATCCGAATGCAACATTCATGGGCAAAGTAAATTTGAGGAAGTATTAAATTATGAAAAAGATATTTTATTTAATGTTTTTGGTCCTATTGGCTTTCGGTTGTAGCAAACCAAAAGAAATGGATCTTATATTCGGTAATCCCGATGAACGGATATCCGATACGCTGTTGTATGTAAAAAAGACCTTGGTAGACGCTCCTTACGGTTGGAAAGCTTATACAACCACAGAAATATCTAAAGGTGGATATGGCTTTTATATTCAGTTTGATAAAAATGATCGGTTAAAAATGATCGCAGATCTAAACGAAACGACCGCTTCCGAAGCAAAAGAATCTACTTATCGCATACGTCAGATTATGTATGCGACCTTGTCTTTTGACACGTATAACTACATTACGATGTTACAGGATCCTGACCCTAGTGTTTATGGAGGAGTGGCCGGGAAGGGGCATGGAAGTGATAATGAGTACGATTATGTTAAAACACACGGCGATACTTTGTTTTTCCAAGGACGTAAGTTTGTAAAACCGCTTGTATTGGTAAAGGCCACAGCGGAAGAACAGACTGCCTATCTAAACAAAAAACTTTTGGCTAGTATCAATGATGTGAATGCCTATTTTGAAGATGGAATAAACATTGTTATGCTGAATAAAGCAAACTGTGAGTTTACACTGAATACTTCTGCAAAACAAATTAATCTAATGGCAATGATCGATGGCAAAGTGGAGAGTATACAGATTCCATATTTTTATAATCTGGATAAAAATATGACACTGCTTAGTGATTCAACCTTTGATGGTGAGAAGTTTTCAAAGATTACGGAAAAAAGCGGAGTTTATACGCTACATGCTGTATCGGGTAAAACGTTTGTTATCAAAAAATCGAATGATTATTTA
The DNA here is from genome assembly GCF_019969845.1 of Sphingobacterium sp. GVS05A. Taxonomy (GTDB): domain Bacteria; phylum Bacteroidota; class Bacteroidia; order Sphingobacteriales; family Sphingobacteriaceae; genus Sphingobacterium. Next base: position 571,308 of record NZ_JAHXYR010000003.1, read on the forward strand.
TTACCGCCGCAGTATAAATTGGGAACAGCAATTACTGATATGTTCCAACCAGGTGTTTACAGCTATGCTAGCTCCCTACCTTTAAAAACTTGGTCCACAAGTTATGTGGTAGATTGGAATGAGTATGTGCGCTTATCGAAAACTAGTGGATATAATCTCACAGTTGGAGATTCTTTCTATAATTTTAATGATGCAAAGAAAATCATTACAATGGATGGCTATATTTATCAGGGTAATACCAGATATATTGGTGGTTATTTAATGAATTACTCCATTGACCTCGAAAAAGGCACGATACGTTTTCTATCTATTAAGAACACAACAAACAATGGGGGAATTATGGTGCCCTACATGAATGCTACATTCTTTAAAAAAATGATAAATCATGACTTTAAACTCTCATTTATAACGGATAAAGATTTTGGGTCAGGAATACAGTTTACAAGTGTAGAAGATCCTAATTATTATTTTTCTTTCGTCTACTAAAGTTAAGATGACAGTTTTTTTAATATAATAAGCCCTGCGGTATTTTAATAAAAAGTATCGTGGGGTATTATATTAAATTGTCCTATTGTTTCTTACTGATATGTTACTGCTTTGATGTCTGTTAAGAGAAAAATCGTTTTATATTATTGTATTATGATCCATTATATCAATGAATATGTGTATTTACAGCAGAAAAATACTTCCATTTTAGAGAACAATAAAATCAAATTGCTATTAGGTTTTATCTTATATTTTTTAGTTGGATGTGGTACACCAGATCAAGTATACCTTCGCGGAAATATTCCATTAAAAGATACTTTTTATATCGATGTATATAATATGCATACGGGTATTAAGACCTTTTCTGATACAATTTGTTCCGAAAATATCAATCACCAGATCGGAACATTACCCAAGGGAATTTATCAACTTATTGTTTCGTGGGATAGAGATATTGTGAAGCCGCAGGAGATTGAACGATTTGCTCGTCAACCTGAACTCGGTACACCAAGATATTATATGTCTACCACATTTTGGTTGGATACTAAAGAGTCAAATAATTATAAACTGTTACTGGACAATACCTATCAACAAGCGGAACTAGAAGAACTATTGTTAGCTAAGGATGGTGGTGAATCAATTAAAATAGCAGTTGTTTCCGATGGGAAAAACAACAAGATCTATAATGAATACTTAGCATTGGTGGATCGTTATAAGGCTAAAAATCGATATCAAAAAGACAGTCTTCAGCAAGTAGCAATACATTATAATGATCTTAAATTATTGCAAGAGGCAGATCGATTGCAGACACTTTTAACAAGAAACTGGTTGACAAATGTTAAGGCAGAGCTGCTAAAGGCAGAAATAGATTTTATGAAAAATAATATAGAGAATGAGGTGATTGTCGATATCTATCAAATTCAAGCAAATACTAAAGAAGATTTTAAGGAATATCGTGAAGTGTATCATCTGTTCCCACCCACCATTAGGCAAGCTTTGGCATGTTGGAAAAAAAATAATTGAGCTATCAAACTATTGGTTATGAAAGAAATATTTAATACCCACATACCCTTCGGTAGTTATATTTGGGGGGCAGGAATGATTATATTTATTGCCATGATATCCTATGGTGGTATGGAGAAGGGACTTTACTCGGGTGCACTATTGTTGTTTGCCGTGTTTGTATTAACCTGGTATCTCACCTTCTTCTTTAAACGTTATTGGATTGAAGATAATAAACTGTTTATAAAGAGTATTTGGGGAACAAAGTCTGTTGACGTCAACTCTATTCGTAAAGTGGAAGCTGATAAGGCGTTTTGGTTTGGATCGATGCGATTCACAGTTTTAAGGCCCTATAGGAGGGGAATGATCCTGCATTATAATGAGATTGATGATATATTCGTTGACCCAGAAAATCCAACCCAATTCATTGATAAATTAAAACAAATTGCACCAAACATCGATGTTATCGAAGGGAAATAGTAGGTTTTCTATAAAGATTCGCAAAGTGTATTATCAGATATCGAGATGGGATCTAGTACGTCGTAGTATTATAAAGGGTATGATGTTAATGCCGAAAAAGAACTTTAAATTGGAGTTGAGCTATCCAATAGAACAACAGCTTGTAATCACTAAAGATAAGATCGACGAGTTTAAAAGATGGTTATTGGAGAGCGATTAAAAGATGTTTTGAGTTATCCACAAGTTGTTAATAACGATATGGATACCGCTTTTCTAGCACAGAACGTTATCGAGCTATAAATATATTTGTGCCAGCGATAGAAAATAAGTTTTTCTTATTGGTGAATTTGCCCATAACTTATTTACAAGATAGTGGTTGGAAAATTGCAATATTTGTCATTGCCATTTGCTTTCTTAATAATCAGCCATAATGCTTATTGTATTTTTACCGCCCCATCCACCTCATTCACCGACTTTTTCCGAAGGTTAGTCTAAATGTAATAAAATCGCAGGCTGAGTTGTCTTAATTTTGAATCAGAAACCATCATGAGCTATACCAACTTACAAATAAAAGTTCGGATTTCTTGTTCATGATAGCTTCGTTGCCAATAAGAGAAAAATTAAAGAATGAAAGTTGAAGGAAATGTTGCAACAAAATCCACATCCCTACGACTACTAGGAAAGAGACAATAAAAACTAACAATATAAAGTAGAAACGATTATGAAACCATCATGATTTATTCAGTAAATAAGAAATGAATAAATCTGATAGCTTCATCACAACTAAAAACAATTATAACGATGAAAACTTTAGTAAAGACATTTGTAGCAGCTGCTTTGATCGCAGTATCAACATGTACCATGGCTGCCGGTAATCCTGGTAAAACATTGAACCTATCCACCGCAGACTTGGCTATTGATAGCTATCTATCTGTGATGACGGAAGGTGTATCGGGGGGTGTTGAACAATTATTCGCTTCCGATTTTAGTCAAAAGGTTCAAGGCGAAACCGGACGTACCAATACACGTTCAGAAGTAATTTCTTTTTTGAAAAAACAAAAAGGTGAAAAACTGAACTGTAGCACCAATACGGAGATCCTAGAGGAATCCGAAAATTATATGGTGGCACGGCTTACTATGAAATTCGAAACATTTACGAAAACCGATCTGGTTACCTTGGTAAATGAAGCCGGAAGCTGGAAAGTCGCGAGTTCAGTAAACTCATACAAATAGCAACTGTTTAATTAAATTCATATGTTTATTTTTGGCCACGTCGTGATGATGTGGCTATTTTTTTGCTGCTGAAATAATATAAAAATATTGCCCCCATATTATTTATATACTATTCGGATTTATTATACTTGTCTTGATTATTAACACTCATTATGAAGTATTATTTACATTTTCCGGTGAAACTTATTTGTTTTCTTCTATTCAACCTTTGTGGATTGAGTCTTTCAGCACAAATCGCCTTTACCACATATCATAAAAAAGATGGTGATGAAACAGAAGAAAAAGATTCGGCCTATTTTTTAAGGACAGTCCATGTGGATGCCAAGGGCAAAGATAAAATCTATCGAATTGAGGAGTATTATCTGCGCAACGACTCTGTCAAACTCAACGGTGTCAGTAAGAATGCACGTAGCCCATTCCAATTTCAAGGTAAGAAATATGAATTCTATGAAAATGGTACACTGAAGAGCTTAGAGAATTTTACCGATGAAGGAGAGCTCGTGGATTCTGCATTTTACTTATATCCCAATAATAAGTTGAAAATGATGGTTTTTTATCCTAGTGAACTTTACAAAAAGAAGTTGCAGGTTAAAAAACCGATCTATATTGTATATTATGATTCTCTTCAGAACAAGACATTGGAAAATGGAAATGGACGTATTCGCTTTAATGTAGATGGAAAAGAGGAGTATGAAGAAGGTGAAATTGTTAATAATTTACGCGAGGGAGAGTGGAAAGGAAGGGCCGGGCAAGAGTCCTTTGTAGAAAACTATAATCAGGATCGGTTACTATCAGGTACTTTAACAAAGGAGGATGGCGCTATTATCCAATATGATTCAACAATATATAAAGTCAATCCAGAGTATCCGGGAGGAACATACAAGATGATGACTTTTGTTGCAAATAATTTTGACTACCCAAAGGAGGCCATGAAGAATGGTGTAAGCGGTATTTTGGAGATAGATTTTGTCATTAATAAAGTTGGCGAGGTCGAGGATATTAAGGTCAAGCGGGATTTGGGTTTTGGTACCGGAGAAGCAGGTATACGTGTCGTAAAAAAACTAGGGAAATGGAAACCGGGAATGCGACGAGGGAAGCCTGTGCGTATTGCCTATACGCTGCCAATACGATTGAATCTAATGAGATAAAAATCAGAAATTCATTTAAAGCTAAAAAGCCTCCCATTGGGAGGCTTTCTTTGTTAAAGGTTCTCGCAGAACTATTTTTTCAGGCCTTCAGCCTCCTGTATAATACTTTCGACTACTGTCGGATCTAGCCAAAGTAGATATGTCACTTAAATTATTGATATCTCTGTTCTCTTTCCAATTTATCCTAAAAAGTATTTTGCTAAACGATAATTATGAAAAAAAGTTTATATTTATCGTAGTGCTTATGATGCTTTTTAGTATCAATATATTGTTTTTATCTAAACATATATTTTGCTAATTCTTAAGTGCTGTTTTGTTTTATATCAATAATAACTTAACCGTGATTTCTAAATTTCCCAATTATAAACAAATGGATGTGATGGACTGTGGTGCCACTTGCCTTCGTATGATCTTTAAATACTACGGCCAGTCTGTATCTATCCATAAAATTCGTAAACTCTGTCAAACAAAAAATACCGGAGTTAACTTGTTGGGAATAAGTGAAGCTGCTGAAAAACTTGGTTTTCGAACCTATGGCGTTCGATTGACACTAGAACAGCTTCAGGAAATTGAACTTCCTTGTATTTTGCATTGGAACCAGAACCATTTTGTTGTACTATATAAAGTAAAACGGGATAAATATTACATTTCGGATCCTGCACTTGGACTTGTTACTTATGACAGTAAGGAATTTGTGCAAAACTGGTATTCGGCAAAAGAACTGCATTCTGGTCTTTCATTGGTCTTGAGCCCAGGTCCTGAGTTTTACCAACTTGATGAGGAGGAGCCCGACCTATCCTTAAAATGGGGGAAGATGTTTAGATATTTTTATAAGTATAAACGTCTTTTTACCCAACTGATATTAGGTATGGTGTTAGGTACCATTTTGCAATTGGTCACCCCATTCCTGACACAGTCTGTCGTTGATATAGGAATTAATACCAAAAATATCAGCTTTATCAACCTGATACTGATCGCTCAATTAATGCTGTTTGTCGGTAGTACTGCCGTATCATTTATTCGATCCTGGATTTTGCTGCATATCAGTACACGAGTAAATATCTCGATTCTGACGGATCTACTTATAAAAATCATGAAGTTACCGATGAACTTCTTTGATATAAAAACACATGGAGATCTGATGCAGCGCATGGCCGATCAACAACGAATCGAATCTTTCCTGACCGGAAGTACATTGAATACACTGTTTTCCATAGTGAATATGCTGATCTTTGGGGCTCTGCTTATTGTTTATAACAAAATCATATTTTTGGTATTCTTTGCGGCAACTATACTTTATACGCTATGGATCCTGTTTTTTATGAAGTATAGACGCGAATTGGACAATAAGCGGTTTAAGATATCATCTGAAAATCAGACTTATATGGTCGAGATGATCCAGAGTATCAAAGACATAAAATTAAATAATGCGCAGAAACAAAAACGTTGGGGCTGGGAGGCCTTGCAGGCAAGGCTTTTCAAATTTAAGGTAAAAAGCTTGGCGCTGTCCCAATACCAATCTATTGGTTCTATGGCCATCAATCAGACAAAAGGTATAATTATCACCTTTATCAGTGCTAAGGCAGTTATTGATGGTGATATGACACTTGGGGGGATGATGGCTGTTCAATATATCGTAGGAATGGTCAGTAGCCCTGTGGAATCGTTACTCGGTTTTATGCAATCTTTTCAGGACGCTAAGATCAGTATGGAACGGCTTAATGAAATTTATGAAACGGAAGACGAGGAAGATGTGAAAAAGGATTATCTGGACAATTTGCCGGAGAAAAAGGATATCGAGATCCGTAATCTGACTTTTCGCTACTACGGTGCTGGAAACGAACCGATTTTCAATCGTCTGAACTTGAATTTTCCCGCCGGTAAAACCACAGCCATTGTAGGAACCAGTGGAAGTGGGAAAACGACTATTCTAAAATTACTATTACGGTTTTATGAATACGAAGAGGGGGAAATTCTCATCGGTGGAAAACGATTAGAGCGGTTTGATTTCTCTCTTTGGCGAGATAAATGCGGAGCAGTGTTACAGGATAACTATGTATATGCAGATACAATAGAACGTAATATTACTGTCAACGAAGAGTTTCCAGACCAGCAGCGGTTGGATACTGCGATTGAAATTGCTAATCTAAATGAATTTATCGCGGAGCAACCCTTTGGTTTGGCGACCAAAATTGGTACAGCAGGTAAAGGAGTGAGTCAGGGACAACGACAACGTCTGATGATTGCCCGTGCAGTGTACAAGGAACCTGAATTTATATTTTTGGATGAAGCGACCAATTCGCTCGATGCCAATAATGAAAAGGTAATTATTGAAAACCTTGACCGTTTCTTTCAAAAAAGAACAGTAATTGTTGTTGCCCACAGACTTAGCACCGTCAAAAATGCCGATAATATTATCGTATTGGAAAAGGGAAATGTTGTTGAACAGGGAACACACGTTGAACTTACGGCGTCAAAAGGGAAATATTTCGAATTAGTAAGAAACCAATTGGAATTGGGGAATTAAATAGCTATGAAAGAATCATCGATTATAGAATCAGATATCCATTCAGAAGATTTACAGGATATTATCGCCAAACCGCCATCTTGGCTTTTAAGAAGAGGGATAACATTTATCCTGTTGACAGTATTGCTTATTCTGGGGATGTCTGTATTTATACGTTATCCTGAAACTGTGGATAGTAAGATTAGATTTAATACAACAGATGCCCCCAAAGTCCTTTCTGCTAAGGTCAATGGAAGTCTGGTGAAACTTTTAAAGAAAGACGGTGACTGGGTAGAAGCAGGTGGACCATTAGCTTATTTAGAGAGCACAGCAGATCATGACCAGATTGTGGTGCTTTTGGATAAGCTTCAACAAATACGTCAACAACCGAATGCCACTTATAATCTGGAGGCATTGATCGAGCCAAAGAATCTCAATTTAGGAGAACTACAAGGTGCTTATCAAAACTTCTATCTTTCCTATCTGAGTTATGTCTCCGCCCGGGATCAAGGAATATACCAAAAGCGTCGGTCGGTGATCAATCAAGAAGTTACGAATGTGAATGAACAATATAAAAAGAATAGTCAGTCTTTTGAATTGCAGAAGCAGCAACTTGATCTGGCAGAGAAAGAATACGAAAAGTACAAATTACTGGCTGAAAAGAAGGTGATCAGTCCTGCCGAACTTCAGGAAAAGGAAGCGCTGTTGTTGGCAAAACGCCAGATTATTCCCCAAATGGAAAATAGTTTGATCAGTTATGAAGGAAATATCCTGTCTAAAAATAAGGAACTGGCGGAAATTGAAAATCAGATCGGAGAAGAACAGAAAAAATTTATACAAGCATTAAATAGCTTTATCAGTGAAGCGGAGAACTGGAAAAAACAATATGTCATGACGAGCCCCGTCAGTGGAAAGCTAATTTATGGAGAATTCTTACAGATAAATCAACAGGTTGCCGTCGGACAAAAATTATTCTATATCAATCCCAAAAGCGAAAAATATTATGGCGAGGTATTATTGCCCCAAACTGCTTCAGCGAAAGTGAAGAAAGGTCAAAAAGTTTTGATTAAAGTGAACGGATATCCCTTTGAAGAATACGGTTATTTAAGAGGGAAGGTGGAATATATTTCAGATATTCCGATTCGGGACAGTGTGTTCTTTACGACTGTTGGTCTTGATACGACGGGTAGCAATCCATTGATCCAACTTAAACCTGGGTTATTTGGAGATGGTGAGATCATTACCGAAGATAAATCTATTTTTAGACGTATCTGGAACAATCTGACAAAAAATTTGAGGTTTAAAAACTGATGGAATTGTAACAAAAAGCCCTGTCAAAAATATATTGCAGGGCTTCCTTTGTTAAAGGTTCTAGCGGAACTATTTTTTCAGGCCTTCAGCACCCTGGATGATGCCTTCGACTACTGTAGGATCCTGCAAAGTAGAAGTATCACCTAAATTACTGATATCTCCCTCAGCAATCTTGCGTAGAATACGGCGCATGATCTTTCCGGAACGTGTCTTTGGAAGGTCATTGACAAACTGGATAATATCTGGTTTGGCAATAGGACCAATAATGCGCGAAACAGTCTCCATGATATCTTTTTTAGTTGCTTCTGCATCCGTGTGGTGATTAGCAATAACGTAAGCATAGATACCCTGGCCTTTTACCGGATGTGGATAACCGACAATAGCGGATTCCACAACGTCAGCATGCATATTGATGGCATTCTCTACCTCCGCAGTACCGATGCGGTGACCAGATACATTCAAGACATCATCCACGCGACCTGTGATTTTGTAATATCCTTCTGGGCTACGGTAACAGCCATCGCCCGTAAAATACATGTCTTTGTAAGTGGAGAAGTACGTTTGTCTACAGCGATCATGGTCGCCCCAGGTCGTACGTAGCATACCTGGCCAAGGGAATTTGATACATAGATTTCCGGTGACATCATTGCCCTCGATTTCTTTTCCATTTTCGTCCATCAACGCCGGTTGTACACCAGGCATTGGGAACATCGCATAACTTGCTTTTTCTGGTGTAACACCAGCTAAAGAAGTGATCAGGTGACCACCATTCTCCGTTTGCCAATAAGTATCAACGACAGGACAGTTCTTTTTACCGACCTTTTCATTAAACCAGTTCCAGGCTTCTTCATTGATAGGTTCGCCTACTGAACCTAGTACACGTAGTGAGGAAAGGTCGTTTTTATCTACAAATTGATCGCCAAAAGCCATTAATGAACGTAGCGCTGTAGGGGACGTGTAAATGATATTGACTTTAAATTTGTCAACAATATCCCAATAACGGCTGGCATCTGGGAATGTTGGGATACCTTCAAACATCAATGAAGTGGCACCTTGGGATAGTGGCCCGTAAACAATATAGCTATGGCCAGTAATCCAACCAATGTCAGCTGTACAGAAAAATACATCATTTGGTTGATACTGGAAGGTATTCATAAAGGTGTATCCCGTGTAAACCATATAGCCACCACAGGTATGTACAACTCCTTTAGGTTTACCTGTAGATCCAGACGTGTAAAGGATAAACAGGGTATCCTCAGCATCCATTTCTTCCGCTGGGCAGGCTGGATTTCCTTGGGTTTCCACTTTCTTGATCTCATCTTCCCACCATACATCACGGCCTTTGATCATGGATACCGGTGTACGCGTACGTGTTAATACAATGACTTTCTCTACAGTATCACATTGCATCAAAGCATCATCAACAATATTTTTAAGTCCAATGGTTTTATTACCACGGTAGCTACCATCGGAAGTAACGATCAATTTGCATTCCGCATCCACGATACGATCGGCGATGGAACGTGCCGAGAATCCACCAAAGACAACCGAGTGGATAGCGCCTATACGGGCACAGGCCAATACCGCAATCACCAATTCGGGAACCATCGGTAAATAAATACAGACACGGTCACCCTTTTTGATATTGTTATTCTTTAATACATTAGCAAATTGTTCAACCTTCTGCAACAATTGTTTATAGGAAAGGATACGATGTGCTTCATTTGGGTCATTTGGCTCCCAGATAATCGCTGGTTTATCGCCATTCGCATAAATATGACGGTCCAGGCAGTTTTCGGTAATATTTAATTTTGCACCATCAAACCATTTGATATTAGGTTCCTCAAAGTTCCAGTTTAGCACTTTGTTCCATTTTCTCTTCCAGAAAAAATGATCCGCTATGCTCGCCCAAAACTCCTCAGGTTGTTCTACACTTCGCTTATATTCACTTTGATATTCTTCAAATGATTTTATTTGTAGGCTCATTGTTATAGGATTATTATGAATTATTTTAATTTATAAAGTTATCGTTGCGAAATTGTTTTTAATAGCTCAATTTCGGTGTACAATTTAGCGGTTTTTGCCCATTTTATCAACAATTTGATGTTTAATATAATGTTAAACTACTTTTATCTATCAAGATTGTTATATTGCAGCAAGATTAAACACAGATGTTGTTTCTAAGAAAGATATTCTATATCAGCATTTATACGAATATTTTGATTGCATTGGCCGCCATGGCCCAATGTGCGCTGACCTATATTATATTTGAACGTCCGATCAATTGGTCTATTGTCTTGGTTGAGGGAACAGCAACATTATTGCTTTACAACTTTAGCTTATGGTGGTCTAAACCCCAAAACCCAAAAGAATCAAAATTTGCCCGCACGCGCTGGATATTTAACCACGAGTGGGTGATGTGGCTAAATAACGTGATCGCATTAATTATTCTTGGTTACTGTTTGCTGCACATCCATATTTATTCGTTCTTATTCCTAGGTTTTATTGGAATATTGAGCTTGTTGTATGGGATGCCGCTGTTTACTTTTCATGATCGCAAAGTTGGGCTTCGGCAAGTTCCTGGGGCGAAAATCTTCCATATCGCCTTGGTTTGGGTATGCAGTAGTGTCGTGCTTCCTTATGTCGAATTGCTTAATATCGGGGACAGGATAGACTCTTGGGTACTTGTTGCACTTTGTGTGCTAAAATTTATATTTTTGATTATTTGCACGCTACCTTTTGATATACGCGATATTCAACAGGATTCCTACTATCATTTGAGGACATTGCCCAATATGTTAGGGGAGCAAAAGGCAAAAAGACTTACCTATACTTTATTGCTGTTACATAGTCTCTTAATCCTTATCGCTCCTTATCTGTTATGGATCAAATTGGGGCTGATCTTAACCAATATACTGATTTATGCACTCCTAAAGCTGGCTGTCTTCAAAACGAAAGATCACTACCACTATGCCTACTTATTGGATGGTAGTCTGGTGCTCCAATTTTTGATCGTAGTCTTATTTAGTATTTACTAGGTAATATTGCTTTCATCATCCGATGATGGATTAAAGTTTTTATTTTTTAATATTTGCCCTGTTGCTTTAAAAATGCGATAATCTTATCTGCAGCAACTTCTGATAATTTGTAATAGCTTTCAAAAGTCCAGCCCGCTACATGGGGAGATAAAATGACGTTATCCCTAGTGATAAGGTCGGGATACCAGGTCTGTTCCCCAAGTTTGGGGAATTTTTCAACAGGGAGTACATCAAAAGCTGCTCCCAGGATACGGCCCTTATCAAGACCGTTTAGTACGGCCGGAACTTGTACAATCTCACCTCTGGCACCCAACAGGAAAAAGATAGGTTTGTTAAACTTCGATAAATACGCATCATCAATCATTCCCTTTGTCTCGGCAGTCAATGGGATATGGAAACTAATAATATCGGCTTGTTCGTAAATATTTTCCATGCTTGCTTCTTCTGCATACTCGTCAGTATAATTCGTCCGGTATTTGTCGTAAGCCAGTACCTTCACGTCAAAACCAGAAAGCTTTTTGGCCATCGCCATACCATTATGGCCATAACCGATCAAACCAACAGTGCGATCTTTAAGCTCATAGCCACGGTTGGCTTCACGCAACCATTGACCAGCTCTCACTTGCTGATCACTGCGGTTGAGATTGTTCATCAGACTCAATAACATTCCGATCATGTGTTCGCCCACAGCATCTCGGTTTCCCTCATTGGCGGGAATCAAGGTAACCTGTTTTTGAATGGCAATTTCATCGTCGATATTATCCATTCCTGCTCCAGCACGTGCGATAAAATGGAGGTTGGATGCAAAGTCAAAAAGCGGCTTATCTACCTGAAATTTCGAACGAATGACCATTCCGGAGTAGTTCGCAATGATCTTTTCGGTTTCAGCACGGTCGATATCGGGGCGGTAATCATAAGCGATACCCGCCTGCGCAAATTTCTCCAACATAATTTCGTGGATGTCATCGACAATCAAAATATTAGTCTTCATGATTACGGTTAATTTGCATAAAATCTACTGACAACAGTTTGTTTAATTGTTGCTGTTTGAGCCCGTTGGGCATTATTTTCATAAAAAAATTGCGCATGCCAATCAAAAGGGGATTTTCCCATTGGGCGATTTTGCCAATCTGCCAGGAAGTGTTACTGATATAGTTGACGCGATCCAATCGACGCGTTTCAAATCGCGAGAAGGCATGTTGAATGGATGCGGCTGTTTTCAGCTCATCCAGCAACACAGCAACATCTTCTATTGCTTGACAGGCGCCCTGTCCTAAATTGGGGGTAGTGGCGTGACCAGCATCTCCGAGCAAAAGGATATTGTCAAAAGCAAGCTGTTGTAATGGCGCGATATCTATAATGTCGTTCCAGATCAGTTCGGTATCCTTGGTCTCGGACAGAATCGTTGGAATAGGATTGTGGTATTCCTTGAAGTTGTTCAATAATTCTGCTGTGGTCCAGTTTTTTAGCGTCGGATTTTGCTGTATGCTGTTGATGCAGGCATACCAATATACACGATTGCCAACAAGGGGTGTCATTCCAAATCTACCTTTTGAACCCCAGGTTTCAGTGCTTTTTTTGAGTTGGATACTGCTGTTATCTATTGTTGCCCGCCAGCAGGTATAACCTGAATAACGGGGGCTTGAGGCCGGTATCAATTGTTGACGTAATAGTGAATGTACACCATCGGCAATAAGTAATGCAGCTCCTACAACTTGGCTTCCGTCGGTAAAATGAACACAGACTTGTTCCCCTAACCGTTCAAAGGAAGTCGCGCGTTTGCCAAGGTGAACCTGACTATCGGGAATTTTTGATAAAAGAAACTGGTGCAGGTCCGCCCGATGTATGGCAAAATTGTCCTGATTGTATTTTTTGCTGATGGATTTGGTATTCGGTTCGACCAAAAGATTTCCTTTTTGATCCAACACATTATAGGAACCCAGATAATGTCCAATTTGACTGATTTCATCTTTTAATCCCAGATGATCTAGAGCCTGCATGGCATTGGCAGCGAGTCCAAAACCTGCACCTATACCTTTAAGTTCAGCTACACTTTCATAAACATGGGCTTTAAGACCCAATTTTTGAAGGCCTATCGCGGCACATAATCCAGCGATCCCACCGCCAACAATAATAAAAGTGTTATCTGCAAAATTCATATCAAAGGCAATTCGCGATCTCGTTAGTCAAGCTGACAAAATCGTCTACAGTTAACCGTTCGGCCCGCAACTCATAAAGCGGATTATCTGACATTTTATCTTTCGGGACAACCCCTGAGAGGGAATTGCGTAAAGTTTTGCGACGTTGATTGAATCCTGCTTTGACGACACGCCAAAACAGCTTCTCATCACAGGCCAGTTGTTCGCGGTCATTGCGGGTCATACGGATGACACCCGACAGTACCTTAGGCGGCGGATTAAAAGCGCCAGCCTTTACGGTAAAGAGGTATTCTACTTTATAGTAAGCTTGTAAAAACACACTCAGAATTCCATATTCTTTACTGCCTGCTTTCGCTGTACAGCGCTCAGCGACTTCTTTTTGAAACATCCCTGTCATTTGAACAACACGTTGACGTTCGTCCAGAATTTTGAAGAGAATCTGAGAGGAAATATTATAAGGAAAGTTGCCGATGACAGCCATCTTTTCGCCAAAATATTGCGAAAAATCAAGGTTTAGAAAATCGCCATGGATTAATCTTTTCCCCAATTGTGGGTATTTATCATCCAAATAGGCAATCGATTCCTCATCAACATCGATCAGATAGGTCTCATATTCTTCTTTCTGTAATAGAAAGTCAGAGAGGACACCCATTCCCGGACCAACTTCGAGTACTTGGCTGAAACCCAATTTAGGATCCAATGCCTCTACAATACGTTGTGCGGCATTCTTATCGTTTAAGAAATGCTGTCCTAGATGTTTTTTTGCTCTAACTGTACTCATGATGCAAAATTAGAAATTAAAAAGCTTTATAAAGTAAAAAGTCAAAATTAAAAAGTAGAGACAGTTTGCAAGCCATTGGCTTCTCTGGCCAAAATCTCAATACGCATATCTAACTACTCAATACTAAAAAAAAATCCCTATTTTTGATTCAAAGCATTTAAAAAGGATGAGTGATAAACTAAAAATCGGAATTACCGTAGGGGATATTAATGGTATTGGACTTGAAGTAATTATCAAGTCACTGGTAGATCAACGTATGTGCGATTTTTTTACACCAATTGTTTATGGAAATACAAAAGTTGCCTCTTTTCATCGGAAAGCGGTAGGAATAAACGATTTTAGTTTTAATGTAATCAATGATGCTGAACAGGCCCATCCTAAAAGGGCGAATATGATCAATTGCTGGCAGGAAGATGTCAAGATCTCTTTGGGAGAGGAAAACGAAATTGGCGGAAAATATGCTTTTTTGTCTTTGGAAAGAGCGATTGAGGATTTGAAAGCTGGTAAAATCGATGCTTTAGTGACTGCGCCGATCAATAAGCATAATATTCAACAGGAGGGATTCCAATTTCCTGGTCATACCGAATATTTACAGGCTAAAGTTGAAGCTGATGATGTGTTGATGTTTATGGTCTGTGATGAACTACGCATTGGTGTAGTGACAGGACATATTCCACTACATGATGTGGCTGCGAATATCACCGAAGAAGCGATACTGAAAAAGTTGATCCTCATGAATGAGTCTTTGAAAAAGGATTTCTGGGTAGAAAAACCCAAAATAGCTGTTTTAGGACTTAACCCACATGCTGGAGATCACGGGATTATAGGTACGGAGGATGACCAGATTATTCGACCAACCGTAGAAAAAGCAAATGAACAAGGGATCTTTTGTTTTGGCCCTTATCCGGCGGATGGTTTTTTTGCAAAAGGAGCTTATGAAAAGTTTGATGCGGTTTTGGCTATGTACCACGATCAAGGGTTAATTCCATTTAAGCATATTGCGAAAGGTGCTGGTGTCAATTACACTGCAGGACTATCTATAGTACGTACTTCACCGGATCATGGTACAGGTTACGATATTGCTGGAAAAAACCTGGCTTCACCAAGCTCATTTGTGGAAGCAATTTTCACTGCAGTCCATATTGTAAAACGCAGAAGGGAACAGGCAGAATTGCTGAAAAATCCATTGGCATTCCGCAAATTGTCCAAAGATCGAGATTAGGGTTGTAATAGTTGATGATTTTTTGATCTATAAAGTTATATAAATCAAGTTAGGCAGATGACGAGAATCCTATCCTTCATTAAGGATCATAATGATTCTCCAGTGATAAGATAAAACAGAAATCGTATCGGCTTACAGCTTGTAAGATCAAAATCTCAATTCTTATATCTCCATACTTAATACTAAAAAAAAGTATTACTTTTGCAAACTGTTTGGTTTTTTACCTGCTGTTCTAACTATGTGCGATAATTTACAACATCCAATATTTTCTATCATCAAAGAGCTCGCCGAGCAGACAAATACGGAGTGTTATGTCATTGGGGGGTATGTGCGCGATTACATTATGAAGCGTCCATTCAAGAACGATGTGGATATTGTTGTAGTGGGAAGTGGTATTGAATTTGCAACTTTACTAGGTGAAAGGCTTCATACGAAAGTGGCGGTCTATAAGAATTTTGGAACTGCAATGCTCGTTTTTGAGGGTTTGAATGTAGAGTTTGTGGGTGCGCGGAGGGAATCTTACCGAGCGAACTCCCGGAAACCGATCGTAGAGGATGGCACATTGACCGATGATCAAAACCGTCGTGATTTTACCATCAATGCCATGGCCTTTTCGTTGAATAAAGCCGATTACGGTACTTTGGTAGACCCCTTCGATGGTGTAAAGGATCTCGAACACCGTATTATCCGGACACCCCTCGATCCAATTGAAACTTTCTCGGATGATCCCTTACGTATGATGCGTGCGATCCGTTTTGCAACCCAGCTAAATTTCAAGATTGACATTGACGCCATTACAGCAATTACTGATACAAAAGAACGTATTAAGATTATTTCAAAGGAACGGATTATCGATGAGATCAATAAGATCATTCTTTCACCTAAACCTTCAGTGGGTTTTAAATACCTTTTTGATACAGGTCTATTAGAATTGATTTTTCCGGCCATGTACAACCTGCATGGAGTTGATATTATTGATGGAAAAGGACATAAAGATAATTTCTACCACACATTGGAAGTATTGGATAATGTGTGTGAATTGTCAGATGATCTCTGGTTGCGCTGGGCTGCTATTATGCACGATATCGCCAAACCTGCGACAAAACGTTTTGATAAAAAATTAGGCTGGACATTTCATGGGCATGAAGACCGCGGTGCACGTATGGTACCGAAACTTTTTGCTGAACTAAAATTACCGTTACACGAAAAGATGAAATTTGTACAGAAACTTGTACAATTGCATCTTCGTCCGATTGTCCTTGCTCAGGATATTGTGACAGATTCTGCTGTCAGACGCTTATTATTTGAAGCAGGTGATGACATTGATGCACTAATGATGCTGTGCCACGCCGATGTGACAACGAAGAATGAGTTTAAAAAGAAAAAGTACCGCCAAAATTTTGAACTTGTCAAGCAGAAACTAAAGGATGTAGAGGAACGTGACAAGATCCGAAATTGGCAACCGCCGATCAGTGGTGAAGATATTATGATACTTTTCGGATTAACACCCGGACGTGCTGTTGGACAGTTAAAAAACTTGATCCGCGAGGCTATTTTGGAAGGCGAGATCCCAAATTCCCGGATTGAAGCTTATCAATATTTAGTGAAAAAAGCAGTAGGCATGGGCTTGGAGGTCAAACAAGAAATCCAGTTGGAAATTTCCAATTCTTAAAATATAGTATTAATTTTAAACTGCTAAAAAGAAGAATACATAGAAGATGGCAATTTATAGATTTAGAGTTACTTTTGAAGATTATGAAGATGTATATCGTGAAATTGATATGCCTTCGAAAAGTACATTTTTAGACATGCACGAGGAAATCCACAAAACGACAGGTTATGCGACGGATACTTCTTCCTCTTTTTACGTGAGCAATGATCAATGGAAAAAAGGGACGGAAATTGCGTTTAAACCGACCCAGCGAAAAAAAGATGCTGAAGTTTTGTTGATGGAGAATATTCGCCTGAGCAAGTTTATTGATGATCCTCACCAAAAGTTTTATTACGTCTATAATTTTGACCGCCCGTATGATTTTCAAGTGGAGCTGATCAAGATTTTGAAAGAGGAAGCGGGTAAAGACTATCCGGCCTTATTCAAGTCTGTAGGTCAAGTACCTAAAACAATGACTGCTGCTAACTTCCCGGTATCCGATGCTGTTGAGGAGGATGAATATGTTGAGGAGGATGATACACAATATGGTGTAGATGACGAGGATGAACTAGATGGCTTCGATAGCGAAGATGAAGACGAAGAGGGTGAAGGCGAGGAAGAGCGCGAGGGATCTAGCGGCTACGAAGACGAATATTAATTGAACATGCTTTCAATGCATATTTGAGCATTTGAAGCAAATATTATGGCAAAAAAGAAAACACTGATAGCCATTGTAGGTCCGACTGCTGTTGGAAAAACTGCAATGGCTATTTCATTAGCTCAATATTTTAAGACCGAAATTATTTCTGCCGATTCCCGACAGTTCTATCGCGAGATGACCATTGGAACAGCAAAGCCGGATTCAGAAGAACTGGCTAGTGCCCCGCACCATTTTATAAATTCACATTCCATTACCCAGGATTATTCCGCGGGCGATTTTGAACGGGAAGCCTTAGACAAGTTGGATGAACTATTCCGTCAACATGATGTGGCTGTTATGGTCGGAGGGTCTGGGCTATTTGTCCGTGCGCTCTGCGAAGGCTTGGATGATCTACCTAAAGCAGGAGATGAAGTACGCGAGAGACTCAACAATGAAATGGCACAATTGGGGCTTGAACAGATGAAGGAGCGATTAAAAACAATTGATCCAGCCTATTATCAAATCGCAGATATCGATAATCCACAGCGTGTCGTTCGTGCCTTGGAAGTATTTGAGGCAACAGGTAAACCCATGTCCTTTTATCACAAAAAAGACCTAAGTAAAAGACCATTTGATATCCTGACGATCGGATTGAATATGGAACGCTCGCGGTTGTACGAACGGATTAATCTTCGGGTGGAACGGATGATGGAAATGGGATTGTTGGAAGAAGTAAAGTCATTGGTTCCCTTTAGGAGTAAACCAGCCTTGTTGACGGTAGGCTACGCGGAATTGTTTGATTACCTCGATGGAAATATCTCTTTGGAAGAAGCTGTGGAGAGAATCCAGCAAAATTCAAGACGCTACGCAAAGCGGCAGATTACTTGGTTTAAAAAATATGGCAATACTTCGTGGTTTCAGCCTGATGAAACAGGGACGATTATTGATTTCATAAACGCGAAGCTACTTGACGGGGACGCAATGAGTTAAGCAGCATCTGATGCAATAAAAGCTTCATGCTCTCACGAGGACCTACAGCTATAAAAATTAACTGAAGATTCTTTGTGATCAATACAAATAAAAAAAGCAGTTGGCGATTACCAACTGCTTTTTCTATTGCAATTACCCGTTTATTTTACCAAGTAATTCCATCCAAATGGATCTGCTACTTTACCATAACGCAATTCATTCAGATAATGTAAAACTCTATTGGAGAACTCACGGCCCTCAACTGGAGGTAAATTGTAGTCTTGACCTTCAAAACCGATCCGGCTAATGTCGGTGATCGTTGCAGCTGTTCCTGCAGCAAATGCCTCAGTAACTGTACCTGCTTTAATACCATCGATAAGTTCCTGTACGGATACTTTCCGTTGTTCAGTTTTATACCCCCATTTCTCTGCCAATTCCATAATTGTACGACGGGTTACACCATGTAAGATCGTATCGCCATGTGGGGTGATAATGGTGTCACCAATACGGAAAATTAGGTTTGCAGTGCCTGCTTCTTCGATATATTTGTGTTCTGAAGCATCAGTCCACATAATTTGATCGTAGCCTTCATCGTTAGCCAATTGGGTCGGATAAAGCGACAACGCATAATTACCGGCATTTTTCGAGAATCCAACACCACCTTCAGCAGCACGTGTATAGTACGTTTCAACTTTTAAGCTAATCGGTTTACTATAGTAAGCACCAACTGGGCCTGTGATAATGATAAACTTGTATGATTTGGATGGATGTACGCCCAATGCGGCTTCAGTAGCGAACATAAATGGACGTATATACAAAGAAGAACCTTCTTTAGCAGGAACCCAATTGCGGTCAATATCCAATAGTTTGTTCAGACCATCCATAAAAATTTCCTCAGGAACCTCAGGCATCTGAAGGCGTGCTGCAGATTTGTTGAATCTTTCCCAGTTTCTGTCTGGACGAAAGATACTCACTGTACCATCTGCGAATTTATAGGCTTTAATACCTTCAAAGATTGCTTGACCATAATGTAAAGCTGACATAGAAGGACTGATACTGATATCTCCGTAAGGGACGATGCTGACATCTTTCCATTCACCATCATCATAGTCTGCGACCAGCATGTGGTCGGATAATATCTTTCCGAATTTTAGATTGTCGAAATCTACTTGCGAGAGTCTTGAATTTTGAGTTGGCTCTACGCGAATTGAATAGTTCTCTGTCGCGTTCATCTTATTTTTTATATTACTTAGGCTAAGTTAGGAAAAATTGAAATATAAATTGCACTTTGCTATGATAATTTCCCGTTCGGAAAAATGGCTTTTATTTCGGACAGTCATTCTCCGATTTACTACACTATACCTATGAAAATGAAAAATAAACCGATAAAATTTATAGGGGTAACCTGTTTTTAATTAATTGTATTAATTTTGTGTTAATTAATACGATTCCTGTATTTGTGGCATAAAGTTTGGAAATAAAGACTGCGACCATAGATGGGCATTGGGTCGCTTACGCTATAAAATCACTTATCATAAAATAAACTTAGTATGGAATTGACTCACCGTCTTAACAAAAGCAATGAAGTAACATCGGGTGAAACTCGCGAATTGTTACAGCGTGATGTTGAAATTCAAAAGAAAGGTATTTCTGTGAATTTTATCCTTGGTTTTTTTGTGTTTTTGTATAAAACTGCAATTAAACCCTAAAAAAACAGGATTAGCCAAGATTGTATCATAAAATCTTGGCTAATCTCCACAAGAATAGACGTACGGTCAATCTTGCAAAATCTTTAAAAGCGGGTCAAGATATTCTCTATTATTGCTCAATCGAGGGACTTTATTCTGTCCACCCAATTTACCTCTCGACTTCATCCACTTATAAAAAGTATCTGATGGTGCATTATGAACAATTGGCGGTCGAAGTGCCATGTTCTTGAATCGTTTTGCGTCGTAATCTGAATTGATTTCTCTCAACTTGGCATCCAATATTTCACAAAAACGTTTAAAATCGTTGGGTTGCTGGTCAAATTCAATGACCCATTCGTGTGCTCCCGCTTCGGCATCCCTAAAATATACGGGTCCTGCGGTATAATCTTTTATACGCGCATTTGTCAGCTTGCTTGCTTCAGCAAGTGCTTGCTCGGCATTGTCAACGATCACTTCTTCACCAAATGTATTGATATATTGTTTTGTACGTCCCGATATCTGAAAACGGTAGGGAGACAAAGACGTAAACTTGATTGTATCGCCTATTTTATAACGCCATAATCCGGCATTGGTGGAAATGATCAGTGCATAGTTCTTGCCGATTTCTACCTGATCCAAACGTAGCGTTGTCGGGTTTTCCTCATGCATACGTTCTGTGGGAAGGAATTCGTAATATATCCCATAATCCAGCATGAGCAAAAGATCTTCAGAGTCCGATTCATCCTGTAACCCAAAATACCCTTCTGAGGCATTGTAGTTTTCTAGATAGTACATCTTATCTGATGGAATCAGTTTGTGGAACTGCTCGCGGTAGGGCTTGAAGCTCACACCTCCATGACCATAAAATTCAAGGTTTGGCCATACTTCCAATAGGTTGTTTTTGCCTGTGATTTCCAATACACGTTTGGCCATCACAATATTCCAGGTTGGTACACCAGCCAGACTAGTGACATTTTCTTTGATGGTAATTTGCGCGATCTGCTCAATTTTCTCTTCAAAATTGGGGTTTAAAGTCACCTCCATGTTTGGGGTTCGTTTGAATTCCGCCCAAAATGGAAGATTGCGGATCAGGATGGAAGATAGATCTCCATAATAGGAATCTGGGCTGAAGTTGTTGATCTGGGATGAGCCACCGATGACAACAGACTTTCCGGTAAAAACACGGTTTTCAGGCCTATTGTGACAGTATATCGTCAACATGTCCTTTCCTCCCTGGAAGTGACATTCTTCTAAGGCCTCTTCGCTCACCGGTATAAATTTGCTGCGATCAGAGGTTGTTCCAGATGATTTTGCAAACCATTTGATATCCGAAGGCCACAGAATATTCTGCTCACCTTTGATCATCCGATCTACATAACCTTTGATATCGTCATAATCCTGTATAGGTACACGCTCTTTGAAGATTTCTGGGGTGAGTATGCTCGTGTAGTCGTATTTTTTTCCCCATTCCGTCGCTTCGGCAGTAGAAATTAAACTTTGGAACCATTCCTCTTGTACATCGTGGGGATATTTCATGAAAAGCTCGATTTGGTGAATCCTTTTTTTCATGAACCAAGTAAAAATGGAATTTAATAAGGCCATAGAGGGTATTGGTTATGCTTTAAAATTTTTTCCTTCTTAATTCAAAATGGCGACCAAGATAGAATTTTCGGGCTAGTTCATTATCCGCGATTTCTTCAGGTGTACCTGTAAGCATAATCTTTCCTTCGGTCAAAAGGTAGGCCCTATCCGTAATTGATAAAGTTTCCTGTACGTTGTGGTCGGTGATTAAGATGCCAATATTACGTGTTTTGAGTTTAGCAACAATCGTTTGGATTTCCTCTACGGCAATAGGGTCAACCCCTGCAAATGGCTCATCCAATAGGATAAACGATGGATTTGCTGCCAATGCTCGAGCGATTTCGGTACGTCGGCGCTCGCCCCCCGACAAAAGATCACCCCTGTTTTTACGGACACGATGTAGACTGAATTCGGATAGCAATTCTTCCAACTTGGCCATCCGTTCTTCTTTATTGGGGTAGTGGATCTCTAATACAGCGAGGATATTGTTTTCTACGGATAACTTGCGGAAAACAGAAGCTTCCTGTGCCAAATAACCTATTCCACGCTGCGCGCGTTGGTACATCGCATCTTGCGTGATCTCTTGATCATCTAAAAATACTTTTCCGTCATTGGGTTTGATCAGACCTACAATCATATAAAAAGAGGTCGTTTTACCAGCACCATTTGGCCCCAATAATCCGACAATTTCTCCTTGTTCTACATGAAAGGATACATTGTTGACAACAGTACGTTGTTTATATTTTTTTATGAGATGTTCTGCCTTTAAAATCATCTTCTTGATTTATCTTGTCACTATAAGTTTCTGCTCTACTTATTCCGCAAAATGCCAGATAATGCTGAATTTACCGTTGGAGCATTTGATTGCAAATCTATGGTAAATATATTTAATATCTTCTTAGTATTAAGTATTTAGATGCTAAAACGCTAATATCGAATTCCCTTGATGTTAAGCTGTAAGTTTCTCTTATTGCGCCATACATTCTCTTCAATGCTATAACAGATATCAAAACTCTGCCCTGAATTGATATGATCAATATGTTCTGCTAATCCGAAACCGATGCAATCAAAAGATGGCGAGTCTTCCTGGACAACTGTCATTTTTAAATGATTTGTACCTACAGGGAAAGCCGGCCCTACTGAACTCACTTTCTTAGTCAAGAAAATTGGTGACTCATTTTGTGGCCCAAAAGGTTCAAACTGTTGGAGTATGCGAAAAAATTTAGCGTCTATATCCTTCAGATGAAGTTTGGCATCGATCTGAATTTCTTGTGTCAGCATTTCAGGACTGATCCTACGAGCCACGACTTCTTCAAATCGATCTTGAAACAAGCTTACATTGTCCAGTGACATGGTCAGTCCAGCAGCATATTTGTGCCCTCCAAATTGCTCAAGTAAATCAGCACATTCGTTTAACGCTTCATATAGATCAAATCCGATTACTGATCGACAAGAGCCCGCGATATGGCCATTTGTTTCCGTTAATATAATAGTGGGACGGTAATATTTCTCAGTCAATCGCGAAGCGACAATACCGATAACACCTTTATGCCAGTCTGATTTGTATAATACGGTAGATTTTCGGCTCTTGAGAACTACATTTTCTTCGATGAGCGCCAGCGCCTCCTCTGTTATTTTAAGGTCAAAATCCTTGCGGACATTGTTTTGATCATCAATGCTCGAACTAAAGTCTTTCGCCTCCTGTAGGGATTTTGAAATTAATAATTTGACGGCATCTTTAGCGTGGTCAATGCGGCCGGCGGCATTGATGCGCGGACCAATCTGGAACACGATGTCATTGACCGTAAAAATCTTTGTTCTATTGTTGGATAGGTCAATCAATGCTTTTAATCCCACGCAGGGATTGGTGTTAAGCTTAATCAACCCAAAATGGCTTAAGATTCTATTCTCACCAGTGATTGGGACGATATCTGATGCTATACTCACTGCAACCAGATCTAAAAATTGATAACAGGCATTGATATCCATTCCGTTGGTCAGTATGAACGCCTGGATGATCTTGAAGCCGATACCGCAACCAGAAAGTTCCTTGTAGGGATAATCACAATCTACACGTTTTGGATCTAAAACAGCGAAAGCCTTTGGAAGTTCTTCACCTGGGAGATGGTGGTCGCCAATGATAAAGTCTATCCCCTTCGTGTTGGCATAGTCAATTTTATCAATGGCTTTTATCCCACAGTCTAATGCAATAATAAGAGAAAAGCCATTGGCTGCGGCATAATCAATGCCCTGCGTAGATATACCATAGCCTTCCGCATAACGGTCCGGAATATAAAACTCCAGTTGACTATGAAATTCTCTGAAGAAACTGTAGACTACAGCGACTGCTGTGGTGCCATCGACGTCGTAATCACCATAGATCAGGATCTTTTCTTTGTTGCCGATAGCCTGGATGATTCTAGATATGGCTTTTTCCATATCCTTCATCAAAAAAGGATCGTGCAAATCCGACAATTGTGGCCTAAAAAACTGTTTCGCTTCGTCAAAACTTCCAATTCCCCTGTTGACGAGCAATTCCGCTAACACAGCGTTGATATTTAATTCCTCGCGCAGTTTGTTGGTTATTTTGACATCAGTTTTAGATTTTAGTACCCACCTTTTTTGCATATCTTTGCACAATATTTTAAGTGTAAATATACGTTTTAAGGCTGGACTTACCTAATTCCTAAACCTGGTATTGACCGCCTGTCGCTTAACGTGCATATTCCCAATGTTTTAAATATGGTGCAGGCTTATTCTCTATATGAAGGTTCTTTTTCTGTCGATAAAAGTAGAAAATTCGTTCCCTTTGATCCATCTGTGGATGATCCGAAAGATCGTCCGAGATCCATGTTTATCCATGTCCATCCTTTTTTGATCAAAACAGAGTCAGGTCTTGTGATCTGTGATACCGGTTTGGGGCATACCGATGACAGTGGTGTGCTGAAGTTGCACAGCAATATCCGCAAATTGGGTTATGAGCCAGATGATGTGAAATACGTGTTAATGTCGCACCTGCATAAAGATCATGCCGGAGGTATGGTAAGTATGGAAAGTGGTTCCCCGCGTATTGCATTTCCCGAAGCTGAGTATATTGTGCAAAGAGGAGAATGGGAGGATGCTTATTCTGGGATTTCGAGCTCATATCGTACAGAAATTTTTGATGTTGTCCAACGAAGTGGAAACTTGGTATTGGTAGAAGGAGCGGGGCAGGTAAATGCTGAAATCAGTTATGCTCATAATGGCGGACATACACCACATCACCAGGCTTTTCATGTCCGTACAGGTGAAGTGCATTATTTTTTCGGGGGCGATGTATTACCTGAACCGGAAGAGATTTTTCATAATTATGTAGCTAAATATGATTTTGATGGTCGACGCTCGAAGGAGCTACGGCAAGCTTATTGGGGAGAAGGGGCTCCAGAAGGTTGGACCTTTTTATTCTATCACTCCAAGAGCATTACCATTGGTCGCAGTCAGCGACGTCCAGATGGAAGCTACAAGCTAATAGAGGTAAAGTAATTCGTCTAAAACTCGTTTTTCTGGTCTTTTTTTAGTATTTTGGGGTAATCTGCATGTTCACATCCTCTGCCGTCGCGCGAAGAGGATTCGTTTAAGATTGAATTTTTGGTTAAATTTGTTTTTGGTAAAACAGCGTTTTGCTGTTGTTATTGGTATTTATTTAAATAGAAGATTATGTCTATTGTAAGAGAGTCCGATCTGATAGGAATTGGAAAGAAATTTCAAATTGAAACCGATGCGGGTGACAATATGGTTGTTGTGATCCACGATGATGGTCGACGGGAACTGTATCGTTATGATGACGAAGAACATGAATCGCGTTGTGTGATGACACTTAATGATGATGAATCACGTCAGATAGCGGGTATTATAGGTGGTCTATCCTATAAGCCCAAGGCATTGGAAACAATTGAAGTAGCTTTGGACGACTTGCGTATCGAATGGTACAAGCTAGAGGGCAAATGGGAAGGAGCAGGAAAAACGATCGGTGAACTGGAGGTACGACAACGTACTGGAGCATCCATTATTGCTGGAATTAGAGACGACGAAACGGTCATCAACCCCGGACCATCTTATCTGATTACTCCAGGCACAACTTTGGTCATTGCCGGAAAGAAAAACAATATCAAACTTTTAAAGGAAATTTTACTGTAATCTATGCTATCACACACCTTAATATTGGAAATTGGAATCGCTGTCGGACTTGTTGCTATTGTTGGATTGATTGCCAACAAGCTTAAGTTTTCCGTTATTCCTTTTTTCATTATTATAGGAATGGTTTTGGGGCAACACGCACCGCAGATTGGGTTGGTGGATCTGACATTTACCGAAAGCAAACCCTTTATAGATTTTATGGGCAGGCTAGGGGTATTATTTCTCCTGTTTTATTTGGGACTGGAATTTTCAGTCAATCGGCTTATCAAATCTGGTAAAGCCATCGTAACTGGTGGTACAATCTATGTCCTGCTCAACTTTACCTCGGGATTGTTGATTGGTTGGCTGATGGATATGCCTTTTAAGGAGATGATGGTCCTTTGTGGGATCATGACGAGCTCATCGACAGCAATTGTGGCGAAGGTCCTCACTGATCTTAAACGGACGGCAAATCCGGAGACAGAGGTTATTATGGGAATGATCATGTTTGATGATCTCTTTATTGCCATGCATATTTCCTTTCTTTCGGGATTGATATTAACAGGTAGTAGCTCATTTTGGACGGTTGCAGGGACTTCCCTATTGGCATTGGGCTTTATCTTAGCCTTTTTGGTTTTGGGACGTAAGTTGGTACCTGCAATAGACCGTTTGTTAAAGGAAAAAACTTCTGAATTATTTATACTGGTCATCTTTGCACTGCTTTTTATCGTTGCCGGATTTTCGGAGACCATACATGTTGCCGAGGCTATTGGTGCATTAATGGCGGGATTGGTACTGGCGGATTCGCAGTATATCAAAAAAATTGAAGCCATGGTGCTACCTTATAAAGACTTCTTTGGGGCGATGTTTTTCTTTAGCTTCGGACTATCCATAGATATCATGTCGCTGGGAGGAGCTGTATTTTGGGCTTCAATAGCGGCCTTAGTAACTGTGATGGGTAATCTCGCCTCGGGTTATTTTGCTGCGAAATTTTCTGGGATGAAACCGAAAACATCTTTTGACATTGGCTTTACGCTGTCTGCACGTGGGGAATTTTCAATTATCATGGCCAATATCGGGAAAGCGGGGGCTTTGCTCCCTGTTATCCAATCATTCGTTGTGGTTTACGTTTTAATCCTTTCCATCGTGTCGCCACTCTTGACCAAAGAATCCCGCAATCTATGGAAATTACTCTTTGGAAGTGATGCCAATACAGCCAAACCGCTGAAGAAATTGAGCGACCTTGAAAATAATAGTACTGGATAATTCTAATGCTATTTTTTTCGCACTGATCTCTAGCAAGCACGGTATACTTAAAATAGCATCATCATAAAGATGCCTCCTAAATAGTCTTTTGGAGGCATTACATATTTTCTAAAACAAATTCTACAGGAAGCCAAGTTCAAGCTTTGCTTCTTCAGACATCATATCTTTGGTCCAAGGTGGATCAAAAGTTAATTCCACCAAGGCTTCTTTAATACCTTCTATTCCAGCAACTTTTTCCTGCACTTCATTCATGATTTCTCCTGCAACTGGACAGCCCGGAGCTGTGAGTGTCATAACAATTTTTGCTATGCCATCTTCCTTGGTAATAATTTCATAAACAAGCCCCAGATCGACAATATTTGCTGGTTTTAATTCGGGATCATAGATCGTTTCCAGTGTCGCTTGGATTTGAGGTGCCAAACCCAGTTTATCCATTACAATAATACTCATTTGTTTAATTTTTTATCTTCAATAGCGTTTTTATAGATCGCTAATAATTTACTCTCATTTATATCAGGAGTAAAATTACTAAAATAATAGGCCATACAGGTCTTTCTTATCTCATCTTTTTCATCGGTTGGTTTGGCATGCCATTGCGTCAGGCAAGCAACGATTTCGTTTCTATTGTGTGGATCAAATGTCTGTCCGGTTTTATTCGGGATAATCATTTCAGGTAAAGGCCCAAGGTTTGAGCAGAGTACCGGAGTTCCCACAGAGTAGGCCTCGAGGATTGTGATTGGCATTCCTTCGAAACAAATGGAGGGGACAATTAGGGCTTGTGCTGCAGCAACCAATGGTAAAATCTCGGCTCGGGGTTTAAATCCGAGATAGCTGATGTTGGGCTGATCTGTTATCCTTTTTTTGACCTCCTCCTCGAGAGGACCACCACCGATAATGCGGAGCTCCAGATCCTTTCCTTTCACAGACTCAATCAGATTTAATATTCCCTTTTCGTCGGACAGTCTGCCAACATAAATAAAATAAGGTTGCGGGCTTTCAGCCGCTAAAGTTGAAGGGAAAACAAAATTAGCTTTTACTTCAAACTTTTCTGCGGGTACGCTTAAAGTTGAGTCAATAAATATTGATTTTGCAAAGCTGCTTAAATTAATATACCTATTGACCTTTTGCCATGTACTTATTTTGCGGTGAAACCAATAGTTCAAGGCAAGGAGGAATGTTTTAATAACGGAATCATTAAATGCTTTTTCCTTAACTGCCGTCCACGGAAATTCTTCTTTTAGCGAATCCAGAAACAGATGATTGTGATGATAAAGTGTTGCCGAGGGGCAGAGTAATCTAAAATTATGCAAGGTCATCACCTGCGGAATACCTTGTTTGGCTATCGCACGGATTAGAATTGGTCCAGCGGCATAATGTGTATTGTGGAGATGGACGACATCAGGTCTGAATTCCCGGATTGTTTTTTTTAATCTATTTGCTGCGAAAATATTCCAGATGGAACCCAAGGTCTGTAATGCACCTTGCCAGCCTTTTTTATTTTGAAAGGTCATGGTGCGGACTTGGTGATCTTGCGAGAGGAGCGACAATTCCTGTTGAAAGACAGTATCTTCTCCACCTGCTGTTTGATAATATGTATGGATAATTAGTATGCGCATAACAAAAGACTTATACAAATGTACGATTTTGCCCCGAATGCTTTGGCGGTACAAAATTGCCATTTCTATATGATTATTGCTATATTCGCATGATTCGATCGTAAAGATATATGCAACACTTACAACAGCTCGTGATAGAGGCGATAGAGACAAGTCAATTTCCTGAAACTCCAACAAATTTATATGATCCCATACGGTATATATTGACTTTGGGCGGCAAGAGGGTTAGGCCAGTGCTAACATTGATGGCGGCCGAGTTATTCGGTATGCAAGAGATGGACGAAATTATTCCGGCAGCAAAGGCTGTAGAGTTTTTTCACAACTTTTCATTGATACATGACGATCTGATGGATAAAGCTCCTTTACGGAGAGGAAAAACTACTGTCCATGAAAAATGGGATGCAAATATTGCCATTCTCTCTGGAGATGGATTATTAGTGAAGGCTTATGAGGAAATCTCCAAATGTAATCCGGTTTATCTGCCCGCAACGCTGCGGATTTTAAGTAAAGTCGCTATGGAGGTCTGTGAGGGTCAACAATTGGATATGGACTATGAAAGTCGTGCGTCATTGTCTATGCCCGAATATCTGGAAATGATTCGTTTGAAAACATCGGTACTATTGGGCGGAGCATTGCAATTGGGTGCCATTCTTTCCGGAGCGAACGAACAACAACAACAATTGATCTACGATTTTGGGGAAAATGTTGGTTTGGCCTTCCAATTGCAGGATGACATATTGGATGCCTATGGTGATCCGGATACTTTCGGGAAAATCGTCGGCGGTGATATTATGATCAATAAGAAAACCTTTTTATTGGTTAAACTGATTGAAGTTATTGCTGAGGAGGATGTTCCTACGATGCAGCGCTTATTACGTTCAACTGTCGAGGCTGTTCCGACAAAAGTTGAAGATATGCTAACCTTATATGATAAATATCAGGTCCGGGAAGCAGCGGATGAATTAAAAGATATATACACGCAGCGCGCATTTGAAAAAATGGATGCTTTGGATGTACCAAATGAACGTAAAGAAGCGTTATTACTGTTAGCAAACAATCTTTTAGTAAGACAGCAGTAGATAGAAATTCTATTAAAATTCGTATTTTGCCAATAAATGGCTATTTTGTACTAAATAATTAAATAAATTTTAGATAACGTTCATGGATCCTTTAAAAATCACGGTATTTCAAGCATATTTATTCTGGGAAAATATTGAAAAAAATCTGAATAATCTGGCGTTGCGACTTTCATCATTACGCGAGAAAACAGATTTGATTATCTTACCGGAGATGTTTAATACGGGATTCACGAATAACGTTGGAAAATGTGCCGAACCCGCCAATGGTCCTACCACAAGATGGCTGTTTGAAATGGCAAGTTCATTAAACTGTGTTGTTGCCGGTTCATTAATCATTGAAGAGGATGGGAAATATTACAACCGTTTTTTATGGATGTTTCCTGATGGCAAATATGTGAAATACGATAAGCGCCATCTTTTTGGCATGTCTAAGGAAAGCGAGTATTTTGAACCGGGCAACGAACGTATTTTGGTGGATATCAAGGGTTGGAAAATTTGCCCTATGATCTGTTACGACCTTCGTTTCCCTGTTTGGTCCAAGAATCAAAATGCGGCCTACGATATCTTGGTTTATACAGCAAGTTGGCCAGATAAACGTTCAGCGCATTGGAGGGCATTGATCCCAGCACGTGCCATTGAAAACCAATCTTATGTCGTTGGTGTGAACCGAGTGGGACACGATGGTAACGATATCTATTACTCCGGTGGGTCAATGTGCATATCGCCGTTGGGTGATGTCGTTTATTATAAGCCCGAAGATGAAGATCTATATACCTTTACATTAAATCCGAATGACCTCTTGGAAGCCAGGGAAAAATTCCCGTTTTTAAGAGATTCAGATTCATTTACAATCGGATAACTCTTTCTGAGAATCGGATAAGCCTTACTTAAATTAGGTATAAAGACAAGCAATTTATTTTGTTTGTCTCCTTTTTTATTGCTAAATTCAGTCTACTGTAAATCGTTTATGATGATTTATTAACATCTATTTATTACATGTTGATAAAATTTGTTTGACACAACTGTAGAAAAACGTAATTTAGGCTAAATATTAGCCAAAATAAGTTTAGTTTTTTTTGTTTTGATTTGAGCATAATATTTATTAGCAACATAAGTTGCGTAAACAACCATAACCATTATTTATATGTTAGACCAAGATTTAGTATCGCAAGAGTACTTTTATAATTTCCTGACCGGGAAATACTCAATTGCGGTTATGCGGAGATTACAGCGTAATCTCAGGGAAGCGGGATTAAGTATTACTTCGGAGCAATGGAGTATTATGTACAATCTGTGGGTAGAGGAGGGACTGACCCAGCAGGAATTAGCTATCCGGACATTCCGGGATAAACCGAGTGTAACGCGCCTGATCAATAATCTGGAACGACTTAATCTGGTGATCCGTGTCAATGACAAAAATGATAGACGATCTAATTTGATCTATTTAACCAAAATTGGCCGGAAGATGAAAGACGAAGGGATGAAACAGGCCACGAATACGATCGAACAGGCTTTAGGTGGACTGACCGATGATCAGATTGCTTTATCTCATACAACTTTACATCGTGTGCTGTTCAATCTGAAATAGTATTGACAAGTAAATTACTACCGATCACATTGATTATGAAATTATCTGAGCCGAAAGGCCAATAGGGGAAAGAAAAAATAGGAAGCCCTCAGTGTTAACAACGACTGAGGGCTTCTTGTATAGGATATGTATCGAAAGGCTAGTCTTCGAAAAGTTTGCTTTCAAAATCAGTATGACTATTGACCAGTTTTCCTTCCGTACCAAAATAGATTTCTTGGAAACTTAAGGTCCGTATCGCATCTACTTTGCGGTAGAATTTATCTGCGGATACTTCAGATAAGGTTTTGAAACCACAAGCCTCCATAATCTCAACGGTAGCGCGCAATGTATTGCGATGGAATTGTGCTACGCGTACATACTTGTCATTAACATCCAGTCCTTTGTACAGGTGCGGTTGTTGCGTTGCAACACCTACCGGACAAACGTCTTCATTACATTTTAGTGCCTGAATACAACCTAAGGCGAACATCATTCCACGCGCGCTATAGCAGGCGTCAGCACCTAGAGCAATAACTTTTAGTATATCAAAGCCCGTAACAATACGGCTTGACACAATTACTTTGATGTGTTTCTTCAAGCCAAATGCGATCAACGTTTTGGTTACAAAAGCTAATGCATCATAAAGTGGCATCCCTAGGTTGTCCGTAAATTCCAAGGGTGCAGCACCTGTACCACCTTCAGAACCATCGACTGAGATAAAATCTGGGAAGATCTGCGTATTCTGCATGGCATGACAGATATCCATAAACTCGTGTTTGTCACCGATACATATTTTAAATCCGATTGGTTTTCCACCAGATAGTTCCCGCATGTGCTGGATGAAACGCATCATTTCTGTTGGCGAAGAGAATGCACTGTGTGCTGGAGGAGACATCACATCTGTCCCAGGGATAACGTGGCGTATTGCTGCGACCTCAGGTGTATTTTTTGCCGCTGGTAAGATACCTCCATGACCAGGTTTCGCACCCTGTGAGAGCTTGAGCTCGATCATTTTAACATTTTCGCGGTTTGATTTTTCACGGAATAGCTCAGCGTCAAACTTGCCTTCCGAATTACGACAACCGAAATAACCTGTACCAACCTGCCAGATCAGATCACCACCGTTATTGTGATAGTCACTGATACCACCCTCTCCGGTGTTGTGCGCGAAATTTTGTAAGGCGGCACCTTTGTTTAACGCAGTGATAGCCGTTTTACTCAAAGCACCATAACTCATCGCTGAGATATTGAAAACGCTTAAGCTATATGGCTTTTTACAGGATTCATTTCCAACAGTCGTTCGTAAATCGTGATTTTCGATATGACAGGGGAAAACAGAATGTGCTGCCCATTCGTTACCGACCGCTTGTGGAT
This sequence comes from Sphingobacterium sp. GVS05A, assembly GCF_019969845.1. Classification (GTDB taxonomy): domain Bacteria; phylum Bacteroidota; class Bacteroidia; order Sphingobacteriales; family Sphingobacteriaceae; genus Sphingobacterium. The sequence continues at coordinate 604,239 of NZ_JAHXYR010000003.1, forward strand.
CAGTTTGCATACCAAATGCGACAGTCTCACGTTGATTTTTTGCCCGCTGATAAACAATAGAACGCTGTCTTCTGTTGAATGGACGACCATCCATATCAGATTCCCAAAAGTACTGTCTCAATTCAGGACGGATCGATTCGAAGATATAACGAAAGTAGCCAACAAGAGGGTAGTTTCGCAAAATCGCATGTTTGGTTTGGAAACTATGGTATAAGGCGATCAATAATAATGGGAATGGAAAGATCAATAACCAAAACCAGCTTGATGTAAATATAAAGCCAAATGATACAATGATTAAATTAATCACAACCATTATTGAAATAATGAGTTTTCTAACTTCCATAGAAAATACGATTGTTTAGTTTTAATTCGCTATTTTAATGTTTAGTCCAATTGAATATATTACTGCTCAATTAGCATTCCAAAATGCGCTTTTGGACAGAGCAAATGTACTAAAGTTCCCCAAGTAAATGGATATAATTACTATGCTAGAATAAGTTTTGATAAGTTTATAACTGTTTCTAACAAACTATTTTCTTTTAGTAATCTGTTGCGATAAAAGTTGATAGATTTGCTGTAAATCCGGTTTATTACTAATAAATTTCAAATGTTTTTGCTGTGTCGCTTCATCGCCCCGGATCGCGGGACCTGTCTGAACTGTTATTGGAACATGATTTTGAACTTTTTCTGCCGTTTCTAAAATGATCGGCCTGACCAGGTCAAAGGAAAGATTATGCTCTTCCAATAGCTCATAGGCAAACTGATAAAGGATATTCGAGAAGTTATTGACCATGACCGAAGACAGATGGATTGCTAGCCGTTGCTTTGAATTGCAATAGATACTGTGGGTTGAAAAGGTACCTGCAAGTTGGAGTAAAATCGCTGTATTGCCTTCATTGTTGCCTTCAACACAAAATGGAATTGCTGAAAAATCGATAGTTTTACTTTTGGATAGCGATTGTGGTGGATAGATTACACCAGCATTTTTAAATCGCTTCAGGACATCTAGATCGGTTGCTCCGGAACAATGTACTACAATCCCATTGATGTCCTGCGGTATTGTTTCTACAAGGGTAGGAATAGCCTGGTCTGACACGGCGATAAGATAAAGATCAGCATCGCGCTGCAGTTGGCTGAGCTGATCTGTGCTGGGACAATGAAGCGCAAAGGCCAATGCATCCGCATTGGCCTTTGTTTTACTATAGATCTGAACGATCCGATGTCCTAGCTCTTGAAACGCTTGTCCAAAATGTGTTGCGGCATTTCCGCTTCCTAAGATGACAATGTTCATTATTTCGCTAATTTTCGTTTCTCTTCTTTATTTCTTCTGGCAATGGACATGATAAAACCGATGGTCATAATAATCGTTCCACACCAAAAGAAGTTGATGTATGGAAATTTGATTGCTTTAAAGACTACCCATTTTTTCTCAGGTAACGGCTTCTGATAGACCATGATTTCCAACTTATCTTTGTCTGGTTTGATACCTGTAAACCTAAACTTAAGGCCTTGATCAGCGACATCTTTATTGAAATCATAGATTCCACCATCCTTAATCAAGTATATGGGTTGTACTTCGTATTGTTTATTATCCGCCGCAACCACTTTTATTTTTAATCCGACCATGACGTCGTTAGGACCTTTTGGGATTTTCTCCAGTTGAGCCTCTTTATTGAGCCCTTCAATCACATAGTACCCGTTGCGGTAACGTAAGGTGTCACCGATATTGACTTGATAGGTCGCAGGTTCTTCATAATCCTCAAAGCCTGTTTTCTCCTCAGCAGCCACTTTTGAATGCTGTGCCTGGCTCTCCGCTGCCGCAGCTGTAATCAAGGTATATACGTCATGTGTAATGTAATGTTTGGTTGCCGGAGTACCAATCAAACCACCCATTTTGGCATTGTTTTGTGCGAAAGGTTGTAGCACAAATTCTTCTTTTACTTTACCTGTTTCCTCATCAATACGTTCGTATTTGATTTTGTAATAGGTATTTGGCGCAACAATGCTATCACCGATATAGGTGATTTTATATTCCCCCATTTGTACAGGTTCTCCTTCGGTTAGGAATAGGTTCTCTCCCGGCTTTTCGACTTTGTCAAAACCAGATACAGCGATATAGCCCGTATTGTTGACAGAGATAACCTCGTTTGTTGCTGCGGCAACCATAGCTCCGATAAGTAACAGTCCAAAACCAATATGAGCGACCGAAGAACCCGCTAATTTCCATTTACCTTTGACTGCATCACCCAATACCCGGATATTCGCCAGAATACAGAAGATACTGGCAAAGGTGATCAGGATATAGATCAGGTTGGTATATGTTTTGGTAAAATATGAAATAATTGCTGTCAGGATAATGGCTACAGCGAGAGACGCTACAGTAGAAGCTAAGAACTTACGGCTATCGCTACGTTTGTATTTTAAAAACTGGGTAAAGCCAGTCATGATCATGACAATAACAGCAAATCCGGATTGCCATTTATTATAATGTTGAATTGGTTCTAAAGGAGGTGCGACCTTGGTGCCAAAAATCTTGTTAAATACCGGAATGGAAGTGGAAGCAATGATCTGTGCACAGGCAACAGTCAGGACCAAAGCACCGATAAACATCCAGAACTCTCTTGAATAAATCTCTTCGTCTTTTTCGGTAATGGGCATCTCTTTCTTCTTAATGACAAGAAAGACAACCATAATTACTAAAAATGCCACATTGAACAAAATCAACTGCCCACTCATACCTAAATCGGTGAACGAGTGTACCGAAGTCTCGCCTAAGACGCCGCTACGTGTTAGGTAGGAGGCATAGATCACCAGCACAAAGCTAATCATGGCCAGAAATGTTGCTGTGAAATAAGAATGTCCCGAGTTTTTATAGGCGATCATCACGTGAACTGCGGCGATCAGGGTGAACCAAGGAATAATAGAAGCATTTTCCACCGGATCCCAAGCCCAGAAGCCGCCAAAGTTAAGTGCTTCGTATGCCCAGAATGAACCCATAATAATCCCTGCTCCAAGAATCATAACCGCAAATAGCGCCCATGGAAGTGCGGCACTGATCCATTCCTTGTAGCGTTTAGTCCATAGGGCTCCAGTCGCATAAGCAAAAGGAACAATCATGGAAGCAAAACCAAGGAATAAGGTGGGTGGGTGAATCACCATCCAATAATTTTGTAAAAGTGGATTTAAGCCATTACCGTCAGTAATCAATGATAGGTAATTGGCTTGTTTTAAGATCGGAATATCCATTGCATCACGCAAAAGGATAAATGGAGAACTACCGATACGTAATCCAAATATTTCCACACCGACGATCATGGATGCCAAAAAAGCTTGACATAACATCACAAAAGTCATCACGGAATTTTCCCAGCTCTTTGCTTTAAAGAGCAATATTGCTCCTAGTACTGTTTGCCAGAACATCCAGAGCCAGAAACTACCTTCCTGCCCTTCCCAAAAGCTGGAAATGATATAATAAGTAGGCAATGTCTTGGATGAGTGCGCCCAAGCATAGTTGTACTCAAATAAATGATTATAGATGATATAAAATAAGGTTGCACCGATAGCGACAACAGAAACGGCATTGATCCAGAATCCAATACGTGCGATCTTTTTCCATGAAGTCTCTTCAGGGTTTTTAGTCGCGAAAAAATAAGCGATACAAGATAAAAGTGCGGCACCAAAGGAAAGAACAATAAAGAATTGTCCGATCTGCCCAGGTAGCAGGTGCTCACCAACGTAATTAACGTCCATTGAAAAATTGATTTTACAAATTAATTATTGAAAGCTGTGGCATTGATTTCCGTCACGACCGATTTATCGTTGTATTTCGATGGACACTTCATCAATATTTTACTCGCTCTAAACACATTCCCGTCCATTTTGCCCGTCAATACAATTTGTTCTGAACGCTCAATGTCCTGAGGTTTTGCGCCTCTGAATACAACCTCACATTCTGTACCTTCATTGTCGTACATGAAAAAGCTGAATTTGTTGGCATCTGTTTTCGGGTCATAGTGAAGTACCTTGTCTTTGTTGAGCTGGCCGACCACATATAGTTCTGTTTTCTTTTCTTTTGCCTCGGTAAATGTCGAGTAGGTACTTGAATCCGTATAGATGACAAGTATCATGGCAATAGCCACTGCAATGATAGCGATTAGAATGATGGAACTTTTTTTCATTAGTATTATTTGTTTTTATCGGTAATGAAGCTATCATGAGCAGTTGTTCGAACGCTGATCTGAACTAACTAAAACTGATGACGGTTTCATTCGTATGATTTGTTTATGCTATTGTGCCAACCTTCGGAGATTTTCATGTTCCCAGTAAAAGCTTGTGTATCGATCGCAATGAATCCCTTATAATCATTGATTCTGACAAAAGCTGACACTTAATCGAATGCAAAATTACAAATAGATTTGCGAAGAAAGGAATAATGCAACTTTTCGACATTATTTATATTTGTTCTAAATAGGTTGTTGTCCCTGAAAAAATGAGGTATATTTGGATGCTTTTGAATAATTTAAGTTGAGATTTAATATTTTGTTGCAGTTTATATCGCATGAATTTTACAATTGCCTGTTAATATGAGTGTTGCTTTGCGGTCTTTACTGCTCTTATATGGAGTTATATTTCCATTTTTTTTGGTTTTTGGGCAGGTGAGGTTGCGCAACCAAGAGGTTTCTCTTCAAAATGACAATGATGTCTATCTATTGATTGGCCAGGACCGATATTATACCAACGGTATCAATGTCAATTACCGTATTGCACTACCACCAAGAGGGGCTTCAGAGATTTCGAATACCGTATTGGACTTTGAAGTCGGACAGCGCATCTACAATGGTATTAGTATTATAGATTATCGTAGACAGAATAAGAAATATGACAGACCTTTCGCCGGATATCTTTATTTGAGCGCCTCAGGGGCTCGTTTTTTGAAAGCTGATCAAGTGGTTGAACTTAAAGTCGAATTGGGACAGATTGGTTCCCGATCTTATGGCGAAGGTGCACAGAAATTTATCCATCATCTGTTTGGAATGTATGAGGCAACAGGCTGGGATACCGCATTGCGCAATGCTTTTGGTGTAGATCTACAGGCGAAATATTTGAAAGGAATTTATCGGGATCAAGCAGGAGCATTTGATCTCGGGATAATGGGGAGGGGTGCTCTGGGGATGAACAATACAAATATGGAGGTTGGAATTCCAATCCGTGCAGGTAAACTTAAATCCTACCATGCATCGACCTTTACACATGGGCATTTGACACAGGCTAGAAGTAATGACGACAAAGAATGGTACTTTGTTTATCAACCTAGTTTGGCCCGGATATTTTATAATTCAACGATACAAGGGGGGCTGGGAAAAGATGATCCTATAGGCGGATTATATCAGATCGAGCCTTGGATGATAAGTCACCGCATAGGTTTCAGTTGGTCCAATCACAAGGTCAATTATGGTATTAATTACATTTTTAATTCCAAGGAACTTAAATCGGTGTTTCACCGGCATCAATACGGACAGTTATTCTTTGCATATCGGTTTTAACCACTGCTAACCGTTTTTTCTGCGATCGGGTCTGAGAGCTTCTGTCCGATTAGCCTGGTGGCCAACATGGCAGCAACGGTATCGCCGGTCGCATTGAGCATAGTGGCTAGTGGGTCTACCAATGTCGCAATAATCATAATGGAGGGAATGACTTCTGTGGGCATCTGATAAACCGATATGATCAGCATTTCACCGATATATCCCCCATTAGGAATACCGCCGGCCACGATGCTGACCAATAAGGTGATCCCTACGGCCATGACCAGGTTGGTTGGATCAAAAAATTCCTTTCCACTCAAGAGCAGCGCGACATAAATTTTAAAAATACAAGCAATGGCTGAGCCATGTTTATGTAGCGTTGTGCCCAAAGGGATGACCACGCTTGCAACAGTATCGGGTATGCCGATTTGTTTTGCAGCCAGTAAGTTGGCCGGCATGGTGGCCAGGCTGCTGCAGCTACTCAGTGCTGTCAGTGAGGGGAGAATATTGTTTTGCCAGTAGCGTTTGACTCCTTTTATACCAAAAGCAAGAAATGCGAATAAACTAAATATTGTAAAGAAATAGAATAGGCCAAAGATATAGTACAGACCAATGGGTTTGGCGTAGAAGCCGAAGAGCTGTGGGCCGAGTGTTCCAACCTGATAGGCAAAATAGGCACCCAGTCCGATGGGTGCGAGCTTCATGACCATGACCAGTAAATTGCCCATGACAGCATTGCCTGAGTTGATAAATTTTCGGAACATATCAGCTGCGGATCCAGATTTACGTGTCGCAATCCCCACTAAAAATGAAAATATAACAAAGGCCAGCATATTCTGCCGGGACAATAGACTAGAAAATTCACTAACAGTCAGGAATCGAACCATCTTTTCACCCCAAGAGTCCTGTGTGGCGGTGTCAATGATTTCCTTCGCTTGTTCGATAGGGAGGTCGGAACTAACAGGAAATAGGTAGAGGAAAATAACGCTTGTTACACCTGCAACCACAATGCCGATTACAAATACGAGTGACATCATGCCGATAATACGACCCAATACGCTGTCCCCTTCAATATTGGCTACAGACGAAGCTATGGCAAAAAAGACCAGCGGTATTACGCTTACAAAGAGCAGATTTAGGAAGATATCCCCAATTGGCTTCAGGTTGTTCACAAAATGTGGAAAAAAGACCCCAATTAAACTTCCGATACCGATGCCAAGAAGCAGCAGTAGGATGCTGCCATAGTTCTGTATAAAAGTTTTTGCAGAGTATTCCATTAGGTTCTGTGATTGTTTAGCGTTTATGACGCTAAAATAATCTTTTTATCTATTATTTTTATCCATTTAAATTAATTATACGTGTTGGTCGTGTTGACATAAATGAACTCATGTACTCATTTATTTGGTATTTTAACGTATCTGTGAATTCAATCGTTCGGTTCCCTCGGTTTGAGTTAAATCGTGATGGTTTCACTCCACAACCTCTGGATAAAGATTATTTGGGATTTATTTGGGTCCGCTTTTTATCTTTGGGCAGATATATCTACAGAAGACCATCACTGTGGCAGGGAGACCCCAGGGGAATGTGAGCGTAGCTTACGTCACTGGCTTCACTGCTTTTATGACGATCTGCTGTACCGCCTGTTGGATCGGGTGATGCGTATGGGATATTTACTTTATCAAAAATATAATGACAAAAATGGATTTTGTAACAACCGCAGATGGTTCCAAAACATTGTACAATGCGGAGATAGGTGAATGTTACCATTCTAAGCATGGTGCCGTTCAGGAAAGTAAACATGTATTTATCAAAACCGGTTTGGATCATTTTGTACAACAAACGGGAGCTTCAGAGGTTGCTATTTTGGAAGTGGGATTTGGTACCGGACTGAACTTTCTGCAAACAGCAGAACATATTGGGGACAAGTCGTTTCAGGTAGACTATGTCGGAATCGAAGGTTTTCCATTGCCACTGGCGACCATTGCTGAGACAGGCTATGATGAGAACGTAGATGCAACTATCTGGTCGGCTTATCTGGATAACTATGAAGCCGCATTGCAGCAGCCGGTGCAAATTCACGAACGCTTACAACTCACCATTGCCCATACTTTATTGATGGATTTCCAATCCGAAAAAAGATTCGATGTGGTGTATTTTGATGCTTTTGCAGCCATACATCAGCCCGAAATGTGGAGCGATGTGGCATTGGCGCATATCGCGCAATTCGTTAAACCTGGAGGCGTTTTTGTTACTTATGCCATTACAGGTAATCTCAAACGCAGTATGAAATCTTTGGGCTTTTCCATTGAGAAGGCTCCGGGTGCACCTGGAAAAAGAGAAATGCTGCGTGCTACAAAACTTTAAAAAGCCTGTTGTTCCATTTTAAATTATTGTTAACTGTTTGATAATCTAAAAAGTGTTTTCTAATTTAGCTTTGATATTAAGGCTAACCTAATAGTTCACTTTCCACTACCTCATGACAGATTCACAGTTGATAGACAGTTTGAAGGAAGACAACCAGACAGGGTTTGTGGCTATTTATCATAAGTATTATAAACAGTTGCTTTTCTTTGTTTTGCGTTACCTGAAAGAGGTCGATGTCGCTGAAGAAATCGTAGCGGATGTTTTTGTCAAGGTATGGTCCCGTCGATCCGATTTTCATTCCATGGAAAGTCTGAGGGCTTTTATTTATATTACGGCAAAACATGCCAGCCTCAACGCTATTCGGGACAAACGCACAAAAGGTATTCAGGAACCTTTATCCAATTATGAGGATCTACTTACGGATGACCGTGATGCTTTTTCAAAGATGATTCATGCGGAGCTGGTACATGCCATCTTTAATGAAGTTGAAAAATTGCCTGAAAAGCAAAAAGAAGTCTTTAACCTAACTTATCTGGAGGACAAGACTGTAGAAGAAATTGCAGACCAGCTGCAGATGAGTCCAGCCGCTGTATACACGAACCGCTCCCGCGCAGTGAGTACTATTAGAGGGCTTTTGGGGGCAAAGGATGCTTTAACACTCCTTGCATTCCTATCCTTTGTCAGTAAGTAACAGACAACAAGTAGAAAACAGGAAATCAATGTTTAACAGAATATATTGCTTATGCAATATGAGTTTTAATGTTTTTTTGAAAATATTTATCTGATAAACAGCCTTTTAATTCTTTTTGTATTTTTTTCTGTAAGATAATCCTATGCTTCGTGTTTCTATCGTCAACAAGCAAATGAAAAGAACATCATGTATACGATAGATCATATTATTCAATTACTTCAAGCTTACCTAAAAGGGGAGATTCTCCCTGATGAGCATGCCGAATTAAGCATGCTGTTTGAAAAATATCCGGAATTACAGGACTTGGCTAAGAAATTGGAAGATCCGGCAAATTTGCGCGAGGAATTACAGGCTTATGAAGAATTTTCGACGTCAGATCAGACGCAAGAACAAAGGATTCTATCGAATATTATGGATAAAATCGAGATCCAGGGCAATCAGCAGCCTAAACACCGATGGAAGCTGTATGGTTGGTATGCTGCCGCGGCTTGTTTTATTGCTGTTGTTGGCTTGGGAATATGGCAAATAAATAAACGAGATGGGATAAATACGTCGGATCCAGCTACTCCTATTGATGCTGTTAAATTAGCGGAAAATCTTCTTCCCGGTGGAAATAGAGCCACCCTTCAGCTTGCGGATGGTACCGGTATCGGACTTGATCAACAGCAGATGGGGATTGTGATGGGCGATGAGATTACCTATACAGACGGCTCAGTAGCCCTGGCGACTGCAAAAGATGAAAAACGCATGATGATCTTGTCAACTCCCCGTGGTGGACAATATCAGATCGCCCTTGCAGATGGGACCAAGGTTTGGCTCAATGCTGATACACGCCTACGCTACCCCAATAAATTTACGGATGAACAACGCGTTGTCGAACTGGATGGGGAAGCTTATTTTGAAGTAGCCAAGGTGGCTGGAAAGCCATTCATTGTTGTTACAGCAAAGGAAAAAGTCGAAGTGTTGGGAACTCATTTCAATGTCTATTCTTTTCCAAAAGAGAAGGAGTCTAAAGTTTCTCTGCTGGAGGGTAAAGTAAAAGTCTCCGTTCCGGCAGGAAAGACAAGGCTACTTCAGCCAGGGGAGCAAGCTTCGGTACAAGGGGAAGAACTTTCTGTACAACAGGTGCCTGTGGATGAAAGTATTGCCTGGAAGAATGACGAATTTATGTTTAATAACGAGCCTTTGGGGACAGCGCTAGCTCAGGTAGCACGCTGGTATGACATTGATATTGATATTGACCCAAGTGTAGCCAAGATGAAATTATGGGGATCGGTTTCACGACTTGATAACTTTGATAAAGTGTTAAAAATCATAAAGATGACCGATGATAAAATTAAGGTTCAAATCGAAGGAAGGAGGGTCCGATTGATGAAATAAGAGCCAAAAATTACCTATATCCTATTTCGTCTATCAAAAAGCTGAGGAAGGTGGTACTTCCCCAGCACATTTTGGTTCGAAATTTTATGAAACGCGCTTAACTGTTTATTAAACTAACAAACCAATCAAATGTAATGAAAAAGTATAAATACCTCATTATTATGAAAATGATTATTATACTTCTTTTATTTACACTGGGGCAGCTCCATGCTGGAAGTTTTGCCCAGACAGTAAATATTAAAAAGAAGAATAGTTCGATCGTCAACGTATTTCGTGAAATCAAAAAGCAGACCGGATATACTGTTCTGTGCAAATCAGAAATCGTAAATAATACACCTGCTATTACGGTTGATTTCAATAACGTTCCTTTGGATCGTGCTTTGACAGAGCTCCTTACTCCACATGGTTTAACCTATTTTAAGGAGGGAAAATCAATCGTTGTTAAGGCTGGAAAGACTGATTTGGCGATTGATCGCTCGTATAGCACGGCGAAAGACAACACGCTTGAGCTGCAAAAGAACATTCATGGTCAGGTCACCGATCAGCAGGGTAAGGCCCTGTCGGGGGTAAGTGTTACCGTAAAGGGTACAAAAACGACTGTAGGTACAGATCAAAACGGAAATTATTCGATTGCTGCCAACCGCGGAGCGACGCTAGTTTTCAGTTTTTTAGGTTACGATCGCAAGGAGGTTGAAGTGAGTGGGGAAACGCTCAACGTGAGCCTACAGTTTAGCCAATCCAATCTGGAGGAAGTAGTAGTCACGGGCTATGGAACTTTTAAGAAGGCAGATTATACGGGATCGGCTTCGACGATTCGGACCGACCGCATGGCGGATGTTCCGGCAGTAAACTTCTCAACCATGCTGCAGGGCAATGCACCTGGTGTTCAGGTGAATTCCCTATCGGGACAACCCGGAGGAGCGACCGATATCCGTATTCGTGGTATGGGATCCATTAACGCCTCAAACAAACCTTTGTTTGTCATTGATGGCGTACCTGTAATGTCCGAAAATATTGCTTCGAGCAGTTCTAACAACGCGGGGCTGGATGTGATGTCAACAATAAATAGTGCCGATATCGAGCAAATTACTGTTATTAAAGATGCGGCGGCAGCTTCCCTTTACGGTTCACGTGCTGCGGGCGGTGTGATCTTAATTACCACCAAATCCGGTAAAGCAGGTAAACCCGTGTTTTCAGTGAAGGGAGACTATGGGCTGTCCAGTCAGGCAACAGATTTTCGCGAAGTGATGGATGGGCCGCAACGGCGTGAGATGCTTTTGGAGGGGCTACGCAATAGAGCTCGCTATTTAGATAAGCTAACGGATGAGACCCAGATTGAAGATTATGCACTGGCGAATATTGATAAATATGCACCTATTCCGACAAGTGGCTGGGCAGATTGGAAAAAAGAACTGTTTCGTCGCAACTCACCTTTCAGAAATGCAGATATATCTGCTTCGGGTGGAGATAGCAAGCTTTCCTACTATACATCCATGGGGTATACCAACCAGACGGGATTATCCTATCAGTCGGGCTTCGAACGTCTCACTGGTAGACTGAACGTCAAGTACAAAATAAGTGAAAAGATGGAGTTGGGAGCCAATATTTTGTATTCCAACATTACTCAGGATGTCAACTCCGAAGGGGGAGGTTATACCTCGCCAATCTATTCTTCGCGTCATAAGATTACGGCATCAGAGCCGGTTTATAACGAAGATGGATCTTTCTTCCTGGATTTCTTTTCTAATGGTCCACGTAATCCCAAGGCTTCTTCCTTGTACAATTTCCGGCGGGAAAAAGGTGACCGTTCATTCAATACGGTTTTTGCCAACTATAAATTTATTGATGGGCTAGTTTTTAATACAACTTTTAGCCTGGACCATACAACAACGCGGTACAACTCTTGGTCGGATCCTCGTACCTCGGATGGCGAAAAGACGAATGGTTCCTTGACCACAAGTTTTTCGGACTATAAACAAATGGTATGGCGCAATAGCCTAACCTACACTAAAACATTGGCGCAGAAACATCATTTGGATATTTTGGGTGGCTACGAAGTGAATACTTATCGTAAAGAAGGATTGAGCGGTGCCAAGGACAATTTTCCGACCGTGGATAAAACGGTGTTGTCCAACGGTTCGGTTTTGACCGATGCTTCGGGCTCCAATAGTGAATGGCGTCTGCTGTCTTACCTTTCGCGTGCGAATTATAATTATGATGACAAGTACTTTTTAGGAGGTAGTATCCGTATGGATGGTAGCTCGCGTATTCACCGAAGCAACCGTTGGGGGACATTCTGGTCGTTGTCGGGAGCTTGGAAGTTTACTAAAGAGGACTTTATGGAGTCTCTAAATGACGTAATCAGCGACGGTAAAATCCGTGTTTCTTATGGTACCAATGGCACTTTGCCATCCAGCTACTATACTTATATGGATTTGACAGGTTTTGGCTTTCCGTACAGGAACAATCCTGGTATACGGGAAATCCAGATCGGAAATCCGGGTCTGAAATGGGAAAAACAGAATAACCTCAATATAGGATTGGATTTACGTTTGTTTGAACGACTGGGCCTGACATTTGAATGGTACCAGCGTCAGTCTTCGGATTTGTTGAATGATGTTCCTACATCTTATACAACGGGATTCTCATCTTATCTGAGCAATATTGGAACGATTCGCAATTCGGGTATTGAGCTCGACCTGAATGCAGATATTCTACGAAATGGTGCGTTTAAATGGACATCGAGTTTAAACTTTGGAATGAACCGTAATAAAACGATTGCCTTATCTGATGGTAGTTCGGAACTGCGGGATGGAACACAGATTCACCGCATTGGACAACCATGGTATAGCTATTATTTAATTGAATTTGCAGGGATTAACAAAGAAACTGGTGTGCCACAATATTACACCAATGATCCTGCTCAACCAGGTTCTAGAGAAACCACCGAAGATTATACTGCTGCAACGCGGATATTGTATAAGAGCGCGGATCCAAAACTTGTGGGTGGTTTTACCAATACATTCCGTTATAAATTCTTGGATCTAAACTTCACATGGACTTATTCGCTGGGTGGAAATTCCTACGACAGTGGTGCACAGAAAACAGAATTGGGTGGTAAAACAGGTTATGACAATATTCCAAAATATTACGAGCGGAGATGGCAAAAACCGGGGGATGAAACCGATATCGAGATGTTTATGGTTGGAAATAAATATGACATGAGCAGTGTAGCCAATACACGCCGTGTGCATTCTACTGACCATATCCGTTTGAAAAACCTGACTTTCGGGGTTTCTATTCCGCAGCATATCTCCCGTAGACTAAAAGTGAGTAATATCCGGGCTTTCTGTTCCGGTATGAACTTGCTGACCTTTGCGGCTTATAAAAACTACGACCCTGAGGTGCCTGTGGATGGAGTGGTATATTTTGAATCCCCTAAATTGAAGACAGTAACCTTCGGTTTGGATGTTAAATTTTAAGGAGCAAGCACTGATTCGTTCATAATTATAATTTCATTTTTCAGATAAAGGGAATTTTAAAATATGATCATGGTAATCGCCCATCAGTATGATGGGAAAAAATAAAATAGAGATGAAGAATATAGTATCAATAGCGTTATTGTCCTGTACATTACTGACAGGCTGTGGCAACAAATGGCTGGAGACAGCACAGCCAAGCACCTCAACCGAAAGTTCGGAGGCCATTAAATCGGCAAATGAGGCGAGTTACGCATTAAATGGTATTTACGATATTATGCGTGGCTATGAATATTATGGTGCGCGCATGACTTATTATGGAGATGTCACTGGTGAAGATATGCTCGCCAATGGTGACACAAAGCGTGCTGCAGGTTATTATCTTTTTGACTTTAATAAGGATAATACACCATCTTCACTTTGGTATCAACCTTATCGCGTGATCCGTAATGCCAACGGAGTACTGGCCTATGTAAATAGTGTGCCAGCCGATCAAATGATCGATGTGCTCAAAGACATCAAAGGACAGGCATTAACCATGCGTGCGATGGCCCATTTTGACTTGGTTAAAGTATTTGGAGCGCCATACGCGGTAAATCAAGGCGCTTCTTTAGGGGTGCCTATTGAGACGGAGAAGCATGTGTCTACAAGCAAACCTGCACGAAATACCGTTAAGGAGGTTTATGCACAGATTATCACCGATCTTGAAGGTGCTGACAGCTTGTTGAGTACAGCAAGAAATGATGGTAAGTTGAACAGATTTGCTGCAGAGCAAGTATTGGCACGTGCTTACCTGTATACAGGAGAAAATGCAAAGGCCTTTTCAATGGCAGCTGCATTGATCAAAAATGCCGAAGCCGCGGCAAGCTCAAAAAAAGGGCAATACCAATTGTGGAAAAACGAGGAATATGCGACGGTGTGGTCGAAGGACTTTACAAGCGAAATATTGTTTCAGTTGTCTAATACCAAAGTGGAGGCCAGTGATTCAAAAGAAGGGATCGGAAACCTGTTATGGCGCTTGGGCTACAATGATATTATTCTTTCAGATGATTATATGAATTTGCTTAAAGATGATCCGAATGATGTGCGTCAGAAAGTGATTACCAAATATACCAGTAAGCAGGTTGATTATTACTATTTGAATAAATACCCAGGTAATACAGCAGAGAATGAAAATCCTGAATTTGCTGATATTCCCGTTCTTCGGTTATCGGAAGCATACCTTATTGCAGCTGAGGCAGCGGTGAAATTGGGCGATAATAGCAATGCGCTTAATTATTTAAATGCCATTGTCAAGCGCGCCAATCCGGCCAAGTCGGTAAGTGGAACGGTGGAGCTGAACCGTGTGATGGAAGAACGTCGTCGTGAGCTCGTTGGTGAAGGTCATCGTTTATTTGACGCAATGCGCAATAACCTAAGGATAGAACGCAAAGGTAAGGCGCACGTTTCGCCCCTATTACGACCTGAGACAAAGTCATTTGACCGAACATACTTCAAAACGCAGATGGCTGTGCCTAGACGAGAGATCGACGTTAATCCCAATATTGTTCAAAATACCGGCTATTAAAATACGTCACGATGCAAAACAATCGGAAATATAATCTTAAACACCTATGTACTGATCCAAACTGGATCAGTACATGGTACTTTTTACTTTTTATATTGTTTAGTTTTCAGCAGTTGCATGCACAGACCCAACAACTGTTGGGGCAACATGATGGCCCTTATTTCTTCTACGAAGCAGGAAATACCAAATCTGTACGCGTAGTTGATGGAAAGATACAAGTCGATAATTCACTTAAAGAACCTTTCTCGGTTTCCACAGAAGATGGTCAGTATCATTTTGAGGTTTCGCGCCATCCTATAACAGTTCCCAAAGAGACTTATCGTCCTAGTGACAAGATCATGGTGCTTTCCGATCCGCATGGTGACTTTGCCTCTTTTTATGCTATTTTAAAGGCACAAAAGGTAGTTGACGCGAACTATGAATGGGCTTTTGGAAAGAATCAGCTAGTCGTTATAGGAGATGTATTTGACCGGGGAAAAGATGTCCTGCCTATTTTTTGGCTGATCTATAAATTGGAACATGAAGCAGTTAAGGCTGGAGGGCAGGTTCATTTTTTGCTGGGCAATCATGAGGAAATGTTGATGCGTGGAAATTATAAATATACGCAGGATAAATATAAGGTGTTAGCGGATTCCATCGGCAGGCCCTACCGTGATTTTTGGTCATCAGAGACGGAATTGGGACGATGGCTACAGAGCAAGAATACCATGGAGAAAATAGGTGATTATCTTTTTGTCCATGCGGGGCTGAGTACGGCAATGTTGGATCCGAAATGGACTATTCCTGCGGTCAATGATTCTGTTCGCCATTATCTGTTCCACACGAAAGAAGAGCGGCAACAGTCGGAATCAGCATCATTTCTTTTTGGCAGCGAAGGCCCATTATGGTACCGTGGTATGGTGGTAAAGGAGGAAAAATATCATCCGTTGGGGGAAGAGGATTTGAATGGCATGATGAAAATATATGGTGTTAAGCAGATTTTTGTGGGGCATACCATTTTCCCTGAAGTAAGTAGTTTTTATGAAGGGAAAGTGTACGGTGTGAATGTCAATAACGAATCCAACCGACTGAAAGGACGTAGTCGGGGGCTGCTCATTGAGGGCGGTAAAATTAAGGTAATCTACGATGACATTACCAAGAATAAAGCAGTAAATTAGATCGCTTAGGCATCGCAGTAATGATAAAAGGCTGGAACTAAATTCCAGCCTTTTGCTGTATTATCGATACCAGAAAGGAAACATCATTTAGATTTAAAGTGATTGTATACGAATGATCGATCATTTAGGGATCAATAATAAATGCACCGACTATAGCTGCTGGATGAAAATCTTTATTATTTAGCAGTGTATAATTGTCGCTAAATCTTTCATAGTATTCGATATTCATTCCAACAAGTATTGTTTCAGCGTCTTGATAGTTCACATCAAATAGTAATTCTTCCAATTCAACATCTTTTGAAGGTGCCTGTAAGTTTATAGGAATCTCGTGTTTATGCCAGCGGATATATTGTTGCTTGTCAAAATTGAATACGGCGATCATCAAATTTATTTTCATGAGATTGCAGTATTTTGGGCGATGAATGTCATTCTGCATGTCAAACTTTGGGAACTGTATGGCGACTTGCTTTGTGTCCAACAATTTTATTTCTGGGTCGAAATGCACGTAATCGTGCATGTGGCATTTTTCGACGAACTGGAAATTGATTAGACGATCAATCTTTCCGCCACGGATTGTCTTTTCGCCCACAGGAGCTCTGTTTGCCCGGGTCACTCTCTTTAAATGATTGATCAGTCGGTTGTGCATGATACTGTCGTGCATATTCAGGTGTATTTCTCCCATTATATTTCTGATACGGGATCCTGCAGTACTCACGTGTCCAAAATCTATAGCGGCGGCTTTTGTAGCCTTCGTTTGTTTAGTTTTACGGCCGGGTCCCGTTTGCACAATTGTTTTTTCATTTGATTTTCGAAAGACAAGGTTCCCAACCAAGCCCTTCAAACTACCGTTTTCTAATATAGCCATAGGTTGAATTTAAGTAATTAATGTACTGAAAAACAAATAATTATTTATTTTTAAAAAAATGAAAACTGGTAGGTAAATGACCTTGTCAAAATGATAATTGCTGGTACATTACCATTATGAAATTTGCAGTAGATTTTTTGATAAACCTTTCAAATGCAGATTTTTGAGAAATTTGGTAAGGAAGCGGCATCTCTGCTTCGCTATCGTTCCGTATCTCTTCTGATGCATCTCCGTGTCAGGGCTAGGGTGTATCCGTGGTGAGAGCGTCATGCGTCCGTGGTGAGTCCGAGTTAAACTCGGAGATAAGGCGGTAGCATGGTTGTCTGAAAACGCTTTTACCTGCTTGTAGGTACGAATAATACACGAAGTTGCCCCGAATGATCCTCGAAGGAGAGTTAAATAACGTACAGAACACGGACTCCGTTGTGGAAGATATTCTGATGACGTATCATAGAAGTTGCTTGCCTGATTTATAATTGAGGAATAGTTGGATAGGCTAGATAGATTCTAATAAGTGACATGACTTATCAACATGAATATAATTGATGTTTAGTGAATTAACATACTTATTCACATTTTACAAGCCGCTTAATAGTCGGATATAATTGTCAATGTACAATTGTTTGTCTTTTGATTTATATTGTTGGATATAACGCGGGTGATCCAAAATGGTCATTTTCCCGAATAGTTTCTCTTTCTGATTGATTTTGGCCAAAAAGGTGGCATTTTTTTTTCCTAGAACAAATACTTCCTCCGTTTGGAGTCCCATGTTGATATGTTGTTTTAGGGATTCAACCATAAATGGTCTGACCATTTCGAAGAGTTGTTTATCGTCATAATAGTTCGCATTAATCCAATTGTCAGCTTTCGTATGTCTAACGATGGCTAGCGGGAAAGGGGAGTTGATATAAAATTGGTTATAAAAGGTTTCAGGGCCGCCATAAGCTTCAATCATATCATACATAAAGACCGAGGAGATTTCATGCGTATGGGCAGATTGCATTTTTATGCCACATGCACTGTACAATCGTTTGGTGTCGGTAAAAGGTACGCCGGTTACACCCGCTCCATGTCGGCTTGGATTGATCCCGATGATAAATTTGCGTTGGAGGTTGTCGTGATAGTATTTATTATAGAATTGTTCCATCACAACCAGTGTCTCGGGATTGTCAAGGTAAGGGTTAATCACGTTGAAATCAGCAGGAAGATCCCCGTGATAGTCGAGCTGTTTGTTGAATGTAATTATTTTTTGGGCAAATGTGACCATAATGGATGCTTTTGATTTACATGTTAAGTTAACTAAAATGTAGTAATTATAATCATTGGTATGACTAAATGATTTTTTATTTAATTTTAATTCTTTAATTATTTTTTTTATTGATTAATGAGTTGTTTTTTTTGTTTTATATATGTTTTTGTGTTTTTTATTAAAAAAAAGCTTATTATAATTTTTAAAGATTTATATTTGCAAGTATATTATGTAAATTTATGAATAAAGTATTTTTTTTAGGCTGCTTGATAATTTCAAGTGTTCTATTTTCTTGTTCAAAGGACAATGAACATGAGCTAGCTGCCGAAGCAGCAAATAGTAAAGCTTTTAATGTTGGCTTGGAGAATGTTTCTGTTGCCTCCTTTGTTGGAGATGCAAAACATCGTATGTTGGGATTCAGTTACGATATTACTAAAGAATATTTGGATAGGAATTCCTATAGAAGAGTGGTTCTCGACGTGGAAAAAATGGCTGCAGAGAACACTAGTTCTGTTATAATTGACCCAGAAACGGGAGGACGAAACTATTATTATTATGGATATAATTCAAGTGATTACGTAAAAGATGTTACTAAGAAAACTAATGTCGGCCTTAATCTATTGCCGGGCTTTGAAACGGGGGCTAAAAATGCCTTTACTGGTAATATTTCCAATAATAGAGAACTTGAGACTAAGTATTCGTATTCCACGAAATATGCATTTGCCTCAGTGGATGTTTTGAAATATGTGAGTACATTAAGAATTGAAGAAACACCACAATTTATGTCTAGATATGTTACGGCCAAATTTATTACTGATTTGGAAACTTTAAGTGCAGATGCTTTTGTAGAGGCTTATGGTACACATGTTTTGACAGATATTACCTTGGGAGGTTTTTTAAAAGTTCTATATAAAAGTACTTCTACAGATCAAACTGATGCAACAAAGCGAACAAATGTAGTAAAAGCTGGGTTTAAAGCTGTTTTAGGTTCAATTGGTTTGGGAGCCGATGTCGATAACACCGTTATCACAAATGAAACTTTAACTTCTCAAAATATTAATAAAGAATTATTTATTAGTTATAAAGCAGGGGAAGGCGTTGATGTTTCTTTCAATGAAAATAAGGATGCCACTTATCCTCAAATAAACAAAGCTACTTGGGAAAGGTCTGTAAATACCGGGAATGCTGGGCTAGTTGATATAAATTGGTTGAAAACCTTTCCTATCTATGATTTTATTCCTGTTTCTCATTCTTATAAGAAACAACAGATTATAGATGCTGTTTATCGCTATATTGACAAAAATAAATTGGTGCCTCTAGAGTTGCAACCTGTATATCAATGGTACAATCCTGGAAATAAAATTTATGCTTATGGTACTAATGTCACTCAGGTGCATGGTTCACAGTTTGTAAACCAGGGTATTGCTTTTTGGGTGCCGAAGGATGCAAGTAGTACAACTGTTCCAGTTTATCAATGGTTTAATTCTGGAAATAAAATTTATGCATATGGTACCAATACCACTCAAGTGCATGGAAAACAATTTTCTAATCAAGGTCGCGCATTCTATGCTTATGGTACCTCCAATAGTGATCCAAATCTAGTTTCGATTTATCAATGGTATAATCCAGGTAATTATATTTATGCATATGGTGAAAATGCAACACAAGTGCACGGACCGCAGTTTATATTACATGGACCGGCATTTAAAGCATATAGCCGTTTTTAGAAAAGATTATATTCTGAAAAAATAATTATAAAAGAGAAAGGCGCTATCACAGATAGCGCCTTTCTCTTTTATAATTATTTTTATTTAGTGACCTTGCGTGCCATCTACACCATGAGAATGTCCGTGAGACAATTCCTCTTCAGTAGCAGGGCGTACAGTTAAGATTTCGATATCGAAATTCAACGTTTTACCAGCCATTGGGTGGTTTAAGTCTGCAATAACAATTTCTGGAGTTACTTCTGCAACTACAGCACGAAATTGGTTTCCTTGGTTATCTTGCAAAGGCAATACTTCACCAACTGGAGGTAAACCTGTTTCTTTGAACATATCTACTGGCAATTGCGCGAATGCTCTTTCGTCTTTTTCACCGTAAGCATCTTCTGGTGCCAATTCGAAAGAAATTTTGTCACCCACGTTTAAGTCAGCGATGTTTTCTTCAAATTTAGGCAACATCATACCTACACCATATAAGAAGTCTAAAGGTTGTTCTGCAGTTGTTTCTTCAACGAAAACTTTTTCACCGTTTTCTACTGTGTGAAGTCTGTACGTCAATGCTACGACGTCGTTTGCTTTTATAGCCATCTGATTTTGATTTTTGGGAGCCTGAGGCTACCGTTTATTAAATATAATTTATTAACGCTGTTATGGAATCTTGCGGAAGACTACATGTCTTATTTTTGCAAAGATATGCTTTTGTTTCCTTTCTGATTCTGTTCTCTAATAATGGAAGATTTTCTTCCATGCCGCCGAGCACAATTTTGTTGGGGATATAATGTTGATCCAGTTCCATGCGAAAAGCTAGTGCATCCTCGCCCGTCAACGCGATTTCATTGATCCCATATATCTCTTCTAGCAATAATATTGCCCAATTTGAATAGGCGGAACCATAAGTCTTGATTTGCGGAAATACATTGGCTAGTAATTGATCAGCTATTGCGGTATAATTTTCATTATCAAAAAGCAAACCTAAGCGCTTCAATTGACGAACCATTGTTGAGGAAGAGGAAGGGATCACATTGTCCATGATCTCACTTTTTCGAGCGATCAGTTCTTCGGCTTCGGCCGAAGTATAGTAAAATATTTTTTGCTCCATATCATAAAATAATGCAATAGCCCTGTCTGCCAATTGTCGGGCAATGGTCAACCATTTTAGGTCAAATGTAGCTTCATAGAGGGCTATAAAGGCCTCTATTGTAAATGCATAGTCATCTAAAAAACCTGCTATTGCACGATTTTCATCCTGTGGTTGATGCAATAAATAATTGTCATCTCGAATCAGCTCCGTACAAATAAACGCGGCATTATTTAGCGCGAGATCCAATAGATGCTTCGTGCCAAGGCTGCGGTAAGCGTCTATTAGTCCTTTCAATAAGAGGGCGTTCCAGGTAGTCAATTGTTTATGATCGAGTCCCGGTCGAACACGTTGCTCCCGGTAATCAAAAAGTTTTTGCTTCGTAATTTTTAAAAAATCTGCCCATTCGTCAGCTGACATATTGACCTTTGTCGCCAACTGGTCTGCATTAATGGCGCAAATGGGAACATTTGTACGCTCTTCTTCCCAGTTGCCACCTTCGGTGATATTAAAATATTGATTGAACAACGCAGCGTCTTCACCCAGAATTTCGTCGAATTCAGCTTTTGAAAAAGAGTAGTATTTCCCCTCGATTCCTTCACTATCGGCGTCCAATGCACTGTGAAAACCATGATTGGGTGCAAGCATTTCACGCTCAATCCAGACAGCCGTTTCTTCGATTATTCTTTTATAGAATGGATCCTTATTTTGTTGATAAGCTTCGGCATAAAGCGAAAGTAGCTGGCCGTTGTCATACAGCATTTTTTCAAAATGAGGGATATGCCAATAGTGGTCTACTGAATAGCGGGCAAAACCACCACCAATCTGATCATAGATTCCACCTGAACCAATTTTTTTCAGCGTAAAATGTACATGATCCAATGTAGCTTGATCGCCAGTGAGTACAGCATATTTTAAAAAGAAAGACCAGTTGTTGGGGAGTGGGAATTTAGGAGCTCTTGTATAACCGCCTTCTTTCTTATCGAAGGTTTCGCTCCAAGGGCCGATGATTTCTTCGAGATCTTTGGTTGTGTATTGTTCGGGAATGGGGTTGATGGGAAGTTTCTCTGCTCGTTGGATGCCACTGGTTAACTTATTGGCATAATCCAAAGCGACTTCAGGTTTCTCTTCCCACATTTGAGCAATTTGTAACAGGATATTCTGCCAATCGTGCGGTTTGAAATAGGTGCCGCCATAAATCGGACGGCCATCAGGTAGACAGATACAGTTCAAAGGCCACCCACCGGCATTGGTCATCAGTTGGACGGCGAGCATATAGACTTGATCAATATCTGGGCGTTCTTCTCGGTCGATTTTGATGGACACGAAAAATTTGTTCATGGTCTGAGCAATAGCCGAGTTTTCAAAGCTTTCCCGTTCCATCACATGACACCAATGGCAGGCCGAATAACCTATGCTAACAATGATAAGTTTATTTTCGTCTTTCGCCTTTTTTAAGGCTTCGGCTCCCCATGGCATCCAATCCACGGGATTGTGTGCATGCTGCTTAAGATAAGGGGAGTTTTCAAACTGCAGTTGATTCGCCATAAGACGAAGGTAGTGAAAATGGAGGAAAGATAATTGTTGTAGCATAGCTTTCTGTTTCTTCGTTTAAGAATAGATATTCAGAAAAAGAAATCTGATTGTTATTTAGCGTGTTGTCTTGGAGAATGCCTTGTTTTCGCAAGAGAAGAACTTTATTTTTTCATTTCAATAAGAACAGGTTAATTTGATGAATTTCATTACTTTTACATGCGATTATTATTAGCTTTAACGAAGTCCTATGTCAAACGACGTTGACCTGCTCAAAAAGATAGTTCATAAAGACAGAGATGCTTTTGAAACTATTTATAAAGCCCATTTCCGTAAATTGTATACATTGTCTTTTCGGTACGTGAGAGATGAAGCGATCGCCGAAGAGTTGACAAACGATGTGTTTATGATGTTATGGGAAAATGCGGGCAAGCTAGCTATTAATCTATCACTCGGAGCTTATCTATCACGCAGTGTCATCAATCTCTCCCTTACTCACCTCAAAAAGAATCAACGTCTGCTGGATCGAAATAATGATTATATCAAGGATCTGGATCTGACAGACGATGAAGATCAAGCCGATTTCGCTGCGCTATACGAATCTAAACTGCTGATGATCGAAAGTATACTGGAGAGTCTACCTCCTCAGTGTCGAAAAATTGTTCTGATGAGTAAGTATGATAAGATGAAGCAGCAGGAAATTGCCGATCAATTGGGGATTTCCATCAAAACCGTTAAAAATCATTTGACCATTGCCTATGATAAAATTCGGGTCGCATTGGCCAAACAAAGAACATACCTGTTGCTCTTAATTGGCTTTTTATTTTTTTCATTAGGACTTTTTGTTCAGTTTATTATCTTATAGATATGGAAGAAAACAATACTTCAAGATTTATTCCTTATGACCTGATCCAGAAAGAATTGGATGGGGTTATTTCCGCAGAGGAAAGGCTGTTGCTTGAACGTTGGCTTTCTGAGGATCTGGAGAATCGTAAGCTATACGATGAAGTCAGCATGATATCCAGTGACCTTATAGTGTTGGAGCAGTATAAAAAAGTGGATGCCAATAATCAATGGGAAAGATTTAAACAACAGTTGGATAAAAAGACCTCAGATAAAGAGGAACAGAAACTTACTCCTATAAAAACGATCTGGAAACCCTGGATGAAACTCGTTGCAGCGGCAGTGTTGTTATTGATTGGGTTTGCTAGCTACCTAAACTTCGACCGCTGGATGGGCTATGAGGTCAGATTATATGGGTCAGCTGCAGAGGAGCGTATTATATTGCCCGATAGTTCGGTCATGATACTACATGCTGGTGCTGAAGCTGTATTCAATAAGCGTACGTTCGACCAGAAACGTTTTGTAGAACTAAAAAAAGGAAAAGCATTTTTTGATGTGAAGCATGGGAGGACATCTCCCTTTGTGGTCGACCTGGCCAATAATTATGTACGCGATATAGGGACTGCCTTTGAAATCAATTTGATCGCCGAAGATGTAGAAGTCCTGGTGAAAGAGGGGGTTGTGGCCTTGAGTGGCGGAAAAGGACCTGCAGCAAAAGAACTGATTCTGCAAAAGAATGAAAAGGGATTTTTTAAACGTGAGACAGCATCTCTGTCAAAGATTGACCTTGGTCCTCCGGACAATAATCATAAAGTAGCGCAAAAACTCAGCTATTCCAATGAACGCTTAGATAATATCTGTTTGGATCTTGAAAAGCGCTTTCAATCGAATATCATTGTGGTCGGTGAGGAGCTGAAAGCACGGAAGCTGAGCATGTATTTCGATGGGCAATCGCTTAATGAAATTGTGCAGATTCTTTCCAAGACTTTAAATGTGAAATGGAAAGCAAGCAAAAAAGGGTATAGTATCTACGAATAGCGGCCAGGGATTATTGATATGAAGGGTATTGTTCTGTATCGTTTTCTCCTTTTTTTCGGGCTGTTTATTTTGACCGGTTCGAAATCACTTGGTCAAAATAATCTAGCTGATATCCAGGTCTCCATCGACACCCAAAATAAAGAGATTATTCAGATTTTGACAGAGATTCATCGAAACTATGGTCTGTCAATGTCGTACGATGAGCAGATTTTCAATAAAAATATCATCTATGGCAGAAATTTCAATAAGTCCAGTATGGAAGAAGTACTACATTATTTGCTGAGGGACTCTAGAATCGGTTTTACAATGATCAATCGGGCATTGATTTTCTATAAGGAAGATAAGGATTTTACCATTAAAGGACGTGTTGTTGATAGTTTAAGTGGGGAGAGTTTGATCGGTGCTACCTTAATGATCCCTGAGAAGAATAAAAGCAGCCTGAGCAATAAATATGGATTTTATTCACTTACGCTTCCGCAAGGAGATTACAGTTGTTTTGTTAGCTATTTGGGTTATAAGACCCGTGCTGTTCGATTGAATTCCCAACTGGAGGATGGCTACGTACTTATTAAGCTTGCACCTGCGGGTTTGAGCCTAAATGAAGTTGTAGTGGATATAGATTCTTCGTTGATGGTCCAATATACCGGCCATTTTACTGATAAAATTAACTGGCCTCGAGCGCGCAGAAATGCATTTTATAAAGGTGAGGCCGATATTATGAAGGTTTTGCAAATGCAAAATGGTATCAACGGATTGACGGAAGGAGGAAGTAATTTATTTGTTCGCGGGAGTGGTAAGGATCAGAATTTGATTCTTCTTGATGAGGCGGTGGTCTATAATCCTTCGCATTTATTTGGTTTAACCTCTGTTTTTAATTCAGATATCTTAAAAAATACGCAAGTGTATAAAGATGCACTTCCTGCAAATTTAGGTGGACGTCTTTCCTCCATTATGGATATGAGCACGAGGGATGGTGATGCCAATAATTTCCATGTTTTTGGTGGAGCCAGTTTGCTTGTTACACGACTGGGAGCAGAGGGACCCTTTATTAAAAAAGGTAAAGGTGCCTTTATTGCTACTGCACGGACCAGTCTATCCAATGTGTTGAATACGGATTACCGCTTGTTCAATGTAAAAGGTAACTATAGCGACTATAATATCAAATTGAACTATACACTTGACAATAGAAATCGTATCTATTTATCTGGGTATTATGGCCAGGACAAAGTTACCTCATCGAATAAAAATACAAATCGCTGGGGCAATTGGACCTCAACCTTACGTTGGAACCATGTGCATAGTTCGCGATTGTTTCTAAACCTCTCCGCGATATTCAGCGATTACCATAATAAATTGGATATCAGTAAACCGGAATCTCCGGATAATCAAATCTGGTTGACACGAATACGTGATCTCAGTCTGAAATCGGATTTCACCTATTTTATGGGTTTAGATCGCACCTTGGATTTTGGACTTCAGGGGACACTGCATCGTTTTAAACCAGGGGAGATATCTCCTATAAATAGCAATAACGAAGATAATATCTTTAGGGCACAGGCCTATGATTATGCAGGTTATATTTCTTTCAATTGGAAAGTAGATTCTGCATTTCGGGTTATCATTGGGACCAGGGTAAATGCTTTCTTTAATACGTCTTTTGGACGTTATTACCTTCTTGGTACTGGGCAATCAAAACCATTGGCAAATGATGCTGAAAAAAAGAAATCGTATTATGGTTTGGAGCCTCGCCTCTCGCTACAATATAAATTGGGCGCAGATTATGCATTACGATTGGGTTATAGTCGGAGCTATCAATACTTGCAACTCTTGCAAAATGATGAGCTCGCATTTTCCTCTTTGGAGGCATGGGTACCTGCGGGGCCAAATATAAAACCGCAGTATGCGGATGTATTTTCTTTTCGTGTCAATAGATTAATGTATAAAGGCAATATTGGGCTGGAGGGCTATTGGAAGAAAATGGGAAATCAGGTCGAATTGATTGACCATGCGCAACTCATTCTTAATCCTTTTATCGAAACGCAGTTGCGACAGGGAAATGGTCGGGCTTATGGATTGGAATTGTCCATCAACCAGCGCTTTGGAGATCTGTCGGTTAGTATGCTCTATAGTTGGTCTAGGTCTTTTCGAAAGATAAATGGGATCAACAAAGGGAAGGAATATGTAGCTAACTTTGATATCCCTCACGTGCTTAAGAGTAATTTGTCTTATGACTTGGGACGCAGTGTTCATTTTAGTGCTTTCTATACAATTCATACAGGAAGACCTTTAACTTATCCAATTGGATTTATGGAATACGAGGGGATCTACGTACCAGTTTATTCCAGCCGTAATTCTCAGCGTATGCCCACTTTTAGTCGATTGGATCTGAATTGCTCAGTAGATCTGGAAACTAGTCAACAGCGGCAACGGGGTACACGGCATACATTGAATTTTGGCTTATACAATGTTCTTAATCAGCGGAATCCGCTTTATTATAGTTTTTCGGAAGATAGTAATGGAAACTTAGCTATCAAAAAAAACTCGTTCTCTGGACGGGTACCATCAATCAGTTACGCAATGAGGTTTTAATATGAGAATATTTTTGATTTTTATCGCTTGTTGCCTGCTACTTTCTTGCAAGAAATCAGAGGTGGATACAGGACAGTCCTATGATATGATCGTCGAAGGTGGGATCAATACGATGTATAAAGAACAGTATATTCAATTGAAAAAATTAGATGGATTGCATTCAAATGGGATGACTGTCGGGGTTACTGGTGCTACTGTCCAGATCGCTAACGGACCAAATACGATCGAATTCGAAGAATTGGGAGAAGGTCTCTATATGGGTAAGCTATTTAATCTGAAGGATACTGTCGGAAATATCTTCCAGTTACGGATAACATTGAACGGTAAAGTGTATGAAGCACAGGACCAATTGGTGCCAACTGTCCCTATTGAAAAGGCGTTTTTGCCAGTTGAAAAGAGAGGCATAAATAACAGTTGGGATGTTAAAGTCAGCAAACATCTATTTGGTATGAAAACTTCCAATAAATGGTTGATTATACCCCAGAAGGATTTTTCAAATGAAGATATCTCTACCTTCCGGTTACCGTTTAGTTATAGCTATCGCTTAGGAGCCCCTAATGTACTCAATACATTGCTTGGACGTACCTATAATTACGAGATGTCAAAAAAGGATAGTCTGATGGTGTTTAAGCTTTCTGTGTCACCACGCTATGCACGATTCCTTTACAACCTCTTTCAGGAGACGGAATGGAAGGGCCTATTGTCTGCGGTTCCTGCAAATGTGGAAGGAAATGTTTCGGGTAATACGCTTGGCTTTTTCTATGTTATGGACGGAGTCTATAAGACGATCCCGATAAAAGATATTAGAAACAGCAAATAATTTTATATATACCCAATTTATCATTTTACAACAATGAAAACTGAACAATTTAGAGCGGTCAGGCTACTTATGCTTTTGTTTTTCTGCTTATGTTTGAGTGGATTTATCCAGGCAGGCAATCTTCCAAACTATGTAATACCACTTAAGGATAACACGAATAAACAGAAAACCATGCTGGTATTTATCACAGGAGATGGTGGCTATAATGATTTTAGCAAGAGTTTACTTGCTTATTTTACACAGGAGGGATATCCCCGGCTGGTGATTGATGCTAAAAAATATTTTTGGAAGAAGAAAGATCCACAGGAAGCGGGGCGGGATTTTGAACGGTATATTGATCATTTCAAAAAGGAATGGAATTGCGATCAGATCTACATTATCGGTCATTCATTTTCAGCGGGTGTGTTACCTTTTGTCCTCAGTAATTTTTCAGATCCTTTAAAAAAAACGATCAGACATGTGACTTTTTTATCACCGGATCAGTATGCGAGTTTTGAGGTAACAATTTCGACCATGCTCAACTGGAAGCAGAAAGCAAATGGCTATGATGTGCTCGCTGAAATTATGAAACTAAAGCAATTTCCGGCTACTTATGTGTTTTGCCGTGAAGGAGAGGAAGATCTTGTGAAAATGTATCGAAACGTGGGACTAAAAGTCGATGTATTGGCCGGACCACATAACTACAATCGCGATTTTAAAACAATATACAATACCATTCGATTAAGATAATATTCTTATTAGGACTTTTTTAGATAAACCTTGTCATCTTACTGAATTTAGATGCAAGGTTTTTTTATGCGATATCGTTTTTTATTGATTTTAGTGTTCTTTACTTCTCGAATATTTGGACAAGGAGCTTCACTGACAGGTATTGTCCTGGACGCTACAACCGAAAAACCAATCCAAGGTGTAACAGTAAAGCTTTCCAATACCACAAAATCTGTTGGTACAAACAAAGAGGGACAGTTTTCATTGCCTTCTATGCCTGATAACTGTACGTTGATATTCAGTGCTGTCGGTTACAAAAAGCAGCTATTCCCGATGAGTGTTGCACAAGGAAAAAAAGTACTTATTATCCGATTGGAAGATGAGCAGCAAAGCTTGGATGAGGTTGTCGTACTTGCACCCAAGAGAAAAAAATACTCAAATAAACATAATCCAACGGTGGATTTGATCCGTAAAGTGATCGAAAGGCGCGATGAAAATAATGCCTTGAATGCAACTGTTGGCAACTACCGAGAATACGAGAAGCTTTCCATGTCGCTAGCTATCCAGAATCAAAAAGTAGATAAATCCCGTTTATTGAAACGTTTTGGTTTTTTAAAACAGGGTATGGATACTTTGAAATATCCTGGTAGATCATTGGTGCCGATATTTATGGACGAAAAAATCGGACAGCGCCAATTGGATAAGGCCAAGGGAAATACGTTTGTATTATTGGGGGAGAACCAATCACGTGTAGACCAATATCTGGATGAAGATGGTATTGATGAATACCTGGATAAGATCTACGGCGAAACAAATATCTATGATACGGATGTGTCGATAGGAAATAGACGCTTTTTAAGCCCCATCGCCACACTGGGGCCGTCCTTTTATAAATATTATCTGGTGGATACTTTAAAAGAGAAAAAACCATGGCACGTTAAAATTAGGGTGGAGCCACGAAATAAGGAAGATGCGTTGTTTTCGGGATATATCTATATTCGGTTGGACGGTACCTATGCCTTGGACCAGGCTGAACTGTCGATCAATGAAGCAACAAATATCAATTGGGTGCGGGGCTTGAATATTGAGTTAAATTATTCTGAAGATAAAGCGCACCGTTTTTTTCTCAGTAGAGGAGTGCTTCGGATAGATTTGGGAATTTTTAAGGATGGTATGGGATTGTTTGGTGAGAAAGTAACCAATCGTTCTGTGCTGGATTCTCTACAACTAGCATTGAATGTAAAGGGCGTAACCGGTCGGGGGGCTGAGAACCCCAATGCGATCAATTGGGAACAGACAAGACCTGAAAAGCTAAGTAAACTGGAACAGCAGGCTTTTACCAATATTGACAGTTTAAAACAATCAAAGTCTTTTAAAAATCTGATGGCTTTAGGATCTTTTATCATGTCGGGCTACTATGGTCGTGGTGTGATTGAGATTGGATCTGTTCCATCATTTTACAGTTTTAATCCAATAGAGGGAAGCCGGTTTAAGTTTGGGGGCAATACAACTGATGCATTTAGTAAAACCTTGCTATTGGAAGGGTATGCAGCATACGGTACCAGAGATAGGCAATGGAAATATAATCTGGGAGCAACCTATTCTTTTAATAAGCAATCCGTATATAAGTTTCCGGTCAAACTGCTCAGTGTAAAAGTGAATAAAGAAGTTCAGGTACCGGGACAGGATCTTAATTTTATTGACAATGATAATTTTCTACTTTCTTTTAGACGGGGCGAAAATGATAAGATGTTTTATCTGCAACGGAGACAGGTGGAATACTCTCAGGAATTTGAAAACCATCTTTCGTTTAAACTGGGTTTCTTCAATCAGATTTTAAGTCCTGCAGGGATTCTCGAATTTGACCATAGGGCGTTCAGAACAAGTCGTGACAACGAGTTGTGGGCCTCAGCTTTTACGGGGGAGCTACGTTGGGCTCCTGCGGAAAAACTCTATCAGGGAAAACGCTATAGACGTATTATTAATACAGGAAAACCTGTTTTTACATTGGCGGCACAGATTGGGGTGAAGGGCGTTTTGGGCGGAGATTATAATTATCAGCGTTTCATCTTTAACGCGAATAAGCGATTCTATGCATCACAATTTGGTTTTACAGATGCTGTGTTCGAGTCTGGGGTGCAGTTTGGCAAGGTTCCCTATCCGCTCATGATTATCCATCGTGCAAACCAGACCTATTCCTATAAGTTGAACTCGTATAATTTGATGAATTCCATGGAATTTATGAGTGATAAATATACATCGCTGTTGTTACAGCATTCTTTCAACGGTTTTTTTCTGAATAAGATTCCACTCCTTAAGAAGTTGGACCTTCGTGAAATCGCTTCAGTAAAAGTGCTTTATGGCAGAGTGGATGCATCCAATCGCTATACCAAAAACTTTGATACAACTCCTAAGCATCCCAGCGAACCGCAGTTGTTTTCGCTCAATCGTGGGGCTTATGTGGAAGGTAGCGTGGGGCTGAGTAATATCTTCAAGATCCTGCGTGTAGATCTGGTTCGTCGTTTTACCTATCTGGACAATCCGGGTGTATCGCCCTGGGGTGTACGGGCGAAAATTGGTGTCGATTTTTAAATAGAAAAAAAGTATTGGGACTATTTACAAGAAATGGTGTCATTACATAAATAGCAGTAAGAAACAACAGTAGAGCAGTAGCATGATGAAGAACAAAATGTTGATCTGGAAATCCTTTCTGGGACTATTAATGATCTTTGGAGTCTTATACTTTTTTGCCAATCAACGGCAGGAACTTGCCTCTTCTTTACAGCTTATCCAATCGAGTTCCCTATTTTGGATCGCAGTAGGTATTGTGATTTCTTTAGCCTATATCGCTATGCAGGGGTTGGTTTACGTCTATAGTTTCAAATCTTTGCGACAAAAACTTTCACTTGGTGGGGCTACTCGCTTGTTTCTGAAAAGAAACTTTATTAGTGTATTCTTACCTGCAGGTGGATTTACTTCCTTAGCATTTTTCAAGAGGGAGGTTAATCAAGAAGGGATCTCTGATTCGAGTTCCAATCTTGCCTCAGTGATTTATGCAGTTATTAGCTTGGTTTCTCTCTTTATACTTTGCCTCGTAGTTTTTCTTTTTATAGGAATCGCTGGGCTCAACTTGCAATTGGTTGGGATAATGCTCGCTTTTACGGTCTTGTTGATTGCCTTTGGATGGTATTGCCATTCATTTTATCAGCAGGGGAAAGCATATCATTTAACGGTGCACTATTTTCCTTCGGTAGCGACAATCTGGGAAGAACTCAAGGAAAATGGTGTAGACTTTAAAGCTGTGTTTCAAAGTTTACTCTGGGCAACAGCGATTGAATTTGTGGGTATCTTGCATATATACATTGCTATGCTTGCGCTCGGTTTTGACATTTCCTTGTTAGCTTGTACTGTGACCTATGCTGTGGGAACATTGGTTTATTGTTTTTCTCCACTGATGAAGGGTGTAGGGCTAATTGAAGTTTCCATGGTCGTAGTTTTGTGTAGCTTTGGCTACACCGAAGAGCAGGCTATTTCAATCTCATTGTTATACCGTTTATTTGAGTTTTGGGGACCATTGGCATTGGGTGGAATGAGCTTCTTCGTTAATAAAAACAATATTTTCGTACGGATACTTCCTTCGGTTTTTATCTTCGCGATGGGTATCATCAATATTATTTCAGTGTTGACACCCGCAATTCATAGCCGGATTGCTGTGCTCAAACAGTTTATATCCTATGATGCGCTCAACTTTTCCAATGCTGCAGTGCTATTTTTTGGCATTTTGCTGGTTATGTGTTCCGGATTTTTACTGAAAGGTCTACGTACGGCCTGGTACGCTGCGGTTGCATTGTGTTCACTTTCCATTGTTGCTAATCTATCCAAAGGACTTGATTTTGAAGAAGCTTGGTTTGCCTTTCTGGTATTGCTGATGTTGCTTTATTCATTGCGACATTATTTTGTACAGAGCAACCGTAGGCTGACGATACTTAATCTAGGTTTGGTTTTATGGCCTATTGGCGTTGTGTTGCTCTATGGGATCATCGGATTTTACTTCCTTAACGCTAGGCATTTCAATATGGATTTTACGATCGTAAATGCGGTAGCTAGTACATTACACAGTTTTGTGCTATTGAATGGAGATGTAGCTGAACCGCAGTCTGCTATTGGGCAATATTTTTTGTATTCCATTAACTTTTTCAGTGTGGTTAGTCTTTCCGCATTATTTTATTGGCTGGTCAATCCCTGTCAGGCAGCTGTAGTGGAGGTGGAAGGAAAAATAGAACTTGCTCAAAAGTTGCTTGAACGTTATGGTAAATCTCCCGTAGACTATTTTAAGACCTATGGTGACAAAGAGATTTTTCTGAATGATGATGAAACTGGGTTTATAGCCTACAAAAAATGTTATGGTTTTGCCATTGTTCTGGAGGGACCAGTCTGTGAGGATAGAGAGTCTGTGATAAAAGAACTAATTAATTCCTTTGAGAGGTACTGTCGTCGATCGAGTTTAAAAACAGCCTACTATCGTGTCGATGGGAAATACTTAGGAATTTTCAAACAGCTGGGGAAGAAATCATTTTTAATCGGCGAGGAAGCTATTGTAAATGTAGACAGCTTTTCATTGGAAGGCAAGAAACGAAAGTCATTGCGGAATGCGGTAAATAGTATTGAAAAGAAGGGATTTGTATCCAATTTATATCGCGCTCCTTTGTCAAATGGCTTACTTCAGAAATTGCAGATTGTTTCAGACCATTGGCTGAGGGATATGAAACGTTCGGAGCGCGTTTTTTCACAGGGGATGTTTGATCTGGGAAAGATTAAAAATAGCCACGTAATTACATTGGAAGACAACGAAGGTCGGATTTTGGCATTTCTGAATATCATTCCCAACTATGCTCCTGATGAAGCGACTTATGATCTGATACGCAAATTGCAAGATGCCCCCGGAGGG
The DNA here is from genome assembly GCF_019969845.1 of Sphingobacterium sp. GVS05A. Classification (GTDB taxonomy): domain Bacteria; phylum Bacteroidota; class Bacteroidia; order Sphingobacteriales; family Sphingobacteriaceae; genus Sphingobacterium. Next base: position 637,791 of record NZ_JAHXYR010000003.1, read on the forward strand.
AATATGGATGTGTTAATTATCCGTTTTTTGGAGTATTGTAAAGAAGAAGGCTATTCTTATTTGAATATGGGGTTGGCTCCTTTTTCGGGATTCGACAAGAAGAAAGGGCTTGTAGAACGTCTTATCAACTTCCTCTATGAGAATAATACGTACTTCCGTCAACCCAAAGGCCTGAAGGAATTTAAGGAAAAATTCGATCCCTGTTGGGTGGAAAAGTTTGTGGTTTACTCACATGATCTGGATTTGATAACAGTGCCTTTAGTGATTGATAAGGCTATGAAATCAACTGCCGTGAAGTGATAAGACGATCAATTGTCAGTAGACAAATTTGTTCTTTGAATAGAATTTTAATCAATGATCTGTACAAGATCTGCGCAATTGCCACTGAGCATTTGAAAGGTAAAACTAGTATCGAGTTTAATCTCCGCAAATGATGAAGTACGGAGGTAGGCTGACTTTCTGGTTAGAAATTCAACCAGGTCGGTCAATGTGGGATTGTGGCCAAAGAGTAAGACATGATCAATATGATCTGGGATGGTATTGATGACCGAAAGTAAGTGTTTGTAGGTGCATTCATAAATGGATTCTTCAATTTGAATATCAAAAGAAGGAGATCCCATTACATCCAAAAAAACGCGGGTAGTCTGTAAGGCTCTATTGGCAGGAGAACTGATAACGACACTATTTTCGTTGAGTGTCAGTTTAGCTGCCAGCTTCTCCGCGACCTGTTTTGCATGTTGTATGCCTTCGGATGTCAATGCACGATCAAAGTCGTTTATTCCGGGAATAGTTTCGGCTTTGGCGTGTCGGATGATATAAAGTTTTTTAATGTTGTCCATGATTAAAATTTTTGATTCTATACTATTAACGCTTTTGTTCAGCATTTCATTGTGTTTGTAACAAGAGACAGCATGTGTTGCATATGAATACAAATAATAATAAATGAAGTTTTGAAAAAGTACATAATATATGAATAATTTTTGCACCTTATTTAATTCCTTGTATCTGTCAAGGGGACTGGCCATGTACCGTTCGCTTGAAAAGTGCGCGCGGGACTTTCATCTGTATATTTTTGCATTTGATGATGAATGTTATGATACGCTGAGAAGATTGCAACTCGCCAAAGCAACTATTATTTCCTTATCAGATTTTGAAGACGAGCAATTATTGGCTATAAAACCTACTCGTACAGCAGGCGAATATTGCTGGACCTGTACGCCTTCAATTATTTTATATAGCATTCGAAAGTTTGGTTTATCCAACTGTACTTATTTAGATGCCGATTTATTTTTCTATGCTGATCCTACTGTTTTAATAGAGGAGGCTAAAGGTGCGTCTGTAATTATCACACCACACCGATATACGCCAATGTATGAGGATAGTGAATCGGGTGGAACCTACTGTGTTCAGTTTGTCTACTTTAAAAATTCACCTGAAGGTATGGCAGTCCTGGAATGGTGGCGTGTAGCTTGTATAGAATGGTGTTATAATCGCAGAGAGCCTGGCCGTTTTGGCGATCAAAAATATCTGGATGTATGGACGACAATGTTTACAGGAGTACATGTCCTGGAGCATTTGGGCGGCGGTGTGGCCCCTTGGAATGTTCAACAATATGATTTCGACCGTAAAATAGGTCAGATTTGGGGTAAAGAACTAGCTAGTCAACAATTATTTCCAGTTATATTTTATCATTTTCATGCACTTAAATATGCAGAAAAGAATTCTTTTACTCTCGCTGGCGGCAATTTGATCAGTGATAATGATATTGAATTTTTGTATAAACCATATATAGGAGCATTAAAAAATTCTGGGCTTGAAATTGGTTCGATATCATGTTCTCTTAAATTTCATGAAACCCATGAAATTCCCCGCATTAGAAAATCATTACGCCGTATGTTTAATTTATATATACTTGGCAAATTTAGAGAATACTATCATCAATCCTATTTCTTAAGATAATGGCTTACCAAATTGACTTAAAAACATTCACCGATGATCGTGGACATCTAACGGTGATCGAAAAAGTAATTCCTTTTGATGTAAGGCGAATATTCTACATCTATGGTGTAGATAGTTCTACACGTGGAGGGCATCGGCACCATCAAACAGTTCAAGCAGCAATTTGCTTGAAAGGAAGTTGTGCTATTTATAACCAGGACGGAATTAATGAGCGCGTTTTTGAATTGAATTCACCAGATCAATGCCTGATTTTGGAACCCAAAGACTGGCATCAGATGTTTGACTTTTCGGAAGATGCGATCCTGATGGTGCTTGCCTCCGAATATTTTGATTTAACAGATTATATTTACGAACCTTATTTTATACATGATCGCTTACGAGAGCTTACAGCAAGTCAATAAGGAATTTATGAATAAATATACTGAGGTGTTCCAAGAGGTATTACATGGAGGCTGGTATATTTTGGGAAAAGAGGTTGCGCAGTTCGAACAATCATTTGCGAGCTATTGCGGTGTTGAACACTGTATTGGAGTAGCATCAGGGTTGGACGCGCTGGTTTTGTCGTTACGTTATTTTGGTTTTAAGCCGGGAGACGAAGTGATTGTTCCGGCAAATACCTATATCGCATCGATACTCGCGATTATGCAGGTTGGCCTAAAACCAGTTTTGGTAGAACCCGATGTAACGACTTACAACATTGATCCAGAAAAAATTGAATCTGCTATTACAGTACGTACGAGAGCGATTCTTGTCGTACATCTTTATGGAAAGATGTGTGACATGGATCCCATTTTACTGCTTGCGGAACAATATGATTTAAAAGTTGTTGAGGATTGTGCGCAAGCGCATGGGGCTATTTACAAAGGACAAAAGGCCGGCTCATTTGGCGATTTTGGTGCATTCAGCTTTTATCCAACAAAGAATTTAGGGGCCTTGGGGGATGCGGGAGCTATCACCTGTAAAGATCATGAACTAAATAAATCTATTCGTACATTACGGAATTATGGTTCTTCAGCTAAATATGTATTTGATGAAGTGGGCTACAACTCTCGGCTTGATGAGCTTCAAGCAGCTTTCTTATCTGTAAAATTGAAGTATTTGGATAAGATTACGGCACATAAACAGAAATTAGCCGCAATTTATCGACGAGAACTAAAATCTGATTTTATTCTTCCAGGCGTACAATCTGGTTTTGAGGATGTTTACCATATTTTCGCTATACGCCATGCTGAGCGAGATCGGCTAAAAAAGTATTTACTAAATAACAACATTGGAACAGAAATTCATTATCCAATAGCTCCAAACCAACAGAAAGCTATGAACGGGATTTTATCCGGAGCAAGTTATCCAGTCTCTGAAGAAATTCATCGAACAATACTTAGTCTTCCTATTTCCTATGGCCATACAGAAGAGGATATTAATAGGGTGGTTGAGGTAATGAATAAGTTTTCCTAAAGTTTTTTATGATTAATTTATTCAGGGATCTTATCAATGGAATTTTTTCCAAGAAAAAAAATAAGGCGACACGTCTTTTGTTGGCTTTAATCTGTTTAGGATTAATATCTTGCCATATTTCGAATGTCGCATAATGTAAACCTAAGACCTCTAAAAAATCGAGGTCTTTTGTATTTGGTAGAGTACCTAAAATCATGCTGCCATTTCTAGTTGTATTTAATAATTCCGAAGGCGAGGTCCGTAAGCGAAAATCGTCGGGGTAGGTTGAATTAAGAAAATTACCGTATGTTTCATATTCCGAGAATCCCGAAAGTGCCATGTCTTTTGTGGCTATATTTTCAAGGACATAATACGGCCATACCTGATCTCCTGCTTTTTTGCTGATCTCAAGTAACATGTTTTGCATCAGCTTTGTTTGAACCATAAAATGTTCAGATATAAACGAGTAGTTGACTGTTTTTTTCAGGCCAAGAATATGTTCCAATGTTTCAAAATATGGATTGTGATTTTCTTCACTTTTGTGGATAAGTGCCCTTTCTTCTTTATCAAAGAAATCAATTGGTTTTAATGGGATGGTGTCTGCATCCCATATCAGATAATAGTCACTTTGGATAATTTTGGAAATTTCCATTTTTAAGAACTGCTGGAAGTACCATCCGGCTCGATCTCCGTTATTTATTCTTTGTTTTAGAAAGTCAGCTACGGATTGAAAATTGAATTGGTCAAATAATTCATTTTCGTTAACAAGAACAAATTCTGTCCTTTGATTAAGTGACTTAAATTCTTCAAAATGAGAGTTATGTGTGATTACATAAATACGTTTCGAGTGAAAAAAACGACTAATTTGACTGATTGCGACTTTTGCGATTTCGAGGTGTTGTGGGCCCACACAGACAACAAGATCATATCGTTTTTTTTCTTTTTTTAAATCCATGCTAACAAATATAGGTCTTAATGTAATAAAATGCTAAATGTTGATTAATTTCAGACCAATTTGTGTTATTTTTTTCTGTATAGTATTTTTTTATTAATTTTATTTATATTTGAATGTTTTTAATAATTATAAAAAAAATGAAAAGTATTTTTAAGGTAAATGTATTGATCTACGCTTTATTTATTGTGGTAACGGTTATTTCTTGTAGTAAGGAAGATGCGAAAAATGAACAAGAATCATTGATAGAGACGTCAAAAAAGAATGTTGAGGGATACGATGTTTCAACTCTAAGAACATTTTATGGAAAATTGAAGAACGTAAGTACAGATAGTGTGCTATATAATGAAAAAAGTGATAATTTTTCCATTATGGGCCGCAATCTAAAAAAAAGTAGGACTGAGTTGACATCAGTCTACCAGCAATCTCTTTCCGTTACCGTAGGATGTAAACCTTTTTATGTTCCACAATCTCCTGGCTATTGTGGTTATCCTGCAAAATGGTACAGCGATTTTGTCGAAAAGAAGATGCAGCCATATGAAATCATTGATCTTGAATATTATAAGAATTCGATATTCTCTGGTGAGGTGTCTTTTCCATTTGAGAAATCAAGCCCGAATGGACGATTCTCTCTTATTGGACAAGCTGATGGAAATCTATATATCAAGGATAATAGTAACGGGAAGGTGTTATGGGATGCGGGATCTTATAAAAAATATGGAACATCAGCAGCTTACAAGATGGCTTATCATACAGATGGAAATTTAGTTATATACGGGAAGCCTTGGGGTAGTAATGTTTATGATGCGGTTTTTACTACTCCTAATCTATATGTGCCAAATACAGATTTTTATCGTCCTGCTATTGCTTCTAATACATTCTATGTATTGCAGGATGATGGAAATTTTGTTCTATATTTTATTATCAGTAGTCAGATGACAGCGGAAAGGGTTTATGCCGTACAACCAATTGCTGAGACCAGGACTTGGGGAGGGAGAATTTCGAATCAGTGGAATCAGATCAAATAATTTTTCAGATATGTCCTATAATAGATTGAAATATCTATTATAGGACATTCTCCTTTCATAATATTGAAGAACTAGCTGGAATCTATTATTAAAACTTGATGAAGGTTGGTAGAATAAGTCCTGAAGTGTCTAATGTGTTGTCGTTAATCCATTTTTGAGGAGATACTACGACCTTGTTTGGATTTCCATTTAACCAAGCGCCCCACCAACTGAAACTACTATTCGCAATGATATGATGATTACATTGCGACATCAACTGTAGGTCTCTAAAACTATTGACACCGATATTATGCTCAACAAAAATGGCATTCAGATCTTGAAACTGAGACCTGCACCAGGGAATATCATTAGAGAATATGATAAATACTGGCGATTCTTGCGTTTCAAGTATATATTGTATACTCTTTTGATAGTATTCTTCATTACAGATATCTTTAAATAGCGGTTCCTGAAGGTAATCTCCTCTTCGTACATGTAATGATATTGCGTTTTGTTCCTGTATTAAATGTTGTAAACGAATGTTTTCCTTGTCTTTAAATGATGGGAATATAAGATTCCTACGAAGGGAGGGAGCTACTTGATTGATGTACTCGATATGTTGCCAATATCCCCAATAATAACGGCTTTTATTGTCTTCAAAAATCTGCCTTGAATAGGAAAAAGGATCAGTTTCTTCGAGATAGATATGCTTGGTGTTAAATAGTCTTCTCAATTTTCTCCATATCCATTTTTCGTTGTTCCTAGTGTAGATATTTTTTTCAAAAGAGTTTAACTGTGGAAGCTGAATATTAAACACGGTTTCTAATTCGAAACCATTATGTAATTTATAATCTTCGAAATCAACTAAATCAGCTTTTGCATGTTTGAATTTTTGCTCTAATGCTAAAAAGAAGGCATATTGAAATAGCTGATTACCAAGACCTCCCAAAAATTTGACTATTTTCATTTTTTTATTTAAAAAGATTTTTGATTGTATTCTTCAATGCTCTTCGCAGTTGTTTAGCTGTAATATATTTCCATTCAAAAAAAGGTTTGGTGAAAAATAAGCTGAGCGTATTTCTCCCCCCATTTCTCATAATCACATCATACCACCGTTCAAATATAAATTTTTGAACATCGAGAGATCGTTGGCGATCAGTGGGAGTAATACGATTAAAAAGCTGGATATAGAAGTCTCGGTAGTCCTTGGTTTTGATGTTAGGCCAATCGAAAGGAGAAGTCAACATTTTCTGATACTTAGTATCTGTAGGAAAACCTAATAATTCTAAAGTATTACCTTTAATAGGCATTAACTGATTTTCTAATTCCGCAGCGTATTTCTTTGAAATCCCTTGTAGATGTTCTCTATACAAGAGTAGTGCCCGATCTAAATTCAAAACAGGATATTTGGTTGAAATTCGAAAAAATAGGTCGTAATCCTCTGCAAGTGGAACTCTGTATCCATTGAATTCCCTGAATACGTCAGTTCGCATCATTACTGATGAATGAGCAAAACTATTTCCAAACAATAAGCGATATTTTAGCAATTCTGGGTTAGTTTCGACTTTGATCAGATGTCCAGTAAGATCACCATTTGCGTCAATAACTTTAGCATGAGAGCCTATGAGGGCCAATTCAGGATTTTCGTAGAATTTGTTGAGGAGGGTTTCCAAACGATCTGTTGTAGCCATATCATCGCTGTCCATAATCGCTATAAATTCTCCGTTAGCTTCTAGTAATGCACGATTTCTGGTGTATACAACACCATTATTACTTTCATTTTGTAAAATCCTAATACGATTATCTTTATAGATCTTGATTTTTTCCAACGTACCATCCGTTGAACCATCATCAATAATCAAAAGTTCAAAGTCGGTATAAGATTGATCCAGAACACTCTGAATCGCTTGGGAAATATAACGCTCGGAATTATAGGCTGCCATGAGCACGGTGACTGTTGGTATTTTTGTATTCATCGACAGTGAAATAATCAAGTTCTTGTTTAAAAGTTTTATATTTACAGAATAAATAAGTATAGATATTTATCAAAAATATTGATGTGTGATTCTGTATTACCATAAAAGTAAAAAAAAAATCAATGAGTCATTTAGTAAGTATTATAATACCCTGTTATAATAATGCGGATACAATTCAAGAAGCTTTAGATTCAGTTTATAATCAGACCTATAAGGAATTTGAAGTTATTGTTGTCAATGATGGCTCTCAAGATCAGTCGGCGGAAAAAATAAGAGAATATCAAGAAAGCTATGCAGAATTAATTTTTTTAAATCAAGACAATAGAGGTCCCTCAGCTGCGAGGAATTATGGAGCTTCTATTGCGAAAGGTCATTATATTATCTTTTTGGATGGCGATGATAGACTTCATGAGGAATATATCTCCACTTGTATAGATCACTTTGAAAGCGATGCAACATTAGATTTAGTATATTCAGTTACTGAATTGTTCGAGAATGAAAGCGGCGTGTTTTTCTTGGCAGAGTACGATCCAAAAACAATATTAATTCAGAATTGTTTTCCTATAACTGCGATGATTCGTCGTAAAGATTTCTTCGCCAATGGTCAATTTGATGAGAAACTTCGCATTGCTGAAGATTGGGAAATGTGGATTAGACATACACGAGAGTTTCCTAATGTAAAGAAAATAGACAGGAAATTATTTTTTTATCGCAAAAGAGTGACCAAAGACTCTATTTCCGACCTAAATAAAGTAAACAATACGATTGACGATGCCCATCTGTATATCTATAACAAACATTATCAATTATACAGAGAAGCTGGGTGGCATATCATTGATCTATTGTCCTCTAGAAGGGAGTATCTAAAGTATAAAAAAAAATATTACGATCAGTGGTTTAAAAAGGTATTTAGATGGGTGAAAGGCGTGAAGTAATTATTGTGCTTTAGGAGGATCTAATATCGTTATAAATTATTTGTAGTTGTATATTTGTATAAAAAAATAAGGCAATATTGAAAGTATCTTTACTGATAACGACCTATAATCGGCCGGACGCGTTAGAAATGGTCTTGAATTCTATAGAATATCAGGTTTGGAAACCAGATCAGGTAGTTGTGGCTGATGATGGATCAGATGATAGAACCGTGTCGGTTATTAAGAAATTCCAGCGAAAATGGCAAATTCCGTTGTTACATTCCTGGCATGAAGATCATGGATTTAGATTGGCGGAAAGTAGAAATAAAGGTCTTGCATTGATTAATACCGAGTATGTGATCATGATTGATGGTGATATGATTTTGGACGAATATTTTGTAAAAGATCATGTTGTCAATGCAACAGAAGGCTTCTTTCTTCAAGGGGGAAGATGTTTGTTGACAGCTGATTTTACACAAAAAATACTTAGAAGTCCCCAAATCTATCCAAATTTCAGTTATATGAAAAGAGGAGTTGAAAGCCGATTTGAGAAACGTATAACAGCATTTCGAGCTCCTTGGCTGACAAAGTTGTTGCGTAAGGAAATCATATATAGCCATAAGGCGATTAGAGGATGTAATATGTCTTTCTTTTTGCGAGATATCATGGCGGTAAATGGGTTTAATAATGATATGGTAGGTTGGGGAAGAGAAGATAGTGAGTTTGTTGAACGTCTGTTCAATAGTGGGATAAAAAGATATAATATCAAATTTTCAGCACTTGGATACCATCTTTATCATGTAGAATCCTCGCGGGAATCGCTCCCCGAAAATGATCGCATTCTCAGGAATGCTATGGATAATAAACTACAGTACTGTTCAAATGGCCTCAATAAATTCTTAAAACAATAAATATGTCGATTCCTAAGGTAATTTATCAAACGTTTAAAACGAAGAAGGTACCTCTTTTAACACGCTTTTATATTTGGATGTATCTGCAGAAAAATAAGGACTGGAAGAGGGTGTTTTATGACGATGAGCAAATTGATACCTTTTTTAAGACTAACTTCGATAATCGTACCTATAACGCATATACTCGCTTGCAAATTGGCGCGGCTAAAGCTGATTTTTTTCGCTATGCGGTGCTCTATATTCATGGTGGTGTTTATTTGGATATGGATAGCGATATTTTAGTGTCATTGGATAAACATATTCGACAGGATGATATGGCATTTATTGCTAGAGAGAAGAATCATCCGGATCTTTTTGCACAATGGGGATTGATTTACGCAAAAGGCCACCCTTTTCTAAAGCGAACAATTGCTTATATTATCGAAAATATCGAAGGAAATAAATATCCAAATGATGTGCACAAAATGACTGGACCTACTGTATACACAAAGGCCATTGAAGATGAGATAAATGAAAATCCTGAGGTGGGGTATCGTTTAGCGGATTTCGATTACAAAGGAATTCTTCAATTTAAATATAAGTTGGGTAAAATACTACTTTATAAAGACAGGGCAAATCACTGGAAAAAACTGCAGCAACGTATTACAGTATTGAAACCAGAATAGCTAGAGCAAATTTTTGTAGCATTGGATAAGCTGATTCGCTATATGGTCTTCATCAAATCGTCTTACATATTCTAGCCCTTTACTGATCATTTCTTTACGAGTTGAATCAGATGAAAGTATTGATTCAATCGTAAATTGTATATCGCCAATATCTTCTGGATTAATATAACAAGATGATGGTCCACCAGCTTCTGGGAAGACTCCCGAGTTGGAGGTAATTACTGGTAAACCAGAATATAATGCTTCAATTATAGGGATACCAAATCCTTCAAATTTTGAAGGATAGATGAATAAATCGGCCATGGTATAGATGGTCGCTAATTCGTCCATACTAAGTCCTTCCATAAATAGAACCCGATTTGTCATACCTTTTTTTTCAATGAACTCTATTATTTCTCTCGCATAATTGGTTTTCCGTCCAATTATTATTAACGAAATATCCAATTGCTCAATTGCTTTAACAATTTGAAACGCGTTCTTTCGAGGTTCAATCGTTCCTACATTTAATATGAAGTTATCGGGAAGATTGTATTTCGCTCGTATTGTATCTTGCTGTTCTTTCGTTTTTTGCGTTTTAAATGCCGGATGACATGTTTGATATATAACCTCAACTTTATCTTCAGATATTTGATAGGTATTCAATAGGTCAGATTTAGTCTGTTGGCTGATGGCAATAATCTTATCCGAATGAAAAACAGCATGTTTCGCTTTTTGATTATATATATATCGGTCAATAGGCTTATATAGCTCTGGAAATCGAATAAAGATCAGATCATGAATTGTCGTAACTGATTTAATACTAGTTTTATGGAGATTAATTGGGATTTCACCAGAAAGACCATGATAAATATCGATCTTATCGTGCAATAGATCTTTGATTATTGTACTATTTCTCCATAAACTAGGAAGAGTTTTATTTATAAAACCATGGGGTAGCCTAGTATTTTTTTGCAAATTTTCGGAATCGAAATTGGCACCTTCTATTTTTGTGGTATACTTTATATAGTTGTTTTCGGGATAATAGGTCTCCAATATCCGTATAAGATCACGACTATAGTTACCTAGGCCCGTTTTGTTTAGAAAATATCGTTTAGCATCGTATGCTATATTCATTTATTTAAGTATTTATCAAGACCGTTTTTTATTCTGAAATCCTCTGATGCAACAGTATTTTCTAAAATAGTCTGATTGATGCTCTTTCTTTCCATGGAAGATACCTTATGCCATAAATGATAGGTTACTCCACTAAATTTCATAAAGAGTTTTTTTTCACCAATTTTCAATAATCGTACAACCAACTCGGAATCTTCATGTCCCCACTCGTACATATCCTCGTTAAAACCATTCACTTTGATCAATGAACTCATCCAAAATGCCATATTGCATCCTTTTGAATAAAACCTATGCTTTCCTTTGGTTTTGTATCTTGAAGCAAAGATAGGTGTTAGAAAGGGAATTCTTGCAGCATTCATTTTATAAGGAGAGTTTTTTCGAAGTAAATTGTAGTCAATAGGCCTTTTACTTTTCAAAAACTCTATTGTGAACTCTTTGGTAAGCGATGCTCTACTTCCCGTAATGACGTGATGTGGTTTACTAATTTTTATATGATCTGCAATAAACTGAGGAGACATTATGATATCTCCATCAATTTGGATAATATATTCACTCTTACATAATGCTAATGCTTTATTCAATATTTTTGTCTTTTGAAAACCATTGTCTTCTTGCCACGCATGTTTTATTGGAATATTAGTTTTAAGGCGGAATGCATCAATAACCTCTTTGGTACTGTCACCCGAACCATCATCTGCAATTAGAATCTCATCTGGTTTCCGTATTTGTAACAATACACTTTCAAGCACACGTTGTAAGGCTTCTGGCCAGTTATAAGTTGAAATTAGTAAAGCTATAGTCATTCAGGTAGTCATTAGATTGTATCAATTATAAGCGTTAATTTGTTGATAATTAACGGCCAAGAATAGTTCTGTTCGACATAAGACATAGACATTGATTTCATCGATGAGCTATCTCCTTGTAATATCTGGTAGAGTTTTTGCTGAAAATCGGATTCAGAAGAATAGTATTGAGCAGCATAATTACTTCTAATACAATGCTCCTTCATTACCTCAGATTTTCCATTTACTAAGATAGGTCTACCCAAAACCATCGTTTCTAACAATAATAAAGATAAACTTTCATATTGAGAAGGGTTTATAACAGCTTTTGCATTTTCAATCAAGGCTGTTTTCTCTTCTTCTGTAACGAAGTCTGTATAAATGATATCAGGGTGATCTACTATATCCATAAAAATACGGCCAGTTAGTACTAGCTTTAGATCCGAAGGATATTTTTCTTTGTAACGCAAAAACCAGGGGATTAACGTTCTGACCTTTGTATTGCAAACTCGACCAAAGTATAATAAGTAATCGTCTGGAAGATTGAATTTACTGTAAAGTTCTTCTTTATTTAGTGGGGGAGCTACTTCAACACCTACGGCGACAATACTATTATTAGCGATGCCGCTTCCAAAGATATTAATTGCCAGTTTTCTTTCCTCGACAGTATTGAATGCAATATGTTTTACTTTACTGAATAGTTGAGTCAATATTGGACGAAATGCTTCTCTTTCCTCATGTAATGTCGGAATAAGAATGGATTTTTCCGGGGCAACAAGAGTCCCAAAAAATGTATTAGGTTGAGAATAGGTAATTCCGATAATCGCTTTATAATCTTGATTATGGTTTTTAATGTAGGATAACATGGAAGGGGAATACGAACCATGCGATTTGAAATAATTCATATCCGCATTTGCCATTCCTTTCCAAGAAGGAAAGATTGCTGATACAAATTTTAAACTCTTTAAACGGAATAAATTTCTTCTGATCTTTTGAAATCGGAGTGCTTTTTTCCATAGACGATCTCTTTTTTGACTATCAAAATCAATAGAATCAAAACGTAGAATACGTACGCCATTTAAATAATCTATATCATTCGTGTAGAAAGGAGTAAAAGTATTGTAGTCAATAAATTTGGTCGTCAATATATCAACTTCATATTTCCCAACAAGTCTTTCTGCCAGCATACGACAATGTTTTTCTGCACCTCCATCTACTTCATCTCCATATCGAAGTATAATAAAACAAATTTTATCCATCTTAAACCTTTAAAGAATAATCATATTTTTCCATGTTCATCATTGGTACAACGGTAGTGGTACAGCAAAGTGCTACATCCCCTTTATATTTTTTCGATCACCATTTCCGGTGTAATTAAATCAATCGCCTCTGTACCATCGCAATCACAAGGTTTGTTGCCGTACACAGCACTTGGGCGGTTGGGATGTTCGACTTGGATACAGTCATCATATTGCTGCCCATAACCCGTAAATCCCGCGTATGGGTGAGTTGCGCCCCATAGTGATAGACATCGTATTCCCATCAAAGAAGCCATGTGTAACCCGGAGGAATCCATGCTGATCATCAGATCCAGATTTGATATGATATCCAGTTCTTCTCTCAACGTAAATTTTCCAATGGTATTATAGGTGTTTGGAAAACTTTCAGTCCAGTTTTGCGCGATTTGAAACTCTTCCTTACCTCCTCCAAAGAGCAATACATCATATCCATGATGTGTCAGATGGTCTATGATCTGTCCCATCTTTACGAGTGAAAGAATTTTATATTGGTGTTGCGCAAAAGCCGCGATACCAATTTTTTTTCGTTCGAAATTGCCAAACATGCTAAATGCTGCTTTGGGGACATCCTGCAAATTAGAAGCCAATTTGTGACTTAGTTCAAAGTGAAAACCTAAAGCACGGAATACATCTGCATAGCGCTCTACAGTTAGCTTCAATTGATGCTTAACCTTATTTTCTTTGCGCGTCAAGGCTTGCTTTTCTGCGCGACCTTTGTCCAGTTGTTTGACCTTTATTCCTGAAAGAGAAAATAATACATCTAATACACGCGAACGTAAATTAAAATGTAGGTCAGCTACAGCTTCTGCACGGTATTGAGCCAGCTCATTTTTTAATCTGATTAATCCCAAAAGGCCTTTATGGGTTGTCTTGGGTTCAATTGCATGAAATTTGATATTCTTTATGCCATCAAAGAATGGTGCAAAGAAATGGCGGCTCACCATGATAATCTCTATCGTAGGGTGTTGTTGACAAAATTCGTTCAATACAGAAGCCACCATGGCGACATCGCCCATGGCCGAAAACCGGGTTACTATGATTCGCTGCGGCAAAGACATGTCTTTATTTTCCGGATGTATAAAGTACAGGGTTCAGTTCAGGATCGTTATACATTTTCATCTGTTTATAGACCTTCATGTATTTTTCACCTGATTCAATCGCTGTCAACAATTCGTCGATACTTTGTGAAAGATCTGTACGTTGTTCCAGCAAGATGTTCAATTTTTGCTGACAAGCAGAAATATGTGCTTCAGAAGCATCTGAGCGAAGTGTCTCCTGCTCCATATGATAAATCTTTAGCGCCAGAATGGATAGTCTGTCAATGGCCCACGCTGGACTTTCAGTGTTGATTTTCGCTGAAGGCAGTGTTTCGATAGTTTGGTATTTCTGTAAAAAATAGCTGTCGATATATTCTACTGTATCTGTGCGGTATTGATTGGACTCATCGATGCGTCGCTTCCAGTATAAACCGTCCTTGGGATCAATGGCAGGATTACGTACAACATCTTCCATGTGCCATTGAACAGTATCAATCCAGCACTTTAGGTACAGTAGATGTTCTAGGGATTGTTTGTCATACGGATTCTGGATTGGATGATCAATCTGATCGTATACGTGGTAATCCTGGATAGCACGTTGAAAAATGGGATTTGCTATTGCACTAATCATGTTACAAATATAAAATATATTATGGAGTTATCCTTAACTTCAGGTGTAGTATAAAAACAGTAAAATGAATGGGAAAAACCAACTATTGAGAAAAGAATTAAAATGTTTTTTTAAAATAAAGACAATAATATGTCTGGGAATAATCCAAGCAAGATCACTGCAATCGTACAAAATAGACCAATGCCGAGGAGCAAAGGATTAGACTTGACCGAATAGTGGTCTACATTGTCTCTTAGGAAGGCATTCAACGGAATCTTAAAGTAATAGAAAAGTGAAATTACAGATGTCAGTGCCCCTACGATTAATAAAGCAAGTAAACCAAAGGATTGGAAGTTTTGATACTGCTCGAATACTTTTGAAAATATGAGTAGCTTCCCGACAAATCCTGCGGTAGGTGGCAAGCCTATCAATGCGATTAAGACGATCGAAAATGAGGTGAATAATATAGGAGACTGTTTGCCCAATCCTTTATAAGAGTCTATTGAAGTGCTACCTAGACTGACCTCCAAGTTGTTGATAAAAATAAAAACAGCGATATTCATCAATGCATAAATTGATAAATAGAACAGCAAAACGTTTGACTCATTGTTTTGATAGACCAGTACTGCCATCAACAATATGCCCGTGTGGCCAATAGAAGAATAGGCCATCATACGCTTGGCATCCTGTTGACGCAGGGCCGCCAGATTACCGATCAACATGGTCGCAATGGCTATAATGATGATAACATAAGCCAAGAAATCACTGAAATAAAAGGATACTGCAAGCCAGGCAGCAAGCAACTTGGATAGTAGGACGACAACGGCAATTTTAGGTACGGTCGCTAGGTACGTGGTAATCACGGTTGGTGCCCCTTGATAAACGTCAGGACTCCAAACATGAAACGGGAAAAAACTCAGTTTAAAACCAATACCGGTCAATAAAAACAGGAGGGCAATACTGATCATTAGCTTAGGGGCTTCCATCAGACCTGCAATATGACTTGGCGTATCAAAATTTAAGTTTCCCGTGAAACCGTAAAGCAGCGATAGGCCATAGAGCATTACGGCAGCACATATAGATCCGAAGAGGACATATTTCATCGCTGCTTCGGATTGTACTTTAGTGGACGAAAAATAACCGACCATAATGTAAGAGCTGATCGATACTGTTTCTACTGCGATGAAGATCATCAGCCAGTTGCTCGACATGGTCAAGAGGTTTAATCCCAAAGTTGCTGTCAATACAACCGCATACAAATCGCCCAAAGGACGATCGTGCTGATGACGTTGTTGAATAAAGATTACAATCAATAGGGTCGACAGCAGGATAATCACGCGTGCCGATGTTGCGAATGTATCAATGTGGATCATGTCAAAGAATCCGACCATTTCCACATGGCTTAACCCTTGTCCCAATAGGTAACAACCACTCAACAATAATCCAGCTATTGTAAAAGTAAAAGATGCTTTGTCCCAGTATTTATCAACGAAAAGACTCGCGATAATAGTGCCTATAAAAGTAATGATCAGCGTTAATTCCGGTTTGAAATAAGGAATACTAACGATAATTTGATCAATAAATGAACTGATATATGGACTGAATGCGAGCATGCTGAATTAAATAAATTGTTGGATAAAGCTGACGAGATTCAATACACTTGCATTTAGATTGCTAAATACCAAGGATGGCATAATACCCAGTAAAAGCGCAAGAGCCAAGGTAGGAAATAGAATCAGTTGTTCACGGCTGTTGACATCGGTCAATTCATTGGCCCAAGATTCGCCACCTTTGAGTCTGATCTCTCCAAAAAACATCCGTTGAAGTGTCCATAGCAAATAGGCTGCACTCAAGAGGATACCAATTGAACCTGCTAAGGCCATCCAGCGAGGGAGCCCTGTGCCGACACTCGCCGCATTGAACGAACCGATGATAACAAATGCTTCACCGATAAATGCGGAGAACCCAGGGAGTCCCAATGAAGCAAAGAAAGCAACAGCAACATAGCCGGTATACTTGGGCATGAGCTGGGCTAAACCTCTGAAGCTATAGATGTTTCGATCATGCACACGGTCATAAACCACGCCAACAAGAAAGAAAAGTGCCGCTGATAGAAAACCATGGGAAATCATCTGGAACATCGCACCAGAAACTCCTTCGGCGGTCAATGAGGCTATGCCAAGCAATACAAAACCCATATGAGAGACCGATGAATAGGCTATCATCCGTTTTAAATCTTTTTGAGTCAGGGCGTTTAACGCCCCATAGATAATGGAGATGACGCCGATCAGTCCAAGCCACCAATTGGATAGTGCCGCCATGTCCGGGAAGATACTATAGCAGATACGGATAATACCATAGCCACCGATTTTCAACAGGATACCTGCTAAAATAATGGATACTGGTGTTGGAGCCTCTACGTGTGCGTCAGGTAGCCAGGTGTGTAATGGTACTATCGGTACTTTGATCGCAAAAGCAAAAAAGAGCACCACAAAACCAATCAATCTGGCCGAAATACCCAATATTTCTTGATAACCATCCCACGCGAAGATTGAGTCTCCTAAATAATTCTGGGGATTCATCATGTAGATCATATTGAAGGTATGTGCCCCAGTTACGGGGTTGATAACTGAAAAATATAAGCCTACAATGATCAATAGCATAAATACCGAACCAAAGAGTGTATAGAGAAAGAATTTTATGGCGGCATATTCACGGCGTGCCCCGCCCCAGATACCAATCAGGAAATAGAGTGGGAGGAGCATGACCTCATAAAATAAATAAAACAGGAAGAAATCCAACGCACAGAAAATACCCATCACAGCCATGTTGAGTACCATAAGTAAGGCGAAATATCCTTTGGGGCTTTTCTGTATATTCCAAGAAGCACCGATCGCCATCAGCATGACAAAAGCGCTCAATAGTAATAATGGCATGGAAATACCATCTATTCCGATGAGATAATCTATCTCTAATTTTCCAATAGAGCCCAGATCCAGACGAATCCAGGGAATCTGTTCAACAAATTGGTATCCTGCAAGGTCCTGGACGCCTGTTTGGCTCGCGTCAAATTTTACATAACAAATACCGGCAAGTACAAATTGCACTGCGGTAAATGCTAAAGCAATATATTTGTAACTCGATTTATATCGTGTTGGTAGGGCGAGGATAAACGCCGTCGCCAGAAGCGGTAAAAATATCAGTAAGGATAAAATAGGCATTTCCTAAAAAAATATAAGATAAATTAAACCAAGTAAAACGAATAGAAAAACGGAATACAATGTCGTCTGTAATTTGCCGTTCTGTACCAAGCGAACTTGGTTACCAGTCCAGTAAGCTACAGAAGCAACAGCATTGACAAAGCCGTCTACAATATATTTGTCTATCCACACACTCAACTGGGAGAGGGATAAGACGATAAACTGAATAAAAGCGACTAGGGCATCTACAACAAAGCGATCAAACCAATAACAGAACTTAGCCAGTTTTAGTGTGCCCCTAACAAATATCCATTGGTATAGTTCATTGATATAACCTTGATTGAACGATGCTTTCAGTGCAAAGCTAGATGCATTGAGTGGATATTTGTTTTGTACATACCATTTCCAGCCGATTGTCCAGCTGATGACCGAACCGATCAATAAGATTAATGGAATAATCAAGTGAGCACTATGGCTAGGTGCAAAGGTATATTCATCTAATAATAGACCATGCATCAGCCAGGAGTCATGATAGGATACGGGGTTGAGAGAAAATAGCGGGAATAGGCAACAAATACCCAATAATAACATGGGGATCAACATGGTTTTGGGTGCTTCATGCAAGGCCGTACCATGCAATTTATCCTTGACTTGCTCCAGCATTCGGAAGTCACCGAAAAAAGCCTTAAAGATTAAGCGACCAATATAAAACGCGGTCAGAATACTGACTGTAATAAGACTTATTGGGATAATAAGGTATAAGTCGCCTTTTGACAGAGCCCATTCAAAGGAAGATATGATAATACTATCTTTGGAAAGATAACCTGATGTGAGTGGAAACCCAGCTAGTGCCAATGAGGCAACACTCATCAGGATAAAAGTTTTCGGCATGTATTTTTTCAGTCCACCCATGTTCCTCAGGTCCTGTGGATCGAAGCCAAGGTGGCTGTGTGCTTTGAGGTGTGCCATCTCATGGATAATAGCTCCGGCGGAAAGAAACAAGAGACATTTAAAGAAGGCGTGTGTGACCAAATGGAATAGTGCGGCATCCCAAGTTCCTATCCCAATTCCGACCATCATAAAACCCAATTGTGAAATGGTCGAAAAGGCTAGGATACGTTTAATATCGTATTGACCTAATGCAAAATAAGCAGCGGACGCCGCTGTAATCGTACCTATGATAGCAATAAACAACAATGCGCTTTCGTTGAATAACGGAAATACTGTGGCGAGTAGAAACACACCCGCCGCGACCATGGTGGCAGCATGGATGAGTGAAGATACTGATGTTGGTCCCTCCATGGCATCTGGCAACCAGACATGTAGAGGAAATTGAGCTGATTTGGCCATAGCGGCAAGGAAAAATGCCAGTCCGGCTATCGTTAACCAGATCTGATCCATGCTGTTGACCGGAGAGACCCATAGTCCGCCAGTGATGCTAGATTGATAAATAAGACCTCCTTCACCAAAAAGGTCGACCAAATTGAGGGTTTTGAACTGTGTAAATATTATGGCTAGGCCGATCAGAAAACCGAGGTCTCCGATGCGGTTTACTATAAATGCTTTCTTGTTGGCCTGTACAGCCGTTTCTCGTGTGAACCAGAAACCAATGAGTAGGTAAGAGGCAAATCCTACCAATTCCCAAAAGATATACATGAGCAACAGGCTATCCATAACGACCAATCCCAACATAGCAAAACAGAAGAGACTAAGATACATCCAATAACGATGGATTCCCGTATCCCCTTTCATATACGCTCTCGAATAGATGTGTACAGGAAGGGCAACTGTCGGAACGAGAAACAACATGAGTGCATTCAGGTTATTCAATAGGATGCCGACTTTAAAAGTAGATGCACCAATGGTAAACCAGTTTATTTGGGCAGACACGATCGGATGATTCCAGATTGTTAACCAGGTAAGTCCGCCAAATATAAAACTCAAGATAATGCCGATCAGGGAGATAACCCCTGACTGATCGCGCTTGCCTGCCATTGCCTGATATAGAAATGCAATAAATGGCGCAACGACTGTAAACAGTGCTGTGTATAGAGGTGATATGTGAGCAAGTTGATCCAATTCTTACTTATCTTTTAATTCATTGATTTCATCCGGATTGATGGTCTTATAATGCCTATAGACATTTAATACCAATGCTAATCCAACCGCAACCGCAGCAGCAGCAAGAACAATAGCAAATAGGGCGAAAATCTGCCCACCATAACTGACTTTATCGTATTTGCCGAAAGCTACAAAGTTTAGAATGGCCGCATTAATCATCAATTCGATACCTACCAAAATCATAATGGCATTTTTCTTGGAAAGAACCGTATAAAGGCCGATACAGAAGATGCAAGCACTGACAACCAAAAAATGCGTTAATGTAATCATCTGTTGCGCTCCTTTCTGGATAAATGTGATGCTCCAATCAGCGCCATCATTAAAAAGACCGATATGACTTCAAAGGGTAGTACATAAAAAGTCATAAATCGTAATCCAATTTGTTGGATATTATTATCTGTTGGAACAATCTCAGTATTATTTTCTTTGGCTTGTTGGATCCAGGTAGGAATGGATTGATGCCATTCTATAATACCAAAGATCATGAGTACCAGAAAACCTACCGCCAATACAACTGCTTGCCATTTGGGCATGCTCAAAAATGAGCCACTGCTGTCTTGAAGATCTTTCAATAGTTCTTTGTTGGAAAGCATAAAGGCAAATAGCATAAGGATCAGCACACCGCCTACATAAACCATGATCTGTGTGATGGCTACAAAATCTGCCAATGCAAATAGGTATAGGCCAGCCATGGCAAAGAGTACAATGAAAAATAGAAATAGGGCGCGGGCTATATTTTTAAGATTTACCAGTAAAAGGGCAGATCCGATTGCCAGTGTGGCAAAGGCATAAAATAAAATAGTTTCCATGCTTTTATTTTTGCTTTGCCGCCTCCTTTTCAGCTTGAAATTGTGTCCATTCTGCTTTTCGTTGTGCAACTTGTTCGTCGGTCATATCTGAAAAGCCGTAGATCAGATCAGTTAACTTTTGCGAGCTACGATCGTATTCATTGGTCATGACAATGCATTCGGTAGGGCAAACAACCGTACATAGTCCACAATACATACATTTGGCCATATCAATATTGAACTTGGCTGGATATAACCGCTTGACGCTACCGTCTGAAGTCTTTCCGATCGCTTCTGGTGATTTGATCGCTTCAATTTCAATACAGTCTACGGGACATGCTTTGGCACAAAGGTCACAGACGATGCAATCATCAATATCGACTTGCAATTGATAGCGAGCGACTTCGGGGATAGGCATTTTTTCGGCAGGATATTGTACTGTGACAATACCCTCCTGACGGTCGAAGTAGTTGTCGTTTTTGATATTTAATTCCTGACGCGAACGTCGAGCGCCAAACAAGTGCTTGACAGTCAAAGATAATCCTTTGATTGCCGTACGAAATGCGTGGGAAGCCGTCTTAAATATCATATCTTATGCTATAATTAAAATTCTCCAAATGGCAGAAATAGCCATGCAAATAAAAGCTAAGGGTGTCAATACCTTCCAACATAAGCTCATCAATTGATCGGCACGTAATCGGGGTAAAGTCCACCGAATCCACATTTGTATCCCTACAATAAATAATGACTTGGCCAAGGTCCAAAAGATTCCCCAGGCCAGGCCTGTTGTCCAATCGGCCAACCGTATCGCGCCAATATTTGGGAGTGGTGTATTCCAGCCACCTAGGAACAGGACAACACCCAGCATCGATACCAAAAACATCATGGCATACTCGGCGAGGAAAATAAAGGCAAATTGAATTCCGCCATATTCCGTGTGAAAACCACCCACCAATTCGGATTCCGCTTCTGGAATATCAAAGGGAGCCCGGTTACATTCGGCAAGTGTTGCGATAAAAAATATGATGTAGGTTACAATTAAATGTGGTGCTTGAAAAATATTCCAAGCGAAGAAACCACCAATCTCATTGACTTCCCAAAAGCCTAAAAACTTGATGCTTCCGTTAGTCAGAATGCCTTGACCAATAGCAATTTCATTGAGGTTTAGGGTCTGTGTTAACATCACTACGGTGATCAATGAGAGCCCGACCGGTATTTCATAGGATACCATTTGGGCAATTGCACGCATGGATCCAAGCAGTGAATATTTGTTGTTGGATCCCCAACCAGCCATTAGAATCCCTAAGGCATCAATGGAGATAATAGCCATGATAAAGAATAATCCCGTGTGTGTATTGGCTGGAATAAAATCTTTAGCCCATGGAATAACAGCAAATCCAGTAAAGACAGCCACAAAAATAATAACTGGGGCAATTCTAAAGAGAATTTTATCGGCTAAAGAAGGGGTGATTAATTCTTTTTGAAGCAATTTAAGGATATCGGCTATAGTCTGGAGACTGCCATATTTCCCGGTTTCCATTGGTCCGAGACGATCTTGGACAAATCCCGCAATCTTACGTTCGGCATATACTGCAAATAAGGTAAATGCTGCTATAAAGGTGAAAATAGCAATGGGAACCAAGATATGTAGTATTGTATCTAACAAGTCTTATTTATAATGATTTTTAATAAGCGTCCAATGAATACGCAAACTTAACGAAAAACAGGGAATTTCGATAGGGAAAAATTAAAATATACTTAACAAGTAGATTATCGTGACATATTAGAGATGTTAGTATTTAGATTTGAGTATTAAGATATCGATTATGTAAGCCTCTGGCTGATGATGTTTTCATAAATATAATATGCTTTGTGTTTATATAACGTGTTATAGTATAGTATTTTTGAATGGGATCTGTAACCTTATCACCATAAAAAAAGCATCCCGAGGGATGCTTTTTTTATGGTGATAAATCGAATTAACGATTTGAGAACTCAACGTAATTACGTTCGGTATGTCCAACATATACTTGTCTTGGACGGCCGATAGGTTCTTTGTTTTCACGCATTTCTTTCCATTGCGCGATCCATCCTGGAAGACGACCCAAAGCAAATAATACTGTAAACATATCTGCTTTAAATCCTAACGCACGATAGATGATACCTGAATAGAAATCGACGTTTGGATAAAGTTTTCTATCGATAAAGTATTGATCATTCAATGCTGCTTCTTCTAGTTTCTTAGCAATATCCAATACTGGGTCTTGAACACCTAATTTTTCTAAAATATCGTCACATGCTTTTTTGATGATTTTAGCACGTGGATCGAAGTTTTTGTATACACGGTGACCGAATCCCATTAAACGGAATGGATCATTTTTATCTTTGGCTTTTGCAAGGTATTTTTCTGCATCACCACCATCATTTTTGATCGCTTCCAACATTTCGATTACCGCTTGATTGGCACCACCATGTAAAGGACCCCATAATGCATTGATACCAGAGGCAACAGAAGCATAAAGGTTCGCATTGGATGAGCCTACGATACGAACTGTTGATGTCGAACAGTTTTGTTCGTGGTCAGCATGTAAAATAAGCAATTTGTGCATAGCATCGATGACAACAGGATCGAATGTTTTTTCGTCGTTAACTTCGCCGAATAGCATATTCAAGAAGTTGTCAATATAACCCAAATTGTTTTTAGGGTAAACGACTGGATGACCTAAAGATTTCTTTTGAATCCACGAAACGATAGTAGGCATTTTAGCCAAAAGATTGATGATCGTTTGATCTTCTTCTTCGTCAGTTAAGTTTGGATTTAAAGATTCAGGGTAAAATGCAGATAATGCGCCCACTAAACAAGAAAGTTGGCCCATTGGGTGGGATTTGGATGGGAATCCAGCGAAGAAATTCTTCATATCTTCGTGGATCATCATTTGCTTTTTGATGTCAGCTCTGAATTTTTCCAATACCTCTTTTTTCGGAAGTTCTCCGTAGATCAACAAATAAGCAACTTCTAAGAACGTAGATTTCTCCGCCAATTGCTCAATTGGATATCCTCTATATCTCAATATACCTGTTTCACCGTCAAGGAAAGTAATCGCACTTTTTGTTGCACCCGTGTTTTTGTATCCTGGGTCTAATGTAATAAATCCGCTTAGATCTCTTAATTTTGAAATATCAACTGCTTTTTCATTTTCAGTACCTACAATGACCGGAAGGTCATAAGAAGTGCCGTCTAAATTTATAGATGCTTTATCTGACATGTTTATATGTTATCTTATATCTGATTTTGTATGCTAATCTCACAAATTTAACTATTTGATATTTAAAACTGAAAGTTCTTTTGGAATTTAAATGACATCATTGCGTCATTTTGGATAATATTGAATAACTATTTACTCAAATAAGCAAATAGTTTATTCAAATTTAACACTATCTTATTATACCTAAAACGTTAATCTATTTTTCGCTGGGCGACTTTGCCTTTATCCTCATATTTGCCGTTTTTGCCCGAACCAAAAAAAGGTAAAATAACGAAGCATACCAAAATAATAGATGTAAGGGTAAGTATACCTGTTGTCCATAGGATCTTGCTGAAATTTTCAGCATCCAGGAAATGGATACCCCAGAGGCCTAATAGAAAATAGGTGGCCACAAATAGGATAACCAAGGTGAATAATATACCAAAGATGTATTTCATGATGGGTTATATTTTGTTAAGAATCTGTTTTTTGAGTGTGTCGAATTCGTCCTGTGTAATGATGTTTTCACGTAACAGTAATTGTAGTTTTTGCAGTTTTTCGACAAAATCACCTTCTTCTTGTATATTGCCTTTGATCTCTTCTTTTTGAAGATCAAATTGCTTGCCCAGCTCCATGCCAACACCCAGTTGTGCACCAATGCCGGCCAGGCCACCTTCATTTTTGGCGGCATCTCGGAGCGCACGTAATTTTTCCAATTCCACATAGCTCAAACCTGCCTGCTGTGCGGCCTGATTTTGCGTCGTCAAATCAGCAATTTCACCAATTCTACGTTGTGTGTTCGCATCAAACTGGGTTCCTAATATTTTGAAATCTGTAATTTCTAATCCGAGATCTTTAAAATCCTGTTCGACAGCCACTTTTATGTCATTAGACAGAACAGGGAGTTGGCTATCAATTTCATTATAACCCAATTTCTTCTGGGCAATCTGCGCGACAATCTGTTGCGGAATCCGATTGTTGATAACATCCTGAATCGCCGCTGTGCTGACTGTGTTTTGATTGGCAACGATGTTTTTATAGAAATGTACGGGTTCTTTAATGATGTAAGAAAAAGTACCATTCAAGCCTATTTCCACCGGAAGATTATATTGTGGGTCAATGTATTTTATTGGATTTCCTGTTCCCCAAGACTGATTGACAATAGCTGCAGTACGAAAGAAGTAAATATACAGCTTGTGTTCAGACTCAAAATTTTGTCTCAACCTTGCCAGGGTTGTAAAGAAAGGGTGATTATCCGTTTTTAAATTATAGGTACCTGCCTCTGTGAGTAGGCTTTCACCTTTTCCCTCATAAACAAGGATACAGCCCTGCCCTGGGGCAAGAATAAGTTTACTGGAATTTTTAATTTCATTTCTTTCAGAAGGAAATTTATACCATAATACACGGGGGTCTTGATTTTTCCACTCAATGACCTCTGATAGTTGGTTGTTAAAAAGATTGAATAGTCCCATAATATTTAATTTAATGAGTCGAATTTGGGATTATACCCTTCGAATTTATTAATTTGTTTTCCGCTATTATCAAAATAGTAATAGTCGCTTGAACCTTTGACAATAAAACCATCTTTGAGCAGGGAGCCATTTCCATAAATGGATTTAAGTTCTGTGCTGATTGTTTTCTGTATAGCACCAGTAGAAATATCCAATAGTTGTATTTGTAAAGGATCATCTTCCGCAGGTGTTGGTTTGTATGCAATCAAAAGTGTTTTGTCATTCTGAGCAAGCACGACAGGCTGAAAATAGAGCCTTCCCGGTGTGAAATCTTTAAAGCTAATCAGACGGGCTCCTTTAAATTGCCAAGGATTGATCAGTACCTTTTTGTAAGGATCGCGGTCGGTAAAAATGCCTGATCCGCCATAATCTTTATCCCAGGAAAAGCGCGGACTATCTTTGGGAAATCCATATTGATATTGGTAACTGTATTGGATTAACTGAATTTTTTCCTGGGGGTAATAACTGGATTTACTTGAAAAAGTGAACTCAGTTTTTGTTGTCGGATTGGGAAGTTTCTTCCTTCTTTCATCGTAAAGTTGCTTATCCGGTATAGATTTATTGATTAAAGGGTAATAGGCAAGATTTTGCCCTTCATTGTTTATAATTTGATAGGAAGATCCATAATCTTCGTATTTAAATTCAACTTTGGCAATGCCCGTGCTGAGTGACGGTGCATCTTTGACATAATTTTCAAGAACACTTTTGTAGGTTAGGTTATTTCTGTCCAATTGATAGATATACTTGGATTTGATGATGATGTACAGGTTTTGGTCTTCAAAGACCTGTAATTTAACGTCGCTACTCGATAATTCGACGGGAGTATCCATCAATTGTTTTATCCATTCCTTTTTACCCGTTTTAGGGTCAAATAATCCGATATAGACTTTATTGTCTTTGCCTTCGTCAAATCTTGCTTTTGAATTCCGGACATTGCCCACCAAGACAATATGGGGAATATTGTTTTTATCTAAAAATAATTCGTTTGAGGCATAATTCCATTCCAGAGTAATGGCTTCTTCTTTTTTGTCGGCAGTGTTGGACGAACTATAGGTCGAATAATTCGGTTCAGGTTTTTTAGAAAAAATGGCACTTAAGGCTCCGATTAAAAACATGAGGGCAATAAAGCCTACAACAGCAAATAATACGATACGTATTGGTTTATACTGATCCGGGTTATTGCGCGGATAGTTGTAATTGTGATTGATATTGATATCATCGCTATCTAAGAAAAACTCCGTTCCACAACTGTCACATTTGTAATAGTCGGGGCGTATTGTGCTGACTTTTATGCTGCCACAATGAGGACATTTGATCGCTTTGATGCTTTTGGCCATTTATCTTGTTGTATTTGTTTTGAATTACCGCTGTTTAAAATTTCATTTCTACCAAGATGGAATTTGTGTATTGGAAGAATATGATCTACAGATGAAAGTTATAAATAAAAAATAAGGAATAGCAAATTTTCGGCCAGTCAACTTATATTCGATGGGACTGATTTTAAATACGTCGAGAAATGATAGCGATTGTAATGTTACAAAGAATATTTGGCCTATGATCCGCTTAGATGGGTTACATGATAAATAAAAATATATTTTTGGTATTTACGAATTATTCGTAGATTAGTGAAAGAATAGTAAAGAAAGATTAAGACATGGAAAAGTTAACAGCACAAGAAGAGCAGGCAATGCAATCTATCTGGAGCCTAAATGGAGGTTTTATTAAAGAGATCTTAGATAATGTCAAGGGGGAGAAAATGCCTTATACGACACTGGCCTCGACAGTAAAGAATTTGGAGCGTAAGGACTTTGTGAAAGCTGTGCGTTATGCTAATGCAAAACGTTATGAGCCTATGGTCAGTGAGCAGGATTATAAAGCCAAGTTTATGAATTCTTTTGTGGGTGATTATTTCAAGAATTCTTACAAAGAGATGGTTTCTTTTTTCGTGAAAGAGGAAAAGCTGACTGAGGGCGAACTTAAGGAGATCATGGATATGATCAAAAACAACAAATCTTAATACGATGGAAAATCTACTGACCTATATCATACAAGTCAATCTGTTGTTGAGCATAATCTACATGGGGTATGTAGGGCTATTGAAGGGTTTGACATTCTATTCATTAAATAGAGGCTATTTTTTAATAGGCGGATTATTTGCTTTTATTTACCCTTTTTTGGATTTAAAATCATTGTTTGTACAGCGCGGGTTAGACATGGGGTTGGTCGGTGAGCAGATTTCATTTTATATTGAGGATCCGGAGGTTCAAGAAAAGCTTACATTGGCGGGATTGGTGGAGATGGTGTTTATTTTGGGGGCAGTGTTGTTATTGTTGAAGTTCCTATTTCAGTTATTGAGCCTATTGAGGATTCATTTTCATTCCACTGCGGATCAATGGAAAACATATTTTTTTCGGAATGTGTTTATTCCTATTGTTCCATTTTCGTTTTTAAATAAGATTTATGTCAATAAAGGGCAGCATATGGATGCTGAACTGAAAGATATTTTTAAGCATGAGGATATTCATGTGAAAGGCCTTCACAGCTTGGATATTTTATTGTTTGAAATGATATTGGTGTGTTGTTGGTACAATCCTTTCGTCTGGTTCATGCGCAGGGCCATTCGCCAAAATTTGGAGTTTCTGACTGATCAACAGGTGCTCAATAAAGGAATTGACAAACAGACGTACCAGTATAGCCTGTTGAATGTGTCCAAAAAGGGCACTTCAATAGGGTTGAGCAATCAATTTAATTTTAAACTATTAAAACGTCGCATTATGATGATGAATAAGAAAAGGTCATCCAACATAGAACTGAGTAAATATGCCTTCCTTTTGCCAGTATTCTTACTGACGGGTGCAGCATTTACCGTAAGCAAAGCGGAGGGTAGCATAGAGGGAGTTGTTGAGAAGGCTAATGAAACTACGCTTCTTAAATTGGACGATCAACAGCGGGATTCCACTTTGTCAGTGAAGATGGTTGGCGAAGCGGGAAAGTTATTGAAAGAAGCTTTTGGATCGAATGAGATTAAGATTGATACCCTTCATAGCGTAAAAGCTAACCAAGCCAGCGATTTTAAAAAAATCAGCAGATCGGATATCGATTTTTCTAAAGATCTAAAGTACTTTATTGACAATAAGCTCGTTTCTAAAGCGGACTTTTTGGCTTATCCTGAAAGAAAACTATCAAAATATTGGTTTTCTAATGATAATGCCCTAATTAAATATAAAACCAAACTAGCGATCGATATCTCTAGAGGCGCAATTTTAGCCAATTCAGTTGAGAAGCAACAAAAACAAGATATCGCGCAGACAAAAATGCGGTATTTTGTCGATGGTGTTCTTCAAAATCCAGGCTTTAATGTAAATGATTTTGACCCAAACTCAATTGCGTCAATGACGGTGTTGGAAGGGCCAGCTGCTGTGAATAAATATGGGGATGCTGGGAAAGATGGCGTGATTGAGCTGAAATTAAAGGAAGGGGCGAATATTGGTAAAAAAGTGACTGAACTGAGAGGTAAGACGATTGGGATTAAGTTTAGAAATAATAAGCCAAGCGATGCGGTGTATTTTATTGATGGCAAAAAGGCAGATCAGGAGCTACTAAGCGATCTCAAATCGGACGATATAGAGAATATAACAGTGTTGAAGGGGGCCTCTGCGGTTGAAAAATATGGTCAGGAGGCTGAGTATGGTGTTGTATTAATTACCACAAAAAGTTGGGCAAGGGAAAATCCGGATAAAATCAGCAAAGCTGCTAAGGGACTCAAATCTGAAAATAAAGTAGACGAGACTCTCCCGGTTCTTTATTACAAAAAAAATGATGATAGACAGGAGGCTAAAACCATAACTTTCGAAGGGAAATCCAAAACAGATGGGAGTCAAAGCAAATCGACTACATTTGATGCAAAAGGAATGGCGGACGGGCTGAATTTTGCCCCTGTAGGAGGTAAAAATGGAATTCGAATTCGTGGATCATCGGGAACGCCATTATTTGTTGTGGATGGTCAGATCCACTCGATAGATATAAATGATTTGAAAGCTTCGGATATTGCGTCTGTGGAGGTGCTTAAAAATCAAAGTGCAACAGCTTTGTATGGAGCAGCGGGAGGAAATGGTGTAATTATCATCACCACGAAGAAAGCGGCTCAATTAAAAGAAACAGATGATAAGGCCGAAAGTTTGGAAGGAAAGATTAATAGCGTAATCAAGACTGAGCTTGATGCCGAAAGAAAACGTGCTGAAGCTGCGAAGGGGAAGGGCTAATAAGCGTAATATTTTGGTGTAATAAAATAAAAGGGACCTTAGTCCCTTTTATTTTGTATTCAGATTTGTCATGGTCAGCTCGATGCCGATATTGACAAAACTTTGGATCATTTTGACAGAATGATCGATTAAAGCAGGTAGTTCAGCTTGTTCTTCTTTGTCAAAAGGGCCAAGGACATAGTCAACCTGTCTACCTTTGGGGTAATTATCTCCGATGCCAAAGCGTAGACGCGGGTATACCTGTCCACCACAAAGCTGTTCGATGGATTTAAGCCCATTGTGGCCAGCGCTGCTGCCTTTAGGCTTCATGCGTAGAGAACCAAATGGAATCGCGAGGTCATCAACAATCACCAATACATTTTGAATAGGCACTTTACATTGCTGCATATAATAATTGACCGCTTTGCCACTGAGGTTCATGTAGGTTGTCGGTTTGATGACGGTTACATTGTGCCCTCTCTGTTTAAATTCACTGTAGTATGCCAATTTCAATAAAGAAAAGCTTGCACCGGCCTGTTTGACCAATTCGTCTGCAACCATAAAGCCAATGTTATGTCGTGTGTCGGCGTATTCACTGCCGATATTGCCCAATCCAACGATAAGATAATTCATGTTGCAAAAATAAAAATTTAATAAACAAAAAAGCACCGAATTTCGGTGCTTTCTGTAGTATAGAAAATCTTGTTCAGATTATTTTTTACCACCTTTAGCTGCTTTCGCTGCTTCTTGTTCAGCTTGACGCAATGCACGAGACATGATAACTGAAACGATTGTATCGTCAGAGTTGTTCAATACTTTTGCATTTTCCAATTGAACTTGAGCCACACGGTATGATTTACCAACTTCTAATGATTCCATTGGTACTTCAATTTCTTGTGGTAAGTTAGCAGGTACTGCTTTTACGCGTAAATTACGTAATTTTTGAACTAATTTACCCCCCATTTTAACACCTGGAGATGTTCCTGTTAATTTGATAGGAATATTTAATGATACTTCTTTATCATCAAATAATTCTAAAAAGTCAACGTGAGTAACTACATCAGTTAATGGGTGGAATTGTGCGTCTTGAACGATAGCTCTTTTTGTTTGACCGTCAACGTTTAATTCTACGATTACAACGTCAGCAGTGTAAAGAACTGGTTTCAAATCAGCTGCGGATACAGCAAGAGCAGTTTGTTCTTTACCTCCGTAAAGTACTGCTGGTACTAAACCTTGGTAACGTAACTCTTTCGCATCTCTTTTCCCTACGTTCTGTCTTACAGAACCGCTAATAGCAATTGATTTCATCTTTTAATTTTTTATAAATTTTGAGGTGCAAAGATAGTTTAATTTTTGGTATTATCAAAAAAATAGCTGCTGATATTGAGGGACTAAGATCCCTCATGCTATTTTGTAAGTTGCTGACTTGAAAGAAATCTGGGGATAACGCGATGAACAGTTCTTATATTTATTTTGAGGAGGGATAGCTATTGTGCGGGACAAGAATAAAAAAACAAGCTGTCTAGCCGTAGGCTTACCATACTAGAGTCTAAATACTCATATCTCAATACGCTATACTAAAAAAGACTCCAGTATTTCAGCCGTAGGCTTACTATACTAGAGTCTAAATACTCATATCTCAATACGCTATACTAAAAAAGACTCCAGTATTTCAGCCGTAGGCTTACCATATCAGAGTCTAAATACTAATATCTCAATACGCTATACTAAAAAAGACTATTCAACGTCAAATAAATCTGAGATAGATGTATGTTGGTTGACGCTAGTGATTGCTTTTGCGAACAAATCAGCTGTAGACAACACTTTTATTTTTGTTGATTGTTTTGCTTTTTCCGGATCCAATTGAATGGTGTCTGTCACGATCATTTCTGACAATACTGAATTTTCAATTGTTTCATAGGCTTTGCCTGATAACACCGCATGCGTACAAACCGCTCTTACAGATCTTGCACCATTCTCCATGATCAAAGCAGCTGCTTTCGAAAGTGTACCTGCAGTATCGCAGATATCGTCGATCAATACAACATCTTGACCCGTTACATCCCCAATGATAGACATCGACTCGATTTCATTTGCACGTTTACGACGTTTGTCACAGATGATAACTTCTGCATTGAAGAATTTAGCAAAAGTACGCGCTCTGTACGATCCACCCATATCAGGTGAAGCAATTGTCAAGTTTGGAAGTTTTAAGGATTTGATGTAAGGAACAAAAATAATGGAGCCATCTAGGTGATCAACAGGGATATCGAAAAATCCTTGGATCTGTGCAGCGTGTAAATCCATCGTCATGATACGGTGAATTCCGGCTGCAGTCAAAAGATTGGCAATCATTTTCGCGCCAATAGCAACTCTTGGTTTGTCTTTTCGATCTTGTCTTGCGAAACCGAAATAAGGGACAACTGCAGTGATGTAGTGCGCTGAGGCTCTCTTTGCAGCATCAGTCATCAACAATAATTCAAAAAGATTGTCGGTAGGTTGGTTGGTAGATTGGATGATAAATACATCGGCTCCACGAACAGATTCATTGTAGAATGGTTGAATCTCACCGTCGCTAAAACGCGATAATGTTTTGTCTCCTAGAGGTTTCCCGTAAGATTGTGCGATTTTTTCGGCTAGTTCTGTAGTGCCAGAACCTGCAAATAATTTAACCGTGTTGAATTGCAAAGGCATGGTTTTGTATATTTATGTTGGGTTATTGTATTGTCGTTTATTCAATATTTTTATTCCCTAATATTTTTTAAAGTTAAACATTAAAAAAAATGGATTGTTTGCACAATCCATATACTCTTAACTTTAAAAGTTGTCCGACCTGGATTCGAACCAAGACAAACAGAACCAAAAACTGTTGTACTACCCTTATACTATCGGACAATGTCTTTCAGAAATCAACGTTTCCGTCTTTTTCTTTTTGACGACGCAAAGATAGAGATTTGTTTTAAAAATCAAAATTCAAATTTAAAAAAAATCTAAACCTTTTATAAAAAATAAGCCTTGCATATAACGCAGAAAAGGCTTGCGATTGCAAGCCTTTTCTATTGTTTGTTGTCCGACCTGGATTCGAACCAAGACAAACAGAACCAAAAACTGTTGTACTACCCTTATACTATCGGACAAACAATTCAAAGTGTTCGTTATCGTGATGATGTCGTTCACATTTGATGATGCAAATATACGGACTATTCTTATTTCTGCAAATAAAAATGTACTGTAAAGTGCATTGGGCTTGATTTTCAAATAAATAATTTTTGTTTTGCCCTAAAATTTACTTCATGCTTGCGGCTTTTTTGTACAGCTATTGGTCTGATCATACTCATGGATACCTATTGCCATGCTTTCTTTACAGCCAATATTGCATCGCATAATGAAATTTTTTCAATCAATATGTGTTAAAAAATCAGAATAAAGTTCATTTCTTATTAACTTATCCTTATTTTCGAGCCGTATTATAATACTTTTTACAGTTATCATTTTATGAACTATACTAAAATCAACAATCTTTTAGGATGGATATGTGCGCTCATTGCAACAGTAGCATATGTCATGACTGCCGAACGATCGACGAGTTGGTGGGACTGCGGTGAGTTTATCGCCTCAGCCTTTAAACTTCAAATTGTGCACCAGCCAGGGGCACCTTTATTCTTAATGATTCAAAACATCTTCTCGAATCTTGCTGGAGGTGATGTAACACGGATCGCTTTTTGGATGAATGTGGGGTCTGCTGTATGTAGTGGTCTGACTATTTTGTTTTTGTTCTGGACGATCACAGCGCTAGCAAAGAAGGTCGTTGCAAAAGGAGTCGGCGAGTCCTATACTTCAGCTGACTTGATCAAAATATTCGGTTCAGGTGCTGTCGGTGCATTGGCTTATGCATTCACGGATACATTTTGGTTTTCCGCGGTTGAATCTGAGGTATATGCGATGTCTTCGCTTTGTACAGCTGTTGTATTTTGGGGGATATTAAAATGGGAAAACCATGCAGATGAGGCTGGTTCTGACCGTTGGTTGATCTTTATAGCCTATGTGATGGGACTATCAATTGGGGTTCACTTATTGAACTTACTTGTGATCCCTGCTATAGCTTTGGTAATTTATTTTAAACGCTCAAAAACAGTAACTTCTTCAGGGGCAACCAAAGCATTCTTGATCGGTGTGGTTGTGCTGGCCCTAATTTTATGGGGTATCATCCAATATACGGTTAAAGCTGCCGCATATTTTGACCTATTCTTTGTAAATAGTCTAGGCATGGGTTTCGGATCCGGATTTAATCTGTTTTTTATATTGGTAATTGCTCTTTTTGTTTATGCTGTTTGGTACTCGATCAAAAAAGTAAAACCGATGTTGAACCTGATCTTGATCAGTACAGCATTTATTGTCTTCGGTTATAGTTCCTTTGCAATGATCATGGTACGTGCCAAAGCAAATCCTACCTTAAATAATAGTGATCCGGATAATGCTTTTTCTTTCGTGAGTTATTTGGGCCGTGAACAATATGCGAGTGAACCGCTTTTAAACGGACCTACATTTGATGCACAGGTAGTGGATGCTACACCGACTTATACCTATAGAAAAGACAAGGATAAATACACGAAAGTAGAGAACGGTATGGATTATAAATATGATAAGACGATGTTCTTCCCTCGTGTTTATAGTTCAAGAGACCAAGGTCATATTGATTATTATCGTGATTATCTAAAGATCCCAGAGGGTCAGTCTCCTACATTTGGGGATAACTTAAAGTTCTTCTTTAGCTATCAGATCGGACACATGTACGGTCGTTATTTTCTTTGGAACTTTGCCGGTCGTCAAAATGACCAACAAGGACAGGGCTCCTTCACAGAGGGGAACTGGATCTCAGGGGCTAAACCTGTTGACCAGATGCATGTGGGTGGACAGAATGCTATTCCTGACTCATTGAAAACTGATCCTTCAAATAATAAATACTATTTCTTGCCTTTGATCATTGGTTTGATCGGTGCATTCTGGCATTTTGGTAAAAGACAACGTGATGCCGGAATCGTGGGCTTATTATTCTTCTTTACCGGTCTAGCGATTGTATTGTACTTGAATCAAAGTCCACTTCAACCACGTGAACGTGATTATGCCTATGCAGGTTCATTCTACGCCTTTGCAATATGGATCGGTTTGGGAGTATTCGCTATTGCGGATTATTTAAGCAAAAAAGTTGATGGTAAGATGGCAGCAGGTATAGCCACAGGTGCTTGTTTATTAGGTGCTCCGGTGTTACTGGGTTTTCAAAACTGGGATGATCATGATCGTTCAGAGAAAACAACAGCACGTGATTTGGCGAAAAACTACTTGGCTTCATGTGCACCCAATGCGATCTTGTTTACCTATGGTGATAACGATACTTATCCGCTGTGGTACGTACAGGAAGTTGAAAATTATCGTCCAGATGTACGGGTGGTGAACTTGAGTCTTTTGAGTTCTGATTGGTATATGCGTCAGATGAAACAAAAGGTAAATCAGGCAGATGGCTTACCGATCAATATTGATAACGAAAAGTTCAAAAAAGGTGTTCGTGAGGTACTATATTATCAAGATATGAAAGTACCAGGCCATGTAGATCTTGATCTAGTGATGCAGATCTTGTTGTCTGATGATCAGAAAAATAAATTAGAATTGCGTGGTGGTAAATTTGAGAACTTTTTGCCAACCAAAAACTTTAGCCTTCCCATAAACAAAGAGGCTGTGTTGCAAAATAATGTGGTTCCAAAAGCATGGCAGGAATCTATTGTGGATACGATGAGCTGGACTTACAACAGAAATTATGTGTCCAGAGCGGAATTGTCAATCCTAAACGTTTTGTTGAACAATAACTGGAAACGTCCGATTTATTTTGCTGCGACTGTTCCAAATGACAACTATCTTGGATTGGATAAATATTTGGTACAAGAAGGTTTTGCCTTACGTTTGATGCCTATTGCAACTCCTGCAGGAGCAGAGGGAACCTTGGTGGATACACAATCTGCATTTAAAGATATTACTACGAAATATCAATGGGGTAACATGGCGAATGCCTCTTATTTAGACCCTGAATCCTATCGAATGATCACCATGATCACCAATACAGTGATGGGTGGAACGGCAACACAGTTAATGATGGAAGGCCATAAAGATGAAGCGCGTAAAATAGCTGTTGAGACATATGAGAAAATGCCAAAACGTGTGTACTTGATGCGTGATATTTTGGGCTATATTCCAATCATTAACGTCCTGTATGAAACCGGTGAAAATAAACGTGCAAATGAGATTGTCAATCGCAATCTGAAATTTATGACACAAAATATGCGTTGGTATCAGGATATTGCACAAACGAAAGCGGAACTGGAATATTCAAATATCGGAACAGCACTGCGTGCTTTGGGTGCATATAAGAGCATTCTGGCATCGACTTCGGAGAAGCAGCTGCTACAACAAGTGACGGAGCTGGAGAAATCGTATAAACAACAATATGGTGTAGAATAATCGTTCAAACCCTATTTATATAAGGAGCTGTCCTTTTTGTATGTTGCTCAAAATTTAATTTTGAAAAGCATATAAAAAGGACAGCTCTTTTTTTGATTATTTTTTCTTAGCTTAACGGCATAAAACCAACCTGATATTATGATGAAACGTCAACTGAAATTGTGGGATGCGATTATGCTGGTCATGGGCTCGATGATCGGAAGTGGGATCTTTATTGTGTCGAGTGATATGATGCGGCAACTGGGCTCAGGATACTGGTTGGCAATCGTATGGTTGTTGACGGCGGTTGCTACGGTGGCGGCCGCGATTTGCTATGGTGAGCTCTCTTCGATGTATCCCAAAGCAGGTGGACAGTACACATATCTCACGGAAGTTTTCGGGAAACCGATAGGTTTTTTATATGGTTGGAGTTTATTTACTGTTATACAGACTGGCACAATCGCAGCGGTTGCCGTTGCCTTTGGGAAGTTTACGGCTTACTTAATCCCCCAATTGAATGATGCTGCACCAATATTTCAACGTGGAGAGTTTAAGATTACCTGGATACAGGTGTTGGCTATGGGCGTGATTCTCTTGTTGACGTATATCAATACCCGCGGAATAAAAAGTGGTAAGTCGGTACAGTCTTTCTTTACATCAGCAAAGATTATTGCATTGGTTTTATTGATCATAGGAGGCTTGTTTCTCATTAAGGAGAATCATTTTTCGGAAAATATGGCTTATAGCTGGGATGCTTTTCAAAATTTGAAAGGTGAGGGCTGGACGGGGATTTCCGGCGGTGCTTTAATGGGGGCCTTGGCCGCAGCTATGGTCGGTTCAGTATTTAGTAGTGTTGCCTGGGAGAACGTCACTTTTGTATCTGGCGAGATTGTGAATCCGCAGCGCAATGTGGTTCGTGCGCTTGTCATTGGAACCAGTCTTGTTATGATTTTGTATATCTGTTGTAATTACATTTATCTTTCTGCATTGAGCCGCGAAGAGATCGCTTTTGCGACGAATGACCGCGTGGCTATTGCAGCAGCTGAAAAGATGCTGGGGCATACCGGTACGATTGCAATGGCCATCTTGGTGATGATATCAACGTTTGGCTGTGTCAATGGTCTTGCGCTGTCAGGAGCGCGGGTTTTTCAGACGATGGCCAAAGATGGCTTATTCCTAAAACAGGCTATTCCCAACAACAAATTTGATGTGCCAGCTCGATCGCTATGGTTGCAGGGAATATGGGCTTCCTTACTTTGTTTAAGCGGTCAATATGGTAATCTGTTGGATATGATCTCTTTCGTTATTGTGATATTCTATATGATTACAGTATTAGGAGTTATTATTCAACGTGTTCGAAAGCCTGAAATCGAACGTTCGTATAAGACATTTTTATTCCCCTTTACACCGATTATCTATCTCCTGATTGGTACCGTATTTTGTGTACTACTCATTATCTATAAACCACAGTATACCTGGCCAGGTTTTATATTGGTATTGATTGGATTGCCTGTATATTATTTTGCACGAGGCAATAAAAAGAATGATTAAAAGAGGGTGCTATTAATAGGACCTATATGCTAGTGACGCCTGAGAGGACGTTCTTTTTTTTCTTAGGGTAGTTAAAGAAAATCAATAAATAAGTCTATAGCGGAAAGAGGCGGGATTGTTCTGGAAGGGATGTCTGTAGAGTCGCTCAATCGCGCTAATGGCATGTTGCTTTAGTGCTTATTAATTCTCCTGTGGAGAATTGAAATATTGAAATTAATTGGCGTATAAGCCATGTTTTTTATCAAAAAAAGTGTAGCTTTGCTCAAACATTCCCATAATGAAACAGTCGATTTTATTAGACGGACCAAAATTTCAAATCACCATTCAAAGACTATGTCGTCAATTGATTGAGAATCACGGTGATTTTTCAAATGCTGTCGTCATAGGTATTCAACCAAGAGGAACTTTCTTAGCTAAACGTATTGTCAAAGAACTTGAACGCATGATCGAAAAACCGATCTTGGTCGGTGACCTGGATATTACATTTTACCGCGATGATTTCCGTACAAAAGGTAATGCTGGTCCGTTGTTAGCAAATAGCACAAATATCAATTTTATTGTAGAAGGTAAAGATGTCATTTTTATTGATGATGTCTTGTGGACAGGACGTACCATTCGGGCGGCGATGGATGCTGTACAGGCATTTGGAAGGGCAAGAAGAATTGAACTGCTTGTTTTAGTGGATCGTCGATTCTCTAGACAGATTCCGATTCAACCCGATTATATTGGAATACAAGTTGATTCTATAGATTCACAGAAAGTGATTGTGAATTGGAAGGAATCTGACGATCAGGATAGCATTATCCTGGTCACGGAGAAAAAAACTTCGAGTAATGATTAGGAGCCAGTTCCGTAAAAACAGCTGAAGGTTCTAATTGACCTTTGAGAACGAACCGTTCAATTAAAAAATGATTAGTAAATACTTGAATATACTATAAAATGTCATCTGCAGTAGAACAATTAAGTACTCGCCATTTATTGGGAATCAAAGATCTAAATGAGAAAGATATCCAATTGATTCTGGATACCGCGAGTAATTTCAAAGAAGTATTAAATAGACCAATCAAAAAGGTGCCTTCTTTACGCGATATCACCATAGCCAATGTGTTTTTTGAAAACTCAACGCGTACGCGGCTTTCTTTCGAACTTGCTGAAAAAAGACTATCTGCAGATATTGTTAATTTCGCAGCTTCATCTTCATCTGTGAGTAAAGGGGAGACATTGATCGATACAGTCAATAATATCCTCGCCATGAAGGTTGATATGATCGTGATGCGTCATCCTTACGCTGGGGCTGGTGTGTTTTTAAGTAAACATGTCGATGCTCAAATTGTGAATGCCGGCGATGGAGCACATGAGCACCCTACACAAGCTTTGTTGGACTCTTTTTCCATCCGCGAGCGCTTTGGAGATGTTGCCGGACGTAAAGTTGCTATTATTGGTGATATTACGCATTCAAGGGTTGCGCTATCTAATATTCTGTGTCTTCAAAAGCAGGGTGCAGAAGTTATGGTCTGTGGACCGACCACCCTTATTCCAAAGCATATCAATTCTTTGGGTGTAAAGGTTGAGCACGATTTGAGAAAAGCATTGAATTGGTGCGATGTTGCAAATATGCTACGTATCCAATTGGAGCGACAAGATATTGCCTATTTTCCCTCACTAAGAGAATACTCCATGTTATATGGCTTAAACAAGGAAATTTTGGATTCCTTGGAAAAACCCATTACAATTATGCACCCCGGGCCAATTAACCGGGGGGTGGAAATTACTTCGGATGTAGCCGATAGTGAGCATTCCATTATCTTAGATCAGGTGGAAAATGGAGTTGCTGTCCGCATGGCAGTATTGTACCTGTTGGCTGGACAACGCGGTTAATTGGTATTTCAATAGCGGAACCGATAAGGCGGAGTCATCGATGTGGGATAACCAAATCGAATGATTCTTCAATCAACAATATTATGCCTGACTTTATTTTTGGTCGGGCATATTTTTTGTGCAAAATTTCCGTTATAATACTGGATTATTCACAGATGTTAATAACTTTTGTGTAAAATAGCTCAATTAAAGTATAATTTAGTAAAATGAATAAAACTATCTCCCAGGATTGCAGAGATTTGAACTGATTTTTAATAAATTTTGACTGATCTTAAAGCTTTAAATAGCGGCGGAGGAGGCGATAAATTTATATTTCAGGGCAAATTTATCAGGGTTTGAAAGGAGATTCATTTACATTTGCAGATAAATAACATATTAAGGTTTCACATATTATGTATAAGAAGATTTACCAGGTGGGAGTTGCACTAACCGTTATGGCGACGCCAGCATTAGCGCAACAGACAGAATGGCAACAAATCAACAAGGCTTACAAGACAGGAATGGAATTGTATGAACGCGGGAAATTTGGTTCTGCGTCAGCGCAATTTGATCGTGTTGAGGCCTTACGGACGAAATCCAATCTACAATTGGATGAGACGGAGGAGCTATCTTTATTAAAGGAAAATGTACGGTATTACCAAGCTGTTTGTGCCCTGGAATTGGGGGAGTCAAATGCCGAAAATCGTTTCCTAAAATATATTCAAGATTTTCCTGTTAGTGCCAATTCTAAAGCTGCTTATTTTCAGATCGGTAAATCATATTATGCCAAAAAAGATTATGTGAAAGCGATTGAATGGTTTACAAAGATCGATAGTAAAAACCTTGCTGGTAAAGAGAATGTAGAATATCGCTTTAAATTAGGTTATGCTTCTTTTATGACAAAAGATTATAAGACAGCAAAACCATTATTTGAGGGATTGAAAGATCAGAAAACTGAATTTCAGGAAGCATCAATCTACTACTATGCGTATTTATGTTATTTAGATGCAGAGTACAAAACTGCTTTAAATGAATTTGAGCGTTTGAATGGTTCCAAACAATTTGAAAACAGTTATCCTTACTACATTACTGCGCTATATTTCCTGGATAAACGCTACGATGATGTATTGGACTATGCATTGCCGATCTTATCGCGCACCAAGCAGGAAAATGAGACCGAGATGTTTCGTATTATCGCCGCAACTTACTTTATTAAAGGTGATCTAAAAACATCAAAAGATTATTACGATAAATTCCAGGCGCAAGATCAAGGCAAGACTCAGAATAACCAGGATAGTTATCAGATCGGTTATATCGCTTATAAATTAAAGGATTACGATAAGGCGATTACGGAGCTGGAGAAAATGACCGAGCCTGATGCTTATTACCAATCGGCTATGATTACCCTGGGGGATAGCTTCTTGAAAAAAGGGAACAAACAGTCCGCACGTAATGCCTTCTTTAGAGCATCGAAACTGGACTTTGATCCAGCAATGAAAGAAGAAGGTTTGTTCAACTACGCAAAGCTTTCTTACGAATTGGAGTTCCACCAAGTTGCTCTGGCTTCTACACAGGAATATCTGAAAACTTATCCAAAATCGAAACGTCAGGAGGAAGCAAAAACCCTATTGGCAGAAGTCTTGTTAAGTACGAAAAATTACCGTGAGGCGGTCGATATTCTGGAGTCTATTCCAAAACGCGGCAAAGAAGCGAATGCTGCTTACCAAAAAGTAACGTACTATAGAGGTTTGGAGTTTTATAACGAGCGTGCTTTTGAAAATGCAATTTCTTTGTTTATTCGTTCTGAACAGCACCGTTATGATGAAGAAATCTATGCTTTGGCTACCTATTGGAAAGCCGAAGCGATGTATGAGGTGCGTAAATATGGTGAAGCAGTAACGAACTTCAATAAGTTCTTACGTTTGCCAGGTGCGAATAAAACGGATGTGTACGGTTACGCAAATTATGCTTTAGCCTATGCCGCTTTCCGTAATGGAAACTACAATACAGCAGCGAATTATTTTGAACGTTTCTTGGCCTCAGGTGGTTCAAAAGGTTTAGAGATCAATACCCGTAATGATGCGATCGCGCGTTTGGGTGACTCTTATTTCTCTTCAAAAAACTATGGTAGAGCCTTGACGGAATATAATAAGCTGATTTCTTCAAAAGCACCAAGCCAAGATTATGCCTTGTTCCAACGTGGTGTTATCCAGGGATTGCAGGGAGATAATAATGGTAAGATTTCTACGTTGAATGCTGTCATAGCACAATTCCCGAACTCGAATTATGCGGATGATATTGCTTTTGAAATTCCTTATACTCGTTTCTTGATGGGTGAAAGCGATCAGGCAATTTCTGGACTTCAATCGATGGTGGAAAAATACCCACGAAGCAGTTATGTGCCACGTGCTTTGGTAACAATTGGTTTGGTTCAATATAACCAGGATAATAATGATGCTGCTCTAGCGACATTCCAACGTGTCGTTGACCAATATGCATCTACAGACGAAGCAAGACAGGCCATGCGCTCGATCGAGAATATCTATCTGGATAAAGGGGATGCGACTGGATATATCAAATACGCAACAGGAACCAACTTGGGCGATCTTTCAAAATCGGAACAAGATTCACGCACATTCTCGACAGCAACAACCTTATTCTCCCGTGGCAATTACCAAGGCGCTGTGGAGGCGGTAAATGCTTATTTCGATAAATTCCCTAAACCAAATCAAGAGAAATATGCACGTTTTGTTCGTGCAGAAAGTAATGCGGCTTTAGGTCATACAGAAGACGCGTTGCATGATTATAATATTATCTTGAATGACTGGACCTCACCATATACGGAGCGTACATTGATTTCGGTCTCTAATCTATATTTGAAACAAAAGAAATATAATGAAGCTACACAGCTGTTGAAAAAACTTGAGCTGACTTCTGAATATAAATCTAATTACGGTTTCGCGATCAATAACCTGATGGTTTCTTATTATGAAATCGGTGATTATAAAGAAGCATTGAACTATACCAACGCAGTGAAAAACTACGAGAAATCTTCTGAAGAGGAGATTGCAAATGCGTTTTTATATGCTGGTAAATGTTATGTCAAGCAGAACAAAAAAACGGAGGCTATGAAAGAGTTTAGCTTAGCCGCTTTGAAGAGCCGTACCGTATTTGGTGCTGAAGCGAAATACAATGTTGCTGTCATTCAATTAGAGAACAAACAATACGATGCTTGTATCAAAACGGCAATGGACTTGTCTGACAATTTCTCTTCTTATGAATATTGGGTGGCAAAAAGCTTTATCACAATGGCAGATGCTTACGCTGGTAAAGGCGATGCATTCCAGGCGAAAGCAACACTTGAATCAATTGTGGATAATTACGATGCGAAAGATGATATTTTGCCTGCTGCAAAAGAGCGTCTAAATAAATTGAACAACAAAAAGAAATAGGATACAATGAAGAAGTTGCAAAATAGAAATGTGAAGAAATATACCTTAGCAGCGCTTTTGATGGGCGTGGGATTGAATTCTTTTGCACAAGAAACAGGCAAGAAGAACGATCCTGAAAAACCGGTCACTATTGATTCTTTTGATGTTGTTCGTGATTACAAACCGATTCTTGCAGATGCTGTAAAAATCCGTCGTAGTCCTGATATGACCAACAAACGGGAATATCAGCCAAAATTAAACTATGGTAATATTATTGATAAGAAATTAGATATCAATACAGGTCTGAAACAATTGAACGTGCAGGAAATACCATTTGCACAACCTTTTGAACACAGCAGTAACTATGTCAAATTTGGTGTAGGTAACTATAATACCATTTTAGGTGAAGCTTATTTAGCTTCCGAGCAGTTTGAAAATACACGTTTTGGGTTATTTGCAAAACACCTAAGCCAAAAAGGGAATATTGATGGACAGAAATTCAGCACCCAGGATGTTGGTATTTTTGGACGTCGTGTATTGGATGCCGTGACTGTAAAAGGAACAATCGGATACAATCGATATGGTACGAATTTCTATGGTCAAACTTTCGACCAACCAGGGACAACATTATTGAATACATCACCAGACAAACAAACATTTACTGATATTTATTTAAATGGTGAGCTGGCAAGTAATGTTGATCCGAAGAATGAGCAATCTGTGAGCTACTCTGCAAAAGTAGATGGTTACCTATTCAAGGATGCTTATAAAGCGAAGGAAAATTCCTTTGCCCTATCGGGATATTTGAATAAACGCATGAGTGCTTTCAATGTCGGAGCCAATGTGAGCGTGACCATGAACGATGTCAAAAACGAAAATGACACAGCGAATGTGAAAAATAATTTGTTTTTGATCAATCCATACATTCGATTTAAAGGAGATAACTATAACGTAACTTTGGGAGCCAACCTGACTTCGGAATTTGGTGACGAATCCCGTTTCAATGTTTTCCCATCGGTGGAAGCTGATTTTTCTTTGGCTCCAGAGTATATCTCTTTATTTGCCGGTGTTAACGGGAATGTGAGACAGGGTTCATTCCGTAACTTTGCGAAGGAAAACCCTTATTTGGCACCAAACGTTAAAATTGCCAACTCCATTGAAAAATTGAATGTATATGGTGGTTTAAAAGGGAATGCTGGTGCGACATTTGGTTATAAAGTAAAGGTATTTTACAAGCAGATCGAAGGACTGCCTTTGTTTAAAAATAGTGCATTCGGCAATGGCCAGGATGGTTATATTCCTTGGGCTTTTGATGTGGTCTATGATGGTCAGATCAATAAAGCTAAGCATATGGGATTAGAAGGGGAGATTAATGTACGCCTATCACAATTGGTTAATCTAGGCGGTAAAGTATTTATTGACGACTATAATCTGAGCGATGAAGAAGAGGCATGGGGCTTACCTAAATTTAGGTTGCAAGCCAATGCACGTTTCAATATCTCGGATAAATTCTTTGTGGATGCAGAGCTTTCTAGCCAAGGCAATACTTATGCGTATGTCTACAATTATAATACCGATGGTAGCCGCGTAGCAGATAGTGGTCATAAGGTTACCATTGCTTCCTTTGCGGATTTAAATGCTGGTGCTGAATACCGAATTAAAAAACAATTTGGTGTTTTCGTGAAAGCAAATAATATCTTTGGAAAGGAATATCAGCGTTACATGTATTACCCAAGATTGGGATTCAATGTAATTGGTGGTCTTAATTATTCGTTTTAACGAATTAAGATTATAAATTTGCATTTTAAATCATAGAACAATGAATCTAGGCAAAA
Source organism: Sphingobacterium sp. GVS05A (assembly GCF_019969845.1). Taxonomy (GTDB): domain Bacteria; phylum Bacteroidota; class Bacteroidia; order Sphingobacteriales; family Sphingobacteriaceae; genus Sphingobacterium. The sequence continues at coordinate 682,718 of NZ_JAHXYR010000003.1, forward strand.
ACATCAATAGTTTATTAAGACGCTATGCGGAAGTATACGTGCCCGGAATAGGTGTGTTCAAAAGAATTCATTCTCCAGCTCAATTTGATAAACAGAATAATGTGTTTTTGCCACCTATATCCTATGTCGAACTGGACTATTCTGCACAACATGGATTCAATATCGTGCATTATATTCAACAACAGGAAAACTTAAGTTTGGGGCAGGCGCAGCAAATTCTGGACGATACCGTCGGCTCGTTAAGGAATGACTTAGGGCAATTTGGTCAGGTAAAGCTGGATGATCTTGGTCTATTGATTAGCTATGGCTCAAGTTTGGTATTTAAGCCTTTAGATTTATCTGGCTTTAATTTTCAGCCTGTTGTTAATCTGGTCGGTCCTGAAATTGAAACGGTTATTCCAGTACGGGAGGATGAACATGGACTTGCTGAATCGGATGAAGCTCTAGTGTCAGAACCTACTGAAGAATTGGTTAATGAGCCCAATGCTGTCGTTGGCAACAACGTTAAAGGCGAAGAGGAAACAGCAAACGAACAGCGCGAGCCACTGGATTTAGAAAATGATGATAATTTTACACCGACTGAATCCGTCGCCGAATTGGTCGAACCTATCGCTCCGATCGTGGAGGAGGATACCCTAGCGGAAAATACCTTGGAAGAGGAAGCCAGGGTTGAAGCTGAACTTTTAGATACTGTAGCTGTTTCGACACCGATTGACCAAAACGATAATCAGGAAGTTGCTGAAGAGGAAAAAATCGCGGAAAAAGAAGTTGGTGCTATTGCTGCTGCAAATTCTACTTATGCTCCTAATATTTATGAGGAGGAACCGCGCAATTCGAATGCAATCTGGTATTGGATAACAGCGGCCATTGTATTGGTTATGATTGCAGTGGGTGTCTTATATACAAATCCGGGACTGAAAAATTCACTGTTTGGTGGGACACAACCGGCCTTAAAACCTGTTGGTGATACAATTGTTCAGAAAAATAATTTACCGATCAATGATACAATGTCCAACACATTCGTGGCGGACAGTTTAAAGAAAGCGGATTCTCTAGCGAGAATGGCTCCTGATTCATTAAAAGGTACTGCTTTAACTGCTGGAAAGAAGGCCACTGAAAAAACTCCGGTTTTGCAGGCAGATCCAGTTATCAAAGAATCTATTCCTGTTGCACAGCCAAAGTACCAACTCGTTATTGGTTCTGCGCGTACAATGGCACAGGCAGAGGAGGAGGCAAAACGTCTTCGGGCACTAGGTTATAAGACTGCGCGTGCTGTGGAAGGGAAGTTTAAAAAGAATAGAAAGAAAATCATCTTGAATACCTACATGACAAAAGCGGAGGCCGACCTCGCTCAAAAATCTGTAGAGAAAAAAATTGAAGGTGCTTGGGTAGAAACATTATAGAAACTATATAAAACTATTAATAATTATGTCATTAGTGCAAGATACAGCAAGGGCTGCTGTAGATACGTTTAATCAAGCTGCGCAACAACCATTACCTGCTGCTGCTAGTACAGAAAACATGAGTTTGATCGATATGATGATCAAAGGGGGATGGATAATGGTTCCAATCCTATTACTGTTCTTTATTGGATTGGTTATCTTTTTTGAACGCTATCTGACTATTCGCAGAGCAGCCAAATACGATAATAGTTTGATGTCTCAAGTTAAAGCAAATGTATTGTCGGGAAATTTAGACTCAGCTTTGGCTGTATGTCGTTCCAGTAACTCGGCCTTAGGACGTATGTTGCAGAAGGGCCTATTACGTGTAGGTAGACCTATCAAAGATATTGAAGGTGCGATTGAAAACGTTGGTAAATTAGAAGTTGCCAAATTGGAGAAAAACATCAATATCCTTGGTATTATCGCGGGTATCGCACCAATGCTTGGTTTCGTTGGTACTATCTTTGGGGTAATCAGGATTTTCCATGAGGTAGAATTGGCGGGTGGTATCGACATCGCATCCGTATCCGGTGGTCTATATGTGAAAATGGTGTCTTCAGCTTCAGGTCTTGCTGTCGGTATCTTGGCTTATTTAGGCTATCATATCTTAAATATGATGGTTGAACGATTGATTTTACGTATGGAAACCGATGCAGTAGAATTTATTGATTTATTGGATGAACCAGGAAGATAATGAACTTACGAAGTAGAAAAAATAAACCATCTGCCGAAGTCCATACTTCAGCGTTAAACGACATCATGTTTTTCCTGATGTTGTTTTTCCTGTTGGCATCGGCGGTTTCGAATCCGCAAGTGGTCAAGCTATTGTTGCCAAAGTCGAGTGCAGGTGAACAATCTGTTGCGAAAAAGACACTTACAGTATCTATCACAAAGGAATTGGGCTATTTCATTGATAAAAATCCGGTTCCTGTAGAAGGGTTGGAGGCGGCTATCCAGTCGCAAATGGCTAGTGGAGAAGAATTGACGATTATGCTTTACGTCGATAATACTGTTCCTATCCAAAATGTCATTTCTGTTATGGATGTAGCCAATCGTCTGAAAGTGAAGGTAGTCTTGGCAACGGAACCAAAAAAAGATAAGTAGGAACAATTAAACTTTTTCAAAGTTTATTGCTCATATGTTAATATAGGAGATTTATACAATGAGATATCATCTTCAACATGAAGAAAATAATTTCCCCAAGGCCTTGGGGATATCTACATTGGTCATGGCATCGCTGCTGTTGATTGGTTTCTTTGTGGTCTTTAAAGCGCAAGCACCGGATGAGTATGGTATGGGCGGTATGATCGTCAACTATGGTACCTCTCCTGAAGGAATGGGGGATGATTATATGAGTGTGGAGGAACCTTCTGTGGATCCTAACGCAAATAATGAGCGTCCAGATCGTATAGATCCTGTGGAGACCCCAACGCCAACGCCAACACAACAAGTTGCTGAAAAGGCAGTCGTCACGCAGGATATGGAAGAGGCACCTGCTGTAACAAAAACAGAAAAGAAGGTGGTGTCAAAGGCGCCTGAAACGACCAAAGAAACAAAAGCAGTGGCGCCACAGGCAAATGCAAAAGCGCTTTTCAAAGGGAATAAAAATAATGGTAAGGGCGCTGGTGATGGTACAGGTACAACACCCGGAAATCAGGGTTCTAAACTAGGGGATCCTTTGGCCAGTAATTATGGTGAAGGAGGATCCGGCAATGGCAACATGATGTTGTCCATTGAGAACCGTAGTTTTACACAACGACCAAGCATTGACGATAATGGCCAACAGGCTGGAAAGGTTGCTGTGGAATTCAGAGTGAATAAGCAGGGTGTTATTACGTATGCTCGTGCAGGTGTAAAAGGTACGACGATCACAGATCCTTCTTTGTTGGAGAAATGTGAACGTGCCGTCAGAGGGGCGCGACTAAATCAATTGCCTAATGCCCCTGATACCCAAACAGGGCGGATTGTATTCAATTTTAGATTAAGATAAAAATCATTCAGATGAATGCTTATAAGGAGGTAATCGAGTATTTATATACTCGATTACCTATGTTTACAAGGGATGGCGCCTCGGCCTTCAAAAAAGACCTTGACAATACCATCAAACTTTGCAACGCGCTGGACAACCCGCAGCAAAAATTCAAAACCTTACATATTGCCGGTACTAATGGAAAGGGATCTACTTCCCATATGCTTGCGGCTATATTGAGCGAGGCAGGCTATAAGACCGGTCTCTATACTTCACCACATTTACTGGATTTCAGAGAACGTATCCGGGTCAATGGTGTGATGTGTGAGCAGGAGTTTGTTACGGATTTTGTTCAAACACATAAGGCTTTGATAGAGGAGGTAAATCCTTCTTTTTTTGAAATCACAGTAGCGATGGCTTTTGATTATTTTGAGAAAAGCAAAGTCGATATTGCTGTTATTGAAGTAGGACTCGGTGGACGATTGGACAGCACGAATATTATCCAGCCATTACTGTCTGTAATCACCAATATCGGTTTTGACCACATGAATATGCTTGGAAATACATTAGCTGAGATTGCTAGTGAGAAAGCAGGTATTATTAAAAGAAACACACCGGTGGTGATTTCTGAATATGCTGCTGAAACAGCATCTGTATTCTTGGATAAAGCCCATGTAGAACAGGCACCTATCCGATTTGCTTCCCAGGTTTATCAGACCAAGATGCTAAGTGTTGATCAGGATTACCTGCGTATTGAAGCTAATGATGGAAATGGTGCTGAAGAACTTTATCAACTTGACCTCAAAGGGTCATATCAGGTGAAGAACCTTGCTGGTGTTCTTTTGGCGGTCGACGAATTACGTAAGCAAGGATTTCAAATCAGTCGCCTTCACGTGCATGAAGCGTTGAAAAAAGTGCAATCTACTACAGGTATTCAGGGGCGTTGGCAACAGTTATCCAAAGATCCTTTTATAATCTGTGATACGGGACACAATGAAGATGGAATTCATGAGGTTATAAAAAATCTGAACAGCACAACCTATAACAAATTACACTTTGTCATTGGTGCTATGCGGGATAAAGATCTATCGCACATGTTACCCTATCTACCCAAAGACGCTATTTATTATTTCTCAGCACCGGATATGCCAAGAGCAATGCCTTCGGATTTGCTCCGTGAGGAGGCTGTGGTATTTGATTTGCATGGTAGAGACTACTCCTCAGTACAAGAAGCTTTTGTGGCTGCTAAAGCTGCTTATGAAAATGGCGACCTGATTTTTGTGGGGGGTAGTAATTTTGTGGTGGCTGAAGTCTTGGTTGCAGTAGATAAAGGATTATAATGTAAAGAATAAGGATCAGAGATACTGGGTTTGTCAGCCTAAGCTAATCTACACAGTCTATGATCCTTTTTTCTTGATTTTTACGCAGCTTTTTTTCTGAATTTTCAGTTTTTATTGATTCGTATTTTTTCTTTAAGGTATCAATGAACTCGCTACGTTCGGCTTATTGTCCAGAAAGAGCCTTCCGTCAATTTTCATGGCAGTTGATGCTTGTGAAAGGATGAAGGTTTTGTTACTTTTTTCTAATCATTAACAGTCAATTCTCCACGAATATCTTTTTCGGCCCAGTAGGCAACTTCTTTTTGATCTTCGAGTTCGCCCTGAAGATACATTAACTTGGTGACTGCAGCTTCAAATGTAAGGTCATATCCATTCAATACACCAATGGCTTTCAGGCCTTGTGAGGTTTCATATCTCCCCAATTCGACCGAGCCAACCTTGCATTGTGAAATATTAAGGATATTCTTTCCTTGTTCTATAGCTCCTTTTAATAAATCCAGAAACCAGCTGTCCGTAGTGGTATTTCCAGATCCGAAAGTCTCCATCACAATAGATCTTACATCCGAATCAAGAACAGACTTGATTGTCTGTGCAGATATTCCCGGAAAAAGTTTCAATACAGCAACCCGGTTGTCTAACTTGGTATGTAGGATAAATTCTTTATCAATGTTATTCAATAATGCATCCGTATTGTATTTAAGGTGGATGCCAGCCTCTACGAGTACGGGGTAATTTGGCGATCTAAATGCTTCAAATTTAGCTGAATTATATTTGAAAGAGCGATTTCCACGGAATAACTTGTTATCAAAAAGGATACATACTTCTTGGATAATGGAAACACCATCTTGTTTTGCGGAAGCAATTTCCAATGCCGTCATCATATTCTCGCGCGCATCGGTACGGATTTCTCCAATAGGCAATTGTGAACCAGAAAGGATTACTGGCTTTTGAAGCCCCTCTAACATAAAACTCAATACAGAAGCTGTGAATGCCATTGTATCCGAACCATGTAGAATAACAAAGCCATCATAGTTGGCATAATTATCCTTGATGATCTGGGCCATTTCTATCCAGATCTCTGGCTTCATGTTGGAAGAATCGATGATCGGTTCGAAAGAGTGTACGGTCAATTTATAATCCAGACGGCTTAAATCAGGAAGATTACGTTTGATCAGCTCAAAATCGAAGGGAACAAAAGTGCCTGTTTCGTCTTTGACCATTCCAATGGTTCCGCCAGTGTAGATAATAAAAATATTGTGCATGGGATTCTATAGATTATATACCAAAAATACGTTTTGAATTTGCTGTTGTAATTTCTGCCACCTGCTCAATGGACATCGCATGTAGATCGGCTACTTTTTGAGCAATATAGACTAGATAGCTGCTTTCGTTTTCTTTGCCACGGTAGGGGACAGGGGCAAGGTAAGGGGAGTCTGTCTCCAATACGATATGTTTTAAGTCGATCTCTTTGACGACGTTGTCCAATCCTGCCTTTTTAAAGGTGACAACACCACCTATACCAAGCGCAAAACCTAAGTCAATGGCATGGTGAGCTTGCTCCAATGTCCCGGTGAAGCAATGAAGTATGCCAAACAACTTTTCGTCATGAAGTTCTTCCAGCAACTCGAATAATTCAGTGAAGGCTTCTCGGCAATGAATGTCGATGGGTAAATTAAGGTCCTTAGCCCATTGCACTTGTGTTCGAAAAGCATCTTTTTGAATTTCAAGGGTGCTTTTATCCCAATAAAGATCTAATCCAATTTCACCTATGGCATGGACTTTGTTGTTCTCCAAGCTCTTTTGGATGTTGTTTAATTCGTCTATATAGTTTTCCTTAACATCACAGGGATGTAGTCCTAGCATAGGAAAACAGTGTTCCGGGTAAGCCGCAACCGTATCGAATACAGGTTTGATAGAAGCACTATTTACGTTAGGTAAAAATAGTCTTTCTATATGGTTGTCTAAACAACGTTGTAGGTGTTCTTGCAGTTTATTGGTACCGGCGTGGTAGTAAATGTGTGTATGTGTATCAGTAAGCAACATAGTTTTCTGCGTGGAGGCAAAAGCGGATTAGGGTAAAAACTTCTTTTTATTATTATCGAATAAAGAGGTAGGCTTCATTACCAAAATTTCAATTCGTTCTCCAAAGATAACTTATTAATTAACAAAATGAAAATTAATAACGGATTCTCTTATTGCCGGATAATTGAGCTGGAAAAATCAAAAAGGAGAATTTGAGTCATATATGGGCTATACTTTTTTTCTTATCTTGGAAAAAATAGCATGTGGTAAAACATACTTTATTATTTGCTGTTAAACAGAAGAACGGTTGTTGCCCTATTTTTTAAAGAATAAATGAATCATATGATGAATAAGAAACTATGCATAGGGTTGTTTGCCTTTGTATCGGTTGTGTGTTTAAATAAGCTGCATGCGCAGTCGCTGGTCGACCCATCGGTAAAAGATATTATTCAAAAGGCCTTCCAAACAAATAAGGAATTAAAACTAAAGGCATATGAAGTTGACAAAGCACGGTTGGAGGCGGAGGGTGTAAAAGCGAACAGACTACCACATGTATCGGCCTTGGGACTATACGGATATGTGCATAGCAACGGTAGTGTGGATATTCCTACCGTGAATGTTCCGCTCTTGAATTTGGGGCTTTTTGAGGGGGCGACTGGATTTAGCATGCATGGACAAGCGGCATATGCAGGTGTTTCGGTGAAACAAATTATCTTTTCAGGATTACAAATACCTAATGGAATAAAGGCCTTAAAAGAGAAGGCCGTTGCACAACAATATTTAGAATCTGCAAGCCGTGAGACGTTGTCAAAAGATATTATCGCTTCTTTTGATCAGCTCATGCTTCTGGACGAAGTCGATAAACTTATTGTCGATTCGGAGAAAAGATTAAAAAAAGAACAAGAAAAAGTCAATAAAGCAATTCAACACGGATTGGCTATTCCTTATGATCGTGATAAACTCAAACTGGCTCTGCTTGAACTGGAGGAGAAGAAAGTTGAGGTAGCTGGAAATCGGGATCTCCTCTGTCAAAAAATTCAACAGGAATCTGGTGTCTCTTTTCAGGAAGTCAGTGGAATTCATTATGGTTTAAAACCGATATTTCTATCGGAGATCCCGAATGATGTAGAACAACGATCAGAACTTAAGGCCTTGGAGGCTTCATCAAAGGCTTATGAATACCTATACAAAAAGGAAAAAGGAGGTGCCCTTCCAGCAGTTTTTGCCTTTGGATCGGCAAACTACTTAAATGTATTCAATTCAAAATTGAGTGTAAAAGACCAACCGTTATTGGGAACAGTCAATCTTCCACTAAATTCTATTAAGGGGAGCCCAAATCTCTTGGTTGGACTCGGAGTAAAATGGGATCTTTATACAGGTGGTGAGCATCATAACAAGATCAAACAGGTCAAACTTGATCAAACCATTAATACTACAAAAAAGGAAGATACGGAGGAAAAGCTAAATCTGTTATTGCGTAAAAATAGCGTTAGCTATAGCACGGGAAATCAAAAGCTGAAAGTGGGTGAACAACAACTGAAGGTTGCTGAAAACAACTTATCTATGGCCGTAAAGCAATATCAGGCGGGATTGATTGATGTGACAGAATTGTTGGCTGCCGAAAACGACTGGTATAAGGTCAATTTGGGCTATTTTAACAACGTTTTGCAACAACGAAATGCTGCAGTTGAATTATTACACACATCTGGAAAATTATTACAAACTATACATGAGTAACATGAAAAATTTATATGGGATATTAGCCGTGTCTATTTTTGTTTCCTGTACAAATCAAGTGAAAGAAAAGCCTATTGAGGGAAAAGTGGAGCGCGAACAAGTGACCGTGGTTACAAAAGTACCTGGTAAAATTGCGAAGATCTTTGTTGCAGAGGGGGATTTTGTACATGCTGGTGATACTTTGGCTATTTTGAGCATTCCTGAAGTGGACGCAAAGGAAGAACAGGCGAAAGGGGCACTACAGTCTGCTGATGCGCAATATAATATGGCTGTCAAAGGTGCTACCAAAGGGCAGCTGGTTCAACTGCAGGCAAAGGTAGATGGTCTGAAAGAGCAATACGAGTTTGCGAGGAAATCAATCGGAAGACTTGAGGCACTATTGCAGGATAGTCTGATCCCTCAGCAAAAGTATGATGAGACTTATGCAAAGTATCAAGGTGCTAAAAACCAATATCTTGCTGCACAGGCAGAAATGGCCGAAGCTAGGGCTGGTGCCCGACAAGAACAACAAGTGATGGCATTGGGGCAAAAGGAAAGAGCGCTTGGAGCTGTGTCTGAGGTTAATGTTGCTGCACAGGAGAAATACGTGATTGCACCGCAGGATATGAGCATTGAGACAATAAATCTAAAAGTTGGTGAACTGGCGATGGCTGGCTATCCAATTGTTAATGGATACCTTGATCGTTCTACTTATTTTAGATTTACACTGCCTGAAAATCAGATCGGAAAATTGCAAAAAGGTGCTGTCGTAACGGTTGAAATACCTTATTTGAACCATAAAAAGGTGCCTGCCAAGATCGTTAGTGTCAAAGCATTGAATTCCTATGCCAATATCGCTTCAGCGTATCCTGATTTTGACCCGCAGCAGGCTGTATTTGAATTAAAGATCGTACCTGAGGATATTGCTGGAACAAAAGATTTGTTAACAAAAACGCTCGTGGTTCTCCATGTGAATTAAAGTGAATGGATGTGAAAAGATTTCTAGAATTAATCCAACGGGAGTTTAAGCTCTTTTTTAATAATAAAGTACTGCTGATGCTCTTTTTAGGAGCACCGGTATTGTATGGTGTTTTGGTTGGGCATGTTTATCAACAGGGCAAGGTGACCGAAATGCCTGTAGTTGTAGTGGATGAAGATAACAGCCCTTTAAGCAGTTCATTTATAGATATGCTTTCGGACAACGAGAGTATTCAGGTTGCAAAGGTATTGCCTTCCTTGTTTGATTCTAAGGATGTAGCTATTCAATATGATGCAACGACAATTGTTCATATCCCAAGAGGATTTGCTTCTGGTGTACAACAGAGCCGTTTGCCGGAGGTGACGGTCTTTGTTGATGGGGCGAATACATTAACCTCAAATACCGCTTTAATGGCTGTCAATGTCTGTGCGATGACGCTCAAGGCGGGAATACAGATTCAATCACAAATGAAGCGTGGAGTACCGGCAAAGGTGGCCGCCCAACAGTATGAACCTTTTAAGACAACAATAGTCAAACAAAATATTCGAAGCGGAAATTATCTCTATTTTATGCTGCCGGGGGTACTCATTACCGTATTGCAACAGGTATTGTTATTGGGCTTGGCCCTATCTTTTTCCTCAGAATTTGAGGGAAACACGTTCGCTGATCTTGTCAAGAAAGTTTCCAATCCGATTGGACTTATTCTCGTAAAGATATTACCCTATGTTTTGATGTCTATAGGGATATTGCTGTTATATTGGGTTTTTGGTAAGTACTATCGAATGCCACTCCAAGCAGACTTTGGCCGTTTTGTGCTTTGTACCTCCGTATTTTTGTTGGCTGTATGTTTTATAGGTGTGCTTGTGAGTATGGTTTTGCCGTCCCAATTGAAATCAACAGAAGTGTTAATGGTGGTTGCGACACCAGCCTTTATTCTGAGTGGTTTTACTTGGCCTTCGAGTCTAATGCCGGGCTGGGTGCAGGCGATTGCGAATGTTATTCCTTCTACACATTATCTTCGGATTTTTAGGTTGCTATTTATCCAGCATGCTGAAAACTATCATACCAATAAATCGTTAATCGCACTGACTATTATTATGATTATTAGTTTTGTACTGGCGGTTGCTGTACTTTGGTGGAAGATAAGAAAATTAAAGCAGGCTGATAAACATCGGCAGGTGAAGGTTTAAAAAACAACGTTTAAACAAAAGAGCCGTTCCAAAACATGGAACGGCTCTTTTGTTTCTTAGCCGAATTTATCTGCCAAATTATTTTTTTGCTGCTGGAGCTTTTGCCGTAGGGGCAGTAGCAGTTGGAGCAACTACACCTGGCATTGTTGCCGCTGGTGTTGGAGCTGGAACTTTTCCTGGTTTGATATCCAATACCTCAACTTCAAATACCAATGGTGCATATGGAGGGATTTTACCTTGAGGACGATCGCCATAAGCCAATGATGAAGGGATTACTAAAGTTGCTTTAGTACCTTTGTTAAACAATTGGAATGCTTCAGTCCATCCTGGGATAACACCATCAACACCTAATTGGAATTTCAATGCTTCGTAAGGACGTTGTGGCATGAAAATACCTTCTTTCTTTGCGATATCCGGAAGGTTCGTGTCAAATACTTTTCCAGTAGTCAATGAGCCTACATAATTAACATGGAGAGAATCACCTACTTTAGCATTTGCTCCTGTTCCAGGTTTAGTGATTACATATTGAAGTCCTGAAGCTGTTTTTGTTGTTTTTAAGCTTTTATCTTTGATGTATTTATCCAATTTTGCAGGCTCAGCAGCTTTGTGTTTGTTCAATTCTTCTTCAAAATATTTTTGAACTTGTTCGCCTAATTGTTGATCTGTTAATTTTCCTTTTTTGAAGTGTTTTTTGACTTTAATTGAGAAAACTAAAAACTTGTCAGCAAATTCTGGTTTTGGTTGATGTGTTTTTGCTGCCATAGAATCCAAATTAATTTTGAATATCAAGCTATCGCCTTCACCAACATATTTGAATAGACCTGTAGGGTCTCCAGGATTTTTTGCAATAATACTATCTGGATATAATTGAACGATCTGAGGAATTCCCATGTCGTAAGTGCTGCTCATTACAGAATCTCTATCTGTCGATTGTACAATGTCAATTGCTAATAAATCGCCTGATACTGCTTTCTCTTTTGCATTATCATCCACGATTTTATACTCAAGACCACCTTCAGCCTTTTTGAATTTTTGGCATGACGTCATCAAAAGACCGGCAGCCGCGAAAAATAGAATTGCTTTCTTCATTTTCTAATGTATGTTACGATATCTTATTTTGTTAATATTTCTTTATAATTTGGTAAAATCGATTTGAATTTTGCGATCACAACAGGTAGGCTATCTTTCGAATTTCCGCCTGAAGCATTGAGGTGACCACCCCCGTTGAAATGCAATTTACAGATTTCATTACAAGGTACTTCTCCAATCGATCGCAAAGATAGTTTAATTTGTTCATTTCTGTCAATAATTAACGCAGCTAATCGAATTCCTTTAATGGAAAGTGCATAATTGACCAAACCTTCTGTATCTCCAGTGATGACCTGAAATTGATTGAGGTCTTCTTTGGTGACATGAATGACCGCTGTATTGTACTCATGAATAACTTCAAGACGGTTGAGCAGGCAAAATCCAAGGAACTTGAGACGACTTTCCGAAGAGCTATTGTATATTTCTTCGTGGATCGCCCAATTTTGTGCGCCACAATCAATCAAAGTTGCAATGATACGGTGAATTTCTGAAGTGGTAGAACGAAAACGAAAAGATCCTGTATCGGTCATAATCCCAGTATATAAACAAGTAGCCATATCAGCGCTAATGTTGTCCGCATCTTGCATCTCATTCACCAAAAAGCGATAGATCAATTGTGCAGTCGCAGCAGCAGATGGATCCCAAAATGCATAATCTTCAAACCCTTCTGGATCCAAATGATGATCAATCATGCATTTGATCCCTTTCGCTTGGCGAATAGGATCACCCATCTCATGAATGCGAGCCAGCCCATTGAAGTCTAAACAGAATAATAAATCTGCAGCTTCAATCTGTTGATTATATAGGTTGATATTTTGCGTATAAATCTGTACATTTTCTAAACCGGGTAACCAGTCCAAAAAAGCAGGAAAATCTGATGGTACGATTAGATTGACATGGTGTCCTTTTGCGGTTAACCAAAAATATAATCCCAACGATGAACCCAATGCATCGCCGTCAGGTTTGTAATGCGTGGTGATTACAATGTGCTTTGGTTCAGCCAATAATTCTTTTAATTCTTCCGATTTTAGCATAGTCATATTAAGTCTGCAAACCTACTATAAAAAATTTAGATTAGACAAATTTTTTATAAACATCTTTCGCATCTTATTGCGTTTTGTTTTGGGGTTAAAAAGATGATTTTCAGTTTTTTAGAATTTGTAGGCGTAAACCTTAAAATCCTTTTTCATACAAATCAAATAATTGGCATTGTCGCCGTAGTTAATTGGTCCATAATAGAACTTCGAAAACCCTTCGATAGGGAATCCATCCTGTACCAAACCATCTGATCCGAAAAGATAAATCATCCTATTGTCTGTGCCGACTCCCAAGACGTCGGATTTTCCAATCCGCTTAAAGAATAAAGGTCTGTTGCTTGCATCTTCAATGAATTTATATTCGAAATAGGATGAGGAGTCTCTGCTGCTATAAGCATTCAATTTATTGTTGGCCAAAATGATAAAGTCTCTGTCTGCACCGCCACTGATATCTTCAAAATTAAAGAAAGCATCTTTCCCCCAGCTGCCTAATTTAATTTTTTTTGCTTCACCTTCAAAAGGAACTTTGAAAATACTGCCTTTATTATCGGCAACATAGACAAATGAATTTTTTTCATCTGAGGCTGCTACTAAACCAATCGGATTGCGAACGCTTTCGCCATCTGTATCTAAGCTTTGTTTGCGAATGATCTTACCATTTTCATTGAAAAAATAAACAGAAGCTGTGCTTGTACCCGCTATAATGTAATTGGTTTGCCCCAGTGTGGTTATTTTTAGATCAAAAAGTATACGGCTGTCTACAGTATTATTTTCAAATCCCTCTACTCTTTTGCCATCTAGCGTATAGGCTAAGATGCGATCTGTTGCAGGAATATAGATACGTTGTTCTTTATTGAAGTTAGATACTGTGGCCCCATAGCTAGCCGTAGAAGGTAATTCGACAGAAAAACCATTCATATCCTTTCCGTCAGGTCTGATCCGATATAGTCTGCTTTTGGTGACAATAATGATGCTGAGATCTTGCAATTGAATTGGTTCACCCAAGATCTCGCCCTGGAAAAGGTTTTGCCAAAGTTCCTTTCCATCTGGCGAAAACGCATGTACGGTATGATCCTGCTCCTGGATCATTATAAATTTGTTCTTGCCATCTTGATCCAAAATCCAAGGTTTGTTGATGATGCGGCTTTCAAGCTGTACAGTCCATTCAGGTTTTCCTCCAAGTCGTGTATCACTTTTGTAAAGAGCATATAAGTTGGAGGAGAATGTCCCTTGATTACCACTTAATTGATAGGACCATGAGTAGAAATTTTGAAAACCAAACTGTTCTTCATCTTTAAAATTCTTGGCATAATCAGCTTTTAAATTATCTAAGATATTGCTTTTGCCCGCTTTGGGTTCTAAATAGAAGGTTACATTGCTACGGCTATTTTGTAAAGCCGCGTGATTTTTGAAAATTGCTGTTCCTGATAGAAATTGCTTTTCACGGAAAGATTCACGATAATCTCTCAAGATGCCTGTTCGATTTGCGACAACCATTATGCCATCAACGATGGTAAAGTATGGTCTTGTAAAGCTCTTGAACGGCTCTCCGAAGGAGGCATATAATAGCTGGGAATATTTAAATTGATAGATCGAGTCACCAACAGATGAACTGAATTTTTTAAAGTTATTTGCGAATAGGCTCGAATCAGATATGCTGATCAGCCCAAGTACATCTTGATTGTCTAATTCCGCCAACGCAAATTCATCATTAAAAAGAGGGGCGATGACACTGTCAAATGATACCTTTGTATCGTCCTCAAGATTTTTAATGCTTTTGCTCACGCGATCGTACTCTTTTTGCTGAATCAATAGTTCTTTGAGTCCCGAACGGAAGCTATGTGGATCGGAAATACTGAAATCAATATATGATGCTGCATTTTTTGGTAAGTAGTTTCCTAATGCCTGCACTTGAGCGGTTTGATTGGCAAACAATTGTAAATAGCTGTTTTTACTTCCTGTTAGATCAGTTACGCCCTTGAAGATAAGCGCATCCTGTTTGAAATTCATATTCCAGGAAGTTTGTCCTTTGAGAGAATCAATTAAATTAAGGTAATTACCAAATTTGGATTTCATCAATATGCGGGCAACCTGCGCTAATTGTTCATTGAAAAAATATAAACTGAGCGGTGTATTCTTATTGTTGTGATTGACAAAGAATTCAATTTGCTTTGTGTTTATTTTTTTTACATTCTTATCGAAAATTTGCGCAAGCACCTGTTTTGAATAACTGGCAAAAATAATTTCATGGGAATAAGCGCAATAGAGCGTACTGTCTTTTATTCCTTTATTGAGTCCAAAGAATCTTTGACCCAGCGTATCAAAGGGTTGAACTTTATAATTGTTTCCGATCTGCCCGATAAGGGTTGCCAGCGCGTTATTATCAAGGCTCTGCCCAACTTGTACACTATAAAGAGGTGTTATCTGATCTTTTTCTTGATGAAAAGACAGTAATATCTGTTGCCCCGCAACGAAAGGTGCCAATTGTTCACTTTGCAATAATTCTGCTTTTAATCGCTCGAGATTACTGAAATTTCCCTGTCCTATAATGGCTTTAAATAATTCGTAATCCTTAAATATCGTGTCTACGGTCTCGTTATTGGCAAAAGATGTTATGGCAAGTGTATTTTCCGGTAGGTATTGTAAGGCCTTGGAATCCTGTTTATTATTTTTATTGAAATCTCCGAAAAGATAAATCGTTGCCGCAATGACAGCTATGAACAATAGAATAGTGATGATTATTGTTTTTTTCATCAGAATAAATATTTATGAATGCTCATCTTCAATGGTATAGATAAACACGTTTCAGTCAATTTGTTTTTTTATGGTAATGAAGCGATCAACTTGAATAAACTGATGATGGTTTCATCTGTAAAACAAACCTAACAAAAATATGCGGGAAGCGCTAGAAAATCATCTCAATATTGGGACTTTGTAATATAAATTTAACAAAATATTCCTTATTTTGTTCGGTTTTTAATACATTTATCGGAGAAACACGTTTTCAGCATTCACTTTATAATAATGAATAAGAGAATCATTTTAGCCGCTTCGTTATTGGGAGCATTAGCTGTAATATT
Organism: Sphingobacterium sp. GVS05A; assembly: GCF_019969845.1. Taxonomy (GTDB): domain Bacteria; phylum Bacteroidota; class Bacteroidia; order Sphingobacteriales; family Sphingobacteriaceae; genus Sphingobacterium. The sequence continues at coordinate 698,582 of NZ_JAHXYR010000003.1, forward strand.
AGGTGCCTTTGGTGCCCACGGTCTAGAAGGAAAGGTAAGTGCATATCATATCGAAACTTGGAAAACTGCAAATCAGTATCATTTCTATCATACCTTTGCATTGCTATTTTTATCGACTTTTTCGCGTGCGAAAACCTATTCAATCAAGGTGTCCTTTATTGCTTTTATTGTTGGTATTTTGTTTTTTTCGGGATCTTTATATATCCTTAGCATCAGGGAAATAACCGGTTTCGGAAATCCGGCTATCTTAGGTCCCATAACACCCTTAGGTGGCTTGTCATTGATCATCGGTTGGATAGCTCTATTTGTAGCGGCACTAAAAAATAAATCATAATCCTACTGTTTAGATAGAATAAAGCTTGCTAGCTTTTTAGATAAAGGGCCTTCCTACGATTAAAAATCCAGGAGGGCTTTTATTTTGAGGGAGGTCACTCACGTATTCTTTCTGTCGCTTTTTTTGTATTTTTATCCCATAATAAAAAAATATGTCCAATCCGCAATCTTCGATTTTTAGTGAAAGAGATACCTTGTTTATTGATGTGGTTCTACCCTTAGCTCTAGCAAGAACATATACTTATCGTATTCCGGCTGACTGGAATGATCGGGTACAGATTGGGGTCCGGGTCATTGTGCAATTTGGACGAAACAAGATTTATTCGGCGGTCGTGAAATCGATTAGCAAAGAAGCGCCACTGAAATACGAAGCAAAGTATATTTTAGATATCATTGATGATAAACCTATCGTCAACCTTGCCCAATTTAAATTGTGGGATTGGTTGGCAGATTACTATATGTGCAGTTTGGGTGAAGTCATGCAGGCTGCACTTCCAGCGGCATTAAAACTGGCAAGTGAAACCAAAGTGATCTCTTCTATAACAGAAGAATTTGATCGTTCGACCCTCTCGGATAAAGAATATCTCATTATTGAGGCCTTGGAGGTGGCAGGAGAACTTAAAGTCAATGATATCGTGAAGTTATTGGGACAGAAAACCGTATTTCCGATATTGAAGCAATTGTTTGACAAAGGGATCGTACTTATCTCCGAGGAAATAACAGAAAGATATAAACCCAAAACAAAAGCATTCTTACGTTTTGCCTTTGACTTTAGAAATGAGGATGCCAAGCGAGAATTATTGGATAGTCTCAATCGTGCACCCAAACAGCAAGATGCGGTTTTGGCATTTATGCAGCTTGTCAAAAAGACTGAAGAGATTACACGTCCGATGTTGGCAGAAGCTTCAGGTTGCGGTAATGGTGCTATCACGGCATTGATCGACAAAGGTGTATTTGAAGTGAAGGAGAAGGTCGTATCGAGATTTCAGGGAGAGGATATAGAACTAGATGCTAATTTTCAATTCAATGAAAATCAACAGCGTGCCTATGATGAGATCCAACAGTCTTTTGAGGAAAAAGAGGTAACACTATTGCATGGGGTAACAGCTTCAGGGAAAACTCAGCTCTATATACGACTTATCGAACAGGCAATAGCTGAAGGAAAATCAGCTTTGTATCTTCTGCCTGAGATCGCATTGACAGCACAGATTACTGCGCGATTAAAACTGCACTTTGGTGATAAACTCGGTGTTTATCATTCAAAATTCAATGATAATGAACGTGCTGAGGTATGGCATAAGGTGATGAAAAATGAGTTTCAAGTTGTTATTGGTGCCCGTTCTTCTGTATTTCTTCCGTTTCAGGATCTAGGAATTATTATTGTCGATGAGGAACATGAAAGCTCATACAAACAATTTGATCCAGCACCGCGCTACCATGCGCGTGATACAGCCATTTATCTCGGTTTTATACATCAGACGAAGGTGCTTTTGGGATCCGCAACACCATCGTTGGAAAGTTATTATAATGCTAAAGCAAAGAAGTATGGCTTTGTGCAGCTATTGGAGCGTTATGGCAATGCGCAGTTGCCGAGTGTTGAGCTCGTCAATATTCCTGAAGAAGGGCGAAAGGAAAATATGTTCTCCTATTTCTCCGGAACATTGTTAAAAGCTATTGAAGAAGCCGTTAAGAATAAGGAACAGGTTATTCTGTTTCAGAATAGAAGGGGACACACCACCATGATCCAGTGTAATACCTGCGGTTTTGTTGCCAAATGTGTGAATTGTGATGTCAGTTTGACCTACCATAAAAGTTCCAATATGATGCATTGCCATTACTGTGGGCATGTTGAACCCCCACTTCGGGTCTGTCCAGCTTGTGGAATGCCACATATAGAAAGCAAGGGCTTTGGGACAGAGCGGGTGGAAGAAGAACTTGAATTGCTCATGCCCGAGATTCGTATAGGCCGATTGGATCTGGATTCAACAAAAGGAAAGTATGGCTTTGATAAGATTATTACGGCTTTCGATGAACATGAATTTGATGTACTGATCGGTACCCAAATGGTCGCCAAAGGGCTGGATTTTGGACGTGTAAGTTTAATCGGTGTTGTGAATGCGGATACCATTATTAATTTCCCTGATTTTAGGGCTTACGAACGTTCTTTCTCCCTATTTTCCCAAGTTGCAGGCCGAGCCGGTCGTCGGGAAGCAGGTGGACGGGTGATTATTCAAAGTTATACGACAAATCATAGGGTCTTGGAGCAAGTCGTTAACAATGATTATGAGGGGATGTTTATGACGGAAATTACTGAACGTAAGAATTACCTTTACCCACCTTTTTATCGACTTATTCGCATTGATATTAAGCATATAGATTTTCAAAAATGCTATGATGCTGCGAATCGTTTTGCAGCTGCTTTACGACCACAGCTCGGAGCTAGGGTATTGGGACCTGAACCACCGCTGGTCTCCCGTGTTCGAAATAATTTTATTCAGACGATTACGTTGAAGATTGAACGCACAAATATTAGTATCGCTAAGGTAAAGGAGCTGATTCGTTCGGTTTTATTGGATTTTGAGATTGATAAGACCAATAGCGGCGTTCGTGTTCAGGTCGATGTTGACCCTTATTAACAACTTGCTTTTTATACGCTTGTAGCGGCGGATCATGTGCTAACTGATCTGAGTTTTTCGTGATGAAATGCCTGTAACTTTTTGATAATGTTGTAGATATGGTGTTTTCATTTGGTTGTGATGTGTTGTGTGTTCTACGTTCAATATTGTGTATTGCTTTGATATTAAGTAATTTGTGAATAGTTCGGCTAAATATCCCTTTTTAAAGGTAAATTTGAAACATCATGGCGTATAAGTTTATTGATAATTATCGGGAGAGAGGTGCACGCAAGAAATTGGTTGAGCATCTAAAAGGAAGAGGTATTGAAGACCAAAAAGTATTGGAAGCCATTGGGAAGGTACCACGTCATTTCTTTTTTGATGAAACCTTCTGGAATCAGGCTTATCGAGACATTGCTTTTCCAATCGGTGACGGACAAACGATCTCCCAACCATACACTGTCGCTTATCAATCCGAATTGCTCCACGTGAAAAAAGGGGATAAGGTACTGGAAATTGGAACAGGATCAGGGTATCAAACTTGTATTTTGCTTGAACTTGGGGCCGATGTATATACGATAGAACGCCAAGAGAACCTTTATCAACGAACAATTCAGGTATTGCCCTACATGGGGTATAAGGCAAATTTCTTTTTGGGTGATGGCTCCAAAGGTATTGAAAAATATGCTCCCTACGATAAAATTATTGTAACTGCTGGGGCGCCATTCGTGCCTGAAATCATGTTGAAGCAGCTGAAAATAGGTGGGATTTTTGTGATTCCGGTAGGGGACGAGAAGTCTCAGAAAATGATGACAATAATTCGTGTAGGTGAAAATGAATTTGATCGCATTGAATTGGATACTTTTCGTTTTGTACCCTTGGTAGGTGATCAGGCCTGGTAGTTCACATTTGTTTCGAAAAAATTAGGGGTGCTTCGGACCCTTATTCACTTTTTTTGCAAAAAAAGTGAATGAAAATATATTGTTTTTACTTACTCTTGTGAATGCTCTCAGTTTAAAAGTTGTAGTTAGTTACAGATATGATTTTGGATAGGATGCATTTCGTCCAATTGATGGAGTAAAAAATATTTAAGAATGAATCCAATAACGATATTATACGACCAAAAGCACCAAGAAATTGCCTCCACGGTCTTAAAATTAAATAAGCAGGTGAATACCCTGAGTTTAAGCCGACTCTTTGTAATTCTTGGTGGTGGAGCCTTGCTATTTTATACTTTTCAGTTGGAAAGTCTTCCTTTGGTGTTCTGTTGTTTCTTTGCCTTATTGTTCCTATTTGCGTATTTGGTACGCCGGCAAAGCCAGCTGGAGCTTCAGAAAAACTATTTTGAAGCCTATTTGAAGGTTTTGTCCAATGAACAAAACATCATTGATGGAAAAGTAAATATGTATGCCCATGGAGAGGACTTTGAAGATGATAATCATCCTTATAGCTCAGATATGGACGTATTCGGTGCATATTCGTTATTTGCCCAATTGAATCGGTCAACAACAAAACAGGGGATTGATTTGCTTGCATCTTGGCTAAGTGCTCCTCTGGATAAAGAACAGATCCAACGGAATCAGGAAGCGTCGCGGGAATTAGAAAGTGAATCGGAATGGATATGGGATTTTCAGGCGAAACTGCTGGCAAATCTTAATCATAAACTCGATATTAAGACTTTTTTGTCCAATTATTTTCAGGACCGAAATTTTAATTTTGGAAATGCTTTCATGCGTATGTATGTCAAAGTTGGTCCAGTTTTATTTGTGCTAGCGCTTGTTGGAAGCTTTTTTATTTCCAAATTTGCGGCAGTTGCAACAATATTAGGTTTGTTTCATATTCTTTGGGCTTTCGCCAAAGCGGGTAGTGTTGGTTTATTTTCTTCAAGGATAGACAAAATTGGTGGAATATTGGGTTCTTATGCTGATGCAATACAAGCTATAGAAAATCACGCATGGAAATCCGTTTCCTTACAAGAAATGGCTAATGAATTAAAGCAGGGAGGGCATGCTGAGCCTATTTCAAAAGCATTTAAAAAATTGGCTGTTCTTATCAATAATCTGGATGCACGAAATAATGAGGTTGTTGGGTTATTTCTGAATCTTTTTTTGCTGTGGGATTTTAGACAAGTACTGGCGATTATCGATTGGAAAAATAAGTATGAACAGGAAATCCTGAATTCGTTTGATACGTTGGCAAAAGTTGAAGCTGTGAATAGTCTCGCAATTTGGAAAAGAAATCATCCGACTTATGTTTATCCGATTATCTTGGTCAACCCAGACGAGGATAAGATAGAGGCGCAAGGTATTTATCATCCGCTTATTCCGAATGAATTAGTGGTTGCCAACGATTATACCAGCAACGATCATCGGGTTGCATTGGTAACAGGATCCAATATGGCTGGGAAAAGCACATTCTTACGTACCATCGGTGTTAATGCAATTTTGGCTTATGCTGGAGCAAGTGTTGCCGCCTCATCATTTCAACTACCAATCTATAAACTTATATCCTATATGCGTATCAGAGACAATCTGAACGAAAGTACTTCCACTTTCAAGGCAGAACTCAATCGGATGAAATTTATACTGGATACTGTAGCTTCACATACGGATAGTTTTTTTCTGATTGATGAAATGTTACGCGGAACAAACTCGGTTGACAAATATTTGGGCTCCCGCGCGATTATTAAGCAGTTGGTTCGCTTGGATGGTAAAGGTATGGTGGCAACGCACGATCTGCAGCTGTCTAGTTTGGAACCGGAGTTTCCAAAAGATATCAAAAATTATCACTTCGATATCCAGGTTGATGAAGGGCAGATGCTGTTTGACTATAAACTGAAGACAGGGGAGTGTAAGATCTTTAACGCTTCTTTGCTATTAAGGGGGATAGGGGTCGATATCGAGGAAAATATTGGATAAAAATGACTCAACTGTTTTTGGATAGCCTTACATTTGTGCTCTCTTGAATCCATTAAAAATAACAATAAATGACTTTACAAGAACGTATTGATTTATCAGAAACGCATGTATGCACAACTGTATTCCCGTTTTTGACAAATCATCACGATACCTTATTCGGCGGTAAGGCAATGTCTATTATGGACGAAGTGTCTTTTATGGCCGCAACGAGATTCTGTCGCAAGACTTTGGTGACAGTATCAACAGATCGTATTGACTTTAATAAAGCAATTCCTTCCGGGAGTATTATAGAGGCAATTGCGCGTGTCCAAAATGTCGGGCGTACGAGCTTAAAGGTGAAAGTAGAAATATTCCTGGAGCATATGTATAAAGAGGGACGGGAGCTTGCGATCGAAGGAGTATTTACTTTTGTCGCTTTGGACGAAAACAAACAGCCAATTCCTGTTTTAGAAGGTTTGGATATTGAATAATCAACCTAATTGGACTGGGGGAGATGACAAAAAATTAGAAAAACGGGTGGATTATTCCACCCGTTTTTATGTTTATTCACTGCGTTTGATCGGGCTAAGTTCTTTTAATTCTTCGTCTGTAAAGAGCCGGTAATGTACCTTAAAGGTTTTTCCAAGTGGTGTTTCCAACGAAAAACCACCCGGACCAAAGCCCTCCAGTACATCAAGTGTGAAATGGGCATGTTTCCAATACTCAAACAGATCCCGGTCTACCCAAAACTCGTATCCTTCAACCAATCCGATCATGGCGTCATTCATGCGGGGAAAATACCCCCCTTTTTCAAAACATTGGGGCTGAGTCCCTTCACAGCAGCCTCCGGCCTGGTAAAACATCAATGCACCATGTTGTGCTTCAAGTGTATGAATGAGCTCCTTGGCTTTGTCTGTACTATCTATTCTGTTGACCATTGCTGAAAGGATTGATAAATGAAGAATAAAGCATTTCTTCTTTGCGTTTTTAATTCATAGCGTATTAAAAGAACCCTAGTTTTTCCTTGCTGTATGAAATTAACATATTTTTTGCCTGACGATAATGGGCAAGCATCATCTTGTGATTTTCTCTGCCAATTCCGGATTGTTTATATCCTCCAAATGGAGCGCCAGCTGGATAAGAATGATATTGATTAACCCAAACACGGCCTGCCTGGATGGCGCGTGGAACTTGATAAAGTTGATGCGCATCTCTGGTCCATACACCGGCACCGAGACCATACATAGTGTCATTGGCAATGGTGATCGCTTCTTGTTCATCTTTGAAAGTTGTAACAGCCAAGACCGGACCGAAAATCTCTTCTTGAAAGATCCGCATCTTATTATTTCCTTTGAATAGCGTTGGTTTGATGTAGTAACCTTCTTCAAAACCTGAGCCGACATTATTTTCGTCTCCGCCAGTCAGCACTTCGGCTCCTTCTTGTTTGCCTAGTGTGATATAAGACATAATTTTGTCTTTTTGAATTTTGGAAGCTTGGGCACCCATCATTGTTGTCGGATCCAATGGGTCCCCAACTTTGATCTGATTGACCCGATCGATGACTCTGGCAATAAACTTATCGTAGATATCCTCCTGCACTAATAAACGTGAAGGACAAGTGCATATTTCTCCTTGATTGAGGGCAAATAAAACGGCACCTTCGATTGCTTTGTCCAAGAATGCATCGTCAGCATCCATGACAGAACTGAAGAATATGTTGGGGGATTTTCCTCCCAATTCCAGTGTTACCGGTATAATATTTTCTGTAGCATATTGCATGACTAATCGCCCTGTTGCGGTTGATCCTGTAAAGGCTGCCTTCGCTACTTTAGGATTGGTTACCAAGGCCCGGCCTAGTTCCGAGCCAAACCCATTCACAATATTTATGACACCCGCTGGTATCAGATCGCCAATAATTTCCATCAAGACGAGAATTGACGCGGGTGTGCTTTCTGCTGGTTTTAAAACAACGGTATTTCCCGCAGCAAGCGCTGGAGCAAGTTTCCATACCGCCATTAAAATTGGGAAATTCCACGGAATGATCTGTGCAATAACGCCGATTGGTTCGTGTACAATTAAGGAAACGGTATTGCTATCTAATTCAGTTATTGATCCTTCTTCGGCGCGGATTACTCCGGCAAAGTATCTAAAATGATCAATAGCCAGCGGAATATCTGCATTTAGCGTTTCGCGTACTGCTTTTCCGTTATCTATGGTTTCTACTGCGGCAATATATTCCAGATTAGCCTCGATGCGGTCTGCAATTTTATTGAGGATAATGCTGCGTTCGGTCGCTGATGTTTTCCCCCAGGTCTCAAAGGCTTTGGAGGCGGTGTCAACCGCCAGATCGAGATCTTCTTTCGTTGAATGTGCTACCTGGGTATATACTTTACCATCTACGGGCGAGATATTGTCAAAATATTTTCCTTGGATCGGGGCTACAAATTTGCCGCCGATGTAATTGTCGTATCGTTCTTTGAACGATGGTCTTTTAATTGCGCTCATATGATTTATTATTACTTATTTTTAATCCCTTCTTATCAAAGTTAGCCAGCAATTATTCAATACCGTAGCATTATTGAGGCAAAGGGTAGCATCATTGTTGCAGTATAGTGTAGGGATATTATTCCGGTATAGCCCAAAGCAAATGCTTGGATTTTTTTGTTATATTTGATTGATTTCCAATTCTATTTAGTTGATGCGATATGAGAGATAGGACACTGATTCATACGTTACCATTTTCTCAGGGAAGGGAACTCAGTACGCTGGTGGAAAACCGACGCGCGTTTACATTGGATAGCCTAGAACTGAATATATATGAGACATACCGTGTGTCGGAATATGTACCCTTGCGGTTTGATGACCTGGTGATGATCAATATGATTCAAGGGAAGAAAATTATGCACCTTGAACAGATTAAAGCTTTCGACTATCTACCCGGACAGATGATCGTTTTGCCAGCCATGGTCGGTATGCATATTGATTTTCCGGAAGCTACATTGGAACAGCCTACACAGTGCACGGCCTTAACCATCCGGAAGGAAAAAATAGAAGCTGTATTGGACTATTTAAATGAATTTTATCCAAAAGAACAGTTGGGCCGCTGGCATATTGATCCTGAGCTTTTTCATCTTTACAATTCCAACGAGTTGGCTGAACTGGTCAATAAATTATTTCAGATTATAATAGGCGAGAATCCGCTTAAGGATGTCTTGGCAGATCTGACATTTAAGGAGCTCACAATTCGATTGCTGCAGTCGCAGTCTCTTATGGCATTGAAGCTGCTAAAATCGACCAATAAAGTGCTTATGCATTTACAAGAGTTTATCCGTAAGAACATTACTGAGAAGATATCCATAGATTTACTGGAGAAAGCTGCTCACATGAGCAAGGCGAGTTTGACCCGGATGTTCAACCGTGAACTAGGGCTGAGCCCAATGGAATATGTGATTCAGCAACGTATTAGTAAAGCAAAGCAGCTTTTGCTCTTGACCCGAAATGTAAAGGAATCCTGTTTTGGATCAGGGTTTAACGATGTCAATTACTTTGTTCGGCTGTTTAAGAATAGGGTTGGTATTACGCCAGGGGCATTTGTCCTGGCGCAATGCCAGAGTTAGAATTTCATGACGCGATCAAGCTCACGTTTGACATCTCTTTCCTTTATATTTTCCCGTTTATCAAAATCTTTTTTACCCTGTGCCAGAGCAATTTCAACTTTTGCAAAACCACGTGAGCTGATAAATATGCGCAATGGAACAATTGTAAAACCACGTTCTTCGCCTTTTTCTTTTAATTTTTTCAATTCTCTTTTTGTCAGCAAAAGCTGACGGTCGCGTTTTGCTTCATGGTTATAAAATGAGCCCATGGAATATTCGGCAATATGCATGTTACGAATGTAAAGGCCGTCATTAAAGAAACTGCAGAAACTATCGTTGATATTTGCTTTTCCCTCACGTATTGATTTTATCTCTGTGCCTAGTAGTCGAATTCCAGCGACGTATTTGTCCAGTAGATGATACTCAAAAGAAGCTTTTTTATTTTTTATATTGATATCTGAAGATAAAGCCATATATTGTTGTATATTAGTAAGTCTATACCATTGCTAGTGCAATGAACCTAAATGTAACTAATTATAGGATAATTTATAGTTCGCAAATATAATTATTAAAATTGTCTTATTTTATAGTAGAATTGTGTGGGGAGATGTTAGCGGAGTATTAAAATAAAATTAACTGTTTTGGGCGATGTGTTAAAAATATGACTAAATTTAAGTGAAAGTCAGATTATGTTTTCGTATGTTTGCAACGTTTTTTGGAATTATTGTGAATATATACAACGTAGAATTTTAACTTACATTGTGGGTAGAGCAGATTTTTATTCGAAGACAGAGTTTTTTATATAAAAGTCCAATTCGAGAATTTTGTTTGTTACAATAACATCTAAAAGTTAGAAATAGTTTTAGAAATACCTTTTTATCGCATGAGTAAAGGAAAGTTAGGCGAAAAAATATCGCAATTTAAGATTGTAGAGGAGTTAAAAGCTAAAGGCTTATATGCCTATTTTAGACCTATTCAATCAAAGCAAGATACCGAGGTAAAAATCGATGGTAGACGTGTATTGATGTTTGGTTCTAACTCTTATTTAGGGTTAACTACTGATATACGTATTATAAAAGCAGCGCAAGATGCTTTGGAAAAGTATGGTACAGGATGTGCTGGATCGCGTTTCTTAAACGGTACGTTGGATATTCACGTAGAACTGGAAGAAAAACTATCTGCTTATGTGGGTAAAGAGGCAGCGATTCTGTTTAGTACAGGTTTCCAATCGAATCTTGGACCATTGTCTTGTCTGATGGGACGTAATGATTATATTTTGCTAGATGAACGTGATCATGCATCAATTATTGATGGTAGCCGTTTGTCATTTGCGAAAGTGATCAAATACGCTCACAATAATATGGATGATTTACGTGCTAAATTATCTAGATTACCTGAAGAAAGCGCAAAATTAATTTGTACTGACGGTATCTTTAGTATGGAAGGTGATATTGTTAACTTACCGGAACTTACTACAATAGCTAATGAGTTTGATGCTGCTGTTATGGTAGATGATGCACATAGCTTAGGCGTTATTGGGCACAAAGGGGCTGGTACTGCCTCACATTTTGGGCTTAATGACGATGTAGATTTGATCATGGGTACTTTTAGTAAATCATTAGCTTCTTTGGGTGGATTCGTAGCGGGTGATGCTGATGTGATTGATTTCTTGAAACACAATGCACGTTCGGTCATGTTTAGTGCGTCAATGACGCCAGCATCTGTTGCTTCTACACTGAAGGCGTTAGAGATCATTCAAAATGAACCTGAACACATCGAAAAATTGTGGAAAAATACAGATTATGCCAAAGCACAATTGTTAGATCATGGCTTTGATCTAGGTGCTACAGAAAGTCCTATTTTGCCGATATTTATTCGTAGCAATGAAAAAACGTTCTGGGTGACTAAAATGCTCCAAGATGATGGTGTATTTGTTAATCCAGTTGTTTCTCCAGCAGTTCCTGCAGAGGAGTCTTTAATTCGTTTTTCATTGATGGCGACACATACTTATGACCAAATCGATGAAGCAATCGAGAAGATGGTTAAAGTATTCAAACAAGCTGAAGTTGAAACATTAATATAAAATCTAATCGTATATGATTCAGATTGTACCCGTTGAAACAAAGAAACAAAGACGGCTGTTTATAGATTTCCCTCATAGCCTCTATGAGGGAAATCCTAATTATGTACCTGCCTTATTTCTCGAACAAGAAGACCTGCTTTCTCCTGATAAGCATCCTTTCTATAAACATTCCCAAGCGCAACCTTTTCTAGCTTATCGTGATGATAAGATCGTTGGCCGGATCTGTGCGATTTGGAATAATAATCACAATGCCTTTAATCATGTCAATGAAGGGCAATGGGGATTTTTTGATTGTATAGATGACCAGGAGGCGGCCAATGCATTGTTTGAAACTGCAGAGAAATGGGTGAAAGCCAAAGGTGGAGATACTATTGTTGGACCTATTAACCTATCGACCAATGATACATTGGGACTTTTGGTTGAAGGCTTTGATAGACCGCCAGTGGCAATGATGCCTTACAATTCACCCTATTACATGGGGTTGATTACCAATGGCGGCTACGAACATAAGGTCGATCTTAGAGCGTATTTGGTCATGGAGCAAACTGCCGATAAGCGATCTGTAAAGCTTTTGGATAAGTTGGAAGAACGCTTAAAAAGGTCAGGGATTACGCTTCGCCAATTTAATGTAAAAGATTTTAAAAACGAAGCTGCAAAAGTTCGTGATATCTATAATAGAGCTTGGGATAAGAATTCAGGATTCGTTCCGATGACGGAAGATGAATTTAACTATACAGCTAAAGATCTGAAAATGATTCTTGATCCACGTTTTGCTATTGTAGCTGAAAAAGATGGGGAGCTCGTTGGTTTTGGTCTTGGTATTCCGGATATTAACCAAATCCTCATTAAGATGAAGAAAGGTCGTTTGCTTCCTACAGGTATTTTCAAACTGTTGTTCGGGAAGAAAAAGATCAATTTGCTTCGGGTGTTGATGTTGGGCGTATTAGAAGATTATCGCAAGCTTGGTATTGAAGCCTGTTTGTATGGCCGAATTATTAGAGAATCAAAAGATTCTAATATAAAAGGGGCTGAATGTTCATGGATGTTGGAGCATAATTATATGATGAACCATGCCATTGAACAAATGAATGGAGAATTGTACAAACGTTATCGTTTGTATCAAAAATCATTATGATAGAAAAAATATTAATCACTGGAGCGAGTGGTTTTGTGGGCTATCATTTGACAAGGGCTGCGAAGGAAGCAGGAATGGAAGTTCATGCTGCTGTTAGAAAGTCGAGTGATGTTTCAGAAATTCGTTCTGTTGTGGATAAATTTGTTTATCCTGATTTCACTGATGAAGCTTCCATCAAAGCTTTATTAGAATCGGAAAACTATACCTATGTCGTACATGCGGCCGCAATGACGCGTGCCAAACGCGAAGAAGATTTAGAAAAAGTCAATGTTGGTTATACCAAAAACTTGGCGTCGGCTTGTTTTTCATTGAAGAACCCAATCCGCAGATTTGTATTTGTAAGTAGTCTCGCAGCGATAGGACCTGTTCCTTATGCATCCAATTTAATTGATGAACACAATCCCTACTGTCCAGTGACAGCGTATGGTAGAAGCAAAAGGAAGGCGGAACTCGCATTGAGTGAGTTTGAGGATCAACCAGTGACAATTTTACGGCCTACCGCAGTATATGGTCCCAGAGAGAAAGATATTTTTATTCTTTTCAAGACAATGAACGGTGGAATGGATGCCTATGTCGGAAGATCTCCTCAAAAGCTAAGCTTTATTTATGTGACGGATCTAGTTCAAGCGATTTTAAACGCTTGCCGTTTCGATCAAGGAAAGAAAAGAGTATACAATCTGAGTGATGGTCAGGTCTATGACAGATATGAAATGGCAAAATTTTTCAAAGAGTTCACGCAAAAGAAAATGATCCGAATGCATATTCCATTGGGGGTCGTAAAAGCTGTAGCGGTAATCTTTGAGCGTGTATATAAAAATTCAAAAACAATACCTGTACTATATCCAGAGCGATTGAATGAACTTACAGCAGAAAATTGGGGCTGTGATATTTCATTGGCTCAAAGCCAAATACAATACCAACCTAAATATAATTTGAAAGCGGGCTTAATGGAGGCACTGGCTTGGTATAAAGAAAATAAATGGTTATAATCACAGATAATGAGTGAGTTTAAAATAAATAAAAAGCTTTTTCAAGATCGGAAAAGAACAAATATCCTGAGTGACCCCGAACAAAAGTTGATTACATACCTTGTACCAAGGGTTCCTAATTGGATTACTTCGGATGGCCTTACAGCGATCGGTTTTTTTGGCTCGTTAATGGTTTTAGGGAGCTTTATACTTGCAGAATACGTGGATATCCGATATTTACTTTTGGGTATACCCGGTTTTTTTGTACAATGGTTTGGTGATTCATTAGATGGTCGGATAGCTTTTTATCGGAATAAATCGCGCCGTTGGTATGGATTTGCGTTGGATATCGTAATGGATTGGATTAGCACAGTCTTTATCGGATTAGGGTATGTGCTTTATACGACTGGTGACTATAAGTATCTGGGCTTTACTTTGGTGTCGTTATATGGATGGGCAATGATTATATCACAACTTAGGTATAGAATTACGGATAAATATACGATAGATGCGGGGATACTCGGTCCGACAGAAATACGTGTCATTATTGCTTTAGTGATGTTATTAGAGGTTTTAATGCCTGGTTCTATTAATTGGTGCGTATTCGTCATTTGCATCTTACTTTTTATTATTAATGCAAATGATACGCGTCTTTTGTTGAAACTAGGCGATGCAAAGGATAAGGAAGACAAATTAAAAAAACAGCAAGAGGAGGTGGGATAAATATGTCTTCAAAGGTGATTACATTTTTAAAAGCACAACTTTCCGCCTTTTTAGGCGGATTGTTTGATTTTGGGGTATATTCTGCCTGTTATAAATTGCTACATATTAGTGCTCCTTTTTCTAATGCAATCAGTGGCAGTCTAGGTGCTATCGTAAATTTCTTGATCAATAGGTACTGGTCTTTTGGTAGCACGCAAAATTCTGTAGGTAGTCAGTTGTGGAAATTTGTAATTGTTGTCTGTGGTAGTATTCTGCTTAAATCTACTGGCATTCACTTCCTGGTGGATGTATACCATTTCAATTTTTTATTTTCGAAGTTACTTGTCGAGTTGCTCGTTTCTTTAGGCTTTAATTATACGCTTCAGCGTTTTTGGGTCTTTAAAGCCGAAGGGAAGTAATGTGTTCTTCTTTATTTTCGATCGAACAATGTAGTTCAGCTTTATGCTGTTTTTTCTGTATAACTTTTTTTGGGGCTCCTAATCCATTTTTTTATTTTAAGTTGGTGAAATTACGATCTGTATTGATAACTCCAGGTTATTTGTAGAACGTTTCAACGCTGTTTTGATTTCGGTTGCCAGCGTCTATTTTTTAGATTTTCATCGATGACCTATGCATTAACAGTTATATTCCTTTAATTAAAGCTAGGGCCGTGTGGTTATAGTACTAATTGTTTATCTATTGATTATGCTTTAATTTAGGAATAATATAGATTTAAGTTAGGGTATAGTTAGGTATTTGTTAGCTAAAACCTAAACAATACCTAACTAATACCTAAACTAAACCTAAGCTAAACCTAACTAAACAGTAGATTTGTCCTTACTTTGGTGCCCCTTCTTTTTGGGTTGTCTTTCTGGATGGTCTGCGCTTTTTTTCGGCTGCGGTTTTTATACCTGTCCGTGATCCGGTCTGCCTGCTGCGGCTCATCGGCTTTTTTTCTGGTCGTCTATCTTTGCGGGAAGTTCGCTGCTGTGGGCATACCGGCTTTCTGTCCCTGCTGCGGGGTGGTGGTAGGGCGCCTTGGGGATGCGGCTGTTAGTTTAGCCTCCCTGTTTTGCTCCGGGTTACCTTTTCCTATATGATCTTTGTTTTTGCCCTCGGTTTGCTCCGGGACACTTTTTTCACATGAGTCCACCTTTTCCATAACTTCTGCGCCCAGGGTATCCACTACCGTGCGGCATTCCCCGGTTCCTTCGTCCACGTTCCTTCGTCCACGTTCCTGCGACCTTTTTGTGGTCTTTCCCCTGCATTTTCCCATATAACCGTCCATTTTTGCATCCCGGCGCCCCCCGGGATGCTGTTTTACAAAAAGAATCCGTCAAGTTCACAGCGAGTTACGGATATATTGAAATAAATAAGAACAAAAGGCTTGGAAGTGATTATAAAAACTCCCTATCTTTGCATCACTCCGCAAGGGAGGGACGGTTACTTCGGAAGAGGTGATCATGAAAAAAAGAAGGGTTTAACGGAAGTTAGGCGCGGAAATCGGGAAAGAGAAAAAGAAAAAAAACTTCAAAAGTTTTTTGGAAGTTCAAAAAAGATTTCTACCTTTGCAGTCCCAACGGAAACGGAGGGAAACAAAAAAAAGATAAAGAGGGCGCAATGCCATCGGAATATAGCGGATACGGAAGTTGAAGCGAGATAAGTTCTTTAAGAAAACACAATCATGTAAGCGTGACGAGTAGATAAAACGAAAGTCATGAACAAATTCAAGAATTAGTTCAATTCGATCCAAGATCAGAGATATAAAAAAAGAATTCTGATTATGTAAATAGTTGGAATCAAAAACTTCATTTTACAATGGAGAGTTTGATCCTGGCTCAGGATGAACGCTAGCGGCAGGCCTAATACATGCAAGTCGGACGGGATCCATCGGAGAGCTTGCTCGAAGATGGTGAGAGTGGCGCACGGGTGCGTAACGCGTGAGCAACCTACCTCTATCAGGGGGATAGCCTCTCGAAAGAGAGATTAACACCGCATAATATAATGTACCGGCATCGGGATATTATTAAATATTTATAGGATAGAGATGGGCTCGCGTGACATTAGCTAGTTGGTAGGGTAACGGCTTACCAAGGCGACGATGTCTAGGGGCTCTGAGAGGAGAATCCCCCACACTGGTACTGAGACACGGACCAGACTCCTACGGGAGGCAGCAGTAAGGAATATTGGTCAATGGGCGGAAGCCTGAACCAGCCATGCCGCGTGCAGGATGACTGCCCTATGGGTTGTAAACTGCTTTTGTCCAGGAATAAACCTAGATACGTGTAT
>NZ_JAHXYR010000004.1 GCF_019969845.1 Sphingobacterium sp. GVS05A
TCTTCCCATTCCGAACAGAGCAGTCAAGCCCGCCAGAGCCGATGGTATTGCCGTAACAGGTGGGAGAGTAGGTCGGTGCCTTTTTTTACACAGAAGCCCTTGCTGGAAACAGTCAAGGGCTTCTTGCGTTTACATACTTCCCAAAAGATTCCAAAGAGCAATGGTGCCGCGACAAAAGGCACACAGGGATCCAGCTCCGAAATTGTACTATAAAATATGGTTCTGCCGGGTAATGATCTAAAATACTGAACTGTTATATTTTTTATATATTTCCCAGTGATTACTGGCTGCGCAACGGAAATTCGGTTCTGGGATCCTGCTCTATCATGCCGGTGTATACCTGCTTACCACCTAAGCCCCTATCTTACCGCATGTTATTGCCGCTCTTACATAGTGATCTTAAAATGAAAGGACCTCTATAATGTGAATCTTTCCTGAATAGAAGTAGAGCAGCAGATTTTATAGCAAATACCAGTGACCTCCTGCTGGCGATAGAGCTACTCAGAAATACAATGCATTTATATATTGGGTCAGCGTCGATAGCCTTTGGATGTTCCCATCCAGACGATGAAAATAACCTTATTGAATGCTGCCTTAATCAGAAGAAAATATACCTACCTCTTCTATGAATGTGATAACCGTCACTTTTGTTCTCAAAATGGATAGCGTGAACTACTGTGTTATTCGTTATTGTTGTTTAAATGGCTTAAAATCAATTATTACGTAACGGATATTCGATAATTTGACCCATTAAAATAAAGTGACGTACATCACTTTTGTACGCATTCTCTATCATTAGATTGTCATAAAATGCTGCTTACTTTTGATTCAGAATCAACAATTTAAGTAATGCAGTTAGAGCAATTTAATTACGACAATAGAATTGTCAGAAATTTCGGAATCGCTACCATTATTTGGGGGATAGTTGGTATGACTATAGGATTGCTTGTGGCAACGCAACTTGTCTGGCCCCAAATGAATTTCGGATTGCAATACACAACATTTGGCCGTGTACGTCCAGTACATACTAATGCTGTGATATTCGCTTTCGTGGGTAACGGTATTTTTATGGGAGTCTATTACTCCTTGCAACGGGTGCTTAAAGCAAGAATGTTTAGTGATGCCTTGAGTAAGCTTCATTTCTGGGGCTGGCAATTGATCATTGTTGCTTCGGCTATCACACTGCCGCTGGGGCTGACTTCAAGCCATGAGTATGCTGAAATGGAGTGGCCAATTGACATTGCAATTACCCTGATCTGGGTTGTATTTGGAATCAATATGTTTGGCACAATTATCAAACGACGCGAACGTCATATGTATGTCGCAGTTTGGTTCTATATCGCTACGTTTGTTACTGTAGCAGTCTTGCATATCGTTAACTCCATTCAATTGCCTGTAGCCGGCTGGAAAAGCTACTATGTATACAAAGGCGTTCAGGATGCATTGGTACAATGGTGGTATGGCCATAATGCAGTGGCCTTTTTTTTAACGACTCCTTACCTGGGGATGATGTACTACTTTTTGCCAAAAATGGCCAACCGTCCTGTTTATTCCTATAAATTGAGTATTCTGCACTTTTGGTCACTGATCTTTATCTATATCTGGGCCGGACCTCACCATTTGTTATATACAGCATTACCAAGCTGGGTACAATCCCTAGGAGTTGTATTCTCGATTATGTTGATTGCACCAAGCTGGGGTGGTATGATAAACGGCCTGTTGACGCTGCGTGGTGCCTGGGATAAGGTGCGGACAGAACCGATGCTGAAATTTATGGTTGTAGCACTAACCTGTTATGGTATGGCAACCTTTGAAGGACCAATGTTGTCTTTAAAGCAAGTCAATGCAATCGCACACTTTACTGATTGGATCGTTGCACACGTACACGTAGGAGCATTAGGGTGGAACGGATTTATGACCTTTGGTATCCTTTATTGGTTGATCCCACGTATTTATAAAACAGAATTATATTCTAAAAAGCTAGCATCGACACACTTTTGGATTGGTACATTGGGGATTTTATTTTATGCCATTCCAATGTATTGGGCAGCAGTTGTGCAGGGCTTGATGTGGAAAGAGTTTACACCGGAAGGCGTATTGAAGTATCCAAACTTCTTAGCGACAACATTGGAAATCTTACCAATGCATATGATGAGGGCAGTAGGTGGTGCGCTATACTTATCTGGGGTTTTCTTGATGACATTCAACTTGATTAAAACCATGAAGCAAGGAAAACTTTTGGCAAATGAACCTGCTGAAGCTCCTGCTTTATTACCGGTTCAGGTCAATGAGCAATCTCAACATCGCCGTCTTGAACGTAAACCCATTTTGTTTATGGTATTGGCACTTATTGCAATTCTAATCGGTGGTATGGTTGAAATGGTTCCAACATTCACCATTTCAAAAAACGTACCGACAATAGCAAGTGTACAGCCTTATACAGCGTTGGAACTGCAGGGTCGGGATCTCTATGTGAGGGAAGGTTGTGTGAATTGTCATACACAGACTATTCGGCCATTTAGATCGGAGACTGCCCGTTATGGCGAGTACAGCAAAGCTGGTGAATATGTTTACGATACACCATTCTTATGGGGATCGAAACGAACTGGACCTGATCTGCACCGTATTGGCTCTAAATATCCTAATAAGTGGCATTTTGATCATCTTTTAGATCCAACCATTACCTCCCCTGGAAGCATTATGCCCTCATATCCTTGGCTAATCGACCAAAAGCTGGATAATACGATTCTAAAAGATAAAATGAAAGCCCTTCGCAAATTGGGAATCCCTTATACGGATGCGGCAATAGCGAATGCAGAACAGGATCTGAACAAACAAGCACAGAAAATTGCGGATGATCTGAAACAAAATCAAGTCAATGTATTAGCCGATCGTGAAATTATAGCAGTAATAGCTTATCTACAGCGATTGGGAACAGATATAAAAGCAGCTCCGAAAGTGGCTGAGGATGTTAACGTAAATCAATAGCGCTATGTTTAAACAAATCACAAATTTGAACGGAAGTGAGCTTTACCTTATTGTGTCACTTTGGATATTCCTGATTTTCTTTATCTCAGTCGCAATTATGTTGTTTCGCATGAAAAAGGACTACGTGACTTACATGAAGGAATTGCCTTTGGAAGAGGAAACTGAAAAGGAAATGAATCATTCACCTGAAAGTATATAGTATATGAGTTTATTATTAGATACCGCACCTGCCACGGTAGAAGCTGTTCAGTCTACCTGGGGTTTTGGTACGGATAATTTATACACAGATATCTTAATTATCGTATTGATTGTCGTGATGTTGGCTCTTCTGGCCTCGGCACTGATGGTCAACCGCGCAATGAAATCCATCATTAAGATTACGATGCCTGAACTGGTCAAAGAAGAAGAACTCAAGAAATTAGCCAATAAAGGATGGTTGAAACGATCTTGGAATAAGATCATGGGGATTAGGCCTATTTCTGAGGAAAAGGACATTGTCATCGATCACGAATACGATGGTATCCGAGAACTGGATAATCCCATTCCAATCTGGTTTAATTTTTTGTTCTATGGAACAATCTTCTTTGGTGTGGTCTACCTATTCATCTATCAGGTCTCTGGGATCGGTATGAATCAAGATCAGGAGTACGCACATGAAATGGTTGTTGCAGAAAAAGAAAGACAGGCTTATTTAGCTGCTTCTGCTAGTAATGTTGATGAAAATACGGTTGAATTTGAACCAGAAATGGCTGTTGAGGGAAAAGCAATATTTGCTGCAAACTGTGTCGCCTGTCATGGAGGAAACGGGGAAGGTGGTATTGGGCCTAACTTAACGGATAAATTTTGGTTGCATGGCGGTGAGATTAAAGATCTTTTCAAAACAATTAAGTATGGTGTTCCGGATAAAGGAATGGTGCCTTGGGAACAGACTCTGAGTCCGGCGCAAATTGCACAGGTGGCAAGTTACATTGTCACGTTGAGAGATACACACCCTGCTAATCCAAAAGAAGCGCAAGGAGAAGAGATAACCTATGGGAATGCTGCGGATGCGGCACAACCAAACGATGGTACAGGGACAGAAAAAGAAGCTGAATAGTAAATAGAGACCGAGATGAGTACAGTAGTAGTTAATAATGCCAATAACGGTGGATCTAAGTCAAAAAAGAGACAGTGGATTTATGCCAAAAAACCACAGGGAACACTTTATAAAAAGAGACAATGGGTTGGTTATACACTGCTACTGTTCTTATTTGTAGCTCCTTTCATCAAGGTAAACGGCGAACCGTTCTTAATGTTCAATATCATTGAACGGAAATTTTCGATTTTTGGCAACCTTTTCTATCCTCAGGATCTATACATATTTGTGTTTGGGATGTTGATCGTAATGGTCTGTGTTGTGCTATTTACCGTTGTATTTGGTCGGGTCTGGTGTGGATGGACATGCCCACAAACGATTTTTCTCGAATTGATCTTTAGAAGGATAGAGTATTGGATTGAAGGCGATTGGCAGCAACAGAAGAAATTAAATGAAGGTCCCAACACGGATCAAAAGCAGTTAAAGAAAGTGTTGAAGCATGGCATCTTTTTGATCATTTCGTTTTTTATATCGAACATCTTTTTGGCTTATATTATAGGTTCGGATGCGTTGATCAAAATCATCAGCGATCCGCTGGATCAGCATATAGGTGGTTTGATCTCCATTATCTTATTCACACTGGTATTTTACGCGGTATTTGCGTATGTCAGGGAGATTGTGTGCATTGCAATTTGTCCCTATGGCAGATTACAGGGAGTTCTTTTGGATGATCAAAGTATCACTGTAGCCTATGATCACAGGCGTGGTGAACCAAGAGGAAAACAACAAAAAGATACTTCTAATACACGAGGTGACTGCATTGACTGCAAGCTCTGTGTTCACGTTTGTCCGACAGGAATAGATATCCGTAAGGGACTACAATTGGAATGTGTAAGTTGTACAGCTTGCATTGATGCTTGTGATGCTGTCATGGAAAAAATTGGAAAGCCAAAAAAACTGATCGGTTTTTATCCCATGGGGGAAATTGAAGGAACACTCAAGAAGAAAAGTAATATCCGTGCTGTTGCTTACTCTATTGTCTTGGTATTGTTGATGACTGTATTTGGTTTTCTGTTGTTCAATCGCTCTCAGGTTGACGGTCGTTTATTGCGGGCGAAAGGAAGTACGTACCAGCTTCGGGACGATAAGACAATAAGTAATCTTTATGCTTTAGAATTAATCAACAAATCTGGGAAGGAAATGCCTTTTAGGCTGATATGTGAAGATCCGAGGCTGAAGATTCAACTGGTCAATCCTATCCAAAAGCTCAGTAAAGATGGGCATGCCTCCCTAAGCTTTTTTCTAATTATCGCGAATAAGGACGTCGAAACATATAAAAGTAATATCAAATTATCTATCTATTCAGGGGACAAAAAGGTGGAAAGTCTAAAAACTACTTTCATTGCTCCTCCTGGCATGAATTAAAAAATAAAAAGAATGAATTGGGGTACAAAAATTTTTTTGAGCTTGGCGGTATTTATGTTGTGCATTGTCGGGGCTGGATTGTATATGGTCAGCCACAACTCGGACAGCTTGGAAGAAGATGATTACTATGAACAGGGTTTGAACTATGACCAGGCTTATGAGAAGAAACAAAATGTGCTGAATATGAAAGAATCGCCAACTGTTGAAATCAGAAAAGATACGCTTTATATACATTTTGCCTCCAAAATGAATAAGGGAAAGTTATTGTTCCGTAAACCCTCAGATAACAAGTTGGATAAGGAACTGCCATTTCAGACAACAAATAGCCTGTTTGTATTGCCTATTTCTGCATTCGATAAGGGGATGTGGAATTTGTATGTTGATTGGCAAAGCGCAGGTAAGGATTTTTTATTTGAAGAGCATATTTTATTTTAGACCAAGAAAATGAGTTACACCTACTTTGCATTTTTTATGGGATTGTTTGGAAGTATACATTGTGCAGTCATGTGTGGTCCCCTAATTTTTGCAATTGAGGGTAGGCAAGGCCTCAGTTGGCCTGTTTTTCTAAATAAAGTACTTTATCAATTAGGCAGGGTTCTGACTTACGGTAGTCTAGGTTTTCTTTTGGGAACCATAGGTACATTTGCTCAAGTCCAAGGCTGGCAACGTGCATTGAGCTGGATCACGGGAGTAATATTAGTGCTGATTGCAGTGGTTCAGCTTATAGGGAAAAACAATCGTACAATTGCCAGTTTGCAGACCCGTTCTGTGCAGCCCGTTGTCAGGCTTCTGTCGAAATGGTTATATAAACCTGGAGGGAGTTTTATCGCGGGGGTACTGAATGGATTATTACCCTGTGGTATGGTATATATGGCTTTGATGTCGGCAATGAATGCAGACAGTTCGCAGCAGAGTTTCCTATTTATGCTGTGCTTCGGATTGGGGACGATTCCGCTCTTATTTTTGTTTTCCTTTTTGGGAAACTTTTCCAGATCTTTCAAAATTGGCTTTTCTAAATGGGTTCCCTTGTTATATTTTTTGCTGGGAATCTGGTTTATACTCCGAGGCGCAAACTTAGATATCCCTTATTTAAGCCCTTTAATTCGTATTGACGGTGCGATAAACTGTGCTTAACAGCAAACAATTTGTCAGTGCTAAGTATTATATTTGATATTAAACTTAGCGCATTATATGGAGGTACTTCATTATATTTTACAAATTGCTTTACAATATTACTGGATTCCCTTACTCATTTTATATATTGGTGTCATCGGTACCATCTTGATTGAAAACCGTAACCCCGCCAAAACGATCGCTTGGATTATGGTAATTGTCTTTCTACCTGTAATCGGTTTGCTCATTTATTATTTCTTTGGGCAGAAATTCAAGAAGGTAAAAAGGATGAAACGGATGTATCGTGAGCAATCAAAGAAATTGCTTGACGCTTGGCGTAAGGAATCGGAAATTATGGAGGAACATATTGACACCCTAAACGAGCGCATCGGTAGTTTAGCCATGGTCTATCGGTACCTCAAAAATCAGAAAATATCCACATTCTCCCTGAATAACGATGTTACCTTATTTATTAATGGCGAAGAAAAGTTTCCGGTACTGATTCAGCAATTGAAAAATGCAAAACATTCCATCCATATGGAGTACTATATCTGGGAAATGGATGGAATTGGTCGTGAAATATTACAGATTTTGGAAGAAAAGGCAAAATCTGGGGTGATGGTACGTCTGATCCTGGACAGTTTCGGAGCACCTGATGTGATTAAATATTTGCGTAGACATAAACCTGATTTTCTTTTTGAAGCTTTTCTTCCGGTTACTTTTACTTCATTGGCAAATAGTAACTACCGAAATCACCGTAAGATTGCAGTTATCGATGGAAGAGTAGGTTTTGTTGGAGGAATCAATATTTCGGATCGTTATATCAACGATGGAAAAAATGATGTTTATTGGCGCGATACTGCGATGATGATCATTGGTGCTGCCGTAAATACCTTACAGATTCAGTTTTGGAATAGTTGGAACCAAACGGATGCAGATTCATTCGAATTAGGTAAAGGTTATTTAAATAGATTCCCAATCACAAATGAAGATGCAAGTGGTGTTGGTTTTACAGCTAGTGATCCCGGTTCTCCGGCTCCGTTCAATATGGAGGCAATTATAGCGGGGATCAATGAAGCAAAAGAATATGTACAATTGTGTACACCCTATTTTATTCCAAGTGATCAACTGACCACAGCGTTGATGTTGGCTGTTTCTTCGGGAGTTCGAGTTGATCTCATGTTACCTGCACAATCTGATTCCTTTTTTGTGCAGCATGCTTCCTTTTCCTTTATCAAGCCGCTACTCGAAAGAGGAGTAAATGTATATCTGTATACCAAAGGATTTCTCCATGCCAAAACAATCTGTATCGACGGTAAACTCGCCTATATCGGTACGACCAATCTGGATATCAGAAGCTTTTATATCAATTTTGAGATATCTGGGATTGTCTCTGACAAAGTGCTTTGTGAACGAATGAACAATCAATTTCTTGCTGATATTGAATCCTCGGATTTAATTACAATTCGTAGATGGATGCAGAGAAGCCGTTGGAAACGTGGGGTGGATTCCATCTGCCGTTTATTGGCACCTTTACTTTAGATGTTTACTGGAATGAAGGTATAATAAATGTTAAAAATACCATAATAGGATGGGCCTTTGGTTAAAATTGAATATATTTAGCTATTCTTTTTTTAATTCTAAGACTTTCAATGAAGCACATAA
Organism: Sphingobacterium sp. GVS05A; assembly: GCF_019969845.1. Taxonomy (GTDB): domain Bacteria; phylum Bacteroidota; class Bacteroidia; order Sphingobacteriales; family Sphingobacteriaceae; genus Sphingobacterium. The sequence goes on from NZ_JAHXYR010000004.1 coordinate 8,267, forward strand.
AACTATTGACTTTATCGATAGGGATTTTAGGAGTCGGGTCAACCTATGCACAGACTGCACCTACATTACCTATTAATACAATCGTAGAACGGGTTCAAAAATATTTTCAGGGCTACCCAACAGAAAAAGTACATCTGCATTTTGATAAACCTTATTATGCGGTAGGGGATACGTTATGGTTTTCTTCCTATTTATCACGTAATCTTCCAGAATATGAACCAAGCAAAATAGCCTATGTGGAAGTTTTGAATAGCCGAGACTCTTTGATCCAAACGTTTAGAATCCCACTGGATAAAGGTGTTGGAAATGGGCAGATGGTCCTCGATCCGCAGTTCATGACACAGGACAACTATCGTTTCAGGGCGTATACAAAATGGATGTCAAACTTTGACGCATCCTATTTTTTTAATAAAATAGTTCCGATAGGTGATGTGATCAATAAAAAATTGATCACCAATATTGAATTTCAGAATAATCTTAACGGAAATAAAAGTCAGGCCGTAATACAGTTCAGGGATCGTTCAGGTAAACCGATGATTAATTCTAAGATCAACTGGGAATTTGTTGCCGGATGGGAAACGGTAGATAAGGGGAAAGGCGAAACGGACGCTATGGGAAAGGTGACGATCAGTTTATCGGCAAAAGAGAAGGCTGATTTAGAGAAGGGACAATTAAAGGTTAGCATCCAGGAAAACAAGAATGAAAAACCTTTGTCGAGTTCTTTCCTGCTCAAAAATGCCTTGTGGGATGCTGATGTGCAGTTTTTTCCAGAAGGTGGTGACTTAATTGCTGGATTTGCCAAGAAAGTCGCTTTTAAAGCTGTCGGATCTGACGGTAAGAGTTTGAAAGTGAAAGGTACAATCCTTGATTCTAAAGGAAAGTCGGTCGCAGAATTTGAAGATTTTGGATCGGGTATGGGCTATTTCTCTTTATTGCCCTTAGTGGGAGAAAACTATCAAGCAGTCATAAAATTTGACAATGGACAGGAACGTAAATATAAGCTTCCGGCTGTTGTTAATGATAAAGCAAATGTTGTGTTTGTTAAGCAGGATGAAAAGAATGCTGAATTCGCTGTAGTGACCAGTGAAGAGAATTTTTCTAAAAATCAGGGACAATCCTATTATGTGTTGGTTCAGTCCAATGGGCATCTTTGTTTTGGAGCTCAGGTGAATTTAAAATCTTCATCTGCCCTGGTTAATATTCCAAAGGAACGTCTGCCAAATGGAATTGCCCAGGTTACTTTATTGACCCCGGATGGCAAACCTGTAAGTGAACGTTTGGCATTTGTTCAGAGTGAGAAACTGCTTAATATTCAAGTGGCAAGTGATAAACAAAGTTATAAAGCGAAGGATCTGGTCAACCTGAAGCTTTCAGTTGATAATAATGGACAGAAATATCCGGGTAGTTATTCTGTTTCTGTTATTGATGAGTCTAAAGTCCCCTATAATGATCAGGCTGATCTCTCTATTGTAAGCAACTTTCTGTTGACTTCAGAGTTGAAAGGCAATGTCGAAAATCCAAATGCATATTTTGATGAAAAAAATCAGAATAGAGAAAAGGCGTTGGATGCATTATTAATGACCCAGGGATATCGTCGTTTTGATTACCCTGCTTTAATCTCCGAAAAGTTACCGCAGATCAGTTTTCTCCCAGAGCAAGGGATAGAATTGTCGGGTATTTTACGGATGAACACAGGCCGCCCGTATCCTAATGGTGGCTTGTTGTTGTCTGTGCCTTCACGGAATATTAAAAAAGATGTATATACCGATCAAAACGGTCGTTTTACATTCAAAGATCTCGTTTTTCCGGATTCATCGAAAGTGACGGTAAATGCAAGGTCAAATGATAATTATCGTAGTTTGGTGATCAATATGGATCAGACTTATTATCCTGAAATCGACAAAAATAATGGCTATAAAAGTTATTTCGTTCCCAATATAGATCAAGCATTCGCTCCTTATTTGGATAACAGTCGTAAAGAATACAGAAAATCTATCTTACTGGATGAAGTAGAAGTGACAGCTGTACAGAAAAAGGTAATTACAAATAAGGATTTTCCTGCAATTTCTGGTTTATCGATGCCTGAACATCGTATCGAAGCCGAGCGTTTGACTGGGTGTAACGTATTGACCATGTGTCTGCAAACCGTTTTGACGGGCATTACCTATGATCCACAAACATTGAAATATTATGTTTCGCGTGATTACAATGCCGGTGGGCGTACCCCAGTTCAGTTTTTTCTAAATGGTATGGCTATTGACGAACCTGGATTAAATAGTATCAACGTTGCAGATATAGAGGGAATAGAAATCTTTTTGCGTGACGAGCTGGGTACAGTGTCAAGAATGTATCAAAACAATGGTGTTGTGTCTATTTATACCAAGAAAGTTGAAGCCAAGAAACCTCGGATGGCGCTAAGTGAAATTGAGAAATTGTTGCCAAAATCGAATGTTATCGATATGTTCCCGCTAGGTTATGTTAAGGAACGTAAGTTCTACACGCCAAAGTACGATACACCTGAACAAAAATCAGCCAACGATCTGCGGACTACAATTTATTGGAACCCGAAAGTACAGGTAACGGAGACAGGGGAGACAGCAATACAATTCTACAATGCTGATGGAAATGGTAATTATAAAGTAATTGTAGAGGGAATGGACCAAACAGGAAATATAGGTCGAAAGGTGATTAATTACCGTGTACAACCTTAATGGAATAAAGGAAAATGTCTAATAGGAACGCTGCTCTTTTGTGAAAGGGGCAGCGTTTTTTATGAAATAAAAAACACCTCCTTGATGGGCAAGGAGGTGCAAACTAACCAATTATAAACCTAAATTATGAAAAGTATTTTGTCGCTTTAAAAGCGTTTATCTTCTTATTTGTAAAGTATATTTCAAATCCTATGCCAAATAGATTCCTAGTCTATTTGGCAGTTATTTTTAACAGAAAAATTATAAATGTAGCTATGTTAACCAGATGGCTATCGGTTATCAATTGTGTTGGATAATACGAATCCGCTGAACAGCTCACACAATGTAGGACTGAAATTGTAATTTTCTGAGCTGGATTTAGACAACTTGTTGATCTAAATGATAATAACATTGTCTACAGCGTGGCTCATAGGCATCTTTTTCACCAAGAAGTACGGTCTGGGTATCTTTTGTCAAGCGATATGAATAATTCGCTGGGGCCCCACATTGCATGCAAACCGCATGGACTTTGGTGACATGTTCAGCTACAGCCATCAAACTAGGGATAGGACCGAAAGGCTGTCCCTTATAATCCATATCCAATCCTGCAATAATAACACGAACCCCACTGTTTGCCAATTTGACACATACTTCTGTCAATCCGTCATCGAAAAATTGCGCTTCATCTATTCCAACAACTTGGGTGGCCGAACTCAATAATAATATCGCTGATGAATTTTCGACAGGGGTGGAGGGGATACTATTGCTATCATGGGAAACGACTAATTTTTCATCATATCGTTTATCCACGGAAGGTTTGAAAATTTCAACATTTAGTCTTGCGTATTGTGCCCGTTTTAGCCTACGTATTAACTCTTCGGTCTTGCCAGAGAACATTGACCCACAGATAACTTCAATACTTCCATATCGAGCTGGTCGCAATGTCAGATTATGTTCGGAAAAAAGCATTTGATTAAATTATTTTTTTGGATAGCCGGCAAATAAGGTATTATTTGTCAATAGACCTCCTATTATATTCTGTTTTTGACAACGCTAATATCGAAATTAAATATTAAATTTGAGTAGCAAAAAAGTGAATACAGATTCAAATATTTATAAATCAAAGGATTGAGTTTTCCACTTTTTAGGTTATAGAATTTATAGGTATTATAAACGATTAATAGGCGATTTCAAATAAAATTATGAGTACTAAAGAGGAAATTTTTAATAAGATAGGAGATTTATTACAGGATTTGAATGCACAATATTTGGCTTTGTCAGAAAGGAACACTGGTACTGAAATAGGTGAGCTAGTGAACTTGGAAGCTAAAGCACAATCTGTTGCGGCTTATATCACTTTACTCAAAACAGATGCCGTGCTACAGGGCGGACAAGTTCAAAATACCTTGATAGAGTCGGTGATGGAGAGTAGAAAAATAGCATTTAATGACTATTTTACTCCACCTTCTTCGATACGAGCATCCAGCCAAACTATTGCGGAACCAGAGCGTGGTGAGAAAGCTATTGTTCGCACTGATGAGACTACAAAATTAAATGGAGATACTGTTGAAGCGGGTGAGGAAATGCAGGAAACCAATGATTTATCGACGGCTCCTTATTCACCCGCAATAACTGATGAAACTGATCATATAACAAATGAAGCTGTTGGCGAGCATATTGAGGAAAAACAGTATAAAGTAGATGAGCCCACGATAGATCTTTTAGAGGAAGAACCTGTTGTCGTTACTGAAGTCGTAGAAGAACCAAAAGAGGTCATCATTGAGGAAGTTCCGGAGAGCATTATCCAAGAAGAAGTCAATACAGTCGTGGAGGAGGTTCCTTCGAGACCGCTTACATTAAATGAGATTATTTCACAGCAAAAACAAGCAGGGGTACAGAACCGGGTATATCAAGTGAATCAATCAGGAAGTTCTGATAAACTGACGGATATCAAAACCGGGATAAGTTTGAATGATAAACTTTTATTTATTAAAGACTTGTTTAATGGTTATAGCTTGGCTTATAGTGAAGCTGTGGAACTACTGAATAGATTCAGTAGTTATGCAGAAGCTGACGCATTTTTGCAAACGAATTATGCGGTTAAGAACAGGTGGGCAGATAAACCCCATACCGTTGAAAAATTGTATGAGGTATTACGCAGAAGATATAGTTAATCTACTATTTTAAATAAGAAAAAAGCATCTTTAATCAATTTAAAGATACTTTTTTATGCGATAGCCTGACTATTGTTATTTTATAATTCTATTTCAATTGAAATTGCAACCATTCTTTGCCTTCATGACCATAAACAAAATATTTTGGTTGAAAGATCTCCGCTAATGATTCTAATTCTGTTAGGTATTCGTACCCTGGAATGCTAGCGAAATTAGGCTTTGTCATAATAAACAGCTGATCAAGTTCGATCGCTTTTGATTGCGCAATTGCTGGATCATTTAATAAAAGAGGAATACGAGTAAATACACTTTCATCACTGTTGATTATAATTATCTTATCAGCTTCATGAGGAACTGTGGTAGGGATCCCACCCGCGATTTTTATGGATTCTTGTAGATAGGCAGACTGATTGATCTCCTGTGGATCAATTCGATCTAAAACCAATACTTTGGGTCTGTCGCTAGCAGTTATAAATTTGAGCTTGTGAATTAGTATACTGGTCTCATCTTCTACTTTTTCAATAAGCTCGGTTACATTTTCCTTGATATTTAATTCTTCCCCAAGCGTGTTGATATAGGCAATCACATCATCAATGCTAATGATTTCTGATTGCTTTGCTATTAATCTAGCAGATATTTCCTGTGGAACGGAGGTGTTATTTAGATTTAGCTGTTCCAAAAAATGGGCAACTAATTTTTCTTGATTGCTTTGCATGCTGCAAAAATACAAAAAGGGTAGCATTAGCGAAAGTAAATTAGCAATAGTAGGTATTGGAGGATTTTTGTAAATTGGCATCAAATAAATGTTATAGATATGTTTGACAAATTATTTCAGGCACAGCAAAAGGCAGAAGAAATCAAGAAAAGACTAGATACTATTTCGGTATCTGGTGAGGCTGAAGGTGGTTTGATACGTGTGGTAGCAACAGCCAACAAGGAAATTAAAGAGATTACGATCGATCCTGTCTTTCTGTCCAATGCTGATAAAGAGGAATTAGAGGAATTGCTAGTGGTTGCTTTGAATAAAGCAATAACCCAAGCGGAGAATATCAGTCAAGCTGAAATGCAAGCTGCGAGTAAAGATATGTTAGGCGGATTAGGCGGATTATTTAATCAATAAATACATGATTATGAAAGCAACTTACTACGGTCAATCTTGTGTTGAGTTTGATTTTAATGGAACGAAGGTTTTATTGGACCCGTTCATAACGTATAACCCATTAGCGAAAGCAATTGATGTAAATACAATTAAACCAGATTACATCTTTTTGAGCCACGGACATCAAGATCATGTCGCAGATATGGCTACCATCCAAAAGAATAGTAATGCGACAGTATTGGCCATTGTTGAGACAGCTGCTTGGGTAAGAAGACAAGGGGTACCCGAAGATAAAGTTGTTGAATTCAATCTTGGCGGTACAATACAGTTACCTTTTGGCTCTGTTAAGATGGTTTATGCTGCTCATACGAATAGTACACCTGATGGCCAATATGGTGGGTTCCCAGTTGGATTTGTCTTTAATGTACACGGCAAAAAGATCTATTTTGCTGGTGATACTGCGTTGACAATGGAGATGAAGCTGCTGGCTGATCTGAAGCTGGATTGGGCTTTTCTCCCGATTGGTGGGTATTATACAATGGATGTGGATGATGCAATCAGAGCGGCAGAATTTATCAATTGCTCCCGTGTGGTAGGGATCCACTACGATTCATTTCCACCAATTGAGATCGACAAACAAAAGGCCTTTGACAAATTCCAGAATGAGGACATTTCATTGTCTCTTCCAAAAATCGGAGAGACAATAGAATTATAAAAAACAAAAAGGCCGAGCTAGCTCGGCCTTTTTGTTTTTGTAGTTTCTGTCAAGAGTATATTGTTACTTTGTTTTTTCGGCTATGATGATATGACAATTTTCTTTAAATCTTCTAGACTGAAAAGCGGGGTGTCGATGATTTTGTTTTTAAGGATTTGCTCCTTGTTTTCCTCGAAATAGAAGAGCTTCCACTCTCCATTTTTGTATTCTAAGCTGCTTAGATTTTCAATCCAATCGCCCGAATTCATGTAGGTGCATGTGCCTTTTCTGGTAATGACTTCCTTTATTTGAGGTTGATGAATGTGACCGCAGATTACGAAATCATAGTTTTTCTCAATAGCCAAATCCGTGGCAGTATGTTCGAAGTCTGAGATATATTTAACGGCCTTTTTAACAGAATTTTTTATTTTTTTTGAGAGCGAGTATTTCTCCTTTCCCATTTTATCCAGGCAATAATTTATAACATTATTAAGCTGGATCAATTTATCATAGCCCCAGCCTCCAAGTTTTGCTAACCATTTTGAGTGATGAATAGATGCGTCGAAAACATCGCCATGAAAGATCCATACCTTTTGATTATTGAGTGAAAGAAGTAGCTTGTTGCTTAGTTTGATGTTTCCTAATTTGAGATCAGTAAACTTGCGTAACATTTCGTCGTGATTACCAGTAATGTAATGGACTTCAGTGCCAGTTGAGCTCATATCGATAATCTTCTTGATGACCTTTAAATGATCTTGTGGAAAGTAGCTTTTTTTAAATTGCCAAATATCTACAATATCGCCGTTGAGGATCAATATCTTGGGTGCGACGGATTCCAGGTAAAGTAAAAGTTCTTTGGCTCTACTTCCGTATGTACCTAAGTGTATGTCTGAGAGTACAAGTATATCAAGGCTTCTTTTCATCGGAATAAACTATAAATATTCTTTTTACAAAAAAAAGGTAATTTTATTTTGTACTGATGAAATTCCTGTTATTAAATTATTAAAATTTCCCATAAAACGGTATGAATAAGTTTATTAGAATTTAATATTGTAGCTTAATTGTTGTAGGTTAGTTTTTAAAATGAGGAAATTTTTGGAAAAGAAGGAATTCAAAAGTTGTTTGTCAAGATCTCAGTCTAATGAGCCTAATTTTGAAGCTAGCATAGGTTTGATTTGTTGAAAGGGGAAGAGGGGATAAAAAAAGGCGCATCATATAATGCACCTTTTTTTTAATATGTTAAAGATTATTTTACTTATCTATTTAGCAGTTGCCGCCGCTCTATCGATGTGGAACTGTACCAGGTCATCGATAGGAGAACGCAAAATCTTACCTACTTTCATTCCATATTGTTCAGCCTTTTCAGCCAATACATTTCTGAAATTGTAACCTACGGAACCAATGCAATTGAAAGTATAACTTTGATAATTAGGATATTTACTTACTAAATTTCTGAAGAAAGCTTCAAATGCTTCATCGACAATATTACGTGTATATTCGATATTTACATTATTGTCATATACGAATTTACTGAAACTTGCACAGAAACGATTAGGCATAGGTTTGGTATAAACCGCATCCATGATTTCATCTTTCGTCATTTTATACGTGTTCCAAAACACTTCCTTTACATCTTTAGGCATTAAATTACGAACATAGTCAGCAAGTAATTTTTTACCAATGTAACTACCCGATCCTTCATCGCCTAGAATGTAAGCTCCGGAATCAATATTTAATGTAATTTCTTTACCGTCATAGAGACAAGAATTTGTTCCAGTACCCAAGATCGCAGCAAACCCAGCTTCGGATCCTAGTAATGCTCTTGCTGCAGCAAGTAGATCATGTCCCACTTCCACTTTCGCTGTAGTAAATACGTGTTTTAGTGCGTCAACCACGATCTGAGCTTTTTCTTTATTATGGACCCCTGCACCATAATAATTTACTTCCGCGATTTTTTCAAAAGGTAAATCCTGCGGTAATCCTTTTTTTAGGGAGTTTACAATGTATTCACTGTCAACAAAATACGGGTTGTACCCTTCTGTGTTGAAGTAGATTTTTTTATTTGAATCGTCTAACAAACACCAGTTTGTTTTTGTTGATCCCCCGTCAGCAATGATTATCATTATTGAGTAGTTTTAATTGTGTTTATCGTTATAAAATGAGTAATCAATTCATTAATCAATTCCCCGAAAATACATTTTTTAATTTTAAATATCATAATTTATCCGAGTATTTTTGAAAAAATAAATTTTATGAATTTGCTCATAATATAAAAAAACTGGCTTAACAGTGTCGTTAAGCCAGTTTTTGGGTCGTTTAATAAAATTGATTAAATAGTGTACTATTTACAATTAGTTGATGCTTTTAATGTGCTCCTTCAGCCTCGATTTCATCAATATTGATTCCTTGTTTAGTTAAAATTCCCTTGACAAATACAGCAAAGAAAACGATATAACAGAATCCGATTAATGGTAGGATATAGGAGTTGTGTATTCCAATAAGATCGGCCAATTTTCCTTGGATAGGAGGAAGGACACCACCACCAAGGATCATCATGACTAAGAATGCTGAACCCTGAGCAGTATATTTTCCAAGACCAACGATTGATAAACTGAAAATAGATGACCACATAATTGAACAGGCAAGTCCTCCTGATAAAAATGCATAAATCGCGATTGTACCTGAAGAGAAAAGGCCGATTAACATAGCGATGATTCCAAATAAACCGAAAATGATTAATGTTCGTGCAGGTTTTTCTTTACTTAGATAGAAAGCCATGATTTGCAGAATAATACAGATCACATAGTAATAAAGGTGTGACATTTCGAAACCTGCAAGTGTATTGACACCAATTATAATCGAGAAAGCGATTAAAGGAACAATAATCAGTAATCCATTTTTAGCCGATTTACTGAGGTTGAATGCTGTAATGGCACCGGCCCATCGACCGATCATCATACTTCCCCAATACATGGATACATATGGTGTGATTTGTGAAGACTGTAGGTGGCCAAATTCTTTTAAAGTAAGCAACTCACCTAAGTTACTTCCAATAGCAACTTCGATACCTACATAGATAAATAATGCAAGCATTCCCAAAGCCAGTTGCGGATATTTCATTGCTCCCCAGCCTTCAGGATTCTTTTTAGCGCTTCTGTTGGAGAAAAGTAAACCCCCGATAACAACAATTAATGCGCCTGCTAACCATAGCATACGTTGTGTTTCAAGTGGTTTGGCAACTTCTTTAATATGTGCTTTTAATTGATCGATTTGTAGCTGGTCAGTGAGGCTTGATGCTTGTTGATGTAGCTGTTCGATATGCAATGCAAGGTCACTTTTGTAACTTAGGAATACTGGAGTGAACATACCGAATAGTAGAACTGTCATGATGATCAAGGTACGTAAAGCCTTATTGGCCTTTTCCATGGGTTCATTGCTAATTCCAGCTGGAACTTTTTTACTGAAATTGAACAATGCTGCAGCCAAAAGAAACAACAAACCAACACCAACATATAGATATACAACTTTATTTAAAGGAAGATTAGCAATTTCTGAATCTGAGATCGGCTCAAATGTTCCAAATAGCGAGAAACCAATCACCAATGGTCCTATTGTCGTTCCGAATGAGTTGATACCACCGCCAAGGTTAACACGTGATGCTCCCGTCTTTGGGTCACCTAATAAAACAGCGAAGGGATTAGCAGCTGTTTGCTGCAACGAGAATCCAAGTGCAACCACAAATAGACCCAACAACATTCCAATATATAAATTTACCTCGACCGCCACAATCATTGCAGCTGCTCCCAACGCAGAAAATAGTAGACCATAGACGATACTTTTTTTGTAACCCCATTTTCCAACAAGGTCTTTACCGCCAATTGAACTGAAGATAAAGAGGAGTAATGCACCAATGTAGTAGGCCGTGTAAAAAGCAAAGTCAATGAGCTGCGATTGAAATTGATCTAGGTGAAAATAATTCTTGCAGAATGGGATAAATACGCTATTTCCCGCTGCAATGAACCCCCAAAAGAAAAACACAATAATCAATGTGTAGAGTGCGGGGTAATTGGTTTTAGTTTGTTGCTGTTCCATATAAGGGATCTAAAAACTTAAATTTTGAAAGGTACGAACTTATGAAAAAAAATATAAAATTCAATCTAAAAATGTCGTTAAATCGTTTTACTAGCTACAATAGTAAATATTTTTTTTGAAATATTTTGAAATAACAAAATTTGTTTTTTTCTTTGTCTAGGTTCTCAAGATTTAATCCACTTCGGGTTTAAAAGAAATCATTAAGTTCTTCATTCACTTAAACAAGGAAACAAGCTTAGGTGTGTAATCAGAATAAAGCTCAAAAGAAAATCCAAAAATCATACACAACACATTAATGGATATTAACGAATTAAACGCTAAACTCGTATCGGAATTGCGCGAGATTGCTAAGTTGATCGGTATCGCGGATGCTGATAAATTGCGTAAGCAAGAATTAATAGAAAGAATTAGCAATACCGGTGGGGAAGAAGAAGCAGCTCCGGCTTCTGTAGAAAAAGTTGCTAAAGTTGAGGAGGATAATCAGGAACAGGGTGAACGCACTCGTAAGCGCGTAAGAACGGTGAAGACCGTTGAGCCTGTGACTGTCAGAAAACGTGAGACTGTTGAAAGTGAGGAAAGCAGTCCCGCAGTAGAAACTACTCCTACAACAGATAAAGGTTCCCAACCTGAAAAAACACCTCAAACTCCTAAAGCTGAAAATACTTCTTCTGGTACAGATTTCGACAATGTTATCGTTAATGAAGGTGTGTTAGAAATTATGCCAGATGGCTATGGTTTCTTGCGTTCATCAGACTATAACTATCTGACATCTCCAGATGATATTTATGTATCACAGTCTCAGATCAAATTATTTGGTTTGAAAACAGGAGATACCGTTCGTGGTTGTATTCGCCCTCCAAAAGAAGGTGAGAAATATTTTCCATTGGTTAGAGTAGAGGCCATCAACGGACAGAATCCTGCAGAGGTACGTGACCGTGTGCCTTTTGACTACTTGACACCTTTATTCCCTGATGAGCGCTTAAATCTAGATATGGGTATGGGTAACTACTCAACTCGTATTATGGATTTGTTTACGCCAATTGGTAAAGGTCAACGTGGATTGATCGTTGCTCAACCAAAAACGGGTAAAACAAATTTATTGAAGGAAGTTGCTAACGCAATTGCGAAGAATCATCCTGAGGTATACCTTATTATCTTGTTGATTGATGAGCGCCCTGAGGAGGTTACAGATATGGCAAGAAGTGTGCGTGCTGAGGTTGTATCATCTACTTTTGATGAACCTGCTGATCGCCATGTAAAAATTGCTAATATTGTATTGGAGAAAGCGAAACGTATGGTAGAGTGTGGTCATGACGTGGTAATCCTATTGGATTCAATCACTCGTCTGGCACGTGCTTACAATACTGTTGCTCCTGCTTCAGGTAAAATCTTGTCGGGTGGTGTGGATGCAAATGCACTACATAAACCAAAACGTTTCTTTGGTGCGGCTCGAAATATCGAAAACGGTGGTTCATTAACAATCCTTGCAACAGCTTTAACAGATACTGGTTCAAAAATGGATGAGGTGATCTTTGAAGAATTTAAAGGAACGGGTAATATGGAGTTACAATTGGATCGTAAATTGGCGAACAAGCGTATCTTCCCTGCAATTGACATTACTGCGTCAAGTACACGTCGTGATGATCTATTGACAGATAAAGAATCATTGCAACGTATTTGGGTACTTCGCAATCACTTGTCGGATATGAATTCTACAGAAGCAATGGAATTCTTGCAAGGACAAATGCGTGGTACTAAATCAAATGAAGAATTTTTGATCAGTATGAATGGGTAATCCCATCAAATTTTAATATTTTAGCCATCATTTTACTAAAATGATGGCTTTTTTGTGTCCGATCGTATGATGTGGTAGAGAATTCAATTTTGAAATATTATTGAGCTGCTAATACATACAATGTGGCTACGTTGAAAATTGTAATAAGTACATAAATATAATATTGATGAAAAAACATATTCCAAATCTGCTGACCTGCCTCAATCTTTTTAGTGGTTGTATCGCTGTACTGATGGCGTTGGATGGCAACATAAAAGCGGTAACTATATGTGTGCTTGTTTCTGGAATATTTGATTTTTTTGATGGTATGGTCGCAAGGCTTCTTCATGTAAAGTCGCCTATTGGAAAAGAGCTGGATTCGCTTGCCGATATGGTCAGCTTTGGATTTCTACCAGGGGTAATTATGTTTACACTATTGCAAAAAGTGTTTCCCGGTGGATCTTTATTTCCTTATCTAGGTTTTATTGTTACGGTATTTTCAGCATTACGTTTGGCTAAGTTTAATTTGGATGAGCGACAAACGGCTGATTTTATTGGACTTAATACTCCAATGAATACTTTTTATGTTCTCTCATTGCCTTATATAGCTGATAAGTATCCTGGACTCGTTATAAATCCAATATTTTTAATTTGTAGTGCGCTGCTGACTAGCTACTTGTTGATTAGCGAGATTCGACTGTTTTCGATGAAATTTAGTTCAATGGACTGGACGACGAATAAATATCGTTTTATTTTTCTATTCTTAACTTTGGTTTTATTTGCAATTGGACAGTTTATGGCTTTGCCAGTTATTCTACTTTTGTATTTTATACTTTCAGCATTGCATTTTAATAAAAAAACGATCTAACTTAGATCGTTTTTTCATATTGTTCGAGTTCAAATAACAGTTCTTTCATTTCGATGTCCAACACCTCAAAAGTTGCCCTAAGTCCTTCTAAGGATTCCTGATTTTTGGCACTTAATTCCAAATTCTCAAATTTGGCTTTTAAGTGGAAAGCTCCGATATAATCCATCGTCGGCTTAATATGATGAGCTGCATCTGCAATTTTTTGATGATTATCTGTATTTAAGGCATTTCGCAAGTTGTCTAAGTCAACTGGGGTCTGGATAAGATACATTGATACAAATTGTTTGATCAAATCTGTATTGTCAAACATATTCTGGTTGATCAGGTCAATGTCGATATGATTCATCGTTGCTAATTTTCTTTACGTGTAATTCGTCCTTGCAATTATGCAATAAAGATACATTATTTATTTTGTAAACAGGGTGTATGTATGTTGGGGCTATTTCTGCTAAGGGCTCCAGTGTAAAGCGTCGTTCTGCAATAAAAGGATGTGGTATAATCAGATTTGGGTAATTGATAACTTCGTCGTTGAAATAAAGTAAATCAATGTCTATCGCCCGCTCTCCCCATTTCTTCAGTCGTACTCTTCCTAGATCTAATTCAATCTTTTGGGTAAGATTTAAACATTCAAGTGCGGATAGCGGTGAACTTATTAGAATGACCTGATTAAGGAATGAAGGTTGATCTTCAACTCCCCAAGCTGCAGTTTCATAAATTGAGGATTCTTGCAAGATCATTCCAATCTGTTGTTCGAGGGATTGTTTTGCTAAAGAGAGTTGTTGCAAGCGGTCTCCTAAGTTCGTTCCCAATAATATAAAAATCTTGTTCATGTCGCTAAATTAAGTCTTTATGAAATAAAATACTGGGGGAATAAAAAATATTGCATTACCTTTAGCGTAAAATAAATCATTCCCTTTGCAAGAACTGCATAAACTGGAATTAATTATAAAATATGAAATCATTTTTTAAGTATGTATTGGCAACGATTACAGGGATTGTTATATCTTTTGTGATTTTGTTTATTGTTTTTATGGGTATTATCGGTGCGATTATTAGCTCTGCTTCCTCTGATCAGGAAGTTGCTGTCAAAACCAATTCGGTGCTGTTTCTATCCTTTGACTATGATATTAATGAACGGAATGACAATAATCCCTTTGGAAGCTTAAATTTTCCGGGTTATTCTACCAAGAGTATCGGGTTGGATGATATTCTAGCAAGAATAAGGTATGCGGCAACAGATGCGAATATTAAGGGGATTTATATGGATGCGGGTAGTATCGGTACTGGTTTTGCAAGTTTAAAGGCTGTACGCGATGAACTGTTAGCGTTTAAAAAAACAGGGAAATTTGTTGTTGCCTACAATGCGGGGTATAATCAAAAAGCATATTATGTAGCCAGTATTGCAGATAAGGTATATGTCAATCCCCAAGGCACCATAGATTTTAGGGGTCTTTCTAGTTCGACAATGTTTTACAAAGACCTATTGGACAAAGTTGGGGTTGAGATGCAGATTGTGAAAGTTGGGACGTTTAAGAGCGCAGTGGAGCCTTACTTCCTAAATAAGATGAGTGATCCAAACCGTTTGCAGGTAACATCGTACCTGGGAAGTATATATGATACTTTTATCAATGAAATCGCGACAAGTAGGAATATTCCGGCAGATTCATTGCGTGGTATAGCCAATGATTATCTGGTTAGGAATGCTGATGATGCGGTACGTTATAAGCTTGCTGATGCTAAGATCTATAAGGACGAACTGCTCTCTGATTTAAGAAAGCGATTGAAGATAGGCGAGAAGGATGAGATATCTTTTGTTTCATTGTTAGATTACAATAAAAAGGTGAAGGATGATGCCAGCGGATCTGAAATAGCTCTACTTTATGCTGTTGGTGAGATTGTGGATGGTGAAGGTACCCGTCCGGGTGAGATCGGAGGGGATAAATTTTCAAGAGAATTACGGAAGCTGCGAGAGGATGATGCTGTAAAGGCTGTTGTGCTGCGTGTGAATTCACCTGGGGGTTCGGCACTTGCTTCAGATATTATCTGGAGGGAGGTGATTTTGACTAAAAAAGTTAAACCAGTGATTGTTTCTATGGGAGATGTGGCGGCTTCAGGGGGCTATTATATTGCTGCTGCCGCTGACTCCATATTTGCTGAGCCAACGACCATCACCGGATCAATTGGTGTATTTGGTGTAATACCTAATTTCCAAAATCTGATGAACAATAAAATTGGCGTTCACTACGATGGTGTAAAGACAGGGAAGTTTGCGGATTTGATGACTACTTTTGATCGCCCATTGACCGCTGAAGAAAGGGATATTATCCAACGTGAGGTTGACAAAGTGTATACTACTTTTACAAAAGTTGTGTCCGAAGGTAGAAAGATGCCATTGGCGAATGTTGATAGTATTGGTCAGGGGCGCGTTTGGACGGGTGTACAGGGGCTGAGTAACAAATTGGTGGATCGTCTGGGTAATCTTGATGTTGCCATTCAGGCGGCGGCTAAAAAGGCAAATCTAAGCAAGTATAAAGTTTCACAATATCCTGCGAAGGAAGATCCGTTTACCTCAATATTGAACAATTCAAAGGAAAAAGTTCAGGCTTGGGTTGCTAAAGAACAAATGGGCGAATACTATCGTTATTTTGATGTGATGCGGAAGGCGACAGCGCAGAGTGGGGTTCAGGCAAGGTTGCCTTATACTGTTGAAATCCATTAATGATAATTTAATCCGATAAAAAGGCATTTATTTGATGAAAATAAATGCCTTTTTTCTATATTTAGCTGTTCGTTTGGCAAACGACAGATCCTAAAACATTAAAGTTACATAATGAAAACAGTAGACGATTTAAATTTTGCAGGTAAAAAAGCCTTGGTTCGCGTAGATTTCAACGTTCCTTTGGATGAAAATTTCAATATTACGGATGATAATCGTATTCAGGGAGCTGCTCCAACAATAAAGAAAATTTTGAACGACGGCGGAAGCGTGATATTGATGTCCCATTTAGGAAGACCAAAAGATGGTCCTACTGATAAGTATTCATTAAAACATATTGTGGCTCATCTATCTAAGGTATTAGGTACAGAAGTTCAATTTGCCGATGATTGTATTGGAAATGAAGCTGTAGAAAAAGCTGCTGCATTGCAGGCTGGCCAAGTTTTATTACTTGAGAATCTACGTTTTTATAAAGAAGAGGAAAAAGGTGATGTAGGATTTGCTGAAAAGCTTTCAAAATTGGGTGATGTTTATGTGAATGATGCCTTCGGTACCGCGCATAGAGCACATGCTTCAACTGCGATTGTCGCACAGTTTTTTCCATCAGCTAAATATAGCGGTTATTTGATGGCTGCCGAGGTAGGGAATGCAGAGAAAGTTTTGAATAATCCGGTTAGACCTTTTACAGCGATTATGGGGGGAGCGAAAGTTTCTGATAAGATCCAATTGATCGAAGCTTTATTGGATAAAGTGGATAACCTACTGATCGGTGGAGGTATGGCTTATACTTTTATCAAAGCAAGAGGTGGTGAAATTGGTAAGTCATTGGTTGAGATGGATAAACTTGACCTCGCAAATGAATTGGTAAAGAAAGCAAAAGAAAAAGGCGTGAATCTTGTTATTCCTACAGATGCTCAAATTGCTGATGCGTTTTCTAATGATGCAAATGTATATGACGGGCCAAATGATCAAATTCCTGCGGATCTTCAGGGCTTGGATATCGGACAGGAGTCTGCTAAGAATTTTGCGGCTATTATCAAAGATTCAAAAACAGTTCTTTGGAATGGACCTATGGGGGTTTTTGAATTTGATACTTTTGCAAAGGGTACCAAAGCTGTGGCTGATGCTGTTGTAGAAGCAACCAAAAATGGCGCATTTTCTTTAATCGGTGGGGGAGATTCAGCTGCTGCAGTAAGTAAATTTGGTATGACTGAAGATGTTAGCTATGTCAGTACAGGTGGAGGAGCACTATTAGAATATATGGAAGGTAAAGTTCTTCCTGGTGTAAAAGCACTCGAAGACTAATAAATCAAACAGAATATTGAAAAGGGATAACGTTGAGTTATCCCTTTTTTTATGAGGAAAGACTGCCCTAAATCTATTGCGTTTTTTTATTGATGGTGGTAGGAACTAATGACTTGTGAAAAAAGCTTTCTATTTATTATGGTTGAGATCCGTTCGTTAATGTCAGATTTAAATCAATTATCTGTTAAATATCTGTATAGTGTTGGTGAGTGTTTACCGTATTTGCTAAATTTAACAAAACATGATTATATAGGTTTTATTGATGGATGCTAATCACAAAAAAGAAAAAGATAGTTCGGGTTTTTTTTCGGTGTTGACATACAATGTAGCGGGATTGCCAGGGTTTATTTCTTCTGCAATTACAGGCAGGAGTACGAGTATTGCTGAAATAGGCAAAAAGATTAATCCTTTTGATATCGTAAATGTGCAGGAGGATTTCAATTATAACAATAGTCTTTATTCGGGGGGGAACCAACACCCTTATCGGACTAAACCCAAGGGGCGTGTGCCTTTTGGTGATGGTTTGAATACCCTGTCTCGTTTTCCGATGTCAGATGTAGTCCGGGTTCCCTGGAAAAAACGCACAGGAGCTGATTCTCTGACACCCAAAGGCTTTACCTTGGTCAAGGTGGAAATAGTTGCGGGGATATGGCTAGATGTCTATAATGTACATGCAAACGCTCAGAACAATAGGCGAGCCTCTAATGCTAGAAGGGACAATCTCAATCAGCTGCGCGATTATATAGGTGAGAACTCTGGCGAGAATGCACTGATTGTTATGGGGGACTTTAATGCACATTATAGTTTCGGTGATGATAATCTACATGATTTTATGGAGTCAACCACATTGGTGGACAGTTGGGTTGAACTCCAAAACGGTGGACTGGTGCCAGAAGCGAAGCATGCATTCAAACCTCCTCATATGTTATCAATTGGCAACCAGAGCGAGTCAATAGACAAGATTCTTTACCGTAGCAACGGTCATCTAAAGTTGGCTGCACGTGACTATAATATAGAAAATAATCTGTTTACGAATCTAAGGGGCTTACCTTTGTCAGATCATTATGCTCTAGCTGCTAATTTTAATTGGGCTATTCATCCTTAGTAGGTGTAATTTAAACTTACTGTTGGAACGACGCGCTGCGTAGCTGTATTATCATTGATGTAGGTTCCTTTTACGACAAACTCAAAGTCGGGCAATGGATATCTAAAGGCATTGAAATCAAAGGAAAGGTATCCTCCAAAACTCTTCGGTGCCGCTTCTTTATGTTTGTGGATATTTTGATAGTCTGCAAATACACCACCTTTTATACGTTTTATATAGGTTAGTGATCCTATACTAAAATCAGGATAGGCGATTGGAAAACGATAATTGACCAATAATGTATTTTTTATCTTTTCATATTTGTAATAACTAAACCCGCTGACGAGTGGGATATCGTTAATGTATTCATAAATTCCCGTTCCCGCCTGTGCACTCAAGCGAATTTGAAATCCATGATTGTTTACAAAGCCAGGTAGGTAAAATACTGTTCTCGCAGATAGAATTTCACCTTTGGCCTTGTTTTCAAAAGGTGTGTGCCTATAAGTTATACTGAAATTTTGTCCCCATCGCGGGTATTGATCCATATTTGCCATTCGGGCATTTCTGTTGAAATAAAGTTGGTACGTTAACGGAAATGCAGTTTCGTAATTAAAGTTTTTGAGGTCATTCCGACTTAGGCTGTAACGTTTCAAATAGGCTGTTGCAAAATTGAATCCTGTGGAATAATTGTAATCAAGCCTATAAAAAGATAGGGGGATAGAAATTTGAGAGGAAACGTAATGTTCTCTCCAATCGAACCTTATACTGCTGTCTGGTTTATTGGGTACGCTTGCTGCTGCAATTTGCCCTCTATTTTCGTAGCGAAGTGAGAATTTCGGAAAATATTTGTTGTAAGTAAGTTCGGCCGAATAAATACTTTTTCTGATGTCTGTATCGTATTCATAGCCAAGCGCAATTTGAGTCGTGTTTAAAATGTTATTTGAAAGCCAAAAAATGCCAGGTTTGAAATTATCAAAACTCTCAAAGTTGCTACTACTTAAAGAAAGACTATGGAAGTTAAACGTTCGTCCAAGTCCCTTGTATGGCTCAATGGTGTAATGCTGGTTGGAATCTGGTGCTGTGGCAGCAATATTGAATATGCTGTCTTTCTTTACAGCATCAGCATAGTAGTGGGAAAAATAATCGGTTTCTGGTTTTATATCGAAGGTCGTATCTATACTTGTTTGGCTGATTTTATAGCCATTGTATTGATAGTTGTTAAAAAGCAATTGCTTTGTTTCTTTATCATAAAAAGGATTAAAAGCGCCGAATGGGGCTTTGGTCAGGAGATGTTTCGCTTCCGATTGACGATTTATTTTGTAAATGTTATCAATACCATTAAAGTTAGCTTTGACAAGTATATCCATACCTGTAAGGTATTGTGGTCTTTCGTATTGTTGATCGCCCCATGAGGTGATGTTTGTGATTTTATCATTTTTGAGATCTATTTCGCAGAGCGCAGTTCCAATTTCTGATAAGCGGATAGCAATTACTTTGTCTCCTGTTGGGTTAAAAGCGGGATGTTGAAGCTGTTCTGAATCCGCTGTTTTTATCCGCTTGAGTACAGAGCCGTTTTTAAGGCTTATAAGTGTAAGATAGCTTGTGTTGGATAGATCTACTTCAATACAAGCAATGGATTCGTCTACGGGGCTAAATACAGGGGAGTAATATCTAGACTGCTTGGTCAGGGTTTTTATTTTCCCTGTTTTCCGGTTCATTAAGTTGATGACACTATATGTTCTCTTGTTATAACGTGGATCTTTTCGGAGTTCATCCCATACAATATATTCCTTGTTGATGTCGAAATGTGGGGTCAACTGGATACCCGTTTTTACAAGTTGTGATTCCGATTTCTTATCGTTGTCGTACGTATATATAGCGTTTGTTTTTTCGGGATTTTGCTTGATGAAATAAGTCAAATTTCCATTTGATTTTGGTAATAGATTGCTATTATAATAGCGATAATTTTGACCGGAAATTTCAGTGTAATTTTGGGCTAAATAATTTGCTGTTTTCTGCTCCCATATTGAGTCTAATTTTGTGATCGTTTTGTTGAATAAATTGCGGCTATTTCCACCTATTTTTTTCTTCAATACACGGTTGATATTATAAGGATAGAGTGGACGTTTGTTGAGCTCTGAAAATAAATCTGCTTCGTAATTTGGTGGCAGTTCCGATTTCAGTGTTGATGTCATCAAGTAGCCAATTGTGTAGTAACTGGGTACAATATCCTTAAAGGATCCGAGCAAGTACTTGTCGAAACTATAGTTCTGTTTAGATTGGAAGTTGGCTTTGATCGGCATTTCAAAAGAGGGCAATCGACCTCTTCCTCCACGAGAATAAATGGTTTCAGTCAGCGTAGCATCGCCTTCAAAAAACCAGGAAGGAACTGTAAGTCCATAATAAGCCAAGGCCAATTGTTCGAAAAAGGGAGCTCTTAATTTACCTGTCAATTTGTCAAACTGGTTAACATGTCTAGACTCATGGAGGATCAGATTGGGTAACCAAGTTTGATTATCGGGTTCGGCTCCAGCAGTGCTATATAGCTCGGATTTTCGAGGAGATAACTGTACAAAACCGTTTGTCTGTAGGTTCGTATTGTGTATAATGAAGGGGATCTGTCGCGGCGTTATTCTGTAATTTCTACTTGTTGTGCGCAAAGAGTTTTGGACCTGATTTGCTAGGGTAGGGGCTTTACCTTTCATCTCTTCAGGGAAAATGAGTTTAAAATTTGGTGTCTCGATTTTAAACCATTTCTGACTTAAGGGGGCTTGACTATCTTCAAAAAATTGTGCAAATGTTTTTTTTGAAGATATAGTTGATATTAATACTATTAATGTATTGAAAATTATATTTTTATATTTCATATATATGGCTAATTTATGAATTGCTATTTTTTTTAGCTAGATATTTTGATTTTATATAAATCTTATGTTTTTAATAAGTTATTAAATATGTTGATTTATATATAGTTATGATTTTATTATGTTTGTGTTTTTTGTTGTTTATTTATTGCTTTTAGTTTGTTTTAAATGCTTGCTTTGGCTGTAGAAATTCGTTATTCAACTGGAAACAAGCACGTGACGAATATACTCAAATATTCAGCTATAAGTTAGCCGCTGCTGAAAAATATTTGGACATTTTTTATGCGTACGAATTTTATGCTTACGAAAGGGAGAAGGTTTTTTATGGGAAAAGCGAGGTGTGCAGATAATTTCTTTTTTACTTTTTTTTAGTAAAGATGATGGTCGAGCTATGGTGTTCTTATGATGGGTCGTTTTATCTGTTTTTTTTATCGGATCGTGGTGCACAGGATGGAATATGTAGTAGTGACAAAATGTCTTATTTTGGAAAACGGATAATCGGCTGTTCGTTCATTGAAGATAAAATATGAATGAAGTTTTATGGTCTTTTTATTATTTATTTTTTTATTCAGAATTTACTTTAAAAAAGCGATTTTTGTAACATATAATTTTGTACCGATGTAGGATTTTAAAATCGAAAGGAAGATATGGAAGAACTGGAAATGCAGGTAAGTCAAATAGAACAATTGATAGCGAATGGTGATTTTGTTGGGCTGGAAGAATTTCTAAATGAATTGAATATTTCTGAGGTAGAGGAGTTGATTGATGAGTTACCCGAACATGGTTCACTCTTTATAGAATCCTTAAATTTGAACCGTGCTGTAAACGTTTTTCGGATCCTTGATTTTCCCACTCAAAATCGGATTTTTAAAAAGCTTTCTAAGGCTAAAATAAGTGCTTTAATTAACGAATTGCCGCCTGATGATCGGACCTCTTTTTTCTCCGAAATGAAGGATGATATAAAGCATTTAATATTGCTCCTGCCGCCAAAGGATAGGGTGGAAGCTTTGGCTTTATTGGGCTATCCCGAAGATAGTGTCGGGCGCTTGATGACTCCAGATTATATTACTGTAAAAGCACATTGGAGTATCGAAAGAATACTAGGGCATATTCGTCGATATGGAAAGGATTCTGAGACTATTGATGTGCTTTATGTCATAGATTCAAATGGTAAATTGATTGACGATATTCGTATCAAAGATGTGCTGATGGCAGAGCCCGAAACAATTGTGGGTGATCTCATCGATTATCGATTAATTTCTTTGAATGCCTATGACCCACAGGAGGAAGCAATTAATATTTTCCGTATGAATAATAGGGTTGCGCTTCCGGTTGTCGATGGACAGGGGGTGATGCTTGGGATCATTACAGTAGATGATATCTTGTGGGTGGCCAATGAAGAGTATACCGAGGATATGCAACGTATTGGTGGTACAGAGGCTTTGGATGAACCTTATTTGGATGTTTCCATCAAAAATCTTGTTAAGAAACGCGCGGGCTGGTTGATTGTTTTATTTCTAGGGCAATTATTGACAGCAACGGTCATCGAACATTTTGAGGAGCAAATGGCGAGTGCAATCATGCTATTTGCGTTAATGCCGGTGATTATTTCCAGTGGTGGTAATAGCGGTTCGCAGGCTTCTACATTAATTATACAAGCGATGGCATTAGGGGAGGTAACTCTTTCGGATTGGTGGCGGGTAATGCGAAGGGAGATATTGTCTGGTCTATTGCTTGGGCTTATCTTGGGCGCCCTTGGTTTTTTGAGGATCATGGCTTGGCAGTCCTTTGCACATAGTTATGGTGAATACTGGGTATTGGTTGCTTTGGTGATTTCCTTGTCCTTGATAGGTGTTGTCCTTTGGGGCTCGCTTATGGGATCTATGCTTCCTTTTGTGATGAAGAGGTTAGGTGCCGACCCTGCGAGTTCATCAGCACCATTTGTATCAACTCTTGTGGATGTTACAGGCCTTTTAATATATTTTACTGTAGCCACACTAATTCTCAAAGGAGTATTGCTTTAATATACGTTCAAGGTTTATTTATATTGAGGGAATCGGGCAAATAACGCTTGCCAGTACTTAAGTAAAAGAAGAATTATGCTGTTAGCGTTGCTTAAAGAAGGTTTTTAGCGAGGATAGGATAAAAGAAAAAATAAATTATTCTAGTTGGATTTTAGGAAGTTGTAAAAAATGTGTTCAAAAAATTTGTAGTATTCTAATAATCTTCCGATACTTGCATCACGGAAACGCGATAGGGTCTCCGGAAAAATTGAAGAAAACATTCCTGAATAGCTCAGCAGGTTAGAGCATCTGACTGTTAATCAGAGGGTCGCTGGTTCGAGCCCAGCTTCAGGAGCAATTTAATAACTTACATAACCGGAGTTTTTAAAAGTATTCAATTTTTCATTCCTGAATAGCTCAGCCGGTTAGAGCATCTGACTGTTAATCAGAGGGTCGCTGGTTCGAGCCCAGCTTCAGGAGCAACAAGCAAATGACAAAATTATTTGCGAATAATATAAAAATGTACTATTTTTGTGCATTCAATGAGAAAGGAGTTTCTCGGAAGGTTAAAAATTCCTGAATAGCTCAGCAGGTTAGAGCATCTGACTGTTAATCAGAGGGTCGCTGGTTCGAGCCCAGCTTCAGGAGCAATATTGAAACCGGCTTTATGCCGGTTTTTTTGTTTACCATGCTTATTAAAAAACTATGAGTTTAGTAATTATTGGTACGGTGGCTTTTGATACAATTGAAACACCGTTCGGTAAAACTGACAAAATTCTAGGTGGTGCCGGTACTTTTGCGAGTTTAGCGGCGTCCTATTTATGTGATCAAATCAAATTGGTCAGTGTTATTGGAGAAGATTTTGGAAGCAGTAATCTTGCTGTTATAAAGGATCGTGGCATCGATGTGTCGGGTGTTCAGATTGTTCCGGGGGGGCAAACGTTTTCGTGGTCTGGAAGATATCACAATGATATGAATAGTCGGGATACGCTAGCAACGGACTTAAATGTATTGGCGGATTTTGACCCAATTATTCCTGATAGCTATCAAGATTGTGAATATCTTTTGTTAGGCAATCTAACTCCACAAGTACAGTTAACAACCTTGGCCCGCCTGAAAAGGAAACCAAAACTCGTTGTGCTGGACACGATGAATTATTGGATGAATGTTGCTCTGGATGATTTAAAGAAAGTTCTCCAAAAGGTGGATGTCTTGACGATCAATGATGCCGAGGCTAGACAACTATCCGGTGAATATTCATTGGTTAAAGCTGCAAAAGTTATTTTGGCTATGGGACCAAAATATTTGATTATAAAAAAAGGTGAGCATGGCGCATTGCTTTTTGGCGAGAATCAGATTTTTTCTGCTCCAGCTTTGCCTTTAGCGGATGTATTTGATCCGACAGGTGCAGGAGACTCATTTGCCGGTGGATTTATTGGTTATTTAGCCAAAGTAAAGAGCATAAATTTTACCAATATGAAGAATGCACTGATCTTTGGATCCGCACTGGCTTCTTTTTGCGTAGAAAAGTTTGGTACAGATCGTCTCGTGGGGCTTACCGAGGAAGATATACAGAAGCGTCTCAATGCTTTTGTAGCACTGTCTCAATTTAATCTATAGATTTTTATTAACTCTTCAGGATTCCGACAACCTGAAATTTTGAAAATACACTGTCTGAATGAGGAGCGTCTTTAAGCTCCTCAGTTAGATCTTGGCCCGCCCAATGCTCATAGTGCATGCCATTTTTCCAAAGTCTACTGTCACTCACATTATAAATATAGCCGTTGTAAGCAACCCAGATCTGGGGCTTATCCTGACCATTTCGCAATGCGAGCTGACTCTTGCTATATTCGGGTAATCCTTCTTTTGTCATCACGATCTATCAGAAGGCGAATATAGAAAAAACTAAGCTACTTTATAAGCTGATAGTGATCGTTTCATTAATTTCCGGGCAACATGTATCCTCGTCTTTACAGTTCCAATAGGGATGTTTAAATGCTCCGATATCTCATGGTATTTAAATCCTTCAAAATAGAGTGAAAAGGGGATGTAGTATTCTTCTGAAAGATTGGATAGTGCTTCGTGAATATCTTCCATCACGAACTTACTTTCTCCCTGGTTGCTTGAAGCGGATATCAATAGGTTGGAATTGGAGATGTCTTCATCTTTTGTTATAAAGGAATTGGTTTTTACGATCCGCCTATAGTTGTTTATAAACGTATTTTTCATGATGGTATAAAGCCATCCTTTTAGGTTAGTCCCTTCTTTGAAATTTTTGAAATAGGTTACAGCTTTAAGGATAGTATCCTGCACGAGGTCGTTAGCATCCTCATAGTCGCTGGTAAAGTTTCTGGCGTAGAGTTTTAATGAGTCCGATTGCTCAATAACCATGGTGTCAAATTCATTCTTTGTCATAGCTTAATGAATTATAACTGTTCTTTTTAAGAAACAGTAAGTTTATAAAATGCGGTTCATTAAGTATGAGGCAAATAATGCGCCAAAATCGAAAGGAATGGATTTCTTAATGTAATTTTAAGATTATTTTAAGAAGTGCAATCGTGTGCGTGTTTTAACCCTGAGTAAATAGGGTTAGTTTTAAATGATGTTAAGGCGAAGTGGGGCTATATTATTTTGTTTTGAGTTTCAAATATGTGCAGATTTTTTTTTGAATCTTTACAATAAATTAACTTCGCGTTCGAGTATAATTCCAAATTTGTCCTGTACATCTTTAATAATCTGGACAGAAAGGTCATATATTTCCTGACCACTAGCGTTTTGTCTATTTATTAGTACAAGCGCTTGATTTTTCCAGACACCAGCTTGACCATATTCTTTTCCTTTCCAACCACACTGTTCTATTAACCAACCAGCTGCTAGTTTTGTTTGCTGATCGGGCATTGCATAATGTGGGATTGTTGGGTACAAAGCAGTTAATCGTTCAAAGGTGTCTGCGGAGATCACCGGGTTTTTAAAAAAGCTTCCTGCGTTGCCAACGGTACTTGGATCCGGTAATTTTTCTACTCTAATTTTTGATACAACAGTAGCAATATCGGCAATAGTGGGCTGGGCTATATTTTCTTTAATTAGCTCTGTTTCGATAGCACCATAGCTTGTATTAATTTTAGGGGTAAGACTAAGTTTGTAGGTTACTTCTGTAATAATAAAACGTCCTTTGTGTTCAGTCTTAAAAATACTGTCTCGATAGGAGAAATTGCAGTCTTCTTTTTTGAATGTTTTAAATGTACCCAGTGTGGTGTCAAAGGCTTCACACTCGTGAAAAACATACATTAATTCAGTGCCATAGGCACCAATATTCTGTACCGGGGATGCGCCGACGGTACCCGGAATAAGGGCCATATTCTCTATTCCAGCGTAATTATGCTCGATACAATACCAAACAAAGTCATTCCAAATCTCTCCAGCTTTTGCTGTAACATAGACGTGATCCGATTCGATTTTTGACTGTATACCCTTGCTAGCCATTCGGATAATGTATCCTTCAAAGGGTTTAGTGAACAAGACATTGCTACCAGCACCAAGAACAAAAAAGTTTTCTTTGAAAATTCCTTTTTTAAAAATTTCGGTCAGTGTTTCATTATCATTCACTTCGATTAAGAAATTTGTCTTTTCCTCTATTCCAAATGTATTGAAAGGTTTCAAAGATATATTCGATTGAATGTTTAATTCCATATTGACTTTAATTTTCAGAAATTCAAAAAAATCAGCTATCTTTAGCATGATAATCGGTAAAGATAGTATAAACCGTTTATTTAACGATAAAAAATATAAGTTTAATGGGTAATGCAGATGTAAAAAGGATCAAAATTCTAGAAGCTGCAACAAGGCGCTTTGCACACTTCGGAATGGCTAAAACCACGATGTCGGAGATAGCTAAAGATCTTAATTTTTCAAAAGCGCTGCTTTATTATTATTTCCCTGATAAAAACAGTTTGTATTCTGCTGTTTTTGAGTATGTTATTGATAAAATGATTGAAGAGATCGAGGAGGTCATCGATAAAGGTGGCAACTTTGAGGAAATCATGATGTACTCTATTGATATGCGCGTTAAAGCGATCAATCAATATTACAATTTATTCGAATATACCATGAAAATGGTCAAGGAGCTTCCGGATGAATTGGAGCAGGTATTCAAAGAATCTTATCTACGTGAGGTTGAAATCATTGAAAAAATTCTTAAGATTGGTATAGATGCGGGGGAGATCAGCGTAGATGATCTGAATGAGACTGCCCGTATCTTATTATATTCGTTATTTGGTATGCGTATGGGGATATTGAAAGATATGAAAAATATGCTGTTTCCAACCAAAGAAGAATTTGATCATATTCTCAGTTTACAAAAGAAAATGATGAAAATCTTCTTGAATGGATTGCGCTATCAACGTAGTTAAATCGATATTGACTTTATATGTTCGATAATCTGCTTAGCGTGGATACGTGAATTTTCAATGAACCAAAGATGGGTATTTAATCCTCCACAGACGACTCCTGCTAAA
The DNA here is from genome assembly GCF_019969845.1 of Sphingobacterium sp. GVS05A. Classification (GTDB taxonomy): domain Bacteria; phylum Bacteroidota; class Bacteroidia; order Sphingobacteriales; family Sphingobacteriaceae; genus Sphingobacterium. The sequence goes on from NZ_JAHXYR010000004.1 coordinate 36,144, forward strand.
TACATTCCTTTAATATTGGTTTCCATCGTCTGTTCGTTGTGATGAGGGATACAAGGGGTATGGTTTGGGATATCAATTCCTACCTTCCTTAAGAAATCAAAATTCGGGCGATATCCTGTCAGGGCGAGTACAAAATCATTTTCGATCTCAATGATGCCTGTCGATGTTTGAATGGTGGCGCTCGTTTCGGTAATTGCTGTTAATTCACTGTTGTAAAGGACATCGATTTCCCCAGCGGCAATTCTATTCTCAATGTCCGGTTTGACCCAATACTTGACCCTTGGGCTGATTTCATTACTGCGGATGACTAAGGTTACCTTTGCTCCTTTACGAAATGTTTCCAAGGCAGCATCTATCGATGAATTGCTCGCTCCTACGACAATCACCTTTTGACCACTATAATAATGGGGATCATCGTAGTAGTGTCTCACCTTGTTAAGTTCTTCCCCAGGAATATTGAGTAGCATGGGGATGTCATAAAAGCCAGTGGCAATGATAACTTTTCTTGTTGTGTAACTACGTTTGCTTGTTGTGACATAAAAGTTTTCGGACTCATTTTTCTTGATATCCAGCACTTCTTCAAACAGGTGGGTATCCAATTCAAATTTCTGTTGAATACGTCTGTAATATTCTAAGGCTTCCGTTCTTCGGGGCTTTGGATTGGTTGTCACAAAAGGGATATCCCCAATCTCCAGTCGTTCCGAGGAAGAAAAAAAGGTCATATTTTGAGGATAGTTATAGAGCGAATTGACTAAACATCCTTTTTCCAAAATGAGATAGTTGAGATTAGCCTGTTTTGCTTCCAAGGCACAGGCGAGGCCGATAGGTCCTCCTCCAACGATAATGACGTCATAGGGGGCTGTTGTGTTTTCGCTCATAAATGTAAATTTCGCTAATTTTTAGAATAAACTAGCTTGCTAACTTAGATAATTCTGCTGCTTGTTCGGCAGCGCTTTTGTCATGGAGATCCTGAACAATCTTATTTAAGTCCTGTGCAATTTTATACAAGAACTCTAATTGCTCTTCCAGGAGCTTCCCATCTGCAGAATTGACGTCGCTGTTGTCAAAACGATGATTGGATATCTCTATTTCCATAGGTGAAAATACTGTAGTGGAATCTTGTGAATACAGTAATTGAATAGATTGATCCAAGCTGTTTAATATTTTTCTTATAGTCCTGACATGGTCTTTGTTAAGGTAATTGTTATCCATTTCATCTAGGTGATTCATCAGCGTAACAGAAAACGATGCTAGAATATGATTGAATATGACAAATTTATTGACCTCCTTGCTGTATTTCTGTCTTTTTTTAGGTTCAGTCAGCATACGTTGAAAGGTAGATCCCATATTCGCGGTTTCGACATAAACGGCTTTTCTTGCTAATTTATAGTCAGTAATCGATGGGGCCTGGCCTGCAATTTCTTTTAATGCCTGAAAGATATAATTGTAATTGGCGATCAAAAGCTTCCGCATAGATTCCTTTACCTGCATACTCTCCCAATTCGGAAAAATAATATAGCTGGAGAGGAAAGCAATCATACCTCCGATGAAGGTGTCCAAAATGCGTTCTTTGGTTACTTCCAAGGTGTTGGAACTTACAAAGCTGAGCATGATTAATACATAAGGTGTCATAAATAGGACAGCGACCACATAATTGACTCTAAATAAGCTATAGGCTGTCAGGAAGAAAAAGACCAGCAGCACGAATAGTATCGTTGGATCATGTATCGTCAATAGGATGACGGCGCCTATTAGCCCACCGATGGTGGTTCCGATAAGACGTTGTATATTTCGTTCTTTTGTAAGACCAAAGCCAGGTTTCAGGATAACCATGATTGTCAGTAATATCCAATAGACATTATTGGTGATATTGGTTGTCTCAAAAACGTAGTAAGTGACTGACATAACGATTGCCATACGACAAGCATGTCTAAAGATTGTCGATTTTAAGGTAAGGTTTTCACGAAATTTCTTTAGGTCAATGGCTGAGCTTTGGACGAAACGTTTGGCGTCATCAATTTCTTTCCTTTTGATGTCGTCGGGTTGCAGGTGTGAATAGCCATAGATGTTTTTTATACGACGGACCAGGTCACGTAAATTGATCAGAACTTTACGGAGGGCAAAGGTACTGTATTGATTTTCTTTGTCGAGCTGATCAATCTTAGCATGAAGACGTGTGAGGTCGCCATCGAAATCATACAGTGGTTTGGGTTGGATATTCGTGTTGAGCTGGTAGGCTAAATTATCGAGCTCGTTTGTATATTTTAAAATAACATTCTTGAAATCATCTAGAATGCCCGTCGGGCCAAAGCGCTCGCTAATCGTGTTGTAGTCATAGTGCGCAGCCATACTTTGTTCAAACAGATCAACAATATCATTAAAGATCAGTGTAAGGTAGCGGCCTACTTTTGTTGTATCCTTAATGGATCTTTTACTTTGAAACAGCAGATCTCTGACGTTTTCCTGATGCTGATTTACTTCAACTTGTTTGTCAATCAGTTTCAGGTAATTTTTATCGTTGTCGATTTTGGCATCGTAAAAATTGGCTTTTAGCCGAATGTAGTCTGCCACATAACGAATGGTTTCTGCGAGTTCCTGTTCGGCTAATCGATAGGGACGTACTTGTGTGATGGAGAGACTGATTGCAATATACCAAAGCCCGCCAAGTGTGTAGAACCCGAGGTAGTTAATGGCTTGGTCAAGTGGGTAGTGTATTTGTACGTGAATCAGCATCATCAGTATACACATCAAGCCTACATTGGCTGCCCGACCATTGAATACCGCAAACATTGCAAATATAAAACAGGCTATTCCGATAAAAATAGCGAGGAGATATACATTTTGATTGACAAGATTGGTGAGAATAAATGTCAATGTGGTCAGTATTGCTCCTGCAATCATACCTTTGCGTCTATGACTCGGAGCCCCTGGCGTGTCGGAAAGTCCAACTAAAAGAGCACCTAAAGATACGATGGTTCCATTGGTAAACTGTCCGATGGTAGCAAAGATGAGGACAGGCACAATGCACCCGATGGTGATCCGGAGTCCATCCGCAAAATATTGACTGTAGAAAAAACTTTTTATTTCTTGTGTCTGTTTCATAATGTATAGCACAAATATACGAGATAAGGCTATATTAGCCTGTGGTTTCTCTGTTTGCTGTAATAATATACTAAAAACGAAAAATTACTAAATTTCATTAATATCTTTATAATATTTTGATGTTTTTTTTGATTAATTTATATTTTTTTATTTGTTTAAATATAATATTGCTATATTTGGCACATAGGGTAATTTCAGATATATTACAAAAACTCAAGAGTCACCTAAACTCTCTTGACCATTTTTCAAAGATTTAAATATGAAGCAAAGTAAAAATGAGGCCGTCTTTCAGGACGAGGTATTGACACGCTTTGAACTTTTCAAAAGTTTGTTTTTAACATTACCATTTCAACGTGTTAAAGATACAGGTACTTTATTGCCATTTTTTGCAAAGCAGTGCGAGAAGGGTGTTGACCAACATTTGACTCCAGATGAGATTATAAAGAGTTTTTTTGATCAGCATGAAGAATTTTCTTCGGAAGAACAACGTATTGACTTACTTTTTCGTTTTGTCCAATATATAGAACGTCAGGTCGTATTATTTGATGCGATAGAGGATTCGTCATTTCAAATGGTCGGCCGTGGTGATGATGAAAATGTCTTGGGAGCGTTGATCAAGAATGCTGAGGGGAATGGTGACATGCGACGAAAAATCGTTTCCAAATTAAAAGATTTCTCCGTTCGTCTAGTACTTACTGCTCACCCCACTCAATTTTATCCAGGACCGGTATTGGGGATAATCAATGATCTGATCGATGCGATAAAGACCAATGATATCCATAGTATACATTTATTGTTACAGCAATTGGGTAAAACACCATTCATCAATAAAAATAAGCCTACACCCGTAGATGAGGCTGCGAGTTTAGCTTGGTTTTTGGAGAATGTATTTTATAAGGTAGCTTCGGAGATCCAGTCTTTTATTGATGATGAATTGGATGTTGATACTGAAGAGGTAAAACAGCTTATCGAATTGGGGTTTTGGCCAGGAGGAGATCGTGATGGAAATCCGAATGTAAGCGTTGAAAGTACCAAAAAAGTAGCCGCTTTATTGCGTACGATTTTGTTTAGATGTTATTACCGCGATTTCCGTATTGTAAGACGTCGTATCACATTCAGGGGAGTCGAGGAATATATGGAGAACTTGCAGACCCTGTTTTACGAAAATAGCTTTAACCCTGTCGAACATCCGGAAGATGAAACGGACAATATCATTACGAATTTAAAAGCGATCAAAAACGTACTGGAAGAATATCACAATGGTCTCTTTGTTGAGATTGTCGATGATTTGCTTCGTAAGGTAATGACATTCGGTTGTTTTTTCACGACTTTAGATATTAGACAGGATAGCCGTATTCTACGTGAAGCAACAAATTATTTGATTCAACAAAATCAGGAGGCCACTGGCGTTCCATTAAATTATTTGGAACTGAATGAAGCGGATAAACAAAAAGCGTTGAAGTTTAAGGAACTGGATTTAAGTGTCGGTGATGATGCGGATCCATTGACAAAAGATACTTCAGGTGTGATTAAATTGCTCAAGGAAATCCAACGGTCGGGTTCTGAGCGTGCTGCACAGCGTTTTATCATTAGTAATTGTCAGCAAGCAAGTGATATCCTTGGATTGCGTCAGTTGTTTTTGTGGTCTGGCTGGAAGAAAGATGCATTAACAATAGATTTCGTACCTCTATTTGAAACAGTGGATGATCTGACCAGAGCTGCTGATGTCATGAAAACGCTATATAGCAATAAAGAATATAAGGCGCATCTGAAACGTAGAGGAAACAAGCAGACCATTATGCTGGGCTATTCGGATAGTACAAAAGATGGAGGTTATCTGATGGCAAACTGGTCAATCTACAGAGCTAAAATAGAGTTGACGGCCATCTCGCGCGAATACGATGTTGATCTTGTCTTTTTTGACGGCCGTGGTGGTCCCCCAGCGCGTGGAGGAGGTAAAACACAACGTTTTTATGCTTCCATGGGTAAAGAGATTGCCAATGATCATATTCAATTAACGATACAGGGACAGACTATCAGTAGCCAATACGGCTCGTTGGATACGGCTCGATTTAATATAGAGCAGCTCCTACATGCGGGTATTATCTCTGATTTAAAACAACGGGTAGGGGACACGCTGACCAAACATCAGCAGGAAATTATTGATAAATTGGCTGAACTGAGCCATCATAAATTTATGGATCTTCGTACCAATAAGTTATTCCTGCCTTATCTGGAAACGATGTCTCCGTTGAAAGCACTTTCATCCATCAATATATCAAGCCGACCTGTAAAAAGGAATTCAGGACGGGAATTACGCCTCGAAGATCTACGTGCGATCAGTTTCGTTACTTCCTGGAGTCAATTAAAGCAAAATATCCCTGGGTTTTACGGGGTTGGGACAGCATTACAGTGGGCCGAGAAGAATAATCTATGGAAAGATGTACAACAATTGTATGTTTCTTCGGGATTCTTCCAGACCTTGATCGACAATTGTATGATGTCCATGACCAAATCTAATTTTGATATCACAGCTTACATGAAGGACGATAAGGTGTATGGTGAATTCTGGAAAAATCTTCATGCGGAATACCAGATTACCAAAGAGTATTTGTTAAAACTCAGTGGGACATCTAAATTGATGGAGAACTACCCGGTAGACCGTGAGTCAATTTTGGCGCGAGAAGGCATCGTATTGCCTTTGTTGGTGATCCAACATTATGCAATTCGTGCCCTCAATTCCGATAAACTGGATGAGGCACAACGGGAGGATTATTCAAAGTTGATCGCACGGACAATATTCGGTGTCATCAATGCAGGAAGGAATGTTGCTTAATTTTTGTTTCTTTTCGCGGATTAGGTTTCGCAGAAAGTATATTTTATCTACTTTTGTATAGTTAACAAAATTGATATGAAGATTAATAAGTTATTTATTGTAGCTGCTTGTGCGAGTACTGTATTTGCGTCTTGTGGTGAAACAGCTGCAAATAGACAGCGTCAATATGCCAATGCATCTTTAGCAGATGGTGATGCTTTTACAATGATTAAATTCGTTGGTGAGGAAGGTAACTATTTAGTAAACCTTGCTGATGTAGCGGCAAAACAATCAACTTCAACAGAAGTTAAGAATGTGGCGGCTAAAATTAAAGAAGCTTATGCGACTGTATTGCCTGAGTTGGATGGTTTGGCAAAAGAGTTACATGTCGGCGATGCACAACGCGGTGTACCTGCGTTTCAAACTCCAGCTTCAGTTGGATCGGATAGCACTGCTGCTTTCAATGATAAAGCGTTTTTAGCATTGGTTCTTGAAAAACAAGGTGAGATCAATAGCAGGTTGACTCGTGAAGAATTGAATACCAATCATAGTGTTATTCATGTTTCTGAGGAATCTTTGAAAAAAGTTGAAGAAATCTATAAATTGGCTGGTGGAAAAGTGGAAGGCCACGCTCATCACTAAAAAACAACTTATATAGGAAGAAAGGGAATATTCGGTTAGCTGAATATTCCTTTTTTTTTCTGAAAATGGCTGTTTTTATTGATTCGTATTCTTTTCTTTGAGCTATCAAGGCGCTTGCCACACTCCGTTTATAGACCAGAAAGCACCTTCAGTCTATTTTCATAGCTGTCGGAGCCTGTGAAAGCATGAATGATTTATACTGTTGTTTCCTTGTCATTCTTTATAGGTAATTGAATGGTCTGTAACAGTAGTAAATAAGACAGATGAGGAGAGGATAATATCATACAGCTAGGTTTTTAGCATTTTAAAAGTATTTCTGAATGTCATTTTAAACGCTGTAATTCGAAATAGGTTTTATTTTTGGGATGAAATAGATGCGGTTTTTCATAAAAATAGGGGAGTCAAAAAGAGAAATAATTTGTTGAGTTGTTAAATTAATAATAACTTAACATTACTATAATACAGTTATTAATAACTGTGGTTATTTTAGCATGATTTAATCAAATAATAGATAAGAAACAATATAACGTGAGATACGCTGCTATAGACATAGGCTCCAATGCGGTCCGTCTTTTGATCGCTGATATCATTGGCCAAAAGGATCAATACAATTTTAAAAAAAATACGCTTTTACGGGTTCCTTTGCGCCTGGGCGATGATGCATTTATTCAACAGGAAATTTCTCCCAGAAAGGCGGAGAGCTTGATAAAAACGATGAAGGCATTTCGCGAATTGATGGATGTTTATCATGTGGAAGACTATATGGCTTGTGCGACGTCTGCGATGCGTGATGCAAAAAATGGTGCTGATATTGTTGCGGAAGTTAAGAAAAACGGGATCAATATAGATATTATAGAAGGGGCGAAGGAAGCTGAAATTATCTACAACAGCCATTGGGATAATAAGATGGAAAAAGACAAGGTCTATCTTTATATCGATGTAGGTGGCGGTAGTACCGAATTGTCTTTATTTGCGAATGGTATTCTGGTGAATTCGAGATCCTTTAACTTGGGCACGATACGTATTTTGGATAATCAGGACAAAGCAGAGACCTGGGATGAGCTCAAAGAATGGGTCCGAAGCAACACACATATGTATAAACAGGTCATTGGGATAGGAACTGGTGGTAACATCAATAAATTGGCCCGGTTGTCCAATGAGAAATTAGATAAGCCTCTGTCTTACGCAAAATTGAAAGCGGTGTATGAACATTTATCGTCTTTTTCTCTAAAGGAACGTATTATTTTACTGGGTCTCAATGAAGATAGAGCAGATGTAATTATCCCTGCAAGTGAGATTTTTCTGACGATTATGAAGTACGGTCGTCTAAAACAAATCATCGTTCCCCGTGTAGGATTGGTCGATGGTGTAATTAGAACCTTGATCAATAGGAATTTAGTGAAATAAAGCATTAAAAAGCATTTTTCGACTTGCAAAAGAAGGAAAAATCTTTATTTTTGTGATACCAAAGGCGAATATGAGCCCAGGTGGCGAAATTGGTAGACGCACCATCTTGAGGGGGTGGCGCTTGTATGGGCGTGGCAGTTCGAATCTGCTCCTGGGCACTTTAAAAAAGCCAAATCTTAATTTTAAGATTTGGCTTTTTTGGCTATATGCTCTTTGTGTATGAATAAATAAACTCTTAAAATCTTATTCTTCACTGATTTCTTTGAGAATCTGTAAAGCTTTTGGCCACGATTCATCAAAATATTCAATATATTCTTCATTGGTGTCCACGTCGACCTTCAATAATGTTTTGCCATCAAGATCCGTAAAAGTATAATTCTCCAATGAGCCGGCCCAGCCTTCGACAGCTGGTCCTTCGGTAATCTCTTTGCCTTTGTCCAATATACCGTAATGACGAATGGATATGTATTTATTTGGAATATTTTCGGCTATCTCTGCAACCATACCTTCTTTTTCACCATCTTTATTAATGCCTGTAAAATAAATCTTGGCACCCTTTTCCCAGCTACCTTCAAAGTCAGAAGTTGGGTTAAAGGCAGCTGTCCACTTTTTATACGTTTCCTTATCAAGCATTGTCTTAAACACATGATCGACAGGGGAGTCGATCGTGATCTGATAATTCATTTTTTTCATGTTCTTATTGTTTTGGAAAGTTAGGGTCTGCTTTTACTTCTTCAATCTGTTTGGTATGTCGTGCACAATGTGCCGCAATAAACATCAGGCCTTGGTAGCCATCAACGACGCCTGTCGGATAATCGTTGATATGGTTGCGGAGATCTTTTGCATCTGCCTTTTTTATGTAATCAATGACAGGTTGTCTTGCGGCCCGAAAATCAGCTAAAGCTGTTTTTGAGTCTTTGTATATACCGGTCGGTTGAAGTTCTTTGGGGGCCTGAAACTTATGACTTCGATCAGTAATCGTCGTTTTTAGATTGTCGTCAGTCATTTGAACCTCACTTTTTCTTTCTGGCTGGGGAGCTTTTGTCAAAGATGCTTTTGCCATGTCAAATATCATGCGTTCAGAGAGTATAATATGTTCCAGGCATTGGCTGATTGACCATTTGTCTGGAGCTGCCTTAAATTGCAGCTGAGCTTCACTAAGACCTGAGACTTGTTTTTCGAGTTCTTTGGTTGTCTGATCGAAGTATTGCAATAGGGAATCTGTACCTTCTACTCCTTTTGTAAGTGAGGCTTGCTCGATTACTTCGGTGAAGTTGTTATGACCTACACTTTGCTGAGGTACTGGGGTTGACGAAAGGAGTACTGCGCTGAGGCCCGCAATCGCTATCATGTTCATAATCTGGTTCATATTTATTTTTTTAAATCGTTAAATGTCACTTTCTCATTACAATTATAATGCATTTTTGTTTTTTTATTCTTTTCATAAGGCAAGAAAATAACATCTTGAGCAGCGTGTAATTAAAAATTACGTTTTTTGAAATAGCGAAGCTAAAACTACCTGCGAAATGTTAAATTTAACCTGTAGCAGGAATATGCTGGTTGGTATATGCATTGAATATCAACTTGCTTGCTGAGATTGCTAAATAACAGTATTCATTTTATATATTTTCAATTTTCAAACATTTTATTAAAATGTTTGAAAATTGAAAATATATAACTAACTTTAATTCAGATGAACAAAAAGGAACAGGTAAAGGAGCGGATTGGTCAGGCCGCAATGGAGTGTTTTGAGCGATATGGTTTAGAGAAGACGACATTGGACGATATTGCGAAAGCCGTAGGATTGAACAAAACTTCGCTTTACTATTATTATAAGAACAAGGAAGATATTTTTATAGAAGTTGCGATCCGCGAGGGTGAGTCTTTTATAAATACATTGCAACAGAGTACCTTAAAGAAAAAAGGCGTGGAGAATCAGATCGGGTTCTATTTAGAATCGCGATTGAACTATTATACGAATGTGCTCAATATGAATAGGGTGTCGGTAGAATCGCTTGACAAGATTTTACCTCGTTTTTTTGAACTATATGATGCGATGATGGTGCAGGAAAAGGATTTTCTGACAAAGCTTTTGGTGCAGGCCATCGCTCAGGAGCATCTGGATATGGAAGATCCAGAAAATACTGCTTCTGTACTAATCAATTTTGCGAATGCATTAAAACATAGTACAGAGCAACAAGCGATCCTAAAGAAGCAAGTCGAGATCGACTATGCGCAAAGTCTTCGGGATACTAAATTTTTGGTTTCCTTGATTTTCAAGGGGATCAGAAAGCAAGGATGATAACCTGTCTCAGGGAATCATGGATGGGGTAAAGTGAGGCATTGAAGCGAATATTATACGCTAACCAATATAAACTATGAAAAAAATTACCTTATTAATCCAGATTCTCTGTATCTGCGCTCCATTTTCTTTGTTTGCGCAACAGACGATAAACGGGCGCGTTAGTAATAGCCTGACCGGGGAGGCCGCCTATGCAATCTCCATACGTATAAAAGACAGTAAAGAAGGTACCTTTTCGGATGATCGAGGTCGTTTTCAATTGAAAACGAATCGGCCTTTGCCCCTAATCCTTTCTATTTCAGCGATCGGATTTGAACCCCGCGAGGTTCTTGTCGAGAGCACAGCCTCTCCGTTAGAAATTCCGCTTAATGTTACGCCGATACTGGGGCAGGAGGTGGTTGTGTCCGCTAGTCGAACAGTTCAGACCAAATTGTCTTCCCCTGTGACCATCGAGCAGATCAGTAACAAAGATATCCGTAATTCTGCTCAAATAAGTTATATGGACATGCTTCAGGGCCTGCGAGGAGTCGATGTTACTGTGTCCAGTATCGGTTTCACCAGTGTAACGACACGTGGATTCAATACAAGCGGGAATACAAATTTTACACAGATTGTTGATGGTATGGACAATCAGGCCCCTGGATTGAATTTTCCGCTGGGCTCAGTTATTGGTTTGACCCAACTTGATGTCGATAATATTGAGCTTCTATCAGGCGCTTCTTCTGCCTTATATGGCTCACGAGGACTCAATGGAACCATGATCGCGACAGGTAAAAATCCGTTCAAATATCAGGGATTAAGTGTATTGGTGACTCAGGGTGTCAATCATATAAACGCTAAAAAGAATAATGATCCTGTTCCCGCATCGCCCTATTATGATTGGACAATTCGCTATGCTAAACAACTGAGCAATAAGATTGCTTTTAAGGTCAATGGTCAATATACCCAGGCAAAAGATTGGGTGGCCAATGATGAGACGAATAAAAATGGTTTGGGTACAGCGCTAACGGATCCCAATTATAATGGTGTCAATATGTACGGCGGGGCAACTTCGGTCGATATCAACCCTTTCCTGGAAGCTGCACTTGCTGGAAATCCAGATTTGGCGCCAATTGTTGAACCCCTGCTTGCTCATTCAAACTATGTTTCCCGGACAGGCTATGCTGAGTATGGATATCTCGATAATAGAGCCAAGCTTTTTAAAGTAAATGGTGAATTTCGTTATAAGATTTCACCGGATATCGAAGCCATTGCTTCGGCAACTTTTGGCACTGGAAACATCGTGTACACGAATGATACCCGTTATCAGTTAAAAGGATTTAAAGTGGGCCAATATCGTTTGGAGGTACGAAGTGATAAATGGTTTGTCCGGGCTTATACGACTCAGGAAAATTCAGGTAAAACACTCGTAGCGGGACCGACGTCCCAATACATCAATGAGTCCTGGAAAACAAGTTACGATGGTAATGTAGGGGGCTGGTATCCGGAGTATACGGCTGGTTTTCTTAATGCACTTGCTACTGGAACATCGCTTACAGATGCTCATCTCCAAGGACGTACTTTAGCCGATCAGGGCCGAGCGGAACTTGGTAGCGCATTATTCAATAGACTTAAAGATAGCATTAGCAATACACCAATTTCAGAGGGCGGGACATTATTTCTTGACCGCAGTAAGTTATATAATGCTGAAGCGCAATATAATTTCTCAGATCATATCAAATTTATGCAGGTCATCGCCGGTGTCAATTGGCGCCTGTATAGTCTCAATTCTAAAAACACACTTTTCCCAGATAAGGATAAACCGATTCATGTCAATGAATACAGTGCTTATCTTCAAATGGCAAAGAGAGTCATGGACGAACGGTTGAATATCGCGACTTCTTTTCGATATGATAAAAATACATTATTTGCTCAACCACGTCTTACGTCACGTGCATCATTGGTCTATGATATGCAAAGACAGAATTATTTACGTTTCTCTTATCAGAATGCATATAGTTTTCCTTCTAATATTCAGGCGCTTCAAAATACATTGAATGGTTATAATAGTTTTTCATCCGGAGGATCTTCGCTATTATTGATTGATAACTATCAATTTGACCGCTACCCACCCTATACATTAGAAAGTGTACAAAAATTTCAGTCGACAAATGATCCGAAAGTACTTCAGCAATTTAAGTTTGATGATATCAAACCGCAGTCAGTCAATGCTTTTGAATTAGGATACGCAGCGATGTTTGGTAAGCGTGTCATGGTTGATGTCCTTGGCTATTTTTCAACATGGAAGAATTTTATCGGTTATGCCAATGTAGCCAATACACCGGGTACTGACGATGTCAACGCTTTTAAGGATCATGCTACTTATGTTCAATATAATGTCGCTTTTAATGGTGGAGAAACAGTAAATACATACGGCTATGCTGCAAGTGTAAGCGTAGATCTGGGCAAGAATTTTATGACCAAGGCAAACTATTACTCGGACTATCTTAAAAATAAAAACAATAGCCAGATCAATAACTTTAATACACCTAATTATCACTTTAACTTTGAATTTGGAAATAGTGGTTTTGGTAAAAAACAAGTCTGGTCTTTTAGTACATCACTTCGTTATAAACCCGGTTATTATTATGTTGTGTCTGGGGGGCTTGCGGCGGGGCAGGTGCCTAGCTCAACTGTAATTGATGCACAGGTGAGCTATAAGCTTATTAAAGCGCGTTCTGGAATTCGTATCGGTGGTACGAATATTACGAACAAATATTATTCTACTGGTATAGCCAACCCTCGTATTGGTGCGGTGTACTATGTCACCTATGCCTATAATATTTTTTAACCAAAATAAATCATAAAAAGATAAATCATGAAAAGACATGTAAAAAACAGGCTCATAATGGTGTTCATCGGACTCGTCTTTTGGAGCTGTAAGAATCAACAAGGCACAGATTATAATGTGTTGACTTTTGGTCCGGGGCAGGAGGAAGCGATTGAAGAGGCTTTTCTGTCGATTAAAGATAGTACCAATATACACTTGAAAGCAGGAAAATATCGTTTTGAAAACCTGAGTATCGCCCAGGTAAATCATATTAAAATCGACGGCGATGGGCATGATAAAACAATTGTGGATTTTTCGGGGCAGACACAGGGAGGCGAGGGGATTCGTATCACTGATGTCAAAGGACTAACCATCGGAAATATGACGATCCGGGATTCAAAAGGTGATTTATTGAAGATAAACAACAGTCAGGACATTATTATTGCAGATCTACATAGTATATGGAGTTCGGCTGATTCCACCAGCGGTGGATATGGAATTTATCCTGTACTCTGTAAGAATGTTTTGATTGAGAATTGCTATGCTGAGGGCGCTTCTGATGCCGGTATCTATGTAGGGCAGACCAAGGGCGTAGTGGTGAAAAATTGTAAGGCATCCAAAAATGTAGCTGGCTGTGAAATTGAAAATACAACAGATGCAGAGGTATATGACAATGAGTTTTATGGCAATACAGCAGGTTTTTTGATTTTCGATCTACCTGATCTATCGCAGCGAGGTGGTCATGTGAAAGCCTATCGTAACAAGATCTATGATAACAATTTCAAGAATTTTGCGAAAGGAGGAAGTTTTGGAACTTTTTGGGGGGTAGGAAACGCCTCTCCCGGAAGTGGAATTATTATCCTTTCCACCTCAAATATCGAAATATATGATAATACGATTGAAAAAAATAATACTTCGGCGATTACTATAGCTTCTGGTTTTGCTGTAGATGAAAAAGCTGCTGAACGTATCAATGCCAATTACTCGCCAATACCGACTCGCATTAAGATCCATGGCAATACCATAAAGATGGAAGACAAGTTCCCACAACCGGCTTATGAACATCGTATTGGCCAGTTAATTATTGCTACTGAAGCACAGCTGAATGCCGTTGAACCCAATCGTTCGGTGAAAAGAATTCCTGCGATCCTGTACGATGGAATCACCAGCAACATTATGACCAATGGTACTTCCTTAAATCCAGATTCTATTTGTATTGACCAGCCCGGTGAAAATATGTTTGTTTCGGCAGATTTTAAACATGCGGGGCAAGCAGATAAATGGAAACCATCAAGTAATGTGAAACCATTTCAATGTAAATAACTGTGAGAAATATAAAATTGACCATTGGTGTTATCATCGTTTTGACTGTATTCTCTTTGACTTTGCAACAAAGCTGCCGACAGGGAAAAAATAAATCAGAACAAACCAATACATCTTTCGTATTTAAAGAAAAACTATCTGATTATGGGTTTTTCAAGGGAAAGCTAAGTAGTCTAATGCCGCAAGAGGGGGTGCTTCCGTACGAGCTAAGTACGCCTCTGTTTTCTGACTATACGGTTAAAGATCGTTTTATTGTTCTTCCACAGGGAAAATCAATTGAATATACTGCACAGGGACCTTTGGATTTTCCTGATTCAACCATAATTGTTAAAAATTTCTCCTATATCAATGTTCAGGGCCAAAAGGTCGTCATTGAAACCCGCTTGTTGGTTAAAGATCCAATAGATCATAACTGGAAAGTCATGAATTACCTTTGGAATACGGAGCAAACAGATGCGGTTAAACATATTAGAGGATCGAAACTAGCGATTACTTTGGTCGATAACTCCGGCAATAAACATACAACAAATTATATGGTGCCGAATACCAATGATTGTAAACGTTGTCATAATAATGCATCGAAACTAATGCCAATAGGTCCTAAAGCGCGCAATCTGAATTTTGTGCGTGCGGGCGATTCTGTCAACCAATTGACCCGTTGGAGTTCGCTGGGATTGTTGAAAAATATGCCCGACTTAAAGAATATTTCACAACTGCCCGTATGGACTGATACAGAAAAATACAGTATTGAAGAACGTGCCAGAGCTTATTTGGACGTCAATTGCGCACATTGTCATACGAAAGGTGGTGACGCATTTAATACAGGGTTATTTCTCAATTATGAGGAGAACACATCTGCGCATCTCGGTGTGGATAAAGCACCTGTATCTGCCGGAGGTGGGGCTGGTGGTTTAAACTTTGATATAATACCCGGAGATTCAAAGCATTCGATCTTGCTTTATCGGATGAATAGTACCGAACCGGGGACGGCAATGCCCGAATTGGCCCGAAGTATTATCCATAAGGAAGGTGTGGATTTGATCCGCCAATGGATAGATAATATGCCCAAGAAAAAATAAAAATATCATCACCTTTCAATTTATATTAATTAGAACAGCATGATTGAGCAAATAGATTCAATATTTCAGCAACAGCAACTCTTTCAAATCGAACTACGACAGAGTGATGCCCGGCAACGGATAAAAAAGCTGCGTAAATTGCGTTGTGCGATTGAAAGTAACGAAGATTTAATTTATGATGCATTAGCGAAAGATTTGCGTAAATCAAGACATGAGGCCGCAATAAGTGAGGTACTATTTATCTATGGTGAAATCGATTTTGCTATTCGCCATTTGCAAAAATGGATGCGACCCAAACGCGTAGGGAGATCGGTGACAAACCTGCTGGCAAAAAGCTCGATCGTCTATCAACCCAAAGGAGTGGTTCTGATTATATCGCCCTGGAATTACCCCTTTCAGCTTACGATGAGCCCCTTGGTGTCTGCGATTGCTGCTGGCAATTGCATCGTACTGAAACCCTCTGAACATAGTTCATACACAGCAGCAGTGATTCAGAAGATGATATCCGAATCATTTGATGTGAAAGAAGTTGTTTGCATAACGGGTGAAAAATCTACAGCGGAAACTCTTTTGAAACTTCCTTTTGATCATATTTTCTTTACTGGAAGTTCTATCGTGGGTAAACAGATTATGAAATCAGCCTCCGATCATTTGAGTTCAGTTACCTTGGAGCTCGGAGGGAAATCACCGGTCATATTGGATGAAACAGCTCATCTCGAAAAGGCTGCAAATAAAGTGGCCTGGGGAAAATTGATCAATGCTGGTCAGACTTGTATTGCGCCAGATTATGTTCTTATTCCGGAGAAGCGACGTGACGAATTTGTAAGACATTATTTAAATGCTGTAAAAAAGATGTTTTTTACAATAGACGGTAAAATAAATCCTACTGTCTACGCGAAAATTATCAACCAGAGGCATGCTGATCGTCTCGTTGCTTTGATCAGGAACTCGGTCCAAGGAGGAGCCCGATTAGTTGAAGGAGGTGTACTGTCTGAGGACTTAACCTTGAGTCCGACATTGTTATTAGATGTTTCATTGGATAATGCGATCATGGGAGAGGAAATCTTTGGACCTATCCTTCCAGTAATAACCTATGGGAAATTGGAGGAAGCGATTGTTATTGTAAATCGAGGTGAAAAGCCACTTGCATTGTATGTATTTAGCGAAAACAAGCATAGTATCCAACAGGTCGTACAGCAAGTAGTATCAGGTGGTGTTTGTATCAATGATGTACTTATCCATGTTTCCAATCCTTACTTGCCATTTGGTGGCGTTAACGGTAGTGGTCAGGGAAGTTGCCACGGCTTTTTTGGCTTCAAGGCATTTTCACATGAACGCGCTGTGATGCGTCAATCCAGATACGCACTTTCTACATTGATTTATCCACCATATACAGAAAAAAAAATAATATTTAAATTGCTGAAAAAATGGATTTAGGCAGCTTAATTTTTTATACTTGTATATGAATAAAATCAAAAGTATTGTTGTGTTTTGTGCTTCCAGTTTAGGCAACTCCAGCATATATGAAGATCAGGCAAAATATGTAGGTTATACGTTTGCACAACGAAACGTTCAGCTGGTGTACGGAGGTGGCCGCGCAGGATTAATGGGCGTGGTTGCAAATGCCGTTTTAGAAAAAGGCGGTGAGGTCGTTGGCGTAATTCCCCACTTCCTAAATTCAAAAGAAAGAGAACATCGTGGAGTAACAAAATTAATTACAGTGGATAGTATGCATGATCGTAAACGAATCATGAATGATCATGCTGAAGGAATAATAGCTTTGCCTGGAGGATTCGGAACCCTTGAGGAACTTTTTGAAATGACTACCTGGGGACAACTCGGTCTACATCGTAAACCGGTGGGAATATTAAATATTAATGGCTTTTATGATCATTTGATCAAATTTATGGATCATATGGTTGTTGAGGGACTTTTAAAACAGGAGAATAGAGAAATGCTGTTGATAAGCGATTCAATTGAAGAGCTATTAGATAAGATGGACAACCATGTGGCACCAGAAGTAACAAAATGGATTAACAAAAATGAGATCTGAGAAGACCTTATTAATTTAGTGGCTATTTAATTTCTAAGACAATCTTAATATTGCTCTTATGGTTTATTAAGATTGTTCTTATTGAGTTTTAATGTTGTTTTTGGATTTTTGTAACAAAAATTCTTTATCTAATTATGTTACAATTCAAAGGCCTTGTTACACCTTTATTAATTGCTGCTCCTTTTTGTCTTAATGCACAGACAGTTTCATCTGACACCTTAAAGTTGTTGAAAATTGATGAAATAGAAATCACCTCTAAGTATTACAAGCGGTATAATCCCAAGCAATTGTCTGAAGCATTGCGCTTAGAAACATCTTTATTGAAAGCACCACAGCATATTCAGGTCATTAATAGCGAGATTTTTCAGGATCAGGCAGTATTGAACATAAATGAGAGTGCTACCCGCAATGTAAGTGGCACTTTTAGAGAGGAATTACACAATGGTATATCCCCCGATATATATTCGCGTGGCGGCTATATCAGTGCACAACGCAATGGCGTGGATATGCGTCCATTAGGTAAGGGGCCGATAGCAGATGATTTGGCGATTATTGAGCGTGTGGAATTTGTAAAGGGGCCCAGTGGTTTTATGAATGCCATTAGTGACCCATCCGGTTCCTATAATATCATTACAAAAAAGCCAACTGGAGAAACCAAAAGGAGTTTCGATTTGTTAACAGGAAGTTTTGGTTTGTTGCGTGCCGCTGTAGATTTGGATGGGCAACTGGATAAGAGCAATAAAGTCCAATACCGTTTAAATGTCATGGGCATGCGTGGTAATGGATTTCTTAAACATGATCGAAATAATAGACTGCTGTTTGCGCCCTCATTAAAATATCAATTTAGTGAGCGCACTTCGATAACGGCCGAATACATCTATCAACAATTGAACTATCTTCTCCTCAGTGAAGCACAGATGTCCCCTTACGGTTATGGTACACTCCCGAAAGATTTTACCATTACTGACCCTAGTATACGACCTTTTGTCGGTAATGATCATAATGCATTTCTGACATTTCAACATAGATTTAAGAGTGATTGGCAATTGACAACAAAATTGGCGTATATCCGTAGTGGCTATAATGGTACATTGTTTTGGGTGAATGGTGCGAATGCCGAGAATAAGGATATTTTGGATAGAAATCTAGTTTACGATTCGAATAAGTACGGTATCTTTTCTACGCAGGCTTACCTGAATGGATATTTTAAAACTGGAAATGTCGGCCACCGTATCATCATTGGAATTGATATCAATAATAAATCATCCCGAAGTTGGGATACATGGGGCACCGCGACAACCGTCTATCCGCTGTCCATTACGAATCCACAGTACTCGGAAACAATACTTAATACAGGTATAGGCGGCGATTTTGCTTCTGAGAATGATTTTACTTCCGAGGGAAATAAAATTCACCGACGACTTTCCTATGTTTCGGCTTATGCGATGGATGAATTACTTTTTCTAGATGAAAAACTGCGGATTTCCCTTGGTTTACGTGTCACTGCATCAAATGGCAAAACAAATGATTATGGAGCAAAGAGTAATTCCGAAGATGTTGTTTTAACTCCACGGTTGGGAATCAATTATGCATTGGATCAAAATACTTCGCTCTATTTCTTACATGATCAGAGTTATTTGCCACAAGCAGGGATTTCCGTGGATGGTACAGCGTTAAAACCTTTAGAAGGAGTAAACTATGAATTAGGGATTAAACGTGACTGGATGGAAGGAAAATGGAATACAAGCGTTTCAGTCTATCATATTGAAAGAAATCGTCTGATCACACCTGACCCAGTATCCAATCTGATCTATCAGACCGGAGAAAGTAAATCCAGGGGAGTTGAGTTTGACCTTAAGGGAAGACTGGCAAAAGGCCTGAATGCGGTGATCAACTATGCTTACACGGATTCTAAAATCTCTGCCGACGAAATGAAACCCGAAAATATTGGGATGGCCACACCCAATCGGATAAAACATATTCACAATACCTGGTTGAATTATCTATTGCCTATCGAACGTATAAAAGGTTTGACAGTATCCTTGGGATACCAGTTGCTCGTTGGTCGAGCTGAGCGTTTTACATCAACAAATCCTGTCGCTCTCAAAGATATCTTTCGATTGGATGCCGGAGCAGGATGGAGCAACGATAAGTACCGTATTAATCTAATCGTCAATAATCTCTTGAACGAAAAAATGTATTCTACAGCTTGGCGTAATGGTAGCGGAAATATGTACTATTGGATACAAATGGTACCTATACATGCAAGGCTCTCATTGGGAATAAATCTGTAAAAAACGATGAAAATAAATTTTATAAAAAAGCTTATAGTGATCCTATTTCCTATTTGGATAGGCTGTAGTGGCGAAAATCAAAAAGAAAAAGCGAATGGAGCGGCTGTAGAGGTCACCGATGCGCAAGGGCATCTTATTGCGCTAGAGAAACCAGCGGAACGTATCGTATGCTTATATGAGCCTGGATTGGACGCACTATATATGTTGCAGGCTGAGCATAGAATTGTTGGGCTATTTAATGATGTTTATTCCAGTAATGAACTATTTCCCTTCTTTTCGAAAATGGACGCACGAATCATGGAACGGAAATTACCTGTATTAGGGACAAATAATCAGGGAAGTGTTGAACAGATTGTTGGACTCAGTCCAGATTTGGTAATTGTACATGCTGGTCAGGCGGATTTAATAGAGGGCTTAAGAAATGCTGGAATGAAGGTGTACGCAACGAAAGCCGAATTGAAAGCTGAGGTGTTTAAAACAGTGGAGGATATTGCGACACTTACTGCTAGTACTGAAAGAGGTATGGAATTGATTTCCTATGTAAAGCAGAAAGAGGAGCTGATCAAAAAACGTTCTGATACCATTTCAAAGAAACGGCGGGTATATTTTACCTGGGCTTATGGACGTGTTTTTTCGACAACCGGTACGAATAGTATGATGCACGCTTGTCTAGAAATGGCTGGTGTTGAAAATGTGTGCCCTTTTGAGTTGGATCAACCGAATATTAACGCGGAAACATTGATCAGTTGGAACCCAGATATGATTGTCATGTGGAACGATAGTCCACAATTATTTTATAAACGAAAAGAGTTTGCGGATATTCCTGCGATAAAGGAGAAGCAGATCTTTAATCTGTTGCCAATGTTTGCCTACAACCCACATACGTTGAAAGCGCTTTGTACAGCAACGGCAATACATCATTGGGCGTTTGATGATAAGCAATTAGATCAGAAGGGGCAGGTTGAAGAAATTATTACCCATCTTTATGGAAAGCAAAAAGCTGATAAAATTATAGATTTATTATGATAATTAACAGGATTACATCGTATTGGGACAAACAGAGTAAGATTTGGCGTGAAGAGAAAGAGGAGGCCTGGTCCCAACCAGAAACAGCAAATTGGTTGCATTTCTTCGAAGAAATATTGCTTGACCCAAAGTTGGGAGGAAAGAATATTTTGGAGATAGGGACTGCTTCAGGATACTTTGGTAATATTATGACCAAGGCAGGCTTTGCGGTGACCGCTATTGATCTCTCACCAAACATGATAAATGAAGCAAAACAGATTTCTGATGCATTAAATCTAACAGTGGATTATCATGTAATGGATGCTCAAAATTTGGCATTTGATAATAATAAATTTGATCTTGTTTTTACACGTCTTATGACCTGGACGATTCCAGATTTATTTAAATGTTATGGTGAAATATTTCGAGTGCTGAAGCCCGGAGGAATATTTATAAATTTTGATGGCGATTTCGGAGCGACAGTTTTCAGCCAAGAGGGACATGAAAGATATCCTAAAGAAATTATGGAGGAGGCAAATGCCATCAAATCTAATTTGGATATAAGTAAACATAGCCGACCTGAAAGAGATTTATATCTATTGGATAAGGTCGGCTTCATTGATTTAAAAACCGATAATGAAGTTCACAATAAAATCTATTTGAAACCAAAGGCAGAAGATGGATTATTTATGCTGAGTGGCGTTAAACCAATATGCTAGCCTTCCATTCTATCCTGTTTATCTTATTTTTTGAAACTGTCTATGAGGCTGCAAAATTTTAGAATTACAGCCTCATTATGCTTAAAGTCCTTGTTTTTTTTCAATAGTTTGGGTTTGATCAATACTTTCTAGGAAATTATCAATAAGTACTTGAAAGAAGAGCTTTATTTTTGAAATGGTTAATTCGTTGGTTTGACTTGACCGCGGGGGATAACATATATTCCCCATTGCTAACCGTATCATAGGTATCCTTATTTTAACCGGTAGGGTACCTATTGCGGTTAGTTTTCCCCGGCGTTGAAAGGGTACTTGTTATCCCTTTTAGCAAAAAAGAGGCTCGATCCGAAGATCGAGCCTTTCTTATTTTATTTCGTAATTTCTGAGCCGAAACTTTTAAAGTTTATTTGCGCGGGCTGTTATTTCAGCAATGTCGAGCACTTCGATTTCGGACTCTTTCTCCTTTATTTTGACACCATCCTTTAACATCGTCATACAGAAAGGACATGCAGCTGCAACAACATTAGGCTGTACCGCAATGACCTCTTCAATACGTTCAATATTAATATCTTTTTTGCCTTGTTCGGGTTCCTTAAACATTTGGCCACCACCAGCACCACAGCATAGTCCATTGCTTTTGCAACGTTTCAATTCAACAAGTTGCGCATCTAGACTTTCAAGCACTTTTCGAGGTGCTTCATATACTTCATTTGCCCGCCCCAGATAGCAAGGGTCATGATAGGTTATTTTTTTACCTTTAAATATGTTATTGTCAGCTGGTTTTAATTTACCATTGTCGATGAGATCCTGGATCAATTGGGTATGATGGATGACTTCGTAGTTACCTCCCAGAGCTGGGTATTCATTTTTAAGCGTATTAAAACAGTGCGGACAGGCGGTTACAATTTTTTTAATTTCATAGCCATTCAATACTTCGATATTCATCATGGCCTGCATCTGAAATAAAAATTCATTTCCACTTCTTTTTGCGGGATCACCAGTGCAGCTTTCTTCAGTTCCAAGAATCGCATAGTTAAGCCCAACATGCTGGAGAATCCGACAAATATCACGTGTTATCTTCTGAGCGCGCTCATCAAAACTACCAGCACAACCCACCCAAAATAATATATCGGGAGTTTCTCCCTTAGCTAACAGTTCTGCGACTGTTGGAACTTTTAATTCATTTTCCATCCTTAAACTATTGTTGTTGAGTCCAATTTGCACGGTCCATTTGCGTATATTTCCATGGAGCGCCATTATTCTCAATGTTTCCAAACATATTATTGATACTTGTAGGGGCCTGAGATTCTTCCATAACTGCAAAGCGGCGAAGCTCTATGATAATATCCAATGGATTAATATTGACAGGACATTGCTCGACACAGGCATTACAGCTCGTACATGCCCACAATTCTTCCCGGCTGATATAAGTATCTATAAGAGATTTTCCGTCCTCAACAAAGCTACCATTTGCCTTAATATTATTGCCCACTTCAGCTAATCTATCCCTTGTATCCATCATTATTTTTCGTGGGGATAGAAGTTTTCCCGTGATATTAGCAGGACAAGAAGAGGTGCAGCGACCACATTCGGTACAAGTATAGGCATCCAGTAGGCTTTTCCATGTTAGATCCTGAACATCTTTGGCTCCAAAGCGGGCTGTGGCATCTGAAGAAGGCGGAGTGAAGCTCGGATCAAGCATCGCTTTTACTTCATTGGTTACAGCTGTCATATTGGATAATTTCCCCTTGGCATCCAAGTTTGAAAAATATGTATTGGGAAAAGCGAGAACGATATGCAGGTGTTTTGAATAGGGCAGATAGTTTAAAAAAGCTAATACGCCTAATATATGGAACCACCAACAAAATCTTTCGATCATATACAGCGTAGTAGTGGAAGTCGGAAGATAAGGTAATAAATAATGACTTATAGGAAAGGAGCCAACAGCATTAAAATGTTCAAATCCATAAAGCTGTAATTTGAGATCTGTGGCATTCATTAGAAGGAAAGCCGACATAAGCAGAATCTCTGTAATCAAAATAATATTAGCGTCCGTTTTAGGCCAGTTGTTAAGTTCTTTACTATTCAGACGATTTACTTTGACGACATTTCTTCGAATAAGGAAGATCACACAGGCCAGTAGTACACCAAGTGCTAGCCATTCAAATGAACCAATCAAAAAGTTATAGAAGCCCCCTAAAAAAGAAAATACCCGATGAGTTCCGAATAAACCGTCGATAATGATTTCCAACATTTCGATATTGATAATAACGAAACCCAAATAGACAAATAAGTGCAGGATAGCAGGAATAATCCGCTTAAACATCTTTTTTTGGCCTAAGGCAACCAAAAACATTGTTTTCCAACGTTCTGAAGCCCTGTCGGAACGATCCAAATCTCTGCCTAACTTGATATTACTATAGATTTGGCGTGCATTTTTACCAAAGAAAAATAATGCGCCTAACAAACAAACTGCAAATATTAGTTGACCTATCATATGCTCGAATAATGGTTACATAACAAATATACTATAATATTTTTGTTATGCTAACATAATAAAAATAAATCAAAGAATAGGATTGATCAGCTAATTTTCTAAAAAATAATGAATAGGAAAGTGGAGGGATTAAGAAAGAAGCCTCCAAGAAATCAAAGTAATTTCTTGGAGGCAAATATTATTTGGATAATTAATCTATATCAGCAAATGCTTGCTTAAGAATTTTTTCAACAGTTTTTTCAATACGGGTTTTTCCTTCTTCTGTATTGATATCGATACCACAGAAAGTACTACCTGTTGATTTAGCCTGTAGTGTTAAGTAGTAAATTCCACTGACCAGTAAAGCAAGTGTCGCTCTTATGTCAGTTTCGGAATTCTCAAATTTTGGATCAAAGTGTTTAAACAGTTCTTCACCAAGAACTTCGCGTCTATCCGCTATATTTTTTAATGCTTTTGTTTTCTCACCCAGTCCCCAATGGATGATTTTCTGTTTAGTTTTATCTTTTAAGAATGTATTCAACTGGGATTTAAGTAATTCGTTTACCAAAGCTACATCAATATCATTTGGATTTGATATCATTTGCTCTAAAACTCCTTTATCACCGATTTGCCAAAAATCCTTTTGTGTTAAGTAAGCTTCTACTAGTTGATCAAGACCTCCAAAATAATTCCAGATGAGTGCTTTATTTAAGCCGCACTCCAGTGCAATATTCGGGCCGTTCAACGCATAGTAGCCTTTCTTTTGGATGACTTTTCCCACCGCTGCGATCATCCGCGCCTTGGTACGTTCTTTGTCTCGGATGGGACCGGATGTTACTTTTCTTTCTTTCTTTGGATGATCCTCAGTTACTTTCTTTTTCATTAGAATAATTTGTTTATTCATTACCAGTTTGTTTTCAAAAGCATTTATAGTGCCTTTGGCGGTGTTACTAGAATGAAACTATCATAGACTCAATCGTGTAAGTCTTTGAGCTAAGTTTAAGCTCATGATGATTTCATACGAATAAAACCATTTTAGCAACGAAGCTTTCATGAGTTATCCTATTCGTTCCTTAATAAACAAATTTGAGCTCATGATGTTTTCATTAGGGTAGATGTATATTTTTTTTACAATATCTAAATTTTAGCTGGTAAAAGCAAGAAATCGTATTATAGATTTTTATTCCTACTGATAAATCCATTTTATTCGATCCTCAAATAATCATTTTGAGAGTTTTCTAGCGGATTATCTTAATGCATGAATAGTGCGAGGGGCAATAAAAAAAGGGATTATTCATGTGAATAATCCCTTTTTTTATTGTGTATAATATGTTGTTATTTTTTCGCTGGTACAGCAGGAGCTGCTGTTGCTGAGATACCTAGTTTTGATTTAACAGCTGCAGTCAAATCTTCGCCACCTTGGAAATAAGGAATATTTGTGCTTGAAATATCAAATACATAAGCCATACCTTTTTCTTTAGATACTGCGCTTACAGCATCAGCTACTTTTCTTTGAATAGGAGTGATCAACTCATCTTCTTTTTTTTGCAATTCTTCTTGAGCAGTTTGTTGCGATGTTTGAATACGCGTTTGCATATCTTGGATTTCTTGACCCAACTTGTTAAGTTCAGGATCTAGCGTTTCTTTGTTTGCTTCACTTCTAGTACGTAATTTATCAGTTCCTTCTTTCTGTTTGGCCTGTAACATCGTCACCATCCCTTGAATTTCCTTTGTTTTAGTCTCACTCAATGTTTTCAATTGACCTTCAGCTGTTTTATAATCTGAAGTGGCTGAAATGATTTCAGCAAAATTGATGTGACCAATTTTTTGCTGCGCATTCGCAAATTGAGTTGAGAAAAATACTGCCACTATAGCAACCGCACCTTTTAATAAGTTTTTCATGCTTTTCATTTTAATCTAATACGCCATCTCTATGGCAATCTTTTTAGTTTTCTAATTAATTACTACTTTTATTACTTGTGTCCACAATGATAATAAACTCCTGCTTAGTTTGCAAGACTAGGATTAGGTTTATAACCTAATTTTGTAATGACATCATTACTTTTGTTCAATTTTGAATTCGCATAAAGGAAAGCAGATTCTTTGCCTTTGTCCATGATGAAGTCAAAATTCTGTGCTGAGGCAACATCCTGTATTGCTTTTGCAACGCGGTCTTGAATAGGTTTAACCAATTGAACCCGTCTTTTGAAAAGCTCACCTTCAAATCCGAATTTTTGTTTTTGATAATCTTTTACCTCTTTTTCTCTGGTAACGATCTCATCCTCGCGACGACGACGCATATCCTCGTTTAATAAAACTTGATCTTTTTGATAAGCCTGATATAACTTTTCTATTTCAGCATATTTTTGATCTACTTCCTCCTGCCATTGTTTAGAAAGATCATCTAATTGTTTTTGGGCAGTGGTATATTCGGGAATGTGTTTTAGGATATATTCTGAATCTACATATGCAAGCTGTTGAGCAAATGTCGCTGTAGCACTCACGACTACAAAAGCTATAACTAACAATATTTTTTTCATATTTCCTGTAAGTTTTATAGACTATAATTTATTATTTAACATTAATTTACTTTATGACAATGGACAAGCCCAAAAGTTTAATCTGAGAAGCCGCCTTAAATAAATTTACCGCTCAAAAATAACAAAAAAGATGCAATCTAACAGATATTTCTCGGGTTTAACACTATTTAACTTGTTGGCCGATTCTCTCTATACTTTTCCAAAGGGGGCTTTATGGCTAACCTTTGTTGCTAAAAACAAGCTTGCTTCAATATAGGAAGATTTATGATATATTCTGCGTTAAATCAAATAAATAATTTTGTGGGCCGTATATAAAAAAAGCTATCGCAGAAACTGCAGATAGCTTTTTCATCCCAATAAGGATATATCTTAGTGATTGGATCAACCTGGGTTAAAATCCGCCCATATTTTGCATAATACTGAATGTGAAGTTTTGTTTCCACGTACTGCTTGGTAAACCTGGAATAGGATCAAATGCGTGACCATAGTCAATCCCCAACATACCGAAGATAGGTAAGAAGATACGTGCACCTACACCTGCCGAACGACGAACCTTAAATGGGTTGTATTCTGTGAATTTGTTCCAGGTATTACCTGCTTCTGCAAAGGCCAGTACATATACTGTTGCTTGGTCATTTAACATAACAGGGTGACGCAACTCCATTTGATACTTGGTGTAGATCGGGCTACCTGAGTTTCGTGCTACGTTTACATTTTGAGTACCCTCTGGGATAATTACACCATTTGCATAACCACGCATCGCGATGATTTCAGAACCTTGAAGGTAATCGAATCCTTGCATACCGTCACCACCAACCTTGAATCGTTCGAAAGTAGAAATTTCTGTTTTGCTAGAATATTTTCCTAAGAAACCAAACTGTGCCTGAGCTTTGAAAACTAATTTACCTACAATTTTTGCATACCATTGTGAATCGAATTTCCATTTGTGGTATTCAGTCCAGCGATAACGATCTTGAGGTGTACCATTCTTATAATCAATGTTATTGAATAGTGAATAAGGTGGCGTTAATTGCACAGAGAATTTGATATTCGAACCCGAAGTAGGGTAAATTGGTGCATCAATCGAGTTACGGCTAAACTCTTGTGTTAAGTTGATATTGTATGCTGTACCATTATCAAATAAGAAATAGTTACCGTAATTCTGAAGTTTATACCGTTGGAAAGATAATGAGGTATTTGCTTGGAACCAGTTGTCTGGCCATTGTAAGCGTTTACCTAAAGTTGCGGTAATACCCGTCATCCAAATACGGTTTAATTCCGAATCTTTTACGATTTGCTCACCTGTATAGTAGTTGAATCCGCCATACGATGAACTAGAGGTATAAGCACTCAGACCAAAGTATATTGGTTTTTTTCCGCCCAACCAAGGTTCCGAAAAGGAGAAGCTATAGGATTGATAACGTTTACCTGATGTTTGACCACGTACACTTAATTTTTGGCCATCACCACGCGGTAGCGGTTTCCATGAGCTTTTATCAAAAAAGTTACTTGTAGAGAAGTTATTGAAAGTCAAACCTAGTGTACCTATGATCTGTCCGGCTCCATAACCTCCTGAAAGTTCTACCTGATCGGATGGTTTCTCCGTTACATTATAAACGATATCTACTGTTCCTTCCGCATAATTTAAATTGCTCGGAACTGGATTTGTTTTTTGTTCATCAAAATTTCCCAACTGTGCAATTTCACGAACACTACGCATAATTTGCTCTTTTGAGAATTTTTGTCCTGGTTTTGTATAAATGGAACGTAATACAACCCGGTCATTTGTGACATCATTACCTTTTACGATAACGTTGTTGATTGTATACTGTGCTCCTTCATAAACACGTAAATTTAGATCGATGGTATCGTTATATACGCGTGTTTGCTCAGGGTCCACTGAGAATGTCAAATAACCATCATTCATATAGATGGATGATATGTCATCCGAATTTTTGCCTCCGCCTAACAATTTAGTGCTCAGCTTTTCTTCCGAGAAGACATCACCACGTTTGATTCCTAAAATTTTATTTAATAGCGTGTCCGAATATTTGGCATTTCCTGTCCATACAATATTACCCACATAATATTTAGGACCCTCATAAATATCAAATTTTACCAATACATTTTTTTCACCATCGCGGATGATCGTATCTTTTAAGATCTCAGCATCGCGATAACCCTTGGCAGCCATTTTTTTGATCAGGTTTTCTTTACCTTCTTTGTATTTCTCTTCTTTGAATTTACCTGGACCAAATATGCGGTACCACATTTTTTGCTTAATTGGCTTTGCCATTTTCCGCAGCTCTTTTTGAGAAAAATGTTCATTGCCTGTAAAGGTCATTTCTTTGACTCTTACCTTATGTTTTTTATCCACATCAGCAATTAAGATCTCATTGTTAGCTTGCGCCGAATCTTTAACTGTTTTTAGTGTAATTTCTGGATATAAAAAGGCTTTTTCTTTTAGAAAACGTTGAATTGTTGCACGAGTGGTATTCATCAAATTTTCATTGACAATTTTACCTGTATTACTATTTAAACGTTTACGGACTTCTTCTGTTTGGCTTTTACTTAGTCCATTAATATCAATACGTGTCAAACGAGGACGCTCTACTACACGGATGGTCAAAAAGATGTTTTCGCCTTCAATTTTTTCTGCCCATAATTCGACATCATCGAAGAGGCCTTGAGCCATCATGTCTTTTACTACTTTCGCAGTCGCTTCACTTGGGACTTCCAAATATTGACCTACAGACAATTTAGATATGGTAATTAATACATTCTTATCCAAAAATTGTGTTCCAGTTACATCAACAGCACTAATTACATAGTTTTTAGGGTTGAGATAACTGATTTTTTCGGGGTCATTTAAGTTGAACGCACCATTTTGCTGTCCATAGACAAGTTGCATTGATGAGAGACCAAAAAATAGTATTACGGGTAGTATACGCTTCATTTATCTTTAATTATTGGCGCTAAAGTACACCAATCAGTTGTTAATTTTTGTTAATTAAGAAAATTTAACCAGCTTGTTTTTTATTCAAATCAGTTGACAAATTTAATAAAATCATTTATAACTGTTCACTTGTTTTTCCAAACCTTCTTTCTCTTTGCTGATATTCTACAATTGATTTATATAAATCTTCTTTTGTAAACTCCGGCCACATCTTGTCTAGGAAGCATAGTTCAGAATAAGCAATTTGCCACAGAAGGAAATTACTAATCCGAAGTTCTCCACTAGTTCTGATCAATAAATCTGGATCTGGCAGGTCTCGGGTATAGAGATTGGCCGAGAAAATATCATCGTTAATCTCTTCTATGTTCAATTCTCCTGCTTTAACTTTTCTAGCCAGATTTCGGGTGGCTTCCACAATTTCTTGACGAGAACTATAGCTTAGGGCTAAGGTTAGGGTACAATGTGTATTGTCTTTGGTAGCGTCAATTGTTTCCTGAAGCTTTTTTTGTGCATTCGATGGAAGCTTGCTGATATCTCCGATCGCGTTCAATCTGACACCATTTTCTTGAAATGTTTTGATTTCCTTTTTTAAAGAGGAGACCAAAAGCTCCATCAGCGCGATTACTTCTAATTTTGGTCGATTCCAATTTTCAGCTGAAAATGCATAGAGGGTAAGAAATTTAATGTTGGCCTGTACACATCCTTCTAGAGCCTCTCTTACCGCTTTCACGCCATTTTGGTGTCCAAATACACGAAGTTTGCCTTTTTGCTTTGCCCAGCGACCATTACCGTCCATGATAATGGCAATATGTTGGGGTAATTTAATGTTATCAATTTGATCTAAAAAGCTCATTGTTGCTATTTTCAATAAAATTAACACCTTTAGCCTTTTACAGCTTATTTGTGTGTTAAAACCAGATACTGGCTTTCTGTATGTTACCTTCAAACGAATTTTTACCTCCCAAGGTTAATCTGTTTGATCATTATTTTTGAAACCTTAATATAGATACCATATGTATCTTATCTGTATTTAGTTCTTCCAAATATCGATTTTTAATTGGTAATTCAGAAGCACAATATAATAAAGATTAGTAGTTTCTGACATCGATGCCCCAAAGCAGTTTTTCTCTTAATGTGCTGAAAAAGCTTTCGTGTGGAAGACGAATTAGATTGATCGTAAATGGAGCTTGTTTGATTGTCAGTTTAACTGAGGTATCGATAGACTCATTTTTGGAGTCACAACTGAGTATGTATTGATTGCTTCGGCTCTCAATTTCAAGTTCAAGCGTGAATTGATTTGAAATAACGATCGGTCTGACGTTAAGGTTATGGGGTGAAATCGGTGTAATGACAAAATTCCCGCTTTCAGGCATAATGATCGGTCCTCCACAACTCAATGAGTAGGCTGTGGAACCAGTAGGGGTAGCGATAATCAGTCCATCTGCCCAGTAAGAATTGAGTAGTTCACCATTAATCCGCGCATTGACTGTGATCATTGCAGAGCTGTCATAACGAAATACTGTAATATCGTTAAGGGCATAATGATTACCCTGGAACAAATCGATCTGTTCAGACTCCACGGAAAGAAGAACACGCTTTTGGATATCATAACGATTGTCTAATATATCCTCTATAGCATGTTCGAAGTCATTTTTATTAATAGAGGCCAAAAAGCCTAAACGGCCAAAATTAATTCCTGCAATGGGAATACCAGAGTCTCTAATGAGCGATACTGCTGACAACATTGTTCCATCGCCGCCTAAACTTAGCATGACATCAACATTGTTTTTAATTTCCTCATACTTATGATAAGTAGGGAAACTAAAACCACATTCAAACTGCGTTGTTAAGAACTTATAAAAAGGATCATAAACCCAAATATCGACGTTTTTACCAACGAGATATTTAAATAAGTGCTTCACATGTGCTATAACGGAGGGTTGAAACTGTCGTCCATATATCGCAATTCTCATATTTTTTGAATTTATGGGGCAAAGATGAGAAAAAAACTAATCTTAATTAATTAAATATTGAGGTAATTCATAAGCTGTTGATAACGTTCGGCTGTATCATCAAATGCGGCAACAGTATTGTGTGTCTCCATAATTATATAATTATGCCTTAAGAATGAATTAAGTAGCGCGTTGATATTGGATTTGTCTACCTTCAAAGTGACTTCAATCGACTCACTTTCGAGATTTATTTTTGTCGCACAATTAAGGATTCTACAGTTGTCACTCTCTACCAGGTGTGCAATCTGAGATAATGAAAAGTCATGTAGTCCAATTGACAATACAATAATAGCCCCAGATTCATTTTGAGATTGGATTAACGAAATTGCCTTTAAAATATCCAATTGTGTAGAAACACCAATATATTTGTTATCTTGATCCAAAATAGGGACTAAGGAACTATTATATACGGTTGTCATTACCAATGCATCGTAGGGATGCTGATTAAATCTGAGCTGTATCGGTGCTGTGTTAATTTTAATGGAGGAGATCGGAGCTTCGTCATTGTCGGCATCCAATAAAATAGACTCGTTAACGAATCCGATATATTCATCCCCATTTAAAACAACCAATTCTTTACAAAGCATGTCTTGTAGTTTTTCTAATGCCTGCTGTATTGAATCAGCTTTTTGAATGCTGAAATCTGCGTTTGAAAGAAATTGTCCTATTAACATACCCAAACTTAATAAAAAAAATGATGTGAAAGGGAAATTTTTGTAGATCAGAATCTTTAAGAGGGTGGGGACTTTTTTGTGTTTGGTGGATAAATTAAAAGTAAGTAATCACATTATTGCTAATAAAAGTACAATTTTAATGTTTAAAATTGTACTTTTATTAGCATTCTGTTAGTATTTTTGTCCGCTATTTGAGATATGCTTAGATGGGAGGCAACTAGTTTTTTAGTCAGAAAAATAAGATTGATGGTTACGAGTGAGAATAAAAAATTTATTGATATACGCGAGGTTATTCACAAAAAAAATGCGGGATTAGCAAAGTGGATTCCGTCCTTCCTGTTAAACTATCTTAAAAGAACCATTCATGAGGATGAGATCAATGATATTATGACACGTTTTGCTGATTTGCAGGGCCTGGATTTTGTTGATGCGTTAATCAATGATTTGGGTGTGACTGTGAATTTATATGGTGCAGAAAATATTCCTGAGTCTGATCCTGTAATTTTTGCATCCAATCATCCTTTGGGAGGTTTAGATGGTATTGCGTTTATGCATGCGATAGGAAAGCATCGTCGGGATGTGAAATTTTTGGTTAATGATATCTTATTAAATATAGGTAATTTGAGACCTTTATTTGTAGGTGTAAATAAACTAGGTGGTCAGGGGAAACAGGCAATATCGGCAATTGAGGAAGCGTACGGGGCGGATGACGCCTTGCTTGTATTTCCGGCGGGTTTGGTCTCCAGAAAGCAAAAAGATGGGCGTATTGAAGACCTGGAATGGAAAAAAAGTTTTATTAGCAAAGCGAAAAAATATAAAAAAGATATCATTCCGGTACTTATTGACGGCAAAAACTCTAAGTTTTTTTATAATTTTGCAAGGCTTAGACAAAAAATAGGTCTTAAGGTAAACATTGAAATGTTATATTTACCCGATGAAATGTTTGCCCAGCGCGGGCACACCGTTAACATTATAGTAGGAAAGAGAATCCCTTATACAGCGTTTGATCAATCAAAAAACGAAAAGACTTGGGCTGAAGAAGTGAAAAGAAGGGTTTATGGATTAGCTCAAGAAAAATAGAATTTATGCAAGAAATTATACCTCCAGTTGATAGAGAACTATTGAAAGCCGAATTGAACAAGGACGTTTTCTTACGCTATACCAACAATGGAAATAACGAGATATACTTAATCAACTATCATAACTCGCCCAATGCTATGCGCGAAATTGGCCGGTTACGAGAGTTGACATTCCGTGGCGCAGGAGGAGGTACAGGGCTTTCAATTGATATTGATGAAAATGATACATGTGATGATTGTTATGATCAATTGATTGCATGGAATCCTGAAGATGAGGAAGTCGTTGCAGGTTATCGTGTGATTAAATGTACAGAAGCCGGAGAAACAAATGGTATTCCTAATTTATCTACAGCCCATTATTTTCAGTTCTCGGATCAGTTTACAAAAGATTATTTACCGTATACCATTGAGCTCGGGCGGTCTTTTGTTCAACCTAGATACCAACCTGCAATTGACAATAGAAAGGGTATCTTTTCCTTAGACAACTTATGGGATGGTTTGGGCGCTTTGGTGATGCTTAATCCTGAAATTAAGTACCTTTTTGGGAAAGTGACGATGTATCCACATTATAATAAGGATGCACGAGATATGTTGCTTTACTTCATGGATTATTATTTTCCTGATCAGGATAAATTGGTTACTCCATTACCTGATTTGGAAATCAAAAATGACTACGATCGGTTTATTGGTGTTTTTGATGGATTAGATTATAAAGAGGGGTACAAAATATTAAATAGTCATGTAAGAGCATTGGGGGAAAATATTCCTCCATTAATAAATACATACATGAACCTGTCCCCAACGATGAAGTCTTTTGGTACAGCTCGAAATGATGAGTTCGGCACTGTTGAGGAAAAAGGTATTCTGATCGTTATTGAAGATGTTTATCCCGTGAAAAAAGAAAGGCATATGAATACTTTTGAGCGAGATCGTGAATATGGTCATCGAAAACCAAAACGAGTATAAAATAATAAAGGGATTCAATATTGAATCCCTTTATTATTTTATTAAAGTATAGACTGCAAATGCTAAGATCGCGCCAATGACCGGTCCAATAATAGGGATCCAGGCGTATGACCAGTCAGAACTTCCCTTTCCTTTAATTGGCCAGAGTGCATGAAATAATCGTGGCCCAAGATCCCTAGCGGGATTAATCGCATAGCCCGTTGTGCCACCCAGTGACAAGCCAATAGCCCAAACTAAAAAAGCAACCGGTATAGCGCCTAGAGATCCCATCCCGATAGGTTCAGTCTTTCCATTGATCGTAACATCTTGACCTGTTATAAAGAAGATAACAAAAATTAAGACGAAAGTTCCAATGATTTCACTGGCTAGATTTGTTGACGTGTTTCGAATATTTGGGATGGTAGCGAAAACACCTAATTTTGTGGTAGGATCGGCTGTAGCATCAAAATGATCTTTGTGTATAACATACGTTAATAATGCCCCGCAAAATCCACCAGCAATTTGGGCGAGAATATAACCGGGGACCTCTGTCCAGGGCAGCGCGTTGTTAAGTGCCATCGCGATTGTTACCGCTGGATTAAGGTGAGCGCCCGTGTAAGGTCCTGCAAAGACTACGCCGACATATACGGCCAGGGCCCATGCGGTTGTAATGACAATCCAACCGCTATTTTCCCCTTTTGTTCCTTTTAATATAACATTTGCAACAACACCATTCCCAAGGAGTAGAAGGAGAGAGGTTCCAATAAATTCAGCTAAATAATGGTTCATAAGTATTGGTTAGTTTTCTGTCCAGAATTGTAGTGCTTTAACACCTTTGGTCCATTGTTTAATAATTTTCTGGGTTTGTTCTTCTTGTTCTTTTTCGGGTTCAAAGAGACGGTCTTGTGCCCAAAATTTTGAAAGTTCTTCTTCATTTTTCCAGAAGCCAACAGCCAGTCCTGCTAGATAGGCTGCCCCCAATGCTGTTGTTTCAGTAATTTTGGGCCTGATGACATTGCTGTCCAGTACATTTGCTTGAATCTGCATTAAAAGGTTGTTTGCCGTTGCTCCACCGTCCACACGCAGTTCCTTGATAGGTATTCCGCTGTCAGCTTCCATTGCTTGTAAAACATCTCTTGTTTGGAGCGAAATAGCCTCTAGCGAAGCTCTCGCAATATGTCCATTTGTTGTAGCCCGCGTTAATCCAAATATAGTACCTTGAGCTCTGGCGTTCCAGTAAGGAGCCCCCAGTCCAGCGAAAGTTGGGATAAATGTCACTCCGCCATTGTCTTTTTCGGAAAGTGCCAATTGCTCAATATCTGCAGATTTATAGATAATATTAAGGTTGTCCCGTAACCATTGGACCAATGCACCACCAATAAATATACTTCCCTCTAATGCGTACTCAGTTTTTCCGTTGATCTTCCAGGCTACGGTTGTCAATAAGTTGTTGTTAGACATGATTGGTTTATCACCAATATTCATCAGCATAAAACATCCAGTACCGTAGGTGTTTTTTACCATTCCTTTCTCTACACATTGCTGACCAAAAAGAGCTGCTTGCTGATCTCCTGCAATCCCAGCTATTCTGACTTTATGAGCGAAAATCGTTGTTCTAGACTCACCATATATTTCGCTGCTTTCCTTAACTTCGGGTAACATGGAAGCCGGAATGTCAAATAATTCAAGAAGCTCCGTATCCCAATCCATCGTGTGTATATTGAATAAAAGTGTACGGGAGGCATTGGTAACATCGGTAATATGGGCGTCACCGCGCGTCAGATTCCATACCAGCCAAGTATCGATGGTGCCACAGATCAGCTCTCCGTTTTTTGCTTTTTCTCTCGCTCCGTCCACATGATCAAGAATCCACTTTATTTTTGTTGCTGAAAAATAAGGGTCAAGGATGAGCCCTGTTTTTTTCTGTATCATTTCATGTTTACCAGATTTACGGAGCTCATCACAGTAATCTGCTGTGCGCTTATCTTGCCATACAATAGCATTATAGATTGGTCTACCGCTTTCTTTTTCCCAGACAACAATCGTTTCCCGTTGATTGGTTATCCCGATGGCAGCGATATTTTTGCCATTCAGTCCGGCTTTCGTTGTGGCTTCGGCAGTGACACCTGCTTGCGTGGACCAGATTTCATGCGGGTCGTGTTCCACCCATCCTGGTTGTGGAAAGATTTGTGTAAATTCTTTTTGCGCAATTGAAACGATATTTCTGTCCTTATCAAAAATAATGGCTCTGGAGCTTGTTGTGCCCTGATCCATTGCCAAGATGTATTGTTGTTCCATAATCTGATTACTGCTGGTTATTTTCTATTAGTTTAAGATATAATTTTTTGCAACTTTCTCGAAATTTTCTACCTGATTTTTTTGCCAGTTTTCGTCTTTACCTAATTCTTGAGCGAGTATTCTGGCGACTTCGGGTGCGGCGGTAATGGCTGCTTTTGCATCAAGAAATAGGATGCGTACACGACGTGAAAGTACATCTTCCACAGTCTGTGCGAGTTCGTTGCGCACGGCCCATAGTACCTCTGCTTTTTTAAATTCCAGGTGTTCGACTAATTTTTCACCCCATACCGGATTTTCTTGTTCAAGCGCATGGATTGCCTCCTGGTCGGAGCCATAAATATACATGTGGTTACTTCTATCAGTGGTAGGAATAGCGCTATAGATTTTTTGTGTTGCCGAGGTACTTTCTTTTTTGGGTAAACAGCCAATTTTAATTGCTTTATCAACGGTGTCTTGTCCCATTCGGCGAAAGGTAGTCCATTTTCCTCCAGTCAAAGTTAGTAAATTTGAGTCGCTGACGATTACTTTATGACTTCGGGAGATTTCTTTGGTTTTGTTGGAATTTCCTGTTGGTGCTGCCAACGGTCGAAGACCAGCAAACACAGCTAATGCATCCTGACGGGTTGGTTGTTTAGTGAGGTAACGGCCAGCAGTTTTTAAGATAAATTCGATCTCTTTCTCTAGTGCTATCGGTTCCAGACTGTGTTCATCGATTGGCGTATCTGTAGTTCCTGCGATAACGCGATTGTGCCAAGGGACAAGAAAAAGAACGCGACCATCATCTGTTTTTGGGATCATGATTGCGTCATCCCCCGGAAGAAAAGACTTATCAAAAACAAGGTGTACACCCTGACTTGGTCTAACCATTTGTTTTGCTTCGGGCTTATCCATTTTGAGGATATCATCAACAAAGATCCCTGTTGCATTGATAATGGCTTTACCCTGAATCGTGAAAACTTCTCCGGTGTCAGTATCTTGCGCGATAATACCGTTAACTTTACCGGCGCCGTTTTTGGTTAGATTAGTTACCCGCATATAATTAAGTGCTACGCCGCCCATTTGAATACAGGTCTGCGCTACATTGACAGCGAGTCTTGAGTCGTCAAATTGACCATCCTGATAAACAACACCGCCATAGAGTCCCTTTGTTCTGACTGTACTGATTCGGCGTTGTGTTTCCTCCTTATTAATATGTATAGATTTTCCTAAGCTCAATTTGCCGGCTAAGAAATCATATATTTTCATGCCGATGGTATAGAAGGGACCGTCAAACCAGCTGTAATTAGGGATTACGAAAGATTGATTTTTAACTAAATGTGGAGCGTTTTGCTGTAGGAGCCCTCTCTCATGAAGTGCTTCTCTTACAAGAGATATATCACCTTGAGCGAGATAGCGGACACCACCATGAACGAGTTTTGTGGCCTTGCTCGAGGTACCTTTCGCAAAATCAACCTGTTCCAATAATATCGTTTTGAATCCTCTGCTCAATGCATCCAATGCAACACCCAAGCCACTTGCTCCGCCTCCTATGACAATAACATCCCACTCGCTTGTGTCTTTTACTCTTTCTATTAATTTTGACCTTTTGAATTCTTCTTGTTTCATTTTGTTTCGTTTTTGGTCTTAAGTTACTGTCTCTTTTATTTGTCGATGTAACCCATTTATACTAAGTTATAGTATATTTATGGATTTTTAAAGGAATTTTATAAAAAAATACAAAAATAACATATGTTTGTTTTTGTTTTGTTTTGTTTTGTTATTTATGTTTTTTTAATAATTCGTCATCACTTTTTTGATGTTTTTAAAATAATTTGAGATAACATCATTTCTATGGCCTTGTTGTATATTCTTTGTTGTTTTGTAGCAAAGAACTATATAACGTTTAACCATTATAATAGGCTTATGTTTTGGTTTGGGGAAATGATTTTGTATTTTTAAATCATATAAATAATTTGTTGGATAATGAGAAGGATTAAATTATTGTTTCTTGGAATTGGCGTATTCTTGGGAAGCCAATTCGTACATTCAAGTGTAGTCGCTCAGGAAGTTTCAAAAACTCAGGATGAGCTTTCAAAGCCTTATAACCCAGAAGCGGATGCGCAAAAAGATATCGATGGTCTGCTGCAATTGGCTAAGAAGGAAAAAAAGAATATCGTTATTCAAGCGGGGGGAAATTGGTGTGTATGGTGTCTGCGGTTTAATGATTATATCCATAAAACGGCAAGCGTAGACAAATTGTTAAAAAGTCGTTTTCTTTATTATCATTTGAATTATTCGAAGGAAAATAAGAATGAGACAGTTTTTCAAAAGTATGCACCTGAAGGTAGTAAATTAGGTTATCCATTTTTTATTATATTGGATAAGAATGGAAAGACGCTTCATGTGCAGGAAAGCGGTAGCCTGGAGAAAGGAAAAAGCTACGATGAGGAAAAGGTTCTGAAATTCTTTAATACTTGGGTGGCGAAATAAAAAAACACAGCTGAATTTCTTTGGGAAAATCATCATAAAATAACGGAAAATACACCATGAGCAGGCCCCTATTTAGGGGCCTGCTTTATTTTGTGGCAAACTGACATAAAAGATATATTACTGTACTTATCCGGTGTTTAGCGTGGTCTCTGGGCGGAGACAGCAGGAGAAAAGCTTCATGATTGATATGCGTTTGATCATAATATTATGCGGAGCTAAAACGAACTTTACACGGTTTTATCCGAATGAGGTCCGAATGAGGTCCCTATTAAGTCCGAATAAAGTCCCTATTAAATAATAACTTGTTAGGAGGTTACGTGCTGTCAGTTTCGTTGATTGACAAGGGGTGTTTAGATTGCAAATGATTGGAAAAGCGAGGAGCTACTTAAAAGAAAAGGTCTCGATCCTAAGATCGAGACCTTTCTCTCTATGATTGATTAGTATATCTTCTTTCTAAAAAGATACGTTAAAATTTATAGCATCATTTTTTTAGGAGGAATATCTTATTGATAACCCAATAGCTTCATGACTTGTTTGGAATTTTGTTCCTCTCCAAATACTTCGTAGTTGAAAGTCTCATCTCTATTTCTACGCACCAGTACATGTTTAGGTGAAGGAAGTAGGCAATGATGAATTCCGCCGTATCCACTCAATACATCTTGGTAAGCTCCAGTATGAAAGAATCCTAAATATTGTACTTTACGTGTTTTAGGCATAAAAACAGAGTTCATATGTGCTTCCTGATTGTAGTAATCCTGGCCATCACAAGTAATTCCGCCCAAATTGACACGTTCGTATTCCGAATCCCAGTTGTTGATTGGTAATAGAATATATTTTTGGTTCAATGCCCAAACGTCTGGTAGGTTTGTAATGAAAGATCCATCAATCATAAACCAGCGCTCGCGGTCATTTTGTTGCTTACGTCCAAGTACTTTGTATAGGATACCCGATGCTTCAGCAACGGTGTATTTGCCAAATTCTGTAATGATATCTGGTTCCATTACTTCGTGGTGTGCACAGATCTGTTTGATCCGGTTGACGATTTCGTTGACCATGTATTCATAATCAAAATCGTGTACCAATGAATCTTTAAAAGGCATTCCACCACCGATATCCAACGTATCTAAATCAGGATTTATCTTTTTGAATTTACAATAGAGGGTAACATATTTTTCCAGCTCATTCCAGTAATATGGCGTGTCTGATATACCCGAATTGATAAAGAAGTGAAGTAGTTTTACTTTGAAGTTGGGATTGTCCGCTATTTTGTTGTTATAGAATTCTACAACATCTTCTTGACGAATACCCAGTCGTGATGTATAAAATTGGGAATCTGGTTGTTCCTCTGAAGCTATGCGAATACCCAGAGCACATGGTTCATCCAATTCAATCTCATCATCATAGAGGTTGAATTCTTCTTTGTTGTCCAGTACCGGTATAATATTTTTATATCCATCATGGATCATATCAACGATATACTGTTTGTACTGGTAGGTTTTAAATCCATTACAGATGACTGTGATGTCTTTTGTCACGGTACCTTGTCTCTCCAGTGAATCAATCATCGGCATGTCAAATGCAGACGAAGTTTCAAGGTGGATGTCATTTTTCAAGGCTTCTTCTACGATGTGCTTGAAATGGGAAGATTTGGTGCAATAACAGTATTTGTAAGATCCACGATAGTTATGCTTCAGAATAGCGGTCTGAAACAAGATTTTCGCTTGTTGAATTTTTTTGCTGACGATAGGCAAATAAGTAAAACGTAACGGCGTACCGTACGTTTCTATCATTTCCATTAAATTCAAATCGTGGAAATACAATTCGTCGTCGATGATTTCGAATCCGTCTTGCGGAAAACCAACACTTAAGTCAAGAAATTCCTGATAGCTCTGCATTTTTTATTATTTTTGCAAAGATATACTTTAATGGTGAATACCTAAATAAGGAATGTTATTTATTTCCAGTTCACTATCAGGAAGTTGTAAAATTTACAAAATCATTAAATGGCAAATTCTATTCAAAGGCGACTTGTTGAAGTCACTGTACAGGCTGTTAAAGCGCTTTACAATGCAGATATTTTAGAACATCAAATTGCTTTACAAGCGACTCGAAAGGAGTTTGAAGGGCAGATTACAATCGTAACTTTTCCCGTAACTCGCTTTTCGAAATCGTCTCCGGAGCAAACAGGTAAAGAAATCGGTACCTATTTGCAACAGCATATAACTGAAATATCGGACTTCAATGTGATAAAAGGCTTTTTGAATATTGTGCTTTCCGATGACTATTGGGTTTCCTTGTTGAATGAAACGATTGTTGCCAAAGATTTTGGTGTTTTCCCAGCGAATGGAAAGAAATTGATGGTTGAATATTCTTCGCCAAATACCAATAAACCATTGCATTTGGGGCATATCCGAAATAATCTGTTAGGTTATTCCGTTGCTGAAATCTTGAAAGCTTATGGTTACGAAGTCATCAAGGCAAATTTGGTGAACGATCGTGGTATACATATTTGTAAATCCATGCTGGCTTGGCAGAAATTCGGTGCGGGAGAAACGCCTGAATCTACCGGAATGAAAGGCGATCACCTTGTGGGGAAATACTATGTAGTCTTCGATAAGGAGTATAAGAAAGAAATTGAAGCATTGAAAGCTGAAGGGCAGTCAGAAGATGAAGCAAAAAAGAATGCTCCATTGATGAAAGAGGCTCAGTCTATGCTTCAAAAATGGGAGGCAGGAGACGAAGAGGTTATTACGCTTTGGAAAACGATGAACAGCTGGGTCTACGCTGGTTTTGAAAAAACCTATAAGCAATTGGGCGTAGACTTTGATAAATATTATTACGAATCTGATACCTATCTTTTAGGGAAAGATATTATTCAGGAAGGACTGGACAAAGGTGTTTTCTTTAAGAAAGAGGACAACTCCGTTTGGATAGATCTGACAGATGAAGGATTGGACCAAAAATTGGTGCTCCGTGGCGATGGTACTTCAGTTTATATTACACAAGATTTAGGTACTGCACAACTTAAATATGATGAGTTCAAAATGAGTGAATCTATTTACGTTGTCGGTAATGAGCAAGATTACCATTTCAAGGTTTTGTTTTTGATCCTCAAAAAACTAGGTAAATCATGGGCTGATGGTTTGTTCCACTTATCTTATGGCATGGTTGACTTACCTTCGGGTAAAATGAAATCACGTGAAGGAACAGTTGTGGATGCTGATGATTTAATGGACGAAATGCTTAAAACAGCACAGGAGCGTACAGAAGAACTGGGGAAAACCGAAGGTCTGGCCGAAGATGCCAAGGCTGCACTTTATAATACCATAGGAATGGGGGCATTGAAGTACTTTTTATTGAAAGTAGATCCCAAGAAACGTCTATTGTTTGATCCAAACGAATCTGTAGATTTTCAGGGCCATACTGGACCTTTTATCCAATACACGCATGCACGTATTAAATCTGTATTGAGTAAGGCTGAATTTGATGCCAATAGCCCTGTTTCCGTACTGACATCCATTTCGCCTTATGAACGTGATCTGATTCAGCAGTTGGGAGCATTTCCTGAAACTATTGAGGCATCTGCACAGGAATTTAGTCCGGCGCAATTGGCAAATTACATTTACGAGGTTGCCAAGTTATATAATAAATTTTATCACGAAGAGAGCATATTGAAAGCCGAAGCCAATGATGTAAAGAATTTTAGATTACATCTGTCCGCTGCTGCAGCGAAAGTTATCGCCAAAGGAATGGGCTTGTTGGGTATCTGTGTACCAGAAAGAATGTAATGATATGAGGAAGATTCGTGTTGGCCTTATAGGCTTTGGTATTTCGGGACAGGTTTTTCATGCTCCTGTCATGCGTTCGATTGCGGCATTGGACCTTGTAAAGGTTACTGCGCGTAAGGCTGAGCAACAGGTGTTATTGAAAGAGCGTTTTCCGCAAGCTGAAATCGCTTTGTCTGCTGATGAAATTTTTGCTGATGATACGATCGAGTTGGTTGTGGTTGCTACTTCTAACGATATGCATTATCCAATGGCAAAACGTGCATTGGAGGCAGGAAAACATGTCGTTGTTGAAAAACCGTTTACAAATACGGTAGAACAAGCAGATGAGTTGATCGCCTTAGCGAAAGAAAAGAATTTGGTGCTTGCTCCTTATCATAATTTGAGATTTACTTCGGATTTCCGTACACTCGTGAAAATCATAGCAGGTGGACGATTGGGAAGGATTGTAAATCTGGAATCGAGATTTGACCGTTTCCGGAATTATTTGCGACCAAATGCCTGGCGTGAGGAAAATCTGCCTGGATCGGGTATATTTTACGATTTAGGCCCACATCTGATCGATCAGGCTTTGCAGTTATTTGGAAAGCCAAATGCTGTATTTGCGGATCTTGCCGTACAACGTGATCATGCAAAGACCATTGACAATTTTGACTGTATCTTGTACTACGATAACCTGAGAGTTT
Organism: Sphingobacterium sp. GVS05A; assembly: GCF_019969845.1. Lineage (GTDB taxonomy): Bacteria > Bacteroidota > Bacteroidia > Sphingobacteriales > Sphingobacteriaceae > Sphingobacterium. Next base: position 79,611 of record NZ_JAHXYR010000004.1, read on the forward strand.
CGCTAAAAGGATCAATGCTTGCGAAAGAACCAACCCCAAGATATCGCCTTTTTGGTATGAATGGCAATTTTGTGAAAAATGGCGTTGACCCCCAAGAAGCATTATTGCGTGACGGTAAGTTCCCCGATGAAGATCCAAATTGGGGCGAAGAGGATCCAAGTATTTATGGAAAACTCAATATTGTTGAAGATGGAAAAGATGTAGAGGAAATCATTGCATCGGAACGAGGGTCATATCCTGATTTTTATCAAAATGTTGCGGATACTATTTTAGGTCAAGCTACCTTAATCGCTTCACCGGATCAGGCTCGAGATGTGATTCGTATCATCGAGCTTGGCTATCAGAGCCAATCGGAGCGAAGGGTCATTTCAACTGAAGATCAATTGATTGCTTATTAATATAAGACTGTGGATATATACGATGCTATTATCATTGGTGGTGGTGCCTGTGGTTTAATGTGCGCAGCACAAGCAGGATTGCTGGGAAAGAAAACGTTGCTATTGGAGCGTAATGATAAGGTAGGGGCAAAGATCTTGATTTCAGGTGGTGGAAGATGCAATTACACAAATACTGGAACTACAATTGCTAATTTTATCTCTGAAAATCCAGATTTTTTGCACGGGATATTTAAGCAATGGACCGTCGAGGATACCATTGATTTTTTCGAAGCATACGGTATTAAAGGACAGGAAAAGACCTTAGGACAGCTGTTTCCCGAAACCAATAAAGCCAAAGATATCGTTGCGATATTTTCGAAAATTCTTTATGAAACTGAACAGGATATAGCGCTCAATACGCTTGTGAAATCTGTGGAAAAGAGCGCCAATGGATTTGTCGTTCAGGTAGAGACTTCAAAAGGAGAACATCAGTATGAAACTAAAAAGCTGGTGATTGCCTCGGGAGGACTGCCGGTTCAAAAACTAGGCGCTTCTGATTTTGGATTGCGTGTTGCAAAGCAGTTTGAACTAGAAATTGTGAAAACCGCTCCAGCACTGGTACCATTGACAATTACCGGTAAAGATGCGGATTGGTATACTTCTCTAGCCGGCAATTCGGTATTTTCGAAAGTCTCCACAGCCAATATGTCTTTCGAAGAGAATATATTGTTTACCCACTGGGGGTTGAGCGGTCCAGCAATTCTTCAGATATCAAGCTATTGGAAACCGGGACAGGAGATTACGATAGACTTGCTCCCAAATTTTAATCTGGAACAGTTGATCAAGGAAGAGCGGCAGCAGGGCGGGAAGCGATTGGTCTCACAATTGCTGAATGACTATTTTAGTCGAAAACTGGTGGATGCGCTTGGCAAATTCCTCACCTTGGATATCAAAATAGCATCTTTGAGCAAAGCTGACGCTAAGTCGATTGTAGATACGGTTCACCGTTTTAAGGTCAAACCTGCAGGTGATAAAGGCTATGATAAAGCCGAGGTGATGCGCGGCGGTGTTGCTACGACGGAACTGCAGGGCAAAACATTAGAATCCAAGAAAATACCCGGTCTTTATTTTGGAGGTGAGACTGTCGATGTTACGGGCTGGCTTGGCGGATATAATTTCCAATGGGCCTGGGCAAGTGGTTATGCGATAGCGCAAGCTATTTAGAGTCCATCAACCCGATATCAGTTGGTTGCAGTACAGCGGTGTTTTACAAATACAGTGGCTACCTGTTTATTAACAATACAGCCTATAGGTTTCAGATCAATCTCTGGTTTACTGAAAAATGTTTTGAAGCTGAGCGGATGATCGATCAGAAGCTCGATATGATTAAATCCAGATTTTTACGAAAGATGATTAGAAGCTTGGTGATTCTATGCAATATCAGTTGACTTTTCCGACCGATCAGGATATAATTGAGCTGCTGCAATCAAACGTTGCCTTATCCGACTTTGTAAATTGCGTGGAGCAATCACCTTGATCGCTTCACCAAATCCTAAAATTTCCCGCTCCAGTTCAAAGTTCAGGACAACATCAAGACGAATTAATAGGGAGCCGTCGTCTTTTCTATCTAGGATCTGTTGAGAGGGATGGATAGGCTTGGTTTCTACATAAGGAGCATTTCTTGCGTTTATTTCCAGAATAACACGATGGCCGCGATCTTTATGCGTTTTTGTAACTCCAATCGTATCGGAATAGTAACGTTCAAAATCTACCCCTGTATATTCTTTATACGAATTTTTCCCCATTTCCTCTATTGTTTCGATCCGATCTAAAGCAAGTGTCATTAATCCCTCGCTTTTTCTGTGGTGCCCAATGAGAAACCAACGATTACGGTATTCTTTTAATAGGTAGGGGGAGAATACCAGATCTTGTTTTTGTAGTGCTTTAAAAGATTGATAGCCTATTAGAAGTGGTGTTTTTTCACGAATGGCCTGATGGAGTTGGCTAATAAATGATAAGCCTTTCAAAAGATTATTGCTCTCCATTTGGATAATGGAAGGTTGATTATCTTTTTTAGTATGAATACTATTCTCAAGGCGTGCGACAATATCGCTCATTTCATCAAAACTCGAAAAGCCGCTGACATGTTTTAAGACCTCTACAGCTTCCTTCATTTTTTGCATATCGCCTACCGAAATAGGCGAGTTGCTTATACTATAATTTGGGTCTTCGTAAGTATAAAACTTACGATGTGTGACAACAATCGGCGCATTATAACCTAATTTATTACTTCGCATCAACTGTATATCGCCCTGAACAGTGCGTTTACTTATGCCATTCTTGATGCCTTCAAACTCATAGAGAGCATCAGAAACCTTTTCCATTAAGTCTTCTAAAGTCCACTTACGATGTCTTAACCGAAGACAGTTATCTATTGTTTTGTAACGGATCAGTGCGAGTTTGTTTAATGCCATGTTTTGTTGAAGCAAGTTTAGATGAAAATACAAAAATTTTATGTTATCTACGCAAGAGTATTGCGTAATATTTATAATGCTTAAAGCCTTATACCCAGCTTTGTTGAAATTGTAAAGAAATTGGCTGTTTATCCAAGTAAAATCGCTACTTTTGCGCAGAAGCAAACTGGTTCTATCGCTGCTCTTTTTGTGAGGAGAGGAAAGTCCGGGCAACATAGAGCGACACGCTTCCTAACGGGAAGGATGTTATTTTAAATAGCAGACAGAAAGTGCCACAGAAAATATACCGCTTTTCGGAGTAAGGGTGAAAACGTAAGGTAAGAGCTTACGGTCTTGTATGGTAACATATATTACGGTAAACCTCGTGTGTTGAAAGACCAAATAGGTTGCGAAATTCGAAGGCTGCTCGTCTTCTTTCAATTTATTGGAATTCGTAATGGGTAGGTTGATTGAGTTTGTCAGCGATGGCAAATCTAGATAAATGATAGAAATTCCACTTCGGTGGTCTACAGAACCCGGCTTACAAGGTTTGCTTCTTTTTCGCTAATTGCTAAAAAAACCTTATATTGATTTCCGTAATTGAAAATAGCATAACGCTGAATTTATGAGTACAATTTTAATCATTGACGATGAACGCGCCATCAGAAGCTCTTTGCGTGATATCTTAGAATACGAAGATTATACGATTTTAGATGTTGACAATGGTCGTGATGGATTGGAGATCTTAAAAAAAGAAAAGGTCAACTTGGTTCTGTGTGATATCAAGATGAATAATATGGACGGGATGGAAGTGTTATCTGAGGCACATCAGAGTAGTCCAGATATTCCTTTTATAATGATCTCTGGCCATGGAACGATTGAAACCGCGGTTGAGGCAGCAAAAAAGGGAGCTTTTGACTTTTTGGAAAAACCACTGGATCTAAACCGATTGCTCATTACGGTTCGGAATGCATTGGATAAAAGTTCTCTTGTCACTGAAACCAAAGTATTAAAACGAAAAGTAAGCAGTTCAAAGACCAAAGATATATTAGGGGAGTCCGGTGCAATTAAACGTATCAAAGAGACGATAGATCGTGTGGCTCCAACAGAAGCTAGGGTACTGATTACCGGTGCAAATGGTTCAGGTAAAGAGCTTGTTGCCCGTTGGTTGCATGAGAAGTCAAATCGTTCACAGGCGCCATTGATTGAAGTAAACTGTGCTGCCATTCCTTCGGAATTGATCGAATCAGAATTGTTTGGACATGAAAAAGGATCCTTTACTTCGGCAATTAAACAACGTATCGGTAAATTTGAACAGGCGAGTGGCGGGACATTGTTTTTGGACGAGATAGGGGATATGAGCCTTTCCGCTCAGGCTAAAGTGTTGCGTGCTTTACAGGAACATAAAATAACCAGAGTTGGTGGTGACAAAGAAATTGATGTCAATGTACGTGTTGTAGCTGCGACCAATAAAGATTTGTTAAAGGAAATTGAAGACGGCAATTTTAGAATGGACTTATACCATCGCCTCTCGGTGATTTTAATCCATGTGCCAGCGCTGATAGATCGTGTTGATGATATTCCATTGCTTTCAACAAACTTTTGTGAAGAAATATGTATGGAATATGGTATTCCTGTAAAGGAAATCACAAATGCAGCGATGCGGGAATTAAGCCATCTTCCATGGACAGGAAATATTCGTGAATTGCGTAATATGATTGAACGACTTATTATTTTGAGTGATAAATCTATTACCGATAAGGATGTTGTCGCATTTGCTAATCCTTCACGTGAACCGGTCAATGGAATTGCCCACGAAAAGGGAACGGTGAATTACGGACTAGATATGGATTCCTTTGACTCATTCCAAGATTATAAGGATCATGCGGAAAAAGAATTTATAAAATATAAATTGGAGAAAAATAACTGGAATGTTTCCAAGACTGCAGATGATCTGGATATACAACGGAGTCATCTCTATAGTAAGATTGAAAAGTTTGGTCTCAAAAGAGACTAGCAAAAAACACGGGCTTCCAAAAGAAGCCCGTGTTTTTTATAACCTTTGTAATAGTTCCTTGTATTCAATTGAAGAAACACAGTTGAAATGATCCTCGTATGAATTAAGCGATTTATACCTCATGAGAATCTACTATTGCAATATTGCTTTCACATTAGCTACTGAAATTTCCGTATAATTTCTGATATAGGTATCGCTAACAGGAAGTTCCTCTTTTTTGTGGGTTGATAATACCGCAACGACTTTCATTCCCGCATTTTTGGCCGCTGTAATGCCCGAAAAAGAATCTTCAAACACAATGCATTTTTCAATTGGCATACCCAGGTTTTCCGCTGATTTCAAATAAACTTCGGGATGAGGTTTGTGAAGTTTTACATCTTCACTGCTCAAAGTTGATGAGAAAAGATCTCGGATCTTTAGTTCATCCAAAATCAGATCCATATTTTCTTTTGGAGCCGATGTTGCCACTGCAAGTTTGAAGCCCTTGTCTTTTAAATCTTTCAGAAATTCGATCAAGCCTTTAATAGGGGCAACATGTTCTTTATAGATTACCCTAAAAAGCTGCTCTTTTTCAAACTCAAGCGTACGCAATTCTTCAGGAGAGATCGGACGTTGAAAAAAATGTTGCATGATATAGCTGTTGTGTTTGCCATACATATGCTGTTCGAATTCTTCTTCAGTAGCCTGCTGTACGTTATGGTTTTTAAAAAAAGCTCTGAAAGCTTCTGCATGAAAGGGATTGGTGTGGCTTATAACCCCGTCCATATCAAAAATTGCCGCGTATTCTGTCATTTGGCTAATATACAATAATTGCTTTATTTGATTGTTTGGCAACTTTCATATTCTGGTAAATATTTTAAGATGATATTACAATATGCTCAGATTATAACGTCCTTTATCGGAACCACTTACTTCTTTGTGAAACTGAAAGAAATCCTCATAGTTGCTTGCTGGATAATTTCCTTCGAAGAGTTCCAGTTTTCGATACGTGAAAAGTTTATTACCTTTTATCTCCGATTTAAATTCATATTTACCAAATGGTTTTTCGATAACCTTTTGTTCGGGGGTTATTGTTTTTAAAATATTATTTGGTAGTGCAATGCTAATACTGTCAACGTCAACAAATCCACGTTCTATAAAAATATCTTCTGTACGGTTTTTATTCTCAGATATGCTGGATTGTGTATTGAAAATATTGGGCTGAATCAGCATCTTATTGCCGTTTTTTACCGCATAGTTTTTAATGGAAATTGACAAATTCTCTTCAATAAATGGTTTATCTTGTTTGTGCTCAGTGTATTTTACCTGTTCAAAATTAATGTTGTCGATATTATAATATTCTGCCAGCAGTTTAGTTTTTTCATTACTGCTTGCCAAAAGAATTTCCATATGATTTTCATACTGCGTACCATAAAATTTGGTGTTTAAGGAGCCTTTTATGCTTCCATCATCGGATAGGCTAAGCTCGGCGTTACGAAGCTGAAGATTGATGGCATTGCTATATTTTGGCGTATGCATAATCACACCGCCATTTTCGGTACAGGCAATGACATCTCTGTCATCTGTAAAATTGCTTAGGAATCCAAAAGGGAGGTTCTGGCTGGTACATTCCAGCCAGGTCGTGTCATTTTTGAATGGCAGGCATAGGATTGCATGGTTGCCATCCTGTACATTTGCAAATGTTTTATGAAAATTCTCCTTGCGTTTACCCGCCTCAACCATACAGTAGTAAGATGGTATACCTACAGCAGATAACATGCTTCCCATATAATTGACCAAGGCTTTACAGTCACCATAGCCTAAACGGTCAACCTCGGATGCCGGGAAAGGCTCAAGTCCACCAATTCCAATCTGAATACTGATGTATCTCGTGTTTTTCTGCAAATAGTCATAGAGGATCTTCGCTTTTTCTTGATCCGATGAGGCGTTCTTTGTAAGTGATATGAACTTCTGTTTTGAGGCTTCAGTAAGATCCTGCTTTTTGTTTAATAATTTAGTTGAAAACCAGTCGCCATACTCTTTCCAGTCGCTAAAATTGCCTTCTTTTCCATAATAGACAAAGTTTTTGGGAACGATCAATACGCTTGTTCTTTTCAGATTGGGATTGGGGCTATAAGATTCCTCTTTTTTAGCTGGAATTTGTTCCGCATTCCAGGTTTTACTGACTGTTTTATCGGTTTTCTCCTCTTTGATATTACCTTTATAGTTTTTTGACTCGATACGGAATTCACTACCGATCGGAGTGATAAATTGGTAACTACTTTTTTCAACGGATACATTGTTTGAAACTTCCGGAGTCCATGAAGGAATGATTAAGTTTTGTTTATGCCTTACTTCGTATTGATATTCGATGGTATAGGGGTAGCTATGATAATCCGGGATATAGACTTTCATTCTCGAGTCAGCAAACATTGTACTATTGTCGACTGCACTTACATCTTTAAAATCCTTAGTTGCAATTTTTTTCTGCAATATCCCCATTTCGTTATAGATCGCACCCTTTATGCTTTTGATCTCATTTGATTTGTTATAATGTATCGGAAGGGCGGCATAGTAATCCCCATTTTTATTATAAACGGTAATGACGCGTGTGACCGTTTCAGTGACCTGCTCAGGGGATTTTACTTCCACCACAGTTTTATCATTTCGGACTGTTGCTACCGCCCGACTTTTTAGCGCACCCGGAATCTGGGCAATATCGTAGTTTTCCTGAGCAATTGAAGCAATTGGAATCAGGAAATAGGCTAAATTGGCAAATAACGTTTTCATTTTTTTGTGGTTAATCTAATGTCTAATTTCTGCTGTTGTATAATACGTGAATAGAGTTCTTTTAAAGAGAAATATTCGTCTACTGTAAATATTGGTTTATTAAAACTAAGGCTCCCCATAACCTCTAGTTTGGTGCCCGTTAGCTGTGTGATGTATTTATATCTTGCAGCGGACTCAGGAAGAGCCAAAGATACATTTTGTGGTTTATCGGTTACTTCGTATTGTTCCGGGATTTCCAATTGGATATTGTATTGGAGCTTAGACTTAAATCCCATATCTACCGGATAAGTGCGGTCTTGAATTTTGAACGGATTATAGGAAATGCGATCGATGACGTTTGGAGCAAGCGATAATATATTATTTTCTTGCTGTTTATTAACATCTAACGTAATATCATACGTCTCGTTTAGTACCTGATCGAGTTCGTTAAGATGTTCAATTTTGGCATTGGTAAAACTGATGTTGGGCATCTCTTCATCCAGTTTTTCCCAATATTCTTCAAGCGAGTTGAATTTGGCTATATGTTGCCTTTTTAAGAGCGCTTTATTACCTTGACTGCTGATGATCAGTGTGCCTTTAATTTGACCTTGGTTATTCAGTACGCCCGTCAGCGTATAGTATTGTTCGGATATCTCCTCGGAGGCTAGGGGGAACCAATCTGAACTCTTTTTGGAGTATATGATTCTGCCGCGTTCATTGAGACATTGCAATGGCAATGAGCCAAAGGGAAGATAGTTATTCGATGCGTCCAATTTGTATTTTATTCCATCGATGTCCACACAGGCGATTACATAGTCAAAATCAGATAATACAGGAAATAGTGAATTTGGGTTACCATTTCGTCTTGTCGATAAAATAATTGGATAAGCATCTAAATCCGCAGCCTGTAAAGCTGTAATCAGCGATAAATTGATGTCACCAATATTACCAGTTCTCTTTTCTAAGGCTTTTTCGATTCCATTTTCGGAATATTTTCCAACATAATTATTCCATTTTATCTGTTTTTTGATGTAGTCGTAGATTTTGTTGGCCTTTACCAATTTTGAATCATTTGGAGATAAAAGCGTTGACAGCGTAGTTTTGAATAGATCTGTTTTTTTTAATTGGCCACCAAAGGTCTTCTCATTCATTAATTCTGTGTCAACATCTTTCCATGTCTTGCTAAATGTTTTTTTGACACCAGTGCTTGGATAGAATATGGATTCGAGCTCGTAATATATTGCGGATTTAAAATTTTTGGGAGAAGTCATAAAGTCTTCTTCAACAAAAGCCGGAATATTGGACATCGTATAGGTGAGCTTTGAACAATCCATTCTTACTCCATCTAAAAAAAGATATTCCTTCAAAACTTCTCCCTTTTTTTGGTCATCAAGTTGATAGGGACCGCGTAATACCACATTATAATTAAAAGATGCCGGTATAATCGCAATGTATTGGCTTTGTAATTTAGGAATATCATCCTGAAATTCCCATGTCTTAAAATTAAATAGATCCTGTTCGAGCGTTCGATAAGAAACCTCTATGATGGATCCTTCTTTAATATTTGGAAGTGTGAATTTATTCAGATCGAGGTAAGTAGAATAATTTTCTTTAAAAACCTTTTTACTTTCAAGTTCTGTTCTATTAATCTGTCCGTTTTTCAGGTTGTAGGTAACGGCCTTCAATTCGTCCAGGTGGTCACGGATATAACTTCCTCTTTTATAAGAGGGGATCTCGAAATTAGCCTTTTTAAAACCCTCTTTATTGTTTATGCGGATGAGGACATGGTATTCGTGCATTAATTTTATCCGATGATCATAGTCATCAACGAAAACTGAGCTTTGCCCAAATTCTTTTAGCACAATAGCATTCGCATTGCTATCGAGTGCTGTAGTCGAGAAATCTGAAACGTTTACTCTACCAAAATCGAAATTTTGCCCAAAGATGTTCAGACAAAAATAAAATATTAAAAATAGCGTTAAAAAATGGCGCATAACTTAGGCGTAATTTGTATACGAATATAAGTTTTTAGCCAAAATAAACGATACCTCTAAAAAAAAATTATTTGTCTATTTGTAGTAGATTGTCAATGACTTCGGTAATATTATCAATATCTTCACCATCTTCTAACATTGAAAATGCGAGGTAAGTTGCGTAGATCTCAGGACTAAACTTAACATGTTTGTCTGAAATGAACTTATCAATCTGTTGTTCATTGCATTCAAAATTGATGCTTTGCAATTCATTAAACAGGTTTGTTGAGATCGTCTGGTGATTTTCACCACAGGCAAATCCTGCGATAATATGGAATAGAAATTTATCGGTTATTTCATCATCTTCCTTTTTGAACATAGCACGAATATGCTTATAATCGAATTTAGTTTTTGCACTATTGACGATAGTGTCCCAAATCTGATACTCCGCTTTTGTCTCCATAGCTCACTTTAAATTTATATTGGTATAAGCAATATACTAAAAATAATTCTATTCTAAGCAAGGATGACGACAAGATTTCTCTGAAAAAGACATACAGGTTGTAGATCTTTTCTTTTGTTCCAGCTGAGCGTAGGTTAAGACTGTAGCAGTTTGAAAACCATTTCACCCAACAGGCAACCCAATAGAATTCCAAAAAGAATGGATAGACTTACCTTGAACCATACAGGGCTTGTTTTTAATGCTAATTTCATGGCGCAAAAATGGGTTAAAAATATCCTTTTGTAAAGAAATTTAGCGAGGAAAAAGCCTCCTGTAGTGATATGATGACAAGAAACTTTAGGCTTTGTGGTATGATAATTGAAAATTAATATTTGAATTCGATTTTTTTAGTAATTTAAGTCGGAAAATGAATTTTTTGAAAAAGCCTGATTTATAATTATGATGACACGAATAGTATTGACAGTATTTCTATTTTCAATAGCAAAGATGGGACTGGGACAGCAGCTGAATATTGATAAGATCCGGAAAGATTATGCGGAGGCAGTAAAGGATGAGGATCTTTGTGAACGTAATTTTGATCTACTCGATGACGGGGCTAAATCCACTACAGAGAAGGTCTATCGTGCCGCCTATGAGATATTAATAGCAAAACACATGGGCAATCCATTTAAGAAAGTAGGTCAATTTAAAGAAGGTAAGAAGCATCTGGAGGAGTTGATCAAAGATAACCCCAATCATATTGAAGCAAGGTTTATTCGATGGAGTGTACAGGTTCATGCACCGTCTTTTTTGGGTTATAAAGATAATATCATCGAAGACAAAAACTTCTTGGTCAAAAATCTCCATAAGTTGCCCAATGAAGAGGCAAAATCAATTATTTACAATTATCTGAAAGGGGCTAACCCTTATTTGAAAGGTGAGCAGATATTCACTAATGTGGAGTTAAAGGAGTTAGGACAATAGACGTTAAAGGATGTTAATTTGATAGGATACTATTTTTTTGGCTGAAATATTGCTTTATCTTGGTTCAACGAATTAATTCAACATCTACAAAATTAGAATGCTATGAAAAATATAGTTTTTCCGATGTCCATACTGACCGCAAGTTTATTTTTTACGGGATGTGGCGTCAGTAAAAAAACATATGTAGGTTTGCAGACAGAGTATAAAAATCTGCAGACACAGTATCAGGATAGTCAGCTTCAATTGACTGAAAGTCGGTCACGGATTAAGAGTTTGGAAGATCAATTAGCTTCAGAAAGACAAAATAATGCTGATCTTAAAGCTGCTTATGCTGCGTTGCAAGGTTCTTTGGATAAGAGTATCAATCAAAACTCACAGGGAAATGTCAATATTTCCAAGCTTGTTGATGAAATCAATGCTTCAAATAAATACATTAAACACCTTGTTGAGACCAAGAACAAGTCTGACTCGTTGAATTTGGTATTGACAAATAATCTGACCCGCTCACTGAGTCGTGAGGAATTACAGGAGGTTGATGTGCAGGTGTTAAAAGGTGTCGTTTATATTTCACTGGCAGATAATATGCTATACAAGTCTGGAAGTTATGAAATCAGTGATCGAGCTGATATGACTTTAAGCAAAATAGCCAAGATTATTCAAGATTATAGAGATTATGAAGTGCTGATAGAAGGTAATACGGATACAGACCCGATTTCGAAACCAAATATTCGAAACAATTGGGATTTAAGTACACTGCGGGCGTCTTCTGTCGTTCAGGCATTACAGACCAAGTATGGTGTTGATCCGAAGCGACTGACAGCTGGTGGTAGGGGAGAGTATAATCCTGTAGCTGACAATTCAACGGCTCTTGGAAAACAACGTAACCGGAGAACACAGATTATTATTACACCTAAGTTGGATCAATTTATGGAATTGATTGACAAGGCTCCAGAGCCGACTGAGGTTACACCGGTACAATAATGAAAATTAGATAAATAGCTGTCACCTTGCTATTGTGTACAGTATAAAAAAATCCTTTCCAGCTTTTGGAAAGGATTTTTTTTATCCAAAGAATTTAGTTGGATCGAAACCGTGTTCTTTCAGTACATCGTCCGGAACACCATTCCATACGCCTGGTTTGTTCCCAGCATATCCGATATCTTTGATGCCAATTTCGCTGGTATAGAATCCAGAAGACGTCAGGTTGCGCATCAATGAGAAAAATGCTGCTCCTTGCTGCATTTCAGGTTTTGCCAATTCAGGATAGGCAATTTCATCAATGAGTGCGAGCTGATCCTTTGTGTCGCATTTTATAAATACATTACCGTGCCGTCTTTTAGTTTGAAGGTCAAGCCAGCGTAGTCCACCGCGCATAGGGATTTTATTGTCGGGTAAATCCTTTACTATAAACTCGATAAAATCCGGAACTCCCGCCTCGGAGGCGCTACCTGATTTGCTGTCCTTTGGAATAATGATGTCGGCTAAAACGGTAATTGTTGCCATCTCATGTTCATCAAAAAACTTTTCTTCTTTTAGCCGAGCTGTCCGTTCATATTCAAAATCTTGGACACCGGGTAGTTTATCAGCATTTGCGGCTGTTGTATTTTTTGCGTCTTTTGTGTTACAAGCTGCGGTTAAAAGACCTGATCCAGCAGCAATAAAGCCTAATGCTTTTAGCGATTCTCTTCTATTCATGCTTTAACCATTTAATTTTTTCTTTTCCTGCAATATATATTCTGCGGTGCGCATCGATAGCGCTAAAATTGTCCATGTAAGGTTTTTATCTCCTTGTTGTACAAATGGGCCCGCATCGACCACATAGAGGTTTTTACAGTCATGTGCCTGCCCCCATTTGTTTAATACCGAGGTTTTCGGATCGTTACCCATCCTGGTGGTGCCACCTTCATGAATAATTTTTCCGGGAGCCTCCAAACCATATAAGGTGTCGGCACCTGGAATTTTCGACGTGATGACAGCACCCATTTCATGCATAATAGATTGGAATGTCTCTTGCATATGCTTTGCTTGGGCGATTTCTTCATTTGCCCATTTGTAATTGAAACGGAGTACAGGGATACCAAATTTATCAACTTGGCTCGGGTCGATTTCACAGTAGTTATCTTTTCTTGCCAATGCAGTACCACGTCCAGCCATACCAACATTTGCGCCATAGTAACTACGGTAATCTTCTTTAAGCGCTGAGCCATATCCACCCTTTGCTTTTGTTTTTCCGTCGCCACCTTTTCCGGCGTCATTTACCTTTGGTACCCAATTTAGGAATCCATAAGAAGGCATATGCAGACCGCCACCATATTCAATATGGTATCCTCTCGGGAAATTCAGCTTCGCGTTGTCTTCCCACCAAGGTGAATAGATATGGACACTTCCAACACCGTCTTCGTTATATCTTTTGCGGTCGAGTAATTGTGGCAAATAACCAGAGAGACTGGCTCCAGTGGAGTCATGGAGGTATCTGCCGACCAAGCCGCTGCTGTTACCAACACCACCCGGATGCGCTTTAGATTTTGAATTTAACATAATCCGGGCGCTTTCACAGGCACTGGCTCCAAGAATTACAGTTTTTCCTTTTACCGTATATTCCTGTAAATCTTTTGTGTCAACATAGGATACACCGATAGCCAATCCTTCGTCGTTGGTCAATACTTCTCGTACCATTGCATTGTCGATTACCTTTAAATTCCCTGTTTTCATTGCGGGAATGACCAAGCAAGATGAGGATGAGAAATCGCCATATACTTTACATGCACGACCACATTGGCCACAGTAGAAACAAGTGCCTCGGTCTTTAATATCTTTGGATACTTCGGTCAACACGGCACCCCGTCCCGGAATGACAGGTACCCCCGCTTTCTTAGCCCCTTTTGCAATATATAGTTCATTAAGACGAGGCTTAGGAGGTTTCATAAAAATACCATCAGGTTCATTATGTATACCCTCGGCTGTACCATAAATACCGATCATACGGTCTACGCGATCATAAAATGGTTTGACTTCATCATAAGTGATAGGCCATTCATCGGTGATACCATCTTTAGGTTTGAAATCATCGGGACCCATACGCAATGAAATACGGCCCCAGTGATTGGTTCTACCACCAAGCATCCTTGCTCTGAACCATTCAAATTCGGTTCCACTAACTTTACTGTAAGGTTCTCCTTCTATTTGCCAGCCACCAAAGGCCGCATCGAAATCGCCAAAAGGTCTTGTTGTACCAGCTCCTCTCCGAGGTGATTCCCAGGGCCAACGTAACTGCAACGAATCTTTTGCGGGATCGTAAAATGGGCCAGCCTCCAGCATCAATACTTTGAGACCCGCATGTGCCAGGATATATCCGGCCATACCTCCACCTGCACCTGAGCCTACGACAATAGCGTCAAACAATTCGGGATTCTCTTTAATTTGATAATTTGACATAATTAAATTGAGTAATTAATTGAAAAGTCTGCGAGATACATTTTTTTTGAGAAATTTTATATCTGCAGGAAGGTTCAACTAATTGATGGTTATTGTTTCATGTTTAAAATCATCGTGAATATATTGATAAAATTTTATTTTTTTTCAATTTAATTTATCGTTTTAGCATTATTTTAAATAAAGAATAGGAGATTGTTACAAAACAATGTGTAGTTTGCTGGAATGAAACTCGATTGGTCGGGTATGCTGAGATAAAAATTGAGCCGATATCAAGGCATCAGAAATATCGGCTGTTTTGTTTTACCTAATTTTTTAAGCTGATCGTTCTGTCTATGCCGATATCATCTTGAAACATTTCATCATGTGAGATGACAAGGAGTGTGCCTTTATAATGTTGAATCGCTCGGGTAAGGATACGAATGTTTTGAATATCCAGATTATTGGTAGGTTCATCTAACACAATGAGATCCGGAGCCTGTTGTTTAATTGTCAAGCAGCATAGGATCAGGCGCATTTTTTCGCCGCCACTTAAAAGTCGACAAGGTTTGTCCCAGTCATCCTTCCCAAATAAAAAGCGGTTGAGTCTGATTTTGATCTCATGTTCTGGTAGCGATGCACTATTATAGTATTGAGCCTGCTCATAAACACTCAACTGGAGGTCAATAAGTGAGTACTCCTGGTCGAGATAGATAGCGCTAAAGTGCTGTCGCTCAACCTGACCTTGAGAGGGGCTGAGCTGACCTAACAGGATTTTGATCAATGTGGTTTTACCGGAACCATTTTTTCCCTGCAAGATAATACGCTCCCCGCTGAATATTTGCAGATTCATATTCTCCGGCCAAAGTTCGGCTGTATTGTGTTTGAAGTTGATTTTGGTCGCTTTTATCATACTTTTTCCGCGTGGGAAGTCGCTGTTTCCTAAGTCAATTTTCATTTCATCTAAGGCAGCTTTCGTACCTCTAAGTTCTTGCAGATTGGATTTCATGTCTCCAATTTTGTCCTGATGGATACTTTTGATTTTGGCCGTACTTTTTTCGGCATTATTCCGTAGTGTATTCATCATGATGCGGGCAACACCTGCTTTTTCCTGTTTTTTTTGACCACGATTGTTTAATCTGTTTTGCCGTTCAATCGTTTCTCTTTCTTTCTCTTTGGCTGTTCTGATCGCTTTTTCCTGATGATGGATATCCTGCTCTAGCGCATTGCGTTCTATTTCTTTTTGAGATTCGTAAAATACATAGTTTCCACCGTATCGTTTTATACCCCTCGGTGTCATTTCTAGTGTGTCCTCCAATAGATTGAGCAGTGTTCGGTCATGGCTGACAACAACAATGGTTTGTTTTGAAGACTGTATCCATTGATAGAGCAGCTTTTTACTGTCAATATCCAGGTGATTGCTGGGTTCATCCAACAGAATAAGCTCACATTCGTGAATTTGAATCCCTGCCAACAAAACTTTTGCCTTTTGGCCACCACTGAGATCCGACATTTTCTGCGTCAAATGAATTTCGGGTAAATTCCAATACCCAAAAGCCTCTTGGCAGCGTTCTTCCAGCGTCCAGTCATCTTGAAGGATATTAAAATTTTCTTCTGAGGCATTGCCAGCTAAGATGGCATAAAAAGCATTTAGTTTTTTGTCAATGCCAAGAGTCTGTGCGACCGTTAAATCATCGTATTGTCCGGTAATTTGTGGCACATAAAAAGGGCGGGTATCACTATGCATACCGCCTGTTGTGGGCAATAGCTCTCCGGCGATAAGGCGCAATAATGTTGATTTACCAACACCGTTGTTACCAATTAATGCTATTTTCTCGTGTGAGTTGATTGTTAGACTTATGTTTTCAAACAATAAATCTTTATTCGGATGTATATAGGATATCTGTTGTAATGAAATCATACTAAAATTCTTTATAATGTTAAAAACAGGCCATTTCGGTAAGTTATTTACCGTTGGTATTTATTACGCTCTAAAGAATCTTAATCTTACATACAGTTTTTATTTGAATTTAAGAGCTACAAATATACCAGTTTATTTCTAATCTCAAAACAGCTGTTTTTATCTATAGTCAAATTCCTTAATGATTAAACATAAATTTGTATAATAGTGTCCCAAATTTTGAATGTAAATTATTGCTATTTGCGTTGAACAAATCGTATTTTTGAAAAAAAACATGGTGAATAAAATACTTATTATCGATGACGAAGAGAAGCTTCGTAAACTGCTTGCTAAGATCATAAGCTTGGAGGGTTTTGAAGTAATCGAAGCTGCTGATATCAAATCTGGTTTGAAAAAGCTTGATATTTTCGACATCGATGTAGTATTATGCGATGTTAAGTTGCCTGATGGTAACGGGGTGGAGACTGCAAAATTGATTAAGGAACGCTATCCAATTGTTGAAATCATATTATTGACTGCCTATGGTAATATTCCTGATGGGGTTCAGGCGATTAAAAATGGTGCTTTTGAGTACATTACCAAAGGTGATGACAACAACCGGATTATTCCTTTACTCTATAAAGCCTGTGAGAAAGTAGCATTAGCGCGCAGGGTAAGACAGTTGGAGAAACAATTAGGTAATAGGCTTTCCTTTGACAAAATTATAGGGAGTTCTGTTGCGATTAAATCGGCTATTGCGCTTGCACAAAAGGTATCCGTAACTGGTACGACTGTTCTGCTAACCGGAGAAACAGGAACCGGTAAAGAGGTATTTGCACAAGCGATTCATCAGGCCAGCCCACGCAAGGAGCGTAGTTTTGTCGCCATTAATTGTGCGGCTTTCACAAAAGATTTATTGGAAAATGAACTGTTTGGACATAAAGCAGGGGCTTTTACAGGAGCGACAAAGGATCAGCGCGGTCTATTCGAAGAGGCTCATTTGGGGACTATTTTTTTGGATGAGATCGGTGAGATGGCGATTGAACTTCAAGCCAAAATTCTACGCGTACTGGAGACTGGCGAATTTTTAAAGGTAGGTGATTCCAAGCCAACAAAAGTGGATGTCCGCATTATTGCTGCAACAAATCGGGATCTTGAAGCCCAAATCGATTCAGAACATTTTAGAAGTGATTTATTTTATAGATTGTCAGTCTTTACGATTCAGCTGCCACCCTTACGTGAACGTGTTGAGGATATTCGATTGCTGGCTCAGTATTACGCAGATATTTTTGTGGCAAAATCGAATCTCAAACCGCTAAAAATGACTGCTGAATTTGTTGCGGCTCTCGAACGAAATCCTTGGCGGGGAAATATCCGTGAATTGAAAAATGTGATTGAACGTAGTGTCATACTGAGTGAAGATGGACTGCTTGATCTGAGCAGTCTTCCTTTTGGAATGAATAATTTGAAATCGGAACAAGCGCTGTCTTCCGGTTTTTCCATGGCAAATATAGAACGTCAACACATTCAGCGTGTATTGCAATATACAAATGGGAATAAAGCTGAAGCCGCACGATTGCTGGAGATCGGTGTAGCGACACTATACCGGAAAATTGAGGAGTATAAAATGCAATGACCTACAATAGATCCTGCGGCATGTCAGCCAGCGGCCACAGGATCGGCAAACCGCTAAAGTTTTATCTCGTTATCATCAATAAGTTTAGCATCCCGTGTATTTTTCTGAACTGCGATCGCAGAGAATATACTTAAAGAAAAAGACATGGCATAGAATCCTTTTTCGCTCAGTAGCAGATCAGCATTCCATAATCCGATAATCAATAAGACTACCGCAGCAATTGTTGCAAACCAACTTAGACCATAATAAAGTTCGGTTACAGCAAGTCCTTCAGCTTTATCTCTAACACTTTTTTGAACAGAAATAACAGCAAATAGGGCAAACAGTAGAATGGTAAAATAATATCCCTTTTCATTGAGAGCCATAGTAGCATTCCATAATCCGACACAGTAACCAATAGTTCCTACCAATAGAGCTGTCCACGATGCGCCAATGAAGGCTCCTGTGGGTTTGAAAGGATTTCTTGTGTTCGAATCCTTTTTTGAAATTTTTTCTTCAATCATGTTTTTTAGCGGTTCCATAATTTTAATTTTTTATTGTTGTTTTTGTTATTTGTTAATTCAAATATCAGGAGTATCCACTATGATATAAAATCAATTTGTTTAAAATACTGATGATATATTTTTATTTGTTAAATTTGATTTTCCGCTAAATTTGACGATATGGATTCAATTGTAGAGCTTATTAGTGTATTAGATATCGATGATATTAAAGACTTTAAAGGGTTTTTGAAAAAGAAAAATAAGCGTAATGATGTCAAGAATATCCGGTTGTTCGAAATTTTAGAAACTGATGATATAAATAGATTAAAAAAACTATATGGATCTTCGAAAAATAAAGATGCTTATCATGCATTAAGGAAAAGATTACATGATAGTCTACTATTGTTTATTTCAAATAAAACATTTGAACGGGATAACAGTGAGGCTCATGAAGCCTTGAGATTGCTTATTGTTGGACGTTTTTTGTTGGAGAATGATCTGATAAAACCTGGATTTAAATGTCTTCAACGGGCCGAACAAAAAGCTTTACTGCTGGAGCAGTTTAGCTTGCTCAATGAAATCCTGCAACTGAGGTTACAATATGCATATTTGGAATCCAAACCTAATTTAGAACTGCTGATCGATCGTCTGATGACAAACCAACATAAAATGCAGCAAGAGGTGAAATTCCAAATTGCCTATGCATTTCTAAGGGTTGAATTGCAAGATATCCATTTGAAGGGGAAGATCGTTGATCTAAATCGGTTGGTGATCGATACAATTGGCAAGTATGATATTTCATTGCGGCAACTGTTGTCTTTTAAGTCGCTATATCAGCTATTGTTTATCGCTAATGAATATGCTACGATACATCAGAATTATGCCTTAGTTCGGTCGTTTTTGAAAACAAGCGATGAATTTATAACAAAGCAAAAGGTGAGTTCGGCGCATCACTTGTTTTACTACCTACATATTCTCTATTACCTTGCTAATTTCAATTTGCGGAATGGATTATTTCGCGAGAGTTTAGCGTATTTGGAGCAGCTGATTGAAGGCTGTTCTCCGGGGAGCGTTCTGCGGGTTCAGTTTCAACTACGTTATTATTTGCTCAAGGCGCTAAATTACCATTACATGGGAGAAGGGGCAAAGACGCTTGCTATTTTACGTTTAGGGATCCAACAATCGACATTAAAGTCCAACGAGACTGATATTGCGGATCTGCAATTATGCCTGGTTATGTTTCTGACACAATTTCAAGATAAACATGCGTTAACAGAATTAAGAAAGTTGATTCGAACGGATGCTTGGTATGAGAAGAAAATGGGCATGTTATGGACGATTCGTAAGAGCTTGTTGGAGATATTGATCCATATTCAGTTTGAGGATATTGATCTGGCAATTTCGCGCGTGAAAAGCTTTAGGCGTCGGTACAAAAAATACCTGGAAACCGTTCAGGAAGGTCGGGTTGTTAATTTTTTAAGACTGGTTGAAAAATACCTACAAAATCCAGAGATCGTAAAGAATACTATTTTTATAGCCGATATAGAGGCCATGGCTGGTCGTGCAGAAAATCAGGATTTGTTTGTGCTGGGGTTCATTGCTTGGTTGAATTCCTTAGTCACATCGGAAAGCCCTTATCAGGCTTTATTGAGTTTGGTTAAGAAATTGGAGCTGAAAAAGGATCAATAATAGATGTTTAAGACAATTTGTTTTTGTGAGGAGTCAATAATAGGCTGAAGTCTTTCGTAGAATTTTACGCTTACCATTGGGCAGCCCTGGCTTAAACATATTGGAGCAATCTGTTCATCATAGGGCATGCTATCGTATTTATGTAAAACAATGTTTCTGCCGTAGGCGTTGCTATTGGAGGCTTCAAGCCCATATAACTTATAAGCTTTTCCGAAACGGCCATTATAAGATGTGCCGATCGAATATATACCCAAAGAGGTCGCATACGAGTTGTCCTGATTGCTGAATTTTAATCTGCCGGCTTTTCCGGTTTCCGAACCTGAACCATGGGCTACTAAACCTTGATCCAGGATCCGGTTGTTTTGGAGATCAACAACAAAAAAGCGATTCCTTCCCGAAAGTTTCTTCATGTCGAGAAGAAAAGCGATGTTCTTATTGTATTTTTTATCCTTTTTAACGAGATCTTTGACCCGATTGAATGCGTCAATATACCGTGCTGAGTCTGATGCCGCAATGTTGTTGGTATTGTCTGCAGCAAATGTGTGCTTTCGGGAAACTTTGAAAGCGATCACACCTATCCCGATCACGATAATGAGTAGAATGAACTTATTCATTTATTAGGTTGACTTTTTTGTTCAACAAAGTGTGCACATTTGTTTTTCAATCGCCTATTGTTGTTATTCTATTGTTTTATTAAATCGCGCAAAGGATTTCCAATATTTATCTTTATAGATAGCATAGTCGATTTCAAGCCTATTTTGATATTGCGTAATTAACTGATCTATTATTTGGGATGATTTCCTGAATTCTGTACAGGCCAGGTAAACTTCCCGTATGTTGTCCGCAGTTTCTCGTCCAATATTGAGATAACCGATATCATGAGGGAGGCCAGCCATTAAGTCGTCTTCGAATTTATCCATTAAATCGTATGTCGTCTGGTCAGGCATACCATTGGTTGAAGTTCCATCGTAATTGATCCGCAATGTTATGATCCAGGGGTGTGATACCTTCCCGTCCCAGTCTAAAAGTGTTGTATTTATTATGGCCAAAATAGGCAAATCGTTTTGCATCATGCCCTCAAAAGCGGTGTATGAATCATTTTCGGTTTCATGCCTGACATCCGTATATTTTTCGACAAATTCTTTTTCTCGCCATATCAAATAGTCTTTTAGTTTGATCAATGGAATGAGTTCTCCTGCTGCCTGGTCGCTAGATGTGACGTTTAAATTGTCAATGGTGATGATTGAGTTTAGTTCGCCAATATAATTATCTAAGAATATTTCAACCCCATGAGCGATGTTGGCTTTGTCTTCTTCCGTGTAATTGGGGTGAACAATTACAATATCGACATCATCTGGACGGTATTTGTGTTCAATGGGGTAAAAATACATGTCATTAATGTCAAAGGAAAAACCGTATATCGTTATTTTGAATTTTTCCATGTCTTCTATAGCCGGTTTTAAGGCGGTAAATTTCCAATTTGGGAGCGTAGGAGCTGAGCTGATCAAGGCCTCGACGAACGCGATATTTTTTACAACCCCATCGGGAGTAATAACAAGCTCAGCAATATTATCGCTGTACATTCCAGTTAGAAAATAGAGTTCTTTTCGAAGCGCGTCAATTTTTGGGGAGAGCTTGCTAAAAAAATTCTGATCAATGTGATCCCCATTTTTTACAATTTGAAAAAAAGTTTGTTCGTTTTTTGCAAACCAATTCCAAAAATCCTGTATACTATCTTTTTTATTTTCTTTCTTTCCAAAAATTTTGTTAAAAAAACCCATAGTTACTATTTATTCGATTCGAACCCTATATCGTATGTAAGACCTGTTACACCTTTGTTTTTAAAATTAATGATATAATTATGATCCAACAAGTGATTTGCTGTTTAAAAATTATGTGACAAACAATTGGTCTAGCAGTTTGTTAAGGATAGTATTGGAAAATATAAATTAGGATGGAGCAGCTGAAATACCCATGACTGATAACAAACAGATTTGCGCGAATAATCAGGATAATCCATTTGATAAAAAAACAAACCGAGTGTATCGCGTTCGGATATTGCAGTGAGAATAGATGCTTATACGGCCGAGAGCTTGTGAATACTTTAATCAGAAAATAATTGATGAACAAATAATTATTTAAATATGAAATTTAACAAATTAACATTTTGCCTATTGGCAACATCTGCAGTACTTTCTTTTTCTGCATGTAAATCGGGGTTATCGGATGATAAACTAGAGGAAAAGATAGAAAATGCACTTACGGGACGTAAAACTGTTGATGTTGAGGTCGAAAAAGGAAAAGTAATCCTTAGCGGCACTGTAGCGTCAGAGGAAGAAAAACAACAAATTGAATCGATCGCAAAAACAGCAGGGGATAAGGATATTAAATCTATTCAAAATGATATCGTTGTGAGTGCACCTGTTGCAACAACACCGGCACCTATTACAGTATCAAATAATGATGCTACACTTGGTGCAGCTGTAAATACGTTCATGAAAGATTTTCCATCCGTTCAGGCGAGTGTTAAAGATGGGATTATTTCGGTAACAGGAACGTTGGAACAGGCAAAGATTGTTACATTGAAACAAGGTTTGGATAATCTAAATCCAAAAAAAGTGGATTTGAGTGGTATTGTTGTAAAAAAATAAAATAGCAAAAATTATGTCATTACAAGAAAAATATAAAGTTCTTTTGGATACTGCGCAATCTTCAGGAGTTAACGATCTGAATTACGCTGAAATGGATGGTGTGCTTCAGATTAGGGGTACTGCACCTACCGCAGATGTGAAAAATAAACTGTGGGAAATTTATGGAAATATAGATCCAAACTTCCAGACTGGTGATGTCGTCTTAAATGTTGATGTGGCTACGGAGGTGCCCGGAAGCCAGGTGAAGGTAATCACAGAGAATAGCAACTTGAATATTAGAAAAGGCCCCGGAACTGACCAGCCTATTGTAGGAAAAGCAGCGAAGGGTGAAATTATCACATTGATCAGCAAAGCTAATGACCAATGGTGGTTAGTGCGGACCAACGATAATGAAGAAGGGTATTGCTATGCGCAATACCTTGAGTCTATCTAATACGCTCAGTCCCTGAATAAAATACAAGGAGATCTATCTTAATGATATTTCTCCTTTTTTTGTCTCTATGCGATTGTTTTAAGGTTTTAATATTTCCTGTTTGAATTTAGTTTTATCTGGACTTGCGGTTTTTGGTGTAATAATTGTAACATATATTTTGCAACAAACTTATTACAATATGTCGAAATTGAAATTTTTCTTGTTCCCATGTATCGCTTTGTTGGGACAAATAGCCGTAGCCCAGGAGTATGTCCGATTGGATAAAGACAGGTATCAGTTACATTTATCAGAATCTCCAAAAGACACTATTAACATCGTTGAACAAGGACAAGTCACTAAATTGAAGCAAGGAAAATATATTGTGCAGCAAAATCAATTTATGGGCCCCTCTAATGCCTTTATTGCCGTCAACAAAGATGGTTTAGTGGATGGAAATTTTAAGATTGAAAAGGAAGGAAAGCGTGCTGTAGTTCAAGTCAGGCATGGTGTGATGCAGCAAATGGACGTGCAGACTGATGCGACATTGGATTTTCAGTATACAATTACGGATACTTCAAGTGTACAGCGTGATTTTCGAAACGGTAAAATCAGTCAGGAAAAGATAGTGATTTATCAGCCTAATATAGGGAAGAAGAAAGTATTAAAGACTTTTTTTGACAGCTACTATATCGTTGAAAATGAGTTTGACCACAGTAAATCGGAGTATGGCCTGGATAACAAGTTACTTTATAAAGCGAAGTTGGATTGTGTCGGTCAGGTCGTCGAATCGAAGTCTTTCAATAGGGACGGCCAACTACTTAAACATACCTATAAAAAAGATAAAGTCAATTATACCGACTTATATCAGCATAATAATCTTGTCGAGCGTCTGTACAAATCCAATGGTTCGAGCTATAGAGAATATTTTAAGAACCAATTATTATTGAAGAAAATTGTTGAGAAAAAACGAAATGGCCGAGTTGAGAGATATGTATATAATGCCGAGGGTAAATTACTGGAGAAAAGCAATGGCAGTGGATCGAAAAAAGGAGATGAGAATAACGTGTAGTTGAGTTTTTGATAATTAAGGAGGAATAAGGTGTAATTGGGCGCCTGATAAGAGCTGATTGGAGTCAGATGTCATGTGGTATTGAATAGGAGGGGATGGTATTACTATATTATCGTGGCTTTTTTGATTTTTGGAAATATAGCGTTAACTTTGTTGAGGCAATGAAGAAAATGAACAACATATTACGTCTTCCATTTTTCTTTAATTATTATCTCCCGATAGTAGTTCGGGAACCTTATGCCTATTAAAATTTAGAAAATTTAATTATTTATATAGCTAAGCCCGAACATAACGTTCGGGCTTTTTTGTTTTTATAGCATTATGTTAACAGATTTAGAAGAAAACATTGAAATTATGTTGCCAAAGGATGGGCTGAGGTCCAAATTGCAACAATCCAAAGAAACTCGGCGTCCGCTGATTATTAAACTCGGGTTTGATCCTACGGCTCCAGATCTTCATTTGGGGCATGCTGTGGTGTTGAAAAAGCTTAAGCAATTTCAGGAATTGGGCCATCAAATCGTCGTTTTGGTTGGGAGTTTTACCGCACGGATAGGGGATCCAACAGGCAAAAATAAAGCGCGCAAACCTTTGAATCAGGAAAAAATAGCTGAGAATGCTGCAACCTATATTGCGCAATTAGCTAAAATCATTGATATGTCAAAAACAAAAGTTGTCTTTAATGGTGATTGGTTGGATCAATTGGATTTTGCGGAGGTTATTCAGCTTGTTTCAAAAGTGACGGTCGCACAGCTTATGCAACGGCATGATTTTCATAAGCGCTTTACAGACAATCAGCCGATCGCCATGCATGAACTTATCTATCCAATATTGCAGGGGTTTGATTCCGTACATATCAAAAGCGATATTGAAATGGGTGGGACAGACCAATTGTTTAATTGTACAATGGGACGCCAGCTTCAGGAATCTTTTAATCTTGATCCTCAGCTTGTCTTATGTATGCCGCTGCTCAGAGGATTGGACGGTAAGGAGAAAATGAGCAAATCGCTGCACAATACCATTGGACTGTTGGATGAACCGAATGAAATGTTTGGCAAAGCGATGTCTATTCCCGATAGCTTAATCCCAGATTATATTGACCTAACGACAGACTTTACCCCGACGGAAAAGAAGATGCTAAAATCACGGCTAGAAATAGGCGAAAACCCGATGGAAGTCAAAAAGCTTATTGCGCATAATCTCGTAGCTCAATACCACGACCCGCAGGCAGCTGCAGATGCATTGGATTTTTTTGCTAAACAGTTCCAGCAAAAAACATTTGAAGATAAAAGTTTTGAAGAGGTATCGTTGCAACATGTTCATGCGCAATTGGGTTCTGTTGCAAAGCTCGTCGACCTTTGTCACTTTTTAAAGAAAGATCTGAGCAAGTCCGCTATTCGCAGACTCATTGCTGAGGGGGCAGTACAGATTGATTCGAACAAATGGCTGGATGCTGATCTGCCCGTTGATCTGGAAACTGGTTTTAGAATTAAATTAGGAAAAAGAAGTTTTTTTAGATTTGTTTAGGAAGGTTTTGTGAGTCATACCTTTGATATATTTTGTAAAAAAGTGGGAGAATGTAAGGTTGGCCTTTTGGAAACCATAAATATTTTCTACCTTCATACAAAGTCTCACACTTTATTTTGATACCGATTATAAATGGAAACATATAATAATGTTGTTTTGGAGCAGTTGCCCAAACATTTAAAGCGCTATGTAGTCGCCCAGCAATACGAACGTTATACGGCTTTGGATCAAGCCTTGTGGCGGTATGTCATGCGTCAGAATTATTCCTTTTTAAAAGATGTGGCTTATTACCCATACATACCGGGATTGAAGAAAGCGGGGCTTTCCATTGCGCATATACCGGATCTGCAGCAGATGAACGATAGTTTGAAATTAATTGGTTGGGGAGCTGTAACGGTTGATGGATTTATACCACCTGCAGCTTTTATGGAATTTCAGGCACATCGGGTATTGGTTATAGCTGCAGATATTCGACAATTAGAACATATTGAATATACCCCCGCACCAGATATCATTCATGAATCTTCTGGTCATGCACCGATCATCGGTGAGCCCGATTATGCTGTTTATTTGCAGTACTTTGGTGAAATTGGCACAAAAGCATTGTCGTCCCGGAAGGATTTTGAATTGTATGAGGCTATTCGCCATTTATCAATTTTAAAAGAGCACGCGGGTACAACCGAAGCCGAATTGGCGGAAGCTGAAAACAAGTTGAAGACCGTTCAGGACAATATGGGCGAACCTTCGGAAATGGCTTTGCTGAGTAGGTTGCATTGGTGGACTGTGGAGTATGGTCTGATCGGTAGCCTTGATGATCCTAAGATTTATGGCGCAGGTTTGCTGTCTTCCATCGGCGAAAGCGCCAGTTGTATGCAAAAATCGGTGCCGAAGCTACCTTATGATTTAAATACTGTCGCATATACCTATGATATTACTAAGCCACAGCCGCAATTGTTTGTCACACCCAATTTTGAACATTTAATGGATGTCCTGAATCAGTTTGCAGATACCATGGCTTTCCGGCTCGGAGGTAAGCAGAGTTTGGAAAAAGCGATTGAATGTCAGGCTGTATGTACTGCAGTTTATAGTTCTGGATTGCAGGTGTCAGGTCTTTTTAAGGCTGCGAATGCAGATCAATCTATTTCCTACATACAGACAACAGGCCCCACGGCACTGGCGTTTTCTGGGGAGCAATTA
The DNA here is from genome assembly GCF_019969845.1 of Sphingobacterium sp. GVS05A. Lineage (GTDB taxonomy): Bacteria > Bacteroidota > Bacteroidia > Sphingobacteriales > Sphingobacteriaceae > Sphingobacterium. The sequence goes on from NZ_JAHXYR010000004.1 coordinate 106,576, forward strand.
GAAGGGCACGGTATCAGTTATCATCGGGAGGGATTTGGTTCTCCGGTTGGTTGTCTGGTAGACAGCAACAAAGACCTGGCCGACTTCTCAGACGAAGAATTGAGCGCTTATGGCATTAGTCAAGGAAAACGATGTTCTTTGCGTTATTCTTCAGGGATCGTGGTTGAGGGTATTGTTTTGAAGGTTGTGCGTCAAGGGGGCAAAGCTGTGTTGATTTCGTTTGACGATTGCGAAGTCTACCGAAATGACCGAAAAGAAATTTATTTTAAACCGGAATGGGGAACTTATGACATGGCTGTTGGTACGGAGATTATTTCAGTCTTTGCAGGTGCAGCTGATAAAGATGCTTATGAGTCCGTTGGCGAAGAGATCGCAGAGCCATCGGCGGTATTGTATACACAAAATGAAGATTCCAAATTACTGTCCTTGCATGCGCTGATCGGAACACTGCGGTCGGGATCATTTGATACGGAGCGTTGGACGGATATCTTTGATCAGTTGTCTGCTGAAATAACAGATAACTGGCTCGCGCTGGTAGAACTTTATGAGATCGCCTGGGCGAATTATGCCTACGACTTAGCTGAAGGTGCACAAGGTAAGCTTAAAGCTATTATTACAATTCGGCCTAGCCTGAAAAAATTGATAGATGATGGTCTACGGGTGGCAAAAGAAGAGTCGTTAAATAATCACTGAGTGAAATGATTGATTCCCATAGTATAATAATCTGGTAAAACTTTTTATATTTGGAACGTTTAATTTATCCAGTTATTTCTGATGAACGAAAAGTATACTCCCGGAAAACATCTGCTGATGACATTGCAGGTCGAGGAGGCATCATTATTGACTACTATAGATCCTTTTTTGGAGTTTACAAAAAAGCAGATCAGTATCCATAATTTACAAATTGTAGGTATTTCCACCCATTCTTTTGAGGGCGGTGGATTTACCGCAGCAATTTGTTTAATGGAATCCCATATCTGTATCCATACCTGGCCGGAATTTGGACAATTGACATTAGATGTTTATCTCTGTAATTATCTAAAAGATAACAGTGAAAAAGTTTTGCATTTGGGTAAGCTCTTTAAAACTTATTTTAACGCAATAGTTATTAACGAAACTGTGGTTAATCGGTAGTTTATGGATGTAATTTGCAAAAAATGTGGCCATGCACACCGGTTTAAGATCGGGGTAACCGATTTTTCCGGTTTCGTTTGTGCAAAATGTCATAGTTATTTTAAAGGTAAGACGGTCGAAACCTTAACTTATGTGAAGGAATTTTCGGCTCCCTTAGTCATGCAGTGGGCTACTTTAGGTGAATCCGTTAAATTCAAGAGAAATAGCTATTATATTATTTCCAAGATACAGCGCTTTACAAAAAGTGGCGAATATGGAAATGAGTTTGTCGGGTTAAACGCGAATCAAGACGATATTTATTTCAGCGATGGCGTAGACTATGCTTGTGCCTTACATACCATCGATCGAGAGCAGGTGACGCTTTTACCGAAAAGCAACTCATGTAAGTTTGGTAATAGACACTATGACCTGGAGTATACGGAAGAGCAAACCGTTGTCTATGCAGAGGGCTTTGTATTTGAAAATCTGGAATCGACGTCAACGACCCTGACCTACATTCAAACAGTTAATGAGGATCGTTTTATTTCTCAGGAATTCATTGACAATGACGTACAGTACTATCAGGGGATTTACCTGGGGGATGAAGGCTATTATAAAATTTTTGACACTTATAACGACTACATTGCCCGAAAGGAGGGGGTAGGGACGAAGCTGAGAAATATTGGTGTCTTTGCTGTTTTGCTGCTTGCAGTTCTATTCTGGGTTTTAAATTGGGGACAGATCGGTAAGGATACGTATAAGTTTGATGAAAAATTTCCTGCAAAAAAAGCAAACTCGGAATTTGTCGGCGCCTCTTTTGAATTAAAAGGCGATAAACCCAAGAAGCTGGTCCTGGAGGGAATATCGGAATCTAAAAGCCATCCCATCCAGCTGATGATCAAATTGGTGAATGAAAAGACAAATGAGATTATTGAGTCTGGTACAGCTGTCCACGAGAACAATGACGTTAATTACGCAAGTGGATTGACCGTCGATTTTTGCCGTATCCAACCGGGGATCTATCACCTCGTTTTTGTAACCTCTTCAACCAATGGTGCCGCCGATATGGATGTTAATTTTGAACTCACAGAGGACTATAAATTAACATACGGAGGTACCAGTTATACCTTTTTGATTCTTTGTTTAGTGGGTATTGTTGTCCTTGTGGGGATTTTTAGAAGCAAGATTCTCGCGATTAAAAATAAAGATTTTGTTGCTCGGGCTGAAGGTTTAGGTTATTTCGATATCTTAAAATTTGATCGGTTGGGTGTAGCTTTAGTTGCATTTTTTGCCTTTTTTGTTGCAGTTAACCTATTTGTAAATTCCTCCACAGATTGCAGGACTACAATGCGGACAAGCAACTTGGAAGATCATACTTATACAGGGTCAAGATCGCATTATCGTCGATCCTTTTATGGTAGCGGTGGTAGTTATAGTGGATATGGTTCAGGTCATAAATAAAAATTAATATAAAAATGAATTACGAATTGTTTTATAAAGGAATTGCAGCATCATTGATTTATTCGCTTATTGGAATTGCTGTATTGTTATTGGCCTATTGGCTTATCGAGCGATTGACACCGGAACAATCTTGGCAGGAGATCGTAAAGAACAAGAATATGGCTTTGGCGATTGTTTTTGCGGCTTTTATATTAGGCATATCGATTATAATAGCTGCGGCAATACATGGGTAAAAAGAGCAATCTGCCCATTTTTCTCTTATTTGCGGTATTTGTCATTGCTACCTGCGGGCTTATCTACGAGCTGGTTGCGGGTGCATTGGCGAGCTATTTATTGGGAGATTCAGTCAAGCAGTTTTCATTTATTATTGGTACCTACCTATTCTCGATGGGAGTGGGATCTTTTTTAGCGAAGTACATCACCAAAAACCTTTTTGACCGGTTTATTGATATTGAACTGTTGATCGGCGTCATTGGCGGTTGCAGTTCTGTCGTTTTATTTTTACTGTTTCAGCAGGTCGAACACTTTCAATTTGTACTCTATTTCTTTGTTTTTCTGACAGGCTGTCTCTGCGGTATGGAGATACCCTTATTGATGAATATTCTAAAAGATAGGCTTCAGTTTAGGGACTTGGTTTCCAATGTATTTGCTTTTGATTATATCGGCGCATTGATCGCCTCGGTGCTGTTTCCTATCCTGCTGATTCCGAGGTTGGGCGTGATGGGAACATCACTATTTTTTGGGATCATCAATATTTTGGTAGGCGTCTTTCTATCATTCTATCTCGCTAAAAGACTTAAAAATCCCAATTGGATTAAAGCCAAGTCAATAGTTTGTCTGGTATTGCTTTCGGTTGTGTTTTTTTATTCCGATGATTTGCTTAAATATTCCGAAAGTCAATTATATGGGAATAATATTATCTATAAACATTCTACACCCTATCAACGTATTGTTCTGACAGAGAGCAAGGGTGAATATCAATTGTTTCTGAACAATAATTTACAGTTCAACACCAAAGATGAATATCGGTATCATGAGGTTTTGGTGCATCCGGCGATGTCTATGGCTAAAGATGTATCGAATGTATTGGTCTTTGGTGGTGGAGACGGGCTCGCTGTCCGGGAGGTTCTGAAATATCCAGGTGTAAAAAAGGTTACATTGGTGGATCTGGACGAGGGTATGACCAAATTGTTCCAAACAAATGAACTACTGGTCAGTCACAACAAGGGCTCGCTGAACGACGCAAGGGTAAAAGTGATCAATCAGGACGCATTTATCTGGGCAAAATCTGCAAAGGAAAAATACGATGTCATGATTATCGATTTTCCGGATCCATCAAACTATAGTCTTGGAAAATTATATACGACAAGTTTTTATCAAAGTCTATTGCCGCTGATGACACCCTATACTATGGTGTCCGTACAGACAACTTCGCCTTATTTTGCACCCAAATCTTACTGGTGTATCCATGAGACAATCAGCACGGTTTTTCCAAATACCGTCGCCTATCATACCTATGTGCCGTCCTTCGGCGAATGGGGGTTTTGTCTATTTTCAGCGAATATGACACAACAATTTAAGCATATCGTCCGACGGGTGGATAAGCTGCGGTATTACAATTATCATTTTGGAGAACTGACTGAGTTTCCGGCCGACATGCGTGCGGATCATGTAGAAATAAACCGTTTGGACAATCAGATTTTAGTGCGGTATTTTGATGAAGAATGGAGTAAGATTTAATCCCTCGCGGCGTGGTTTTCTCAAGCTTGCATTCTTGGGGGCAATCGGCCTGCAGTTTGCTCAGGCCTGTAAAAAAAAGGTGAACCGTATTTTTTTGCGCCTAACGGGGACAGATCATATTTTGGGGCATCGTCTGCGATTCCAAGATTTCCCCAAATCTACAGCGGTGGTTGAAATACCTATTCTGATTCTCGGTGCTGGCGTAACCGGACTATCGGCTGCCTATCGTTTGCAACAAAAGGGAATGAACGATTTTCTGCTTTTGGACATGGAGTCTGAAGTAGGAGGCAATGCGCGTCATGGCGAGAATGCTTATAGTCGTTATCCACTGGGAGCACATTATCTTCCTATTCCGAATGCTTCCAATAGGGAACTGCTTCGGTTTTTGGAGGAATCGAAAATTATCGTCGGCTGGACGAATGAGGGTGTTCCATTATTTGATGAGGAACAATTGTCCTTTGCCCCGCAGGAACGACTTTTTATCCATAATATCTGGCAGGAAGGCATTGTCCCCAGCTACGGGTTATCCCGGCAGGAGGCGGCTGAAATAGATCGTTTTATGGCACAGATGAGTCAGTTTAAGCAATTGAAAGGTAGCGATGGAAAGTACGTTTTTGATATCCCGATGCGCAATGCTTCGCAGTCGACTGATCTCAAAATATTGGATGTCCTGACGATGCGTTCATGGATGGAATCAGAGGGGTATAAGACGGAACCTGTTTTTAGTTATGTGAACTACTGTTGTCGTGACGATTATGGTACCGGTATTGCAGCCACTTCTGCTTTTGCTGCTATACATTACTTTGCGAGCCGAAAGCACGATTGGTCTGCCTATCAGGATCTGGTGCTCACCTGGCAGGAAGGGAATGGGCGATTGGTTAGCCATTTAAAAAAATATGCGGATGGTAGGGTATTGAATAAACATCTGGCTTATCAGATACATATTGGGCAAGATGCTGTGGAAGTGTCAGTCTTCGACGATAAAGCGAAATTGTCAAAGACCATCAGAGCCCAGAAGGTGATCAATTGCTGCCCACAGTTTGTCAATCAGTATCTATTGCCAAACCGTACGGCATTGACGAAAAAATTTCATTATGCACCTTGGATCGTAGCGACTATTGTATTGCATCGTTTCCCTTTTACGGATGGTGCGACACTTTCCTGGGAAAATATTATTTATAACGGAAAAGGATTGGGCTATGTCTATGATCAGCACCAAAGCCTAAATCAGCTGCAAAGCCCTTTTGTGATTACCTACTATCATAGCCTGGGAGATGGGGACCTTAATGGAAACCGGAAGCAGCTATATCAGTGGACAGACCAGCAATGGAAAGAGTTTATTATGGAAGATCTGGAGAAGGCACATTATGGAATAGAAAATGAAGTCATCAGTATTGAAATTTTTCGACACGGACATGGCATGATCAGCCCTGTCAGTGGTTTTCTATCAGACGAAGCGCGTACCGAACTGACAAAACCTATTGCTGATAAAGTCTATTTTGCACATTCTGATTTAAGTGGTATATCTATCTTTGAGGAAGCCTTTTATCAGGGAATCACCATAACCGATCAGGTTTTAGCTGACCTTGGTCAAAAGCAAGCATAGCTGTCGGTCTATGCTTCCGGATTTCTGTTTGTGTGCAATAAATATTACGTCCCCGATATTTTATAGGTTTGCTTATCTGTAGTATTGTGCACCGAAGCTTTTATAGGCTTAATAGTACCTGCCATGCTTTGTCTAATTGCTCTGTATCCAACAATTGCGCCGCGTATTCATGTACTTTTTTTGTCATTTGTGCTGAATCCTGCTGAAAGTTCAGTCGGAGGTAGTTTAAATATTTATCCTCTTGGGAGGCCTGCTCTAAAACTGGCAAGGATTCTACATTGGCCAGTAACCCGAGATGGTTTCCGGTAAGTACTTTGGAAAGGCGAATACTTTCGGGCAGCTGATCTACGCCAATACCCAGACTGCGGAGTGGTTTAGGAACAATAAAGAGGTTTTCATTGGTCACACGGCAGTACCAATCGCCGCCGAGACGGGCGACCAGATCTAGTTCCTCTTGTTTTATCGTATTGTTTTTGTGCAAGAGTTCTTTGTGCACATGCATATAGAGTACTTCTGCAATAACGAGATTTCCTGCGCCGGGTTCGTCGCTCAGGGCGATCACTTCTCTCACGCGACATTCCAGTTGAACCGGAGATTCCGCTACCCGCGGCGGACGAACGTGTAATGATGGGATCGGGGTAAATCCAGATTTGTCAAATTCATTAACCTCCTTGCCGTACTCAGTACTGGCCAGTGACTGTTGCTGTACCATCGCATAGTTTACGATATTGATGACGACCTCGTTGACTTCCTGAATATTGTCCAGTGTATGCTTGGTACTGCCATCACGCATGCGACGCAAGGGTGAGAACACGCATATTGGTGGTTGATGTGACATCAGATTGAAGTAGCTGAAAGGACTCAGGTTGACATTGCCGGCTGCATCGATGGTACTTGCAAAACAGATGGGACGAGGCGCAATAGCATATTTGATTAAATTATCAATGATGGCTTTATCAGCCGAGGACTCAAAAGTGACTGTATCGAAAGAAGAAGAATTCATTTTTTGAATAGATTTATTGGTGGTATAATACAACGGAATTGGAAAGCTTGCCCAAACCTGTTACTTCCAGCTCGATCTGGTCGCCTACCTGCAACCATTGATCCTGATGAGCAGGATTCTCCATGCGTCCAGTGCCGTTGAGTTCTAAAAAACATCCTGTTCCAACTGTTCCGGAGCCGATCACATCTCCCGGAAAGAGACCTACACCATAGGAGACGCGTTCGATAATTTCGGCAAATGTCCAGTGCATCGTAGCAAAATTACCGGAAGAAACCTGTTGACCATTCACGCGACATGACATGTCGAGATTGTATCTGTCACCAATATGATCTCCTGAAGAATTAATTTTATAAGGTTCCAATTCGTCTTTGGTGACTAGCCAGGGACCAATTGCTGTAGCAAAATCCTTTCCTTTGGCTGGACCCAAGCTTAATTTCATCTCGTCCATCTGGAGTTTTCGAGCGCTAAAATCATTCATGATCATGTATCCGGCAATATATTTATCAGCCTCTGAGGCAGGGATATTTATACCTGTTTTATTGATTACGATGGCCACTTCAAGTTCAAAATCCAGTTGCTCAAGATGCAGTGGCATACATTGTATCGGGCCTGGGCCTTGTATGGCCTGATGATTGGAGAAGTAAAAAACAGGAAATTCATCGAATTCCTGAATCATATCCAGTCCGCGGTTTCTTCTTGACGTCGCTACGTGCTGCCGAAAAGCATAGGCATCACGCACTGATGTCGGATGCGGTATCGGTGCAACAAGCTGACTATCTTGTAATAACTGGTAAGGTCTGGACATCCGTCCCTCCAGCAATGCACTGTGATAATACTTTAAATCATTTATGGCTTCATCTCCACGGATCAAAAAATCAGCCATATCGGTCGGAAGGGAAGGGGCTATCTCCGAGCAGGTGTATACCCGGTCATTGATTATAATACCTAATTCATGTTGGCCATTTTTCGTGCACGTAACAATTCTCATATCGGAATATTCTATTGGTTATTCAATCTTTGAATGCGACACAAATATATCGTATAAGTTTTGAAAAAAATATTTCTTACCTTGAAAACAGAAAAATATTCTTACCTTTATTATAACATTATAAACTTGTAAAAATGATCAATCGTGGAATACATCGCTTTGCGTCATCCATGCCCTATATTGCTTTTAATAGAGCAATTATAGCTGATATCGTTTTTGCCCAATACTAATCCCCTCGAATTTTTTGCCAATCGATGCTATTGGCAACGTTGATATTCATTTATTTTTTATAACCGTTTTAAATCGTAGAATTATGCCATTTTATGTTAAACAAGGGCAAATTCCAGCACAGCGACATACTGTTTTTAGAAAGCCCGATCATACGCTCTATGCTGAAGAATTGGTTTCTACCCATGGCTTTTCCAGTCTTTATTCGCTCGTGTATCATTGCCACCCGCCTACGTTGGTCAAACAGATCCGTGAACCTTATGATGTTACTCCAAAGATTGCCCGTGAAAAACATCTTAAACATACCAGCTTAAAAGGATTTCAGGTTCAGGCCAAAGATGATTATCTGGAAAGTCGTACACCTGTTCTGGTCAACCAGGACCTACACATTTCACTGGCCGCACCCCGTCAGTCCATGACGGATTATTTTTATAAAAATAGCCAGGCCGATGAGATTATTTTCGTGCACCAGGGAACAGGGAAACTCAAGACGGGCTACGGAAGTATTCCTTTTCAGTATGGTGATTATCTGGTCGTCCCTAGGGGTACAATTTACCAGATGGAATTTGATCAGACAGGCAACCGATTATTTATTGTTGAATCGTTTTCGCCAGTACGTACGCCAAAGCGGTATCGCAATGAATTTGGCCAGCTGATGGAGCATGCTCCTTTTTTTGAGCGGGATATCCGTGTACCACAGGATCTGGAAACTTTTGACCAGCTTGGTGATTTTGAGGTGAAAATCAAGAAACAGGGATTGATTTATCCTTACATCTATGGAAGCCACCCTTTTGATTTTATTGGTTGGGATGGCTATCATTTCCCTTGGGCATTTTCCATTCATGACTTTATGCCAATTACCGGGAAATTGCATCAGCCACCACCTGTTCATCAGACTTTTGAGACTGATACCTTTGTGTTGTGCAGTTTTTGTCCACGTCTGTATGACTATCATCCGCAATCCGTACCCGCACCTTATAACCACAGCAATGTAGACTCGGATGAAGTGCTATATTATGTGGATGGTGATTTTATGAGCCGGAAATCGGTTGAAAAAGGACAGATTACATTACACCCGGGCGGTATTCCGCATGGACCACACCCCGGTACGGTCGAAAAAAGTATTGGACAAGTTAAAACCGAGGAACTTGCGGTCATGATCGATCCTTTCCGTCCCCTGATGCTGACCGAAGAGGCGTTAAAAATTGAAGATCCCGATTACTTTAAATCCTGGATGAGTTAAGTTAAATACGAATAACCTTTATATAAATTATGGCAAATACATTTGCAGAGAAGATTGCCCAAGCGCAAGATTTTCTACCTATTAATGGAACCGATTACATTGAATTTTATGTGGGGAATGCGAAGCAGGCCGCACATTATTACAAAACTGCCTTTGGTTTTCAGTCGGAGGCTTATGCAGGGCCAGAGACCGGTATTAGAGACCGCGCATCTTATGTCTTAAAGCAAGATAAAATACGGCTGGTGCTGACCACAGCCCTTAAATCAGACCATCCTATTGCTGAGCATGTCAAAAAGCATGGCGATGGCGTCAAAATATTGGCTTTATGGGTTGATGATGCCCGCAAGTCATTTGAGGAAACGACCAAAAGGGGAGCAAGAGTCTATCAGGAGCCGCAACTTCTCAAAGATGAACAAGGGGAGGTTTGGACTGCAGGGATATACACTTATGGAGAAACGGTGCACCTTTTTGTGGAGCGAAAGAACTACAATGGTTTATTTATGCCCGGATATGAAAAATGGGAAAGCGACTATAACCCAGCAGAGACCGGTTTGCTCTATGTCGATCATTGCGTAGGAAATGTAGGCTGGAATAAAATGAATGAAACAGTTCAATGGTATCAGGATGTGATGGGCTTTGTCAACATCCTGTCCTTTGATGATAAGCAGATCAATACCGAATATTCGGCATTGATGAGTAAGGTGATGAGTAATGGCAATGGCTATGTGAAATTTCCGATCAACGAACCTGCTGAGGGAAAAAAGAAATCTCAAATCGAGGAATATCTTGAATTTTATGAGGGTGAAGGTGTGCAGCATGCGGCATTGGCAACGAAGGATATTGTACGTACGGTGCGGGAACTTAAATCCAGAGGGGTTGAATTTCTAGGAGCTCCTCCAGAAGCATATTATGACATGCTACCAGAAAGGGTTGGAGCAATAGATGAGGAAATCCGGATTATCCAAGAACTTGGTATTTTGGTGGATCGTGACGAAGAAGGGTATCTCCTTCAGATTTTTACCAAACCTGTAGAAGATAGACCAACTTTATTCTATGAGATTATTCAGCGAAAAGGTGCACAGAGTTTTGGCGCCGGTAATTTCAAGGCACTTTTTGAAGCAATCGAACGTGAACAGGAACGCAGGGGTAATCTATAAGGATATGTTGGGTATGAAAGAATTATTGCGGGCATTTGAGCATCGGAGTCCAGAAATCGTATTCGAGTGGAAAGATAGTGAAACTGATGCCAAAGGATGGATTGTTATCAATTCGTTGCGAGGCGGTGCAGCGGGGGGAGGCACACGCATGCGTGCAGGCCTGGATCGGCATGAAGTAGAGTCCCTTGCCAAAACAATGGAAGTAAAGTTCACGGTTTCAGGCCCCGCTATTGGTGGTGCGAAATCCGGTATTGACTTTGATCCACATGACCCACGCAAAAATGAGGTTTTAGACCGTTGGTTTAAAGTGGTAACGCCGCTATTAAAAAATTACTATGGGACAGGAGGGGATCTTAATATCGATGAGATCCATGATGTCATTCCATTGACCGAAGAATATGGTCTATGGCATCCGCAGGAAGGCATCCTGAATGGACATTTTAAGGTAAATGAGAGCAACCGTATCCATCAAATAGGACAGTTGCGCTATGGAGTGTCCAAAGTGTTGGAAGATAATACCTACAGTCCGGATTTAAAGCGTAAATATAAGGTTGCAGACATGATAACAGGCTATGGAGTTTCTGAATCCATCCGCCATTATTATCAACTTTTTGGAAGTGACTGTATAGGAAAACGTGCAGTGATCCAAGGCTGGGGAAATGTTGCTGCCGCCGCAGCTTTCTACCTCTCTAAGCTGGGCGTGAAAATTGTCGGAATTATAGATCGGGCTGGTGGTTTAATCAATCGGGAAGGTTTCGACGAAGCGGAGATTACGCAATTATTCCTGGATCGTAAGGGAAACGAGCTTAATTCACCGGATTTGATGTCATTTGAGCAGGTTCAGAAAGAAATATGGGTATTGAAGACCGATATCTTTGTTCCAGCGGCAGCATCACGTTTGGTTTCAAAAGATCAGATCCAGCAGCTCCTTGAAAATGGGCTTGAAGTCATTGCTTCTGGTGCAAATGTCCCTTTTGCTGATCAGGAAATATTCTATGGTCCAGTGATGGAGTTTGCTGATCAGCATGTTGCGGTGATCCCTGATTTTATCGCTAATTGTGGTATGGCAAGGGTATTTGCTTATTTAATGCAACGAAATATAGAAATGAGTGATGATGCGATCTTCTCTGACGTTTCAAAGGTGATTTTTGAGGCTTTGAAAAAAATAAGGGATTCTTCCGCAGATCGTACACAGATCTCTTCGAGAGCGTATGAAATCGCATTGAAACAATTGGTCTGATTCTTTTACGGGAGTCGTTAAACGAAAAACACTTGAAGCGGGGAACTTCAAGTGTTTTAACTAACCAATTATTAACCTAAATTTATGAATGCTTAAAACAGTGCAATACCTGTGCCAAAACTTATTTACCTAAGATGAATAAATTGTCATTTTTTTGTTAACTTATAATTTCGTTCCAATTTTGGTTAAATCGCTAAAGTCGTTGACTCTAAAAAGCTAATTCTCTATTGAATCCATCGTGGGCGGTGGATGTGTTAAAGGATGCAGATATATTTAGGGTTATTACTGTTTTATTTTTATAAACTGTTGATAAACAGAAACTCCTGAAGCGGGGAGCAACAGGAGTTTTCCTAACCAATTATTAACCTAAATTTATGAAAAGTACAAGTATAACGTGATGAGAATATAAAATGTTTCAACTATTTTCACTTTTTTAGATTTTTTAACATTTTTTAGTATTTCTATATTGATTTTCAGTAAAATATTCTAATATTTATATTCTTTTCGTATTAGAAAATAAAAAACCTGTTAGCGGGGACTAACAGGTTTTTTATAAACTAACTAATTATTAACCTAAATTTATGAAACTAGTCAACAACTTTCAATAAGAATGCCAGGGCATAAATCAATCAGTCGGTTTAACGATTTTTAACGCTTTCTATGGCTAACACGCCGGTACTTCCTTGTAACAAGGCTTTAGTATTTTATTTTTCAAACCTTTTATCGCTTGTAAGCGTTTACTTAATCAGAGTGAGCAAATAATCATTAAAACTGTTTAATATAAAGTACATGTCCTTATCCTATCTTTATCAATTCGAAAATTATAGAAGCCCTTTTTGGGCTTTTGCTATCCACGATGGTCATCATATCGATGCGGATTTAGAAACGTATTTACATATAGCTCCCGAAGATCGTTTACGTGAGGAGGATCCATATACGGCAATTTTGGCAGAATTGCCCTTTAACCGCTTTGTTAGTGGGACATCGAGGTTTCAATTGGATTTAAATAGGAATAAGGAGGGAGCTATTTATCTGACACCCGACCAATCCTGGGGAATTCAGGTCTGGAGGTCAGCGTTGCCGCAACAAATAAAAGATCAACTATACGAATCTTATGACATGTTGTACCGGAAGATAACGCAGCAGATTCAAAACACCATTGACCGCTATGGCTATTTTGTTGTTTATGATATTCATAGCTATAATGCGCTCCGAGATGGGCCGACGGCTATGATCGACAAAGTAAACAATCCACAGATTAATATTGGAACAGCAAACAATCACAGCAAATGGCAGGAATTGACCAGCTCATTGATGGATGTGCTTCGTACGGGTAAAGATGGGCAGGTCTATGACGTGCGTGAGAATGTTAAATTTAAGGGTGGCTTTTTGTCATCTTATTTAAATGAGCAATTTGGCGATAAGGGTTGTGTGTTTTCTATTGAGTTTCGCAAGGACTTTATGAATGAATGGACCGGAGAGGTCTACCCTCAAAAGTTACAGGAATATAAGCAACTTTTAATGCAAACCACTGACACCCTCGAATCCTATTTTGCCTATGAAAGATAATGCGAAGCAGTTAGCGGCTATCCTAAAAAAAATCAAAAATAAGGAGGTTTTTCATACGCAGATACCACCAAAAAATAAAATGGTATTCAATCAGGTTGTGCCTTATTTATTTTTGTATCGACAGTTTTTTAGTCCGGATCCGATGCTGGCGGAACTGGTAAAATCCGAACCTGCGTATTTTAGAGTTAAGGACCCAGAAATGAATGTATCGGACTGGATCGCACCGATACTTAACCAGTTCGTCGAAGAATTTGGTGCATGTCTAATTATAGAAGCTTGGACGGCAAGCCCGGGGCAGGAAGAAGATATTCAGATCCATATTGCCCGGAAAAATGTACAATCCATTGCACAATATCTTGGAAAGCAATTGGAAACGGAGGAATCTATTGCAAAAGTCGAAATTGTGACCGACACGAAAACCAATGCGACACAGAGTCTCTCTCCAGCGAGTATACAATTGGATAAACTAAATAGTAATATCTTGTATATGGGATTAGAAATCAAACCGAAGTATCTGCTGGGGGGCAACCAACAAATACTTCCCATTGATCTTCGTCATTTTCGTGAGGCTATATCCCGAAGTTTATCCAAAACATTTTTTGAATTTATTCGCATACATACCCTGTCAAAACCAACATCATTTAAAATTAGTCATCCCAAAAAGATGCTTCCTTTGGCTTGGGAAATCGATCAAAAACTGGCCCGTGAAAGCCAGCGGTTTGATTTTCTATTGTTGGTAACACCGACAAATTCCTATGACGCCTGGCTGCAGTTCAAAAAGGGAAACTATCGCAGGGTTCCTGTTTTTCATTATAGACCCATGCCGATTGATCCCGATATTATTAAACGTAACCTCTATAATCTACATATTGAAGACCTTTATGACCCTTCCATAGCTTATTTGTTTCGGGATAAACGCAAAGAGCTCGATCAGATGATGAGCATGCTGAGCGAAAGGGGGAAAGAGGGATTTTTACTGGGCAGCATGCAAGTGTTTGGTACCGTCAACGAAAAGCTGTTGGAAAAAGCGCAGGCCATATTAACAATTACAGCGACTGACAGGGAGCATCAAACAAAGGAAGAGGATGTCGTCTATGCAGAAGAGTTTGCGAAACTAGCACAGGAAGAACTGGATTATTTAAAGAGCCAAGATCCTAATTTTGGTACGACTGTACGGCTTCGGGATGATATCTATGGAGTGATGGTGAATCAAGGGGTGCTAAATATCAGTAAACAATATAGTCTGCCCCGACATCGGGTACAGGCATTGATCCAACACGAAGTTGGGACTCATATTGTCACCTACTATAATGGCAAGCAACAGCCCTTCAGCCTTTTTAGATTGGGAGTTCCAGGATATGAGAAGCTTCAGGAGGGATTGGCCGTACTCGCCGAATACTTGGTTGGTGGCTTGACAAATAATCGATTACGCATATTAGCCGGTAGGGTGGTGGCGGTATATCACATGCAACAGGGAAATACTTTTTTAGATACATTCGCGCTGTTGGTAGATAAATATCAGTTTCTGCCAGAGACGGCTTTTCAGATGACCATGCGTGTTTTTAGAAGCGGAGGGCTCACAAAAGATGCGTTGTATCTCAGTGGTTTGATCGAATTGATAAATTATATAAAAAGTGGTCGGGATCTCACCTTGCTGACTATGGGCAAGATCAGGGAAGATTATATCCCGATAGTCGAAGAATTAATGCTTAAGGGGATTCTGAATGCCCCTGTTTTGACACCCAAATACTTGACCTCACCCTATAAAGATGCATTAACCAATCTCAAGAAAAGTAAAGGAATATTTCAGATGATACAATAATCAGCGACACTATATGAAGATAGCATTTGTTATTAATCAGACCCATAAAGAAACTGAACGTTTCACAACAACCCTGCTCGCATTGAAAGCACATCAGCTAGGGCATGCAATTTATTACATCGGACTGGCCGATTTTTATTATGAATCTGCCCATATTGCCGCTCATGTTCGTGAGGTGCTTCCTACACAACAGATTACCTCTGCAAAGCAGTTGATGGAGGTATTGAGAGCTACAGCAAAGACAAAAATGGAATTGGAGAAGATGGATGTGATCTGGCTTAGATTCGATCCTGTTTTGGATATGGTGAATCGGCCCTGGGCAGCTTCATCTGCGCTGCAGTTCGCCTCTTTATTAAAAGAAAAAGGTGTACAGGTCATTAACGATCCCGATAGTTTGGGCCGGGCAAGTAACAAATTGTATCTCGAGGGTTTTGACGAGTCTATCCGACCCAAAACAATTGTAACCAGAAATTATGCTGATGTTGTTGAGTTTTTTGAGCAACAAAATAAATTGATTATTTTAAAACCTTTAAAGGGGTCTGGTGGGAAAAATGTGTTTTTGATCAATAAAGATAATCAACAGAATTTAAAGCAAACGGTCGAGGCGATTGCCAGGGATGGCTATGTGATTGGACAGGAGTATCTGCCCGAAGCAGCTGCTGGTGATATCCGTTTTTTTCTGTTGAATGGTGAACCCGTTTCCATCAATGGAAAATATGCTGCTGTTCATCGTGTGCAACAGGGGAATGAGATCCGGAGCAATGTGCACCAAGGGGCAAAAACCCAAGTCGCGATAATCTCGCCGGAGCTGCTACTTATGGTTGATAAAATCAAAGACAAATTGATACAGGATGGAATGTATTTTGTTGGTTTGGATATCGTGGGCGATCGTATTATGGAAATAAATGTTTTTAGTCCGGGAGCTTTATGCCAAACAGAAGAGATTGTAAAAGAAGATTTTTCCGCATTGATTATCAAAAATCTTGAAGAAAAAATAGGATCTGCTAGAAATTCATCGGGTGTATAGTAAGGCGGTTATATGTAATTGGTTTTATAATAAGGGGGGCAAAGATCAATAATTGACTGGGCTGTTTAAAAGCATACCTGATTCTGAGAACTAAGTTGTTTTTGGTGTCATTTGAAATCTTTTAATGGTAATTAGGATTGTTGTGATAGGAAGCTGACCAAACGTGGGATTGATGGAAATTATGAGTTTGAGATGAATCAAGGCATTTAAATTCTTGTTAATTTTAAGAAAATATAAAAATACGATGTTTATTATTGATTCGCCTTCCCATGATGCTTATTTCAATATTGCTTCTGAGGAATACCTGCTCACGAAATATCCGAAAGAACCCATTTTCTTATTGTACATAAATGATCCGTCAATTATTATCGGCAAATTTCAGAATACTTTGGCCGAAATTAACCTTGATTATGTGAACGATAATAAGATTAAGATCGTTAGGAGAATGTCTGGTGGTGGTGCCGTATATCATGACTTAGGAAATCTCAATTTCTCCTTTCACACCTTATTGGGAAATCTTGATTTTATGGATTTTTCAACTTTCACACAACCCATTGTTTCTGTTTTGAACAAATTGAATATTCCGGCCAAACTGGAGGGAAGGAACGACCTGTTGGTGGATGGAAAAAAGTTTAGTGGAAATGCTAAGCTTGCAAAAAATGGTAAAATGGTTCAACATGGTACTATTTTAATTGATTCGCAGATGCAGATATTGAGTGATGCATTGAAGGTAAACCCGCTTAAATTTGTCGATAAAGCTGTCAAGTCCAACCGAGCAAGGGTGACCAACCTGATCGGTTATCTACCTCAGGGTTTTACAACGGTAAAATTTAAGGAACTATTGATCGCAGAAATGCAGCGTGAAAACCCTGATGCGGAGATCATTCATTTCTCTGCAACTGATATCCAGAACATCGAGAATCTGGTGAAGGAAAAATATGAAACCTGGGACTGGAATTTCGGTTTCTCTCCGAATTATAATTTTAAAAAGGCAATCAAGATCCCCGCCGGTTTTATAGAATTACATTTAGATGTACATAAAGGTTCTATTGAGCATGCTAAGATTTTCGGGGATTTTTTTGCTGCTGAATCTATTCATGAACTGGAGCAACTATTGATTGGAAAAAAACATCAGTTGGAAGAAATCAGAGCGCTGTTGGAAGCCATAGATCTAACTTCGTATTTTGGAAAAGTTGATGTAGCTGAAATTTTGGAGCTATTTAAATAACAGCTATTGTATTATCCCATTGGGACTTAAATGAAAAATATTATGCCTTGGAATCCAGATATCTATAATAAGTTTAAAGACATCCGTTTCAAACCTTTTTTTGATCTATCCGAACTAATAGCTTCGGAAACAACGATGAAAGCGGTAGATCTCGGATGTGGAACCGGAGAGCAAACCGCTATTTTAAGCGATAAATTTCCACAGGCTACATTCCTTGGAATAGATGCATCTCCAGAAATGTTATCGATGAGCCGTAAGCTTGAACATGAACACCTAAAATTTGAAAATAGTAGTGTTGAAAAATTTCTGGAGACAGCGGGTTCCTGGGATTTGATATTCAGTAATGCGGCATTGCAATGGCTGGATGGTCACCAAACACTTTTTCCGCATCTCATTTCCAAATTGAGTAGCGGTGGGCAATTGGCCGTTCAGATGCCTTACCAACCGGAAAATGTCTTAAATAAACTGCTATCTGAGCTGGCTGATGAAGAACCTTACCGAAGCTATTTGGATGGTTGGAATAGGGCTTCATCGGTGCTAAGTATAGATGACTATGCACAGATTTTGTTTCATTCGGGCTTGGAGGAATTGGATCTCTCGCTTCGTATATACCCAATTATAGCTGCCGAAGCGGAAGTACTTTATGACTTTATTTCCGGATCGGCATTGATCCCTTATATTGAGCGACTGGACGAAGATAAACGACCTGTTTTTATTGAGGCTTTTAAGACACGTATTAAACAGCATTTTTCCAGATTCCCCGCGATATATCCGTTTAAACGTATTTTGTTGTATGGACGAAAGAGCTGAAATCGGGCGAGGATGTTCGCGTTAAATACTGATCAAATCGGACCAGACCGCCTTGGTCATCGTTGCTAAATCATTGGGATTTAATATTATTTGAAGGCCTCGTTTTCCTGCGCTCACAGAAATTTCTGTTTCCAATTGAGCTGCTTCCTCGATAAATGTTGGAAATAGTTTTTTCATGCCAATAGGTGAGCAGCCCCCACGGATATAGCCTGTTACAGCTAGGAGATCCTTCATAGGGAGCATTTCACAATTTTTATTGCCTGATGCTTTAGCGATCTTTTTTAAGTCAAGTTGGGCATTTCCGGGAATTACAGCAACAATGTAAGGGTCTATATTTCCTTTCAATACTAAAGTCTTATAAAGTGTTTCAGGTAATAGACCTAAGGACAAGGCAACATGCTCCGCGCTGACATCATGATCATCCACCTCGTATTCTCTTAATTCATAGTTTACTTTTGCCGTATCCAACAAGCGGACTGCATTGGTTTTATGCGACATAATAAGCTTTTTTAAGATCTACGATTTGAAAAATAGTTTGTAATCTCTGTCAAGGAGTATGTATTCAGACAATTTTTTGCTTCCAGACCACCTTTCTGTGCAACAAAAATACCATATTGCATGTCCAACAGCCCTTCAGTACGATGCGCATCAGGGTTAATGGACAACAATACGCCCTTTTCTACAGCGTAGCGATGCCATCTCCAATCTAAATCTAACCTTAAAGGATTTGCATTAATTTCGATGACGACTTTATTCGCGGCGCAGGCATCAATTATTTTTTTAAAGTCAAGTGGATAGCCCGATCTACTTAATAAAAGGCGGCCTGTTGGATGTCCCAAAATTGTTGTATATGGGTTTTCAATTGCTTTAATCAATCTAGCAGTTGCTTTTTCCGCATCCATTTTTAAATTGGAGTGGACAGAGGCGACAACAAAGTCAAATTGTGCTAATATTTCATCGGGGTAGTCCAGTGATCCGTCGCTTAGGATATCGGATTCTATTCCTTTAAAGATTTTAAAAGGGGCTAGTTTTTCATTTAAGCTGGCAATTTCCTTCCATTGCTCTTCCAATCTTTCGATGGAAAGACCATTTGCATAAACTGCCGTTCTGGAGTGATCACATATTCCGAGATATTCGAGACCTAATGCATCTTTACAATGAAGAGCCATTTGCTCCAAGGTATGAACGCCATCACTATAAGTTGAGTGGTTGTGCAGTGTCCCTTTGAGATCCTTAAATTGGATTAATTGAGGTAAAGTATGGTTCTGTGCGCGTTCAATTTCGTCAAGACCCTCGCGCAATTCAGGTTCAATATAATCAAGCCTTAAGTTACGATAGATAGCCTCTTCACTGGAAAGTGAAGGTAAGTCAGGAAGAATATTGAATAAAAGATCCAAGTGTGCGGTCGATCCTGTACTGAGAATAAGGTCCCGATAAAAATCGTTGATATTCGTACTGAAAACCTTGAATGTAAAACCTAATTCATCGGTAATTTCCAGTGAATTCTCTGTTTTCTCCACCAATGTATAATCACCTAGGAATTTCTCCACTGCTTCTATACTTTCGGAAATGAGTAGATCCACTGTGCTTAACACCTCGCATTTTCTTCTAAAATCTCCGGTAAAGGATAGAAGAGACGAGGGGAAATGTGTTTTTAAAATAGCGTAAAATGTATCAGCTTGGGACAATACTTTGGCGTATAGGAACCATCCCTGATTGGATATTGAGAATTCGATGGATTTCTTTATTTCTTCCTGCGTTTTTAAGCCAAATCCTTTGGCTTCAACTAGACGGTTTTCATTGCAGGCATACAGTAGTTCGCCTACACTTTCAATACCAAGGTCTTGCCAGATAATCTGAACTTTTTTTGGGCCCAGGCCCTTTATGTTTAACATTTCAACAACTCCTGATGGCGTATTCGCCAATAGGTCCTGGAGTTCCTTAAACGTTCCGGTTTGTGCGACCTCTTTCGCTTTTTCGGCGGTACTTTTTCCTATGCCCGGCTGTGCGCTCAATTCTTCAAGCGAGGCGTCGTCAATGCGAAAGGGCAATTTGTCCAATTTAAAAGATGCACTAGCCATAGCCTTTGTTCGGAATGGATTTTCGTTGTGAAGTTCCATTAATTGGCTACACAATTTAAAAATTTTAGAGATCGCTTTATTGTCCATCGTTGTCGGTGAGTTGTTAGGCTACAAATATCCTAAATTTTGAACCAAAATACCAACCAAGTCGATAATATAATGCCGTTAAATAATGTGAAAAAGCTGATTTTGGCCAAAATCATGTACTGTTTTTTAAAATTAACAACAAAGTGACAAATGACGACTCTCTTAACCGGTCATTTTGGCTAAGTTTGCCGTTTTTGGATGTTGAAATCGACAAGGTTTGTCGTGTTTTTTGAAAATATTCGACAACAATAGGAATGTTATGATAGCAGATATAAATGACAAAGAAGTAAGTGGTCTCTACAAGACAGGTATTATTCAACAGACAGCCTATTGGTCTGCTGTGAAAAAGATGCAGGGGATAGAATCGAAGGCTTTTAATTTCAAATCGAAGCACTCCGATCTTTATACCGGAGTGGAAGACGACACCTATTTTGTAGGGGATCTATTGATTATTATTCAGGCGGTGGATCATGAGCATAGCATCGCGTATGTACCATATGGTCCCGAAATAGAGCCATCAGAAGAAAATCAAGGGGCGTTTTTAGAGCAGCTTTCGGAGAGTTTACGTTCTTACTTGCCGCCCAATTGTATTATGATACGCTATGATCTCTCCTGGGAATCCCATTGGGCAAAAGATGATGACTGTTATGACCTCTATGGCAATTGGTTAGGTGTCCCTGAAAAACGTATTCAGGAAATGCGCTTTAATTTTAATACGGAAAACTGGAATTTTCATAAAGCGAATACAGATATTCTTCCTTCTAATACCATTTTTATGAACCTTAGAAAAGATGAGGATCTCTTGTTGGCCAATATGAAATCAAAGACGCGTTACAATATTCATTTGGCTGAAAGGAAAGGCGTAAAGGTTCGTTCTCTTGGTTTAGAGAGTCTGGAGATCTGGTATGAGTTATATCGGCAGACTGCGTTTCGAAATAATTTTTTCTTGCACGATATCAACTATTTCAAGATTGTACTATCTGCCAAGGCAAATGATACGTTGTCTCCGGCAGATGTTTATTTATTGGTTGCAGCGGTAGACAATCAACCTCTAGCTGCAATGTTTCTGGTGATTGCTGCAAATCGGGGAACCTATCTTTATGGTGCCTCCGCTTCCGAAAATCGCAATTATATGGCGACTTATGCCTTGCAATGGCGTGCCATGCAGGTAGCAAAAGAAAAAGGTTGTACGGAATATGATTTCTTTGGTGTATCACCTCAGGCTGATCCATCACATCCATTATACGGACTTTATAGATTTAAAACTGGTTTTGGTGGTGAGATCTATCACCGAATGGGCTGTTGGGATTATCCGTTGGATAACGAGAAGTATCGATATTATGCCTCGATGGAGTTTAAAAATCAAAGTTATCATTTGAGTTAAGTATTAAAATACTTCACCCAGGGTCAATCTTACTCCACGGTGATTGGTGCTAACACCATAATCTATGCCGATGTTGGTGCCCGAGTTTTTGTTAAATTTAATTCTGGCGCCGGCACCGGTACCGATGTTCCAATCTGCAAACATGCTATTTTTGGGTCCGTTCACCGTGGTGAAATTTATAAAAGCCACAAAGCCGAATAAACCATCGCTGCTGATGTCTCGGCGGTATTCTGTTTCCAGATAATATAACGATTTGCCACGGAACCGACTTACTGGGAACCCTCTTCCGGAACTGTTGTAAGGGTCCCAACCCAAATTAGGTAAATCAAGGTACGGTGCTTTGCTATTGAAAACAGTCCAGAAAAAGCTACGCACAGCAATCATATTCTGCTTATTTGGATCCTGGGTCAAGCGATGGTATCTCCTGATTTCGAGGAATAAGGACTTCCAATTCTGATCACTTCCCATGAAAACCGGGTTAAGGCGGAATTGTAGATTGGCATAATTGCCGGACCAGGTATTGATAGAGTTGGCGCGCGTGTCATAGATTAGGTTGAGACTGAGTCCTGAGGAAATAGTATGGTCTTTCAACGCTGTACCATAGGGGTAGGAGGTGTACTCGTCAAGTGGGATAGCACTCGTAGATTTGATATTCATGCGGTAATCCAGGTCATAGCCAATACCCATAAACAGTCCGCCGTGGATTCTTTTCAACGCATGTTGATATAGTCTAAAATAAGTATAATCCAAATTGATCTGTTGGTCTCCGTGATGCTCTTTGCCTATTCCCCAAGTCTCATGTGGGTATTTTAATAGCCTGATATCACCATCGATAACCCAAGTATTATCTTTTAACCAGACATAGGAGCGGATGGGGAGGCCGAATCGCTTTCCAAAATTGGTGTATGGCGTGAAAGTAACTTTAGACATATAGGTGCTTTTACGCTCACCAAGATAAAACCCTGCTGTAGTACTCGTAATTAAAGCGTGCCCTCCTCCTGGTACATTTGTCGAAAATGGCAGAAATGAAAAGTAAAACTTTTTTCCTGTACTATCGACAGATTGCGGTGGCTTAATCTTGAGAATCTCTTTTCCGATATCGATCAGATCCCTTTGTTTACTCGTATCTGCAATATGCTCAGTGATTTCTATTTCATTGACAGGGCGCTGTGCATAGAGCTCAGATTGAAATATCACCAATAAAAATGTTAAAGTAGCAAGCTGATACAAAAAAAGATGCTGTCTGTCGTAGTGTGTCATGAACGCCTGCAATCTAAGAGGAATTGTACAGAATTACAATATTGTAAAGAAGATTTTATCTGTTCTGTCGCGTTTTGTCTATAGATAGAATAAATCAAAATTTCATTCACCTAGAAAAAAATAGCGTTTACCGATTTTAATGTAATGTTAATCTAAATGTAATAGAATCAACACATCAGTTGTCTTAAATTTGAATCAGAAAATAAATAAGAAAAAAGTGCAACAAATTTAGATTGTCTCCGACAATAGGATAAGAAAATATACTAATACATTATAAAATAGAAAAGATATGAAAACTTTAGTAAAAACATTTGTAGCGGCAGCAATGATAGCGATCTCTACTTGCTCAATGGCTTCGGTTAAACCAGAAGAACGTAATTTAATTACAGCTGATTTGGCGATTGATGAATATGTAGGCGCGATGACCGAAGGTCAGGTAGCGAATTTAGATAAGCTATTCACTTCTGATTTTAACCAGAAAATATGTGGTAAACAGGATTTAAATCACAGTCGTTCGGAGATGATCGAGTTCTTGAAAAAACAAAAAGGAATAAAAATGAACTGCAAAACAACAACGCAGATCGTTGAAGAATTACCAGATTATGCTATTGCGAAAGTAACCATGCAATTTGATGGTTTCTCTAAGACCGATTTGATCACACTTGTGAAGGAAAATGGTGCATGGAAAGTTTCTAAATCAGTTAATTCTTACAAATAGGAATTACTGCCACAAATTGAAATGATGTTTCGGGAAAACTGATCAATGTATAAAAACAACAAAGAGGCTACTTGTGAAAAGTAGCCTCTTTTGTTTGTGGAGCATATCAGGATCGAACTGATCACCTCTTCACTGCCAGCGAAGCGCTCTAGCCAGATGAGCTAATGCCCCCTTTGTTTTTTCTGTCGCTAAGATAATACCTTTTTTGTAAAAACAAAATTGCTTTTTTATTTTTTTAAATATTATTATTTATTGCTTCTCAGTAAGTAGTTCCTCAGTACGTTTTATCTGTTGATTGTCCTTCCATGCGTCATGTCCAGGAATAACCATTTTTATCTGCGGATACTTCGCTAACAATCTTGCCAATGCAGGCTTCCAGGCTTTGACATCACCATCACCGACAAATCCCAAGTTTTTGGCCTCCGAACTTTTGATGAAGCAACCCCCATCCAGAATTTGATAGTCCGGAAACCAGACAACGACATTATCCAAAGAATGTCCTGCACCAAAAAAGTTCAAAACGAAGGACTGACCACCCACATTATAGGTCTTGTTGATTTTAACGAGATGCGTAGCTTGGGCTTTATGATTTGCCTTAAGCAGATCGTTGGTCATTTTTGTCGCATAAGTTGGAATTCCCATACGATTATAATATGCAAAGCCTCCCGCGCGATCTTCGTGCCAATGTGTGGCATATACTGCAATGACAGGTAGCCGATGCTTTTGTTTAATACTGTCCAAAAGCGGTTGATATTGTGTCGAGTCCCAAGGCGTATCAAATAGAATAACACCTTTCTTGGTGATTAGATAGACCGCATTAGCGGCATATTTGGTGCCCTCAAAGGTATTGTAAGTCGTATAAAGATAAAGCTGAGAATTGATCTTTTCAATGGATAATGGTTTTTCCTGTGCGCGCAAAGATGGCAATACACAGCAAGAAAGACCGAGAAGTAACGTAGCTACTTTTGCGGAGAAGAGCGAAATAGTATTTTTGAACATAAGTAAATAAACGATTGTTCGGAATGAATATTGTTGTGTTGGACCTGTAAAATTCTCTTTTTTTCTGGCTACAACGATGTAATGAAATCTTCTCGATGCGGTGTGAAAGAATCTATCAACTCGCCTTCTTCAAGACATTCACAGCCGTGGATTAAATTTGGGTTAATGATACAGGAATCACCTACAGTTAAGATTTCATCTATGCCATCGATGTGGTACCTGAACTTTCCGGCGTTGACATAAGATATTTGTGTGTGTGGGTGTTGATGTAGGGCACCGATTGCACCTTTTTGAAAACGTACTTTCATTAACATCAATTCATCGTTATAAACTAATATTTTACGTTTCACACCATCGCCTAGATCCGTCCAGCCCTGGGCTTTATCGTGTAGGAATATCTCACTCATTTTAATCGCTTTTATTTTAAAAAATTAATCAACAAATCTTTATCGCCAATGATAGGAAATAAATATGACTTTTGTAGCTCAGCTTGAGAAGTTCTTGATAAACGTACAGCGTCGATGAGAGAATCCCCCGATTTTCTTAGGAAAAATAGGAGAACATGCATGAACTGATCGGTAAAGTATTTGAAAAAACTGTTACTTTGTGTCTGATCAAAGCGAGTGTACTGATATGAATTATTTCGACGAACTTATTACATTATTACATGAAGAACAGCAATACGATAAGATGCAGCATGAAGCATTATTATTGAAAAGCAGTTTAAATGAAAGAAGAATGCAGGGGGTGACCTGGTTTCCTATTCAGATCACGGATAGCGAACTGGGGCGGGGAGATTATCTGTCAGTTAGTTTAAAAAAAACAAATCACCTCGATGTAGATCATCGGTTTCGTTTTGGGATGCCTGTTTCTCTATTTTCAAACCATGACCCAAATGCGGACAGAATAGACGGCATTATATCTTCGGTTAATAAGGAAAGTATGCGGATTTCATTTCGTGTAGATGAGCTGCCCGATTGGAGCAGAAGGGGGAAACTTGGTGTGGATTTATTATTTGACGAATACTCATACCGTGAAATGGCGAATGCATTGCGAGAGGCAAAGGAGCTTGCGACTGATCCAAGACAAGGCAAATTGATCAGAAAGCTTATTGGTGGAGAACAATTATATACTGGAGAAAGAGATACATTTTTTGATCATTCAGATCTCAATTTCAGCCAAAATAGTGCTGTTCAACAGGTCTTAACTACAACAGATATCGCACTTTTACATGGCCCTCCAGGGACTGGGAAAACGACAACATTAATCAGGGCAATAGCTGCTTTGTCAAAGAGCAATAACAAGCAGATATTGGTCGTGGCTCCTAGTAATACTGCGGTTGACTTATTGACTGAGCGTTTAGATGCTGCAGGAATAGCTGTCACTCGGATAGGTAATCCGGTTAAAGTATCTGAACATCTACAGGAGTTAACCCTTCATAGCAGAATAGATCGTCATAGCGCGAATAAGGATATAAAGTCCTTGCAAAAGCAAGTTCGGACCTATACGGATATGGCCCAAAAATATAAACGCAATTTTGGCAAGGCCGAGCGCGAACAAAGGAAAGCATTGTTCGACGAAGCTTACAGAATTCGAAAAGATGTTGATAAAATTCAGGATTTTATTGTAATGGATATTCTCGATCGCTCTCAGGTAATAACCGCGACGCTAGTAGGGGCAAATCAAGATGTTATACGAAACCGAAGATATGAGACGGTTGTTATTGACGAGGCTGCTCAGGCACTGGAGCCTGCCTGCTGGATTCCGATATTAAAGGCTGACAAATTGGTGTTGGCTGGGGATCATTGTCAACTCTCGCCAGCAGTGAAATCAAATAAAGGTATGGACAATAAGCTTAGCAATACGCTGTTTGAAAAACTCATCAATCTTTATCCCCAAGCGGTTTCGCTGCTCGATATCCAATATCGAATGAACGAGCAGATCATGAATTATCCCTCCTCAGCTTTGTATGGAGGTCTCTTGAAAGCTGATTGTTCAGTTGCGCATTGGACAATAGCGAACGATTCGGAACCGATTGTATATATCGATACGGCTGGGGCAGGTTTTGAGGAAACCGAAAGTGATGGTGCAATCTATAATCTCGGGGAGGCCAGTTTTCTGAAATCTCATTTAAAGACAGCCATCGCAACTTGGTTAGAGACTTCTCCAATCGAACAATGGCCAAGTATTGGGATAATAGCACCTTACCGGAAACAAGTGTCTGTATTAAAGGAAATGTTGGAGCAGGACGAAGAATTACGGCCGTATGCTGCTATTATTAAAGTACAGACCATTGATAGTTTTCAGGGGCAAGAGAAAGATATTATTTATATCAGTTTGACACGAAGTAATAACGAGCAACAGATTGGGTTTTTATCCGATGTGCGACGGATGAATGTCGCCATGACAAGGGCCAAAAAGAAGTTAGTCGTCATTGGCGATAGTGCGACGATAGGGACTCATTCGTTCTACCAGAAATTTATTGATTACGCAGAAAATCTTGGCCACTACCATAGTGTTTGGGAATGGGATATTGCGGAGATGTAATAGAAAAAGGGACTGCGATGAAATTCTTTTCGCAGTCCCTCTCAATTTTTATAAAGAGGTGAAATTCATCCAATCAGCCTTTTCGTCATAGTGCATAAGCGGTTCGGCATTATTGCTATTGGAGAGTTGACCGACCAACATGTACAGATCCATACTAACATGCTGACGGGCAATTTCTGTCATTTTATCATTAAAACCAGCGTTATTGATTTGCAGAACATATTGGAAGCAAACAACACGTGCAATTATTTTTCCTAAAGTGACCATCTCGCGCTGTTTAGGTTGAAGCGGGAAGTCGAAATTCAAAATAGGAGAGAAAAATGGAGCCGCAAGTTCGGTTGCCGGATTTATTTTCAGGAATGAAAGCAGATTGCTTTCTTTGCTTTTGCGCATCAGTTTAGCAATTGCCTCTGCTACTTGCGAATAGAGCATCTCGTTTGACCCTTCAAAAATTTGGAAAGGTCTACTATCTACTAAACCACGACCAGCAACATGATCCAATCTATAACCGTTTGCTCCAGATAATTGTACACAGATCTGTGCAGATTCGTGCATCAGGTCAGTCACGAGTGCCTTGACACTATTGGCATCCACACTGTGGCCAGAAAGATCATTTTGAATTGAACTGATCGAGCTACTGTATGCACACATCGCTGAACATATCGTAAAAGCAGCCTGCAAGC
Source organism: Sphingobacterium sp. GVS05A (assembly GCF_019969845.1). Classification (GTDB taxonomy): domain Bacteria; phylum Bacteroidota; class Bacteroidia; order Sphingobacteriales; family Sphingobacteriaceae; genus Sphingobacterium. Next base: position 134,570 of record NZ_JAHXYR010000004.1, read on the forward strand.
GAGATAATTGAAACTTAACCGAATCCAGTTCGTTCAATGGAATTCCACTAACACGTCTTTCCGTGCAATGCTTCATGGCTTCATCCAGCATACGTTTTATGAATCCCATTCCCATGCCAGGAAACTGAAGTCTGCTCCGGTGTAAAGTATCCAACATCAGTTTTATACCAGTACTCTCTGGTGTTAATCTATTGTCGACGGGTACTTCGATGTCTATTTTATTGATACCATAAGGAATAGCATATAATCCTAAGCTATTGTATTTTTTTGTTACTTCAATCTTTTGTTCTTCGATGGAATTGTCGGTAACAAAGAAATCTATATCACGTACAAGTTCACCATTCTCATTTTTCTTTCGGGCAGTAACGAGCCAAAAGTCAGCAGCACCTGTTAAACCTTGCCAATGTTTTTCTCCGTTAATACGGTATTTATCTCCATCTTGTTGGTAGGAGGTACGCATATTGAGGGCATCACTACCATAGGCTTGCTCGGTAATCATCAGTCCACCCATGGCTTTATTTTCAAGAAATTGATGGAAAACTTTTTCCTGAAGTAAGGTATTGCCGTATTTAGCAAAAGGCTCCAAGAATAAAGCGATATTGATCCCGAAGATCAAAGACAGTGAAAGTGATTCATAGGACGCCGCCGCAAGCACTCCTAAACATTCTTTTACATGTAGGCCACGGCCTCCGTGATGCTCGGGAATAGCAACAGACAATGGTCTCATTGCCATGATTTCGCTTAAAAACTGAGGGGGCAAACCACGTGTTAAACTCAGGTTATTATAGTCGTATTCGGTATGGAATAAGCTTGATAATCTTTCTTTAAAGTTTCCGATAAATAAATCGAAATTTTGGGCTTTGTTCGTGTGATCTAAAACGTTAGACATCGCTATATTAATTAAATGATGAAACATTTGCAATAGTAGATGTATACGATAAAGCCTCAAAAGATAGCTGTGAATTTTGCTTACATCCTAATCGCTATACAAAAATAATCCATATCGTTGTGATTGGTCTGTCCACTTCAGTATAAAAGATAGGACAAATCGTGCATATCTAAAAAATATTAAGTTGCCTTGTTACGATAAGAAGTAGGAGAAATTCCTACGATTTTTTTGAATAAACGGGAGAAATAGGAGGGATCAGAAAAATCCAGCTCATAACAGATATCGGCAATACTTTTATTTGATTCAAAAAGAAGAAATTGACTATGCATGATAAGTACTTCTAAGATCAGTTCTTTGGAAGACTTTTTGAACACCGAAAATACGCAGCGGTTTAGGTAATTGGTTGACACCGCAAGTCGGTCAGCATAAAAGCCGATATGTTTTTGTTTTTTGAAGTTTTTGTGCACAAGCTGTTTGAACATCATTGCAATTTCCTGCCTTCGGTTGAGTGCTTGGTTGGAAGATGATAACTTGATAATCTTTAGTAAGAGGGATTTTAGTAAACTTTCGAAAAGTTCTTTATAAGGTGACTCAGAAAGTAATTCATTGTAGAGCAATTTGAATAGCTCGTTAAGGTCGGTGCTATCCTGTGAAGCTAAGTTGAGTAGCGGTGAAATATTAAAGATATTCAGGATCTCCTGTTCCCGAAATATCGAAGTCATCGCATTATCGTTGATCAGTACACAATGTCCTTTTGCCGATTTGTCAACAGATTTGATCGTCGAAATATTACCGTAGTTGCTAATCAGAATCGCTGGTGCTTTTACTACATATTCTTTTGCACCGATCTTGTGTTTAAAATGGCCCTCCGTTATATGTACAAGGAGATTGTATCCCAAGAAAATGGGGGGTGTAGGAAATTTAATATATGGGGCGATTTCACTGAGCTGGAAGATCTTGACGGGAGATTGCTGGTACCTCAGGTGTTCCAGACTACCAGTCATAAATCTATCTACAAATTCACCTGCATTTACCTGCTTTTCCATTTTTGTCCATTATGTTTTTGCAAAAACACCAAATTCTCCTGTTTTCCGATTATTACTACTCGTTGCAAACGGATTTAACGTAATATCAGGATAATATTTCAAAGGTAATCGGATAAAATAGGTTTGTCAATATAAAATGTATGATGGTTTTCAAAAATAGGTGCAATATGCTACCATTGTTGCCAATAACTAAACTCCATGATCACTTCTATGTAAGGCTGGAAAAGTAATCGGGCTTTCTAAGCATTTAAAGCCTGGGCGATAGTTATGATCAATAAAAAATGATTTTGGAAAACGAAGGTTTATCATTAGCTTTAATCTTTAGCAAAATCTGAATCGTTTATTTCTCAACGACTTCTTTATTATAAACCGAGCGAGTATGAAAATTGTATTTGTTTTTTTATCATTATTTTTTTCTGTTGTTGCTGTTCGGGCGCAGGACCGGATGAATTACTGCAATGATTACATCCAAACGGGTGCAGAACGAACTGAGCAATATATACCTTACCTCAATGGAAAGCGTGTAGCTATTCTGGGTAATCCATCTACCGTGATCAAGAAAAAACATCTTGTGGATAGCCTACTCGCCAGGGGAATTAAAATCGTAAAAATATTTGGACCTGAACATGGATTTCGCGGAAATGCCAGCAACGGAACGAAAGTGCGGGATGAAGTCGATCCAACAACTAAAATTCCTGTGATTTCGCTCTACGGAAGTAAAAAAAAGCCTTCGGCGAAAGATCTAAAAGATATTGATGTGTTCATCTTTGATGTACAAGATATGGGGGTAAGATTTTACACGAATATTAACACACTTCGGGACATCATGGAGGCCTGTGCCGAAAATGGGAAGGAACTTTTGATTTTAGATCGCCCGAATCCAAATGCGTATTTGGTCGATGGCCCTATCTTGGATACAAAATATAAATCGGGTATTGGTCAGTTTCCAGTTCCGATTGCTCATGGGATGACAATTGCTGAGTTTGCCCAGATGATTAACGGGGAGGGCTGGATGGCAACGACAAAAAAATGTAAGCTAAAGATCATACCCGTAGCAGCATATAATCATCAAATGTTATACAAACTTCCGGTTAATCCTTCTCCAAATTTAAATACCGAACAGAGTATTCTCCTCTATCCAAGTACTTGCCTTTTTGAAGGTGTAAAGATCAATCATGGAAGGGGGACGGATTATCCCTTTACAGTTTTTGGAAGTCCAGCCTATAAAGACGTATATCGTTTTTCGTTTACACCTGTGAGTAAAAAAGGAATGAGTGAGACACCACTCTTTATGAATGAAGTATGTAATGGTTTAGATCTACGAGAATATGATTTGCAGAAGCTGGTGGACAGTAAGAAAATAAATCTTTCCTGGATGCAGGAACTCTATCGGAATTCTCCAGAAAAAGATAAATTCTTTGATCAGTCATTTTCCAAGCAGATTGGCAGTATTGAAAAATTGGTTGGTGTTGATTCCTTTCGACGACAGATAACTGAAGGTATTTCAGAAGAAGAAATTCGAAAAAGCTGGGAGCCTGGATTAACGCGTTATAAGGAAATGAGAAAGAAGTACCTTATTTATCCGTAATCAATTTATTCGTAATCCATTTATTCGTGCCGGAAGCTGTTGCGCGGAATTGCGATTATTTTTACAAACCTGATAGGTGCCAATAACTAGTTTATCGGAACCTTACTCTTTAACCTGAAAAGTAAATGATGTCTGATCGAAAATATTATTGTTATTTAGCTTTTTTATGGGGGCTCATCGCAAATCTAAACCAACTCTATGGGCAACAGTTAGCGCGGAGACCAGATCGACAGAATTATATCAGCGCTGCTGAAATTCGTTTAGAGCCAACGGTAAAATGGAAGTTTCAGACTAAGGGACAAATATTTGCTTCTCCTATTGTTTTTAAGGGTAAAGTGATCGTTGGTTCCTGTGATAGTAACCTTTATGCGCTGGATAAAACGAGCGGTAAAATAATATGGAAATATAAAACTGGAGGAGAAATCCGCTCCACAGCAGCCATCGATTCAGACCTTTTGTATTTTGTATGTTCAGATGGTCTGTTATATGCTTTAAGTATAGAAACTGGAGAAAGACGCTGGACCTTTGCCACTCAAGGTGAAAAAAAACAGGATACTTGGGATTACTTTCATTCCTCACCAACAATCAGCGATGGAATCGTATATTTTGGATGCGGAGATAAGTATATTTATGCGGTTAATGGCAAGAGTGGAGAACTTCACTGGAAATTTCCTACTGGAGGGATTGTCCATGCTTCGCCAACATTGGCAAAGGAGGGGGTAATGATCGGGAGTTTTGATGGTTACTTTTATTGTCTGGAGAAAAATGGGAAGTTACGTTGGAAGTTCAAAACAATTGGTGAACGCTATTTTCCAAAAGGTGAAATTCAATTTCATGCCGTTGCTGCCGATAGTACGGTCTATTTTGGAGCAAGGGATTTCAACATGTACGCATTGAATATTAAAGATGGGACAGGATATTGGGTATATCATCAACCGGGGAGCTGGACAAGTGTACCTAGCTTGTCAGAAGATAAGTTGGTCGTAACGATGTCCGACTCTTATAGTGTATTGGCCTTGGATAAAATAAATGGTACAAAACTGGTTGAACCAGCGGTTCCCCTAAATACTTTTAGTAGTGCTGCCATTGCTGGTTCGAACGCATTTTTTGGTGCACTGGATGGGATCATTTATCGGTTTGATGTCGCGAAAGGAATTACTATACCTATTTTTCAGACAGAATCCAGTAAAAGAAATCGCCATTTATTTGTGGATGAGAAAGGGAAATTAAGAGCCGATTTGCAGGAAAAATACGCGCATGATATCAATAAGTTATTTGCCGACTATTTGCAGATGGGCAGTATCTTTTCTACGATCTGGATAGCGGATAGTACACTTTATTTTGGAGCTGCAGATGGTGCTGTTTATGCCATTGAATAGCAGTTGTGGGCTGTATTCGAACGTTGATTGATTTATTTTCTTAAAATTTTTTCCATTGATTTGCCTTTCGCCAGTTCATCAATCAATTTATCTAAGTAACGGACTTTTTGAACGAGTGGATCTTCAATATCTTCTATACGATAGCCGCAAATGACACCTGTAATCTTTGTTGCATTGGTGTTGAAATGCGGCGCCTGGCTGAAAAAATGTTCAAAATCGGTTTTGTCGGCTATGATCTGTTGCAGGTCTTGGGTATTATAACCTGTTAACCAAAATATGATTTCATTGACTTCTTCTTTTGTGCGACCTTTTTTTTCTGCTTTTTGTATATAATGTGGATATACTCCAGCAAATGACATGCGGTAAATTCTAGTATTGTCCATTTTTCTACTGATAATCTTTTGTGGTTTTTGCTAATTTACCATTTTTTTGATGTGAAATTTCTTTACAATATCATTTTTCCTGTTGTTTTATCAAAAGTAATGGTTTTGTTGGTGCCCCCATAAAAGAGTGTAATGCGAAGCATTTTATCCGTTTCCGAATTGAAAATGATCTCTTTTGCACTACCTATTCTTATGGTAGTCCCGTCATTATTTAATGCATTGTCGGTACAGCTAAACACCCGCTTTTCAATTATTCCTTTTTTCTCAATTATTTCTAACCAAGGTGGGGATAAAACACTATATCCAACGATTTGTGCACGATAATTTTCGTTTAAATCTTTCGTCATCCGTAGACCGAAAGAAGACATGGACAATACCAATGTATAAAAGGGTAGCATCATTGGCAAGATGCTACAAATTAACCCCAATATTAATCCAGACAACATAATCTTTGCCAGGATATTTTTCCAGAAGATGACGATGACAGTTATAGTCAGTCCCAGCCATATCCAGAAAAGTAAGAGGTCACTATAATAGCCGGTTAAACTTATTTTTTCCAGGTAGTAAGCGAGCATATCCATACCCAGTAATAGCGTAATGACAATATATAGTATTTGTATTTTACTTTTCATTGTAGTGATTTGTCGTTTAAAATAGGATTTTTTTTGCATAGATTTTAATGGGCTTGCCAAATGATACCATCCGATTACGATACTAAATATCACAATCGGAGGGCTTATGGTCGCGCCTAGTTCTTGAACTGTTTTCGGGCATAGTCTTTAAGATTAATCGGTAAAGACAACATAATAATTTTAAAATTATAGCCTTACCTTTATAAGATACAAAATTATCATAAAAATGAGTTTGAGATACAAACGTAACATCATTCATGTAAAGGAAGAAGAGCAACAAGTTATAAAGGATTTTCCGATACTGATTGGGGGCTGCGGTATTGGTAGCTATATTGCTGAGTGTCTGTTGCGGATGGGATTTGAAAATTTGATCATTATCGATGGTGATCTTGTGGAACTGACCAATCTTAATCGCCAGAATTATGTAGCGGGAGATATCGGCGTAAATAAAGCTATCGCTTTAAAAGAACGATTGATGGCCATTAATCCCGATGCAAAGATTATAGCTTATCCTGAATTTCTAAGTAAGGGTAATTTGTACAGTCTTGATTTAAATTGTAAAGTGGCTATTAACGCCATGGATTTTTCCTCCGATATCCCTTTTTTATTTGATGAATACATGGCGCAGAAAAATATCCCTGTTATTCATCCTTACAATTTGGGTTGGGCAGGGTTTTTAACTGTCATTACACCCGATAGTCGTAATTTACGATCTTTAAATGCTGAACATCAAGCGTTTGAGATGAACGTTGGGAAATATATTGTTGATAGACTACAAGAAAAAAGTATTGATACAGAATGGCTTGAGGATTTTCTTTTAGAATATGGTAAAATAGCAATGGATTCGCCACCTCCACAGTTGTCATTGGGGTTATATCTATTATCTGGAATGGTCTGCCATATTGTGTTTAACATCGCTACAGATAAAGTAATAAAAGTATTTCCTGAATCCTACTATTTGTCTCTAAAGTAATAAACAGCAGACACATATAAATTCTTCTTATTTCACATTACATGTTGTTGATTTAAAAATTTAAAATAAAAGTCCTTATTTTTATAATTCTTGATTTATATCTACATGAATTGGACGTCTGAAAATTATTACTTTACTAAACTTGAGAAAAAAGGGCTTTCAGAGTTTATTCATTTTTATCTAAGTACGACAAGAGAATACTTTAATTTGGATAGTTCTCCTGATGAAGAATACTTTCGCCAATATGAGAATCTGATTCGAGAAGACTTGCTCTTTTTTGATAAATCAATTTATTACGTTTTACGCGATAAAGAAAAACATGCTATCCAAGCCTCAATTCGTATTACTTATTGGGATAGGGAAACTCCATTGCCAATTCAACAGTTGTTTTCAATAAAAAAAGAAGATCTATTGATTCCAGATATTGATCATTTTTGGCATATAGGTCGTTTCATTATTTCACAAAAAATTACAGGGCAGCGCATCAGTGTGCTTAAAAAGATGCTTTTTGATGCATTTTTCCCTCCATTTTACTTTGAAAATGGATTAATTATTGCAGAATGTGATAAGAAATTGGTTCGTACATTATTTAATTTAGGTATACCTTCTTACCAACTAGGCATACCAATTATTTATTTATATTCGGAAACACTACCTATTTATATAAAAACAACATGGCTGGAGTCTTTTATAGAAAAGAACAAATTAGCACAGTATTGTTTTAGTAATACGATAGACGCTCATAACATCCTTGACATAGGGAAAAAAATACCTATACATAAGAGTACCAAAGATGAGGATATAGAGTCTTATTAAAATAAAGACTGCTCTATTGCTAAAGCTGTGGCCTCAGTGATACTTTTTACTTTTAGTTTGGAAAATATTTGTTTTTTGTGAAATTTTATCGTGTCAATAGAAACGTAAAGCTTATCTGCTATCTGATCCATAGTTAACCCTTGCGCAGAAAATAGAAGAATATCTTTTTCTCGGGGCTTAAGTTTAACATGCGGTGCTTCGACCCAACGATCTTTTTCCAAATTGTACTCAAACTGTTTTCCGTTCTCATCGGATTTAAATTTAATATTTCCTGCATTAGCGTGTGAAGAAATAGAAACAACACAAAGCGCTATCCAGGGATTTGAAGATTTATCTAAAAGTATTGGCTTAAGTTTGTGATTTATCAATAAGGGCTTTCCATTCGATTGTTTCAAATGGAAATCGTAGGATATGGAATGTTTTAATTTCTCTTCTTTCGAAAGATTTTCAAAAAAATCGAATCCGACATCGTTTATTTTTTTTAATAGATGTATGTCCTGCTCTGGTACATTATCAAAATAATGTTGATAACCTTTCTTTAAAACTTCGGCAGGGGAGTTTCCACATAGGAAGATGGGGTTGTCAGACACAAACAAAAAACTCTTTTTAGAGTAGTCGATTAAATATATACTTTGATAGGTTAATCTGCTTAAAGATTTCGCGAAATTAATAAAGGCATCTATAATCTCATAATCATCTTTGCTAAAGGTATCTTTAACGTGTACAGGCTTAAAAAAATCTTCAATCTCAATCTTCATAGTATTAATGGCAAAAATGATCTATTGTCGCTTCGAAATTTCCAATTAAACTAATATTATTTCTGCTCACAAATTACAAAAATAACAGTTCAGTCTAAAGTAATTAACGAAAAATAGGCTTTTCTGACCTTTCTATGTCTATTTAGGACTTTGGTTAAAAGAGCATCTAATTTTTCATTAAACCCTTATGACATAATGGGATAATATCCTACACAAATGGGTAGAATATCATTCCCCTTGATACAATGTAGTATTTTAGTTTCTATCTTTAATATTGTCAAAGCAATTTAAAATTATATAAATATAGTCTATTGGATTCAAAATACCCAATGGTATGTCTTGCTTTATGTATGATTTTAGTAAAGATTTTAATGCAATGACAGCTTCCAAGAAAACATATTCCTAATATTTCTCTAATTATTTCAATTTTTGATTCAACCTGACTGCGCTAAGTGACCCTTAATTCGATTGTGTTATGAAGTATTACAAATACTTTAAATAGAATTCTTGTGTATAATAATATGTATGTACATTTATATTCTATTGCTTGGTATTTATTATTTTTTATAGTAATATTGCATGCTGAATCTAATTTTTCGTGCTTTTAAATCTGTTTTTAAGCTGCTTTATTGTTTTTGTAATGTATATACAATATTGTAATTATTGTTAGTTTGAATAATTTTGATATGGTTTTTCTTTATGCATTTTAATTTGGAGGTGGGATGATAAATTTAAACATGCAAAAGAACTGAATACTTGGATAGGCATTTATAGCATACTTTTTATTATAAAATCCATCAATTATGAAAATGCATTTCCCCATTTCCGTTTTCACCAGCTTACTGTTAATGACAGGACAGCTTGCTTCGGGGCAAGAAAATACCATTTGGCAACTGGGCAGTTCCGATGGCTCCAGTAGAGAATTCGCCCTGGCTCCACATGATTACAAGAAATTTCTGGAACATGATTTTGGCTACGAAGACAATTACTTTGTAGTCGGGCAATCTTCGTTGTCAAGAGATCTGCCTTATGTGTTACCCGGACCTGCCAATGGATGGGGCGGGACAGGCGGAACCTCTGGCCTAAGAACCCATTTTTTGAATTTATACAGTGTATTAGGTGGTCAAGTTGAAAATGGGATATGGGCTCTGGAAGTAAAATTAGCAAATAGTGATCCACAAAATAAACCGACCTTACAAATCGCAATCAATGGTAAATCTTATAATTACGAACTGAAGAATGGGGACGGACCCGTTGAACCTGTAGGTACAGGTTCAAAGTCTGGGGCTTCTACGATACGTATAGCATTACCCGAACATCTTATTGCTGAAGGATTTAACCAGATTACGCTTACTGTAATAAAGGGAGGGTGGGTTGAGTTTGACTCCTTTAAACTATTGGGTCCCCAACAGGTGAAATTGTTGAAAGATTACACTTCAATAATTAAAGGGGTACGGCAGTCGGATTTTGAACTGAAAAATGGAAACGAGCGCATACAATATATGCTCGTTGATCTATTGAAATTGAAAGATGATGAGCGTATAAAAGTATTGCTGGATGGAAGAAAAATCTATGATAAAACTCATGAGAAGGGCTTATCTCGACTTGAGATTCCAATGCCTTATGCATCGAGAGAGGTACGAAGTAAATATGAAATATATATCAACGATAAATTAATTCGAACATCTTCTATAAAACGATCTCCCAAAAGATTGGGTGGGGTCTCGGATTATGTCAACACCATGATAGGAGCTGCACATTCCAGATGGATGCTGGCACCGGGACCGTGGATGCCATTTGGAATGGTAAAGATTAGTCCCGATAATCAGAATATTGGCTGGCAGGCTGGTTATGAACCTTCAATAGAATCTATTGGTACATTTAGCCATATACACGAATGGACAATGGCTGGACTGGGCACATTTCCAACAGCAGGCCCATTGAAGACCAGTGTCGGAGACCAATATAGTACGCATTCAGGTTACCGTTCGGCAATAGATAAAGCAAGTGAACAGGCTCCATTGGGGTGCTATTCCGTTCATCTTCTTGACCAGGATATTGATGCAAAGCTAACCGCAGGAACACGGTCCAGTTTCCAGAAATATACCTATCATAAATCAGATACTGGACGTATTATGATTGATCTTAAAGTGAACGGAGAATATGATTATAAGATCAAAGATCTCTCCCTTAAAAAGGTCTCTGATTATAAGGTTATTGGCTACAGTAACCAATTGTCCGAAAATGTCTGGTCTACCGATGCAAAACAAGATTATGTTGTATATTTTGTCATGGAGTTTGACAAACCGATTGTCAATTTCGGAACTTGGCATAATGGTCGGATAACAGATCAGTCTGATCTGGTTGCCGATAGCGCTCAATCCGCTGGTATGTATGTAGAATTTGATGTCCGTAAAAACAAGGAGGTGCAGCTGCGGACTGGGATTTCCTATGTCAGTATAGCCAATGCTGCAGAAAATTTGAAAACAGAACTTTCAGATCCATTTGGATGGTCTTTTGAACGTGTGGTCGCCAACCAACATCGGGTGTGGAATGAATTATTGGGGCGTCTGGAGATAAAGAGTAATGACTATTTGGAAAAAGAGAAGTTTTATACAAATATGTATCGTACCCTGGCCAGCCGTAATACTTTTAGCGACGTCAATGGGCAATGGCGGTCTTCTGATGAGACGATCAGAACGATGAAACATCCGGGGGACCTTGCCCTGGGCTGTGACGCATTTTGGAATACGTTCTGGAATTTAAATCAATTCTGGAATCTGGTTACACCGGAATGGTCGAATAAATGGGTGCGGTCGCAATTGGCTATGTATGATGCCGACGGTTGGTTGGCAAAAGGGCCTGCTGGGATGGAATATATTCCAGTGATGGTTGCTGAACACGAGATTCCTTTGATTGTAGGGGCCTATCAGATGGGAATACGTGATTACGATGTGACAAAGGCATTTCAAGCGATCAAGAAAATGCAGACAACAAGTCCGCTGAAATTTGAAGGTGGCTTTGCCGGTAACCGGGATCTGGATGTTTATCTGAAGTATAAGTATGTGCCTTATGACCTTGGTCGTTTCTCAAATTCCCTGGAGTATAGTTTTGACGATTGGACTGTAGGACAATTTGCAAAATCTTTGGGAAAGGAAAAGGAATACAATTATTTTAATGATAGAGGTAGTTGGTGGAAGAATGCGATAGATGTTAAAAGTGGTTATGCACGGATGAAAGATGCCAAGGGGGAATGGTACCGGGACTTTGATCCATTTAAATCTGGAGCCAATCATCATTATGTTGAAGGAAATGCATGGCAGTTGACATTCTTTGTACCTCAGGATATCCCAGCATTAGCTAAAATGATTGGTGAGGATGTGTTTCTAAAGCGTTTGGAATGGGGGTTCGGAGAAAGTGAAAAATGGCGGTATAATGGACCAAATGATCAATACTGGGATTATCCAGTTGTTCAGGGAAATCAACAGTCGATGCATTTCGCTTATATTTTTAACTGGTTGAACAAACCATGGCTTACTCAAAAATGGAGCCGGTCTATCAGTGAACGCTATTACGGACAGGGTATTTCTAACGCATACCTGGGAGATGAGGATCAGGGACAGATGAGCGCTTGGTATATCATGAATGCAATAGGATTATTTCAGCTAGACGGAGGGACGCGAACAAAGCCAATTTATGAAATTGGTAGTCCATTTTTTGAAGAAATTAAAATTAAGTTGGGACGGCAATATGGGCGAGGAGATCAATTCACTATTAAAGCTAAAAATGCGAGCAAAAAGAATATGTATGTGCAGCGCGCAACTTTAAACGGTAAACCGCTACAGACATTCTATTTTGACGCTGCGGAATTGCTAAAAGGAGGTGAATTAGTTTTGGAAATGGGGGATAAGCCGAATATGCAATGGGGATTGTCGCATTAATCATCTATCACTGAGATGGACTTTAATGGGAGATTATATCTTCAGATTGTAGCTTTCCGCAACGAAGAGTGCTAATTGTTAAAGTTTGGTTAAACATAGAAGAACAGGATAACAAAGCTCGGGGAATGGCGTTATCAATGTAGTTTTCATAATTTAGGTTAATAATTGGTTAGTTAGTAAAAATCCTGAAGTTCCCCGCTTCAGGATTTTTTGTTGAATGATCTTTCTCCTTGGATCTAACAAGTATTAGCGGCTGTATTTTGATATTATTACCATACCTTGAGATATCTGGGGCTTGATGAATTCGCGTCTGTTTTTAGTCTTGCTAAATCCTATTAACATTGTAAAATGATAGATATAACTGCTATCGATATTTGTAAATCTTTGGTATTATCTGTAGTATTGTGACTACACTTAAAAATGTGCAATCTACTGTTCATTGTATCAGAAAAAAGTAGATTGTCTTTATCAAGATGATATGATCAAGTTTATCCGTTATTTTCTTTTGGGATTATTTGTTTGGGAGCAAGCGTCTGCGCAAAAACTACCGACCGACTATGTCAATCCCTTTATTGGTACCAGTAACTATGGTACAACCAATCCAGGTGCTCAAGTACCCCATGGTTTAATGAATGTGTCTCCCTTTAATGTGATGGGATCATCACTTAATGCCTTCGATAAGGATGCACGTTGGTGGTCTACACCTTACGAACATAGCAATAGCTATTTTACCGGTTTTTCACATGTCAATCTGAGTGGTGTAGGTTGTCCTGATATGGGAAGTTTGTTACTGATGCCAACTGCTGGAAAACTAGAAGTTGACTACCATCAATATGGAAGTACTTATACACAGGAAGAGGCTCATCCGGGTTATTATAGTAATGTGTTAAAAAAATACGGCATCAAAACCGAGACATCCGCAACTGCTCGTGTGGGTGTATCTAAATTTACTTTCCCTAAAGGGCAGGCTAATATTTTGCTCAATTTAGGCGAGGGACTGACGAATGAAACGGGTGCAACAGTTCGCTATGTCAGTGATACGGAACTTGAAGGTTCGAAATTATTGGGTTCGTTCTGTTATACCAACAATCAGGCCGTATATCCGATTTTCTTCGTGATGCGAGTGAATAAAAAGCCCGCAAAGAAAGGTTACTGGAAATTTCAGCGTGCCGGTGAAAAATGGGAAAATGATTGGAATAAAGATGCTGGCAAATACAAGATTTTTACCGATTATTCGAGCCAATTGTCTGGAGACGATCTTGGGGCATTCTTGAGTTTTGATGTTCAGGAAAATGAGAGCTTAGAAGTCCAGTTGGCGGTATCTTTCGTAAGCGTTGAAAATGCACGAAAAAATCTGGAAGCCGAGCAACCTAGTTTTGGATTTGGGCGGATCAGGACACAAGCTTCATCTTTGTGGAATAAGGAATTATCAAGAATTCAGGTTGAAGGAGGTACCGAAGATCAAAAAACGGTATTTTATACGGCTATGTATCATGCCATGATTCATCCAAATATTTTACAGGATGTTAACGGCGAATATCCGGCTATGGAAAATAGAAAGACCCTTGTTGCGGATCATAATCGTTATACCGTATTCTCTTTATGGGATACGTACAGAAATGTACAGCCGCTCATGTCGTTGGTCTATCCAGATAAACAGGTTGGAATGATTCGATCAATGATTGATATTTATAAAGAAAATGGATGGATGCCTAAGTGGGAACTTTATAGCCGTGAAAGCTATACCATGGACGGTGATCCAGCAGTACCTGTGATCGTTGATGCCTGGATGAAAGGCATTCGGGACTATGATATCAATACAGCTTATGAGGCTTTTTTGAAGTCGGCGACGACAACGGATTCGACGAATCGAATCCGTCCGGACAATGCCGATTATGTCAAGTATGGTTATGTTCCTCTTCGCGATTCTTTTGATAATTCAGTTTCCCATGCGATTGAATACTATGTTGCTGATTGGAATTTAGCACAGTTGGCCAACTCATTGGGGAAAACTAAAGATGCACAGACTTTTGGTAAGAGAGCACAGGGGTACAAACATTACTATTCTCCAGAGTATGGAACCTTTCGACCTATTCTTCCCAATGGCTCGTTTTTGACACCTTTCAATCCATTGATGGGGGCTAATTTTGAGCCTAACCATGGATTCCATGAAGGGAATGCTTGGAATTATAGTTTTGCGATACCATTTGATATCCCTGGTTTAGTTCAACTGATGGGCGGTAAAAGGAAATTTGTGGACAGATTACAGGCTACCTTTGATAAAGGGTATTTTGATGTTACCAACGAACCTGACATGCTTTATCCACATGTTTTTTCGGAAATAAAAGGTGAGGAATGGCGTACACAAAAGTTGGTTAAGCAAATTCTGGATAAACATTTTACGAATAGTCCCGGTGGGATCCCAGGAAATGATGATACAGGAACAATGTCGACCTGGGCATTAATGAATATGATAGGGATTTACCCTTTTTGTCCCGGCAGACCAGATTATACGATCGTTACGCCGGTATTTGATAAAGTAACTATTCAACTTGATAAAAAGTATTATCCTAAGTCTGATCGTGTGACCATTAGACGCCAAAAAGAGGGCAATGGAGAATTCATCAAAAAAATTATCGTCGATGGAAAGCCATTAGGAGGTTTTAAGATAAGTCATCAAGTTTTGGTCAATAGCAAAGATATCCTGATTGTTACGGGAGACAGATAAATGACACGCAGATTAAAGAAGCTATCTACACTATGAAATATATGAAATACCTGGCTTGCACAGGTTTATTGGGGATACTGAGCTGTGCCTCACAGCAGGATTCGGCTGAAGGTTCTTATGCAAAATCAGTCAATCCTTTTATAGGGACGGATTTTACGGGTAACACCTATCCTGGAGCACAATCGCCCTTTGGTATGGTACAATTGAGCCCAGATAATGGATTGCCCGGTTGGGATCGTATTTCGGGTTATTTTTATCCCGATAGCACGATTTCGGGCTTTAGTCATACCCATTTAAGTGGGACGGGAGCTGGGGATCTATATGATATATCGTATATGCCAGTTACATTGCCTTATCATGAGGCCGTGGCGCCTTTGGGTATTCATTCCAAGTTTTCGCATCAAAACGAACAGGCACATGCGGGGTACTATAAAGTAAAGTTGACAGACTATAATATCGATGTAGAGCTAACGGCAACCCCACGTTGCGGTATCCAACGTTATACATTCCCTGAGGCTCAATCGGCTATTTTTTTGGATCTAAAGAAAGCAATGAACTGGGATGCCACAATAGATTCATACATTGAGGTGGTTGATTCGGTCACTGTGCGTGGCTACCGATTTTCAGAAGGTTGGGCAAGAGGCCAACGTGTCTATTTTGAAACCCGATTTTCAAAGCCGTTTACTGCAGTTCACATCGATAGCTCGGCGATACAGTCAAGTGTTGACAGCATAACAAAAACGACCAAACGTATTGGTACTGCTTTCAAGGCACGTTTTGATTTTAAAACATCTACTGGTGAACAAGTAACGCTTAGCACAGCTCTTTCGGGGGTAAGTATGGATGGTGCTTCCAAAAACCTGAAAGCTGAGGTGCCAACAGATGATTTTGATCACTATTTAAAACAAGCTGAGAATAACTGGAACAAAGAGCTTGGTAAGATCGCTATTCAGACTACAGACAAAGAAGCTAAAGTAAAGTTCTATACAGCATTGTACCATTCGATGTTGGCCCCTACCATATTTGGAGACGTAGATGGGGCTTATTTTGGTGCGGATAGAAAAATACATCAGGCCGAAGGTTGGACCAATTACAGTACTTTTTCGCTTTGGGATACCTATCGTGCTTCACATCCCCTATTTACTTATCTTGATCCAAATCGTGTAAATGATATGGTGAAATCGTTTATTGCATTTTACGAACAGCATGGTCGCTTGCCCGTATGGAATATCTATGGCAGTGAAACTGATATGATGATTGGCAATCATGCAATCCCAGTTATTGTGGACGCTTATTTGAAAGGAATAGGTGATTTTGATGTCAATAAAGCACTGGAAGCTTGTGTGGCAACAGCAAACATAGACAACTATAGAGGTATTGGGTTGTATAAAAAGCTGGGTTATGTACCTTATGATGTTGTGGATAAACACAATGCGGAGAACTGGTCTTTGTCACGCACACTCGAATATGCATTTGATGATCATTGTATTGCGGTTATGGCGGATAAGATGAGGAACAAGGCGGTGGCAACTACGTTTTTTGCAAGAGCAAAAAATTATAAAAATGTCTATAATCCCGCTACATCATTTATGCAGCCGCGTGACAGTCATGGTGCTTTTGTAACGCCATTTGATCCAGAGGAATATAGTGCACATATCTGTGAAAGCAATGCTTGGCAATACTTCTGGTCTGTTCAACATGATATTCCGGGATTGATCAATCTCGTCGGCGGAAATGAACGCTTTGGGCAGAAATTGGATAGCATGTTTACCTTCCACCCATCGGACACCAGTAAACTGCCTATTTTCAGTACGGGCATGATTGGACAATATGCACATGGAAATGAACCAAGTCATCACGCTATATATTTGTTTAACGCGATTGGGCAACCATGGAAAACACAGCAATATGCCGCTGAAGTGATGGAAAAACTTTATCTAAATAATCCGTCAGGGTTAAGCGGGAATGATGATTGCGGACAGATGTCTGCTTGGTATGTACTCAGTGCGCTGGGTTTTTATCCAGTAGATCCAGTGAGTGGAAGGTATGAAATCGGTACGCCATTGTTTGAACATAGCGAATTTAAACTTGCGAATGGGAAAAAGTTTACTGTCAAAGCGGATCATGTAAATAAAACCAATATTTACATCCAGTCGGTTACTTTGGATGGAAAGCCTCTTGAAACAAGTTATATCACACATGAGCAGATCATGTCTGGAGCTACCCTTGTTTTCCATATGGGAAGCAAACCTGGTCCGGTGTGGTACAAAAAATAGTCAGAAGCAATATCATTGTTTTTGTCAACAGAACCTCCAATAAGTTAACAGTTATTGGAGGTTTTTTTGCGAATAGCAATACTATTCAAGGTTTTTATAAAAGTAGGTTGTACTACAGGGGCTACCATTAGGAAAAAGTGCATAATTTGGAATGTTTCCCACGACCTTCCAGCCACGTTTTAAGTACAAAGCATGAGCCGGGCTATCTGTTACAGTATCTAATACCAGTAGTGATTTTCTCATTTTTTTCGCAATTAATTCCAGATGTTGCAATAAATTTTCCGCTATACCAAGACGTCGAAAAGCGGAATGCACCAACATTTTTGCTACGTCCGCCCGATGAGGCTGATTTTGGGGAAGGTCTATTTGTAATTGCACGGTCCCAACGATCTGGTCCGATGAGCTGTCTTTTGCAACAAGTAGCACTGTTTTTTCTTGCTGGACCTTTGCCAGGACACTGTTCCAGAATTCACTCGCTTTTTCTTCGCTTAAGTCCTGCATAAATCCCACTGAGGCCCCTCCTTGGACAATATCCAATGTTAATGCGACCAGGTCGGAAACGGCTATGTTATTTGCTTCCTTTAATTCTTCAATGTGGATACTTCTCTTATCAGAAATAAGCATAGTTATTTTATGGTTTTTATTAGCGTGAAATAGTCGCTCTTTAATTGAGAAATAGGATTACTGCTTCATGATGTAAGGCGGCCATCTGATAAAATGCTTTTAGGTCTTCGAAGTATTGAAGCAGATAATCTAATGCATTTTCCTCCTCCCAGATATCTGGGTATATATCTTTTTCAAGCATAGTGGCCGGATCGAAACGTTGCGTTAATTCATCTATAGAAATTTCCTTTAACGCTAAAGCAATCTGTCTGGTTTGTTCTATATCTGTATAGGTTGCTGGGCCATAGCCCATGTCCTGATTGCGATCAATGTCATTAGGACCAACTAATAGCCAGGATAAGGGTGGAGAGGCCTGATCGTATGTGCCGATTGATTCTCCTGTCAATAAAAAGAAAATACCTTCCCAAGCTTTGTCAATATCTATCAAATTGTCCAAATGTATAGCTTCTTTGCTATATACCATTTTGCTTAATGAATGACTATCAGTGAGAAAACTATTCAATGTTTCCAAATTGACACGAAGGAAATTTTGTACCATGCTCATGATCTTTCGATTTTGGTTGACTGCTTTTTGTTTTCTGGTTTACAGAAGGATGTAACACTGTTGGTTGTATTGAAAATATGATCTGCAGAAATATTAATTATTGCTCCGTGTAAATGCAAAATAAATAACATAAAACCACCCCAAGATACCATGGATCAGTGCCCAGAGAATAGATTTGTTGCGGTCCCACGAAGTGACGACGGCAATGACAGAACCAAGTCCAATTCCAGATTGCGTAATTGTTTGGGTAGTTGAACGGCTAATTTCTTGTCCGAAAACCATGCTCGACATTCCGATGAACATGATCAATAAAGCTAATTGTTTCATCTGTATAAATTATTTATAAGTGTTGGTCTCATCAGTATAAATGAGCTCGTTTCACTCGGTTTGAATAAATCATGATGGTTTCATCGTGTTTTATTCAGTTCTTTTTTTGATTCGTCATCGATTTTCTTGACTCGTCTAAAATTATCGGTCTTCTGATTTGGTCTATATTCTTTTTCTAAGTTCCGTAATTCTTCCTTAAGAAACAAGCTGTTGCGCTTGACTTGTTTTACAGTATTTGCTAATCGGGTAATTATCGACCCTATTGTTTGGGGTAAAATTGTACCCAAATGATAGCGAATCTTAAAAAACATGCAACGAATATTAACTGCCTTAAAGAGCTTGTTTTGAAAATACGTTATTTGTTAAAAAATCGAGATATGAGAATTATTATTTTGACATTAATCATCAGTACATTCGCATTGACATCCTGTGGTAGTAATTTGGACTTCGGATATAATGAGAAGATTGCCGGCCTTTTCTATAGTTGTAAAGAAAAGTTGGATGAAAGCTACAATAAATTGTTGGAAGGAGAATATGATGCGGATAAAACGGATGAATTATCCTACGAAATGAAGCTAAAAGAGGTGCAGGCGCTGAGCAGCTATGTCAAAGGAATAAAGAGTGAAGTCAATGCATTAAAGCCTAGTGAAGCGGCGACAAGCTTCCATTTGACTACAATAGCTTACATGACGAGAATTGTGGATGGTTATGGTACGTTGTTGGTCAAATATGTGGATGAGCAGAAAAAAGGTGCTAGACAGGCCTTATTACGAGATATTACAGATGAAAAAGCTAAAATAGCAGTCTTGGCAGATACTTGTTTGGAGAAACAGGTTGAGTTTTTAAATAAGGTGGGGATAAAGGTTGCTGCTGCGCAATAAGATAATTAATGAAACATAATTTTTAGCCAATGAGAACGTGCTTAACAATTGATAAGTTTTATTTAATGCTGGTTTTACTTCTACTTGTTGTATCCTGTAAAAGTAAAGCCATAAAACAAGCTATCAGGCCTCTCAATCAACAGGAAACTGTACGACCGGATTGGCTGGCTCATAAGTATGATCGAGTAATGAAGATTGAGGATCGTCAGGTGGCACGATTAGAGGGCAATTATCTATTGGATCTGCCATTGCAGTTTAACGAAGATTCAATAGATGTATTTTATTTGAGCGCAGAGATCCCAATAGAACTTTTCAAGAAGTCTTCGGCGTTTTATCCCGAATTGCAAAAATTTATTCTTATTGTTCCTGATTGGAAGTTTTACAGCGAAGTCAGTAAAATGGCTTCAAAAAGTGGAATGTGCGTGGAACCAGAAACGACAAATTTTTATTACTATATCAGACGGGAAGAGGATAATGTTAAAGTTGATAGCATCCGGCTTGGGGGACTAGAAAATCCAACGATTGATTTTGCTAAACCTATATTGCCGGAAAACCTATTAACAGTATATTGGAAGGAAAGCTATGGTTCCGTCTGCTGCCCTCGTGATCCGATGTGGGATATCGCCGATCAGGATAGCTCTTTTATCCGAGGTTTTGAGGAAAGAAATAAATTCAAGGTAACTACAGGGCGATATATTCAAATGCAAGGAAAAGAAGGTGAAAATAGTATATATTATACATTGCCAGGATTGACAACAGCACAGCGATTACAATTTTTGCTTGAGAAGCGTGCACAATGGAGATTAATTAGCGAAGCCAAGAAAATGCCGCTTTCAACGAAATTGTTTACACCTCAATTGCAGCAGATGATAACAACAGGTTTTAACAAGCTTGAAGAAATGCCGTAGCAGGTAAGAAAATAATGTTGAGTCGAAGATTTCCGTTTTTAAAATGTATCTGTTTAAAGTATATGGGGTATATAACATTTGATAAATAAGCATAATTTTGAAATAGTATGAGAATAAACAATCCATATAAAATTGTAGGTATAGTGGCAACAATTGTACTTATGGGCGGCTCTTGTCGGGGACAGGATGCAACCAAAGCTGTTAAAGAAGGTGTTGAAGAGGCTGTTTTACTTATCGGTCAATTACCGGGAAAGTATAATATGGCAGAAGACATTTGGGAAAATCCAGATACTGCTTACGAACAATTTATACGATTTGATGGCGAAAGTCTTGCGACTTTCCATCGAACGGATGCTAATGGCGATTTAGGAACTGTTGGCATTGTTGATAAAACAGGAAAGGTTATTGTACAGCCCAACTATTTCAGTACTACGACAAAACCACATTTTGGCTTTTTTGAAGTACAAGATAGTAAACAACGTGTAGGGTTGATCAATGAGAAAGGAGTGGAGGTTGTTCCGCCTCAGTATGAGTCTATCTTTTTGGATGCCAGTCTTATGGCGATTGATAGTGCGATTATCAAAGTTTCGAAAGATGGCAAACAAGGATTTATTGATCATAACGGCGCTATTGCGGTTCCTTTTAAATATCAGGTTTTGGATGTTGTGGGTAAAAATAGAATCATGTATATGGAATCACCACAGCATTGGGGATTGATGGACTACAACAGTAAAATATTAACCGATCCTGTTTTTACATTTAGCAATATTTTTGTCGACGGAAAAACGGTATTGCAACAGGCCGATGGCGAAGAGTATACACTCTATGAAGATGGGAAAATCGTTAAGAAATAATTGTTGTCCTGAAGTAAGAAAGTGCTATTTCCAGAGTGGGAATAGCACTTTAATGAATAAACTGTCTTTATGATTGTGTACATCTTAAGCTAACAAGTGATTAGTTAATCCAGTAGCTGTATTTCAAATATTTTGTCCCAATTTTTTCCTGTGAGAAAAAAGGTATTTGATTTTTTATTGTACGCAATTCCGTTTAATACATCCAGATCAACATGTTGTGTCACGTTTTCCCGTAATTTGGAAAGATCGACTAAACCTTCGATAGCCCCTGTTTTTGGGTCGATGATACCCATGACATCTTCCATAAAGAAATTAGCATAAATCTTTCCTTTTACCCATTCCATTTCGTTTATCTGGTTAACGATTTTCTCATTTGTGGCAACACGGATATAATCAATTTTGGAAAAATCATTAGGATTGAGTAAATAGATATTTTCTGAACCGTCAGACATATACAAATTTTTGCCATCGGAGGTCAACCCCCATCCTTCCATGTTTTTGAAATATGGCAGTGTTTTTATTGTCTTTAATGTTGTCACATCATAGACATAGGCAAGATTGCTTTTGTAGGTCAATTGATATAATTTCCCATTTAATATGGTGGCACCTTCACCAAATATTGAATCGGCTAATTCGATCTTTTTGATTGGTTGTCCTGTGGTGGGGTTTACAATGCGGATACTTGACTTACCTTTATTTCCACTTAACCCAACGCCATTGCCCGTACTTTCCATCAAGTTTTCTCCAAAGAACTCTAGCCCTTGTGTGAAAGCTTTAATATCATGTGGGTAGGTATTAACAATTCGGTACTTTAAAATTCGAGGTGGGTTTGATGGTAAATAGTCTATGTTTACTGTGTTTTCTTCGCATTTTCCAGCATTAAATACAACCGCCTTAATGATTTGCTTGCCAAATTTCTCTCCTGATAATCTATATGTTACTTTATTGTTTTCTGTGACTTTAGCAATCGGGTAATCATTGATATAATAAAGGATGGAATCAATTTTTACATGAGGTGTATTTGTAATCTGAAACGATAATTCTTCATTTGTTGTATAATCTTGTTTAATCCCCTCGAAGCTAAAGCTTGGATTATTTTTTGGTAAGTTATCTGGAGACGGTGATGTTGTTTTTTTACCGTTTTCTCCGCATCCTATAAAAAGAGATGCTACTGTTAGCAAAAATAGTGAAGAAGTTGTTTTCATTTTTGTAAAGCTTGAAGATAGGGGGATTTATTTTATACTTAAAGAAAGATAAATATAATTTCAAAAGAAACCTAAATCATTGCTGAAAAAGATTCAGTACGAAAAACAATTAAGTTGTTTTGCTCTAAAATAGTATTGAAGATCTTGTTGCGGGAATTAGCTATACCGAATATGTGGGGGAATAGAATCTGGAGCAGCAGCATTTTGGTAATTAGGTTTGAGCGACACGAAATAATTTCGTGGGCTCAAACCTTTATTGTTGTTTTTATTGTTTTTTATCCCACCATACTTTGGACAAAAAGGAATCCCCGTTCTGCATTCTGGAAACAGCGTCTTTGAGATTTGTTTGATTTAATTCAGCCTCCTCACTGGAGTAAATAGCTCGACGTGGTATCTGTCTATTGGTGGATCCCGGATTTGGACCAGGTGTCAATTTTGGATAACCTGTACGACGCCATTCGGCAAATGCTTCCATATCTCTGCCAAATAAACTTATCCATTTTTGAGTAGCGATTTTCTCCATCTTTTGCTCGTCTGTCAATCCATTTAGGGTGATGACATTTTGCTCATACGATGAGGGTATTGAAGTTAAATTGTATGGTGGAAGGGCAAAGGCAGCTTTGACGCCATCTGTAAAGAATGATTGCGCATTTGTACTTGTCGCGCCCCAACCTAACAATGCAGCCTCGGCTTTGTAAAAACAAATGTCTGAGTAGGTCATTGCATAACTTGGTATTGGCGCAAAATTCAAGCTAAACCATGTTGACTTGTTGGCCGTAGAGTAATTTGCTCTGATCAGTTGAGAAAGCTCATTATCGGTTAATGCTACTCCAATTCCTTGATAGGTGGTAACACCGCCTATAGTGACTGGTTCTGCAAGTAGACCCAAGCGTGGATCATTATACTCCTTCAATTTGTTTACCAATGTGTTGGCTAAGTACCGTAAGTCTGCGCTCCCAGTAGTCATCTGCCGTAATATAGGGTTTTGGTTTTCGGCTTGGGCATTATTAAATGTAGGAACTGCAGCATTATCACTATTACTTGAGATTAACCCAAGTGGAGAAGTCATTGCTTCTGTAACGGTCTTTTGCGCTAATGAGAGGTTGGCATAACGCATTCTCATGCCCAATTTCAGTTTTAAGGAGTTTCCAAATTTTTTCCATTTATCAATATTACCGCCATAGAAAAAATCGGAAGAGCCATAAGATTGATCGCCAACGGTGAGACGTGCCAAAGCGGCATCAACCTTTATAACTAGCGCGGGATAGATATCCTCTTGTTTGTCAAACTTAGGGGTTCGATTAATCTCTTTGCTATCTTTTGTAATTTCCGAATAGGGGATGTCTCCAAATAGATCAGTCAATCGTTGGTATAGATAAACTTCATAAAGTTCGGTTATTGCCAGTTTACTTCTACCTTCGGGACTTTCTTCTTTGCCACTGAGCTCCTTTTTTATCTGAATGATGTTTCTGAGTAAGGTAAAATGCTGCGACCATATCAGGTTTTCTGGTCCTTCAAAATAACGCGATACGGGGACAACCGGGCCACCTGCCCAATGCTGGATCCAAGAACCAAACTTATTGTTTGGAAGTTCTCCTGACTCCTGAAAGGTACCATCGCGGAGGATTCTAGCCATAAGCAATGCGGGATCTATTGTTGTCACTGATGTTGGCGGCGTATTTATTTTTTCAAAGTCTTTCGTGCAGGCGCTAAATGTTGCTACGGAGACAAGAGCGATAACAAATCTGTTTTTTATCATTTTCGTTTTCATAATTCAGTGTTTTAAAGACCAACGGTAAGGTTAATGCCAAATGTTCTCATCATAGGTAAGGAAGTAGATTCAATCCCTATGGAGCTGTTATTCACATTGAAAGCAGAAGCTTCTGGAGAAAAACCATCTGTTTTTCGTTGGAAATAGAATAAGTTTCTACCATATAGACCCAGTTTCAATGAATTGATCACGCGATGTGGTATCAGATTTTTCGGGAATGAATAGGAGAGACTAATTTCGCGCATTGCAATATAACTCATATCATTAATCATTTCCTCAGATACCATGACTTCTTTGTCACTAGCTACCATATTCCAATAATCCTGAGCATTCACCTGTTTGCTGTTTTTTGTTCCGGTGCTTGTCCAATTGCCTGCGCCATCTTGTTGTGCAACTATTCCATCAGCGACATAGGTGCCCTCACGTCCCTGTAACGTTTTTTTGCTCGTACCATAAATTATTTGTTCTCGATTGGACTGTGAGAAGATCACTCCCCCTTGACGAATATCAACAAGTGCGTATAAGTTGAAGCCTTTGTATTTTAATGTGTTGCCGAAACCGCCTATCCAATTTGGCTGCGCATTTCCAAGATCAGTTTCTACTCGCCCCGCGGTACGTAAAGGGAGTCCTGTCGTTGGATCAATTAATCGGTTTCCATTTTCATCCTTAATCCATGCAAATTGAGTTCCAATAAGCTGACCGAATGGCTTTCCTACCTCGGCGACGACGTTGATTCCCCTATCGGTTGCCAAAAGGAAACTTTCTACACCAGGGTAAAGCGATTCAACCTTGTTGCGGTTTCTATTAAAGTTAAACGTTGTATTCCATTCAAATCCTGATTCGGTTTTAAGGGGAGTGGCCCCTAGTACAAATTCGATCCCCCTGTTACTGATTTCTCCGGCATTGATGCGATTTTTTACGTAAAGACTTGATGGCGCAATCGGTACATCTAGAATCTGATTTTTTGTTTTCGCCTGATAGTAAGTAAAGGATAGTGAGAGTCTATTTTTTAGAAATCTGAGATCTGCACCAGCCTCGATAGACGTGGTCAATTCATTCTTTAAGTTGGGATCAGGGATAATTTCGGTATATGAAGCCATCGGTACACCACCGTGTGTATATTGATTAAGACTATACGCACCCGTTAATTGGTAGGGATTTCCGGAGCTACCGGCCTGTGCCCAGGAAGCTCGGATTTTGGCGAAAGACAGCGCATCTGACTGCCATTTGAATGCATCAGATAGCACAAAACTGGAACTTATCGAAGGGTAGAAAAATGAATTGTTATTTTTGGATAATGTAGAAGACCAGTCGTTGCGCGCCGAAAAATCGACAAACCAATAATCTTTATAGCTAAATTGGCCTGAGAGGTATACCGAATTGATTTTTGACTCGATAAGATCGAATATATAGGTATTCGTAGTGGTATTATTGATGACAAAAAGATTAGGTACGATAAACTGATTGCCGGTGTTTCCGGTCATTCGCAGATATCGACTTTGATGACTTGCGCCCATATTAGCGCTGAGCTTAATGTTATCCGATAAAGTGAAATTAGAGCTGGCAAGGATATCAAAATTATCTTCACGGGATCGGATAACTTCTTCTCTGATATCGCCTTTTCTGTTTAAGCTCTGATAGGTATTGATCGGTCTATATCGGAATCGCTGATCGGTATAGAAATCGGTTCCTCCTGTTGCTGCTACTTTGAGCCAGGGAGCGAAGTCATAGCTTAGGCGGAGTAATCCAATGATGCGATCGCGGCGATCTTCGTTGTGATTTTCATGGATTGTCCAGAAAGGATTGGCAGTGGAACTGTTCGTAGCGTAAGTTTTTTCCAGACCTTCCGTTAGTCCCGAAAAACCGAGCTGCCTGCTTATTTCCTGTGCCGTCCATTTATATTGGGACATGATATCATTCCCTAGGCTTCGTGGTTGACTGATAAATAAATAGGCTGGATTATCGGCTGCATCAGCCAATGTTGGTCTATTGTTTCCTTTTTGAGCGATGTAATTTGCTTTTACATCAATATGAAGTTTATCCGTAATTTTTGCCTGTGTGCGTAAACCAAAATTATTCCTTTTCAAAGTATTGGTGGGGATATATCCGTCCACATCTGTATTGGCAAAAGAAAAACGATAGTTTATTTTTTCATTTCCGCCGTCTATGCTTAAGTTATTGACAAATTGTTTTTCGGTTTGGAAAAAAGATGCATAGGTATCAGGTTTAGGTGTTAGCTGCAGTACATTTCCATAGGCATCTTCATAAGTTTGCCCCTCCATTTTGGCTCCCCAGCTGGCACGTGTTGTACGGTCCCGGCCTGCACTCATTTTTGGGATACCACTGTAACCGTTTTTTATGGCATCACTCATGGAGACGATGGTTCCGTCGTCTTTTCGGAAGTGCGTAAATGTGCCGTTAAGTCCTTGACCATATTCATTTTGAAAATCGGGGAGTACTAAACCATTTCCAAAGGAATAATCTGTGCCATAGCTGAAGCGTGTTTTACCGGCTTTTCCTGATTTTGTTGTAATTAGGATGACACCGTTGCTTCCTCTTTGACCATATAGTGCTGCGGCATTGGGCCCTTTTAGGACGGACATGGTCTCAATATCTTCGGGGTTAATATTACCAATACCGTCACCATAATCTGTACCACCGGATTGGTTTGGTGCTGAAATGTTTTGATTGTCAATCGGCACACCATCGACTACATAAAGCGGCTGGCTATTACCAACAAGGGAGTTGTTACCACGAATAACGACTTTTGAAGAGCCTCCAGCACCAGAAGCGGCACGGCTTACTTGCACACCAGCGACCTTTCCTGAAAGTGCATTGGCAAGATTTGTTTCTTTACCCTGTGTCAATTCATCTCCTTTTAGCTCCGCAACAGTATAGCCAAGGGCTTTTTTCTCCTTTTTAATACCTAGTGCAGTGACAACTACTTCTTGTAGGTTTTCCGATACCGATTCCAGACTGACATTGATGGCAAGCTTATCTCTTTCAGAGATGTTGTAGTCTGTCAGTCCCTTGGTTTTAAATCCGATAGAGGAAATGGTGATTTGATATCCTTGACCAGCTGGGATCTGATCAAAAGAAAAGGTACCATCTGCTGCGCTAGTCGTTGCCCTTTTGAATTTGTTAGCCGCATTCTGGATAGTGACTGTTGCAGAGTATATGGGCTTACCTGCTTCGTCGCGAATGACGCCGTTGATCGCTGCCTGCTGTTGTGCATTAACAATCTGATAACTAGTTGCCAAAAGGCCCATTAGTCCAAGACGTAAACCCCAGTTTACATCAGCACGGATATTGGTTCTTAGCATAAACATGGTTAGTAGGCCATGTTTGGAAGGTAAATAATTGTGCATAATTTATGGATTAAATAAGTGAATTATATTTTATTCTGTACAGTTATGGTAATGTGGTGAAGTTCTTGTATATCTGATAGTATTTTTCGGAAGACGGATGGATCATTTTCATAGGTGCCACTGTAATATTTGTCTTCGATAGCTTCGGAATTAAATTCAAGTTTGATATTATAGTTTTGACTTATAATATGTAGTAGATCTTTAAGGGCTAGATTTTTGAATATTAGTGTATTTTGTTTTTCGGAATAAAAACCTCTTCTGTTGAATTTGGAAAAATTCATCCGTTCTTCGGCAATAATTTGAAGTTGTCTATGATCGATGGTTATTTCTTCATTTGGTATAAATTCAAGGAGCAGAGGGGGGGATCCTGTTTTATTTTTTAGACTCTTTAATTGGATACGCCCTTCAAATAATCTGACTTTTGTTTGTGAAGATTTTAGCTCATCTACGCTGAATATTGTACCTAATGCGGTTGTTGTTAACCCAGTGGTATGTACATTAAACGGCCTTGACTTGTCTTTGGAAACAACAAACTTTGCCTTTCCTTTTAAATGAATATCACGGGTAGACAGCGAAGAAAAGTTATCTGCAAATTTAACTTCCGAATTAGGATAAAGTTCAATTTTTGATCCATCAGGAACATCTATCTGCATCGGCAAATTGCCAGAATTAATATAATAGAAGTTGCTTGGGGACTCCAATTTCGGAGTTTGTTCTTTTGGGACAGAAGTAATCGTAGGCGTATTTGTTGTTGTCTTCCAATATTGAAAAGATTCCCAGCCTAGTGTTCCGACAAGTAAAAGTATCGCAGCATACTTCAGTAGGGTATAGATCCGTTGTTTTGTATCCCTGATCGTAATTTTTTTGATCAGGGATTGTTTGATTGAGTCATGCTGTTCAAAAGCTATATGTTCTTCTATATTATGCCATTCGCTTGCTGGAAGCCAATCATCCAAATTTAGTTGGTTATTATCCAGTGCATTTTGAACCGCTTTAACTTCTTCGGTATTTGCTTCTCCGCGGAGATATTTTTCGACGAGTTCTTTCGTAATCTTCATACATATTGATTACGATTGAAAATAGGGTATCCCCCAAAAGAAAATTAAAAAAGATTAAGCATCAGTATGGAGAGCAATAATGCTTTTCTTATTGCTTTTAACGCAAGAGTAATTTGATTTTCTACTGTCTTGGATGATATAGAGAGTTTATCCGCGATTTGTTTATGGGATAGATTGGAATATCGGCTCAACATAAAGATCTGTTTTCGCTTTTCGGGCAATTGATTAATTATATGTTGTAATGTCGCTTCAAGCTGTTTGGCATAGTAATCATCTTGCGGGGAATGGTGCTGAATGAGCTCATTTTCTGCTTGAAGAAGTTTCTTCCGATTATATTCTTCTTTGATTAGATCCAAAATTGTTGTCCTTGCAATACAAAAAATCTGAGATTCTACAGTAGCGTCAATATTCTTTTCATTTAAGTTTTTCCAAAGCTTAATAAAAACACGCTGTACAGTTTCTTCGGCTAAATAAGATGACCTGGTTTTATTGAACGCATATTGGTATACTTTGGGACTCCATTGATCATAGTATTCCTCAAATGTTTGGATATTTAGCGAATAATTGATTCCCATAGTGTAGACTTGGAATCTCTAATATAGCTAAACTAAATCATTTAATATAAATTTGGACAGCGTTTTTCTAATAGCCAAAACGTTAGTGTGATGAGACTTGTTTCTAAAGAAATCTGCAGTGTAAAGTTTTTACATTTCTCATCATGTTGAAATATTATTTGAAGGCTGAACTATTGCCCTAGTTTCAATTGCTATAGCGTTATGAAGGTTCTATATTTTTCAGGTACAAGCGGAATTCTGTTGCCCTACAGGAACAAAAGCTATTATCCCAAAGATTTAAAGGATAGGAGCAGGCTTGCGGTATATAGTCTGTTGTTCAATTCTCTGGAGGTAAACAGCACGTTTTACAAGATACCCCGCAAGGAGACTGTCGAACGATGGTCTCAGGAAACAAGCGATAGCTTTCGTTTTACTTTTAAGCTTTGGAAGGGAATTACGCATCAAAAGGATTTAATTTTTGAACCAAGTGATGTTATCAAATTTTTGGATATTATTGATAGTGTTGATAAGAAGAAGGGGTGTTTGTTGATACAATTGCCTCCATCAACCAAATTTTACTCACTGAACAATTTAGATAAGCTTTTAAGATGTATGGCAACTGATAAACGAAGTTTGGATTGGCAAGTATGCATTGAGTTTCGTCATCAGTCCTGGTATCGCATGGAAACAATGGCACTGTTAAATTCTTATGGTATGAATTTGGTATTACACGATAAAGATGGCACTGGAATAAACAGACAGTACACCGGTAATGATATGATTTATATACGTTTTCATGGACCAAAAGGTGATTATAAGGGAAGCTATGAAGATGCCGTATTATATGAATATAGTGGTTATATCAAAGAATGGCTAGCTGAAGGAAAAGAAGTTTATGTTTATTTTAACAATACCATCGGCGCTGCTATTGCCAATCTCAGAACATTAGAAGAATATATTAAAAGATTATAATATATGGATTGTTCAAAAGATACTCCCACGAATATATTCTTTCCCCATATAACCATCCCAATTTTCATGGTCACGCATAATATGGTGATAGACTGTGGCTAGAGCCTGCATCTTAGTGAATAAAGGAATGCCTTTTCGGATACAGTCATAGTCTGTATAAATCCCATTGCAATCATTCCATTGAAGCCATTGGAGCAACTCTTGTCGTTTCATAAGTGAGAGCCGATCAAAAAGTGTTTTATCTTTTAAATCAAGCAGTTGATAGCGCCAATCCTTTCGTTGCGACTCCATTGCGATGATTTTTGGTAATTGATAACCGATAATCTGTTTGATGAAAGATTCCATAGTTTGAGCAATTAATTGTTAAACATAAGTTGTATTGGACCATTCGAAATGCTATTAAACTGCTTTTTTGTATGATTGCGCAAGATCTCTCTATAGGTATATTCTACAGCCTTTGATTTGCAAAGAGGTTTTACACCGTTATCCATACATTTACGGTCAGTGTAGTTGCCTTTTGGGTTATACCATTGTAACCAATCAACGAGTACCTCCCGATCCATCACTTCAAGTCGTTGAAGTAAACCATTTATTTCACTTTCTTTAAGTTGTTCACGCCAATCGGACCATATCGATCGTGATGTGAATTCTCTGTTTGCTTTGAATTTATTTTCCATCGTGTTTTTATACCTTTTTGCCGGACTTTATTTAGAATATCAACTTTATTTAAACTACTAGCTTGCTTATAATCGCATTCCCAAGCTTACTTTTCATAAATAACGCTATCTGTTGGAGTAGTTCAGGGCTAACTTCGGGGACTCTTTCCAAGTCTCGAATAAACCATTTTTGAATCACAGGATAATGCTTAAGAACTGGATCAAATTTTACGACTTCAGCCCTAGATGATTTACCTTCAGGATCGTAATATGACCAAAGTACAATAAAGATTGTATGGGGATCCTCATCCGGATAGGGGGTGTGGAAGCGAACAATATCGCCAACATGTAATTCCTTATTGTCAAATCCTTTTGCCTGTTCCATAAAGATCTTGTCTAAAATTGATATTCAAATATACTAAAAATATTAGTTTTATAAAATTTTATTGATTTTTTTTGCTAAATATATTGTTGGTTAGGGTTAGAGCGATCTAGCTTTATTTCTATCGGCGGGAAACTGAATGATAAAAAAAGGATTTTCTTATCTATTTGATCGGTAGTTGTTTGTGTTTCTAAATGAGCAATAAGCAGTTCATGCAACTGTTTGTCTTTCGTAGAACGTATGACATCTTGTAGCAAAAGTGTTTGAAAAGATAATGTTTGGCGGGAATACTTCTCATTATTCAACAATAATATACAGAAGACTTTTTTAGCGAGTCCCCTTAGGCGGAGGAAATGATGCTATCAGTCTTTCAGAAATGAAACAAGGGGTTTGATAAATCGGTCGAAAGCTTCAATATGGGGCAGATGTCCAACGTTGTCGAGCTCGACGAGTTTTGATCCTTTGATTTTTTGTCGTGCTTCCTTTCCTAAATATTGATACAGTCCCATTTTTGCGGCTACTTTAGGATCTTTTACGTTGGCTTTACCGATCGCAGTTCTATCTCGCGTACCGATGATGAGCAGGGTGGGTGTTTTTATATGCTGAAATTCATAAACAACAGGTTGGGTAAAGATCATGTCTGATGTTTTGGCATTTACCATGGCAACGATGGAATAATCCTTAGCTTTTGTCCAGCCTGTAAGTAGGTACACCCATTCATCATATTCAGGCTTCCATTTGTTGTCGTAATAGAATCCGCTTTGGTACTTTTTTGCAGATTCATATCCCGTTTTTAATTCCGTTTGAAAATTTTGGTCGATGGAAGTATAAGGTGCGACAAGTTTCCAGTCTTCCAGCCCAATGGGATTTTCTAAAACAAGTTTTTCCACAGTTTCGGGATACATTAATGTAAACCTTGTTGCAAGCATCCCGCCCATAGAGTGACCAAGTAAGGCGACCTTATCAAGTCCCAACTTGTCTAATAGCAATTTTGTATTTTGCGCTAGCTGCTGAAAAGTAAACTGATAAGCTGTGGGTTTCGAAGATTTACCAAATCCAATCTGATCAGGTATTATAACGCGATACCCAGCCGAATTTAGTGCCTGAATGGTTGTTTTCCAGTATGCTCCGTTGAAATTTTTGCCGTGGAGTAGTAACACGGTATGACCATTAGGTTGTTGCGAGCTGACATCCATATAGGCCATTTTTATTTCTTCACCCTGACTCTTTAAATTTAAGTAATGTACTTCATAAGGGTATTGATAATTATTAAGCATAATATCCAGTACAGGGCGATCTGTCTGCGCATTTGATAACGAATAGACGAGACTGAGCAGTACAAGAGCAAGCTGGTTTATCAACGATTTCATTTATGTGTTTTTTTAAGTATACATCATCACTTTGGCAACTTTATTTTATAAACCTGATAGGGCAATTCAACTCGGTCTATGCCATTGTTCCATTGCGGATCTCTGGATAGTTGTGCGCATGAAAAGTAAAGATAACCATTACCATCTATACCCAAAGAATCCGGCCATAACAATCTGAGGTCCCGTGTCAATAAATGAATTTGCCCATCTGGACTCAGGTATTTGATACTGTAATCCATTGAGGTCGTCAGATAAATATTACCGTTCCGATCGGCAAGTAAGCCATGTGTGACGCCTACATTTCCCATGTCTTCTACTTTGCCTTGCAGGGCTGATTGGGATAGTTTATCATTCGCAAGGTACTTTGTAGCGATGCGGTATAAGTGCTTTTTATTAATTGGTTTAAAATAGAAATAATTAAAGTCATGAGTTAGCGCTATCCCGTTAACGTGAGAGAGAAAGGGTTTACCGTCCTTATAGCGCATGTCTATGCCGGAATAGGAAATGACAACTTCCGGATCAGCTAATGTGAAGGAGCTTTTTTCCAGTACTTTTCTACTATTTCCTGATTGAAGATCAAGAACAATTATTGCGGCCTGACCAGGATCGGAAAGATAAGCTAGATTTTTTTCGAGGTCAATGCGTACATCATTCAAACCTGATTTCGCTTTGTCGAGGTCATCAAATGTATAGATACGTGCTATTTGATTATTTTTTGTGTCGATTTTAAGGAGTTTGAATTGTCCGGTAGGAGCTGCACCATCTGGGCCGAAAATAGACCCAGAGGTTGATGGTTTAGAGTCTAATACCCATAAGTTGTCCTGTGCATCCACAAAGATGTCCTGAACGTTTACAAAATGTGAGCTTTCGTCCCCTTGACTATTCCATGCTTCATTAGGATAGGGGGTACTTTTACCATCAATGATTTCAGTAAGGGCGTACCGGTAATCTTTGTTTTGTTTAGGAAATGATACGAATAATCTATTTGTCGACGTTGCGCTGACGCCTATGGGCCGGTAGGGTCCAAAAGATGCTGCGACTTCTAATTTCGGATCTAGAGCGAGTTTTTCTTGTGCTTGCATTGTAGAGCATAATAGATGAGCGAATAGGAAATAAAATAAAAGGTTTTTGAACATATTTGGTATTTATTTGAGATCTGATGAAAGTGCTGAATGAATTGTGAAAACCAGTATTCTATTTTATAACTTCTTTTTTACTGTTATTGTTTTATAAGATTATTATATAAGGGGAGGATAGTCCCGTTAGTTCAGATAGAATGGATTCGTGGTGCAAGAACTGTGAGAAAGTGATTCGGATTTTTCATCCTGATCAGGCGTTAGCCGTTAGGTTTCGAAAGACGAGCTTATCGGTTTGGTGCGAGTGATAAGGAAAAGCGCAAATTCTATTGCGGGGACAGCTTTTTGTGAAAATGGCATGCCCCGCTATTTTTAACAGCGGGGCATGCTTTTTTGTTACTTGGTCAATTTGATACCAAATATGGATTCAAGTTTTTCCTCCATTGGTCCGCCGCCATTTTCGTCGGATCCTACACTACTAAACACAATTTTTCCGTCTGGATCAATTAGATATGCAGTAGGAATTCCGCTGACAAAAAAAGCAGATTTCGATAAATTCGTTTTGTCGTGTAGTTGTGGCCAGGGATTATTTTCTTCTTTGACCGCTTTCTTCCAGTCGTCAAGCTTTGCGTCAATCGAGATATTGATAATTTCGAAGTTCTGACCCTTTAGCTGTTGGTAAACCGATCTAAGCCTAGGAAATGAGATTCGACATGGACCGCACCAAGAAGCCCAAAAATCAATCAATACATATTTTCCTTTGAGCTTATTGAACGAAAAATCATTTCCGGTGGTATCGGGAAGGACGAAGTTAGCTACCGTAGATCCTATACTGGATCTTTTTTTGCTAGCTATTTTTTCATATAACTGCTTCGCTGCTTTGGTTTCTTTGAGTGGGGCGGATAATTTCGAATAATTATGCTCTAATTGAGCGAGAGATAGACTGCTGACCCTTCCTAATAACATAAACGGTGCATCTGCTCCATTGGGATTAAAATATTTTGCAAATAGTGAGTCATTTAATTGTGTCTCACGTTTCTCGAAATAATCCATTGCCTTATCAAAATTAGTTGTCCCTTCTTTCAGTGCTTCTTCACCGAATTTACTTGTGATTTCCTTGTTGATCCTTTCATGAATAGACTTTTTGGCTCTAGAATAATCGAAATATGCAACTGAACGGGTAGGTCCATTTATTTGGCCTGAGGAGATGCCTTTCTCAATATCAAAATCAAGTTGTAACTTGCCTGATTTTTCAATAAATAACGAAAATGGAGAGACATAACCTTTGACCTTACTTTCATATTGAAGATAGAAATACATTACATCCGGAGCTTCAGATGTAATGGTTATCTGATATTCACCATTTGGACTGATTGCTGTCGAATCTTGAAACTGACCTTTAAAAATGTATATCTTATCAAATCCTTTTGTGTCGCCAGTTACTTTACCTTTTATTTTCAGATTGATCTGGGAAAAGAGGGGATTAAATGAGAAGAAAAATAATGCCACAAGCACTGTTACTATAATATTTTTAGATTTCATGATAAATTTCAATAAAGTTTAAATTTTAATGTACGATTGATAGATCTATTAATTTAATCCAGCAGGTAGATATGGATCGCTATTGGGCTGTAAATTCCAGCTTGGATTAGCAAGTATGGTCGGATTATTGATCTGTAATGTGAAAAATTTACTGATGACATCAGCTTTGTAGGATTTGTTACCTATGGTATGGATGACCTGCGTTTTCGACCAAGGTTTTCCTTTATCTAGTGCCAATCTCTTGATGTCGAATGTCCGTTGATAAGTACCAAGCTGCATTTCCCGTCTACGTTCTTTCAGAATTTCTTCGAGTAATTGATCTTGACTAAAAGCCCCGCCATTTTGAAGATCTGTATTTGCACCTGAATAGCGGTATTTGCGCAGCATATTGAGATCGCTTAACGCTTGTCCCAATTGGTTTAACCTTGCATTTGCTTCCGCTTTTATCAATAGCAGCTCGGGATAAGTCATTCCCTGTGAAGCAATCATTTTGTTGTCCCTATAATACTTAAGGCGTACACCATCATCATGTTTTACACCACCTTCAACCACCGAATAGCCCAGCGTTTTGAGCATAAATAGCTTGTATCTCCGATCTGCGTTTTTATCAAATAGCTTGATAAATTCTTCCGAAGGATAGGGAGAATAGCTGTAGGGGGTAGGGCGATAAAATAGTTGTTCCCTATTGTAAGTCTGTTTCAACAAATTATCTTCGCCTAGTAACTCAAGACCAACTTCGGCATCGGTACCTGCTGGTGGAGATGCATTTGGATCTTGTCTATAACTGAATTTATTTAGGTTATAGATAAGATTATCAGTATTACCTTTGGCTGCAATGGCTTGCGCCCATGCATCATTTGCATATTTGGACATTTTGGTCCAATCTCTTTTGAACATGTATAGCTGTGCTAACAAGGCATTAACTGCTGGCTTGCTTGCACGGGTTGGGTTTCCAACGGTATTTGGAGCGCCGGTCAATGCATCAAGCAAATCTTTTTCTGCCAGATTCATAATTTCATTTGTGCTGGCGAGATCGGGATTGGAAGTGTTCGGTGAACCTGTTGTCCGGTAAGGAAGTACTTTTTGATCATTTTTACTTTCAGGATCGTACATTGGACCATAACCCAGTCCTCCGACCAGATAGGACCAAGCTCTTCCTGCTTTTGCTTGTGCAACAATTATTTTGCCCAGATCTGAAGTTTCCCCCTTAAGATTTGAAACTTCATCAATGGCAATATTGAATATGCCCGCAGCACGATAGATGGCCCAATCCCAGGTGTATTGGGGATCTATCGGATTCGTATAGGGGTAATAAAATTTAAATGCAGCCCAACGATCTACATTCGGGTGCGTACTTTTGTACAGATATATAGCCTGATTTTCACTGATCGTTAAGTTGTCACCCATAAAAGCATAGAAGCAGCCTCGGTTGTTGTCCGCATAAAATGAACTAATGGTATTTGTATTATTCAATAAATTCTCTAGATCTTCCACTTTTGAAGGAATCAATTGTCCAATAGGTTTAACATCCAGGTATTTGTTGCAGGAGAAGGTCGATATGGAGATCAGGCCCAATGCAAGGTATATTATTTTTTTCATTTCAATTAATTTTTAGGTTAGAGTCCGAATCGTAAACCAATAAATATCTCGCGTGGTAAAGGCAGAGAGGTAAATCCTTGATCTGTTCCTGCCCCAGTACCACCACTTACATTGAATTCTGTAGTTTCGGGATCTATGTCTACACCTTTGGCCGTAATACGAAATAGGTTTCTGCCCTGTACAAATATTCTTGCGTTGGTAAGACCAATGCTTTTGCTTAGTTTCTCGAGATTATAGGAAAGTGTGATGTCCCTTAATTTGGCATAACTGGCATTACCTACATTCACATCCGCAAAAGGGAAGGAGAACATATCCATATTCCATTCTTCCAGAACGGGATATATTGTATTCTTTTCGTCTCCAGGTTTTCGCCATCTTTCGGCTACATGTCGGTTTTGGTAATTGGATCCACTAAACGTATCCTTCCTATATTTATGGCCTAGTTTTGCTATAAACATAAAAGATAGGTCCCAATTTTGATAGCTGAAGCGATTTGTTAAAGCAAGATCCCATTTTGGTCTAAAGGTCCCCTGATAGACCAAGTCAGTAACTTCAGCATTGCTTGCCAATACAACCTGATTGTCTCTGGTATAAACTTGTGTTTGACCGAGTTCATTAAGACCTGCAAAACGATAACCCCACAATCCGTCTGAAGGATATCCCGCAACCATGATTCCTCCTGGAGCAGTATAACTGCCTGTATATGGTCGGTTTACATTGTAGTGTTTTACTTTGTTTGCGTTAAAGGAGATATTGGGCAAAATATCCCAGCTAAATCTGCTATTTTTGATAGCGTGGACATTGAGCCCAATTTCAAATCCATGATTGGTCATTTTCCCTACATTTTTTGTTAGAGAGCTAAAACCTAGTGTTGGATCCGCGGCGTCTGCAGCCAAGAGATCAGAACTGTTCTTGTTGTAATAATCAAAGCTACCTTCTATCGCATTGTTTAATAAACCGAAGTCTATTCCCACATTGGCAATCTTGGTTTTTTCCCAACGCAATTGCTTATTGGGAGGCGAGGAGATTCCATAGGAAACTCCACCCGTTGTAGGACTGTAGCTGCCTACGCTCAAAATCAAAAACGGACCATTTCTCAGGGAAATATTTCCATTGATACCATAGGAACCTCTGATATTGAGTTTACTGAAAACAGCTTTATCCCACCATTTCTCGTTACTTAATTTATAAGTTCCTCCAAGCGACCACATCGGTTTGTAGCGGTACTTTTTATCTGTACCAAAGAAATTGGTAAGATCTAGTCGGATACTTCCGCTTAGGATAAATCTATTGTCATATTCGTATGATCCATTGGCATACCAGGATACAAAGCGATTATCGCCATAAGTTAGTGAACCATCGGTCAGCGATACGCTACCATTAGGAAATAGCATATCTGCGTTGTAAATCCCAGCAGTAAAATCCTTGATGTTGACAGGGATAAATGAGCCTGCATTTTCATTATAGCCAGCTCGGGTAGCCAATCTATTGTTGTCAGAGGTAATTTTTCTGATTTCGTTTCCGACTAAGGCGTGCAACAGATGTTTGTTATCGGAGAAGTTTTTGCTATAATTTAGCTGTGTTCGAAGCGTCCAAGTTTCATTGATATTTTTGAATTCGTCCAATATGCTTCCGTCGGGAATATAGTGATTAGCGGGATTTGATTTGGAGGTGGCATCGTTATAGGCAATACGTGCATTATAGGAGTCTGCCCGTTGGATATTTTTAACATTAGCCGTTCCTTTGACCCAGTTACCTCCGACTTCTGCTGTAAGTCCTTCTACGATATTGGCTCTTAGAAATCCGCTCATCCTAAAACTATAGCTATTGCTGTAACTGGGCATTTTCCCCATGTCTTCTAAAGGGACATAATCCCAGGGCTTCATGCCGGGGGTGTTTTTGTAGGTATTTACCTTATATTGACTGATACCCCATATTGCTGCCGGATTGCCATTGTCGTCCAATAGGTTGGTGTACGGCATAATCATTGATCCTCCTGAAAAACCAGCTAAAGACTGATAATTGTCACCTACCAGTTCTGGACCGTAAATGGTAGAATATGTAAATGAAGTACTATTACCTTTATTATACGTGAAATTGGCGGCTGCTCCAGCAGTTAAGAATGGAAAAAGCTGCCATTCGTTTTTAAAATCGGTGATTAATCGTTTTGAATCATTGTTAATGAGATTATCCTTGGTCTGTTGATAGTTGACGGAAAAATTATAACTGCTTTTAGGCGATCCGCCGGCGATATTGATGTTATGCTGATGGGTTACTTTATTTCTGAAAAACAGATCCTGGATTTGATTTAAAGCATTGATACCGCGAAGTCCATCGATCTCGGCCATTGCATCTTGGTGGCTAATCTTCCCTTCACGCTCTTGCATCAATAGATAGGTCACCCGACTCATATTATATGGATCCATCGTTGAGGGACCATTTGGATTCAGGTTGAAAAGATCTATCTCTGCGTCAATATAGTCTGATGTTGTCGCTTTATTCAGATACTTTAAATGTGGTTTCTGAATAATATTTACAAAACCTGAATAGCTTATTTTAGGTTCACTATTTTGTCCAGACTTTGTACTAACAACAATGACACCATTGGCTGCTCTGGAGCCATAGATAGATGCGGCCACACCATCTTTTAACACCGTTATGCTCGCTATATTCATTGGATTGATATCATCTATTGTTGTTTCGACGGGATAGCCGTCAATGACAATCAAAGGTGTTTTTTGTGCATTAAAGGTCGAGACACCTCTAATTTCTATTTTGCCGGCCTTATCAATAGTTAATCCTGTTGTTTGCCCTTCAAGAGCATTTTTGAGATCTGTAGCTAGTTTTCTTTCCAGTTTTTCACCGCTAACATAACTGAAAGATCCAGTGACGCGATCTTTGGGGAGTTTTTGATATCCAGTATTGACTTCTACTGTCGCCTCATTTAATGTTCCCGTTTTTAATGCCAGTGTGATGACGCCGAGATTGTTTGTGACTGGGATTGTAATGCTTTCATACCCCATATAGGATATGATGATATTTGTTCCTACGGAAGAATTATCTAAAGTGAATTCTCCATTACCATTGGTGATGGTGCCTTTTTTTCTTCCTTGTACCATTACGTTGGCGCCAACAAGTACATTGCCATTTTCGTCAACAACTTTTCCTCTTATTTTGGACTGGTTTTTAAGATTAAGTAGTAGTATTGTTTCTTTCAATTGAATACCACCAATTTCAGACTGACGCGGTTTAACCATGATCATATCTTTCTCCAGTTCGAAAAAGATGGGCGTATTCTTTTCAAGGGTTTTTAATGCCTCTTGTAAAGGGAGATTGTTAAATGAGACAGAGGTACAGGTCAATGGATCAATATTTGGTGCTGCCCATAAATAATGGTAACCCGTCTGAATGTTAATTTCTTGCAGTATCTTTCGCAGACTAACATTTTTTTTATTGATATTGACTCTTTGTGCCATAGTGTTGGCCTGGAC
Organism: Sphingobacterium sp. GVS05A; assembly: GCF_019969845.1. Lineage (GTDB taxonomy): Bacteria > Bacteroidota > Bacteroidia > Sphingobacteriales > Sphingobacteriaceae > Sphingobacterium. The sequence continues at coordinate 175,161 of NZ_JAHXYR010000004.1, forward strand.
CCCCATCATCCCTAAAAGTAGTAGTGATGATAAAGAGATTTTCATAAGCGCATTGGTAAATATACGCGATACAGATTTTTCACCTGTACTTTGTTCATCTGTCGGGACTGCACAAAAGAAGTCTCCAACATCTTTTTTGGTAAAAAAATGATACATTTGTTACGGTTAATTGATTTTAAATAATGGTAGTTTACGATCCTTTAACTTTATTAAGGGGACGTTGGCGCGTCTCCTTAATCGATCTGACATAAATTTGCGGGTGTGTTCTCCTTTCTTTTAGTGAATTAGATTAATAACGTTAGTTTATTTTAACTTTTGATTTTTCTACAATAAAATTGGCGTTACTGGCTTTCGATAATAACCTAAACAAATCTTCAGCACTGGCATAACGCGGAATAATTCCTTCAATTTTTACTTTCCTTAGTTTTTGATCTATAAATTCAAAATCGAAATCATACCAACGTGCAAGTTTAACCATAACGCTTTCCAAGGGCTCAGCGACAAACTCGAATTGATCTTTGGTCCAGGCAATATCGGATTGATTATCTACTTCGCGTTTATAAGTGTTTTGACCAGGGGTCGATATGGCCTGTTCGTTCGGTTTTAAAATGATAGCTTCTTGTGTGGCCGTACTATTATAGTTGATTTTTACAGATCCCTCCATTAGTGTTGTGATTGTGGATTTGTCTTCACTATAGCTGCTTACATTAAATTTCGTGCCCAGTACCTGAATTTCCTGTTCATTACATTGGACGAAAAATGGAACAGTGGTGCCATCTCCATTTTTAATTTTGCTGATTTCAAAAAAAGCCTCCCCGATAAGCTTTACCGTCCTTTGTTTACCATCAAATTCCTCCGGAAATATCAACTTGGAAGCCGCGTTTAACCTAACTGAACTGCCATCGGGAAGCAATATATGATATTGACCTCCTTTTGGAGTGCTTATAATCAATGTTTTTCCCTGTTTTAAAGGATTATTTGACGTGATTTTTTTTAACTCTTCAGAAATATCGAAATATTTTTTTTCGACTGGTAGTTGTAGTGATTTACCATCTTCAAGTTGAATGGATGCGCGAAAACTGCCTGGAACAATATTCAGTGAGGTATGATCGAGTTTAAGATTCCAAAGGAGGATAAATAGCGCGGCAATTGTACAGGCAGCAATAGCAATCCCATATTTTTTAATAAAAAGATGAAAGGGATTAGGTCGTTCAAATGTAATCTTACTTTTTGCTTTTTCAATTACCTCATGAACGGGTAAAGAAAAAGCCCAATCAACATCCTGTTCGTAGATATTATTTGAAATCAGGGTTTGAAATAACTCTTCATGCTGTGCTGAGGAGGAGCGCCAATGGTCTAGTTTTGTCTCACCCTCATCGGATAAGATCCCAAGCTTTTTTGCAGATATTAATTCACTTACTTCGAAAGGGCTCAGCTCCATAAATTCTTTGGTTAGTATTTATGATTATAACAGAATTCGAAGCTAGAATTGCTATCCCTTTTTTTTATTTATTTGTAATTCACTGATTAGTAGTGTTTTTAATTTTTTAACGTATCGATTAATAATAATAATAGAAGATAATCGCCTTTGTCCAATAACTGTTTTAGCAAAGCTAACCCCTTTGTTTTCTGTGTGTAAACAGTGCTGCTAGTTATATTTAATTTTTGCGCAATTTCTTTTGTATCTAGCCCCTCTATGATATTTAATTTCATAATGGCAGCACATTGAGCAGGTAGTTTTTCTAAAGCATTTTTGATCAGTTGTAATGTTTCTGCATAAATAATCCACCTGCTATCATCTTCAACAATGCTGTTTATTTGATTGGCATAATTGTCATAATTAGTCAAGCGTCTTTTTCGCTTGTCCAGGTAATTGATGGACGCATTTTTTGTGCTCAGGTAAAGAAATGACTTTAGCCTGTCGTAAGAATCAAAATGAAAGTCGGTTGACCAAATTTTTAAAAGAACATCTTGGACAAGCTCCTCCGCACTTTCTTTTTCTATATCGAACTTAATCGCAAATAGGCATAAGGGCGAATAAAACCTATGAAATAGGAATTCAAAAGCTTTTTCATCTTTTCTTAGAAAAGCTAGGAATAATTTGGATTCGTTTAATGCGTCTTCCATGTACTGGTAGAACAAATTAATGAATTTTTAGACATAAATGAAAGGATAGGAAAAGATTTTGGACGATAGAAGGGGATATATAATTTTTTTCCTGACATTAAAATAATTGGTGCTGACAATTTTCAATCGTTGAAAGATAACGTGAAAAAATAAGCTACCATCAAATGGAAGAAAAATTAACCTGTTTTTGTTTCTAATATTTATCCAAAGTTAGTCATTAAACTTCTTTATCGCAGTTGCTCAGCTGATAGATCGTCACTGATTAGATAGAGCTATTAGTGCTTTAGATCTTTTAGTAATATCTTCTGTATGAGCGTTTCAATTTCTTTTGCATGAGTGACTGTCATAAAATGACCAGCTCTTTGAATGATAAAAGTGGGGATTACATTTCTAATTGGAATAATACGGTCTTTGCTGCCATGGATATGGACCAAGTTGTTGGGAATAGTCTTGTTTTTCCAATTTACGATTTGGCTGATCGCCCAAGACAGAAATTTAGCATCGGTCTCTTGTAGTATTTGTTTAAGCATCATTTTATCTTCTTTTAAGCTTATACCAAAGAAATAATTTGATAAAATATGATGTGATTTTAGAACTGAAGTAGGAATAAATCTGTAGATTCTAAGTGTTCCGATAAGTTTATAAAGTTTAGGTAGTTCGCTATCTTCTTTTGCAGATGCGAGTAAAATAACTTGTTTTATATCAATAATTTTAGCGATTTCCATGGCAACCATTCCTCCGAAAGATAATCCAATAAGAACGGGGTATTTAGTCTTAATTTTAGTGGATAATCGTTGTGCATAGCATGAAATTGATTCTGTTGAAAATGGAGGGATCCATTCCAAGTGTATGACTTTTAAGCCCCCAAAATTTATTTTGTCAAATACCCTTCGGTCAACACCTAATCCACTAAGTATATAAATATGGGTATCGGACATGATGATGGGTTAAATGTATTTTGACTACAATTTATTAATAATGTGTCGATATCCAAAATCAGAAAAAATTAGGCTGAGGAAGTTCATATGCTTTTTTAAAAAACAAGATACCCAAACACAAATGGATATCTTGTTTTATCCATAAAAGCGAGTGCTCGTCTTTTACGGATTTTTATCATATAACTGTTAATATGAATTATTAACGTACTTAGATCGTTGATCTAGCTAAGACAACGTTGCTAAGCTTTTGGCCTCAAAGATAGATAAGTCTTCGAATTGTTCTGCTTGAACTTTTTTTACCCAATTTGGATCTTGCAAGATCGCGCGACCTACTGCGACCAAATCGAAGTCCCCTCTTTCATATCGACGTACCAATTCATCTAGTGAAGCTGGAGACGACTTAAATTCTGAATTTGTAAATACTTCACCAAAATCTTTGTCAAGTCCTACCGACCCTACCGTTATTGTCGGTTGGCCAGAAACCTTTTTCAGCCATCCGGCGAAATTTAAATCGCTGCCTTCAAATTCTGGCTCCCAATAGCGTCGTTGACTTCCATGGAAAATATCTATGCCCGCGTCAACTAATGGTAAGATCCAGTCTTCCATCAGCTTTGGGGTAGGGGCTAATTTCGCAGCGTAATCTTGTTGTTTCCATTGTGATAGTCTGATAATAATTACAAAATCCGGTCCAACGGCTTTTCGCATTGCTCTCACTACTTCGACAGCAAATCTGGAACGCTCCTTTATCGTTTTACCACCGAATTCATCTGATCTGTGGTTCATTCCCTCCCAAAAGAATTGATCAATCAAATAACCATGTGCGGCGTGTATTTCAAAGGCATCGAAACCTAGCTCTTTTGCAGATTTTGCAGCATCAGCGTACGCTTGGATAGTATTTTCTATATCGGCCAAAGTCATAGTGTCGGGACTTTCAAAAGCTGCTGGTGGAGTCCACTGCATTGGGGTATACCCTACATGCCATATTTGAGGTGCTATTTTACCTCCTTTTGCGTGTACAGCATCTAGAATGTTCTTCCAACCGTTTAAAGCTTGGTCTCCATAAAAATTTGGAATGTCCTTTAAGTTTTTTGAGGCTGGCCTTTCGATTACAGTTCCTTCGGTTAGAATCAAACCAACGTCTCCGGCTGCCCGCCGTTCATAATAACCTGTAACGACATCTCCAGGGATCCCGTCAGTAGAAAATGCTCGTGTCATGGGGGCCATGACAAAACGGTTTTTTAATACAAGATTTTTGTATTGGAATGGACTGAAAAGTGTTTGTATGCTCATTTTTTTATATCATTTGCGAATTTCTTTACAAAGATATTTTAAATAGTGTATTTTTGTAACTATTGATAGTATAAAGTAGTTACCTTTGCGTAACTATCAAATGTTTTGTTAATGAAAAGAACTGATTTTAAGAATTGTTCATGCGCGATGCAACGCTCTATGGGGATTTTGGGAACAAGATGGAAGCCCATTATTATATACACACTAAGAGATCGAAAAGCCCGATTTGGACAACTCGATGCATTGATCGAAAATATTTCAAGAAAAGTACTGACATCCTCTTTAAAAGAATTGGAAGAAGATGGTATTATTTTGAGAGAGGAATTTAAAGAGTTACCTCCTCGGGTGGAATACGCTCTGACTGAAAAAGGAAAGGCTCTTATTCCGATTATGTGTCAGTTAGCAAAATGGAATGAGGAATATTATGAGGAGTCTGAACCGTTGATATTATAAGAAATAACAAGTAATTTACTTTTTTTGGATTATATATACCGTTTTTTTTACTGAAATGTAATAACAAGAATATGTATAACTAACAGAATATGAAATTTTAAACCCAGACGGTTCATATTTATTTAAAATTTAGGTAATATTGAATTGTGAAAAACAAGGTAAATCAAGAGTTCAATAAACAAGATTTCATCGAATCTTTTCGTGAAGGTGAAAGAGAAGGGTTGAGGTTCTTGTACAAAACCTTTTATAGTCCAATGTGTTATTTTCTTGAAAAAATGAACTTGGATAAAGTTATTATTGAGGAAATTGTCCAGGATGTATTTTTAAAGCTATGGGAAAGACGGAGCGATTTTAATCATTTTGAGTCGATCCGGAGTTTTCTATATACAAGTTGCAGAAACGCGGCACTTAATCGGATTCAACAACAAAAGAGATCACAACAGCTTGCTAATAACTATATCACACAGCTTGATCTGATAGATTTGCCTATCAGCCATCAAATGATCTATCTGGAAACGCTACGTGAGGTTCACGACGCTATAGAGACCTTGCCAGAACAGTGTCGACATGTAATATACAAGCTGGTCGTAGAAGATTTAAGCCCACAAGAAGTTGCGATTTCCTTAGGTATTACCACAAGTACCGTATACAATCAAAAGAAAAGAGGAATTGAACTTCTCAGAGAAAGGCTTAGGCCTGATCAGTTTTTTTGTCTACTGTTACTCCTTCTGTATTATTAGGTTGTAAAATATAGATTTGATTTTCAGTTGATTATAAAAATATTCCCCATCTCTTTAGAGAAACGAAATCAAAATATTGTTTTAAGTATATAAAGCAATATGGAGCATACAACCGAACATATCATCTATTTATTGAGTAAGTCAAAACTTGAAGGATTAAGTTATGAGGAGCAATTGAAACTAGATTCTTGGCGACTCAATGCGGCTGCAAACCGAGAAGTATGTGCTATGTTGGATAATAAGGAGATGTTGGACAGAGATTTGAAGGGCTTTTCTGCTTATGATTGGGAAGCATCCTTTGAAACTTTTGAACAGGAGCATCTGAGCGCTCCAAAAACTATTTTCCCTATTAGAAGGATTTGGTCGTATGGAATCGCTGCAGTACTAATTGGTATGTTAACATTATTTTTTGTTCGTTACCTGACGGATGCTGGATATCAGGCAAATCCAGACGTAAAAATCCTCCCCGCTCAAACCACAGGTACAATCTATCTGAAAAATGGCGATTCGATCGCTATTTCACCCAAAGATACTGTATTGTCTTTCGCTACTCTACCCAATAACCTGACTAAGGGGAATGATAGCTTACTTATTTCTACCCCAAAAGGTGGTAAAATGGCCGTTCTCTTACCAGATGGTACTAAGGTTTGGATGAACGCTGAGACCCAATTGGATTATTATGAAACAGATAGTCTCAGACAGGTTCGATTGATCGGCGAAGCTTATTTTGAAGTAGCAAAGAAATACTTCTCCTCAGGAGATTTATCAAATGTGAAACCATTTAATGTTCAAACCGGAAATATTCACGTGACGGTATTAGGTACGCATTTTAATGTTAAGGCAAATAAAAGTCTAAGTGATTTTAGGGCAACATTATACGAGGGAAAGGTAAGAGTTCAGCAGGGAGAAAGACAAATTATCTTAACTCCTGGAGAGGAGGCATATATTAATACGGGGCGCATTGAACGCAGAGTTATAGATACTGAAATAGGTACTGCACTAAAAGATGGTTATTTTATATTCAACTCTGAACCGCTCTCTGTTATTATGGAGGATATTTCTGCTTGGTATAACGTTAATGTGGTTTACCTTGATAACGAGATAAAGTCAGAAAAATTTGAAGGGATGTTGTCCCGTAATAGCCGCTTAAAAGATATTATCAATGTACTAGAGAGTACAGGGAAAGTCAATTTCAAATTTAAAGAAAACACGATTTATGTAGATAAAAAGCAATCTAAATGAAAAGACGAAGCCCTAAACGCTTGCAACAAATAGGGCTTCTGGTCAAGCAATTCTAACTGTAACTGAATTTTAATTCTTAACCTAAAACAAATGTATAAAAATTATGCAGAAGTTTGTCGTGCCCTACACGGACAAGCGGAAATTATGAAAAACAGCGATCGGACAGACTTTTGGGGAAGGTCGCACTGGAGGGGAAACATTATGCGTATATCGCTTACTACCATTATGATGTCCTGTTGTTTGCTTCATGTAGGAGCTAAAACTTACGGACAAAGTGTATCTATTCATGAAAAATCTGTTTCGTTGAGAAAAGTCTTTTCGACAATCAATAAACAGACAGGCTACTCCTATGTATGGGCAGCAAAGACTATTGATCCAGATACGAAGGTCCAGCTCAATGTTGAAAAAGGAACATTGAATGGAACACTTGAGAAATTATTGAATGATCTGAATCTTAGTTTTGAAATTAAGGGAAAGATAATCGTTGTACGTGAAAAAGCCGAACAAGGGGGAATTGTTTCGAACTACAATAGTTTATCAGATCAAAAGATGCTGATCAAGGGCTTTGTTGTTGATGATAACGATCGTCCTTTACAAGGTGCGACCATTCGTGTCAAAGGTGTACCTCAAGGTACGACGACAGATCAAAATGGGTATTTTGAAATCAGTAGCGTCAGTACAAACAGTTTGTTGGAGATTACGATGGTCGGATTTTCGCCACTTTCACTACCTGTAAAATCTGATCTTGGAACAATTAGGCTGCATGCAATAGATGCACAATTGCAAGAGGTTAATGTAACCGTAAATACAGGGTATCAAAAGATCAGTAAAGAGCGCGCTGCTGGTTCCATCGCGCAAGTCACTGCGAAAGATATGGAGGGACGATTGCAACCAAACCTATTAGATCGAATTGATGGAATGCTTCCTGGCCTGAATTTGGTTCGTAACACCTCTAGTCCGCAAAATAACAAAAATAATTTAGGTATTGAGATACGTGGTCGTTCAACAATTAACGCGCAGGCCGCACCTTTAATTGTCGTTGACGGTATGCCTTATGAAGGCGATCTCACTGCTATTAATCCCAATGAAATCGCTTCGGTTACTGTTCTAAAAGATGCATCTGCGGCCTCAATCTATGGTGTACGATCATCCAATGGAGTTATCGTCATTACAACAAAGATTGGTACAGCAGGCAAAACCAAGGTCGATTATAGCAATACCTTGTCTTTTCGCGGGCTGCCGAGTCGCAATTATCTAAATAAGATGAGTAGTGCTGAATTGGTGAAATTTCAAAAAGAAATGTTTGATTATCGTTCTGGCGATTACGCTGCGATAGATCCTAGAAAGGCCATGAATGACGTTTACCGAATTCTCTATAACAAGAAAGGAGGTGTAATCTCCGGGGAGGAAATGGAGAAGCAGTTGGATGTTTATCGAAATAGGGATCGTTTTAGTCAGATGGATGAATTCTTAAATACAACTCGATTTGACCAGCAGCATAATTTAGCGGTTTCTGGAGGATCAGACCGATATACTTATCATTATTCGTTAAATTATAACCAGCCTGGAGATTATAACAAAGGAAAGCCTACCAATAAAGAACTGGGATTTAGCTTGAAAAATAACTTTAAGTTTACGGATTGGTTTAACTTAAGAGCGAATATTCTAGGGAAAAATCAAAATAGAGAGGGAGACATTGGTTTCAATTTTTACGACAATTATATTGGCGGAAAAGCTTCATATTATCTTCTCCGTAATGAGGATGGTTCCGCTTCCCAGTGGTTTAATTCGAAATCTCAATATGAGATAGATCGCTTAAATGGATTAGGCCTGGAGGATGAGACTTATATCCCTGTAAATCATATTTCTGCTGTACATGAAAAGTTTTATAATAAATATCTCAATTTAAATTTTGCAGCAAACTTTAAGATTACTAGAGGGTTGGATTTCGATTTATCCTATCAGAGTGAAAGAACCGAAGGTTATAATGGAACATTAAATAGAAAGACCTCACAGTTGGTCAGCGCTATGGTTAATGATGCTACACAGATCGGAAAAGATGGGTTAATAAAACGTAATATTCCTCAGGGAGGGCAATTTGCAGAACAACGTAATGATGTCAATAGTTATACCTTACGTGGTCAATTCAACTATCAGAACATCATCCAGGATAAACATGAAATCGTTGCCATAGCAGGCGCTGAACGTAGGCAAATTAATAATCGATATACCAACATCTATAAATATGGCTATGATGAAAGCAGTTTAGTTTATAAAGGAATTAACGAAGAGTTGTTCGGAATTCAAATTCAAAATACACAGGCACTGTTTAATAGTTATTCTATCTCAAAAAGAGAAGCCGGTTTTCAGGATTTAGTTGATAGATTTGTCTCTTTTTATGCGAACGGATCTTATACATACAACAAAAAGCTGACATTAAGTGGAAGTATACGGATAGATCAATCTAACCTATTCGGTACGGATATCAAAAATCAATATAAACCCTTATGGTCAATAGGAACGTTGTATCATTTGCCAAAAATAGATTGGTGGCCATTAGATCGTTGGTCTCTAAGAATGACCTATGGCGTGAATGGTAATGTACCGAAGGACAATGGGCCTTATTTGATTTCGCGGGTCAGTAATAGTTTAAACTATTTTAATGGTGAAATGCAGGCTTACATTGATTCGCCTCCTAACCCCCTGCTAAGGTGGGAGCGCACAAGTGTATTCAACTTTGGACTTGATCTTTCCCTATTCAATAATAGACTTTCCTCTTCTATAGATATTTATAACAAAAACACCACAGATCTTTTGGGAAATACGCCATTAGATCCAACATTGGGTTGGGATATGGTGTTGCTTAATTATGGTGATATGTGCAATAAGGGGATCGAATTGGGGCTTAATGGCAAAATTATCCAACACGAAAAGTTCAGCTGGAACAGTACCTTGAATTTTAGTTACAATAAAAATGAGATTACGAATCTGTTTGTACAGCAAAATACGCCATACTATTATTATTATGCTCCTCAAAACCGAGTCGGCATCCCAATGGGAAGTTTATATAGCATCGATTACGCAGGATTGAACGATAAAGGAAGGCCTTTGGCAAGAAAGGCGGACGGCAGCCTGGTCGAAAGTACACAGCAATTGACAGTCGACGATCTCATTTATGAAGGAACGACAATTCCACCGTATAATGTTTCTTTCAGAAATGGGTTTAGATATAAAGACTTTACCCTTTCCTTCATGTTTATTTTCAATGGTGGCCATGTAATGCGAGGTGTTCATCCCGAGTTTTTAAGTAAATATGCCGAATTGAACTATAACAGTAACTTCGATAAGCTTTGGTTGAATTATTGGAAAAAACCGGGGGATGAAAATAATCCCGATATTGCCCCAGCGTTCATTTCAGCAGCCTCCGGTAATATATCGGACATCTATAATGCTGCACATAAATTTGTACAAAAGGCAGATTACATTAAATTGAGAGATATTTCCCTGTCTTATAATTTTCCAAGCAAATGGATTGCACCGACCAAACTAAGTTATATCCGATTGACTGGGCAGATATTGAATGCGTGGCGTTGGGCTGCAAATAGGGAAAATCTTGATCCTGAAGTATGGACCGGTTATAGCTCAGTTACCAGCCCTGGTAGGGGAGTGTTAGCACCAGTGGTATATAATTTAGGCATGTCTGTCGGATTTTAAAAAAAGAGAAATAATGAGAAATATATATATAGGATTGCTATTTAGCTTAGCTATTTTGAGCAGCTGTAATAAATACTTAGATATAAAACCAAAGGGATTTACGATTCCGGAAGCGCTGAACGATTACAAATTATTATTAAACGATCAGTCGTTGGTACGTGCCTCACCCGTTTATCCAAATTATTTGGCCGATAATATACAATCGGGCGATCCACAGGACGTACAATCTGCAGCGAGCTTTGACTATTATGATTATGTGAAAAAACAGCTATATAGCTTTGCTCGGGGGGCAATATTCGAAAATGGTCAGTATGATCCGTATTGGGAAACAGCATATAGCCGCATCTTTACTTACAACGTAATTATAAATAATGTATTGACTTCATCCGATGGCTCGGAGGCTGAGAAAAAAAAGGTATGGGCCGAAGCAAAAATCGGTCGGGCATTTGAGTACCTGAGTCTGGTCAATATCTATGCTGCCCATTACAACCCAGCTAGTGCGGGCAAGGACTTAGGCGTACCTTTGGTGTTACAAGAAGATATAAATCAAAAATATGAGCGTGTGTCAGTACAGGCTATCTATGACCAAGTATTAAAAGATCTTAATGATGCACTTCCTAATCTAAGCACAACACAATCAAATAAATTTCAGGCGGTACGCTCTGTGGGACATTCTTTTTTGAGTCGGGTATACCTGTATCAAGGAAAATTCAAAGAGGCTTTAGATAATGCTAAGCAGGCACTAGCCTCCAATAGCAATCTGATCGACTATAGCTTATATACAAATAAGGACAAAACAACATGGGGAAGGGTCTGCTTAAAGACTGACAATTCGATACAATTTCCGGATTCAAGAACCAATATTGAAGCAGTATGGTCGAGATTAGGTACAAGTTCATTGGGAACACAAAATGCTGAATTTTATGCGTCCAAGGAATTAATTGATACTTACGCCAAAGATCTTCCTGCTGAAGCAAAAGACAAGCGTTATGAATTATTTTTCTGCCGTGATCAAGCTTCCTTTGGTCCTAATTTAATTAAATTTCCCGGACGTGTACTTTATGCGCCTTATGTTGAATTCAGTACAGGATTTAATACCCCAGAATTATTTCTGATCGCTGCGGAAGCAGCCGCGCGCGGTGGAAACATTGTAGAGGCTTTGGGTTTCTTGAATACACTAAGAAATAGCCGTATTGAAAATAATAAAGCATTGATAGCTAATGATCCGAAGGTAGTGCTACAGCTGGTTCTTGAAGAGAGACGACGTGAGATGCCTTTTACGGCTTCTGATAGATTGATCGACCTGAAGCGTTTGGTTATTGCGGATAATTATAAGAAATCAATTAAGCATCCGTTGGCCAGTAAAGTATTTGAGATGGAGTCAACAGACCCTAGAATGATACTTCCTGTCCCGCCCAAAGTACTTTCCCTAAATCCGGGAATTCCACAGTATGAACGATAAAAAATATAAATGCTTTTACCCAACCAATCTTTGCCCATTATAAGCAAAGATTGGTTCCAAGTTTTAAAAAATACTTTCATGAAGAAACTACTATTGACATCGCTGGCCTTCATACAGTCTGTAATATTGCTGGCGCAAGAACATATACAATTCCAAAAGCTAACTTTTAGCGAAGCTAAGGAATTGGCAAAAAAAGAAAATAAACTGATCTTTTTAGATGGTTTTACCTCCTGGTGTGCCCCTTGTAAATGGATGGAAGGCAATGTGTTTTCACAGCCTGAAGTTGCCGATTACTTTAATTCGAAATTTATTAATACCAAGTTTGATTGTGAGGTAGGTGAGGGAGTGGACATTGCAAAAAAATATCAGATAAAAAGTTTTCCTACCTATTTGTTTCTGGATGGGCAGGGGACATTGATCTATAGAACGCAGTCCCGTATGGAGGCCGATCTTTTCCTGAAGCAGGCACAACAGGCAAATGATTCCGACTACCAAATTCCCAATCTGCGCAAGCAGTATGAGCGGGGAGTTCGTGAATCTAACTTTCTGTTGCGCTACATAAAAGTAATGGAACAAACGGACAATAAGGCTACAAATAATGCTAAAAAAGCTTTGGACAGTGTTGCCACTGATGAATTTTTAAGAAGTCCAAATGGTTGGGAAACGATAAAAATGATGGCACAGAGTAGGGAGGATCGCTACGGTAAATTTTTCGAATCAAATAAGGCGTATTTTAAAAAAATAGCCTTGGCAACTGAATTTGAAAATAAGGAAATACAACTCTTGCGATATGCGATGTATAGTTACATCCGTGATAACAAAGCTGACGAATTTAGAAAGGGACTGGTCTATTTTGAGCAGTCAAATAAACCGGAACACAAGACTGATGCTGCAATGTATCAGGTTGAATGGATCGCAGCTCATGGTACAGAAAAAGAGTTTGTTTCGTTGACTGACAAATTGCGGAAGGGACTTCTAAAAGACGATGATGAGAAGCTTAGTTTTATTGCTCGACGTAATGCCAATGCAAAAGGAGATGTCGCTGGACCTGTTATCCTTAAACAATGTTACTTCCTGGCAAAACAGGCGGCAGAGATGAATCCATCGAGCTATTCCAATCAGGGGACCCTGGCAGATATCTGCATTGCATTGAAGAAAAAGAAGGAAGCGATCAAAGCAGCAGAAGCTGCGAGAGGCTTGGCAGAACTGGAAACTTCAAAAATCATTAAACTGGCAGATGCGCTATTGGAGCGTGCCAAAGCACTTTAACAATCAACATGAAAAAAATATTTACATCAGCTCTTTTGAGCTTATCTATGATTGGAATTGTCATGGGACAAAAACAAGATTTTCAGCTGACTCTCAACGGACAGCCTCCTTCTTCAGAGGCCAAGGTATTTGTCCGCTATTTTGTTGGTCAAAAACTGAAAATAGATTCTGTAAGTTTAAATTCTTCAAATGTAGCTTATAAAGGACAAATTGATGAACCTACACAGGTCATATTGTTTTATTCTAAAGATGGTACTTCATTTTTCCATAGAAAGGGGGGACCCACGCAGCGCCTTACATTTTATGTAGACCCTCTTGAGGCTAATACAGAAATTGTTATTAAAGATCCTTTTGAGTCATCTATTGTAAAAGGAGGACAATTGCAGGCTGCTTATCAGAAATATCAAGATTATTTACATTCCTATGAGCAGCAGCTGATCGCTCAGCAATCCAAACGTGCTGACTTATATCAGGATAAAAATAGAAACGAAGAAGCACTGAAGCAGGTCTCGACAGAGATCGAGAAAATCGAAGAGCTTCGTGTACACGCACAGCGTAAATTTATTGTCGAAAATCCGGATAATTATTTTAGCTTATTGGCACTTCAGGAAGTAGCACGGTATGGAAGTGATGTCAGCCAGATTGAACCTCTGTTTCTCAAATTATCTGTTAACTTACGAAAAACAACAACAGGAGAGAAGCTTGAGGGAGAAATACTACTTGCCAAGAAATTGGGAATTGGACAACCAGCGCCGGATTTCGGACAATTGACACCAGATGGTCGGCTGCTGAAATTATCGGATTTCAAGGGTAAATATGTATTGTTGGATTTTTGGGCTTCTTGGTGCGGTCCTTGTCGTGCTGAAAACCCACATTTAGTTGAAATCTATAAGCAATTTAAAGGACCCGATTTTGAGATCTTGGGGATCTCACTTGATAAACCAGGAAAGAAAGATAATTGGACAAAAGCCATCGAACAAGATGGTTTGAAATGGCCACAGGTATCCGATCTAAATGGTTGGCAAAATAACGCTGCCCAGTTATATGGTATTCAGGCTATTCCGCAAAATTATCTAATATCGCCTGGAGGTAAGATTGTCGGCATTAATTTAAAAGGTGAGCAACTAGCTGATAAACTTAGAGAATTAACTAGGTAACGTTAAAAAGGGGGATTGCAATTTGCAGTGCCCCTTTTTAACTCAAAAAAGTGGATTCTCTGTGTCGACATCCTCGAAATCGAAAAATGATTAGAATAGTTGTTTCTTAAAGTTGTCTATTCTTTCGTTGAGTGTGCTGAGATGCTCGGGGTTAATGACGCCATTGTTCAGGTCAAAATTTTCATAGAATTTTGGCAGTGAAAAGCTTTCTTTGATGATAGCGCCAAATTGCGGGAAGAATTTTTGAGCCTCGGCCATTACATTCCCACCACCATAGCCACCAGGAGAGGTAGTCATTAATAACATTGGTTTGTCTTGAAATACCTTTACGTTTATACGGGAAGCCCAATCGAAAACGTTTTTAAAGGCAACACTATACGAACGATTATTCTCCGCTAATGAACAGATAATAATATCGCTTTCGGTAATATTATCCAGAAAACGATGAGCTTCCTCTGGAAAACCATTTTTTTCCAGATCGACAGAAAAAACAGGCATATTATAATCGTTGAGATCAATCAAGTTTATTTCATGGTCACTAAAACTTTTCAGAACAAACTTGACTAATTGTTTATTGATTGATGTGGAAGAATTGCTTCCAGCAAATGCAAATACTTTCATGTTGTGCTTTGTGTGTTTGTCTATACTGTGAATTTACCGAATTTTTCGATAAAAATGGTCCCTCCATTTCATTATTGGATTATAGTAGGGTCGTATTATTTTATATGGTGAAAGGTAGATATCTGCTTGAAAAGATGGGTCTAGTATCATTACCAATATTTTGTCCGCTAGAATAGGCTTTTATCTGATGAAAGTAAAAACAAAACTAATTCTACTGAGATCGAACAAAAACTGGACTGTTGTTTTCTTGAGCGCGTAAAATACTACCTCCAATTTTCTTTAAAAATAGAATACATTGGGATATCATAATATTTCCCATTTTTCTTCAGATGTTGTTTCAGTAGGGCCTCTTTTTTCATACCTATTTTATCCATGACTTTTCCTGAAGCTGGATTGTGAGGAAAATAAGTGGCATAGATCTTATTGAAATTCAATTCTCTGAACCCATAATCGATAATAGCTTTTGCCGCTTCAGTGACATAGCCATTATTCCAGTTTGGAATGCCTATCCAATAGCCTAACTCCGCTTTATCCGAACCTTCATCGTGAAGACCTATGGCCCCAAGGAATTTCCCTGTTTTATCCCGAATTGCAAATGTAAAACCCTTTCGATTTTTAAAGGCCTCGGCCGATAGTTTAAGCCAAAACTCAGCATCTTCCTTCCGATAGGGGTATGGGATATTTGACGTATAATCAGAAAAGATCTTCTCCTGAAGATATATTACTATCTGCGGAATATCTTCCACAGTTATTTTGTCGAGAATAAGTCTATCTGTTTCTAATCTAGGAAAGTCATTCATCTAATCGGTGTTATAAAATGGTTGTAAACAATTGAATTAATGTTACCGTGTATTTAAGACAAATTTACATATCATTTTTAAAATGATATCCGCTTTTACAATTATCTTTATTCTTACACTTTTTTGAATAAGTTCGAATTTCATAAATATCAGTTTTATTCATTTGTATACTGATACTTCGGGATAATCACTACAATTAAATATGTATACCACTACAACATAGGGCTGAGCATTAATTGCGTAGGTTAGCTAAAAACTGACAGTCTAAAATAATAATGGCTAACAATAATTAAGATAGAGATTCACTTTTCCCATGCTGATTGTTCTCTATTAATTCAATATGTCCTTCAATAATCAATAAATAGAAGTTCTCGAAACAATCCTGATATATTTTGTGCTCAAGAAGTTTTATCTCTTCGGTAATTCGTTCTTTGGGTATGCCGGTATAACATAATTCCGGATTAGCTTCTGTGATTTCCTCCCGGCAGGAAAAATTGTGAAGTTGTTTATACAACTCGTTCAGATCGGCAATATCTTCACTGCGATGGTACGAGGGATGAAACCATACCCAAAACTCTGACTGATTTTTATAGGGGTGTGGTAGTAATTGAACAGAAGTGTCCCTAAATAAATCTCCAGGATGCTTTTTATAGCGAAAATGGGTTGCAGTGGCCTTAATACTATTCATACGGTTAATTTGAGTAAAGATCTACAAAATATATTCGAGAATAAAGCGTATCAAATTAAATATCGTTAAATTTATTTAATAATAAAAGTTTATAATTATTTGTGTGCGTTCTGTTCTATTTTCTAGATTCTTACATTATTTTACTTTATTATAGATGTTATTGATTTTTTGCTAGCTGCTCATCAATCCATTGCCCGAGAGCAACTCGTTTACTATATTGCGTATAAAAGTATTGTCCATTTGTTGTAGCTTCTATTATCCAATTGTCGTCTGCATGCTGCTCTTTATAGCCCTGTACGGTGTAGTAAGGAGTGAATTTTGAAGGCCTTCCAACGATTTCAAATTGAATAGTATCTGATTTGGCCTGACCGTTCGAAAATAACAGTTTATCAACTTTCTGAATCGCTGTAAATTGATTTAAACCGTTCAGGATAAGCTGTTCGGCAGCAGTGTAGCGAAAAGGATATGGATAGTACAGCCCGCCATAGTAATAGTCTTTAGTCGAAGCTGGGCTTTTACTTCCAAGCACTTTTTGCCCTTCTCGGTTGACCAGATATTTTTCGCCCTTGTCATCGGTGGGAGATACTGTCCAGTGTTCACCTCCAGGTTCATAGACTTTTGATACAGCCCCTTCATAGAATGAGGCATAACCATAGTTAAACATGTCTGCAAAGCCAGTTTTAGCTGGGGTCAAGATTATATTGTTTATATCAACATAGCCCACCTTACCATTAGAGACATAACGACGGATGCCTTCTTGCCAATAATCGGGACCATTATCATAAAGGAATGGGGTATATACGAAATGACCCTCTCTATCATATACGCAGCCTACTGATTGATTGGGGTTCATCCGGTTGGTCGTTGTATCAGGTAGTGTATAGGAAAATTCAATAAAAGCTGTAGTTATGGGTTCTTCAAAATCATAGTATCCGATCATTGGAAATTGCAATGGGATAATTGTCTTGCCAGATAGTGCGCGCACTCCGACTAGATTGCTATCTGCATTGGTAAAGTAATAGAGTTGTTCCTGTGAAAATGACTTGAGGGACAATACTAAAGCTATAAATATCAATAAAGGTTTGATTCTATCCATTATAAACGCGAACTAAAATTAACTCTCCTAAATCATACTTCTATTCTCTGTTAATCAATAAGCTTTAGATCATATAGCTTTTGTAGTATTAAATGGTCTACGGCTGAAGTTCTGTCTTTATCAGCAAAACTTATCCATTCAAAGCGCTCTATTTCGTTACAAGCTGTTAATGTGCCAGTAAATTCAGCAAAATAACAGGACATTTGTACTACAATATCCTTTTCATGTCCATCAGCCACTGCTTCAAAAATACCAAAAAACCTGACGGAGTTTTCGACAATATTGACATTTAACTCCTCATGTATTTCTCGCGTTAAACATGCTAAATCAGTTTCACCATGTTCTCTTTTTCCACCGGGAAAGTACAGTTTGTCTTTAGATTTGGAGCGAGTACTTAAAATTTTTTTATTGGAAATATGAATTAATGCGACCTTATCAATGATGTTATTGTCCATGTGTACTATTTAGTTATCGAATATAACAAAAATGTAGCTAACAAATTTTCTCATATTTGCCCACTCCAAGATTTTCGAGAGCAAATTTTCATATGATCATCGTCCTCGTTAACCAAGTAAATAACGAGGATATCCCCAATAAATTCGATTGGAAAATAAACTAGATACAAATTTTATGCGTTATAATGGGCTGGATTTATTAAACCGGAACTCTAAATAAAAGCTCATAGGTAATAGTGTGATTTAAATTAACTAACTTAGCTATTATCCTTGGTTGCAAGGTTCGGAACATTCCCTAGTGAACTAGAAAAATGAACCGGCTTTGGGCCACTTGCCCCCGAATTTTCGGGGGCTTGTTTTTTATCTTTTAAAGTGTTGAAATCCGTAGTTTTGAACAATTCTAACAGCAGCAAATCAACATTACTTCAAGTAGAATTGGAATAGAAAACTAATGATGATAAAATTCCTAAAAGCAAAAGGTACACTCTTTTTTATCCTTGGGATATTAGGGTTTGTTGGTGTCGCAGCAACCGTTACGATATTGGGTACGGGGCATTCTGCTCCAGATAAATTGATGGCTATATACATCGGAATATTTGGTCTGATTCCAATGCTGCTGTTACTCATTGTTGATCGGATCTGTGTATGGAAATTTGGAGCAACCAAAGTCAATAAAGTAGAAATGTATATCCTCGGTATCTTTATTTTACTTTTCGTCTTGAATTGGATCCGTCTACAATCGCAGCTTTAACAGGAATAGAGTATACTAAAAACTATGATACCTATTCATAACAAAGAATTGTCCACACAAGGAATAGAGATGCTTCCTTTTAAGGATCTATCTCAAGGACCCACCGTACCCCATCGGGATGACCATTATATGTTTATCCTACAGCAAAAAGGGCGGTCATGCTGGACCATCGATTTTAAACAATGGACACTCGAAGAGGTGTCAGTTTGTTTCGTAGCACCAGGTCAAGTTCACCAATGTGTATTGAATGAGGGTGCCAAATGCTGGATGCTTTTTGTAGAACCTAAACTGATTCCTACGGAATATAGAACTATGATCGATTCTTTTATGTATAATCGACAGGTTATCAGCTTGAAACCAGATCATCCTGTATTTACACTGGCTGCGATCTTATACGATTTTATCGAACAAGGAGAGAAAATCTTCTATCAATCTATTCTCCAAGCACATGTCAATGCCTTGATAGGATATTTAACAGCAGCTTTTGTACCCCAAAGTCAAATACATAAGAAAACAGGTAGCCACAAGTACCAGCTTGTGACGATATTTAAAAACTTGATAAGCCAGCAGTTTAAGGAAGTTAAACAGGTAAAAGACTACGCTGAGCAACTCCATATAACACCGTTGTATCTCAACGAAGTAAGTAAGGAAATAACAGGGTTTATTGCGAGCTATTGGATACAGAACGAAGTATTATTGGAAGCACAACGACTACTATTTTATACAAATATGGATGTCAAAGAAATCGCTTTTAGTCTCGGCTACGAAGACCATACCTACTTTTCGAGGTTTTTCAAGAAAAACTTGGGATGCACTGCAGGACAGTTTCGGCAAAATAACCATTATTTGTCCAATCATATGCATGAATAAGGACCTATAATATACTAAACGGCTATCTAATTTTGCATCTGTAAAATTTAAATAATATATACAGATATGAAAGAAGAAAACCAATCGATGTGGACAATCAGTCCGATTATGATTTCGGTATTTGCGATATACCTCTGCATCGGTATCACCTTGGGAACAGTTCCTGCGTTGATAAAAAATGAACTTCATTTTAGCCCTTTAATTGTGGGAGCGGTAGTGGGAATTCAATTTATTGCCACCTTGTTAACCAGAGCTTTTGCTGGAAAAATAGCCGATACCAAAGGCGCTAAGACTGCTAAGCAGTATGGTGTCATTATGACAATGCTAACAAGCCTGATCTATATGACAGCGTATCATCTTCGGGATTTTCACTTATTGGCTTTATTGATGCTTTTTGTTGCAAGAATAGTACATGGTATAGCTGAAAGTTTGGCTATTACTGGCGCATTAACTTGGGGTATTGGACTAGTGGGGCATCAAAAATCGGGGAAAGTTATGACCTGGAATGGTATTGCCATGTATGCTGGTATTGCCTTGGGAGCACCCTTAGCTATTTATCTATCTGCATCTTGGGGTACGAGCTATGTTTTTGGGTTAATGATTATGTTGTCTGCCATAAGTTGGATCTGCACGATCAAGCTACCCAATCTACCAGTGGATCCCTCGCATCAACGGACGCCTTTCTATAAGGTGATCGGGATGATTTCTGAACAGGGGCTTGCGTTAGCATTTTCTTCAATAGGATTTGCCTGTATCTCATCTTTTATCACGCTGCTGTTTACGGAAAAAAGCTGGATAAATCCGTCTTTAGCATTTTTAACTTTCGGTGGTTTCTATGTTTTGACAAGAGTATTTTGTGCTTCTTTTCCGGATAGATTTGGTGGCTATAAGGTGGCTATGGTCTCCTTAGCGATAGAAATGATGGGGCAGATGCTGATCGGTTTCGCGAGTTCGGAAGCCATGGCGATTATAGGTTGTAGTCTCACTGGAATTGGATTCTCACTGATCTTTCCAGCACTTGGTGTGCTCGCTATACAAAAGGTAAGTCCACAGATGCGTGGAACGGCATTGGGCGCCTATGCTGCATTTTTTGATATTTCGCTAGGAATAGCCGGACCAGTTGCGGGTATTATCGCAGGATGGCATGGGTATCAATCCATCTATTTCTTCGGTGGAGTGGCAGCAGCAGTATCCATGTGGATTTTGATCGTTCAGAAAAATAAATAATTAAACTTTAACGATGTCTAGGACTACAAGCTTTAGCTTGCTGTTAATCCTGTTGGGTAGCCTTAGCTAGAATATTGGCAATGAACTGGTCAAACTCAGCTTGTGAATCGACGAGGTATGCATTTTGATAATGGTCGATGCGGTGCTTGATATTTGTACGTATTTCTTGTTCACTGTAGGTGGAGATAATAATAACGTATTTATCACTGAGGTCGATTTGCTCTAAAATGTCATTGACCGAAAAGTTACCACCACTACTAAAGAAAAGTATGTCGGCTTGAGCTGCAGCTGTATAGAGGTTGGCGCCATTGAGTAGACTGAGCTGATCATTGCCTTGGATCAAGGCCGAATAAGTGTCAGTTAACCAAAAATAAGGCTGCCAAAGGCAAACAGTGTAGCATGTTTTGAAGGGAAGCGGAATCCGTTCATTTGAATAGTCACATTGTTTGCTGTGAGCCGCGGGTGAAAGGAATTTATCTACTGTAATTGGTCTGCTCGATAGTCGCGTAAGGCTTCTGGCTATATTAGCTCGATGTATGTTGTATTGCGTAGCCGTATCAAAACCTTGGTCAATGATACTGTAGGTATATAATTTCTGTGGCCAGATAAATAGCATATTAAATCGTGATCTGATTTTGTTATACAATATCTTCATTTCATTACAAATAGCGTCAAGAAAATCCTTGGTATTAATATCCGATTTCTTTTCAATCCTCGGGATAGATAAGAAACCGGATATTAGTGTTAAAGGTGCTTATTGGGTTAGTCCAGTTTTGGACTAGATAATCGTTCCATAAATTACATACTCACTTTATAGCGAATATTGATTGCCAGCTGTCCTACGAAATCGGCTTTTCTGAGACCTTGGCTGTTTAACTCAGCCATTGTTTCGGCACCGTTGATCACGATATCCTTCAAATCAGGTTGATCATCCTTAGAAGCGGTTTCTTTGAAAAACTGAACGGCCTGCCCAAGTTCGTAGCTATTAGCGATAGCTTGGCTCAAAGTTTCCTGTAAATCATCAGGCATAGTCATCAATTGAAATTTTTGACTAGTGGTCAATGCGAAGTTTGCGGCCATCCAGGATAGAAAGTTTTGACGAATAGCATTTACCTCGACTTCGAGTAAACTTTCTGGCAAAGCCAAGATTCTAAATTGTACCTTGGCTACACCATGGTTGTTGAATTGCTGTTTCATTATTTAAATTTATTATATTACAATATCTCAATCTTTGATCATAAATTGTGTGGTTTTTGCTTAAAAATATAATAACACGACAGTGAAATGTAGGTTATTGGTCGGTTATACCTTTCTAATACATCAATAGGCTTTCTAAAATAGTAATTATCGTTCATTTATCATCGTATTTGAGCTTTTAATAGTGTTATTCTTTTGTTATTTTTTTATAAATATTATCGTTTGCATGATGTTTTGTTTTGTGAATTCGATATTATTTATTATATTAGTATACTTTTGTGAGTAGATATTATTAATTTAGTTATCCTAACCAGATATTAATTCGGAGAAACGTCATGAAATCTATCATTTATTTTTTGAGTTCGCTGATGCTGTCTATTGTTTTTAATCTAAAAACAATATCGTTTCAAGGTTTTTTTGACCGGTCAGATCAGTTGAAATATTGGATTTTGGTTGTTATTATGCTCTGTGTTTTTTGGATTGGAGCAACAATAGTATCATTAGTACTTAATTTGCCTACGTACTGGAGTGTACCTTACATGCGTGAGCGACTGGGGGAACAGGCCAAAAACATACCCGGACTAGATATTATTCTGCATTTTATCGCTTTCTTTTCACTTTTATTGGTTTCCGTTTTTCCATTTATACTTTTGTATGTAGCTGTTATCTTTGTTTACAGCCAGTCGTCAGTAGAACGATCGATACTTTTTGAACTACATATGCAGATCTATGGAATACGTTATGCCACTATTTTTGTTTCATATAGTCTAATGGTCTATATGCGAGAAAACTGGTCATTACTCTACCACTCTGTTGGCCAACGGCAGAATCTTGCTGTTATCTATAATCGTCCGCTCATGCATATAGTGCACAATGTGAGTTTAGAAAAAGAATTACCAGCTCCACAGCCAATGGTGACAAAAAGGAGGCCTTTTATGAAAAAAAGACCCGCATTTGAACAGTTCGAACAGACCCCTGCGATAATTTCCCTAAATGAAAAACGAACCATAAAAGAAAGTGGGATGAAGAGGAAAGAACAACCCTATGGAGTGGACATTGATAACATCGATGTATATCTATTGGGGGACCTGTTAGATAAGCGGGGAGAATTTGTACAACAGATCAATCTGCAGCAGCTCCGATTTGTTGATATTGTCGCCGTATATACAACAGCAGAAACTAAATGTGTTATCTTACGTAACGGTACAACATTGGATTGCCCAACAATCTTTGATCAATTAAAGAAGATCGGGATGGAAGACTGGATTGTCAAAATATCAAAAAATTATGCGATCAATATGTTCTTTGTGCAATACCCAATCAAACGTGTGGCGGATGACCTGAAATTACAGCCCTTTATTGAAAAAATGCTGTTGCAAAATATTCAGCGGGAACAGCTTAGTGAAATATTGAGAAGTGGGAAAGGCCTTAGAGGACATAATGTTAAGCTTTTCTTAAAC
This sequence comes from Sphingobacterium sp. GVS05A, assembly GCF_019969845.1. Classification (GTDB taxonomy): domain Bacteria; phylum Bacteroidota; class Bacteroidia; order Sphingobacteriales; family Sphingobacteriaceae; genus Sphingobacterium. Next base: position 198,718 of record NZ_JAHXYR010000004.1, read on the forward strand.
AATCAGCAGGATTACACGCGTGCCGGATGGGACGCTTATATTAGAATATAACAGCCATATGGCCCCTGCATAAAGAGATTTTTATTTATAGGTTCTAGTTTTCCGTTATGTCTGATGGTATAGCGGTTTTTTATTTTTAGAGAAATTTATCTATTTTTGCAGCAATAGATCATAATTGTTATACATTTTTAGAACGTAAGGTCATGTAATACTTCTGCCAATATACAGGAAGGTTTTAATCAGATGGGATAGATGCTCAACTCTATTACTGCTATACCTGTGTTTTTAATCAGTATTATTCACTTTAATTTAAAAAAATGGAATCAACAAAATATGGTCGTACCTACCATTTTCCTTTTTCACCGGGAACCAGCAGTGACGATCGTTTTAATCATGAGTACTGGACGGATATACAATCCTTTTCACAGCTACTTTACACTGAAAAATTGGATGGCGAAAACAATTGTCTATCCAAACGAGGTGTATTTGCCCGGTCACATGCTGCTCCCACGACATCCCCATGGACAGCACAATTACGGGAACATTGGGGACGATTGAAAAATGATTTGGGCGACCTAGAGTTTTTCGGTGAAAACCTTTATGCGGTTCATTCTATAGCGTATACAAAGTTGGAACATTATTACTTTGTATTTGCAGCCCGAATCAACGAGGTCTGGCTTTCATGGGAGGAAGTTACCTTTTATGCTAACTTGTTTGACTTGCCGATGGTACCAGTATTGCGATCGGACAGTGTGCAAGATATGACGGAAACACAGTTGCAAGAAACTGTACAACATCTGGCATCTCAACCTTCGATCTTTGGGTCTGTGGATCCGAGAACAGGAATTAGCTGTACCTCAGAAGGTCTGGTCTGCCGAAATGCCGAGACTTATCCCGTATCCAAATTTCAGCATAATATCTTTAAGTATGTGCGAAAGGGACATGTACAGACGGATGAACATTGGACTAAATCCTGGAAAAGAACAAAACTTGTTTGGGAAAGGGGGGAAAACTAATGGAATGGAAATTAACAACAGATACAGATTGGCTAAAACTGGAAAAGCAATTTTCCTGGGTAGAAGTTATGCGGAATGTTCCGCAGGATCCCATTCATCACGCAGAAGGTAATGTTGCCATTCATACCCAGCTGGTGCTTGAACAGTTGCAACGATCCAATACCTATAGGGGATTGAGTAGACAACGACAGGAACTGCTTTGGGCTGCCGCATTACTGCACGACGTCGAAAAAAGGTCTACGACCGTGGTCGATGGACAGGGACGGATCAGTTCGCCAAGTCATGCGCGAAAAGGTGCGCAGACAGCACGTGAAATATTGTTTCGTGATGTGGAAACTCCCTTTTCCCTACGGGAGGAAATTGTAGGTTTGGTTCGTTTTCATGGTCTGCCACTCTGGCTGATGGAAAAAATTGATCCAATGCGTAGTGCGCTAGAGGCATCATTAAGGGTAAATATGATTGAATTGAAACTTCTAGCCGAGGCTGATGCCAAAGGACGAATATGTCAGGATCAAGGAGCATTGCTTGATGCGCTAGAGCTATTTGAGCTGTATGTAAAAGAGATTGATTGCTGGGAGTCACCTCGATCTTTTTCGACTCCAAATGCTCAATTTACCTACTTCAACAGCGCGGATGGTTATGTGGATTATATTCCTTTTGATAATTTTAGATCAACGGTCATCATGCTGTCTGGGTTGCCTGGTATGGGAAAGGACCATTATATCGCTAACCATAATAAGGATATACCAGTTATTAGTCTTGACGATATTCGTCGTAAATATCGTATCGAACCGACTGATAGAAAGCGGAATGGTTGGGTAGTGCAACAAGCGAAAGAACAGGCTAAGATTTATCTACGCCAGGGCCAAGACTTTATATGGAATGCAACTAATATCACTTCCCTAATGCGAAAGCAGTTGATAGACCTCTTTGTCAGTTATCAGGCCTATGTTGAGTTGGTCTATATCGAAAAACCGTACCGTCAATGGCGCGTACAAAATCGAGATAGGGCCCATCCGTTGCCAGAAGCTGTATTGGATAAAATGCTCCATAACTTGGAAGTACCACAACCAACAGAAGCACATGAGCTCCGTTATATAGTTGAATAACTCATAACCTCAAGTTGTTTTTGACGAACGCAATAAAAAATCTTTTTAAAAAATCAATATTTTTGATAAACCTCATCGCCAAGTGAACGCTTATTTAGAGCATGAAATGTTCAGTAGCGGGATCTTTGGTGTTGATAGGCTAGTCTATATCTTGTATACTGAGCGAGAGAATGATGCTTAATTCATTTGGATGATTTATTGGCAAAAAAATTGCTTACAGAAGTTATCCGATTATGATAAGTAGCGTTTACTTAAACCATACGGGCAGATGGGACCTCATAATGAAAGTTTGGCTCTGAAATAGCTTTGCATTTTAGAGGGATAGCCCCTTTGTTATGGGACGAATCCTGTATATTGATGGCGTTGAACGTTTAGCTCGCCGACTGGTTCAAAAGGGACATAAGAAAAAAATGAAGGGAATGAAAGCATACGCACTGAGCGCTATGGATAAAGTAAAGATATCTAAAGACAACCAAATCAATACGGCTTTGATCTTGTTAGGCTCTAATATCAATCCTGAAGAAAATATCACCATAGCCTTGAATTATATTCAGAAATTGGGAACGATGGGCAACCAGACAGACTTTATCTATACTAAACCTCTTCAATTTGAAGCCCAACCTAATTTTTTGAATGGCGCATTATTATTGCATACGGGTTTAGCTTTGGATGGATTACACAGTGAATTAAAACAGATCGAATTGGATATGGGACGCCACAGAAGCGAAAGCAAGAATGCTCCACGAATCATCGATCTCGATGTGATTACTTTCAATGGAAGCATTGCCGATGAAAAAGATATTGTACAGCTTCCTTTCTTATATGACTTTGTAAAACAACTGCAACCCGAAATATTCAAATGGCAATAAAGAATTCATGATCTTTTGTACATTTGATAAACCGATTACCTTATTTGAGTGAATAGCCAAAAATAATTTATAGCCGAAACTTAGTTCTTTTAATCAATAAGAGTATGTTAATTCGATAATAGTTATTGGTATGGTAGGTATAATAATCATATTGATTATGTCTTGGCTTTTGTTGTGGATTGTCGAACAGAAGAATCTTAGTGTTCTCGGATTTACACCGACGAAAAATAGACTTGGAACCTTTTGTGTAGGATTCTTTATGGCTGGTCTGTTATGTACTATCTATCATTCTATAAAAGTCGTGGCAGTACACAATTTATGGATGCTTAATCCGAAACTATCTGGTGCTAATTTGATCAATAGTACATGGTGGATCATAAAATCTGTCCTTTTCGAAGAACTGTTGTTTAGAGGTGTTCTACTTTATATCGTGGTGGAAAAGCTGGGATCTAGATGGGGGTGCCTGCTCTCCGCTGGAGCTTTCGGTGTTTACCATTGGTTTTCCTATGGTGCTTTTGGAAATCCAATACAGATGCTGATGATATTGTGGATGACCGGACTTTTTGGATGGGTATTGGCCAAAGCTTATGTTGTTACAAAATCTCTTTATTTGCCGATAGCTTTTCACCTAGGCTGGAACGTCGTTAATATTTTGGTGTTTTCTAATGGACCGTTGGACGCACAACTATTGGTTAGAGCTAATGATAACCAAGCTCAAGGCCTTGTCTCACTATTGATCTTTCTTTTCCAAATGCTTGCGCTCCCATTATTTGGATATCTATATATTCGAAAATATGGACACAAATCGCCATGACTTCAAATGATGCTTGAATTCGGTTGTATAACGGTAGACTTGAATTCATCGATCATAAATTCCATAGTTTTAGCAACATGTTTTTCAGCGGTAATAGATTGCGCATAGACACTATTGTAGCCTTGGTTATATTTTGCTAGATAGGCCTGATTAATTGCAGCAGTCAACTCAGGGTTATCGTCTACAACTGTTGCACATATTTGGCAAAGAATTGGACCGCATTTAATCTGGCTCATTGGATTTTTTAGAAAGCTATTGTACCAGCTCCGCTCTGCCAATCCCCAAGATCTTGCAAATATTCTACCTTGAACAACCACCATCCAGATGTCTGAAAAATCAGGTCTTTCAATCCCCGCTTTTATACCAATGAGGTTATTGTTTTGGATATAATCTAATACTTTTTGTTTACACATTCTACTTGTTTTCTCTCAAAATTAGAATGAAAGAGCATATATAGAAACTTTTTTATATAGCTTGCTAAAAATAATATGTGAATGGCTCTTTTGGATATGTAGGTTGTCAGAGCATCATCTTATTGAGTGTGTTGGTAAGACAATCTCGATAGCTCTTTGCGACCGTTACTTTTAGATCACCGGATATAAGCTGATTGTCTTCAAAAGATTCAATATTGTTGAGATTAACAATGTACGAATTGTGAACGCGCATAAATTCTTGCGGTAAGCTTTCGATTAGATCTTTGAGGCTCTTATAGGAGATGTGTTTTTTGTGTGCTGTCGTATGAATTTCGACATAGTTTCCCAGTCCTTTGATCACGTTGATTTCATTAAAAAAAAGCTTTAGCAATTTTTTATCTGTTTTAATAAAGGCAAAAGCCCGATGTTCCGTGATAGTCTCCGTTAGGCGATATGGGTATTAATAAGCCAAATATATAAATTATCAGAATAAATGTTGGTGATGTTAATACCTTCTATCGAAAGATCTTTGTCAATAAAGCGAAGGTATGTTCTTTGAGCAATTAGCGATCAGAAACCTCCGTGTTGATTTTTACAATGTTGTTGATTGTGCGTGGAAGTGTTACTTATGCTTTGTCCGAATTAACTTTTTATAGTACCTTGCATTAGATGGTGAAATATGAGCTGTCAAAATAAAATGAAAGCTATTGGAAATATTTAGAGCACATTTGGAGAAATTTATCCAGATCGACGATGTAACATTTGAGCGGGTATCAAAATACTTTAATATAAATTCAGTTGCAAAAAAGGAAAATATGCTGGAAGAAGGCCAAATCTGCAGATACCACTATTTTGTGTTGAAAGGAATATTGCGTAAGTTTTTTGTAAATGAAAAAGGTGTGGAACAAACCACTGAATTTGCTATTGAAAACTGGTGGTTGACGGACAATATGGCTTATGAAAATAAGCTTGTAAGTTCATTCTATATACAAGCTGTTGAAAAATCGGAAGTTTTATATATTAGTCAGGAAAATCAGGAAAAATTGATGACGGAATTTCCATTGATGGAACGCTATTTTCGTTTTGTATATCAGAGAGCTTATGCAGCGGCACAAATGCGTGTTAAATATCTTTTTTCATTACCTAAAGAGGAGTTTTATCGCGATATGTTACGTAAATACCCAGAGTTTGTGCAACGTGTACCACAATATCTTATTGCATCTTTTTTAGGCTTTACTCCCGAATATCTGAGTGAAATTCGAAAAAAAATAAATACCTAAAAATACGATAGAGACCTCAAACATTGCTGAGAAAACTAATAATACTGGTCCGAATCTGTTATCCGGTAAGGGTTAATTAGAAAATGTCGATTATGTTCTTTTGCATAATCGCTAATCAAATTATTGAATTTTTCAATAGCTTTTTCTTCAGATCGAGCGAAACAATGTAAGTTGATCTCCATTGGTTTTTCTGAAGTAGCTTCATCTATACGGAGTTGCCCGACTTCGGAAAGAACCACGGCAAATGAAGTTTTGCAGATTTCAATTTCTAATTTATTGTCAATCAACTGTGAGGAAATACTATAATAGGAATCATTATTCTGGATTTCATCTTGAAAGGGATCTAAAAAAGTAGGTATAATAGAACGATAGCCATATTTCGCGTTGCCAAAAAAATGATCAATATATTCCTGTGCTTTTTCATAAGTAGAAAAAACCCCTTCTAGGTTAGTGAATACATCTGGATCTTCTTTAATCTCTTTTGAAACTACTGTATATACCTTAATGGAGTTGGTTGTCATATTTTAAAATGCTACTGTCTATTAAGTTAAGTGAAGTTTTTCTGCAAAAAAACCAATTTAAAATTTCATCAATGAGATGTTCAAAGATAAAATCGTCTTTTTAAAATAAAAAAATTTCCTTTGTCTACTTTGTAGTCTAGTTGGAATATATGTTTGTTCTTTAAAGTTGTGTATAATTTTCGTGTTCTCCAAATTTTTTACTGATTGTTTTTATTTTATTTTTTAAATAGAAGGGTTGATCTTGTTTCAGAGTAAAAGAGAAAACCTTATTAAGTACCATGGAAATTTCCAAAATGATTGGAAGATCCTGTTTTATAGTTTATCTTGAATAGGTTAGGAGTATGAGCATCAATAAATGTAAATAAAAAAAGGTTTCCAAACGGGGAGAATGAAAACCTTAAATAACCAATTATAAACCTAAATTATGATACTACAAAAATAGTGTACTTTGTACACTTTAGCAAATTTTTTTAAAAATATTATTATAATAATTTAAAACACTGCGACTATAAATAAAAGAATTGAGATTATGAATTTTACCTGATTATCTCATAGATATTTATTATTATGAATTTAAAAGTTTGATTAAGTTTGCAATTAAGAAATACCTTGGAATATTTTTTTTGAGATACAATATATATGGATACTTTTATTTGCCAAAATTGCGGTGTAGAACATACTGAATTACCATCCTTAGCTTTTGATGCCCCTTTTCATTATGATATATTAAGTCTAGTCGATAAAGAGAAACTCGCAGAAAAAGAGGATGATTTTTGTGTCATCAATCATAAAGATCAGATTGACTATTTTATCCGTGTTGTTTTGCAGATTCCTATTTTGGATCACGACGAAACCTTAGATTATGGTGTTTGGGTTTCGGTGAGCAAAGAAACGATAGAGGATTATCGCCTTATGTTTGCGGCTAAGGAGGCCGAAGAAAAAAGCTATTTTGGTATGCTCTGTAATGAAATAGCAGATTATGAAACTTCTACAATTGGACTTTATATGCAGGTTTTAACTCAATTGAATGGTTATCGTCCATTATTAATACCTTATGAGTCTGAACATTCATTGGTACAGGATTGGTCGAATGGTATTAGTAGAGATGAGGCTGTCCGACGAGTTAATTCTGTGACTTAGATTTCTCTCGTCGCTAGTGCTTCATTTTTACCTAGAACCCATTCTTTCGATGCAGATTCGCTTTAGAATTATGCTATTTTACCACGGTGTATCTATTTATTTCCTTGGTTTTAGTTTTCTTATGGTGTATTAACACCCAATTTTTTTGTGCTATTTATGCAAAGACTATAGTTTTTTTTCGTCGTATTTTCATTGTTATTGTTTTACACGTTGCCTTTTCTATTGTTTCAAACGTTTTCGTAAATAAATCATGCAATTTGATTCGTTTCACCTATATTAATTGATATCTTGTTTTAGAAAGCCAATTGAAAAAATAACCAATGGCTGAGGAAGGTGTACCAATCTCCTAAATCGAAAGGGATTAAACTGCATAATAACTTTAATATCCCAATATTCAATAAATAAACCGGGCGTACGAGCTCAAGATGTAATTATCACAATGAAAAGAAACACATTATTTAAGTTTGTCTTAGTGGCAGCGATGGCTGGAAATACTATTTTATCGCATGCGCAGATGAATAAGACCACAGAAAAAGGCTGGACAAATCTTTTTGACGGAAAAACGCTGAATGGCTGGAAAACCGTTGGCGGGAAAGCTCCTTATTCTATTGAGGGGGACGCGATCGTGGGAAGAATGACTAAAGGAACGCCCAATTCATTTTTGGTCACAGAAAAAGAATATGGTGATTTCATATTGGAACTAGATGTTAAGCTCGAAGGCAGTCAAACGAATTCAGGAATCCAGACCCGGAGTCATCTTGACCCAAAAGCAAATGATGGCCGTGGCAAGGTCTATGGAAGGCAAGTGGAGATTGACCCGTCATCCAGGGCGTGGACAGGTGGTATCTATGATGAAGCTCGCCGCGGCTGGCTTTATCCGTTGGATCTCAATGAAAATGCAAAGAAGGCGTATAAAGCCGAAGAGTATAATCACATTAGAATAGAGGCAATCGGTGATGAATTGCGTACCTGGATCAATGATATTCCTGTTTCTTATGTCGTAGATACAATTGATCGAACTGGATTCATCGGATTACAAGTACACAGTATTCCTTCAGAATTAGATGGTAAGAAAGTCTATTTCAAAAATGTTAAAATAAAGACCACTGATCTGAAGACAAAAGGTTTTCCGAAGGATATTTATATCGTCAATCTAAAGCCAAATGAAATAGTGGCTGCCGAAAAGAAAAAAGGAGTAAAGCTGCTATTTGATGGTAAAACTAATAATGGATGGCGAAGCATCCATGGAGATAAATTTCCTGATCGTGGTTGGGAAATTAAGGATGGTCAATTAACTGTTTTGAAATCTGATGGTGGAGAATCTACCAATGGCGGTGATATCATAACGAAGGATAAATATACCGTATTTGACCTCTCTTTTGAATTTAAACTTAGTCCTGGAGCGAATAGCGGAGTAAAATATTTTGTCACATTGAAGGAAAAGTCCAAAGGATCGGCCATCGGTCTAGAATTTCAGGTACTTGATGATGCCTTACATCCTGATGCAAAGTTAGGTCGTGACGGTAACCGGACCCTGGCATCACTATATGATCTTATCACATCGAATAGAGATGCGCGTGCCCGGAGACCGATAGGCGAATGGAACAGAGGTCGGGTAGTGGTTACCGCGGATAACAAGGTTGAGCATTATCTGAATGGAATAAAGATGTTGAGTTACGAAAGAGGATCGAAGGAGTTTAAGGACCTTGTCGCGATTAGCAAGTATAAGGACTGGGACAACTTTGGTGAAGCAAAAGAAGGCTCCATTCTATTACAGGATCATGGTGATCGAGTTTCATTTCGCAGTATAAAGATTAATACACAAAACTAAGCTCATATGAATCATTATCTATCACGTCGAAGCTTTGTAAAACAATCTGTTATTGCAGCGGGTGCAGTCATGCTATCGAATAGCGTCCTTGGCAAGGTCACTTTAGCATCACCGAATGAACGGGTTAATTTGGCATGTGTAGGTCTCGGCAATAGAGCTGCGGATATTATAAAAGAACTCTATAAAACCGGCCTTTGTAATATTGTCGCACTCTGTGATGTAGACTTGGGAGCTAAGCACACACAGGAAATTTTGAGTATGTTTCCGGATGCACCAAAATTTAAAGACTTTAGAGTTATGTTTGACAAGATGGGGAGCCAAATCGATGCGGTTAGCATCGGTATACCGGATTTCTCCCATTTTGCCATAACGATGTTGGCCTTGGATCTTGGAAAGCATGTTTACGTTGAAAAACCAATGGCAAGAACATTTCTTGAAGTTGAATTAATGACAAATAAGGCCAAGAAGAATCCAAAACTTGTAACGCAGATGGGGAATCAGGGGCATTCCGAAGCGAACTACTTTCAATTCAAGGCATGGAAGGATGCGGGGATAATTAAAGATATCACGCGTATCGATGCTCATATGAATATGCCCCGCAGATGGCATGGATGGGATGTAAATATGAAAGGATTTCCAGCTGCTGAAATAACACCAGACACGTTGGACTGGGAACTGTGGCAAATGCAGACCCTAGGACATAATTATAATAAAGACTTTGTGAATGGGCAATGGCGCTGTTGGTATGATTTTGGCATGGGAGCTCTTGGTGATTGGGGGGCGCATATCTTAGATACTGCACATGAGTTTTTGGATCTTGGGTTGCCTACAGAAGTAAGTGCTGTAAAGCTTGATGGACATAATTCGTATTTTTTTCCCATGTCTTCGACACTGAAATTTCATTTTCCGAAGCGAAAAAAGATGCCTGCAGTTGATATTAATTGGTATGATGGCTTAAATAATTTGCCACCAATCCCAGACGGCTACGGGGTTTCGGGATTGGATCCGAATATTCCAGCCCCCAGTACAGGTAAGTTAGAGCCGGCGAAATTAAATCCTGGAAAAATTATCTATGGAAAGGATCTGACTTTCAAAGGAGGTTCTCACGCAAGTATTTTGCAGATTATACCTGAAACAAAGGCAAAGGAATTAGAATCCCGTCTTCCAGAGGTTCCGAAATCACCATCTAATCATTATGCCAACTTCCTTAAAGCATGTAAAGGAGAAGAGAAAACAAGGTCAGCTTTTGAAATTGCAGGACCTTTAAGTCAAGTGTTCTGTTTGGGAGTAATTGCACAGCGTCTAAATGCGAAGCTGATTTTTGATCCCCAGAAAAAAGAAATCAGTAATGATAGATTTGCGAATGCACTTTTGGCAGGACCTCCACCTACAAGAGGCTGGGAACAGTATTATAAAATGTAATCCGATAGAAACACTTAATCCATATAAAAAAGGCGAGGGATATTAATATTTATCCCTCACTTTTTTTTTGCTTTAACCAAGGTGCCGACCGATTTTTTTCGCTGAGGCTGGCCGGCAATCAATATGATCCTGATCACTAGGCTAAACAAACTTGTGGTAAATGGGGCTCAGGAATCTAGTCGATCTTAAACTTTCATCCAAAACGGAGAGATCTAGGTGCCAATAAATTATAACTCTAAGCACAATAACTTACGAAATGGGATTCAAGTCTCCAATGGTTAAACGATTTTAGAGCAGGCTGGTATATACAAAGAAGTTGGCTTTGATTAATAGGAGAGTGAAGAGTGAAAAATAAGTGTTTAGATAAAATGAAAAAAGGTTTTCAAACGGGGAGAATGAAAACCTTCAATAACCAATTATAAACCTAAATTATGATACTACAAATGTAAGTGTATTTTTTACACTATGCAAATTTTTTTATATTTTTTTAATACGATGAAGTCTTACATCGAAAGACCTTTTAATTTTTCTCCCCATTTTCCAAGTTCACGAATGATAGGAGATAGCTCATAACCAATAGTTGTTAATTCATACGTTACTCGTAGAGGAACCTCAGCATATATCGTGCGTTTGACGACTCTATTTTCCTCTAATTTTCGTAATTGCAAAGTCAACATGCGTTCGGTGATATTAGGAAGGCATTTTCTGATTTCACTGTATCGGAGGCTTCCGTTGATTAGATAGCAACAAATAGCCAAAGACCACTGGCCACCAATAATATTAGCCGCAAATACCTCAGGGCAATCATTCGCTAAAATTTGTTTATTGGCAAAATTGGTTGAACTCTCTTTGATTTTTGTCATCACGCACATTTTTTATAGTACCGAACATTGGGCTACCAGTGCGCCAAAATAAGGAATATCTCGCTATTTTTGAGTCAAAATAATCGAGTGAATAAAACAATTACGACTATCGAACGCCGTGATAATGAGTATCCAAACTATTGAATAATTAGCTATAATGAAAACATTGGTCATTGTAATACATCCAAATATTAAAGAATCACTCCTTAATAAGAGGTGGATCGAGGAATTGGAAAAACATCCGGAGGACTATGAAATCCATCAATTGCATGAAAGATATCCAGATGAAAAAATTGACGTTACCCTGGAACAGCAATTGATTGAAAAACATGATAAAATCATATTTCAATTCCCATTTTATTGGTTTAACTGCCCTCCTTTTTTTAAAAAGTGGTTGGATGAGGTATTGACCTATGGCTGGGCATATGGAAAGTCGAGTGGTTACAAGTTAGCAGGAAAGAAGATCGCTTTGGCCGTTTCTGTTGGGATTGACGAAGCAGAATATAGTGCAAATGGAAAGTATAAATATAGCCTAGATCAATTGACAAGTCCTTTTGAGATTACATTCAATTATGTTCACGCCAATTATCAACCACTTTTTGCATACTATGGTATCGAAAAACATGCTTCCGAAGAATGGGTTGAACAGAGTGTACCCTATTATCTCAATTTTTTAAAACAGTTGTAGACGATCAATATGAATTGAAATTTTTGCAGGATCTGGTAAGTTAGACTTACCAAATATCAAAGGCATCTTTTTATATAAAAGATGCCTTTGATAATGTTACACTATCGTGTTGTATACCCTCCATTGGCAAAAATGGTTTGCCCGGTAATCCACCAACCATCTGTTACCAGGAATTCGACTAGAGGAGCAATATCTTTAATGTCAGTCAACCCCCCAAGTGCAGAGGCGGATTTATGATAAGCTACTGCTTCTTCGCTCTCTTGTCCATAGAAAAATGATGTATCCATTGGACCGGGAGCAACCGCTGTCACCGAAATACCTCGATCGCCAAATTCTTTGGACGCAGCACGCGTAAAATGTTCAACGGGTGCTTTCAGTCCTTCATATGTAGAATAAAACCCTGTGTATGCCGCAAGTAACGATGTGACAATCGTGCAAACTTTACCGTTGTTGTTCAATTTTTTGCCTGCTTCTTGGATAAAAAAGTAGGCAACTTTGGAATTAATATCACTCATGCTGTCATATTCATCCACTGTTGTATCTACGATCGGTTTTTTTAATACTTTACCGACGGTATTAATTGCAATATCGATTCCTCCATATTGCAACACCGCCGTATCAAAGAGCTTGCTAATATTTTCGATATTAGTAAGATCCGCTTGAAAGAGGATCGCTTCCGCTCCAGCAGCCTTTACCACTGCCAGTGTTCCTTCTGCATCTGCCTTGCTGTGCTCACTGTTATAGTGGATCACCAATTTGGCGCCTTTAGCAGCAAAATTTCGACTCAACAAACCACCAAGGTTTTTCGCGCCGCCAGCGATCAATACAACTTTTCCTTTTACATCATTCCTTGCCATAATAATTTATATTTTGATTATAACAAATTTCATGAAAGTAAATGATGATATTATGGTGAACTTTTCGCTTTTTTCAATTGACGAAATTCAGATGGGGTTATACCTTCATATTTCTTAAAAAATTTGGTGAAATTAGATGGATCGTAAGTAAGTGTTTGAGCGATGGTCGAGATGGTCAATGTGCTGTTGATTAGGAGATCCTTTGTGCATGTTAATATTTTATTTACATAAAAATGGCAAGGGTGATTTCCACTGGTTTCCTGTATTATTTTAATAAGATGTTTTTGAGAGATACAAAGTAAACTGGCTATATCCTTTAATTCTAACATTTCCATAGCTTTGCCATTAACTAAATCAGATAAATGGCGGTCCAACAATTCAAAGTATTGGATTGTAATTTCTGTGCTTCTTCTCTTAATGTGAGGTGAAAATACTTCCGTTATGCTAATTATCCTGAATAATATTCTAAATATAAGTAAATTATGTGTGCAGGGGTACTGTTGCTTCCTCTTATAAGCAGGCTATTAGAGCAGGATTTACTTAAAGAATACAACAGCGCAATATATTTTACAAATTTTAGTGTAATGTAAAAACAAAAAAAGGTTTTCAAACGGGGAGAATGAAAACCTTCAATAACCAATTATAAACCTAAATTATGATATGACAAAGGTAGTGTATTTTGTACACACTTGCAAGGGTTTTCGAATAAAATACTCATTTTGTTATACCATCGTGATATTACCTCTTGTTGTTTAGTTATATTGATTCTAATTTCCAGTTATAAGTCTTTGACAAGTGTTGCCCATAAAAGGTCAATATTAGGTCAGAATGGATTAATTCATAAGAAGACTGAGCAACTTATTGGATATAGTATAGATGATTGAAAACAATGGGATCAATATATTGCCAGTAGGCACGGATAATGTGCAAGAGGGTTTTGCTCAAGCTATGTTGGTGGAAATAGATACAGTGCGGGTATTGTGCAATCCTGAACTGCTGGAAAGAGGACATTTATTTCTTGTGTCAATTGTCATGCAAAGAAGATTTTAATGGAACATTTGGTTGGTCAGATAATCTTGACCTTCGCGGCATCTGACAATGATATGTAGAAATATCAGGAGCTGTTCACTATTGCACAGAACAAGTGCGGAAGACTGTTGTTCCAAGGTATGCCAACTAGTGTTGAGTAAAACACGCTATGCAACAACTGGGGGCATTTCCAGCGACCATAGATTGAGTCACATACAGTGTACAGGAGAGACTATGGAAGATTAAAAAATTACGGCAATGCTATTGTAGCTGGAGGAGGAGGAATGATGGGGCTGAGTTTGGGTCCCGCCTATGGCGAGATTGTTTGTGACCTATTGGCTGCTAGAGAAATTGAACCCAGTATTGTCGGATTTAAGCCAGATCGTTTCGACCGTTAAGAATCCATTTTATAAACAGTTGCCCCAAAAATAGGATTACCTGCTTTTGGGGCAACTGTTAAATTTTTGTCTCCAAAGTCTTCAAAATTATGCTATTTTCTTGTGTCGTGTTGAAGCTTCCAACATGCTTTTGAATAGATGTTATTCTGACAAAAGGCCTATATAATAATTGAATGTATCGACATCGATATTTTCCTTATTTAATCCCGCAATTTTTATCGTTCTGAACTGTTGATCTAGTTGAATAAGCTGTCTCTTTTCGCCTTTTATTCCGATATGGATTGGCATCTGAAACCCTTTGACCGCGCTAATCCACCTGCCCATTATTCTACCAGAAGCATCTTGTTGGATTTCTAGTGTTGGAATAGAGGTATGCTGAACATACTGTTCAAATACTTTTGACAGGTCCAGACCCGACTGCTGGCTTACATAATTCACAATATCACTGTAATTTACCTGTTGATGATAGAATTTACTATTCAAACCTCGTAATATAGCGCGCCATTTATCGTCATCATCTATCATTGTACGGATCATATTGAGCATGACACCTCCTTTAGGATACATATCGCCCGATCCCTCCTTGTTGACGTGATATGGTCCCTGCATGGGGCTGTCATTGTGAATGCCACTTCGGATACCATGCGCATATGCCTGACTGGCTTCTTTGCCGTAGAAATAGTCTATAAATAAACCCTCAGAATAATTTGTGAAACTCTCATGAATCCACATGTCCGCGAGATCGGCAGAAGTGATATTATTACCAAACCATTCATGGCCCGATTCGTGGACTACAATGAAATCCCATTTTTGCCCCCAACCTGTTCCCGAAGCATCGTTTCCACGATATCCATTCTGATAATGATTGCCATAGGCAATAGCACTTTGATGTTCCATACCCGTATGATACGTTTCGACCAGTTTGTAACCATCCGCATAAAAAGGATATGGACCAAACCAATACTCAAATGCTTCTAACGTCTGTCTGGCATTTTTTTGAAGATGAGCCTTTTTTTCTGTTTTATCATTCTCCCGCAAGATATAGTAGTCGACATCCAAAGGACCTTTTTCACCTTTGTATTTTTCTTGAAAATGAATATAGTCTCCAATATTGATGGCTACATTGTAGTTGTTGATCGGATTGGCAACTTTCCAATGGTATTTGTTGTATCCGTCTTTCATTTTTTCCACTTTTACCAATCGCCCATTAGATACGTTCATTACTTCTTTTGGGACAGCGATCGAAATCATCATACTGTCGACTTCATCGTACTGATGGTCTTTATTAGGCCACCAGACGCTAGCGCCCATACCTTGGCAGGCTGTAGCCACCCAAGGTTTACCATTGCTGTCTTTTTTCCAGTCAAAGCCACCGTCCCAGGGAGCGCGTGCTGCCTCTGTGGGATGACCTTCATAATACACTGTGAATTCACTTTGCGTACCTTTGGTGATTTTAGTAGGAAAGTTCAAAAAAACAGCATTATATTCTCTTGTAAATGAGAGCTCTTTCCCTTGATAGATAACCTTATTAATTTTAAGATTGGCAAACAGATCGAATTGTAGACGTTCAAAATCTTCCGTGGCCTTAAAGCGGAATAAGTTTGAACCTGAAATGAATTTATTGTCTACATCTACTTTCACGTCCAAATGATAATATTGGATATCGTAGCAAGTGCGCAATGGTGTGAGAAATCCCCGCAATGAATCCGCTCGCGTGAATTCATTTTTTTCTTTCATCAGTTGCGCGTTGGATTGCTGGGAGCCTGCGACTAAAATGCCACAGGTACCTAGTGCATATAATAGTATTCTTTTCATTCGCTTATCTTCCGCCTGGAGGGCAATGTAGTTTTAAATAATTCGTAAATAACGTTCTTAGGTGTTCGTGAGTCCCTTCTCCTTCACTAATGGAATGACTACGGTTAGGATAGGACATTAACTGAAATTGTACATTATTTTTTATGAATTCGTCTATAAGAACTTCCGCATTCTGATAATGAACATTATCGTCTCCAGTGCCGTGTATATACAGTAGATTTCCTTTAATATTTTTTGCATATTTCAATGGCGAACCATTCTCAAAGTCGGCTAAATTTTCTTGTGGAAGTCCCATATAACGTTCTTGATAGACATTATCATAAAGGAGTTGATTAGCAACAGCTGCTATTGCAATACCTGTTTTATAGATTTGTGGGTATTGTCCCAGTAAATTGAGGGTACTTGAACCACCTCCGCTCCATCCCCAGACTGCGATGCGCGAATTATCTACAAAAGACCATTTTAATATTTCCTGTGTGGCTAATGCTTGATCACGAATATTGAGCTGACCGATATTGCGGTAGATACTTTTGCGCCATAGGCTACCTTTAGGAGCAGGTGTGCCCCGGTTATCCAAAGAAATATAAATGTATCCGTCCTGGGCCATATTTCCTTTATACAAGCTGTTATAACCTGCGCTAAAGTTGTCGATTACAGTTTGTGAAGCAGGCTCACCATATACCATAAAGACTACTGGATACTTTTTATTCGGATCGAAATCCAGTGGTTTGACCATCCAGCCATCTAGTTCAACACCTTCAGTAGTCTTAACTTTGAAAAATTCGGCTATGCCATCACTGACTTTCTTTTCACGTTTAACCTCAAAATCCACTACTGTCCGGTGTGTAGGGAGCTCGATAATAGCATCTTGCTTGAGCTCGGAACGGTTGCTAAAGCTGAAGATAGCAATCTTGCCATCTTTCGAAATATCATAATCGCAAGTTCCCTCGAAAGATGCTGGTGTGAGCCTTTTTGGGGAGCCACCTCTAGTAGAGACACTATACAGATATTTTTGAGTCGCATTGCTGGGAGAAGCAGTGAAATAGATTGTTTCTCCTTTTGGATCTAGAAAATCAAGATTAATAATGTCATAATCCGCTTTCGTAATGAGCTTTTCATTACCTTTAAAGTCAATTTGATAGATTTTTCGCCAGCCGTCTTTTTCCGATACCCATATAAATGCTTTTCCATCCTGTATCCAGTCCCAGCCCGAAGGATCATTATTATTCCATCTTGCCTTGATGTCAATCCAGGAATCGCTCGTTTCGCGATGTATTGCTTGAGCTTCATGAGTAGCAATGGAAGCTGTGTAGATCTTACTTTCGTTTTGTTTCCTATTGAGTTGCTGAAAAATAAGCTGTTTGCTGTCCATACACCATTCCATACGTGGAATATAATGCTGTTCAGGATCTCCCGGAATGTTTATGCGGCTATTCTTTCCGCTAGCAAGTTCATAAGTCCATATGGAACAAGCGCTTGGAGACTGTCCCACTTTCGGATATTCTACAGGAATGGTAAAAGAGTAGAGACTATCCGTATTATTAATCATTAGAAAATTACGGATACTGTTTGCGTCAAGTTTCCAGTAGGCGATAGAGAGACCATCAGGCGACCATCTAAAACCATCTTTGCAACCAAACTCTTCCTCATAAACCCAATCGAAAGTTCCATTGATCATACGGTCTGTCCCATCCTTCGTTACGGCGTTTATATTTCCATTCGTTAGATCCTCCACATAAATATTATGGTCTGCTTTGTTAACATAAGCCACTTTATTGGCTTGAGGATTAAATTTGGCAAACATCAATTGGGATGATGGAAATTGACGGCCTAATTGCGTCAATTGATTGGATTTCTTGTTGTACAC
Source organism: Sphingobacterium sp. GVS05A (assembly GCF_019969845.1). GTDB lineage: Bacteria > Bacteroidota > Bacteroidia > Sphingobacteriales > Sphingobacteriaceae > Sphingobacterium. Next base: position 216,650 of record NZ_JAHXYR010000004.1, read on the forward strand.
CCAATAATCACCCCTTGTATTTTCTCGCCAAACCTTTTTGCTATTGGTATAGATTAAAATTAGTTCCCTATTCTTGGATATCGAAAAATTCTCAACTTTTATTGCCGTATTGCTGCCTTTTGGAATAAGAGATTGCTGGGATAAAAAGGTTCCCCGGTTTCCATTTTTTGGATCGACGATCTCAATCCCTTTATCCGAAAACTCATAATATTGGTCACCAATATCCGTCCAGAGTCTTTGCGCAAAAAGAGGATTGGATAGATAAAGAACCAATAACAGTTTTGCGAGGATAAAATGTCTAATTCTATTCATTTGTATATGATTATTATTGATCAATTATTTAATTCAGATGAGGTATGTTACTAGGATCCTCCAGCGTATTTAATCTATTGCATTGTCTTTTAGGCGATAGATTTCTTGCACTTCACGTTCGAGGTATTTTCCGAGACGTCGATAACCATTTTCCTCAATAAGATAATTGTCCTCAATACGAATTCCCCCAAAATCGAGATGTTTTTTCAGAAAGTCATAATTGACAAAATCCCTGTGCAGATTTTGCTGCTCCCAAAGCTGTGTCAGTTCAGGGATGAGATAGATACCTGGTTCCACAGTAAGTACATTGCCAGCTTCCAATTCCTTACCTAATCGCAGAGATTTAAGACCGAAGGTCTTGGTATCTTTAGGTTCGGACGTACTGTAGCCCACATATTGTTCGCCCAGATCTTCCATATCATGTACATCCAGCCCGAGAAGGTGACCTAGTCCACATTGAAAGAATAGTGTGTGTGCATGGTTAGCAACTGCATCTTGTGAGTTGCCTTTCATAAACCCGACCTGGATCAGTCCGTCTACGAGTGCTTCACAGGCTTTTAAATGGATATCTTTAAAACGGATTCCGGCAGTTAACAACTGCTCAGCAGATTTAAATGCGTGTAAAACGATCTGGTAGATTTCCTCCTGTAAAGAGGTAAAACGTTTACCAACAGGAAAGGTCCGTGTTAGGTCGGAAGCATATCCCAATGATGTTTCAACTCCAGAGTCATTCAGAAGAAGATCGCCTTCATGAACTTGATGGAACTGCATATGGTTGTGCAAGATTTCACCTCTTTTGGTCACGATTGGCGGATAAGAAAAAGGCATGCCCTGGTCCTGTGCAAAATGCTGCATGGCATTGCTAATCTGATATTCATAACAACCGGGTTTGGTCATCTGGATAGCGAGACGGTGCATGTCTACAGCTACATCTACAGCTTTTTCTAGTTCGACAACTTCCTCCACTGATTTAATACTGCGTTGTGCGGCTACAGCTTGAATTAAAGCTACAGATGGTTGAAGCTGATTAACAGGACAATTAAACAATTTTCCAAGCAATATTTTATTGTGCGATTGATAGGGGGGAAGGTAATAGAGTGTATTTTGATCGCTTTTTTTTAGATAGTCGAAGAGTTGATCAAAAGGAAGTAATTTACGGATCCCCGAAAGGGCCGCTTTTTCTGCCAACGTCTGTTGTTGTCCCATCCAGACGATATCGTCGATGGTCATTTCATCACCAAATAGTAATGTCTCTCCCAGATCAATATCGAGGAGAGCAGCTAATCGAGGAGCTTTTATACCAATATAATATAAAAAACTACTGTCCTGACGAAATGGGTAGGTATTGTGTTCAAAATTGATCGGGTTCTCAATATTCCCTAAAAAAAGGATTTTTCCAACGGAAAATTTTGAAATGAGCTCGTTCCTTCGGGTAGTATAGATTTCTTTCTTAAACATATTTGTGAAAATTAAGAGAGGCAACGTATAATTAAGATTTACAACGATATTATTTACATAAATAATACATATGCTAATATCGCAAAATTTAATCTTTTAATCTTGAGGACTCCTATTCAAAAACGGTATTGTGGTTGATATTTTAACGTTGTTACAATTGCTTATTTTTAATAATTGATACATGAAAAAAAAATAACATCGACATTTAATAAAGTTCTATGTTTATATTGAATATTAATTATCGCAATTTATCAAAGTCTAATTGTATTTTAACCTAGTTTTTGTAAGATATTGAGTTTTAATGCCTGATTTTATCAAATGCTGAATGGAAAATTTGCGGATTGCTAAATATTATCACATTATATACATATTTTGTTTTTGTTTTTTCATGGATTATGATTGATGTGTTTACTTGTTTCGTAGTTATTATATTTATATTAACTAAACAGTAGTAAATACGAATATAAACTATGAAATCCTATGAAAACGCTCCAATTTAATGTGCCAACAATGCAAGGCCAAAGTTTAACAGTACAAGAGGATATTTTAGAAACTTTTTATCCGCATCTTCACAGACATCAAGAAGCTCAACTTATGTGGATAGTAAAGGGGAGAGGAATATTGATTGTTGAAGATACTTTACATCCTTTTAAAGAAAACGATATTTTCTTTTTGGGTGCCAATCAGCCACACGTATTTAAGTCGTCCTCGCAGGACGGTTTTTCAAATGAGTCTCGTTCTATCTCGATTTTTTTTGACCCGAATGGCAAACTCAAGTTCTTGTTCTCATTAGAGGAATTTGAATCGTTAAATCAGTTTATCTATAATAATTCCTGTGGTTTTAAAATTCCGGAGGAATACTTTGAGCAAATTTCGGAAAGAGTATTACAATTGAAATCTTCAGATCAAATGGATAAGTTGATGCATTTTTTCTATCTACTGAGATCTTTGGCGAATATATCAAGGGAGACGGATCCGCTTTGTGCAGAAAGAGCGGAAGTGATCTTAGACACGATTCATAGTTCAAATCGAATTAATCTAATCTGTAATTATATCAAAGAAAATCATAAACATGATCTTAGTCTAGAAGATGTCGCCGATTATGCCAACCTTACACCACAGGCATTTTGCAGGTATTTTAAAAAACATTGTGGCGTTACTTTTGTCGCATATTTAAATCGAATACGGGTTAAAGAGGTGTGTAATCAATTGAATGAAGATCATTTAGATAGCGTTTCGTTTATTGCATACAGTTGCGGATTCAATAGTATTACCAATTTTAATAGAGTGTTTAAGCAGATCATTGGCTGCAATCCAAAAGAATATGTGCAGCAATATAAGCAAACACTATATTCTGTCATCTAGGGAAGTTATGGTGAAGATCCAAAAATAACGAGCTTGTTGATTTTAGGCAGTATTCGAAACTAATTTTCGTCGTGTAGGAACTGTATATTTCGATGGTTTTCGTATCAGCGGAGACGATCAAAATATGCAGTTATAAACACTTTTTCATCAGGTCTATTGTGTAGGAAAAATAAAGAAGGTTAGATTTATTTATCTTTAAGGAAGTTTATTAGACAAAAAAAAGGTTTTCAAACGGGGAGAATGAAAACCTTAAATAACCAATTATAAACCTAAATTATGATACTACAAAAATAGTGTGTTTATTACACTTTGTCAAGATATTTCTAAAAAATATTAAATCTTTTGAAAGAGAATACTTGAATTATGTCCACCAAAACCGAAAGCATTGCTCATTGCTGTTTGAACAGTCTTTTCCATGGGTTGATTGACAACAATATTGATACCTTCAGGAATTGCAGGATCAATATTTTCGATGTTTATCGTTGCTGGAATTACATTATTGTTTATTGACTTTATGGCGATAATTGCTTCAATTGCTCCTGCTGCACCGAGTAGATGCCCAGTCATTGACTTGGTTGAGCTAACCCAGAGGTTACTGGATTTGCCAAATGCAAGTTGCATAGCTTTCAGTTCAGCGATATCACCAACAGGGGTAGATGTGGCATGAAGATTCAGATAATCCAGTTGGTCACTGTTAATTTGAGCTTCTTCCATTGCCAGTGACATTGCTTTGGCTGCGCCTATGCCTTCAGGATGAGGGGAAGTCATATGGTAGGCATCGGCAGTCATCGAAGCTCCAACAAGCTCGGCGTATATCTTTGCTCCTCTTTTCTTAGCATGCTCATATTCTTCCAGTATCAAAGCCCCAGCCCCTTCGCCCATGACAAATCCATCACGATCTCGATCAAATGGTCTACTTGCCGTTTTAGGATCATCGTGTCTGCTTGACATTGCTTTCATCGCGGAAAAGCCGCCAACGGAAGCCGGAGTAATAGGAGCTTCTGAACCGCCGCTAATAAAAACTTTAGCCTTTCCTAATCGAATATAATTGAAAGCATCCATGAATGCTGTATTGGACGTCGCACAGGCGGATACCGTTGTATAATTGATTCCCTTCAGACCAAATTTCATCGATATCATTCCTGAGGCCATATTGACAATCAGTCTGGGGACGAAAAACGGACTAAACCGTGGAATATAATTGCCTTTTACATAACTTTCAACTTCATTTTCAAATGTTTCCATTCCGCCCTGACCAACACCCCAAATGACTCCGATATCAAATGGATCCATGCTGTTGGGATCTAGACCAGAATCTTCTAAGGCCTGAGATGCGCTATACAAAGCATATTGCGTAAATAGGTCACTTCTCTTGATCTCATTTCTATCCAAGTATTTCTCCGGTTGAAAGTTCCTGACTTCACTTGCGATTTGCGTTCGAAACAGAGACGCATCAAAACGGCTGATGATAGCTGTATGATTTTCGCCACGTAAGATATTATCCCAGAATGTATCAACGTTCTCGCCCAGTGGGTTAATTGTTCCCATGCCGGTAATTACAACTCTTTTCATTTTTTTATTTTTTTAGAATTAATGTGTCAATATACCGATTGGTATGTGTTTTGTTGAAAAAATTAGATTTTTATCTCCCGATCCACCATGTCTTTCATATTGTCTAATACGATGGTAAGATCTTTACCACGTCCGGAGATTTTTGCAAGTAAAATTCCACCTTCAATCATCGCCATGAAGGTAATCGCAAAGTGCTCAGCAGAAATATGCTGTTTAAACTCTCCACTCGTAATTCCTTCTTCTAATATTGAAATCAATCGTTGCCGCCAAAGCATAAATGATCGTTTGACCTTTGGCGTTAAAAAAGGGAGCGAGTCATCAGCCTCAATAGCAGCATTCATCAACGGGCATCCTCCTGATGCAGCGATGTTTTTGAAATTTTCTTTGTAAAAATCAAAAAATGCATAAAGCTTCTTTAAAGCAGTTCTTTGTTGGCTAATCTGCTGATCTACACCATCAGCTATTTTTTTACTTTGATAGGTATAAACATGAAGCGCCAAGTCATCTTTGTCTTTAAAATTACCATAGATACTGCCTTTAGTTAAACCTGTAGCTGTAGTGATGTCTGAAAGTGAAGTAGCATAGTATCCTTTTTTATTAAAAATAGGAGCTGTCTTCTCAATGATAAATTGTCGGGTCTGTTCTGCTTTTGACATGATAACGCTGTTCTTTGGTTTCAAAGATAAAAAATACTTTTTGGTATATTATTGATTTGTGTAGGATGCGACTGAAAATTTACATTATTTTCTTTCCGTTATACGGTAAGTGCAACGGGAACCATTTTCGATAATGTATTCTATTCTGCTGATCGAATATGATGGGCCGATAAGTTGTTGAAAATTGCGAAGTTCTGAACGACAAAAACCTTGACATTCAGTTGCTGCGGCACAGATGGGACAGTGATTTTCAATGAGGAGATAAGATTCGGCTTCTTTCTTCCATTCGGCCATATATCCCTCTTCCGTTCTCTTGGCTACGATAATGTCCAGTTTTTTTTCGATTGATCTGGTATCAGACAAAGCATTCATATATTTCTGATATACTTTAGATTCTCGATCTGTAATCAATAGATCCAAGGCATTCTCTCCAAGCACCTGTTTAATGGATTGCAGGAGTTGTACAGTAATGTCAGCATGACTATCTGGAAATTTTGCGAGCCCTAATGTTGAAAGACAATAGTAGGTAGATGGTCGGCCGATGCCTTCACTTCTCGCATAAGATTCTATAAGGCCCTGATTGGCAAGATTGAGCAGGTGTTTGCGGGCGCCCTCTTTTGTAATACCCAGCTCTGCAGCAATAAGTGCAGCTGTAACCTCGCCTCGCATTTTTAATAACATTAATATTCTATCTGCTGGAGTCTTCTGCATTTGACAATCAAAAAGTTGTTTTAATGTTTTCTAAACAAAGATACTATTTTTTTAATTGTTGCTATAATGAATAGCATTGAAGTTTTTGCCTAGTAAAGGCATAATTTTATGACATTAATAAAACAACTATTTAGTTGTTTTATTAATGTCTATTATTTAGTTTTGATTCATTATTAAAACATTAAAACTAAAATAACATGAGCAAATTTCAATTACCAGATTTATCATATGCCTATGGGGCACTTGAACCTTATTTTGATCAGGAGACAATGACGATCCATCACCAGAAACATCATCTGGCCTATGTTGATAATTTAAATAAAGCCGTAGTCGGTACAAGTGCTGAAGGTGTTGAATTGCTGGATATCCTAGCGCAGGTGAGTCAATATAGTCCTGCGATTCGCAACAATGCAGGCGGGCACTATAATCATTCCTTATTTTGGGAAACTTTATCTGCAACGCCGAAAACAGTGCCTACCGGAAAGTTGGCAAAGGAAATAGATGCAACTTTTGGTTCTTTAGACGAGTTGAAAACGAGGATAAAAAACGCAGGACTTGGACAATTTGGTTCTGGATGGTCTTGGCTTTATATCAAGTACAATGGTACTTTGGACGTCGTCGCGACTCCCAATCAGGATAATCCATTGATGGATATCCAATTGACGAGTAGAGGTGTGCCAATCTTGGGTGTTGATGTATGGGAGCATGCCTACTATTTGAAATATCAGAATAAAAGAGCAGACTATTTGGATGCGTTTTGGTCTGTCTTAGATTGGTCTGCCGTCGAAAAGCAGTACGATGAAGCGATAGATAAATTGATTTAAAACCTTGAACATGCGATCAAGCGGAGATAATAATTATATAATAACATGTTTGTAAATAAGGTTGAAAATTCGGGTATATTGGCGCTCGATCTCATTGATTTCAAAACCACTCTTGAAATTATAGAATTTGACATCAAGACACTGTTTTACCAAGAAATGATTGTCAAAGAAAAGGAGTTTAAAGCGGCTCTTGCTGCATTGGAATTGACACCCTTTATAGGCAAAGCCGTTGCTTTTACTTGTTCTGTTGAAGCCATCATTCCCCCCTGGATCTATATGGCTTTAGCCGATAAATTCCATGCTGATGTGGCTTATTACGATTTTAAAAGTGTGGAAACATTGGGATTGGAATTATGGACCCAGAATTTGAAGCTGGCAGATTTGTCTCAGTATCAGAATCAAAAAGTGGTTGTGAGGGCAAGGCCAAATATGCCAGAATCACTTTATATGCTAGCTGCTGCACGCTTAATTCCGATCGTTACAACATTGATGTACGGAGAGGTAGGAATGCCAAAAGTTATTTTTAAAAGAGCATAAGAAACAATGAAAGCATTAATATTTAATGGCGCCTTGGAGCGTAGGCAAGAATCTACTTCCGGAGTATTGTCTAATTATTTCGCTGAACAATTGAATCAGCTTGGTGTTGAGAATAGTGTTTTTAACCTTGCGGATAGTGGGATACCACTATTTGATACAAGCCTCAGCAGGATACCCAATAGTGTAAAGATCATGAACAATCTCTTTCTGGAGGCAGACGTGCATTTTTGGCTATCTCCTTTATACCACGGAAGTGTACCGGGGGTAATGAAAAACTGTTTGGATTGGCTGGAGATAAGCGCAAAGAACAGTCCAGCATATCTCACCGATAAAAATATAGGACTGGTTTGTTGGGCGGATGGAGTACAAGCTCTACAAGGGATCAACGCTATGGATGCAATAGCAAAATCATTACGGGCATGGACTTTACCTTTTAGTGTACCTATTGTTAAAAGGGAACTATTTGAAAACACAGGCTCAAAGGAGATATCGTCGGATTATAAACGTAAATTGGATCTGTTGATCAATATCGCAACCACACGAGCAGCAGTATTTGAAACACTGTTGGGACGTTCCTGAAAATAGTATTTTCCTAAAAGCAGTTTAAAAATAGTTGCTGCACTCGGTAATAAAGCACTTCGATATCCATTGAGGTGCTTTATATGTTTTCAAAATTGCTTAGTTTTGAGAAACTGTGTGTTGAAGTGTTCGTAGTATCCACTCAATTTCCCAGAATAGCGCATCTATAGCGTTGCATCTCAAAAAAATGCAATAAACTGTTATTATTGTTTCATATTATATAAGGTATCTGATTAATGAGGTTACATTGTAGAGTTTTGTTAAAGTTATTTGCGTATTGTATGCTGTGTTTCACTATACAGCATACAAATGCCCAAAGTTTTCTGCCATTGGATGAGGATAAATATCGGGCGGATGCCGAAATGCTATTGAAGTCGACTTCAAGTGACAGTATACAGGCAATACAATACTTTTATCTGGCAGATTACTATCGCTTTCGGGATACCGTGAAATTTTGGGAAAATATGCGACAAGGGGAGCGATTCGCTAAGCCTTTTCGAAGCCTTCACGCAATGGGAGCGCTTTACAAAAGCTTCTACTATGGACAATTTTTAGACAGTAAACGTGCTGGGATTGAAGCCCAAAAGTGCGTAGATATTCTTGGAGATGCCAAACAGCCTTTTCAACAGGGACTTTTGGCTAAAGCTTGGTATAATCTGGGGCTAATTCGATTTCCGAAAAAAGGTTTTGCTGATTTACTGGATATACTCAATGGTAAATGTATGCCCTATGCCAAGGCACACGATCCTCTCATGGAAGGTGCAATAAATACCATGATCGGTTTGGCCTTTATGTCATCCAATCAATTGGCAAAAGCAGACGAGTATCATCAGATGGCGATCAAACAGCTGGAACAACAACCAGAGAGTACAGCACTACTAGTAGCCTATTTAAATGCCGTTAGCACCTATTGCTACCAGGTTAAATCAAAAGAGGCCCGGCAATTGTTAGATAAGGCCAAGGTCATGTTAGGAGACAGACCCAACTCCTCCCAACTCCCCAATTACTATTACAATGAAGCGCTCTATTTTACGACAAAGCAACAAACAGATGAAGCGTTACATATGTTGGATATCGGTTTGGAATGGTCGAAGAAAATGAACAATTGGAAGTCCTACCAGATGATGCTTTTCAGAAAGTTTAATGTCTATTTGATGCAGAAAAAATATGCTGAAGCGAAATTGCCATTGGAGGAGATCATAAAAAATGGATTGTTAACACGCGATCTTTACAACAGTAAAATTGTTTATAGCCAATTGGCTGCTGTGAATGAATTGATGGGGGATTACAAAGAAGCACTTAAGATGTCCAATGTGGCGGGTAAGCTGTCTGATAGTATTCAGAAAGTCCAGCTTTTGGAGAAGATGAACGAAATGGAGGCTAAATACAAAACCGTAGAAAAAGAAAAATTGATTTTAAATCTACGTGCAGAGAAAGATCGCAATCAATTTAAGATCTTTCTTGTTTTAGGCATTGCTATTTTACTTTCCATCGTTGTTTTATTTGTCACCTTTTCTTATCGAAAACAACGGAAGCTGAATGGACAGATCCAGATCAATCATGAGATTGCTTTGGAGAAATTGGCAAAGGAAAAACAGTTGCAAATCTCCGAGTCCATGCTCAAAGCAGAAGAGCAGGAACGGCAGCGTATTGCGCAAGATTTGCACGATAGTATTGGTGGCATGCTGACAGGACTGAAATTTAGGATCGCTGGGGAGCAGAAGGGCGAATTCGATTTGACGAATGAATTACCGCATAAACTGAATGATATTTTGGGGGAAGTTCGACGGATATCCCATAATCTAATGCCCGATTCATTACGGCAATTTGGTCTAATAGCAGCATTGGAACAATTGTGTCTTTCGATGAGAAATAATAAGGTGCAGATCCAATTTGAAAATTATGAGGATGACGTACGTCTGGACTTCCAAAAAGGGTTGGCAATATATCGGATCGTCCAGGAAGCGATCTCAAACGCATTGAAATATGCAGATGCAGACCTTATTATTGTTCAGGTAAGTAAATCACAGGGAATATTGCAGGTTTTGATAGAAGACAATGGAAAAGGGTTTGATTCTTCTGCGGCAAATTATGGAATGGGATTAAATAATATGGTCAACAGAATCAAATGGATCAATGGATCTATTGATATGCAGAGCAAACTTGGATCGGGTACGCAGATTGAAATAGGAGTAAGTGTTTAGTTAAAAACTAATGTATGAAAATTATTGCCGTGTTAGACGATCATCCCTTATTATTGGAGGGGGTGACTTCTTTTCTCAATAACCAAGTCGGGTATAAGGTATATTCATTTCTGGAGGAAGTATCATTGATCGAATTTTTGGATAAGACGAAAGTAGACTTGGTACTCATGGACATGCAGCTTTTGAACACCAGCGGATTGGACGTCTGTCTACAGGTGAAGAAGCTGTTTCCCGTAATTCCAGTTGTTGCATTGAGCAATTTAGCGGATCGTAATCTTATTTTTCAGTTTATGCGAAATGGCGGGAATGGTTATATACTAAAGGATGTTTCTAATGACGAATTCCTTCGTTGTGTACAGCTTGGACTTGATGGAAAGAAAGCGCTTTGCGATAGAGCTAAGGATCTTTATGCCGGGGCTGTCACTTCCATGGAAGATCTTCCACGTTTAACACGAAGGGAAAAGGAGATTTTGACGATGGTTGCCGATGGTTATACCAGTAATCAGATTGCGGAGAAACTATTTTTAAGTCCCGTTACAATTGAAACACACCGACGCAATCTTCTGACCAAATTTAAAGTAAAAAATATGATCGAATTGGTACAATTTGCATTAACACATAAATTGTTGGGGCTCTAGTTTGTCCGCGCGACTATGCTAATGCTCACCATAACCGACATCATCCAGTTTTCCTTTAAAGACCCTAAATTGAATAATAAAATAAGCCACGACCAAAATTGCTGCAAAAATAAACCATCCCAAACCTACAGAGAGACCATATTCATGTGCTGCGGCATTCTGGATGGTAAGCGAGGGGTTTACCTCATTGGTTGATGGTAATAAGGTTGGAAACATAGAGGCCACTGTGGATGCAAAGCTTCCCAGTATAAATAGGGAAGAGAACATAAAACCCGTACCATCTTTTTTGAACGTCCTGATCCAAAATTGTCCCAGCAGGCCAATCGCTGCAATCAACGGGAATATCCAGAGCCAATAATGATTTTGCAGATTATTTAAGGAGATTGGTTTGACATAATGCCAGACATAAGCAGATAGAACGACCAATACAATTAATACGAAATTCAATTTAAATATGATGTCTTTAAGTCGCTGATTTAGGGTACTGGATGTTTTTAATATGACCCATCCCGCACCATGGATAGTCAGTGTGACGACCGCTACTAAGCCTAGTATCACTGTGAACCAGTCAATGATACCTTGATGTTCAGCCAAAGGATCGAAAGTAGGGTTCCAGAGTGCGAGGAAGAAATAATGTGGTTCTTGTGTGGATATCCCGTTTTCAACCATCCCCAGATTGACTCCGCGAACGACGTTGCCTAAGGCAGCGCCAAAAAATAGTGCTAGAAGTAAGCTAGCTAAACCAAAAGCTTTATCCCATAACGCTTCCCAAAGTCGGTGATGTATTTGTCCTCTTAGCTCAAGACTTATCGCCCTAAAGATCAGTAACCATAATACGAGCATCAGCGGGAGGTAGAATCCACTAAAAGATGAAGCATAAAGTGTTGGGAAAGCAAAAAATAAAACACCACCAGATGCGATCAGCCAAACTTCATTAGCGTCCCAAAAAGGGCCGATTGCATTTGTTACGGCCTTTTTCTCCTCTTCGGTCTTTGCGAAGAATAAATGTACAATTCCCGCTCCAAAATCATAACCATCAAGGACAACATAAATGCCCAACATAAAAGTCAATACTATAAACCAGAATATTTCCATAACAAATTAGTTTAAAGCAATATGAGGCTCGGGGCCTTTGCGAATAATTTTCAATACCAACATAAGGAACAACAATCCCAAAAGAATATAGAGTCCGACAAATCCCAGTAAAGTAAATAACGTATTACCAGAAGATACCGTGGGCGAAACCCCATCAACCATACGCATCAGGTTGTAGACCAACCAAGGTTGTCGTCCCAGTTCGGATGTATACCAACCTGCCGTATTGGCGATATAAGGAAAAGGGATCATAAACATAATGATCCACAGTAACCATTTGGTCTGATATAACTTATTTCGCCAAAGTAAGAAACTGCCCAATACCATGATTCCAATGAATATTGTACCTAAACCAACCATGATGTGATAGCTATAATAGAGGCCGGGGACATTCGTTGGATGCAATGAGTCGTCAAACTCATTCAGGCCTTTTATTTCTGCATCCCAACGTTGATAGGTAAGGAAGCTTAAAACATTAGGCACTGCAATTTTATTGTCCAGTTTTTTGTTTTCCATATCAGGTTGGCCGATCAGGATAATTTCGGATCCTCCTTTTTCTGTTTTGAAGATACCCTCCATCGCTGCGAATGATGCCGGTTGATATTTTACCACATTTTTGGCAGCTAGATCTCCTGTAGGAAATGCGAGCATGACAGATGAAATGGCACCAAATATTACACCGCTTTTAACGAATATCTTTCCAAATTTACTATGTCTATCGCTGAGGAGGTAGAAAGCACCTATGGAGGCAACAAAAAAAGAACTTGTAACCAGAGATCCAGCTTGATTGTGGAGATAAGAAGGCCATAACCATGGATTGCTAAATAAAGAACTGAAATTGTTCAGTACAAACTTGCCATTTTCGAGAATTTCATAACCGACAGGGTGCTGCATCCAGGAATGGGTGGCAATAATTAAAAATCCACTGGCCCAAGATCCAATGAATACCATCAAACCGGAGAGAAAGTGTAGTTTGTGACCAAGTAATTTTTCTCCGAAGAGAAACATGCCCAAAAAAGAAGACTCTAGGAAAAATGAAAACATTCCCTCCATGGCCAAGGTCTGCCCAATGATTCCCCCTGTAAGCTCAGAGAATTTTGCCCAATTTGTGCCAAATTGAAATTCCATAGGTATCCCTGTCACAACACCCATGGTGAAATTCAGTGCAAAGATTTTCATCCAGAATTTTGATGCATTGTTGTAATCTTCATTGTGCGTTTGTAAAAATTTCCATTTGAAATAGACAATCATCAATGATAATCCCATAGTCAATTGGGGAAATAAATAGTGGAATGTGATTGTAAAGGCAAATTGAAGCCGATTGTAAAGAATCATGTCTTCCATGGATCCGATTTTTGGTTAATGACATTTAAATATAACTATTTTTTTGTCGTACCTACCCTTCAAAGTGTTTTATTTTTTTGTCTTATCTTCGCCCCAACAACAGAAAATAGCGAAAGGGAAGGGGAGCACAAGAGGTATGAAAAAAACGATAATTTTAATGGGTGTTTTGCTGATACCCATACTTTTTATTCTACTCAACAACAAGGACAGAGGTAAATTAGCGGCGGACAATGTCGTATTTAGGGATAAATTATCCGATTACGGATTGTTCAAAGGGAAAATAGCTGATCTTGTACCCAATGATCAAGGGGTTTCTTATGAGCTGGCTTCCACACTGTTTACAGATTATGCCGACAAAAAACGGGTTATTTTCCTGCCAAAAGGAAAGAAAATAGTGGCTTCTGATGATGGATTGCCAGATTTTCCGAATGGAACCATTATCGTCAAATCTTTTTTTTACCCAAAGAAAGACACTATACAAGCGTCTAAATTCGTACTGCTTGAAACACGTCTACTGATCAATAAAGAGGGGCAGTGGGATGCAGCAACCTATCAATGGAATTCGACCCAAGATGAGGCCTTCTTATTAGCTGAGAATGCAGTTGTACCGGTTTCATTTTTAGATAATAAAGGCGTGAAACGACAGACAAATTATATCATTCCTTCACGAACAGACTGTATTGCATGTCATCGTCAGGGAGATCGTATACTCCCGATAGGTCCCAAAGTCAAAAATTTAAATCGGGTCGTGCTGCGGGATCGTGACACAATTCAACAGTTAGCATATTTGAAAGATAAAGGTATAATAGATATTCCGCTATCGAGACAGCTAACTTCACTACCTAACTATGATGACCTTAGTCAATCTACCGAGCACCGGGCAAGAGCTTATCTCGAGGTGAATTGCGCGCATTGTCATAATCCTAAGGGGACTGCTTATATGACTATGCTTGATCTCAGATTTGAAAGTCCGATAAACGAAACTGGGATTTGGCTCAAACAGGCAAAAATTATCGGACGAATGTCTGTACTAGGTGAGATGCATATGCCTCAAAAAGGAACTACTATACTTCATGAGGAAGGTGTAATACTAATCAAGGATTATCTTAAGTCCTTGAAATAAATGAATTGTAAATTTTTTAAACTGTTGGTATTTAGGGTTTAAGGCCTGTGTTTTTTTTCTCTTAAATCGGATTTTGTATATGTTTTTAATAAAATCTATAGAATTAGTAGATTATATTGAAATATCTTTTATATTTGTGATAGATAAATTTCCCTTATCTTTTCTCAAATAGACATTAGGGGAGGCGCTCGCTTCCCCTAATGTCTTCAAAATAGAAACAAGTTTTCGATTGGCGTTGGCACTTGTTGGTATTTTCTTATATTGCGATAGTGTTTCCAATTAAATAATGCTATCATGATGCGGTATACCAAACTTTTCATGGCAATGGCCATGTTTCTCTTCGTTACATTTGTTAATGCTCAAAATAAGAAGCCTAATATAATCCTGATTCTTACAGATGATTTAGGGTACAGTGACCTCGGCTGTTATGGCAGTCCAAATATTTCAACCCCTTTTTTGGATTCGATCGCCAGTAAAGGTGTGCGGGCAACAAACTTTATGGTATCAACGCCCTCTTGTACCCCCTCACGGGCATCTTTGCTGACCGGGCGCTATGCTTCCCGCTATAATCTACCTGCCCCAATCGGTCCCGGATCAAATCTCGGATTACCGGATGAGGAAGAAACTATTGCGGAGCTACTAAAAAAAGTAGGATATCGTACGGGGCTGATCGGTAAGTGGCATCTTGGTGATAAACAAGCTTATCATCATCCAAATAAACAAGGATTCGATTTTTTCTATGGAATGCTGTATAGTCATGACTATCGTGACCCTTACGTAAAAACGGATTCTGTGATTAAAATTTTTAGAAATAGAAAACCAGAGGTTGTAGCACCTGATGATTCGGATTTAAGTGCCTTATACCATAAGGAAACAGTTGATTTTATAGAAAATCAGGATAAAGATCATCCATTCTTTTTATATTATGCACACAATTTCCCACATCTTCCATTGGCTTTTGCGAACAAAAAGAATAAGTTTGCCGATCAACAGAATGCAGGCCCATTAGGAGCGGTGATGCGTGAGCTGGATCATAACTTTGCCGAACTTTGGAAGACAGTTGAGAAAAAAGGATTGGCAGATAATACTATTCTGATTTTCTCAAGTGACAACGGCCCGTGGATTGCCTATCCTTCACGGATGTCAGATGACCATGCAACTAAAAATTGGCATGTGGGTACTGCTGGAGTATTTAAGGGGTCAAAAGCCGAAACGACCGAGGGTGGAGTACGTGTTCCATTTATTGTATACGGAAAAGGATATGCGCAAGAAGGTAAGGTAATTAGACAGGCGATCAGCAACTTAGATGTGTTACCGACAATAGCCAAATGGACAGGAGCTCCTCTTCCAAAAAAATCCATCGATGGCCAGGTAATAGATGATTTATTGAGTGGTAAAACAGAAGATTTAAAGGCTGTACATCGACCTATATTTTTAGTAAACTATGGTCACGTTGAAGCTGTTCGATCAGGTGACTGGAAATATAGACGAGTACCGGCGGGTGTCAACCAGATATCGGGAAAACCCTATGACGCGGTAGAGGAACTGCATAATATTGCTTGGGATCCAAGTGAGCGAACCAATATCTTAGCGGATTATCCCGAGAAAGCAGCGGAATTACGTTTACTGTTTGAAAACTTCGATGGGAATATGAAATAACAACGAGATTAGGGGATATACGTTAACAGTACTCATTCCTCTGTAAGGAATATTGGATCTATTTTTGAAATCGTCCTATTTGTTTTATTGGGTTGTTTACAGATGCTGGTACTTAACTTCTGACCAAGTTAACACCATCTTTGCCTGTAAACCCCTATTAACAGGTACTTTATATGGTTTTAACAGGGGGTTAATAGGGATTTAGCCCTGCTATACCCCTGTTAACCCCCTGTAATATCCCTGCTAATCCCCTATTAATATCGAAACTGGTATTAATCAATAGTTAATTTGCGCCTCAACCGCTAAGCAGACAAGTAAAAGCTGTCTAAAAAATAACGTAAGTCCCTGATAAGTGGGTAGTCTACTTTAAAGCAGCTTAAAATCCTTCTCCTTTACATCACGGCTATTGGGGCCGATGTAAACTTTGAAATCTCCCGGTTCGGCTACATAGTTTAGATTGTTATCAAAGAATTTGAGGTCTTTTACTCGAATCTCAAACTTAACAGTCTTCGTTTCACCTTTCTTTAAAAATATTTTTTGAAATCCTTTCAGTTCTTTTACGGGACGGGTGACTGAGCCGACCAAATCCTGGATATATAATTGAACAGTTTCTTCGGCGTCATAATGACCTGTATTGCTAATAGTAATACGCGCTTGAATATTACTGCTGCTGTCCAAAGTGTTTTTATCTAGATGAATCTCACCATAGGTAAAGCTCGTGTAGCTCAATCCATAACCGAAAGGGTAGAGTGGGGAGTTGCTTACATCTAAATAATTCGATTTAAATTTTTCAAAATCCCCAGAATTACCATAAGGTCTTCCGGTGTTTTTGTGTGCATAATAGATAGGGATCTGTCCAACATTACGCGGAAAAGTTGCTGTAATCTTTCCCGAAGGGACAACATCTCCAAACAATACGTCTGCAACAGCCTTTCCAGTTTCTGAGCCCCCAAACCAAACATTTAATATAGCAGGAACATGTGCATCTTCCCAGGTAAGGGTGAGTGGTCTACCAGTAAATAGTACGAGTACAACTGGTTTTCCTGTTGACAACAATGCTTTTAAAAGGTTTTTCTGATTGGCGGGAATATCCAATTCAGAGCGGCTTGAACTTTCACCAGACATTTCCGAGGATTCTCCAAGTGCAGCAACAACGACATCGGATTGTTGCGCGATTTTCACCGCTTCTGCAATAATTTCATCTTCTTTTCGGGGATCCCTAGTTATCGTACGACCAAACATTGTCGCATGCTTTTGGTAGGTAGGATCTTCCAGTAGATTACTTCCCAGGTGTGTGAGAATATTTACTTTGTCACCCAATACTGCTTTCATGCCCTCTACCAAAGATGCCGTTTTCTCCAATTCTGCACTCACACTCCAGGTCCCCGGCATATTGGCGCCTGAGTTGGCCAGTGGGCCAATCACAGCGATCGTACCTGTTTTTTTTAATGGGAGCGTCTGATTTTCATTTTTCAGTAAAACAAATGATTTAGTCGCAATTTCTCTTGCTTTGGCATGATTAGTTGCGGAACCGATTACCGTTTTCGCACGCTGCTCATTGCAATAACGATAAGGATCTTCGAATAATCCCAGTTTATACTTCGCTTCCAGTACAAATCGACAAGCTCTATCAATATCAGTGATTTTAACTTTACCTTCATCAAGTGATTTTTTCAACGTGGTGAGAAAACCTTCGCCCACCATATCCATGTCAATTCCGGCATTTAAGCTTAAAGCCGAAACTTGTTGCAGATCTCCAAGTCCATGCGCTGTTAGTTCGTTAACAGCGGTATAGTCGGTTACAACCAGACCTTTAAAACCCCATTGCTTGCGTAATACATCGGTCATCAACCATTTATTGGCCGAAGCAGGAACCCCATTAATGTCGTTGAAAGAAGTCATAATACTTCCAGCGCCAGCATCTATGGCCGCTTTGTAGGGCGGTAGATATTCATTGTACATACGATGGAGACTCATGTCTGTGCTATTGTAGTCCCGGCCACCCTCTGCTGCGCCGTATAACGCAAAATGTTTGACACAGGCCATCATCGTGTTGTATGCCGCTAAATTATCCCCTTGGAAGCCATGGACGATGGCCTCAGCGACTTTTGAACTTAGGTAAGTATCTTCACCCGCACCCTCAGAAATACGTCCCCATCTTGGATCTCTCGAAATATCAACCATCGGCGAAAACGCCCAGTTAATACCATCAGCAGTAGCTTCTTCGGCGGCAATACGGGCGGACTGCTGAATTAACCCCATGTCCCATGTCGCTGCAAGCCCCAATGGAATAGGGAAAACAGTACGATAGCCATGTATTACATCCATACCGAAGATAATTGGAATCTTAAGTCTGGACTGTTTGATTGCAATTTCTTGGGTTTTGCGAATCTTGGATGGTGTACTCATACTAAAGATACCACCAATCTGACCATTTCGTATTTTGGCTTCCACATCCGTGGAAACCGTAGTTCCCGTTGTCGCCTCCCCGCCGGTGACTAGATTCAGCTGTCCGATCTTTTCTTCGATGGTCATTTTGGCCATAAGTTGGTCAATAAACTGATCCATTTTTTGATTCGATTGTGCCGGACTGGCATGCCAAGCTAAAAATGCAAGGAGGAATGTTCCTACTACTTTTTTCATAGTATTAATTTCTTTTATATATGTACGGACTCTTGCTATGAGTGTGCTCAGCAGATCCGATTTTGATGATGATTGAGGTTTCAATAGATAACAATTACAGTGAATATCTATATTATTTACAGCTCATTTTCATCTGTTTTTGTTATTTATAAAATAGGCTTGATAATCAGTTCAAGCGTGTTGTTGACGATTTTATATTTTCGTGGATGGAACCATTTTCAACGTGTGACGGATTAAAAATGATTCCGGAATTTACCACTACTTTAAATAAGGACTTGTAAAACCAAGTTTTTTCAATCCTTGTTGAATCTCTGGTGCTTGCATGAATAAGTCCCAGATTTTTCCTGTTCTATAGTTCTCGATCATGACAATGATCGGTCCTTGATCTATCGCTAGATAGCGTTGCGGGAACCAATTGGCAGTTTCACTATAGGCATCATAATAGCCATATTTACCCCAAACTTTGGCTCCCAGTTGTCTATTCAGATATTGTGCAAATTGAATACTTTCATTTGGCGAGTAGGGCATAGAAGATAATGCTGCTGTGGGTGAGATTACTCCTGAGTCATTGTCCGGATGATGTGCATCGTATCCCTTGATTGAATAACTAGCTGTCCAGCCCCAACCTTTGTCTACACCATAACCTTTATAGCCTTTGGGGTTTTGCCCAGCATAAGCCAAGTTTATTTTGACATGATTCCGTGTCGCTTCCCAATAATCAGCATACTGATCTTTAAGTCCTTTCGGACTTAAACCCAAGTAAGAATAATGTTCCCAAAACAAAGGGCCTACTTCGCCTTCTTTGGCATTGTGTTTAAGTACTAATGGGATATCATATATTTTAGCAGTGCTTTTAATCCCTCCAGATCTAGCCCATCCTTCATGATATACACTCGGTGCGATAGGGTGAGAGGGGGAAGAGGCAGCTAAAACATAAGTGATTAGACATTCATCGTAGCCCTTGATCGGATGGTTCTGCTGAAAATTAAATTTTGGACTCCAATGCCAATAAAGTACATTTTGTCCATTTGTATAATGATTCCAGTCTATTTCTTTCCAAAGCTTATCGGCTTTTAGGGCGACTACTTTGGCGGCATCGCTTTTATCTTTCAGATACTCACGAACAGTGATGAGACCTTGTGCTAAAAAAGCTGTTTCAACAATATCTCCACCATTGTCTTTTTCGCTGAAAGGTTTGGCTGTGCCTAATTCTCCGTCATACCAATGTGCCCATGCACCACGAAATCGTTCTATTTTGGCGAGATAATCCATAATGTGGTTGAGCTTTTGCGTACCTTGGTCCGCGGTGATAAATCCGCGTTCCATGGCGACGATCATACCCATTAGACCAAAACCACTTCCACCGATGGTCACCACATTACGATCATTCTCGGGGTAGACACCATCCATATGAATGCGTTCGCGGGCTAGCCCCGATGTTGGCTCGGCACCTTCCCAAAAATATTGAAAGGTTTGTTGCTGAATATTCGTCAATAGGGAGTCTTCATTTACTTTATTTTGACCTATAGAATCCTTTGAGGACGGATCCCCGGATCCGTTGGTAGAGGTATTTTGGCATGAACTGCTGAGAAGAAGGGCCAAAGCAATACCAGTAAGGCTCAGATATGCTATTCGTTTTCTCATGGATAAAATATTTTTTAAGAATCTTGAAAAATGTCCAAACGACTTGCAGGTCGCTTGGACGGTTTATATTTTGTATGTACTACCAACCTGGATTTTGTGGCATTTCTGGAGTCTGAATACGTTGGTCTTCCGGAATTGGAAAGAGCAGCATTTTATCCTGAAACGTTTTTCCATTCGCAGCCATAGCTGTTTTTGCTTGTTTAGTACGAACAAGATCAAACCAGCGGTCGTGTTCAAAGGCTAGTTCGAGACGTCTCTCTTTCCAGATCAATTGACGAAGTTGAGCTTGGTCTGTGGTTGTTATATTTGACAATTTTACACGTGTACGTATAGCATTTAAGGCACTCAGTGATTCGTTGCTATTACCTAATTCGTTGGAAGCTTCCGCTAATATTAAGTAAATTTCACCTAAGCGAAGATAGCGGACATTTTTGTCCGTGTATTCGGCACCACCATTTGCGGATGAATATGCCTTCATATTATACATAGGGTTTTCGACGCCGTTGTCAATTACTCGTCCGTCATAAAGAGTAGAATTTCTAAAGATGATAGTGGCATCGCGACGGATATTATCTTTTTCAGCGTTGAAAGCATCTAATAAATTTTGACTAGGTGTATTAAACCCCCAACCAAGCCTGACAAGCCCTCCGCGGGGAGCTTGTACTTGGCTATATTGCTTAACCCCAAGGGCAATTGAGGTTCCTCGAGCCTGCCATTCAAACAATGATTCTGGACCATTCTCACCTTCCAGTCTCCAAATTTTTGCATAATCAGTCTCTAAACTGTAGCCACCCGAGCTGATCACTGTTTTTGCTAGATCGGCAGCCTGTTGCCATTTACTTTGATATAAATAAACTTTTGCCAACAGACCTTGGGCGGCCCCTTTGGTTGCACGTCCTAAATCTTTGGCAGCATATGCAGATTTTAGAGGTAGGTTGTCAATAGCAAATTGAAGATCAGCTTCGATATAGGCATAAACCGCAGATGCTGGCTCTCTTTTGATAAGATCGCGATCTTGAATTGGAACATCTCCCCAGCCACGTACAAGGTAGAAGTAATTTAATGCACGTAGAAAACGTGCTTCACCAATTAATCTATTTTTGTAAGCTACATCGGTCAAACCAAATTTTTCGGTATAGTCTATTGCTTGCGTAGCTCGTCCTATTGACTTATACCAACGAGACCACATAGATTTAATCGAACCTGTTGTAGTTGTATAGGTCAGATTGTCCAGATCTGCTTTGTCCCCACCATTGTCTGTCGCAGAACTTCCTTTATCCGCATTATCAGAAATCATATCGGTGATGCCGATATAAGAAAAAGAGTAGTCCCAGTCTGTAAACATGCCATAGACTCCATTAATAAATTGTTCTGGAGTAAATACCTGCTCACTATCATTTGCTTCAACCCTTTCACGCGAAGGAACATCTAAAAAATTACTGTCTTTACATCCTTGCATAACTACGCCGGTTGTTGCAAGGAGTACTATATAGAGTTTATTTATTTTCATTGTTAGTAAGATTTAATAATGTTAAAATTGCATATTAAGCCCGAACAGGAAATTACGTGTAGTAGGATAAGCAGATAGTTCTATCCCAGAAGTTAAATTGGGACTACCATCGCCTGCCAATTCTGGCGAGAAACCGCTATACTTGGTGAACATAAATGGATTTTGGGCAGTTACATATAATCGTAAGTTAGATTTTGAGCTGTAAAGATTACGGAAAGTATAACCTAATGTGATATTATTGATACGGAAATAACTGCCTGATTCTAGGAAATAACTTGACGCCCAATAGGCACGCTCCGCACCCGGGTGTACATTATTCGGGTTATCTTTGGTCCATCTTTCTTGAAATGTAGATAATGTCAGGTTTTCCCCCGCATCTTGTCTTACACTTTTTAATCCATTATATACTTTATTACCTGCAACGCCATAACCTGATAGATTGAAGTCAATTGCTTTATAATTGATGCCTATATTAATCCCGTAAGTCGAAGAAGGTAAGAATGAACCAAAGAATTTTTTATCTCGGGTATCAATTACACCATCACTATTTTGGTCCTTATATTTTAAGTAACCGGGTTTCGCTGGTCCAAAAGAAGGGTTATTCGCGATATCATTCGCATCCTGAAATACACCAATAGACTCAAACATCCACCAACCATAGATTGGTTGTCCGACACGAAGCTGTTTTGTTATTTCTCCATTGTTCAAACTACCTCCTGTTGCGCCATCGTAGGCTGGTTGAACTTCGGTAACTTTATTCTTGTTGTAGGCATAATTTAGACCAACGGTGTAACTAAAATCGGGACTTATACTTTTATTCCAATTTAAAACAACTTCCACACCTTGGTTTAAGACTTTCGCTCCATGCGCGTAAAAGTTTTGTTCTGAAGGAGAGGTTAACGTTGGGGTTACATTTAGTATCGTGTTCGTATTTAATTTATGATAGTAGTCAATTGAACCCGACAAGTTATTATTTAAGAAAGCGAAATCAATACCGGCTCCGGTTTCACGGGTTACTTCCCAGGTGAGGTCTACTGCTGGAGTACCATAGGCACTACCATACACCAAATTCTGTTCTGGACCAAAGACATAATTGTAATTAGATGCACCTGGACTATTCATGATTGTAGAAACATTAAGTGGAATATCTTGATTCCCTAATTTTCCCCAGTTTCCGCGAATTTTTAGTAAATTAATCCATGAGGCGTCCTTCATAAATTCCTCATTAGAAATATTCCATCCAAATCCTAGAGAAGGAAATGTTCCCCAATACTTACCCGTATTTTTAAATACGCTGGATCCATCTCGACGAATTGTTCCTGTGAAGTAATATCGACTATCATAATTGTATTGTACTCGACCAAAATACGACGCTAATGCACGTGGAGTATAATAAGTTTGACGGCTAATCAGTTCGTATTCGTCGGAAGCCAAATCAATGTTCCAATACTGTTCTTGCTCCGGTACACTGTAGCCTGTTTGGCTATTCATACTGTTAATATCATATTTCTCACGAGACATCCCCACCACAGCTTCGATATTGTGCTTATCAAATGTCTTGTTAAATGTTAGGAAGTTTTCCCATGACCATCGAAATTGTTCAAGGTTTTCATATTTTAGACTATTATTCGCAAAAGTTATATTCCCGGGCTTTCCATCGGCTTTCTCTTTATAAAAATCAGCCTCTGTTTTTAGTGGATTAGCATTAAGATAATTTTCTTTGATGTTTACAAATTGTCTGTCCTTTGAATAAAACTTATTGCCACCAATACGTGAATTTATTTTAAGATAGTCGGTAATTTTAAATTCACCTTCAAAGCTACCCTGTAAACGCAAAGTATTTGTCAGTTGATTCTGACGAAGAACTTCATATACCGGATTCCCCTGGGAGTTTAGATTGCCTAAGCTCTCGCCAGGTGCAGTTTCAATACCAACTATGCCTGTATTGATATTGACACTATTTGTGCCGTATCTTCCATTACCATACATTACAGGTACCAACGGTGATTGTCTGTAAGCTGTACTAAATGCACTATATGGTTTTGGCGTAGCTTTGGTTAACGTCAAATTTACATTTTGACTAAACTTAAGACGATTATTCAATAATTTATAAACATTATTGTTCCGTATCGTATTACGAGTAAATTTTGACCCTTCCAAAATACCGTTTTCAGTATAGTTATTTGCAGAGACAAAGTAATCAATCGTTTCTGAGCCCCCGGAAATATTTATCGCATTATTAAAAACGCTACCTGTTTTTAAAATTTCGTCAAACCAGTCTGTATTTGTAGCTTGTCCTGTTTTTAATCTATAACTACCAGGTTTATTGACTGATTCTAAAAATTCATTCGCAAAAGTGGTGAATTGTTCTGAATTAGCCATTTTAACACGGTTGAGAATTTTCTTCATTCCCGCAAAGCTTTCATAATTGATATTAACAGTGCCAGCCTTACCTTTTTTTGTTGTAACGATAATCACACCATTCGCAGCTCTTAAACCATAGATAGAAGCCGAAGAAGCATCTTTCAACACATCCATTGATTCGATATCCGAAGGGTTGATGTTGTTGATGTCCGTTTGTGCAATACCATCAACGATATATAATGGATTTCTCCCGCCCAAAGCTGTTCCCAAACCTCTAATAATGACATTTGGAGATGAACCCGGAGCTTCATTGGCTATAATATTTAATCCCGCCGCTTTACCCTGAATGGATTGCATTGCTGACATCGCAGGCTGTTTGGCAATATCCGAAGATTTCAATGAGCTAATTGATCCGGTGAGATCGGCTTTTTTCTGCGTACCATAACCGATTACGACAACTTCTTCTAATGCTTTATTTTCATTCTCTAGAAAAACACTTAGTTGCGTTTGGTTTCCGATGTATACCGTTTGCGTGCGGTAACCTAGAAAATTAAAAACTAATGAATCGGTAGGAGCGGCGTTGATCTGAAATTTCCCCGTTGCGTCGGTTTTTGTCGATGCGGTCTTTCCCTTGATACTAATGGTGACCCCAGGCATGGAGATCATGCTGGAGCCATCTTTGACGACTCCCTGGATAGAAGTTTGTCCATAGGCCACCGAGACGACCATGGATGTCAAAAATAATGCGGATAAATTCCTCATATC
This sequence comes from Sphingobacterium sp. GVS05A, assembly GCF_019969845.1. Lineage (GTDB taxonomy): Bacteria > Bacteroidota > Bacteroidia > Sphingobacteriales > Sphingobacteriaceae > Sphingobacterium. The sequence continues at coordinate 241,653 of NZ_JAHXYR010000004.1, forward strand.
GTAAAATTTTGGTGTTTGTTTAAAAAATTCAATTGGTTATTCCCACAGCAAATATGTTGATGTAGTGCAAACTTGCCAAAATTTAACGTTTGCACATCACTACTACACTGTATTTATACTTTCTCAATGTGATTTTGGATTAGTTTTAATGTGTTGTTGTTGAGTGTTTTAATGTTTGTTTTTGTTGTAAAAAAAGAGCGCTTTAGTGTTGTTTTTACACTAAAGCGCTTGTGTGGTAATGATGTAGTCTTTGTAGCGAAATTTTAACGTTCCAACAGAAATTCGGATAGGTTTTTATCTGTTGGTATGCCCAGTTTTTTCCGCAAACGGTAGCGTCTGATCTCTACACCTCGCGTACTGATGTTGAGTAACGAAGCAATCTCTTTACTGGACATATTGAGCCGTAAATAAGCACATAGTTTTAGATCATTGGGAACGAGATCTGGAAATTCATGCTTTAATTTTTTAAAGAAATTTTCATGTGATTCATTGAAACTTTTCTCAAAAATATGCCAGTCGCGATCGTCGTTATGCGCGTCTTCGATTAGCTTATTTATTTTTTTCAATTCCTCAGAACTGAGTTTGTTTCCTTCTGCATCTTTGAGCTGTTTGAGTTCATCATGTAGATTATTCAACATTTCATTTTTATAAACGATATTGAGCGCAGCATTGGCCAGCTCCTTGTTCTTTAGGCTGAGCTGAGCTTCTAACTGTTGGTTCTTTAATTTAATCCATTCCTTCTCCTGTTGTTCGGCATCTCTTTCCAATGCAACTTTCTTTTCTTCTAGCCATTTTCGCTTTGCTTGAAACTGTCTTTTTCTTTCTCGTTGGAGATTGAAATTATAAATAAAATAAATCAATCCCGTAACCATCAAGATATAGCAGATTTTTGCCCACCATGATAGGTACCAGGGATATTTAATTGTAAAAGATATTGTCTGTATTTCCGAAGTCAGGCCGGTATTGGTTCTAGCTCTTATCTTAATTTCGAAATGCCCATAAGGTAGGTTTGTGAAATCTTGATAAGCTGTTTCACTCCAGTCCGACCATTTATCTGAATAACCTTCTAAGTAATACTGATATTGTAAGGGGGAAGAAGAGTAATAGGGGCTTGAGAAACTCACCCTGAGGTTATTCTCGGATGAAGCCAACTTAAGATCTCCATTTGGTATGATTGTTTCTCCGGTTGTGAGATTGGTCAATTGCGCAATCTGGGGCGGGGGCAATACGTATTTATGATCTTGACCTGAATTCCGATAAATGGCAAAACCATCATCTAATCCGATGAGATAATAATGATTTTCGATCGGTAGGATGTTTTCATAATTACTCATCATACGATCTTGCAAAGGGCTGAGCAGATTGGAATCTATTTTAAGCTTTCCTTTGCTATCAAAATCTACCTTGGCGATTTTTGTTTTCTGGATAAACCAATAGCTGTTGGTATTGATCGGGATGACCTTATTTGAATTTTTATAACTTCCTAACGCATTATTTAATTCGCTTGCATAACTAAAGCGTTTGACGATATTATCAAACTGCATGAATCCACTGTCAGTCGCAAAAACAAGATTGTTTTCTAATGTGTAAATGCCTGTAAATCTTCTTTTGGAAGCAAGACTATCTTGCTTCGATGTAAATTGAATTTGTGCTTGTTGAAAGCTTGGGTCAAGACCGATCAGCTGCACTTGTCCCCAATCTCCAATCCAGAATGAATGATTGTCTTTTTGGGCGAGGAATCGAACAGGTTCCTTAATCGAGGAAAATTGCTGTGCAAATCGAAGCTGCATATCATCAAATACGAACTTTGATAGTCCAGTATAATTTCCCTGAAGAATATTCTTTGTACCGAATATAGGTTTGAATATCCAACCGCCCGTAATTTTGGAAATCTTTTCCAATTTACCGTCAACCAGTTTAAAGGTTCCTTCGTTATGGCCGCAGATCAGTTCTGCACCAAATATGGCCAATGTCCAGACCTGACCATTTGAATTGGGAACCTGAACAAAATCTAAGGAATTATAATTGTTTAATCCCTTCCATTCGCTAACGAATAAGCCCTTATTTGTCCCTAAGTAAATTTTTCCCTGATAGATAATTGACGTATATACCGTGCCGATTTTACCTACAAAATCGGTATAAAAAGACAAAGAAGAGTTGATTTCAATGCGGTCAATCCCATTGTCCAACCCTACCCAGATATTCTGTTGTTTATCTTTTGCAATGCTGAGTACAGTATTGTTCTGTAGTCCGTTATTTTTATTGATATGTTGGACTACTTCTCCATTTTTATTAATAATAATTACGCCATTTTGAATGGTTCCAAACGCATACTGCCCTCCAAATAAATAGATACCGTTATTGATTTGGGATTGACTTAGTATTGGATTAGCGGGAATTGACCATGTTCGGATGTTTCCGTTGGAATCCATAAGATAGAGCCCGTGATGGGCTGTAGCAATAATTGAATTATTTTTATCAAATGGTAATATTGCCAGTACATTTTTGTCTTTAAGGATCTCCTTGCCTGGTACAGGTACTAATTTGTTCGCTTTGAATTCATGTAGGCCACTTGGGAGCTGTTCAAAAAACAGTTGATCGTTGAGTTGATGCGGAAATAAAAAAGGCTCACCTTTAGCCGTAAGTGGCCTAATTGTATTATTCTCCCATATATAGGCTTTGGAGAAAGTATGAAAAAATACACGATGATCTTCAACGATAATTTTCCATATTTCCTCGTTTGGAAAATAAGTCTTGTCTTTAACCAGCTTGGAAAGGCTATGATAACTCATCTCTCCAAAAGCCTTTGAAGTCCAATAGCCAAATTCTCCTCGTCCACCGGTGTATACTTTTCCCGTTTTATCAACAGCTACACTGCGGACGGTCGAGTGGTTTGGGAGTGGGTACATGCGCCAGTATTGTCCATCAAACCGCAATAAGCCTTCTGTATTGGCACTGTAGATTCGTCCTTCCTGATCAATAGCCAATGACCAGTTTTGATTTCCCGCTTTGTATTGGCTTTTCTTGTATTGCTTTACAAAAGGTGTGCCTGTAGGTATAATTGTCTGACAATAGCCCGTATTCATACAAAGAGCAAAAAAAGCACAAAACCAAAAGATATAGGCTATGCTATATTTTTTTGAGACCATCTAACACCTCGCTTTAAATTAATTTGAAAAGCAATATATAGATTTTATCGCAAAAGGGAGAATACCTACAGCAGATGAATGTCATTATAGACATTCAAGCTTGTTTTTTTGACCTAAAAGTCGAAATCGTTTTCGCATTTTTAATAGCCCAATTCATTGAAGGCTACTCGTTTTTTAATTACCTTGGAAACAAATAACCAAACAAAAGACGACTATGACTTGATCAAATCTTTGAAAATTAGATTTGGATTCAAACGAATTGCTCAAGGAGTGAATCCATCAATTTAAAACGTAAACCCCAAAACACTAAACAGTAAAATTATGAAATCAAAGCTTTTCAGAAGAGGGCCCTGTGCGCTTATTCCCTATGCTTCCATGGCAATATTTTTGTCACCGGGATTATCATTGGGGACCACTAAGGGCGAAAACAGAGGTATCTATTATCAAATTAATCAGGAAGAATCAGAAATCAGAGGTAAGGTTGTCAACAAAGACAATTCTCCCTTGCAGGGAGTTTCTATAAGCGTGAAGGGAGTCCCCGGCCGGAGTACACAGACTAACGATAAAGGTGAGTTTATGTTAAAGGTACCTGCGAATGCAACATTAACTTTTTCTTCCGTTGGTTACGCTGGGCAAGAAATTAAACTTGGGGCGAATCAAAAGACGGTACAGCTCACCTTACAATCGAATGAGTCAGTTATGGATGAGGTCGTTGTCGTGGGCTATGGAACACAACGAAAAAGTGATTTAACAGGTTCCGTGTCTTCCATTAATGCGAATCAAATTAATGCATTTCCATTGGCAGGTACTGCACAAGCATTACAGGGGAGAGCCCCTGGGGTCTCAGTGACCAGCACAAATGGAGAACCCGGTAAAACTCCTCGTGTTCGGATTAGGGGTGGTAGTTCCATCAATGCGAGTAGTGATCCATTGTATGTGGTTGATGGCTTTCCCGGTAGTTCGGCCCCTGCTCCCGAAGATGTCGAATCTATCGAAGTGTTAAAAGACGCTTCTGCAACAGCTATTTATGGCTCTCGTGGTGCCAATGGAGTGATCATGATAACAACGAAAAAAGGACGTTCGGGCAAACCTGTTATTGAATTAAATAATTCCTTTGCTTCACAGAAAGTAGGGAAGCGCCTTTCGCTATTAAATGCGTCGGAATTTGCCTCTTATATTAACGATACCTATAAGAATGCTGGGAACAATAATCTACCATTTAAAGATCCTGGATCCCTGGGTGAAGGAACTGATTGGCAGGACCTGATTTTTAGAAATGGAAATCAGTTGAATAATCAAGTCTCCGTGTCGGGAGGCAGTGACAATATCAGGTATTATACTTCCGTCAGTCATTTTGGACAAAAGGGAACTGTGATCAATTCGGATTTTAGAAGACTTTCCGGGACTTCAAATTTAGAGATGAAGGTCTCTGATCGCATCAAAATCGGAACAAGACTGCTGTTTAATCGCAATAAATTAAACGGTGTAAGAACACAGGAAGGAAGTAGCGGAACGACAGGTGCGGGAGTAATCTCCGCAGCCTTGCGCTTTGAACCTACACAGGGAGTTTACGATGATGAAGGAAAATACACCTTGAAGCAGTTCGGTGACCCGCATGATAATCCGGTAGCTGCTGCTATGGAAAGGAAAAACGAGGTGATTACAGATCTGTTTCAGGGGAATGGATTTGTGGAGTTGGGAATTCTCAAAAATCTGATCTTTCGTAGCACCTTTGGTGTACAGGTCAGCAATCAACGTACAGGTAATTATGTCTCAAAAGAACTTGTCGAAGGAAGAAATTTCGGTGGAGTTGGATCGATCGCGGCACATAAAAATACCAATTTGATTAATGAAAACTTCCTGACATATACGCAAACCATTCGCGAAGACCATAATCTGAATGCGATGGCTGGTTATTCCTATCAGAGTTCTAGAAATGAAACCTGGCAGGCTAATAATCGAAATTTCATTTCAGACAGCTTTAGCTATTGGAATCTAGGTGCTGGTTCCAATTATCAAAATGCATCTTCGAATCTTGAAGATTGGGTAATGTCTTCATTTTATGGACGTTTAAACTACAATTACAAAAATCGTTACTTTATTACTGCTACAGGTAGGTATGATGGTTCTTCGAAGTTTGGTGACAATAATAAATGGGCTTTCTTTCCTTCTGGGGCGCTTGCCTGGAACCTGAGTCAGGAGCCGTTTATGAAATCGATCGATTGGCTGAGCAATTTAAAATTGCGAACAAGTTATGGCGAAACCGGAAACTCGGAAATTGGTTCCTACCAATCCTTGGCTAGATTTTCACCTACTTTGACAACAATGGGCGGAAGTCCAGTTAACGCAGTGCGTCCCACGAATGTCGCCAACCCAAATCTGACTTGGGAAACGACCAAACAAACAGACGCTGGATTGGATATCGGTATTTTAAAGAGCCGAATCAACCTATCAGTAGACTATTATTACAAAAAAACGATCAATCTCTTGTATCAGGTGCCACTGCCGCTCTATTCAGGTTTTACTACGGCACTCCAAAATGTGGGAAGTGTACAAAACAAAGGTTGGGAATTTGGTTTGCAGACAACCAATCTCAACGGTGCCTTCGGATGGAAAACAGATTTTAACATCAGTTTCAATCGCAACAAGATTTTGCAGCTTCCTGGAGGCGAGATTCGATATAATACGATCCCTGGTCACATGCTTTCAACGGATTCGCAGCTGCTACGTGAAGGAGAGGTACTCGGCGCATTTTTTGGATGGGTGACAGATGGAATTTATCAGCAGGGCGATGATTTTAGCGCACAACCAAATAAGAAACCTGGAGATATTCGCTATAAGGATTTATTTGGGCGCGATAAAAATAATCAATTGATAGCCGGTGCAAATGGTGTTGTCAATGCCGACGACCGTACGATTATAGGCAATCCAAATCCTGATTTCACCTTCGGTTTTAACAATGATTTTAAGTATAAGAATTTTGATCTGAATATTTTTATGCAAGGAAGTTATGGCAATGATATGTTGAACATCACACGAATGGAACTGGACTGGATGGCCGGAAAAGGAAATGCTACAAAGGATGCACTGCGACGCTGGACACCCGAAAATACCAATACCGACGTACCAAGGGCAAGCTCAACCAACAATCCCGAAGTTTCCTCGCGCTGGGTAGAAGATGGCTCTTACCTCCGGTTAAAGAATCTTGCTCTTGGCTATAATTTTTCAGAAAAGTCACTCGAAAAAATTCATTTAAAATATTTAAGAATATATGTCAGTGCACAAAATATATGGACATGGACTAACTACACGGGTTTTGATCCTGAAGTAAGCTATCAGGATTCTAACCGAAATGTCGGATTAGATTACATGGGCTACCCCAATATTAAATCCTATACCCTTGGCTTAAATATAAGGTTTTGACATTACTAAGAACCATCTGAGTACCATTGATGGTAGTTAAATGAAAAATAAATAATTTGGGTGCAGCAATTTTCAGCTAGATGCTCGAAATAGGCACCTGTTAATAATTCATGCTCATGAAAAAGATAACTATATATCGTATTATACTTACGACGCTGTGTTTTACCAGCTTGTTTTCCTGTACCAAACTGAACGAGGAACCGGTAAGTATTTTGGATCCCAAGCAATATTTTAAGACCGAAGCGGATGCAGAAGCTTCAGTGATGGGGATTTACGGGCTTCTAGCCAATGCAGATTTTTATGGACGGCGATTGACCATGGTACTGCAATTACTGGGTGATGACATTGATATTGCGGATATTGGTACGCAATCTAGTCGGATTCAGTTGAACAGTTTTACACATGATGCGAGCAATCAGGATCTACTCGCGGTATGGAAAACCGCTTATCTGGGTATTGGCGCTGCAAATGCCGCAATAGATGGTATTCCAGCCGTCACAATGAATGAGGCTAAAAAATCCGCCCTCATTGCCGAAGCGAGGTTACTTCGGGCGCTATATTACTATCACTTGGTTCAACTATTTGGGGATATTCCCTATATTGGGGAATTCGTCAGTGATCCAAGCAAGGTAATTGCTATCAGCAAAACTCCAACAGCAAAGGTTTATGAGAATATCATCGCAGATTGTGAATATGCAATAGTGAATTTGCCAGATACCTATGCCAATAACAACAAAGCAAGACCATCCAAAGGCGCCGCTCAGACTTTGTTGGCTTCGGTCTATATGGTCTTGAAAAAATGGGATGATGCCGCTAAGATGGCTGAGGCTGTAATCAATGATGCAAACAAATACCAGTATGCTCTGGTCAAAGATTATAATAGTCTATGGGATGCTAATCTTGGTTTTCAGACCGAGCATGTTTGGGTAGTTGATTTTCTGGGGGGAATTACCGGAGAAAATGCATCCAACCAAGATTATACGGCGCCGATGACTGGTGTGCGGGATGCCGATATGTTGGGATGGAGCGTTATTGTACCATCAAATGGCGTATATGGTAGCTTTTCTGATCAAGATTACAGAAAGAAAATTAGCTTTCTGACCGAAACACCAATAAAAGGAGTGATGACACCCTATCAGAAATGGAAATGGCCTCGTATACATACAGCAAAATGGTGTTTGCATCCGGGCACTAATGCTGGAGCGGATGGCTCTGACTCCGATATCAAACATGTTATCTTTCGCTATGCTGAAGTTCTTTTAATGGCAGCTGAAGCATTAAATGAAAGTAAAGGCGGACCAACGGAAAAGGCATATAGCTATATAAATGCTGTTCGGGCTAGAGCAAGGTATACGCCACAGGGAGTACAGAATTATCCTGCAGACTTAGCAACGGGTATGTCGCAGACAGACTTTAGAAAGGCAGTGCAGGAAGAACGTCGTATTGAATTAGCTTTTGAATGGAAAAGGTGGTACGATATCAAACGTTGGGGACAAGTAGTAGATGCATTTACTAGGCAGGGAGCCTATGAAAGCCAGCCAAAAGTAAAAGATTTTCATGCACTGATGCCTATTCCTCAGGATGAAATCGCACGTAATACAAATTTACTGCCCCAAAATCCAGGGTATTAGTACAGCAATATCGGATTTCTTTGGTGTTAAATGAAAGAAAATATCAACTTGTAAATAGGTTGATATTTTCTTTTTAAGGATAGATAATACCTTTTTTATATCATCGTCAAGAATGAAACAGCGATTGAAAATTTAATTTTCTTCAAAATCCGTTTAATTCTACTGGAAATCAAGAAAAAAGACATTTTTTCCACCTATTCGAACGAAAAATCTCCCTCTAGAGACCGACTATTTTTGATATTTGGTTTCATTTATTGAGTTCAAAATAACCACATAAACCAAGAGAACTATGATAACACCGATAACCAAAACGGTAGGGAAGGGTTTGCTTTTATTTTCGCTGATGAGTATGGCTGCACCAAACGTGTTTGCACAGTCTCAGCTAAAAATATCAGGAAAAGTAACCTCACCTGCAGGCGAACCACTTGCAGGGGTGACAGTACAGATTAAAGGCGCAAAGAATGGAACCGTTACAGATGTATCCGGCAATTATCAGATTCTTGCCAAGGATATTGATGTATTGATTTTTTCACTGGTAGGTAGAGAAAAAACAGAAATCGCTATTGATAAAAAAGATCATATCAATCTAGTACTACAAGAGTCAAGTAGCCTAATGGACGAGGTCGTCGTTGTAGGTTACGGAACACAGAAAAAGAGCAATTTGACTGGAGCGGTTGCTGCAGTAGACGGAAAAGTACTGAATAAACGAATTGCGACTAATCCTACACAGTTACTTCAAGGGCGTATGCCGGGACTTCGTGTGACACAAGGATCCGGAGAGGCAGGTAATGAAAATGTGAATTTACAAGTTAGGGGATTAGGTTCTTATGGTGCTTCTTCCGCACCATTGGTCATTGTGGATGGGATTCCCGGTAGTTTGGAGAACCTGAATCCACAGGCGATTGAAAATATTACAGTATTAAAAGACGCCGCCTCAGCAGCAATCTATGGAGCAAGAGCTGCAAACGGTGTGATCCTCGTGACAACCAAACAGGGGAAATCCGGAAAAGCACAACTGAGCTACGATTACAATGTTGGAATAACAAAGGCTTCAGCATTACCTGATTTGGTCTATAATTCGGTAGATTATATGACCCTATATAATCAAGCTGCTAAAAATTCTGGTATCACCAATGCGAATTCGCTGTTCAGCCAGGAAATGATTGATGCATATAAAAATGCGACAGACAAAACGCTTTATCCTGACTTTAACTGGTTGGATGCCGTGTTTAAAACTGTACCCGTACAAACGCATAATTTAAGTTTAAGTGGTGGTGCTAATGGAACCAATTATAACGTCATCCTTGGTTATGTCGATCAGCCCGATATTATGATTGGTACTTCCTTTAAAAAGTATAATCTCCAATTGAACCTGAACTCGAAAATCAACGATAGAATAAGTTTTGGTTCGAGTATTACATTGAATTATCGTGATCGAAAATATCCGAGAAACGGAGCTGAAGATCAATTTCTGTCAACAATAAGCCAATCTCCGTTATATGGTCCTGTGCTTCCAGATGGAAGTGGCCGATATACTTCCCGAGCTTACCCATTTCAGTCACCCAATAAAAACCCCGTTGCGGTTGCAGACAACGCATTGACTAGGCTGAACAATTACTTTATGCAGGGCAATATCTTTGTGAACATAAAGCTATTGGAGGGTTTAGAATGGAAAACCAGCGGTGGTTTAACCTATAGTTTTAACAAAAACTATACAAACAAACCAGTGATCAATCAGTATATGTGGCAGGCAAAACCAGATGCACTGCCTGCACGCCAATTGGATGTCGGAGGACAAGGATTGGAGGTGACTGATGATAACAATGTATATCCTGTGGGGTATACCCAACTGACTTACGACAAGTCATTTGGAGACCATAATTTGAAAGTATTAGCCGGCACACAAGCAGAATATAACAAGACGCAAAAATTATTCGGTAGCAGATTGCAATTCCCTAATAAAGATCTGCTTGAATTGGATGGTGGTGGTGCCGGACAACAGTCAAATAGTGGCGTGACCGATGAATGGTCTTTAAGATCTTATTACGGTCGGTTAAATTATGATTATAAAGGCAAATACCTGTTGGAGGGAAATGCCCGTTATGATGCTTCTTCACGTTTTCCCGAAAATAGAAAATGGGCCTTTTTCCCATCCGTATCAGCAGGATGGAAGATCTCAGATGAAGCTTTTTTTGGCGAACGGCTTAAAGAGACAGTCAATGAAGTCAAACTTAGAGCTTCCATCGGAACCCTCGGTAATCAGAATATCGGAAACTATCCCTATCAAACTGTTTACAGCTCTGCTTTTGCCTATCCATTTGAAGAAACCCTACAACAGGGAGCACGTCAGGTTGCTATGGCAAATGAACGTATAAAGTGGGAAAGTACCAAAGTATTGGATTTTGGTATTGATCTCGGATTCTGGAATAATAAGTTGACAGCCTCTTTTGATTGGTACAATAAAGTGACCTCCGATATTCTGTCATCATCGACAGCATTCCCTTCCTATATCGGTCTTACTGCACCGACGGTAAATTATGGAACCTTGCGTAATAGGGGGATCGAACTCGGACTTCAATATCGTGAAAAAATTGGGGAGGTATCCTTAACATTAAATGGTAATATCCAGGCCAATAGCAATAAGGTTATAAAATATGGCGCTGAACGTATTTCAGGCAATACCATTATTCGGGAGGGGTTACCATATGGCAGTTTCTACTTACTGGAAAGTGTAGGAATATTTCGCTCGAAGGAAGAGATCGCAAGTGCGCCAAAACAACAAGTCCCAGCGCAACCTGGCTATTTGAAATTTGCGGATGTCGATGGTGATAACAAGGTGGACAATAATGACCGCGTTGTAGTACCTGGGGCATTTCCAGATTTTGATTATTCATTTAATGCCACCGCAGTATGGAAAAACTTTGATTTTACGGCATTTTTCTTTGGATCTCAAGGCCAAAAAATATTTGTTAGCGAATGGGGAATCGTTCCTTTTAGACAAGGCGGGACTTTCACGCGAGAATGGATGGACGCTTGGACACCGGAAAATCCAAATGCATCGTTACCGATTGTAGGATTAGACAATTCACCAGCAGCAAATAATGTACGGACGGCCTCTACATTTTTCTTGAAAGATGGATCTTTCTTACGATTGAAAAATATTCAAATAGGTTACAGTATTCCACAGAATACATTATCAAAGGCAGGTATTTCGGGATTACGTGTTTATTTTGCCGCAGATAATCTGGTTACTTTTTCGAAGTTCCCAGGTTTAGATCCAGAACGCGGTGTATCGTCCAGCGGTGGAGCAACCTCAGGACGTTATGTAACCCATCCTCAAAATAAAGTTTTTGCATTTGGTGCAAATATCACCTTCTAACTGATGAGATCATGAAAATTAAACTAAAAAAGACATATCTATATTTTTGTTTGGCGGCTACCACAGCGCTGGGCAGTTGTGCTAAAGATTTCTTAGATAAAAACCCAACGGATAAAATACCTGAATCTACTTTTTGGAAAACTCAAGCGGATGCAGACCTTGCACTATCGGGCGTGTATGAATTCTTATGTAGAGGATATAATTCTACATCTTCTTCCAATGCCCGGGGGGGCTGGGGTGGGGCAAGCATGTTCTGGGACGGCTTATCCGATGATGCATTCATATCAAGCACATCCAATAATTTTAATACAATTTCTAGAGGTGGATTGACCTCAACGACAGGCGGTATGCAAGCGGAAGGTTATGAAATCTCCTATCAAGCAATCGCAGCCTGTAATAAATTGATTGCCAATATAGACCGTATCACCAGCATGAGCCAGCAGGATCGGGATCGCTATAAAGCCGAAACCCGTTTCATTCGTGCGCATTATTATTTTTTACTGACTAATCTTTATGGTGATGTGCCACTGACACTTGAGCCACTAGGTTTGGATGATGCCAGCGCTAGACTGGGAAGGACTGAAAAAAGCAAAGTTTTAGAGGCTGTTTTAGCAGATCTTGATTATGCCATTGAAAAGTTGCCAAACACCGCATATAAAGGACATGCTGTCAGGGGTGCCGCACTCGGATATAAAGCAAAAGTATTATTGACAAATAAAAAATGGGCTGAAGCTGCTGCAGTAGCAAAGATGGTGATGGATGAAAACAAATTTTCGATCTATCAAGGTGGCTATAGGGATTTATTTAGAAAACCTGGTCAAAATAGTAATCCTGAAATTATGTTTTCAGCGCGTTTTCTACCACCTAATATGTATAGCCCTGCAGATATGATGTATTCCTATTTAATGACGGTACAGCCGCTGGGGTATCTGGTTGATTCCTATTATTGTATTGATGGCAAGGATATCAGTACCTCTGCCAAATATGATGCGAAAAATCCCTATGAAAACCGTGATCCCCGATTGAAGGCATCTATTATCTATCAAGGGGTATGGCGTGGAACGACAGCTTCTTCCGCCTTTGATCCTGTAGCAGCGGATGTTAAGGGGGGCTTCTTGCCCAGGAAATATATCAATGAAGCCAAATGGCCAACCAGCTACGCTACACAAAGTGATCAAGATTGGGTATTTCTTCGTTACGCGGATATTTTGCTGATGTATGCAGAAGCAAAAAACGAAAGTGCTGGACCTGAGCAAACAGCCGTCGATGCATTGAATCAGGTACGATCCCGTGCAGATGTGAAAATGCCTTTGCTGCAATTTAGTTCCGGATTGACAAAAGAAGAATTTCGCGATATTATCCGTCACGAGCGACGTGTTGAATTGGCTCTGGAAGGACAGCGTTACTTTGATCTAAAACGTTGGGGACTTATAAAACAAGTCATGGACAAAACCAAAGATCCCGATGGTGCAATGCGCTTATTTGCTGAGCGGGATACTTTATGGCCTGTGCCACAGTCCGAAGTAGATATTGCTAAAAGTTTGGGAAATGATAAATTTACGCAGACAAAAGGTTTCTAAAATATAACCATTATAGGCATGAAAACTAAACTCAAGATGTATAAAATACTATTCCTGATACTCTTGGTCTCAGGAATATCAAGTGGCGCATCAATGGCGCAAGAGAATAAGCTACCTGATAGTCTACGGATGAAATGGTGGGAGGAAGCCAGATTTGGTATGTTTATCCATTGGGGCGTATATGCACAATTTTGCGGTGTCTATCGTGGTCATGAACAAGCTCGGGGTGGAGCGGAATGGATTATGAACCGTTCAAAAATTCCAGTTGACGAATATCAGGCAATGGCAGGCCAGTTTGATCCTATACAATATAATCCCGACGAATGGGTGCGAATGGCGAAAGATGCCGGCATGAAATACCTCATTATTACAGCCAAACATCACGACGGTTTTGCGTTGTTCGAAACCAAAACCAGCAAATGGAATATGGTCGATGCGACTCCTTATGGTAAAGATTTGTTAAAGCCTTTGGCCGCCGCCTGTAAAAAGTATGGTGTCAAATTAGGTTTCTACTATTCACAAGCGCAAGATTGGAATAACCCTGGAGGTTCGGCAGCACGAAAGGTAATGCGAGAAGGCTGGCCCAATCCGGACTCGGCTAAAATAGATGCCTATACCTTAGCGCATAAAGGCCATTGGGACCCAAAGCAAGAAACTGCGAGTTTTGATGACTATATCAAAAATGTATCTGTACCACAGGTGAAAGAACTTTTGAGTAATTATGGTGATATTTCCGTCTTGTGGTGGGATACACCAACAAATATGACTGATGAAGCTGCGAGCATGCTACATGAACAACTGCGCCTGCAACCCAATATTATTACCAATGATCGTTTGAAAAGACCAAATTTTCCGGGGGACACAAAGACGCCAGAACAGAAAATTCCAGATTGGAGCGAGTTGGAAGGAAAGCATTGGGAAACTTGTATGACTATGAATGGAACCTGGGGATTTCGTACGTCTGACCATAAATGGAAGTCGGCAGAAACATTGATCCGTAATTTGGTTGATATCGCATCAAAAGGCGGGAATTATTTGCTCAATGTCGGCCCGAAACCAGATGGAAGCTTTCCACAGGAAAGCATAGACAGATTGGCGACGATAGGCAAGTGGATGAAAATCAACAGTGAAGCAATTTATGCAACCAAAAGCAGTCCTTTGCAACCCTTTGAGTGGGGAAGATGCACCATGAAGGAACAGGGCGACAAGACCCTGCTTTACCTGACCATATTTGACTGGCCTCAAGATGGAACGGTCGTTCTTCCAGTAAAAAATAAAGTTTTAAAAGCTAGTTTTTTAGCGAATGGTAAGACGCTTAAAGTGAAATCTCAGTCTGATACGATCAAAATTGACGTTTCAAAACAGGCAATTGATCCTGTCGCAACTGTGATCAAAATTGAGTTGGCTGGAAAACTAGAAAGAGATAAGATTGCCACAGCAAAGAAAATGAAAACCGGAGCCTTGGATGAATAAGCTGAATCCAAAGATTAAGAAAAGAAACCATATTTAATGATAAAGGAAAATAAGTTTTATAAAATACTTGCATTGCTATTGGGATTTGGCGCTTTACAGCTCCAGGCTCAGGAATCAAAGCGAATCGACAGGGAATGGGACTTTCTGAAGAGCGATCTTGGGGGGATTTGGGAAGCTGTACGGCCGGTTGGGGCGGGCAATCCTGAATCCGTTCCACTATGGCAAACCGTTAGTTTGCCTCATTGTTACAATGCCTTAGATGCTGTTGATCCAGCTGTCAATTATTATCAGGGCCCAGGTTGGTATAGAAAGACATTAACCATTGAAAACCCCTATCCAAATGGTCGTACATTGCTTCATTTTGAAGGTGCAGGACAAAAGTCTACGGTTTATATCCATACGCAAAAGGTTGGGGAACATGTCGGCGGTTATGACGAATGGACAGTAGATATTACTGAGGCCGTCGAACAGTTTAAAAAAACCGAAGCCTATAAAACACAGTTTAAAGGGAAGATACCGGTTTCAATTCGGGTAGATAACTCGCGTGACCTCGAAATGATTCCCTCAGACCTATCCGATTTTAACCTATATGGAGGTATCTATCGCCATCTGAATTTGAAATATGTACCACAGACGGCTTTAGAAAAAGTCTTTGTTAGCCCTACAGTGGATGCAGATGGAAAACAGGGGGTATTGCAAATCCGTGGTCGCCTTTTAACACAATCCAACAGCTCAAATTTTGATGTCGAAACACAGCTTTATGACCCTTCGGGTAAATTGCTACTGAGTCAGACACCGGTTGTTCGTTCGGTGGAAGGATCTCTTGACTTTGGAAAATTAACGGTTAAAAAACCCGAATTGTGGAGCCCAGATCATCCCGCTTTGTATCGTTTGGTAACCATCGTCAAAAGCAATGGACAGACATTTAAAGAAGAGAGTCTTTTTGGTTTCCGGCATGTAGAATTTAAAGATAATGGTCCCTTTTTATTAAATGGGAAAAGACTTTTGCTTCGGGGCACGCATCGTCATGAAGATCATGCTGCTGTAGGAGCGGCCATGACAGATGCACAGATTTTACAGGAAATGACGATGATGAAAGAGATGGGCGTCAATTTCATTCGGCTGGGTCATTATCAACAAAGCCGCAGGGTACTCGAAGCCTGTGATAGTCTTGGTATTTTGGTTTGGGAGGAAATCCCTTGGTGTCGCGGTGGCTTGGGCGGTGAAATCTATCAGCAACAAGGGAAACGGATGTTGACAAATATGATTGAGCAGCACTATAATCACCCTTCGATCATTATTTGGGGGCTCGGTAATGAAAATGATTGGCCCGGCGATTTTCCCGAATTCGACAAAGAGAAAATCAGGACATTTATGCGTGAATTGCATTTACTTTCCCACCAATTGGATCCCAGTCGAAAGACGGCCATACGACGTTGTGACTTTTGTAAAGATATTGTTGATGTGTATTCACCCTCTATCTGGGCTGGTTGGTATCGTGGAGTGTATACAGATTATAAAACGGCCTCGGCAGAGGAAATGAAAAAGGTCAAACATTTTCTTCATGTGGAATGGGGCGGAGATAGTCATGCTCGTCGCCATGCAGAGGATCCGGATCGGGCACTAGCCAAAATAGAAGGCGATGGTACCACCGATGAACGGGCTGGCGATGCATCCCTCGTGGGTGGCGCTGCAAGAGTTTCCAAGGATGGTGACTGGAGTGAAAGCTATATCTGTAATTTGATCGATTGGCACCTCAAGGAGCAAGAAACCATGCCTTGGCTTACGGGTACCGCATATTGGCCCTTTAAAGATTTCTCAACACCTGTTCGTCCAGATAATCCGGTTCCCTATGTCAACCAGAAGGGTGTTGTCGAACGCGATTTTACGAAGAAGGAATCCTATTACGTATTTCAATCGTATTGGACTTCAAAACCCATGCTTCATATCTACGGACACTCTTGGCCTGTTCGTTGGGGCGGGGCGGATGAGGCAAAGATGATCAAAGTATATTCCAATGCGAAAGAGGTCGAACTATTTGTCAATGGCGAAAGTCAGGGGATAAAGAAAAGAAATAGCCAAGATTTTCCCGCTGCCGGATTGCGTTGGATGGTGAAGTTACGTGAGGGAAAAAATCAAATCAAAGCTGTTACCAAAAATGGGAAGGAGCTTATGACAGATCAGATTGAACAAGTGTATCAGACACAGCGGTGGGGCAAACCTGCGAAATTACAGGTTGAAGAAATTGCACGGGAAGATGATATCATAACGGTGCAGGCCAAGTTACTGGATAAAGATGGTATTCCTTGTCTGGATGCTAAAAACTGGATCTATTTTGATGCTACAGGAGATGGTGAGCTGATCATTGATCAGGGAACATCGATAGGCGCGAGAAAAGTACAGGCATACAATGGAAGAGCCCTGATACGGCTTCGCTTATCCGCAGGAAAAGCAGTTGTGTCCGGACGGATGGACGAATCAAAAAGTACTTTGTTGACAATTGAAAAATAGTGAGATGATAAAATTAAACACTAATTTGAGCTTTTTTCTTTTGCTCGGGATAATGGCCACTGTTACCTGTGGTCATGCACAACATAAACAAAAGAAGCGCCAACTGTGGTACGATAAACCTGCTGCATATTGGGAGGAGGCACTACCTTTGGGTAACGGTACGACAGGAGCAATGGTCTTTGGCGGGGTGAGCAGGGATCGTTTTCAGATTAATGATAATACCCTGTGGTCGGGCGAACCTGAGGCTGGAAACAACCCCAATGGTCCGCAAATTTTACCGTCAGTACGTGAAGCTATTTTAGCTGGGAAATATGAAGAGGCTGCTGTTCTCTGGAAGAAAATGCAAGGCCCTTATTCAGCACGTTATTTACCCATGGGTGATCTGTGGCTGGATTTTCATCAAGAGGAGAAAGAGGTAAAAGCTTACCGGAGAGATTTGGATTTGGAAGGGGCGGTAAGTACGGTAAGTTATACTTATCAAGGTGTTCAATATCAAAGAGAGAGCTTTGTCAGCTACCCCAACAAAGCATTGATCATTCGCTTAAAAGCAAATAAAGCTAAATCGATCACTTTGGATCTGTCCATGACCAGTAAACTGAAAAGTACCGTTTCAGCACTCGGCAACGATGTACTGACCCTTGTGGGTAAAGCCCCCAGTTTTGTAGCCAATCGGGATTACGAACCTAAACAGGTGGTTTACGATAGCATTGAGGGAAAGGGGATGACTTTCGAAATGCGTGTTAAAGTACAGGCAAAAGGAGGGAAGGTACAGCAAGAAAAGGATAAGCTTCGTATCATTGGTGCTGATGAGGTACTATTATTACTGACAGAAGCGACCAGCTTTAATGGTTTCGACAAATCGCCGAGCCAAGCTGGAAAAGATGTAAAGGCGACAGTTAACCGTTTAATGAAACAGGTTGCAGTAAAAAACTTTACAACACTGCTTGCTGATCATCAGAAGGATTACAGATCGCTGTTTAACAGGGTAGATTTTGAACTGGCTGGAATTTCAACACATGCAAATTTACCGACCGATCAGCGGATTATGCAATTTTCAAAAGGTCCTACAGATCTGGATTTACTGACTTTGTATTATCATTTTGGACGTTACCTGCTGATCGCAAGTTCGAGACAAGGTGGAAGACCCGCCAATTTACAGGGGATTTGGAATGATCATGTACAGCCGCCTTGGGGAAGTAATTACACCACGAATATCAATACCGAAATGAATTATTGGCTGGCAGAAAATACCAACTTGTCCGAATGCCATCAGCCACTATTTGATTTTATGGAGGAACTGGCGGTCAATGGAGCGCAAACTGCCGCTGTAAATTACAACATAAAGGAAGGCTGGGTAGTTCACCATAATTCGGACCTGTGGGCCAAGACCTCTCCTCCGGGAGGGTATGACTGGGACCCTAAAGGTATGCCACGATGGTCTGCATGGCCAATGGCCGCAGCTTGGTTCAGCACACATTTGTGGGAGCATTATCGCTTTACAGGAGATAAATCTTTTCTCCAAAATAAAGCTTATCCACTGATGAAGGGGGCGGCTCAGTTTATGTTACATTGGCTGATCGCTGATCCTGAAAATAAATATTTGATAACAAATCCTTCTACATCGCCTGAAAATACAATTAAAATAGCAGGAAAGGAATATCAATTGACCATGGCATCCACGATGGATATGGCAATTATCCGCGAGTTATTTACTGCGGTTATTCGCTCTTGCGATGTACTGCAGATCGACCCTGAGTTTAAATCGACATTGGAACAGGCGAGTGCAAAATTATATCCCTATCAGGTTGGACAATATGGTCAACTGCAAGAATGGTTTAAAGACTGGGATGATCCCAAAGATCAGCATAGACATATTTCGCATCTTTTTGGACTCTATCCTGGTAACCAGATTAGCGTTACAGAAAATAGTGAATTGGCCGCTGCGGCAAAAAAATCGCTGCTTTTGCGCGGTGATGTGAGTACAGGTTGGTCGATGGCATGGAAAACAAATTGGTGGGCAAGATTACAGGATGGAAACCACGCTTATAAAATTCTTAAGGATGCGCTGAACTTTATTGATCCCAAACTGGATCGCGCTCAGATGAGCGGTGGTGGTGCTTATCCAAACTTATTTGATGCACATCCTCCTTTTCAGATCGACGGCAATTTTGGCGCAACGGCCGGAATGACTGAAATGCTTTTGCAAAGCCACGATGGTGCTATTCATCTATTGCCAGCGCTGCCCGATGAGTGGTCGACAGGGCATATTAAGGGAATTAAAGCCAGGGGAAACTTTACGGTAGACATCGATTGGAAGGATAATAAATTGCAACAGACGCGCATCGTTTCCAATATAGGTGGAATATGCAAGTTGCGGACCTCTATGCCAGTGAAAGTAATTGGAACGAATGGGAATAAAGTCAATGGGGCTGAAAATGAATTGCTATACAAACCAAGTTCATTGAAATACCATATCCTTGACCGCGAAAAATTATCGCCTTTATCAACCAAAGAAACTTTTGAAATTGAATTTCAAACAGTCAAGGGCAAGGAGTACCGCATTATCCCGATATAGCTCATAAAAATCTAAGGAAATGAATTTAAAATCAATCTTCAGACTAGCGTGCACATTTATTGGGATTGTGCTGCTCCCCCTGTTTGCTGGGGCGAATGAACCCAATGGATCTTTCAAGAGTAAAATCGTAACGGTTTTGCGTCCTATTATAAAAAAGCAATCAAAATGGGCCATGAAGCAAAAGCCCCTGACCGTGACGGCTTACCCTGCAGCTCGAAGTAGCGGTGTTATTCATGACTTTTACTCGGAAGGCGACTATTGGTGGCCAGATCCAATGGATGCGAGTGCCCCCTATGTCCAAAGGGATGGTATGAGTAATCCAGCCAACTTTGTTGCCCATCGAAAAGCCATGATCCGTTTTAGCCAAATTATCGGCGCCCTAGCTTCGGCCTACCGTTTGAATCCGGATAAAAAATATGTGCAGCAGGCGTTGGTTCATTTGCAAGCTTGGTTTGTCGACTCGGAGACGATGATGAATCCAAATCTGCTGTATGCCCAAGCTGTACAAGGGCGATTTACAGGTCGCGGTATAGGTATTATTGATACCATTCATTTAATGGAAGTGGCACAGGGCGTAAAAGTGCTCGAAAATGATCCAAACTTTCCACAGTCAACCAAGGATGCCATCCATCGTTGGTTTGCAACATATCTGCGCTGGTTGACTGAACACCAATACGGTAAAGACGAAATGAATGCAGCAAACAATCATGGCTCCTGTTGGGTTATGCAGGTCGCATCCTTTGCCAGTCTAGTGCAGGATACAGCTTTGCTCAAGATGTGTGCTGAACGCTACCAGCAAATTTTATTACCCAGCCAGATGGAAAAAGATGGTAGCTTTCCCCGAGAGCTCCAACGGACCAAGCCCTTTGGATATTCACTATTTAATCTAGATGCCATGACCATGATCTGCCATATCCTGTCTACAACAAATGAACCGCTATGGCGATATACGTTACCCGATGGACGTACAATCAAAAAAGGGGTGGATTTTATGATACCTTATATCAGTGATAAGAACAAATGGCCTTATCAAAAAGACGTGATGTACTGGGAGCAATGGCCTATTGCTCAACCTGCTCTTATCTTTGCTGCAACCGCTTACCAAGACAGCAGCTATCTGAAACTTTGGGCTGAGCTGGATCATAATCCCAAGGAGGAAGAGGTCATTCGCAACTTGCCCATCCGTAATCCTTTAATATGGTTGTAATGCTGGAAGACCATTTTTATCCAGTTATAAATCTTACCAATTAACCTTTTACTTAAACAAACCTAAATGTAATATGATTTTCAATAAGAATATGCTGCTGTCAAAACATGGAGATGTTTCGAATCGTTTTATCCCAAAAAGACGATTTATTATTTCGATACTGAGCTTGACAACTATCTTTTGTGGCATTCAGGAAACAAAAGCGCAGAGCGCAAACCAATTGAAAAAAGCCTGGGATCTTGCGGATCGACAGTCGCAATTGCTCTATAAAGAGCTACAGGTGCTAAAAAAAGCTGATTCTACATTAGCATCTCCACGTACACTCTCCGAAAATAACGAGTTGGTGGCCGTTAAACGTGGCGATTGGACCAGTGGTTTTTATCCTGGGGTTTTATGGTATTTATACGAGAAATCCGGAAAACATAAATGGAAAGAACTGGCGGGTGAATTGACCGGAGGTATAGAAGGCGAACAGTATAATGGGAAAACCCATGATATGGGCTTTAAGATTTTCTGTAGTGTTGGTAACGGTTATCGTCTTACAGCCAATGCACATTATCGGGATGTCATTATCCAATCCGCTAAAACTTTGGCAACACGCTTTAATCCTAAGGTCGGATGCATCCGTTCTTGGGATCATAATAGCCATCGTTGGGATTTTCCGGTCATTATTGATAACATGCTCAATCTGGAATTGCTTTTTGAAGCAACAAAATTGACCGGGGACTCTAGCTATTATCATATCGCTGTAAGTCATGCAAACACAACGATGAAGAATCATTTTAGATCGGACTATAGCACCTATCATGTAATTGACTATAATCCTGCGACAGGTGAAGTACAGCACAAAAATACACATCAAGGATTTAGTGATGAGTCTACCTGGGCTCGGGGAGAAGCATGGGCACTCTATGGTTATACCATGTGCTATCGTGAGACCGGTGATCCAAAATACCTGCAGCAAGCCGAAAAGGTCGCACACTGGCTTTTTGGCCATCCACGTATGCCTAAGGATTTAATCCCCTATTGGGATTTCGATGCACCTCATATCCCGAATGAACCGAGGGATGTTTCAGCTGCCACCGTGATTGCGTCGGGACTATTGGAGTTGAGTACATTCAGCAATCAGGGAAAAGACTATTTGAGCAAAGCGCAGACAATAATGTCTAATCTGATTGACCACTATATGTCCCCTCCAAATAAAAATAAAGGGTTTATTTTACTGCATAGTACAGGATCAAAACCCTCCAATACCGAAGTAGATAAGCCATTAAGTTACGCAGATTACTATTTTTTAGAAGCCTTGCTTCGGGAGGAAAACTTGCGTTCGGGACGGGCACAGTCTAGCCTGGTTCGAAAAGACCCCGAGGGTAAACTCATCTATTTTCCGGATGATAGGGGAAATATCATCCCTGATTTCAGTCGGGTTGGTTATCATCAAGGAAATCGACAGCTCCCCACTGTAGCCAGCGCTATTTCGTTACATCCTACAGCAGATGGAACTGATCAACAGATGATACAACGTGCCATCGATGAAATCTCAAACAAACCCCTTGATAAAAACGGATATAGAGGGGCGATAACGCTGAAAAAAGGAATTTACAATATACCTGGAAGTCTACTGATCAAATCGAGTGGTATTGTGTTGAGAGGAGAGGGGGATGCGGAAGGTGAAACCTTATTGCGTGCCACGGGAAAGCAACAACGTAGCTTATTGAAAATTTCTGGTGACGGAAACTATGTCGAAGATCAGGCTAAAGCACAAATGCTTGAAGCAATATATATACCTGTCGGAAGTAAGTATGTCGTTGTCGACGATAGTCGTGATTTTCAGAAAGGGGCATCAGTACTCCTTTCTTATGAACTCAATGCGGCGTGGATTAAAGCGGTCAAAATGGATCAAATAATAGCAAGGGAAGGAACAAAACAATGGACAACTAAGGAATATAAACTAAAATTTGAACGTGTTATTTCTTCCATTAGTGGAGACACGCTGTTTTTAGATAATCCAGTTGTCATGGCTATAGATCCGCAGTTTGGTAAAGTCTCTGTCGTTCCATTTAAGTTTGCGGGACGTATTCAGGAAGTGGGGATTGAAAATCTACGTTTTGAATCCGAATTTGCCAACGAAACAGACGAAAACCATGCTTGGATAGCTATTGAGTTTGATAAAATTGAGAATGCATGGGTACGCAACATTACGGCACGCTATTTTGGTTATGCGGCAGTAAGCTTGGGTGCCTTCGCAAAACAAACATCCGTTATCAATTCGAAATGCCTGGATCCCAAATCTCAAATTACCGGGGGACGTAGGTATTCATTCAATAACAATGGTCAACTCAATTTATTTAGACAATTATATACCACAGAAGGGCGGCATGACTATGTCACGGGAGCAAGAACTTTGGGGCCAAATGTTTTTAGCATGTCCACTGCAACGAATACCCATGCGGATATTGGACCACATCATCGTTGGGCAGTAGGCACCCTGTACGATCAGATTACAACCGATGGCGAGATTAATGTTCAGGATCGCGGTAACTGGGGGAGTGGACACGGTTGGGCCGGCGTAACACAGGTATTGTGGAATTGCAAAGTCAAAAGTGCGGCCGTACAACAACCTTGGGCTTCGGGGCAAAATTTTGCAATAGGGGTGAATGGCAAAAACAATCATGGTCGGTTTAAAGACAGGACTGCCGGTTTTTGGGAAAATCAAAATAAAAAATTGCTCTTAGAGTCACTTTATGAGCAACAATTGAACGATAGATTAAATAAATAACTATTGGTGTTTATAGAATGGAATGATTATTTTTATCGTATCCAATTTCAATTATATTCCTCATGATGCCATTACGTATTTGTATACTTTGGGTTTTTAGTACGTTGTTTGCCCTTTCTATTTCTAATGCACAGGAGAAGAACTATCGTTTTTTACATCTTGATGTAAACGAAGGTTTATCACAAGGGAGTGTTTTTGCTATCGAACAAGATCACCTGGGCTTTATGTGGATTGGTACCCGTGATGGCCTGAATAAATATGATGCACATAAGTTTACAATTTATAGAAGCAATCCGCAGGATAGCCTTTCCCTGGAACATAATTTTATACAAGCAATTACCCAGGACAAGAAACAGCGACTTTGGGTAGGGACAACAGGCGGCCTTAATTTATACAATAGGAATGCAGATAATTTTACGCGTATTCCTTTGCCAGTCGTTGAGAACACAAGTGGGAAAATAGAAGTGAATGTGCATCAAATTTTCCAAGATTCAAATGGTGTAATTTGGATTGCTACAAATGTTGGATTATATCGGATAAAAGAAGGTGCTGATTTGGAGGCGGAGCTTGTTTTCAATGAAATTACGGTTGAGGGAAGCAATGGCCGCTCGTATTTTCGAAATTTTAGAACGATATACGAGGACGGGAAGAAAAGATTGTGGTTTTGCACCGATGATGCAATTGTGCTGATGCAGTCAGCTTCCAAGGATGGTAATAGATTAAAAGTGTTGCGGACCTATTTCAATCAGAAAGGATTGGTTAATAAAGTAAATCAACGATTTCAGGCCGTTCTGGAATTTGCTCCCGGTGTTTTTTGGGTAGGAACAAAATACAACGGAATAAAAATAATCAATGAAAATACAGGAGAAGTATCTTCTTTGAATACTGATGACAGTCCTGCTGCAAATTTGGCAAACCAGGATGTACGCTCTTTGAAGAAGGCTGACGATGGGAGCATCTGGATTGGAACATTCAATGGCCTTTATTTATACCGAAACGGGAAAATATTATTTATACAGGCCGATGATAACAATCCCAATAGTTTGAGTAACAACTCTATTCGGCCAATATTTCAGGATAAAAGAGGGTCTATCTGGATCGGTACTTATTTTGGCGGGATTAATATATACGATAAAGATATCCCCAATTTCCAAAATTTCACCCATCAATCTCGACGAAATAGCTTGAGCTACAATGTTGTCAGTGCTTTTTTAGAGCATCCAAATGGCGAGCTAGTCATTGGGACAGAGGGTGGTGGATTAAATTATTTCAACCGACATACGAGTTCATTTTTTAATGAACGGCATGATAAGAGTAATGTGGGTAGCCTAAGCCATAATAATGTAAAGTCTATCTGCCGTGATCGGGAGGGTAATTTATGGGTCGGCACTTATGATGGTGGATTAAATTTAAGACGTAAAGGACAACAGGTTTACGAGCATTTTCGTTTTGATCCAAATGTGGCAAATGGGCTTGCTAATAATAACGTGTATGCTTTGTTGGAGGATCGTCAGGGTGATATTTGGATCGGAACATTTGGTGGCGGTTTGCAGGTACAGCGGAAAAATAAAAAACCAGGTTATTTCCAGACCTTCAACGTTGCGGGTAAACAGTTGAGCTCTAATATGGTCAGAGCACTCATGGAGGATTCCAGAGGTAATTTATGGATCGGCACTTCTAATGGACTAAATCTTAAAATAGCAGGTACCGATAAGTTCATATCGTTTTTGAATCACAAAAAAGACTCGCTGTCGATCAGTGGTAACGATATTATTAGTATTCACGAAGATAGAAAAGGACAAATCTGGATTGGAACCTATATGGGAGGTTTAAATCGCTATCTGCCCGAAAAGAAAGCCTTTAAACGTTTCAATGAACAAAATGGCCTTCCAGTCAATAATGTTTTTGGTATTCTGAGTGATCTAAAGAACAAATTGTGGCTAAGCACAAACACAGGGATTACCTGTTTCGATCCGCAAGCAGGAAGTGTTAGAAGTTATACAAAAGTGGATGGTTTGCCTGGTAATGAATATATTCAAAATGCAGCCACCATACTGCGGGACGGAAAATTTGCTTTTGGTAGCTTTTCTGGTTTTACCCTATTCAATCCAGACAGTCTTAGCGTCAATAGCTATGTTCCACCGATACAGTTTACGGATCTTAAATTGTTTAATCGTACTGTTAGACCCGGAATAGATGGTGTAATCCCCAAGGACATATCCATGATGGATGAATTGGTATTAGATCACAATCAGAATGTATTCAGTCTTGAATTCAGTGTGTTGAATTATGTTCATCCTGAAAAAAATAACTATGCCTATTATTTAAAAGGTTTTGATCAGGAATGGAATTATGTAACCAATCCAGTCGCTACCTATACGAACTTGGATCCGGGGAATTATGAACTCTGGATAAAAGGGTCAAATAATGACGGCATCTGGAATGAAAAGGCGCGGGTTTTAAAAATAAGAATTCTCCCAGCACCTTGGAAAACATGGTGGGCTTATACAGGTTATTTCTTGATTTTGGGTTTTATTGTGTTCTTAATTATCCGTTTTTTTCATGGTAGAAATAAACTAAAACGTGACCTTTTGATCCGAAAGATTGCTTCCGAGAAGCAGGAGGAACTGCATGAAGCCAAACTGAATTTCTTTACAAATATTTCGCATGAATTCCGTACACCCCTGTCTTTGATTATAGGACCATTGAATCAATTGAAAACGGATCATTCGCTATCTGACTATGCACAGGAACATCTGGGCTACGCCACACGAAATGCTGATCGCTTGATGAATTTGGTCAATCAACTACTTGATTTTCGAAAACATGAAGGCGGAAAAATGGAACTGCACAGTCAGAAAGTTCTTGTATCCGAATATCTTAAAAACGTTTTATTAAACTTCCATTTTATAGCAGAGAAGAATAATATCCAGTTTTTTCTCGAGAATAATATTTCCACCGATTACCAGGCATATTTTGACCCTGAGCAGTTTGAGAAAGTGCTTGTCAATCTGATTTACAATGCCTTTAAATTTACCGATAAGGGGGGACGGATAAAAGTACAAGTAGAACTTGAGGGCAATGACGATACGGCTAAATTACTTGTTTCGGTCTGGGATTCCGGTAGAGGCATCCCCGCAAAAGATATACCCTTTGTATTTGAACAATTCTATCAGGCAAACACCGAGGGTTTTGTCGCTACAAGTAGCGGTATAGGACTTGCATTGTCAAGGTCCATTATCCATTTACATGGAGGATTGTTAACTGTTGAAAGTAATATGGCCGCAGAACCTTTAGCCTATAATACGGTCTTCCGGATCAGTCTGCCGCAACAGAATGTACATATAGATACTTCATTTACAACCGATATGTTAAGTAGAATTGAAGAAACGAATGTCTCTGAACAGTCTGCTCAATTGGTCGACGATCAAGGGTTTGTGGAAGTTGAAAATGACCGGACAGCAGATGAGAAGCCGATTATTCTTGTTGCCGAAGATAATGTCGAGCTGAGATGTTTTCTTTGCGAAAACTTACGCAAGAAATATGTGGTTTTAGAAGCAAACGATGGAAACGAGGCCCTGGCATTGGTCCACGCCAGACAACCGGATATTATTATTTCAGATGTGACGATGCCAAACTGTGATGGTATAACACTGTTGCAACAAATAAAGAATGATAATAGCACGAATCACATTCCGGTTATTTTATTGACGGCGCGAACCGCAGACCCATATATCACCGAGGCTTTTGAAGTGGGAACTGATGATTATATTACCAAACCGTTCAGTATGCCACATTTGATTCAGAAAATATCAAACATTATACAGACGAGAAAACGTTTGGAGGAAAAATTTGTTCAAAATTATCTTTTGGGAGGACAGGGGATAGAGACTACCGAAAGAACACGCTTTTTGGATCAGGTATTGCGTATTGTGGAGGAAAACCTAGGCTGCGAGGATTTCGGTGTGCAGGAGCTGACGAAGGCAATAGGCGTGAGCCGATCAGTTTTATACCGTAAGATAAAACAGCAAACTGGTTTGAACCTGGTTGAATTTATCAATATGGTACGTTTGAAAAAAGCCGCACAAATACTGTTGAATAATAGTGGATTGAGTATTAGCGAAGTTGCTTATCAAGTAGGCTTCAATGATCCAAAATATTTTAGTAAAACCTTTAAGAAATTCTATAAAGAAAGTCCACGTACCTATATCGAGAAATTTAGTGTTAAAAATAATTAAGGGCTCACAAGCACCAACAGTCATGAAAATCAATTGAAGGTTCTTTCTGGCCAATAGAAAACAGACAATTCAGAAAAAAAAGGTTTTCAAACGGGGAGAATGAAAACCTTCAATAACCAATTATAAACCTAAATTATGATAGTACAAATATAGCTGTTTTAAACTTCACCTGAAAATAAATTAGCAATCTTATTGGATTGTGTAGCTTAAAATCGACAAAGTCTTTTATGTGTTTTAGCTATAGCCTATTCGTTTTAGCTAGCTTACTGATGAAAAAAAGTGTGAGCAAACCTAAAACTGCAAATACGGCGTAACCCAATCCGATTTCAAGTTGAGAAGAGGGATTGATTAAACTGACTGTGCCGTAGCTCAGAGAGGACGTTAACAGGTAAGTAATTCCACCGACCAATCCGCCGGCTATTCCTGCTGACAATGGGAATCGACCCAAACAATAACTGAAATAATTATTGAATATAAATCCGGCTGAGCAATGTACCGCAAATGCGAAGAATGTCAATGTATATAAATTTGTCTGATAAGGGGATACCACAATCATCAATAATACCAGGATAATCTGGATAAAATTAGCAATTCGCAGCTTCGGTATTAAGGCTCTTTTGATCAGCGCTTTTCCAATAAAACCACCGCACATCCAAGCTAATCCCATGATAAGTGAGGTGTAGCCTGTCGTGATTGCTCCGTAACCCAATTGATGCTCGATAAAAAATGGGCCACTAAGGTTATAAAACATGACTAATCCGTAAGATATTCCGCACATCAACACGCCAAAAGTAAAATCGTTTGTCTTTAACATCATTTTAAATTCGCCGATAAGATAGTTGACGTGTAACGGTTTTCTTTGTTTAATTGTCTCGCCAGAGAAGATAAAT
The DNA here is from genome assembly GCF_019969845.1 of Sphingobacterium sp. GVS05A. GTDB lineage: Bacteria > Bacteroidota > Bacteroidia > Sphingobacteriales > Sphingobacteriaceae > Sphingobacterium. Next base: position 270,488 of record NZ_JAHXYR010000004.1, read on the forward strand.
TCCAGGACAAAAAGTACCGCACTATAAACTGCGAGGACCATAAAATTTGAACGCCATCCAAACTGCGTTTGTAAGTATCCACCAATAAAGGGGGCGACAATAGGTCCAATAGACCAGACGATGGTCATGATACTGAGATAGTGCTTGCGTTGCTCGCCCTCGTACACATCGACAAAGTAAGCCCGTTTGGAAATGACGACGAATGCTGAAAGAATACCCTGCAAAATACGCATGCAGTAAATTGTCCAGATATCATTTGTGGTGGCGGTGATCCAAAAACTAAGGATAAAAAGGAACAACGAAATTAGATTGATCCGGTATCTACCCCATGCGTCAACGAGCGCACCAGTAAAGAATTGAGCTACACCGTAGCTGATTAGAAACAATGATAGTGTTAACTGGATATGGCTTTCACTGAGACCAAAGTCCAAGGCCATTTGAGGCATCGAAGGAAGATAGATATCAGTAGCAAGACCTGTAATTGGAACAAGTGCAAAAGCCAGTATCGTTGGAACAAAAGATTGTCTGGGTTTAGTGTTTTTTTCCATCGTGATAATTTGTCGACAAAAATAATTCCATTGATGGATACAAAATATATAGAATTCAAACAAATTATTGTGAAAATCAAACAGCCTGTGCTCAGGACGTCAATAACAACAATGTTGACCCTAAAATGACTCAACATTGTTGTAGAAATACTGCTGGACCAAGATTCTGAAAATATTTTTGGACTGCAGTTGTCGGTATTATCTGGAATTTAGGAAGCACTGTACAAAAGCATCATCGTTTAGTTCAGGATAATCGCTGTACACACGGTCAATTTCTTCTTTTTGACCAGAGGATAGTTGTTCTTTTGGATTGATACACCAAGTACCCTTCATCAAGCCCTGGCGTGTGAGGACTTCATGGAGCCCGGGGATACAGCCATGAAAAGCGTTTGCCGGATCAAAAAAAGCAGCATTACTGTCTGTTATTTCAATGGCTTTGCTTAAAAGGTGGCTTGCTGTCTGATTATCAGGATGGCGCTTGTAATGCTTAATTTCATCTAGAAGTGTAACCGCTTTTTTCGTCCAAACAGCCCAATGCCCTAGTAAGCCCCCTTTAAAATCTATAGCAACCGTCTTCCCGTTCACTGGAAATTGATAGGTAGTCATTAGATCATTGACGATATTGTCATCATTGCCTGTATACATGGCGATTTGATCGCTACGATTTGAATTTGCGAGCGCACGCATGACATCCAGGGTTTGGTAACGATTGAAAGAAGCACATTTGATGGCAACAACATTCTCTATCTCAACAAACTCCTGCCAGAAGGAATAGGAAAAAATACGACCGCCTACCGAAGGTTGAAGATAAAACCCAAATACTGGAATGATGGCAGCGACTGCACGAACCCGATCAAGTATAGCCTTTTCTGTCCAGTCGTTGAGTCCTCCCATGCTCAATAAACCGATATCATAACCATATTTTAGTGCCGTCCTTGCTTCCTGTACAGCTTGTTCGGTAGGCCCACAGATACCTGCAATTTTAAGGAAGGGGCGTTGAAGCTCTGCATTGTCCACCTCTTCGCTGGCCCATTTTAAAACAGTTTCGAACAAGTTGATTTTCGGATCACGAATTTCGAACTGGGTAGAATGTACAGCGACGGCAATTCCTCCGGCACCACTTGCGATATAATATTTTGTCAGAAGACGTTGAGACTCCTCATCTATACTACGGTCCTCGTGAAGAGCCAGGGGATGAGCGGGGATGACGGTTCCAGCCCAGAGATGTTGTTGTAAATTAGCGTCTAATTTTTTCATTAGAATAATTGTTTTTCCTTAAAATTTTCCCTTTCTTTCTTGAAAATGGGTGTCTTTGTTCCAAAGCTCACCGCCATTCATTAACCAGTGTGCGGTAATATCAATGGCTTCCCGGATGGTCGTTTTTGGATAGCCAAATAGACGGTGACATTCAGAGGCATTATTGAGTAAAGCGGTTCCTGCAGCTTGGTTTACAAATACCGGTGTGGTATTAAAATGTTCCGCAAAGCGCTCGGCGATCCAACGGATAGATAGGATCTCAGGACCAGTTACATTCAATATTTTGGCTGGTGTCTGGCAATGCAGTAGAGATCTTAATGCAATTTCATTGGCGTCTCCTTGCCAGATTACATTGACATTTTCGGTTGTTAGGTCTATGGGTAATTGCTCTTTGACCGCTTTTGCTATTTCAACCAATACACCATAGCGAAAATCAACAGCATAGTTTAGACGATAGATGAGCGTTGGCGTATGATTTTTCTTGGCGAAATATTCGAAAATACGTTCTCGTCCCAAACAAGACTGTGCGTATTCACCCACAGGTTCTGGTGTGGTTTCTTCGGATACACCCGCTCGATTGATGGAGACAAAAGGAAGTACATTTCCTGACGAAAAGGCCACAATATTGGATTTTTCAAAATGTGAGGCAACCATTCCGGGGAGGTAGGTATTCATCGCCCAGGTGAAGTCTTCATTTCCCGTTGTGCCAAATTTATGACCAGCCAGATAGATGACATTGGGAACCTGTGGAAGCTGTTTGAGCTGTTTGGGATCCAATAGATCACAGGCAATAGTCGAGATGCCGGTTTCTTCTAATTCTTGCTGGAGCTCTTTTGTTGAAAAGCGCGATACGCCAATAACCTTTTTTTCAATGCCAGCGGCCTTAATCGCCCGAATAGCCAATTTAGCCATACTTGGCCCCATTTTTCCGCCGATTCCTAAGAACAGGATATCTCCCTGGATTTTTTTTATGTCTTCAATGAGCTCCGCCGATGGTGCGAGTATCTGCCGCTCTAAAGCTGCTAAAGTGTTGTTATCCATAGCTGGTTTATGTGATTAAATTGTAAAAATTACTGATAGCGAGGGCGACGAGCAATACGAGTCCTAAAATCGCCCACAATTTCGTCAATGGTTTGTTTTGGAGATCACCCATGATCTCCTTATCATTAGCGACAAGAAATAAGACAATACCAATAAATGGGACAAGGAAAATGGTGATGCTTTGCGCGAAAACAATAAGTTCTAGGGGTAGATTCCCGAAGATAAGTGCAATGACAGAACCAAAAATCATCACTAGGGATATGAACAGTTTGACTTTTGGGTGGTTTAGGTTATTGCCATATCCAAAAGTATCACCGAGTAACGAACCCCCAAGGACGGCATTTCCAATTAAGGAAGAAAAAGAAGCACCAAAGAGACCAATGAAAAAGAGGTGCGAAGCGTAGGTTCCCAAAAGTGGCTCCAGCGCACGGCCCATTTCGGCTGCCGAACTCAGTTTAATGCCTTGTGGATGCAGTGTGTTCGCTGCACAAACCATCACCGCCGCACTCATGATACCAAGAATAATAATGCCAATCCGGCTTCCCATAAGCTGCCTTTGAGTCGTCTGCTGATCGTTGGATAATTTGCGTCTGGATTGCACCAGATAACTCTGATAGAAGGCGCCCACGATCGAAAAACAAGAAGCTGTAAAAGCGATGATCAGACCTACCGAGCTTGGTGGAATACTGGGTACAAATCCTTTGAAAAAGTCAGCTATAGGAGTCTCAATCATAATCGCTGTTGAAAGAAAGGCAAAGAGCATAAGAATAATCAGTGCCAGCATTAATTTTTCCAGCAACGCATAAAATGATTTAAAGAAAAGCAGCAGGATACCGATCACGTTAAACACAATAATCCATATTTGGGGATTTGTCCCTGTTGCTTCTGAGATGGAGATTGATACCCCCGTCGCATTGCCCGATTGGAAACAGGTAGCGACAAGAAAAATACCGATACCAATAATGATGGCTGTTGTTTTTCCAAACTTATTACGAATCAAAGCGAGCAGGGATTCGTCACGGGCAATACCGATACGTGCCGCCATATTGGTGAAGACTGTCATAAAACAGATGGCAACAACCACAACCCAAAGGAGTGAAAAGCCGTAATCAGCACCCATTTTTGACGTAATAGTCATTTTGCTTGGGCCAAAAACCAAAGCCGCGGTAATGATTCCTGGCCCTAGGATGGATAGCCAGTTTTTGAATAAGGAGCGTTTAGGAGCTTGTTGTTCCATAAATTTAGCGTAATGAGGTTAAGTTTTGTTGGTTGATTTTAGTCGCATTATTCCCAAAATGAGTTCGAATATAATTTGCAACCGCGATGACTTCCTCGTCTTTGAGAAACGAAAATGCCGGCATTGCGCCCTCATATTTGACTCCATTGATCGATTGACCGTTCAGCCCATGCAAGAGCAGTTTTAGAAGTGCTTTTGGTTCACCATTGACCATCGTTGACTGTGCTAATGGCGGAAACGTATTTGTGAGTCCCTTGCCATCAGATTTGTGGCAGGAAGTGCAGTAAGAATCGTATAATGTTTGTCCGTTTTTTACACCGGGCACGATACTGTTGGCCGTTTGTGGCTTGAGGATAGGGGACACGGCTTTATCTGAAAGCCGTAGCCGGTAAATTACATCATCATCTGGTTTCGGAAATCCTTTTTGTGGATTCCAGTCCCTGTTGCTGGAACAGAAGTAAATATCACCATTGGGTAAAACCAGCACCGAACGCAGGCGGCCAAGTTGATCTTTAAATAGAACTTTTTCATCGGTTATCTTTTTGCCATCGGCTGATAATTTCAAAATCCGTAAGGACTGATTTTTTAGCGTTGCTAAAATCAAACTGTTCTGCCATTCCGGAATAGTAGCGATACCATAATAAGCCATTCCGGAGGGGGCAACAACTGGTGTCCACGATTTAATGGGTTCAGTTCGAGGGCTTAGCTTGGCTATGGCTTTCTCCTTTTCGGTATCAATCATACCTTCAATTTGCGGCCAGCCATAATTTTTAAGGGGCTGGATAAGATTAATCTCATCCTCAATGGCATCCCCGTGTTCGGAGGTGTAGATCGTTCCTTTGTCGTCATGGGTAAGTCCCTGCATATTACGGAAACCCCAGGCATAAACATAACTGTTTGCTATCGGATTATCCGAAGGAATTGTACCATCCAGGTTTAACCGCAAGATCTTTCCATTTAACGAACTGCTATCCTGTGCAAAGGTATCGCTTGCAGCGTCGCCTGTCGCCCAATAGACTTTTTTGTCAGAAGATACAATGACACGTGAACCGTTGTGTCCCGTATTGCCCGGTATCTGTAATAGGCGCTTTGGGTTGGACAGTCTGCCATCGGCACTGTAATCGTAGCGATATAAATTTGAAAAAATAAGACTGTCTCTTTTACTGGTATACGAAAGATAGAGATAGGCCTGCTCGTGTTCGGGCTGATACAAAGACATGCCTAACAGTCCGAGCGTACGCTGATGGTAGACATCTTTTAAGCTATCGACTAAACTGACCCTTTTTGTCCGTATATCCAGTCTACGGATACTTCCACCAATTTCCGAAAATAAGATAGCCTGATTTACATGATCGTATTGTAAGTCCCATGGAACCTGTAGGCCAGTGGCCTCTTTGGATAAAGAAAGTATGCTGTTCTCCAATTGGATGCTATTGATTATCACTGTCTCCTTTTCGTCCCCGAGAGAACAGGAAGATAGAAAGGACGTCAATAGCAATAGCCAAATACAGTTTATTTGTTGTTTCATTGTCGGTCAATGGTTATTCTTTTGATTTATCTGGTTATGTCAAAATTAGTTTATTAAAAATAAATATACAAAAAATAATGTAATTTGTATACAAAATAACAGAAAATACATTGCTAAATTCGATTTAGTGTTCTCGTTAATTAATTCTATAGATGATTTTATTAGGTTAATCTGTATTTGTTGTGAATACTGTTTTGTAAAAAAGTAAAAAAAATACTTAATTGTATACAAAAATTATATATTATTGTATTCACTATGATGAAGTATGGGAGCGGAGTTATTATAAATTATAAAGACAAAACGCCGCTTCTTTAAAATACCAATAAACTGAAGAGCTTATAAATCATTTATTTAACCACTTTAACCTGAGTATTCATGATACTAAAACAGATTAAAATCCGGGATGTGATAAACAGGAACTGCCTTTTGGTCGGACTACCTTTTATTTCAATGGGTGCATTTGCCACTGTTCCGTCTTTTCCTCGTTTGGAAAAGATTCCCATTCAACGCGTTCTTACTTCGGCCGGGGGCGCAGTAAATTTTCAACAGCAGATTGTTGGGCAGGTGCTCGATGCGAAAGGTCAGCCTTTGGCTGGGGTAGAGGTGCGCAATCTTAAAAACTCATCTGTTACGGTGACAGATCAGGAGGGACGGTTTAAAGTGAATGGGTCTTCTTCGGATCAGATTCAGTTTCGCCTGATCGGTTTTAGTACAAAGGTAGCCCCGGCTAGGGATGTGCAGGCTTTGGTGCTTGAAACGAATGAAAGTGCCCTGGATGAAGTTGTTGTGGTTGGTTATGGGAAGCAGAAGAAAGAGAATCTAACGGGGTCTGTTTCCAGTGTCAGGTTTGATGAGTCAACGGTGAGCCGGCCAAATATGAATTTGGCTTCCGCTTTGGTCGGTAAAGCTTCAGGACTTAATATCGCGCAGACCTCCGGTAGTCCGGGTGCGGAAGGGTTTGATCTGTTGATTCGTGGCAAGGGGACAATGAATGATGCTTCTCCTCTGGTTGTCATTGATGGGGTACCCGGTGCGCTGAATGATGTCAATCCCAATGATGTGGAAAGCATATCCGTGTTGAAGGATGCGTCATCGGCTGCAATATATGGTTCCCGGGCTGCGAATGGCGTTATATTGGTAACCACCAAGCGCGGGAAGGGAGAAGATTTTACAGTAACCTATAATGGGTACTTCGGGCGTCAGCAGGCGGCTAAAAATATCGGTTTTATAACCGATATGGCAACCCATATGGAGCTTGTTAATGAGTCGGAGGGGCGAGAAAAATATAGTGCTGAATTAATTGATACCTGGAGAAAGGAGTCGGCGGTCGGTAATCCGCTGTATCCAAATACAGATTGGTACAAGGAAATGCTGAATACTTCACCGTTAACCGAACATATGCTCTCTGTTCGTGGCGGTGGTAAAAAAGGAAACTTTGCCATGTCCTTGGGTTTTCTGGATAATAAAGGGGTCGTGGATAATTCTGGTTATAAAAAATATGATTTTCGGATCAATGCCGATACGAAGATCAAGAATATATTGACATTGGGCGGAAATGTTTTTGGTACCTGGTCAAACCGGCAACCCTTGGATGTAAATAGCTTTTTTGGAGCGATCCGTAATACGACGCCGGGAGTTGTGCCGCAGTATGAGGACGGGCGTTATGGCGGGGAGATGTTCCCGGGGCTCCCTCAGGGGGCTAATCCAAGAGCTTATGTTGATAATATCCGGGGAGATTACGAAAGGCAAAAGCTTGGATTTAAGTTTTTTAGTATAGTGAATTTCATGGAGAATCTGGAGTGGGAGAGCAGTTTTGGTTTTAATTACAATAATAACAGGAATTGGGAATATGTGCGTCCTTATTCATTGTGGAACTTACAGACTGGATTGGAATATCAAAAAAAGCCAAGTGTAAGTAGTTTGTTCAATGGCAGTATCCGCAATTATACAACGGTGCTGAATACCTTGTTGCGGTACCGCGAAACAATTGCAGAAAATCATCATTTGGCAGTCTTGCTGGGTTTTGATCAGCAGTATAACCGTATGGACAAATTTGATGCAAAAAAGAATGATATATTGGGGGATGATGCGATCTATATTCTGGATGCGGGGGCAAACCTCGAAGCGATCAATGGTTCCGGGACAGATGATGCCCTCCAGTCTTATTTTGGTCGTCTGAATTATGATTTCAAAGGAAAGTATCTATTTGAAGCAAATGCGCGCTATGACGGTTCTTCCCGATTTGCAAAGCAGAATAGATGGGGTTTCTTTCCATCCTTTTCAGCTGGCTGGCGTGTAACAGAGGAGGAGTTTGCTCAGCCTTTGAAAACAGTATTTGATGAAATTAAAATTCGTGGTTCATGGGGTCGGTTGGGGAATAATAGAATCGGGGATTACACCTATCAGGTGGTATACGGTTCTTATTTGTACCCATTCGGTGGTCAGTTGAAGCAGGGGGTGGCGCCAAAGGAAATCGCGAACAGTAAAATAAAGTGGGAAACGACAACGATTGCTAATATCGGTTTAGATCTTGCTCTATTGAAGAATAGGTTGACTTTTAGTGCCGAATATTTTGATCGCAATACATCTGATATCCTGACGAGGATCCCTATTCCGATGGTGATGGGTAACTTTTCACCGCCTTGGCAAAATGTTGCCGAGATGCGTAACAGAGGGGTTGATCTTCAGCTTGGATATTTTGGGAAAGTGGGTGCAGATTGGTCCTATAGTCTGAATGGGAACTTATCCTTCCTGAATAATAAAGTGATTAAGTTTAATGGCAACAGATCAATCAATGAAAGTTATATTACTATGGAAGGAAAGCCTTTCAATAGTTTCTTTATGCTCGAGTTTGATCGGATTATACAGGATCAAAGTGAAATTGATCAATTGAAGGCAGATGGTTATACTTTTGGGACGTATGTGGGCGGAGAGCCTAAGCCCGGGGATCTATTGTACAAAGATGTGAACGGTGATAAGGTGTTTAATGAGGAGGATCGGGTTGTCAAGAATTATTCGGCATTGCCAAAAGTTACTTATGGACTGAGTCTGAGTGCAGGTTATAAAGGTTTTGATCTGAATGTTGTGGCACAGGGTGTTAGTGGTGTGAAGCAATATTGGGGAAACGACGGTTTTAATACATTTAATATCAATGAAGGCTTCCTGCAGAATGCGGAGATTTTAAATCGCTGGACGCCTGAAAACCATTCTACTGAATATCCACGATTGCGTACTTCTGGAAGTGCTTTAAATACTGTGTATAGTGATTATTGGTTGCAGAATACGTCGTTTTTAAGAATAAAATCGCTACAGCTGGGTTATGCTTTACCAAAAGATGCTTCGGCAAAATTTAAAGTGGATAGGTTACGTGTATTCGCTAATCTGGAAAATTACTTCACATTCACAAAGTTCAAAGGTTATAATCCGGAGAATGCCAGTGTCTCTTATCCCTTAATGAAACAATGGGTAGTTGGTTTAAATGTAACATTTTAAGACGAAAAGCCATGATTAAGAAATTTAACAAAATAATAATTGCATCACTTGCATTGGCGCTACTAAGCTCTTGTAGTGATTTTTTGGATCGAAACTCATTGGTCGGTCTATCGGAGGAGAGTTTTTGGAAGTCTGAGCAAGATGCTGTCATGGGGGTGAACACCCTTTACCATGCCAATCGGGAATTTACCAATAGTATCGTGATTTATGGGATGATGGATGATTTTACTGATATATCCTATCAGTCTTTTGCAACAGGATTGACAACGGGTGTTTTTCCTGCCAATGCAGGTTTTTACCTAACCTCCTGGGGGATCTTTTTTAAAGGAGTGTATCGTGCAAATACGGCCTTAAAGAATATTCCTGCTATCGCAATGAGTGAAGCGATAAAAAAACGGAGTATTGGTGAAGCCAAGTTTTTCCGGGGGTATTTTTATTTTAAATTATGGGATTATTTCGGTGGAGTTCCTTTATATGACAGTCCCATCAATGTGGATGAATCTTATGAGCCCCGGAATACGGAGAAAGAGGTGTATGAGTTTATTGTCAAAGATATGACCGAAGCTTATGAGACATTGCCAGATACTTATGATGCTTCAAATAGGGGGCGTGTAACCAAATGGGCGGCTCTTGCCATGCGGGGCAAAGCGCATCTTTGGGCGAAGGAATATGCAAAAGCCGCTGCTGATTTTAAGGAGCTGATGGATAAAAGTGACCGCAAATTGCTTGCTGATTTTCATACTTTGTTTCGGGTTGCTGGCAATAACAATAGCGAAGTGATCTTTGATGTGCAATATATTGCTGAGCAGGGGCACGGTATAGCGACCGATCGTAATTACGGAAATGCACGGGGTGCGACGACAGGATCCCAAAGGACAAGGCCAACACCTCAGCTTGTCAATGCTTTTGATATGGAGGATGGAACAGCTTTTAATTTTGCAAATTATACCAATGCAAAAGGGCTGCCTTTTAACCCTAATAGTGCGGAGGATTGGAAAGATGAGGCTTCGGTGCGTAAGCTTTTTGAAAAACGGGATCCGCGTCTGCAGCAGTCTATTGTTGTGCCATGGTCGACTTTTGTGGGGCGCGGAGGTGTGACTTATCTGTATAAGTTTCCGGTGGCGAGCACCGATCCGAATGCTTATGTACCTGTGTGGACAAATGGCAGTTATGCATGGCGCAAATTTGTGGAGACGGGCTCTGTTTATACGCTTCAGGATAATATGCCGCAAAACTTTCCATTGATTCGCCTGGCGGATGTACTGCTGATGTATGCTGAAGCAAAGAATGAGACCTTGGGTGCGCCTGACCAAACGGTTTATGATGCAGTGAATGCGGTTCGTAAAAGAGTTAAAATGCCTGATCTGCCTTCTGGAATGAACAAAGAGCTCATGCGTGAAAAAATACGCCATGAACGTATGGTGGAGCTGGCTGGTGAGGGGCAGCGGTATTCGGATATCCGACGATGGAAGATCGCTAAAGATGTCGTGGATAAAGTTTGGATGACAGATTTTAACGGGACTCAGATCAGACAGCGGGGTTTTCCGGACCATTATTATCTGTGGCCTATTCCGCAGGCGGAAAGGGATGTGAATCCAAAGTTGACACAAAATCCGGGCTGGGAGTAGAAATACTTCCACCGGTTGGCTAAATAGTTGTATTGTATCATTGGTAATGAGTTTGATGAAAACATATTTTTCGTTGTTTTTGGTGTTGGTATTAACGCCAGTTTCCTACGCGCAGCAAAAAGAGATTCTGGTTGACTTGAGTCGGGGTGACTTAAATAAAAAGACCGTCGTTTATGAAAAACCAAAGGGAGGAAGTGGGCAGGGGCTGGTGTTGAAAAACGTTCCCCTTGCCGGTTACCCTGATCGTTTGGCAGATATTGAAGTTACGGTTAAGGTGCCACAGGCTGGGTGGTATGTGCTGGAGTCAGATGCCCGGCCTCAGGATCTGGAGCGGTTAAAACAGGAAGATGAAACAGGTCTAATGACAAAAGTCGCCTATTTTCAACTGGGTAGACAGCGGGTGACAAAACGTATAGTGTATGATAATCTGAAAGGTGGGCATCAGGAGCTTGGGAAATTTGAGTTGCTGAATGCAGCGGAAAAATTGAAAATCTGGCTACCTGCAAATTTAATGTTGCAGAGTTTGCGCCTCAGGCCTTATGTTCCACCTGTGGCACCTTTAGCGGCTGTACATTATCAGCCTAAAATTACGCCAGCGCAAGAAAGGCCAAGGTTGTGGGTGAATAAAGAAAGTTTGCCTGTTGTCAGGGAACGGCTTTTGTCTGAAGAGAATGGTTCGGCATGGGCTAAAGTGAAAGCCTCGGCTTTAATGCCCTATACCTTTCCGACCAATGAACATCAGGAAATGTTTTACAATGAAGGGCTGGAGCATGTTATTGAGCAGAAAGCTTTTTACTACCTCATGACGCAGGATGAGCGGATTGGCCGGGAAGCTGTGGATCTTGCTTCGCGTTATTTGTCGGTTCTGGAATTTGGGAATGTAACACATGGTGATATTACCCGTGAATTGGGACGGGCGATCTATACAGGGGCGCTGGTCTATGATTGGTGTTATCCACTGATGGATGCCGTTGTTAAAAGTCAGATGCGGAAAGACTTTAAGCGGTTGGTCATGGATATGGAGGTGGGGTGGCCGCCATTTTACGGACTGGAAAGTATTATAAACGGCCATGGTAATGAAGCGCAGATCTGCCGGGATATGCTGTCCTGGAGTTTGGCTGTATATGATGAAGATCCTGAGCCCTATAAATATGTTGCTTATAGCGTGCTGGAGCAGCTTGTGCCGATGCGTAAGTTTGAATATCAGTCTCCACGGCACAACCAGGGGGTTGACTATGGTGGTTATCGTTTTGGCTGGGAGATGCATGCTGCCTGGTTGTATTATCGTATGCTGGGTTATCCCGTATTTGATGATAACATCAAGAATATGCCCTATTATTGGTTGTACATGCGTACACCCGACGGGAAAATGCTGCGTGATGGCGATATGTTTAATGTGAAATATAATTCCAGTGATGATTTTTATTGGAAGAACCCTCAGACAATGCTTCTTTGTTACGCTTATTCGGGAAATGCAATGATCAAGGCCGAATTTTTGAAACAGGGTGGTTTGCCTGATAATCCCGTGCTATTTCTGTTGTTAAATGATCCGAAGCTCAAAGCGGATTTCGATCGCTCAAAGCTGCCGCTGACCAAAGATTTTGGGCCTGTTTTGGGGGCTATGGTTGCCCGGACAGGATGGAGTGAGGAGAAGACAAGTAAGGATGTCGTTGCGGAGATAAAAGGTGGTGGTTATCATTTTGGAAATCATCAACATGCGGATGCCGGTGCCTTACAGATTTATCATCATGGTATTCAGGTGGGTGATCTGGGTTTATATCTTTCTTATGGATCACCTTATGACTTTAATTTTAATAAGCGCTCCGCGGCGCACAGTATGCTATTGGTTCGCGATCCTGCCGAGCCGCTCTTGTTCCGGACCAAAACTAATGATGGTGGGACGCGCTTTAGTCAGCGCTTTCCGCGTACCGTAGCGGAGGTGCTCGGTGACTCCTGGTACCACACCGGAGAAATTAGGGCTTCGGCATTTGGTCCGGATCCTATCCAGCCGGCTTACAGTTACTTTAATGCGGACCTGACTGCGGCCTATTCGTCCAAAGTGAAATCGTATGCAAAGAGTTTTCTGTTTTTGAATCTGAAACGAAAAGATGTGCCTGCTGCTATTGTGTTATTGGATGAATTGAAAACCAATAATAGCGAATTTCAGCCCTACTGGCAGATTAATACGCTGAATAAACCGGTCATTAATGGAGCAGGGTTTGTTTTGAATAATCAGTTTAAAGCTGTGGGCGGGACGACCTATGTCGATATGTTTAAGCCTGCGGTATTCGATAGGGAGGTGAACGTTTATGCTGGTGATTCCACGGCTTTTGTATTTGGGGACCTGTATCAGGTGAAATCGCCTTGGCCTGAGGCGCGGGGTGCGCGGGTTTTGGTTAGCCCAAAAGCCAAAAGTACGCAGGTGAGCTATGCGACGGTTTTTCAGATGGCGGAAAGTGCCGAAGCAAAATTACCGGTGAGTTATGAAGAAAAGGAAGATTATTACCTGATCCGGATTGCAGATCGCGTGCTCGTTATTGCGAAACCCGATCGGTATCTCGATAAAGCGGTTGAAATCGCTGTTCCTGCTGGCCAGGAATACGAAGTGATTGTTGTGGGCTTGAAAGATGGTTTCTGGAATGTGAAAAATCCATCGAAAAATAGTAGCTTTAATATAAATATCCTCAAAGGGAATCATACGACCAGTTGGAAATCTAAGGCAGAACTATTCTATTTGTCACCGGGGAGACAGTATGGTGCCCGTGAAGGGGCGTTTTAGTAAAGGAATATATTGTTTAAATTTTTTAAATGATTTTGTATTCTTATTTTTGTATAAAATTGTATACAATATGAAAGAGGATTCACTTGCCAATAGAGTTTATTTAGAAGTCCGCAAGAAGATTTTATCAAGTCAGCTCGCCGGTGGGGCGCGGTTGGTTGAAAGTGCCTGGGCTGATAAGTTGGCTGTAAGCAGGGTAGCTGTTCGCGAAGCCTTTATGCGTTTGGCGGGAGAGAGTCTGGTGGAGTTTGGTGAAAAAGGAGGTTGTTTTGTGAAAAAGATGACCGTCGAGGATGTGCGGGATATCCGTGAGCTGCGTGAATTGCTTGAAGTCGGTGCTTTAAAGATTTTGTTTTCAAAAAAGAATAAGGAACTGATTGATGATTTGGAATTGATCTGCAATGACTTTTCGGATATGGTGAGCAAAGGGTACTATGGTGGAGCCTGTGAGGCTGATGTGCGCTTTCATGAACGTATTATCGAAGGTACTTGCAATTCCAGATTAATTGCTATTTATAAAAATAGCAATATTCCTTTATTTCACATGAAATTAGGTGCCATTCTGGGGCAGATGGAGGATTATCTGGATACCGAACAAGAGCATCGTGCAATTGTGGATGCATTAAAAGCGAATGATTGGAACAAGGCTTATGAGACGTTGGTGCATCACCTCGATCGAGGTGAGCAGGAAGCTTTGGAGCTTGTGTAAAGTCTCGCTGGAATATACAAAAGACAAGGGGATATATATTATAATATCCCCTTTTTTGTGTGATTCAGTTGGAGTAATTGACCCTTTTCTGCTTCTGTAATAATCAGTCCCATCGTTCCGCATGGGTCTAAAGCGCAGTTGGTAGGGTTTTGTCCTGCTGTTTGAATTTTTTCAGTGGCTATGCCGCTTTGATCCAGTGCGAGGATGTGCCCTGAGCCATATATGGCAACAAATAAATTGCCTTCCTCATCAAATGCGAGCCCATCGGGTCCGATCTGTCCACCTGCAAGTGCAAATTTTTCAATGGAATCCATTTGACATGATAAGGCATTCCAGTTCATTTTCCAGATCCATTTACTGCCTGTTTCGGCAATATATAATTGGCTGCTGTTGGGGGCAAAGGCTAGTCCGTTCGGATAGTACATGTTCTGATGGACGACATGCGCCATGCCATTGGTCCTTAGGCAGCAGATATAGCCTGTTCCATCTGTCAATTCGCTCCCCGGACAGGTAAATAACAGATTTCCGTTGCTGTCAAAACATAAGTCATTGGGCATTTTTAATGCTTTGTTGTCGAGTTCATTCAGGAGTGTATCGCAGCTGTTGTTGGTGGGATTATACCTGCGGATGCTGTGTTGTAATGCATCGCAGAACCAGATTGTTCCGTCTGGCGCAACGGCAATTCCGTTGGGATGCCCGTCAACCTGTATGCGATCGTACTTGTTGTCCCTGTAGCGGATTAGGTTGCCGGCTTCTTTTTCTACCAGCCATATCGTGCCTTGCTGATCAAAGGCGGGGCCTTCCGGAAAGTGTAGACCGTCAATAAGTATATTCATCTGAATTATTTTAAAATTTATTTTAAATGTATACAAAAATATTGTAATTTGGTATACATAAAATAGTGTGTATTTAAATGCAAGATTGCTGTATCGCGCATTTGATACAAAGCAGTCATCCCAATTATAAAAATAATAAAAGCAAAACTTTTAATAGGCATGCAAGAAAACGAAAGATCAGCCGCAATACTGCGCGAGAATGCAAAATGGATACCAGGAGGTGTGGTATCGTTGAATAGGAAGTCGGACCCCAATATCTGCTTTGTTAAGGGAAGAGGTAGCCATGTGGAGGATATCGACGGAAATAGTTATATCGATTATCAGGCTGGATTTGCAGCTTCCTTTCTTGGTCATAATGATCCCGATGTCAATGCTGCGGTATTGAAGACGCTTCAGGAGCAGCAGCTGCTGATGGGAGCGGGGCCTACTTTATTGGAAGGGGAGTTTGCGGAACTATTTTGTGCATCAGTTCCCAATGCCGAGAGTGTGCAGATTACGACAACGGGATCCGAGGCTACTTATCATGCGATCCGGATCGCCCGTGCGGTGACGGGACGCGATCATATCATCGTCATGCAGGGCGGATACAATGGTTGGCATAATGATGTGGCCTGCAATGTGATCAGCCAAAAAGCGGATATCGGATCTTATCAAAGTCCCGGTGAATACCCCTTTGACTCACTGAGCGCCGGGGTTCCCAAAAACCACAGTGATCTGGTGCATGTTATCAATTACAATGATTTGGATAGTGTTCGTTATGTACTGCAGAAGTATTCAGTAGCCTGCATCTTATTGGAGCCTATTTTACAGAATATAGGTATCGTTAAGCCGCAAGCGGGATATCTGGAAGGACTTCGTAAGCTTGCAGATGAGCAGGGTTTCTTATTGATCTTTGACGAGGTAAAAACTGGATTTAGACATGCTTTAGGCGGTTATCAATCCATTTGTGGTGTTCAGCCAGATCTTTCCACCTTTGGCAAAGCGGTAGCGAATGGTTATCCTTTGGGAGTAATTGCAGGAAAGAAAAAGTACATGGATTATTTTGTTGATCCGGATAAAACCAAGCGGGTCATGATTGCGGGAACATTCAATGCTTTTCCGCTGACAACAGCTGCGGCAATTGCAACATTGAAAAAACTTTCTAGTCCTGAGCACCAGGTCTATAAGCATGTTGAACATCTGGGTGCACGCTTGGAACAGGGATATCAGGAAATATTTCCTAAATTAGGTGTACCATTTTATGTCGCTCGTCAAGGCTCGGCTTTCTGTACTTACTTTATGGATCATGCGCCACTTAATTTTCACGATATTCTGGATAATCATGATTTCGAATTGGATATCCGCTACCGCAAAAATCTCATAAAAGAAGGAATCTTTAATTTCCCGGCTGCAATTAAGCAGGGAAGTATTTCCTTTGCGCATACAGAAGATGATATTGACCGGACCTTAGAAGCGACAGCACGTGTAATAAAAACTTTGTAACCCTGACTATGAAAATAACCGCTATCGAAACCTTTGTATGCCATGCGCGCATGCGAAATTGGATTTTTGTTAAAGTTGTAACCGATCAGCCCGGACTTTGGGGCTGGGGTGAGGCGACGTTGGAGTGGCATACACAAAGTGTCGTTGGTGCAATTAAAGATATTTCTCAGCTGTTGGTCGGCGAGGATCCACGCCGCATTGAGTATCTGTGGCAGATGATGTACCGCCAGCATTTTTGGCATGGGAACGGAATTGTCCGCGGAACGGCAATCAGTGGTATTGATATTGCCCTATGGGATATTTTAGGTAAAATTCATAATGTGCCCTGTCATGAATTATGGGGTGGTCGAGTACGGGATTATATCCGTCTCTATTGTCATTTGGGTGGTGGCCGAATGGAAGATTTTTACGAAACTGCACCTGACGACGCGAAACGTTTTGGCGATCTTGCCTTAAAGGCCGTTGATGAAGGTTTTACGGCTTTTAAATCCATGGCTGTTCCGGAAACGATGTCCCTGGAAGGGCTTCGCCCGATTAAATATGCTGAAGCCTGTGTAAAGGCAATGCGCGATGCCGTGGGTGATGATATTGATATTATGGTAGATTGCCATGCACGTCCTAGTCCGCGCATGGGTATGCAATTTGCCAAGGCGCTAGAACCTTATGGTCTGTACTTTTTTGAGGAGCCATGCTGGCCCGAATCCATGGAGGATATTGCCCTGATCCAACGGGCAGTAGCGACACCTATCGCTTCCGGCGAACGCCTGATCGGTGTGCATGCTTTTCGGGATATGCTTGAAAAACGTGCGGTAAGTGTTATTCAGCCTGATATTACACATTGTGGTGGATTATCTGAAGCCCGCAAAATAGCTGCTTTGGCGGATGCTTATCGTGTGTCTATGGCGCCTCATAATCCACAGGGACCTGTAAGTACAGCTGCCTCTATTGAGTTGGGCTTCGCAACACCTTCGTACATTATCTGTGAGAGTGTTCACAAAGATGTTGAATGGCGACAAGATGTCGTCAGTGAAGGATTTACGGTGCAAGAAAAAGGCCGTATTGTCTTCCCCAATACAAGAGCTGGTCTGGGTATTGAAATCAATGAAGAGGAGGTGAAAAAGCATCCGTTCCAACAAGAAATTTTACAGCGTACATTTTACAGAGATGGCAGTGTTGGGGACTGGTAGATTTAAATAGATATGAGAGCAGAATATAAAAACAAAGTGGTTTTGATCAGTGGTGGACTTGGTGATATTGGCAGGGCAATAGCCGAGGCTTTCCTGACGGCGGAGGCAATTGTCTGTATTGCGGATCGTTTTGCACCAGCACTTGCGAAAGAGCGGTGGCCTTCGCTCGATGAATCTCAGACCAATCTATTTTACGATCAGGTTGATGTTACGGATGCTGATCAGGTGGAGTTTTGGGTTGATCGTATAGAGCGGGAGTTTGGGGCAATAGCGATCTGTATTGCTAATGCGGCCTGTGTCACGATTCAAAACTTTCGGGAGCTCAGCAATGCAGCCTGGAAAAACGAAATGGCAGTCAATCTGGACGGTGCTTTTTTTCTGGCCAATGCCTGTGCTAAATCATTTGTAGCGACTGGTGTCCGGGGGAATATTGTCTTTTTGGGCAGTTGGGCAGGGCATGCTGTGCACCAGAACCTGCCGGCATACAGCGTTTCCAAAGCTGGCTTACGGATGCTTTGTCAAACCATGGCGCTTGAATATGCTATTGATGGAATCCGTGTCAACGAAATTGCACCCGGTTATGTCAACGCGGGCTTGAGTAAAGTGGTTTGGTCCAATGATGCCGCACTCCAAAAAAAGGCCGCTGCAGTAGTACCACTGGGAGATATCCTCGAAGCGGAGGAAATAGCCAAACAGGTGCTTTGGATATGCTCCGACAATTGCCGACAGATGACGGGGGTAAGTATCGTACTGGATGGCGGCCTCTCATTAATTAGACCTTAGATCATGGAACAAAAGGATCCAAGAAAAGAAACAACAGGTGGTTTACTGGCTAAAATTGGACTTGGCCAATGTAATATCACGCCTAGCTTAGGGATCTATTCGCGCAATTGGGGGGCAGCTACTTTTGACCAAGCTGTTGCTGTGCACCAGCCCTTGCTTATGCATTGCCTTTATATGGCGCCTGTCGATTCCCCGCCTGCCATTATATTGACAGCCGATCTGGGTTGGTGGAAAAATGCAGAAGACGAACGGGTATTGCGTTCTGCATTGCTCGATCATTTCAATCTGACAGCATCACAGCTGGTCTTTACACTTTCACATACACATGCTGGCCCCAGTATCTGTTCTACGGATATACACCAGCCCGGAGGTGAGTTGATTCCACCGTATCTGGAATTCTTAAAAGCGCAGGCGATCAGCTGTGTCCAGCAGGCGAAGGATGGATTATTCGAAGGGAGTTTACATTGGAGTTATGGGGTATGCGATCTGGCCTGTAATCGGGATCTGGAAATTAATGGCGAATATCTCATCGGCTTTAACCCTTTAAAAGAAGCGGATCATACCTTATTGCTTGGGCGTGTTTACGATAACACCGAAAAATTAAAGGCGGTGATCTGCAATTATGCCTGTCATCCGACGAGTTTTGCCCACGAAAACGAACTGCTTTCTCCGGATTTTGTTGGTGAAATGCGGCATACGGTGGAAGCGGTCTTGAAAGTTCCCTGTTTGTTTCTGCAGGGCGCATCGGGGGATCTTGCTCCCAAACGTCAATACGTCAAAGATCCGGCTTTGGTAGAAGCAAATGGTCGGCAGTTGGGCTATGCGGTGCTTGCAACCTTGGTCCAGGAGGATCATGCAGCTCAGCGTTGGGCGTTTGACAAAGCCTTAATTTCAGGAGCACCTTTGGCTTGCTGGAGCTTTCAGAAACAGGTATTATCGACTGAATTCAAGCAGCTTGTGCATACTGTAAAAGTGCCATACAAAAACTTGCCGAGCCTTGAGGCTATTTTTAAGGAGTATGAAAGCTGTTCGGATCGGGTTATGAAAGATCGCCTTTGGCGGAAATACAATACCCGCAAGACCATTGCTGATCAGCGGGAAGCAACCATTCCGGTATGGCTGTGGAAAATGGGAGATGCTATTTTGGTGGCCCAGGCCAATGAAGCATACTCTTGTTACCAGTCGATTATACGGGCTGAATATCCCAACCATACCATTGTCTTTATCAATATAGCCAACGGTTATGTAGGCTACCTTGCGCCAGCGGAATGCTATGATAAAGATATCTATGCCGTATGGCAGAGTCCCTACGAACGGGGTAGTCTCGAGATACTTATTGAACAAACGAAATTAGGAATTCAAACATTACTGACCGATGAAATTAGATTGGATTGATATCATTATTTTTGCGGTATACATAGTCGGTATCGTCGTATTGGGATTATATGCCTCGAAGAAAAGTTCCTCGTCCAAACGGGACTATTTTTTGGCAGGAGATAAGTTGCCCTGGTGGATGATCGGCGGGAGTATTATTGCCGCAAATATCAGTAGCCATCATCTTGTCGGCGCCATGGGGGCAGCCTATAGCCGTGGGTTTGTGGCCATCACCTTGGAATGGGGTGCTATAT
The DNA here is from genome assembly GCF_019969845.1 of Sphingobacterium sp. GVS05A. Classification (GTDB taxonomy): domain Bacteria; phylum Bacteroidota; class Bacteroidia; order Sphingobacteriales; family Sphingobacteriaceae; genus Sphingobacterium. The sequence continues at coordinate 290,623 of NZ_JAHXYR010000004.1, forward strand.
TGATCGGTTTTAATGCACTGCTTTGGATATTTCTGCCTTTCTACATACGCAATGGCTTTTATACAATTCCCGAATATCTTGAAAAAAGATATGGAAATGCCACTCGCGTGCTCTATGCGATCTTGATCCTATTTACCTACGTTTTTGTAGAAATCGGTGCAGTGCTCTATCTGGGCGGACTCTCATTACATGCTTTATTTGGTATTCCCATTCTGTATAGTATTTTTGGAATGGCGATTTTGACGGGCTTGTACACCGTGTTAGGAGGGCTGAAAGCCGTTATCTGGACCGAAATGGTTCAACTGGTTATCCTGGTGCTCGGCGGTGTCGTCCTGACCTTTGCAACCATAAATGCGGCAGGCGGATTTCAGTCCGTCGTGGAATCATCCAAAGACTGGAAGATGTTCTATCCGGCTTCCGATCCCGACTTTCCCTGGACAATGTATCTAGGCGGTTTGCTTTGTATCAGTGTATTCTACTGTGCGACCAATCAATTTATTGTTCAGCGCGTATTGGCAGCAAAAAATGAATGGCATGGCCGTATGGGCGTTATTTTCGGTGATTACCTTAAATTTTTGGTCCCGCTGATCATAACGATTCCGGCTCTGGTAGCGCCTAAATTTTTACCGCATTTAGATCAACCGGATCTGTTATTTGCGACGCTCGTAGAAACGCTGTTGCCCAAAGGTCTGATCGGTCTGGTCATGGCTGGTCTCATCTCTGCGATTATGTCCCATATTTCTGGCGCTATAAATTCCTGTACAACCATACTCACAGTAGATATTTACAGTCAATACATCAATAAAAATGCCTCTGATGATCAAGCGATACGTTTTGGTAAACGTGCTGGAGTCGTCATTATTGTGCTTGGTATTATGAGCGCTGTGGTATTGATTAGTTATTCAGACAAACCGGTATTCCTTTACCTGATGAATCTGTATGGTTTATTTACACCGGGTATAGCTACGATGTTTCTGATGGGTGTGTTTTGGAAGCGGACGACGGCACAGGGAGCGTTGACGGCTGGCTTATTGACCATTCCACTTTCGTTGCTCTTGGAATATGTACTTCCAGATATGCCATTTTTTAATAGAACGGGCATTGTGTTCTGGACCTGCATGATCGCCTGTGTATTGGTCAGTTTATGTACACCGGCCGTTCCGGAAGCGCGGCTGAAAAACCTGATATTGACACGCGATTCGCTTCAGATGCCCGAAGGGGATCAAGCCTCTTATCGTGGCTTTCGGAATCCAACCCTCTGGTGGATAATTATTACAGTGATGGTGCTGTATTTTTATGTGCGCTATTTTTAACCTAACTTGTTGGACGATTCCTTATGAAAGTATCGTAACTGAAATATGTTTTTTATCAATACATCGACGATGAATGCTATGTTGAAAGAACTAGACACCGAAATTGAAGCTATTTTCCCGGAGATTGTTGCGATCCGCCGGCATATTCATCAGCACCCTGAGCTGTCTTTTCAGGAATATAAGACGAGTGCCTATATCCAGGAGCGGTTAACCCTGCTCGATATTCCATTTAAAGTTGTTGCCAATACAGGCGTAGTTGCGGTGCTTGAGGGCGAAAAGCCCTCAAGTGACGATATCGTGGTTTTGCGTGCCGACATTGATGCATTACCTATTCACGAGCAGAATGATGTGTTGTATAAGTCCACAAATGAGGGTGTTATGCATGCTTGTGGTCACGATTTTCATACAGCAAATCTATTGGGTGTCGCTACAGTCTTAAAGGGATATAAAGCCGAGTTTTCAGGGAAAATTGTGCTCTTGTTCCAGCCTGCGGAAGAAAAGATTCCCGGTGGTGCGATCCAGATCCTGGAGTCCGGTATCCTGGAGTCTTTCGGTGGAAAGATTAAAGCGGTTTTGGGTTTGCACGTCAGTCCGCGTGTACCTTTAGGGAAAATAGGTTTACGTCCGGGGCGGTTTATGGCTTCAAGCGATGAGTTTTATTTTACCATTAAAGGACGTGGCGGTCATGCGGCGGAGCCGCATCGTGGCGTTGATCCGATTATGATTGCCGCTCAGTTGCTGACCACTTTACAGCAGCTGGTCAGCCGTAAAGCAAACCCAGATATCCCTTCTGTATTGACTTTTGGTCGTTTTATCGGAGACGGTGCCGCGAATGTCATTCCCGACGAGGTGAAGTTGGCTGGTACCTTTCGTACCATGGATGAAACCTGGCGCAAGGAGGCATTGGAGACAGTAGCAACAATTGCACGGACATTGCCCGAGGCCTTGGGAGCGACAGTAGATGTGGAAGTGCGTCATGGTTATCCTGCATTGAATAATGATCCCAAATTGACCCAGCAAGTAAAAAATATCCTACAAAGGAGCATGGGAAACGAAGTCGTGCAAGATCTGGAAATCTGGATGGCAGCAGAAGATTTTGCTTATTACTCCTATCGGTACCCATCTTTATTTATGTTGGTGGGCACGAATAATGACCAGATCAATACCCAATATGGGCTTCATAATCCGCAGTTCAATCTTGATGAAAAAGCATTTAAGACGGCGATTTCGGCTTTGGTGAATAGTGCTGTTTCTTTGTTGAATGAGTCCAATGGATAGAAAGCATTTCTTACTTTCGTTATTGCCGTTGGGGCTTTCTTTTCACACAAGAGCCGATTTTTCGGAGGAAAGACTCAACCTGATATTAACAAAGCCGAAGAAGAAAAAAATCGGTATTATCGGTTTGGACAGTACACATGCCATTGCTTTTACAAAAGCGATCAATACGGCCAGTGCCGATAGTTTATATAGGCAATTTTCGGTTGTTGCGGCCTATCCTTACGGCAGTAAAACAATCGCGCTTAGCGCGGGGCGTATTCCCAAGATTACGGCCGAAATTCAGCAATATGGCGTCTCGGTCGTTTCCAGTATTGCTCAGCTGCTCAAACAAGTGGATTATGTGTTTTTGGAGACGAATGATGGCAACCTGCATTTACAACAGGCTCTTGAAGTTCTTAGGGCTCGAAAACCATTGTTTATCGACAAGCCTATAGCCAATTCGTATACCGATGCGCTAAAAATATTTGAAGCAGCCCGGAAGTACGGGTGTCCTGTATTTTCCTCCAGTTCATTACGTTACATTGTCGGCCTGCAGGAGCTTGATAAGAGTAAAGTTGTTGGAGCCGATGTCTATAGTCCCGCTGTCACGGATCCGTCGCACAAGGATTTGTATTGGTATGGAATTCATGCGGTGGAAATGTTGTTTGCCTTAATGGGGCCGGGCTGTATAACGGTGCGAACGGTACAGGAAAGGGGGACTTCCATGTACATTGGTCAATGGGATGATGGCCGAATTGCCTCGGTTCGCGGTATCCGGGAAGGGACGGATGATTTTGGTGGCACAGTCTTTTTGAAAGATCAGATTGTTCATCTGGGGCAATTTATGGGTTATGGCCCCTTGTTGGATCGTATACTTCCTTTTTTTCAAACTGGGCAAAGTCCGGTGGATGAGCGGGAAACCTTAGCAATTTGTGCTTTTATTGACGCTGCGGAACAGAGTAAATTGAATGGGGGCACACCCGTTAAATTGCAAAAACTAGACTAGCTTGGCGGCTGATATCGTGTAAGGCTGTTTAGTTGCTCGCTACCGTTGTCAAAAGCTCACTATTGAAAATAGATGCCGGTGAAATTACTGTTTCCTCCAAAGGGATCTGATTGCCGTAACGTTCTTTGAGTTTGCTTTTGACCTCGGCGCTACTGAGGTCAAAATCTTTGAGTTTTTCCAGTTTGCCTACTTCGATTCCGGCACCGCGCTGATAGATTTTCCAGATCAATTCCGAACAATAAATTCTGCTGTCCGACCATTCGAATGTGGCATCGTAGTTTTTACCCAAAAACCCCTCACCGATTCCCTTCATTTTAGCTAAAATTTCTTCCGATAGTACTTTGTCTGCTTCTTTAAGCCTTTTGATGACATAATGTTTGTTTTTTCCTCGAGCGATCCAATCTGTCAAGGTGGTGACTGTGACGGGTTGAACAGCCTCCAGCACGTAAGGTTTTCCATCCTCATGAAAAATAAGACCACAATGAGAGTAAGGAGAACCCGTGGCTAGTTGCACAGCTTTACACTGTGGCGAGATGGATGACTGAAAGATCATATCTCCATCTTTTAACAGGGGGAGCATCGCGCTACTTTTAACTTTTTTATCTAAAGATCCATTTTGAGCTTTCGTTGCATTAATCCGGAAATAAGATCGCCCGATCAGCAGCGTGGAAATGATTATCAGGACAAATACAGCTATTTTTTTCATCGGTGTAATTTTTTTAATAGGATCATATTATCTGCTATCATCTTTTATTCCAGTAAGATACGAATCGTATCGGCATAATTTATAGATTTATCTGTATCACCTTATTTTGGTAACGTTATTTTAGCTGTTGTTAGTATGCGCTGATTATGAATTGATTTTTCAATCTTGTTATTCACTTAAATAGTTATGCTGTTATTCAATCCCTATACTGCCAGAATTAGTGTATATCATAAGTTGTTATCCTTATCTTATAGCTATGAATTGTTTTTAAGTTTAGAGTTATTAGATTGATAGATAATTTGATGTGTGATAAGTGTTGTTTTATTTAAAAAGATCAGATAGCTTTCTTGCTTTCACCTGCTCTGCGAATTGCATTAAGTACTTCTGTTTCATCTTTGTATGCCTTTTCTGTTGAAGCACCATGATCCAAAAGATAGCGTGCGATAACCTTGTTTTTTTGTTGTATTGCTTTACCAAGCAAGGTGTATTGTGTAAAACTGTAGTCGAATTTGACCTCATCTATACCCCAGATGTTTAAACTGTTTAAGGATGTTTTTTTGATAAAATCCAAGTCGTCCTGTTCAATCGCCATTTTAAGTAATTCAAAGTCATTGAAATTCTTATTCTTTGTCAGAAATGAGTTGTAAAAAAACTTTGCCACAGCGTAGTTTTTATTGGCTAACATATTGTGAATTGCATTGTAACCAAATTCTGCTGTGTTGGAGAAATCGTTCAATTGGCTTAGAAACAAGAGTATATTTTCTTTAGGTATGGTCCCCCAGTTGAGTCGCTTTAATTGCTCTAAATCGTTTGCCGCAAATAGTGCTGTCAGCTCTTCAATGAAGCTCAAGGAAAACAAATGGTTGTTTAATGTAAGTTTTGAGGGCCAGTTTTTGGTCGTCAATAACTTGATTTTGTTATCGATAATCTGATAGCTGGCGGAAACAGAAACTCCCTGATAACTACTGATTTTAAGTTCTGAGTCAGTTAATTCATACTGTTTCAGCCTAAGATTCTCGACGTTTGTACCAGGGAATAGGGTATGCAGATTCAGTGCTATAGCAAGATAGCTGCTATCATTTACCTGTAGATTATAGTGTAAATAGCCATCGTCATTGATTGAATAGGGACTGAACGATTGCTGTTGGAGTTGATCAGGCAAAACCGCCCAAGTCTCCTGCGGCAATAAGAGTGTGCTTAGACTAACGAATAAACAGCATATATACGTTGATGCTCGCAAGAGCAATGCTCGAATGAAATACATCTTATTCATCAACATATTGTATTAAAATTGCTTCGATCTCATCTATAAGTTTGTAGGAGTCTGATTCCAGTAGATCTATTTCTGCTTGAATGGCCGGAGTAATGGGCAACTGCATCAGTTTTCGATATACTTGAATGTCCAGATCAATACTCTTGAGTTTGAGTTGAAGTAAATATTGCCCTTGCTCGGTTTGTAAGCATAGTTGGCTGAACGCCTGTTTCAACCTTTCCAGTTCGGCAATTGTTCTATTGTGGTCATTTTCTGCCGCTAAACCGTAATTTGGGTATTTTTCACCCAATTGATTGAACGCATCAAGATATTCCTGTTCCGATAAGGAATGTATATTCATGTAAAGCAGGTTATAGGCGTATAAGGCTTCCTGATTTTCCTCACTGACCGGAACGTCCTGATAATCTTCGACCAACTGCGTGATGTCTTGATATTCAGTTTGTAAAATAGTTTCAATATCCTTATTGATTAAATTTGCTTTGTTCATGCGAATATTTTGTTCTTTTGGCAGTCAACGGTTGTGATCAATTCGTTTGACTGTTTGTCTTAAAGACAAAGATCTGGTTTTCAGCGAAAGATACTATCCCTGTATTCAGCTAATTTTATACGGCCTCCTGGTCGTTTTGTGTTTCTCATTTTCAAGCGAATTTTAGCGTTTGTATGCTTATGTTTAGATGCACAGAAGGTAAAACTGTGATTTTTTACTAAGCGTCATTAATAAATAAGATGGTTTTAATAAAAGTTATTTAACTGTAAATTAGGTGTTTGTGTGTTTATTTTGATTTATTGAGTAAAAAGTACTCAATAAATTTTGTCAAGGTGAAAATAATACGCATATTTGTTGAGTAAAAAGTACTCAACTAGAGTGGTTGTAAAAAAGAAAAATGATTATATTAAATAAACATCAGCTCATCACCGAACAGTTTCCGAATGGTGAAACGAAAGTGAAGGATTTCGATCAGTGGATCAAAGCGGATAATCTACTAGAATTTACCTATCAAGAAGATGGCGATTTGATCCGTTTGTTTTTTGTCAAGAAGCGACTTGAAGAAGCAGGAGCGAGTTGTAAATTATGGATTCGTTATATGCCCTATAGTCGTATGGACCGCAAAATTGAGGGCGACCTGTTTACCCTAAAATATGTCGCTGCATTTATCAATAGTTTGCAGTTTGATAAAGTTTATGTTATTGAGCCACATTCCGAAACAACCCTCACATTACTGGAAAATAGTGTAGCGATCTATCCTGCGCTAGATTGGTTGCCGAAACTAATGGAAAAACTCGAATTTTCAGATAATGACCGAATTGTATTTCCGGATAAAGGGGCAGCAGCACGCTATCTAAATAGTGGCTACGAAGATGCCTGTGTCTTTGAAAAGCAACGCAACCCACAAACGGGACGTATTGAAGCGATGAAATTAAAAACAGGTAACATTGTAAAAGGTGCCAAATGCATAATTGTCGATGATTTATGTTCTGCAGGTGGAACATTTCTCTGGGCGGGAAAAATTCTAAAGGAGATGGGGGCAAGTGAAATCTACCTGTTGGTGACTCATTGTGAGTCAAGGATTTTCAAAGGTACTTTGTTGGAGGAAGATTCACCGATCGACCTTGTTTTCACCACAGATTCTATGATGAACACTACGCATCCGAAATTAAATTATATCAACTTAACAACTGAAAGCAATGTTTAGAGCAATGATCAAAAATCCGATTCTCTGGACGGACGGTTACAAATTGTGTCACAAGGATCAATATCCAGCACATACAGAATGGGTATACGAAACCTGGACTCCCCGGATGTCCCGGATCGTAGGAATAAGCCATGTTGCCTTCTTTGGATTGCAGGGGGCTTTGGCGGAGATCAGTAATTCTTTCGATGAATATTTTTTCGCCCAACCTGAGGAAGCAGTTGTCGCGCAGTATGAAGAAGCCATTCGTGAAGTGTTCGCGATGACCAATAGCAATTTTGCGAGTACACATCAGTCACAACATATACGTGCTTTACATCGTTTGGGTTATCTTCCTATTAAGGTGAAAGCCTTGAAAGAGGGGAGTCTCGTACCGATAGGCGTGCCGATGTTTACGATCGAGAATACCCATCCAGATTTCTTCTGGTTGCCAGGTTATCTTGAAACGCAACTCTCCGCTTATATCTGGTCACCAATGACCGCTGCGACTATCGCTGATCAATACAAGCGATTGTTGACAGGTTTTGCTGAAAAAACAGGTGATGTCAATAAAGTATTCACCCAAGCTGGAGACTTCTCTATGCGCGGTATGGGATCGCCCGAAACGGCTTATCGCACTGCAGGTGGGCATTTACTAAGCTTCGGTGTTTCCGCAACACTCTCCGTTCGGGAATACCTCAAAACCTATTACGGTGCCACAAGTGATGTCATGATGTACACGCCTTCAACAGAGCATAGTGTGATGTGTTCTTACGGTGAACAGGAGGTTGAAGCCTTCCGGCATTTGATTACGGAGGTTTATCCCAGCGGAAACATTTCTATTGTGTCCGACACCTATGACCTATGGTATGTTGTGGATCATGTATTGCCACAATTGAAAGATCTGATCATGGGACGGGAAGGCAAGTTTGTCATTCGACCAGACAGTGGCGATCCTGTTAAAATTATTTGTGGTGATCCGAAGGCTGACAACGAAACAGTTCAAAAAGGGATTGTCGAACGTTTATTTGAACTCTTTGGCGGGACGGTCAATGCGAAAGGCTTCAAAGAACTTGATCCACATATTGGTGTTGTATATGGCGACTCCATCACCGTGGAACGGGCAACTAAGATCTGTGAAGGTTTGATGGCGAAAGGTTTTGCCTCGACCAACACAATACTTGGAATAGGATCCTATACCTATCAGTATGTCACAAGAGATACCTTTGGCTTCGCTTTAAAGGGAACGGCCGAAATTGTTGACGGTCAGTTTAAAGCTATTCAAAAAAGACCGGCCACAGACACTGGTAATTTTAAGAAATCCCAAAAAGGTATGGTTGCCGTTGTATTTGAAAATAATGATTTTCACTTGATAGACGATCTCAATCCAACGACCATCGAACAATTGAATGATAGCAACCTGCTCAAAGAATGTTTTGTGGATGGGGCCTTTGTCAGCACGACTAGTTTTAAGGAAATAAGAAATAGATTACAAACAGAATCAATAAGAGTATATGGAAAATAACCTAAGAAAACCGTTTTTCATCAATGATGAAAACGTTGAACAGTATGCACAACAAATGGCATCATGGATTGCGGGACAAGTGAATGCGGCAAACCGTCAGGGTTTGGTACTGGGCATGAGCGGCGGGATTGACTGTAGTGTGGTTGCTTGCCTATGTCGCTTGGCGAAGGTGGATGTCCATTTGGTCATGATGCCCTATGGTAGCGACATGAACAATAGCAAGAGTCATGCACATGGGATGGAGCTTATTGACAAATTTGATTTCCCGTACCATATCTTTGATATCAAACCAGCGGTCGATGCGCTGACCATCAATAACGAAGCCTATATTGCAGCTTCAAGCGAATCCAACCGTGTCTTGAGCTTAGCCAATATCCGGCCACGGGTCCGCATGACTTACCTGTATCAATTTGCTCAATTGGGAAGCCGTTTTGTGATCGGTACCGGCAATATGGCCGAAGCGACCGTAGGTTACTTTACCAAATGGGGAGATGGCGCTTATGATCTTAATCCCTTGGCCATGGTGACCAAGCAAGAAGTATATACACTGGCAAAATACCTAGGTGTCCCCGAATCCATTCAATGTAAGAGTCCTTCAGCAGGTCTATGGGAAGGACAGACAGATGAAGAAGAATTGGGCATGAGCTATGCACAGATTGACGGATTTATTCTGACTGGCACATCCGGTGACCCGACGATAGATGAACTGATCCGTAGACGTCAACAACAGTCTGCTCATAAGTTTGCTGCGATTCCAACTTTCAAAGGCTAGTAAAAAGTAGAGCTGATAGGAAAAAATTAGGTTTAGGACACATACAATACATACATTATTGAAGATGAAAACAAGATATGAACAGATTGTTGATGTAAGAGAGATCGCATCCGAAAAAAGGGATCATATTCCGTCCATATTGTCATTGGCTGGGCAGGAGCAAATCCTGCCTGCTGCATCGGATAAAAAGCGTACACTGCTTTTGGCGATTGATGTACAAAACGATTTTATGGAATCCATTGGCAGTCTACCGGTAGTTGGTTCGCGTGCTGATGTACAACGGCTGACCCAATGGATGTACAACAATATGGCTTCTCTGACACAGGTCATGTGCAGCCTTGACTGTCATTCACTGCTGCAGATTTTCCATGCAGACTGGTGGGTGGATACGCAAGGAAATCAGCCCAAACCTTTTACGGTCATCCGTCACAAGGATCTTATCGATGGAACATGGACTGTCGCCAATGCGGACACAGCCGAACAATCTCTAGCGTATCTTAAAAATTTAGAAACCGAAGGGAAAAAGGAGCTTTGCATCTGGCCCTATCATTGTTTAGAGGGCAGCTCGGGGGCGCAATTGGAAAGTCAATTTACCAATATGCTCTATTTTCACAGCGCTGTACGTCAAGTCAAACCCCTATTGGTCTATAAAGGACAGGATCCCTACACTGAAATGTACGGTATCATCAAAGCCGAATACGATGACAATAAATTTGTCAATCATGCCGTGCTCGAGGCTATCGAGGCCTACGATGCCATTTATCTTGCTGGACAGGCATCAAGTCATTGTGTATTGGCATCTGCAATGCAGGTATTGGAATATTTTGGAGAGGATAAAGCGATTACGTCCCGCATTACCCTACTGATAGACTGTATGTCACCCATTGCTGGTTTCGAAGAGTCTACACTGCAGGCTTTTGACTCACTGCGTGAAAAATACGGCATACAGATCAAAAAGTCCACAGACGTAATTTTATAACAAGATGGTCAGTACTCCAAAAACATATAACTACGAATACTCCAGACCTGCAGTTACAGTCGATTGTGTGATCTTTGGTTTTGAAAAAAATCAACTTAAACTGTTATTAACCAAACGGGCGATAGAACCTTACTTAGGGAAATGGGCATTTCCCGGTGGCTTTATTCAGGAGGATGAAACTGCGGATGAATGTGCGCTACGTAAATTGTCCGAAGAAGCTGGGCTCAGCAATATCTTTCTTGAGCAGCTCTATACCTTTTCGGATTTAAACCGTGATCCCCGGGGGCGGGTCATCAGTATTGCCTATTATGCTTTAGTTAAACCTAACGAATATATCCTGGAGGCCGGACTTGATATCGATGCGGTGCAATGGTTTAGTTTGGAGGAGGTCGCTGATTTGGCTTTCGATCATCAGCAGATCCTATCTGTTGCGGTCGAACGCCTCAAAGGTAAAATCCGTTACCAGCCCATCGGATTTGAACTGCTGCCGGTACAATTTACCTTACCTGACCTGCACAAATTGTATGAAACAATTCTGCAGCGTTCGATAGATCGCGGTAATTTTCGCAAAAAGATACTGAGCATGGATCTGTTGATCGACCATAGCGACATGCAAAAGGATAGACATGCCAGAGCGGCAAAAATCTATAGTTTTGATAAAGAAAAATACGAAGAACTCAAAGAAACAGGATTTTACTTCGAAATCTAAAAATTTACCTTATCCATCAGGCTCATGAAACAACATGGGCCTTTATCCATTTCAATATTTGGAGTTTACAAGCCGAATATCGATTGTCACAGCGCTTAAATTGACTTACCTTTCCTATTATGTGATTGAAATACGATATTAGATTGAAATATCTTAATGGTGAATTATCTGTTAATATGAAACCATCATGATTTATTCAATCGCACTGGGGAATGAATAACCGAGCAAAGCGAGCTCATGAATGCCGCTTAAAACATACACTCGATGAATAAATCTGATCGCTTCATCACAATTGAAACCGCCGAAGGCAGCATGAATGCCTTAAAGGGAAAATTGATTAATGAATAAACAAATTTATACAGATGAAAAAAGTACTTTATTGCGCTGGTATTGTTTTGTCGCTATGTATGGCATGTCAACAAAACAAGGTAAAAAATCCTGTTTCTCCTCCAATAAAGGAGGCTATTGTAAGTGAAAAGCCAGCGGTCGATTCGCTTGTCTTTCAGGATAAAATGATCAAAATTTATAAGATAGATTCCATCAGCTTTTTTAAGGAACAGCAAAAGGCCGATTATAAGAGAGATACCATCGCTTCGATCAGCGATGTAAAAGTCGCGAAAAAGCTATTGCAAGGCCGTGTCGTATTTGGAGACTATACTCCAGGTAAGGTCATGGAAATTGATACATTGGTGGAGGGGAATGTAATTGCTCAGGTACGGCTTAATGATGGTCGCTTACTAACGGCCGGAAAAACAGAAGGTACCATTGATCTGTTGGAGAATATGTTTGTGAAATATTTTCCATCGGAAGAGATTTTGTTGTTGGAGGGAGGACATACAACAGATCAGGCACTTGATTTGCGTCGGGGGAAATGGGATATTGAAGAAATCGGTAATTTAGACTATGTTTATTTCTCTAAGCATAAGAAATATAGATTGAATGGCATGTTTAACGGGCAGGAATGCTCCAGTTACTTTTTGCAAAAAAAGGAAAATGAGGTCTATCTGACCTATGCGCAGATTCCCCTGGACTGGAATGATAACTTTGAGTTTTGCACTTTAAAAGATATTTTTTGGAATGGAGATCAGCAGGTATACTTTCGGAATTTTTTCTATGGAGCACCGCATGATAAGCGAGCGGGTTTCTATAGACTGGATATTATTTCCGAAAATTGATGTCATCAATAGGAATGCATTGAATCTCAAATTGCTTTTCCTGGCAAACTGCCCTTGCAAGTAAGAATTAGCAAAAGGAAAAATCCCTGTTTTCCGCTAAGCAGAATATTTAATAATAGCTGTATTTTTACTGCATCAGGTACAGTGCTTGCCGTTTTCATCGTATTGAGGTAAGCACGATCTATTTTAAGACTATCGAGCAATAAGGTTATGGCGCATCGCATTTATATATATAACGTAAATCCTAAAACAAAAGAAACATTTGAAGCACATCTGGCCGAATGGAATTATGAAATTCCAGCCCTGATGTTCCCGCTATTTTCTTCGGGTATCCGTTCCCAAGGAACACAGCTCTATGCTAATAAGGAAGATGGTATTGCAAGGTTACGCTATTTTTATGCGCTGCTTGCTGATGTTTATCAATTGCATTACAAAAAGAAGTATGCTGAACCGGTTAACAAGATGTTTGAATTTTTGGAAAGCTTACCATTCGACACCTTTCAAATCGATGGACGGGATGTCTTCAATATGAATGTAGAGAAACATACAGAACAGGCAAGTGACTGGGTTGATGAGATTAGGACGACGGGAGCTTTATACACACAGGCCTTTGAGCAGCAGAGTTTGGATCCTCTTCAGAAGATCTTGCAATTATCAGGCTATGATACTTTTCTGGAAATGCTCGAGACAGACTGGATTAACTATGGTTTGGGCTTGTGGGAAGAACATGCTTTTCAGCAGGAGGGAACCGAAGTCTTTGAAGAAAATGGAAAACAAGGATTAAAGGATGCTCTTGGAAATATCCTGGTAGCTCCGAAATATGATGAGCTATTTGAGTTCAATGAAGCAGGGATTGCTGTGGTTGAACTGGATCATCTATTTGGTTACATCAATGAGCGGGGAGAGGAGATCGTATCCTGTCAGTACGTTGAGGCATTTGACGCGCATGTTATTGATGGGGTTAATTATGCTGAGGTTGAAATCGAAGGGAAACGTGGTATATTGAATATTGATAGCAAACAACTTTCATTACCTGCTGCCTATGATGATCTGGACTGGTTTGCCCGTGGTTTTTTGAATGCAAAGCAAGGTGATCACTATTTTCTTTTTGCTGCTGATGGAACACAGGTTATTACCGAATCGGCGGATGAACCTTTTGGATACGATTACAGTAAGCTTTTTTATAAGCGGCAAAAAGGTACCATGAAGCGGAAATACTTTCGTATGGATGGTCACTATTTGGGCAGTTTTCTGGAAGATAGCCTACAGGCTCTTCCCAATGCCTATTTCTGGATCAAACCCAATAAGTTGCAGCGCAAGATTTCAATCATCAAACCTGATGGCACTGTGCTGGATGAAGAGATTGATCGTATCATCGTCCTGGATGATTATCGTAGCATCGCATACCTGAAAAATAAACAATGGCAGATTTACGCACTCACGCATGATCTATTCCGCTTAGTCGATCGATCTATTGATAAAATCTTGGTCGATAGCATTAAAAACTTTCGAAAAGATGTCTTTGTTGTCGCCTGTGCTGAAGGGCAAGGAATATATGAAGCCTATCTTGATCAATGGCTGCTCGAACCTGATCCGGCTTATCTAAAAATCGAATATTGCTATATGGACTTTATGCGTATCCAGCAATCCGAAGGAATGCGCTATTTTGATACAAAAGTGAATTTCTGTAGCGAACTTTACGATTATGTCAGTGCGCCGATTCATGATCCACATCCGGAACGAAGCGAAGGTGAATTCTTACTCTTATTTAAAGGAGAAAGGCTGTTTTATGTAGATCTAAAACGAAATGTTGTTGAATTTCCTGAAACAGCATTTAGCCGTTTGTATGCCGAAAAATATAATTTGCAGGGAGCAGACCAGAGCTACTTTGTACAATTTTATCAAGCATGGACAAAACGGAAAGGAGCGGGGTACGAATCTTATCTTGATAACGAGACGTTATACGAAAAAGCGCGGAAACTAAATTGGGCCGGTAAGATAGCTGAGGCTATACCTTTGTTGACTATCGGTGCCTCCCGAGGTAGCGCCGACTGTCAATACCTTCTTGGCAATATCTATTGCGATACAGATCATGAAGATTTTCTGGATATTCCTAAAGCGATCGGCTTCTACAAGCAGGCTATAGCACAGGATCATGCACAAGCTTGGACGAACTTAGGGTTCATCTATGCTACGGGCCTCGGCCTTCCGCTTGATATTCCCAAAGCCTTAGAGGCTTACCGAAAAGCTGCAGCACTTGGGGAAACGCAAGCAATGAGCAATCTTGGCAACTGGTATTATGAAGGGGAACATCTGGAACAGGATTATGTGCAGGCCTTACACTACTTTAAGCAGGCTGAAAAAGATGGCATCACTAACGATGCGCAGGTAGCCGAAATTTATTACCAACAGAAAGATTACGCCAATTTATTACCTTATCTGAAAAAGGATAAAGACGGACAGTATGCTGCGATTTATTATGGTATTTTGTATGAAGAAGGTTGGGGCGTAAAACAGAGTATGGTGAAGGCTCTGCGTTACTATGAACAAGCAAACGAAAACGCTGCCTATGCTTATGCCGTCAATCGTCTCTTGTATTACTATAAAAATGGAACGTTTGCAGATGCAGCTAAATACAACTTTTGGTTGGATTTTGCTAAAAACAATGACGTTGATATTGAAGAATAAAAAAAGAATATGGCACATCGAATTTATATTTATAACACAGATAAAAAAGATCAGGAGTATTTCCATGCTTATTTGGGTGAATGGAACTATGTCATTCCAGATTTGTTGCTGCCCCTGTTTGCGGCAAATCCAAAATCAAAAGGTACCTTGGTATATGCTGAAAAAGAAGCGGGTGTTTTAAAATTAAGGAGATTCTACGATCTGCTTATTCAGGAGTATAACTTGATATCCAATGCTGCTGTCCTGCTGACCATCGAAAAAATGTTCGATTTTCTGCATGGACTTCCATTTGAATGCTTCCAGATCAATGCGCGTGATGTTTTTAATATGTCTGAGGTTAAACATAGTCAACAAGCAAAGGATTTTGCATTTGAAATTCATGAGAAGAACCTGTATTACGAAAAAGCAATAGAGAAGCAGTCGTTATCAGAGCTTTATCCTATTTTGAATCGCTCAGGTTATGATTCCTTTTTAGCGATGTTAGAGGCTGAGTGGAGCAACTATGGATTAGGCTGGTGGAATACGGAAGCGATTGATAGCCTTGATAACCAGTTTTTTGAAGAAAACGGACGTTGGGGAATCCGGAATGCGAAGGCTGAGGTGAAAGTTGAACCCCGCTATGAAGAGATCGGAGACTTTGATTACAATGGCTTTGCAGTTGTTGCGAAAGAAGGTTTGTTTGGCTATTTAAATAGAAAGGGCGAAGAGACCATCCCTTGTATGTACGCCTCTGCAGAGCCTGTACAGAGCGGCCGTGGTACGATAGTAGGAAAAGTGAGTTTAGCGGGCAAATATGGCTTGGTGGACGTGGAGACTGGCGCTACAATTATTCCCTTGAACTATGATGTTTTGGACGATTTTGCTTATGGATTCTATCAGGGAAAGCGGGACGAAAAATATGATATTATCGATGCCGAAGGTAAGGGCTTCCATACGACAGGTTCTGATGAGCCTTTTGAAATAGACTACGAGGGCTTTATTTATCAACCGATAGCGAACAGCAAACTACGTAAATATTATTCCAATCAGGGTGTTCTATTGGGCGAGTATCCTGAAGGGGTTTTGAACGAATTGTTGTTTGATTTTTACGCGGTCAATTTAAACAATAAAAAAAAGAAATCAGTCCATGCAGCAGACGGCTCCCTTTTGGTAAAAGATGTGGTTGTGCTAAATGCCATGAATGGGCTCAGTGCATTATATTACCTTTCAGAAGGCAAATATTTTCTGTATGACCTCGCTAACAAGGGTTTTCTTCTGCAAGATCTGACGATTAAATCTATACAGGGAGGTGCAGATTTTGGTAATGGTGCCTATAATTGTTATATCATCGAAACCGAATCGGAAAGAGGGATCTATCACACAGAGACTAAAAGCTGGCTGATTCCATTGTCAGCACATTATGCTACAATCAGCTATGCGCTGATGGACTATTTTATCCTGCAAGATCAGGTGGGCGGGTATTATTACTACGATACTGATAGCAAAGAACTGAGTGAATCCTTCGATTTCATCTGTGGTAGTGTACGGCATTATCAAGATCTAATGATGTTGCGCGACCGCAAACTGTTCAATAAAGGATATGAGGGATTGGAAGAGGTGCCCCAAGATCAGTATGGATATTATATCAAGGCATTGGACAAGCTGGAAGGAAAGGAACTTGAGGTTTTTGACCATTTTTTCACTCAGTGGAAATCGAATCGGGGTGTAGATTTCGAATCTGCTTATGATAGTTATACCTTGTATCACATGGCCATGGATTGCTGCAGAAATGGAGACGTCGAAAATGCTATCCGTTACTTTACATTTTCAGCTGATCAGGACAATGAAAGCAGCATGTATGAACTTGGTAATATCTATACGGATACCGATAATGAAAATAAACGTTTTCTGGACCTGAAAAAAGGAATTGCATACTATGAGCGTTCTGCCGGAAAGGGGTATGCAGCTTCTTGGAATAGCATCGGTTATCTTTACCAGCATGGAATAGGCTATACGTCGGATCTAAAAAAAGCTTTTGAGGCCTATAACAAAGGGGCTGATCTTGGGAATGGCTATGCATTATCCAATCTGGGTTATTTCTATTTTAGTGGGACCTATGTAGAGGAAGATCTTGAAAAAGCATTGGATTACTACAAAAAAGCGGAGTTGAAACTGGTTGAAAATAATCGCAATATTGCTTCGATTTATTATAGTTTAGATGACTATGACCGTCTACTTGTTTATCTGAAGAAAGATAAAGCGGATAGTTATTCCAATATTTATTACGGTTTGATGTATGATGCGGGGTTAAAATTTAAAAAGGACAGTAAAAAAGCCATTCATTATTTTGAGCGGGCAAATCATTATAGTGTCTATGAGTCTGCTACAGAAAGCTTATTGGGTTATTATAAAAATGATCCCGACTTTATGGATCAGGAAAAACATGCCTACTGGTCGGACTTTGCCCGACAACACGAATTGGATATTGAACCCGAATTGTTAATTTGGGCGAATGAGAAAATTGGGGGAGTAGAAGCAAAGGACGAACCTACAGAAAATAGTAGTTCATCCTTTTTTAGTAAACTGTTTAAAAAGAAAAAATAACCTGCACGATGTTATCTTCTGCGAATTTAGATTTCACAGGTATGCTGATCGACCTAGCCTTTATGCTATTTTTTGGCGCAGGTGCAGGTTATTCCCTGATAGTGGGGATTATCCATATCATCCAGAAAAAGACCAAAACGTTTGGCTATTATCTGCGGACATTTTTGATCGCCGGTATCGTAGGCCTTGCTTTGGGAGCCTTTGGTGCCTTTATTATCACGCTGTCGCTGATGGCCTAGGAATACGTGATTCTCAAGGGGTCGCATTGACTTTTTTGGCAGCTACCTGAAAATAAGACTTTATCGTTAGACCGATCTATTTTTTGCGTTGACGATATGCATCAAATGGTGATTACAATGCCAGGCATAGAGACCTATATTTACTTTAAGGGAAATATACCGTTTTGTAACCGGATGAATAAAGGCTCGTTCAAGTTGCTCATCACTCAGGCTCTTAAGCAAGATTTCCCAACGTTGGTGTAAGCCTTCTAATAATTTAAGGGAGCTTTCAATTGGATTGTGTTTTGCATCCGGAAGTTCGGCCCACAGGTTTTCTTCATAGAGTTTTATCGTAGGGTCATCTTCTGTCAGCGCTAACTTAAAACGGACAAAGCTATTCATGTGGCTATCAGCGCAGTGATGCACCACCTGTCTGATGGTCCAACCGTCTGGGCGATATCGTTTCTCTAAAGCGATATCTGGCAGGTCGCTGACTTCGGATTTGAGTCGTGCGGGGAAATCTGCGATTGTTTTTATCCAATCATTCAGTAGTTGCTTGTCAATATGATCTGGTACGGCAAAGCGGCCTATGGGATACCGAAGTTTTTCTAATTCATGTTGCATGGTTTAAATTTAACGAAAATTGCTTCAAGGTTCCTATATTTTGTGCGTAAAGTAACGGTTAAATCCTGTTTTGGACTTTAGTTAATGAACTTATGTGATTTGGATGACAGGAAGAATTGTGGTAATTTCGGCAATTCAAGATGCGTCGCTTTATTCTTCTTTCTACGGCAGATGAGGTCGTAAGGGAAGTAAGTATGGTTTGTTTTGAATATAAAAGACAAGGAATGAAGAGTCTAAATGAGTTGATTAATCCGACAGATTCAGGATGGGGTCTGGTCGAAGAATGGATGAAGGGAGCAAGTAATTTTTATGAGGTACTGCCCAGAAATCCAAAACGTGCAGATGAAGAGTTATTACGAGCTCAGATTACCACAAAATCACCTATGGGTGCTATTATTCATCAAACCGGTGGAATACTCATCGATGGTGGATGGCTACGGATCCTAGGCTCTGGTTCGGCTAAATTGAATCGAGGTATCATGGAGTGGAACAAAGGGAAAAGCTTTGACAAAGAAGGGGAGAAAGGTGGTTTTTTGTTAATTGCCGATGATGTTTTGGGAGGATATTTTGCGATTAATGCTGGAGCTTTGGGCGAGGACATAGGACAGGTCTATTATTTTGCACAGGACACCTTGCAATGGGAAAGTTTGGAGTGCGGCTATTTTGATTTTATTTATTGGACATTGAAGGGTAACATCCGTCAATTTTATGAAACATTTAAATGGAAGGAATGGGCTGAAGATGTACAAAAATTGGATGGAAATCAGGTGTTTTCATTTTATCCTTTTCTATGGACAGAAGAAGCGCGTGATCTGCGCAAGGTTGATAGAAAAGTAGTGCCTATTGACGAAAACTATCATTTCACGATGGAGTTTGCCGGTGGAAGATAAACCTGTTACCAATTGGTGATCAACAGGTTCTTTGCCGCACGGAGACTACATTTCTGATATTTGGAATAGGCTTTTGCTGCTCTTTCCTGAATTTGTTCGTTGCTTTCTCCGTTTATATACCCTGTTAGCGCATCATGGAGACTGTAGGCTTCTGGACACATCAAATGGCTTGTCCAGAGAATGGGGTTTACAGTTTCCTTATCGATATGAGGTGCAAAATACTTTTTACTGTAACAAGCGAGGATAATCGCATTCCGCTTTTGGTGGTCGGTGTTTTTGAAACGCTGGTCTAGTTGGAAATCCATAAGGCCATCATGTCCGATATAAGCATTGAGCTTTGCATTGCCTGCTATTCCGATAATCTTGTTGTCTACCTGCAGTGTATCTTTTAGCTGGCCATGCAGGCCTCGGAGAAAATCAACTGTACACAGCTTAATCTCTTTGCCATCATAGGCATCTGCAACAAGGTAATAGTTTTCAGACCTGTGTTTATAGACCAAACGTTCGAGGATTGCACCTTTTGCTTTATACTTTTTTAAAAGTTTCCAATCTTTACTGCGATTGAAATAAGTTTTTATACCATATTCGCAGCCCCAATAGAGATTGTTGGCCGGATCCTGACCGTTACCGATTGCTTTGGGAACAGGTACGATTCCCTGATAGGTATTATCACATAATGCGACAAGTACATGAATTGTACGCGTTGTGGAATCATAAGGCAGAACGTCCGTGTGGTTATTTTCACTAGTCGACGGTTGCGCTGAATCTGCGGCGCTACGCTGCCCACATGCGAGAAATACGAGGGTACTGCTTAGTACCCATATATAGTTGAAAACCTTTTTTATCTCCATTGTATTAAACAAGAATGAATGATCTCATTTGTCGGTACATCAGATCCGACATTTAGTCCGCCTTGGATTTTTTATCAGGGTCATCATCCTTAAATAATGTCCAAGGTCAGTCTGAATATAAACAAATATAGCTGGAAAATAGTGATGATATACTCCTTGTTTTCAGGGAATTTTAATCTGCTGCCGGATCAGACGATGCTGATACGATAGATACATGAGCTCGCACATAGTCTTGTATCATTTGAAGTACTGATCGATCAACTACATTGGGTTCAATCAGTACTTCAAGTGTTTTTTTCAGTCCATCCGGCGCTAAAATTAGCGGGATTGATTTTGGAGTGTATAGGTATGCTCGTTGAGTTTCGTAATTTCTAGCTGGATACCTTCCGCTAGTCCAAGTTGGGTTGCGGCCTCTTTTCCTAGTTTAAGGACATGGAATCCACGGCCACGGTACGTGAAATTGCATTCATACTCATTGGAATCAATAACGATCCGGAGCTTTTGTGATTTCGTTGGAAATAGAGGCTTAAAATCTTTCGTAATTCTGATTTGCGCTTTTTTTGTATCATCCGCTGTAATTTTATTTCCTGCTGCTGGAAATAACATATGATTGGGAGAATCATTTTGAGCGATATTTTCTACTGCTTGTTGTTCCTCCTTCTGTTGAACTGCTGCAAGCTCTTTCGGTGGATTTTCAGTTACTGCTGTCTCCTGAGGTTTTTTATTTTGGCGACCTTTTTTTCGTGCATTTTGATTGGTAGGTTTTGCCGTAACTTCCTGTGCTTTTACATCAGTGGTTGCTACTGTTTTTTTGTCTTCAGCTTTTGGTGAGGGAGCGACGGCAGATAAAGGTCGTTTGATAATATTTCGAATGTAATAATGTTTTATTCTCGATTTATCCGTGTTACGTTCTTCAATTTCAAAATCCTCCGTATAGGCTTTAAAAAGGTGGGACATCTTATCGTAACCATAATTTCGCGCATCAAAATCTGGTTTTCTTTTATTGAAAAGACTACCAATTTCCCCTAAAAATGCCCATCCATTTTCATCTGCGGTGTCATCAACGGTGTCTTTTAATAATTCCAGTGTCTCTTCGTCAAGCACTGCTATGCTGGTTGGATTGTCTACAGGTGCCGGTTTGGGCTGATTCTGCTGTTTTTTCTTTGTGTTAGGTTCCTTTTTTGGATTCTTTTCAAAGATCTCAACATAAATAAATTTGTCGCAAGAAGCGATGAAAGGTTTCGGCGTTTTTTTCTCTCCAATACCAATCACCAACTTACCCGATTCTCTTAAACGGGTTGCCAATCTTGTAAAATCACTGTCGCTCGATACAATACAGAAGCCATCGACCCTGTCGGAATGTAGAATGTCCATCGCGTCGATAATAAGAGCTGAATCGGTGGAGTTTTTACCTTGGGTATAGCTATACTGCTGGATGGGGGTTATTGCATGGGTGAGGAGCTTATCCTTCCATTTTTCGACATAAGGATTGGTCCAGTCACCGTAGATCCGTTTGATCGTTGGGATACCGTAGCGTTTGACTTCGTTCAGAATCTCTTCGATCTTTCGATAAGAAACATTATCCGCATCGATTAATATTGCGATTTGTAAATCCCCATGCTCTGCCATATGTGTTTATTTATATTTTCGATGTATTTTTATGTTTATGTTACGAATAGGATTCTCCTATTTTGAACATATGGTTAAAAATACACTATTGTTGAAGAATTATTGAATTTTTTAAGAATTTAATTTGAATGATGATTTTCTGAAGGCTGCTATTTTGTAAGATTTCCTGCCTTATTTTATACATGAGATTATAACAGGATCAGCCATAAAAGGCACGTCAAATAGAATTTAATAGGAAGTATAGGGACAAAAAAAAGGTTTTCAAACGGGGAGAATGAAAACCTTAAATAACCAATTATAAACCTAAATTATGATGCAACAAAGATAGTGTGTATTTTACACATATGCAAATGTTGTTTATTATTTTTAATGAATCGCTTGAATTTTGTAGCTAAAAAACTACAAACACTTTCTTGTTATGCTGTTAAAGCTCAATAAAAGCGGAAGGCCGGTAGCCCATGACAGCATAAAAACTATTTGTAAAAGCCTGTACACTTTGGTACCCAACTTTGTAGGCAATCTGGGATATGGTCAGTTCACCTGTGCTTAATAATTCAAGACTTTTAATTATCCGTAGCAATTGCTGGTATTTGACCAGTGTCATTCCCGTTTCCTTTTTAAATAATCGTTCGATCGTGCGCAGGGAAAGATTGGATAATAACGCAATTTCTTCCATCTTAATAGGATGGGTATAGTGGTCGTGTAGGTGATTTAAGACTATCTGTAATCTATTTTCACTCGGCAGCGTAATTTCTAGATGCAATAAGCGGGATCCAAAGGCGGGGAGTTCGTTAAGGAGTGCACGAAGGAAAATTGTTTCATGTTCATTTTCTTCCGTTAATTTTGACCATTTTTCGGCATATAGGATCATCTCTCTTAACACCTTCGGAGCAGCGAATATTTGAACCTTTTCGAAAAATGGATCCCCCTGCTCGATATCAAAAAAGACGATCATTAACTTGATACTCTCGGAATGTGAATTGGTCTTATGTAAAGCATTTGAGGGTACCCATGCCACATGATTCTGGGGCAGGAGGTACATTTTTCCCTCAACGGTGAGGTATTGAAAACCTTGCTCGACATAAATCAACTGCGCCTTAAGATGGGTATGTAACGCATCGTCGTGAACCCAATTTTCTTCAAACCAGACAAAATTAGATTTTTTTATATTATCAATTGTATCAATATGATTGGAACAGCCCATGTCGTTATAAATTAAATCAATGGCAAATTTAATTAAATAACTGAATATATCTTTGCAACAAATCATCTTGTAGGTGTATTCATCATGCGGTAATATCGTATAGTAGCGAAGGCATCCACCCGCTAAACATTAGCTATTACACCCAAGAAATAAATAATTTATATGAATAATATTATACAAAAATCAAACACTGTATCCTGGAGCTGGTTGTCTGTATTGGTTGTTATTTTAGTTTCAACGAATCTGAGATCGCCGATTACGGCTGTGGGGCCTGTTTTGGGTCAAATCAGTGACTATCTTACATTAGATAGCTTTCAAAGTAGTTTATTGACGGCAATTCCTCTTTTTATGTTTGCAAGTTGTTCGGTCCTGGTGAGTAAGTATTCCCACGTTCGGGGTATGCATCGTTTTTTGTTGTTTGGATTGATTGTCCTTGCTGTGGGAATCATTGTGCGGGTAGGGGGCGGTACAACTTCTTTGTTTGTGGGATCCGTCATGATTGGCTTAGGAATCTGTGTGGGTAATGTTGTAGCTCCAGGGTATATTAAAACCAGTTTTCCCAATAACATCGGACTGATGACTGGTATTTTTGCTGTAGCAATGAACTTGACGGCAGCATTCGCATCAGGCTTTAGTCTACGTCTGGGTGACTGGACTAGCTTTGGATGGAGAGGTTCCCTAGGTGTTTGGGTGGTCCTGGCGATAGGATCTATTATTGCTGTTTTTTTTGATCAGTTACGTGGGCAGAAGAATGTTATTCCTAAGCAGAAGAAGCAAGTGCAGACTGGGATTGGGCATATTTTTAAATCCAGATTGGCTTGGTATATCAGTATATTTATGGGAATTCAATCATTGGTTTATTATAGTTTGATTTCCTGGTTGCCCAAGGTATTGGTCGATTATGGGATGGCTGCCAAAGACACCGGTTGGTTGTTGTTTTTGATTCAGATTGCGATGATCCCCATTATGTTTGTCGGGCCTATTATTGCGCACCGAATGAAAGATCAGCGACTGATGGCTGTTGCTGTTGCGGTGGGTATGCTGGGCAGCATTTTGATCTTCTTTTTATATAAGCTAGATGGGATCTATGTTGCAGCCATATTATTAGGGCTTTCCAATGGCCTGTCTTTTAGCCTTTCTATTCTCTTTTTTAGTTTAAGGGCAAAATCGACAGCGAATGCAATCAAAATTTCGGGAATGGCGCAATCAGTCGGGTATTTGATTGCTGCATTCGGCCCACCGATTTTTGGAAAATTGCATGAGATAGACCCATCCTGGAACTACTCCTTTTATTTTCTTGCGGCTAGTATTGTCCTGTTGTTATTGACAGGAATAAAAGCGGCAGAAAATAAATTCGTGGAAGAATCATAATCGCGTAAACGACATTTGGTAAATGCTAGCAGCCCCATTATTTTAAAATAATGGGGCTGCGGTCTATGTGAATAGCTTACTCATGAACCACTTGTTGATATTGTCAAGTTGGTTCACCTCGATTTAATCTTTTAAGATGTCAAATTCGATATAGGTCGCATTATTGACATCATGGAAAATGCGCTGTGTTGCTTTACGGAAGTCGGCTTTGGTCGCTGTATAGGGTTCCATAAATACCTGTGGATTCCGTTCCGCCAATGGGAACCAGGAATTTTGTACCTGAACCATGATACGATGTCCTTTTTTAAAGGTGTGCGCAACATCCGGCATCACAAAATCTACTTTCTCCACGAGACCGGGAGTCAATGCCTGTGGTTTGTCAAAGCCGTTTCTGTATTTTCCAGCCATGATTTCGCCTCTGACCATCATTTGGTATCCCGCCATTGTTTTTCCTTCAAAACTGGGAGCATCATTGGGATAAACGTCAATGAGTTTAACAACATAATCCGCATCGGTACCTGTTGATGATACTTTAAGAAAGTTTTTGATCGGGCCGACAATGGTAATGTCTTCGGTCAAAGCTGCTGTTTGATAGACCATGACATCGGGGCGATTGGCTGCAAAGCGTTGATCATCGACCATGTACTCGCGTGTACGGTTTTGGATGAGTCCGCCTTGATGTGGAACAGGTTTGTTTGGGTCCGTTACATATTCATCCCATGAATCCGTGCGTTGGACTTTCTCAAAACCAAGTTTGCCCTGTGGCTGAAAATAAAGTTTTTTTGTCTCGACATTTTTGGGTGGCCATTGTTTGAATTGCTTCCATTCATTACTCCCCGAAATAAAGATATTGGCCTCGGCAGGAGAGAAGCTACCTTCTTCTTTTAAGTAGTGACTGAAAAAGGGTTGTTCAAATTTTTCCTGGTAGGTGATACTTGTTTTTTTCTCAAATTGAATGTCGCCCAAATGATCTCCTGCTGCGCGAACCCATCCGCCGTGATACCAGGGACCCGCAACCAAAATCGAATTATTTGTTTTGCTTTTTTCTTCGATAGACTGATAGGTTTTAAATGTACCATAGGCATCTTCGGCATCAAAAAAACCGCCAACAACCATAACTGCAGGTTTGACATCTTGCAGGTAATTTGTGATGACACGTGATTTCCAAAACTCATCGTAGTTGGGATGCTTAAAGAGGTCGTTCCAGAATTTGACCGAATCGCCAAAATACTTTTCTTTGAGCTCTTTGGCGGTTCCGCCTTCAAGGAAAAAATTATATTTATCGACCTCGTTGATCTGAATGTTACTTTTGAATTGATCGGGGGTAATTGGTTTTGGACGTGGCACACCAAATGTTGACATAAATGTGAAAGCATCTTGCAGGAATAATACACCATTGTGGTGAAAATCATCCCCAATAAACCAATCGGTCACCGGAGCCTGTGGCGAGACCGCTTTAAGGCTGGGATGGGTCTTGACCAGTCCCACTGTGGAGTAGAAACCGGGGTAGGAAATCCCATAGAGACCCGCTTTTCCATTGTAGTTTTTCACATTTTTCTTTAGCCACTCTAAAGCGTCGTAGGTGTCTGTGCTCTCGTCGATCGCTTTTTTATCTTTACTCAGGTTTGTTGGTCGAACATCTTCAAAATCACCTTCACTCATCCATTTTCCACGGACATCTTGATAAACAAAGATATAGCCGTCCCGCATCATCGATGGGAAGTTACCCAAACTTTTCTTGTACTCATTTTGGCCATAAGGCCCCACGGTATAAGGTGTCCGGTTTAATAAAATGGGATATTTCTTGGTTTTATCTTTGGGGCTGTAGATCACGGTAAACAATTTCTTGCCATCTCGCATCGGAACCGTTACTTCGGTTTTCTCATAATAATCCCGAACATAAGCGGAATCTGTGGTAGTCTGTGCATGGAGCTGGCTCCCGGTTAACAATGCTAAAGCCAGAAACGAAATGGTAGTTTTCATTGAAATAATTATTTAGGAATGTTGATTTTTCATAGTTTACATAAACTTCTTACACTCGTTTAACCTAAACTCATGACGGTTTCATCAATTATCAGCTTAAAGGTAACGCTCTGGAAGACATTTTCCAATTTTATTGTCATATTTATATAGAATAGAAAAAGAAAAATTGACCAATTTTTTAGAAAGAATAACTTTTTTCGAATTGTATTTGGATTAGTTTTTTAATGTTAATATATTGAGTTAAATTAGTTATGATTATATTTTGTTTTCGCAAGTATGGTCAAATGCCTTATATTTCAGTGAGATGGACGATGTTGGCTTGGGGTGCTTATTCATTTCATCTCGTTTCTTTTGCCTTCGAATAGGCATTGAAACAGCAATTGTCATGATTTTATAAATAAAGTGACGATGGATATGAAATATGTTTTTTTAAGCTAATTTTAAGAATTATTTTATCATAAAACATCAATTAAATAACAATTTAAGTATATAGAATTAATATGGGACAACAAGTGAAAGATGCCAATGGTAAATTGGGTATTCTTATTCCGGGATTAGGTGCTGTGGCTACAACATTGATCGCTGGTGTGGCATCTATAAACAAAGGTTTTTCAAAACCAATAGGATCTGTTTCTCAATTGAGCAGAATCCGTTTAGGTAAGCGCACGGAGAATAGAAATCCTTTAATCAAGGATTTCGTCCCTTTGGCAAAGTTGGAAGATGTCGTTTTTGGTGGTTGGGACGTATATGAAGATAACGTATATGAAGCTGCTTCAAAAGCACAGGTATTAGAACAAGGGCAACTTGACGCTGTAAAAGCTGAATTGGAAGCAATTCAACCAATGAAAGCTGTGTTTGATCGTAATTTTGTTAAAAATTTGGATGGCACGCACATCAAATCAGAGAAAACACGTCGCGAGTTGGCTGATGCCGTACAACGTGATATCCGCGAATTTAAAGAAAAAAACGGCTTAGACCGTGTCGTAATAGTCTGGTGTGGTTCTACTGAACGTTATATTGAAACAAATGAAGCTTTCTCAACAATTGCAAAATTAGAAGAGGCTTTGGATAATGACGATCAACGCATTCCACCGAGCATGATCTATTGTTATGCGGCTATAAAAGAAGGCGCTCCTTATGTTAATGGTGCACCAAACTTGACATGTGACGTCCCTGCGATCGTTGAATTAGCTCATGAATATGGTGTTGCAATTGCTGGAAAAGACTTCAAAACTGGTCAAACGTTGATGAAAACAATTGTTGCTCCTGGTCTTCAGGCAAGAGCGCTTGGCGTTGAAGGTTGGTTCTCAACAAATATTTTAGGTAACCGCGATGGATTGGTATTGGATGATCCTGAAAACTTCAAAACTAAAGAAGTTTCTAAATTATCTGTATTGGAAGAGATCTTAGATGCGAAAAAGAATCCTGAATTATACGGTGATCTATACCATAAGGTACGTATCAATTATTACCCACCTCACGGTGATAATAAAGAATCTTGGGATAATATCGATATCTTTGGTTGGTTAGGTTACAAAATGCAAATTAAGATTAATTTCTTATGTCGAGATTCAATTTTAGCGGCTCCGGTTGCGTTGGATTTGGCATTATTTATTGATTTGGCGCAACGTGCTGGCATGTCAGGTATCCAAGAATGGTTGTCCTTCTACTTGAAATCTCCACAAACTGCACCAGGTTTACCTCCTGAGCATGATATCTTCAAACAATTAATGAAATTGCAAAATACCTTGCGTCATATTATGGGCGAGGATTTGATTACGCACTTGGGATTAGATTATTACCAAGAGTTAGTAGACAGTATTCAATAAATTACCTTTATAAAAAGGGGAATAATTGCTTCGGGCAGTTCTTCCCCTTTTTCTTCGGGACAATTAGTGTATGAACTTGTATAACCCGCTCTATTTAGAGATGGTGGAGGGGGCTATCAAGCAATTGTCCGGAAATAACCCGCTGTCAATTTTTGCGTTTGCGAACGTTGAGATCGTGATAGGGGTTTTACTTTTTTAATGAATGATTTTATTTTGCAATTAGAAGGAATGGAATTTGCTATCATTGCGGCGGGAGAAGGATCTCGATTGCGAAAAGAAGGCTTTAATTTGCCTAAGCCCCTGCTACCTTTACATGGTGTTCCATTAATTGAACGATTGATTCGTGTCTTTGCTAAAGAAGGTGCGCAGCAAGTGCATGTTATTATCAACAGACAATCACCTGAATTGAAGACATTTTTAACGCATACAGCATTCGAGCTTCCTATCGTCCTGATTGAGGAGGATACACCAAGCTCCCTGCATAGTTTTGCCTTATTGGTCGAAAGTAATCCAGATTGGACCTCCTGTTGTCTGACAACCACAGATACTGTTTTTAGACCCCATGAATTTCACGAATACCTAACAGCTTTCCAACAAAAGGAAAATGTAGACGCTTTTATGGCTGTTACACCATTTGTCGATGACGAGAGCCCGCTTTATGTGAATACAGACCAGGAACTAAACGTGGAAGCATTTTTAGATCAGGCTACAGCGGAAACAAAATTTGTTTCAGGGGGTATTTATTGTTTTCGTAAAGCGGCAATGAGCTGTGCATTAAGTTCCGTTGCGGCAGGAAATTCCAGAATGCGTAACTTTCAACGTGCGCTTTTGGAAAATGATTTGCATGTTGAGGCATTTGTGTTTGAAAAAGTAGTCGATATCGATCACTTGAAAGACCGTATTGTAGCGGAACAGTTTTTGAGTGAGGAAGTTAGTTAGTAAAATGAGCGAAATGATTTCTATTTTAGGCGTGACACGTAAAAACCGTTTTTCTCCCAATCATGTGGGGAATGATGCTGCAATATTTAATGAAGTTGTGCTAAAATTGACCGAGAAAGGTGCGTCAGTTGAAATTTGTAATGAGGACGAATTCTTAGCTTTGAATACGATTAAACAGAAGAATGTTCTGACCATGGGAAGAACAAAGACTTTGGTTAAGAAGTTGCAATCCCTTCAAAATAATGGTGTTAATGTGTTGAATTCAGGTTTCGGTATTGAGAGCTGTTTTCGGAAAAATATGACGCTCAAATTGTTGGAAGGGGGGATTCCCTATCCGAAGAGTATCGTCATTTCAACAGTCGCAGACATACAGGCTATTTTTGAAAAACTGAAAGGAAAAGGTGTCTGGATCAAACGTGGTGACTTTCATGCAATCCATAAAGAAGATGTCACTTTTGCTGCCAGTCTCAAAGAAGCACAGCATATCCTAAACGAATATGCACTCCGGGGGATCAAGGAGGCCGTTATCTCCGAGCATCTGGCAGGAGATCTATTAAAGTTTTATGCGGTTAGGGATACCGATTTCTTTTTCTACTTTTATCCCTATGAACATAATCATCATAAGTACGATTTGTACGAACAGATCAATGATGAAGTTGTCCATTTTCCATTTGATTTGGCTAATTTAAAGCAAGTAGCCAACCGTGCAGCGGAAGTACTGGATGTCCATATCTATGGCGGTGATGTGATTATTGATGCAAATGGAGATTTTCATATTATTGATCTAAATGATTGGCCCAGTTTTGCTCCTTGTCGAGCAGAAGCAGCTGAAGCTATTGCGCAAATGGTTTACCATAAATTTACTGAAAAGAACCACAATGCAGAGAGAACAAGTTAATGTAATCGAAGAAGAGAATTTGAGTGCATTCGAACAATCTTTAAAATCCAACGATACAGAAGAGAAAATAGATATTTGGTTTTATAGACCAATTGGTTTTCGTATTGCACAGGTATGTGCTAAAATTGGGATAACACCCAATGCTGTGACGATCATAAGTATTTTCTTTGGTGTTGCGGCCGGTATTTTATTTTATTACCAAGATCTATGGATTAATGTGATCGGAATGCTGTTGTTGGTCTTTGCAAACTCTTTGGATAGCGCAGATGGACAGTTGGCCCGGATGACAGATAATAAGAGTCGCTTTGGTCGTATTTTGGACGGCTTTGCAGGCGATTTTTGGTTTGCTTCCATCCATATTGCCATCTGTTTGCGCAGTATCAATGAAGGCTGGCCAGAATGGTTGTGGGTATTTTGTATCCTTGCTGGGGTGTCCCATATGTTGCAATCTGCAATGGCTGACTATTACCGCAATGTCCATCTATTTTTTATCAAAGGTAAGGCAGGAAGCGAATTGGATAATACGCGTGATTTGAAAGTTGATTACGATGCCTTGTCCTGGCGGAAGAACTTTTTTAGCAAGTTTGTGCTGAATGGTTATATGGGCTATACCCGAAATCAGGAAAAGCTATCCCCAAAATTGCAGAAGTTATTGCATATCGTCAAATCCCGATACAAAGATGATTTGCCCCAACAATTGATGGTTGATTTCAGAATGAAAAATAAACCATTGATGAAGTACACCAACATTGTGCAGTTCAATACACGGGTAATCTTCCTTTTTGTCTGGCTGTTTATCGGTCAACCGTGGATTTACTTTTTCTTTGATATGTTTGTTTTAAACCCGATCTTAATCTATATGTGTAATAGACAAGAAAAGGTAAGTGGTTATTTTGTTGATAAATTAACAAACGATCCAACTTATGGGGAGTAAAATCTATAAAGTACTCTTTATGCTGATTGGTATAGGCACCTTGGCCTATATGATTCATGCAATGGGGGTTCAGGAGATTTGGACGAATCTGGAGAAAATTGGTTGGTGGTTTTTGCCGGTATTGGGTAGCTGGGCTGTTCTTTATTGGATGAATGCTATGGCTTTTAAAGCGATCATTCAGGAGCCGCAATTGCCGCAAACCAATGTTCCTTTCTGGAAAGTATTGCAATTGACTGTGTCTGGTTATGCCATTAATTACATTACGCCATTTGTGGCGCTAGGGGGAGAACCTTACCGCATTATCGAACTGAAAAATTATGTTGGCGGTTCAAAAGCAGGTTCATCCGTTCTGTTATATGGTGTTATGCACATTCTATCCCATATATTATTTTGGGTGGTATCAGTTTTCCTGATTCTCTGGTTTGTACCAGCGAGTACCATGGTTGATGTTGCCTGTGCCGTCATTTTTGTCATGGCTATAGTATGCACCTGGTTGTTTACAAAATTCTATAAAAAAGGAATTACAGTTTCTTTATTAAAGACCCTGTCGCGCTTGCCCTTAGTTGGAAAGAAAATAAATAATCTGCTTGAGGCAAAGTTCGAAACCTTGAACGATGTTGACCAACAGGTGAAGAATCTATTTCAAAATCGTAGAAACCGATTTTATACAGCTCTTTTCTGGGAATTTGTTGCCCGGGTAGTCGGCTGTTTTGAGATCTATTTTATCGGTCTGGCACTGGATATCAACATTGATTTTATTGATGCGATGATCATTAGTTCCGGATCCTCTCTATTTGCTAATTTGGTATTTTTCTTCCCAATGCAATTAGGGACTCGTGAAGGTGGTTTGGCGATGGCTGTGATGAGCATAGGCTTACCTGCTTCAGTCGGTATTTTTATGGGGATTGTGACAAGGATCAGAGAGATTGTTTGGATTATGATTGGTTTAGGTTGGATGAGTTTAGTTAAAAAGAAATAGCAATGGATAAGTTTATAATTAAGGGGATTATTTTTGATTACGGTGGTACATTAGATACAAATGGGGGACATTGGGGGGCAGTGATATGGTCCGGTTACGAAAAATATCAAGTTCCGGTTAACCTGAATTCCTTTCAAGAAGCCTACGCCTATGCCGAACGTCAAATGGCGATTCAGCCGATTATCAAATCAGATTTTAATTTCCTGGAAGTACTTGAGGCGAAATTGAAAGTACAGTTTGAATATCTTATTGCCGCCGGCTATGATCTGGATATGCAATTGGCTGATAAAATCGCATTTGATGGTTATTCTCTTGCCAAAGATACTGTTGCACAGGTAAAACCATTATTGGCTATTCTGAGCGACCAATATCCCATTGTGATGGTATCCAACTTCTATGGAAATCTAAAAGCTGTGTTGGCTGATTTTGGGATTTTATCATATTTTAAAGCGGTTGTCGAGTCAGCGGTAGTGGGGGTACGTAAACCAGATCCTGCAATTTATGCACTTGGTGTCGAGGCGATGGGTTTGCCTGCTGCTGAGATCTTAGTCGTGGGTGATTCCTATAGTAAGGATATGGCTCCAGCAAAGGCTGTCGGTTGTCAGACGCTATGGCTGAAAGGACAGACTTGGGGAGAAGATAAACTACAGGATACTTCTGCCGCAGATAAACAATTTAGTACCATCTTTGATCTCAACGATTTTGTTTAATCAAGCTTTTTGACGAAATTCTTTAGGCGATATGCCTACATTTCGCTTAAAGAATTTTCCAAAAAAAGACTGATCTGAGAAATGTAACTGTTTCGCGATTTCTCCGATCGAAAGCCCCTGACGGAGCAAACATTTGGCCTCCTCCACCAAAACATTCTGAATCAATTCTATTGCTGGCTTTCCGGTGAGTTCTTTCGTGATCACCGAGAGGTGTTTGGGTGTAATACCTAATTCTGAAGCGTAAAACTGTACCATATGTTCACGACGGAAAGATTGTTTTAATAGCAAGTAGAAATTGGCCAATATTTCTCTTTTCCGTGAGGGTACCACGGGAATATTTTTGATATTTTGGCTGGCTAAACGTGCGATCTCACAAAACAACACTTCCGTCAGCGACTTGATAATCTGTGGCTTGAAAATATAGTCTCCATCTTGCTTGTCGTAATGAATAAACTGCTTGAATAGGTTAGACAGGTTTGCGGCATCTGATGTCGAAAGTGAAAAAATGTGATTGCTATTCAATGCGAGGGACTTTTTTGTAAAGTCAAAAAAGTCTTTTTGAAGTTCCAATTTAAACGTAAAATCTATACTAAAGAAAATCAAATAGACTTCACAGTCCCAAGATTTGGTGACAGATGCTCCATTGACTTTCGACGAGGGATGAGTCAAGAGCAGGTGATGCTGTCCAACTTGTACCCGTTCGTCATTTATAATAAAAGAGGTTTCCCCTTTTTTTATTAGGCAGAGCGAATAAAGGCTCTTATTCGCCAATACATGTTGCTGTTGTGGGCTGAAGACTGGTTTGGATTTGTTTCCCTTGATGTGAAAAGCGAAAAAATCTCTGTTGTCAATGAGTTTATCGATGGAGGACATGCTTACTTTACAATAAAATCAAAATACGTTTTGCGATAGGGCTCATCCTTTAAGGTATAGTGCCACCATTCTTTATCGTAGGCCTTAAACCCAAATTTAGCCATAGCTTCACGTAGTATCCTGCGGTTTTCCTTTTGTTTTGC
Organism: Sphingobacterium sp. GVS05A; assembly: GCF_019969845.1. GTDB lineage: Bacteria > Bacteroidota > Bacteroidia > Sphingobacteriales > Sphingobacteriaceae > Sphingobacterium. Next base: position 324,354 of record NZ_JAHXYR010000004.1, read on the forward strand.
AGTTAGTTTGGTATTGTTATGATGAGAGACGGCACCAAAGAAATCAAAAGGACCGCCCATATCTATTTCTTTGTGATCTTTAAGACTGACCAATGTTAAATCGATGGTACTACCGCGACTATGTCCTGATTTGGTCGCAATGAAACCGAGTTTAAATAAGTTTTTCTTATCCAGCTCTGGATAGAACTCCCGTTTAGCGATTGTATCTTGGGTGGCCAAGGACCAGGCTTTAAAATGATCAACTGCGCGTTGCGGACGATAGGCATCAAAAATTTTTAATGCCAAGCCTTGATTGTTTAGATGTTGTTCAACTTGCTGTAAGGCCAATGCGGCACGCTTGGTTAGGATCGCAACGGGTTTTTCGTAGCCAGGGATAGGTTTTCCTGTAAAATTATGGCTTCCAAAATAACGCATTTCGAGGGTAATTGTCGGGATGAATTCTTTTACGTAGACGAAGTTTGCTGGCATCTTTTGTTGGGCTTTCGTTTGGAAGGCAAAAAAAGCAAGACCAATGGATAGACAGAAGTTGAGTTTCATAGGATGAAGATACAAATTTGATGCTCAATTCTAGCATTCGGCTATGAGCTGAAAATGTATTGCAAACAATAGCAAGAAGATGAAAAAGAAAAGCCTCAGGGAATGAATACCTAAGGCTTGTCAGAAAATATACTTAATGATCTGTTATTTTTCTTTTTAAATAGTTGTAGATCTCGATCTGCGAGCGGCAAGGCTCCTTTTTATTTTCAACGTAGTGATTGCTTAGGGAATTGTTCAAAATACGAGCTTTAACATTATCGGTTAGTTGAATGTAAAGCATTTCCTTTAAATCTTCCTTGATTTTTTTACTGGTGATTTTTACAGCTGCTTCAATGCGATGATCTAAATTTCGGGTCATCCAATCCGCCGAGGAGATATACATTAATTCTTTACCCGAATTGTAGAAATACATGATTCGGGCATGTTCCAGATATTCATCGACGATTGAAATTGCATTCATCGGAGATTTAAATGTTTTCTGGTTCATCGCGCAATAAATCCCACGGATGATAAGGTCTATTTTCACTCCAGCTGTTGCAGCATCATAAAGTTTTTTAATCATATCTTTATCACTCAACGAGTTTACTTTGACAATGATAGCTGCTTTTCGACCAGCTTTAGCTTCTGCGATTTCCAGATCGATAAAATGTAGCAATTCCCTGCGCATATCAATTGGACAGATCAATAAGCTTTTACAGTTTTTGATCATCTCGGCGGGGTCTGATTTTGGTCTTCTGAGGTAATTGAAGACTTTATTGATATCCGCAATGACATCTCTATTGCTCGTCAACAGGCAATAGTCCCCATATAATTTGGCCGTTTTTTCATTGATATTACCGGTGCTGACAAAGCCATATTGAATTGTTTTTGCGCCAGCCCGCTTTTTGATAACACATAATTTGGCATGTACCTTTTTATTGGGAACTCCTGTTAGGACTTTGATGCCTTCCAATTCAAGTTTTTCTTTCCAGTCCAGATTATTCTCCTCATCAAATCGTGCCCGCAGTTCAAGCATGACCGTTACTTCCTTACCATTTCGGGCAGCGTTTATCAATGCATTGGCGACTTTGGAATTCGATGCCAAGCGATAGGCTGTAATCTGTATGGTTTTTACATCCGGATCCATTGCTGCTTCACGTAGCAGGTCAATAATAGGCCGAAACTCATGATAAGGAAAGGAGAGCAGAACATCTTTCTTCAAAACTGTATCGGTGACCCGTTCATAATTTTGAAAATAGGGATGTGGAAATGAAGTTCTCTCCTGTGGTTGATGATAGGACTTAAACACATTGGGGAAGTCCATAAAATGCTTGAAATTATGGATCTTTTGTCCAGGTATGATACTATCTTTTTTTGATAGGTTGAGTTTTTTGATCAGAAACTCGACGAGTTTTGGATCCATCTCCTGATCAAAGATAAAACGGGTCGGTTTACCTTTCCGTCTATTTTTGACGCCTTTGCTTATCTTTTCAACCAGCGTTGTATTGATGTCGTTATCGATATCGAATTCTGCATCTTTCGTGACCTTAAACACATGTGCATGGAATACATCGAAACCGAAATACGAAAATATCAATGGAAGATTGAACTTAATGACATCTTCGAGCAGAATAATATGTTTTTCATCCTTTGGTGCCGGCAATTGGACGAAGCGTCCGTTCTGGCTGGTGGGAATTTCAATTAGGGCAAACTTAGTCTCGTATTGCCATTCACTTTTTCCCATGGCGATACCTAAATAGAGGCTCTTGTCACGGATATAAGGCATTGGACGAACATCATCTAGAATTAGCGGAATGACATTCGACTCCACATCATCCTGATAATACTCACTGACAAACTGCTGTTGCTCCGGACTAAGCTCTTCACTCGTCTTGATAAAGACATTTTGCTTGGCCATATCTTTTTGGATCCGATTCCAGGTGTTATCAAATTTCTTTTGCTGTTTGATTACCCGAATATTGAGTTCTTCTAAAATCAATTGCGGATCTTCATAAAAAGATTGATTGGCACTTTTGTCCTTGAGGTCGATGGCACGTTTGAGGCCTGCAACACGTACACGAAAAAATTCGTCCAGGTTATTGGAAAATATACCTAAAAATTTGATCCTTAAGGGCAAAGGTACTGTCTCATCTGCAGCCTCTTGTAAAACTCTGCCATTAAAGCTCAACCAGCTAATATCTCTAGGAATAAATCTTTTCGCCATAGCTAAATATACATAAATTTAAGAAGCAAAACTATAGCTCTAGGCGCGATAAACGAACTTTTTCGTGTTAAAGAATTATTAATTTATTTTTTCTTCATCTACTTCCAAAAAAATACCCCAAAAAGTGCGAGATCTTTTGGGGTGAACAACATCGTTGACTGTATTGTTATTTCTTTTTTCCGTATTTTTTTGAAATCTGGATCGCTTTATACTTGGTGCCATCAAAATGCGGGGCATCAATTGCCAATGTCGTAGGGTAAGGGGCCGTACGATCGAAAAAATATACGGTGGTCGTACTGCCATAATCGTTGACTGGCAGGAGCTCCAGACAGGCTGTATAATCTGCATTCAATAGGTCGCCTACTGTGACGGCATAGATACGGATAATCCCACCTTTATTTTGCTCATTCCTAACAAAAGCAACTTCCTTAAATCCGCCAGGAAGATCTTCTATACTTTTCTGATTGAAAGTATCTTTTAAAATAAAACCCAACAACACTAAAACCGGGATGACCAAAAGCCATACCTTTTTATTCTTCTTCATTAAAATACGCTTAAATAGTAATGTTTATATCCAATAATTTATAAAATTCTTTTAAGATAGCCTGATGTCCGGGCCAAGCAGGAGATGTAACGAGGTTTCCATCTACAACCGCCTGATCAGCTGGAATATTTTTCCAGATGCCACCCGCCAATTCAATATCAGGCCCTACGGCGACATAGGCTGTCAGTGTACGCCCTGTCAGAACCTTTGCTGCTGTCAATACCTGAATCCCGTGGCATATTGCTGCAACAGGCTTATTCTTTTCAAAGAAATGCTTGGTAATTTCCAATACACGTTGGTTAAGACGGATATATTCCGCCGAACGACCACCTGCAATATAGAGTCCATCGTATTCTTCAGGGTTGACCTGATCAAAATCCTTATTGATCGCAAAATTATGACCCCGCAGTTCCTTATACGTTTGGTCACCTGTAAAATCATGTACCGCGGTAGGCACTACATCGCCCTTTTTTCGGTCAGGGGCAATAGCATCAACTGCTATTCCTATTGATCCCATCGCTTGAAATGGAACCATCGCTTCGTAGTCTTCTACAAAGTCTCCAACAAGTAATAATATTTTCTTTGCCATATCAAAAAGCTTTTTTAGTAGGTTCTGAATTTACATATTAAAAGAGGTTTTTACAATGGTTATTTGTTAATCTTTTGTTAACCTTGAACCGTTAACTTTTCAGCAAGAGCACGTTTAGTCTTGCGTACTTTAGCCTCGAGTTGGCTTCTCAAAGTAGGATTGGTAATACCTTTTCCTTCCTCAAAATTTTTATGGAATTCAGGTAGGGAGAACGCATCCAGGATATCAGCACCATCCCAGGTAATTCTATTGACTGCTGCATTCAATACAGTTGAGCCACCCATTGGACCGGGAGAAGTAGCTAATAAGAAAACAGGCTTACCATTGAAGGTTTTGCGATTCGGAATCCGCGATACCCAGTCAACAATGTTTTTGTAAGCTGAAGTATAGGAGCCATTATGTTCCGCCAGTGAAATAAGCAAGAAATCCGCGGCATCCATTTTTGCTGCAAAATCATGCGCTAATTGTGGAATGCCCAATTCTACTTCCTTATCATAAGAATAAATAGGCATTTCAAAATGATTGAGGTCAAGAAGCTCTACACTATCATCAGCTTCTTTGTAATATTTGGAAGTACTTGTTACAAAAGTTTTATTGATAGAATTCTTATTACTTGTTCCTGCAAATGCTAATATTTTCATCTTTATAAATTTGTTTTTTAATTGTGATGAAGCTATCAGATTTATTCATTCCCCAGTGAGATTATTCATTCACAATTTGTTCTTTGATTGCATTCATGAACTCGCTTCACTCGGTTTGAATAAATCATGATGGTTTCATCTGTGTATCAGTTTTAATTTTTAAACTGGTCAAACTTACAACATAATCACAAAAAAAATGTCAGCAAAATGTCTGCTAGGGGCATAATAACCGATTTATTGACCTAGATCAATGAAATGCGAAGCGTTCGTACATCCCGAGTAATCCGGTGAGCCCACCTGTGTGAACAACCAGTAGCTGATCTGCTGGAGTGAAATAATCTTTTTTGATGAGATCATCTACAGCATAAAGCAATTTTCCGGTATAAGTAGGCTCGATCATAATACCCGTACTGCTGATAAAATCCTGTGTGAATGCAAGTAGTTCAGGTGTAGTCTTAGCATACCCTCCAAAATGATAGTCCAGATGTAAAACAGGTGCGGCAAGATGGGGGTAGAGTTGAGCAACTTCATCATTGATAAAGCTGCCGTTTTTGAGTACGGGTACCCCGTGTATCTGGGTGAAAAGGACTTTTTTGTCAATTGCGTTGGCAATTCCGGCAAGCGTAGTTCCGGTGCCACAGGCAGTAAAGATATGTTGGTAGTCCTGTTGGAGCTCATCGACAAGTTCGGCACAGCCTTTGGCTCCCAACAGGCCATAGCCTCCTTCATGGACATAGAAGGCCGTTGGATCCTGACCGAAATAGTCGCTATAGAGCTTTTCTTTGTCCCTATAGGAATCCCGGTCCACATAAATTAGGTGCATCCCGAATAATTGGCACATGGTCAGAACCGGATTATTAACCTGTTCGTCACCTCTGACGAAAGCTGTCGTTTTGAGCCGGAATGTTGCTCCTGCACAAGCGGTCGCTAGCAAATGATTGCTCCATGCACCACCAAAAGTAACGATATGATTTTTTTGGAGCTGCAATGCCTCCTGAAGATTGTACTTTAATTTTCGCCATTTATTGCCCGAAATAAAAGGATGGATCAGGTCGTCTCGCTTCAGTGTTACCTTGATGTGCTTTTTTTCCCATAAAGGTAATGTGACTTCTGTTTCGGGGCTATGGATATTGAATGGCAACATAACATTAAATGAAAACAAATTTAACGAAAATTGTTTCATTTGGTTTATTTTTGTAGAATGACAGAACAAATGGGATCGCAAGATCAAGAAGAACAAGAGTTATTTGAACATCTACGCATTGAAGTGGATAAGGGGCAAGCTTTACTCCGTATTGATAAATATCTGATGAATAGGGTGGAAAATGCGACAAGAAGCAAAATTCAGCATGCCATTGAAGCAGGTTCTGTCATGGTTAACGGAAAAGAGATCAAGGCGAGCTATAAAGTCAGACCAGAGGATGTCATTACGTTGGTATTACCAGATCCACCACGCGATAATGAGGTTTACCCCGAAAATATTCCGTTAGACATAAAATACGAAGATGACGATGTACTTATTGTAAATAAAGAAGCAGGGATGGTAGTTCATCCAGGTTATAATAATTATACAGGTACATTGGTCAATGCATTGACTTATCATATACAACAGTTGCCACAATTGCCGGGAAATTCAGACCGTCCCGGTCTGGTACACCGAATAGATAAAGATACTTCCGGATTGTTGGTGATCGCTAAGAACGAAAAATCGATGGCATTTTTGGCTAAGCAATTTTTCGATCATAGCATTACCCGTAAATATATTGCCTTGGTATGGGGTGATTTGAAAGAGGATGGAACGGTTACAGGTTACATTGGTCGTCATTTGAAAGATAGACGTATTATGGCCATGTACGACAGTGAGGACAAAGGAAGATGGTCAGTGACGCATTACAAAGTACTGGAACGATTGGGTTATGTGACCTTGATCGAATGCCAGTTGGAGACGGGGCGTACACATCAAATTCGTACGCACATGCAATCCATTGGTCATCCATTGTTTAATGACGCAATGTACGGTGGGGATAAAATATTAAAAGGAACTGTCTTCTCAAAATATAAACAATTTGTAGACAATTGCTTTAACCTGCTTCCACGGCAGGCGCTTCACGCACAGGTATTGGGATTTATTCATCCGACTTCAAAAGAAAATATCTATTTTGAGGTACCATATCCTGAAGATTTTCGTTTAGCTTTAGAAAAGTGGCGTGGTTACGCCGCAAATTCCATGGCTGTAGAAAATGATTAAAATTTTGAAAACAAATAAAGATGCCGACAAACTATATCAATTTTAACGGCAATGTAGTGCCGGAAGAACAGGAAATATTTAGCGTAGAAAATAGAGGCTTTCGCTATGGTGATGGATTGTTTGAAACCATGTTGTATAAGGATGGTGATATTCGTTTTCTGAATTTTCATGTAGCGCGCTTGCAACAGGGGATGGAATTGATACACCTTGATGATGCGAATCTTTTTGACGAATTTTTTATCCGTTCAAGATCGGAGGAACTGATTCGTAAGAATAACATGTTGGGGCAGCAGGTTCGTATTCGATTGATTGTATTTCGGATGGGTGGTGGATTATATAATCCATCTACAAATAAACCGGGATTTGTCTTGCAGGTACAACGCATAGAACCCAATCTGCGAGATAAGAAAGTCGGTCTGATCGTGGGCTTATATAGTGAGTTCAAAAAGCCTTATAGTGATTTGTCAAAACTAAAATCGCTCAATTCGCAAATTTATGTACTGGCGGGTATCTACAAGAAAAAAATGGCCTTTGATGATGTATTGATCTTAAATCAGGAAGGTTACCTTTGTGAGTCCCTGACCTCAAATATCTTCGTGTATTATGAAAAAATATTATATACGCCTGCGCTATCCGAGGGATGTATCGAAGGTGTTATGCGACGGGTAGTGATGGATATGGCACGAGCTGAAGGGATTGAAGTTGTGGAGGCACAAATAAGCGCTGAAATCATGAAAAGAGCGGATGAGATTTTTTGTACCAATGCGGTACAAGGGGTGCAATGGGTCATGGGCTACAAGCAGAAACGCTATTTCAATAAAATATCACGGATTTTGCAAGAAAAGTTGCTGAGCTGGAATTATGATTCAAATGAGGAGCAAAGCTAAGTTTGGAAGAATTAATTGCTAAGCATACAAAAAGCCAAGATTAATCTTGGCTTTTTGTATGTACTATTCTGATGATCCAGTGCTCAAAAGCCTTTTTGAAGTCGAGCAGGAAGTCTTTTGTTTTTTGTAATTCAACTTTTCCGCTTTCGCCGATACAATCTTTTATATTACCAAGATAAGCTTCGGGTTGCTGCATTGGATAGATATTGACAAATACCAAGGACTGCCGGATATGATGATTTGCACCGAAACCACCATAAGCTCCTGTCGAAGAGGAGATGATGGCTCCCGGTTTGCCATCCCATTTATTCTTCCCGTATGGCCGGGATCCTACATCTATTGCATTTTTTAGTACAGCAGGTATGGAGCGATTATACTCAGGGGTAATGAACAGAATAGCATCCAGTGCTGCGACCTCTTTACGAAACCGGATATAACTTTCAGGCGGATTGCCTTCGTCATCAAAATCTTGGTTATATAAGGGGAGATCACCAATTTCAAGAATACGATAGTTAAACTTGTTTGGTGTTTGTTCAAGAATAAAATCAGCTATCTTTCTATTATAGGATTGTTTCCTTAAACTGCCGACGATGATTCCAATGCTGTAAGTATTCATACTGAAGTTCAATTAAAGTATTAATAGTATTATTGGTTGAACAATTTGCTCCCTAAAAAGTTTCCCTGTTTTGAATGTAGAAATAAAACTAAGTGGTTTGTGCTGAATAGATTAAGTTTTTGTTAACAAAAATTAACATTTACCATTTAATCTTTTGCATACAGTTTGTTGTCGTATTGTAAAGAATAAATTACAAAACTAAGGGAGGAGCTACTTATGAAAAAAATGTTTTACACCGCTGCTATCGTTGCAGGTCTTTTTGTGGCTGGGACGGCTGATGCACAGGTAAGTATCAGCGTAAATATTGGGAGTCAGCCAAGTTGGGGACCAGTGGGTTATGATTACGCCCGTTATTATTACATGCCTGAATACAATATGTATTATGATGTACCTGCGAGATGTTATGTCTACTATGACAATGGAGGTTGGATACGAAGGGCGAGTTTACCGAGAAGATATCGGCACTATGATTTTTATAGGGCGCATAAAGTAGTGATCAATGATCGCACACCTTGGCATCATCATGACCGTTATAGAAGCAGATATGGCCACTCACGGGGCAGACAGGTTTCTATCCGGGATAGTCACCATGGACATAGTGGATATTCCTTTGCAAGTGAGCGCAGTGTAAGACGAGATCATTCCTGGGGTGAGAGCAATAGAAGACATAACGATAGAGGAAGAGGGCGTGGACGCGGATACGGAGATAGAGATAATGACCGACACGAGCACGGACACAGAGGGAGACATAGAGATTAATTGGATGTGTCTATTTTGAGTATCTTAATCGTTTAATAGGAAAGGGACTTGTCGTAAGACAGGACCCTTTTTTTATAGCATCGATTTCGGTTGAGTTAGTCTTTAGTATAGGATAATCTCTAGATAGATGCTAAAATTTTATAACGATATGTTCAATAAAATAAAGTGTAAGGAATAAATCACAGGATATAAAGCGTTGATTCATGAAAATTATCTTAATTTTGCGACACGAGCATATGAAGTGACTTTAATAAAGTAGGGCATTTTGTGTGCAAAAGATAGCATGTGGCGTGTAAGTTAATTTATGTAATGGGAAAAGTAATTAAATCAAGCTTTGTATTGATGGGCTTGGGAATAGCTAGTTTAGGATTACAGTCTTGTAATCAAAACAGCGGTAAAAAGGAAGAAAAGGGTGTTACTGTCGATTCTGTACAGCACAAGAAAGATAGTCTAATTGTTATGCAGGATTCTATTACAAAAGTGGATTCGCTACGCAAGGATTCCATTACCAAAATGGAGGCGAATGTTTCCTATAGTGGTGCTAAAGATACCACAGTTTTATTGACGGACTCTGTTTCGCCGCGATATATTTACCTTACTTTTGATGACGGCCCGCTTAATGGGAGCCAATATTTAGATTCTATCGCAACAGCCAAAGGTATTAAAATCAATGCATTTTTGATTGGCGCTCATGACAAGATGAGTAAAAAAATGCATAGCTATACGGAGCGGTATAAAAATAATCCGTTGGTCGATTGCTACAATCATAGCTACTGGCATGCACATGATAAGTATACTACATTTTACTCAAACCCACAGATGGCATTTGAAGATTTTGAATTGGCAGAACAGTCTCTGGGCTTGCAGCACAAAATCGTTAGACTTCCGGGTCGAAATATTTGGTATGTGGGTGATCGTAAAAAGGTTGATCTGAAAAGTGGTGCTTCTACAGCCGAATTGTTACATCAAAATGGTTATAAAGTTATGGGCTGGGACTGCGAATGGAAGATCAATGGTGTAACAGGTAAGCCCGATTTATCGGTCAACCAGCTGTATACGCAGATGAAGAACTTGCTTCGTAAAGGTACATCCTACACAAAAAATAATGTTGTCCTGTTGACCCATGATAATATGTACCAAACGAAAAAAGGACAGAAATTACTGTCAGATTTAATCGACAGTCTTAAACAACATCCGAACTATCGCTTTGAGTTTATGCGCAATTATCCTCAATAGGGAGTTTACACAATCTATATGATTTAGCCCTAAATCAGTAGTATAAGATTACTGGTTTAGGGCTAAATTATTATAGCGGAAAAATCCCTTTCTTAATTTTGTTTGCGTAGATATTTTGTCAATATGACGATTGTCTGGCCTTCAATTTTTCCTTCGATCTGCTCGATATTATCTGCTACTAATCGGATATTTTTAACCACAGTACCTAAGGTTGCTTTGAGCGAAGAGCCTTTTACATCCAGTGTTTTTGTCAGCACAACAGTATCGCCTTCTAATAATCGCTGTCCGATGCTATCTTCATGAAAAGAAACGTAACCGTCGTTTTCGTGATCTCCGGTTTTCTTCGCTTCAGTTAATGTCTCATCATCAAGATAGAGTATGTCCAATGCTTCGGAGGCCCAGCCTTCATTTTTCAGACGGCTTAACATGCGCCAGCAGACAATCTGTACAGCAGGGATTTCTGACCACATGGCGTTAGGCAGAAATTTCCAGTCTTCAGGGTTTAATTGCTCCGTTTTGTTGAGCTGGTTGGCCAATGTTGCTGAAATCAGTAAGGTGTTATCCAAAGTCGAACTGGTTTCCGGAGGTAATGTATACGTTATTAAGTCCGTTGCGATGTCTGACAGTTCACATTTTCCTCCAGCACGCGCTAGTAATTGTTCTTCTAATTTCATATCTGTTTCTATAAAGGCCCAAAAATAAGAATATAAATTGTAGTAAGTTGTCGTTGCTAAAATAAAGCTGGTCTTTCTCTAAAAAAAATAGGATGAGCCGTTATATTGGTACTGAATTTGTACGCTAACGAAGTTGGAAAAGATTGTTAACTGAAATAAATATACAAATCATATGAAATGGCAAGGAGGTAAACAAAGTGGCAATTTTGAGGATCGTAGAGGGATGTCTGGTGGAGGAAAGCTAGCATTGGGAGGTATAGGAGGGATCATCGTATTGGTTATTGGTTTTCTGATGGGTGGCGATCCCATGCAGTTATTGCAACAGGCACAAAATATGGGTGCGCAAACGGAGCAGTCTGGGCAGCCGCGCGAACTGAACCCTGAGGAAAAGAGGTTGACTGAGTTTTCTTTGACTGTACTTCAGAGTACAGAAGATATCTGGGCTAAGCTATTTAAAGAGCAAATGCAGCAAAATTATACGCCGACTACACTGGTTTTTTATGATGGTGGTACGCAGACAGACGGTTGTGGGATGGGACAGGCTTCGTATGGGCCATTTTATTGCCCTGGGGATCAGAAAATCTATTTGGATCTGACCTTTAACCGCGAACTTTCGGATAAATTTGGTGCCAAGGGGGAATTTGCCATGGCTTATGTTATAGCACATGAGGTAGGGCATCATATTCAACAATTGGTTGGATTATTACCCAAAACCAACCAAGCCCGCGGGAAACTAAGTGAACGTGAAAACAACAAGATTTCGGTTATGACTGAACTTCAAGCCGATTTCTATGCCGGTGTATGGGCGCATTACCTCAATGAATACACGGATATAAAAATAGATTATAACGATATCGTGGATGGTATGAAAGCAGCGGAAGCTGTAGGGGATGATAAATTGCAGACGGCTGCGCAAGGCTATGCTGTTCCAGAATCTTTTACACACGGAACCTCAGCGCAACGAATGGCTTGGTTTAAAAAAGGATATGACTCAGGAGACATGCGGGCTGGAAATACGTTTGAAGATCCAAGTCTGAGATAGTAAGAATAGATTCCATAAGTGCTACCAACTGTAGTATGGAAAAGATAAGCCCTATAAATTTTTATGGGGCTTTTTATTGAACCAATAAATTACAGCCTCGAATATCACTTTGGTCAAAGCGTCCTAGTATCTCAAATGAACCATCCTGATATACTTTTCCGAGATCCTGTGTTGCTATAAATGAACAAGAGTAGCGGTTGGCCAAGTCGATGACATTAATGCCTCCGGTTCTATCAGAAGAAATTAAACTCAAAGGATCATTTGTATCGCGAATTAATACTTTCATCCATTTGGGCAAATGGAAAATCCCTTGACCCGAAGAGTACCCCTGTGACAATAATTCGGTCATACCATATTCTGAGTGGATCCCACTGACCTTAAAAGCATCCTCAAGCAGTTGGTGAATTTCCTGTTTCACCATTTCTTTGCGTTTACCCTTCATTCCGCCAGTTTCCATGATGATCAGTTCCGGAAATTCAAAAGCATATTGCTCAATGAAATCAAGCAAGGCATAGGTGACACCAAAAAGGATGGTTTTAGTTCCGTTATCTTTTAATTTAACAAGTGTATCGTATAGCTCCTGATGATTGTAGAGGAAATAATTACTCTCCGTTTGTTTACTCTGTTTCATCAAATCATCGATCATGTAGATCAGGGATGAACCACTTCTTTCAAGATAGGATGGGAGTAGGGCCAAAACAGCGATATCTGTAATCGGTCCATAGAAGTCTTCAAATATACGTCGAAAAGTTTGCTCATAGATGGATACATCGGCAACAAGATGTTTGGATGTGACCATACCTGTTGTACCTGAGCTTGAAAATACAATTTGGGGATCCATTCCAGCAGCCAGAACTTTTTGTGTTTTGAAAAATTCTATCGGCAGGAAGGGGATGTCCGTATAATGCTTGACTTGATTTTTTTCTTTACCTATCAGCGAAACATAGTCTCGATAAACCTGACAATGCTGCAGTTGGAAGTGATAAGTTTCTAAACAGTGTTGATTAAAGTCATCTTCTGTTTGAATTGCAAAAAAATCCGTCCAATTCGTCATAGCATTTAAATTTTGATGGACAAAATTAGCTAAAATTTAGAAATATTGGGTAGCAAAGCCAAAGCTGGAGAGTCGGAATAATGTAAAAGTGTCTGCGGGCGAATTTGGGTATTCGGAATAATTATAGAAAAACACTGGTGTCGACTTTTGGACACCAGTATTTGATATATTTTACAACATACCACCATCAACAGGAAGAACCTGTCCAGTGACATATGCGGATAAATCAGATGCAAGGTAAAGACAGGCATTGGCTACATCTTCTGGAGATCCAGCACGTTTCAAAGGAATTCCAGCTTCCCATGTCGCGATCACTTTAGGATCCAATATATCTGTCATTTCTGTACGGATAAATCCAGGAGCGACAACGTTTGCACGGATGTTGCGTGAGCCTAATTCTTTAGCAATGGATTTGGTGAATCCTATAATACCAGCTTTGGAAGCAGCATAATTTGATTGACCGGCATTACCTTGGACGCCAACAACGGATGACATATTGATGAAAGAGCCTTTACGGTTTTTCATCATTATTTTTGAAGCAGCTTTTGTAACATTAAATACGGATTTCAAGTTGACGTTTAAGACCTCATCCCAATTTTCTTCTGTCATACGCATGAGCAGACCATCTTTTGTGATGCCGGCATTATTGACTACGATATCCAGGCTACCAAAATCTGCAACGATTGCATTGATTAATTTTTCTGCTTCTTCAAATTTCGAAGCATCAGAACGGTAGCCGATTACTTTTGTTCCGTAGGCTTGAAGCTCTTTTTCTAGCGCTTGTCCCTTTTCTACAGACGAAAGGTAAGTGAAAGCAACATTGGCACCGTGTTGTGCAAACACTTCTGCAATTTTTCTTCCAATTCCTTTTGATGCTCCAGTTACCAAAGCAATTTTTCCTTCAAGTAGTTTCATATAAGAGTGTAATGTTATTCGTTGATGTTTTTGCAAAAATGTTAAAACTATATTATAACACAAAATCTTTCGATAAATAACGATTCAAAAAGCAATGGGCTTTTGTCCTATTTGGGACTATTTACTGCCGTATCGATGAACGATATCCTATGTATGGCCTTAGAAAACTGGAAAAAGTGGAATTTCGATTATACTTAGGATTATTTTAATAAATCAATGGTATTTTTGAATAAGTGTTTCTAAAAAGTACAGTTTTTTGACAAAAGACTTGGGGGTTTACCAAAAACTATATTAAATTTGCATCAATCACAAAAACATGAGCAAAAAATCAAATAAAGAAGTTGACGTTGTTCTAATCGGCGCCGGGATTATGAGTGCTACTTTGGGTACTCTAATCAATGAATTAAGCCCAGACGTTAATATTGAAATTCTCGAGCGTTTGGATGTTGTGGCGGCTGAGAGTTCTGACGCTTGGAATAATGCTGGTACAGGTCACTCGGCCTTGTGCGAATTGAATTATACGCCGGAACAAAAAGATGGTTCGGTAAAAGTTGATAAAGCTGTTAAAATTGCTGAGCAATTTGAAGTTTCTAAGCAGTTTTGGTCGTACTTGGTTGATAAGGGTGTTATTGCCCAACCGGAGAACTTTATCCGTAGCATTCCCCATATGAGTGCGGTTTTTGGTGAAAAAGATGTGAAATTCCTGAAGACAAGATGGGAAACAATGAACACCCAAACCTTGTTCAAAGGCATGGAATATACCGAAGATGCAACGCTATTGAAGTCATGGATTCCTTTGATGATGGAAGGGCGGGATGCAAGTGAGAAAATCGCTGCAACCAAAATGGATCTAGGTACCGATGTAAATTTCGGTTCATTGACACGTGATTTGATTAATAACCTAGCAAACAAAGAAAATATTTCAATTTCCTTAAACCACGAAGTTGTTGATATCGATCGTGAAGACGATGGCCGTTGGGAAATCGAAGTGAAAGATCTGAAAACAGGGGTAAAGAGAGAGCTAAAAGCGAAGTTTGTTTTTATCGGCGCTGGAGGTCACTCCTTGTTATTGCTGGAGAAATCTGGTATTCCAGAAGCAAAAGGTTATGGTGGATTCCCTGTAGGAGGGCAATGGTTGAGATGTGTAAACGAAGAAATTATCAATACGCACCATGCTAAAGTCTATGGTAAAGCATCTGTTGGCGCACCACCAATGTCTGTACCGCACTTAGATACCCGTTATATCGATGGTAAACAAGCCTTACTTTTCGGTCCATACGCTGGCTTCTCGACAAAATTTTTGAAACAAGGTTCGTATTTTGATTTGCCTGCTTCGATCAAATTATCCAATATCCGTCCGATGTTATCGGCAGGACTTGACAATTTGCCGTTGACCAAATATCTGATCACGGAAGTCATGAAATCTCCTAAAGATAAATTGGAGTCGTTGAAACAATTTATGCCAACAGCTAAATTGGAAGATTGGGTTATTGAGAAAGCCGGTCAACGTGTTCAGGTGATTAAAAAGGATGAGAAGAAAGGTGGGATTTTGGAGTTTGGTACAGAAGTGGTTTCAAGTGCAGACGGTTCTATCGCTGCGCTATTGGGAGCTTCTCCAGGTGCATCAACTTCGGTAGCGATCATGATCAGTCTATTGAAGAAATGTTTCCCTGAGCGTGCTAAATCAGATGAATACCGCAAGAAATTGCGCGAGATGATTCCCTCACATGGCAAATCGTTAAATGATGATGCTGAGCTTTGTAGAGAGACGCGTATCCGTACGCATAAAGCGTTGAAATTAATTGATATAGATTAATTTCAATAAATAATATACTTATGGGGTGCTCGGAATGATAATGCCATCTGGGCTGAGATTATACCCAATAAAAGCGATTGTACGACCTTGTGCAATCGCTTTTATATACCTGATCCGGATAATGCTGGCGTAGGGATTTTAATTTCAATAAAAACATCCGTTTTTTCTGCTCATAAGTTTATTATGTAATTACACGAACTAATAAACAATTGAATGACTTCTGATACAATTTTCGAGGCTTTTATTCAACAAATGCAGCAAGCCACCATCGCAGAATGGCTGGGGGTATGTTTTGGTATCTTACAGGTTTGGTTTTCAAGGCAAAATAAATCGATCAATTACCTCTTTGGGATAATAGGCATTATTATATCCGTATATGTATTATTCCATGCAAAATTATACGCAGAAATCTTGTTGCATCTCTATTATCTGGTGATGAGCATCTATGGCTGGATCTATTGGAAATATAGCAGTGATACGATTGTACCGATCAGTCGTAGTACAGCAAGAGATTGGCAGATTGTTGGTCTTATCTGTGTAGTCGGTTTTCTATCGTTCTATTTTGGCCTGGTGCATTTAACTGATTCGGATGTTCCGTTATGGGACTCTTTTGTTTCCTGTACAGCCTGGGCGGGGATGTGGCTGTTGGCAAAGCGTAAACTTGAAAATTGGATTTTATTGAACATCAGTAACCTGATGGCAATTCCCTTACTTATACACAAAGGTCTATTCCTTTATGCTGGTTTAACCTTATTTTTATTTGTGATGGCTTTTAGTGGCTATTTTAATTGGCGGAGAATATTAAGTGATGAAAAAAAATATGCAACTGACTGATGCAGCTATCGCTGTTCTAAAAGATCAGCAACGTAAAGCAATTCAGCAAAAGAGTTTGTCTGATGAGCAGCTTGAACTGATATACCTGAACAAGTGGTTTAAAATCTGGGTACCACAATCTCTGAATGGCTTGGGGCTGGATCTGGTTGGCGGGCTTTCCCTGTTGAAGGCGCTGGCCTACCAGGATGGGGGAGTGGCCTGGACGGTAACTTTATGTGCGGGAGCGAATCTTTTTGTTGGTTTTATTGACTCCGAAATTGGGCGGGATATTTTCACTTCAAAACAGGTATGTTTTGGCGGAAGTGGGCAGATTGCAGGCATCGCTGAGCGTGAGGGCAAGTCTTATCGCTTGAAAGGGCTTTGGAAATATGCTACTGGAGCACCCCACCTGACACATTTTACCTTGAACGCCTATATCCAGGCGGATGGACAACAACTGTTGGATCAGGATGGAAATCCACTTGTAAAATCTTTCTTTGTCGCGCGTGAATTTGCATTGATTCATTACGATTGGGATACCTTCGGCCTTGAGGCGACGGCATCGCATTCTTTTTCACTAGATAATATACAGGTAGAGGAAAACCAGTCTTTTCTTATTGATGCCTCAAAAAGTACACGACCTGAGCTGCTCTATCAATACCCTTTTATGCCGTTTGCGGAGTTGACCTTATTGGTGAATTTTATGGGGATGTACCATCGTTTTCTGGATCTGATCGAGAAGTTATTTGTATTGAAGTCTAATCATGGGAAAGGGGAGCAAATGGAAAGTAAAGCTGCTTTTCGGAAATTGGATGAAATGCAGCAGGACTATACAGGTAGGGAAAATAGTATCTTGGAGCTTGCGACTCGTTCTTGGGAGAATCTCAAAAATAAGGTTGATAATACTACGTTATATGAGCGTATAGCGATAGAAAGTAGAGACTTTGTGGAGATTATTCTGTCCAATGTCATTAAACTCTATCCCCATACGGGGATTTCGGGCGCAGCCGCTGACAATGAAATCAATATTTTGTTTCGGAATATATTTACGGCATCTCAGCATAAATTGTTGCAAAAGAATTTGTCCTAAACGTCTGGCTAGGCAAGAATGCTGCAATAGAATTTTAGCTGGAGATTTTTGAAGAGCATGGAGTTATAATTGGTAAATAAAAAAGACGATCAATTGATCGTCTTTTTTATTGTTAAATAGGAAGTGTCCCCGACGAGATTCGAACTCATATCGTCAGAACCGGAATCTGAAATTCTATCCATTGAACTACGGGGACGTGTCGCAAAGATATACTATTTTCTAGATCTTACAAATAATCTTTGCGATAAAATTTAAACTTTTGAGTGGGGAATTTCTGGCGTATATCTATCCTGTTTTTTGACGTTCCCGCTTTTATAATTTGTGTCATTCTGCTTTTCTGCGCTAACTTTTTGTCTATTAATATTATGCGTAAAAGTAAGCTCCATTCGCCTTGACTAATTAGGATATTGTAACCTGTTTTCATCAGGCAAGGTAGATTGAATATCGAAATCTGAGCGTTTAATTTTTTTTGCTGACTACAGAACAAAGGCCGTTATTGATAGACCTATTTGTACGGATTTGCGCGATTAAATTGTCAATAGTCAAATTATCGTTTTCTTTTATTGAGCTTACTGTTCATTTTTACCAGAGTTACTGCTCTCTTTTATCAAGCAAATACGTCGGTTTTCTGTTCAGTGGATTATAAATTTTGCTAATTAGTATCTCTTCCCGTTCAAATTCCACTGTTGGAATTACACGTAATTTAGCTTGAAAACTATCTTTAATTTCCTTTAATAAAGCGGCATTTTCTTGTTTGGCAGAGATTAAAATTCGAATATCGTCGGTACCAATCACTGTGCTGGATATCTCAATCTGATAATGTTCAATCTCTTCATAACTGGCCAATACATCAAACATTGCTGGGGGAAACAAGGTGGTTCCCTTATATTTGATCATCTGCTGTTTTCTTCCTTCGACTGGACCTATTCGATAGCTGTTTCTGCCACAGATGCAGGGGGCGGCATGCCGTCTAACCATATCACCGGTTTTATAGCGCAATAATGGCATTGCCTGAATACCTAAAGTTGTTACAACAAGCTCGCCAAGTTGCCCATCAGGTACGGCATTGCCATCGTTGTCCAGTATTTCCGTAATAATCAATTCTGGATGCTGATGACCACCATTGAAAGCTTCACATTCAGTAAATGCCGAACTCATTTCGGTGGAAGCATAGGTGGAGTATAGGGCAATATTCCATTTCTCCTGAATACGTTTAGCCAGTTCGTTATCTTTTAATTCGGCTGTTCTGAGATTTTCACCAATGCAAATAGCCACTTTCACAGAGCTATTATTGTAATCGATGTTGTGCTCTTCGGCATAGGCGATCATTTTAAGTAGGAACGAAGGAACAACAACGAGAAATTTAGGTTTAAACTGTTGTATTGAATCCCATTGCATTTGTGGTATGCCGGCTCCGATACGGAGTATTCCAGCGCCAATTTTACGGAGACCGAGGAAGTAGGCCAGACCCGCCATAAAACGACGATCTAAGGTTGTCATGATCTGCACACGATCGCCCTTTTGTATACCAACACGTTGAAATGAAATCATTTCATTGTATGCAAGCCGCTCCAGATCTGCATCCGTAAGTCCGAATACAACCGGCGTACCTAATGTTCCGGAAGTCGTAGAATAGTCAATAATCTGATCTTGGGGAACGCATAAGAAATCCCAGTTGAACTGTTGCAGTTGTTCTTTGGATGTGGTTGGAAGCAAGGGCAGGTCTCTGATACCACGAATGCTTTGAATATTGATCGCTTCAGTTTTGAATAATCGTCTGTAATAACTCGAATGTGTATTTAAGTAGTTTAAAACCGTCCTGAGCTTTTCATCTTGAAAGCTGGTAATTTCCTCAATACTCGCTTGTTCTATGTTTGGGTTCATCGATGACCTCCTTTCTTTTCGATCTTTCGGATATATGAAGCAATATTTTTTTGATCAACCGCGGTTGTTACTTCAAGTGCATTAGCCCGTTGGAATTGGTCCAATGCTTCTCCGTATCTTTTTTGATCGAAATAGTATTTTCCTTTTTTATAATAAACAGCCCAAAACAATGGGTTTAATTCTTGATAGCTCTGCCATTCCGATTCAGAAATCGATTCTTCGGTCTTTAATTTATGGTCGATAATACGGTCTAAAATTCGATATTGCTCATAATTCTGATAGGTCTTGCTATTTAAGAACGGGTCCTGAGGGATATTCAATGCTGCACTTGACACCGAATAACCGGCCTGATGTAAAGTGCTGTCAAATATCTTGTTGAGGTCATAACAGACAAATTCGCCGAGCTGATAAGGGTTTGCTGATACCCAGACAAGGCGCTTTTCCGGTTGGAAAACAATGCCATGATGTGCTAAAAGCTGGTTTAGTGCCTTTTCGTTGCCTAATCCTATTTCCCTATTTTTTAAACCATTACGGTTCCTTAATATGGTAGCGATCTCATTAGGAGTGAGTTTGTCATGTTCCTGTAGCTGGGCTGTCAACAATTGATAGCGATAAGTACTGTGGCTTTCCTCAATTTGCTTAAGGTTGCGCTTGTCCGAACGATATGCAGGGCTTTGAAAATGGTTCGTGCACAACAGATGGTTCGTGTTTTCAGATTCGTATACATCAAATTTATGTGGCGACATTTCAATTAAAATTGCTTTTCCTTCATCTGCGGAACCAATCATCA
Organism: Sphingobacterium sp. GVS05A; assembly: GCF_019969845.1. Lineage (GTDB taxonomy): Bacteria > Bacteroidota > Bacteroidia > Sphingobacteriales > Sphingobacteriaceae > Sphingobacterium. The sequence goes on from NZ_JAHXYR010000004.1 coordinate 344,692, forward strand.
ATGATTCCGAAATAAAAATGGGGTGTTTTTTTGCAATTGCAATCGCTTCTTTAAAATTTCGTGCATATTGGAGAATTTCTCTTGCCACTATAGATATTGGGGTTTTTGCGGCCCAAGGAATAGAAGATTTCCCCGCATTAAGTGTCACTGTAAGTCCTGCACGATTCATTCCGGAGACAACACCGATCATCCCAGCCCAGCCGACGGAAAGAAAGGCATAGCCAGAATCAGGTTTAACAATGGAAATGAGTTTATTTTTACTAAAATCATCACCGGCATAAAAATCAAAATTTCGGCCGATAATTAGGCCTCCATCCGCGGACTTCTGATCCCAGGCCGCCAGAGAGGAGCAACCGACCAAAGCAAGATCCTGAAAAGCATGGCCCAGGTCGTGTGCACCGTGTAGAAAAAGATTACGTTGATAGGGATCCATTAGCGCGTCATAACGTGGAGAAGCATAGCTTGACAAAGCAAATATCTCCTTTTTATATTCCGATGGGATATATTTATGGATTTTACGATTATAAATTTTTGTCAGTCGCATCATCCATTTCTGTTTCTTCGTAGAGGGGATAAATTCCTGTATTTTAGAAAAGAATGCATCTTCCTGATACGCATATAACGATCGTGTCAGTAACCCTGTTTTTAACCCGATTTGCATTGGATTTCCAGTGACATAGAGTTCCCAAAGTCCCTGTCTATTCTGTAACAGGAAATTACTGTCTACAGCAATGTAATTGCTTCCCGAATCGGATAACTTCAGTTCTAGTATAGTCTGTGTTTCAAATTTAGCTTTTTCTTTCAGTGCACCATTCAGTGTGCATGAACTAAATAGCAATAGTATCCAGGTCGTTAGCCACAGCTGTCTCATCGTTCTCTTTAAATAGGTCATCTTCAAATTCCTTTCCAAGCATCATTAAGCAACAGGAGAAGGCTGTAATCGTAACGCCCAATACACCATGCATCTTGACATTTTGCCCCGTCAAAAATAAATTTTTGACTTTTGTTTTTGTAGAAATCAAGCTGTTCAAGGGATATTGGTGCTCTTTCAGGTAACCATACATATTGCCTTCCTCCGCACCGATAAAGTCGCGATAGGTCAATGGGGAAGAGGTATGGACCGATCGGATTGCATCCTTTATATTCGGGAACAAATGCTGCAGCTCTTCAATAATCTGATTGGCTTTTGCGATTTTAAATGCTTCATAACTATCTCCTCTGGTACTCAGTTGCTGTATAATCGAGCGATTAAAGCTTTCATCCCATTGCTGTACTTCTGCTGCTGTCATATAGCACATGACGGTCATTGTACTGCAAAAGGTTTGATCTTGATCGTTACGGCTCATGGAGATGACCAAAGGCGATTGATCGTGATCATACCACACTGACTTTATATTTTTATAATGGTATATATTGTAGTTTTGGTAGGGAATAAGATCATCCTTACAGACGATGTAGACCGAAAATACAGAAGGACTCAGGGGGAGGCTGTGGATACGTTTGACGTAGGCCTGTTTCTGAAAACGTTCAGGTAGCATCGCAAAAGTATGACGAAGATTGATATTTGAAACAAATTCATTTGCATAAATCAATTGCTGATCATCTGTACGTACAGCTTTAATCAACTGTTCCTCCATTTCTACAGCAATGACTTCTTTGTTTTTCAAGATATCACCGCCATATTTTCGCAATTGGCGTATCAGTAATTTTGCGATTTGACTTCCTCCATTTATACATCGCCAAGCAGATTGAATATAGGAGTTGATGGTCAGCGCATGGACATAAAGTGGCGTACTCTCAGCCTTAGCAACATATAAGAAATTGGAACCAACAAGAACAGCTTTAAGTAGTTCATTATCGGTCAGCTCATCTAGGAAAGATTTTAATGAGGTCCCTAGAACGGTTTCATTGAATCCAAAGCTTTTCCGAAGATTATACATCGGAAAGGAGTTGCAGATTTCCTGTATTTTTTTGCAGTAATTTCTTAAAGCTTCCTCTTCTTCCGGAAAATAGGGGAGCAATTGATTGATGAAATTATCATAACCTTGAGCGTGCGGGTAATTGATTGGATCTCCTTCAAATGAAATTCGGTCATATTCATCGATATCCATGCGCTGGATGGCTAGATCCTGCATGATGCCCAGGTAATCAAAATATTTATACAGGTTTTCACCTTCACCTAGCCCGCCAATATAGTGTACTCCAGTATCTAAGATCTCCTTGTCGCGTACAAAGGTCTGCAGATTGCCACCATATTGATTGTTCTTTTCAATGACACATACCTTGCGCCCAAATCTGGCCAGCAGTACAGCGGTAACGAGACCGCCGAGGCCTGAACCAATGATCACACTATCATAGACCTTACCCATTCGTTTTTCTCTTTAATACATAACTGTGCTGGTCACTAAATACCTGTTCAAAACCTAGGTAGCTCGGTGCTTGTACCACATCATAATATATGATCGTCTGAACTGAATCCGCAATTTCATAGTTTTCGTCGTTGCTCCCGAAAATCACTACATCCAGTTTTAATTGACTTTCAGCAAGATGTTTTAGATAGGTTAATTTACGTTTTCGAACCAAATAGTTATTTGCCGCAATAATGCGTTTTTCTGAATCCCGGATAAAGGTTTCTATTTGCCGTTGCGCCTGTTGCATGGTTAACAAAAATTCAATATGACCATAATTGTCTCCAATATGCAAAATTTTTGCATTTGCTGCAATGAATTTATTCCATGCAGCGTAGGATGTCTGAAAGCGGTCAAAGGTGTTTAGGCTGGCTTTTTCTATTTCACTTTCTTTATAGCGATAGTTTAAACTGATTTTTTCTCTAAAATAAGCTGGATTTTCAAACTCATTTCTTATATCCGCAAATTGTTGTTTAAAAAAGCGACTGATATTTTTACAACGCTGGGTATAATTGTCACCAAATTGCTGATCTGTAGCAGGTATTCTTCTCCCTATGATTGTACTTAACGTACCGTCATAGATAATAAAATCGCCTTTGGGACATACATCTGCAGCGCCATGGATGTAAATTGGGATGATATCCAATTGCAATTGTTCGGCCAGATAAAATGCTCCTTTGTGAAATCGTTGTATGTCATTGGTCGCCGATCGTGTACCTTCGGGAAAGATGACAATAGAGAATCCTTCATCTATCCGTTGCTTTAATATTGTTTTGGTCTTTTCTAAATCATCATCTAACATCAAAAATCCGGCCCGCCGAACGACTCTTCCGAATACCGGTGACTTATAAACCCATTCGTTGGTGACAAAAATGCATTTTGGCATTAAACGCCCGATCAGTAAAGTATCCAATAAGGAATTGTGATTGGCAATAATGATCGCCGGTTTTTTGAAATCTTCTCCGTGTGGATTGAATTGCTGCTTTTTGACAAATGGATTTGATTTTAGGACGGAATCCCCAAAGCGGGACATGAGCCTTGTTATCAGGGCTCGGTTGTGGACAAGACTGAAAATAAAACCGGAAACAACACTTCCGATGATGTAATAGCTAAAGGAAAAGAGAGCGAATAATCGCAAACGCAGCGTCAATGGAGAACGACCTGCTGCTGGCCTATCGCTAAACAATAACCTAAAAATAATAGGATAGAGAACGAAGGTATTTAAAACGGCGGCGGTTACCCCGAGCAAGGAGACCGCGGAAATAGATTTTAACGCCGGATGTTTGGCAAAAATTAGTGCACCGATAGCCAGAATTGTGGTCAATACGGCAAGGAGAATGGATGTACGGTAGGTTGGCATCTCATCTTTGCCGGTACTGTATTCTTTTTGTAAGGCCGCTGTCATGAATATCGCAAAATCCACACCATGACTGAAGACTAATGTACATACGATCGTGCTGAAAATATTGAATTCGAGATGAAATAGACCCATGAGTCCACCAGTGACCAATCCTGTCAATGCAATGGGGATCATACTGACCAATGTCAGCTCAATACGACGAAAAGACAACCAGAGAATAATAAATATCGCGATAAAGCTGTAATTAACCAAGGTATTGAAATCATTTACGAGCTGGCCCAGAAAAGTTTCGTTCATCTCTTTTCGGTCAATCACAACAGTAGTTTTGTTGTTGAATTGCCCAATCAGATTTTCTCTGTATTTTTCCGTTGTTTTTACGACAGTATTTGCTGTAAGAAATCCATTTTTTGAACTCAGATACTCCGATAAGATACCACTATTTAGCGTGCGGTACTCAGCTAATGATATGGCTGAGAATTTTTGATCCAATAGATCAAAAAAAGCTTGATATGCATCGGGCTTAAATCCAAAGGCAGCGCTTGAACGGACAAGATTGCTGCGGATTTCTTTTTTGCGTGTCTCAGTCCAAAAGGCATTCCATTGTGCAATTTTTGCCTCCTGATCCTTTTTTGATAAAACAATTTCACCTATTGAGCTAATGGATGTGATTGTTGTATCTTGCTTTAACCTGTGATATAAGACGGTATTTTCGGAAAGAACCTGTTCGGAATTATTACCGTAACTTATTAAGAATAATGATTTGCTTTGCTGTTGCACAGAATTTTCGAGCTTTTGCTCTGCTTCCTGAAGCTCCTTTGGGAAAAAGTTTAATGCCGACAGATCTTTATTGAAACCCACCCGCCAAAAAGTGAATAAACTAACAGCAACCAACAGATAACTAAAGACCTGTAGGATTTTATTTCTCTCGAAACTGAAAGCAGATATGCGATCGATGGGATGATTTTTATCATCCGAACGTTTATTATTGGGCTTATATATATGCGGTATGAGAATCAATGAAAAAACTCCTGAAAAAAGAATAGCAATAAATGCAAAGATTCCTAAGTCCTTCAGCGCTTCGGAATTGACAAATAAGAGGCAGAGAAAAGATACCGCTGTCGTTCCGGCACTCATCAATATCGGTTTGGTGATTTCTTTATACAGATGCTTGATATCCTGTGTTTGTTTGAAGTGCGTCATGATATGAAGCGCGTAATCAATGGTAATACCTATCAGGACCGCTGCGATGGAGATCGATATAGCCGAAATAGTATCTCTCAGAAAGTAGAGAAATGAGAGCGCTAATAAAGCCCCAAATAATGATGGGATAAAGATGATGACAGGGATTTGTATTTTCTTATAAAAAAGAATCAAAATCAGCATCAATAGACTCATCGAAATAAGGATCGTTGTCTGGATATCCGTTTTGATTTGTTTTGCATTGGCAACAGCCACTAGCGAAGCTCCAAAATAACTTAATTTGGATTTCTTGCTATAATGCTGGTTGAGATCTTTTTTGATCCGGTTGAGTCCATCGACAAAAAGGACATTATGTTCGGTCTCTGAACCCGAATATTTCGGATTAATAAAGAGCAATAGCTTGCTTGAATCTTTCGTGATAATATAACCATTATAGAGCTGAAAATCACCGGCGATATTGAGTTGCTGGAATTTTTTTAGCGCTAAGAAACCAATTCCCAATGGATCCCGCTGTATAAAAGATTTTGCGATAATGCTGGTGGGGGAAATTAATGCTCCGTAATTAGCCGCAACTGTCTGGGCTATGCTATCGCTGGAAAGTCGCTCTTCGATTGATTTATAATCGTTTTCATCAAGCAGGGTAGGCAACTGCCCGTAGACGAATTTCATGGTGTTCTCCATTTCTTCCTCACTAATCTGTCCTTGGATAGCCTGATAGTAGGGGGCAAGAGGTACGATGCTATCTGAAAAAGAGTTGGCCATGTCAACCATATCATCAATTGAAGCATCTTTCTCCCGCTCGATGATAACACTGATTTTATCAGAAAATTTCAGTTGCGCTAATAATTTGGCTATTTCGTTTGTTCGTTCGTTTTTCGGTATTATCCGGGTGATATCTTCTTCAAATTTCAGTTTCAAGGCAAAAAATCCGGTAGCAACCAAAAAAAATAGTGCAATTAACCAAGCAATATAGGGCTTCTTCTTAAAAAATAAATAGAGCTGATAAAAATAGTGCTGCATATTAACGTCGTTGATTTAACCTTAATAGAGTAAATGATGAAAGTCCAAATAGAACAGCGGTAAACAGGGCTAGAGCAAGACTACCAAAGAGATATTGCAGAAAGTGCTCAGATATGGATTGGAAATCAATATTGCTATAATCTCGCAGCGGTCTGGCATTAGGGATAATCAGTTTGCCGGTCTGTATAGATCCCCAAATGATCAATGGTATCATAGGGGGAATACTGACATTTGAAAAGGCAAAGCAGAGTCCTTTATTAAGCCTAAAAATGGAAGCGAGAAAGATGGACAGAAAAGACTGAAACCCCCAGACTGGAGCAATGCCAATAAATACACCCAATGCGATGGAGATAGATTTAATTAAATCCGAATCATTGGTGCCTAGAATGTCCTCTTTTAGAAATTGCTTAAAGCTTTTTTTTTTGAAACTCTGGAAAGCATTTCTCGGGAATATATAAAGTAGGCTGATCAATACAAGGAATGTATTAAGTATACTGATTCGGGTGAAGTCTTTAAATGGTCGAAAATGGGAAACTCTCTCCGAGGGGTCGTAAAGTATTTTAATGGGTACATTTTTTACGTTAACACCCTTCCATGCCGAGCGAACAATTACTTCAATTTCGAGCTCAAACTTGTTGGTAAATAGTTTTTTAGGTATGAGGTCCAGCGGATATAAACGATATCCCGATTGCGTGTCTGCGAGCTTGATGCCCGTTTCAAACCAAAACCAGAAGTTTGAAAACTTATTACCAAAGCTACTTTTTTTTGGTATTCCGGCCTGATCCATCTGACGTTCACCAATCAATAGAACCCGACCATCACTCTGGCCAAGGGCATTAATAAATATTGGAAGATCATCGGGGAAATGCTGCCCATCTGAATCTATTGTTATTGCATAGTGAAAACCTTGCTCTCTCGCCAAGTCAAAACCTATTCGCAATGCCTTTCCCTTACCCGAGTTTTTATCAAGATGCTGTATCTCAATGGATGGATACTTTGCCAAAATTTCGGCTGTAGCATCAGTTGAACCATCATTGATGACGATGACCTGTGTGGTGTAGAACAATACACCATCCAGAACCCGCTGCAAGGTTTTTGCATTGTTGTATGTAGGAATTAGTACACATACATCTGCTGGGATCGCCATTTCACGGATAGGTTGCGAATTTAACATAGCTATTTAAATGGAATTAGTATAGCGATGAAAAAAGAGCTCCATTTTTAATGCGATAGTTTCGTCAAAAGAGCAATTAGCTTTGATCTGGATGGTATCAGCTTCTTTGATTGCTAACTCTAAACTTAGATTTGGATGAACAAAAGGATCTATAATTGCATAAAAACGAATGTTTTTTGCGGCGCTCATACGCAACTTTGATTGAAGTAAATCTTCACTTATATTTTTAATGATCTGTAACATGCATACCCCCGGTGTAACCGGTCTGTCCGGAAAATGTCCATTAAAAATAGAATGATTCGGATTAAGACTTATTTCCAACAAGTGTTTTCCATCTGCACTCAATCGACGTTCATGTATCTTATAAAAGTCTGCTAAAACCATATCCCAAATATACAGCTTTATTTATTTTTCGTAAGCTGAGTTGTGTATCAAGTCAGTTAAAAAGGAATATTTACAAAATCCATTTGCAACTTGATACCATGATGCTGTATACTAAACTTATCGAGTTTGCCAATGGAATCAGTGCTCAATTGGATTTTGAGTTTTGGTTTATATTTAGATGCGGTTTCAATTTTGGCTAATTTCCCCTGATCGTTTAGATCCAAAAAATATCGCTTCCCATCCATTGTGCTTAAAAATTGTCGCGAAGATGAATCTTGGTATGTTATTGGATAATTCACTTGTGTTAAGGTTCTAAAGTCTTTAACAAGCGTATTGATGATGATCTTTTTGTTGAGATCCTGCATGATATAGTTGACCTGATGCTTATCCTTGGCAATCGTTATATCAATGAGTGTATTCCCCAGATCAGAGGTAAGCACAATGCGGTGTTCATGCTGATTTATTCTTTTAGCCACAAACATACCCGAGAACTCTTTTTTATAAAAGCGGATCGTTGCCCGATAGAGACGTTCATCATTTAGATCTGCAAAATAAGGGTTCTGAATAACTGTATCCGCTTGTTTGTAATCCAGCTGTGTATGGTTTGGGTAGTATACCCTACAGCCGGTTAGGAGCAACAGGAGTAGTGTACTAAAAGCTAAATGACGCATCATCGATGGGCTGATTGATCTGTTTGTTTTTGAAAATAATTTTTGTGTAATCTTTAGATGGTTCTATTAATTGTACTTCAGATACCGTGAGTTGCTGATTATTAAAATAAAGAATAACTGTCTGTATATAAGTAGACAATTCTTTGGTTTTGGGCGATAATTTCGCAATCCGCTGGTTTCTATTTTTATAAAATGTGATATTGAAATCATTTGCCGAAAAAAGATCGCCACTGATACTGCCAATGATCATTTTATTGATTTTCTCAAATTTCTTATTGTTGCCCAGATCCACTTTATTCTTCTTGCCCTGATCATTTATGAGCACTTTATTGTCTTTGAAAAGAATCCCATATTGAATGGGCCTATTATATTTCCACAATAATTTATTTGGATTTTTTAGGAGCATTGATCCGCTGGAAGTAATTTCCTTCGACAAAAAATCCAGGTGCTTGTATTGCACAAAGTCTGTTTTTAATGTTTTAATTTTTTGCGCTTCGGCTACTACCGTTTGTTTGAAGTTGCTGATCTCAGCATTGGACATGGCTTCTTCTTGCGCTTTTATGTAAGCAAAATGAAATAAAAAAATAATGAGTAGGATGAGCTTAGTTTTCATATACTTTTTGATTTAAGAAATCTTCTAAATTTAACGCTTCTAGTTTGTTTGTCTGTAATTCTATCAATAAACTTTTAACAACATGGACCGTTTTTTGGGAGGTATCATGCAACAAAATGATCTTACCGGGACGGAGTCTTTTCTTTATGCGTTTGAAAATTTTATTTTCGTCTCGATTTAGGGTATCCAAAGAGCGGATGCTCCAGCCGATCGATGTCATTGCGCAATAGTCTAGTGCTTTTGCAATATGCGGATTACTGACGCCAAATGGCGGTCTATACAGCAATGTTTTCTTTCCTGTGATTTTCTCAATCGCCTGATTTGCATGTTTCATTTCAACAGCAACTCTGTCACTGGAAAGGAAACCGATCGAATTAGGATGATTCATACTATGGTTGGCGATAACATGTCCCTGCATAACAATTTGTTTTGCTATTTCGGGATATTTGAGTACCTGCGAGCCGATACAAAAAAAACTGGCTTTAACACCGTACTGATCTAATAAATCCAGAATTTCCAGCGTATAGGGGCTAGGACCATCATCAAAGGTGATGGCGATTTGATTCGTACCGGTCTTACGGTCACAGGTGGAGTGCATAAAGAAATTCAACCGGAGGTCAAAAACCCCCCAGGATAAGGCGCCGATATATAGTAGCAATACAACAAGTAATGGATAATAGAGCTGATATTCTTTCCATAGTAATATTGCCATTAAAAGTAGAGCAATGCATCCGTATGTTGTATGTCTAAAATTTAGCATCTTGATAACAGCATTAAACTGTTTTGTTCTCCAAAATTACAGATAAGAATATTTTGATCATGTTGTATTTTACCTTCATTTAGACTGATCGATGTTGAAAAGGTTTGATCGTTCAGTCGTTTTAAAGCCAGATCAAAAGCAAACACAATGTCGGTATCGAATATTCCGGTTTGAGAATTATATTTTATTTTGTTGATTTTCTCCAATATTGGTGATCCGGTGCTAAAGGGGGCTTCTACTGTTGTTGAACTATAGATAATGGTGTCTATTTGATTTATAGTCAGCTGGTTTCTTTTAAGAAATTCGCCGATTTGTTTTTCTGATGTATGATCAGCAGTATTACGATAGATGTCAATATCCTTTAATTCGCCGAGGGCGTGGCTGTCTTTTTGATTGGAAAATACAAAGAAACCAGCACCTTCTGTTTGAATGTCTTTTGTATCGTTTATCTGATCTTTGTCGATTGCTTGGTTTATTTCAATGCTAATATCTGAGAGCTCGTCAACGGCACCGACCAATAGCGACACCTGTTCATTCATTGTAAGCTGGATATAGGCGTCTAATGCGGCGGATTCAAAGGATATTCGACCTTGAGAATAGGTCATATTATAACCTGAATTTTTGGTTAGTAATGCAATTTGCCCTGCGACGGTATTATGGGTAGACTGGATAAAGGCTGTAGGAGATAAAAAATCCTCTTTTTGTTCACCGATCGCTTTTAGAAATTTGTCGGAATCAACCAGGCAACCTTTACCTGTACCGACCAATATACCATCAGGATTGGGGCAGTCCGCTTGACGCATCGCTTCCAGCCCGCAGATAATGCCCATTTTTACGGCCTTGGACATGCGTCTTGTGGCAGCTGGGGGAATTACCGCACTATCTATTTTTGGTAAATTGATCTTTATCCACTGTTCTGTAGTATCCAGCTGAGCTGAGTTAATGACAGCGACACTGCTACCATTAATATAAACTTTCTGCATCGGAAAAAATTAAAGTTGAGCAATTTCCGCCAAATCCAAAAGAGTTGCTGAGGACATGTTTGATGGAGGATGATCGATGATCGGTTACTGGTTGTAGTGCAGGTTGTTCCATTGCTGTTTCAAACCTTAAATTGGCAAAAGCCAATTGATGTTGGATTGCCAGTAAGGCGTAAATCGCCTCTATACCAGCGGAGGCCCCTAATGTATGGCCTGTATAAGCTTTTGTTGAACTAAAAGAAGGAACATTGTCTCCGAATATACGCTGTATGGCAATCGCCTCTGTTCGGTCATTATTTTCTGTTGCTGTTCCATGTGCATTGATGTAATCAATTGCATCAGGAACCAATCCGCTTATTGTTAAGGCTTCTTTCATCGCTAAATAAGCACCATCACCGCTGTCGGAAGTAGCTGTTTGATGAAAAGCATCATTCGCATTGGCGAATCCCGTAAGATAACCTAATATGGGCTTAGGCATTTTTTCTAATGCTTTAGCAGACTCCAATACCAAAAAGCCTGCACCTTCACCGAGGTTTAATCCGTTTCTATTCCGGTCGAATGGTCGATTAGGCTTGTCAGATAGGAGCATCAAGCTGTCAAATCCATTGATTGTAAACCGCGATAATGCATCTGAACCGCCGACCAAAACACGTTCTACACGACCTGAAAGTAATAAACGGGCTCCAAAACTAATCGCATTGGCCGCCGAAGAACATGCTGTGCTGATCGCTGTAGCAAATCCATTACCACCTAGTAATTTTGAAAGCACAGAAGCCGAATCTCCCACATCTCTTCTCTGTATGAGCGTTCTATCGCCATTTAAATGTGGAAAGTATTGTTCGAAAATATCCATTCCGGCGACAGATGTGCCCATAATAACGGGTATATTTCCCAAATGTGCTATCGCTGCTTGTGTCAGGGCTTCTTTGGCAGCAATGGCGGCCAATAAACTTGTGCGTGAGCTGTATTTCGGAACGGTAGTTCCCAACTTTTCTACTAGCTCCTGGTTTGTCCAAGGGACTTCACCAACTAGGGTGCCCGCTTGATGTTTTCCCGCAATATGCTGAAGTGGTTTAATACCGTGCTGTTTCCGGAGTAATGAATGATAGTTTTGCGCTACGTCATCTCCGATAGCGGTAATCATTCCCATTCCGGTAACAGCAATCGCATTATTCATGGGTTATTTTGTTCTATTTTCTGAAATATAGTGGGCAAGGGTGTCAATGGACTGAAAAATTGTCTTTCCAACTTTTGGATCAGTCACTTTGATGCCATAATCTTTATCCAATAACACGGTTAATTCCAATGCATCGATCGAATCGAGCCCAAGGCCATCTCCAAACAGAGGAGCATCGTTTTCAATGTCTTCTACCGCAATCTCTTCCAGATTTAATGCTTCTATTATCTTTGCTTTTAATTCAGATTTCAATTCTTCCATTCCTTTATAACATTAATTGTCTTACGACGTTTAAATCATGCGCTAAATTGCCTGTTTTTTCCACAAGATACAAAACCAATTTATAGTTTTCTTCCAAATATTCTACCCAGCCGCACAATACCTTTTCTGCTCTATTGCTGTTTAAAAGGTAATTGCAGTAGTTTACTGTGAGTTGGCTGTCAAACTGCTCCGAAACAAAAAATATATTCTCCGTTTGCAGATGATGTCGAATAGCAATCTCACCGATACAGACATTCGGTAAGGTATAAACAAAAATTGCAGGACTTGGGTAGTATTGTTCCGTGTTGCTGATCGTATGTATATGCTTTAAATCTGTATCGTAGCTGCTGGAACGATTTGATAACACGATGGCAATATTTTTGGAAAGCTCCTCTTTTAGCAATAGCTCAGCACCTAGCCAGGCTAATTTGCTGAGATTATCCATTTTAAAAAACTTGGGATAAGTCGTTCCCAGCGAATAATAAAACGCCTTCGAAAAGATGGAAAATTCCGTTGATATTTCTGCTGACAAGGGTCGACCATTGTAAAGTACACCATGATGATCAATACGACAGTGCTTGCTGATATGATATTTACGTTCCATCTATAAGATCTCCTTCTCGAACAGTATTGCCGTATTGGTGCCCGCAAATCCAGATGCTGTTTTCAGACAGCGGGAGAGTGGCTTGTGAATTTTTTCTGTGATCACCGCCAGCGGCAATGAGGTTCCCTGTTTTTGATAACCTAAACTGGGTAATAATATATTATTTCGTAAACTCTCCAGGGAGACAATGGTTTCTATCAGTCCGGCAGTACCCAATGTATGTCCAAAATAGCCTTTCAGGCTATTGATCGGTTTGTCGGCCAGTTTCGTACGATGCAGTGCTATGGCCTCCATTTCATCGTTATATACTGTGGCGGTTCCGTGGGCGCAGATAAAATCGACCGCTTCCGGTAAGGTAGCGGCTTCGGCTAAAGCTCGTTCTATGCTACACTTCAGGCCTTCTCCCGTACGTGAGGGACCAGAAATATGGTTTGCGTCATTGATTGAGGCTTCCCCAGCGACATAGAATTGTTGCTTTTGGCCTGGAATTGGTTGGTTGCTGATATAGAGCGCTGCTGCCGCTTCACCTAGATTCAGGCCTTTTCGGTCTTCATCATAGGGTCTGCAAATCCCATCACTCAATGCCTGAAACGATCGGAATCCCGAAAGGACAAATTCGCTCACCAAATCGGCGGCAACAATGACAGCATCTTTGCAGTAATCTATCTGGATAAGTCTTTTAGCTGTTGAAATAGCCTGTAGCCCCGAAACACAGGCATTGCTGATAACGATAGGGCTACGTTTAAAGCCAAATAGGTCCGCTATCCGCTGTGCGAGTGCAGGGAGGCTGGCAGCTGCACCATCTTTATCTTTGCCATCACATTGGGCAATATTACCTTTTGTTGTGGAAATGATCAATTCGGTCTCCGTAGTAATATCAAGGTTTCTGACTATTGGTAACAGCGCCGAAATCATTAATTTTTCCAGCTTTGTGAAACTGAAAGGCGCGGATAATTTTATATCCTGTAGTTGCGCTGTGAAGTAGCTGTCGAGTTCATCTGTGGCAATTATAGCAGCATAGGTATTGGGAATTTCACCGATTGGTTCTTGAAGAGCAATACCTGATTTCCCCTCGACAACAGCGTTCCATGTATCTTCAAGCCTATGACCCAGTGGGGATATGCAATTGTAAGGGCCTATATATACCTTTCTCATCTGTTGGAAAAATGGAGCGAATTTTTCCACTGTTGGAAAAATTCTGGAAAATACAACTGCAGGTTTCCGGATGCATCCAAAAAAACCTGGATTGTTTCGCCTAAACAGACAACTTGATTGTCATCGTTTAAAATACGGTAATGGTAGATTATTTTCGCAGCTTTGCAGTCAACCAAGGAGGTTTCAATGCGTGCATGTTCGCCATACCGTAAAGGCAATTTGTGCTCGCAGGTGCTTTTCACAATAGGCGTGGTATAGCCCTGCCGATGAATGTCCAGATAAGTCAATCCATGTTCAATTCCGAAGGATTCTCTGCCATCTTCAAAATAACTGATATAATGACCATGCCATACTATTCCCAACGAATCGACTTCATTAAAACGTATACGTAAAGGACTTGTCCAGCTGACCTGATTAACTGGTTCTGGTAATTTGTTTTTTGCCATAGTTAAGACGCTATTACACTTTTTATCTCGGCATAGGCGATGCGTCTATCTCCGATGAAGGTCTCTACTGAGACAAGTGTGACTCCCATAAATTCCTGCAATATTGTAGCGCTGGTCGATATATCTTCACCGATCATCGGAAAATAATCAATAGCAATACTTTTTATTGTACCGAGGTAACCGATTGGAGCAGCCTTTTGCTGGATATAGAAACTGTAACCAGTATGTAGAGCAATGGATTGGGCCATATGTTCTAAAATACCAGCTTCGAGGAATATCCCATCTTCAACAAAAATATTATCTTCCTGAATAGTTAAGCCAGCTTGCACGGTAGTGTCCGTAAAATCATATAAGGTATCAATCATTATCATAGGGGCACGATGCGGAAGCAATTCCTGCAATAATATGCTATCGGTTATTGGAAATGGGCTTGCTGTCATTTATATTAAACTTGCACCAAAGGTAGTAATTTAAAGACAAAATCAGCGATTACAGGAACCTCAAAATTGCTTGTAGGGCATCATAATGGATGAAATGCGACTTAGAGAGGGATATTTGGTGTTAATTTTTACTGTAATAGTTTTTTTGCAGTAGTTGCAAATTACGCTGTGCTTTTTGAAAGCGTGTAACTTTTAATCATTACTTTTTTTGTTCGATAGAATAAATAATATGCTGATGGATAGCGTATTTATTTGGAATAATCTTTCCAAAAATCAAAAAAATTAAACCATTGAAGTGGATGTTTTTTGATCATAGTTGAGAGGGATTCGCAATAGGATTGTAGCAGACCTTGGGCATCACGGTGCTTGATTTCAACTTCCCGCGCATATAAGTGATAGTGAAGATTGGGCTCTTTCATAACATATACGAAAATAACAGGTACTTTAAGTCTGGAGGCAATCAAAAAAGGTCCCGTCGGAAATTGGGTCTCTTTTCCAAGCAACTGAGCGCGGAGTGTTTTGGTTCCTTCCATATAGCGATCACCAGTAAAGACAATCAATTCGTTATTGGTCAGTGCCTCATTTATTGCAAAAACATGGGAGAGGTCTTCTTGGATAACAATGAATTTTATGGAAGATTTGCGGGCTACTTTTGATAGATAATCTTTGATTGCTTGATGTTCCCGATCTGAAATTACCAGGTTGATCTGGTTTTCAATATTAATATCTTCCAGAAAATAGGATGCAATTTCAAAGTTACCGATATGGGCTGAGAGCAGGATACCGCCATTTTTCCTTTTCAATGCGGATTTTAATATATCTATTCCATCAAATTCATAAGTGAATTTGTTGCGCATTCCGGCAGAGATCGCCGTTTTGTCAATAAGGACTTTACCGAATGTGAAATAACTTCTGTAGAAACCAATAACTGTTGCCCCAAGGGAATATCGAAGACGATATCTTAAATAATAGTACAACGATCGATTGCTATTCCAGGCCGTCATAAAATAATAAAAAGCCACGAATGCCAACAGCAGATATGCTGTGCGGATTCCCAGCTTTTGAATACAGAAGACAAAAATTCTATATCCTAAGACACTACCTTTGGATTGTCCTTTCCAGTGGCTCATCAGTAAGGTTTGGCTTAGTTCTCACCGGTTTTACGTTTTAAAAGATCATAAAAGTCTTGAAAGGTTTGAATGTTCGCAAAATCTGCTTCTACTAATTTAACACCAAAATTGGACTCAATGATAACGACAAGATCGACATAGTCCAAACTATCCAGATTTAAAGTGTCTTTTAAATTTAGATTCGGCTGAATTACGTCAACATCCACCTCAAACTCATCAACAAGTATTTCGTTAATCTTTTCAGAAATCATTTTTATAAGTTAATCATTAATTTTTTTAATAACTAAGGCGGAGTTAGTTCCCCCAAAGCCAAAAGAATTGGACAAATATAGATCAAATTCTTTAAATAATGTCTTCTTAACAATATTTAATTTGGCCGAATGCTCATCTGGATTTTCGAAATTAATGTTTGGGGCAATAAAATCATTTAGCATCATAATATTGGAGTAGATGATTTCACTGGCGCCAGCCATCCAACATTCGTGTCCAGTCATTGATTTTGTAGAACTGACGAAAGGTTGGTTTTCACCAAATACACGCAGGATCGCCTGGGCTTCATTTGCATCACCTACAGGTGTTGATGTTGCATGCGCGTTGATGTAAGCAATATCTGCGGGACTGATTTCCGCTTGTTTAATCGCCCGTTGCATAGCTAGAGCCGGGCCGTCGACGTTTGGCGTAGAGATATGACCGCCATTGGATGAAAAACCGTAACCGAGTATTTCGGCGAGGATAGGTGCGCCTCGCCGTACCGCTGATTCATAACTTTCGATAATTAGCGTAGCCGCTCCACCCGAAGGCACCAAACCAGAACGGTCTTTGTCAAAAGGGCGCGAAACGGTTGTAGCCGGTAAAGCATCATTTCCAAATACCCCTAGACCGTCAAAACTGGCCATTGCATATTTGTTGATCTCTTGTGCGCCGCCACATATAATCATGTCCTGCATTCCACTTTTTATTAAATTGAATCCCAGACCCAAGGAATGAGATCCCGAAGCACAGGCTGCGGAAATCGTCATATTGATTCCTTTCAATCGGAATATGGTGGAGAGGTTCATGGTCACCGTAGAGTTCATTGATTTGAAAATAGCCCCCGAACCGATAAGGCTGGTGTCTTTTTTCTCGCGGACAATATCAACGGCTTCAATGATTGCTTTAGATACCGAATCATTACCATATAAGATGCCGATCTCATGTTGATCTAGATAAGTATCATCAATGGACGCATTTTTTAAGGCTTCCATCGTCGCCAGATAGGCATATTCGGTTTCTTCGCCAATGGACATCCGTTGGCGACGGTTTAATTCATTTTTTAAATTAGGTAGAGGTACAGCGCCGGTCAGTGCTGAGCGAAACCCAAATTGCTTACGTTCGGTATCGAAGATTATACCCGATTTTCCTGCTTGAAGAGATTGCTTTACTTCATCCAAAGATGTTCCTAAGCAGGAATATATCCCCATACCCGTGATCACTACTCGTTGTTCCATAGCTTTACGAATAAACTCCTCCATTTATGTTAATCACCTCACCTGTAATATATCCCGCTTTTGGAGAAGCCAAAAAGCTGACTAAGTCAGCGACTTCTTCGGGCTCACCAAATCTATTTGCGGGTATCAATTTTTTTAATTCTTTTTCATCTATATTGGCCGTCATATCGCTATGGATAAACCCTGGTGCGACAGCGTTGACGGTAATGTTCCGTTTGGCGACTTCTTGTGCTAATGCTTTAGTAGCACCCAGCAAAGCGGCCTTCGCAGCTGAATAGTTGGTCTGGCCCGGTGTTCCCTTGACACCAGAGACTGAAATAATATTGATGATACGACCATAACGTTGGCGAAGAAGCTTCTGTATGAAAAACTGTGTGACATGATAGAAACCGTTTACAGTCGTGTTAATGACTGAAGACCAGTCTTCGCTGGACATCCACATAAATAAACCATCCTTGGCAATACCGGCATTGTTGACAATGACCTCGATAACGGCTTCGGGATGATTAGATTCCCATTGGGTTAGGGCATTGGTTACTGCCGCATGGTCTCCCACGTCAAATTTTAAAATAGTCCCAGTTCCACCTGTCGCCTCAATGCCAGCAAGCGTTTCCTTTGCTGCATCCTCATTATGCTGAAAATTAATCAATACATGATAACCTAATTCCTGAGCTAGTTTAATACAAATTGCTCTTCCAATTCCTCTAGATCCACCAGTAACTAAAGCACACTTCATCCTTCGGTACGTATATTAATTTTGAAATAATTCTGCATTGTCAAACCATTTATTTCCTAAGAGATTTCCTTTGGTATCAATGAATCCCCATTTACCGTTGAGTTTGACACGGGCAAGTCCGTCAATAAAGCCCTTTTCCTGCTTCTTAAAAGTCAATGCCGCGGTAATGTCGTATTGAAAAGGAATAACAACTTTGCCCGCTCTATCGATAAATCCCCATTTGCCATCTTTGACAGCAGCAAGTCCTTCGGGAGAGAAAGATAAGGCATCATGGTAGGCTACAGGAATAATCATTTTGCCTGTGGTATCGACAAATCCCCATTTCCCATTCATTTTCACAGGCGCTAGACCTTGCTGAAAATTTCGGGCATCATCATAAGTCGCAGCAATTGCCCATTTACCTTCTGCTGTCATAAAACCTACTTTATTGCCTTGTTGAACAAGAATAAAGTCTGGATTTTTTATGTTTTCAATTTTTGAAGCAGCCGGCACGAGGATTTCTGTTTGACCGGACACGATATACCAGTTATTTTGTTTTTTTGCCCAAACGAATCCCGCATTGAAGTCTCCGATATCATCATAGTTAGGTGCAACAATTTCTTTCCCCAGGTTGTCAATGATACCCCATTTTTTGTTTTTTGCAATTTTGGCATAACCACCTTTAAACGGACGGATAACATCATAAGTAGGGGCGAGCACAACCTCTTGTTTATTGTTAATAAGCCCGACCAAGTTTGAGTCGTCACGGTAGAAGGCTACACCGTCATTGAATTCATAGACACGTTTACTGGAAATTGCTTTCATTTCCTGACCTAAGGAATCGATATATTGCCAACCTTTCGACGATTTGACCATAGCCATTCCCTGACTGAATGATCTGGCATTATCATATTGTGGCTGAACGATATAATTGGCGTCTTTATCTATAAATCCCCATTTGCTACCATTGTAAACAGCGATCTTTCCTTCGGACTGATCCTGTGCATCTTTATATTGAGGAGCAATCTGAAATGTCCCGTCTTTTTTGATAAATCCGATAAGTCCTTTTTCTTGGACCCGAGCTAATTGCTGTGCGGATGTGATGGAACAGGATAGTATAAACAGTCCGCCAAGGGTGAGCTTCTTAATCATCATTTTTATTTATCAGATAGTCTTTTACTTTTTGTATAATCGGATACATCGCTTGATCTTCTTTAAAGACCGGAAATAATTTGCGAAGGTCCATATACCAAGATAGTGTTTCTTTTGCTAATTTTTCCTGACAGCCCAAATTGTCAATTGCCTGAGCTAAAGTTATAAATTCTATAGCCAATACTTCAAACGAGTTTTCAATAATCTGACTGCAGGACATTGCGGCATTTGTACCCATACTGACAATATCCTGGTTGTCGTTATTGTTGGGAATACTATGGATATAGATGGATGTACTTAAGGCCTGAGATTCCGCAGTAGTGGAGGTCGCGGTGAACTGTACACCCTGCATGCCAAAATTTAGTCCCAAGGTTCCCAGATTCATAAAAGGTGGGAAAATCTCATTGATCTTGCTATTCAAAAGATAATTCAATTGTCTTTCTGCCAGCATGGTCATTTTGGTCATAACCAGTTTGAGCTTATCCATCTCAAGTGAAATATAATCACCATGAAAATTACCACCATGATATACATGTTTGTTCTCCACATCAATTATGGGATTGTCATTGGCGGAATTGAGTTCATTTTCAAGCACAGATGCGACATTGTCAATGGTATCTGAAATTGGTCCCAAGATCTGCGGTACACAACGGATAGAATAATATTCCTGAACTTTGTCCTTGAAAATATCCTCTTGGTTTTCGCCTGAGTACAGGTGGTCTTCACGTTTTCGGATCAATAAGCTGGAAGCAAGGTGATCCCGCATTTTCTTTGCGATATGCTGCTGTCCAATATGTTTTTTACTTTGATTTAACGCTTCTGAAAAATGATCATCGTATGCTTGCACAATTTCGTTGATAGCGCATGCCGCTTTGATAGACCAGGATAGTGCCTTTTGGGCCTGATTCCAATTTAGGATACCAATGCCTGTCATGACAGAAGTTCCATTGATCAGTGCTAAACCTTCACGAAGGACAATTTGAATAGGTTTGAGCCCCTCCGCTTCAAAGGCTTGCATGGTGGGGATACGTTCATTTTTATAAATTACCTCGCCTTCACCGATCAACACTAATGCCAGATGGGCCAATTGTACAAGATCGCCACTCGCACCAACACCACCATGAGCAAAAATGATCGGCGTAATGTCGCGGTTGATGAGTTCTTTCATTAATGCGATCGCTGAACGATGAACACCCGAATAGCCCAGTGTTAGTGTATTCAAGCGGGCTAAAATCGTGCTTTTAACCTGCAATGGGTCTAAGAGCCGCCCTGTTCCTGATGCGTGACTGCGGATCAGATTGTATTGAAGCTTGATTCTATCCTCGTCCTTAATTCTATATTGTGCCATAGGGCCGAAGCCGGTATTGACACCATATATTATTTTGTTATCGGCAAATTTTAGAAGAAAATCGTGACTAGCATCAACTTTCTCCCAGACATCGTCATCAATAGCCAAGTGTTCATTTCTATAGGTTATTTGGACAAACTGTTTTAAATCTAAATGCTTTGCAAGTGAGCTCATGGGGTATGGGATAGCAATTTTGAAAAACTCTCGAAATTGGTTTTTTTATATTATTTTTTGTGAATAGATTTGGCATTTATTAATCAGAGACGAAATTAATATTTTTTTCTTTTAATCAAAGCGTATAATGAACGTTGAAGAGGTCGACATTTTGATCATTGGCGCTGGTCCATCAGGAGCAGTGGCTGCGGGGTATCTGCAAAAACAGGGGGCGAAAATAAAAGTAGTTGAAAAGAGCAGATTTCCAAGGATAGTGGTTGGGGAGAGTTTGATTCCACGGGTTATGGATCACTTTGATGAAGCAGGATTGTTTGATGCGTTGGATGCTAAAGGTTTTGAAAAGAAATTTGGTGCGCGTTTTATACGCGGCGAGGAAATCTGTATTTTCGATTTCTCTGATAAGTTTTCTCTGGGCTGGGATTGGACATGGCAGATTCCGAGAGCAGACTTTGATCTGGAAATGGCCAATGAGCTCATCCGAAAGGGTGTGGACTTGCAATTTGAAACCGAAGTGATCGATGTACAGTTTATGGATGAAATGTCTATGACCACTGTACAGAACAAAGAAGGCGTAGAGACAGCCATCAAAGCAAATTTTCTGATCGATTGCTCTGGTTATGGTCGGGTGCTACCACGTATGTTAAATCTGGATCAACCTTCCAGACTAAGTCCGCATTCGGCGATATTTAGCCATGTCAGCGATGTGAACAGACCAGTAGGACAGGAGGGGAGCTTGATATCTTTTGATATATTGGAAACGCAGGTCTGGTTATGGGTTATCCCATTTTCCAATGGCAATACATCTGTAGGGATCGTAGGGCCAACTTCCTTTATTGAAAATCTTGGTGCAGATACAACTCTTGCATTGAACAAGGCGATTCAACTCTCTGATTACTATATGAAGCGTTTTGGCGATTTGCCTTTTATTTTTGAACCGCGCAAATTGAGTAATTATTCGACAGCGGTAACTAAGATGTACGGAAAGGGGTATGCATTGACCGGTAATAGCTCTGAATTCCTAGATCCTGTATTCTCTTCTGGTGTGTGTTTCGCTACAGAGTCCGGTATCTTGGCTGCGAAACTAGCCTTAAGGCAAGTGCGAGGAGAAACGGTAGACTGGCAATCAGAGTTTGAAGATTATATGAAAGAAGGGATTGCTGTTTTTACCACTTACATCCAGGAATGGTATACCGGCAATCTACAGGAACTGTTTTATCATCGTCCGGAGAACCCAGAAGTTAAAAGAAGCATCTGTGCTATATTAGCGGGATACGTCTGGGATAGAAATAATCCTTTTGTTGTGAAGCATGATCGTGCTGTGAAAAATCTGGCACACCTTATCCGAATGTCCAAAGGTGAACAATATGATTCGCTATGCTAAAATTACGATCTGGGATGGTATTGCGTGATAATGGAATGGAGATAATCCCGATCAATATGGGTATATATTTCGGTTGTCGTAATACTCTCATGCCCCAGCATATCTTGTACAGCCCTTAGATCTGCACCTCCTTCAACGAGATGGGAGGCGAAACTATGCCTAAAGGTATGGGGACTGATTATCTTTTGTAGTCCAATTTTTTGAGCAAGCTCCTTAATGATCAGAAAGATCATCACCCTAGACAAAGCCGAACCTCTTCTGTTCAGAAATACAATATCCTCATTCCCATTCTTGATCTTAATATGTGATCTAATGGAATCCAAATAAAGCCTAAGATGTTTGATCGCTTGTTGGCCAATCGGAATCAGTCGTTCTTTGCTACCTTTACCTTCCACTTTGATAAATTCTACGTCGAGAAACAAATTGGAGATCTTGAGATTAACGAGCTCGGACACACGCAATCCACAGCCATATAAAACCTCAATAATTGTTTTATTGCGTTGCCCCTCCGTGGAAGAAAGATCTATGGCAGCTATCAGTTGATCGATCTCATGAATACTCAGTACACTAGGGAGTTTCCTCGCAAGACGTGGAGCCTGTAGCAATTCTGTTGGATTATTATCTAGTTCATGTTCAATGATCAGAAAACTAAAAAAGGTTTTTAGTCCGGATATCAAGCGGGATTGTGTGAATGGTGAGATATTGAACTCCTGTAACCAGTGCAGAAAATCCTGAATATCCTTTCTGACGATTTTGTTTAAAAGGAGCCCGTTGTCCTCACAATAGATTTGGAATTTGGAGACATCGTTGAGGTAAGCCTCGATCGAATTAATGCTCAAACCCCGTTCGAACTTTAGAAATTGCTCGAATTCTTTTTTAATGACCTGCCAGTTGCTAAAATCCATTTGCAACAAAATTACAATTAACTATTGTTCTTTTCGAAAGATATTCTGTATTTTTAAACGTGTTTTTTACAAACCATAAGCTATAGCAATGATACGCTCCATCCCATAAGGGATATTAATAAATATTATTTATCTGTATTTTACTATTTAGCGGGACAATTGGTCTCCAGTTCCGTTTACCCTAATATAAACAATTAGCAAAAAATAACTGACTAAAAAAAAGAAATTTTTTTGTATGAAATTCATTAAACCACTTGCATTAGCCTTTTTGCTTCCGGCTACATTTTACGGCGTAGAGGCAAAAATGCCTACTACTTTAACGGCACATGCCAGGGCTATTCTATCGCAGGATAGTTTGGCCTTAAACCAAAAGTTACCTTTTGACAATGAAGTTGTCACTGGTAAATTGAAAAATGGATTTACATATTTTATTCGCAAAAATACAGAGCCGAAGGGGCGTGTTACCATGTATTTGGGTATGAAAGCTGGCTCAATCCTAGAAAACGAAAAACAGCTTGGGTTGGCGCACTTTTTAGAGCACATGAACTTTAATGGCCTGAAGCATTTTCCAAAAAATGAACTTGTTAATTACCTTCAGAAAGCTGGTGTACGGTTTGGCTCGGATCTGAATGCTTATACGAGCTTTGATCAGACCGTCTATCAACTACCTATCCCATCTGATGATCCGGAATTACTAAAAAATGGATTACAGGTCATGCGTGATTGGGCACAGGATGCCTTATTGGACGGTGAAGAAATTGATAAAGAACGCGGTGTTATCTTGGAGGAGAAGCGTGGGGGAAGGGGCGTACAACAGCGTCTGCAAGACCAGTATTTTCCAATGGTGCTTAACGGCTCCCTTTATTCGAAACGTCTACCTATTGGTACCGAGGAAATTTTAAAGACTTTTCCGTATACTGAAATACGCAAATTTCATCAGGATTGGTATCGACCAGATCTACAAGCCCTCATTATTGTAGGTGATATTGATCCCAAAGCAATTGAGGAAAAAGTGAAAGTATTATTTTCGGATATGACAATGCCGAAAAAGGTGCTTCCACGCAAAGAGTACAAGGTCGATTTATTAAATAAAAATCAGTTTTTGACTATTTCGGATCCGGAATTGCCTTATACTGTTGCTCAGGTCTTAATCAAAAATGAGAAAGACAAGGTTGTGACTGTCGGAGACTACCGTAATGAATTACTCAAAAATATTTTCAATCAGATGATTGCTGGTCGTTTTTCTGAACTGATGCAGCAACCGAATCCACCTTTTATGCAAGCTGGTGGTAGTATTGGTGATTTTGTCGCGAATTTAAATACCTTCTCTTTATTGGTTGTACCTAAACCGGGTGAACTGGAGTCTGGATTTAAGGCCATGCTGACTGAATTTGAACGTATTCAAAAATATGGTTTCACGCAGACAGAATTGGATCGTGCGCTTGCCGATATGAAGAAAGGAAATGAAATGGCATATATCGAGCGGGATAAGAAGAAATCCGATAGCTATGTCAACCGTTACCTGAACTATTTTATCGACAATGAGCCGGCCTTGAGCAATGAAGCTTCTTATAGCTTAACGAAACAGTTGTTGCCTACATTGAAACTCGAAGAGGTGAATGGCCTGGTCAAAAAGTATTACACGGATTTAAATCGTGATATATTAATTATGGGACCAGAAAAGGAAAAGGCAAACCTGCCTACAGAACAAGCGGTTTTGGGATGGGTGAAGGCGGTCGAAGATAGTCCGGTTTCTGCTTATGAGGATAAGGTTTCCAATCTTCCTTTGCTTTCCAAAGAACCTACTAAGGGTACAATCGTGTCCTCAAAGGATGTCACAGCTGTCCAAGCTAAAGAATTGGTTTTGAGTAATGGCGTGAAGGTGATTTTAAAACCTACAGATTTTAAAAATGACGAAATCCAGATTATGGCCTATAGCCCTGGAGGGACCTCGTTGTATACTGATGCTGATTATTTCTCCGCTTCAAATGCCTCTTCATTAGTCGATGCGAGCGGTGTCGGACAGATGAGCAATGTGGAGCTGACTAAGTACCTTGCCGGAAAAGATGTGTCGATTTCGCCATATATCTCAGAACGATATGAGGGACTTTCAGGTAGCACAGACAAAGAAGGCTTGAAAAATGCTTTTGAGCTGATTTATGGCTATTTTACAGAGCCTCGTTTGGATAGTGACGTTTTCCAAAGTACAATGACAAGGGCAAAAGGATCTTTGGAAAATAGATTGAGTGATCCAAATAATGTTTTTTCAGATAAAGTGAAGGCGGTGCTCTATGGGAATAACGTTCGCCGACAAAATGCTACTGTCGAGACGCTAACAAAAATCGACCGTGATCGTGCATTGGCAATTTATAAAGAGCGATTTGCAGATGCTTCAGATTTTGTGTTTACCATTGTAGGTTCATTTGATGAAGCGCAAATTAAACCGTTTATTGAGACTTATCTTGCTTCCCTGCCTTCGGTCAAACGAGGAGAGAATTACAAAGACTTAAATATTCTAGAGCCGAATAAAGGAGAGCGTGTGGTTGTTCATAAAGGCAAGGAAGAAAAAGCAAGTACCCAATTGGCTTATTACGGAGACTATAATTATAGTGAAAGTGAAAATGTCAATATGGAAGCTTTGGAAAGTGTATTGACAATCAAATTGCTTGAGCGACTGCGTGAGAAAGAAGGTGGTGTTTATGGTGTTGGTGCCCGTGCCAGCTTCGGTAAATTACCTAAAGCACGCTATGCCTTTTCAATTGGTTTTGGTTCAGCAGTGGATAAAGCAGATGCTTTGATTGCTTCTGCTTTGGATGAAGTGAAAAAGATTCAGGATCAAGGTGCGGATAAAGTAGATATTGAAAAATTTGTGGCTGAACAAAAAAGACAGAATGAATTGAGTTTGCGTGAAAATGGCTACTGGTTGAATTACATTTCGAGTTCTTATCAAAATGATTTGGATATCACTAGATATAAACGTCGGATGGAGAACCTGAATAAGGTTACGCCAAAATCAATACAAGATGTAGCTGGAAAATACCTGAAGAAAGATCGGCTTTTCGAATTCATTTTAATGCCAGATTCTAAATAAAGAGTAGCATTGCTCCAATATCAATGCAGGGTAGAGGCTGTTTGCGAAAAGCAAGCAGCCTTTATTGTACAAAAAACTTTATTACACAAAAAATCCCAATCATTTCTGATTGGGATTACCAAAAATTTCAATAAATATCTCTTTTAACCTAAATAAGATTTTAAGATTTTGCTTCTTGAAGTGTGTCTCAAACGTTGAAGAGCCTTGTCTTTAATTTGACGGACGCGTTCACGTGTCAAATTGAATTTCTCACCGATTTCTTCGAGCGACAGTTGGTGGTTGGAACCTAATCCAAAGAATAGAACGATGATTTCACGTTCTCTTTCTGTTAAAGTTGCCAATGATCGCTTGATTTCTTCTGATAGAGATTCATCAATTAGAGAACTATCGGTGTCTGGGTCATGGTTTTCCAATACATCCAAGAGTGTGTTTTCTTCACCTTGAACGAAAGGTGCATCCATAGACACATGACGTCCAGAATTACTTAGGGTATCTGAAACCTTGTCAACTGTGGTTTCAAGGATATCCGCCAATTCTTCTGGAGATGGTTCCCGCTCGTATTCTTGTTCTAGTTTTGAGAAAGCTTTACTGATTTTGCTTAGAGAACCTACTTGGTTCAATGGCAGACGTACGATACGTGATTGTTCAGCAATTGCTTGAAGAATAGATTGGCGAATCCACCAAACGGCATAAGAAATAAATTTAAAACCCTTTGTTTCGTCAAAACGTTTAGCCGCTTTAATTAAGCCCAGGTTGCCTTCATTGATTAAATCACCTAAGGTCAATCCTTGATTTTGATATTGTTTTGCTACTGATACTACGAAACGAAGGTTGGTTTTAGTCAATTTTTCCAAGGCAACTTGGTCGCCTTCGCGGATGCGCTGTGCTAATTCTACTTCTTCTTCTGCTGTAATTAAGTCTACTTTACCAATTTCGTGTAAGTATTTGTCCAATGACTGGGACTCACGATTGGTGATAGATTGTGTAATTTTGAGCTGTCTCATTAATTTTTATTAATTCTCCTCTCTAAGAAATGTTTGCGAAAATACGAAAAATTTTTGAATTATTAATGGAAAATGGATTATCTAACCTCTCATCTATAATGAGTTATGATTTTGTGAATCTTCATTTTACACTATCAAAAACTATTCCATTTAAAATTGTTTTTCTTTCTCAATTGTGGCTGTAATATTCAACTGATTGATATTTAAAGCGCTAACAAATTTTATTTTTTTCTATTCTCAAGTAATTTATCTAATGATATCAGATATGTTACGTAAAACGTATTCTTTGAATTTATTTTAAAATGATAATTTTATGATAAAACAAAAAGATATATGTTTTGTTTTACAAGAGACATTAAATAAATTTAAAGGAATAAAAATTATAATATGCCAATCTTAATTCATTTGGATAAAATAATGAAAGAGAAAAAAATGTCACTTAACCAATTGAGTGACAGTGTAGGGATTACACTTTCTAATCTTTCAATCATAAAAAATCAAAAGGCTAAGGCCCTGCGATTAGATACACTTGAAGCAATATGTAAAGCGCTAGACTGTCAGCCTGGTGATTTGTTGCAATATTATGATGGAGATGACGAGAAAAACTAGAATCTATAGCCTTTTAAAAAGTCTACCACATTCATTTTCTTCTTGCCTTCCAGTTGAAGTTCCGATACCATGATATAGCCATCTTGTGTCGCAAACCTTAAATAGCTTTTTTGGTCTGTCTCTATTGTTCCCGGTGTGGCAGTAGTAGCTGTTTGCTCTTTTTCTGTTTTATATATTTTTAATACCTTATCATTGAGTACAGTAAATGCCGTTGGATAAGGGCTAAGTCCGCGTATAAAATTATAAACAACGTTAGTAGATTGATCCCAATTTATTTTACAATCTTCTTTAAAAATTTTCGGTGCGTGTTTCAACGTTTCTGTTGGGAGGATATCATCTTGGCTTTTCGGCTGTAAATTTCCCTCTTTCAGCTGTTGTATCGTTTGAAGGAGTGTTCTGGCTCCCGCAACCATCAGGTTGTCGTGAAGATCTCCAGCTGTGTCAGTTTCATTTATTGTAACTTTTTCGGCTAAAAGTATATTTCCAGTATCAATCTCATGTTGCAATAAGAATGTAGTCACTCCGGATTCTTGCTCCCCATTCATAATGGCATGATTGATTGGAGCTGCACCGCGGTATTGTGGAAGTAAAGAGGCATGGACGTTAATGGTGCCATGTTTCGGCATATTCCAGACAACTTCAGGCAGCATACGGAATGCTACCACGACCTGAAGATCGGCTTGATAGTTTTTGAGTTCGGCAAGAAAGGCCTCATCCCGAAGTTTGACTGGTTGAAGGACGGGGATATGGTGTTGGGTAGCGTATACTTTAACGGCTGATTCATGTATTTTTTGACCACGACCTGCCGGTTTGTCCGGTACTGTAACTACAGCAACGACTTGTTCGCCAGATTGAATGAGTGCATCAAGTGAAGCAACGGCAAAGTCAGGAGTGCCCATGAAAATAATACGCATAAGAGCTGTGTTTTTTGTAAAATCCTTAAAATCAATAAAATCGTTGGGATGATAGAAATCATCTGCGAAAGCGCTAATAATTTGCTATTAAAGTTTTGTAAATAACAAATTTTTATAACTTTGCGAAGTTACATAAATATATTGAAAGCTTGAATTTTCCTTATTTTTTAGCAAATCGAATAGCATTTTCAGGTAAACGGACGTTCTCAAAATTGATCGTTCGGGTTACGATCGGTGCAATTGCGCTAGCCATTGCTGCCATTATCATATCTATTGCGGTTTTGCGGGGATTTAAGGGGGAGATCATCAGCAAGCAACGTGGTTTTTTTGCGGATGTATTGGTGCTACGTTATGATCTCAACAAATCGTATGAAAATTCACCCATCTCACTTACGCCTCAACTCCATAAGTCTATATTAGCAGATCCTGAAGTATATTCCATTAATCTATTTGCAACCAAAGCTGGGATTATCAATGTGAACGACGAAGTGGAGGGTGTAGTTTTGAAAGGTATTGATTCACTATACGATCAGCAGCCTATAAAAAATATGTTGCTCGAGGGGAATACCATAGATTTTAAATCCGAGAATACCGATAATCAGATCTTAATTTCTAAATATCTGGCAGATAGGTTGTTGTTGAAAGTAGGTGACGACTTTATTATGTATTTTGTCCAGGAGCCTATCCGTAAACGAAAGTTTGTCATCAAGGGAATATTTAATACTGGGTCGGAGGAGCTTGATAAAGTTTATGTAATCGGATCCTTGAATGTCATTAGGAAGCTGAGCAATCTTGATGACAATGAGGTCGGTGGCTATGAGATTCGAATCAAGGATTTCAGCCAACTCCAACAGACAACACAAAAAATAGAAGATATGCTGCCTATTGATATGCAGGCAATCAATATTAAAGACCAGGTGCCCGATATTTTCCAGTGGTTGGATTTATTGGATATGAATACCAAAATTATCTTTATCTTAATGACTGTGGTAGCGATTATCAATATGATTTCAGCTTTATTGATCACCATCCTTGAGCGCACATCCATGATTGGTATATTAAAGGCTTTGGGTTACCATAATGCCGGTATACGCCAAGTCTTTATGTATAGTGCTCTGTATCTCATTGGACTTGGTTTACTGATTGGAAATCTTATCGGATTGGGCTTTTATTTTCTACAGGATTATACCCATTTTTTCAAACTGGATCAGCAGACCTACTACATTTCTTATGTTGCCGTAAAACTCTATTGGTCCGATGTTATTTTGGTCAATCTTGCGGTGGTATTTATTGGCATGGTTTCCTTGTTTATTCCTTCGATGTTAATCACCAAGATTAGTCCGATAAAAGCAATTTCTTTTAAGTAAGCCCTTTTTTAGGCGTCGTTTTGTTGGAAAAATTGTATTTTTAATGCTGTTAGCTATTTTACTGCTGGTAACGAATAATAAGTTGACACATTTTACCGATAGCATACGAGCACATATGAATAAAACTTTCGAGCATATTTCCCACGCCTTCGAAGCGCCCTTACAGAATCCCGTACTCATTTTTTCACTGGTACTCTTTATTATCCTACTTTCACCCATTATCCTCAGACCGATCAAGGTGCCGGGTATTATTGGTTTGATAATATCTGGTGTTATTATTGGACCCCATGGATTAAATTGGCTGGAAAAAAACTCTGCAATTAATCTGTTTTCCACGATAGGGCTTCTGTATATCATGTTTATTGCAGGTCTGGAATTGGATATGAATGAATTTAAAAAGACTAAGAACAAAAGTTTACTGTTTGGTTTTTTTACATTTATTGTGCCTATAAGCATAGGGTATCCCGTTTGTCATTTGTTGTTGGGCTATGATGTACTGGCGAGTCTTTTGATCTCGAGTATGTTTGCGACCCACACCCTGGTATCTTATCCCATTGTGAATAGTTATGGTATTTCCAAAATGGAAGCTGTGGCGATTACGATCGGTGGTACGATCCTGACCGATACGGCAGTACTGATTATACTGGCTGTTATTACCGGAGTTTCACAGGGTAATATTGGAAATGAATTTTGGGTTACACTGGGTATTTCCTTTGCGATTTTCCTCTTTATCATGTTCGGTATTATCCCGCGGATCGCAAAATGGTTTTTTGAACGGTTGGGCAGCGAAAAGACATCAAACTATATTTTCGTACTTTCCGTTGTGTTTTTTGCGGCATTCTTAGCGGAAATTGCGGGATTGGAACCTATTATAGGGGCCTTTGTGGCTGGTCTGGCCTTAAATAAATTGATTCCGCATTCTTCGGCGCTGATGAATCGAATCGAGTTTATCGGGAATGCCATTTTTATTCCTTTTTTCCTCATATCAGTCGGTATGATAGTGGATGTGAGTGTAATTTTAAAAGGACCTCAGGCATTAATTATAGCGGGTACCTTGACCGTCGTTGCAATCGTCGGGAAATATGCCGCTGCTTGGCTGACACAGAAAACATTTAAATATAGCCGTGGGCAGCGCAACTTGATTTTTGGTTTGAGCAGCGCTCATGCTGCGGCGACTTTGGCTGTTATTATGGTCGGTTATAAAAATGGGATCATTGACGAAAATGTCCTGAATGGTACGATTTTGTTGATCTTGGTAACTTGTATTGTCGCCACCATTGTGACAGGGAATGCTTCCAGGAAAGTGGTTATGGATGGGGAGCAAGATGAAGAACATACCGACGTGGTGAAGGAGAAAGACGAAAATATATTGATCTCTATTGCAAATATGGACAATATGGAACCTATCCTTGACTTTTCCACTTACATCAAGAGTAAAAAATGCACTCAGCCTGTGAATATTGTATCCGTGGTAAAAGATAATGAACAGGCACAGCTGAATATGAGCAAAGCGCGCAAAAATTTGGACAATATGGTGCGTTATGCTTCTGGTTCGGAGACCAATGTTAATATCAGTGCAACGATAGATCTAAATATTGCAAGCGGTGTGGCGCGGTCAGCGAAAGAAGTTTCCGCAAATTGCATTGTGCTTGGTTGGCCAAGCGCAGCGAATTTTATGGATAAATTTGTTGGCGAAAAAACAGAAAGTATCCTCAACAGAACATCGGCCAACGTGATGCTCTGCCATTTTAGAAAACCTTTTATTTCCAATAAAGCTATCGTTGTATTTGCACCGCCAATGTGTGAGGCAGAGTTTGGTTTCGAATATTGGTTGGAGAAGGTGATTAAACTTGCGCAGGAACTATCGGTTCCAATCTCTTTTGTTGTGGATACGCGCTCCACATCGGCAATTGAGGCGCACCTGGTCGAAATAAAGAATTCCGTGCCAGTTACTTTTAAACACTACGATGACTGGGATGATTTACAGGGATTAAAAGCGTTTAAGGACGAAGCGTCCATGTTCATTTTTGTGTCTGCACGAAATGGCGAGGTTTCATATCGCGATTCACTGGATGGTGTGGCAAAAAAATTAGATCGGATCTATGCAAACGAAAACCTTGTTTTGGTGTTTCCTAGTAGGGTAGAGAATGCGCACATCGACGAATACGAAGATGTTGAGGCTGCTCCGATATTCCGAAAGATTAGTAAAGAGATTGGAAATATGTTTAATAAAGGATAGTTGCTATCCGCAAAAAACGCTGATTATGTCAAATAAGATTACAATGTCCAACGATGGAACACTACAAGTTCCAGATTCCCCAACGATTCCTTTTATCATAGGTGATGGTATAGGTCCTGACCTATGGCATGCCGCCGTGCGTGTTTTTGATAAAGCCGTGGAGAAAGCCTATAACGGACAACGAAAAGTAAGTTGGAAGGAAGTTTTGGCGGGGGAGAAAGCATTTGATGAAACCGGAGAGTGGTTGCCCAAAGCGACATTGGATCTATTGCGCGAATACCTGGTTGGTATAAAAGGGCCTTTGACCACACCTGTAGGTGGTGGCATACGCTCCTTGAATGTTGCCTTACGGAAGGATTTGGATCTCTATGTCTGCCAGCGACCGACGAAGTGGTTCCAAGGTGTGCCATCTCCGGTCAGACATCCAGAATATGTGGATATGGTCATATTTCGGGAGAATACCGAAGATATCTATGCCGGGATAGAGTTTCAGGCGGGAAGTGCAGAAGCCAATAAACTACAGGATTTTTTACATGACGACCTTGATATTGACTATAACTTTTCGAGTACCACGGGGGTAGGGGTCAAACTGGTTTCTGAAGAAGGATCCAAACGCTTGGTTCGAGCAGCGATTGAACATGCGATCCATTATGGATTACCCTCGGTGACTATAGTGCACAAGGGTAATATTATGAAATATACAGAAGGAGCCTTTAAAATCTGGGGTTTCGAGGTTGCAGAAACAGAATTTGCGGATAAGACCTATACTTGGGGGCAATGGGAACGTACCAAAGCAGCGCAAGGTGAGGCCGCGGCCAACCAGGAACAAAAAGAAGCCTTGGCTTCAGGTAAAATCTTGATTAAGGATATTATCGCGGACAACTTCCTGCAACAAATCTTGCTTAATCCGCGCGACTTTTCTGTGGTGGCAACCTTAAATCTAAACGGAGATTATATCTCGGATGCTTTGGCAGCCATGGTAGGCGGTATAGGGATTGCACCGGGGGCCAATATCAACTTTAAAACCGGTCACGCTGTTTTTGAAGCGACCCATGGTACAGCACCTCGGTTTGCAAATACAAATACCATGAATCCTTCATCCGTTATCCTGAGCGGTGTGATGATGTTTGAATACCTGGGCTGGACCGAAGTAGCGGCGGCAATTGTGCGCGCATTGGGGGAAACCATTATTGCGAAAACGGTCACTGTTGATTTTTACAATCTGATGGATGATGCGACCTTAGTGAAAACCAGTGAGTTTGCTGATCGGATCATCGAAAAATTATAAGGATTTTCTTTTTTAAGATATTAAGCAGAAATTTGACTAAAATTTCTGCTTTTTTTATGGACTACGACCAACTTCCTCCTTTTGTAAAGGAATCCACCGTTTTTAGTACGGAAGATAAAATTAAACTGGCAAAGTTAGACCGACTGCCTACACCGTTGGAGGTGGATGAGATTACGTCCTTGCCCGAAATTTACGAATTGTTAAATGCCTTTATTGGGGACCAATCCTCCCGTAACGTTCATCTTCAGCTTAAAGCAAAGGAGTATTTGCAAGATAATCAATTAGATATGGCTTGGAAAGTGATTCTTCTCTGATTGTTTTAATAACCAATAGGGATCTACTTGTGTAATATTTTTATTGAAATGATTCAGAATTTTGTAAATTTTCAATAAAAAAACAGAATAGTTGAAAAATATATAATTTTATTTTACCTTTGGTTTTTAAAACAACAGATTGCTTTACTAGGGTTCTGAATGAGCAGTCAAACAAACTATAACA
Organism: Sphingobacterium sp. GVS05A; assembly: GCF_019969845.1. GTDB lineage: Bacteria > Bacteroidota > Bacteroidia > Sphingobacteriales > Sphingobacteriaceae > Sphingobacterium. The sequence continues at coordinate 378,647 of NZ_JAHXYR010000004.1, forward strand.
TCAATGAAACATAATTTTGGAGCAGGTCCATGTATTCTGCCAAAGGAAGTATTTCAACAAGCCTCAGAAGCTGTAATTGATTTTAACAACACAGGTTTATCAATTTTAGAGATCTCTCACCGTTCCAAAGAGTTTGAAGCAGTGATAGATGAGGCGACTCAGTTAGTAAGAGAATTATTAGCCGTACCACAAGGATATTCGATTCTTTTTTTGCAAGGTGGAGCGAGTCTGCAATTTGCGATGGCACCACTTAATCTTTTACCTGAAGGCGGTAAAGCTGCTTATTTGGATACAGGTGTATGGGCAACAAAGGCCTTAAAAGAAGCGAAGAAATTCGGAACAGTAGATGTTGTAGCTTCGTCGATTGATAAAAACTATTCTTATATACCTAAAGGGTATTCAATCCCTTCGGATGCTGCCTATTTTCACTATACTTCAAATAATACCATTTACGGTACTGAGGTGTTTGAAAAACCAGCGACGGAATTACCAGTGGTTGTAGATATGTCTTCAGATATTTTTTCCCGCGAGATCAATGTCGCAGATTACGATTTGATCTATGCTGGAGCACAAAAAAATATGGGTCCTGCTGGCGTAACACTAGTTATTGTGAAGGATGATATTTTAGGTAAATCAGGACGTGTTCTACCTTCGATGTTAGATTATAAATTGCATATCGATGGCGGTTCCATGTATAATACTCCTCCGGTATACTCGATCTTTGTTTCCATGTTGAACTTACGTTGGTTAAAAGCAAAAGGTGGTGTGCCAGTTTTAGAGCAAGAGAATATTATTAAAGCACGTGCTTTATACGATGAGATCGATCGCAACCCTTTATTTAAAGGCACTGCTGCTGTTGAAGACCGCTCACGCATGAACGTGACTTTCGTGATGGATACTCCTGAATTGGAAGCGGAATTCTTAGCTTTGGCAAAAGAACGTAATCTGATTGGTATCAAAGGACACCGTTCGGTAGGTGGCTTTAGAGCTTCTATCTACAATGCATTGCCTTTGAGCAGTATAAATGCGTTGATTGATGCCATGAAGGAATTTGAAGACACACGCAAATAGTCTATTCGGTCAAAAATATTTTGATGAAATCGTCGGATTCATTCCGTTCACATAGCTGTCCGAATGAATCTGATTGCTTCATCGCTTAAATAAACAATCAGGGTGTCACAGATTCATATATACAATGAAAAATCGACATTCATAAATAAATATAAAGGATGAAAATATTAGCAAATGACGGTATCGATCCACTAGGAAAGAAAATGTTGGAAGATGCTGGTCATACTGTAGATACAAATCATATACCACAAGAGGAGTTAGCTGAAAAGCTGCTTGCTTATGATGCAATCACTGTACGTAGCGCAACTAAAGTTCGTCAGGAATTAATTGATGGCTGCCCAAATTTGAAAGTAATCGGTCGTGGTGGCGTAGGAATGGATAATATTGACGTGGAATACGCACGTTCAAGAGGTATTGCTGTTGTCAATACTCCTGCTGCATCTTCTTTATCGGTGGCTGAATTGGTTTTTGCGCACCTTTTAAACGGTGTACGCTTTTTATATGACTCCAACCGCAAGATGCCTGTTGAAGGAAATACCAAATTCGGTGCTTTGAAAAAAGCCTATGGTGCCGGAACTGAGCTTCGCGGTAAAACAATCGGTATTGTTGGTTTTGGCCGTATCGGTCGTGAAGTGGCTAAAATCGCGATCGGTCTGGGAATGGATGTAGTCTATACAGATCTATTCGAAGGACCCAAAGGTTTAACGATTGAACTTTCTGGTGGTATTCAGGTTGAGGTTCCGATCAAACAGGTGGAAATGGAAGACTTATTAAAAGTTTCTGATTTTATTTCCTTGCACGTGCCATTTTTGGACAAACCAGCAATTGGCGCAGGAGAGTTTCCGCTGTTAAAAGATGGTGTTGGACTGGTCAATGCTTCTAGAGGCGGTGTTATTGATGAGTTGGAATTAGTGAAGGCATTAGATGCAGGTAAAGTAGCATTTGCAGGTTTAGATGTGTTTGACAACGAACCTACACCACGTGAGGAAATTTTAAAACATCCAAAGATTTCGTTGACACCACATATTGGCGCAGCGACAAATGAAGCACAAGAAAGAATCGGCGAAGAATTGGCCGGTTTACTGATCGAAAACTTGAAGAAGTAATTCTTCCGCATAGAACAAATATATGCGGCACAAAACTTTCATGATTTTGTGCCGCATTTTTTTTAATATACATTCATGAATTGCCTATATTGGCGCACAGAAATTTAATAATTGTAACTTTAGTATGAAAGTTTTAAAATTTGGTGGTACTTCAGTAGGAAGTGCAGTACGTATCAAAGGGTTGTTGGATATTGTAAACCCTTCGGAACGTCAGATCGTTGTGTTGTCCGCGGTAGCTGGAACGACAAATGCTTTAGTAGAAATTGGTCAAGCTTACACAGCAGGTAAGAAGGACGAGGCTAAGGATTTGATCAAGAAGCACAAGGATAAGTACGAAGACCTTATTAAGGAACTTTTTAATACTGAAGCCGGTTATAAAAACGGGAAGGAATTAATCGACTATCATTTTAACCTGATCTCTAGCTTGGCGAACGAGCTGTTTACGTCGATAGAAGAAAAGATTATTTTGGCGCAAGGAGAATTGATGTCTACAGCATTATGGCATTTTTACCTCAATGAAATCGGAATTCAGTCTGTCTTATTGCCGGCGTTGGATTTTATGAAAATCGACGAGGACAATGAGCCAATGGTGGAATACATCGGTGAGAAATTGAGTACCATTCTTGCTCAGCATCCCGAAAATACCTTGTTTATTACACAAGGATTTATCTGTAGAAATTCGTTTGGTGAAATTGATAACCTACGCCGTGGCGGATCGGATTATACAGCTTCATTGATTGGCGCAGCTATCCGTGCGGATGAGGTTCAGATCTGGACAGACATTGACGGTATGCACAACAATGACCCGCGTGTCGTAAAAGGGACAACACCGATAGCACATCTCAGCTTCGATGAGGCGGCCGAATTAGCTTATTTTGGGGCGAAGATATTACACCCTCAATCGGTATTTCCTGCACAAAAATATAATGTACCGGTGCGTCTGTTAAATACGATGGAGCCAAATGCTAAAGGAACATTAATTAGCAAAGATGGTGCACAAAAAGGTTGTATCCGGGCAATCGCGGCAAAAGATGGTATCACCGCAATTCATATTCATTCCTCAAGAATGTTGCTTGCTTACGGTTTCTTGCGTCGTGTTTTCGAGATTTTCGAACGCTATAAAACACCGATCGATATGATCACTACCTCAGAAGTAGCGGTTTCGTTGACCATAGATGATACCACCAATTTAGCCGATATTATTAAGGAAGTAGAAGATTTTGGATCTGTTACCGTAGATGGCGATCAGACAATTGTTTGTGTAGTCGGTGACTTTGGTTTGAATAGCCATGGTTATGCTGCACGTGTACTTGATGCTGTAAAACATCTTCCGGTCCGTATGATTTCATACGGTGGTTCGGATTTTAATGTATCCATTTTATTGAATTCGGATCATAAAACAGAGGCTTTACGTTCATTGCATAATCGTTTATTTTAAGAATTAGGTTTTATATGATAAATACAGCTATTGCAGCAAAATTTGCAGAGAAAGAAACGCCGTTTTATTACTATGACTTGGCCGTGTTAAACAACACCTTGGAAGCGGCTTACGCAGCTTCCCACAAAAGAGGATTCCATGTTCATTATGCATTGAAAGCTAATTTTAACGATGTGTTATTAAAAGCCATGCAACAGATCGGCTTCGGTGCGGACTGTGTGAGTGGAAATGAAGTGAAAAAAGCTATAGAGTGTGGTTTTGCGCCTCAGAATATTACCTTCGCCGGCGTTGGGAAATCGGATAAAGAGATCAATTACGCATTACAACAAAATATCTTTGCATTCAACGTAGAGTCTATTCAGGAGCTTGAAGTTATTAACGAATTGGCATCAAAACAAGGTGTGAAAGCGAATGTTGCATTGCGAATAAACCCGAATGTTGACGCGCATACACACCATTATATTACAACAGGACTCGACGAAAACAAATTTGGTATTCCAAATGCGGATCTGGAGAAATGTGCCGCTGTTCTCAAGAAATGTGATTTTATAGAATTGGTAGGCTTACACTTCCACGTCGGATCTCAGATTACCGATATGACGGTATTCAAAAGTTTGTGTGTAAAAGTTAACGAGTGGAAAAACTGGTTTGAGGAGCGTGGAACACAGATTCGTGTGTTGAACGTCGGTGGTGGCCTTGGGATAGATTATAAAAATCCAGATGGGAATCCAGTTCCAGATTTTGAAGCTTATTTTGATATTTTTGATCGTTTCCTAGAGCGTAAGCCACATCAGGAAGTTCATTTTGAACTGGGCAGGGCTTTGGTTGCTCAATGTGGAAGCTTGGTGAGCCGTGTATTATATGTTAAGAATGGTGTCAAGAAAAACTTTTTGGTACTGGATGCAGGGATGACTGAATTGATGCGACCAGCCTTGTATCAAGCTTACCATAAAATAGAAAATATTAGTGAAGGCAGCGCTACCGAAGCATTAAACTACGATGTTGTAGGGCCAATCTGTGAATCCTCGGATTGTTTTGGAAAGGAAGTACCTTTGCCGGTATCAAAACGTGGTGACTTGATCGCGATTCGTTCTGCAGGAGCTTATGGTGAAGTTATGGCTTCCCGCTATAATTTGAGAGAAGAAATCAGATTTGTCTACAGCGATCAATTGTAGGTAGCTATCCTAGACGGAGATAAGGAGATAAAGCCGGTTTATTTGTGAACCGGCTTTTGTTTTTTGGTGATCGATATCTGAATTGTCTTTTGTATACTTGCTTATGCTAACTGCAATCGAATTTCCTGTTACCATTGATTTATTTGGAAAGACCTTTCTCCTCCATCCCTTTATGGAAGGCTTGGGGATGTTTATGGGCATGCGTTATTATCAGCTTCTGAAATGGAAAGATAAGGAGAGCTTAGGTCACACCAACTCACTTTTAATTGTCATTGCAGCCGCTGTAGGAGCCTTGATCGGATCTCATGTGATCGGATCGCTTGAGCGCCCAGCGGAATTGTTTGGTGCCCTAAGTAAATGGCGTTATATCTGGCTAAATAATACGATTGTAGGTGGTCTGGCGGGTGGACTGGTCGGGGTGGAACTGATGAAAAAAATCATGCGCAAGCAAGAGAGCACGGGGGACCGCATGGTCTTTCCGCTGATTGTTGCGATTATGATCGGGCGGATAGGTTGTTTTTACACTGGGGTATTTGAGCAGACCTATGGCTTGCCTACGGAATGTCCATTGGGGATGTACCTTGGTGATACTTATCGCAGGCACCCGGTAGCTTTATACGAAATTGCATTTTTGATTCTGCTATTTATTTCCCTGCAATGGTTTAAACGGAGATTTATATTCCAAAATGGCGTACTGTTTCAGTTTTTCATGCTCAGCTATTTCAGCTTTCGTTTTTTATTGGATTTTATCAAGCCAAGGGTAGTTATTCTTTTCGGAATGAGTACAATACAAATTACCTGTCTTGTCGTGATAATTTATTATATTTATTTATTGAATAATACGCATATAGAAAGGAAGGTCTAAGTTATGTATTTACTCGAAGGGTCATTTGGTTCGGAAAACACAGCTGTATTGGGCTTGTTTTTACTGTTTGGAGGAGCTATAGTCATCGGAATAGCACTTTTGGTCATTATTATTGGTTCGATTATGAAATCCAATAATAAAGAGTCTACATTTAATGTCAACCTTTGGCTTAAAGTGCTTTTGGGTGGTGTTGGAGCGATGATCGCAGGTGGAGTTGCCTGTGGGATAGCATTAAGTTAATAACGATAAGATATATGCCAGTTAGAAATTATACCTATTACGATTATACCATTAGTCTGTGTCCGACCTGTCTTTCGCGCGTAGGGGCAAAAATTATCATCGAAGATGAAAAGGTTTTTATGACCAAAAATTGCCCTGATCATGGTTTTTTCAAAACCCTGATCGCCACAGATGTTGAATATTATAAAAATATCCGAAATTATAACAAAGCGTCTGAGACGCCATTGAAATTTGAGAACGAGGTTCATTTTGGCTGCCCGTATGATTGTGGCCTCTGTGTCGATCATGAACAACACAGCTGCCTGTCTATCGTTGAGGTGACCGATCGTTGCAACCTGACATGCCCGACCTGCTACGCCATGTCTTCACCTCATTATGGGCGGCATCGTTCACTGGAGGAAATCGAACGCATGTTTGACAAGATTGTCGAAAATGAGGGCGAGCCTGATGTTGTTCAGATTAGTGGCGGAGAACCAACTATTCATCCGGAGTTTTTTAAGATTTTGGATATCGCTAAAACAAAGCCAATTAAGCATTTGATGCTGAATACCAATGGTATCCGGATTGCGAATGACCCTGGATTTGCTGAACAGCTAGCAACCTATGCTCCGGAATTTGAAATTTACCTCCAATTTGATTCTTTCCGTCCGGCTGTGCTGGAGAAATTTAGAGGAAAGGATTTGACCGATGTACGGAAAAAGGCAATCGACAAGCTCAATGCGTTAAACCTAAGTACGACACTTGTCGTTGTCCTGGAAAAAGGAACCAACGATGATGAGATCGGAGCGATATTGGATTATGCTTTGAATCAGCGTTGTGTTCGTGGTGTAACCTTTCAGCCCGTAGAAATTGCCGGTAGAAATGCGGAGGATGCACAGCAGCATAAGATGACCCTCACTGAGGTCAGACAGGAAATCTTAGATCAGTACCCGCTCTTGAATCCGCATGATATCATTCCCGTACCTTGCAACCCAGACGCTTTGGCTATGGGCTATGTGCTTAAGATTGGTGATGAAAGGATTCCGCTAACACGGCATATTGACCCCGCTGTACTCTTGAATAATCAGTCACGCAATACCATTGTGTATGAACAGGACACTGGTGTGCAGATGCAGTTGCTGGATATTTTTAGTACCGGTATTTCGGTGGATAAAGTAAAACCAAAGGTCAATCAATTGCTTTGCTGCCTGCCTGATGTGTGTGCTCCTGAGCTGGATTATGATAATCTTTTCCGCATCATTATCATGAATTTTATGGATGCTTATGACTTCGATGTCCGTGCGGTCAAAAAATCCTGCGTACATATTGTCAATAAAGATTTAAAGCTAATCCCCTTTGAGACAATGAATCTGTTTTACCGTGATGACAAAGTCAAGCGTTTGGAAGAACTTAAATTATCAGATGCTATACGATTTTAAGCTTAGATAAGCTATTTTTGTCGGAAAAATAATAATCGTTATCGGCTTTCCTGAAACTTCATTTTGCGGAGTTCTCCTGTGAGGCACAGGTTATTATTTAGAGAGATTAACATATTGGGCGTATGAAATTGAGCAGCATGAAGCATTTCATTGTTTTTATAATAAGTCTATTGGCATTGCATCTGTATGCTATCGGACAAGATTCGGTTCAGGTAAGAAGAGGTGTCAGTACCGATAGATCACAGCCGCATACTGGTTTAAATAGAAGATCTGGTTCCGATTCGACAAGAGTAGGGAACGATTCGCTGCGGAATGACCTGCGTAAGGTAAATTTGACATTTTTGTCCAATATCCGTACAGCCTCTATGGCTGAGTTTGTCGCTCAGTTAAATGAAAAATCCAACTCTTATGCCTCGACAAGTGCCAATTCCGCAAAAGATTCTGTCGCAACAATAAAAAATGCGATTTCCGAAGAAATCAGACAACTTAAATCGATCAAAGGGAGTATTGCAAATTATTCCAACAGTTTAAGTGGCACGAAAGACCAAATCCGTAATATCGTCAATCATTATGATATCAGTGCCAATAATCATGCTAGGGCACATCAATACCTGAATAGCGCTGAACTTAAGTTATCGTCAAAGATGGATTCGCTGGAAATGATCAATCGCACGATAGATGAGCTTATCCTAAAGAACCAGCGGCACCTCAACAGATTGGATCTGATTACTGAAACAAAAACTGCTGCGAAGAAGTCTACTACCGCTCCTGGTAAAAGTTCCATTTGGAAGGCCAATACGACAAGTATCTCGAAAGATGTTATTTTAGACAATATTCGCAGTAATTATAGTAACAATAAATCCATTGATAAATATGTGAATCGTACAGATTGGGCGAGCCGGATTCTATTGATTGTGCTGGGACTGGCTTATTCATATTGGATTGTGCGGGTTGCCTATGTGCTGAAACAAAATGATCCATCTAATAAACTTGCTATTGATGCTATTGTTGGAAAAACAATTATTTTCCTGCTGACCTTATTGCCCTTTGTCAATTTCTTCACGCCAACTTTCATCTTACAAGCGTCTCAACTGGTGATCATGTTAATTTTTATGTATTTGCTAAGACATAAAATGACTGGACAACAACGTAAGATCGCGCTAATTCTGATCATCTTTTACCTATTGGATGTTTTTGTCAATATGATTGTGAGTGATGATCTGTTTTTACGTATTGTTTGTATTGGTTTTAATCTAATCGCATTGGGATTGGTAAGTTATACTAAACGGCGTATAAAGAATCCAGAGAGTCCGGGTTATATCAGTAATTTTATCTACGTGGTATTTGCGATCTTAAATATCACGGCGATTACATTGAATGTCATTGGGCATGTAGAGCATTCACGCAGTTTCAGTATAGCCTGTGCGGTAGGCTTGGTACAGTCATTTACCTTACAATATTTTACGGACATGATCAAATTGGATGTCCGTAATCAATTCAAAAAAGACCGCTTGGTGGCGGGATTTTGGATGCGTTTTAATGAACAGCGCACGCTGACGATTATAACAGAGATCCTTCGGATTGTATGTATCCTTTTGGCAATTATTGTTTTGGCCAATAATCTTCAGTTTATCGAAACCTTATTGGCGCTTAGTGAAACATTCTTTGGAAAAGTGCGTAGTATCGGCAGTATATCGTTCACTTTGGGGAACCTTGTTGTTGCGGTTTTGCTCTTGCTGGTCGCCAATTGGTTTCAAAAGAATATTAGCCTCATCGTACTCGGTGGTGAAGATGGTCAGTTAAATCAAGCCTATAATCAAAAAATGACGCTGTTCCCGTTATTTCGTTTGGCGATTATTCTGGTTGGGTTTTTTATTGCTATTTCCGCTTTGGGGATGAGCTTGGATAAACTTACCGTCGTTATCGGGGCGCTGAGTGTGGGGATAGGTTTGGGGATGCAAAATATCATCAACAACTTTGTATCTGGGATTATTCTCGTTTTTGATAAGCCTTTCCGCGTGGGAGACCAGATTGAACTCGCCGATAAAAAGGGGCGTGTCAAGGAGATCGGTATTCGTGCAAGTGTATTGAAAACTGCCGATGGTGCTGATGTAATTATTCCAAACGGTGATTTGCTGTCGGGTAGATTAGTCAATTGGACATTATCTCAAGAGTACAGTCGGACAAGTTTTGTCCTCCATATCGATCGAAAGACGGACCTTGACGAAGCCAAACAATGGATTAATGCGGCTATAGCGGCGAGCCCACATTTCGTCAAGGAAAGAGATAGTGGTATCAGCGTGCAAGACATTAGCGAAGAAATGATTTATTTAAGTGTTTTCTGCTGGGTAAATTTCGCGGCGAATGCCTCATCTCTGAAAAATGATGTGTTAGTTGTCCTCTATAAACAGTTTGAGGAAAAGGGACTGAAATTCTATAGTGTATTGCCTCCTAAATCTTGATAGGCACCAGTGTCTTTTGTATGTTGCATGCTTGGGGTGGATCATAGGATTACTTTGTCTGTTGTTGCCGATATGCTTTGGGGCTGTAACCCTTTGTGCGCTTGTAGAAATGGGATAAGTGGCTTTCGTCGACAAAGCCCAGTTCTTCGGCAATCTGTTTGAGTGTATATGCAGTGGACTTAAGCCGATGTTCTATTAATTCGATTCGGTACATGGTGATGTAGTCTCTCAGGCTACTCCCAAAGTTTTTCTTGAAATAAATGCCAAAATAAGTCGGGGAGAGGTTAAATTTCTGAGCAATCGTTTTTAGCTGAAGATACTCTGGGGTAAAGATATGCTGGTGGATATAAGCCGAAATGGAGCTGTCGATGTGCAGCGTATGTGCCTGTGGCAAGCGCTGTATTTCGGATATTTCCTTATAGCGACCAAAGATAGCAACCAGTTGATCAAACAGCCATTGTGATGTCTGGTTGATAGCGGTAATACAGTATAGCCGGACCGCTTCCATAAGATGGGAATAAATCAAACGATCGTGATCGGTCATGTGTAATTTACTTTCTCGCAATCCTCTGTCGTTCATTAATTCCATTATCCAGGCGTAGAGTTTTTGCTGACGCCGATTTTGCATAAAATAGCTATCCGTAAAAAGAATGAATAGGAAATGTGTTTTTTCGTGAATATTAAAGTAATGTTTATCTGCTGGGCTAACAAGAAAAATATCACCGCGTTCATAATCCAATTCAAATTTATTGATGATATGTTTCCCCTGTCCGCTGCGTATATAAACAAGTTCATAATAATTTTGCTCATGCATAGGCAGGTGGAAAGTTTCTTCCACAAACTCACTGATCAATAATGGTTCGAATTGTTTCTTTCGCATGATTTTTTTGTGTATCGTGTTAAATGTACATAAAAATAATGTATTTATACATGTTTTTACTAAGCATACTATTGCACTTTTGTGTCGTATAAAATTGTAGAGAAAACATGGTGAATTTTATAATGATTGCGTTTTGTATTGCTGCTGGTATGCTGTTGCGAAGGACAAATTTAATCCACGCTGAGGCGCATAAAGGAATCAATACCTGGATACTTTATTTTGCTCTTCCGGCGGTTTCGTTTAAATATATTCCAAAGATCGTATGGTCGTCACAGTTGTTGTTTCCGATCTTTTCGGCAGTTTTGGTTTGGGCCGGAAGCTGGTTATTTATGGAATGGTATTGTAGGCGAAAATCCTATAAGCAACGTTCCAGGAGCAGTCTGGAATTGGCGGCAGGCTATAGCAATACATCCTTCATCGGGTTTCCATTGATTATGGCTTATTTTGGCGAGGCGCAACTACCGATTGCAATCATTTGTGACCAGACGACATTTATTCTATTATCTACTGCTGGTATCATCAATGCGCTTAAAGCAAATCTTCAGGAAGGGCAATCCATTGAGGCCAAATTTATGATCAGGAAACTGATTACTTTTCCGCCATTGATCGGTTGTCTTCTTGCATTGACTTTATCTCAGTTTATTGATTTTAGTGTTGCCGAACCTTTTTTTGATAAACTCGTGGCGACAGTAGGACCATTGGCACTATTTTCTATCGGTTTACAGTTGAAATTCGAGGGCTGGCGCCAACAATTCGCACAGATTAGTACAGCCATGATCTATAAATTAATTTTGGCTCCCGCATTGGTTTTGCTATTTGCATTGTTACTTGGAGTAAAGGGGCCTGTGGCGCGAATCAGTATTTTCGAAGCTGCCATGCCCACCTTAGTCACCTCAGGGATCATCGCTGAACAATATCATCTCAATGCAAAGTTGGTGAATCTTGTTATCGGGTTTAGTATTGTAATCGGGCTAATGACAACGGCCTTATGGGATCTTGTGATCCGGTTTGCGATAGCCTAATGTTTCGTTCAACCTTTTTGAAGGACTTCGATCCCATGTAAGGGCAATGGTCTGTGTATTAAAATGATACTGAGCTACAACTTTTTTGCAATTCAGTTGTTATAGCAGTATAACCATCGATAAAAGGAGGTATGTTATGAACCTGATACATAGAATTGAGCATTGGGGAAATGTCCATCACCCACAATGGATTGATTACCTAAGAATTGCCTTGGGTATTATGATTTTCGCCAAAGGTATAACTTTTGTAAACGATAGGCAAGTGGTTGAGCACATGATCGAACAAAGTAGCTTTCACCTGTCTGTTTGGGGTGCCGTTCACTATGTGGTATTTACGCACTTGGTTGGCGGGTTATTCCTTATTTTGGGTTTTCAAACCCGTTTAGCTTCTTTATTATTGTTACCAGTCTTGGTGGGAGCTGTCTTTTTTGTTAATATCACCAATGGTTTTAGTTATGTGAATTCCGAATTGTGGCTTTCTATAGTCGTATTCTTTTTGTTGATCTTTTTTATGGTCATGGGATCTGGAAAATATTCCCTTGACAATATGATGAACAAACCAGGATATAAAAGGGATATCTAAAAAAAGAAGCTCCTTCATAGATGAAGGAGCTTTTATGTAGTGCTTATTACTTGCTTTGATTGTCAATCCAATTGCGGGCATTGACGAAAGCCTCTAACCAAGGAGAAACTTCATCCTGACGTCCTTTTGGATAGTTTGCCCAATGCCATTGGAAAATTGAGCGCTCGATATGCGGCATTGTGGCCAAATGGCGACCAGTTTTATCGCAGATCATCGCTGTATTGTAATCCGAGCCATTTGGATTGTGCGGATATTGCTCATAACCGTATTTCGCAACAATATTGTATTGTTCCTCTGCATACGGTAGATTGAATTTTCCTTCACCATGTGAAATCCAAACACCCAATGTACTTCCTGCTAATGTAGAAAGCATAACAGAGTTATTTTCCTGAACTTTCACGGAAATGAAATTTGACTCGTGTTTGCCTGAAGTGTTGTGCAACATTTTACCATGAACCTCGTGCTCCGGATTGATCATTTCCAATTCCATAAACAACTGGCATCCATTACAGATACCAATCGAAAGCGTGTCTGGGCGTGCAAAGAAATCGGTCAATGCCTTTTTCGCTTTCTCATTGTAGAGGAATGCTCCGGCCCATCCTTTTGCCGAACCCAGTACATCCGAGTTGGAGAATCCACCAACAGCACCGATAAATTGAATGTCTTCCAAAGTCTCACGGCCTGAAATCAAGTCAGTCATATGAACATCCTTCACATCAAAACCTGCTAAGAACATCGCATTTGCCATCTCGCGTTCCGAGTTGGAGCCCTTTTCTCGAAGAATTGCCGCTTTTGGACGTGCTTTACTTCCGTCGATCACCGGTTTTTTGCCGTTGAACTGACTTGGAAAGGTAAATGTTAAAGGTTGATTTTTATAGTTATCGAAACGTTGTTGTGCAGTTCCGTTTTTCGATTGTTTCGAATCCAATAGGAATGAAGTGGTCGACCAAACATCACGTGTTGCCGCAACATCAAAGCTGAAGTTCTCTTCTCCATTTTTGATGGTAACGGTGTTCCCTGCTACCGCCTGACCAATTTTTATGGCATCTACGCCAGCTTCTTTAACAGCTTGCTCGAAAACAGTGTCATTTTTAGCTTGAAGCACAAGTCCAATATTTTCACTGAACAATACTTTTACAGCATCAGACTCATTTAATCCCGAAAGGTCATAATTTGCAGCCAAATTCACATCTGCAAATGTCATTTCCAAAAGGGTCGTGATCAAACCACCGGATCCGATATCATGACCGGCTTCGATTTGATTATCGTTGATTAATTGCTGAACGGTATTGAATGCTGTTTTGAAATAATTTGCATCTTGAATTGTAGGAACTTCTATGCCTAATTTGTTGACAATCTGAGCGAAAGACGAACCACCTAATTTGAAGTTGTCTTTTGATAGATTGATGTAGTAAATGGATCCTGCATTTTTGTTTAATACGGGTTCAACTACTTTAGTAATATCCGTACAATTTCCAGCTGCTGAAATAATCAATGTGCCGGGAGCAATTACATTCTCACCATTTGGATATTTTTGCTTCATCGATAAGGAGTCTTTTCCTGTAGGGATATTGATTCCTAGTGCGATTGTAAAATCCGAACAAGCTTTGACAGCCTGATAAAGTCGAGCATCTTCACCTTCGTTATTTGCGGCCCACATCCAGTTGGCCGACAATGAGATGCCTGCAAGACCATTTATAATCGGTGCAAATACGATATTTGATAATGATTCTGCGATAGCAGTTTTACTAGCCGCTGCCGGATCAATTAATGCTGCGACAGGGGAGTGTCCTATCGTTGTTGCGATACCCTCTTTTCCTTTGTAGTCAAGAGCCATGACACCAACGTTATTTAAAGGTAACTGTAATGGACCTGCACATTGTTGTTTGGCAACACGGCCACCCACACAACGGTCCACTTTATTGGTCAACCAATCTTTGGAAGCCACAGCCTCCAATTGTAGGACCTGATTTAAGTAGCTCGGGATATTCGCGGAATCATAGGTAAGATCTGCATAATTACGAGCAACTATTTTATCACGCATAAAGGTCTTTGGTGAGGAACCAAAGAAATCCTCTAAGGCATAATCCATTGGTTTGGCGCCATTGCTTTTTGATGCAAATGTGAAGCGGTGATCTCCAGTGACGTCACCTACGGTGTACATTGGTGCACGTTCACGATCAGCAACACGTTTTAGGATTGCAATATCATCTTCAGCAATCACCAAGCCCATTCTTTCCTGAGACTCATTGCCGATGATTTCTTTTGCTGAAAGGGTAGGATCACCTACCGGAAGTGCATCAAGATCAATTAAACCGCCTGTTTCCTCCACCAATTCGGATAGACAGTTGAGGTGTCCACCAGCGCCATGGTCATGGATAGAGACAATTGGGTTATGATCCGCTTCAACTAAGCTTCGTACAGCATTGGCCGCACGTTTTTGCATTTCCGGATTTGAACGTTGAATGGCATTCAATTCAATGCCTGACCCGAAAGCGCCTGTATCAGCAGAAGATACTGCAGCACCTCCCATACCGATACGGTAATTTTCACCCCCTAAGATGACGATTTTATCACCTATTTTTGGGGTATGTTTTTTGGCTTGATCCAATTTTCCATAACCGACACCACCAGCTTGCATGATGACTTTGTCATAACCAAGCTTACGGCCTTCTTCTTCATGTTCGAAGGTCAGTACAGATCCCGTAATCAAGGGTTGTCCGAATTTATTACCAAAGTCAGAAGCTCCATTGGAAGCTTTGATAAGGATATCCACTGGTGTTTGGTAAAGCCATTGGCGTTCTGGCATTGCTTTCTCCCAAGGACGATCTTGCAATAGACGTGAATAGGCTGTCATATAGACCGCGGTACCCGCCAAAGGAATCGCGCCTTGACCACCGGCCATACGGTCACGAATTTCACCTCCTGATCCTGTCGCCGCTCCAGAGAAAGGCTCTACAGTCGTTGGGAAATTGTGGGTTTCGGCTTTTACGGATAAAACAGAATCGAAAGATTTCTCCTCGTAAAAGTCAGGCTTATCAGCGGATTTAGGTGCAAACTGGGTGACCCGTGGGCCTTTAATAAAGGCTACGTTGTCTTTATACGCAGAAACAATCTCATTTGGATTTGTTTCGGAAGTTTTCTTGATTAATTTAAATAGGGAAGTAGGTTGTTCTTCACCATCAATGATAAATGTACCATTGAAAATCTTATGTCTACAGTGCTCGGAATTAGCTTGTGAAAAAGCAAAGACCTCGGAGTCTGTTAAAAGACGTCCCAATTTGGTGGCAAGATTGTTTAGGTAGGCTACTTCTTCCGGATTTAATGCCAATCCTTCGGATTTGTTGTAGGCGTCAATGTCTTCAATTTCCAAAATAGGTTCTGGTGTGATGTTGACCGTATACATATCCTGCGTCAACATACTGAACTTTTGCGAAATCATTGGATCGAAATCATTGAAATCTGCTGGTACCGGTTGAAATTCTTCGATACGAACAATTCCTCCAATACCCATGTTCTGTGTGATTTCTACTGCATTGGTACTCCAAGGAGTGACCATCGCTGCGCGGGGGCCTACAAAGTAATGGTTAAGGGTTTGGTCGTCGAGTTTTTTGGCGTTGCCGAATAGCCAGTTGAGTTTAGTAATGTCTTCTTGTGATAAAGAGTTTACGCTTTGAACACCATATACGGTGTTCGATGGGTTCTCAAAGAAATGAATCATTATAAATGTTTGTTTTGAACGTTCTTCAAATTAAAGCACAAAGTTACATATTATTTTTATGGAAATGATTGAATTTTGATTAAAAAATAGTGGTTACTATTCGGTTTAAAAACAGTGAAATAACGGTTCTAATGTAAATAAATGTAAAGTTGTGTTAATTCGTGTAAATAAATGTTATCATTCTACCCGCTATTAGGATAGGTCGCTTGTAGGTGGTAGATTCGTAAACCCTATTCCCTATGAGTATAACATGATCGAGCCTTGGGATGTGGATCTAATGCGTATCCCAAGGCAAAGATTGAATTAGGCTGTCGATCAACCAACCTCATAGTCATCTTCTATTCGATTTTTTTCAATCTTTAAGAATCCTGTTTTCTCAGCGCATTATAACAAGCAAGGTGGGTAGCAATCAGGATATGGCAGATTGCAAAGAATGCGAGGAACAGAAAGACTATAGTCGGGTGAGCGCCTGGGAAAATGTATGTATTGACAGGGATAAATTGATATACTACGCAATTATAATTGCATACAAAGTCAAATTTATCTAAGTTTGTGCATCAAATCAAATTCGAGATGAACATTTCATATAATTGGTTAAAACAACACGTTAATATAGATTCGACGCCGGAGGAATTATCTTTGATCTTGACAAACACAGGATTGGAAGTAGAGGCACTGGACGTCGTACAGAGTATCCCCGGTGGATTGGATGGTTTGGTCGTTGGCGAAGTAAAAACTTGTGAGCAACACCCGAATGCTGATAAATTGCGCGTTACTACAGTTGATGTAGGCGCTTCTGAATTACTAAATATCGTATGTGGGGCGCCAAATTGCCGTACAGGATTGAAAGTAATTGTGGCAACAGTAGGTACAACATGTCACCCCTTGAGCGGAGAACCCTTTAAGATTACCAAATCTAAAATTCGTGGCGAAGTATCCGAAGGTATGTTATGTGGTGAGGATGAAATCGGTTTAGGTACATCGCATGCCGGTATTGTTGAATTGCCAGCTGATGTTGCGGTAGGGACATTAGTGAAAGATCATTTCAATATTCAGGATGATTACCGTTACGAAATAGGCCTTACACCGAATCGTGCGGATGCGGCATCCCATTTAGGTGTAGCACGCGATATCGCTGCTTATTTCCGTACAAATATTCTAAAAGCGGATGTTTCGGCCTTTCAAGCGGCTGAGGAAGCTGGAACAGCTGTTGTCGTCGAAGACACTGCGGCTTGTCCACGTTATAGCGGAATCAATATTTCCGGTGTTCAGGTTGCAGAATCGCCTGATTGGTTGAAAGAAAAATTAAATGTGATCGGTGTACGTCCAATCAATAATATTGTCGATATCACCAATTATATATTGCATGACCTTGGCCAACCATTGCATGCGTTTGATGCGGATAAAATTGCTGGTAACAAGGTGCTTGTCCGTACAGCAAAAGAAGGGGAAAAGTTTGTGACCCTAGATGCTGTGGAACGGACGCTTTCTGCTGAAGACCTTGTGATTGCTGATGCTGAAAAACCAATGTGTATCGCTGGTGTTTTTGGTGGTGCACATTCAGGTGTTTCGACAGAAACAACCAATGTGTTTTTGGAATCGGCTTATTTTAATGCTGTATCAGTGCGTAAGACCTCTAAAAGACATGGTCTGAAAACAGATGCTTCATTCCGTTTCGAACGTGGTACAGATCCTAACATTACGGTGGAAGCGTTAAAACGTGCGGCATTGTTGATTCAGGAAATTGCTGGAGGGACGATATCTTCGACCTTGAAAGATGTATATCCTGTCGAAATTAAACCATTCTCATTCCATGTGAGCTATGCGAACGTGGTACGTTTAATTGGGCAAGCAATCCCAAATGAAGAAATTAGAGCCATTATCGTTGCTCTTGGTATTGAGATTGCTTCGGAGACAGCTGCGGGACTAGATGTTTTAGTGCCTGCTTATCGTGTCGATGTAACCCGCGAAGTAGATGTTGTGGAAGAGGTATTACGGATTTATGGCTACAATAACATTGAACTAAAATCCCAAATTAAGGCTTCCTTAAACACGGTCGAAAAACCAGATAAAGAGGTCGTCTTAAATCAACTTGCGGACTTATTGATCGGTAATGGATTCCGTGAAATATTAGCGAATTCGTTGACAAAGCTTGATTATGCAGACGACAGTGAAACTGCTGTCAGATTGTTCAATCCCTTGAGTTCGGATTTGGATACCATGCGTCAAAACATGTTATTCTCCGTGTTGAATGCCATTGAATATAATCAGAAACGTAGAAATTTTGATCTGAAATTTTTTGAATTCGGTAAAACTTATGCGTTGGATGGTGAGGGATATAAAGAAACGCAGCATTTGACTTTTGCAATAACGGGAAGGGAGCAAGCTGAACAGTGGAATAGCAAAAAAGGTAATGTGAATTTCTATAACCTTAAAGCTGCAGTTGATACCATTGTCAAACGTCTTAAGATAGAGGGCATACAAATACAAGATGCGCCGAGCAATCATTTTGCCTACGGATTGAGTTATATGAAAGGTCAGAAATGTCTGGTTTCTTTTGGCGCGGTAGCTAATGCCAACTTGAAAAAAGCAGATGTTGAGGGGCAGGTTTTCTTTGCAGATTTTGACTGGGATGTCTTGATGAAAATCATTCGCAAGAATAGTATTCAATATAAGGAAGTGTCGAAATTCCCTGCTGTACGCCGTGATTTATCCTTGTTGATTGACGAAAATGTGAGCTTTGATAAGCTTCAATTTGTCGCTCAAAAGACCGAACGCAAGCTTTTAAAGGAGGTAAATGTGTTTGATGTGTATAAAGGTGATAAAATTCCGGAAGGGAAAAAGTCTTATGCTCTGAGCTTTATCCTGCAAGACGAAGAAAAAACATTGACCGATAAACAAATTGATGCGATAGTTCAAAAATTAATTGTTAATTTTGAGAAGGAACTAAGCGCAGAGGTGCGTGGTTAATTAGATATAGAACATTAATTGGTAATATTCGATTTACGCTATGGCAACATTGTCTTCACAAATGAATCTGATCGTTGAGAAAACGAAAAACTTAATTCAAATGTGCGAAGTCTTGCAAGAAGAAAATGATTTGCTTAAATTAGAGGTACAATCCTTAAAAGTGGCTTTCGACGCGAGCAACGATAAAAGCAAGCAGTTGGAAGAGAAAGTCAAGGCGCTGGCAGTAGCCCGAACCTTGGATTCAGAAACGGATAAGGAAGCAATTAATGAAAAAATACTTGACACAAAACAAAAAATTAACGATTTTGTGCGAGAAATAGACAAGTGTATTAGTTTGTTGAAGTAGTTGGAATTTGGAGATCATCGGAATTTAAACTAATACAACGTTAAAAAGCTCAAAGAAATGGGAGAGATTTCCATAAAAATAAATATCGCAGATCGTGTCTATCCCCTTCGGGTGGAAAGCGCGGAGGAAGAAGTGATTCGACATGCTGCGAAATTGATAAATGAAAAAGTAAAGGAATTGCAGGAAAACTATACTGTTAGAGATAAGCAGGATTTGTTGTCCATGTGTGTATTGCAGTTCGCTACGCGAATGTTAAATGCGGAGCGACAGTCCCAGAACCACGAAGTGGGGCTGGAGAATTCAGTACAGGAGCTTGATCAGTTGTTGACGGATTTCTTTAACAAATAAATTTACGTTCTTTATATTTAGAGCTTAAAACGACGAATTTGCCGCAATTAAATTCGGGTTGTCACTATTTTAAACTTAACGCTTCAATATTACAGGCGCAAAAAGATATAGGCCATTTTGCGAAAGCCATCTGGGTCATAATCTAAGCCTAATTATGTAATCACGAAGTTTAATAATACATGAGACCTGTTTAAATTTAATTGCGGTTTTTTTTTGTTTTGAAACCATCATGCGTTGGGCCTGTTTGCATAAAATGTAAACACTGTCTGATTCAATCGCTGGTATTCCCAAGAAGTATATTGGAATACCAATTGCATTAAATCAGCTTGTGTCCAGTTCAAAAAATAGCGAAGATATTTTTCTATTGAAATTTAATAATTAATAAAAACAAACATATATAATACAATTATACATACATGGACGTCGCAATTTATATCATAATTTCTCTGATTGTTGGTGTAGTTATAGGTCGTTATCTGTTGGTTCTGTTATTCAAAAAACAAGAACAGGAAGCCAAAGATAAGGTAAATAGCATACTAAAAGATGCAGAGCAAGAAGGAGAACACATTAAAAAGAAACGCCTTTTAGAGGCTAAAGAAAAATTCCTTCAATTAAAATCCGAACATGAAAAGGAGGTGAATCAACGTAATAACACCATCAACCAAAAGGAAAATACGTTGAGACAGAAAGAACAATCGATTAACCAAAAGCTTGAAAGCATCAATCGCGATAAGCAGGATGTGGATACCAAAAAGAAGCAATTGGATAAATTGGTTGAACTTAATGAAAAGAAATCCGAAGAAGTCGAGGCTTTAAAATTACAACAGATCAAACAATTGGAGAGTATCGCTGGTGTTACAGCTGACGAAGCTAAAAACCAATTGGTGGATTCATTGCGCGAGGAAGCCCGTTCCCAAGCAATGATTCAGATCAAGGATATTGTGGACGAAGCGAAATTGACCGCGACGAAAGAAGCGAAAAAAGTCGTTATCCAAACGATCCAACGTACAGCTACTGAATCTGCAATCGAAAATACAGTTTCCATTTTCAATATCGAAAATGATGAGATCAAAGGCCGTATTATTGGTCGTGAGGGCCGTAATATCCGTGCATTGGAAGCTGCAACAGGTGTAGAGATCATCGTGGATGATACACCGGAGGCAATTATCCTTTCAGGTTTCGATCCAGTACGTCGTGAGATTGCCCGTTTGGCTTTACACCGTCTTGTAACGGATGGCCGTATCCACCCAGCTCGTATCGAGGAGGTTGTAGCAAAAACACGTACACAGATTGAAGACGAGATTGTTGAGATTGGTGAACGTACTGCCATTGATCTGGGTATTCATGGATTGCATCCTGAACTGATCCGTATGGTGGGACGTATGCGTTACCGTTCTTCTTATGGTCAGAACCTTCTACAGCACTCCCGTGAGGTTGCCAATTTTGCAGCAACAATGGCTGCTGAGTTGGGATTGAATGTAAAACATGCCAAACGTGCTGGACTATTGCATGATATTGGTAAAGTGCCTGATGATAATCCTGAATTGCCACACGCGATTCTAGGTATGCAATTGGCTGAAAAATATAAAGAGCACCCAGATGTTTGTAATGCCATTGGCGCTCACCACGATGAAATTGAGATGACAGCCTTAATTTCTCCTGTTGTACAAGCCTGTGATGCTATCTCAGGAGCACGCCCTGGAGCACGTCGTGAAGTCGTTGAAAGCTACATCAAACGTTTGAAAGAACTTGAAGACTTGGCACTATCTTACCCTGGTGTCGAGAAAACTTTTGCGATACAGGCAGGTCGTGAATTACGTGTCATCGTTGAGAGTGAAAAAGTGTCGGATGCGCAATCAGAAATATTGGCAGCTGATATCTCAAACCGTATACAGACTGAAATGACTTATCCAGGTCAGATTAAAGTGACTGTCATCCGGGAGACAAGATCCGTATCTTACGCGAAATAACGTATGGGAGAGTCCTGAAAAACAATACAGGATCTTTGGTAAACAAATAATAATAAAAAAGCCTCAATCATTGATTGGGGCTTTTTGTTGCTGTATCTTTTGATACAGGGAAGTTTTCGGCGGTCCACCTGAGCTAACATAGTTATTTCTTCTGAAAATCTGTTTATGAGCCAAAAAACTCCATTAAATCATCCACACTATGCAGCAGATAGGTTGGCTTTTCCTTCATAAGTTCATCCTCACTACCATAACCATAAAGCACAGCGATGGCATCCATACCCGTTTCCTGGGCACCGATTAGATCATGTTTGCGGTCGCCGATCATAATACAGTGCTGTGGCTCCGTCAGGCTAGCCTTATCTAATACATACTGAATGACACTTGTCTTGGTCGGTCTGGAGTCGTCCAATGCACTTCCGCCAGCAAAATCGAAATAACTGTCGATTGCAAAATGCTGTAAAATCTTATGTGCAAAAATTTCGGGTTTGGAGGTCGCTAAGTATACCTTATAGCCTTTCGATTTTAGTCCTTCCAGTAATTCGGGGATACCATCAAAGAGCAGATTCTCATATAAACCCTGGGTAGCAAAGCGTTCACGGTATTTGTCCACACAAGCCAAAGCTTCCTTTTCGTCAAATCCATAGGTATGCATGAAGGTATCTTTCAACGGAGGGCCAATTAATGGCTTCAGACTATTTAAATCAGGCGTATGTACTCCTTTTGCTTCGAGTGCATACGCAATGCATTTGGTGATGCCTTCAGCAGGGTCTGTCAGCGTACCATCGAGATCAAATAAGATATGTTTGTAAGACTTCATGTTGCAATATTACGTAATTGGATAGGAGATTGCCAGTTAAAGGTCGAAGAAAGCATATAATGACAAGCGACAGACCAAAAAAATGAGAATATTATCCCGTTCAACGGTTTATGCAGATCAATATTTATTAAATTTGCCGAATGAAACAAAAGAAGAAAGTTCAGGAAGTAGAACCGAAACGTCCAGTAGATACCTATTTTGAGGAATTGAATGCTAATTTTCAAGATCCAATCAATCGTATTATTCAGATCATCTTTTTGCCGCTGTTATTCTTCGGTGTGATGGGCTGTATTTGGATGATTCCTTTTCCACAGTTTGAATTTTTGGTGAAGCTCAATTGGCACACCTTTTTGAATTGGGGTTCTTTCTTCATTGCAATTATCATCTATTTTTACCTGAAATTATCCGCGACCCTGTCTTATGCAATCTTGTTCTCAATAGGAGCAATGAGCTTTTTTATTGTTCAATTGGAATATGTACAAAAAAACGGCGGTCCTGCGGTGATATGGGTATGCTTGGCGATCGCATTGCTGGCGTTAGTTGCACTGTTTCTCGGTAAAGGAAAAGAGAAAAAGGTAATTACTGGAAAGGAATTTCTGCAATTTCTACTGATAGGCCCGATATGGCTATGGCATTTTGTATTTCAGAAGTTCAATATTAGATATTAACCCATTTGCCCTATAGTTGTCATACTGAAAGAAAAGCAGGTTTATGGATCTGTTTGAACTGAGGTTTTGACAGTTGGATTGATAACAAGCGAAGGCTGGATTGTACTGTACAATCCAGCCTTCGCTTCTTTATATGCCTGTCGATCGGTCCGATCAATTTTTATAATTAAACCATTTGATGATTTCTTTGAGACTGGCTTTCTTTCCATAGATCAATATCCCTACACGATAGATACGTGCAGCTACCCAAGTGATCAATAGGAAGGTTAAAATAAGCAAGGTCAATGAAGTTAATATCTGCCATAAGGGGACACCAAAAGGAATGCGAACCAGCATAGCGATGGGGGATGTAAATGGAATAAAACTCAGCCAGGTGGCAATTGGACCATTGGGATCGTTAATGATAACTCCGAAAGAGAGAATATACGTCAACAATAGGGGCATAGTGATCGGCATGGAAAACTGATTGGCCTCGGTTTCGTTATCTACGGCAGAACCCGCAGCAGCAAATATAGCACTATAGAGGAGGTAGCCTGCTATAAAGAACAGAAAGAAGAATACAATAACCTCTGTGAAATTGAAACTTTGGATTGAAGCGAGAATAGAGGCAGAACCACCTTGTCCCATTGCTTTGGATACTGTTCCCATATTGGCCGCTCCAGGCTGGCTGGCCGCGACTTCCTGTATGTCTTGTGGATTGACAAATAATGTAGTAGCCACAAGAAAGAGCCCTAGCGTGAGTACAAGCCACATCACAAATTGTGTAAGGCCAACCATACCGATGCCCACAATTTTACCCATCATAAGCTGAAAGGGCTTTACAGAAGAAATAATAACTTCTATAATGCGATTGCTTTTTTCTTCAATGATACCCCGCATGACTTGCGCGCCATAGAGAAAGAGGGACAGGTAAACCAAAATAGCCAAGGCGACGCCAATCCCCATCGCTATTGCCGTATTGCTGTTTTTTTCCTCACCGTCTGCAGTTATTTCTTTCGCTTCAATATCCACCTTAGGTTTAATGGATTGAATCAGCTTGAGGTCTATCCCTTTGGCTTTATATTCCTTTTCCCGAATGATGTCTTCCAACTGACCACTGATAATCTCCTGCGTGACAAAACTTGTTTTGCCGCTGGTAATCAATTCAGCCTTTTGTGTCGTCAGGATATCTTGAGGGATGTATAAGATCGCCTGTTTGGTTTGCTCTTGGGCCAGGCGTTGTTTTTGTTGCTGCAGCGGTAGCTGACTCTTCTTGTAGCTTACATTTTTATTGCTTTGAAGCCTATTGGCAAAGTCGCCCTGTTGATCAATGATAAAGACTTCTGTATGGGCATCTTTAAAGCTCTTTTTTGTCAGGTAAAACATACCTGCATACAGCGCAAAAAAGAAAAGCGGGACCGCGAAAGTCATCACAATGAATGATCTTTTCTTGACTCGGGATAGATATTCCCGTTGGATGATGAGTAATATCTTATGCATGATCTGGGGATAAAGGTGAGACCTCAGTAACCTTCTGGATAAAAATATCTGCCATAGAAGGGACAAGCTCAATGATTTGATTGAGCTGTATTTTTGGTAATAAAGATGTTAATGCATTGTTTATATTAACATCTTTATTTAGCTGAATAGTAGTATTGTAAATATTTTCTTTTTGTGATGAGCTGACAATTTTAAATAGACTTTCATTGCTGATGTCAATGCCTTCTGCATTGGGGGTGAATTCCAATGTATAGGTTTGGTTCCTGTAGTCTTTCTTGATCTCTTGTACGGGACCATCCAGGATTTTCTTGGAGCGGTGGATCAAGGCGATATGATCGCAGAGCTCTTCTACCGTTTCCATACGATGGGTGGAGAAGATAATTGTAGCACCTTCAGCATTTAACCGTAGGATCTGTTCTTTGATGATATTGGCATTCACTGGGTCAAAACCTGAGAAGGGTTCATCAAGGATAATCAATTGCGGTTGGTGAATAACCGTGGCCACAAATTGGACCTTCTGCTGCATTCCTTTGCTGAGATCTTCAATCTTTTTGTCCCACCATGAAGTTATATCAAGTCGTTCGCACCAATCGTGTATTCGATGTAAAGCTTCTTTTTTTGAAAGTCCTTTCAATTGTGCCAGGTAAAGCATCTGATCCCCGATTTTCATTTTTTTGTAGAGACCGCGTTCTTCCGGAAGATAGCCTATCTGGGCAATATGCTGTGCACCTAATAATTCCCCATTAAATCGGATTTCACCGGAATCGGGTGCAGTGATCTGGTTAATGATACGGATCAGTGATGTTTTTCCGGCTCCATTGGGTCCCAGTAGCCCAAAAATCTTTCCTTTTGGAATCTGGATGGATACATCGTCCAATGCGCGATGATTGGCGTAATCCTTGGTGACATGATTGATTTCGAGTAACATCTTTTCTAAGGTTTAATTAAATTCTGTATGGAGAAAAAAGAGCATATATCCTGTGTTATCAAAGATACACTTGTTTATTTTGACTATTAGTATGTAAATGCCCGTAAATGTTACAGCATGACCATGAAGTTTTTTATAGCATAGAAGGGGTGTAAACCTTGTCAAACGGATTCATTTAATGTACCTTTGTTCCATGGAAGTAAAAAAAGCCGAATTCGTGTGTAGCAACACGAGAGTTGACAAATTACCTGCGCCAAATTTGCCTGAGTACGCCTTTATAGGTCGTTCTAATGTAGGTAAATCTTCTTTGATCAATGCTATGACAAATAAGAAGGGCCTTGCCAAGACCTCCCAAAAACCCGGTAAGACTCAATTGATCAATCATTTTATTATAGACGACACATGGTATCTGGTCGATTTGCCCGGTTATGGATTCGCGAAAGCATCCAAAACGAGTCGCAATGAATGGGAGAAATTCATTCGTAGATATCTGACACATAGAGATAATCTGCAATGTGTATTTGTCCTGGTGGACAGTCGTCTTGAACCACAGAAGATCGATCTTGACTTCTGTTACTGGTTGGGCGAATGCGGTTTACCTTTTATGCTGGTTTTTACCAAAGCAGATAAACAATCAGCAGTGAAATCTGATGCAAATATCGCGAAATTTAAGAAGGAGCTTTTGCAATGGTTTGAAGAGGTGCCAACGATCTTTTTAACTTCGGCAGAAAAGAAATTAGGTCACGAGCCTATTTTGGAGACCATTGATGAGGTCAACCGCCGATTTGTAGGGCCCGAGCCAGAAGAAAGAATGCCGTTTTAAGTATTTCAAAAAAATAAATATTGGTTCAACACAATAGCTTCGTCAATCTGATCAGTGTCGGGGATAGGATGACGAACGTTTTAAAGTCTAATAAGATCATCTCATGAAGAAGTATCTTTCCTTAGTTTTATTTGCCCACAGTGTATTCGCATTGCCATTTGCTCTTATTGGATTCTTTTTGGCGCTGCATACCACTGAATATGCCTTTTCTTGGAAACTATTACTATTAATGTTATTGTGCATGGTAACGGCGCGAAATGCAGCGATGGCCTTCAATAGGTACTTGGATCGCGATATTGATGCGATCAATCCGAGAACTGCAATGCGGGATATTCCTGCAGGGAAGATTTCTGCTCAAAATGCGCTGATCTTTACCATCGTCAACTGCTTACTTTTTGTCACAGCGACTTATTTTATAAACTCCCTGTGCTTTATGTTGTCGCCGATTGCACTTTTTGTGGTGCTTTTTTATTCTTATACCAAACGTATCACGCCTTTATGCCATTTGGTATTAGGTGCAGGATTGGGTTTAGCGCCGATCGGAGCATATCTCGTTATCACGGGGCAGTTTGCAACTGTACCTGTCCTCTATGGCTTTGCTGTGCTGACCTGGGTGAGTGGCTTTGATATTATTTATGCCTTGCAGGATGAGGCTTTTGACCGCGCCAATAAGTTGAACTCTATTCCAGTCTGGCTGGGAACCAAAGGAGCGATGCGGGTATCCGAATGTTTACACGTGTTGTCTTTTATATTTGTTTTAATCCCAGCGTTTTTAATGCCTGTTGGCTGGATTTATTATTTAGGTGTGGTTTTCTATGGTGGACTGTTGATCTATCAACATACGCTGTTTTCATCGACAAATTTAAGTCGGGTAAACCGCCATTTTATGACCACCAATGGGTACGCTTCCGTCATCTTTGCGGTCTTTTATCTTTTAGATATCTGGTTGATAAAATAAACGTTTTAGCATAAAATAAGAAAGGCTTTAGGAATTCCTAAAGCCTTTCTTATTTTTGTGTCTAATCCAATATGCGTACTATGAAGAAAAATATCCTTTTTGTTTCAATTTTATGTCTGTCATTGTCCTCTTATGCCCAGAAGCTAACGAGCTATGTGATCCAGTACAATCAAAGTTTTAATGGCAATACACCCGCCAATCAGAATGGGGTACTGGTCTATGCCAATGCAAATGAAACTTATGTGAGTTCGGAAAAAGATATAAAAGGACAATTGTTGCCGCCTTACGAACGCGTATTGGTGGAGCGATCGTCTGGAAATACCTTGCTTAAGATTGCGAAACTGAAAGATGGTTCCCTTATCCTGACAAGAGACTCTTTGGCGCTCTCCAAACAGAAATTCAACCCGACTAACGAAACCAAGACCATCTTGGGGTATCCCTGTAAGAAAGTGGAGACCAGTATCAATTCCAATAAGATTGAAATCTGGTATACGGACAAACTTGGGGTAAAAGGAGCACCGAGTGAACTCGGGCAGGATCTTGGCTTGGTGTTAGAGGTGATCAGAAATGGCAATACACGCACCTTTGCAACAAAAGTAGAGAAAGTCAAGACCATTCCTGAACAATTGAAGTTAAAAGGAAGTGAGAAACGCTATGATGAGCTCTCTTATAAAGATCTTATCTGGAAGAACCGTTTTGTCCAACTTCCGGTTTTCCAAAAGGAACGCATTCGTTTTTCAGATGATACCAAATCAGATTCAATCCTACGTTTTGCCAATGGTACAGTGATTGTCAAGAAAGTCAAAATACCAAAAATCAAAGCTAGCGATAATGTGTTCGTTCAGCTTGTGGAGCAATCAAAAGGAGATGCATACGACCGTACCGGATCCGTTTTTATTATTCCAGCCAATAAAGCACAGAGCTTTTTGGACGGTATGAAAAATGGCATGTCAACCTTACCGAAGTACGAAAATGGAAATGGCAAGAGTTATCAGGGAGTGGTAAGAACAGCGACTTTCGAACCTATCGTTGAATTGATGCGTTTCTTTACACCCTTTGGTGTTAAGCAGTTTAACTATCTTCAGTTAAAGGATAAGGTTTGGCAAGATTCCGTGCTTTACAGACAGGATGTGTCTGAACTTGCAGGAATGTTAAGTGAGCAGGAAGTGTACGTAGGTGCTTTCATTGGCAACTATGATAAGAATGGTCATGAAGTTAGTGTTGAGCTTACAATTCACCCAGGGTTTGAGGCGGGTTCAGAAGCGAGTCTGAAAAAGACGATGTCATTATTTACGACGACCAATGTGATGGAAATGGGTGGCCAGGAGTATGGATCTATGTTCGATAAGGATAAAGGGTTGACACTGTCGTTTCGTTTGGATCAGGATGCTAAAAATGTACAGTTACGTTATATCACGACCGGTCATGGAGGCTGGGGGAATGGTGATGAGTTTGTTCCCAAAGAAAACCGCATTTTTTTAAACGATACCTTGCTCTTTAAATACACGCCTTGGCGCAACGATTGCGGTTCTTATCGTTTATCCAACCCTGCTTCAGGTAATTTTGCCACTGGATTGTCTTCATCTGACCTAAGCCGTTCCAACTGGTGTCCAGGAACAGTGACTCCACCGATTTATATCGACTTGGGCGATTTAAAAGCTGGTGATTACAAATTACAGGTTCAGATCCCGCAGGGAGCTCCTGAAGGTACAAGTTTCAGTAGCTGGAATGTCAGCGGAACTTTGCTATTTGATTGATTGATTGATTGATTGATTGATTGATTGATTGATTGATTGATTGATTGATTGATTGATTGATTGATTGATTGATTGATTGATTGATTGATATATTTGAGGTATTGATTTATACAAAATCAATACCTCAATTTTTTTAGATAGGCTCTGTTCAATTAGAGGGGATAGGCGGTTTCACTTTTTGTCTCCGATAACACAAAATACGTCTGTACCGTATTGACTTGCGGTAATACAGCAAGGCGATGTCTTAAGAAGATATGATAGGCATCCATGTCTTTGGTAGCAATACGCAACATGAAATCATAAGACCCAGCCATCTGATAGCATTCCATGACTTCAGGAAATTTAGCCACTTCTTTTTCAAATTCATTTAGTACCTCGAAGGTGTGTGCTTTGAGGAATACCTGCGAAAACGAAATTAATCCGATACCGATCTTATGCCGATCCAAGATCGCCACAGTTTTTTTGATATAACCTAGTCTTTTTAATTTTTTTACCCTTTCATGTACTGCTGCAATTGATTTATTCAATTCGAAAGACAATTCTTTATTACTTAATGAAGCATCTTGCTGTAATAAGCGTAGCAGTTTTAAATCAATTTCATCCAATTCCATAATCTGAATATTTTCGGTGTTGCTGCAAAATTACAATGTTTGAATGGATATTTTATTGTTATTTGTGTGTTTTTATTTAATTTTTCTTGAAATTATAGCCATCTATTGAATAATATCTTGTTATTGGTCAATTTTGCAACAGAATAATCATTTATATAAAAATGGCTGAACAAGAATTACTAAGTGCATGCTTATCACCGGCATTGGACAAAAGATTTAAGCATTTGTGGAGATTGGTTGGAAACACACCAATGTTGGAATTGCAGTATACCTACAAAGGTAAGCCAGGCCGGGTATTTGTAAAATGTGAGAATTACAATTTAACAGGTAGTATCAAAGACAGAATGGCTTTGTACATCTTGTATAAAGCATATATGAATTGCCAAATTAGACCAACGGATGTTGTTATCGAAGCTACAAGTGGAAATACTGGAATTGCCTTCTCAGCAATCGGTAAGGCTTTGGGGCATCAGGTGAAGATTATTATGCCGAATTGGTTGAGTAAAGAGCGTACTGATATTATTAGAAGTATGGGCGCTGATATTCAGTTAATCAGCAAAGAAGAGGGTGGCTTTTTGGGTAGTATTCGTTTGAGTGAAGAGCTTGCTGCTGCGGGTGGGGTTTTTCTGCCACGACAGTTCGAAAATCAATATAACGCAGAGGCACACGAAAAAACGACTGGTTACGAAATTGTTAAACAATTGGAGGAGCAGGGTTTGGTAGCTGATGCCTTTGTCGCTGGTGTGGGAACAGGCGGAACTGTTATGGGGGTAGGACGTAGTTTACGGAAAGCAAATCCAAACGTTCGCGTACATCCTTTGGAGCCTGCTGAGAGCCCAACGTTGACGACAGGACATAAAGTAGGTTCACATCGTATTCAAGGTATATCTGATGAATTTATACCGGCTATTGTTGATCTGAATGAATTGGATGAGGTCGTTTGTGCCAATGATGGCGATTCGATCATTATGGCGCAGAAATTATCAAGGCAATTGGGACTTGCCGTTGGGATTTCTTCGGGCGCAAATGTTATTGGTGCGATTAAGTTACAGCAGGAGCTAGGGGATGATGCCGTCGTCGTTACGCTACTATGTGATGATAATAAAAAATATTTAAGCACAGATTTGGTTAAGGAAGAGCCTGTTAAACCGGGATATCTATCCAGTGATGTTGATTTTCTGGGCTTTCAACCGATATGTAGACTACCAAATCCTGTATTTGGAGCCTAATAAGATTTAGTTTCATATGTTTATAGTTAACTCGGGGAGTGTCATGCTCCTCGGGTTTTATTTACATCGGAATGATAAATAGGTCTCAAAGCAAATAAATTATGAAAAACACATTATACGCTGATGAAAACTAATTTTAAACTATTAACCCTTTTATTCCTGCTTATTCTTCCTCTTGCTATGTTTGCGCAGCAGGATAGCACGGCTAATATGGAAGGTATCGAATTTACGGATGGTACAATCAGTCCGGATTCACTATCATTCGAAGAGTCACCAGACACGGTGACAGCAAGTGTTGATTCCAGCAAAACGATCGCTGCGACCGCTAAGGTGGGAGGTTCTGGTGAAAACAGTAAAAAATCGCTTTGGAGTATTTTTATCGCGGGCTTGGTTGGGGGCTTTGCAGCCTTATTGATGCCATGTATATTTCCGATGCTTCCTTTGACGGTGAGCTTCTTCACCAAACAGTCTGGTAGTCGCGCCAGTGGGATCAGCAAGGCTTTGTTATATGGTCTCTTTATTATTGTGATCTATGTTGCTTTGGGGATGATTATTACCATTGCATTCGGTTCTGATGCACTCAACGCGCTTTCAACCAATGGAATTTTCAATTTTATCTTCTTCTTACTGTTAGTGGTATTTGCTGCATCTTTTTTTGGTGCATTCGAAATAACTTTGCCGAGTTCATTTGTCAATAAAATGGATGCCAAATCGGATAAAGGTGGACTTATTGGTCTATTTTTTATGGCATTTAGTTTATCGTTGGTATCGTTTTCCTGTACGGGTCCGATCATCGGAACCCTGTTGGTGGAAGCGGCTTCAAAAGGTGAACGATTAGGTCCAGCCATTGGTATGTTAGGATTCTCTATCGCTTTGGCAATTCCTTTTGGGTTATTTGCAATGTTCCCATCGATGCTTAAATCTCTACCCAAGTCAGGCGGCTGGTTGAACAGTGTTAAAGTGGTACTTGGATTTTTAGAATTGGCGCTAGCCTTGAAATTCTTGTCAAATGTAGATTTGGCTTACCATTGGAATTGGTTAGACAGAGAGGTGTTTCTGTCGCTATGGATTGTGGTATTTGGTTTGATGGGGCTTTATCTGATTGGTAAGATCAAGTTTTCCCATGATAGTGATCTTAAATTTCTGTCCGTTCCAAGAACGATATTGGCTATTGTTGTTTTCTCTTTTGTTGTATATATGATTCCGGGCTTATGGGGTGCGCCTTTGAAGTCTATTTCAGCCTTTTTACCGCCATCGGCAACCCAAGATTTTGATTTATCTACCGGAGTTGGAAGTAGTTCCGCGGCGCATACGGATGGAAAAGTTAAAAAATATGCAGAGATATTCCATGGGCGTGGTACACCAAAAGGCTTTGATCCTTATTATGATTACGATCAGGCTCTAGCAACAGCAAAGGAACTCAACAAACCCGTTTTGATTGACTTCACTGGATGGAATTGTGTCAACTGTCGTAAAATGGAATCAAACGTATGGACTGATCCTGCGGTAGCCAAATTGTTGAAAGAAGAATTTGTTATGGCAGAGTTATTTGTGGATGATAAAACTGAATTGCCTGCCAATGAGCAATTTGTTTCCAAGTATAGTAATAAAAAAATAAAGACTATTGGAAATAAAAATAGTGATTTTCAAGCTTCTGCATTCAATAGCAATTCGCAACCATTGTATGTAATCGTTGACCCAAATGGCCAGGTACTGGTTCCTCAAAGTGGCGCAAATTACAATGTTGAACAATACAAGGCATTTCTACAGAGCGGTGTAGATGCTTTTAAAAAGAAAAACTAACCATCGTCATATTCTAATTTTATCCTCCTTGCTGTTTGCAAGGGGGATTTTTTGCGTAAAGCTTAGTTTTTCGATCATGCAATTCTTCTTAATATAATACTTTTTTAGGGATTCATTCGTTTACAATCGAATTAGCTCCGCTAATGCTTCGGCACAGTGCCGTATCTACTTCGCCCTAAAGTCGGGGTGAATCCGTATTGAGTCTATGATGAGTCCGTGTTGAGTCCGAGTCTCTAAGGCATTTATCATATACTCATTGCGTAGTCATCACGCTCACACCTGGTAGCAGAGGCGAATCTATCCCGAATCAGATACAAATATGATCCGAATAACTCCCCGAACTTGGAGTCAGCGAGGGTGATAGTTTTTAGGTTTTTCGCCGAGCCGAACCGCAATCGCATAAATCGACAAAGAAAGATGGGAAATACCATGGATAAGGATCAAATGGGAGAAGCTGTAAATAAGAAAAAAGGCCCTGTCATTTTCTCAATTGACAGGGCCTCAAAATTATAATATAAATTTACGGAAACTCTTAGAAATCAAATCTGACTCTGGCGCGGATCCCCCAAGCTGGAGCATCAACATGGTCAAGATAGTTCAGACGTTTGACGTAGTCTACACGCAAAATTTTGAAGATGTTGGATAAACCTATACTGGCCTCCATATAAGGTTCAGAGCCGAATGTATATGAACTTTGAATTTGGTCTGCGTTGCGTTGCCATGCAAATACTTTAGAGCCATAACTTGGATCGTCTGGATCGTTTTCTTTGCGAAGACCACCATAAACACCTTTGAAACTAAAGACCTCCCGTAATTTAAGCTTTTTGATCAATGGGATCTTATTCAATAAGAATCCATTCATGTAATACTGGACATTGATGGAGGCGTTATGGTCACTGACAAATTCCAGGAAGTTCATTAAGTTGTATGAGTTTAACTGATACGCATAGGTCTGGTTTGCACGATGGATCGTCAAGAAAGGAAATGGAATCTCTTTTCCGGCGATATAGTTACCTTCCGCTGTGACATCTGCAAAACCAAACTGGCTTAAATAAAAGCGTTTGAATGCACCGACGTTAAAACTATGATAGTTGTATTCTCCTTTTGCCAATCCTTTTATCCCAGCTGTATAGTTGAATGTGAATATCGGATATTGATTGAAAATCGGTGTCCGATAGATTTTTCCCTGATAAAATTCCTCATGCGGTGCATATCTAACGTTTACAGATAATTCTGTTGAATTTAATTCGTTGAATAATTTGTTTTGTCCATTTTCATCGAGCATCTGATAGGTCAAGCTACCTGCAGGAGATTGTTTATTGATATTAAACCCAGCACCAATAGCCAAATGATTCAGGAACTCTTTTTTATACTCCAGTCCATAGTTTGTTTCGTAGATATAACGGTCATTATCACCGCGTTTGAACGATAACAAAAAGTTGTCCTCCTGAATAAATTCGAGCTTTTGTCCCGGAATCTTCGTGTCTTTTTTGTACGAAGCCCTGATATAGTGCATTGGGAAGGAGTACACCGACTTATTGTTAAAGGCATAGGTACCACTGAAAAAGTACTTCCATTTCTGATCCTTGAATCCATAGGCCGCGTAACTCTCTGCATAGAAACGTTTGCTCAATGACTCTGTCGTACGACCACCGACACGTAAACGGAAACCTTCAACAGGGTTGAAACTGTAGAACGTGTTTACAGGGCCGATTTCAACCGGACCAGCTTGTTTATAGCCCGAGAGAAGTAGCGCCGCAATATCCATGAAGGTTCTGAATGAAGGTATTTTTTGTAGCGTATCAATATTGTGATAAATATTCAATTCGTTCTGAGCCAAGGCCAATGGGCGTTGTGTTTCAAATAACGATTTGGTTGCTTTCTTATTTTCTATATTGTAAGCAATAACTGTAGAAGGACCATCGTAAATACTATCTGCTTGCTGAACACCGACTTTATAATTATTGTAGTCGACTGTCCGGCTTCCCCGGATTCCCATTCCTTTTTCAGTTAATGAAAAATCAATTCCTAAAGTACTGGTTTTTAGGTAAAATCTGTTCTTGCTATCTTTCTCAAATTTGAGCTGAACCTGAAGATCGCGCACAAAATTTAGATTGATATCATCGGCAACAGTCATATTAGCACCCTGGACGGCATAATTACCATCCAACGTGACATAAAGCTGCCCCTTAAATAACATGTCTGCTTTATTGCGGGGAACGAAGCTCAGCTCCACCAACCATGGCTGAGAAGTCTTAATGGTATCGGTAATGAAAAATTTATAAAATGTGGGGGCAGAGTTTGCTATTGGACTCAAAAACTGATTTGTTACCAATGAGATATTATTATCATAGATATCAACTTGTTCGTAGAGTTTGTTAAAGTAGGCTGCTAGACCATCATTATCGATAAATTTAGGGTCAAACTGTGCCCGTTGATCACCGAGTATATATTGCTTGGTCTTACTTGGATCTTTACGGTAGTACACTTTGGACATTTTCTCTTCGATAAAAGCCGGTAACACATATTTATTTGCTGTTTTGGCCGAATCGTCTGTTTCAAAAAGAAATTGATAGTTTTTAAAGATCTTCTTGTTGACAAATTTCTCAGAAAGATTGCTTAATCCCAAAGACATCTTCTCGTATTGATCAAATTCGGCGTATTGCTGTCCCGATAGGCGATTTTTCTCTTTATTTTCGATAACCTTACGGATCAAGGCAACGGCAGGATTGTCTTTATTGCTATATTTTTTCTTCTTTGCTTTGACAACAACCTCTTCCAGCATATTGTCCTGTGCATCCATCAGAATTTCTTTTGACTGTACAGCATCATTGGTTACGAAAGCATCCTTATTGTCATAGCCGACGTAGCTCGCTCTGATTTTGACATAAGATGTCGGAAACACCAGTCTAAACTCTCCATTCGCGTTGGTCGACGTAGAAGTTCCTGCTGCGGAAGGCGCACCTACTACAGCCACGGTAGCGTAAGCGATGGGTGTCTTTGTCTTTGCGTCTTTGACCGTGCCTGTAACCGTTTTGGTTTGAGCAAAGGCCATAGATGCTGATAGCAGGAATGTTATCGAGAAAAAGAGTTTAGTTATGAAGGTTTTTGCGTTTATTTTAGCTTCCATTATATTGCTATAATCTTGAAAATTCAAAATTGTTTTGTCGTTTTTACTTTATTTCTGACTTTATAAGTATTAAAATCAAAAAATCAGTGAACAAAGGAAGTAAAAAATTAAGAATATTTAAAATTTTATTGTAATGTAATAAAGGAAATGTACTTATTTCTTTTTGGGCTTAAATGGTTGTTTTTCAGTTGTTTGTTTCAAATTATTGATTTATGTCAATAATTTATCATCCACATTTTGACTTCACGATGATTTTCCGATCAATTATTTGCTGACTTTTGTAACGATATAGTCAATCGCGCTAAAAATCAGGGGGAATTTCAAAGCTGATTTCCCGTCTGGAACTGGGGTGTATAAACTTAATGAAAGCGGCGTGGAGGTGTAATCTATTCGCTTTTTTGCCGTAAAGATCATCACCTACAATGGGCGTATTCAGTCCGTTTGGATGTACGGCATGCATGCGAAGTTGATGCGTCCGGCCAGTTAGGGGATAGAAACGGACTCTTGTTTTGTCGCCTTCAATAGCGATTCTCTCCCATTTGGTTTGTGCGGGTTTGCCATAGCTGTAGCAGACTATCTGTCGGGGCCTGTCATCGAGATCCACACGGAGTGGGAGATCAATTAGACCAGATTCCTGTTCAACAATGCCATCGAGTAAAGCGATATATTCTTTTGCAATGGTATGTTGTATAAATTGATCCTGTATAAATTGATGGGCTTCTTTATTTTTAGCGACGACCAATAGTCCTGAAGTAGACATGTCCAGCCGATGGATAATAATAGGGCCTGCTGTAGGATAACGTTGGAGGACACGATTGTAGACCGAATCCTTGACATATATCCCAGGAACAGACAAAAACTCAGCTGGTTTATTGAAGACGATAATATCTTCATCTTCGTAGATTTGTGGCAGCTCCATTTGTAGTGTTGTTTCCTGTTGCATGGGATTCGGGTCAACGCTTAGACCCTGAAGCATATAACCTAAGATAGGTTCACATTTTTTACGGCAAGCCGGGTAATAGTTTTTGTGCCGACGGATTTCGGACGAAGGGGAGCAGCCCCACCAGAATTCAGCCAAAGCGATAGGTGTTAGATTATTGCTGTAAGCATATTGCAATAATTTCGGCGCTGCACATTCTCCGGAACCTGCGGGCGGTGTGCTTTGGTCAAAGTCCCGAAAAACAGCAACGACATTCTTGTGCTGTCCTGTTGCATTCAAAAAATTATATTGTTCAAAAAGTCTCTTTTGCAAATTTCCAGATCGCATCTTACGCTCTTCTTTCAATGCAGAAATCTCGGAAAGCAATTGTTGGAGCTTAAGGTTTTCAGATTCCAACGCCAGGTGCATGTCATACTGATAACGTTGGAGTTCCTGTTTGTCCTTTAGGCTTTGGCTACGCATATCTTCCATCAGCATTTCGTAGTCCTCATCCGATAGGAGGGGACGCAATCTTGTTCGGGTTTCCTTGCGTTCTTTTTTCTGACTTCTGAGTTTCGTTTTGAGCAGCTCGAGCTGTGTGTCCCAATGATCTTTTAACCTATTTAGATTGCTTGTTGTCTGTTCAAGTTCTTCACTGTTTTCAAGAAATTCAATTTTCCTGTTGAGAGCATTTAAGTGTACCTCTTCATTCAGAAAGAAGCCATCCTCTTCCAGCATATCAAATATTGGGGGAACGAAGTATTGGTGTTTATTGCTGCCAGCAAGCTTGCCGGATACAGCGGCCAGGTATCCGAGCCGATGCTGCTGATCGCGGACAACCAGTATGCCAAACATTTTGCCTATGGCAAGAGTATCGTTATTTTCTGTAAGACCAAAGTTATGCGTCCACTCGTTTTGTGTCTCCAGATAAGTTTGAAGTTCTTCCGCAGCGATAATGGCTAGCGCATGTGGTTCATAACAAAATGGAAAGGTAAATCGCAAGGGAAGTTCGATACTCGAAATATCCTCTTTGAATGTATGAAAATAAGCGTTGTTGTCTAAAGTACCCACAGTCTTCCCTCTATAATATTCTGTCTGCAAAAATACGGTTATTATGCTATTTAAATGACATTTTAAACTCAGTTTTTTTTGCTTACCCAGCCTTTTTTGGGTAAATTTAACTAAGCAATTAAAAGATATAGTTAACAAATAAAAACAATATGAAAACTTCAATTGGAATTAAAGATGCAGACTTAAAAAAAGTTGCGAAATTGCTCAATGTCTTATTGGCCGATGAGCATATTATCTATATGAAAACACGCAATGCGCATTGGAATGTTGAAGGAGCTGATTTTCACGCTGCTCATTTATTTTTAGAATCCCAATACGATGAGTTGGCAGAAGTTATTGATCAAGTGGCGGAGCGTGTACGTACATTGGGTCACTATGCGGTAGGTACATTTGATAAATATCTAAAATTAACTCGTTTGACAGAATCAACATCTGAAAAGACAGATAGTCAGTCTTATTATAAAGAGCTGCTGTCGGATCACGAGTCTATTGCGATGTCAATTCGTGGGGATATTGCTGTCGTTGAGGGTACCGCTGATAATGGTACGGAAGATTTTTTGGTAGGCTTATTGGAAAAACACGAGAAAATGGCTTGGATGCTGCGCGCTCATTTTATAAAATAGCAGATGTAGTCCCATCTGATATGGATAATCCCGCTCCTTTTTAGGAACGGGATTTTTTTTTATGTTTTGTTGTCGGCGCAGGATAATTTTTCTATCTTAAAGAGGAATTAAGCCTTCAGAAACTTTTAACATATTACAGCTATGCTTGAAGACGACAACCTAAATCAAACCACACTAAACGAGGAAGAAAATGATGGTACTTTGGAAAGTATGCATCATGTGAATAATCCGGTATTGGATTTGCCTAAAATTGAAAAGAAATACCTCGAAACAGTTGTATCCCACAATCAAAATGACAAATCATACTATTTTTCCGATGGTAAGGCAAAAGTCGAGATTAAGATCGTAACGGATGAGATTGTACGTGTTCGATTGGCACCACAGGGGACATTTTTGGAAGATTTTTCCTATGCCCTGGCAAAGAAAGACCATCGTGTCAGTATACACCAATGTAAAGAGGAGGTAGACCATTATAGTGTTCATACAAACACCATTTCATGTCGCATCAATAAAAGCGACTTTTTGATCTCCTTTTCTGATAGAGCGGGTAAACTATTTAATGCCGATTTGGCTCCAATGCATTGGGAAGAAAGTCCAGATTTTGGCGGATATTATGTCTATAGTACCAAAGTTGCTTTTGAAAATGAAGCATTTTATGGACTGGGCGATAAGGCCACGAAACTTAATCTTCGTGGTAAGCGATTAAAGAATTGGAACTCGGACACCTATGCCTTTGCTTATGATCAGGATCCTTTATATAAAACCATTCCTTTTTACATTGGACTAAAGGATGGTGAAGCTTATGGTATTTTCTTTGATAATACGTTTAAGACCTATTTCGATTTTGCTGCCGAGGATCCAGGAAAGACCAGCTTTTGGTCGGAAGGTGGTGAATTACAGTATTACTATATCCATGGTCCGCATATTATTGACGTGATCCGTAGGTATCATACCTTAACAGGAACACATTATTTACCACCTCTTTGGGCTATCGGATATCATCAATGTCGATGGAGCTATTATCCGGAAGCCAATGTGCGTAAAGTGGCCGAAGAATTCAGAAAAAGACAAATCCCTTGTGACGCCATTTACCTGGATATTGATTACATGGATGGCTATCGCTGTTTTACATGGAATAAACAATATTTTCCAAATCCGAAAAAAATGATTGCTGATCTTGCCAACGAGGGTTTTAAGACGGTGGTCATGATTGATCCGGGAATTAAAGTGGATGAAAACTATTGGGTATTTCGAGAAGGTAAAGAGAATAAATATTTCTGTCGCCGAGGTGATGATTATTTTATGGAGGGGTTCGTCTGGCCTGGGCGCTGTCAATTCCCTGATTTTACAAACCCTGAGGTCAGGCAGTGGTGGGGAACCTTATACCAGGGACTGGTGGAAGATGGTGTGGCAGGTTTTTGGAACGATATGAATGAGCCAGCGGTTTTTGGTCGTGGGACTTTTCCAGATGATGTCAGACATCAATACGATGGACATCGCGGATCACACCGCAAAGCACACAACGTCTATGGTATGCAGATGGTGCGTGCTACCTATGATGGCTTAAAGAAATTGTATAAAAACAAAAGGCCATTTACCATTACACGAGCGGCTTATGCTGGTACACAACGTTATTCTTCGGTTTGGACTGGAGATAATTTAGCGAGTTGGGAGCATCTCAAGCTTGGCACCCTGCAGTTGCAGCGTTTGTCCACCTCAGGGATGTCTTTTTGTGGAACAGACATTGGTGGATTTACAGGAGAACCCGATGGGGAGCTGTTTACAAGATGGATGCAATTTGGTGTTTTTTCGCCATTTATGCGTGTGCACTCCGCAGGGGACACCCGTGATCGGGAACCTTGGAGTTTCGGTGAAGACTGGGAGAAAATAAATAAAAAGTTTATAGAATTGCGGTATAAACTGTTACCCTATATCTATACCTGTTTTTGGGAACAAACTAAATACGGCTATCCGATTTTGCGTCCAATTTCGATGGTGGAGCAACATATTCCGACCAATTGGCAGCGTGAAGAAGAGTTCTGTTTTGGTGATAAGATATTGGTATCACCGGTATTGCAGCCCGGTCAGAAGAGCAAGATCGTTTACCTTCCTGCAGGAGACTGGTTCTACTACTTCAATAATGAGGTTTATATCGGGGGGAAGGAATATACTATTGCAACGCCACTGGATGAAATGCCACTATTTATTCGTGGTGGATCAGTTATTCCAGAATATCCAGTCATGCAATACACCGGTGAAAAGAAAGTGGAAGAACTGCAATTGAATATCTATTTTTCAGAAGGAGTGCATCGTTCATACGTGTATTCCGATCATGGTGATACATTCGCGTACGAGCAAGATATTTATTTAGAAAAGTGTTTTACATTGTCTGGATTAAAAGATTCCCTTTCAATTAAGCAGACCCGTGACGGATTATTTACCGAGCGATACGAAGAGTATAAGCTGCAATTGATAGGTCTACCATTTGCAGTTAAAAAGGTGAAAACAGACGGAATTGAAACAAAAATACAAAAAGATGACCAAGGGCGATATTGGATTAATGTCGCACGTGAATTTGAAAACATATTGATAGAGGGTTAAACATGGCCAATCAAGTAATACCGCATAGTCTTTTTTCGGAATTTGATGTTGCGCTGTTCCAATCGGGCAGGCATTTCAAATTGTATGAAAAATTTGGTTCGCATGAGCTGGAAGTAGAGGGTGAAAGAGGCGTTTATTTTGCGGTTTGGGCCCCAAATGCAAAATCCGTTTCCGTAACGGGAAACTTCAATTTCTGGGACAAGGGGAGTCATCCTTTACATGTCCGCTGGGACACAAGTGGAATCTGGGAAGGTTTTATTCCCGGAATAGCCAATGGTGAAACTTACAAATATTGTATCCAGACCGCTTCAGGAGAAGAGCTTGAGAAAGGCGACCCATTCGCATTCAAATGGGAGGTAGCACCTAAAACGGCTTCCATTGTCCATTCTAATTGGTATGAATGGAATGACGGAAACTGGATGAAGGAGCGTATCGTAAAAAATAGACTGGACCAGCCATGGTCAGTCTATGAACTGCACCTTGGCTCATGGGCAAGAGATCCGGAGAGCCCAGATACGCTATTAAACTACCGGGAGATTGCTGTACAGCTAGTATCTTATGTCAAGGAAATGAATTTTACGCATGTAGAATTTATGCCATTGATGGAACACCCCTATTATCCTTCATGGGGATATCAGATTACAGGCTATTTTGCGGCAAGCTCGCGTTATGGCTCTGCGCAGGATTTAATGTTCCTGATCGAAGCGCTTCATACTGCCGGAATTGGGGTGCTATTGGATTGGGTACCTTCACATTTCCCCGGTGATGCGCATGGGCTTTATCGCTTCGATGGCACAAGCCTGTATGAACATGAAGATCCGCGAAAGGGCTTTCACCCCGACTGGCAATCGTATATTTTCAATTATGGTCGTAATGAAGTGCGCTCTTTTCTGATCAGTAATGCTTTTTATTGGTTGGATCGTTTTCATATTGATGGACTTCGCGTAGACGCTGTCGCTTCGATGTTGTATCTAGATTATAGTCGGAACGCCGGTGAATGGATTCCGAATGAATTCGGTGGTAATGAGAACCTGGAAGCTGTACAATTCCTAAAGGAGTTTAATGAGGCTGTTTATACACATTTTCCGGATGTACAGACCATCGCTGAAGAATCGACCTCCTGGCCTGGTGTGAGTAAGCCAACCTATGCTGGTGGTCTGGGCTTTGGAATGAAGTGGATGATGGGATGGATGCACGATACCCTAGATTATTTTAAGGAAGATCCGATCAATAGAAAATACCATCACGACCGTATCACTTTTGCCACGGTATATGCTTTTCATGAAAATTTTATGCTCCCGCTGTCACATGATGAAGTTGTTTATGGAAAACAGCCTCTCATTTATAAAATGCCAGGCGATGAGTGGCAGAAATTTGCTAACCTAAGGGCGTTATATTTGTTTATGTATACTTTCCCCGGGACGAAATTGTTGTTTATGGGTGGAGAGTTTGGACAAACGTCCGAATGGAATGTGAATCAATCGCTTGACTGGCATCTGTTGGAATTTATGCCACATCAGGGTATGAAAAAATTTGTTGCTGATTTAAATGCGACCTACCAGCAACAACCCAGCCTCTTTCAAAAGGCTTTTGATGCTTCAGGGTTTGAATGGATAGATGCTGGCGACCGTGAAAACTCGGTATTGGTCTATTGGCGTAAGGCATTTGACCAATGGGATGATACCGTTGTTGTGATTAATTTAACGCCTGTTGTCCGTGAAGATTTTCGCATTGGACTGCCTTATGCAGGAGAATGGGAAGTCGTTTTGAGTTCGGACGATCTTAAATATTTCGGTTCAGGAGTCAGCAGCCAACATGTGGAAAGTGAACACCTGCATTGGATGAATCAGGTGCAATCTGCTCAGGTCGATCTCCCACCACTGGGAGGCTATATCCTTAAGCGAAAGAAGGCGATGAAGGAGGGGGTGCCCGTAAAACCGGGAGAGCGTGTTCCGCTGTGATCGCATGTTTTATCGGTTGAAGGAGTAGGTGAAAGTAAATTTTAAATAGGATAAGCTCCATCTGACTGATGGAAAAAAATATGTACAGATGAAAGTATTTCATTTAAGTGTCGAATGTTATCCAATAGCCAAGGTTGGCGGTCTAGCGGATGTGGTGGGAGCGTTGCCCAAGTATCAAACTAAACTTGGGGCGGATGCCGCCGTCATTATGCCCTGGTATGATCGCCCATTTGTCAAGGATCATTCTTTTGATGTAGTTTATGAGGGAACTTTTTTTCAAGGATCCGAACCATTAGATTATAGTGTTTTCAAGGAAAGAGATAATATACTGGGTTTTGAACTCTATTTGATTAAAATTCCCGGCAAATTAGATCGTCAGGAAGTCTATTGTTACCCTGATGAGGGAGAGCAGTTTATCGCCTTTCAACATGCTGTATTAAACTGGTTCAAGGCAAAATCGATTGTGCCTGATATTGTGCATTGCCATGATCATCACGTCGGTTTAATGCCTTTTCTGATGAAATATAGCAATGAATATAATTTCCTTGCTGATGTAAAGACGGTTGCTACAGTTCACAATGGTCAGTACCAGGGTTGGACACACTGGAGCAAAGCGATTTTATTGCCTGGTTTTGATAGTTGGAAATGGGGACTCCTGGACTGGGATGGTCTGATTAATCCACTTGCAGCGCTGATCAAGTGCTGCGATGCCTATACGACTGTTTCGGAGGGCTACCTTGAAGAACTTTATGTAGATGCGAACGGATTGCAGCATCTATTTTATGATGAAAGGCATAAGTCGGTGGGGATTGTCAACGGAATTGATTGGGATATCTGGAATCCGGATAAAGATTATACCCTGATTGAAAATTATGATCTTGCCTCGGCCTTCGCTGGTAAACTCAAAAATAAGCAGGCACTAGCACAGCAGTATAAAATTGATCCAGCACTTCCGTTATTGGTCTTTATCGGTCGTTTTGCGACGGAAAAAGGAGCCGATTTATTGCCTGATATAATTTTGGATTTGACTGAAAATTTTCCCGGAAGATTGAGTATATTTATACTGGGCGCTGGAGATCCAGCGATTCAGTCACGGGTAAAAATGATCGTGGATGAACAGATAGAAAATTTTGATGTGTTCTTTGGTTATGATGAAAATCTTGCGCACTGGCTTTATGCAA
The DNA here is from genome assembly GCF_019969845.1 of Sphingobacterium sp. GVS05A. Taxonomy (GTDB): domain Bacteria; phylum Bacteroidota; class Bacteroidia; order Sphingobacteriales; family Sphingobacteriaceae; genus Sphingobacterium. The sequence goes on from NZ_JAHXYR010000004.1 coordinate 422,821, forward strand.
GTGCAGACTTTCTTTTGATGCCTTCACGGGTTGAACCTTGTGGACTCAATCAGCTTTATGCCATGAAATATGGGACCTTGCCGATTGTACACACTGTGGGTGGTCTAAAAGATACAGTCATCGATTTAGAAAACAATGGATACGGTGTTGGTTTTGACACGCTTGAGATAGCTGATATCAGAAAGGCTATTGTCCGCGCTGTCGAATACTATGAAAATAGGTCTAAATTTGAAGACAACCAACACAAAATAATGAGTTTGGATTTTTCCTGGGATAAATCCGCAGCGAAATACTTAAATCTATATAACCAATTAATTTAATTTGACATGTCACATCACAATGTAGTAGCTATCGTCTTGGGCGGAGGAAGGGGCTCGCGTCTGTATCCGTTGACCGACCAACGGTCTAAACCAGCTGTTCCTATTGCAGGAAAATATCGCTTGGTTGATATCCCCATCTCGAATTGTCTCAATTCGGGGTTCAATAAGATTTTTGTATTGACACAGTTCAATTCGTCCTCATTGAATTCGCATATTAAAAATACGTACAACTTCAGTATTTTTAGTAAGGGTTTTGTCGATATTTTGGCGGCCGAACAGACTAATGATGGTGACAAATGGTTTGAAGGTACCGCAGATGCCGTGCGTAGATCGTTCAAGAAGCTGGCAAGCATAGATTACGATTATGTCTTAATCTTGTCGGGGGATCAGCTTTATCAGATGGATTTTGATGCACTGGTGGATTTTCACGTACAGAACGAAGGCGATTTGACGATTGCGACCATTCCTGTCAACGGCAAAGATGCAACAGGTTTTGGAATCCTTAAATCGGATGAGCACAACCACATCACATCGTTTATAGAGAAGCCCAATAGCGAGCAGTTGGTGGACTGGAGTTCAGAAGTGAACGATCATTTGAAAGCCGAGGGTCGTGAGTACCTGGCATCCATGGGGATTTATGTGTTCAGTAAAGGTGTTCTAAAGCGTCTGTTGGAGGAAAACAGCGGAATGGATTTTGGAAAGGAAATTATTCCGGATGCGATTGAAGATATCAATGTACTCAGCTATCAATATGAGGGCTATTGGACAGATATTGGAACAATAGGCTCATTTTATGAAGCCAATATTGGACTGACGGATAATATTCCAGCCTTTAATCTATTTGATAAAAATACGGTTTTTACGCGACCACGTATGCTGCCGCCATCTAAGATTTCGGGCACGACATTGATTAATTCGGTTATCTCCGATGGATGTATTATCCATGCTGATAAGGTAGACCGTTCGGTAATCGGTGTGCGTTCACGTATTGGCATCGGTTCGGTAGTGCGAGGAACCTATATGATGGGATCGGATTATTACGAGGATTTTTCGGATATGGATGAAGCAAAAAGAAAAAATATGCCCATTGTGGGGGTGGGGGAACGCTGTTATATTGAAAATGCGATTCTGGATAAAAACTGTCGTATTGGAAATGATGTTCGCATCAATGGTGGCCCTCATTTGTTGAACGCTAACCATCAGACTTATACCGTTTGTGATGGTATTGTTGTGATCAAAAAAAATGCGGTTATCCCGAGTGGAACGACAATCGGGCTCGCGACAGTATAAATTTATTAAACAAGGGAGATAATATATTGTTATAATTGCATGTTATTGTAATAAATAAATGCTTTGAAACAGATTATCTTCCTTCTTTTTGTATTGATCACACTTGTCGCCTGTGATACATCCTTAATGGTGCAGAGTACAGGTGTATTGCGGGATGCTTCACGAAAATTTGAGCTCCATAATGGTGACCGTCGTATTATTTATATTCCGATGCGGCATTTGGGGACACGTGTATATTATGATCAGGTACAGGCTGCGGTAGATTCGCTCCAAAAATCGGGCTATGTTGTCTTTTATGAAAGTATCGCCTATCAGGTAGATAGCGCCGCACAACGTGATCTATATGATCGTAAGTTCAGAAAATTGACCGGTAACCGTCTCGGATTGCAGCAATGTATTGAAAATCATGGAGATACATCGCGCGTGTTAAGAGCACCATTGTACCGTAAATTGGGACAACGTATTATCACTCAGCCGGATTATTCTTTTTTTCTGGTCGACTATGGAACCGCAGTTAATGCCGATATTCCTAAAAATAAATTGTTGGATGATTTTGAGTATCGCTATGGCACCATACAGCTGGATGCCTGCGATTATGATACTCCACTAAGTGCGCCCTATAGTTGTAAACCCATCAAAACAGCGCTCAAGAATAAGTTTGACAAAGAATTTGTTATGCAACAACGGGAGGAAAATTTAGCTTCTCTTGTGGCTGACGCTCCGCAGCAGAAAATTTTAATCTTATTTGGTACATCTCATTTTAAAGGCTTTTTGCGTAATTTGCAAGCCAGAGATCCCCATTGGATTAAGATAAAATAATATGTTAGGAAAGATTTTTATTATACTGCTCGTACCAGTAACCATCTATGTTGTCTATTACCTGTTAAATCGTACCGCGAAAAATAATAAGACGATTAAACGCGTCTTGAGTGATGAGGGAAAGGATATCCTGGAAAAGGAGGTCGCTTATTATCGCCGTCTCTCTATTGCGGATAAGCAGGAATTTGAGTCACGCTGCCTTGCATTTTTGGATACCGTCAAGATAGAGGGGGTGGGCGTCACGTTAGAGCTGAAAGATTATATGCTGATTGCAGCCAGTGCAATTATTCCGATCTTTGCATTTAAGAAATGGACTTATCCAAATTTGACCAATATTATGATCTATCCCGCACATTTCAATGCAGACTATCAATTTGAAGGCCATGCAGACCGGAATATCATGGGAATGGTTGGAGAAGGTGCCATGAATGGTCAGATGATTTTATCTAAATCGGCATTGGAATATGGTTTTCAAAATGCAAGTGATGGTCAGAATACGGCTATCCACGAATTTGTGCATCTTATTGATAAAACAGATGGTACAGTAGATGGCGTGCCCAGTTATTTATTGGACAAGGCTGCTGTAATTCCGTTCATGAATTTAATACGGGAGGAGATCAACAAGATCAAACAGCATCAATCGGATATTGATACCTATGGTATGACGAATCCGGGTGAATTTTTTGCTGTCGCATCTGAATATTTTTTTGAAAATCCAACGAAATTCCAAAAAAACCATCCAGCACTTTATACTGCACTTTCTGAAATTTTTGAGCAAAGTTAAGTGGAGATAAATAAAATTTTAGTATTTTTAAAGCAAACAGAAAATGTTTGCTTTTTTTTGTTAATTACAACTGTTATGCCTAAAACTACTATTTATTCTACTATTGCATTCGCATGTCTATTATTTTGCGGCAATAATCAAGGTTTTTCTCAGGGACGTTATGCTGTGGGAACGACTTTTACTGAAATGGCGGACCCGTCAAGGGATACGCTTTCCGATTGGTCAAATGTTAAACCTGGTGTGCACGCATCGTTTGTGTCGATCGATAAACGTTTTCCAAAATCTTTAAATCCCAACATCGCTATCCAGCCCAATAACAAGGTGGATGCCTGGAAAGGGGAGCAGGTGTCTGCGCAGATACTCCTGTGGACTAGCACAGCGGCGTCTGATGTTATTGTTTCGACTGGCGAGTTAAAATCAACTACTGGCAAATCTATTTCCGCTGAAGCGGTACAAGCACGATTTGTTCGCTATGTAATGACAGATGAATTTGCCGAGGGATGTGGCTATCGTAAACCTGAAGACTTTAAGGCAGCACTTTCTGCAGATATGTTGGATGATCTTAAAAGCTATAATCTCGAAGCAAAGCGCGTCCGTCCAGTATGGATTACGGTAAAAGTACCTGCTGGAGCAGCGGCAGGTCAATATAAGACAATCATTGCTGTTAAACAAAAAGGTAAGGTGATACAGAATTTGGATCTGATTGTTAATGTTCAAGATCAAGTATTACCGCCAGCTTCACAATGGTCATTCCATTTGGATCAGTGGCAACATCCATCAGCCGTAGCACGTGTCAACAATGTTAAGATGTGGAGTGATGAGCATTTTGAAGCTTTGAAGCCAACAATGAAGCAGTTGGCTGCTGCAGGGCAGAAAGTCATTACGGCGACGTTGAATAAGGATGCCTGGAATGTACAGACCTATGATCCCTATGCAGATATGATCACCTGGAAGAAAGCAAAAGATGGATCCTGGAGTTATAATTATGCGGTATTTGACAGGTGGGTGCAATTTATGATGGACTTGGGAATTAACAAGCAGATCAATTGCTATTCATTATTGCCATGGAATAATGAAGTGCATTATTTTGATGAAGCAAAAAATGAACTGGTCAATGTTGTCGCAAAACCCGGAACGCCGGTATTCGAGGAGCTATGGACACCTTTCTTAAAGGATTTTAGTAAACATGTCAGCGCCAAAGGTTGGTTGAAAATTACCAATATCGCGATGGATGAGCGGGCACAGGAGCAGATGGATCCAGCAGTAGAACTTTTGGAACGTGTGGTACCTGAATTTGGAATTGCTTTTGCAGACAACCATAAAAGTTATAAGCGTTATCAAAAAAGTACCGATATTAGTGTTGCTGTAGGCGATCCTTTCGATCAAAATGATTTAATTGAAAGACGTAAAAAAGGGTATATCACTACATTCTATGTTTGCTGTTCAGATGAGTTTCCGAATCAATTTACATTTTCTGATCCGGCAGAATCGACCTATATGGGGTGGTACGCGCTCGCTGCAGGATTTGATGGCGCGCTACGTTGGGCCTTTAATTCCTGGGTAGCCAATCCGCTGCGGGATTCACGATTCCGTACATGGCCTGCTGGAGACACTTACATTGTTTATCCGCAAGGTCGTAGCTCGATTCGTTATGAGCGTATGTTGGAAGGTATTCAGGATTTTACCAAAGTGAATATACTGAAAGAAAAGTTGGAAAAATCTAACGATCAAACGAATTTGGCAAAACTGAACGCAAAAATTGCCAAACTAAAAAAATCTAGACTTTATGCTGCCTGGAATGATGATCTCAATGATGCTAAAGCATTTGTAACCGAATTATCCAATAAGATCAAGTAATCAAATCTTCATAGAGTTGAATAAACAGGCTGCTCCTCGATACGATGGGAGCAGCCTGTTTTTTTAGGTAGCGTCTTTCTTGTAAAACGTGGCCTGCAATCGTCATCTCTATTCTGAAAACTGCGGATCAATCTGTATGTACTTTCTTCAATAGTAGAATACCCAAAACCATTGTTTCGCAATATTGTTGTTATAGAGAAGCGATAGCGTAATCAATATATCATCACGTTATCAAAATCTTAAATCATCATATGGGTATGAAAAATGTAGCACACCAGATCGTTGGTATTTTAAAAGATGCGGGAATAAAACGTATTTATGCCGTAACAGGAGATAGTTTGAATTTTTTTAATGAGGCAGTTCATGAGGATGGAACCATGCAATGGATACATGTTAGGCATGAAGAGGTCGGTGCATTTGCGGCGACCGCCGAAGCGGACCTGCATGGGATCGCCTGCTGTGCTGGGAGTAGTGGGCCAGGCCATGTTCACTTGATCAATGGCGTTTATGAGGCACATAAGACACGTGTTCCGATGCTGGTGATTGCTTCAACCTGCGCCACCTACGAGTTTGGTACAGACTACTTTCAGGAGACTAATCCGATTAAATTATTTGACGACTGTTCGTGTTATAATCAGATAATTACCCGGCCAGAACAGGTGCAACGTATGGTTCAGAATGCACTACAGCAGGCAATCTCAAAACGGGATGTCGCTGTTATCGGTCTGCCGGGGGATGTTTCCGAAATGGAAGCTGTCCATATGAACACTTCGGCAAAGGTATTCTTTACACAGCCGCAGATCAGACCCTCAGAGCTTGAAATAGGGCGTTTGGCACAATATATCAATCAGGCGGATAAAGTGACTTTATTCTGTGGTGTAGGTGCCCGGAATGCGCAGAAACAAATTGTTGAACTCTCCGAGAAAATTCATGCACCAGTGGGGTATTCATTTAAGGCTAAATTGGATATTCAACGCGATAATCCCAATGAAATCGGTATGACGGGGCTTTTGGGAACGGCATCGGCCTTTCAGAGTATGCACCATTCGGATCTAATCCTGCTTTTGGGAACTGATTTTCCGTACAAGGATTTTATACCCACCAATAAAACGATTGTTCAGATCGATATCGAGGGCGAGAAACTCGGTCGACGGTCGATCGTAGACTATGGCTTGGTGGGGGATATTGAGCATACATTGAAAGCTGTTCTACCCTTTGTGGAGGCGAGAACTGATTCAAGTTTTCTCGAAAAACAATTGGCGGCCTACGAGAAAGTAAAAGAAGATCTGATGATCTATGTCGAAGATTCGGGCAGTGAATGTGCTATTCAACCGGAATTTGTGGCCCATACGATTGACCAAAAGGCGAGCGATGATGCTATTTTTTTGGTGGATACAGGTATGTCCTGTGTATGGGGAGCACGTTATATCAATCAGCGACGAGATCGCAAAATGCTCGGCTCATTTAATCATGGATCTATGGCAAATGCAATGCCGATGGCGATTGGAGCAGCATTGACACATCCCGAAAGACAGATCATAGCCTTCTGTGGTGATGGCGGCCTTTCGATGTTGCTGGGAGATCTGGCTACAATAAAACAGTATAATTTGCCAATCAAACTGATTGTGTTCAATAACCGTTCACTCGGAATGGTCAAATTGGAAATGCAGGTTGCCGGTTTAAAAGATCAGGAAACCAACATGGTTAATCCAGATTTTGCGATGGTCGCACAGGCGATGGGGATCCGTGCTTTTACGGTGACGCAACCAGAAGAAGTCAACGGTATTTTGGATGAAGCATTCCGTATAACGGACGAGCCGGTACTTATCGATATCTTTACCAGCCCCAATGCCTTAGCCATGCCACCCAAAATATCATTTAGCCAAATGAAAGGCATGACCGAAAGTATGGCCAAATTGATGCTATCAGGTAACTTTGAGGAAGTATGGGACACCATCAAGTCAAATTATAAGCATTTGAAATCGCTCTGATACACGTAGATAATTTGTGTATCTACTCTAAAAAAAGCCTCTCCAATATAAAATAGTTGGGAGGCTTTTTGTCTAGGAAAAAAATAAGGTATTCGGACTATTGATTGAATTTAGTGAATTACTGATCAACACTGACGTTGAACGAACCAAAGGCTCTTCAATAATTCCTCTTTACAGCGTCGAAGTTTTTCTATTTTCGATTCCGAAGAAATAGAAACATTCTCTTTAACAATAATAGCCAAATCTGTTTCAATGGATAATTTAGTGAGGGATGTACACCCACTATCAAATTTCTTAAAGCTTACATCTTTCATACTAATATTGGTTAAGAATTTCTGAATTTTATAATGTACAATTTACTAATAAAAATTAGCTTTACAATAAGCAATGAATAATTTTATTGTTACTAAATTGTTTATTTTTAATATTTTATCGAGCTATAACTTATAAACAATATTGCTGTAATTTTTGTTTTCTGAATTCCAAAATATTAAATGTTAGTTATTTAAAACAATATGTTGTTTTGATTGCTATTGATATTAATAAGCAGGGAAGGCGGAATCTATTGTTCATATACTGCGATTAGCTCATTAATAAATTCCCCTTGGCGCTGATTTTTTTCAGTTGCTGCCACGTATTTAAGAAAAATTAATTATTCACATGAAAATAATCAATATTGGATTGTCACTACTGATTTTTGCTACCGCTTGTCAGCAAAAGGACAAAAAGAAAGATGACCAGGCACAAATGGGATCGGATACCACAGGCGTTGTAGCAGCAATTGCTGAAAATGGAACCTATCAATACCTCAAAAATGGTGATACAATTTCGTTAATAATTGCCATTGATGGCGATAAAGTGCATGGTGACCTCAACTACAACTGGAAAGAAAAAGACCGAAATGTTGGGCATATTGATGGTATTCTGAAAGACGGTATCTTGTTGGCGGACTATACCTTTGCTTCCGAAGGGCAACAATCTGTTCGGCAGGTGGCTTTTAAATTCTCCAAAGACCAAGCAGTTGAAGGTTTTGGAGATATGGAAGAAAAAGAAGGGAAGATGACTTTTGTTGCACCCGATAAATTGGCTTATAATGAAAAATTTGTCCTAGAAAAGCTGAGCCAATGAGCAGCATAACAGGAGTTTTGGGATAAATATAATCAGTCCGATCAGTAGCGCTGTGATACTGCTCAGCATGACCGCGGCAGCAGCAATGTCTTTGATCCTTTTGATGTTGGGATTTTTTTCTTGACAAACAAAATCAGCGATATGTTCTAATGCCGTGTTCAGCAATTCACTGACAAGAACAAAACCAATGGAAAAAATAATGGCTAGCCACTCATAAGGGCTTATTCGAAGGAGGTACGATAGTACGATTGCTACAACTGCGGCAATGAGATGTATTCTGAAATTGTGTTCTTCTTGCCAAACGATTTTTAACCCATTAAAGGCATAGCTAAAACTTCGGATTCTATCTTTCCATGAAAAGTTGCTTCGGGCCATAGTCAATCTGCTAAATTTTATGTAAATATAACCTTTCCCTTCGTTTTTGATTGGCTCTAAATGTAGATTGCGTCCAGAACCCTTATCCTTATCCTAACCTGTCCTCCGTATTGTGACCTGTACTTTAACTAATGGCGATTATCTCAAATAGCTCCCGTTCTGATAGAAACCAAGGGGCGGCGGATTTTAGTCTGGATTTATCGCCATTTTAGTCGCTGATTTTTCCCAAAAGTATTATTGGAAATGCGTAGTATTTTTGAGTAAATTGCTTTATGATCTACAATTTTGATAAAATAATCGACCGTAGGGGGACTGATTCTGTAAAATGGAATCAACAGGACTATGCCGATTTAATTCCGCTCTGGGTTGCTGATATGGATTTCCCTGCATCCAAAGAGATTATCGACGCGTTGACCACACGTGTTCAGCATGGTATTTATGGCTATGCAAAAGTGCCGGATGCTTTTTATGAAGCGGTATCAGATTGGTCTAAACGTAAACATGGTTTTCATTTGCAGCGCGAGTGGATACTTCCGGTTTTAGGTGTGGTGCCGGCTTTGTCGGCAATCGTTGCTGCATTAACAGAAACGGGGGATAAAGTCCTGATACAGGAACCTGTATACCATTGTTTTTTTTCATCGATCGAACGTAATGGCTGCGAGGTGGTTTCCAACGACCTATTGTATAAAGATGGGCAATATGCAATTGATTTTGTAGATTTTGAAACTAAGGCGAGTGATCCGAAGGTAAAGCTCTTTATCCTCTGCAGCCCACATAACCCTGCGGGGCGGGTTTGGACAAAAGTCGAGCTTGAACGTTTGGGTGAGATCTGTCTAAAGCACAATGTTATAGTTATTTCGGATGAAATCCATTGTGACTTAGTATTTGAAGGGCATCAGCATATTCCTTTTGGAACAATCAATCAAGCCTTTTTGGCGAATACAATAACTTGTATTGCGCCAAGCAAAACCTTTAATCTTGCAGGACTGCAGGTCGCAACGGTCATCGTCGCGGATCCTATCTTAAATAGAAAAGTGCAGGATGCCTTTCTTGTCAATGAGATAGCGAGTATCAGTCCTTTTGCGATCACGGGTTTAATAGCTGCTTATCAACAGGGGGAGGATTGGCTACAACAAGCGCTAGCCTATATTTATAGTAACTATATTTATTTAAGAAGCTATATGGCGGAGCATCTGCCAGCTTTAAAAATTATTCCGCTTGAGGGCACCTATTTGGTTTGGGTAGATTGTACTGCATTAAATTTTTCCAGCCGAAAACTAGGACAAATACTATTGAAAGAGGCCCATCTGCAGATCAATGTCGGTGCCATGTATGGTAAGGGAAGTGATTCTTTTATCCGGTTGAATATCGCCTGTTCGAGGTCTATTTTACAGGAGGGACTAGCGAGGCTGAAGCAGGTCTTGCTGAATTTGCCAGTAGAATAACAAATTATTTAAGGTTTATTGGTTTACACCAATAAAAAAAACACCCGAACGGTTTTGTTCAGGTGTTTTTTTTATATATAAAACGCTTTTGGTAGCGATTAGATACCCATTTCCTTTAAAATAAAATGAGCATTGTCAATCTTATCAGCAACCCAAAGCACATAACGGATATCCACACCGATAGAGCGGCTATAACTTTCATTCCATGCAAAATCGTTGATTGTAGCATCATAGGCACGGTCAAAGTTTACACCGATCAGCTCACCATTTGCATTCATGATCGGCGAACCTGAGTTGCCCCCTGTGGTGTCCATATCATACAATATATTGACAGGAACAGAGCCCAGGTCTTTCTTTAAATAGGGCCCAAAGTTCTTATTGAGATACGCGGTCTTGATTTCCTGTGGATAATCGAAATCGGCTAGACCAAGATTCCCTTTCTGAATAATACCTTCAATGGTTGTGAATGGTTTCATATAAGTAGCATCAGCAGGAGCATACCCTTTAATATGTCCATAAGTCAAACGCAAAGTGGAGTTAGCATCTGGAATAAAGTTTTTGGCCTGAAAGATTTCCTTGACAGCGACATAGTCACCCATCAGTTTATTCAACACACCCTCACGTCTTTTCTGCTCAGCTGCGAAGATGACAATATCATTTTCCAGCTCATTTTGAAAACTCAATAGTTTATCATCAAACTGGCTTAGCGCGTTTGCATTCGCCAAAACCGTATTTAAAATATAATTTTGATCTGCCAATTTACTGCTATTGATTAGTTGCGTAGCATAGGTATTGGCAGTTTCGCCATTCAATTGGAGTTTCTGGATAGATTCAAGTTGATTTTTACCTTGGAAAGCAGCCGCATCGGCAAGCATTTTACCGAAAATACGTTGGTCTGCCTGTTTGTTGTAGCTTTCGTAAGTTTCCTGAATACTTTTTTTAAGCTGTTCGACATTATAGTCGAATAACTGTTTTGCAGCATGTGAAGAGCGCTCTTTTCCCATTGCTACTTTTAGCGTATTGAGATCGCGGGCAACTTTCAGTAAACTGGTACTGTTATAAATATTGTTGATCCAAAGCTCTTTCAAGGCATCTTGATCACTGACTTGGTAGTAAGCAGCAATATCGTTTAATAGATTACCATATTTGCCTTTAAGTTCGGGTTTACTCAAGATAAATGCTGCCAGCGCTTCGTCTTCCTGCTTTTTTGTCGCCAGGAGATCTATGCCGCGCAAGCCTTTGAGCTTGCCACGGTAATTTTTAAGCACATTGGCGTTGCGTTTGATCCGTGTTGCCAAAGAGAGTGCAATATCCGTATTGTCTTTCCCAGCTTCCTCCATTTGTTTGTTCTGGAAATCATACAAATTGGAAACATAGGGCAATAAATAGTCTTGTTGGTATTTAATATACTGCGCCGGACGATGTCTGAATGTTTTTCCTGGATAACCCAGAATAAAGGTGAAATCATTTTCTTTCACACCATTTGGATTGACTTTCAGGTGCTTTTTTGGTTGATAGGGCACATTATCTTTTGAATAAGGAGCTGATTTTCCATCTTTCCCCACATAGGCCCGAAGGAAGGAATAGTCGCCTGTATGACGTGGCCATACCCAGTTGTCAGTCTCCCCACCAAATTCACCAATATTTTGGCGTGGAATATAAACAAGACGCACATCTTCGATTGTTTTGTAGCGAAATAGAACATAGCTTTTACCAATGAACATTTCGGATACTTCAGCTTTGATCGTAGGGTCTTCTTTTTCAGCCTGTTTAACAAGTTCTTCCTGTTTTCTTTTAATGGTATTGATGCGCTCGACAGGGTCGCTGATATTGGCTACGGCATTTAATATTTTAACAGATACATCTTCGTATGAATCTGTAATTCTGATCTTTAATCCTTTTGCTTCAATCTCCTGTTCCTGATTTTGTGCGACAAAGCCATTTTTAAGATAATTGTTGATGGCGGTACTGGCCAACTGAACTGCGGAAAAGGCACAGTGATGGTTGGTAATGATCAGACCACGGTTGGAGACGAATGATCCTGTACATCCACTGACTTGAACCAGGGCGTCCACTAATCCAACTTGGCCTGGATTGTAGATATCCTTCTCACTGATCTTTAATCCGGCTTTCTTTAAACCCGCTCTATTTAAATCGCTCAATGGGTACATCCCTTCATCTGGGTTCGCATTTGCGTATGGGGTGTTCATTGTGGATAATAATAGTGCTAGTGCAATTGTCGTATGATGTATAAATTTCATGGGATTTTTTAATATCAACTGTTATAAATCTCCAAATTTAAGAAAAGCTTTTTGATGAATTCGACTTTTCGATCAACAATTGTCATAATAGCCAGTCAATTCTCGCTTTTTGGCAAGGTATTTATTGTATAATATGATCGGGGAAGCAATGGTCGAGCCTTAAAATATTGTGTATTTGCCATCGTTTTACAGGAGTATTCGTAATTTTGCGCTTTAAAGATTTTAACATGACCTTAATCCAATTGGAATATATCATTGCTGTTGATACCTATCGTAGTTTTGTTGCCGCAGCCGAAAAGTGTTTTGTGACACAGCCGACCTTAAGTATGCAGATCCAGAAACTGGAAGAGTCTTTGGGGGCTAAAATCTTTGACCGGAGCCGTCAGCCTGTTGTGCCTACTGAAATTGGGGAGAAGATTATACTTCAAGCAAGATCGGTACTGACAGAAAGCCGTAAGATCAATGAAATTGTACAGGACAAGAAGGGGGAAATCGAGGGGACGCTAAAAATCGGTGTTATCCCGACAATCGCGCCCTACTTATTGCCTAAGGTATTGACAACGTTTATGGAGAAGTATCCAAAATTGCAATTGCAGATCTGGGAATATACTACCGAACGTATTGTGCATGAGCTGAAGGTTGGGCTTTTGGATTGCGGTGTACTATCTACCCCCTTAAATGATCAGGGTATACTGGAGACTCCTCTGTTTTATGAAAATTTTGTCGCTTATATATCTGAAAATAGTCCTTTGTTTTCCAAGAAAGTGCTGAGTGGTGATGATATTGCCGATGATAAACTCTGGTTGCTCAATGAAGGACATTGTATGCGTGGACAGGTACTTAATATTTGCCATCATAAGCACAATCAAGATCTTTCTGGACGTTTTGAGTATAATACCGGTAGTGTTGAAACACTCAAAAGAATGGTGGATATCAATGACGGTATCACAATCTTACCCGAGCTTTCTATCTCAGATTATGTGGATGAGCAGTTGGATAAGATCCGTTATTTCAAATCGCCGGAACCAGTCCGCGAAATATCGTTGGTCACGACACAAAATTATGTCAAACGACATGCAATTCAGGCATTGGAAAAGGAAATATTAGTGGTTGTACCCGATAAATTTAAAACAAAAAAGAAAAAGGAAGTGTTGAGCTTTCAATAAGAAGACATGGCAAATCTCAGTGTACGTTTTTTTAAGAAGATAGATCAGATCAATCAATGGCGAATGAAAAAAGTTTCGAACAGAAACTTTATTATTCTCTTGGCCTTTTTAGTTGGAATTGTTGGTGGTCTGATGGCGTCTGTATTAAAAAGACTAACGCATTTTATTGCGGCGACGATCCAGGATGATATTGATTGGAAGGTTAAATATTCGGTTTATTTGATTTTCCCGTTGATCGGGATTTTACTGAGTGTGTTTTTTGTTCGGAAATTTCTGAAAGGAAAGAAGATGGAGCACGGTATCACCCCGATTATCTATGCCATCAGCCGAAAGGGAAGCCGATTGGATCCAAGTAATATCTATTCGCAGGTCGTCACTTCGGCGATTACGGTTGGATTTGGAGGTTCCTGTGGATTGGAGGCTCCCGTGGCATTGGGGGGATCGTCGATAGGTTCCAATATTGCCCGTTTTTTTGGTCTGCAATATAAAGAAGTCACCATGCTTTTGGCCTGTGGCGCGGCAGCAGGAATTTCGGGCGCATTTAATAGCCCCTTGGCTGGAATGATCTTTGCGATTGAGATATTGCTTCCGGAATTCTCCATTCCGGTTTTTATACCACTTTTGATCTCTTCGGCCTTAGCGTCAGTTGTATCGCGACTTTTGTACAGTGAACCGCTATTTAGTACGTTCAATTCGGATTGGCAGGTTTCTGCCTTGTTGTTTTATTTGTTATTGGCGGTATTGATTGGACTGTATACCATCTATTTTGCCCGTGTATCCAGTTCGGTAGGGAAATGGTTTGCTAAAATAAAGAATCCCTATAACAAAGTATGGGTAAGCGGAATATCCTTAGGGATTATGATTTTCGTATTTCCAGCACTTTACGGTGAAGGGTATATTACAATCCAGCAGATTCTCAATGGACAATTTAACTCAATTGTAAAAAACAGCTTGTTTTCTGATTATAAAGATATGGGATTGGTGGTGCTGGGTTATACCATTTTGACCTTATTTGGTAAATCTTTTGCTGCACTATTTACGTTGAACGGAGGCGGAAACGGCGGGGTGTTTGGACCGAGTCTGGTGATGGGCGGTCTATTGGGCTTTGCCTTTTCTTATGGGGTTAATCTGACTGGGATATCGGAACTTAATGTCCCAAATTTTGTAGTTGCCGGTATGGCAGGTGCACTGAGTGGTATTATGCATGCACCGTTGACGGGTATCTTCTTAATTGCAGAAGTAACAGGTGGATATACACTCATGGTACCCTTGATGTTGGTCTGTTCAATTTCTTATCTGATTAACCGTGCGGTATTGAAGCATTCGATCTATACAAAAGTATTGGCTGAATCAGGTGATCTCATTTCTTACGAAGATAAGGACCGCTCTGTCTTGAGCATGATGCGGATTAAATATGTTCTGGAAACCAATTTTGTGATTTTGAGACCCGATGAAACACCTAAAAGTAGGCAGTCGGATATTATCCACAGTAAACGCAATATTTTTCCGGTGGTGAGTTATGAAGGTAAATTTATGGGGCTTCTCTATAGTGAGTTTTTATTCTCGGTGCTGTTAGGAGAGGTCGAAGGGGGAGAGACTCCATTTGAAAAATTGGCGCAGAAACCAAACGATGCGGTAGGGATCAACGAGAATATGGAAATTGTGATGGCCAAGATGAACAAAGATGATACCTGGATATTACCGGTACTTGGGGATGAAAATAAATATATGGGCTTTGTGTCCAAGTCCAGTGTTTTTAATAAATATCGCGCATTACTTATCCGTCAGGGACATTATCTAGAGTAAACGGATCAGGATTGGTGTAAACATAATCTGGAGTACAATCATGTTCTCGGATAGATGGTTAGCGGGCAATCGTCTTTTTTGTTGGCGTAATCAATATATCTAGCTTCCTTAGCTTATTTATTGATCAGATACTTACATGGACTTAAAGGTAAATCCATGTAAGTATAGTTTGGAAAGAATTAGCCACGCATGGCCATAATTTTTGTTACGTATTTTCCAATAATATCAAATTCAAGGTTAATTGTCGTGCCTACTTCAACCTGTTGAAGATTGGTATGTTCGAGTGTATAAGGAATGATTGCGACAGAAAACTGGTCATCGCGAGAATCTACCACTGTCAGACTAATACCATTAACGGTAATGGATCCCTTTTCTACTGTAATATTCTGTTTGGAAGGATCGTATTGAAATGTAAAAATAAAACTACCATTTTCATCGGTTTTCTGTATACATGTTGCGGTCTGATCGACATGTCCTTGGACAATATGCCCATCAAATCTTCCTCCGGCTAAGGTACAGCGTTCGATATTAACCAGGTCTCCAACTTTCAACTGTGCTAGATTCGTTTTCTGTAAGGTCTCATCAATCGCTGTTACTTTGTGCACCTGATCATCCAGCCCAACAACGGTCAGACATACACCATTGTGGCTTACGCTCTGATCAATTTTAAATTCATTGGAGATGGGGGAGCTCACATAAAAATGAATGTTGCTTTTTTCGTGTTCAATACGCTCGATTTTTCCTAAGGTTTCTATGATTCCGGTAAACATGCACTAAAATTTTTGATTCAATCAAAGTTACTAAATAATCGAAGGAAACATGGTTTTTGCTAACAAAATCGACGCATGAATGACAGAATAATTTATGGTAAATATAATTCATGGAAGGGATAAATACTGTAATAGAATCTGCTTTGATATAGTATGCTAAAAAAAACGGCTTCTGAAAATAGCAAAAAGATTGTGTGTATATAGTACACTTACTATTCCTTTTGTCGTAGCTATGCCAAAACAAATTTATGGGAGTTGAAAAAAAATATTACAAAATTTTTGTTTATATCATTTGAAGCATTATCTTTGTCATAGGTTTAGGTTGATTGCCTCTTACAAAGAGGTATTTATAAAAGCTTAGCAGGTCGCCCGACCAAATGCTAAGCTTTTTTTATTTTACATATAATATACTGTTTTACAGCTGATTATGTTTTTATTCTACCCAATCATTTCTTTTTTTGAATTGTCTATTTTTTTTATTGGTTCGTATTTTTTTTAATTAAGAATGAGCTCGCCACGCGCTGTTTATTGGCCAGAGCGAATACTTAGTCGATTTTAATAGCTGTTGGTGCTTGTGAAAGCATGAAGCTTTTATTTTTTCTGTATCGCTATACGATATGCTGTTATCGGAATAGATTGATTTTTTAGCTTTTGAAAATATGTAAAGCGGACATTGAGATTAGCAAAAGGTATTCGAAATTTTTGGATCTGAAGCGTTCTTTTAAGGCGAGGAGTGCCTTGGAACGTGCATAATAGACATTTGATGGAGTAGTGTCCAGTACTTTACAGATTTCTTCGGTATCTAAATCCTCCAAAAAGCTCATTTTACATATTTTAGCCTGCTGTTTTGGTAGTTTATCGATTTCAGCCAGTAATAACTCCGTTAGCTCAGTCCTAAATATTTTTTTTAGAATATCGTCCTCGGGTAGGGATAAATTCTGAAGGATATCCAATTCTTCGGTCTGCATTTTAAATCGGGCCGATCTTTTCATATCGATACAGGCATTCTTTGTCGCGATATACAAAAATGCTTTGAGGCTATCGTAATTGTCTACTTTCTGTCTGTGATACCAGAGCTTGACAAAGATATCCGACACAATTTCTTCAGCATCGGTTTTGCTGCGTAGATAAGAAAAGGCAAAATAACGTAGCGTATGGCCAAAATGGTCCATGAAAAAGCACAATGCGCTTTCATTCCCCTCTTTTAATGCGTTAATATGCGACTCCAGTTGAAGCATGTTTGGTTATCAATATTTTTCTTTCATTGCCCTAAGATGGACATAATGACCGATATCATGGCCTTTGTTGTTGTTCAATAGGATATTTACGGGCGGCCTCCCAACATAGATACTAACAACGAAGTTACATAAAAAAACTTGGGTTGTCATGCTTTCAAGCATGACAACCCAAGTTTTTTAACGGAGAATAAATGAGATCCGGAGAAATTTATTTTTTTACCAGCTTACTGTCTATGATTTCCCATTCTTTTATGTGTGCAGGACGGTGTTCAGTGAGGATAATTTCATCAAAATGACGGAGCAATTCGGGATGTTTGTTTGCAATATCCTTTTGCTCCCAGGGATCCGTTTCTAGATCATACAATTGCCATTTTGCCTTTGGATTATTTTTTAAATCCAGTTTAATTGCTTTCCATTGTCCCTCACGTATGGCTACCTGACCACCTTTTTCGGGGTATTCAAAGTAAAGGTATTGGTGTTTTTTCTGGTTCTTTTGTCCCAACCAGGTTGGCAGCAGGGACAGTCCATTGGTCTTACCGGGATCCTGTTGGACCAACTGTCCAAAGGTAGCCATCAGGTCATATTGTGCTGATATAACATCTGTCTCGGTGTTTGCTTTGATTGTTTTGGGCCAGCGGACGATCAATGGAACTTTTATTCCCCCTTCAAACACATCCATTTTTAACCCTCTGAGTGAATCAACGCTCTTAAAAAAGCGATAGTCTATGCCACCATTGAAACCCGTGCCATTGTCGCTAGAGAACAGAATAATGGTATTGTCATCCAGACCCAGGGATTTAATATGTTTCATGATCAAGCCCACTTGATCATCCAGATAAGTGATCATGCCTGCATAGGTAGCTCTTGGATAAGGAGTGGCCGTGTAGCCATCCTGCCCATAGTATGGATGGTCATGGAAAAGATCTTTATACCGATCCACATATTTCTGGGGTACCTGTAACGAAAGATGAGGTAGGGTGTACGGAAGATAGAGAAAGAAAGGACTGTTTCGGTTCTTATCAATAAATGCCAATGCCTTTTCAGTCATAATTTCCGGGGCATATTGTTTGCCACTGAATTGCTCAAAATCTTTGGCTGTTGCTTTAGTGGAGTCGAGTGGAATATGCACAAACTTTTCTTTGTTTTGGAGTGGATATTTTTGCTCGTTTTCCCAGAGATGGCTTGGATAGTAATTGTGGGCCTGCTTTTGGTCGAGGTAACCAAAGAAGTAGTCAAATCCCTGTTTGTTGGGACTTCCGGTTGTATTTTGCATGCCTAGACCCCATTTTCCGATTGCGCCAGTATGATAACCTGCTTTTTTAAATAGGTGGGCCATGGTGTAGGTTCCCTCGGGTAGGGGCATTTGTCCACCTTCCAGGCTATCGGCAAATCCACCCAATTCATAATTACCCCGGATATAGGACTGACCACCATGTTTACCTGTCAATAACATGCAGCGCGCTGGCGCACAGACAGGTGTACTGGTGTAATGGTTGATAAAACGAAGTCCCTCTTGCGCCAACTTTTGCAGGTTGGGGGTTTTGATCAGCTGTTGTCCATAAGGTTCTGTCTCGGCATAGCCCAAGTCATCCGCATAAAAAAAGATGATATTGGGCTGCTTTTTAGGTGCTTGCTTTTGTTGTGCAAAAAGAATTCCCCATCCCAGTAGGATGAGGGTAAGACCTACTTGCTTTTTCATTTTTTTCGTTCTCCTTCCAACATCTGTTTCAATTCAGTCACTTTTTCAGGATATTTAGCAGCAACGTTGTTTTTTTCTCCGATATCATTTTTGAGGTCGTACAATTGATCTTCGGGAAGATTTCCTGTTTCTGTATCCGTCAATTTCATATAGGCGGTACCGTCGCTTGGCGCAATATATTTCCAATCGTCTTTGACAATAGCCAAGGTTTGTGCATGTTGGATCATCGTGCTACGTCCTTTGGGATCTTCGCCGGTTAAGGTTTTCAATAAGGCCTTGCTATCTTTTGCTTCATCAGCCTTTAATTTTACACCTACGAGCTGCGCACTTGTTGCCAACAGATCCATTTGACTGATCAATGCATTGGATACCTTACCTTTGGCCACCCCTTGTCCGCTGACGATAAAAGGTACACGTGTCCCTCCCTCAAAGATACTATATTTACCACCTCTGAGCGGTCCTGCGGGCTGGTGTTCATTAAGCTGGGCCACGGCGCCGTCCACATAGCCGTCATCCAATACCGGACCGTTGTCGCTACTGAAAATGATAATGGTGTTCTTGTCCATGCCCAGTAGCTGCAATTGTTGTTGAATCTGTCCGACTGTCCAATCCAATTGAAGAATAGCATCTCCCCGATAACCTAGCTTACTTTTGCCTCTGAATTGTGTGGCGGGCATACGTGGCACGTGGGGTTCCGTTAAACAGAAGTAGAGGAAGAATGGCTTATCCTGATGTTGTGAAATGAAATCTTGTGCTTTATGTAGAAAGGTTGTGGAAACTTCTTCGTCTACCCAGCGTGCACGTGTGCCGCCGCTCATGTAGCCAATCCGTCCAATGCCATTGACAATTGTCTGGTTGTGCCCTTGGCCGGGAGAGGATTGCATTTTGAGCAATTCGGGATGCTCTTTGCCCGTAGGATCATTGCCTATTTTTTTCTCATAATCGACAAGAATGGGATCGTTTGCTTCAGCGGCGACAACCCGATCATTTTCTAAGAAAACGGTCGGAACCCGATCGGCCGTTGCAGGGAAGATAAATGAGTAATCAAAACCAACATCGTTAGGTCCGGGTTTGATGGCTGCATTCCAGTCTTTTTTGACTTCGCTGCCAAGTCCCATATGCCATTTACCGACAATTGCTGTTGCGTAGCCTGCATTTTTGAATACTTTGGGCAATGTGATTTTGTCTGTCGGTACTATCAGCTTGGCATCTCCGGGCAGGATACTTGTACCCGTCTGGCGCCATGGATAGGTACCTGTCATCAAAGCAAAGCGAGATGGGGTACAGGTTGCGGAGGTACTATGTGCATTGGTAAAGCGCGTACCGCTGTGCGCCAATTTATCCAAGTTTGGAGTTTCAATCTGTTGGGCTCCATAGCTGCTTAAATCACCAAAACCGAGATCATCCGCATAGATATAGATAACGTTCGGTTTATTCAGTTTTTGTGCGAATGAAGTCAGCGGAAGTGTCATCGTCAGACTCGAAGAAAGTAGAATCGTAAGAGATAGGGTCTTTTTCATATTGTGCAAATACGTTGATTGGGTGTCGTCAACAAAAAGACGACACCCAATATACTATTTTAAATTTGGATTGATATCAATTTCACTTTGGGGGATCGGCCAATGATTATCCTGACCTGCTCTGAAGGACTTTTTGGTTACATACCAGCGACTATAACTGTCTCTACTACTACCTGCTTTCACGCGGATATTTTTGGCATTGGGAAATGCGGCACCATAGAAATCACCATTTAAAACATCTTTTGCTGTATCCCAACGCAAAAGATCCCAATAGCGGATACCTTCTAAGGCTAATTCCACACGTCTTTCATTGCGCAATGCTGCCCGGACTGTAGTTGCGTTTGCGACAGCGATAGGAGGCATATTGACACTGCTACGTCGGCGGACTGCATTGATGGTTTTATCCAGTAGCTCAGCTGTCAGGGGATCACCATTTTCGAGTTTGGCTTCAAGGTAGCTCAATAGCACCTCGGCATAGCGAATAATAGGAAGATCTGTTCCAGAATTCTGTAAATTGCCGCTAAAATTTTCAGCGTTAAATTTACGAAGACCATAACCCGTGCGTGTTGCTTGCTTGGTGGTTGTGAGCTGGTCAATGGACAGGGTTGAGTCTGGATGCGAGATATACCGGAGATTTTTAAAACGGTCCCCGTTGCTGATGACCGTAAATCCTAATCTCGGATCCCGATTTTGGATGATATTCTGTGAATTATATCTGGGATCAGTATAGGAAAAGGCTGTTCCATCCGTAAAGGTATAGCTCTCCACTAAGCTTCCCAATGGACAATGGAGATGCCAGCCACCGGCTATTGCTGGAAAGTTATGTTGAAACATACCATTTCCGGCAAGGTCTACAAGGTACTGTGTAGCAAAAATGATTTCTTTACTGGATTCATTACTACCATCAAAAAGACTTGTATAGTTTGGATCAATACTATTTTCATTGGCATTGATGATATTTTCGTAGGTCTTAATTGCTACGGCGTAAGATTTTTCGGCTAATTGTAGACGCCCCAGAAATGCATAAGCGGCTTGTTTCGTCGCGCGACCCCGCTCTGCTGCAGGTAATTTACCATAGCTTGGAAGGTCATTTGCGGCTTCCTGCAACTCACGTTCGACAAAGGCAACCAATTCCTGTTTTTTGTTTTTGATAACATGATTGGCTTCGTCAGGTGTTAATGTTTTGGTCACCAATGGGGCATCCCCCCAATACTGTGATAGGTAGAAGTATTGACAGGCGCGAATAAAACGTGCTTCAGCCTTAAAGCGGGCCAGAAGTTCGGGTGAAATCGGTGTTTTATCTACGTTCTCTAAAAAGAAATTCGCACGGGCGATCCGTTTGTAGGAGAGCGTCCAATAGTCAGACAGTATACCGATATTATTGGTGAGTGTGCCATCGGACAATTTATTGAAGGCTGAATTATCTCCGCGGCGGTCATAAGCATTATCAGAGGCAAACTCAAGGTAAAGCAAACCATGGTAGGACCACCAGTCTGAGGGGCTAAACTCGGCCTGGCTATTCATCTGTATCTCACCTTTGTAAAGGCCTGTGATTGCAAGCCGTGCATTAGTCTCGCTGCTCCAGAATGTATCATTGGCAAATCTATCCAGGGGGTTTGTATCCAATTGTTTTTTGCAGCTCATGGTTAGACTGGAAGCAAAAAATATACAAAGGACCAGTTTTATATTTTTATAGGTTATACGTTTCATGTTATGGTTATGAATTGATTTAAAAACTAAGATTTACGCCGAACGTGAAATTGCGCATAATGGGGTAGTATGCCCCACTTGAATTGATCTCCGGATCCCAACCTTTTCTATAATTGCTGCTTGTAAATATATTCTCAGCATTTGCATAAATGCGTAAGCCTGACAATTTCCATTTAGAAAGAAGGTTTTTGGGAATGGCATAACCCAATTGTACATTTTTTAAACGGATATAGCTGGCATTCAACAACCAATAGTCCGATAATTGTGTATTGGGGCTTCCGGTATTTGGTAATTGTTCAAATCGTGGGTACACTGCGTTTCGATCTGGATTTGCGGTAGTCCATCGGCTATCAGCTTGCCAACGTTGGATATTCCCATTTTGGTTTAGTGCAAATCCAGCATAGTTATTTAATAAACCCTGTACACCACTTACACCCTGGAGTAGGAGACCAAGGTCAAAGCCCTTGTAATTAAATCCAAGATTTATTCCATAGGTATATTTTGGGATACGGGATCCGATAACGGTCCTGTCATAAGTTGCATCCACCTTACCATCAGGGACACCGTCCGGTCCACTGATATCCTTGTACCGGATATCGCCAGGTTGTGACTGTGGATTAATACTTTTTTGGTCAGCCCAAGATGCTACATCAGCAGCATCAACAAATAAACCGGCGGCCTGATAGCCATAATAAGCCTGTATCGGATAGCCGATAAACAAATCGGATCCATTACCAACCATACCGTTGGACTGGTTGATATTACCAATCCCCAAATCGACTACCTTATTCTTGACTGTGGAGAAGTTCAGATTGACGTTATAGGAGAATTCATTGATCTTATTTTGATGACCTAAAGTAAATTCCCAGCCAGTATTTCTAAGTTTTCCAGAGTTTTGTATACCAACTTCAAAGCCTAACACCTTTGATACGCTAGAGTTGGGGCTGACTAAAATATCGTAGGTAAAACGATTATAATAGGTGCTGCTAAAGGTCAATAGATTTTTAAATAATGCGATTTCGAGCCCGGCATCGGCTGTTCGGGTGGATTCCCAGCGTAAGTTTGGGTCTACAATCTTTACACGGGCTACCCCAGGTGATATACTATTCCCGAAAGGATAATTGTAACCCGTATTTAAGATATTTTGGTAGGGATAATTTGACACTACTCTTGAGGTAAGATTCTCCACAATGTTTTGATTACCTAAAATACCATAAGAACCTTTTAATTTTAGCTCAGTAATCCAGTCGAATTTATCTTTTACAAATAATTCTTCACTGATCAACCAACCCGCAGCAAGTGAAGGAAAAATAGCATACCGTTTACTTGTAGGAAAGCGGGATGAACCATCGTATCGAATCACGCCTTCTAAGAGGTATTTTTTTGCGTAATTGTACTGAACTCGGCCAAAAAGCGATTCCAATGCCCATTCGGTTGCCGAACCCGAGTTGGTTTGTCCATCTGGCGAACCAATATTTAATTCCGTAAGCTCATTGCTCGGGAAGTTTTGACGAGAAGCGCTAAGTCCTTCACTATAACCTTTTTCAAAGGAATAGCCAGCAAGGATTTTAACGGAATGGTCTTTGAATGATTTGGTATAATCGGCTAATGCCTGAAAGGTTTTATATGTCGTATAGGGAGCTCCCTGCTCTAGGATAGAAGGAGCAAGTGTAATGGAACTATTGATGCGCTGTGCAGCACGGAACAGCTTGGAACGACCATTGGTCTGGGTATAACCACCAATTGCCGAGAGTGTCAGATCCGAAATTGGATTCCAGTCGAAACGTGCATTTCCGGAGATATTAGACACTTTCTCTTTGTAAAATGATTCGCTTTCAAGAAAAGAGACTGGTGTTCCTTTTAGGTTATTTCCAGCTCCCCAGTCGCCATTGCTCATACGGATCGGAAAAGTCGCGGGATAGCGGATAACCTGGGAGATAATATCGGTCATTCGCCAAAAATCAAGTGTTGCTGGTGCAGCGGGTTCATCGGTGTCGGTCTGTATCGCCGATACTCTTGTCGTTAATTTAAGTTTATCACTCAGCTTGGAAATCAGATTGAGTCGAACATTGTATTTATTAAAGTTGTTTTTAATGACAATACCTTTCTGATTGAGGAACCCGGCAGATAGGGTATACTGTATTTTTTCGGTTGTATTGGAAATATTCAGGTTATGTCCGGTCTGGGCTGCCTGCGATTTAAATGTGCTACCAATATAATCGCTGTTGGGGTAATTGTCCAGATCGGTTCCGTCCTTATATTTCTGAATTTGTTCTTCAGTATAACCACCGCCGCCGGTTGTGGTTTCATTTATGAGGCTGGCATATTCCCAGGAGTTGACAAACTCGGGAAAGGCTGTTGGTTTTTGAATGCCAAAATATCCGCTATAATTAACGGCTAATTTTCCGGCTGTTGACCCTGTTTTGGTGGTGACAAGAATAACACCATTGGCGGCTCTGGCACCATATATTGCTGCTGATGAGGCATCTTTCAAAACAGAGATGGAGGCTACATCATTGGGGTCGATATCATTGAATGAACTGGTTGGAATACCATCGACCAGTATAAAGGCATCGGTGGTGGCACCGAAAGAGCCTACACCTCTGATCTGTATGCTATTGTTGGCCGCACTGGGTTGCCCCGAACGTTGGATCACTGTCACACCAGGCATCTGTCCCGTTAGTGCCTGCGCAAGTTGGGGAACTGTTCGTTTTGCAAGCTGCTTACCATCAATCTGCGAGACCGAACCGATCAATTCCTTCTTTTTCGTAGCGCCATAGCCCACGATCACCACCTCTTCCAAGGTATCAATCTGTTGATTGAGCGTAACATCAAGATAGATTTGTGTATTTAAGGGAATTTCTTTCTGTTGAAATCCAATCATTTTAACAACAAGTATGGCATTGCGATCATTGACATCTAACTGAAAATTTCCACTGGCATCTGTTGTTGTCGCTTTGCTGGTTCCTTTGAGTGTGATTGTGGCCCCAGAGAGTGGCTGCCCCTGGCTGTCATGGACATTTCCCTTTACGGTCCTTGTCTGTAACATAAACGCATAGTTTGTTGGACTAATGATAGCTGAGGCATTTGCTTTTACTGTGGTGACGACAAGCATATTGTCTTTGAAACTCCAGCTAATGGGTTTGTCTTTCAACAGTACTGACATCGCTTTTTCTAAAGGCATATTCTTTACATGCCCCTCAATTTTTATTTCGGCGAGTTCCTTACCATTTAACAGAAAGGGAACACCGCTCTGCTTTTGGATGGTTCGAAGAACCTGTATAAGCGATGTTTTGTTTGCATCTATGGTAATAGATTGTGCGTATCCAGCTGCTGAGAGTTTGACAACACATGCAAGCGTAAAAAAGGCGCTAAGCTTCATTTTGGTCTTCCATTGTTTGGGTATGTCCATAGCTATAGGTTTTCTATGAACAAGAAATTTAAAATTCATAAATTTGTTGAATTAGGGATATAATCTGTTTGTAAACTGATTGGGTGAATCGGTCAAAAATGGAGATCGCTAATGTATTGGCCGATTAATGTTGGAAGCATTATTCGGCTTTTTTTTAGCGGCTCTGATTAGCTTCGTTAAGTTGGCTTTTTCATCTGTATAATTTAGTTTTTGGTTATATAATAGGTTAATTGGATACGATGAGCTTACGAACGCCATCTTCCTGGATCAATTCAAACTGGATATTACTTCTTTTTAAAATTTCCAATACTGCGGACAAACTTTTTGTTCGCTGAATTTCACCGTATAAATAGGTTTCTTTGCTATTATTTTTATAAATAATCTGGAGATCATACCATTGTCCAATCGCCTGTAGGGCGGTATGGAGGTCTGTCTCATTGAAATAGAATTTATTGTCAATCCAGGCAATGTAATTGTGTGGGTCTACGCTTTTTTGTGAAAGGCGTCCCGATGACAGGGTGGCCTGTTGATTAGGTTTGAGCTGTATTTGCTGCCCATTGGCTGATAAATTGATCGAACCTTCGACAAGTGTCGTACTGCTTTTTTGTTTGGAATAGGTGTTGACATTAAATTCGGTACCTGTTACTTCAATCAATTGACCATTGGATCTTACACGGAAGGGCACTTTTTTATTTTTAGCGATTTTAAAATAAGCTTCCCCATCTACTTCAACAAGGCGTTGGTCTTGCGCGAATTGTAGGGGATATTTGAACGATGTCTTTGCATTAAGAGTAACCTGAGAGCCATCTGCCAGGGTAATTTGGAGCATGCTGCCAGCTGGTGTATTGACGGTTGCAATCAAATCTGTATTGGGAACTGTCGATTGAATAAGACTACCATCGGCATATTTCAAGCCACCAGATGTGACCAATGCGCCTTTTCCATTGTCCAGTTGGATTACTTTTCCGTTCGAGAGCCGTATTTCAGCATGATTATTCGGTAATTCTACATCATGTAGGACGATTCTATTGGTATTGGGCGCCGAAGGCTTCCAAATAAATTGATAGATTAATCCCGCAAGAACAATACAAAATAGAGCCGCAGCATAAGGCATAAGTCGCCTGATCCTGTTGATACGAATAGGTTTCTCTTGTGCATGGATTGTTGCTAGGGTTTTTGTTTTGAGGCGTTCAGACCAATCTGTCGCATCTGATTCCTCCAGTGAGATCCGCTGTCTCAAATCCCATACAAGAGCTTCTTTTTGCAACAGATCATCAAGATAAATGCCGTGCTCAGGAGATTCTGCTAACCAGGAGGACAACGCATTTTTTTCCACAGGCGATAAATTGCCCTTTATGCATTTTACAATCAGTTGCTTGATATCTTCTGTTAGCCTCATGGTTTATAATTTTAGATAGATACGTAGCATGGATAGGAAATCTTAGTAAAAAAATAAAAATTTTGTATTAACTGTTCGAATAGGACAAATCTTGTCTGCAAATAGTTAAATATGAGTTCTGTTTCTGCGAATGTTTGTTGTTGCTTTTTAATTTTTGGATTAGTTTGCACTTTTAGAAAAAGTTTATCTTTTGTACCAATCTGTTGTTCTAAAGGATAAAGAACAAAAGCATACATAAAATGGTTAGGAACGTAGTATGAAAAAAAAATTGGCTTATATCTTCTTAAGAATTACAGGTTTCAGTGTTTTGACGACCTTTATCTTGACGGCGATACTTCAGGCTAATAATGAAGCTGCAAAACGGGCCCGTTGCTATATGCCATTGTTTACTGAATTGCTGTTATCATTTAGTGTTCTATGCATTTGCCTGCTTATATTGGGGATCTTTTTAAATAATAAGCCGCGCTTTAGAAGCGGCCGTCTTCGTGTATTCTTATCCTTTACATTATTGCCTTTTGTGGCTATTGTGCTATTTACCTATCTTCTTATCGTAGAGGATGGTATGTCGAGTTTATTCGGACTCTTACATATACTGGCGACATTGGTACCGGTCAGCAGTTTGATTTTATGGGAGCATTATAAATTTAATAGATCATTAAGCAACGGAAACTGAAAGAGGTCCTCCATGTGATATCTTGATGTAACAATATAAAGGACCTTTCAGTATTTAATTTCGGAGATTGATAACGGTAACTGCGACTAGGATAAGTAATATACCTGCCCACTGAATTCCAGAAACAGCCTCATGGAGTAATAAAACTGCGGAGATGGTGG
Source organism: Sphingobacterium sp. GVS05A (assembly GCF_019969845.1). GTDB lineage: Bacteria > Bacteroidota > Bacteroidia > Sphingobacteriales > Sphingobacteriaceae > Sphingobacterium. Next base: position 450,645 of record NZ_JAHXYR010000004.1, read on the forward strand.
AGACTGGAATCTCCAGGCTTGAGATGATATTTCCCAAAGCGATACCGGTCTTAGGGATTCCTCGGGTAAAGAATAGCGGTGGTAGAATTGTGCCAAACAAAGCAATGATCAATCCCCAGGGCAGGGCATGTAGTGTCATTTGTTGGACGATATGTACATTCCAGAAAACGATGATCAGGAGAAGTCCTCCGAGTACTAAAAACTGGCTTCGAATAGGACTCGGCAGCTGATTGGCGATATTGCTGGACGAAAAAATGGCAACGGCATAACTGATACCGGCACCGAATCCTAATAAAAGACCTCTACCGTCCAAGATCTTTGTTTCCTGAAAGATATTGGTTGAAAGGGTTGTTCCCAACAGTACAATGAGGACTCCCATAATCTTTGCTCTTGAGGGAATTTGTTTCCTGATCAACGCTTCGGCGATTAGGCTTATCCAAATAGATTGCATGAGTAGAATAATTCCTACAGATACAGGGATATATTGTATGGCAAGGTAATACAACGTTGAGGTCAGGCCCAGGGATGTTCCCCAGGCAATTAGTTTTAATTTTGCAGCAAAGCTTGGTGGTTGTGGTGCTGTTTTTTTTGATTGGGAAAAATAATTGAAAACCAGTAGAAATAGAAAGCCGATAAAGAATTGCAAGAAGGTCAATACACTGATATGGATATCCAGTTGATTGGCGAATTTGACTATGGTCGCTAATAGGCCATAGCTGCAAGCACCAGCGGCGACGTAGAGAATAGATTTATAATCTTTCATAGCCAAAATACTGATGAAATAAGACCAATTGGTTGGCTAGAGATTTGCTCCAATATGCGGTATCGTGCCCACCCGGAGACTCAATATAAAGATGATCAATATTTTGTGCAGTTAACTGTTGGTGTAGCGATCGGTTCATCTCCAGCATTTGGACATCTTCGGTTCCACAATCCAAAATATAATGTTGCCCGCTATGGACCATTTTATCCACATTGTTATAGATCCGAAAACTTGGAGGCAAATCTTTTAGTTCCCCAAGCACCCGGTTCACTTGGTAGCCTTGATATCCTTTCCCAAAGCGATTAAAGTCAATGGCACCACAGGAGCTTCCGACAATGGAAAAGACCTGGGGATAGGCAACACCGATATGTAATGCACCATATCCGCCCATACTCCATCCGAGTAAACCTCGCGAAGTTTTATTTGCCTGTGTGGGGTAGTTGTGATCGATATAGCCAACCAGCTCCTCTGCGATAAATGTTGTGTATTGTAGCTGTGTATCAACAGGGCTATCCACATACCAGGAGTTATAATTTCCATCTGGAATAACATAAATCGTTTGGAAAGCCGCCGCCTTTTGGGATAGAGCTGGAATATCCTGCTCGATCGTTCTTGTGGGATTGCCACTATAACCATGTAGAATATAAACGGTTCTATAGCGAACACCTTCCTGGATTTCAGGTGTTACGATGATGGCATCAATATTTTTGTGCATCTTGGTGCTGTAGACTTGCTGATGGACGATATGCTGTGCATCTACCGAAAGGAAGAGTGCCAGGAAAAGAAGGGTGAATACTATTTTCATTGCTTAAGAATTTATTGTTACACTGCAAAATTCTCAAGGATATCGTTAGAAAACATGTACAAATGTTGACGGAATTATTGTTTTAATTCTTTACGAATACGGCTCAACTGGGTAGGAGTGACACCAAGATAGGAGGCGATATGGTGTTGTTTGAGCCGCTTAAAGAGAGCCTGATTCTGATATAATTCAAGATAACGTTCTTTGGCTGATTCCCATTTCAAGTTGATTTCAAGAGGTTCTTTTTTTACGACCCAGTTTTTTTCCAGGTAGGCGATTTGGAAGAGCGCTAAGTCGTGATGTTGTGCTACCAATTCACGGAAAAGCCTGGCAGAATATTGAATAAGCTGTACATCTTCAAGCGCTACAATAGTAAAATTACTAGGTTTTTCTTCAATGATAGCTGCTGTGGATGCGCAAAAGCTGTTTTCTTCAAAAAATAATTTGTAAATGATATCGCCTTGGGGATCCAGTTTGTAATAGCCCAATAAGCCACTATAAACAAAATAATAATATTTTGCATAGTCGCCAGCACGCAAGATCAATTCGTTTTTCTTATAGCTTTTGGGCTGACAGATCTTTTTCAACGCTTCAATTGTTTGCTCGCTTAATGGGAAATATTTGTTCATTTCGAATAGCAGTTTTTCCATTGTTAATTTCTTTAAATGTGATTTTTTATTGACGTGTTGATACCGGTATTCAATGGCTAAAGTTACTGAAATATATATTGTGAGATGTACTTGATCGTTCTGCAGGGAACAATTTGATCCATAGGAAATCCAACCTATAAAATTTTGCATGTAGTAGCGTAAAAACACATTTTGAAATGTTGATAGATATGGCTATTTTTAAACCTTTCATACAATTGCAGTATAGCCTTATTAGCTGCTTTTTCGTCTTGATTATAGTGTTGTTTTTTTGTAGTTAACGGTCAGTTTAATAAGGTTTTATCGCTTTGTTTGGCTATTAGTGCTTGAGGTGTATTGGTTTAAAGGAAGATAGTCAAAATACCAGAAAATGGTGTATAGAAGATGGAATGCAATTAAGCTGGCTGTGGATATTATTGGATACATATCTTTTGACAGATCACTAACATGAAAAATTCACAGGTAATCATCGGTTACGAAAATAGTCTTTTTATAGATTTTGTTGTCGATAAAAAATATCGTTGGATTCGCCATTGTTTGTTGATCGGAGTGATTGTTGGTATTCATTTTTTGCCAAGCAAGAAGGCGGAAGTAGATCCTACGAGTAGCCTGTGGCGTCTTTTCGAGACTTTGCTGTCCATTACAATTTTGTTGAGTCTTTTTTACATCAATCATTATATCCTAATCCCTGCATTTGTACTGAGAAGTCGGTTTTTAGCTTATGCGGGGAGTCTTCTTGTCGCTTATACATTTATTTTTTTAGTGCTGATGTATTTGGAGCGACAGGAATTGCGGTTTATCCAAAAGCCGGATCGATCCTATCTGGATTGGGAAGATTATTTGATCATCGTTATTTTATTGACCATATTTATAGCGGCAGTCAGTAGCATGAAGCTATTTAAGGTATGGATTGTTAACCTCATTCGATTTAAAGAATTTGAGAATAATACACTGACGATTCAATTGGAGCAGCTCAAAAGCCAAATTAATCCCCATTTTTTGTTTAATACGCTCAATAATATCAATTTCCTGATTGATGAAAACCCCAAATTAGCTTCCAAGGTACTGCTTAAATTAAGTGATGTGCTGAGAAATCAACTTTATCTGTCAAAGCGAGATTCGATCGAGCTAGGAAAAGAAATTGCTGTTTTGAAAAATATTCTCTTTATGGAGGACATTCGCAGGGATAAATTTGTTGTCGATTTTACTATTGACCAACAGATGGAACAACTGCATGTTCCACCATTTCTATTTATTCCTTTTGTTGAAAATGTTGTTAAACACAGTGCACATCAGGCGATGGAAGGAGGGCAGCATGTGCAGATTGCGTTTTCAATTCAGGCTGAACGCATTTGTTTTACCTGTGTTAATCCGAAGAAAAGAAAAATGAAGGCTGCTGCATATGGTGGTCTCGGATTGAGTAATATCCAAAAACGATTAGAAATTTTGTATCCGAATAGCTATAACTTGCAAATTGATGATTTCGATGATAGGTATAAGGTGTTTTTAAGTATTCCGATGGGAACGTAATAAGACTATGGACAAGCTAAGTATTAAATACATTGTGATTGAAGATGAACCTTTGGCGAGGAGGGGGCTAGTAAAATTATTGAAAGGTTACGATTTTTTGGAATGCCTCGGCATGTATGGCAATACGGAAGATGCCCGTATGGTGATGGAGGAGCAGCCCCTTGACTTGATTTTTTTGGATATCAATCTACCAGAAGAAAGCGGTTGGGATTTTGCTCAATTTATCCCTGCCCATATACAGATTATATTTACAACGGCTTATCCCAATTATGCATTGGAAAGCTATGAACTGAATGCGTTGGATTACTTGTTAAAGCCTATTGCTGAGGATCGGTTAAAGAAGGCTTTGGATAAAGCCGTCAGCCATTTTCAACAAAAGGTGCCTGAAAAAGCGGCTGTATCGCCTACTGATCATATTTTTGTGAAGGCTGACCGTAAGCTTTTTCGCTTGGAGCTAAATGAAATTCAGTACATTGAAGCCATGAAAGATTATGTGATGATCCATACAAAAGATAAAAAATTAATGGTGGCAATGAATATAAAAACGATATTCAATCAATTGCCCAATACAGACTTTGTGCGGATCAATAAATCCTTTGTGGTCAACCTAAATAAAGTAGAGAGTGTAGACAACCATTGGGTGACAATCGCAGGCTTTGAGATGCCTTTGGGTGCAAGTTTTAAAGATGATCTTTTGGAACGAATAAAAAAGCAAACTATCAATCGGTAAAGGTGGACTGTAATAGGCTATTTGCTTAATTTAACAGTGAGGAGATAATGTTGTTCAGCATCATCTCCTCGCTGTTACAATGTATTCAATTAATCGACCTGTATGCTTTTGGTCGAGAAGGTATGCGCACTAAAATAGCCGAGTGTCGCCGGGCTAATATTAGTAGGTGGATTACTTGGTGTCACACCCGAATTGGCCGATTGCTGCATCAGGCTATACCAGTAGTTGTACACGGTTTTATCTACACAGAGCATTTCTACACGAATACGATCTCCGGGGAATATATCGACATCATCTGGACGCAATGTTAAATTGATATCATTCCCATTGTTGAAATCGTCGTTGACGGCATAAATATCTTTCAATTGCTTGTCGTTTAGAAAAACGATAAATCTATACTGATTGATTTGATCGGCCGGATCCTTATAAAAGACTTTAATATTCCGTTTTTCCTTATCACCAAATTTTGGTTTTTCTACAGCAATAGAGTCCAGTGAAACGATTTGTGGCATTTGCGAAGTTGCCTGATATTTATCTTGATCAACGCGTACTTCCATTGTGTATGTCTCCCCCGGGATTCCAGTCAATTGTTGTGCTTTGTATGTTCCGGCTTCGGTCTCCACGAATGTATATTCGTTCTGATTCTGATCCCTTATCACGATCGTTGCTCCGCTTACCGCGGGGTAATTGTTGCCGCCAGAGAAGGCTGCATTTCGGCTCAGTTTTATTTCTTGTTCCGTTGTTGTGTTATTGATGACGCCTTCAATAACTAATCGACCAACTTCATCATTGACTTGAATATCGATGACTTTCTCACAGGATGAAATGAAGGCCGTAAGGATAATGATACTGGAGATAACAATAATATGTTTCATATATAAATATTTTATGAGCTCGCTATGCTCGGTTTGTCTCTAAAAGTCTTGGTAAATACCCATTTCATCAATGCATGTGTTTTTTTGAATAAGGGTATTTTATGTTTTTGGTAATTGGGTTTAGAATTTAAAATTCCAAGTAAACGAGGGGATAGGGATACCAAAAATACTTGTTTGGACAGCCTCCGTTGCGTTGGCAACGGTTTTACTATCTCTAAATGCGATTCTGTAAGGATCCTTATGCCCATAGACATTGTAAATGCCAAATGTCCAGCTTGACTGATAACGTTTCCCCGGTTTTCCTTCAAAAGTGGCGGCAATATCCAATCGATGTGATGCGGGCATACGATAAGCATTACGCTCCGAATAGGAGAATGTGGTATTGCCCCCGACTGTATACTTTCCCGTTGGGTATGTGACAGCCCTTCCTGTTCCATAAACGAAATTACTGGAGAAAGTCCACTTTTCATTGAGTTTATAGATACCAACAACAGATACATCATGGGTACGGTCCTGTGTTGCCGGAAAGTACTTTCCGGCGTTGATCTCATCAAATTTGCGTTCGGTTTTAGACCAGGTATAACCCACCCAGCCATTGAAACGGCCATATTTTTTCTTCAGAAATAATTCGACACCATAGGCTCGCCCTACACCATAAACCAGTTGGGATTCAACGTCTTGGTTGACGAGCAATTGTGCGGCATCTTTATAATCGATTTGGTTTTGTAGATTTTTGTAATAGACCTCTGCGGAGAACTCATATAGATTATCTTTAAAGTTTCTGAAATAACCCGTGGAGATCTGATCGGCAATTTCGGGCTTGATATTCTTACTACTCATTACATAGAGATCCGTCGGACTGGCGCTTGTGGAGTTTGTCAATAGGTGAATATTTTGTGTATTTCTATTGTACGAAGCTTTGATGGACTGTTGTTCATTGAGTAAATAACTAACACTAAAACGAGGCTCTAAATTGAGATAATGTTGTACTAGCTCTCCGGATTTGTAATGTTGTGAGCCAATGGTGTTACCCGCTGCGTCATAAGTACTAAAGGTTCCTGGACCAACCAGCAACATCGAGCTTAAGCGTAAGCCATAGGTCATATTCAGTTTGTCGTTTACCTTCCAATCGTCACTGGCATAGCTCGCCATTTCGTAACCAAAGCGATGTTCGACATGTTTATCGTTGAAACTGGAACTGGCTGTTGTCGTAATATCACCCGGAGCAATATCATGTCGGGTAACGTGCAATCCAAATTTTAGCGCATGGTCAGAACTTGCATAATATTGGAAATCCTGTTTAAAATTTAGATCGGTAATCTTAGACGTTGCCTTAAAGCCATCGTTGCGGTCCAAGCCTTCGATGACATAGTTAAACTTGCTATAGACAAGTGACGTATTTGAGAATAATTTATTGTTAAAGATATGGTTGAACCGTAGGGTTCCGGTTGCATTTCCCCAGTTGGTGCCGAAAATATCCTGGAGCCCCAATACATCTTTACCAAAATATCCGGATAGATAGATCGCATTTTTATCGTTAAATCTATAGTTAACCTTCGCATTGATGTCATAAAAGTAAAGCGTACTTTTATTAATTGTTGTATCCGAGGAGGCTTTCATAAAAAGATCCATATAGGTACGACGGGCAGATAACATAAATGAGCCTTTGTCTTTAACCAGCGGCCCCTCTACTTTAATGCGGGAAGCAATTAATCCAATACCACCCTGAACAGTGGTTTTCTTATTATTACCTTCATTCATTTTTACATCGAGCACCGATGAGAGCCGTCCTCCATATTCAGCAGGCATACCACCTTTATAGATACTGACATCTTTGATGGCATCTGAATTGAACGTAGAAAAGAAACCGAGTAGGTGAGTGGCATTATAGACGGTGGCTTCATCCAGTAAAATTAAATTTTGATCGGCACCACCACCACGGACATAGAAACCTGTATTTCCTTCGCCGGAGGTTTTAATGCCCGGCATTAATGTGATGCTTTTTAAAATATCGCGTTCTCCCAAAACTACCGGAAGCTGATTGATCTGGTTCATATTGAGTTTTTCAACCCCCATTTGTGGCGAGGAAACATTTTTATTATTACGTCTGTTGGATGAGATGACTACCTCATCCAGTAAGGTCTGTGATCGCAGAGTGAGATTAAGGGCTTGATCGCTGTTTAATTCTATCGTGTCAATACGGGTATTGTATCCTACATAGGAGGTAGATAGTAGATACCTTCCTTCGGGGGCAGCTATGGAATAGAAACCATAAGAATTACTGGAACTTCCAGATTGGGGAAGTTCGCGTAGTTTGAGCGAAGCACCAATAAGTGTTTCTCCTGTTGATACGTCGGTGATTGTTCCGGATAATGTATAACGCTTTTGTGCAAGGGCAGCGCTGCTGCCAAGTGAAATAGAAAGTAATAAAAAGGGTAAAGATCTGAGCATATTGTGAATTTTTCACGAAAATAGGGGTTAGTGAGCCGTGAAAAATTTCTTTTATAGCAACATGGTTAGATATTATAGCAACCTATTGTTTTGGCGACTTTTTAATGAATTGAAATTCGAAGGGGCATCCAACTTTTTTAGTATATGAATTTATGTCTTTATTCTATTTGAGCTGAGTATAGTACATACTCGGTTCCGTTGAGCCCTACGTATATGTATTTATTAAGATCCCCACGAAATGCGACAAACAAGGGGTACTGATGTACACGTAAGGGATTATTGTAGTATTCTTCAATAGAGGCATATTGTGCTTTGATCATGATTTCACCTGTCTCTTTATTTTTTATTCCCTGGAGTAGCGTTTGTTCATCGGAAAAGTAGGTATATGGCATTTCTGTGAATTTAGGATAATAAATCAATCGGATTCCTTCGTCGATAAATGTTTTATTTTTTTCTTTAAAGTCAGCCATGGATCGATCGTCAGGGAATGCAATTTGACCCGTTTGAACGTTCTTTATTTGTTGGAATAGGGTCGTTTCGTCCACTTTATTTATCGTATGTGATGTGGAATTTTTAAAGAGCTGAATGAGTGTTTCTCCAGTTTTAAAATCTGCTGCATCATACTTATAAACCGGATCACCATTTTTGTCGATGCGATAACGCTCACCATGGCGTTGAACCCAAGCATATTCAGCTGATCCATACTTGACAATTTCGGGTTTGTTGACATGGAAAATCTGGAAATTAAAATCTTCTTCAAATAGTTCAGCCTTTTCATATACCGGCGACAATTTTATGTCAAGAACACTATCGCAATAACCATATAGACTATCGTTCACCAACACCGGGATTAATTCGGGGTAGGACAAGCTTTTGGTTATGGGGCTCGTCTGCGCATAAGTAAAGGTACTTAGCAATGAAAAAAGGAATATGAAAATGGATCGCATTTGGTTGTGTTTTTTCTAATATATCAAAAATACAGCAATATTGATTGATTTAATATCCATGAAATCAGGGGTTTTCTAGCCGGCAGTGAAGCACAGGAAAAGCACACTTAAAGTATACATTAAGTATTGATCAAGTATTGACTAAGTATTACTTTAGTATTTCATACATTGTACGGTGGACATGCATCTATTGTGCTTAATACCTAAGAAATATATCCTGTTGATGTCTTTGATAAAAAATGTGTCGTTAAAAGAATAATTATTTTGCAGATCGGAAGGGGAAACACGTTTCCAAAATGAGGAGGTAATCTATATGCGCTTAGTATTGAGGTTTTTATTTAATGATCAACTTCAGGTTTTATAGTTGTTAAGTTGCTGGTAATTATTTGGTTAAGTGGTGTTAAATAAACTGTAATATATAAGAGGAACATGTATTTTTAAGCTAAGCAAAAATAAACACAATATGAAAGGTACTTCCGCTTACTTAATTATTTCGTTTTTTTTGGTATTGATTGGTTGTCAGTCCCCAAAGGCTGACTCCGCCGAGAAAAGATCGTTTATAGATTCCTTTAAGATGACCTCTGTTAATGTCAAAGATGATTTCAATATCAAGGTTAGCTTGCCTGAGGAATACGATACCTCGGGAAATATTTATCCTGTCATATTTCTTTTGGATGCAAATCTGTACTTTGATACATTTGCCCAAGCGCTCCGGGATTATGCAAATGTAGGCTTAGCTCCCCAGACCATACTTGTCGGGATCGGCTATAAAGATATTCCTGCAATGGATTCATTGCGGCAGCGTGACTACACCTATCCAACAGCGAAAGTGGAATATGAAATGAGTACAAGTGGCGGTGCTGATCAATTTTTGAGTTTTATTGAGAAGGAACTTTATGGACGGATATCCAAATCTTATCGAATAGATAGTACAAATGTCGTACTCTACGGACATTCACTTGGGGGGTATTTTACTTTATATTCGTTTTTAAAAGGATCAAGCGCTTCGGTTAGTAAGATAAATAAATTTATTGCTGCCAGTCCCTCTCTTCATTATAACGATTACTACTTACTCTCCCTAACCAGACAGTACAAAAAAAACTCTTCGAATCCCGCAAAAGTTTACATCACTTATGGCGGGCTTGAAAACACTGATGACGCAACTGGTTTGAGGCTCGAGGAGATTGCCGATACGCTTTACAAAAATATAGGACGAGAAAATCTGATTTTTGATATCTATTCTAATCTCGGCCATATGGACACCCAGTTCCCTACATTTTTTAAAGGTTTAAATCTGTTTAACAAGAACAATTGATCTCTGATACTATTAGGCGAAAAAACAATCTTTCGAATAGCGTTTTCCTTTCGCAAGTTTTAAGGAACTGCGCTTAAACTGTTTATAATAGACGCATAAAAATTGAAATCGCTGATCGGCAATAATTTATATGTTATGATGAAATTTTAGCCATTAACCTGATCTCTTCGTTCTGATAATGTACCGTATACTTCAATCATAGGTATTCCAAAATCTTCAATCCAATCACGGATTAAATTATCGACCTGGTTTCTAATTTTTGGCAGTTCTATCAGATGGTTTGGTATCAGGTCCGGCTCTTCAATAGGAACAAAGACAAAAAGATCAATTTCTGCAATAAGTGTCTGAGCTGTTTCATAGAAATGTTGCACATTTCTATGTGGATCAATAACATGAAGATAGGCTAAGATGTCAATGACACATCGGTCAAAGATTACATTGTCTCCACTTTCTAAAATCAGCTTGGCTGAATAATTAAATTGTTCAATGAAATCCTCTGGAGTGGGAACTTCTGAAAATTCATAACCTGAAAACTCCAATTGATAATAGGGCTCTGTTCGAGCGTATACCCTGGTAGGTTTCCCAGAAGTTCTTCCGCTAATGTTGTTTTGCCAACTTTGTGTGCTCCAAATATTGCGATTCTCATATTTCAGTTTATTTAATGATCCTGCTGGATTGGCTCAGTATAGATGTTCCCGGGCGCCTTCCTGAGCCACCAATGAATCGAAGCCGGTCGCCCCTTCTTTCGAACCCTAATATGGTTTAAACAAGAAAAGCTAATCTTGCGATTAGCTTCTCTTTTGGTGATCCCGCTGGGATTCGAACCCAGGACCCATACATTAAAAGTGTATTGCTCTACCAGCTGAGCTACGGAATCTTACTTCTTTGTTTTTGAACTATCGTTCCTTGTTTGAAGTGATGCAAAGATAGGGTTAATCCCTATTCCTCGCAACTATTTATGTGATAAAAATGCGTGTAATGTGTTTAAACCTTCATTTTTAGCTATTTATTTTTTATCACTAAGACAAAAAATCGCGATCTTCATCGGATAATGTAGACTTAGAGGCCTGATTGTCGTCTTCTGATTGATCAAATGCCACCGTATTTTCCTGCTGTTTCGTCTTTTTACCACTTTTTAGGAGAAAGGCAAAGAGTACTCCCATTGCGAAAAATGTCAATAGGAGTTTCCATAATGCTACTTTGCTCTCCACAAAAAGATCAATATTGATTGTTTGCGGGTTTTCGACACAAACTAGCGTTACGATAACCGATAGAAGTATTAAAAGTATATTACGCATAATTAATAATGATAAATATATGTCATTAAGAATAGCGAATATAGTTAATTATCTATTTTCGTTGCTATCAAGCGCCTTTCTTTTTGTTTACTTCTTATCTACTTCTATTGTTGCACGGTTTAAGCGTAGTGAGTTTAAAATCACCGAAACGGAACTAAAGCTCATTGCTGCAGCAGCTATCATTGGAGATAACAGGATGCCAAAGCTCGGATATAGAAGCCCTGCAGCCAAAGGAATGCCCAAAATATTATAGATAAAAGCAAAGCCTAAATTTTCTTTGATGTTTCGGAGAAGTTTCTTACTCAATATTTTGGCTTTAGCGATGCCTATTAGGTCTCCCTGTAGCAAGGTCAGAGACGCACTTTGTATAGCTACATCTGTTCCTGTTCCCATAGCGATGCCAATATCGGCTTGCGCAAGGGCAGGAGCATCGTTAATACCATCACCAGCCATAGCCACAATATGTCCCTGTTCCTGTAGCTTATGTATTTCCTGTAATTTATCCTTCGGTAATGCATTTGCTTTGAAATGTTTGATGCCGACCTGCCCAGCGACGGATTTTGCCGTGTGTGCATTGTCTCCAGTGAGCATAATTACATCTACATCATGCTGAAGCAGGTAGTGAATGGCCTGTTTGGAAGAGGTTTTAATCTGATCGGAGATGCTAAAGTAGCCAAGTAAATCACTTCCTTTCGAGAGATAGGAAACAGTTTTGCCATTGGATTGGGCTGACTCGACAGCTTTTCGTATTTCGTTTGGGATGATCACCTGCCCGGAATCCATCAGCAATTGATTACCGAGGGCAATCAATTGGCCGTTAATATGCCCTTTGATACCTTGTCCGGCAACGTTTTCGAAGTCCGTAACCTGTTGTTCTATTTTGTTTCCTTCCTTTTTTGCTCGATCAATAATAGCTTGGCCGAGTGGGTGGGTGCTGTTGCTATTGAGAGCGGCGGCTAAGGGTAATATTTCGTTGATACTGCTCTTAGCGGTGGGTTGAATGTCATCAACGGTGGGTTTACCTTCAGTGATTGTTCCCGTCTTGTCTGTTAATACAACATCAACCTTGTTCATTTTTTCTAATGCACTGGCATCTTTGATCAAAATACCATTTTTGGCTCCCTTGCCTACACCGACCATGACGGACATCGGAGTTGCCAGACCAAGGGCACAAGGACAAGCAACAATAAGCACTGCCAATGCATTGGCGAAACCATAAGCCAATGATGGCGCAGGACCCCAGATCCACCAGGCGAAAAATGTCAACAAAGCAATAACGATCACAATTGGAACAAATATTTCAGATACTTTATCTGTGAGACGTTGGATTGGAGCTTTACTTCTGCTGGCATCATTGACCATCTGAATGATCTGAGCCAATAAGGTGTCTGAACCAATACGTTCTGCTTTCATTAGGAAACTTCGTTCACCGTTGATGGTTCCGGAACTGACCTTGTCACCTTCCTGCTTTTCGACAGGTAGTGGTTCGCCCGTCAGCATGGATTCATCAATGCTCGTCGTACCATTTGTAATCTGTCCATCGACAGGGATTTTATCTCCGGGTTTTACTTTCAGCGTATCACCGATCTTAATCTGATCGACTCCAATTTTTACGTCGACACCATTTTCAACCCGGGTAGCGTCAGAGGGGCTGAGTTTAATGAGCTCTTTGATTGCTGAATTGGTTTTGGAATGGGCTTTGGCTTCCATCACCTGCCCAAGGAGAACCAATGTTAGGATAACAGTAACGGACTCAAAATATAATGCGATATATCCGTGATGATTTTTTAGGTCGGCTGGAAATAACTGTGGGAAAAACAGGCCAATAATACTATATACGAACCCCGCGCCAGCACCAAGGGCAATCAAGCTAAACATATTCAGGCGCCATGTTTTAAAAGAAATCCAACCGCGTTGGAAAAATGACCAACAGGTATAGAAGACCACCGGCAGGGATAGAAATAATTGTATCCAGCCTGACCAATCCGGTGGAATTACTTTACCGATCGGATTACCGGGAAGCATTTCTCCCATGGATAGTATAAATATCGGAACTGTAAACAGGATGGATAGCCATAGTTTCATCCGGAGATCTCTATAGGTCCTATCATCGTCGGTATCATTTCCTCCAGCGATAGGGACAAGATCCATACCACAGATCGGGCAGCTTCCAGGATGATCCTGAACAATTTCGGGATGCATCGGACAGCTGTATTGTGTGCTTTTGGTTAATTCGGGGACTTTCTCCAAGTTCATCCCACAAACTGGACAGTTGCCCGGTTTATCATAGAGCTTGTCGCCCTCACAATGCATAGGACAGTAGTATTTTCCGGCTGAACCCGCTTTCGGTTGGTTGGGTTTTGCAGCGGCAGAATGGTCGTTGTGGGCATGTTTATGCTGGTTATGGTCGTGACCATGCTGTATTGATTCATGTTGGTGATGGTCATGATCCTGTGCTACAGATTGATGTTGTTGTCCAGCATGATTATGTTCCTGTATAATGGATTCATGCTGCTGTTCCATCTTTGTCTGTGCGACAACTGTGGGAGCTTGTTCCGTACTGTGCCTATGATCAGGATGATGATGTTTGTTTTCAATATTTTCCATCGGTACAAGGTACATTCCACAAACAGGACAGCGTCCCGGTTGATCGTAGGTTTTATCACCTTCGCAGTGCATAGGGCAATAGTACTTGCTTGACGTAGATAGCTTTGGTTGTTCCGTATTTGGGGTTTCTTGTGCAGGTTTATTCAATTCGCCAATATGATAATTACCTAATTTAGCGAGGGTTTCCTGTAGTTGTTCTGTCGAAATTTCTTTTGCAGACTCTATTGTCAGTAGCGGTGGGTCTAGCGTAACTTTAGCCTGAACCCCAGGAAGCTGATTGATAGCATTCTCAATTGTTGTTCTACACCCGTCACAGGACATGCCTGAAAGTTTATATTGGTATTGCATAGCATTTTGTTGTACAATAAATTTAAGGGTTATTGCTTGGGTAATGTTATACTTTTACATTGTTTATTTGTAATATTTCAAAGCGTATATCCGTCCTTTCGGAAAGGAAATCAATCTGTTGGATAAACGATGATCTCGGCACCACACCTAAAATAAACAAACAAAGTGGGCTATTTGTTTAGTGTGATAATACCCAACGAAACAGGAGCGGCAACGGGGAGGATAGGGAGTGAGCTAAGCTGTGTTGGGGCCAAAGTCGGCTTCTAGGAGAGCAGCATGGCTTCTGGATGCTTCATTAAGCTCTGGACAGTTAGTTTGTCTGCTAACAATGCTTCGTGAAAAGGTGCTGGAACCATTATTTTAAAGGTTTTACGCGCTGTTTTAACAAAAAATAGTGCACCATGGCTGACCTGCTTGTCGTCAATAATCAATGTATGTTGTGTAACAAGTTGGCTGCCTAGTTTTTCCTTTTCAACGAGCTGTATAAGTTGTTGCATTGTATCAATCTGTTTTGCCAAAATTACCAAATACTTATCATTTTTTAGTTTTTTTTTATTTGGCAATATTTAAAAGATATCTACTTCTGGCTGTGCTTTGTTATCTTTTTGTAGTTGATAATCGTTTTAGCAAATGAAAGTTTTCAAGGAAATGCGCAATCGATTGCGCATTTCGTCTGCTAATGTTTAGCTGAACAGGGGTTTAGCTTTGCTAAAATCTGTTTTACTTTTTTAGCTTTGTGCAACAAATATCCAATAAAACACTATTATGAGTGGTATAACAACACTAGGTCAATTTATTATTGAAAAACAAGCCGATTTTCCATACGCGAAAGGCGAGCTGTCCAGACTCTTGCGTGATATCGGAATTGCAGCAAAAATTGTTAACAGAGAAGTCAATAAGGCTGGATTGGTTGATATCCTGGGGGATGCAGGTCAAACCAATATTCAGGGCGAAGGGCAGAAAAAGCTGGATGTGTATGCTGATGAGCAATTTATTAAAGCGCTCCAAAGTGGGGGAGAATGCTGTGTGGTTGCTTCTGAGGAACATGAAAATCCAGTTTACATGCAGTCTGGAGTTTCTAAAAATGCAAAATATATTGTTTGTATAGATCCACTGGATGGTTCGAGTAATATTGATGTGAATGTTTCTGTGGGTACCATTTTTTCGATTTACCGCCGGCTTTCGGATACCGGAGTATCGTGCAATAGCAATGATATTCTGCAACATGGAACTAAGCAGGTTGCAGCTGGATACGTAATTTACGGAAGTTCAACGATGTTGGTTTATACCACTGGAAAGGGTGTGAATGGGTTTACATTGGATCCTTCGATTGGTGAATTCTGCCTATCACATCCCGATATGAAGATTCCCGAAGCTGGCCATATTTATTCGATCAATGAGGGAAACTATTCTAAATTTCCGAATGGCGTTAAGCAGTATATCAAATACTGCCAAATGGAAGATGCTTCTACCCAGCGTCCCTATGCGTCACGATATATTGGTTCTATGGTTGCCGACATTCATCGTAATTTATTGAAAGGAGGGATATTTCTTTATCCAACCACCTCTGCCCACCCGAATGGAAAATTACGATTGATGTATGAGTGTAATCCGATCGCTTTTATTATTGAACAAGCCGGAGGTAAAGCGACCAATGGATATCAACGTATTTTAGATATTGAACCAAAGACATTACACCAACGAACGGCAGCTTTTTTGGGGAACTCCGAGATGGTCGAGCTCCTCGAAGATTTCCTGCAAAAATATCAGTAATTCATTCTGTAGTGATTCAATGACAGGTAAAATTCGTTTGCCAATAAGAATTATTTATCTTTGTGATCAGAAAATGGCTTCATTATTGCGAAGCCATTTCTTTTTCATTATTTGTTGTATGTTACGTATTTTAGTTTTTATTTCCTTCGTTTCAATTGTATTTTTTTCCTGTAAAGAGAATCCGCCGACTTATGGCGATGTGCTCGCAAAGGGTTTTGAGCAAAAATCCTATAAAGAATTTGATACGACCGCCTATCTGAAGGTATTCCATGAGGTGTATGGTAAACAGAAGTCCAAACTGCATAACCCGAGTTGGATGAAGGAGTTGTCTGATTCTACCAAGGGGATGACTTTAATCGCTAGCCATCTATTCGATGGCAGTATTGATACGCTATTGAATTATTTTGAACGAAGCGAAAAACATGGGATTCGTAGTAGTTACTTTCACACAACAGAGATCAAGGAAACTTTATTTTCTCTTCGCAAACTGAAGCCTAAGGATGTAGCGGAATCTTATCCGCTTCTGGCCAAATTGGATCTTTTAGGGACAGATGGATTAGTGGCTTATGTAAGCAGTATAAAATATGGTGTAATTAATCCAAAACGTTTGTACGGAAGGTATTTTGTTCCTCAAAAACGTATGAACTATGCTGGCGTTGTGCATCTATTAGATAGTGTGGAGATTGGTCCATTAATGGCTGGTATTCAGCCAAAAAACCAGTATTACATTCAATTTCAGGATTTGTTGGAAAACGGTAACTTGGATAATGTGCAAAGAACGAAAGTGCTGATGGTGCTGGAAAAATTACGTTGGATGGGTGAGTCTTTCCCCGAGAAATATGTTATTGTTAATATTCCGGAACAGCGACTACACATCATGGAAGATGGAAAAACCAGCCAATTGATGAATGTATGTGTTGGTGAAACGGATAATCCGGCATATACCCGTAAAGGTGAAAACCATGAAACTCCGGTCATGCAGGGTATCTTGGATGCCATGCAGGTCAACCCTGTATGGAATATCCCGAGTAGTATTGTGAAAAAAGAATTATTGGCAAGTGTACGGAACAATCCTAACTATCTAGCTTCACGTAATATGGTGGCATATTATAAAGGAAAGCAGGTGGATCCCAGTACCGTAAATTGGCAATCCGATTCGGTGGAGAAATTCCGTTTTAAACAAAATCCGGGCTCAGACAATTCGTTGGGTAATGTGAAATTTTTGTTTGAAAATGCTTATTCGATCTATCTCCATGATACACCTGCCAAACAAATGTTTGGACAGACCAACCGCGCTGTCAGCCATGGTTGTGTGCGCGTTGAAAAACCTGTGGACCTGGCCGGTTACCTGGTCAATAATGAAAAGCAGGCGGAGAAGATTGCAAAAGAGATTACAACGGATTCTATCACCAAGTCGCGTTGGGTAACTCTGAAACGTCAGATGCCTGTATACCTGACTTATTATACCACCTGGCTCGATGATGATGGTAAATTGGTTTCTTATCCAGATATTTATGGATATGACCCACGTTTGAAAGAGGCAATGAAAAAATATTGGACAAATTAGAAAAAAGACCTAACCGGAAGACGGTTAGGTCTTTTTTTATCTTAGTATTCGGAGTTGTAGGCTAGAGCTAAACGGATAAAAGGATAATCTTTATTGACATTGTTATGGTCTTGGTAATGACCTTCAAGTCTAAAATATCCGGAGTGAAGGTTGACCCCAAAGTTTTTCCAGATCCGTACAGATGCACTGGTGGATGCGGTATGAAGATAGTGGTGAGATTTGTTGCCACTAATCGTGACGAAATATCCCCCACGGTAATCTATACCAAATTTGAAGCGATTGAGCGTACTTAGTGTTGCTGATGCCCGGACATCTGCTCCGGGGCCATAATCGTAGGTACGACTTTCGCCAAAATGAAGATAGGGATCCGGTACTGCGGCCAGTACGACTGGGCCACCACCCAGAATGGTGGTCAACTTGGTCCGTTTACTGATGTTATAATTGGAAAAAATATTGTAATTGATGCTTTGTGATCCATAATAGAACGCTTCATTACGCAAAAAGTCAAAATGAGCGGAAACGATACCACGATGTCGGCCTGTTAAATTGGATAATATTCGATTCCCATAGAGAGAAGCGTAAACATTAACTGCATTGACCATAGAGCTGTCATCTGATCCAATCTCAAGATTTAGAAAGAAGTCGTCAAATGGTTTCTTTTTATCGACATCATCGTTGTTGTAAATCAGTTTAATGCGCGCGTAGATGTCATTCTTCCCCCGGCTCAGGACATTATGCTCCTTGGCATCAAATCTGCGGATCCCCAGCTCCACTTCGGTATGAACCAAAGAACTGTCAACCACGGCACCTTTGGTTGTATTTCCCCAACGGCCATCGAGCAGTCGATTTAAACCATTCATCGGATTGATCAACATCGCCAAAATTTCTTTTTTATTACGTTGTCCTTTTGTAAGACTTGGTCTGGCGAGTATATGGTGTGAAAGACGATGAGTCATCTCACCGAGAATTGTTCCGCCAAAACTGGTATTGATAATATCGTTGATCGAAGGCGGTTCTGTCTCGCCTGCTGTCTCCCAGATATAACTTCCTACGACTGTCGCAAGCGTAGATTGTAGGAAACTAAAATTGTTGGATCGGAATGAATTGAAATAGAACTGACCATGGTAGGGGTGCGCGATCTGATTTGTAGCAAAGAGATTGTCATCCCAGGTCCAAGCGGAAAACTTCAAATGACTGACGAAATTTTTGAAGGAAATATGGGAGACAGGATCTTTCCGTATGAAGTAATTGACTGATGCGGGTATGGCCTGAATCGAAAACCATTCGATTCCAGCCCGTAGAAAGTTTTTCTTTTGATAATTTACGATACTATCGGGTAATTTGGCATTGATCCGATCGGAAATCCATTTCGTCTGTTGTATGGATACGGTGATGCTATCCGTCATTTTTTTCGAGGGGCCGATCGGAATTATGCTGTCTGTTGATGATTTTAGCTGCGTACTGTCTGTTAGCAATGAGGGATTTAAGATTGAAAATGGTACGACAAACTGACTTGTATAAGTGGATCCGCTAGCTGTGGAATTAGCAAAGACCAAGGTTCCAAAAAGAGTAGTAAATAGATTTATAAATAAAAATAAAATAGAACGATATGTACCTGAATGCTGTTTCATAAGGGCTAATATACTGTTTTGCAATAAAACTTGTAATGAATAACAAATAGTTGTTAAAAGTGTTTTTAGGATTGTGATTTCTTTGTGTTTTAGCAGCGCATAGCTTGCTGATTTGCGGTACGGATTGTTACCTTTGCAGGGCTTTATAACTGTTCAACTGATTTTGATATGAACAATACCTTTGAATTTTTTAATGTGCGATCCATCAATTTTAAGAACGAGCTATTTGCTGGTTTGACGGTTGCCATGACCATGATACCGGAATCACTTTCATTTGCAATATTAGCGGGCTTGCCTCCTCTGACGGGGCTGTATGCGGCCTTTTTAATGGGGCTTGTGACAGCTGTTTTGGGAGGAAGACCGGGTATGGTATCTGGTGGCGCCGGTGCGACTATTGTCGTTCTGATGGCGCTTGCAGCAAGTCATGGTATCGATTATCTTTTCGCTGCTGTGGTCCTGGCAGGTCTATTGCAATTTTTGGTCGGTCTTTTTAAATGGGGTAAATTTGTTCGGCTGATTCCGCAGCCCGTTATGTATGGTTTCTTGAACGGATTGGCCATTATTATTTTCATGGCACAGGTTGTCCAATTTAAAGTGAGCAGTGGAACAGGTACAGCATGGATGTCGGGGGCGACACTATATATTATGGGGGGACTTACATTGTTAACGATGTTGATTGTGATCGGTTTTCCCCGGCTGACAAAAGCAATTCCTGCTTCGTTAATCGCTATTTTAGTCGTTTTTGGTCTTGTTTCCCTGCTGGGTATCGAAACCAAGAAGGTCGTGGACATCGCTTCAGTCAGCGGATCACTGCCACATTTTCATCTGCCCAATGTGCCCTGGAGTTGGGAGACATTGCAATTGATCTTTCCATATTCCCTAGTGATGGCTGCTGTAGGACTTGTTGAGTCTCTTTTAACCCTTAATATGGTTGATGAAATTACAGCTAGCAAGGGGGACGCAAATCGTGAGTCCATGGCGCAGGGGATAGCAAATGCGATTAACGGATTTTTTGGTGGAATGGGGGGATGTGCTATGGTGGCCCAGACGTTGGTGAATCTGAATGCCGGTGCACGGACCCGACTATCTGCTTTTATCGGGGCCATAACAATCCTAGTGATTATCCTGGTCGGTGCTCCTTTTATTGAGCAGATCCCAATGGCAGCACTTGTCGGGGTGATGATGATGGTGGCGATCGGAACTTTTCAATGGGTGAGTTTCCGGATCATCAATAAATTTCCGAAATCAGATATTTTCGTTGGTATTCTTGTTGCTGGAATAACAGTGTTATTGCACAATTTGGCTTTAGCTGTACTTGTTGGTGTCGTCGTGTCTGCATTGGTTTTTGCCTGGGATAATGCAAAACGGATACGGGCCAGAAAATACCTCGACCAAGATGGCATAAAGCATTATGAAATATATGGTCCTCTTTTTTTCGGATCTACCGCGAATTTTTTGGATAAGTTTGATATCTCTGAGGATCCCGATCGCGTCATTTTGGATTTTAAAGAAAGTAGGGTGGTGGACATGTCTGCTGTGGATGCGTTAAATAAAATCACAGAGCGTTATGCTGCACAACAGAAGAAGATAGAGCTTTGGCACCTCAGTGAGGATTGTCGCTCTTTACTCAAAAATGCAGAGGGAATCGCTGTCGTTAATATTATGGAGGATCCGACTTATCAGGTAATGCCTGGTAAATAAGCTATTTCTTCCTTAATGCAATGAAAAGCTCACTACCTTGTCGTTGAGGTATGCTGTTAAAACAGTCCTCCATTTTTAAAATATCAAAGGCTACCTGAAACAGTCGTTGATATTCCGTTTTGTTTCCGCCAAAGGGTGGGCCTGTTGGTTCAAATGCTCTGTTAAACAATAAACCTGCAAGGATACCATGTGGATGGAGCAGATCGGTTATTTTGTTGCGGTATTTTTCGCGTAAATGCGGATCTAATGCACAGAAAAAAGTCTGCTCGAGAATATAATCGTATTTTTCGCCATGTTCAAAAAAATCTTCGCAGATAATCTGGACCGGTGCAGCTTCGCCAAACTCTTTTTGAACCTGATTGACTAATGTTGGCGCGATATCAAGTAAAGTAATGTTTTTAAACCCTTTGTCAAGTAGCGCTTTCGCTTCGTGTGCATTTCCACAGCCAGGGATCAAAATAGAAGCGTCTTTGGGAATCATCGTTTCCGCATATTCGATTAATGCCGGTGAGGCATAACCAATATCCCATCCGGTCTCCCTGTTTTTATAGCGATTGTCCCAATATTCTTTATCCAAATCCAATATACCCATCTTATTATACGCCTGTTAAATCAAGCGGATACAAATTAAGGAAATCTTGTGTAATACGGCATTATTTTTGTTTTTTTTACCTGAAAATCTGTTCCTAAGATCAGCAATAATGTCAATAGAGATGATGAAAAATAATTCGCTTTATTGTAGGTTCTTAACATTTTGTTTTTAGTCTTTTAAAACAAAAAAACAACTTTCGGATTTATATGATGTATTATTTCAACTAAAGAACGATTGTTATATGTTACTTAATAGGAGGATCTCCGTCTCATACTTTTTAAAGACCATTCAGACTGATCTGGTTCGAATTGTATTTTTTGGCTGTCTGGTGGGCCTACTGGCAAAACACAAAGACTTCCTCACTTTGGAAATTCCCTTATCTTTAATAGCCATCGTTGGTACAGCCATATCGCTTTTGTTGGCTTTTCGAACTGCGCAATCTTACGATAGATGGTGGGAAGCCCGTATCGTTTGGGGCGGAATTGTCAATGATTCACGCAGCTTAATTCGTCTTTTGCAGACTTTTATCATTAAAGATCAGGACATCCATCTAAAAATGTTTGTTGAAAGACAGATTATATGGAATTATGCCTTGAGCGAATCGCTGCGAAAGGAGCCGTATTCAAAACGGGTAAGCGACTATTTGGAAAATTATCAAATCAAGGACACCAATGCTGTTTACGGAATTTTAAATGCGCATGGAAAGCATTTGCGTTTATTGGCCCAGGAGGGGTTGATTACTGAATTTCGGCAGGTTGCTGCGGACGAGATTCTAACACGGTTTTCGGATTCAATGGGGCGATGTGAGCGCATAAAAAATACGGTTTTTCCGGTGTCCTATGGTAAGCTGATCCATTTTCTGATTTATCTATTTGCGCTCTTATTACCCTTTAGTCTGAATGATGATGTTATCTTGGTCAAAATGCTGCTGACGATCGGAATTCCCATTATTTTTATTATTATCGAACGTACTGCCATCTTAATGCAAGATCCTTTTGAAAATAAACCCATGGATACGCCGATGACAACGATCTGCCAGACCATTGAGATGAATCTATTGGAAGCTATTGGCGAACCCACTCCAAAACCAACTGCACCTGCCGAGCAATTCTATTATATTCTTTAATTGGTTGATCGTAAATTTTAGTTGTAATCGGATAGCTTTATCTCTAGATTTGGTTTAATAAAGTTATCCGATTATAGAGTTTTGGTGTTGAGCCACTTTTAGGTGATTGGGCTCCTGGCTATTGCGGTGTTCGCAATGTCTTAATCACGGCAGCAAATTCTTCCTGTTCATAGCCCGCATCTTTTGCTCTTTTGAGCCAATTTGCTGCAAACTGGGGGAATTCAGTATTTATTCCACTTAATTTTGCTGTTGCAAGGATTCTTTCTGTTGCCTCTACGGAGATGGCAAGTGGACTTTGGGAAAGCTTAAAATCTCCGCTGCTGATCACAGCACCCTCATGCTTTAAAAATTCACCCATTCCCGGAGCAATTTCTGCGATGATATTGCCATATTCCCTGACGTCAAAATTTTCCGATTCAGCAATTAAAGCACCATGTAGAAAACCTGCTGCTGCGCCGTAGATATAGGAAAGTGTAGCTGTATCCATGGCTGCTGCTGCACCAATATTTTCGCCTAGATATTTTAGATTTCCACCCAGAATTTTCAATGTATCTTCGATTTCAAGATATTTTCTGCTATTGCCCGAAAACAGTATTGTTGTATCCGGCTGCGCCATCTGTTCTGGCGCCACCTGTATCGCTCCATCAAGGTAATCGGCAGTTTTACCATTAAACCAGGTTTCGCTTAAACGTGCTTCCTGCGATGTACCTGTAGTCAATTGCACAATGAGTTTACCCGCTAATGTATTCCCTGTTTCGATTGATGAAAAAAGATCATTCGCTACCGAATAGTTATGAACGATAACAACACTCACTGGGCTTGCCTCAATGGCTTCGCTGATGTTTTTCGCTAATCGAGCACCTTCTTTTACCAGTTTATCTCCTTTAGCTGCTGTTCGATTGAATACAGTGACCTGAAAACCTTTTTGTAGATAGAGCTGTGCTATTTTTATACCCATCGGACCTAGGCCGATAATGCTGATTTGATTTTTCAATGTCTCCATGTGTTTCTTTATTAATCTTTATACAACAAATATGAGGACAAGCCGGTAGGCTGGCAATAAGGGAAAAAGGATTCACCCAGGGAAAAATTATTCCCTATGGAATTGCAAAATTCAGTAGTTTTAATGAAAATTATGAAATTATGTATAGTAGAAAGATTCCCGAAGATCTTGATTGTGGCATAGTCGTCACAATGAAAATACTTGGTGGAAAATGGAAAGCCTGTATATTGGATGGTATCAACAAAGGTATAAAACGTCCCAGTGAATTGCATCGTGCTATTCATGATGCAAGCCCAAGAGTAATCAATATGCAGCTTCATGAATTGGAACAAGCTGGTATTATCGTGAAGAAAATTTATCAAGGACTTCCACTGAAAGTCGAGTATAGCCTGACTGACTTGGGGATTAGCTTATTGCCAGTCATAGCAATCATTGATAAATGGGGTATTGAAAACAACCATTTGGTTGAAAATTTGAGAGAGCAGATTGTAGGCTGATACTGAACCCTGAAAATCATGAAAACAGACATATTGTAAAAGGATGATAGCGAATTGTAAATAAATCTATTATTGTGGCGGTAGTGAGCTAGCTTTATCCCAGCAGTCAGATAAAATAAGACCTGTTCGGCTTTTGATAAGGGTCAATTTGAAAAATAGCCTGCTTTTAATCCAGAAAAGATAATTGTATATGAAGCAGCCACTACAAGCTGAAGCCTTTAACTTTGATCGAATACTTTCGTATAGCTTATATGCCGCTTTGATTTCTTTTGTTCTTGTAGTAGTCAGTGCCTTATTGTCTCACTACTTTCAACCACTATGGAATGCCGTGTTCATTGTAGGGATTCCTTATTTTTTTTTTGTAACCAAAATAAAATCGAGCGCAGATGATATGATTTTTAAGGAAAACCAAATCATTGTGAACGGGAAAAACATAGCTATTCAAGATATTGAATTCTTTCGCATATTTGATTCGTTAAGGTTGTATTTTGTCTTACGAATAAACTTAAAAACAGGCCAGCAGTATATTCACTACCTTCCAGTTTCAGCAAAGCAAGATCTGGAAAACTATTTTGAAAAAGAGGGGGTAAGGAGCAGTAAGGGATCTTTTGATTTTATTGCCAAATATTATTCCTTATTGTATGTTTTACCAGTCATAATATTGCTAGGATTAGCTTATTCATTAGGTACGCAACTGTATTATTATTTGCAATATTGATAAAATAAGGATTTCATAAAAACGGATGAAAGTAGTAATGAACAAACTGTAAGGGCTGAAAACGCTTAAATTAAGTCAATTCCTGTACGAGTCTAGCTCAGGAACTTGTAATTGATAGACGGATATTCATTGGGTTCGGGCGAATATTAGACCAGTCTAAAAGTGGTGCCTGCTTATTCTATATTTGATTGTTGGGTTTGTTATCTCAGGATACTGCTACAACAACAGAATGGTTTAATTAAGGTATTACTTTTAATGATAATAATATGAAAACAATGAAAATGACCGTGATGACACTGCTAACAGCTGCGACATTTGCGATATCAAGTTGTGGTGGTGGAAAGGATCAACCGGCAACTCCAATTAATGCAGATCAATTTGAAAAACTAAATCAAAACAAGGATAATGCTGGTAAGCGCTTTAGTTTAACAGGATACCCTTACCTTAACAGTGATGTAACAGTCCGTAGCGATATGGAAATTGCTGTTTCGTTGTATTCCGAACCAAAAGGAAAAGGTGATTATATCGGTAGTATAGATTTGGGGTATAAGGACAATAAAAACGGAATGTATATCCCAGAGAAGTTCACAGCAGATGATTTGCAGGTTTTTGATAATGAAGGAAACAGTCTTGGGATAAATGATAAAATTACCATTTCTTTCGAGATGGATCTGGATACCAAACGTCCACCAAGAACGGGTATTAAAAAATTGGAAAAAGACGAAAATGGCAATCCAAAGATGGTCGAACAGAAACCTACATACTATGGAGATGGGCCATCTGATATAAAAATTGAAAAGGCGAAATAGTCGATTTTCATGCGTTTTTGAGGCAAAGGGATCATAAATGAATCATGTTATATTTTAAAATTTGAACGTCATGTTAGCACTGGAAAATTATAAAATACTGTTGCTTGTACTATTTGCATCGCAATCTTGTGGGAATAATGGCCAGAAAACAGGGGGCGACACATCTCATCTGGTTGATCATCATGCTGAAATCATAACATATAAAAGCGATTCTACCAATGAATTGGTGCTGAACTTCAGGGATCATAGTTATTTTTATAAGGAAACAAACCTTCCCCTGAAATCGGGGGAGGATGTGGGCTATGAGAATCAATCCAGAGGGGCCTTTGTAATTAAAAATGATACCCTGACTTTTTTCTCTCAGATGCCATCGCAGATCGATGTTAAAACAGATTGGTCTACGAGTACGGAATTTCTCCCCTTATATCAAACCAATGAGGAACTTGATACCAATAGCGTGAAAATATACTTTGACAATATTGCCGAACCACAATATTATCGGGCATTTGAATTAGCTAATGGAAGAGTTGAAAAATTGGCGGTGAAAGCCTGTGTAACAGATGGAGACTTTGGTTGGATAAAAACGGAAAACGACCAGATTCCATTGTACCAATATTTAATTATTGAAAAACCTAAAAGCAATAAGCTTTTAATCATAGACAGTGTGAATACAGCGCACAGTTATTTTTTTGACTTTGATCATATTCCTTTTCGTTCATTCCACTTTTTTACAAGAGCTTATTGGAGTTATTACGATTTTACAGGACTGACATTTGTGCTTGCGGACAACAGACTCAAATTAACAGAAAATAATAGGTTAGGACGTTATCAGCATTCTAATATTAATCTGACCTTCTTAAAACAATGAAGTATTACAGCTGTTAAGAACATTAATTCTTCTTTAAGCATGGGTTAATGATATAAGTAATACGGATAAAAAAGGTAGATTTAAGCTATGAATAAAGAACAGCATTATTTGGATATAAACAGAGCGTCCTGGAATAGTAGAACGGATTTACATCTCAAGTCAGAATTTTATGATCTCCCGGGTTTTCTTCAGGGGAGAAGTTCTTTGAATGAGATTGAGCTAGATCTGCTCGATGATATTCAGGGGAAAACAATATTACATTTGCAATGTCATTTTGGTCAAGACGCAATTTCTCTGAGCCGGCTCGGTGCTGAAGTAACTGGGGTCGACTTGTCCGATAAGGCTATTGAAAGTGCGCGAAAAATTGCTGAACAGACAAATGCCGATGTTCGTTTTATCTGTTGTGATCTATACGATCTGCCGAATCATTTGGATCAGCAATTTGACTATGTTTTTACGAGTTATGGTACAATCGGCTGGTTGCCTGATTTAGATAAATGGGCAAAGGTTATTTCCAGATTTTTGAAGCCCAATGGGAAATTTGTGTTTGTTGAGTTCCATCCTGTCGTTTGGATGTTTGATGATAATTTTGAAAAAATAGGTTATCGATATTTTAATTCAGGAGCTATTATAGAAACTGCAAACGGAACTTATGCGGATAGAAATGCGGCTATAACAGAGGAGTATGTCATGTGGAATCACGGTATAAGTGAAGTGGTCAATAGTCTGATAAAAAATGGACTGCAAATCGCGCAACTTGATGAATTTGATTATTCCCCCTATAATTGTTTTAACGGGACGATTGAATTTGAAAAGAATAAATATCGGATTGAACTACTTGAGGACAAAATTCCAATGGTCTATGCTATAGTGGCCATAAAGAAGTAACATCTGAGCGTTGGACGACCAAAAAAAGGAATTATGATAAAGGTATTTATAGCGGGTGCAACAGGATGGGTGGGAACTGAGCTAAGCAAAAAGATAACGCAGGAAAAGGGCTTACAATTGGTGGGTGGTCTGTCCCGCTCCAAAGGTGGTGCTGATTTAGCAACAATTTTAAATCTGGGAGACGGGCCGATTCCATTATTTGATAATATAACAGATGCGCTTGATCTAGTGGATTTTGACGTGATGATTGATTTTACCAGACCAGAAATTGCCAAGAGCAATGTTATTGCAGCATTAAAAAGAGGAAAGCGGGTTGTGTTGGGAACTTCGGGGCTAACAGATGCTGATTTTAAAGAAATCGCAGCGGTGGCAGATGGGCATCATACGGCAATTTTAGCTGCCGGTAATTTTGCAATCACTGCAGTGCTTCTACAGAAGTTTGCGGAAATTGCGGCTAAGTTTATCCCACATTTTGAAATTATTGATTATGCTTCCGGGGATAAGCCTGATGCCCCAAGTGGCACCGTAGCTGAACTTGCATATCGCCTTTCCAAAATTCAGACACCAGAGTTAGCGGTAGCAATTGATGATACCGTCGGACGGAAGGATGCGCGTGGAGCAAGCATAAATGGTATACAGGTGCATTCTGTGCGTTTACCGGGACATATTCTTGGTGTTGAGGCAATATTTGGTGAAAAGGACGAAACGTTGATCCTTCGTCACGATGCAGGCAATGGCGCAGAACCGTACATAAAAGGGATTTTGATGGCTGTAAGTAAGTTGTCGACCTTTGAGGGCTTGAAGCGCGGATTGGACGCCGTAATGGATATATAGAAGCGAAGATATCGAATAATCGGGATTAAAAAATTAGCTTATTTTATACTAAAATAATTAGTATAATACTGTTTTTTATTTTTATATTTACATACTTATTTAGCATGTGAACACTTATTCGTAAGCCTATTTTGGATATTTAGGAGAGGTGTATGGATGCTCCAATGTGGTTAAGAGCTATAGATAGGCTGACCATACGGTTTGACAGATTAGACTAAATTTGAGTTAGATGCCATGGAAGATACGATTGGACAGTTAAATACAGCATATAAAGGACAGATTTTCCGCATTACATATCAGGAAAGAGATTTTCAGATTCAATTGTTGAAAAAGTGTCCGACAAAAGAAGAAACAGAATTGGATATTCTGTTAGATGGTCTATTGCAGACTTTGGTTAAGAACAAAGAGAGATGGTCTTTTCAACAGCATGAATTGGATCAGGATCTTGCAAATCATATCTGGCGGGCCATCTCTCTCCGGTATAGACTTTGATAAGAATCAAAGTGCCTCGGTTACTTATTTTTTAATTTACGCCAGGTCCAATAAGTTCAGTGGTAAGGCCTAAAAATCTCAGTAGATTTTTACTGTCAAAAATTAAAGTAGCATAATGTTTTCCCTTTTTAAAGGTAAGTTTTGAACCACCTGGAAAGGTACTTCCTTCCTCCATTTTTTGCGTTTTGGCTGCATATTTACTGAATTTAGCTGCGCTTTCCTTAAGTGTGGTTTTGTTCATCACAAGATTAAAAGGCAAGCCCTCGACAACAAGTGCTTGATCTTCTGGGATATCAAAAAAGATTTCATTGATGGTATTATTTTTTCCAAGACTGGTATAGAGTTCCAGACCGGAATTGGTCAACCATTTGGCATATTTTTCTTCATTGGCATCTTCATAGTAGACCGTTTTCGCATTTAAAGCTGCTTCGATTTTTTGCACTGTCTGTGGGAAAATAAATTCTGAATCCTTGTTTAGGAGCGATTTTATTCCTGCATGGTTTTGCGAGAAAACGCTCATGGTCAATAGCAGGAAGAACATATTCAATGTTAGTGTTTTTATCATCATAGTGATCAATTTTAAGTTCTGGAAAATACAATAATTAAAGATATTAAAAAATTAATCAAATTCATTTCGTCTTTATGGCATTGAGATATATCCTGATATCCTGTTCGAGTTTTATAGGGTATGTATAACCCAATTTATTTGCTAGTTCCCTGCCAATTTCTGCGACAAGATCGGCCATTGCGAATAGCGCCGTCCAATTTTCATTGATATCGCCAGCTGAAAAAGTCCGCATTACTTTTCCCCAGGTTTGCTCGGTCAGGTATTTTTTAAATAGGCGTCCATGTTTATTGGTTGTGATATTCCAATCATGCTGGCTAGCGATATACCACTCAATCAGCGGTACCAGATAATCGGTACGTATATTGTTTTCGGACATAAATTTTGCATAAAAAATATCCTTTCTGACAAGACATTTGGCGACATAAGTACAGTCCCACCAAAAATCATTGAGTAGCTGTCTGAATTTTTGCTCGGTAGGTTTTTTTATGATTGACACCCGATAGGAGGGTTTTTGGATCTCTTCCGTTATCCCCTCTTTGTCAAGGAGTACTTGATAACCAATATCCCAATCTTCACATAACGGGCTTTGGCGTACCTCTTCCAAAAAATTAGGCTTACTATATAACTTAAAATCAACTTTTATGTGATCTGTATATAAAACCATTTTCATGGCATGTTTGCTATCAAAGTAGCTTTCATCCTCTTCAATCATGGCTATAGGAGAGCCAAAGTTATTTAGCCAATTCTTATCGGCGACATACGTGGTATTGTCATCAAATACAAGTTCGATGTCTAAATCACTTAATTCATCAACTGGTGCCAGTGGATTTACCAAGGAGCTGGTTAGGAGAACTGCCCGAATATCCGTATTGTTTTGTGCCCAATCCATAATCTGCTGTAATTTTTCTGCTCGAGTTTGCATATTTTTAGTTTATTTATGGAGAATAATCCCGTTCATTTCTAAAGAAGCACGACTTACGGCCGTTGGCTTCGCAAAGGTGTCGGAACGACTAACATTAAAAATATACGAAAAATTTTTGTTTACCGGACAAGAGCATTTATTAATCAGCATGCAGAAGATGGCTGTCATCCTATTAAGCTTTTATTGATTTAAAGCATAGTCGATGAAAGCTATACAATCATTTTTAGGTAATTTGTAAGATTGGATTGACTATCCAGACCGAACTTCTGTTTGATTCGGTATTTGGCATCCGTACACTTTTGGGTTCTACGTGAAGTAAGTTGGCAGACTTCGCTTTCTGGCAGTAATTTGGTTATAAATCAAGTTGATAGCAAAAATAGAGGGTGAAGATTAATGTCAAAAACATGTGGGGAGACATTAGTTCTTGAAATAGAGATTATAAATGATTACTAATGACGGCATTATTTACTGGTATTAGTTTTTTATTGCTTTAATTTGCATTTTTTGCAATATTATGCAATAATATGCTTCTATTTTGATTTATTATTGATAGTTTTGTACGACTAAGCCTTGACAAGTCTATCGCTATACTATTTTAGTTTATCTCAAATTATATGGAAATTAAATCATTACCCATTCGTCCGGATACAGCGAGAAATGCTGTCAGGTTTATCTTTTTTGTGTGTGGGTTGGGACTCGCCAGTTGGGCACCTGTCGTTCCTTATGTTAAGCAACGGCTTGGAATAGATGATGGTGTATTGGGACTTTTGATGCTTCTTATCGGCGGCGGAGCTCTTTTTATTATGCCATTTTCGACCATCCTTATGAATAAATTTGGAACAAGAAAAATTATCTTTCTTTCGGGCATCACACTCGCATTGATACTGCCGATGTTGTTAATTGCTAATTCCATCATAACAATGGGGATTACACTATTCTTTTTTGGTATGTGTATGGGAGGAATAGAAGTTTCCGCAAATGCGCACTCTATTCTTATCCAGAAACTCTTTGATCGGCCGATCTTATCCGGTCTGCACGGTATCTTTAGTGTGGGAGGATTAACGGGGTCGCTCGGATTAGGACTGTTGATAAAGTTAGGGTTTCAGGCTACCTATGCCATGTTATTGATCTCCTTACTGATCGTTGTAATTATGTTCGTCATGTACCGTAGGTTGTATGCGCATGATGATGAAATACGCATTAATAATCATCATGATGACAAGAAAATGGCTGCAGGTCAGTCCAAATGGGCTGGTTGGTTCAATTTGCATGTTTTATTTCTGGGCATGCTCTGTTTTTGTGCTTATCTGTCCGAAGGTTCAATGCTGGATTGGAGTGCGGTATTTTTGCATGAGGAAAAAAATGCACCGCTTGAAATTGCGGGGATAGGATATGCTGCCTTTTCCATTGCCATGGCAACAATGCGACTTTTTGGCGATGTACTTGTTGTCCGGTTAGATCATCGGGTTGTTGTGGTCGGAGGGGGACTCTTAGCGGTATTCGGTTTGCTGGTAGCTGTTTTATCACCTTCTTATTGGGGTGCATTAGCCGGATTTATCCTATTGGGCTTTGGTGCCGCTAATATTGTTCCGATTTTATTTAGTCATGCCGGAAATTTAAAAGGGGTTGGGGCATCAGCAAGTATTCCGGTTATGTCTACATTGGGTCACTCGGGACAGTTGTTGGGCCCCGCCTTGTTGGGTGGAGTTGCCCAATTTTATGGAATTTCAGTCTCGCTTATCGTCGTTGCTTTTCTTATGCTTTCACTTTCCGTGTCTTATTGGACTTATTGGAAATTCCAGGCTAGAAGATAAATTCTTGCAAAACTATAGCTGGGCAATTACCTCTTGTGATTGGCCAGCTATAAATACTCAGTTGAACGTTTTATTTTGCAGGTCAGCAACAAAAAAACGATATGCATCAGTCCAGTTCTTCAACCGTTCAAATCGGTGCTCATTGACATTGTGAAATGTATTAAACATAAGCCCTTTTCCAGAAAAACTGTCTAGATTCTTTAGATGATCGTCAATAAGAAAATCGGTGTCGATAATACCTTTATTCCCACAGAATACGATGTTCTTCCACGAAATAAATGGAAAATATTCCTGTAGCCATTCCCGTTTCTCTAAAAGACTATTGGGAAATTCCATTGCGGCAGATACGACAAAAATCTCATAATAGTTTTGTAATTCCTTCACCACGTCTTGTGCATCTTGTGCAACAGGAATACTACGGAAAAAACCTGGTGTATGCAAATACCGTAAGACTGCCGTCTGATCAGGTAAACAATCTGCTTCCTTCAGCCCTACGATATCGTTTTCATTTATCCGTATACCCGTTTCTTCAAAATAATGTGAAAGATAGTGCCGTTGGATGTCTGCAAGTACACCGTCCATATCAATGGAAATTGTCTTTTTTATCATAAGTTTTATCTTTATTATTGCACAAATGTAATTATATAATTGCAAAATATTGCAATTATAGCAAATTTTTGCAATTTATTTTATTCTGGTAAATCTATATATTTGTTCCTATGCTAAAGTACGATCGTCTGCAAACCATTTTAGATATCACCAATAGGGAGGGCTCGGTTTCATTTCAAACCTTGAGCAAAAAGCTTTCGGTATCCGAAGATACCATACGGAGAGATATCAAGGAATTGAATGACCGGGATCTTCTTCGCGCAGTACGGGGTGGAGCTCACAGCATTGTGCAAAAAAAATATCATTATCGTGATCGCGAGAAAGCAGGGTTGGAACAGAAAAAGATTATTGCACAAAAAGCTTTATCATTAATAAAAGATGATCAGGTACTTTTTTTCGATGGGGGTACATCTATCCTGGAGTTGACTAAAATTTTACCAAAGGATCTTAAAGTCACTATCATTACAAATAGTTTTCCTGTCGCGAGTGTGATCGAAGACCATCCTTTGATCGATATCATATTTTTGGGAGGCCGACTTTATAAGTCCGCCTTTACCACTTTTGGCAATACTACGTTGGAAAGCATTGCCAATTTTAAAGCTGATTTATACTTTTTGGGCGTTTGTTCAATTACTCCTGAAAATTTGTCCTGTAATTATCAGGAAGATGCTGAAACGAAACGTGCAATGATGAAACAGAGTGTTCGCATCGTTGGATTGTGTACTTCCGATAAATTTGATACGGAGTCAAACTTTATCATCGATAAAACCAAAAAGCTTGATATCATTGTGACAGAACATGAATCAACGAGCCCTCAGATGCGTAAATATATCGCTCAGGGGATTGAGCTGCTTTAGACAAACAATGATGTCGCAGTTTTTTTGCTACATCATTGTTTGTTATCATAGCTATTTTGCGGCTTTGATCTGAATGTCCAATGTAAATTCGTCCTCAATAGCCCGATTCCCGAGGTCAGAGAAAAAGCTGGCCGAACGATATTGGATATCAAAATCCAATCGATTTACCTTTACACCTAATGCTTCAGCCGAAAGTCCGTCAGCGGTGCTGGTTACCTTTGCGGGAAAAGATATCGCTTTTGTTTTGTTTTTAATGGTAAGATTCCCTGTGATTATTGGAGTAGCCTTGCTGTTATCCACTTTGCTGATAACGAATTTTGCTGTTGGATACTTCGGTACATCAAAGAAATCTTCATTTTTAAGATGGCCAGTTAGTTTTGGCGCATCAGTACATGCCATCGAATTCATATCAATGGTAAATCCACCACCGGTAATTTTACCTTTATCTGTTTGGATCGTTCCGTCTTTCAAGGCAATAGTACCAACATGACCACCGACGACTTTCTTCGCATCCCATTTGATTATTGATGATTGTGTACTGACTTTATACGTTGTTTTTTGCGCAAAAGCAAAGGAAGTACTGCAAATAATAGCAATGAATAATAAGGTTCTTTTCATAGAGATGATTTGTTTAAAATCAAATATACAAGAAAGTAGGCATATTCAAATGAGTAAGGTAATGATTATATAAACGATAGTTTTAAATCAATGATTGTAACCATTCCTAAAAAAAATGGGTAGATTTTTATGACATGATTTATTCTGTAAAATTAGGAAATATTAGCTCCTAACCCGTATAAAGTTGGCCAGGAGGGGAGCTTATCCATTGTAGGAATATTATCTTTTAAGCGGTCCAATATATTTATAGCTATTGATGAATATGCCAGTCGGGGTTGCCTTTGAGTCGAGGAAGACAAGTTCCTGGGCGTACACCTTATCTGAGAGTAGGCGCTTGCCATGTCCCAGCAAAACGGGGTAGGTAATGAGCACCACTTCGTCGACGAGACCCTGCTCAAGTAATAGAGAGGTCAGTGTAGAACTACCTACAACAATCAGATCGGGACCATCCATTGACTTGAGGGCATGAATCGCGGCGACAATGTCTTCTTCCAAATTTTTTACTGGCCCCCAGGTTAGACTGTCGGGACGGTGTGTTGCGACATATTTCGTTGCAGCATTTATGGCATTGGCCATAGGGAAATCTCCCGCATTGGGCCAGAAGCCACTAAAGATATCATAAGTCTGACGACCTAAAAGAAGGTCGAAGTCTGAGCCATATGCCTGAAAGAGCATTTCCGCTCCTGCGGGACTTCTATAGGCAGTTGTCCATGCGCCATAGGCGTAATCTCCATCGTGTTCGATGATGCCATCAAGGGAGATGTGTTCGAAAATTCTGATCTTTCTCATTGTTTCAAGTGTTTGATTATCAATTCAAATTTAGTGAAGTTTAGAAGCACGGATGAGGTGCAATTGCGACAATATAAGGGGGTAAAACCTTTATGTCAATCTGCTGTTTTTAGTAATAATTACGAATTGTCCGAAGGTCGATTTAATATGATTTACGAACAAAATACGGAAATGTATAAAAATATGTAGAACTTTAATCCTGCAGATACCGGTGCATGTGGATTTTAAATCTCCCTGTGCCAACGGTACATTCGGCGATGTAAAAAAAGATACGCGTATGGAATTTTCACCTTTCAACAACGTTGTTAAACTTTGTCTTCAGGGTATGAGTATGGAAGAAGCCAAGCATACTGAAGAAGCCCTTAGCTTATTTATGCAAGCTTGGAACGAAGCCACAGACGATCACGAACACTTTCTTGCGGCTTATTATATTGCTAGGAATCAAGAGGCTATTTCCGACAGATTGACATGGTTGGAGGCGGCCTTGAGCCATGCATTAAAACTAAATGA
The DNA here is from genome assembly GCF_019969845.1 of Sphingobacterium sp. GVS05A. Lineage (GTDB taxonomy): Bacteria > Bacteroidota > Bacteroidia > Sphingobacteriales > Sphingobacteriaceae > Sphingobacterium. The sequence continues at coordinate 486,144 of NZ_JAHXYR010000004.1, forward strand.
TGATACGGTTAAGAGTGCTTTGCCAAATCTTTATTTGAACCTGGCCAAATGCTATGAAGCGCTGGGGGATAGTGATAAGTCTCATGGATATGCTGATTTGGCTGCAGTCTTGGGTGAAAAACCATCAGATACCGGTCCTTTTTATCATGGTACAAGAGCTGATTTACCAGTGGGTGCGCTATTGACAGCGGGAGGTAATTCCAACTATCAATCTGAACTTACCATGAATCATATTTATTTCACCGCATTAGTTAACGGAGCCGGACTCGCAGCGGCTTTGGCAAAAGGCGATGGTCGCGAACGTGTTTATATTATTGAACCAATGGGAAGCTATGAAAATGATCCAAATCTAACAGATAAAAAATTCCCAGGTAACCCGACGCGTTCTTATCGTTCCACAATGGCATTGAAAATCATCGGTGAAGTAAGCGACTGGGTCAGACCGAGCCCCGAAGAGCTTCAGCGGTTCCGTGAACGTGTGGCGAAGGGCAATGGAGAAATAATCAATTAAATGCAAGAGGCATATTACCTGTCCAATATTTAGATAATGCTAGATTGGTGCTTCTAAAGAAAGCTCATGAAGATGATCAGGGGCTATGAGATTGATTTTGAAAGGGATTAAAATTTGAAAGGGATCAAATTGACTGTTCAGAGCGGTTGACCAAGAACATTTTGCGATTTTCATTGTTTGTTCAATGTCAATAATGCCTGAAAGATTCTTTTTTTCGGACAAATCCCCATTAACTTCGCACAACGTGGTAAATGGATCTTATTTATTGATAATTTGGATCCAATTGGTATTTTATAAAAAACAAAAGAATGATTAAATCGAAAGGTTACGCGGCGAAGGACGGCAATTCCCCGCTTGAATATTGGGAATTTGAAAGAAGAGAACTTGGCTCAAATGATGTGCTAATCGATATCTTGTATAGTGGTATTTGCCATTCAGATATTCACCAGGTGCATGATGAGTGGGGTGGGACACAATATCCAATTGTTCCGGGGCATGAGATCGTTGGCCGCATCAGTGCGGTAGGCAGTGCGGTGACCAAGTTTAAAAAAGGTGATCTAGCCGGTGTTGGTTGTATGGTGGCATCCTGTGGTGAGTGCGATAATTGTAAATCGGATCAGCAACAGTTTTGTTCGGAGAAGAAAACGGTGTGGACTTATAATAGCACGGATGTGATGCACGATCACTCTTGCACCTATGGTGGGTATAGCGATAATATTGTGGCTGATGCAGACTTTGTCTTACATGTGCCGGAATCGCTTGATATCAAAAAGGTGGCTCCTTTACTTTGTGCGGGGATCACCACTTACTCGCCCTTGAAACGATGGAATATCAGCAAGGGGCATAAAGTTGGCGTGCTAGGGTTAGGTGGTTTAGGCCACATGGCAGTGAAGATCGCTGTCGCCATGGGAGCTGAAGTTACGATGATTAGCCATTCGCCCCGTAAAAAAGCAGATGCGGCGCTGTTAGGTGCCCAGAAGTTTTTAAATACGCATGAGTCTTCGGAGTTGAAGGAGTTTTCAGCCTATTTTGATTTTATCATAGACACCGTATCGGCACCTCATGATTATAATCTCTATTTGGCATTGTTAAAAACCAAAGGTGTATACATCTGTGTTGGTATCCCAGCAGCGCCAATGGAAATTAACGGACGATCGATTATGGGAGGAAATAAAATTTTGACGGCTTCAAGTATTGGTGGTATACAGGAAACACAGGATATGCTTGATTTTTGTGCTGAACATAATATCCTTCCAGAAACCGAATTGATTGACATTGATTATGTGAACGAGGCTTACCAACGTGTATTGGACAGTGATGTAAAATACCGGTTTGTCATTGATATGGCTTCATTAAATAAATAGTGTCAACAACATAAAAAAATAGGAGTCGTCCACTATTGAAGTGAACCTCAAAAGTTAGACGGATTAACAAAATTAAGTTTTTTGTACTAGAGCTCGGTATTCCACCGGGCTCTTTCCATTTAACCTATGTTTTATTCTTTAATTTTGCTTCCTTAAGTCTCTTTCTAAATATTCATTTCTAAAAGGATTCACTTTTATTTTTTAATCGCTTTTTCTCGAAAAGCTTTCCCTAGCCTGTTTGTCTGCGGTCGAAAATCTGCTATTCTGTCGATCTGTATTTATTTCTGATTTTCTGGCTCGTATCTTTAAAACCTTTTTTAGTTTTTATACTGAAGCTGCTCGTTGTTTTGTTTAAACTGCTCTTTTCGATCGTTTTAGCAAAAAATGGTGCTCGATAAAAATGATAATTTGTTGCGCATTGTGTCAAGATTGATGATATATCTCCAAAAAAGGAAAAACAGCAGGTTTCGGATTTTTTACCTTGATTGATAGGCCTAATTTTGAGCTGTTGAAAATTATCGTCATGGAAAATATAGTATCTAGATTGCTGGCCAGGGATTGGACAGTCATCACCAGGGAACTACATGATAAGGGCTTTGTGATTGTACCTGATCTATTAAATCAAGTCGAATGTGATGAACTGGTTGCAGCTTACGGTGCTGACAATAGGTATCGAAAAACTATTGTCATGAAGCGTTATCGCTTTGGTTTGGGGGAATATAAATACTTTCAATATCCCTTGCCCGAGCTGATTACGACAATAAGGGAAAAAGTATACGCATTGATTGCACCAGTCGCCAATCAATGGATGGAGGAGCTTAATATGGACCGAAGATTTCCGGCTTCGCATGCTGCGATGCGAGAACTTTGTCAGCAGCATGGACAGATGGAACCTACCGTCCTTATTTTAAAATATAATACAGGCGGATTTAATACGCTACACCAGGATCTATACGGTGAAATTTACTTTCCCATACAAATCGTATTGCTGTTGGATCAGGTTGATCAGGATTATACCGGTGGTGAGTTTGTTATCACGGAACAGATACCACGGGCGCAGTCTAAGGTTAATGTCTTAAAACCCAAGCGCGGCGATATGATCATCTTTACGACTAATTTTCGCGCAGCGAAAGGCTCCAAAGGCTATTATCGGGTCCATATGAAGCATGGTGTTAGTCCATTGCACAAGGGTCAGCGGCATAGCCTTGGGATTATATTCCATGATGGTCTTAGCTAAGGATAGGAGATTCTTGCAGGTAAAAAATAGCCCATTTAAATTATAGGTATGTATACAATAGAACAAAGATTAAAAACGAAACAATGGGATGTTATCCTTGACGAATTGATCGACAAGGGATTTGCGGTTGTTCCCGATGTTGTTGATGAACAGGAATGTGCTCAATTGCTTGGTGAGTTTAAGGCCGAATATCGCTATAGAAAGACCGTTGTGATGGAGCGGTATCGTTTTGGTCGGGGTGTTTATAAATATTTTCATTATCCACTGCCCAGCATATTGACCGAATTAAGGGAAAATTTTTATGGTTATCTGATGCCGCTAGCCAACAGATGGATGGAAGTCTTAAAAATAAATGTGCAGTTTCCGCAGATGCATAAGGATTTTATAGCACAATGTAAAAATAATGGTCAGGATAAGGCTACAGCCTTAATTCTCGGATATGGTGCTGGCGGATTCTGCGCCATGCATCAGGATCTTTATGGAGAGATTTTTTTTCCAATGCAGCTTGTTCTTTTTTTAGATGATATTGATACAGATTATACAGGCGGAGAATTTATTTTAACGGAGAATATACCGATGGCTCAGTCCCGTACACATGTCGTTAAGCCCAAAAAAGGTGATATTATTGTGTTTACGACTAATTTTCGTCCGGTTAAAGGGGAAAGGGGTTACTACCGAGTAACTATGAAACATGGGGTATCGACCATTCATAGTGGCGAACGCCATACGTTAGGCCTGATCTTTCATGACGCTAAATCATAAAAACTAATCCCAGTCAATGGTCAGACATATAGATTTAGGAGGGACAGCGGCTGACAGAAAGAGGTCCTTAAGTTCCTGCATTCGAAAGGGTGAAATTACCTTGGGCGGATATAAAAAGGCTAAGATTTACGGTCGTCTAAACTGTGCCACGGGTAAACGGATGAAAGTCGAACATCGTGTTTTCTTTCGGGATGAGGCTGATGCCGTCAGCCATGGATATAGACCATGTGGTCATTGTATGCGGGAAAAGTACAAGGAGTGGAAAACTAAGCAGCAGGGTCTGGAGCATGCTTAAAATAAACGCAGATCTCCGTCTGAAAATTTGCAAGCACATTTTAGTTTGCCAGATGAAGATCGTTAAAGGAAAAGTGGAAGTCGTGTCGCGTTGACAATTTCTTTCATGACAAAATAGCTTTCCATATGTCTGATTCCTTTAATCGTTGCAAGCTTATTGAAGTTAAATTCATGATAATGGTCGACATCTCTGACCATAACCTTGAGCTGATAATCAAAAGCTCCTGTCACATGGAAGCATTCGACCACTTCCGGAAATTTCTGTATTTCTTCCATAAATAGCAAAGCACTTTCGTTTGAATGCTTTTCCATACTGATCGATACAAGAACCATCAGGTTCAGGTCCAGTTTTCTTCGATCCAGCAAATATACCTTTTGTTTGAGCACAGCTGTAGCCGTCAACTTCTTAATCCGTTCGTATACAGGAGTCATGGATAAGTTGACTCGATCGGAAATTTCCTTGTTACTCATGGTGGCATCCTGTTGCAAAAGGTCCAAGATCATAAGATCTTTTTCATCTAATTTCATTGTTGTAGTAATTTAAATCTAAAAACAAAGGGGTATAAGCCTGTCGTTGGAATAGTAAATCTAAAAATAATAATATTTCAATATAATTTTACTAAAATAAGTTTAATAGCAGGTATTTAACACTATAATTTAATTTAAAGTAGTAAATTCATATTACTTAATATCAGTTACCAACCTAGAAAAAGAATTATGAGTGATCCCCAATTAAAGAAAGTCCTTGGCCCCGTCATGTTGTGGGGATTGGGGGTAGGGTATGTAATTTCAGGAATGTATTTCGGATGGAACCTTGGTCTGGCAGAAGGAGGGACCTTAGGGTTAGCCATTGCGACTATATTCGTCATAATTATGTACCTCACCTTTACCTTCAGTTATACAGAAATGGCTTGTGCCATACTGAAAGCTGGAGGGGCTTTTGAATATGCCAATAGGGGGCTGGGGAAACAATTAGGGTTTGTCGCAGGGATTGCTCAAAATATAGAATTCGTTTTTGCACCGCCGGCCATTGCAGCGGCGATAGGTGCTTACCTTCATTTGCTTCATCCAGGTGTAGGCTATCTTACTTTTGCGATCGGAGCCTATCTGATTTTTACAGCAATGAATATTTTAGGTGTGAAACTCGCTGCTTCGTTTGAATTGGTTGTGACAGTCCTTGCGGTTATTGAATTATTGATATTCGCCGGTGTGACGCTGCCAGCATTTGAATTTTCTAATCTTCAACAAAATGCACTTCCCAATGGATATTCAGGCATTTTTGCATCCATTCCATTTGCCATCTGGTTTTTTCTAGCCATTGAAGGGGTCGCCAATGTGGCTGAGGAAACCATCAATCCACAGAAAAATGTATTGATCGGTTTTGGGTCAGCTATCGTTACTTTGGTCGTGTTGTGTATCATTACATTTTTATCAGCGGTTGGTGTCGCTGGTTGGGAAGCTGTTGTCTATCCTCCAGGAAGTACCGAGGCCTCGGATTCTCCTTTACCTCTTGCTATTGCCAATGTCATTGATAGCTCCCATATTCTATACAAATTACTAATTGGGGTAGGGTTGTTGGGTCTTATTGCGTCGTTCCATGGTATTATTTTGGCCGGAGGACGTGCCACTTTTGAATTTGGGCGAGTAGGATATGCACCATCTATCTTAGGAAAAGTTCATTCACGCTTTAAAACACCAGCTAATGCGCTATTGGTCAATATGGCTGTTGGTATAATCGCACTACTGACGGGGAAGACGGCTGGGATCATTACCATCGCCTGTTTTGGGGCAATCAGTCTATATATTATATCCATGTGGTCTTTTTTCGCCTTACGCAAGAAAGAGCCCGCATTGGAGCGCCCATTTAAAGTTCCTTTGTATCCTTTATTTCCTATGCTTGCGCTGATCATCGCCCTGATCTGCCTGATTGCTATGATTTACTACAACCCATTGACAGCCTTACTATTCTTTGGGCTTGTCATCTTATCATATCTCTATTTCTTAATCTTCCTTGACAAGGATAAAACCATCAAATCATGATCGACAAAAAAGAAATTATTTCCAAATTAAAGGCAAGTACAAGTACACACGTAAAAGTCGCCGTAGCAGATATTGATGGCGTATTGCGAGGCAAATTTATGCACCGTGATAAGTTTATCTCTTCATTGGACAATGAATTCGGCTTTTGTTCCGTCGTATTTGGATGGGATGTCAATGACCAAGTTTATGACAATGTGGAAATTACTGGCTGGCATACCGGTTATGGAGATTTTCCTGCCCGTATAGATGGAAATACCTTCCGAAAGATACCCTGGCAGGAAGATGTTCCATTTTTTCTGGCTGACTTTGAATCGTCACATGCTACAGACCAAAATGTGTGCCCGAGGGCGCTGTTAAAAAATATCATAGCACAGTCTGAACAGGCTGGCTACAAACCCATTTTTGCCCAGGAATTTGAATGGTTCAATTTTATTAAAGGTGATATCAATGCATCACAGAACAGCTTTAAAGAAATGACACCGATTACCTCAGGAATGTTCGGTTATTCCATCTTGCGGATGTCTGATAATTACGGGTTCTTTCGTGATCTTCTTGCGATGCTCGAACAGTTTGGTATTCCCTTGGAAGGTTTGCATACTGAGACAGGACCTGGCGTAATGGAGGCGGCGATTCAATGCAGTAATGCGCTTGAAGCTGCAGATAGGGCTACACTCTTTAAGTCAGCAGTAAAGGAGATCGGTAAAAAACATGGTATTGTCGCTAGCTTTATGGCCAAGCAGACGAAAGAACTACCGGGCTGTAGCGGTCACGTACATCAGAGCCTCTGGGACCTAAAAAAAGAAAAAAATCTATTTTATGATGCCGACGATCAGTTAGGCATGAGTGAACTGATGAAGCAATTTCTTGCTGGACAACTGTATTGTCTGCGGGATATTCTACCCTTATTTGCACCAACTGTTAACAGCTATAAAAGACTCACGGAGGGCGCTTGGGCCCCTACGACTTTAACCTGGGGGATAGACAATAGGACTACGGCCCTGCGGGTCATCGATGGTGGACCAAAGGCTACACGTATTGAACATCGGGTGGTTGGTTCGGATGTTAATCCATACCTCGCCATTGCGGCCTGCCTAGCGAGTGGACTTTACGGTATCAAGCATAAACTATCCTTAGACAATCCGTATACTGTCGGTAATGGTTATAAAGATTTGCAACATGGCGTTTTGCCAAGAAATCTCTATGAGGCTACGAACCGGATGGCGCAGTCTGAAATAGCATCAGAATTGTTCGGTGAAAAATTTGTTGACCACTTCTGTAAATCCAGGTTATGGGAATGGCGGCAGTTTTCAGAACAAGTAACAGATTGGGAAACAAAAAGATATTTTGAAATTATTTAACTGCAAGATGGATACAGATAAAATTTATGGTTTTAATTTTCCGACACCGATTCGTTTTGGTGCAGGAGCGATCAATGAATTACCGGATTACCTATTGCGCAATGGTCTTAACCGCCCTTTATTGGTAACGGATCCAACTATTGCCGAACTTCCTTTTTTTAAGGAAATCCAGCGTAAATTGACGGGCAGAGGGATAGACGTGATTGTGTTTCATGATTTGCACAAAAATCCGGTTAAATCCGATGTGCTGCAAGGTGGAGATGTCTATCGGGGGAATAATAGGGATTCCATCATCGGTGTTGGAGGCGGAGCAGCACTTGATGTTGCGCGGGCAATAGCACTGCGTGCACATCATCATCGTGATCTCTTTGACTACGACGATCTTATCGGTGGAGATATTTATGTAACCAATGAGATCCCACATCTGATCACTGTACCCACTACAGCAGGCACTGGAAGTGAGGTCGGTCGTAGCGCTATTATTTCCGAAGACGAAACCAAAAAGAAACGTATTTTGTTCAGCCCTAGGCTGATGGCGAAAATAGTATTTGCGGATCCACTCCTCACGATGGATCTTCCGGCATTCGTCACAGCAGCTACAGGAATGGACGCGCTTACACACAATATGGAAGCATATTTAGCAAAAGGATATCATCCGATGTGTGATGGTATAGCGTTAGAGGGAATGGCGATGGTGGCAGCAGCTATTGAAAAGGCAACCAAGGAATCTGATTTACAGTCTCGTTCGAAGATGCTTTTGGCCTCACTCATGGGGGCAGTGGCTTTTCAAAAGGGGCTGGGTATTGTCCATAGTCTGGCACATCCTCTTTCCTCGTTGTTAGACACTCATCATGGACTTGCGAATGCCATTAATCTACCTTACGGTATGCAATTTAACTATGTGGGATTCGAAGATCGTTTTGATAAAATGGCAGTAGCGCTCGGTATTGGCAATAACGCTGGCGATAAAGTCGTGGACTATTTATTTGAACTGAATACGCGCTTGGATTTACCTACCCATTTATCATCCATAGGTGTGCAAAAGCAACATCTTGCACCATTGTCGGAACTTGCATACGCGGATTTCTGTCATCCTTCAAATCCGAAGCCGGTGACAACAGAAGACTTTCTTGCTATTTATGAAACAGCATTCTAATAAAAAAATAGTATGATCAAAATTGGCATAAGCGCCTGCTTCTTTTATCCTGACAAGGAACGTACTGTCTTTGGTCCTAAATCACTGAGCTATATGGAAAATGATATGGCCCGTTGGATAGGGAAAAAAGGTGTACTTCCGGTGCTGCTTCCCGATTTAGAGGGGGAGCTGTTGACGGATATTATTGATCAGATGGATGGTATCATCCTCCAAGGGGGGAGCGATATTGCTCCAGCGCAATACGGTGAGGATCCCATAGGGAAGTGGAGAGGAGACGCTTACCGGGATCAGTATGAACTAAAGATATTGGATTATGCGATCAGGAAGGAGAAGCCCATATTGGGTATCTGCCGGGGATTTCAATTGATGAATGTCTATTTTGGGGGCTCACTTTATCAGGATATTCCTTCACAGATACCTGGAGCAGGAGCCCATCGGTCGGCAGAATTATACGATACGATTAATCATCCCATAAACTTTGTACCTGGAACCTTGCTTGGGGATTTGTATGGACATGTTGCTAATCCCAAGGTAAACACCGTACATCATCAGGCGGTCAAACAGCTTGGACAAGATTTGGAAGTATACGCTCATTCGGATGATGGTTTTATCGAGGCATTTGGATATACCAAAGCAGCTCCAGGTAAAGTGATGGGTGTACAATGGCATCCGGAGTTTTCTGCTACGCAAGCCGGAGAACTGTTGGATGAAGAATTGATTTTTAATGTTTTTCTAGAACATGCAAAACAACATAGAAATTAGAAACCCCGCTACGGGGGAGGTAGATGCTGTGATCCCTGTTATCACAGCATCCGAATTAGATACAGCGGTCGCTCTTTTAAAAAAAGGACAACTTTCTTGGGCAAAAGTGCCATTACAACAACGTTTAGACTGCATAATTGCGTTTGGACAGTTAATTCTGGCCAATAAACAAGAACTTGCCGAAATACTGACGAAGGAAACGGGAAAACCTATTACCCAGTCGCTAAACGAAATTGTAGGGGCGCAGAACCGTATCGAACATCTTCGGACAAATGCGGGTAAATGGCTTTCTGAGGAACTCATTACAACAACCGGGACAACTCACGAAAAGATTGTGTATGAACCACTTGGGCTGATCGCCAATATTTCCGCATGGAATTTCCCTTATAATGTTGGGTTTAATGTATTTCTGTATGCACTTGTAGCTGGCAATGCCGTGCTTTATAAGCCATCGGAGTTTGCTACTGGTACAGGTATACAGTTTGAGAAATATCTGTATCAAGCGGGTATTCCCCAGGATGTATTCAAATGTGTTGTCGGAGATGCCGAGATTGGCCAGCAATTATTGGAGCTACCTCTGGATGGCTATTTTTTTACAGGGTCATATAAGACTGGTCTCCATATTGCGACCACAGTAGCGCATAAATTAGTTCCCGTCCAATTGGAACTAGGAGGGAAGGATCCGCTGTATGTTGCCGATGATATCGTGGATATTAAGAAGGCCGCAATTCTTGCCGCAGAAGGTGCATTTTACAATAATGGACAAAGCTGTTGTGCTGTTGAGCGGATTTATGTCTCGGACAAGATATACGATCAGTTTGTTGAAGCTTTTGTTGAAGAGGTAGCCTCTTATACCATTGGAGATCCGATGAAGCAAGATGTATTTATCGGGCCACTAACCAGAGCCGCTCAGCTGACTGTGCTTGATGCCCAAGTAAAAGATGCGCTTGCAAAGGGAGCAACCTTGCGCTTGGGGGGGCATAAACTGGAAGATACAGGTTATTACTATGCACCTACAGTTTTTGAGTATTGCAATCACGACATGGAATTGATGAAGGAGGAGAGTTTCGGCCCGTTGATCGGCATCCAAAAGGTGGCTTCAGATGATGAGGCGATCCATCTAATGCAAGATACCACGTATGGCCTGACTGCAGCCGTATTTTCAGCTGATCAGGATAGGGCCATGGCAATACTGGAAAAAATGAACACGGGAACAGTGTATTGGAATTGCTGTGATCGGGTAAGTCCCAACGTCCCTTGGTCTGGACGGAAAAACTCAGGGCTGGGATCAACCCTGTCTGCGCAAGGAATCCGCGCTTTTGTTCAGCCCAAAGCATACCATCTGCGACCATAGATTTTTTGTCTAAAGATCGTTTGTAGGGAATTGATTCCCTAATTTCAAGGTTTTAAGCCGTTTTTTGAAAAAACGTCTGTTTATTTCCGTAAGGTTTAATATAGTAGTCCATGACATCGTATTAAACCTTACTTTTTAAATGGAATATCGTGATCTCAGGTAATATTCCCACTCGACTGGGGTAATCCAGGTAGCCGAAACCTACATTCACATAAAGTGATTGATGTTTTTCCTGATACAGACCGGCCCATTCACGATAGGCATATTTAATTGGGCTCCATTGATAATCTGGATTGCTAAAGCCAAATTGACCACCATGTGTGTGTCCACTAAAGGTGACATCGATCATCGGATATTTTGGTAATACCTCAGCCCTCCAATGTGACGGGTCATGTGAAAGGAGGAAGTTGATAGGTGAAGAAGGATCAACCTTGGACATGGCCAGATCGAGATCGCCATAATTGTATGGGTTGTTCGCCCCCCCAGTTCTCTACACCTACAAGCGTGATTTTTTCATTATTTACGACAATCTCCTTCGACTCGTTTAACAGGAGCTGCCAGCCAAGTTTGAGATGGATATCTTTTACATTGCTCAGGTTCTGCTGTTTGGTCAACTTACGCTCATTGTTGAAATGGAACCTATTAAAATGATAGTCCCCATAGTCGTGATTTCCCAAAATAGAAAATACACCCAAGGGGGCCGTTAGTTTACCAAATATGGAGAGGTAGTCATCCATCTCATCGGCAAAGTCATTCACCAGATCTCCTGTGAAGAAAATGATATCTGGCTTTTGTGAAAGCAATAGGCTTATACCCTTTTTTACGGCATTTAAATTATAAAGACTGCCAGCGTGTATGTCAGAAATCTGAGCGATGATCTTGCCCTCGAAAGACTTTGGAAGATCGGGTAAAATCAAATTGACCTGTTTGATTTGGTAATCATAGAGATTGGATATAAAACCACGGGTTAAAGCGACTAAAGGGATACTACTTAACAAAAGACCACTTTTGATGATGAAATCAGATCTTCCTATGGTCTTTTTATTTGCATTTGGTATTGTGTTATTGTTTGTTAGTCGTCTGCCAATATTTCTAAAAAATACCGAAAATATATCTACGCCGATGGAGAAAAGAAGGATTGTCTTTGCAAGTAGCAATGAAATAGGGAAGAACATGAAACAAGCGGCGATAAAATTGTTCCACTCGAAAAATAAATTCAAGAATATGCAGACATAAGAGAAAATACTCAATAACCACCAGATTACATTTGCGGTTAATGGTTGTGATTTCCATACCGCCAGTCTGCATAACCTTAAATATATTAAAATATCAAAAAGAAGAAATATAAAGATGATTTTTAAGAAAGTGTATAGCTGTGGGATCATATAAAAGTTTGTTTGTCTGAACCAAATCTTGCCATAGGGCAAGCGTCTTGACTAAATAATTTATTTATCTTGTATTCTTGTTAAAAATAGTAAATATGAACACAAAATTTGAAGCTGGGATTAATATCGCCATAAAAATTCCCAAAAATAAATATGAAAAGACGGTAGCTTTTTACAGGGATATTCTGAAATTGGATGTCGAGGAGAAGCCGATCGATAACCCAACGGTCTCCAGGACACATGAGGTGAAATTTGGGCACAATATTATTTGGCTGGATTGTGTAGATAATTACACCCATTCCGAAACTTGGTTGCAGCTAACTGTTCCGAATGTTGCTGAAGCGACCGATTATCTATTGTCAAGTGGGGTGGAAACCTGTGACGAAATTGAGGAACTTCCGGAGAATATGCATTGGATTACCGACCCTGCAGGTACCGTGTTCAATTTGCAACAAAAGCGATAAAATGCTGATTTGAGGCTATGTTGTCAGCATCAGTTTATTCTTGGTGTACAGCAATAGCGCTGTTTCCCAGCAGGTGAAAGTGTGATAATATTACTATAGGTACTATGATTGTTGGAAGCAAGACATAAGGAAACTGTAGCACAGCAATATTAGGTTGATCAAATGCTATTGACTGTAAAGGCAATGGTGATGATAATATACCAATGACCACAACAGCTAGTAGTGAACAGATACCCAAAATATTCCATGCTTTGAAAAATGCAGATGTTAGTATTTTTGGATTGAAGCTACTAAAGATTAAAAATAGAACAGCAGTAATTCCGAAAAATAGATCATAGTTCCAACCCAAAAATGTCATTTCTATAGGCAGCATTTTATGCTTAAAGAGTTGAAAAATAATGAATTCAATAGGGAGTCTGATGATGTGAATACCAAGCAGATAATAAGCGTTCAAGCTTAAATTTTTTGATAATCTATAGTAACTTATACTCAGTAAGAGCGCGCTCACCAAGACAAGTACGAAAGTAGGTGGGAAAATCAAAAAAATATTAAGGGATGATACCGCTGAGAGTGCAAATGCCCATATCGCAATAGGAATCACCACCATTTTATTGGGAGAAGCGAGTCCAAATAAAATGAGGCATGCTAAAGTGGAAACGGAAAAAACAACAGGCATAGAAATGCAGATTTATGATATAAAACTACAAGAAATTCCCTTTGAAATACTTGTCCTAGGGCAAGTATTTTGACTCTCAGAAAAATTATCGTATAGTTTTGCTAACCTATGCCGTTGGTCGAATCTTAAATTTAATCAGTTGAGCTCAATCTTTTTTCTTTCAGCCATTTTGATAGCTGGTTGGCGACTTCAATATTATTCAGGTCAGAAAAGAGGAAGTGTGTATTTGCATGAATACCTACCTCGGGAAAATGGGCGACAGTGGCGTCACCCCCATGTTTATTGATTGTTGCCGCCCATATTCTGGCCATTTCTAATCCCGAACGCCAGTGATCCATATTCCAGACTTTGTTGGGCTGTTTGGCAATATTATCTCCGTAGTAAATCACGATAGGAATTTTGATGAGTTTTTCGAAATCTGCTAATGGAATTTCAACACCTTTGAGCTCACCAAAAAGTCCTGTGGATTGGATGGGTTGTGGCAGTTCGCCTTTAGGAAACATGAAGCTGCTATATGGTTCAAAGGCGACAACGGCTTTAACTCGGCTGTTTTTAATTGCCGTAGACCATTCCGGGCCGCCCCCCCTGTGAATGCGTTACCAATATACTAACACGATCGATACAATTAATCCGTTTCTTCCGATTGAATGCTTTTCCTTCAGGATATTACCTAAAGTTTAACGCATTCTTTTCTTCAGGATCTTATTGAAATTATATCTTTTTCAAAATTGCGAAATATACTAGTATATAAAGCTATATGAATTACTGAAATAAATACCATTATTACTGTTCATAGGAAGATAACAAAATGATCAAAGGCAAGTTCCGCAAGCGATAAACCACACAAAAATTGGATACCTTGCTATTTTCTGGATAGGAGATAAGCTATACTATTGTTAATAAACCTTTGGGATTGATGGGATATCGGTTATTATTTGTATCTTTAGGAATAAGGTTTGTTATTCATATAACCCCATTCGACAAACCAGACATGATAAAAGCTTCTCGTTTTATCTTTAAATTTCTCCAATTATATCATCGTGAAATTTTCTGTTTAGAACCAACCACAATCTAGTTTAATCCCCACAATTCATGCACCCATGGTTATGGGACACACCCTCACAATGTAAATATTATAAGTCATGAGTAAAGATCAAAAAAAAGAAAAAAGTACGAAGGAGAAAACACAGTCGTCATATCAAAAAGAAAAAGACTCGATTTCAAAAGATCTAACGGATAATGTCTTTCGTAAAAAAAAGAAATAAGCAATTGTAGAAGTTAGCTTGATTTAATAATGGTAGATTATTAATGTGGAGCGAGTATAAAGAGTGGAGTATTAGACCACGCTTTTGCTCGCTCTTTTAGTATAAAATTTAAAACACTCTTAGCTGTTAAAAAAGCCTTCTTTCATAAGATTGAGCTTGTTTTGTTTTCGCTCATTGAAAGTAAATTGACTAGACATGTTGACGAATTGCTAAAGTCTATAGGTAAATGCATTTATATTCATTCCTGCACCTACAGAGGCAAATAAGATGATATCATTTTTATTGAATGAATGTCCTTCAATTTTTCCCTGCCTAATTAAATCATAGAGTGTTGGAATCGTTGCAACACTGCTGTTCCCAAATTTATGAATGGACATCGGCATGATACCCTCTGGCGGCTGCATATGATATAATCCATAGAATCGCGAAATAATAGCCTCATCCATTTTCTCATTGGCCTGATGAATTAATATCTTTTTTATGGCATTAATGTCAAGATTAGCTTTCTCTATACAGGCCTGCATGGCTAAAGGAACTTTACTCAGAGCGAATTCATATATCTTTCGTCCCTTCATCTTAATATAACGGGTGCCTTTTTCATGTTGACTGTTAAAGGAGCCTCCAAAATAAAGATAGTCGGCCTCATCAAATGCATAAGTTGCACTTTCAAAAGATAGTAATCCTGCCTCCTCTGTTGTAGCTTCTATGATAACTGCGCCAGCGCCATCAGCATAGATCATTGAATCACGATCGTATGGATCTACGACACGGGAAAGAGTCTCGGTACCGATAACCATACAACGTTTAGCCATGCCTGATTTGATAAACGCATTAGCTTGTATCACGCCTTCATTCCAGCCCGGACAACCGAATAAAAGATCATAGGCGATACAGTGTGGATTTCGTATACCTAATTTTTTCTTGACTCGTGTTGCGAGACTGGGAACAGTATCCGATTGAACTTTTCCATAGGGTACATCGCCATAGTTATGTGCGACAATAATATAATCAAGTGTCTCTTGATCGATGTCAGCGTTAGCTATTGCCCGCTCTGCGGCAATAGACGCTAGATCAGAAGCCACCTGATCATTATTTGCATAACGACGTTCCTCAATGCCAGTAATATCTTTAAACTTACCTATAATGGATTCAGGGTATTTGATAGGCTCACCAGCCTCATCCAAAAAAATACGATCTTCAAAATTCGCGTTATTGATTTTATTGTCCGGAAGATAGCTACCTGACCCAATAATTTTTATATTCATTAATTTCCCTCCGTTTCTCAATTATTGAGTTGATTTGTGTATTGTTCTTTGTGGAAAGCAGCAATTGGTTACGATGCCCAGTGATATATAAATTTCAATATAGACATTTTCTTGATCGAGCCTTCTTTTGCTTAATTTACCAAAATTATTTAAAATATCCCTATACAAGTTAGATAAAAGGGAACTTGCTCATTGTTTTCGGAATATATGCTGGAAATGTATACCAAATTCATAATGAGGGGCCACGCATTTCGAGATCTTTGGGCCTCAGATAAACATAGTAAGCTGCCTGTCATCGTGATTTCGGGAAGTAGCATCTTACATAAATTTACCCAATCGGGGCGGATATCAATCGTGTTATGGCAGCTATCGATCTAGATAAAATAGTTTTTATTTTATTTGCAGATTTACATTAGGTGAACTCCTGATTTTTATAGGTACTATCATGTAATTTGACTGAAAATGAGTTGTATAAAGAGCGTTGTCTCTGATCAAAAAAATGGGTGATTAAAAAAATAATCAAGTCAAACAATAAGATACGTATTGTCCTAAGAGATACCACGCGATGGAAAAACTACGTATTCTACCTGCGTACTTTCGGAATAGATTATGTAGCGTGCTTTTGTTTACGTAAAAATATCTTACTGTAAATAAGTTAGGTATAAAAATTTTTATCTTTTTTTTTGAATACGCAAAAAGGCTACAGTATCCCAGTTTAATATTTGTGACAACGAAAAAGGAAAAACACACAAAAGTATCAAACATGGAAACAAAGATAAAAAATAGGCTAAATGAAATAGCGGAAATAGAGGGCATAAGCATACTGTTTGCCTGTGAATCGGGGAGTCGTGGTTGGGGATTCCCTTCAACAGATAGTGATTACGATGTTCGGTTTATCTATGCAAGAAAACCTTCAGATTATTCCAGCGTTTTTCCGTTGGAAACAGAATTGCGCTATCCGATATCTGGAGAACTGGATATATCCGGTTGGGATCTAATTAAAGTACTGACGTTGTTGTACAAAAGCAATGTTAGCCCATTCGAATGGATACAGTCACCAATTGTATATCATGAAACTTCCGGATTCAAAAAGGGTTTTCTGCCATTGATCGAAGACTATTTTAGTGCGCGCAGACAAGCGCATCATTATCTGGGAATAGTTCGCAGTAAGATCGGCGATCTCTGCAATGGGACTATACGACTCAAGACCCTGTTTTATATTTTGAGATCTTTGCTGGCAGCAGAGTGGTGCACCACCCACAGTGCTTATGCACCAATGGCTTTAGCCGATTTATCTAGATTACTGCCTGAGGGTATACGAACCGAAGTTGCGAAATTAGTACAATTGAAGAGTGAGGTAGACGAGGGTTTCAACTTTAGCTGTCCCGCAATAATAAAAGATTATCTGGAAGAAAGATTTAATCATTTAGAATATGAGGTGAATGATCTTCCATTGGTTAAGACAGATAAGGAGGGTCTTGAAAATTACTTTAAAACTATACTGAAATGACTATAAATGAACTTAGGGATAAAGGACTGATCCTGTTCGAGGCAGTGGTCGGAAGTCGGGCATATGGACTGACGACCGCTACTTCGGATACAGATATCAAGGGCGTCTTTTATTTACCGCGCGAATATTTTTTTGGAAATAAATATATTGCTCAAGTTGCCAATTCGAGTAATGATGAGGTTTATTATGAATTGGGGCGTTTTGTGGAACTCCTTTCCAAAAGCAATCCCAATATATTGGAACTTCTGGCTAGTGCCGATGAATGTCTCTTATACAAAGATCCGATCTTTGAACGGTTTAATATTCAGGAATTTATGACTCGCGAGGCTGTGACTACTTTTGCCCAATACGCAATGGCTCAGGTGCATAAGGCGAAAGGATTGAACAAGAAAATTAACAACCCCATGGACAAGGAACGTAAAAGCTTGCTTGATTTCTGTTTTGTAATCGAAGGGAATGGTAGTCAACAGTTGAAACAATGGCTGGTCAATCGCCAATGGAAACAGGAAAATTGTGGATTGGCAAAGATAGATCATACCAAAGGTATGTATGCATTGTTTTATGATTTGACAGGAAAGTTCGGATACAAAGGTATTGTCTCAACCGCAGAAAGCGATGAGGTCTCCTGTAGCTCGATTGCAAAGGAGCAAACGCCTGGTGCATATCTCTTTGTTAATCATGAAGCCTATTCTTCCTATTGTAAGACTTACAATGAGTACTTTACTTGGGTGGCCAAACGCAATGAGGTTCGTTTTCAGGGCACAGTGGGCCATGGTCAGGGGTATGATGCCAAAAACATGATGCACACGATCCGCTTGTTGGAACAGGCAAAAGAGATCTTGTTCAATGGTGAATTGCATGTACATCGACCAAATAGGGAAGAGCTCCTGCTCATTAAAAGTGGAACATACAGTTATGAGGAACTTTTTCTGCGCTCCCAACAGCTTTTTAAAGAGATACAGGATCTTTCTTTATCAAGCATGCTTCCAGCGGCACCGGATCAGGCTATGCTGACAAAACTTTTGGTGGAATTACGGGAAGAACTCTATCGCTGATGTTTGTCCTACTTCGAGGCACAACCTCATCGACTGATTGAAGTTTGCCTCAAGTTGCGATAGATCTCTACAATCGATATGTGTGGTCTATTCAAGAACCTTAATTTGAAATTAATGATGCTGCAATAATCAATTATTTTGGACAGATATTAAGTCCTACCCCCCGAATCATAAATCTATCTGGTATTCAGGATCATTACTTACTATATTTATATAAAGCAAATTAAAAGTGCATATTTCGGTTGCTGGAAAGGCTATGAGTAAAATTGAATAATGGTATTTTGGGGTTTAAGCCGTTACAAGGGATCTTATAGAATATCACAAGACTCGGTCGGCATTTGTCAAAATATGCCAATTGAAAAAGAATAATAAAAACATTTCAAAACAGATGAGTTACGATATTTCACTATACAGGACTGAAACAAAGGTAAGGGAGGAAAATGCTCATGATGCGGATTTTTTCGAAAAAGAGGAAAACCTTGTTCCTTTTACTGGACAACAGTTTCAAGAGCTTAAAGAGCGACTTTTAAGCTACAACTACAAGATCACAGGAGAGGATGATCATGGTCTACATTTTAGCCATTCCGATGGTGATTTTGGCACTGCCTTATTAACCGGAAATGCCCTCTACTTTACAGCAAGCTGGAATGTAAACTCAATTTTTGAAGTAGGAATGGTCGCTTCAGAATTTACTGACAGTGGGGAATACGCAAAGTATGATTTCCAGCGTGGGGAATGGGAGGTATGGGAATGATCAAGCGTTCCCATAAATTATTTTCTGTATTGCGTTAAGGTCATACCTGTTTGTTTCTTAAAATAACGTGTCAAATACGAACTGTCTTCAAAATTGAGACGGTAGGCAATCTCTTTAATGGATAAATCTGTGCTGCGTAGGAGAGCCTTTATTTCCAATGTAACCTGTCTATCTATCAATCCTTTTGGGGAGTCATTCAAGAAATCTTTGATTATTTGTGATAAATAGAATGGGGTAATGTTTAATTTGTTGGCATAAAATGCGACACTGCGTTGCTCAGCACTATACTTACCAACTAGATCCCAAAACTTCCAACACAATCTTTCGGTATGGCTATATTGCCGCATTGTGTTGATCCCTGTTACTGGCATCGCTTCAGCGATATAGAGAAAGATATTTTGTAAATGATTTCGCAGCATTGTATGCTGATGGACGGTACATGCCGCCTTTATATATTTGATTTGTTCTATCCACATTTTCAGCAGAATAGCTTGCTCAGGCTGGGGCCGGCATAATGGTGATTGGTGCAGAAATAAGAAAAGTTCATTTGGTAAATCATAGGCGACCTCAGATGCCATTTCTTTGTTTACAAAACAGTAAAATGCGCTAAAATCACTCGATAAGCGTTGCACAACAGTGATACTGTCTTCCGCTAATACCATGATATCGTTGGGTTTGAGTAGATAATTTTTAAAATCTACATTCACCACTGCACTGCCTTTAAGGCAAACGATAAGATTGGTGTAGCTAAGGGGTAAAGGGGAACCGAGAATTTCGCTCAAGGTACTTTCTCCAAGGCTGACAATTTCCTTTCCTTTAATCATATTGGCGAATAATTTATGCTGGCTTGCGATAAGCACTTTGAATATTTTTTTAGCAGTTTATACTTCTTTATAGTTTTCAAAAGTACCCATTTTACACAGTTTTTGTTTATAATAAGCCTGTAAAGTCCCTATATCTTTGCAACGTACTAATAAAAAAATAGATTATTATGATTTTAGAAACAGAAAGATTGATTTTGCGACCATTTATGGAGACAGATGCCGCAGATTTATATCATTATGCCAAAGACGCTAATGTCGGACCAATAGCGGGGTGGCCACCACATACGAGTATTGAGCAGAGTAGGGAGATCATCAATACAATATTTGCACAGGCTGGGGTATTTGCGATTGCACTCAAAGAAGATAATATTGCCATTGGAATGATTGGTTTAATTTTGGGGAAGAACAGCAATTTCCCAATTACAGAAGCTGAAGGGGAGATCTCCTACTGGATAGGGGTGCCATTCTGGGGACGAGGTTTAATGCCCGAAGCGATCCGTGCAGTAGTGCGTCATGGCTTTGAAGATTTAAGATTGGTGAATATCTGGAGTGGATATTATGAAGGCAATGCCAAATCTCAGATTGCACAAGAGAAGTGTGGATTTAGATATCATCACACAGAAGAGGGGAGCCATAACGCCTTTTTGAATGAAGTTCGTAAGGAACATATAAGCCGTTTGACGCGTGATGATTGGACTATGGCTAATTATGGCAAGGTGTCATTCTAATAGGTTTGCGTATCACCTCAAAAATACATGTTGGGACTGTAGTGTTAAATTCTATCTATAGATATATCAGCTTCACTCACAATGAGGCTGATATATTCTGGTAAATACTCATTTTTTTCTTTTGTTATCTGACGATGTTTATTTATATGAAAGGCTAGAAACAGTTTGTTTAGATCAGGAATCACTTTCTATGGTCAATGACATTAAAATTGTAGTAAAAGCTCTTAATATTAAGCCGATGATTTTTGAAAGCCACACTATTTTAGCGGGAATAATCCCAACGATGGTAATGCCATAAAAATCTAGAGACCAGCTGTTCGATATTCTGTAGGTGTTTTCCCTGTCCATTTTTTAAATGCTCGAACGAAGGCACTTGGCTCAGCGTAGCCCAAAATGGTTGAAATTTCTTTTATGGAAGAATTACTGTTTTGCATGTAATGGACAGCTAATGACTTACGCACCTCCTCAACAATTTGTACATAAGAAGCTCCCTCATCCTTGAGTTTACGTTGTAAAGTCCTTACACTGACATTGAAATTTCCGGCTACCGCTTCGATCGAGAGTGAATAAAGGTAAGAGTTCGCTAGAAGGTAGTTGAATATCCTCTTGGAAAGAGCACCTGTTAACTCGTTTGGATTTTGCAATTTGTTCATTTGGTTAATGAGCAAAGTTTGCACCTCATAGTTGGCTGTAATGATTGGAAAGTCCAGGTATTCTTTGGGAAATTCTACCGTATAATATTCTGCCTTAACTATTGGACATTTCAAAATTATCTCGTAGTCCATGTAGCGATCTTTCTGAAAGCTTGGTAGACCAACCTTCGTGGGTTTCAGATTTTTAAGTAACAGCCCTTTCAATTCATAAATTGTAAACGCTATCAGGAAGTCCCCGAATTGTCTTTGGGTCATCTGGAAATGGTCAAAACCTGCATTTTTAAGGTATTGGATGACACATGTTTTAGGCCCGAGTTCTATTTCCATTGTATAAAGATCTGTGACTACGTGCATCATTGATCGTACCTGTAGCAGGGCATCTTTCACAGTGCTACTCGTTTGGATAATCTGTCCGACAATATTCAGCGCCGCTAATTGCATTGTGGCTCCAAAATGCAAGCCTATCAGCTCATCTTTGGAAAACTGAACAATGTTCTTCCACAGATTTTCCACCTGTTGATCGGTGATATCAAACTTGGAGCCATTCATTAACTGGGCAATCGAAAACCCTGATAATGCAGTAATTTTAGCATTATCTAGCCCACGCTCGCCACAAAAGGCAATTAAGGCATGCAACATGGTCTGTCTATAATTCATACTGTAAATCTAATGATATGTTTTACAGTTTGTATCTGATTGTCGCATAATGTCAATACCCTGTCGCTTATAGATAATAAAAATCCGTCCGTACAGCAGTACTTTTGAGTAACAAAAAGATAGAAATTATGACACTAAAAAATGTATTGCTGACCAATGCGATCAGCTCAGGAATGACCGGGATCTTATTAGCGACCATGCCTTCTTTATTTACACAACTATTTAAAACACCACACAGTAGTCCATTTACCTTGGTTGGAGGTTTTCTGATCGTGTTTTCTGTATTTGTACTGGCAACGGCTATGAAGAAAATTATCTCGAAAAGCTGGACCAAATTTATCATTACGCTAGATGTTATTTGGGTTATTGCCAGCGTTATTGTTGTCATCTCCTTATTTTATACAATCAGTATTATAGGTTCTGTTATGATCCTAGCTGTTGCCGTATGGGTTGGAATGATGGCTTATTTGCAAAACAGAAATCTAAACACTATTTGAGATGGAAAATATCAATGCTTTTGTGGATACCTTCCTAGCTAGCTTGCAGCGGCGAGAACTGAAAAACCTGGTTGATCTTTTTGCTGAAGAGTTTTACCTGGAAATTCCAGGCAATACAGCAAAGATAAAATGGCTGGGATCGAGAAGGTCGAAACCGGAGGTGGAACAACTTTTTAAGTTACTATGGTCAGCTGTTGAACCTGTAAGCGCAGCTATACAGACAGTATTGACCAACGAAGATCAGGCTATTATAAAAGGGAATTTTACCTCCAAGATGTTGGAAACAGGAAAGCTGGTCAGTTCTATATTCTTTATTCACTTGAAGATACACAACCATAAAATTGTTGAATATACTCTTTTGGAGGATAGTTATGCGGTTTCGGAAGCTTTGCGATAGAAATTTAACCCACTTGGTTGTCCCGCTACTTTTATTACCATATCATGGTAACACAAAAATAACAGGGCTCCAAAGCTAAGGTTGTAAATGGTGAATATTTCTAACGGAGCATTCAGCTGGAAAATACTAAAGAAACAAATGTTCATCGTTTTGAAAAGAATTAGGAAACTAGAGGCTCAGCTTGATAGGTGATTTTATGTGTTCTAATTCTTTTTATTTAATTAACTTTGGATATACATGAACCTACTAAAATCTATTAATAACAAGAAGGTAGCTGCAGCTGTTTTCTTATTGGCTATATCAGGAGCCACATTTGCTCAAAATAGGGAGACAAGACCCAATATTGTTTTTATTATGGCGGATGACCTCGGTTATGGGGATCTTGGTGTATATGGTCAGAAAAAAATTGAAACCAAGCATATTGATTCACTAGCCAATAAGGGAATGAAGTTTGAGAACTTTTATGCTGGTACCTCTGTCTGTGCTCCTTCGCGTTCTTCCCTAATGACAGGACAACATACTGGGCATACCTATGTAAGAGGAAATAAAGAAATCGAACCAGAGGGACAACAACCGTTGGCAGACTCGGTACAGACAATCGCTATGTTGTTGCAGAAGGCGGGTTATGCGACAGGTGCTTTCGGAAAATGGGGGCTAGGGATGGTCAATACTACCGGAGCACCAGATCAGAAAGGATTTGACGAGTTTTATGGTTACAATTGCCAACGTCAATCCCACCGTTATTACCCTACTCACCTTTGGCATAATAAAGAGCGGATTGAGCTTGATGGTAATGGATTATTGGCCAAAGGTCAATATGCACCAGCATTGATCCAAGAGAAAACTCTTGCCTTTATTGATGCGAATAAAGACAAACCTTTCTTTCTCTTTGTACCTACTGTGCTTCCCCATGCCGAACTTTCTGGTCCAGAAGATGAATATTACCAGCAATATGCCAATTCATTTGATGAAAAACCACATAAAGGAAATGATTACGGACCAAAGGCAACAGTTCCGGGTTATGCTGGTGTAGAGAAACCGCATGCTATGTATGCAAGCATGGTAAGTCGTATGGATGCTTATGTTGGTCAGATCGTAGAAAAACTACGTCAAAACAAATTGCTTGACAATACCATAATCATATTTACAAGTGACAACGGTTCGCATAAAGAAGGGGGAGCAGATCCTAATTTTTTCAATAGTTCTGGAGGTTTGCGTGGAAATAAGCGCGATTTGTATGAAGGAGGTATCAGGACTCCGTTCATTGCCTATTGGCCGGGAAAAATAGCCGAAGGAAAGACATCAAACTATTTGGGTGCTTTTTGGGATATTATGCCGACGATGGTCGAACTTGCTAAGGCGGATAAACCCAGATATACAGATGGGGTTTCTTTTGTTCCTACTTTATTGGGACGCAATAAACAACAAAAGCAACATGATTATCTTTATTGGGAATTCCATGAAGATGGTGGACGTCAGGCATTACGAAAAGGTGACTGGAAACTCATTTTGCAGAAAGTAACTACTGGTACTCCGATTAAAGAGCTGTACAATCTCAAACAAGATCCAAAAGAACAGAACAATGTTGCGAATAGCAATCCGAAAAAAGTACAGGAATTGCAACGCTTGATTGAGAAAGCGCATGTGGAGAGTGCTATCTTCCCGTTGACCAATAATACCAAATAAGATGTAAATCATTTACAGAAGATTTGGCAAACCGAATAAATATGGCCGCTTGGGACACCCAAGCGGCCATATTTATAACGATCACATTATTTTTTCGATACGTTGCTTATTATTGTCTGTATCCTGACTGCGTTAATTTTTCTGTATATCAATTAAGATTTTGACTTCAGTGGGATCATTAACCAGAGCTTCAAATCCTTCTGAAACGATATTGTCTAAGCTTATTTTGCGTGTCACAAGTTTCTCTACGGGCATACGTCCACTATCGATAAGTGCAATAACCTGTGGAAAGATATTACGATAAGCAATAATACCTTTAATGGTGATTTCCCGTAGCACTTGATCCAGTGCATTGGTATTTACAGGTTTACCAAAAAGTGCAACTAAAACAGCCGTTCCACCATTTTTTAAACTATCAATTCCAGTTGTATAGGAGGCTTGTACACCAGCGCAATCTAGAAATACATCCACTCCAAGCTCCGTGATGGACTTAATCTTTTGTGGTATACCTTCTTCTTTTGCATTGATGATATGGGTAGCACCGATGGCTTTAGCCTTCTCCAAACGCTTGTCAGCGATATCAGTCACAATAACTGTTGTTGCACCTGCGGCAAGTGCTGCCTGAACGCACAGTAAACCTATTGGACCAGCTCCAGAGACCAATACCGTTTCTCCGATTTTAAGTCCACTTTGGAGTACTGCATAAACTGCTACAGCGGCAGGTTCCACTAATGCCCCCTTTTCGAACGACATGCTATCAGGTATTTTGTGTACCATATAGTCTTCGACGACAACATACGGCGCAAATCCACCATTGCTGGATAGGCCTACAAATCCCAAAGGTTCAGATAAATTATATGCACCATTTGCGATAAAAGGACTATCGAAGTTTTTAAAAATCGGTTCCACGACCACACGGTCACCTACTTTTAAATGATGGACGCCTTCACCAATCGCATCTATTACTCCTGAAAACTCATGCCCTAATGTAGTGGTTCCTTGATGCCCATTTAATGGATAAGGTTGATCTACTGGGATTAATTGGGGACCATGTACATATTCATGTAGATCAGATCCACAGATTCCTGCGAAATGAACAGCTATTTTAACTTGACCAGACTTCGGTTCAGGAATTTCAGTTGATTCTACTCTGATATCTTTTGCAGCATACCAACGTGCGGCTTTCATTGTATTCGTCATGTTATCTCCTTTTTTGAATATAAACTAAGGTAAGCAGAATGATTAAGGATCATCGTGATCCATATCTCAAACGTAAATGAGATGGATCATTTTAGCCGAAAATTAATGGAGGAGATCTTATAATTCGAAATTGTTTATCAGGATTTTATCATCTCTAAAAGTTGATCGTCAATTTCGTTTACCCCTATGTTGCAGGGCTGATACTTTATTATCCATCTGTTTTCATACGTCCCGTTTTAAAGGGGTATGAAAACAGGTGAAGTGTATTCAGTATTGAACGATTTAGTTCATCTTAATCATTGTCATGATTTTCAGTAGCATATGAAAACTTAATTGATTTTTGTGGATAAGTTTCCATACTCATACGGCTGGTATTTTTGATGATACTTTTTAAGCTGACCCGATCACCCAATTTAAAATAAGCTTCTACGATTTGATAATCCAATAGATAAGGGCCACAAAAGTAATTTCCATTGGCATCTTTTTCTATGGTTCCCTGATAAAGTCCCGCTTTTGTTTCTTTTGGCATATGTGTTTAATTTGAAAACAAAGGTAGGAAGAGTAATTGGTAATTCGGTGTCAATTGTCATATTCCTTTCGCGACTGTCAATATTTATAGCCAATAATGGCATTATCGTCATTTATTTCGCATGTTGGTTTGATCTTAATATCGTGCTAATCCATTTCAGATAAACTTTGTTTTTCGAGAAGTCATTATGCCCTTCATTGTTTAATGTGATGAAACGATCTGAGCTTTTTAACAGTTTGGAAAGTTTCGTAGAGGAACCATAATAAACAGCCTTATCACCGCTGCCGTGGAAAATAATAATCGGACATTTTACCTTCTTCAAATGAGATGCATTATCAAAACGGAAAGGGATATTTGTGGTGTCTAATTCAGGAGCAACATTGTTTACCCAGTCTGCTAAATTATAATATGGGGCCTGTAAGATCAGCAGACCCGGCTGGTTGTTGGCTGCAATATTAGAGGCAAGGGCACTGCCCATAGATTGGCCCAATACGATAATATTATACTCAGAATAGATTGTCTTTAGTTTATTATAGACTATTTGAATATCATTATTTAGCATAGTTTCATCGGTAACTTTACCTTGGCTTTTGCCATAGCCACGATAGTCAAGCATAAAGATATCATAATTATTCGCTGTATATATAGGCGCAATTTTACCCCAAGTGTCCAAGGCTCCATTGCTTCCATGTAAATAGAAGATCAGACCTTTGGGTATTTTGGTTTTAAAAAATAGTCCATTCAGAATAATACTATCCTTCATCGGAATGTATTTCTCTTCAAAAGGGGTATCGAAATTGAAAGCTAAATTTTCGATCTTTTTACCTGGAAATAATTGCTCGGTCAGCAAAGTGTTCCATTCTTCTTTCGACCACGATTTTTTATCCTGGCCATTACAGATGGAGGGAAAAATCATCGTAGTAAGAAACAGGTATATCACCCAAATAGATGACTGTTTGGTCCATATTTCCGCAGATGATATATTGATATCCGATTTCATTGCATTGTTAGCCTGTTGATTGGGTGTTCTTTCTAAGTTATTGCTAATATCTCAAATTGAGATTTTCCGCCGTGCGATCTCAATTTTTGGCCACCGGGATATTACCGGACAACTTTATGAGAAATCCAGTGATTTTATTTATTAAGTTTTGCAACCTGAATGGCGATGAACTTTGGTAAATAGTTTGGTGTACAATTTTTAGCCACCATTTCGTCTTTATAAAGCCCTGTTTGCTCACCGATATTGATTCATCTTTTTCTGAAAGTCTCCTGAAAAATACCGATTTGAGCAGCAGTAAAATTCATCGCCCACTGGACTTCAGATACTTCATTTTCAATTCGGGTTTCAATCTTCGAAAGCAATTCCTCGCTATTGGGCGGCGGCTTTTGTCCCACCCATCGCAATCGGGCTTGATGGTACCAAAAAGTACGTCTTTGAAGGGGAGATGTACTATTTTTCCAACTTTCCATTAATGCGATTGTACGTTTGTCTTTGGCAAGTTGATTCGCCATAAGCCAATCAATCAGCTGCAGTTTTTCGTCTTCCCGATGTTGTTCAATATCACTGACCAACCTGTCAATAATTTCTTTAGAAAGTAATTTCTTGTCCATCAGTAAGATCGCCAATTGTCGGGCAAGGTAGTGTGTTGTAGACCACAGTTCCATGGCTAGTTCGTGGTCTTTTTTTATAACGTTAGCAATTTTACGCAAGTCACCAAGTTTGGTCTTCTCGTCGCTAATTTGCGTGATAATATTTTCTGCTGTCGATGATAGTTCCATAATTGTTTTCCGATAAATAACAGATGTACGACATTTACTTGCTTAATCATTGTCAGGACACCAGTGTAAGGTGCATCTTATTATATTTATGTGCTTATCAAGCGTTATTATACCGTGAATTTACTAATTTTTTAACTGCCGATAACATGGTAAAATATAATCGGTATAAATTATTATTCTATTTTTGTTTGTTGACCTCGTCTTTTTGAGCAAAAGACAAGAACCTACCTTGTTTGGTATAAAGCTAAGGATGTGCGGAGGCCGTTCAACAAGATGGCGATACTTTTGACGTTATATTTAGATAATGGAATTAAGAAAAGAAATTGAACCTGATTTTCAAACATTGGAAAAACGCTATCCGGAAGTTCTAAAACTCATTCTGGCATATTCCGACTATTGTGAAGAGAACGGGGATGAAGATAATACCGAATATCAAAAGCTTGAAAATACGCTTCATGAAATGACGGGGAAAGATATATCTCAATTTAATATTTGGGAATGGTGGGAGGAAGAAGGCGCAGAGGTTTTAGCATGCAGAATATCACTTCCCGCTCCGAAAATTATTGAACATATCACAAAGGATGAACTGGCAGAAATTGTGCGACGGCAAAAGACTTTTGTTATGCAGGACGAGGATGATAAAAGTTTGAGAGCGCAGTTTCATTATCATCTTGATGACTATTTTATTGATTTTCTAAAGCTAAATTTTACAACCTTTGACCGCAGATTGTTTCAAAGACAAAAAGACAAACAGGGCAATTATTTTGAATATAATCAAAACGAAATTGTTGAAAAATTATGGAATGACGGTGCGAGATAAAGTAAAGGCATTTGATTTTGTAATTTAACCAATGCCTACAAGCGAGAGTTTACCTAATTGGCGCAGTCCTATGTAAGATATTGAAAACCTGTTCGTTTAATTTTATTTTAGTATTTTAACTGAGTGAATACTAAATCATAAACTAAGCGAACATTATTATGATAAAGACTTTTTTTACTGTCACCGCATTCCTGATTATATCATTTGTTTTTGCCCAACAGCCTCAAGTAAAGGTTGAGGAGGGGATAATGGAGGGAATTACGTTATCCAGCGGAGTGCAGGCATTCCGTGGGATCCCTTTTGCAAAACCGCCGGTTGGCAATTTGCGATGGAAAGAACCACAACCGGCCGATCATTGGACAGGGGTTCGAAAGGTAGATCGCTTTGGAAATTCACCAATGCAGAAACCGATCTATGGGGATATGAGATTTCGTTCTCCGGGTATAAGTGAAGATTGCCTCTACCTGAATATATGGCGACCAGAGGCGGGGGGATCCGGTAAACTTCCTGTTTTAGTTTATTTTTATGGTGGCGGCTTTAATGCCGGTGATGGATCAGAAAATCGTTACGATGGGGAGAGTTTTGCCAAAGCAGGCATTATTGTCGTTACGGTCAATTATCGTTTGGGCATCTTTGGTTTCTTTGCGCATCCGGAACTAACCCAAGAATCACAAAAAAATGCATCAGGGAACTATGGTCTCCTGGATCAATATGCGGCATTAAAATGGGTCAAAAAGAATATAGCTGCCTTTGGAGGTAATCCTGATGAGGTCACCATAGGTGGCGAATCTGCAGGAAGCATGTCTGTTTCCGCTCAGATGAGCAGTCCGCTTTCTAAAGGGCTATTTAAGCGTGCTATCGGTCAGAGCGGAAGTGTTTTTAATTTAAGATATGGCACTATTTCCCTTGGGGAGCAAGAACAACGAGGTGTTACATTTGCGGCCAAAGTCAATGCAGGAAATCTCAGCCAATTGCGTAAAATTCCTGCCGCAGAACTACTTGACTGGGCCAGTGAGCCCGGCGCCTTTATGACACGTCTGATCATAGATGGTTATTTTCTCCCCAAATCACCATTGGAAATATTTGAAGCAGGGGAGCAGTCCAAAGTTCCTCTACTTGCGGGCTGGACGTCTACAGAGGCTCCTTATCTCGCCTTCACAGGCAAGTCTTATCCATCACCGGACAACTATGAAAGGTTAGTACGCGAACAGTTTGGCACTGGAGCTGATGAAGTACTCAAATTATATCCCGGAAAAACAGAAAGTGAAGTCCTTAAATCGGCGACTGGGCTAGCCAGTGATAATTTTATTGTTTACAGTACTTGGAAGTGGCTCGATTTGCAACGAAAAAACAGTGGTCAACCTGTTTATGTTTACATATTTAGCAAAGCGCGGCCACCGATGAAAGCAGCTTATAGCAACGTGGAGACAGGACTCGCTGGTGGGATAAATAAAAAATCTGCGAATACGGACAAAGAGAATCTGCCACCAGTCCTCCCGGGAGCATCCCATGCCAGTGATATTGAATATCTATTGGGAAACCTGAAGAGCAATGATGTTTTTGACTGGACGAAGGATGACTATAAAACTTCACTACTGGGACAGCGCTACTTCATCAATTTTATTAAAACCGGTAATCCCAATGGAAGAGACCTTGCTGTGTGGCCAAAAACCACAGCAACAGATAAATTTATGAATATACTTAACATAGCTATTGAAGCAAAGGCATCTCCCGAGCAATTCAGAGACAGGTATCTTTTTCTCGACGGTTTATTTGTCGAAAAGGAGCAAAGATTTCTAAAAAGTCCATAGCCAATCCAGTTAAAGCTCTGATCGATGAAAAATACAAGTGTGAGGGGAAGCTCTTAGTTTTCTATTTGCCGCAAGATCAAAACTATTTATGGTCATAGCTGTTATCAAAGAAACTTTTCATAAACCAGATTAATCATAAGGCTTGTGAGTTACCTTGCCGAGTGTGCTTACTTTTTAGCGTTATTTTGTTTGAATCAAACGGGACTGACCAAATGGAGACTGTGATGACTTATGAAGATGATATGTTAAAGATTACCAATGTAAAGCGAATTGTGATGTATGACAGTAAATCCTGATGTGATAATTATAGGTGGCGGTCTTGCCGGGCTCACGAGTGCACTTCATCTGTCTAAACAAGGATTAAAAGTAACATTAATCGAAAAGCACAATTATCCTCATCATAAAGTGTGTGGAGAATATCTTTCCAATGAAATTGTACCCTATTTGTGCTGGCTTAACGCCAATATAAATGAATTGCATCCAACCTATATTCAACATCTTAAATTCACGACGCAAAATGGAAAATCGGCTCAGGTCAAATTGCCCTTGGGCGGTATTGGCGTAAGCCGGTATTGTTTGGACGATTTCTTATACCAAAAAGCAAAAGCAAATGGATGTGCGATTGTGATAGCCAGCGTTTCTGGAATATCTTTTAGTGACGATATATTTGAGGTTTCGGTTCAAGATCAGATTTTGAGAGCAAAGATTGTGCTTGGTGCTTTTGGAAAACGTGCCAATATTGATCAGATTTTAGCTCGTGATTTCATGAAAAAGACATCGAAATGGATGGCGGTTAAAGCACATTATTCAGGTGATTTTCCGGACGGCCTAATTGCGTTGCATAATTTTCCGGGAGGATACTGCGGCATTTCAAAAATCGAGCATAATGCGATAAATTTATGTTATCTAACAGATGTAGAGATGTTTAAAAAATATAAAAATGTCGTCGATCATCAGAAGCATGTCTTGTTTACGAATAGTCATCTAAAAAGTTTTTTTGAACGCAATACGGTACTTTTTGATAAACCGCTTACCATTAGCCAGATTTCATTTGAAAAAAAAACAGTGATAGAAGATCATATCCTAATGGTCGGCGATGCGGCGAGCCTGATCCACCCCTTTTGCGGTAATGGGATGGCGATGGCGATACACAGTGCAAAAATAGCTTCCGAACTTATTGTGGACTATTATGCTGGCAAAATAACCTCACGTGAAGGACTGGAAAAACGTTACATCAACCAATGGCGAAAAAACTTTGCGAGACGCCTATTTTTCGGAAGGATTTTAGCAACAGTGCTAGGATACGAAGTTGGTATTAGGGTCTTAATGAGGGTTGCCGTACTTTTTCCTGCAGTGTTGACATGGATAATCAAACAAACTCACGGAAATATGAAGCAAATAAAATGGGGATAAATACAAAGTTTAGAACTAAGAAAAACGAAATTATGGACGATTTTTCACTTGAAGGTGATGAACTCCGCATTACTTTGGACGAAATATCGAAAATAAATCATTTTTTGGGGGGCAACAAGATTACTTTAGATGGCGTCCGGACATTGTTGTTAAAAGCCGATACAACCAAAACACTAACCATTGTCGATATCGGCTGCGGTAATGGCGAGATGTTACGGATGTTGAGCGACTATGGTTATAGTAATAATATAGATCTTAAAATAGTGGGAATAGATGCCAATCCATTCACTGTTAACTATGCTCAAGTTTTATCAAAAGATTATCCCAATATTTCATACCTGTGCGGCGATGTATTCGATAAGAATTTTGAAATGGCAAAGTTTGACATTGCGCTATGTACTCTTACATTACATCATTTTGATACTGATCAGATTATAAGACTAATAAATATCCTTGTCAAAATTTCAAACATAGGGATAGTAATCAACGATTTGCAGCGGAGCAAAATTGCCTATCGACTTTTTCAAACCATTTGTGTTGTTTTTAAGTTAAACAATATGACCAAGAAGGATGGACTTATTTCAATATTACGTGGCTTTAAGAAAAATGAGCTTGAGGAGTTCTGCAAGCAATTACACTTAAAAAACTATATGCTCCAGTGGAAATGGGCATTTCGTTACCAATGGATAATTTCCAATATATGAATGTTAAAATAATAAGTGTTGCCAAGCAACTGCCCAAATACTCCAGCACAACTGCTGAAATACTTCCGCTATTGGATATATGGCTTAAGGGCCAGGAGCACCGGTTTATAAAAAAAGTAAAGAAACTTTTTGAGGGTTCGGCTGTCGACAGAAGGTATGCTATTATGGGTCCGAATGAGGTTTTTACTGCAACATCATTCGAGGAGAAAAATAATATTTACATGCGGGAAGCCATAGTATTAGGTGAGGAAGCACTTCGTAAGGCTCTCGAAAAGGTAGGATGGACACCCCAATCTCTGGATTATATCATCACCGTCAGCTGTACAGGGATTATGATACCTTCATTGGACGCATATCTTATCAATAAGATGAAACTCCGGCAGGATATTGTCAGGCTGCCAGTTACTGAAATGGGTTGTGTTGCTGGAGTTTCCGGTATTATTTACGCAAAAAATTTCTTGCAGGCCAATCCTGGAAAACGTGCTGCTGTAATTGCCGTCGAAGCACCAACAGCAACCTTTCAGCTGTCAGACTTTTCAATGTCCAATATAGTTAGCGCTGCGATATTTGGAGATGGCGCCGCCTGTTGTTTACTTTCATCTCATGAAGCAGATCGAGGACCTGTGATACTCGACCAACAGATGTACCATTTTTACGATACTGAAGACATTATGGGTTTCAAGCTAACAAATGGCGGTATGCAGATGATATTGGATGTTGAGGTTCCCAATGTGATCGCATCGCATTTTAATGCAGTCATACATCCATTTTTACAGGAGAATAGTTTAGAAATTGAAGATATAAAATATATGATTTTTCATCCTGGAGGTAAAAAGATTGTCACAACAATGGAGCAGATTTTTGCCGAGTTTGGCAAAGATATTACAGATACCAAGGCCGTTCTGGCCCAGTATGGCAATATGTCAAGTGCTACAGTTCTTTATGTTCTCGAGCGTATCATGGCACGCGAGCCTCAGGCCGGAGAACTAGGGTTAATGTTGAGTTTTGGCCCCGGTTTCTCAGCACAGCGAGTTTTATTACAATGGTAACCTTAAAAAACAAGTCGATGGATTTGAATGATATTATTGCGAAATTGCCTTATGGGGAGCCATTTTTATTTGTGGATGAATTGGTGCATGTAGATGAAGAAGGTATTATAGGAAACTATACTTTCAATGAAAATCTGGATTTTTACAAAGGGCATTTTTGCGGTAATCCAATTACTCCGGGTGTTATTTTGACCGAAGTAATGGCTCAGATAGGGCTGGCCTGCTTTGGAATTTATTTGCTCGGTAGTGATTTAAACAATGGTATTGCGATGGCATTGACCTCAAGTGAAATACAATTCTTAAAACCGGTGTATCCTAAGGAAAAGGTTACCGTTTTTTCGGATAAGATATATTTTAGGTTCGGGAAGCTCAAGTGCGCTGTCACGTTGAAAAACGAAGCTGGATATGAGGTTTGTAAAGGAACCCTGTCAGGTATGATCAGGAGAGAGCTATGAATAGAGTTGTAATAACTGGACTAGGGGTGGTTGCCCCAAACGGAGTAGGGGTAACCGCCTTTTCAACGGCCATAAAAAATGGACTTTCGGGTATAATGCATGATCCTCTACTGGAAAGGTTACAATTCTCTTGCCAGATAGCAGGAACGCCATCGATATCTGAAGATCTCAAAAGACAGTATTTTACGGACTTGGAACTGAGAGGATTTAATAGCACCGGAATATTGTACGGTGTCATTGCTGGTATGCAAGCATGGGCAGATGCAGAACTACCAATAGATGTTTCTTCTGAACCGGATTGGGATAGTGGAACTGTTTTTGGTTCAGGTACCTCCGGCATAGATAAATTTCGTGAGAGCATTTATAAAGTAGACGATCTGCAAACACGGAGACTAGGAAGTACAGTAGTGGCACAGACGATGAACAGTGGAGTCAGTGCATACCTAGGGGGGAAACTCGGGCTTGGGAATCAAGTGACAACCAATTCATCTGCCTGTGCTACGGGTACGGAAGCCATTCTGATGGCCTATGATCGCATTCGTTCGGGAAGAGCAAAACGGATGGTAGCAGGGAGTACAGGAGATAGTGGCCCTTACATCTGGGCAGGCTTCGATGCCCTGCGGGTCTGTAGTTCTCAATATAATGAGCATCCACAACAAGGGGCCCGGCCAATGAGTGCAACCGCCGGAGGGTTTGTCCCCGGTAGTGGAGCAGGTGCTTTACTATTAGAAGATTTGGGAAGCGCCTTGTCGCGTGGTGTAAAAATATATGCAGAATTGCTTGGGGGCCAGGTCAATTCAGGAGGTCAGCGTGGAATGGGGAGTATGACAGCTCCTAATAACGATGCAGTGCAACGATGCATCATCGATGCACTTAAAAATGCTGGCATTTCTGCTATGGATATTGATGCCATCAATGGGCATCTTACTGCAACAGCCAAGGACGCGCTCGAGATAGAAAATTGGACTAAGGCGCTTGAACGTAATGGGAAAAACTTCCCTTATATCAATTCGCTCAAAGGCTTGATCGGACATTGCCTCAGCGCGGCAGGTAGTATTGAAAGTGTCGCTACAGTATTGCAACTGTACGAAGGGTTCTTGTTCGGTAATAGCAACTGTAATGACCTACATCCCGACATCGCTGCTCTTATAGATCCGCTGAAAGTACCGCTGAAAACAATCTACTTGAGACCCAATATTGTAGCCAAAGCCAGTTTTGGCTTTGGCGATGTAAATGCCTGTCTAATATTTAAAAAATTTAATAACTAAGTCTATGAACAGAGAAGAACTAATTGACGCATTAAAGCCTATCATAGCACCATATACTACAAATGATGACGCTTTTGGGAAGCTTAGCGAGAATACTGATTTCATTCATGACCTCCAGATCAATTCTGCCAATCTGGTTGATATAGTATTGGATATTGAGGAGAAATTCGATATTGTTATTGACAATCCCGATATGGAACGTATGCTCAATGTAAAGGCAGCTATCGATATTATAGAAAGCAAACTTCAAATGAAATGATTGGTAATGACGTCATCGATCTGGTGCAATCCCGCAAAGACAGTAATTGGCGACGTAGGGGATTTATTCCGAAATTATTTGGTGCTGATGAGCAATTGTTAATAGCAAATAGTCCCGATCCCGAGACGACGCTATGGCTCTTATGGAGTATGAAAGAGGCAGCTTATAAGGCATGGAATAGAGAAACCAAGATCCGGAAATACATGCCCAAAAAACTGGTTTGTACAATATCCCGACAGTCGGTCAGTAATGCTTGTGGCCGGGTTGTTTGTGAAGGGAAGATCTACTATACTGAAACAATTCTTGCGCCTGATTTTATACATTCCATAGCTGTTAGTGTTTTTAGTCATCTAGACTACGTTATTGAGATCGAAAAAAATGAAATTGTCAAAGACCATTTTGGCATTCCATATGTTGCTGTAGAGGGGGGGACAGAACTATTTGCAGCTTCAGTAAGCAATCATGGTCGTTTTGAAAAAGTAGTTGCTATTTCGCGCATATAAGGTTGTTCTACTTCTTGTCATTTGTCGGAAAGGTCTCTCTTTTCGCTTAGGTAGGCTATTCCTATTAAAAGTTATGTAGAACAAAAGAAAAAAGCAAAAGCGACATTCCACAAGGAATGCCGCTCGTTCAATATCGGATAAAAGAATACCGTTGTCTTGGATTAGTAACCCGGATTTTGCACCAAGTTAGGTTCTACCTGAAAACTACTTTCGTGAAATGGCCATAGGTATTGGTGATTTAAGAACTTTCGATCCTCAATTTTAAGTACCTCAGACTGTCCAGCACCATTCAAACGCATGTGACCGAGAGCTGCTTGATTAAGTACCGTTTCTGCCGTTTTCCAGCGCAAGATATCGCTATAGCGTAATCCTTCGCCAGCAAATTCGATTCTTCTTTCGTTGCGGATGAGCGCAATCCATTCCTGCTGCGATTTTGCAACTAAA
Source organism: Sphingobacterium sp. GVS05A (assembly GCF_019969845.1). Lineage (GTDB taxonomy): Bacteria > Bacteroidota > Bacteroidia > Sphingobacteriales > Sphingobacteriaceae > Sphingobacterium. The sequence continues at coordinate 523,032 of NZ_JAHXYR010000004.1, forward strand.
TTGACATCCGCAATGCTCATATCAAGTCCGGCTCTTTTGCGAATTTGGTTGATACAACTTTTAGCCAGTTCATCTATTTCATTCAACATAATCTTAGCTTCGGCATAGGTTAAAAGTACTTCGGCATAGCGGGCTAAAGAAAAATGCATATTTCCACCAGTACGGAACGCATCGGCTTGGTCCACGAATTTCTTAAACCAGTATCCCGATCTACTACTGCGTAGGTTTTGGTAGTAAAAAGCGCTTTTGGAATCATAGATGTCTATTTTTTCATTATTGAAGAGATCGCCATGACCAAATACACTGGCTTCATACCGTGGATCGCGGTTTAATTTTGGATTAAGCTCATAGGCTTGCTTGCTGTGTAATGGACAGTTGTCAATTGGTCGCCCCTGTAAAGTCCAATAACTATCCACGAGTGCTTTTAGAGGAACGACATAAGATTGTCCATTTCCGGTTCGATATTGTGGTGCCAGATGTTGAAATGACGCCGTTGCTGAGTTGTTATGACTCTCCATATCGAACTTGATAATAAACTCTTTGTTGGTTTTATCTGCTTGATAATTAAATAGATTGGCGTATTGAGTGTGCAGTTGATATTTTCCACTATCCATTATTTCCTTAGCAAGCCTCGCCGCCAGTTCGTACCTTCCATTATAGAGCGCATAGCGCATAACCAATGTTTTAAAGGAATATTTATTGAACATATATGCATTTGTAGTACCTTCATTTTCCGGAAGTCTATTGGCGACATCTTCACTCATTTCAAAGAGTTTGTCGAGGATTTCGGCTTTAGGGGTAACAGCTGGTGTTGCCTCTTCCAGTTTAACAGGAGTAAGCACAAAAGGGACATTACCCCAAAATTCTGTGATCCTGAAGTAATGCCAGATGCGCAAACCTTCAAGAATTGCTTTATACCTTTGCCGCGTAGATTCATTTTCGACATAGGGTACATCAACATTTGCCAAATAGGTGTTAATACGTCCTATATGCTGATTGTGTAAATTCCAGTAATAAACAGCTAAAGCAGAGTTGCTGGTCATATTGCCGTTGGCAATGATCATATGGTGATCTGTCTCAATGCGGGCATAAGCATTGTCCGAACGACCTTCGGTCATATAAAAAAGGAGACGACGTTCACCAGGGCCCATAAAAGCATCCAAATAACTGCTATAGACCACACGACGTAGATCCTCCTCTGTGTTAAAAAACTCATCAAAGGAAGTTGCTGTTGGATCTCGTTTATCAAGAAATTTTTCGCAGCTACTAAGTGTCGCCAATGCTATTATCAGGGTAATAATTTTCTTTTTCATTGTTATGATATTAAAAAATGCTCGCACTTAATCCAAAACTGTATGTTGCCATCCGCGGGTAATTTCCATTACCACTACCGATCCGCTCAGGGTCTAGTCCTTCCCACTTTGTCAAGGTGAATACATCCTGGGCGTTTACATAAAGCCGCAGGTTTTTGACACTTTTACCAATGGATGGAAAAGTGTATCCAAGTTGAAGTGATTTAACACGGAAATAGGCCGCATTGCTGAGCCATACATTACTCAAAAGTGTGTTCGGCGTAGAGCCTGTCCATAAACGTGGGAAACGGCTATTTGGATTTTCCGGACTCCAATGGTCGGCAACATATTCAACACGTGGCGCCCCTAGATCATTGCTGTTTCCATCTACATAAACTGGATAGGCTTCCTGACCAGCTAGCCTACCAGTTCTCTTACCCACACCTTGACCTAACGCAGAAAAATCCCAGCGTTTATAATGCAGGTCAATATTGATAGCGTAATTGTAATAGGGTAGTGGATCCGCCAGATAAACGCGGTCATTGTCGTTAATGAGGCCATCCTGATTTTGATCGACATAGCGGATATCGCCAGGTCTAGAATTAGGCATTTTTGCTGCTGTTTCATCAATTTCTTGTTGACTCTGAAAGTAGCCATTTGATTGAAAGCCATAATAATTATTGATCGGGATCCCTTTATACCATATCTGATCATTGTTACCTTTGAAAATCAAACGGTCATTTTCATTATAGCCAGCCTTGAGTATGCGGTTGCGGTTATTGAACAGCATCGCACCGATTTTATAGGAGAAATCATCTTTCTTGTCAGACCAGTTTACCGAAACTTCCCAGCCATCGTTCTCTACCGCACCAATATTTACTGCTGAGACCAGGGTGTATGAGCCTGTTAGGGGCGGAACAGCAAATTGATCATAGATTAAATCATACGAATTTTTATGGTATACCTCGGCTGTTAAAGAAAGTCTATTTTTGAACGCATTCATATCGAGACCAAGATTCCATTGTTTTTGTTTCTCCCATGAAAAATTAGAATTAGGAACGCGCATTGTCCATCCCCAAGTATTGACAGATTCCTGCCACAGATACGGGGCTACATTTTCATTACCAATTAAACCGTATGAGGCACGGATTTTAATATTGTTGATCGCCTCGGATTCGAGAATAGGTTTGAAAAAGCGTTCATTATGTAGGTTCCATGCAAAGGCCCCTGATGGAAAGAATCCCCAGCGATGACCCGGTGCAAATTTACTGCTTCCATCCGAACGGCCTGTTAATTCAAATATATAACGGTTATCAAATGAATAGTTTAGTTTACCAAAAAAGGAAGCCTTGCTAATTTCTCTAAAATCGGTGAAGGTATAGCTCATGATCTCAGAACCTGCGGTGAGATAGATTTTGTCTTTGTCCTGACGTAGTTCTTTATTGTAATTTACCAATGCTCGCGCAGTCAGTTGGCTCTCGCTTACTCCCTGTGAGGCATTAACATCGTTACCCCATATGCTGATTGGCGCCCCTTTTTCATCAAAGAATTTGTAGGTTAATCGCTTTTGTTTGTCGGCGGATTTATTGATCATGTATGATACATTTCCTTCGATATTTAGGTTACTGTTAATATTGTATTTAGGTCGGAGATTGATCGTACTACGGTCATGCATATAGTTTTTGGTACCACCATGTTTAATCGAAGCTATCGGATTAATGTTGTTATGCAGAATGAAAGGTTCAGGCCTGTCTACATCATAGTAGATCTGTTGTGTTGGGTTTAGGCGCCAGGCTTGTTGATAGAGCCCGTGACCATCATCATTTGCCATCAGCCTATTGACTTGTAGACGATGTGCGTAAAAATCGGCCATCAAAACAAACTTATCTGCAATATTGATATTCGTGTTGAACCTGGCCGAGAATTTTTGCGTACCTTCAATATTGTTGAGGCCGTTTTCCTTAATATGACCCAGCATAAGGTTAAAGGTACCTACGCCACCGCCACCAGAAATACTAGCGTTGTTGTTGATTGCTGTAGAGGTGCGTTCCATTATTTCATCCAGCCAGTTGACCCCTTTTATTTTTCCATTAGCATATTGTTCAATTGTCTCATCAGAATAGATCGCTGGTTGCCCTTGTTGGATTAGTGTTTCATTTCGCAATTTCATAAAATCAACTGCGCCAACAAATTCTGGAAGATCTATCGGTTTGTTTATTGCATACCAGTTATTTGTAAAAACCTTGAATTGACCAGTTTGTCCACGCTCTGTTTCGATGATAATAACGCCATTGGCACCACGTGAGCCATACATAGATGCTGAAGCCGCATCTTTAAGTACTGTAATACTTTTCACTTGGTTGGGATCGATATCGTGGATACTCTGTTCCATTCCATCTACGATGACCAGAGGATCGGCATTTTGTAGCGTACTGATACCGCGAATAGAAATGGTGCCAGGTACACTGCCAGGAAGGCTATTCCCTCGCATCATTGTAACACCAGCAATTGTTCCCGAAAAGGCATCCTGCATTTTATAGATTGGACGGTTTTTTACTTTTTCCATATCCATTTGGGATACGGAGGAGGCGAGGTGCTTTTTATCGACCTCTGAAAATCCAACGACCACCACCTCTTCAAGCCCAATTTCGTCGTTGTCCATGACGATATTGAGCTCAGTTTTGTTGTTGATGGGAAGTTCAAGCTGTTTAAAGCCCACCGCACTGAAGATCAATGTACCTCTATTCCCATTTGGGAGAGAAAGTTGAAATTCACCTCTAGCATTTGTTGAGGTTCCAATGTTTGTCCCTTTGAGCAAAATGCTGACTGCACTTAATAGATTTCCTTTTGTGTCATGTATTTTCCCTTTAATAGTACGTTGCTGATACATTTCGCTATTTGATTGATCATCAGGAATATTTTCCTGTTTCCGTTTTATGACGACGGTACCACGATGTACCATGTAATAGAATGCGCTATTTTTAAAGAGCTGATCAAGTGTTTTATTCAGGGTTGCATCTGTTATTTCAAGATTTGCTTTTTCATTATTCAGTAAGCCCTCCATAAAGATAAAACGTACTCCTGTCTGCTTGGTGATGTTTTTGAGTACCGTTTCAATCTTTGCATTTTTGGCGTGCAGTGTAATCTGAGCAGAGCTTGAAGCATAGGCACCCATCATGGATGTTGCTAATAATATTCCTGTCAGTTTCATTTTGATTAGATTGTTCAAAATTTTTCCTTTGTCTATAGGACAAAGAATTCCTTTTGAATAAAATAAATTATTCATAATTTGGTAGAGAATTAATAGTTTATGATCAGTTGTTAATTCAGTTAGATGCAGGAGTATTGGAGTACTTCTGCATTCTTTTTCATACAATATTTAGGTATTTATCTTCTTACATATTATAAGTCCTCCTTTTCTTAGTTAGATAGTTTATTTATTTTTGTCAGTCGGTTTGTTAACGATTAATTTTTCTTTGTCGATTGTTAACTGATAGCCGGTCAGGTCTTTCAGTAGATTACAGACCTCTGCAAGGGTCACATCTCTTTTTATACCTCCTTTGTAACGCCTTTTGTCTAATGAAACGTTGGATTCAATGTTGATACCATACCATCTGCTTAATTCATCGAGAATCTGCTGCATATTTTTATTATCGAAATAGAAATAGCCGTCTTTCCATGCCGTTGCTTCTTCCATATCTGGTATAGGAAAGGCTACCAATTGACTGTTAACCATTTTTACTCCATTTCCAGCATCTATAAAAATCTCTTTTTCTTGTCCATTGATTTTTAGGCGTCCTTCTGTTAATAGTACTTTGGCGTTGGGCTTATAGGAATTGATATCAAAAGCTGTTCCTATAGCTTGGATACTAAGGTCATTAGCCTCTATGATGAATGGTCGTTTTGTGTCCTTGGCAACTTCAAAATAAGCTTCACCTTTTAATGTTACCTTCCGTTCATTTTCAGTGAAATTTGCTTTATAAATCAGTTCCGATTCCGAATTCACCCATACACGTGTACCATCACTTAGCGTTATCGTTATAGTAGATCTCTTGGGCACAATTAAAGTGTGTATCGGGTTGGACTTTTCGGTTTTGAGCTGTGAGTATAGTAATTTTCCATCTTTTAATTCGATACCTTGAGAAAGGCTTTGATCCACTTGTTTATTCATTAAGTTAATGTCTTCTTTTCCTTTAATCTTCAGGATAGCACCGTTTTCCCCTGGAAGGACATCATTTTTCTGTCCATAGACCTTATCTGGGATAAGATAATTGATAGGTTTTAGATAGGATTTCCAGATCCAAACGAAAGTAAAGAGTAATAATAGTGCGGCAGCTACTCCGATAGTAGTTTTCCATTTTCCATTCCACCGACGATAATTTGGAGCAATTTTTCTTTCATTATATTTGGTTTTTAAAATTTCCCACTCCTGATCTAGATCGGTGCTGCGTAAATCAAATGGAACTTGGATATCCGTATTCGCAAGACGGTGGCGTAAACTATCTTTTGCGTCAGGATATTTTTCCAACAAACGTTTTAGCTCATTTTCCTGTACAGTAGATAATTGTCCATCTTTCAGGAGTAATGAAGCCAATTCAGCCAATACTATTTTATCGGTTTCTATCATAATTCAATAACTAAATAACTTGAGGAATCAAAAAGGGTGACTCGGGATGAAAAAAAATAAAAAGGAATAATCTTTAAAACAAAAAGAAGTTTAATATTAAATTTAGGAATTTGGTTTTCAAAAGGTTTATCGCACGCATGCGTTGGGTTTTTACGGTGTTGACGGACACATCCAATTCCTGCGCTACCTCGTCATATTTCATGCCATCCAAGTAGATTAAACGGCAGATTCGTTGACACCCTTCAGGTAATTGGTCAAGTTCGCGGTGTAATGCGCCAATCAGTTCGGAATTGATAAGATCGTCCAGGATATTATGATTGTCGGATTCTTCTACGGTGATGGAATTGCGTATCTTATCAAATACCATATCCCGTCGTTTGGTGTTCATTGCCATATTTTTTACGGAGGTGTAGAGAAAACTTTTGATAACCCGTTCTCCTTTCTCCAACAGCTCTGGTCTATCCATTAGGACAATAAAAGCATCTTGTACAATATCCTTGGCTATTTCCTCCGAGTTGACCCATGGAAAGGCAAACGTACAGAGCTGTAGAAAATATGTTTTAAAATAATATTCGATGGATAACATTACCTAGCTATTTTTTAAAAATATAGCTATTATACAAAAATATTGGGAACAATGTGCTTAATTCATACAAAGCGATACCAGAGCTGTTTTTGCCAATAAATAATTGAAATGAACATTTTTAAGTGTTGTTTTTTGCTTTATCTAATATGATTAAAATAGTGCGATGAAACAGATTCTGGTTTTAATTTCCTTTGTAGCATTTGCTGGCTGTAAAATCAATACACAGAAATTGCAGATTTCTGCTATTCAAACCGTACCAAAACGAGTGGCAAAAGAGAATCCCGAAACTGGTACAACATATACTTTTACAAGCCGTAACGAAATAACAGAGCGGCTCGCACCCCAGATTTTTATGCTTTCCAAAACTGCTGAAACGCTACAATTTCGTATACAAGGAAATATTCATTCCAGTGGACATTCGATGAGTCGGGTCAGAAAAATTCGTTTCGAAAAACGCGAACAATATGGTAATACCATTACACTGCGCTACTTTGTTGAAATCAAGAAAATTCCTGGCAAGGAAAATGCAGATGTACGCGGTTACAATTATACAAAAGATGAAACGTATAAAATACCGAATGACGTTAAATTGATACAAATCGAATTGTATGAAGATCGACTTAATGACACATCAATTATCAATCCAGCGCTTATCGCTCAACATATCTTTAATTTTTTTGCGAAAATATAAAGGCGTATTTGTTTGACAAAGCAAGAGGAATAGGTAAAACTTGTCCCATGACAATCTTTAATCTGTTGAAACCCATTAACTTTATGCTGTACAAAAATGAGATAATATGAAACCTAAAATGATATGGGCCAATTTGGCGGTTGCTAATCTGGAACGCACACAGAAATTTTATGAAGTACTGGGATTTAAACCCAATAATCCCCATACTTCTAATGACCTGGTCAGCTTCTTTTTTGGGGAAAATGATTTTATAATTCATTTTTTTCTGAAAAATATACTGGAATCGAATGTAAAAGATGTCAATTTTGGCGATTCTCAGATAAGCAATGAGATCATATTCACACTTTCCGCAGAAAGCAAAGAACAAGCAGATCAATGGGCCAATGAAGTTGAAAGTGCTGGGGGAACGATTGTATCCAAACCGACCAGTTTCGGTAATAACTATTATGGATTTGTCTTTGCTGACCCTGATGGTCATAAGTTTAATGTCTTCAAGATGTAGCTAATTTAACATTAGGCCCTATTGAGAAGGCACATTTGAAATGCTATCCAATAAACAAAAAAAATAAGAATAGAAAATTCAGATATTCAGGATTGATAAGAAGCTTGTAGTAATTCTTTACCCATTACTTTTTCTCTAGACGCTTGCAAAAGAGAGCATAAATTAACTATTTAAATAGTTTCAAAGCATATTGAATTGTCGTTATAGCTACGGTTTATGATGGTGTGAAAAAATACTTTCAAAGCATGATGTATATATTGAAAGAAATACCGTGTTTTAAATTTTTATTATTTTTTCTGTAAATATAAATTATAAAATTTATATTTACAGAAAAAATAATTACACTAATATGCGTTTTATTTTCATTGTTATCTTGTCGGTTTTTGCTTTTAGCTGTAAAAAAGACGAAAATAATTTGGGTGATAAGGATCAGAATATGCTAAAGGCTGGCTTTTCTTACCTGAATCCACAGGGTAAAGAGTTTGGCGACTCTTTGATCGTTTTACCCGTGTCTGGATCTATTATGAATATCGACAATCCGCTTAGTGCCTATGCTGGAGCAACCTTCAAAAACAATGCGCACTGGACATGGGGCAAAGGTCGCGACTTGACCAAGGATGTCGTTTTATCGTGGAAAGTAATTGATACCAAGGATAACAAATTAGTCAAAACCTCTAACATGGAAGACCTGCAATTAGAACTTTATGAGTTAGGGAAATATAAACTTATACAATATACTTATGCTAGTGTAGCATATAGAGATATAGCTAAACCTTTAGACTCTGTCTCAAAGCTTGTTGAGATTGTCAATAAAAGACAAATTGATTCTATTGGTATTGACCTCCTTTCTTTTAGTAGTCCATATCTTAATTGGAACTTAAATTCGAAGGAGCCCGTTGATGTTTTTGTTTCAATATACAGAAACAAGGGTGAACTTATGCTGGGCAAAGCTCCGCTTTTTAAATCCAAGGTGATCAGGGGTGTTAAGTCAGGTGCAACAGCGTTAAAATTTGATATTCCGGGATCAACTACCTTATCTAGTTTTAGCAAGCCTATCAACTCTGACGATGATCTTCTCATTCAGCTCAATGTTGAGCAAAACGGAACAACATACACATTAATAGATAACGAACGGGGACTGGTCATACAACGTCTACAAAGCGGATACTTATCTAAAGATAACAGCCACCTATTGGAAGAATTCAAATTAGCCTATGGGAAAATGGCACTCATTATCAATACATCATATCAATTCATGCAATAATAGGGCAGGGGCTAGCTGATACCCTTGTTATATGTTTGGTCAGTAGGTATTTAAAGACGGAACTATTCTAAAGAATATTTTAATATTTATCGAATGGAATTTATATTATCAATAGTAATTGCCAATATCTTTATTTTGCTGGCATTACTTCATCTCTTTTGGGTATTCGGAGGTCAGTGGGGGATTAGTGCTACCATACCTACGGACTTGAATGGGAGAAGGTTATTTAATCCTGGTTGGCAGGGGACTTTACTTGTCGCCATTGGATTATTATTTTTTGCATTGATAAACCTCTCTGCCATTGGGATGATAAAGGTTCCCTTCGAGAATCGCTATGTACTTTATGGCATGTATGTGATTAGCGGTATTTTCTTTTTGCGATTTATAGGTGATCTGAAATATGTTGGAATATTTAAGAAGTATAGACAGTCCGTATTTGCATCGCGGGATACCTACATCTATAGTCCGTTATCCCTGTTTTTATCACTTTCCAATGGAATTTTAGCCGTTTTATTATAAGGGGATATTGTCCTGTTTTTTTGCTCTCGTATTAATGATCTGTTTACCCTTAATTTTTAAATTACATAGATCTATATTAGCGGTCGATACCAATATATTAGAATAAATAAAAGGAGCAGTTCAAAAATCAAAAATGTGCTCCAGGAATTGAATATTTGAAAAAGATAGTGTAGATGGTTACGAAATAAAAAAATAGGAGTGTCCAACCACTGTGGACACCCCTCTATAGGTTTAAGCCAATCGAAGACTAATTGGAAAAGACCCCGAAATCAGCCAGATGTGAATAGAAGAAATCACCCCAGGAATTCACAGACTCTATTTTAAGATAGCGTGTGCTTATCGTTGAATCAAGATTTACATTGATCCAGGAACCAGAAACTTTGCTCAGCTGAGCTGATTTAATTAAGGTCCAACTTGTACCATTGGTGCTTGTATAAATGTTAATATCTTTCATTGCCCCATTCAGATTATCGCGGTTTCGAAATGCAAGTCCTTTTACTGACCGTAGAGCACCCATATTCACAGAGAAGAAGTGAGGTTGTGGTGTTTGGGCTGAAGACCATGGCGTATGCCAGATTGTATTTCTGTTCATATCTAACACATTGCTTGCGGGAGCACCAGATTCATTGCTGTCACTGCCTAAGATCGACCAGCCTGTTGTTGGCAATAGTTTATGAGTGACAACTTTGCTGAGATCAGGAACATTATTGACAAAGTTGTAAGCATAACCTAATGTTGAGCGGCTTCCGTTGACATGCATAAAGCCGATACGCATTTCATAATTTCCGTTTAAATCATAAAAATCTGCCAGCGGGCACTCGAATCTGAAGCTATCTTGGCCAATGATTTTTGTCGCCCATTGTACGGCATCATAATCATTATTGCCACCAAAAGGTTCCCTGTCATGCCAAACAACGATATCATTTACAGGTTTGGTTGTGGTAAATTTTCCAGAAATAATGATTTTATCGTTGCTGTAGCTTGAGGATAATGAAGTGATCTCCGCAGATGCAGCACCATACCAGTCATTTCTTGTCACGGTGCTAAACACCTGGCTGTTATTAAAGGTTGCTGCAGTGGTAGCTGTCAATGAAGTGGTGGAGATTCCATAAGTTGAATTGCCAGATCCCATCAATGCAGTACCTAGAGTTGGGGCCAATGTCTTGTTCATTCGGTTATGGCTAGCATTTAAGCCATGGCCAAGTTCATGAATCATTCCACCTATCCAGACTGTCGCTTTCCAGCCAATATCTCCACCTATTCCAAGGTTTTTTGCGTCCAGATTTATGTAATCCAATGCATAACAGGTCGTGCCAGTACCATAAAATGGTGGGCCTCCTGGATTAGCGGGATCAGTATTATAAGTAGGAATAACAATCAGGTTGTGCTCACTTTTTTTGACTGTGGGGTTCTGTGCAAAATAGGCATCTACTTCGGATTTTACTGCACCGCTACCGCCTGAATAAGGGTAAGTTGACTTACCAAATTTTCCTGCAATGTAGTGGATATTGATCAGGGTGTCATTTGTCAGATCCAATCCAAAGGATTTGCGACCAAAACCTTCACGGTTCATATTCGAGGCAAACATTTCCTGTGCATCAAGAAGGATCCGACTGATTCGTTTTTTAAAGTTGGGAATTGAATCGACATCATTGGGCACGAAGTAAATGACATTGAGTTTGTACGGATTTTGGCGCCATTCATTCGTAATCGTCGCGCTGGATGCTTTTAGTTTTAGATTTTCACTGTTTTCATCCGTTGGGATGAGCGTCTTATTACACGACGCTACACCCAGAGCCAAGGTGGCAATCAATAAATTTAAAAGTTTTCTCATAATGGTTTATATTGTATAATAATGAATATAAACCATTGAGCTTATTATCTAGAAAAAAAATTACATTTTTTATCCAATATTGTTTAATCAATCGATTGATAAATGGATTTTAATAATTGTTTTGTAACATTTATTAATTCAGTTGATAAAAATTAAGTTATAAGACGGAGGTGATTTATCCCTTTTATAAATAGATCCGAAAACTATTATTGTCACTGAAAGATAAGATCTATCGTCGAACCGATAATAAAAGCCGTTATTATAAACATTATAAATCCTAAAATATGGGCGACTAACGCTTTTAAATAGCTAGCTATTTTAGGGGGATCGAAAAACTGTCCCATTGCCCAAGCACAGTATATGAATGCAATTTTACTAGCATACATCATGAGATGTATATGGGTAATACCTTCTATTATTGCAAAAACACAATATATCAACATAGTCATTCCCAAAGTAAAACACAACAGGATGATAATTTCAAAGAGATTGAAACCATATTTTCTAAAAAATAGTTTAGCCCAAAATGCAATAAATATTCCTATCATAATATTGGCATAACCATAATGGGTTTGGATCCAGATAAATATAGCGCCTGTAGTGGAGTGTCGGGAATTATAGTAACTAATATATTTGTCTTCGATATGAAAATAATGGCTTACAATCGAGTAGATTAGTGAGGTGACAATAATAAAAATAATAGGTTTGACCAAGCGACTTCGATTTTCGGAAATGTAATTCCGTATATTTTTTCCCGGAGTGGTGACTAGTTCTCGAATAGTATATAAAATACCACGTTCGAAGTGAAGGACGTGTTCGATCTCTTGGGCGATATAGTGCGCATCTATCCTTTTTAGGACCGCAGGCTGGCCACAATTTGGACAAAAATTGGAGATGATATTAGTTTCACAGTTTTTGCAATTTGTCATTTTTAAGGTAATTAAGGCTGTAATGATATATTTCGGTTTGTTGTTCGCCAAAGCTCTCCGGTTAGGGATAATTGTTGTCCACGTAGTCAATAGATTTTTGGCTCCCTATTGATTTCTATTTTGCTCAAAAATATTACAGATTATCATAATAAAAGCTACACCTGAGTGTAGTTTTATTTATTTTTGAAGTATAGAGTTTGAACATGGATGTTAACGATTTATTTTCACCCAAAAATACGGTGGATAGTCTTTCAGCAAAAGATTTAGAACAGACCAAAGATTATATAGAAATAGTTAAAGCTTTCGCACGTATTACTTACCAAAGTATCTATGTGATAGATTATCAATTGAAAGCATTTGAATTTGTTTCAGATAATCCGTTGTTTCTGGCAGGTTTAAGTTCAAAACAGGTTGTTGAGATGGGATACGGATTTTACCAGAAATATGTCCCTGCGACGGATTTTCAGATGCTCATTCAGATCAACAATGCCGGCTTTAATTTCTATGAAAATATTCCATTGGAGGAGCGGAAGCTACATGTTATATCCTATGATTTTCAAATACAAGATGCAAATAAGAAATATATTTTGATCAATCACAAGTTAACACCGTTTTTTCTAACTGAGAAGGGAAAGATATGGAAGGCCATGTGTATCGTATCTCTATCTTCAAATGTATCTTCAGGAAATGTAACCATAGAAAAACTTCATTCTGATTTATTGTGGGAGCTTGACCTATTGACCGAAAATGGATCGCCCGTATAAAAATTAATCTCACAGAACGTGAAATCGAAATTTTACGTTATTATCATCGCGGACTTACTATCTACGAAACTTCCAAGAAGATCTTCATTTCAATCGATACGGTGAAATTTCATCGGCGGAAATTATTTGAAAAATTGGGCGTAGGCAATATGAATGAGGCCTTGACCTTTGCTTTGAATAATAGGTTGTTATGAGTATTCCATTGCCAATCTCGTTTTGATTAAACAAAGCGATTCGAAGTTCCGACAAGATTCGCAAAAGAAAATGTAATTCTAATCGTATCATTATGAATATTTTAATTGTTTACAGTCATCCGAGCGAGAAATCCTATACTTTTGATATATTCAACCATCTGAAGAATATATTGGCAGCCCAAAAATGGAATGTTGAAGTTTCTGATTTATATGCAAATAATTTTCAGGGTATTATGACCGCAACGGAATACCAAAGAGAAGGGAATGCAGACACAGCGCTGCCAGTTCCTAGGGATGTGATTGAAGAGCAGCAAAAAATTGAAAATGCTGACTGTATTATCTTTCTCTATCCGGTCTGGTGGAGCGATTGTCCGGCAATGATGAAAGGTTGGTTTGACCGGGTATATTCGGTTGGCTATGCCTATGGACAAAAGCCAGACTTGCCTAAAATGAAAATAGTCAAATATGGAATAGTCATCTGTACTGCAGGTCATCCCAATAACTTTTTAGAGGAAATCGGCATTGCCCAAAGCATGGAGAAAGTTATGCTTGAGGACAGGTTAGGGAAACGCTTTCAGCACAAGGAAATGCTAATACTAGGGGGCACCTTGGCAATTGACAATGTGCGGGAAAAACATCAGGAACAAGTCAATGAATTAGTGAAAAAGATGAGCATTAACCCGTTGTTGTGATTGGCATAATCGGGGCGAAATTTTGAATATACGGCTCTTTATAAGAATTATTATTTCGTAAATTTATCCTATGAAGCGATTCCGATGTCTATAGATAAATCGCTTCTTCATTCTTAATATAACAAATGCATGGACAGCACGAAACGAAATAGGGGCTTTCTCTTCACACAGTATACCGAGCCGTTTCAGACACCTTTTGATAAATTATTTAATATTTTCAAAGAACTGATTACACATACTGCCGGTGATTTTGATGAAGCTATTGATTGGCTGCGTCAATTGGATAGAGAGTTCAAATTGACCACTCCAGAATATACGATCGACGATTTCATTGCGGATCTCAAGAACAAAGGATATATCCGAGAAAAATTGGGCTTTGGTGGTGATGGCGGTGTAGATCTTACATCCAAGCTGGAAAAAGCTTTGCGACAGAATGCGTTAGATCAGATTTTCGGAAAGATGCGAAAAGGATCGTCAGGTAACCATAAAACCAATCATCAGGGGCGGAGCGACGAAAATATGGGCGATTTTAGAAGCTTTCAGTTTGGAGACAGCCTGGAGAAAATCGTATTGACCGAGAGCTTGAAAAATGCACAGATCAATCACGGGATAGGAGAGTTTAGCTTATCAGAAAATGATCTGGTTGTAGAGGATACGCAGTTTAAATCGCAAATGAGTACGGTGTTGATGATTGACATCAGCCATAGTATGATTCTATACGGGGAAGACCGGATCACACCCGCGAAGAAAGTGGCTATGGCCTTATCGGAGCTCATCATCACACGTTATCCCAAAGACTCCCTTGACATCATTGTCTTCGGTAACGACGCCTGGCCGATAGCGATCAAAGATCTGCCTTATCTGCAAGTAGGACCTTTTCATACCAATACTGTCGCTGGCCTTCAGTTGGCGATGGATATACTCAGACGAAAACGGCATGCCAATAAGCAGATCTTTATGATTACTGACGGAAAGCCGAGCTGTTTAAATATGCCTGATGGCACTTACTATAAGAATCCGATGGGTTTGGATCCTTTTATTACCAGCAAGTGCTATAGCATGGCAGCACAAGCCCGAAAGCTGGGGATACCCATTACCACCTTTATGATCACTTCAGATCCTTATCTGCAGCAATTTGTCAACGAATTTACAGCTTCAAACCAAGGCAAAGCATACTACACAGGACTTGGAGATTTGGGCGGAATGATTTTTGAAGATTACGAAGAAAATCGTAAAAAAAGAATACGATAAACACATCGTTTATCGATAATAGGATATCATCTTGCGCAACGTTTGCGCCTCATCATTAGGAATATATGGATTATACGAAGATTACAACATTTGGCGCATTGAAAACATCAGGTTACAAACCTAAGACGATAAAAGAAGAATTGCGCCAGAATCTGATTACAAAAATAAGCAAAGGCGAAAACGTTTTTACTGGTGTACATGGTTACGAGGACACAGTTATTCCCGAACTTGAAAGAGCCATTCTCTCCAAGCATAATATTAATTTTCTAGGTCTTCGTGGTCAGGCAAAGACACGCCTGGCTAGGCTTATGGTTAATCTGCTGGATGAATATATACCTGTGGTACAGGGTTCGGAGATCAATGATGACCCATTTAATCCTATATCGCGCTACGCGCAGGAATTATTGAAGGAAAACGGGGATGACACCCCGATAAGTTGGCTTCATCGAAGCGACCGTTTTGCTGAGAAACTTGCCACTCCTGATGTGACCGTAGCAGATTTAATCGGTGATGTAGATCCTATCAAAGCCGCTAATCTGCGCTTGAGTTATGCGGACGATCGTGTGATTCATTTTGGCATGATTCCACGGGCAAACCGTTCGATATTTGTGATTAATGAGCTGCCCGATCTTCAAGCTAGGATTCAGGTGGCCCTTTTTAATATCTTGCAGGAGGGGGATGTTCAGATTCGTGGATTTAAGTTACGTCTACCATTAGATGTACAGTTTGTGTTCACTGCAAACCCAGAGGATTATACCAATAGGGGAAGTATTGTGACGCCGTTGAAGGATCGGATAGGATCCCAGATACTAACACACTACCCCGCATCTGTTGAGGTGGCAAAGGCAATTACTGCCCAAGAGGCCAATTTGGAAGCTGCGCAGAAGGAGCGAATATATGTTCCCGAGCTGGCTCGTGAATTAATTGAGCAGATCAGTTTTGAAGCCCGAAATAGCGAATATGTTGATGAAAAAAGTGGTGTCAGCGCACGGATGAGCATTACAGCATTTCAAAATCTGTTAAGTACAGCTGAATTGCGCATGCTTAGAAATAAAACAAAAGCGACTGCGGTGCGCTTGAGCGATTTTATGGGTATTGTACCGGCTATAACCGGTAAGGTGGAGCTGGTTTACGAAGGTGAACAGGAGGGGGCTGCTACTGTGGCGTTGCAGTTGATCGAAAATGCCGTAAAAAGTATCTTTCCAATCTTGTTTCCCAAAATTGAGAAGCTGGAAAAGGAAAACGAGCGTTATCCCTATGATGATATCGTTCGTTGGTTTTCGGAATCGGAAGGTATTGAGCTGTCCGATGAACTCTCTGATGCGGATTATGAGAGCTTATTAGATCAAATGACACCTATCCAAACGCTGATACAACAATATCAGCCAGAGACCAAGACAGAGGATCGCTACTTCCTGACCGAATTTGTACTTTGGGGGCTAGCGCTAAATAACAAATTAAGTAAATATAGGTTAGGCAATGGCCTGCAGTTTCAAGATAACTTTCAAGGATATCTGAGAAACAATCTATAACAATCGGATAAAAACTTCCCTCTGTTAGTTCGAGGGAAGCTTTTTTGTTTTATGTGTTTATCCTTTGTAGGATATATAGCAGGGAATAAAGATAAGCCTTGACTGTTTTTCCAAACGAATATAAATCCATTGATAGTGAAATTTGCAGAATATTTAGTCCCTGATTTCTCTCGGCTGCTGGCTGCATACTTACCTGTCGACCTTATCATAGTTTACTCCAAGATAAATTTGATGCATTTTTGTTGGCAAATAGGGATAGGCAATACGCTTCTTTTCCCATTCAGATCATATATCAAATAAAAGGACAAACTGAGCACATCCCCCAGTTTTGGTCAATCTATAAATTCGCATGTGTTTTACTTCTTTTTCAGGTAACGGTTTATTACTGGACTGAAATCTATTTTGGAGGATATCTGCATATGGTCTACCAAAATTGATTCCGGAAATTCATCCAACGATTTAAAATTAATACAGCCTTTTTGGAATTTGGCTTTGGGCAATTTTGATTTTAGCTCATCCATGAGTTGTGGCTTGGAATACATCACCAACGAGTGGAATGAAATATAGTTTTTAGCAACTGTAAGTCCATATTTGAAAACACCCTGTTCATTATAACTGATCGCATTGGGATTAGACATGAATTTTCCAAAGCTTTCAGAAACAGCTTTGTCATTTTCTAATATTACTTTTCGGAATTGACTAATCGCTTGTTGTTCGGTTTGCGAAAGTGTACTGATATATTGTTCTATTTCCATAATTTTTTATCGTCCCTAGGTCTTTTGTTTACCATCTAAAATTATTCAATTTTCTTTGATTCAGCTATAGTTCTAGATTAAAAAAATAAACTCCTAAGTTTAAAGACTTGCTGGTCGAAAGGTACGATTTCTAAGGTATATCAAACGTTTATGACGACAGAAGGTCTTGATCAAATCTGGACTAAAAAGCTAAATGTAAAATCAGAGGTCCGTTATATCAATGCGTTCGATTTTAATAAGGGCGAAACAACCAGAATGAAGGGCCTTGAATTGAAAACAGAGAACTATATTCTGTGGGAATATATAACCTAAGATAAGGAATGGGTGACGACAAATTAGTCAAATTGTTTCCAGCGTAAAAACTCATCCACAATAGGCAGATCTGCTTCCGCCCAGTCGTAATGCTTTAGCTCAGCGGCATCTACCCATATCGCTTGCGCATGTTCCAGTGTATCCACTTCACCCGAATGCAGACTGCATACAAATGGATAGAGCTGTAGCGAGAATTCGGCGTAATGGTGCTCTATCACCGTGAGCGCTTTATGTATAGTAATATCAATATTGAGTTCCTCTTTGATCTCCCTGCGTAGGCAGTCTTCTTTAGACTCTTCGGCTTCAATCTTCCCACCCGGAAATTCCCATTTCAATGGTAACTTCATCGACGCAGAGCGTTGGCAAATCAGAATTTTATTAGCGTGTTGTATAATCGCGCAGGTTACTTGGAGCATAGTGCTCAAAGGTATTAATTTTTTCATAATTTGTCTTTTTGCATATTAAAGCTGTTCTAGAAGCTTTCATTCGTAATAAGGCGTGAGCTAAGCTATCCCACATCGGCCAACCTATAAAACTACACCCAAGTGTAGCTTTTATTCGAGCAAACTGTGATATTTTTGAATCAATAAGAACAAACTAACACATGAAAAGCCTGAAAAATACAGTACAGTTGATTCAATTATCTAACAGAGCAAAAGGGATGAATTTTAAAATCATCCTCATATTGCTTTGTGGAATCCTTTTTGGAAAAGTTTATGCGCAAAAAATTGAAGTCTTAAATTTTGCGACTTTTCACATGACATATACACCTGATGCACATAAAGTAAAATTTAATGAAAAGGATGACAAAAATAAAAAAGAGACTTATAAAATAGCAAAGATGCTGGCGGAATTCAAACCGACAATAATTTGTGTGGAAGTACTTCCAACCAAAAATGAGGAATTGAACGCAGGCTACAGGAGTTTTAAGGAAATTAAAGATTATACCCCAAAATATGGAGGGGAGATCGCCTTAATTGCTTACGAAATTGGTAAAATGACTAGCGTAAACAAAATATATGGTATCGACGAGCAGCAGACAGCAGCTTATAACTATAATATAGGGAATGAACTGGAAAATCAGGTGGACAGTATAACCTCAAAAAAATACAACGCCAGTATTCTTAAAGAATTTATGGCCGCAGAAAACCTTTCTGTGCTAGAAAAATTGAAGCTATTTAATCGCAAAGCGACTTTCCAAAAATTTATAAATCTAAATGCTGATATTTTAACTCACAACAGTACAAAAGGCAATTTCGAAGGGGCAGATGAAGCGAGCAAATTTTATAGACGAAATCTGCGGATATTCTCCAATTTGAACCAGATACCAGTCAACAACGATGATCGAATTTTTATACTAATGGGAGCTACCCATAGTGCTTGTCTGGATGAATTCATGCAGAGAAGTCCTAAATACCAGCTTGTTGATATTGAAAATTATCTGAAATAAATAGTAGGAATACAAGGTAATTTAAGACCATTTGGATACTTTCCAAACGGCCTTTTTATATTTATAGCATACCCCATGTCTTCGTGTTATGCTGTACAGTTCTTTGAATAAGTCCTCAAATTTTGATCCTCAAAAGAGTAATCACATTGTTTGAAATAAGCTTATAACCAATTTACACTTCCTGTTTCAACATCATAATTGGCACCAACAATCTTGATCTTACCTTCTTCTTCAAGTTTACGAAGTGTTGAACTTTGTCTGCGAATATCTTTAATTGCATGTTTAATATTCTGTTGGTTAAGTTTCTCCAGCAATACACTATTTTTTGATGAACGCTCTTCATTCTCATCAATCACTTCATTGATAATAGGATCAAAATGATTAACTAAATGGTTCAAGTTGTCCATTCCCATTTTTTCGATTTGTGCAGCATCCAATCCACCTTTCAAAGCACCACATTTGGTATGGCCTAAAACGACAACCAGTTTAGATCCAGCAACATTACAGCCAAATTCCATAGAGCCTAGAATATCTTGATTGACAAAATTTCCTGCAATTCTGATACTGAAAATGTCACCCAAACCTTGGTCAAATATAAGTTCAGCAGAAGTGCGGCTATCGATACAGCTTAACACCACAGCAAATGGCCATTGACCCTCACGAGTAGCATTTACCTGTTCGAGTAGATCCCGGTTTGCTTTTAGATTATTGACAAAGCGTTGATTGCCTTCTTTTAAGAAGTCTAATGCTTTTTCAGGAGTAATTGTCGATTGTGTTTCGTACGTATGTGCCTTCATAAAATTTAAATATTTGAATATTAAAGATAGGATAAATTCGTTAAATTTTAATGACGAAAAGAGATCGTATTTTCTGCTCCTTTGAATTTTCTGGCTGTACAAAGCAATGCACAGCACATGTAGGACTATTTTTTTTGATATCTGTTAGACGGGTAGATAGAAGCCTAATATATACTAGATTGCCGTCAAATTTGCTGATACAATGACTCATGCCACCGCGAAGCAAAAAAAGCTTATGAAGCTGCGAATCATAAATAGCTATAAACAAATATTAAATAGCCTTTAACTTTTGTTGTTATGTAAGTTACCTTTATATCGGGTTGGTTTTTAATTCTTTTAGGAAGTTATAAATCTGCTTGTCAAATAGTATCAAGAAAACTTTTCTTGCTACACATAATCGATAAATAAATATGAAATTGATTTTTATTATTCTTTTTTCCATAAGCCTTGTTTACGGGCAGTCCGATAAAAATCTGACTGTCGGCTATGGAGATCGGTACGACAGCTTGCCTAAAATAAATTTCAAGACCGCGGCAGCAGAAAACTATGAAAAGGCATTCAGCGCTAATACCGTCGTCGATATCAGGCCTGCAGTTGAAAAGAAAAATTTTGTGATTCCAACAGGAAAAGGTAAGTTAAAATTTAAAAAGTATGATTCCTCAGCAGGCCAAGGGGATGGATTCCGGGGTTGGGAGTATAACGGCTATTTTCCACAGC
Organism: Sphingobacterium sp. GVS05A; assembly: GCF_019969845.1. Taxonomy (GTDB): domain Bacteria; phylum Bacteroidota; class Bacteroidia; order Sphingobacteriales; family Sphingobacteriaceae; genus Sphingobacterium. Next base: position 543,740 of record NZ_JAHXYR010000004.1, read on the forward strand.
TGAAAATGCATATTTTGGTAAGCCATTCTGTTGCCGAAAGTTTAGGTTTTAGCGATTTGGTTTTGTTGGATAGCATCGAGGGTAGCCAGCATAGGATTGCTTCGGTAGGTGATGGTGCTGTTGAAATTCCTATTCCATCTCCTGACGCACGGTTTCTGGCATATTACTACAATGAGGTGTATGCACCTAATAGCTGTTTTATAGGAATTCTTGACGTGCGAAAAGGAACTCCATTTCGGATTCGTCTTTCCGAATGCAGTAGTTTTCAAACCGAAAACTGGGCGGTGGAAAATATCAGATGGATCGACCAGAATACCATAATTGTAAAAGCTTATACACTTAAAAAGCTAGGTAATGAGAGAAGCAAGCAGTTTACTTATTACATTGCTGAGTTAAACAATAAGATAAATATCAAGTAAAGTACCATTCATTGTGGACGTTCTGGATTTTAAAATAACTTTATCATGTGGAAAAATATTACGCTTACTATACTCGCGCTAATGGCTTTAAGCTGTAGAAACGAAAGAGAACAAAAAAACCGAACTGATCCACAACATACAGTTATCACTGGGGACGAAAAGAAAGATACTGCAGGAGTTCTACTGACTGAAAATAAGAATATGCAGCTAGGAGGTAGCGATAGCGTGGACCTATCCGCTGTACACAATACGAATGAATCTAACACAATTATAAAAATAAAATTCAATGAACTTGTAGTAGTCATTAATGGCATGACCATTTTTGATGCAGAAAAAATGGAACGGATTCAAAAAGATACTGCTGAGATCGAAGCTGAAGTTGGAGAAACCATTGAAGGACGTACCATATCCATTTCGAGCGAGCAACTTATCGGTTTGAACATTGAGCAACGCTATGAAACGAGTGTAACCATTATGAATGAAGGGCCTCACTGTGACCTCATTGAGTGGAAACATTTTAATTCCAACTGGAAGTCGTTAAAACAAAATTCAAACGGGCAATTTGTAGGTGATAAATACACCGAAGAGGATTATAATACCTTTCCCGAAGTCTCGATGGATGAGTTGAAACAAACAGTAAAAGAGCAGTGTGGAGAGGATTGGTTTAAACTTTTGGAAAAAACAAATTCTCCACGTGAATATCCTTGTGCCATAAGTATAAGTCGATATTTCTTACGAATCGTAGGTAAGCGGAAAGACAATGGACAAAAAGTAACCAAATTAATTATTATTAAAACCCCGATGGGATGTTAATGGTCGAATGAACCATTTTATTTTTGCCGTTATTTTCCGAAAATCACACTTTCCCAATCTTAAACAATATCCCCATAACTATTGTAAAAATGGTCTTCGCAACTGCTGTAGTCTTTGGGTTACCAAATTGCATAATAAGTATCAATAGAAAACGTAAACGCTAAAGTATGTCTGAACGCCTAAAGCATCTTGTTTCGCCGCTTTTTATTTTTTTTCTTGTTCTATTAATTATCAATGATTTTTTTCTGAAAGCGGTATTCCATAATACGTTTACCGGAAAACTATCTGATTTCAGTGGACTTTTTATTTTCCCTATTTTCTGGTCCGCTATCTTCCCTAAACAAAAATTAACGGTTTTTATATCCACAGCAGTCTTATTTGTCTTTTGGAAAAGTGAATATTCCTCGGTTATCATACAATTTATGAAGCCCTACTTTGGTATTGGAAGAACCGTGGATCTTTCGGATCTGATCGCATTACCCATGATATTGTTGGCATGGTTTTACACAAAAAGGAGGGCACAACAGTCCGTCAATCCAGTCTTAATGACGCGATTGAGCACATATTTTAGCGCAGCTGTCGCAATTTTCTCTTTTTGTGCTACCAGCCAGCAAAGATATATCCAATCTTTTGATCAGCCGCAGTATGTACTGTTAAAAGACCCGACAATCCAGCATCTTAATTTCGATGATGAATTCGAATTTTATAATAGAGATTCCTTACTTGTTGTCAAAATAAATTATCGATCTACCAGTAGGCCTGAGCGGAACGATGACTACAATAAGAATCAATCGGTCAAAACTCTTGATCTTGCCGTTTTACATCGTTTAGCAGATAGTGCTAGCCTGGTTTCGCCCGGAAAAATAACTTTGCTCACAGTCAATACTGAAGAGGGGAGTGATTCTTTAAGATTTAATGGTGGGCGACTTGATGGACGGTTCATCAGGACAAAAGGAGGTAAGACTATCATTGAAGGATTTTATAAGATGGGATTGGAAGACTCCACCTGGATAATCAGGGACACGATCAGTGCCGATAAGGTCATAAAGACATTTGTTAATGGAGAAACAATCAATATCAAACACTATAACCATGATAAACTCCAATCCTCTTCAAATATCAACACCCGTTCTGACACCATTTTTAATATCTATTTGCAGTTAGTAATTCTGGTCCTATGTCTGGCGGGGATATGTTATTTATTATATAGAAATTATCGCAGGGCCATCCCGGATCATTTTAAGCTCAAATTACTTTGGAGATTGCTGTTGTGCTTTATTTCACCGCTCGTCGTCTGGCTGTTTTATGTCGGGATCATGTTATTGCTTATGAATTATAGTCAAGATATTTTCGAGACTTTAGCGACAATTATCTTTATTTTTATCACAGTTTGCCCATTGATGTTTGTCATAGTTTTTTTGATAAAGATCAGAAGGCCAATAGATATTCTCTGGTACAGTCTCTTGTTCGCTCTAGCAGCCAGTATCTGGGCAACGTACCTCACACTTGGAGCGCTTTCACAATGAAATGATAAACTCACCTCTGTTGAAATCCTAAAAACCACGAATAATAATCTAAAGGAAATGATTACCATTGCTTCGGATAAATGTAAGTATCTCGAAAAGTTTATAGCTATCCTTGGTCCAGCGTCTTAGGTGTATTGGGCGATGATATCCTTGTCACAAAATCGTGATTCCTGATAAAAGTAAAAAAGACTACTTGTTTAGTAGTATTTATCAGTAAGATGTTTTATATTTGTGATCAAATCGTTTATCAATTGGCGTTGGCAGCGATACAACCTAACAAAAACAAAGTTCAAATGAAACCACAAAGATCAACCTTTTCCGTCATTCACAACATGAAAAACATTCGATTTAACCTTACTCCATTTCGAATGCGCTATTGCGCTTAAATTTTTTCTTCTAGACTTTTTTAATTGATAGTAAAGGATAGTGATTCTCTTATTATCAATCATGCCACAAGTAGCATCATCCTACTTGTCAGTATTCACTTATTAAACTAATTCATCCCTATGAAAAAATACGAAGTATTTTTCCAGTGCTCGCTATTGCTTTTTTTTCTGTGGAGCAGTATTCTTTTTGCTTCTGCCCAGGAGGGCTCAGTGCCCAAAGTGTTTCAAAATGAATCCGCCGGGCAAAACTTGGAGAAAAATTATTATTTTCCGGCAGGAAGCCGTTTTGTGGCAAACATCCCCACGCCAAGTCAATTTTTCAATCATCAAATCGGTCATAGTCATATCCGTTATGACCAGATTGTTGATTATTTTAAGATACTTGAGCAACGTTCCGGCCGGATAAAGATAGATACGATTGGTCGTACCTGGGAAGGGAGACCGCTGATCGTGCTGAAAGCTTCTTCACCCGACAACATCCGCAATAGTGAACAAATTCGTCAACAGCATATCGAAACGATTAACAAAGCAAAAGAGAACCGGATCGTATCTAATGAAGCACAGCCCGCATTGGTATTTTTGGGTTTTAGTGTGCACGGTAACGAAACCTCAGCTGCCGAAGCATCTATTTTAACCGCTTATTACCTAGCAGCTGCCGAAGACCCAGCTGTTGCGACCTCACTTGCAAAGGGAATATTTTTTATAGACCCAGTCCGTAATCCAGATGGTTATGATCGTTATGTCAATTGGGTCAATGCTAATGCAGCATTTCCACCAAACGGAAGCCCTCTGGATAGAGAGCACAACGAAGTTTGGCCCGGAGGCCGAACAAATCACTATTGGTTTGACTTAAACCGCGATTGGATCAATCAGGTAAATCCCGAAAGTAAGGCGCGTGTCAGCTACTTTCAACATTGGCTGCCGCATTTTCAAGGCGACTTCCATGAGATGGGAGCAGGATCTTCCTTCTTCTTCGAACCCACAAAGACCGATGCTCAAGAATCTCCCTTAGTCCCTAAAAGTACATATCAGCTAAATCAGAAATTTGCTACTTATTATGCGAAGGCATTGGATGAAATAGGATCTTTTTATTTCACCAAAGAACAATTTGATAATATTAATCCAACCTATGGATCTACTTATCCTGATCATGTCGGAAGCCTAGGAATCCTCTTTGAGCAAGCAAGTCCACGGGGCCTCTTTCAAAAAACAAGCAATGGTGATCTAACTTACCCCTTTGCTATTCGAAACCACTTCAGAATAGCCTTGGCGAGTATTACAGCATCTATTGATCATCGTACGACACTTTTGGAAAATCAACTGAGATTCTTCCAGTCCGCGTTCGAATTGGCCCAAAAAGATCCAGTTAAAGGTTACTTGGTGGATCTAAAGTATAATAATAACACTGCGGCACATTTCAAAGAACTTCTTGCCAGGCATCAAATTCGCTACCTAACGAACAATCGTGACCGTAAGGTAGATGGTAAAGATTTTGAGAAAGGAACTTCCATCATTATTCCGACAGCGCAGGCAAACTATCGGCTGGTCAAAGTCATCTTTGACGAAACCAAAACATATGTGGACAGCGTTTTTTATGATGGTTCGGGCAATTCCATTGCTTACCTCTATGGCTTCTCTTATGCTAGTCTAAAACAAGGGGTAGACAACGGAGAAACTGATCAGAGTTCTGTTACTAATCCACCCGCTATTGCCCTGACAAGGAGCAATTATGCTTATCTCGTAGACTGGCGGCAGGAGGGAGCAGCTTGGTTGTTATCCCAATTGCTACAGCGCGGCATCCTTGTTAAGTCCGCTAGCAGTCCCTTTGAACTATCTGATCAGGGCAGGACAATAGGGTTTGATTATGGAAGTCTGCTGATTCCCATACAAGGTCAGCCCATCTCAGCAGATGAATTATTTGATCTCTTGCAGAAATTGAATAAAAGAGGAAATATAACGATTGCATCCGCTTCCACGGGATACAGCGGAAAGGGAATAGATCTCGGAAGTAGTGGATTTAAAAGCCTCGCACCTCAAAATGCATTGCTTTTAACCGGAAATGGGATTAGCGCTTATGAGGCCGGAGAAGTGTGGTATACATTTGAGCGCCAATTGGAACAGCCGATCTTACGGTTAAATCTTGATCAATTTGGTCGTGTAAACCTTGAGGAATATCAAGTACTTGTATTGGCTAGCGGCGAGTACACCGGATTGAGTTCGGCTGCTATTGAGCGTATCCGTGCTTGGGTAAAAAATGGGGGAACATTAATTGCCTTTGGACGTACTGGACAATGGCTTGCAGGACAAAAGATTGCTTCTTTTCAATTTCTTGACAGAAGGAGCGATAGTGTAGTGCCGAAAGAGGAAAAACCAACGAAAACAAAGGAACGTTTTGATTATGCTTCGGCCCAAGGTCGGGAAGGAACAAAACGTATTGGTGGAACCTATTTTAACACTGAAATTGACAGAACCCATCCCATCGGTTATGGTTACACCCATAAAACAAAGCCTGTTTACCGCAACCACACTCTTTTTGTTGAGCTAGGTGACCAGGCCTATAATAATGTTGCAATTTATAGCAAGTCTCCCTTATTAAATGGATACGCATCGGCCGAAAACCAAAAGAACATCACAGGTACAGCCAGCATTATCGTAGAAAATAGTGGGAATGGACGTATTGTATATTTTGTTGACGATCCCTTATTCCGAGGTATTTCCTTTGGCAATGCACGCAGCTTTTTTAATGCGGTCTTGCTCGGACAGGTTCTTCAATCTGGGATAAGAAGATAAACAATTACAAACTAACAACGAATAAAATAGGATAAAACTATGATTTATTCAATGGAGAATGAGGAGTTCATAAATATAGCTGAAAAGCAAAATATCCATGAATAATCCTACCGGAAAATGAATATATCAGGCAGTTTTATTAGAAAAAGCAAACTGGGCATAGTGATTTCATTTATACCAGTGAAAATAAACACTCCTAAATAATTTAAATAGATGAAAAATAAACTGACATTATTTACTGTTTCGATGCTGTTTCTTGCCACACAGGCATCGGCCCAAAAAGTTGCAGCGCTACGTTTAACTGGAAAAATAGAAGGATTGAAAGAAGGTAAAATATATCTTCAACAATACGATAATAAAGTATTTAAGACGATTGATTCAGCCTCAGTCCACAACGGTCGATTTAGTTTCGGGACTCAAGTGCAGTTACCCGAACTCTATGGTCTGAAATTGAAAGAAGAAGGTTATCCCGTCCAACTTTTCTTGGAGGATGCGCCAATTGAAGTGCTCATCCAGTCTGGAGAAAATGGCGATCATGCTACTGTGAGAGGGTCAAAAGCTCAAGATTATTTTGAGCGCGCAAATAAAGAGCAACGTAAGTATACTGCTAAGCAGTTTATTGAAGCGGATCCCAAATCTATTGTCGCTGCGTATGCATTGTTCCGTAACTATTCCTATAATCTGTCGCCGGATGAGCTTGAAGAGCATACAAAATTGCTGGATACCTCATTGCAACAAACACAATATGTGCGCATCTTGAAAGATTTAATCTTAAAACAGCGAGCCGTATTGCCGGGGAATAAAGCCTTAGATTTTGTGTCTACTGGTCCCGATGGAAATAAAGTAAGATTCAGTGAGCATCTTGGTAAAGGATACGTATTGCTTGATTTTTGGGCAGCCTGGTGTGGTCCTTGCCGTCGGGAGAATCCCAATATTGTTGCGGCTTTCCAGAAATATAAAAACCATGGATTTAGCGTATTTGGCGTATCACTGGATAAGAAAAAAGCAGATTGGCTAAAAGCCATTAAGGACGATGGATTGGATTGGACTCAGGTTTCTGATCTTTCGTTCTGGGATACCGAAGCTGCAGCTCTGTATGGTGTCCGTTTTATCCCGAGCAACCTACTTATCGACGAGCATGGTATTATCGTGGCCCGAAACATTAAAGGCGATGCGCTATTGCAGAAATTAAAGGAAATCTACGGCGAGTAAAGAACAAACAAAAACATCAAACAGAAAAACAATGAGAAAATCAAGCTTGTTTTATTTGCTTCTTTCATTAGCTGGCAGTGGGGCCGTGGTACCTTCCTTCGCACAGGAGCAAACAAAATCTATTATAAATGCTGTACTCAGTGGTGTTGTGCAGGACGCTGCCACTGGAAAGCCTCTTTCTGGTGCAACCTTAAGTCTAAAGGATGTAACCCATCATGTAAGTACCGATAAATTTGGGAGATTTCAATTTGTAACCGGACAGAAATTACCCTTTACAGTGACCATTTCCTTTGTGGGGTATACAAGTCAGACCTTGGTCATAGATCATTCTCCAGTGGTTATTGAACTTGAGCCTGTGGATCATACACTTGAGGAGACCGTCGTCGTAGGTTATACTACGGCTAAAAAATCAAGTTATACAGGATCCGTAGCGACGGTAAGTGGCAAAGAATTAGATAATCTACAGATTACGACGATTGGGAAAGCATTGCAAGGGACGGTGCCTGGGCTACAGTCCATTGCCGCAGCAGGTCAGCCTGGGAGTGATGCCGAGTTATTTGTCAGGGGTGTAGGGTCTGTAAACGCGTCAACAGCACCGCTTTATGTCGTAGATGGTACCCCCGGGGCCAATCCCAATAGCCTCAATCCAAAAGATATCCTTTCTATTTCGGTCTTAAAAGATGCGACAGCAAGTGCACTATACGGTTCACGTGGTGCAAATGGCGTCATCGTGATCACAACAAAATCCGGTGAACTGAACAGTAAGACTGCCGTTAACTTTTCGGCGAATTACGGTTATACAGGGAGGGCAGTGAAAGATTATGAATACCTATCCCAGCAGGAATATTATGAATTGCAATGGGAAGCAATCCGCAATACGCAGCTCGATCAAGGGAAATCCGCCGGCGATGCTGCCCAGTACGCTACAGATTATTTGGTCGATGGTGCGCTTAAAGTAAACATCTTTGGGACTAACTATCCAAAACCCGTAGGGCTCGATGGAAAGCTGGTTGCAGGAGCAACATCGCTCTGGAACGATAACTGGGGAGAAGCAATTGCCCGAAGGGGGGTACGCCAGCAATATGACCTTAGTTTGAGTGGTGGCGGCGCAAGTACTCGTTATTATCTTTCTGCCGGTTACCTCAATGAACAAGGCTGGATTCGCACGGCTGATTTCAAGCGGTATAATTTCCGAACAAATATACAATCAAAGGTGAACAACTGGTTTGAAGTTGGTGGGAATGTTGCCTTGTCATCAGGCTTTCAACGTGCGCCTACGCAGAGCGATAGCAATACCGGCAACTTCGCTAACTTTCAGCGTTTAGTGTCCGATCTGTATCCCGTCTATCAGCGCAATCCTGATGGGAGCTATGTGCTGGATGAACAGGGCAATAAGATCTGGGATTATGGGTTATGGCGCCCAACCACAGCTGCGAGTGGTTCAAATATTTTAGGTAGCGCTGAAAATGCAATTTCCGGTACCAACAATGAATCAGTTTTGTTGGGGACCAATATCAAAATATCATTTGCGGACAATTTATTCCTGAAGACCTCGGCCAATATCGACTACCGAAACACGAGTTCACATACCTATTCGCATTCGTACTATAGTACCGGTGTCCTTACAGATGGAGCGGGATCCGCAAGCCGAAGTTCGAGCCGTACACTCAACTATACGGTCAATAGCTTTCTGAACTATGCGACTACATTTGGTAATAAACATAGCATTAGTGCGCTGGTCGGTCCCGAAATCTATGTAGAGGGAGCTTCTTCACTATCAGGTAACCGCACGGGCTTCCAGGTGCTTGGTAAAACGGAACCATCCGCAGGGACACTGAGCGGTGTTTTTAACGGGACTTCTTCCGATTATAAGCTCGCAAGCTGGCTGGGACAGGTAAATTATGATTATCTGGATCGCTACCATTTTTCTACAAGCTACCGTAGAGACGGTTCATCCCGCTTCAGTAAGCAATCACGTTGGGGTAACTTCTGGTCTGTCGGTGCGGCCTGGAACGTGAAAAAAGAATCCTTCCTGAAAGAAATCAGTACGATTAACAACCTGAATCTACGGGCGAGTTATGGAGCTCAGGGAAATGATAAAGTTGGTAACTATGCTTATGGTGGATTCTATTCCATTTATAACAGTTTGGACAATCTGGGGCTTTTACCCTCTGATTTACCTACACCAGACTTAAAATGGGAAACAAATCTTAATCTCAACATCGGCGCTGATATCGCTTTATTTAACAATCGGTTGGTAGCACAGATTGATGTCTATGACCGGAAGTCAAAAGACCTGCTTTTCCAAAAGCCACTTTCACCGTCTACAGGTTATAGCGGGATCGATGCCAATATTGGCTCATTGAGCAACCGTGGAATTGATGGGCAGATTACAGGGGTACCTATTCGAAACAAAGATTTCAGATGGTCTATTACAGCAAATGTGGGGCACTATAAAAATAAAATCACCAAACTACCACAAAAAGAAATTCTCACTGGATCCATTGGACAGTATGGTAACACGAAAAAAATGGTTGAAGGTGGTTCCATCTATGATTTTTATATCAAGGAATGGGCCGGAGTAGATCCGGAGACCGGCAAGGCAACCTGGTATAAGGATGTAAAAGATGCAACAGGAAATATAACTGGGCGCACGACGACAACGAATCAAAATGAAGCATCATTTTATTTTGAAGGAAGTTCATTGCCAGATCTTTATGGCGGTGTTAGTAACAACTTTAGTTACAAAGGAATAGATTTGTCTTTCTTGTTTTCCTATAGTCTAGGAGGAAAAATCTTTGATGGTGATCAACCCATGATTATGCATGTGGGTTCAGCACCGGGGCGAAGCTGGTCCAAGGAGGCCCTCAATAGATGGACACCCGAAAATAGAGATACCGATTTCCCCCGATTGTCTTACGTGACTGATTCTTGGAATAGTATTCCCTCCACACGTTTTCTACGCAGTGCAAGCTATGGACGCCTAAAGAATTTGAGCTTAAGCTATACTATTCCGCGTAATCTAGTGTCAAAATGGTCTCTTTCCGATGTCCGGATACGTTTTGTAGGTGAAAATCTATTGACGTTCTATGGAACTCAGGGCCTGGACCCAGAGCAAACGGTAGGTGGAGTTACCTACTATCGCTACCCGGCACAGAAGTCATACGCTCTGGTCCTCAATGTTTCCTTTTAACACACATATTTGATTTATTATGAAATTAAAATATATCACGATCATTTTTCCTTTATTGGTACTCTCATCCTGCCGTGACAGTTTCTTCGAGACTGCTCCTGCAACCCAGATTACGACTCCCGAGGTATTTTCTTCTGAGAATAATATTGATGCCTTTATTAACGGATCAATCCGCTTTTTGATGGAAAATAGCACCTCTCAAGACAATCCTGGACTCCCGACCATATTCCTCACACATGAAGTGATGGGAGAGGACGCTATTGCACGTGACGGTCGTTATGGTTTTCGGGACTCATATCCCTATAAAGATCCTTTTGACAACACCACCCGCCGGGCACTTTTCTTTTGGACCTTGCAATATAAATCTATCGACCATGCCAATAATCTGATAGCCAATGTGAAAATTGACGATAACAGTAAAGAAAGCTTAAAACACCTCAAGGGGCAAGCCTATGCCTTGAGGGGATTGAATTATCTCAATCTCGTACGTCAGTACCAGTTTACCTATGTGAAAGACCCAAATGTCAAGGCAATACCGATTTATACCGAACCGACGACACCAACGACGGTTCCCAAACCACTGGCTACAGTAAAGGAAGTTTATGAGCAGGTTATTTCCGATTTGAAAGAAGCCGAAAAATTATTGGCGGGTTTCAAGCGGAAAGTGAAGAACAGACTCGACCTCAATGTCGTTTATGGTCTACTGGCTAGAACATATTTGACACAGGAAAATTGGGCGCAAGCACGTGATTATGCAGCAAAAGCACGTGTCGGTTATCCGATTATGACGGCAGAGCAGTACAAGGAAGGATTTAATGATGTCAGCAATCCGGAGTGGATCTGGGGACACCCACAGACCGCGACCCAAAATTTGGGTGGAGCTTCTTTCTTAGCCTATATTGAGACAACTCCCTACGCAACAGATGCCAAAGGTGTAAATCTATATTTTGGTTATAATAGCATTATTCCTGACCCCAATTTTATCAGCTTATTTACAGCTGCTGATGTGCGTAAATCGCTTTTTGAGATTGCAAAGCAACCTGCTGAGGCGATCTATCGTTCTTATCGTTACCGTAAGTTTAGAAATAAGCACCCTAACCGTGATGGACATATCGTTTTAATGCGATCATCGGAACAGCTGCTTATCGAAGCCGAGAGTAGAGCTCACCTGGACGATGTAAAAGGCGCTATAGACCTCCTGAACGAATTAAGACGTAAACGGACTTTGCAAGATCTCGATGTCGCAAATTTTGATAAAGCAAAGGCGGTACAGGAAGTTTTATTGGAGCGCCGTAAAGAATTATGGGGTGAGGGTTTCCGTCTTTACGATATTCTTCGGACGCAGACGGCGCCTGTACGTCGCGAGGCTAATGAGACCTTTGTGGATGATGCTGGAAAGACAGTAGCAGTAATGGGACATTATATTCTCAAGTTTCCAGATGGATCTAACTTATCTCCAAATAGCAAATATTTTTTATTTCCAATACCTCTAAACGAACTGAATAATAACCCAAATTTGTAAAACTAATCAATGGTCAGTTGCTTATAGGAGTTCCTAAAAGGCCACTTAGAAAAACACTAAGTGGCCTTTTATTTAAATGCTTTATTTTAAAAGAAGCTAGCTATCAAATCAGGGAATGAACCAGCTGTTGGTCATTTGTTCCATTTATTGATGAAGACGAATTTCTTCGGCTTAATGAATAAGCTAGCAAGCGAGATTTAGCTTATTCTTTTTTTAATAGGAGTGCTATATCCTGTTTTGCGAGAACGTGACCTTTATTGACAATATTACTTCTTAGATAAAGAAAACATTGGTCATTATGGTCGAGTTTACCAATAGTCAGTTTTACCGATTTTATATCGAGCGTGTTAATTTCCGATGGATCCATCTTATCGGGGTCTGCAATTAGTTGTCCGTCTTTCCTAATTTCTTCAAAATCCCAGGAGTATCCCTTCCATGGTCCCGCAACTAGCGTTGTGTTTTTGCTGTCCATGATGCGTTGACTTTTGTATTTCAAGGGTATACTGTCGATCATGATTGTATAGTCCTTAAGGTGAATTGTGAGCTCCTTTAAATAATGAGGAAAGTCTTCGGGCTCGAAATAAATGCTGTTGTCTTTGTGAATGATCTTAAGCTTTACGATCCCTATTTTGTCTATTTTTGCCGATTGTGAAACTTGTATAAATACCGCGTACTCCTGTTCGCTAATGCCTAGATTTTTGTGATATGGCATAAGTTCGCCAGGTTTTAATCCGCTCATTGTTTTTAGAAACCAATCTTGGTTCTGTTGAATGGCAAGTTTCATTTTTTTGAGAATTTCCGACTCAGCGGCATTCAAAGGAGGGGATCCCAACACCTCTACAATATAGTTGCCCTCAGGAAGTAATGTGTCAACGAATTTAAGTGCCATTACCGTGCTGTCTGTTTTAGTCCTCTCTTGAGCAAATCCATTCACGGAAAATAGTAGGGTAGTTATGGAGGCGATGAAAGAAAGATATCTACGGAGAAATGTCATGTTGAACTTGAGCTTTTGTAAACGTTATAGGCGTTTAAGTTACAGCTTAATTCCGATAAATAAGAAGCTGAAAAGGAATCACATAATAGGAAATGGCAAAGAGAACTTGCTGAAAGTACATTTAACAATTTGATAATACCTGATTATTAACTTTGCAGAACAGCTTAATTAGATTAAGAACGTGAATTATATTATTATCGTAGGGGCAACCCAAGCCTTAATGGCTTTGGGAATTTTATTGAAGGACAAAAAAAATAATGGACAGCATGATAATATCCTTTCTTATTTATTAGCCTCCATTTTTTTGCACCTGGCAATCAGTTTTGCATTGAACGTCTTTTGGCCCAATTCAAAAATCCATCAGCAATTCAATACATTTATCGCATTGGCATATCCCGGTTTGTTATGGTGTTATATACGTTTTCTCGAACATAAGGGAAAGTCCATCGATATTCTTTTGGCGATGTTTCCATCGATAGGTGCATCTATTGGTTATTTTTGGATTGCTGCCTATGTGATCAACCATTCTGGCGAATTACCACCATTCATCAAACGGTACAATTCAATATCTGGTTATGCATATACAATATTATATATCGTGTACCCGTTAAAAATTTTGGCTAAGACACATACGATACCGACATTTTGGAAACTTGAAAAACGTATGGTTAGACTGGCCGCTTCCCTGTTCCTGTTTGTTGGACTCGCATTTTTAATCATCAGCATCTGGACTCGACTATCTGATATATCCGTCTATTTTAATCTTATCCATCTGTGGCTCCGTCTGATTATCTATTCTATATTAGCGGTTATCTGCATATCTATTATTTATGTCAAAGTAAGCTCCTTCCTATATGTTCATTTATATCAGCAGGAGCAAGCAAAGCCGCATATTCTTGACCATCAGCATGAAAATCGGTTGGACAGCTCGATGGGGAAATCCCGATACCCATCTGCTGAGGAAAATGAAAGGAATGCCGGTATAGACTATGTAGGTATTTTGGAGAAGGTAGAAAATCTGATGTCCCAGCATAAAGTCTTCTTAGATCCAAGTCTCACATTAGATATTCTTGCTACAAAGGCCGATGTATCACGTCACCATCTTTCCGAAACGTTAAATCAGTACCAGGAAAAGTCCTTTTATCAGTATGTTAATGAGTATCGAATTAAGGAGGTTATTACACTAATGGATCTGTACAAAAGCAAAGGAGAGACCATCAATATACTTGCGATGGCATTTCAGGCTGGATTCCATTCCAAATCCTCGTTTAATCAATATTTCAAAAAGGTTCAGGGCTGCACACCTTCGGCCTATCTCAAAGCAAAACCACATTATAACCTAGTGAATACCTAAGTGAATATTCTTGTCCATCGGGCTGGAAAAGCGGGTATTAATTAATCCTAAAAGCGGTGTTTCCACGTCGCGATCAGCGTATCAATTTATCGGTAACCTAATCTTAATGCAAAGTTAATGTTTGTAAATGTCATTAAATGAGTGTTTTGTGGTGTTTGGTGCTAATTGATCGTACTTCTTTATCGAGAAAGACGACAGGCATCTCATGAAATATCAATTTCGTAGCAAATAACAAAAATTGATTACATGATATGAAAAGAACATTACTCTTTTTGATTTCGTTGATGCCCTTCTTTTTACAGGCACAACAAATTACAGGGACTGTCACTTCAATGACCGACGAGGTATTGCCTGGCGCTACAATACAAGTGGGGAAGTTGACTGCACAAACCAATCTCGATGGCAAGTTTACACTGATTTTAAAAGAAAAGGGGCCTGTTCGACTTGCTATTTTATACACCGGTTATCAAGCATTCGCGTTAGATACACTTGTTTCAGGTGAGGGAGTTCATTTGGGAATAATCAAATTGCAGCCATCCAATAATAGCCTAGGTGAGGTTGTTGTCGTCGGTTCTTCAGCTGGTTCTCAGCTCAAGGCATTAAACATCAAAAAAACGGCAAATGCCATTATGGAAGTATTGGCGGCGGATGCTATTGGTAAATTGCCCGATCGCAATGCTGCCGAAGCGGTACAACGCATTCAAGGGGTTTCCATTGAACGAGATCAAGGGGAGGGGCGATATGTTTCCGTACGTGGCACACCCATTCAGTGGAGTGCATCTTTGTTAAATGGGAACCGGCTTCCTTCCGCTAGTCTTGACTATGCAGATCGACGGATTCAGATGGATATTTTCCCCTCAGAGATGATTCAATATGTGCAGCTATCAAAAGCAATCACTCCGGATATGGAAGGAGATGCGATCGGAGGGTCGATCAATTTTATTACCAAAGCAGCTCCCTTAAAACGTACACTCCATATCAATGCGGCTGGCGGCTATAACGGACAATCTCAGCGCGGATCATACAACAGTTCAATCCTCTTTGGCGACCGTGTTGCGCAGGGAAAGTTGGGTTATATTCTTTCGGCAGTAATCTGGGACCGAACAGCTGCCCAGGACCGATATAACCTAAACTATGATTTTTCGAACAGTAACGCTACGCAGGCTTTTTCCATTACAGATCTACAATTGCGGGATTATATTGCACGCCGGCGTACATTGGGATTTAATGGTGGACTTGAATATGCATTCAATGAAAGGCACAAAATCATGGCTAAGGGACTCTATAGCGAATATATGGACGCTCAGCGTGTCCGTGAGAATTATTTCTATTTTAATACCAAAACAGCGACCATAACAACCAGAGCCGCAGATTACCATACAAGCCTTTACTCTGGAGAGCTTAGCGGGCAGTCGAGTTTTTCAGAACGATTTGGATTGGATTGGGCACTGAGCATGGATAAGTCCGCTTTTAAATTTAAGGACCCCGATTACTATCCAATGGCAACCTTTTCCCAAAAGGTTGATTATGATGGCTTGGCTCCAGATGGAAAGAAATACCTCGCGATGGATTCACCAGATGGAACAGGGGACTATATTGACCATATCCTACCTCATCTTGCTTCCACTACAGCGATTAGCGCAGAAGTCATGAAATTAACACAGGTTGTCAATATCAGGAGCAAAAATCAAGAACGCAACAAGCGTGTTGGAGTCAACTTGAAATATACACCTAGCAATTCGTTGATCGTTAAATTTGGTGGAAAGTTTATCCACAAGGATAAGCAGGTAGAAAACCCCTATAGTATTTATGTGGCCGGTATCTCTGGAGCTGCTCCAACATTAGCCAGCCTAGGTACTGAACCCTATCCCTATCGGGGTGGTTTTTTGACCGAAATAGGATCGCCCTACAACAATGTGCTTATTGATCAGGTAGCTATGGCATCAGTGAGGCAACTTGCATCACCGGAGGGTATTGCCGAAAACAAGTTGTACCCATTCCGCGTCGATTCAGCGGGCAATGCATCAGGCGCTGCCAACTACTACAGTGGAAAGGAAAACGTATACGCAATTTATGGTTCTGCAGAATTTAAATTGTCAGAGCGGCTCACCATTATAGGAGGAATACGAAACGAGTATAACAAAGTTACTTTTTCAGGCAACAAAGTATCCACGCTCGCAGACAAATCGACAAAAGTAGAAGCAATCAATCAGGACAACAGCTATAATGCTTTTCTACCGATGTTGCATGTAAAGATCAATGCGACAAAGAATGATATTATTCGGCTGGCATTTACGCGAAGTTTCACACGTCCCGATTTTGGTAGCCTCAATCCGGGTACGACACAGGACGATATCAACCGTGTCATCACCCGAGGTAATCCAAAATTGAAACCCACTTTCGCCAGCAACTTTGATTTCATGACCGAACATTACTTTGGCGGCATAGGTATGTTTTCGGCAGGGGCATTTTACAAAAAGCTTTCCAACCTGATCTATTCCAATCAATCTACACAAGATATTGATGGTATTTTATTCAATGTAAATGAGCCCGAGAATCTCCAAAACGCCTGGCTGTTAGGCTTTGAAGCCGGCATATCCAAGCGATTTACAGAGCTGCCAGGAATATGTAAAGGATTTGGAGTAGACGCCAACTACACCTATACAGACTCAAAAGCGAAAGTTCCGCGCTTTGACAAAGGAAAATTGATAGAAGATGAAAGTGTGATTCCTAAGCAGGCAAAACACTTGTTCAATGTCTCCTTGATCTATGAGAATAGCAAGTTTATGGCACGTATTGCCGGCAACTATAAAGGTAAATATCTTGATGCCATTCGTCAGGTCGCTGGACCCGAACATTACCGTTGGTATTCAAGCAATTTTTCGGTAGACTTTTCTTCTTCCTATAGTATCAACTCGAAATTCAGATTATTCGCCGAGTTAAATAACATTACTGGAGCCCCGGTGCGCTACTATCATGGTGTATACGATCGTGCCGAACAAGCAGAATGGTATTCTGTCCGTGGTCAAGTGGGGATCAGTGCAAAACTTTTTTAAAATATAACAAATATGGAATTCAAACAGATTATCCTAACAACGTTGTCCACCCTGGTACTAGGTACTGGAGTTATTCGTGCTCAACAATCCGAGCTGCCACAGCTAAATACACTAAAGATCAATCAGATTCAGGTGCTTGGTACGCATAATAGTTATGCTAGGCCTGTCGATCCACGTCTTGCCGCCTATGCTGACCCTATTTTTGCAAAAATGATGGAAAAGATGACCACATTAATCCCCGCGGACAAGCTTGCGTCATTTAAGGAGTTTCATCCAAATCCGATGACGATGAGCGAAGGGTTGAAATACGATCACCCATCTTTTGATGTACAGCTCGACAGTGGTATCCGGAGTTTAGAAATGGATGTTTATTATGATCCTACAGGACATCGTTTCAATAAGCCCGCTGGGTACGAGGTATTAAATAGCATGGGTGTTTCGGATCTGGCGCCCTATCAAAAGGAAGATTTGGAAAAGCCAGGTTTCAAGATGCTCCATATTGCAGATTTTGATTTTCGATCGCATTATGCTACTTTCCGAGGTGGCTTGAAAGCGTTAAGAAATTGGTCCGACAGACATCCCGGTCATCTTCCGATCTTTATTATGGTCGAAGCAAAGGACAAAGGCATACCAATCTTTCCAAATAGCGCTGAGGTTCTTCCATTTGACGAGAAGGCATTCGATCTGCTGGATGCCGAAGTTATCGAAATATTGGGAAAAGACAAGCTTATTACCCCAGATGATGTACGTGGACAGTATACAACGTTACGTGAGGCAGTGCGTTCTGGCAACTGGCCTACCATTAAAACATCCCGTGGAAAATTTGTTTTCTTGTTACTTCCTGCGACTGCTGGGATGAACCTGGAATCTGCTTATGTTAAAGACAGGCCCAATCTTGAAAAACGTATCATGTTTGTGCAGTCGGAACCCAATGATAGTTTTGCATCCTTTATCCTGTTGGACAATGCGCTAGTTCGTCAAAATGAAATTCAAAATCTTGTAAAACAAGGTTTTATTGTTCGTAGCCGTTCAGATATCGAAACATACGAAGCAAAGATCAATGACTATACGAGGGCAGATGCGGCTTTTAATAGCGGAGCCCAGATTATATCCACCGATTTTTTTAGACCAGGTAATGGTTACCATACGTCCTATTATGTGAAGTTGCCTCATGGCAACCCCGCTCGTTCAAATCCTATCAATGGAAGAAGGTGAAGCGTAGATGCGCAGAAACAATAAAAATAAAGAATAAAATTGTACCGTTTCAATAGCGAAGCGGTACAATTTTTATTTGAAACTTTTAAAACTCTAGTAAGCAATGATACTAGGGGACTAAAAGCGAAAAGTGGCTGTTAGAAAGGATGCACGTGGTGGAATGGACACTGTCGCATAGGGTGACTGTTTTTGAACAGCGAGCGTATATTGCTCTTTGGTAAAGCTGTTATTGCCTTCCAATGTTTCCAATATACCTCCTGGTCTTACCCAGCTCATTACACCATATGTATTTAATAAGTTATTGATATTGAGACTTAGTTTTACGCTTTTGCTGAGGTCATAACCCGCTCCAAGGTCAAATTGAGAAAAGGCGGGCAAGGTGAATGTGTTGACCACATTAGCTTGCCTTTTTCCAAGGTAGGACCAGGTGATAAAAGTATAGAATTTTCCATTAAGATAGGTGGGCGTGAGATTGAAAATAGCGCGAGCATTATTATCTGTTTCGTTGCCTGAGTAGGAAATCTTAGTATCATCTTCAGGTCCAGGATTATTGGCTACCCATGACTCGAGGTTAACTATTTTAGAACGTTGAAGAGTAGCTATACTACGTATGTTAAAGTGCTTGTCGATCTTCCATTCAGCTTCGATTTCCACACCTATCGTTCTATATTTTCCGTATAACATCTCAGGTGTATAGAATCCGCCGCCGCTGGCTTGCAGAAATTGCCCGTTGGGTACACCGCTAAGAACACTATAGAACGGTGTAACAAAGATGTTGAGCGTTTTTGTTTTAGCTTTTAATCCAACTTCTATTTGTCTAGTCGTACGTTCTTGGGGGTGTAGCAGTCCTATTGTTTCAGGTCTATTGGTAGCGAAGTAAACATCTAGGTCTGGTGCTTTTTTACCTTGAGAATAACGCCCATAGAGTGCAATATTGGTATTGAAGGTATAGTTTAATGCACCGGAAAAAGAAACAGTATGAAGAGTCTTATCATAATCTACCCTTGTTATTTTGTCAACAGTATTGTTGTCGTAAAACGTCTTGGGATTTCCATCTGTACCTCCCTGTAGTCCAGTTTTCATATAGATACGTTCGTTATATCCTTTGATATTTACATTTTCATAACGGAGACCCCAGTCAAACGTCAACTGTGGATTTATATACCAGGTATGGCCAAAAAATAAGGCCGCCTGATTTTGTTTGGCATTGAATGTTAGCGAGGCACCATTGTCGCCATATGCTTGCGCGATACCGTCACTGTTACTTATTTGATGTAAGCCCGTCGTGCCGGCGAGTGTCGCACCGGTAAACTCGAGTGAAATCAGCTGTGGCCTATTTTCAATTGTGCTAAGCGCAATACCATCTATACCTGAATAACGTCTTACATTTGAATAGCCATAATAACCCCCCAGTGTAAAATTCATCTTATCTGTAACCTTTTGAAAAGAAAACTGATCAACAAATTCCTTGACGTTATTTTTATATGCACCAAAAGTGGTCATAAATATGGAATTGGGCAGAAGGTCCTGTCCAGGCAGTTCATTCTTGTTAACTGTGTAGACTGGTAATCCATTTGAACCTAGCGTTGAAGTAACCTGCATAAGTTCGGTTCCTGTTTTGCCATTTTTGAAAGAATAGGAACCGATGCCCAAACCCTGTTGTCCGGTCATTAAAAAATAGCTTGTCATGTCCGTTGTACTCATTGCTGTGACAGCACCAGGTGTGTTATAGAGAATATCATTGCTTGAATAACGTGCCGCATTATTAAGGGTCCAGCCCGCACCCAATTGTTGTTCCCAATTGACACCACCTGAACGATATTTACTTTTGACTAGATTCTTTGGGTTAAAAGAAATAGAACCACCATATCTAAAATCCTGCGAGGTATAATCAACTGCTGGCATCAACACCGTAGCGTTAATGTCAAAACCTTGGGCCGGTCTTGGTTTGTCGAAATCTTTTGTCGGAATAAACTGGACATAACCATTTTTGTCGTTCAAGTATTTCGCGAAAAACTTAAGTGTACCTCTTTTCAGTTTCTTGACTACATTCGCCTTGACCTGACCGCCATTATTCATGGGATATCCAGGATATCTGCCGCTTTCATCATATCTGTAGAAACCACCAATATTATAAAACCAGTTATTTTTCAATGGCCCACCAATATTCAGATCGACACGGGCATAACTCCGTCCATCGATCCCGACTAGACCATATTTTGTTCTCAGTTCACCCTCGAAACGATCCGTTCCAGTTTTGGATACGTAATTAAAAACGCCTCCGGGAGCATTGGCTGCGGTAATAGAAGCAGTTCCCCCACGAACAGCTTCCAATCGATATAAGGTTGCATCAGGACGGAGGAAAAAATCAGGACCATAATTGAAATATGTCGTGTTGGTTACCGGTAAACCATCTTCTTGCATGGAAACATATTCGTAACCAAAACTACCATCTTGTGTCCCAACGGTGATGCCTCTGCTGGCCACGCTATTGCGTATTTCGCCTAGTGACGAATTAACAAACACCCCAGGTACATTTTTCAAGAGATCGGCAGCACTCAATGGGACTACCCGTTCTATTTGTCCGGCATCTAGTGTACTGATCGCAACGGACGCGTCCATACGCTTGCGTTTGTCAAAAGTTCCCGTCACAAACACTTCATCCATCTTGTTGTTTTCGGATGTAAGTATCACTGTTGTATTTTGCCCAGGACTTGCCTGTTGCTCTTTGTTGAGATAACCGATGGAGGAAACTTGTAGTATAACAGACCTACTCGTTACCCCTGCTATCTGGAATGCCCCCAGATGATCACTCACAGTTCCCAAATTGCTGTTTTTAACTTTGATGGTAGCTCCCTGTATCGGTTGTCCACCAGTATCTTCTATTTTCCCTGAGAGGATATTTGACTGTCCAAAACAGAAAGTAAAGGCGCAGGTCAAAAATAAGATGAGAAGATAATTTTTGTAATTTATTGATTGTGTTTTCATAGCGGTTATAATTGGTGATATCGACATTATAACAGTGCTTGGTAAACTGACACCTTGAATTTGTCGCCGAGTTCGCTGTGCCTTAGTGGCCACTGTTGTATAAATAGTAGTGCAATTATTTTTTCTCGCGGGTCCGCCCAAAAAGTCGTTCCGAAGAATCCACCCCAAGAGATGCTTCCTTCTGATAGACCCAATTTCGCATTGCCTTCACTTGAAGTGATCTGAAAACCAAGTCCAAATTTATCGTCCCCCAAAGAAAGATGTCCGATCTGATTTTTGGTCATTATTTCTATCGTATGTCGTGATAGTAAACGATGACCATTATAGATACCTTTGTTTAATAGCATCTGAAGGAATAAGGCATAGTCTTTTAATGTTGATACAAGGCCGGCCCCACCAGCGTAGAGTCCATTGTGATTAATTGGATAGTCAATAGAGACATTCGGAAAAGTATTGTCAGCCCATGGCATGACTGTTCCAGTTTGCCTATCTTCTGTGTAAACTTGGACCAGTCGATGTTGCTTTTCTGTGGGTAAGTCAAAATAGGTATCCTCCATTCCTAATGGTTCAAAAATTCGAGTTTTGAAAAATTGATCGAGTGTTTTTCCTGAAGTGACCTCAACTAACCTTCCCAATACATCTATACTCAGACTATAAGTAAATTTTTCGCCAGGTTGGTGGATAATAGGCAAGGTCCCCAATTTGTTAATCATTGGTTCAAGTAGTAGGGGAGTTTTTGAAAATCCGGCGATGATACCTGCTTTGGCATAGATTGCTTGCATCTGTGGCGATCCAATTTGGGCGTAATCTAAACCAGAAGTGTGTGTAAGCAGGTCGCGAATTGTAATCTCGCGCTTGGCGGGTACAGTAGTAAAAGTACTGTCCTTTTCATTAAACTTATCTAATACACGAGGTTTCGCAAAGGAGGGGAGATAGCGTGAGATTGGATCATCTAATAAAAATTTACCTTCTTCATAGAGCATCATAACGGCGGTGCTTGTAATCGCCTTTGTCTGCGAAGCGATCCGGAAGATCGCATCCTTGTCCAAACTCTTTTTGGGTTTTATCCGATCTACTCCAAAAGCCTTATGATAAACGGTGTTTCCATGATGAATCAATAGAGCAGCTGCACCTTTGATCCAACTACTGTCGACATACTGTTGTAATAACAGATCGATACGTTGGAGGCGCTCTTGGGAAAATCCATGGATTGTTTTTTCAAGATTACCTTCTTTGCCAGGTACTTGCGCAAAAGATAGCAAGGGCAGCAAGGCATAAATTAAATAAATAGCTATTTTCATCTTTTTCTGAGCGAAGTAATTTTTGAAAATTATTTTATAGGTTTATAGAAGTATTCATACATAAAATTGTATAATTCTGGAAATACCCTATCAGGCAATAAACCATGTGGATAACCGGGAAAATTATGCAGTTCTACTGGAATACCCACTTTGATCAGTTTAACACCTAAATCCAATCCACCATCACGCAGAGGGTCTACACCACAGGTTGCAATATATGTAGGAGGTAACTGGCTGAAATTATCGGTCATTCCGGGCAATACATTCTTAGGGATATTGGAGGCATAATCTTTGCCTATATACAGTTTCAATAGGTAGGGGATATCAGCTCCTTTCACGCCTGGTATTTGCCAGAGCTCACGTACGGAAACATGGTTTGTATCTATATCTGCAGGAGGAAAAAATAGAGCCTGAAGGGCGATTTTTGGTCCCTTTCGTTCGCGATTCAATAAAGTCATGCTACCAGCAACACCAGCTCCAGCGCTACCGCCACCCAAACCTATTCGTGTTGTATCCCCCTGAAAATTTTTCGCATTCTTAATACTCCATAGAAAAACAGCATACGCATCGTGAACTGCGGCTGGGTAAGGATGTTCAGGTGCA
The DNA here is from genome assembly GCF_019969845.1 of Sphingobacterium sp. GVS05A. Taxonomy (GTDB): domain Bacteria; phylum Bacteroidota; class Bacteroidia; order Sphingobacteriales; family Sphingobacteriaceae; genus Sphingobacterium. Next base: position 567,112 of record NZ_JAHXYR010000004.1, read on the forward strand.
AGTCGATAATCTACCGAAATAACGACAACCTTTCCCCGTATTGCTATATTTGCACAATGCTTATGGTCACCGTTCAGATTTCCATAGACAAATCCACCTCCATGAAACCATAAGAAGATTGGGGCAGTAGTAATATATTTGGGTTTGTAGATCCTAACTGGAATGTCAGGATCACCCGCCTTCAAACCGGGGACATTGCGATATGTTATCTCCACACTATCTGCATTGGTTAATAGCGGTATAGTGGATTGCTTTTCTTTCTCCCTTACGGACTTGATATTTTCATAGTCCAACTGCGTGAGGGGCATCAATGCCAATGGAGCGTATTTGGGGAGAAGTCTCTGACTTACTTCTTGAGGAGTAAGCGGGCGGATTGAGTGTTTATCTTGTGCCCGAATCCCCAAGAGATGAACAAAGACCAAATATGTGATAAAAATAATCTTTTTCATATGTATATTTTTAGTGACCATACTGTTTTATCCATTGTATTGCTGCTCCGTATACACGTTTTCGAGCGTTCTTATCCGTCATATTCAAATCATGACCAGCGCCTTCTATACGGACAAGTTCATGCACAATTTTCCTATTGGAAAGCGAATCGCTGAGCTGTTGGGACTGTGAAAAGTCGACGACTGGATCTGCTGTACCATGTACTATCAGCACAGGGATATCTTTGATGTGTTTTATGGGACTAGACTTGTAAAAGCTAATGTCCAATGGTTGACCTGACTCATAAGTATGCCCTGTCATTTTTTCAATGACATCTTTTAGTCCGACTTTTTCTGAATAAGCAAGTGTCGTGGTATCAGTTAAATTGACAGGACCACAAAATTCAACAATGGTTTTAATCCGCTTGGACGATGTATAGCCATACAAGAGCGCCAAATGGGCACCGGAGCTGACCCCGGTCATTGTAAAACCATCTTTACGCGTGTTCCACTCCGAGGAATGGGCTATACAATAATCCAGGGCTTGATCTATATCAGCTAACATCTGTTGATAATGAATAGCCGCATGATCTGCATATCTATGATTGATACTAACAACAGCTATACCATGTTGAAATAAAGTATCCTGATAGTCCCGTATATATTCTTTACCAGCCATTGTCCATGCTCCGCCATGGATCAGCAGGACAAAAGGTGTATTTTTATTCCTTTTAGCTGGAAGGAATACATCCATGATCTGGCGTTCGTGTTTGCCATAAGCAACATCCATTAGCCGGCTTTCTTGTTGTTGAGGAAGCTGTTGTATAGGTTTGCTGCTTTTGCATCCAAATAAGGTTAACAAACTGATCAGTAATAGCAGATTTCTTTTCATTGTTACAATATTTTAGTCAGTTATTTATTTAATTTTTCATTGTCGGCAGCCCGCAGTTCTTTTTTGAGAATTTTACCAGTTGCGGATATAGGCAATGCATTGGCAAAGTGGATCACACGGGGATATTTATATTTCGCCAAACGATCTTTTGTCCAACGCATCAGCTCATCTTCGGAGATTTCCTCCTGCTCTTTTAGAACTACAACTGCTTTTATTTCCTCCCCAAGTTTTTCATCGGGGATACCTATAACAGCAACTAGAGAAATTGCTGGATGTTTCATCATAATTTCTTCTACCTCCCTAGAGTAGACATTCATACCTCCACGAATGATCATATCTTTTGTTCGATCCACAATAAAGTAGAAACCTTCGTCATCCCGATAAGCTACGTCCCCCGAATGCATCCAACCATTCTCAATGGCTTCTTCTGTTGCGGTATGTTTATTATAATAACCTTTCATAACATTATGTCCCCTGAAAACCAGTTCCCCGGTCTCATAGTTCGGTAGGGTATTGCCATCCTGATCTATAATTTTCACATCTACGCCCCATACCGGGAGTCCAATAGATCCTGGCTTGCAGCCTAAACGGATATCATTAAAAGTGACGACCGGAGAGCCTTCACTCATTCCATACCCTTCAATCACTTGAACATTGAACCGATCCTGAAAATCTTGTAATACTTTGACCGCTAGGGATGCCCCTCCAGAGACGCAGAGTCTTAAACTGTTGCTGATGTCTTCGTCCCTAAGCTGTTGATGATGGAAGTTGAGTAGCGCCCAGTACATAGTAGGAACACCAGCAAAAACTGTGATGTTTTGTTGCACAATGATTTCCATAATAGTCTGCGGATCAAATCGAGGCACCAGTACGTGTTTTGCGCCCCTATAGATCCCGGTATTCATCAGTGTTGTCATTCCAAAGATGTGAAATAGGGGCAAGACCAGTAATTGTACGTCGCGATTACTTGTTTCAAAGAGATCCGCAACGAGCTGAGCATTGCAGAACAGATTGAAATGAGTAAGTTCTGCACCTTTTGGGAGGCCAGTCGTCCCGGATGTATAGACTAAAACAGCCCTGTCATCTGCTCCAGTCTGTGCACTCGTAAACTCGTTGGAATGGCTTTTTATAAAATTATTATAATATATGATCCGTTCGTCAACAAATTGGATATTTTGATCTAGTGTAATGAAATGTATGCATTGAGATGCCTTGCTGAACGCATAAAAACATTGATCGGCTATAGGTAAAGTTTCTTCGTTGGAGTAACAGAAATATACCTTTGCATTACTGTCATCCAAGTGATATAGGATCTCATCCTTTTTCAATAAAATATTTAGTGGGACAACAATGGCGCCCAGTTTAAGCACAGCATAATAGATCACTGGAAAATCGATGATATTTGGTACAGACATCGCGATTTTGTCGCCAGTGGTTACTCCGATACTTTTTAATGCATTGGCTAGACGGTTTACCTGTTGATTCAATTGCGTGTAACTCATTTCTATTTTGCCATCGGAGATAGCAACATGGTTTGCATAGCGTCTTGCAGAATCTTCAAGAATTAAAGATAGATTAAACATAGATTTATAACTGGTTAGTTTCAAGTACTCTAAATGGAGTCTCCTAATGTGTTATAAAGTTATGTTAACATAGTAAATTGTATTGTATCGAAACGGAAATGCTTTGATACGAAATGGGAGTATTTTAATGCGCTGAATTTAGCCTATCTTGTAATGGGGAGGTGCCGAAAAAACGTTGATACAGGCTAGAGAAATGCCCTCTATTACTATAACCTATTATTTGGCTGATTGTTACAATAGGTAGGTCAGTGGTTCTAATAAGTTCACGGGCCTGTTCAAGACGTAGTTTGATATGGTATTGATGAATCGGTAAACCATATATTTTCTTGAAATTTTTTTTAAGATCATATTCGTTTAACCCGACTTTTCTACTAAGAAGTTTGATAGAGAGCGTTTTGTTGATATGATTCTGTACAATCTCATGAGCATTATTTACCGCTGAAAGATGCCGATTGGATATATCATCAAAGTGGAGATCTATTTCTTCAGTACGCAGATAATCGATCCAATAATAAATGAATTCCAGCATTTTGCTCTCTAACAACATTGCGTTGGGAATATCGTCCGGACTCAACGTTAATATTTGCTTCTGTAGGTTGATGATGTTATTATTGTAACAGTACTTTTCAAAATGATCTGGAAATCGGCCATTATGGAGATTGAGGTATTTTTCAGGAATAAAAAAACGGAAACCATCCACTTCAGTGATTTCCCATTCAAATTTTTTATCGCCTTCAATTGAAGCGGAATGTATTTGGCCGTTTTTGTTGACGCGAAAATCTATTAATCCTTTTTTACCCACTTGATCCTTTGAGATAAACATAGATTCTTCCTTAAATTTCCATTTCCCTCTAAAATAATGGATATCGTTGCGGATATACAACTGTAGGGCACCCTCTCCAACATTTTCTGGAAACATAAGGTTTATTGAGTTCCATGCACCATTATTCCCAAAGCTGTAGTTGTTGGTCAATGTAGCTGCAAAATCTGCAGGGTCGATGTAAGGCAATTTAAGTTCCATTTTCTTAACAATTGGTTTAATTCGGTATTAAGCTAATGATTCTACTGTAGCTAATATAAACATTTTCAGTGGATTAAAAGGTGATGTAAAAGTAAGAATTTTCATCACCTGTGTATGTGATCGTCCCTTCTAGATGCAAATTAATTCATATATGGAGTTTAATTGCAAAACTAAGGTCGTAGTCGTGATGTGAAATGTTGAAGAAAATTCATAGATTCATGGTGGATTAATCGAGAAATCTTATGTCATTTTACCAAACAATCTCAAGAATAGGTTCGAAATATCTAGGAGTTGCGAAGACTTTTAAATGGGGATTTAACCTCTCACCGATGTACAGACGTAGTACGGGCCGAATAGAATATGTATCGGATGATCTATATGATATCCGTATTAGGCTTCCCATCAGTTATAAAAACAGAAATTATATGGGAACAATTTTTGGTGGCAGCATGTTTTCTGCAGTTGACCCTATTCCTATGGTACAACTTATTAATTTATTGGGTAACAAATATGTAGTTTGGGATAAGGCGGCCGAAATTTATTTTAAACGTCCTGGAAATGAAGATTTATATGCTTATTTCCAGTATACAAAAGAAGAGCTAGAGGAGATAATTGCTGGGGTAGAAAGCGACAAGGAAATAGAAATAATAAAAGTAACTAAGCTTACGAATAAAGATCAATCGATTATATTTTGTGAAATTCGAAAAACTATTTATATCGCAGATAAAGAGTATTTTAAAAATAAACGAAAAAAAGGTGAATCCACCTGATTATTGCCCCCCTCGTTCTTTCAGATTGCAGGATAACCGGGTAAAGCTATGGATTAAATTTTTATTTACTGGCGTAATAACAACTTTGACTATAAAGACGCTGTAAATTTGCAGTCGAAAGCCAGTTATATTTTGTGAGTATAAACTGTTTGAATTGGTTGAATGCTACAAATTCAACTCCTGAATCGGAGCGAATGGGATTCTCGGCCACGTAGTTATGTGCAATTTGATGTACCCTCTTGCAGATCAGATTGCATTCTTCCTGTTGTCGCTTATTTAGATTAGGAAATTTAATTTCCAGCCTTTCATTTATAGGTTTTAACCAATTTTTTCCAAATTCCATGGATAGTTGGAGTCCATAATTTAATACTTCAATTGATAGGTTCATTTGAGCCATAAATCATAATAAGTTTGTTGATCTAGTTTTGTTTTTGCTCGCTATAGACGCTTACTTGTATAGGTTCTTGATTAGCTTTTTATACTATTTCTAAGATAGCAATTTATCCTTAAAAACGTATTTATCATCTCTGTAACAATTTAAACCGAATCCTACCTGTTGCCATTTTTGGAATAGCCCATTTCAGGATTGTCTTATTCTTGATGCTTCTTTTTTATGTGGAAAGGACATTATTGACTTATAATAAATATAGCTAAACGTACTACTTTCTTGATTGAAAATAAGATTCTAAACGATTATATTTATTTTGTCATTGCCGGTTACCATACATTGATCCTAAATAAAGAAAATCAGGCATTGGACGATTACCTAGTTTTCAAGACCAGAAATGTGATAACCGTTTTGTTCAAATTAATAATAAATTATGTTAAGTTATATCGCAGCGATCTGCCTAGTTTTCTTGGGAATAATGCTTAAATATTCCTCCCAAGACAGTTATAGTCCATTAAGAAAATATTGGATTTTTTTTACGATTGGAGGGTTGTTGTCCCTACTTTATAACCTATTTCAATTACTTTAGGTGATATACAAAATTTTACTTTTGTTTGGTACGGTCGTAAGCTATGTTCAAGAGGTAACATGCATAGCTTACATCTTGTTTATTGTGAAGGTGAAAACTTACCCATCCTGAATTTTTATATACATGATGATCCTTAATTTTTCCTTCAAGCATCAGCGATTGTTTTAGTTGTTTATTTAATAAGATGTCCAATAAGCCATTACTGTGTACATGTGCAAACTCTCTTCCCTTATAATTAAACTGAGTCCCACCATATTTATGTATTCCAATCGTAGTTTCGGGCATCCGCGTCACATCTTCTTCTAGTTCGTCGATCCAATCCAGTAATTCAGGCTTGGTAACGAGCATCCAAAATCTCATGAGACTATCAAATATAATGGCGACTAAAGGGATATCCTTTAAAAAGCCAGCTCTTTTCACTACAAAAGAAAACATAGTCTATCTCTCGCTTAATAACTTAATATGCTCCATTACTCTAAAGTGGACATTCCTGGTGATACTTTCTGCCCAAAGATCATAGTACCAAGTAGGGAAGACATGAAGGTTATACCAACTGTTCCCAATAAGGGTGGTGGTGCCATTTCCATTATCTTTCAATATAAATTCACCTCTTTTTATATCGATATGTCCCATAATTTCAGGGTCTTTGGGTTGATCAACGATATCAAAAATTAGGTTTTTATTGATATCAAATCTTACAATCTTCTCATCGAAGATATATCCATTGCTAAAAATGCATTTTCGGTTTGCACCCAGTTTATGCTCACTTACCGTTGTAGCCATTGGGCTGGGCATCCCTATTTTAAAGAGCCAATAGTTTTCCTTCTGGGAGATCGGATCGAAGGCAACCACGTGTTGCCATACCTCAGCTGGACTCGCATGAATCAATATCTCATCAGAAACCATATTTTCGTGATAATGGTTGCTTAGGGAGTCAACAATAAAAATTCCAAGTAATAGGCTCACAATGCTTATATTCAATTTTTGATTTCTCTTTTTAAACATTGCTCTTCCAATAAAGGCGCCCGCGATGATAAAGCTAAAAATAAGAGGCGAAACAATTAGAAGACAGATAAAGCCCTCACCTAGGAAGAAAAAACTCATTGAGATCGCAATAAGACAGTTCACGACAGAATGTCCAGTGATTTGTTTTCCCCTTATTCCAGTGTCTTTCCAAAACCAAGCAGTGATAATACCCATCAACATTGGAATAATCACAAACTCTGAAAAAACAAGTATACCTGGATCTTTGGGCATCAATGAAGACTGGATGACAATGACTAGGAATGCGAAAATGTTGGCTGTCAAAATTCCTTGAACTGTTTTGGAATTTACTACTTTATATAACGTTTCTTTCAAATTCATCATATTCGATCGTTGATTTTAGTCTATTAAAACTGAGGTCTTTAGTTAAAACTGTAGCGTTGTCTGCATTCCTTTACAATTTAGTAAGAATTTAAGAGATTGATGATCTTAAATTACGAAACCCATATTTTTTTCGTAAAAACCAACCGTACAATCTTATTTAAATCAATATGCCCTATAAATTATGTGGTTGATCCTGAGTGTGATAAAAATTAAATCAATCTCCTGTATTGATTGTTTGCTAATAATATTAGTAATTTTGAATACAACAACCACCGAAAATAAAAGTCGTGGGGAACGGCTGGATAGCGAATTGAAAAACATGGAAAGGAGTATAGTACATTGTGATCTAGATACATTCTTTGTATCTGTCGAGCGTTTGCAGAATAGCAAGCTAATCGGAGTACCTGTGCTCATAGGGGGGAGTAGTGACCGTGGGGTAGTTGCATCCTGTTCCTATGAGGCCCGTAAATTTGGCGTACATTCCGCTATGCCGATGCGGTTAGCCCTACGTATGTGTCCCGAAGCTATTGTGGTGCGGGGGGATCATGATATATACAGTCAGTATTCCAGTATTGTGACGCAGATCATCGAAGAGGAGACACCCATTGTTGAAAAAGCAAGTATAGACGAGCATTACCTTGATGTCTCGGGAATGGACCGCTTTTTTGGCTGTTGGAAATGGACACAAGAGCTTCGCCAGCGGATTATCAAACAAACAGGATTGCCGATCAGCTTTGGACTATCCGTCAATAAGACCGTTTCGAAGATCGCTACCGGGACAGCCAAGCCCTGTGGCGAAAAACAAGTTCAAGGCGGTACGGAAAAAGGATTCCTAGCTCCGCTGTCCATCCGCAAGATCCCCATGGTCGGGGAGAAATCTTTTACCCTGCTGCGTAATATGGGGATCTCCAAGATCGGAACCTTACAGCAGATGGAAGTATTCACAATGCAGAAAGTCCTCGGCGAGAATGGGATTAACATCTGGCGTAAAGCCAATGGTCTGGACGATTCATTGGTCGTACCTTTTCGTGAACAAAAGTCGATGTCCAAGGAAAACACCTTTCAGCAGGATACCATCGATATGGATGTACTCCGCCGCACCCTGATCAGCATGATCGATACACTGGCCTTCGATCTGCGGAAAGATCAGAAGTTGACGAGTTGTGTCACCCTCAAAATCCGTTATAGCAATTTCGATACCCATACCCAGCAGCTGCAGGTCGGTTACACCAACTCCGATCGAAAGTTAACGGAAGTTGTGCTCTCCCTTTTTAAGAAACTGTATAGCCGCAGGATGCTGATACGCCTTATCGGCATCAAGTTCTCCGGACTGATCTACGGTTCCTATCAGACCGACCTCTTTGACGATAATGCCGAAGAGGTCAACCTGATGCAGGCCATGGACAAGATCCGGAAACGTTATGGTACCGAATTTCTGATGAAAGGTATCTGTGCACCGCTACCAGAGAAAGGAGGGGAGCATGCTCTTAAATCTACATAGTTATTTTAGCTTACGCTTTGGTACACTGAGTCTACTGGATCTTATTTCGGGGATGCGGGCAGGTGGCTATGATACTGCCGTGCTGACAGATATTAACAACAGTTCAGGATCGCTGGATTTTATTAAAATGGGGCGTGAAGCTGGGCTCAATCTCCTTGCTGGCATGGAATTCCGTGATGGCGATCAGCTTTGTTTCGTCGCCATCGCCAAGAACGAACAGGGATTCCGGGAGATTAACGAATACCGGACCAAGCTCAATATGGAAAACCGCGCCACACCCGAGTGTGCACCTGAGTTTGAACAGGTCTTTGTGATCTATCCCTTTAGCCGAATCAAGACATTTCAATTGCGGGACTTTGAATACATAGGTATCCGTCCGAGTGAGCGTACCCGCGCGAAACTGTTGGAGCGGAAGCTGCTTGACCGCTGTGTGATCCTGGCGCCCGTTAGTTTCCGCAAAGCTGATTATACCCTGCATCGGCAACTGCGAGCTATTGACAACAATCTGCTGATATCCCAATTGGAAAGAGAGCAGGTCGCCGCCGAAGATGAAGTCTTTGTTGCTAAGATCAAGCTGATGCAACTATTTTCCGAGTTACCACAACTGCTGGCCAATACCAACCGTATACTAGGACAATGTTCCTTCAGTTTTGATTTTACAAGTGTCAAGAATAAAGCGACCTTTACCGACAATAGCTACAACGATAAACAGCTATTGCATAAGTACTGCATGGAGGGCTTTGCCATACGTTATGGCCGGAAGGATGGCATCGCTGCCGATCGGATCCGGCGCGAACTCAAAATCATTGAAAACCTGCGTTTCTCGAGTTATTTCCTTATTGCCGATGATATCTGTCGGCATGCGCGTAGTCGCAGTTTTCATTACGTAGGCCGTGGATCAGGAGCTAATTCTGCTGTGGCCTATTGCCTCGGAATTACGGATGTTGACCCCATAGCCCTCAACCTTCCTTTTGAGCGTTTCCTCAATCCGAAGCGGAAGAGTCCACCGGACTTTGATGTAGACTTTAGTTGGAATGAGCGGGATAAAATGTATGCATATATTTTTAATCGTTATCAGGCCGGCCATACCGCATTGATGGGCGCCATGAGTACATTTCGGTCGCGTAGTATCCTACGTGAACTCGGTAAGGTATATGGTCTTCCCAAAGCAGAGATCGACCGACTGGTGCACGAGCCGGAGCATATGCTCAATAAAAATGAAGTGACCAATACCATTTTGAGCGTGTATAACCGCATGGCCGATTTTCCTAATCAACGAACCATTCATGCCAGTGGGATACTGATTTCCGAGGAACCGTTGGCATGCTATTCTGCCATGGACAATCCACCCAAAGGACTACCCACCATGCAGTTTGATATGTATGTTGCCGAAGATATCGGTTTTGAAAAATTTGATATCCTTTCCCAGCGCGGTATCGGCCATATTAAAGATTGCCGTACCATCGTTCGGGAGAACCTGGGCGTTGTCATTGACACCGACAATCCAAAGCGCTTTTTCGAGGACGACAATATTGCCGCACAGCTCAGATCCGCCAATACCATCGGCTGCTTCTATGTCGAAAGCCCGGCCATGCGACAGCTCCTCACTAAGCTACGCTGTGACGACTACCTGACCTTGGTGGCAGCCTCATCCATTATCCGGCCTGGTGTAGCCAGTTCAGGCATGATGGGTGAATACATCCGTCGCCATCACGATCCCAGCACGGTAGTCTATCCACATCCTGTATTCAAGGAACAGCTTGAAGAAACCTATGGCGTTATGGTGTATCAGGAGGATGTAATGAAAATCGCCAATGCCTATGGTGGACTTGATATGGCCGATGCGGATGTGCTACGACGTATGATGTCGGGTAAATATCGCAGCAAGGATCATCTGATTGAGATCGAGGACAAGTTCTTTTCCAACTGCAAAACCAAAGGCTATGATGAAAAAATCAGCCGGGAGATCTGGCGGCAGATGGAAAGCTTTGCCGGATACTCGTTTAACAAGGCACACTCGGCATCTTATGCAGTAGAGAGTTACCAGAGCCTGTTTCTCAAGACCTATTATCCCTTGGAGTTTATGGTTGCGGTGCTCAACAATTATGGCGGTTTTTACAATCGTAAGGTCTATGTCAATGAAGCGCGTGTATCCGGTGGAACGATCTGCCTGCCCTGTGTCAATCGGTCGGTTTTCAATACCTCGATTCAGGGAAAGGATATCTATCTCGGTTTTGACTGTTTGCAGAATCTGGAGGGAAAATTAGCCCATAGGATTATCTCCGAGCGCGAGCGCGATGGTATCTATCAGAGTTTGCAAGACTTTGTCAAAAGGACTCACGCGGGACTTGAGCAGGTCGTTATTTTGATCCGTGTCGGTGCTTTGCGGTTTACGGGGATAGGGAAGAAGGAGTTGCTGTGGGAGGCACACTTGTTGATGAGTAGACACAAGCCCGCTGTGGTAGGTATGGCCCTATTTGAGACCGAGAGCCGCAAACCAATTCTTCCTGCTTTGGAAGAAGATATCCTGGAGGACTATTACGATGAGATGGAGCTGATTGGTTTTTGTGTGACGGGGACGCTCTTTGACCTTGCCAAAAGCGATTACCGTGGAGATATGCCATCTAGGGAACTTCATCTTCATGAAGGTCAAATTGTGCGCGTTGTTGGCGATTTTGTCTGTGAGAAATTTGTGAAGACCAAGCATGGCGACCAGATGAAATTCGGAACCTTCCTGGACGCTGGAGGGCATTTCTTTGACACCGTACATTTCCCACAAACGCTTGTAAAATATCCCCTAAGAGGAGCAGGCATCTATCTGGTCGAGGGCAAGGTCATTGTCGAATATGGATGTCCCTCCATTGAAGTTGTCCGCTGTGCGAAGATGCCTTTAAAACCCGATCCGAGGAGTGAGTAAAATAGCTTAGGTTAATTCATTGCTCCCCACCCTAGCGTTTTGTATTTAATACATTTGCGATTTTCTTGTTAATAGCTGATTCCTCTGCCAGATAAAAAATCCTTGTCAAAATTTGAATGACAAGGATTAATTTCTGATCAAATCTTATATTAATCAATGGTAATGTTATTGATTGCTCTTTCGAGTGATGTCTCCATTATTCCGGGAATTGAAAGACCTTCTGCGCGGAAAACACTGATGTCAGAAACACCGTAAAAGCTAAAGATATTTTTTATGTAAGGAATATTGGAATCGTATATTTGGTAAGGGCCTTCCGAATAGATATTTCCAGAGGTAAAAGCAACGTAAAGCTTCTTGTTGTTTAACAAGCCCTTTGGCCCATTTTCATCATATTTGAAGGTATATCCTGCCCTTGAAGTAAAATCGAAATAGGCTCTCAGGGTTGCGGGAACTGAAAAATTGTACATTGGAGAATCAATGACAATAATATCCGCTTCCTTTAATTCCGAAATTAAGCCTTCCGAATATTTGCTGATTGATTGCTGTTCTTCAGAATGATTTTCAGCGGGTGTAAAAAACGTATTTATATGCACCTCTTCTAAAAGTGGAACTTTACTTTTTGTAAGATCGCGTTCTTTTACAATGCTATCCGAATACTTTTCCTGAATTTTTTGAATAACAGCAATTCCTAATTTTCTACTTGCAGATACCTCCGCTCTTGGACTTGAAATAATGTGAAGTATGTTTTTCATTTTTCTTTGTTAAAATTTCTTTAACAAAATTATGTATATTAGCTTATCAAAAGTTAGTAGTAATCAAAAGGTTAGTAGTAACCTTTAGGTTAGTTTAATGTCGAACCCCATGGAAAATACAATTCATTTAGAGGAGCCCATCACAGCTACAAAATGTTCCGAAAATCTTTCCTCTGTTGAGGATGCAATTTATGTTATCGGCGGAAAATGGAAATTAAAGATTATTATTGTTCTGCAGGAAAACGGGAATATCAGATTTAATGAGCTTCAAAGAAATATTAAGGGCATCTCGGCGCGAGTGCTTTCAAATGAACTGAAAGACCTTGAATTAAACGGTTTTGTCAAAAGAGTTGTACATGCTGAGCAAATACCAGTGGTCGTAGAGTATATTTCCACAGATTACAGCAGAACCCTTAAAAGCGTTATTATAGCACTTTCGGATTGGGGAAAAATGCATAAACGAAATATTCGGACAGAAACATTTTTAAGTCAATAAAAATTAAACTGTCAGCTCATGATGAATATTTCTATGATGAAGTTGTTTTTGATTTTTGCTTTTCAAGACCGACCTCCTGTCTGTGAGGCTGTATACGATCCGAAAAGAAAATAGTAATGAGCTTTGACAAGATCATCCTACAGAAACAGGATGCTATATTTTTGTCTGCACAAACTCGCCTTTTTCACTGACAACTTTATTACCCCACTCTGTAATAGCCTCCAAAACCGGAACAAATGATTGACCAAAATCGGTTAATTTATAAATGACTTTTATAGGAGGTTTTTCTCCATATACCTCCCTGGACACTAACCCATCTTTTTCCAGTTGTTTCAACTGCAGGCTCAATGTCATTTCTGTAACGGATGGCATTTCTTTACGAATTTCACTATACCTTTTGGCCTCATCCTTTAAATGATACAGAATAACCGCTTTCCATTTTCCACCCACTAAATCCATTGTCAAACTCACCGTACAAGGGTAGCTCTTCTCATTCAGTTTTACATAATCACTGGTACATTCAATTTTCATTTTGTTTTTTTTTTGCAGCTATCTATTTTGATAGTTATTGCAAATCTACTTTGCTAAAATTAGTTTTGCAACTATAAAAATTATAGTCAATTAAAATTACGAACAATGATATCAAAATTAAAAAGACAAGACGCTTTGGAGCACGATGATCGACCAATAATCACCGTCCTTGGTGTTCTAGGTAAACAAGGTTTGAGCGCCGCTCGTTCACTTGTGGAAAGTGGACTTTATCGGGTACGAGGCATTACCCGCAGGGTCAATTCAGCAGAAGCGATTAAGCTGGCGGAGCAGGGAGTGGAACTAGTGAATCTGCCTCTTGATCTTGGTTATAAAAAGGCTTTTGTAGAAGCATTTAGGGGGTCTTATGGTGTTTTCTTGATGACGCCAAACATTGCCCCACCAGCTACCCACGAATTTGAATTGGGTAAAGAGTTGGCGGATGCTGCTGTGGAAGCTGGTGTACAGCATATCATTTTCAGCAGTTTGGAAAACGTGGATAAAATATCAGACGGAAAATTGTTTGCCCCTCATTTTACAGATAAGGCCAGGGTTGAAGAATATATCCGAACGCTGCCCGTGACAAGCTCGTTTATTTACATGGCTTTCTTTTTTACAAATCTGCTTGAATTTTATACGCCCCAAGTAAAAGGAGATAGCCTTGTGTTCCCGATTTATTTACCCGAAGATTTTCAGGCACCATTTGTTGATCCGCTTACAGCTACCGGAGTAGCAGTTCTGGAAATATTTTCCAATCCTGTTGAATATTCAGGTAAGGCCCTTCCAGTCGTAGGAGATATGATCTCCCCTGGGGAAATAGTGGAAACTTTCACAAAGGTTACAGGCAAAAAAGCTGAGTATGCCTCGGCATATACAAAGGAGGACATGCTTAAGCACTTTCCAGAATTTGGGATAAATGATGATCTGGTGCGAGAGATTTTGGAGATGGCCAGTTACGCTATTGAGTATGGGTATTACGGTAAGGGGCGTGACCTGGAATGGAGTAGACAGGTAAATCCTCAAAGCCTTACTTGGGAGCAGTTTCTTCGCAATACAGGTTGGAAAGGTCAAAAACTTTTATTTTGATAGCCCAACATCTTTTACAGACCTGCTGCTACACATCTTTACGGAAATAGTTATGCATATATTCGCAAGGATATTCCGTTTTTTGCTTAGTAGGGCCGTTTTATGATTTTGAAAAACAATCTATTAATAACAATCCTATGACAAGCTTAAAATCAAAAATTGACTCATCTTGAATGTAGTTTATTTTAGCTGACTAGGACGCATGCCAAATTGTTTTTGAAAGGCAGTTGAAAAAGCTTGTGTGCTACCATATCCATATTTTAACGCAATTGTGCTGATTGAATCAACATTATTCTTCTGCAATTCCTCAAAGGCTTTAGTCAAAACTGATTGATGGTAAAATTTAATAACAGAAATATTATAAATCGCCTGAAATCCTGTTGTCAATTTGAAACGGTTCAAACCAATTGTTTTGCATAGATCGTTAATAGAAAGTTGTAATATCTGATCTAGGTTTTGCAACAGCTTTCTTACTTCCTGTAGTTTTTGAATATCTAATGCGCTAAACTTCAATTCTTGATGCTTAATTGATGAAATAGCATTTAGGTAATGTGCCATTATCTCATATAATTTACATTCCATAAATACCCGTCTAAAATTACCTTTGAGCCTACATTCCAATATTTGTTTGATGATGACAGTTATGTTCTTAGAAATATCAAAGATAATCCCCTTAACAGTTTTGGAAAAGACGGCATCAATACATTTTCTCTTTTCGGTCTTCTGATTTACATCGAAAAATTTGTCAACAACATTCAAAAAGTCCTCTTTGTTGAATATGATGGTTACCTGTTCGAATTTTTTTCCTTTCTCAGCTATGAAAAAAGAGTCTTCCCCCTGTGGATTATACATAAAGCTTTGCTGTGTACTTATTTTGGAGGTCGTTGTATGATCCCATTCATGAGCGATATTTCCCTTTAGACTGATCGTCAGTAAAATATTATTGTTATAATATTGATTGTACTGCATCTTATAGGTCTCCAGTGGAAAACCGGATAAATAGGCTAAAGTAACATTGGGTACAAGAGGAATAAGAGCAGTCTGTCCTTTACCAAGTATGGGGGCTCTAAACTTTAATATTTCGTCTTCGCAATTTTGGCGTATAATCTCTTCAAATGGCTGCTCTCTCAATTCCTTGATAACAATAGGAGCTTTCATATCAATAATTTATTGAATGAAGATACAAAAAAATAATGCGTTTCGATGCAAAAATAATGCGTTTTGATGAACATCTTTCCGATAGTTGCGCTCTAAATTTGCTATGAATAAGGAGAAGTTTCCAATTGTGAATTAAATGATAACGAGTATTTATTCCCGCGATTTTCTGACAGTAAATTTTACCGATAAAATAAAAATTATGAAACATGTTACATTGCAACCAGGTCAAGAATCCGGACTGTTCGGTCCTGGTATTTTAAGGATCGATTTCGATCCAATGGGCGCCGGGCAGACCGGCTATTATGAAATCCACTATTATGGAGATAATGATAAACCGAATGGACAGTATTTAACAGGTAAAGTCAAGGGGAAGTTAGGCTCTGAATATACATTAAATTATAAATTAAAATTCAAAGTAAAAAATACCGGACAAAACACTGTAATTGGCTTTAAATAAGATCTATCATGATCTGAATAGCTCAATTCGAGAAATATAAAAAACTGTTACAAAAAGGGATGCCGAAAACTACATAGAGTAGGCTGAATTTATTAATAAAATAATATGCCAACAAATTTAATTCAGGCTGGTACAGTCAATAAAACCATTGACATCAGCACAAAGAAAAAAGATCAAATGACTGCAGCACTGGTAGAATCAAATACTACTGTGACAACGAAGGTAAATCTTAAATTTTCCGATCATAGCAATAAAAGTACCTACAAAGCTTTTAATCTCACGAAAAATCAGGCGCATTCGGTTGTAGGTATTCCTGTAGGAGCGGTAGCATATAGCGTGACTGTTACTGGTGAAGATATCAATATAGCCTGGGCCTAAGTCGCTCTACTGACCAATGAGAATTTTATAAAGACAATATTTACAAACTAAAAAAGATCATCATGGCAAGAAAAGTAAAAATGACGGTAAATAATAATACCGGTAAGGTGTTGACGTTAAAACCTACTACACCAAAACATGGAAAATTCACCACAGATCCTCCAGGTACAATTGAATCTGCCGGAAGTTGGACCTGTACCACACGAACAGGAGGGACATTTGGCCCCGAAGGTACAGTTATTTATCAGACTGATGGTGGAAAAATAACCATTGAGTTCTATTACAATCATCCTATGAACCACAGTAAGAGCTCATATAGAGTGACGGTAAGTCCGTCTGATTCCATTGGATACGATGTCAAAGGCAGTTTTGAAGGGCATGACCAGGATATAACGTTTGAATTATATCTGATTTGAGCGAATAATCTATAAGGTTATGGAAAGTTTAATCAACAAGATGTCGGAGAGGGATTCAATAAATACAGCTACTTGGATGGAAGGACTCGATCCTAAGCTACTATTGAATGGGATTATCATGCCCGGGAGTCACGATGCAGGGATGTCCCAAACGAATCATTGCGGCGCCGGGGCCGATTTAAGTAAAGGAATAGTACAAACACAAGCATTGGATATGCTAGGGCAATTAGCGGCAGGCGCACGCTACTTGGATGTTCGTGTTGATTATGATCACGGCAGGCTGGTAAGCTATCATAGAACAGGGGATGCTGGATGTAACGGACAGCCGCTAGTCGATATGATAGAACAAGCGATTACTTTTATTGATGCCCACCCCTCGGAAACCTGTATCTTAAAATTTTCTCATATCCGTACGAATCGTAATAATGAGCGGGAAATAAAAGATCGGATAGATCAGTTTTTGGCCAATAGCCAATACCGGAAGTATTTCTATAACAATAGGCATTACGATGTCAATTTAGCACAAATAAGCCTGGGAACATGTAGTGGTAAGATTATCCTGGTCTTTGATTATCCCGAACATATCAGTGCGCGAAGTGGACGGTTTCGCTATTATGATGAAGATAAGAGCATTGATTCAGATCATGGGGAAATCGGTTCTTGTGATCCAAATATTAGGGTATATGATTCGTACTCAAATACAGTCTCACTCGAAAAAATGAAGCAGGATCAGTTGGCTAAATTGATTACTTACGGCGGTCTAAATAAGAATTATCTCTTTTTATTGTCGTGGACATTGACGCCAGATAGTGGCACATTCTTGACTAGTTCTATTAAAAATCTGGCAAAAGAAGCTAATCGAGCCCTGGAGCAGCTTTCCAGCGGATATTTTAGACAAGCCCACATTCCCAAACCCAATATCGCCTACATTGACTATGTGAATGAACAAACAGCGAGAAGCATCATTTCGCTTAATTTTCTTTAAACAGCTATTCTTTAAATATTTAATTGTAAAGGTCTCATGGAAAAATCTGAAACAAGTAATCCCTTGTATGGGGTGACAATTGGCTCAATTATTTATTCTCAAAGTGGGAAATTTAGTCCAAGTGTAATTCGGGCGCCCATCAGTAGAATGATTGCACAGCAGCAGTCCGAAAAATATATGTCTGGTGAAAGTAGTTATTTGTATTCTGAAAGGATGAATCAAGGTGCATTTGGCATTTCTGGTGCATATGGGGCTTCTGGAATGAGTTTGGTCAGATCATCGTTATCTGCTTATGTGGGAGCATCAGCAGCCACTACGGGTAGGTCTGTTGTCGTTCATTATAGTGCGATAGCTATTGGGGGTATAGAATATGTTAATTTTGAGGATCTTACAGCAAGCGATCTTATTGCCAGTCTGAATGGCGCATGTCAGGAAGGTGCGCGAGCGGTATTAACCGCCTATAATAATGTGGTCAAGTATGCCGCAGAATCAAAACGTGATATACGAACAGCATTAAAGGAGACCGATGCGCAATCGTTACAGTTGAAAGAACTGGTCAATATATGGGTTGAAGCCTCAGAAGATTTTGCACATGACTTTGGCGATGGTTTAGTCGTTGGTGTAATCTGGGGTGCGCTCGGAGGAGTAACCATGAAAATGACCTCTCAAAGCGAATCCGAGTCTTGGCAGTACGGTGGTTCTGCTGATTTTTCCTATGCAAATGCATTTGCCTCAGTCGCTGTACAAGCGACTTATGATGGAAGTCAATCGCATGGTAAGGCGAAGGTCGATGTGGTTAGCAAAGGCTTTTCCTGGGGCACCGTCCTCGATGCTCAAGTAAAAGAATGGCTAGATAAAGTGAATGATAAATCATTCAGTGAGCTCGCCGATGTGAATGTTATTGAGAAGGCTCCTAAAATGGAAATTAGTCGTGGTGCACCGACGATACCCGAATTTCACAAACCCGAGGTCGACGAGGAAATTGAAAAGGAGGTGGAGAAGATAGCAAATTTGGATGACCTCAAAGAAATGGCGGAAGCATCAGCTTATAACAAAACATTAAGAACAAATCCAAAGCTCTCCTTTGACGAGTTTATCAATAATGCTGAGAAACTGGCAAATACAGAAAAATTGAAAGACCTTCAACAAAAAATACGGGCAAATGATATTGATACGTTGAATTTTTCCAACAAAAACAAAGCGAAGAAAGCACATTTCATGGCCTCGAATATGTCAAAATCTCCAGATATTTTACATGCTGGCCAGGAGGTGAGTACCGAGGGATACGTTCCTTTAGGTGCCTGGATTAGCCATTGGTCTGAGCTTTTCCCCTGGATGGCACAGGGGTATTATAACAGTATCGATGGCATTGAGGGTGAAGAGGTCATCCGATTACGTGTCATGCTACAGGATTATCAGACGCTTAGTCGCATGTATTACATCGCTCACAATGCTGGCATTGTTGACTTTAAGCGAAAAGATCCTTCCCATGTCAACGTTTCAACTTTGGGCCTCGGAGATGCCTTTGCCAATGCTGCTGCTCAAGTCCAAAAGGCCATAGAAACTTCTGAATTTGGTAATATACAGAAGATCTACACGGACTTAAGCGAGGCCACAAAAAACATTTATAAGCTATGGAATGAGGTGTCATTTCTTAGGAGTTGTGAGTTGGGGCTGGGGCTAATCAAAGATAATAAAACGATAGGTGCTGCGCTGAAAAATACAGATCAGAAAAGCGTGGGCACCCGGCAGGCATATACATTGACTGACTGTGATTTTGAAGGGAAAAACTACACAGCCTTCAGCCGTGCTTATAAAGTACTGCCCTTATTGACCCCCGACGGCGATATTTTGGCTTTCGGCCCCGAGCAAGGCGCTTTAAGCTCGATATATGATAACGAAATTGTTTTTACCAAACCTGGGCGAACAAAATATCTGATATTCAGTTACGATAAAAGTGCTAGAGAATTATTCCATCAGGATTATCATATTAAACTTTATCCAATTCCATTCTCTGCTGCCGAGAATGTTTCAGCATGGAAAGGGATGTCTTTAAGTACTAATGTAGGTTCTATAAGAAGTTTAAACTCGGCGTTAGCTTCATTGAATGATCAATTGGAGAAGCTTCGGGCATGGACCTTCAGTAGCATGAGTTGGAGCAAAAAATGGAATGGCACAAAATTATATAGGCAACACCGTATAAAAAAACAATACCTAGGAATTATTGATGAAATAGAAAACATATTTGACTAGCAGCTCTTTTTTATAAAGCCAATTGGATCAGTCGAAGCTATTAAACGTTATTCACTAAGGATAGGATTCGATTTTTTGAAAAAGAGATTGGGCCGGTTACATGTAAGGGGAAAGCTCCGGTAAATTAAAAACTCAATGGTACAGCCATTGAGTTTTTAATTTTATATATTCTTTTGTCTGTATCTATGTTCACTACAGCCATCAAAGCTTCTGAAAATATACACAGAAAACTGCGAATACCTACGAATGACAACTTATCTCCAGCGAATTATAATTCGTTTAATTTCCTAGAGATTTTACAGCTAAATTTAAGCGTAAAATAAAGTTTGAGTCTTCAATGATTACATTGGCATATTAGAATACGGCAAAACCTGTTTGAAGAAAAATGGCAAGCCTTTAAATGGAAATTATATCATAAAATTTAATCCGGCATTGATGAACAAAAGAACTTGCTTTTCAAAAAAATAAAATGATGAAAAAATGGTAATCTCTATAGTAATAATTTTAGTAGTCTATGTAGCTATACAAACCTGGTCTGTTATTAATTTATCACCAAGTTTATTATGGAATAGAGCCAAGTATAAAAAGTTTGCCGAGTTGCAAGAAAAATTGCAATGGGATAATTTTTTGATGTATAGAGTAACACACGTAGTAACGATGGTATTAGGTGTTTCCCTGAAAGGAATTTTTTTCTTATTTCACGAAAATAAGAAGCAGGGCATGTATATTATTAAAAATATTGGGAATTAATAGCAGTATTTTATGAAAAAATATCTGTTCCTTTTGCTGAAGACATAAAAGAAACCGATTTTTATAAATTGTTGTAAAATCAAATGCATGAAAAAGATTAAAAAGTTCCTTTTACCGGTTATCATCTTATGCCTAATAACCCTCGTTGTTGTTTTGGTAATCAACAGCAATGTAATGGCCGAGACGGAAAAGCTGATTTTCACTGAACTTAAAGATGTGCCAAAAACCAAGGTAGTCATTATTTTTGGCGCGGGAATAAACGGTGATCAGCCAAGTAGGTATTTAAAAGATCGGCTGGATGCTGGGATTTCGCTATACAAAAATAATAAAGTGGATAAAATATTACTATCAGGAGATAATGGGAGGGATGAATACGATGAGCTAACGGTAATGAAGTTATATTGTCAGAAAAACGGGGTCGATACCACAAAAATTTACATTGACTATGCTGGGTTTGATAGCTACTCGACTATGTACCGTGCAAAATATATCTTTCATGTTGATACAGCAATCTTGGTATCTCAGAAATACCACCTAAATAGATGTATTTATCTAGGTGATAAATTTGGTATAAAATCATTTGGTTATAGTGCAGATAGGGGCGTTTATCCGGGTTATAAATACTATGCATTTCGGGAAAAACTATCCGTCACCAAAGCCGTTTTGGATATTATAAGAGGCAGAAAACCAAAGTATCTAGGTGAACCGGTTGATGTAAATGGAAAATCAAATTATACGAAAGAATAGCTTATGAGATACCTTCTTTTCTTCGCATCACTTATGTTTTTAGGTTGTAATCCTATCCCTAAAAAAGATAAACACCCAGATGTGCCTCAACTGATTGAGTTGCTAGAAGATAAAAGCAAGTTCAGAAAAGTTACTGATATGACTGGCTTAAGTAGTCTAGTTTTTTTAAACGACGATAGAATACTTTTAAAGCCCGACAACAGTAACTCGCCCGTAAAGATTATTGATGTAGATAAAAATATACTTTTTGAAAAGATTTACGATTGGGAAAAGCCATTTTACATCGATAAACAAGGAAATCTATATTTCAACGGCAAGAAGTTTTTCTATCCAGATTATGGAAAACAAGAAGATTTTAAAACGGTGGTTATTGCAGATAACCTGCGCAAAAAATCAGAAGAATTGAAAGATCTGAACGATAGCTTGCAGATGAACGCTTTAAATAAATATGAGGTAGAAATGCTGAAACCGTATGGGCTCAAACCTTGTCCCTACACGATCGTGAACACAGAGCACTGCGATGTGTTTAAAGTAATCAACCAGACCTTGGTCGTTAGACAAACAGATCTTTTTAAAAGCGAACTTGATATAGCAAAAACTGAAATCCCTAAATTCGATGACGATGTTTTGATTGGTTGGCGCAATGGCAAACTGCCCAGTCCAGATTATTTGGCTTATTATGAACTGAAAAAACAACGCTTTAAGTGCGATGATATGACAATGCCCAAAACCGTAACATTAAAAGGCAAACAGTACTTTTTTGCTCCTAGTTTGGGTTTGTACCAAATCTTATTTTAATGTAGTCAATTAAAATCAAGTACTATTGAAAGTCTTTGCGACTGACACTATTTCAACTTGTTTACATCAAGAGTTTTGGGTGTTTTTTTCTAATTTATCCAATTCTTCTCTTACACACTTCTTTAATTACTTTCTGTTATGAGCTACATGAAAGTGTAGAGCATCCTGCGGTGTCATCATAGCTGGACGGGCGCTTTACCGAAAATTCCGGAAATAGTTCTTGGTATGGATTTTCTAAAGCCTGAGTTAGTTTGAGTAGCATCTCTGTTTTCCCATTACTAATTTCTTCAATACACTGGTAAAGCAGGTAGTTTCTCAGTATAAATTTAGGATTTGTCGTTTTCATTAATTCCAGGGATTCTTCCTTTGAAATTGTATTTGAATGCAGACGGGATTGGTACTGTTCAATGAAGTCTGCAAGTTTTCCGAGCCTTTCTTCATTTAAAATAGTATACGCTATCGGGCTGAAATGTTCCATTAGATCCGTATCTGGAGTTATTTTTTCTAATTGATTGAAGAATAGAGTATGATCAAATTCCAACTCCTGCATTAAGCCCTGCCAGTTGGTGAAAAAGTCTTCATCCTCTTTTCTGAGCCCATCAAATCCGAATTTTTTGCACAGCATTTTGTCATGGGCCTCCCAAAAATAAACACCAAAATTATTTAGTGTGTTTTCCAGGAATTTTTCATCATTGATTATTGGCTGAAGAGCATTTGCAAGTTTCCAGAGGTTCCAATGTGATATCTGTCCCTGCTTTCCAAATGCATATCTTCTTCCCGGAAGATCCGTTGTATTCGGAGTGAAATTTAAATTATATTCATCCATCATGGAATAGGGACCATAATCAATCGTTAAACCTAAGATCGACATATTGTCTGTGTTCATTACGCCATGAACAAAACCTACTCTGAACCATTCTACCATTAAGTCTGCCGTCCGGGTACATACTTTTTCAAAAAAATCTTTATATTTCTGATGATCGGATGAAACAATTTCGGGGAAGTAATTTTCAATCGTAAAATCAAGCAGATCCTGCAATAGTTTGTGTTCACCTTGAGCAAACATCAATTCAAAATGCCCGAAACGAAGGAAGCTTTCAGCTGTTCTTATGACTACAGCTCCTTTTTCATATTGTGGATTGCCATTATACATGATATCCCGAATAACATCTTCTCCAGTAAAGGCCAGGCTCAAAGCTCTGGTAGTGGGTATGCTTAAGTGATACATGGCTTCACTCATCAGGTATTCGCGTACAGAAGATCGCAATACAGCCCTTCCGTCGGCACGCCTTGAATAGGGAGTTGCACCAGCTCCTTTCCATTGGATCTCTGTTTTCTTACCTGCTGAATTGGTAATTTCCCCAGCGAGAATAGCCCTTCCATCCCCCAGCTGTCCTGCCCAGTTGCCAAATTGATGTCCTGCGTAAGCTGTCGCGTAGGTCTCAATATTGTCGGGAAGCTGAGATCCCACCAGAAAATTAAGATCCTTTTCTTCAAATGTTCCCAGCCCTATTTCCTTAGAAAGAGCCTCGTTAAAAGCAATTAATTGAGGATGATCAAATCCGGCAGGTTTAATCGTAGCAAATAAAACTTTTGGTGTGTTTCTCTGCATAGGATTATTGGAAAAATCTCCGGGAAATTTTTTGAGGAAAGGTTGTCCGATGTGTTCGATATTCATACCCCAAAGATATTAATTATAAAAGATAAGATCCTCCAAATTGTAGAAAGGTGAATTTTTAATATAATAGCCGGCAACCCACCGGCTATTATATTAAAAAATGAATGAGAATGTTTTTCTAAAAATTCTTGTTCGCTACATCCCACCACAGTCGTGTACCACCGTTATCAGGGCCTCCTAATAACTGTATAGCGGCAGTAACGGATTGATTATTACTATCATACTCGCGTTGCGGATAAGGCATACGGCGGATGCCTGGAATTGAAGGTATGGTATTTCCACTGAAATTTACAATGTTAGGAAACAGAATGGGATAACCTGTACGGCGGTATTCTGCCCAGGCTTCATCGCCATCCGGAAACATGGCGATCCATTTTTGTGTTATAATGCGTTCAAGTTTTCTGTTGTTTGAATCTCCGTCCTCCCAGCGGATAGTCATCGTGCTCAAATAAGGAGAGCCAATAGCGACGTTATTTTCACCAGCTTTAATAGCTTTTGGGTCAACATACGCTTTGGGTTTGCTCGTACTGTTATTTTTATAAGCTGTAACCTGGCTGCTTAGTCCATACATTTCGAAGGAACGGTCTATACCTGTTTCATAGTTGGTTTTTGCTGTTCCTGCATTGGACCAGCCGCGCAGTGCTGCTTCTGCTTTCAAAAACCAGCTTTCAGCAGCGATCATTAACTGCATCTGATTCGGAAAAGCCCGGAGCTTGGAATAATTTTCATAACGGCTTTTGCCATCTATATTAATACCTGAGCGGATGCCTTTATACTGCCCAGCTACCAGGGGATCCGCTGCCGGGTCAAATAACTTTGCCATGCGCGGATCATCATAACCACCCAGTATAGATTCTATGGGTGCACTCATGCGTGTATCACCCCATGCGCCAGTGATGGTATTTAAGGGGTGATCCGTACTGAGCCCAATAATGCAGTTGTCGGCGTTTACCTCGAGTAGTCCACCATTGGTAGGATTGAGTGCTTTTTCACCCTCCGTTTTTGCGATATTGGGTGCTATCGCAACGATACGTATGGCCAGCCGTAGACGCAGTGTATTTGCATAGCGTAGCCAGCGCTTATAATTATCCGCGGTATAAGCCATATCAGACTTGGCCATTGCTGCGGATTTTGGATTATTCTGGATATCTTTTAAGATCGTTGTCGCCGTATCTAGGTCTAAAAAGAAGTTTTTGTATGCATTTTCCTGCGAATCGTAATCGATCTGTCCATTTTCATTGAGCACATTATATTTGCTATAAATAATGGGGCCAACTTTGTCACTGGTCCGATGCATAGCGGATACTTTCAAAAGTTTGGCAAAAGCGAAAATATCCTGAAGCCGTTTATCTTGACGGGTGTCGCGTTCTACACGGAAAAGCGGATTCATAGCTTTGATGTAGCGATCTACAAAAATAGCTTGATACCAGCCTGGTACTAGGCTATAGGTGACGTTATTCGCGTTTCCGACGAAGGGAGTTGGGGGAGTAAGGTATCCCGCATAGGTGTCACTGCAGAGGTTATTGGCCAACTGATATTCACCGACGTTTTCGGGAATAATATCACGTTGTGCCTGGGCCAAAAAGGAGGCGACTAGTGCATAGTCAGCATTTGCTTCTTCGTCCGTTACCCCTGCAGGATTCGTGTTTAATTCAGTGAAGTTTTTGGTACAGCCCGTTAGCAAGGAGGTAGCGAGCAAGATGCAGATTAATCTGCTATAAACGAAAAATTTGATTGTGTTGTCCATGATCTACGTTATTAAAAGGATACCTTGAGATTTAAACCATAACTGCGAGTCGTTGGAAGGGCAAAGCTATCGTAGCCCTGGCCTCCGACACCCGTGGTTGTATTGAGTTCAGGATCATAAGGAGCATCGTTGCGAAAGAAAAATAAGTTCCGTCCTGTCAGTGATATGGAGGCTTGCTTGATGCCTTGCCATTTAATCGGAAGCTTGTAACTTAATGCAATTTCACGCATCCGAATATTGGTGGCACTGTAAAGCTGACCTTCGATGATACCATCACGGTTGCCTATGGCACTGTAGTAAGCCTGTGCCGGAAGAAGGCCTTCCCAAGCTGTGCCATCCATTTTAACAGCTGCAATGTCAACACCGCCGCGATCCCTTGCTGCTGCGCTTTCTTCGCTTACACCAAAGGAATTGAGGTAGCCGTCCGTTATACTGATTACTTTTCCGCCGAATCGGCCGTCTATCGTAAAGCTCAGACCAAAATCTTTGTAAGTAACATTATTGGTCCATCCCACAATGGCTTTAGGCGTATTATTGCCGATATATCCCGCAGGAGCGATCTGTGGCCGACCATTGTCATCAACGATAATTGTCCCGTTTTGATCGCGCTTAAACATAGGAGCCCAGAAATCACCAAAGGAACCGCCAAGACGGAGGACATTGAAATTTCCGCCCAAAGGGTACGTATTCCCCAGGTTGGGGGCCAATTTGACTATCTTGTTGCGATTGGCGGTAAAATTAAATCCCGTGTTCCAGTTAAAATGTTCTTTTTTGATAGCAGTCACGCCCAAAGCTGCTTCAATACCTTTATTTTCAACATTTCCAGCATTCAAAAATACGGTCGTGTTAACAACACCCACGGGTCCCTGATACTCAAAATACTGATCTCTGGTATTGGTTTTGTAAAGTGCAATATCCAGATTGACACGGTCTTTCCAAAAGCGGCCTTCATAACCTAATTCGACACTTTTGCTAATTTCTGGTTTCAGTGGTATTCCTCTATAAGGTCCTGATACATTTGGTGTTAAGATGCCTGTGTTTAAGGTGTTTACAGGGATTGTACTATAGGCGGCAACATCGTTCCCCACTTGAGCAAAGGATAGACGGAGCTTACTGTAGGTAATGAAGCTTGGCAATTTGAATAATTCATTCAGTACGGTTGATACACCTGCCGACCAATAAAAATAGCCCTTATGTTCCTGGGGAGTATTAGCCAGTGTAGAAGCCCAGTCATTTCTAGCCGTTAAATCGAGATAAACTTTTTCGTGGTAGCCCAAATTTGCTGAAGCAAATAAAGACTGGATCTGCCGACGTGAAATAGTTTCAGTCGCTGACTGCATAGGAGCATCACGATAGATATTACTCATCAGAAACTTATTGGCTACGGCGAGCCTAGCCAGGTCTAAAACGGTACCATTTGAACGTAAATCATTGATTGAGGTACCCGCTGTAAAATTTAAATCAAGCTGTTCGGCCCATTGTTTATTACCGGTTAGTAATAGATCACCATATAAGGCCGTGCTTTCGCTTCGATCGGTATTGTAACGGCCATTGTCGCCAAGTTTACCATCGATCGGTAGACCTGACAATACGCCCTGTGTTCCCGCATATATGCGGCGTTCCCAATGATCCCAGCGCTTGTTCAAGGTTCCGCGGGCACTTACAGATAGCCAGTCTGTCAAGACATAACGGAATTGCGCCTGTCCAATAATATTATCCCTTTTTTGATCCGTAGGAATGCGATTGAGCACCCAATAAGGATTTTGCTGATGATGTGTTCCGGTCAGTTTAGCGTCTGCATTGATATTCCACCAATCCTGCAAATAGAAGTTGCGGCTTTCGGAGAAATATTCGAAATTTTTGTACTTATCAAAATCCTGTCCTCTCGGAAACAGGTATAAGCCGGCTATCGGGCTGAAGTATAGACCTGAGGAAGGGCGGTTATGTATATTCTGACGCGAATACATCAGACTTCCATCAAAGAAGAGTTTATCGTCAAAGAAATTCATCGAATTTCGAAAGGTGGCGCTGTGCTGCTTAAACGTATTGGTCGGCAAAATTCCCTTGTTGCTTGTATTCGCATATGAAAAATAATTCTGTACGCGATTGGTTCCGCCACTCAGTGCCAAGGTATTGATAAAGGTTGTTCCAGTATTGTAGAAATCTTTTACTGGGTCAGCGAAAGTACCTTTTTCACCCCAGCTTTCCTCGCTCGAAGGAGTGGTCTGCCCATAGCGGTATTGCAATTTGGGTAGGTAAAACGCCTTGTCAGCCGTGAAACCACTGGAGAGATCAATTTTCAAGTTTCCTTCAGCCCCCTTTTTTGTGGTGATCATAATTGCACCATTGGCCCCCTGGCTTCCGTATAATGCAGAGGCCGATGCACCTTTCAGGACATTGATGCTTGCGATGTCATCCGCATTCAAGGTACTCAGGATATCACCACGGTCTGTAGCTCCGCCGAAGGCGCCATCGTTGCCACTACCATTTGTATTTGTGATCGGGAGACCATCAATGACATACAAAGGCTGGTTGTTGCGGTTTGATTTAAATCCGCGCAGCACAATATTCACGGATCCACCCATGCCTGACGAACTGCGGTTGATCTGCACACCCGAGACTTTACCTGTCAGGTTGTTCATGGGATTGACATCCTTTACTTTGGTCAGTTCGTCACCTTTTACGACCTGCGTCGAGTAGGTCAGACTTTTGGCTTTTCGCTGAATACCTAGTGCCGTGACCACGACCGTCTCCAAGGAAGACGATTTGCTCGTCATTTTGATGCTGATGTCGTTTTCTTGTGCCGTTATGGTACGCCTTGCATCTTCATAACCAACCAGTGTAACCAATAGCTTGACTGCTCCCTGTGGTACATTTAACGTAAATTTCCCCTGATCGTCGGTTGAGGTTCCGACGTTGGTCGATTCAAGGCGGACAGTTGCACCTCCCAAGGGTGCATTTGTGGCGAGGTCAACAAGGCTTCCTTTTAGCGTGCGTTGTTGGCCATAGGCTAATGGGATGATCACTAGCCATAAAAGTAAAAAAGACAAGATTTTACTCATAATCATGTAATTAAAAATTGGTTAAAAATTGTGTTTGACCTAAGTAGATGAAGATGCAAACGCCGACAAGCCGAATCAATTTTAGCATTGTTTACATAAATGTAAAGAAAAAGTTACGAAATAAAAAAGACTTTTTTTGAAAAATTTTTACACGTTAAAAGTAATTGATAATCAATTATATATAAGTATTTTTGCTGTTGAGAGCATCCTCTCAAGTAACTAACCCGATATCTTAGGGAGTCTTTCAATGGTAAATTCAGAGGCAAATGCTTGTGCAGAAACCCACAACTATTTCGATTGCCGAAATGAATGGAGATTCAATGTCAGAAGTGGTTCGGGTTAAGCGCCATAAGATTATTGGCGAAATAAATTCGAGCGAAATTATCTAACGGGATTAGACAGCATATATCAGGAATTACGTAAAGTTTAAGAGAGGACTAACTTAAAAACGCCAGGTAAAAAAATAAGACCTTCCAAATTATTGAAAGGTCTTGTATGTTCAGCTTTTCATTGCTATTGCTCTAAATAGCTTGAATTTGTCTAATCATTTGATTGGTAAATCCCCATTCGTTGTCATACCAGGCCATCACTTTCACAAGATCACCATCGACAACTCTTGTCATTTCCAGATCAACTGTCGCTGCAAACGGACTTTTGATGATATCGGTAGACACCAGTGGTTCGTCTGTTACCGTTAGCACCTTTTTATAGCGATCAGTTTTGGATTCATCGATCAAAATTTGGTTTATCTCTTCGATCGTTGTGTTTCTTTCGGCAATAAAAGTAATATCGGATATTGATCCGACCGGGACAGGTACCCGAACAGCTATGCCGTCAAACTTTCCGGCGTATTGCGGAAGTGCTTTTGTAGTCGCTATTGCAGCACCGGTAGCGGCAGGAGCAAGGTTAATTCCCGCAGCCCTTCCCATACGTGGTTCTTTTTTTGAAGGAGCATCTACAAGTGCCTGTGAAGCAGTATAACCGTGTGTGGTATTCAGAATTGCTTTTTTGATTCCTATCTTTCTTCCTAATATTTCGATGATCGGGCTGATATTGTTCGTCGTGCAGCTTGCGCATGAAAAAACAGAAACCTTTCCATCTTCAGTATTTACACCATGGACAACAGTAGGCGTATCTTTGGTTGGGCCTGAGATGACTACAAATTTTGCTCCGGACGTTAAATGTTTTTCAGCATCGGCTTTGTTCGTGAAAATACCCGTACTTTCGATGATGATATCAGCTTGAATATCTTTCCAGGGTAATTTTTCAATTTCTCTTATGCTTGTATATTTAACAGCCTTTCCATCGACTACAAGTATATCTCCCTCGATGCGTACATCTTTTTCATATTTACCATAATTACTGTCATATTTGAGCAGGTAGGCGGCGTTTTCGATACTCATCAGATCATTGATTCCGACAACCTCCAGATCGGCAGTTTCTGTTATTATTTTTAAAGCGGCACGTCCGATGCGGCCAAATCCATTAATAGCTATCTTTTTCATAACATTTCTTTTAATTCTGTTTATATTTTTTTCTATTTGATGTACTGTCTAAGTTCTTCTATTTTCCGATAAAAAAGATTGACATTGGTCAAGAAATTCCCTTTGTTAATGTCACTTAGTAGTTTTTACTGATTATTAAACTGTCCATAGTTTTATGGCTAGGGTGATGGAAGTATTGGAAAGTCGCTGTTCAGGAAAAACCAGATAGCTTCAGCTATTCGCAACTGTGATCTTTCATAATAATGTAAGTTTAAGAAATAAATGGGATGCCGAGAGTATCCGAAGTAGTCATGTATTGCTGTTGATAACCGTACTATTAACCTTAGTGGGTGTTCATTGTTTCAATAATAATTGAAGTTTTTATGTTTTCATCTGCTGAGTTTGTGAAAGAATTAATTAAAAGGTTTCAGCAACCAAAGATGATATGCTTGGTGAAGATTTTGCCTTTTCAATCACCCTACAGATGGGAGGTACAAAGATTTATCCAAAATCTACATAAGCACGGAATATTAGTTAATATTTAATGTCTCTCCATTTAATGCTAATATCGCTATAGAAGCAGTCCCCATCAGCTGCACATTGAGTAAGGATGATATCTCAATACGCGTATGCTTTGACAGGCGATTGATGCTGAATTCGACGACAGCGGCCTGAATCTGAGGTAGCAGTATCTGTCCGATTCTTGCACCATGTCCGCTAATAATTACTTTTTCCGGATTGACAATATGTATTAGAGTAGCAATACCCTTTCCTAGCATATAGCCAATCCGAGAGAAGGAATTAATCGCCAGTTGGTCACCATCTATAGCAGCTTCCATCAATTGGGCAATTGTGATTTTTCGTTCCCGTTGGTACAGCTTGCCAAGTATTGATACCTCTCCGGCATCAAGTTTTAAACTGGCACACTCAATCGCAGCTAGAAGAGATGCTTCAACCTCGAGGCATCCCTTTTTTCCACATGAACACAGTTTATTTTGATCCGACAGCGGAATGTGACTAAACTCTCCAGCGAATCCAACACTACCTCTAAATAGTTCATTTTTTAAAATCATGCCCATGCCGACTCCCCAATTGAGATTGATGACCAATGCGTTTTCAGTATCCTTGGCTTTGCCAAAATTATGCTCCGCAATGGCGATAGCTGCAGAATCATTTTCGATATAAGCAGGACGTTTCAGATGCTGCTGAATTATATCTCTTATATTAAAAAGAGGATGTTGTTCACAATAGGATGTATTTATACCTTTGGCCGAATTAACGAAACCTGGCATAGTAATTCCCACAATTAGTATTCTTGCAGCCAATTGATCCGCTAAATAATGATCAATTCGTTCTAAAATTCTTACATGTAGATTGCTGTCCAATTGTAGGTTTATTGTTTCCTGTGAGGATTCTTTTATGATGTTATTTGAAAGATCCAATAAAGTGATGGTGAAGCTATATTGATCAATGGTAATAGCCAATATAAGAGGTAGATCCCTTCCGTTCAACGAATAATTAGTTGCTCTACGTCCTCCGGTTGATGGTGCAAGGCCTTCACAAGTGATGATTTTTTTTTCAAGAAGATACTGGATACTATTGGTGGTATTAGGTATACTTTTCCCTATTTTTTTGCTGAGTTCAGCGATAGACAGTGTACCTGAAAAATAGAGTGTTTTAACGATGACCTGATATAATGGATTCATATTTAGCTTTAGGTAAGTGACTGTATATTGCATTGAATACCTATATGGTTTGAAATGCGCATGACTATGATTAAATTCTAGTTCGGCGAACAAATTACGCTGTAGGCAATAGTAAATACGAGTCTGTTTATATTCGGTATAACGTAGATCTCATTATGGGAGAAGACAGGTAAGACTATTTTTAGGGGGCTCAGCAACATAAATAAAGTAAGTTTTAGCAGCTTGTTGAACTATTAAAAGAATCCTTCAAACTTATTTTATCCGAGGTCAACTATAATGCCAACGTCAAAAGGCCAATTTAAAGCATGTTTCCTTTATTTTCTCATATAAGATGTCCGAAAACGGACATTAATACTTTTGAATCGTACGATAATGGTACACAACTCCAGGCAATACAATTAATATCAAAGCTAGCCAGTTGTATATTACCAAAAGAGAGGGGAAGCTCAAAAGGCGTTTTAGATCCGAAAAATTTCTAAATGAGAAATTCCCATAATTGTGTACATTGCGTCTTATAACCTATAAAAATCAATAGATGAATTTAAGAGAAGCAAGAGTGTCGGATATTCCACAGATGCAAGTAGTTAGAAATGCTGTAAAGGAAAATCCATTATCGGATCCAGGTCTAGTAACTGATCAGGACTGTGAAGATTTTATAATGAAAAGAGGCAAAGGATGGGTGTTTGAAATTAACAATAACATTGTTGGTTTTTCAATAGTGGATCTGGCTGAGCATAATATTTGGGCATTATTTGTACATCCGGAATATGATAAACGGGGAATAGGGAAACAGCTACACGATATTATGCTGGACTGGTACTTTAATCAAACAGCGCATACAGTATGGCTGGGAACCGCACCCGGTACGCGAGCAGAACGTTTTTACCGAAAAGCCGGGTGGAAGGAAATCGGAACTCATGGTAAAGATGAAATCAAATTCGAAATGCCTTTTGAAAAATGGAAGGATTCGGCGGTTTAAAGGTTTTGGTCAGTTCGTAGCTATTCCAACTCAATGAACAAAAAGCGCCGCTTTAAACCAAGTGGCGCTTTCTATTATTTATTTGAGAAGCTAATCTTCCCTTATCGCAGTTTCGTCTTTTAAGATCAGGTCTGCAATTTCATCTTTCCGTTTGAAGCTTACGCGCTCGTGCTGCTGCATGTAGCGGATAATCTGTTCGATGGTATTCACCATTTGCGGTGTTCCGCCAATTCTGTCATGAAAACTGATCGACAGCTGCCTGCGTTTGGTTTCAGCTTCTTGATAAAGTTGATCAAATTCCATTTTAACCTGCCGTGCAAATTGATCGGTTGAATAATGTTCACCAGCAATCAATTGGATATCGTTGCAGCGAAGTGTGTAAGGTATTACAGCAAAGTCCTTGTCTTTTACTTTGATTATAAAAGGCTCATCCCTGCTCAGATCATCAATATGATATTTGAAACCCAACTCCTGTAGAATATTTAGCGTATTCTCGCCACGTCGCAACCAGTTGGCGTTATAACCCACGGGACGAACTCCAGTTGACTGCATAATGGCTTCTATGCCATCCTGTATAAATTTCTTTTCCTCCTCATAAGGCAGATTATATTGTTTGCTCCAGTTCATCCCATGTGCTGCCGCTTCGTGACCTCTTTCGACAATTTCTTTCGCCAGTTGCGGGTTGTTGAGTACAGCAGAACCGACCATATGTGACGTAACTTTGACTCCAAGCTTGTCCCAGATATCAAGCATTCTGGGAATACCTTCCTTATAGCCGTATTGGTACCAGGTTTCGGCAGGAAGATCTTTAAAGCCCTTGTCCATGTTTTGTGGGAATGGGCTTTCTGCATTGTCGGGCTGTCCGCCAGATTCAAACTGCATGGAAATAGAGACGATCAAGCGGGAACCGTCGGACCATTTGGAATTAGGTTTTACGGGAGATTTGTCTTGGAGATTACCTTGGCTATTTGTAAAGGGCAATATGCTCAACGTACCAAGGGCTCCGGTTTGTTTAATAAATGTGCGTCTTGTGGTCATGGATTAAATTATTATAGATTGAAAAGTTTATCTAAAGCCCAAGAGTTGCTCTGGACAAATTGTAGCAGCAGGGCAAAGAAAGCAAGGTGCAGTAACTGAGAGGGAATGGCTTCCCAGTTCTCAATCATGGCTGTACCAAAAAGCAGGATCAGCAATACTCCTGCTCCCATGATTAGTGCAGGTTTTGTAAACAAACCAATCAATAGACACAGGCCCACTGTGGATTCTGCCACAGGTAACACATAGCTAAACGGTAGTACCATAGCCTTTGGCAAAAGGGATTTTTCAAAACTGGCGATCATCCATTGACTGAAAGTGTTTAATTTCGGCAGCCGTACAAGACCGTGTCCAAACATACTGATGGCAATGCCCAGCCGAAGGAGTAAGAAAACTGTTGTATCCATTATCTTATTTTAATTTGATGATTCAAAATTGCATCAATCTACTGTCTGAAATCGGTATCTTTGGAGGTATTATCGGTAAAAAACTAGGATGAAGTTAAAAACATTGCATAGGCCTTTTGAAATCGAGCTGCTCACATTAGATGAGTATACTGCCGTTCCTCATAAAAATACCTATTTCGAAATGGTTTTTATTTTGGAAGGAAGTGGTGTTCAGATTATCAATGAGCATGAGCTTCCTTATGACAGCGATAAGCTTTTTTTAGTTTTTCCACAGGATTCGCACTCCTTTCGTATAGGATTAACAACGCGCTTCTTCTTTATTCGATTTAATGAAAGCTACTTAAAAACTCAGCATAGAGAATGGGTACAGAAGCTTGAATACATCTTTTACAATCATGACCATTTGCCTGGCTGTATTCTTAAAACAGTTACTGATAAGCCAATGGTAAGAGCCTTGGCTGAGGCCCTGTTAAGGGAACAGCAAAATGGAGGGCCCCATCATCAGGAAGTTATCCAACAGTTGCTGAACACTGTCATCTCCATCGCTGCAAGAAATATTGCATCCGTTCAAACGGCATATCCTTATCAACCATCTCATCCATTGTCAATGCTTGGATATGTACATCAAAATATTAAACGGCCAGAGGCACTAAAGATCGAGGAGCTAGCTTCCTATTTTCATTTGTCGCCAAACTATGTGGGGGAGTATTTTAAAAAGGAGACGGGGGAAAGTCTGCAAAAGTATATCCGCAGTTACAGGCTCCACATGATTGAAGCAGCCCTTATACATACAAACAAGCGAATTAGCGAAATCACGCTAGACTTTGGATTTACGGATACCAGCCACCTCAACAAGATATTCCATCAAGAATATGGGGTAAGTCCCACAACTTTTAGGAAAAGACTACTCGAAAAAAATGGGCATTTATAAATCCATGTGAAACCCTTGCCTTATTGTAGATATCAGACTTTTTGGTCTCTCACGCGTACAGCTTATATCCCTTGTTTTCCTCCGATAGTCTCCTTAGCACCATTCTTTTGCTATAGATATCAAAACAAAAGAATAGAGCAAATCAATAAAATTCCATTGTTCACGTTAGCCTCCCTATTTCAATAAAAAGCCCCATTTGATCATCTCGATAATTAAAAAGTGAAATATAGCCTTATTTAACTGCATGAGATTTAGAGAAGCAAAAATTGAAAATATAGCACTAATTCAGATGGTAAGAAATTCTGTAAAGGAAAATATCAGGCAGCACGGCTAGTGATTTATTGTATTAAATCAGTTTCACAACAGGCCCAAAACATTGAATAAAATGGGATTTTGATCATCAAATCGCCAGTTTAGATAAAGGTTGGTTTCAACCTTGGTCTCAATAAAACGGATTCCAGGAATGGAATGATGAATATAAGAATCCGGCAAAACCGAAATTCCGATACCTTTGCGAACGAGTGCAATGATTGCTGAACCAAATTCGGAATAGACATGGGTATTCGGAACAGCATCAAATGACCTAAATAATTGCTGAACAGTATCACTATAGCTACTGCCTTCATCTTTGATAGGCAGAATGAACTTTTGCGATTCCAGTGATTCTTTGGTTAAATCTTTCAAGTTCCTATAAGGATGATCTTCAGGGACAACTATTGCCAAATGGTCTGTATATATTTGCTTTGATTGAATATTATCAATTTTATTGATATCTCTAGTAATGAGCAGATCGACTTTATAGTTCTTTAAAAGATTTTGTTGGTCTTCATAGCGTACCTGAACCAACTCCACTTTCAATAAGGGAAATGACAAAATGATCTTACTCAGTATTTCTGGCATAATAGAAGCGGAAATTGAGTCCGGGTGAGCAATTACAATTGTTCCCGTTTCTCCTAACTGTATTTGGAGGGCATGCTGATGAAGAAATTCGAGCCTATTGAGCTCAACTTCCCATTTATCTTTTAAAAATTTGCCGGCTGGTGTAAGCTTGACATTTCTTTTGGTACGTTCAAACAATTGGATACCCAGAAGCGTTTCTAAAGACTGAATTTGACGGCTGAGGGCGGATTGGGTGATATTCATAGTTGCTGCTGCATTCCAAAAATGGAGCTCACGGGCTACGGCTAAAAAATACTTTATTTGTTGCAGATCCATAGTAATGCAATTTACGAATTAGTAGATGAGAATATAGCATTTTTTTGCATTAAAATGGCCTTTAATTTTGCAAAACTTAATGGAGGTTATTTAGGTGTGCCGTTTAAGATAAGAAACTAACTATCTATATATTTTAATTACTTGAAAATGGGAATTATTGAAATTAAAAGAGTAACTGTTGATGATATTGCGGAGCTTCAGAAGATTGGGAGAGAGACATTTTTGGAAACCTTTTCCGAAAGCAACAATGAAGAGAATATGGCAAGTTATCTTTCTGAGAGCTTTTCAGAAATAAAGCTGATCAAAGAGCTAAATAATGCAGGGTCAGAATTCTACTTTGCTGTAGATAATAATACTGTAATTGGTTATCTTAAATTAAATACAGGAAAATACCAAACAGAGATTCAAGATGATAAGGCCTTGGAAATAGAAAGGATTTATGTTTTACGTGCATTTCATGGTAAAAAGGTAGGGCAGATACTCTATGAGAAAGCACTTCAAATAGCCGAAGTTTTGGGGCTTTCTTTTATTTGGTTGGGTGTATGGGAAAAAAATCTACGGGCAATACAGTTTTATGAGAAGAACGGATTTGTTGCATTTGACAAGCATATCTTTAAGTTGGGAGATGATGAGCAGACCGATATCATGATGAAAAAGGAACTGATCAAATAATGAATTTTAAAAGTGATATTTTTAAATTCGAAGATCAAAAGGAAAAGTCGTTATTTAAAAAAGGTGATCAGTGTGTAAAAGAAGACTAGACAGACATTCAAGATGAAATTAAAAGAAAGAAAAAATTGCCCAATGATTGATATATTCAAAAATTACCTGTCCTTAACAGGAGCACTCTCAGCAGAGGAGGTTAACTTTTCTGTGAATTTCTTCAAGCCGATCAGCTTGAAGAAGGGCGATTTTTTTATTCGTGAGGGGGATATTTGCCGTTATATTGGATTTATTGCTAGGGGTGCTGTAAAGGCATACGCTATCGACAAAGAAGGAAAAGAAAATATAACCTGTTTCAAGTTTGAAAATGAATTTGCCACCTCGTTTCCGGAATTTGTGGCGCAGGCAAAATCCAGAAGGAGTATCAGGGTTATAGAAGATGGCATAATCTATGGAATAAGCTATCCAGACTATCTGCATCTGCTTGGTGAGGTTGCCACCTGGAATGATATTATAAAATCGGTGATGGAGCGGGAGTATAGTCAAAAGGAGCTCTACCTGCTTAATTATAATAATAAGTCGGCTGTGGATAAATACCGTCATGTCTTGATGAACGAACCGATGCTCGTCCGTCGTATAGCGACACAAGATCTGGCATCGTATCTGAGCATCACGCAACGTTCGCTTACTCGGGCCAAGGGCCAATTGCATAGACACAAGGAATTATAGGACAAATGTCCTTATTCGTTTCTGACCAGCGATGTAGATTTGCACAAAAAAATATGTTACGTCACATTGCTCCCGAGGTGGTTCAGATTCCACTGATGCCACGAAACAGTATTAACTGTTATATTATCGAAGGTGTATTGATAGACTCCGGAATACGGAGCTCGTATACCACTGTAAAGAAAGCCCTTGAGGAAATACCCGTTTACCAGCATCTTCTTACGCATGCGCATGCGGATCACCAGGGCTGTAGCGATCAGATATGCAAAGAGTTCTCTATACCCTTGCTCTGTCATCCCGCCGAAGTTTTTAGGACCGAAACGGGTATGGTAACCAAGGATTATCCAAGGCCACAACATTGGATAGCAAAGCTTCAACAAAAGTATTGGGCGGGTCAGGGACATCAAGTCCAAATGACAATTGTTGAAAATGATAAGATTGGAAACTTTCAGGTCATTGAGACACCCGGACATTCGGCAGGTCACATCTCCTTATTCCGTGAGCGAGATGGTGTACTTATCATTGGAGATGTGGCGACAAATATGAATTTGCTCACAACTGCGACAGGTCTACGGCTTCCGCCAAATCTATTCACCACAGATCAGCAGCGCAACATCAAATCGCTCCAGAAGCTGGCAAAACTGAATCCTTCCATTATCTGTTTCGGTCACGGACCGGTTATGCGCAATATAGATCGGAAGTTTGAGCAATTTGTGGCTAAATGCAGTAAGCTTTAATGTCAAATTCGTTGGTGAAAAAATTGCAAATCGTATCGAATTTTAAGAAATACAAATTCTCAAAAAGAATGTAATCTGCATATTGTTTACATTCTTCAATTGGGTTACCCGTTTAGTAAACTTCATCATAAGCATTTAATTTCATCATTTATCATTCAATAACTTTACTGAGAGGACTTTTTGGCATCTCCAACATACCACTTGTTTTCCTCAGATAGCGCCATCGTCAACGATGCTTTTGCTATACACATAAAATCAAAAAAATATGGCAAATCAATTTTTAATTAAAGAGACGATGGAAGTTATGGGCGACCTATCCATTATTGAAATCAATGGATTAACGTTATCTGTCGTATCTGTGCTTGGATTTTAGTTCAGATATTTTTTCGGCCGAAACCTCAAGATCACCCAGTGATTTATAACAATCTTTTTCTTTGGCGGGATCATTCAATATTCTGGCAAGTTCGGCCCTTATGATAAAGGCTTCCGCGTACTGTATGCCTTTATCTTCTTGATTTAGGTGTTTTTTAAGAGCATTATCGAGTGTCTTGGCAGCCGCCAGGTAGTCTTCTTTAAAATCCTTCAGTTTTAGTGCAATGGCAATTGACTTTCCCAACTCAGTTGCGTCCTTTTGTCTAGTAAATTCATAATCGGCTTCATCTTCGGGCCCCTGTTGTATAAATATTACAGAATTCCCGGAAGGATCAGTTACAGTAAAACGTGTTCCCGCAGGTTTCATTCTTGAAATCCTAGGTAGATCCGTTGAAGGAATACGTCCAAGATGACGATTAAAGGCTCCGCAAAACTCCTGATAAACTTTCTGAACATCGTTTATGATAATAAGACAACCGTTACCTGGCGTCGAAATCTCTATATTCTTACTATAATGGAAATGCAGATGGGATCCCTCGCGTTCCAAAACCGCATATTTATACGGACGATCCTGTCTAAACGTAATTTTAAATCCTAGTGTTTCCCAAAAGGTAAGTGTTGCGTCTATAAAGACATATTTCAATATCGGGATCGCCGCCCATGTACTGTGTTTCATTGCTTTTAGTTTAGGTTTCAAAAGTATAAGTATAAAATGACTTCTTTCTTTTACATACTTTTTTCACAGTAAAGGACAGATGACTGTTGTTTAAAATATATTGGATAAATTTGATTTATGCGGGAATTTACACACGACAGGAAACTTTATTATAGTCCGGTTGAATTTACCTTTTCACATATTGGAGGTACCTGGAAGATACCTATACTGCTAAGTCTAGTGCATGGCCCCCTGAGATATGGGGACCTAAAGAGCACGATCCCACGCATAACAGATAAGATGCTGCATACCCAGCTGAGAGAGTTGGAACAAAAAAAGATGATCAGCCGGACAGTATTTCGCGAAAAACCTCCGCGGGTAGAATATACATTAACAGATCGTTCCCGCCATGCATTACCTGTAATTCAGATCCTGAAGGAATATGGCGAATTATTGATTTCACTGGAAGCGGACAATATCTATTGGTAGTCTTATATGTAAAATTCCACTTTTGTTAGGCATGGTCATAAGCTATGTTCAAGCGCCTTTCTTCCACTTAATTTCAACGCCCTCAATCATTCCAATATATTTCTCGATATGATCCTTAGTCAGTGGCGTATTGTCGTCTAGGTGATATTCAATTTTTTTGCAAACTGGTCAGTGGATAGATGCAGCATAACAAGTGTTGACAAAAATATGCCAAATACCATCTTTCTTTACGCTTACATGAATAAGGGCGTCGATGCAGAGCTTTTAATTACTCCGTGTGCTAATTCCCAATCGCCCTGTGATCGCCTAAAAAACACCTTTTATCATATATCCTGCCTAAACGTAAAATTTTACAAATATTGCTCACATAAATACAATACCATAAACTCATATTTTCGAAAAGAAGCTATTTCAGTGAATTAGAGATAGCTTCTTTGCTTTAAAGTTGCGCAATGCTGATTTGATTTTCATGGACAGGAATAGTCCGCCCTTTTAAAAAGTTAGTATTGCTGCTGAATTTCTCAAATTCAGGATTTTTATGAAAACTGGAAACTTATCATTTCCATAAAGCCGCTAGTTGGGTGGACGTAAATTTCGTTTTCTCCATATAATTTTTTCTCCATTTCCTGTGTCGAATCAGAGGTTATTATATCGCCTTTAAAAATTGGATTAATCCGGTGATATCAAATTTATGATAGACCATGATTGGCCAGCCTAAGCCTTGTTCTAGGGAACGGAGCATGAGGCGGGATTTCTCCCGATTGCTTTCATGAATGGTTTCAAATGGTAAAACGTAATCTAGTATGACCACTTTCTTTCCATCAGCAGCGGCTAATTTTTCAAGCAGTGTACTGAACTTATCCCGGCTGATGTAATAGACAAAACCTTCCAATAGGAATATTGTTGGACTTGATGAATGATGGCCCAATCTTTTTAATTCATCCAACAAGGAGTCAATATCGGTAGCATCATGAGTGATCAGCTTCACTTTATCCCGATCACCAATCAGTTCTGTTTAGAGCGATCTTTTTTCATCCATAAATTCAATATCAACTTCAAAGATCGTTTCAATTTGGTGGCCGTATTGCTCTAGTAGATAGAGTGAAATAGGGTCAAGACCTGCGCCTAAAATGCGTTGAAGGATATCCAAAGAATATTAAAATATCCAAATGAATTCGAAGTTTAAGAGATGTCTGTTAGATTGTTGGAAGTGTTCCGCCATCAATGACAAATTCAGTTCCCGTCAAATAGCTAGCTCTGGGTGAAACCAGAAACCCTACCAATTCAGCAACCTCTTCCGGAAAGGCTGGTCTGCCGTAAGGAATTCCTCCTAGGGCATTTTTATCCGGTTCTTCCAGTGGATTTCTTGGCGTAATGATCACCTTTGCGCCAGCGTATTTTAAACGTTCGGCTATAGCTTTTCCAGCTCCCTTTGTACCCTGTTACCACTGCCACCTTATCAATAAGCTCGTTCTGATAATCTAAATTGTTACTCATCTTTTTCTTATTTTGTTGTTTGTCTATTCAATCCGTTATTGGCGAAAATATCTATTTCCTTGTACAAATTTGCGGAGTATCATATGATCTCACAAGTACGGAGTTACGATTCAAATAGGGATAAATTATTCCCCTATTGTACATATGCGGGCAGTGATATACCTTTGTTTTATGTATGAGAGAAAAACTATGCCCAATCTTACATGTGGACTAGACCTTATTGGTGAGGTTTTATATGGTAAGTGGAAAATGCGATTGCTTTGGTTCATTAACCAAGGCCACCTACGTCCGAGCGCACTTCAGCGCAAAATACCGGACGCATCTCGACGAGTGCTCAATATTCAACTTAAAGAACTTGAAGAACATGAACTTATTTCGAGAACGGTTTATCCTGTAGTTCCTCCCAAGGTAGAATACAAGTTGACTGAATTTGGTCAGTCTTTAATTCCTATAATTGGTGCTTTAGGAATGTGGGGAGATAAATATGAAGAAAAATTGCGGACTGTAATCATTCGCACATTGAAAAGTGTGTAAATTTTTATCTTTCATCTGTTTTCCACTCCAACTTAAATTTAAATCAGCATATCTTATTTCATTTTAAATTCCGTAGGTCTCATGTTGGTCAGCAGATAAAAGTTATTGCTAAAAGCAGATATATTTGAATAGCCAATCTCGTACGCAATCTCGGTCATATTCAAATCTGTATCGTTGATTAATTCCATCGCCTTAATAATCCGTAGCATTTTTAAGTACTGAACAAATGTAATGTGCAGTTTGGTTTGGAATAATCGGGTCAAACTACGCACACTCATTCCCGATTGCTGAGCAATAATATCTAAGCTTAGATTTTCATTTAACCTATTTCTAAAACTGTCGATTATGGCATTGAGCCTTTGATCGTCTGTTGTAGGAAGTTGTATGGAAAATTTTTTGAGATTTTCTTTTGATAATATGCCTTTAAGCGTGCTTAAAAATTCAAATTCCCATGAACCTTTGCAATAATCACCTTGCCACTTCTCACTAAATGAGAGCATTTCTGCCAAAAGCTTGCTCACCGGATAAATGCCCAATTCCTCATAAAAATTACCAGCTCTTTCTTCCGGAAAATAGATATTGATAATATATAGATCCTGCGTGTTGAACATCAGGTTGTGCCGATAACTTTTTGGTATCCAGATATAATGATTAGACGGAATATATAAATCCTTTTCGTCTGTCTGCAAATAAGCAATCCCGCCATAAACCAATAACAACTGAGCTTTATTGTGCTGATGAGCAGGCAAACGCTGTTCCATCTGCTGTCGCATCACCAGTATTGAATCGGGATTTTGA
The DNA here is from genome assembly GCF_019969845.1 of Sphingobacterium sp. GVS05A. Taxonomy (GTDB): domain Bacteria; phylum Bacteroidota; class Bacteroidia; order Sphingobacteriales; family Sphingobacteriaceae; genus Sphingobacterium. The sequence continues at coordinate 610,088 of NZ_JAHXYR010000004.1, forward strand.
TCAACAATATTTATTAACCGGCTAAGAATTTCCATATGGCCAAATTTAACAAATATTAGGCTAATTATATAAAACATCAGCTTGCTATGATGGATAATTTTGCCATGTAAATAATAGTAAAGTCATTATGAAACATAATATCATAAAACCTGACAAAGATTTTGAACTTGAAACACAAGCCAAAAAATCTGATAATAAATCATATCATTCAGATGAAGAAATTGATCGAGCTAACATCTTCTGGTTTGCTTATGGGTATAACTATGCTTTTATGCCAATGGTAGATTTAACCTTTGCCTTTGATGAATTGAAAAAGATAGTAGAACCATGGCTAGCAAAAAGAAAGAAATATATAAAGAAAACTGATGAAACAATATAAAATGGCTCCGATTTTGGGCTTATTGTTAGCCCTATTGATACAGTCTCTCTATGCCCAGCAAGCAGCTAATGCACACGTATTAAGCTTGGAAGAAATTTGGAAAGTTGCCGAAACAAATAACCATCAACTGAAACTATCCGACCTAAATCTTCAGCAAAGTAGTTTAGAAATATTGGAGGCAAAAGACCGTTTGTTGCCGGAACTTTCTGTTGGTGGAGATGTAAAAATCAATTCCAAATTCTTGATCTATGACAATGGACTATTCTCTTCTCCACAGGATGTGCCTGTAAAAGGTTATGGGTACGGAGTGGGCTACAACTTGAGCTTCAATCTTTACAATGGTGGTAAGGACAAAAGAAACATTGTCATAAAAAAGGAAGAAGAGATACGCACGCAATATGAAGTTGATCTACAAAAGCACAGCGTAAAATACAATGTTGCAGTTGCATATTTTGATTTGTACAAGTTTCTGCATTTCCATGATTTTCTTGATGCAGAAATTGAAGCAGAAAAGAAACAATTGGAACTCGTGGAAAGCCTGCATAAAAACGGCACTGTGCTAAAAAGTGATGTACTGAGAACCTCTGTAAAATTATCGCGACTGGAGCTCAGCCTTTCTGATGTTGCGAAGAAGATTGAAATCGCTAAGCAACGGCTCAATATCCTGATGGGGCGCGAAAATGATGCTGAGCTGGCAATAAAACACCAAGATACAATTGAATTAAAAGCTATCACAGAAGGCGACTACTACGATTATGTAGATATCGCTTTCAACAAATCGCCAGAGTACAAGATAATCCATAGTGATATTAAATTGAGCGAGCTGAACATCAAGCAGATAAAAGCCACACGATGGCCCAAAGTCTCCTTGTATTCGAATTACAATTACACTTATCCGCAGATTTCATTCTATCCGTATTCGAATGATTTATGGGGATTTGGTCAGACAGGGATTAAAGTCCAGTTTTCTATCGATAATCTATACAAAAGCAAACATTCTATCGCTCATGCCCAAGTGGTCAGCAATCAGGTAAAAGAAAAAGCAAACATTAAAAAAGATGAAATCTATCTTCAGGTTAAAGAAGCTTATTTGCTGCAGCAACAGGCTTTGGAGAGCATGGAAACAGCGGAGCAAAATATCATTAAAACCGCCGAAACTGTTCGTGTTATCAGAAGTAGCTACTTAAACCAAGAATCACTTCTTACCGATCTTTTGGAAGCCGAAAATGCTTTATTGGAAGCTAAATTTAATCTGACAACAGCACAAACAAACGTCAAACTTACGCATATCAGGCTATTTGCAATTATCGGGATTCTTTAATACAAAATATCATGAACAAAAATAAAACAGATAAAATTGTTGTAAGCCTAACCCAATGGTTTGGTATCGCATTATTCATCGGAATCATTATTTGGGGAGCTAGTTATTTCTTAAAAGGATATCGCTATGAACAGACCAACGACGCCCAGATTGATGCCTATCTTTCCCCCATAAATGCAAAAGTAGGGGGCTATATCCGTAAAATATATTATAAGGACAATCAGCAGGTCAAAAAAGGCGATACCCTTGTGGTGATTGAATTGGATGAGTACGGGCTGAAAAAAAATGCTGCGTCGGCAGAACTCATGAGCTCACAGGTCAAATTACCGATCTTGGCTGCCAGCGAAGAAACGCAGATTAAAAGCATTGAAGTCATAAAGGCCAAATTGATAGGTGCTAAAGCGAGATTGAACCAGCAACAAAAAGAATTCGACCGGTATAAAAATCTACTGGCAGACGAATCTACCACACAACAAAAATTTGACAACGTCAGTGCTTCTTTATCCATCACACAATCAGATTATGATCAGACAAAAGCTTCTTTACAAGTCGCCGAATCCAAACTAAAGGATTTCAAGGTACAGCGTGATGCCATACAGGCAGAAATAAAGATCAAAGAAATACTTCTTGAAAGACAGGACTTGGACATTAGATATACCGTTATCACTGCACCTTTTGATGGACAAATTGGTAAAAAGACCATTCAGGCGGGACAACTGATACAACCCGGACAGACATTGGCCTTCTTGCTGAACAAAACCGAAGAAAAATGGGTAATGGCAAATTTTAAGGAAACACAGATTGGTAAATTCAAAATCGGGCAAGCGGTATCTATTGAAGTCGATGCCTTTTCGAATGAAAAATTTACGGGTACAATCGAGTCCCTTTCGCCAACCACAGGTTCCCGTTATTCGCTACTTCCACCAGATAATGCTACAGGTAATTTTGTAAAAATCATCCAACGTATTCCTGTTCGGATTAAACTTACCGATACGCCCGAAAAATTAACTAAGCTCTCTGCCGGAATGAATGCAAATGTTTACGTTTTAAAAGATTAATGATGCAAGCACATAAAATACCAATTTTCAAATCCTGGGTATCAGAATGGATGGCCAGATCCATCATATTTGCTATCCTGATGACCTCCCTGTTTAGTTTTGCTTTTTACGGAAGTCCGGTTGCTACAATGGGCTTTTACGGAATACAACCTACCGATGTACAATATGGTATGGTCGTTATTTACGGTTCTACAGTAGCTTTCCTGGCACTGGATTTTAGAATCGTAAAATATTTTGCAGCAAGGGAATATCTACTGCTAGCATTTGCAGTAAATGCAATATGTTCTGTGGCCTGTTTTTACTTCAGAGATTGGACATTATTTGTTTTCTGCCAGTTTTTGCAGGGTATTACCTGTGCGTTGATGTCGGGAATTGTTTTGCAGCTTATTTTTCCACGGTTACAGTCTGTACGTGCCCGTGTGATTGCTTATAGCCTTCTTTATGGCAGTATACAAATAGCTGTGCCATTTTACTCCATCTATACCAATGTAGTCATTTATTTCTTTGATTTCAACTGGGTATTCTTCGGATTTATTATCGTAGTCATTATGCTGACAAGTGTTGTTTTACTTTCCATGAACAGTAGAGCCCGGTTTACCAAAAAGATACCACTTTATCAGGTGGATTGGATGGGCTATTTATTTTATGTGTCTTTTATCTTGATATTAGGATACATCCTTGTGTATGGACGACAATTGGGATGGTTTGATAGTTCACTGATCATTACTCTAAGTTTAGTTAATCTAATCATTCTTTCTCTTTTTATTATCAGAGCATTAAAACTTAAACGACCATTAATCAATTTACAGATCTTTGAGGCAAAGAATTTTGTTATAGGGCTTTTGCTTCTTTTTACCTTTTATATCCTTAAAGGAAGTACAGGGCTAGCCTATGGTTATCTTGAAGCGATTTTAGGAAACCATCCACTGAGTACCATTCCGGTATGGACAGCTGTAATTTTTGGAACTACACTAAGTATGTTTATTACTTCCCGATTTGTATTGATGGGTTATAACCTGATCAGGATGATTATTGTTGGTTTTGGGTTGATGGCAGTATATTATGCCTACATGATACTATTTGTGTCTGTACAGGGCGAAACAATCGATTTCCTTCTACCTATGTTTATTTATGGCGTGGCAACAGGTGTATTGTTTGTTCCGATTGTTTCATTTACTGCATCATCAGCACCGCCTCAAATAGCTTTAAATGCTTCACTTGTAGGGATATTAGCTAGGTTCACTGGATTTACAGCTAGTCTGGCACTTAATAACGAACTTCAATTATTTGCAAAATCATCAGTAAGGGAAAAGGTTCGGGAATCACTCACCGAAACGAACTCTCAATTGCCTGTCACGTTACTGGATATTCAAAACCAATACATAAATGTAGGTAGTGATATTTATACATCAAAAACAGTATCCTCAGACTATTTTAATCAAATGGTAGGCCATCAAATACTGGCTCGTGCTACTAGAGATTATTATGATTTGATGTTAACAGGTTTGATTTTTGTCATCATTATTTTATTCCTCCTGCCTCAAATTCAACATGTTGTTTTGAGATTAAGGAAAGCAAATATTCCTTATTAAAGTTTCAATTTGACACTTTTTGAATTGAAAAGCACTACTTTTTATAATCATTTCGGACGGTAAGAATATTAGGTAAATAAAAAAATGGCGATAGAATTACATCGCTGTTACACACAAGATTACGCAACCGATTTCGTTTGAAAGAAATTTTCTGATCTCAAATTTTATGAATAATTTGTTGCAATGATGCATTTTAACAGCAGTCAGACTTGTAAACTAATTTTTACTATAACCAGTAATTATGATAAAAGCCACATTATGTGCGACCTTATTGAGTATCCTATTAAGCAGCTCCTGTTCTAAAAGTACCAGACCCGATTTAAAACTGAGGCCATACCGCAGCCAAGTACAAAGCGACAAAGATTTGCCCAATTTGAGCTTGTCGGGAAGTAATGCTGCACCGTCGCAACACCTAGTTTATAGGTTTAAGAATGACGCTGTTTTGAAGATGCATAAGATTAAAATCACCAATACTGCGAAGACCGAATACTTTTCCGTACACAATTATCACGGAGGGTATGCTGGATTGCAAGATACACCCGATCAGAATACACCCACACCGTATACTTTGATCGCATCATTATGGGATCTCAATACCAGTGCTGCTAACTATGCTTTTTATTCTTACAAAGCACCGACAACGGTGGTAAGTCGCTTTGGTGGAGAAGGAGATGGACAGAAAACCGTCAACCCTTACGGATGGGAATTAAACACCTGGTATAACGTTGTTCTACGATCATGGAAGGATAATGGAAAGATTTACATTGCTAACTTCATCCATAATGAAGCGACAGGTAAGTGGTTTCATACTTCTACGATTGGACGACAAGCAGAATCCGGATTTTTGGGAGTTGGCAATGGTGCGTTTCTTGAAAACTGGGTAGGAGACAATCCTTCATGGGATGGTAGATTTCATCGCAAAGCATTTTTTAAAGATTGTTGGAACTTAGGTGTAGATAACGTTTGGGAAAAATCTACGAGTCGATATTTTTCAGCGAATGCCAATGACGCCGGTCGTAATGGTTATTTCGACCGTGCCTTTAATGCCGGATATGATGCTACAGAAAATGCATATTTTATGGAGCATGGTGGTTCCATAACACCAAATGCCGCCTTTGGAACAGGCCGTACTTTAGAATTGCCGGAGCAAGCCAACCAAGGGTCTACTCCAACGTTAACGACACTTAGCAGTAGCAATGAATCTGCAAAATACCAAAGTAATAAAGTCATTGTATCCTGGGCGGTTAGTGATACCGGTTCGCCACAGTTAAGCTATAAAATTGAACTACTCGATCCTAATGGGGTGGTACTTGCAAATAAAGAATTGATTAGGCCAGAGAAACGCGCCGATACGTTGAACAACACCTTAGTCACAGGCAACTACAATGTTCGTTTGACCATTACAGACATTTTCAATAAGCAATCCACTGCGAAAACAGTTCGCGTGGTGAAATAGTGCAACTTGCTAAAAAACAGAAAAGCTGTAGGATCCTACAGCTTTTTTATACTAAATGCTAATAGATATGGCATAAATATATCTTATTTAATAAGAAGTTTTAAGTAGTTTAATATTATTCCACTGTGCTCGGCTTCGTGAAAGTTAGCAGCTTGAAGTGCTTGAATGTGATTATTTATAAAGATGCCAATCGGTAAGCTAAAGGGTTGATATTTAACAAATATACCCGATTCTAGATCTTTGTTAAGTTGATTTACTGTATAAAGTAATAAATGTTTTATTTCATCAATGTCTGGAATACTCTTCCAAGTATGTGGGGAAGTTCCAATTTTGAACATTTCCATAAATTCCTGTGATATATGCATTGGTAAACCACTACGCATATACATATGCCGCTGCTGAGATGTGATACAGTGACCAATTTGCCAAACTATATTATTGTTAAAGTTTTCTGGAATTTTAAATAATATTTTGTTATCAACTGTTTCTACTAATTGTAATAACCTAGTTCTGCTAGCTTTTAAGATTTCAAATTCAAATAGTTCATTAGCCATATTATTGATGAAGATTTTAAATCAATTTAATAAACCTAATATATAATGTTTGTTTTAAGTTTAAAATTGTGTGAAACACAATTTATAGCTTGACCACTGCATCGTCAATGATTTTCATTAACGATTCTATATTAGAAGCTATTTCTTCCTTTGGCAGCATCATCGGCTTTATATTGGTTGTAGGGAAATTGACTTTACCGACAAAATCGGGCAATAGGATTTTCATATGTTCGTCATTCAAGTTTCCGTAATCTAAAAATTTCCAGCCGTCAATATGCGGCTCTTTAAAAGCTAGTAAAGTCGCGTAAGCTATCATTTTATTACTTGAATCGGGTATGGTCAGTACGATTAGTTGAGGAAAGAAACAGTATTCGATATCATCTAATGGATGAGTATCTAGATCAAGATAATGGATGACCGTGTCAATTTTTAATCCCTGGTTGCCCAGTTATAAATAACCCTCTTTGATCAATTTAAATGCACTCTCATTTCCACCCATCTGTTTAATTAGCCGTGGTGAGGTCAGATTCACGGTAGCTTGCGCATCGCTTGAGATAGATGCCGCCGTCATTTTTGCTAGTGCATTTTTAAGTGCAGGATCTTTCTGGGCGTAGCTATGCGTAAAATTGACAATGATGGTTATTACAATTAATAAAAATGATCTCATGGCGTTATTATGTGAAAATACTCCTGCAATTCAAAACTAGGGAGCGCGCTAGTTTGTGTTATAATTAGGGAAAGATACGCTTTTCTCTTATGTTTTATGTTCTTAATAAATGATTGTTATCCAGTTTCCAATTAAGTCCCGATCCGCGGGGTGAGTAGGATAGGGCCATTTTTAAGCTGATCATTAAGTTATATGCATGGATAGGATTATTGTATATATTTGAGTACTAAAAAGTTTAAGATGATAAAATCAATGAGACGACAAGTTATTACCATAGGAATAATAACAGTGATTTTTAATTTGTTTGGCTGTTCTGAAACTACTAAGCAAAACCATAGTAAGCCATCAATCGAGACCTCATTAACCGAACAAATTATTGATACGACTTCAGATGATTTGTTATTAGACGTCGTCTATGATAATCTCTATCGTAAGTTATCGGCAACACAAGATAAAGAATATGAAATTGTCTTGTCTTGGAACAAATCTAGACAAGCAATATATATGATCAGCCAATTACAAACAGAAGTAAATAATGGAGGTTATAATCAATTTTATTTCAATTCAAGCGGTCAATTTGCTGCCGCACTGCCAGAAGCGTTGAAATTGGTCGGCGCTACTAAATTTGCTGACCTGACCGAGCGAGCAAACCGCACGTTTGAAAAAGAGAAATCGAAAATAACTAAAGATCAGGATGGCACGGTAGAAGGTTTTAGTAAATCCTACGAAAACAATCCGTTGAACAAATTTGACGAGGAATTCTACAAACTTAATGAAACCAAAAACTTACAAAAAATTCAGGTTGACTACATCCGAAAGAACAAGAAAGAGTTTACTGATTAAACGCGAGTCTTGTAACTACAGATGGCCCATTCGCATTGAAGATTTAATACCTTTAAAATACAAGTTGCTATGATAAAAAATGTACATAATCAAATATTGGAAAATCATTTTAAAAGGGTAATCGATTCCTATCACAGCTGTATCGAACTAGAGGAGAATTCTTACTTATTTAATGAAATAACTTCATTCGCTAGCGATGTTCAGCTTGAAAGGGATTCCATAAAATTTTTATATAACGATATGCGTAGTGAGAACTATGTCATCGAAGTTTGCTTGAAGTTGTTGTCAAAAGGGGCCAATGTCGGCTATTATACATTGATCCTAAATGAAGAAAATCAGGAATTGGACGATTACCTAGTTTTCAATGAGGAAGAGTAGCAGATTGACTAATTAGAATAGAAAGTAGAGAGTAGAAAGAAGGCATCGCACGATAGTACTTATAGTCATCGGATTCCATGACATCGTCGTCAAACCATTCATTATTCAGATACTTGTACAGATCATTTGGGTCAGCTAGGTCTTGATTTATCTGACAACAGGGGTTGAACCAAATCCAAAATCCCTCTTGTTTATTGTAAGGATGGGGTTTAGGCACGATCATAGTACCTTGGAATAGATCTCAGAATATTTTTCGCTAAGATTTTTTAAATTTATACTCGTGAAATAAAAAGTAGGATTATATTTTTGTCATTGATTATATAGATAATATTCTTGGTTACACGTTTTGGGCCTCTTTACTGCATGTGTCGTAGTAAATTTCATAGGAAAAGCTATTACATAAGAATTGACTGAAATAATGGAAAGTGGATTAAAATATAAAGTAATAAAACCAGACAAATCGCTTGCGGACTTTGTTGAAAGTTTTTGGCTTTTACAAAACCAATCAGACCTTGACAAAGAGGTTGTTGTATTGCCAGACGGAAGAGTTGATCTATTTTTTACGCAATCTGCAACAGAGCCTTTCCACATTACGCTTTTGGGAATCGAAACGCAACCAGGCCAAGCGACCATTACGCCTTTACGACAAACTTATGCTATAAGTTTTAAACCGCTTGCAATAAAATATATTTTTCAAACCAACATCGCCAGCTTGGCGGACAAGGGAACAATCTTGCCACCTAATTTTTGGAACTTTAGTGCGGACGACCTCAATGACTTTGATTTATTCTGCGAGAAAGCGATAAAAAAAATACAGTCACTTTTGCCAAGTGAAATAGACAACAGGAAACGAAAACTGTTTGAACTCATTTATTCATCAAACGGAGTGATTACAATCAAAGAACTTTCAGAAAAATCGTTTTGGAGTAGGCAACAGATCAATCGTTATTTCCATCAGCAATTCGGACTCACAGCAAAAGCATATTGTAATATTATCCGCTTCCGTGCATCCTTTCAACACATCAAAGAAGGCAAATTGTTTCCACAACAAAACTTTGCCGACCAATCCCATTTCATTAAAGAAGTCAAGAAACTTTCTGGTGTTTCACCAAAAGAATTGTTGAAGAACCAAAATGAGCGTTTTATACAATTTTCAACGCTCGAGTCAAAGTAAATTTGTTCAGTCAAAAAATAAATTGTACTGGATATGAAATTACAAGGCAAGAAAATCGCAATCGTTGGCGGCGGTCCTGGCGGACTCACGTTAGCCAAACTCTTACAATTAAAAGGAGCAAATGTAACAGTATATGAACGTGATATAAACAAAGAAGTTCGCCAACAGGGAGCAACACTGGACCTGCACCAAGAAAGTGGTTTGGAAGCTCTTCGTAGAGCAAATTTGATGAACGAATTTAAGGCCAGCTTTCGACCAGAGGCCGGACGCTTAAGAGTGTTAGACGACCAAGCCATTATCAAAATGGATGACCACGAGATTCAACATGATTATCAGGAAGATCGTCCTGAAATTGATCGTGCCCCTTTGCGCGATATTTTAATCAACTCATTGCATGAAAATACCATTATTTGGGACAGTCAGTTCATTTCAATGGAAAAACAGGAGAATGGCTGGCTTTTGCATTTCAAAAACGGAAAATCTTCTTACGCTGACCTTGTCGTTGCAGCGGATGGTGCAAACTCAAAAATCCGTGTTCACATTACCGACATTAAGCCGATTTATTCTGGCGTTACGATTGTTGAAGGTAATATTTACAACGCCGAAAAAAACGCTCCGAAACTTTGGGAAATCACAAAAGGCGGAAAAGTTTTTGCTCTTGGAAACGGGCAATCAATTATCTTAAGTACAAAAGGAGAGGGCAGTTTATCGTTTTATACCGGTTGTAAAGTTCCCGAAAATTGGGTGCAGGAAAGCGGCATTGACTTCAATAATAAACAACAGGTTTTTGATTGGTTTAAAATCGCGTTCTCGTCATGGAGTGAACAATGGCAAGAACTTTTTGCAAGTAATGAAATTTGGTTTATGCCACGTCCGCAATATCATTTTCCATTAGACCAAACTTGGCCAACATTACCAAACTTGACAATGCTTGGCGATGCTGCTCATCGGATGCCACCATACGCAGGTGAGGGGGTAAATCAAGCCATGCAAGACGCCTTTGAATTGGCAGAAAATTTGACAAGTGACAATTTTCCAGACATTCAGACTGCAATTTCACATTACGAAAAACAAATGCAGGCAAGAGCAGCAGCAGTAACAAAAGATACCTTAGAAAACACTGAAATATTACACACTGAAAGCGGACTTAACGCATTGCTGGCTATGTTCCTGTAAAGTTTAGGAGTTGGATTTACACATATCGTTTCACTTATTTAACTGATAGTCAGTTTAATAGTTTTGATCTCTAATTCGTTCTCTGCTTGGGTCGTACATGTCATCGACTTCCTCCTATAGTGGAGTTTTATTTGATAAAGCATTAATTACCTGAATTGGGGTACGGCCCGTTAGAGAACTGTGGGATCTAAGCCAATTATAATAAAATTGCCATTGTGATTGTAGGTTTGGTAGGTCGGGATCTTTGATATCAACTGTGGAATAAAATTCATCAAGATCCGTTCGTTGTGTTCTTTCTACCTTTCCATTGAGATGTGGAGAGCCTGGTTTAATAGGCCGAATTTTAATACCCCATTCCATTAATCTATCTTGAACGGAATAAGCAAAAAACTATTTTCCTCTATCAGTTTGAATGTACTGTATCGCAAACGGCATTTGTTCCAGCACTGTATCAAGAAATTTCAGGGTATTAATAGCAGTACGCCTTGGAAATAATTGAAGTACTTTAAATCTGCTGCAATCATCTATGGCAGTGTATTGATAGATGCGTGGAGCTATTTTACAGACGTCCATTTGTACGCGATCAACCGGTATTGGTCGGTTATATCGAGTTTGTCTTTTACGGTAGTATCGCTTAAGTTTTAAATACTGTTTATTAGTCTTCTTAAGAATCTTGTGAACAGTTGCAGTTGAGATTGAGACCCCATATAAATGTCTCATCTCATTAGCGATACTACGATGCCCTAAATTGCGGTTTGTCCTTAACTCAAGAATTCGACGCTCATCTTCTTGAGTTATTTTACTGTGGATTTTATGCGGCCTCCTACTAAGTTCAAATAGGCCGTCAATTCCGGATTCTTGATATCGTTTAAACCATTTTCTCAGTGCCGGTCTAGTTATACCACACCGTAAATATACAATACCTGCATTACCGACAGACTCGTAAAGCTTTACCCATTCAAGACGCTTTTTACCTCATTGTTCATGTTGTTGATTATGTTAGAATGTAGTAAAACTACCGGTTCTACCATCATTTTAACATAAAGTTATTAAAAGGATCTATGTGAATCCCACAGCTCTATGATTATCAACCAGCTGTCATCATGCGCTTGTTGTCGGATGATTTTGTTCGTTTTTTCAATCTCCCAGTCTTTAGAGTTTAGATTCAATGGTTGTTTTAGTTCAAGATTGAAAAAAATTACCACTCCATTTTTTCTAAACTCACAGTTCCGCTCATATTAACATTTGATAGGTGGGTATAAGAGCAATCTAACTGTTTAAGTTCTCTTAATCCATACACATTAAGATCAACCAACGGATTATCCCTCAGAGACAGTTCTTCAAGATTGGTAAATTTACTAAAATCCAATTTCGACAATTGATTCTCGTCTAACCTGATCAGCTTTACTGCAGGGCATCCGGTTACATTAAACTCTGTGAGCATGTTTTTCTGAAACTCGATATGTATAAGATTTGGAAGATTGGAAATGTTCACTTTGCTGACTGTATTCTGTAGCATTTTTATCTCTTCAAGCTTTTGCAGTCCTGTTAAATCTATGGTGCTAATTTTATTCTGGTGAATGTGTAAAGTCCGGAGGTTTGTCAGCCCCTTAAGGTTGATGCTTTGGATCTGGTTATCGTATCCAAATATCTCTTCCAGATTTTTCATGCCTTCTAAGTCTAATACTTTTACCTGATTGTTCCAAAAGCTCAGCTCTTTTAAGTTAGTGAAATTTTTAATGCCCACCAAGGAACTAATATTTGCTTTATCAAGACTTAGCTTCGTTACTTTCTGTGCCTCAGATAGCTGGATTTCTTGATCTCCATTAAGATCAATACCCGTAGTAACCAATTGCTTTTTGAAATTAGGATCGGGTATTTTTATAGTTTGAGCTAGACTAGCGAAAGATACCGACATCCCAACGATGATAATGTATAAATACCAATGTTTTTTCATGATTTTCTCTTATTTTTAATTACTCACCATTACATTTACAACTGCGCCAGCTTCATTGACTTCAACAAATCCACTTACTTCATTCTCTATAAAAACGTCGTAATGGTAATCCTCATAAATTGGCGAAGATCCTAAAGCATATCCGTAAACATTATAAGAGGTGCTCGTTCCTGTTTGCACGGCAACGGTTTTTTGCCTGGCAAATGCAATCCAACTAATGATATAATATTTCCCAGGTTTCAGGTTTGTAAACTGAAAAGTACCTTTATCATCCAAAAATCTGCCTTCTATCCGATAAGTAAATGCAACAGGGCTCATTGTAGCCTGCTTTTTACGATTATTAAATTTTTTCTTTAACTCCAGAAACTCGGTGAAATAGGGTGTTACCGGGAATAGTAGGATCTGGCTTCCTTTAACTCCAAAATTATCTTTCCCCTTTTTCTTAAGTGTAGCGGTGCCTTCTATCGTAGCGCTTCCTCTTTCCATCAATCTTGCTGTCTCCGCTTCATTAAAAGGCGTAGTGGGAAGAACCCATTGAGGAGCTTTTTGTGCATAAGCAATGCTGCAACATAAAAAAAGCAACAAATTAATCGATAATATCTTTGGTAATGTTTTCATATTTTTATTGCTTCAATTTTTGTGCATTTAAAATTTAGTAGAACTTATGGCTTATTAATAACTTCGGATTCGTTTTTTGAGCTCAAAAGTTGTGCCATCAGTTGCGGTTAAGGTGATTTTAAGTTTCTTATAGTAGTTATAATCGCAAGCTAATCTCCCTAATCTATGGGAGGTTTTTTTTAGTGTCCTTCTTCGTTTCTATCGCTAACCGTTAACTCTGCCTACTTTTCGGTAGCTCCCCGATACCGCTTAAGAGGGTTTCATTTTGACGGTAAAAGCATAGGCTTATTGGCAAGGTAATTGTTTAAATAGCTGAAAATTTTCATCATCAAAGCAAACTATTGTAATTATTTTGATTGTTGTATTTGATTCAAGAAAATGATTTATCGCGTTAATCGATATTTGGGCAGCTAATTTCTTTGGGAACCTGTATATACCTGTGCTGATATTCGGAAAAGCAATTGTTGTACAGCTATTATCCACAGCCAGTTTAAGGGAGTTGAAGTAACAATTTGCCAGGAGGTTCTCTTCATTCTTTTGGCCGCCATTCCAAACAGGACCGACGGTGTGGATAACATATTTAGCGTGTAGTTTGCCAGCTGTGGTGATAACAGCTTCACCCGTTTTACAGCCCCCTTGTCTAGCTACTATCATTCGGCATTCTTCCAGAATAGCTGGACCACCTGCTCGGTGAATGGCACCATCTACACCGCCACCACCAAGTAAGGAGCTATTTGCAGCGTTTACGATTGCATCGACTTCAATCTTAGTGATATCTGCTTTAATAACGTTTATTATTTTGTTCATCGGGTATGGAATAATATTAGGGCATTTGCATAGCCGATGGCAATAATATTTTAAATTTAATAAATTTTACCCATTAAAGCTTCCCTTATCAGCTTAACACAAGTTATTGGTTTATTCTTTCGGACTCCATGACATCATCGTCAAATCATTCATTATCCAGACACTTACATCTTCATCCCCCTTTAATAAGTACATTAAATCGCTAAATTTTATACTTTCCTCTTCTGTTTCTAAATTCCAAACTTTTTCGAGTTCTATACTCCAAGTTTCAAAGTTTTTAGTCTTCATTTGTCGATCTTAGTTAGCTGTTTTAAGTAGAACACACCGTTTCTGGGCTTACAAAAGTTGGTTTTAGCAAAACCCGTCCCGATCTTATTTCGTTGAGTCCGCAGGCACGGTTGGCACAACCTTAATAAGCACTTTTCATATTTACCACTATTATTTACTCCTTATTAAAAGCCAAACCGTACCGGCTATTAAAAAAATGCCGGAAATAAAAATGGTTACCCTGAATGCTTTGCGTCCCAGCCAATAACCAAGGGGGTTTTTTACCGAATTGTAAGGTGGGTTGTACAATCAGTTCCAATTACCAATTGCCGACCACGTAAAGAAAATCCCCAGCACAAGCATAAAATATTCGAAGCCGTGCTTTTGGCCAGAAATGTACTGTTGTGCCTGTTCTAAATAATCCATTTGGTTTATTTATTTACGCTCCACGATTATCGTACCAATCGCTATTGCTGTTAATTCCCAATTCAAATTTTTCTTTATCGATATTTGCCGTTTGAACGATTTTTTGCAATGCATTTTCCTTGCTGTCAAAACTTATGGCACTCACTTTTGCATCTTTATCAATCCAAATGCTGGCTGTATAAATAATAAAGTTTGGATGCTCTTCATTCATTCTTTTGATAGCTTTTTCTAGCATTGCGTTTAGCTCTGTAATAATCGAAAATTACGCTAATTCTTTTTCCATTTTTATACAGGAAATAGTCACTGAACATTGCTTCAATAATTAAGTTATCTATGCTTTTGATTTTCTTACGAAATTCTTCTTTGAATTTTTTGGTTGTCATATCTTGTTCTGATTAGTTTGTCTGTATTAAGTACAACGTTTCGGGGCTTTGCGATGGTAGGACAATCGAAGCACAAAAGCTTGTTTTATTACTAATGTTCAATTAAAAGAACTGCTGTTCAGTTTGAGCTTCAGCCCGCCTGACGCAAAACCCTTGTTACCAGCAGTATTACTTTTCTGTAAGTCTGTTTAATAATTCTTGTTCTTTTTTTCCTAATGTTCGTATTTGTTCAGCACTTTTTAAACAATCAATTGCTTTGTTTATACTTGTCAATTTAGATTTTTCGGTTTTGTCGGATTTTGACTTTACAACAAGTTTATTAGCTTGTCCAATAAACTTTTGATAGTTTTTCCAATCTTTTTCGGTCAGATGTGCAAAAGGGTCAACTTTTGCTTGTTTTGGTTTTATATAATCCGATGCAAAATCAATTTCCTGCTGTGTTGCTATTTTGGAATTAAATTCTCTGAAATTTACGAACTCTGGCAAATTTTCTTCAAACCATTTTTTTGCCTTTTCAGTAAGATAAATATGTCCGGCACTTTTGCTAATAAAAATATCGTTACCTGTCCAAGAGTTTTCAATAATGAAGAGCTCATCTCTTCCAGACACGTTCTTTTGCTTTCTTCCAATTAAAGTTTCTTTATCTAATTTCAAACACCAGATTGCTTCCATTTTTTCGGCAATTTCAGCATTATGCTTTCTTGTGGAAATATAATTTTCCGGCTCGCCTCCAGCTGGATAAATCTTGGGCTTATCTGCCTCCAAATCCCAATTTTGCCAATCGATATCTACTATTTTTTTGAAAGTTGTATTGATGAATTGAATTCCTTTCAAATCAGATTTTTCTAATTTTTGCCTGGTACTTTCAGAAACTAAAATCATATCCCACTTTTTATAAATTGCAGGAACAAAAGGACCTGCACGTTCTATACATATGATTTCGTCATTATTTTCATCAGGGTATGCAAACCCTGTAAACAAGGTATTTCCATAATCGCCCCAGGGCATTTTTTTGTTTTCAAATGTGTAAAAGTTCATAGTTTCTTTGTCAGTCATTGGTTTGGAAATATTGCTGTTAACGTTTCAGGGCTTGGCGATGGCGGTCAATCGAAGCACAAATATTCAATTTTGTGCAAAAGTTCACGTGAATACCCGTCGCAGATAAACTTTACAAAAATGCGAAATCAAACTGGTTCATCCGGCTTGTGGTAATGCCTTGTTGGCAAAATTTTTTTTAATTGCCTTTGGTCGGTTGAACACCATTAGCATCAGCTTTGGAACTTTTTGCGAGATAGTTTAATATATCACGTTTAAAATTCTCTGTTACAAATATCTGTTGAATTGTATAGTTGAAATTTTTATCAATTCCTTTGGAAAAATTGCTGATAAATTTTTGTTTATGTTTCTTATCAAATGAGTCAAATATAAATGTCAATTTTGCTGAATTTTCGTCTAATGTTTCAATATTAATTTTCCATTTAAGTGTTCCCTCCTTAGAAAAAGACTCGTTAATAACTGGTTTTATTGGATGTTTAAGTGTCTCAGCACTAAATTCCCCTTTGAATAACATTAATAAGTTGGTCTCAAAAGATTTCTCTTTGATTGTTTTCTGATATTTATTCAAATTTGTTACGATTATAGCAGATTTGTAATTTTTGTTTTCGGTAAAATAAAGTGTGGTAATATTATTATTTTGAGTGATAGAATCTATTTTAGTTTCTGTCAGATCATAGTCAGTCAGATAATGATGGTTAAAATTATCAAAATATCTTACAATTTTTTTTACAGGAAATTGTATTGTTTCTGTTTGATTGTTATTGCGAATTTCCTGTCCGTACGAAAATGAACTTGAGAAAACCATTAGTAGAGCAATTGATGATTTAAAAATAAAATTTGAATTGTTTTTCATTTTTTTAGTGTTTGGATAAAATTTCTGCCAACGTTTTAGGCTTGCCGAAGGCGGGCAAATCGAAGTACAAATCTACAATTTTGTACAAAAGTTCAATTGAAAAACTACCGTTGAATTTTGCAATCGCGATATGAAATCCTTGTTAGCTACAATATTTTTAAATCTTTTGCTATTTCTATTCTCCAATTTTCTATATTTTCTGATTTTGAATTATAGTCATGAATGGGCAAATTTCTTAAATGAAATAAATCTGCTGATTTATCAAATCCAATTCTTGAACCTATAGAAATATATTTTTCCAAATCAATTTCATCGTCAAAATGGTCGTCAAAATAGTCAATCATTATGTCCATTAACATCAAGTCCACGCTATTTCCATAATCTTTGTAAACTTGGTCATTTTCAAGTTCAAATTCTATTATTTGTTCAATTTCGCTGTCAATAAGCAGAACAGTAAAACTTTCCCCACAATCAAAAATAGGAACAATACGTTTTCCATGTAGTATTTTATAATTCAATATAGTTGGCAAATAGAAGTATGCGCCGTCTACATTTTCAATTCGATATTTTAATTCTGGAATGTTTCCAATATTTTCTAAAAATACTTTTGATAGTCCAAAATTCAATAGTTCTTTTATACGTTCTTCTTTTGCAATAATTTCGGTCATAATATTGTAGCTAACGTTTCTGGGCTTTGCGTTCGGGCGGGGTACTTTTGTTGAATTACAAAAGTGTTTCTGTAGTCTTCAAAACCATAATCTCCAATACCTAAATTTCTACCTTCATAAGATAGCTCTAAGGTCTTATTTAGAGTTTCTAAGACAAATTTGTCATTTCCGTTTATTTCTTGATTCCCTTTATTTTTATTATTTAAAGCTTCAATGCAAAAGTTAATAAATTCTTCAAGTTCTTGTTTCATTCTCATTTTGGTTGTTATCACAAGCTGTCACCTAAGGTCTGTTTATTGGTTTTATACTGATAGCTAACGTTTCGGGCTTTGCGATGGCGGGCAAACCGAAGCCGAAACCTTCAACTAATATAAAAGATTGCACGATTTTAAATTTTCACATTTCTACCAACGCTATTAAAAATGAACAAACATTCACCTATATAAGCACTTTGATTTAAGATGTATTGGCAATTGTTCAAATGTAAAAATATTAATTTTTGCAGAGTAGACTATTTACAATTCGCCGAGGATCGTCTAAAATTCGTTAAAAAGAATGTGATTCAATTCGTTTGGATACCCCAGCGCCGATTATCTACCACTACATTGATCTATTAAATGAGCCCGATCCTGGCACAGATGATGGTGGTAGTATCGTTGAAATTAGCGGTGTAAAACTCGACCATCGTTTTGGCGGGATGGTTTCATTGAAATACTTTGGTAACTATGATGGAAGCGCTAATGATACCGTTAACAATGCAGTATCAGCTGCTGAGCGGTATCAGGCAAAAAGATATATCGTGCCCTACACGACAAACCCTATCAACCTACCTGTTTTGCCAACTCTTGATAATACCATGCGGTTGAGTTTTTAGAAGCATTTTTCATATCGGTCTTTGTATTTATCATAGATTTTTTAGACTCCTCCCTGATTATTATGCATTGTAAAAGGCCCGACCAATTTTGATCTAGCCCAAAAGCTATTGCCTAAAGTCACTATTACATTTTGCTTTCTTTTGGTTTCGCCTTTTATTTTTATGAATTTGCTTTATACATGTCAACAATAGCTGCATTTTTAGCTTATGGATTAACTTTCTTATGGTTGGCAATTGTGTGGTTTTTCCTACGACCCAGACAAATCAGAGAGCAGAACCAAAAGATATCAAAGATTATTGATTCTTTGGAAACAATTGAAAAGGATTTAGTGGAATAACTGTGTTTGACCTCTCCCAAAAAAGCTTTTTGGCAACTGCGGGATTTATATCAGTGTCGACATTACCCATTGATATCTATAAACATTCCATTAATATGTCCTTTATACGCATTCAGGGTTTGGCGACAGGAAGCGCGGAAAGTTTTTCAAAAATGAACCGTGCCATTGAGATAAATGACATTCATCCCATTATTGATAAGGTTTATAAAATTGAAAAGATCAAAGAAGCCTATAAAAGGATAGAAAATGGAGATATGGTAGGTAAAATCGTTATTTCTCTCTAATTAGCATTCTTGAATTTTATAAAGATTGTTTGGCGCTTCTTTTGTTTATGAAGGTGAAGTGGATGTATTTACGAATATCAGAGTCATTCTTCTTCTCATAAATTATCTATTGAAATTAAAGTGGCACCTTAAAATATTTTGTTACTTAATCTTTATTGATTTACTTCTCAACAATAGTGATAAGCTTAACCATCATCTCGATCACTTTTTCCTTGGTCAGAGGAATAACATTATTTACAATAGTGTAACCTTCCACAAAGGGAATAAGAAAACTTACGATCTCATTAGGCTTTTTACAAAATAAAGAGACCAGATCTATCAACCATAAGCAGTAGGTCTTATAATAGGTTTCTACAGCATTTTGCAGTTCCTTATTTCTGGATGCCAAAGTCCATATTTCCTGGAACATTAAAATTTGGTGGCTGGATCTGCCATCTATCAGTAACATACTCAATACCTTTTCCAAAAAAGCATCTTTATTCGACGTGGTGTCAGCTGTTAAAAGATTTATGGCTTTAGTAAGCTCTTTTTTGCAGCTTTCAAAATAAAATTCTACCGTGGCAATCAGCAGCAGGTCTTTATCTTTATAGTAATACTGGAGATTACTTAAAGATAAATTGGCATTTTTCGCTACTTTTCTCATAGAAAGATTTTCTGCTCCTTCTTTAGTAAGTATCGTTATGGTTGCTGATAAGATATGATGTAACCGCTCTTCTTTTTTGTCCATTCGGTAAATTTAAAAATAAAATATTAAAAGTTTGGATGTTTAGGTCAAATGACCTAGATTTGTGATAGGTCATTTGACCTAAATTAAATTTTTAAAATATTTTATATGGAATCACAGGAAAAACGAATTTTAATAGTAGGAGGTTATGGACAGGTTGGTAGTAACTTAGCACGTTTGATCAGAAAAGCAGATGGTGCCATTGAACTTATTCTTGCAGGAAGAAACCCTCAAAATGGGGAAGTGCTAGCAAAGGAATTAACCAATGCTGGAACCGCCTATGTCAATCTTGAAGAAGGTTTTGATTTATCTCAATTTGGGAAAATTCATCTTATTATATCCGCATTAGGTGACCACAGCAATATTTTAAGGGAAACTGCTATTTTGAATGGAATTGCCTGTATTACGGTAAGTGAATTGGCTGATCAGATCTCTCCTACGGCGTTTTTAAGCCTTCATAAAACGATTTCTGCCCCGATAGTATTTGCCGGGCACTGGCAGGCTGGATTATTGACGCTTGTTGTTAAGCAGTTAGCAGCTAAATTCAGCCGTATTATACGTATAGAAACCGTGGGATTATATGACGAGAAAGATCCCGTAGGACCATTGGTTACAAACGAGGTAACAGGTTTTGTAGGTCAGGCATTAATTCGTCACGAAGGGAAGTGGCTATCTGTTGAAGCAAAAAATAATGCAAGAGCGATCGACTTGTACAATCATTCCTCGACAGCGGGCTATCCGATGAGCACCTTGGATGTTCCCAGTATTGCTGCTTTTACAGGTGCTAGCAATGTCCGGTTTGATTTTGCTGTAGGAGAATCGATAGGTAGTAGCAAAGGTTTGGAAGCCTCACACGATTTGTACATTGAAATTGAAGGCGTTTTATTATCTGGTGAAAAGTCGAAACTTCGTACAATAGTTTCAGGGCCAAGAGGAAATTCTCATCTTACTGCTGTCGGCGTATATTTAATAACGGAAAATATATTGGGTCTGAACGGACGGTCTGCACAGAAAAAGGGAGGTCTCTATCTTCCTGAAACTATTGTATCAACGGACAACATTATCAATCGTTTAAAAGAATTCGGAATCGATACCTTTGAAGAGATCAATTAAAGTTTAATGTAAAAATCTATTCAATACAACTTTTTACTATGAAAAGATCATTGATCATTATCCTACTATTTCTTGCTACATTCAATGTTACCGCACAAACAAAAAATAGCAATATAAAACATCAGACAGAAATGAATAACACAACAATCCTACACACTGCCAATGAATTTGTATCAAAAGGCGATTATGAAAGTTTTTTAGCTTACTGTACTCCTGACACCAAATGGGTTTTTGTAGGCGAGCGTATCCTTAATGGGAAAGAAGACGTCCGTGCTTATATGAAAGAGTTCTATAAAGAACCACCGGTGTTCAGTGTCGAAAAAGCTATCGAAGATGGCGATTTTGTTATGGTGACGGGGGAAATCCGATTAAAAAATAAAGCCGGAAAATATGAACATTTTGATTATTGTGATATCTGGCGATTCGAAGATGGCAAAATAGCAGAACTAAAAGCATTCGTTATAGAGAAGAAACCTTAACGGATCATCAAATACATTAAAATTTGTAAGAAATACAAAATTTAATGTATTTTTTTATGGAGGATATACTTGAATTTATCAGACAACATTTTATAAAAATATCTATTTTGCTACTCTTCTACTATTAATGCCACAAATGTTATTCCGGAATGAAAATTATTAATAGCAGGTAAGATTTGAACAGCTAAAATCCAAAGTAGTATATCTAACTTTGATCCGAGGAGTGAGTAGGATGGATCTTCTCATCGCTTTCTTAAACGAGCTCTTTAGAGGTCGCAAGGTTATTGCTAACCTGTATTATAACAAAAATGAACATGTCGGGGATACAGAAGATATCGGTACTGTTATTTTTACTCATCTATTCGCCGGAAAGAAAAAGGAGGGAGCAGGAACACAAAAAAAGTTGAACATTATTGCAAATAAATACCTTACTAAAACGAATTATAAATCATGCCTCTCGAATATAAGATTGTCATTCGTTGTGATGAGAAAATACTTTAGATTTAAGTCGAATTTATTTTTTGACGATCAGAAAAATCATGCTGTTTCAATAAAAAAGATTGAAGACAATAGCACCAGAACTTTAAAGTTAGTAGAACAGTAAAAATGAAACAAATTATTATACTTGTCATCCTGTTTTTTCTTGGTATTTCAGCCTACGGGCAAGATTTGAAAAAACTTGATGATAGCTATTTTTTGGATTTAGAGAAATTTGAAAAAGGTTTTGGTATTTTGGAAATAAAAGTAAATACAGAAAATCTTGAAAAGGAGGTGGTTACACTCGAAAAAGGAGCCTATTTTTTGGAGAATAGAAATCAGAAGTTTTGCTTTACAATAAACGAGAAACATGAATTTACCGAAACCGCCAAAGCCCAAATAACCAAAGGAAAGAAATTATACACTTTGTATTTTACTTTTGAAAATGGGCAGGCAATTGAAACAGATCTAAAGGATACTTCAGGACATCTTATCAGCCGTTTTGAAACAAAAGACTCCGCTTTTGTAGTCAAACATTTTCGTCGAACGGGGAAATTAGACAAAAAAATCGTTTTAAAAATTGGGGGAGGTATCTCTGATGCTGTTGAGACAACCTACTATGAGAATGGGAATGTAAAATCGGAAAACGACCATATAAATAAAACGACAAGATTATTTTATGAAAATGGGAAAGCAGAATATTTTTATCATTCCGGTACAGAAGAAAAAATTTATTTTAATGAAAATGGACAGAAAACAACACATAGCTACCACTCCAAAGATAAGGCATGGTGTACTGAACATTTTGAGAATGGAACTATTGTAAGCAAAAATTGCAATAGCGCAGATCATTCACGAAAGGTGCAATATTACTACAAAAATGGGCAACTAGATTATTACGAGGTCGAGCTGTTTTCAACTGGTGAAATAAAAAAATATGATAACAACGACAAGTTAGTAGAAAGCAGAAAAGCGACGTATCCTAACATGGCACCCAACTCAAAAAAAACTGAATAATTTTCTTAAAATGAACTATAGTGCCAAAGCCAAATTATTTTTTTTAGCGTAAAAAAGGAAATAGCCAACATCTTATCGGCAATAGGCAACTCACAGCTTTGGAGCAGGATTTATCCCTTTTTAGAATAGAGGTAAGGCCTGCTCTTATCAGTTTGCTTGCGTTCTGCTTTTGGTATTATTTTTTTCTCCAATATTTCCTGGCCGACATATTTCTTGAGCATAATACTGAGACGCCCAGGACTGATTACAATTTGATGCATTGTTTCGAAATCAGCCGACATTTGTTCAACGGTACGTGCTACTGAAAAGTATTCGGTGGCATAGATCATTTGAGCCAGAAAATCTCGCTCATGCTTAAGTACCGCATTAACACCTTTTTTAAGTAGTTTCTTGCTTATGATGTCTCGCTGCTGCTTACGTAAAGGTGAAGATTCCTTTTTGAACAGGCTCAATTCCTCGAGATTTTTACAGTCAATAGAAAGCACTTTCTGGGGATCGAAAAAATCTGAAAGAGCGATTTTGAATGGCGAACAAAGACGAGCGAAACTATCGAGTGAAATAGATAAAGATGCTTTGGAAATGCTTCTTAGGGTCGAATAAGACACCCCAGTAAAGATGGCCAACCGATCCAATGACAATTCTGTCAAAGCGCAGATTTCTAATATCCTTTTTGATACAAGATTTGCTAAATCAACGTCAATCAATTTTCCCATTCCATTTTTTTTCGCCGGTTCTATATTAATCATAACATGTTAAAGATATAGCTTCTTCCTTCGAAGGAAGAAGCTATATTCTAATATCTTATTTATCCTGGATACAGCGTACATTGTAGCCTACCGGCTTGTCTGCTGCGCTGATAGATCCCAGAGTAAAGGGAGCGGCTCTAAGTGAAAAATAGTTACTAAAATTACTATTAGTAGGGGATTGTGTAGATGTTGCGTAATATCCCGCACGTCCTCTATATGATAAGGAACCGCTGTTTAGCTCGCGCCTTCCCGAAGCGGGAAATATTAAGTTAATATCACCGCTTTTTTTGCTGGTGAAAGTAATGGCAGCATCATATCCGGGCATATTAGCAAGGGTCGAAACATCGCCCCAGGTACCTGATTGTGTCGATAGTGAAAGGCTAGTTAGCTTATCATATTCTGACCTTGTTGGTAATCTTGCTCCAGAGGAACACGGATCATTGGCGGCGACTTTTGTAGGATTAGCCTCAGTTCCACTGTTCCATGAATTTGCCGGTAGATAAACATTGTTATTCCATCCCGCGATAGCGCCGTCCCCACTGGTAATTGCATTTGCCACAACAGCTTGTTGTCCCCATTGGTAAAAATTACCGTGTAGAGCCTGTGTTGACGGGCCGTTTAAATTCCCGGAGGCTGGGTTCAGCACATTGGCCCCTAGGTTATAACGGTCCCAGCGGTAACCGCCGATTACGGCATACAGTGCATCGGATGCATTAGCAGTTCTGGTTTCATTTGCAGCATTAACATAACGGTCGCTGTTAAAGCGCAATTTTAACGTATACGAATATCCTGGTTTCATCCCCTGGCCCGCATTTGAGAAAGTAAAATAAGCATCACTGGTATTTACATCATGACCAATTTTTATACTCCCTGCGTTTATAACAATACTAAGTTGAAAATTTGTCAGCCCTTGTGTATTAACTATCACAGTTCTTCCTGTTGTTGTTAAATTTGGCAACGGATAGTAATTTGGCGGATTTGGGTTGCCCGTACCAGGGATCACCTGTCCAGTACTCATGTTTATGATGGGTGCGTTTACAGATCCTTGGGTATAATCAATGCTTCCGTTCACAGGCACTTCAGAAACATAACCTCCTTTTTGATATCCGGCCTGACCAAAAGTTCCAACTGCATCGCTATCATCCACCTGAATTGTTACCTGAGTAAACATGTGTTGAAGAGGGGTGGTTAAGGGTGTGGGTACACCGCCACCAAGAATTGTCACATCTTTTTCCACAGCATACATATAATCCCCGCTGGTTTCCGTAAAAGTTGGGAAATTTAAAGTAAAACCTGTCTCGGGATCACTTGTTGGATACATATTTTTATCTGTGGGAACAGCTGGAGGATCGTCTGTTGTCGAGCCTAGCGAAAAAATATAAAAATTATATTTATGCCCTACTTGCAGTTTATCTCCAAAAAACACTTGGTTTGGATCTGAGGCATCACCCACAGCCTGGTCAACATACGTACCGTCTGTTTCAAAAGCGACAATCCTATATTTTACAGCCCCGCGCAAAGAAAGCAATTTAGTGGCGGCCTTTGTACTGGATGCTTTGAGTACTGAGCCTGTAGATGTATTTTCAGTAAGTTCTGCCGTGATTGTAAATGGTCCTGACTGAACTTCCTTTGTCACATTGAATGCTTTTGTTGCTTTACCGTTTGTTGAAGCTTTTGTCGCTGTCCCAAGGTCACCACTAAATTCGGATTCGGTTAAAGAGAATTTTACTCCGCCTTGGCCTGCTTCAATGGTATTATCATCTTTTCCTTTATTACACGAGACCGCCAAAAGTAAGAGTAGAACTAGGGATAATGTCAGCTTTGCAATTGGATATATTGTTTTCTTTTTCATCTTAAAGGTTTTGATTGTAATTAGTTCCACCATTCGCCACTCGGGTCCTGGGTTTCTGTTCCGCCATTATTCCAGTCATTTTCAGTTACACCGGACCCACCTCCCGGCTGGACCGATCCTTGCGAGCCCGCAGCCACGCCTTGTTCCATCTCAATCTGCAATTGCTCGACTAAAGGTTTGATGTAAATCATCTTTTCAGTTCTTTTTTTCATGTTTTATATTATTTGGCATATAATTTAATCTTTGGTTATAAATATTGATATATTAGGTGTTGTCCTGTTTCAATTTCAATTTTATATAAGATCAATGTGTAACTTAAGTTTAGGTGATCTATGGCCAGTTTTATTTTAAATCACTATCTATTATAACAAATATTTGCATATAGAACCTTGATATAGTGAATGATATCACTTATCGATTATAAAGATAGGGTAGGATTAAAAGAAATATCAAAACCTTGGTATCACACATATATCACATAATTTTAAACAATTAATAATCAGGACTTTTAGTCTATAAACCTTATGCCATTTTGCTTACTTTATTCTCATTTGTAATAAAGTTTTTTTCTAGGCAAAGTTGCCAATTGTATACATAATGGGTTTTAAAGAGGTACATCAGATCAGAAGAGGTGTAAAAGAGCACTAATAACATAGTGTAATATGAAATATAAAATATCGCTTTGCTCAGCCTCTCCATCAGATATAAACGTACCAACGGATACAAATGATGGTCTACATACCTATTATAATGGCAAAGGTTATAGAAGTTTTTGTAGGCTTTTATATAACTTTTTACTGGCAGGTGAATTGGAGCCTGCACATTTTTTCACTGAAAAGCGTTACGGGGGTATATATTCTAAAATTTAATCCATGGCCTTCCTCAATACGTATTATAAATCTTAATAAAATATAAATCTGTGTTTTAGATTTCTGAACATAAGTGATATAAATGTGATGTTAATGTGAGGTCAACTTTTTCTAAATCTTTTCTCAAAATATGAATATTTGATACGGGGATAAAGAC
Source organism: Sphingobacterium sp. GVS05A (assembly GCF_019969845.1). Classification (GTDB taxonomy): domain Bacteria; phylum Bacteroidota; class Bacteroidia; order Sphingobacteriales; family Sphingobacteriaceae; genus Sphingobacterium. The sequence goes on from NZ_JAHXYR010000004.1 coordinate 636,651, forward strand.
ACCCATTCTGATAAGAAACTGTGGGAAATTGAATGGCTCACAATACTGTTGCGTGCTAGAACTTTGACTTTGGAATTCAGATGATTTAATATATGGTCTTATGCAAAAGGAGGTTCCAGGGAAATATATTGGAAAGGCCGATAGGGTTAAAATAAAAGTGGATCTCGTTTAATCGAGCGAGGATCAAATTGTTATTACGATAAAATTCTCAAAGGATAGTACAGGTCATCTGAAGAAAAGGATAGGACAGCTAGCTACTATGAAAAACACAATATCCAAAATGGATCCAAACATATACAACAACTTAATTGATTTAGCCAAAAAAAACAATGCGGAATTTTTGACCTTATTTAATGAACTTTATCCCAACTTTTTTAAGTCATTGTTGATAATAAATCCTAAAATGCGAAGTGGTGAGCTAGAGTTCTGTGCTATGGCTTTTCTCAATTTCTCAACAAAAAACATTGCTAAGTACACGTCTGTTACAATACGTGCTGTACAGGTTCGAAAAAACAGATTACGTAAAAAGTTGAATATCCCTTCTGATTTAGATTTTAATATTTGGATGCGCTCGCGCATACAATAGCAAAAAGAAGTATATAAAAAATCCACATCCTGAATGCTCCCTATCGCCGGAGTTGCTTCCAAAGCCCGAATAGCAGATGCTCTTTCTGCCTTACTGCTGATAACCGTTACTTGGTGTCCTTTCCCGACCAATAATTCCGTAAGCAGTTTTTCGATGTTTCCTAAGGAACCGGTTATTACTATATTCATATCTTGATTTTATACAAGCAAATTTCCGTCAACCAACTGGAAGAAAATTAACGGAATCAGGGCAATGATAAACTAAAACGTGGGTGACACGCTAAAACAGACACTCTTTATTATTAAATAAATGGCTGATTAATAACAGTAAAAAAAGTTCAACATTCGATTCTAAGGAACATTGAAGTTAATTTGGCATCGCTAATTATTGTTGCAATAATTCTACAGTACTGCGGTATCGGGGATGGTAGGAAGGTATACATTTAATATATCCGTAATTCTGGAGTTCCTTAAAGTATTTATGATATGTGGGAGTAGTATTAATATGCGACATTGCCATTAGCTTACTTCTGCTGACCCGGATAATCTTGCTCTCATTCTGTCGATAGGCTAGGCGAGCTATTGCAAGGAGTAAGCTAATATGCCATACATTAAGTCGAGGATCATTACAGATATTATCGAGGTATTCAATACCTTTTTTTGGTGGGTCAGTTTTCATCTTCAAATAATTTTTGTAAATCCGTTTTGTAGTAGTAGTAAGAATCCCAAATTTTTTTGTAGCGTATCTTTCCAGTAATTCTTAAATTTTACAAGGTTGCGGGAGAGATGTCCATCATTTTGCGAATAGCCTTACTTCGTAACCAATTAAATTCCTCCTTAGGTTGATTAATAGTGGCTTCCAATAATCATTCTATATCTGAAATTATTTTTATCCTGAAAATTTCCAGATCTTGTTTTGATAGAATTTTCATATTTAAAATTTTGTATGGTTCAAAATTCTAAAAGGCTAGTAGAAGGTTGGGAGGGTGTATTATTGGGAGCTTATCTTTTCCTAGAACTTCCGTTTCGTAAATTTAACAGGAGATAGTTCATTATTAGGATTATAAATTTTATTTGCTAAATAATAACGCTTATTTTTTACCTGTAACGGAATTTCCAGATGACATTTCCTGTTTTATTTTTTCTCGGTGTTGCATTCCCCATTTAGTCATGGCATCAACCACTTCTTGTAAAGTATAACTGTAGGGAAGCAATTCGTACGCTATCGTTATGGGGTAACCAATCTCAACTTTTTTCACAATGAAGCCGTTCATTTCCAGCTCCTTTAATTCACTGGATAGAACTCTAGCAGAAATTCCCGTCACCTGTCTTTGGATTTCCGTGAATCTTTTATTTCCTCGACCCATTGCGATGATAATCATTAGCTTCCATTTGCCCCCGATAGTATATAATGCATCTGACATAGCCATTAAAACTTTGTGACATTCTTCTGTGAATGCTTTGTTATCTATCTGATTTTCTTGTGATTCTGCCATAACTAAGGTATTTGATAGTCGCTAACCTTTAGGTAACAACTAATAAAATGTAAGCAAATATAATATAATTTTGTCGTGTTAAGCTTACAGAATTGAGTATTAAATTTTAATAAATAATAACATTATGACATTAGAAAATTTAGAGACAAAGCAAAAGTTAAGAGACCTGATCGACAGTTATGCCTACCTTAGTGATGAATGGAAGATCTCGGAGGTTATGGACCTGTTCACGCCTGATGTAACTTATAGGGTTTATATGAGCGGTGCTTTAATAGCAGATGTTTCGGGCAGGGAATCTATGGAACATGATTTTAATCTCCATGCGTCCCAGGTAAAGACCTACTTCACGTTGAATGGCCAGCATACCGTTGAAATACGCGGAGATAATGCTACCGGTATTTCCTTTGCTCAGATCAAGATGATCAGGGAGGTGGAAGGAAAAGATGTTTTAACTGATTATAGTGTAAAATATGATGATAAATATGTGCTTATTGATGGTAAATGGCTAATCAAGGATCGTATTGCTCACTTCCTGATCATTGAATCCAGAAATCTTTCCTGATCATTATTTTAAAATAGCAAGCCGTGAAATCGAAAGTTTCACGGCTTATGCTTGAGACTCTTTATGGGCCGTTTAATATATTGGTCAATATTTTTATTAGCATAGAGGCAATTTGATAAATAAATATGGGTAATACTGATCGGGCTAACATCTATGTTGAACGGGATAAGATATAGGTGAGCATATTTGGCACATTGATGTGCGTATTTTTAAAATGCCCCGGAGCTAGTTTAAATCCCAGTTTTTGAAGCAGTCTCACGGACGGTGGGTTTTCGCCTGAAGGGAATGCGATTATTGTTTCAGCGCCCATTACATCGAATGCATATTGGAGTATCCGGATAATTACCTCTCCCATAATCCCTTTACCCTGAAATTTTTCAAGCAATTCATATCCGATTTCTACAGTTCCTTTTTTTATATCAAAGTTCCAGAGACATGCTACTCCGATCAAAGCAGGGTTCTCCCGCTGAGACACTGCCCAAAATATACATTCATTTTTATTGATCATACCATCAATCTTATTAATATATGCAATGGCCTCTTCGATATTTACACAGGGTGTCCTTCCTGTCAGTGCAGCAACGTCAACGTCTGTACGTAGCTGATAGATTTCTTCAGCATCATTCAATGAAAGCCTGCGAAGAATCAATCTGCCGGTCTCTAATACCGGGAAACTTGAAAAGTTCGGTGGGTGCATCCGGTATAGGGATTCTATTTTTTCTTTAAAATTAAATTTTGGGTGATACAAACCGTTTGTGAGCGGTACAACTTCTGCAAATAAGTTTTGGATAGACACAACGTTTTTCCCTACTGCAGTTGAATCAATTTCCAAAATAGCGTTTACTTTTTCTTCCAGATTCATTGGAACCATTGCTGCATTTGAAAGCAATTTAACGGCATGTTTATCACTGATGGGGTAAATTGAATTCAAGGCAAATAAAGCCTCTAAGATGCTTTTTAGAGCACGTGTAAAACAACCTAACAGATTATACATATCCTTTTGCATAGCAAAGCTATGTGCATGAGCCAGTGTAAACTCGGCAGACCAAAGAGCTGTATTTATAACACTTACTTTTAACGCTTGGGGATAGGTAGTTGAGACTTGTTTTAAGCGATGTAAAATTTGCTTTGGATCAATTAGCGGAACGCAGGATACCGATTCTGCCAGATAGATCATCGTAGTAAATCCGTAGGGCGGCTGTTGTTCATAGTGGTTTTCCCATTTTCCTAATTGAGCATCAGCAACGGTGTTTTCTATCTGATTGATATTGCGGTAGAGAATATCTACTTTTCCTATTTCGGTATGTATCCAGGCTCCACCATTTACCCATGGTCCCCATTCGTAAAAACCGACTACTACAGGATCATCATTGACAGCATATTTTCGGGCAATTTCCTTTATCATTTCGATCGAAAAGGGCTCTTTTTCGTAATAATATACTCCTATGTCAATATCCGAGCTTGTATTAGCCCGACCAGTTGCATGTGAACCACCCAATGCAATAGCCTGTACGTTCTCTATTTTGTTTAAATCTTCCGTCAGACGAATAATAAACTGCTTTTTTGCATCTGTTAAACTTGATATGTCTTTTAAAATCATTTACAACCATTTTTAGATTTTACAATTCTTTAGCCCGAGTGTATTAAACCAGAGGGGTGAAGGAAACAGTTTCAATAGAAACTATCAGAACACCACATCAATCAAAGAGGTATATGAGACACCTGTTTTGTTGTGAAATTAAGGCATAGCTCAATACTCGAGATATGTAGGTGCAGTGCTAATGTAAGAAATTTAATAACGGAATAAAGTGCCACCTTCGGGTTTTATTCACGTTTGCCTTTTAAATAGGTGTTATTTTTTTCTATTTACCCTCGAGAAATCCAAGCCTTTAAGATCATATTTTTCTAACGTTTGTTTCACGGGATCAATAACAGCAATATACTTATTATAGGAGTAAATAGCCGGTAAAAATGGTCCTGTCCTTTCTATGCATATTTGATCTTTTCTTTGGAAATAAATCCATAGAAAAGAATATTTCTGTAATCTCCCCAAGAAGCTTTTCTATTCCTTATTAAATAAAAATTCATTATCAATAATGTTTTGGCCTGAACTTTTTCTTATCCTTTCTTAAAACCAATGCTGTTTATTTTATCATCCTCCAATGTTTTTTTGAGCTGTCCGGACACAACAATTTTATTGTTTTCCGCGGAACGGACGATATGGTACTGGTAACCGTATTCCTCCAAAGGCTCTTTTTTTAGAACCGTTTTGGAGAATTTATAAGAACCGTCAACAGGGTGTTTACTGTAAACAGATAGATCAAGGTCGTAACAATCAATTTTATTGAATACATTGAGCGCAAAATAGCTGGTATTTTTCTGTCCTTGATAGGTAAATGCTGTTTCAAACAGTTGCACATCGGTTTTACAATGCGCTTCAATAATTTTTTTAAAGCGTTCGCTGATTAAAATGCCTCCGCCCACGGTAGTCAGCACATCGAGCGTTATCAGGCTTTCATAAGCGACTTTACTGTTTTCTGCATCTTCATAAACGAGTTTTATCCCCTCTGCTTCACGGATAAAATTACCGACAGCTAGATGAGAGCCATTGATCTGGTTTTCTAAGCTGTATTTAAGCGGTAGATTTGGTTTACTCTTTACCTCTAAAAAATAATTCATAGTGCATTTGTTTTTTGTTTAGTCACAATTAGTTACAGCACTTTACCCACCTCTTCAAACTAATTTGGACAAATGCCATACCAATAAACGTGGTCGTTCTCCTCACCATCCATTCCATTTACATTAAGGGTAAACTCCTTGCTTCCGTTTTTTTGTTCCGTAAAGGTTACGTCCCCGACTAATACATAGTCATCCTTATCCAACCCGGCATTTGTGACTGGATTGCCATTAACTTTTATTTTAAGGCCTAGTTTTTTATCCATAATTGTCTTTATAAAATTTCCACTTCACCAATAGGATTGGGGCCTTCATATAACCACCATTTACGGCCTTTTGTCAAATATTGCTCTAGCTCTTTTACAAGGAGAAAGCGAACTGTTGCAATTCTTTCTTCACCAGGCATTACATTTTCACCCTCAAAATTTATATCACCTATATAGGTCTGATATAATTTACCTTCTGGCGTATATTCAAACACGTGATTGGGTCGATAACCTGAGATGATACCCGTTTTTCGGCCACCGTGTTCAGTAGGTGCTAGCTTTATTCTAGCCTTGACTATCAACAACCCGTCTTCGTCCCTAAGCTCTTTTATACTGGCAAGGGTGTATTTGTCATAAGCCATCACATCAAAAACCTTCGATACACCAGTATCTAACCAACGCTTGTAAATAAGTTTGCCATTCATGAACAGATAAAGTTCATTTTCTGAAAAATTTTTAAATATCATTGTACAGCTATTCGTTGTTTCTTAGAAAGGATATTACTGACTTATAACAAATATATTTATTTTGTCCAAAAATTTTATATCGTGTATTTCTGGGAACAGCTATAAGCAGGATAAATAATTTTTTTGATTTTTAAAGTGACATCTATTCAAAATGTTGTATTGCAAGGGTAAAACTGCATGTTAAAGAATGCATGCAAACCTTTAGCATGTATTTACATAGAGCCAATAGTAACTATTAAAAATTAGAGAATTTGGACCTGAATTAGTTTATGTTTTGAATGATACCATTATCAGCGTATTAATTAATGACATTTTCCAGTTGATGATAAAAATGTCACAATTGAAAGAAAATTTTAGATAATTTTTTTACTGGCATGCATTTCAGTAAATTTGATCTATAACATAAACTTTAAGTAAGAATGGAAAAGTATAATTACGGAGTCATTGGTCTGGGTGTAATGGGAAGAAATCTGCTTTACAATATTGCCGATAATGGTTTCTCTGTCGTAGGATTCGATTTAGATGAAGAAAAGGTAGTAGAACTTCGTAAAGGAGTAGCTTCAGGTACAAAGGTTGTTGGAACTGTTTCTCTAGAGGAATTTGTGTTGAGTTTAGACAGTCCGCGAAAAGTTATTTTGATGGTTCCTGCAGGCAAGCCGGTTGATGCTGTTCTTGAAAGTATAACACCACTTCTGAGTCCAAAAGATGTTGTCGTTGATGCGGGAAATTCTTATTTCAAAGATACTGAGAGACGTATAGCTGATTTAGCTTCTAAAAACCTTCATTTTATGGGAATGGGAGTTTCTGGAGGAGAGCAGGGCGCAAGAAGAGGACCGAGTATTATGCCGGGTGGAGATTTGGAAGTTTTCAATTTGGTGAAGCCTATGCTGGAAGTTATTTCAGCAAAAGTAAAGGGGGAGCCCTGCACCGCTTATATGGGGAAAGGAGCTGCAGGGAATTACGTTAAAATGGTTCACAACGGTATCGAATATGCCATCATGCAATTGATCAGTGAAGCATACGATTTACTGAGAAAAGGAGTTAATCTTAACAATGAACAATTGTATGACGTTTTCAAAAGATGGAATGAAGGCGAGATGAATTCTTTCCTTATCGAAATAACAAGAGATATTTTCCAGCAAAAAGATGATGTAACAGACGGTTATCTTGTCGACAAGATTTTAGATAAAGCAGGAGCAAAAGGAACCGGAAAATGGACCTCCCAGGAGGCTATGGAAGTTGGGGTGTCTATTCCAACAATCGATATTGCAGTAACATCAAGAATTTTATCCGCTTACAAAGATGAGCGCGTGAAAGCTTCTCAATTATATGCTAAAGAAGAAGTAAAAACTCCTGAAAATACAGAATTGTTCATCAAAGAGGTGGGGGAAGCTTTGTATTTATCTACTTTAATCAGTTATGCGCATGGTTTGGCATTATTGGTAAAAGCTTCTGAAGAATATCAGTTTGAAATTCCGTTAAAGGATGTTGTTAAAATCTGGAGAGGTGGATGTATCATCCGTTCGGTTTTATTAGAAAAATTTTATCTGGCTTATTCAAAAGACGAGAACTTATCTAATATTTTATTGGATCAGGAAATTTCAGAAATTGTAAAAGATAAAATTTCTTCATTAAGAAAAACAGCTGCTTTTGCTGTATCAAACGGAATTCCAAGCTTGGGAATTCAGTCGGCTCTAGGGTATTTCGAAGCTTACACCACAGCATCTTTACCTGTAAACCTGCTTCAGGCTCAGCGTGATTATTTTGGTGCACACACTTACCAAAGAACTGACAGAGCAGGAGTCTTTCATACGTCATGGCAAAACCCAAATAACGGAATCTAACAATGAGTGACAATACAATCCTGCATCCAACCACCATCGTTATTTTTGGTGCAACAGGGGATTTGGCAAAAAGGAAGCTTTTTCCTGCCTTCTACAATTTATATATCGATGGCAGAATGCCAAAAGGGTTTAATATTTTAGCTTTAGGAAGAGCCGAAAATACGGATGAAAAATTCAGAGCTTATATTAAAGAAAATCTGGAAAGTTTTTCCAGAAAGGCTGTAATCAAGGAAGATTGGGCTGGTTTTCAGGCTCACATCAGCTACTTTCAACACCAGCTTGATGAAGAAAGCTCTTATCGGAATTTATATCAGAAACTGGAAAATTTTGATAAAGTGTACGGAATGAGAGGAAACAGACTTTTCTATTTGTCGATTGCACCAAACTTTGTATCGGTCATTTCAAATCATCTTAAAAATACGTCAATAGCATCTGATCCTGCAACAGATCGAATTATTATCGAAAAACCTTTTGGTCACAATAAAGCATCTGCCATAGAGTTAAATAATCTTCTTTCACAAACTTTTCAAGAAGAACAGATTTATCGTATCGATCATTATTTAGGTAAAGAAACCGTTCAGAATATTTTGGCGTTCAGGTTCGGAAATTCAATTTTTGAACCTCTTTGGAATCACAGACATATTGAATCGGTGCAGATTACGGTTGCCGAAGAAGTAGGCGTGGAAACAAGGGCCGGTTTTTACGAGCAGACAGGAGCTTTGCGCGATATGATTCAGAACCATCTTTTGCAAATTCTTTGTATGGTTGCTATGGAACCTCCGGCTTCACTTGAATCGGGTGAGATCAGGGATCGTAAAGTTGATGTTTTAAAATCCATCCGTAGGATTTCTCCCGAAAAAGTAGATCATTATGCGGTAAGAGGACAGTACGGACGAGGCAAAGTAAATGGGCTAAAAGTAAATGGCTATCGCCAGGAAGAGGGAATTGCTCATGATTCCAATACGGAAACATTTGTCGCTATTAAGTTTTATCTGGATAATGAAAGATGGGAGGATGTTCCTTTTTATGTTCGTACCGGGAAGAAGATGAAAGAAAAGCATTCTTATATAACGATTCAGTTTAAGCCACTTCCAAATTCTACGTTTTCAGAAAGCACCTCGCTTCTGTCGGCTAACCGATTGGTTATTAATATCCAGCCACAAATGGACATCAGATTGCAGTTTATGTCTAAAAAACCGGGCTTGTCTTTAGAGCTTAAACCTGTGGAAATGATTTTCGATAATTTTGCCTGTCAGACCGATACTCCCGAAGCTTATGAAACTCTTTTATTGGAGGCACTTGTGGGAGACCTCACACTGTTTATGCGCTCTGATCAGGTAGAAGAAGCTTGGGATGTGATAAAAACGATTCAGGAAACCTGGGAAAAAACCAAAGACCCATCTTTCCCAAATTATGCTTCAGGAAACTGGGGCCCTGATGACAGTGATGCACTGGTAGAGAGGCAGGGACATCAGTGGGTTTAAAATCTAATTAAAAGAAAATGAATATTACGATATTTAATAGTCTGGATGATTTATATAAAAAAGCAGCAGATAAATTTGTTGAGCTTTCGACAAAAGCAATCCAGAAGCATGATAAATTTGTGGTCGCCTTGAGTGGAGGCTCTTCACCGAAAGCCATTTTTAGTTTATTAGCTACGCCCGAGTACGCTGATAAAATAATTTGGGACAAAATCCATTTTTTTTGGGTAGATGAAAGATGGGTTCCTCTTGAAGATGAGAAAAGTAATTTTAAGATGACTTTGGAAGTCCTTTTGAATAAGGTTCCAGTCAATAAAAATCAGATTTTTCCCATGTATAAAGAGGGAATTGAGCCTCAAAATTATGCTAAAGAATACGAAGCTCAGATCAGAAATGTTTTGGGAGCTGACGGTATTTTTGATTTCATCCTTTTAGGAATGGGAGATGATGGCCACACAGCTTCTCTGTTTCCAGGTGAAAAGATTTTACAAGAAAAAGAAAAATGGGTTGATGCCTACTATCTAAAGCCACAGGCAATGTTCAGAATTACTTTGACTGAACCTATTATCAATAAAGCTGAAAATATTCTGATTGTTACATTTGGTAAATCCAAGAAAAACGCTTTGAATGAAGTTCTTAATGGTGTATATAATCCTGAACTATATCCGCTACAGTTAATTGAAGACAAAGCAGGAGTCCAGATTTTTACCGATAAAGAAGCTGGAACTTAATGTCATTTAATATAGTGGACGTCTAGCCAAAAAGGCTCTCTTAACGATTGACAAGGGTGCTTAAGTACTCTTGTCAATACAGTTATTTTTGACGACAAAAACATAGCTTTATTGGCTAAGTAATCGTTTCAATAGCTGGAAATTTTCATCATCAAAACAAACTATTGTAATTAGTTTAATTGTCGTATCTGATTCAAGAAACTTATTTATTGAGTTCACCGATATTTGGGCAGCCAATTCCTTAGGGAACCTGTATATACCTGTGCTGATATTCGGAAAAGCAATTGTTGTACAGTTATTATCCACAGCCAGTCGAAGAGAGTTGAAGTAACAATTTGCTAGGAGGTTCTCTTCATTCTTTTGGCCGCCATTCCAAACAGGACCGACGGTGTGGATGACATATTTAGCGTGTAGATTGCCAGCCGTGGTGATCACTGCTTCACCCGTTTTGCAGCCCCCTTGTCTAGCTACTATCATTCGGCATTCTTCCAGAATAGCTGCTCCACCTGTTCGGTGAATGGCACCATCTACACCGCCGCCACCAAGCAAGGAGCTATTTGCTGCGTTTACGATTGCATCGGCTTCGATCTTAGTGATATCTCCTTTAATAACGTTTATTATTTTGTTCATTGAGTATGGAATAATATTAAGGCATTTGCATAGCCGATGGAAATAATATTTTAAATTTAGTGAATTTTATCCATTAAAGCTTTCCCTTGTCAGCTGAACACAAGCTATTGGTTTATTCTTTTACAAAGGTTAGTTAGAATAGGGTGTTTAAATTTTACGCCAACAATTCTATTTTTCCCTCCGGCATTACCATATCGAAAAACAATATGACCGTCTTTATCGGAGCGTTGTTTAATTGATATACAGAATAATATTTTTTTACTAAAAATATTAGTATAGGTGTCTTTTTTTATTTATATTTATGTTGTTAACCAATTTAAAAACAATATATTATGAGTGAATTGAAACAGTCGAAATATATCGATATCACGACAGATTATGGCTTTAAAAAAGTTTTCGGATCAGATACCAATAAAGATCTTCTCATCGCTTTCTTAAACGAACTCTTTAGAGGACGCAAGGTCATTGCTGATTTATATTATAACAAAAATGAGCATGTCGGAGATACAGAGGATATCGGTACCGTTATTTTTGATCTGACCTGTACGGCTGACAATGGCGAACGTTTTATTATTGAAGTGCAGCGCACGGCGCAGGATAATTTGAAAAGGCGCATGCTTTACTACAGTAGTAAATTGATAGCGGATCAGGCACCCAAAGGTAACCGAAGGGCTTGGAATTATGCAATTAGTGAAGTCTATATCATTGTATTGATGGATGGATTTACGATGCCTGATGCGGGCGATGAGAAGTATTTTTTACACGATATCTGTCTATGTTATCGGGATCAAGGTAAAATATTTTACGACGATCTTGGCTTTATATACCTTGAATTGGTTAACTTTGTTAAAGCTGAGGCAGAGTTAGTTAATGATTTGGATCGTTGGCTTTATATACTCAAAAACATGTCCTCGCTAAAGGGACTTTCAACATACCTGCGGAAGCCGATATTTGAAAAGTTATTTCAGTTAGCAGAGTATAGCAAACTAAAACCGGAGGAACGAGAGATGTACAATGTAAGTTTAAGGAATAAATGGGATGCGGAGAGCATCCGCAGTAGCCAGGAAGAGCAATTGAAACGAGCGCGCGAAAAAGCAATGGCCGAAGGAAAAGCGGAAGGAAAAGCTGAGGTAATAAAAAATCTTTTGTCTTTGGATAAGTTTTCGAATTCGGAGATTGCCGAACTATCGAACGTCACTGTAGAGTTTGTAAATGAGGTCCAGGCGGAGATAGCTAAGGGAAAATAAAGCATATAACGATATAAGGTTTTACGGCCGCTTGGATATGAGCCAAAAAGGCTCCCTTATTAACCGATAAGGGAGCCTTTTATTTGAAAGAAATAGCCTATCCTTTTTCCACTCTTGATTTTTCATAGACGAGAAGTTCATCTGCGCAGAGTTTACCGAATTTATCAGCCGCTAATGGGCTATCAGCAGTGATCAATTTTCTGTCAACGTGACAATCGCCGGCAATTTCTTTATTCAAAATTTCAACGCCAAGTTGTTTGAGTTTTTCGCCATAAATCCAAGGCATCTCGCCCGGTTGGTATCCACTTTCTGGTAAAGTCTTATCCATTTCATCGGGAAACGAATTGATCTTATACCCCTTAAAGGGAAACTCAGTGTCTCCACAATTTGCTGCGCTTAAGAGCGCTGCCGGGCCATGGCAGATTGCCAATAGATATTTATCTTCAGCTACTGCCCATTTGATAAGTTCTTTTACATCCTTATTTTCAGGTAGTCCGAGCATTGCACCATGCCCGCCTGGGATAAAAACGGCCACGTAGTCAACATATCCTTTATTCGTGTCAGCTATAAAATCCCTCACATAACCCACATTTCAAATTTTACAGGATCACCGGTGAGGGTGTAGAAGTCGACCTCAAATCCCGCCTGTTCCAAATGAAGAATGGAAAGAGTGTTTCGACCGGATGATTACCCGTCGAAAATCTCTTTCCATTTTTCATGGTCATATAGCGCTCTTCTGTACAAAGCACAAGAATCTTCTTTCGGGTGTCCTTGTTGACATCACTGTACTTTTTTTTGCTGTAATTTGTCTTGGTCGTAACCATCGCCTTCCTTGAAAAAAAAGAAGGTTCGTAGCCAATGCCGTCAAATACAGGTTCTTTGCTCAAATCGTTTGGAAATAATGACATAGTAATATTTTTAGTATTTGTGATTCGTGCTATTGATTAGCTTCGAATGTCAAACTTTCCACATTTTATAAATCTTTAAGAGATAACAATATCAAAGCTCATGCTGTTTCAGATAAAAAATGTTTGTGGAAAGCAGCAATTTTAATTCTTCTTTTGCTATAACTATTCTATCGTCCATTTTACGAATGACGACATGACTTCTTTCCAATGAGGCTTGTTATGGTCAACTTTACCATTGTTTATCTCAAAGAAATTGTGCTCCATATTTAGGTATCTATTAAAGGTAAGATTTTTCTTATGTTCTTGAATAAAATATAGAGGAACTAGGTCGCAAAGATCGCTAGCAATGTCGCCAGTTGCATAGGCCAAATATATAGGCTTATTAAAATCCAGCAATTCTTTCAATTGTGGCCTGGAAAAAGAATACCATGAAATTAGATTAGCGTTTGTGTCTCTGACACTTATATCATTTGCGTCTCGAAAATAGTGATATTCATTTTCTATTTTCTTATCGGCGGTCTCCCATGAAATAACCCCTAATTCTGCATCTTTTCTGTATTTCCTGATATTTTGGTCAATTCTTCCGAATGGATTAGCACTGAATAATCCCAGTTTGGTAACTTTTTTATATTTGGAGGCAATGCCGACTGCTACTTTGCTCCCTTGTGAATGTCCAGCTACCACCAATTTAGAATTATCGACCCATTTTTGTTTGGAAAGAAATTTAAGCACAGTAATTGCTCGATCTACATAATTCTCCAAAAAGTCCTCTTTTTGAAATTCAATACTAGGAACGTTTTGATTATCGGAATCTCCGTAATAGAAATATGATTTATTAACTTTCGTTTCGTCTACGATTAATGGAGTTTTAGGCATCGCGATCACTACCAAATGATAATACTTTTTTATTTCCTGATAATCGAAATTTGAGATACCTCCTCCAATCATCCATAACCCGTCTTTTTTGAAATCGATATATAATGGTACTGGAAGAGAGCCTTGACACCACAGAAAAATTGGCTTTTTGCAATTTACGTCATTATCAACGACAATAAAATTGATAGAATCCCTATCTCCTTTGATCTTAAAACTTGTAGATTCCTTATTTATGATATGATGATTTTGGGCTAGCCCATAATTTAACATCAACATAAATAGCATAAAACACAAATTTACCTTCATTTTTTCGAGTTTTAATTTTTTTATTCCAAATTTAAGTTTATCTATGATCAGAATGACATTAGTTCAGGTTTCGGAATCCTCTCATTTTTCAATTTGTCCACATATTCTATTATTTCTTTGGAATCCATAGGTTCTAAGCCTAAATCATCGTTAAGTAATTTAACCAAAGTATTTTGAACATGTGAAATGAACTTTATCATATCTTTACAGAATACTGATTCGTTATCAAATCCGTTTTTACTACTGTATCTATTTACAAGATAACCGCCTGAACAAACCGATTCTAACGGACATTTTGAACAAATATAAGGTAAAGAAAAGTGATTGTTTATATAAAGATTACCCAATGGATTATCTTTTATTTCCGCCAATTCGTTAAATAAAATATTTAGGTTTGTAATAGTTATTCCGTTTTTACAAGAGCGTAGTCCATCATTAGTTTGAATATCTCCATTAGATTCGACCACTATGGTATCTCCATAATTTTTTCCGAAAGGATCGAATCCAACTCCCATTCCCAAAATCACCTGGATCATTGCATGAAAAAATCTAATATTGGGTTTCGTTTCTTTGTCGTGGAACCATAAGTCAAACATCTCGCAAAGCCACTCGCCTAATTTTCCACGTATATCATATTCTTTGATTGAATCATAAGTCTCATCCGGAAGTAAAAGATCCATGAATTGAACTTGAGTTTGCTTAATATGATCGTACGATTTTTCGGGGGAATAGGCTACATCTATCACTGATAATATACCAGAACTTCCTGTAATACGGCTGACAATCTTAAGGCCCGATAGAATTTCATCATACGAAGATCTATGATTATGATATACGCGATTGTTATCATTAGATTCCTTCGTAGAATCCATACTGACGCCAATTTTTATACCCAGATCAGTCAAAATCGTAACATTTTCTTCAGTAAGAAGTGTTCCGTTTGTTTGCATGGAAAATTCTATCCTCTTTTCAGGATTGTGTGCGAAAATTCTCTTATATTCATTTATAAAGAACTCATAATATTGTAGCCCATACAACATTGGCTCCCCTCCATGAAAAACGATTACAAAAGTATTCAAATCATTTGAAATCATATGACTTAAAACTCTTTCTAGCAATTTGGTAGCTAACTTTTTAGACAGGAATTTAGGTTGTTTTTGATAAGACAAATCCCCTTTGTTGTAAATATAACAATAGGAGCAATTAAGATTACATCTGCTTGCTGTCTTTAGGACAATAGATTTTATTATCATTTTTTAACGGTATGGGAATATCAATTGGAGTTTCAAAGTTGGTCGAAATTTAGTTCGACCAACTGAGTAATTTACGATAAAAAAACTTTCTAATTTATCGAGGACGGCTTACGTAGACTGTATCCGCATAGTTACTATAACCAATAGGACCTGATCCATCTGCATCGTAAGGGGCTGCTCCAAATTCGCCCCCTAAGATAGTTGCCAATTCTTCTTTGGTCAGTTTTTCCAAAGCATTTTTCACCTTTTCTTTCTCAGAACCTAGGTTTAAAAAGAAATTCTTTTTCATATATAAAAATTTAAATTTGTTGTACAATATTATAGCATTTGTGTGTTAAATGCAAAGAATTTGATGTAAATAAAAATTATTTGTTTGAAAATATAAATGAAGTCAAATTTAAATAGTTGAGAGCCAGCAAGTATTTAAATTTTATTGAAATTTAAACTGTCTAAATTATTTATAATGGTTAGATTTGATATGTTAAAGTTAATGAAAAGAAAAAAATAATATGATTAAGAGTGCAATTGATTTTGAAATTAATTGCTAAAATTATAATACTAGATTAAAATTGAGGTAATGAGACATCATACTTATGTGATAAATTTAAATAATAGAACAGACAGGTTAAATCACATTATCAATGAATTTTCCAGATTTCAAGAATTTGATCTTAAAATATTTCCAGCTATTAAAGAGGAAAATGGAGCTTTGGGCCTTTTTAAATCCTTTAAAACAATAGTCAATGAGGCTCAGAATCTTGGGCTGGAGTATGTTATAATTTGTGAGGATGATCATCTGTTTACAGCTGATTTCGATATCAATTTACTTAATAGGTATATTGAGATTGGTATTCAAGCTAAGATAGATCTACTTTTAGGGGGACCAAGTAATATTCATGATCTTATTTTTGTAAATGACGATCTTTTGTGGATTAACGGTTTTACTGGTTTACAATTTACAATTGTTTTTCGAAGCTTTTATCATGTGCTCAAAGATTATATAATGCCATCCAATACAGCGTTTGATTTAGAACTTGGGAAATTGAGTAATAATATCTTTTGTTTCTATCCTCCATTTTCAGAGCAAATATATTTTGGATACTCAGACGTAACAGAGAAAAATAATCAAATAAACGTAAAAGAGTATTTCGAACAGAGTAGAAAAAAGATGGACTATTTTTACTTGTTATCTAATTATTACAGCAATCTTCAAACTTAATGTTATTATGAAATTATATCTTTTTTTGAAACATATAGATAAGATTGATTCAATTGAACCGATAGAGGGTGTTGACATGGAAGCTATAAAACTACCATCTAATATTACATCTAGCGAGCTTCCCTGGGATATATTTATAAATTTAGTGGAGAAGTCCTATAAATTGAAACATAAAGAAGTACTTTTTTGTACCGATTTAACTGTCTTTAATCCAGCTCTTATTAGGAATGTTGAATCAGGAATTGAATTAGCTAAGAACCTAAACGCAAATTTGATTTTGTTTAATGCTAAATACGTTAATAAGATGCTGCCAGTGAGTCCATATTATTTTTGGGTTGATTGTTATGCAAAGTCGCAGATTTTTCTTTTAAACGAATCGTTTTTACCCAAAATTTTAGCGAATAAAAATGAAGGCGGGAATTCAGTAGATCATATCTTATCAAAAATAACAAGCAATAAAATATTGTATAACCCTATGTTAGCGCCAACTACAGATCATGAATTTTCAATGCTATCAAAAAGAATGCGTTTTATTTCTTCAAAGTTTACTGAACTTAAAGCCAATCAACATTTCTATAATGAAATAACAATTAAATAAGTGAAATATAGTTTTAAGCATGAATAGGAAGGTATTATTAACAGCTTACCTAAACGACAATATCGATATTGAGTTTCTATTAAATTTAAATAGATTTCTGACGAAGGAAAATTATGATATCGATATTAGCACAAAAGGGAGGAAATTAAACTTTAATTTTCAGAAACCAAAGTCTTCAGCGGAGGAATATGATTTCATCCTTGTGATAAATAAACCTTCGTTTAGATTTACAACGACAGGTAAGGAGGTTGTTGTTTATTTTGTAAACTGTGAAAAAATTTTCAATCAATTACATGTGATTGATAAAAATTATGATATAAGATTTGATTACGCGGGTAATAATATAATAAGAGTTCAAAGTAATTCTATACAATCTCTGAATATTTTTTATCCAAAGCAGCAGTATGATAAAAATTCAGATTATGAGTTTGATATCATATTTATTATTAACCATTTGGAAACGTTATATAGTATTTTATGGTTTATTAATTCAAATTATGAAAAAAATATAGCTATATACTGCGATGACAATATCGATCTGTTTAATCCGCACGTAACAATAATAAAACAGGAAGAATTCGACAAGGCCCTGAAAAATTCTAAAGTTGTTATAGGAGAGGGGATTTTGTTGGCAAAAGCCCTACTTCTTGAAAAGCCTGTGTTAGTTGTTGGAAATCAAGGTTTTGGCGGGGTAGTGGACAGCTCTAACATATCAGCTTTTATGGAATCGAAATTTTCCGGACGAATTGGTGGTGCTCATTTTGAGACAATTCCAAGGAATTTGTTAAATTATGAATTTTCACTATTGAATAGAGCTAAAGAAGATTCAGTTGCTATAAGGAAATTTGTAGAAAATAAAATTAGACATGATGAGCGAACACTTATAAGGAAGATGGAATTTTTATTTAAATCGAAAACAACACCTTTAGTGAATTGCCTGTTTATTTCCAATCCACAATTTGGCTTTATCCCTCTACCAAAACAGGATAAATTCGTCGTATTTGATAAAACTACAAATCAATTTCTTTATACAATTTCATTGTTAGAGCATAAGATACTCGAAGCTTTGCAAAGTAGGGGAAATTTCGATAATCTGCTTGAGAAATTTGATGATATCGATACGCGTGATCTCGAAGGATGCCTACGGAAGTTACTGTCTCAAAGACTTATAAACTACGTTGAGATTTCCTAAGTTGATAATTTTAAAAAATATGAAGGCATTTAGTTATACAGATGAAGAGATTAAAAACCCTTCATCATTTGTGCATAATTTTGATCTTTCAATTGTTATGCCTTTTTTTAAAAAAGCCACTGATTTTAAAATCACGTTTCCCCTAAATTATCCTTATGTTAAAAGAAACGGGATCGAAGTTGTTATTGTGATGGACGAATCGAGTGAGGAGAACGAGGTTCTTGAATTTATAAAAACATATCCAGAAATTAACTGGAGATTAGTTGTCAACAGGAATGAGCATGGATGGCGAAACCCTTCTAAGGCGATAAACGTAGGTATTCGGTTTTCTACGAAAAAATATATTCTTGTCTGTTCTCCAGAATCGGAGTTCAAAAATGACGTGCTATACACCATGCGTAAAACATTGCATTTCTATCCTGATCACTTCACTACCGGTTATGTAGATTTCCAGGATTTTGATGGAGCTTCCGTGTACTCCAGTCCGCTTCCATATGGAAGTATTATGGTGGAAAAGAAGCACTTGGTCGCCATTAAAGGCTATGATGAGTCGATTCATAAATGGGGTGGCGATGATGATAATATCCGTGCTAGATTGGAAATGGTAGGAGTTAAAAGGTTGTCCTTGAGCAATGCTTTATTAGTCCATCGTGAATCACAGGAGGATCTCGCAAAAAGAAAAGATAAGCACAGAACCACAAATAGGCCGCCTGAAATTATAAAATCAATTTTATATCCTAGCAATAGCATTTCGAATTGTGACAATTGGGGAAAAGATTTTGATGAGATTTCATACGATTGGAAGAACAAGCCTAATGACCGTCGTTTTCTGTTAGAATATCTAAATATTTTCCAGAAATACGTTCTATGTGTGAAGGATCTCAGCAAGACATATGGTAATATTTTATTGGTGCAGTGTTATAATGAAAAAGATAGAGTACAAAGATTTTTAATTGAAAATGCGAAATTTTGTGACGGAATAGTCGTATTAGATGACGGTAGCGAAGATGGCTCTTTTGAAATAATAAATCATGAAAAAATTTTATTGAAAGTACAAAAACATAGGGACGGATTTAATGATCTGGAAAATAGGAATATCTTGCTGAAACTAGCGTCATTTTTTAATACTCAATGGATTACTTTTCTAGATTTTGATGAAATCATAGATAAGCGATATAATGATATGCGTTTTATTAACGATGAATCTATTGATGTAGTTGCGCTGCAATTGGTACATCTTTGGGATAAGGAGGGGCATTTTAATGGAGATTATCCATTTTCAAAAAAGGGGATACAAATTCACTTCCGTATGTTCAGAAATATTGGATATTCTCAAATTTTAACAGATAAACACGCTTTGCATTTTACACTTACACCATATGTTAATCGTGTATTATACGCTAATGTATTAGTTTTACATTATGGACATATTAATAGAATAAATCGAGAAAAGAAATTTAAGTTTTATAGTGGGGTGGATAAAAAAAATGATCAAATTGACTATCTCCATTTATTGGATAATAATCCTTTTTTAAAGCGTGTTAGCGATATTGTTGTAGGTGATTTTGTTACCAAAAGTTAGCTTTGTGATGAATTCCTTTCAGATTAACCGCCAAGCTTATTGAGGGGGCTTGCCCCTTAGCCAGTTAGGTATTTTACTACATAACAAAAGCACAGGTTAACAAATGTGGTATTCTAAAAAATACAGCATTTGTTATTTAAAATCATATTATCAAAAATGGGTAGTGTTTCCACTTTTCGGTATCTCCCCGATACCGCGTACATACAGCTTGTTTTTCTCAGAAAGCCTTCTTAGCAGCTATACTTTTGCTGTACACATAAAAACAAAAGAATATGGCAAATCAATTTTTAGTTAAAGAAACAATGGCAGCTATGCAAGGTTTATCTGCTGCTGAAATTACAGCTTTACAAAACGGAACTTATGAGGGAGTACAACTATTGGGCTATTACGAAAAAGGGGATACCCCGGCGCCGATTATTTATTATCTCGCTCCAACGACTCCAGATCCCGGGCCAGATGATGGGGGAAGTGTGATCACAGTGAGTGGAGTTAAACTGGTTCACGAATTTTGTGATCGGGTGGATGTCAGCTATTTTGGTGCGATTGGTGGTGTCGCCGATTGTCTCGAAAGAATCAATCGCGCCATAGCATACGCGGAAAGTAGCAATGTAAACATTGTAGAAGTCAGTCAAAATGTTCTTTTGAGTCTGCCCGTTAGCTACGATGCTTTTGGTATAATTATGAAGTCACATGTTTATCTGGAACTGAATGCTACGATTGCTATTCGCGCTAACGATTACGAGCGATACGCAATTATTCTATTCTCAAACGTTACCGATAGTGGTGTTTTTGGTAGAGGTCGGATCGTGGGCGATATCGAGACGCACACTGGGACGTTGGGAGAATGGGGGAACGGTATCAATATTTCCGATGGCTGTAAGGACATCAGCGTTCAAGACATTACCATTGAGCAATGCTGGGGAGATGGCATATGGGTAGGTGGTGCTAGAACTGCAACCAATGCTAGTAGTAATATATCCGTCAATCATATTATAGTAGACAAAAATGGACGTCAGGGTATCACCGTAACTAAAGGAAGTAATATCAGTATTTCAAAGTCTACGATCAGTAATACAGGTACAATTAAGGGTAAATTGCCAATGGATGGAATTGATATCGAACCGAATGAAAATAATCGCGTGTCCAATGTAAATATTTATGACAATACTTTTCTGAATAATGTTGGCCATGATTTCGAAACCAATTGCATGCAACCAAATACCGAGATCAAGAATGTGAATTTTTATAATAACACGATCCTGTCTAACTCGGAAAAAGCTTCAATAGTAAGTGCTTTGATTAAGGTCAATGCTGAAAGGTTTAAAGAGGATATGGTGGTGAAAAATATCAATATTAAAAATAATCACCTATCTTTTGAAACTAAAGAAACCCATAAAATAACAACATTTATCTATTGCTACGGATCAGCAAAGCTTATTGATATAAGCAGCAATACATTTGCTACTAGCCTCGACATCACTTCAATTAAACTCGACACAGTCTTCGATGTTGTCATTGCTTCTAATTTCTCCTGGCGATCATTCCATTTTGTACTATGTCAGACCGAAGTTCAGGGACTGACCGTCCATGCAAATACTGTTGACACATTGATGCATGCAATGGTATCTGCGGGCAATAGTTCCAGAATTAAGGTTTATTCCAACACGATTAATAAGCAGATAGGTACCTCGGTCATGGCCTATAATTATAGCAATTGCAGCGATTTGTTCATCTACAATAATAGCAGTTCAAACCTAAGTATGGGCTTTTTCTCCAATAGTGGGATGTTGTCCAATTGCATTGTGAAGGGCAATGTCATTAATAATTTCAACAGCTCTGGTCGGGCAAATGGTCCCTGTATTTATGTCACAGGAGTTGCTGCCAGCACAAATATTGTAATAGAAGATAATACAATATTACAATCAGCAAATGCTTTATCTGTAGGTATTAGAGCCTCCCTGTCGCTGTCCGAAACCTATATTAAAAATAATATTCTGATTGGACAGTTTGCGCAGAGGATATCCAATGAAACGGGGGCTTCTGTGAAAGTATTGGATCAAAATATTACTTTGGAAGCAAATAATTCTGAAATCGGGTTAGTGAAGAAGTCTGTAGGTGTGGCAGGTTCGGCAAGTCCTTTGCCAGGTACAGTGGCAGATTCGGTAGCGAATACGTTGCCTGAAGTAGTTGCTAATTTGAACACCCTGATTGATAAATACAATGATCTACGTAATTTGACCAGTGAGATCCGAGGATCGTTGAATGCAAAATTGATTGCCGATAGAGCGAGTGGCCAACAAGCTTAATCTATCTTTCGATACACCAAAAAGCTTCCCTCTAATCGGCAGAGGGAAGCTTTTTTATTTAGAGCATCTGCATAGGATTTAAAAGAATGAAATAGACTTTTCGGTATCTCTCCCATACCGCTTACATACCGCTTGTTTTCCTCAGATACCCATCGCAGCAGCCATACTTTTATTATACACATAAAAACAAAATAATATGGCAAATCAATTTTTAATTAAAGAAACAATGGCAGCTATGCAAGGCTTATCAGCTGCTGAAATCACAGCATTGCAGAATGGAACTTATGAGGGAGTTCAGTTATTGGGCTACTATGAAAAAGGGGATGCTCCAGTACTGCTTATCTAGTATTACGTTAACGCACAACTTGGCTCGAATCTTGCGTGAATAGCCAATAGAATTGGGACAAATGCCCATGCAGGATTAAGAACTGGGAGCTTAACAGTGAATAAGTCTTAGATGCAAAAAGAACAAATAATAGAGCAATTAAAAGAGTTTTATCCGGCAGGTGTTTCCTTGGATGATATAGAGACTTATGTTGGGTCGGAAGCTTTTAATAATCGGAAACTATGTATCGAATCAGCATGGTCAGACCGTAGGCAATGGGAGCAGTTGAAAGATTCCCTATCCGATCTTTCTGCTGAAATTTGGAGACTGTAACATGAACTGTGTCAGAGGAATAATTCAATAAGATTATTTATATTCAATTATTCAAACGACACGGTCATGAAAGAAAAAGACCCATTCGACTTTGAACGCTTCAAGGCAGAAGCCATG
>NZ_JAHXYR010000005.1 GCF_019969845.1 Sphingobacterium sp. GVS05A
ATGGACGATGCCAATGCATAACTGGGGCTTGACCATATCCCAACTTTATATTAGATTTGGGGATAGACTCAAACTCGAAAGAGGTTTTTAAGTTTTAATCCTATGACACAGTTGGTGTTACACTCCCAAAATTTGGGATTACTCCTTTATGGAAGGAAGTCCGTCGTATCACTTTTCCTTTAGCCAGCAGCAAAATGATAACACCTTATACTCTTTATTTGTTAGTGTTATTTTACCCTATTATGCAATCAGGATTATGGATCTGTCCAACTTGGATAAATCGTTTAATTCTGTGAGCGATGCCGATTTCTATGTATCTGAAAAGCTGGGAAATAAAGTGAAAATTGTTTTCCCTCTGTATCGTATTATTAAGGATGAGGCTTTGCTGCAAGCTAAGATTGATATCTTTGAAGCAGATGGTGAAAACCCTCCATCAATACAGCATCTTTTGTTCTCTACAATTGAAACATAGTTCCTAACAGAATTTAACTCCTTTAATCCCGCTCGTGTAATGAATTGGAAATATTATTCTTTAATCCAATCCATTCAACGATTTACTGGAGGTGGTCTATACAGGCGAGGCATAATTTAATTTTTTATGACCTTCTCTAATTCAAATATTGTTTGAGAACCGTCTATATTGATGTATTCCAATTTTAAGAATCCATATTTTTCATTAAAATACGAAGTCAAAAATGTCTTCCCCAGTTGGCTGTTGGCAGTTGCCCTTGAAACAACGCATTTAATCTCTCCAAACTTTGTTTTTAATTTTTTACGCTCAAGTATTTCATAAATGTAATCATTTTCTATACGTCCTACCCATTTTTTCCACCTGACATTTGACCAATGATCTCCTATGCTCAAATGCCAATTCCATTTTTTACCATTTTTAGTGGGAAATGAAATATATGGAAATGGATTTAGCTCTAGAATGGAAAAAAGTGCAAATCGAGGAGGATGTATCCAAATGTTCTTTTTATTTTCAATTACCCCAGTTATTTCTTTTCCAATTGATTGTCCTCCGGTATTTAAGAAGTTATAGAGGAAATTAGTTTGATTGTAGTCTGGTATACTCGCTTTGAAAGCATTGCCATTCAGTGGTATTATTGTAACATTAAGAATGGTAGAATCATTCTTTCTTTCTATTGGGATGAATTCCCATTCATTCGTTGTTTTTCCTGATTTGCCTATTTTTCCGATGAAATATTCCTGTTTGTCAATCCCGATGTGCTTATAGCTATAGATTAACTTTGTTCCAGTGACATAAATTTCGTTATCGAGATTGTATTTATTCTCGTCAACATTCGTTGAGTCAAATTTTTCTACTAAAATTCCATCCTTGTCGATCATGAATTTTGGAGCAACCCTTGTCTTGCAGGAAGCAATAAGAATTGAGATAATAATTATTGATACTAATTTTGTTTTCATTTGATATGCTAATTTACATTCAAATTTAACCTCGATCTACTATTAGGAATTGTAAAAATGTAAACTTAAATAATCAGCCAAACGACTTTATTATTGCCTTGAGTCTGCTTAAAAAAATCTTTGGGTTTATAGGACGTCAATAATTTAAAATACTTGTTGAAATGAGCCTGGTCGAAAAAGGAATTTTCATAGGTTAATTTTGTGAGAGTCTCATCCGCAACATGACTTTTGATTGCATTACGAAATCTCGATATTGTCCTAAATTCAGTCGGCGATTTCCCTATACCATCTTTAAAATAATTGCTGATATATTGTCGGGAAAGATTTAGCTCAAATGAAATTTCACTAATTGTTTGATTACTGTTTAATCTCTTAATCAGATCCACTAATAGACGGTCAATTTCAGAACAAATTCTATTGGCTAGGAATTTCTCAATTTCAATATTTATATCCTTGCCTCCTTGATTATCAGAAATTTTATTGAACTCCTTTTTTAAGAGATGATTGTCGCAATCAAAAATTGTTTTAGTTTGGGAGTTTTTGATTACTTCTGGGAAAAGGCAAGCCAAAGCGCCAGGTTTTAAATAGAGAGTAATCTCTTCTACAGGGTCTAAATACCTAATTTCCAAGGGGCGTTTGTATTGAGTGATTACACTCAATAGTGAGTTTCCCTCTGATTTTGTAATATGAATAATTTCATCCTTTATTTGAACAGAACCATTTTTAATAAACGTAACGATAGTATAGTTATTTGGAAACGTTAGATAGTGTGGTAATTTTTCATCTTTTGCTGATAAATAATAGTAGCCCTCAATGTAATTAAGTAATTTTTCATTTTGTGGAGATCTAAATTCTATCATACCAACCTAAGATTAATCAGTAAATTTTAGTAAAAGTCATTAAAGTGATACTTCCATTTTATTCGGAATATGTAGAATTAAGATACATCAAATCACCCTATAAATGGAAATGTCTGAAATATTTTTTTATTTATCGTCTCCTATTGGATCAATAACAGGCTGAAATCAATGCGGTGGAAGCCCTAAGTTACATAGAAAGAGATGTAAGTAACACATTTATAAGTAACACATTTATATATTGAGTTACCCATTTTTTAACTATCAAGGCTTTCGCTGTAAACCGTCCTTAAAACTCTTTAAGAACTCCTTGTCGTTTAATAGTGACTCCTTGTCAATCATACTCTTATAAAGTTAGTAAATAAAAAATGCGAAGTCCTTTCAAACTCCGCATTTCTATAAATTACACACTTTATGAGACAGTATCTTTCTTTATCGACCCCAAGAATCTTGCACGTATATTGTCTTTCGGTTACCTACTAATATTTTTTTTCTTCGTTCTTTTCGTCGGACTGTAATTACAGGCTTTGTTTTCTGTATATTCAATTTTATATTCAGACAGAAGCTGTGAAATTATTTCGTTGGTTTCATTTTCGTTCAATCCTATTTTTTCTCCGAGGTCAATTTCGTTTAGGTGACCAGTATTGTCTATTAGTGCTTTGTAATATTTCTCTTTATTTTCCATAATTATATCTTTTTTTGTACAGCGATCATCATATGGGGACTGAATGGTAGAAGATAACTGTCATTTTCAGTTATTTGGATAAGTTCTATCAATCCTTTCCGCCTTCTGCAGTTCATCATATTAGCAAAAAAGTCTTTGTCCAGCCACGCCATACCTTCAACCGCATAGGTATTAAGATAAGTTAATTGTTGATTTATAAATTCATCCTTTAGCTGTTCAGGTTTATGATAAAATGCTTCGGCTAAAAGCCAGGGGAAATCATCGGGCGGATTATGTTTGCCAACTGTCAGTTCTTGTTTACACATTTCAAAAAAAGACTTTTTGTGAATTAAGCCATTTAAAAGACCTGCCAAAGTTGATGCAGTATAATTAATGGCGAAACCTAATATAATTCCGTTGTTTTTCAAAACTCGTTTGGCTTCAAAAATGGTTAAATCCCTGTCTTCTTTCTTTTGAAGGTGATAAAGAGGGCCGTGTAGTATAATAAGGTCTGCATAGTTATTTGAGAATTCCAATTTTCGAGATTCTCCTATGTGTACAGAAAATTTGTTTTTCAATTTATTAGCTCTGTTTCGGGCTATTTTTATATGTTTTGAAACTGGCTCTACCAAATGAACCTTATGTCCTTTCTTTGCAAGCCATTCCGAATACTTTCCTGTACCGCCACCGATATCAATTATTGTTAAAGGTGAAGATAAAATATGTTTTTCTATAAGTGATTTGATTCTTTCAAACTCAAATACACCCATTCCCTTATCAAGTCGGGTTTCTTCGGATGCTTTATTGTAGAATATCTCTATTTCTCTACTTATTAACTGTTTACTATTCATTATATTCCTTGTATTATCATCATTTTTGGATGCTGAATACATCGTAAAATGATGAGACAATCGACTCACTAATCAATTGTTTGTTTATGATTTAATAAAATAAGTGGATACAATTATCTGTGCAGTAAAATCAAAAGATTTCATGCATTAATTACTCTTTTTCGAGTTCGTCTTTTTTTGTTAAGACGCAGATAATATGTTAGATATAGTATAACAGACTACAAAAATAGAAATTTTTTACAACTTATTCCTTTTAATTACATAGAAATTTTCTGCTCTTTTGGTCTTGACGAACAGTAAAAATGCTATTTATAATCTTCTCCTTTTCTTTTTTCTTCATTCGTTTGGTGACCTCCCCCCGCAAAACAGGACATTTTAAAAGTAGAGAATTCGGGCATGAATTGCTAATTTTAAATAGGAGGAAAAACGATGAAAAGATCAAAGTTTACCGAGGCACAGATAGCTTTCGCACCACGTCAGTCCGAGACCCGAGTGGAAGAAATATGCCGACAAATGGGCTTTTCACAGGCGACATTTTTCAATTGGAAGTAAAAATACGGTGGTTTAGGTGTTCCTGAATTGCGCAAACTGCGGCAGCTGGAAGAGGAGAATGCCCAGGACAATTCTCCATTTTTTACGTTCGGCGGCATGAAGGTGCCGCTCTCCAGACGTTTATAATAAAGTACAAAGCCTCCTTTTTGCCAGTGCAGCAGCTTCATATGCGTACGGCTACGGTTCAAAAATACGAAAACCTCACCGCTGGTAGCCTGACACTGCATCCCTGAACCGATCAGTCCGCAGAGCCCGTCGAATGATTTTCGCATGTCGCAAAAGCCATCATAAAGATAAAAACGGCGCGAGGATCCCAGTGCAAACATCAGTAAAGACGGATCAGCTGTAATAAAAGGTCGCTTCATTGATCCCATTTTCCATACAGTAAGCTTTCTTGCTTTTTCGGCTCTGCTGCCAGTCTGCTATCATAGACAGCATACGCTACGTTTTTCTTGAATGTTATTCATAGCAACAAAGCTAACAACCGTGGTAATCTAAGTCAATATGTACTTGGTAGGACGGATACATATATACAGCGTATCTTCCGAGGGATTATTATATACCTATTTAGATAACCAATTCCAACAGCAAGGGCAGGGACAGTCGCAAGAGCTGTTAAAATTTAAGAATCTAGTGTTGAGCAATATCAGTATCAGTAAAATTCAGTCGACCGTCAACGGTGAGGGTGTAAGGGTACAAGGTGAAGCTTTCTGTTCACATGATGATATCACTTTGTCCGATATTTATATTGGCAATAGTCAGAATACCGGGGTTTTGGCTACCTATTCCAATCGGATTACAGTTAGCAATTTAAAGATTGATAAGATCAATACCTCTCGCGGAATGCAGTTTACGCTATGCAATGATATTCATGTACAGGGAGTTTATATCTCCCATGTCGGTAATTATGTAGCAGGATATCTAAATCAACATAATTGATAACTGTGTCTATTTTGATCCCTTGTTTTTGCAACTGTTTTAAAGCTCCTTTGATAAGGTTCAATGCAGCTTCTCCGCCACCCATTTGTTTAACCAGTCGCGGTGAAGTGAGGGTTACGGTAGCCTGAGCGTCGTGTGCGGTTGATGCCGCAGTCATTTTTGCGAGTGCATTTTTAAGCTCCGGATCTTTCTGAGCATAGCTATGCATAAAATTAGCAATGATGGCGATTACAATTAAAACAAAGGATCTCATGGCGTCTTATTATTCTAAAAATTTCCCGGCAATTCAATCCAGGGTTCCCATTTGTGAATGGAATAGGAGAGTGCTAGGTTGTATTGCGACTGAAGAAAGATACGTCTTTTTTCTTTTGTTTTTCTTATTGAATTTTTCATTGTGTTTGAAGGATAGCATATTTTTCGAACGCAGAAAAATAATTTAATAATTTTAGGGACAATTTGGTGCTATAGCCGTTTACCTTAATATAAAACAATTATCAATTATATTTTTAAACTAAAATAATGTTATTAGGACTAACTTTATGGCAACTTCTATTTTTGTTGGAGTTTTTACTGAAATTAATTTCTCTGTTTTTATTGGTTTCGAATAGGCGTAAACTACGACCACTCAATTTCCTCTTGTACGTGTTGGCTATCATATTCTTACCATTCGTTGGTAGTATTTACGTATTTATCCTACTTAAAAAGATAAAAGGAGTCCGAACCTTATGTTTATTACTATTTTTGACACTACAAGCCGTCTTGTTAGGAAGTTGTAATAAACAAGAAAAATTGATAGACCAACCTCAATTGTCTTCTGAGGAATTGCTTGCAAAAAGCAGAATATTTGCGAAATACAATCTCACTGAGTCAAAACTCGATGTTAACACCGTTGACCGTACTCAAGGAATTCAAAGCTATAGGGAACTAGAAATGCTTTTAGATAGTTTGCATTCCAATGACCTTAATACAATTTCTTCTTTAAAAAACAGTAATGACTTAGTTTCGAAGAGGGCACAAAATAAGAAAGCAGTTACAGCCAGCGGCCCTAGTACTGAATGGATAGGAAATACGTTTGTTATCTCGGCATTGATTTCTCCATTTGGAACAAATTTAGAAATACATATTACATTTGATCAGACGACTTATAAGCCGGTATCTGTTTTGTCTAGAATGGGAGGCCTCACGGTTGTATCAGATTGGGAGCATCGCTATGGAGTGGCAGTTTGGGGAGTCAATCCAAGAGTTGGTACTTATAGAGTTAATGGAGTTTTAAAATATATTATACCTGTCTATGGTACTGTCATTACTGAAAATAGGAAAATTACTGGAGAGTATGATGTTATTGCGGGTACTGGCACATTTTCATGGGAGTAAATTAAAGTAAATCTAGTTGAACGATATCATCGGATACTTAACCAGTGAAAAAGCCTCTTCTTAGTTTTAAGGAGAGGCTTTTTTATAACACTTCTGCGTCACCAATAATATTAGGACCTTCATGTAGCCACCATTTACGGCCTTTTGTCAAATATTGCTATAGCTCTTTTACAAGGAGAAAGCGAACAGTAGCAATTCTTTCTTCACCAGGCTTTAAATCCTCACCCTCAAAATTTATATCACCTATATAGGTCTGACATAATTTACCTTCTGGCGTATATTTAAACACGTGATTGGGTCGATAACCTGAGATGATACCCGATTTTCTACCTCCGTTTTCAGTAGGCGTTAACTTTATTCTTGCCTTGACTATCAACAATCCATTTTCGTTTCTCGGCTCTTTTATACTCGCAAGGGTGTATTTGTCATATGCCATCAGATCAAAAACCTTCGAAACACCAGTATCTAACCAACGCTTGTAAATAAGTTTGCCATTCATGAACAGATAAAGTTCATTTTCTGAAAAATCTTTAAATATCATTGTACAGCTATTCTTTGTTTCTTAGAAAGGATATTACTGATTTATAACAAATATATTTATTTTGTCCAAAAATTCCACTTATCCAAACTATTCTGATGGTAAGTTCCATTACGAAGCATCTGTATCAACTATTTAGGATACAATTCCATTTTTTGTTCGATTGTGTTTGATTAAATGCGGCTCGCCATACTTTTCGGTATCTCCCCGATACCGCTTACATAACCTTTCTTTTACTCAGATAGCCACTACCACCATACTTTTGCTATACACATAAAACAAAAGAATATGGCAAATCAATTTTTAGTTAAAGAAACGATGGCAGCTATGCGAGGCTTACCTGCCGCTGAAATTACAGCTTTACAAAATGGAACTTATGAGGGAGTTCAGTTATTAGGTTATTACGAAAAAGGGGATACTCCAGCGCCGATTATTTATTACTTGGCTCCGACGACTCCTGATCCTGGACCAGATGATGGTGGAAGCGTCATCGCTATAGGACAGATTAAGCTAGAAGCGGCATTTCCGAGCGGTGTCGATTGTAAGTGTTTTGGAGCCCAAAGATCGGATATATTGCCTGAGAGTGAGGTGATATCCATATTTGAAAACTGGCAAAACTACATAAATAGCACAGATGGCAAATATTTTGCTCCTACTAAGTCTGCTACAACCTATCGTCTCTATAAACCCTTGTATATTCAGAAATCCTTTATATGTCAAGAGGATATGCCTGTCTGGATGTATCTATCAACAGCAGTGGGCAAAGTAGTGCACCCTACTGCAACAACGTTTGATGGAAGATTTGACTTTAATGTTAAGGCAGTAATGGGCATAAATCCTTTGACCTATAGCGATTCACAGGACAGGCTTCGTTTCAAGAATATTAAAATATTATGTACAAATGGAGATGACGATACTATCGCCAGTCAAGACATCGGCGTATATTTTCCTTTAGGTACATCTTTTGAGATGGACAATATTACGGTAATACGTCCCAATCTATATGGTTTTGAATTTAAGGAGAATTGGATGGGCATATTAAAAAGGCTATATTATTGTTGCTAACTTAGTCGGCAGATCAAGTTAGCAACTTCAATCTTGCAGGTCGTATTTGCCGCTTCCATTTGTCTCCCTATTGATGTATACATAATCCCAATTCCCACTTTTCCATATATTTTCTTATATAGATAGTACTTTCCGATTAAAGGCTTTCCTAAAAAGATTGTTGAATGTTCTAAATCATACGGCCTAATAGCCGATTCACATCTGCCACCTATCTTGGTGTCAAATTGAATAGGTACCAATATCCAGAGGTCTTGTTTACCAACACTATGAAGTTCTTCAAATAAAGAACGGAAATCTATTTGATCTTTTTTTGCAATAACTTCGTCAGCAAATTGTGGAAAGGCGCTATCCGAAAAACTGAGGGAATCCAATTCACCTTGTTCATTGAATTTGAGTTTCATTGTTGTGAGTGTTGGAATACATCTATCCAAAAGTTGATCGGAGTACTTGATGACGCTTAAAAAAGATCGCTCAAATTTTGAGTATTTATCTGAATTTATCGAACCTTGTGCGAAAACATGAGTTAATATTAGGCATATACATAATAATAAACTATAAATCTTTTTCATGGCTATTCGTAATTATTATAGTGATATTTATAATTGATAGCTGGATAAAACACATATTCTCCAGTTATTGGCTGACCTTTAAATAAATACATATTGTCTAAATCCTTTTGCTCAATTGGAACACCTCCACCTGCCATCTGCATAGCATCTATCTGGACCGGAATCAGTACCTGCATATCTGAAGCACTTCCCCCTAGTTCATCATACATTGATTTGAAATCAACTTTGTCCTTAATTCTAATTATTTCGGAAATGAATTTGGGTGGGGCACCATCTGAAAATTTAATATCCTGTATTTTTCCATATCCATTAAAACTGATAAGGATAACAGCAAAAATTGAAGCTTTAGTAGCGACAAGCGAATTCAGATAAGTGAAATTCGTGTCAAAACTGGATCGAAATTGTGTCTTTTTTCCGTTCTCGTTTTGAGGGCGCTGAGCGCAGCCGATTGAATATATACCAATTAGGACTAAAAGAAGAAATAATTTTTTCATTTGATGATAGTTTCACATATATTACCCTTGTACCCCATTTGATAGTCCGCTCTAATTCGGGTTCTATCATTATGTGAAGGTAGCAAATTTCTGAGTTCATTAATAATATTCTGCTTAGTTGTACTGTCTAATTTATTCGCAAATATATCCTCCATGCCTTCAAAGGATAGTGAAAAGGCATCTTGCGCCGATATACCATAATTGTTGGCTAGATATCGTGCAAGTACTGAAACGTAATCTGCTAGCATTATTTGATGCTGTTTGATTTTTTTGCACAATTACCACAGCTAAAAGACTTTTAGTTCACCGATCGCAAACAACGTGAGCGTTATGTAAAAAGATGCTTTAAATTAAATTAGCATATTCCATTTTTTTATAATTTATATCGGAAATATTAATTTTATATAATAAAATATAATGATTAACTTCATTAGAAAAGATCAATTTATTAATTATGAAAAAACTTTTATTTTTTACTGCTTTTCTTGGGCTAGGTCTGAGTTCTTGCAAAAAAGAGGATAAACCAATTAATAGTAATGACATTTCTATCAAAGAAGAGTCTTCATCTGCGATTTTTCACACGTATTCTGTCAATGGGAAACCATTTATTGTAAAACAAGTCGGAGATACTTATTATATTGCTGATGACATAATGATTAGTCAACGTCAATTAAATATTATCAAGAATATCAGTTCTACTACTGGCGGTAAAGTTGCTTCTGTCAGAAATGGTATTTCTAATGATTTCGTTCACAAATGGACAAATAATATATTTTATTATAAAATTTCATCTTCTAGAAGTGCTGAAATACTTCAGGCATTTAGTATGATCGAAGGAAGATCAAGTATAAAGTTTATTGAAAGAACGAATGAACCAGATTATGTAACATTTATCGACGACTCAAGTTACGGTACTTCTTATAGCACACAGGTGGGGATGGAAGCCGGCACTTCTAAGATTATTGGGCTTTATCCAAGTCAAGGTATTGGAACAATAATTCATGAAACAATGCATGGCTTGGGCTATTTTCATGAACATACCAGACAAGACCGGAATACATATGTAAATGTGAATGTAAGCGGATTATCTCCCAGTCAAGCATATCAATATCAGATACAGCCTTATTCAACAGCTTATGGTATTTTAGATTTTAATTCAATAATGATGTACCCTGCTTCAAATGTGATGACTAAAGTCGGTGGAGGTACTTGGTCCGCTCAAAGAGATGATTTAAGTCTCGGTGATATTGATGGTTTAAATCAATTTTATGGGTTTAAAATTAATGGAGCGTCTAGTATTTGTTCGGATGGGACATATACCATAGTAAATCCAGGAACAGTAACATTGGAAAATGCTGATGGAATTGCAACTTTAACGGCATTGGGTAATAATCAGTGGAAAGTTACCAGAACTGGTACTAATGCTGGTTTTGTAAAACTTAAGACCAAAAATTTAAAAGGTTACTCAATTGAAAAAGTTATAGATGTGGGCGCAAGTTTTAACATTTCAGGTAGACCTATTGTTAACCCTGGCCAGACTTATACATATACTGTAGACCCGTCATTAGGGAATGTCAGTTTTTTTGTTGGTGGGGCAACTGTATTATCAACGACAGCAAATACCGTAAGAGCTAAAGTACTTAATGTCCAAAATGGGGCTTTGCCATTTTTTCATATTTCAGCAACTGCCCAAACTGGGTGTGGTCTATCCAAAGTAACTGTATATCCCACAGTTCAAGAAAATTAATTGTATTAAATTTCATATTAAAGCCCTGCATGACATCAGTTATTTAGGGCTTTAATATTAATTTTGATTGATAGGCTGTCATGACCATGCTTATCTCATTCGTCAACACCGTTAATATGCTACGGGAGCACCATACAATTAACGATACCCCTTCGAGATGAAATACTTATTTACTTTGATATTTAGACCTACTATTGCTATCATAACCCCGAACCCGATAAATATATAGCTGAACATATCTTCAAATCGAATGTTGATGAAAAAGGGGATACTTTGATAATTCATTATGAATTATCTACTTTTAAAAGCTAGTTTTTTGAAAAGAGGTCTGTAGAGTCCAGTTATACCAACTTTGAATCGCAGCACCTTGGGTGACGTTGTGTGGATACATAAGTTATATTGACGCAATACAATGATAATCGGCTTCACGTTGGCTGATGAACTTTAAAACAGTTAAACAAAAGGGAGAGTAATTATTGATTCTTATTCAACTATTTGTTTTCATAAAGGTTATTTATAACTTTAATAAGTGGGTTAAAATATAAGACATCTGGCTAGCACCTTAGTTTACGAAGGTGTTTTTTGTGTTTTATGCTCGATATTTCGTTAATAAATTTTCATTAGTTCTTCCAAATTGTTACCGGAGACTACAGATGTTATAACTTTAGCTGGGCGGCGTATTGACGGGATAGAAAGGGAGGGATTCGAACCTTCGATACAGTCATCCCGTATACAGTCTTTCCAGGACTACTCTTCGATCACTCTGACACCTCCCTTATAATAAGGGAATTACAGGTGTCTGTTTGACTTAATGAAGGAGGATTAACTGCTTTCCAAGAATATCGCATTCAGTCACGTTTTGCAAAACTGTGCCAAAACTGTGACCAAACATTACACAACTCCAGTAATCTTACAAGGCAAGGTTAGGAGTACAAAAACATTGCAAGCGCAAGAAAGATGGTTTATCGAATTCCATTTTGAGGGAAGTCGATACCGTAAATCAGATGGTCTAAACCGTATCAAAGACTACCAAAACAAAATCAAAGAATTTTCTAAACTTCGCATCCATTATGAACAGCTTTTGATAGGAGGGAAGTTTAATAACATTGAAGCCGTCGAAATAGAAATTCCACTATTATCTAATGCGATTAAGTCATTCATTCAATTCCAAAAAGATAAAGGGGGCCGAGTAAAAAGTATTCAAAGTTACTCAAGTAAACTCTATTTTCTGAATGAACATTATGGTACGATTAAGGTGAATACTATCCAGTTCAGCCATATAAATAAACTAATGATTCTTCTTGGAAAAAAATGGATGCCTAAGACCTTTAATAATTGTAAAGGAATCTATTATG
The DNA here is from genome assembly GCF_019969845.1 of Sphingobacterium sp. GVS05A. Taxonomy (GTDB): domain Bacteria; phylum Bacteroidota; class Bacteroidia; order Sphingobacteriales; family Sphingobacteriaceae; genus Sphingobacterium. The sequence goes on from NZ_JAHXYR010000005.1 coordinate 12,434, forward strand.
GTTTTTTTGAATATTGCATTTCCGAAGGATATATCGATACCAATCCAGTATCTAAAATAGAGAGCAGATACGTTGTGAAAACAGAAAAGCATAAAGTCTTTAATGAGGACGATTTTAAAAGGATTACGCTCAAAGTCGACAAAAATAAGATACTCCGCTTTTGGTAAGAGAAGACTTCGAGCACCCTACATTTACCTTTATAACTTGCCCTATATCTATCTAAAAATCCCACTCACTGGAAACTGGGAGGGTTTCGTGAGTGGGATTTTGCTTTTACTAATAAATATCAGCTATCATCACTTTTTCTTCTTTGATATTATTCATAAAATCCGCATACTTTATTGGCAGCTTTTTTCTATGGAAGTAAAAGTAGAAATCAAAAGACCCGCCAATAATTCCTTTGCCAGGCAAATAAACAAAGCGATCGATACCTCTGTCGATCTCATATTCATGAGCATGAGCATGCCAATTCGTATAAGTCCAAAACTGATAAGCAAGATCGTTGTTCTTTAGCTTTATCACCTTTGACAGATATTCTTTCCTTTCTCTTAGAAAATCGAAAGAACTATAACTATAGGGTGTATCACCGATCGTATATACAGGAAAAATGGAATGAGGGTATCTTTTCTTAAAAATAGGCTCCATTTCAGTAATTGTTATCGGATCTTGTTCAATATTTATTGTTCCAAAGATGTTTTGAAAAATAGCAGGCCTATTTCTTATCGCAAAAAATTGTATTAAACAATGTTTAGAAACATAATATTTTGTGCCAATTTTCCTGATAATCTGGTATTCATCAAAATATTTAGTTTTTGCCCCGTATGTTTTGTCAAAATCTGAATATGTATTGGATCTAAATAATCTCCGAAGATACTGGTAGGGTATCGTATCATTTTTGACGCTATCCGGACTAATCTCAATCCAATCTCTGCTCCCTTCTAAATCCGGAAGAACGGCAATTAGAATTAGATTAAGATCTTTGTGCTGGTTCAATTTATTTCGTTCAATATCTATGCCATCAATGAAAGTCAGTGAAAATAGCTCAACACTCTTCTTAACACCATACAAATTATTTGTAGATAGTTTGTAACTATCCAGGATATATCCCTGTGGCTGATCAGGTAAGAAAATATATTTGACTTTAGCAGATAAACTGTGCGAAATAATTAGTAATGGCACTAAGATCCATAATTTGAATTTTTTAATTACATGTTGTCCCATGGTTTCCTTCTCTATGGTTATAAGCAATATTGTCTTCGATTGTATTCATATTATCAACCACACCAACTTTGGCTAGTGCCATAGCATCATATTCGCTCAAACTTGGATTAAATGATCTAATGGCGGCAGCGAGACTCGTTAAAAGAGTACCATAAGCACTATGTCCTTTAACAAATCTTATTTGTCCCCCGGTATTAACTTCAGTAAACCCGGGATATAGAATACCGAATTGAGAAGCTTTACCTTCTGCTTCAAGTCTCAATTTTTCCATGTGCAAAAAGCCATGTAATGCTTCATGAAATATCGTAGACGCAATATACTCTTGTGAAGCACTAGAAAGCATATCAGCATTTAGAAATATTGTTTGGATGCTTCCCGACCCAGTATTGTTAAACCATTTTCCGTCTACACCGTCTCCTAAAAGTTTACTTGGTCTAAATGTGATCGTATTATTAATATCTTGACTGAACTCTCTACTCAACCATTCAGATATCTTATTCTCTAAGTTAGGCAATTTTGCCAATACCATCTGTGCGCAAGGGTATCCCTGCAAAGAATCAATGATATCCTGATCATCTTCGCTCGGGGTGATCCAAATTACAGAACCTTCGTCAAAAATTGGCATTTGTTCGAAATCATCAGGATCACCATATGTGTCATTATTATTCGAACCGCCAGTCCCTGTATAGTTATCACAACTTACAAAATTAACCATTCCATTTACATACCCGATGATACATCCAGCTCGCAGGCCCACACTGGCTTTATTAGCATTTTTAGAAGCTGAGACTGCAAATTTTCTGCGTATAATGTTATCATTATTTAAAATAGACCCTTTATTATAATAGTCAATTTTCTCAATACCCTTTATTAACGATCGGGAAATAATTAGACCAGAACAACCCTTCGAGAGGTCTGAGGGGTTAAACGTAACCACTGAATAATTTAGCCAGTCGAAACAGAACTTCTTTATTTAAAGATGTCAGCGATCATCACTTTTTCTTCTTTGATATTATTCATAAAATCCACATATTTTATTGGTAACTTTTTTCTATGGAAGTAAAAGTAGAAGTCAAAAGACCCACCAATTATTCCTTTTCCTGGTAGGTAAACAAATCGATCGATACCTCTATCGAACTCATATTCATGCGCATGTGCATGCCAATTCGTATATGTCCAGAATTGATAAGCAAGATTGTTGTCCTTTAGCTTTTTTTTCACGAACAAGTATTCCATTACAAAGTATCAAGTCAATGTTCAAAGTGTACTCTCATTTAAACGTGATACTATCTAGTAAAGTATTCATAAATGCTTCGGCTTTTTTTATATCCGTCTCAGTAGAAATAATGCTTCCCATTAATTTATATCGTCCTTGCTTGTCTTGAATAATGAAGGATTTGTTCTTACTGTTATAATAATAGTGTATAAACACTTCGTAATTATTGACAGTTTTTATTGTATCAAAATACTCATGTTTAAGTTTGCCAGTGCTTGCTCCCCTTGGTCCTAGAGTATAACGTAATTTTTGAAAGTTTTCCTTTCTAGTTGAAGATAAATTACGTGATACTATATTAATTAGTATATTATCAATTAGCCAAAATTCACCAACGAGTTGTGAAGATTTATTATAAACTTCTGCACTCCCTCGAGTTTTGTATATATTATAAGCTTCATCCATATTGATCCTTTTTGATAAAGGAATAAGCGAGCTGTTTACGATATTTGATGAAGGAATTAGTTCCTTGCCTTGAATATAGGTTTGCGCGTTTGTATAGTTAAATGCACATAGAAAAAATATAAGAATAGATTTATATCCCATATTCAAAGCATCGTATAATTGTCTTTTTCACGAACAAGTATTCCATTACAAAGTATCAAGTCCTTGTTCAAAGTGTACTCTTATTTAAACGTGATGCTATTTAGTAAAGTACCCATAAATGCCTCAGCTTTTTTAATATCTGAATTGGTAGAAATAATTGTTCCACTTAATTTATAACGCCCCTGTTTGTCCTGAATCAAGAAAGATTTAGTCTTACTAAAATAATAGTAACTTATAAACACCTCGTAATTATTGATTGTTTTTATTGTATCAAAATATTCATGTTTATGTTTGCCTGTGCTGACTCCTGGGGGGGCTGTCACATACCGTAATTCTTGAAAATTTTCCTTTCTTGTTGCGGACAATTCCCGAGACACAATTTTAATAAGTAAATTATCGATCAGCCAAAATTCGCCGACTAAGTCAGAAGGTTTTTTTAAAAAAGGTGAGGAATGTCGTTGACTATAAATTTCGAAAGCTTGTGTCATTGATAGTCTTTCTGTCGCTGATAAAAACTCGCTATTTACGATGCTTGTCAGTGGAACAACATTCTGGCCTTGGATGTAAGTTTGTGCTTTTGTATAGTTAAATGCACATAGAAAAAATATAAGAATAAATTTATATCCCATATTTAAAGCATCGTATAATTATCTTTTTCACGAACAAGTATTCCATTACAAATTATCAAATCAATGTTCAAAGTGTATCCTTATTTAAACGTGATGCTATTTAGTAAAGTATCTATAAATGCCTCAGCCTTTTTTTTATCAGCATTGGTAGAAATAATTGTTCCACTTAATTTATAGCGTCCCTGTTTGTCCTGAATTATGAAAAATTTATTATTACTGGAATAATAATAGCTTATAAACGCTTCGTAATTATTGACTGTTTTAATGGTATCAAAATACTCATGTTTATGTTTGCCTGTACTTGCCCCTTGTGGTCCAGAAGCATAGCGTAATTCTTTGAAATTTTCCTTTCTAGTCGACATTAGATTACGTGACACTATATTAATAAATAGATTATCAAATAGCCAAAATTCACCGACTAATCTTGATTGCTGATTAACGATATCGGGAGCAAGTATTTTATATTTGGAAAATGCATTTTCCATTGTCAACCTGTTTGGAACAGTTAGTAGAGTACTGTTTGCAATACTTGATAAGGAGATAACTTCTTTTCCTTGAATATAAATTTGTGCATTTAAATCAGTAAATGCAAATAGAAAAGCAGAAAAGAATAGATTTGTATCCCATATTCAAAGCATTGTATAATTATCTTTTTCACGAACAAGTATTCCATTACAAAGTATCAAGTCCTTGTTCAAAGTGTACTCTTATTTAAACGTGATGCTATTTAGTAAAGTATCCATAAATGTCTCAGCTTTCTTTGTATCTGCATTGGTAGAAATAATTGTTCCACTTAATTTATAACGCCCCTGTTTGTCCTGAATCAAGAAAGATTTAGTCTTACTAAAATAATAATAACTTATAAACACCTCGTAATTATTGATTGTTTTTATTGTATCAAAATACTCATGTTTATGTTTGCCTGTGCTTGACTCCTGGGGGGCCTGTCACATAGCGTAATTCTTGAAAGTTTTCCTTTCTTGTTGCAGATAATTGGCGAGACACAATTTTAATAAGTAAATTATCGATCAGCCAAAATTCGCCGACTAAGTTTGAAGGCTTTTTAAAAAGAGGGTATGAACGTCGTTGGCTATAAATATCGAAAGCATGTGTCATTGACAGTCTTTTTGTAGCTGATAAAAACTTGCTATTTACGATGCTTGTCAGTGGAACAATTTTCTCGCCCTGGATATAAGTTTGTGCTTTTGTATAGCTAAATGCACATAGAAAAAATATAAGAATAGATTTATATCCCATATTCAAAGCATTGTATAATTATCTTTTTCACGAACAAGTATTCCATTACAAAGTATCAAGTCAATGTTCAAAATGTACTCTTATTTAAACGTGATGCTATTTAGTAAAGTATCCATAAATACCTCAGCTTTTTTAATATCTGAATTGGTAGAAATAATTGTTCCACTTAATTTATAACGGCTATGTTTATCTTGAACAATGAAAGATTTAATGTTGCCAGTAAAAAAATAACTAATAAATACGTTATAATTATTGACCGTTTTCACTGTATCGAAATACTGATTCTTGTATTTACCGGTACTGGCACCCTGAGGACCTGAAGAATAACGTAATTCTTGAAAATTTTCCTTTCTTGTCGCAGATAATTCCCGAGAGACAATATTGATAAGTAAATTATCGACTAGCCAAAATTCGCCAACTAAGTCAGAAGGCTTTTTAAAAAGAGGGGATGAACGTCGTTGGCTATAAATATCGAAAGCTTGTGTCATTGACAGTCTTTTTGTAGCTGATAAAAACTCGCTATTTACGATGTTTGCCAGTGGAACAACTTTCTCGCCCTGGATATAAGTTTGTGCTTTCGTACAGTTAAATGCACATAGAAAAAATATAAGAATAGTTTTATATCTCATATTTAACGCATTATATAATTATCTTTTTCACAAACAAGTATTCCATTACAAAGTATCAAGTCATTGTTCAAAGTGTACTCTTATTTAAACGTGATGCTATTTAGTAAAGTATCCATAAATGCTTCAGCTTTTTTTATATCTGTCTCAGTAGAAATAATACTTCCCATTAATTTATATCGTCCTTGCTTGTCTTGAATAATGAAGGATTTGTTCTTACTGTTATAATAATAGTGTATAAACACTTCGTAATTATTGACAGTTTTTATCGTATCAAAATACTCATGTTTAAGTTTGCCAGTGCTTGCTCCCCTTGGTCCTAGAGTATAACGTAATTTTTGAAAGTTTTCCTTTCTAGTTGAAGATAAATTACGTGATACTATATTAATTAGTATATTATCAATTAGCCAAAATTCACCAACGAGTTGCGAAGATTTATTATAAACTTCTGCACTCCCTCGAGTTTTGTATATATTATAAGCTTCATCCATAGTGATCCTTTTTGATAAAGGAATAAGCGAGCTGTTTACGATATTTGATGAAAGAATTACTTCCTTGCCTTGAATATAGGTTTGCGCTTTTGTACAGTTAAATGCACATAGAAAAAATATAAGAATAGATTTATGCATTGTATAATTATCTTTTTCACGAACAAGTATTCCATTACAAAGTATCAAGTCAATGTTCAAAGTGTACTCTTATTTAAACGTGATGCTATTTAGTAAAGTATCCATAAATGCCTCGGCTTTCTTTGTATCTGCATTGGTAGAAATAATTGTTCCACTTAATTTATAACGCCCCTGTTTGTCCTGAATAATGAAAAATTTATCGTTATCTGAATAATAATAGTTTATAAACACTTCGTAATTATTGACTGCTTTTATTGTATCAAAATACTCATGTTTATGTTTGCCTATGCTGACTCCCGGAGGGCCTGTCACATAGCGTAATTCTTGAAAGTTTTCCTTTCTTGTTGCAGATAATTGGCGAGACACAATTTTAATAAGTAAATTATCGATCAGCCAAAATTCGCCAACTAAGTCAGAAGGCTTTTTAAAAAGAGGGGATGAACGTCGTTGGCTATAAATATCGAAAGCTTGTGTCATTGACAGTCTGTTTGTCGCGGATAACAGACCGCTATTTGTGATGCTTGTCAGTGGAACAACATTCTCGCCTTGGATATAAGTTTGTGCTTTTGTATAGCTAAATGCAAATAATAAAAGAAAAGCTAAAATATTAAATTTCATAATGTCTATGGATTACAATTTTGGGAACTGGGTTTATTGGTACTGCTATCTAATTGTAATGGTTTAAAATCCCAAACACCGTTTTTATTCGAGCGATAGATATTAACCACGTCTTTGTATAGTGTCAAAAGAGCGAATTCTTGTGCTTCGCTTTGTAATTTTGTAGAATTATTATCTTTATAATCATTTACAATACGGCGATATTCTTTCATATCAACTTTTATTTTCTCTTCAAAATTTGTGCCCATTGCGAGCCATTTATTGGCATCTTTGATAGTAACAACATAAATATAGTTTTCTGTTACGATAGTGGAAGAAAAATATTCTGTAAATACTGCCCGTTGGGACACAGGTTGTATCTGGTTGTAACCACTAAGACCATTAAAAAGATCATGTGGGGTGGGGGCACTTTCAAAAGGATGTGAATGTACAAAACCCACTGTTAATCCGTTATCTCCCCATTTCATATTCCATTGTACCTCATCTCTAATGCCATCAGTTCGAATTGGCGTGTTTTGCAATTCCTTGTGGACTATACTGGACATAAACGTTTCATAAGCATATTCAACAGAGTCCGTTAATGTGATAATTTTATTGAGAAAGAGTTTTGCTGAGTCCAAATTTGCCCGCTCATTGACGGATGCTCTGCCAGCACAGGGGTCGGTAGATGGTTTTTTTGTCAATTTGTAAAGATTAGGAGGGCCGTCGCCGGCATCTGTTGGGATGCGTGGATCTGGCTCAGGGAGAGGGCCATTTGGTTGACCACTACCACCGCCATTACCGGATTCAATATAAATATAATCACAGACTGTTGTTGTGGAACTATATCCTCCCATCGACGCTGTCACAGATCTGCAATTTGTTGTAATCCATGTGCCCGCTACCTTTGCTCCCGAACGAATTGAATTCATCTTTTTGTTTATATACTCTCCACGGTAATATTCAGAATATCCTATGCGTGGGGAAAAGGCATCCGCTGTAATCACAGTACCACTAAAAGCTTCCTGTCTGCTGCCTTTGACGGGGATAAGAAGATTGGTCTGGAAATGCCAGGAACCTGAATAATACCGCGCTGTAAGAAACATTCTTTTAGCTAAAGCATAATTTTGATTCTGTTCGGTCCGGATATATTCTAATGAATCCAATACATTGATTCCAATGAACAGTGATGAATCGGATTCTTGATAAACCCTATCCCAATCCGGTTCGTATTTTATTTGTGTAAGAAAATTCTTCTCCACATATTTTTCTTTTGCCTGGCTTTCATAACTGCTTCTTACTTGTTGCGGTATTGGTGTGTGTATCTTATCGTATACGTCTTTGTTACAACTTGTTATAAGAAAGATGCTTACGAGGGAAATGAAAGTGATGGAAAATAAATTATTACTTCTCATATTTAATTGGTCACTTTGTCTTTTAAGTTTCAAATATATGGATAATTACTAAATTATTCTATGTGAAATGAAATTTTGGTAACTTTTGATATATATATTATAGCTTATCTTTTTAAATTCATTAAATTTTCATATGTCAAAATAATGTGATAAGATATAAAAGATGGAGAATATTAAATAGGATAATCCAGGTTAGTATTCATTACCAGTAGATCTAAACAAAATATATCTGCTGGACAAGTGTAAAATAAAATTGATTGGGGGCCATATAAAAATAGCTATTTTGATATGCCCCTTTTGGTTAATAAATAGTTTTTCTATTGCACATAATATGATCTTGATCTTTTAATTTATTATCCAAAGTTAATAAGTACTTTTCGGTATCACTCCCATACCGTGTATATATCGGTGCATAACGGGCCATTCGTATCGGCGATATAGGTCCAATTGTATCGGTGATTGCGGGCCAGTTTAAACAAAGTATTATTTTGCAGAGCACTAACTCTGTAAGATATGGCTGGTCACCGCATAGATATGTTAGATATTCAACGTATAATTCAATTAAAAGCCCGTGGGGAGAGTAATCGCTCCGTCGCCAGGTTGCTGGGCATCAACCGAAAGACAGTCAATGAATATGTACTTCATCTGAAGGCAAGGGGAAAAGATTTTTCCGAACTGGAAGATCTAGATGAAACGTCGCTTGCGTCCGTATTGCCCCAGCCGAAAGTATTCATTAAACCGGATGTGTACCAGGAACTGTCCGATATGTTTCCAGCATTCAAGCGCTCTATGCAAAGTTCTGGATTTACTTACCTCAACATCTGGGAACAGTACCGTGAGCGTTATCCGCAGGGTTACGGTTACACACAATTCAAGGAACATGTTCAGAAAGCTTTTGCAGTGCAGCACGCCACTATGCATATTGATCATAAGATGGGCGAAAAGCTCCTTGTTGATTATGCTGGCGACCGTCTCAACCTGACAGACAGAGCGTCGGGCGAATTGCATCCGGTAGAACTTTTTGTTTGCGTTCTTGCCGGCACTGGGTACACCTATGTTGAGGCTAGCGAAAGTCAGGGAAAAGCATCTTTTCTGGGCAGTATGAGGCGTGCCCTAGAGTTCATAGGTGGTGTCCCAAAGCTGATCATCACCGACAATCTAAAGTCTGCGGTCACCCGTTCCCATCGTTATGAACCGGAGCTGAACCGTGACTTTAAGTTGTTTGCATTGCATTACGGAACAGCCGTAATAGCCACACGAGCCTATAAACCCAAAGACAAGGCATTGGTTGAACATGCCGTCAGGCTGGTTTATCAACGTATCTGTTTTCATCTGAAAGACCGGGTGTTCTTCGACCTGCATTCCCTCAATGTGGCGATCCGTCCTTTGCTGGAGACATATAACCAGCGAAAGTACCAACTAAAGCAAACTAGCCGTGAACAGTTGTTCCTAGAGCACGAAAAGATTCTTCTATCCCCATTGCCGGCACAGCCTTTTACATTATTGGTACACAAGTCTGCTACTGTACAGAAGAACTATCATATCTTTCTCAGTGATGATCGCCATTACTACAGCGTACCATATCAGTATATCGGTAAAAAGGTTGATGTACGCTACAACGAGATCTCCGTGGAGGTCTATCATCAGAGCAAACGGATAGCCTCACATATCAGAAGCCGTAAAAGTGGAGGTTATACCACCCATAAGGGCCACATGCCCGATAACCATCGCTTCATGCAGGAATGCAGTGTAGAGAACTTTCTTTACTGGGGGAAGTCTCAGGATACGATGATCCACCGTTATCTGGAAGAAGTATTCGCCAGGCGTCCCCATCCTGAACAGGCATTTCGATCCTGCTGGGGTATACAACGTCTGGGAAAGACATACGGAATCGAACGACTAAAGAAAGCTTGTCACCGTGCCATGGCATTTGATCAGTATGGTTACAAAATACTGGAATCCATCCTTAAACAGGGACTCGATAAGCAGGACTTAGCGGACGAACCTCCTGCACTGCCAGTTCATGAAAACCTGCGGGGAGCAATTTATTATTCTTAACATAAACAGATATATGAACGTACAACAAACCATTGAAAAAATGAAAGACCTGCGACTGCATGGCATGTTACTGGCCTATCGCAGCAGTATCGAATCACAGGGACATCTACAGTTGACTCCCGATGAGCTGCTTACCATCCTGGTCGACGCCGAATGGCAGGACCGTTCCAACAAAAAAGTCACCCGGCTCACTCAGGCGGCAGCTTTCCGTTATCAGTCAAATCTTTCTGATATTGATTATCAGGCCTCTCGGGAACTGGACCGGGATCTGCTGACAAGGCTCTCCTGTTGCCAGTTCATCCAGCAGAAGGAGAATATTCTCATAGTGGGGCCAACTGGTGTGGGTAAGAGCTATGTAGCCTCTGCTTTGGGCCATCAGGCTTGTGCTATGGGGCATCGGGTGGCTTATTATAATACTGCTAAACTATTCGCCAGACTCCATTCGGCCAGAGCGGACAACTCGCTTTTCAAAGAAATCGCACGAATCGAAAAACAGGATCTTTTGATATTGGATGACTTTGGCCTGCAGAGCTTGGACAAGCCACAGAGAGATCTACTCATGGAGATCATTGAGGATAGACACAATAAGAAGTCTACAATAATCGCCTCTCAATTGCCTGTTAGTGCATGGTACGAAGTTATTGGAGAAGGAACTATAGCGGATGCGATACTGGACAGACTCGTGCATGGTGCACACAGATTGTCTTTGTCTGGAGAGTCTATGAGAAAAGTGAAAAAATAATCTTATAATTACTGGCCCGTAATCACCGATACGGGTGGCCCATATTCAAGCGATAGGCTTGGCCCAGAATAACCGATATACACATACCGCGTACATACACCTTATTTTCCTCAGATACCCATCTCAGCAGCCATACTTTTGCTATACACATAAAAACAAAAGAATATGGCAAATCAATTTTTAGTTAAAGAAACGATGGTGGCTATGCAGGGCTTATCTGCTACAGAAATCACAGCTTTACAAAACGGAACTTATGAGGGAGTTCAGTTATTAGGTTATTATCAGAAAGGAGATACCCCAGCACCGATTATTTATCACTATGTTGATCCGCTCGATGATCCAAGGCCAGAAGATGGTGGGAGCGTCATTGTTGCAAGTAGCATTAAACTCATCCACAAATTCATTGGCGAAGTTAATGTACGTTACTTTGGTGCCAACGGTTTGAAGACCCAGAATTGCTTTAGTTATATTAACAACGTCTTTAAATATGCATTGGCAAACTCGGTAGATATTTATCACCCTTCCGGCTACTATAATTTCTTTACCAGTAATATTCAACGAATTCTTCTCCTATATTGGACTCGTCTCTTACGGTACCAGTTTCTAAAAATGGTATTATTAAGTTTAATTAGGCGATTCCGTGTTAGGATTTGATCAACGATTTCTCGGAAATGGGCAATAAATAAAATAAAGAGCAGATATGTTGCGAAAACAGAAAAGCATAAAGTCTTTAATGAGGACGATTTTAAAAGGATTACGCTCAAAGTCGACAAAGATAAGATGCTCCGCTTTTGGTAAGAGAAGATTTCGAGCACCCTACATTTACCTTTATAATTTGCCCTATATCTATCTAAAAATCCCACTCACCGGAAACTTGGAGGGTTTCGTCAGTGGGATTTTGCTTTTACTAATAAATGTCTGAGATCATCACTTTTTCTTCTTTGATATTATTCATAAAATCCACATATTTTATTGGCAACTTTTTTCTATGGAAGTAAAAGTAGAAATCAAAAGACCCGCCAATAATTCCTTTGCCAGGCAAATAAACAAAGCGATCAATACCTCTTTCTGTTTCATAATTTTGGGGATGTTCATACCAGTTTGTGAATGTCCAGAACTGAAAGGCGGTATCATTATTTTTTAAGTGTATCTTCTTAGACAAATATTCCCTACGGTCTCTTAGACGATCAAAAGATTGAAGCCTATAGGGGGATTCGCCTATACCGAATAGCGGAAAATCACTATATGGATATCGATCTTTATATATCTTTTCCATCTCGAGAATCGGAAGATCATTTAGATATGTGTTTATAGTTCCAAATGGACTAGTAAATATTTCGGAACGATTTCTTATTGCATAAAATTGCAATAAACAGAATGTTGGAACATAGAATTTTCCATTCCTCTTCACAATAATTTTATAGTCATTCAGAAATTTTGTTTTACCATCGTATTTTTCGAAAAATAGAGAATAGGTATGTGCCTCAAATAATCTATTTAAACTGCCAAAGGGTATTATGGACTTTTGAATGGAATCCATTGCAACTTCTTTCCAAGTTAGTCCGCCTTCTACATTTGGAAGCACCGAAAATAAAATCAGGTTCTGATCGTAGTCTTTTTTTAATGCTCTTTTGTCTGATGGATAACCGTCATAAAGTATATTAAAACACTCGACTGTTGCATCAACTCCATACAGCTGTTTAGCGGACATTGTAAAATGATGACTTACATAATTTTCTGATTTATCCTCCAGAACAAAATACTTTGTCTGTGCGTGGCTATTAACAAGATTAACGCACAAAATTATAATAATTCCCAAAAGTCTATTAATTACAAGTTGTTCCCGCATTTCCCTTTTTATTTGCATAATTGACTGATTTTTCGACTGTATTTAAATTAATAACTCCACCTTTTGCAAGTGCCATTGCGTCAAAAGCGCTAATATTGGGACTAAAACTTTGAATAGCTTTTTGTAAATCCCCAAGTAATGTACCGTATGCATTATGATTCAGTACAAACTTTTGCTGACCTGCGATCATGGTCGGCACTATTCCCGGGTATAGGACACCAAACTGTTCGGGCGTCCCCTTTTCTTCTAGACGTAACTTTTCCATATGTAAAAAACCGTGCAAAGCTTCATGAAACATTGTTGCGGCAATATATTCCTGAGAAGCTGTGTTAAGCATATTCCCATTTAATGTAATGTACTGGTTTTTTCCTGAGATATTTCCAGTATAATGTTCACCATCTGTAGTATCCGCAAGTGTCGTGCTCGCCCTGAAGGTGATGTTATATGTCTCGCTATTAACAAACGTATTACTCAACCATTCAGATATCTTATTCTCTAAATTAGGTAATTTTGCCAATACCATCTGTGCGCAAGGGTATCTCCGCAAAGAATCAATGATATCCTGATCATCTTTGCTCGGGGTGATCCAAATTACAGAACCTTCGTCAAAAATTGGCATTTGTTCGAAATCATCAGGATCGCCATATGTATCTTGGCTAGAACTGCCACCGGTCCCTGTATAGTTATCACAACTTACAAAATTAACCATCCCATTTACATACCCGATGATACATCCAGCTCGCAGACCCGCACTGGCTTTATTAGCATTTTTAGAAGCTGAAACTGCAAATTTTCTACGTATAATGTTATCATTATTTAAAATAGACCCTTCATTATAATAGTCAATTTTCTCAATACCCTTTTTTAACGATCGGGAAATAATTAGACCAGAATAACCTTTCGAGAGATCTGTGGGAACAAATGTAACCGTCGAATAGTTCCATTTTGAGTCTTTATTCCGTACGGCTTTTAAAATAACATGATTTTTCAAATCTACCTGAAGGCCGTCGAAAGGAAAATGTACAGCATCTAATACAGATACAGCAATTAAAACAGTATCTTTATGTTTTTCAACTGTTTTATCCCAATTAATTCTAGTTCTGAATGCTGGGGTTAGCAGGTACACCTTTGTTTGGTCGTAACCCGTCTGCTTTTCAAAATCAGCTCGTAATAAACTAATATCGTCTACCTTATTGTTTTCAATAAATGAGTCGTTTTGGTCCTTACAGCTAATTATCACCATAATAGTGGTGATTAACAAAAGGAATCTTCTCATAAAGTTACTTAATCAGTTTTTAATAAAGTTACAAAATATTTATATATAATGTAATGACGGTTGAATTTAAAGATTGTCCTGAAAAATATGAAAATATTTTTCTAAAGAAAAACTAGTTGCTGTATGGGCGGAGGTTTCGTTTATATTTGGTTTTTCCTCACTTTTGGCGGTCAAGACGGAGCACGTATCAAACATTTCCTCATGTCAGTTACAACTTTTGGCACACAACGGAGATGATCTTACCCCATCTGAAGGTATCAAGTAAGGCATGATAGTTATTAAAAATAACTGTTTATGTTTCTTTCCTCTGCCTGTTAGAGGGAAGCGCTTTGTTTTTATTGAGAATGCAGAAAAAGCGATAAAGTTAAATCCGAAATATTCAATTATTCATTATAATCTTGGGTTAGCTTATCTGGAGAGAGGCAACCATTTTAGTCATTCAGTTCACGAAAAAGCTTTTAATTATAATATCGCTATAGAAAAGCTGAAAAATATGTTGGAAATTTTCCCTGAACACATAAGAGCGTATGAATTTTTAGGAATCTGTTATGTAGAATTTTCAAAAATTAACAATAAACAAGAAAATGTTTCATTAGCAATTCAGTATTTAAAAGAAGGATTTGAAAAAGGAGCCGATAATTTGCTTTTAGTAGACCTATATTTGAATCAAGACAAGCTTGACGACGCCTTATATATATTAGAGATACTATATGAAAGAAATAAAGATGTTGTACATGAGTTTTATAAAGATGGTAATTTGAAGCCGCAATATAAGGTTTTGGAAAATGAAGTTAGGTTCAAAAAATTACTTTCCAAGTAGTTTTTTTATTCTAAAAAACTATATCAGTTCAGGTCGTTACGATTTAGTTTATTGGCATGGTCCTCCCATAATGATAATTATGGGAGATTACTGTTTTTATTTTGTAAGGACAACCTGACCAGCAAAACAATATCATGAAAACCTCTTTGAAAATTATTGACGACTAATTTCATTGGTCAACCAGATCATGCCTTCTGCAGTATTCACAAAACTGAGCCAAAGCATGATATCATCAATTCTATTATTCACGTCTCTAATCCATTCAACATAGAGTTCGACAACTTCTTTTGAACCTTCCTTTACGACATGGACGGTATACTTACAACCAGCATAGGTAAAAGCTTCAATTGAATTTTTAACATATTGGTCATTTAGTCTCTGTGCTAAAGCACAAAAAGCCGCTTTTGCCCTGGGTTCCGGAGTAGTAGCACAGCAGCTGTTTGCCCATATCTGAAATTCTGTAACGCCAATCTTTGCGATGGCTCTGCAGGATAGCACGGTAGGATCTCCGATAACTCCTTGTAGATTTTCATTTATTGCGTTGTGATTGGCGGTTATGAGATCAAAATCCGAACCGATAGTAGCAGCTAATTGCTCATACGGAACCAGATCTAAGGTAGTGTTCATCGTGCCACCTAAATTATAATTGTCAATGTTTATAATTCCAACCTGATTTAAATTCAGGTCAGCGAGTACAGCATCAAATTGAACATTTACACCTCCGACAACACCAAGAGAATTGTCTACATTAGATTGATTGCTTAAGGTAAAATATATCGGTGCCGCAAGGGAATAAATTGGGCTATAAAAGAGATCAAATGTTAGCTCTTGCATAATTGTGTATTTTGAAGTTCGACGTGTTTAATTATAAGTAGGGAATCTGTAATTTTTTATTTCCACCATTGGAATCCATATACTGTATTCTTCATAGCTAAAAGTGAAAATATAGTAAGATTGTTCGCCCATGCCTATAGTAAAGGAGACAAAGAAATCTTTATTCCATTTGGCAAGCATAGGCTCAAATTGAGCATTAAATCTACTTACTGCATCTTTTTGCGCATCCACAACCATATCCCCCAATTTGGTAGCATATTTAAGCAAAATATTATAAGAATTGGGGGCGAGTTGAAATTTGGGACCAATGAGCGTTTTAAGAAACTCTTTTTCAGAGGACAAAAAATATTTGTTCATTAATAGCTTATGTTTAAACAACTCATTTCGGATTTTCCTTTCAAAAACCGGAGTGGCAGGAGCCTGATAGTTATTCCAACTGCCCCAAAAAGTGACATCAGTGAGTGTCTGACAATGGCGCAGGAACTTACTCTCAATTATTGTATCATCTTCTAAATATTTCGCCAGGTTTGCGATAAACTGTAGTCCGGCTTTAGTTAAATCACTAAGGTCAACACTGTATTTCTTGAGAAAATTGTTATGACTTTTAATCAAGAGATAAATAGTTTCCAGCAACGGTTCATCTACTTCGGAGACATTTTTTACATACCAGGGATGAGGGGACATGCTGGAAAAAAGTTGTACTACGCTAAAAATTTTCTTACTCTTAAAGTCGCAAAGACTAACATTAGGCATGATCGAGGCGGTAATTCCAATCGTATTGGGTAGAAAATGTAATAAATCCTCCACTCTCGAATTCGCTTCATTTTGTAATTGGGTATGGTACCTGATCAAGCCCGAGCGCCTATCATTTCGATCACTAATTGCTTTACGCTGTTCATCACTATACCAGAATTCCAGATCCCCAGGCGTCGGGGTTATCTTAAGCCGACTGGTCTGTTCGGCAGCATTTCCATTAAATCGGCTCTCGATAATAGAGTTATATACAATAGACGAGCATTGTTGATAAACTTGATTCAGAAGTTCAATTTTACCTTCTGTGTCTTCCAGAAAGATACAATCACTGAATAAATGATCTTCAAACTTGGATACCAGATCTAACTTTGTTTCTCCGCTCACATTTGTACGGGTAATCAAGTGATGGATGAAAGGATTTAATGGACTTGTATTTTCATTGTAAAGTTGAAGGTTCAGTGCCGATGATGGATTATGAACGAAAAGAGCTTTCTCGAAAAGTGTATCCACGCTGCCTTCAAACACCAATGAGGAAAATAATCCAAAGGTATCCAGGTGATTCCTCAACAATAGATCTGTAATATTATTGCTCAATAGGTCAAGGTGAAAATCAAGTTCCCTTTGTAAAAAACAAAAACCTGTAGCGTCGAAAATACTATGGTCAATAATCAGAAGATTATGGTACCGGTATGGAATACTTGCTATAAAATTTGTTATTTCCTCTTCTCCTGATTTGTATTTTATCTTCACCTGCTCACTGACCTTGAAAGCCGATAGGTGATAAAACCTTTGAAGAAGAATTATTTCTTCGATATTATTTATTTTTTTGGCCAGTTCCGTTATTAATTGGTCATGTGAAGGAGCCGAATCGATAACTAGTAACTGACTCTCAATTTCAGGGTGCGACTTTCTGTAATTATCCAATAGTTCGATGCAGTTATGCTTCTGATCTTCACTTAGGGGAAGGAGCAACTGTCTATCCAATAAAGTATAGACCTTATAATAAACCATAACCAGATAATCTATACAGGTATTTGCTATGTGAGTAGCTATAGCACGGTCAAATGACCTCATTAACTCTTCAATCAGGTTTTGACGAAGTTTAACAGGAGATTGCCGGTAAGTAAATTCATCTACAAATTCCTCATAAGGTTGAATATTAAAAAAAGCCCCATTCAATTCGAAATTCGTAACTCCGATTTTTTCTGAAATGACCTTAACAATCTCTTTATTTGATCGGTTATAAGCTAAATTCAATAATTCCCGGTTACCAGTATTTAATTGAAAGAAATTAAAATATTGTCGGAAAGCTTCATTGAACACATATTGTTTACCTTGCTGAACAGCTGTGAGGTCACTGAATAATGACTTCACAAAAGGGGCTTGCCTTGGTGATCGGACCGTATTGATTGAATTTTGACCATTGCCCTCTTCAAATTTCATTATAAAAAACTTAAGCTGATTAGTTATAAAAGAAGGGTCTTCAAATGGGGCGAAAATTTCAGAACTTGGCATTCGGTCAGATACCAATTTATAGATATTCGGCTTCCCGATTTTAGAAGATGCGTCCTCTAAAAGTTGGGCTAATTCGGTACTATTTAAAATAACATCGCCATAAGTTCCATCTGGTTTAAAGTATGCCATCAGAAAATCCAGAGCTTTTAGAGGATCTTGTTGACATATCAGCCCAAAAATGACCTTGCGAAAGACCGTATAGACATGTTCCGGGATTTTTAAGTCCGGAAATATATTATACAGTTTCCTTTTAGCTTGAATCAGGTCTTCCTTAAAAATATAGGCAGATAATTTTGTGAAAACCGGTAAAGAATTTTCAGTAAAAATGTAAGTGAGTAAATGAAAACAAAAGGTATCAGAAAACTCCTTACTATGGTTGGCTTGTATAAAAGTCATGAGCTCAACAAAAATTGTGTCAGGTAGTTGGCCAGGATTGTTTTCTATAAAATCACAACATTTTTCTGCAATCATTGCAAAACCCTCATGTTTTTGAAGGAAGCTTGTTGACTCTTCTATCTTCTGGAGCAGGTCAGCAATTTTGAGCTCATCTAAAAACTCCTGCAGTTTTATACTTGGCATAAGGTTTATAATATATAACGTTGGCTAAAACGGCTTGTCACAAGTAATTATTGCAACACTCATAATTCAGTTTACTATATACAATATACAAGTTTTTATATAATAATAATTATTATAATATATTATAGTTGCGTATCAGATGAATTTCGAAATCCAGTAAGGAGGAAAAAAAGTATTGCGTTTATTACAATTTCTTTTTCAGAGAGCTGCTTAAGATCGAATAAAAATGCTCTGTCACTCTAGGGAGATTTATTTCTGAAGTATAGCCTGTTGCTTGATATTGGTATAGAGAAAATAACTCGCAATGAAAAACAAGCCGTCCAGGGTGAGATGCATGGCTATAATCTAATTTCTGAGTTTGCTCTTTGATATTTGAGGGTACATTCATTTCCATTCTCAATTGACAATAGGGGCAAACGATAAAGTTTCAATACAATAGATTGGCTATCGAGAACAAAATACTCTCATTGCAGCGAGGACAGCTTAATCCTGCTTTTTTTTCAGTTCCATTTGGCATTGTTGTAGTTTTTGTTTGTTAGAGTAAAAAGAAGATAAATTGTCTATTGATTACCAATCAAGCCGTTGTAATCAAAATCATTGTCGCTTAATTCCATAGTAGAAATTTCGCAGTTTAATCGTTTGGCCTCCGCAATTAGAAAAGCTTCATATTCTTGATATTCCTTAGTACTATAAACCCCACGTTTAAGCAAAACAGATAGTTTTCTGAATGCTTTCTTCCCACCACCCAACGAAAAGAAATCATGGTTTATACTTCTCATGTATTGGTAGATATATTTGTTACTAGGAAAAGTGCATCTTCAATATAAGGAATAGGATTTGCAGCTCCGGTAGGATCATAGGCATACATGAATTTTTCCAGCTAGAACTCGATAAGGAGGATTTGAGAAATAACAAACTTATTTGTTTTCGAGTACCGCATATTAAACTTCAGTGCTGTCAATGAAAAGTGGAAATGTACCCAGGATATCTGAACACCAAGATAGGAGGCAGGATCATGTGTCAGGTGATTTCTGGATGCTTTCAACCAGCTTCCATCTTTGGCTTTGTGTATCTCATAGGAAAATCCGCTTATAAGGGGGTACAAAGCATCGGGCTTATATGGGCAAGCATCTTTTTCATCACACGACTTTTCAGGTAAACATAAACCACATGCCTTTAGTTGTCGAATATTAACTGTTTCGTTAATATCTCAAAACAATCAAACTGTATGTGTTGGCGCTTGTTCTATTCAAAAAACCGCTTTGTATGTAAGACAATAAAAATCAAAAGGACGCAAGAGACCGCAATCAGGTCGCCGTTGGCGAATCGTATGAAGTAGATTATATCGCAAAAGAACTTGGGGTATCGCGGCAGGAAGTCGAAGCAGCAATTGAGAAGGTCGGTAATAGTAGGGAAGAGATTTCTAAATATCTAAAAATAATAAGAAATGATATGACAGATAGAACCACATTTACAGGAATCCCGGTGACCAATAGGGAAGGAGTTGAAAAATATTTTGATTTCGAAGTTGGCAGGGAGGGGGAGAGCGGCCAATATGCTCGTATTACTATGGACGGCTGCCAGCTGATTTTAGATGAAGACCTGGCTTATATCAAAGGTGATCTGCCGGAGCAGTGGCATAAACGCGCTATCAGCGAATTGCTTTTTTTTATTGGAGGTTGACCGTAACAAGGATGACAATTGAAATAACTATAAATGAAAATAGCAACCTACAACGTCAATGGTATTAATGGGCGACTAAACGTATTGCTTCGCTGGTTAAAGGAGGAGTCGCCGGATATCGTTTGTTTATAGGAACTAAAAGCCCCGCAGGAACGATTTCCCTTAAAAGCCATTAACGACGCTGGTTATAACGCGGTGTGGCATGGGCAGAAAAGCTGGAACGGTGTAGCTGTCCTTTCCAAATTTGAAATTGCCGAAGTGACAAGGGAATTACCTGGTGATAAAGAGGATAGCCATAGCCGGTACCTGGAGGTTATCGTCAATCAACTTTTAATATGCTGTCTTTATCTACCCAACGGCAATCCTTATCTCGGCCCTAAATTTGAATATAAAATGGCCTGGATAAAGCGATTAATAAAACGGTCAAAAGCGCTTATAAAAATGGAAGTGCCTGTTATTCTTATTGGTGATTTCAATATTATCCCTACGGAACAGGATGTCTACAAGCCGGAAAAATATATAGAAGATGCCCTTTTTAGAATTGAAGTCCGAAAAGCGTTTAAACAGCTTATCGGCCAAGGGTGGCTCGATTCGATACGGACGCTTTTTAAAGACCAGCAGGTTTATACCTTTTGGGGTTACTTTAGTAATGCATATGGTCGAAATGCCGGCCTCCGGCTGGATCATATCCTTTTAAGCCCAGTCGTTGCTCCGTTGCTATTGGAAGGCGGGATCGACCGACAGGTGCGGGGCTGGGAAAAAGCCAGCGATCATGCGCCGGTCTGGATTGTATTGAAAGATAAAAAATAAATATGGCTGCTAGTAGGAAATCCAAAAATGAGCTGCTAAAGGAGGCGCGATTGCAGGAACTTGAAGGTAAAACCGAAGATGCCATAAAAAGCTACAGCCAAGTTATACGCAAAGACCCATTACAGGCCGGGGCATACAATCGCTTAATGATCCTTTATCGAAAGCTAAAAGATTATAAAAAAGAATTGGCCGTTATTAAGCAGGCCATCGACGCATATGAAAAAGATATAAAGGAAGATCAACAGATCTGGAAGAAGGCTAACCGTAAATCTGCCCGGCTCAGTCTCAGCCTGGCTAAATCAATGGGGCTTCTCAACGACAAAGGTCTCCCGGTTTATGAAGATCCGCAGATCCTGACATGGAGAAAACGGCAGGAAGCGGTTCAGAAAAAAATTAAAACTCCTCCAAAACCGCAAAAAAAGAAAGCTGTAGCGCGTACAAAGAAGTGAAATCAGGGTTTCTACCCGATTAACCAGAGCTTCTTGCTAAAATGTCCGAATATTAATAAACTAGTAAATATTTGGTTATCTATTGCCCATGTCCTCATTTTCATATTTCCCATACACCCTAAGGTTGCTTACAAAATATAGTCATATCCTTCATAGTTGAAGGCGATTATATCTAAATATTAGTTCTTCCTACCACAATCTTGAAATAAATATATGGATAAAGAAAATACTCACCAGAAGATGGTTTTCCCGAAAAAAGATAAACTTTTTTAAGATCAGAGGATGAAATTGTCGATATACATTCTCCTATCTTCTCCGAATCAATTTGAAATGGTATTAATACTGTTTTGGAAGTATATCCTTTATTTTTGAGATCTATATAAATACTCTTGAAATCAAGATCATTCCTTATTTTTTGCATATAGTCAACAAATAAAGGGTGCGCACTATCAGAGAACACAATATCCAGTACTTCGCCTTCATTGTCAAATTGAAGCTTCATTAACGTAATCGTTGGAATACAATGGTCTTTAAGCTCTTCAGGATATTTGAAATGTACAGCTAGACTAGAATACAGCTTTTCAAATGATGGAAAATCATCATTCTTTTGTCCACAAACAGTTAAAGAGATAAATAAAAACAGTCCCGTAATTAAAAAAAGTTTTTTCATATTTATAGTTTTTATTGACATTTTTTTCCTTTGTAACCAAGCTCGTAGTCAGCTAGGATTCTAGATCTATCATTCAAAGATGGTAATTTATTTCCTAGTTGTGATTCTATCGAGCTCCATGTTTGGTTATTTACACTATTTAGGAATGCTTCATATAACCCCCCAAATGCAACCGAGTAAGCGTCTTGTACAGGGGTGTTAAAATTGTTCACTAGATAATTTGCAATCACACCAACATAATTTTTCAGCATAATGTCATGTTGGCTGGTATTATATAAAAATCCTTTATAATCTAGATAAGCATGTATAGATTCATGCACTACTACCGTTGCTATATACTCTTGTGAGGAGCTAGGGAGAGTGTTTAGGTTTAAATTAACACTTACATCTATGCTTGAAATCTTTTCCTCTGTATCATAAAATATTTGTGTCGGTTTTGCATTGCCATTTACACCGCTTTCTAATTCTGTGCTTTCGTTAAATATAATATTAATTTTCTCATTCGCACCAAAAATAGATTTCAACGTTTCATTAGCTTTAAATACAATATCCCTATTGATGACCTCATCAACCATACCTTTTAAACAAGGATTTTTCACATTATTTGTAATGGAATAGTATTCTTCCGAAAACGGTGGCGATCCCTCCCCATCAAAAATTGGCATTTGTTCAAAATCATCAGGATCACCATATGTATCTTGGCTAGAACTGCCACCGGTCCCTGTATAATTATCGCAACTGATAAAATTAACGTATCCATTTACGTACCCGTAGATACATCCAGCTCGCAGACCCGCACTGGCTTTATTAGCATTTTTAGAAGCTGAAACTGCAAATTTTCTGCGTATAATGTTATCATTATTTAAAATAGACCCTTCATTATAATAGTCAATTTTCTCAATACCCTTTTTTAACGATCGGGAAATAATTAGACCAGAATAACCTTTCGAGAGATCTGTGGGAACAAATGTAACTGTCGAATAGTTCCATTTTGAGTCTTTATTCCGTACGGCTTTTAAAATAACATGATTTTTCAAATCTACCTGAAGGCCGTCGAAAGGAAAATGTACAGTATCTAATACAGATACAGCAATTAAAACAGTATCTTTATGTTTTTCAACTGTTTTATCCCAATTAATTCTAGTTCTGAATGCTGGGGTTAGCAGGTACACCTTTGTTTGGTCGTAACCCGTCTGCTTTTCAAAATCAGCTCGTAATAAACTAATATCGTCTACCTTATTGTTTTCAATAAATGAGTCGCTTTGGTCCTTACAACCAATTATCACCATAATAGTGGTGATTAATAAAAGGAATCTTCTCATAAAGTTACTTAATCAGTTTTTAATAAAGTTACAAAATATTTGTTATATAATATAATGACGGTTGAAATGAAAAGATGTCCTAAAAAATATGAAAATATTTTTCTAAAGAAAAACTAGTTGCTGTATGGGCGGAGGTTTCGTTTATATTTGGTTTTTCCTCACTTTTGGCGGTCAAGACGGAGCACATATCAAACATTTCCTCATGTCAGTTACAACTTTTGGCACACAACGGAGATGATCGATATTGCTTACACATGTTCCAGCGCTTTTACTTCTCCTGATTCTAGGCTGCATACAAAAGGGTAGAGCTGCAGCGAGAAGTCGGCGTAGTGGTGCTCTACCATCGTTAGTGCGCTATGTATATTAATATCAATATGGAGTTCCTCTTTGATTTCTCTGTGTAGGCATTCTTCTTTAGATTCTCCGGTTTCGATCTTGCCACCTGGGAACTCCCATTTCAATGGAAGTTTCATTGAAGCCGACCGTTGGCAGATCAGTATTTTATTGGCGTGTTGAATAATCGCACAGGTTACTTGCAGCATAATGGTTCAAAGGTAATGATTTAGAAAAATATTATTAACTTATCCTGTGTGGGCTTGAAAAGAAGACTGAATGATAAAATACAGTAAGAATTTTTCGGTTCCGATAACTATTTTATAAAAATGATATTAAGAATTACACTGTTGATGTTTGTAGCTGCCTTTTATGTTTCTGGAGTAAATGGACAGACAAAAGGGATATTTTCTACAGGTACGAAAATCGTAATGCCCAATATTCAGGGATATTTTGAGGAATGTGGGGTAAGAGGGACTATAGCTATTTATGATAATAGAAATGACATCTGGTTTGTATCCGATACATCGGATTCCAAGATTGAAAGTGTACCTGCATCTACGTTTAAGGTTATCAATATGCTCATCGCGTTAGAGACAAATACGGTCAAAGATGAAAATGCTGTGGTGAAATGGCCGGGATCAACAGATACCATTAAATATGGCTATCGCCCAGATATCTACAGAGATATTTCAGTAAAAGAAGCTTTTCAGGTATCTGCAGGCTGGGCTTTTATTGAGCTTGCAAAGAAAATAGACAGATCTACCTACCAAAAGTTTTTAGGAGAATCCGGCTATGGAAATGCCGATCTCACTGAAAAAGGAGAAGATTTTTGGAATTTTGGAGCAATGGGTATTTCTCCTATCAATCAGGTCGAATTTTTGAAACGATTATATGATGGGAATTTGCCTTTTTCCGATCGAAGCATGGATATTGTCAAGAAGGTAATGATAACAGAGAAAGAAAAAGACTTTATAATACGGTCAAAAACTGGATGGACAAGGGAGCATAATACGAACACAGGGTGGTGGGTAGGATACCTTGAATCTGGTCAAAATGTGTATTTCTTCGCGACACGACTTATACAGGACCGTAAATTCAATAGATCAGATTTTTCCAGCTGTAGGAAGGAAATTACCAAAAAGGTATTTCGAGATCTTAAAATAATGCAATAAATTACATTGTGATGGAAAGGGAGGGAATCGGTTAGTATCTTATAGACTGTACCAGCTTCAACAATGTATTTTCAGGGAAATACGAAAATCTCTTTTCTGCTGAACACACCAAAGGAGCGCGTCCCAGTACCCTCGGCAAGTATCAAAAAGGACAGTCTAGGAAAGCAGTAGATAGGGGAGGAGAAAAAGGAGAATCTTTACCTCCAAGAAAAAGACCTCCAAATTGGAAAGGCCCTTGGCCTCCAAAAAAATAATTATTTAATATGGCAAAAGGAGATAGATTATATTTTCAAGCTCTCGCAGAAGCAAGCAAAAATACCGAATTGGGCGATTCAAGTGCGCTTGAATTATTAAAAAAAGCAATAGATAAGAATAATAGTAAAGCGCAGTATGCATTGGCTACATGGTATCTATATGGGAAAACTGTCAAAAAAGATTATACGAGAGCCGTCGAACTATTGATGAACTCCTCTCTTCAGAATAATGAAATGGCCTGTTTCGATTTAGCAGTTTGTTATGAAAACGGTTTTGGAGTAAAAAAGAACACGAAAAAGGCTTTCTTATTTTATTCTAAAGCTGTTTTACTTGGTGAGAAGCAATCTATTTACGAGGTTGGACGATGCTATTATTATGGTATTGGGGTTAATAAAAACTTGGAACTGGCTAAGGTATATCTTGATATAGCAAATATGTATGGAATAGAAACGTAACTAGTTTTAACTTAAACTTTCTAAAGCCATTGTATGGACCAACGATAGTTACAATAGATATTCCAATTCCAAAATATTATTTTTTTAACGGTAAAAACGTTTTCTACACAAATGTGTAAAATTTGATATTTTGAATAAAAAAATAAAGGTATTTATTTACATTTAATTACTGACAATTAGCCATTTAATGAATACCAATTGTCACCTGTTATGTGTTTTATTTTATGAATAGGTTGGGGCTATTAAGATCTTCTTAGTTGAATATGTAATACGATATTATGCTAACGTAGACTTAGTTCCGCATTTATGATTGTTCACAGATACCTTTAACTGCTAATATTCCTTGATTAAATTTTTCCGGTATATCTCATGGAATTATCGGAAATATTGGCTATTTCATAACAGAATCAATATATGGAAACTCAATACTATTCAGCATTCTATAATTGATAAATATAGATTTAAATTCTTGAGACAGGGAATGAAAGATGATGTTGGTCTATTTAAAAAGTATAATTGGTTTTATAAAGTTAATAAATAATTATGTTCAATATCTTTAAAAAAACACATAGAAAATTAAAAAGCTGGGAAAAAATAACCTTGGAACAGGTATTTAAACTATTGGAAAATGGTTATCAACATTATATTGCTCAATTGGATTTTATAGATGAAGTAGGTATTAATCGATCTGACATTCCCAATTTGATTAATTGCATGTACTCTGTTGCATTTTATAAAGAATTCGAAAATGAGTTAGTAGAAAATTTTAAAGTTGAAGGATTGGTAATAGGAGACTTAGGTAAAAATCGTAATATAGAGGTAATCCTATATTTCGCTGATGATATATTTTTGGGATACTCCACTGACCTACAGGAGGGCTCGTTTCAATTTGATGATCAAAAAATCAATATTTCTCAAGTAAAGAAAAAGTTATGGGGTAATGAGGGAAACTCAATTGTAAAAAATATCTTAACAGCAAAAGAACTAAAATTAGTCAATCTTGGTGATATCTATATATCTAATATTAATGGAAAAGATTATTATCATTTGAAAGAGCTTGAAGATGGTGATTTTTTAGGGTTTGACCAAGATGGTGTTTTTTTTAAACTCACACATGATCCATTTTACATACAAAAGATTGATAGAGATTGTGTTATAGATTTTTTGTTATAAAATAGATTTCATTTTCTAATAAACAGAGATGCAGATTTTCGGTTAATTCTGTATCTCTGTATGTTTTACAACATAGACTTAAAATACGAACCGATACTTTGAGAATATAAAATACACCGATACTCTTCAGTTTTGGAGCGTTGATAAATGTGTAATAGTAGCGAATATATGCGCCATATTCTCCTCATTAAGGCTCACACTTCTTTTAATAGTGTTGAAGAAATAGAATTGGGATCCAAACGGCCTATTGGAAGGGTACGAATATCACTCAAAGATTATTATATGGAACAAATTGGTCCAAGTGAGCAAACTTATGTAAAAAAGGTGAATTGGTAAAAAGGTGGGATTCGAAGACATTTTCCACTCATCAAAATGTTGTTCTAGACGAACTAATCTTATACATTAACTCTAAATAATAATGGTGAAAAATCATTAAAGGACTTTTTTGAGGAAAGGGAAATTGATATTTTTGATATACATAGAGACTCCGTAATCTACAACCAATGGGAAGTTTAACAAAATATGTATCAAATGATCATCCGGAACTCTCGGTATTAATCGAAGATGACGGTAAGGTCTGTTATGCATACTTATTGAGAGGGAAAAGAATAGTTGGAGATATATGGTTGTATAATATTGCTCCAACTCCGAACGAAGCTGAATGGCATAGTAAGGAAAATCTCCCATTTTTAAATCCTGAGGAATTTGTCAAGGAGAATCTTGAACCATTCGACGCATGGTCGCCTGTTGAAGTCACCTGGGATTTTAGTGAAGAAATAGTGGCCAATATATTTCTAGCGTCCAGATTGATTGCAAAGCTAAAAGAGGGATCCTGTCCTGGTTGGTCCAGCCTAGTGACTAAAGATGGGCCTCTGGCGCAGAAGATCTAAGGCTTCTAAATATAACATCATTAAAACTGGTTATCCTTCAGCAGTTCATATTCACTGAGGGGAAATTATGTTTAGACCATTTTTTCTTATAGCCTTCTAATCCTTCCTCATTCCATCTTCTTATCAGATTCTCCCGTACCAAATTAATGTATTTCGGCAGGGTAGTAGTTCCCGAAAGCACGGTCTCAAAATTATCTTCACTTATGAGATTCCAACTAGCCCAATCTTTGTACCATCGGAGTTCATAGGAAATGCCAGAGCCATTTTTTTTCAATATAAGTTTATGCTCGCCAGGTTCATCCATAAAAACAACTGATTTTTCACCTCTAGTTCTTAATTCAATGGCAGATTGTGCCAATTCCTTCAACGAATCGTGAAAAAAAGAAATATTGAGTGTGACAGTCTTTTCTATATTGCCAATTTCAAGAGCGGCCCAGCCTCCATTATGTAATATGTATTTTAAGGTGAAAACTGATTTCATTGTTTTTCGCAATTTCCTCTACAATTTAAAAAGAATATATTATATCTATGTGATTTCGTATTTCAACTCTCGACTTTTCGGTATCTCCCACATACCGCTTACATACATCTTGTTTTCCTCGGATACCCTTCTTAGCAACCATACTTTTGCTATACACATAAAAACAAAAGAATATGGCAAATCAATTTTTAGTTAAAGAAACTATGGCAGCTATGCGAGGCTTATCTGTTGCTGAAATTATAGCTTTACAAAACGG
The DNA here is from genome assembly GCF_019969845.1 of Sphingobacterium sp. GVS05A. GTDB lineage: Bacteria > Bacteroidota > Bacteroidia > Sphingobacteriales > Sphingobacteriaceae > Sphingobacterium. Next base: position 41,005 of record NZ_JAHXYR010000005.1, read on the forward strand.
AACTTATGAAGGAGTACAGCTACTAGGCTATTACGAGAAAGGGGATACCCCAGTACCCATTATTTACTCACTGAGTACAGCTTTATTGGAAGACAACGGTGGGAGTATTATCGAAACGTGAGGCATTAACCTGGAACATCAATTTATCGAACAAGCCAATGCCCTTTATTTTGGTGTTAGTGCCTCACTTACAGATAATGCAGCTCGATTAGCTGTGTTTTTTGACTATCTAAAGGCAAGCAAAGGTATAGAAGGGTTTTTACCAATCGGTACGATCGCTTATAGTCTGCCGTTAAACTTTGTTTTCGAAGGCGCTAAACTTATTGAACAGGAAAAGGCACCATATTAAAGTTTACCGGATCTGCAACCAATGCATTTGAGATTGATGCATTTGAAGGCGGTACCGAAACGACCCAGTTCATCAATAATATTAGAAAGATCTATTAATCATATATTTTTTTGAAATCTTCTGCGCTGGGACTGACTCTAAATCAACTGATTGATTTAGGCGCTCAATTAGCTTTTTTGATTTGATCAGTTTCGCTAGGCATAACTACCTTACTGGAGTCTTAGCCCTGGAGATGATGAGGAACGGATGTATGGTTTTCATCACAATAATAAGTGCGGCTAAAGCAATTGCGTCTCGTCTTAATCTACTGCATCGTTTAAGGGGACGTCAATAAATTTTAGTTATTCATAAATTTTAAGTACTGTTTGAGAGGGGAATTTAATTCCATACGGAGATAATGGGAGCGTTTTTCATAACCTTTTTATTTTTTTATTATTTGATAAATAGTTACTTATGATTATTTTTCCCTGTTATTGGTAATTTTTATTGTACAGCTTTTGTTTTATAACGATTATTTAATATAATTGTATTAATGTTATGTATGTGATCGGTTACTGTTCACCGTCGCCTTTTTGCTAAAGAGTTAATAATACTATACGATTGTTTGTGGTATTTGTTTTCTAATGTGCTAACCAATATTTATATAAAAAAAGATTCTAAGAAATTCAGTTAATAATTTTTTGGTATCCCAATGAATTAGTGTTAATAGACTTATTTTATGTGTTATGTTTTTTTTAGGCCTTGCCAAATTTATCCATCAAGATAACCTATTTCTTGTTTGTAAACATTTGCTGATCCAGGCAAAAGTAAACTTTACAGATTCTTATTTAACTGCGAAGGTGAAAAAACACATAGATTATCCTTCATTATTAACAGTAAAGGAAACCCTCGAAGAATACGGAGTGAAAACGCTTGCAGTAAGAAAAGGTAGTTTTTCCTATGCCGATTTTGAAACGCCATTTATTTGTACAATTCAAAGGGAAGGTTGGTCAAACCCGAACTTTATTGTTGTGGATGCGATAGATGGAGATAAAATAAATTTTGTTGATCCTGAGATAAATAAAGCTGTAGAACTGTCTATTGATGAATTTAATGAAATAGACACAGGGGTCGCTCTCTTAATTGATTTTGACGCAGCAAAGGATGAAGAAAACTACAAAATTAATCTGCAAAATGAAAGGAGAGGCATTTTTACAAAATCTATACCGATCCTTTTATTGACAAGCACCGTGTTATGGTCTGTAATCTACCAATTTAAAGATGGGTTTTCGTGGCCTACCTTGATAGAAGTAGTTTTCATCCTCACTAGTTTTATTGGATTGATAATTTCTTTTCTCTTGCTTGTGCGAGAGGTTGATAACCATAATCCTTTTGTAAATGAGGTTTGTGGTATCTTGGGCAAAAAATCAAATTGTAAAGCTGTATTATCATCCAATCAGGCAAAATTCTTTGGAATAAGCTGGTCATCGTGGGGATTCACATATTTTACAACATTTTTTCTTAGCATGATATTTTTCGCTAAGCAACCTTCTAATTTGTATTTTTGGTCTACTATATCCAGTTTAATAAGCCCTTATATTCTTTTTTCGATTTATTATCAATGGCGAATTATAAAACAGTGGTGTCCGTTATGTTTAGCTGTTCAATTCCTGCTCATTATTAATTTGTTTTGCGGTATATTTTTCTTCAAAAGTTCGATGAGCGCCATTAGTACGTATGATTATTATCTTGTATTTGTGCTGTGTTTTTTGTCAGCAGCAATCTTTATGGGTGTTTATTTCTTGATACCTATGTTCCAACTTTCAAATGATTCTCATCAGTTTGAAATGCGCTGGAAACGTTTGCGTTATAACAGTGTTGTTTTTAATTCCCTATTAAACCAAAGTGAAAAATTGAGCATATCAGCAGATGGGTTAGGTTTGATCATTGGAAATCCAATGGCAACTGACGAGATAATTAAAGTTTGTAATCCCTATTGTAGACCTTGTTCTAGGGCCCATTTGGAATTGGAGGAATTAATAAAGAAAAATATGAACCTTAGAGTCCGTATCATTTTTACTGCTACTGGGGCAGATGATGATCAAAGGAGCGCTCCAGTTCGACATTTATTGGCCATTGAAGAGCGCGACGGTACCCAAATTTTGCATCAAGCTTTAGATGACTGGTATCTTTCGGATGAAAAAAACTACGACGATTTTTCGCTTAAATATCCAATGAATGGTGAACTTAAAACACAAACGAACAAGGCTATAGCTATGCATGAATGGTGTGAAAAAATGAAAATAAGAGCTACACCTACATTTTTTATAAATGGAAAAGAATTACCGGAGAGCTACGATTTCTCTGATTTAAAATATTTTTTCTAGAAAAAAGCCCGAGCCGGTTGCAAACGATCTCGGGCAAGCAGAAGGTTCCCTGTGAAAGGCCCTCTTAAGATGTTCAGGAGTGAGTGAACATTATATCATTATTTAAAACTCAAAATTATGAAAAAAATCTCGTTGAAAAATCTTCAAGTTAATGAAGTTGAGCAATTGTCTAAAGAGCAATTGAAAGAAGTGTTAGGTGGAACAGGTGGATTTACTACAACGGCATTGTACAATTGTTCATGTCCAGGTGTTGGTAGCGGTCTTCACTATACTATCTCTGCTCCGAGTGAAACAAGAGCAACAGGAGCGGCTAACGCACAATCCTATTTTGACGGTGGTACAGGAAGCTGTTCATGTGTGAAACAGGGACCCGAGCCTGAAGTTGAATAACTGAAATAAAAACTTACGGCACGGCTCGTGCCGTGCCGTAATAATAATGTTAAATCCAATAATGTGGTAAACATGAATCGTATTTATTATTTCCTATTTCTGTTCATTCTTTTTATACCTTTTCTTAGTATGGCTCAGAAGTCATCCGAAGCTATTGTTTCGGGGACAGTCCATTATGGCAAGGGGCTGGACAAGAAAAGCCAGAAACTACTCAGCAATGAGCTATTTATTTTCCCACCTCATAATGGATATGAATTCAATAGATATATAAAAGAGAGGGTCAAAGTAGATTCAAAAGGACATTTTAAAACAAAAATTAACCTCAGAATGCCAACTATGGTGCTACTTGAGATCGATTCTAAAGAAATTTATCTTTTTGTGAAACCAATGTTTACTACAGAGTTGATAATCAATGTGGGAAGTCTCGGTGAGATAGAGACCGGTTTTAACGGCCAATTAGCAACAGAAAATACAATTTTTCAACAGTTATACTGGGAAAAAAAAGCACTGAAAGAAATAACTGATTTCATAGTCTTAAACAAAGATACGATGGATACTAAGCTTTGTTTGGATAGTACGTTCAATATGTATCATAAGTTTATCAAACCATTGGATCTATTGTTAGCCCGAGATAAAATTGATAGTACATTTTATAAAATAGCCGAACGCAATCTTGCGGATCGTGCTCTTTTTGTAGGGCTTATATTTGTATATAATAGACATAACCCAGAGAATGAAAAATCCGTTTTTGCTAAAAGACAATCTTTTGCAGATAGTGTATCTGTGAGAAAAACACATTTAGATTCTCTTCAAATGACCGTAGTTGACAACTATATTTTAACTGACTATATAAATAAGCTGGCGCGAGATAGTGGGATTAACGATTTTGGTAAGTTTAGTTTACTTGGGCCATATGCCAAATCGAGTATATTACCAAATAATTTCTTTGAAAATAGAGCGTTCAATGGTATTATGTGGCAATATGAGCATCAGTCTCCCGAATTTAATTTTATTAAAGGAGCTAAGTTATTTGTAGGAACTTTTCCTGAAAGTTCTCGTAGCGCATTTTTAAAACCTCTGTTAAAGCATTACGAAGAAAACCCAGTTACTTATCAAGAGGGACATGATCTTACGGATACCGCGCGGACATTATGTTTTTACAATATGCCCAATCATAAAAGTATGGGCGTGAGTAGAGCGAGGGAGGAGATCAAACCCTTTTTTGAGCAGATCGCAAATGGTAGATATCTGTTGGTTGATTTTTGGGCGACCTGGTGTAATCCCTGTATTCAGGAATTTAAGCATAGTTCAATTTTATATCAAGAACTTCAGAAACGAAATATGCAATATGTATATGTGTCTATTGATGATCGCGAAAACCGTATCAAATGGGAAAAATATATTGTAAACAATGATCTGAAAGGCTGTCACTTGATGATATCCCAATCTTTGTACAAGCAATTTAAACAGGAGATCGGCTTAAATGCTATTCCCCGCTACGTACTAATTGATCCAGCAGGAAATATCGTTCATAAAAATCTCAGCCGCCCCTCTGAAATGAAAAAACTGCTAGCTGAAATCGATGAAGTTAACCAATTAGATACGCTAGCAAACTCAAATTTGATTATTCCTTAATAAATGAGCTTATGATCTACATCTCTGCGCAGCCTATCGATACTTATTTTATTTGGCAACTGGAAATTCAGCTTAGAAACTTTGTGAAGTTGGGTATAAAAAAAGATAATATCCATGTGCTTTTTGGTTATCAACCCAAAGCAGAGCTTCATCAAGAAATCCAGAATTTCGTAATTGAAAATGCCACTTTTGCCCAATTTTATTTTTATAAAGATACAAGAGATAACGCGAGTTATCCTTCGTCTATCAGGCCCCATATATTAGCTAAACATTTTGAAAAATATCCGGAGTTGCAACAAGAGATATTATTTTACCACGATTCAGATATTTTATTCTCCCGAATGCCTGAAATAGAGAATTGCGGATGCTCAGAAATCTGTTATGTATCTGATACACGTAATTATCTCGATGTAAATTACATTCGTTCGGTAGGGTCTGAGGATCTACTTAATGAAATGCTTTCAATAGTTGGGCTTGACAAAGCTATTTTGGAAAAGGAAAATCACAATACGGGAGGAGCTCAGTATATTTTGAAAGGGATCACAAAAGATTTTTGGGAGAAAGTCGAACGGGATTCTGAACAGCTCTTTGAAAAGATGAACATGTTTAATCAAATCAAATGGGCAGACGAGTATCCTCATAAAAAAGGATTTCGCAGTAAAAGTAAGGGCATACAAGCGTGGTGTGCCGATATGTGGGCAGTGTTATGGAATTTATGGTATTTCGACAAAACTGTTCAAATTCACCCAGAGCTGGATTTTTCATGGCCATTTGACGCTATTGATGATTGGAAACGGATGGCGATACAGCATTATTCAGGAAATATTAAAGAACCAAAAAAATATTTTAAAAAAAACACCTATCAGTTTTATAAACCTTGGTATGACAGTTCATTAACGAGTATTCCCGATACGAATTGTAGTTTCGAGATCGTCCGTTGTATACATCGACGAAGAGAAGAATTAGATGAAAATAGACTAAAAGTTGATCACAGTTTGTTACTTCTTAAGGCGGAAACTCTTAATGAAAATACCTTAGAACAGTTTAACAATAACCGTAGCTATATACAGAAGTTTTTTAACATCCCCGTGTTTCTATATTGTGAAAACCTCCCTGTCAAACTAGATCAATATACGGATATCATCTCCCAAAAAGTTCTTTCAAAAGGTGAATGGGAGTACCAGAAATATATTATCTTCCCCGTGGAGTATTTATTCAGCAAAGATCAATTAAAACTAATGTTTCTCTCCAATGAAACCAATCAGTTGTTAAGACCAAATGACAGCTATCGAATTGATCGTCTTCTTACCGATGTGTTTTCAAAAATGCTTGATGTAGAATTGCTTAAAGAGAATGAAGGGAAATTATCTCTGCAAGACAATATAAAGCCGATCATGATAATTGAGCCCAGCAAAATAGCGGTAATAGAAGAATATGGAAATGCTGAGGCCAATTTCAGCAGAAAAGAAATTGATCAAGTATTTATTAGTGCCTAAAATTTAATTTTATGAATGGAGTCGAAATAAAGACACTTGACATTTACGATATTGTTGATCTTTATCTTAATGGTGAGAGATACGAGGACGCTGAAATATGCTTTGAAGGATTTATAGAAGTTGCATTGGAAAAAGAAGATTATTCTTTTGCGAATGGACTATTAGGTGCAGGGTGGTTGATATCCTATTTAATTAAGCATGGGTTTATTGACGAAGATCCAGATGATCTGTTGCATGATTTTGATGACAATATTTACAAGATTGCTATAAAAGCAGTCGTCAGTAATGCCACCAGTATTTCAGAACTGCTTGAGTTAATATGCTATTATCAAGAGCGAATACAAAATAAGCCAATTAAGTATAATATTTTTCGCAGTTTTATACAACGGGAGATCTTAAAGTTACTTGTAGATAAAATGCTAAAAATTGTTACAAGTGATACCCGGAAAATTCTACGTCAAGAATTGTCATCGATCTTACTAAAGCTTAGCTATTTAGTCATGAACGGCTACCAGGAATCTGATATCGAGGAGATACTCTATTCTAAAATGGAGTGTCTTATAACACATTATCAAAGCACAAAAACAGTAGAAAGTGCAGCGGACATCGATACTCTGTATAATCTATTACTCACTAGCCGACAATATAACAACCCATATTGGTCCAAACAAATTACTAATTTACTGGCCGACGTTAAAAATAGAAATGATTGGTCCTCAGTAGTCGAAATGCTGATAAAAATAGTTCCGTTAGAAAAGAGAGATGCCTTCTCTGCCAATTTGTTAGCTATAAAAGATAAAAAAAGGCTAGTTTTCTTGCTGACGAATCTACGGGCTCTGAATTGCCAAACTTTAATCAAACAACACTAACAAAGTGAAAAATTGGACATATTATATTTCTGACTCAGCAATAAGATTGGTTCAATATAGCCGTAAAGAATTTAGCAAAAATTGGTATTCTGCAAAGGAACTGTATTCTGAACTATCCGTTGTTCTGAGCCTCTGCCCAGAATTTTATAATCAGTATGAAAAAAAACAAACAGTCATTTGATCTTCAGCAAAACAATTTGCGCTAGCTGAAGAAGAGTACGAACGCTATAAAATACTAACAAAAAATTTAAAGTTTTAGTTTGACGCAATGCTAAATACATTTATTATCAGTGATCTAAAGGAGGGACATGTTCCGTTAAATGAAAATCAGATTAACCCAGCTGGTTATGTGATGACCAGCGATAATTTTCGGAATCTAAGAGCTGCAATTGAATGGGCAATACAACATGATGAAGATGTGATCCATTGTATAAGCGGAGAAAATTGGCGGAAAGATTTCGATGAAGACAAACTGGCAAAAGTTATTTATGAGCTGGCGGACCAAGCTGTGTTCTCTCTTTACACTAGTGCGGAATATGGGGAATCGATGATAGTGAATGATTATTTTGTTGTCATTACGGACATTACCGAAGTACATTCATTTATACTTATGAGCCCTTGTTACAAATTGATCTTGTCCTATCTTGAGGTTTTGACAGATATGCCACGGATACCATGGACCGAGTTCCTGAAAAAGATCATTCCCCATAATTTTCTTTTAAATTATGAAAAAAAACGCAAAAAGGTCATTAATAAATTTCACCTCATATCGCCATTTCGAAATATTAGAAATTATATCCAGGAATATTTAAGTTCAATATTAATACAAGAGAATAAAAATTTTGGTATTACTCTCATTGACGATTGTTCGGATGATGACACGATGGATCTCATCCCTAGTTTACCCTTTATCACTAAAATTGTTAATAAAAAACGAAAATATGCTTTGCAAAATACCATCGACGCTCTTACTAAATATAATTCATTTGATGATGAGACTGTTATTTGCATAGTAGATGGTGATGATATGTTAATGAACAAATATGTGTTGAATATTTTAGATGGAGCTTATCAGGATAAGTCTTTATTATTTACCTATGGAGCTATGTCCTATATAGATAGTCCGGCGAAGTTAGGAATAGGGTATACCGAAGATGAGTTTCTTAATTTAAGACAAGCCCCCTGGAAAGTAGCGCATTTGCGCACATTTAAATATAAGCTGTTTAAGAAGCTTATTGAAATCGATGTAAACATGGAATGTTTGAGAGATAGTTGTGGCGAAATTCTTCGCATGCCTGCAGACATGACATTGTTATTTCCTATGATGGAGATAGCCGGATTTCATAACGTCCGATTTATTGATACACTATTATATAGATATCGCGTCCATTCAAATAATGACCAATTTATTCATAGCCAAGAGCAGCATAAGGGGGAGATCGAAGTGCGAAGCAAGCCTAGTTTTTTATCTCAGTTTTAGAATAAATAAGCTAGACAATTTTCGGTATCTCCCACATACCGCTTACATAAACCTTGTTTTCCTGGAATAGCCTTCTTAGTAGCCATACTTTTGCTATACATATAAAAACAAAAAAATATGGCAAATCAATTTTTAGTTAAAGACACGATGGCAGCTATGCGAGGCTTATCAGCTGTTGAAATCACAGCTTTACAAAATGGAACTTACGAAGGTGTCCAACTATTAGGCTATTATGAAAAAGGGGATACACCGGCACCGATTATTTATTATCTCGCTCCAGCGACCCCTGACCCGGGCTCGGATAACGGTGGAAGCCTCATTGAAGTAGGTGGAATTAAGCTCATGCACAATTTCGTAGGCAGTGTCGATATCAGATATTTTGGAGCAGCACCGCAAAATTTGGACAATACGATTTTTATCCAGAAATGTATTGACACCGTTCAAATCAAATGCATTTCAATTGACAATAATACTTATAGAGTACTTGGATCAATCAATCTAAAATCAGCGTTAAAAATACAAGGTGATGCTTCATTGATAACTAAGACCGGCAATCAGACTATTGCTCTTTTTGTGGGTACAGCAGTTAATGATGTGGTAGTAGATAATGTTCGATTGCATGGTGGATTCGACCCCACAAAACCTAGCAACTATAATTATGCTGGATTGTTATTTTCCGAATCTTCCCATTTGGTGATAACAAATGTAAGCGTAGAGAAATTCTCTGTGGGAATACGACTGTATTATTGTAATGGTGTAGAAATAGATGCGAGTACTGTCGTTGATAATCACACTGTGGGGATTTCTGGACTTTCTAATAATACTAAGTTAAAAAATAGCTTCATCCAACGAAACGGAAATGCTATTCTGGAGACATCACAGCAGACACGAGATGTTTATTTTATCAACAGTAGCAATCTTGATATATTCAATAATACTTTAGGCAATTCAACGGATCCGCTTACCCGGGCTTTGGCTGTAAGATATGATTTAGATGGAGTACGGACTGACTTTGACAAAGCAGAAAATATTTCAATACGGCTCAATCGGTTTTTTAAAAATGGTGTCGGTATCGGAAGTGATCCAGGACTGGTGGCAACACAACGCGTTCCTCCAGTCAATGTGATTCTCGAGTCTAATGATTTTACAGGTACAGCCGATGTATGGATTGATGATGTCCTCAATGCAAGAACCCAGCACAACAAAGGTATTGTCAATTACAACGTAAGGATAGGTACGAGCAAACCATTTTCCCTCTATTCGTTCAACGATGAAGCACAACAGGTCAATCAAAATTCCCTATCCGGCAATCAACTAGTGGCTAGAGATGCTATTGTCTTTGATTCGACGAATTTCACAGGTTCTACTGGCTTTGCATTTAATACTGTCGTCGGCTACGGTGGACTTCCAGCATGTACAATTAAAAGTCCTAAAAGTAAGGTGCCGCTATTTGATGCATCCTTTTCTAGTAGATTTGTTGCCGGAAATGTATTGGTTGAGGATAGCTTGAGACCGAACTTAAGCAATCGCAACTATTTTGACTATGAGATTGTGAATAGCAGCTCATTTACTCCCAATAATATTTCCAATGAGCGAAATCCCTTTTTTATTAGAGTAGATACTGTAGGGGTATTAAATATTACCGCACCTACAAATAGTAAAAACGGTGCGGAGCTAGAGGTGATCTTGCTAAATTTTAGACCTACTGGGCAGATGAATGTTACTTTCTCTGCCGAATACGATCTGTCTGATAATACAAAGCGGGCATTAGCCAGCCTGCCTAATGCTAAGCTCGTTTTCTTAAAATTTAGGTATCTAAGGGGTATTTGGAGAGAAGATGTCAATAACTATTTTTTCAATAACTCCTCCGCTGTCGCAAATGTCTCAAATGCGAATCTTTCGAATACAACAGCTACAGATGTCGCAGGTCTGGTCTCTTGGATTAATTCGGATTTAATTCCGTTGGTCAATGCCAATAAAACCCAACTTAATGCCAAATTAGAGTCCGATCGAGCAAGTGGTCAACAGTCAAATTAACGATATTGAGCCGTTAGAGAAATGGAATATTCGCAAGGATATTCCATCTTTTGCTTAATAGGGACGTTCTATAATTCTGAAAAGCAGACAATCCAATAAGTACTTTTCGGTATCTCCCGTATACCGCTTACATACACCTTGTTTTCCTCAGATAGCCACGGTGCCATACGGGGTCATCAACGACTAAAGGTGACGCGCTAAAGTTTCATCATAGGATAGCCGCAAGGAGAAGTCTTATACTGAAACATCAATTTACGCCACACATAACAAACGAGAGGATTTAATTATCCGAAGATTCCAATTTTCCAAGAACGCTTTTACGAGCTGGATTTGTATTAAAAATACGACATTGTTAACGTATCTTTCATAAAGCGCCACTTGCTCCCTACAAAATTATATTATGCACAATAACTGCTTCTGTTTTTGAGAAAATGCGACACTTGCTGTACTGTGACTATAGTCTTTTAGTTTTCTTGGGTAACGGAAGTATACTATAATTTTTTCTAACCAGGTAGTATAAATATATCATAATTGTGCTTATTTGTCTCATATGTAGTTTTTGTTAAAAATATTTACAATTCTTTTTTTTTGATAAAAACTTTGTTTCATTTTTTATGAAAAAAAATAATGAAAATATATGTTAATTTTATTTTGTTATTTATTTTAGTGAATTATAATGAATTTATATGGTATATTTTGTTCATTTTAATTCTATTTTGTCTCAAATTTTATTATAATGTTGTTATTATTAATATTTAATTATTTACTCTTTTTTGGAATGATATAAATTAGTTGTATTGCATTTTATTGCTTTTCTTCTTTCTGTTTTTTTTGAGGGGAGTATATTGTCAGTTTTAGCCTTCTATTTCAATTGTGTTATTGGGATTTTGCTGGTTTAAAAATGAAGAATGTGGCTGCGGAAAAGTTCCATGCAACCACCATAATTGTTGCGATAATTTTGGCTGTAAAAAAACTGTAAGAGCTTGTTTCTAGTAGTATTTTTATTATTAAAGTATTTATAGTCAGACCAATTATGTTTGATAATAGGAACTTATTAAACTGATGAATATTTGCTTTTCCAGTTTCTTGATATGTCCAATACTTGTTCATAAAGTAGCCGTTGGATACTGCTAGACAAAAGCCAACTGTATTGGCGAGAAATGGTGGTATTTCTAAATATTGTTTCAGAATGAAGGTTGTTGAAAAATCTATTATAAAGCCAATGCTTCCGACTGTACAAAAGCGTAATACGCTATTAAATCTCTTTATGTTCATGTGTTTTTTTTATTGATTTTTTTGTATTAAATAAATGTATTTAAAATTTTATTTAGTTTTTTATATTAACCCGTAATTTAATAATACCTGATATATTTCATTAAAATAGATTTTTCCTGATTTTTATTGAAATATATTATACTTTATGTTTTTTGTAAATTTCGTGTTGTTTGTTAAAAATACCAAAAATTATAAAAAAATTATTTTTTGTATTAAAAATTATTTTAAATTTGGAGTGTTGATTTTATTTAAAGATACTCTCGTTTTTTTTTAAGCCGATTTTAGCATAACCAATTATTTTTTAGCCTAGGCACCAATAGTATATTTTATATTTATTTACTGATTATAAAAAAAATGTCATTATGAAAATAAGGTCTATATTTTTATTATGTTTTTTGATCCTGATCATCTCTAGTGTAATTGCTAGTGCAATGAAAACTGAAAGCCGCAGTTTTTCAGTCAGTGATCTAAACATTATGGCGGCATTGCAGGACACGACAAAATCGAGTTCTTCAAGTAGCTCGTCTAAGAGTTCAAGTAGTTCATCAAGTTCGAGCAGTTCATCAAGTTCGTCGAGTTCGAGCAGTTCGTCAAGTTCAAGTATTCCGCCAAGTTCAAGTAGTTCTGGCCCTCCTTCATCTTGGGGCAGCAGTAATCCATGGGGGTCTGGACAATATTGGTATGAAACCAATCAGACGAAATCTTCAGGTACGGAATATATAGATGAATCCACAGATGGTGGGAAAACCTGGAAGTTTGGATTACAAATTGCCTTGTGGGGGCAATCTGTGACAGTGGGAAGCCCTAGCGGAACAGGGCAAAAATTAACCAGAAAACTTACTATAAATACTACCACAACGATTAAATGTTGTAATCAAGGTGGTACAACAAGGTGCGATTATCCACCATGTGATTATTAATTTTTTAGCTTAATAGTATGCTATTGGTGCACATTTAGATAGTATTATTTTCTTATATAAATTTTTTATGAAGGCATTTTTTATTTTTAGCAATAGACGAATAACTTATATTTTACTTTTGCTGGTTGCTGTGAGTTGCAACAGAGGGGTTGAGCATGTCGTAAACGACACAAATCTTCAAGAAATTGATGTTAGCTTAAGAGCAAATGGTGATCTTTTTGAAGAATTTCAGATTCGAGATCTTATTTACTTGGATAAAGATCAAATGGGTGTTGGGAATCTTGATCAAGTATATTTTTTGAGAGACAGTAGTTTTATTGTTGTTGATAAGACCAATGAAACGATCGCAAAATTCAGTCGAAATGGAAAACTTGAATTGACGTTTCCTAAAGACTATTCTAAAATTAAGGAAACGTTTTTTGATTCTCACAAGGAGGTATTAGAAGTATTTGACCTCACCGAACGTAAGATGTTGTCATATGACAACAAGGGCGTTCTGTTAAAAACAAAATATTCAAATTTCGATTTTCTTTCTTTTGTAAAAACTCCTGAAGGTTACTGGACTTATGCGCCATTTTCAACCAATATGGAAAGCGGCTTATTCTCCAAGTCAAATAATCATTGTAACCTTTTGCTACTTGATGAAAACCTGTCTGTAATTAAGGAACGATTTATTGTCCGGCCAAGTTTTTTTGACAGAAATGAAAGCTTTTCGAACTTTCATTTCGATTCTGACAGCGTTTTCTATTTTATGTATGGTTATGACGATATCGTTTATAAAATAGAAAATAGTTCAGTGGTAGCAGTAAACCAATTCAAATTTGGTAAGAACAGTTTGCCCTATAAGTCTCTAATGAATATTGAAAATAGAAATGTTTTTGATAATAAAGTTTTTGGTGAGCCAATGCCCTTTCAGGGGTTCAAAACTGATGTTCATCTTAGCAAAAATATGTATACAATTGAGTCTTCTGACTATAAGTTGGGCAAAGAATCAGATAAAACAAATATACTAATGATTCCTGAAGAAAAACTCCGGTTAAATATCCCACAAAACAGAGAGAAGTTTGACTTCATTAAGGTATTAGGAATTAACGAAGACCAGCTCATATTGAGAGCGAAGATTAAGACTATAAAAAACGAATATCAGAGTGTGGTGCTATTTTTGTCGAGAGGAGGGAAAAATGCATAAGAAACTACTTTTTTTCGTAATATCACTTGTTTTTATATTTCTTTTAATAGCTGTTTTTGCTTTTTCTAAATATTCAAACAAAAATATGAACAATACAAAGCAATCGGAGTATTTGAATTTTTCGTTTGCAAATAGCCTTCAATTTTTTTCAGACTCCAAAACCGAAATTTCTATTTGTATCTATATGCCCAGCATGGGATGTAATCAATGTAATGTTGAAAATCTAAATTTTTTAACCAATTCATTTCCTAAAAGTAAGATTGAAGTGTATACAGACCAGCCTCCTCATGAGGAAAAATACGGCGAAAACGTTCATGTGAACTTTATTTCCGATAAAAAAGAGGAAGGGAATTTTTTTAATTCCGCCACGCCATTTTATTTCCTTAAATACAAAGGATTAATGTTTAATAAGTTTGTAAAGAGCTACGACGATCAAAGCCTGACGAATTTATATTTTGATAATCTGAGAATTTTGTTGAACTAATTTATTATGAGGGTTTTATTAATAACACTGTTGACTTTTGCCATTGGTGCCGTGACTGGTCAGACTAAACTGAGGATAGATCCAAATGGTGCCGAGGCTCCAACTTTTTCTGAACTTTTTGAGGAGGTTAAATTTATACCTTTAGAAACCAAATCGCAGTCAATTTTTGGCTCTATCAAACAATTATTTGTAACAAAAGATTTGTTCATTTTTACCGAGACAAAGACCAATAACATTATGATCTTTTATAGAAACGGTAAATTTAAAACTAAAATTGACCGTGATATTTATTCATCTGGAAGTATCAATATTGACTTTGAGAATGAACGCATTTACTATAATAAGGGCTATACAATCTATAGCTTCGATTATGAAGGTAAGTCTTTGGGATTAATTGACGACAAGAGAATAGGTAGCAGATATATATTGGGAAAAAATACTACTGTATATTATGATAAACGTGTGAACAAGGTCTTGCCTGATTCCATTTCGCATGAAATATCTTTTTTTAAGGAGGGAATGCCAGAAGCTAAGTTATTTCCATACAATATGAAAAACGATGAGTTCTCGATGGAAGATACTTATCAAGTGATGCACTCTTTTTTCTATACGATTGGTAATGGTACAGAAGCTTTGTTTACGAGACCCTATCATTATACCATTTACAATGCGAGAAGCTCGGGAGTTGACAGTTTATTTCAGATTGTCTTGCCGTATGAGTTGTCGCTCAATGAGGAAGAATTGAATAATAACAAGCGTTATCCCGCTGGTTCTAAATCCAGCTATTTTAAGGATCATCCTAACCATATTCAATCCATAACCTTTCCTTATTCAATCGGTAGCAATCTTTTTTTTAAACTTCAACCATCTGGGGTCATTTCAGATTCTTACTTGTATCGTTTAGATGAGGAAAGGCTATTCCGAGTAGATCAAGTAAAAGCGGATGAAAAGTCATATTATCTTAATGTTCTTAATATTTTGATGCCTTCTGAATTTGTCAACAAAAACTTTTTGGTCGCTGATGAGGAGTATATCTATACAATAATGCCCGCAGATGTATTAAAAGAGCAATATAAAAATAATAAGAGTCGTGGGCTCACGACGGAATATCCTGAAGATCTCTTAAAGGTTTTAACTAGTCGAAACAAGAATGCTAACTATGTTATAGTTGCTCTTAAACCAAAGAAATAAATCTGATTGCACATAACCCTAATATGAGATACATTTTATATGTCTTGTTTTTTTTACTAAGTGTAGTAGCATATCCCTGTATAGCACAGGAACAGTCTTCTTATACAATCAGAGGGTGTGTCAAGAATGAAGATGGACAACCCGTTAAATCAGCGACAGTAGCTGCTTATGGGGCCTCTGATTCTGCATTAATAGCATATTCTTTAACAGGTCCGAATGGCATGTTTGATTTAAAGAAGATCGCGATAGAAAAAAAAGTAAGATTAATTATTACTCATATAAGCTATTCAAAATATAGAATAGAAAATATAAAAGGGCCGGAAGATGTAGATCTGCAGGATATTAAACTAAAAATCAGAGAACTTTTAATTGATTCTGTTGATGTAAAGCCACCAGTCTATATGAACAAAGACACCTTAGAATTTAATGTTGATGCATTTAAGCTGGAACCCGAAGCGGTTGTTGAAGATCTGCTACGCAAATTACCCGGAGTAATCGTGTGGGGGGACGGAGAGATTACAGTGAATGGTAAGAAGGTTAAGAATGTGTTTGTGAATGGCAAGAAATTCTTTACTGGCGACGCAAAAATTGCCACACAAAATCTTGCTAAGAACATTGTTGAGAAGGTCCAAGTCTATCAGACGGAAGAATCCAAAAATCATACGCAGGATTCTTCCTATCATATGAATCTAGTGTTAAAAAAGGGTAAGTCGGCGGGAGTATTTGGAAAAGCCATGTTGGGCGCAGGCACAGATAAAAAGAATGAACAGTTGGGTAATGTCAATTATTATAATCTAAAGACCCAATTGTCTATTGGAGGTAATAGAAACAACGTGAATTTTCAGCCCGCATCTATGGATGCCTTGCTTAAAAACTCGACATTTAAAGGGAACTTGATAGAGCGCTTGCTGCAATCAGACTTCAATCAAGATGGGGTCAATCGATCTGCGATGGGCGGAGTTTTTCTTCAGCATGACTTTAAATATCATCGTACGGAAGAACGGGACAAAAATCAATTGGAGGTAGATGTTTTTCATAGAAATTTTGATAATTCTACTACTAGAATGACTAATACGACCGACTTCACCGAAGGAGGTGCTTTAAGTTATATAGGGGAAAATGAAAATGAGAGCTCGAATAGACAAAATAGAATAGGCTTAAAATATAATCTAAAGAAGCAAGGGAAAGAGCTATTGTTCACATTGAATAATAGAAACGACGCACAGGTGAGCACGGTGTCCGATTTACAAAACTCTGTTAGAGATGATATGAGATTGAGCTTGCTGAAAAATACCAGCCTGCTGGATAAAAAGAATAAAGCGGCAGAGGCCAAAGTATATTTCAGCGGCTATAATATGGAAAGTGAGCAGATTTATATCCGAGAAAGCCAATCGCTCAACTCCCAGATGCGATCATTGTTTGAAGATTTTAATGCTAAAACCAGCAGTCTCAATGAGCGTCATAAAAATGAACAAAATGAGTCCGATAGCTATAAAGGGAACTTGAAAATCTATTTATCAGAACTTTTAAAATTAGGGAACTATAGGGATTCAAAATCACTAAAGTTTGAGTTGAACAATACATGGAACTACCGCGATATGAAAATCAATCAACGGTTTTTAGATCTAGATACCTCTAAAAACCAGTTTTTTGAAAACATAGGGTTGGATAATTCAAGATCAAATAAAGAGTTTTTGTTAACATCCGGTTTGAATGTCAATAAAAGATTGGAAAAGAATTTTGATGGACGGTATAAAAAAACTTTAATCGCTAAAATGGGGCTAAATGGAATCTATTTTAACAGCTCGGCCAATGGAAACCGGGAGGTGCAACGATTTCAAATTAACAACTCGTACCTAAAGCCATTTTTTTCTCTTTATGCAGAAGAGATCCGGTTCGGTCGACAACTATTATCTCAAACATTTGATATTGAGTATAAGAAGAATTTTGTTGATTATGAACAACGGGTTTATGTGGTCGATAGCGTTGGGGCGTATAATTACAGAATTGCTAATCCATATTTGATTAATGGAGACATTAGCAGAATATCATTAAAAACCAACTACATAAATTTCAATCATCGTTTTTTCATTGATCAAGGAGAGCTAACTTTAGATTATAATCAAATTAATAAACCTGTTATTGATAGTCTTGTATATAGTACATCTGGAAAATCAACTACTTATCTTATAAACGGAGACCGGGCCTGGTCGGCATCCTTTAAACTATCTCTGAAAAAGGCAATTACACTCTCTGATAATTCGCTTCAAGTGTATTATAAGACTAATGGAGATCTGTTTAAAAACCCAAGTTATATAGGAGGAGAATACTATAAAACAAAAAATACATCACTTTATTTCAGTGGCGGAGGGCTTTTCTCCACCGATGATGGAAAATGGACAATCCGGTTAGATCAAGATCTCAATTTTTATAGGACCCTTAATGTAGGCGAAATCGAACAGCAATATAAAACAAATGATTTTGTTTCCACTTTTGCTTTATCCGTGCAATTGATTAAATCGCTTAGTCTCAGTACAAGTATGAAATATAGAAAGAACTCATTTATGGGAGAGAATAATACAATCTTTATCAACAACCTATCATTCAACTTCAGGTTTGCAAAAAATCAAGCAGAACTCGAATTTTTAGCAATGGATTTATTTAATCAAAACAAAAAGATAATCAATAGGGTGATAGGCAATAGTATTAATCTTGCTAAAGTCAATACCTTAAATCAGTATTTAATGCTTTCTCTTTCCTATTATCCACGTTATTTTTTTGGTAAAAAAAGTAAATAATAAAATTATGAAAAGTATTTTAAAACTGTTTGTGTTTGGAATAGTATTGTTGTCTTTTTACGCATTATACAATAAATTTCCGTTGATTGGGAACTTTCGGGAATTATCTTACCAATTTTCATGGCCAAATTTCTATTTACCATTTTTAAGATTGACAAGTTTTTCGTTTTCGATCTGGCTTGTGGTTTCGGTACAGGCTATGTTAATGAGCTACGTGCTTTATCAATATTTCATTTCATTCAAAATCCCAGAAAATTCGATTATTTATCTTTTTTTTCCGTTAACGTTTTGTTCATCCGTTGCTTTACTTGTTTCTGCGATAGATTTAGCACTATTTCATTCATTGGCACTATTATGTACAGGATATTTTCTATTGGAAAATACCTCCAGATTGACAAAGCGTATTTTCATGCTTATTATATTTCTAACGCTATTGATCGATCCGATAAATTTAGTGTTTATAGCCACATTTTTTACTTTTAAATACCTAATAAAACTCAAATATATCCGTCATATTATACTACTCTTGATTTCTGCAGAAATAGTCTTTTTTATGATATTTCTAGGTTTATTGCCAACATATATTTTATTTTCAAATTATTTATTCCCGGTCGACGCACAACAGATAACAACCGATTCGCGTGAATTTTTATATCTGTTTACAAATTTTAATTGGGAATCTCGACAGTTTCTGTTGAGTCGACAATATCAAAACTGGCTAAACCTTAATTTTTTCCACTATGCAATTTTTATTTCGGCTCTAATCGTCTTTTTACATTTATTAAAAGAGATATTCTTTTTTAAGACAAAACATACAGGATATATTAGTTTATCATTGTATTTTCTTTATTCGACATTAATTATTGTTCCGATAATATTAGTATTGAAATTTGATAGATATTATCAGGTTTCATGGACTTTAATGGTGCCTTTCCTCGTATACATTTATCATAAATACAGCTCAAAATGGATAAAAAACCTCAAAATAGATTAACAAAACTTCTTTTCATTTTTTTAGGAGCAGTAGTTTTAATGTGGCTGGCAATATACAATGGGTATCCATTGGTATTTAATCACGATTCTGGCGTCTACCTAGAGAACGCGTTTGACGTCTATGTATCACCTGATCGACCGGTCATGTATAGTCTCTTTATAAAGTTAGTATCAAGGGGATATAGTTTTTGGTTGATTCCAATTGCACAAGCACTACTGCTTTCTTGTGTTTTGTCTTTATTCTTTGAAGGAAGAACAAAGAGTAGCGCGTTTATATTTTCGATTAGCTTTTTATCTCTTTTTATGGGGCTTTCTTTTGAAGTCAGTTGGTTGATGCCAGATGTATTTGCGGGCGTTTTATTATGTTGCTTGATTTTATTGTTATTTTTTAAATTAAGGTGGTATCATAAGCTGTTTTTATATCCAATGGTTATTTTTTGTACAACAGTACATAATTCCAACTCCTACATTGCCATTGGAACCCTTTTTCTTTCTGCATTATTTCTGATTCCTATCTATTTAAAAAACCGATCAACTTCATATATCTCTTTATGGAAAAGAATGGTGGGGATTTTAGCAACTGTAATTTTTGCGATTTTTCTGAATGCGGGGATTCATAAGTCTCTAGGAGGCAATTTCGAGTCATCAAGGGGAGGGAGTGTTTTTCTTTTTAGCAATCTGATTGAGATGGGAATCGTTGATGAATTTCTTGATCAACGCTGTACGGACCATAAATACAGTCTCTGTGTTTATAAGGATTCCCTTCCGAATAATTTTCTATGGGATGGGAATTCACCGATTAATAAAACGGACGGGTGGAAACATCCTGAGGAATATCAGCTCATTATTAAAGATATATTGTTGACTCCAGAATATACCTTAAAGGTTGGCTATCAGTCAGTGATCTATACGCTTAAGCAGCTAATTAATTTTGATGTTGTGGATATTGCAGGAGTCGGAGAAAGGGTGAAAAAGGCTGTATTTATGCATATACCACGAGAGCATTATCCTTTAATGACAAGTAGGGAAGCACAACATCGCCTAGATATTTCATGGCTCAATTATTTTAATATTTTCTTTTTTTTTGCAGCTGTACTATTCAATATTTCCATTCTGAGTTCTAAAGCTGTCTCGCAGCAGATTAAAATGATCACTGTCTTTATTTTTTTGAGTTTGATAGTGAATGCTTCTATCTGCAGTGTATTTTCAGGTGTACATCCAAGATATCAGGGAAGAATAGCCTGGTTAATCATTTTACCTTTCTTTCTAATTTTTCAAAACCAAATTCAAACGATCTTAACCAAATTTTGCCATTATGGAATTAACAATTTTAATGCCCTCATTAAACGAGGAAAGAACAATTTTTAAGTGTATTGATAAAGCTCTCAGCGCTATAAAACGATTGAATATTGAGGCTGAGGTCCTGGTTGCAGACAACGGATCCACTGATCGAACGATCGAGATTGTATCCTCCTATGAGGCGAATGTGAGGTTAATTTCTGTCAATAAGTTAGGGTATGGCAATGCATTGATTGAAGGTATAGAGCAGGCTAAGGGAAGATTTATCATTATGGCTGACTCTGATGATAGTTACAATTTTTTGGAAATCGACGGTTTTTACGAAAAGTTAAAAGAAGGATATGACATGGTAATTGGTAATCGGTTCCGAGGAGGAATTGAGGAAAATGCTATGCCTTTTTTACATCGGTACCTAGGAAATCCAGTACTGTCTTTTTTAGGACGATTGTTTTACCGAATCAAGATAAAAGATTTCCATTGCGGATTTCGAGGATTTAAACGCGATGAGGTGATGAATTTGAAGTTATGTTGTGGCGGGATGGATTTTGCTTCCGAAATGATTGTAAAATCGAGTCTGCATAACCTTTCGCTTACAGAAATTCCTATTAGGTTATATAAAGATGGTAGAGATCGGAAGCCACATTTGAATACATGGCGAGACGGTTGGAGACATCTTAAGTTTCTTTTATTATTTTCTCCAAAGTGGGTGTTTTTGTACCCAGGAATTTTGCTAAGCACATTTGGTCTGACACTATTTGCGATATTATTAAATACTGATATTCAAATTGCCAATATAAATTTGAGTATCCACACAATGATTTACTCTTCGAGTTTATTGATCATTGGGATACAATTATTTTCATTCTATATTTTCTCAAAACAGTTAAGGGATAGTGTATTACTCAGTAAGTCCCCCGTCATGCAGAGATCCAAATTAACGATTGAAATAGGATTAGTGACAGGAGGAGTGACTGTTATTGCAGGTTTGATTCTATTCTTTTTGAGCATTTTCTATTGGGCCGATAAGAGTTTTGGAAATCTCGATCCGTTCAAAATGATGAAGCTTGTGATGCCTTCGATTACTTTACTTATTGTAGGTGTTATTGTCTTGTTCAATAGCTTCTTTCTAAATCTGGTTTCATTAATCACTAAAAGGTAATATGTTAAATTCCAGAAAAGTCTTTCTCTTTACACTGTTGTTTTTTTTAACGATATTCTGTATATATTATCTGTTGTATCGCCTTGGTGTGATTGCTGTATTACCTGATAATTACAATTTACTTCGAAATGATGCTGATTGGTATTATAAAATCACAGAAATCGGCTATCATTACCAGCCAGAAACAATTGGCAACACCGCTTTTTTTCCATTTTTTCCATTTTTTTGGAAATTTACTGGACTATCCCCCCTGGCGATTTCAGTCGTAAATCTTTTGCTTTTTTGTGCTGCACTCTCACTGCTACATATAGTATATAAATTTAGTTTATTTAACCTATTGTTTATTTGCACTATACCATCATTTATCTTTTTTATGGTTCCCTATTCAGAAGCGTTATTCTTTTTATTTGGGAGCATTTACATTTACGGACTTTGCCGTGGATCTGTATTAAATCAGGGAATAGGGTTGCTAGGAAGCGGTTTGACAAGATCGGTGGTTACAATATTTATACCTGCGATCTTTATTGTTGAAACATGCATGTTTTTCTTTTATACTGAAAGGAAATGGATTGATTTAAAAGATAGCCTCAAAAGATTTTTTTTTCAGTGTTCAATATGCTTAACAAGTATCGGTATTGTTGCTGTCTATCAATATACTGCAATAGGGAAATGGTTTTATTTTATCGAAATACAGCAATATTGGGGGCGTCACTTTCAGTTGCCAAGCCTTCCTTTTACTACCTTTTCTCCCAAATCCGCTATGGGTATGGATACCATCGGCCTGAGCTTGGGCTTAATTGCTGCTGCACTATTTATTTTGCTTCTTTATAAGCTTAGGAACGAAGCTAGAAAAATGTTGGATAAAAATTACGACCGGGCACTTATTTTCTCATTATGTTACTTCACATTTATTTCCATATTAGATGTCTTTTTTACGGATGACTATCAGGGGCACACCAAAATCTGGTCTATTAATAGACATTTGCTTTGTACGCCCTACTTCTTTGTGATTCTTTTTGAACTTCGAAGTTCTCGTTGGTCTGGGACTATTGGCCGCAGATTTTATATGGTTGGAATAACAATCATTTTGCTGAGCACTTTGTTTTTGACCCAGGTTTCTGCCTATCCCATTCAGCTGATTTACTATGTCTTTTTTTCTGTATATCTCTTAAGGTATATTATAATTCAAGACCCTGTGGATCGTGTAGAACGTATTGTACATGTGTTGTTCATAAGCGTCAACATTATGTTTTATCTGATTTACATGCAGAATTATCTTCAGAATGGCTGGATTGGCTAATTATTCATTTGATTTAGAAACTACTAATTATATAATCAATTTAAAATTTATGGAGTCACCACAAAAACGGGCGCTAATAATTGGCGCTGGCCCAGCGGGGTTAACGGCGGGATATGAACTGCAGGCAAGAACTGATATCGAACCAATTATTTTTGAAATGGATGATTGTTTTGGAGGAATCTCCCGGACTATAAATTACAAGGGAAATAGGATGGATTTGGGGGGACATCGCTTTTTTTCAAAATCAGACCGGGTAATGGAGTGGTGGGGCAATATTATGCCATTGGGTAAATTGGAAGAAGGCAAAATTATAGAACCCCAAGTAAATGATCAGCGCACAGCGCAAGGGCAAACAGATGATGAAGCTATGTTAGTGCGAAATAGATCCTCTAGGATTTTATATTTGGGACGTTTATTTGATTATCCCATTCGCATATCTTTATTGACAATAAAGTACCTCGGCCTTATCCGGTTTTTTAGAATCTCAGGATCCTATTTATGGGTGCGTATGTTTCCTATTAAAGAAGAACGAAATCTTGAGCAATTTTTTATTAACAGGTTTGGGAAGTATTTATATCTTATCTTTTTTAAAGACTATACCGAGAAGGTATGGGGAGTTCCCTGTTCTGACATTAAAGCAGAGTGGGGAGCACAGCGGATCAAAGGTCTATCTTTTAAGGAAGCTATTTCTCATGCGATCAAAAGTAAAATGAAAAAACAAACTGATATTGCACAGAAGGAAGTGGAGACCAGCCTTATCGACCGTTTTCTTTATCCTAAATATGGACCTGGGCAGTTATGGGATAGCGTAGCGACCAGATTTCAGTCTTCTGGGGGGCAGATCATAAAGAATTCGGAGGTAATAGGAATAGATTGGAGCGATAAAGAGTCTGTATCAGTCACTGTGAAAAACCACTTAACAGGAGATATAAATGAATATCAAGGAAATGTATTGATTTCTAGTATGCCTTTAAAAGAATTAATTGCGAGAATGAAGAATGAGGTGCCTTTGGAGGTAAAAAAAGTTGCGGAGGGGTTAGTGTATAGAGATTTTATTACCGTAGGGCTATTATTAAAAGATATAAAAATAAAGGATAAAGGAGAGTTTAAGGATGGTGGAAATCTCCCTCCAGACAATTGGATATATATTCAGGAAAAGGGAGTTGCATTAGGCCGTTTGCAAATATTTAATAATTGGAGCCCCTATCTTGTCGCAAATCAGGAACATGTATGGGTGGGTCTAGAGTATTTTTGTAATGAAGATGATTCATTGTGGGGCATGTCTAATACAGATTTTATCGAATTTGCTATTGCGGAGTTGGTTTCTTTAGGTATGATCATGAAAGAATATGTACTTGATAGTACAATAGTGAGAGTTCCGAAAGCATATCCTGCTTATTTCGGGACGTATGAGCATATAGATATTCTAAAGAATTATTTAAATTCAATGGAGAATATTCATCCAATTGGCAGAAATGGAATGCATAAGTACAATAATCAAGATCACTCTATGCTCACGGCGATGACAACCGTTGATAACATCATCAGCGGTGAAGGAACAAAAACTGATGTATGGAGTGTTAACACAGAACAGAAATACCACGAGAAAAGAAATGAAAATTAGGGCCCTAAATTCCAATCAACTTTTTTGTTTGATATCGCTACTAGTTATAATATTATCAATTGTCTTTATCGAATACCATCGAATATCAGTTGAGGAGGAAGGAGTTTACTACCAGAATGGGACAACAAATTACCCTATAAATCCATATTATAAAAGAGGGGAGGAACGCTCAGGGGTTTATTTGTATCGGATAAAAACAAATTCATCCTTTCTGTTTTCTGGTATTTTGCAAATAGTACCGGATGATCGTCTATTGGAAATTCGCATAAACGACCATATAATACCCCTGACAATGTTTAGTAAGGAAGAGCTAAGTGATATTAGGCGAGGGGTATATATAAATGTTTTGCCGTATTTTAATTCGGGTATCAATCAAATAGAACTTAAAGTCGAAAACTATCAAGGCGCATTTGGCGGAAAGGTTATTGATAAGACAAATTATGCTAAATATATCTTTCTGCTCGTGGTGATATTAAGCGGCTTGTTTTTTCTAAAAAATACGGATAAAGCAAAAAAAGCATTCTATAAGTTTAGAAAAAGAGAAGGAATTCTTTTTGCTCGAACAGCCGTCTCGATTATTGGTGTGGCACTTTTATTAGTAATAATCGGACGATTTTGGAGCTTTTCTTGGATAAAGTGGAGTATAGGTGTTTGTGTGATCCTATCTGTTCTTTTTTTTACCTGTAAGAGTGTATATCAAAAGTTTTTATTTAAATCATCCATTTTTATATTTATTGGCAGTATATGTCTTTTTATCGTTGGTGCTATTGTAATTCCATTTGAAAAATACAGCTATGATGTTCATGGGCATGTAGAATATGTAGGCTATATCTTACAATATATGGAGATACCTGTTGGATCAAGTGGCTGGATGTTTTACCATCCGTCACTTTATTATTTGGTTTCAGCATGCTTTTTATGGATTTCTAATTTTTCGGAAGTAACCTCTGATGAAGCTGTGAAGCTATTACAATTATTGAGCGTATCTTTATTTATAGTATATTCCTACTTTTCCATTGCTTCGATAGATAAATTCTTTAGAATTATTATTTCGAAAGATATTCTTGTCAAGCCCATAGTGGTTAACACCTATTATTTGGCTTTTTTACTTTTTCTCTTTTGGCCTTCTAATATGATGGTGGCTACTCGTATCGGCAATGATATTATGTTTGATCTTCTATTCTCAATAGGATTTTATTTCACGTTGTGTTGGTATGACAGCAAAAAGTTGAATGATCTATTTTATGCTACTTTTTTTGCCGCGTTCTGTGTTTGGGCCAAGAGCAACGGATATATATTATTTGCTTTGCAGTCAATACTTTTGTTCGTGATGGTATTAATAGAGGTTCATGAGCGAAAGATTAAAAAGACCACTTTAACAGCGATTTTTATGCTATTTATTGTTGGGTTATTGTCGGTTTATTTATCTTTTGGTGCAAAAATAAGAAATAGCCTAGTCGGAAGTCAAAAGAGTATGATTGTTGAAAATGCTACTAGTTTGAACCCATCTCTGCTAGTCGACGCACATTTTTCAAATTTTATGCCATTCAATCCTGTACCCTTTATTGAAATACCTTTCACAGATTCTATGGACGACAGCAAAGGCCGCCAGTCATTTTGGTATTATTTGATGAAAACAAGTTTATTTGGAGAGTTTCATTTTGATGGGATGAAATTAACTTTTATTGCCCAATCTCTCAGTTTGTTATTTCTTTTGCTTGTGTTGTCATTCTTTTATGGTATAATTCGTTATTGTCGTGTTTCGGCGATATTGCCTTTTATTTTGAGTATAGGTTTGCTCACTATTGCAATGATAGCATTTCGAGTGTGTTATCCTTATTCTTGTTCTAATGATTTTAGATATATATATCCCGCTATTCTCCCTTTTGTACTCATATCATCCTTGAGTCTAATGCGATTTAAGGATAATAAGCTAATTCATTTTATATTTTTGTCGTTTGTAGCATTAAGCGTCCTGTTTCAGATTTCACTTGTGTTTTTGGATTAGCTTTTCATTAATCATAAAAATTTTATTTTATCAAGCAGGGCTGCCATATGGGTGGCTCTGATAAATAGATTTTAGTTGATCACTTTTGGCACAAGCCCCAAGCAGCCGCTCACTTTTCTTCGCTTATGATCATGGATTTTTGTAATCGGTTCATCCGTTAAGGTAATAAAAAAATCATACTTTTCGGTATCTCCGACATACCGCTAACATACCCCTTGTTTTCCTCAAAGAGCTGCGATTACAGCCATACTTTTGCTATACACATAAAAACAAAAGAATATGGCAAATCAATTTTTAATTAAGGAAACGGCGGATGCGATGCGCAATTTATCCACAATTGAAATCGCAGGATTGCAAGGAACTAATGCAACTTACCTAGGTGTAGAACTATTAGGCTATTATGAAAAAGGCGACACTCCAGCACCCATTAGATACTATTTAAGTAACACAGCAGAAGGTGATGACGGAGGTAGTGAAGTTGCTACATTTGAGTGGACATTAAGTTAAGAGAATTTAATAACTTAACAGACTTATGTCAAGAGAAAGAAAAGTTTATACCAAAGAGTTCAAACTGATGAGTGTTGAACTGAGCAACACACGTGGTGACCTTAGTGCGCTGGCTAGGGAATTGGATATTAGCCCGGCATTGTTGTATAGGTGGCGAAAGGAACATTCTGTAAAACAAGGGAGTAGTTTCCCCGGTAATGGAAAAGTTATCCTGAGTGAAGGCGAACAGGAGTTAGCACGATTAAGAAAAGAACTTCGGGATACACAGATAGAACGGGATATATTAAAGAAGGCTGTAAGCATCTTCTCCAAGAGCGACCCCAAATATTCAGGTTCATAAGGGACAATAGTGAAATATTTACAGTCGAAAAGATGTGTCAGGTGTTCAAGGTGAGCAGAGCCGGCTATTACAACTTTTTAAAGGGCATCCCTTCAAAGAGAAGTGTTGAAAACCAAAAGCTTGCTATGGAAATCCAGGATGCATTTGTAAATAGTAAGAAAACTTACGGCAGTCCACGTATTACCCGGGAACTGCACAAAAAGAATATTAAAGTATCCAGAGTGAGGGTAGCCAAACTGATGAGAAAGGTAGGCTTAAGAAGTATTGTTAAGAAAAAGTTTAAGGTGACCACAGATTCTACCCACAAGTTTTCGGTACCGGATAATATATTGGACCGTGATTTTAAACCGGGAATACTTGGTGTAGTATGGGCATCAGACATCACCTACATCAAAACGCAGCAGGGATGGCTGTATCTGACAACATTAATCGATCTGGGAGATCGAAAAGTAATCGGCTGGGCTTTAAGTGAGACTATGAATGCGGTAGATACGGTGATTTCTGCTTTTAAAATGGCACAAAAAGCAAGGCCAATCACCCGGAAACTAATCTTCCATTCTGACCGAGGAGTACAGTATGCCTGTCATGAGCTCAGCTCTATACTGGAAAAAAATCCACTCATCATAAGAAGTATGAGTAGAAAGGGGAATTGCTGGGATAATACTGTGGCCGAAAGTTTTTTCAAGACACTTAAGGCGGAATGTGTATATCAGCATAAATTCGCTCACAGAGAGCAAGCTGCGCTTATTGTCTTTGAATATATTGAGACATGGTACAACCGAAAAAGACAACATTCTGCCTTAGGATACTTATCACCAGAGGAGTTTGCTAGAAAAATAAATAAACAAAATATTGCAGCTTAACTAAGTGTCCATTTTATTGTTGCAATTCCACCATGTTAAAATAAGGGCTATATCGTTGTAAGTTATATCTGACTGCATGGGACTTATTTTGAAAATAGTTTTCAGTGTAACAACAAATTTTGCTATATGATTTTCAGCGATATCTGACAAATAGTTTTAAGCCTTCACACCATAGAAAAAAGCGTGTCAGCTCATGTTGGCTTAATTCTTTAAAATGAAATATTTTATGCGGAAAGGGAACCGCATTGCAGTAAACTCCGTTTATTAAAAAAAACAGTACAAACTTATTATTTAGGATATTATTTTCTTGAGTGCATTCAGCCAGCACATTTTTTACATCGTTAAAAAAAGATTTCATCAGATCATTGCTACAATTCAAAAAGACTATACATTCACATTGATTTATAATATCCTGATATTCTCTGGTTTTATCCAAACAGGTACGGACATATATTTCGTTACCATTATTCCATAAAAACTCCGCAATGTTGTCGATTAATGCCTGTTGTTGTTGCCTTTTATCTTTGATCAATAAATATTTCATCTTCAATACTCTTTTTTATTAAATACATTGCATGTTAAATCAATCCTCAAAAACTACTTTGATAAAAATGATTCCGCTTATTATTAAGCATATAATTACCAATATTATGATAGCGAGTATGTAGGACAGTATAGTCATTTCTTCCAGCGCTTATGCGTCCATAACCAACCATAGGGCTCTTCATTAATATTTTCCGTTAAGAGGTCAATGTACTTTTGTGTTATTTCTCCGTCCTTTGTGAGTTCTGCGTTGGAGCATATCGGAAGGCAGGCAATTTTGTAACTTCCTTTTGATAATTGTGTAATATGTAGGTAGATCACTGCTGTGCGTGCCTTACGTGCTAATTTTTCCATACCAGAAAAAAAATAAGTTTGCTGGTTCAAAAAGTGAAACTTATATCTTTCGTCTTCTGTTCGCGGACTTTGGTCCGCCAGAAAAAGATAGACGGCAGGGGCTAAGGTATCAGACAGCACATGGCGCACAGCCCGGCCTTCAGCAAGCAACGTCATACCAAAACGCGACCTTATTTTAATCATTAGCTTGTCCATGATTACCGATCGAAGGGGTCTGTAAATGGCATATAGTTCGTGATGTATTTTATAAGGCATGAAATTTAACATTTCCCAATTGCCACAATGTCCTAAACAGGCAATGACATTCCTTTCCGAATTGATGTACTTATCCATCAGCTCCAGATTCTCAAATATTATTTTTTTTTCAAGCACTTCCGGCGGGGCTGAGACACTTTTTATCATTTCAGCAAAATAGGCGACAAAGCAAACATAAAATTTTTTTACAATAGCATGCACTTCGCCATATCGCTTGTTAGAAAACGAACGGGCAACGTTTTGAATGACTACACGCTTCCTATATCCGATCAAGTGATATGCAATAAAAAAGGTGAAAGAAGCCATCGCATATAGCCATCGCATCGGCAACAAACTTGTGGCATAGATAAAAGCATAAATAAATTGGAATATAACAGTCTGAAAAGCTTGCTTCATTTTCATGGATTAAAATTTCATTTTTACACCAACAGATCCATAAGGAGAGACCGAAAAGTGATAGTCATTATCACTTGAAAATACACCCTTTAATGTTCTGTCACTATAGGATGCAGGACGGTATAGGTTCAGTCCCGCCATGGCCGTCATCGATAATCCTTTTTTGCCAAGCTTTAATTCAGGACGGAATCCAGTAACAATATACTGGTGGGAAAATATCACATCTTTGCCGTCTTTTTTCATTAGAGCAGCTTGTCCGTTCATCTCAAGCGCATATGCCAATTTGATTTTATCATTGATCTGATATCCTGCCGACAATTCAAGTCCTTCGATCACTTCCACATTTATATCATATTTTCCCTGGAGCTTCCATTTGAGGTAAACAGCGGGAAACAACATTGGATAACCCAACGTACTATTGATTGCGGCCCCCCCGCCGATATCCAGATTGGGGTTCAGATGACGGATAAAAACAAGTCCACCACTTGCGAGTACGTTTTTAAAAGTAATCTTCGAAAAATCAGTAGTAGGAGCAAATATGCCTACACCTGCACTTGCCCGGATAGACCAGTTGTCATTCAAGGGGCGTAAATGGTAAACACCTAGTTGCAAGTTCATAATTTCGGATACCATTTGCTGCGCAAAATTCCGGTTTTTTAAAGAAACATAAGCCCCTCCAAAACCGATTCCCCAGGCTGTCGGGCGATTTTTCTCATTTAATTTCATAGATAGAGGCATACTGAATGAGCCTTGATAAACCATAGCCGACCCTTTGGCATTACCAATTTTTTCCCTTGGTTTTTCACCCGGAGGCAAATAATAGTAGCCCGAATTGCCGATATATTCTGCCCTAAAAGACAGCTGCTGTGCTTTTGATTTTAGCGAAAACAACATAATGAATGTTGCTAGAAATAATAATATTGACTTCATGATTTTAAAATTGTATGTAAATGTGTTTGTTCTATTTTTGAACAAAAGAATAATGCAAGCGGTAAAACAGAAAACTGTTAATTATGGATTTCAGAATCGACAGGATGAGATCAAGAATAGGAAGAACGAAATAAATTCTAAAGTGCCCTGACGATACGTGAATCGATTAGGTACCGGAAGCCGGTCATCTTATGACAAATGCCCGGATCCCGGTACTAATCTGTCTGTTTTAGTTCCGTGATTTGTTAAAACTTATAGGCTAATCCGATCGAAGCCGTTTGATTTTTCATCGCGCCGCCTTTGGCTTTGTGAAGATCTGCAAGGCCAAATTGATAAGTTGCATTTACCTGCCAATTGCTACCCAAATCATAGCCGATGATACCACCTACACCGTAATCAAAGCGGTTCATTACGTGGCTGCCAGCGATGTCATTATTTTTGAATAAGCTGACACCATTAGCCTTCGTAATGATACCATAACCGACATATGGGCCAGCCCCTATGAATGCTTTTCCGCTGCCCACTGTTTCCTGCACAACTCCGTATAATGGTATCTCAACACCTAAAGATTTAATTTTGTTGGATGTGTTGTCGGCTATGGTCTCCAGTTTAGAAGTCCGGTAATAAATATCGAGACCAGATTGAAGAGCGAAGTTTTGGTTTATATCGTATTTAATAAAACCGCCAACCGAACCGCCTACAGCCATTTTGCTTTTGAGTCCTTCCAGATTACCGCTTAGCCGATAATTGGAAACGCTTGTTCCAGCCTTGAAACCAATTGAAATAGGATTGTCCTGTGCCGATAATTGCGCAGAGAAAAGCAAAGTGGCCGCAGCGAGAAAAAATGTACATACGTTCTTTTTCATTGTTCTAAAATTTTAATGTTATTTTTTAATTCCGAACAAAATAACAACGAACGGTGCGGTTAGCCAATCTGCAAACGATGGGGTTTAGAATATAATAAATGAAATGCAATATACTAGGGACGGATTTTTTCTGGGTGCAGTTATTGCATGATACCATCCATCCACTTTAGGAAGTCCGGGACACGTACCCGGCTTACCAAAACCTCATTTGGGCATGCAGGTGAAAACGAAAGTTTCAGACGGCTATTAAAGTGTTTTGCTACATTTTCAATAGATTTTACATTCCCGATACAATTTCGTGATACGCGAAAAAATAAACGGCTATCAAGCTGTTGTTCCAGTTGATCCAGCGTATAATTTATAATATATCGTCTATCGTTAAAAGTATGGAGGAAAACAACACCGTCTTCACTGTAAAAATGCGCGATATCGGTAGTTTCTATATAATGATAGTTTTCCCCTTTGGAGATCAGAAAACGATTTTTGGTCTTAAATGATAACAGCTGCTCAAAATTCTTTGCGTTATTTAGCAAAGGACGTCTATGGTAAATGTGCTCAAATTTGGTCAACGCTAACTCTAATTCGTTTTCGTCAAAAGGTTTTAACAAGTAGTCGATACTGTTCACTTTAAATGCCCTGATGGCATGTTCGTCATAAGCTGTTGTAAATATAACAGGAATATTTACCTCAACATGATTAAATATTTCGAAGCAGTTGCCATCTGCGAGACGGATATCCATGAGAATCAGATCAACATCAGCTTTTCTGAGAAATTCGATGGTTTCCACAACCGTTTTCGTCTGTTTTTCTAACCGGTAATCTGGACGTAATTTCATCATCATACGTCTCAGTTCTTCGTAAGCAAAGCGTTCATCTTCTACGATCAGGTAATTCATGACTGTATATATGGGATTTTTACAATAAACATTTGTTTGGTTTGTTCCACCTTCACTTCTTTGTTATGGATCTTATATTGCTCGGTGATGTAGCGCAATCCGATTCCCCCTCGGTCGGCACTGCCTGATGGCTGGATATTGTTTTCGACTGTTATATAATCGTTGTCAATATTAATTATAATATTCAACGACGATTCTTCCGTTGCGCTATTGTGTTTAAAAGCATTCTCTATGAGGAGCTGAAGCGTAAGGGGGATAATCTTATATTGTTCGCTGAATGCTATTTTATTCACTGTAAAAGTAAAAGCATTCTCGAATCTCATCCGCATGAGGAATATATAGGAATCCAGGGCAAGCAATTCTTCTGTCACAGTTACCAGAGGTTGATGGGTGAGGGACAGTACATACCGATAGGTCTTTGAAAGGGCCTTTGTAAACTTGTTGGCACTTTCCTGATTGATATATATTAAAGATGACAATACATTTAGCGAATTAAAAAGAAAGTGGGGATTTAGCTGCGATCTCAGTGTTTCATGTTGATATAATAGAACTTTCCGTTTGGCTTTTTCGGAGTCGGCTATCGCTTTTTGTTCGGACTGAAAATAATGTATCAATTCAAAGACCAGTAGAATAGGAATATTCGTTGACATTGCAAATGCAAACTTGACAAGAAACGGAGGTAAGCCATCCTCGGGAATGAGAAATACATCATATATCAAAAAATTAAATAGCGATAACAATCCCAGGCATATCAAGGTGATACCGACAGTATCAGCTACAATTCGGAAAAATATATTTTTAGAATAAGGTAAATATTTATTTAAAAATAGTAATAAGTTATAATCAGCTATACACATCGCAAAGATTACGACATAATGAGCCGATAACTGGATATGAAAATTGCTCCATAAGTCTTCTTTCATCAAAATAATGCTGAAAAGCATTTGGCATAAAGCATATATCAATGTGGAGAAGAAAAATATGACCAGTCTTTTTGCATTCATTTTACCTATTCTAACCATTTTTCAAAGGTAGAGTTTCTAAGTAAGTTTGATTAAAAAACCTATCGTCTTTCTGATGAACTTCATTATTTGATGGATGAATTGAATATTTAATTGGCTGATACTTTTGATATTCTCTTCTAAATAATAGTATATACCTAGACTATATTGTTGTCTTACGATAAAAAGTATAGATATTACAAGCGCGTATTCTTGTTGAATATGGATATTCTTTTAGGCACGGAGCTCTTAATTAAAAATGTAAATCCATTTGTAATAACAAATAGATTTACCATAAAAAAGATACCTACCTGACAACTGTTGCTTCCAATTCCACTTTCAAGGTTTCGAATAGGCTAACAACTTCAAGTAAAGTCAATGCTTGTTTAGTTCCGTGTTTGGCAATCCAATCTTGAAATATTGAAAAATGAGGCCATAATTCTTCGGTTGATGTTGTATAAATATTTAATCTAACAATATTACTACAGGAGTATCCAGCTTCAGTAATTACGCGTTCAAGGTTAACTAAACTTTTAATAAGCTGAGTTTTCATATCTTCGTTACTACTTATTCCATCATCATTGATGGCTGTCTGTCCTGAAACATATAAGGTGCCTTCTACATTTTTAACTTCAATTGCCTGTGCATAACTTCTGGCGTCTTGCCATTTCCATGGGTTTATTGCATTAATTTCCATACCTATTAATATTATAAATGAACAATACAAATATGAAAAGAGCGGAAATAAATAACGTTGATATTAGGCACATTTTTGATGTGACAAAAATCACAGGCTTCTACTTAATGATTCTCGTGAGACACCTAGATAGGCTGCTAATTGACTTTTTGGCAATCTATTTTTTAGCTTGGGATATTGTTTTAAAAAATGTTCGTAACGTTGTACTGTATTTAATGTTAACCATGAAAGTATCCGCCGTTGTAATCCTAAAAAACCATGATTAGCCTTTTCTAAGAAAAATCTAAGCATTTTAGGATGCTCATTGCATAATTTAATATAGTCATCATATTTTAATGCTAGCACAGTTGTATCTTCCAAACAAATTAATGATAGGGTAGCTGCTGTTCCGGTGTAAAATGCATAGAAGTCACTTTCCCACCAATCCTCCATGGCAAAGGATACAATATGCTCCTTACCGGATTGGTCTAAATAAACCAACTTGGTAAGTCCGGAAATAATAAAATAATGATATTTAGCATGATCACCTTCATTTATTATGTATTGGTGTTTTTTATATCTTTTTAGCTGGAAATGACTGACTATAATTTCTTTATCTTCTGAAGTTAAAGAAATTACAGTCTCAATATGTTTAAGTAATATTTCAAAATTTGTATCCAATGTTATACGTCTAAAAATTATTTAAATAAACAATAATACAAAGAAATGTCGAATTGTTAGAACCAGGAATAGAGATATGACGGTCTCTTTTCCGGTAATTTATAAGAAGGCACAGCTGAGCGCATCGGCAATAGCTGCTTTTGATATTCGTTCCAAAATGATAGGATCAACTTTTGGACTGTATTGTTGCTCTACCATAAAAGTAAAGATATTATGGTTAAGCCAAGGTGGTAGGAATGGAAGCTCCTCTTTTGAAATGGGGGGCATGACTTTCCAATTGAGTATAATGTAGAAAATGGCAGAGATAAAAAAGAATAGGCCAAAGAACTCATGCACGACTTGCGTGCAGCCGTCAAATGGTAATTGCCTTGTCATCGACAATAGGATCCGCGTGCATATTTTCTTGGCTTTTGTAAAAATCATCCATAAAATCACTTCCCCAGTTTTCCATCATAGCTACAAGTGGTAAAAGAGATTCACCTACTTCAGTTAAAAAATACTCAACTTTAGGAGGGAGTACCGGATAAATAATTTTTCTTACAACACCATAAGCCTCCAGCTCCTTCAATTGTAGATTTAATACTCTTTTACTTGCCAATGGATGTTTCTTGGCTAGCTCACTCGGCCTTCGGACTCCCCGGTTGATCGAATCAATTAGGCAGGGTTTCCATTTGCCTCCTATAATCTCAAATGTTATGCTCATGCCACAGCTAAAATCTTTCGGTATTTTTTTCTCGTACATGGATGTTTTATTTACGAGACAAATTTACAACATATTTCGTTTTCAGTTACATAGGGATAATATTATCCCCATACCAATATTTTTACCTCTATTTTTTCACATCTATCCGGTCAGTAATTTTGTCACTAACAATTCATCATAATAATTAAAAAATGGAATTATCAAATAGAGACAAAGCCGAAGCTATACAAAACAGCATCGAAACTGAAACATTATCCCAAGTAGGATTGATCAATCCACATTCTTATAAGCAACACAATCCACATGTTGCGACAGGTTTGCAGGCCATTTTGGACTTACATGATCAAATGCCCATGGATAAGGTTTACACCAATGTAGTTCGAAAATTTCAAGATGGCGATTTTGGATTTGTTCACGTTGACTATTTCCTTTTTGAACCCACGGTGGCTTTTGACATCCACCGGTTTGAAAACGGCGTCAGCGTTGAACATTGGGACAATCTTCAGGTCAATTCAAAAAAGTTGAATAAAAGTGGAAGGACAATGACAGACGGAAAGACCAAAGCACAGGACCATCACAAAACCGAGCTGAACAAAACCCTTGTAAAGCGTTATGTTAAAGACATCCTCATTGATAGACAGATTGAGTTGGTGTCAGATTATTTTAAGGGCGACGAATTGATTCAACATAATCCCGACATGGGTGACGGTGTGCAGGAGTTTCTCAGTACATTGGAGCAATGGGAGAGCGAAGGGAAGCCCCAGGTGTATAGCAAAATGCATAAAGTACTGGGAGAAGGAAATTTTGTTCTGGTATTGAGTGAAGGATTTTTTAAAGGCGAACATGTTGCATACTATGATTTGTATCGCGTTGAAAATGATAAAATTGTTGAACATTGGGACGTTATTGAACGAATACCCGGGCTTGAAAAACGCAAAAATGAGAATGGCAAATTCTAAAAAAGATAGAAGTTATAAACTCGTTAGCACTTTTTTTGTCGTTCTGCCGACAACTTTTATAATGTCAGCTTTATCCTGTTTTATGAAAGAAGAGGCAGTTGAAAATTGGACAGGAGTACTGTTTAAATCGTGGCTTATTTCATTGCCTGTTGTTTACGCCTGCGTATTGCTCTTATTGCCCCTCGCAAATAAATTGACGGGCAAGATTTTAGATAAGTAGATGTAAAATATAGCGCATCCCAAAAGGTAAATCTTGGGATGCGAATTAAGTGCAATGGCACCTTCCTTGAATCAACTTAATATGATTGGGGGAGATGACAGTTTTGCTCAGGATCCTCCGAAATGAACAATAGCTATTTCAGATAAAATACTTATCTTTATGTTAAGAAAGAGCATTCGTTGGTTTTGCAGCTAGTAGAATCGACAAAGTAGCCAAATTGCTTCCCTCTGCCGGTTCGAGGGAAGCTCTTTTTATTTATATCTCTTCCTCATACACGAGCTCAGCTTCAAAATTCTCAATAAAAATAGTCAGCTCATCGGAGGTAAGCCAGTGTATATATCGCTGCATAACGGGCCACTCGTATCGGCGATATATACACAATGAATGTAATAGCGTAGGTATCCGTGTCAGCGGCGATTGGTTCGGATTTAAGGGCACAGTAAACAGCTATGCGGACTTGGCATCACTTACGGGGTTAAATAAAGGTGATATATACAGCGTATCTTCCGAAGGACTATTATATACCTATTTAGATAACCAATTCCAGCAACAAGGGCAGGGACAGTCACAAGAGCTGTTAAAATGCAAGAATCTAGTGTTGAGCAATATCAGTATCAATAAAATTCAGACCACTGTCAATGGTGAGGGGGTAAGGGTACAGGGAGAAGCTTTCTGTTCACATGATGATATTACATTGTCCGATATTTATATTGGCAATAGTCAGAGCACCGGAATTTTGGCTACCTATTCCAATCGGATTACAGTTAACAATTTAAAGATTGATAAGATCAATACCTCTCGCGGAATGCAGTTTACGCTATGCAATGATATTCACGTACAGGGAGGTTACATCTCCAATATCGATAATTATGGAGCAGGCTTTACGGATTGCAAAGATGTACTTATTAGCAGTTTGAAGATTACAAACCCAGGTGTATCGGCTTTCTATTTTAATAATGCTACTGATGCGGTTAAAATAATAGGCTGTACTACTAGAGATAATAGGAACCCCAAGCTGATGACTAATTCGGTAATCGTTGAGTCTAACTTGCCCGCTCGGAATCCTAAATATATTATAGCGGATAATGATTTTGAGGATGCCGTTGGCAATAAAATTACGATGCAGAATAGTGTAATACAAGATCGTATGAAAATCTCTAACAATGTCGGTATTTAAGGTAAATAGAATGAATTATATCGTAAGATAAGGGGCAGATCTTGTTTTACAGTCAGGGTTTGATCAATTTTTCCTAGGAAATGATCAGTAGTTATTTAAGGTAACATACTTATCTTTAGGTATTGAAGAACCACACGTCGGTTTACGGTTAGTTCGACCAACAGATTCGCCAAATTGCTTCCCTCTGCCGGTTAGGAGGGAGGCTCTTTTTGTTTTACAGCGCTTTTTGTATTCTCAAATTGTGACGACTAAAGTATACATTAAATATTCTATTACTCGACCAGTCTAGTCCATAGTTATATTTTTACTCTATAGTGTAACTAAGTGAAGAAACTATAGGCTTTTACTTCTATAGGTGATATTGCTGTTCTTCAATATACTAAAGGTACTCTCGCAACTGAGAAATTTTAAGTCGTTTTTGAAACAAAACAAATGAAATATTTTTTTATCTTTAAAAGTCAGTTTTTAACTAAGTAAGCCATTTACTAACCATTTTAGTGTTTAAATAGATTTAAATAATTATGAAAAGTCTAATTTTTTCTTTGATAACTGGGATCCTAATGAGTTCGAATCTTGTTGCCCAGACTAAAAATAACAGGAATGATATTGATAATAAAATCAAAAAATTGAAAGCCCAAAGTGATAAAGATCGTTTATTAATTGATTCACTTATTCTTGTTAAAAATCAACTTGATATTGAAAATGCTTTATTAATTGAAAAAAAAATAGATTCGTTGAAACAGTTAAGGAATGAGGTACTTGGAAAAGATGAACATAAAAAAAATCCTAAATTGTCATTTGTAGTTGGAATAGGATATTCAAATTCTTTGAATACAGTGTATAATTCTCCAATAGTAAGCGACTACGACAATAAAGTAAAAATAGAAAAGGGACAAAAAGCAAGAATTTCTGCCAATTTTGGAATTGTTTACACGCCTTACAGCTATCTTATTACTGATCACGAAAATCCAGATGGTTATTCCGTACCCTGGGGTATATCATACGTAGCATTTTTTAACCCACTCTCTTTAGTAAGAAACTCAAATCTTGAAGAGAATTTTAACTTAGGAAATTTTGGATTAGGGGTGGGCTTTAAAACAGCTTCTGGTATCGGGATTTATGCTGTAGGAGAACTATTTTCCGTAAAACAGCCAAGAAAGTGGTTTATAGATGAATTTCAGAATGGAGATAAAGAATATAAAATTAATGGACAAATTCAGACCTCTTTTAATGAGTCGGATAATAAAATATTTACGAACAAGTTGATTCCATCTTTAGGAATTAAAATTTGCTATTCTTTTGATCTCATCAGAAGCTTTGCTACCTTAAAATAGTTGTTTGATAGTATCAATTATTGGTCAATTATATTATTCTTTATTACATTGAGGTTGGAATATAACCCTAGTCTTTAATAGTATCAGTAATACTTTAGCACTTTTTATGAAAAAAATAGATAAAAGAATTAAAGACATGTATGAGGTTTTTCATAATCATCTTATCATATTTTATAGCTCTATTAGTTTACTATTTTTCTTTTTTGTTTTTTTGATATATTTCAGAGCTCATTGGGGATATCTAGGTACCACTGAGGACCATACTAAATCTTTATCACCCAAAGACGTGATTAAATACCCACTTT
This sequence comes from Sphingobacterium sp. GVS05A, assembly GCF_019969845.1. Classification (GTDB taxonomy): domain Bacteria; phylum Bacteroidota; class Bacteroidia; order Sphingobacteriales; family Sphingobacteriaceae; genus Sphingobacterium. The sequence continues at coordinate 80,873 of NZ_JAHXYR010000005.1, forward strand.
CGGAAAAATTTGCTGATTCTATTAAGGATAGTGCGGAAATATTAAGTCAGAATGCCAATTTGATAATAGGAATAGTAACTGCTTTTGGAATAGTATTTACTTTGTTATTCCAACTAATAGAAAGTAAAAAGCAGAATTTCAGAACTAATTTTTTTGAATACCTTAAAATACATAGAGAGAATATACAGCAGATAGAAACACGTGGTAAAAGAGGTCATGATGCTTTCATTGACATATTAAATGAGCTAAATTATGTTTATACCAATTTTCCTTCAAATACGAATTCATATCAAGCTTATAGACTTGAGTGGTCATATCTATTTGTTTTCTTTGGATTAGGTAGAACGTCAACTCCAATTGTGAGAGAGTATATTCAGAAAAAATATCCTAGTTTTAACAATGAAGTTGATCAGGTTATTAATTATTTAACAGATTTAAAGTCAAAGTATACTGACCACAATTTTTCTAGTAAGATTAATGTTTTAGGATATACTTTTAGTGTTAGAGAGAGAAACTCTGAGCATAACTTAAAATGTATTTTAGATGGCCACCAATCTGATTTAGGCCATTATTATCGTCATTTGTATCAAACGATAACCTATATAGATGAATTTCCTACTCTTTATTTTTTTGAAAGATATAGTTATGCAAAAAATATTAGAGCACAATTTTCAAATCATTCAATTGCTCTTTTTATCATCAATGCATATTCTCCATTGGGAAATATTTGGATAAACGGGAAATTAATTGAAAAATATCATCTGATTAAAAATCTACCTGTTTCTCTACTTATCCCTTTTGGTAAAGATGTTAGAAAAGATTTTCCTAATATAGAATTTGAGATGTAGACGATTTTAATGTCTAATCTATGTGTGTTAGTATAATCTGAAATGATTATTTGGTTGAGTAATATTGCTAATAGCCGAATTATTAAATTGCGTACGTATTAGATCAAAAATACGTTATTTTGAAATCCAACCAGTGTATAGCATCATCTTTTAAATGTTGAAATTTTACGGTTTTCCGTTAAAATATATAATCAAAAATTACTTATTTTGCGCTAGCGTTATTTTATGGAACTAACCTATTGAGGCATGTATTTTTTGACTGAACAAGATCCTGACTATGTTATCAAGGGATCTAGAGATCCCCTTGGTTTCCAGGCGCTCTGGCAGCGTGTTGGACGAAAGCTTATTCCAGCGCTGTCAACAGTGTCTTCTAGTATTATTGATTTTCAGCTGTTATCATTTGCAACTTATCTGAAAAACGAGCTAAGGATGGATGAACTTCGGTATAGAAAGTTCCTTCTTCGTTTCGAAAAGGTTATGGCTGTCGTTCGTTTTAAGCTGGACAGCTCAAAGAGCTTTAATGGCATCGACAAGATCCGAAAGCTTGTCAACAGCAATGCAGACCTCCTAATTATTGACGATGACCCAATTTTAGTAAATCAACGAGCATATGGTATATGGGGCAAATATAATCGCCCATTTACCGACTCTCAGGTGGAAAATCATTCCTGTTTTAAGAAGATCCAGGAGGAAAAATTCATAAATAACCCAGAGCTCCAAAAATTGGTTTCAGATCTTTTGAAAGATGGAGAGATGCAGGTTAAAATAAAAGATTACCGCAGGTTTTATGACTTGATCACCATAACAACCAGCGAAGAGCGCAAATTATATCGGGAGCCCCTCCTTAGGGACAATGTGTCCAATTCTTTATTACAAGTATTAGATGCGCATCCCGATTTATCCTACCACCAAGGCTTATATCCATTTATTTCTGCAGTAAAGGATAAAACGGATAGTCAACAGCTTGCACATGTACTTGATGTTATCAAAAGAACTGAACAGATTCTTTGTCCTTTAAACCGCATATTTAGACATTTACAGACAAAGAGCATATGGGATAAAAAATCATTGGCCAGTGAGCAGCGTATCATCGATTTACAGAATCAAATAAGGATAGATATTGCCAATTTGGATACAGAGATCCAGTTGCTTTATGCAATCCTAAAATCACCTACACTTGATATGGTCCGTAAGTTGGTCGAAAAAAATATAGAAATAACAGGTAGACGGAAAACATTAGGATGGATGGCGTGGGAAGGGGATACACTTCAAGTGAACCATCAGGACGGAAGATTTGAAATTTATGATTTTGACCATGAAAGCAGCTATGATAATGGTTATTTTCTGAGTTCATACCAAAGTCTATATAATCAATTGAAATAACGAATGGAAAGCCATAAATTAAAAGATCAAATAGCAGACCATATCGCTGGATATCATGTTCAGGCCATACTCGTATATAGTTTTAACTTCGATCCTCAATTCTTTGAAAACTACGTGATGCCTATCTTCATAGACCAGGCAGAGTTTACCGATGTTGCCATATATAACAAAATCTTGTGGCGTCGGTATTTAAAAGAAGAAAGGATCCCCGATATTACCGTATATTGTGATTTTTATGCCAAAGACAGTAGCCAAGCGCCTGCATTAGGTTATGAAGTAAATTGTATACAGGTACCTGCGCAGGTTGGTAAAATCTGTAATTTTCACTCCAAAAATCTGTTTCTATTGCTCTCAAAGAAAGGAGAGCCAGCAATCTTTAAAAATCAAAAAGTAATAGTGTTAACAGGATCGGGCAACATCACACCTAGCGGTTGGTGCGACAATTTTGAAGTATTCGCTATTGACGAAATAATACCAGACAAAAGTAGGCCCAATCCGAAGACCAAAAATCAGTTGCGGACGATGATCTCAAGTATGAATAGATACAGTCTAAAGCAAGATTTAAGTGAAGCCGAACGGAAGATTGACCATTTTTTGAAATATGTAGATACACCATTTCCTGGCGATAATAAAGATTTAAGAAGAATATTTTATTATAGTAGCAATAATTCTTTTTCGAATTTTCTCCAAAATAATATCCATAGTGAGGATATCAAAAAAATAGAAATTATTTCACCTTATTTCAGCCCCAACACTAATCTGTTACAAATATTACAAAAACAATATCATAATGCTGATATTCACATCCTGGTGCCCAGACTGAGAAGCGATGAAGTGAGTATCAGCGAATCCAGCTTTAGAGAAATGCACCAAATGAATGTTTCTTGGTGTAATTGGTTTGATTATGATAAGGCAAAAGCAGTCCGAAATCAACATGCTAAAATTTACAGATTTCATGGACAGCAAAAGGTATACACAGTTGTAGGATCGGTTAATTTTACTGTTCCAGCCTGGGAAGCATTAGAAATTGGACATACTGGGATCATAGACCCAAAGAAAAATATTGGGAATGTCGAATCAGCAATAATGTATATTGAAAATCCAGCCAATACTAATACTTTATTGAGACCATTAAAGGAGAGCGAGCTCAATAATTTAAAATTTCAGCCTGTTCAAGATATTGAGGCCAACGATGGTAATGCGGGTGATCGTAATGCTCCCAATATTACTTTTTTGCTGAACTGGAAGGAGGGCGTTTTACTGTATGAAATCAAAGATAAGTGTAGAGGTCGAAAGATCGTTTTTGAAGATATTCTCGATCAAAAAGAACTTATAAATGCTAAACAAAAGCACCTATTAAACAGAATAGATCTACAATTTCTGAGTACCAATAGCATGATTCGTATCAAAGTCAGTCAAAACGGAGGCTGCCAGAGCTACGCGTATTATCCAATACAATTACATATTGAAAACAAACCGCTGGATCTCAGGATGTCAGCACTGCAGATTCTGGATTTTTGGAATTTTTTGGGAGATAGAGACAAACAACTCATAATGAGCGACCAGTTTTCTCAGCTTGTCACTGACAATTCGGGAATTATCAACGAGGCGAAATCAACATATACATCAGTTTTAAATCATATTGCCACCTATTTCAATGCATTGATCAAGTTGGAGGAGTATTTGTTTAATCAGGTGAAAGATAGGAAGTTGTTTATACAGGAGATTAATTATTATTTGTTGTCTGAAAATATTGATACGGTCATGTACTGCCTGTCTGCGCTAGAAAGACAAGTAAAGGAAGGGGAGTTCAAGACATTGTATTGGATGTTTATGCAGATTGCTGCACATAATTTATATGGTCAAGCCGAAGAGCATCCGCTGCTGAAACAAGACTGCTATGAGGAAATGCGAGCGAATATCAAGCGCGAAAAGAAAGCAATTATAAAGAAATCCAAGGCTTTAGCCGCTGAAATTCCGGGGCTGGAAGAAGAGCAAAAGTTGAGATGGTTTGAAGGTCAGATTAAAGACAAAAAGTAAATGCCTAAACATATCGATGAAATACGCGCGGTAATTGATTTAAATCCTAATAACGCGATAACCCAATTCATATGTGACCGCCAAATGCGGGTCATTCAGAGCGCCTTTAATTATCTGTCCAAATCAAACCAAAACAATATAATTTATATTGCTGATGAAGTAGGATTGGGTAAGACCTATATTGCTATGGGAATAATGGCCTTATTCCGGATTTTTGAACCCCGAGAATCTCATGTGGACATGGTGATTGTGCCCAAAGCTAATCTCCAGGATAAATGGTATAAAGAATTAGAGCTTTTTATGGCACTAAACTATCTGCCTCAATCAAAACGATCATCCGCCACCATAGAAACGGGAAGGTATTCTAATAAAATTCATACAAAGCTGGGGCAAATAGATGCTGAATATTCTTTTCATCTGTTGCGCATGAGTTCTTTCAGCAGCATATTGTCAAGTAGTAAAGAAGATTCTGAAGAAACTAGGTTATATCTAAAATCTCGTCTGCTGGATGATGTCTTTCAGCATGATTGCTACTGTCAAGATATTTTGGAGCAAGCTTGGAAAAAAGGCTATTTTCATAAAGAAAACAAAATTAAGTTAGGCAATCTGATCGCTTACCTTCTTAATTGCATGTCTATTCCAGTATCGTGTCTTGTCGTAGATGAAGCTCATTATTATAAAAAAGGAGCATCCATAGCGGACCCTTATTTATCGATTAGAAATCAGGTTACTTCCCGTTTTTTGGGAGCAGTAAAAGATCCAGATCTATTATCAGATTTTCCGGCTTTGGAAGGGCGAGTCAAGTTTCCGTTGGCCCAAAAAGTAATCTGTCTTTCAGCGACTCCAAAAGATGTCTGGATAGGTGAGATCAGAAATCAGCTGGATTGTTTTCTCCCCAGTCATGTGCTCTCCCATAGTTACTTCGATGAGGAGATTTTAAATAAACTACCCCATTTTTTGATCCGTGGCAATATGGAGTATACCATTAATTCAGCATCCATATCACGTAATCAGAGTAGGGAAGAGCATCGAAAAGGCAATGTTAACAAATCTGAAGTTCCCGAAATTCTATGTATAGAGGATAATGTTGACGGCCTATTCTGGCAGTTATTACAATACAAATCGTTGAAACATCTCCAAGTTAAAAATGGTGTAGCATTTGAGATCGGTATGCTTGCCGGTTTTGAAAGCTATTTGATAGATGTCAAAGGAAAAGGTAAGGAGGGGCAGAGCGATGTCGAGTATGATCTCCCCACCAATAGCCGTAAAAATAAAAGTGAAGATGAAGAAGTGATTCGGAATATTGTGGAATCTTATACCAAAACTTTTCCGGAAAAGCTGCCTCCCCATCCAAAACAGAGCAAATTTGAAACAGAGCTCTTACAACAAATGGGCACTCATGAAAAATCGTTAACTTTTGTGCGCAGGATACATACAGTGGGTGATATGGAAAGGAGATTACTTCATTCCTATGAGCGGGAAATTGTCATCAAACAGCAACTTAGTTTTAGCGGGAGATATAAGAAATTTGGGCAATCAAAAAAAGTGATCAACCTCATAGCGCGTTGGAAAGAGAAGGGGATTGATCTACAATCCTTTTATGAAAAATTTATAGCTCGATATGCTTTTAAGAAAAAATGGCGGCAGCTTACCTCCGATCATGGCAACTATGAAACCATCCTACAGTTAATAAAAAGATTTGCGTATAGCGAGTGGGAACTACAGCTGGGGCTGCTAAGAGAGATTGTCAACAAAGAACAAGAGGAAGATCAGAAAGTTTATCAGGCGGTATGTGATCATATTGTCCGCGGGCTGCAGAATGTTAGTTCATCTCTTGAAAGGCAGATTTTAGATCGGATGACAGCTTTATTTCCGGCTTATCTAAGCGACCTTCTAAATGAAGACGATGTTGAGAACACGCTCCAGTATAAGGAGGATACAGATCATTATTTTTTTAGTAAATACTTTTCAAAAGGCGAACCTGGATATTCCCTACGCCAGAAAATGTACCGCCAAAATTGGTTTGATTTGGATTTAGACGTATCCATCAACACATCTGGATTGGGCCATCTATCCCAACACAAACCAGAGAATAATACATCATTTCTTACCGATCTTTTACTACGGCATTGTAGCGGTGAGATGAGCCACTGGATTCAGGAACAGGAAGAAGAAAATCCAGATCCTGCTGATTTCTCAAAAGCAATCCAAACGTTAAATGCCATCTTGCGAAATATCATGCGTCATGGAACAGGATTATTGGCCGTTTTTGTTGCAAATAGCCATGATCAAAATTTTGCAGATAATATGTTAGAGCTGCTGGTACACAAGGATGCACCCTTTCATTTTGTCTTAACGGAAATCAAAACAATAATCAAGGATTTTAAGTTGCTATTAAATGTTAATTTTAGAAATAAGTCTGAACAGGAAATTAATGTCATGATGCGCTCATTAAGTCCTGTTATCGGTATCAGTGGTCAGAGTAGGCGTAACCGCAGTCTTGTCGCAGCTCAATTTCGCATGCCTGGATTTCCCTATGCACTGATTGCTACTGATATTTTGAGAGAAGGAGAGGATCTACATACCTATTGTCAGAATATCTACCACTATGGAGTAGCGTGGAATCCAAGTGACATGGAGCAGCGTACAGGTCGGATTGACCGTATCAATTCGATGAGCTTTCGTAAACTGAATACGAGCCAGGAGTTGAGCTTTCCCAATAAACTACATGTGTTTTACCCCTATTTAAGTCAATCTTTTGAGATCAATCAGGTTTCTAAATTGTTGACCAATATCAATCGGTTCACCGAAACTTTTAATACTATCGGTGAAAAACACAATTTTGACACCACAGCCAGTCTCGACGAGAAAATTACAGATAGCTCCCTGCCACCGCAAATAAAACATAAAATAGTTGCATTATATGATGTGGATAATTTTAAAACTGATTGAATTCAATTGAAATATAACAATTTGGTATAACTAAGTAATGATGCAGGTGGGGGGAGAACGCGTTAGCCATTTCGATGCGGATACCCTTCACAGAATTTATAGGATAGCGCTAATACTCCAGTTGTTATTAACACCGTTGCTTGCAATCTATAAAAATAAAAAAGTAACGATTTGAACAATATTTTCTATGAAATTAACAATAGCTATTTCAGATAACGTGCTTATCTTTATATAAAGAAAAACTACATATAGTTTGCGGCTAAGTAAACCAGCTCATTAGCCAATTGCTTCCCTCCGCCGGTTAGAGGGAAGCTCTTTTTGTCTTTTTTGCAGAAGCAGTGTTCGTCATTAAGGCAATAGAATGAGACAGATAGAAAGAGAAACGAACTTATTTTGTTTTTATAACGCTACTTTCTGGCTGTGGTATAATCGCTGTGCCACGATTCTACCACAACCTTCATTTATGCCGCGGCGGAAAGGGAGGGATTTGTATTTATTAGTGCCAAAAGTGCTGCACTCCAGATTACTGCATTCTTATTTGCCATTTACAAACGTTCTTGAACGTTAAACACACTAATCAAAGTTCTTTTTTATTTGTTACAATAATCAAAAAGTTATCTAAGACATTATCAGTTTGTTAAGCACAGTCCAGTGTCGCTTAACCTGCGTTCTAATTTTCGCCTCTTTAAATACACTATCAGCTTTATATACATAAGACAAAAAGTTTCCCCAATTATAACGTTCAGTTGGAATAAATTTCTCAGGATTGGATTTATCTCGAATATAAAGTCTTGTTCGTTTTGCACCCAAATGGCTATAACGCTTATACAATCTGTTTTTAAATAATTCTTGGGGCACACCATTGTATAATTTAGAAGCATAGTGTTTTCCTCTTCTCGTGCCCCGTTTCAGTTTCCTATAATAGCTAGAAAGACTAGCACTTTTTAATCGGACCGTACGGCCATCAAATTCAAATCCTAAATAGGTCAGCTTCTTATTATAGTTTATGTCTGCGGTAAACTCCTGCCCCAAAAAAATACCATCCGCTTCCCTTTGCAAATGAAAGGTTTGCGTCTTTTTTTCTTGGATTTCTAATTTGCGTTCTTTGATTGCATCATATACATTATTTCTAATATCAACGTAATCATCTCTGGAACACACAATAATAATATCATCGCAATAACGGCGATATAAACCATTAACACCAATTAACGTCGAAATTGTTTCATCAAACGGTATCATATATATGTTCGATAATAAGGCACTTATCGGTGTACCTTGCGGGATACCAAAATTTCGAACAATCTTTTCGCCCTTTTCGTTTAATTTAAACTCGCCATCATCATTAACTTGATAACGCTTACTTTTTATCAAATCTTTACTATTTTTAAAAAAATCCTGAGTTAAACAAAATGATACAGCATTTTGATTCCGTAAGTATTTTATCGCAGAGACACGTTTAGATCGACGCCCTAATGTTTTACCAACATTATCCTTTTTTTCTGTAATTATTTGATCTTGGTATCTAGTGAACAACTCAACTAGCTCTACATAATTAAAACGAGTTACACTTTTGTATATATTAAAATGAGCAGGGGCAAGTTTACGAACGTTTAATAGTTTACACCATTCTTCGAGCAATAGCTTGTGGTTTAGATTATCAAAAAAACTCGATACATCAAATGTCATAACAACAAATTGATCATGATCAAAATGGACAATATAATCAAATACTTCTTTCGCAAAATCAATGGTACATTTATTAGCTTGTGTAAGTCTCTTAGAAGAGTTAACGGGTATTTGACGATAAGCTAATACAGTTTCTTGAAAAGAAGCTGTTGAAAGGAATCGTTCGTAGCGGTCATTTATCTCCTGTGTATAATAACTATATATGGCAGAATCCAAATGACTTGCATAATATAACTCCCGCGGCTTAACACTGGCAACGCGTAATCCTTCATTTAGGACTATGCCCGTATTTTCACAATATTGTTTACGAAATCTCCGAACTTTTGAAGTTCTATGGATAAAAGGTAAGAAAGAGTGTGTAGACGTCTTGGTCTGAATATAGTTTAAGACCCAGGAGCGGTCCGACATTGTTAATGGAAAACCTATATGTGGGTATCGTTTCAATTTAAACCAATCTTTCTTCTTTTTCTCTTTCATACAAAAAATAATAAAAGTGGGCAGCCCCGTTGGAGCATTCTGATAGAGCTCTACATGCATATATCGACTCTGTTAGGTAAACCTAATTTTGCCGCTCCTCTATCTGGGTAGTTCAATATTATACCTATATTGCGAAATGATGATAAACACCACTAAACAACAGAAGCTCGAGATTCCTTTATGGGTATCAGTTCTAGTATTGGGATTTGTTCTCCTAGCTAGTAACTTTATTCCAGGGATTCCTTTGATATTAGAAATTACCTAAACTAAAATGTTTTGGGTTACCCCGCAATTTCAGCAAAAAACAGAAAACGTAGAACTCAACGATTACTGCCCACTAATTTTTTACAGCAATATACTCGCTATATAACTATTTGCATTTTCCTTTTGGAAATAAACATGCGCTTTGTTAAAATCTTCAATACTCAATGTATCTTTCCATTGTACCTCCAGAAACGATGTATTTGAGACTATAAATGAATCCAACTCAATCTCAGCATTTGCAACCTGTGGTTGAATTTTCTCTTTCAATACTTTATGGAACTGTATTTTCGGGTCGTTGATTCCCCTAGAGTTACGAATTCCCTTTGGATCTATGAACTTGATCCGCTGCTTGTCACCCCTAATCATCCAAAGAATAAAATCAGGATAAAAGTTATTGCCCTCTGTAAAGAAACCCAATCCCTTTTTACTTTGATTGCGCAACACATGAATTTCTGTCTCATTCATGATGCTGGAATTCTTCGCGATGAAATCCATCAAATCGTCCAAAAATTGCTTTTCCGATGCGTCTAATGCTATAGGAGATACTTGAATTTGATTCTGATAATTTTTACCGACATACACCAGTGGTTTGTACAAGTGCAATAGGTTATCAAATGCACTCGCCTCCGTCGCAATTTGTATGCTTGAAAATGCCTGTTCTAATATCGTACTTTTCAATTCCTCGACTTTATTCTTGTATTGCTCAATATCCTCTTCCGTGTTCAACCGGAAATCATATTCCAATACAAAATTATCATCCGTACCATTCAACAAAACAGCCTCAACATGATCTGAATGAAATTGATTCTTGTAGAACAAGTAAAATTGCTCGATATACTTTTTCAATAATGTGATTGCCAATTCCTGCCAAATTAGGACATGGCTATATTGACTAAAACCTAATTTAGATTCCGGTATATAGAGCTTGTACCAAGCGTTTTCTTTTAATATCGTCTTCAATAGTGCTAAGTCAACTGCCAAATTGTAATAGCCTTTATCTGATTTAAAGTTCTGGATATTCAGGTAAATGGCATTCCAGTCCAGCATGGACAAATGACTTTCATTTAAATATCCTTGATACTTCGATATAGTTATTTTAGATGTACTTTTCTCCAACACATCAATCTTAGGATACCAATCGATCTCCACCAGTTTCCCGTTAAACAATTGCTCCTTGTATTCCAATGGAAGGATAACTTGCTTCTTGAAATTTTCTGAGTCTTTAACCGTGATCAGCTTCAGTTTATTCTGTTGGACGATTTCTTTTTGGACAGTTGGGACCTTGATCGTTATCCATGACGAATCATTGATCGGTAAGCCTTCCTCTTCCAAAAACTGTTTGAATTGTTCCATATAGTCGGCTTTAACGCCGAAAATCTGCAAAGTCTCCAAATGATGGAGCAAAGACCTGACTTCCTTTATATTGTTTGGTTTTTGATAGTCATCCAAACCGGTAGAACGTTTCAACGAAAAATCGTACCCTTTTAGCCGCACACCTCGTCCGAACAATTGAATAATCTGTGAACCCTCACTTTTCCCCACATTCATCAAGCCCATAGAAGAAACACGCCAAGACGACCAGCCTTCGGAGAATTTTTTTGAACCAATCAATAAATTAATGGTAGACGAATCGTCGTTTATTTGCTTGAATAAGGATTCCGAAAAATCTTTCTCTGTACTTAATACTTGATTATTTACAGCAAGCTGATATAAAGTCTTTTCGTCGCCTACATTGATCACACCAAAGTAATCGCTGTCTCCCACACGAATCCCCAACTCACCATCAGCACCTTTCAGATTATCTAGATACAGATTCGCACCAATAGTTGCGTTGTTAAAAACCAAGGTATTTATCTGGGTAAAAATAGTCGCTGCATCCAAGCTTTGGGCAATCAAATAACTAAATGAAGTTTCAAAAATGGAATAACCATTCTTATCTACCAATCCGGCTTTATTGTGGATAACTGCATCAATGTTTTCAATCGATTCTGTTGGATGCTTGAGAAAATCCGTTAGGAAATAGATGATCTCCAGTACGTCAGACACATCTTTTCCTCCTTCTCTGCGGACAGCGTTGACTTTACCACCTACAAAAACCCAAAGCGGCTTGTGCAATAGAAAATCCCGTAGATTACTTTTTTGCTCTTTGAACAATAGCTGCTGTTGAAAGAAAGAAACCAGATTAGCTGTAAGATATAACTTTCTATACGTTTCATCATCCTGTTTGAGGTTCAGAATGCGGTAATCCTTCCCATAGCCGTCTTCATAAAAGTATTTGTAAGAATAGTCAAACAAGATACTTTTGGCATATTCTTGCGTAAATTCACTTTTCTTCGTTCCCGTTGCTGCATTGATAGCTTGGCCAAACGTGGCCGAATATTCAAAAGCAAATCCGGTCTCGCTCAATTTATCACGAAAACGCTTCCACGAATCGCCGGACATCCCACCATGACCTTCATCAATCAAAACCAAGTTATCGGTTTCAAAACTATCAACTGCTATTGTTTTATCGCCACTGTTCTCCGCCAATTTGGTGATTTCTAATACCTCGACTTGCTTGCCCGAGAACATTGTCGAATCATTCTTCGAGAAACCGTTGGCTCGGATGTCCGATTGTTTAAATTCCTCTAAATGTTGCTTGGACAGTCCTTCATTAGGTGTGATGAGTAACACTTTGTTTTGATGATGTTGATTGTACTGATTGGCATAATGCAGGTATTGCTTGATGTTCACATGCATAATTAATGTCTTGCCCGAACCCGTCGCATTCCAAAAAGCCAATTTGTTCAAGTCTTTCAGCTCAAATGGCTTCGCAAGAAATACATCTTTGGCCTTCTTACTCCCAAGCTTCGCGATTATCTCATATTGCTTCTGATTGAATGTAACCACATATTCATTCAGATCGGCCAAAAGCTTCACTTTGTTTTGGAAATATCTGTCCAAATATATTTCGGTGAACAATAGGGATAAATATTGAAAATACTTCCAAGTAATCTCTTCGCTACGTTTCTCGGATATTTGCCGGGTATGGCGAACAATGTTTTCATCATAAATTTGTAGCATTGTAGGCGTCAAATACTCCGAACCGTACAAATGACTAAGTAATGCCTGCAGATATTTTGTATTACCTTCTTCGGTATATCCTTCGTTCACAGAATACTTTAATTCGGCAAAAATCTCCACGAGCTTACCATTCTTCTTGCCCATGATTTTCTTGCCGATACTATCTATACCAAAAAGAGACAGCATGTATTTATTCAATACTAGTTTATCGTGGAAATTTGCCATATAATTATATGTTTAGATTTCTACAACGATATCGTCATTGAACATGTTATCGACATTGATTAGTCCGATCAAGAATTTATTGAACTCAGTATTCTTCGTATTAGCGTACAAAACTCCCCTCGCTGTTCCCGTAGCAACCATGGCTAAATGTTTTCCAAAGCCGCAAGGCAAAATCAATTTATCTTCTTGTAACAATTTACTGAACGTTTCTTCTTTAATTTCAAAATAACAGGTTATCTCTTGTTTTATTAAGGGGAGCTCATTTTTATTCAATAAAAACTCCATAGATACCGCAATCACATAGTTATCTATATCGACACCGAAGCCAAATCCAACCTGTTGCTGAATGGGGGCATCAACCACGAGCGTACCTTCAAAAACAGAAAACTGATTTTCCTCTACCTTTACAATTTTAAAACCAATCGGCAAGTTCTTTTTACTCATATTAATTAGCTATAGCGTACGGGTTTTCATAAACTGTATTCTCGTTCATTGTGATACGAGGCTCTAAGCGCTTTCGAGTAAAAGAAATAGAATACTCTTCTGAATGTGTGAACCTTAGCTCTTCCACAAGTTTTCTATCTTTCTTAGGAACAACAGCAATCAATTCCACACCCAAGACTTCACTTAAAACCACTAAAGTTTCTAAAGTGAAATTCTCATTTCCTTTCACCCATTTATTTACCTGCTGGGGAGATACTTCCATTCTTTCAGCTAAATCTTTTTGTTTCCAGCCCAATTCGTCCAATCGCTCTAAAATCTCAAAAGCAATTAGATTAGACAACTTGCTATATCTTTTATTAGCAAGCCTCGCCGTGGCTCTTTCTACCGTTTTAGTCTCTTCTTTAGAGACTAAAGCCAGAAATTTTTCCTTGTTAGTCATCTTAATCTTCGTTTAAAAATTCAAAAAATGAATCTTCATCAAAAATGTCTTTACTTTTTAAATAGTCTTTTGCACTGTTCAATTTGCTCAACTCTTCTTTGGTGTGCTCCCTATCCTCCATAAGATGATGAAGTTTAATCGCACCACCCGTTATTACAAAAGTATCATCATCTATCCGAATAGCATAAATCCTAAGATATGATTCTCTTCCTTTTTGTAAGGACAAAACTTTTACTTTATATTCTTGATTGTTTAGCGGTTTAAAAAACTGTGACAATGCTCTATCATCTGATTTAGTTATTTCAACTAATGTCTCATCGATTAAGATAGCATCATCCATTATTTGTTCTGAAACCTTTTTTACACTTTTATTTTCTGGAATATCGTTTTTATTTGTCTTAACAAAATCATAAATATATTCTGCATTGTACCATAGATCCATCAATCGATCATACTCATTATCCAGCTCTTTTTCATAATGGAAAGCAAATAATCTATATGCAAATATATTGACAATTTTCATTAAATCAACTTATAAGTTTATTTTTTCGCTAAGTCTTTACAATTCTGAGATATTAAACATCTGCTTGAAAAAGGTTTCTTCAATCAGTTTTACTTTAAACCTGTCTTCGCCCATCCGGAAATTCTCAAAATGGTGATCGCCGTTGATGTAGATCTGATCGAACTCTTGTGAGCGAAGCCCGTAGTACAACTTGCGGAATACCCGAATTATCTCTTCCTGCGTGGTAGTATCCAGATTACGCCAGATAATAAGTGTTTTCTCGCCAGTGCGGGTTTTGCCTTCCACTAGCTTGATGTCATTGACCCTCCGTACGCCATCGACATACATACCGATCAGGTAGTTAAATGTCTCGACCAAGTCGACCTTTTTCGGAACCAACTCATTGTTTTCCGTCACGTTCAATTGATAATCGAAAGGGTTACGGAATAGCTGTACATCGAATAAATGGTCTTTGGTCTCTACATCCAACATATAATGGAGCAAAAACTCCTCCTGCGCCGCCTCTGTAAACTGCAATAAAGCAACCTCATTCGCCTTCTTAATTTTCAGATTGTTCAGCGTGTCTTCGTAGCTTTCTAAGACTTGATATTTGAATAGCTGTGAGATTCCCTTTTTATCCTGTGGCTTTCCATTTTTCCACTTGTCTGAATAGATTACTTTTTGGACGCGGGGCTTGGTAACCGAATTGAAATATGTCCCCATCTCCACCAAAATATATTTGCGTTTACCTTGGTCTTCACGGTTGAGTTTTATCGTGGCGTGACCTGTGGTTCCGGAGCCAGCGAAGTAATCAAGGACAATATCATTATCAGCTATATTCAACACTTTTATAGTATCGGCAACCGCATAAATTGATTTTGGATAAGAAAAATTATCAACTGAATTGAAGATTTCCTTTATTAAATTTGTTCCATATGCAGTAGCGGAATATTCTTTCTTATCCCACCATGTAAGCGGTAAAATTCCTTCAGAATTCATTCTCGCTTTTGCATAAACTGTATAAATACCAAACCTATCTTTTCTTACAGTTAAATCGTCAGAATTTGACAACACTCTATCTAAGCCCCATTTCCATCTTCTCTCGATACCTTTGTCATCTATTGGGTACACAATATTTTCATTTGCTTTAGGCTCTTCCAGCAATAACCATTCACGATTAGATTCATCCCATTCAATCTTTGGAATTCTAAACTCTGAATCACTTACAAAAAACGGATAATACATTGACGGAGACTCTCTTTTCGTTCCACCATGCTTTCGAAAATTGACCCACTCGAAAACACCTACATTATCTTTTTCATCATATCTAGCAAGCTGTTTTTCATTTCTATCTAACCGTCCGACCTTTGATATTAAAGGTTGCCCATAAAAGATCCCATACTCATGAGCAATAGAAAAACCTTGACTAGTTGAACGTCCTGATGGATTATTGCGTATTGTAACAACACCTAATTCATTCTCTTTACCAAAAACATTGTCTAACAACAACTTCAATTTATCCTTCTCAAAGTCATCAATAGTTATGCAAATAATACCATTTTCTGTAAGTAAAGCTGGACTCTGTCTTACTCTGCCTTCAATTAAAGATAGCCATGATGAATCTCTAAAACTATTTTTATAAATTATTTCCGAAGCGGATGTATTATAAGGCGGATCAATATATATTCCTTGAATTTTTCCCTCATATTTCTCCTGCATCAGATTCAACGCTTGAAAATTTTCGGAATTCATCAACAAACCATTTGTTTCCTCATCCAGATTATCAAATTCGCCTATCAGCCGGTCTTTAAATTCTTCGGAAAAGAATTTGGTATCCAAGACAAGAAAAGGTTCGTTTTTCAACGCTTCGGCTCCGCTCAGCGTGACGTCGTATAATGCTTCCCACTCCTTTAATTGAGCTTCGTTAGCTACAATTTCTGCATAAAATTTCTCCGGGACACGATCTAACGTGATGCAGTAATCGGTACTAATCACAAATTTCTTTTTGAGCCATAGTTTCTTTTGGAAATCCTCTATCTGCGCCAAGAAAGCGATGATTTTGGTGGCTACCGTTTTCAGAGCTTTGATTTTTGATAGTTGTGCTGTGAAATAGGCCGGGTTTTCGGTGTTGATGTCGTCGATATACAGTACTTCGTTTTTGATATAGAAATCCAGTTCACGGCGTAGAAATCCACCCAGATCCTTATGGATAAAGTAATCAAAACTGTTTCGGGAGATAAAGTCGCTCAGGTGTTTTTCAATCAGCGTACGGTTTTTGTTTTTCTCTGTGGGAGCTTTGTCAAAAGCCAAAGCAAACGCAGCCGGTATGTTTGCCTGTATCATTTCAAGGGCCTGTTCTGCTAGATCAGCTTGTTTGACGTTTTTTTTATGTGGCTCATAGGTAAAGTTGATATACAGTTCATTATTGACCACTTCCAGCGCTTGCTGCTGGTATATGGCAAAACGACGCTCGGCATTACCTTGTGTTTTATTGTTGTTCTGCTCGGTAGAGGCTTCCTTGAGTTGGAAATACACCTTCTTTCCATCACGCAATTTGAAGGCGTAGTTCTTTAAATATTCGGATGTCTTGATGTAGTATTGATCGTGGTTTGCCCAGTGTAGTTTTACCTCTTCGCCTTCGTATGGAATGGCGTACACATCTTTTTTGTAGCGACGCATAGAGATAAAATCCCCTTCCTTGTAATACCGTTTGAAGAAACTCGCTAAATGGGAGAACACTTCTTGCTCCAAAGCGTTGGTATCGATGGAATTTTCCAATTTGCTTTTCAAAGCGATATAATTGGGAGCTGTTTCACGGGCTACACCTGCAGCATCCAGTGCTTTGCCCATGGTTTCCAGGTCCGACTGAAGTACCATACTATCTTTGGATTGCGCTGTTGCCAGTATGGATTTGATGTCTTTCGGCAATTGCCGATCGATAAAGTCCATCACTTGATCCCGTTTTTGGTTCATAATACGATAAATCCCAAAATCGAGATCCGCTTTATCCATCTCAAACAGTTCTTTAAGTACGTCTTGCAGTTTACTGTAATTACTCATTGTGTTCGTTAAATCAAGTCAAAGGAAATGGTAAATACCTCTTCCTCCGTAATCGTTCTGTTTAATTTGTTTTTGGCATCTTGGATCATTTGATCGCGCTCTTCGTTGATTTCATCCTCCCGATCAAACATCTCCCTTTTTAGTTTGCTTACTTTTCGTTTAGCTTTGGCTAAGTCTTCTTGCAGTTTCAATGCTTCGCTGGTAGCCAGGCCTTCCCGCATCGCTTCCCGGTCTATTTCTTTTTCAGCTTTTCGGGCCTCTTTTAATTCTCCTTCTAGGAAAGCAATCCTGTCATCTGCCCAGTTGTGAAATTTCTTGAATTCTCGTTGCATCAAGAAAGCATCCGCGTCCTCAAGATGTTTTAATCGTTGGCTTTTATTTTCCAGATGGATATTGTCGACAGACAAAGGATTTCCTTTATTGGAAACATCCACCCAAGAAGGCAATCCCAAAATAAAACGACAAATATCGTCATTTAAACATTCATTTGCCATAGTTACCCCCGAAAAAAGCAGTACACTATGTGTTTCTATCTCCGAACAAACTTCAAGGTTACTGATTTTGATTATCCCCGACTTCGATTTTAAATTATTGATGTCGCTATAACTTGCTTTGGATGAGCTAAGATCAAACCTAAGGTGGGCAAATGGTGTACGCTCCTTCTTTCCCTGTTGAATGAGTTTTTGCGCTATCGGTCCATTGACCAGAAAACGCTTGGCATCTTCACGGGATTTGTTCAAGGTATATTTTTCGCTATTGTCCAATACGAACGTGAAATCATCATAGAGGAATTGTGCCTTGTGGCGTAAGTAATAACGCGTGAGCTCCCAGAGCCATTTTTCAAATTTCTCAATGAATACTTTGGTTTCCGACAGAGTAATTTTAAGTTTTTCGATCACGCTTGCTTCAAAATTTTCAAAAAGCTTGGATTGGGTATGCCTTACTTTCTCGTCTATCTGGTCTTCAAACTCAGCTTGCAGCTTCGTAAAATGGCTTTCTATCTCTGTCTTGGTACGGCATTTTTTGTAGATCTCTATAATTCTTTTTTCGAAATCTACACCACTTTCTATGCTCCCCAGCACCTCATCCGAGGAGCCAAAAATACCTTCAAAAAGTTTAAACTTTTGTTCTAACAGCTCAAAAACTCGAGTTTCCACCGTATTTAACGCATTTAAAAAATTGACTACTACGACGTCATACTCCTGCCCGTAACGGTGGCATCGGCCGATCCGTTGCTCTACCCGCTGGGGATTCCAGGGAAGGTCGTAGTTGACGATCATACTGCAAAACTGCAGGTTGATGCCTTCTGCAGCCGCTTCCGTCGCGATCATAATAGCATATTGACTACTTTTAAACGCATCGACCAAAGCTTGACGAATATCCACGGCTTTGGAGCCTGTAAACTTTCCGACATTCTTGTCGTCCACCAACCAGTCTCTGTAAATCTGGTTCGATAAGGGATCCGTGTTATTGCCATTGAAAAGTAAAATCCTCCCAGCATATTTCTCCTTGGACAGGCGTTCAAAAAGATATTGTTGTGTGCGTGTGGATTCGGTAAAAATCAGGGCTTTTTCTTTTGCACCCAACTCATTTAATTTCTCAAATCCACGCTCTAAAGCCACTAAAAGTTTTTCGCCTTTTTCGTTATGCTGAATCCTGTTCGAAAGTAACAAAAATTCTTCTAATTGTTTGATTTCAGCCTCGATTGCTATCTTATCATCAATAGTAATTTCACCTATCTCATCCGTTTCACTTTCGTCGGTTTCGTCTATTTCATCATCCAGATTTTCGTATTCCTCCAAAAATAGCTTATACAAATCATCTTCTACAATTTTGGAGTTTTTTAAAATATCACGCAAGCGTTTGATTAATGCTTCCAATGTACGAGTAATGGCAAAAGTAGAAGAGCCTAACAATTTGAAGATAACCGACTGCATCAGATGTTTCTGAGCCGGAGGAAAAGCATAGGTTATCTCTTGTCTTAAATAGTTCAACACTTTTTCATAGAGCTCTTGTTCTTCTGGCATAGGCGTAAACTGTTGTGTTATCGGGATACGTTCACGATAATTTATAAACTCCTTTACATCTTTACGCAGGGTGCGATGCACGATATCACTTAGTCTTTCTTTTAATCCCTCAACATCTTTACTTCCAGATTCTAAAATATAATTTTGTCGAAAAGATTTAATGTCGCCAAATATCTCGGGGTCAATAAACGATACTAAGCCAAACAGTTCATCCAATCTGTTTTGCAAAGGAGTTGCCGTCAACAGTACCTTTTTAAATTCTCGAATGGCATTTTGAATAGTTTTTGCCGTTATATTTCCGTATTTATACGCATTTCGCAGATAATGTGCTTCGTCCAACACCACCAGATCCCAAGACGTCAACTGGATTTCTCCTGCTCTTTTTCGGGCAAATTGATAGCTACATATTTTGATGGTCGATTCATTGTCAAACGGATTCTTAATACCAGCGTTCGACTTTTTGTTATAGGAAATGTTATCGATGATTTCTGATTTTATTTGGAACTTATCTTCCATTTCATTCGCCCATTGTTTCCTTAATGAAGACGGGCAAATGATCAAGATTTTTCTTTTTCCTTCCGCCCATTTTTGACTAAGTAGAATACCAGCTTCTATGGTTTTTCCCAACCCAACTTCATCTGCTAGAATAGCTCCTTTAGAATATGGCGACTTAAACGCAAATAAGGCCGCTTCGACTTGGTGTGGATTCAATTCCAGTTTGGCGTCCATCAATGTTGCACCAAATTTTTCGGGACTATCTGCGGCAGCTTTCTTCGACAACTCAAAAGCAAAATATTTTGCTTGGTAAGAATTTATTATACTCATCTATTTCTTCGAATTCAATATTCTTTGATATCAATTTCTAATAATACAACTATCTACGAGAAGGCATCCAAATTCTGTTGTACATCATTGGTACACCAACGGGCAAACTGTTGCTCCATTCTTGTTAGGTTGCTCGTCTAGCCATTACTGTTTCAGCCTTGTTCAACATATACTACTTTCAATCTGTTTATTAGTTTGTTCGGCATAATAATATTTTTCATGTAAATATACTTAATCTTTATATGATGTATCTATATTCGACTTGTAAATGGCTCGAATTCTCTACTTTTAAAATATCCTGTTTTTTTGGGGAGGTCAGACCATAAATGTTTTGCTTTTGTAAAAGCATTTAATCAAACAAATCGTCTGCAGAAATAGTTTTGGACTTAATTAGAGGGAGATCCCAATTGTACCTTTCTTTTATTTCTATTCTTGCTAATTTTGAAATTAGTTTATGAGCTTCTTCAAGTGATATGGGTTCTATTTTGGGAGCATTTAAGATCGGTCCGTGCCTAGCTGCAGTTCCCAGAGCACTGAAATTATTTGCAGTCTTTTTAAATCCAGTTATTTCGTCAACAGGAACTCCCATTTCTGTGAAATGTTTTGTAGTTGCCTTTTCTCCCCGATTATCGCAAAATAAATCCCACACCTGAAACAGAGTTTTAAAGTCTGTAGCGACGCCTAAGCAATAGAGTAGATTCAGTAAAAAAGGATCTTGCTTGGCCTGCTCAATTAGGAAGATAATTGAATTTGATCTTTGTCTTTCATTTTCAAAATTGGCCTTTGTGAAGTCTATATCAAATACGAAATTGTTAATGCTCTTTCGTACATTTTGAGCTTCATTATTGGAATTATAAAGATTTTCTAGCCCTATAATAGTTACATCACTATAGTCCTCATGAATAAGATAACTTGCCCCATTTATCATTTGGATTAATTTTAGGCCTTTTTCATAGACTTCCTGAGGATTTAATAGGTGGTCTAAATGTATAGATGAAAAAAACATATCAAAACCTGTATCATAGTCGCCTTCTTCCACTATGTAAAAATCTGCATTGAGAATGTCATAACAGTAAGCAAGTTCTCTAATGTAATTGTTTCGTCCATTTAGTAAACGAAATCTCCATTTGTTGTTTTCTTTTTGAATTTCAAGCGACATAATTCTTTGTTAG
Organism: Sphingobacterium sp. GVS05A; assembly: GCF_019969845.1. GTDB lineage: Bacteria > Bacteroidota > Bacteroidia > Sphingobacteriales > Sphingobacteriaceae > Sphingobacterium. Next base: position 102,283 of record NZ_JAHXYR010000005.1, read on the forward strand.
TTTTTAAAGCGTAGATTTAACAATATCATGGTTTGATTGCTGGTTGCGTTTTCAAATATTAAAAGTTGTGTATATTGGTTATTCTGGTGATTGTATTATTCTTGTTAATTCTTGAAAGACGATTTTAGTGAGGTTTATACCATCTGCGTCTGGAAGCCCAATACCTTGTAGAACAATTTTTCCTATCTCAAAAGCTATGTTATCACTTTGCAAATTAAGATCATTATAACTACCGTTTATAAATTTGGGCATTTCGATTTCATCTTTAGGTGAGACAGGAACGTTGAATAGCTTGATTTTTTCTAAATAATCAATATCATCAAAAAATACAAATTTCCGCCAGCAGTTTGTTAATTTTGCACGCATACCTATTTTTTCATTTAGATCAAAACCATTGTCATTAAGAACATCCTTATACTTTCTAATAATAATCATTAATTTTACTAAAATATCAGCACCATCTATAAGCCTGAAAAATGTAAAGAAATCGGAGTTAGCTCGTTCTTTCACAGGAGGTTGTCTGTCCGATAAATTACGACTAAACATTCCGACGTTATATCTTTCTTTAACTTCATAAGGACTATATTTGTCGAGTAGGTAATTAAGGACTTGAGACTCATCATATTTTCTAGGGGGATTAAAGCCCTGAATTTCATTCAAAGGGATGCTGACTTTAATGTTTCCATCTTCAAATAGTTCTATAGTGGTTGTTTTGTCTATTATATTTTCCTCCAGTAGAGAACGAATTATTATCGAGCTTCCATTATTGTATATACTATTAAATCCCAAATTTAACGTAGCTTTATTGACGCCTACAATTCCTGCTTCTTGCTCTAGTGCAATAGTCATGTTATCATAGAATCTATATGCGATCTTGTTAAAAAAGTCTGACGTTCTGAAGTTTTCAAACTGAAATCCACCAAAGGGCGTAGGGAAGAGATAAAGCTCTAAAAATGTTTGGTTTGCACCATCTTGTGCTTTGGACATGGTCAAGTCGAAAGTGCTAAAATTTTCTATACTTTTGCGGTATAGCTCAGTTTTCTCATTAAGCTTTTCAATGATATATCTATCTTTAATAGGTTTACTTTCATTGTTTTCACGTTGGTATATAATACCTTGACTTGTTATATAAGGAGGTTCGGGACTTGGATCCACTTGGATTGCAATTACATCTTTTCCATTAGGTAGCGCAATGATTTTGATTCCGTATATCGGCTTTGGGCTAACATTAGAGTTAATTATTTGTGAGATCTGGTCTTCAATGTTACGATAGTCTTGCAAGTCTATTCCATTAATAGCATTTGGAAAATTAGTATTCTCACAAGTTATACCCCAAAAAATCCATCCACCTTTTGTGTTGGCAAAAGAAGATATAGATTTCGCAATTTTTATATTGTCAAATTTATTATTTGATCCTTTAGGAATATCCCTTTTATATTCAACATACCAGCCTTCGCAGATTTGTTTTTCCTGCAAGCAGAGTAAATCATTGACTTCTAAATCGGCTACCTTTTTCTTAAAAAACGGATTAAAAATATGATTCATTAGTTTTTTAATAAACAATATTTATTAATATATGTGATTTGTTTTATTCGTAGTATGGAAAATAACCCATCATTTCGGCAATCTCTTCATCGCTAAAAGAAATAATATCATGCTCTTTTAATAATTCAACATTAAATGTAAGAAAAGCATCTACTCTCAAAAATATTGTAATAATTTCTACTAAGCTGTTTTGTTCCAGCTTGAACCCTGAAGAAGCTTCGGTTCCAGGAAATGTAAAGGCTCTAGAGTTAGTGTCTAGGTTATGGATACAAGATTTTAATATTTCGGTATCATCTTTAAGTCTTTTATATTCCGTATGCAACTGGGTAGGCAAATTTGATAGCTTATCTTCAGGAATGTATTCTATATACTTATTAAATAGTCTGGACAGCTTATGTTCATTATTAATTAGCCTTTGAAGACTAACTTTTTTTTCATCCGGTATTGAATGTAACAATTCTAAAAGACTTGACTTTAGGGCAAGTTCCATAGAGTGTCTTATTAAGTAGAAAAGTGGGAGATAAATTTCTTCGGCCTTAATCTTATCTTCAATTACAGAATTAATCAAAAACCTAATCATATCATCGTATACAGAGCGGAACTGTCCCTCAAATACAATTTCATTAAAATGAAATAGAAGCTCATTCTTAACGCGATTATTAATAGGCTCAACAATATCCAAATTAAGAGCATATTCTGGATTATCTTCAAGCTTCGAGGCAATCTCGTAAAATGTAGAGATTTCTTGTCTTGTACCATATAAAGGTCCCGGATTTCTATTTTTATCACATAGGTAACGAAAGCAACTTCCGTCGTTATCAAATGATATTATTTCTATAGCCTTTTTTAATTCCTCGGGAGCATCAGTGAGTAGAGGAATAATGTCTTGGAAATTATGAGAAGTCGGAATATTAATATTGCGCTTCGCTAAGATTCCTTTTAGCTTTAGTTCGCAATAATGGCGCAAAAGGAACAAGTATGGGTAAGATTTACTATTTAAGCTATACCTAAAGTTTAATGCAGTATCATTTAATAGTTTAAGACTCTTTTGGTATTGAATGGTAAAATAGTCCCAATCGTCTATTTGTCTGACAGATAATTTGAATTTATCTTGAAATGGAGTAAATTCGTGTTCTTTAAGAATGATCATTATAATCGATTTTGATACAAAGTAAATTTGATATAGCTTCTTATTTACAATAAAGAGAAACAGTATAAGTTCATCTAAATTGTATAATTATTTCAATTCAATTAGTCCATCAAACATTTGATAGCTTTCACAATATAGTGTAAAAACGATATTGGCGGTTAATTTGACGCTCCAATAATACAAAATATTTGAGCAATCCATTTAAAAAATTAATAACTCCCCTTACTCGGTATAACATGCCTCACACCACCTCTAGGATTTTCCATGTCACCATTAAAACGTGGAATCAAGTGGCAATGAAAATGGAACACTGTCTGTCCGGCAGATTCGCCGCAATTCATGCCGATATTGTAGCCATTCGGTTCAAATTCCGCTTCAACGAGAGATCGAGCTAAACCAATTGCATTATCTAAGTCAGCTTTTTCATCAGGGGTTAACTCAAAATAATCGGTGCGAAGTGCCTTGCTTATTATAAGGGTGTGACCAGGGCTAACAGGAAATCCATCACGGATCAAGAAGAAATGTTTTGTTTCTCCGATTTGTTTGTCTGTTGGTAATTCTAAAAAGTTTTTAATACTACTCATGGCTAAAAATTTCCTGGCAGTTCGATCCACGGCTCCCATTCGTGAATGGAATAGGAGAGTGCTAGGTTATACTGCGCTTGTAGAAAGATACGTCTTTTTTCTTTATTTTTCCCTGTTTGATTAATAATTGTTTCGGCTAACGGATGTTTGCTTTCAATATAGTACTCATTTCGGTTATACAGCCTTTCCAAATAACGGCGATGCGGTACCCTTGCACTTTTATCGCTATTGATCTTTGGATCGGCTAACACCAGATTCCAAACGCCATTAATATTTGCTTCCTCCGCTGTATGTGCTCGCTTATTAAGATGGGGTAGGAAGTGATCCACTTCACATATATTCTCAGAACCTTTATTGACAAAAATATCTTGATAGGAGTAGAAGCATTTGCCTTTTTGATAACCATTTAAAGCATCTCTTACAGAAGTAATATTAATCCTTCGCATTAGAGAATCTATAAACAATTCCTGTTTTAAAGAATCATGTTTTACTTCCAACAGGTTAGGATTGATCTGTAAGTTCCAAGCTGTTTCGACTAAGTTCCATCGAGCGTCAACTTCTTGTTCCAAGTTAATGAATTGGAGTGTCTCTTTAAGCTTATAAATATTGTCCGTAAGAATTATCTCTTTCCTACCATCAGCATAGTTCTTTTGGTAAAATGGATCTTTGATTATATCGCCATTTACATTTTGAAATGCATCAACGACATTGACAAAACCGAGTTTGACTGTAGCGTGGATCAACTGGTCTTCACTGATCCGACCAGCGACAAAATCACGACAGGCATTTAAAAACTTGCTTGAGGAAGAATTACCTTGCTTATCACTTTTCCGAAGATGCTCAACAATATTTTTGGCAAAGGGAATTGCTAGCTCTTCAAGTGTAATTGACGATCGCCCCGGTGCTAGCAGTTCTATTATTGCCTTAGCAAAAGCGAATTTATACGTTGCGGAGTTTTTGCCGAACAAAATAATGGCTCGCCATTGCGATTGAAGACTAGGATCGTTTATCTGGAATTGCGTTGCCAAAGCTATTTTATTTGAGAATACTTTTCAATCAACTCCTTCGCGATAGGTATATCAGCAGGAGCAAGCTTCCAGTTTAATAGATCATCAACCTTTACCCACTCGAGTTGATCATGATCGGTAGACTCTACCACAGTACCGCTAGTCGAACAGATGAAAGAAATCAATTCGATAGCGCCTTTATCGTAATGATGCACAGTATCGAAAAAGTGTTGCTTAATTTCGACCTTCAAGTTGAGTTCTTCAATCAGTTCACGGAGCAAAGATTCTTCGTATAATTCCGATCCTTCGACTTTTCCTCCCGGAAACTCCCAATAGCCACCTAACGATTTTTCTGGCTTCCGTCGACAAATCAAAACAAGATCATCTTTGAATATAATTCCGCAAACAACTTTAATGATAGCCATGTGATTCTCTATGATATTTAAGATTCTTGTTATTTAATTTGTGTGATGGATGTAAGAACAACTTACCAGAAACCTCACCCATCAATTCAAGATCATCTTTAATAGAAAAACTTCCTTTATCGAACATCACGTGGTGATTTGGGCAAAGACAAAGCAAATTATCTGAACTATCGTGACCATTATGAGGTGTCCCCAGGGGTTTGATATGTGCCCCTTCGGCGTAATGTCCAGTTTTGGTTGGCACACCAAACTGACAGACTTGACATTTAAAATCATAAAGTTTTTTGATGCCATGAGCAATCTTGGTATCGCGAATTATTCTGACAATTGATCCTGTTTTGCGTTTAGTCGCTTCGTTGGATATCTTTAGTTCGATCTTTTCAGCAGTCTTTTTGAGATCATTGTCGCCTATATAGAGAAGTTTAAAGCGACAAATTTTAAACCCGCTTTTCCCGATTTCTTCCCATGAATCTACAACACTATACAATCCACCATAAGTATATCCTTTCTCTGGAGAATAAGGTGATTTGTGCGTATATCCTCGAATAACTCGGACGGGAAGACCCTCATCCTGACTCTTTCTCAAACCAGCATTACCTCGGTTATTCCAAGATTGATCTTCGATCTGTTTTCCCGTGTTTTGATCATTACCGCCTGCACCCGTGTATATGATTTCTTCACCGTTGTCTTCGTCATCCTCATACCCACCGGATAAAACAATAGCGGCCGTTCCGTCAGTACCATTCCCATCGATACCCGCTCCCCAATTACGATGGAAACTTGAGGGCATCATTTCTTTTCTACCTTCAAACCAATGGCCTTCTGGTATATTTGGAATCTCTCCAAATATTATAGGTCTAGTTGCCATTATTCTCTATCTCCCTTTCTTGGCTAAAAAGTTTATTGCAGTTTTCAAACCAATAATCCCCTAGGACATTGATAGCATTTTTAAGATCATCGATATCGATAGTAGATAATATTTCGTAGAAGAATGGTTTAGGGCCCCTTCCAGATTTCTCATTAAAAGGTTTATCTGTCTTCTTCACATATTTAGAAAAAGATTTAGCAAGTCTATCTCCTATAATTGTAGTGTCAGAGGTGGAATCAGCATCTACAGTATTTATTTTCTCAACTATATTCTCGGTTAGGAACTCATCATTTTTGTTATAAAAAGAAAGTACTATTGTTATCTTATCATTTATTGTCAACGAGTTTTTCGGCTCTGATACATAAGGACCCTTTTTCTTTCTGTATTCTATTCTTTTTTGAGTCTTCTCAGGAAGAGAACTATAGGTAGGGATTGCTTGTGTTGGATTACTAAACTGGTAATGATGTAAATTAAATGATTGGGCAATAGCTTCCATCCTCGGTAATTCCAAGCTTCCTTTAAGATTTACCAAATTGTCGATATTCGTTCTATTAGTTGAGGAAAGAAAGGCTATATCAACAGTCTCCAGCCCGAACTTTTTCATATACTTTAAAAGAATCTTTACGAACTCATTCAGAGCGTTGTAAATAGGCGTAGGTTTATCCATTATTAATTAATCGAAAAATTTGAATTTTATATATTTATTATTACATTTGTATTGTAACATGCGAAACAGAGTAGGGGGAAATCCCTACATGAACGATTGTCACTTACGCACGAAAGCCGTCAAATTTTCCACGTAGGTTGGCACGGGGTTCGCTTTCCATTGATTTTAGTATCTTTGCATACATTTCATTGGAGCGAACTTTCTGTCAGTCTTTGTGGAACTAGGACTCTGGTCTTAGAGGCTCTTGACGGCGCCACGTGCAAAGCTTGGAAGTTCGCTCCGTTGATTTTAACAAGCAACCATTTCCAATTGTGTTAAGTGCTATCGTTTTAAATAACCAAAATGATTATGAAAAAACGATTCAAAAACCACCAAAAACACCGTACTTACCTCAAGGAGGTTAGCATTCGGTTTTCCTATTCAATTCTAATAAGTAAGATTATTCCAGGGCCAGAATAATCGGTTAAAAATATAAAACCAAAATAGGGGATAGCGGCATCCGCATAATAGTTCATGCCGAATAGGTATTCACTTGAAAGGCCCTTAGACTAGGTTTTCCCGATCTGTATCCAATACACTACCCTTTAATTTTGTGTAAGTTAAATAAAAGCTCTTTCGAGCCGTAAGACACCTTAAAAGTAGCGTTTTATTTTTAAACGACAAAATTAAAAACTATAATATTGTATTGTTATTCTATATAAATTAGATCGGGCTTTTATTTCTTTCCGAGAGGAAGCGCCATAACGCCCCCCTATAAATGACTTGTAACCAATTTTTGGGCGCTTTTCGGATTTGTTAATTTTTTATTTGTTGAATGGCAGTGTTAAACAAATGCTGCTAATGGAAACCATTTTTAAAGCGGAAAAATCGCTAATGGGGAAGCTATGCCCGTTGCATTTGATCGGGCAGGGCTCAAGTCATCTTTATGAACCTTAAAAATGAATCAAAAATATTCAAATGTGCTCGCCCTAGAGCTAGCCATATACCAAGTACACGATAGGGATTACGATCCCGCAGATAAAATCGCTGATTTTTGGAAAAAGTATGATATCCGTACCATCCAGAATACAATTTCTTTACTACTTAAAAAGTCAGCAGACCGCTGGCCCAATGAAAATGTATTGGAACTATGTCACAAGCAGGTATTCGGCTTCGATCTATTAGCAGTATTGATTGCTTATTTCCACGTGCATAAAGACTATGTGGACATGAGCAAATTAGATTTTTCAGACGCTGAAACAACAGGTTTTAGTCTGGATGAGCTGGAGATCACCAAGCGGATCCACGAGTTCTTTGGACGTATTATAGACTAACCTTAACAATAAACAGATGACGAAACAATCAAAATCGTTCACTGCCTTATTGGATAAGGTAGTCAATATTCCATGTATACAGATTACATTATTTGTAATCGTGTTTTTATTAATTTCTATGTTTAGTTTATCGGCTCAGACGCCCCGCAAGGACAGCGGGGCGGAAGGGTTGTTTGCTATTAGCGGGACTGTCGTCTCTTCCGGCGACGGTAAGCCGATCCAAGGTGTTTCCATCCGAGTAGAAGGAGAAAAGGGGAGAGCCTTTACAAATAAGGACGGTTCCTTTTCATTGCCAGTCTCAAATCCCAGAGGTACAGTTTCATTCTCCCATGTGGGATTCAAGCGATTAGAAATGTCGTATACGGCTGGGGTATCATTGGCTATAAAACTGATACCATTGGAGAATCAATTGGAAGAGGTAGAGGTAGTGAGCACTGGGCTGCAGCGTATCCCGAAAGAAAGGGCTGCTGGCAGCTTTGAATTGCTGGACAATAAGTCGTTAAATAAACGCGTGGGCCTGTATATAATGGACCGGCTTGAGAATATCAGCAATGCAGTCCGGTTTGATAAGGACAATGAGCTCCTAGACCGTGCGCAATACACCAATGGTAAACGATTTGACTTTGATATCCGTGGTAGGAGTGTGGTGTCGGGATCAGCATCCCGTACCATTATTTTGGACAATGTGGTATATGACGGAGATCTGAGAGATATCAATCCAAATGATATTGAAAGTGTGTCCATCTTGAAAGATGCCGTGGCGACTTCCCTCTGGGGGACCTATGGCGGGGGCGGTGTCATTGTCCTTACAACAAAAAAAGGGAAGCTAAATGCACCTACAAGCATAGATTTCAATAGTAGTGTAACCGTCAATAATAAGCCGAATATCTATGCGCTCCCTTTTATGAAAAGTAGCGATTACATAGACTTAGAGACTTATTTATTTAATAATGGCTATTACGACTATAAATTGCAAGACATCTATAGCTACCAGACGGTATCTCCGGTGGTGGAGCTATTGGACAATGTCAGGCAGGGTAGGGTGGATAGCAAAACTGCAGAGGCAATGATAGCAAAATACCGGACCTATGATGTGCGGGACGATTATAACAAGTATGTTTATCGCAATGCTTTTGCACAGCAGTATCACTTACAGTTTTCGGGAGGCAACCAGCATATTTCTTATAGCATCTCGGGTGGTTATAATCGCAATAATAATCAGATCATTGGATCTTTTAATGATCGAAAGACGGTCAGGTCTTCGCTGAAAGTAAAACCGCTCAAGAAAATAGAAATCAATCTTGATATAAACTATTCAAAAGTTCACTCCGAGGATTTTTCTACCGATCAGCGTCTTGCCTATGGCCTGCAGGATAATCTCCCAGTGCTGCCGTATATGCGACTGGTAGATGAGCATGGAAATCCGACCACAATTGATGCGGTGCCTATCAGTAGAATATATAGGGACACTGCAGGCAATGGTAAGCTGCTGGGCTGGTCGTATAATCCGTTAAATGAGGTGGGTTCAAACAAGCAATGGACTGATCCTACTGACCTGCTGGTGAATCTGTCCGTGGGCTACAAGCTCTCATCACGCTTTGATATTCAGGGCATGTATAGCTATCAGAATGTCAAAGACCGTGTTTCGGACTGGCTTGGGATCAATTCGTATGCCATGCGCAATATGATAAATCTATATACCCAGTGGGATGACAATCAGATATTAAAGCGTCCCATCCCGGTGGGTGATAGGCTCCACAATCAAAATAGCAATACCAGTAGCCAGACAGCACGGCTGCAGCTAAACTATACGATGGACTGGCAGGATGGGCGGCATAAATTGATCTGGTTGGGTGGGTCGGAGATCAGACAGAAATATTACGATAATAATTCGATGATACTGTATGGCTATGATCCAGATAAGCTGACCAGTGTACAGGTCGATTTTGTATCGCTCAATCCGATCTATAACCAACGCTATGGTGGTAGTACGATACACTCGGGGCTGGTCATGGAAAAACTGGTCAATCGTTTTGTTTCTTATTACAGTAGTGCCAACTATACCTTTTTGGACCGCTATATTTTTTCGGGTAATATCCGGCAGGACGCATCCAATCTATTTGGTGTCAAAGCCAATCAAAAATGGCAGCCGCTCTGGTCTGCGGGTTTGGCCTGGTCGATGGAAAAGGAACCTTTTATGCGGTCTGTGGATTGGATAGACCAGTTGAAATGGCGCGTTTCCTACGGATTTGCGGGGCAGGTAAATCCGGGATTCTCAGGGCGCCCATTGATTTATTTTAATGGAAGTGACTACCTGACGGGATTGCAGAATGCGACATTGCAGTCACCCGGCAACCCTTCGCTAACTTGGGAAAGGGTCAAAACGATCAATGCGGGACTGGATTTCTCCTTACTAAAGGGGAGACTCAATGGTAGTGTGGAATATTACCGTCGCAATTCGATTGACCTGATCACCAGTACGCCGGTGGATCCGACAACAGGTTTTCTAAGTATCATGAAAAATGGGGGCGAATTGGAGGCTAAGGGGTTTGAGATCACCTTAAATAGTGTCAATGCGCAGACTGCTGATTTCAACTGGAAGACTAGATTGTTGATGAACAGAAATAGGACCAAGGTGATTGAATATAATATTTCATTGCCCTTTGCTACGCAATACATCACCAATTCGGGGACAGCAAATACTTTTTTTCAGAAAGGCTATGACACGGGGTCGGTATTTGCTTTCCCATTTGGTGGATTAGATCCTAATACAGGTGACCCCATCGGATTCAATAAAGGGGAAGAAAGCAAAGATTATTTCAATATCCTGTATGGGCCATTGGAAAATTTCAAATACATCGGTCCCGGCTTACCTGTTTATTATGGCAATATTACGAACGAATTCAATTACAAAAATTGGAGCCTTTCTTTCAATATTCAGGCTCGCCTAGGCCATTATTTCTTTCGGCAGTCGTTCTCCGAAGATCGGGTCGGTCAATATTGGGTGGGACATCAGGACTATGAAAAACGCTGGCAGCAACCCGGTGATGAGTTAAGTACCAATGTACCATCTTTGGTCTATCCAATAGATCCATTTCGGGATGAATTTTATAGTAAAAGTAGTGTGCTGGTGGAAAAAGGTGATAATATAAGGTTACAGGATCTCTCATTCTCCTATACCTTCAATAAAATCAGGGGAATTAAAAACCTCTCGATCTATGGTTTTGTGAAAAATATCAACTGGATACTGTGGCGGGCAAATAAATTGGGACTGGATCCGGAATATCGCGATGCTATTCCCTTGCCAACGTCGTATTCGCTGGGGATGAATGTTAAATTTTAAAATAAGGTTATGAATAGAATACATATAAAGACAATGCAGGCATTGGTTGCTGTCTTGTTTATTACACTGCTTTTCGGTTGTACCAAATACTTGGATGTAAAACCTGATCAGAAAATGGTGGTGCCCTCGAGTTTGGCTGATTGTGAGGCCTTGCTCGACAACCGTTCAGAAATGAATTATACCTATCCCGTGATCGGGGAGGTTGGCGCTGATCATTATTACCTGGATGACGTAAATTATAATGCCATTACACAGGTAGGCGAAAAAGATGTCTATCTATGGGATGCAAATGCTAATATCAATCTGAACAACTGGCGGGGGCCATATAAAATTATTCAGGTGGCCGGACAGATTTTGCAGGTGTTGGAAAATATAGACCGTAGCGAAAATCAGGATGACTATGATCGAATTAAGGGCAGCGCACTGTTTTTCCGTGCATTTGCATTAATGCAGTTGGCAGATGTCTTTACCCTTCCATATGATAAGGATAATGCCGAAAATACACTAGGCTTAGTCTTGCGAAATGATCCGGCGGTTAATTACGTATCTGAACGATCAAATTTGAAGGATACCTACGCGCAGATTAAATCCGACCTGGTCGAATCGGTGCTCTTACTTCCTATACATACAACGATAAAAACCAGACCGACGAGAGTGGCGGCCTTAGCTGTACTCGGCCGCTTAGGTCTAGTGGTTGGGGATTATGCACTTGCAGAGCAAGCAACCAGAGAGGCGCTTTCCTACACGGATGAATTGATCGATTATAACGGTATCAACGAATCTTCCGCCATGCCATTTTTCCAGTTTAATAAGGAAGTAATTTTCCATGCCATAACGACGAGTAGTCCAATGCTCAATGCATCGGTAGCTAAAATAAGTAGCGCTTTATATGACTCTTATGAAAGCAATGATTTGCGCAAGGTATTGTATTTTGATAAAAATGCCGATGGGAGCTATGCTTTTAAGGGCAAGTATGATGGGGAGCAAAATAGTGCTTCGTTTGCCGGGATCGCAATAGATGAGATTTACTTATCCTTGGCAGAAGCGTTGGTACGTAATAATAAACTTGCCGAAGGCGCGGAGGTTTTAAATAAGCTGCTGCTGCGGAGATGGAGGACAGGTCAATATACGCCAGTTACATTTACCGAAAGTGCTACGGCACTGGGCAGGGTGATACAGGAGCGGAGAAAATCACTTCTACTGCGTAATCTGACTTGGATGGATCTAAAGCGCTTGAATAGAGAGACTGCGTTTGCCCGGACTTTGGTGCGACATATAAATGGAGCAAGGTACGAGTTGAACCCCAAGGATCTACGGTATGCTTTTTTAATTCCCCTGACGGTAGTGGGGACGACTCCTTCGATAATTCAAAATGAGCGCTAGATAATATGTTTAACAATGGGAAATTCCATTCCCGAAACTTTTAAAAAAATACATGATGAAAAGATTTATAAGCTTAGTAATACTCTATTTCCCCCTACTTCTTTTGGGACAAACAAAAGGACTGAAGTTGGGGGAGACCATGACATTTCCAGCGATGTCTCATGTGATCAGAAATGCCTCGCCAACACTTTTATGGGATTCGGTAAAATCTGACCTCATTATTCTGGACTTTTTGATGACCTCCTGTAGTTCGTGTATTGAGGCACTTCCCAAAAATCAGAAATTGCAGCAGCTATTTGGTGATCGGATTAAGATCGTTCCGGTCACCTTCGAAAGGAAAGAGCAGGTGGAGCGTTTTTGGAACAAAAATGATTACACAAAATCAAATACGCTTCCCGTCGTTGTAGAAGATCGGGACTTAAAGAATCTGTTTCCGCACCAAGGAGTTTCCCACCTGGTCTGGATCAAAAATAACAAGGTACTCGCTATTACAGCTGGGGATATGCTCACTGAAAAGAATATTCTGCAGGCACTATCAAGCGACGACTTGAAGGAATGGCCAATAAAGGATGATTTTTTCGTATCGGAAACGACCGGAAAAATAATGGGAGACGGATTTTACAGTCGTTTTGATAGTTACGTGAATGGCGCTAAACTGCAATACACGCTAGACAGTGTTGGCGAGCAGGTGCGCTTTCGCGCTGTCAATGTAACGCCTATTCCGTTATTTTTATATCTATACGGTTCCATCCGGGAGCTACCGCTGATGAAAAAGGAACGCATAAAGTTAGCAGTCGCAGATTCAACTCATTTTATTGAGCCTACGGACGAATCGCAATCCATCTGGATGAAAAATAATGCTTTTACCTATGAGTCTGTCTGGCCGATATCGATGGGGAAAGAAGAGTTGATAAATGCTATTATAGCTGATCTGGCAAATAGATTGCGCCTAAATGTCTCACTGGTTGATTTACCTGCAGAGGTATGGCAGGTCGCAAAAATAACGAAGAAAAAGAATAACGGCGGAGATGCGAAAAAAGAGGGGATGCCCTTAAAATTTTGGTTAACATTATTTGAGATCAATTATCCACAACTTCCACCGATTTTAATAGCGGGAAATGAGATGGAATTGATCGAGACAGAAAATGTGTCGGATTTTGATGGTTTACGTGCTGCCCTGAAAAAAAACAATTTTTCATTACAGAAAACGACCAAGAGCATACTGTCATTACGAATAACGGAAATCCGGTAGTGTATTAATTTTAATAGAAAGGCCGAAGTTAGAGCTTCGGCCATTTCTCAACAAGTTGTATTCCACGAAATTTAAGTTTTCAGGTTAACACCACCTGTGTTGCTGTGCGAATTCAAAGCATTAACCATATTGGTTAAAACAGCTACGTCTATAATCGGCTTTCCGCTACCATTATCTGTTGCAGTTATTGTACAGATTCGTTGGTTACCTGAACAGCTTGGAGGCGTTCCTGTAACCAAAGAGTAGCTCGCTGGACTAGTAGGAGCGCTTTGAATGTCTAATTGAAATAATGCCATGTTGCAAAATTTTAATAGTCAAATCGTGTTAATTAATCAGATACATCTGAGATTTATCCGGTTTCACAGTATACTGCCGGATGTGGCTGAAACGCCTTACGATGCCACCCCTTTTTGAGTAAATGCTATATCGTACCGCCTCGCGGGAATGTCGTAAACCTGCGTCCATGCCGGTCACGTACAGGGCCGGCACAGCAGCAGGTCATTGACCGCAGGAGGTTCATCTTTGAAGGACCAGAATACTTCAAGTGCAACAATTGTGATGGCCACTGCCGATATGGGGTTCTCAAATCCACGGCGAATGGTTTCTCGTCTAAAGAATGCATCCTGACTCGTTCTGTACGCTGTATATGCTCTTGCCCTGTCATACTTTTTTGTTTATAAATTCACCCAGTCCTAGGGGTATATATTTCATTAATCCTAAGATAGAGGCAAAAATGTCCTGCTTTTTGATTGAATACAGACTTTGATTTGATCAAACCCATAGTTAATCTTCGCCTTTGGGCGGCAATAGGGATCTGATGAATTCACTCGGTGTCAGGCCGGTATGTCGCTTAAAGAAATGACAGAAGCTGGACTGGTCACTAAAGCCACATCGGCTGGTGGTGATTTTGATCGATAGACGCTGCTCGAGACAATGTTTGGCTTTTTTCAATCGCTCCTGATTACTGTAATGCGTTATCGGTACGCCATAGCGCTCCTTGTGAAGATAATTTAGATATTGAGATTCGACGAATAAGCTTTCGGCAATGTGGATGATCAATACCGGCCCGTCAGTTTCGGCGATCCGGCTGCTGATCAGCTCCCGTGCCAGACGTACGATCAGATCGGGATGGCGCAATAAGCCCTTTGCTCTGAGCATTTTGTCCTTGATCAAGTAAAGTAGCTCCTGAATTTTTTTTAGGATACATAATTTCGGGATCAGGGGCTTTTTAAGCAGTTCTGTGCCTAGCTCGCCTAGGATGCGTCGGGTATGCTCCATAGCCTCAAAATCGAGACTTACGCGATATTGCACATGCTGCTGCCTATTGGCAGCCACAACTTCGTCCAAATAATCAAAGCCTGACAATCCATTCAAATCGAGCAGCTCCAAGGGTAATGTAAACCCTTGGATATGATACTTGCCTGGCTCAAAATGTAAGGTAATAATCGTAATGGGGGCATAGAAAAATGCACCATGAAAAGGACGGAGGTGAAACTCTTCCTGAATCTGGGGCTGATGATAATGCACGGGCTGCCGCCCCTCCAAGTGATAAAGTAGGTGGGTTTGCGGGCTTAGGATCTCAAAACTGATCTGGGTAGAGGCGCTGGCCTCGATGACGTAACTGTAACTCTCGAGATTGCCTGTTTTTAAATATTCTTCATAAATACTGATCTGGTTATTGCTGAGCAGTCTTGTTCGGCTACCTGGTAGCCGTTGAATAAAGGATTTTGTGAGCGTACTCTTGCTCACAAAATCCATTTCTGCTTCTATCAACTTGAATGACTCGGGTGGCATATAGCTGTTGATTTTGGGGAATTTCCATGTTTGTTTCGGAGAAACACGGACTAGCGGTATGCTGTATTCCGATAAACAATGCGGATAGAAAAATAACCGGTCGGCAATAAATTGCTTGTGACAGGTGGGGTACTGGATGAATTGTATCGTGATAGGATGATATCCTTGGGTGTATCTTCCTCCTCATCGGCCGAACTGCTTTCTTTTTGGAAATCGACCGCTAGATTGTTATTCCAGCTATCGGCAATCCCGATGCTAAGTTCGGTTTTGAGCGCGAGCGACATTGTATTCAGATATTGGATCTGGCTGAGGCGGAGATCAAAATAGGCAAGCATAAAGCCGACGAGGTCACTCATGACAAAGTTGATCATAGCAAGACGGTCAGCATAAGTGGCGGTCAATACTTCTTCTTGCAGGTCGTTTACACCTGCTTGGTCAAATGTTCTTTTCATATTTTTGCTGTTAAGTAAAACCACAAATAAATCGGCTAAAACCACGGAAAACAAGTGTTTCGATCAGAAATGACAGGATTCCGTAAATTTTGACGGAATGTTTCAAATCGAAATAAATTGACAATTAAAGGAAATTTTGTAAATTTGAGGTAAGTGTTTTTTGCAGGGGTGATTCTGGTAAGAGGGGATGTATGGTAGTGTGATGCGATAATACTCCTTAAAACACGTGTTTATTTGCTTTAAAGCCAATTACCTAACCTATTTGTCATCATTATGCGATCTGGTAAATTAAATAAAAGTAGAAGGTTGTTTTCGTATTTATTAAAAATTCCATCTCGCCGATGGGGCCGAATATTTTTTTATCCACTTTATATTTTCCTTTGCTTTATCATTGCTTTGATCATAAATCTGGGTTCCGCTGGTAGCAAGCTGGTGGACCGTGTCCAAAACAAGCGCTTTATGGCTGTATGGATCGGTACGGTTTTGCTTCTGCTGTTCTACGCTATGCTGATCAGCTATATGCATACAGCCTTGGTGGCTCGGCAGCGGTTCAGTAGGAATGCCAAGCTGAATTTTATGATTTATCTGCTCTGCTCATCCTGTGTTGTCCTCGCTATTCACGGGGTTGTACTGGAAGTATTGCTACCTGACAGGCCGGGATTAATCTTGCTTTCGCGATGGTATCTGACGACTGATTTTTGGTTTTTCTTTCCGATCGTGGCCGCGTATATACTGTTTGTGCATCGGTTTCCAAAATGGGTATTGCTGGACTGGCAATCTTTTGGTCGGGTGACGATTCATCTAACGGAGTCGAAACCTCAGCTCGATGGACATCCAGCGCCACTTTTATTAGAGATTGGAACCGGAACTTGTGAAAATCAAGATGCCTGTGAGCATGCGAATGTTCAGCTGGAAAAGAGCCCAAGGCAGCTCTCTTGGGATAATGTCCAGACGACAGAGATGGATCTCTCGTCTTTGACAAAAGCAGAATCCCAGGCTACGCTGCTCAGTCTATGGCAGCGCGATCGGGATCGCCTGGCACTGATGGTATACCTCTTGCGCAAATGGGAGGGTGAAGCGCTGATAGATAGTAATACGATAAAATGCCTGCACGCTGTGATCATCTATAAAGAACAGCGTACGGCGGATGTGTATATGCATGATGGCAAATTCTGCCGGATAGACGTGACCACCAAAGAGCTTCAGGAAAATCCCTGGCTGGTAAAAATACGGGCGCGGGTGTATGTCAATATGTTGTATTTTCGGGTGCCGGTAAACCGGCCTAATAAGTTGGAACTCAATGCTGAGATAAAGGAGAAACTAGAACGATGGTTGCCGGAGGACAAACTCAAAAGGTTGATCACGCCCTCCCGTGACCTCAGCAAAAACTTAAAAGATTTTTGGGGAATATTAAAATCGCTGGATGAAACAAAATTGGAGGAAGAGTTTAATCTGGCTTAAAATGGATGTATTGTTTAACGCTGTGGTGATGGGGCCCCTGCACAATGCCCATTGTGCGAAGCGGCTCGTTTCGGCGACCAGCATGTCTAATTGCATGGTTATGTTAAATTTAATGAACCGCATATGTGACCTTTTGGAGGTCATATCTTCTTTGCTGCAAGCGATCTTGAAGTATATAACAGAGGAAATGAATAAAGTTCCGGCAGGAACAGTGGAGATACCTGCCGAATTGGAACATATGCTTGATATCGCTCATGTACTCGATAAATTGGGTATTTCTGAATCAAAGTATTATCGGCTGGTCCGCGAGGGAAAGCTCCGTCCGAGGAAGCTCGGCAAACGGCATTATTACTACCCATCAGACCTGCACCAGCAGCTTGAAGAGAGTAGGCGGAAGGGGCGGATTTGACTTGTTTTCTAGGGGGAGCCATTCGGCTCCCTTTTTAGTATTGGGCATTTTGCCAATGCAGGTTTATAAAATATATTTTTATTTTTTCAATCGCAGGGTTATGTGCTGGATTTACCGGCACATTCCTGCCGATATCCAGCTCGCCTTCGAGAGCGCTTCGGCTCTCGTTTGGCTCCGCTTCGGGACAGCTTCGGCCCATGCTCGGGTCTCCTTCGGGTGGGCTTCGGGAGCTCTTCGGCTCGGCTTCGACTTCCAGCCGAACAGTACCCGAACAGCAGCCGAGGCGGAGCCGAACCTGTCTGCACCCCGAGTCGAGCAGGGCCCGAAGGGTAGCCAATAATTACCCCAATAGTAGCCGGGCCACCGACCTCGTGGGATGGTAAATTCCAGGTCTTTCCTAATGCCAAATTCCCTGAATGGCTGCGCCAATCTCCTATCAAACTCTCAATCTATTGCTGTAATCTGACAGGCAATGACAGTGCTCCCAATCATATAAAATCAATCCCTGTACTTCTTCGTTTAAGGCCAAAAGTCCCCTTAATTTAGCTCTTGCTAGCAAAATAAAGACTGCTCATGACAGTCGTAATTATTTATAAATCAAACATGTATAATCATGGCAAGATTCTTAAAAGGTATACACGGGGCCTACTCTGGGAAAGTGGGAAGTGTAATAGGAAGCAGTTGGCGAGGAGTGGATTATGTACGCTCACTCTCCAAGATCTCAAACAAAAAAGCAAGTGAAGGACAGATTGCCCAACGGGCTAAATTTGCAATGGCGGTAGCCTTTCTGTCGCCGATCATGGATCTGCTCAACCTGGGCTATTCGGACAAGCTGCAGGGCAAAGCAACGGGTTATAACAAGGCGCTGCAATATCTGATGAACAATGGCGGCGTGACAGGTACTTACCCAACACTGGAAATCGATTATTCAAAGATCGTTATTGCCAAAGGCTCATTGTCCAATCTGATGGCGCCCGAATGGTCAGAACCTTTTCCGCAGGAGATCGCGCTGACCTGGGCACCCGAGCTCAACAAATACAACTCCTTTGCTGATGATTCGGTCATCCTGTTGATGTACAACAAGAACAAGAATTTCTTCAGTATCCTGGAGTCTTCGACCAGGGCGGCAGCGAATCTGAGTTTCACGCTACCGGCAAGCTACGCGGGTGATGTACTCGAAGGCTGGGTCTTTACAGGCCATCGCGATGGTGTCAAGACTTCACCGAGTTTCCACCTGGGCGAACTGACCATTAGCTAACATGGCTGTCCAACACACCCTGCTGCTCCAACGAAAGTATGGAGCACAGGGAACCAATGGAACCGTCAGCTATCAGGGGGAGCCTATCTGCCATACGATTGAATTGCCAGATCTTAGCAACCTCCCTCGGATCAGCTGTATTCCTGTCGGTCGGTACAGGCTGGAAAAGCGGCGTTACCCGAAACATGGCGAACAGATCGGTATCCCCAATGTGCTGGGCCGTGAAGCAATACTGATCCATGCAGCGAACAATGCGCTGAAAGAACTGCATGGCTGTATCGCACCGGTGACGACCTTAACAGGTGAAGGTACTGGTGATTACAGTGGTAAGGCCTTGGCAAAGCTCAAAGCGCTGGTGTATAGCCTGTGGGATATGGGGGATGAGGTGTATTTGAATATTCGATAAATGAAGGGCCTGAATAGATCATTGCATTCTTTGATGTCATCTTTATAGTTATCTGGCTATATGAATCAAACTCGCTGCGCTCAGACAGTGATTCATATTTACGCCAGATCCCGTCAAAGCTTGACAGTCAGAACGCTACATTTTCTATTCTTGGCCCTTCATATTTATCGAAGCTGTTGTTGGGTGGATTGAAGTCGGAATGCTAGGCTTTGAATTCTTTGTCCTCTCATATTGTTCGAATAAAGAGTGGGATGAGGGGATGGGTGAGAACGCTATATTTTCTATTCTTGGCCCTTCATATTTATCGAAGCTGTTGTTGGGTGGATTGAAGTCGGAATAAAACTAATATGTTATGAAAAAAATCTTAAATAAAATCGGACAGGTACTGCAGGTGGTCCTGCTGGCGCCTGTCAAACTACCGGGAAAGGCGGGGAATATATTAAAGTACATTGCGCTGGGACTGGGAATACTGGAAACGGTCTTGGAAGAGGATAAGCCGCCGCCTGAAAGTGTTGATCAGCCAGATGGCAATGCTGATCCAGGCGATAGGGCTATGGAGGAAAGGAGTGAGGCCGATGAAAATCAATGATATGCGTATCTCTGCGATTGGCGGTACCATATGCTCGATCTGGGCAAGCTTCTCCTTGGGAGATGTGTTGCAGACGGTGCTGACTGCTGCACTTGGTACCATCGTTAGCTTTGCTACAAGCAGGCTCCTGGGATGCTGGAATAAAAAGGCTGGGAATAAGAAACTTTAAGTAGTATGGGAGGGCTGGATTAGTTTTAATTGAAAGGTCGGGATTAAAGGTCTCGACCTTTTTCATTGCCGTAGTATTGTTTCCTGGCCTTGGTTGTGGATCTCCGCCAATTACGCTGTTTATTGATTAATAATTCGATTTAGTTGCTTGTTTTCTTATATTTGAGTGATAAACCAACCTTTGCTTATAACTGAATTGAAATGATGAACCGAATGAAATGTCGACTGATAATCCTACTCATGGCGTGCTTAGCACTTGAAGTGGCAAAAGCGCAATCCCTAGATGATTTTACACTACCCACCCCCTGGACGGGCGAGGCATTAAAAGCCGAGACACCGCTGCCGGAATATCCTCGCCCGCAAATGCAACGTAGCGAATGGCAAAATCTCAACGGACGATGGGATTACATGGGTGGCAGTTCGCTGCCGGATCCGCGTCAAGCTGGCGCTCCACCGACATTTCCGAAAAAAGCCGAATCCATCCGTGTGCCTTTTGCTCCCGAGTCGGAACTCTCCGGAATTGCCCGGAGCGGGGAGAAATTTCTCTGGTACAGACGCGCTCTTAACATTCCATCCGCATGGAAGGGTAAACGTATTTTATTGCATTTCGGTGCGGTAGATCAATATGCTGTGATCTTTGTTAACGGTAAAAAGGTAGGTGACCATATAGGTGGATACCATGCTTTTAGCCTGGATATTTCAGATTTTCTAAAGGCGGGCGACAATACCCTTGTCGTGGGAGCCTACGACGCAAATGATGGTAAAACAGCATCTGGAAAGAATGGCGATAAAGGGGATTATACATTTAGCTCCGGCATCTGGCAAACAGTCTGGATAGAACCTGTACAGCAAAAGTACATCAGCCAGCTAAAACTGATCCCTGAGCTGAAAAATAACCGCTTGCAGCTAACGGCGCTCACTCAAGGCAGAGACCTCACAGTGGTTGCCACCGCACATGCGGATAACAAGCTGGTGGCGACAGCGACAGGAACGGATCACAACGCATTTTACCTCGATATCAGCAATCCACATCGATGGAGCCCTGATGATCCATTTCTCTATCAGCTGAAAGTGGAACTTAAAGATAAAGAGGGGCGTACAGTGGATCAGGTAGACTCTTACTTCGCGATGCGCTCAATCAGTATCGGCAAGGTGGACGGCATCAATAGAACCTTGTTAAATGGCAAATTTCAATTTCAGATCGGCGTGCTTGATCAAGGCTATTGGCCTGATGGCATTTTTACGGCGCCGACCGAAGCGGCTTTGCTCTACGATATCGAACTGGCGAAAAAGGCTGGGTTTAACGTCATCCGTAAACATATCAAAGTGGAGCCCATGCGCTGGTACTATCACTGTGACCGGCTTGGCTTAATGGTCTGGCAGGATATGCCCAACCTGTGGTATCCGGACGATACGGATTCGGTAGCGGTACGTAAACAGTTTCGGACCGAACTGCGGCAAATGATGGATCAGCTGCTGAGTGTTCCCTCGATCGTCACATGGGTACCTTTCAATGAAAACTGGGGGGCATTTGAGGTAGCAGATATAACCAAATGGACAAAAGCATATGATCCTACGCGCTTAGTAAACGGCAATTCGGGATATAATTACGCACCTGGATATCGGCCTGCGCAGGGTGACCCCGGGAATGGCGACTTTGTGGACAGGCACCACTATGGAAAGATGGAAGATAAAGCCTTTCCGCAGCCGGACGAAAATCGGGCCGCATCGTTGGGCGAATTCGGAGGAAAGGGTCTTTTTGTGCGCGACCATATGTGGCCCGTGGCAAATAACGCTTACGAGATCCTCATCAATAGGGATATACTCTCGGATACGTACGTCTACCTGCTCAATGAGATTGAACAGCGTATGTTGTACAGCGGTTTAAGCTGTGCGATCTTTACACAAACTTCAGATGTGGAGCATGAAATCAATGGGTTGGTGACCTATGATCGGCAGGTGGAAAAGTTCGACATGAAGAAAGTGAACGGGATAAATCAAGCAATCATCCACAACAGCGAAAGAATAGGCAAAAAGAAAAAGATCAGTTCAATTTCAAGGCTGTATCCGGTGGAGTAGCTGTAGCCCAGTCCTGGGTAGCTCCTGTATATATAAGCTGAGCGCACGATGTTGTAGTGCGCTCAGCTTATCAACTCAGCATGCGTTAACCGTTAAAAACAACACCTTCGTAACAAGCGTTATAGATGGCCTTGAGCTCTTCCAATACCGGAACCCGTGGGTTAAATCCTGTACATGGATCTAGCAACGCATTGTTGGTGATATAATCGATGTTTTTCTCCCAATCTGCTTTGGAAATACCAAATTCTTTGATGGACGAAATATTGTTGACCTCAGCACGTAGCGTTTCAATGGCCTGTGCCAGTTCCTCTGCGGTTTCTTTGCCGATCACCTTCGCTAAATCAGGAAAACGTGTAGATACTTTGGCATTGTAACGGATGACATTGGGTAGGAAGATCGCATTCGCAGCGCCATGGGGAATACCGTACAAAGCGCCTACTTGATGTGAGAGTGAGTGAACAATACCTAACCAGGCATTGTTAAATGCCAGACCAGCCATAAAGGATGCGTCGTGCATATTTTGTCGGGCCTGGATGTTTGTCGGGTTGCTGACCGCTTCTCTTAAGTTATTGAAAACTATTTCTAGACCGCCTTTGGCCAGTACATCTGCGTAATTGTCATCAATGTTCGATACATAGGCTTCCACACAGTGGGTCAGCGCATCCAGACCGGTATTTGCAGTGATATGCGCTGGCATGGAAGCACAGACTTCGCCGTCTACGATAGCGATATCGGGGGTCAGTTCGTAAGAAACAATAGGGTATTTGACGCCTTTTTCCCGGTCAGTGATGACCGCCAGGCCGGTTGTTTCGGTACCTGTACCACTCGTGGATGGGATAGCGATAAATTTCGCCTTGTTTCTCAGGCTAGGTACCGTAAAGGGTTTGACCAATGCGTCGAAATCTGCATCCGGATGTTCGTAGAATACCCACATCATTTTGGCGGCATCAATAGCCGAGCAGCCACCAAGGCCAACGATCCAATCTGGTTGAAAGGCCAGCATCGCTTCAGCACCGCGAAAACTTGTCGCCGAGGATGGATCTTCCTCTACTCCCTCAAAAACGAATGTTTCAAGGCCTGCTTCTTCCAAAAAAGCAATTGTTCTATCCAAGGTTCCGCTTTTACGCATCGAATTTCCTCCGGTCACGATGAAAGCTTTTTTACCCTTTACATGTTTCAGTTCTTCAAGGCTTCCCGCACCATGGAATACTTCGCCTGCAATAAATAATTTGCTCATTTTTCTATCTTTAAATTTTATGTCGCAAAGATAGGGTGGTCATAGGGCTCAGTTATTACACAAACGGGCCTACGTGTTATACATTTGAGCCAGCTCGTTCTGAAGCTGGGTGGGTGTTTCATTGAGTTTTGCTTTCACAAATTTGTTTAGTGCTGCCGGAGAGTTGAAACCCAGGTCAAAGGCAATTTCTTTGTGGGTAATATCGGCAAACATCAGCTGGCGTTTGATCTCGGTCAGGATCCGGTTGTGAATGGTATTGATCGCCGTATCGCCGCAGTGTTTTTTGCTGATGGCATTTAGCCTTTTGGGGGTGATATGAAGCCGATCGGCATAATACTGCACCGATCGCTGTTCTTTGTAATTTTCATGCAGTAATTTTTTGAACTCGATATACAGATGTTGGTCTGCGGTCTTATTCCCCAGAACGGGATGCTGACCGTGTACCGATTCGATAAGTTTGAGCAAAAAGATCTTGATGTAAAAGCGTGCTTCTTCCTTGCGTACCAAACTCGGATGTTCATAGATATTTTTGATCAGCTGGATCGTATGTATACTTTCGGCAAATTCCGTTGCGGATAGGACCGTGTTATTCAGCTGGGTCGAAAGGTTGATGTTATAGGGACTCAATTCGTTTTTGAGAATATCCGAACAGAATAATACCTCTTCAAATAAGATGATTTTGCCGGCCAACTGCTTCGAAATGGCCTGAATGGCGTGGACCTGGTTGGGGAAGATAACCGAAATCCGGCTGCTGTTCAGGATGTATTGCCGGTCTTCGATCTGTAGTTTTAAGTCGCCGCGCTGGATCACTAAAATGCAAAAGTGATCTTTTTGATGCGGTTCTGTATAGGCATGTATATGTTCAGCATCCAGATCAAATACCCGGAAAGATAGTTTCTCATCTTCTATTTTTTTGATCTGTTGTTTAAGCTGTAATCGTTCCATCAAAAATTGCTGTTGTTTAAAAAGAAAGGCAAAGTTAGGGATTTAAATCCGGCGGCGAAGCCTTCGCGCCGGATAGATATTGGATTTCTTTGTTCGGATTAGGCTGTGCTGGCCTGTTGCGTACGGAGCAATCGCAGGTCGTCGGATGCTGGTAGTTCAAATACCTGCAGGTGAAAGTGTTTAATGGCAGCCAATAGATGGTCAAAAATATCGGCCATTGTATCTTCGAAATAAGCCCATTGTGTACCCTTGGTAAACATGTAGAGTTCCAGCGGAATGCCGTATTCACTAGGTGCGAGTTGGCGCACTAACAGGGTTAATTCTTGATGGATATTGGGGTTATGCTTGGCATAGGCGAGTACATAGGCCCTGAACAGACCGATATTGGTCATCCTGCGGCCATTGACGGGCGAGGAGCTGTCAGTATTCCAGGTTTTATTGTAATCAGCAATCTCGCGCTCCCGTTTTTCGATATAGGGAGTCAGCAAGCGGATCTTTTTTAATGCCGTGATTTCCTCCTCACTGAGGTAGCGCACCGAAGACATTTTAATGTTCAATGCCCGTTTTATCCGACGGCCGCCCGTCTCTTGCATCCCACGATAGTTTTTGAATGAATCGCTTAGCAAGGTATAGGTCGGTATGGTGACAATAGTCTTGTCCCAGTTCTGTATCTTCACATTGTTGAGGTTGATCTGTAGCACATCGCCGTCCACACCATATTTGGGCATTTCTATCCAGTCTCCCACGCGGACCGAGTCATTGGCCGAGACCTGAATACTGGCCACAAAGCCCAGAATAGTGTCCTTAAATACCAGCATGAGGATGGCGGACGCAGCCCCCAGCGATACCAGAAAAGACCATGGCGAATTGCCCGTCAGGAGGGAAACGGCCAGCGTGCCGATTACAAAAATCAAAAAGATCTGTACCACCTGCAGGTAGCTGTCGATGGGCTTGTCTTTGAACGCATTGGAACTGCGAAAAATATCGCGGCAGGTTTTTAACAGGCTATTGACCAGATGATAGATGGTCAGCAACACTACGATATCCAGCAACTTGACAAGGGCAGCGGTAAGCACCGGAAAACCAAGGAAGATCATTGGAAGTAGCTGCCGTGTGAGCAGCACGAGTATAGTGCGGCTCACGCGTACATGCACCTTGTTTTCCAAAAGAAAATCGTCCCATTTGGTTGAGGTGCGCCGGGCAATCCTGTTCAATGCGGAATAAAAGATCTTGCGCATGATGTAATCAAATGCATAGAGCAGCACCGCGAAAGCGAAAAGTAATCCAGCGGCCGTAACAATATGTGCCTGCTGATCGGGTAAACCTAATTTGGCAAAGAGATCGAAAATGTACTGATAAATTGAACTTGTTGGTTGTTCACTGAAGTTAAGCATGTCTAAATTTTTCATATGAACAGACAAATTTACGGAGAAATATAAAAACGGGTTTTGAGGTGAAAAATACCCCTTTACACCTATTTTTACGCTTAAAGTTTGCTTATTGATTAATTTTTATTTATTTTTGTAAATTAATAGATAACCCGATAGCGAAAATTTTCTGTTTCGCGTCTTAAAAACCCCCAACGATTTGAATGAGATTAGTGTGATAGGTGGTGGGAGTTGGGCCACGGCCCTGGTTAAAATTTTGACAGAAAATAGCATTTATACCAACTGGTACATGCGGCGTTCCGAGCAGGTGCGCGCGATAAACCAGGATGCTATTAACCCTGACTACCTATCGTTTTTAAAACTTGACAACACAAAAATTTATGCGTCCGATCAGCTGGACGAGATCGTGGCCCGATCGAAAGTAATTCTTTTCGTCGTGCCCAGTGCGCATCTGGACAGTGTTTGCGCCGCAATCCCCAAAGAGGACCTTGCTGAAAAATTTGTCATCACTGCCATCAAAGGGACCGTCGGCCCTGACAATCTTCTCCCAAGTGCTTACCTCGCCCGGTATTTTGAGCTGAATGATTTTCAGCAGGCGATCATTGCAGGGCCTTGCCATGCCGAAGAAATCGCGCGGAACAAGAAAACCTATATGACCCTGTGTGGTCCGAATGAAACCTTTATCAGTAAGATTGCCAAGGGCTTCGCTTCAAGCTATATGCAGGTGAATTATAGTCCCGACATACTGGGCGTGGAGTACGCAGCCATTTACAAAAATGTGGTCGGTATTGTCTGTGGCATGGCCGAAGGACTGCATTATGGTGACAATTTTATGGCGGTGCTAGTCGCTAATGCCATTGACGAACTGGGGCTACTGCTTCGTGCTGTTGGTGCGCCCGATGTCCGGCTGGGCAGCTCTACCTATTTGGGCGACTTATTGGTGACGGGTTACTCCGCACATAGCCGCAACCGGACTTTTGGTAAATACCTTGGCCAGGGATATTCGGTTTTCGAGGCCCGCCAACTTATGGGTATGGTTGCCGAAGGATATTTTGCAACCAAGGGGCTGATGGCGACGGTCACGAGCCTTGGACTCAATTTACCCTTGTTACAGACAGCCTACCGTGTGCTATACAACCATATGGCTGCAATTGATGAATTTAAACTTTTAGAAAGGAATATAAGATAATATGCTATTAGCAACAGATTTAGACGGAACTTTTTTAGGTGGAAAGATGGAAGACCGCCTCAGATTATATAGACTGATCAAGGCCAGCCCGAATATGCAGCTGGTTTTTGTAACCGGACGAGGACTGGAGTCGGTATTGCCGCTACTGAGCGATCCGCTCATTCCGGTGCCGGACTTCATTATAGCGGATGTAGGCGCCACGGTCGTTAACGGCCATAGCCTGGAAGCGATTGAGCCGCTGCAGAGTGAGATTGAGGAAAAATGGCCGCAGACTTATGCAATCCGGGCAGCGCTGGAGGAAATACCGCAGTTGAATTACCAACATGTACCGCAGCAGCGCCGCAGTTCATTTTATTATGAAGCCGGGGTTGACCATAGTCTGGTGCAGCAGGTGGCTGATAGGTATGACTGTGATATTATTACTTCAGCCGATAAATACCTGGACTTGCTCCCCAGAGGTGTCAATAAGGGGACAACATTAAAGAAGCTGGTTGAATTTTTGGCCGTCGATCCGGATGATGTGATGGTGGCCGGTGATACCCTTAATGACCTGGCTTTATTTCAGATCGGTTTTCGGGGTGTTGCGGTCGGAAAGTCCGAACCGGGCTTGCTGCAGGCCATTGATCAATTGGATACAGCGTACAGCGCAGAAGCTGCCGGGGCGGGCGGTATACTGGAATATATGGGCAAATACCGCCCGTTTCAGCAGTTGATTCGTGGAGAACAAAAATTAGTGCCTCAAAAAAGAAAGTCCAAAAAATCCGATCAGCTGGTGATGGTCTACCATCGGCTGCCTTTTGAAAAGGAATCGGTCAATGGTAAGACGGTGCGGGTAGCACCCAAAAGCCCAAATGGCATTATTCCCTCGCTGCTGGGCTTATTTGAAAAAGGACGATCCGGTCTCTGGATCGGGGAGGAAGTCATCCAGCAGGATGGGCAGCCGGTTCCAAATCAGCTGGTGGATGAAAGCCGGTACCCTAATCTAGTCGCTTCCACCATATCGCTGTCAAAAGAGGATATCGATAAGTTTTATCGTGTATTCTCCAAGGAGGCGTTCTGGCCGACGATCTTTTCCTTTGTGGACCGGGCAAAGTTCAACCACGAGGACTGGGACCATTACCTGATGATCAACAAGCGCTTTGCCGAGCGGATCGCTCGCGAGGCCGACGAGGAGGCGCTGGTCTGGATCCATGAGTATAATCTGTGGATGGTACCTTCTTTTTTAAAGACCATGCGTCCCGATCTGAAAATTGGCTTTTTTCACCATACGGCATTTCCGGCAGCAGATATTTTTAATATTATTCCCTGGCGCAAGGAGATCATCGGCAGCCTGCTGCTCTGTGATTTTGTCAGTTTTCATATCCCACGTTATGTGGAGAATTTTGTGGATGTGATCCGCAGTCATACGCCGTTTAAAGTGGTCAAAAAAGTAGATGTCGCCAATCAGTTTCTGACCTATAGTTGTGCGCTCGGTGTCGATCAGATGACCAAGATCATTGAGGTGGACGGGCGGCAGATCAGGCTGGGGGCACAGCCGGTGGGTGTCAACAGGGATCATATCGAACAGATTTTGACGGATGATAACGTGAAAGCGGAGATCCATACGCTCAAAGAGCGCAAAGCTGAATCGGGAATAACGCGTATCATATCCATCGAGCGCCTGGATTATGTCAAAGGACCATTGGAAAAAATTCAGGCTTTTGGCGAATTTCTTGCCGAGTATCCGGAATTTAGGGGCAAGATTGAACTGGTCAATGTCTGTACACCGCCATCGCAAGGGATGACGATCTATGATGAAATACGCGACCAGGTGAATCAGGCCGTGGGTGAGATCAATGGTAAATATGCGACGATGAACTGGACCCCGATCCAATATTTTTACAGGGCACTGCCCTTTGAGGAAGTGGTCAAGCACTATGCGTTGAGCGATATTGCTTGGATTACGCCTTTGCGTGACGGGCTGAATCTGGTCGCCAAGGAATATATTGCAACGCATGGACTACTGGAAACTGCTGGGGTCCTTGTGCTTTCGGAATTTGCAGGTGCTTCGGTTGAGTTGCCCTATGCTATATTGACCAATCCCTATGACCGCAAGAGCATGAAAGATGCGCTGTTGAAAGCATTGGTCATGGAACCCGGAGAGGCTCAGGTCAGAGCGCGTAGGCTGTATGAGCATATTGAGCACTACGATATCCATTATTGGGGGCGGGATTTTGTCAAAGAGCTCGAGAAATCGGGTAAGCGCCCATAAATAACAAAGCGGGGGCTAATCTAGCCCCCGCAGTTATTTAACGCAATAAGCCAAGAGTTAAACTGGCGGTATAGCGTGACCGGCCTCTTTCAATGGTCACCAGAGACTGGAAAAGGCAGCCTCCTCTGGCTGCCTTTCCTCGCGCGTGTATTTTACCGTAATCATCCAGTTGTGCTGCATCCTTCTAACAGGTTAGTGAAACAACACATTCTTCCGATTGCGTATTGAATTATAAATTGATCAAACGATATTAATGGCTCAGCTGTAATTTTCCGATAAAGGGGCGGCTATCGATCGTCCTAATAGCTTCTTTAATGGAATAGCATAGTTGGTAGTTTTCGCTCAGCATTTTTTTGCTAGATTCTATTTTGTCGTTTTCAACCTTATCGACAACCCAGGTTGGGTTTAACGGATCTGAATTAAATTTGGTGATTAATACTGTAAATCCTTCTTTCTGAGCACTGATTAAAGTGTCTTTTGTGATGTCTACTATTTTCATATTGAGATAATATACGAAAAAAAAGGAAATAGGGTTTGCTTAGTTTAGTTGATGGCCTTGTCAACATCCTCACAATTGAACGAAAATATACCTTCTTTAATGGATCCGGGCCTAAAATTAGCAGGTTCAGCGATCGGTCTATCCATCGTGAAGCTGATCGCAAAATAAATTAAATGTAACTAAAGTCGATCTGTATCTGCATTATTTTACAGGTTTCATTAGAAATCCATCATAAATTGACTTTCCTAAAAATAAAGCCTAATTTTGAGTGATCAACAATAACTAAACCATCAGAATGAATGAAGCACATGTCAGACAATTGTTTACCCAGCTTTACGAAGAAAATTGGGTGAAGTTGTATGTACATGTCTTCCGGATGTTAAATGATCAGGACGAGGCCCGTGATATTGTACAGGAAATATTCGCAAATCTCTGGGACCGTATGGAGCGGCTGGAAATCGAGCATTCGTATCAGGCTTATCTCTTTCGTTCGGCCCGTAATCTGGTGATCAACCGCATTGCAAGCCAAGATGTGGGACGTAAATATGAACATTACCTGGAGCATGCTGCCCCAGCCCTTGAAATGATGCCCGACGAGTTGCTGCGGGAGAAAGAATTAGCCGAGCAGATCGATCAAGCGATTGAAAAGCTGCCGCGCAAAATGGCGCTGATCTTCAAAAAAAGCCGCTTCGAACAACGAAGCTATCGGGAGATCGCCGAGGAACTTGATATCTCCGAGCAGACTGTCAAAAAGCAGATATACAATGCGCTGACAGTTTTAAGAAAAAAAATACGAACTATTTTCATTTTTTTCTACCACTAAGCGGGCGCTATCCTGTCTTCTAAACTGTAAACAGGATAGAACCTATGAAACAACGATTATCGAAACAATTGCTGCAGAAGTATCAGCAGGGTATGTGCAGCGCCGAGGAAATTGCGTTTGTCGAGAGTTGGTACAATCAGCTTAGCAAGACAAATAACGCAAATGATATTCCGGAACTTGATCTGGCTGCCGAAGATCGCTATTTCCAACAACATATTTTTGGGCCCGAATTGCGAGCCAATCGCCATAGGAGAGCCTACCTGAAGGTCGCAGCCAGTATTGTATTCTTTTTGATGGCCGGAGCAGCGATGTATTTCTTTTCTGGGCGCCAGCGATCCCCAGAGCCACTGCCTTTTAGTGTCGGTCAATTCCAGGCCGATCTGCTGATCGGAAATGAAGTGGTCCGCCTGGACGAAAAGAAGCTGTTCAGCCCGGCATTGATGGAGCAGCGCAAGGGGGATCAAGTGGCAATCAAGACCAAGAAGGGGCAAGAATTCAAGATGGAACTTCCGGATGGTACGACAGTGTGGTTAAATGCAGACAGTAAGCTGGAAATCGGACCGGGATACAATCTACAGGAGCGCTCGGTATTCTTGGAGGGTGAAGCCTACTTTAAAGTGGCTAAAAATAAAGCGAAACCCTTTATTGTTCATGTAGGCAAGACAAGCATTGAAGCTATGGGGACAGCTTTCAATGTCAAGTTGTATCCCCATGATAGTCAGCTCTTGACCACGCAGCTCGACGAAGGAAAAATACGGGTCAGCAATGCCGGCCTGCAGGAGATTCTGCTCCCCGGACAGAGCATCCAGCTGAATGTGCTGAATGGGGACTTCCAGCTGCAGCAAGAAAACAAACAGCAGGATGCTGCCAACTGGAAAGATGGTTACTTTGAATTTGACCAGACACCTCTTCCGGAGATTTTGGCTGATCTGGCCCGTTGGTACAATTTTACCTATAGCCTGTCACCCGTCTATAAAAATAAAGTGCTTAGCGGAAAAATCAGCAAAAAAGAGTCCTTTGAGGAAGTGCTGAAGATATTACGGTTCGCCGGCATAAATTATACAATCGACAAGGACAGACTCGTACTTGTTCCCTAACCAAAGAAGAAACAAACGAATTTTCAATCTAAATACCCTATGAAACAGTCCGTAAAAACACTGCTATTTATGCTGATGCATGTCAATGGCTATGCCTTTAGCCAGCAGGGAGACAAGCCATCCAACCATGTTCAATTTAAACAGCTCGTCAAAGCCATCGAGCAGCGTAGCGATTATCGCTTTGTTTATGATCCCAATGAAATTAGCCCCGATCTGAATGTTGATGTCAATTTGACCAATGCCAATATCCCTGAACTACTTAAACAGGCATTCTCAGCTAAAGGTATCCGCTATCAAATTGTCAAAAACACCATCGTGCTCCAGGGGAAAGCAGCTGGTAAGACCCTGCAGGCTACGATCAGTGGTCGGGTCAGCAATGCTTCAGGTGCAGCGCTTGAAGGGGTAAGTGTCCGTGTTAAAAATAAGGTAGTCAGTACGGTTACCGATGCCAGTGGCCGTTTTAGTTTAAATGGACTGCAGCAGGATGATATACTGCTCTTGACTTATGTTGGCTATCGCAGCAAGGAAGTGAAGGTTGCGGGCAAAGGCATCATTGACATAAGCCTTGAGGTAGATCCGGGCAACCTGGATGAAGTGGTCGTTATCGGTTACGGTACGTCATCGATACGCAAAAATACAGGTTCGGTATCCAGCGTGACCAGCAAGGAAATAGAGACCCAACCGGTATTGGACCCCTTGGCGGCATTGCAGGGCCGCGTGGCCGGACTCAATATAGCATCTAATTCGGGGCTGCCGGGCAGCTCTTTTCAGGTGCAGCTGCGTGGTGTCAATTCACTGAGCAATGGCAGTAGCCCTCTTTACATTATCGACGGTATTCCATTTTCGGACGAAAGCATGAATCAGTTTACCTCAGCCAATGGAAATCAAAGCCCGCTAAGCCTGATCAATCCAAAGGATATTGAACGGATCGATGTGCTTAAGGATGCCGATGCAACAGCCATTTATGGCTCCCGGGGTGGGAATGGAGTGATCCTGATAACCACCAAAAAGGGAAATAAAAGCGGACTTAAAATAGATTTTAATGCCAATATTGGCTCCGGTAAAGCCATTCGAAATCTCAAGATGCTCAATACGGAGCAATATTTGGAAATCCGTAAGGAAGGATTTAAAAACGATAATTGGACAGCGACGGCAGATAATGCGCCGGATCTGCTGACCTGGGATCAGTCCGCTTACAGTGACTGGCAAAAGGAGTTTTTTGGGGCAAGTGCTCCTTTCTCAACGTATCAGCTGTCATTTTCCGGCGGAAACGAATATACCCAATACCTGGCCAGTGCCAATTTCAATCGCCAGGGTGATCCATTGCCCGGTAATCAAAATTATCAGCGTGGGGGTGCTTTGTTGAATCTGTCTACGCAGTCCAAAGATCAACGATTTAAACTCAATAGCAGTTTCAACCTCAACTTGGACCGTAACAATACAGTGCCAACGGATATTGCACAGTTTTATAACCTGGCGCCCAATTATCCCCTATACGATGAAAAGGGAGACTATTATTGGTTTCAACAAACCTTGCAGAATCCAGCCGCATATATGGAGCGCTCGAGTGTGTCAAAATCAAAATCCCTGCTGGCCAACTTTTCAGCAGAGTACGCGATCTTACCCGAATTGGTCGCTAAAGTCAATGTAGGTTATAACCTCAAAAGCATGGACCAGACACGCCTGCTGCCCAATGCCGGATTTAATCCATTGACCAGTACAGGGTCAATGGCCTCTTACGGCAATTCGGATTATCAGTCCTACATCGTTGAGCCGCAATTGAATTACAGCAAAAACTTTGGCAAACATGAATTTAAGCTCCTTTTGGGCGGTACCTGGCAGCAGCGGATCAGTGAAGGTAAATACTTGGATGGTAGCAGTTATCCAAGTGATTCCCAGTTAGCCAATATGGCTGCGGCAGGTGTCATTGCGATCCGCAACAATCAGTATGCGGATTACCGCTATCAGTCTGCATTTGCACGTATCAATTATGCCTATGCGGATAGATACCTTGTGAATGCCAGCTACCGAAGAGATGGCTCGTCCCGCTTTGGCCCCAACAATAAGTACGGTAATTTTGGGTCGATTGGTGCCGCCTGGGTATTCAGTAGCGAAGAATTTTTAAAAGATCAGTCTATCCTTAGCTTCGGGAAACTGCGTGCCAGCTGGGGGGTGACGGGCAATGACCAGATCGGAGATTACCAGTACCTGGATACCTGGGGAACGGGCTTTGCCTACCAGGGCATCACCGGGCTTTATCCGACACGGGTGTTTAATCCCAATTTTGGATGGGAGGAAATTAAAAAGAAAGAACTGGGCCTCGACCTTGGCTTTTTCAGGGACCGTATTTTCCTCACAGCCAATTATTACAACAATAGATCGGATAATCAGTTGATCAATATCGTGCTCGCGCCGCAGACGGGCTATAATTCCTATTTTGGGAATACCCCGGCACTGATCGAAAATAAGGGCTTGGAGTTTGAGCTGAGCAGTGTGAATATCCAAAAGGAAAAGTTCAGCTGGAAAACCAATTTCAATATCACTTTTCCATCCAACACCCTGCTTGAATATCCTGGTCTTGGAAATAGCAGTGATGCGAGGCGATATGTCATTGGCGAGTCCACACGTATCGTCCGTGGATTTCAGTTTACCGGAGTGGATCCGCAAACCGGGGTCGCCCAATTCCGGGATGTGGATGGCGATGGGAAGATCAGTGATTTCAATGACTATGTGACCTTGGGCTCACTGCTGCCCAAGTATTATGGTGGTATCGGCAACAATCTAAGTTATGGCAGTGTGAGCCTTGGGTTCCTATTTCAATTTGTTAAACAGGAGGGACCATCCATTGGGTATGGCCCACAGGCAACGACCATTGGCGGAATGGGCAATCTGGATGAATATGTGTTGGACCGTTGGCAGCAGCCGGGAGATGTGACGGATGTACCACGCGCTACCGCCAATAGCGCCAACGAAGCCAACCTGGCTTACCGCAATTACTACCGGTATTCATCGGCGGTATGGGACGATGCTTCTTTTATCCGCTTAAAAAATGTATCGCTCAGTTATGATATTTCCAAATGGACCCAGAAGATCAATATCAGCAGGGCGCTGGTACAATTTAATGCACAGAACCTCTTTACCTGGACAAGCTTTAGGGGGATGGATCCGGAGATGCCGGGTTTTGACCGTACCTATCTCTCGGATGTCAATGTCTTTGGTTCGGTACGGAATAGCGCCACGCCATCGATGCGTACCTATACTTTTACGGTTCAGCTCACTTTTTAATGATCATAAAACGACTAAAGACTTATCCCATGAATAAATATATCATCTACAGCCTTTTTGCGACAGCACTGATGAACATATCCTGCAATAAATTTCTGGCAGTGGACCCGCCCAAGACAGAAGTGGCGGCAGAGTCGGCCTTCAGTGACGAAAAGACGGCCACAGCAACCGTGGGCGGACTCTATACCAGTATGAACAACTACAACAACCAGTTCGCCAGTGGACTGATGACCATTGTACTGTCCAGTCTGGCCGACGATTACAACTCAGCTTTTACAAGCTATGATGAGTACAAATACAATAAACTAAGTCCGGCGACCTCTTATCTCGATCGGCTCTGGTCGCAACCTTATAGCTATATCAATCACAGCAATAAGATTATCGAGGGAGTGGAAGCTTCGGCGCTCAGCAGTACGGTAAAGGCACAGCTATCGGCCGAGGCCCGTTTTACGCGGGTGTTCAATTACTTTTACCTGAGCAACCTCTTCAACAAAGTACCCTTGATCACGGATACCAAAGACCTGGAGGCCAACAACCGAAAAGGTCCTGCCTCCCGGGAGGAGCTCTATGCGTTCATGGTGGAAGATCTGAAGAAAGCTGCTGTCGATATTGCTGACGCCTATCAGGGCAATGAGCGTACCCGCCCCAATAGAAAAGCGGTTGACGCGCTATTGGCCCGGGTATATCTTTATCATGCAGACTGGGCCAATGCCGAAGAGATGGCTGACAAAGTCATCGCTGACAATCGGTATGAACTGTCGCGTGATCTAAATACCGTTTTTTTGAAGACGAGCAAAGAGGCGATCTGGCAGCTGCAGACCGTTAATCTTTCTACTGCCGGGGTCAACACCTGGGAGGGTTTCAGTATCGTTCCTGCAGTAGCTACGGCACGGAGTTACTATCAGGTGTATGATACCACGGTAGCGGCCTATGAAGAGAATGACTTACGTAAAGCCATGTGGTTAAAGCCTTATGTTGTAAATAATAAGACACTTTATATGCCCTATAAGTACAAGTTGCGTACGGGCACACCTGTTACCGAATACAATACCGTGCTGCGTCTTGCCGAGCAGTATCTGATCCGTGCCGAAGCGCGGTTGAACCAAAATAAGTTGCAGGCGGCACTACAGGATATCAATCAGATCCGTGAGCGTGCAGGCCTTGCTGCGCTACCACAAACGATGGACAAGGCGAGCATCGCCCTGGCGCTTGAAAAAGAACGCCAACTGGAACTGCTCGGTGAATGGGGCCACCGATGGTTTGACCTGGTCCGCACGAACAGGGCACTGCCTGTACTTTCAAAGGTCAAAACAGACTTTATTGAAAGCGATACCAAAATACCGATCGCCAGTGCTATTTTAATCACAAATGCTAACCTCCAACAGAATGATTAAGCTATTCAAATACGCGTTGCTGCTTTGCCTGCTCCAGGCAAGCCTGCTGTTGCAGGCACAAGTCAGCATAACGCCGGAAAAAGCAGCGGCCGGTGATACCGTGACCATCAGCTTTGATCCGGGTAAATCTGCTGCGGTCCATAGTGCGGGGCCATTTTTCGTGGATTTCAACTATTCAAATTTTTATGAATTTCCGAGCCGCATGCCTATGGAGCGACAAGGTGGACTGTGGCGTGTACGGTTTAAACTGCCTGCCTACGCCAACTTTTCCTGCTTTACGATCGCCGACAAAGACAAAAAATTTGTACAGCAGGCAAGCGATAGCAGTCAATATGAGATCTACGTCTATAAGCAGGGGAAACTGATCGCGGGTAATTACCTGGGAAAATCCTACAGCGTACCGGTCCAGGATAAAACCTCGGATCATATCGTTGCTACACAGGAATATTACCTCAAAAAAGAGTTGAGTCTATATCCCGACAATTACGAGGCACAGCTCCGGCTGATTGTGCTACAGATGAAAACCGGTAGTCCGGCCCAGCAGGCGCGGCTGTTGAAAAAGGGTTTGGCCGTGGTAGAAAAGAAATTCAGAAGCAATCCACTCGTTGAAGGTAACCTCAACAAGGTGACCATGGGCTATCTGATACTTGGCCAAAACCAAAAAGTGGATTCGATCCGTCAGGTCGTGATCAACGAGTTTCCCAACCAGAAGATCGGGATATCTTATCGGCTCAATAAGTTGTTTCGCGAGCAGGACTCCACCGCCGTGGTCGCGAAGATAGGGGAGCTTCTTTCCCTCAAAACGGCCGATAATGAGACGGCCTATGGCAGCGCATACGAATATCTTTTTACCTACTACGTGCGCCACGGCGACAGCGTACAGGCCCGGAAATACCTGCCCCTGATTACCCGTTGGGAACAAGATCCCTATAAATGGCGCACATATAATGAATATGTGCAGCTGCTATTGGATCATAAGCTGATGCTGCAAGATGCGTCCAAACTCAATTTATATCTACTTGATAGTGTTGCGGCCTATCCCGTGAGTCTAATACGCTATTTCCCCGAAACGGGCTATCTGGTGGCCCATGATCCGGCCAAGGTAGATAAGCTCAGGGCGATAAAAGCTGAAATTATGGCCAATCAGGGACTGATCACCGCGCAGTTAAATCAGCCCGAAGCTGCCCGGGACTGGTTTGCAAAAAGTATTCCTACACTTCAGTCGGCTGCACTACTGCGGGCTGTGGCCATGCAGTATCAGCAGTGGAATGATCCGACCAGCGCTATACCCGTATTGGAGGCAGCCTATCGGCATGCTCCTTTTGACCCACAGATCCGGCAGCTTCTCGACAGCGCGCTCGTTAAAACAGGAATGGGCAATGCTGCAGAACGGCAAGCTTATTTTAACAAGCTTGACAAGCAATGGAAACAGGTGTATTATGAGGAGTTTCAGAAAATCATCGGCAATACGCCATTTCCAGAAGACATCAGCATTGTTGATATGGACAAGAAACCATTGCTTAAATCGGAACTCACGGACAAGATTGTGATCATTGATTTTTGGGCCACCTGGTGTAAGCCCTGCATCGCCTCTTTTCCCTATTTGCATCAGGTGTACAAAAAATATGCAGACGATCCGCAAGTGAAATTCGTTATACTCAATTCGGGCAGTGGAAATAGCTGGGACGACGCCAACAAATGGGCACAGGCCAATCCCCAATTTGACTTTCCATTTTATTACAACCAAGATAAAAAGCTCAGCAGCAAGCTGGATATCACGTCAATTCCGACAACGTTAATCCTGGACAAAAAAGGGAACATTCGTTTTCGAAAGGTGGGGTTTGAAGGTGAAAAGCTCTTACAAAGCCTCGATGCCATGATCGAATACCTGAAAGAATTGGAGCAATAAGCTGTTGTTTGGGCAGTGCTCCGCTTGCCTGAAGCTAGCTCAAGCAAAGGAATGAATAATTAGCACAATAAGCTATTGTTCTGCTAGTTATTCAGGATCATAAGACATCAATAAGGTTCTATGTTATTACCTTATTGATGTCTATTGCCTTTAGGATAATACGAAATATTTTTGTTGATCCCTTGCGCCGCATCATTTCTGTCGGGCGATACCATGGCGGGTGCATATTGCAATGACACAATATCGATGCTGTCGATGTCGGGCATTTTAAGCGGGCGGTACCAAGAGGGTGGGTTCGTTAGATTGCCCGTCTGTTTGCGATCTGTTTTTTCTGTTGATCCCTGTACAGAACGCTGTTTCCAGCTTCTGTATGCGAGCAATGCTGCTCCAGCAACTGCCGTGATAATCAGTCCGATTTGTGCTTTCATACGTTCTTCTTTAAAAATTGAACCATATTCCTTTTTAAATGAACAATACTCTTATCAAAAAGTTCAATAAAAAACGAATCAGCATCTTTGGGTCCCCTTTGTAAGAATGAACACAATGATCGATAAAAAAAATCTACTATTTTAGTATACATTATTTTGTTTTAATGCTTACATTTGTTTTATCGTAGTTTCAATTGGCGTTGGCGACGATTTAATCACTATCTAAACAAAGTAAAAATGAAACAGCATTATCTAAACCACCTTTTCAAAGTAAGTAATCTATCTTTTCCAAAAGCTTATAGGGCGTTCTCTGTGCCTCGAATGTGTAGCTAATAAAATTCTCCAACTCTTGATAATAAGGGCAATAATTCTAGTATTGCTCACTATCCTTTTGCTATAAACATGTTTATGGCCAGGACATCTATTTTTTAAACTAAACGATTCTACCTATGAATAAGAGAAGAATACTACACTATTCGGCGTACCTGTTATTGGCAGGCCTGGCAGAACAGCCATTGGTAACTTACGCACAGGAAACTCCAAAAACGATTATAAATGCATCCTTCCGGGGGCAGGTGATTGATGCCGAAAATGGCCAGCCTATTGAAGGTGCTACGGTCAAGCTTTATGGTGTTACGCATGCTGTGACCACAGACCGAAAGGGCAATTTTGCTTTTGTCACCGGACAAAAGCTACCTGCACGAGTCGTCGTCTCATCTGTCGGCTATAAAGAGCAAATCGCCCTTATTGAAGAGCCGGGGGATACTGTACGCTTGGTTCGCGAGGACCGTACGCTGGAAGAAGTCGTCGTCGTGGGCTATGGGACTCAAAAACGAAAAGACTTTACGGGTGCAGCATCAACGATCTCCGCAGAAGCAATCAAAGATATCCCCGTACAAAGTTTTGATCAGGCCCTGGCGGGTAAGGCCTCGGGCGTAAGTATATCGTTGCCGAATGGATTGCTCAATAATCCACCTGTCATACGGATACGGGGCCTGAATTCGATATCCCTCAGTTCGTATCCCTTAATCGTCATTGATGGTATACCTGTCAATACGGGTAATATTGGTACATCCAATGTGGCCAATAATCCGCTCGCAGATATCAACCCCTCGGATATCGAATCGATAGATGTCTTGAAAGATGCGGCTTCTACTTCAATCTATGGTTCGAGGGCAGCAGGGGGTGTATTGATCGTAACGACCAAAAAAGGCAAACAAGGCCGCGCAAAAGTCACCTACGACGTCTGGGGTTCTGCGGTATCCGCGACACGCTTGCCTAAGCTGCTGAATGCCAGTCAGTACATCGATATCAAAAATGAAGCTGTATTGAACAACAAGATCTTGTCAGGAAACGGTACCAACGATAAGGTGGCTAGTGCGCTTTTCTTCCCGCAGTATGATGCCAATGGCAAGCTGGTTGAAACGAATTGGTACGATCATGTCTATAATACCGGCTATAGCCACAACCATAGCCTCGCCGTAAGCGGAGCCAACGCAAATACACAGTATTATTTTTCGGGAAATTACTCGGACCAGGAAGGCTTTTTTGCAAAAAACAGCTTCGACCGCAAAGGCCTGCGGTTTAATATAGAGCATAAAGTTAACGATTGGTTTTCGCTTGGTAGCAACCTGACCTATAACAATACCTTCAACGACGCCAAAAATTCGGGTTCATTGCCCAGCAGCCAGCTGCTGTTGATCGGTGGCGCTCGATTGGCGCTGGTATTGCCGCCAAATGTCTCAGCATATAAAGATGACGGCAGCTACAATTTAAGTAGCACGGGTTTATTAGGTCCTGGAGCCAACTTATTTACGAATACTTTATACAATCCTGAAGCATTATTTGCCTACAGCAAATACACGACTGGCAACGATCATATCTTGGGAAACCTGCATGCCTCGCTCAATTTGTTGAAAAACTTAAAATTCACCACGACCTATGCGGTAGACCGTAACCTGTCCACTACCAAAACGTATTTGAGCCCCAATCTGGGCTCATCGGGCTATACCAATGGTGGATCGGTCACCAATGTGAGCAGCCTGCGCAACAACTGGAATTTTACCAACAGCCTAAGCTATGATCAGGTGTTTGCCGAAAAGCACGCCTTGACGCTGTTAGCGGGCTACGATATCCAAAAATATGACAACGATAGCTGGAATGCATCGCAAAACAACGCCTCTGATCCGTTTTTTGAAAACTTTCAGGGCAATTGGACGACACTATCCGGGGCTGGTGGGAGTGTTACGGAGCGTTTCTATCGCTCCACCTTTGTCCGTGCCACTTACAACTACAATAAGCGTTATTTCCTGACGGCCAATTTTAGAAGGGATGGTAATTCGGCTTTGGGAGCAAACAGCAAGTATGGTGATTTTGGTGGCGTGTCGCTGGGCTGGTCTGTTTTTGAAGAGGATTTCTATAAGAATAGCAGCTTGGCAAATCTACTGGGCGACTTGCGTTTCCGGGGGAGCTGGGGTAAGGTCGGCAATGGAAATCTTTCGGCTTATGAATCACTCAATCTCTATAGCTCATCGCTCTATGGAACAGCGCCTACCTGGAGCATGTCGCAGGCGGGTGATCCGGATCTGGGCTGGGAGACTTCCGAACAGACTAATTTTGGGCTGAGCTTGGACTTAGCCCAAAAGCGCCTGCATGTGGATGTCGATTACTTTAGAAACAATGTGAATGGACTTATTCTGGATGTGCCGCAGTCGCCATCAAAAGGTATTCCAGGTAACAGTATTCTTAAAAATGTCGGCAGCATGTATAACCGCGGGATCGAATTTGCTATCAGTGGTGATATCGTCAAAAAAAGGGATTTTACCTGGAACTCATCGCTTAATTTTACGCATGTAAAAAATAAAGTCACATCGCTGTCTGCCGGCAATGACATCATTGGTTATACGCACACCACCACTGAAGCCAACAACATTACACGTGTGGGGTACGCGGTGGGTAGCCTGTACGGTGCAGTCACCGATGGTGTAAATCCTGAAAATGGGCAGCGGATATTTATCAATAAAAATGGCGAGCGTGTACAATATAGTGCTGCGGTAGCTTCAGGACAGAGCAATTGGACCTATTTGGACGGCCGCGTTGCTAATCCGATCACGGTAGCCGACTATCAGGTCTTGGGGACGGCACTGCCAACTTATTACGGCGGCTTTAATAATTCATTCCGCTATAAAGCTTTTGATGCTGCGGTCAATTTCACCTTTGCAGGTGGCAATAAAGTCATGAACGGTACAAGAGGTACGCTACTGGATCAGCGTTTTTACAACAATTCGGTCGAAGTGCTTAATCGATGGACTACAGCAGGGCAGCAGACTGACATACCTCGACTGGTCTATAACGATGTGATCTCAAACGGTTCCGCTGGATTTTCCATCGATCAAAATGCCGAGAAAGCTGATTTCCTTCGTTTGCAACAGTTAACGCTGGGCTACACATTCCGTGGTAACCTGTTTAATAAGATAGGACTTTCCAGTATCCGGATCTATGGTCAGGCGTCGAATCTTTTCTTGATCACGGGGTATTCGGGTACAGATCCAGAGTCTTCTTCCAACGGAAACTCTAATACCTCCATCGGTGTGGAAAAGAACTCGATCGGACAGGGGCGTACCTGGACAGCTGGTTTAAATGTCTCATTCTAAAAATCTGAAAACATGAAAATTAACACAAAAAGAAATCTTTACTTAGTCAGCGCATTATTACTGGTATCTACCCTGAACTCCTGCAAAAGGGATGACGGATTGTTTCCTGTGCCGACTACCTCTATA
Organism: Sphingobacterium sp. GVS05A; assembly: GCF_019969845.1. GTDB lineage: Bacteria > Bacteroidota > Bacteroidia > Sphingobacteriales > Sphingobacteriaceae > Sphingobacterium. Next base: position 144,660 of record NZ_JAHXYR010000005.1, read on the forward strand.
TCGGATAAAAACGTCTTTGATACACCTGCTCGGATCGAGGGGGTCGTCAATGGCATTTATAAAAGTTTAAAAGCAGCCAGTTTGTATGGTGGACGTTATCTCCTTTACCAGGACGTCCGTGGCGAGGATTTTATCAATGTGACGGCCAATAGCTATACAGCCTATGAAAGCTGGAACAATTCCTACAGTTCGGGATCCAATGATATCAACAACCTCTGGTCTGCGGCTTATACTACGATTAACGGCGCGAATATCCTGATTGCTGCCCTTAGTCCCGGGACTGAAGTCATCGGTACTGAACTTTCCAAAGCTTATATTGCAGAAGCAAAGTTCCTGCGTGCAGTATCTTATTTTAGTCTGGTGACGGTATTTGCGCAACCTTACAACAAAGATCAGGGGGCCTCGCCGGGACTACCATTACGTCTGCAGGCCGAGGTGGACGGAAACAACAATGATCTGGCCCGCAGTACGGTTGCACAGGTGTACAAACAGATCTTGAGCGATCTCGATGAGGCTGAAAAGGATTTGCCAGAAAACTATTCAACCGCGCTGCTCAATACAACGCGGGCGCATAAAAATACAGCCCGGGCATTCAAAACCAGGGTTTACCTGACGATCAATAATTATGCAAAGGTACTGGAGGAAGCAAAAAAGATCGTCCCGCAGCAAATTGCACCATTTAAGGCGCAGCAAGGCGTTGCGAATGAGTTACAGACAGATATTACGGCGATTTTTGGGGGCAATTACACCACGCCGGAATCCATTTTAAGTATGCCGGCGAGCACAACGGATGCACTTTCGGGGCAGTCTGCGGTAGGCTATGTCTATCTGGTCAATAAAGAATATTATCTTAATCCAAATGGTATTCTAAACGACACGCAGTGGCGTCAGGCAGACAAACGGCGTAGCCTCCTTCAGGCAAGTGGTGACAAACAGTACCTGAAAAAGTATGCTAAGGCTTCGCCTTACGTGGACTATATTCCGGTTATTCGCTATGCTGAGGTCTTGTTAAATTATGCAGAAGCTGCTGCGCAGGCTGAACAGCTAACGATCGCAGGCTCACTCTTAAAGGCTGTGCACCAACGATCTGATGCGAGTTTTGAATTTCCTGGGGCCGCTCTGGCAAGCAAAACGGCCATCTTGGAAGCCATTGCCAAAGAACGACGAATAGAATTGCTCGGTGAGGGTTTGCGGGGGCACGATTTGCTCCGTCAATTGAAAGAGCTACCTGCAAAAGGTGATGCGAATATACAGATACCTTCGGTACCTATAACAGCCCAGAACTATATTTTTCCAGCGCCTAACACCGAATTGGCGGCCAATAAACTTTTTAACTAAACTAGTCAAACATGATTAAGACAAGTAAACTCCTTATTCCTTTACTGCTGGCCAGTGTAGGATCTTTACAGGCACAGCAGCAGACCCTCTCACTCAAAGGAACGGTCAAGAATAGCGATGCTACTGTTGTGTATCTGCAACGTTTTGAAAATAAAATATTTACAGTGATTGATTCTGCTCAGGTGAAAAAGGGCTCCTTTGCTTTCCGGAAGCAACTTCCGTTGCCTGACCTGTATGGCATTTCTACAGAGCGGGATGTGGTTCCGAGCTATGTTTTTCTGGATGTAGGGGATAATAAAGTGACGATCGATGCAAAAGATGACAACAGACAGTCGGTATCATTATCTGGGTCGAAAAGCCAGGAACTCTTTGAAGAATATCGGGCACAGCGCAAGCCCGATATACGATCCTTCATCCAAAAATATCCGGATAATATCGTTTCAAGCTACCTGCTTTACAGGGAATGGTCCTATCGCCTGTCTCCGGAAGAACTGGAAGCGCATATCGCCCTGCTCTCCGGTTCTCAACAGCAATCGCGTTATATACAGGATCTCCGCAAAATCATCGCCGTGACGCGGCAGGTAGCCGTAGGCAAGAAAGCCCCGGTCATTGTCGCCAATGACCCTGATGGCAACCCGCAGGCGCTCTACGATCATTTGGGGAAATATACATTGATTGATTTTTGGGCTTCATGGTGTCCTCCTTGCCGAAAGGAGAATCCGAATATTGTGGCCAATTACCAAAAATATAAATCCCAGGGCTTTGAAATTTATGCCATTTCACTGGACAAGAAGAAAGAAGCTTGGCTCAAAGGTATTGCCGACGATCACCTGACCTGGCAGCATGTCTCCGAATTAAAATACTGGAATAGCGAAATTGCCGCTACCTATGCTGTTCGGGCAATTCCCGCCAATTTTTTGGTGGACGACAAGGGGACAATCATTGCCAAGAATGTCCGTGGCGAAGAACTAGGCAAGGTGTTGGACAGTTTGTTTAATCAAGGGAAAACCGAGATCGGCGGACTGAAAAAAGATTTTAAAGGGCAGAATCCGATTAGCTATGAATCGACCAAATCCCAAGCTATCGTCAAACAGGAACGCGGCACATTCACCGTGGATCAACGGGTCTTTTTTAGCAATGACTATGATGGTGCCCGACTGAATGGCCTCACAAAATCCAGTGAAGGCGTATACCACCTGCAGGTCGCGCCGGAACGCACGCCGATCAATCCTAGCCCCTGGTATGGTTTTCAGGTCTGGTCCGCCCGCGATACGACGATAAAAATCCAGCTTGACTATCCTTCCGGCGTGCGTCATCGTTACGACCCGAAAGTGAGTATAGACGGAACGAACTGGAATAAGATCAACGGTGCTTCTTTTGACTTGCCGATTTCCAGTAAGAGAACATGGATCTCGGCACAGGCAAATATTCCGTCGAAAGCAGTATATAGCTGGATTGAACAGGTAAATCCTGCTGTTCAAATACAAAAACAGGAAGTGGGTAAAACGGCCCTTGGCAAACCAATTAATGTATATGTGGGGGGCAATCCGCAAAGTAAAAAGGCTATCGCGGTCCTCGGGAGACAGCATCCACCCGAAATTACAGGGCATTATGCATATGCCAGCTTTGTCGAATACCTCTTGGGTAATAGCGACGATGCAAAGCGGTTTCGTGAAAAATATCGTATTTACCTGATCCCCATCGTTAATCCCGATGGAGTGGATCTAGGGCATTGGCGTGCCAATGCCAATGGTGTTGACCTCAACCGTGACTGGGAAGAATTTAACCAGCCCGAGACTGTGGCGCTGCGCGATTATTTTAAACGGGAAATCGAGCAGCAGGGCCGCGAGCTTTATTTTGCCATCGATTTTCATTCTACGGGAAGCGATATTTACTACACGGTGGATCCTGCCTTGCCAAGTCGGTTTCCGGGCTTTATTCCCACCTGGATAGCCGCAGTCAAACAAGCTATTCCAGGGTATGAACCGCTGGTGAAGCCCCTGTATTTGGGTGGATCGACCTTCACGGCGTATAGCTATTTGTATAAAACGTATCATGCCGAAGCATTGGTCTATGAAATTGGCGACAACACCGACGCTGATTTTATACAGCGCAAAGCCCGTATTTCTGCACAAAAATTAATCGAAAAACTCAATGAAAGCTAGTCAATACAAACGTTGGAAGTACCACCTAATTTGTCTGCTGCTGCTGGGGAGTATTTCTCCAGCTTTTGCCGGGGCACCGGCGACGGATAGTTTGATCGTGGCGAGTGATCTGGTTCGAATAAAAAATATCGTTGACCTGCAGGTGAAACCGGACGGAAGTGAACTGGCTTATGCTGTGCGCGGGATTGTTGCCGATACGACCAAGCATGGCGGTTTTCGTTATGAAACGCTCTGGTATGTAAACAGAACGGCATCGACAGCAAAGGCTGATCCGCTAAAGGTGGACCAGCAATTTACACAAATCTTGTACGGCCCGGATGGACGCAGATGGGCTCTTGGCAAGGGAAGCAACAAACGTTCGCAGCTTTTTTTATTTCCATCAGACGGTCAAGAGCCTCAACAGCTAACCAAGCTCGAGCAGGGGCTGGGTACTGTACGATTCAGTCCGGACGGTTCAAAGGTACTTTTATCAAGTAGCTTTACGCTTGGCGAGCTGGTAAAAAGTAAAGATTTCAATCCTGCTGGCTATGTGCCACCATGGTCGACGGAAAAACCGGCGGATAGCCATAATGTATCCTTATTAGCTGAACCTGCACAAGAAGATCGTGACGGCGGCCTAGCGGAAATAATTGCTTATCTCAAACATGATGAACAGCAGGGTATCGCCAAAGTGACCAACAAATTGCAGTTTCAGACAGAAAATTCAACGACGGGCGAAATCCGCTTTACGCATTGGTACATCTTGGATCTCGCAGCCAACACACAGCCTGTTCCTTTAACCCAAGGCTTTCGAAGCTATACAGGAGCGGAATTTTTAGGGAACAATAAGGTGCTTTTAAGCGTAGAGACCGAAAATGGCCTTCATCCGGACCGCGTAGCATCGACTGATCTGATCTTATTTGACCTGCCTAATAAAAAAAGACAGGTAATTTTGGGGGATAGCATACATCGCTTTCAGGTGGCTGCGGTATCGGCATCAGGAAAATGGGTTGCCGTGAATCGAGGCCGGCAGAATTCATTGACAGTCGGTGAATTGTTTATCTATGATACCCAAAACTGGAAAGGTAATAGCTTGGCTGTAGACCGTAGCCTAAGTAATATACAGTTTTCAGCAGATGAAAAATCAGTCTACTTTATTGCGTCGGATAGAGGCGGACGTACCATAAATCGTGCGGATATAAAAACCGGCAATATACGCACCTTGAGTTCGATGGAAGAGGGGATCGGTGACTATTGGGTAAATGGTCAGAAAGCTTTCTACACAAAAACTACTTTAGCAAATCCATCAGAGCTGTACCGTGCGGACGCCAATTTTAAAAATAGTGCTGTCATTAGTGAGATCAATTCAGGATGGCTATCGGGAAAAAATATTGGTATTGCCCAGAAAAGCAGTTTTCGAAATGAAAAGGGACTGGAGGTCGACTATTGGCTCTTGAAGCCTGCAAATTACCAGACGGACAAACGTTATCCGCTTTTGGTAGAGATTCATGGTGGGCCAGCTTCGATGTTCGGTCCTGCGGATGCCAGTATGTGGCACGAGTACCAGTACTTTCGCGCACGTGGCTATGCGGTATTGTTTTCGAATCCACGCGGTTCGAGTGGTTATGGAGAAAGTTTTTTAAAAGCTAATTTTAAAGACTGGGGGCCAGGGCCATCACGTGATGTCCTTAAGGCAGTGGATCTGTCGCTTGCGACCGGTGTCGTCGACAGCTCGCAGCTGTTTATCACTGGCGGATCTTATGGTGCGTATCTAACCACCTGGATATTGGCGCATGAGAGCCGGTTCCGTGCTGCATCAAGTCAGCGTGGGGTGTATGATCTCTATGTATTTTTTGGTAGCGCCAATGTGTGGCCCATGTTGAAACGCTATTTTGATGGTTTTCCGTGGGAAAAGGGGATGCGGGATATCCTTTTGGCCCAATCGCCTACAACTTATGCCGAGAAGATAAAAACACCTTTACTTATTTTCCATGGGGAGCAGGACAATCGTACAGGCCCTGTGCAGAGTGATTTTTTATACAAGCAACTCAAATATTTGGGACGCGATACAGAATATGTCAGACACCCGCACGCCGATCATGAGATCACACGCTCCGGAGATGTAGGCCAACGCCTCGATCAGCTGTTGCGCACTTATGAATTCTTTGAACGTTATCGCCACTGATTCTTATGCTTAACGATGATGATGGAGTATCCAACCTTTTATATTGAAGTCCAAAGGGCTTTAGCAGCGGTTGCTTAGTTTGGTTGATTGCCAAGTCTATTTTCTCGGCAATCAACCAAAATTCAATCCACGAGCTCCATAAACATATCCGCTAATTTTTTCGGCTCTGTGAGCATGGCATCGTGCCCCGTAGCGATCTCCCGATACTGCCAGTTGAGCTTGTGGTCGGCGCGTACTTTTTCACTCATCTCCTTCATGATGGGGAGTTGCGGATCCGTGCATGCGATATAGACCAAGGGTAATCCATTACCATATGGATTTTTTAAGTGCAGCCGCTGGGCGAATGTGCCAAAGGGTTGTGGACTGAGCCTATCCTTGACCCAGGCGACCATGCTGGGTGCTGTAACACCAAACAAAGTAACATCAAAAGGAGCGAAATTTTCTTTCCGCTGAATGTTTTTGAGCTGAACTTCTTGCACAGCCTTAGGTTGCAAAGAAATGGGGCTCTGGCCATCTTCAATAATCATAGCGTCTAGAAAAATCAATTTGTGCAATCGTGACGGAATGCGATCGACAACTCCGGCAATCACGGCACCTGCATAGCTGTGCCCCACGAGATACACATCATGCAAATCTTCCATCTCGATCAGGTTGATAATGTCCTGGATATGGGTGTCGATATCTATCGATGGATCGATCAGATGTTTACGCTCGCCAAGTCCGGTCAGCGTAGGGGCGTAGACTTTGTAATGCGCATCAGTTAGCCCCTGTGCGACGGCCTTCCAGCACCAGCCTCCATGCCAGGCGCCATGCACCAGCACATAGGTCGGACGACGATCTTGGTTTTGAGCGTAACCGGATAATACACTGCCTAATAGCAGGAGAAGCAGAAATAAAGTTCTCAGTTGTTTCATTTTTTTATAATTTTATACTGTTTTTTAATACCTGACAAAGGTATAGGCAAGCTTTTGTCCGCACAATAACTCATCCTGAAGTGAGTAGCTAGAAATTGATATTTAGAATGGCAACACCCCGAAAAGAACAATCGACCAACACGGAGAATCTGCAGACGTTGGCACAGGCATGCGATGTGAACGAAGTATTGCTGCAAATATCATTGCGTTGGAAAATGCAGATTTTATATTGTATTGCAGAGGATGTGTCGCAATTCAGCACGTTAAAAAGAATGTTTCCAACACTTTCAGATCAGGTACTGAGCAAACGTTTAAAGGAGCTGAAAGAGGAAGCGCTTGTCGTTACCGAAGATATCGAAAACACCATACCTCCTCAGATTCGTTATAGCCCAACAGCAAAAGGTAAAGAACTGCTAAAGATTATCCTTGACCTGCACCACTGGGGGCTAAAATGGAAAATCACAGGCAATGATTATTGCCAACTGAATGTGGAAAGCGGAAAGCTATAAGGATCACTCTTGTTAACCCTATTTATATCTCATGGAATCACTCTTTCGCGCATGGAAAACGAGCCGAACGGCTTACCTCAAATTCTTTGAAAACTATTCTTTGGAACAGCTCAATCGTATTCCTGATGGCTTCAGCAACAACCTGATCTGGAATATCGGGCACATCATTGCCACACAACATAAATTAATTTATATCGGATCTGAGGTAGAAGGACATATTCCTGAGGAAGTATATTTGAATTACCAGTCCGGAACGAAGCCTACTGCACCTGTAGCGCAACAGGAAGCCGACTTGCTGAAAAGATTGCTCCTTGAACAGATAGAACCGACGATCAGTGATTTTAACAACAAAAAGTTTGTAACCTACCATGAACGTACTACGGGGACGGGCTTTCATCTCACTTCAATATACGATGCCTTCGAATGGAATAATTTTCATGAAGGACTGCATCTAGGTTATATGATGAGCATCAGAAAGTTTATTGTGTAGCTATTCGCATGGAATACTAAGGTACATCCTGCTTTGATTTATTAAACAAGTGAATTATTCCCTAATCCCAATCTGCTGAGCAATGTTTATCTGAAAGATAGGCTCAACATGTTGCAATTGACCAAAGGCCTGCTTCGAGAGAGCGTCTCATTTGATTCCAAATATTGCTCCTTTAGCGCTTTATATTTCTGTAATAATAAAAATACGAAAACGTTATAGTTAAATTACGAAAACGTTGTAGTTAAATTTTGTCTGCGCTGATTTTTGGAAGACTCTGGTACAATTCCATACCCAACCACCTACTCATATTGATTTTTTATATTGAATATCGTGTTATTGAGACAAAATAGCACTTTTTTGATACGATCGAGTCCTATTTTTCTGAGGGCTAATCTTCACTTTTACAGTTAAAATCCCTTAATACGAGGGAACCAATTATAAAATTTCTAAATCACTTAAAGTGAATATTTCTTTATGAGAAACAATTGTAAGCTAAAACAAAATCGCTTTTATCGCTTTGGAATTGGCAAATGGATGCCCTGTTCCTGCTTGCTCTGTCTAGTCTCACTGGCTGCTCCTGCAACGGCGTTAAAAGCCAATGTGCCCTCGGACTCCATCGTCAGCCTGGGGGTACAAAACCGCGAAATTACGGGTAAGATATCGGATAGCAATGGCCAGCCGCTGGCGGCAGTGACGGTCAATGTACCCGGCAGTAACATCAGTGCCGCGTCAAAAGCTGATGGTACCTATGCCATTTCGGTACCCCTGGATGCAAAAAAACTGGTATTCAAGCTGCTGGGCTACAAGAGCCAGGAAATTGATCTGACACCAGCCAAGGTCTATAATGTGCAGTTGACTTCCGCCACCGGTGAGCTGGATGAAGTGGTCGTGGTGGGCTATGGCACCATGCGCAAAAAGGATCTGACGGGCTCGGTATTGCAGATTCATCCCGACCGCATTGCCAATGAAAACCCCAAAACCGTACAGGATATCCTCCGTGGTTCGGCAGGGATGAATATCGGTTATGATGCCTCCGCAAAAGGCGGTGGCTCCATTGAGGTGCGGGGTAAGCGTTCGGTTTACGATAGCAACAGCGGGCACAATAATCCGCTGCTGGTACTTGACGGGATGATTTTTTATGGTGAGCTTTCTGAAATCAACCCGGATGATATCGAGCAGATCGACATCTTAAAGGATGCCTCTGCGGCGGCCATCTACGGGTCCAAGGCTGCAAGTGGTGTCATTATCATCAGTACCAAAAAGGGCAAGCAGGGGAAGCCGACCATCAATATGACCATGAATGCGGGTGCTACCCAACTGAGTGAATACCGCAAAAGATTCAGCCCGGAAGCTTATATGCAGCATCGGGAAGACTGGTATACCAAGAATACCTACGGCATCGATCCGACGACGGGGATCTATGGGGCCTATCAAACGCGTGACGACAACGGAAACCTCACCGTGCCCTATGGCTTTTACCTTAATCCCGGCCAATTGCCCGCATCTTTAACGCTCGATGCCTGGCGCGCGCAGTCGACCAATCAGAATGGTGAATCTGACCAGAGTATTTGGGGCCGCCGATTGGGCCTGCAGGGAAATGCACTGCAGAACTTTCTGGACGGAAAAACGGTAGATTGGGCTGACCATACTTTTCGTACGGGTTTCAACCAGGATTATAATGCCAGCGTCAGTGGTGCCAGTGATAGGGTCAACTATTACTTATCCATGGGGTACCTCAAAAATGAGGGTACCGTCGTCAGCGATACATACAAGGCTGCCCGCGCCAACATGAAAATCAATGCGCATGTAACCAACTGGCTGGAATTGGGCGCCAATGTGAATTTTCAGGATCGCTCCGACGGTAACATCGATATCGATATGGATCAGACACTACGCAACAGCCCTTACGCCGATTATGCCGATGCCAACGGCAATCCCCTGCAATATCCACTCAGCGAGCAGTTCAGCCAGCGCGGTTATAACTATGATTTTCAGAAGAAATATCTCGAACTGGACAAAGGATATACGGTATTTAATTCCATTTTCAATGCGAAAATTAAACTGCCTTTTAACATAACCTATTCCTTCAACGCGTCGCCGCGCCTGCAATATTTCCACGACCGCTATTTTATGTCGGCCGAGCTGCCCGGATCTAATCCCGCCGATCGTGGGGCAAACCGTGAGCAGACCAAACGCTTTGACTGGTCGCTCAACAATACCATCAGCTGGGAGCAGACCTTTGCGGACAAGCATCGTCTGATGCTGACTTTGGTGCAGGAAGCGGAGGAGCAGCAGTCCTGGAAAGACCGCATTGAGGCCCGTAATATCTTACCTTCGGATGCGCTGGGCTTTCACAATACCGAAAATGGCTCGAAGGAAAACAGCAGCTTCAATAGCTACGACACACACCAGACAGCAGATGCCTTATTGGCCCGTTTATTCTATTCTTACGACGACCGCTATATGCTTACTACTTCTATCCGGCGGGATGGCTACTCGGCCTTTGGGACCTCCAATCCGTATGCGACCTTTCCTTCGTTGGCCCTGGCCTGGAACTTCACCAAAGAGAAATTCTTCAAATGGACCGATGTGATGGATTATGGAAAATTGCGTGTTTCCTACGGTAAAAATGGTAATCGACAGCTTGCCGATCCCAACCTGGCACTTGCCAACCTGTATTCAGGCAGCGGCAAAATGCATGGTTACCTCAATTCGGCCGGCGAACTCCTCCAGTACCGGTACCTGATGGTAGACCGCTTGGCCAATCCCAATCTGCAATGGGAAAAGACCACGGCATGGAATTTTGGCCTCGACTTCGGCTTCTTGAAGAACCGGATTTCGGGTACGCTGGAGTACTACCTGATGCAGACCCACGATATGATCATGGAGCAGAAGCTGCCCAATTTTACAGGATTTAGCCGCATCACCACCAACTTGGGACAAGTGGACAACAAGGGAATTGAACTGACCTTAAATACGGTCAACCTCCAAAAGGAGCAGCTGCAATGGTCCACCACCTTTAGTTTCTCGTACAATAAGAACCAGATTGTGCATCTGTATAAGAACTACGAAGACGTGCTGGATGCCAATGGGAACGTGGTCGGAAGCAAGGAAATGGACGAGATTTCGAATGGCTGGTTTATCGGTCAGCCCATCGGGACGATATGGGACTATCGTGTGACGGGCATATGGCAGGCCAATGAAGCTGCCGACGCGGCCAAATATGGGCAGGCACCCGGGGACCCCAAAGTGGCCAATGTGTATACGGCAGATGATGTGGTCAATGCCAACGGTACAAAACCGGTGTACAACAATAACGACAAGGTCTTTTTGGGACAGACCGATCCGCGTTTCCGCTGGTCGATGCGTAATGAGCTGACTTTATGGAAAGACCTTAGCTTTTCGTTTAATATCTATTCGTATATGGGGCACAAAAGCCTGTCGGGCAATTACCTGAACAACGACGATGATGGCGGACGGATGGCTTATGGACTGGCCAACCTGCCGGCGAAAGAATACTGGACGCCAGATAACCCCACAGATCGCTATGGCCGTATTGAGGCCAAAGGGCCCATCGGGGCCGAGGGGGCACAGCGGCTTTACGACCGTTCTTTTATCCGCCTCGACAATATTTCTGTGGGCTATACGCTGCCAACGGCATTTACATCCAAATACCACTTGAATCGGGTGAAGCTGTATGGCACCCTGCGCAATGTGGCCACCTGGACCAAAGAATGGGAGTATGGTGATCCGGAGACGGGTTCCTGGGCTTCGCGGGTCTTTACCTTCGGTGTGAATTTATCTTTATAACCTGATTAATTTGATCGCTATGAACTTGACAATACATAAATCCAGATCCCGTAACAGGGGGATCGTCATCCTACTTGCTGCTGCATTGACCATAAGTAGCTGTTCGAAAGAATTTCTACAGCCCGATCCGCTGTCTATCTATTTGCCCAATGAAACCTTTAATACCGAGTCTGGCCTGCTGTCGGCCATGGCTATCTGTGACCGCCACCTCAAGGGGTATTGGGCCACAGATCATAATGAGATGCTGACCCTCGGTACGGAGTACATCTTCTCCGAACTGATGGTGGCCAGCAATACAGACAAACGCAGCATGATGGCGGATGTGGCCAATATGCTCACCCCGACAAGCGACAACTCCAGCCTACAGAACCTCGACCGCTCCAATAGTATGTGGTACCTGTGGGAAGAAACTTATAAAGGCATCAGTTATGCCAATACCATTATCAAATATGTGGATCAGGTGCAGACCTTGAGCGAACAGGATAAAAATGCCTACAAAGGGCGGGCATATTTTCACCGTGCATTCCGGTATATGGCCTTGGTCTTTGAATACGGCGATGTCCCATTGGTCACGACCATTATCGATGTGCCCAAACAAAATTATCGGAGCACCAAACGTGACGCCATTCTGCAGATGATTACCAAAGACATGGAATTTGCCGTACAATGGGTGCCCGACCAGAAAAATATGAACCTGATCGGCATGATCAACAAAGGGGCCTGCCGGATGTTGCTGGCCAAATGTTACCTGGCCCTGGGGGAGTATCAGAAAGCAAAGGAACAGACCGATATTCTGATTGATCAATCGGGATATGCGCTGATGACCGAAAGCTTCGGAACATTCAACGATGGGGGCGAGGCGCAGACCTGGCCCATCACGCGTAATGTCATCTGGGATATGCACCGTCCTGAAAACAAATTGATTCCGGCCAACCGCGAGGTGATCATGGGGATGCCCAACCGGGGTGCCGATGCGGAGTCTTTTGTGAAAATGCTGACCATGCGGATCTTATATCCCTTTGTGTTCGACACCCGCATACAGACAACGGATGGTAAACAGGCCTTGTTGAACATCAAACGCAACAGTGGGGATTATAATGCAAAATATGACTACATGCGCGCTTTTGGCCGCGGTATCGCGACTTTCCGGCCAACATCTTTCCAGTCGAAGGGGGTATGGGCTGTAAACGGTAAGCAAGATGAAGGCGATCTGCGCCACAGCGCCAAAGTGGGAAACTGGGTGCGCATGGAAGATTACAAGGTAAACAATAAGGCTTCAAAGGATTTTGGAAAACCTGTTACGCTGAAAGATCCCGAAACGGGTAAGCTCCTTTGTAGCGACTCCATCCGCCGCTGGTACGATGTGCCACACTATAAATTTTTCCTGGATGATCCCGTTAGTGAGGCCAATATCAGTGGTTCGGACGGTTCACGCGGGGCCACCAATGGCAGTGTTGCCGACTGGTACCTGTATCGCCTGGCCGAGGCTTACCTCTTGCGCGCCGAAGCCAAATATTATATCAACCCGGCCGATGGAACGATCAAAGACGACCTAAACGCCGTGCGCCAGCGCGCAAAATGTACCGAACTGTATCAGGGGACCGTGAACATTGGGGATATCATGAACGAAAGGGCCCGCGAACTCTACTGGGAGGAATGGCGCAATGTGGAGCTCAAAAGGGTATCGCTCTGCCTGGCACGCAGTAGTAAACCTGATGAATGGGGAAATGTATACAATCTGGACAATTTCGACAAACAGAGTGGTACCGATGCTACCGGTGGAAGCTACTGGTACCAGCGTATCGTGCATTATAGCTTATATAACAAAGGCATCATTCATGTCAATGCAACTGGTCTAAGTGATATCAAGTATACCATGGACAAAAAGAATATGTACTGGCCAATCCCAAATGTGGCGATTACCTCCAACATTAAAGGCCAGTTAAAGCAAAATTATGGCTACGACGGTTATAACCCCGCTACTCCGGTATGGGATAAATGGGAGGATGCCGTTGCGGATGAAGCAACAGCAGACTAGTCCTGTCGATGCTCCTGAACCGATCCGCTCTCTTGAAGATCGGTTCAGGATTTTTTTAAACACAGTAATTTAAAACATAAAATGATTTGGTATGATAAAGAAAATTCTTTTGTTTTTATGGATGCTTCCTGTTCACTTTCTAATGGCACAGGCCGATCTGGCAAATTTTCCGGCTGCTGCGGATCCCAAGGAAGTGGGATACCGCATTGCACATCGTTTCATGGCAGGCAAGCATATGCTGCATGCGGGGAAATGGATCAGTTATCCGGAGACGTTTTATTGGACGGGTTCCATTAACTATGCACACTTAACCGGTGATGTGGAGTTGATGCAGGCCATGAAAGGCCGCTTCTCCAAATTAAGGGCAAGTGAGCCGCAGCTGCTGCCCATTAAAAATCACGTCGACTTAAATATGTTCGGGAGTCTTCCGTTGCGGCTTTATCAGCTGACCAAAGATAAAAGCTACCTGGACCTTGGCTTGCCCTACGCCGATACGCAATGGGAATTGCCAGACAATGCCAGTCAGGCCGAGAAGGACTGGGCACAAAAAGGGTACTCCTGGCAGACCCGACTCTGGATTGACGATATGTACATGATTACAATCGTACAAACTGCCGCGTTTAAAGCGACCGGCGAATCGAAATATCTCGATCGCGCAGCCAAAGAAATGGTGCTTTATCTGGATAAATTACAGCGCCCCAACGGGTTGTTTTATCATGCGCCAGATGTGCCTTATTACTGGGGCCGTGGTAACGGATGGATGGCAGCTGGCATGACCGAGTTGCTACATATGCTCCCAGAGGATCATGCGGACCGGCCCCGTATATTGAAGGGCTACCGTAGGATGATGAAGAGTCTAAAACAACAGCAGCGCGAAAGTGGTATGTGGAATCAGCTGATCGACGAGGCCGACTGCTGGGCCGAAACATCCGGGTCGGCTATGTTTGCCTATGCAATCATTTCGGGTGTAAAACAGGGTTGGCTCGGTGCAAAAGAGTATGGTCCTGTGGCCCGTCGTGCCTGGCTGGCGCTGGCCAACTATGTGGACGATCAAGGTGCGGTGTCGGAGATCTGCGTAGGTACCAATAAAAAGAATGATAAACAGTATTATTATGATCGTCCCCGCCACAGCGGCGATTACCACGGCCAGGCGGCTTATATGTGGTGCGTCAATGCGCTGCTGGAAGGAAAGGAGTAGATAGGGCCGTCTTCGCACTGCCGCGTCCGATACAATAGGGTAAACTACAAAAATCGGGAAATTAGCTGTGCTGAAAAATGGGCCTAGGTATCTTGTACAGAACAGACTATTTCCTCAGAATTTCCTTTACACCGGCTTTTGTTAAAATAATCGAATTGAAGACACCTGCTTTGTCCCGGACAAATTCAACTGTCCTGTCGTTATCGTCTGATCTGAAAAATTTTGTACTGGACTCGGGGATAAGCTCTGTTTCGGTATCATTGTAATAAAGTTTGCCATCCCTATGGAGGATCTGAACTTGACCGTACTGGCCCACATAGTGCTTATACAAGGTGGAGTCCACCAGAGCACGATGATGCCGGTACGGGAGTTCGACTTCTTTTCCAAATACAATAGCCGAAAGCCCGTAAGCGATCATATGGGAGAGTGATTCATTGTTGGAAAGGACCGTGACAAAGAGCTTGTCATCCGTAAATCGGTTAAAAGAAGTGATGGTACCGAAAAAACCACCGTCATGCGCAATCAGTTGATGTCCATGGTTGTAAAAGGGGTTGATAATAAAGCCATAGCCCCAGTTTTCGGCGTTATGGGGCGTGAACATTTTTTTCTTCATCTCGGCAGATAAAATAGTGGTTCCGTAAAGCAGGCTGTCCCATCGTGCTAGATCTTCGACGGTCGAGTAAACACCGTCATGGCCCACGTTGATCTGCCAGTTGATATAAGGATTATGAATAAAGCCTTGCGCACCGCGGTAATAGACCTTGGCCTTTTTGGACACAATCGTATCATTGTTGCTGACACCTGTATTGTTCATGCCTGCTTTTTCAAATATGTTTTTCTTTAAGAAAACAGCATAAGGTTCACCTGAAACTTTTTGAATGATCTTTGCCAACAGGTAATAACCGATGTTGCTGTATGCATTTTGGCTGCCGGGTGAAAATTCATAAGGAATTTTTTTGATGGCTGCATAAGCTGAATCGCTGCTGATGCTGGATAAAGCGATTTCTTTGAAACCCATGGCCAGACCAGAGGAATGGGACAGTAGCTGATGGATGCTGACACTGTCGGCCTTTGGATAATCTGGAAAAAACCGGCTGAGTTTATCCTCGAGGGATAACTGGCCGCGATCGACCAATTGTAGGATCGCAGTCGCGGTAAATTGCTTTGTGACCGAGGCCAGCTGAAATTTTGTGTCTACCGTATTGGGGATATGCCATTCATAATCGGCCTGACCATAGGCCTTCTTGATTAAAACAGTGCCGTTTTTTTGCACAAGGACTGTTCCACTAAAATGATGTAGGGCAACCTGTGCCTGCATATAACGGGCGAGTTTTGCCGATGTGCCCTGCTGTCCAAAAACCAGCATCGGACAAAGGATAATGAATAGAATAAACTTCATGGACTGTTGCATCGATTAATTATGCAGCAATGTTACCATTAAAAAAAACGCGGTCATTGTATTTTTGTAAACCCTTTAAATAAAAATCCACTTGATCTCATCCCGTTCAAGGGCTGCTATTTTGGAAAAGAACACTTTGGGTGTAAAGCCTGTTAATTTTTTAAAATCCCGGATCATGTGCGATTGATCAAAATAATCGACATAATAGGATCGGCCTCTGTTGTTTTTATCGTCTAGCTGGCTTTGAATGGCTGCCCGGAACCGGACTATTTTTTTGAATTGTGATGGGCTTTTACAGATATGCTGATCAAAATGCTTATTGATCGTTGTCCGTGATCGCCCGATTTTACGCGACAATGTCGTCATGGACTGATTGAGGTTGTCGGTGTCGAGCATTTCGCGGAGCACATTCTCCAACAGCAGATCTTCAAATGGGCGGAGTTTTGAGATCCAATAGGCTTCCAGGGCTTTGATTCGCTCCTGATGATCGGCGATGGCGAGAATGGCGGACATGGCCTCTTTATAATCGGCGTGGGGATTAAAATCGGCGAATGTTCCACTGTTGTAATGCTGAAGGTCATGCGTGATAAAAGCATTTAAGCCCAGCGGCTTGAAGTATGTCGTGATTTCATTTATTTTCCCATCGTAGCTGATCAGGACGGGTTGATTAAAGTCGCAGACAAGGTTGGTCTCAATGGGGGCGGAGGGACAATATGTTGTGATGATTTTGTCGGGACTGACGAAGGTGCTGGTCTGCGCGCTGATGGTGACAATGCAGTAGATACTGGGAAAGGTAAAATAGGTAACGGGCTTCTCGTGTGCGGTCTTCTCCAGGATGTAGAAGCATTCAATATAACGATTCAAGACGGGGCTCTCGGGCCGATAGATTTTTATAATCATTTTTTATACAGCTGTTTTTTAACCTTCTTCATGGTTAAAGGTCGTCCGATGATTTTTTTAATTGGTATTCGAACGAGGCCTTAAGTTACACTTTTAATCGGTGGGACAAGCTAAGAAATCAACGGTATTTGTGAAAATTTCGGCCAGTTGAATAGCAAAGAACGAAGTGATGGCGATACCTTGTCAGTGCTAAAAAAGAATTGGCGATAACGCGCGTCTAGCCTAGATGCGCGTTATCGCCAATGATTACCTTTGGATCCCGTTAATCCAAATAGAAGAAAAGTCGGCTGAATGTTTGATTGGGCACGTGGGGCGCAATAAAATAGGGCTGAACTTTCCCCTTATCGTTCAATTTTGGGAAAAAGAATCCCTCAGCACCGAGCTTGCTTTTTGTTTCATCGCCTTCAAAAGCCCATTCATCTGTATTAGCTTTTGTGAAATGAACTGTAGCACTTCTCAAATCGACATCTTTGTCAAAATCCTTGAGTGGCAGATAATCGACATAGACCCATCTTCCGGGAAGCACATTTTTTGCAATGTACTCTTTACGGACATCGCCCGAAGTTGCATTGACCTTTTGTAAAGAAATATCAATCGGGAAATCTATGCTTTTATCATAAATGTAAAAGCCTAATTTATTAACATTGGGGTCCGCAGTGGGAGGGGCCACTGCTTGTACCTTTCCATCAAAATAGAGGTAATTGAAATTTACTTTGATGGTGTTTTCGGGCAATTCAGCACTATAGACCACTTTTTTTGTCACCGTGTCGGTTAAAGTAACAAATCTCTTTTTGGGTATTTTGTAGCTATAAGCAGTAGCAAAATGGATATTGCTCTGGGGTTGGATGATAAAATCACCATTTTTATGATCAAAAACGGTGGTATCAATCGCGATCACTAAAGGGTGCTCACCGCCATTATAACCATTGATCAGAATATGCATCGCACGTTCTACCTCAATAGTGTCTTTGTTGCAGGCGCTGAAAAAGAAGGAAATGCTGATCAGCAGGACCGTAATAGGTTGGAAAAATGTCTTTGTCAATAAATTTTTCATAAATTATAATTCTAAAACCTTATTAAACCGTATAATATTATTAAGCGGAGCCTCGTTGATGATAAACAGCTTGGAAATGGCTTTTGTGGGCGAGGGTACAGGTGCACCCGAGGTCAGCAGGCTAAATTCAAATGGAGATCCTTCTGTATAGGGGATGTTTGTCCCAGCTTTATAAATATAGGCCCGAAATAATACCGACGTTTTTTCCCCTTTGTAATCCTGTATTCCTAACGGAAATGGGTCAAAAGTAATGGGCTGGGAGAATTCATTGGGTTTTAAGTTTTTGATCCGGATGACCTCTTCAAACACTTTGGGCGTAAAATAGTATTTCCCAAATACAATATCCACGGGTTCACTGTAATTTAAAATATTGGACTGGAGCATATAAATTAATTGCACTTTGCCCTCCACTGGTGCCGGAAGCGTTGGAAAATCTGCCACTTTTCCGTCCATGTAGATAATATTGAGATTTGTCGTGACCGCCGTATCGTTGGCCCTGATTTCCCTTTCCAAAAGAATTTTATCGGTCGCTTTGGACTTCATGGTAAATTTTAAGTGCTGCTTGCCAGGGTCATTGAAATTATAGTTCGCCCCAAAAGCGATTTTGCTAAAGGCCGGAGTCACTGTCGCGCTAAATGTATCCAATTGAAGAATAAGTTCCTCATTGCTGTTATTGTAACCGCTTAAATTGATCATATGTACATTGGAATGATACAGCAGATCGTCTCCGCCTTTGTTGCATGACAGGAGGGTGAAGAGCAGAAAAAAGGAGATCGCCGTGGCTGTTAAGATTATTTTTGTTTTCATAACGGTTGATTTAAAATGTATATCCGATGGATAGGCTAAAGGAGCTGCCCACTTTCCGGTTGAAGGTTTCTTTGTCGCCTACGCGTGTCTTTTTGGTTCCATCCTCGGAGGTCTCGTAGTAACCTTCCTCATATTTTTGGGAAAAGCCAAACTTCCATTCGTAGATCTCATCCCACTCTTGGGTCGGCCACTCGGAGTTTGATAAGCCTTTCCATCGATCTTGCACTTTGAACGTTTCGGGTCTGTTCACATAAAAACGGAATGGACTGTTCAACAGATTGCTCAGGTTCAGTTTGAGGTCCAGATTCTTGTTTTTCAATAATTTGTAGCTCAGCTGTGCATCTAGCTGATTCCGGGGGCGCTCGTATTCGATCAGGTCTTCGCTCATGGCAGTCATAAAGGTTTTGTATCCCATATGGTTGAAGGCCACGTTAGCACCTAAGCGGTCTCCGGCATATTGTAATGCCGCATTATAGACTACAGGTATCTGTCCATAGAGCGGACGCTTACTTTTCAGGAATTGTTTTTCCCGGTATTCAAAGGTATTTCCATATTTATCGGTGCCGATGCCCTTGGACCGGAATTCGGCCGATTGTACTTCTGAGTTTTGAAGCGTGACGTTTCCGCTGAAATTAAAATTTTCAAGTAGGGAGCCCGGTAGCATAAATCCTAAGTTTTTGCGGATATCAAATTCCAGTCCCTTTATTTTGGCCCATTCCGAGTTATTGGTGGTTACATAGATGCGGTGTGAGGAATCCATCATCTGTTGGTACAACTCGATCGGGTTTTGGAAATATTTATAGAAAAATCCAATTGAAATGACTTCTGCAATGGAAGGATACCATTCCAAACGCATATCATAGTGGTTAATTACAGTAGATAGGACGCCTTCATTTCGACGGTAAGCTCCGCCCAGTGCCGGATCCTGACGCACCATTCTGGAGTTTTCAATCAATGCAGGACGGACCACCGACTGCGAATAGGCCATCCGGATATTGAAATCCTGTAATGGCGTCAATGTCAGGCTCGCCGATGGAAGATAGCGCCAGGTTTTCTCTTCGGTTTCGGGATCTGCCGTCATGCCCACCAATTTTCCGGTCGCTGGATCGACAAAGCGTTGTTTCTGCATGGCAATGGTGCGTGCATCCATTTGCAGGTCATTATCGCCGTTTTGCAAACTTTTATACTTGAAGTATTCGGCACGTAATCCCCAGGTCAGTCGAATCCAGGAATTGAACCTGTTGTCTAGCATTCCATAGACAGCCTGGTTGATATTTTTCCCTTCATAGGCACTGACGGAGAACGCGGCTGGATAATAAAACATCCCATGCAAAGGATCCTGGAACTCCAGGTATTTAGACCAGGTATTTACAGGGGTGAAGGTATTGGCTCCGACC
The DNA here is from genome assembly GCF_019969845.1 of Sphingobacterium sp. GVS05A. Classification (GTDB taxonomy): domain Bacteria; phylum Bacteroidota; class Bacteroidia; order Sphingobacteriales; family Sphingobacteriaceae; genus Sphingobacterium. The sequence continues at coordinate 164,843 of NZ_JAHXYR010000005.1, forward strand.
GAAACGATCGGCAGGGAGACCCATTCGAAAAGTCCATGCCGATCCATAAACTGATAGCCGGCTTTCAGGGTTTGCTTTTGACCGAACCAATTCGTCTGGTAGCTCAATGCGCCCTCGGCAATTTTATTGGTCTCCGTATAATGGTATTCGGAACGTGTAAACGTCCCGTCTCCGGCATTGGCATAGTGCGAAGGGACGACATTGTAAATGGTGTCATTCAGAGTGCCGATCGGGGCGATCCAGGCTTCGGTGGCATCTTTCTCCAGGTTGTTCAGGCGATTGCGGGCTACATTCCATTCGAGCTTAAAATTGCCGAAGCGATGTTCTCCGTCCAACCTATTCTGGAGCATATTGATAAATTTGGGGCGGTCATACTCCCGGATGGCAGGTCTCGAATCGTGACCAATATCATTTCCCCAGCCCTGGATCACTGAAAACTGGTTGTTGAACATGCGGGAATAAAAGTTGCGGGAGGTTATTTTGTGATTTTTGCTGTTCCAGCCCAGGTTGATCAATCCGCTTAAGCTCGAATTAAAGTTGTACTGCATGGAGGTCGTCGGATGGATTTCTTTTCCAGTGCTGATATCGTAGGTTGTCCCCTCGACTTTCTGCCAATTGCCGCGTTCAAAATTGGAGATGTTATCAATAGACTGTTCATTTCGATAGCTGAGCGAGCCTACAAATCCAAAGATACCTTTCATTGTATTGTAACTCCGCCCCAGGCTGAACTGATAGTTTTGCCCGGGTAGGGCGGTATATTTTCGCGTACCCAAACGTTCTAATCCGCCGATGCGTTTGTTCTGTGCAGCGATCATTTCGGGTGTAAAAGGCGTCACGCCTTCAGGCACCGGTTTATAAGGGTTGGCGGGATCATAATTGATGCCGTTGAACACGGTTAAATCCCTTGGGAAATTGCCCCGCGTGCCATCGTCAAATGCCAGGTAGTCCCAGCTGCCACGGCCGTAGCCCAGAAAATCTTTGCCCGTTGACCCATTGATATACTTGCTTCCCACCGAAAAGGAAGTGAAGTTTTTGACTGGAATGGCCAGGGTATTGATCTGGACCAGTCCACCACCAAAACCAAAGCTCAGATCTGGCGATGAAGTCTTGTGGATAACGACATTGTCGATCAGGTTGCTCGGTACAATATCAAATTCGAAGTCCCGTACCTGCACGTCGGTACTCGGGAGGGTGGCTCCATCCATCATGGCCAGGTTATACCGTTCGGCAATACCCCGGATAACGACACGACGGTTGTCATTGGTACTGACACCAGAGATGCGTTTTAAGGTCTCACCAACGTTTTTGTCCGGCAAAACGGCTATTTGCTCGCGACTGATTCCGTTGGAGATCGTCGCTGCATTTTTTTGTTTGGTATATAAGGAAGCAATACTTTCCTGTTTATAACTTCCCGTGACAACGACCTGCTCCAAGCTTTTGATCACATTCTTTAAAACGACGCTTAGGTTGGTCTGCTTCCCGGCATGGACAACGATGTCGGTGATCCTTTTTGTCTGATGGGAAATGTAGCTGACTTCAATCGTATAGGTTCCGGCGGGGATATTCAACGTATAGCTTCCATCGGCTTTACTTTTTAAAGACTGGCTAGTTTGGAGCACAGTGATACTCGCATCTGCGAGCGCTTCACCATTTTCGTTTGTGATCCTTCCGCTGATATTTCCCTGTTGTTGCGTTCCGATTTTGTCTGTGCTCCGGGATAGTGAAACGGGGATAACGGCTGTTTTCTTTGCCGAAACGATCACGGATTGGTCCTTCAGTACAAAGGTCAGCGGTTGGTTTTTGAAAATTTCTGCCAATACACTATTTATATCAGTGTTGCGGGTTTCTATCGTGACCGGTCTGGACATTTTAAGAAGGCTGCCTTCTACTAAAAATCCATAACCTGTCTGCGTACTTATTTTTTTGAATACTTTGGCCAGAGAGCTTTTCTTCTCGGAGAGACTGATGTTTTGTCCTATCGCCCCAAAGCTAATCTGTAGCATGCCAAAAAGCGTCATGAAGGTGGTTAACTTCATTTTCAATAGTATTTTTGTATTTTTTTTATACATTTGTTAAGCTGAAATATGTGTTAAATCGGATCGAGAAATTCATTTGCCTATTCCGGCTATAGGCCAGTAGTGTTACGACCACTATTGGCTTTTTTTGGAATTAGACATTAGGTTGTGTGTTATTTTGTTTCTACAATAAGCCTCCTTCCTTGCATCCCTACCTGAATGCTTTTAAACGTTTTTAATAGATTCAATACTTTTTCAAAAGGCCAGGACCGCGGTATTCTTCCCGTAAAGGTTTCATTTGTTGCGGTACCATTATAGTGGATGTCCACATTATACCAACGCCCCAGTTCGTCGATAACGCTGCCGATATCAGCATCCGTAAAGTCAAAATAGCCCTCTTTCCAGGCGATTACTTCAGCGGGATCTACATTTTTTACGGACATCGAATGTGCGGCTACAATGCCTTGTTCACCAGGCTTGAGAATAATGCGCTGATGGCTATTGGTCAGGGCGATGGAGCCGCTTAAGAGGGTTGTTTTGGCACTAGATTTGGCGTTGTAGGTATTGACGTTAAAGTGTGTGCCTAGCACTTCGATCAGTTGATTTTCAGACTTCACGCGGAAAGGCATGGCAGCGTTGTGCGCCACCTCAAAGTACACTTCGCCCGTGATCGTCACTTCTCGGGAAGAACCCTGGAAGGCTGAGGGGTAGGTGATCGAAGATTGTGCATTCAACCAGACGTGGGTACCGTCAGCTAAGGTCAGCTGGTATCTGCCACCCCGCGGGGTAGAAAGTGTATTGGAATGCACCTTGCTGACCTTTTTGCTGGCTGTATAAACTAGATTGCCCGGTTTCAGTTTGTTGATATGAATGTTACCTTCGGCGCTGAGCTCTCCGTTTTTGGAGTCATCCAACAGGATCTTTTCACCATTACCGAGTGTTAAAGTGGCTTGATCCGTTCCGGGATTGATGGTGCTGCTCTGCTTTTCTGCACTGCTGGGCAGCTTGTCAGCCTGCTTCTGGAAGATGTAAAATGAGACTGCAGAAAGGAGAACTAAGGATGCGGCAGCTTGCCATAGCCTATTACCCGGATTCAGGAAAAATCGCTTTTTGGACATTTCTGCTACGGGGGCTGTCTCCAGATCAATCTGGTCGAAGATCTTTTCCTCCAGTTGTTTTTTTCTGACCGCACGCTCTTCGGAGCTTAAACTATTGATGAGATCTGGATTAGCTTCAAATGAAGCGTACCAATCTTCAAGCAGCAGCAGCTCCTCTTCGGTTATTGTTCCTGCTTCGTACTTAGCGAGTATATCGAGTATCTGTTGATTTTGATCGTCCATTTCCTTTGCTTTATACTAACTAGTACCCTAAGTATTCAAAAGCGGGAACAGGAATTTCAAAAAAAATGATTTTACTTAATTTTTGTGCATATACAACAGCAGCACCAGATAGAAAATATCCATTTGATGTTCTTTGATTTCGCTGCGCATGATATTCATGGATTTCGTAATGTGCTTACGGACCATAGCCACAGAAATGTTCAATTGGTCGGCAATATCCTGATTTGAACGTTTTTCGAAACGACTCAATAGAAAAACCTCTTTGCAGGTGGCTGGCATTTTTTCGGTGATCTGAAAAATCTCGGCATGGATTTGTTTCGCCTCGAGGATATTGTCGGGCTGAATAGGAGCGGTATACCCGCTGTAGGCTACTGTTTCGATATATTTATCCTGGATCTTTTGCGCCCGATAGGTTTTAAAGACCTGAAATTTAATCGCTGTTTTTAAGTAAGCCGAAAGGGAATGGCTGAGTTGGATTTCCTTCCGCCGTAAATAAAAATTGACAAAAACATCCTGAACGATTTCCTCTGCCATAGCAAGGGAGAGCATCCTTTTCCCGGCGAGATTGATCAAAGGTTCCCAATAGCGGTTATAGAGTTCGGAAAAAGCAGCTTTGTTGTCTTGCGATTGGACCAAATCGAGCAGTTCCTGATCTGTAAGCGCTGTAAATTCATAATTAGCCATGATAATTAAGCAAAGACCAAATATAGATAGGCAATTATACCTCTGCGTTTTACGAATATTAATAAATTATTAATATTCATTTGGTCTGTTGGAGCACTGGAGCACTATCATTTTTTTATTCTTTACTTTTGACTATTGTTGTTTAATGGTCAAAAATTTTTATATTTGTTACGCTAAATAACGAGATACAGCCTAAGCTGATCGGGACAATCGGTGTGGAGCTATGAATTTCGTCATGGACAAAATATACAGGGAAAAATGAAATATTACTTATTAACCTTTGCTGTTTCGGCCCAAGTGTTGGCCAAACGTGCCGATCTAATAACCTATCTCAGTCGGCATATTGCTGATCTAAAATATATTTCGGCAGACTTGCAGGATAAACTATGTACAATTACGGTGCGCACCTTAAAACGTGATGAAGCCGCTATTCTTAATCTTATTGCAATCAGAGGGTTTAATGCTGCATTTTTATCGGCAACAGAAAGCGCATAAAGCGAGCTTTGATTTAGGGGCGCCCAACATTTCATAGCGCCTGCATGAATTTGGCGCTTTTTTGCTTGCCAGCATGGACGATCGGGATCCCGGCAGATCGCCGAGCCAACCAGTATGATGATCGACAATATTTGATCCTGGAAATGAATTGATCCTTGCTTACTGTTTTACAGGGATCAATTCTATTCGTATTACAGACTGAAAAATTGCGAAGCCTTTCCTGTTAAAATAGTATGAATATAGTTTTAAATTACTATATTAACCGCCGGAAGTAATCGATTTTAACCAGTTCAGTTTCATGCCGTCGAACCTAATGGAAAATAATATAAAAGCACTATTTGAGCAGAATTATTACGGGCTCGTAGAACTTTCGTGCCGTTTGGTTGGGGGTAACGAGACTGGGGAGGATATTGTACAGGATGTGTTTGTTAAATTGCTGGACAAGGATACTGTCCTTCCAAAAGATAGCCAAGCTGCCAAATCCTATATTTATGCGATGGTCAAGAATGCTTCGCTAAGTCATCTCCGAAAAGTAAAGGTAATCCATAATTATCGTCAGGTCAATCCGGCTACTGAAATATCCGATGAAGATTTATTGGAAAATATCATTTATGCCGAAGCCATTAACCAGCTCTATGCTTCAATCCGTAATCTCCCCGAGGCCAGTCAGAATATTTTCAAAATGGCTTACATAGAAGAGAAATCGAATCTGGAGGTCGCTGAAAGCTACGGAATTTCGATCAATACGGTCAAAACCCAAAAACGCAGGGCTATGGCAACAATTAAAAAAGTATTGTTTCCGGTGTTGCGTTCCATCAAAATCTTATTGTTTTAATTTTTTTAATTTTCTTGTCATCCTTTCTTCCTGCTCGCGCGTCTTGTTAATAGATGGCGTCTTTTTCCTGTGCCTATAACGGATACATGACCTCATATATTTAAATTATGGAATCAAATTATTTAAGGATAGCTCAATTAATGGAACGGTACCTCAGTGGAACTATCACTGCTGAGGAACTGTTGGAGTTGCAGCAATTTCAGGTATCGTATCCACGGATAAAGATCTGGTTGGAGAATAAAGAGGTCAAACAGGACGAAATTCGCGAACTGCTGAATGCGCATATGAACAATGATATTCAGCTCAAGTGGGAATCTACCTTAGCCAAGGCTCACTTATATCGTAAGCGACAAAAAAAAGGAAGATGGTTGGTGGCAGCCTCTATTGTCGCGGCCCTCTGTCTTGGAGTCTGGGCGGTCTCGTATTTTTCCGGAGTTGAAAAAGCACCCCTAGTTGCGCAAATAAATAAAAATGTACTTCCGGGAAAACAGCAGGCCGTGTTGACCTTGTCAAATGGCGAGACGATACGCTTAGGCGGGAACGACAGTACGACAATCCGCGAAGGTGGAAATCTGATGAAAATAACCGATAATCAATTGGATTATGCAACGACAAGCAAAGACGAGGTACACATCCATAAACTTAGTGTACCAGTTGGTGGGACCTATCGTGTTCAGTTAAATGATGGAACAGTTGTCTGGTTAAACGCCGATTCTGAAATAGAATATCCCTCCGTATTTACGGGCAGTGAACGACGCGTAGCGATTAATGGCGAAGCCTTTTTTGAGGTCGCAAAGGATCCTTCGAAGCCATTTCGCGTAAAAGTGGGCGAATCTACTGTTGAGGCGGTGGGTACAGCTTTTAATATCAATACGCACCTCAAACAAGGTCAGATCAAGACCATACTGACCGAAGGGAAGATAAAAGTAAGTGTCGCGGACGAGTCGGTATTGATCGGTCAAGGAAACGCAACATTGATCAACAATAGACAGATCACTGTGGTAAAAGCGGATACAGAAGAAGCCCTCGCCTGGAAGGAAGGTTATTTCTATTTTGACGGAAAAGACCTCAAGAGTATCATGAACGAGGTTGCCCGTTGGTATGATATTGATGTCGAATATAAACATGCGGTCAGTGAAGAAAAATATCAAGGAGGAATCAAACGAACCGAATCTATCCAGGCGGTATGTGCGGTACTGGAAGGGGTAACCGGTCTGGATATCCAGATCAACAATAGAACATTAGTGATAAAATCAAAAAGGAGGTCGATGATAAAGTAATCAACATGCAATACCAAAGAATCTTAAAAAAACTGGAGGTACGGGAATACCCCCAGTCAGTATATAAGGTTCTAAACGAACTATAGTACTAACACAATTACAAGTAAAACCTTATCTAATCAAATGTATGGAATTTAAGTATATATGGCAAAATCTATTTGTCAGATGGCGTAGCCATATGCTGTTCAAAACACTACTAACCATGAAACTTACTGTATTTCTCGTAATTATGGGGACGTTGAGTGCAGCTTCAAAAGGTCTGGCCCAGAAAGTTAGCCTTAAATTGAACAATTCAACGATGGAAAATGCCTTGGGAGCAATTAAAGCGCAGACAGGTTATCGCTTTATTTATAAAGAAGCTACCTTAAGGAAGGCTTCCAATGTCAATATCAATTTGACAAAAGTACCGTTGGAACTTGCTTTAAAACAATTATTGCAAAACCAGCCTTTAGATTATCAAATGTACGAAGGGACGGTTGTCATCGTACCGAAGCCTACGAAAAAGAACCCCTCACCGGGTATGGTAAGCAGCACGATCCAGCGTGAAGTGCAAGTGACAGGTACGGTCAAGGACTCCCTCGGTACCATATTGCCCGGTGTAACCATCCATCTCAAAAGCAAACCTAGTGTAGGCACGACCACGGACCTCAACGGTAATTATATTCTCAAGGTACCTGCCACGGAGGTACTGGTATTCAAAATGGTGGGTTATCGTACTGAAGAGGCTCCAATCGCTGGACGGACTAAAATCGACATTATTCTGGAGCAGTCTTCGGCTTATGTGGATGAAGTTGTCGTGACGGCATTTGGTCAAAAAACCTTGCGGGAGAGTGTGGTCGGTGCGGTCACTACCGTATCTCCGCGCGAGTTGCGTACCGGAAGTAGCAATCTTACCACGGCCTTACAGGGGAGGGTTGCGGGGATGATTTCCTTCCAACGCAGTGGTGAACCGGGACTCGACAATGCAGACTTCTTTATCCGCGGTGTCGGGAGCTTCGGTGTCAATAATTCGCCGCTGATCTTGGTTGATAATATGGAGGTCACCTCAAACGACCTCGCCAGGATCCCTGTGGATGATATTGAAAGTTTTTCGGTGCTGAAGGATGCCGCAGCAGCGGCAGTATACGGTTCACGGGGAGCGAATGGTGTATTGCTCGTGACGACCAAAATGGGGAAAGAGGGCCCTGCACGTCTTAATTTTCGCGTGGATCAACGCCTGTCGGCACCCACAGAAAAGGTGAAGATCGCAAATCCGGTCACCTGGATGAAAATGCAGAATGAGGCCTATATGACCCGCGACCCGCTGACAGAACGTCGAAACCTATATTCTCCCGAAAAAATTGCCCGTACAGAAATTGGAGATGATCCCTATGCCTATCCCGCTGTCGATTGGCTCGGTATGTTGATCAAAGAAAAAACCAATACCCAGAACTATAACCTGACTATTACCGGAGGAAGTCAGATTGCGCAGTATAATATCAGTGGGAATATGACCAGGGACTTTGGCTTGATCAAAGTGGATCCCCTGAATAATTTCAATAACAATGTTGATTTCAAGGTGTATAACCTTCGGAGCAACATCAATATCAATGTGACCAAGTCGACCACTCTTGCGGTAAGAGCATTGGCCAATCTTCAGGATTACAGTGGTCCGATTGTGGGGGGAGCTGATGCATTCAGATATGCCCTGCGTTCAAACCCGGTTCTTTTTCAACCCGTATACAGACCTGGAATAGAACAATCCTATATCCGGCACCCCATGTTTGGAAATGCAGAGGATGGACGTTATCTAAACTCCTATGCCGAGGTGGTAAAGGGGTACCAAAACTACAAGCGCAGCAATATTGTCCTTTCTGTTGAATTGAACCAAAAGTTGGATTTCCTGACTGAGGGACTCCGTTATCGTGGCATGCTCAACGTGACACGTAATTCTTATTTCGCCGAAAATAGACAGTACAAACCTTTCTATTATGAGTTTATGGGGTATGACGCGAGTAATTCGCCCTATTATAATCCACTTAATCCCGAACAAGGAACAGAATATCTGGATTATAGCCCCGCAGATCGCACCAACGCTGCTATCTTTCGCCTGGAAAACCAGATCCTTTATGACCGCACATTTGGCAAACACGCGCTTAGTGGAATGTTTTTAACAGCAATCCAGGACCGTGTGGAGCCTGATACCCGTACCCCATCTTTACTGAATACATTGCCTTACCGCAATGTTTCCTATTCGGGACGGTTTACCTATTCGTTTGATAAACGGTATTCCGCAGAATTTAACTTTGGATATAACGGCTCAGAACGGTTTGCAGATAAACATCGCTGGGGATTTTTCCCATCAGCGGGCCTTGCCTGGAATGTACAGAATGAAAGCTTTATGGAACCCTATAGGGATGTTGTTTCACTCCTTAAATTGAGGGCTACACACGGTCTGGTGGGGAATGACGTGATTTCTGCGACCAGTTCCCGCTTCTTTTATCTTTCGGATGTAGAGCTCAATTCGGGGAATCAGTCCTATACATGGGGGATGCCCGGAGAAACCCGCCGAACGATCAATGGCATCGATATCAGACAATACCAGAACAACGACATCACCTGGGAGATTTCCAGACAGTCCAATCTTGGTCTTGAGCTGGGACTTTTTAAAAGCGCATTTAAATTGACTGTAGACTATTTCAACCAAAAGCGCTCGAATATCGTGCAGACCAGAGCATCTATTCCATCTACGGCAGGTTATTCGGCGAATATCCTGGCCAATGTTGGCAAGTATAGTTCACGGGGTGTTGATGCCGAAATGAACTATTCAAAATCTGTAAATTCCGACCTATGGTTTCAGGCCCGGGGTACTTTTACTTACGCGACTGGTAAATACGTTAATTACGAAGAACCGCAATACGAATACCCTTACTTAAGTAGGATTGGTCTAAGTGCCACACAGCAAAGAGGATATGTTGCCGAAAGGTTGTTTATTGATGATGATGAAGTACGCAACAGTCCGGCACAAACGTTTTCTGAGCAGGTACTGGGCGGGGACATAAAATATTTGGATATCAATAAAGATGGTGTCATTAATTCCAATGACATGGTGCCTATTGGTTTGCCGACAACACCCGAGATCAATTATGGTTTTGGCTTGAGTACGGGCTATAAACGACTTGATTTTTCTTTCTTTTTTGCAGGCATGGCGCAGACCTCCCTGTTTATCAATCCGACTTATGCCGGATCTGCTCCATTTGGCAGTGTAACGGCGCCGAATGCCGTGCTACAGGTGTGGGCAGACAGCTATTGGTCAGAAGGTAACCAAAATCCATATGCCCTATGGCCACGATTGAGTAGTACGCCGATGGCGAATAATACGCAGACAAGTACATTTTGGATGCGTAATGGTAATGTTTTTCGTCTCAAACAGGTCGAACTGGGATTTGAATTAAATCCGGCAGTCGCCAAACGCTATAAATTTCAGCGGTTTAGAGTCTACGCTAGCGCAACCAACTTACTGAAGTTCAGTAGTTTCAAAATGTGGGATCCTGAGCTCGGTGGTAATGGATTGGGCTATCCGCTACAACGGGTGTTTAACCTTGGTATTAATGCAAGCTTTTAATTATGAAAAGAGAAATTACAAAATATTTAATTGGTGTGTTATTGGTCATTGCCAGCGCATCCTGCAGCAAATATGTGGATGTTGTACCGGATAATGTGCCGATACTCGAACATGCTTTTGCAAGTAGGGTAATGGCCGAACGCTATCTGGCCACATGTTATAATGCCATGCCCAATTTTAGTGGTTACAATGCTAACCCCGCAATCATGGGTGCCGGAGAGATATGGACAAATGAACAGATCGCGTCTGCTGGTAAAAACATTCTCCGTGGCGCACAGAATGCGGATAGCCCTTTGCTCAACGAATGGGATGGCACATCCAGTCTCTGGCGCGGTATCTCGGATTGCAATATCTTTATAGATAGTATCGGTCAGGTACCGGATATGCCTATCGAAGAACGTGATAAATGGAAAGCAGAGGCAACATTTCTCAAAGCTTTTTACCATTATGAATTGTTGAAACGTTATGGACCTATTCCTATCATGGACAAATTTATCCCGGTAGGGTCGGATTTGGAAAACTATGCCGTTGAGCGGCAGCCGGTCGATGAGGTGTTTACCTATATTATCAAAACGATTGATGGTGCCATGGAGTTTCTTGACCCCAATGTGGTTGATGTAAATGCCGAAATGGGACGTGTGAACCGGATAGCCGCTAAGGCAATCAAAGCAGAAGTACTGGTGTACGCTGCAAGTCCGCTGTTCAATGGTAACCAATCGTTGGTGGCGACGATCAAAAATCAGAACGGCAAGCAGCTCTTTAATACCACTTATTCGGCGGAGAAATGGATCAGTGCCGCCAATGCATGCCGGGAGGCTATTGAAGCAGCTGAGCAGGGAGGGAAGTCGCTATTTGTCTGGCAAGCGCCTCCCGGAGTTAACATCACCCGTCCTGAGGCTATCGCACAGCTGAGCTCGAGATTGGCTTTTAGCCAAAATAAAGATAATACGGAAGGACTCTGGTTTTACTCCAATAATCTGATCAGCAACGACGTTCAGCTATCCTATATGCCACGCGGATGGGATGCCAATACACAGTCGAATGCAAGTATTCGTTCCTTTCTTTCGGCTAGTCAGAATATGATCGCTAAATACTATAGCGCCAATGGAGTACCCATAGACGAGGACAAAAGTTATCCTTATAGCCAACGTTTTGAGGTGGTCAACGTGACCGATCCCAAATACCAATATGATGTGGCCCTCAACAACCAGACTATTCGCCTACATTTGGACCGTGAGCCACGTTTCTATGGCAATATCTCTTTCGATGGCGGACGTTATTTTATGCGGAGTAATGCGACAGAAGCAGGGGCCTTCAGTACCTTTTATCGACTAGGGGGAAATGTGGGGATAAACAATGGTACTTACTATAACGTCACGGGATACGGTGTTAAAAAGTATGTGAACTATGAAAATACCTTTGGGGCTTCCAATTCAATGAGTATTGTATCCTTCATTGCTCCAGTGATCCGCTTGGCAGACCTTTACCTGCTTTATGCCGAAGCACTTAACGAGGTGAACGGCCCAACGGCGGAAGCAATATCTTATATTGATAAAGTACGTGCCAGAGCAGGGCTAAAAGGGGTAGAAGCAGCTTGGCAGGAGTACTCAATCTACCCAAGCCGCCCCGCGACAAAGGATGGTTTGCGGAAAATCATAAAGGATGAGCGGACGATCGAACTCGCATTTGAAGGTAAGCGTTTTTGGGATCTACGCCGTTGGAAAGATGGGACGGAGGAATTGAGCAAGGAGGTCGTGGGCAATGATGTTAATCAGCAAAACCCCAACCTTTACTACAGACAGATGGTATTCTATTCCCCGAGTTTTACAGAGCGGGATTACTTTTGGCCGATCAGCCGCGCGGAGTTGCGTAGAAATCCCAAAATGGTTCAAAATTATGGATGGTAGTTATTAAAATAATGAATATGAACTTAGTATATAACACAAAAGGATTACTTAGACTTTTGATCTTTGTGGGGCTATCTATAGCTCTTTTCCAGGCCTGTAAGGAGGATGTGGGGATACAGCCGATCAAAGAGGGCGCAGTAGCGGGGCAGGTGACAAATGTGCGCACCTATGCATTGGCCGGTGCTGCTGTAATCAAATATGACCTTCCTACAGATAAGGATTTCCGCTATGTAAAGGCGGTCTATGTCTTGAACAACGGCAGTCGTGTAGAGACTAAATCTACACAGTACAAGGATTCGCTTCGGGTGGAAGGATTTTCTGTTGCGGGCAGATATGATGTCGAACTTTATTCTGTAAGTGTTGGCGAGGTCACGTCCAAGCCGATCGTCGTGACGGTCGACGTTGCTACACCTTATAATCGACTGATCTCGGAGAGCCTGAAAAATGATTCAAAATTTAATTCCACCTATGGCGGAGTCAATATTTACATTGACAATAAGGAGAAACAACCGCTGGTTGTCATTGTCATGAAAAAGGATGCTGAAAACAACTGGAAAAATATTGATACAGCCTATACGAGCCTGGAAACGCAGACCCTGCGTGTACGCGGCATAAGCGAAGGCATGAGCACTTTTGGGGTATTTATTCAGGATAAATGGCGCAATAATTCGGATACCATCGTAAAGGAACTGGCGCCACTGGAAGAAATATTGATTCCCAAAGATACCTGGCAGCTGACCCAGATTGCGGTAGGTGCCATTGGTGGCGACTGGGATACGTTTAATGGAACTTACGGCGGACGTAGTTTGAAATATAAAACATTATGGGATAACAAGATGACATCACATGGAGATGAGGCCTGGTTTGCATCGACACCAATTCCTTTTTCTTTCTCAATTGATCTCGGTGCACAGTCTATCCTAAGCCGTATCAAAACCTGGCCACGGATGTCTGATTTAAATGGATCTTATACGACCACCCATGTGAAAAAATTCCAGGTATGGGGATCAAACAATCCAGATATGAATGACCCAAGCTTTGACAAATGGTTTTTATTGGGAACTTTCGAAAGTATAAGACCCTCAGGGTTACCCTTTGGACAGGCTGCCACAACGGATGACAAAAATTATGTAAAACAAGGTGAAGAATGGGATTTTCCGGATGTGAACCCTGCAGACCCACGTTATAAGAACCGCTATATCCGTATCAAGGTATTGAGTACATGGAATGGTATTGAAGCTTCAGACAAAAATCCTTCTGCTATTATCATGTCCGAGATCACCCTCTGGGGACAACGTTAGCAGATGATTATCTAATAGTAATGAGTGAAAATTATGAAAAGAAAAATAATATATATAGCTGCGCTGATAATTGGACTGGCAGCCTGTAAGAAGGAAGATCACTATTATAAGGCCTATTTGGAGAATGCTGAGCGCTACTATCCCGGAGCATTGGATTCATTGGCAATATATCCCGGTAACGGGAGAGCTCAGGTACATATGCGTTTGAGCACTGATCCAAAGATAAAGCGGATACGCTTGGTGGTAACCAACGACTTAAATGCGCTGCGGGACACATCGTATTATAATATTGCAGCTTCCGAGATCGGAAAAGAAAAAAATATCTTTTTGGACAAACTGAAGGAAACGCGCTATACGGTCAGTGCACGTGGCTTTAGTGCAGAAGGAGACAGTTCGAAGGCGATGACAGCAACGACATCCGTGGAGGGGGAACGCTACGGTGCGACGGTCTTGAGCCTCAATAGGGTATTCAACAATTTTACGACTTCACCAAGTGGCCGAAAACAAGCTCTATTTTTCGTTGAGACCGTAGGTAGCGGTTTTTCGCCATTACAGGGGACGCGGGTATATTTTGATAGATCAGATAATAAGCGTGATTCAATTTTCTTGGCGCCATTGGATTTCGCTGTGGAGTTTCCCACTGACATCCAGCCCAAAGGAAGTATTTCTTTTGTCAGCTATTATAAAAAGACCATGTTCTCCTTGGATAATTTCCAGACCAATGAGAAGGTGATCAGTTATTAGCCCTGCAGGTTAACCTAGTAGGATGCTGTTTCAATTTACTGAAACAGCATCCTACTAGCGATTAATGCGAGCTGTTTTTTATGTAAATTATAGCTAGTAGCTGTTATGATCTTTTCTTGCTGATAACCATTATATTCAAGTTATCCTGTTAAACTAGCGTTTTGTTGTTTAATTAATGCTTTTTTATTACTTAATTAATGAAATATTTTATAGGTTTGTCGGATCTTACGGTCCGGTTAATTATTGTATAATTTATATTTCTATGTTAAAATATTTAAGTGTTTTTGCTTTTTCGACTTTACTTGTCTTTAGCTGTTCAGACAAATACGAACAGTTGGATCAAGATGATAAGGATAAAGAACCCAAAGAAGAGACAGTAAAACCACTGCCATTGCATCTTATTGCTGATACTAAAAAGGCAGGCATTTATGATATGGTGGTCTTCACCTTAAAGGACAGCACGTATAAAGGACCCAATGAATCGATGGTGGTACCCCTGATATATAGCAACTTGGATTCGCTGATCTGGCAAGTGGAGGGGAGCTCCCAAAAGTTTAATCTTTTGCGTCAACAGGCAGGTGGTTATTCTTTCACAACGGAATGGGGGCATCATTTCTACCTTCCGGGTACTTATAAAATCTTTTTATCGGGTTATAAAGACAATAATAGGCTGGTAAGGGATTCGATGAATGTCAATATTTCGGCCTCAGCTGATTTTTTGAATGTCAGTTGGGATCAGGTTAAAAATTTAGGTCAAAATACTGGCTATACAAGCAATGGCACCTTGGGCTATGAATTTTATATTCTGACTGAGAAAAAGGATGATGTACTATTCTCGGGTCTAAGAGTCAGTTTTGATTCCACAGACTATCGGAAACCGAATCCTGACTTGGCTGATAACGAACGTGCGGCGCTTTCAGCCTATATCACGCAGTTGTATGGCAAAGCAGCTTTTGAAGATGACGAAGCCATTTTAAACCAACAGTTTAAGCAACTTTTTAAATCATCGATACCGAAAGATAAAGTGCTGAAAATCTGGAAAACAAAGAAATCCAATATTGCCTTGTTGTACCAGAAGCGTGAAGAGAGTGATATTTTTCATTATTGGGTGCATGCCGAGCCTATTGGTTAAGGGTATCGGCAAATCAATCTTTTTTCTACATCAATTGATTTAAATTTAACAGGGAAACTTTTCTTTTCCTATCGAGCATAAATTCGAAGCGGACGGATTTACCGGTCTGATCTTCCAGGATCATAGCGGTATTTCCTGAAAACTTTAAGGCGGCATCCGCAAAGATGTCTGTTAGATAAGTCGTATATAATTTGCCCTCTTTTTGGTATATTCGGAATGATGCTTTGCCACCCACCAGTGAATAGGTTCCATATTGTTGCAAGTCCGTTAATGGACTTTCGGCAAATGCGGGCAATACCAAATTGGAAATATATTCATCAAATCTGTTGAATTCAAAATCGCTGATTTTATGTAGCGGCCGTAGTTTGTTTTAACTGCCCGTTCCAGTGCTAGTCCAAATAAGCTATAGCCTAAATTAAAATAATGGCGCTGATCATTCGGGAAGTATTCGAAAGCAGAATATTCCTTTGTTATCGTCCCGAGAATATTCAGAAAAGTGTTGTTATCCAGTGTATTTTCTTGAGCAAACCTGAGCCCATACTAGTGCTAAATTTAGACAGTTTTGCTGGTAAAATTTTGCTAGAACAAATGAGATGCCTGAAATATAAAGTTTTGATATATAGTTATTTGTATTGATTGTTTTGCATTTTATCTGTTCTGTATTGAACGCGGAATGTTCGTTTGCGGGCATTTGGTAACTCATATCACATTCTTTGTGCGCATCAAAACCCTTAATGAATTACTGAACTTGATGTTGCACACAGCAGTTTTAGGGTTTGTATAGGTTTATTCATGAGCTGTCTCGCATGTTGAAGGGAAAGCTACCTTTTGCGCTATTCCCTTTGTTTCTAGTGATTAATTTTTGTAAATTCTCAATTCTAAATACGATAAGATGAAGTATGAAAAAGTATATCCCAAGGAAAGTATCAAGCACTTAGTTTGTTTTTTCTGGAATTTTGAAGCCGATTTTGATGCAGCATCTTCGTACCAGCATTCATCTGTAGCATCGATATATCCCAAATTAGCTTTCCAATATATTCCCGGAATGAAAATTTCCAAAAATCATGAAGCAATCAATTTGTTCAATAGTGGTTTTCAGTCGCAAACAGATACCTTTTGCCAGCTGTCTGCCGAACAAAAAGTAGGTGTCTTTGGAATCTATTTTCAACCTTATGCTATACCATTTCTCTTTGACCTTCCTACATCTGAAATCACGAATCAAAATATTGAAATAGCTGAATTATTGGGGAAGGAGGGCGTTTTTTTAGAGGAAAAGGTTTTGAACTGTGTAAATACACAAGAAAGAGTCGCTGTGATGACGGAATATCTAGAACAAAGGATAAATAAATTTTCAACTAGGCTAGCTGATACCATTCCTGCAATACAGCATATTGTTTTTCATAAGGGGAGTACGAAAATGAAAGAAGTTCTCCAGCAGCAATTTCTATCTCAGCGGCAATTTGAACGTAACTTTAAGCTATTGACAGGCTTTTCTCCTAAAAATTTCTCAAGAATTGTCCGTTTTGAAAAAAGTATTGAGAATGCTATTAATCAAGATTTGTCATTGACCGAAGTGGCATTGCAGGCGGGGTATTTCGACCAATCACATATGATTAGAGAATTTAGAGCTTTTACCGGTAAAAAGCCAATAGCCTATTTTTCTGGGGACCTGTCATTATTTGTAAAAGAATAAATGTCGAATTTATACAATTTTAGTTTTTAGACTGATGATACTTTTGGGAATGAAAAGAATCGGAATTTTTTACTCATTATCATTTTAATAAATAGTTGTATGAAATCACATGCTGAAAAAATAATTGTCAAGAATGGAATTTCCATTTATACAGAACATTTTGGACAACCGGGAAATCCAGCGATTTTATTAATAGCTGGGGCAACTGTTTCGCTATTATATTGGGATAAGGAGTTTTGTGAAAAATTATCCCAAAAAGGTTTTTTTGTCATTCGTTACGATAACAGAGATGTCGGAAAATCAACAACAGGAAAACCAGGTTCCATCTCCTACAGCATGGAAGATCTTGCCGATGATGCCATTCATATTTTGGATGGATATCATATTAGACAAGCAAATATTATGGGAATTTCTTTAGGCGGTTTGATCGGTCAAATTGTAGCGATCAAGTATCCCGAAAGGGTTGGTTCACTCGTTTTAATGTCTACTGGACCATGGGGTACACCTGATCCCAATGTTCCTGAAATGGATAAGCAGATTATTGACTTTCAGGTCAAAGCAATGCATGTAAATTGGGACGATGAAAATGCCACAGTAAAGTATATGCTAGAAAGTTCGCATCTGATGGCTGGCCAAAAACCAGTAAACTATGCGAAAGAAGAAGAAAGAGTTCGGGCAGATTTTCATCGATCCATAAATTACCGCAGTATGTTTAACCATGCCTTACTACAAGGAGGGGAGGCCTATTATGATCGGTTAAATGAGATCAAATCACCAACATTGATAATCCATGGTTCTGAAGATAAAATATGGCATTTTGGCCATACAGACAAACTATTATCGGAGATTAAAAATTCAGAACTTTTGAAATTAAACGGTACGGGACATGAACTTAATGATAATGACTGGGATATGATCATAAACAGATTGAACGAATTCATGAATTAGTCGGAGGAAATTTCGAAAAATATGGACTTTAAAATATAAATTAACAAAAAATAAAATCTTATGTCATTTCAAACCTATATTAAAAACATTGAAGAAAAGACGGGAAAGTCCCGCGCTGATTTTGAAAAGTTAGCTATTGAAAAAGGGTTTACTGAGGAGGGAAAATTAAAAAAAGGAATCAAAGCAACCCAAATCGTTAATTGGCTAAAAGAGGATTTCGAATTAGGTCATGGACATGCCACTGCGATGTATGCCTATATTACGGGGAAACGCGAGTAAACATAAATTGTATAATCGTTTTTCCACTGAATCAAAGGTCATTCAATACCGTTATTGGTTAGTAAGGGGCAGTATTGGCTCATTCAGAGGCATAGAAAGGCATTGGCTATTTGACAGTAAAGTATTTCCATGTCGCTTCAGTGATGTCGGCAATTAATTTTTCACTGTCTTCTCTCTTTTCCGTAATATTCATTAGGTATATCGAGAGCGTAAAATGATGACCATTCGGCAATTTCACAATACCGATATCATTCATAGCAGCTCTGAGATTTTGCTCGTTTGTATTCGATATACCTGTTCTGTGTGCGAGCTCTGTTCCTTGCGGAAGTCCGGCTTTCATCCAAGTAGTTCCTCTGGATGTTTCGACCATGATCTGATAGAGATAGCTGCTGGTTTCTTTTTTTAGTATTTTACCTTGATAGAATATTTCGAGAAGCAGCGTGCTGGCTATCGGTGTGGTTGTATTGAGATACAGATTATCCCAGGTTCTCATTTGCTGTTCATTGACCTTAATGGTAATATCTTTAATGCCCTGTAGAGTAATAAAGCGCTGTACTTTTTCTGGACCACCAAGAAGATTTAATAAAATGTCGCAGCCATTATTATCACTGTGGGATACCGTATACCGTAAGAGTTGATCCAGGGTTAGGTAGATATTCCCATTGGGATAATCATCCCGCATGGGGCTCCATGTATTTTCAAGCAATTCATCTTTTCTGATGAAAAATTTTTGGTCGAGCTTTAATTTCCCCTTGTCCACTTGATGAAGTGCAGCAAGTGCTATATGAAATTTGAAGACACTCATCATGGGCATTTTCAAATTTCCATTGATGCTTAAGGTATCTTTAGCAGCTATACCTTTTATTGAAATTCCGACTGTCGCATTTTTCTGAGCGATAATTTCTTGTAGTTGTTTTTTTAGTTGCAGCGTGGATTGTGCTTTGAGCTGAACGTTGATGACCAGTAAGGTAATGATCAGGAATATATTTTTCATCGAAATTGTTTAATATTTAGTTATAAAAGTTTTATTAGTCTTGCTGAGCAATGGAAAGTAAAGATACATATACGGTCGCAATTAAAAGGTTGGAAGATCTATCTGGCAACCAAAACCAACGATTTTATTTTCAGATGTTTGCAATGATCTACTGTATATCCTATTTAAAAAAAATAAACAATCGATTGCACGACTTTAAATTTTCTCCAATTTAATTAAATCTCCTATATTTCAGGGTCTGAACAGTTTTATAAACAAAGGGAAACACCAATCACCTAAATAAAGAACATGAGATTTAAGTTACTTTTAGTTGCATTAGCGTTAATAGCCGCGGAAAATGGGTTCGCACAGAAAAAGGAGAATAAGCCGCAGGACTGGCTGATCAGTGGCGCAGCACCGTACCAATCCCGCATTGCGGTCGACAGCCAGAATATTGTCTTGGACAATGGGCTCGTGCGTCGCTCTTTTTGGATCAAGCCGAATGCTTTCTGCTATGATTTTACCAACTTAACTACAGGACAGCAGCTGATTCGTGCCGTACAGCCTGAAGCTCAGCTGCAGCTCAACGGCAAGTGGTATAATGTCGGTGGGGTGGATGGGCAGAAGGAACGCGCTTACCTGCGACCAGAATGGATGCCCACATTTACGGCAAGATCTGAAGATTTTAGTTATGTCAAACATGAGATCAGTGAACTGGATCCACTGCTGCCCTGGAAGGGAGATAAGTGGTGGTCTACACATAAGGCTGCTGGAAAAGGGAAGGTTCTGACCTTTACCTACGTTGCTCCGGCCGCCGCCGCATTATCTGGAATCGAAGTGAAAGTGCATTATGCCATCTACGACGGGATCCCGCTGATCAGTAAATGGGTAACCATTCGGAACAGTGGCAACCAGACCGTGCAGATCAATCAGGTGATCAATGAGAAGCTGGCGCTGGTTGAAGAAGAAAGTGCGGTGGTAGGTTCGGTGGAAGATATGAAAAAACAGCATGGCCTTTATGTCGAAAGTAATTTTGCTTTCAATAATGCCATGCGTTATCACCTGAGCGATCAGTCTTTACACTGGAAAGCAGATTCTACTTATACCTCACAGGTGAATTACGACTTAAAAACGCCGGCGATCATGGAGGTTTACCCGACAGTGGGTGTAGGTGTCAAGCTTGCTGCAAAGGACAACTTTAGCTCGATCCGTTCCTGGGAGCTGCTGATGGATAGTTATGATCGAGAGCGCCGTGGACTGGCCATCAGAAAGATGTATCGGACCATCGCACCATGGACTACCGCCAATCCGATTTTTATGCATCTGGTCAGCAAAAAAGACGAGCAGGTTTACACCGCCATTGACCAGTGTGCCGCCACAGGGTACGAAGCACTCATCCTGAGCTTTGGCAGCCATGTCAATATGGAGGATACAACAGCCGGAAACCTTGCAGCATTGAAGAAACTGGCCGATTATGCGCACAGCAAAAATATTAAAATTGGAGCCTACTCCTTATTTAGCTCACGTAAGATCAGCGAAGCGGATGATATTATCAACCCAAAGACGGGAAAGACGGGTGGAACATTTTTCGGGAATGCTCCTTGTTTTGGTTCCAAATGGGGGATAGGTTATGCCCAACGGATCAAGACATTTTTTGAGAAAACCGGGTTTGATATCTGGGAAAATGATGGCCCTTTTCCGGGCGATCAATGTGCTTCAACAAGCCATCCCGGTCACCACGGACTAGAGGATAGCCAATGGGTACAATTTAATATGCAAAAGCAGCTGTATCATTGGCTGAATGCCCGTGGCGTATATATCAATTCACCGGATTGGTACTTTTTGGACGGTTCTAACAAGACAGGGATCGGTTATCGGGAAGTGAACTTTTCACTGCCCCGTGAAAATCAGCGTATACTCAACAGACAGAATATCTTTGACGCACTTTGGGAGCAGAACCCGTCCATGGGCTGGGGATTTGTACCCTTAACAGCTTATCAGGTAGGGGGAAAAGAGGCAGTATTGGAACCGCTGCATGAGCATCAGGAGGATTATAAACAGCTGATGATGCAGTACTATGGTGCGGGGGTGCAGGCCTGCTACCGCGGTCCCCGCCTTTATGATACGGAGCAGACCAAGCAGACGGTGATTGATGTCATTCAATGGTATAAAAAATACCGCACGATCCTCAATGCTGATCTGATTCACTTGCGTCGCGCAGATGGTCGTGATTGGGATGGCTTTTTGCATGTGAATGCAGCTGAGAAAGGGAGCAAGGGATTGGGGATGCTGTTTAATCCGTTGAAAACTGCCATCACAAGGACCATTGAAATACCTCTTTATTACACGGGATTAAAGGGAGCTGCGAAAATAACCTTTGATGACAAGACCGTAAAAACAGCGTCTTTGGATCATCTTGGTAAAACGACAATGACCATTACAATACCGGCCGAGAGCTACCGTTGGTTTACGGTGGAGTAAATCCTCCGGATGCAGTGCCGCTTGACCACAGGGGTATGAGCGACTATGGTGATCGCTTAGAACAGGGATTATATCCTGAAGCTGCGGATGAAGATCCCAGCAAAAGAATAGTAGTGGTATCTGTTACAGTTAGGGTGTGCTTTTAACAGGCTGGATGGCCCCTCTATTTTTGGAGGGGCTTTTTATGTTTCAAGCCTTTTGTCTACTATCTATAGCTGGGCCAGATGTTCGGGACAATCAATCTGTAATACTGCAACAGCCATATACTGTTGCAGCAGGTTGCAGTAGTGAAGGTTTTCTTTCTTTCGGTAATGCTGGCAGGTCTGACACATCCGCTGATGGCTGATGACATTGACGCGGTATAGATTGTGCAGGAGCTGCGAAAGGGCAGAAAAGAGGTTTTCTTTATCTATAGCCGCCATTTCTCCTATGCCCGACAGCAGTGCCCTGTCAAAAAGAGCGGCCTCCAATGCGCTTTTTCGGCCCTTCGCAAGTAGCTGGATCGTAAACTTTCTGGAGTCCGAAGGGTCGTATACTTTTTCAATCAGCATTTTACGTTCCAGTAGCTTAATGGTGTCGCTGATGCTGGCTTTGGAGATATTAAATGTGCCGGAAAGTAGACTTACGCTAACCTGTTGCTCCGGATGCTGGAGCAGGAAAAGAAGGATTTGCAGCTGTATCGGATTGATGGACTGCTCGGTCGCCTTCTTCCAGGCAAGGGTACGCAGCACCTGCGATACTTTCTCCAAGGCGGATACGATCTTACGGTCGATCGCTGTCGGAGTGCTGACTGCTGTTTTGAAAGAGCTAATCACAACCTTCCATTTCGATAATAAAATAACCTTTTGCATGCAGGCTCTCCAGCATCTCCGCACTGGCGATTTCCTGATGGCATAAGCGGCACTCCTTGGCTGTTAACTGCAAATCCGCGTGTTGTTTTGTGGCCAGGTATTCTTTCCCCATTTTATGGATAATGGCCTCTTCAAGGATGTACGCCGGAGCAATAATATCAAAATGCATCGTTTCGCCATTTTGTTTTTTTACATAGGTATCCCAAACTGTTACTTTCATTTTTTTTAATTTTTTAAGATTGAAAACAAGAAAAAGGCTGCAAGCTAGTGGTGCTCTTGCAGCCTTTGGTACTAACCCTTTACATCTGCCAGGGAGGCACCGAAGTTGATATGTAAAACATTTCCATTGGGTGTGACCAGCGCTGGTACCGACTGGATCCCTGCTGTTTCCGCTTCACCGATACGTGCTCGGTCTTCGCCAATATTGACAACTTCGACATTCGCTTCGCCGATAAGGCCAATAATATCTTGTTCTGCGCTGACACAAACCGGACAGCCGGCGTGATAAAAAATTGATTTTTTCATATTGATTGAATCATTAAGTGATGACCTTATTGTCAATACAAACTTAGTTAGGTGTCCTAACTTGTAGCTGATCCAGAATGGCGAAATTTAGCCAAAACTGGTGGGGCTAGCTTGTTTTTAACCTATCTATGGGCTGCTGGTATTCAAATATTTCAATAATGTTTTCGGCCAGTTCTTTTCCATAATGCTGCTCCACCAAATAAAGTGCCGCATCTATTCCTGCGGTTATTCCAGCAGTGGTGATCAACCGTTTCTGATCGACAAACCGAACAGCACGTTTGACGTTACTTTTTGGATTGTGCTGTTCTAAAGCATCCAGCAGCATGGCGTGGGTCGTAATTGCATAATGATCCAGAATACCGGTTTTGGACAGCAGCATGCTTCCGGTGCAAACTGTAAAAATAATCGTGCCGCGGTCATAGTGATTTTTGACCCATTTCATTAAGGTTTGCTGAAAATCATTATCCTGTAGGTACTCCATGACGCAATCGGGATTGGCTCCCGGAATAACAATCATATCCGGAAGGGGAGCGGTTTGTATGCTGTGCGTCGGGATGATTGCCATGGTCGCCGCTTCCATTTGCACGGCTTCTCTGGTCTTCCCGACGGTATAACAATGATAACTTCCGGCTGCGATGACATTGGCCTTGATAAATACATCCAGTGGACCATTGAGATCAAGTGCCTCGACTTGATCATAAATTAAAAATGCGACATTCATGCTTTTGTTGTTTTGGTTTGAATTCATCATGATATACAAGTTGTTGTTCGTTAAATTGGGACATAGTTTTCCCTGCCGGTGATTGAATACCAGTATTTTTGTGATTTTAATAAGGTGAAATGGACTACTCGCTGCCTTTACAGGTCTTTCGGAATTGAACTGGAGAAATGGAAAGGTATTTCAGAAATAGGCGTCGAAGGGAGACTACATTTCCAAATCCGCATTTTTGTGCAATCATAGCTAGGCTCATATCGGTATATTCCAGCATGTTTTTGGCCTGATCCAGTCGCATTTTCTCCAGAAACTTACCGGGTGTCATACCTGATTCTTTGAGAAATACCCTTGAGAAATTACGGACACTCATATAGACAGATTCCGCCATATAGTCTATACTGACCGCTTGGCCAAGCTTATCTTTGAGCAAATCCCTGATTGTCTTTGTGAAGGGGGATAATAGATCATAGTCGCTAATCAGATTTCCAAATTGGGTCTGCACACCTGGGCGTTTCAAATAAAGTACAAGATGTTTGGCTACTTCGGAAGCTAAAGGTTTTCCAAAATCTTCTTCCAATAGTGCCAAGGCTAGATCTATTCCTGACGTTACTCCACCTGAGGTATAGATGCCCTCATCACGGATAAAAAACGGATTGACATTCACTTCAAGCTCGGGATAGTCCTTTTGCAGGATAGCAGCGTATTTCCAATGGGTCGTGACCTGTTTACCTCTTAATAATCCCGCTTTGGCCAAAACAAATGCCCCGACACAGACTGATCCGATACGTCTTACACTTGTAGCCCGACGTTGCAGGTACCTGTAAAGGTCGGTGTTGATTTCATCCAGCACGCTAAGTTCGGTACCGGCAACGAGTAGCGTATCTATCGGAAAATCATCATCATCAATGGAATGACCGCAGGTAAGGGGAATTCCAGCACTTGAATATACGATCTTATCTGAGGTACTGGATATCAGCTCCACTTCATACTTCAGTGCGCTATCATCTGGCAAAAAGTGGTTGGCAGACATAAATACATCACAGGGACCCGCAACATCCAATAACTGAACCCCCGGCAAGATCAAAAGTGCAATTGTTTTTATTTCTGTTTGTTTCGCTGTGTTTTCCATCGTGTACGCTGTATGGTACAAATGTACGAAGAAGGTGATATGGCTACAATGACAAAGAATGGACAGATTCGGCCATCTCTAGGATGATAAAAAAAAATAGTTTATTTTCGGATATTGCTGAATATGATTATTTGTATAAGTGAAATTAAAATCGGTTGTTGAATGCAAATAGTTATGAGTCAGCTGCTAGGAATAAGGAGGAAAAAAATAAAAACCAGTTTTATGAATGTAAAAACACGAATAAAAGCTATTGCCTTTATGTCCCTTTGTCTGTTATGTACCATTGGTCATGCACAGGAAAGCAACAATAATAAAAAATTATGGGCAAAATCAATTTTGAATAAGAAGGCACCAAAATTGGAAGTAGAGCAGTGGCTGTCTGATACGCCGGAGACAAAGGGCAAATTTGTACTTATTGATTTCTGGGCGACATGGTGTGGACCTTGCCGTAGGGTCATTCCCGAATTGAATGAGTGGCATAAAAAGTATGGGGACAAGCTCGCGATAATTGGTGTTTCAGACGAAGCGGCTACTGTAGTTCAAAATGCCAAGGAAATTAAAATTGATTATTACAGTGCCGTAGATACAAAAGGCAAACTAAAAAAAGAACTTGAAGTCCAGGGGATACCACATTGCATTTTGCTAGACCCTGATGGTATTGTCCGTTGGGAAGGATTTCCGACTTTGGAAAACCACGAACTTACGGAAAGCGTACTCACTAATATTATAAAAAAATATAGTAAAAAGTAACGATAATAACTGTAAAGTAGTGCTGCTAGTGGGCTACATGATGCTACGGTATGATGGATTAAATAAAATTATTAAAAAATTGTATGGTGAATTAATCTTTGCGCGAACGAAAGAGTCATAGTATTAAATAATCTGTATTTTATGTTGAAATATACCCTCATTTTCTTTCTGGTTCAGTTGATCGGAATTAATCTACAAGCCCAGTATCGTCCTTCCAATATGGGAAGAATTACAGTTGTTTCCGAAAGTCAGCCCTTTATTCTTTCCTTGAACGGGGTAGCTTATAACGATCGGCCGGAATTGCAGGTGACCATCGATGGACTTTCGGATCAGTTGTATACTATTAGCACCCTGATAAGTGGAAGAGGACAGCGGGAAATGGAACGGAGGCAGATTACTGTACGCAATGAAAATGGTGATTTTGTGGAGATGATCTTTAAAGTCGGAATTCAGCGCAATACACGGAGCCGTAGCCAGCTTATTAATCTATTTGCTCAAATTCCTATAGACATGTCGTTGGTAGACAACGGTAATGGCGTGGCTTATGCTTACGGTGCACCGGGCAGACCTATTCATCTGGGTGATAATCCGGATATGGGGATCCCACCGATAAATTCCATTACACCGATCACCAGGGCAGAATTGGATCGTTTATTCAGTCTTATGAATAGGGAACCTTTTGACGATGCAAAATTCAAAATAATTAACCCGATTTTTTCTGAGACAACACTTCGCGTTGAACAAATTAGTGAAATCATGAAACGTTTTCAATGGGATGACGAAAAGCTGAAAGTCGCCAAGGCTGCCTACGGAAATTGTTCGGACAAAAGAAATTATTCCACATTGACAGGAAACTTTACTTTCCTGGGTAATAAAAATGATCTGCTTGACTTTATAGAAAAGCAGCAAAGAATGAGGTAAATAGTATTGGAAACGGGTAGTTCCCTATAGATTTTTATTATTCAATTTTGGTTATACATTTAAAAATTCTGGTTAGGGGATCATTTTTTTGTACGAATGAAAATCATCGCAATGACTGTCGTGACAGCACCGAAAATGAAAGCAAAAATAGTGGAATTAATGGCATAATTCTTATAATTGAAATTCGCCTCCGCTTCGGCCGTTGTTTTGTAATAGCCTATTTCGACCGATCGTTTGATGACGTTGGGGAAATACTCAGGCGTGATGACATAAGAAATAATCCATTGTGTCAGCGGGCTTAATAAAGCGATAATAACAGAAAGTACTAGGCCCGAAATTAATCCTTGGATATAGCTCATATTGCCATGGTAGAAATTTTTCTTCTTATCTTTCAGTGCCAGAACCATAAATAGAATTGCCGGGATAGCAAAAAGATTGGTCAGGTAAAGGTGATAGTCAATATACTTGCCATGGAGCCCACACATTTTTTCTAAGAGCATCCACGCTAAAGTCATCAGTGTGAAAAAAATAGCCCATTTGATCTCAATTTTAATATTTTTCATAATGCTCAGTTTTAGATGGTATCTTGTTATTTCTCTGGAAAATCATCAATAATCGGTTTATTAAATATACTATTAATTCGGCTACAAATAACGAGGTTTTATCCGTTTTTTTGCAGTACCTAAATTGACTAAACTCCGGTCAAAAGCGATTCATCTCCGAAGTAATCCTGTAGAAATATTCCGTACTGACAAACTGTTGTCTTTTGTTTTATTAATTTTATGTACCAGCAATAGGGGGGGCGGGTTGACAATGCAATAAAATGCTGCACCTTGTAGAAATATATCTGTGGGGATAATCTGTCGAGAGCTGGAAATAATAAATAAACCACAAATGAATAAGATACAACAGATAAAGGAAGTGCAGTCCATCAGTATTCATACACAGGCGGAATGGCGACAGTGGCTAATGGATAACCATCTTGTGGAGAAATCCGTGTGGATTATCTGTCATACAAAGAATTCGGGGCAGCCGGCTGTAGCCTGGAGTGAATTGGTGGATGAAGCATTATGTTTTGGCTGGATTGATAGTACAAGAAAAACAATTCAGAAAGGCTCTTTTAAGCAGTTATTCAGCAGACGTAAGCCCAAGGGAACTTGGTCCAAAGTTAACAAGGAAAAAATAGAGAAGCTTATAGCCAGTGGGCAGATGACTCAAGCAGGACTGGAAGTAATCCGGATGGCCCAGGAAAACGGCTCGTGGTACGTTCTTGATAGCGTAGAGGAACTGTTTATTCCAGAAGATCTGGACAGTGCATTGAAGAGCTATCCCGAGGCTGAAGCATTCTTTACCGGTTTGAGCAAATCAGCAAAGAAAATGTTGCTGCAATGGATTGCTTTAGCGAAACGTCCCGAAACCCGGAACAAACGGATCGCGGAGATTGCTGAACAGGCTGCCTGTCAAATGAAACCAAAGCAATTTCGATAATTTTAATGATTAAATAAATATATTATTATTTGTAATTATTCTAAATAAGACTTATCTTCGAGACGACATAAGCACTTAAATTTGTTGTTTCATAGGAAGACTAGTCGTGAGATTAGTCTTTTTTTATTTAGACTGCCGTAATTTTTACGACAGTCTAATGTGTGGTTATTATTTATTCTCAAGTGCCACTTCCTGTGCTTTGTAGTAACTTTCAATCAAGGCCTGGTAATTTGGCATGACCATGGAAAGTGCTTTGGCATATTTCGCAGCATCCTTGTGTTGCCAGCTTTTTAATACCTCACTGATAACAGCAGTAGTTGTGATTGGGATAACTCCTGCCAGCTGCAGTCTTGCAAGAGTTACCTGAGTCGATAGCGGGCTCATATCGCCAGAGGCATCAATGACCGCAAATACCTCATAACCTTCGGCGATCGCTGAAATAGCAGGGAAGGCAACACAGACACTGGTCAGTACTCCCGCAATCACTAATTTTTTCTTCCCGGTATTCTTCACTGCTTGAACAAAAGCCGGAGTATCCCAAGCATTAACCTCACCAGTACGGCCAACATATACAGCATGCGGCGCATGCTCATGGATTTCAGGCATTAATGGTCCATTGGGTCCCTTGGGTTCTGATGCAGTTGTGATGACCGGAATATTTTCTACAGCAGCAATTTGGGCTAGTGCCACGACATTGTTTCGTAATGTAGGTACTTCGATATCTTTGACTGTTTGGAATAGACCACTTTGATGGTCGATCAGTAAAAATGCGACATCATCTGCATTGATTCTTGTTGTAAGTGCCATGATTTTAAAATTTTAATTTGTATAATAAATCTTTGGTTAAAGGTAGGCACGGTATTTTTAGTGGAAAATGAAGCAGATTAAGCCTAAGACTTAATGTACCTTAAGTTTTAAGGAATGAACTGTTTCGAAAGAAGCCGTTTACTAGGAATGCACTCTGGTCCGGAACCAATGGGACACTCCTTCATGCCGTACGTAAGTATGCAAATGGGAGAATTTAGCTGCGGTTAGCGAATCATAAGTCTTCTCAAGCGGATATTAAAATAGTTCTGTTTGATGGAAAGAAGACTTAAAGGCTCACGCCACGTTTCCAAGGAATAAAATCGTCCTGTCGAAGTTGTACTGCTTTAGGAATGATTTTTCCGCTGGCTGCCAAAATACAATATTCAAGGATTTCTATTCCCATTTGCTCAATTGTCTTCTGGCCTTCGATAATGGCTCCTGTATTGATATCGATGATATCAGACATGTGGGTGGCTAGTCGATTGTTGGTGGCTATTTTGATCGTCGGGCAGATTGGATTGCCTGTCGGTGTGCCTAGACCTGTAGTAAATAGCATGAGGGTTGCTCCAGCGGCGGCTTTTCCTGTCGTTGCTTCCACATCATTGCCAGGGGTGCAGACAAGACTGAGTCCAGCTTTGTTTGCCGGTTCGGTATAATCCAGAACAGCTATTACAGGTGAAGTACCTCCTTTTTTTGCAGCTCCATTGCTCTTTATGGCGTCAGTAATAAGGCCATCCTTAATATTCCCAGGTGAAGGATTCATATGAAAGCCGGACCCAGCCTGTTCAGCTGCAAAGCTGTAGTCACTCATCAGCTTTATAAATTTATGAGCGGTTTCTGCATCTTGCATGCGGTCGATGAGCTGCTGCTCGGCCCCGCAGAGTTCAGGAAATTCGGCCAGGAGAACCTTGCCTCCCAGAGCAACCAGAAGATCCGAGCAGTAACCTACTGCGGGATTGGCAGAGATGCCGCTGAAGCCATCGCTACCACCACATTTGACGCCAAGGGTAAGTTTGCTGATTGGTTGTGGTGTTCGTCGCAGTTTATTGGCATCGACCATGCCAATAAATGTTTCTTTAATGGCATGCTGCATAAGAGCTCTTTCACTTCCTATTTGCTGCTGCGAAAATACAAGCAACGGTTTGTTAAATTGGGGGTTGCGATGGAATAGTGCAGCGCGAAAGTCTTCGACTTGTAGATTCTCGCAGCCTAGGCTCAATACAGTAACACCAGCAACATTGGGATGATCCGCATAGGCGGCTAATAAATGGGCAAGTACAGTTGCGTCTTGCCGGGTTCCCCCGCAACCACCTTGATGCTGTAAAAATTTAATGCCGTCAACGTGTGTAAAAACACGTGCTTCATGTTGCGTGTTTTCGGGTGATAGATCCACTTGCTCTAGGTTTTCAATAGAATCATAAGCGCGCAATAGAGCCCGAGTATAATTTTTATATATATTGGAACTGCCGTAACCCAGTTCTTCCTCCATGGCCTGCCGGAGGACATCAATATTTCTATTTTCACAAAAAACGGTTGGAATACATAGCCAGTAGTTCGCAGTGCCTACACGACCGTCTGCACGGCGGTAACCCATAAAATGTCGATCTTTGAATGAGCTGACATCTGGTGGTGTCCATTGTTGTGAAAATCCTCGGTATTGAAAAGAATCCACAGCATGTTGGGTATTGGCAGTGTCCATCAGACTGCCTTGTGTCACATCTTGCGTTAAACGGCCAACGACGACACCATACATCAGGACCTCTTGCCCAGCTTTCAGGTCCTCTATAAAAAATTTATGTTTGGCCGGAATATCATTATGGAGGTAATACGTGTTGGATCCGTTTCTTACGGTAGTCTGTGCGTATAAATCCCTCAGTGCGACAATTACATTGTCTTTGGGATGTATTTTAAGTGTATTCATACTGTTTGCTGTTCGAAAAGATAATCAACTATGGTGCTGCGTAGTCCCAACTGTTTAATACGTTGTAAAATTTCACTGACCATGCAGGCAAGTCCAGAATAGTTTAGGAGAGACTCACCCCAGATCTGCTGGTCTGCTAGTAAGGATGGAATAGGATCACGCTGTTGCAGATGTAATTGTACTGCGCTGCGGTAATCGTCATGAAAGTCGTTTTCTTTAGTAGTCTGCTGCATCAGCAAAATATAGGCTGCAAAGCCGATGGCGACCCCTGTGGGGGGAGCTTGATGCTGGCCATACCAATAAGGCAGTATAGGAAGCACACGGGTCTTGATCTTACTGCTGAATTGTATGGCAATGGAAGTCCATTGATGGGACAGAAATGGATTTTTGAAACGGTCAATGACGGTATGGGCAAACTGGTCAGCTTCTGTAGTTAGAATTCCTGTTTGCAGTAGGCTAGGGCCAATTTCCTTGAAAAGGATCTGACGGATATAACAGTCCAGGACTGCATCTGTAAAGAATGTTTTGACATCTGCAATACCGGAAAGTATAGCCAGCCCACAGCAGAGTGTATGAGTCGCATTTAACAGGCGGAGCTTAATCTCTTTGTACTTAGCGATATTTGGAACTATTTTGATCGATGGATCCAGGGCTGCAAAAGACAGCTTGTTGTGTACAACAATGCTATCCGATTCGATGGCCCATAGCCGGTAGGGTTCTGCCATTATCGCAAGTGAATCCACATAAGGCAGTGTCTCTGGGGCTACCTTATTGAGGACAATCCGGTCTACTAACGAATTACAGAAGTAGTTTGCTTGATCAACCCAATCGATAAAGGTGTCTTCAAGTTGTTGCTGATGACATAAATTGAGGATAATATCTTTAAGTACAACAGCATTGTCTGTAATGAGTTCGGTAGGTATAATGACCAACCCTTTGGTCGGATCCGCATCGAAATGCCGATAACGAGCATATAGGTAAGCAAGTATTTTAGCGGCAAGGCTTATTGGAGGACTGTCATGGATTGTACCTTCGGAGCCGACAATACCAGCTTCGGTGGTATTGGAAATCAGGATCTCCATTTCGGGAGATCTGGCGGTCTTTAAGATTTCATGCCATTGTTGCTGTGCAGACAATACGCGGGAAATAGCAGCATTGACCTGTCTAGAGACGATATGCTGTCCATCTTCGTACCCCTGTACAAGTAAAGTATAGAGCGAATTTTGCTGTTCAAAGGCTGTTGTACTGCCTTGATCGGTCGACTTGACGACTAAAATGCGGCCTTGAAAGATGCCAGCGAGATTGGCTCGGTGGATATAGTCGTCAGGTAGGCCACGCAAAAGGGCTCCAGTGCCAAATTGGATCACCCGTTCAGGTAGTGTCAATAGAGACAGCTCGGGGATATCGACCCATGTGGGATCTATAGCGTTCAGCTGCTTCCAAGATAATGTGGCTTTATTATTTTCCATTGTTCGTTTTTTTAGCGCGGCAATCGGGTTTCGATCTGATTTACAATTCTACTGTTTATTATGAAAAACAACAATGGAAATCAATGGTAACGTTATCGGTCCGATTTGCTCTGATCACACTGTCAGAAAAGTTTTGTTGGTCGTTTGAACGCTTTATATAGACGGCGGATTTTCGGTAACGCTACCGCTACTTTATTCGGGCAATCTGTTGGATTTCTTTCTCCAAAGGTCTTTCTTTGGGTATAACGCAATGGAAATAAACTAAAATCCAACAATTTAAATCGATAAATTATGATAGCTCGTATCGACAGTAAACATTTGTTTTTTGTGGGGCTAATTGGCTGTTATTTCTTCCTTTTTACCAAGGGAGCTCATGCACAGCCAAGCACCCGGACAGGAAAGGTGATCAGCACGACGGATCAGAAACCGCTACTGGGAGTGACGGTGCTAAACCTCAGCACGCAGCTGGCGGAGCACACAGACCAAGAAGGTAATTTTAGTATCAGGGCTGCGGTGGGGGATAGACTCAAGTTCTCTTTGATCGGGTATAAATCGGCGGAGTTGCCTGTGACGGCAGCAGGCTTATTGACCGTTGGCCTTGCACAGGAGAATTTTACCATCGATGAGGTTGTGGTAACAGCACTTGGTATCAAACGGGAAACAAGAGGACTTACCTATGCAACACAGCAGCTTAGTGGCAGTGCCGTTAATGACGCTAGGGACAATAGCGGGAATATCATGAGCAGTCTCACGGGTAAAGTGGCCGGTGCTGTTATTACCACTGCCGCCTCCGGTCCCGGTGCTTCAGCACGGGTGGTTCTCCGCGGTAACAAATCCATTTCAGGAAATAATAATGCCCTGATCGTTGTCGATGGCGTACCATATGACAATTCAAGTGCACAGCAGGCAACTGGTACGACCTATAACTACGGTACCAGTGATGGTGCTGCCAATATCAATCCGGATGATGTGGAATCCATCAACGTACTCAAAGGTCCCTCAGCAGCGGCGTTGTATGGAAGCAGAGCTGCAAACGGGGCAATTCTGATCACGACCAAACAGGGAAAGTCAGGACGATATACGATAGATTACAACGGAAGTGCCTTCTTTGATCAGGTCAACCTACTTACCGAGTTTCAAAATACCTATGGCCGAGGAAATGGTGGTGTCAGCGGGACAAACATCGGGGAGAGTTGGGGACCAAAGGCACAAACCTATAAAAATAATGTTAAGGACTTCTATGAAAATTCGGCAACTTTCAATAACAGTATCAGCACCTATGGTGGTACAGAGAAGCTGCAGGGATATGTTTCCTATGCCAACAACAAAATCGGCGGGATTATCCAGGGTAACTCACTTAAACGTAACAGCCTTAATCTGCGCGTCAATACGGAGCTTATTCCCAAATTGAAAACGGATGTCAAACTCAATTATGTCAATCAGCAGATTGACAACCGGCCACGCCTGGGGGATATGGGGATTCCTGTTGAAGCCTATATTATTCCACGGGACATGGATAAAAATGAACTGATGGATTATGAGACCATCGATCCCAATACAGGTCAGCCCCTACGTAAATACTGGTCTGGATCGGCCATTTACGATAATCCTTATTGGAGTATCAACCGTACATCTGTCAATGAAGTACGTGATCGCATTACAGCACTGGGTTCGGCGACTTATCAGCTTAGGGACTGGATCAGCATCATGGGCAGATATAGCTTTGATAAATATATTGATAATACGGATGGTTCCTTTTTTGCGAGTACAGTATCTGTTGGCGATGTGCGCAAAGGGGGGAAATATTATGAGACCAATGCCCGGTACCAAGAAAGTAACCTTGACTTTCTGATCAACGGTAAAAATCCGTTGACAGAACATATCGCCATTACCTACAATCTCGGGGCTAGTACACTACGTCGGAAATACAGTAGTTTTCAGAATATGGCCAATGGTCTATCCATTCCAAATGAGTTTAGCCTGAAAATGGCAACGACGCCTGAGTTTTTAGCTATAGCAGGCTACGAGCGCCGCCTCAATTCCGTTTATGCCAGTACACAGCTATCCTTTGACAATACTATTTTTTTGGATATGACTGCCCGTAATGACTGGACTTCAACATTGAAAGCACCGCACAGTTATTTTTATCCTTCTGTTGGTATGTCTGCGATATTCAATGAGTTGTTACAGATGCCTGCTTGGGTCAATTTTGGAAAAATTAGAGCATCTTATACTCAGGTTGGTAATGATGCTGATCCGTATCTGCTCAGACAGCTTTATTCATTTGGATTGGGAGCCGGAAATGGATTTATTTCCCGTTCGCCGATTAAAGCTATTCCAGACCTAAAACCCGAATTGACCAAGTCATTTGAAGCAGGTCTTGATATGAAATTCTTTGGAAACAGACTAGGTTTTGACCTGACTTTGTACAAAAGCAATACGGTAAATCAGCTACTCTTTCTGGGGCTGCCTATGGCTAGCGGTTATAGCCGGCAATACATCAATGCAGGGGATATTGAAAACCGAGGACTTGAGCTGCAGCTGATGGCAACGCCTATAAAAAGCGAACATTTTTCTTGGGAGACGACGTTGAATTTTGCCAGTAACACCAACAAGATAATCGCATTGCACGATAAAACAAAACGAGCCAATATTACCGACAATAACAGGTATGCCACAGTTGTGGTAAACGAAGGAGAGAAGTATGGTGACCTCTACGGTTATGCTTGGAAACGTGATCCACAGCGTGGAAAATTTGTGGTAGATGGTAGTGGGCTGCCGGTGGTAGAAGCGAATCAAAAATTAGGTAACTTTAATCCCAAGGCTTTATTGGGTTGGTCCAATTCCTTTTCATACAAGGGTTTTACGCTCAATACATTAGTGGATGCAAGAATTGGAGGAGAAATAGTCTCAGGAACTTCAGCCTACCTCGCAGCCTTTGGTGTAGCAGACTACACCTCAATGTATCGCGAAGGTGGTCTCGTACTGGATGCTGTGGATGCCAATGGTGCCGCCAATACACAAGCCATCACCGCACAGCAGTTGTGGACACGTGTATCGCAAAATGGCCGGGATGGTTGGGGTGAGTTTTTTACTTATGACATGACTAATGTGCGGCTCCGGGAATTGTCCATTACTTATAGGTTGGACTTAAAGAATACCTCGGTATTCAAGAATGCTGGGCTATCCCTAACAGGACGTAACCTCTTTTTCATCTACCGCGGAAAATCCAAACTGGATATACCGGGCATTGGGAAGACAAAAAACCCGATAGACCCCGAGGCTGCGCTGGGAGCTGGCAATTATCAGGGTGTGGAAGTTGGACTACCACCGTCGGTACGGACATTCGGGCTAAACTTAAAATTAACCTTTTAACAGTTGTAAACATGAGAAGAAACATGCTATATGGAGCTTTGCTAGGATTGAGCCTTATTTCTTGCAGCAAAGATTTTGATCGGATTAACAGCGATCCCAACAACATCACGGTGATCACACAGCGTGAGCTGCCCTTTATGTTTGCAAAAGCACAGTCTTCGGCTGCGTTGAACCGTTCTTTTTACCAAACCGTACAGAATCTTGGCGCCGATCTATATGGACAGTATTTTGCATTGACAACTAATTCTTTCAGTACGGATCGCTACCTGCTGACACCTGACTGGCAGCGGAGATTCTGGACTGTGGTGTATGTTGATACCGCGCCGCAGCTTAAAAGTATTATGGATAATACCGAGTCTGGTACAGGGGAAGCGGCACTCGCGAATATTATGTGGGTATATGCCTTTCACCGCTTGACTGATCATTTTGGTCCGATCCCTTATTTTGCAGCAGCAGAGGCTCGCGATGTCATTCCTTACGATCCGATGGATAAGATCTATGCAGATTTTTTTACTCGTCTTACGACAGCGGTAGACCAGCTGAAAGCCCTGCCTTCGGGCACAACAATCTTTCAGGGATATGATCTAATGTATAACGGAAATGTTGAAAATTGGATCCGCTTTGCGAATTCCATGCGCCTCCGGCTCGCTCTTCGGATATCAAAAGTAGATCCCATAAAGGCAAAGTTTGAAGCTGAAGCTGCGGTGGCAGCAGGTGTGATGACCAGTAATGGTCAAAATGCCACCATGCTCAAGTCACTCTCGGGCAACGATACCAACGGTCTGTCGCAGGTGGCTGTTTGGAACGAATTTTCGATGAGTTCAACGATAGCCTCATATCTCAAAGGCTATGAAGATCCAAGATTGGGTATTTATTTTCAACCCAGCTTGAGTGGAAAAGTCTTTAACAGTGTGCGTAATGGAGCTATAGCCACCGATCTTGGGCAGCCAAGAAATCAGTCGAGAGCCAATTCCAATGTGGGTACCTACTGGGTGCGGTACAATGGCGAAGTGCTCGAAGGTAATTTTACACAGAATTTTCATATTATGTGCGCCGCCGAATCGTTTATGCTGCGTGCGGAAGGCGCTCTGAATGGTTGGAATATGGATGGTACAGCACAGGTGCTCTACGAACAAGGAATACGTCTGAGTATGGCGCAATGGGGTGTCAATGATGAAACAATCATCCGCAATTACCTTTCCTCAACGAATAGACCGACCGCTCCGGGCGATTACCATAATTCTCCAGCAGTTGCCGTAACTCCAATTAAATGGAGCGGTACGGAGGCTGAACAGCGTGAACAGATTGGTGTACAGAAGTGGCTTGCAATCTATCCCAACGGTATGGAAGCATGGGCTGAATATCGTCGTTCAGGATACCCAAAGATGTATGCGGTGCTACAGTCCGACAATCCCGACCTGCCGGCTGGAACATTTATCAAGAGGTTGCCTTACCCTTTGACGGAAGTGACAGACAACTTTGCCGAATTGACAAAGGGTCGTGCCTTGCTCGGTGGAGCGGATAACGCCGCAACTAAACTTTGGTGGGACGTGGATTAAGGGTTAAATAAGGATGAATTTTAAACTATATACAGTCACGCTTATGATGACATTCGGACAGCAGGTAGCTGCACAGACAGTCCTACCGGAAATACTATCCATCCCAAAGGACATTGATCCGCTCAAGGAATTAATCGAAAGTCAGGCGGATGAACTCTTGTATAAACTGCCGATGGATCGTATTGTAGACCCTGGACAACTCTTAAATCAGATTCATACCAATCTTCAATTGGGTAACAGCGACGATAGTGATCTCGATATGCGGGTTGTTGCTAGCCTGGACTGTGGTGGCTATATGGTATATAATCTGATCTTTCAAAGTCTGCCGGGCGTATACGTCCCAGCCAACCTCTATGTTCCCAAAGGGCAAGGACCTTTTCCAGCGATATTAAACAGCCACGGTCATTGGGCACCGGGACGTCGTAGTGAAATCGTGCAACGGACATCTCAAATACTAGCAAGCAATGGCTATGTATGCCTTAGTATCGATGCTATGGGGGCGGGGGAACGTGGACGTCGGCACGAACATGAATATCATGGGGCCAATCTGGGGTCATTATTACTGGATATGGGGACACCCCTAATGGGGATACAGCTGCAGGAAAATAAACGTGCCATAGATCTGCTATGCAGCTTGGATTATGTGAATAAAGAGCAAATTGGCGCTACTGGTGCCAGTGGTGGTGGCAATCAGACCATGTGGCTAACAGCAATGGATGCTCGCGTCAAAGCTGCTGTCCCGGTAGTCAGTATAGGTACCTTCCGCTCTTATATTATGAATAGCAACTGTGTCTGTGAGTTACATCCTAATGGCCTGCAGTATTTTGAAGAGGGGCAGCTCTTGCAGGCGATGGCTCCTAAGGCTGTAAAGATCATTACAGCCCTAAAAGATGGGAACGCCGCATTTAACGTTCATCAGATGCTGAAGTCGTATCGTCTTGGCAAGTTAGCATATCAACAACAGGACTCGGCAGATCGATTAGCGTATGAATTATTTGATGAGTCGCACAGCTATACAATTGAAATGAATAAAGCTATGCTCTCTTGGTTTAATAAAAGCTTTAATTATCGTCAGTCCTTACCAATTGAGCTAAATGCGGTACATATGCTCGATACCAGTCGTTTGTCGGTGTTGCAATATGGGATTAAAAGCGAAAAAATAATGACGATACCAGCCTTTGTGAATAGGGAGTTCAAGCTAGCTGAAAATAAGTTAATCGTCACTAAGGGGCGGAGCACAGAAACCTATCTGCAGGAGCTCCGCCTGCTGCTCTCCAAGGTCGAATCGGATCGACTGCTTTCGGTAAGAACGTTATTACCTGAGGCAGGATGGCGACGAATTATCCTCGAAACGGCTCAGCGGCAACTGATTCCGCTGCTCGTTAAGGAGCCTGCTGGAGGAGGGAAGATAATGCACGTGTTATTCCCCGATCAGGGCAAACAGGGACTTAATCTTACGGAAATTGAACAGATGGTCGCGAGGGGCGAGGGCATTGCGATCATAGATCTCTTTGGCCTCGGGGAGCGAGCTTCAGCCAGTGGCGAACATATTGATGGGGCGCTACCTCGTTTTCATACCATCTCACGTTCAATGCTTTGGATGGGGCAAACTATGATGGGAATATGGGCCAACGAGATTACGCTTGTAAGTAACTATCTGCAGCAGCATTACGGTAACCATAAGCTGATTGTTCATGCCTATCGCGAAACTGCTTTGGCAGCCTTGATCAGCAGCGACTTATCGCCACAACAACGGATACTGCAGCTCCGGCGATTGCCCGCCAGTTACCTGCCAGATATGACCGGCAGTCTGGAAAATTTCAACATGGCCGTCCATATTCCTGGAATTTTAAAGTGGGGCGATATACCCTTGTTGTTGGCATTGAGCAGGGAAGATATTAATGTGGATGAGCTGATGCCCTGGAGTGGTAAAAGCTGCCCAGAAAAGGATAAAAAGCAATTATTGAATAAGGTAAATGCGTATAAAAGAAAGTTTAACATTGGAGGAACTCTCCAGATCAATTAGTGACCATGGGAACAAATAGAAGATCATTTTTAAAATTATCTGGTCTAGCCGGTTTTGGACTAATAACCGGTTGCACCGCACAGGAAAAGGAAACCTCGGGTACTAAACTCGATCATATCCGGCTGGAAGCATCTAAAAAATATAACAGCATTTTTAACATGTCGGGCTATGCCGCACCCAAAATTGAAACTGTACGCGTGGGTTTTATTGGTGTTGGAAACCGGGGCTCGGTGGCGGTAGAACGAATGAGCCAGATTGCTGGTGTCAGCATTAATGGTATCTGTGACATCAGGCCGGAGAAAGCCCATGAAGCCAAGGAGCGGATTAAGACGTCAGGGCATGTTGCCACAATTTATGCCAAAACTGGAGAAGATTGGAAAAGGATGTGTGAATCGGATCAATTTGATCTGATCTATATTGCTACACATTGGAGCATGCATGCTGATATGGCGATCTATGCCATGGAGCAGGGTAAACATGTCGCACTCGAGATCCCTGCGGCAATTACGGTGGAGGACTGCTGGAGATTGGTGAGAACCTCCGAAGCAACAAAAAAACATTGTGTGATGCTCGAAAATTGCTGTTACGACTATTTTGAGCTATTGACGCTCAACTTGGCAAGACAGGGGTTTTTCGGTGATATCATCCACTGTGAGGGAGCTTATATCCATGATATCATGGACAGCCTTTTTGATGAGAAAAAGCGATACGATTTTTGGCGGCTCAAAGAAAATGCTGCTCGAAACGGAAATCTATATCCAACCCATGGACTGGGGCCGATTTGCCAGATACTTCGGATCAATCGTGGCAACAAAATGGACTATATGAACTCAATGTCTTCAAAGGACTTTATGCTTAATTCCAAAGCAAAGGAAATGGCACAGGTAAATAAGCAGTTTGAAAGTTATGTCGATAAACCTTTCCGTGGAAATATTAATGTGTCGAACATTATGAACTCAGACGGTAGTACGATGATGCTGCAGCATGACGTAAGCTCACCGCGTCCGTATTCGCGTATTCATCTGGTGAGCGGTACAAAGGCGTTTGCTCAAAAATATCCATTGCCTGGAAAGATCGCCATAGGGCATGATGATTTTTTAGGAGCAACGGAGATGGCTGAATTGGAAAAGAAGTATGCTCCTGGTATTATCACCAAGATCGGCGAGCTAGCAAAAGCAATTGGTGGTCATGGGGGGATGGATTTTATGATGGATTGGCGATTGATCGACTGTCTTAGAAATGGGCTTCCGGTCGATATGGATGTCTACGATGCCGCAAGCTGGAGTGTTATCGGCCCATTGAGCGAAT
Organism: Sphingobacterium sp. GVS05A; assembly: GCF_019969845.1. GTDB lineage: Bacteria > Bacteroidota > Bacteroidia > Sphingobacteriales > Sphingobacteriaceae > Sphingobacterium. Next base: position 205,398 of record NZ_JAHXYR010000005.1, read on the forward strand.
GGTCTGTGGCTAATGGCTCCCAGCCGATTGAAATACCAGATTTTACAAATGGCCTCTGGAAAGATAATCTGGTACATGATATCAACTTAACAAAAGGTGGAACAACACAAGTATTGAAATCAACTAAATAAATAAATAAATAAATAAAATCAAGTGAACTTAAAAACTTTTAAAACACGCGAAGAACTGGGTTTGGAGGCTGGAAAGGCCGGAATCGAGGCTATTAAAACTGCAATAGCGGAAAATGGTGAGGTAAATATTATTCTGGCGACAGGACAGAGCCAGTTTGAAACTTTGGCAACGCTTGTAGCGGCGACGGATATTGATTGGGGCAAAGTACGGATGTTTCATCTGGATGAATACATCGGTATTCCGGTAACACATAAAGCAAGCTTCCGTAAGTATTTGACCGAGCGCTTTCTTAATCTTGTAGCCCCTTTAAAAGAGGTCGTGCTCATTAATGGAGAAGGGGATCCCCAAGCTGAATGTGAACGTCTCGACAAAAAAATCGGTGCACATCCCATCGACGTTGCCTTTGTCGGGATAGGCGAAAATGGACACCTAGCTTTCAACGATCCGCCTGCGGATTTTGATGCCAGTGGAGCTTATCTGGTAGTAAACCTTGATACACAGTGCAGGCAGCAACAGCTGGGGGAGGGATGGTTTGCATCGATTGACGAAGTTCCTGCTCAGGCTATCAGTATGTCTATTCGACAGATTATGTTATCCCGAAAAATTATATGTGCCGTACCAGATAGACGAAAAGCAGAGGCGGTGCGGAACTGCCTCTCCGGGACGATCTCGAACTGGCATCCTGCGAGCATATTACAGCAACACACGGATAGTACTTGCTATCTCGACAAAGAATCAGCTTCTTTACTATAATCCGCTGCGATGACATCAACTGCTTTAGATCGAAAGACAACATTGGTATCCATAGGGATCATAGGACTGATGTTCTTTATTTTTGGATTTGTCTCCTGGGTAAATGCGATACTGATTCCTTATTTTAAAATCGCATGTGAATTAAGTAATTTTCAGTCGTATTTGGTAGCGTTTGCGTTTTACATTTCCTACTTGTTGATGTCGATGCCTGCATCTTATATATTAAAGAAGCTGGGTTATAAAAATGGGATTATGGTCGGTTTTTGGATTATGGCAATGGGAGCATTGTTATTCGTCCCGGCTGCTTATGGACGCACATACCTTATTTTTTTAGTGGGTCTGTTTACTTTGGGTACCGGATTGACGGTGCTGCAAACTGTCGCTAACCTGTATATTACACTGATTGGTGAAAAAGAGCGGGCAGCACAACGAATCAGCATGATGGGGATCTGTAACAAAGGAGCCGGAATATTGGCTCCGCTGATCTTTTCATATGTTATCCTGCGGCCTCAGGACAATACGCTTTTTAATCAACTGGAAGCAATGGATGAGGTGTCACGTGTCATCGCGTTGGATGAGTTGATTTTACGTGTCGTGTGGCCTTACACTGTCGTAAGTGGGGTGCTGTTTCTGATCGGGGTATTAGTCAAGTTTTCCATTCTCCCAGAATTGGATCAACAGGAAGCCACTATAGTGGATGGACAAAGGATAAACAAAAAAGGAATCTTTCAGTTCCCACACCTGGTACTTGGGGCGCTGGCAATTTTTTTGCATGTGGGAACGCAAGTCATTGCGATCGATACCATAATTAATTATGCCGGATCGATGGGGTTATCCCTGTTGGAAGCCAAAGCTCTGCCATCTTATACATTAACTGCTACGATCTGTGGATATCTCTGTGGTATTGTGCTAATCCCAAAGATTTGCAGCCAACGACTCGCGCTTAAATTTTGTACGATCCTTGGGTTAATGCTGGCGTTATTAGTTTGTACATCGCATGGCTCTGTCTATTTTTTGAATAAAGATTTGGATATTTCGGTTTGGTTCATCGTACTGATCGGGCTACCCAATGCCCTGATTTGGGCTGGAATTTGGCCCCTAGCATTGGAAGGCTTGGGAAGTTATGCAAAACAGGGGTCTGCATTGTTGATTATGGGACTGAGTGGGAATGCCGTATTACCGTTGCTGTATGGATTATGGGCAGATGCTGTTGATGTAAAGTCTGCCTATTGGATATTGATACCTTGTTTTCTATATTTAGTTTTCTATGCATTCAAAGGCCATAGGTTACGCACATGGAATATATTTAATAAACAAAATTGAGCTATGCTAACGATTACAAACGCTAACATCATTACACCCAATCGCATCATTGAAAATGGAACAATAAGGATTGCTGAGGGAAAAATTGTGGATATCGCTACGCAGCGAGTTTCAGCGGAAGAGCAGCCAGGTGAATGGCTGGATGCCAAGGGGCTTTTTTTGTCCCCGGGATTTATTGATATCCATGTGCATGGTGGTGGTGGTGCCGATTTTATGGATAATACGGTTGATGCTTTTCTAAAAGTTGCACAGACACATGTCTGTTATGGTACCACAGCGATGTTGCCGACGACACTGACCAGTGAGCCAAGTGAGTTATTGGCTTTGTTTGATACCTATATGGAGGCTTTAAACCGCAACGTGCACGGCTCGCGCTTTTTGGGGTTGCACTTGGAGGGACCTTATTTTGCGATGAACCAGCGAGGGGCACAGGATCCACGTTATATTCGAAATCCAGACCCGAATGAGTATCTGCCTATTCTCGAGCAGTATCATCATCTGATTGCACGATGGAGTGCCGCACCTGAACTTCCGGGGGCGCTTGATTTTGGACAGAAAGTCCATGACTATGGAATTTTACTGGCCCTGGCTCATACAGATGCTATCTATGAAGAAATCCTCCCAGCAGTCGAACACGGCTATCGGTTGGCAACTCATTTGTATTCGGGAATGTCTGGAATGACACGACGGAATGCTTATCGTTATGCTGGGGCAATAGAGAGCTGTCTGCTCCTAGATGCTATTGATGTCGAGATTATCGCCGATGGTGTTCATTTGCCAGAACCCTTTTTAAAATTGATCCATAAAATCAAGGGTGATGATAAAATCATTCTGATTACAGACGCCATGCGGGCCGCAGGTATGCCCGAAGGAAAAAGTATATTGGGAAGTCTTACTGGTGGAATTGAAGTTATTGTTGAAGATGGTGTTGCTAAACTACCTGATTACTCTTCTTTTGCTGGGAGTGTCGCTACCGCCGATCGGCTAATCAGGACTATGATCAATATGGCTGGTTTAGATCTTATAACGGCCATAAAGATGATGACGCTAAACCCTGCAAGATTACTTGGCTGCGACGATCGTATGGGTGCGATAGATATCGGCAAGGATGCGGATATTGTTCTGTTTGATCAAGATATACGGGTACACTATACTTTTATATCCGGCAAATTATGTTATAAAAATTAATTAGGTGATCTTGTTGATCACCGAATCACGAACCACCAGTTTTCCGGGGAGTATAATATCCTGAATTTCGAAGTCTTTATTTTTTATGTGACGGATCAGCAGGGCACAGCTACGTTTTCCGATATCAAAGGCGGGTTCCTCTATGGTGGTCAGATTGGGTTCGACTACGGTGCAGATGGGGTCATTTGTAAAACCAATAACGCTGATATCAATACCTACGCGCAAGTTGTGTTTTTTGATGCACAAGATTGCACCTACAGCTTTGCGGTCATTGGCAGCAAAGATGGCGTCGGGACGCTGAGGTAGTGCCAGTAGTTTGGTTGTATCCTCACTGCCGTGAATTTGCGAGAAACCGGAATGTACGATCAGGTTCTCTTCCAAAGGTCTGTTGCACTGTTTCAATGCTTCAATATAACCGTTGAGCCGCTGTTGTGTAAATTTGAGGTCTTTCGGACCAGCGATATGGGCAATACGGTTGGCGCCATTTTCGAGTAGAAATCTTGTTGCCTGAAAAGCGCCCGCAAAGTCATCCTGTACAACTTTTGATGCTACGATATTATTTGGGACCCGGTCGAAAAATACAATAGGTAGCCCTTTAGCCATCAGTCGTTCAAAATGTCCGTTGATATAGGAATCCGAAGATATGGAGACTAGAAGTCCGTCGAGGCTACTGGTCGATAGGTTTTCCAGTAGGCTCTGCTCACGGGCCATACTATCGTTGGTGACATAAAGAATGATATTGTAATCCTGTTCATAGGCTTCCTCCTGAATACCTGAAATAACTGTCGAGAAATAATAGTTGGTAATAAATGGAATGACAACGCCAATATTTTTTGTTGAACCTGAGGCTAATGCCGCTGCATTTTTGTTGGGCTTAAAATTAAGTTCCCTGGCCAGTGACAATACTTTCTGACGTGTTTTGGGGTTGACATCATGCGTGTCTCGAAACGCTCGTGAAACAGTGGAAACAGAAATGCCAAGCATTTCAGCAATATCCTTGATGCCGATGGGATTTTTCATAGATAAAAGGTTGGTTCGAATTATTCGATTTACAATTTACTAAAAACAATTTATATATGATTGTGATATATGATATTGCCCTGTCAGAATTCAGTTACTATGATTTTTTTTATCTTTATTGAACATCAATAAAGAAGAGGTTTTTTGCGTTTTATTGCATAGCTTGCTTTTTTATCTGTATCATTACGGACGATTAAGGGTAGCCAATGATCCTATTTGATTTTACAAAACTCGTATTGATTGCAACTGTCTTCTTATGGAGTGGAATACTCTATGGGCAGAATGATAGTAACCTGGTCAAAGGTGCGGTGGTTGATCCGGAGATGTCACCTGTTGCCTTGGCTACAGTAGGCTTGTACAGTGGCATCGGGGTATTGGTATCCAGTACAAACACTGATAATCTGGGAACATTTCAGCTTCGGGGTAAAATCCCGGGTAAATATTTTATAGCGGTAAAACACCTTGGCTACCTGGATCATAGGAGCGCTCTATTTGACCTTGCTAATGGCAATCTGGGTACCGTAAAACTCTCCCGACAGGAAAATAAGTTGGAAGCGGTGACAGTCGAAGGCAAAAGAGCGGTGCTGACGGTTGATGGTGGCACCATTGTCTATCAGGTAGAAAATAGTATCGGAGCACAGGATATTTCGGCTTTTGACGCATTGAAAAGAGCTCCTGGGGTACAAATAGAAAATGAAGTCGATATTACGCTCAACGGTAAAAGCGGAGTGCAGATCTTGTTGGATGGGAGGCAAACTTTTCTTTCGGGAAAGGAGCTCAGCGATCTATTGAAGTCAATGTCATCGAATAATCTTCGATCCATCGAAATTGTCAATAGTCCTTCTGCTAAATATGATGCTAGCGGTGCAGCTGGTATTATCAATATCAAAACGAAGAAAAATCAGTTGAAGGGATTGAATGGAAGTATAACAAGTGCCTTTGCTTATGGTGTCAGCCCGAAGCAATTGCAGAATATGACCTTCAATTACCGGGTGAATAAACTCAATGTATTTGGGAATTATAACCATACACTGGGTAACTACAATTACTTGTATGGGACCCATCGTCAGCAAAACGGCAAATCCTATGACAGCCACACGGTCGATGTGGACAAGCGCCAGAAAATGGGTGGTCAGGTGGGGGTAGACTACTTTCTCAATGATAAAAATACAATAGGTTTTTTGGCAAACGGTAATTTTATCTTTGGTGGCGGACTGACCAATACAGCTACGGCGATTGCCACACTTCCCTCGGTTGTGCGGGAAGAATCTCTTGATGCAATCAACGATTACTACGGCCAGAGTACTATGCGTTACAACTTTAATCTGAACTACAAATATGAAGATACACTGGGTCGTAGCCTAAATGTGGATTTGGATTACGGTCTTTTTGATAAATGGAATAAAAACCTGCAATCGAATACCTATCGGGACAATGGGGGAAATGTCTTTGACGAGAATCTGTACCGTACGCTGAATGATATCGATATTGATCTAAAAGGGCTAAAGGTGGATTACGCTACGAAACTGTGGGACGGAAAATTGGAAGCAGGTGCCAAATATTCGGCCGTAGGCTCTAAAAACAATTCCCGGTTTTATCATGTCGGCCCTGCAAGTGATAGTCTCGATAATAGACGGTCCAATGATTTTCATTTTGACGAACGCATAGCTAGCGCATATCTTGACTATAAAAGAACGATCGGAGAATGGTCTCTCCAAGCTGGACTACGGCTAGAAAATGCGAATTCCAAGGGTGTTTTATTTTATCGGGAGCAAGAAAAGGATCTGGATGATCAAATCAATAGAAATTTCACTAATCTTTTCCCTTTTTTATCTATCACGAGGCAACTGGTCAATGAACAGACGATTTCACTGTCATACGCCAAGCGTATTGAAAGACCGGCCTATCAGGATCTGAATCCTTTTGTCTATATGCTCGATGAGCTGTCTTTCTGGAAAGGAAACCCTTTTTTGATCCCTTCACTGACCCAACGATTTTCCTTACTTTATTCCCTAAAAAGCTCGACGGTTGTCGGCTTAAATTATGTGTATACGGATCAATTGAATGCCAAAATAACGGATACATTGGAAGCTGATAAAATAATGATGATCAGTAAAAATGTGGGTACACAAAAGCATTGGTCGCTATCCTTGACTCAGACGCTATCACCAAAACCTTGGTGGGATATTACCTTTAATGGAGTGCTATATTATATCCACAATGATGTTTCATTTGACCAGTACCAAAACCTCAATTTAAAGCAGACTGCGGGACGTGTTAGCCTTCTTCAGTCTTTTAAGCTGCCGAATAAGATGCGGTGTGAGATTTCAATGGTCTACAACTCGAAGCGGCTTGGTGGAGCAAATACGATAAGTAGACCGATCAGTCAAGTGGATATTGCATTACAAAAGAGTTTATTGAAGGATAAAGCGACGCTTAGACTAGCCGTGACGGATGTCTATAAAGGCAACCAGATTAAATACACGCAGAATTTACCCGGCTTGCAGTCATCAAGCTATGGCTATTATGAGTCAAGGCAGGTGCGTCTTAGTTTTGGCTATAGATTTAGCCGTGGGGCAACAAAGGAACAGCGTAGTCGAAAGTCAGCGCTCGAAAGTGAAAGTGGCCGAATACAGTAACGAAAAAATAAAGGATACCAATCAGCTCCTGTGCTTTCTAAATATCGCGTTCTTGTAAAATCATTGAGAATGGATGTGTTAACATCTCAATGTTGAATTTTAAGGAACTTAATCGTAATGCCCATCTGCCCGAGGTGGTACATGCCATGGTGAATTAAACCCGTTAACAGGTACTTATAATCGTGTGGAAAGGAGGTGTCAGCATGTGGGTAAGCAGTATGAAGGAAAGCATCATCTTTTCCTTCCAGAAAAGAAATAATATTTTGCTGTGTAGCGTGAAGATCCTGCATTAGATTTTTCCAACCACGTTTTCTTAACTCATCATTATTTCGCCAGTTTGCTGCATCACTCATCTCAAGTCCTCTTGGATTTCCCTTTAGGCGGCTTAAAACTTCCCTGCGCCACTCGATTAAATGGGATGCTAGTTCTGCGATGCTGTGCATTTCAGGGATGGGACGCTCAAAAGCTGTTGTTCCGTCCACCTGAGCTAGTTTCTTTGCAAAATTTTCGTCTATCCAGAGGTCAGCTGCTTCGACATCCTTTAATTGTTGAATATGATCTTTTATCAAAATATCATTCATGACTGTCAGTTTTTGTTCTTCTTTTTTAGAAAGGAACAATTGCTGGATTGTAATTGTTTATTGCTCGATGTGGAAATTTTTCACTATTCATTGTAGGAACCAAATACGCTTTATGGACAAAATAGTAGTCTCCAGATGCTGATGGTAATGACTCTTTAAATCACTGAAAATAGGAGTGAAATGATAAGTTATTTCTGATGTTCATAATTGGACAATAGCATGTCCGAAAACGAACAGTTAAATTTCGTGTTTAGTGCCTAAATTGATATACGGAAACTTATTGAGCCTTGGCATATACTTTGGGGTAACGACTGAAAAAAAACCTAAATGAGATACCAGACTATCCTTTTAACTTTTACCTGTACATTATTAGCTATAGCTTCTGGTCATGGACAAGCGAAAATTTCCGGACAGGAACAACTAACCAAATTGAAGGCATCTATTTTAAGTTGAGATACTGAAATTTCCAATTATAATTCGGCTTGTTATTTTGCCTTGGCGGGGGAACATGCATTGGCATTTAAATATCTTAAAGCGGCTGTGCAGAAGGACGGACTCCATCAGGTGGACATGTTAACACAGGATGCTGATTTTATCTCGCTTCATAGCGATCCGCAATGGAAAGAAATTTTAAAAGAAGTAGCGGAAAATGCCAAAAATAGGAAAAAGGAGGACGCTATGTTCTTTAATAGAAATTCATTCTGGGATTCCAAAAATCTGGTGACAGCATTTAGACCAAATCTCTCTGCTGAGGAAAAGCTGGCTGGTCTGTCGAAGTTCTGGTCTGAGGCAAAGTATAATTTTGTCAATTTTGATCTCGTTCCAGCGTATTCTCAGATATTTGATCAACAAACCAGCGAAGATCCATCAGATGCAAAGCCGCTTATACAATTCGGCCTACCGCGCATGGAATTATAAGCAGCGTTTTTATACTGGCGAAAATTTTTTGAATCCAATGCCGAATACGTATTTCGGAAAACAGGTAGTTGTCCTGACCAGTGGACAAACTTATTCCGCCGCAGAAGATTTTGCCGGCGCGTTTAAATCACTTGGTCGTGGCAAGATAATAGGCGAGGCTACGGGTGGTAGTTCGGGGCAACCTCTGATGATTGATCTTCCTGGTAGTGGATCGGCAAGAATCTGCACCAAGAGGGATAAACTTGGTGATGGCGGAGAGTTTATTGGTAAGGGGATACAGCCTGATATTATCGTGTCACCGACAGTAGCAGATTTTAGAAAGGGAAAGGATACCGTGTTGGAAGCAGCAATTGTACAGTTGACAGCTGAATAAGTGAAACCGCTGCTCACACAATTGCAGGAAACGCTACAGCGGGAGTTAAACTGTGAAATAGCAAAAAGAGGAAAATTTAAAAACTAAAAACCCAAAGCGCATTATTGTTGTGCACTTTGGGTTAAATCTGATTGCTTTATTTTGGTCCCAGATAAAGGTTAACAAAGATTATAAAATATTTTTTAAGTCGATCAGATTAAAGCGATCATCATTTTTAATAAAGTCTCTTAGGATTGCGGCATGACCCGTACCGACTAGTATGACTACCGTCTTTGTGGTACTCTTTAACTGGCTTTGAAAATTGCTATACATGATCAGGTTGCGTTTAAACCAATCTGAGACTAATTTAGTTCCCAAGTAATCATTTTGGATCCCCACTTTATTAATTAGGGATAGATAAATACCTTTATTCCTAGCTAAAGCATGGTCTTCATTAAGCGCCAGAAAGACATCTCTTAGTTTTTCTTTTGTAAGTGTTTCATTTCCAATTTTACTTGATGTGGCCAATTTTGTGTCGAACTCCTTTTTTAAGTCTGGATTTGCATTGAGCTCTTTAAATAAGAGGTCAAATCGCATTTCTATCATTGTGTCAATCGGAAAAACTTCTTGGTGGTTTGATTTTTTTGCCAAACGAAACGCAAGCTGAAAGGTCTCACCCTCGATATAATAGCGCTTAGATCTTTTGCTCTGCAAGGTATCTGTATATCGGCTGTACTGATTATCCAGATATAACTGGTAGAGGTAATTCAAATGTTTTTTTTGGGAAAATGCGCTTTCCACAAATATTTGATCGGGAATATTCTTGCGGAGGATTGTTTCCGTTATTTCCTCAAGCCCCAACTGATCTTTTTCACTCAAAATATTTCGCTCAGCGACTTTCATCGCATCATTACCTGGATTATTAAAATGGTATGTTCCGAGAAGGATCACATTGACCTTCTCTTGGGCATGTAGCGTCGTTATAGTTAAAGATAAAAATAAGGTTATGTACCTTAAATATTTTATTATGTTCATATTCTGAATAAAATTGGTGTTACAGTGCATTGTTTAACTCGATCAGATTGAAGTGATCATCATGCCGTAAGAAGTCTTTAAATATGGCAGCATGACCTTCGCCGACCAAGATAAAAACTGTTTTTGTGGACGGCTTCAACTGGCTCTGAAAATTGGCATACATAAATAAATTACGTTTATACCAGTCCGAGACTAGTTTGGCTGCAAAATAATCATCTTGTATCCCTATTTTGTTTGATAACCAGAAATAGAAGCCTATATTTTCTGTCAAATGTCTATCCTCATTGAGACTTAAAAATACATCTTTTAGTTTTTCCTGCTCGATAGCCTTATTCGTGCTTTTACCTAAGGTGATGATTTGTGTGTCATATTCTTTTTTTAATTCCGCGTTAGCATGAACTAATTTTAGCAGAAGATCAAATCGCATTTCTATCATTGTATCAATCGGAAAAACTTCTTGGTGCCTTGATTTTTTTGCCAGGCGAAAAGCAAGCTGAAAAGTTTCACCCTCTGTGAAGTAGCGCTTATATGTTTTGTTCTGTAAGGTGTCTGTATAACGGCTGTACTGATTATCCTGATATAAGCGGTAGAGGTAATTCAAATGTTCCTTTCTGGAAAACGCACTCTCCACAAATATTTGATCAGGTTTATGTTTACGGATAATAGCATCTGTTATCTCTTCAAGTTCCAATTGATTTTCTTCACTTAAAATATTTCGTTCAATGACCTTGGCAGCATCATTACCTGGATTATTAAAATGGTACGTTCCGAGAAGGATCACATTGACCTTCTCTTGGGCGTGCAAATACGATATTGTTGAAGCAACAAATAGCGTAAGGCATAACCAGTATTTCATTATGTTCATACGGTTGAGAAATATTAAAAAATCAGTGGATTAAATATTTTGTTAATTAGTGATACAAAGATAGAAAACAGTCCATATTTACCAAATAAATTATAGGGTAGCTGCCTTAGGGAGAAGCATCAGATCGTTAAGCGGGCTGTGGATATAGCTTTGCTGTCAAAGAAGGTATAACATAGAGGAAGCTCATATTAACCAATATTCCCAGGTACTAACAAAAAATCTATTGATGGAGAAAGTTGTTTTTTTGACGCCTTGTACGATACCTCTTGGTGATAACTAAGCACTGGTTGCTATATTTCAAGAGTTTTTTTTTGCTAATGGAACATTCATTTGCACGGATAATAGTTTGCATATAACGAATGGTAAATAAAATGTGCCGGATATCAATTTGCCGCTGTGGGCGGCCTGTGATTGCCGTATATTTAAGTGTAACTACATAGGTAGTGGACAATGGAATAAATTTTTTAGCCATTTCTGCCTCACATAATTTTATCGATCTGATGGATGGATAGTAGTGAAGTTTATGTTTAGTTTGGTTGTTATAATGTATTGATTATTAATTGTTATTATTTTTTTTTGTAAAAGGGTATTAGTCAGTATTGAGCTGCTATATGCTGATGGCTAGTTTAAAATAGTGGTCATGGGGCGGTGATTATTGGTGGGGGAATAAAAGATAAATTCTATAAATCGGAAAATTAAGACATGGAAAATAATATTGAAAATAATACCGTATCGTTGACAGTGATCGGAAATCTGACATTTAGAGCACTTAGCAGCAAAAGATATCAGATAGCCATTGGGCTGATCCTGATAGCTATTTTGATCCCGGTAGCAGCCTTTATGGGTTTTGTAATGCATAATAATATCACCGATTTGAATAGGGGACAAATAATCGGTATTATGGGAGGCTTAGGTATTCTGTCCTTCGCTTGTGTCGCATTTATTTTTTCGAAATTCCTCGCTAAAAAATATATCATGGCATTTTATTCAGATCGCATCGTGGTCCAGGGGGACGGGGTACGACAGTTTGATTTGGATAAGATTGCGAGTTTTGATATTTGGAATGATTCCGACTATGCTAAACTCGTGATCAGCTACCAGGAAAAGTTGGTCAAGTATCATGTAGGTTTTGCCAATTTGATCTATGGCAAGCCTATTTTGGAGAACAGGGATAAACTGGACGCTATCTTTACAAAAGAAAGAGGCTTTGACAAAATGGTAGAAAACAGGAAAGGAATAACCAGGATCTACTATTCCATAGCGAAATTCTGATCATAGCTTTTATTTTGAATTCAATAAATCATTTTTAATATGGTACTACAGAAAGTAATACACAGTAAATCCAACGGTCATTATGGAATACCTATGAATTATCCATAAGCTCTTGCATTGTTCTACACATTAAATTGGGATGATGAAAATACGTTTTACAACCAAGAATTCGGAGATTCCTATTTACAATTGAAACCCTTAGATAGGACTGAAGTAGCGGATAATAAAGAAATCAAAGTGGAGATACTGATAGATGAATATCTGATCAAATTTGCCGTCACAGCAGTGACGATGAGCGAAGCGACTGCTTTGATAAAATACTATTTTGAGCATGATAAAATCGGTAATATAGATTCCTATGGAGTCGGATATCCATAACGGATTTGTAGCGATGAACTCGGAGTTTTTAATTGTGTCTTGTGTGTAGTTATTGTTTGAAATCTAGTCGGTTATAATGTTTATATGAATTAAAAGTGTAGTGATAAAAATGCGTGCTTATAACCAATGGTTATGGTTGTTTTTTGAGTGATTTAATGTTTTTTAAGCAGAGACGACTGTTGCGTATTCTCAGTATCCATTCAAAAAATCCGTTCTGCGGATAAATTGCTCCTTTAGACGGATTCTGTCTAGCTTCCTTAACAATATCTTTGCAGCATATTTATATTATTTAGAATAATTCTTGATATGCTTTACACTACAAAAATTAAATGGTCATTTATTGTTAGTATACTGGCGGCGGTATGTTGGATTATCGGAGATATGTTTGTCGCAGGTTTTGATGTAGATCCTTCGGAATATCCACTTTTTTCGAAGACTTATGCGGAGCAGGTGGATGTGGGTATTGCGGTACTCATGCTGAAAGGGTCGAGCGAACGTCTCATGTTTGGTGCACTGATAGCCTCGATGACGGCTACTTTATTTCTGCCGGGCGTATGGTTGGCCTATCAGTATTTTAACGACAAATCCAGGTGGTATGCTTGGGGAACTTATTTTGTGTTGATAGTCAGTGTTATGCTGATGCCCCTCGGTCATGCGGACTTTTATTATACGGGTGAAATATACAAAGCAATATACCATACCGATCCGGTCGCTCATCCATATCTGTTGGAGACGGCCTCGGGTTTTACGAAGGTACTGTATATTGCTTGGGGGACGGCTATTGTGGTGTTGATGGTAGGTTGGCTGCTGTTTTCGATACTGGTTTTTATGCGGAGGACACAGTTACCTCGCTGGGCAGCCTTTATCAGTCCTGTTTTTATCACTATATATCAGTTGCCCTTGAGATTCCTACCCTCGTCTGTACTGAAGGGTTGGTTGCTCGCGGCGGGATTTAATATTGCCTACCTGATTTTTTTTATCTTGTTGTGGCTGCTTTTTAAAAAACCTGCAGCACAAGAGACGCTGATGGATTCTTAATCTACATTAAGCTTTTAGCTTAAGCTAGGTTATTGGCTTATACCTCTTTGTTTGCGTAAATTTGAATATACAAAATCGAACAGCAAGTAAGCAAGCAAGCAAGCGGAGTGTATTCGGTGATGTATGAATTCAAAAGATAGGAGTATTAAAAATGAAAAAATCAATTGAAAAAATCTTCCCTCGTCCTGCACAGCCAGGTATGGTAGGTGATGGATTCCGTGTGTATAATATGGTTCCCGGTAACGGGATTACCAAAAGACGAATGAGTCCTTTCCTCTTATTGGATTTCAATGCGGAATTTGATTTTGGTCCATCAGATCATATTCGTGGTGTAGATGTTCATCCGCATAAAGGTTTTGAAACAGTTACAATCGCCTATAAAGGCAGTGTAGCACATCACGACAGTTCAGGCAACAGCGGAGTGATCAATCCCGGGGATGTTCAATGGATGACCGCTGGAGCGGGAATATTGCACAAAGAGTACCATGAGGAGAATTTCTCCAAAGCTGGCGGCCCCTTTGAAATGGTACAGCTTTGGGTTAATCTTCCTGCAAAGGATAAATCTACCGAAGCGCATTATCAGGGTATTACGGCAGATCAGATGGGCAAAGTACAATTACCTGAAAATGGCGGGATAGTCAATATCATAGCCGGTGTATTTCAGGATACAAAGGGACCTGCCGAAACTTATACTGCAGTCAATCTCTTTGATATTAAACTGGAAAAGGGACATCAGACAGCATTTAGTGTTCCTCAACATCACAATTCTGCTGTCCTGGTGGTCAATGGAGAAGCGGTGATCAATGGACAGTTGGCCAAAGAACATAGTTTTGTACTGTTTGAAAACGATGGAGAAGAAGTCGTAATCAAGGCCAATGAGCAAGCTGTCTTACTGTTTATGAGTGGAGAACCTATTGACGAACCTATCGTGAGTTATGGCCCTTTTGTAATGAACACACAAGAGGAAATCTATCAGGCTTTCGAGGACTTCCAAGCTGGTAAATTCGGTACACTCGAATAGTCATTAATGGAAAAGCCATTGTCCTATTTTCTGCTAAAAACTATTGCTGAATATCATTATCGGTTTATAGATTTAATCATGAATTTCCCCTAAGCACAAAGGTTTAGGGGATTTTATTTGAATAAAAACCTCATCAAGAAAGGAAGATGATCTCGTTAGTGCTTGGTTTAGGTAAATAACGTTCGCACTTCGCTAACTGCTGATTTGTTTATGCTCGAATCAATCGTTGTTTTTCGCTGATTGGAAATGCATGGATTGATTTCTTAAAAGGCGATACAACGTCAGTGGGGCGGTGTAGATAATGTAGACAAAATCATATGGTTGTTACAAAAATAAGATAGGACTTGTGACAAAGTCTTTGGATATTTGAGGATTGGACTTGCCTTAGTTCGCTAGGGCAAGTTTCATAAACTGATGCGTAAATATATACCATATAGATGAAAATAGGAAAACTTATAATGTTGCTGTTACTGCTCGCCATCGGACAGATTATCACTGCCAAAGGGAAAACCGAGTTAAAAGTGCTGCAGATCAATATCTGGCAGGAGGGGTCGGTCGTACCCAATGGCTTTCCGGCTATTGCGGATGAAATCATCGACAAGAATGCGGATATCGTGCTCTTTAGTGAGGTGCGTAATTACAAAGGAACCGATTATATCCAGCGGATATTAGCGGAATTAAAATCCAAAGGTGCAAGCTATTTTGGTAAGTCAAGTGATGAAAAGCTGGATGTTGGGTTGATCTCCAAATTTCCGGTGGTGGATCAACATGCATTGTATGGCAAAGATAGTGGGATGGGGGGTGTGTTGAAAAGCAAGATCAAGGTTGGCAACCGAGATTTTGTCTTTTATTCTTTACACCTGGATTATACCAATTATGCCTGTTACCTTCCTAGGGGGTATGACGGTATAACCTGGAAGAAATTGGAAAATCCGATTACTGAGGTATCAGCAATTGTGGAAGCCAATCGTAAAAGTAAAAGGGATGAGGCGATACGTGATATAATAAGCGATGTGGAGGGGGAGAAGCAATCGCAATCCTTTATTATTGCGGGTGATTTTAATGAGCCTTCACATCTGGATTGGACTGCAGCGACAAAGGACTTATTCGACCATCGGGGTGCAGTAGTACTTTGGGACTGTTCGGTTCTATTAAACAAGGCAGGGTTTAAAGATAGTTTTCGTGTGCAGTATCCTAACCCCGTAAGTCATCCCGGGTTTACCTATCCGGCGTTCAATAAGGATGTGCCTATTGATAAGCTGGCCTGGGCTCCCACAGCGGATGATCGGGACAGAATAGACTATGTCTATTATCGTAGTAAGCTACCATTAAAAGTGGTGAAGGCGAGGATTGTGGGACCTGCGGAAACAGTGAAATATGCCAAAAAGCAGGGTAAAGATAGCGAAGATGAATTTTTGCTTCCAAAAGGAATATGGCCTACAGATCATAAGGCCCTGTTAGTGACTTTTACCTTTTAGGAGAGGAAATTCAATTGTACTGCTGTTGATTGAATACAGTGCTAAAGGAATACGTGGGGATATTGCACGGCATAAGAAGCTTTAGCAACAGGTCTGTGCTTCTTTTTTGGAGGCCTGGTTTCTGGTGGGGTATGACGGTAAGCCAACAGTGAAAATTGAACCTTTATTGGGAATACTCTGAATATCGACTATACCCTTATTGCGCTCGATCAGATCTTTACATAATACGAGCCCTAAGCCCGATCCGGGTTCATCTTCCGTACCGAATGATTTATGCTGTATTACATTAAAGAGTAAGGCCGATTTGGATGGATTAATTCCAATCCCTTCATCTTGGATATGAATGTTGGTATAAATCTCATTTCTACTGCAATAGATGCTTATCTTTCCAGCTACGTAGCTAAATTTGATGGCATTGCTAATAAGGTTGCGCAGAATAATGGTGGTGTGGTCTTTATTGGCGAAGATATGTGTTCCTTCGGGTATAGCAAACTCTATCTTGAGTTGTTTTGCCTGTATTTGATCGGCAAACAATATGATGATTTCGCGGATCAATGGTTCGATCAGCACTAAAATAGCAGGGCTGGTAATCCCACGCATACTGCTACTTCCCCATTGCAGAAAGTCGTCCAGCGCTTGATTTTGATGCACAATCTGTTGATAAAGCTGTTGTATGTATTCTCTGGATACGGTATTGTTGAGTATCTGTTCGCGAAGCATCAATACCAATGCCTCCAAACTGGCAAATGGACTTTTGATATCATGTGCGACAATGGAAAATATTTTCTCCTTATCGCGATTCATAGATTCAAGTTTTCGACGCTGTTCCTCAATCTTCTCCATATTGTTGTAAATAATCTGTAGGAAGGAGTTGACAGCGATAACAATAAAGGCAAGTGCATTGCTAATGTTGAAGATCAGTCTTAGCCTGGGGACACGTTGGGCTACAGGAAGAATGGTCGGAAAGAAATAGAGCAATGCAATGGCGAAAGCAGTAGCAAGGCAGAAAAAGATATGGATACGACGGTCGTTATAGAGTAACATGGACGCGATCAGGGTGCATAATAGAAAATATTCTCCGCCATTTTTAAATAACATAGCTCCCAAAAGAAAAAAGATGAAATTGCTGACCAATAACATCGCCTTCGCAAAGTTATGTTTACCGTCGTATTGTAGAAAGAGTACCGAAATAGAACAAATGGTATTGGATAGGTTGATCGTCGACAGCAGATAACGTTTGTCGATGATATTAAGGATAAAGAAGCAAAGTGTGGGCAATAAACAAAGTATGGCAATCAAGTTGACCATCTGTATCCTTTTGAGGTCGATATAGGACATATCCGGATGCGTTCCGATATTCGTGAGTATGTTCCAATATCTTCGGATATAGTTCATAATTTTATTTAAACTGCTAGTGAATATTAATCCGCTAAATTAACATAAATAAGGTGTTGTAGCGCGATGCTTAGCGAAAAAAATGTTCGCAATACTTTAATTGACAGATGGCTGGGGTACCTCTGGTGGATAATAGTGAGACAACTGATTTAAGACTTCGGTTGAGAGACCTTAAATCAGTTGCTGGATTGATGGAGATTAGCTATTTTCTGTATGTAACCACACTACTTTTTGCTCTGCTTCATGTTGCTGACCAATAATGTTGCGGTAGAGTTCTGGTCGTCGGGCGCTGATATAACGATGTCCGCCAGCCTGTATCAGTTTTTCGGGTGTGACTGTGGCTATGACAAAACTATCGTCAAATGTATGGCATTCTGCGAGAATATCCCCGAAAGGGTCTAAGATCATTGAACAACCATTTTTTAACTGATCGTCATCCATTCCGATGGGGTTTGAAAATACAGTATAAACCGCATTGTCATAGGCCCTGGCTGGCAGCCATTTCATTAACCAGCTGCGTCCTTTCATTCCATCAAACTCCAATCGCAAGGAGGTTGGGTCATTTTCACGGTTATCCCAGAGCTGAGGATCCACAAAGCCCGCTCCAGGTCTAGATGAAGGAGTACACATGGTCACATGTGGCATAAAGATAATGTCAGCTCCCAATAATTTTGTTGCGCGTACATTTTCAATGACATTATTGTCGTAGCAGATCAAAATACCACATTTCCATCCTTTGATCTCAAATATCGTGTAAGCTTGACCTGCGGTCAGGTAGGGGTTTATGAAAGGATGTAATTTGCGATGTTTGGCGACTAAGCCATCTTTGTCGACACAGATATAAGGCTTATATAAATTGTCGTTTTCATCTTTTTCAAATAAACCGGCAAGAATGGTGATATTGTATTTGGCTGCTATCTCGATCAACTTCTGGGTGCTGTTTCCTTTGGGAACGAGTTCGGCAATATCGAGCATTTGCTGTTTATCTAAATTTCTTGCGAAAGTATAACCAGTAATGGAGCATTCGTGAAAAGCAATCACATCAGCACCTTGGGCTGCGGCCTGTTGCGCAAGGGTCTCGATGATTGTCAGATTATAGGCTTTATCCGCACTTTTATGCTCAAATTGTGCTGTAGCAATTTTTAATTTGTCCATATTTCTCTCTTTGATCTATTGACAAATCTACTTGTAAGTTGTTAAGATAAATTGTACAAACCCGACAAGCGATCGGGCAAGGCTTGGAACTCCATAAAATTGATTGCCAGTCTGCTTGTATTGTTCAAATATATGGATGGTGTAAAACCAGTATATTTTTTAAATGTCCTGATGAGATGAGATTGATCAAAATACCCGCTTTCGTAGGAGATGGTCGTCAGTGTTGTACCATCAGGTTTATGGCGAAGTAACTTCAAAAAGAAATGGAGTTGGACAATGCTTCCGAATTTTTTGGGACTCATACCGACCTGTTCGGCAAATATCCGTTCCATCTGCCGCTCATTATGACCACTGAGTTTGAGTAATTCTTCCACAGAGAGGAGCCCTTTGTGGTCGGTAATATATTTTAAAACGTTAGAAAAGGAGGTCTGACCTAGCGATTTGTGTTGAATGGCGAGTGTATAAAAGAAGGTATCTAATGCATTTAATTTAGCTGTTGGATGCTTGCAGTATATAAGCTGATCGTAAAGCCGGTCTGCGGACTGTCCAAAGATATCCTGTAAGCCAATGATTTGATCTTTTAGCTCATATGCCGGTATACCCAGTAATTTGTAGAGACCATCGGGTTGAAATACAACAATAATAAAGGAAATGCGTTCGATCAGACAGAGATCTTTAAAATGACTGATCTGGCCATACAAAAATGACTGGGGGAGATGATTGTTTCGGTTGATGGATAAACGGCCTTGATTCAAAAGAAATACCATTCCTGTATTACCATCCGAGAATAAGCGTAGCGTTTTTTGCGAATCGGTAGCGCTTTCCAAAAAGAGATAGTGCTTGATGTAAGGCAATAATTCTTTTGGCGGGAGTACCTGCATGATTTAATCCGTGAGTTGATGTATACCAAATGTACGTATTTCCTGTTGTATGAAAAATTAAAAATGAATTGATATCTAGCGTTATCTGTCGTCTCAATTGAGGTTTCTGACTGCTCGCTTTACGATGTACATGGTTTCTTTACTTTTACTTTCTCTTTCCCATCTGGTACATAATTCTTTAACAAATAGCGGGCAGGTCTTGGCGGCGTCATTTAGCCAATTGGCCACGCTATTTTGCACATATCGGGATGGATCGGACTTCAAGGCTTCCAATATTGATAAGGCGATGGCGGGATTTTGTTTTAACGCATCGATATGTGCACACCATACACCTCTGGGCCTTATAGCCTCTGAAGCAAAGCGCCTAATATTTTCATCGGCGTTGTTGGTCCATTCGGTAAGAATAGAAATGCTTTCTTGTAAGTTGATGCTTATTTTTTCACGTACGGCTAGCCAGCTGATTTCTCGAACACCAAAATGTGGGTCAGCAGCAAACTGTTGGATCTGGTCTAATGTTTCTGTGATACTAAGCTCGTTATTTTTCCCAACAGTATATGCGGCCCAACAACGAACCAGATCAGCAGGATGAAGCGATATTGTCTGGAGGAAAACAGCGTCATTTTGCTGCGTGATCTGTTCAAGAAGTCCAATTCCGATGGTTTCATTGATGCTGTTAACAGTCTGTTTTTTTAACTGGTTAATTATGTTAAGTATAGGCTTAAGATAGGCTGTCCGATCATGGTATGTAAGTAGATGGTTTAACAAAACAGGTTGGTCTACGGCTAGCCATTCGACAAGATTGGCAGTTTCAATCTCGCCCTTGTTCAATTGTTCCAGAATAGATGCTGGTATCTCACTGGTTTTTCGTGCGCCTGTTCGTTTTGGTGGTCGGCACTGTTTTGCTGAATTTTTATTTAATACTGGCATATCCTCTTGTCAATTTTTCATATTTATTCCTAATCTTTGCAAAGATTCGAAAGTTAATCCATAAGTACAATACCGCATAAAATTGTCACTATGGGCTAAAAAAGTCAACATTATGAAAAAAACGGATAAGGCCATAGAAGAAAAAATATGCCCATTGGAATTTGCAGTCAATGCGATCAGTGGAAAATGGAAAATTCCAATTGTCTGGCGTATCAATCAAGGTGAAAAGCGTCCAAGCGAAATGTTGCGTGGCATTGTCAAAGTAGATCGGCGTGTATTGAATCAACAGTTAAAGGAGCTGGAGTATGACGGAATACTTCGCAAGGAAGTCTTTAAAGAGCTACCCCCGCGGGTAGAATATACACTGACACCACTAGGTAAAAGTCTGGTAGAGGTGCTCTGGAAATTAAACGACTGGGGTGAATCGCTTTTAGTTGCTAAGAATGATGACCACTGTTAAGGGCCTGCTCATTCTATGATCAATAGTGAGGAATATTGTTTCAATACATAACGTAGTTTCTATAGTCATTACAGCAATCTATACAGCTTCAAAGTTGCAATTTATTCCTTCTTGGATTGGCGCGATTTGAGTTCTTGGTTGATCTGTATATTATTCACATAGATCGGTATAAATACACAAAATAAGGAAGCTGCAATACCTGAAAGGGCATACTTTTTTGTTTTAAAGGAGAGGTAGACCAAAACTACAATAGCTATAAACATGACAATACCAAAAGATATCATAACTCCAATGGACTGTTTTTTCTTTTTATTTAACTCCTCTTTGGTCAATTGAGATAAAACTTTATTCTCTGGCATGGTTCGATTGTGTTAGGATTTATAAAGAAGGGTTATATACTTCTCTTGTTAGAAACAAATTTAAATAAATTTTTGACCCTGTCAAGTTATTTTTTGATGCCAGTGGTAAAGCTAGATAAGGGCTGCTTTTCGAGACGGAATCTTTGTTTTGCCGGAAATATAAGGGTATAAGTGATAGAAGGGAAGGGGAAAATAAAAAATTATCAAACGCTTGGTCAATTTTGTTGTTCTTTTATTTAACTGGCCTGAGGCAGGATGTTGTGAATTTCTATTTAAGTATTCATAATAGTAGTGGCCAAATAAGGAATAGTGTAAATAACCATAAAAAGAAAGAAATGAAATCAGCGAAATACATTGTGCTCAGTTTTCTCGAAAGTCTGAATAAAGAAGATTTTACTGCTGCATATGAATTATTGGATAGTGATATGGTGTTCGAGGGGGTGCTTGGGAGTCGGCATACTGCGGATCATTATATTGCGGATATGAAGAAAATGAAGTTTAAATACAATATTAAAGAAGTAATGACAAATGGTAATCATGTGGCTATCTTCTATAACATTGATATGGGTGGAATGGAGATCTTTAGTTCAGGCTGGTATCAAGTAGAAAACGAGTTGATCCTGAAGATAAAGGTTGTCTTTGATCCACGGCCGCTTCTGAAAGATAAATAGCTTGACTCAAGAGTTTGTGAATCCAAACTCTTGAGTCACGCTATTCGGCCCTTCGTTTGAGATCGTCGGCGGCACCGGTTTTTCGAGACTGTCCTGTTTTGGTGGATCCAAAATTATAGCTATAGGACAACATCAAAACGCGGGGCTCTCTTCTGCTCTTAAAATTTTCTTTGTAATCATTGTAGACTGTCACTCCCTTTATAGTATTGCTGTTGAATATATCACTTACGGCGAGCTTCAAGGTGTTTTTGTCCTTAAATTTCTTTTGCAATCCGATATTGAGATACCAATAAGGGTCAATACGGACGAAGGCATATACTTCGGTAGCTTTATAATTGGCCGCTAATTCGGCGACGAAATTTTTACCCAATTTAAGGGTATGGATGCTATTCATGTCGAGGGTAAAATTGCCAATATTATTGATCTGCGTCTCTGAAACGTTTCCTGTATATGAACCGTAATAAAAGTTCGCACTGGTGTTTATATCCCACCAATTGGTCGGCTTGATCGGTAGTATGAGATTGAGGGAGTAATAGGAAGCTGATTTCAGGTTCTCTTCTGTCTGAACGGTGATGTTCTCTCCATTTTCTATGGTGGGTTTTATGACAGTCGTGATATTGTCGCTTATTTTGCTATAACTCAGGGTGGCTATATATCTACTTTTGAAACTATAGGTGAGTTCGTAGTTTTGCGATGTTTGTGCATTTAGATCGGGGTTGCCAACGCGATATGTTGTCGCATTAATATAGTATTTAAAGGGGTTGAGCTGTTGATAATTGGGACGGTTGATGCGACGGCTGAGATTGACTTCGAGATTATGATCTGTTGTGAACTCATAGGAAAAAACGGCACTTGGAAATAGCTGAGTGTATTGCCTTTTATTAATTTGTTCAGTGGTGAGCTGTGTTCCTGTAACATCGGTTTTTTCAATACGTAGACCTAATTCGGTTTTCAGCTTATTCCATTTTTTTGACACATTACCATAGGCTGCGTAGATGTGCTCCTGGTAGATGTAATGATTAGATTTATTGGTGTCCCGTACAGCCGGCGATGTACTATGATCATAAAATTCAATATCGTTATCTGATTTAACGTAACTCGTTTTAAAGCCGGCTTCCAGTTTGAGGTTTTTAGGCAAGCTCTTAATCCAGTCGCTTTTTAGTGCATAGATGTTCAAACCGCCATCAGTTTTTCCTCTTAGGATATAGGGTATACCTATAGGTTCACCGTCGTTGTTGCTGGTTTTGGTATCAAAATCTTGGTTTGATGTATTGACATAGCGAATGAAATCTATATCCGTGCTAAGTTCGGAACCAAGAGTATCCATACTGTACTTATGATTGAGATTAGCAGAGATATTTTTCAAGGTATTGGCCGTTTGACTTAAAGTAGCGGTATGACTGAATGGTTGATCGTTGGGATCTAGGATAGCCGTTTTGCTATCACCACGTGGTTTAAAGACATTACTTGTGAAGCTGACAGATGCGCCCAGTAAGTTTTTTTCAGTTAGATTGTAATCGAAACCGATTTTACCATTATGATTGCGGGTATTGAACTTAAAGAAATTGTCCTGCAAGTATGTTTTCTCTAAATTGCCTTCCGTGTAAAACTTTCGATCGATCATAAGCTCGTTAAAAGCTTCGCGATAAGCAAAATTATAATTAGCGAAGAGGTTGAGCTTATTATTGCGATGGTTGATATTAAAACTGTTGTTATTTTTAACGTATCTACCTGCACCTAACGCTGTAGAAAAGCTTCCGTTGGTTCCCTTATTTGTTCCTTTTTTTAGTTTTATATTAATAATGGCGGTTCCGGCTGCGTCATATTTTGCAGAAGGGCTGGTAATGAGTTCAATTTTGTCAATCGCAGAAGCGGGGAGTCCGCGTAGGTAATTGGCTAACTCATCGCCGGTAAGTGGTGAGTTTTTCCCATCAATCTGTATCAAAATATTGTTCTTTCCCCGCAAAATAATGTTGTCATTCCCATCTATTGTAACACCAGGTGCTTTTCCAAGTATTTCTAGCGCAGATCCACCCGTATTCTGAAGGCTACTTTCCACATTTAAGATCATTTTACCGTCATGTCGTTCAATAAAAGGACGTGATTTGATAATGACGACGGTCTCCAGTCGTTGTTCGTTTATTCGAATTTCAGGTAGAGCTATGTCTTGGTTCGTCACCTGAATGACATCGGAATTGTAGAGGTCTGATTGACCCTGCCTAATTTTAAAGTAATACACTCCTTTGTTGAGGGCCTTAAATCGGAACTCACCCTGTTGATTGGGAAATTCGGTTTTGATCAGCTTAGCCTCTGCATTGAATAGGTTAATTTGCAGCGAGGTAATTTCCGTAGCCGCTATTTTTCCAGATAATATGAAATCATTTCTCTGAACCTGTTGTGCCATGATCTTAATTGTCGATACAGACAGTGATAGGGTTATGAATGTGATTAAAATTAATCTTGCTTTCGAATAGTTGAGCATGATCATGTAGAGGTTTCGTTGAGTTCGCATTTTTTATATTTCTATCAACGTTGTATATCGACTCCGTTAGTTGTATGTCGTATAAGCTCGTATTATGTTGCAGGATAATATGGTGTAAGTTTGGAATGTGTCTCTTGCAATTTTTTTTTGATTGTACGAATAGCTCCTGTTGTCGTTGCAAAAAATTACGATTCGCCGAGATTGACTTAAGATTCGTTTAATGTTGACCGAAAATAACTTGATATCTTTGATTCGGCAGTTGCGCATTTATTATTTAGGGGGATTGAGGCCTTTCTTGTTAAAGATCTTTCTTTGAAAGTTAATGGATTGGAACAGTAATTTGTGCTATTTCGGATAATAGGATAGAAATCGCTAAAGCATATCAGATAGTGGGTATAACAGAAATATTTGTGGTCATACTGTGCATTGGAATTGTCAGTTTAGTTGCTGGCATAATTTTGATGTTGTTATATTTTGCTCTTACATCTATATGTGCAAAGGGTTCGTGGGAAAATCTGATTGAACAGCTTTTTGCCACAGCATATTATTTACTGCAGATAGGTATGGTAATATTTCTGCTGGCGTTAGCGGGCATGACCGTCAGTATGGCTATTGAAGGAATAGCAAAAGGCGAATATAAGTTGAGATTTGGTAGAATAGGTGGTGGGCATACAACGATAAAGTGGACTACCAGACCTATACGATTTGCTTTTCAGACTGTTGCCTTTATAGGTTTTTCTATCTGGCTGATCTATTTTTCGATCAAACAGATTCGATCTATTTCTAAGAGAAGATGATTTTTTTAAGTTGTTTAGAATGAAACTTATATTTATTATTATCGGCGGAATATTCGGTGTTTTATTTTCTTTTTGGGATGCCATGGTTAGTTATTCCGATACGGCTCCAATTGACGATCAGTTTGGGCTAGCAATTATTTCATGGCCTTTCTTTTTAATCAAAACACTTATTTATCTATGTATCGGATCATTTTTATGTTGGTTGATCAGTTTGGTCTTTAGAAGAAAATTGCCAGAATGAGATTATACGGATAATGATGAGGCCATAGCGAATAATAAATATCTGCTAACGAATTATAAAATAACCTTATACACTACAAAAATCAACTGTATATTGCTGGAAAATTAATCTGGTATGAAGTGGATATTTTGCATATTGATTTTTGTGATAATGGAAACGAATGCAGCGTTTGCCCAAGCTTCTTTAAAGAATGGAGTATATGAATTTACCCATATTTTTTCATCAGATACTCTTGGCAAGGGCAGAGAGAATTTGCTAAACTTTGAAAAGAAAACTATCAGAAGAACACTTATTGTATCGAATGATACGATCTGCTATCAGATTGGAGAGAATACACAAACACCTGCAGCCAGTTTTGGAATACAAGCAGATTATCGTTTGAAACTTAAACATCGCAATAACGAATTGAGTGCGGAAAGCAAGGCTGTCAAATTGAAGCTTGTTATCCTAGGTGATGAGACTGTTGTCGTGGAGGTTTTAGCGGGAAAGGCCAACTACTTTTATAGTGGCGGTCAATATTTTAAACGTGTAATTGCAATTCCATCGGAAAGAGAAACATTGACTTTTAAACGGAGATTGACACCTCAAGATATTGAAAAGTTATGGGAGAAGGACCAATAAAGGATAAGGTAGGAACCAACATCTTTAAAGTCGCTCAGGTTATTGTAGGAGGGATTTATGTCCTGTTTATTCTGCTTTATCTTGGCCTTATTGTACCTGAATACCTAGCCTGTGTCAATTGTGATACAGAAGGTGCAATAGGAACTAATATTTGGGGTGATTCGGTGCAATGTTTTGGCGATAGTAAGGCCTTTGGTCAGGTTATGTTTGATGTGTCAACTATGATTATCGTCGGGCTTTCTGTTGTATTAATTCTCCTATTTCTTTGGAGGAATTTGATGTCCAGGGGTGAGTTTCGAATTAAAGATTCCAGTAAAAAATGAGTGCTATGAAAACAGCCATCATATTGACTTTAGCGGTTGGTACCTTCTTGCAATCCTGTAATTATAACGCGCAAGATCATATCAAAGAAAATGCCGTTCCAGTAATGGAGAGGGCTGTTATACAAATTGATACCATAAAAAAGACAGATGTCCAAATTCGTTCTTTTATTGGTAAAACAACCAACGATATCGAGGTGTCAAAAATGCATGACTGTCTTGGCGTGATATTTCCGGAAGATACATCGAAAAATAAATATGCACTTGCGCAGTATTCCGCTATCATCGATCATTGCCAACACGGACAGAGCAAATTTGTAATTGAACGATTTCTACGTCATGATGCGAATGGTAGAGCTGTGTTTTTGATTGTAGACGAACTGAATGTGGTGGCCAACTACCCGACAATCTGCTTTGGTAATTTCCGATTGGCAATAGAAGATGACCGAGAAGAAAACTATATCGTAGCGTTTTATAATAATGATAGTGAGGTAATTAATCAAATTAGCAGGATATGGCGTATTGACTTAGAAAAGGAAAAGTTTGTGGAAATCAGCAAACCTAAAGATTTGATATTAACCAATCCGGACTATGTTGAATCAGATGAAGACTCAGCATTTACTAACAATTAGTAGAGATTACTAGCAATGTATATTAAATCATATTTAGTGATGAAGAAGGCTATATGTATTAAAAAAATTAGCATACGGGCTATCTGTAGCATTTTTCTTTTCGTTTGGATCGCTGGATGCTCTCAGCAAAAGTATACTATGTATAATAATACCACTATTAATATTGGGAAGTCCTATTTCAATCTATCCAGGCAACAAACAAAAGCTATCGAATTGTATCTGATGGCCAAGTCGCAATTTAGTGGAATTAGGGATTTTCCAAATATTGTTGGCATTGATAAAGTGGGGGATATAACCCCTTTTGACCAGTATAAAACACGATATGAAGATTGTTTGAAAGATAATTGCATGTTGGAAGTCAACCTGTTCCATATAGAGTTTTTGCGAGCTGATAAGAATGGAACATCCCTTTCGTTTACGCTGTTAGAACCAGCGTGGAATCAGGCTGCTGAAGTACAATACGAAGGTATGAAAAGATATGCTACCAATGATGAAATTGAACTGTTCAAATCAGAAATGCCCATTCGATACATCCGAAAAGTGATTCAAAAGAGACAGTTTAACCGAAAATATTTATTCTATTATCTTAATGATTATGGAAAATGAAAACAATGGCAGTATGGATCGAAATCATGGGAGGTACCGTCTTATGATAAAGAAAAGCGTTGTTATTGTTTTGGCTGCTATGACCATTCTAATCTGTGGTTGGCTCATTCTTGGTTTGATGAGCTCTTTGGATATTCCGTCCAATAAGAATGATCAGTTTGCAAGTGAGCAAAAGTGGCAGGTCGATCAACGGAATGATATTGACTCCTGCGCAAAACAAATTATCAAAAATCAAATAGATCTGAAACGGGCCAATGAAAGGCAGATTTCGGGGAAGGCTTTTCAAACGCAAATATTAGCTCTTTTGATAATTGTATTGCAATTGATATTGATCGTTTTCGTGGTATTGATACGCCGGAAGCCCTATTCATTACAAAAGACTTCCTAATATGAAATTATTGAAATTTATATTTGTGGTGGTGATACTATTTGCTAGCATTTTTTGTCTTATTTCATTTTTGAAGCCGATACGTTATTCTAACAACTGTGGTGAGGATAATCTATACCGATTTCGCATGGGAATCTATCAGATAGATACAAATATTATTAAAGAAAAGGAACTGCAGAAACTTGGTGGGCTATTGTCTTTTGCTGGATTCCAAAATATTAGGTGCCCTAATGAGATGGAGAGACAGCGGGACAAAATGCTTGCCCAAGCTATTGATAGCACAAATAGGAGTTTAAAATGGAGGCTTTTGAAAGATGATCTATGGATTAATAAAAATGGAGATATCGGATTGAAGGAGATGATCCCTGTGGGAAATGAGGGTATTACTTTTGTTGATAGTTATCTTACAAGAATGGGCTTTAATACAGAGGAACCATTGAATGCAATTATTGATACTAGTACCTTTCAAAAGCTAAACAGTGCATTCTATAAAGATAAAAAACATATTTATCACTATTATGCAATGGCTTATGGTGGAAGCTTTTCTACTTTTGAAGAGGCTGATCATACAACTTTTGTAGCACTTGGTGATTGTTATGCAAAGGATAAAATGCATATCTATGAAAATCGCCAAGGTATTTTGGATCATGTAGACTATAAGACCTTTAAAGTAAAAAGTACGGTGTCCGGTTGTTTTGCCAAAGATAAAGATGGCTATTTGTCCTGGGGAGATCGGATTACCGGGGAGGATCTCAATGATGAATATGTAAAACAGGCGATCA
Source organism: Sphingobacterium sp. GVS05A (assembly GCF_019969845.1). Classification (GTDB taxonomy): domain Bacteria; phylum Bacteroidota; class Bacteroidia; order Sphingobacteriales; family Sphingobacteriaceae; genus Sphingobacterium. The sequence continues at coordinate 234,108 of NZ_JAHXYR010000005.1, forward strand.
GCGAATTGGATAAATAATGCGGTGACTGTAAGTATCCCAAAAAATCAAACAGCTTAAAACAGGACATAAATGTTTAGATTTAAGTAATAAAATGAAAAAAACACGTTTTACAGAAAGCCAGATATGTTAGTAAGAAAGATGACAGTGCAGTTATCTCTGCATTAGATGATCTGTCCGCCAAACATCCTGTATATGGATTCCGAAAACTTTACGCTTATCTGTGCAGAGCAGGGAAGCCCTGGAATCATAAAAAAGTTTATCGAGTGTATAAGCTGCTAAATATGAACAAGAAGAGGCGTGGCAAGCGTCGTCTACCTGCTCGGGAGAAACAACCTTTGGAACAACAGGTCAGCATTAATAAAAAATGGAGCATGGATTTTATGAGCGATAGCTTGGCCAGCGGAAACAGGTTTAGAACCTTTAATGTGATGGATGACTGTTCCCGTGAGATATTATGCATCGAAATAGCTACTTTTATTTCTTCCTTGAGGGTAACTCGAACACTGGAACAAATCATAGACTGGCGGGGCAAGCCGCTCTGTCTCCGCGTAGACAACGGACCCGAATTCACCAGTCATCATTTTGAGCTCTGGTGTAAAGATCAAGGCATCGCTATTCAATTTATCCAGCCCGGTAAGCCTATGCAAAACGGTTATATTGAACGGTTCAACCGAAGTTATCGCAAAGAAATTTTGGATGCTTATTTATTTTTCAATTTGTCAGAAGTAAGAGAACATACCCAGGCATGGATGAATATAATAACAACAGACCCCATGAAGGGCTAGGGAATCTCACACCAACGGAATTATCAAAAAATATTAGACACAAATAACAAATAAATTAATTAGTAACGTAAATTAGAAAAGTCCGATCTCAGCTGTCGGAAAAATGGGATACTTACAAGACATAAAAGTCCTTCAAAAAAGTGTTTTCATATTTAGTAGGAAATTCAAATTACATCTAATATTTTTAGTATTTTTAAGAAAAACTATTAATCTTTATGGCAAAGAAAAAACTTAAAATTGAAACTGAAAATTTTATAATTGAAGATCGGCCACCTATCAAACAAGATGAGAAATTTAAGCTATATGTTAGGTCTGGAGGCAGATGTGCAATATGCAACAGGTATTTAATTGATCTTCAAACTGGAATCAACCTTGGAGAAATGGCTCATATCGTGGGTTGGACGAATAAGTACTATAGAGAAAACAATAGCAGTGCATGGCAAAAAATACAATAAAAACTGAAGAAATAAATCAGCTGTTATCTTCTAAAAAGAAGGGTGATCTACGAAAGGTCGTTAAGGTAATTGCAAATAATGGATTATCAGATTTTAATTCTGATCTTTTTCAAATTCTTGACAATTATATTTCTGACGAAAAAATGTGGGAATTGAATTACGATATTATAAGAGTTCTGGGGAAAACTGGATATGATAAAGTGGTTCCCATACTAGAAAATATTTGCGCTAGAAATGAAGAACATGATATGATAACGAGTGCAGCATCAATGGCATTATGTAGAATTAGGAGAACTGATTTAAATGATGTTAAAGAAGTTCAAAGGTTACTAGGAATTGGAAAATTTGCTGTCGTAGATGGAGCCTTGAGATCTATGGGGATTGATAAAGTAATACCTACTGAAGCTAACATTAATACAATAATTGATTCTATAAATGCTTTTGAGCCAAAAATAGAGGTTGGATATGCAGATGTAAGAGAAGGCCTCGCTGTTGCAGCAGCCGGTTGGCCTAAAAATGATATTGTCAAAATGTTTTTAGAAGGTTGTATTAATTCTGGAGACAGTGCATTGGCAAAATTAGCTAAAAGCTCAATCAATAAAAAATATTCAGATATTGACTATTAAATTGTTTGATTTTTGAAATAATAGGTCATATCAGCGATCCATTTCAATTTATTTATGATCCAGATTGGAAGTGGTTATTTAACGAAAATGTAGAATGATTTTAATGTGAAAATATTCCTAAAAAAGGTAGCAGGTTCTATATTCCAGAATTAAATGGAATTTAAGTTAAATATAGATTATCGTTAATCTTTAAAATTTGTAATAAATTGAATGGAAGAAAAAGAAGTCAAAAAGCTGCTTTCAGAAGCAAAAAAGAAAAGAAATTATGGAGAGTTTGCAGAAGCATTGGCGATTCTACATCATGTAAACAATGACTTTCCTCAAAATGTAACTTAGAGATACCTTTTAGCTTCTACATACTATGAAAGTATGAATGCCGAGGCTGCGCAACGGTATGTTGAAGAAGCAATTGTGCTGGATGAAGGCTCTAAGGAAAATTATGAGCTGTTGGGCGATGCATACGAAAAACAAGGAGATATTGATAAAGCTGTAGAATCTTACAAGAAAGTATTTTCAATGGATAATAAGTACTTATCTGTATGCGAAAAGCTCATTCAATTGTATCTAAAAAACGGAAATTATGAAGGAGTGCTAGCACATTGTGATACGGTCATGAGTTATATCCCAGTTGATGTTTTGACCGCTAAAGCACGGACGTTGACTTCAATCTATTTAAGTTGCGTCTTATATAAAGGTTGGGCGCTGGTTTACCTAAATCATTACGAAGATGCTGTTAAAGAAACAAGCAGAAGAAAGGAATTATATATTGATACAAAGGCGCCAATATATCCCCGTATGTTTAAAGGTGATGATGAGGCTTTTTATTAGCTATATATCAAGCTTAATGATTTACCGAATGTTGACAAATGGTTATTGTATTCTATATACTCTTAATTTGGAGAAATTATTAATTTTCCACATCCAAACGTGCTGATTTGTAAAAATTGCTGTCTAATTTAAAAATCCTTCAATCAAAATGAGCAAAGAATGTTTAGCTATTTTTCTCAAATTAATCTATTCTTTGGGATAGATTTTGCATTCGTTTAAATTGTATTTATCCTGAATAAAAGGAGTTTAATGATACCCCAAATGTCATTATTGAAGCCTCTGGCCTAAAAAACATCCTTCTTGACTTAAAGAAATCTGATCATGACCTCAAATATCAGAATTGAGAAAGTCTGTCAATATTGTGGTACAAAATTTATCGCCAAAACAACCGTTACCAGATATTGCAGTCATAGCTGCAATAAAAAGCCTATAAACTCGAACAAAGAAATACAAAAATAGACTATGCCAGATATGCAGTTCGCAATGTTGAAGAACTAAAATACCAGTCTATGGGCCCTCCAGTAAACCTTACGGTTAGAGAAACTTCCGCAATATTAAAATGTATTACAAAAATGGTGTATTTCCTAATCACTACAGGCCGTCTAAAAGCCATTAACCTATCCGTGAGAAAAACAAGAATCAAATTACAGGATCTAGTACTAATTTATTAAAGTCAATCAATAACATCCATTACAAAAAATTGGCTTGATGATATTTTAGAGGCCTTCAATAGCTTTTGCTATGAGTCGATTTGACAATACCAACCATAATCTAATCCTTAATATCAAAATCATCGCAACCGCAACGCTACGCTATAAACCGATAGCAAAGAAAGACAAAGTTTGTTCTTAGACATTCATCCCCCTATCCAAAGTGAAATAACCGGAAAACTGCTTAGAAAATTCTATCTTAAATTATTCGTTTACAACCGGCCAAAATCTGAGGCTGAAAAATTTATAATAAAGAAACAGTTTCTTTAGCAGAGTATGCACGTCTCCAACGACAAATTGATCTACAAAATACCGACTATGGCTTTATAAATAAAACAAAATTCAATTCTAATTTTATAGAATTTTTCCAGGCCGAAGCTGACCAAAGACCTGGCTCAATACACTAGAGTATGGCTGTTGCTTGTAGGCATACCGCAACAAATAATAAGTAAATATTATATATAATAGTGATAGAGATTAGATTTACTGTCTTTATAGGCTAAAAGCCCTTACAAAGGGCTTTAAAGTATATTTTATTTGGTTTAGTATTTAGTGTTTTACCTTGATTACTTTCCGATACAGAATTTGGAAAAGATATTATCCAGTAAATCATCTGTAGATACACTACCTGTGATTTCTCCAAGATGATACAAGGCCTGACGGATATCCATCGCTAAGAAATCCGAAGTAACCGGATTATCAATACCGAATAATACACGCTCCAGAGAATCTGATGTCTTTTGCAAAGCTTCTACATGTCGGATGTTAGTTACCATGACATCGTCTGTATTCAGGTTTCCTAGCTGTACTCTGTTGATCAGTTCATCCTTCAATTCTTCTACGCCTATCTGCTCTTTTGCTGAAATATAAAGCGGATTAAGGGGTTCATATTCAGCTTTTTGATTGTCAGATAACAAATCAGATTTATTGATGATGGTCAAAAATGGAATTTGAAGATTTTCAATTTCTAGCAACTGCGATTGAACTTCATCTATTTTATCTTGCATTGGATCAAAAAGATAGATAATCAATCTAGCCTGTTTCATTTTTTCGCGTGTACGCTCAACTCCCTTCGCTTCGATGATATCCGCAGTCTCACGAATACCCGCGGTATCTATAAACCTGAAGGTTACACCATGAATATTAATTTCATCTTCAATGGTATCACGCGTAGTTCCGGCGATGTCTGAGACAATGGCACGTTCTTCGTTTAAGAAAGCATTCAATAAGGTTGATTTACCTACATTTGGTTTCCCCGCAATAACTACAGGAACACCATTTTTTAACACATTTCCTTGTTCAAAAGACTGAACCAATTTTTGAACAATTACTTTTATTTTATTGATTAGATTTTTGAGCTGATCTCTATTCGCAAATTCTACGTCTTCCTCTGAAAAATCCAATTCTAGTTCAATAAGAGAGGCAAAGTGGATCAAGTCTTCACGGAGGGATTTCAGTTGATTGGAAAATCCGCCGCGCATCTGCTGCATGGCAATTTGATGGGATGCTGCCGAATTGGAAGCAATTAAATCGGCTACAGCTTCGGCTTGTGAAAGATCCATTCCGCCATTGAGGAAAGCACGAAGCGTAAATTCACCAGCACGGGCAGCCCGAGCTCCTTTTTTGATGAGCAAATTAATAATACGCTCAATAATATATTTGGAATTGTGTGTAGAGATTTCTACAGAATTTTCTTTTGTGTAAGAGTTTGGAGCTACAAAAAGGGATACGAGCACTTCATCTATAATCTCTTCACCATCGCGAATGGTTCCAAAATGAATGGTATGGGAGGCTTGTTTAAGGAGATCTTTACCCTTGAAAATATCGTTGGTGATTTTAATGGCCTGTTGACCTGAAACGCGAATCACAGCAATCGCACCATTGGCACCAGCCGATGTCGCCAATGCGACAATTGTATCTTCAGTAATATAACCTGTATTGGACATGCTGCAAAGATACGTTAAATTGGCTGGAATGAAAGTGCCTAAATGTCCTGGCAAATTAAATTTTCGATGGGCAATTAAACCTTTGTTTAGACACGCATGTCATACCAATAGAAACGCTTATAAAAAGGTGAAAAAATAGGCGATATCGTACTTGATTTATAAATTTAAATTGTCTGGTTATGAAAAAGATAATATACTTCGCACTAGCAATAGGAGGACTTGCATTAATAACTCCAAAAGAATCGTCAGCTCAGCATCGTGGAAATGACCGCGAATGGAAGCATGAGAAAGAGCATCGGAAATACGAGGAAAAAAGGGATAAGGAAGAACGGAAATACTGGGAAAAAAGAGATAAGGAAGATCGGAAATATCATAAAAAAGTAGCCAAGTATTATCGTAAGGAATATAGGCATGGTCCGCCAGCTTGGGCGAGAGCACATCGATATGATAATAGACATCACGTTTATTTTAGGGACTATAAAACATTTTATGATCCTTATCGCAATGGATATGTTTATATGAGAAACGGACGTTGGAGCTTTTCGGCTAATGTACCTTCTTTCATGTTAAATGTTAACTTAGGGGCCGCCAACATACGTGTGGTGAAGGATGTGCCGATCAGCAGACATCCAGAAGATTTTTACAACGACTATCGTTGGGATTAAAAATATAATTTATCTTGTTGTTTAAACTTAAAAAGCCTCATTCTTTATTGAAATGAGGCTTTTGTTTTGTTAATCTTCTTCGAAGCTGACTTTATCCACTTCCAAAGATTTTATACGTGCTAAAGATTCTATTCGGATATCGGATAATTCCCGTAATCTTTCGCCACCTTCCTGAAAGGATTTTTCGATAATAAAACCCATACCCAATAATGCGGCACCAGACTGTTGGATGAGATCCAGCATACCAAACGCTGCATTTCCATTGGCAAGAAAGTCATCGATAAAGAGCACTTTGTCATCTGTGGAAAGAAACTCCTTGCTAACACAGATATCGTAGGTTCGATTTTTGGTAAAAGAATGTACTTCACTAACATACATATCACCCATAGTCTTAGGTTTTGCCTTTTTAACAAAAACAACGGGCAGTTCTAATAGGTAGCCCAACATGATCGCTGGTGCAATGCCACTCGCTTCAATTGTTATGATCTTGTTGATGGGTAGATCTGCAAAACGACGTACAAATTCTACTGCAATAGATTTCATCAATACAGGATCCATCTGATGGTTGATAAAATTATCTACTTTGAGTATACCTCCAGCGAGGCTTTTGCCGTCATTAAGGATTCTATCCTTTAATAATTTCATGTGATACTTTTTATAAATAAGTGCAAAGATATATTAAAATAGGAGTGATTTCGGTTAATCGATCTCCATTTGATATAGATTATTAAATTCTTCCTGATGATGTTCGAGAATAACTTTACGCTTCATTTTTAAGGTCGGAGTCAGTTCCCCATTTTCAATAGTGAATTCATCCCTTAAAATAATAGGCTTTTTGATTTGCTCCCAGTTGCCAAAGTGCTGATTGGCGTGACGTACTTCCTGATTTACCTTTTTGATAATTGCAGGATTAGTCAAGAAGTCTTCTTTGGTCATATCTGCGAGTTCTGGAGCATCATTTTTAGCCCAATCCAATAGGTGAGAATAATTGGGTACAATAAATGCAGAAGCAAATTTCATCCCGTCACCAATCACCATAGCCTGTTCAATAAATTTAGATTCCACAAGTTTGGTCTCTATAGGTTGCGGGATAACGTACTTGCCACCTGAAATCTTGAACATTTCTTTCTTGCGATCTATAATTTTTAGGAATTTCTCATCTTCCCATTTGCCAATGTCGCCTGTATGCAACCAACCATCAATAATCGTTTTATCTGTCTCGGTTTTATTTTTGTAATAGCCCATCATCACATTAGGCCCTTTGACCAAAATTTCACCATCCTCAGCTAGTTTGATTTCTACGAATCGAACGGGGAGCCCAACAGTACCTATACGTATTCCTTTAATGTAATGGTTAACCGAGATCAAAGGTGATGCCTCAGTCATACCATATCCTTCATATAATGGAATTCCAGCGGCCAAAAAAGCGCGCGTCAGTCTGTTATGCAGTGACGCCGAACCAGAAGCAACGGTTAACAGCTCGCCACCCAAGGCTTCGTACCATTTGTTGAGTACAAGCTGTTTGGCAAGCTTAAGCTTCATATTATACGCGAAACTTCTCTTGATAGGATTAGGATCATATTCTTCAGCTATATTAACGGCCCAATCAAATACTTTTCTTTTGAATCCGGTAAGCTCATGACCTGTTTTCATGATTTTCTCATAAACCTTCTCGAGGATGCGGGGAACGACAGTCATGATATGTGGTTTTACTTCTTTTAGGTTATCACCAATTTTATCAAAAGACTCTGCAATATGTATGGTAAAGCCTAGGTGCATGTAGGTATAGAGTACCATCCGCTCATAAGCATGACAGGGGGGAAGAAAAGTTAGTCCTCGATCATAAGCCTTGCAGGGGGTGATTTCTGCTGCTCCAAGCACATTCGAAAAAATATTATTATGGGAAAGCATAACACCTTTCGGCTTACCAGTTGTGCCAGAAGTATAAATTAATGTAGCCAGATCTTCGGGTTTGATCTGATCGCGTAACTGAATCAGTCTATCTTCTGGACAGTTGCCCCCTAGATCATTGAGCTCATTCCAGCTTCGGGTAGATTCCTGTTCCGAAATGCAGAAGATATATTTTAATGTATAGATGGACTCCGTTAGGTTCATCAAGCGGTCGTATAGACTCTTATTACTGACGATACAGACCCTGATTTCAGCATCGTTAAAAATATATTGATAATCAGCGTCGGTAATATTGGGATAAATGGCTACCACCACTGCGCCAATTTGTTGAATAGCAAAATCTATCATGTGCCATTCCATACTACTGCCTGCGATAAGACCAACCTTTTCGTTGGGCTTGACACCGAGTTCAATCAGTCCTTTGGACAGATTGTCCACTTTTTCAAGAAAATCAGCCGTTTTGATATAGTTCCACTTGCCATCCAGTTTGTGGGCAAACATGTTAAGATCGGGATATTTGCTGATCTGGTGACGGGCAAGATCAAATAATCTAAGTTTTTCTTCCATTTCAAATATATATACTTTTTGTTCCGGGGGAACATCATTTCACTATGAACTTTATTTTAAGGGAAAAGTTTGCAAACATAAATAATTGTTTCAATAATTTGGAATCAATTTGTAATTCGCTTATACCAATGTCGAGAAGCTGAAATAGGAACACCGTTTTTATGAAACATTATCGCTATTTATAATAGATGAGGAAAATAGAGCGGGAGAGGGCAGTCACGATGTAATCGCTGCTTATATTTTGAGCGAAGGCGGGGTATGTAGAAATCTAACAGGTGGATGCAAGCTGAATAAGAAAAAGCTAGTCGTTATCGACGACTAGCTTTTCTTCTTTGTTTTTCCTTGATCAACAGCCCAAGTTCCCGACCAGTGGCTCCGGCAACGGAGGTGTTTTCTTGTGCTCTTCTGAATAGGTAAGGCATCACAGCTTTAACTGGTCCATAAGGCATATATTTAGCAACGTTATAACCGTGGGCAGCCAAATTAAAACTCAAATTGTCTGACATTCCCAATAGTTGAGCAAAATAGATCCGATCTGTCGATCTGTCGATACCACGTTTGTCTATTTCCTCGGCCAATAACATACTGCTGTCTTCATTGTGTGTACCAGCCATCAGTCCGAAATTGTCCAAGTGGTCCAATATAAACTCAATAGCTTCATTGTAATCTGTATCAGATGCAGCTTTATTCGGTTGGATCGGGTCAGCATAGCCCATTTGTGTAGCACGTGCACGTTCGATTTCCATATAGGCACCTCGTACAATTTTTGCTCCCATGTGAAAACCTCTGACCTTAGCATATTCAAAATCAGCTTTTAAAGAAGCTAATTTGTCACTGCGGTAAAGCTGATAGGTATTATAAACAATAGGTTTTTCCATATTGTATTTTTCCATCATTTCGCGTGCGATGTCATCAATAGCATCTTGGATCCAGGAATGTTCAGCGTCAACCAATACCTTTACGCCCGCTTCATGACAAGCTTTACAGATACGGTCTGTGCGATCCAACATGCGTTGGTATTCTCCTTGTTCGGATTCTGTTAATGTTTCTTTGGCATTAACCTTCTCGAACAATTCAAAACGACCTAATCCCGTTGGTTTAAAAACTGAAAAGGGAATATACTTGTTTTTGCTGGCAGCGGATACCGTACGTAGTACTTCTTCGCAACAGGCATCAAAAGCACTTTCGGTCTCTTCGCCTTCAACCGAATAGTCCAATATGGTTCCAACACCATTTTCACCCAATTCATTGATGGCGGCTTCGCAGCCTTCAATGGTTTCTCCTCCACAAAAATGCTTGAAGATTGTACTACGGATTATACCCTGGATCGGCAATCCAATGTTCAGCGCAAAGTTGGTCATTGATGGACCTACTTTAGTTAAAAAGTTATTCGCTATTATTTTGAATAACCAATACGCTCTTTCTAAATCCTTATCACTTTTACTTTTAAAAGCGATCTCTGTATTATCAAAGGACAATGTTCTGGGCTCAGAATTCTCAATCATAATCTTTATTTGCAATAAGGCAAATGTAGTAATTTAGTAAGCATTAAAACGATGATTATTCTTGTATTCCTCGGTTAAACCACTATTTTTGTGGAATGCAAGAATTTAAAATCGAAGGAGAATATATACAGCTTATACAGTTACTTAAAGCTTTAAATTGGGTAGAGCATGGTGCTATGGCTCAGTGGGTTGTCGCTGAAGGGTATGTCAAGTATAATGGCCAGGTTGATTATCGCAAAAGACTGAAATTAAAGCCTGGTGATGTTGTTGAATTTGATGGGATGGAAGTAAAATTGGTGTAATATTAAACAATATTGGTAAATAGAAAATTTAAACCTTAAAGAATCGTAGAATGGAAGTCATAGAAAGTTTGGGCTATCAAGTATATTTTGATGATACGTTGGCCTCTTTGGAGACGTTTTTAGCGGAACGGAATTATTCAAAAATTATAGTTTTGGTAGACACCAATACCTTAGACAATTGTTTACCATTGTTTCAGCAAGCTTTACCTAATTTATCCAACTATGATGTCATAGAGGTAGATCCCGGGGAAGAGAATAAAAATATAGATTTCTGCATCGGAGTGTGGCAGAATATGCTTGATTTTGGAGCTGACCGGCATTCGTTGCTGATCAATCTCGGCGGTGGTGTTGTCACTGATATGGGTGGTTTTGCGGCATCCACGTTTAAGAGGGGGATGGACTTCATTCAGATTCCGACAACCTTACTTTCGCAAGTAGATGCTTCTGTCGGTGGAAAGACCGGAATAGATATGGGAAGCGTGAAAAATATAATCGGAACGTTTGCCCAACCACAAGCCGTGTTTATTTCGAGTCAATTCTTAAAAACATTGGATAGAAGGCAATTGATATCCGGGTTTGCTGAAGTTATTAAACACGGACTGATCTTTGACCGTGCGTATTATGAACGTGTGAAAATACTGGATATAACGCAGATAGATAATGCATTGGTGAAGCATTCTGTTTCCATAAAGAATAAGGTAGTCTTAGAAGACCCTAAAGAAAAAGGTCTTCGTAAGATCCTGAATTTCGGACATACCATTGGTCATGCCATTGAAGGATATTCGTTGTTGAATGATCGCAACCCTTTATTACATGGGGAAGCTATTGCTGTTGGAATGATCTGTGAAGGGTATCTTTCTCATAAATTGAATGGACTTTCGTTGGATGAATTAAATGATCTCATTGCTACTTTCAGAAGATACTTTGAAGATTATACGTTCAGTTCGGTTATCGATACAACTCTATTGGATCTGATGCGGAATGATAAGAAAAATCTATCTAATCAGATCGGCTTTGCGCTCCTAGATAAAATAGGTAGCTGTGAGTATGATATTTTCGTTTCAGAGGATGATATTATTGAAAGTCTTGATTTCTACCGAGAACTAATCGTACGATGAAATTTTGAAAAAGCCGTGTACGGGGAGAGTACACAGCTTTTTCTATTATGATCTAAGTGTTAAACGTACTACAGAAAGTTGCGACCTTAGCTTATAGAAAGCCTAAACTAAATTTTAATAATAACCAACTATATCATGAATAAATTCTTCATTTTTCTGTTTTTCTTTTTTGCGATGACTATGACCGCCATTGCACAAAAAAGGGTGCTGATTTTTAGTAAAACTCAAGGGTTTAGACACAGCAGTATCGAAAAGGGGGCTCAGGTCCTTAAACAACTGCTAGATAAAGAAAAGATTGCCTCAGATCACTCAGAAGATGCGGGGCTGTTTACGGACCAAGGTTTGAAAAAGTATGATGCCATTATCTTTTTAAGTACTACTGGTAATATTTTGGATGAGCCGCAGCAAGATGCGTTTGTCCGTTATATCCAATCGGGCAAAGGTTTTGTGGGGATCCATGCCGCAACGGATACCGAATTTGACTGGCCGTGGTATAACGGTTTGGTGGGGGCCTATTTTGCATCACATCCTGCTGTGCAGAATGCTAAAATAGATGTAGTCGATAGAAAAAATATCGCTACCAAACATCTTGATCCCGTATGGTGGCATAAGGATGAATGGTACAATTTTAAAGATGTGAAAGAAGGTCTACATGTGTTGATGAATTTGGATGAGAAGAGTTATAATGGTGGAAAAATGGGCGATCATCATCCGATTTCCTGGAGCCAAAATTATGATGGAGGAAAGGTTTTTTATACAGGACTGGGGCATACAGAAGAATCTTATGATGAACCTGCATTCCAAAAACACTTGATTGGCGGGATTTTATCGGTACTTCCGAAAAAATAATGTCATTAGCCCGAAGTTAGAATAATCATCCAAAAGTCTGCGTGCTTTAATGCCAAAGATTCAATAAACGTCTAATACCCCATATTGATAATCATTTATGGGGTATTTTAGTTATAAGAGATAGTATGTATTTTTACGCAGGGGTATCTCTTTGCGATGATTTTAAGTTTTTAGTACCTGAATTTATATTTTGCACCTAGACTAAACCACCTTCCTGGCATAGGTACAGCCGCCGCTTCAATATAGCTCTTGTCAAAAATGTTCTGAATATCGGCAAAAATATTGAGGTCGATAAACTGATATGAAGCTCTTAGATCTGCAATAAAATAATTTTTGTAACTGATACGTTCGTTGAAACGATTAGCTGTTGTCAGCATCCAGTTTTTATGATTCACCGTAAAATTGAGAATAACCTGATGTCTTAAATTTTCGATGGCATACTTGGAGCGGACGCCATCTTCAACTTTGATCGTTGGATTTAGGTAGTTGTAACTTATTGTCGTGTAATATCGTGTGATGGCCATTGGATCATTGAGCTGATAACGAAAAGATCCATTGACGCCATCAACAGTATTTTTTCCAATATTGGAGGGTTTCCATGGAACCACGGTTCCCTCAGCAATAGCGCCCTCGGTTTTTTGCCAGTCTATGAAATCATTTATATTTCGGTGAAAATAGCTCGCCTGAGCCACGATACGGTTGGATAGATATTTGATACCACCCTCAATCTGATACGCATTCTCTGATGTTAGATCTGGGTTTCCAATATTGGCAGTTTGATTGGTATAGAGGTCTGTAAATGACGGAATACGTTGGGCAGATCCTGCACTCAGGACAAATTTCCAGCGTTCGGTTATACTATAGCCTAAGTCGAGGCCCGGGAATACCTGCCAGCCAAATTTTGAGTTATAATTTACGTAGGCTCCCGCATTGATCATTAGTTTGGTAATCGCTTCAGTTTTGAATTCCAGGTAACCGCCGTAGTTTTCGCGGTTATGGGATCCGATAGCGGTACTATTGATTCGCTCGAATCGGCTCTCTAGTCCCAAACCAAAAGTTCCGTAATGCTGTTCTAATGCGGCATTTACTTCGGCTCCAAAAACATTGCTATAATGTTTTGATCTACCCTTGCTGGTTTGCCTTCCCAAGTACCAATATTCATCTTCATTATATCGGTTACTGAGTCGGGGGCTAATGGAAAAGTCCTTGCTCAATTGATGTTTAGACTGTAGGGACGCGAATGCAGTTTTAACTTGTTCATAGGCCTCTTTGTCCGTTGGGGCAGCATAATATCCATTGGCCCCAAACTGATTGTCTATATAGCCAAAGTTTGCTTTTATTTGATTGGATTCATTGGGCTGATAAGTTCCGTCGTAATACAATTTGTTATTATTGGAGGCTGTATTATAACGCTGACCGTTGGAATCTTCATGTCCAAAATATAAGCCGTGACTGGTGCGCCGGCTGTTGAACTGCGCACCTAATTGGGCTCCCTTGCCGTAATATTTACCAGAGCTCGCCTGTTCATTGTCTTTAAATGACGATCCACCATATACCTGTGCACTGATCTGATTGGATTCGATTTTTTTTGTAACGATATTGATTGCACCAGTTAGTGCATTGATGCCGAAGATACGGGAGGCTGGTCCTCTGATAATTTCGATACGCTCAATAGATTCCACAGGTACGGGTAGGTTCATATTGTGGTGCGCAGTCTGTGGATCTGTAATTTTAACCCCATTTAATAGGATCGCAGTTTGTTCAAATGAGCCACCATCTATACTTACATCAGCCTGTGAACCAAATGGTCCTCTTTGACGTACATCAACACCGGGTATATTAGTTAGCAGTTCGTTTATCGAACGATTGGGGAGTCGTTGGATGTCTTCTTGTGTCAATATCTGTATGTTTTTGTTTTGCTTTGAAAAGGGGATCTGGAGTCTGTTCTGATTAATAATGACTTCATTCAATGCTGTCGTGTCCCTCATTTGTGCATGGGTAGCACCTACAGTCAAGACGATGGCGAGCTTTGTTAACGCTATTTTTTTATTCAACATGATTTCTTTTAATTATCCTATTTAATCATAAACTGGTAGTCCGTAAAGGGATTCGATATATCCTTGTTACCTGTTTTTGATTTGCGCCGTTATCGTATTTTACGTTTTTGCAAAATCACTATAGGGCAGTTCATAGGTTTTATGCCGCAAAACTAGTTCAGTTGATTAAGAAGTAAATAGTCCGGTACTAATATTGTGTGTAGTCCGGTCGGTTATCTGCGGTCTGCTTACATCCATTCCTCGCGGCCGATAGGCTTTTTACCGTTTGTAGTGATGCTATCCATTTTATTTTCAATTTTTATTTTGGAGGTGCTAGAAAGGTCGGGTTGACCAGACTCAAGCCAGGCCGAGTACCAGTAGGAGGCTACCCGAAGAATTGTTTTACGCATTCTCCGTTCCACCATTCCGTTCAATGCATGATGATAGGCTTTAGCATAATTATCAGAATAAGTCCATAACAATTGATTGTTTCGTTCGATAAATGAGTTTTTTTGAGAAGCTTTAAACTGTTTGTTGAGAAGCGATTCAATACTGAGTACAGAATCGACGAGCTGATTGCTTTCACGAACAATATTCCAGGCTTCGCTTAAAGGATCCACGATATAAATGGCTTTTCCAACAAGTAGGTTATAGTTGCCGGCGAACATTTCGGGTAGTCGGCTCTCCCAAAAGGCATGGATGCCGATCTGACCTGTTAATTGGCCATTATAATTTTTGGTCGTATGTAAGGGGACATGGGCATCGGCGATATAATGGCCTAAATCTGCTGAATGTTTGACGATTTTATTATAATCCTTGGATTGAAAGGCTTTAACAAGCTTTATATAGGTAAAGTTAATTTGCCAGGGGATAATACCGTTTTTAAGTAGTTGTCGTTCCTGGAATTTATCCTTTGCTTGTGACCAATGTATGGGTATTGAGTCGATCTGCCTATCTTCACTGTAATCTTCAATGTCAATAAAATGCCGTGGCCCCTCAGTACTGTCAATAAAACAACGCTTATCTGGATCTACGGCTTTCTCCGTAATAAGGTCAATATTGGTCTTGTAAAATTTGGCCAATTTTGCGGGGAGTGCAAAGACTGCGTAATGGTTGATTTTTTTATGTGCAAAAAATCCCCATGAGTTAAATGTAAACAGTGCAACAATGGAAAGTGTCCAAAGGAGAGGAGACTTTGTCATAGTAAATTGGTTATTAAATAATTGTTAATACTAAATATACGTAAAAAAGAAGAAAAATAGTGTTAACTCTATAGATTCATTGTATTAATTTATCTTTTCTTAATATAACTAAACAATAAAATAATATTGATAGTCGTTAAAATTCATTAATTTGCCAACACAAATACAGTCGTTATGAAGATATTGTACGCCGTACAAGGGACTGGCAATGGACACCTTAGTCGTGCCATGGACATTGTTCCCTGTTTGAAAGCTTTGGGAGAAGTGGATGTTTTGGTCAGTGGAATCCAGGCAGATCTCTCCTTACCTTTTGAAGTAAAGTATCGTTTTCATGGTTTAAGCTTTATTTTCGGAAAATCGGGAGGCGTTGACTTATGGAAAACTTTTATGAGTTCAACCATTCGTAAATTTACCAACGAGATCAAAAGTCTGCCAATCGAAGGTTATGATTTGGTTATCAATGATTTTGAGCCTATTTCAGCATGGGCCTGTCACTCTAAGGATCTGGAATGCATTGGACTAAGCCATCAGATTGGGGCTCTGGATCCTGCAAGTCCTAAACCGGAAGAAAGTGATATGTTGGGGAAGTTTATTATGAAAAATTATGCTCCCGCGACACATTCATATGGCTTCCATTTTAAAAGATATGCCAAGAATATTTTCCCACCAGTTATCCGTAATGCTGTCCGTGATCTTACTGTTACTGACCAAGGACATTACACCGTTTATTTGCCCGCTTATGATGATGCGCATCTGTTGAAACACTTGATGAAATTTCCGGACGTGAAATGGGATGTATTCAGCAAGCACAATTCCCGACCCTTTGAGATGAAGAATGTGACCATAAAACCGATCAATAATCAAGCTTTTATTGAAAGTATGGCTTCTTCTTCCGGAGTTTTATGCGGTGCAGGTTTTGAAACCCCGGCAGAAGCGTTATATTTGAAAAAGAAACTATTGGTCGTCCCGATGAAAAATCAGTATGAGCAGCACCTAAATGCAGCATCATTGGAAGAAATGGGGGTACCAGTGATTTCCAGTTTAAAACAGAAAAATATGCTGGCTATTGAGGCTTGGCTCAACAGTAAATCAAGGGTTGAAGTTGATTACCCTAATATAACACAGGAAATTATTGAAGAAATTGTGCAAAAGCACCGTTAAATAAAACATGAAGTACATCGCATTAGCCCTATTGTCTCTGACGACCGTAACTGGATTTGCTCAGCAGAAAAAAAAGACCAGTTCGGTCAAGAAAAAAACAGTGACAACAAAAACAAACTCAGCAAATCTGTTGGTAACCAAAGCGGATTCTGTATCCTATGCATTCGGTATGGATATTGGAAAGTCATTAAAATCTACTGAAGTAGAATATTTAAAAGCTGATGTTATCGCAAAAGCGATTGCTGCCACCTTGAAAAATGAGAAAACCCTATTGGAAGATGGACAAACAAGAGAAGTCATCCAAAAAGCCATTATGGATATACGCGCTGAAAAAGAAGCCGTAAGTCGTGCCCAAGAAGATAAATTCTTCGCTGAAAATGCGAAAATAGCAGGAATGAAAACAACGGCTGAGGGTATTCAATATCTTGTTTTGACCCAGGCAGAAGGGGCGAAGCCTACTGTGAATGATGAAGTTACTGTGCATTATAAAGGAACCTTATTGAACGGTAAACAATTTGATAGTTCGTATGATCGCAATGAACCATTAAAACTATCGCTGGGACAAGTGATCAAAGGATGGCAGATCGGTATTCCATTAATGTCTAAGGGGGCTAAATATAAGTTTTTTATACCAAGCAGACTGGCCTATGGGGGGCAGGCAAAAGGCAATGATATTCCTGCGAATAGCACGCTGGTGTTTGAAGTGGAATTGCTCGATTTTAATACGAATGGAACAACGTAGATTAGGTGAAAGTGGTCTAACGGTTTCGGAAATTGGTTTGGGTTGTATGTCCTTGAAAAGCAATCAACCCAAACAATCCAAAGATATTATCCAAAAAGCATTCGATAAGGGAATTACCTTTTTTGATACCGCTGATCTCTATGACAAAGGTCAAAATGAGACCGTTGTTGGTGAGAGTGTACAGGCTTTTCGCAAGCAAATTGTTTTGGCCAGTAAAGTCGGTAATCTTTGGCGGGCTGACGGTTCGGGCTGGGATTGGAAAGCGTCGAAAGATTATATCATTAGAACTATTGAAGGATCGCTATCACGATTGAAAACAGATTATATTGATCTTTATCAATTACATGGTGGTACAATTGATGATCCGATCGACGAAATCATTGAAGCTTTTGAATTGCTGAAGAAACAAGGAAAGATCCGTGCTTATGGGCTGTCGTCTATTCGTCCAAATGTCATTAAGGCATTTCTGTCAAAATCTTCTATTTCGTCAGTGATGATGCAATATAGTATTTTGGATAGGAGACCAGAGGAGGAAATCGATGCATTATTGGCTAATAATGGTACCAGTATCCTGGCGCGAGGAGCTTTAGGAAAAGGACTCTTGATGAATAAGCCTGTGGAACCTTATCTTCAATATAGTTCTGGAGAGGTCACGCATATACTTCGCAATCTGGATAATATGGCAAAAAATTCAAGAGAAGATAGGGCGACTGAAGCGCTATCCTATGTGCTATCCAATCCCGCGGTAGCAACAGCTGTAGTAGGTGTGAGCACTAAATTGCAGTTGGATGAATTGCTATCGACAACACAACGGATTAAGCAATTGGATAAATTAGACAAGAAGAAATTACTGGACGGCGTCCGGTCTTTGTATTACACCGAACACCGGTAAGTATCTATTTATTAAAAAATAGTTTTAAAATTTTATTGAGATCTTCTTTCGTATCGACCGCTACAGTTTCATGTGTGGTAACTGCCGTTTGGATTGCGTAGCCATTTTCTATCCAACGTAATTGTTCGAGCGCTTCAGCTTCCTCAAGTATAGACACCGGCAATTGTGTCAAAGCTCTTAAAGTATCTACTTGATAGGCATAAATACCAATATGTTTGTAGAATGTTTGTTTCTTAAGCCATTGTTCCTGATCAACTCCTCTTAAAAAAGGAATCGTTTGCCTGCTGAAATAAATTGCTTCCCCAAATGTGTTTCGGACAACTTTTGGAATATTCTGATTGAATAATTCCTCTGGAGTCTCGATTTCTTTTACTAAGGTTGCAATTTTTGTTTGCGGATTTTCAAAACAAGTTGCCAAAAGATCTATTTGGTCAGGATTGATAAAAGGTTCGTCTCCTTGGATATTGATCACGACATCATATTCTCGATCATTGGCAATGACTTCGGCACAACGGTCTGTACCGGACTGATGTGTATCGGATGTCATGGCTACATTGCCGCCAAAGGAGAGCACTTCCGTTGCTATACGTTGGTCATCGGTGGCGACAATTACTTCGGTCAATTTTTTTGATTTCTTTACTTGCTCGTATACCCGTCGGATCATGGTCTGGCCTTCAATATCAACCAAAGGTTTGCCCGGAAATCTGCTTGAAGCATATCGAGCAGGAATAATGCCTAAAAATTTCATGATACTTTGTGAATTTCTATTTAATAAAAAGCCTGTAAAATTATCAATTTACAGGCTTTTATCTATCTGTTGTCTCTTGTTATTCAAATAATCCGAATAATTCGGCTTCTATCTTTTGTATGATTCCACCAAGATCCTCTGGATTAGTTGTGAAATCAAGATTATCTTTATCTAAGATCATTACTTTACCCTCCTTGTAATTGTTGATCCATTTGTCATATTTGTCATTTAATTTGGACAAATAATCTAATCGGATGGCCGATTCATAATCACGGCCTCTTTTTTGGATATTGTTAACCAAAGTGGGAACGGAAGCTTTTAAGTAGATCAATAGATCGGGAGGTTTGATGTAGTGAATAATACTTTGGAATATGTTGCTATAGTTTTCAAAGTCACGGGCACTCATTAAACCCATATCATATAAGTTTTCGGCAAAGATATAGGCATCTTCATAGATTGTACGATCCTGAATCATATTAATATCCGTCTCCTGAAGCTTTACAATATGCCTAAAACGGCTATTTAAGAAGAAGATCTGAAGGTTGAATGCCCAACGTTTCATGTCTGAATAAAAATCTTCTAGATAGGGATTATTGTCCACGGCCTCAAATTGAGGTTCAAATTTGAAATGACTCGCCAATAATTCCGTTAGCGTCGTTTTTCCAGCCCCTATATTTCCTACGATAGCAATATGCATATTCTCTTTCCTTGTTTAATAAAATCTCTTGATACCAATAATCTCACGAACTTCTTTCAGTGTCTTGCGTGCAGACTCACTGGCTTTCTCGGCTCCCAATTTTGCAACTTTCGCAATATAATTGTCATCGTTCGATATATCTTCAATACGAAGACGTACATCATTTGTAGCTAATACCATATCTTCTGCCAACTGCTTTTTGAAATCTCCATAACGGATCTCACATTTATTGTAAAGCTCGTCAAAGTGTTGTAATGTATCGGGTGTCGAAACCACCTTCATTAGATCGAATAGATTCTGGATCGCTTCGGGTTTAGGCTGGTTCATTTCAGTTGGACCTGAGTCAGAAACTGCGCGCATTACTTTTTTACGAATGGCGTCAGCAGAATCCGAAAGATAAATGCAATCAGCTTCACCATTGGATTTACCCATTTTACCTTGACCTGCCAACCCTGGTATTTTAACCAATTTGTCCGAGTAGGAGAAAGCAAAAGCTTCTTTAAAATAATCTACATTATATAGGCGATTAAAGCGATTACCAAATGTACGTGTCATTTCCAGATGTTGCTCTTGGTCTTTTCCAACAGGAACTTTAGTTCCGTGGTGGATCAGAATGTCGCAAGCCATTAACACAGGGTAGGTGAGCAAGCCAGCGTTGACATTGTCGGGGTTGCTGCGCACTTTATCTTTAAATGCTGTCGCTCGCTCAAGTTCGCCTAAGTAAGCGTTCATGTTCATGTACAAGTAAAGCTCAGCAACTTCAGGGACGTCAGACTGCACGTAAATAGTTGATTTTTCGGGGTCTATACCCGCAGCCAGATATTCAACGATAACTTGACGTACAGTGCCCTGAAGACCATGTGGTGTAGGGTGTGTCGTCAAAGAATGCAGATCCGCAATAAAAAAAAAGCAATTATATTCATTTTGCATTTTCACAAAATTGCTCAATGCGCCATAGTAATTTCCTAAATGTAATTTTCCGGTACTTCTGATACCACTAACAACTGTTTCCATATTCCTGCGAATTTACGGATAAATTTGACAAAGTAGAATTAAATTCCGTGAGTCCCGTGCCTTTTAATGGATTGTCGTTATTTTTTTAGTTTTTTTGCTTCATTCCAATAAACATCCATTTCTTCAAGGCTCATATCCTGCAATTGTTGCTTGCTTTCCGCAGCCTTTTGCTCCAAATAGGTGAATCTGGTGATGAATTTCTTGTTGGTACGTTCCAGGGCATTTTCCGGATTGATACCGATATGCCTTGCATAATTTATGAGCGAGAATAATAGGTCGCCAAATTCAGCCTCTGCTTTTTCACGGTCTATGGCTTCAGTGGTTTCGATATTGAATTCTGTTTTAAATTCGGCAAGTTCTTCCTCAACTTTTTCCCACACCTGTCTTTTGTCTTCCCAGTCAAAACCAACACCTCTTACTTTATCTTGAATACGGTAGGCCTTGACAAGAGCCGGTAGTCCTTTTGGAACACCTGCAAGGACCGATTTATTGCCCTCCTGAAGCTTGATGGCTTCCCAGTTGGATTTCACTTGATCTTCAGTGCTTGCGCTCGCATCTGCATAGATATGGGGATGGCGGGTAATTAACTTGTCACAGATTGCATTCAGGACATCAACAATATTAAAATGTCCTTCTTCTTCCGCAATACGGGCATAGAATAAGAGGTGCATCAGAACGTCACCAAGTTCCTTTTTTATTTCGGGATAATCCTGTTCCAGAATAGCGTCTGTAAGCTCGTATAACTCTTCAATCGTCAGGTGACGCAACGATTCCATGGTTTGTTTCTTGTCCCAGGGGCATTCAAGCCTTAAGGTATACAAAACATCGAGTAAACGTTGGAATGCAAGTTGAGGGGTGTACTGATAAGCCGGAGCTGCTAGATTTGCCATATGATATTGAGTTTTTGTCTTACAAAAATAGAAATATGATTTTGAATAAACTATTTGAAATTGAGGAAAACAAAAGGGGGGAAATGGTCGTTTTATAATAAAAATGGATTATTTAGATCAACTTAAGAAGAATTAGTTATGGAAAGAATGCACGGGTACTCGTCAGCTAGTGTGGCATTGGAAAAGTTAAGCGGTTTGGGATATAAAATAGATTACAACATCGAATTTGATGATTTATTGGCCCATGCAGAGCAGTTTAAGATTGATTACCTATTTCGTTATGAGGGAGCGTCAGATCCAGATGATGAGTCTACTGTATATGGAATAAGCCGAAATTCAGGAGAAAAAGGTGTTTTTGTAGCGGGAAATTTATCACTGATTGAAGGAAAGAAGCGGGATATTCTACTGCAGCTTGAACTAAAAGAAAGAGAACATTAGCAATTAAGCTATCCTAAAATAGTAGCTATTAATATAATTAAGGTATGGAAGGAAGTAGTTTTACTGAATCTGAAAGACTCAAAGAACTTAAGATATGGGCTTTGCGTCGCGATGGTAAACCTTTGGATGGAGGCTATACCGATCTAAATGGGGATCGTCTGTTGCAGGTATACCGCAATGAGGCGCTCAACTTAATGAAAGCAGGATTTTACAATAAGGGTACAGGACTTTTTGAATCTTATGTCGAACGACATTATCCGCAGGAATTGGAAAAACTCATTGGTAAACTGGAAAGGAGTTACGATAGCCTTGAACGATTTAGTCCGAGGCTGGTCGAAGAAGGGTTTTATAATCTCATTTTGGGAGATCTGCCACTACATATGAAAGGAACAATAGTGGTGCTGCTCCGTGCGAAGGAATCAGAGTTTCCTTCTATTTACAACAATGATCAAGATGCGGATATGCGTAGTTCCCCAAATTGGTTGTTACAGCAGCCTTATAATGATATTTGGGTAGATATGCATCAGACTGCGTTGAATAATATCCACTATCCGGATCGGATACTCTAGTTTGGCAAAATTTTTGTTATTAACAAACACGACAAGAGGATAATGATTTTCAGTATCCTCTTTTTTGACGCTAAATTTATTGTTGAATTATTAACAATTTTCTAAATTATAATTAATATGATTTTATACATCGGTATTTTTGCTGTGATCGTAGTTGTCTGTGTTTTTATTTCTCTTATGATGATGAAAAAGCAAAAGGAGACAGCTCGGAAGTATGAAGGAGATGCTGGGATTGCTTTGGCTCCGGGTATCAAAGATGAATTGTTGCGTCAAGAGTTTCATGAATTAACCAAACAAATGAATGGAGCTCCAATCGAGGCGTTTACACAGTGTGCCTACATTGCGACAGTCGGTGATAAGGTGGCTTCAGCTGCAGCGACGGCAGCTAAAACTGTAGCTTGGGCCGCAGTAGGGGTAAAAGCGAGATATAGCGAACGTGACAATGCTTCCTATCTAGTGCTTAGCAACAATGAACTGCATTATGTCTTTTTTGACGATGGTGAAGCCAAAGATCATTTGGTTTTTGACCAGGAATCTCTACTGAATGCGCGTCCTGCTCAAATCAGTAATTCGGAAAAGGTCACCCGTATGGGGTCCATTATGGGATTAAAACCTAAGAAAATGCATCTTGATATCAATGGGAATGGCCTTGACATCATCTATTATGGTGCTGTACAACGAATGCCTGATGGTATCATATCTCCCGGTTCCGGTATGTTTGAAACACAGTCGAAGCTTCAGCTGATGGGACGTTTTTTTCTGGACAGGTTGTATCAAAAATACCCACAGCTTCAGGATCAAAACTAGTTAAACTAACTGTGAGGATACTTCTTTATTGTATCTATAATATTAAAAAGTGCGGCGCCATCTTTCTTCATGGCGCCGCACTTTTTAATCGACTTCTCCAATAGTCGATTATTCAGGTAATCAATAAAAAACTAACGAAAGGTGTTAGTTCATGATCTTGTTATTTTTTTACTAAATTTTCATTGATCAACAGCCGCTGGAAAGAAGGACGGTTTACATCACTGTCTCCAGCTTCGGCTTTAAGTTTAATGAGTTTCTTTTTTAATCGACTAATCTCTTTTATGTATTGCTTGTCATTGATCGCATTATGTGTTTCCATAGGGTCATTTTGTAGGTCATAAAATTCCCAAGCTGGCGCTGTAGTTTTTTTATCACTGCCAGTCATTTCCAGTGGTTGTCCATAAAAATAGATGAGCTTGTAGCGTTCGTCACGCACACCAAGGTGAGCCGGGCGTATAGGAGCGTGTTGCCAATATCGGTAATACATAGATTTACGCCAATTGTTTGGTGTGTGGCCTGCTAGGTTTTTGCGAAAACTCTCTCCCTGTATATAAGCTGGTTTTTTTATACCGGCATAGTCTGCAAATAGCGCTGCAAAGTCAATATTAAGGATCATATCATCAATTTTACTACCTGCCCTAATTTCCCTTGGGTAGCGGATAACAAATGGCATGCGTAGCGATTCTTCATACATCAGGCGTTTGTCCATAAAATTATGTTCCCCAAGAAAATAACCTTGATCGGATGCAAGGATGATCACTGTGTTTTCGTCAATTTTGGATGTTTTCAGATAGCGCATAATTTTTCCGAGATTATCATCTACACCTGCGACACAACGTAAATAATCTTTCATAAGTTTTTGATAGATCTTTTTGCGGGCGTCGAGTGAACTCATGCCTTTGGTAGAGAAGGGAAGATCGGGGTAGGAAGTCCAGAAGGGGCCAGTAGACGCTTGTTCGTAACGGTTGCCGAGCTCTTCGAGCGGCTGGCCTTCAAAGGACCGTCCGGTTGTTGTTGCACCAGAATCCAGAAAAGTTGCTGGATAGGGGAATTCAATATCGTGATACAAGTCCTTGAATCTATCTGCGAAGTCAAAAGGTTCATGGGTTGCTTTGTAATGACACATCAAAAAGAATGGCTTGTCCGGATTGCGCTGGGACAACCAATCTAGGCTCAGCTGTGTTGTAATATCATCTACATAACCTTTGTATGGCGTGCCAGCCTCTTCATTGTCATTCCAGTTGTCTTTGGAAAGATATGTTGGATTGTGGTAAACACCATGTCCCGGCAATACTTTAAAATCATCAAATCCTGAAGGTTTCTTTTTAAGATGCCATTTCCCAAAAACAGCCGTTTGATAGCCCGCATGCTGTAGGTCTTTGGCGATATTCGCTCGGTTTGGATCCAGTGCATCATCGAGCGTGTAAACTTGGTTTTTGTTACTATATTGCCCCGTAAGAATTGCTGCCCGGCTAGGTGTGCAGATGGAATTTGTACAGAATGCGTTGTTAAGTATTGCACCCTGTTTGGCAAGACTATCAATGTTTGGATTCTTTACAATATCTTTTAAAATTCCGCCATAAACACCCCAAGCTTGCGCAGTGAAGTCGTCAGTTAGGATAAAGATAATGTTGGGACGAGTTTTGTTGTCGATTTTCTGCTGGGCTTGTGTTATAAATGGTAGTAAGCCACAGATAAACAAAAATAGTTTTTTATTCATGTATATTCTCCTTGTGTGTGCTATGTAATTCCGCGTAGTGCATCAACAGTACAGATACTGGTTTAGGCTCTGTTTAATGTTGTATAACAAAGCTACCAAATTCCAGTCATATTCGTGCTGTGACTGCCAAAAGTCCAGGTTGCGTCTGTATTGACTCCAGCTTTTTCCATTCTTTTAGTCATCTATGCCTTTCCCATCCAAAATATGCTGATAATATTTCTCAATCCTTGCTTCACGTGTTTTTGCCTGTTTTGCCTGATTGAAATAAAATAGATATCCTTTTTGACGACCGGGAGTTAGCGATAGAAATGCATGTTGCAATTCCTTATCCTCATTTAAGGCTTTCGTGAATTCTTCGGGAACGGGGTAGTCATCCGTTTTTCGCATATTGACTTTTGCACCAGACTTTTCAATCGCCACAGCCTCCTGAATATAATTTGCGATTGTCTCCCTTAAGTTTGCAATTTGTTCGATATGTGTAAATCTGAGCTGTCTGCCTGACTGGACGTTTTCAGTCTGTTGAATTAATAATTGCGCCGTATCCTTCAAAAGGACGCCTTTGTGAAATAGTAAGGCGCAGTAATCTTTAAAACCGTGGATCAAGACAACATTTTTTCCTTCAAAGGTATAACATGGGTG
Source organism: Sphingobacterium sp. GVS05A (assembly GCF_019969845.1). Classification (GTDB taxonomy): domain Bacteria; phylum Bacteroidota; class Bacteroidia; order Sphingobacteriales; family Sphingobacteriaceae; genus Sphingobacterium. The sequence continues at coordinate 259,930 of NZ_JAHXYR010000005.1, forward strand.
CATCCATTTGTAATCCTCTACGAGTGATTGGTTTTCTAGGACAATTTCCCGTAGTAAATTGAACTCTTCGTTCCATCTTTTGGTATTCTCGAAGAATTGTTCTGCTTTTAGGTTCATATTCTATTTTGGTTTAGATAATTGAGGGTTAGATAAGTTTGGTCGCGATTTCCTGAAGCCTGTTATGTGCGATATTGATACCCTGAGCAAAGGGCATCTGAAGAAGCTTATCGCGGAATCCCACAGATTGGAATACAATGTGCATGAGAAGTTCGCTGCTATTGTCGGTTATTTTTTCGAAGCTCAGATATTCCAATTGCACTGGGAAGGGGCTGTCTTCCATTTCGAATGTTCGTGTGATTTTCTTGTTGGGAATAAATTCGTGTATTGTTCCGTTCGCTTTAAATACAACATGGTTGTCATGGGAGGTTTCGAAGGCATAAGAGCCATGCTTTCTATTTTCCCATTTTAAAACCTTGGTTCCCATCCATTGTTCAAAGATTTCAGGTTGTTCATATGCTTTGAATAAGAGTGTTAGCGGTAAGTCAAATTCTCTGGTGATCAAAATCTCCTGTTTACCCTCTTCGGCATGGATTTTTGTTTTCTTTTCCATCTTATTTGTCTTTATAGTTTTTCATAATTTCTTCTAATTTGTTAAATCGCACATCCCACATGTCGCGGAACGGTTCAATAAAATCAGCTATTTCTTTCAATTTTGATGGATTGAGCTGATAGTAAATTTCACGGCCATTTTGCTCAGATTTTAGTAGCTCACATTCGCTTAGAATCTGCAGGTGCTTAGAAACCGTTGGCCTTGCGGTATTAAAGTTTGCGGCAATAGCCCCTGCAGTCATCGCTTGTGAAGCCAGAAGAAGAAGTATGGCTCTTCTAGTTGGATCCGCAATAGCTTGAAAAACATCTCGTCTTAAATTCATTGTGAAGTTATTTGACTACAAATTTATATGTTGCCGTTTAACTACGCAAGTGTTTTTTGTGTTTTTTTGAAATTCGCAGTACTTCAGGAAAAGATGATCTGGTTAAACTGACCAATGTCTTGTCTGTTTTTAAGATTAAAAAGACACTAGCAGCTATAAATATCATATATGTATGTACAATTTGATTTTTTACATAATTCACATAGAATAGCTAATAAGAAGCTAGGTTGATTTGAATTTATCTTGTTAGCAACTGTTTTTTTATATTAATGTGCTTGTGTTTAGCTGAATGCGTTTTTTTGTCTAAAAGCTTGCTTGAGTTTTTTTGTTAAAAAACATAAAAAAAATTTGAAATTAAAACTTTAATGAGTAACTATGTATATACAAATTAAAATTTGTTTCATGAAAACCAAGTTAAACCCAGCCAGAATTAAGCGCTAAAGTATCATTTCTTATATTAGAATGGGATTATTCCGCCGTTTGTTTTTTGATCGTGAATATATACAATCGTGCATATGTTTTGTTTACTCGTTTGATAATTAGAATGGGAGGGGAAGTCAGAAGGGAAGATAATGCTGTCGTATTTCCGTCGCATCAAGGTGCTGGAATAGTTTTGCCGCGATAGGGGAACTGAATGTATACGCCAAAGACAGGAATAAATAAAAAGTTTAAATCAATTATAAATTATCAGATACAGATGAATGTAAAAATGTTAGTGCTAGCGGGGCTGTGTGCTATTACTTGGAGTAAAAGCAGTTATAGACAGGATGTGAAAACCGTGAAGAACTCAAGAAGAGTTGAAATTAAACCTAAAGCGGATGTTGTAAAAACAATGGCGGAGCAATTGGTTAAAAAAGGCTTTACCGCAGGTGATGGCTATGGTGAAGTCTGGATAAGAGACCTGAATACTTTTGTCACCGTTGCCAGTACAGTTAATGATAAAGAGTTAATAAAAAAGCATTTGCTTACTTTTTTTCAGTTTCAACAGCCTGACGGTGGTATTCTGGATGGCTATGTACCCGTCAAGAAAGGCGCTGTTCCCTACAATTATTATCATTCCGCTTTAGCGCCAGAGTATGCCGGACATAAGAATACGGTGGAGACTGATCAGGAAACTTCATTGATCCAAGCAGTGGCAAAATACGTCAGAAGTACCGGAGACAAAAGTATTTTGAATAATAAGATTGGTGGAGTTTCTGTACAAAAGGGGCTTGAGCGGGCAATGGATTTTCTATTGACCAAAAGATATAATGAAAAATATGGATTATTATGGGGAGCGACAACTGTCGATTGGGGTGATGTCCAGCCGGAACACGACTGGGGGGTTGTTTTGGATGAAAATTCCCACCTGACACTTGACATCTATGATAATGCGATGTTTATCATTGCCATTAATGATTTTCTGGAGATTGCAGACCTGAGCAAGGCTGAACAGAAACATTGGAAGGATATTAAAGACAAGATTGCGAAAAATGTCCGTAAGCACCTTTGGGATAAAAAGAATGAGAAATTTATACCACATATTTATCTGAACGGTTCGCCTTTTCCAGATTCATTCAATGAGTCCGAAATTTACTATCATGGCGGAACAGCTGTGGCAATAGAAGCGGGATTGCTCAGTAAGGCTGAGGTAAAAGTGGCGTATAGAAAGATGCAGGAGAACGTCAAGAAAGCAAATGCGGCAACCATAGGACTGACAATTTATCCGGTATATCCACAGGGCTTCTTTAAAAACGGCGGTATGGGACCATATTCCTACCAGAATGGCGGTGACTGGACCTGGTTTGGTGGACGTATGATCTCACAATTGATCCGTTATGGTCTTATTGATGAAGCCTGTGAGGCACTTGAACCAATGTTGGATCGTGTACTTAAAAATAAAGGTTTTTATGAGTGGTATACGCCGGACAACAAACCACAAGGTTCAGCCAGTTTCAGGGGAGAAGCCGGTGTTTTATGGACCGCGATCACAGATCTTGAGAAAAAAAAGAGTTAATAGTCTCGAAGCACTAACGGAACGACTATCCAAAAAACAAATATTGGTATATATGAGCAGATAAAATTTTGGAATCTCAGTTTAGTTAATGGATAAGGTCCAAGTTCTTAATGAATTTGGACCTTATGCTATTTTACCCAAATGCGGATCGGGGAAATGCGAATAGACGTGAAATTGTAGCGAATTTAAAATGGCTCCAGGCGAATTGGAGTTGGCTTATCAATTTGAAGGGAATAGTTTTAATTTAGTACTATAAATTATAAAACAACTTTATGAACACACATTTGGCCTATATTAAAAAATTAACAATTCTGGGGACAAAAACCTTATTTAAGTGCTATTTGTTGGCTATTCTGTCAACAGTATTGTACCTCATAGTCGGCTACCTATTGCTCAGGAGCAATGCGGAGGGTGCCTTTTTTTCAATGAACGGGTCTATACAGACTGTTGGAAAGTTTCTGTGGTTGATTGGGGTGATCTTGTTGCCGATCTTGCTTTTCCTATTTAGCAATAAATATGTTTTCTCGACTGTTGCCAGTAAAGTTGTTGAAGAGCGGCAGGATGATTTAATTATTCCTGTTTTGGACAAGGTGTTACTTATTTTTCAGTCTAACCAGCCTGATCTTATTCAGAATGCGGGTGATTATACTTTTGCGAAACTCAAGTTGATCAACGAAGTGAAAAACACAAAGATTGAAAATCCATGGATCAAGCGTATTGTGGTATTTGGCCTGAACAAAATAAGCTTTGACAGCTTAGATCTCGACAATAATAACAACTTCTACGATATTGTAAAGTCCAAATTCATCGATGTATTGGAAATGCTGACTGAGGCTAACAATAGACCTTTTTGGATCTGTATCGCTATGCAGTGGTTGATTATTCTGTTTATTTGGCTTGCTGGTTGGGATGCTTCATTAATTGGTCAATAAATTGAACATGAAGCCGATATGAGATGAACCGTTTTCCTTCAAATAGATCAAAATTGAAAGATACGGTCAATGGAATTAGTGAAAATCCAAATAAGGAAATAGTGACCTGTAAACAAGGTTAAAAAACAGATATATGAATGAAACTATTATAGAATTTGACAACAAAAAGCGCCTGAAATTAGTCGTATTCGGTATTGTGTTTACTGTGGCGACGTTGACCTTTGCTTATTACATTTTCTTTGTCGCTCAAAGAATAAATATAACCTTTGGTACATTGATGTTTATGATGGTCTGCCTTGGTTGTTATGGTTTAATTTCCGGTACAAAGAGTATGTTTGATAAAGACCGAACAGGTCTTATTTTGAATGCAGATGGTATCCATTTTAAGGGAACACCCCTGGGGAAAGCGATTGGCTTAATAAAATGGACTGCAGTGCAGTCTGTATCGGAGGGAGTTGCCCATCGTGCTCCATTTGTCTCATTGAAATTGCGGAATCCAGAAGATCATATTCAAAATCTTTCATCGCAGTTGCAACAATTTGTTATCAGCAATGGAATAGCCGTGACGGCCGATCAATTGTCTGTTGATTTCTATGAACTTAAAAACCTGATTGCAGATTACCACCAACGGTATCGCCAATAATGAATAGCGTGATTAGCCAATGCTGGGCAGTAATTTTGATAAAATAATAGCTTTAGGAAATGAAAAAAGTAATTGTAATCTCGTTATTCTTGCTGCTCGCCCAGGTTGTGCTATGGGCAAGCGAATGTTATCATTATCATACAAAGACAATCTATAAAATTGTTCTGGTAAAAGGTAGCCCTTTTTTAGAGATTACTGTTATGGATCCTAATGGTATTAGTATGGCGCATCAACGATGTATATCCATATTACAGGTAGGCAAGGATGTGAAAATGATCAATCGAAATGGAGATAATATGCTCCTGATGGATGATGGTGCCTACTATTTACTTGCGGCCGAATTCTCTGATGTTAATCAAGTAACGCCAGTAAAAATTGCAGCTAGAAAAGATGTGCAAGCTACATTTGACGCAGATCTACTTTATATGCATGGAAAATGGTTTTCTTTTTCCTTTGATCCATACGTAAAAAAAATAACCAAGACAGCAACCAAGTTGTTTCCTGACAAACCTATTGTACTCGCTCAATTCCAAAAACGTAGATATCTGCTCAAGGACGATAAGCATGTCTATTGCTATGAAGGCAGACAATTAACGGCTGAAATAATTGAGGGACTGAACCCTGCGACCATACAATGCCTCAAACTAGAAAATAATGAGGATAAATATTTGCTTACGGATGGGAATACGGCCTACATTTATGATGTCAGTATTTTTGATAAAATGGATATTACCGAATCACTTCTGAGTCTTGATCTGAAACGGCCATTTACAATTAAAGAGGTGGCCCGAAACTGGCTGAATTCGTTTGTTGATTTTAATGACGGAAATATCTGGTGCTATGTTTCGGCGGGATTGGATCTACAGGACGGTACAACTGCTTACTTGTATCCAGTAAAAGCACAATGGCTGAATAAACAACATGAACTTATTGATAAAGAAGGTAAGATATATTATAATGGTTGGGATCTGATCAATGATCAGCCACCAGTGAACCTGACCGCTGTTGCACAGCCAAGGTCATTGGAGATTACCGCCTCTGGATTCTATTTTGATGGCACAGCTTTTTATAAGGACCAAGATGGAGCGGGAACGCTAGAGCCTGTGACATGGCTAAGTAAAGACAGCAAGTTTGTCAATGGAGTCTATTCCTATCAAAAAGGAATTCCTAATTTCTTTGATGATGGTAGGCAATTGATATTTGACGATAATACCTTGGCAAAGAAAAGAACAATAACACATCAGTCCACTTTAAAAGATCTGAAACTAGCTTACGCTTACGACGACAAATTGCTGATAGAAAATAAGGAGATTCCTAATAGTGCGGATCGGGAAAGCATGGAATTGCTCGGTTCTACTGTGGATGTTATTGAAGGTTGCGATGGCGGTAGGGGACAGATACCCGTGGTGATTGAGTACAACTATTTTTTTCGCGATAAAAATCATATCTATATTTACCACTCCGGTGACCAGGCGTTGAGAGTGATTAAGGCTATTCCACCTCATACTATAGAAAAAGATAATTATGAGCAGTTGAGGGAATTGCAGAAAAAAATGAAAAATTGATTCGCCGATACTCTTATTCCTTACTTTGAAATGCCGCCATTGCTAAATTGGTCTGAGATAGGTTGACTTCTTTAGGTTGTCCAATTATATTGGCTTAAAAAACTGGATGTTATTTATTCGAAGCCTATTTTTATTAAAAATTTCAAAATAAGAGAAATAAAAGGAACTCACAATTTGAGTATAGGACACTCTAGAAGCTTTTTTACCCTGAGGGTAAACGTGATAGAGTGTCAATGAAGTTGTCAGATGACAGCTTTAGAGGATTCAGATAAGAAAAGGGAAAACAGGTTTCTTGGGAATGTTTGTTGGTAGCATTTGGTCGGTAGAGAGAACTTATAGTGACCAAGTTAAGACCAAGTTATTACCAAGTTCGACCTGTAAGCAGATTGAATGCACAGTGAGTCCACGTTGAGTCCACCTTTTAAGGTGCTTTCATTGTGCCTGCATGTTTTTTACAAATCGGGAGGGGAGCGAGCTTGGGGCGAACTTGTCCATAAGTTATTTACAACAAAGTCCCTTGGAAATTGCAATATTTATAATTTTCATTTTATTCGAATTTGAAATTTGCTAAAAAAATAATAAGATGCTTTATGTCAGGCGTTTACTGTGGTGTCTTTAGGTGTGGGAATAAATTATAATGGATTTATCAGAGGTCTGGTTGGCTCGCTGGTGGATAGAAAAGTTGGCAACAAAAACTACCTGCAAAGCAGCCCATATCGCGTCAAACAGACGGATGATACCAAAAGGGCAGGTAAAGATTTTGGAAAGGTAAGTCGCGCAGGTGCTTTGATCCGGACGTGTTTCGGGCAGTCCACCAGGATCTCCATGATGGACAGATGGGCAATCGGTTCAATGGGCAGATCTACCGGGCAATAAAGACAAATCTTGATTGTTAAGAGGGTAGCCGTACACTGAGTACTGCGTATTGGATCGGTTGGTAAATTTTCAGTTCAATGAAGACTGTCATATGCTGGATTATCTTTTTATCGATCCGGTAATCTCCTTGAACAAGAAGAATGAGCTTAAAATATCATTTCCGGAGTTTGATATTAAAAGAGCGTTGGTCCTTCCTGAAAAATGTAATGCGATAGTATTCAAATTTCATGCAGTCTCATTCGATTTCGATCAGTTTGAGCCTACAGAGATAAAAGATACAGAGTGGGAATACGATGTTGAATATAAACAGGATGCGATACCGGCAAAAACCTTGACGATAAAGTGTTGGGAATTTATAAACAGGTCTATATTTGTCGGATTTACCATTCTGTATCTGGAAAAAAATAGCTGTTGGTCGAATGTACTCAATGAAATAGATTTTAATCCAGCTTCGATTCTAGCCGCTTTTCAGCTATACTAAGGATATGGTAAGAAGCATACCCGGAGCATTTCAAATTCTTCAAGAGTTAATATTTTTGATAGGAGGACTGGTAATAAACCTTTTGATATGCCAATTGATGTTAATTGTTGATATAGATCTTTTATTAAAGATAACTTACTTTATAGTTAAAGCGAAAATTCACAAATACTGGCTATAAATGAAACAAAAGATGGTTATCTTGATCATAATCGGTTTCATCTATTTTTATTATTCTTGACAGATTAAATAACACGCAAGAACGGAATTTGCTGGGTATTGAGAGAATCAATAAACCGTGTGCTGTACCTAAATAAAAAAGGCTAGAGAATGTAATATGCGTAATGAATATTGATGAACTTATGATGTATCTAAAGAAATATCGACAAAATGAGGTAACAAAATAGAAGCAGTCTCCGAAATTGTACTAAAGAACAATTTCGGAGACTGCTTCTTATTTAAAACTAAATAGATACGCTGCAGGACTTTGCGGCGAAGAAAAATACCGCAAGCCATACAAGTCCCTTTGCCAGGAAGAAGAGGAATGCCCCCATGCCGGCACGCTTCAACCATTTTGATTTATTGCCTTTTTGCTCCATCTGAAGGATTAAACAATATCACGCCTTTTTAGTTTACACTTGTGATCGGAGTGAATACGTCCCCAAAGTTATAAAAAGTTTGGTTAGCAATTCCCACTGCACGATCATAAGTTGTAGGATCTTCAGCATATTTATTTAATACAGCCGTAAAGCCAGCCCACATCTCGCGGCTATTTTCACCATAACCTTCGAAGAAAGAGGTTCCCTTGTTGACACCATATTTGTTCAGCATCTGTACGATATACGGACCACCCATGATAGAACCTTCCAGCACATATAAAGATGCTAACGCCTCCAACACATTGTTAACAGCAGGTGCTGTGGCTTCAGGCAGGCTATCGACGTTGCCACCTAGCGTCTCAATATCATTTTTAATATAAGACGAGTTGCGACGTTCGGCAAGATCTGGTAATACTTCAGCCGTGACGAAAGGAGCGATGTTATCTTCTACAGCACGGAAATAAGCATAGAACCCTTTTAATACCTCAGCATAATCTGCTTCAGAACGAATATTTTTCAATTGGCGCACGATCGTTCCTTCTACGTTTTGGTGAGCAGCGTGCGTATGCTCTTTGATATGTTGACTTAACATGTTCTTATTTTTATTTATAACGATTCTATACAAAGATTCGTATTTATTTCCAAATATTTATGCTGTTTTCTGATTTATCATCTATGAAAAACGACAGGATTTTTATTCTACGATTTTGATCGGATATTGATAATATGGTGATGCTAAGAAAGTAGACCAATCACCCGATAAACTAAGTAATATTCCACCACTGAACGGAGTTGATACATTTGTAGGAGCATCATTCGGAATCTTGACACGAATTGACTTTAGGTCTTCGGAAATAGCCAAAAATTCCAAAGGAAAAGCGTCAGGATAACCCGATTCGTTTATAAAATTAAAAGAAACACTGGAAAATAAAAGTTGTTTAGATAGATGTCGAACGGGGATGCTGATAATATCACCTCTTTTTACTTCCCAAGTTTTCGTATGATTGAAATAAGGATAGGGATAGGCTGTTCCGGAGGTAATATTAACTATTTTTTTACTGCTTCTGACGGGGACTCGGTATTTATTGTTTACTTGAACATAATAATCACCGGTTGGAATGCCTGTACCATCATATTGGTCCGCAATAAATTGAAAGCTACTGAGCTGGTTTTGTGACGCAGCGATCAATTTGAATAATTTATTTTGATCATTTACCAGGAAAAGGCTATCACTGCCATCAGTAGCAAGATTACGAAATGGAATCGAATAGGTACCGCCCACTGCAAGCGGGAGCACTGTCTCTTCATCCACAAAGGAAGGCAGTACGGCTCCGTTGGAGAGCTTTATTGTATAGACCTTGGTCGTACCATCCTGAGCTTTTACTTGATACTGAGCGCCGTCATTGAGTGCAATTGCTGTTCCTGAGGCTGGGCTAATACTGGCATTATTTGATATGTTAATAACAGGGCTGATCGTCTCAGGAATAGGCCATTCTGTTGATCCCGGCCAGGAGACATAGATGTTCTCCCCATTCACTATGGCTACAATCGTATCTTTACCTGCATTGTAAGGTATTTTAAAGGAAGTAATTTCGGCATAAGGAGTAGGAGCAATCTCATATTCTTTTTTACAGGCCGAGAAGAGTATTCCTACCAATAGCAACAGAGCAGGGAAGGTATATGTGGTGTATCTTGTTTTCATATTAATCATGACTTTCGGTAGTCGAATAAAATATTCTTAGTTTAATTGATCTGACTACGATCTATTGGTTTACTTCAGAATGGTCAGTTATTGTAAAAAATGCGGATCGGATTTTTTAAAGTGACTTCGCGGCTGTAATAACGAAGCTTAATAAAATAGTCGCCCGCAGCAGGTACTTTGTTATATTTAATATCCCGTCCACTTCCTGTTACGCGTCCCTCTATGTCGTTTAGATTAAGCAACATGTAGGCTTTTTCGACCGATGGAGAAGTTGCAGATGAGATACTTTTAAATGGGTATTCCTTTCCGTTTTTATCGACTAAACTTGCTTTTGCCAGTTCGAGATCACTTTCTGGTGTAGCGATATAAGGGTATGAACTGAGCGTATTAAAGACATAGATGTCATTTCTGGTATACCAGAAGGTCTGATCATATGCGATGGGATTATTTAAATCTGTGCTGACTTCCTGTGGATTAAGCGGGATTTGATCGCTTTTTATGGTTAAGGTATACGTCGCACTACTTCCATCTGTGGCTGTCACAGGATATTGTATGATGCGACCATTGGTGAAATAGTCCACCATATTGGTGATTAAAGTATCTGTCCCTTGCTTTAAAGTAACCCCAGAAGCGACCTTAACTTCTGGTTCTAAACTTGTCATATAAAGGCTTGCTGGAATAGTGACCGTAATGGTTTTATTACTATTATCAATAGCACCAATAATTTCCTTATTGGTATTAATAATTTTGAAACTGCTGATTCGAGCCATTTCTTCTTTTTCATAAGGCTGAGTTTCAGTTTTCGTACAGGAAGAGATGAATAGGCTGCCTATTAAAACACCTGAAGTTAATATTGATTTTTGTAGGGTTAATAATTGAGTTTTCATTATTATCGGGGAAGTAACCGGTATCAGCGTAGCTGATACCGGGTTTAAAATTTACAATTCTTATCAAAAAGTACTTAGCTTATTAATTCAGCTTTTTGTAGTCGAAACTCATAAAAGGGAAATTGGTTGCAGCATAAGGGGCATTAGGCACCTCATCCTTGTATACACTATTCAAACGCAATTTCCATTTTGTATTTGTCGTTTTATTGACAAGGATATACGTTCTTGGACCATAGCTGCTCATGATATGATTGCTAATGTTATAGATATACCAACCTGCGCTTGATGGGTTTCCTGTTCCGTTGATGCTGTTAGAACCTGCGGTACCTGTTGAAATTAATGTACCTGTGGTCGCTGCTGTCACAGCATCAAAAGCTGTATTGACATAATACAGATTGTATTTTGTTGTATTTACAGTCAGACTTGCATTGGCTGTGCCACTGAATTGAAAATCGTAGCCAGCCGATGTGCCGCCATCGTTATTGATCAAATCATAATAATAAGTGCTCGCTGGGTTTTTCCATTGCGTTGTATCAACCAGGTCAGGTACTGTACCCTGATGGAAGTTACGTGCACCATAAGTGCCTGTAGCGAGGGTTTTTAAATATCCTTTTGTGCCAGTAGCAGTAAAGTTTACTGTACCGCCTATGGTTGTTGAAGGTGTGGCAGCGCGTTTGCTGAATGATTGCTCTTCTACACTAGGTGCAAGTGAATTGTCTTTGCTACATGATGCGGTCATGCCAATCGCGGCAATACCTAAGGCAATTGATAAAGTTCTGAATTTGATTTTCATTTCTTTTTCGTAATTTTGCCACTTCTACAGTGGGCTAGTTAATAAATATATGTTAATTAGTCAATTTGATACCGGATGTACCTCGACCGTATATCCGGTTTTTTTTGAATAAGAATTGTACGATTTATGGTTTTATTTCAAACGTTTTGCTCCCTTTGGGCACAAGGACATAATCAAATGAGATAAATACATGGGGTGAGTCTTTAAACCATTTATCCGATGTATACAGATCTTTATACATAGAAACGGGTTTAATCTTGGCATAATTTCCTTTTGCTGTGCGGATAATCAACGTTCGGGGTTTAATCACTTTTCCACTTTTTAGTGTCAATCCGTTTCCTAGTGCATAAGCAACATGCTCGTTCTGAATGGTATGATCGCGTACCAGTTTGCCGTAAAAATCGTAGAGTAACCAACCCATACCATTTCCTTCGTCCCCGTTTTGATCCATACCGATTGCATCGCCTATAAGTTTAAATTGGGAATCATCGGGAATTTCGGTGACTTCATCAAATGCTTTTTCGACGATCAGAATACCGCCCGTCGCATTGTTTCCATAACCAAAATTGGAATTGTTTGAACCATTATTACCAGATACATGACTATTGAAAATATTGCTGAATGCGATATCCCAGTTTCGGGTCTGACGGTGTGTTTCAGGAATACCTTTGTTTGTCTCTAGGCTATAATAGACTGTAGGAGCAGCGTTGTTGCCGTCATTTTTATCTGTACCAGCAAAATTGCGGACTTGAATCAGTTTATTATAAAGCCCTGTATTGCTCTCTTCTTCTTTGGGTGGTTCGACAACAGGTTCTACCGTTGGATCCGATTTGCTGCAAGAAGTATGGATTGCTAGACCAATGCAAAGCAATGCAATATATTTTGTTCTGGTGAGCTGTCTTGCTATATTCATTTGTTGTGTTTTTGTTTTTATTTAAAATCATTCTAAATAATGGTAAAGGTAAAGAGTTTACCCTATTACTTGTGTATGAAAAATGATATTTTATATATTAATTTTGATTTTAACCGTTTGACTTAATATATAATATGTTCTTTGCATATAATGTTAATGGAACTTCAATTAGGAGCCTTTTGATCGGAAAAATAATAATGATGTCTCCAAATTTAATTCATGTTGATTTTTTGATTTGAATATATTTGGAGACATTATCTACTTGAGTAGATTGATCGTACCTTTTAATAAATTATTTTACAAACTTTTTAAAATTAATATTGTACGTTGCATTTCCATTGAGAGCAGTAATTCCAGCTGCCTGAATAACGAAAAGCTCGTCGCTCTTATCGCTTAGCTTTTCCCCTTTATACATTACGATGTAACGGTTAGGGGTGGGGTATACTGCATGATTATTCTTAAAGTCATAGATTATCCATGTGGGTCCTGTCGCTGGAGCACCAGCACTGGAAGCATCTATGCCTAATTTTTCTGTGGAGGTTATATTGGCACCTAATACTGCCGCTAATGTCAATTTTTCAATATTTGTATTCTCTTGATCGAAATATCCCAGTTTATAGTTTTCAGTTGATGTATTTTGCAAAGTAGAACCATACATGCCAGATAGATTTATCATACTTTTTGCTTCCTCCTGAACACTATTTGTTTTGAAATCATAAAAAACTTTTGCGCCTGCGGGAACTTCAATTTTTGCAACTGCAGTTATAGCCGTTGCATCGTTAAGTTTGCTTTCTTCAACTTTATCATCATCCTTGCTACAAGAAGTAAAACCTAAACTTAATGCACATAAAAGTGCAGCTGTTGTAAATAATTTGTTCATCTTTAATTTAATTGTGTAATTTTTCCTTATTATAATGTGTTTGTATTTAAGTTTTTGCTACCATCTTCCTGTACGTAATATTTGAAAGTGTAGTAGGGGGCAGGCCAGTTCATATTGGTCACTGCCGATGGATTTCCCTTATAGGCATTGATCAATTGTAACTTGGCATATTTACCATCGGGAAGTCGGATAACATAGGTGCGATTGGGCAGCGCTTGCATAATATGGGTACTCAGGCTATACTGAAACCAGCCTAGAGACTCCGAGTTGGATGCCCAACCAATTTTGCCCGTTCCGTTCTTATTAAATTCTTCGTCCGAAGGTGCAACAGTCAGGCTTTGGTATGATTGCTTTAATAGCATGACAGCCGTATTGTTGGCTTCTCCCTGATAACCTGGATTGAACTCATCAAAAGCATTGTTAACAAAGACTTCAGAATTGTAGGGGCCCGTAAAGGCAATATCCCAGTCTTTTGTTTTCAACCATTGTGCGGAGTCGGCCTTTGTCTTGATCCAGATTTGCTTTTTGTCCTTAAATCGGAAAAGAAACATGTTGAAGGGTCGTTTTTCTTTACCCTCGGCACCGTCACCCATGGCGGCATCGGTGTCACCGGCAAGATCTTTGATGACAATACTCTTGCCATCTTCTAGTCCAATCGTATAGTCTTTGTCCTTCCCGCAGGAAAGGAACATAAGTGCCAGAAAACCTGAAAAAATACAACGTCCAATCTTATGAAATGAAAGCCAGATGCTGCATTCCGCTATAATGATGTTAATTGTTCTCATTGTTTTATCTACTATTTTGTGTACTTCTCTTTAGCTCCAATCTCCAATCTCTAATCCTTCATCCATCGATAACTGACTCCACCCATAATCACTCTACCGGGCTGACCCAATAGGTAGCGACTGGTAAAATTGAACAGGTTGTCGCCGATCAGACGAAAGGTTAGCCTCCGGTTCATCAGGCTTTTTTCGATTGTCATGTTCAGGAGTGTATGATAGGGGATAAAGATGTCATACTTGTCAATAAATTGATTTCCATTATTCTCCTGAAAAGGGGTGTTGCCGCGGAAATTGACACGGGCATTGACATTGACGCCCCAGGGTTTGTATTCGTATTGTGCTTTGAAATTGACCATATGGCGCGAGCGATCCTCAATGCCCCAATAGTCTGATTTTTTGCTCTGTCGATAGAGGTCGCTTGCAGCATCATTGATCTGATTATAAGGGTAGTTACCCGCTGCGATACTATCCAATACACTAAGATCTTTTGCAATAAGATATTGGTAACCCATGGATAATTGCAGATCCCTTGTAGCCTGATAACTCATTGAAACTTCAAAGCCTTTATTCATCGCTTTCGGTAAATTACGGTAACTATAGATCTGCGCGATACTTGTACCATTACCTACACTGACCGTATTGATCTGATTGTTGATACGGTGATAGAAAAGAGAAAAATCTGCCTGAAATTTGGTTGAAGGATTCCAGGTAAGCCCAATATTGTTGGAGAGGCTAGTTTCGGCCTTTAAGTTGCCTGCGACTAAATTCAGCATATAGCTGTTCTTGTAACTTAATTCACCCGCTTGGTCCATGGCAGCAACCACATCGGCTACCCGTTCGGTGCCTACAACCAGATAATTGGCGGCAGGATTGAAAAATACCTGATAACGCATCTTATAGTCCGGCGCTTTGAACCCGGCGCCAACACCTCCTTTGACCAATAATGTTGGACTGATATGATACTGTAAACCTAGACTTGGACTCAGATGCCCGTTATAAACATTGGTTTGGTCATAACGTAGCCCTAGTGTCGTCAGCATGCGGTCTACCGGTTTCCACTCGGTCTGGAGGTAGGCAAATGCACTATTGAGTGAGCGTTTGGCATCTAGGTCTTGATTATCCATCTGCTCTAGACTACCACCAATTCCCCCCGTAAACTTGACCTGTTGGATTGGACTGTAAGCGAACTGCTGCTCAATGCGGTGTACATCTTGACCAAACTCTTCAGCGCTGGCCAAAACCCCTTGTCGTAACCATTGTGCCGCGATCTGGGAATGGAACCTGGAAAAATAATAGCGTGTCATGCTGCGTAGTCCTGATTCGAAATTATGGTCATAGCTGGCTGACAGATTGATATCTTGATCTTTTTGCTTGTCCTGCAAGGTGCGGTCTTCAGACCAGGCATTGATCATTTCAGATTCGCGGGCAGCAAACCGGCCCGTCATTCCCACTGTACCATTTTTGCTCGTGCGATAGCGTACTCGCCCCTGAAAACTGTAATTGGTATAAGGCGGGAATGTTGTACTTTTTGAGTTGAGATATTGTTTGTCCGTATTGAATCCATCTGTACGGTAATAATTTCCGGAAACAACGGCGCTACCCCGTTGATTGGAAAATGGTGTTTCGCCTTCTAATGTTGCGTCAACTGTGTTTAAGCTGCCATAGAGGAGGGAAGCATGTACTTGTGGGGTTATGGCGCCATGACGGGTAATAATATTGATGGCGCCACCAAGTGCATCACTGCCGTAGAGACAGGAGGATGCACCCTTGATAATCTCGATACGTTCAATATTGGTCACTGAAATACGGGAAAGATCAAAATTACCGCTATTACGGCCAAGCATGGGTTGCCCATCTACCAATACCATGACATAGTTGCTGCTAAAACCTTGAATTTGAACGCCAACAGCTCTAGAGCCACCGGCGATATCATTGACGATAGCAATACCAGTCTGCTCTTTCAGGACTTCGTCTAACCTACGGCTTCCCATAAGCTCAATCTCTCTTTTTGTGATGACCTTGACCGGCATAGCAGCGTTTTCGGCTTTGATAAGATTATCAACGGCCTCCAATTTACGGTTTACTTCAACCTCGCCGATTTGACGACTATCTGCCTGTATCGTAAGGGTCAGTTCCTGGTTCTCATCCGTCAAGTCTACAAATTGACGCAGCTCCTTATAGCCTAACGCTTGTGCGACAAGTTCATAACGGCCAGCATAAAGTTTATTGAATTGAAATTTTCCAGCGGTATCTGTTTTGAAAGCATATTTATCCGGATAGAGGAAAACAGTTGCATTGGCTATCGCTTTGTTGGACTCATTTTTTAAGGTTCCGGATAGCTTCCATTTTTCCTGCGCTTGCACCATTAAGATCTGGCAGGAACACAGGGCGATTACTGTACTTATTCGAATAGAAGAGAAGCTTTTAGACACTATTTTTATTTTTAATCATTCTAAATAATGTTACAAAAAAAGGCAATACTATTGGATTTTTCTATATGCAAATTGTCATAAATTCTATTTAATCCGATTTTTGTTATTCATAATGAGCTTAGTTTTGTGTGCTACTTTGTTGTATGATAGTGTGATAGCTTGTTTATTCTGCTGTATGCCTTTATTTAGGTGAATTGAAAATAATTTGTATTTAGACTGATTATTGATTTGTTTTGTAATCAAATACAATTGCCATACAAGAAAACAAGGAACAAAATCTTGTGTGGTTCTAATGGAGTTAACAGAAAGAGATGCGTAGAATTTACTTAATTATGCTCTGTTGTTTGCTACATCTTGGAGGATGGGCAAGTGTACAGCAACGGATTATTACATTGAACAGTTCACTGACAGAAACAATTTACGGGCTCGGGATAGGGGATCGTATGATTGCGACAGATGTGACCAGTATATCACCAAAGGCTGCGGCGGCATTGCCAAGGGTAAGCAAAAACCGTTCTGTTTCGGCTGAAGGTTTATTGTCGTTTAAGCCTACGCTTGTTCTGGCAAATGAGGGCGATGTGGCCAATGCCGTAATTCAGCAGATCCGAGCAGCTGGCGTAAAATTTATTGCAGTTAAACCAGATTATTCTGCCGCTGGGGCTTTGCGCTATATTCAGGAAGTCGCTAATGGTGTCGGTGAACCCGCTTCGGGAAAAGCCTTGGTATCCCGTACAAAAATAAGCCTGGATCGCACCTTGGAGCTGGTAAAAAAGGAAAATAAAGGAAAAGCTGTTCCCAAAGTGTTGTTTTTGTATGCACGCGGAACAGGAACAATGAGTGTTGCAGGAAAGGGTAGTAGCTTGGATGCGATGATCAATTTAGCCGGTGGAAAGAACGCTATACAGGAGTTTTCGGATTTTAAGCCCTATACGACAGAGGCATTAGTTCAGGCCAATCCAGATATAATATTATTGTTTGATTTTGGTGCGAGTAGCCTGGGAGGGGAGGAAGCTATTCTTAAATTGCCAGGGATGCGAATTACCAATGCGGGTAAAAACGACAGTATATTGGTAATGAATGCCTCCTTGCTCGTTAACTTCAGTAATCGGCTGCCTGATGCGATCTTGGAACTGCACCGTGGATTTGGAAAAGTAATGGATTCAAAATAGATCAGGTGCAGAAGAAACAAAAGTTAATATTGCTGGCTTTGAGCCTGATATTATTTATTACTTGTATTGTCGCATTAGGTTTAGGTGCTTATCATATACCGGCAGGAGATATTTTATCCATGCTCATGCAGAAGCTGCATCTGTCTACAGCATCAGATCAGGATAGCATGCAGACCAATGTTTTATTTGAGATCCGCATGCCACGCTTGTTACTGGGGTTGTTGGTCGGTGCCGCCTTAGGGATTTCAGGTGCTGCCATTCAAGGGATTTTTCGAAATCCGCTTGCAGAACCTGGATTAATCGGTATTTCTTCTGGTGCCTCCTTGTTTGCGGTATTGATTATTGCGTTTGAAACGCTCTTGCTGACTTCACTTTCAGCATGGATAGGTTATTATATTTTGGCTTTTGGTGCTTTTGTAGGAGCCGGATTAACCGCCTTTTTGGTGTATCGTATTGCCAGTAAAAATGGTCGCCCCAATGTGACTACGATGCTGTTGGCGGGAATAGCCATTAATGCATTTGCGGGTGCACTTACAGGTTTGATGACTTACATGTCTACAGAACAGCAGCTCCGCACCATTACGTTTTGGATGCTGGGCAGCTTGGGCGCTGCAACCTGGGATAATTTATTAGCTGTAGGCCCATTTATATGTATTTCCTTGCTTATTCTTCCATTTTTTGGAAAATCTTTGAATGCATTTGCGCTGGGCGAACTCCAAGCGGATTTATTGGGGATGAGTAGTGATCGCGTAAAAAGATGGGTGGTCATATTATCGACTTTGGCCGTTGGGGCATCAGTGGCTGTATCGGGAATTATAGGTTTTGTAGGACTTATTGTTCCGCATACCGTACGCCTGATGGGTGGACCGGATCACCGTTTTGTGCTTCCGGGCTCATTGATCCTTGGGGCCTTGGTGCTGACCCTGGCTGATGTTATCGCCCGGGTTTCAGTAGCGCCGATAGAATTGCCTATCGGTGTGATTACGGCCTTACTGGGGACACCAGTGTTTTTGTATATTTTAATCAAGGATAAATAGTCTTCTTTCGGTTGTCTAAATAATATTGTCTTATGTTGCGTGTAGAGAAAATCAACTATGAGCTGAAAGGCCGAAAACTGCTAAAAGACATTACCTTTCAGGTACGTAAAGGTGAGATTTTGGCTGTACTTGGTGCCAATGGGGCAGGGAAGTCCACCCTGATGGGGGTATTATGTGGGGAGAAAAAACCTGATTCTGGGCAGATCCATTTTAATGGAAAGCCGTTGTCTGCGTATGATGCAGCAACCTTATCCAAATGCAGGGCGCTGTTAAGTCAGCAGCAACAGATGACATTGAGTTTTAAGGTGGAAGAGATTGTTTTAATGGGCAGATATCCCCATTATAGAAATACTCCTACAGCGCATGACTATAAGGTGGTGGCCGAGACGATGGAACTCTGTGGTGTGACCGCTTTTGCCGATCGGGATTTTCTGAGCCTCTCAGGAGGGGAACAACAAAGGGTTCATCTTGCCCGTGTCTTAGCACAGATATGGGATAATCCGGATGCCCTTTTATTATTGGATGAACCTATCTCTGCCTTAGACTTACATTATCAGCAAAAAGTGCTTGCTATAGCCAGAGCACTGGCCCGTAAGGGGTTTATGGTTATTTTGATTGTCCATGACGTTAATTTTGCAGCAATGTATGCCGACCGGATCTTGATGCTTAAACATGGACGTAAACTCTTTCATGGAACGCCCGTGGAGGTTTTAGCGCAAAAGGAAATCTATACGATTTTTTCGGTTGAATCCAATGTGATCATGAATCCACGTACATTGAAACCTTATGTTCAATTGGAGGAGATGGAGATTGATCTAGAGTAGATCCGATGGCTTCTATTTTTTTATTTCTTAAAAAAATTATTTAGATAGATTATAAATAATTTTTAATTACCGCTCTAATTTGTTAATTTTAATTGCTTCGGGCTTATTTGGATTGAAATCATGTTGGTGAAAAGTAAAATAGTTGAGTTGGGTGATTGGCTTTTTGAAGAAGAAATACCAGATGGCTATGTGCCTGACAAGCCTTTGGTTGAAAATAAAATCACAATCCATACGGAGCCCGTTCACATGGAGAATTTTCAGCTCTCTACATCGGGCTTATTTATATTGCATTCGAAAATGCAATTTGATCGGCCTGTTCAAATATTGACCGAGATCGAAGGGGAGACCATTACCAGTCAATTTATATTTTTTAAACCTGCGGCCAGTAAATTGACCTATGGGATGAGTAGGCATAATATCCGATATATTCCTTCTGTTAAATCGGTTCATCAAGTGGAACCCGGTATTGATTATACGTATTTTATTGCTGTTATATCCAAGGAATATTACCTGAATCTTATTAAGCGGGATTCGTTATTACACCAGCAGTTTGTGCATGAAATCGAAAAAGGGGAGTATACATCGTTTTCAGAAGAAGATCTGATGGCAACCTATGAGATGCAGCATACTATAGCAGAACTTATTGAATCCAAGAAAAAAGGTGAGATACGAAGGCTTCATACCGAATCTCGTATTGTTGAGTTGCTGATGTATCAATTTGAGCAGTACAACGAGAAAAGTGAACAGGTTGTCTCTTTATTCCACGAAGAGGATGTACAACGTCTAGAAATGGCGCGGCAGATTCTCGAACAGCGTATTGCCAATCCGCCGACACAAAAAGAACTGGCGGCAGAGGTATTGACAAGTGAAAGTAAGCTGCGAAAGGATTTTAAGGAATATTTTTCGGTGACCATCCATGATTATTTAACGAGAATCCGCATGGAAAAGGCTAAAAGTTACCTATTGGATGATAAGATGACAGTTTATGAGGTTGCTTTGTTGACCGGATATGGCCATCAGAATAACTTTAGTAGCGCCTTTAAAAAATACTATGGAATTTCCCCAGGTGAACTTAAAATGTAACTAGCTATTCTTTAGTGGGAGGATTATTTCTTCGTGCAAAGCATAGCAAGCGTATTCTTCTGACATTTTTCGGCTATCCAGTCCCGTAAACTTGCTAAATGCAGGTAGAATAATCTGTTGCGCTGAAACCCAAAAACAGGGCAGACGGAGATGCTTGTTCGGTGGAAGCTTGATACTGACGCCTGGATGAATATGTCCACTGATGGTGAAAACCGAACGATCTATTGCCGGTTCGTGTACAAAGTGGATTTGCTCCATTTCGAATTTGTCGTGATGATAGATTATATTAATCTGCTTAGCTAATTTTTCCACCTGTCTATCATGGTTGCCTATGACCAAATGAAAATTGAGACTGGCATGGTTTTGTTTAAATTCTTCCAGTAGAAGGACTTCCTGATTGATGCCCGCATGAATAAGATCACCGACAACCAAAATGTTTTCTGCTCGGTAGTAATCAATTAAAGAAGCTAGTCTTTGCAGGTCGAGGCTAGCTATATCTGAAGGAATCGGAATTCCATTTTTACGGAAATGCGCAGCTTTACCAAGATGAAGGTCAGATAGAATGAGGGTGTTCTGCTTCGGCCAAAAGATAGTGCGTTGATTATTAAGGATAAGTTTTTGTTTATTGAATGTAATGTGCTGTTCCTGTATATTCATTTTCTTCGTCCACGGTTTGATTTATTTGCATGCTCCATGCGTTGAATTCGTTCGATCAACGCTTCACTAGAAAGGGACTGACGTAAACTGTCCACTTTGATCGGAAAACTTAGTGGTGTATATTCCTCTACAAAGGTATAGATGATTTGGCTATTGTTTATCCTTTCAAATGCTTTTATCAGACGGTATTCTTCGAGTTGTTGATTGAACACTTCGGTAAAAGCCTGTTTTAATAATAGATTGTCAGGATCATGATCCATCAAAACACGAAATATAATTCCGGAGGAAGCTTGTAAGGATTTGTTGTTTTGTTGTGTTCCGGGATAGTTTTGTACTACCAATCCGGAAATTACAGCAATATCGCGAAATTTACGGCTCGCCATTTCCGCGGAGTTGATGCTACTGATCACGTCCTGCATAAGATTTTCCCGACTCAAGATCTCTGTTAATTGCGTTTGGTCCAATTGGATTTCTTGGTCGGAATAGAGTTCAAAACCATAGTCGTTCATTGCCATGGAGAAGCTAATGGGATAACGTTTGCTGATGCGGTAAGCGATCAAGGCGGCCATGACTTCATGGATCAATCGACCCTCCAGTGGATAGAAAAACAAATGATTACCCTCGTTGGTCTTGATGTGTTCGACAAGAAATTCTGATTCATTAGGCACAGCCGAAAGGCTTTGCTGCTTCTGGATCAACGGTGAAAGGAAGCGTAGTTCTTTTTCGGCATTGTTGGGAGCTATAGCTTCTGCAAGTTTTTTGCGAAGAAAATGGCTCAGATTTGAAGATAGGGGCAATCTACCTCCTAGCCAGCTTGGTGTGATGGCTTTACCGGATGAGTTTTTTACAAATACGGTCATATCCTTGACCATAACAAGTTCAAGAATTCGCCCAGCAAGGTTAAATCGTTCGCCTTTCTTCAATTTGCTGATAAAATATTCTTCAATCATACCAATATATCCACCTGAGAGGAATTTTACACGCATCATGGCGTCACCAACAATAGCACCGATATTCAATCGATGGAGAAGGGCAATGCGTCTATTTTTTATAATCCAGTTGCCATCACCGTCTTGTACTACTTTGTGAAATTCCTCATAGCGCTTGCCGATTTTGCCACCTGCGGTGATAAAGTACATGCACCACTGCCATTCCTCATCTTCCATGTAGTTGAAGGCATGGGTCTTGGAAACGATCTGATAAAGTTCTGTTGATTGGAAGCCACCCCCGAGAGCGATCGTGACCATAAATTGCACCAACACATCAAAACTTTGGACCATGGGGTCGCGGTTTTCTATCGTTTGGGTTTTGACAGCTTCCTTTAATGCGGCCACTTCAATGAGCTCCAGGGAATGTGTCGGGACAAAGTAGATGATCGATGTTTCAAAAGGGCTGTGGCCACTTCTTCCGGCGCGTTGCATAAATCTGGCTACCCCTTTGCTTGATCCGATTTGAATCACAGTGTCCACGGGCTTAAAATCCACGCCCAGATCCAGGGATGAAGTAGATACCACTGCTTTTAGCTTTCCACTGCTCAGATTTTCTTCAATCCATTCGCGGATGTGGGCATCTACTGAGCTGTGATGCAGCGCAATCTGTCCTGCAAAATCTGGATGTGCTTGCAGCAATAGCTGATACCATAGTTCACTTTGACTACGAGTATTGGTGAAAAGGATGGTGCTTTTGCTTTCCAGGATGATAGGGATGACCTGATTCACGAGATTGCCACCAAGATGGCCTGCCCAGGGAAGAAGTTCAACTTTCTCTGGATAGATCGATTTGATTACAATTTTCTTTTTCTCCTTTGCGACAATCTGCACGCTCTTTTTTTCTCCTGGCAACAGTACATCCATTGCTTGGTCCAGATTACCTATGGTGGCGGTGATGCCCCAAATCTGGAGATTTTTATGTTGGTGTTTTAAGTATGATAATGCCAGTTCTACCATGACACCACGTTTATTTCCAATAAGTTCGTGCCATTCATCTACAGTAATGCAGCGTATATTCTTGAAATATTTGTCACGTTGTTTTTGGGCGAGCAAGAGATGAAGGCTTTCAGGAGTCACCAAAAGAATATCGGGCATTGCTTTGGTCTGTTGCGCTCTGACCTTTGGGTCAGTGTCCCCATTACGTACCTGTACAATCCAATCTAATCCGATATCGTCTATAGCGGTCTGCATTGCTTTGGCCAAATCCTTTGCCAAGGAGCGCAAAGGTGTGATCCAAAGTAACTTTAATCCTTTTTGGTAACGTTCAGGATGATTCATGTAGTCGATCAAGACAGCCATAAATACCGAAAATGTCTTACCAAATCCTGTAGGAGCAATCACCATTCCGCTGTATCCCCGCATGTACCGATCCCAGGTCCTAATCTGGAAGCCAAAAGGGGTATTACCCAAGGATTCAAAATAGCGATTGACGATCTTGAATCCTTCACTATGTATTATCTTCTGACTCAATTTATGTTATTAATTTTTTGATGTTTTCCAAGGTATCTATATCGGCTGCCTTCTTGTCCTTACGCCAACGCAAAATTCGTGGGAAACGCAAAGCTACACCAGATTTGTGGCGTTTACTGTAGCCTATTCCTTCAAAGGCAATTTCAAATACCAGCTCCGGTTTGACAGTTCTTACTGGCCCGAATTTCTCCAGTGCATTTTGCCGAATATAGCGGCTAACCTCAAGTATTTCTTTATCTGTAAGGCCTGAATATGCTTTTGCGATACTTACTAAATGATCACCATCTTTAACCGCGAAGGTATAGTCTGTATAATGCGCACTTCTTCGTCCACTGCCTTTCTGCGCATATATCAACACCGCATCGATGGTCATGGGGTTGACTTTCCATTTCCACCAACCACCTTTTTTTCGGCCAACATAATAAACGGAGTCTTTCTTTTTAAGCATAATACCTTCACTGTTTAGCTCACGCGATGCAGCTTGTAAGATCCGTAGATCAGCCCATTTTTCGCAAGGAATAAGCGGAGACAATAGTATCGTAGGACCAACATTGTGTTGGTACAACTGTTCCAATAGCTTGCGTCTGTCTTGCAGCGGCTCAGATCGGAGATCTTGACCATCCAATTCCAATAGGTCATAAAGGTATACAACAATGGGGACTTCTTCACGTAAAGTCCTGGAAATTAGCTTACGATTGATCCTTTTTTGTAGTTCATTAAAATTCAATATTTGACCGTCTTTTGCAGCCAAGATTTCGCCATCTAGAACAAAGCTCCCTTTCCATTTTTTGAGCACATCAGTAATCTCGGGGAACTGTATGTTGACAAGTTCCTCGCCTCTTGACCAAATGAAGATTTCGTCGCCTCGTTTGATCAGCTGTCCGCGTATACCGTCCCATTTGTATTCGTATTGCCATTCCGCGATCAGACCGAGTTCTTCCACTTCCTTTTCAATAGGGTACGCCAGACAGAAGGGATAAGGTTTTGAAAGGTTTGTATTGCTATATTCACCTCGGACGAGTTTGTCAAATGCGTAGTCATGAGGGTTCCATTCACCCATAATACTATGGGTGACAATGCTTGGTTCGATCTGGAAATGTGTCGCAATCGTATTTATTAGCCCTTTGGAAGAAACCCCTAAGCGGAAGCTGCCGCCAAGCAATTTATTAAAAATAAAACGCTCAATAGTGTTTAGCCTATTCCAGGAAGCGAGCACAAATGCTTTTTTTTCTGCCATTGAAGCATTTGCCAACTGCAGGATGTCTTCCATCCATTCACTGAGACTTTTGCTTATTTTTTCAGATGCGGGGGGCAGTATTAGTGCTAAGGTTTCGGAGAGATCACCGACAGCAGCATAACATTCTACAAACAACCATTCTGGGATATTGGTAATTTCCAGTACCCAAGTTTTAAGTTCTTTGGTGGAAATTGGACGCCTAGGCCTTTTGCCAGTCATTAGGGCTAGAAACCAAAGTTTGTCTTTCTCAGGTGCAAAGCTTAGAAAGCGGATGATCGCTTCTTTTTTTAAGCTGGCTTTATTGGTGCTATCCAGCGCATTGACCAATGTTGCAAATTCTATCATACGCTTAATTCTTCTCCGTAATTTGTATTTACCTCTTCGGCTTCAATACCTATTTCATTCAGATATTTGCTGAATGAGGCTGTCTGTCCATGGGTTACATACACTTTTTCGGCGCCACTTTCCTTCACGGCCTGCAGCAATCCGTTCCAGTCCGCATGATCGCTGATGGCGAAACCTGCATCTGCACTGCGCCATCTTCGTGCACCACGGATTTGCATCCAGCCGGAGCAGATCGCATAGGCAACATGTGGTATCTTTTGGAGCAGTTGCGTATCGAGTAATGCCGGTGGTAGCAATACGATCTTGCCGTCTAGTTGTTTCATGTCTGTCATCGGGTCGATCAATTGATAAGGTGGTAATTTTATACCAGCATCACTATAGGCCATATTTAATTTGGCGATACTGTAGTGTACATATATTTCGCCCATATCCTTTACTGCGTTTAATATCCTTTGGGACTTGCCTAATGAATAACCAATAAATACGGATGTCTTTTTGTATCCCTGGTTGTGTGTGATCCATGCATTCAAGCGTTGATTTTGCGTTTCAACACTTTCCCAGCGATAGATCGGCAGACCGAAGGTACTTTCAGTAATTAGCTCATGACATTTTACGGGTTCAAATGGGGTGGAGAGGCCATCCTCCTGGATCTTGTAATCACCAGTAAAAACAATTACTTTGCCTTTGTATTCCATTCGTATTTGCGCCGAGCCAATGATATGCCCAGCAGGATGTAAAGAAATTTTTACACCATTAATCTGAATGGCTTGGTTGTAAGCTAGCCCTTCAACTTGAATGTCAGGTCCAATGCGACTTTTTAGGACTCCAACCGTGAAATGATGACAGAGATACTTTTTCATACCTGGGCGCGCATGATCTGCATGTCCGTGCGTAATGATGGCAAGATCAACTGGTTGCCATGGATCAAGGTAAAATTTACCCGGAATACAGTAAAGTCCTTTTGATGTGAATTGAATCATATCGAGCTCTTATTTTTAACTACATGATTTCTATTTATAGCATGTTATGTATTCAAACAGGTATTGATAAGTTAAAGTTTTGTTTATTTTTTAGCGAAAGTCGATCCTAGTTTTTAAATTGCGGGTATAATGAAATTTTTTGCCTGAAGTGATTGTAGGGTGGATTCGGTTAATTTTTTTACATTTGTTTACTTTGATTCTTAGTTTTAGCTCTCTATGATATTAATAGTCGATGACAACCCAGATAATATTTATTCGTTACAAAAGTTATTAGAATCCAAAAATTTTAAAGTTGATACTGCCCAATCTGGTGAAGAGGCTTTAAAGAAGATTTTAAAATATAATTATGCCTTGATCATATTGGATGTGCAGATGCCTGATATGGATGGTTTTGAAGTTGCCGAGAACATTGCTGGATTTAGTAAGACCAAGGAGACGCCTATCATATTCTTGTCTGCCGTCAATACAGATAAACGCTTTATTACAAAGGGTTATGATTCTGGCGGTTTGGATTATGTAACCAAACCTGTTGATCCGGATATCCTGATGCTCAAAGTCAAGACATTCTATCGGCTGTATGAGCAGACGCAGGCTTTAAAGGATATCCAACAAACCTTGGAAATGGAGGTGGAAAGACGGAAACAGGCGCAATCAGAACTTCTTTCAAGAGTAGATTATTTACATACGTTACTAGAATCACTACCGCAAATTGCTTTTACTTGCGATCATAGGGGGAATATTGGTTTTGTTAATGGCCGCTGGTTTCAATTTTCGGATAGTGAGCGCACATTCCCGGAAACGCATCCCGATGACCGATCGATCACAGCTGAATTGCAGGAGAGCCTTGCTTCCGGCAAACCCCTGGAAATGGAGGTGCGAGTCAAAAAGCGGGATGAATTGGGTTATTCTTATCAATTGTTGAGAGTTTGGCCTATTTTAGAAAACGGTGAAAATAATTGGGTAGGAACATTCACTGATATTGATGGGCAAAAAAAAGCTGAGAAAGAAAAGGATGAGTTTTTAAGTATTGCAAGTCATGAATTGAAAACGCCGCTGACGAGCATCAAAGCTTATATGCAATTGCTTGACCGCAAATTGAGTCTCGACGAAAGTTGCGCGGAGGCTAAGTATGTTGGCAGAGTTAAGGATCAGGTAGAAAAACTCAATAGTTTGATCACAGATTTACTCGATTTATCGAAGATCGACAATGGAAAATTAGGGATCAATAAAAAGGTGTTTTCGCTTGAGCGCATGGTTCAGAACGCCATTGATTCTATTGTTCAGACGCATGATCAGAGCAATATGGAACTACATAGACAAGGAGATATCTCGGGTTTAATGGTCTATGGTGATGAGATACGCCTGGAGCAGGTTCTTGTCAATTTTTTAACAAATGCCTATAAATACGCAGCCGGAACAGAGAAAGTGATCGTTGATTGTACCGTAATGAATGACGCTGTAAAAGTGAGTGTGATAGATTTTGGAATTGGTATACCTGAAACCAAACTATCTGAAGTCTTTGATAAGTTTTATCGTGTAGAAGAGACTTCTTTTGACTTCCAAGGTTTAGGGATAGGCCTTTATATTTGTTCGGAAATTATCCGTAGTCATCAAGGTACAATTGCCGTTGAAAGTTCTGCCGGCAAAGGGGCCACATTTTATTTTACATTACCATTAAATCTGCCTACAGATGCCAAATAAAACACTTAATAACTTATCTATAGGAATTGGTTTTTCACTACTTGCCCTGTTGGTGAGTTCTACAGCATCGTATCTGGGGATTAAAGAACAGAATAAACACCGTCAGGAGCTGGCCGTTACCCGAAAAATAATCAGTTTATCAAATATTATCCTTAACTCTCTGCAAGGGGCAGAAACGGGAAACAGGGGGTATCTGCTCACGGGGAAGGAGAATTACCTGGAACCATTCAATCAGGCTTTAGCGAGCCTGCCGGGTGAGTTGAAGGAAATAAAGGAGCTTACGAAAGCAGATCCTGAGCAAAATGTTCGTGTAGATAGTTTATTTACAGCGGCCCAGCAAAGGTTAGCCGTATTAAAGGAGTCGGTGAATGTCAAAAGGAACGGTGGGACTGTTAGTCTGGCGCAGCTGGACGAGAGCAAATCCGCGATGGACAAGTGCCGTAGCATCATTAAGGATATTATTCATTACGAAGATGATGGTATCGATCAGAAATCTATCAATTTAGATAATTCTTCGTTTATAACAACCTTATTTATTGTGATCAGTGCATTGCTATCACTGGTAATTACGGCATACTTTTATTTTCGGCTAAGGGCAGACTTTCTTAAACGCTTAGCACTGGAAAAGTCGCTCCGTGAGAAGGATGAAGGGATTGCCCGCAGATTAAATATGGTTCAAAAGATCACTAATCGTATTGCGCTAGGGGATTATGATGTCAAAGCGGAGGATATTGAGGAAGACGACCTTGGCGCGATAGCAAAATCCGTTAACCGGATGTCAAAAGCCTTAAAGAAATCATTCGATCAGCTCAAAGATAACGACTGGTTACATATGGGATATGCCGATCTTTATACCGGATTGGTCGGTAACAAAACCGAACGGATACTTACCACAGATTCGGTAAGGGGATTGGTCAATTATATAGGTGCTATTACTGGAGCGATTTATGTTTTTAATGAGGAAAAACTTGAACTATCTGGCGCTTACGGATTGGACCCAAAGGCACAGCAATATTTTCTCCCAAATGAAGGTTATGTCGGACAGGTCTTTGTTGATAGGGAAACGAAAATTATAAATAATATAAACACAGAAGACTATATCGTGAGTTTTGCCAGTGGAAAGGTCAATGTACAGCACCTTATTTTTGTACCTATTGTATTGGCTGATCAGGTATTGGGTGTGCTGGAGATCGGGCACCGTCAGCCGTTTGCGGAAATTGAATCAACATTTCTGACGGAATGTGCCAGACAACTTGGTATCGCTATCGCTTCGGCGAGGGGCCGGGCTAAAATTCAATCACTTTTGGAAGAAACTCAAGTACAATCTGAAGAATTGTTGACGCAGCATGCGGAGCTGGAGAATCTGAATACGGAATTGGAGGCGCAGACCTTGCGTCTGCAGTCGTCCGAGGAGGAACTGAAGGTGCAGCATGAGGAATTGATGCAATCAAACCAAGAACTTGAAGAACGTTCAAAACTGTTGGAAGACAAAAATCTATTGATTGCCGAACGTAACCTGGAAATTCAACAGAAAGCGGAAGAACTCGCGTTGAGTACCAAATATAAGTCGGAGTTTTTGGCAAATATGTCCCATGAGCTGCGTACACCGTTAAACTCCATCCTGCTACTTTCGCGTTTGCTATCTGAGAATAATGAACACAATCTTAGCGCTGACCAGATCGAATCGGCTAAAGTGATCCAAAGCTCGGGAACGAGCCTTTTAACATTGATCGACGAGATATTGGATCTTTCAAAAATTGAGTCGGGTAAAATGACATTGGAGTATACGACACTGAATTTAAATGATATCTCGGCAGATCTGAATAATTTATTTCTTCCGATTGTCAATGAGAAGGGACTGACTTTCACAATCAATATTGATCCCGGGGTCAATAAAAATTTTCAGGGCGACCGGCTTAGAATTGATCAGGTGCTACGGAATCTGATTTCAAATGCGGTTAAATTTACAGCAGCCGGTGAGGTGAGACTGGATATTTACGAGGATAGTACCGATAAGGATAAGCTTGTTTTTGCCGTGATCGATTCGGGTATAGGGATTCCGCTGGAAAAACAGAAGATAATTTTTGAGGCTTTCCAACAGGCGGATGGTTCGACAAGACGAAAATTTGGAGGGACAGGACTAGGTTTGTCTATCAGTAGAGAGATTGCGCGCTTGCTGGGCGGTGAAATCAGGCTTGAGAGTGAGGAAGGAAAGGGAAGCACGTTCTTATTTGTTATTCCGAATCATCCGGTAGAGCCCGGGGAGCTGCGTACGAAAGAAGAGTTGCTTGTAGAAGAGATCCATTCTGAAATAGAGGAGGTGCGTGAGCTTGTGGCGGATGACGTCTATAATCCCGCTACAATACGTATTCCAGAGGAGTTGCCTGATGATCGGGATAGCATTGTTGAAAGTGATAAGGTTATTCTTATTGTCGAAGATGATATCAACTTTGCGAAAGCATTATTGAAATATACACACAGTCAGCACTACAAGGGTGTTGTTGTTGTGCGCGGGGATCATGCACTGCCAGCGGCCAAGAAATATCACCCACAGGCGGTTCTATTAGATATTCAGTTACCCATCATGGATGGCTGGGCAGTAATGGATGAGTTAAAAGGAGATAAGACCACAAGACATATTCCGGTACATATCATGTCTTCACTTGAAGTGAAGAAGGAGAGTTTGTTAAAGGGTGCTATTGATTTTATCAATAAACCTGTCGCCTTGGAACAGATGACTTCTGTTTTTCAAAAAATCGAATCTGCTTTGAGCAGATCGCCTAAAAAGGTGCTAATTGTTGAAGAGAATCCTAAACATGCTAGCGCATTGGCTTATTTTTTAAGTAGTTTTAATATTTCACTTGAAGTAAAAGATAATGTTGAAGACAGTATCGTGGCGTTGGGTACTGCTGAAGTAGACTGCGTAATCTTAGATATGGGTGTTCCTGATGAAATGGGCTATAATACCTTGGAGGCCATCAAACAGCATGAGGGCCTCGAAAATCTGCCGATCATTATATTTACAGGTAAAAATCTGTCAAAGTCTGAAGAGCTGAAGATTAAAAAATATGCAGACTCGGTAGTTGTTAAGACTGCACATTCTTATCAACGGATTTTGGATGAGGTCGGCTTATTTCTGCATTTGATTGAGATAAACAGCTCGGATGATGTGCGACGAAAAAACAACGGACTTGGCGCATTAACTGATGTACTGAAAGGAAAAAAGGTGCTGGTGGCGGACGATGATGTGCGCAATATATTTTCGATGACGAAAGCATTGGAGAAATTTCAGGTACAAGTCATTCCAGCAATGGATGGCAAGGAGGCGCTGGAAGTATTGCGCTCAGGTGAAGCGATTGATATTGTGCTGATGGATATGATGATGCCCGAAATGGATGGGTATGAAACGATCAGGAATATCAGACAAACACCTCAATTTGCGACCTTGCCGATTATTGCGGTCACCGCCAAGTCAATGATTGGCGATCGCGAAAAATGTATACAGGCCGGAGCTTCGGACTATATTTCAAAACCTGTGGATATAGACCAGCTATTGTCTTTGTTGCGTGTATGGTTATATGAAAATTAATTAAAGCGGTTAATGAATCAAAATAAAGTGATATTAATTGTAGACGATGACAACCGGAATATTTTTGCGCTCGGTTTGACCTTGAGAGCGAGGGGATACCAAGTGGTCAGTTGTACTTTAGCAAAGGATGCAATTCAACTATTGGAAGCTGAAAATAATGTTTCATTGGTTTTGATGGATATGATGATGCCTGAAATAGATGGATATGAGGCTATTCGTTTGATTCGAAGTTCCGCTGTTATCAAAGATCTTCCGATTATAGCGGTGACAGCACAGGCAATGAGTGGGGATCGGGAAAAATGCCTTGAAGCGGGGGCACAGGCGTATGTGTCAAAGCCAATTGATGTCGATGTGCTGTTGACGGAAGTAGAACGATTGATATAGCGATGTTAGGCCATAATATAATTAAAGATGAGGAGATCGATATTTTATTGGAAGATATCTATCAGCGCTATGGCTACGATTTTATACAGTATAGTCGGGCTTCGATCAAAAGAAGGATTAATAGAATCATGACGAATGACCGATTTGCGAGTTTTGCCGAGCTCCGATTCGCATTGAAAGACGATCCCGAGTTTCTGCAGCATTTTGTGGAGGAAATTACGGTGAATTTAACGGAGATGTTTAGGGATCCTTTATTTTTCCGGCAGCTGCGAGAGGAGATCTTGCCACAGTTGGGAACCTATCCATTGATTCGGATCTGGGTAGCTGGCTGCTCCAGTGGCGAAGAGGCCTATTCGTTGGCTATTTTACTTAAAGAGGCCAATCTCCATCATAAATCATTAATCTACGCAACGGATATTAATCCGCGGGTGTTAGAAATAGCGCGTAATGGAATATATCCGTTAAGCCAGATTAAGTCGTTTTCAGAAAACTATATTGAATCCGGCGGAAAACAGGACTTTTCTAATTATTATACGGCAAATTATGAATGGGCGAAATTTAATCCGGAGCTGAAACAAAAAATGATCCTATCAACCCATAACTTGGTGTCAGATACCTCGTTTAACAGCTTTCAATTGATACTGTGCCGGAATGTGTTGATTTATTTCAACAAGGATTTACAAGACCGCGTTTTTAAGCTGTTTGATGCAAGTCTGGAAAATTTGGGATATCTTGCATTGGGCAGCAAGGAAACCATAAGGTTCTCCAGTATACAGCAAAATTTCACCGCAGTAGGTGATCAAAAAATTTGGAAAAAACTTTATTCGTTGTAATAAGGTCTATTTAAAAAATTGGTATGACATTCAGACCAAAGTAGACCCCTATAAAAGACATAAATTAAGCTATATGAGTAAAAGAAAAACTGTACTGATATTTGAAGATGATACGATTATTTTGGAGGTGATAACAGTCGTGCTGACAGATTTGGGGTTTCATGTTGAAGTCTCCGAGACTTCACACGATATTATTCAAAAGGTAGAAACTACAGAGCCTAATCTTATTTTGATGGACAATTGGATCCCAAATATTGGGGGAGTAGAGGCAACTCGCCTGTTGAAGGCTGATGACCGGTTTAAACATATTCCGGTTATTTATGTATCTGCCAATAACGATATTGAATCATTAGCTGCTCGTGCTGGGGCAGATGATTTCCTATCCAAACCCTTTGATCTGGATGATCTGGAAGATATTGTTAATAAACATATCTAACAAAGGTCGTACTATTGATATACCTACTGACGAACGATTTATAGCCTACAGACCTTTGTAGGCTTATTCTATTGTACATGGAGAATTGTGTATTGTGCTTACACAATTGTTGCCCCTTCTGATTCGAATCTGAATATAACGAAAAAAGCCTTTCAGATATGGAAGGCTTGTTCTGCGGAGAGTGAGGGATAATAAGATTGATCCCAAAGGAGGGCGCTTAACCATAAAATAAAGCCATCCACTCCGTTCATTTTTTTCGTCGTTTAATACTTTTGATCAAACATTGTTTGCAAAAGTCTATAAACGACAAAACCCGACTGTCGTCGGGCTTTATTTTTGGTGGCGGAGAGTGAGGGATTCGAACCCCCGAACCTGTGACAGTTAACGGTTTTCAAGACCGCCGCATTCGACCACTCTGCCAACTCTCCGCGACAAAAGTACGAATTTTTGCTCTCCTGCCAAATTTTATTTTATAAATACTTCTTATTTTGCTTTTATAAACTGGATATCAGCACTAAATTTTACGTCGTCACTCACCATCACACCGCCTGTTTCCAAAGCTGCATTCCAATTAAGTCCAAATTCTGAGCGTTTGATCTTTCCTTCTACGATAAATCCAGCTTTGGTATTTCCCCAAGGGTCTTTCTGAATACCCGCAAATTCCAATTCAAAAACAACAGGTCGAGTCACGTCACGGATAGTCAGATTTCCTTTGATTTGTTCATTCGCTAAGCTTGTTGCTTCAAATGTTATCGCTGGGTATTTTTCTACGTCAAAAAAATCAGCACTTTTTAAGTGTCCATCCCGTTGTTCATTTCGTGTATTGATTGACGCGGTATTGATAGTTACCTTTGCAAGTGCATTATCAAAAGTATCATCTTCTGCATCGAGATCTATTTGAAAGTTGTTAAAGTTTCCTTTGACGTTTGTGATCATCATGTGTTTTACTTTGAATTCTATCTCGCTATGCGCAGCGTCTAATTCCCATTTTCCTTGTGCCATAATTTTTGTGTTTTCTTATTTGTTTAATAACACAAAGGTAACAGCAGCTTTTAAATTTTTGTTTGACCTAGATCAATAAAATAATCTTGTTGAAAAGCAATCAGTTATTGAAAAACCGCAAAAAAAAGCAGATGATATTTTGGAATTGTTGAACAAATGTCTACTTTTGCATTACCGAAAACGACGCGCCAATAGCTCAGCTGGATAGAGCATCGGTTTTCTAAACCGACGGTCTCAGGTTCGAATCCTGATTGGCGTACAAAATTGTAAAAAGGTCCTTAATATACTTATTAAGGACCTTTTTTAGTTGTTAGCAATTTGTAGCCATGCTAGATGAATCTTTCCCAGTCTAGGATCTGAACAGGTATTGCTTTCCTTTTGAATTTGTCTCCTTTATTAAAATACGCACTGTTTTTCGCGGAACTATGTAGCCTGAGGATAAATTTATCCACAATTTAAGTTTAGTCATGCTATCGTTAAGCATCTGTTTTTTTGTATCTTTAGTCGACATTGAATTATATTGATTTTGGCTTATCATTACTGATCTGCCTGACCTTTAAGGGTTGATGGTAAGTCGAATTAAAGATCTAATGGATACAATATGGACGAAACATTCAAACAGCAAGTGTATGAATTGGCGAGACTAATTCCAAAAGGGCGAGTCTCAACTTATGGCGCAATTGCTAAAGCGCTGGGGTATCCAAATCATTCCCGCCATGTTGGAAAAGCAATGGGGGGATGTCCCAAAGATGTACCTGCGCATCGTGTAATTTCAAGTGGGGGAGTACTGGCGGTTCCAGAGTTTCAGTCTAAATTGGAGAACGAAGGTGTTGGAATAAATAATCTCAGGATCAAGGATTTTAAAAAGATATTTTGGAATCCGATGGATGAAGTTTAATAAATCGATAAAAGATGAAATACTGCGCGTTTTTACGAGGGGTAAATGTAAAGGGAACCAACATGAAGATGGTTGATGTATGCCAGGTATTTAAAGATGCTGGGATGGATCATGTGAGTTCAGTGTTGGCTTCCGGAAATATTGTTTTTTCTTCGGATAGGTCCGCAGAAGAACTTAAAATTGTTCTGGAGGCCGCGATGTCGAGTTATTTTTCCTATGAAGCCTTCCTTTTCATTAAGTCGCAGGAAGAAACGAGTTTATTTTGGAGTAGCATTCCCTTTGAAAAACATTCTGATTTTCATATTTATGGTTTTGTAGGTTTACATGGTATAGAAGAAGTTCTCTTGGATGAATTTAATAAAAGTGCCAAAGTAGACAATGAAAAAGCAGAAGTGATCAATGGGCTGTTTTACTGGCAGGTCCCTAAAGGAAATACATTGGATTCAACATTCGGAAAAGTATTGGGTAAGAAAACTCTGAAAGATAAGTTCACAAGCAGGAATGTGAATACATTTGAAAAAATTTTGAAGATCATGCATTAAATCAATGTGTGTTGATTTAATGAAATTATATGTAAAAAAACGTATTGATTATCCGAAGCCAATCAATACGTTTTTAGGGTAAAGGAGTAATTTATACCTTGATTTAGCCTTTATTAATCTCCGCGGATTGAGCCCATATATTGATATGTCCATCTTTTGCATATAGATCAATCTCATGAATTTCCTCTGGAGTAAATGATAGATTTTTGAGCGATCGTACGCAATCTATGACCTGTTGCGGCTTGGATGCACCGATCAGTGCCGAAGTCACTTGCTGTTTGCGAAAGACCCAAGCGATGGCCATTTGAGCCAAAGACTGTCCCCTACGTTGTGCAATCGCATGAAGTGCCTGTATATTCTGTCTGTTTTCCTCACTTAAAAACTTGGTCTGCAATGATTTTGACTGTGATGCCCTGCTATCCTCTGGAATATGATGTAAATATTTGTCCGTTAGCATGCCCTGGGCGAGTGGTGAAAAAACAATAGAGCCAATACCGATTTCATCCAGCGTGTCCAATAGCCCATCTGTCTCAACCCATCGGTTTAACATAGAATAGCTGGGCTGATGGATAATAAAAGGTGTTCCTAAGGATTTCAATATTGCGTACGCCTCTTTGGTTCGTTGCGAATTATAAGACGAAATGCCAATATAAAGGGCTTTTCCACTCCGTACAAGTTGATCCAACGCCATCATGGTTTCTTCTATTGGTGTGTTTGGGTCATAGCGATGTGAATAGAAAATGTCAACATAATCTGTACCTAGACGTTTTAAAGATTGATCACAACTGGAAATAATATACTTTCTGCTGCCCCATTCGCCATAGGGACCATCCCACATGTGGTAGCCCGCTTTCGACGAAATAATCAATTCATCCCGGTGGCCAGCGAACTGTTGTTTAAGAATCTGTCCGAATGCAATTTCTGCACTTCCTGGAGGCGGACCATAATTATTGGCGAGATCAAAATGCGTGATTCCAAGATCAAAAGCTGTCGTACAGATGTCAACTTTGGTTTGATGGGCTGTGTCGTTTCCAAAGTTGTGCCATAAACCTAAAGAAATGGCTGGTAACTGTAGACCGGATTTACCACAACGATTGTATATCATCTGTTGGTAGCGATCGGGGTGTGGGATATACTGCATAGATTTGAATTGTTATAATCCAAATATAATAATAAACGGATTTCCTCGAATTGAAATTTAGTGTATTTTTATACGAAATTTTGAAAAAGTTGATTCTATAAAAAAATATGAAGAAAATCACACTGATTATAGGCCTGTTGCTCATCTGGATGAGCAGTAGTAATGCACAGTCAAAACGGCTGTTATTTAAAACCGCATTTGGAGAATTTAAGGTGGTACTTTATGATTTTACGCCAAATCATCGGGATCTGATTTTAAGGTCGATAAAGGATACTGTATATCAAGGTGCATTGTTTAATCGCATTATCGAAAATTTCGTGGTGCAGGGTGGCGAGCACGATATAGATATTGAAAGGAGAGAGGCGTTAGACCCCCAGCACCGCAAACCCCGTTTGGCTGCTGAATTCGACCAACGTGCTTTTCACAAAATGGGCGCGTTGGGGGCGGGACGTGATGGTAATTCTGAGAAAGCATCTTTCTTGAATCAAATCTATTTTGTCGTTGGAAAGAAGATCAGTTCTGCTGATCTCGATAGTCTGGAAACAAAAAAGGGTATAAAATACAGTAAAAAACAGCGCAAGGAATATTTAGCGCACGGTGGGCAACCTAGACTTGATCATGATTTTACAGTCTTTGGCGAAATATATCAGGGCCTTGATGTGATCTTGAAGATTAGCCAGGTGAAAACAGATCAACAGGACTTCCCTTTAGAAAAAGTTCCTTTTAGCATTGTGGAGATCAAAGAATAAAACCATCTTTTAAGATGGTTTTATTCTCATAAAAGAAAGCTGTTTTATATACCTTCCTTTATTTGTTGTGTTGTTCAAACTCTTCTTTTAATTTCTCGTAACGTTCTTTCCATTCGTTAGGAAGTTTGTCGGGGATATTTTTCAGGCTTTTCAACTGAAAAGCAAATACACAGGCAGCAAAACCGACTGTACTAATTGCCATCCCGGTCCATATTACCAGAGATAATCCGGCAAAAAGTGGATTCCAAAGTAAAATAAAACTAAAAATAATACCTAGTAACGCAAATAATGTAATCCAGCCCCAAGATTTACTGCCATAGTTTTTGAGATCAAAGGAGAAGGACAATAATTGAAAAGACCTAAACAAAGCATAAAATCCGACAATAAAAGCCAAAGTTCCTGCAGATAACAGGGGATTGGTCATCAATAAAATGCCAAATAAGGCATAAAGTATACCACCGGTAAGGTACCAGCCCCAACCGTCAACCTCATTTTTGTTTTGTAAGGCAAAAATAATTTCTAGTATCCCCGAAACAATGAATGACCAGGAAAATAACATACTCAATGCGAGAAAGGATGCGACCGGCGTGGATATCGTATAGAAACCCAATAAAATCAAAAGAATTCCAATGATAAGCGGAATATACCAATGTTTAATGGAAGATTTGATTGTTTTTAAAAATGAATTTGCCATAATAGTGTTGTTAAATTTAAATCTTTTCGGTTTCTTTAAAAATAGTGTAAGATGCCTATACAATATTGACTTCAGCATTTGCAGACTTCAATCCCGCTTCAAATTTAGAAATGGAAGTGTCTATGGTATAGATTATTCGTGTCAACTCACCAATTGGTTCAAATACTTTTTTT
The DNA here is from genome assembly GCF_019969845.1 of Sphingobacterium sp. GVS05A. Lineage (GTDB taxonomy): Bacteria > Bacteroidota > Bacteroidia > Sphingobacteriales > Sphingobacteriaceae > Sphingobacterium. Next base: position 298,273 of record NZ_JAHXYR010000005.1, read on the forward strand.
CAATTATATGCTACTTCTTATCAGCAAACGCTTTGTTATATAGGGACGCATTACGCTGTGGGTAAGCCTCGTGGTATTTATATGAGTTTTAACAGTTACACTAAACTTTTGTTGCGGACAAACTCGTATTTCTTGTTTTTTGGAATTTGTAAATCATTTTAAAATCATAGACTCGAAGCTAAAAGGAATAAAACTAGCAACGTTAATAATTGAGCGGTGTCAATTTATTGACGGACAGGCAGGATGTGGTTGGCGAACTTGCTGTCACAATTCAACATCAACAGGTGTGGGGTGGAAAAAAAGATAAAAAAAGAGTCCTCCAAAGCGTATTTACTTGGAGGACTCTCTCTATGTGATTTGAAATACTATCGATGATTTAGAATGCTACTTTTTTAGGATCCGATCCGGAGAAACCCATTGCTGGTAATGTCCGAATTATCCTGATATCCTCCTCTGTAAGATCGAAGCTATCAATATCCAAGTTTCGTTTAATATTTGCCGGATTGGTAGATTTTGGTAGTGGTAAAATACCCTGCGAGAGTGCAAATTTAATACAGATCTGTCCCACACTGGTAGACTTCTGCTCCGCTAAAGCGATCAGGGTCTCATCCTGCAATATTCTTCCTGAGCCTAGTGGAGACCATGCCTGCACCAAAATATCATTTGATTTGCAAAGCTCGACCGTTTCCTCTTGCAGATAACCGGGGTGGAATTCAATTTGATTGACAGCCGGGATGATCGTTGCTGTTTCCAATAATTTGACGAGATATTCTTTCGGGAAATTGCTAACCCCAATAGCTTTCACCTTTCCTTGTTGGTATAAATATTCAAGGGCCTTCCATGTATCGGCATTAATCGCTGCCCAACCCTCAAACTGAGTTTCGTTGGCTGGCCAGTGTATCAAATACAGGTCTAGATACTCCAATCCCAAGTCTGCAAGGGATTTTTCAAATGCAGCTATTGCCTTATCAAAACCGCGTTCAGTATTCCAAAGTTTGGTTGTTATAAATAAAGTATTACGAGCTATTCCGCTGTCTTTGATCGCTCTGCCGACACTTTTCTCATTACCATAAATTGCCGCAGTGTCAATATGTGTATATCCTGCAACCAGGGCTTCCTTAACAGCTTGGTATGCGTCTTCTCCTTCCGGAATTTGCCAGGTTCCAAATCCAATTGCTGGAATATCAATTCCATTGTTCAATTTGAATGATTTCATGCTTAATTGTATTTTTTTGTTCGACTAAATTAGGGTTTCAATCGTATTATCTCGTCACTGAAATGTCAAGAGGGCTGTCTTTTAAAACGATGGAAGTAAACTTATTCTATATTGCCAAAATATATTTATTTTCACAATTTTATTGTCAAAAAGGTCGGATTAACGCATGGTTTATAGCATTAATTCTTATCTTTAGGCGAAATTTTGAGAAAATTAGATTTTTCACTGATTTCACATAGCATTAAAAATTAAACATATTTCTAATAGATTACTATGTCAAACAAATCAAAAATTGTTTGGACAAAAACAGACGAAGCACCTTTGTTGGCGACTTACTCGTTTTTGCCTATTGTACAAGCGATTACAGCTACAGCTGATATCGATGTTGAATTGAGAGATATCTCTTTAGCAGGTCGTGTTCTTGCAAGCTTTCCAGAATTTTTAAAAGAAGATCAAAAAATTGCCGATGCATTGGCAGAGTTGGGTCAGATGGCAACAACTCCAGAGGCAAACATTATTAAGTTGCCAAATATTTCAGCGTCTATTCCACAGTTGAAGGGTGCTATTACCGAATTACAAAAAGCAGGTTATGCTATTCCAAACTACCCCGATGAAGCAGCTACTGAGGAAGAAAAATCCATCAAAGCTAAATATGCGAAAGTATTGGGATCAGCTGTAAACCCGGTATTACGTGAAGGTAACTCCGATCGTCGCGCACCTAAGGCGGTTAAGAATTATGCTAAAGCAAATCCACATAAGATGGGCGCTTGGGCAAAAGATTCTAAAACTAAGGTAGCATCGATGACATCTGGTGATTTCTATGGTTCAGAGCAATCTGTAACAGTAGAAAACGCAGGTCAATTCAAAATTGAATTTGTGGATGCACAAGGCGCTGTTACTGAATTAAAAGGTCTATCTCCGTTAAAAGCGGGTGAAGTAATTGATACTTCGACCTTAAGCTTGAATGCATTGAAAGGTTTTGTTGTTGATGCGATCGCTGAAGCGAAAGCTGCTGGTGTATTGTTATCTGCGCATTTGAAAGCAACAATGATGAAAGTTTCCGATCCTATTATCTTTGGAGCAGTGGTTGAAACATACTTTGCAGATGTGTTTGCAGCGTATGGCGACTTGTTCAAAGAATTGGGGATCAACAAAAACAACGGTTTAGGTGAAGTATATGCTAAAATTGCAGGTCATGCAAAAGAAGCAGAAGTGAAAGCTGCGATCGATGCTGCGATTGCGCAAGGTCCTGCTTTGGCAATGGTTAACTCAGATAAAGGTATTACAAATTTCCATGTTCCTTCTGATGTGATTATTGATGCTTCTATGCCAGCAATGATCCGTATCGGTGGTAAAATGTGGAATAAGGATGGCCAAGAAGAAGATACGATCGCTATGGTTCCTGACCGTTCTTACGCAGGTGTTTATGAAGCTACAATAGAAGACTGTAAAGCAAATGGCGCTTTGGATCCCAAAACAATGGGTTCTGTTCCAAATGTTGGTTTGATGGCTCAGAAAGCTGAAGAATATGGTTCACACGACAAAACTTTCCAGGCTGCTGGTAATGGTGTGATTCGTGTGGTAGATGCCGAAGGTAATGTATACATGGAGCAAAAGGTTGATGAAGGTGATATCTTCCGTATGTGTCAAACAAAAGATGCACCTATTCAAGATTGGGTAAAATTAGCAGTAAACCGCGCACGTTTGTCTGGTACGCCAGCAGTATTCTGGTTAGATAAAGACCGTGCTCACGATAGAGAGATCATCAAGAAAGTAGAGAAATACTTGCCTGATTTTGATACAACAGGTTTGGATATTAGAATTCTATCGCCAATAGAAGCTACTAAATTCTCCTTGGAGCGTATCCGTAAAGGCGAAGATACAATCTCTGTAACAGGTAACGTATTACGTGATTATCTGACAGATTTATTCCCTATTTTGGAAGTTGGTACTTCAGCAAAAATGTTGTCTATTGTACCATTGATGAATGGCGGTGGTTTGTTTGAAACTGGTGCAGGTGGTTCGGCTCCAAAACACGTAGAGCAATTTCTTCAGGAAGGTTACTTACGTTGGGATTCATTAGGCGAATTTTTGGCACTGGGTGCTTCTCTGGAGCATTTGTCGCAAACGCAAAATAACGCTAAAGCATTGGTTTTAGCAGAGACGTTAGACGAAGCAACAGAGAAATTCTTGGCAAATGATAAATCTCCGGCGCGTAGAGTCGGGCAGATTGATAACCGCGGATCTCATTTTTATTTAACATTATATTGGGCTCAGGCTTTAGCTGCTCAAACGAAAGATGCAGATTTAGCAAATCGATTTGCAGGTGTTGCACAAGTATTGACAGATAGCGAAGCTAAAATCAATGAAGAATTGATCGGAGCACAAGGTCAGGCACAAAACATCGGTGGTTATTACTTTCCTAATGACGAATTAGCAACAAAAGCTATGCGTCCTTCAGAGACATTAAATAATGCAATAGCGGGTATTTAATCGCTTATTGTCTTAATTAAATAATGAGAGCCCCGATCAACGACCGGGGCTCTTCTGTTTAGGTTTGGTTGTATGTATACTCTTACTCTATTGGGAGGAATGATCTATTTTAATGGGTATTTGATACCTTTAAAGGTCATTTCGACGGGTAGAATGTGACCATTTTTGTCAAATTTCATCTCATCGATACAGGTGACACGCTCATTGGCTCCTTTCTTTCCTAATGGTCTACGGTGATAGACGATGAAATATTTGTCTTTATTGGGTACTTTGATAACGGAATGATGCCCAGCGCCGACAGCAACCTTCGGATCACGTTCGAGAATTGTTCCGATACGTTCAAATGGTCCAAATGGGGAATCGGCAATTGCATAAGCCACTTTATAATCAGGGCCAGTCCAACCACCTTCGGACCACATAAAATAGTATTTCCCATTTTTAATAAACATAAATGGCCCTTCCACATAATCCTTTGGTGTAATTTCCTTGTAATAGGTTCCGTCTTCGAATGGAAGCAAGCCCGTAAAATCAGGTTTGAGTTTGACCATATTACAATGCTTCCAGCCACCATAGTACATGTAGAATGTTCCATCCTTATCTTTAAATACAAACTGATCTATAGGCTGCGCACCATTGATAATGTCATTGATCAACGGTTTGCCAAGCAAATCTGTATAAGGTCCTTCAGGTTTGTCCGCCACAGCCACACCAATTCCGCCGATTTCGCCCTGATGGACATCGTTTGCACTAAAGAATAAATAATATTTGCCCTTATTTTCGAGAACAGCAGGAGCCCACATCGCTTTTTTTGCCCATGTTATCTGATTGTTTTGAAGTACCCGGGGATGTTTTGTCCAGCTAGTCAGATCTGATGAGGAAAAAGCATCAAAAAATACCTGTTCTTCATAAGGTGCCGAATAGGTGGGAAAAACCCAATATTTTTTTCCATAGATGATACCCTCTGGATCTGCATAGTTTCCACGAATGATGGGATTCTGTTGTGCAAGGAGTGTCGTTGCCAATAATAAAAATGTTGTCGTAAAAAATGTTCTGATCATCGTTATGCTTTAAATGTTTAAGATAGGACATCTTGTCGGTTGGGATATTCAAAAAAAAATCATTTTTATGCGGATTTTTCTCAATATTTTCAAAGTGTTAAAATTATGTTAAAATGAAGCTGTACTTTCGATTCTTTCCGCTTTATTTCACATATTTGTTTATGTCATTTCCAAATGGCATAAATACTTTTCATAAAATAGGTTAATAATATGGCTAAGATACCCGGAGTCCCCCAGACTTCGGGTGTTTTTTTATTCACGCTCCAAGCCGAAGATCATGACTAACCTTCCGTCGATATATAAATTCAGCGTCTGCTCGGCGATATCAAATTGAATCTGTTTTTGCTCAACAACAGCGAAGAAATCATTTTCAATATTGGGGCCATTGCAAGACTTCATCGTGCTCGCCAAGTGCGGAAAGCTTATCAGATTGCCTTTAATGCTGAAATTTCCCCAAAAATTATTACAGCCCGTCGATCCGGCGATCGTTCCATTTTTTGCATCGAAACCAATGCTGGCTCTATTGCTTGTTACATCTTTGCCATTTAACTGAAGCAAATTCCATTTAAATCTGGCTAGGAATGAGGCGACGCTAGGAAGTTCAGTGACTTTATCTTTGGAAATAATATTAAGCAATTCATAGTGTATACTGTCGGTATCTTTTGCTTTCGTTTGCTTTACTTTGATGCGATAACGATAGTGTTCCTGGTAATCAAAACCGAGAATGGGTACCGAAATATATTCCCATTTGTTTTTTTTGTTGGATTTTATCTGTAAGCAGGTCAATTTTCCGGAGACTGGATCATTGACGTAATTCTCACCGATATCCCAAATGGCGATTTCAGAATTTTCAACTTTTAATTTGCTAATAATTTCCTCCAGTGTATAGATTGACGCTTGTGCTGTTTTTGTCCTTTTTATACGAATATTATACTCAAAACCTGCATTGTAATTAAACTCTTGGATTTTTGCATAAAAATTCTCCCAATCCTTACTGTTGTAATACTTTACAAGGTAGGGGGGCGTATTGTCAAGTCCAGATTTTACTTTTATCCGAAACGAACTGCTCTGTGCCTGTAAAGTATATTGGAATAGAAATAACGGGATAAAAAACAAACTGGATTTAAAGGATTTCTTCATAATGGGCATTAAATATCAATAAAAACGTATCTTTAAACATGAATATTGCACGAACAAAAGTACTGTTGATTATCGTACTTTTTTTGTCCGGCTTACGGATATATGCCCAAAATAACAAGGATTATTTTAAAACACAAATCCCCTTAGGCGAATTGACAGATGCACAGTTAAAAGAAGTGTCTGGAATTGTGGCAGCTCAAGAGGAAGGATATTTTTGGGTTCATAATGATAGCGGGGATGGTGCAAATATCTATCTGATCAATCGTCAGGCCAAGCTACTCAAAAAGTTTAGGCTCGAAGGTGTGGATGTGGTTGATTGTGAGGATATGGATCGCGTCAAAATCAATGGTAAAAATTACCTGGTTTTGGCTGATATCGGCAATAATCTTGGGAAGCGGACTTGGGCAAGCCTGTATGTATTTCCTGAACCTTCAGCTAATGATTCGCTCGTCATATCCAAAAAAGATATTAAAACCATATTTGTCAAATTTCCGGGGCAAAAACGTTTAGATGCGGAATCCATTATGGTTGATCCCCGTGATAATATGTTGTATATCGTTTCTAAGCGTGAATTCCATTCTACAGTATATGCTGCTGCTGTTTTTAAGGGTGTCCAACAACAATACTTTACATTAACCAAAGTTGCTGAACTTCCTTTTACTTTTGCTACAGCTTCTGCTATCGATCCAACAGGAAGAGAGATGCTTATCAAGAATATTACACAGATCTTTTATTGGAAGAGAAAACCGGGGGAATCTTGGGCAGGGGCGCTACAACGGAAACCAACCGAGGTGCCTTATACAGTAGAGCCACAGGGGGAAGCGATCACTTTTGATAATAAGGGGACTGGCTTTTATACAATTAGTGAACGTCCATTTGGTTTAAAATCCTATCTTTATTATTTTGAAAAAGTTTCTAAATCAGCGGATAAATAACAAGCTCAATTCAGTAAAACAGATTATTGATAGAGGTCTGAATAGATCGAATGAACATATATACCAATTGCTAACATCATGAATTTAAAACAAATTTTACTTTTATCACTTGCTCTATTTTGCTTTGTATGGGCTAGTAAGGCTGCCAAGGTGGATACCTTGAATATTCCGAGTCGGAGCATGGCAAAAGAGATTAAAACAGTCGTTATTCTCCCCAAAGATTATTCAGCGAATACTAAATATCCTGTTCTCTACTTACTTCACGGATATTCAGGTAATTATAGTAATTGGGTTAAAAATACCACTGTAGCTTCTTTGGCAGATCAATATGGATATATGGTGGTTTGTCCGGATGGGGGATTTGGAAGTTGGTATTGGGATAGTGCCAACGATCGGAATTATCAATATGAAACATTTGTTTCCAAAGAACTGGTTGATTATATAGATCAGCATTACATGACAGTCAAAGACCGAAAAGGTAGAGCAATTACCGGACTGAGTATGGGAGGGCATGGGGCTTTATCGCTTGCGATAAAACATCAGGATCTCTATGGAGCAGCGGGTAGTACAGCAGGAGGTGTTGATTTTAGACCCTTCCCTTTAAATTGGGAAATTAAGGATCGTATCGGCAATTATGCAGATGTGCCACAGGCTTGGGATGATCGAGTGGTGATCAATATGATTCCGAAATTGCTGAATAATAAACTTCGTCTAATGATTGATTGTGGTAAAGAGGATTTTTTCTATACTGTCAATGTCGCACTGCACGACAAACTCATGTATCACAACATCAACCACACCTTTGTTACAAGTGAAGGTGGACATAATTGGGCCTATTGGTCACGCTCTATTATCTATCAAATGGCTTTTTTTAACGAATTTTTCAATCAGCCAGAAAAAAAATAGCAAGAAAAATAGATAAATATTTGGCTTAAATGAATAAAATGCTATTTTTGTTTCCAGAAGATCTTGACTAACAAATTATAAACTTATTATTAAGCCTTGCAAATTGTAAGGCTTTTTTATTATTTTCAATAAATTTTTGATTTCAATCTGTTATGCTTAAACCTATAAAGGTTGTTTTTTATTTTTCTTCTATTTTGTTTTGCGCACAGCAATCCTATGGCCAACAATCTAAATCTATATCGGGATTTATCAGAGATAGTATCAGTGGTGAAAATATTATTGGCGCTTTGGTCCGTAATGACACAGAAAAAAAATCGACGGCTTCCAATAAATATGGATTTTTTAGTCTATCCCTTCGTGGAGAGGAGGCCTTCTTGGAAGTTTCCTCAATGGGATATAGAACAAAGGTTTTACCCGTCCAAATAGGAAAAGACTCGACTTACATTGTACAATTGGTACCCGAGGAAAATCAATTGGCTGAGGTGGTTGTCACTGGGAATAGAAGAAAATCGATCAAAGATTTGACTCCCGGCTTGACACAATTTAGCCCGAAGGAGATTGAGAAAGTTCCTGTATTATTTGGAGAGAAAGATATTTTAAAGACAATTCAATTGTTTCCAGGCGTGACAAGTGGAGGCGAAGGAAGTAGCAATTTTTATGTTCGCGGAGGTGGTGGAGACCAAAATCTGATTTTGTTGGATGAAGCCCCAGTTTACAATAGCTCTCACCTTTTTGGTTTCTTTTCAACCTTTAACTCCGATGCCATCAAAGATGTCAACTTTTATAAAGGAGGTGTACCCGCGCAGTATGGAGGGAAGATCTCTTCGGTCATGGAAATAACAACCTTGGATGGAAATAACCAGCATTTTAATATTGAAGGGGGATTGGGCTTAATAGCGTCACGATTGAAGGTCGAGGGGCCTATACAAAAAGGGAAGAGTTCATTTATGATATCCGGTAGACGTACCTACGCCGATTTATTCCTGAAGCTTTCAAGTGATGAGAATATTAAGAAAAGCGCATTATTCTTCTATGACCTTAATGCCAAGCTGAATTATAGGATTAACGATAAGAATACCCTTTATTTATCGGGATATTTCGGTAAAGATGCCATGGCATACCATGACTTATTTGATTTTAATTGGGGGAATGCAACCGGAACGATGCGCTGGAATCATGTTTGGAGCAATCGCTTATTCAGTAATACTACCTTGATATTCAGTAAATTTAATTATCAAGTGAAGATTGAAGACGACAATAATTTCAAGATTCGTTCGGATATCTTCAATTATAACTTTAAACAAGATTTTCAATATAGCCTCTCAGACAGCCATAATCTAAAATTTGGTCTACAGGCGGCCTTACAGAAGATTCGTCCAGCAAGTATCGAAGCCGGTGAAGATTCCAAAGTAAATTCACTGCATATTCAAGAGCGCAAGGGGCTGGACATTGCAGCTTACATTTCGGATGATTGGGCGATAAATGATAAATTCAAATTGAACTATGGTGTTAGGGCGACGGCTTATGCCGCTTTAGGACCGGGTATGTTCTATACCTATGATAATGCTGGAGAAGCTGTTGATTCAACTTATGTGGGAAGTGGAGAAATGGGTAAAAAATATGTTTACCTGGAGCCACGTCTCTCTCTGAACTACGCCTTGAATGAATTGACAACATTAAAGGCTTCTTATAATACGAATGTCCAGTACCTACATCAGTTGAGCAATACAACAAGTAGCTTGCCCACAGATCAGTATGTGTTAAGCAACAATACCATAAAACCGCAATTGTCAACACAGTATTCCTTAGGCTATTTCCGAAACGTTGCATCCAACAGGTATGAATTTTCTGTAGAAGGTTACTATAGGGACCTTAAAAATCAGATCGACTATAGGAATGGAGCGGATCTACAGGCCAATGAACTTTTGGATGGTGAACTTCTATTTGGAAAAGGAAGAGCATACGGCGTTGAGTGGTTTATAAAGAAACGATTGGGAAGGCTTAGTGGATGGATAAGTTATACATTATCCAAAAGTGAAAGACAATTTGATCAGATCAATGATGGACAGTGGTTTAACGCGCGCCAGGATAAGAGTCATAATATTGCTGTGGTCGCACAATATCAATTGAATCCGAGATGGAATCTAAGTGCAAACTTTGTCTATTATACGGGTGATGCTGTAACAATGCCCGCTGGAAAATATTTTGTTGACGATAGAACGATCTTCTATTATGATAAGCGGAATGGCCAACGTATGCCGGCTTATCACCGCCTGGACCTTGCCGCAACTTATGATATCAAGCGTACAAAAAACACTTACTCCAGTTTATCTTTCGGAATTTATAACGCATATAATCGCAAAAATGCTTATTTGATCGATTTTAGGGAGAAAGAAGGGCAATCCAATGTAACAGAGATCTATAGGATTGCATTGTTTGGAACCATACCCTCCATTACTTGGAACTTTAAATTTTAGCGCAACATGAGAAAGATAGTAGGATTGATCGCCATAGCTTGGATAACTTTGATTGGTTGTGAAGATAAAATTGATTTGAAATTACCTGAAAACACAGGACAGCTGGTGATCACAGCTGATTTAATGGTGTCGGATCAACAACATGAGATCAGTATTCAAAAAGTCGTCAGTTTAAAAGAATCAATGTTAGCTCCAATAACAGATGCGGAAGTTTATGTAAGAAATCTGGAAAATAATCGCATGTATACCTTTTTGCCCGGAGCCGATGGTGTGTATACCAATAAGACATTGCGATTACAGGAAAAGTCAAGTTATCGACTGTACGTCAAAACCGCAGATGGAAAAGAAATTGAAGGAACTTCGAAGGTGCCATCCTATGTGGATGTGGATTCGATAGGGCTTTCCGAACGGATCATATTTACAGACACCATATATTATCCCACACTGGTCTTTAACGATCCTCCAGAAAACGGAAATTATTATAAGTATAAGATGTCTGTGAATGGGGGTGAGTTGCGCTTTGTCGATGTGTTCAGTGATAAATATAATAATGGACTGCAAGTACAACATGATATTATCGACCGCGATAGAGACCTCAAGATAGGAGATCGGGTCCGGGTTTTGCGTCAATGTATTGATCTGGGCGCATATAACTATTGGAATAGCTTCCAGATGATTAATCCTGGAGCAGCTTCACCTTCCAATCCGATTTCAAATCTGTCCAATAATGTTTTGGGATATTTCAGTGTGAGTGTGGGTAAATATTACGAATCTGAAGTGGTTTTATCAAGAAGTAGACCCTAATGTTTATTCGAGTCTTGCTATTTGGTATTGATTTGCTAGGAGAAATTCAATCGTTTTAGGTAAAGCGTATTCAACTCGGGGAATGGCTTTGATATTGTCATGGAAGATGATGATCGAGCCATTCTGTATATTCGGAAGTACGTTTTCAAGGCATTTTTCGGGACTTAGGTTTTGATCGAAGTCACCGGACATGATGTCCCACATGACCACACGATAATTTTTGTATAACTTTTTAAGCTGTGATTTTCTTGCTTTTGCATAAGGTGGACGAAAGAGATCGGTTTGTGTTAGCCCCTGACATTGAGTTACATTATCGATATAGACCTCGTCATTTGTATCCCAGCCTTTGAGGTGATTGTAGGTATGATTACCCACTTGATGTCCTTCTTGTAAAATTCTTTGAAACAAATGTGGATTTTTTTTAATATTTTCACCAACACAAAAAAATGTTGCCTTGACCTGATATTTTTTTAGGATATCGAGTATAAAAGGTGTAATTTCAGGAATTGGACCATCATCAAAAGTGAGATAGACTTTTTTTTCCATCCTAGGCATATGCCAGATCGATCTGGGGTAAAACCAACGAAGGAAGAAAGGGGATTTGACAAAATACATAACCGATAAATGAAGTTCAAATCTATAAAAATTGTATGGTTCTACATATGAACATGAAAAGATTTTATTATTCTGCAGTAATATTTACTGGTTTTTTTCTTGGAACGAACAACCTAATCCAAGCTCAACAGGTCGTTGGGGTAACCGAAGCTATACGTATGACTTTGGAACGTAATGTGCAAATTAAGCAAGCCGAACTGAGTAAAGATCTCGCTGCTCAGGATTTATTTCAATCAAAAAGTAATTTATTACCTGATTTAAGAGCTTCCGTTGATCAAAATTTCCGTTACGGTTTTGCCTTCGATTTGACCTCAGCACAAATCGTCAACAATGCATGGACAAGAACTACTGCTGGATCGGTAGGGTCCAGCGTGAATATATTTCAAGGTTTTCAACAAGTCAACCAAATAAAAGCGAATAAATTACAGCTTGAATCAGCAGCCACACAGGTGGATAAAATAAAAAATGATCTTGTTTTAAATGTTCTGGTGAATTATTTAGAAGCCATCACCAACCATGAATTGATGGTAGCAAGTGAAGATCAGATTGCATTATCGAAACAACAATTCTCATTAGACTCCATTCAGTTTTCTGTGGGGAATAAGACTATTGCTGATCTTGCAAAATCAAAAAATCAGGTCGCTACGAATGAATTGAACAAAGTAAATTTGAAGAATTCGTACGAGATGTCCCTGTTAACTTTGAAACAATTGATGGAAATGCCTTCCGAAACGGTAATTTCTTTAGAACGCCCAAGTTTAGAGTCTGTTTTGCTAAATGCAGTAGATAAAAATGCGATGGATGTATATCAGAAAGCATTGACAAGACAACCAGATATTCATAAATCTGCTTTAGATAAGGATGCTGCATTAAAGCAAATCGATATTGCCAAAGGAGGGTATTACCCAACGCTTAATTTGAGTGTAAGCTATGGTACAAATTATTCTTCAGCGACAACTAGGCAAACGGACCCATTAGATATCACAACGATATATCGTGTGCCTTTTAGCCAACAGATATCGGACAACAAATCATTTTTCACTGGTTTGTCACTTGCTGTACCAATTTTTTCTAAGAATCAGAATAAGGTTAACGTCGCGAAAGCTAAGATTGGTTTAAAACAGGCCGAGGCTGCTGAGCAATTGGCAAAGAACAACTTAAATAAGGCCGTTAGCCAAGCTGTTTTGGACGTTAATGCCGCCAAACAAAAATATACTTCGGCAACGACAGCATTCGAAAGTGCTGAAACTGCTTACAAAGCAACCAAAGAACGATACGATATCGGAATGGCAAATTCCCTGGAACTATTTACCGCGCAGACCGAACGGAACAAAGCGGAATTTGATCTGATTCAAGCAAGATATAACGTAATATTCAGATCTAAGATTATTGATTATTACTTAGGAAATCCAATTCAATTCGACAACAATTAACCTATTTGATTAACAAAAACAATGGCAAAGAAAAAACGTAGTGTAGTAAAGATTCTATTAATAGTCGTAGCGCTCCTGGCAATTTTTGTTTTGATCGGCTTTCAAGCCGGTTGGTTTGGAAAAGGAGAGATTACTAAAGTCGCTGTAGACGTTGTGAAGGAAACGGATGTAGATGAATTGGTGTCTGCCAGTGGAAAAATACAACCTGAAATAGAAGTTAAGCTGAGTTCGGAAGTTTCAGGTGAGGTTGTTGAACTAAATATCAAAGAAGGTGACTTTGTAAAAAAAGGGCAAGTACTTTGTCGGATCAAACCTGATATCTTACAGTCCGGCTATGATCGCTCTGTAGCAGCAATGAATTCGCAGCGTGCCAATCTCGCTGCTGCACAACAACAATTAAAACAACAGGAAGAAAATTTCAAAAATGTAGCTGCAACTTACAAGAGAAACCAAGAGCTTTTTGAAAAACGGGTTATTTCCGCAGCTGAAATGGATAAGAGTTCTTCTGAGTACTTTTCGACTCTTGCTGCCATTCAGGCGCAAAGAGAGACTGTAAAATCAAGTAGATATGGTATCGATCAATCACAAGCTTCTGTCAAAGAAGCGCAGGATAACCTGAATAGAACAACCATTTATGCTCCGACAGACGGTATTATCTCTTTATTGTCTATCGAACAGGGAGAGCGTGTGGTGGGAACAGCACAAATGGCTGGTACTGAAATTATGCGCATCGCCAATATGTCTTCGATGGAAGTAAATGTTGATGTCAATGAGAATGATATCAACAACGTCAGAGTAGGTAATCAGGCTGAAATTGAAGTGGATGCTTTTCAAGATAGAAAATTTAAAGGTGTTGTTACCGAAATTGCTAGCTCATCCAAAAATATCGCAACCACAACTGCAGCAACCTCATCGACGGATCAAGTCACAAATTTTAATGTAAAGGTGCGTATTAGCGCAGAATCTTATCAGGATTTGATCAAAGAAAATGTCGCTTCGCCCTTCAAACCCGGATTATCTGCTACTGTACAGATTTTCACAAAACATGATAAGGGCTTGGTAGTACCTATCCAATCGGTTACTGTAAGATCAGATGATAAAGATTCTACGAATACAAATAAGAAGATACAGGAATATGTATTTGTGTTAAAAGATCAAACGGTAAAACAAGTTCCTATTAAAACCGGAATTCAAGATGATAAAAACATTATTATTCTATCCGGATTGAAAAAAGGAGATCAAGTCGTTTCTCGACCATTTGATGCGATCTCTAAAACGCTAAAGGATGGTAGTAAAGTGGAAAAAGTAGATAAATCGGTGTTATAAAGTTATTTCGGTACAATATTTATAACAAAAGAGAGGTGTTTTTTTTAATACCTCTCTTTTTATTTTCCTTCTAATTTATTAAATTTATACAACCCAATCCCTAACAGCTTATGAAAAGGCTATTGACTTATTTTAAATTTAACAAAACAGAGCAAAATGGGTTCTTTGTTATATTGGTGATAATCATCGTCTTTAGTATTATATATTCCCTTGTTAGTAGAGAGGATAAAAATGACCCGATTGCTCATCAAGCGCGGGTTTTTGAACAGTCATTTCATGATTCAACTGATACCGAGGATTATTCAAATAAGAAATTTAAGGTCGCCGATGTTCATTTGGAGAAGAGGGTAGCTCGTTCAGGTCCGGATTCCGGTATAGAAAATAACGTTGTAGATACTAAGCTATTTTATTTTGATCCCAATAATTTATCTGTAGAAGCATGGCGCGAGCTTGGCCTCTCGGACAAGCAAATTGCCGTTATCAAGAATTACGAGAAAAAAGGCGGCCGGTTTAAAGATAAAAATGATGTTAGGAAAATGTATTCCATCAATGCAAAATTATACAAAAAACTAGAACCCTTTATCCGTATTAAAGTGGAGACAACAGGTCCAAGTACGGTAGCTAAGGCCCCCTTGCTTTACGATAAATTTGAAACCAATCATGCCGAACTTATAGATCTTAATACCTGTGACACAATAGCCTTGATGAGCCTCAAAGGTATTGGTACAATTCTTTCTAAACGCATTTTGAAATATAAAGAAGTGCTTGGGGGGTTCTATAGGATAGAGCAGTTAAAGGAGGTATATGGAATCACTCCGGAAACATATGACCTCATTAAGGACTATATTACGGTGTCTAATTTAGAAGGAATCAAAAAAATCAATATTAACCAGATTGATGCCAATTCATTGGGCAAACATCCGTATCTTAGCCCAAAGGATGCGAAATTAATAGTTAATTATCGAGATCAACATGGCAATTATGCTAATATAGAAGATTTTACCAAGATAGGTACACTTTCAGATCTTGCTATTGCTAAAATCGCTCCGTATTTAATATTTGAGAATGATTCAAGATAAATTGAAACTGGAAATCCGGGATATTGTGGATTTTCCAAAGCCGGGTATTGTATTCAAAGATATTACCCCCTTGTTGAAAGATGCTGAACTTTGCAATGAAATGATCGACGCGATTATTGACCAACTTCAAGGAATAGAAATTGATGCTATTGCAGGTATCGAAAGCCGTGGATTTCTTTTCGGGTTTTTACTGGCCAACAGATTAGGGTTGCCCTTCATTCCAATTCGTAAGCAAGGAAAATTACCATTTAAAACAATTTCTGAATCTTATGCGCTAGAATATGGCCAGGCAACGATAGAAATCCATGAAGACGCCTTCGAAAAAGGTAGTCGTATTTTGATCCATGATGATCTATTGGCAACGGGCGGAACTGTCGTCGCAGCAAGCAAACTTATTGAAAAATTGGGTGGGGTAATTGCGGCCTATAGTTTTATCATTTCATTGGATTTTCTCAAAGCAAAGGGCAGATTGTCTCGATTTAGTGACACAATCTCCTCATTGGTGAGCTATTAAATTAATATAGAATTTAAGTGTTGATTTAGACGATATCGTATGATACTCTTTGCAAATGCTAAAATAAATATTGGACTGCAGGTGATTGCCAGGCGATCGGATGGCTATCATGAATTGAATAGCATTTTTTATCCTTTACCAATCTATGATATTATAGAGATACTGGAGACAGATGCAGAAAATTCCACGCTGACAATACAGGGGAACCACATACCCGGGGATTCCGCAGATAATCTCTGTGTAAAGGCTCATGCATTGTTAAAAAGAGAATTTGACATTCCTGCTGTTAGGATTGATATGATCAAACAAATTCCAATTGGAGCTGGATTGGGAGGTGGATCTGCGGATGCAGCTTTTGTATTGAAAGGACTTGATGAGCTGTTTAATCTAAATTTGACAAGTACACAGTTAAGGAGATATGCTGCGCAATTGGGTGCAGACTGCCCATTCTTTATTGCAAATACACCCGTGTTTGCAACTGGTATAGGGACAGATTTTAAAGAGATACCGCTTGATCTGAATGAATACCATATCGCGGTTATTATGCCTGATATCCATGTCTCTACAGCCGAAGCTTACAGTGGCGTGAAACCGATGCCCTCAGATGTTAATTTGGAAGAGGCTATCCGACTGCCTATTCAGGAATGGAAATTCCATATTCGAAATGATTTTGAAGAATCTATTTTTGAGCATTATCCCATGCTCAAAGAAATTAAAGATGCTTTGTATCATAAAGGGGCAATATACTCCTCGATGTCAGGTTCTGGTGCTGCAATCTATGCCATTTTTTGGGAAAAGATGGATTTAAGTGAGTTTTCCAAATATGGTAAGGTTTACTATCCCGTTGCGCTGGACAGATAATTTCAGTTTGTAAAAAGCAATAGGCCATACCTAAGTCTAAATGTATGCCTATTGCTTTTTAGACTGATAATATTAATCTTCTTCTTCTACCTTGTAATCTAATAGCTCACTCGCTTCTTTGAGGACCTTCTCTTTTCTTTCCTTGTTAAGTCCAAGAATATCCAGTTTATCCGGATTGTTTACAATATCTTTTACCAAGATCAACTGATTTTTTAACAGCTGCTGTTCTTCCAGGTCCGAAAGGGTAGTTAAACAGGTGACAGGATAAAAGACTGCTTTATCGACTCTTCTTTTGATACTATTCTCTTTTGGATAATCCCAAGAGAGCAAGTTGATGCCGTAATAGGTTGCAAAATCGATCGAGTCTGATGTAAAGTAGGCATTAGTGATTAGCCAGCCTTCCTGAAACTGTAATTTTTTACCAAAAAAATCATAGTCAATTCCACTGATATCTTTGAATCTCGATAGGTAGTACATTGGTGTTGTAACGGAAATCTTGGCGTCAATGTCATTTCTAAACTTACACTCCGCTGTCATCAACTTACCGTCTTTATAAGCGACAACATCCAATTCATGGGAAACAGCATGGCCTTGTACCGTCTGCCCTGTGGTGCTCTCATAACCGATTGAACGAAGCAAATGGGAGATGTATTTTTCGAAATAAAAGCCCTCAGGTCCAAGATCACGTAAGGCTTTTTTTAGGCTGTATCGTGCGGCAAAAGAGTTTCGGACGGTCTTCAGTGTGTCGAAAGCCAACTGATACAACTCCCTGGTTGAAATACCATCGTATATTTCACCTACAACACTACTGTATACTTCGTTTACCTGATCGCTATTTGCTCCCGAACGGGAAAGAGAATGCCGTAAGGCTTCTCCATTAAAGGGTACTAATTCACCAGAATATTTTTTGACTTGCATGGATATTTAATTTGATAAATACGAATATAAGGGATGTGATCCGAGAAATCATACAAAAACTATTATTCTATTTCTAAACTTTTTTGGACCATAATTTGTTTACATAAAGAAACAATACTTAAATATAGATAATTATGAGTAACCTATTGCTATTTGCATTTGACAAGATTAAGGCTAAGATAAAAGATGATTGCATTGAGGAGAATATTGGTGCTTCCGAACGCGTATTATCTGTAATTGCCGGTGGGTTTATTTTAGGTTTAGGCGTAAAAAAGATATTTAAATCTCCACTGGCTGGGCTTTCCGGATTGACCCTTGGTGGGACGTTAATTTATCGTGGTGTGACAGGACATTGTGATGTCAAAAAATTACTGGAAGATAAGGATGTTAAAAAAGTTGAGGTAATAGAACACCGTTATTTTGTTAAATAATGATGGGTTTAACTGTTAGTCTACTAACAAATAAACTGATCGTCAGCTTTGGAGGTGCTTACTGGAGTTTAACTAATACATTATAAGGGGCAAAATTTTACCATCATATTGGTACAGCCTCCAATATAAGAGGTGGACTCACGTGGACTTATAGTGATCGCAGTATGAATATACAGTGAATATACTGGAAATTTGGGGGTTAAAATATAGTGCAAACATAAGCGGCCGAAAATCATCTTTTCGGCCGCTTATGTTTTAAATCCTGCTGTTTAATCAGCTATTTATACATTAAAACGAAAGTGCATAATATCACCATCTTGCACAATGTAAGTTTTTCCTTCTACAGCCAATTTTCCGGCTTCCTTTACAGCACTTTCTGAACCTAGATTAACAAAGTCATCATATTTGATCACTTCAGCACGGATAAATCCTTTCTCAAAATCTGTATGAATAACACCAGCTGCCTGAGGTGCTGTAAAACCAGTCTCAATTGTCCAGGCACGTACTTCTTGAACGCCTGCTGTAAAGTAGGTTGCTAAATTTAATAAGGAATATGCTGCTCTGATCAACTTATGAACACCAGATTCTTCTAATCCAAGATCATCCAAAAACATCTTACGCTCTTCGTAACTCTCCAATTGGGCGATTTCAGACTCAATTTGTGCAGATATAACCAATACTTCAGCTTTTTCATCTTTCACTGCTTCTTTTACACGATCCACATAAGCGTTACCTGTATTGACAGAGCCTTCATCCACATTACATACGTAAAGTACCGGCTTTGCGGTTAACAAAGCTAAGTCTTGGATAAATTCAAAATCTTCTGCTTCAATAGGTGCTGTACGTGCTGACTTGCCTGCCTCCAAATGTTCTTTAACGACAGATAGGATATCAAAGGTCTTTTTAGCATCTTTATCACCACCCGTTTTTGCCATTTTCTCAACTTTTTGGATACGTTTTACCACAGTATCCAAATCCTTAAGTTGCAATTCTGTATCGATGATTTCTTTATCTCGAATTGGATCTACTGAACCATCCACATGGATAACATTACCATCATCGAAACATCTCAAAACATGGATGATCGCATTTGTTGTGCGGATATTTCCTAAAAACTGGTTACCTAATCCTTCACCTTTTGATGCTCCTTTTACCAATCCGGCGATATCGACGATTTCAATGGTATTTGGAACGATACGTTGTGGATTGACTAACTCAGCTAATTTATTTAGACGGGCATCCGGTACGGTAATTACCCCAACATTTGGTTCAATAGTACAAAATGGAAAGTTTGCTGCCTGTGCTTTCGCATTCGACAAACAGTTAAATAATGTTGATTTACCAACGTTTGGTAAACCTACGATACCGCATTGTAAAGCCATATATAGTGCAAATTTTTGAAATTGCACAAAGATAGAAAATTCACTGTAATTTTTAACTATCTTGTAGAATGCTTCGATGGTACAAAATTGATAACGCCCAATTTCTAAAGGATAAGGGTATAACAGAGCATAAGTTTGGCGGAAAGACTATTTGTCTTACTTGGTTTGAAGATCAATTGCATGCCTTCTCTAGGAAATGTCCCCATGCGGGAGCTCCGCTCAAAAATGGTTGGTGTGAAAGGGGTAAAGTAATCTGTCCCTTCCATCGCCATGAATTTGATCTTGTAACAGGCAAGGGTAATCCTGCTCAACATGACTTTATCAATATTTACCCCGTTAAAGAGGAAGAAAACGCCTATTATGTGGGTGTTGAGAAAGGATTTTTGCAAAGTTTTCTCGGTTCTAAAAGTAACTAAAGTATCATATCTCTTGATGCAATCGCATATCTAAGCAGTAAATAAGTATATTTGCTTTCGAAAACAAATTAAAAACATGCAGGGGAAAAAGATTGGTATAATTGGTAGCGGAAGCTGGGCGACGGCGATGATAAAGATGCTATGCGAAAATGACCAAGACAAACATATTTTTTGGTGGATTAGAAAAGAGGAAGATGCGGAGTATATTCAACAATTCAAACACAACCCGACCTATTTGAGTGGTGTTTCTGTTGATTTGAGTATTACAACAATCGATACCAATGCCAAAAATGTTGTTGTTAATTCAGATATTGTTATTTTAAATACGCCAGCAGCTTATTTAAAAGATGCATTGAGAGGAGTCACAAAAGAAGATTTTAAAGACAAAATAGTTGTGTCAGCCATCAAAGGGATTATTCCTAAGGATAACCTGATTATCGGTGAGTTTTTGGAACAGCATTACGCGGTCGATATCGAACGGATCTGTGTGGTCGGAGGACCTTGCCATGCGGAAGAAGTCGCTTTAGGTAAGCTGTCTTACCTGACATTTGGATGCAAAAATTTGGATAGTGCAGCCCTGGTTGCTTCGTTTTTATCTTCCAGAGTCATTAAAACGATCTTATCGGAAGATATTTTAGGAATTGAATTTGGAGCTGTATTAAAGAATATTTATGCCCTTGCCGGAGGTATATGCCATGGGTTGGGCTATGGTGATAACTTTCAGGCAGTTTTGGTTTCCAATGCCATTCGCGAGATGCGTCGGTTTGTTGCTAAAGTAGATGGCGATACATCCCGGGATGTCAATACTTCGGCTTATCTGGGAGACTTGTTGGTCACGGCATACTCGCAGTTTAGCCGAAACAGAACATTTGGTAATATGATCGGTAAAGGGTATAGCGTGCAATCGGCTCAGCTTGAAATGAATATGGTGGCCGAAGGTTATTATGCTTCCGCTTGTATTCAAGAATATGCCGAAAAATATGCCGTCGAATTACCTATTTGTGATGCCGTATATCAAATTTTATATCAACATCAGCCTGCATCTAAAATTATTCAAGCCCTGAGCGAAAAATTAACATAAACTAGCGATAGAGTAGATGATTACAAAAGAAGCGATAGCTTTAGCTTATAAAGAAATTCAAGATGAAATATGCCAGGCTTTAGAACGCTTGGACGGTTCGGCCCGATTTGAGGAGGAACTATGGGAAAGAGAAGGTGGTGGTGGCGGCCGAACACGGATTATTCAAAACGGCAATATATTGGAAAAAGGTGGAGTCAACTTTTCCGCTGTGCATGGCAAACTACCCGAGACAATTAAAAAAGCGTTTGGCGTCGATGAAGACGATTTTTTCGCCACAGGAGTTTCGATTGTCATTCATCCCAATAATCCGTGGGTACCGATCATTCATATGAACATCCGATATTTCGAATTGAATGAACAGATGCGTTGGTTTGGTGGAGGGATTGATCTGACACCACATTATGTGAATGAAGATGATGCGCAGTTTTTCCATCAACAATTGAAAACGGTCTGTGATAAACATAATTCGACTTTTTATGATGAATTTAAAAAATGGGCCGATGACTATTTCTTTATTCGTCATAGACAAGAAACCCGTGGAATAGGAGGGGTTTTCTACGATAAATTAAACACAGCGAAAACGGGCATGGCTATGGAAGATATCTTGGAATTTTCCTGTGACTTAGGTCATAGCTTTGCACCGACCTATACCGCGCTGGTTGAAAAAAATAGAAATAAAACATATAACGAAACGCAGAAAAATTGGCAATTGATCCGTCGGGGACGCTACGTTGAGTTTAATTTGGTCTGGGATTCTGGTACTAAATTTGGACTGGAAACAAATGGCCGTATCGAGTCCATATTGATGAGTCTACCATCTCAAGCCAATTGGGTATACGATCATCACCCTGAAGAAGGCTCCGAAGAAGCCAAGACCTTATCCCTGTTGCGAAAAGGTATTAACTGGATTTCATAAAATCGAAAAAGAACTAAATGGTTTCATACCAAAAATTTACCTTAGAAAACGGCCTACGTGTGTTGGTACACGAGGATCATAACACAGCAATGGCCTGTGTAAATATATTGTACGATGTAGGTGCAAGGGACGAATCACCGGAGCAAACCGGATTTGCTCATTTATTTGAACACTTGATGTTTGGCGGTAGCGTCAATATCCCTAGTTTTGATACAGAATTACAAAAAGTAGGTGGTGAGAATAATGCTTTTACCAGCAATGATATCACCAATTACTATATTACTTTACCCTCCTCCAATCTGGAGACGGCACTTTGGTTAGAATCGGATCGTATGTTAAGCTTAGCGTTCTCGCCACAGAGCCTTGAAGTACAGCGGAATGTAGTAAGTGAAGAATTTAAACAGCGTTATCTCAATCAGCCTTATGGGGATGCTTGGCTCAAATTGCGTCCTTTAGCGTATAAGGTGCATCCATATCGTTGGGCTACTATCGGTAAAGAGCTAAAACATATCGAAGATGCGACCATGGAGGATGTTAAGGCTTTCTTCAAATTGCATTACAATCCACAGAGTGCAATTATGGTTGTCTCGGGTGATGTACATTATGAAGAGGTTAAGTCTTTGGTTCAGAAATGGTTCGGTGATATTGATCCCGGTGAAAAATATAACCGTCAGCTACCGCAAGAACCGATACAAAAGGAACTAAGAAGGGAAACGGCTTTTGCTCCAGTACCATTAGATGCACTTTACATGGCTTTTCATGGACCAGCACGATTGGAAGATGGTTACTTTGCCATGGATCTACTCTCAGATATCCTTTCCAGAGGATCTTCATCAAGACTATATCGTAGATTAGTAAAAGAAGAACAGCTCTTTAGTGAGTTAAATGCCTATGTGATGGGCAGTATCGATAATAACCTATTTGTTATTGAAGGTAAGCCTTCCGAAGGAATATCGTTGGAAGAAGCCGAACGTGCAGTATGGGGAGAACTCGATCTGTTGAAAAAAGAATTGGTGTCTAATACCGAACTGGAAAAAGTTAAAAATAAAATCGAGTCAACCAATGTATTTGCTGAATTATCAATCTTGGATAAAGCAATGAATTTGGCCTTTCATGAGTTGCTTGGTGATGCCGATGGTATCAATACCGAAGTATCGAAATATTTGGCTGTAACCGCCCAAGAAGTACAAGCACAAGCACAAGCTATTTTTAATCCCGAAAACGCATCAGTATTAATGTATAAAGCACAAGAGGAGGAGATACGACATGTTGGATAGAACAAAAGCACCTGAATTCCGTGAAATTGGTCATATAAGTTTGAAAGAACCTGTCAAAAAGCAGTTCGCAAACGGATTGCCAGTGTATGTATTTCATTCTCCTGAACAGGAACTTGTGCGCATTGAGTGGATTTTTGAAAATAAATACCTCGACGCACAAAATGAAAATCCGCTCCTGAATAGTGCATTAAGTGCATTGCTAAAAGAAGGTACAATGAGCATGTCAAGTGCCGAGATAGCAGACAAAGTGGATTTTTATGGTGCATTTCTTGTTCCTGAATATTCCTTTGATGTAACCTCCTTGTCTTTGTATACATTGAACAGACATAGCCAGGTTCTACTGCCGCTTGTCAAAGATATACTGACAGAAGCATCTATTCCTCAGGAGGAACTAGATACCTATCTCCGCAACAACAAACAAAAATTTCAGGTCTCCATTCAAAAAAATGATTATCTGGCACGACGTAAGTTTTACAACTTGGTTTTTGGTGAAAGCAACCGTTATGGTCGTACCCCAAAACTAGATGATTATGATCTGATTAACCGTGATCAATTGGTTGCTTTATATCAGAAAGAAATTGTGCCGAGTAATTGCACATTGATTGTGTCTGGAAATGTTTCTGATAATTTGATGAAAGAGTTGGAGCAGATTTTTGGATTCGAATGGCTAGAAGATGCAGCAGTCACTACGGCAAATAATCCTGTATTTATTCAAGATGCCGGTGGTATAGCTTACGAAGAAAAAGAAAATGCACTACAATCAGCTATTCGTCTGGGGAATCAAACCATTTCGAGAACCCATCCCGATTACCCTGCGCTACAATTTGTAAATACATTGTTGGGTGGATTTTTCGGTTCGCGATTGATGCGAAATATCCGTGAGGAAAAAGGATATACCTACAGTATTGGTTCTGCGGTTGCGACCTTAAAACATACCGGCTTTTTAACAATTGCTACGGAAGTTGGTGTAGATGTAACAAATGCAACATTAGCAGAGATCGAGAAAGAAATCAACCAGTTGAAGGCCACATTAGCCCTAGACGAAGAAGTCGAGCTGGTGAAAACCTATATGGAAGGCTCGATGTTGGGGTCGTTGGAGAGTATCTTTTCCCATGCGGATAAATTCAAAAATGTCTTGTTGAACGATATGAGCTTAACGTATTATTCTTATTACATGGAGCAGATCAAAAACATGACACCCGAAAAAGTTCGTGATATCGCAAATAAATATCTCGATTTTGACCAAATGATTAAGGTTGTCGTGGGTAAATTCAATCAGTTGGAACCGATTCATCAAGCGGTTGTAAATTAAATTTCACAGACTACAAAAATCAAATTCAACTTTGTATTTTTGGTTTTTGTTAAAAAAGCATACTATCCAGCATGGAATTAAAATTAAAAAGACCATTGGTATTTTTCGATTTAGAAACGACAGGAGTTAATGTCGCGACAGATCGTATTGTAGAAGTATCATTTTTGAAAGTGGTACCCAGTGGTGAAGAAACTGTATATACGAAGAAAATTAATCCAGAAAGACCGATTCCTGCAGAATCAACCTTCTTTCATGGCATTCGTGATGAAGATATCAAAGATGCACCTACGTTTAAATCTATTGCGGTAGAATTGGCGGCATTTATTGGCGATGCGGATTTGGCAGGATACAATTCAAATAAGTTTGATGTGCCTATGCTTATGGAAGAATTTTTACGTGCAGGCGTAGATTTTTCTCTGGATGGGCGTGCATTTGTTGATGTACAAAATATCTTCCATCAAATGGAACAGCGTACTTTAAAGGCAGCGTATAAGTTTTATTGTGATGAAAATCTTGAAAATGCACATACTGCTGAAGCGGATGTGCGTGCTACGTATGAAGTTTTAAAAGCACAGTTGACAAAATACGAAGGATCAGCATTTGAAGATCGTCATGGCGTTGTATCTTATCCTGTTGTTAATGATGTTGCTGCATTGCACGAATTTACAAATTTAAGTAAACCCGTAGATTTTGCAGGCCGCATCGTATACAACGAAGATGGATTGGAGACCATTAATTTTGGTAAACACAAAGGAAAACCAATTGTAGAAGTGTTTGAACAGGAGCCTAGCTACTATGCATGGATGCAGAACGGTGATTTTCCTTTATACACCAAAAAAGTACTGGAAAATATCTGGATCAGATATAAGAAAGAAAAAAGCGAGCAAAAAGCGAAAGCAGCTCCAACGCATTCAGTAGAAGATAAAAAAACTGCTAAAAAGGAATTCAATCAACAAAAAGAGGAGAAATCTCAAAATATCTCTTTGGATATGTTGAAAGGATTGCAAGATAAATTTAAAAAATAACTTTATTAATAGCTTAGAAAAAGGATTATGGAATTCAAACAAGAAGTGGAGCATGTACAATGTCTGATTATTGGTTCAGGACCGGCGGGATATACAGCAGCAATTTATGCTGCCCGTGCGGATATGAAACCAGTGGTATATACAGGTATTGTACCGGGGGGGCAGTTGACACAAACAACAGAAGTGGACAATTTTCCGGGATATCCAAAAGGGATTACCGGTCCAGTTATGATGGAAGACTTACGGGAACAAGCTGAACGCTTTGGAACATCCGTACGCTTTGGTTATGTGACAAAAGTAGACTTCACAGGTGATGTACACTGCGTAGAAATTGATGGAACAGTTCAGGTTACTGCCGACACCGTGATTATTGCTACAGGAGCAACAGCGAAGTGGTTGGGCTTAGAATCTGAACAAAAATATAATGGTTTTGGCGTGTCAGCTTGTGCTGTCTGTGACGGTTTCTTCTTTAAAAATCAAGAAGTTGCTATCGTAGGTGCTGGCGATACAGCAGCAGAAGAGGCGACTTATCTCGCAAAATTGTGTTCGAAAGTACACATGTTGGTGCGTCGTGACGAGTTCCGCGCATCTAAGGCAATGGTGCACCGCGTCATGAACACACCGAATATCGAAGTACATTACAACTCTGAAGCTAAAGAGGTTTTAGGGGATGGTCAGGTGGTGACAGGAATCCGTGTAATCAATAACAAAGATCAATCTGAAAAAGATCTGGAAGTAACAGGTTTCTTCGTTGCAATCGGTCATAAACCCAATACGGAGTTGTTTACTGGCGTATTGGAAATGGATGAAACAGGCTATCTGATTACCAAGCCAGATAGTACTGCAACCAATATCCCAGGAGTCTTTGCCTGTGGAGATGTACAGGATAATATATTCCGCCAAGCGATCACCGCGGCTGGTACAGGTTGTATGGCTGCACTTGAAGCAGAAAGATATCTTGCTGCAAAAGAAAGCGGAGAATAAGATCCTGCAAATAGTGGATCCCTTTGGGATATCAACGTTAGCGAGGATAAAATCTCAAAAAATCTATAAACATAAGCCCGATTCAATATCGGGCTTATGTTGTTTTAGACCATTATCCTCTACAATAATCCTATTGACAGCTTTATCTTATGACAATAAATAAAGAACTGCCACTAATTCCCCCTGATTGATTCGTTTCACTGCGATAAGCAGCCCTTTATAAGAAGATCATAAATAGTTTTCAAAAAGACTACTAAATAAGTAGTCTTTTTGAAAACTATTTATATATTTGTACTGTCGTTAACAATTGGCGTTGGCAACGAACATAAAATCTAGACTACAAATTTTGAACAAGTATGAAAAACGACTATCTAAAACCGCTAAAAAGCAACCTAAAATCTATCCCAACTTTTAATCTTTTCTTCTTCATTTGTCGAATGCGAATGTGTAGTTAAGCACAACCATCTTTCTTGTTTATAAATCATTAAACAGGCAATTCGAGTTTAAAAAAAAACAAGAGTACCAAATGGCGTTGGCACTTGTTTGCATATTCATATTAAATAGAACTGACAATGAAAAATTTCAGCGTACTTTCGTATGCTATTTTAGTCGTGCTTTTTCTCTATACATTCGTATTTGCGATGGCGCAGCAACCTCAACCGATTATCAACGCGTCCCTAATAGGTACAGTTATTGACGCAACGACCAAAGAACCCATCGAGGGTGTGACCATACAGTTGGAGGCTGTTACACATAGCGTAAAAACAGATCAGAAGGGGAAATTCCAATTCGTAACTGGGCAAAAACTGCCTTTTACATTAATTTTAACTTTTGTTGGCTACCAGAAGAAAAGAATAATCGTCAACACATCACCAACAATTATTGAGTTGGTTCCTTCATCCGAAGATCTGGAGGAGGTCGTCGTGGTGGGATACGGAACTCAAAAGCGTCGTGATCTGACGGGAGCTGTGGCATCTTTGCCAGAAAATCTGATCAGACAGCCTGTTTCTTCGCTAGATCAGACCTTGAAAGGAGGTATCTCCGGTGTTCAGGTTACACAAACTTCGGGACAACCTGGCGGAGGGGTGAGCATCCGTATTCGGGGTGGGGCTTCCATACAAGGGGGAAATGAGCCGCTGTATGTCATCGATGGATTTCCAGTCTACAACCAGACAGAAAGCACTGGCGTGGGAAGCGGCACCCCTGTCAATCCGCTGGCCAGCATAAATCCAGCAGACATAGAAAGCATTGAGGTCCTAAAGGATGCGGCTGCAACCGCAATATATGGATCTCGTGGGGCAAATGGTGTTATCTTGGTAACAACTAAAAAAGGTAAGGCTGGCCATGTACAATTGAACTACGACGGAAGTATAGGCGTACAGCGTGTTCTCAAGAACATTGATGTCTTGAATGCCCATGATTTTGCCATCCTTCGCAACGAAACCTTATATGATGCTAATCCCAGCTTAGGTCCATATCAATATCGTAAACAGGCTGAGATAGATCAATTAGGCGAAGGAACAAATTGGCAAAAAGAAGCTTTTCGGACAGGTAACATACAAAATCATCAACTAGCGCTGTCCGGTGGTGCTGAAAAAGTACAGTATTTTCTCGGTGCCAATTATTTTGATCAACAAGGTGTTATCGCAAATACAGATTTCAAACGTTTGGGATTCCGTTCCAATATCAATGCAAATCCTTTCGATCGTCTACAGGTAGGAGCCAATTTATCTATCAATAAAACCAATGCACAGATTGCGCCAACGGGTATTGTCAATGCCTTGCTCATTATGCCGCCCACAGCAACAATCTACGAGCCAAATGGTGCGTATACGCTACGCAATCCATTTGAAAATATTTTTGCAAATCCCATTGCGACATTGAAAGAAACCACAAATACATCAAATGGTTTACGTATTCTAGGTACTTCCTTTGCGCAGTATCGTATATTAGAGGGGTTACAAGCTAAAGTGCTCTTTGGGGTTGATCTCAACAGCCGCGATGATAAATTCTATCTACCATCCTACATCTATGAAGGGAGCGGATCCAAAGGAGAGGCAAGTCTAGGGAATTTAGATGGAACATCCTGGTTGAATGAAAATACCTTAACCTATACCAGCGCTATCGGACAGCATAATTTTAATGCTTTGCTTGGTTTTACACAGCAGGAAAATAAAAATGAAGTATTCAGGGCTGGAGCACAGAATTTTGTTACAGACGATTTGCTTTTCAATAGTTTACAGAGCGGTTCCACCATTACACGCCCTTCTTCGGATAGCTACAATTGGGTGCTACATTCTTACCTGGCGCGGGTTAACTATAATTACGCAAATAAATATTATGCGTCAGCGAGCATACGTCGCGATGGAAGTTCGAGATTTGGTGCCGACAATAAATGGGGTAATTTCCCCTCCTTGGCATTCTCCTGGCGTGTAGTGAATGAGCCTTTTTTTAAGCAAACTTTTCCCGGCATCAGTGATTTTAAGATACGCACCAGTTTCGGTACCACCGGAAACCAGGAGATCGGTCAATACCAGTCACTTTCAACCCTGTATAGTTTAAATTACCTCTTTGGAAATAACGTGGTCACAGGCTTTGCATCGCAACGGGTACCCAATAAAAACCTGGGCTGGGAGACAACCTTTCAATATGACGCTGGTTTTGACCTTGCTGTCCTGAACAATAGACTACAGTTTACGATTGATTATTATTACAAAAAGACAAAGGATCTATTATTGAATGTGGAGATCCCCTGGACTTCGGGATATGCCACTTCATTACAAAACTTTGGTTCAGTTTCCAATAAAGGCCTGGAGTTTGGTTTGAAATCAAAAAACTTACAAGGCAATCTGAGCTGGAACACCGACCTGAATATTTCGTTTAACCGCAATAAAGTACTAACTATCGGTGAGGGTGCGGTATCCTATATCTCAGGAAATTATATTATTAAAGTCGGCGAGCCCTTGGGTACTTTTTATGGTACCGTTACTGACGGTATTCTACAGTTGGGTGAGGAAAGTAGTAAAGGTGCATTGACGGGAAATGCAAATCCAAAGGCTGGGGATCGTTTATATAAGGATATCAATGGGGACGGTCAATTTACAACAGCCAACGACCGTACGCTAATTGGTAATGCACAGCCTGATTTTATATTCGGTATCAGCAATACTTTTTCCTACAAGGGGTTTGATCTCTCTTTCTTGATTCAAGGAACAGTTGGTAACGATCTACTGAATATCAACCGTCAAAATCTTGAGATGTTTACAGGACAACAGAATGCATCCATCGATGCGCTTGACCGTTGGACTACGGTTAATCCAAGTCAACTGTATCCTAGAGCGAAACTAGATCCCGCCCCCATATTTTCGGATCAATTTGTTGAAAGTGGTTCATTCGCACGATTGAAGTCCTTACAATTTGGCTATAGCTTTCCAAAAGAATGGTTAAAAAATGCACACATTACAAATCTGAATTTGTACCTGGCAGCGCAAAATCTATTGACCTGGACGAGCTATAAAGGATTTGATCCGGAGGTAACTTCGGGTAGCAATGTTCAGATTGGGACAGACGCCGGTATTTACCCGGCTGCCAAATCCGTTTCCCTTGGTGTATCCCTAACTTTTTAATTTTTACAGATCCCAATGAAAAAAATACAATTCCATCTTACTGTAGTATTGATTTTGCTGACAGGAATATCCTGCTCAAAATTGACTGAAACCCCCGAAAGCGCATTGGTTTCGGAGCAGTTTTACCTCAATCAGGGGCAAGCCGTTGCCGCAGTAACCGGTACTTATCGAAAATTGTATGAGACAGGGCAGTCCCTTTACAACAGCCTATTCCAAATTGGTGTGGAGATGGCTACAGATGATTATGAAGCTGGACCCAGAGCACGGAATGCCCATGTACGTGCCCTAAGCAATCTGACCCATGATGCCTCAAATGATCGAATGGAGCAACTCTGGAAACAGAGCTACGATGCAATCAATGCATCAAACCTAAACATTGTCCATATCGAAGCGATGACACAAAATCAGATTGATGCAACGGTACAGCAGCGTCTGATCAATGAGGCAAAATTTCTCCGTGCATTGCACTACTTCAACCTGGTGCGCTGGTTTGGTCCAGTTCCACTTGTGGTACGTCCTCTAGAAACCTTATCCACGCAAGAGTTGTATGTGACAAAGGCCTCTGAAGATGATGTGTATGCACAGATCATAAATGATCTGAAAGCGGCCTCCGGTCTACCGAATTATAAGAATTATAGCGATGCAGATAAGGGACGTGCTACATCCGGAGCGGCCAGAAGTCTTTTGGCTAAGGTATATCTAACCCGGGCGGATTGGACAAATGCCAAACTGATTGCTAAGGAGGTGATTGATGAAGAGGGGTATGCGCTTTTTCCGAGCTTCGCTGATGTCTTTGATATAGAGAAAAAGAATGGTGTTGAACATATTTTCTCGGCACAGTTTAAAGGGAACAGTGGCTATCAGGGCAATTCATTGGCCAGTCGTTCGGCACCAGCCGATATACCAGGTATCAATGGGGATTATGCCGACGCCCTACATGCCGAAGGTGGGCTTTACAAAAGCTTCGTAGCAACCGATAAACGTCTCCCCATCACATTTACAAGTGGCATGACATCACCTACTGACGGAAAATACTATGCATTGGCTAAGCCACAGTTCAATAAGTATTATGATGAGACTGTGGTAGGTAACCAGTCACAGTCTGCGAAGAATACACCCATCATCCGTTATGCTGAGGTCTTACTCATTTTTGCTGAAGCGGAAAATGAGTTAAATGGTCCCACGAAAGAAGCAAGAGATGCAGTCAACGCGGTACGTACACGGGCAGGAGTGGAGAACGTGCTGGATAAGGAGAATAAAGATAGTTTTCGGGAGCTTGTATTTGAAGAACGCCGGAAGGAATTGGTGTATGAGTACCAGCGCTGGTTTGACCTCGTACGTCGGGGAGCAAACTATTACATCGCAAAACTGAAAGCTGCAGGAAAAACAAACGCAGCAGCTAGACATCTTCATTTTCCAACTCCGCAGCGAGAGCTAAATTTAAACCCAAAACTGGTCCAACATCCGGATTGGTTGGCGAAATAATAAAAATATAAGTTCAACAAAACGAGATAAATTATGAAAACAGTATTTATTCTTTTATTGACCGGTCTAAGTTGCTTCCTGAATAGAAGTACAGCGCAGGATAAGCGGCCAAATATTGTCTTGATCCTGGTCGACGATTTGGGCTTTTCAGATATAGAGCCTTATGGTGGGTCAGATTTTCATACACCAAATTTGACGGAATTAGCACAACAGGGCACGCGTTTTCAGGAGTTTTATAACAATTCGATCTGTGCCCCAACACGCGCAACATTGTTGACGGGGCAATATGCCCATCGTGCCGGTATGGGTTATTTTAACGTCAATCTCGGCTTGCCGGCCTATCAGGGATTTCTAAATCACGAATCGCGGACATTGGCCGAAATACTGCAAGGAGCAGGTTATTCGACTATTATTTCCGGAAAATGGCATGTCGGCGATGATAATGATCAATGGCCTGCACAACGTGGGTTTGAGCGCTCCTTTAATTTTGTGGGCGGGGCCTCCAATTTTTATGAAATCAATGATCCCGAAAATCCTACTGTACCCTTGTATCGAAATAACAAAGCCTTCTATCTACCTAAAAATCGGTATCTAACAGACGAAATCACTGATCAGGCAATTGGTTTTCTACGTGAGCAGGCACAGGATAAAAAACCATTTTTTCTATATCTCGCCTTTAATGCGCCACATTGGCCTTTGCAGGCTCCGGAAGAGGAAACCCAAAAATATAATGGCGTATATCAACAAGGTTGGGACAGCCTGCGTGTGAAACGCTACGAAAATGCACTTCAAAAAGGTGTTTTTCCTAAGGGTCAGATGATCGCTGCAAAGGATTCAAGTGTGCAGGAATGGAACAAGCTTACCTATGATGAACAACTATACTGGCAACGTCGGCAACAAGTGTTTGCTGCAATGGTCGATCGTGTGGACCAGAGCATCGGAAAAGTTCGACAGACATTAAAAGAACTAAAAAAAGATAAGAACACCATTATCATCTTTTTATCCGATAACGGAGCCCAAGGTGGTGAACGTAATCGCATTTATACATCCCGAAATACCGAAACCGTTGGTTTGCCAGGCTCCTATGATATGCAAAATAGCAGTTGGTCCCAAACAGGCAATTCACCCTTGCGAAGCTATAAGGACAATCCTTACGAAGGGGGCATCGGTTCACCCTTTATTGTCTGGTATCCCAAAGAAGTTAAAGCCAATGTTGTGAAGCGGGGAACAGGACACCTGATTGATATTGCGCCTACATTGTATGATTTTGCACAAGCGAAATATCCTTCGAAAGAAGGGGAGCTGACCACCAACCCACTACCAGGTATAAGTTTACGGCAACTACTGCATACAGACAAAAACCAGGTTGACCGCCAAGCACCCTTGTTTTGGGAACGGGCGGGAAACAAAGCTGTTCGATATGGTAAATGGAAACTTGTCTCCTTATTTAAGGAGGGAAATAAGCCGCAGCTTTATAATATCGACGAAGACCGCGGGGAAAATAGAGATCTCGCCGATCAATACCCTGAGATCGTCAAAGATCTCGAAGCTCGTTATGCAGTCTGGGCAAAAGAAAATGGCGTGGTAGATTATAGACGGCTGAAGCCAACCGGTCAATTCCGCTAAGTGCAGGAGGTAACTGATTGATGTACAGGTGATTTAAATAGATGAAACCATCATGATTTATTCAAGTCCAGTGAGCCGAACGATTGAGCTCATTTTTACCGATGAGACCAACACTTATACCGCCAAAGGCAGCGTGAATGCCTTAATCTAAAAATAATTGATGAACAAATAATTTATACAGATGAAAAAGATAACATTATATATAGCCCTTATTTTTGGATGGGCAGGTACTGTTCTGGCACAAAGTAAAAAGCCTAATATTATCTTGATTCTCGCGGATGACCTTGGGTATTCAGATTTGGGTGCCTACGGCTCAGAGATTGCAACCCCCAATATCGACCGTTTGGCCAATGAAGGGATACGCCTTAAACAGTTTTACAATAACTCCATCTGCGCACCTACACGTGCATCGCTGATTACAGGGCAGTATCAGCACAAAGCAGGGGTGGGGTATTTCTCAAATGATCTGGGCCTACCGGCTTATCAGGGTTATATCAATGCGGAGTCGCTGACCATCGCTGAAGTCCTTCGCTCCAATGGCTACATCACAGCGACATCAGGCAAATGGCATGTATCTGGTAAAGGCAAGAGTCTACCTTGGGATCGCGGTTTTGACTTAGTTTTCCCGAGAGAGGAAAAGAATGCTGATTCGGGCGCTCCAACTTTCAATAAGGCAACAGATTCCTCGGGTTATCCCTTGGAAAGTTCCTTTTCCACAGAGCTGATCAATCGGGCAGCTGAGGGCTTTTTGGATCAGATCAAAAGTCAAGATAAACCCTTCTTTTTGTATTTGGCACATACTGCACCACATTGGCCTTTAGTTGCCCTGCCACAGGATATCGCCAAGTACAAGGGACGCTATGATAAAGGGTGGGAAAGTATCCGTCGTGAGCGTTTCGAGCGTCAGAAGCAATTGGGTATTATTGAAAATGGGACAGTACTCTCTGTTGCTGATGAGGATATTTACGATTGGGAGCGTTTATCTTTTGATCAAAGACAGCTATGGGCCAAGAAAATGGAGGTATTCGCCGCGATGGTCGACCGTTTGGATCAGACTGTAGGCAAACTATTGCAAAAACTGAAAGACAACGGACAATTGGACAATACCTTAATCGTGTTTCTGTCTGATAATGGAGCACCTGCAGAGGATCTTGTTCGTTGGTTTCATGGTGCTCGATTAAATAATGGTCCGGTTGGCACGGTGGGCTCATTCGAATCACAAAGTAAAAACTGGTCCTATGCATCAAACACACCATTCAAGGCCTTTAAAGATTATACCTATGAAGGTGGTATCAACGCGCCGTTTATAGCTTGGTTTCCGGGCAAGATCGCACAGGGTATTAAAAAGGGTGCTGGACATATCATAGATTTAGCGCCGACCTTCTATGAATTGGCTGGAGCTGTGTATCCAAAAGAATATCAAGGACATCAGGCGAATAAGCTTCCCGGGAAAAGCCTAGTTCCCGTACTGTTACAGCAGCAGGATACGGTCAAACGGGAAGAAGGTCTGTTTTGGGAACGGGCAGGTAATCGTGCCGCGCGGATCGGAAAGTGGAAATTGGTATCAACCTGGCCTTCCTATAAATGGGAATTATACGATCTGGAACAAGACCCCACAGAACGAAAAGATATAGCGAGCCAACATCACGAAATTGTATCACGCTTATCAATAGCTTATTTTCGCTGGGCAAAGGATAATGGGGTGGTGGATTTCATCGAATTGGAGCGCAAGGAACCTGTCAGTATGAAGGAATTTAGAGCAAGTAAAACCCAAGAAATCGCTGCACCAGCGTTTCGCTTTTAGGAGGGGGAAACATTGATAAAACTGAGCTTCAGGTATATGGGAGAACATGCAAATTGATCCGAAGAAGTCTAGACCAAACAAAAGAGCAGCAAATCCAAAGGATTTGCTGCTCTGCTATAACAATTGAACATACGATATTCAATTCCAACTGGGTTCAATTTTAGAAAGCTGACTTTTGGAATAATTGCATTCACTATTTGTTTTCTTCGACTTCAAATACTGTGTCAATCTTCCAGGTACTCTTATCTTTGGAAGCTGCAACAGCCAGGCGATCGCAGCGTTCGTTCAAAGGATGACCAGCATGTCCCTTGACCCATACCAGCTTGACTTTATGTAATTTATAAACGTTCATTAAACGCATCCATAAGTCCTTATTCTTTTTTCCGGCAAATCCTTTTTGGATCCAGCCATAGACCCATTTTTTATCAATCGCATCAATGACATATTTGGAATCGGAATATACAGTAACCGCTTGGTTTAAATTTTTTAATGCTTCCAGCCCCACAATAACGGCCATCAGCTCCATGCGGTTGTTTGTCGTTTTTCGATAACCTCCTGAAAATTCCTTTTCGATCAGTTTCCCTTTAAATGCTTCGTTGTCGCCTGTATAAATGGTCCTCAAAATGGTTCCATAACCACCCGGTCCAGGATTTCCGCTTGATGCCCCGTCTGTATATAATTCGATCATACCCTTCAAACTTAGATAAATTTGCGTTGAAATACAATTATAATTGTGCCCATTGCCTCTACCGCTTGGTACTCTGTCACTAATATTGAGGAGTTATACGGTTTAGCAAAGCCTTCCTCGCTGTAATTTATCGCTTACACAATAGGATTCTGACGATTTATATGTATTTTGCCGGCTTAAACTCGTTATGTAATTGATAATTTAGCTTTATGAAGTTTCAAAAGGTTTCTCTTTTTGTTCTTTTGGCGTCGACCTGTCTAAACGTCACCGCCCAGAACAATGTACCAGCACAAAAAATGGAATGGTTTGAGGATGCCAAACTGGGGATTTTTATTCATTGGGGTATTTACTCCGTTGATGGAATCTCAGAGTCGTGGTCATTCTTCAATAATTATATTAACCACGATAATTATATCAAGCAGCTTGATGGATTTACAGCTAAAAATTATAAACCTAAGGAATGGGCTAAATTGATCAAACAGGCTGGGGCAAAGTATACGGTTATCACGACAAAACATCACGATGGGATTTCCTTATGGAATACCAAAGCGGATAAGGCTATTACAACAGTGAAAGATGCCGCTGCAAAACAGGATGTTATTACACCATTTGTGCAAGCTATACAGCAAGAGGGCCTGCATACAGGTTTATATTATTCATTGCCAGATTGGAGCCATCCCTATTATGATGTGTTTACTCGCGCAAGAAAGCGTTATGAACTGGTCAAAGAACCCAACCGTTGGAACCATTATGTAGAATATTATCAGAAACAACTCAGTGAGTTATCACAGCAGTATAAACCCGAACTGATCTGGTTTGATGGGGACTGGGAGCATAGTGCCGAGGAGTGGAAAGCAAAGGAAACTCTGGCGCTGTTGCGTAAACATAATCCGAATATCATTATTAATTCGCGATTGAACCACCACGGTGATTACGAAACGCCTGAACAAGGTATTCCAGTAACTCGTCCAGAAACTAAGTTTTGGGAACTCTGCTACACCATGAACGACTCCTGGGGCTACCAGCCATTCGACAAGAAATACAAATCACCCAACATGATTATCCGCACCTTGGTTGATTGTATCTCGATGGGTGGGAATCTGTTGTTGGATATTGGTCCAAAAGCCGATGGAAGCATTCCTGAAGAGCAAATGAATATTTTGAAGCAGTTGGGAAGGTGGACAAATAAACACGCAACGGCTATCTATGGTACAAGAGCAGGTATTCCATTCGAGAATTATCAAGGAAAGTCCGCTTTGTCAAAAGATGGGAAAACACTTTATCTCTATGTATATGAGCAAAAACCACAATTACAGCTAAAGGGTTTGCTGAATACAGCTGTTTCGGAGCTTTCCGTTGTGGGGGATGCGGCTTCAAGGGTGACAGCAACGACTGCCGATGCAGCAATCCAATTGGATCTAACGAAAGTTAACTTCGACCAAGATGTTACTGTTTTGGCGTTGAAATTCAAGGATAAGGTTCAATGGCAAGCTCCTCAGGAAAAAGAGGTAAGTCTGGAAAATGTTTTAAACAACAAGCATATTGGTACTGCGTTAAATCAAATTGCGTCAACGCTGCATGTTGGAAAGAATATCTTCGATCATTCTGGTTTGACATTAGACGGTATGGAGACTAAGTTGCCTACGGGGAACCTGACAAATCCAACCGTGTTGGATTGGGTTAAAAAGCATGCTGAAGCACTTTATGAAACCGGAAAAGGCTTGCCAGAGGGACATTATGAAGGCTTAAGTGCACTTTCCAAGGATCGTCAGACCCTCTATCTTTTTGTGGAAGGAACTCCGACAGGACCTATTGCACTTAAAGGAATAAAGAATGGTATCGCACGTATTCGAGTCGTAGGTGAAGGTTCTATGATCAACCATGAGATTTTCAATAAGCTCTATTGGAGCAGTATTCCGGGGATAGTTTATATCCAGGCACCAAAAGAGCGTTTGGATAAAAATATGACAGTGATTGCGGTATTGTTGGATTCGCCTTTAGCATTGCACCGCGAAAAAGTAGGCGCAATTGAAAATAATCTGTAACTCCCTTTTATTAAGTTATTTCTAGCCCAAGATAATCCTATCTTGGGCTTTTTGGTTCTAGATGAATGGTAATATTTGATGTATATCTTATAAAGAGAAGCATTTTTTATACTAACTTAGTCAGATGAGTCTATCGTATATTTTTCTGTTGTCTTTGTCAACGGTTATGCTCTTAGCTTCCTGCAGTGCCGGAGATGGAAATAAAATGGAACGACAACGGGCGGATTCGCTGTGCAATGAAGTAATCAATGGAAAATTAAACCTGGAGCAATTGGCGGAATCCGATGAATTTATGTATTTCGATGAAAAATATTTTCATGAGCCAGCCGATTTGAAGACAATTCCGGCATTTGATAAGGTACAGATTCAGCTTGTGACTTATCGGATTTACAAACATGTCAAACTTGTGGATAACCGATACCAATTTGCTGTAAAGCAAGCCAAGGATCTGCATATACCCAACAAAGCATTTGTCTATTACCAACGGTCTTTTGATGAGATGAACCGAAAGGCGGCTGCTAGCAAAGATTCGATTCGGTTGGAGCTTCCAGACAATTATGCTACTAGGTTGATAAAGGAATAAGACAGGTTGTTCATTATCAAAAGAAAATGTGTCTGAATCTATCAAAATCGGGAGATTTTCTTATTTTTAAAGCACTAAAAAGCCAAATGGAAAAGAAAAATATCGTTGTATTAACGGGAGCAGGTATTTCTGCCGAAAGTGGTATACCTACTTTTAGGGATGCGAATGGACTATGGGAAGGGCATGACGTGATGGCTGTAGCCTCCATCGAAGGCTGGAACAAAAATCCGGTACTGGTGCAGGAATTCTACAACCTTAGACGGAAAGCAGCATCGGCCGCACAGCCAAATGCAGCACATCTCGCCTTGCGTCAATTAGAGTCAGCTTACCAGGTGACGATCATTACACAAAATGTAGACCTATTGCATGAGCGGGCTGGTTCCACAAAGATTATCCATTTACATGGCCGTTTGGATCAATCCAAGTCATCCCTTGATGATCGATTGATTTATCCAATTGAGGGGGACGAGATAAAGATGGGCGAACTCTGCGAAAAAGGTAGTCAACTGCGACCAAATATTGTCTGGTTTGGTGAGGCTGTGCCAGAGATTGAACGGGCGATGTTGCACGTTGCTAAGGCAGACATCCTGATTATTATCGGAACTTCGTTACAGGTTTATCCTGCCGCAGGACTTCGGGAATTTGCACCGAGCCATTGCCGATCATTTTTAATAGACAAACAGATCCAGAATAGTACAGCGTTGGGCCGTGTACAATGTTTTGAACAGGCAGCGACGGTGGCAGTGCCAAATTTGGTAACACAGCTACTTCAGGAAGCCTCAGATAAAAGCTAATATAATAATGAATTATGAACCTGTCTTGGTTGTGAGTTAGATGGAATAAAATTTTTAAAAAATGAAAAGAATAATAGGATTGTTCTGTGGTTCTGTTTTGGCGATTTCCTGTCACAACAACTCGGAGGTAAAAGTAAACACAAGTACAAACAATGCGCCGATACAACTGGATAGCGCACAGGCAAAACATCTCCTTACATTGCCCTTGCACTGTATTGAAGTTGAATACCCTAACAAATTGGGACAGGTGCTTGGAAGTGATCAGGATTTGAAGGGACCACGGACGCTACACCCCATTTTTTACGGCTGTTTTGATTGGCATTCATCTGTCCACGGCTATTGGTCCATCGTGCGGATTTTGAAGCAATTTCCGGATTTGGACAAATCTGGAGCTATACGGAAGCAGCTTAATCACAATATCACAGCCGAAAATGCAGCAATAGAATTAGCTTTCTTCCAGGATAAAAATAATAAGAACTTTGAGCGGACCTACGGTTGGGCTTGGCTCCTGCAGTTGCAAAAAGAATTAATGACCTGGAAAGATCCAGATGCAGAACGTTGGGCAAAAATTCTGGATCCAATGGCAAAGCATATTATGAAAGCTTACCAGGAATATTTACCGAAATTGGTCTATCCGATCCGGACAGGCTATCACGACAATTCAGCTTTTGGTCTTTCATTGGCATTGGACTATGCACGGGGGACAAATAATGTTGCCTTCGAAAAATCGTTGACGACAAATGCTGTGAGACTATATGATCATGATAAAAACTGTAATATCTCTTTTGAACCCAGTGGTAGTGATTTCCTTTCCCCCTGTCTTGAGGAAGCGCTCTGCATGAGTGTAGTTTTAGGAGAGGACCAATATCGAAAATGGTTGAAAGATTTTCTTCCTGAAATTTTTAATCCGGATTTTAATTTGGAACCTGGTATCGTAAAAGATCGTACGGATGGACATCTGGTTCACTTGGATGGATTGAATTTTAGCCGAGCTACCTGTCTGAATGGCATCGCTAAGGCACTCCCGGAATTGAAGCATTTGCATGGTTTGGCCAATAAACATTTAAAATATTCATTACCCAATATCACTTCCAAAGATGATTACATGGGATCGCATTGGTTGGGTACTTTTGCCCTTTATGCGCTTTCTAAAAATTAATATACAGTCCTTATATTTCTATTGATATAAGGACTGTATTTTACATGTTTTTCTCACCCCATTCATCCATGAGGACCAAAATTTTTTCCAGTGAGCGACCAAGATCGGTCAGTTCATATTCTACTTTGGGCGGTACCTGTTGATAGACAATTCGATTAATCAGCCCGTCTTGCTCCAGTTCTTTCAATTTAGCAATGAGCATGCGCTCCGAAATGCCAACCAATCTTTTTCGCAACTCACCATAACGTAGTCTTTCCTCATGGAGGAGATAAGACAGCAGATTTATTTTCCATCTTCCACCAATAGTAGATAAGGTAAATGCAATACCACAATGATCTTTCCAATAAGTTTCATTGATTGTGTTGGTGGAATTCTCTTTTCTATTGTTCATACTTACTTTTTTGTTGGTATCATACAATTTGGTACGTACTGTTATTCATGCAATTTAATAAAGAAATTTGTAGCTCATCTAATAAAATATAAAAATGGAAACTATAAAATCTATTGTTCATTGGTTGAGTTATGCCTATTACCTATACGTATTTGGTTACGCTTCATTGTTTAAAGTCTTTCAGAAACAGTCTATGATGCAGAGCATGGATTCATTAGGCTTTAATAAAACATGGACGTTGGGCATTGGAATAGGAGAGTTGTTTGGTGTTATACTTCTTCTGATCGGTTTATACAAACCAGAGTTTAAGAATATCGGTATCTTGCTTCTGTTTCCGTTTGCCGTGGGAGCGTTGACAGCACATATGGCTCATCAGGAATACCATCATTTCTATAATTCACTAATCATGTGTGTGCTGAGTATTGTCTTATTGGCGACGGACAAACAGTTTAAAATCACCCTCTAGCTTTTTTGTGTAGCACAAATCAAAATTAATTGAAATATATTCATGATTTGTGCTACATTTTGATTGCTTTGATCAATACTATCTGAGTGTTTTATTTGGCTTTATTGCTGTTTAAAATAGCTTTAGATGAAATTTCAAGAGCAATAGTGCAATAGTAATGAAATATGTCTTATCAAAATGTAAAACTAATCCCTTTTTAGCAACCTTATTATTCTTGATTAACAGTGGTGTCCTAAATAGTCGTTATTAACAGATAATAGCCTTTTTCTACACCTAGTTTCAAGAAAATGTCTGCACGGACTATTTATTTCGAGGTCCAATCTAAACAATATAGGTCGCGCGATGGTTTACTTACGGGATTTATTCATAAGCGTCATACGAAGTTTCAAATAGATTTGTTATAAAACATATGATAGAAAAAAACAATTCAAAAAAGATCAACGACCATTTAGCTAATGAACGTACATTTTTAGCTTGGATA
Source organism: Sphingobacterium sp. GVS05A (assembly GCF_019969845.1). Taxonomy (GTDB): domain Bacteria; phylum Bacteroidota; class Bacteroidia; order Sphingobacteriales; family Sphingobacteriaceae; genus Sphingobacterium. The sequence goes on from NZ_JAHXYR010000005.1 coordinate 340,020, forward strand.
ACGACGAGTTTGGGGATCATGGGCTTTGGTTTTGTTGTTGTTAAATTTTCCTTATTTATACAACAGGTAACACTCATGCTCAGCTCAAAAAAAAAGATCGATATTGAACATGAATATTCAGGTATCGTTGGAGTTTCAATTGTTATTATAGGCTCAATTACTGTCGTATTAGCTTATATCAAATATAGAAAAGTGGCCAAACAAATTGAGACGGAAAGCTTTACTTATGGTTCTTATGGTATTGCTTTGATGTCTACATGTTTTCTTATTATCGGTCTTCTCCTCGGATGGCATTTGATTGATAGCTTATAAAATCAACCTCTGCCAATTGGATTATGCGATTTGCCGTTGAGCCTATCCCAGAAATCTCAAGAGTTGAAATCCCATGACTGGTGTTACGGATATTAAATGAACTGCAACGAATTTTAAAAGAATACTTAACAGGTGAAAATATCTATTTACTTTGTATGATGCAACAGGATAAATATGGTAAAAGTTCAATAGATATGGTGAAATTGATAATGGTTTTGCTATTAACGGTAATATGTGGTGGGGGATGTGCACAGGAAAAAAAAGAGAGGGCGATGTCAACAACTAATCGTATAAGCTATCATTCAGAAAAAGTTCGCAGATTCAAAGATGAACCTCTTTATCAACTGGAAGTTGAAAGCCTATTTAGTTTCAGCGTATTGATAAATGGTTGTCCGGTTTATTCCAATTTCGATAAAATTCCGGGAACGGCGAGGATAAATATCAATCCCTATATTCTTCAAAGTGGACAACAACAAGTTACCATTGAACTTTATCCAGGTTATGATGATCAAGGAATCAGTAAGCCCTTTCTTGAAGCAGGTGATAAATTTACACTCAAAATAGAGAAAACTGGTTGGGGGAAAGATGGTCTTTTAAAGGAGCCCGAAGAAATTGTGTATTATAAGGCTGTTGACGAAAAAGAGGATTTAACCAAACGAACAGCATATAAAACCGATATTAGCTTTACCGCCATTGTTCCCTATCAACTTGCAGGATGGAAGAACGGACAAGATTTGACTCAGTTGGATCCTCAACAGCTCGAAGAGCAGGTACTTGGTTTTTATAAGGAGATGATAGCTGTTTTTGAAACAGGTGACTACGATGATTTAAATGCACGATTTTTGAAGGCAGATGCTGAATGGTACCAATCTGAGTATTTTTCCCAAGATATAATTAGTAAGTTTCAAACAGTGAAAGGTCGAAAAGGTAAATCTGTCGCAACAACGTTTTCGAACCCGAAGCCAAATTTCCTGACATTTTATGCACTGGAGGATTATATAATGAAATTTTATGCTGAGGGTAGAATGGTTCGACTTGAACCACGAAAAGGTGTCAATAGGGGAGAATCTTTATTGGGCTATATGGATACAGATAAAAATGGTATGAACAGAAAAACATTCGTAGATATGCTGTTATACATTCCCAAAGGAGAAACGGCATTGCAAATTGTAAGATAAATCTTGATTCAGGTTATCCTTTATTGTTGTTTCTATATGCATTGTCTGATCGATCTGTACATACAGCTTTGGGCATCCAAAATAATAGAGTAAAAAATAGAAAGGCTCTCTTCATGTTACTTGTTAGTGAATATCGTTTCGTACGTTTAATATAAGACCAAAATATTCGTTGTTATCAAATGTTTCAACAGATGTTTGTTGGATAAAATAGCAAAAAAGAATATATCCTGTAATCCTTCGTAAATAAAAAAATACTTGTCAATTTTTCGGTTGTAGAAGGAATGTATTCGCTATAGATTTGTTCTATCATTATAAATAATCGCATTATGGAATTAAGTTTCGAACAAATGTATCACGCTATCATTGATAAAGATGTCAATTATGAAGGTATATTTTTTACTGCTGTAAAGACAACAGGTATCTTTTGTCGGCCTTCTTGTACTGCCAGGAAACCCAAACCTGAGAACATCGAATTTTTTAAATCAACCAAAGAATGTATCCTGCATGGATATCGCGCATGCAAGGTATGCCATCCACTTGAGATGTTAAGTGAAACACCTCTATACATCAAAGAAATTATAGCCGAATTATCAGCCGATCCGAGTATAAAGTTCAAGGACTACGATCTGCGTCAACGTTGTATTGAACCAAGCAAGTTGCGACGCTGGTTTATGAAAAACCATGGCATGACCTTTCATGCTTATCAGCGGATGTTTAGAATAAATTCGGCGTTTAAAAAAATCCAAAATGGCGCTTCTGTGACCGATGTAGCTTTCAACTCCGGATTTGAATCCCTTAGTGGCTTTGGTGATTCCTTTAAACATATTTTTGGAGTCTCTCCTAAGAATAGTAAAGAGCAAAGTATGATTGATTTAAAGCGAATAGAGACTCCGCTAGGCACCATGTATGCCTGCGCCGTACCAGAGGGCGTATGTTTACTCGAGTTTACAGATCGGAAAATGCTCGAAACAGAGTTCAAAAATCTTGCGAAAGCGCTCAATGGAACGATAGTACAGGGCGATAATCCCCATTTTCCCTTGCTAGAAAGGGAACTTCAAGCTTATTTCGAAGGTCGATTAAAAGAATTTACAGTGCCACTGTTTACACCAGGTTCGGATTTTCAAAATGCGGTATGGCGGGCGTTGAGAGAAATCCCATATGGGCAAACAAGGTCTTATAAACAGCAAGCACTTCATATCGGAAAACCCGAAGCGCTACGGGCTATCGCAAATGCCAATGGAATGAATAGGATTTCCATTTTGGTGCCATGCCATAGGGTGATCGGTGCCGATGGCAGCCTAACCGGCTACGGCGGCGGTATCTGGCGAAAAAAATGGTTGCTGGATCTAGAAAAGCAGCAACACTAATTCCTGTATTTCACAATTTATTAACATCCATTCTATTTCCATGAGTACGACTATTAATAAGTGGTATGCACTTCTTATTGTGCTTACTGCACCTTTACTGTATGTTATTGATATATTTATCATCAATATTGCCATACCAACAATCAAAAGTAGCCTGCATGCATCTGATGGTGAAATACAGCTTGTTATCGCATCCTATTTATTGGGTAGTGCATGTTTTCTGATCATTGGTGGGCGAGCGGGAGACTTTCTAGGCAAAAAGAAAGTTTTCTTTTGGGGGATGTTGGCCTTTACAATAACCTCTTGCATCTGTGGACTAAGTCAAACAGCAGCACAGCTAAATATTGCCCGTTTTTTTCAAGGTGTGAGTTCCGCTTTTATGGTTACCCAATCAATTTCTCTGATTCAATTGTTGTTTATAGATACGAAAGAAAGAGCTGTTGCTATTGGATGGTATGGTATAACCTTGAGTATTGCGGCTATAATCGGACAGGTATTGGGAGGATATCTGGCCCAAACTTATTTCTTTGTTGAAGGTTGGCGTTTGATATTTTTTATTAATCTTCCTGTTGGAATCCTTTCGCTTTTGGCGATCCATAGGTATTTGACAGAAACGGTGAAAACTGTGAAGGGTAGATTTGATTACCAAGGTGCTTTTGTGCTAACAATCGGACTAGCCTGCCTAATCTATGCATTGACAGAGGGACGGGAAAATAGCTTTCCTTGGTGGTTTTATGTGTTGTTTATCCTGTCACTTGTATTCTTGATCTTGTTTGTTTTTATTCAGCAAAAGAAACGATTAAATGAACAGTATCCACTGATTGATCTTTCACTGTTCAAAATAAAGGATTTTAGAATTGGCTTATTTGCTGTATTATTCCACTTTATGCTTCATACTGGATATTTATTGATAATCGCTGTGTATTTACAAAGTGGATTAGGGATAACGGCATTAACATGTGGTTTGTATTTTATTCCACATGCGATTTCCTTTATGTTGTCTTCTCAAATTGCTTCGAGGTTACTTCCGAGGTTTGGCAAGGCAGTTTTACAATTGGGATTAGCGATCATATTGCTTTCGTTTTTAATACAGATTTTCTTTTTCACAGCGCAGGACAAGCCGTTCATGTCGATGCTTTTTTTAGCACTCTATGGTCTTGGAAATGGCTTTGTATTACCATTTCTCTTAAATGTTGTTTTAAATAATATCCATGAAAAAGATGCAGGTGCTGCTTCAGGAGTATTTTCAACATTTCAGCAAACAGCTTCGGCTTTGGGAATCAGCGTTATTGGTGGTGTTTTTTATACAGTATTGGACACAGGGCGCTATCTTGCGAACCATCTGTTTGCTTTACAGTCCGGGCTAACAGTATGTATCGTCTTCTTAATAGGGGTGTGGCTAATGTTATGCCTATTACCGAATGCGCAAAGGACATAACATTTCTTAGTTGATCCACAGGGCGGGAAATACCCTCAGGTAATAACTCTTGTCAAGCCAATTCTTTATGCATACTAGTAATGATTTAATCCTCTTTTGAACATCAATTCGTAGGATTGCTGTTCAAAAGTAAGATTAGCTTTTCATATTCATTCTTTCTTCCTGAAGATCGAGAATGCGAAGATGTTTTCTGATAATTTCTTCATCCAACAGAAGCTCTTCACGATTTTTATTGATCAACCACATTCTCTGAGTTTCTAGGATGTCGATATAGATTTTTCGGTATTCAGCGTAATTAATGATGATTTCCGAGCTGGTCAATTGGTTTTCATATTTCTGCAACTGATCCTTCAATGTCGGAAAGCTGTCTACTTTGTCAGCGTAATCTTTACGAATTTTCTCTACAGCCACCTGAGCAAGTTTGTTTTGGATTTCGTAATCAATTTCCTTTTCTGTCCGGACAAAATCTCGATCTATTGGCGGAAATTTCTTTAATAGAAAAGGGAGCGTAAGTCCCTGTACAAGCAACGTTAACAGAATAGCGACAAATGTGATAAAAAGGATCAGATTTCTTTGTGGGAAAGGAGCTCCATTCTCTAAAGTTAGGGGGATTGAAAGTGCCGCAGCCAAGGAAACTACGCCCCGCATTCCGGTCCAACCAATGATCATGGGCGTTTTCCAGCCTGGAGACTGTGCATCTGCAACAGTGATAAAGTTCCGCATCACTAAAGTGGTAATTACTGCCGCATAGCCCGCTAAAATTCGTACAACAACGAGCACTGCAGTAACTGCAACTCCATAACCAATTGCGGTGTAAATATCAGTATCCCCTAAACCGTTCACAATTTCGGGTAAATCCAAACCAATGAGCATAAAAACAATCCCGTTTAGCAAAAAGCAAAAACTTTCCCAGACTGTTACCGTGCGTATTCTGGATGCGCTACTCAAAAAATCGTGACTGCGGTAGGAGAGAAACAACCCACCACTTACCACTGCCAAAACTCCGGAAGCATGAAGCTCCTCCGCCGCCAGATACATTGAGAACGGCGCAATGAAAGTCAGCAATATATCTGTGTTCGGATCGGTTGGTAGGATTTTGTGCATTTTCAAGAAAATATACGCAAGTGTAAGTCCGATACCTACGCCACCGATGCACATCCAGATAAAGCTGCCTGCTGCCTCGTACCATACAAATTGTCCCGTTGCAGCGGCAATCATTGCAAATCGGAAAATAATCAGCGAAGAAGCGTCATTCAGCAAGCTTTCGCCTTCGAGAATTGAAGCCAGTCTTTTCGGTACTTTTATAAATTTTAGAATTGCACCTGCGCTTACTGCGTCAGGGGGAGAAACTATTCCGCCCAATAAAAATCCCAAGGCTAAAGAGAATCCGGGAATAAAATAGTTTGCAAAAACTGCAACCGATAATGCAGTGAAAAATACAACGACGAAAGCAAAACTAAAGATAATCCTGCGCCAGCGCCAGAGTTCTTTCCAGGAAGTTGACCAAGCGGCTTCATACAATAATGGTGGTAAAAAAATAATAAATATTAATTCAGGTTCGACTTTTATAGGCGGTACTCCCGGAATAAAGCTTATTAAAAGTCCCGCCAACACAAGCAAAACAGGATATGCAACCTGAATTTTTTTTGCCAGCATGATGAGCATGGTAATCAACAGAACCAAAAAGAGATAGAATGCGAAATTTTCTAACATGTATTCGTTTTAGATACATAAATATATATTAAATTTTTAAAAACATTTAAAGCCCATTTAAAATTTAGACCGAAATAAAAGCTGTGGAACTTTCCGCGCTATAGTTAGATAATATTCGTTTGTAGACTCTTGACTACCATCGCATAAAAATGACGCTGATCAGTCAGAAAACACTAAAAAGTTGGTGCCGCTGTTTTTAAGTCAGAATTCAGGAAGTCATCGATCATCGGAACTAACCAATCCATGCGGTACATCATACCAATATGTGTTGTCCCGGGTAGGATGGCCAGACGAGATTTAGGTAATCCATGTATATCACCCATTTTTCCACCACCCAAGGCACGAAATAATGTTAATGCATGTTCATACTGTATGCCATCGGCATCACCAATAGCCATAAATAGGGGCGCTTTTATTTTGTTTGCCTCTTTGGACCAGTCGTAAGGTTCCAGGTCAATGCTAATTACCTTCTTTACAAATTCGGGGAAATGTTTTGGATCATTGCCAAGACTGTCGTATTGCTTCTCAATGGGTGAACCTTTAAATATATCCGCAGTTATCGATGAGTAAGATGCTTCCACATCGGGCCACCATCCATCATGTGCGTAACTGCCAGACAGAACGATAAGTCTCCGCACCTGTTCGGGATGCCGTATGGCCATCTGAAAAGCCACACCACCGCCCATACTATAGCCCAAAATGTCGGCACTATCTATTTGAAGATGTTTCAATAGGCCAGATACATCATCTGCCATACCCTCATAACTAATTTTTCGCGCAATGTCTCTGGTACGTCCGTGTCCCTGCATTTCCGCAACAATTACTTTTCGCCCCTTAAACATTGGGATGGCATGAGACCAGTTTAATGGAATCGTCATGTAGGATCCGTGAAGTAATACTAGAGGTTTACCTTCACCATAAACTTCATAATACATTTTTAACCCATTTACATCAACATAACCGGCTTCTGATGGTGTAGCTGTTTTAGCAACTGATGAATTTTCTGGCGAGCCTGTTCGGTTGTTTGTCTGTTGTTGACAGGATATCAATAACGCAAAAACTAGCATTATTATTAGCCCTAATGTCTTTTTTGTTTTCATATTTGTCTTATTGTTAAAATATTATAAACAAATCTATTTGTTTTTTATATTGGGCTTAGGTTGGATATCCGACAAATTCAAGGGGGAAAAACGACAAAAGGACACTGGAAACAAGTTTGATCTTTTTTGTCTATGAAACCTATCAATTCAAATATCGGCGAAAAATAGCAAGATATAGACAAGGCATAGGCCTCATTGTTTTAGTGTCCTTAACACTATTACTTTTTAGTGGATATTTTATGGAGTTTGCATTTTAAAATTCGGAGAAATTGAAAAAACAGACATACTTTGTGCACGCATTTTTTTCATTATTTTAGTGAAAAAAGTGGAACATCGAACGTTCCAGTATATTTAGAGGCAGTTAGAATAATCGGTCAACCATGGGAAATACCGTTGCGGAAATGCTAGAAATGTATGGACTTAGTACAGCTGAGAGCTTGATCGATAGCTTGGGTGCTACTTGGAATGAAAACGAAATTAGGGAATATTGCTGGCAGGTACTGAGAACTTTTCCTGATCTAAAAAAGGAAAACTGGTCAACAGGAATAGAAGGCGGTGATTATATCTATAGTTTATCTGGTCACTATGTGTTTATTACAGATGATATTTGGAGTTTCAATCTGATTGCCGAGAGACCTGTGCTGGAGTTATTGGTCGAACAAATGATTGGCTTAAATAAAACAAAGCATAATGATATTTAACATTGATAGCTGGGGCCACGGATCCTTGTCATATCGTTCGATTCTGAACACTCGGTGTTCGATTATGATCAATCTTTGATCATTAATATATTGTAGTGTCTTGTTTAATAGCAGTATACTGTTTTGGCAAGCGAGTTGATAACGAAGTTAATCGAGAAAATTGTGGAAACGATGAAGCGGAAATCATCCGCTTTTTTGCAACAAAAACCGAAAAAAGCGACATGAATTATATTATTCGGAGTCTAAAACTTAACATCTTATGAAGATCATAAAATCTTTGCCTATTGCCCTTATTTTTGGACTAATGGTTTCAACAGCTAGCGCGCAAACCGAAAGTCGGCTCCAAAAGGAAATTTCCAGTGTTGAATCAGGGTTGATACCACCTGTCCGCTTTGTGGGGGAGCGATCTTGGGATATTGCCTCACGCATGAAGTTTTATAATATTCCTGGTGTGAGTATAGCAGTTATCAAAGATTCTAAGGTCATCTGGACTAAGACCTACGGTGTTGTAGATTTTGAATCCAAGGCTCCAGTTACCGCTAAGACATTGTTTCAGGTTGCTTCGATGAGCAAGCCTGTCAGTGCTTACGCTGCGCTAAAGGAGGTAGAACTTGGCAAATTAACTTTAGATACGGATGTAAATTCATTTCTAACCTCATGGAAAGTCCCCGAAAACGAATGGACCGAAAAGGAAAAAGTCAGCCTCAAGAATATAGTCAGCCATACTGCTGGTTTTACAGTAAGTGGATTTCCGGGATATAAGGTAACAGATCCTATTCCCTCGGCAGTAGAGGTATTGAATGGAGGTAAACCCGCCAACACCCCTGCGGTATTTGTCGATAAACTTCCTGGAGCTAATTTTCGCTATTCAGGAGGTGGATATACCGTGATGCAACAGATGCTTATGGATATCGAGAGGAAAGATTACACAAGCATTATGGATGAGAAAGTGCTATTGCCATTGGGAATGAAGAATAGCACTTTTGCGCAACCACTTCCAGCTGCACAAGCAGAGTATGCCGCCACAGCCTATTCCGCAGATGGAAAGCCTGTTGAAGGACGATATCATGTTTATCCGGAGCAGGCTGCAGCGGGATTGTGGTCTACAGCTGAAGATTACGCCAAGTTTGTGATCGATATTCAACATACGTTGGCAGGCAAAAGCAGTACAGTTATTTCCAAAAAGACAGCAGAAGAATTTACCAGCCCTTTCATTGAATCCTTTATCGGTCTAGGGCTATTTATTGAAAACTATGCCGGAGCAGTTTACTTTTGTCATGGTGGCTGGAATGAAGGTTTTAGTTCTTATTCTATTGGGAGCAAGACTAGTGGAGACGGGGTTGTCGTATTGACAAATACCAACAAACCTCTATTTATTAACGAACTCGTTCGAGCTGTCGCTTTAACCTATCAATGGCCCAATTACATTGCTCCAGCTAATAAAATTTTACCGTCAACCTCACAAGAGTTAAGTTCCTATATCGGACGTTATCGTGCTGATAAATATGGATTAATCAAAGTCTATAAAGAAAATAATAAACTGATGGCCATACAAAATCTAGACACGCCTGTCGAACTGATTAAAGTGGGGGTAGATACATTTGCTATGCATGACTGGGATTTTAAAATGGCTTTTGTAAAAGATAAAGCCACAGGTAAGGGGGAGCTTGTTCAGGTTTTGCGTGATAAAACAATCCATGCCAGAAATCCAAAACTTAATGAGGACGATATTATTCCGCTGGAGCTGATTTTAGGAGGTCATTTTGAACGGGGAGTAAAAGCTTATCAACGTGCACAACAAGAGGATAGTGGGCATCGGTTGCTTTCAGAAGGTTTTCTGAATGGCACAGGTTATGAGCTCCTTTCCCAAAAGAAATTGATTCAAGCGATCGATATTTTTAGGTTAAATACGATTTTATACCCGAAGAGCGAAAACGTATATGATAGCCTGGCAGAAGCTTATCTCAAAGCGGGCAAAAGAGACAAAGCAAAGCAGAACTACATAAAGTTGCTAGAAATCAATCCAAAAAACGAAAAAGTAAGTAAGATTTTAGAAACCTTATAATAAAAGTGTAATGAACCAATTTTTTGCTAATTTGCACACATGTCAATGCAAGCAAATACCTATCAATTATTTTCCAAAGAGATTCTATCGATCTGGAAGAGCCAGGATGTGTCCTATATTAAGGTAGAAGAGTTGTCTACCATCGAGGGGATTACCTTTTTTGAGCTGATACCTGATTCTGAGCTTTTGGATGGGGGAGAACTAGATACGCTTTATGCGATAGATTCGGAGGATGTCGATGATATGCTATTATTCAGTAAAAATGTTAAGTTTGTCGTCCACAATATTTATTTGGAAGAAGATTAAGCGGATTGGACGTATCTATAACCCTTATGTCAATGTTTTTCTATTTTTTGAGCATAGAAGGTATGTTTTACGTATTATGTAAATAACACATTATATAATTGCATGATGAATATAGCGTATATTCGAGGGAAATTACTGCATGATGAATGAAATATTTGCGCAATGTGTTCCGTATAATAACCTGTTCCGGGGACGAATTGGAGGTAACCCGCCATTAGCGATAGAACAATCGGTGCCGAAGGAATATAAATTCTATGCTACTTTAATCCATCCTGAGAAAAATGATACCATGATCTCTATTTTAATACATGGAGATTTTGATACCCTAATTGATAATAACATTTATCCTTCAGTTGCTATTCAGGTAATCGAACATGCCTATTCGGAAGAGGGTGCCAATGAGGATTCTTGTTTGTTCCAACTCGGTAAACACTCGATTAGTGAATACAGGGATAAGCAGACTGGTGATTTTCTGTTTGTAAAAGCTGGTGGATTACCGCGGTTGATTCAGTATAGTAAATTTTACTATGAACAACTTGAAAAGGATGGATATACCTTTTTTCTGCAAATTGAAGAAGAGGGATATTTAGAGCTTTCGGAATATGTTTTCGCATATGGGTCTCTCTACCTTTATAAACACAGTTCCACAGGTCGGATAATACCGGGATTCTGGCAATTTTCATAAACATTTATTGCAGCTATTAAATTAAAGTAATAGAACAAAAGTAGAATGAATCAATTATCAGACCTTTTAAAAGAATCTTTATCTTCATGTACAGTATTCGATTTCTTTCGAATCTGATTGGGCGCTATGCCACATTGCTTTTTGAATGCGACGGAAAAGGACGAGGGCGATGAATACCCCGTTTTGAAGGCAAACTCTTTAATGGATAGATCATGTGACCAACCGTTATAATTACGTCGGTTTCTATCCCGGCGCCTGGAGATATACACACTATGGATGGCGGGCAGTCAATCCGCAGGGATTTAGGTTGAACCTAGCCTATAAGTTCTAATGCGTGCCGTTACACAGTAAAAATTATTTGTCACATATTTTACTGGGGGGGGCAAAAAATCGGGCGCCCCTATTTTTATGCAATTTTTCTCGTTTCCCGCGACTAGCTCATGTTGATTATTTCAGGCCAAGTGGATCATAAGAAAAATCGCCGCTAAGTTAAAGCGAGTACATATAGACGATTATGTTCCAACCGTAAATGGTATTTGTAAAAAGCAATTGATCTGCGATTTCATGTTGATCAACAAGGTAGATCTGTCAAAAAAGAGAGATAACCGTTACAAAAGGCCAATCAGCAATTTATATTTTTTGGGATAATTATTTTGGAAATGTATTGTATTTGTTGAAAGTCATTAGAGTCGATTTACCATTTTTTTGATCACTCAGCGATCATTCGCTTGCTATTATTTAACCTATAAGTCAATAATAGGATGTTTTATTATTTATAATTAGTCTAATTAATTTCATTTATACAATTAGATGCGCTATATTCGGCTCCATAATTTTTTTTATGGGAATCAGATCTATACCTATTGCAGTAGCGATGCTTTCGCTCACAGGAGTAGCCAATGCGCAGACAGCGAGTATCTTTGGTAAAATAACGACAATTGATGGTAATCCGGCAGAGTCCGTCAATTTGACCATCAAAGGAATTAATCGACAGACGCGGACAGATAAAAGCGGGAACTACAAATTTGACCGATTGAAACCTGGAAGTTACCAGATTGTCGCCAGTTTCACAGGGCTAAATTCGATTGAAAAGGAAGTAACCGTTGAAAATAATAAACCTATCATCCTGGATTTCGCGTTAAATGAGAACTACGCTCAACTGCAGGAGGTACTGGTATCTACTTTCAAAGTCAACCGAACGATCAGCGCTGTAGCCAAGATGCCCTTGAGCAATATAGAGAATCCGCAGGTCTATAGTACCGTTTCGCATGAGTTATTAAAACAACAGGCAATCACAAATTTTGATGATGCCCTGATCCGCAATGTCTCGGGACTCAGTCGGACATGGGAATCCACAGGTAGAGCAGGAGATGGAGGTGCATATTTTTCCTTGCGGGGTTTTGAATCACAAAGTAATCTTGTCAATGGACTTCCTGGTTTATCCAGCGGTATCTTGGATCCGGCCGGAATAGAGGAGATTCAAGTCTTGAAAGGACCCTCGGGTACATTATTCGGTGCCAGCTTTTATGGGTATGGTGGTGTAATCAATACGATTATGAAAAGACCATATTTTGAGAATGGTGGTGAAGTTTCCTACAGCGAAGGTAGCAATAAGCTGCATCGTGCGACAGTTGATCTCAATGGTGTCCTGAATAAAAGTAAAACTCTGGCACTCAGGATCAATTCAGCCTATCATCATGAACACAGTTTTCAGGATGCCGGATTTAAAAAATCCTTTTATTTTGCACCATCGTTGACCTATCAGGTAAATGACAGGTTGACCGTTAATCTGATGACCGAATTGCTTGATATGAAAAGGGCTGTTGCTCCCGTTTTTTTCCATTCGGATAGGGTAGCACCGCTCACATTTAAAAATATAGACGAACTAAACCTTGATCCTAAGCTTTCCTTTACAAGCAATGAACTGACGATCAAAAACCCACGGACGAATATACAGGGTGAAGTGCTTTATAAAATCAATGAGAACTGGAATTCGCAGACCGTTGTTTCATACGGAAAGGTGAAGTCGAATGGAATATACACCTATATATGGGGTAATCAGGGCAATTTTTTTGACCAATACTTTCACAATGAAAATCAAAAGACGGGAACTTATGACCTGCAGCAAAATTTCAACGGTGATTTTAAATTGGCAGGCTTAAGAAACAGGCTTTTGGTTGGTGTTGACTATTTTTCAAGGGATGTCAAGGAAAATGGCTCCGGCTGGGGACTAGGACGTAGGGTAAGCCCACAGGGGGAAATAAAAGGACCATTGGGTGAAAACTCAACAGTATTAGATCCCGTTCCACTGACCAAGGATGCCATTGACAAGTTGCTGGCAGGGACACAAGCCGGAGATCCTTCTCATATCAAAAATAGCTCATTTAGTGTATATGGTTCCGATCTAGTGGATCTTACAGATAAACTCTCTGTTATGGTGAGCCTGCGGGCGGATTATTTTGACTCAAAAGGCGATGTTTCCAATAAAGACGATAATTATAACCAATGGGCACTTTCTCCAAAATTTGGAATTGTCTACCAGATCGTAAAAGATAGAGTCTCGATATTTGCTAATTATATGAACGCTTTCTATAATGTCGCACCGAGCATAACCTATGACGACAATAATGTAAAAACAGGTGTACAGTCATTTAAGCCCGAGCGGGCCAACCAATGGGAATTTGGCACCAAAGCAAATCTGATCAAAGATAGACTATGGACCACATTAGCATTGTACGACATTACAGTTGCAAATAGAGTGTACAGTACACCAACAGGATCTATACAAGGGGGGAAGGTTGAAAGCAAGGGCTTTGATTTTGATATTGAAGCATTGCCTTACCAGGGAGTTTCGGTAAAAGCTGGCTTTAGCTATAATGATATCCAGATAATTGCCGGGAATGGAAATGACTTCTATAATGAAAAAGGAAGAGCTCCCGGAGGACAAGGCCCGGGTACTTTGGCAAACCTTTGGGGAAGTTATCAGATTCAGCACGGGAAGCTGCGGAATCTCGGTTTTGGAATCGGAGGTAACTATGGCGGAGAATATAAGGTAGTAGACAATAGTGTGACGGGTGTATTTGAACTTCCGAGTTATGCGCTTTTAAATGGAAGTATCTTTTATTCTTTTCATAAATTCCGCGTAAACTTTAATATGAACAATATCAACAATAAACAATACTATGTTGGTTATTGGTCTGTTAATCCACAACAAAAAAGAAATTTTGTGGCAACGGTTTCCTACAAACTGTAATTTAAGATTTTACCAAATTGGAGTAGATTTAACTGAAATCTTTCAAAGGCTCCCCAAAATGGCAGATCACTGTACTGATTTGCCGTTTTTTTTTCTATATACAGGGGATTTTACTTCCCATGTTACATTATCAAAAGGCCAAGCTATTTTAAGATCTGCTCTCTGTACCTGATTCCCTATGCACCCACGGTGTCAATAATTTGATGAAGGCTTTTTTCGAATTCAGTCAGTTCGTAATCAACCGATACAAGCATAGTATTATTTTGTGCTCTAGTGATAAGCTTCTTGAGTTCAAGGAACCAGTTTCCATCCCTATGAATTAGCCGGAATTATTTTTCGGATGGCATTTAATATTGCTCAAAACCTGTATCCCAGTGACAATGCGGTACGGAGCCCCGCAAAGGGGCCCTTGGTTGTTATGGTGACACCTTCGGCGCTGACTTCTTTTTTCAGATTTAGTACATCGATGTCAAAACTTTCCAATTGTTTTCGAACCTCCCGTTGTTCCTCTGCACTAAGCTGCATTTTTCCCTCAAATGTACCTTTGTTGAATCCATAATTTGGACCGATAATCCGCCAGTCTAAATAGATCGCATCACCGAGGCGCCATTGGTTACCGATCGCCACTCCGACAGTAAGAGCATTCAAAGAGCCTGAAATAGGAAGCTCTTTTTGATAGTCTGACTGATCGACCGAAAGTATGGTGGAAAGGTGGTAGTTCGAATATTTGATAAATGGCGCGACATAAAATCCTTTAAGCGCTTCTTTATTTCGAAGGTAAAATCGCAACTCTGGTGTAAACGAAAAAGCCGCAAGTTTTGCCTCGCCAAGAATATTATAAGTATCATCGACACCGGATTCCCATATCGACCGGAATGGAAGACCAGATTTGGGACGGAAGCTAAGCGTTCCGTTCAGTGATATATGCTCATGAATGGTTTTTTCATATTCAAATGCAAGGTTACCAACTGAGAGAGGCAGTAGATTCAATTTAATTAAATTGGATGTTTTCTGTGCCTTTAGTCCGGTAATTGCTAATAATCCAATAAACAATGTTGTCAAGTAGTGCAGATTCATAGTTGATGTCGTAAAATAAAATGCCTAATATATCGGAATAGGTGATATCATCCAATGCTATTATACAATTTGGGAAATTCTTTTTTATTCATGGAAACGTTGTTTTACAAGGATTTATTTTATCTCCATGGAAAAATAAAAGAGGATGACCAGCTGGCTGAGCCAATAAACTCCCCGACAACTATATGGTAGCAATTTAAAAAGATGAGCGGGATACAGATTGATCAGCGGTTAAATATTGTTTTTGTATCTATACATTTTAAAATTTCTTTAAAGTGTGTAATAGTTAATTTTCGGTAATCGAGATGATTTGTTATTAACTATTGTAGCTCCATTGTTTTAAAATTATAGTGTTTATTATACACTATAACGTTTTCGGTAATTACGCAATCGTTTGATGAAATTTCTTAAAACTTTTCCGCCTATATTGCTACTGATTTTAAACCGCTAAATTTCTTGATATAGAAATTTAAAGATATGATGAAAATAGGTAACGGATATAAAAATCCGGGATGGGATTCTTGCGAATTAAATAATTAATACAATTCATAAACTTAATTTAAAAACCAATGAGAAAGAACATCTTTTATGTTATTGCATTTTGCATTATTGCTGCATTTTCATCCTGCAAAAGGGACGGTGGTTGGATGATTCCTGTTCCTACTGACCCACAACCCCTGGAACTGGCCATTGCAGACAGCGTGCAAACCTTCAAAATTACACCATCGGCATCCACAGAGGTGGATCGGCTACAATTCAGAGCAAATCACAACGATATGCAGGCTACGGGATTTTATGTCGCTCCCAATAGCACAATTACGCTGAACGTAAAAATCAATTCCGGTACCACTGTTGCCCGTCTGGCAATTGGTACGCCTTTTCGAGATAATATTCGACCTGTTAGACAGTATTTTAATCTTCAGGCGGGAACGCAGACCTTCACGGCCGATCAATATGGAGGTTTGGTGTATGTGATCTATACCGCCAACAACTACAGTACAACAGGAGAAATTGAATTGACCTTTGGAGATGGCTTCATTCCTGTTCCGTATTTTCAGAAGGGGAAAACCACGCATACACAATGGTTGGCTACATTAGACTCCCTAAAAAATATAGCCCCTGATGTCATGTTCTCCTCTGACCGTACGATTATGGTCGCCAATATGGATGAGGCTCTTTTATATCAAAACGAAGATCAGCAGCTCATTGTTGACCGACTGGACTCTATCATCGGCTTCTCAAATCATATTAGTGGCTTGAGCGGTGCAAGCGGCGTACATGCTATTCCTTATAACAAACATTTGATTACGGTTAGAGATTCTTCTGCTGGAGGGTATATGGCAGCTGGTATTTCTATTTATTTTACAGAATCTTTATCGTATAGAATGCTGCAACCTAAGTATCTTTCCAATACAAATGGTTGGGGAATCTGGCATGAAGTGGGGCATACTTATCAGCAAAAGGCCTGGACTTGGGGCAATCTCACCGAAACAACAGTCAATGTCTATTCATTGGCCAGCGAAAGAGGATTCGGTATTCCTGTGAGCCGTATAACCGCAAATAATTCCTGGCCAAAATTGGATACTTACTTTCAAAAAAATATCGCAGACCGTAATTTTAATGCGGGTGACAATGATCTAAAAATGATTATGTTCCATCAGTTATGGTTGGCATTTGGCGATAACCTCTATATTAATTTGAGTAGATCTACACGTGAAAATCGACCAACCGTTTCTACCGATGCCGAAAAAATGCGTTATTTTATGCTTTCAGCCTGTCAGATCACACAAAAGGATCTTTCAGATTTCTTTAGAAAATGGGGTTTCAAAGTTGATGAATCTGTTTATACGGAGATTGCTAACCTTAGTTTAACTGCACCGGCTCAGGATATTACCTTGTTAAGGGATTAAATGATTTGATATCAATGCCCCCGCACAGCATCCAAATTGTCTAGGTTTTGAATACCAGACATATTGAAAATCAAAAAAGGCAGATCATTTTAATGATCTGCCTTTTGGGTAAGTAATCGGGCTCGAACCGACGACCCCTAGAACCACAATCTAGTGCTCTAACCAACTGAGCTATACCTACCGTGATTTTGATGTCACAAAAGTAGTATTATAGCCCATATCTTCCAAATGTTTTTTAAACTTTTTGACTAAACAATTGTCTATCAAATGGTATATTTTTGCCGGAGCATATTGAAAGGCGACAAAAGATAATATTCGCGTAACATTTTCGGTTCAAATGGCCATAATTGGACCTTGGTCTATTATTTGTATTATACTATTTATGGGAAAATTTTTGAAATTTTTAATTATCGTAGCCATTTTGGCAGTAGGTGCTTGGTTTGTCTATCAAAAATATAATAGTGGACCACGGGTAGAGAGCAAGCATCAGCTTCTGGTTGATCGCATTGAAGCTATGGGGAAATTGGAATTGGTGAAATATCGCTACAGCGATGTTGTTGAACATAAAAATATCAATACGTTCTTGCCTACGGCGAGTGTATTACTAATTGTCAAAGCTGATGCTGTAGGCTGTGTGAACTTAACAAAACTGACACCAGAGGATATTATGGTGGTAGGGGACTCTGTTTCCATTAAATTGCCAGCTCCAGAGATTTGCTATATCAAGATTGACCATGAAGCATCAAAGGTCTATGATACCAAAATGGCCTTCCTGCGGGAGGCGGAATTGGTTGATGAAGCTTACAAAACTGCTGAAAAAGCTGTAGCGGATGATGTGAAGAAATCCGATATCCTACAACAAACCAAAGCAAATGCAACGACTGTGTTCAAACCATTATTGCAAGGACTGGGCTTTTCGAAGATCAACCTTACTTTTGAGTAGACGGGCTCAGTCCATGTTATTTTTTTCTTGATCTCAGAATGGTTTGTTTTAACGCTGTATATGTGATCTATATCTACTTGGGGTAATGCCTTTGATGGATTTAAAAATTTTATTAAAATTCGAAAGGCTATTGAAACCACAGGCAAAGGCTATATTGGTGATCTGTAATTTATTTTCAGTAATCAGCCGGCATGATTCACTGACGCGTACTTCATTGACAAACTGGACAAAGGTCTTTTGTGTGCGGGACTTAAAATAACGACAGAACGAATGTTTGGACATATTCGCTAGGGTCGCAACCTGATCCAGCGGAATCTCTTTTGTAAAGTTATTGAACACAAACTTAAAGATACGGTCGATTTTCTCATTGTCCGTCGAACTGTAATTGTGTGTGTAACCTGGACTGGAAAGATATTCATATTCATCGGTTGTAATCAACAATTCAAGGATTTCAAGCAACAATATTGTTTTTTTAAAACCGTAGTCAAGATGAACTATTTGTTCCAGTTTGTGTTTTAGCCGCTGCTTTGTTTCTCCCCGAAATAAAAGTCCCCGCTTGGAGGCAGTCAGAAAAGCCTCTATTTTATGTGTTTTAAAAAGCTGTCCCAATACCGCTAAGAGTAATTTAGGTTCGACATAAAGTGCCATTGAGCGCGATAGACCTGTCGAATCCTGATTCGAGCTGTCATTGTGCCAAACATGGGGTAGATCAGGTCCCACAAAAGTCAACTCATCGGTCGAAAAACTGTCGATACTGTCGCCTATAATACGTTTACCATCACTTTGGACAATATAAGTCATCTGACAGGCGCTGTGAAAATGGAATTCCGTGGAAAAAAAAGGTTGACAAACTTCTTTTGTTGCAAATGTCGCTATCTCGGATCCCTCCAATATTTTAGTGAAGATGGGTTTCATTTACTGGTTATCATATTGTTTAATGGATGTTAAATATAGCTTATTTTGTCGTAAATACGGAATGATAGTCAAAATACCGTTAATATAGTGTCAATATTGAGCAATCTAGGCACAGTTTTATTGTCCTAAGAGTAGTAGTTTAGCATGATGTAAAAAGGAGTATTGATAACAAGAATACCTAATATGATATTAAAAAAATTAGTTCCATTTGTACATTTTACGCTCGTTTGTGCGATCTCTATTTTAATGGTTTGCTGTGGACGGGATCAGGAACCTGAATCTGTCAGACGCTATGCCTCCATTACAGGTGTAAAAGCTGAAAAATTGGAATATTACAAAAAACTACATGCAGATGCATGGCCGACGGTGCTGCGGAAAATCAAGGAATGCCATATCCAGAATTATTCTATTTTTTTAAAAGAGGTGAATGGGCAACATTATCTATTCAGCTATTTTGAGTATACCGGAGCGGATTTTAATGCCGATATGCAACGGATGGCTGCTGATCCCGAAACACTACGTTGGTGGAAGGAAACGGATCCTTGTCAGATGCCACTCCCGGATGCCCGTGCAAAAGGAGCTGTCTGGTCGGATATGGAAGAGGTATTTCATGCAAACTAACTGAAACAGAAAATCCGAACAATAACCTAAAACATAAAAGAATTATGAAACCATCATGATTTATTCAGTTACACTAGAAAGTGGATAACCGAGCAAATCGAGCTCATGAATGCCACTTAAAATGTACACTCGATGAATAAATCTGATAGCTTCATCACAATTGAAAAAACAAATTTATACAGATGAAAAAACAGGTGTTTTTTAGTTTAACCTTATGCTTATTGATAGCTAAGGTATTCGCTCAGACGAAAGTTGTTATACCCACAGCATCCGATAAACCCAATCGATACCAACAAGAGCAGATCGATCGCAAGTATGGGATGTTTATCCATTTTGGTATAAATACCTTTCACGATCAAGAATGGACTGACGGGTCGAAACCCGCTAGTTCTTATGCGCCAACAACCATTGACGCAAAACAATGGGTATCTACGGCGAAAGCTGCGGGAATGAAATATATCATATTGGTAAGCAAGCATCACGATGGTTTTTGCTTATGGGATAGTAAATATACAGATTACGATGTGGCAAATTCGGCTAACAAGACGAATGTTGTGGAAGTGCTGGCAAAGGAATGCCGTAAGCAGGGCATCCGTTTGGGACTTTATTATTCCTTGTGGGACCGGAAACAGAATGGGGATTTAAATGACAGAAAAGCGGATAGAGCCTATAATACCTACATGCTCAATCAATTGACGGAATTACTTGATATGACCAAGAAGTATACAGACATCGTCGAACTTTGGTTGGATGGTGGCTGGGAAAAAGAGAATTACAGATGGCCCGCACAGGAAATCTATACCCTAGTTAAAAGTAAGGTTCCTCAGTGTCAGGTAGGAATCAATTGGACTATTGGCAGTCCTGAAAATGCGGATAAGCATGTTGTACAGCCCAAGGATCAACAGAATTTATTCCCGATACGTTATTTCCCAAGCGACTTCCGTTTAGGTGATCCATATTTGCCGGGTACGCCTGATCCCAAACTCTTTACAGCACAGGGAAATATCTACTACATGCCTTTCGAGACAACAGTTGTACTTGGCGAACGCTGGTTTTATAATACAACAGACAAAAAGTACAAGACGCTCGCAGAACTGGAAGATATCTACCGGACGGCAACCGCGCAGGATAATATACTGATCCTAAATGTTGGCCCCAATAGGGAAGGACGTATCAAAGAGACAGATGTAGCATTGCTTCTCCAATTGAAAGAAAAATTAAAATTATAGCGCAGAAATACACCTATCCATAGATTATAAAAATTAATATTAGTATGATTACAACGTACGATATCCAGGATCGCCGATTTCCCTTAAATACCGGAGCAGGTAGCGATGCTATACATAAAGATCCTGTATATTCTTATGCCGTTACCCGTTTGTTAGATGATAAAGGACGTGTAGGTACTGGATTGGCATTCACCATAGGAGCAGGGAATGAACTGGTCTGTCAGGCGGCAGCATTTTATGCCGAGCGGCTCAAAGGAATACCCATCGAAGAGCTGATGGCAAACTTTGGTGCAATATTCAATACACTGAGCAATGAGCAGCAGTTTCGTTGGTTAGGGCCGCACAAAGGTATTGTGCACTTAGCGCTGGCGTCGGTGACAAATGCATGTTTTGACTTATGGGCGAAAACCCGTGCCGTTCCGCTCTGGAGATTATTGGTCGATCTATCGCCAGAGGAAATTGTCAATACCCTGGATCTTTCCTATCTGGAAGATGAGCTGACAAAGGAGGAGGCCATTGCGCTGATTGCTGCAAATAGACAGAGCCGTCAGGAACGAATGAACATTATTGAAAAAGGGTATAAGGGTTACGATACCTCCGTAGGTTGGTTTAACTATTCAGACGATCAGGTTAGAGAAAACTGTAAACGGGCCATTGCAAACGGCTTTATGGCGATGAAACTGAAAGTGGGCAGTGAGGACCCGCTCCGTGATATCAGACGAGCTCATATTGTTAGGGAGGTCGCCGGTGATGAGGCGACAGTCATGCTGGATGCGAATCAACAATGGACATTACCGCAGGCGCTGACGATATGCCATGAACTCAAGGCAATGAATCCGTTTTGGGTGGAAGAGCCGACACATCCAGATGATATTGTTGCGCATAAGATATTGACTGATGCCATTGCGCCGATAAAGGTCGCTATGGGGGAACATGTACCTAACCGGATTTTATTCAAAAACTACCTACAGTTGGGGGCCGCAGGTTTTGTACAGGTAGATGCGGTCCGTGTCGGTGGGGTGAGTGAATTTATTACGGTCAGTTTACTCTGTCGCAAATATGGTATTCCTGTTGTACCACATGTAGGGGATATGGGACAACTGCACCAGCACCTCGTGTTATTTAATCACATTAGTCTTGGGCATGAAGCACTGTTTCTTGAACATATTCCACATCTCAAATCTCACTTTGTACATCCTGTAGTAATCGAAAATGGTGTTTATCGTACGCCGATGGAAGCTGGAAGTAGTTGTGACTTAATCTAAAAATTAGCTTATGTTAGGAAATATAGATTTGGGTATCGCAGTAGCCTATATTACACTGATTCTGATTGTCGGTATTCGCGCAGGTATCGGCAGTAAGAGAAATACAGGGACTGCCGAAGGTTATTTTCTCGCCGGCAAAAGCTTGCGGTGGCCGGCAATCGGATTGGCACTTTTTGCGACAAATATATCAACTGTACACTTGGTAAGTCTTGCGCAAAGTGGATTTGATACGGGTTTGCTTAATGGAAACTTTGAATGGATGGCCGCATTTACTTTGGTCTTATTGGCTTTGTTTTTTGTACCCTTTTACCTCAAATCTGGCGTAGCAACCCTCCCGGATTTTCTGGAAAGAAGGTATGACCGTTCCAGTAGAGATTGGTTGACGTTTATTTCCATTATATCTGCCATAGTGATCCATATCGCCTTTTCCATGTTGGCCGGAGGTATTGTACTAAAGACCCTTTTTGGGATTAATATGTATTTGAGTATTACAGTGATATGTGTTATTACCGGAATGTATACTATCCTTGGCGGACTGCGTGCGGTGGTTGTGACGGAATCCATTCAGACCATTGTATTGTTAGCCGGCGCATTTATCATCAGTTTTGCGGCATTCGATCGTATGGGTGGGTGGCTACCGATGAAAGATGTACTAGTCGCTGAGGGAGGACTCGACCGCTTGTCTATGCTCCGTGGTGCTGATGACAGCAGTGGCATGCCCTGGTTTGCGGTGTTCTTTGGTTATCCCATTCTGGGGATCTGGTACTGGTGTGCGGATCAGACGATTGTCCAACGTGTACTGGGAGCGAAGGATGAAAACCATGGCCGTGTGGGTGCGCTGTTCTGTGGTTTTCTGAAAATTTTACCCGTATTTATTTTTGTACTTCCCGGTTTATTCGCTTACACCTTGTTTAAGAGTGGGCATCTTGATTTGAGTAGCCTGGGGTTAGACGCGGCAGGCAATGTGAATTCCAAAGGAATATACACATTGATGATCACGCAGCTGTTGCCTTCTGGTCTGATCGGGATCCTTGTGGCGGCTTTGTTGTCCGGGTTGATGAGTCAGATTTCCGGTGCGCTTAATTCGATCTCTACGATGGTCAGTTACGACATTTTTAAGCAACGGAAGCCACAAGCTACGGATAAACAGCTTATCCGTATCGGGAAAATATCCGCTGTGATCGCCATGGCTTTTTCGCTGGCTCTACTGCCATTACTGGACAGATATGAGAGTATTTTTAATGGGATCAATGATGTGATCGCCCATATTGCGCCTCCCATTACATGTGTATTCCTCTTGGGGGTGTTCTGGCAGAAAGCGTCGGCGGTATCGGCCAAGCTGACGCTGTGGATCGGATCTTTTTTGGGTATGGGGGTGTTTATTCTGAATAAGGTCCTGCCAGATTCTTGGATCGGGCAAACTCCATTTATGATGATGGCATTCTATCTTTTCTTGACCTGTATGATCATTCAGATTATCTTATCGCACCGGTATCCGGTACAGCACAGCGCGGAAAGCGAACAGCTCTATTGGAAGAGTCCATTGGAGCCACTTTGTGGGGCCGCATGGAAAGGAATAGGGAATTACCGTGTTTTATCGGTACTATTGTTGGCTATTGTCACAATTTTATACATAATTTTCAGGTAAGAAGTTACTTGTCGTATTTTAGATCTTAGAATTAATTGAATAAGCTTTTATAGATTTATCGTGAATAGATTGAAGGATAAAGTGATATTAATCAGTGGTGGTACTGCTGGAATTGGTCTGGCATGTGCGCAGGCCTATGCAAAAGCTGGGGCCCAAGTTGCTTTTATCGGCCTTGATCAGGCTTCTGTTGCTGCTACCGGCGAATTATTAGGTGCTTCACATCTGGGTATCTGCGCAGATTTCTCCCAGGAGGAGGATGTGAAGACAGCGGTGGAGCAAACAGTTGCAACCTTTGGACGATTAGATGCCATTCACAACAACGCTGGTCTTGCGAGTCCATCAAAGCCACTACATGACACCACGGAGCAGGAATGGACCAGATTGTTCGATGTCAATGTGAAAAGTATTTTGTTGACGACGCGACATGGTTTTCCTCATCTGAAAGCCTCAAGAGGATGTATATTAAATACAAGTAGTCTGGTGGCGGAAATTGGCCAGGAAAATCATGCTGCTTATGCTGCAACAAAAGGTGCGGTCAATGCCTTGACCAAATCAATGGCGATAGACTACGCAGTATTGGGGATCAGGGTGAATTCTGTCATGCCCGCGGCGGTGATGACGCCTATGCTTCAGCAATGGGCTTTGGAGCAACCGGAGCCAGAACAGGTATTTGGTTTTCTAAAAGATATCCATCTCTTGGGTTATTGCCCGGAAGGGGATGTAATCGCAGATACCTGCCTGTTTTTGTTGTCCGACAGTGCCCGGTTTATTACCGGTGTGAACCTGCCTGTGAGTGGTGGTGCCGAGCTTGGCTACCGTCGGAATGGCTAGGAGATTATTGATAAATAGCGAACTAATTTCAAATTATATAGTATATTTGGCGCGCAGATAATTCACTGCCAATATTTAATGCATCAATCATGAGCCAAAAGTTTACATACAATACCCGATTTCCTGCTGTTGAAGACTTGAGAAGACAGGCAAAGAAAAGAATACCGAAATTTGCGTTTGACTATTTAATAGGTGGTTGCAATGAAGAGCTGAATCTTGCCAGAAATGAAAATGATTTTGACAATATCCTATTAAAGCCGCAATATCTTCAGACGAGCGGGGAAATTGATATGTCCGTAGAACTTTTTGGTCGCCATTATAGTGCGCCATTCGGTGTTTCGCCGATTGGCTTACAGGGCTTGATGTGGCCTAATGCACCAGAAATTCTGGCAAAAGCCGCTGCAGAAAATGATATCCCATATATATTGAGTACCGTATCGACAAGTAGTATTGAACGTATTGCTGAAGTGTCACAGGGTAAAGCGTGGTTTCAGCTTTATCATCCTACGGAAAATAAATTGCGCGATGATATCCTGCGACGTCTGAAAGAGGTAGAATGTCCCGTGCTTGTTGTTCTGGTCGATGTTCCGGCTTTTGGACTTCGGTACAAAGAGATTAAAAGTGGATTGTCTATGCCTCCAAAGATGAACATCGCCAATATCTTACAGACATTTGCTTGTCCTACCTGGGGAATTGAAACACTTAAACATGGTATTCCATCTTTTGCAACCTTAAAACCTTATATGGAGAAAGGCCTGGATCTGGCGCAGCTGGGGCAATTTATGAACAGGACGTTTACTGGTAAAGTAGATGTTGAAAAGATCAAAGCCATTCGGGATTTATGGAAGGGACCTTTGGTGTTAAAAGGGATTGCTACCGATGAGGATATGCAGGCTGCTATTGCATTGGGTGTAGATGGCGTTATCGTCTCTAATCATGGTGGAAGACAGCTCGACGCTAGTGAATCATCCATTAATTCATTGATTCATCTGGCAGCCAATCCAGATTATAAAAGCAAAATCAAGATTATGTTGGATGGTGGTATCCGTTCTGGAGTAGACCTAGCCCGCGCACATGCTGTGGGATCTGAATTTAACTTTATGGGGCGACCATTTATGTACGGCGTAGGTGCCCTGGGAAATGCAGGCGGAGAACATACCATCAACATGTTCAAAGCACATCTATTTCAGGTGATGAAACAGCTGAGCATTTCGAAGATTGACGAGTTTCCAAAACGTTTACAGAAGATATTATCCTAATATAACCATAATAGAAGTAAAAAAGCCGTATTAAACACAACCATTGCCGTGCTTAATATGGCTTTATGCATACTGATTCTGTGGGGATTGTTACCAGTCTATTGTTCTGTTGTCATTGTCGCCAAGCCCCCATTGTTCATTGACTTGTCCGTTGGAGTCTTCGGGTCTAGCAGTTGCTGAACCGGCTGCGATACCTTGCTCGAGTTCGATCTGGTACGCCTTAACCTCCGGTGCGATATAGGCTATTTTCTTTTTCATAGTCTTTTATTTATTGTATTATGTTTGATAAATCTGTTCTTATTTTTTCTAGCTATAAGTTCTTAGCTACAAGGTATTTTCTTCTTTCCAGCACCTACACCTTTAATGATCGTACGACCATCAACAAGCTGAGTTACTTTTACAGTGTTGCTCTGTGTGCTTCCCCAAGGAAAGGTATTGAAGGCATTACCATTGTTCAATACAAGTTCATATAAAGGTCCACCATTGACTTTGCTACCGAACATAGTCACTTTACCTGTTCTGCTGATCACAAGTTTGATCAACGGGTTGGCGGCGGTTCCTTGCATATTATAGATTTGAGCAATTCTATTATTTGTTTCTACATTATTTCCTGCATATTTACTTCCATCCAGGAACTGGATATTTTGTGCTGAAGATGCGCCAACTTCAAACTGGATTTCATTTTTTGCCAGTTTCACGCCATTAATTTCCATATTGAAAGCATTGTCCAGTTCGGTGATGTCAAACACAAATCCATAATCTGCTGCGGGAGCAGTGAAGTTTCTGGAGATAGTGGTTCCGCTTGGATAAAATACACCATCAATACGGATTCCAGTTTTACCATTAACGACCACTGCTGGATAGCTCCAGTTTAGACCATTACTGGTCACATCTTGCGTACAGGTTTTGAAATTAAGCTTCAGATCATATTTCTGTCCGGGATTGATCTTTACATTTGGAATGGTAACATTTGATTTGGTTTCACCATCAATGGTCAGGCTTCCAAGTTTAAGCGTTCCAGTACTTGTTGCTGGGTGGATCAATAGGGAAGGAGTGCTGACAACTGTACGTAGTCCAATACCCAAAGCCGGAAATTGTGCTTGTACACCTGCGTCGTTCAATCCGTTGTATGTAAGTGCTTCATCCGAAAGTTTTAAGTTGGCCGATGTATGACTTGGTTTAAACACTGCATTTTCAAGTTTGGTGATTGCCCCGGTCATGTTGGCATCCATTGTCAAAGTTGTGATAATCTGACTTAAGCGGTGTTTCAACACAACATCTAGGTTGTTAACGCCTTTGTTTACTTTCAGCGTGTTAGCGAAATACATCAGGTCGCCACTGATGTTATTGAGGCTTGCTGAGGATAAAGTACTTTGATTGCTAATATTAGGTACTGTACTTGTGCTATTTGTTGAGTAAGCAACAAATGTGTAGGTTTTTCCGGCATCAAGAATAATCCCCTCTGCAGCAGCTTCTCCGCCATAGCTATAGGTCTTTTCGGTAACGTAGTTACCTTGATCATCATATACAACTACTTTATATTTAACATCTTTGTCCAATTGTTTCTCAGTTATTTGAGTTGTCGTTGTTGCTTTGGTGCCCGATGAGGCCACCAATCCTTTATTGACAGCGGTAGCAGAGCTATTTGTCAATACGACATCAATGGACGAACTATTTCCGAAAGGAACAGTCATCTCCTGTACTTCAGAAGCACTGCTTGCGGAAGAGGCTTTTGTGGACCCTTGCTTTTGGCCGACAGCGTTACTTTCGTTCTCACCATAGGCCTCAACCCCCCGAAGATTGATCTTAACCAGAGTTTCCTCGGTTAATGTGGTGGTTTCGCCACTCTTTTTACAAGAGTAAATACTTGAAGCAACCAGTATAATGCATCCCAGCATCAGTACATTTTTAAGGTTGCGGTAATTTTTCATTTTCATGTAAGTAGACATTTTAATTTTACTTGTTTCTTAGTGTTTTTGATTGATTTGTACTTGTGTTATTTTTTTACTTTTTATTTATAGGGTTACTATTTAAGCGTATTGTCATTTTTGTTTTTTTTATCTTGTCAAAATTTATTGGTGCAATTATATATATAGCTTTCTGTTTAATCATTATGATTTTCATTAAGTAATTTTTCTTGTAGTGAAAGTTCTACAAACCAGCATCAGTGTTTAAACGTTGATTTTAAGTGTTTTGACGGCGGTTATCTACTGTTTTATTTATAATTCTATTGGGTTAATATTTTCTCTCTGGTTAATACTGGGTTTCTGTTGGATAATCTGACGGGACGGACTATGATGATAGGAGCTATGCTATTATGGCATAGTTTTCGTATGAATTATTTATATGGACGAGTAAATAAGATATTCGTTATTGAAGCATATTGCCTGTGTAAGTCAATTTGGACTAAGCGTAAGCTTGGACTACAGGTTAGTGAGACAGTGCAATATGCAGTTGAATGTTTCAAGACTTTAATAGTTGGTCCCTATACAGCAGATTGCTGGCGATTGGTACCGTGACATAGGGACGGGGGGGTGTGGCAATCGCAATTAATATAGTACGCTTACAAGGTGATGTTATTATAAAAGAATAAATTTTTGAAATATTTTTCTAAATTTGTATAACAATGAGGGTAATTGTTTTCATATTGATCACCTATATCTTGGGACTTTCCTTTGTCCCATGCAGTGATGCGAACATTCGCAGCGAGGTGACAGCTATGAAAACACAATTAAATGAACCTCATAATCATAGTGAAGATACCACCGATGCTTGTTCTATTTTCTGTTATTGCAACTGTTGTAGCGGAAATATTACAGCCTTCGAATATCAGTTACCAAAAATTGAAGGTATCCCGATTTCAATTTATTTTGATAATCGGATGCCGGTTCTCAATACGCCTATTTTATCTAACTACTTTGGAACTATCTGGCAGCCGCCTAAGGTAGATGCTTAATTATAACTTTTTATAGCCGTACGTAAACATTATTGGTGAATTTGCTTTTCTAATTAATGTTGGCCTACGGTGTGTAGCTGTAACTTTCGAGTTTACAGGGAAATAAGATATTCTATATATCTATTATTTAAGCATTAATCAAGCATATTGTGTTAGATAGTATAATTAAATTTAGCATCAAGAATAAGATCATTATTGGTTTAATGACCTTGTTACTTATTATTTGGGGCGGTTGGAGTGCAACAAAGCTGCCCATAGACGCCGTTCCGGATATTACTAATAATCAAGTACAGATTTTTACCTCCTGTCCGACCTTGGCGGGTCAGGAAGTGGAGCAACTGGTTACTTTCCCGATCGAACAGAGTATCGCTACGGTACCGAAGATCGAAGAAATCAGAAGTATTTCCCGTTTTGGACTCTCGGTGATTACCGTCGTTTTTGATGATGATGTCGATATCTACTTTGCGCGTCAGCTTATCAGCGAGCGTCTAAAAGAAGCTGTGGACCAAATTCCACAAGGTATTGGTAAACCCGAACTAGCTCCCGTTAGTACGGGTTTGGGAGAGGTCTATCAATATATCATTCACCCCAAAAAAGGCAGCGAAAGCAAGTATAATGCAAAGGATCTACGGACCATGCAGGACTGGATCGTTGCGCGCCAGCTTTACGGTACACCCGGTATCGCTGAGGTCAATAGCTTTGGTGGTGAATTGAAACAATATGAGGTCGCTGTTGACCCTAATCGCCTTAAGGCGATGAATATCACCATTCCGGAAATTTTCACCGCATTGGAGAAAAATAATCAGAATACCGGTGGTGCTTATATTGACAAAAAACCGAACGCATACTTTATTCGTGGCATTGGACTGGCTACGTCGCTGGAGGATGTGAAGAATATCGCGATTAAAAAAACCGGTGCTGTACCTATCTATGTCAAAGATGTAGCCGATGTGCGTTTTGGACATGCGGTCAGGTATGGTGCCCTGACATATAATGGGGAAGTGGATGCCGTGGGTGGTGTGGTGATGATGCTGAAGGG
This sequence comes from Sphingobacterium sp. GVS05A, assembly GCF_019969845.1. Classification (GTDB taxonomy): domain Bacteria; phylum Bacteroidota; class Bacteroidia; order Sphingobacteriales; family Sphingobacteriaceae; genus Sphingobacterium. The sequence goes on from NZ_JAHXYR010000005.1 coordinate 369,831, forward strand.
TGAGAATAGCAATGAAGTGGTCAAGCGTGTAAAAGAGAAGCTCCCTACGATCCAAAAATCCCTGCCCAATGATGTGGTGATTGAACCCTACCTGGACCGTACGGATCTTGTTGGTCGTGCAATAGGTACTGTTGAGAAGAACTTAATCGAGGGAGCGCTGATCGTTATATTTGTATTGGTGCTGTTTTTGGGTAACTTCCGTGCGGGGCTTATCGTTGCCTCAGCCATTCCATTATCCTTGCTCTTTGCTTTGGGATTGATGAATGTTTTTGGTGTGAGTGCCAATTTAATGAGTCTAGGTGCGATAGACTTTGGTCTTATTGTCGATGGCGCGGTAATTATTGTGGAAGCTACACTCCACCATCTTGGCCTGCGCAAGTCTACTGAGAAGCTGTCACAATCAGAAATGGATCATGAGGTATTCGAATCTGCTTCAAAAATCCGGACCAGTGCAGCATTTGGTGAGATCATTATTCTGATTGTTTATATTCCTATCCTGACATTGGTCGGGGTGGAAGGCAAGATGTTCCGCCCGATGGCACAGACAGTAGGTTTTGCGATCTTTGGCGCATTGATCCTCTCGCTGACATACATTCCAATGATGTGTGCCCTGTTTTTACCTAAAAAGCATCATGACAAGAAAACGTTCAGCGACCGTTTTATCGAAAAACTTCAGCGCATCTATGCGCCTTTATTGCAGAAAGCTATCCGTTTCAAGTATATTATTGTCAGCTTGACTATCGCTTTCTTTGCGATATCTGTCTTCTTCTTTAAAAATATGGGCGGAGAGTTTATCCCGCAGTTACAGGAAGGGGATTATGCCTTTCACTGTATATTACCACAGGGAAGCTCTCTCTCGCAAAGTATAGAAACTTCCATGCAGGCTTCCCGTATCATTAAAGAGTTTGACGAAGTAAAAATGGTTGTTGGCAAAACCGGAGCGGCGGAAGTACCGACGGATCCTATGCCACCGGAAGCGACCGATTTGATGGTGGTACTGAAACCCCAGAAGGAATGGAAATCCGGCCGAAGTTATAATGAACTCGGAGCAGCGATCCTTGAAAAACTGGAAGTTATCCCCGGTGTTTTCTTTGAAAAGAACCAGCCGATACAGATGCGATTCAATGAGTTAATGACAGGAATCCGTCAGGATGTTGCCGTGAAGATTTTCGGTGAGAATATTGATTCTCTGGCATCTTATGCGAATATCGTGGCAGCACAGATTCAGTCCGTTAAAGGTGCTACTTCCCCGCAGGTGGAGCGAGTATCGGGGCTGCCGCAGATCAATATCGTATATGACCGTACACGCATTGCCAATTACGGTCTTACGATTCAAGATGTCAATGACGTGGTAAGTACGGCTTTCGCTGGTCGCAGTACTGGACAGATTTATGAAAATGAACGTCGTTTTGATTTGGTTGTTCGTTTGGATACGACACACCGCAATAGTATAGACGATGTACGCAATCTGATGATTCCAACTGATACAGGTATTCAGATTCCATTGTCGCAGGTAGCGGCCATTGATTATAAACTTGGCCCCGCGCAGATCAGTAGAGAAGCTGGAAAGCGACGGATCGTCATTGGCTTCAATGTATCAGGAAGAGATGTGGAGAGTGTGGTCAAAGATATCCAACAACAGCTGTCGACCAAAGTGAAATTGCCTGCTGGTTATTATTTCACCTATGGGGGGCAGTTTGAAAACTTACAGAAAGCAAGTGCTCGTCTGATGATTGCAGTGCCTGTTTCCCTCTTGCTGATCTTTATGCTATTGTATTTCACATTCCATTCCATTAAGCAGGCGGCGCTGATCTTTACGGCCATTCCAATGAGTGCAATTGGTGGTATTTTTGCCCTGATGCTCCGCGGTATGCCTTTCAGTATCAGTGCCGGAATCGGTTTTATTGCTTTGTTTGGCGTTGCTGTACTAAATGGTATTGTACTGATCGGGACTTTCAACCAACTGAAGAAGGAAGGTATGGATGATATTTTTCAGCGCGTGAAGGAGGGAACATTGACAAGGTTGCGCCCTGTATTGATGACCGCTACTGTCGCGTCGCTGGGTTTTCTACCCATGGCCATCAGTACGAGTGCTGGAGCGGAAGTCCAAAAACCGTTAGCGACGGTTGTTATTGGCGGACTGGTGACAGCAACGTTCTTAACGTTGTTTGTACTGCCTTTGCTGTATATTATTTTTAACTCAAAACTGAATATGAAAAAAGGAAATGCAGGTAAGACCATTGCGGCGGTATTGGTTTTCCTATTTTCTGCCACTGGATTTAAGGCATTTTCACAGGAACGGATTGGGATTGACAACGCAATCGGTATGGCATTGAAGAGCAATCGCCAATTTCAGGTCAATGAGGCCGAAATAACCGGAGCAAGTTATAATGTCAAAACGGCGAATGAAATCCCCAAGACGGGTGTTTTTGTGGAGAATGAAGATTACCGACCCAGCGATAAGACAGGGATCATGAAAATCGGTATCACGCAGAGCATCGCGTGGCCGGGACTCTATTCGGCACGTAAGGAATATTTTAAGCAACAGCTAAAATACGCCAATCTGAATACCGAAGTACTCAATGCCAATATCAAGAAAGATGTGCGCACAGCATATTATCAGCTCTGGTATCTTCAAGATAGACAGAAGCTCTATGTGGAGTTGGACAGTATCTACTCGGCAATGTTTAAGGCGACTGAATTACGTTTTAAAACCGGAGATGTCGCAGCATTGGATAAAATTGCTGCGGAGGCGAAGTTACGGGAGTTGCAGGCCCAATTGGTTCAAAACAAGAAAAATATGTTGGTTCAGCAGCAGCAATTGATGATGCTTCTCAACCGCAATGAATGGATATTACCTGTAGAGCAATCGCTGGAAAAGATAAAAATGGACGTGGATGTACAAAATCCGTCGGTTGATGCCTCACATCCTGTTTTAGCTTTGCAACAACAGAATGTCAATATTGCATCCTCCAATATCGCGGTACAGAAAAATACAAATAAGCCTGAATTTTCGGGAAGATTCTTTTCGCAGCGCCTTTGGGGGGCAAAAGATCCTTTTACGGGCTTCTCGGTGTCGGCATCATTTCCTGTATTTGGGCTGGGTGCTTATAAAAGCAAGGTAAAAGCTGCAAATGCGGAAATGGAGGCGCAACAAAGACAACTGGAATATGATACACAAGTTTTTCAGACGAATAAGGTGAATGCATTGGCTGATATCGAGAAAAATGCTGCTTTATTGCAGTTCTATGAATCTGCAGGCCTCAAGCAAGCTGACGCCATCATCAAAGCCGCAAGTCTTGGGTACAGAACCGGTGAAATAAGTTTTGCGGAGATGAGCCAGTTCTTAAGCCAGGCGATCGGTATCAGACAGAACTATTTAGACGTGCTCAATCAATATAATCAATCGGCAATCCAATACAATTACTTCAATAATAAATAAGTCAACAATGAGAGTTATCATAAAAATATTTTTTGCACTAGCGATTACAACAGTTTTATATAGCTGCGGATCAGATTCAAAAGGTGCTGGCGATGCCAAGAAGGAGGAAGAGAAAGGTGCTGCCGAAGAAAGCCATGAGGAAGGGCCCGTGACGGTAGCGGCATTGAGTGAACAACAGATAAAGGCGGTAGGTATTGCTTTTGGAACTATAGAGGAAAAGGAGCTGACGGCGACGATCAAAGCCAATGGTCTCCTCAGTGTTCCCAATAACAACAAAGCCAATGCGACAACTTTGTATGGTGGCGTAATTAAGACTTTAAATGTGCAACTAGGTGACATTGTGCGCAAAGGGCAGGTCATAGCAACCATTACGAATCCGCAATTTATTCAGCTTCAGGAAGAGTATGTCGCTCTGGCAAGCAAAATTACGCTTGCAGAACAGGAGATGGCAAGACAGCAAGAGCTCAATGAGGGCAACGCAGGAGCAAGAAAAAATTTGCAGTCTGCGACGGCAGATTTCAATGGTCTTCGCGCCAGAAAGGCATCGCTGCAGCAGCAGATTCAACTGATGGGCATCAATCCCAACACAGTGAGCCTTTCAAATTTACGGGCTTCGCTTGTGGTGACAAGTCCGATTAACGGTACTGTGAGTAATGTCTTTGCCAAGATAGGTAGTTATGTGGATGTTTCATCGCCGGTTATTGAGATTATAGATAATAGTTTATTGCACCTTGATCTTCAGGTTTTCGAAAAGGATCTCCCTATGATCAAAATTGGGCAGATTATTAATTTTCAGTTGACAAACAACCCTGATAAAACTTATTCGGCTAAAGTGTTTACGATAGGATCGTCTTTTGAAAATGACAGTAAAACAATTGCCGTTCATAGTACTGTGATCGGTAGTAAAGTTGGTCTGATAGACGGTATGAATATTACAGGCATGATCGGGATCAATAATGTGACCACTCCGGCGGTTCCGAATGACGCAATTGTGGAAGCGGATGGTAAGTTCTATATTTTCGTAGAAACAAGCAAGCAGGCCGAGGAGCATGAAGAAGGACACGATGATCATGGACATGCGCATGATGAGGGTGAGGCTAAGCACGAACATAAAAATGAATCAGAAGCTGCTAAACATGCAACTGAACAGGGTAAGAATGTGAATTTCGAGAAAATTGAAATTCAAAAAGGTGTCTCAGCATTGGGATATACAGCAATTACCGCAGTACAGGAAATTCCTGCGCAAACCAGAATCGTTGTGAAAGGAGCATTTTTTATCAATGCCAAAATGAGCAATACAGGTGGGCATGAACATTAATTAGTAGCATTTGTTAACGAAGTAATCATGATAGGGTATGGAACATAAACATATTTATGATGCACAAGGTAAACAACTTTGTTGTACACAGATTGAAAAAATATATAATCAGGCGGGCGCCCAACGTTTAATACAGAGCGCGCCTGCCCAGGATCAGGCGCATAGTCACAGTGATGATGACGGTCATGATCATTCGGTGGCGGAAGGCAGCACATTGAAACTCTTTCTGCCGGCGATAATTTCATTTGTCCTGCTGATTGTAGCCATTGCAATGGACAATTGGGTACCACAGGGATGGTTCAATGGCTGGGTCCGGATCATTTGGTATGTACTGGCTTACATTCCGGTTGGATTCCCAGTGATTAAAGATGCATTGAAGAGTATTGGAAAAGGAGAGATTTTCTCTGAATTCTTGCTGATGAGTATCGCCACCATTGGTGCTTTTGCAATCAAAGAATACCCAGAGGGTGTTGCTGTAATGCTTTTTTATGCGATAGGGGAAGTGTTTCAGACATTGGCTGTCAGCCGTGCCAAGAGCAATATTAAGGCGCTCCTGGATCAGCGCCCGGATGAGGTAACCATTGTTGAGGCAAATAGTAGCCGGGTGATTAAAGCTGAGGCTACAGCAATAGGTGATGTCATCCAACTGAAGCCCGGGGAGAAGTTGGGCTTGGATGGTGAACTTATCTCCGATACCGCTTCCTTCAACACGGCGGCGTTGACGGGAGAAAGTAAACCTGACACAAAGACCAAAGGTGAAGTTGTGTTGGCAGGAATGATCAACATGAATACCGTGAGTCTGGTAAAGGTTACAACAGCATACCAAGACAGTAAATTGAGCAAAATCCTTGAGCTTGTACAGAATGCAACCTCGCAGAAGGCGCCTACGGAACTTTTCATCCGGAAATTTGCGAAAATCTATACGCCGATTGTGGTGCTTTTGGCGATAGCGATCTGTCTGCTGCCTTACTTTTTTGTCGGGCAATACGTATTTAGCGATTGGCTTTACCGATCGCTTGTATTTCTGGTGATTTCCTGCCCATGTGCCTTGGTGATCTCGATTCCGTTGGGCTATTTTGGAGGTATCGGTGCGGCGAGTAGAAACGGTATCCTGTTCAAGGGAAGTAACTTTCTGGATGCGATGGCAGCGATACAGAATGTTGTCATGGATAAAACCGGTACGATGACTGAAGGAGTTTTCAAAGTACAGGAAGTTCGTTTAGAACTAGATTTTGATGAAGCGACAATCCTCAGATTGGTCAATAAAATCGAAAGTCATAGCAGTCATCCTGTAGCGACAGCAATCAGGGAATATGCGGGTGAGGTCGATGAATCTGTAAATTTGACTGATGTCGAAGAAATATCGGGACATGGATTGAAAGGTAGTGTGGACGGCAAGGTGTTTTTAGTTGGTAACTTTAAGCTTTTGGATAAGTTTAACATAAGTTATTCCATAGATCCTAATACGATCGTTTACACCACAATAGCCATTGCATTGGATAGTCGCTTCGTTGGATTTATTACCATTGCAGATAGTATCAAAGAAGATTCCGCACAGACAATACAACTTTTGCATAAGTTAGGAGTGAAAGCGACCATGCTTAGTGGCGATAAGAGTACGGTCGTCGCTTATGTAGCGAAGGAATTGGGTATTGATAAAGCCTATGGAGATCTACTTCCGGAAGATAAGGTTAATAAAGTCAAGGAAATAAAGGCTATGGGTGAAAGTGTGGCTTTCGTTGGTGATGGCGTCAATGATGCCCCCGTAGTAGCCTTGAGTGACGTTGGTATAGCCATGGGGGGACTGGGCAGTGATGCAACCATCGAAACCGCAGATGTAGTCATACAAGACGACAAACCATCTAAGATACCAATGGCAATTAATATTGGTAAACAGACCAAAAAAGTGGTTTACCAAAATATAGGATTGGCATTTGTGGTCAAAGGGGTGGTTTTGATCCTTGGCGCCGGAGGATTGGCGACGATGTGGGAAGCGGTGTTTGCGGATGTGGGTGTTTCTCTTATCGCGATACTGAACGCAATTCGGATCCAGAAGATGAAGTTCTAAATCAATTTTCATTTATGATGTGCTTACCCTTCAAGTTGAAATATTGGAAGGGTAGGCATAATAGGTTTGGAATAAACACTATAAGATTATTTTAATAAACTTTTTATACACGAATTTCTTTTAAAAGAGCTAATGGTCGGCTGTGATTCGGGTATCTTATAGGATTTGGTCGAGCCTGCGTATAACTTTCGTCTTACCTGCTTCGTACTGCGTCCGCTATGCATCCGACATGAGTCCATGGTGAGTCCGAGTTAAACACGGTATAACAGTGGTATGAAGATGTACTCATTATGGTCTTATGCCGACTGAGGGGCGAAGAAGGGCATATTCTGTCTCAAATCAGGTCCGAACTTATATCGAATAAAGGATAAGACACGGACATTGTTCCGGAAAGCTACAAGTATAGTATGTTAATCAATTAAAATGTATAATATATAAATATAATTGTATAAATATTAAATACGTTAAAATTGAAGTATTTAAACTTATCTATACATAAATATAGATTTTATCTTTTTTTAAAAGACTGTTGAATTGGAAAGGGCTGACGTCTATTTTGCCACAAGTTTTTCATAGAGCGGCCAGAGCTCCACGAGGTCATCATCTGATTGTGCTTCTGGATAGTGTTCATCATGGAGATTGCGGATTTCGACGCCCTGTCCCTGATCATTTACCACAACGGCGGCCCGAAGTTCGTCGGTTCCATCATAATAAATGCCGACACCGACGAGCTCGCCATTGAGGATAATTTCACTGACAATGTACTTTCTTCCTGTCCTACCTTTGTGGGCACTATGACCACTAGAAATTGTGTTTCCTTTGTTATAGTGTCTTTCCATAAACATAGAACACTGGAAATATCAATTTGTTGTGTTTTCTAAATATTTTCTGCCTTCCGCTCGAATTGCGGTATCTATATTGAATCTTGGTTATCTGGCCACAGTACCTGATGACGAAAATAATCTGGGCACGACCACGCTGGAAATAAATGGCGACCTTATTCTATTATCAGATGTCATTCAAGCATCAGTGCCAATTATATCTCAATAATTAGCACTGTCACATCTAGCTGGCGACGGATTGTCTGAGACGACCTTTCAGCTGTAACCCGTGCTGTTTCGATCAACTGTCCATACTTGGAAATCGAATAGTGTATAGACTATTTGAACTTCCTGTCTATGACTTCCAGGCTATCTTTTGGAAAACGGTTTTTTAACCAAAGCCGTAATTTTAATTGCTGTACCTCAGCTAAAGGATTTTTTGACGAATAAATAAAGGCAACTACATTCGCTAAACTATCTTTTCTTGCGTAATACTGCTGTTGTCCTATGCTATAGGATTGTAGTTCTGGAAAAAGTACTGCTAGATCTTTATCTAATTGTGGGCTTGCTACTTGATATTTCGCAAGTTCATTGTTGAGTGCCCGTATGGTTAAATCTTTATCATTTACAGCTGCACTTCGCTTGTCGATTTCACTAAGGATCGTTGTTTTTAGATCGAGGCTGTCCTGTCGAATGATCAGATCAGTCTGCGCAATACCAAATGATTCCATGGATTTTTTCAAAGTCGCGATTTCTTGGTCACTAAATTTCTTCGCTAAAAAGGCTAATTCTAAACGTTTCGGTTTAGTGAGCAATTTTTCGTAGACGACTGTGTAACCTTTATCACTAAATTGTTGTTGTACAAATTGTTTAACCTTATTTGTGTATTTCTTCTCTTGTAGCAGATTATAGGCGAAGTATAAGCTTGGTATTACCAAGGCAAGAATAATCAGTGTGATGCTCTGACTTATTCTTTTCTCTCTTTTTGGATCAACATAATGTTTCTTGGGATATCTAAGGTATTTTACGATTGTAAATGTCGCTATACATATAAATACACAATTGATGATGTAAAGAAATAAGGCACCTGCAAAATAACTTAGATTTCCGATGGCCAGTCCATAGCCTGCGGTACAAAGTGGAGGCATCAGAGCCGTCGCAATGGCCACACCTGGTATTGGATTTCCTTTGTCGACCCTGGTTATGGCGATAACCCCCACCAATCCCCCAAAAAGTGCAATAAGTACATCATAGATATTGGGTGAGGTACGAGCTAGCAATTCGGATTGCGCCTCTTTAAATGGGCTCAGGAGAAAATAGCAGTATGATACAAACAAACTGATCAATGTTGCGATCAATAAATTCTTGATCGATTTTTTTAAGAGTTGAAAATCAAATGTACCCAGTGCAAAACCAGCACCTACGATCGGTCCCATCAATGGGGAAATAAGCATAGCACCAATGATTACTGCTGTTGAATTCACATTGAGACCGACAGAGGCAATAACAATCGCACAGGCTAAAATCCATGCATTGGCACCGCGGAATGAAATGTTGTTGATCACATTATCAAGAACGGCTTCTTTTCGTTCCTCTCCAGGATGTAAATCGAAAAATTGGAGTATCTTATTCATAACAGATTGTTTTTCTCTATGCGAATATACATAAGAGAACTGATTGTTCTTAAATGAAAGAAGTTTACTGACTTAGAAAAACCGAATAGGTAGCATTACCATTACAGGATGAGTTTAGCAAGAATTCAACAGATCATGAGGTACATCGAAAAACATTACAATGAAAACCTTTTTATTGAAAAATTGGAGCAGCTGTCAAATTATTCCTACCGAAATACACAACGCATATTTAAAGGGATTTTCAATGAATTGATTGAGGCCTTTCAAAAACGGTTAAAACTTGAAAACGCGTATAAGAAACTGATTTATACAAATGAATCCATTAGCAGTATAGCTTATGCGGTTGGCTTTGATAGCCTTCAATCTTTTTCCAAATTCTTCAAAAAACAATTTGCACATTCGCCCAGTGATGCACGGGATGAAAAGGCGAGTATTTTTTAGGAAATTATTGCTGGATTAGCGGTAGAGCATCAATCTACCCATCATGATATTGTCTTTTTGAGGGCACAACAGGTTTTTAGTATTGGAATACATACGGACCAATACCGAAATAGAGAAATTGATGAGTTATGGGCGGATATTGATACCTTGGTTGCCGCAGATTTTACGGCGTTATCATGGATCAGCCTTTGATCACTGATCAGTTGAAATGCGGATACGAAGCCTGTGTCAATAAAGATCCTGCAAATCCGTTGTTTTTTCCGCGATATGTTATGAAGTGACGATACCTCCGATTTATCTTGTTGCCAATAAGACTATCCAAAGCCTCTATCCGGGAAGAGCCGTCATCGGTATCGATGTTGGAAATCTATATACCAATGGCGGAATGATTCACTATGTTACCAAGCAACAACCTCAATAATTTACTTCGAGGATCTAAATTGGAGAATCGCTACAGTAAAATTAAATATCATTTTTTGACTTAAGTCAATGTTTAGGGAAAAGCAGCTGCTGATCTTTGTCCTCAGACTATGAAACCACAGAACAAGTAATGTCCTTTTTAGCGCTTTACTTGTTCAATGCACTTTATCAGGGTGTAAGCCTTGATAAAGTGTTTTTATAACATGATGGGGCCGCGGTTGTACATAATGCCATCCTGTGATATAGGATGCCATATAACATATTGATTAAATTAAAAAATGATGGAGAATCTATTGGAAGTATTTGGAAGTAATGCACATGAAAGAGTTGAACGTGCGCTGACAGAACTCCGTAAGGGAAGGGGTATTTTACTCATTGACAATGAGGATAGGGAGAACGAGGGTGATCTTATTTTTTCTGCTGAAAAAATGAACCATGGGGATATGGTGCAGATGATCCGCTATTGCAGTGGTGTAATCTGTCTATGTCTGACGCATGAAAAAGCAGATGAACTGGAATTACCTTATATGGTCAATGACAATTCAAGTCCGTTTCAAACGCCATTTACGGTTTCTATTGATGCAAGATCGGGTGCTACAACTGGGCTTTCGGCTGCGGATAGGCTTGCGACTATAAAAGCGCGTCTGCGATTGGTGCCAACCCAGAAGACCTGGTACGCCCGGGGCATATTTTTCCGTTAAGAGCCCATGCCGATGGCGTACTGGGTAGAAACGGACATACTGAGGGTAGTATTGACCTGATGCGTTTGGCGGGCTTACAGCCGTTGTCGGTATTATGTGAGCTTATGAATGAGGATGGTAGCATGTCACGTTTGCCGCAAATTGTGGCGTTCGCATTAAAGGAGGGGCTTACTGTCCTGTCAATAGCAGATATTATCGCTTACCGCCAATCAAATTAAGTAGAAAATTGATCACTCATGATCACAAATTATATTGTTTATGAACGAGAAAGATTCAAAAAAAATACGTTCGGTATTTACTGTGAAAGACAAAAAACACCTAACTCCCCATCTTATTCGGGTAGTTTTCGAGATTAATGAAGAACAACTTGTCTGGCTTTCGGGGGTTCGATCCGGTTCCAATAATAAACTGTTTATTTCGACATCGAATGACGAAAATCCACAAGTAAGAACCTATACAAATCGTCAAATAGATCTTGTCGCAAAGGAACTTTCTATTGATTTTGTCCACCACGGAGATAATGGCCTGGCATCAGCATGGGCGATAAATGCTGCAGTTGGGGACCGTCTGGAAATCGGTATGAAAGAAAGTATGAGAACCTTGGTTCCGGATGCAGCACATTATTTAATTGCTGGTGATGCGACTGCTTTACCTGTCATTGCGGCTATTTTGGAACAGCTACCGTTAGGAGTGAAAGTCAAGGCCTTTATAGAAGTTGCGACAAAAGAAGATGAACTTGTGCTTTCTACGATTGCCGATGTAGATCTAGAATGGATCCACAACCTACATCCCGAACAGGGAAGTGTACTCGCAGAGCGCGTAAAAGCATTTGAATTTGATGACAATGGTCTGGCCAGATATATCTATCTAGCGGCAGAATATGATATAATTAAAACGTTGCGCCATTATTTTCGTGTCGAAAAGCGCTGGAATCCAAAAGAAATGTATGCCTGTTCGTATTGGAAAATCGGTACCAAAGAAGGGGGGCATTCGGATGAAATAAAACCCTAAAGCTTGATCATTACGATAGATTTGTCTTTGCAATTTTGCTAACTTTGTTCTTTAGTGACTTAGAAAAGATGCATGAATGATCTATTGATATCATATATAACAAGTAAGATAACTGTAACAGATGAAGAACTTGGTACTATACTCGGTTTTTTCAAGCCTATCAAATTAAAGAAAAATGAACTATTGCTGGCGAATGGAGAGATTAGTCAGCGTTCATTTTTTGTTGTCAAAGGTTGTCTACGGATCTTTTTTATCAATGAAAATGGACAGGAAGCGATACGTTATTTTGCTTTTGAGAACCAATTTGCGACTGCCCTCGTCAGCTTTATTACCTCGGAAGAATCCGAGGAGTTTATACAGGCCGTTGAAGAATCTGAGATCTATGGGATCAGTCATAAAGATTTCTACCATTTATTGGATGTTGTTCCACAATGGGAAAAATTTTATCGGATTTACCTGGAAATAGCCTATGTTACCAATACCAGACGCTTAATGTCTTTCCTTATGCAGGATGCGCTAGAAAAATATCGACAATTGTTGACGGAAAATCCGATGATCGTACGTAGAATGTCGAATAGAATGGTCGCATCTTATTTAAATATTTCGCAGGAGACACTCAGTCGCTTGAAATCAAAATTATAGTTTTTTGTGCTGCCTCCATTTTTAACAAAGAGGATTGAATGTTCTCGGATGCTTTTATCAGGTTTTCTTTACCTGATACGGTATATTATGTCCATTATTGGACAGTCAAACGTTCATTAATGGACATCTAAAAGAAGGTGCTATTTTTAAGGTGTTGTCATTCAGTAGGTAATAATATTGGCAGATTAGTTGAATTTGTTTTATAATAACTTGGTTCGATAAAGATTTCGATTATCATGCCATTCAATAACAAAACATGAACATTAAAACAATACTATCCGCGATATTGATCGCCTATTGTGCACAATCGCAAGCACAGAAAATCAATTTTAAATGGGAAAAGGATTCTATTGGTGACAGACTGATCGACAAAATTGCGATGAGCGTACCGGTCATTATAGAAAATAAGACTTATGCTTTTCAGTTTGACCTGGGTGCTAATGCGACACTAATTTATGATCAATGCTTCTCCGAGGCCGCATTTATTAAATCGAAAAAGGTAGATCCTACTTCCGATGCGGGAGGGCATACTATTTTTACCATTGATGACCAAAGTTTTAATATTGGTGACTATCCGATAAAGAATCATAAGCTCTATGGTCTATTGAATCATGATCAGGGGGAATCCTGTGGGACAGTTGGCGCAGATGTCTTTCAGGAGAAATGCCTAATTATTGATTTCCCAAAGCAAAGTATTACTGTTGTTAACGAAGTGGATAAGAGTATTGAACGGAAGACGGTATTCGTACCAATGAACATCGTCAATAATAAAGCAATAATCCCTTTGAAGATCGATGGTAAAACGTATAACTTTTTATATGACAGTGGTTCAAGTATATTCCCGATCGTAAGTTACAGACAGAATTTCGATCGTTTAATCACAAATGCAAAAGCTAAAGATGAACTGAATATTCGAAATTTTAATAACCCCCTTATTGTAAAATCTGTTGAGACAAATACGGCAGTCCAGATCGGAGATAACACATTTGGTGTGAAGGAATTTTGGTATACCGAGGATGATTTCTTCTCCTTTAAACAAGATAATATTGACGGGATTGTCGGCAATGTCTTCTTTATGGATAAAACGATTGTTATTGATTTTAAAAACAAAAGATTTGGAATTAGAAAGTAGACTGCTATGTTTTAATTCGTCAATGTATCAGATTGATATTTGATAAAAGCAAGGCCAGCCCATAAAAAGATGGCCTGGCCTTCGTTGGATAGTATCGCTATCGAAATTTAATTTTCAAGCTGTTCTTTACTCTTTCGTTTAAAAGCTGAATATACAATAATGACGCTGATAGTCATTAGAATAAACGCGAGAAAAAAGGGCGCTCCAGAGAATTTGAATGGGGCATTATCATGTGTAAAAAAGTAAAACAGATTTGTCATCATTGGAGGACCTATAATCGATGTTGCACTCATTAAACTGGTCAATGCTCCCTGAAGTTCTCCCTGTTCATTTGATGGCACATTTTTGGTAATGACAGATTGCAGTGCAGGACCACATATTCCTCCTAGGCAATAAGGGATAAGAAAGACAAACATCATCCAACCCTGATTGGCAAATGCAAATAATAATAGTCCTATTGCATAAAAAATCAGTCCATAATAAATGCTTTTTTGCTCACCGAGTTTTGGTGTGGTCCAACGTATCAAGACACCTTGTACAAGGCCAATCAATAGGCCGATGACCCCAAGTGAGATACCAACCATTCTTTCGGTCCAATCAAATTTGTACATGGTAAAGAAATTCCAGTTACTCTGTACGGCATGGCCCGCAATATAGATCAGGATCAATGCTACGATCAAGCCAGAAATTTCGGGGTGTTTTCCCAGAAAGCGAAAGGATCCAATGGGGTTAGCGCGTTTCCAGTCGAAAGCCCGTCGCTTATCTTTGTCCAAGCTTTCGGGCAGAATAAAATACCCATACAGAAAATTCAATAGACATAAGCCTGCCGCAGCGTAAAAAGGGACCCGTGCACCATAATGTCCAAGCAATCCCCCAATTACGGGGCCAATAATAAAGCCCAATCCGAAGGCAGCACCAATTAATCCGAAGTTTTTGGCCCTATCCTCATCGGTAGAAATATCCGCGATATAAGCACTGGCAGTTGTGAAACTTGCTCCGGTCAATCCAGCAATAACCCGTCCTAAGAATAGCCAACCTATCGAAGGGGCGAGGGCGAGAAAAATGTAGTCTACTGCAAAACCGAACAAAGAAATCAAAATAATTGGTCTTCGTCCATATTTGTCACTCAGATTGCCTACTACAGGTGAGAATATAAACTGTGTGAAAGCATAAGCGAAACCCAGCCAGCCACCGTACTTTGCAGCTTCACTGATGTCGCTGTGGATCAGTTCTTCAATCAACTTGGGAACCACTGGAATGATAATACCCCATCCTGTGATATCAATAAGTAAAGTGATAAATATAAAGCCTATGGCTGCCTTTTTCTTGGAGTTGTCAATCATGGCCTAAAAATAGAAAATTCCTGAAAAAATTCACCTAAATTTAAAAGGTTAATCTGTGGTAAACTATTGGACTAATTGAGAAAGTTGGTCGATAATGTCATTATGCATGTTGTAAGGTTCAAATCTACTGGAAAAAATAAGTTGTCTTCCACCGGTTTGCAGCGCTTAAATAGTGCGGCAAATAGCATGATGTCGTACGGGGAAGTTACAGGAATTGGCGATAAAGCAAAGTTGATTTGCTTCGTGATGTAGTGATGCCGCCAATGCTATTTTATCAGGATCTGAAATA
Source organism: Sphingobacterium sp. GVS05A (assembly GCF_019969845.1). GTDB lineage: Bacteria > Bacteroidota > Bacteroidia > Sphingobacteriales > Sphingobacteriaceae > Sphingobacterium. Next base: position 385,093 of record NZ_JAHXYR010000005.1, read on the forward strand.
ACGACTTCTGGAAACAGATCAACCTGCACAAATCTGCCACTTGCATCAGGGCTGGTTTCTAATACCGCCTCCGCATTGTCCGTGTACGAAATCACTTCAATGTTATTTTTGGAACATACATATAGATAAGACATCATATGGCAGGAAACAAGGCTACTAAGTAAGAGATCTTCGGGGTTATATAATCTTGGGTCACCCTTGAAAGCCTTTGCCGCTGAGACCTGTAAATCTGCCTTTCCCTGGAAGGAAATCCGATGGCTCTTGTTATATACCTTTGGTAGGGATGTAGACTGTTCCTGGTAAAACCATGTCAAACCAGCCTTAAAGTAATGTTTGAAACTCATTCTATGAAATAGCGCTTTTATTAATTTCTACTTATGATACCAACATTATATTCGAACAAACGAAATATAATCCGTGTTGATCGGATCAATTCCATTTCTTCTCATTTCTGAGGCTATTTGCGCTCTGTGATAAGTACCATGATTAAATACATGTAAGAGGATGTCTCCAAATGAATTTTGGAACTGTTCATTCTTCGTATTGGTATAGGATATGATTGCTGGGAGCTCAGCCGCATCAGCGTAGACCTTTTCCTTAAATCCCGAAGAAGCCAGTTGATGGTATTGTTCACATGTTAATAGACTATGTTCATCCCAAACACCTACGGGAGGTTTTTCGCCATTCAGTCGATATAACCATATCAGCTGTGCATTCATTATATGACTGAATAATCGTAAACACACGGAAGGCATTTTTTCGGCTTCCAGTTTCATTTTGTCGATGAGCAAGTTATTCGCCCAATCGTTATATAACCATAATTGTACTAGTGGAGTTGACATCTCGAATGACTTAGTTGTGATATTAAATATACGTAAGTTAAGTATGTAAAGGTAGGTTGAAGCATTAATTTTTTTGCTGTCCGGTAGTGCTTCATTGGCTAATTCCGTGGGTTGTTTAAGGGACGAATGATAAGCTGAAATGATTATCTTTGCGGATAATTGAAAGACACTGAATGGATAGTAAAAAGGTTTATAGGGTCATTGGTTACAATGTATTGTATATTGTAACCAATCTTTTGTTGTATTATCCGTTCGATATGAAATCGACAGGATTAAGCTTTTGTGCAATTGGCTTAACCCTGATCAATTTATATTATTTTCTGGAATGGAAGAAAGATACCAAAAAAGGGGAGTTTGTACAAAAGTACAAAGCTGTTCATCAGCGCTCCTTGAGTAAAGCCACAATAAATTACAAAGAGACATATACTGTAAGTTCAAGTATATTAGCGACGATGATTTTTGGATCAATTATTTGCTTTTCAGGAATTGGTATGATTTACGAGAAATCAATCTTCGGTGTTTTCGTCTTATTTATTGGTGGAAAATTTCTACTGATTCCATTTACAGAGAAAACAACCATTAAGTTGGCTCCTAACGGGATATACATGAGTGATTATCAGTTTGTCTTTATCAATGATATTCAGGAAATTAATTTTAAACGCCACCTTGGAAAGAGTAAATGCGAAATGTTTTTGAAGATAAAAGATCCGACATTGTATGGTTTGAAAGATTCGCATATAGCTGTTCCAATTGGGGGTGATATGAAACAGGTTGAGCAATTGATTGCTGTCGTGAAAAAGCTATTTTCCAATACACGCATATCTCAGGATATTTAAATATTCGTTTGATCGAAATAAATTTATTATTTTTAGTAATTGTTTGATTAATAGATTTAAGGGAAGCTTTATGAGAACTTCTTTACGGTGTTTATCGATGTTTTTGCTATTTCCTATTTTGACCTTTGCTCAGACACATTACTTCATTACAGGCAAGGTAGATCAGCTGAAAGATGGCAGTAAGCTTTTTCTGGTTTATAATAGCGATGGTGTTTCGTTTGTAGATTCCACAGAAACCAAAGGGGGACACTTTAGCTTTAGGGGGCAGCTCGCGTATCCGGTTTATTCTGCGCTTTATCTCCATAAAAATCCCTACGTGAACAAGCTACAGCCCGGTGAAAAACTGGATTACTTACGCTTTTATTTGGAAGCTGCTCAGATCGAGATGAATGCGAAGGATTCACTAAAAAATATTGTTTTGAATGGCTCCAAACTCAATACGGAAAATGCGGAGCTCCTAGAGATGAAAAAAACTGTTGACAATAAATTCGACGCATTAAATAAAGAATTTGCCAAACTTCCACCAGAACAACAGAAAGATTCTGTCATATTTGCCCAGTTTCTCGCACGGGAAAAGAATCTTATGGATGAAAACTACAGTGCCTATCTGGATTTTGCTAAGAACCATCCCGATTCATACCTCAGTGTAATTGGTTTAAGTTTTGTTGCAGGGCAGGAGAAATTTTATGCATCGGCCAAGTCAGCGTTTGATGGTCTTGCGATTAGGTTAAAAGAAAGTCCGTTGGGTAAGGTAATTCCGTTGCAGTTGGAAGCCCAGTCCAAAACCAAAGTCGGGCAACAGGCGCCAGACCTAACGCTCAAAAACCCGGCGGGGAAAACCATCAAAATTTCGGATTTTTCGGGAAAGTATTTACTCATAGATTTTTGGGCGAGCTGGTGTGGCCCTTGTCGTGCGGAAAATCCCAACCTGGTAAAAGCTTATCAAAAATATCATGATAAAGGATTTGAGATACTGGGAATCTCTCTGGACGATGCGGCGCGGAAAGATGCCTGGATTGAGGCAATAAAAGGAGATAGCCTATTATGGGCTCAGGTTTCGGATCTAGGGGGCTGGGACAGTTATGCAGCAAAAATTTATGGAATTAATGCTATTCCTGCCAGTTTTCTGCTTGATCCAGATGGTAAAATAATCGCCCGTAATCTAAGGGCTGAGGAATTACAAAATATGCTGAAGAGGGTCTTCGCAGACCTACCGACTCATTAAGATCGCTATCTTCCTCTCCAAAATATCCCTGTGAGTTGGGCTTTTACAAAACATGACATTTTGTTCCAAAAATAAGTATGAAAAATTGCCTACAATTGCAAGCGATTTTCTATCTTGCGCCTTTAATTAGAGATCACATGGCTATAAGATATTCGGGCTGTAAGCAGGTTTAACTGATTGCTGGATGCTTTAAAAATTTATTTTTTCACTTGTATCTTATTTTGATACAAGTGATAGAATTAACGCGTCAGGTCATCGGTGGAAGAGCGGCCGACTATTTTTGTTTTTGATATTATTCGACTTATTTGATGGATGTTTTTTTTGAATTTCTAAATAACCTCACAAATCCAGACTGGATTGTTTCCCATGGAGGTTTGTATCTTCTGTTGTTTATTATTTTTGCTGAGACAGGTATACTCATTGGCTTTTTCCTTCCTGGAGATCCTATTCTTTTTATTGCAGGAATGATTGTTTCCAATATGAGCATTTCGCCTTCAGAACAGGTACCTACCTTACTATATTGGATCGTGCTTGTATCGTTGGCTGCAATTCTGGGTAACTTTGTTGGATATTGGTGTGGGAAGGTCTTTGGGAAAAGAATCATGAGCATGGAGGACAGCTGGTTTTTCAAAAAGAGCTATATCTTTAAAGCACAGGAGTTTTACGAAAAAAGGGGTGGAGGTGCTATTGTGCTTGCAAGGTTTCTTCCTATTGTTCGGACTTTTGCACCAATTGTCGCTGGTATTGTTGGGATGGAGTTCAGAAAATTTGTGTTGTACAATGTGATTGGTGCGGTTGTCTGGTCAGGGAGCTTGGTTACCCTTGGTTATTTGTTAGGTGAGAATGTATGGGTGAAGGAGAATCTGGAGCTTGTTATTATCGTTATCGTTTTGATAGCAACGGCACCAGTCATTATAAAAGCATTTACTTCGAAAGACAAAGCAAAGATTGCCCAATAAGATATTGATCATCTTCTTAAACCAATAGGAAGACTATATGATGCGACAACAATTAAGATAATCGTCCACTTTGTCGGGGTGAACCGCTATTTGTTTGATTTCATCGCCTTCACTTTCTTTATGGTCGCATCATTTATAAAATTAAGATACTCTTTAGTTTCCATTCCATAGCCTGCTAGTTTGCCTTCGTGATTACTATGGATTCCAAACCCATAGGTTTTTGTAAGTGGAGATGCACGTAGGCAAGCTTGCCCTTTTGAAAAGAATATATTCTTCGCCTCTTGATAGTCTGCTTCATTAAGTGCATTGCGATCTGCATAAATCTGAAAAAGAAGTTCATCGGAAGTGTATCTATATGGAAACTCTGTGATCAGCTCATATTGCATTTCCGCTATTGTCTTTCTATTTCTTATAGGAGGTACTGTTCCTTTGGATACTTGTGTATCTTCAGCTACTTCAATAAATGTGTCTATGTAGTTGGTAGAATGAAATTTCATGTGTTATTTTTTAGGTGTACTGTCATAATAATTCAAGAAATAATATGGGAGCAAAATAGGTATTCCTATGGAGTAGTCAAAAGTTTTTAAGGAAATTATTATCTGTATTATTACTAATTTCATCTGTGTTTTAAACATTTTTTTTTACGAAAAAGAAATGTTTTGCAGTATTTTTCTTAGATTTACAGAATTATTACGCAGCACCCTACAGTATACCTATCATAAATGGCTACAAATCAACAGATTAGTGGCCATTTTTCTTTCAATACACTATACGGCATTAATGATTAATCCATTTGCTAATTCATATGAAAATATAGCATAAAGTAACAATTGGTTATTTTAGCCTTTTTCACTATTCAAATTTATAACAATAATTTATAATATTCCTTGTTTTGAGAAAATTTATTGTTCGAATATAGGTTGGCTATGTTATTTTCTTATAGGAATGAAAAAATATAGTAACTATAGTTACAAAGTTCAAACATGTATATTCGTTTTGTATAAAACTTGTCTCACAAGGACTGTGCAAGTATTTTTATATTTTTTTTTAATTTTGACATACAAGGGAAATTTTATTTTTCTATATTTGTATATCGTTAGAACATTTTCTACTTATTCAGCTTGAATGCGCGATCTGAGTAAGCTTTTATAGGGGAGTATTTCTATATAAAAATGTAAATATGATATGTATACTGTAGGTAGGTGTATAATTTAACAGTGGTAGCTGTAGGGGCTACCACTGTTGTTTAAAATAGCTTTTCTTACAATATGATCTAAGTTTTATTTCTTTATTGAGAACTTCAGCCCGCCCTAGGCTGTTTGTGTTAAAATTCGACTTTCATAGACCGGCGTGTTCCGGTATGTCCTAAATATATCATCAAAAATTTCCAGCAAATGGCTCTCTGAGCAGATGGGTGATCTGTTTTTTACTTTATATTTATGGTATTATTATGAATACCTAAAAAAATATCTATGGAAATTAACGAACACATTGATTTTGCAACAGCAAGTTTCAAAGAATTTGAGAATATTGCTGGTTTTGATATGATGGATACTGCAAAGTATTTCAATTCCTATATCAATTATATGAAAGAAAATCAGCATCTTAACTTTAGATTTATAACACAAGGCTGTGGGCCGACCGCTATAGTAAGTTCACCATTTTTAGAGAAACCAACAGAGTGCATAAGTCTTGTGTCAAACGATTACCTTAATTTTTCCCAACATCCGAAAGTGAAAGCTGCGGCAATAGCTGGGATAGAAAAATATGGCACAGGGGCTGGAGCATCGCCGTTAATAGGAGGTCATCATGAATACCATGTCGCATTGGAAGAGAAGATTTGTGAATTTTTCAATCGTCCGGACGGTTCGAGTATCGTTTTTACAACTGGATATACCGCAAATAGTTCTACTTTATTGAGCTTGTTGAAACAGGAGGACTGTGCTATTGTTGATATGGAAGTACATGCAAGTGTTTATGAGGGCTTATTGAATACAAATGTCAAGCGATTTCCACATAATAGTATGATTCATCTTGAACGTGCGTTGGCTGACGCGGAGAATAAGTTCAGAACTAAGTTGGTGATCGTCGACGGTGTATATTCCCAAAATGGTGATTTAGCCACGATGGATGAAATTTATATATTGACCAGGAAGTATGGTGCCTATTTAATGGTGGATGATGCGCATGGAATAGGTGTAATGGGGGATAAAGGTAGGGGAACCATTGAAGCCTATAATCTTTTGGATAAAGTAGACATTATTGCTGGTACTTTGAGTAAAGCGTTTGGTCATATAGGGGGGTTTATAGTTTCAACGCCAGAAATCATTAATTACCTTCGTTATCAATCCAGGCAGCAGGTATTTTCCTCTACATCGACCCCCGCAAGTTTCGGTTTATTGAAAGCCATTGATTTAATAGACGAAGAGCCTTATTGGCGAACAAGACTCAGTGACAATGTGGCTTATTTTAAAGAAGGACTGTTGTCTCTTGGTGTTGATATTGGTAGGTCGGCATCTCCAATTATTCCAATAAAGATCGGTGATCCAATTAGAACAGCTCAGGTGTCGCGCATGTTATTACAAAACGGTGTTTATGCAAATTGTATTGTCTATCCTGGTGTGGCAAAGAAAGATGCCCGTATCCGCACAAGTCTGATGGCTACTCATACAAAGGAACATTTGGACAAGGTATTAAATACACTGGAAGATATCAGTAAGGTTGTAAGCCTAAAAAAATCAAGATAAATTAATCTTATAATCTTTAATTATTTATTATATTGATAGGAATGCTTAATTTTAGGGATTCAGATCAATACCATATCAATAACATATGCGTAAAACTTATAAAGGAGAAAAGAATGATAAAGAACGTACCATGAACAAACTTATTTTGTCTGTTGGTCAGGTTCTTAGAGATAAGGGGTATACGGGCTTAACAATTGCTAATATTTCTAAAATTGCAGGTGTTGACAGGAAGCTCATTTCACTTTACTTCGGCTCCGTTGACAATTTGGTTGAAACATACATCAGAAGTAAAGACTATTGGGTGGCTGCTACGCTGGGTGCTGTTGAATATTTTGGTACTGCCCCAACCGAGGGCTCAAAGGGCTTTCTCGAATCATTGTTAATAAACCAAATGGATAGCTTTCTAGAGAATACCGAAATGCAAAAAGCTGTTCTTTGGCAGATCAGTGAAAAATCTGAGATTATGTCCCAGATTACAAGAGAACGGGAAAAGATGAGTGCTTTGTTTTTCGCTTTTGCCGATAAGGAAATGGAAGGTAAAAATGTCGATTTGCGGGCTATTAGTAGTATTCTGACTGCTGGGATCTATTATCTGGTATTACATTCTATAAATACAGAAAGTACTTTTTGTGAGATTGAGCTTAACGCTGATGGTTTAGACCGAATTCGCAATGCGGTTAAAACAATTCTCTCTTGGGCTTATGGAGAGAACGAAAAAAATCCGACCGAAGCTTGATAAGGGGACAGTATTGCGCTATGCCACTCTGTCAATTATGACAAAGAAATTCAACTGATTATGACAGACATTGTCATACAGATATCAATATTCTATTTAAAGAACCGTTCATTTCGTCATCAGCATTTTTTGGCATATCATTCGCCTGTTTAGATTTAAACGATTTGAAACATGGCGAAGAGGTTATTGCTCATACTAATGCTGTTTGTAATTGGTGATGCTTATTTCTTTCAGGCATTCACTACCGTTATTCATACTCCATTTTTACACAAAATTTATTGGTATCTAGATGTATTGCTGCTTATCGGGGTGTTTACCCTGATTTTTCTTCGGCAACAGGGCAAAGATATTCAGCGACTGGCAGGAGATCTGGTTACTTCTTTTTTGATCGTATTTATTCCAAAATTGCCAGCCTTTCCAATCCTATTGGCGGAGGACTTGGTACGACTATTACAGGGATTTCCTCCAAGAAGTACTTATCTAAGCGAATTTGTGATTGTACTGGCTTTACTGTTTGTTTTAATTATTATTTATGGCCTCACAAGAGGGCGACATTTATATCGGGTAAGGGAGGAAGTTTTAAGTTTTCCGGATCTGCCAGATGCATTTGATGGATTTAAAATCACACAGATTTCGGATATTCATTCTGGAAGCTTATCGGATGTTAATGGAGTCCGAAAAGGCATCGCACTAGCGAATGCTCAGGATAGTGATCTTCTCCTGTTTACAGGGGACCTCGTCAATAATAGAGCCGCTGAAATGGAATCCTGGATTTCAGATTTCACTTCGCTAAAAGCTCCGTTTGGTAAATATTCTGTACTCGGAAATCATGATTATGGAGATTATACACAATGGGATAGTGCTGAATTGAAAGCATCTAATTTTATTAGGTTGAAAGAAATTCATGGAGAGATGGGATTTCAGCTGTTGATGAATGAATCTATTGCAATTCGAAAAGGGGATGCTAGCATTGCATTGATCGGTGTTGAAAACTGGGGAAAGGGAGGTTTTCATCAATATGGAGACTTAAGTAAAGCAACATCCGGTCTGTCTGCGGACTCTTTTAACATATTGATGTCACATGATCCTTCTCATTGGGATCATGTGACTTTAGATCACGAAAAGCATGTGCATCTGACATTGGCCGGGCATACACATGGGATGCAATTTGGTATAGAGTTGTTAGGATTTAAATGGAGCCCGATACAATATTTCTATGAACAATGGGCTGGATTATATCAAAAACAAGGCAAATACTTGTATGTCAACCGTGGCTTTGGCTATCATGGACTCAAGGGTAGGATAGGTGTATGGCCAGAGATTACGGTTATCACGCTAAAAAAATCTATTTCATAGTGTTTGGGTGGTGTCAGGATGATACCGTTTGGATGTCAGGCTTATTTTGCTTATCTATTTTTAAGTATATGAATGGATCAGATTGGGTAATGTTTTTTTGTTTCGAAGATTAATTTTATTATATTTAGGTAGCGTAGCTTAGCCTAAAAAAGGCGGTAAGCAGGGCTATTAGTAATAACCAATTGCATCAAATTAAACAAAAGAAGAATATCCGGTACTTGACATACGATAGGGGTAAATATGAACAAGCGGATTGTCATATAGATCCAGGGATGGATGCGTTCGATTTAATTAGATTTACAAACCAATTATTTAATTTGAGGTATGGCACACAAAGTAGTTTCCCTTATTTTGGGAGGGGGTAGAGGGTCTCGACTTTATCCATTGACACAACAGCGTTCTAAGCCAGCTGTTCCTATTGCTGGGAAATATCGATTGGTCGATATTCCTATTTCGAATTGTTTAAATTCTGGATATAATAAGATATTCGTTTTAACACAGTTCAATTCAGCTTCTTTGAATACACACATCAAAAATGCGTATAATTTCAGCATTTTTAGTAAAGGTTTCGTTGATATTCTGGCTGCTGAACAAACGAACGAGGGAGATCGGTGGTTTCAGGGCACCGCTGATGCCGTGAGACGTACACACAAACACCTATTAAATGTTGACTACGATTACGTATTGGTCTTGTCAGGAGACCAACTCTATCAAATGGATTATTCCGCTTTGGTCGACTTTCATGTGCAGAATGGCGGACATATCACAATTGCGACCATTCCTGTCAATGTAAGTGATGCAACCGGGTTTGGTATTCTCAAAGCGAATGAAGCAAATGTAATTACAGCTTTCACCGAAAAACCCAATAAAGAAGAGGTGTTGAATTGGTCTTCAGAAGTGTCCAGTGAGATGGCGAAATGCAGACGGAATTATCTGGCATCGATGGGGATTTATATTTTTTCAAAAGGTGTTTTGCTCAATTTACTGCTTGCCAATCCAGGTATGGACTTTGGGAAGGAAATATTACCGGATGCGATCAACAAGTACAAAGTACTGAGCTACCAGTTCGATGGCTATTGGACAGATATTGGAACGATAAAATCATTTTTCGATGCCAATATTGGATTGACTGCAGATGTTCCTGATTTTAATTTGTTTGATGAAACTGTATTTACGCGAGCGCGTATGTTACCTCCGTCTAAGGTTTCGGGAACAACACTTAATAACACAGTTATTGCTGATGGCTGTATCCTCAATGCAGATAAGCTCGAACGCTCTGTGATTGGCATACGATCCCGTATTGGTGAGGGGACAGTAATTAAATCGACTTATATGATGGGCTCAGATCATTATGAACAACTTGAGGAAGTCATCGAATTGGGGAATACCCAAAAACCTCCACCTGTTGGTGTTGGAGAGCGTTGTTATATCGAAAATGCTATTTTAGATAAGAACTGTAGGATTGGCAACGACGTCAGAATAAAAGGAGGACCACATCTGGAAGATGGGGATTTTCAGACGCATGCAATCTGTGACGGCATCGTTGTTGTAAAGAAAAATGCAGTTATCTCGAATGGAGTAAGCATAGGCTGTTAGCTATTTTCAGACATAAAGCAGTAAAGGACTAGGGGTTCTGGATGCACCTGGTCTTTTATTGAATTGTTTGCCTGATCCGAATTTGCACCAACATTTACACAATTCTAGCGCAAGTTGTCATCAATACGACCACACATAGTATCAATAAAACGATGACAGTTGTAGTATAGGGTGTTCTTCTCATGATTTTTTTATTTATTACTTATAAATTTAATTTGGCAAAAGTCATGCCCATTATAATAACCTCAATCCTAGTCGTTGAAACTGTAGTTTGAAATCTACAACCGATTGGTTTTATTGATATTGTGCAAAATATCTAAATTCTATTTAGGAAAGTCGGGAGCTTTCAAAAAACACGCATTTTACTCCCTTTTATTTCTTAATAATCAATGTAATTGTAAAATCCACTCTAAGATCACTGCGGAAAATGCTGTTATCGAAGTCGCTCGTGACGATAATCATAAAATTTCAGTTATCCGATAGCATAAGATGGTCCGAATTAAAAAAAGAATTCTCTCGGACAAGATTTAAGATTCATAAGTTATTTATAATAATTGGATTGTGTAAAATGCGGATCAAATAATTGCCAAAGATTTTGGTCTAGATGGGGATTGGTGCGTTTTTTGTGTAGCCTGACATTTAAAATATTTATATCAATATGAAATCTTTTTATTTAGGGGTGGCAACGTTAGGTGTCGGATTAGCGCTTATGATGCGTTACAATATTGTTTCTGGCCATCAACAAGCTGTTCATTCTTTTGAAAACGTGCAGATTAATTCGGATTCGACAAAAGTGGAGAATTTGGTGAAAGAATTAAAGAAACTTAAACCTATCCGTACGACTGATTTTGAAGCAAAGTTTAAAAAAGAGATCAATGGATTTAAACTGACGGAAGTTCAGGCATTTGAAGACCCGGAAACTGGCTCCTTTGCCTCGGCCAACTATGCAAAGGATGGGGGGAATATTTATCTCATGATAACAGATGGTGCGGGACCTGGATCAGAGCAGGTGAAAGCTAATCTATTGAATTATTTAGAACTGAAAGAAATTTATACACCGGAAGACAAGTCAGCAGTTAAAAATTATAAGGGATGGTTAGTCTCATTTGACTGGAGTATGTTCGAAAGCGATGGCTTGACGAGTATACAATACTTAGAGGGCAATCGTTATGCTGTTGTCGCTTCAGCAAACCAGGTTCCGATAGAAGAATTGGAAAACTTTTTGAACATTTTTAGCTTATAAATTTAAAATAAGCCACGCTTTAGCTTATTCTGTGTTCTAAAGATTAGGCTAAAGCTTTTAAGGCGCATTTTCGGGAATCAGTCATACGCGGGGTGGGGTGGTTTTTTATGAATCTGGTATCGATTAATATTAAGAAATTTTATCCGTTTTTTATTTTATTATTTCTTATTTTCGGCACGATATTAATCATCGGAATAGTTGACGGAAATTTGATGTTTTTCTTGCTTTTTCGTTGGCGAACATAGTTATTTCACTTTATAAAACAACAATGTTTAAGCTAAAAAATAACCTAAAGATAACTCAATTCGTGTTATTGATGAGTGTTCTTAATTTTATATTTTTCCATCTCCCTTTTTTTTCCTTTGTTTTTAATAATATCGATTATAAAAGTCTGAATGGCATTGTTCTGATCCTAAGCTTAGTGATCCTAATGCTGGTTTTGAATGCTTTTGTACTCTATTTAATATTTTTTCTGTCACGTCTAGTTGGCAAAGTCTTGCTGATCTTCTTTTTCATTGGCAGTTCTATCGCGGTTTACTTTATCAATACCTATAGTGTCATCATAGATGAAACGATGGTGGGGAATATCCTCAATACCAATTACGGGGAGTCGAGTAGTTTTTTCTCAATTAAACTGATTTTATATGTCGTTTTATTGGGTATCCTGCCCAGTATCTATATTGCGAAAGTGAAAATAGAGAATGTGAAATTAAAGCGTTTTCTTATTACTTCTGCGCTCAGCCTATTGTTTATTATCATTCTGATTTTTGCGAACGCGAGTAATTGGTTATGGATCGATAAAAATTCAAAGATATTGGGAGGGTTAGCGATGCCTTGGTCTTATACGGTAAACTTCAGTCGTTTTTATATTCATCAGCAGCAGGAAAGTAAAAAGGAAATCTTGCTTCCAGATGCCAAAATAATGGATAACAAAAAGTCTGTTGTTGTTTTGGTAATAGGTGAATCTGCTAGAAGTCAGAATTTTTCGTTGTACGGTTATAAGAAAAATACAAATCCCTTACTATCCAAGATCCCGAATTTACATCATTTTGAAGCGACCTCCTGTTCCACTTATACAACCGCTGGTGTGAAATGTATTTTGGAACATAAAAATAGCGGAGATTTATATGAGATATTACCAAATTATCTATTCAGGAATGATGTAGATGTTGTCTGGAGAACTTCCAACTGGGGAGAACCTCCGGTTCACATCAAGGATTACAAAAAAGCAGAACAATTAACATCGAATTGTCAAGGCGAGGACTGTAGCTATGATGAGGTTCTTCTGGCAGGATTAAAGGAGCAGATATTAGCGAGTAAAAAGGATAAGATATTTATTGTGTTACACACAAGTACAAGTCATGGTCCGACTTATAGCAAAAAATATCCTGCTCAATTTGAAATGTTTAAGCCAGTTTGTAATAGTGTAGAGTTGGGTAAATGTTCTAAAGAGGAACTCGTCAACGCTTATGACAATACCATTGTGTATACCGATTATATTTTAAACCGCTTGATAGAAGATTTAAAAGAGTTGAAGGAATACCAAAGTGCTATGCTTTTTGTATCTGATCATGGTGAATCTTTAGGTGAAAACAATTTATATATGCATGGATTACCAATGAGTATCGCACCTAAGGAGCAATATGATATTCCTTTTATCGTTTGGGTTTCTGATCCAGCAAAAGAGCTAAAACCCAATGAAATATTGACCCAGAACCATGTATTTCACAGTGTTCTGAACTTCTTAAATATACAGAGCCCTGTTTATGACGAAAGTATGGACATCTTTAAATAGTATACAGACCAATGGAGGGAGTCGTTTACAACAAGATGAGTATACGATTGTTTATTGGTGAGCAGGTTTGTAATATAGAATTGTAGCACCGCCAGCAAAGGTTTTTGTCTTTAGGTATGTCAGCTGTATTTTTCTGTTTATGTTATTGAACAAAGGCAAACCATTTCCAGCGATAACGGGATGAATACAAATTTGATACTCGTCTATAAGGTCGCTTTTTGTTAATGCGACAATTAGACTAGGACTACCTATCAAAATATCTTTGCCCGGTAACTGTTTAAGTGCCAGAAGTTCGTCAACGATAGTTCGGTTTGCCAGTCTTGCACTATCCCAATCCAGATTTTTTAGGGTTCTTGAAAAGACGACTTTTGGTATCGCATTCATGACATGTGCAAATTCGTCTGAGGATTTATTACCACTGGAGGTTTTCAGGAAGGCCCGCCAATATTCCATGAGCTGGTAGGTTATTCTACCATATAATATTGTACCAGACTCACGTAATAAGTCTGTATAATGTTGATGAATTTCATCATCTGGAAGCATTAAGGTATGATCACAAAAGCCGTCTAGGCTCATATTAATCGCTGCAATTACTTTTCTCATAGCGCGCATAATATTTCAATGCATTGAATTTACGAAAAAGTAAGGGACTGTTGACTTTTGAGAGAAAATAATAGGAGCTAATAAACTCATTACTGAAGATTGAGACAGACAGACTCTTTATGAGAAATTGAGAGCCCTATTCGTCTATAATAGTTAAGTTACTGATTACTTCGAAATTTGATACATGGTAATCATCTCCAAAAAATAATCCATTGATATAATGTTGGATTGGGTAAAAAAGGTCTATTGGAATGCCTGTATAGAAGGTTTTGAAATCGTTTGGAATAGAGTAAGCATGATTATACCTTCCCTTGCCAAGACTGATACCGCCTATTTTTTTTAGGTAGCCAGTTATTTTGTGTTTAGTGGAATTGGAAAACTCTTCACTTGTCTCCAGGAAATAATCCTGAATATAAAAATTTCTTATATTTTTCAATTTGATCGGGGAGCTTTTATCCAGCTTTATTCTCCGGGAATAGGATATATCAGTTAAAATGCACGTCGCTTTCTGCACTGTTGAGACATCAATAAAATAATCTCCATCGACCAATAGATGCTTACTATCTTTATAGATGCCTAGAATCATCTCGTTGATTTCTCTATCGGAATAATCCATTATATTTGAAGATCTCCCAAACTTTTCGAATTGCAGTCCGCTATCTTTGACATTTTTCCTGATTTTGTTTAGCTCATATTGCTGAAAAGTTCTTATTTTTTCCATATCCGTTGCGCATTATATTTAGCACTTTAAAGATAATTTTAAAACTTTGCTTTCAATATCTTTACAGGCATCTAATTGCAATTTGAATCAAATCTAATTTAACAGTACGCTAACGCTTAGCTAACAAATCATCCAATATTGGCGTGATTCTGCTATTAAAAATCAAATTTTCTAGAGGTCATACGACCCTGACCTTTCAGGTCTATTCGGTGGAGGTATAGTTCCAAAACCCCATAGGCATTTTCATTGCTGGTTTCGATCATCCCTTCAAGTGTAATCATGGGAATCCCTTTATAGTTGCCGAAGTTACCGGGATGATGATGTCCTGAGATAACTGCTTTCACACGAGGGTATTTTTCAATTACGGCCAGTATATCCCTGTTGTTGAGTGTTTCAAGTCCGTTTTCTGGAAATAAGGGATGATGGGTAAAGATGATGACATTCTTAGCATCTTTTTCTGCTTTTTTTAGCTGTTTTTCCATCCATGCAAGTTGTTGTGTGCTGATGCCACCATTCCATGGTTGTGTATTTTGCCGTTGCTCGAGTTTCAGCTGATTATTTAATGCTTGCCAAGCAGAGTGCTCCGCTGATGTTGCGGATGTTGCGTATTCGCTAAGTTCATTGGTGTTGAGGAGAATAAATAACCAATGCCCTTTTTCTACGGTATAGTAGGGGGCGGGCATGCGATAAGCCTTGTAGAGTGTGGCGCCGTCTTTCACATCAACATAATCATGGTTGCCAAGTAAATTGTAAACTGGTGCCTTGAGTTTGTCCAGATGCCGTAAAGCCGGAGTCAAATCTTTTGTCCCTACATCGACTAAATCTCCTACAATAACCGTAAAATCCACACCAGTTGCATTTATTGCTGTCGTTGCTGAATCTAATTTCGAAAGGGAATTGCGGTAAAATCGACTCCCTTTGGTGTCCTGATCAGCGTATTGCGGGTCTGCAATTAAACCTATTTTCAATGGAGCATTCTTTTGTTGGCCCATGCTCTTACCATGTAAGAGGACACATAAAATGGAGAAGACTAAAATTTTAATTTTCATTCTGGATTATTTTAGATTTTGAATGCCATCGGGCATCTATTGGTTATATTCCTATTAAGTTGTTAAACTTTTCGAAATAGATGCCATTAGGCTTCTGTATCGAAAAAGAGCCGACCAGACTACTGATTTTAAATTTGGTTCCAATTGCTTAATCGTTGGTTCTTACAAACATACGTGATTTTTTGACTTTTAAAAGCGGAAATTAATAGCAATCGCTTACATACTTGCATAAAATTCAGAAAACCATAGTGCTACACTAGATAGCCATTATTTAGATGATGGTATTTGCCCGTCATAATTTCGCATAATATAATAGAAATACGTAATCATTTTCATATAGTTTTCGATACTGATATATTCATTGGTACTGTGCATGCTTTGCTGTTCGGAATGATTGATTTTGATTGGCATAAATCGGTAAATATTCCTACTGAGCTCTTGGTATTTGACGGCATCTGTACCGCCGACGGTCAGGTATGGTGTAACAATAAGATCTGGGTATAACTTTCGGATGGAGGCTTCCATCATCTGATAGGCTTTTGTATCGCTGGGGGATACGTTGGAGGCCTCCCGGGCATTATCAACCTGTTCTATTTCGACATTAAATCCCGCTGTCGCTTTCTTAACGTGTGCTTGAACTTCCTGAATTGTATTTTCGGGCAATAGCCTAAAATTGACAACAAATTCGACTTCTGGTGACAGTACATTGGGGGCATCGCTGCCTTTCATCATCGTCAGCGCTGTGGTGGTGCGTACCAAGGCGTTGGTCGAATGATTTTTGGTTAACTGGGCAAGTAGCATAGGTTCCATCAACCATCTATTTGCTATCGCAAAGCGCGAAACAAATGGCATTGAACCACCGATCTGTTGGAAAAAACGCTGAATAAGTGGACTGATCATTGGTTTCATCTGCTGTTCTTCGAGCCGTTGCATGATCACCGCGGCTTTGCCAACGGCCGTTTCAGACGGTGGCATTGAAGAATGTCCACCTAAACCTTTAACTTTAACCTTTAAAGACAGGAACCCCTTTTCGGCACAGCCAATTAGCGCGACATCTGAATTAACTCCTTTAACAGATCCTTTCTCGATAATGAGTCCACCCTCATCGTAGACAGCTTCGAATCGAAGTCCCTTACGCTGGAAATCTGCAGCAATTTTGCTTGCCCCAAGTTCGCCCCCAACTTCCTCATCAAAACCAAACGCAAGGTAGATATCACGTTGAGGCCTTTCCTTATCCAGCAGTATTTGCTGCATGGCTTCAAGTAATGAAAAGAGCATCCCTTTCATATCCAATGTTCCGCGCCCATAAATCCGACCATCTGCTACTGCACCAGAAAAAGGGGCATAATCCCAATCTTCTGATATCGTGGAAACTGGGGGGAGTGGTTTGTCTGAAGGACGGAAAACATGTTCGGATTTGTTTTTAATTTCAGCTGACCCCGGAGGAACAACATCATAATGGGACAAAAATAGGAGTGGTAATAAATTGCTATTGCTACCCTTAAGTTTAAAAACTAAACCATAGGAATGGACTGTATAGATCTCCAATTGTTGGTGAATAAGCGGATAACTTGCTGCGATATACTGCTTAAAAGTATCAAAAGGGGCGTATACAAATAAATTGGGGTCACCATTGGAAACGGATGGTATTTTAATTCCCCCAGCTAATCGGGATAAGATGCTATCATTGCTTATGGGCTGGAATGCTTGTGCATCGGATTTTTTTGTCTTGGTGAAAGGGAAGAGCAATGTGTTGATCACTAAACCAATAAAAATCACAATCAGCAATAACAATAGAACCAAAAGTAGCTTCTTCATAATAGCGTTGTTTGCGGTGGAACGTTTATATCAATACCATCTCAAATAGAGACCTACGGATAAAAACATCATACTGCCCACTTTGTTTTAGCTTGAGACTTGGAGCCCGAATCAACCAGCGCAAATGTTATTTGAGAATTATCAAATCAAGTCAAATTCCATTTCCGATGTTTCCCTGCCATTGACAATAATGGAAATCTTATGTTTACCAATATAGAATTTTCTGGTGGTTATTACTTTAAATGATTGTCTGCGTTCAATCCGATTTTTTTCAGCTGATAGATAGATCTTCTCGCTAATCTTAAAGACTTTACGGGACATTAAACCATTTGATTTTTGATAATATAATCCATACTCCAAGCGGAGTGGTTTTGATTGCGCATGTGTATTTTCGATCTGAAATGAAAAAAAGACATATTCACCAATTTTTACATACGGTGTCTCAATGCGTAGATCGGAAACTTCAAAATCTGTTCCGTCCAAACCATAATAGTGTAAAATCTCTGGATGCCCTTGCTTAAGTAATGTGCGGCAGCCGTGTTTAATGATTCCGTCTGTATCTTTACTGATCCCTTTCCAATTTTTCGCAATGGCCAGCAAAATATCAGGGTTATCTTTAGAGATATCGTTTAAATTGTTAGCGACACTTCTTCTTACAGTTTCTGATACATCATTTTTTAGTAAATCCAAAATCGGCAAAATCGGGCTTGGATCTTTCTTCAGAAAGGGGATAGCCATAGCCCAGGGTAGTCGTGGACGAATACCTTCGCTTGCTAAACGGCGAACTTGTGCATTCGGGCTTTGCGCCCAGTGTTCCATTACGCTGATCATCTGTTCTCTATATTTGATAATAAAGGGGCGAACAGCAAATTCACAAGTGATGAATTGTGTAATTATTTCTAGCGACCGCACGGCTGTTTCGAAATGATCAATACCATAAGTTTCGATGTAGTCGGGGAATATAATATATTCAAGTCCACCGCGATATCCTGCCACAATTAGATTCTCAACAACTTGGGTGATTAAGGCGATTGCTTCGGGAAAATTGGATGGCATAAATTCGTGCAAGGTTTGTGTCGTATGTTTGGTCCTTTGCTTCCATTCCATATCGTTGAAATCAGCGCTGAAGATTCTTGTAATAAATTGCTCTTTATTGAAATCAGGATTTACGCGACTAAACTGATCCGCAAGTAGTTGATAGAAATCGAGGGAATAAATATCTTTAATAAGACTCATAAATATTGTAGATAATTCAAATATATATTAAATGAAGATGTGGACACAAGTTGACTAAAATTCCATTGGACCAAGCCTTTAGTTAAAAACAAAGCTATATCATAGAAATGACAACTGTCTGTCAATAGCTAAAAATTTGAAGAATAAATAAGACATTATGGCTCCAATAAATTTCAATAATGGTATTACTCCTTTATCTGTTGCATAAGCTTATGAAGAAGTAAAGTAAGTGTTTTTAATTCATCCTTTGTCAAAGAGCGTGAGGCTTTTTTTGCAATACTTTCCCTAAAGTTTTCCGAATTATCAATGATATATCGTCCTTGATCAGTCAGGGTAAGATCAAAAAATCTACGATCTATTGTCGATTGCTGTTGCTTGATAAGCCTATTTTCGGTCAAAAATTTAAGCTGCCTGGAAATAGCGGCCTGACTTATTTGAAAGGCTTCAGCGATTTGCTTACCAGTAACCTGACGACCTCTATAAATATATTCCATTATATTGTAATGTGTGGCGGTCACCCCATGTATATTTCCTCGGTTCATATTGGCTAATATAAAACACTGTAGGTCTGTAAAGACCTGATAAAAATCAGTTTCGCTCTTATTCATAAAACAATAGTTTAGTTAACTTTGTTAAGTATTATGTTTAACTAGGTTAATCAATATCAAAGATAATTAAAATGGATTATATCGTCATTGTAAATGCAAAGCAAAACAATCTGAAGAATATTTCGCTCAACATTCCCAAAAGAGAGATCACTGTTTTCACGGGTGTATCCGGTTCAGGAAAATCGTCTCTGGTATTCGAAACGATTGGAGCAGAAGCACAGCGGCAGTTTAACGAGACTCAGACGAGTTTTATCAGAAATCGTTTGCAGCACATCGGGGTTCCAGAAGTAGATAAGATTGAACACTTAAATGTACCTATTATTATCAATCAAAAAAGGCTAGGTGGGAACGCCCGTTCCACGGTAGGCACAGCTACAGATATCTATAGTTCATTGCGATTGCTTTTTTCTAGAATGGGTGCTCCGTTTGTGGGATATTCCAATGTGTTTTCATTTAACAACCCAGTGGGTATGTGCCGTGAATGTGAGGGACTTGGTTTTGTGCAGACCCTTGACATTACACGACTTTTGAATATGGAAAAATCTTTGAATGAAGGTGCAATCGCATTTCCGACATTTCAGCCCGGAGGATGGCGTTTAACTCGATATACTTTATCTGGATATTTTGACAATGACAAGAAATTAAAAAATTATAGCAAATCAGAATGGGAGATGCTTTTGAATGCGACAGAACATAAACCCAGATTCCCTGACAAACAATGGGGAAAGACTGTGAAATACGAAGGCTTAATTCCTCGTATCGAAAAGGCATTCTTAAAAAAAGATTCGAAGGAGAATATAACTCGTAAAAAGGCTCTCAAAAATATTATAATCACAAAAAAATGCCCTGTATGTAATGGCACAAGGCTAAATAGAAAGGTGCTATCGTGTAAAATATTGGGTAAAAGCATCGCGGATTGTGCATCACTCTCCGTGGACGAGCTACTCGAATTCATAGGTGCAATAAATTCCAAGACCTATCAGGTATTGTTAAATGAACTGAGCAAGAAATTACATGATTTAGCCACTATTGGCCTTCAATACCTGACTTTAGACAGACGTACAGATACCTTATCTGGCGGAGAATCCCAACGTATCAAGATGGTACGTAATCTCGGTAATAGTTTAACTGACTTGCTCTATATTTTTGATGAACCGAGTATTGGTCTTCATCCCAAAGATTTGCAAAATATCGGAACAATTATTCAACAGATCAAAGAGAAGGGCAATACTGTAATTATTGTAGAACACGATCCAGATTTAATTAGAATTGCGGATTGGGTTGTCGATATGGGGCCGGGATCGGGAAAATCAGGTGGTAAAATTGTCTACGAAGGCAAATTTGAGGGACTGCAATATTCAAAAGGAAAAACAGGATCTTACTTTGGCCAATGTTTCGATTTCAATCACACTCCAAGAAAGGCCCAAGGTTATCTGGAAATAAAGAATGCGAGCTTGCATAATTTGAAAAATATCCATGTAAGAATACCCAAACAGGTGCTTTCTGTTGTTACGGGTGTCGCCGGTTCAGGTAAGAGTACGCTGATCAACAAAGTATTGCCAATGTTTTATCCAGAGATCAAAGTAGTTGATCAGGCACTTTTTGCGGCCAGTGTACGTTCAAATCTGCTCACTTATCTTAATTTATCAGATATGATCAGGAAGCTTTTTTCAAAAGCAAATAACGTCTCTGATAAACTATTCAGTAGGAATAGTTTAGGGGCATGTGAAAATTGCGGCGGATTGGGCATAGAGAAAATTGATCTGGCTTTTATGGATGATATTGAACAACCTTGTGAGCTATGTGGTGGTTCAGGATTCACAGCACTGGTACTAGATTATCATTACAAGGGTAAAAATATAGTCGATGTCATGAATATGACTGTCACGGAGGCAGCTGTATTCTTTCCCGATGAGTCCTTTCATGATACTTTTAACATGTTATCCAACCTTGGCCTAGGTTATCTTAGCTTAGGACAGCGACTGGATAGCTTTTCAGGTGGTGAACGACAGCGCCTGAAGCTTACACGGGAACTCAACCAAAGTAACGGTATAATAGTGCTCGATGAACCAAGTACGGGATTACATCCATCTGATACACAAAAACTACTGAACTTTATAGATGAACTTGTGAAAAATAGGAATACTGTTATTGTGATCGAACATAATCTTGACATCATTGCTCAGGCGGATTGGGTGATCGATATTGGTCCAGGAGCTGGCAAATATGGTGGTGAGCTGCTCTTTGAAGGAACAGTGGCTAATCTGTTGGAAGACAAGATATCACTAACTGCTATATATTTAAGGCAGCACTTAAAAATGACTTAGGATACAATAAACAGGATCTACTCTTAGATCAGATTAAAAGTTTGATCTCATATTTAGGAATCCTAGGATAGAAAATATGCCATAATATTACAAATCAATTCCGTAATTCTGTAATGATTTACTCCAGGTTTGTGGCCAAATTTGTAATGTAAGATTAATACATACAGATATGGCTACAAATAATTATAACGAAACAATTTATATTCCTTTGGAGGATGTAGAAAGCGAACATTGCGCATTAATTGTTGAAAAAGAGTTGGCCTTAGTAAAGGGGATAGAGAGTCACAAAGTTGAACTGAACAATCGTAGGGCGGCTATTACGGTCAAAAATAATGAGGTTGTAGCCAATGCTGTAAAAGCTGTTAAGGATCTTGGCTATGGCGTGTCGACAGTAGTCAAAACATTTCCTGTGCTAGGAATGACTTGTGCTTCCTGTGCAGCGAGTGCAGAAAGTATGGTAAAATACGAATCTGGCGTAGTGAATGCTTCTGTAAATTTTGCTACCGGAAACTTGACTGTTGAATATCTCCCGAATATCACTGATGCCGCTAAAATTCAAAAAGCTGTACAGGCAGGTGGTTACGATCTATTAGTGGAAGACGAATCAACGCAACAAGAAACGTTGGAATCTATCCATGCCGAAAAATTCCGAACACTCAAAAGCAAAACAATATGGGCAATTATCCTATCACTTCCCGTGGTGGTGATCGGTATGTTTTTTATGGATATTCCATATGCAAATCCAATCATGTGGTTCTTTGCAACACCTGTTGTACTCTGGTTTGGTAAAGACTTTTTCCTTAACGCATGGAAACAAGCAAAGCATCGTTCAGCAAATATGGATACACTGGTTGCATTAAGCACTGGGATCGCCTATATATTTAGCGTTTTCAATATGTTATTTGCTGAATTCTGGCATCAGCGTGGATTGCATGCGCATGTGTATTTTGAAGCTGCAGCAGTTGTTATTGCTTTTATCCTGCTTGGGAAATTATTAGAGGAAAAAGCGAAAGGTAATACCTCTTCGGCTATAAAAAAATTAATGGGGCTACAGCCCAAAACGGTCATGGTCATACAACCTGACGGATCTGAAATCCAAGTTGCAATAGAAGCCGTAAAAGCAGGTGATATTATCCTGGTAAAACCCGGGGAGAAGATTGCTGTGGATGGTATGGTTATTTTGGGCGATTCCTATGTTGATGAGAGTATGTTGAGTGGTGAACCGGTTCCAGTGTTCAAAAAAGAAAACGAAAAGGTCTTCGCTGGTACGATTAACCAGAAAGGTAGCTTTCAATTCAAGGCAGTCAAAGTCGGTAAGGAGACGATGCTGGCACAGATCATTAAAATGGTGCAAGATGCACAGGGTAGTAAGGCTCCAGTACAAAAAATGGTCGATAAGATTGCCGGAATATTTGTTCCGGTGGTGATTGGCATTGCCCTATTTACCTTTGTATTGTGGTTTATTCTGGGCGGTGAAAATGGTGTGGTACAAGGTCTACTGGCTGCTGTAACAGTATTAGTGATAGCCTGTCCCTGCGCGCTTGGCTTAGCGACGCCCACAGCAATTATGGTGGGTGTTGGAAAAGGGGCGGAGCAAGGTATCTTGATCAAAGACGCGGAGAGCCTGGAACTTGCCAAACGTGTCAATGCAATTGTCTTGGATAAGACTGGAACAATTACTGAAGGCAGACCACAGGTAACAGGTGTTCAATGGTTGAACGGCGATGATACGACAAATGCGATATTATTGAGTATAGAAAAGCAATCTGAACATCCGCTTGCGGAAGCTGTCGTCAATCACCTTGAAGGTGTAGCAGTGACGACAATATCGGCATTTGACAGTATTACTGGGAAAGGGGCGAAAGCCAATCATGGTCTCGAGACTTACTACGTTGGTAACAGGAAACTATTGATTGAAAATGGCATCACTGTCGCAGAGCAATTGCAGGATCAGGCAGAACAATGGAGTGAGGAGTCGAAAACTGTCATCTGGTTTGCCAACAGTACCCAAGCACTAGCAGTCATTGCTATTGCTGATAAAATTAAGGAGACCTCGGTATTGGCCATTCAAGAGATGCAAGCCATGGGTATTGAGCTTTATATGCTTACAGGTGATAATGAATCGACTGCCAAAGCTATTGCAGAACAGACAGGCATTAAGCATTATAAAGCAGAAGTGATGCCGCAACATAAAGCTGATTTCGTAAGAGACCTCCAACAGCGGGGAAAGGTAGTGGCGATGGTCGGTGACGGTATTAACGACAGTACCGCCTTGGCAACTGCGGATGTCAGTATAGCGATGGGTAAAGGGAGTGATATTGCTATGGATGTGGCGAAAATGACCATCATCTCTTCGGACTTGACTAAAATACCGCAAGCAATCCGCTTGTCGAAACAAACGGTGGCCACCATCAAGCAAAACCTATTTTGGGCTTTTATATACAATGTGATCGGTATTCCTGTCGCTGCGGGTATACTCTTCCCGATCAATGGTTTTCTTTTGAATCCTATGCTTGCAGGAGCAGCAATGGCCTTGAGCAGTGTTAGTGTAGTGAGCAACAGCTTACGTTTAAAATGGAAAAAATAGATAGTAAATAGTAAACAATAACTTTAAAATTAAATAACATGGAAAGCAAAAATATTCAATTCAAAACGAACCTTAACTGTGGCGGCTGTGTATCCAAAGTAAGTGCCGATTTAGACAATGCAGCAGGGATCTGTGAATGGAGCGTCGATACATCAAATAGTGATAAAATTCTAACGGTGAAATCGAACGGTATCTCTGAAGAAGAGGTTATAGAAATCATCAAAAGAAAAGGCTTCATTGCAACATCACATTCTGCATAAATTAAATGCAGAAATCAAGAAAAAGTCGTCCTTTATCCGGGACGACTTTTATTTTTAAACCTAAGTTGTTACAAGGCATAGGATCCTATCAACATTTGAAAGCCCCTATTGTCTTGCCTATATCGACCGACTGATATGAACAACTAGCATGGTGGAATTGTTTTTTTAATTACAAGGCCAATCTTTCTATGAAGAGGTCTCGTTTTATAGGCTATCTGTTGAAGATAAGTAATAGTCCTTAAAAATAAATAAAAATAGCCCAAGCTACTTGTGTGCTTGCGTAAATAAGCTTATTTTAGCCATTAATGGACAGCATCAAATCTAATATTCTCAGCAGCTATGGACGATACGTTACTGTTTTGGTAATGTTTATTCTAGTATTGCTCACATCCTGTCCAATAAAAAATGGGATCAAAAGTCTCGCAGGGCTACCGGTCAATACGGAACAGGGGCGCATAGCAGATCGGGCCGTACCCTTTGATACTGGATTTGAGCGCTGTAGTGAGTCGGTAGATAGTGGAAATTCCCGACTAAGCTTTATCCAGGAATCTCTTCTTTTACCAGATGATGTGCTAATCCTTAGGTCATCTTATCCTTTTAGCATACAGGAGCACCTGCAACTGTCGCCTAGTCGAAACGGGCGTCAGAAGATTGTGCATACTTTACCTATTTTTCTCCAATATCGAACATTACGCATTTAGAATTCTTTTTTAATCAGCTCTGTCTTCACTAGGAGATAGTCTTGATATTCATCTGTTTTTATACGTTGGGGAACTACTAAGATAAAGAAAGATAAACCGTTGGCGGATTATTTTGGTGTTAGTGTATAAATAATTAAAATATAGCAATTTAGATATATAATAATGAATATAAAATTTAATAGGATTATAACAGGTTTTGGACTTTTCATTATTGCAGCAAGTGTTTTGACTGCCTGTGGAAACTCGACAGATGGTAACAAACCCAAAGCAGAAAAAGAGCAAGCTCAAGCTGTTAAAGAAGTTGAGGAACCAAAAGCGGCTGATGTTTCCTTCAAAGATAAAGCCGGTAATGTTGTTAAACTAAGTGATTTAAAAGGGAAGGTTGTCTTTATCAATTTTTGGGCTACTTGGTGTCCACCGTGTATACATGAAATGCCGTCCATTAATACCTTAAGACAGGGATTCAAAGACAACAAAGATATAGTATTCCTAATGGTTGATGTCGATAATGATATTGAGCAATCGGCTGCGTTTATGGAGGAGAACAAATATGATTTACCTCTATATACCGCAGCAGGAGAAATTCCACCAGAATTTTTGGGTGGATCCATTCCTACCACGGTGATTTTAGACAAAAATGGACAAATTGTAGAACGTTTGGAGGGAAGCAGAGACTATGCTGCTCCTGAGATTGCAAAGGCTTTAGAGGAACTGACAAAGGCAAATTAAACTCACCTAGAACATAGCGAAAGCCGCAAGGACTAAAAAGAGCTAAGTAGGTTTAACGCCTATTTAACTCTTTTTATGATTTTTGACCTAAGATACGGCTTCAACGGCCTCTTTGATCAATGCTGTAATTTCGTTTGGATGGGTTGCTAGTGAAGCGTGGCTGGCCTCCAAATGAATAATTTTACGAGCGTTAATTCGTTCCGCCATTTCCTGTTGAGTCACTGGTGGTATCATATGATCATTGTCTGATACCTGATACCAGCTGGGTTTTGTTTTCCAGGCTGGCTCGCCTGCCTCTGCCGCAAAAATACTTCCATGTGTTGGTTTCTGTGCCAAGGACATTGCGATCGCATCTTTTTCATCTAAATCTTGGGCGAAGCTTTCGTGGAATTTATCGTATTTGATCCATAGAAATCCTTTTTCATCAGGAACAAGGTTGGCCGCACCGGATGGTGGTTCTCTGCGGCCGAAGATACCGCCCAAACTTTCACCCTTGTCCGGAGCAAAGGCAGCGATATACACTAAGCCTGCAACTTTTTCATGATGTCCAGCAGCGGATATTACTGCTCCACCATAAGAGTGACCAACCAGAATAACTTTACCTGCCTGTAGGTCGATCAAATCTTTGGTCTTTTGGATATCGTCTTCGGCAGATGTTAATGGGTTTTGTACGCTTCGTACCGTATATCCTTCCGCATGAAGATTAGTGATAACATGTCTCCAATGAGACCCGTCTCCCCAGGCTCCATGGACTAAAATAATTGTTACATTTTGATTTCCCATATTCGTTGAAGTTTATAGAACAAATATATGTTTAAGTCGCTATTAAACATATTAACTTAAGTTAACGTTTTAAAATTCGTCGACGGATTCTACTTAGCGAAGGTGGTTTAACGCCGAGATAGCTGGCGATATGTTTTTGGGCTACGAGCTGAAAAATTTGTGCATTCTCGGCGAGTAGATTATTATACCGTATTTCCGGCGAGTAATATAACAACTCTTCGATTCTCTTTTTAGCCCCGAGGTAAATGACCTCGGTCATCTTTCGCCCAAATTCTTGCCAGTAAACATCCTTTTGATAGAGTTTTTGAAGGTCATCTTTGTGTAGAAGCAATACCTCGGCATCAGATACCGCTTTAATATTCATGCGCGACTTCGTATTACAAAGTATACTTTCGTAATCGGTGAAAAAGTAATTGTCAAAATGGAAATTGAAAGTTACATCTTCTCCGTTATCATTGATATAAAACGTTCGCATAAAACCGGTTTTTAAAAAACCTAAGTATTGACATTTTTCGCCTTCTTTCAAAAAGAAATCGGACTTTTTATAGGTTGCTGATTTGAGATAACTACAAAATTCAAGATAGTGTTCTTCATCGACCAAAAATAGAGGTCCAAACTTAGTGTATTCGTTTACAATCTCAGACATAGCTGGTAAAAATTTTAAGCCACAATAATTTTGTATTAAAATTATTGAAAACTTTTGATAGTATGTCACAACATTGAATCATATACTTTCTTTACAGTTGACTATAAAAATATTACCTTCGTAATAGATCACAGCAATAATGATATGTCCCAAATTAAAGAGCAAACAGCGATAAAAACTACCTATTTCAGTATTATCGGAAATGCAATATTGGCTTTGCTGAAGTGGTTGGCGGGTTTTTTTGGAAATTCATACGCGCTTATAGCAGATGCCATTGAATCTACCGCTGATATTTTTTCTTCCTTTTTAGTTCTTCTTGGATTAAAATATGCCCAGCGGCCTGCTGATGAAAATCATCCCTATGGCCATGGAAGGGTAGAGCCACTTATCACGTTTATCGTTGTCGGCTTTCTCATCGTATCAGCTACGATCATTGCCTATGAAAGTATAGAAAACATCGGGACACCCCATGAACTACCGAAGCCCTGGACATTATTCGTTCTCGGAGGAATCATTATCTGGAAAGAAAGTTCCTACAGAATTGTGATGAAAAAAAGTCGGGAGACCAATAGTTCTTCGCTAAAAGCGGACGCATGGCATCATCGAAGTGATGCGATTACTTCGGTGGCGGCTTTTATTGGTATATCTATCGCTTTAGTATTAGGTAAGGGATATGAGAATGCAGATGATTATGCTGCGTTATTTGCAGCTGGATTTATTTTGTATAATTGTTACCATATTTTTAGACCCGCTCTTGGTGAAATCATGGATGAAAATGTTTACGAGGAAGTGATTGAGGAAATCAGAAAATATGCTTTGGAGGTAGCGGGTATAAAAGCGACGGAGAAATGTTATGTTCGAAAGTCGGGAACAAAATATCACGTCGACCTACATGCGATTGTGGATAGTGAGATCACAGTGAAAGAAGGTCATTCACTGGCTCATGAGCTCAAAGACTATCTGATCGAACATATACCCGATCTTGGTTATGTTATGATCCACATCGAACCGAGTAATTATACAAACTAAATGGCCATGTTTGGCAGAATTAGCCTGTTCGTATATCAAATAACGATGTTCGTATAATTTTGTCAATTTGTATTTATTTTTCCTTTAGCTTTATTCTAAATAACAATTTATTTCTCTGGAAATAGATTGTCTGTAAGTTTTCTCCTCCTGTTCACGATGAGGGTGCTTTGTTAAATATACATGCAGTTATGTTGGATGGATTGTTGTGAGAAACTTATATCGTAAATAACATTGTATGCTAGTCAACAAACGAATGAAATTAGTATTTGCCGTAACAGTAATTTTTGGAATGTTGTGTACACATAAAGCGTTAGCGCAATTTGGAATGGGGCTTAGGGCCGGTGGGAATCTATCTGGTACAAATGGTTCGGCTTTTCGTTCCGGTAAAAGAATCGGTTTTCAGATCGGAGGGGATCTTCGCTATCATTTTAACAAAAACATAGCGTTGCAAGCCGAACCGGTCTATAATTTAATGCGGATCCGTAATAATGATCAGACTGCAGAAAGTGAATATGGGATAGGAGCCGGAACCAGAAAATTGGAATATATGAGTGTGCCGTTGTATCTAAAGGTAAATTTTACCCGTACAATTGCGATTATGGCGGGACTGGATTTTAATTTTTTGCTCAATGATGACCGTTACAAACTCAACAACGGAGAGAACGCATTTCGTGGTAAACCGAGAACAGGTTACAGTTTAGGTGCAGAATTGGGTAAGGTTTATTTTCGGTATCGAAAATTTAATAGAACAAATGATATTATAGACAATTGGACTGCAGATATTGAACAATATCAACTGGGACTCAAATTTGAGTTATTTTAAAATCGATTTCAATGCAAAATCCATTTGTGAAAGACTTTGCTAAACTATTAGTTTTTAATGCATAAAAATTGATATTGGCAATATAAACAGGAGAGGACCATCCCAATTTAATTGGGATGGTTTTTTGTGTTAAAAGCTACTACTTTTGTGCTTGAGTCTTTAGGCTTGTCTGATTGATGCTGTATGCTAGAGGTTGTTATTGGCAGATAACATTTCAATTTGCCATCTGATATGGTCCATTGTAATTGGATATTCGACCTCATTAACAAGATTCTCATAGATGTCGTTGAATAATAGATTATAATCTCCTTTATGTGGAAGCGGATAAGAAATATGCTTTTGATTTGTGTTGTCGATAGTCACCAGTTTACCCTCACTGCCATTCGGTTCGACACCGTAGGCTGGATTATTGGGAAGCATGCCATCTATCAATTGCTGTTCTTGCACATCAGCCATCGTTTTTATGAAGCTTCCTTTGGTACCATTTACCACAAAAGCGGGCAAGGGATCGGCCACAGCAAGGCTCCCCGTTAGAAATACATTCAGTTCATTGGGGTAGCGTAAATGATAATGGAAGTAGTCTGCTACTTGGGAGTCGGGCCGATTAATTGAAGTTGTTTTGCTAAATTTCAATGGTTTTCCGAAAAGCGAAATAGCTTGATCTATAATATGAGGCCCCAGATCATAGGTGAGACCACTCGAGATATATTGGTTGTTTTCCTTGAAATATTTTTGACCTAATTCCATTTTATAGCGGTCGAAGCGGAAAGATACTTCGGTCAGTTTACCAAGATTACCACTTTCAATAACTTTCTTTACATCGAGAAAATGGCTGTCATAACGTCTGTTTTGATAAAAGAAAATCCGCTTTCCACTTTTTTTGCTGACCTCGGAAAGTTCATTGAACTGCGTTATATTTTCCACGGCTGGTTTTTCGATCAGGACATGTTTTCCTGCTTTTAGGGCCTCTGTCGCGAACTCAAAGTGTGTATGATTTGGCGTGTTTACAATCACCAGTGCTATCGTATCGTCTGCCAATAACTGATCTACGGTATCATAGCTTTTGATTTCGGGATAAAGGTCTTTTGCTATTTTCTGTGACCGTTCGACAACGGCGACTAAGTTAAAATGTGGATTGCTGTGGATGAAAGGTGCGTGGAAGACGCGACCCGACATACCAAAGCTTAGAATTCCGGTATTGATCATGGTATTTTTCATTTTTATATGATCTTGTTGAAGCAAGGTTATTTGCTGTTGAGTATTCTTTTTTGTAATTACATCTACGAACTGTTGGACCGAAGTAGGGTCTGGATATAAATATAAGTATATCTTGGCTTATTTTAGATCGATCCTTTCATATTTGGATTGATTTTTCTTTGGGAAAATCACATTTGTTGTCCACTTTATCTGGATTTTGCCTATCCATACCTATATACCATCATTGTTCATTACAAATCTATGATCACAATAGGCCAGCTAAATACGTCGGATTTAGAGGGTCTAAAGAACTACGCTTCTTACTCAAGTAAATATATCCAGTTGTTTTCATTCTTAAGAGTATCTTCATGTATTATCACTTAATATGATCAAAGACAAGATAATTCTTTAAAAATGATGAGTTATGTGTAATAGTTTGATGAATTTTATTAGGTTGATTATTAGTTTATTGTGTATTATTCATTGGAGGGATAGTTTTTTACCTTCGGTATTTTACAAGTTATGCAATATATAATATAGAGTTGGATGGTAAGATATGGGAGCGAAACCAGGTCATCGGACTCTACCATTTATAGTATAAGAGATATGGAAGTTTTAATCAGCTCATTAACAAGTAATGGACACAAATTAACACCTCAACGCCTACATATTATCAAGCATTTGTGGCGCAAAGTTATTATTGACAACATTGACGACCTCTATGTTGAGTTACGAACAATACAGCATATCAGTTGGGCAACTTTGTACTCCACAATTAAATTGCTGCATGCTCTTGGTTGGCTCGAACTGCGCGGGAATGGCCCTAGAGGACGATATTATCGTTGGATCAGGAAAGATTTCAAAGCTGTGGGCCTGTGCTAATCGCGGCAGATTCATGATCATATTTTTATCGACGAGATCTGGCCTTGGGAATCTAAAATTGTCCTTAATCTCTCCATAACAGCTATTTTGATTGCTCGCAAATAAAAAGTGGCCATTGGCACAGATCTATTGCAAACAAATTCGCATGACTACTGAAAAGTGTTTCATGTTGCAAGTTATGGATAGGGAAAGTAAATTGTCGTGTTGTTGAGTAAAAATATAGCCGATATAAAATGGAAAAAGGGCAAACCGATTTATTTTGATTTGCCCTTTTTGGGTAAGTAATCGGGCTCGAACCGACGACCCCTAGAACCACAATCTAGTGCTCTAACCAACTGAGCTATACCTACCGTGATTTTGATGATACAAAAGTACGATTAAACCCTATTCCCTCCAAATATTTAAATGAAAAAAACAGGTATTAAAGTCAACTAGGTGAAGATTAGTTTATTAAATTTTAATAAAAAACGATTGTAATAGCCCGTAGGACGTGATTTGAGATTTTTACTTAAAATCAGGTCGATTTTTGTTAGGTAATTGAGTCAAAAAGTATAAAAAAAGCGATCACTCTAGTCGGGTGATCGCTTTTTTTATACAGTTATTGTGATGTTAGATCATCTCAACACTTCTTTTTACAAAAGATGTTAGATCTGCACCAGATAACAGGCCTCTTGACAAAAGTGCTAGATCAAAGGCTTGTTTCGCCAGTTTCGCACTTTCTTCATCAGAAGAAGATAATATTCTTTTGATCAACGGGTGATTGCCGTTAACCGTTACTTTGTAATTATCCGGTAATGAACCATAAAAGTTCATACCACCACCGCCAGTTTTGGCCATATCTTTCATACGACGCATAAACTCATCTATAGTAACGGATACGGGTAAGTCGCCTTCACGAAGGGCATCTACCTCAACTTTCATATCCTGACGCGAAATCGCTTTTTCGAAAACTTCCAAAGCTTTTTTGGATTCCTCTTCGGATAATGAAAGTTCGATCTTCTCATCTTTTTGAATTAGCTTGTCGATCACATCTGCGTCTACGCGTTTAAGCTGTACCTTTTCACCTCCTTTTTGTTCCAGATAGGAGGTGAAATGTGTGTCAAGTGGGCCATCAAGTACCAAAACATCATAGCCTTTGTTTAACGCTGTTTGGATAAAACCATCTTGCTGAGCAGCATCATGTGTATATAAGTAAACAATATTACCATCTTTATCGACTTGAATATCTTTTACCTTTTCATAGTATTCCTTGATTGTAAAACTCGCGTTGCTCGTATTTTTTACTAGGCAGAAATCACTCGCTTTTTCTGCAAATTTTTCATCGCTTAGCATACCATATTTGATAAACAAGCCAATGTCTGTCCATTTTTCTTCAAAACCTTTGCGGTCAGTTTTGAATATTTCATTTAATTTATCCGCAACTTTTTTGGTAATATAGCTGTTGATCTTCTTGACATTGCTATCTGCCTGTAAGAAAGATCGGGAGACATTCAATGGAATATCCGGAGAATCAATTACCCCATGAAGTAACATTAGGAATTCCGGTACAATATCCTTTACTTCATCGGTAATGAATACCTGTCTAGAGTAAAGCTTGATTTTGTTGCGTTGGATTTCCAGCTCGTTTTTCACTTTAGGGAAGTAAAGAATACCAGTCAAGTTAAATGGATAATCTACGTTAAGGTGGATCCAAAACAATGGCTCATCCATCGAATATGGATATAATTCGCGATAGAAAGCTAAATAATCCTCGTCTTTTAACTCTGAAGGGGACTTTGTCCAGGCTGGATTTGTATTGTTGATGATATTGTCAACTTCTACAGATTTATATTTTGGTTTACCTTCCTCATCTTCTCCATCTAGCTCAGAGCTTGTCTTCGTGCCAAAACGAATTGGGATAGGAAGGAACTTTGCATATTTGTCCAAGATGTCCTGCAGACGAGCTTGACTCAAAAACTCTGTGGACTCGTCATTGATATGCAAAATGATGTCTGTACCACGTGTTGTTCTAGTCCCTGTTGAAATTTCGTAAGAAGTACTACCGTCACATGTCCAATGCGCTGGTTCGGCTCCATCTTGGTAGGATAATGATTGAATTTCTACGGTGTCAGCCACCATAAATGCAGAATAGAATCCTAACCCAAAGCGACCAATAATCTCATTTGCATCGTTAGCTTCCTTGAATTTCTCCATGAATTCTGTTGCTCCCGAAAATGCGATTTGATTAATATATTTTTTGATTTCTTCGGCAGTCATACCAATACCATTGTCTGAAATCGTAATGGTTTTGGCCGCCTCATCAAACTTCACATCTACGATTAACTCACCTGTTTCGCCATTGTATTGCCCCAAAGATGCCAAACGTTTAATCTTTTGGGAAGCATCAACTGCATTAGATACCAGTTCGCGCAAGAAAATCTCATTATCTGAGTATAAGAATTTTTTGATTACGGGAAATATGTTCTCCGTGTGGATTGAAATACTACCTTTTTCTGGATTCATAATTTGTATGTTGCTATTTAATTTTATGATTTTGGTGATTAATGTACAATCTGTGTTCCAAATAGCGATTGTAGGACAGGATGGCAGAAATTCATTCATTTTGTCATAAGCGTTCAATATAACCTAGTAATCGTATTTGAACCTATGTCAGGGTAGCTTAGACAGAAAAAACTATACAGGCCCACTATGGAGGCAAGTGAATGTTGGAATCGGGCGATCAACAATCCAGTAGAAGATTTAGATCTACAAATAATCTTAATTTAATTCGGGGCTCTGTGGGAAATTGGCGACATGGGCATATTTTGGACCTAACCCAATTATGGCATCCTTCCAGAGCAACTCACCATTACCTTCAAAAATAATCTGATGATGGTATTTGTTTTGAACAGCCCAGCTGTTTTCGTTTATTTCCTTATCCAATTGTCCACTTGACCAACCTGAATAGCCGATGAAAAACTTAATTTCATCAGATTTAATCTGGTCCTGTTGAATCGCGTCAATAAGTTTTTCTTCATCACCGCCAAAATAGAGGTTTGGAGCAACCTCTTCACCACTTAGTAGAAGATCAAACCGACTATGTACAAAAAATAGACTCTCCTGTGCCACAGGTCCGCCTATATAGATCGGGAAATGACATTGCGCTATTGATTCCAATAATTGACCAATATGGACATTCGTTTTATTATTCAATACAAAGCCTAAGCTACCTTCTTGGTTATGATCACATAATAGGATAACAGACCTTAGGAATCGAGGGTCTAACATGAATGGCTCTGAAATCAGCAAGCTTCCTTTTTGTGGGTCTAATTCATTAAACATAGGACGCAAAATTAAGTATATATCGAAATTAATCCTTTTTTGCTTAAGTCATGCGAGATTTGTGCCAAAAAAACGTTTTTAGCAATTTCTACTAAGTTTATAGAGAAAAAGCAATGATTTTAGTAAGTTTGTAGGAATATAAAAATAGGTTTCTATGTCCATTCAACATAAAGATATTGCAGCGATCAGACAAGATTACGTATTGGGTAACCTATCTGAATCTGATGTGGATCATGATCCCATCCATCAGTTTAAAAAATGGTTTGATGAGGCTATTCATAGTGAGGTGATTGAGCCCAATGCGATGGTGTTGTCCACTGTTTCGCTACAGCATTTGCCATCCTCAAGGATTGTTCTATTAAAAGATATTTCAGAAGGAGGGTTGGTATTCTTTACAAATTATGAGAGCCGAAAAGGGGAAGACATGAAAGACAATCCGCATGCTGCGCTTTTATTTTTCTGGCCTGAGCTACAACGGCAAATCCGTATTGAGGGTATCATTGAGCCAGTTAATGAATCAGATTCGGATGAATATTTTCAATCGCGTCCTAAGGGTAGTCGCATAGGTGCCCTGGCATCACCCCAAAGCCGCGAAATTCCAAACCGAAATTTTTTGGAGAGTAGAGTAGAAGAGCTTTTGGATCAATATACGGGTGATGAGATCATACCTCGACCGGCACATTGGGGTGGTTATATCCTAAAACCGATCTATTTTGAATTTTGGCAGGGACGTGCTAGTCGTCTTCATGATCGGATTGTTTATAAAAAGGTTTCGGATTCTTGGAAAATCACGCGTCTAGCTCCATAATATGACATTTGAAGAAATTAAATTAAAACTAGTTTCCAGATTTGGAGATTCAGTAATCCTGAAAGAGGAGGTGACTGGCTTACAAGCAGCTTTGTTTGTCCATGTTGAAGATCTAGTTCCTGTTTGCTCTTTTCTTAGGGATACCGAAGGTCTATATTTTGATTTTTTGAGCAATATAACTGCTGTAGATTACGAAGATCACTTTACGATCGTCTATCATCTGAGTTCTTTGCCTTATCAACATACAGTTGTATTGAAAGTGGAACTGGAGGGCAATCGCTCGTTGGATGAGCTGCCAGAAATCCCGTCTGTTACTTCCATTTGGCGTACAGCAGATTGGCATGAAAGGGAAGCTTTTGATCTGATGGGAATTTATTTTTCAGGACATCCCGATCTAAGAAGAATTCTCCTGCCGGATGATTGGGAGGGTTATCCGTTACGAAAGGATTATCAGGAGGCCGAAAAATATCATGGCATTAACATTAATTGATCTGTATGGCGAATCCAAAATATAAAGAAGCGTTAGATCGTTATGAAAGGCATCTCACGGAAATTTCCACGCAAGAGATGGTTTTGAATATGGGTCCGCAACACCCTTCAACACATGGTGTATTGCGTTTGAAGTTGATCACGGATGGGGAAATCGTTAAGGAAGTCGTTCCGCATTTGGGTTATCTGCACCGATGTTTTGATAAACATGCGGAATCTTTAAACTATGGGAAGACAATTCCATTTACCGATCGTCTAGATTACTTGGCATCGATGAACAATAGCCATGCATTTGTGATGGGGGTGGAACGTATGTTGGGGTTGGATAGTAAAATTCCTAAAAGAATAGAATATATTCGGGTATTGGTCTGCGAACTCAATCGCATTGCATCACATCTAATTGCTATTGGTACCTACGGCATTGATATTGGTGCTACCACTCCTTTTCTATGGTGTTTTAGAGATCGTGAACATATTATGAATATGTTGGAATGGGCATCCGGTTCGCGTATGTTATATAATTACATCTGGGTCGGTGGTCTTTTCTATGATTTGCCTGTTGGTTTTGAAGTGCGTTGCGCAGAATTCATCAACTATTTTAAACCGAAATTGATTGAATTGGATGAGATATTAACCCAGAATCAGATATTTATATCTAGGACAGCGAATATAGGTATCCTACCAGCGGATGTCGCAATCAATTATGGTGTTTCGGGTCCTATGTTGCGCGCATCAGGTATTAAATGGGATTTGAGGCGGATTGATGGATACTCTGTCTATCCTGAAATAGATTTTGAGATTCCAGTAGGAAAAGGAGCTATGGGGAGCATTGGAGATTGCTGGGATCGCTATAAGGTTAGGGTAGATGAGGTGCATGAATCTGTTCGTATCGTTGAACAATGCCTTGAGCGGCTGCAGAAAGATTTTAAGCGTACAGCTGATTTTGATCCACGTGCACTCGTGCCCAAAAAAGTGAATTTGAAAGCGCAAGATTACTATGTGCGTGCGGAAAATCCAAAAGGAGAGCTCGGTTTTTATTTTGTGACGAAAGAGAAATCCGATATTCCATTGCGGGTAAAATCAAGAGGGCCAAGTTTCAATAACCTTTCTGTTATTTCCGAATTGGGAAAAGGGGTGTTGATTGCGGATCTCATTGCTATACTTGGGTCAATTGACATTGTTTTGGGTGAAGTAGATCGATAAATTGCAGTATTCTGCATATTGTGAAGGTGTTTTGATAAAAAATGGGATATTGTATTGAAAATGTTGCATGAAAACGCATAAAAATTTGCATATGTAAGCAATATTCATCATATTTGCAGTCTCATAATTTAAGTTTATAATTGGTTAATGAAAGCTCGTTACTCCCATAGTAGCGGGCTTTTCTTTTTTTAGTTATTATGCAAAATATCCCATTTATGAAGATTTCATCGAAATTCCTAGTATAGAATTTGGCTTAAATTATTACCTTTACGGGTCTTAAATAAAAGAAAAGTGGCGGAGAGTTTAGTAATTATTCCAACATATAATGAGAAGGAAAATATTGAAAAGATTATTCGTAAAGTTTTTTCCTTATCACATGCATTTGATATCCTAATTGTGGATGACGGGTCGCCTGATGGCACAGCAGATATCGTAAAAAATTTACAATTGAATGAGTTCGCTGACCGCTT
This sequence comes from Sphingobacterium sp. GVS05A, assembly GCF_019969845.1. Classification (GTDB taxonomy): domain Bacteria; phylum Bacteroidota; class Bacteroidia; order Sphingobacteriales; family Sphingobacteriaceae; genus Sphingobacterium. Next base: position 422,718 of record NZ_JAHXYR010000005.1, read on the forward strand.
ATTTATAGAAGAACGGAAAGGGAAGCTGGGCTTGGGGACCGCTTATATTCATGGGTTTAAATGGGGGCTTGCCAGAGAACATTATCAATATATCTTTGAAATGGATGCTGATTTTAGTCACAATCCGGAGGATTTGGTCCGTTTGAGACAAGCCTGTGTGGATGGTGCTGATATGAGTATTGGTTCTCGGTATATTAAAGGCGTAAATGTTGTCAACTGGCCGATGAGCCGGGTCTTGATGTCGTATTTTGCGTCTGTATATGTCCGTTTTATAACTGGAATTAAAATTCAGGATGCTACGGCTGGTTTTGTCTGTTTTACACGGGAGGTGTTGAAGACTATTCCTTTGGACAAGATTAAATTTGTTGGCTATGCTTTCCAAATTGAGATGAAATTTACGGCCATACAATATGGTTTTAATGTTGTGGAGGTACCTATCATATTTACGGATAGAACCGAAGGCACATCTAAAATGAGTACGAGTATCTTTAAGGAGGCTTTTTTTGGTGTAATCCAGTTGAAACTGGGGAGTATCGGAAAAAGCTATAAGAGAAATTAATAATATTGGTCAATGAACGAAAATTTAGATCCAAACCCGGAACGTTTGAACAATACAGATCGTGACATCGAACGGGCGTTGCGACCTCAAGCATTTGAAGATTTTACAGGGCAGGCAAAAATATTGGAGAATCTAAATATTTTTGTGAAAGCTGCACGATTGAGAGGAGAAGCTTTGGATCATGTCTTATTACATGGCCCTCCAGGACTAGGTAAAACGACACTTTCGCATATTATTGCCAACGAAATGGGAGTAGGTATAAAAATTACCTCAGGCCCAGTCTTGGACAAACCAGGGGATCTTGCTGGATTATTAACAAACTTGGAGGAGGGTGACGTGCTGTTTATTGACGAAATCCATCGTTTAAGCCCTTTGGTGGAAGAGTACCTCTATTCGGCCATGGAAGATTTTAAGATCGATATTATGCTGGAAACAGGCCCTAACGCCCGTTCTGTGCAGATCTCATTAAATCCTTTTACGCTGATTGGTGCGACGACACGATCAGGTTTGTTAACGGCTCCGCTGCGTGCACGTTTTGGGATCAATTCACGGCTTCAATATTATGATGCAAAACTATTGACAACGATCGTACTCCGTTCTGCACATATCCTGAATACACCTATTTCTGATGAGGGTGCTTACGAAATAGCACGTAGGAGTAGAGGGACCCCACGGATAGCAAATGCTTTATTGCGTCGTACGCGGGATTTTGCTCAGATAAAAGGAAATGGAAGTATCGATCAAGAAATTGCAAAATATGCGCTGCAAGCGCTGAACGTGGATGAAAATGGCTTGGACGAGATGGATAATAAAATCTTGACTACAATCATCGACAAATTCAAAGGCGGGCCAGTAGGACTTAAGACTGTTGCTACTGCCGTAGGGGAAGACGAGGGGACAATCGAAGAGGTTTATGAACCCTTTTTGATTCAGGAAGGTTATATTATGCGTACCTCGAGGGGGCGTGAATGCACTGAAGCTGCCTATAGACACCTTGGTCGGGCGCATAATCCAAAAGGGAATACATTGTTTTGATCTCTAATGATTTAGGAGGGAACTTTTTTTACTCGTTTCGAAGGATTCGCTTCGTTCGGCTCAATAAAGCCGGACTAGGTTTTATTTTCTGAAAATGATCTATCTGAGCAAAAAGCTCTTCTTTTATCCAAGTATATTTCTTGCTTAGATTATTTAATATGTCTAAACAGTTGACCAAAACAGCCACAGGACATTGCTGTTCAATCATCCATTGAAAAGCCTGTTCAATAAGTTCTTCTTCGGTCTTTTCATCAAGATTATAGCGTTTATTCTTTTTTGAGGTCAAATACATTAAAACTTTGCTATAACTCCTAAGACAGCTCCAGTTTTTTTGTTTTTTCAAATTTTCAAAAAATTGTGGTAACAATCCATCAAGCAAAGCCGTATCCTTTAATACAATGGTTTCAAATACCCAGGCAGCCCGGAAAGAAATGGTTTTATTTTTCTCTAGTGAGATGTCTAGTAGGTCCCGAAGGCTAATATCCCCAAGCACATTCAAAGAAAAATCCGTTACCTCAAATGATCTTAAGGTAACGGATAAAAACTTTATTTTTTCGATGTAGGTCATAAAACCTATTATTTTTGAGGTTTTTCTCTATTCATTTCGGTCATATCGACTTCATTCATTTTGGAATCACCCAAGAGATATTGGCTGAAATAATCGCCCATTTTCCAGAAGAAATATTCCGTCATATCACCAAATCCATGCCTTTGTCCTGGTAAGAGCAGGAAGTCGAATCGTTTATTAGCTTTGATCAATGCATCGACCATTCGGATCGAATTTGCAGGGTGGACATTGTTGTCTATATCACCCGTGGCAATCAATAGTCTTCCTTTTAGATTTTTGGCTAATTCGGTATTCTTGTTGATCTGGTATGAAAAAGTTGTATCACCTTTTGCTGACACTTTTTCTGTCACACCATGGTGGCGTTCGCTCCACCATCGGTTGTAGATTTGATTTTCATGGTTGCCAGCTCCCGATACCGCTACTTTGAAGAAGTCTGGGTAAACAAGCATTGCTGCAGTTGACATAAAACCACCACCAGAGTGCCCTGTGATACCTACACGATTGATGTCAATAAATTTATAACGGTCAGCAAGCTGCTCCGCTGTCACTTTTTTGTCTTCCAATCCATAATCACGTAGATTGCCATAACCATAAGTATGGTACCATTGTGAACGGGATGGATGTCCGCCTCGATTTCCTACGGTAACAACGATAAAGCCAAATTGGGCCAATCGATCTATCCGATCCATGCTCCGTCCAAAAGATTTATTGACAGCTTCTGTTTGTGGGCCTGGATAGACATATTCTACGATAGGATAGGTTCTTGTACTATCAAAATCAAAAGGTTTGTACATGACACCATAGAGATCTGTGGTACCGTCGCCAGCCTTTACTTTAAACGGTTCAGGGAATTTATAACCTGCAGCAAATAATAGTGACAGATCTGTCTTTTCAAGTGTCATGATCTTCTGTCCACTGCTATTTAATAATACAGATTCGGGTGTAGTATTTACTCTCGATGAGTTGTTGACAAAATACTTGGAGGATTCGCTCATCTCAATTTGATGATCAAAGTTTCCTGGATTCAGCAGTTTAATTCCATTGCCGTTGAGATTGACACTGTAATGGTGAAGGTAATAAGGATCTTCATTTTTCTCACGACCGGATGCTGTAAAAAACAAAGTCTGTGTTGTTGGATCTATCCCTGTAATTTCCTCACAATGAAAACTTCCTTTGGTAATTTGGTTAATCAGTTTACCGTTGGTATCGTAGTGGTAGTAATGTCCCCACCCATCTCTTTCTGACCAATGAACCAAACGCTTCCCATTTTCGGTCAGGAGTGGTTTTTGGACATCAAGATATACGTTTGAACGTTCCTGAATAATAGGATTGACCGCTCCATTCACATTCACCTTCAACAAGTCTATTCTTTTTAAATCACGACTGGAACGGGAGATATAAAACTCTTCGTTATTTCCTAGCCAGTAGTTAATGTAATAATCCTCTTTGTATGAATTTCTATCTGGCGTTTTGGTCCAGTTGGAGATGGTTTGGTTTTTAAAAGCTGCAATATTTATCCTGCGCGGTGCCTTTGTTGCCGCTTCAAAGATATAGAATTCAGTTTCGGTCGAGTCAACCTCACCTGGCATTTGGTATTTATAAGTTTCCAGGGTAGGTCGAGCAGAGCCGACATTATTGATGACCCACAAAGGTTTTAATGATCTGTTATCTTTTCTTGTCAGGGTAAAATAGCGGCCGTCTGGTGACCAGCTGATCCATACACGCTTACGTTTCGTTTCACTATCTTTATCCTTTTCGTCACCTGTGGTAGTGCTATATTCATCACCCCCCCAAGCATAGTATTGTACACCGTCTTTTGTAATCTGATGTTCAATAATGGTGCTATCTTTCTCATTTTTGACCGCTTTGAGATAGTTGGCTTTGTCCATCCAATACAGATTAAAGTCTTTGGCGAAGTAGACAGTATTGGTGTCGGGTGAAAAACTTGCCCAAGCTAGCGGCGCTTTAACCTTAGTAGAATCGCTGATTTCAGTTACTGTCTTTGAAACAAAATCATATTCTAGATAGAAAAGCTTTTTCTTTGTTGTGTCTGATTTGTTTTTAAGCTTTTCGATCTCCTCTTTTGATTTCACAGTATCTTTTGTACTTTGGATCTGAAATCTGATCTTTTTTTCATCTTTGGTGAATCTCAGGCCCTGTAATTCCAGATGCTGTGCATCAACAGGATTTTTAACAATCTTGGTTATTTGAGCGGCTACGCTCTCACTGTCAAAAAGGGTTTCTTTCTTTTTAAGTGCTGGATTGACGATATACCAGTTTTTGCCCTGTGGACTGGCGTAATCATACCAGAAGCGGTCCGAAAAATTGATCCAATTTGGTTTGATGCTTGTAGAGAAAATCATTTTTTTTAATTTCTCTGGAGAAAATTTGGCGGCCAACTGGTAATTCGCTTTTACCGGAGGTTCTTGAATCTGCTGTCCGGAGCCGAAATAGGGTAATAGACTGGCTGCAAAAATAAAATAGAACTTATGCATTAAATAAATATAGATAATTGTGTAATCTTGGTTTTGACCACTAAAATATTCATTATTATATCGCCATACGAATGATTCGTGTAATAATACTATGATGGATAGAAGTTTTCATTAAAGTTTACCAAAAAAAGTTCCTGTGTGGCCCGGGTAACACCAGTATATAACCAGCGAAGAAACTCAAGATCGAGCATTTCATCGTTAATATAACCCTGATCGACAAATACAATAGGCCATTGTCCCCCTTGAGCTTTATGGCAAGTGATCGCAAACGCAAATTTAATCTGGAGTGCATTATAATAGGGGTCTTTTTTAATAGCTTCAAGCCGATCTTTCCTGTCTAATATATCTGCATAATCCAAACTGATCTCTTCGTACAAGTTCTTCTGACTTTCATAGGAAAGATTGGGGCCCTCTGTATAGAGACTGTCTAAAATAACGCGACAAGTGATCGGTTCGATTTCATCAATATCCATAAATTCTAGTGTAACATCGGCAAATCTATAACCATGTTGCTCGTGGATATTGCTCACTTTTCGGACTTTGGCCATATCACCATTTGCGATAAAACCATCGCCCATGTTGTTTTCCTGTAGCCAGAAGTAGTTGTTCTTCACAACCATGATATAGTCTCCACCTGTTAGTTCTTCGTCCCTAAAAAGGATCCTGTTGCGGATATTCTGATTATATAAGTTTGCTGAACGGTTTGAACGGCATATGATCATGGTGTTTTCTACGCCATATTTATCATAAGCATAATTTATTCCCTCTATTAACCGTTCACCTGTCATTCTATAAAGGTCTTTAAATCCTTTTGTTATGAATTTTGGGAATGGGAAGTCATGTTGCCCTTCCTCAGCCGATATGATCTCATTTCGTATTTTGGTCGCATTGTACAGTATGCCCGAATCTTGGGACTGCCGTACTACCGTGGTCAGTTCATAGGGGTAGACACAGAGGTGAAATTCATTTTCGAGATAGCCGGGGTTCAATGCTGGGCTGTCCAATAAACCAACTGGCGGCAACTGAGCGGTATCACCAACAAACAAGAGGCTGCAATTCTTACCTGATTGGACATAACGAAAGAGGTCGTTTAAAAGGCTTTTTGAAAATACATTCACTGATTCATTGGAAATCATAGAGGCTTCATCTACGATAAATAAAGTGTCTTCGTGCAAATTCTCCGCTAAAGTGAAGTCTAGTTGAAAGGAAATGGCAGATTTTTTTCGATAGATCTTCTTGTGGATGGTCAGTGCCTTTCGTCCGGAATAATAACTCATCACTTTAGCCGCCCTACCGGTTGGCGCTAGGAGCACGGCTCTTTTTTTTAATGCAGGCAATACTTTGACCAATGCCGCAATTAACGTTGTTTTACCGGTCCCGGCATAGCCTTTGAGGACAAAACAAGACTGCCTGTCAAAAGCAAGCAGAAACTCTTCCAATAGCTCGAATGCTTCCAACTGCTGTGCGGTCGGTTGCCAGGGAAATTGTTGTATTAGCAGATTTTTGATGAACACTCCCAAAGTTATTTAAAAGGTTTGTCTTATCCTCTAGAAAAAGCTATTTTTGCTTTAACAAGTTTTTATTTTTACAATTCAGCGAATGAATTATATTTCAAAACAATTTAACATTCATTACTTACCCGAGTATAATCTTTTGGTAAAGGCTGGCTTCCAGAAAGATGTATTAGCGGTAGTTGATAAGAAGTCAGTAGCACCTATATTGATCGAATATTCCTCTGAGGAGCCAATTTTAGATGCGACAAGAATAATGAGTCTGCCATTTCGATTCGTTCGGATTGTGATCCCACATCAAAGCTTTACATTTATACCAAAGGAGGTTTTTCAGAAGGATAATATTGCGCAATATCTACAATTTTTGGGTACATCAGATCTTGAAAATACATTTATTTATTATTTAGATAATCTTGGTTTGGTGGCTTTGTATCAATTTGATAAGCTTCTTTTGAATCGCTGGCGCAGGTTGTTTGCGGATGCTGTTATTCTTCCTGAATTTGCCGTTGTGTTGGATCGTGCGCAAGAGCGTATATCTATTCGGGGTAGTGTATTGGGGTTGCACTTTGTAGCTGATAACATTGTAGACTTTTATTTGTTCAAGAATGGTGTTTTTCAACTTTACAACAGCTTTGAAATTCATAATCTTGATGATGTTAGTTATTACATATTGAACATATTAACACAATTTGGCTTGGGCGATTCTATTGATAAAGTTCTCCTTTCTGGTGAAGTTCCCAACGAATTCTTTTATAAGCGTATAGCGTCCTATGCAGGAGATATCGAAGTATTGGATTTAAAAACAAAGGTTGTCTTGGCGGATCAGGAGGTGAATAGTAACTTAACACCATACAACATATTATTTGATTCAATATTATGCGAATAATAGGAGGTAAAATTGGTGGCTTAAGGCTGAATCCACCAACCAATTTGCCGGTTAGGCCAACCACAGATATTGCTAAAGAAGCCTTGTTTAATATTCTGCAGAATCGTTTGGAATTTGATGGCTTAAATTGCCTTGATCTTTTTGCAGGAACCGGAAATATTAGCTTTGAGCTAGCATCCCGGGGAGTGGAGCACGTTGATTCTGTCGATTTACATTTTAAATGTGTACAATATATTACGGACACTGCTAAAAAAATGAAGCTGGAACAGATCAATACCAGGAAAGCAGACGTTTTTAAATTTATTACCAGCTGCAAAAGTACCTATGATTTAATTTTTGCAGATCCGCCTTACGATATTCCAAAACTGCCCCAACTGCCAAAATTGGTTTTTGATAATAATCTATTGAATAATAATGGGCTTCTTATTGTCGAACATCCTTCTACAAGACAAATGGAGGAGCATCCGAATTTCATAGAAACCAGAAAATACGGTTATTCATCTTTTTCATTCTACGCAAAACCCCTATAATATGAAAATTGCTGTCTTTCCAGGCTCATTTGATCCTTTTACCTTAGCTCATCAGGATCTGGTTGAAAGGGCATTGCCATTATTTGATAAAATCATTATTGCCGTAGGTTATAATGCAAGCAAAAAAGGTATGTTAGACCATGACGAGCGAGTCAATGCTATACAGGATGTTTTTCGAGACATACAGGCGATTGAAGCTGTGAAGTATAGTGGTTTGACCGTAGATTTCTGTCGGAACGTTGGTGCGAAGTTTATATTGCGAGGTTTACGAAATACGGGAGATTTTGAATTTGAAAATGCGATCGCTCAAAATAACTTGCTGCTAAACCCCATAGTCGAAAGTTATTTTTTGATGAGTAGATCCGGAAAGGCCCATATATCGTCAACTATTGTGCGAGATGTCTGGTTTAACGGGGGAGATGTTAGCGAGATGGTGCCTGTGGAAGTTCTAACGTTATTGGACGAGAAGAGATTACCAAAGCGCTAATCGCTCAATTTACCACTGCGAAATACAAAATATCCCAACAAAATATTATTTTGTTGGGATATTTTTTGCATTGAAATACAGTCTATTATAGTGTTTTGTGTAAAGTGTATCTTTACTGTAAGGTCAGGTGTAAAACCTTTTTATAAGTATACTTGCCAAATAATATTCTGATTAGCATTTAATTTAATTTTAAGATCCTTTATATCAATGCTTTGTTGTTATTTCAAAATCAATTTTCTTCATATGCGCTCGCTGTATTTAATAGGGACATTTCTTCTGTTGACAAATTTATTTTGGTTGCCCTGGTTAGTTCCTCAAGTTGTTGCAAGGAGGTGGCACTTACAATAGGAGCGGTGACCGAAGGTCGATGAAGAATCCAAGCCAGTGCAATGGTTGACATAGCGACTTGGTGATTGTGTGCTACTTGAGCTAAAGCGTCCAGAATACGAAGTCCGCGGTTATCAAATCGGCCTTTTAAGGCGTCAGATCGTTTTGCTTCTTTAATGTCGTCTATCGACCTATACTTGCCCGAGAGAAATCCGCTTGCAAGGGAGTAATAGGTGATTACGCCCAAATGATTTTCGAGCGCGAGTTGCTCATAATCTTTCTCATATTTTGAACGGTCGTACAAATTATACTCGGGCTGGATAGCAATATAGGCAGGGAGATTATGCTTCTCTGCGACAACTAATGATTCCTTTAGGCGCTCAGGGCTTAAATTAGACGCTCCAATCCATTTTACTTTACCGGCATGGACCAATTGTTGGTAAGCCTCAAGCGTCTCATCTATGGCTGTTGAAAGGTCATCGTGATGGGACTGATAAAGATCTATTGTGTCTATTTGTAATCTCATGAGCGATTCGTCCACAGACTTGATAATATGTTCTTTTTTCAAATTGGGTTTGTCATTGCCGGCCCGACGTCCGCCTACTTTCGTTGCAATCTGAATTTTATCCCGAACATCCCGTTTACTGATCCATTTACCAATAATGGATTCGGACTCCGATCCTGTGTGACCAGGTACCCAATGGGAGTAGTTGTTGGATGTGTCTATAAAACTAAAGCCCATATCGACAAATGCATCCAAAAGAGCAAACGACTGTTGCTCATCGACAGTCCAACCAAATACATTTCCGCCAAAAACGATCGGTTTAAATTCAATTTCACTATTTCCTAACTTTACCTTTTCCATGTTTTACCTAATATTTCCAGCTTAAAATTAAGAAAAAAATGCCAGTTAAGCCTTTGGAGAGGCATTGTAAATAGTTTTATAAAAAATTTCTAATTCATTTTCAGGTAGTTTAGGAAAAGAAGCGGGAGATAGTTTGGAAAAATAAAAACTTTCCTTACTTTTGCATCATCCCAAACGGATATGCCCGGATGGCGGAATTGGTAGACGCGCTGGTCTCAAACACCAGTGGGAAACCGTGCCGGTTCGACTCCGGCTCCGGGTACAACAAAAAAGGCTTTTCAATTTGAAAAGCCTTTTTTTATTTGTCACGGCCAGTAGGGATCATATTAAAAGTAAAGCACCCTGCTCACTTACATAGGAAACGATCTGGCTATCTCTACTACGTTCCCTAAAAAATTGATCTGCTTCCTGATCATCAATTGATTCGGCATCTCCCTGTATCCGTATTTACCGCCCTGTTTCTTCCCACCAAAAGGTTAAGGCAACGTGGCGCGAGTGTTCAATTTCTTTCCCTTTTCGTGAAGCGACTGAACCTGTGGTAGCGACAGAGTTGTGTATTAAAAAGAAGGACAGTTTTTTAAATACCGAAATTTACTTTAATGCTATCTATTCGGGAATTTTTGCCACTAGACTCGACACAACATACCACTTCGTTTGCTATTTTTATGGCATTTTATTTGTATTTCTCTGCTGCTTTATTGCTATTATACCAAAGAATAAGCTGAGAAATAGCAAAGGAATGGCAAACCAATACCAAGGAAAACCCAAAGAAATAGCCTAGAAACGGCAAAGAATAACCAAACAAACGCCAATAAATAAGCAAAGAATAGGCAATAAAAAACACCATAAGAGAAACCTTATGGTGTTACATAAATATATAGTTTGATTAGTTTTTCGCTATGACCATTTCTGGTTCTTCTTTTCCGCCATGACAAGTTTTACAGGAAATTGCTTTGGCAGGAGAGCTATCCCAGCTACGATTAAAATACTTTTTATTGATCTTTTTGGTCATTTTGATCATTGCTCGGCCAATTTCCTTTTTATGGTTCTCATCACTAGCAAAATCCAGCTTTTTAGGATCTTCTTTTGAAGGGGCATGACAAAAGCCGCATTTTACACCTAATGCGACATTAAACTCTTTCATTGTTGATATCAGCTCATCATGCGAGATATCCTTTGGTAAGACCTTTAAATTCGTTGGTTTAGGTTCTTCCTGAGGTTTTTCCTGTTGGAAGTTAAATGCACTCAAGGCGATGGCTATAGCAAATACAGAAGCAATTGCTCCAATTTTTTTGACATGTTTCATTTCTCTTTTCCTTATGCTTGACTAAATATAGCGATAAGAAAATACTTTAGCAACGAAAAATGAAGTTATTATGACAATTTAGATTGATTATTATTTACGAATCCCGTCATCTACAATCCAGCTTTGGCTATTTAGCTGGTAGTTTATTTTAAGTAATTTGCCCTCTATGGTCACACTTCTTAGTCCTGTTGTATCGCTCGAGATCCAAGTGCTGTCATTAACCGGTGTAAAGCGAACTCCTGTAATATTTGGCACCCCTGTAAAGAATTCTATTTTAAACGATTCGACACCTCCATCAGGTAGAATGCGGATCAATCTATTAGATCGATCAATAGACAATGAGTTGCCCTGAAATTGAACCCTACCGACATAACTGCCTGTAACTCCAGCAGACCCTTCACCATCCGTATTTTCATTCTTCTTACACGAAAAAAAAGTGATAAGGCATAAAATGAGCGCGACTAATGGTTTGAACAACTTCATATGTGTAAATTTTGCACTAAAATAAGGTTTTTTTAGATTAAAAACTCAATTTATCAAACCGGAAATGATATTGATAGTCAATGCCACCACGAATGTGTTGAGTGCAAAGGAGAGGAGACCGTGAAACAACGCAACACGTCTTATCTTTTTCGATGAAATACCCACATCAGACACCTGAAATGTACAGCCCATGACAAAAGAAAAATAGGCAAGATCCAAATAGTCCGGTTTGTCGTCCCCTGGGAATTCCAATCCACTGCCCTTGGAACCATTTTCATAATATAAACGTGCATAATGGAATGTGTAGATGGTATGAACCAGACACCAGGAAGCCAGTATGGCTAACATACAGATGACGATAATAAATGAATCACTAAGCTGTTTATCTTTAGTCGATATAATGATCATTAGTACAGAAATAAAGCAACTAACCGTAACTAATATTATAAATAGGGATACAAAAAGTCGGCTACCGTCTTCCTGTTGTGCTTTCTTAGCGATTGTGGTCACCGGCATGGTGTAAAACGTATACCAGGAAACCAATATATAGGAAATACAAAAGCCAAGCCAACATAAAACCAGACTTAACAATGTGAAGGTTTTAATCGGGGAAAAGATATACACAAGTATAAAAACACAAATTGCGATTAGAGCTCGGTGAATGGACTTCATTTGATGCAGTATTGTCCTTATTTTTTCCATGATCATAAATTAACAATCGAACTGTTCGCTCGCCTCGAAAATCAAAGGTTTTCCGCCGTTAGAAAGAAATAGTAATGTAGTTTCTTCCTCATAGTGACTTGGATTGGAAAAGATAAAATCCAACTGTCCATCACGATCTATATCACCAACAAACTGTGTAGACATAAATATATGATCATATTGATCTTTTTGAAATAATGTTATTTCTTTAGCTCCCCCAAAGGTGGCATTGAGCTTGTAGTGTGCGACTTCGTGAAATAGTTTTTCATGTCCCTTTTCATCCGTCTGCACTTCAGTGGATTTGATGTCTCCCAATCCTTTAAGGACAATTCGTTGTTTTTTAAAATTATACTCTACAGATTCCTTGGGCCAGATCTCCGAATGGTTTACCTTCATGTTTTCCACGACTCCCGTCGTCAATCCTTTAATATTTAGGAACAAAAGCGAGTTTCTTTTGGACTGGACACTTTTTGACGGAACCTGAGCACATTCATCATAACTATCGTTAATTTCATAATCGACTTTATCCAGATAATATTTCCCCTCGCGCTCATAAAGATCAAACCAATCCTTATTCAATACAGCGGTCGGATCCTCTTTTTCCCAGATGCGATAACTGCGTACCAAAAAAATCTGCCCTTTTGAACTATCGGCTGCTGCCGAAATTAACAAGGCTGTACTGTCTTTCGATGCCAAAGATGAGCTATCTTTTGTAGCAACCGAATCTATTGGGGTATCACCTTTTTTCGTTGTGGGACTGTGACAAGCTTGGATGAATAATAGCCCAAACAGTAAGGTCAAAACAGAATAGCTGTTCATATATTGTGAATTTTTATTTAAATATATAAAAATTCACAATATATAATTCCTCCTAAGAGAGTGCTTCCTTAAGTAAGGAAAATGATTTCAGGCACTTTTCATCGTCAAAGATATAGGAGGTCGCTATAATTTCATCGACTTTATGATCTTTGACAAATTTCTCTATCTCTGGAGCGATTTTATTTTTATCTCCCACAAAAGCGCAGGAAGCCATGCTGTGTACAGCTTGTTCGATGGCCGGAATGCCTTTATAAATCACCTCTTCCGTCGGCGGAGATAAGGGTCTCCTTGCATTCGTTACTATACCAGCAAATAAATTATAGAAGCTGGTTGACAAAAACTCAGCCTCTTCGGTACTGTCTGCAGCAATAACATTTACACATGAAATAAAGTAAGGTTTATCCAATACCTCCGATGGTACAAAGTTCTGATGATAGATCATACTTGCTGAGGCAAATTGAGCCGGCGCAAAATGTGTTGCAAAGGCGTAGGGAAGTCCTAAACTAGCCGCTAAATAAGCGCTATCTGTACTAGACCCTAGAATATAAAGGGGGATTTCCAGTCCTTCACCAGGGAATGCTCGCACCTTTTCATCATAATTATCGGCGCTGAAATAACGTTGAAGATCTTTGACCTCCTGCGGAAACTGAAAGGCAGTATTCAGATTATTTCTACGCAAGGCCATTGCAGTCAATTGATCGGTACCTGGTGCGCGACCTAAGCCAAGGTCAATTCGACCGGGAAATAATGTTTCCAATGTGCCAAATTGTTCCGCAATCACTAGGGGTGCATGATTAGGCAACATGATACCACCCGAACCTACTCTGATCCTGTCAGTCTTTGAAGCAATAAGTTGTATAAGTAGTGAGGTTGCCGAACTTGCAATATACTCCATATTATGGTGTTCAGCTACCCAGATTCTTTTAAAATCTAGTTTTTCGATATGTTGGGCAACTTTTACACTGCGAGCTATAGCACTAGCTGCATTTTCTCCCTTTTTGACAGGAGCTAAATCTAATGCTGATAATACGATTTTATCCATGCATTAAAATTACGGAGAAGAAATAGGACAATTGTAATGAAATTGTCTATTCTAGGATTCGCCGTGTATGTATGACAGTAAGCTGATTATTCAATATTGTTGTGAAGAAGGTGAAGGTGTCACCGGCATCTCTAATTTTAAACTTCTTTTTTATCTCCTCCGTTTTTAAAGGAAAATTTTTGGCGATAATATCCGCAATTAGAGGACTTTTCTTTTTCTTGAATTCTGTGAAAGATTCAACCTGTTTTATCATAAATTTTTTACCTGGAAAATCAGGGATTTTCTGATCTGATGTATATAAATGGGTGCTTTGGTGTAGTTTTTTTACATCAAAGCGACTGACGATTGTTTTAAACGCACCGGCTTTTGTCAGGGCAACATCCGGCTCATAAAGATAGGATAGAGGTGCACTATAATCAACAAGGGTAGTGCGTTCCTCCTCATAAGTAAAAGAGATGATCTGTTGTTCCTCTTTGAATAGTCGGACAGCATGAATAACCGGCTCGCTTATATATCCTTTCTCTTGAATAAAAATAAGTTCTTTACAATCATTTTGCAGGGAAACGACATAAACATCCTTTACATGGATTAACATGCTCAATGCTGAGGAGATATCCAATAATGGAGCAAGCTTGCTGATAATGACATCTGATCGTTCGAAAAAATCGTTTTGCAGAGCCACCAAATTGGGTTCACATTCGTCCAGTAAAAATACTTTCTTATTTTGAACTCTACGCGAAGGATCCAGATAGATATAATCAAAATGCGCCTGTGGATTGTTAAGTATGTAATCTACACCATTTGTGGCAATAACCTCAATATTTGTGGCAGACAATATCCTGGCATTATATGCAGAAATTTGTGCAAGATCAGGATTGAGTTCACATGAAATCACTTGCTTTGCCCGCCTTGAAAAATAAAAGCTGTCGACACCAAAACCGCTTGTCGCATCAACTAAATTTGTATCTTCCTTAACAAGCGAACTTTTGAATAATGCCGTTTTTTCTGATGAACACTGTTCTAGATTTAGTTTAGCAGGAAAATAGACTCCTGGAGTCCCTGCCCACAAAGGTATTTTAATCCGTGTACGCTGCTTACCATCGAGTTGTGCAGCTAATTCAGAAGACGATATTCCTTCAAAAGGAGATTTCTTTAAAGCTATTTTAGTAGGAGACTCGCTCAGTTTTTTTTCCAAAAACAGCTGTACCTCGTTTTGAAGAATCAATCTATTCATTTATATTTTCTTAACAAGAAGCTGGCACGTATATCTATCTTTTAATTCACTGATCACCTCTTTATCAACCAGAACACGATCGATCGTTTCTTGGTTATAATAACGGATCGTGATTAACTCAAGACCAGACTCATAGGTAACTTTAAATCGTTGTTCAAGATCGTTAATTAAATCCACTAGATTCTTTCCAGTGTCATCCACGGAGACCGTAAAATTGATCGCTGTGTTGTGCATCATATTTATTTTGATACGATGTTCATGGAATAGATTAAAGATGTCTCTGAGGTTATCTTCCACGATGAAAGAAAAATCCCGGGGCGAAATGGAAATAAAAATCTGATTTACTTTAAATATAAACGAAGGAACTGGTAATGTCTGATTTGTACTTCGAATTATTGTTCCGGGAGACTCCGGATCAACAAAAGAACGTACATTTAAGGCAATTTTCTTATTCTGCAGTGGTTTGATCGTTTTCGGGTGAATTACGGTCGCACCATAATAGGTCAGTTCGATCGCATCCGTATAAGATAGTTCAGGGATCAATTCAGTTTTTTCAAACCATTTAGGATCAGCATTGAGTACACCCGGGACGTCTTTCCAGATTGTTACATTTTCGGCATTTAAACAAGACGCAAATATTGCTGCAGAATAATCAGATCCTTCACGACCCAATGTCGTTGTGAAATTCTCAGATGTGGATCCTAGAAAACCCTGTGTAATGACAATATATTCGTCTAATATGGATGGAAGTTCAGCACGGATTTTTTCTTCTGTTTTGTTCCAGTCAACTGCAGCCTCTCGATAGGTGTTATCTGTTAAAATATAATCACGGGCATCCAACCATTTTACTTTCTCTCCAATAAAAGCAACATAGGCAGCAACAATTTTAGTCGATATCAATTCACCCATGGATACAATTTGGTCAAATAGATAGTCATAGGAATCCTGCGGATCCTCTTCCAAAATCCATTCGATCTCGACAAAACAATTGGCAATTTCGTCGAATATTGGGTGTTCACCATCAGGAAATAGGTCCTGAAGAATTTGGAAATGGAATGCTTTGGCATCTTCAAGGGTTTGAAGCTGCAAGCCTGTATTGTTATAATATTCTCTGGTCAATTTCTCCAGAAGGTTTGTCGTCTTACCCATGGCAGATATAACGACCAACAAAGCTTCACCTTTGTATTTCGAAATAATCTTTGCTGAATTTCTGACACTTTCTGCATCCTTTACCGATGCACCTCCAAATTTAAAAACCTGCATTTATTTTATTGAGTTTAGTTGATTGCTAATTGATACTATTGATATAATGTAATCCTTTTTCTGACATTAGATCTTTAATAGCGGTGTAAGGGACGCGTAATTCTGTACTACCTTCCGCATAGGATTTAATTTCATAGATATTATAGTAGAATAATAATTCGTTTTTTTCAAAAGTAAAATTATCTGCGAGTGAAAACTTGCCCTCTTCAAAAAAATACTTCCCATTTAAGGAATCATCCTTATTTAATCCTTCTTGTTTACGAAAGCATTGTTCGGCTATTGCTGTAAATCTGTCTTTATCTTCTTTACGAATAATATCGTCAATCGTGATAGAACGATTAGACTGCCTATCGAAGTTTGAATATAACGTTACATGGTCGCCATGAGCTCCACCAGTATATTCTTCCTGTTTCGTTCGTAAAGCAAGATAGACCGGTGTGTTAGCAACTACATCTACCTGAAGATCTCGATTCCAGGTCGCGGTAGATTTACCATTGTTATCATCCACATATTCATTGTAGGCACTGATAAAACGATGGGCAGCTTCTTCCATGCTTGTATCCCCTTCGAGATGAACAATAGATGAAACAAGATTATTGATTTTTACTTCATCGAATACAGGGTAGCTTGCCCGAAAGTATGTGGTATCCAACTGATCATCTCCTTTTAGAAAATAATTACTATGCTCATCAACCATTTTTTTATGATATGAGAGTGTATCTCCAGTTTGAGCAAGAGAAGGTGCAGCACTTTTGTTTTGACATGAATACAACAAGCTGCCTATAAATAAAATTTTCAAAAAAAGATAAAACCGCATTGAATTGATTGCTTCCCCTCTAATTTAATAAGTGATTGATACATTAATCCACTCCGAATCAAAATCAGCTTTATACCGCTCGTAGAATTTTATAGCAGACTCGTTCCAGTCCAAAACTTGCCATACCATGCCATGATAACCGCATTCTTTGCCGTAGGCTAGTGTTTTATCAAAGAGTTGTTTACCCATTCCCAGTCCACGCATTTTTTCGGTAACGATTAAATCTTCCAGGTAAAGTCTTCTTCCTTTCCAGGTGGAGTATCTGACGTAATATAATGAAATTCCAACAATTTCTTCGCCAACTTCCGCTACAAACGCACCCCAAATAGGATTATGTCCAAATCCAGCTTCTTCAAACTCCGCGAGAGAAACGGTCACCTCATCCGGGGCTTTTTCATAGACAGCCAATTCTTTGATTAGCCCAAGCATTTGTGGGCAATCTGATTTAATTGCTGCGCGTATAATTGGTTTAATCATTGTTTTTATAATGTTTAATTACTCTTTTACCAAAGATTGTACTGCCAATACGGACCATGGTAGATCCTTCTTCAATTGCTAATTTATAGTCCGATGACATCCCCATGGAAAGGATATTAAAATAGTCGTCTTTACGGTAGAAGCTGGCTTTAACTCCATCAAATAACATCTTTAGTTCGTAGAACTCTGCTTTGATCACCTTTTCATTGTCTGTATTGGACGCAATCCCCATTAGCCCACAAATTCGGATATTTTTTAGTTCCAGGAATTCTTCATCACGAAGCAGCTCGATCAATTCGGCATGATCCAAACCGAACTTGGTATCCTCGTCAGCAATATATACTTGCAATAAACAATCGATGGTACGATTCGCTTTTATAGCATGTTTATTAACTTCTTTTAGCAGTTTTAGGGAGTCAATAGAAGCAATTAGACTAATAAATGGAGCAATATATTTTACTTTGTTTGTCTGTAGGTGTCCGATCATATGCCATTGAATATCTTTGGGTAAAAGCTCTGCTTTCTCAATTAATTCTTGAACATGATTTTCACCAAAAACACGTTGTCCAGCCTCATAGGCTTCCATGATTTCTGAATTGGACTTTGTCTTTGAAACTGCTACAAGCTGAACGCCTTTTGCTTCAGTTTCCAATCTTAAAGCTTCTAAATTACTCGCAATACTCATTTCCGATATAGTTTGATGATGTAAAAAGTGCCAAATGTCGGTGCTTTTTGTAAATTTGTACAAAACTACGAAATGCTACGATTAATACTGAATCTACTTGCGGTGATTTTTTTATTTGGTTCCTGTGTCAAACCAGAGGAGAAGGATATTATCTCACAAAGCAAATTTGTAAATGCTTTGACAGAAATCCAATTGACAGATTCATATCTCAATATTTTGCCCATTGATAGTGCACGCAAAGTGATGGTGCCTTTGTACCAGGTGACTTTTGATAAATACGGACTGGATTCCGTTTCTTTTAAAAAGAACCTGGACTATTACGGTAAAGATGCTGAGGTCATGTCAGCCATTTATAAGAAAGTGGAAGATAATTTGACGAAGGAGAATAAGTTTTATACGGATATCGAACGTAAAAAGCAGGATTCTATCCGAACAAGGGATTCGATTGTCAATGCAAGAATTCAGGATAGTACAAGTCGTGTGATGCGACAACAGCAACAGTATCAGGAACGTATTGCTGCGCTTATCCACTACAAACGAAGCAAGGAGAAATTCAGTTTTAAAGAAGCGTCTTCGTTGTTTAACAAAAATTTCCAACAGAAAACAGGTGTTAGTTTGGACAGCTATTTAATGAACCAGCTATCTATAGGTAGTTCAATAACTCCAGCTGGATCACCGCCACCTACTTCCTCTGGAAATCCTGCGTCCCCAGCAACAACACCTGGCGTTTCGGCAAAGGACACAGCAACGTTACCAAAACAAATGGAGCAAAGGCTTGAAAAACCTATTCTTACTCCACCACAGGCATTGAAGCCTGTATCAAAACTTTAACCATCAAAGAATATAATTTTATGGTATATCCATTAAATGCGATAGATAAACTCGGCTTTTCCGAGATAAAAGATAAAATAAAACAAAAATGCCTGAGTGAATCGGGCCGTGAGCTGGTCGAAAAAATTCAGCCACAAACTCGCTTTGATCAGATAGATCGTTTTTTGAGACAGACAAGTGAATTCAAAGATCTTCTTGTCAATGATGGAGCATTTCCAGTCGAGAATTTTTTTCCTCTGAAATCCATTATTGAAAAAGCGAGGGTGGAAGGTGCTTTTCTACTTGAAGAAGAGTTTTTTCGTGTCCTGTTGTCCTTGAAAACTGTTTATGCCATCATTCGCTATTTTAACGAAAGAGAGGGCCTTTATCCGAATTTGGAAGTGCTATTTGAGCATTTACCTATCGAGAAGGGAATCATCCGTGATATTGAAATAGTGATTGACGAGCGAGGAAAACTCAAAAATAATGCTTCACGCTTATTGCTCGAAATCACTCAACAAATACAACGGGCAGAACAAGATGCGCTCAAACGTATAAATAGTATCTTCAAAAATGCTCAGGACAGTGGCTGGACTGCGGATGGCAATTTGACTGTACGGGATGGACGTCTATGTATTCCGATCTTGGCTGAAAATAAAAGAAAGCTTAAAGGATTGATTCATGACGAGTCTGCGACAGGACAAACGGCTTATATTGAGCCAGAAGAAGTATTTCAGATGAACAATAAAATTAGAGATCTTGAATTTGAGCGCAGGAGGGAGGTCATCCGAATTCTTGTGGAACTCACAGATAAAGTGCGCCCGCATCTCCCTTTATTGTTATCCTATCATGGCTTATTGACCAAGGTTGATTTTGTTAGAGCCAAAGCATTGTTTGCCTTGGATATTGAGGCCGAGATGCCTGAATTGTCCAAAGAGGCGGAGATCAATCTCATCAATGCGCGTCATCCATTGCTCATACTTAACGAACACCATAAAGGCACTGTAGTTCCATTAAATATACAAATCGACCAGTTGCAACGTGTTATTGTTGTCTCTGGACCAAATGCCGGTGGTAAGTCAGTATGTATGAAGACAGTGGGCTTGCTGCAGATCATGGTGCAATCAGGTCTATTGATCCCAGCTGAGCCGACGACGAAAGTAGGTGTATTCAAGCAAATATTTGCTGATATTGGTGACGATCAATCTATTGAGAGTGACCTCAGTACCTACAGTGCACACTTGTCGAAAATGAAGTATTTTACGGAATTTGCCAATGGACGCACCTTGGTACTCATTGATGAATTCGGAACTGGAACAGACCCTCTATTTGGCGGACCTATTGCCGAAGCCGTATTGGAATCGTTGAATAAAAAGCAGATTAGAGGCGTTGTAACAACCCATTACTCAAACTTAAAGGTATTTGCGAGCAATACAACGGGGCTGGAGAATGCTTCCATGTTGTTCGATAACCGCGAGATGCGTCCAATGTATATTCTCCAGATCGGTAAACCTGGAAGCTCTTATGCTTTCGAAATTGCACAGAAAATCGGCTTAGGCAAGGATATTCTAGAGGCCGCCAAAGGGAAAATCGGTGTACAACAGAAAAAGGTAGATACCTTGTTGATCGATCTTGAACGGGAGAAGAAAGAGGTGTTTGACACGAAAGTTGCCATCAATAAAAGAGAGAAAGAACTTGAATCTCTCAAATCGGAGTACTTGGAATTACAAGGTTATCTTGAAGAAAATAAGCGGGTTATCCTGAAAAAAGCCAAAGAGGAGGCTCAGGAAATCATCAGAAACTCCAATAAATTAATCGAAAATACGGTTGCACAGATCAAATCAGCGAAAGCTGATAAGGAGAAAACCCGTGAATTGCGCAGTAATCTGGATCAAGCTTTGAAAGCTGTTTTGCCGAAAGAGCAAACAGTAAAGCATGTCATTAAAGAAAAAGTAACGGAATCCTCCGAATTGAGTATAGGTGACTGGGTGCAGATTATTGATAATGGTGCTGAAGCACAGGTTGTTGAAATTGCTAAAAACAATTTGATTCTTGCTATGGGAGAATTGAGAACAGTACAGAAGCGAAAGAATGTCATTAAGCTCGAGGGACGAGAGAATAAGAAATCAGCAAAAAGCTTGTCTAAATCATTGTCTGCGGGTACTGTCGCAGATTTTAATCCGGAACTTGACCTCAGAGGGATGCGCACCGAAGATGCGTTGAATGAATTGGAGAAAGTACTGGATAGGGCTGTTATGGTAGGCTACCCATCTTTAAAAATTATCCACGGTAAAGGAGACGGCATTTTACGAAAATTCATTCGGGATTACTTGCGTAAATACAGCCATGTCAGTCGGTTTGAAGATGAACATCAAGACCGCGGTGGAGACGGAATAACTTACGCTTATCTATAGCAATAAAAGAACTCGCACATGTAAAATGCGAGTTCTTTTTTATCTTTTTAGATCGTTTGATCTTTGCCACCAAAGGTAATCATCACCATACCTACAATAATAACAAACATACCGACAACCTGCTGCCAGCTCAGTGGACTTTTAAAATAAAATGCCATTGCCAATTGAACCGTCAGAAAAGTCCCACCTGAACATAAGGCAATAACAATAGGTTGAGAGACATTCTTAAATAATTGAATGAGAAACCAACTTGCTGAAAGCAAAATAATATTCCCAACAATCAACGCCGCCCATTTATATTTGGGGTGAATACCGCCCAGCTTAAATAGGATGGAGGAGACAATTTGGCAAGCCCAAAACGCCGCAAAATAAAGGTAGTTTAACATAATTGTCGCTATTCGTATCTACTGTAAGCACCGTTAAAAGATTGACGCATTAACGAGAACTGGTCTATTACACTTTTAAGAAATTCCTCATCAAGCAATTCAAAAACACCATTTACGCCGCCTATGATGTCAACCTCTGCAATTTTATAGGATTGCTCCAGATTTCCTTGTTCAAATTTGATGATGAATTTCTGGTTCATTCCAAAGATGGAAATCTTGCAATCAGGATGGGGGAGTTCCGCTATTAATCTCATGTAAATCTCTTGTTTTAAAAATTACCATAAAAGTATAAAAAAACGCCCAAATGAAATACATTTGAGCGTTCAGGATTATGATATGATTAGAAAAAGGCTGATTATACAACTCCCTGAGCTTTCATGGCATTAGCCACTTTAATAAAGCCGCCAATATTGGCACCTTTTAAGTAATTAACAAAGTCACTTTCTTTGCCATATTTCAAACAAGTTTCGTGAATGCTTTCCATAATTGTTTTTAGACGGCTATCAACTTCCTCGGTACCCCATTGTGTACGGATCGAGTTTTGGGACATTTCCAAACCACTTACGGCAACTCCGCCAGCATTTGCCGCTTTCCCTGGTGCAAAACTAATTTTAGCATCTAAGAAAACTTTAATTGCTTCGGCAGTGGAAGGCATATTAGCGCCTTCAGCAACACAGATGCAGCCATTTGCCACAAGTGTTTTTGCATCGGATTCATTCAATTCATTTTGTGTCGCACAAGGTAATGCAATATCACATTTAAATTGCCAAGGTTTTTGTCCCGATAAAAACTGTGCATTTGGATAACGAGTAGGGTATTGGTCTAAATTCCGTCCCAATGTTGCTCCAAAAGCCATTTTCTCTGTGTCAAAACCATCTGGGTCATACAATGTACCCAAGCTATTAGAAACAGTAATTACTTTTGCACCTAATTGCATTGCTTTTTCAACAGCATAAAATGCAACATTACCAGCACCTGAAACTGTTGCAACTTTTCCTTTTAAGGATTGTCCTTTATGTTTAAATATACAATCTACGAAGTATAGTAGGCCATATCCAGTAGCTTCCGGACGAATATAAGAGCCGCCCCATAATTCACCTTTACCTGTTAGAACCCCTGTAAAATTGTTCTGAAGACGCTTAAATTGTCCGAATAAAAAGCCAATTTCACGTCCACCGACACCAATATCGCCAGCGGGAACATCTGTATCGGCTCCAATATGACGATATAATTCCGTCATAAAGCTTTGACAAAAACGCATGATTTCATTGTCTGATTTGCCTTTAGGATCAAAATCAGAACCACCTTTACCGCCACCTATTGGTAAGCCTGTTAAACTGTTTTTGAAAACTTGTTCAAAAGCAAGGAATTTTAAGATACTTTGATTTACAGAAGGAGCGAAGCGAAGTCCGCCTTTATATGGACCTATAGAACTATTCATTTGCACACGGTATCCACGGTTTACTTGTACATTATGATTGTCATCTAACCAGGTTACGCGAAAAGAGATAATACGCTCAGGTTCGGTCAGACGTTCAAGAATTTTTTGGTCGAAAAATTCAGGGTGATTGTTTGTGATATAAGGAAATAAATCCTCTGTAACTTCTTTTACAGCTTGTAAGAATTCTGGCTCATTTGGATTGCGTTTCTCAACGCTCGCAATGAACTCGTTAAAATTTTTTGACATGTTTTAATTAGTAAAATTTCCCTTTGGCTGGTACTAATTTATGTATTTTTTAATAAAAATCCAATTTTTGTTAATTTTTTATAAATTTTACGTTGTTATAATGAAATTTCGAATTCTATAAAATATGTATATTTAGCTTGATAATATAGAATTGTAGCCAAAATCAAATCATCCACGTATTTTATTCGACACTTTAGCAAAAAAAAAGAATCATTTTCGTTTTTGTAATAGAACATATTAAACGTAATGATTTGTGTAATTCTAAGCCTTATAAATTTTAAAATTTATAAGGCCATTATATCATGAAGTCTCAATAGATTGTAAGATCTGATTTTACGCGGAATTAAAATCGCTATATGCAATGAGATTAGAGTCTTCGTTATAACAAAGTAGCAATACTATTTTATTACAAAATATAACAAATCGTTGGGTAAAAGGGAGGTTTGTAAATTACTATTTAACATAATATAAATTATAATAAATATGTATAGTGATGAGAATGGAAGTTTCTAATGAATTATTTAATACACTTATTGCTGGTTTTGATATTATATAAAATAAGTTTTCTTACAATGATTTATAAATAAGGCTTGCATATTTTATATAAAAAAAGGAATCCAAGCGAAACGCTCAGATTCCTCAATAAATATTTAGGTTGAATATTTACAGAATAAAAAATGCTAATCAACTGCCTGAATCATCAAAGCGCCAACTGTTAAGTTAGTCCTCGGATCTATGACAATGGCTTGAGAATTTGCAGAATTTTCTGTCTGTAAATCAAATACAAGATTTTCAGCAGATTTGATTGCAATACGACCAATATCATTGAGCTTGATCGTTTCGTCGAAAACTTTTTCCTGTGTGTTGATGTCAAATTTATAAAGCACATCGACAATCTTAATTTTTGTCAATTTACTGTGGTTCTGAAGTAAGTAGATCTGTTCGGTATCCAACGGTTTATTGTCAAACCAACATACGTTTGCCTGTATATTGCGCTCAAATTTTGGCTGTTTTTCAACATTTGCTATGGTGTCGCCACGACTAATGTCAACATCGTCTGTTAAATGAAGAATAACCGACTGTCCATTTTCCGCACGGTCAAGCTGCAGGCCGTTAAATTCTATAGCCTTTACAGCGCTATATGTTTCTGAGGGATAAATAATCACCTGATCACCAACGGTAAGCCCCTCTCCTAATACTCTGCCGGCATATCCCCTATAGTCATGGAGATCATCTGTTTGTGGCCTTACAATCCACTGCACAGGGAATCTCCAATTCGCCGCTTGATTTTCGTGAATTTCAACATTCTCCAGGTAATCCAATAGCGATTTTCCTGAATACCATAGCATACGATCAGATTTATGAACAATATTGTCTCCTTTTAATGCAGATACAGGGATAAAATCAACATCCTGAAGCCCTAGATTGGCCGCCAATTGCTGATAATCATTTTTGATTTGTTCAAAAACAGTGGCGCTATAATCTACCATATCCATTTTATTGACACACACCAATACTTGTTTCATTGCCAGTAATTTAGCAATAAACGAATGCCTTTTCGTTTGTTCAATAACCCCCTTCCGTGCATCCACCAAGATGATAATCAGCTCAGAATTAGATGCACCTGTAACCATGTTTCGCGTGTATTGGATATGGCCCGGAGCATCAGCGATAATGTATTTTCGATGATCGGTCTGAAAATATTTGTAAGCGACATCGATGGTTATCCCCTGTTCGCGTTCTGCCTTTAGTCCATCCGTTAATATCGCTAAATCTACTGTTCCATCATCATTTTTTCGATTCGCACGTTGTATCGCTTCCAATTGGTCATCCAAAATAGAATTGGTATCGTATAGCAATCGACCGATTAGGGTACTTTTACCATCGTCTACCGAACCAGCTGTTATAAATTTCAATATATTCATTGTTGTCAATATCAAGTATTAGATTTGAGGAATTAAAAATATCCCTGTTTTTTTCGTTCTTCCATTGCTGCCTCGGATACTTTGTCATCCATCCGAGCCCCACGTTCACTGACGGTTGATGCCTTGATTTCCGCGATGATATCATCCAAAGCAGTTGCTGTAGAATCTACTGCCGCTGTACAGGTCATATCACCCACCGTCCTGAAACGAACAGATTTAGTTTCAACAACATCATCCTCATCAATATTCAAAAACGGTGCGGCTGCCATTAATTGTCCGTTACGGGTGATTACCTCCCGCTCATGACTAAAATAAATGGATGGTAATGCGATTTGTTCGCGTTTGATATAATTCCAGACATCGAGCTCAGTCCAGTTTGATATCGGGAATACCCGTACATTCTCGCCTTTGTTTATCTTGCCGTTGAAAATACTCCACAACTCAGGTCTTTGTCTTTTTGGATCCCATTGTCCAAACTCATCACGAACGGAGAAAATACGTTCTTTTGCACGTGCTTTCTCCTCGTCCCTACGTGCCCCTCCGATACATGCATCGAAACCGTGTTTCGAGATCGTATCGAGTAAGGTAACAGTCTGAAGTGCATTACGACTTGCATTTTTACCTTTTTGCTCAACGACTTTGCCCTGATCTATACTATCTTGGACATAGCCAACAATAAGTTTTTCTCCAATTTCTTCAATAAGACTATCACGGAAAACAATAGTTTCTGGGAAATTGTGCCCAGTATCAATATGAACCAGTGGAAAGGGAAATTTACCAGGTCTGAAAGCTTTTTTTGCTAGATGAACCAATGTAATGGAATCTTTTCCGCCCGAGAATAATAGTGCTGGTTTTTCAAACTGTCCAGCGACTTCTCTTAATATATATATTGCTTCCGCTTCTAAATGATCTAAATAGTCCATTCTTTGAAATAATAAAATTTGATTTAATGAATTCGGGTTTACGCTTTTTTATGATTAAGATTTAACAGCATGTAAACCACATTCTTTTTTACTCTGATCTTCCCACCACCATCTTCCGGCACGAAAATCTTCTCCTTCCTGAATAGCTCTTGTACAGGGTTGACAACCAATGCTCGGAAATCCTTTGTCATGTAAGACATTATAGGGAATATACTGTTCTTTACAGTACATTTTTACCTGCTCAAAGGTCCATTCAAACAGCGGATGAATTTTTATGATATCATTTATTTCGTCGTGCTCTACAAAATCCATATCATGTCTATTGACCGATTGTTCAGACCGAATGCCGGTAATCCAGATTTTTTTTCCACTGATAGCACGCTGCAATGGTTCAATCTTCCTGATCCGACAACATTCTTTACGGTTTTCAACAGATTCATAGAAAGAATTAGGCCCCTTTTTGCTGATAAAATCTTCCAGCAATGTCGTATCCGGTGTGTATGTTTTGATATTCAGTTGATAACGTTCCAATGTACGGCTCCACAAAGAGTATGTCTCTTTGAATAATCGCCCGGTATCTAAAGTGAAAATCTCGATACCAATATTGTTTTTGCCAATCCATTCGGTGATAATCTGATCTTCTATCCCAAAAGATGTCGAAAAAACAACTTCTGAAGGATATAGTGCTGCAATTGCTTGCAGCATCTCGGTTCCTTTTTTATCGCCGATAATTTCTTTAATTTCCTTAACGCTCATGACGTAATATGTTTTTGGTATGTTCGTTCAGCTTCTTTACCTTAAATTCAAAGTCCCCTTTCAGCTGTTCACGATATTCGCTCATCAGTGAAAGCGTTTCGTCGATTTCGGCTGGTAATAGATCATTGAACAATTCCTTTACTCTTTTTGCAATTGTTGGCGATTTGCCGTTTGTGGAAATTGCAACTTTTAGATTGCCCTTAGTAACAATGGATCCCAAATAAAAGTCGCATAGATCTGGCTTATCCGCTGCATTGAAGAGTATATTGTGAAATGATGTTAACTCACGAAGTTCATCATTCAGTTCCATATTGTTCGTTGCCGCAATCACAAGTTGCTTGTGTTCAATGTCAGTCGTCTCAAAAGGACGTATGTGAAGTTGAATGTGAGGATAATTCCTGAGTAATATTTCAAATTCTGGAACAATTTCCCTTGCAACAATAGTTAAGTTCAATCTCTCATCATTTGTTATCAATGCCTGGAATTTTTCCAATGCAACTTTTCCACCTCCGACCAATAGGGTCTGGATCTGATCAAGTTTAACGAATATGGGAAACAACTGATTCATACTTATAATGCAAGTGCTTTTTCTTTAATCTGTTGAAACGATCTGTGTTTCGCCACCACTTCACCTATGATGATAATAGCTGGTACCCCAACTCTTTTTTCAGTAGATTCATCTAGTATATTGTCCATTGTTCCCAATACAATCTTTTCATTGGGAAGTGAACCATTCTGAATCAAAGCGATCGGTAGATGATGAAGGTTTTTCTCCTGATAAATGGCCACGATCTCTGTTAATTTTCCATAGCCCATCAGAACGACTACAGTCGCATTGGATTCCGCTGCCAAGTATAGATCGCTAGATAAACTGCCGTCAGATTTTGACCCTGTTATCACCCAAAAGCTTTCGCTAATCCCTCTATAAGTCAAAGGAATCTGCTGTAGTCCTGTTAGGCCAATAGCGGAGGAAATACCCGGTACAACGGCTGTTTCAATGCCATATTGTGCCACATGATCGATTTCCTCACCTCCACGTCCAAAGACAAAGGGATCTCCACCCTTCAAACGCACTACATGCCCATAATTCAAGGCATAGTCAACCAGTAAGCGATTGATTTCATCTTGTGATGTAGAAAGCTGTTCGGCACGTTTTCCGACATAAATTTTTATACAATCTGCTTTCGCATAATCCAATAGTTCATCATTGACAAGCGCATCATACAAAATAACATCCGCTTTCTGGATTGCTTTGATCCCTTTGAGGCTAATCAATTCTGGGTCTCCTGGCCCAGCACCTACTAAAGTTACTTTTGCTTCTATCGACATTCCGTCCCCTCCTAAGCCAATACAGGCGTTAAATTTTTACGTTGATAAACCTCATTGATAAACTTTGTGGCTTCTTGTAGATAACCTGTTGCAAAGACCTCCGTAGGTTCATTTTTACTGATTTGTAAGACAAGCTCCGGAAATGACTGATCAAAGTCATATTCCCCGGACTCCACAAAATGTGTCTGGAATTCATTGATCACTGTATTTTGTGTGCTTGCGCTAATACCTTTATCTAACAGCAAGGCTTTCGCTGCCTGAACAAAGGCATTGTATGCATGGTAGATAGCGTCTGCGAATTTTGCTTCACCGAATGTCTCATTTGCCCATTGCAGCTTTTCCTCCGCCTCATAAATCAATGTTGCTACCAGATCGATCACTACCCCAGCGCACTCACCCACACCTATCGCTGTTTGAAAAGTACCTTCATGTCCCCAATCCACAAACTCATCTTCCGAAAGCGTTGTCAGATCTGACAGTGGCTTTAATAGATTGTAAAAATAATTTTTACCTTGTCTGTCGTAATACGCATGAAAGTTTTCAGTTTCTTCAGCATTCTTTTTGTAATCGTTCAGTACGAATTCAACCACATGCAATACCCGTTTGGTTGGTACTTTGATAATCCGTTCGGCGACCCGGCCTTCACCATCGCCGATCGTACCACCGCCGAGCATAACCTGGGCAGCGGGAACTACCTTACCCTCTGCTTTAACTGAGCTGCCATGGAAGCCAATATGTGCCAGTCCGTGTTGGCCACAGGAATTCATACAACCGGATATCTTAATTTTCAAATCTCTGTTGAAAATAAAATCTTGGTGGAATTCGGCGATATAGGATTCAATGACTCGCGCCATTTCGGTACTATTTGAAATGCCAAGATTACAGGTGTCCGTTCCGGGACATGTTGTCACATCAGCAGTACTGTCAAAGCCTACCTGAGCAAGATCTAATGATTTTAGCAGTTGATAAATATGAGGTAGCGACTTTCCGGTTGCATACTTCAACAGTAAACTTTGGTTTTGTGTTATCCGGATATCATCGGCAACAAGATCTTTTAATCCAGCGATCAATGACCGCGCTTTATCGGTACCGATATCCCCGGTAGAAACACGTACATAGACACCATAATAGCCTGCTTGCTTTTGTTCAAATGTATTCGTATTCTTCCATACCTGATAGTTTAAATCGGTATCGAGATCAAGTATGGTGATTTGGCTGTCATCCGGTGGCAGCGGTTGTTCAATTTTGGTTCGATCGATAGCGAAAGTTTTTACTTTTGTAGCAATCTTTTCTGCTTCGATCAGATTTAACACCTCCTCCAGACCTAATTTTTGAATAAGGTATTTAAAGCGAGCCTTGTTACGGTTGTTGCGTTCGCCGTATCGGTCAAACACTCTTAAGGCAGCCTCTATATAAGGAATTAGCTCATCTTCCGGTAGAAATTCATTTGTTAGCGATGCTAAAAATGGCTGTGATCCCAGTCCACCCCCTAGCAAGACTTTGAAACCACGTACTTCTACACCATCCACATACTTTAATTTTGGAATAAAACCCAAGTCATGGATATACGAGAAAGCGGTGTCCTCTTCACTTGCAGAAAAAGACATCTTGAATTTTCTACCCATCTCCGCACAGACTGGATTACGTAGAAAATATTCAAATGTCGCCTGTGCATATGGTGATACATCAAAAGGTTCTTTCGGGTCAATACCCGAAGTTGGTGAAGCCGTTACATTACGAACAGTATTACCACAGGCTTCCCTTAAGGTAATATCGTCCTCTGCCAATTTTGACCAAAGTTCTGGTGTGCGATCCAGACTGACATAATGAATCTGAATATCCTGACGTGTGGTCAGATGCAGGTTGCGACTTGCATATTCATCAGAGATCGTCGCGATTTTGATCAATTGTTTAAAAGTAACTTTTCCAAATGGAAGTTTGATACGAACCATTTGAACCCCTGGTTGTCTCTGTCCATATACTCCCCTGGCAAGGCGCAGTGATCTAAATTTCTCATCAGCGATCTTACCTTCGTGAAATAACCGAATCTTTTTTTCAAGTTCAATAATCTCCTTTTCCACGACTGGATTTTCTAATTCTGTACGGAAGCTTTGCATAAAACAAATAAAATCTATTGATTTAGTATTCTTTTCTCGATGTCAAATGTAAAAATATTTTTTTAATATTCTATAATATCTACCAAATTAATATATATTTGCCGTATAAAATTTAATATACCAAACCTGTAGACTAATAGGTGTAATGATAAAAAGATGTTTTATAGTCCTTGTTTTTAGCTTTATAGTTGTATTTAAGATCACGTCATGCGCGCCAAAAGTAAAGAATGGATATAGCAAAGAGCGTGGGTTCGAAGGTAATATTTCATTATCTGGAGCCTTTGCCCTCTACCCTTTGGCGGTAATCTGGAGTGAAGATTTTAAAAAAATTCACCCTCATGTTCGTTTTAATATTTCCGCAGGCGGAGCGGGAAAAGGAATAGCCGATGTGTTAACTGGTATGGTAGACATTGGTCTTGTGTCACGGGATTTGCATGCGCAAGAAGTCAAAAAAGGTGCAGTTCCTATTATCGTCGCTAAAGACGCTGTGATTTGTACATTGAATCCGGGCAATCCGAATTATAAAGCATTACTGAAACGAGGTTTAACACGGGAGGAACTTGCGGATATTTTTGTCAATCGAAAATTTAAAACATGGAATCAAATTGATCCGCAGTTTACAGCAGATCCGATTAATGTCTACGTGCGTTCCGATGCCGCCGGAGCGGCAGAAACCTGGGCTAAATTTTTCGGGCATAAACAGGAGGACCTGCAAGGTGTTGGCATTTTCGGAGATCCTGGTATTGCTCAGGCTATCAAAGATGATAAGTTGGGTATTGGCTTCAACAACATTAATTATGTATATAATTTAAAGACAAACAAAGTGTTTGATCATATTGATGTATTGCCATTGGATTTAAATAAAAATGGACAGATTGAAGTCGAAGAGCAATTCTATGGATCGCTATCGGACCTGACCGGAGCTGTTGCTTTGGGTAAATACCCCGCTCCCCCTTCGCGTGATCTGACATTTGTCACACGTAATAAGACAGAATCTCTGCTCCTGAAAGAATTTATTTCATTTGTACTGCAGAAGCAGGCGCAGTCGCAGTTACTGGAAAATGGGTATGTCCCATTGAGTGAAACACTAATCAATGAAGAACTAAATAAGTTATAGCATGCTAAATACACGTCTGGTTAAAGATACTTTAGTAAAACGGTCCACATTATTGTTGCTACTGATTTCGCTTTCAGTTGTCCTTATTATTGCGGTCGGTTTAACCGTAAAATCCATTCCACTATTTGAATATAGCAATGTATTTCAGTTGTTGACAGACAAAGTATGGGCACCTATGAAAGGCTCATTCGGATTTCTACCTTTTATCGCTGGCACACTTGCTGTCACATTGATATCCCTTGCCATTGCCATACCACTGTGTATATTAACAGCTGTTTATCTGACTGAATATGCTTCAGATGCATTGAAAAATATGATGCTCCCGCTTGTCAATGTTTTGGCTGCCATTCCTCCAGTGCTATATGGTGTTTGGGGCGTGTTATTTATTGTACCATTGATCCAGCTTTATATTGCTCCGATTTTTGGCGTGGTGACATCTGGTTATTCGGTGTTAGCTGGGGGGATTGTATTGGCAGTCATGATTTTTCCGATTATGATTTCAATTATGGTTGAGGTTCTCCAAACGATTCCGTATGAATTAAAAGCAGCTTCTTTGTCTTTGGGAGCAACAAAATGGGATACCATAAAACATGTTATTCTCAAAAAAGCAAAGCCCGGTATTATTGCTGCTATTGTCTTATCGACCTCTCGTGCATTTGGAGAAACGATTGCAGTATTAATGGTTTGCGGCAATGTACCCAAGGTCCCGACATCCATATTTGATGCCGGTTATCCCATACCAGCTTTAATTGCCAACAACTTTGGTGAGATGATGTCCATCCCACTTTATGAGTCCGCACTAATGTTTTCGGCATTATTGCTATTTGTGATCATATTTGTTTTCAATTTAATATCACGTCTGATACTGAGACGTCTTGAAGGAGGTTTAGATGGATAATACCAAAAGAAGGTTATTGAGCGAAAAAATCGCGAAGGGCTTCATGCATCTATCCGGAATTACGGTGACGGCTTCCCTGTTTTTTATTGTAGGTACAATACTTTATAAAGGTCTTCCCTATCTCGATTGGGACATGGTCAGTCAACTGCCCAAAGGCGGGTTTTACATTGGTAAAGAAGGCGGAATCTTAAACGCCATATTAGGTTCACTATATCTAGCCGGTGTAGCGACTACCTTATCGGCTTTTATTGGTATTCCAATATCAATTTATCTGAATATCTATTTGGGTACAAAATCCAGAGTAACACAGTTTTCGAAGTTGTTGTTTGATGTGCTTTATGGAGTGCCATCTATTGTGTATGGTGCTGTCGGCTTTGGTATTATGGTCTATTTCGGTATCAGAGCTTCGCTATTGGGGGGTATCATTACCGTCACACTATTGACGATCCCTATTGTGGTACGTACCGTAGATGAGTTGATCAAAACGATTCCCGAAGATCTTAAAAATGTCACCCTTTCCTTGGGTACTACACGCTGGGAGCTTGCAAAGGTTATGTTGCGGAGTATCCGTGCCGGATTATTGACAGCTATTCTCTTGGCGTTTGGAAGGGCTATTGGTGATGTAGCTGGCGTACTATTAACGACAGGGTTCAGTGACAATTTACCTAAATATATTGATGAACCTGCGGCAACACTTCCTTTGGCCATATTTTTTCAGTTAAGTAGTCCAATTCCTGAGGTTCAGGGGCGAGCTTATGCTTCGGCCCTGGTTTTAACAATCATTATTTTAATTATCGTAGTATGCACACATATCCTTCAATCGAAACAAAAGAATCGTCGTTAAACAGTCCTTTGACTGATCCTCACATTAAGATCAAGGATCTCAATGTGTATATCGATGGGAGGCATATCTTAAAGAATATTAATCTTGCCTTACCAAACAACAGTGTAACCTCGATCATTGGCCCCTCAGGCTGTGGTAAGACCACATTGCTGAAAACACTTAATCGACTTGTAGACGACACAAAAGGTGTTGAAATAACGGGGTCTGTGCTTGTGAACGGTGAGGATATTTATGGTAAGGATGCTGAAGTGACACATATCCGTAAGAAGATGGGACTTTTATCTCAAAAACCTTATCCCTTACCGATGTCTATCTACGATAATGTCGCTTATGGCCCGCGTATACATGGCACCAAGAATAAAAAGGAACTGGATAAGATTGTCGAGACACAATTGCGAAATGTGGCCTTATGGGATGAGGTCAAGGACCGTTTGGGGCAGTCTGCAAGTGGTCTTTCGATTGGACAGCAGCAACGACTTTGCTTAGCTAGGGGCCTTGCTGTTGAACCTGAAATTATACTCGGCGATGAATCGACTTCCGCATTGGATCCATTATCTACAGCAAAAATTGAAGAATTATTAATCGAGCTTAAGCAGGATTATACTATTGTTCTAGTTACACATATATTAAGACAAGCTAGAAGAGTGTCTGACTATATCCTTTTTGTTTATGGAGGTGAAATTCTAGAATTTGGCCCCACGGAGCAAGTACTTTTAAATCCACAGCATGAGATCACAAAACAATATGTAAAAGGTTTTATCTCCTGATAGGTTGCCTATCCGTTATAAAAAAAGTCGAAGATTCTATGAGTCTCCATAAAATCTTCGACTTTTCACTTCTTTATTTTCATTATAGCTTCTTTATCTTAGGTCGAATAGATCATCAACACCTAATATCTTTTTAGAAGTAAATCCTTCCGCATACTTTGTCTGGATATAACGGCCAAATTCTCTCGCTCTAGCAGCAGTAGATTCCATAAAATCCGGATTGGAGATATAGGTTTGTGGCTCGTCTGGATTGGTGTTTTCACCAGTATAGAATTGTGTTTTGTAGGCTAGGATTGACTTCTCCTTGATAGTATAGTAGTCCGTAATATCAATAACCACGTCAGGTTTGATGTAATAATCCTGTACAAACTGTAACACTAATCGTGGCCGAAAGGCTTCTTGTATATGATTATTTTCATCTCTTGTTTCTACTTTTCTTAAACCCGAAAGGAAACAGGCTTCATTCACAAGCTGTCCTGCCCTGCCATGATCAGGGTGGCGGTCGGTAATTGCATTGGTGATAACAATTTCAGGCTGGTATTTCCTTATTGCACTTATAATAGCCATTTTTTCTTCGATAGCATTTTCGAAAAAGCCATCTCTGAGACCAAGATTTTCGCGAGTAGCCAGCCCCAGGATCGTTGCGGCATCTTTTGCCTCTTGCGCTCTGGTCTCCGCTGTACCGCGTGTGCCTAGTTCGCCTTGTGTCAGGTCTACAATTCCTACTTTTTTTCCTTCAGCAACATATTTTGCCATTACTCCGCCTGCCCCTAATTCTGCGTCATCGGGATGCACAGCAATGACTAATAAATCTAGTTTTAGCATATTGATATCCTCTTTTTTGTTTACAGCTTCCAATTTCACCAAAATCGGTTAAAATGATTCTGCAGTTAATTCTTTCATATTGCTAGCTTATTTTGAAGATAGCCAACATAGATGGACTTACTGCTGTGAAGCCGAGGTCAAAGGTAGAAAGTTTGTTGTTTACTCCGCTAAAAGTCGTTCGATATTACGACAAATTTTACCTGACAATGGCGAAGTCGTGGGGTAATAGAAATCCACAACCTCTCCCTGCTTGTTGATCAGGTACTTGTGAAAGTTCCAGGAAGGTTTGCTATTTATATGACCGTTTTCTGTCTTATTTGAAAGAAAATTATACAACGGCGTGGCATACGTGCCAATGACATGGCTGCGCTTAAAAACAGGAAAACTGACTTGTTGGTTTATTCGACAAAATGTTTCCAATGTACTGCCTGTCAAGGGTTCTTGATTTCGAAAGTTATTGGATGGAAATGCCAGTATCTCAAACCCCTTTTCTTTATACTTTTGGTAGAGCTTTTCTAGCGATTTAAATTGTTTTGTAAACAGACACTGACTCGCTGTATTGACGACCAACAAAACCTTTCCTTCAAAATCCCCTAGAGATTTCATGGTTCCATTGAATTGCAAGGCATCAAAGTCATAAATCGTTTTCATATTATCTTAATTTAGGTATTTATATGAGGATCCGGATACTTTTTCAAGTCTCCTTGCAATTAGCATATTGAAGTCTACATGACCGGTTTAGGTCTTGATCTTTCAAATTCCCGGATAA
Source organism: Sphingobacterium sp. GVS05A (assembly GCF_019969845.1). Classification (GTDB taxonomy): domain Bacteria; phylum Bacteroidota; class Bacteroidia; order Sphingobacteriales; family Sphingobacteriaceae; genus Sphingobacterium. The sequence goes on from NZ_JAHXYR010000005.1 coordinate 458,376, forward strand.
TGTTTTCGATTTCGAAGTCCTCCTTTGGATCGTACGCAGATTTTAGATTATGTCCAAAAATTTTGGCAACTCCTTGATAAAAGAACGCGGAAATTCCACCTTTCATTTCTTTTACCATTTCGTAGCTTGTGTGTCCTGTATAGCGATCGATCAGTTTTATAAGAATTTTACCCTGGGAAATGGTCATGTTTTTAATTTCCCTATTAAACATTTGTTTCACATCATTTTCACAACGCTCCACCAAGGCTTCATGTTCCTTTTTTTCAGATGTCATGGCTAGATCCCGATCCAGCTGGTCGTATCTTTTTTGCGCATAGATCGCATAAGGGAGTACCTTCAGTACATTTCGTCTAAAACGTAGATATTCCCGTCTTGCTTCCTCGCTTGACCATACTCGTTTTCTGACAATAACAACCTCGGGGATGGGAAACCAAGGTAGAATCTCGCCCGAAGGTAATGTTGTTTTCATATAATCAGTCACAGTCTCTTGCGCCCCTTCACCATACAATGGAAGAACAAGAGATTGAGCCTGTGTCACACCTGACAAAGTCCCAAGAAGAAAAAGCAAACCACCTACTATTGTCTTCATCTGAATGACTATATAACTCTTTTAATTTGTCAATGCTATTATATTTTGGTAAATTTATTACAAAATAAGTTAGCTTGATAATCGTATTCGAAATACATTAACTAAATTAAACAAAAATACTCAAAAAAACATCATTTACCTGCAACGTTTATGAAAGATTATGTGATTGATATAGAGGTAGAAAACAAAGAGATAAGAAAACGTTACCGCGCATTATTGCGTGCTTGCAAGCCTACTTTGCAGCGCGGGGATAAGCAAGAGATTCGTAAAGCTTTTGATTTGGCATTGGATAGTCATAAGGAAATGCGCCGCAAATCAGGAGAACCTTATATTTATCATCCTATTGCTGTAGCGCAAATTGCTGCTGAGGAAATAGGCTTAGGTACGACCTCCATTGTATGCGCTTTGCTCCATGATGTTGTTGAAGATACCAATGTGACCTTGGACGAAATTGAGGAAATGTTTGGAAAAAAAGTTCGTCGCATTATCGACGGATTAACTAAAATTTCCGGAATATTCGATCCTAATAGTTCAATGCAGGCTGAAAACTTCCGTAAAATGCTGCTCACTCTTGCAGACGACGTACGTGTTATTCTTATCAAATTGGCGGATAGGCTGCATAATATGCGGACGATGGAGTTTATGGCAAGAGACAAACAGTTGAAGATTGCTTCGGAGACCAGTTATCTCTATGCTCCTTTAGCACATCGCTTGGGTCTGTATGCAATTAAATCAGAATTGGAGGACTTGTCCATGAAGTTCACCGATCCGGATACCTACAAATTTATTGCCCGCAAACTGAATGAGAAGAAGGCCGAGCGCGAGAGATTTATTGGTGATTTTATTGACCCTATTAAAGAAATTCTAGAAGAGCAAGGGATTAAAGCATCTGTGTTTGGAAGGCCCAAATCCATCCATTCGATCTGGAACAAGATGCGCAAAAAGTCAATTCCATTTGAGGAAGTATATGATTTATTTGCTATTCGTATCGTCATCGATGCGGTAGACGAAAAGGAAAAAACCGAATGTTGGAAAGTATATTCCATTGTTACGGATTTATACCGCCCCAATCCAGACCGTTTACGCGATTGGATCTCCTCCCCCAAAGGGAATGGTTATGAATCTTTACATACCACAGTGATGGGCCCCAAAGGCCAATGGGTAGAGGTGCAGATTCGGACCAAACGGATGAATGAAATTGCAGAGAAAGGATTTGCGGCCCACTGGAAATATAAAGAGTCTAATTCGGATTCAGGCCTGGATCAATGGATCAAAAAGGTACGCGATGTATTGAGCAGCCCTGATCAGAATGCCATGGATTTTGTGGATGATTTTAAGATGAATCTGTTCTCCGATGAGATTTTTATCTTCACGCCAAAAGGTACACTGATTCAATTGCCTAACAATGCCACAGCATTGGACTTTGCCTTTGAGATCCACTCCGATATTGGTGCAAGTTGTATTGGTGCCAAAGTGAACCATAAATTGGTCCCACTTAGCCACGTTTTGCAAAATGGTGACCAAGTAGAGATTATTACATCGAGTAAGCAGTCTCCAAAAGAAGATTGGCTCAATTTTGTCGTTACCGCAAAAGCGAAATCTAAAATTAGATCCTCCCTTAAAGAAGAGAAAAGAAGAGTCGCAGAGGACGGTAAGGAGATTCTAGAGCGCAAATTGAAGTCTTTAAAGGTAACCTACAATACCGATAATATCAATAAGATTGCTAATTATCTGAAATATCCAAGTTCTCAGGACCTTTTTTATAACGTCGCAAAAGGCATCGTTGATATCAAGCAATTGCGCGAGTACGTGGCGCATGAGAAAGCGGTTGAAATCAATGCGGGTTCTTCTTCTGGCAATCAGTTCAATAGCCATATCGGTGGTTTAGTCGAAAAGATCAATAAGAAAGAGTTTGATACCATCCTTATTGGAGATGATATGCAAAAAGTCGACTATACCCTAGCCCCTTGTTGCAATCCGATTCCTGGCGATGATATTTTTGGTTTCCTGACAGTCAATGACGGTATCAAGATCCATCGTACCAGTTGCCCTAATGCGTCCAAGTTAATGGCGAATTATGGCTATCGTATACTGAAGGCACGTTGGGCTTCTACAAAAGACTCTGCATTCCTGACTGGGTTGCATATTGTGGGGATCGATGATGTCGGATTGGTCAATAAACTCACAACTGTCATTTCCCAAGAGTTTGCCGTTAATATTCGCTCCTTATCCATATCGAGTAATGATGGTATTTTTGATGGGAATATTATGGTATACGTCAATGATACACAGCAATTGGAGAGCTTGATGAAAAACCTTAAACAAGTAAGAGGGATCACAGGAGTAAATCGTTATGAATCTGAAAATTAATCAAATGAATATCACAATTTAGAAATACTATCAAATGTCAATCTAAATTGGTAAATTTGTACAAGAATATTTTTACTATGAATCAAGCTGAAAATTTTGCAACTGTAAAAAAAATCTTTGAAGCATACTTAGAAAATAAAAATCTAAGAAAAACTCCAGAGCGTTATGCTATCTTGGAAGAGATCTATTCACGTACTGATCACTTTGATGTAGAGTCTTTGTATATCCATATGAAGAACAAGAAATACCGTGTCAGCCGTGCTACAGTTTATAATACCCTCGAATTATTAGTGTCTTGTGATTTGGTCACCAAACACCAATTTGGCCGTAATATGGCTCAATTCGAAAAGTCTTACGGTTTCAAACAACACGACCACGTGATTTGTATTGAATGTAATAAGGTTGTAGAGTTTTGTGACCCTCGTATCAACCAGATCCAAAGCCTTATGGGGGACCTATTGAAGTTTGACATCAAACACCATTCGTTAAATTTATACGGTGTATGTCAAGATTGTCAGGAAAAAAATAAAAAAGAAGAAACCGTAGCCCAAGAAGCTATTTCAAATTAATCTTATATTTTTGTTAAATATAATAGTACATTTGTTCAGGAATGTTCAGGAGAAAAATTCCTGAACATTTTTATTTTTTTAATGAGTCTATTTTTATTAATAACATTTTAATTACTATACTTTAAAAGCTATGCAAGTTGATGTGCTTTTGGGCTTACAATGGGGTGACGAGGGTAAAGGTAAAATCGTAGACGTATTTTGTCCAAAATACGATTTAATCGCTCGTTTCCAAGGCGGCCCTAACGCCGGACACACGTTGGAATTTGATAACAAAAAATTCGTGCTCAACACAATTCCATCTGGTATCTTCAATGAAGGTACACTAAATCTTATTGGTAATGGTGTCGTTATTGATCCGATTATCCTAAAAAGAGAATTAGACAACCTTAAGACAGCTGGTTTTGATCCGGTGGGTAAAGGCAATTTGGTGCTAGCGCGCAAAGCACACCTTATTTTGCCAACACACCAATTATTGGATGCCGCTTCAGAATCGAAAATGGGCGCAGGCAAGATTGGATCTACCTTAAAAGGTATCGGCCCAACGTACATGGATAAGACTGGTAGAAACGGCTTACGTGTAGGTGATACGACACTTCCAGATTTTCAAGAGCGTTACCAAAAGCTGAAAGAAAAGCATTTAAATATTCTTTCACACTATGGTGATATTCCTGATTTCAGTGAAAAAGAACAAGCGTTCCTGGATGCTATCGAATTTATTAAAACCATTCCTCATGTTGATTCAGAGCATTTAGTTAATCAATATCTGAAAGAAGGCAAACGTGTATTGGCTGAGGGAGCTCAAGGTACACTTTTAGATGTGGATTTCGGTTCTTATCCATTTGTTACTTCATCGAATACAACTACTGCTGGAGCTTGTACCGGTCTTGGTATTGCTCCCAATAAAATTGGTAAGGTATACGGTATTTTCAAAGCTTATGCGACCCGTGTAGGTGGAGGTCCCTTCCCTACTGAACTTCATGATGAGACTGGTGAAAAACTACGTCAATTGGGTCATGAGTTTGGCGCTACAACAGGACGTGCCCGCCGTACAGGATGGATTGATATCCCAGCATTGAAATATGCGATTATGCTGAATGGTGTGACTGATTTAATCATGATGAAGGCGGATGTATTGGATACTTTCGACAAGATTTATGCTTGTACACATTATAAATATAATGGTGAGGTAATTGATTACATGCCATACGAGATTATTACTCATCAAGCAGAACCTATCTTGGAAGAAATTCAAGGTTGGAAACAAGATTTGACTGGTATTACATCTGAGGGCGAGATTCCTGAGGCGTTAAACAACTATATTTCTTATTTGGAGAAAGCACTTGAAGTTCCTATCACGATTTTATCGGTAGGTCCGGATCGTAAACAAACACTGGCTTTATCAAAGTAGAATATGAGGATCGAAAGTTTTGATCTTCTCGATTCTAAAGATAAATTTCATCAGAAAGCCCTGCATTGGTCGGGGCAATTTGATGAAATTTCTTTCTTTAATAGCAATGGCGCGCCTGACGAGTGGGGAAGATTTGAGAATGTATTGGCGGTGAAGGCCTTGCATTCATTTTGTGCAGATGATGATGTATTGGATCAATTACAGCAATTCCTAGTCAAACATCAATGCGAGTTTATTCCAGGATTTCTATCCTATGATCTTAAGAATGAGATCGAAAATTTACGTACTAGCGCCACTGATAAGCTCGGATTTCCAGCAGCCTATTTTTTTGTTCCAACCATTACGGTCAGATGGGCCGTTAATCAAGTGCAGATCCAAGCCGATGATCCAGTTGCGGTGTATCAGTCCATCTGCGACACAACAATCCCACAGATAGATGCTACCCTAGATCTACACCTACGCTCGCGGTGGACTAAAGAAGAATACCTTGATGCCTTTGATAAAGTGCAGCAACATATTCAACGTGGTGATATTTACGAAGTAAATCTCTGTCAGGAATTCTTCTCCGAAAATGCCAATATTTCCCCGATCGATATTTATTTAAAACTGAATGCCGTATCACCTACTCCATTTAGCAACTTTTTTAGAGTTGGGCATCATTTTATCATGAGCGCTTCTCCAGAACGTTTTTTGGCAAAAAGAAAAGGCAAGTTGATCTCTCAGCCGATTAAAGGCACTGCAAAAAGAGGTATTACAAAGCACGAAGATCAAATTATTATTAATCGTATGCTCCAATCGCAGAAGGAGATTGCCGAAAATGTGATGATTGTGGATTTAGTTCGAAATGATTTGACACGAAGTGCCCTCCCCGGAACAGTTGAAGCCACACGTTTGTTTGAAATCCAATCTTTTAAACAGGTACATCAGATGATATCTACCATCACTTGCACTCAAGATCCAAAGGTGCCCAATATGGACGTATTTAGACATACATTTCCTGCGGGTTCCATGACAGGTGCTCCCAAGATTGCTGCTATGCGCATTTGCGATCAGATTGAAGATTCCAAAAGAGGTGTATATGCGGGTTCCATAGGCTATTTTGATACCTTACATGACGAATTTGATTTTAATGTCGTGATCCGCTCCATCCTTTACAATCAGCAGGAACATTACCTCTCTTTTCATACAGGCGGGGCTGTTACCAACCAAGCATTAGCAGAACAAGAATATCAGGAATGTCTTTTAAAGGCTTCTGCAATTTTACATGCATTGAATACTAGTTTGAAGTAATAAAACTATACTAATTTTGTAGAGAATATTTTTTGCTTCAACTATTTTTTCGACCTTTGTGCTGTTGACAACGCAGATCCCCTATATCGATATACATACACATCGGCCTAATGCTATAGAGGACGGTTCTACACTATCTATTGTAAATATAGCATTGAACCATAGTGAATCTATTATTAAAGGGGACTGCTCGATTGGTTTACATCCATGGTATATCAACAACAATACGGAAAAAGTATTGGAATTGATGCGGACAATGATACAAAACGCCAATGTTGTAGCTTTAGGTGAATGCGGTATGGACAAAAATAGTGAAGTACCCTTCGCGGAACAACAAGCAGTTTTTGACCAACAGATTCTATTGGCTATAATCTTTCAGAAGCCTTTGATCATTCATTGTGTGCGCGCTTTTCAGGAGATTCAGGCTTCTTTGGCGAAAGAAAAAATTCAACTTCCGGTTATCTTTCATGGTTATCGCAAGAATTGGATCTTAGCCAAACAGCTCATTGACAAAGGGTACTACCTTTCCATCGGAGTTCATTGTTTGGATGGTAGTCAGGATGAAGTCGTAAAAAATATTCCTCTTGCACATTTATTTTTGGAAACAGATACCGATACAGCAACGGAAATTGCTACCCTATATCAATATGTCGCTCAAGTTCGATCTATTCCAGTAGAGATGCTAAAGCAGGCATTATATCATAATTATAAGATTGTATTAAAAAAATGAAAGATTTAAGTTGGTTGTCACGCACTGAGGCATTGGTCGGTAGGACAGCTTTGGAAAAATTAGCGGATTCACACGTAATGGTTCTGGGCCTAGGTGGTGTAGGTTCTTTTGCGGCCGAATTTATCTGTCGTGCAGGGGTTGGTAAAATGACCATTATAGATGGTGATACCGTAGACCCATCTAACAGAAATAGACAACTCCCAGCTCTTGCAACGAACCACGGCGAAGCGAAGGCTGAAATCATGAGACAGCGTCTTTTGGCTATCAATCCAGAATTGGAGTTAACCGTGATCCAGGACTTTATTATCCCCGAAAAAATACCAGCATTATTGGACATGAAGCCTGACTATTGTGTGGAAGCCATTGATAGTATCACACCGAAGTTATTCTTCATCAGACTGGCACTGGATGCAAAAATGCCATTTGTAAGTTCAATGGGTGCGGGCGGTAAAGTTGATCCAACTAAAATTGAGATTGCAGATATTAGCAAGTCCTATAATTGCAAGTTAGCTCAGCACATCCGCAAAAAATTACGTAAACATGGTATCCGTGATGGTGTTAAAGTTGCCTTCTCAACTGAATTGCCTGACAAAAAATCCTTGCTGTATACCGATGGAAGTAATTTCAAGAAATCGGCTTATGGGACAATGTCCTATCTACCGGCAGCTTTTGGAGGTGCGATTGCTTCTGTTGCTATTCGGGATCTTATGGAAAATGCTTAAATTGGTGCTAAATAAACATATGCACAAATTGTGAGAGCTACTCGCCTGTGGGGTTGTAGCTCTTAGTTTTGTTATGGATACGAGTGAGTTATCGACTCGTTACTCCTTTCATATCAAGACCTTTTGGTTTAATGTGTTCCAATCTTTTCTTTAACGAATCCAATTGCGATTTTTCTATATTTCCGGTAGCAATAATAATCCCCTCCCTTACTTGGGCTGTAATCGTCGGAAACTCTTTTAACACTCGATTGACATCCCTGGTTAGCGTCGAATCTACCGCCCCCTCGACCATTTCATGATATTTTTCGCGTGCGTCTTCCGGCTCCGGAAGATTGACCATAATATTATTATGAACAGATTTGATACTTTCACCACCGGCCAACTTTGTTTTCTCTTCAATAACCTGTTTCAATGAATCTGATCCTAATTGTCCGTTCAAGGTAACATTACCCGCTTCTACATCCACTGCTATGCCTTGGTTATCTGCTAAAGCTTCTTCAATTTTAAACTTTAACTGATCATCGGATTCCGGTGACCGGCATGAGTGAACAAAAGGTAAAACACCTAATGAAAATATCAAAAGTAAGCTGTTTAATTTCATCGTATCGTTTTATTTTCGTTCATAGTAAAAACAGTTAGATTGAGATATTGTTTAGCTTTCCTGTATTTTGGCAATTAATAGACTCCTGTAATTGTCTGATTTAGTTTGTTAAATAGAAAGCTCTCTCCGGTTTTTTTGCTCATAAGCAATTGGCCTATAGGTGATACCGGTGAAATTGCGAAGACATTCATATCGCCTATTTTTAATGCACCGATACTCGTTGCAATAAAGTAGAGTCCTACATTTGTCTTGACAAGGCTCCCTAGTTTGACAAAGTCTGTCGCGTCTGCTATTGCTGTCGCAATATTGGTTAGTTGTAACAGGTCTTTATTCGCTTCCAGAAGTTGTCCCTGATAGCGATTGATATCTTGTTGGATCATCTCGCGGGAAGTTTCATATTTGTCACCAGCGCTACTTTTTGTATCATCATTACTGGAATCTCTAGCGGTTTCCAGAGCAGATTCAATCATCGCGATCCGCTCATTTGTTCGCTGGAGGGCGACTTCTAAAACACTCTTTTTTATATCGAAATAGCTATTTGTCATTCTGAAAAATAAGAAATATGTTTTATTCAAAAAAATATAAAAACAATGTGCTTATGATCAATAGCATAGGAAAAATCGTTCTATAAAAAAGGTGGATGGTATTGTAATAAAGCAAAAAATTACTACATTTGTGCACTGAAACACGGAAAGGTGTCAGAGTGGTCGAATGAGCAGTCCTGGAAAGACTGTATACGGGATGACTGTATCGAGGGTTCGAATCCCTCCCTTTCCGCAAAATAAAGAGTAACTGTAAAAAGTTGCTCTTTTTTGTTTCGTAGAAACTCTCCTTCTTTATTCCTGGAAAAATTTCATAAAGCACATGTCCACATTTTTTTGATTTTATAATGTAGACTTTTGTCTACTGTTTTGATATCTTACTATTTTAATGCAAATAATTTAATCGTTGTTTCACAATAAAAACAATTTAATACGTTATCTTTATTAGTAGCGTAAATTGCATTTATCACGTAAAAATTTATAATAGAAAAAATGGGAAAATTTGTAGTGAAAACAAGAAAAGATGGTGAATTCCAGTTTAATTTAAAAGCTGGAAATGGTCAGGTTATTTTGGACAGTGAAGGGTATAAAACAAAGGCGAACTGTTTAAATGGGATTGAATCTGTAAAACGGAATGCTCAGGATAACGATAAGTTCGAAAGAAAGACTTCAACGAATGGAAAACATTATTTCAACTTGAAAGCGACCAACGGCCAAGTTATCGGAACAAGCGAAATGTATGAAAGTGTGAGTGGAATGGAAAACGGTATTGAATCTGTAAAATCAAATGCACCAGATGCAACGATTGAAGACCTTGATTAGTAAATAAAAAAAAATGCTTTATATAATCAAGTGCAAGTAAAGCCCGATATTATATGTCGGGCTTTACTCATATAGGAGAATGATAGGTTCCGCTTTCAAAAAGCAATAACAATTTTACAAACACCTATCCCGAGACTGTAACATGAACTGTGTCAGAGGAATAATTCAATAAGATTATTTATATTCAATTATTCAAACGACACGGTCATGAAAGAAAAAGACCCATTCGACTTTGAACGCTTCAAGGCAGAAGCCATG
>NZ_JAHXYR010000006.1 GCF_019969845.1 Sphingobacterium sp. GVS05A
TCTTCCCATTCCGAACAGAGCAGTCAAGCCCGCCAGAGCCGATGGTATTGCCGTAACAGGTGGGAGAGTAGGTCGGTGCCTTTTTTTACACAGAAGCCCTTGCTGGAAACAGTCAAGGGCTTCTTGCGTTTACATACTTTTGCTATTTTCCTTTTCCACAGAGACACCAGGTCCGGCTTGGAGGACAAGTCTGGCTAAAATCACTTTACTCCTGCAACATTATTATTGGACAATCGTTTGCATTCCTGAAGCTCTTTTTTACTTGGATTTACTATTGTATTATTGTTATGTTAATTTAACAGCATCTTGCTGCCTATCCCAAAGATGGAAAAGCAATTGTGCTATTCAATATTATAAATTATATACATGAAGATATCTTTTTGGAGTACAAAAGCGCAAGTTAGTTTGTTGGTTGGATTGGCTTCTCCGTTTATTTTTCAAACGAATAGAGTCAGTGCCATGGCTAGCACAGTCGCTTATTATCAGATAGAACAGCGCTCTACTGTTAGCAAAATTATTGCTGTGCAGAAAATTAACCCAACAACAGTAGAGATTGTATATGACAACAACCAAAGACTGACATTGGATTTCTATGGAAATCATATTTTCAGGATGTTCCAAGATATACACGGTGGGATTATTCGCGATCCGGAAGCAAAACCTGACGCAAAGATCCTTGTCGAACAGCCACGGAAAGCAGTGGATAACTTGGAAGTAAAGGATGATGGTAGTAAGGCGATAATAACGACCAAAGACATCATATTTTCCATAGATAAGCAGACATCACAGTTTAGTATCTTAAATCGTAATACGAACAAAGTCGTCGTAGAGAGTTTAAAACCTATCGCTTTCGAATCTAAGCAAGTGAGCTTAGAATTAAAGGAAAATAAGGATGAGTACTTCTTTGGCGGAGGTGTACAGAATGGACGGTTCTCCCATAAAGGTAAGGCGATCGCAATAGAAAACCAAAATAGCTGGACGGATGGCGGTGTAGCATCACCCACACCTTATTTTTGGTCAACCAATGGCTATGGGTTTATGTGGCATACCTTTAAAAAGGGGAATTACGCATTTGGTACAAAACCAAAAGGAACAGTTAAACTCGCTCATGATACAGATTACCTCGATGTCTTTTTTATGATTAATGATGGTACTGTACCGCTATTGAATGATTTCTACCAGTTAACGGGTAATCCTATTCTTCTTCCAAAATTTGGCTTATATGAAGGTCACCTAAATGCATATAATCGGGATTTTTGGAAAGAGGATGAAAAAGGGATTCTATTTGAAGATGGTAAACGTTATAAAGAAAGCCAAAAAGATAATGGTGGTACAAAAGAATCATTAAATGGTGAAAAAGGTAACTACCAGTTTTCAGCTCGTGCAGTGATAGACCGTTATAAAGCGCATGATATGCCTTTGGGCTGGATTCTACCCAATGATGGTTATGGTGCTGGATATGGTCAAACTGAAACATTGGATGGTAATATTAATAATCTAAAAGAATTTGGTAATTACGCACGTAAAAATGGCGTGGAAATCGGTTTGTGGACACAGTCTGATTTACATCCCAAAGACAGCATCAGTGCATTATTGCAAAGAGATATCGTTAAGGAAGTACGCGATGCCGGTGTACGGATTTTGAAGACAGATGTTGCTTGGGTAGGCCCGGGTTATTCCTTTGGCCTAAATGGTGTTGCTGATGTAGGTCATACGATGCCGTATTATGGTAACGATGCACGACCATTTATTATTTCATTAGACGGTTGGGCTGGGACTCAACGTTATGCCGGCATTTGGTCAGGGGATCAGACAGGTGGTGTATGGGAATATATTCGATTCCATATTCCAACCTATATCGGTTCTGGACTGTCCGGACAGCCAAATATCACTTCCGACATGGATGGTATTTTCGGAGGTAAAAATTTCAAAGTCAACATTAGAGACTTTCAATGGAAAACATGGACACCAATGGAACTGAATATGGACGGTTGGGGATCCAACGAAAAGTACCCACATGCTCTGGGTGAGCCCGCGACTTCCATTAACCGCCTCTACCTCAAGTTGAAATCACAATTGGTTCCTTATAGCTATAGTATTGCCAAACAGGCTGTCGATGGTTTGCCAATCATCCGTGCGATGTTTTTGGAACAGGCAAATCAGTATACGCTTGGTAAAGCAACGCAGTACCAATATCTGTATGGACCGAATTTTTTGGTTGCACCGATCTATCAGGAAACACGTGTAGATGAGAAAGGCAATGATATTCGCAATGGTATTTACTTGCCAGATGGAGAGTGGATCGATTATTTTACAGGTGAGAAGTATAAAGGCGGGCGTATTATCAATAATTTTGATGTGCCAATCTGGAAGCTCCCTGTGTTTGTTAAAAATGGTGCTATCATCCCAGTTACTAATCCTAATAATAATGTACAGGAAATCAAAAAGGATCAACGTATTTACGAAGTTTATCCATCAGGGAATTCCGATTTCATGGAATATGATGATGATGGGAAAACTGAGGCATATCGTTACGGAAAAGGAGTGAATACAAAGATTTCTTCTCTACAGAAAGATAACAAAGTGTTGTTCACAATAGCGCCATCACAAGGTGAATTTGAAGGCTTCGAAAAGGCGAAATCGACTGAGGTGCGTTTCAATGTAACTGCGGCACCAAAGAAGGTAACAGCTAAAGTGAACAAAAAAGGAGTAAAACTTCAAGAGGCTCATTCACTAGCTGAGTTTAATGGATTAGAAAATGCCTATTTCTATGATGCACAGCCTAATCTGAATCAATTTGCGACAAAGGGATCAGAATTTGAGAAAGTTGCCTTGATTAAAAATCCGATGGTATTGGTGCGTATTGGTAAACAGGATGTGTCATCGACTGCGATTGAAATACAAGTTGATGGTTTCCAATTTGCACCAGCTGATAAGCATTTATCGCAGACAGCTGTACTGACCGCTCCGACAGCCAAAGTAACGGATAGTAATACACAAGCTTATACTATAACACCAACTTGGGAGAAGGTTGCTAATGCGGACTATTATGAGATTGCTTTCAATGACCTGATCTACTCAACCATTAAAGACAATCAATTGCTCTTTGAAGGTTTAGACGCTGAGACGGATTATGCCTTTAAAATTCGGGCCGTCAATAAAACTGGTGCTTCCGATTGGAGTACATTCACAGCAAAAACAACAGCTAATCCGTTAGAATTTGCGATCGAGGGTATTAAAGCAGAAACTTCTGCAGACAATCAAGGTGGCAATGGCATCAATAAGTTGTTCAACTATGATGAAGGGGATATGTGGCATACCAAATGGGGACAAAATGCTGTTCCGTTTGACATGACACTGGATCTGAAATCGGTCAATAAATTGGATAAGTTTGAGTATCTTCCTCGCACGGATGGTGGCAACGGAATCATTTTAAAAGGTAAAGTATTTTATAGCAATGATAAAGACACCTGGACTGAGGCTGGAAACTTTGATTGGAAGCGTGATGGTGAAATGAAGCAATTTAATTTTAGCCAACATCCTGTCGCTCGTTTCATTAAGATTTCGGTTACAGAAGCTGTCGGAGGTTTTGGTTCAGGCCGGGAACTCTATGTCTTTAAGGTGCCAGGATCTACTAGCTATCTACCGGGAGATATCAATAATGACCGTCTGATCGACCAAAATGATTTGACTTCTTATATCAATTATACTGGATTAAGAATGGGTGATGGAGATTTTGAAGGTTATGTGAGTAATGGTGACGTCAATAAAAATAATCTGATTGATGCCTATGATATCTCAAATGTTGCTGTTATGATCGAAGGTGGAGCGAAACCAACCAAAGAGGAGAAAGTTGCTGGTAAGCTGAAATTGACAGCCTCCAAGACTACCTTGAAGTCTGGTGATATCGTTGAAATAGCGGTCAGTGGTGAAAACCTTAAAGCGGTCAACGCACTTAGTTTTGCATTGCCTTATAATCAAGGAGATTTTGAGTTTGTGGAAATAGATCCATTACAGTTGAAAGAGATGAGTAATTATACCAATGACCGTCTGCATACAAACGGTAGTAAAGCATTGTATCCTACTTTTGTGAATTTGGGCAATAGGGAGACACTGAATGGTTCTGAAATTCTGTTTAAGATTAAGCTGAAAGCCAAACGTAACGTTAATTTCAATTTAAAAGCTATAGATGGTATTTTAGTCGATAAAAAACTCAATTCGATAAGCTTTTAAAATAGATTTTATACAATGAACAAATAAGCTTTTAAAAAGTAAAAGCAAAGCCCTGAACATTGAATCTTTGAACAGAGATGATAGGGGATACAAATAGGATTAAACAAAAACGAGGGTATCCAATAGTTGTTTTGGATACCCTCGTTTTTTGTAAAATCATTCGAACAGTGAGACCGTAATTTTGCTGGTCATTATCCTAAACTTGTTCGACAATGGAAGCTATGAAGCTATTCGATGTCTTGATCATCAATGGAAATAGTAGCTTCAAGATTATATTTTGTTAATTTAATATCATGTTGAGATCCATTAAAAGGATTTCGGTATCTGCTGAGGTCGCGGTAAGTTTAATTTCCGAAACATCCCAGATTCCAAAACCATCTCTTGTTTCCAATTCTTGTCCTTCAACATTGATGCTTCCGCTTATCACGAAAATATAGACACCATTTCCAGCTTGTTTAATTTTATAATTTGTGCTGATACTATTGTCAAAATGTCCCATATGAAACCAGGCATCCTGATGTATCCATACGCCTTCGTCGGACGGATCTGGTGAAAGGATCTGTTGCAACTTATTGTGTCTTTGCGATCTATCCAAGGTAATCTGGTCGTACCGAGGTGCTACATTGCGTTGATTCGGATAGACCCAGATCTGTAAAAATTTAACAGCCTGATCATTATTTTTATTGTATTCACTATGCATGATGCCTGTTCCTGCGCTCATGACTTGGATATCTCCTTTTCGAATAATGGCTTGATTCCCCATACTATCTTCATGCTCCAGGTCCCCTTCTAAAGGAATACTGATAATTTCCATATTATCGTGCGGATGTAATCCGAACCCTCTGCCTGCGGCAACGATATCATCATTCAACACACGGAGCACACCAAAATGCATGCGTTCGGGATTATGGTAATTGGCAAAGCTAAAGGTATGATTACTCTGTAACCAACCATGATTTGCATGACCTCGGCTCGTTGCTTTATGGAGTACACTATGGTTTTCCAATTGATCTGAATCGTAATGGACGGCATTGGCATCTAGTGCTTCCAAAGGTTCTATTTCGTCTATATCATTCTTCATAATATGTGCTGAAGCAGCGCTTGCAGCGAATATGCCGGAACCTAAGAGCCCCTTTTTGATGAAATTTTGTCTATTCATGATCTTCGTATTGATGTATTCAAAATTAATCTACCAAGGATTAATTTTCATTGAACTAGTTTAATAAAAGCCTTGTAATCGAAATTTGTAGCTTTCGGAAAATTGGCAAATATGCCTGATAATGGAGATTATTTGTCTTTGAGAAATTTTAGGATATATCTTGAACGTCTCTCGCTTATTTATCGGGAATCAAATCAGGGAATAAGCTATAAATTTCATTTTTCAAAAGCCCGCTTCCACCGCCATAATGTTTTATTAAACCTATAGAATGGTTTAAATGCGCTAAATAATCTGTGATTTCAGCCTCTTCCTGAGTCGATAGACCAGAGCTCAACAACAGGATATCACCAGGATATTCTGAGACATAATCCTTGCAGGTGGCAAGATCCTGTTGAATGATGGCCTGCCATCCCTGATTGCTTTCAATAATCCGCTTTAACGTTTGGAGAATTTCTTCGTTTTTTCCAAATACGATAATGACCAAATTTTTCATCTAAGGGTTGGTTTTCATAGTTGTATTGACGATGGCGTTGCCCTTTAGTATCTTAGAAATCGGACATTCGTCGGCAATTTGCCGAAGACGCAATAAAGTGTCTTCTTCAACAGCCTGCCCGAATGAAATTTCTCGGTCAAAATGAGTAACCACTTGTTCTTTTTCAATTCGTAGATACATATTTGCTGATACCTGAATCTCATCGATGTTAAGTTCCTTTTTGTCAATATACATACGTAAGGTTGCCAATGTGCAGGAAACGAGGGAAGAGATCAATAGGGTATACGGATCAGGACCGAGATCTTTTCCACCAAGTTTCTCAGGTTCGTCCGTAATAAGTTCACCATTTCGCCATAAGATGGTCGTTTTATATTTTTGTTGGCCGATATGACCGCTGACGGGATTCTCTAGAATATATTTCATACGATTTTCTCTTTTGCTTCTTGTAAAACAAAATTAAAGACGAATTGATTCAATTCCATTGATGTAGTTCAATAAATATGGAAAAGATCAAAAAAAATAGCTTTTTATTTACCTGCTTATACCCATAGCTATCTGTTATGCGATGGAATGAAAAATATCTCTTCGAAAAATTAAATGCTAATGTAAGTTCAATCGCATAAATTTTCTTAATTTTAGTTTGTTTTTACTTTTTTTATGATGAAGAGATTTTTATTTATTGCATGTATAGCTAGTACGGTTCCATTTGCAGCTTTTTCACAGTCCCACGAGCTTCGTGTTGGTATCACTTCGGGGGTTTCCAATTTTACGGGATCTGGAAGCACTGCCAAGAGTAACCTCAATGGTTCGAGTCAACAGGAGTATTATACCAATAGTCCTTACGGTAAGAAGTATGGGATTAATTTGGGGGGTGCAGTGAATTACCGGTATGTCTTTGCGAATAATTTTCTTTTAGGGGTAGAGGGAGCTTTTGAACGTCTACAGACCAAGGTTGACCTCGAAGGCAGCGAATTCGCCAATGGTAGTCGCGGACTGACCAAACTCAATCAACAGTTTTTGAATTTTAATCCCTTTGTTGGTTATCGCGTTTATTTTGAACCGATGACAATGGATATGCAATTCGGTGTCGATGTAGCGAAGACCTTGAGCATCAAAGAAAATGGAAGTATTGAAGACAAGAATGGCAATAAAACAAGTTTTACACATGATAGAGGAAAAGCAATTGATGTGGATATCCGTCCGCGACTACAGTTTAATGTGAATTATGATCGTTATACGATTTTTGCTGGCTATTCGTGGGGTTTAAAGGATTATCTCGATGGGGTAGATGGTGCTAACCCAGGTCCAGCGCGATTGAATGTATTTCGCCTGGGATTGCAATATCAATTTTTAACACCCAGTTTATAGAAATGACTAAAAGTCGGCTAGAAGCGTTCAGTGATGGTGTATTGGCCATTATTATTACTATCATGGTACTTGAATTAAAAGTTCCAGAAGGCTATACTTTTGCTAGTCTAAAACCACTATATCCCAAAATCATATCCTATATTGTCAGTTTTATTTATGTAGGATTATACTGGAATAATCACCACCATTTATTCCAGATTGTTAGGAAAGTCAATGGTAAAGTACTGTGGGGTAATTTACACCTCTTATTCTGGCTCTCTTTGATGCCAGTGACAACCAATTGGATCGGTGAATCCCATTTTGAACGTGATCCCATTATTGCGTATGGCGTTGTTTTGATTATGTGCTCTATATCCTATAATATTGTTGAGTATTTTGTTATCCAGATCGAAGGGGAGGAGTCCGCATTAAAGCGGGCGGTTAAATCCAAAACCAAAGAAAATATTTCTACAGCACTGTATTTTCTTGGGATCGGTATATCTTTTATAAATCCCTACATCAGTCTAATGATGTACGGTACGGTGGCCATTATGTGGCTAATTCCAGATCGTCGCATTGAAACGTTAATGAAAGATCAATGATCTGTTGATCTGAGCGCGTCGAGTATAAATTGATAACGTTGTTCAACCGTTGTTTTAGGTATTTCTACAACCTCATATCCAAGCTGCTCATATACATTTTTCATCTGATTGAATGTGGCTTCGGCCTCTTCCCATGTTTGTTTTCGCTCATTATCGGTTTCATAAATTTCCTGCCAAGGGGGGAGGATAAATATCTTTTTATAATAGCGGTGTGCTTTGGCTTCGGCAAGCAGGGATTCTTCGATAATTAGATTTTCCATTTCGATATAGGCCAGTGTATCAGGAATACCACGGTCAAAAAAGACATAGCCTGGATCTGTAGCGCTTTTTTTTATTTCATGAAGAAAACTATTCGTGGATGCAGCCAACATCAATGTCGCATAGTATTGTCTGTTTTTCCAGGGTAAACCATCACCATTGCTATCCAATTGTTCTTTAATGATTCTACGTGCATCTTCCGGTACAGTTCTATATCCCTGTTTTTGTATTTTGTTAATTAGCGTGGTTTTGCCTACACCGGGTCCCCCGGTGAGGACAATAAAATAATTTGTCTGATCCATATAAAAAAATGTCATACCCCTCCAATACAACTTAAAATTGTCTATTGAAGGATATTATTGTGTGATAATTGAAAATGATTAAGCGTATTGTTTGGCGATTTTCTTCTCTGGTTCTATATATAACGTATATAAAAAGAAAAGAAATATATACTCCAGTGGTTTCATCATCATGTAGGTCAGATTTGATGCCTTGACCGAGTTGATTCTGGTGGAGATATTATATCCGTATCTGTCGTAAAAAGAACGTACATAACGATGAAGGACTGGAGATAGATCACTTAAAATTTCTTCAAAAGCATTGGCTACCAATAATTGACGGTTAACAATGATCGTATTTCCATGTCGCTTACCTAAGCGTAGTGGCTTTACAACTGTTGGATCCCCTTTGGCAGCCACTGTACAAAGGTAATGCCCACGGTGATCTAAAATAGGAGGGTGCATTTTTTGAGAGAAAGCCCAGGTCGTGGTCTCCGTGAATACCTTGGCCATTGAATCGCTATCTTGACCAAATAGAATAAGAATTGCGGTCAACATGAGAAAGACAGGAACGAGTAGGATAAGCGCCCATAGTGGATAATCTAGTTTGGATGAAAGTAATATATTGATCTTGTTCAGTATGGGATTGCGATAAGTTCTGTGCAAGGATGTTTCTCTCTCCTCGCGGATGATCTTCCAGATAAAGCCTATTCCAAAACAGAAACAGAAAAGAGGGGTGAAAATAAAGTAAAATGTTCCATCATTACCAACATAGATACTTAGGGTAGATGTATCGTGATAACTTACCTGAGTCAATACAAAGATACTGATTATTGATCCGATCATCAAAATAATGAGGGCGAGGACAAGGGGAATAGGTGGTATTTTCCGGCCTTTTATCCAAATAGCCATCACAGCGGCATTGAAAGCAACAAAATAGATAAACAATGATAAGGCGTGTTTTCCGCCAAAAGGTAAGTAACAAGCACCGTCAACAGGATCAACAGCCTCATGATATTGACTGGAATGGGTTAATAGACCAATTCCAGAGATCGCTAAGGACAGGATATAGCCAATAATAACAGCATATTCAATAGAGGATATCTTTTTATTCTGTCTTTTAATTGCTGAGCGCAGTAGATAGATCAATCCGGCAAATAAAGCAACGACAATGAAAAATATAATGTACATGATAGCAAATAAAATTATTAGGCGAATGTAATCAAATCATTGTTTCTAATTCATGTTCAAGGCGATCAAAGTTTTCTTCATTTTTATCCACGACAAAGCTTTTGATTTTGTTGCATTCCGCAGTAGTATTGAATATCATTCGAAAACCGAATTTTGTTTTACCAGGAGCAATATCAGTCAGCGATAGCTCCATTCGGAAAAGTGGTTTGGACAGTCTATCCCAGGTAATTAATTTTGGGTAAATTATTTCGGAAAAAATGCATTCATTTTGATAATTACCTTTATCTGGACCATGCATGATAAACTTCCATCGTCCACCGGGCCTAAAGTCAAATTCTTCGAATGTATTGGTAAATCCAGCTGGACCCCACCAATTTTCTAAATGAGAAGGATTAGCGCATGCTTCAAAGACTAGGTCTATTGCTGCATCTACTATTCTCGAACTGACAATTTCATTGTCAGGTGAAAGTATGAAAGGAAGTTTGGTCATTGTCTCTGCTGTGCTTATATTAACCAAATAATCGTTTCCAAAAACTTTTCTTTTGGGCAACGACATCTGTCTTCTCTGTATCAGTCGTTGTATGCTCTGGCTCTACATGCACTTTCTCGACTTTAACATTGTGTAGGACCTCATTTTCAGGAAGGCCATTGCGTTGTTCGATGTCTTTGATCTGTTCAAATGCTGCGGCTTGATAGAGTAATGGCCCTTCTTTATCACAATTAAAGAGATTGGAGTAACTTTTAGATTCATTTAAATCAAAAGGCTGAGGTTCTACTACTTCAGTCGCTTCCAATAAGCCCAGTCCGTGCTCTTTAGCAAAATTTAACGCTTTTAGGAAAATGCTGATGCGCCCCTCGGAAAATAATTGATCCAGTTCTGATTTAATCTCTACTTTATTGTGATAGTCTTCCAATAAACGTACGACCTGATCAGCTGAAATATATACACCCGAGCAATAATTTTCAACCAGCCTGTTTTCAACTTTTTTCGTGAGTGATTCCAGAGGGATAAACTCTTCCCATTTTTTATAGTAGGAATCTAATTGATTGTTTTCTGAGAATGATAATGCTCCGCCACGGATATAAAAGTAGGTTTCAAAAAATCCTTGAACAACTGCAATAAAGAAACCGTGTGTTTTGTCAAAATAATCATTTTGATCTGTTTCTCGACCTGCGTTTATTGTGTCCTGATATTTGGTTTTATAGAAGTCGTCAATTTGGTGATCGGATGCTAGCGCCTCTATTTTTTCTGGATTTGCAATCACTTCAAAATACCAGGTATTAATCTGTTCTTCAGAAATAGGGTGGTAACTAATATCAAAGCCCATAATTAGCGGTTTTTAATCTGTTGTTTTTGTATTTACTAAAATATTAAAAATTAGCGTGTTGGACAAGTAAAATATAAAAGATCGTGAAGTGCTTCATTCAATATAACGATTTGCTGACTATTTCGGATGAAGGAGATGGGCACATAAGGGTTTGTGTGTTTAAGTAATATTAGCTACTTTGGAACAAAATAAAATTTATATGAAGCACTTACTATTTATTATTTTCATGTCGGCAAGTTTATTTTTCACCGCTTGCCAATCCCCAAGTCCGGAAAATTTTTTCGGAAAAGTTGTTCTAAATACAAACCTTGTCGCTGACTTTGCTCCCGAGCGTTTTGGTAAACGTCTTGAACAGGAAACTGTCGAATTTCCAGATATCCCCTCCAGTAAGAAAGAAGGGAATGAGGCTCAGAAAACAGTGGAATTTAAAATTCAAACTGTAGAGAAAGCATTGAAAGACATCAATGAACTTCATGTTTCAGATGATGATGCAAAAGCCTTAAAAGAAAAGTCTATCACCTTATTTGAGAAGGTACTTCCGGTTTATAAAAATGAGTATACTGCTTACGCCAAACTTTGTGATACCAAGGGATCTGCTGAGGAAAAGCAGGCATTGCTTGAAAAGATTCAAAAAGATGCTATGCCTGAGATCGACAAAGTATTTGATGAAGTATATGTTTTAGGAAAATCGTATGCCGAAAAACATAACCTTAATGTGAACTGGGGTAACTAAGATGGTGCAGGAAACTAACTTATATAGAAATAGAAGCAAAACCGTTAAGCTTCTCGCTATGTCAGGCGGGATTTGCGTCATTCTTTTGTTGACCTTTTTGTACTGTATTGGACTCTTTGATGGCGAATTAAAAGTCAAACCTGCCGTATTTTCAGGCGGTGCATTACTGGTGATGCTGATTCTGTTGTTGAGCAGTTTATTAAACCTTCGGGACAAGTCTGCTCAGATCGTATTGAATGAAAGCTATTTCTCTGGAAAAACAACCCCATTGGCAAAAGCTTTTGGCGCAGGAAATTGGGAAGATGTCACAGCAATTAACTTGCAAAAAGTAGGTGGTGATACTTTGGTGATTGTCACTTTGAAGAATGCTTCCAATTATAAAGACCGGCTTCCATCGATGTTATGGAAAATGGCTTATCATGCAGCTACACAAGAATTAAATATCATGTATTCAGCTTCTGTAATAGCCATCGAATCTGACGAGCTCTACGAATTGTTTATGAGTTATTGGAAGCACTCAAAAAAGGAATCGGGGATACACTAAAGTGCAGTAATTAGAAGAGTACATGCGTTAACACTGTACACTAGCTCGCGAACTTTACAGCATATCGATCTTGCGTTGGATAGTCTCCCGTTCCAGGGAGGTTTTTGCTAATGCTTGCGCACGTTGAAAGTTCGTGATTGCTTGCTGTCTATCTATATCCCTGTAGAGCTCTCCTAAGAATGCAAAATAAAAGTGATTGTCTGATAGATTTAGTTTTTTTGCTTCAATCAATGCCGTTTTTGCTCCTTTTGCCTTATATAAAGCAAATGTTCTGTTGAGTACTGCGCTAGGTGAGTAATTGACCAGTAGCAAACGGTCGTAAAGCTGAAGAATTTCTCTCCATTTTTCCGCTGTATCTGCTTTTGTACAATGGCATTGTGCAATTTTTGCTTCAATATGATAAGAGGTCAGCTGATTACCATCGGCCGATTGATTCAAAAAATAAACCCCTTGATTGATTAACTCTTGATTCCAAAGTTTCTCATCCTGTTGCTCATACAAGATAAATTCGCCATCGTTACTGTGCCGGGCGTCGAAACGTGAAGAATGAAAACAGATTAAGGCGATGAGTGCATTTGTTTTTGGAACATTCGTCTTCTCGTAGGTGGATAGCATTAACGCGAGACGCAAGGCTTCTATACACAGATCTTTGCGTAAAATCTGGTTTTGGGTTTTGGAATAATACCCCTCATTGAACAAGAGGTAGATAATATGCAGCACATTGTCCAGTCTGTGGACGATCTCCTTTTCGGATGGCAACTCCAGCTGGATCTTTTCTGTGCGGAGCTTTTCTTTTGCCCGGAATAAACGCTTATTAATTGTTTCCTTATTTGAGAGGAAGGCTTCGGCGATTTCTTCGATACCAAAACCACAGAGAATCCGCAGTGCCAGTCCGATCTGGGCTTCACTAGCAATCGCAGGTGTACAGATGGCAAACAGCATCTTCAACTGACTATCTTTGATGTTTTCCTGCGTGAAGCTAAATTCATCGGTATGATCCACTGCGATTTGCTTTTGATGTATTTCAGGGATTACTTTGTCTTCGAAAATCTTATTCCGTCTAAAGTGGCTTAAGGTTTTCTGTTTGGCTACCGTATAAAGCCATGCCGTTGGATTTGGAGGCAAGCCCTTTGTCTGCCACGATTCCGTAGCCAGCAAAAATGTTTCACTTACGATATCTTCCGCAGTTTCAATATATTGTAGACCAAAACCTTTTGAAATTACAGCGACAATCTTGGTGAATTCTTGTTGGAAAAGCTGTTTTAGAAAGTTAGATTCCATCATACATAATTGGGCAGTTGTATACTATACAACCGCCCTTTAATTTTTTTTAAACTAAAAGTGCCCTGATCTCAACACTACCATTAGATTCTAAAATAGGACAACCATGTGCCAATGTTGTCGCTTCCTCAAGATTTTCTGCTGAGATGACAATAAACCCGCCAAGACTTTCCCGGATCTCCACAAATGGACCATCCGTAATGACGCCTCCGGGTTTTAATACCTTTCCGGCTTTTTCAAGTCGTGAACCATGGTCGGATAGTTTTCCCTGCGCTTCAATGTCGCCGATCCAATCGAACCATTTTTTGTTTATTTTGGCAATTTCTTCGTCATTCAAAAGAGGCTGCTCATTGCCTGCTTGCCTAAATAATAAGATGAAATCTTTCATGCTTATAGTTTAATGTGTTAAATAATTTTATTTACCTCGTTTTTTTTATTATGCTGTCTGCACCTTGTGTTGACCGACTTTGTACCCGCCAGCTTCAGTGCGGAAAGAAATATTAAAACGGTTGTATGCATTGATTGTTGTTACCGCTAAAGTCAAATCTATCAGTTCTTCTTCAGAAAACTCTTGGTTTGCAATGGCATAAACCTCATCAGGTACATCACCATTGGTTATTTTTGTTACCGCTTCGGCCCATTCCAAGGCGGCGCTTTCGCGTGCGCTATAAAGTGGTGCCTCGCGCCAAGCGTCCAATAAAAATAGACGCTGTGGGTTTTCGCCAGCAGCAAGCAAATCTTTTGAATGCATATCTAGGCAATAAGCACATCCGTTGATCTGTGATACTCTAAAATAAATCAGATGCAAAAGCTCTTGCTCGATTGTACATTTACCTAAATAAGCACCCAATCCAAACATAGCTTTCATAGCATTTTGGCCTTTTGCGAAAAAATTGATTCGTTGTTTCATTTTATTATTGTTTTAAGTGTAACTGTTTTACACTACAATAATGATTGAAGTTAAAGAAATTGGACATAAGGCTTGAAATATTTTTTTATTTCTTTTTAAGCTACTGTTTTACAGGTTTTTAATCTCTTTGTTCTTCTAATAAAATTCTAATGATTTTCTATATGATCTCTAACGGTCATCCTAGTAACGATTGCTGACCTTTGCACGCAAAGGAGGATGAGCTATGGTTATTTTTGAATTTGCACTACGATTATTGACAGCATTATTTTTTGGGGCCGCAGTTGGTTCCGAAAGACAATGGCGTCAGAAGAATGCTGGACTTCGTACCAATACATTGGTGTCGCTAGGTTCAGCAGCTTTTGTACTTCTTTCTATTGAAATAGGTGGTGATGCTACTGGACGTATCGCTTCCTATGTCGTTAGTGGGATTGGATTCCTCGGTGCCGGAGTAATTATGAAGGATGGATTGAATGTGCATGGTCTCAATACTGCGGCTACGATTTGGTGCTCAGCTGCAGTCGGTGCATTATCGGGTTTGGGTTTGTACCCACAGGCAGCGTTGGTCGCTGCAGCCATTATTCTGACACATTTGATCTTCCGGCCCATTGGCCAGCGGATGGGGTTCATCAAATTTAGTAAATCAGCAGTGGCACAAACCGACTATCTGGTATCCATCCGATGTGGCATCGCTATCGAAAATCATATCCGTGTGCTACTAATCCAAATGTTGGGCAATGAGGAGAAGGTATTATTGACATCACTATCCAGTGATGATACTGTGGAAACGAATGCTGCCGCAATTACAGCTGTTATCAAAGCTGTCGGACAGCAGGATAGTCTGATTGAACGGATAGCCAGTCGACTGACGATGGAAGAAAAAGTAAGCAAAATAAGCTGGGAAATTATCGGCACTGAAGCCGATCTGTAAAACTGTTGTGCCACTTCTTGTGGCGGTAAGTTGTATCGCATATAAATTAAACAAAGACTAGGGATATGATCAGCGTTAGAAACAAAATAAGAAACCCATTGCATAGCATGATTAGTTCAAATGGTATGAACGTGGGAACGATCACCAAATTGCATGAAGTCGCGAGTCAGGATGAAAAAATGGCTTGTGCTATGCTGGAAAGTAGTGATGAGGGGATTACAGATGATATGGCCAATGAGCGCCGCCAGAAATTTGGACTGAATGAGATACAACATCAAAAGGCTCCCAAATGGTATATCCAATTGATAAAGGCATTTGCTAATCCCTTTATTTACATATTGCTTGTCATTGCTGCTGTGTCTTTCGTTCTAGATGTCTGGCTTGCATCACCGGATGACAGGGATTATAAGACTGTTCTTGTGGTTTCCATTATGGTATTGATCAGCGCCCTCTTACGTTTTATACAGGAGTATAGAAGCAATGCAGCCGCTGAAAAACTCAAAGGCATGGTGAAGACCACAGCTACTGTATTGCGAAAATTCAAAGGACGACGAGAGATCTCTATTGCTGAGCTCGTACCCGGCGATATTGTTTATCTCTCTGCAGGCGATATGATTCCCTCCGATTGCCGGATTATACAGAGTAAGGATCTTTTTGTGAGTGAAAGCATGCTGACGGGAGAGGCGCTCCCTGTAGAGAAGAATTATTTGCCAATTCGGAATGCAAAAGAAAAGCAGGCCATCGAGCTTAGCAATATCTGTTTTATGGGAACCAATGTTGTCAGTGGTTCAGCTATAGCGGTTATTGTAACTACAGGCAACTATACTTATTTCGGGAGTATCAGTAAATCCATTACAGGCGAACGGCCTGAAACAAGTTTTGACAAAGGGATAAACAAGGTGAGTTTTCTACTTATTCGCTTTATGTTGGTGATGGTTCCATTGATCTTTTTGATCAACGGCCTGATGAAAGGGAATTGGACCGAAGCCTTGTTATTTGCGATTGCTGTGGCCGTAGGGCTCACACCTGAGATGCTACCCATGATTGTGACGGCAAATCTAGCCAAAGGAGCGGTTAATATGAGTAAACGTAAGGTCATTGTCAAACGCCTGAATTCAATCCAGAATATCGGTGCGATGGATATTCTCTGTACGGATAAAACAGGTACACTGACCTTGGATAAGATCGTGATGGAAAAGCACCTCAATGTCTATGGTGTGGAAGATGACGAGGTACTCAAATGGGCCTATCTCAATAGTTTTCATCAGACGGGCTTGAAAAATCTGATGGATAAGGCTGTACTGGAGCATGTTGAACTGCATGATTATCTAAAAGTGGAAGATCAGTACCTCAAAGTGGATGAGATACCTTTTGATTTTCAACGGCGAAGAATGTCCGTCATTCTCAAAAAGCATAATGGTAAACATCTCCTGATCTGTAAGGGGGCTGTGGAGGAAATGTTGGAATTATGTACCCATGCGTTTGATCCTGGGGATGATCGTAGCCTGCATATTGAAAATGACCGTACTGTACCTATGGATGATACCATGCGGAGAATCGTGCTGAATACATCCAAAAAGATGAATGAAGAAGGTTTGCGCGTATTGTTGGTTGCTATTCGGGAATTTGAGGGATCCCATCCATTGACTTATGCCATCGCAGATGAAGCCAGGTTAACGTTGACTGGTTTTATTGGTTTTTTAGACCCGGCCAAACCTTCTGCATCACCAGCGATTGAAGCCCTGCATAAATTGAGAGTAGCTGTAAAAGTGCTGACAGGAGACAATGAGATCGTCACACGTAAAATCTGTCATGATGTGGGGATCCCTGTGCAACGTATTATTAATGGAAGCGAACTGGATCAGATCAATGATCAAGAATTGGATCAATGTATCGTTGTCGTTTCTGTTTTTGCAAAATTAAGTCCATTGCAAAAAGTACGTGTGGTCAAAGCTTTGCGATCCAAGGGACATACCGTTGGTTTTATGGGGGATGGCATCAACGATGCGGCTGCAATTAAAGAGGCTGATGTGGGCATTAGTGTGGATACTGCGGTGGATATTACCAAAGAAAGTGCGGATATCATCCTATTGGAAAAAGATCTGATGGTTCTGCGAAAAGGCGTGATCTATGGTCGACGTACTTTTGGTAACATCATTAAATATATTAAGATGACAGCCAGTAGTAATTTTGGAAATATGTTCAGTATGCTCGGTGCAAGTGCGTTTCTGCCGTTTTTGCCGATGTTGCCGGTTCACCTGCTGATACAGAATCTGTTATATGATATTTCACAGGTTTCTATTCCTTGGGACAGTATGGATGAAGAATTTATTCAGGAACCGAAAAAATGGGATGCTGGGAGCGTGTCAAAGTTTATGCTTTTTATTGGTCCGATCAGTTCTATCTTTGATTTTGCGACTTTTGCATTGATGTATTTTGTCTTCAAAGCAAATACGGTCGAACATCAGACGCTTTTTCAATCGGGATGGTTTGTCGAAGGACTGCTTTCACAGACTTTGATCATCCATATGATCCGTACACGCAAAATACCTTTTATACAGAGCTGGGCTGCAGCTCCTGTTGTGGCTTTGACTACCTTGGTTATGGTTATCGGTATTCTGCTCCCATTTTCACCTTTTGCTGAGGCTTTGAAATTACAGGCGCTACCATTGTCTTATTTTCCTTGGCTGATAGTTATTTTGATCAGTTATTGTTTGTTGACACAGTTTGTTAAGAATTGGTTTATCAGAAAATTTCATACCTGGCTTTAAGTAAAAATGATGGGACAATTTTTAATTGTAAAATCCTTGAGGTGGTTTGATTAAAAATCAACAACAATTGTTATTTTTAATCAAATTACTCCAATGAAACTGATAACATATACATTCACTGTCCTGGGTTTGGGAATCCTGGCTTCCTGTGGGTCGGGGTCCAATACAAAAAAAGCCCTTGCGGATACAACTTCGAATGCCAATTTTAAAGCTTATGAAGATCGATTCATCGAACAGCTCTGGAAAGAAAATCCAGAATGGGCTACACAGGTGGGTTTTCATCGATACGATTCGCTGCTAACGATTCCCGATGCCAAAAGCAGGGCTTTACGTTTGGAATTTTCTAAGCAACATTTAGATCAATTGAAAAGTTTTGATCTGAACGAGCTGAATCTCTCACAACAGACAGATTACCACCTGATTCAGAATTACCTGGAATCTAATGTATGGTCAATCGAGAAAGAGCGTTCTTACGAATGGAATCCTTCATCCTACAATGTAAGTGGAACTATCGCCTTTATGTTGGCTGAGAATTATGCTCCATTGCATGATCGTCTTCACGCTATTGAACAACGGATGGCACAAATTCCAGCTTATTATGAGGCTGCGAAAGGACAGATTAAGAATCCAGCGTTGGTATTAACAGATCTAGCTGTACAACAGAATTTGGGCGGATTATCTGTGTTTGAAACGGATCTGCGTGATTCCTTGAAAAAATCTAGTCTTCCAGCGACTGAAAAAGCTGCTATTCAAGCGAAAGCCGATCAGGCTGTAAAGGCGATCAATGGATTTGTAACATTTTTAAAAACGAATCCGAATCCATCGCCACGAAGCTTTAGATTGGGGCAGGAGCTATACGATCAAAAGTTCAAGTTTGATATCCAGTCGGGGTCTACTGCTGGACAGATCTACGATGCTGCAATGGCACGCAAGAGCTATTTACATGGCGAAATGTATAAAATCAGTAAGGACCTGTGGCCAAAGTATTTTGGAAAGGCGGTACAGCCCACAGATAGTTTGGTGCTGATTCGCAAGATGATTGATACCTTGTCTGTCAATCACGTCAAAGCAGATGAATTTCAATCGGCCATTGAAGCGCAGATACCAAAATTGGTAGTATTTGTGAAAAAGAAAGATCTCCTGTACATAGATGATAGCAAACCTTTGGTCGTACGGAAAGAACCTGCTTATATGGCCGGTGTAGCTGGAGCGTCTATCAGTGCTCCGGGGCCCTATGATAAAGGTGGGAATACATATTACAATGTTGGAAGTCTTGCGGGATGGACTAAAGAAGCTTCAGAAAGCTATCTGCGGGAATATAATCACTATATTTTGCAGATTTTGAATATTCACGAGGCTATTCCTGGGCATTATACGCAGTTGGTCTATGCCAACCAGTCGCCTAGCCTAATCAAGAGTGTTTTGGGTAATGGAGCCATGATCGAAGGCTGGGCTGTATATACCGAGCAGATGATGTTAGAAAATGGCTATGGCGATAACGCACCTGAAATGTGGTTGATGTGGTATAAATGGCATCTACGTACTGTATGTAATGCTATTTTGGACTATAGTGTGCACGTGAAGAATATGAGTGAAAAGGATGCTATGCATTTATTGGTTGATGAAGCGTTTCAGCAACAGGCAGAGGCCGCCGGGAAATGGAAAAGGGTATCTGTTAGTAGCGTACAACTAACATCTTATTTTACGGGATATAAAGAAATCTATGATTTAAGAGAAGCTGTGAAAAAGGAGGAGGGTGCTCAATTTAAGCTGAAAGCCTTCAATGAGAAATTTCTGAGCTTCGGTAATTCGCCCGTAAAATATATCCGGGAAATGATGCTGAAAAAATAGGTATAAGAAACTGCATTAGAAAGCCACCTGATATCGGTGGCTTTCTGATTTTATTGTTATGCTATACAGCTAATTTTTGTTAATAAGTCTTTCTCTCTTAAGCGACTTTAGCAAATTTGTTTCGATACTCTATAGGCGTAAGGCCTGTTATTTTTTTGAAAATATCCCGAAATGCTTTTGTATCTGTGTATCCGACATCATACATCACTTGGGAAACGTTCTTCCTTGAAGCTTCAAAAAATTTCTTTGCTGCCTCTATGCGTACACGCTGGATATACTCCACGGGTGTATTATTTGTTGCTTCTTTAAACCTTCGTTCAAAAGTTCGGCGGCCAATATTAACAAAATTGGCTAAATCTTCGACAGTAATTTTTTCCTCATACTTCAGTTCAATGTAGTCCTGTGCTTTCTGGATATCCAGGTCTTCGTGATTTCGTTGGCCGCGGAATATCGCAAATTGGGACTGGCTGTCACGGCTGATATCCAATGCAAAATATTTGGCGATCATAACTGCCGTTTCACGGTCGGAAAATTTTTCGACAAGATATAGTATCAAATTCCACAGACTGCTGGCGCCACCACTGCTGTAAATATTATCGTTTTCTGTAATAACAGCCCCATCTTCGACTTCTATTTCAGGGTATTTTTCCTTGAATTCGCTCACATAGGCCCAATGGGTTGAGCATTTTTTACCATTTAATAAACCCGTTTCAGCTAAGAGGAAAGCTCCTACACATAAGCTAGCCAGGCGGGTACCTTTTAAATGGAGTTTTCTAAAATAAGGTATGGCCTCGGCATTATCCTTTATTCCGGTGTCAATATCTCCGAAAGTCGGTGGTATGATTAATAGATCTGTCCGTTCCACATCTTGCAGCAAACGATTTGTTTTTATGGTATACTCACCACTGTTGGCCGGTACATATTCACTAAGACCTACATACTCAACATTGAATATCGGTTTTTTTCCAAAAGCCGAAAGAAATTCATTGGCCGTAAGAAAGGTTCTAAATGCTGGTGTAATACCTTCAATAGTACCATATTGGGGAACAAAAACAGAGATTTGCATATCTTTTTGATTTATAGGATAAAGGTACAAATTGTTTTTGTCGTAATCCACCCCTAAAGTTGTCGTTTTTACAATGTACCTCCCCTTAAAATCCTTCGCATCTTTGCTATATCATAATCAATAAATAAAAAGAAATCATGGAAAGACAATCAAAAATTAAGGTAGAAGCAGCGGTAAATGCACCAGTAGAAAAGGTATGGCAACAATGGAATGCGCCAGCAGATATCATGCAATGGAATGCCGCGGATCCAAGCTGGCATTGTCCAAGCAGTCAAAACGACTTGCGTGTGAATGGCACTTTTAAAAATCGGATGGAAGCAAAGGATGGAAGTTTTGGGTTCGATTTTGAGGGAACTTATGATAAGGTTGAATTGTATCAGGAAATCGCCTACACCATGTCTGATGGTAGGACAGTAAGCACAGTGTTTTCCGAAAGAGATGGAAAGACAATCATGAGTACCACTTTCGAAGCGGAGCAGATCAATGATCCTGAATTTCAGAAGCAAGGTTGGCAAGCTATTCTCAATAATTTTGTAAAACACGTTGAATCAACAAATTAATCACCATAAAATACCAACATCATGAAAAAGAATAAAATTATCTTCTGGATAGCGACAATATTTATTGTTATCTGGGAAGGCGTTATGCCACTGGGCACATTATTATTTGCACCGCAATATATGAATGCAGGAACCAAACCCTTGGGTTACCCGGATTATTTTGCCTATGCACTTATTATCTGTAAAGTTCTTGGCGTCATTGCCATTGCCATTCCACAGTTTCCGGCTAAATTAAAAGAATGGGCTTATGCAGGATTGACATTTAGTTTACTATTTGCCTTTATCAGTCACGCTTGCGTGGATAAAAATATAACCTATATGTTATTGCCACTTATTGTATTGGGTATACTGATGTTATCTTATATCTATCGGTCAAAGATAGCTGGTACAAGTCGTGCCTCGCAGCAGGATGCATATACAGGCGCATCGGCGATATCCTAATGTCTTGATATCCTAATATTTCCATCCGAAAGGATAGGTTTATTGAAAATTTTTTAGAAAGAACAAAAAGGTAGTATTATCTATTTACATTATAAAAATCAATTGAGATGAAAACAAATAGTGTTTCTTTACATCGGGTTATTCAGGCTAGTCCTGAAAAAGTCTTCCGCGCATTCGCGGATCCAGTAGCACACGCTACTTGGTTACCCCCTTATGGTTTTGTCTGTACTGTACAGCAGATGGATTTTAAAGTAGGCGGTCAATTTAAGATGACGTTTATCAATTTTGGCACAGGTAATGGTCATTCCTTTGGTGGAGAGTATTTGGAAATTACACCCAATGAATTTATCAAGTATGTTGACCGCTTTGATGATCCGAATTTACCCGGAGAAATGACAACGACCGTTTCTTTGCGTGCTGTCAGCTGTGGTACTGAACTTAAAATAGAGCAAACAGGAATTCCAGAAGTTATTCCAGCAGAAATGTGTTACCTGGGATGGCAGGAATCTTTGGAAAAAATGAAAAAACTTGTGGAGCCTGTTATACCAGACGCATAGTTTAATTCAATTTCTTTAGGATATGGAACGGTTAAGAAGCGGGGTTTTTATCACATTTTCGGGAAATTGTAGAAAGGCGCTTACCTTTTATCAGGCATGTTTTGGCGGGAGTCTAGATTTTGACAGGCTGGATAAAAAGATAACTGGGTATGCAGAGCTGCCCATTGTAAGTGCCTCTCTTACTTCCCCAAATGTGGTTATCTATGGCTCGGATCTGGTGCATGATGATGGACGAAAAATCGGTAATTATCTTTCGGTGTTTTTGCCTTGTGCAAATGTGGTTGATCGTGGTCAGCTTATCACCAAGCTTGCGGCAGAGCGACAAGCGGTATTGGGAAATAACGAGACGGACCAGCTGGTAGAAGTAACAGATATTTTCGACGTGAGGTGGATATTGGGGATTCAATAGTGTTTTTTAAATCTTATTTTTTGTTAAGTTAAGGCAAAATCAGTAGTATTATAAAAAAGCTTTATTGTTATGGTATATGTAGAAAATGAGTTTGCTCCTTTACAAAAAGTGATCTTGGCGGTTTCAGAGTTTGGATTTCCAAAAGCAGTTCGAGCGGAAGATCTCCGTTTTCTCCCCGATACCGATACTGAAAGTGATGTTGCAAATGCAGGAAAAGATTTCGCAGAAGTGTATCCTGAGCAACAAAAAGCATGGGATCTTGAACGTGCAAATTTTGCTACTGTACTGGAAAAATATGGGGTGGAAGTGTTGCGTCCTCGTCAGTTGACAAGCTTGGAGAAAGAACTGGGAGCTGAAGATGGTTATGCCAACTTCTTTGTGCGTGATCCATTTTTTACTGTCGGTAATGCTGTCATCGAAGGTTCCTTGCGTTTTCTCCAACGAAGAAATGAAATCTTGCCGATTCGGGATATTTTTGAACAACAGGTTTATCCAGATGATTGCCTGTATGTTGCCGCTCCCAAACCTGCGATCCATGATCATGGTGATCTTTCGCGCTGGCACGGGCCTTTTATCGAGGGCGGGGATGTGTTGGTACTTGGCAAGCAAGTATTTGTTGGTAACTCTGGACTTGCATCCAATAGTTTAGGAATTCGTTGGTTGTCAAAATTACTCAAACCCTATGGTTATCATGTCGAGGAAATAAGATTGCATCCGGATATTTTACATTTGGACTGTGCACTCGGACTTATTCGTGAAGGGCTAATGGTTGTTTGTGAGGATGCATTTCTTGACGACATACCGGAACATTTAAAACAATGGGATAAGATTAACGTTACCCTAAGCGAGGCGGGGCAGTTGGCAACCAATGGTCTGCCGATCAACCCCAATGTATACATTACTGATCCTGTATTTAAACCTATTGGCAATAAGCTCTCGCTTTATGGGATACATGTCGAATATGTTGACTTCCAGATCAGCAGAAGTTTTGGTGGCTCATTCCGCTGTAGTACGCAACCCCTATTGCGACGATTTTAAGTTGATACTATTCTTTCGGACGGCTGGACTGAGACCGTAAGATGTATCTGATCTGTACCCATTACAACTTTGAGTGGGAGTGTAACTTTGTATATGCTTTAAGCAGAGTTTTATTATAAATAGCTTAGTCATAATGATGGAATTACAGATACAGAATAGCGCACTTCACGATATTGATTCGATCTTTAAGTTTTATAGGATTGCAACTGATTTTCAAAAAGCAAAATCAATGGTTTATTGGCCTGAGTTTGATCGGAAGCTTATCGAACAGGAGCTGGAGGAGAATAGGCAATGGAAAATGATTGCGGGTCAGGATATCGCCTGTGTCTGGGCGACAACATTCGACGATCCTGATATTTGGGAAGAGAGAAATGACGATCCAGCAGTTTACATCCATCGCATCGCAACGAATCACAATTTTAGAGGTAAGAATCTTGTTAACACTATTGTGAATTGGTCGATTGAATATGCTATTGCAAATAATAAGAAGTTTGTTCGATTGGATACTGTAGGTGAGAATAAAGGACTGATTGATCACTACACGAAATGTGGTTTTGATTTTTTGGAATTAAAGAAGCTTCGTAATACAGCAGGCTTACCGGCACATTATGACAATGCT
Source organism: Sphingobacterium sp. GVS05A (assembly GCF_019969845.1). Lineage (GTDB taxonomy): Bacteria > Bacteroidota > Bacteroidia > Sphingobacteriales > Sphingobacteriaceae > Sphingobacterium. The sequence continues at coordinate 24,598 of NZ_JAHXYR010000006.1, forward strand.
TCCGTAAGTTTGTTTGAGATAAAGCTTTGAGAGATTTAATCAAGCCAATTTGTTTACACCGTTTTCCTAGATGTGGAAGCCATGTAATCAATAACTGTTTTTAGTTGATATTGCGCTGAAAAATAGATAGATCTACGGACTTTCTTGCGAACTTTTGTTATATTGTTGTAACAAATTGTCGTTTTAGCATACTAACGAATTATTAACAGTTAAACTTATTTATGAACTTATCAATAGAAAGCCTCAGTAAAACCTATCCGAATGGTGTAAAAGCCCTTGATGAAGTGAATTTGGAAATTAAACCGGGGATGTTTGGTCTTCTCGGACCAAATGGAGCGGGAAAGTCATCTTTGATGCGTACTATTGCGACACTACAAAAGCCAGATAGCGGTCGCATTACTTTTGGTGATATTGATGTGCTTGGTCGGCAGATGGAACTGCGAAAGGTTTTAGGTTACCTACCACAGGAATTCGGTGTTTATCCGAACCTTTCAGCGACAGATTTGTTGCAGTACTTTGCGAAGCTCAAAGGCATTAAAACAAGTGCCGACCGACAGGCGATCATCAAGCGTGTGCTCGAGGTTACCAATCTTTGGGATGTTCGTAATAAGAGTGTCAGTGGCTATTCAGGTGGGATGAAACAGCGATTTGGAATAGCCCAATTATTATTGAATGATCCAAAACTAATTATTGTTGATGAGCCCACTGCTGGATTGGATCCAGCTGAAAGACATCGTTTTTTGAATGTTTTACGGGAGATCGGTACCGATCATACGGTTATTTTCTCTACACATATTGTGGATGATGTACGCGAATTATGTCATGAACTTGCGATCCTCAATGGAGGTAAGATACTATTGCGAGGGACACCAAAGGAAACGATAGAACAATTAGAAGGCAAGATCTGGGTGCGTATCATTAGTCGCGATCAATTGGATGAGTATACCCAGAAATATAACGTTATTTCCACCAATTACAATCAGGATAATACACTCAATATCCGAGTTTATAGCGATGTGCAGCCAGATGAGTCTTTTGTCAATGCGCAAGGGCAACTGGAAGATGTTTATTTTGTAGCACTAAAAAATGACCAGCGCCATGTTTAGTCCGATTTTTAAATTTGAGTTTACGCGTTGGTTTAAGAATGCTGCTGTCTATATTTATATGGCTTTATTCTTTGCGTTATCGCTGTTCATCATGCTCTCCTCACTGGGGATATTCGATGGGGTCACAGCGACTACGTCATCCAATACGATCAGAAATTCCCCTTGGGCGATTAACGGGATGATTAATGGAATGTCCTCATTGATCTATTTCTTGATCCCTTCAATTGTGGGGGCCTGTGTGTACCGGGATTTTCAATATAATGTACATACCATCCTTTTTAGTTACCCATTTACCAAAACAGACTATTTACTGGGTAAGTTTTTTGGATCAGTTGCTGTTGTACTTATAATCGTACTGGCATCCACGCTAGGTATTATTGTCGCACAGTTTGTTCCTGGTATCAATCCAAACTTATTGGGACCGGTACATGCATTAGCTTACTTTCAGACCTATCTGATTCAGGTTATTCCTAATCTGGTTATTCTAAGTGCCATTATTTTCGTATTGGTAACCTTCACCCGCAATGTGTATGTCGGTTTTGTCGCCGTTTTGGTGCTTATCATTTTACAGGTGCTTATTCAAAATTTGACTGACAATGCCGATAATCGTTACTTAGGGGCATTGATAGACCCTTTTGGCGATAGTGCCATTTCTTATTATACGCAATATTGGTCTCCCGAAGAAAAGAATACAAACAATCTTCCTTTTCTTGGTGCAATAATTTATAATCGACTGATTTGGCTAGCTGTAGCGGCTTTATTTATCGGTGTATTTTACCTGTTGTTTTCTTTCTCCCAGGATTCCATCTCAATCAAGACAGGGAAAAAAGGAAAACGCTTGACAAAAAATAACTTTGACAGCGTTTTTCGTATCAACCTCCCGAAAGTGGGTTACGATTTTTCAATAACCCATTACTTGAAAACGACCTGGACACTGGCACGGTATGATTATCGCTATATTGTTAAGAACCCAGTCTTTTTGATTTTGACTTTGGTTGGTGTACTTTTTATCATCTTGATGGCTAGTACAATCGGTACAATATTCGGTACCTCAACTTATCCTGTTACCTGGAAAATGCTGATGATACCAGGTACGACTTTTAAGTTTTTTTTGTTAATCTTGACCTTCCTCTTCAGCGGTTTATTGGTCCATCGCGGTAGCATTACACGAATGGGCGGATTATTGGATGCGACACCCGTTCCGAACTGGGCACTCATGGGATCCAAAATAATCGCGATCATCTTGATGCAATTAACCCTGCTTACGGTGGTAATGCTCACCTGTATGGCATTTCAGGTTTACCATCATTATTATAATTTCGAAATCGGGCAGTACATGATGCACTTGATGGTATATGGTATGTTGGGAAATATCGTATGGCTATTTGTGTCCATCTTTGTACATACGCTCTTCAAGAACTATCTGGCTGGTTTTTTTCTCTTGTTAACGCTATTTATTGGATTGCCATTTTTGTCTTTTGTAGGGGTAGAGCAGGCGATTTATCAATTTAACAAGGGACCTGATCTCGATTATTCAGATATGGACGGTTTTGGCTATATCTTACCTTTTTTAACCTATCGGGTGTATTGGCTGTTGTTCGCTGTGTTTTTTCTAACCCTAGCCCTTTTGTTATGGCGTAGGGGTGGATTCTCTGGTATAAGAGAGCGCTGGGCTATTTTACGATCGAATGTAAAAGTGAGCAGTATGACCGTACTTATCCTGAGTTTTGTTGGTTTTATTGCTATCGGTAGTGGGATATATTATGAAGATCATATTAAAAACCCTTATTATACCAGCCTGGATCACGAAAAACAATCTGTGGAATGGGAAAAGAAGTATAAAAAATATCAATTTCGGCCACAGCCCCGTGTTGTTGATATTAAGTTTACTATGGATATCTATCCTTCTGGGCGTAGTTTTAAAGCGCAAGCTTCTTATGTGTTAAAGAATAAGACTGCAGTCGCTATAGATTCTATTTTTGTCAATTATAATGATTATGACTATACTTTCTCTTTCAATGTTCCCAATAAGTTGGTCTCTGCAGATGATATTTACAATTTCAATATCTACAAGTTGGCCAAGCCAATGGCTCCAGGAGATTCTATCGTCTTAAATTTCAGTACAACTAGCCCTTCCAATACCTGGGTTAACGAGAAGTCTCCTGTCAAAGGTAATGGAACCTTTATTAACAATATGCTGTTTCCAAACATTGGGTATTTGGATCGGGGCGAACTGGTGGATAATGATATCCGCAAGAAATACGGATTACCTCATCGCGATCGTATGGCTCCCCCCACTGATTCACTGGCACTTCGGAATAATTATATCTCAAATGATGCGGATTGGGTCCGGTTTGAGGCGACTGTGAGCACGGATCCAGACCAGCTGGCCATAGCTCCGGGGTACCTGACCAAGCAATGGGAGAAAGATGGACGGAAATATTATCAGTATAAAATGGATTCGTCGATATTGAATTTCTTTGCGTTTAATTCTGCTCGATATGAAATTAAAAAGGATAAATGGAATGGTGTCAATTTAGAGATATATTACCACAAAGGGCATACTTACAACCTTGATCGGATGATGGCTTCGAGCAAGGCCTCTTTAGCTTATTATACCACGGAATATAGCCCTTATCAGCATCGGCAGTTGCGTATTGTTGAATTTCCCCGGACAGCCGGAACTTTTGCGCAGTCTTTTGCCAATACCATTCCTTTTTCCGAGGCAATAGGCTTTATAGCAGATGTGGATGAGAAGAAAGATGATGCGGTGGATTATCCATATGCTGTCACAGCGCACGAGATAGCCCACCAGTGGTGGGCCCATCAGGTGGTAGGTGCCAATGCGCAAGGAGCAACTTTGATGTCTGAAAGTATGTCTGAATATTCGTCTTTGAAAGTCCTGGAAAAAAGGTATGGAAAGGGACAGATGCGCAAGTTTCTCAAAGATGCGCTGGATGGCTACTTAAAAGGTAGAGGGGCGGAGACATTGGGTGAAAGACCATTGATGTACAATGAAAATCAGATGTATATCCATTATCAAAAAGGGTCGTTGGTATTGTACGCACTGAGTGATTATCTAAGTGAAACTGTTTTCAACCAGACAGCAAAAGCGTATTTGAAAAGTACGGCCTTCCAAAACCCGCCTTATACAACATCATTGGAGTTTGTGGATTCTTTTCGAAGAGCTACACCTGATTCGTTGCGTTATCTGATCAAAGATATGTTTGAAACGATTACTTTGTATAACAATAGGGTGGAGAGCGTAAGTTCTAAAAAGCTAAAAAATGGGAAATACCAAGTTGATATTCAATTTGAAGTGGCCAAATATCGCGTGGATGCCAATGGGAAAAAGAGCTATAATGATCAAGGGAACAAACCACTGGTGTTTAAGAAATCTGATCGGGTGACATTGAAATCTTTGCCTCTTAGGGATTATATTGAGGTTGGCGTTTTTTCAAAATCAACAGATAAGAAAAACGGAAAGCCACAGGAGCTTTATCTGAGAAAGCATCGTATTGATCAGATTAATAATAAGTTGACATTGATTGTTGATCAGCAGCCCATTCAGGTCGGTATCGATCCGTATAACAAACTGATTGACATCGACTCGGATGATAATAGAAAAGATATTTAGTGTGGAGAGGCGATGAAAGCAGTCTACGGAGCATTCAATAGTTAAAAAACAGGTTTTATCCAGCGAATAATAAATAGGGATCTACGGATTTTAACTGCCATCATCAGCCAATGACTTATTGTGTTATTTAGTGAGACGAGTAAATCAATTCGGAAATGAGAATAAAATATCTTTTTACCCCGGTCATGTTCTTAGCATTTATCTGTAGTTTATTGGCGCAAACAAAACAGGATAGTGTAGCGATCAAGCAAGCTGCCCTTGATTATATTGAATCGCAGCATCAGGTGAAACCTGAGCAAATGGAGCGAGCTTTACATCCGCGGATGGTGAAACGAACTTTTTGGAAAGATAAGGCTACCGGTAAAGACTATTTGCGTGAGACAACTAGTGAATCCATGATTCTACTGGCAGAGAGTTACAATAAAAATGGAGATAAATTTCCCGCTAATCCAAAGAAAGAGGTGAAATTTCTCGATGTTTCGGTACGTACGGCCTCTGTTAAGCTAATTGCGGATGAATGGATTGATTATATCCATGTTGTGAAATTGAATGGTGTCTGGAAAATTGCAAATGTCCTGTGGCAGTTTAATGATGTCAATCAACACTAATATTTAGTTGGAGGCTAAATTCTTGATTGGATTTTGGTCAAGAGGATTCTTGAAGTAATCATGGTGTCATTTTCGATAGTATACCTTCCAAAAAATAATAAGGATACACTTTCTTTTATCTTTGATGGCCAACTCTATTGGAGCTATTCCAAAACGAATAAATTGAAGTAGCTGTTTTAGTGGGTATTAAAACAAAAAGTCGCTTTCTTCTTCAGAAAAGCGACTTTTTGTTTTGTGCTCCCACCTGGGCTCGAACCAGGGACCAAAAGATTATGAGTCTTCTACTCTAACCGACTGAGCTATAGGAGCAGGTCGTTTGTTTTGTCAATTTCGGCATTGGTTGTGCTGTTTTGACGATGCAATTATCGATATTTGTATCGGTATTTCAAAATAATTCGATGGAAAAAATTAAAAATATTGTTCTTGATTATGGGAATGTAATCTTCATGATCGACTTTGTAAAGTTGAAAGTTGCTTTTACTCAGTTAGGTATAGAAAATGTTGACGAAGTTTTTGGGCATCATGGTCAAAGTGCACTTTTTGACGATTTTGATAAGGGAAAAATTGATGCTAAGGAATTTCGGGATGGAATCCGGGAGGTTACTAAAAATCCAGCATTGACCGATACAGAAATTGATGCAGCTTGGAACAGTCTGTTGATTGGAGTCCCTAAAGGATATCATGAACTACTGTTGCAATTGAAAGATAAGTACCGTACTTTTTTGTTGAGTAATAATAATGCGATTCATTATGACTATTGTATGAATGATATTCAAGAAAAATATGGTGTGGCCGATAATGCTGGGTTTTTTGAAAAAACTTATTATTCGCATTTAGTCGGCATGCGCAAACCTGACGCCGAGATTTTCGAATTGTTGATGATGGAGCAGCAGTTGAATCCTGCGGAGACACTGTTCGTTGACGATAGCCCTCAGCATTTGGCTGCAGCAAAGCAGTTGGGCTGGCATACAGCACTGTGTACCAAGGAAAAACCATTGCAATCGATTCTATCAGAATTTGGACTGCTATAAAAATTATTTTTCCTTTCATAATCAATGGAAATATTGTACCTTTGTCCCACTTTAAATTTTAAAAGCGACGAAAGGAGGTATATACAACGCATGATTATCGTAAATGTAAAAGAAGGAGAATCTTTAGATAGAGCATTGAAACGTTTCAAGAAGAAATTCGAGAAAACAGGAGTTTTAAGAGAGTTGCGTTCACGTCAAGCTTATGAAAAGAGATCTGTAACTCGTCGCATTCAAGTGAAAAAAGCGATTTACAAACAATCTTTGAATCAAGATGTGGCTAACTAATTGATTCGCTGAGAATTTAAAAATATAAAGGGAAAAGCATTGCTTCTCCCTTTTTTTTGTGCTTTTAAGTTTGTAATTTAAGGATAGTATAGTGAGGGAAATTATGTTGGAAAAGGAATTTATCCGGTATTTACAGATTGAAAAAAGATATTCAGAACATACCGTTATTGCTTATCGGCATGAACTGGAAATGTTTCAATCCTTTTTGAATGTGGAGGGGCTGGTGTTATCGGATGTTGTCTATCGAGATCTGCGTCATTACTTTGCTCAAATGATGGAGTCAGGTAAAAATGCCAGTTCTGTCAATCGAAGTATGTCTTCGCTGCGCACCTATTTTAAATTTCTTCAACGTGAAGAATGCCTTGATAAAAATCCTATGACCCTTATTAAGGCGTTAAAAACTGCGAAGAAGCTACCCGTTGTTGTGGAGAAGGAAAAGTTAGTTCAGTTGCTGGATCATCTGGAACAGGAGAAGGATGATTTTGAATCATGCCGGAATTATCTGATAATGGAATTGCTTTTTGGGACAGGGATTCGCTTGGCTGAATTGTTGAAAATAAAGGAGCAGGATATCGATTTTTTTAATAAAAATATTCTTATATTAGGTAAAAGGAGCAAAGAGCGCCTTGTTCCCATAAATGATCTTTTAGTAAAAGAATTGAAAAACTATTTGCAACAAAAAGCGTCGCAATTTGTTGATACTAATAACAGCTTACTGATTGTTACGAAAGAGGGAAAACCAGCGTATGCCAAGCTGATATATGACATTGTGCATCGGTATTTGACACTGATTTCCACACAAGGTAAGCGAAGCCCTCATATTTTGAGGCACACGTTCGCAACGGCCCTTTTAGATAACGGGGCGGATTTAAATGCAATTAAAGAACTGTTGGGACATGCAGGGCTTGCCGCAACGCAGGTATACACGCACAACTCAGCAGAACGATTGAAGTCTATTTATAAACAAGCTCATCCAAAAGCTTAAAAAAAGGAGGAAAAATGAACATTACTGTGCAATCCATTCGATTTAATGCAGATCAAAAGTTAATCGAATTCATTAAAAAGAAAACAGGAAAATTAGAGCAGTTTTTGGATTCAATTATCGGTGGTGAATGCTACCTGCGATTGGAGAATGTCGATGACGAGGCAAATAAGATTTCAGAAATCAAACTGAATATCCCAGGGAGCCAACTTTTCGCAAAAGGGCAGGCGAAGAGTTTTGAGGAGGCAACGGATATCGCCGTAGAATCCTTGCGTAGGCAGATTAATAAACATAAAACAAAGACAAAAAATACAGTCGTTACTAATCGCAAAGAAGTACTTTCCGTAGAGGAAGAAGAAGAGGAAGAATACGATTAAAATATAATACATAGATTTTAACGGAGGAGGTCAAACAATAATTGACCTCCTTTTTTTTGGAACGATTTGCCATATTGGTTATGGTGGATTTTTTGGTGTTTGCAAGCTGGTTTATTTTCTAAACCTGTTCATTTGGTTTAGAACTATCCCGAACTTTTCGCTCTGTTTATAATGCGATAGAAGGGGCAGTTTTCCGATGGTATAAATAATAGCGCTGCTTATTTATATTAAATCAAAATAATCTCTTATTTTACTTGGATTGATTATAAATAATATTTATTTTTGAACAGTTTAAAAGAGAAGGGTAATAGAAATGTCAGAATTGATTTGTCCATTAGCACATGTTGAAGAGGTGTTTTCCACTGCAGCTGGTAAAGTTTACCAATGTAGTCGTAAAAATTGCTTTTGGTTGGAGTATAATAATGAAACAACATCTTTTTCGGTGTCGGACTTCTTGAAATTCAAGAAACGTATAGATTCAATTGATGTGGAGCGTATGATTAATGATACAACACGTTCTTCTGATTTTGAAATTGTTATGCCTTTCCGTACAGAAAGATGTTTCATTCTTGCTGTAGAGGATGTGCTTCAACTTCGTGAACTACTGGATGGAGCCAAATTTATGATGGAATTAAATTCAGTTATCAGAACCTGCCTAAAAGTCTCTCCATTTGCTGTCTTAGCATAATGAAGTATACTTTATATAAAAATATCAAAAAAAGCGGTGTATGTCCAATTAGGGTATACACCGCTTTTTCTATTATGCTAAATACTTATTTAAATTAAAATTAAATAAGTGTATTGTGTCTCTCAGCTATCTTTATTGTGATTCGGTATTTATTACACCTAAATACCTTCCTATTATTTAAATTTATGGGCTATTGAAAGTATCAATGAATGGTATTTGTAATTGTATTGATTCTAAACAAGTTGCGTTTTGTTTGTCTAATTTAGACTGAATTTGTATTGCATATTATTTATACAGATTTTCGAAATCCGATGTATCTTTGTATTGTAATCAGATGATAAGGTATATCACTTGATATTGTTTTAGAAATTAAACTTAAGGTAAATATGAAAGATTTATTGAAATTAAAATCTTCTTTGAAAGAAGAGATTGAAAATATACTAAATGCACAAATTAAAGTTGAAGCACATTCTTCAGCGTTATATTTGGCAATGTCTTCATGGTGTGATGATCAAGGTTTGGAAAATGCGGCTGATTTTTTTGCAAAACAGTCCAATGAAGAGCGTGAGCACATGTTGAAACTTTTCAACTACATTAATAATCGTGGTGGTCGTGCAATATCTCCGGAGATTACGGGTATTCCACAAGATTTCGAATCATTTCGTGGTGTATTTGAGCAAACATTGGAGCAAGAGATGTTTGTAACAGAGCAATTTAATAACATTGCTGACAAATGTGCAAAAGCTAAGGATTACGTGACGTTCAACTTTGTACAATGGTTCTTGGAAGAACAAGTAGAGGAAGAATTTGTTGCAAGACGTATCCTGGAATTATTTGATGTAATTGGTGAAGATGGTACTGGCCGTTGGGAAATTGACAAACACCTTGTTAAGGTAGCCTTTGCTGGTGAGTAACAAATTATAAGAATTTTAGTAGTAAAAACGAGTTGTTTTCCTGACAACTCGTTTTTTTTTATACAAAATCACAACTTTTTACGTTAATAGCTTAAGAATTTCTTATATTGAATTGTATTATTGCAAAGTCTGTTTGATGAAACTAAGGGGCGGGAATATCATCCGGTTTATACTTTTGTTAACTATTATAAGCTTGTTTTTTCTGCCAACGAATACGTTTGGTCAGGCGACAAAAAAAGAGGTTTATGGAATTGTTATAGATACCGCGGGCAATCCTCTCAAAGGTGTTAGTGTACATTTGACGAGTTCTCGGGACACACTGTTTTCGTCAACATCAGCGACGGGATATTTTCACTTCGGCCGTGTTTTAGGAAACGATATTCGGATAAGCTGTACTCAAATAGGTTTGAGTATTCTCGAACGTAGCTATCCGCTTTACAATAGTAGTACGGCCAAACTGGACGTCGGGAAATTGACAATGTTTCCGCATGTTTCCTTACTAAAGGAGATTGTTATTCTCAAATATAAGCCTATTGTCTATAAACAAGATACAGTACAATTTAATTTAGACGCTTTTCAATTCGATAGACGTGCACTTTTAGAGGAGGCGCTTAAAGCCTTACCAAATGTGCAAGTATCTAGAGATGGATCTGTCTACGCCTTCGGAAAACCTATATCTTCGGTAAAAGTTGATGGTAAGCGATTTTTCGGCGGGGATGTCCTGACTGCTACACGAAATCTCCCCGCTGATTTTGTGAAAAGTGTGCAGGTTATTGATTTTTATGGAGATGAAGCGACGGCCAAAGGGATCAAAAGCACCGAATCTGAAAAGATATTGAATATTGTACTTCGAGAGGATAAGAAAAAAATCACTTTTGGACAGGCAACATTGGGCGGAGGTTCCGCCGACCGCTACCTTGGAAGTATTGGTGTAAATAGATTTGATAATGGAAAGGAATATTCTATTGTATCCTCTATCAATAATACAAATACCAATCTCTTTTCTTTTGGCTCTCCAAATGGAGGCGAGCGAGAACGGGAAATGGGCGAGTTGGCAGATTTCGCTGATCCTACAGATGGTGTCAACAAAATAAGTTCAGTCGGGGCTAGTTTTTCCAGCCCACTTTCAAAGACTGTCAATGCCAGTGGAAAATATTCTTTTACACAGCGTAACAATTCTACCGTAGGAAATTCTTTTTTACAGTCCATCTATGGGTCTGGAAAAGGAGTGAATACCTCGATCAGTAATTATGAGGACTATCGGATAAAGTCTGTTGATCGGACACACAAAATGGATTGGGATTTCGATATGAAGCTCTCACCAAAAGACCAATTGAAGATTTCTCCAAAACTCTCCTGGACGAATTCGACAAGTCGAACACTAAAGGATCGACGGATCAAGAACAACAGTTTGAGCAGTACAGGTAATTATGAAGCTGCTAATAGTACGGAAAGCCCAGCAGCAGCACTTGACCTTTTTTACACAAGGAGTTTTGACAAGCCAGGCCGGAAAATATTATATACTTTTCATACAGATTTCAATGCGTTGGATAAGGACGAAGTACTGCAGGATAAGAACGAAGGGATAGACAGTACTGTGACTCCGCCTAAAATAACAAAAACCTTTCTAAATCAAATGATCCGAACGGATAACGAGAGCAAAAATATTCAGAGCCGCCTGTCTCTTGTCGAACCAGTGGATCTGGGAGGAGTTTTGGAGATCAACTATGACCTTGATTACACAAAAATAGATGCCAACCGCTCAACTTTCGATCATACGAATTCTGAGAAAGAACCTATATTTATCGATTCACTCAGTTTAAAATATAACTATTCTTTTTCGAGTAATAAGGTCGGAATGATTTATCGGCAGGATGTGGGGAAAAACGTCAAATTAAATTTTGGCTTTGCTGTTCAGGCTTCAGAATTGAAAGGTGCCCTAACCGGTCAAGATAATCCAGCCTCCTATCCGAATATAAATTTTGTGCCCTCAGCCGGATTAAAGTGGAAGTTTACCAAAGAGGAAGATCTATCGATAGATTACTATGGACGTAATAATCAACCTAACTTCTATCAGATACAACCCGTGGTAGATAATACAAATACACAAAATATTGTTGTTGGAAACGGGGAATTAAAATCAGAATTTGCAAATACAATTGTTTCAAAGTACCGCAAATCAATGACGGGAAAAGGACAGTATTTTGAGGCAAGTTTTGCTTATAACCTGGTAAATGATAAAATTGTTGCGGATCGTACTATTGAGCCTAACTCTACAATACAAAAAACAACCTATCGGAATACGGATGGGTATTTTGATATTAAAAGTTATTATCTTTTTACAGCTTCTTTATTCTCGGATAATTTGCAGATGAGTCTTAATGGAAATGGGGATTACTATAACAATATCTCTTTCATTAATGATAAAAAGAGTTTTGGTGGACATATCTTAATTACGCAGGCCATTCAATTTCGTTATGCTTGGAATGATATTTTTGAGGCCGAATTAAACGGTAATTATTCGTTGAATCGGGCGACTTTTGATTGGCCTTTTCGGGACAATATCACTGCACATTCTGGAATTGTTGGGCTTGGTTCCAAGGCGTATTTGGGGAAGCATTTCACGATGGGGCTGGAGCTATCCCAAAAGTTTAACGCAGGATATTCAAGTTCCTGGAGTAATATTAGTCCAACGATAATCAATGCATATATGGAATATACTTTTGGGCGTAATAATCTGGGTATGTTGCGGTTTCAGGGCTTCGATTTAATGAATCAGAATACTGGAATATCCCGTGCTGTTGTTGGAAATGATATCTTGGATGTTCAAAATAATCGCTTGGCCCGTTATTTTATGCTCTCACTGAATATTCGTTTACAAAAATACCCGAAGAAATCCTGATAGGCATTCATGCATAACATTGTTATCATGATTGAATGTGGGATAATAAAAGCGTAATTAGAAATTATTTACAAATGAAAGCAGTTGTGATAAGCAGACCGGGTGATCCTGAGGTATTAACGGTTGAGGAACTGGAGCGACCAAAGATTGAAGATATGGAGGTGTTGATCGCAGTCAGGGCGGCGGGTGTGAATAGGCCAGATGTTTTCCAGCGAAAGGGAAATTATCCGGCACCTCCAGGTGTTGATCCACGTATCCCGGGGCTCGAAGTGGCAGGTGTTATTGTGGAGAAAGGCTCTTTGGTCGATAGCTGGAATATTGGTGACTCGGTATGTGCACTGGTTGCCGGTGGTGGGTATGCTAGTTACGTTTCTGTTTACCAGGGGCATTGCCTACCTATTCCGGGGAATCTAAGTTTTGAAGAGGCTGCAGCACTCCCAGAGACGGTCTTTACAGTGTGGGACAATGTCTTTCGCAGGGGAAAACTACAATCTGGAGAACACTTCTTGGTGCATGGTGGAGCAGGCGGAATTGGTAGTACAGCTATTCAATTAGGTGCACTATTCGGTGCGGAAGTTTATACAACTGTTAGTTCGGAGGAGAAAGGTCTTTTTTGCCAATCACTAGGTGCATCAAAAGTGATAAACTATACGACCCAAGATTTTCAAGAAGTGCTAGCCGGCTTGGGTGTTGACGTGATTTTAGACAGTATAGGTGGTGCCTATTTCGAAAAAAACATCAATCTCTTGAACCCCGATGGCCGCCTGGTCTATATCAACGCCATGCAAGGGGCTAAAGCAGAAATAAACTTGCTCAAATTGATGCAAAAAAGAATTCTACTTACCGGAAGTACCCTGAGAGCAAGAGATCATCACTTTAAAGAAACATTACGTAATGAGATCTGGGCTGAGGTATGGCCTAAGATCATTTCTGGTGATTTTAAACCCAGACTGTTTTGTGTTTTGCCTTATCATGAAGCTGCAAAGGCACATCAATTGATGGAGGATTCGAATTTGTTGGGAAAAATCGTATTAAGTTTTTGATTTTTGATAGTTAAGCGGGGTCGTACCCGTGATATTCTTGAAATATTTATGAAAGCTCGAGAAGTTTTGAAACCCAGACTCGAAGCAGATTTGCTTGATGGTTTGTTTATTTTCAAGTAATAAATTACATGCCGTCTTTACACGCATTTCAATTAGAAACTGAAAAAGTGTCTTACCTATCTGCGATTTAAAATAACGGCAAAATGAATTTGGCGTCATTCCTGTCAATGAGGCAAGCTCCTGTAGGCGGATCTGATCACGATAATTTTCGCCGATGTAGTGCATGGCTATGCGCATGCGGTCAGCATCCTGGTCCTGAGATTGAATTGTAAAGCCTGTGCTGGTCAATAGATCATGCTGCTCTTCTGTCGCAATGAATGTAAGGATATGCAATAGGTGGATGATTCTTGTTGTGCCAGCACTGTCTAGTATGGCATCAATATGTTTTATTGTTTCAGCCTTACTTGCTTTAGAAAGTGCTATCCCCCTTTTCGAAATTCGTATCAAGTCTTTGATATTTTTGTTCTCAGGCAGGTTGGTGAATTCATTCCCCCAGAAATTTTCTTTAAAATGCAGTACACGTATATCTGCTGCGTGCGGATTATCCTCTTTTAGGTAGATTTCATCAAACAGCCAATAATGCGGAAGATTAGAACCTACTAGCGTTATATCTCCGGATTCAAAACGGCGAACGCTGTCGCCAATAAACTGTGTACCAGATCCCTCTGCAAAATAAATCAATTCAAGTTCTTCATGATAATGCCAAATGTTGTGGTATTGCGGTGTATTATCTCGTCTGGCGTTGAATGAATAGGTGAGATTGTTATTTAAATGAAGTAATTGCGCTTTCATAACTATGAAATATATGCATTAAAGTTACATATTCCTGTTTAGATATGGTAATATAGCTTAATAAATTGATAATATACTTGAATATTGTCTAGGTTTTTTAGGCTTATTTTACATAAAATAACTACTTATAACCATTTGAATATATGACTAACAAAAAGAGTTACACATTTGCCTTGATTTTGGTGACCTCCTTGTTCTTCTTTTGGGGATTTATCCATAACCTTGATCCGATCTTGATTCCACATTTGAGGAATGCCTTTAGTTTATCGCATTTCCAGGCTTCTTTGGTCGATTCAGCGGTATTTATTGCCTATTTTGTAATGGCGATCCCTGCGGGAATTATTATGAAGCGTTATGGCTATAAGGCCGGTATTCTGATCGGGTTGTTATTTTTCGCGCTAGGTTGTTTTTTATTTGTTCCTGCAGCAAATACCATAAGTTATGCTTTCTTTTTGGGAGCCTTGTTTGTGGTCGCATGTGGATTGACTATTTTGGAAACAGCTGCCAACCCATATGTCGCTATTTTAGGTGATCCTGCAACATCTGCTCAACGGCTGAATTTTGCACAATCATTCAATGGTCTTGCAGCTTTCTTGGCACCGATATTTGGTGGGAAATTTATTTTGTCACACGAACCGAAATCACAAGAAGAACTTGCGCAGATGGCCGAACAGGCAAAACTGGCTTATATCCAGTCGGAAACAGCTTCTGTAAAAATGCCTTACCTTGTTTTGGGCGTATTGATTCTGTTGATTGCTGCTTTGTTCTTCTTTACCAAATTGCCTGATATCAAAGATGATGAGGAAGACGGTAAAGCAGGCTTCTTTCATGCCTTGAGGCATAAAAATGTAAGATGGGCGGTCATTGCTCAGTTTTTTTATGTTGGTGCTCAGGTCTGTATCTTAAGCTTTCTAGTGCTATATGCAACAGAAGTAGCTGGGATATCAGGGAAAGATGGTGCGGACTATGCAGGTTTTGCAGGTCTAGCATTTATGTTAGGCCGATTTATTGGAACCTTCTTTATGCGTTTTGTTTCAGCATCTAAACTGTTGATCATCTATTCCTTTGTGACGATTGCATTATCACTGTTCGTTATTTTTGGAACAGGGGTACAAACATTATATGCCTTGATTGGAATTGCATTTTTTATGTCCATCATGTTTCCGACCATTTTTGCCTTTGGAGTACAGGGGATCGGAGCAGATACTAAATCTGCTTCCAGTCTGATCGTAATGTCAATTGTTGGCGGGGCGTTATTGCCACCACTTTTGGGCTTGATATCAGATACAACAGGCCATTTTCAATATGGTTATTTTGTGCCTTTAGTATGTTTTATCGTGGTATTGGCTTTTGCTTTTCAGAATAGGAACGTGAGCATCGCCGAAACAGAAAATCTTAAATCACATTAATAGATAGCAATGAAAAAATATGTCATGGCGTTGGATCTTGTCAATGATCCACAATTGATCAAAGAATATGAGGATTACCACCGTGCAGTGTGGCCAGAGATCAAGCGGTCGATTTTGGATGCCGGGGTAACCCAAATGGAGATCTATCGTTTTGAGAATAGATTGTTTATGAATATGGAAGTTGGTGATGATTTTTCATTTGAGCGCAAATCTGCTATGGATGCTGCCAATGAAAAAGTTCAGGAATGGGAGCAGTTGATGTGGAAATATCAGGCTGCTATTCCGGGATCCAAACCAGGTGAAAAGTGGGTAATGATGAATAAAATATTTGAATTAGTATAAGTTATGGCCATACAACGTTATTTACAAATCCATCCGATGGATAATGTCCTGGTTGCATTGCAGGACCTGGCTGAAGGAACAGCAATTGTTTTCGAAGGTAAAGAGTTTACATTGAAGCAAGCCGTTGCGGCCAAACATAAGTTTACGATTCAGCCTATGGAGCAAGATGCCGAAATATTGATGTACGGTGTTTTGGTTGGGAAGCTGAATGGTGATTTAGGTGCGGGTGAGTTGATCACAACAGAAAATTTACGTCATGCATCCGAAGATTTTAGAATGGGTGATCGTAAGACCACTTGGACCAAACCGGATATTGCTGCATTTAAAGATAAAACGTTCAACGGATTCCACCGTTCGAACGGTACGGTAGGAACGGCTAACTATTGGTTGGTCATTCCATTGGTATTTTGTGAAAACAGGAATGTACTGACGCTAAAAGCCGCTTTCGAAGAGAAACTAGGCTATAAGGTTAAAGCCAACAATTATATCTCTGAGGTAGAAGACCTGATCGGATTATATAAATCCGGTGCAGATGTAAACCAAATTCTGGGACAGGATTTATTGGCTAATTCAACATCAAATGAACAAGAACGTTTGTTTAAAAACGTGGATGGCATTAAGTTTTTGAACCACGAAATGGGCTGTGGTGGTACACGTATGGACTCTGATGCGCTATGCGGTTTGCTGGCAGGATATATTACACATCCCAACGTGGCTGGTGCGACTGTATTGAGTTTAGGCTGCCAACATGCACAGGCTTCCATTTTAAAGGCTGAAATAGAGAAAAGAAATCCCGGTTTTGACCGTCCTTTATACATCTTTGAGCAACAAAAAGAAGGAACTGAAAAAGAATTGATGCAAAAAGCAATCAAAGCAACTTTCGCAGGGATGATGCAAGCGGATAAAAATGAGCGCAAACCAGCCACACTAGATAAGCTATGTATCGGCTTGGAGTGTGGTGGTTCAGATGGCTTCTCAGGTATTTCGGCTAATCCGGCACTTGGTTTTGTTTCGGATATTCTGGTGACTTTGGGCGGTTCTGTTATTTTAGCTGAATTCCCAGAGCTATGTGGCGTGGAGCAGGAACTCAGTGACCGTTGTGTTGATGAACCTACTGCGGAGAAGTTTATGAGCTTGATGCGGACCTACAATGCGAAAGCAGAAGCGGATGGTTCGGGTTTCTACATGAACCCATCTCCGGGCAATATCCGTGATGGTCTGATCACAGATGCGATCAAATCTGCAGGAGCAGCTAAAAAAGGTGGTACCTCACCAGTCGCTGCTGTGATTGACTATCCAGAATTGGCTAATGGGGCAGGGCTCAACTTACTATGTACACCTGGTAATGATGTAGAGAGTACTACCGCTGAGGTTGCTGCGGGTGCTAATGTTGTCTTATTTACGACCGGCTTGGGTACGCCCACAGGAAATCCGATTACGCCAGTTGTAAAACTATCGACCAATACAAAGACTTTTGAAAAAATGCCTGATATCATAGATCTTAATTGTGGTACCATTATCGAAGGTACAGAGACTATTGAACAGGCCGCGCATCGTATACTTGATTATGTAATTGAAGTTGCTTCAGGTGAGGTCAAGCCTAAAGCAGTCTTGTTGGGACAGGATGACTTTATTCCTTGGCGAAGGGGCGTTTCTTTGTAAATAACCAAAAAATCGAACATAATGAAATTAAAACATGTCATCTGCAGTTTGGCCTTACTCATAGGATCATTTTCTTATGGTTATAGCCAACAACAGTACCACCCAAGTCCTGAAAATTTAAAAAATAGGGAATGGTTTGAGCAATCTCGATTCGGGGTCTTTATCCATTGGGGTGTCTATAGTGTGTTGGGGGATGGTGAGTGGGTCATGAATAATCAGAACATCAGCTTGGATGAGTATGCACTCTTGCCTAAATTTTTTAATCCTATTTCTTTTGATGCAAAAGAATGGGCTAAATTATTTAAACAGGCTGGGGCAAAATATATTACATTCACGACAAGGCACCACGATGGTTTCGCCATGTGGAATAGCCAAACTTCGGATTATAACATCATAAAAAAATCGCCATTCAAACGTGATATTGTAAAAGAGTTGGTCGAAGCATGTCATGCAGAAGGAATAAAAGTCATGTTTTATTACTCGCTTTTGGATTGGAACCGCAATGATTACCTACCTGCAGGTAAAACAGGAGGTGGCATCACTGGGCGTGATTCTACAAAAGGTGATTGGAATCATTATGTCCAATTTATGAAAAGTCAGTTGACTGAGCTTCTTACAAGTTATGGTCGAGTTGATGGAATTTGGTTTGATGGTCATTGGGACAAACCTAAAGAAGATTGGCATTTTAAAGAAATCTATGAGTTGATCCATAAGTTGCAGCCACAATGTTTGGTGGGCAATAATCATCATTTAGCTCCTTTTGAGGGAGAAGACTTTCAGATGTTTGAACGTGATCTGCCAGGAGAAAATACCACAGGATTTGGAACAAGCGCACATGATGTGGGTAAATTGCCCAAAGAGGTTTGTGGTACCATCGCTGGATCTTGGGGCTTTGAATTAAAAGATAGGACACGTAAATCGTTTAGAGAGGTATTGACTTACTTGGTTAAAGCTGCGGGACATGGTTCAAACCTGTTACTCAATGTGGGACCGATGCCGAACGGCGAGATTCAAGACTATCAACAAGATCGCCTAAAAGATCTTGGTAAATGGCTAGCTGTTTATGGCGAGACTATCTATGGAACTGAAGCGGGAGGGGTACCACCTACGGATGATTATGCGTTGACTAGAAAAGGAAATCAGGTATACCTGCACATCCTTAAACCTGAAAAGAAGGAATTGTATATTGCCAAGCTTCCTTATCAGGTGAAGAAAGTAAAGACATTTATCGGAAATAAGGATATTAAATTTAGTAATAAAGATAATAGTTTACGATTGGATTTGCCGGCATCGACCGATGAGGCAGATCTAGTTTTAACACTAACAATTAAATAACAATGGGAAAATTAGAACAAAAAGTAGCTGTTATTACAGGCGGTGGTAGTGGGATTGGTCGTGCTATCAGTGTGCAATTTGCTACAGAAGGAGCGAAAGTCCATATTCTGGATTTAAATGAGGAAGGTGGGAATGCTGTAGTAGCGGAAATTTTGGCTCTAGGTGGGCAGGCTGTGTTCAATCGTTGTAACGTAACCGATCAAGAGGAAATTATCGACATAGCTCAAAATATCGGGAAAATTGATATTTTAGTGAATAATGCTGGCATTGCTCACGTTGGTAATTTGGAAAATTGTAAATCCGAAGACTTCGAACGTGTTTTTAATGTGAATGTGAAAGGTGCCTACAATGCGTTATATGCTATTGTACCGATCATGAAAGCGCAAGGCTCTGGAGCCATTCTTAATCTCGCTTCGATTGCGGCGTGGGTAGGAATTACGGATCGTTTTGCCTATTCCATGAGTAAAGGTGCTATCTATGCGATGTCTTTGTCGGTAGCACGTGATTACATGGCTTTCGGTATCCGTTGCAACAGTATCTCGCCAGCGCGTGTACATACCCCTTTTGTGGATGGTTTTATCGCGAAGAACTATCCTGGTAAAGAGGCTGAAATGTTTGAAAAGTTGTCTGCAAGTCAACCAATAGGTCGTATGGCACAACCCGAGGAAATTGCTAAGCTGGCACTTTTCCTTTGTAGTGACGACGCAGGGTTTATTACAGGAAATGACTATCCTATCGATGGTGGTTTTATTAAATTGAATAACTAAATGTTAGATTTGAGACATTAGATTCTCATATCTACTATCTCATATCTCAAATATAAAAAAATATGAAATTAATACGTTTTGGAGCCTTTGGCAAAGAGAAGATTGGAGTTCAGGTCGACGGAGTAAACTACGATGTAAGTGCATTTGGTGGTGATTACAATGAGCAATTTTTTGCGGAAGATGGCTTGGCTCGTTTAGAGGAATTTGTCAAGGCTAATGCAGGTAAACTGATTGAAATTCCGCAAGACGAGCGTATCGGAGCACCTTTTGCCCGTCCATCTAAAATAGTTTGTATCGGACTGAATTATATGGATCATGCTAAGGAAACAAATGCACCGATTCCTGCTGAACCTATTATTTTCATGAAGTCCACCACTTCATTAATAGGACCATACGATAATGTGATGATTCCTAAAGACTCTGTAAAGACGGATTGGGAAGTGGAATTTTGTATTGTAATTGGTAAAAAAGCTTCTTATGTAGAAGAAAATGAGGCTTTGGATTATGTTGCGGGTTATGTACTTCACAATGACGTATCTGAACGTGAGTATCAATTGGAACGCGGTGGCACCTGGGATAAAGGAAAAGGCTGTGATACATTTGCGCCTATGGGACCATTCATGGCCACGAAAGAGGAAATCAAGGATATTAACAATGTGCGTATCTGGTTGAAAGTTAATGGTAAAACATATCAGGATGGAAATACCAAAGATTTAATATTTTCAATTGCACATGTTGTTTCTTATGTGTCTCGATTTATGACCCTATTGCCAGGAGATGTGATTTCAACAGGAACTCCTGCGGGTGTAGGTCTTGGATTTAATCCTCCTATTTATTTAAAACCTGGTGATGTGATTGAATTGGGTGCAGATGGACTTGGCGAATCACGTCAGACTGTGGTTGCTTATTCAAAAAATTAATTTATCTCCTATTTTAGGTTTTATTATGCGCATAGATACCCATCAGCATTTTTGGCAATTCGATCCTGTTAGAGACAGTTGGATTACAGACGAGATGCTCGTTATTAAACGAGATTTCACACCATTGGATATTCAGTTTGTATTGGAACGAAATGGATTTGCAGGTAGTGTGGCCGTTCAGGCTGATCAATCTGACACGGAAACGAACTATTTGGTTCAGCTGTCCAAAAGCCACCCCTTTATCAAAGGTGTGGTCGGATGGATTGACCTCCAGGCCGAAGATATTGAACAGCAGTTGACAAGTTATAAAGAACTACCGGTGATCAAAGGCTTCCGACACATTGTTGAGGGAGAGTTGGACCCAGATTTTCTGATTAGACCAGCTGTGTTGAATGGGTTAAAAGCATTGGCCGAGTTTGGCTATACCTACGATTTACTGATCCGTCCGCGTCATTATGATGCTACATTACAATGTGTACAACAAAATCCAAATCTTCAATTTGTGCTGGATCATATTGCCAAACCTCCGATTAAATCAAGGGAGTTTGATGAGTGGGCCGCGTTTATCGATAAACTTGCTGCCTTTTCAAATGTGGTCTGTAAAGTGTCCGGACTGGCTACAGAGGCTGATTGGTCCAGATGGAAATTGGATGATTTCAAACAGTATCTAGACCATATTTTCCTACGTTTTGGAAAAGAAAGGATTATGTTTGGATCTGACTGGCCTGTATGCCTGTTAGCGGCCTCCTATGAGGAAAGTATCGCTATCGTCGAAGATAAATTGGGCGACTTTACAGAAAAGGAAAAAAAAGCGTTTTGGGCTGAGAATGCTATACGTGTATATAATCTATAAAACTATATAATCCCAGAAAACAATCAGTATGCACGAAAGGGAAAGCATGCATACTGATTGTTTCAATGGCAGATAAACCGAGTCTAATCAGCTCGCTGCTGTTGGGATAAGCTTTAATCAATAACCAGTGAAACGAGTTCGTTGATGCAGAAAACAGACACTCATCAATGAAACATACAATTCAATAAAATTATTATGGATCTTCATTTAAAAGATAAAGTAGTTATTGTTACAGGTGGTGCAAAGGGGATAGGGCGTGCTGTCGTGCATGCTTTGGCCAAGGAGCAGGCTATTCCTGTTATTGTGGGACGTAAACAGGCCGACAATGAGAAAGTCAAGGAAGAAGTGAAACAGTTTGGTATTGATGCTTTGTGTATTGAGGCTGAATTGTCCAAACCTGAAGATTGTGAAAAAGCGGTACAAAAAACACTGGAGGTTTATGGCCGTATAGACGGCCTGGTGAATAATGCGGGACAGAATGATGGGGTGGGTTTGGCATCAGGTGATTATGCGAAATTTGTAGCCTCATTACATAAAAATCTGATCCATTATTATTTAATGGCGCATCATGCATTGGATGCATTGAAAGCATCTAAAGGAAGTATTGTCAATATATCTTCCAAAACAGGAGAAACCGGACAGGGCAATACGTCAGCCTATGCTGCTTCCAATGGCGGACGAAATGCATTGACACGCGAATGGGCTGTAGAACTATTGCCTTATTCAATCCGTGTAAACGCTATTGTTGTTGCTGAATGTGCCACTCCACAATATGATACCTGGATCCAGACCTTACCAAATCCGGAGGAAATATTGAAAAAGATTACCGATCGTATTCCTTTAGAAAATCGCATGACTACGGCTGAGGAAATTGCAGATACAACCGTATTTTTGCTGTCTGATAAGTCAAGCCATACAACAGGCCAATTGATCCATGTTGATGGTGGTTATGTACATTTGGACCGCTCCATTATTGCGGAATAATATCCCGTAAAAATAAGAAACTCGAAGCATCGTGTTTAGCCATGCTCTAATGAGCTACGTACGATAAGAAAATAAGGCTGTGCCTGTAAAGTCAGAAGAATCATTCTTCTGACTTTTTTATTTTTATGCCCGCTGATAATAGGTGCAATGCCCAAGACCGTGAAAAAATACAAATAAGGCCGATTTTCTAGTTAATCTGCTGATGATTTTGATGTTAACAAAAAAAATATAAATTTTATTTTGTTATTTAATCGATTAAGCTTATACTTGTATAACTGATAATTATAAACTTAAGATAAACTGACGGATCCTTTTGCTTTTTTTTTGCTCTTTTTGTTTAAACGATTAAGCTATGAAAGATAAAAAGATCCTACAGAACTGATTATATAATATAAATTCCAAATAAATATTACATGGATTATAAACCGTCCATATTTAAAATTTCAATTTTATTACACAATTGAATGTAATTTTTAAATAGGAAATGCCCCATCTTACTGATGGGAAAGAGCGTGCAATACACTCATTTGTCCTGTTTAAAATATACAATCAATAAGATAATCAATTACAGTATATGAAAAGATTCATGTTTTTATGGTGTGTAATCATGTTCGGTTATACATCTTTCGCTCAAAATTCAAACGGATTAGGTAATCTATCGAAACTATCGAATGCTAAAACAAGGTCAATCAGTCCTGAAAACTTTAGCGGTGGAAAAGGTAAAGGTGGAATGGCTGTCCCCAATGAAAAGGAAGGGGCGCGTAACCAGGCAAATGCTTCCAAAGCTGCCCGAGAGCTCGGCGTGGGATGGAAAGTTAATCCTTATGTCCATATCGGTGCCGGTGAGACATTTACGCTGGCTGAAATAGATGGATCGGGAATTATTCAGCACATCTGGATGACACCGACAGGCAACTGGAGTCAATCCATTATTCGGTTTTATTGGGATGGGGAGACAGAACCTTCTGTTGAAGCACCTGTTGGAGCCTTTTTTGGAATGGGTTGGAATAAATACGCCCCTTTAAATTCACTCGCGATGACAGTCAATCCAGGTAGTGCTTTTAACTCCTATTGGCAAATGCCTTTTCGAAAAAAATGCAAGATAACGATGGAGAATGTCAGCATTCATCCCATGGTACTCTATTATCAAGTCAATTATGCCGAGACTGAGGTTGGTAATGATGAAGCTTACTTCCATGCGCAATACCGAAGATCTCACCCTACGGAAGGTTCCTTACATACCATTCTGGACGGTGTAAAAGGGAAAGGACATTATGTTGGAACCTATTTGGCTGTTGGTGTTAACAATACGGGCTGGTGGGGTGAAGGTGAAGTTAAATTTTTCCTTGATGGCGATAAAGAGTTTGCTACGATCGTCACGACGGGCTTGGAAGACTACTTCTGTGGATCTTATAATTTTGAAAACAAAGAGACGCGTAGATATCAGGAATTTACTACACCTTATGCTGGTCTACATCAAGTAATCCGTCCGGATGGCATATATGATTCACAGCAGCGATTTGGAATGTACCGTTGGCATATTCTGGATCCTGTACGTTTTGATGGTGACCTAAAGGTAACCGTTCAAGATCTGGGCTGGCGGTCCGAAGACCGGTATCTGCCTCAGAAATCTGATATTATCTCGGTGGCTTACTGGTACCAAACAGAGCCTCACGGCAAATTTAAGCCACTTCCAGGAAAGAATGGGATAGAAATCAATTAAAGTTCGGGACCATGAAAACAAAACTATTCAAAACTATGATGATATTCTCCGTATTGTTCTCAGCCTGTCAGGGTAATAATAAAGTACCAGGGCACACGCAGAAAGCTGCGCCTAATTTCGCTGCTGATCTCACTTTTCTGCAAAAATGGGATCAACAACTGATTGTCCTTTCAGCTTCCGGAGGTGAAGCGAAACTTATTGTTTCGCCCAAATACCAAGGCAAAGTGTTTACTTCTACCGCGGAAGGTCAGGAGGGGAAGAGTTTCGGCTGGATCAACTACAAAGCTTTTGATCAAGCTATTGATCCACATATGAATGCTTATGGTGGTGAAGATCGGCTATGGCTGGGACCAGAAGGTGGGCCTTTTTCCTTGTTTTTTGCACCAAAAAAGGAAATGGTTTTTGATCATTGGCGTACCCCAGCTGCAATTGACACCGAAAGTTGGTCTGTGGTTTCATCCTCCACGAAAAGTGTGCGGCTCGCCAAGGATATGGAACTACAAAACTATGCCGGGAAACAGTTCAAAATAAATGTTAACCGTCAGGTCGAGATATTGGAACGCAAGGAGATCGAAGGTATGCTTTCCATTGTATTAGGGGATAAGGTGAAATCTGTCGGGTTTAAAACAACCAATAGCTTGCGAAATGCGGGTGATTTTACCTGGGATAAAAAGACCGGAGCGCCCTGCATATGGAATTTAGATATGTTTACACCTACTCCGGAAACCGTGATTTTAATCCCCTATAAAGAAGAAGCTGAAGGTAAAGTGGCCACAACAGACTACTTTGGTGAGATTCAATCTGATCGGATTGCAATGGAAAAAGGCGTTTTATACTTTAAGGCTGATGGTTTGTCAAGAGGCAAACTCGGTATACCACCTCATCGCGCCAAACCTATCGCCGGAAGTTATGCTGTTGATGAAGGTGTGCTTACGATTACCCTTTTTGACGTGGCCAATACTGCTACTTATCTAAACCAGGAATGGACGACAAAAAAAGATCCTTTCCTAGGTGATGCAATGAATGCATATAATGATGGCCCGTTAGCGGACGGCACGCAAATGGGACCTTTTTATGAAATTGAAAGTGTTTCTCCGGCGGCTTTTATCCCACCCAATGAACAGATTGTACACAATCATAGTGTCTTCCATTTTACTGGGGACAAAACTGAGCTGAATACAATTGCTGAGAAGGTGTTAGGAACCTCCCTAGCCCGTGTTTCAACAATTTTTGGTCAACCTAAAAAGTAACAAATATGAAAACATATCCTAAAATTGGTATTCGCCCTATTATCGATGGTCGCCTGGGCGGTATACGTGAATCTTTGGAAGAGACAACAATGAATATGGCTAAAGCTGTCGTGGCATTGTTTAACACCGAATTGAAATATCCAGATGGAACACCTGTGGTCTGCGTTGTTGCGGATACCTGTATTGGTGGTGTAAAAGAAGCCGCAGACTGTGCCGATAAGTTTGAGCGGGAGAATGTCGGTGTATCGCTTTCTGTCACACCCTGTTGGTGTTATGGTTCTGAAACAATGGATATGAATCCCCTGTTGCCCAAAGCAATTTGGGGTTTTAATGGCACCGAACGACCAGGAGCAGTATACTTGGCGGCAACCTTGGCCGCTCATAATCAAAAGGGCTTACCAGCCTTTGGGATCTATGGTAAGGATGTACAGGACATGGGCGACCAGCATATACCGGAGGACGTGCGTGAGAAGTTACTGGCCTTTGCGAGAGCAGGATTAGCTGTGGCAATCATGCGGGGCAAATCTTATTTGGCTATCGGTTCGGTTTCGATGGGAATAGCGGGGTCTATCGTTGATGCCGATTTTTTCCAAAGTTACCTGGGCATGCGTAATGAGTATGTGGATTCCTCAGAAATCCTACGCCGGATACAACAGAATATTTTTGATCCGGAGGAGTTTAAATTAGCATTGAAGTGGACGCGTGAACATTGTCAGGAGGGTGAAGACTTTAATCAAGCAAAGAATGTCAAAAGCCGCGAAGAGAAAGATCAGGATTGGGAGTTTGTTGTCAAGATGACGATGATTATGCGTGATCTTATGATCGGCAATCCAAGACTTGTCGATCAAGGCTACGGAGAAGAAGCCCAAGGCCACCATGCGCTCTTGGCTGGATTTCAGGGGCAACGGCAATGGACAGATTTCTTACCAGACGGTGATTTTTCCGAAGCACTATTGAATTCGTCATTTGATTGGAATGGCATACGTGCGCCTTATTTGGTGGCTACTGAAAATGATGCCTTGAATGGGGTATCTATGCTGTTTAATTATCTATTGACCAATACTGCGCAGATCTTTGCTGATGTGCGGACTTATTGGAGTCCTGAGGCGGTAAGGCGCGTATCTGGCTGGAAACCTGAGGGAAGGGCTGTAGATGGATTTCTGCACTTGATTAATTCCGGATCGGCGACCCTTGATGGTACGGGGAAACAGCGCCTTGGGGACAAGCCTGTAATGAAACCACATTGGGAAATTTCGGATAAAGAAGTGGATTCCTGTCTGAAGGCCACCACATTTTACCCCTCCAATAGAGATTATATGCGGGGTGGTGGTTTTTCGTCCAAGTTTGTCACTGAGGGAGGAATGCCTGTAACCATGTGCCGCCTCAATCTCATTAAGGGGGTAGGGCCAGTTTTGCAAATTGCTGAAGGATGGACGATCGATCTGCCAGAAGATGTACACCGTATATTGGATGAACGCACAGATAAAATCTGGCCAACCACCTGGTTTGTACCACGCTTGACCGGAGAAACTAATTTTTCTAGTGTATATGCCGTTATGGCCAATTGGGGTTCCAATCATGGCGCTATTAGTTATGGGCATATCGGCGCAGATCTGATCACGTTGGCAGCGATGTTACGCATTCCGGTCAATATGCATAATGTTGCGCAGGAGGCAATCTTTCGGCCATCGGCATGGGGAGCTTTTGGAATGGACAGCGAGGGCAACGATTATAGAGCATGTCAGGTATATGGCCCCTTGTATAAATAAGATTTAGGCTTCAATATAATTTTTATCACCATGAACACGACATCCCCAAGAAAAAAGAAAAGATCCCTCTTTGTCAATGAGCAAGGAGTCAATTATCTTGTGCCGTTCATTTTTATTTGCAGCCTATTTCTCCTTTGGGGTTTCGCCCACGGTTTCTTAGATGTTCTGGATAAGCATTTTCAGGATCTTTTGCATGTCAGTAAAGCGCAATCCGGCTTTGTGCAATTTTCCCTTTATATTGGATACTTGGCCATGGCCTTGCCTGCAGGATTATTCATTAAACGCTATGGGTATCAAAGAGGTATTATCCTTGGCTTAGCTATTTTTGCTATAGGTGCATTTATGTTTTATCCTGCTGCAGCATTGGGCGCTTTTATTCCTTTCCTGATCGCTTTGTTTGTGCTGGCCTGTGGACTCACATTTTTAGAGACCGCTGCTAATCCCTATTCTACTGTATTGGGGGACAAGGCAGGAGCTGCCCGACGAATTAATATTTCTCAATCTTTCAATGGACTTGGGTGGATATTAGGACCACTTATCGGCGGGCTTTTCGTTTTTGGGATGGAGTCAACGGGTGAACATGATAAGTTTGATTCTTTAGTGACGCCCTATATGATGATCGGTAGTATCGTAGTGGTGGTTCTGCTTATTTTTATGGTCATCAAGTTGCCTGAAGTCAAAGAAGACCCCGATACAGATGGGGAGGAAAACCCGCCATTACGAAAGCTATTGCAATATCCAGCTTTTATATTGGCTGTTGCGGCACAATTCTTATATGTCGCCGCGCAGACAGGCACGAATTCCTTTTTTATCAATTATGTCATAGATGCTGTTCATGATCTGCAAACGCCTATCAGCAATATCATGGTGCACTTAGGTTATTTTGGCGAGTTTTTTATGCCAAAAAATAATGAACAGGCGGCCTCAATTCTGCTCGCAATCGGTGGGATGGGAGCCTTCTGGATCGGTCGTCTCACAGGTGCATATTTTATGCGGTTTGTGAGCCCACGTAAATTATTGATGTGGTACGCGATCGCCAATAGTGTGCTGGTCACGGTTGTCATTGCTGATATCGGATGGCTTTCGGTTTTCAGCCTGTTCACGACATATTTTTTTATGTCCATCATGTTTCCTACGATCTTCGCCCTAGGGATTCAAGATCTAGGTACATTGACGAAGAAGGCTTCATCTTTTTTAGTGATGGCTGTAGCAGGGGGAGCCTTCTGTCCACCCATTATGGGATTGATTTCCGATCATTCTAAGATGGCTGTTGGTTTTTTTATACCATTACTATGTTATTTGTTTATTGCTTTTTACGGATTTTGGATCAAGCGTAAACTTAAAACGGAACGTATCACTGTAGGCGCGTCCCATTAAATAAGGAGAACAGGAATATGAGTAAGAATAAATATGTTATTGGAGTGGATTTTGGGACGGACTCTGTCAGGGTTATGCTGATGGATACAATCACCGGAAAGATCCTTTTTTCATCGGTTTGTTTATATGAACGTTGGCATAAAGGCTTATACTGTGATGCCGGCAACAGTCAATTTCGTCAACATCCATTGGATTATATAGAAGGGTTGACATCAGCGGTTAAAGCCTGTCTACAAACGGTGGATCCGGAAGTCAGACAAAGCATCGGCGCCCTATCTATGGCAATGACGGGATCGACACCCGTAGCTGTTGATGAACAGGGGACGGCCCTTGCTCTTCTTGATACTTTTAAGGACAATCCCAATGCAATGTTTGTGCTTTGGAAGGATCATACAGCGATCCATGAAGCGGCAGAAATCAATGTGGTCGGAAAAAAAGATCACCGAGGTTACTTGCGATACGTCGGTGGAATCTATTCTTCGGAGTGGTACTGGTCAAAATTATTACATGTACTTCGTGTAGATCCAGCCGTCAGGGAAACTTGTTATACCTGGGTAGAACACAGTGACTGGATGCCTTTTTTGTTGACAGGTGGCAATGATGCAAATCAGATGAAGCGAAATGTATGTGCAGCAGGACATAAAGCGCTTTGGTCACCCGCCTTTGGCGGCTTACCCGATATGGAGTTTTTTAATGCGGTCGATCCGATCTTAGGTCCCTATGCCGAACGATTTGGTGATAGGGTATATACGACTACTGAATCTGCGGGGTACCTTTGCGCAGCATGGGCTGAGCGACTGGGGCTTTCTACCGATGTGCAGATCGGTATCGGATCTATCGATGCGCACGTAGGCGCTGTAGGAGGAGAAATAAAACCCTACTACATCAGCAAAGTTATAGGTACATCGACCTGCGATATGATGGTCGTGTCCAAACCGGAGATGGAAGGCGTATTTGTGGAAGGTATATGTGGTCAGGTTGAAGACTCCATTATTCCGGGGATGGTGGGACTTGAAGCTGGACAGTCGGCCTTTGGCGATGTGTTTTCTTGGTTCAAGGATTTGCTCCTCTGGCCAGCAAAATTAAATTCTTCGGCCGATTTCAGTGCCGTTTATGAACATTTGGAAACAGAACTGTTAAAGGAACTCAACCGTGCAGCTGCGGAGTTACCAATGCATATCGATGATCCTTTTGCTTTAGACTGGTTTAATGGTCGACGGACACCAGATGCAGCGCCGACGCTGAAAGGTCTGATCGGCGGACTCTCTTTAGGGACAACGGCTCCTGCTATTTTTAGCGCTTTAGTAGAGGCAACTTGCTTTGGTTCACGGGCGATTATGGAGCGTATCGAAAGCGAAGGGGTAAGGGTGGCAGGGATCAATGCGATCGGCGGAATTGCTAGTAAATCTCCTTTCGCTATGCAGATGATGGCTGATATATTAAATCGACCGATACATATTGCGGCTACAGAACAGGTCTGCGCATTGGGCGCTTGTATGTTTGCTGCAGTGGTTAGCAACAGTTATGACACGATAGAAGAAGCAGCAGCCCGTATGGGAAAGGGGGATAAGGAAATTGTACAACCTAGGCCTGAATATAGGGCGCATTTTGATCATCGGTATGCACAGTATTTACGTTATGGCGCCGTGCAAAACGATCGTGATAACAAAGCACTGACTTAATGTTTTTAGGATGGAAACGATAACGCAAAAACAAGCCCACATCGGCAGATTACAAGATGTTTTGGATCATGATACTTTTAATCTGGTCTATACAACTTATCAGGGGACTCTGTATAAAAAGTTTATGTTTCTGCTCAATTTTCAAGAGACGGCGGAAGATATTCTTCAAGATGTTTTTTTGAAAACCTGGCAATTGCGGGATACGATCAAGACCGAGAAATCATTGAAAAGTTATCTGTTTCAGATTGGCAGAAATTTAATTATGGATCATTACCGTAGGCAAAAACGAGAGCAAGGTTTTACATTGACCTATCGTAATTTTATAAATGCAGTGGATCAGATCGATGAGGAATGTATATTCCATGAGGACAAATTTTCTAAATTAGAAGGAATTATCAATAAATTACCCCCGCGAAGAAAGCAGGTGTTTGAACTGTGTAAATTTGAGCGAAGGAGTTATGAAGAAGTAAGCGAATTATTGCATATTTCACCATCAACAATAAGTGATCACATCGTCAAGGCAATGCAGTTTATTAAAGTGCATTGGAATTAACACGATAACGGTGTGCACGCTATTTAGTATAAAAAAATATGAGCAAGAAGATCTCACTGAAGGATATAGCAGAGGCGGTAGGTGTTTCTACTGCGTTAGTGTCTTATGTATTGAATGATAAGGACGAACAAACAAGGGTAAATAAAGACACAGCAAAACGGATACGGGAAATGGCGAAAGAGATGAACTACCAACCCAATCAGATTGCGAAAAGCTTAAAAAGCGGTAAGTCGCAGGCGATAGGATTATTGGTAGCTGATATTTCCAATCCTTTTTTTGGGAATCTCGCTCGTGCTATAGAAGACGAAGCTAAAAAACATGGTTATAGTGTGCTGTTTGGAAGTTCCGATGAGAATCTCGAAAACTCGCAACGCTTGATTGATACATTTATCAATCGGCAGATAGACGGTTTTATTATAGCACCAGCAGAGGGTACGGCTTCGCAATTGGAATACCTAAAAAATGCCAATATTCCTTTCGTACTTATTGACCGTTATTTTAAGGATTTGGAAACCAGTTATGTGGTTGTTGATAATTTTAATGCAACTTATCAGGCTACCCAGCTGCTGCTGAGCCAAGGGCATACTAAAGTTGCCTATGTATGTTATAAAAATCAGCTGCAGCATACAGAGGATCGTTATAGCGGTTATCTGCAAGCGTTACTAGATCAGGGGAATGCCGAGGACAGCAGCTTGATATGTGAGGTAGAGTTTAATAACGCGACTTATTTCAGGGAGCAATTTATCGAGCTGTTGCAGCCGGATAGGGATGTAGACGCTATTCTCTTTTCAACAAATACCTTATCTATTATGGGGTTAAAGATTATCAACGAACTGAATATTACTGTTCCAGATGATTTAGCAGTTTTTTGCTTTGATGAGAGTGAAGCCTATGATCTGTTTTATTGCCCAATAAGCTATGTCAAACAACCATTGTCGATGATCGGGAAAGAAGCAGTGAAGATATTGCTTGAACAATTACGTGGGAAAGCATCCAGCGAACAGAAGGTTATGTTGGATGTGGAAATCGTTGCACGAAAGTCTTGTCAAAAATAAAAATGAAACGGCTATTACTTCCTTTACTCTTGTTGGTCGCAGACCTTTTATATGGTCAGGGAAGTTTTATGCCATGGCAGCAACTGGCACCACCGGATACAATGGGGACTTGGGTACAACCTGTACAAGGAAAGCCGGCGATGCCGGTTTGGGGACATGTAAATGGTATAAGGATCGGATTAGATCCTTTGCCGGGGCCGAGGGGGCTGATCCGGATTTATACCCCTTATCTAGATTATGGGTTTCCGGAAGTCATGAATTTTATTGCCTTCGAGCCTATTCCCAAGGGAAAGGAGGCCCGTGGATTTTCCGAACTGGAAATGAGCAGTATCCATCCCGGAAAACGCGGAAAGTATTTTTGGAGTGCAGATCATCCGACAGGGTTATCAGCCCTGGATGGAGAATATCCGGCACGGGGAATCGTGGAGCAAAGCAATGACGAGGAGACGCTAACGGTATATATATTTGCAGAACCCTTTGACAATGGTGCAAAAGTTTATGCTAGGCTTCGTTTTTTTGCGTCCAGACCCTATGAATTTGAATTGGCGACCCACACCTATGAAGAATCTCAAGAATTG
Source organism: Sphingobacterium sp. GVS05A (assembly GCF_019969845.1). Lineage (GTDB taxonomy): Bacteria > Bacteroidota > Bacteroidia > Sphingobacteriales > Sphingobacteriaceae > Sphingobacterium. Next base: position 57,282 of record NZ_JAHXYR010000006.1, read on the forward strand.
GATTATTTCATACTAACCGCGACAATGGGCAATAAACCTCGGCTAAGAACACTTTTCTTGCAAGATGGAAAAGAATCCGCGCTGGAGTTATGGCCCGATTACAAAGACATCCATTTTACACCACATGCCTATTTTTCGCAACAACGTATGATTAGAGACAAAAAAGGGCATGTTTATTTTATTGCAGCTCCTGATGAAGCAGATTATCTCAAAACCGCCTATACGGCTGGGACTAATCAACACTGGAAGTATCGGGGTAAACGGGCGACCCAATACTGGATAAAAAAGAATCCCAGCGAGCAGCTCAATGGACTGCTGACCGGAAGATTCACTTATTGGGCGAGTAAAGAACCCATACCCGGAGGGGTCTCCATTGAAAATTTTGAATTGAAAGAACCGTTTAAGGCGGGAGATACCTTTATTTTTGGGATTACACCGCTTTCTCCCGACGCATTTATCCAGCATATCAAACATTAACCGACGAAACAATAACCAACGAAAAAACGAATCCTCCCACATAGCGGGTTTTTAATAAAAAATAGTTTCCGAGCAGAGGATTTTATGTGATCGAACGTATTAAGTATATAGTTGCTGTCGCATTACCCATATTTAGCTTAAACGATTAAATTTTTGTGCCGTAGTATAAACTGATTAATAACACCTAATATTAATGACTATGAAACGCTACCTAGATTTAGCACACTGGCTCTGTATAGCCTTTCTGTTTTGTACATTTTTTTTGCAGGCAAAAGCTATAGAATTCCCGACCGGATTACAGCAAAAGATCATCAGAGGCGAAGTGCGGGAAAGTGGTACGAATACCGCACTTGTGGGAGTCAATGTGCGGGTTAAGGGAAGAACAGGCGGAACTGTCACCAACTCAAATGGAAAATATGAAATCCCGATTGACTCCAAGGAAAGTATACTTGTTTTCACGTATACAGGAAAGAAGACTGAAGAACGTTTAGTGGGTGAAAACGATTTGATTAATGTAAGTCTTACGGATGAGAGCAATATGCTTGCCGAAGTCTATGTCGGTTATATGACGCAGCGGAAAGCCGATTTAACTGGCTCCGTTGCTATCGCAAATGCGAGCGATATTGCGAGGAACCCATCGGCGAATGCCATGAAATCACTTCAGGGAAAATTAGCGGGTGTGCACATCACCACCAACGGTGGAAATCCGGCAGAGGGTGTGAACGTACAGATCAGAGGTTTGTCGTCACTTTCCGGCGGAGTTAAACCGCTCATTGTTTTGGATGGTATGCCTACGGAGAACCTCAATTTACGGGATATCAATGCAGCAGATATTGAATCTATTCAGGTGCTGAAAGATGCAGCCTCCGCAAGTATCTATGGTGCACGGGCTTCTGGTGGGGTTATTCTTGTCCAAACTAAGAAGGGTAAAATTGGACAGACAAAAGTGGACTATAATGGTAGCGTCGGGGTAAGCAATATTGTGCGCAAGCCCAGATTGATGAATGCCGAGGAATACGGGCGGGCAACCTTTCGGGCTTATGCCTATGATGAGGCGGTCTATGGTGTGCCATTGACTCTGCCCAAAACGTACGATTTTACCTGGCATAGGGATGCTGAAGGACGCGCTGTGCTGGATGCTGTTAAACCAGCGGAGTATCTCAATGCTGATAAAACGGTGAAAAGCGCCGATACCGACTGGCTTGATGAAATTCTCCGTCCAGCGCTGATGACAAATCATCAGGTATCTGTTTCCAGTGGGACGGAAAAATCAAAGAGCATGTTTTCATTGGGGTACTTTGAAAACCAAGGAACGCAGATACACACCTTCTTTAGGCAGTTTTCACTGCGGGCCAACAATGAGATTAATTTAATCAATAACCGCCTAAAAGTAGGGGAGAATTTTGCAGTTTCTTATTTAAGATATCGCGATGCAAACGAGATGCGTTGGGCATTGATCAATCCACCAGCTGTTCCTGTACATGATATTTATGGCGGCTGGGCTGGTGCGGCAGGTTTTGACGACTTCACAAATCCTGTGCGTGTACTGACCGATAACAAAGACAATGTAAATAATTATGTCAAAATGATCGGTAATGTCTTTGTGGATCTAAATATCTGGAAGGGAATTTCTGCCCGCTCACAATTTGGTATCGATTACGGAAATTCCTATCGAAGGATAGTGGAAAAGAAATGGTCGGAAACAGGTGGACGAAATAGTGACGATGAAAATTATGTGGGGAATATCCAGTCTCATCCCCTCAGTTATGTGTGGACAAATACGCTCTCTTACAGCCTACAAAATGACAAACATAGCTTAGATGCGGTATTGGGAACTGAATACACACGATTTGTCGAGGAAGGTTTCTCTGCCCGACGGGAAGGAATATACCTGGAAGATCGTGATTTTGCGCATATTGGCGTAACCAATGGAACCAAATATTCACTTGGAAGCACGGCTGACGAATATGTATACCTGTCTTATTTCGCCAAAGCCAACTATGTGTATAACCAAAAATACCTGCTGTCGGCGACTTTGCGTCGGGATGGATCCTCACTTTTCGGCGCAAACAACAAATTCGCTATGTTCCCAGCATTTTCGGCTGGTTGGCGGATCAGCAACGAACCATTTATGAAAAAATATACATTTATATCTGATCTTAAGCTGCGTGGCGGATGGGGAGCTAATGGAAGTGTACAGGGCCTGCCAAGAGGTTATACCTCAACACCATTTACAACCGATTATTTTGGAACATCTTATCCGATCGAAGGGAATGAAACCGGACCAATATTTTCAGGATATCGACGGACCTGGCTAGGCAACCCTAATCTCAAATGGGAAACAACCACACAAACTGATCTCGCTTTAGATTTCAGCCTATTTGATAGCAGACTGAGCGGATCTTTTGGTTATTATTTTAAGAAAACAAAAGATATCTTGGTTCAGACTCCATACATTGCCGCGATGGGTGAAGGTGGGGAACCCTGGATCAATGGCGCAAGTATGAATAACCGCGGGATCGAATTGGATATTAGTTATCACAACAATCCGAAAAATGCATTTCGGTATACCATCTCTGCAAATCTGGGAACTTATAAGACCAAAATCGTTAGTCTTCCAAAAGATGTCATCAATAAATACCCTGGAAATGGTGTCAACGACCTTGTGTTAGGAAGGACGCCAAATATCTTGTATGGCATGGTCGCGGATGGAATCTTTAAGACACAGGAGGAAGTCGATAATCATGCTGAGCAACCCGGCAAGGCAGTGGGACGGATACGTTACAAAGACATCGATGGCAATGGAAAGATCGAAGAGTTTTATGACCGGACTTATATTGGAGTCAAAGATCCTAAGTTTTTCGGCGGGATAACCTTTGATTTTAGTTACCGCAATTTTGACCTTAATATTTTCTTCCAGGGGGTCTTTGGCAATAAGGTAAATAACCTATGGAAATTGGAATCTGACCTATGGAATATCAATGTCCCAGCACACAAAAATCATCCCACACGTATTTTGGATGGATGGTATTTTGATCGTACAGACTCCGATATTCCAGCCATCTCAAATTCTACATTAAATGCGGAGCAACGCCCCTCAAGTTATACGGTGGAGGATGGATCTTATTTGAAATTGAGGAATATAGAACTTGGCTATACACTTCCACAGGAAATTTCCAAGAAAGCAGCCATGAATAATTTAAGATTTTATGTCTCTGGACGTAATCTCCTGACATTCAAAAAAGGTTGGGGAAAAGACCGATATACTAGTTTTGACCCTGAGATGCCTGACTACGGCTATCTGACCCCTATGTTTTTGACTTTTGGTATCAATGTAACCTTTTAAACTTCCCTATTATGAAAACGTATAAAATAAAAATATGCCTTGCGCTTTTCCTATTAACTACTGTAAGTTGTACTGATTCTCTTGATATTGCACCCAAACAGGTGCTGGATGAATCCTTTCTAGTGAAACCAGAGGATATGGACGGTTTTGTGACAGCTGCCTATGCAAGAATGACCGATATTCCGTCATTTGATTCACCTTTTGCACCCTGGTGGTCGGGTTCTATGCGGGCAGATGATTCTTATAAAGGTGGTGGCGGAACATGGGATGGTGATGGCTGGCATAATATGGAGATCTTTGTCGGAGTCAATCCCAATGGATGGCCCCTAGACTATCCCTGGTATGTCTCTTACCAGATTATTCAACGTTGCAATACGGCGATTCAAAAGTTGCAGCTGATCAAGGAGGAAGAATTTCCACAAAAGAATGCCCGTCTTGGAGAAGTGAAATTTATACGGACATTCACCTTTTTTAGGCTAAAGCAATTTTGGAAATATATACCTTATATCGACGAAAAGGTAATTGGTACAAGTGCCGACTTTGAAGCGGTACCGAATAGAGAAAAAGACCAACCCAACGATCAGTATCTTTGGGGCAGAATATTGGCTGATTTTAAAGAGGCTGAACAGCTGTTGCCAGCGACGCAGCCCGAAAAAGGACGTGTTGATAAAAATGCGGCAACTGCGATGGTTGCCCGCACGCTGTTATTTATGGCGTATGAACAAAATGATAAACATACTGTCGTCAATATCAACAAAGAAAGGTTGAGCGAAGCATTGACTTATCTCAACAAATTGACCGATCAGGAAGGAGGAAAGGTTGGCTTACAGACAGATTTTGCGGAAAATTTTGATATAAATTTTGATAACAAGACTAAAGAATCTATTTGGGAGATTCAATATTCCATTGATGATGGAAGTTCAAGTGGTGGTAAGATCAATCGAGGTGAGGGACTAAATCACCCCTTCCAATGGGGCGGTTTTCAATGTTGCGGATTTCACCAGATCAGCTACACCATGGCGAATGCATTTAAAACTGGAACAAATGGTCTTCCTTTATTTGATACTTACAATAATGGGAGTTATGCAGATGGGGACGCGGTATTTTTTGGTGGGAACAGCTTTGATCCGCGATTTAGCCATACTGTCGCCGCGCCGGGGCAGCCTTGGAAATATAATCCAAATCTTCTTTTTGAAACAAAGGGGATTCGAAATGGTGCCGAATATGGTTACTTGAAATCTATTAAGGAATTGCCACAACCAGATTGTAAATGTTTGCTATATGATGGCTGGCAATTTAACTCGATGAACAAGAAAATGATTCGCTATGATGAGGTTTTACTTTGGAAAGCTGAGGTGCTGATCCAGTTGGACCGTTGGAATGAATCATTGGTACTGATCAACAAGATTCGTGAACGAGCGGCTAAAAGCACAGCGAGGTTAGTGAAAAAGGATGGTTCTCCGGTACTCAATTACAAAATTGCAACCTATCAACCTGGTGTCAATTGTACTTGGGATAAAGCTTTTGCCTGGAAGGCCTTACAATGGGAAAACCGTCTCGAGCTGGCCGCGGAGGGGCGTCGTTTTTTTGATCTGCAACGCTGGGGAATATTAGAGCCAACGATGAATGCCTACTTTTCAGTAGAAAAAAATAGGTTTAAGTGGCTGGGAGCGGGGCGTTTTACAGCAGGACGTGATGAATATTTTCCGATTCCTCAGCCTCAGATTAACTGGGCGAAAGGAAATTATACACAAAATCCTGGCTATTAGTTCCTAACTATAACGAAACCGAAGTGTGATGATAAAGATATTGATCAAGAATAATGTATTTCCTTGCTGTTTGTCGATACTATTGACATTATGTTGTGCATACCAGATGTGCCAGGCAAATGTGGATCCAGGGAAAATAAATGCATTGATTAAAGCAATTAAAGTTGATAGTATAGGAGGGCAACTTCCCCAATTGAGTTATCAGAAAATTGCGCATCAGGTCGTTAAGGTGCGGGTTTCGGTAGATCTGCCCGAAAATGTGCGCTGCGATGATTGGCGGATCAGAATTTTGCCGGCATTTCAGCCCACATTTCATTGGGCACCACATCTGACACCCTCGGATAGCCATATTATTGCACAGCATGTCTTTAGAGCGCCCATGATGATGCTATCAGATCAACGGAAGCAACTTGTTATTATTCCCGATGTAGATCTGTTGAATAACACTTTAGCCAGAGATTGGTATATGGATATGGATGCGACGAAAAACCAGTTAACACTGGGGCGGTCGCTGGCGCAAGTCGGCGAACATGTTTTGTTCAAACGGAAATCCGGAAATACATACACGCGTGGTAAATTTGAGTTTGCATTTTATGTTCTCGCCTTTGACGATCGGGAAGTAGCAGATAATCCCTTTCGTAGACCGCTGGCTTTCTACTGGAAAAAATGGGGAGCAGGTCTTTTTGAGAAGGGCGAACCAATCTCTGGAGATATGGAAGCCTATGTGCGGCATAGCTATCAATGGGCATTCCAATCCTGGGTCAAGCAGGTATGGCAGTCGTTTGAAATTAATGGAAAAAAAGTGGGCGCACCGACTTTTATTGTCAATACCACACAAAGCCCCAATTATCCTGGGAAAACCAATGAACGGGAGTTCCGTTCCATATGGAATCAGGCCTGGTTCAGTTCTTTACGTTCAGCCGGTGGCCTATATCGTTTTGCAAAGCGGATAGGAGATTCTGAACTCTTGGATAAGGCGAATCTGACCAAGGAACTGGCACTATCCTATCCCAAAAAGAAGGGGTTTTTCTATGGTCTGATTGGAACAGAAATGGAAGAAACTATTGAGGAAGAAGGCGATAAAAAATCCGTTCGGAGTAAAGGTTGGGAACACTATTATTGGGGAAATTCTAATCGAAATCCCTATACCTGGGATGCTCGTAAATCCCCTTTTCATCTTTTGGATATGAGTTGGACCGCGCTACTGATGTTGCGTTGGTACGATGAGTTGGAAAAGGACCCGCGTTTGTTAGCCTATGCCGAAGACTATGGAAAATCTCTGCTTAAAGTACAGACTGCGGATGGGTTCTTTCCGGGCTGGCTTGACCTAGAGACATTAAAGCCTCTTGCTCACCTCAATGATTCACCCGAAAGCGCGTTGTCGGTTACCTTTTTATTGACTCTTTATCGCATGACGCAAAAGGAGGAGTATAAAGTAGCGGCAGTAAGAGCAATGCAAGCTATTATGAAGGAAATTATACCCAATGGGCGCTGGGAAGATTTTGAAACCTATTGGTCCTGTTCGCGTGTTGGTGTCGAAGATTGGGTAGGGAAAAAGGTGTCGCGCAACGACATGTTCAAGCAGAATAATTTCTCTATGTTTTGGACTGCAGAAGCACTATTGGAATGCTATCAAATCACTAAAGCGAAACCATACCTCAAGATTGGTCAACGTACCTTGGACGAACTGTTGATGACACAGGCCGCATGGCAGCCTCATTTTATTCCCATAAAAGCATTGGGCGGGTTTGGTGTGATGAATGCAGATGGAGAATGGAACGATGCCAGGCAGAGTTTGTTTGCAGAGTTGATTATTCGCTATGGTAAGGAATTGAAGCAAAAGGAATACCTTCAGCGTGGTTTAGCGGCTTTACGGGCCTCCTTTGTCATGATGTACTGTCCTGAAAACCCTAATACCAAAGCACAATGGGAGGAAGCCTGGCCATTTTTTGGAAAAGAGGACTATGGTTTTATGATGGAAAACTATGGTCATGGTGGGGAGACAAATGCTAAAGGTCTGGGCATAGGGGAGTTTACGATCTACGATTGGGGCAATGGAGCTGCAGCGGAAGCCTATAATCGGATATTAGACCATTATGGAATTGATTTTTTACGGGGGAGAGGCTTGTAGTCTTTTGCCAATGTATTGTGGTTAAGAAACAAAAAAAGCCTGCTCAAATGAACAGGCTTTTTTTGTGGTGCCACCTGGGTTCGAACCAGGGACACAAGGATTTTCAGTCCTTTGCTCTACCAGCTGAGCTATGGCACCAGTTGACCTTTTATTTAAATCTGTGATCATCAGATTGAAGCGTGGTGCCACCTGGGTTCGAACCAGGGACACAAGGATTTTCAGTCCTTTGCTCTACCAGCTGAGCTATGGCACCGCTTTCTGCTATGGGTTTGTTCCCCTATTGCGATGCAAATATAGTGTGATAATTTGAATTCTAAAATTTTTATGTGGATTATTTTTGCTCTTTTTTCGAAAGTGTTGATTTTGATCGAGATAAAATTACAAGAAACTAACATAGAGAAAAAGGAATAAGCTGTATCTTTGCATTTCAATAAATAGAGATGAGTAAAAGAGGAAGAGTTTTAGTTGCAATGAGTGGAGGGGTCGATAGCTCCGTTGCTTCTGTCATGCTCCACGAACAAGGATATGAGGTCATAGGTATCACGATGAAGACTTGGGATTATGCATCCGCAGGTGGTTCGTCTAAGGAGACTGGATGTTGTAGCCTCGACAGTATCAATGACGCTCGTACATTAGCCGTAAACTATGGTTTCCCTCATTATATATTAGATATACGCGATGAGTTTGGAGACTTTGTAATTGATAATTTTGTAGAGGAATACATTGCTGGGCGTACACCCAATCCATGTGTTCTTTGTAATACCCACATCAAATGGGAAGCTTTGATGAAGCGTGCTGATAAATTGGATTGTGAATTTATCGCTACGGGACATTACGCCAATATTCGTATGCACGACAATGGCCGTTATGTCATATCCAAGGGTAAAGATGAAAATAAGGATCAATCCTATGTCCTATGGGGCGTATCGCAGGAAAATCTAGCTCGGACGCAGTTTCCATTGGGATCGTTCACGAAAAAGGAAATCCGTCAAATGGCGCTTGACATGGGACAGAAGGAGCTTGCCAATAAATCGGAAAGCTACGAAATCTGCTTTGTGCCAGATAACGACTACCGTGCATTTTTAAGACATAAGGTACCTACATTAGATCAGCAGATCGGTCCGGGTAATTTTATCCTTTCAGACGGAACAGTGGTCGGTAAACATATTGGTTACCCATATTTTACCATCGGCCAACGTAAAGGTTTGGGTATTGCTTTGGGTAAACCGATGTTTGTGATTGAAATTCTCCCTGAAAGTAATACTGTCGTATTGGGTGAGGAGCATGAGCTCGAAAAATCACATGCCTATGTACGTAATGTGAACTTTGTCAAATATGCAAGTCTTGACCAGCCAATGGAGGCAATTTCAAAAGTACGTTATAAAGATTCAGGGGCTTTGTCTACTATCTCGCAAGAGGGTGATAAAGTGCGTATAGATTTTGTACACAATGTGAAAGGTATTGCGCCAGGACAATCAGCCGTATTCTACGAAGGAAATGATCTCTTAGGGGGCGGTTTCTTGATGAAATAATAAAAAGCTGATCTGAAATTCAGCATAAGAATTTTAATCCCTATACTGCATCTACAGTATAGGGATTTTTATTTTGCAACCAGTGTAAACATGATTTGAACGAGTTCCATAGAGACATTTACAACGAGTAATTGAAGCAGTTCACGTTATCTATTTCTGGAACATGGATAAGTGGCCGACATTGTATCCATAATCGTTTAAATGAGAATATATAAAGACAGATTTTTATTTTCTATTTACTAATTATTTTAGTAATTTTAACTTATGAATCCGTCAGAATATTTTAAGGGCAGAGGGGCGCAGATCAACCCCAATAACAAATTTTTTTCCAATCAATATGTTCAGGAACATATCGAAGGTTTGGACGAAGAATTTCTTGGGGCCGAAAAAACACAGTTTATTCCGACGCATCCGAAGTCCATTATCTCCAAATCCAATAGCCCAGACCTGCGCTTTGAAAGGTCAATTAATCCGTATCAGGGCTGTGAGCATGGTTGTATTTATTGCTATGCCCGCAATTCGCATGAGTATTGGGGTTTTAGTGCCGGATTAGACTTCGAACGCAAGATCCTGGTCAAACACAATGCCGCTCAACTCCTGGAGCATGAATTCCGCAAGTCAAGCTATCAGCCTGATTTGATTATGCTCTCAGGCAATACAGATTGTTATCAGCCTATTGAACGAAAATTGGGGATCACACGCTCGCTTTTAGAATTGATGCTTAAATACCGAAATCCAGTTTCTATCATTAGTAAAAATGTATTGATGCGAAGGGATTTTGACCTCTTACGCGAGCTTGCAGCGCTAAATCTGGTATCTGTTGCCGTGACCATTAATTCCCTGCGGGAGGAGGTCCGGCAAAAGATGGAACCCAGGACCGCTACAGCTTCGGCCCGTTTAAAACTCATTGAGGGATTGACGGGAATAGGTGTGCCTGTGATGCTGATGATGGCACCAATTGTTCCTGGGATCAATAGCGACGAGATTTCAGATTTGATCCGTTCTGGAGCAGATGCGGGAGCAATGACAGCCTCTTATACCATTGTTAGGCTCAACGGGCAGATCGGAGGTATCTTTAAAGATTGGTTGTATCAGAATTACCCGGATCGTGCTGAAAAGGTATTGCATTGGATCGAGGCTTGTCATGGTGGGAAAATTAATGATACTGATTTCGGACGGCGGATAAAAGGGGATGGTAATATGGCAGAGAGTCTGCAGCACCTGTTTAAGTTGTCAGTCAAAAAATATATGAATAACGGGGTGCTTCCGCCCCTGAGAAGGGATCTTTTCCGCTTGCCCGATGCGGGAATGCAGTTGGGATTGTTTTAGTTATTGTTGTCAAATGACTGCTGAAAATTACGCTATTTGTGTAATTTTAAAAAATGGAAATTATATCAGAGCGACTCCGGTTAAGAACAGTGGAAAATGAAGATTTGGAAAAGATTCATTATTTATTAATGTGTCCGGAAACGGCCTTATTTAATCCGAGCGGGCATCCTAATGGGATAGGGGATACCGCCCAAATGGTAAAAACCTGGTCGGAGCAAGAAAAGGAATCCGCGGATGGAAAGAATAATTATACTTTTTATATAGAAACTATTGCGGGGGCGGAATTTGTTGGTCTGATTGATATCAGTATTGTAAAAGTAAAATATAGAAATTCGGAAGTATGGTTTAAGTTAGTCCCAGAAATGTGGAATAAAGGATATGCAACAGAGGCATTAAAACGAATAATTGAATTTGGATTCAGACAACTTAATCTCCATCGGATAGAAGCTGGCTGTGCGGTAGAAAATATCGCGTCTTATAAGATAATGGAAAAGGTAGGTATGATTAGGGAAGCTCATCGGAGAAAGATCTTGCCTTTAAAAGACGGTTGGAGTGATAATTATGAATATGCAATTTTAGATCAGGACTACTTAGATTAAGCATAGTAAAGAACGATAAAGATTGATTATTTAATTTATTCTTTGCAAAAGGGTCAGATTCCTAAACGAATCTGGCCCTTTATTTCGTACGGAGATCGATGGCTCCAGAATTATGAGGCTGATAAAATTGATTTACAATCCCTACTTTTTTCTTTTGATCAATATATAGCTGATATATAACAATAATAGCCAAGCTGGGATGAGTTCAACCGGCAATTTCATGCCTGTTACCCACATAATACCCAGTACAGCGATTAGAAAGATCAGACAGATATAATTGCTCAATGGATAGAGAAACGAAGGGAATTTAGTTTTTACATGGCCATCGACTTTGTTTTTTCTAAAATATAAATGCGTGATTGAAATCATTACCCAGTTGATGATCAACGAAGATACAACCAGCGACATCAGGATCTCCAATGCATTCTTAGGTGCAACATAATTGATAAAGACACAGATCGCAGCAAACACAGCTGAAACCAGAATAGCATTTATAGGTGCATGGTTTTTGTTTAGCTTGGACAAAAATCTAGGCGCATTACCTTGTTCAGCAAGTCCAAATAGCATTCTACTATTGCTGTAAACACTGCTATTGTAAACCGATAAGGCTGCGGTGAGTACGATCAGGTTGAGTGCGTTTGCGATAATTTTTGTGAAGTAGAACGTTTTTCCGAATAGGGTAAATTCAAAACCATTGAGTTTGTCAAATACCAGCACAAAAGGGCTTGTATCCGCGTTAATATTTGTCCAGGGGGTAAGCGAAAACAAGATAATCAGTGCGCCTACATAAAAGATTAAGATCCTGTAGATAACCTGATTGGTCGCTTTAGGAATATTTTTTTCCGGATGCTCGGCTTCGGCAGCGGTAATACCCACCAATTCGAGTCCACCAAAAGAAAACATAATCAGTGCCATGGCAGATAGCAGACCTTCATAGCTACCGTCTTCAGCCTGGTAAAACCAGCCTTTTGGAAAAAAACCACCATGCGAAGTGAGGTTGCTCAGGCTCGCCTGCTCACCTCCGGTACCACTAACCAGGAGATAGACACCAAAGACAATCATGGCAATAATAGCAACAACCTTAATGATTGAAAACCAGAATTCTGTCTCGCCATAAATTTTTACAGAAGCAAGGTTCAGGGCATTGATAGCGAAAAAGAAAAATAAGCTGGATCCCCATAGTGGGATTTCCGGCCACCAGAATTGGACATATACTCCAATGGCTGTTAGTTCGGCCATGCTCACTAAAATATAGAGCACCCAGTAATTCCAGCCGGAGGCATAACCGGCAAAAGAACCCCAATATTTATTAGCGAAGTAACTAAAGCTACCGGATACGGGTTCTTCAACCACCATTTCTCCCAATTGGCGCATAATGAAGAAAGCAATTATCCCTGCAAAGGCATAACCAAGTATGACCGCTGGCCCCGCTAGTGTAGCGGCTTTTCCTATTCCAAGAAACAATCCAGTTCCGATGGCGCCACCAAGAGCAATCAGCTGAATATGTCTATTTTGAAGTCCCCTTTTTAATTGTTTCGAATCCTTGTTATTCTGTTTCTCCATTTGTATGGTTAATACGGTTACTTATTAAGTGTCGACCAGTCTTGGTCCTGAACATTCTACCCATCTCTTTTCCAACGCGGGATTGGGATGAAAATCGGTTTATCTGCAAAGTACTACAAATTATTTAATTTGGTACTACAGCATTCTGACCTAAGCGCATAAAGTTAATAAACACTTAGGTATTTTATGCACCTTGGGCTTTGCTTTTTGCTGGACTAGAAAGTAATCTTGATTAATCCTGCTGAAAGACAGCTTTTTAATAGAAAACGCTACCATGAGAATGATAGCGTTTCATTTGTTCGTAGCTAGTGTGATTTTTGGCCACTCCACCTTAGAACGAAATTTTGTTTGTAAATGATACAGTAAAAGATAAATTAATTTGCTTTCTGTGGTTTTTCCACTGTTCCGCAGCTACATCCACAACCTTTGGAGCAACCTGATTTACCTTTCAGTGATTTGCGGACATTTCTAACGACATACCATACAGCCGCTAACACCAAAATTCCAACGATGAGATATTGTACTGTTAAATTATCCATGATCTTTTATTTTTTTTAACTGTGAAAGCGTCTATCTCACTTGCACAACTCGTTTATTTTAAGAGTTGATAAGCAATCAAGGCACTGAAATAAGCCAGGCCTGTCATAAAACCAACTTGAATTAATGTCCATTTCCACGACCCCGTTTCTCTTTTTACTGCTGCTATTGTACTCATACATTGCATAGCAAAAGCGTAAAATAAGAGAAGAGATATTCCGGAAGCAAAATTGTAGGCTGGTAAGCCTGTGTTACGGTTAATCTCACTTCGCATTTTGCTTAATACTGTTGTTTTCGTTGCTTCATCTTCAATATCCACTTCATCGCCAAGGCTGTATACGGTTGCCATTGTTCCCACAAAAACTTCTCTCGCTGCAAATGAGGAGATCAAACCGATTCCCATTTTCCAGTCATAACCTAGAGGCTCTACAACAGGTTCAATTGCCATGCCAAGATAGCCAAGGAAGGAGTGTTCCAGTCGGTAAGAAGAGATCTCATGGTCAAGATCCTCACCTGAGAGGTTGGGGTTATTTTGTGTGACATATTCCTTTGCCTTGCTAAACTTGTCGTTTGGACCGAAACTACCCAAAGCCCAAAGAATAACAGAAATTGCCAATATAATCTTACCTGCTCCGAATACAAAGCTTGCTGTTTTCTCCCAAACATTTAAAGCGACGTTTTTCCAGTCTGGAGATTTATAAGTCGGAAGTTCAAATATTAAAAAGGACTTATGTTTGGATTTGATGATTTTGGTCAAGAGTATGGCCGAAAACAATGCTGCAAATATCCCAAGGAGGTACATGACAAATAAAACCATACCCTGCAATTGAAATCCTGCATATTTGGTGTCCGGAATAACTAAACCGATCAATACGATGTAAATGGGTAGACGTGCAGAACAGGTCATGAACGGCGTGACCAATATGGTGACGAGTCGTTCCTTTGCATTTTCGATATTACGTGCAGACATGACCGCTGGTACAGCACAGGCTACCCCAGAGATTAAAGGGATAACGGATTTTCCATTTAGCCCGAAGGGTCTGAGCCAACGATCCATCAGGAAAACCACACGGCTCATATAGCCAGTCTCTTCCATGATAGAAATAAAAATGTATAAAATAACGATCTGTGGGATAAATATTACGATACCACCGATACCTTTGATAATACCATTGCTCAACAGATCTGTGAGCGGACCAGCAGGAAGCGTGGTCTGCGTATAAGCGGCAAGATCACCAAAAAGCCCATCAATAAAGTCCATAGCCGGACCCGACCAGGTATAGATCGCCTGGAAAATCAGGAAGAGAATACCAAAGAAGATCAGATACCCAAAGATTGGATGGAGCAATATTTTGTCAATCGCGTTTGTCTTATTTTTGTTGGAAGCATCGTCCTTGGTATAGATTTCAGCTAAGTTTCCATCTAAGGATTTGCTCCGAAGAATAGCCTCTTCTTTCTGTAGTTTCTCCGCTTTTAACTGATGCTTGTCCCGAATTTGCTGAATCGAATCGTTTTTTTCTTTCGATAGAAAAGAGACCTCACCTTTAGCCAGGTACTGCCAGGTATGGTATTCAGTGTCCAAAGGAAAAAGTCTTTTAGTTTCTTCCAATGCTTCGTTTGCTATTGGGGGCAACTGAAATTTGCTGACATACATCGGCGGGGTGGCATCGAAATTCTTGATCAGCTGATCTATACCCTGTCCAGTACGCGCATTTGTTTCGTAAACCTTTGTATTAAGTAGCTGTTCAAGCTTTGGGATATCTATACTTATTCCTTTTTCTTTGGCCTCATCAATCATGTTGATGACGAAGATGGCCGGAAGCCCGAGCTCTCGCGCTTGTTGATAAAGGATGATAGACCTTTTCAGGTTTGTTGGTTCGGCAACAACAATAACCAGGTTTGGTCTAAAACTGTTTTCTTTGTTGACCAAGGTATTGAAGACGACTTCTTCGTCCATCGAACTCGGAAACAGGGTATAGGTTCCTGGAAGGTCAATAATGCGATAGGTCTTGTTGTTGGCTTTAACTTGTCCCTCACGTTTTTCTACAGTGATACCAGGATAGTTTCCTACTTTCTGATTTAATTTTGTAATCCGGTTAAAAAGGGATGTTTTACCCACGTTTGGATTACCCAAAAGTGCAATAATCGGGTTATTCATTATTTCTGATCAATTAGGATGACTTTAGCTTCGGATTTGCGAATGGCAATCAAGGCGTTATTAGCAATAATATTTAAACATATAGGACCATCTAAAGGTGCGATATGTTTCACTTCTACTTCAGTACCAGGCACAAAACCTAATTCGAAAAATTTAGCTGGAATATCGTGCGAATCAAAATCAATAATCACCGCTTTTTCCCCTTTTTTTAGCTTGTCTAAGCTAGTTTTATTACGCATCTACCTAATTTTTTGTATTCTCCAAATATACAGATTTTCTACCATTTAGAATGATTCTAATGTCATAGTTATGTATTTAGCGCAAAAAACAGCTATCTTTACGAGTAAAAAGGGATTAATTATCAACCAAAATGAAAATCGAGGACGAAATCAAAGTAAGTAAATTCAGTAATGAATGGCATCGTTGTACCGTAAACATTCTATATACGTACAATTGGCTTAATAATGAACTTGAACAAAGAGCAGCCAAAGAAGGGATCACTTTGAAACAATTTAATGTCTTACGTATCCTCCGAGGCCAATATCCAAAACCTGCAACCAATAACCTGATCAAATCAAGAATGCTAAGCACAACACCCGATATTTCCCGTATGATGGATCGGATGGTGACGAAAGGACTTGTTTCCCGCTGTCAATCTGGTGGTGATAAACGCGCCGTTGATCTGGTTATCACCGATAAGGGCCTGAAGATCCTTGAAAATCTCGAAGAGCCGATGCTGATGACGGATATTTTAACCAATAGAATTAGTGAAAAGGAAGCAATCCAGCTTAGTACTTTATTGGACAAGCTAAGAGGCTAGTTAATGTGCATGGTCATGATGATCATGATCATGCAGCTCTTGATGGCCTTCATCATGTCCATGTGCATGGTCGTGTTCACCGCCGAAAGCAAAACTCGCCAGAGCAATGGCCACACCGGCAATTACCGCAATCATCTTTCTTTTGTTGAATTTATGATGGTCTATAGATCCGGACTCAAACAATATTGTCGTGGATATATGCAGAAATATACCAATTACCACAGCCATGATCTTATCAAAATATTGCTGAATATTACCCACCTCACCGGCACTAATTGCTTTACTCAATAGAAAGCCGAAAGGAGTCATAGCCGCGAACAGGGCCAGTGTGATGATAATCGTATTTTTTTTCAGGTGTGTGCTGATCAAGATGCTGCCTAGGGCAAATGCAGCTGGAATATGATGGATCGAGATCCCTAATGCAAGTTCGGTCTGATGTGTTGCCGCTAATGGCATTCCCTCCAAGAAGGCATGTAGACATAAACTAAACATGATACCGATCGGAAAACTATGGCTGTGATGACCATGCTCATTTTCGGTATGGATATGCCCGTGCTCAATTCCCTGCGAAAATTGCTCAAGGAATAACTGGAACAGAAAGCCTCCAAGTACATAGATACCCAATATTTCGGGTGAGGTGTTTGTCGACTGATAAACATGTGGAATTAAATGCAGTACAGTAATGGAGAATAGATAGGCTCCACTAAATGAAAGGATCAATTTTAGAAAATTTGTCCCTTTTTTCTGTACAAAAAAGACAGCGATACCACTTGCAAATGCAGGTACGAATAAAATTAAAATCAATAAAATTGAATTCATTATACTTGTTCAGTTTTAAAAAAGCTAGGTACGAACCGCTTAAACAGGTAGCCTGTAGCCAACCCAACTAGGATTCCCAGCGCGGAGCCACATAGTATGTCAAACGGGTAATGAACACCAACATAGATTTGGGAGACTGAAATCAGGAATGCCCAGGCAATACATAACCAAAGTACATATTTCCATCTTCTTCGGAACAGCACAATCCAGAAGAAGGCCAAGGAAAAGTGATTGGACGCATGAGAGGAAGTAAAGCTAAATCCAGAGCCACATCGTACCCGGATATTGACATTTTCCTTAAACTCCACATCATTGCAGGGCCTGATTCTTTTGACAGTCTTTTTGATCAAATGAGATGAGATACCATCAGAAATACCGAAAGTAACCAATGTCATCGCCACAATCAGTATACCTGTTTTTCCATAGGTTTTAATGAAAAAAATAACCAAAAATAGATACAATGGAGCCCAGGTGTATGGATTACGCAATATAGGCAACAGCCAATCAAATACAGGGTTACTTAAACCTTGATTGATGGCAAGAAAAATTTCTTGGTCGATGTGTACTAATTGTTGAATCATAAATCTTGTTGATTACAATAAAATTCCCAAACTTTTAAAAACTCGCTTTTCAAAAGTAAAAATAATTTCATTGCAAACGATTGTTTCTTTTAAAAACAACTTTGTTGCAACAAAGATACATTAAATATTCAATAATTATAATTTTAATTCGATATTTTATTGCCATAATGCTAAATTTACACGTTAATCAATTCAAAGGAAATGACTTTAATTAAATCAATCTCAGGAATACGTGGTACGATAGGCGGTCGTGCAGGAGAAGGACTTACGCCGATAGATATTGTTAAATTTACAGCTGCTTACGGAACTATCATCGTAAAGCAAAGCGGAATAAAGAAAATTGTGGTTGGAAGGGATGCCCGTGTTTCTGGCGAAATGGTCAGCAACTTGGTTATCGGAACCCTGCAAAGTATCGGTGTTGATGTGATTGATTTGGGATTATCGACAACACCGACAGTAGAAATTGCTGTTCCACTGGAAAAAGCAGCAGGTGGTATTATCCTGACAGCTTCGCATAATCCAGGACAATGGAATGCGCTTAAACTGTTAAATGCGAAAGGCGAATTTATATCTGATGTGGAAGGTCAGGAAGTATTAGCCCTTGGAGAATCCCTAGATTTTGATTTTTCTGCTGTGGAAGAACTAGGATCAGTGCACAAAGATTATTCTTATCTACAAAAACATGTTGATGCTGTATTGGCATTGGAATATGTAGATAAGGAAGCGATCAAAGCAGCGAACTTTAAAGTTGCTTTGGATGCGGTAAATAGTACGGGTGGTACATTTATCCCGGCTTTGTTGGATGCCTTGGGTGTACATACAATTTATAAAATTCACTGTGAGCCTAATGGTAATTTTCCACATAATCCAGAGCCTTTAAAAGAACATTTGGCAGATTTATCTACTGCTGTAATCGAAAATAAAGCTGATTTGGGCATTGCCGTTGATCCAGATGTAGACCGTTTGGTCTTTATGATGGAAGATGGTGAGTTATTTGGCGAGGAATACACACTTGTTGCAGTTGCAGATTATCTGTTACAACATAAAAAAGGTAATACGGTTTCCAATTTATCATCTACACGTGCATTGCGTGATGTAACCAAAGCACATGGTGGTGAATATTATGCCGCTGCTGTTGGCGAGGTCAATGTGGTTACCAAAATGAAAGAAGTAGATGCTGTGATCGGTGGCGAAGGTAATGGTGGGGTAATCTATCCAGCCTCGCACTATGGTCGTGATGCTTTGGTAGGTGTAGCTATTTTTCTGACGCATTTGGCTAAGCTGGGCAAGAAAGCTTCTGAATACCGTGCTTCACTGCCACAATATTTCATGTCTAAGAATAAGATCACGTTGACTCCAGAACTGGATATCGACAATCTTTTGGCGAAAATGGAGGAGAAATATAAAAATGAAGAACACAGTACCATCGATGGTCTGAAAATAGACTTTGAGAATGAATGGGTGCATTTGCGTAAATCTAATACGGAGCCAATCATTCGGATCTACTCCGAAGGACCGACACCGGAAGCCGCTGAGCAGATTGCACAAAAAATCATTCGCGAGATCGAAGAAATAATTAAATAAAAACAAAAAGCTGCATCCGCAGCTTTTTGTTTTATGATCTACATGGAAAGATATTTCCACAAAATAAAAACACGTTTTCATTATTTATGATTAAAAAAACCTTTATAGCGATTTATTGTTTTTTGAGTCTATTTTTATTTACGGTTTCGCTGATGGCTCAAGAACCCCTTGATGCGATCAATAAGACATTAGATACCTGGCATAAATCTTCAGGCGAGGTGAAGTTTGGCCCCTTTATCAATTCACTTGCGGCAGATGCGGTAATAATGGGTGCCGACCGGGAGGAACGTTGGGATAAAAACCATAGCGATAAATTCTCTGAACAGTATTTTAACCCCAAATATGCCTGGAATTATACCTACCAAAACCGATCTGTCCATTTTAATACCGACAGTACGACAGCATGGTTTGACGAAATCTTTAAGATAAATACGAAGTACTTTCGCGGTACCGGTGTGTTAAGCATAATAGACAATGATTGGAAAATTCAACAATATAATCTGTCTATGCTCGCACCTTATCAGGAGGTCAAATCTGCTATTGGCGGTAAGCTGGGACACAATGTTCATAATAATGTACTCCTGGTAATGGTGTTGTTTTTCTTTATGGCGATGCTGTTTGTCCTCAGTCAACGATTAAAGATATCCTATCCCATTTTATTGGTTATTGGGGGGTTAGGGATTTCTCTTATTCCTGGAGCGCCCGTGATTAGCATAGATCCGGATATTGTCTTTTTGGTATTTTTGCCACCCTTGTTGTTTGAAGCAGCTTGGTATACTAACTGGAACAATTTTCTGAAATGGCGCCGATCCATTTTCATCATGGGTTTTGGTTTGGTCTTTTTTACATCCTTGGCAATCGCTTATTTTTCAGTCAGTATTATTCCGGGCTTCACTTTGGCTTTAGGTTTTCTGTTGGGTGGTATTATTTCTCCGCCGGATGCGGTAGCCGCAAGTTCAGTATTAAAAGGCGTGAGTATACCCAAACGGGGTATTGCTATCCTGGAGGGGGAGAGTTTGGTTAATGATGCGGCTTCTTTGACCGTATTTCGGTTTGCTTCCATCGCTATCCTAACAGGGCAATTTGCGATGGGTACGGCAACAACACAATTTCTTGTGCTGTCAGTCATGGGTGTTGTTGTTGGACTTGTGATCGGCCATATCTTGTATTTCTTCTTGCGTTATGTTGCTAAATCCTCCAGTATATCAACCCCCATCACACTCATCGCTCCTTACCTGATGTATATCGTTGCCGAGCATTTTGAATGGTCAGGCGTATTGGCAGTCGTCAGTGGTGGTTTATTTCTTTCTTTCCGGGCAGGCGATTATCTCAACTACCATACTCGTATCCAAACCAAGGAGGTTTGGGCAACAATAGGTTTTCTATTGAATGGCTTTGTTTTTATCCTGATCGGCCTTGAACTTCCTGTGATCATCAATGGATTAGGTGAATACTCCATGGAAGAGGCGATTGATTTTTCTTTGGCCATCTGTGTTATTGTTATTGTTTTGCGATTGGTGGCCGTTTATCTTTCGGCTTATGTTCCACGCTTATTGTTCAAAAGAGTTCGCGTCAGAGAAAAAGGACCGGGGTGGAAATTGCCATTAATCGTCGGTTGGGCTGGTATGCGAGGTGTCGTTTCACTTGCTTCAGCCTTGGCTATCCCGATGACCTTATATGACGGAACAGCTTTCCCACATCGTAATCTTATTTTGTTTATCACTTTCGTCGTTATTCTGGTGACTTTGGTGTTTCAGGGACTTACATTACCCCTGCTGATAAAATTGATCAAGATCGAGGAGGTTGATGAACAAGTGCCGATGGAAGAGCAAATTGATGAAATCCGTGTTAGGCTCGGTAGGGACTCTATTGCATATCTTGATAAACACTATGCCAAGGAGATGATGGAGTACGAGACAATCGCACGAGTAAAAGAACAGCTTATCCGAAGTATAAATGCATCTGAACGCGCCAAAGAAGAGGATACCCGAGCGCAGCTATCGGCTGTTAGAGGATTGTACAATAAAATTATGCTGGAAATTCTGGTTGTACGTCGCAACGGATTAGCGAAGATGAAAGAAAGCAAAGAGTACGACAGTGACGTCATCAAAGATTTGGAATATTCATTGGATCTAGAAGAGTCGCGCCTGACACGCAAATAAGTTGATTCTTCCACCAAAAGCCGAAAGGCTCAAAACTGACGAAAGGCTCAAAAAATAGCAAGGTTGGTCTATTGGATCAACCTTGCTATTTTTCCTTTATCTCCAACCAAAAAGACGGTTTTACCTTTCTTAGCCTTCTGCACCGCATTGTAGCTTTCTTGAGAGATTGTATACCATGTTTTTCCTTTGTCCGCTGACAGATCCGTTCCCGAGGTTCCAGTACAGATAAGTTGTTTGTTTGAAAGATAGATTACAGCCGATTTAAAACCTGATATTGGCTGACTTGAAGCCTGCCAAGTTTTGCCACCATCATTGCTCAAAAAACAGGCTTTTTCCTTGTTTTTGTCATTTCTGTAATCACCACCAACGACGATCCCTGACTTAGGTGAACTAAATGCAATGGAAAAAGGGCCAGTGCTATTTTGTCCTTGCGTAATTGGACAGCTGTAACGTTGCCAGGTGTCCCCGTGATCATTGCTCGTGTAAATATTGGAAACCGTTCCGCCAGTTGCGATCCAGAAATCTCCGGTTGCAAGACTAAATATGGATGTACCACTGGCGGCAAAACCAGCCTCACCTTCGGAAATGGCATAGCTTAGATTGGAGGATATATCCTGCCATGTCTGTCCAAAATCTGTTGTTTTTAATAAAGGCATCTTCCCATTGATGGCATCTCCAAAAGCGATACCGACACCTTTGGGTGTAAAAGCAAAGCCATCATAAAATATTTCAGGTCGTGTATCTTTAAAAACCTCCTTCCAGCTTCTACCCGCATCAGTCGTAAGCAATACTAAGGCTGGAGAACCTGCTGAAATAATCAGGGCCTGATTTTCATCAAAAGCTTCGACATCCCTAAAGTCTATCTTTTCATAACCGATCGGATTGACCCACTGCCAATTTTTTCCAGCATCGGTACTCAAGCCTACTGTGCCGTTACTTCCGCTGACCCAAAGTGTTTGGTCATCGACTACACTTAGTCCCCGATAGCTGCTATTGCGTTCTTGGTTCAACAGCTGAATTGTGTTTTTTTGTGCAGATAGACTTTCAATAAGAAATACCTGAACGAGAAAGAGAAGAAATAGTGGTTTCATGTAGTTATACTAGTTATTGCAATAAATTCAGTTGTATTTTTGCAGTAAATCCGTTCGCATTGTTACGGTAAATCTACGCATATTATTTAGACAAATCTACACCTCTGCGGGATGCTTTACGTCCTTTTTTCAATATCGTTTTCCTCAATAGGAGTAAGCCAACTGTCATTTTTCTTGGCGATTTGAAATAAGGGATACTTAATATCACGAGCAACGATATACAGGCCGATGTTCCCAATGCGCCACCGTACCCATTGAAAAACTTACTGGTGTTGAGTAGGATGGTGGTAAAAATAACACCCGCTAACGAAAGTCCAAAGTAGGTGGACAGCTGTGTTTTGGATACCATACCAATAAAAGATGCACCAATAAATACGGCCGGAATATACTGTGTGAGATAGGTGGAGAGTAGATGGGGAAAGAAATACAGGAAACCTGATACGATCAACGTCAGTAATGCGGAGGAGCGTACTGCGCCCTGTTTGTATTTTGTGTTTACATAATATGTCGCTGTACTTCCGATAATTCCGACAAGATATAGAATGAATATTTCCATGTTATTTGAAAAGATAAAGCAGTAAATAAGTTAGCGAAACACCGAGGAAAGCCAGTGTTCCCAATTTGCCACCTACACCATTCAGTAAGCTTTTTGAAATGACCAGAAAGACTGCGGTAAAGACACTCGCCGTCAATATAAAAGAAAAACCATGAGCAACTTGGGAACTCGACATACCGACAAAAGCACCACAATAGATGGACGCAGGAAGATGGGGAAGGTAGTCGGAATCTTTATTGATGTTGGGAATGAACGACGCCAATGTACCCGTCAGTGCAGCCCCCATGACTGGTCCGAGACCAAAAATCTGATTAAAATAATAGGAGATGATAGCACCTATTGGCACCCAAACCGCAATTTTGATCGACTCATATTCATGGATGTGGTGGTGTATCGGCGATTTGAGGTAACTATATAAGATGAATAAGGAAAGTAATCCGATGAATGACAGTACAATATATGAGTTGGTGTTTTCAACGAAGATGGCGACTAGAAAGAGTGCCTGGATAACAAATAATAAGCAAATACTTAAAATTCTAAACTTCTGCCTGGCTTGCATTTATTTCAAATTTCGGCAAAGTTATCAATTATTTGTCTATTCTACAGGTAGATTTTCTTTTTATCAGGATTGGATCTAGTACAACTTGCTCGATATCTTCATAAGGATTCTTTTGTTTGACCATCTTCAGAAAGAGTTTAGCACATTCTTCGCCCATTTTGTTGGCCTGTTGATCGATACTTGATAAAGCGGGCGTAATAAACGAAGAGAAAGTCTGATTCGCAAAACCGATGACACCGGTCGCTGGAATAGCAATCTCAGCTGCTTTCAGTGCTTGGATAATCCCCACGGCTGTGAAGTCGTCACCACCAATGATGGCATCCGGTTGAATGGAAGATTGTAAGATCTGCTCCGTACCTTTAATCCCCGCTTCAATAGACAGCTCCCCACGGACAATAAGATCATCCAGTTGCGGAAGATCAGCCTCTTTTAAGGCGGCTTCAAAGCCACTGAAACGATCCTGGAAAATCGCGATTTCTTTGTTTGTGGTGATAAAACCAATTTTTTTATACCCTTGTTCGATTAGGTGCTTGGTCGCCAGATAACCCGCCTCAAAATCGTTTAATTTGACTACAGGTGCCGCAATGTCCCGATGTGTACGGTCAAAGATGATCAGGCATTTGCCCTGCTTGATGACCTCTTGAAAATGCGTTATCTGCTGGGTTTCTAAGGATAGTGAAGCAATGATACCATCCACTTGTGCTTCCAGTAAGGTTTTGATGCCATTTACCTCATCCGAATAAGATTCGTTCGACTGATAAAGTAGCAGGCTATAGTTATGTTTTTTTAATTCTTTTTCAATACTGTGAACAGCCTCTGCAAAAAAGTGAATTTGCATGGTCGGTACGATAACCCCAATTGTATTGGAGCGTCCCGAAGAGAGTGAAGACGCAATTTTATTGACACTGTAATTGAGCTCTTTTGCTTTTGCCAGGACCAGCTGCCGTGTCCCCTCACTAATGGTTGGTACGTTATTCAAGGCACGGGAAACGGTTGAAACCGTGATTCCAAGCGCCCGGGCAATATCATAAATTGTTGTTTTTTTATTCACGCCCCAAAGTAAATAATTTTATTGAATATTTTGGAAAATTCAGAAACATATCCTACTTTTATGCAACCGGTTGCAAAATTGTTTCCGCTATTTGTTTTAATAACCAGTTTAAAAAAATCAGATGTATTTTTTAGGTATAGATATTGGTACTTCTTCGGTCAAGGTTTCCATTGTCGAAGCATCTTCACAACGAAAGATCTGCTCCGCGCAGTATCCCTCTGTTGAAGCACCCATTTATTCGCCGCAGCCCAGCTGGGCAGAGCAGAATCCCTGCGATTGGTGGGCCTATTTCAAACAGGCCCTTTCCAAGGCAAATGCTTCCGGGTTGTATGATCCCAAACAAATCACAGCGATTGGTATCGCTTATCAAATGCATGGACTCGTTGTTGTCGATAAGGATCAGCAGGTATTACGCAATGCGATTATCTGGTGCGATAGTCGTGCTGTCACTTTGGGAAATAAAGCTTTTGAAGAGATAGGAAAGGATTTTAACTTAACACACCATCTCAATTCTCCGGGTAATTTTACAGCTTCCAAGCTGGCTTGGGTAAAAGCGAATGAGCCCGAAATCTATCATAAAATTGACAAGATTATGCTTCCTGGTGATTTTATTGCCATGAAACTTTCAGGCACCATCAGCACATCGATATCTGCTTTATCGGAAGGTATATTCTGGGATTTTCAGCGGAATGAGCTGTCGGCTACCCTGATGGACTATTATGGTTTTGACCCGAATCTGATTCCGGCAATACAACCTGTTTTTGCTGAGCACGGTCAAGTTAAACTCGCTGTGGCAGAAGAGTTGGGGCTATCACCCCAAGTAACGATCAATTACAAGGCCGGAGATCAACCGAATAATGCGCTTTCATTAAATGTGCTCCAACCCGGTGAGGTGGCAGCTACGGCAGGGACTTCCGGCGTTATCTACGGTGTGAGCGACCAGCTGATTGCCGACCGCGAGTCACGTGTCAATACATTTGCACATGTCAACTACCGCAAAGATGAAATCCGGACAGGTGTATTGCTCTGTATCAATGGTACCGGGATTATGAACAGCTGGGGCCGGAAGCTCTTGGGAAAAGAGTTATCCTACGATCAGATCAATACTATAGCTGCAACCGCAGCTATTGGAAGTCAGGGATTGCAGGTTATCCCATTTGGAAATGGAGCCGAGCGAATGTTGAATAATCAACTGGTAGGTGCTTCGATCACATCCATTGATCTGAATAGACATGAAACCGCAGATATCCTGCGGGCGATTCAGGAGGGAATAGCATTTGCCTTTCGCTATGGATTGGATATTATGCGTGAAAATGGACTATATCCGCAGATGATCCGTGCCGGACACGCCAATTTATTCCTCAGTCCAGTATTCAGGGAGGCATTTGTGGGCGCTACGAATGTCCCCGTAGAAGTATATGATCATGACGGAAGTGTTGGTGCAGCCATGGGAGCAGGCATCGGCAGCGGTTATTATACTGATTTCACGGAGGCTTTCAGGAACTTAAAGCCCGTGTATTCCGTAGCGCCCAAACATGTTGATCAGTATGAAGAAAATTATCAACAATGGAAAGGAATTTTAGAAACAAAAATCAAAACCAAATAAAATGAATATTATTAAAGGACAAAAAGAGTTTTTTAAAGGGATCGGACAGATCGAATTTGAAGGACAGGAAAGTAAAAATCCATTTGCTTTTCGTTATTACAACCCAAAACAAGTCGTTGCAGGTAAAACGATGGAAGAGTATTTTAAATTTGCCTGTTCCTATTGGCATTCCTTCAATGGTGACGGATCCGATCCATTTGGCGGGCCAACCCACAGATTCCCCTGGGATGAGAGTAATGACCCGATCACACGTGCAAAAAATAAGATGGATGCTGCTTTTGAATTTATCAGTAAAATGAATATTCCATACTACTGTTTTCATGATGTAGACTTAGTGGATTACACGGATAATGTGCTGGAAAACGAAAAAAGACTGGCAACAATCGTCGACTACGCGAAAGAGAAACAGCAGGCGAGTGGTATCAAGCTTCTTTGGGGTACAGCCAACCTCTTCAGTCACAGACGTTACATGAATGGCGCCGCGACCAATCCGGATTTTCAGGTATTGACCCATGGTGCTGCACAGGTAAAAGCCGCATTGGATGCCACCATCGCACTTGGTGGTGAAAACTACGTGTTCTGGGGGGGACGGGAAGGTTATATGAGCCTACTGAATACCAATATGAAACGGGAGCAGGAACATCTTGCACAGTTTTTACACCTAGCTAAAGATTACGCCCGTAAAAATGGTTTCAAAGGAACATTCTTTATCGAACCCAAACCATGTGAGCCGACCAAACATCAATACGATTACGACGCAGCAACCGTATTGGGCTTTTTGAGACAGTATGACCTATTGGACGATTTCAAACTCAATCTTGAAGTAAACCATGCAACTTTGGCTGGGCATACCTTCCAGCACGAATTACAGGTTGCTATTGATGCCGGAAAACTGGGTTCGATTGACGCCAATCGTGGTGATTATCAAAATGGTTGGGATACCGACCAATTTCCTAATGATATTAATGAACTGACCGAGTCCATGCTGATCATTTTAGAAGGTGGTGGCTTCCAGGGCGGTGGTGTTAATTTTGATGCCAAAATCCGTCGAAACTCGACTGATCCTCAAGATTTATTCTACGCACATATCGGTGGGATGGATCTTTTCGCACGCGCTTTGCTCACTGCTGAACGTATCTTGGAAGACGGTGAATACCGCAAAATAAGGACAGACCGTTATGCGTCCTTCGATAGCGGCAAGGGGGCCTCTTTTGAGGAAGGTGCT
The DNA here is from genome assembly GCF_019969845.1 of Sphingobacterium sp. GVS05A. GTDB lineage: Bacteria > Bacteroidota > Bacteroidia > Sphingobacteriales > Sphingobacteriaceae > Sphingobacterium. Next base: position 84,777 of record NZ_JAHXYR010000006.1, read on the forward strand.
CTGACTTTGGAGTCTTTAAGAGATTTAGCAGTAGAATTTGGTGAGCCACAAACGATCAGTGGAAGACAGGAGTATTTAGAAAATTTGATCAATAGATATATATAGTTATTCAAAATATTTCTATATTAGGCGATCAAATTAAACCAATTACCAATACATGAATAATTATTTAAGTACAAAAGATTACATCGTTTTCCTGATATACTTTGTCATTGTCGCAGGTTATGGATTATGGGTGTATTATCGCAAAAAGTCTGAATCTGTAGGCTCGAAGGATTATTTCCTTGCCGAAGGATCGCTAACTTGGTGGGCGATTGGAGCCTCCCTGATTGCATCCAATATTTCTGCGGAACAATTTATCGGCATGAGTGGGTCAGGCTTCAAGATGGGACTTGCCATTGCGACTTACGAGTGGATGGCGGCAATTACCTTGATTGTTGTTGCGGTGTTTTTTATTCCGGTATACCTCAAGAATAAGATCTTTACGATGCCGCAATTTCTGCACAAACGTTATAATGGCACTGTAGCCATGATTATGGCTGTCTTTTGGTTGCTATTATATGTGGTGGTCAACCTGACTTCTATTCTTTACTTAGGTGCTATTGCGGTGAGCAGTATCTCTGGTATTAGCCTGGATGCCTGTATGTATGCTATTGCCATTTTTGCCGTTATCATCACATTGGGCGGTATGAAGGTGATTGGATATACGGATATTATTCAAGTATTCTTTTTGGTGTTGGGTGGTTTGGCAACAACCTATTTGGCATTGAACCTTGTTTCAGAACATTATGGTGGTTCTGGTATCTTACAGGGCTACCAACTGATGACAGAAAAAGCTTCCGATCACTTCCATATGATTCTGGATCGTAAAAACGAGAACTATCTGGATTTACCTGGACTGACAGTTCTGATCGGTGGTATGTGGATTGTGAATCTGAATTATTGGGGTTGTAATCAGTACATCACGCAGCGCGCGTTGGGAGCGGATTTGAAGACTGCACGTAACGGGATTTTGTTTGCTGCATTCTTGAAGTTGTTGATGCCGATTATCGTGGTATTGCCGGGTATTGCTGCTTACGTTATGTGGAAAGATGGCTTATTTCAAAATGAAATGATGCAACATGGTGAGGTAAATCCGGATCATGCTTACCCCGTTTTATTGAATTTGTTGCCTGCAGGACTGAAAGGGCTTTCATTTGCGGCTTTGACAGCTGCGGTAGTTGCTTCATTGGCGGGTAAAGCAAATAGTATTGCCACGATCTTTTCATTGGATATTTATAAAAAGGTATTTAATACCGAAGCTTCTGACAAGAAGTTGGTCAATATTGGTAAATTGACAGTTGTCGTTGCCATGATTTTGGCTGTGATTATCGCGCCACATTTGGGTATCGACAAAAAAGGTGGATTTCAATACATCCAGGAGTATACCGGATTTGTATCACCGGGTATTTTTGCCATGTTCATCTTGGGATTTTTCTGGAAAAAGACAACATCAAATGCTGCATTATTTGCAACGATCGGTGGATTTATATTATCCATTATTTTCAAAAAATTACCAGATTGGGCGGATCTCTCCTTCTTGGCTTCTACTGGCTTCTCTATTCCAAATCCGACAACGGGAATTTACGAAATTCCGTTTTTGGACCGGATGGGCTTTGTCTTTGCAATCTGTATCATCGGTATGATCATTATCAGTTTGATTGACAATAAACGCGGGGTAGTACCTGCCGGTTTAGAGGTAGATACAACGATGTTTAAACCGCATAAAGCATTTTTGATAGGAGCATTGATTGTTGCCTTATTGGTGACTGCATTGTATTCCATCTATTGGTAATCCGATAATCAAAAAGGCATCATAGAGAGCCCATATCAACTGCGGTTGATATGGGCTTTTTGTTTTTAACAACTTCTGTTTACCGTTTTATCCTGAGGGTTTACACCAGTAGTCAGAAGATTTTTAAAAAATTCCTATCTTGTCTTCAATAACTATTACATGTGCTGCGAGGCGCAAATCCGGCCTGGTATTCCTGTTTCAATAGAGGAGGAGACCAAAGGGGTGGACTTTGGACACTAAAATAATAACAAGGATGAAAAGAAGGTATACGCTATTTACTGCTCTTGTAGGGATAATGACCACATTTACGCCAGTTCAGGGGCAAACACAACGTACTGAGAAGCCGCCATTGCATGGTAAACATTGGATGGCGATTACAGGAAAGCCTTTGGCTGCAACCGCTGGTGCCCAGTTGTTCCATCAAGGGGGCAATGCTGTTGATGCCGCTTGTGCAATGCTCGCAGCCACCTGTACCATGTGGGATGTGCTTAGCTGGGGAGGAGAGACACAGGCGCTAATCTATCATCCGAAATTAAAAAAGGTGATTGCTATCAATGCCCTCGGTGTTGCGCCGACAGGAGCAACGGTTGATTTCTTTCGGTCAAAGGGCTATGAATTCCCGCCGGAATACGGTCCCCTTGCTGCAGTTACCCCCGGCACGCCTGGAGGCTTATGTTATATGTTAGCGCATTATGGCACCAAAAGCCTGGCTGAAGTCCTCGCGCCAGCCATGGAGATGGCAGCGGGCTATCCCATCGATGCCCAGACGGCCAATAGCATCGAACGTGGTAAAGCACGTATCAAAGAATGGCCTTACAGCAAAAAAGTTTTCCTCGTCCATGAAGGCAGCAAAAGGGAAGCTCCCGAAGCCGGCGAAATCTTTGTACAGCAAGATCTACTACAGACACTTTCAAAATTGGTTGAGGCCGAGAAGAAAGCTATTGCCGCCGGCAAGGATAGAAAAGCCGCTATTATGGCCGCCTACGACCGTTTTTATAAAGGAGATATCGCGGATGAATTTGTCCGTGGCAGTAAAGAACAGGGGGGCTTGATTACCAAAGAAGACCTTGCTAACTGGAAACCCATTGAAGAAGAACCTTTGCATGTAAATTATAAGGGTATAGACGTCTATAAATTACAAGAGTGGACGCAGGGACCGGCCATGCTGCAAAGTTTACAGTTGCTGAAAAATTTTGATCTAAAAGCTATGGGCTATAACTCTGCGCCCTATATACACACGATATATCAGGTCATGAATCTGGCCTTTGCAGACCGGGATTTTTATTATGGGGATCCCTATTTCAAACCTAAGGCACCTATTCAAGGTCTATTAAGTGAGTCTTATGCCAAGGCACGGGCCGCTACGATTGATCCAAAGCATAACAATCCGCATGTTCTTCCTGGTGATCCTTATCCTTATGAAGGAAAGAAGAATCCTTTTGCTAAGCTACTTCAGCAACGTAGCAAACAATTCACTCCGGATACGGAGTCAAAAAAAGATTTTGTTCCCAAGCACGATGCGAATTCAACAACATCCTTGTCATCGCCACGCGATACAACCCTATGGGCCTCTCTGGCAACAGATAGTGTCTATATGGATCGGCTATTGCGTGGGACGACCAGTGTGGAAGCGGCAGATGCCGAAGGTTGGGTTGTTTCGATCACGCCAAGTGGAGGCTGGCTACCGGCCTGTATCGCTGGAAATACTGGAGTAGGTATGAGCCAACGCTTACAAAGTTTTGTCCTCGACTCGCTGATCAATCCGTTCAATGTCGTGGCACCGGGCAAAAGACCGCGTGTAACGCTTACACCCGCGCTGGCACTAAAAGAGGGAAAACCATATCTTTCTTTTGCGGTGCAGGGTGGTGATACACAGGACCAGAATCTGTTGCAATTCTTTCTGAATACTGTGGAGTTTGACATGACAACACAGCAGGCGAGTGAGGCGCCGAATATCAATAGTAATCAACTGTGGTTATCTTTGGGTGGTACCAAAATTGGCGATCGAAAACCTCGTGCCGGAAGCTTATTACTGGATAAACGTACTCCAAAGGAAGTTGTCGAAAAGCTTAAGACAATGGGCTATAGCATACAATTCGGCGAACGAAACAGTGGTCCGATCAATGCGATCTATTTCGATCAGAAGCATGGCACACTCTGGGGCGGTAGTAGCAATAATGGGGAAGACTATGGAATAGGATGGTAACCTGAACAGAAAAGTAACATCGTTTTGTTATCTCCATCGTATTTGGTATCTTACCTACTGATCAAAAGGTGATTTTTTTGTTATGGAGGGTAGTGTCAATAAGTATTCGTTTGTTTTTCAACCTGATGAAGCGGGTTTAGTATTAGTGGATGGTTTAAAGCAGCAGTTGAGAGCGGCATTGGCCGAAGAGTTTCCAGATAAGGACAAAGGCTGGTACCACAGCTGCAATTCCAAAGCTCATGTGACCATCTGTGCTTTTGCCGGAAATGAGGATACACTGGCACAGGCTATTACAGCTTTGCAACAAACGATGCTATATGAACGTAGTCAGTACGTTTATTTTGACCATTTTTGTTCTTTTGCTGGAGGAACTTTTTATATTGCCCCCACAGTACATGCCCGAAGTTATCTAAAGGATCGAATCCGAAAGGTCGTACACACCCTCAACTCGTTTGATCTGATCGAGATTAGTGATGAACCGCATATTTCTATTGGACGTAGATTGGAGCCGGAACGGCTCGATTTCGCAAAAAAACTATTACGCTCGGTTGATCTGAGTTTTATGTGTACCGGTGTGCATATTCGTCGCTTTAATCCTGACATGGGACAGTATGAACCCGTTGATTTTGTCAAATTTGGCAATCAATCGAAAGAAAATTCCGGACAACTTTCATTTAAATTCTAATTATATGGCTGTTTAATTGTCTAGTAATGTAAAGCTTTTTATCTTTAGCCCTAGCAATAAAAGATATTGTCCTAATGTAAGCTATGCATCACGACGACTCCCATCATAAATCATTATCTGATATCCATGAAAGTGTGGATGTCAATCAAGGAAAATCCAAATTCAAAAAGGTACTCAGTTTTTTCGGTCCAGCCTATCTGATCAGTGTGGGGTATATGGATCCGGGCAACTGGGCGACGGACCTTGCTGGGGGAAGTCAGTTTGGCTATGCTTTGATCTGGGTCTTGCTGATGAGCAATATTATGGCACTATTGCTGCAAAACCTCTGTGCACGTTTGGGGATCGTGAGAGGTAAGGATCTGGCGCAATGTAACCGCGAGACTTATCCCAAGCGTATGAATTTTGTGCTATATGTCCTAGCCGAGATTGCTATTGCAGCCTGTGATCTGGCCGAAGTATTGGGTATGGCCATTGGTCTTAACCTGCTCTTTGGCATTGATCTACTCTGGGGGGTATTGATCAGTTTTGCCGACACCTTCCTGTTACTCTACTTACAGAAGTTAGGCATGCGCAAAATGGAACTCTTTATTATTGGTTTGATATCCATGATCGGCATGTGCTTTATGGTGGAGATGTTTTTGGCCAAACCTGATTTCTCCGAAGTAGTCACGGGTTTTATTCCGAGCATCCCCAATAGTGCTGCGCTTTATATAGCGATTGGTATTATCGGTGCTACTGTCATGCCACACAACCTTTACCTGCATTCCGCTCTGGTGCAGACCCGAAAGATTGACCGAAATGAAGTCTCCATACGAAAATCATTGAAATATAATTTTTGGGATAGTGCCATTGCATTAAACCTGGCATTCCTGGTCAATGCCGCCATATTGATCCTTGCCGCATCCGTATTTCATAAAAATGGTATGCATGATGTCGCCGAACTGGAAGATGCCTACCACTTATTAGGCAATTTACTCGGTACAGAATGGGCCTCGAAGCTATTTGCAGTAGCATTGATCCTAGCGGGTCAAAGTTCTACGGTCACGGGAACCCTGGCCGGACAGATCGTGATGGAGGGTTACCTACGGTTGCGGATCAGTCCGACACTGCGTCGGATTATCACGCGGCTTTTGGCAATCATACCCGCCGTCCTGGTGATCCTGATTTCCGGTGAAGGGCGAGTAGGGCAGTTGTTGATCTTTAGTCAGGTGATCTTGAGTATGCAGTTGGCTTTTGCTGTCATACCATTGATTCACTTTGTAAGCGACAAGGCCAAGATGGGAATCTTTGCTATAAAACCCCTGACCAAAGCTTTTGCCTGGCTGATAGCCGCTGTGATAGCCGTACTGAATTTTAAGTTGGTTTATGACGAGGTCACCGGATGGATTACCGAAGCAAACAATCTTTTTGTCACGGTGTTACTTATTCTGGGTGCCGCTGGTCTGCTCTTTCTGCTGATCATGACGGTATTAATTCCCATTATGCGCAAATCAAAACCGATCGAGTTGGAAGTGCACCCACCATTTGAAGCTTTACATTTTGAAGACAGAGGGTATTTCAAGAAAGTGGTAATTGCCTTAGATTATTCTAGTTCAGATCAGAAAGTGATACAGTATGCTTTGCAACTGTCACATCCCGACACCAGCTTTGTCGTTGTCCACATTGTCGAAAGTGCCTCCGTCAAATATACAGGTGAGTCTACCGATGATTTTGAGTCACGACAAGATTTGGAACGCCTAAAGCTGTATGCTGACTTTTTATTGTCCAAAGGGCATCAAACGGAGTATGAACTCGGCTACAATAATCGGATCAAGAGCATTGCCGAAGTCTGTGAAAAATACCATGCAGACCTCTTGGTCGTGGGGAGCCATGGTCATACCGGTGTCAAGGATTTTGTGTTTGGTGAGACAGTAAACAAGTTGCGTCATGCTGTAAAAGTTCCAGTTTTTATTGCACAATAAGACTTGGAGACCTATCCCAAAGAGACACTGTCTATTCACTGTAATTTTATTACGGAAAAAGTGTAGGGATGGATCGGTAAGTGCTAAATAATTCTTACTTTTGCGTCATCAAATCAAGATATGAGCGACGCTATTAAACACGAGTGCGGAATCGCACTAATTCGCCTGTTAAAACCCTTATCTTATTATCAGGAAAAATATGGTACGCCATTCTATGGCATCAACAAATTGTACCTATTAATGGAAAAACAGCACAACCGTGGACAAGACGGGGCTGGAATTGCAACCATTAAATTTGATGTTAAACCTGGAAATCGTTACATTTCGCGTTACCGAGCTATGGGCTCAACTGCTGTGGCAGACATATTCGAATATGTACAGAAAAAATTTGCTTCTGTTCAGAAGGCATTTCCAGATGAGTCAAAGGATACCCAATGGTTAAAAGATAATGTCAGTTTTACTGGAGAAGTACTTTTAGGACATTTGCGCTATGGAACGCATGGAAAGAACAGTATCGAAAGCTGTCACCCATTTTTAAGACAAAACAATTGGATGTCACGCAACCTTGTTGTTGCGGGTAACTTCAACATGACCAATGTGGATGAACTTTTGCAACAATTGTATGAGTTGGGACAACATCCAAAAGAAAAAGCGGATACCGTAACCGTTTTGGAAAAAATTGGACATTTCTTAGATGATGAAAACCAGGAGCTTTTTGATCACTTCAAAAAAGAGGGATATTCCAATGTCGAGATCAGTTCATTGATTGCCAAAAACATCGATGTTTCCAAGATCTTAAAGCGTTCAGCGAAGACTTGGGATGGTGGTTATACCATCGCTGGTATCTTTGGTCATGGCGATGCTTTCGTGATGCGTGATCCTGCGGGTATCCGTCCGGCATTCTACTACCAGGATGAAGAAATTTTAGTTGTAGCTTCCGAAAGACCAGTCATCCAGACTGCATTCAATGTGCCTATCGGTGCCGTGAAAGAAATTAAACCGGGGCATGCCTTGATCGCTAAAAAAGATGGTACTGTGTCACAGGAAATGTTTAGACAGCCTGTTGAACAACGTTCTTGTTCTTTTGAGCGTATCTATTTCTCCCGTGGGTCAGATGCTGATATCTATAAAGAACGTAAAGAATTGGGTAGATTATTAGTGCCACAGGTACTGGAATCTGTCAAAAGTAATATTAAGAATACCGTATTCTCTTTCATCCCCAATACGGCTGAAGTATCGTACTACGGTTTGATGGATGGTATCAATACCTACGTCAGGGATTTTCAAAAAGAGACCTTACTAAAACGTGCAGAGAAAATTTCTGACGAGGAATTGGATGAGATCTTGAGCATCAAACCACGTTTTGAAAAATTGAATGTAAAGGATGCTAAATTGCGTACCTTCATTACACAGGATGCCGATCGTACAGATATGGTACAACATGTGTATGATACCACTTACGGCATTGTTAAAGATCATGAAGATACCATCGTTGCAATCGATGATTCCATTGTACGTGGAACGACGTTGAAGCAAAGTATCCTGACGATCTTAGATCGTTTGAACCCGAAGAAAATTGTAATCGTTTCCTCCGCACCACAAATTCGCTACCCTGATTGTTATGGTATCGATATGTCACGTATGGGTGAATTCGTTGCATTCGAAGCGGCGATCAACCTGTTGAAACAACGCGGCATGGCACATATTATTGATGAAGTGTATCAAAAATGTCTGTTGTCGATGACGCAGGATGTCAATGAAATCGAAAACTATGTGAAAGCAATTTATGCGCCATTTACAGATGAAGAGATTTCCGAAGAAATTGGCCGTATCGTTAGACCTCACCATTTGAAAGCCGAACTTGAGGTGGTGTATCAAACCTTGGATAATTTGCATAAAGCATGTCCCGCACATAGCGGTGATTGGTATTTCTCCGGCGATTACCCGACTCCAGGTGGTAATAAGGTTGTTAATAAAGCCTATATGAACTGGATTGAAGGTAAAAATGTACGTGCATACTTCAGTAACTAAGTATAAAAATATCAGGAAAAGGGGGCGTTCAAAATGCCCCCTTTTTCTTTCAACTTGTTTTTACCCTGCGAGGTCAATTTTTATATTCGAGACCCAAGGGGGCCGTTTTTATTTTTTGCATTTCCTCATACTCCTTTCCAGTCTCTTTTTTATTATTCAATTCTCAAGGGACGCTTTTACTTTTTGTACAGCTTCTTTTTTTATATATTCGTAATACGGAATTGATTATAATGACACAGCAGGCGCATCATAAGGTATTTGCTGTATTTTGCCAATATATACTTTTATGATTCAATCAACCTTTAGCCTTACTGAAATTAAGGTTTTTAACAGCGTAAATAAATAGCTCCATGAGAGGACAACTTTTCTATCTTTTTCTTCTTTTTTCAATGGTTTCCTGTGATATAGCCCATAACGTGCCCAAGGATCCTTACCCCAACTCATTTGACAAGCCAAATATCGTGAATTCCTTCGTGGATCAGAATGGAAACTTCTATCCAGACAATTGGCGCAGAACTTATGGTGAACCGCCTAAAAGCGGTGATGTCAATGCTTATTCCTTGATGAAGATTGCAACAGAAAAAGGAATTGAAAGCCAGCTGAAAGCTTTTGAGAAGACTCGAATGTTGGCTGTGGGCAGCAAAGTGAAGGCCAAAGACCGTGTATTTATATTTGTGCATGGATTCAATGCGCCATCAGACGAGGTCAATGAGAGCTATGAGTATATGCGCAAGTTGTTAAAGATCAATGCGAATAAAGATGAGGTGGTTAAATTTTATTGGGATGGTTTACATACAACCAATCCCTTTGGGGGCGCCAAAGTTTGGTTTTCCGCAACCTCATTCAGCCAAATGGCGGGTGAGTTTGGATTGCGTAACCTCCTGAATAGCATCAGTAATAAGAAGATTATTCTGATCTCGCATAGCCGTGGTGCATCAGTCGTGTTGAGTGCTTTAAGCAGTGCAACTTTTAGTGAAAGTTTTGCCAAAGGAACGCTGGAGAACCACAACGTCGACGTCGATGGCGCAAAAAAGCTTGCTGAAAACGGCAATGATATTACCTGTATTATGCTAGCTCCAGCAATAGGACTGGAGGACTTTAAGATAAGAGATGTAGATAAGGGAACCGAGTCATTTTGTAACTTGAGCAAGCAAGTTAAGAAGATCCATATTACTATTAACAATACCGATGTGATGTTAAAGAAGTTTGTTGGTTTTCTGTCCAATAAATTGAAGGCTACAGATTTGGGCTATAAAGCTGATGTCTGTAATGAATTGGTGAAGCATTACCCGATGATGAAGTATACCGATTTTACTGGCATGCAGAGCCACGATTTTAATAAATACATCCGCAACCCCAAATTCAAGGCCATGTTGAAGGCGGAGGGAATTGCAGTCAATCGTTAAGACAATGAAGTATATTTTTAAGAGTCTCTATTTTCAGGTTATCGTTGGTATATTGATCGGTATTTTCTGTGGGGTCTATTTCCCGGATTTTGCCGTTAAACTAAAGCCGCTGGGTGATGTCTTTATCAAATTGATCAAGATGGTGATAGCACCTCTGATCTTTAGTTCGATCGTGATCGGTATTGCAGGGATGCAAGACGTAAAGAAAGTAGGGAAGATTGGTCTGACATCGATTATCTATTTCGAAGTCATGACCACGATTGCATTGATTATCGGTTTGATCTTTGTCAATCTGATTCAGCCCGGAATAGGTATGAATGCGGATCTGGCGAGTCTGGATACATCGTCGGTATCACACTACATTACTGAGTCCCAGAAGCCCCATAGTTTCATGGACTTTATCATGGATATTATTCCGGAGAACGTTATAGCTTCGGTTGCCTCAGATAACATATTGCAAGTCCTGGTTTTTGCGGTGCTTTTTGGGATAGGGATGACCAAGATCGGTCAAAAAGCTGCTGAACCCGTTATCAATGTGCTGCAATCTTTTCTAAAGGTACTTTTCTCCATTATTAAGATGGTGATGTATCTGGCCCCATTGGGAGCCATGGGGGCGATGGGATTTACCATTGGAAAGTTTGGTATTCAAGCCTTGACCAAGTTAGGTATGTTGATGTTAAGTTTCTATCTGACCTGTTTTATCTTTGTCATTATTGTCATCGGGGCGGTATTACACTTCTATCTCAAGGTTAATATTTTCAAATTCCTGAAATATATCAAAGATGAGATTTTGATTGTATTGGGAACCTCTTCTTCGGAATCAGCATTGCCGGGCATTATGCAGAAAATGGAGGATGCAGGTTGTGCAAAGTCCGTGGTAGGTTTGGTGATCCCGACGGGGTATTCCTTTAACCTGGATGGAACGAGTATCTACCTGACCATGGCAGCGGTATTCATTTCGCAGGCACTCAATATGCATCTGACCTTGCAGCAGGAAATTACCTTGCTGTTGGTCCTATTGCTAACCTCCAAAGGAGCTGCGGGTGTAACGGGAAGTGGTTTCGTGACCTTGGCGCTAACCTTGCCTGTCGTCGGACATGTTCCTGTTGAGTCCGTGGCATTGGTGTTTGGGGTGGATCGGTTTATGAGTGAAGCGAGGGCTATAACCAATCTGATTGGCAATTCGGCAGCAACGCTTGTGATTTCCAAATATGAAAATAGTCTGGATGAGGAAGTCCTCCATGAGAAACTTGGTTGATATCTTACCGAACCGGACATTCATACTTGTCTAGACGATGTATCTCTTAAAAGAAAAACGGGGTGCCCAATCTTTTTGGACACCCCGTTTTTCTGAATAAATTTATTTAAACTCTTGAGAGGCGATTAAGCCTCTTTTTTTGTGTTTTCAATTCCTTGGCTTAGATCCAAAGCACCATCTACTTTTTCTTCTAAAAGTGCTAGTTTGATCACCTGTGCCATTTCGGTCACATAATGGAACTGCATATCTTTGATATAATCTTCCTTGATTTCAAGGATATCTTTTTCGTTGGATTTGCAAAGGATAATATCCTTGATGTTCGCACGTTTGGCCGCAAGGATTTTTTCTTTGATACCGCCTACTGGTAATACTTTTCCACGAAGCGTAATTTCGCCAGTCATAGCCAATTTCTCTTTAACTTTACGTTGGGTAAATAGAGATGTCAGCGCAGTCAGCATCGTTACACCAGCAGATGGACCATCCTTAGGAATAGCACCCGCAGGCACGTGGATATGAATATCCCAATGATCGAATACCCTGTAGTCAATCCCGAAATCAGCAGCATGAGCTTTTAAATAAGCTAAGGCAATAGAAGCAGATTCCTTCATGACATCGCCAAGATTACCTGTTAGGCTCAAGCGTCCTTTACCGGGACTTAAAGAGGATTCGATAAATAGAATATCACCGCCCACGGAAGTCCAGGCTAAGCCAGTCACCACACCGGCAACATTATTGTTTTCGTAGATATCTTTATCAAAGATCGGAGCACCCAGGATATCCACGACATCCTGATCGTTGATACTTGGATTATAGTCTTTCTCCATGACAATACGTGTCGCAATACCACGGACGATCGAACCAATTTTCTTTTCCAGTCCACGTACGCCGGATTCGCGGGTATAGTCTTCAATGATTTTTTCGATAATCTTACCTTTTAGCGCAACATCCTTGGCAGCCATACCGTGCATTTCACGTTGTTTGGGAAGCAGGTGTTTTTTTGCTATTTCAATCTTTTCCTCAATGGTATATCCATTGACTTCGATGATTTCCATACGGTCCAATAAAGCGGGCTGGATAGCACTTAGCGAATTGGCCGTTGCAATAAACATCACTTTAGAAAGGTCAAATTCCATTTCTACATAATGGTCGTAGAAATGTGTATTTTGCTCCGGATCCAAAACCTCTAGCAGGGCAGAAGAAGGATCGCCTTTAAAATCTGCATTCATTTTATCAATCTCATCCAGAATAAAGACTGGATTGGCAGTGCCTGCTTTTTTTAGCGATTGGATAATACGGCCAGGCATGGCACCGATATAGGTCTTGCGGTGGCCCCTGATTTCGGCTTCGTCACGTACCCCACCCAGGGCCATACGTGTATATTTGCGGCCCAGTGCTTTGGCGATAGAGCGCCCCAGAGAAGTCTTACCAACTCCCGGAGGACCTACCAGACAAAGGATAGGGGCTTTCATATCATTTTTTAGTTTCAATACCGCAAGGTATTCAACGATACGTTTTTTGACTTTTTCCAGTCCATAGTGATCCCTGTCCAGGACTTTTTGCGCCTTATTTAAGTCAAAATTATCTTTGGTTGTTTCATTCCATGGAAGATCCAGAAGGAGTTCCAAATAATTGAGCTGAACAGAATAATCTGCTGCTGCAGGGTTGATACGTGATAATTTTTCAAGTTCCTTGTTAAAATGTTTTTCAACATCAAGAGACCATTTTTTTGTTTTGCCACGCTTTTTGAGTTCTTCCAGTTCCAGGTCAGGTGTGTTTCCACCAAGCTCTTCCTGGATGGTTTTCAGCTGTTGGTTCAAGAAATAATCCCGTTGTTGCTTGTCTAAGTCGACACGCACCTTATTCTGGATCTGATGTTTCAGTTCCAGCATCTGGATTTCCAAAGTCAACAATTCCAACAAGAGCTTTGCACGGTTTTCGACCTTCGGAATTTGAAGAAGCTCCTGTTTTTTGATCATTTCGACATTGATGTTGGACGAAATAAAATTGATCAGAAAAGAAGGGCTTTCAATATTTTTGATTGCGATACCGGCTTCGCTGGGTAGATTGGGTGAAAGCTGAATAATCTGCAATGCCATTTCCTTCAAGGTGGATATTGTCGCCTTGAAATGTTTAGTCATCTTTGGTTTTGCCTCGTTGAATTTCTCGACACGCGCCTTGAGATAAGGTTCAGTTTCTAAGATCTCCACCAGGTTGAAACGTTGCTTTCCCTGGATGATTACCGTGGTGTTTCCGTCGGGCATCTGAAGCACTTTGATAATATGGGCAACAGTACCCACCTTATTCAGCTCCTCAAACCCGGGATCCTCTACTGTCATATCCTTTTGGGAGACCACGCCAATTGTTTTGTTGCCCTTATAGGCTTCTTTAACCAATTTGATGGATTTATCCCTTCCTACAGTGATCGGAATGACAACACCGGGAAATAATACGGTATTGCGTAAAGGCAAAATAGATAGTGCTTCTGGAATTTCAGCATTTGCCATATCGTCTTCATCCTGCTGTGTCAATAGGGGAAAGAATTCTGTGTCTTCCGTAACGATTGGAATAGCCTGACTGAAATCAAAAGTTTCGAATTTGCTCATAGTGTTTATTTTGTGTATTTGGCAGTCGCTGACATGTTGTCGGCAGACCTTCAAATTTTAAGCTTCAAATATTGTTTCCCCTATATTGCAAGGGAAGTGCCAATTGCTAAAAGGTAGCAAAATTACTAATCTATTTTCTAGAATATGAAAAAAAGGCAGGTTAAATAAAATTTATCTGCCATTTGTTGGATAAATAGGCATAATAATTGTAATATTGGAATGTGAAAGAATAAACGATGGCAGATTCTTGCGAGGGGTGAAGCAATAGGATTATTTTTTCTAGGGTTAATAAACGATCAATATTGATCATTAATAAGGTATATTGAAAAAACGTAACTATTTAGATATGAACTTAAAATCACTTAAATTAGGTTTGTTCACAGGAGTTTTTGCTTTGGTTGCACTTAGTGCCAATGCACAACAAAAACAAGCTGAGCATAGCAATGCCAATGTGAGAATGGGCCAAAAAGCTCTTTTGGATGGTGACTTCAAAAATGCAGAGTCATACTTGACAAAAGCTTTACCGCAGGAAGGCAAAGATCCGGATGTCTTGTATATGTTGGGATACTCCCAATTTCAAAATGGTGATTATAAAAAGTCAGCTGAAACTTTCGGAAAGGTTGTTGCATTAAGTCCTAAAAATGCAAATGCACTTTACTTTAAAGCAAAAGCAAACAATACACTTGCAGTTCAAGCAAATAAAGTGTCTGCTGCAAACAAAGAACAGCTGTTACGCGTAGCGATTGAAGATTATTCAAAAGCGATCGCTATCACTCCTACAGACTCCAAATTCTATCAAAATAGAGCGGTTGCAAACCGCGATTTGGGTATTTTGATCGGTACAGCTGGTACGCCTAACTACAACAAAGCAATGGCTACAGATGCTTATAATAACGCGATCAAGGATTATGAAAAAGTATTGAGTTTTGATTCTTCTAAAAAAGATATTCAAACAGAAGTCAAAAAAGCAAAAGTATATAGAGATAATCTGAAATAGGCTTACCTATAAGATAGATACAAAAAGGGAAACTCAGCCGAGTTTCCCTTTTTTTGTGCAATTACCTGTTCTGTTCTTTTTATTCTTCATGTTATCCCCGTTGGTTTTCCTGATGAGATTGATTCGCTCTCGAGCCTGTCTTTGACAAATTTGCAAACGAAATACTTCGCAATACTGTTCTTTTATTGAATCAACAGGAATTTAGTATATGGAAACGAATCGATTGTCTGCGGAAATGCAGGATATTTTAATCAGTCAAATGACAAAAGAAGCCGAAGCTGCGCAAATTTATCTGGCTTTGGGTGTATGGGCCGATGATCAGGGCTATGGTGGGATCGCCAATTTCTTATATCGACATGCCCAGGAGGAACGGAATCATATGACCAAAATTATGGGTTACATACTGGAAAGAGGAGGGCGTCCCCGGATACAAGCCATTTCAGCACCGCCAGCAGATCCGAAGACCTTAACTGAGTGTTTCCAACGGGTTTTTAAACATGAGGTGGATAATACCGAAGCGATTTATAATATTGTCAATCTGTCTATGGAGCAGAAAGATTGGGCGACATGGAACTTTGCACAATGGTTTGTCAAAGAACAGATTGAAGAAGAAAAACTTGCTCTTGAGCTGATCGATAAATTAAAGATAGCTGGTGGAGATCGGGCTTCAGACGAATCGTTATTTGCATTAGATTCCTCATTAGAAAGCATGGCTGACGATGTGCCTTTGGCACGAGAAGGCACAGCAGATGATCCTAAGTAGGAAGGGAATTTAAATTCTGAGAATAATTTTTAATACGGTGATCGTATAAAAATAGTGTCCGAATTCTTAATGAATTCGGACACTATTTTTTAGACTGAAGCCTCAAAGTAATATTTAGCACATTTGCCAAATCTGCCTTTTGAGAAAACCTCTGGGGCTTATTTTTTTATGCTGAGTGGAAGGTAGATTCCAAAAGTAACATTCCTTCCCATATTATAAACACCATAAGTAGGATCCTCCTGCGATAATCTTCCTGGACGTAGTCTGCTCAAAGCATCGTAATAGCGCTTATTAGTGAGATTAGACGCAGCCGCGTACAGCTTCACTTGTTGTTTTCCTAAGTGCAAGGTAGTACCTATTCCCGCATTGATCAGTGAATACGAATCTGCAGCCGTTTCAAAAGTTTCGTCAATGCGATTCTGTTTAAAATAATTGTCTAGACCTACAGATACGTAAAAAGCATGTAATCCATTTAT
This sequence comes from Sphingobacterium sp. GVS05A, assembly GCF_019969845.1. Classification (GTDB taxonomy): domain Bacteria; phylum Bacteroidota; class Bacteroidia; order Sphingobacteriales; family Sphingobacteriaceae; genus Sphingobacterium. The sequence goes on from NZ_JAHXYR010000006.1 coordinate 100,997, forward strand.
CTTGGGCTCGAGGCGTAGCGTATTATGTAAGACACCTGCCGGAATCAATGCCAATGGCCTATCAAAGGTCCTATTTTGTGCATGGGTATAGGTAAACGTGTTATCCAGATGTATCCAGTTCAGCGGATGGAAATTCAGACTTCCCTCAAAACCATAAAGATTGGCGTTCACCTGACCATAGCGATAAACATCGTAAGTTTGCTCATTGTTGTCCTCATCAACGATGGTTTTTGTATCGCCCTTTTTTGCTGAAGCGTAGATAAAATTATGAATATAATTTTCATAGATCCCGATACTACCGGTGACGATGCTATGTCCAAATTCAAGGGTTGCATCCGCTTGGAAACTACGTTCAGCTTTGAGGTTCTCATTGCCGATTTCGTAGCGTGATGTACCTTCGTGTACCCCGTTAGAACCCAATTCTGCTGGATTGGGCGCTCTAAAAGCCGATCCTGCATTTGCTTTGAAGTTGAAATCCTCGCTGAAACTATGGGTAAAACCTAAAGCACCGCTAACATTGCTGAATTTATTTTTAAAACCCGGAAATTGCTCCTCATCATCAACGAAAAGCTGTTTACCCTTGCTATTGACATAATCGTAACGTAGTCCCATATTGAATGTATTATGGCCCCAGGTTTTTTTTGCATAACCAAAAACTCCCAATTCGATCTGGTCATAAGCAGGGATCAGAAATTCCACACCCTTGTTGATACTATGCTCCTGACTGGCACTGATACCAACGACATGTTGCCAGCCGTTTCTTTCAGCTAGATAATATTTCGCATCAAGAGAGTAGGTATTTAAATCAAAAAATAACGAGGGTGTTGCTTCCTCAAGTTCGCGACGTTGATTTTTCTGGTAGCCCAGGTCCAGTTTTAAATTTCCTGAGCCGATCACAAAATTATTATTGAGCGCGAGCTTATAATGGCGGATATCCTGTTTGGGGAAATCCAATGTTCGGCTTTTGGATGCATCGTATAGCGGATCTCCGGGGTCGGCATCGTAAAAACCAATGTTATTTTTGAGGTAAGAAAAATTAAGATGTGAATATCCCCATTGTTTATTTAAACCCAGCATTCCACTGAAGCTGGTATTATTAAAACCGCTATTCATATAGCGTCCTGCTGGTGTATTGTAGGAATATGCATTTTGATAAGATCCACGTCCGCGCCACACAAAGCCGTTTTCATTGCCTGTAAGCATGAGCGAGTTATTGGTCAGTCCGTTGTTGGTTGAATAACTAGATAGCAGCTCACCTTTTATTTCGCCTGCAGTAGGGACGCTGGGCTCGAGGATATTGATAACACCACCGATGGCATCAGATCCGTACATCAGCGAAGCTGCTCCCCGAAGTACCTCTACCCGGTCTGGCTGGTTTTGGTCAATCTCGATACCATGTTCGTCGCCCCATTGTTGGCCCATTTGCTTCACGCCATCATTGACGGTGACAACACGGTTATAACCAAGACCGCGGATGACAGGTTTGGAAATACCCTGTCCCGTTGTAATCTGACTTAAACCAGGTACCTGACGGGCTAGCGCGTCGATCAGATTTGTCGCACCACCTTGTAATTCGTCTTTGGAGATAACGGAGACTGAGGTACTGTTGCGACGGCTTTGTGCAGTCACAAGTGTACCTGTAACCACCACCTCATTTGTCTCGATTATACTTTCTGTTAGTGCAAAATCGACCGATACATCCGCAGATGTCAGATCTATCGTTTTGATCAGCGATTGGTAGCCAATAAAACGTACTTCGACAAGATAACGTCCACTCGAGGGCAGTGATTTGAACGAATAACGCCCCTCTTGGTCTGAAGAGGTGCTCGAACGGAGTTGGAGTAAAGATATGGTCGCTCCAGCGATCGGTTGATTTGTTTTTGAATCTGTCACTTTACCCGATATAGTCGCGGCGTTAGCAGTGAATAGAAGGAAATAGCAGACAAGCATGCATATGCCGCCTTTAATTTTGAGTTTCATCTGTAAATATTTTTATGCCATCTGTCGATGGTGCCTATCCAAATGATAACCTGTCGCATTAAACCTATACTTTCATCAGTCGTGAAAAATAGCCTGTTCAATACGAAGTAATTCATCATTGAATTGCTTGATTGTTAAATAGGAGGATGATCCATTATGAATATGCTAGCAACAATCACCAAAACGTTGGTCCTTTGTTTCCTGATCGTAGTAAACAAGGCTTTCCATTGAAGCTTTGTTGTCGCATAGTAGATGAAATTTAACAAATAGGGGGACCACGATTGCCAGATAGCAATGCACTGATCATTTGGTCACTGGGTACAAAGAAACCAAATGCTATTTCCCGTTCAGGAAGAGAAATCTCACTTTGACTAAAATGAAAGAGTAACTGCGGATGTGAACTTTGGTCGCAAATGGAACATTTTGGATGGTCTGCATGATGTTTTTTGGGACTGCAGCCCACTATACTTAATGTCGGCGACTCATGGGAATGGGTATAGACAATGAACTGACCGATTAAAAAGGTCATTAAAAGCGTTAACGCTGCTAATTTGTTCAATGAAATATTGCGCACTTTATTTTTCTATACGATGTCTTTGCAGACAATTAATGAGGCAAATATAAGAAAAATTACAAATAAAGCAATGTTGTTGCATTTATTTATTGGTATTGGGGAACAAATAAATGTCTTTATGAATGCGCATAAAGACATTTATCAGCATGAGTTATTTTTTTGATTGCACAAATCGCCCAATAATTTCATATTGGTTTGCATCAAGTCCTTGTACATCCTGGAGTTTCACAATACTATACAATGAATCGATATAATAATCTAGTTTTTCATCACTGTCATAGAGGGAATTCGCGATCTTTTTATCGATTTGGATATGTTTAACCTTTTCGTTTTTACGATCAAACTCGATTCGGAGTTTTTGTATCTGCAGTTCTTTCTTTTTTGCAGTAAATTCCGTTACACAATCTACGGCTTTGACATCGTAGAGTGCGGGATCAAAATTTTTGCTGATATCAGCGGACTGGAAAGCTGAAAGTTCATTTTTCCAGTTTTCAATTTTGAGCTCACGTTGTTCCTTTTCACCATCTTTATTGACGGATTTTAACACCGAAGGGTTGAGTTGCTGCAAGCGTTGTGCTTCGGCACTGAAAAAAGAGTCTACAGAAAATATATCCGTCGTCTTTTTAGCTTTCTGTTGGCCTGAGGGGGAGCTACAGCTCCAAAAAAGCAGCGCACTTCCCACCAGTAGTGGAAGTGCGCTGCTTAATTTTTTATAAAAATTCTTATTCTGATACCAATACATTTCCTGTCATTTCAACGGGGATATCTACGCCCAAAAGTTTGAGAACGGTTGGAGCGATATCACCCAATTTACCATCTGCGATTTTTTTGTAGTGATCATCAATCAAGATACAAGGAACCAAATTGGTTGTATGTGCCGTATTTGGTGAACCATCTTCATTGACCATAAATTCTGAATTACCGTGGTCAGCCAAAATGATAAATGAATAACCATTTTTCAATCCTGTTTCCACCACTGTTTTTGTGCATTGATCTACTGTTTCTACTGCTTTTACGACAGCCTCAAATACACCAGTATGGCCTACCATATCAGGGTTTGCGAAATTTAGGCAGATAAAGTCAGGCTGAAGAGTTTCCATATCATTGACAATTGCTTCGGTGATTCCACTTGCAGACATTTCAGGTTGAAGGTCGTAAGTAGCCACTTTTGGAGAAGGGACCAAAAGACGGTTCTCACCTTCGAATTGCTGTTCACGGCCACCCGAAAAGAAGAATGTCACGTGTGGATATTTTTCAGTTTCGGCAATACGGGTCTGTGTTTTATGATTGGCTTCCAAAACCTCACCCAAGGTGTTTGTCAGGTTATCTTTTTGGAAAACAACACGTACATTTTTGAAGGTTTCGTCATAGGCTGTTAGCGTAACATAGTACAGATTCAACGGTACAAGATCATACTCAGGGAAGGCTTTCTGTGTCAGTGCAATGCTGATTTCACGACCACGGTCTGTTCTGAAATTGTAACAGAAGACGACATCACCTTCCTGAATTGTTGCTACAGCGGTGCCATCTTCATTGACCAATGTGATTGGTTTAACAAATTCGTCTGTTACTCCTGCATCATATGATTTTTGGATCGCAGCAACCAGGTCATTGGTTTTTTCACCTTCGGCTTTCACCAAAAGATCATAAGCCAACTTGACGCGTTCCCATCTGTTGTCACGGTCCATTGCATAATATCGACCGATGGCAGAAGCAAAAGTACCTGAAGTTGTTTTTAGATATTCCTGTAAATCTTTGACATAGCCGATCCCCGAATTAGGGTCGGTGTCACGACCATCCAGGAAAGCATGGATAAAAACCTGCTCACTGTTTAGTCCAGCATGTTTGGCAGCATCACAAAGACCTTTTAGGTGCTTGGTGTGTGCATGTACACCACCATCCGAAAGTAAACCGATAAAGTGTACTTTTTTATTATTTTCAAGCGCATATTTAAATGCGTCCTGGATAACAATATCTGTATTGAATACGCCGTCATTTACCGCTTTGTGGATACGTCCTAATTCTTGATAGACAACTCTTCCGGCTCCAAGATTCATGTGGCCAACCTCAGAGTTACCCATCTGTCCATCAGGAAGGCCAACGGCTTCACCGGAAGCTTCCAGGCTTGAATTTGGGTATGTTTCCAATAAATGATCTAAAAATGGGGTATTTGCAGCTTCAACTGCATTTGATTTATCATGTTTTCCGTATCCTAGTCCGTCTAGGATCATGAGTGCAACTTTTTTCTTATTCATCGTATAACAAAGATAACCTTAATTTTAGAATCTATCAATGCGTCTTTAAAATCTTCCCTCGTTTATATGCAATAATTTTATAGGTTTGTGGCATAGTTTATGTTTAGTATAAACTATGCTACCTAATGATTGATTACATCTATTGTGGAAACTGTTCTGTCTTATTTTGAGCTATATGAAACTTTTAAGCTACTGCGTATTTATATTTGTTTATAGTCTTTTTATACACACTAACGCCTCAGGGCATCTTTTGAAAGATTTAAACTATTCGTCACAGCCTGTTGCATGGGAAGGAGAGGAGTCTTTGGGAAGTATTTCCGAAGAACTAAAAACCTATTTAAAGGAGGGGAATGCAAAGAATATTGCGAAATATTTTGGTTCCAATCTGACCCTGTCCCTATTGGGAGAAAATGGCGTGTATACCAAATACCAGTCCGAGATTATGCTGGGTACATTTTTTAACCAACATAAACCCAAGACCGTCAAACTGACCCAGGCCAGTAATGCAAACAATGGTTATCAATATTTCACCTTTTCATTAGCTACAGAACAAGCCAATTACCGTGTGTTTATTAAGATAAGTGCGGGATCCAATAGTCAGACAATAGAAGAACTTCGGATCGATAAAAGTTAAGTCAGACGCTATTTTTTTATCATTCTATTTTTCGATTAAAAAATTATTCCACATCTTAGCCCAATAAATTGAATTTATGGAGAAGGAAATCAAGGATTATTTGGCGCAGTTTGTAAAACAATCAGTCGCGGAAGATCTCGGAGATGGTGATCATACCTCTTTATCCACGATAGAGGTGGGGGCACAGGGAGAGGCGAAACTGATTGTTAAGGACGAGGGTATTTTGGCAGGCGTAGAGGTTGCTCAGGCGATTATGAGTTACATCGATGAAACCTTGGCCTGTGAGGTATTTATTCCCGATGGAAGCCAGGTAAAAGTTGGTGATATCGCGTTTTACGTTCGCGGAAATATCCAGAGTATTCTGTTGGCAGAGCGTTTGGTATTGAATGTGATGCAACGTATGAGTGGTATAGCGACGACAACCCGAAAATATGTGGAGCTGTTGAAAGGCACAGATACACAGGTATTGGATACTCGAAAGACAACACCTTTACTTCGAGTATTGGAAAAGGAAGCGGTCAAAATAGGTGGCGGCACCAATCATCGGTTTGGATTATTCGATATGATTCTGATCAAAGACAATCATGTGGATTATAGTGGTGGGATTATACCGGCATTGACACGCGCAAATGACTATCGAAAGAAATTAAATAAACCAATTGAAATAGAAATAGAGGTCCGAAATTTTGCGGAACTTGACGAAGTTCTTAACTTTGGCGAAGTGGACCGAATCATGTTGGATAATTTTTCACCTGCGGATGTGGCGAAAGCTGTTAAAATTATCGATCATCGATTTAAGACAGAAGCTTCTGGGGGAATAACATTTGAAACCATTCGGGCCTATGCAGAGGCTGGAGTAGACTATATCTCGGTGGGCGCTTTGACACACAGTGTCAAGAGCTTAGATCTGAGTCTGAAAGCCAAATTATTATAAGAACTGATTTAATTTAATGATATCGATTTATTTAGTAATTGCAGTATTACTAGCTTATTTGTTTGGTTCTATACCTACAGCAGTTTGGTTAGGTCAGGCATTTTATGGCGTAGATGTTCGTGAGTATGGGAGTGGTAATGCTGGAGCGACTAACACCTTTCGCGTATTAGGACCGCGTGCCGGCTCCATCGTGATGTTTGTGGATATATTCAAGGGTTGGACAGCAACAAATCTTGCCTATCTGATTGAGTTGGGCCAAAATACCAGTGATGTTCAGTTCGTTAATTTTCAGTTGGCTTTGGGAGTGATTGCTGTGATAGGACATCTATTTCCTGTATTTGCGGGCTTCCGGGGAGGAAAAGGGGTGGCGACATTGTGTGGAATGATTCTGGCGATACATACACCGGCAGCCTTAGTTTGTGTATCGGTATTTGTCATTATCCTATTGACGACACATTATGTATCCCTAAGTTCAATTTCGGCCGGTTTTGCTTTTCCATTTAGCTTGGCATTTATTTTTAAAACTACCATTCCTTCGGTATTGCTTTATGGTATTGCCATTTGTACGCTGCTATTAATTACCCATCAAAAGAATATTGAGCGCTTGCTAAAAGGACATGAGTCCAAGATTTATCTATTCAAGAAAAAAAACAAGGCAAAAGAATAGGCACAATAATTGCATCCTAAAAAAGTATTTAATAGAATATTATGAAATAGCTGCGCTAGAAAAGCAGAGACCCTGCGAATCTAGCCTAGACATTCCATATAATCATTGAAAATGAGACTGGGCCTGAGAGCTCATGAATACAATTGAAACAAACACAGATGAATAATAAGATACATATGAAAAGCATGTTTAAGTATTCGGCTATAGTATTGGCCTGTGTAGCGCTGGCATCTGGGTTGTCAGGTTGTGCTACTTCAGCTGTTACGGGAAAAAAATATTTGAAATTGGTCAGTGCTGACCAGGTCAACCAACAGGCTGCGCTGGCGTACAAAGATTTCTTGTCAAAAAATAATACAAAGGTTATTACCGGTACGGCGGATGCGGCGATGGTAAAACGTGTAGGTAACCGATTGGCAACAGCGGTCAATCAATACTTGCAGAGCAAAGGCATAGCCAATAAATATAATTTCAATTGGGAATTTAACCTGGTGAAGAGTGATGATGTGAACGCTTGGTGTATGCCTGGTGGGAAAGTTGCTGTGTATACCGGAATACTTCAAGTAACGCGTACCGAAGCTGGTATGGCAACAGTAATGGGACACGAAATTGCGCACGCCATTGAAGAGCACTCCGTAGCGCAGGCATCTAACCAAATGGCTTTACAAATGGGTGGTCAGATTCTGGGCTCAGCAGCAGGAATGACTGGTAGTAGCTCCCTTGGAATCTTTAATAACCTGTATGGTTTGGGAGGCAGCTTGGCCCAGCTAAAATTCTCACGTAGCGATGAATCTTCTGCAGATCAGGCTGGATTAATTATCATGGCATTGGCCGGTTACGATCCGAATGAAGCCATTGGATTTTGGAAGCGCATGGCAGCGGGCAGTCAAAAAGGACAACCAGAGTTCTTGAGTACTCACCCAAGCGATGCGAGACGTATTGCCGATATTGAGAAGCAGATTCCAAATGCAATGCGGTATTACAAAAAGTAAAAAAATACAAGCATAGTTTATATGCTTCACATCGAATAATAAAAACGGGAGTGTCCACCTTTGGACACTCCCGTTTTTTTATTTCATTTTTTCGAATCCCCCTTATGTCCTATTTTCGATTATTCCGTGCTAAACGGTTCTTTGGGGGGATTATTTCTTTGTGTTATTTTGAAAACCTGAAATTAGCAAAGTAATAAGTAATATCCGCCGGAGGACTGAATGTTCCGCCGGGCTCACCACCAATGTTAATGACGATTACCCTGTTGTGTTTGTCTTTTGCTGAAGACAAATCAATGGTCACATCCTTCCATTTTGTCAGATCGCTGTCCGGAATTGGGGTGGCATTTCGGTCCAGCTCCCAGTACTCCTGACCAAAGGCGCTTTCGCTGGAAAATGCCCACATATAGTTCATAAATCTAGGCCACAATTTTTGGAAAGCGCTGTAACTACCAGTAAATTTAGATTTGTCGGGTGCATAGACCTTGAATTTAAGATACTTGTAGGTTGCGATATTAAATCGATATTCCTTTGGAAGTGTAAATACAAAGGAAGCGCTCGCTGCCTTTAGTGTTATTTTCATTGGGTTCACAATAGCTGTTCCCGCCGGGGCATCCGTCGCTGGATTAACAATATCCGTTGCCCAATTATTGTCCTGAATCTTTCCGTCCAGGAAGAAATTCATCGGAATCAAGCTTTCATCCGGAGGTGTCACCCATTCGACAATGTTTTTGCCATCATAGCGTTTCAGTAACTCGTCTATTCCTAGCGAATTGGGGACATATTTAATTTTTTTGATTATCCCCAGATCCAGTAGATCTAACATCGCTTGTGCATTCGCATTTGATATGGCCGATACATGGCGTATAAAAGGCTGAAACTTGCCACCACCGATCGTTTTGACCACGCCATTTCTGTTGTAATCAAGAATTTTAACATTAAACAGGTCACCGCCGGTCAGATCCAATTCAGTTACATTGGAAAAATAGAATAAATCCTGTAAACTATTCGTGTGAATCGGAAAAGTCAATTTCTTAATTCCCGCAGCGACATTTGCATTGAAGGTTGTGACCCCGTTCGCGACGAGGATATCCCGTTCTGTTGGATTGAAAGTTGTCTCTCCGGTCGGCAAAGTGATATCGAGTGTCTGTGTATAGGTGATCGAGTCTACTATTTCCTGTCCACCCACTTTTGGAATCACGTTATAGGATAGTTTCATTGCCACCGTAGATCCGGGATTGAGGTTTGCCGCAAATATACGTGGTGAGGCCCCTCGGGTTCCTGTAATTGTTTTTCCGGTCTTATCTTTATATTCATAAGAAAGACTTTTATAAGTCAATAGGATCGATGATAGCGAGCTCGTCCAGTCGATGACCATCGCATTCGGCGAGGTCATAATCCGTGGAGAAGCGATGACCAGGTTTTTTACGTCACTTTCGGTAAATGGAATGACAGCGATTTGCTGTGGTACCGACTTATTGTCAAATTCGTCTATGGTATAGACTTTAAATCGGTACAGTTTAGACTGCTTGAGTCCTTTGATATTTAACCATGAAACCAATGAATCAATGATGATTTTCTGATTGTCATATTCAACAATTGTTTTTTTGGATTTTCCCATCCGGATCTGACTCGAGGGAATCCGCCCTGCCTTTATCAGATCAATTTCGACCCGTTCATAGCCGATCTTGGCGGCGATAGTATCATAGCGTTGCGGATACACAGTTTCCTCCGCGTAGGGTTTTATATTATCGTACATTTTCTTGCAGGAAAAGCTAAAAGCCATTAACGTCAAGACAACTAAAAACCCAGCTATTTTTCTGAACTTATTTTTTGTTTTCATACTTTATGTCTTAGAGGTCCCTATTTAGTTACTTTTGCGTCCGTAAAGCGTGATTTCGGAAAGACAGTTCGCATCATCTAAAGTATAGTCAGATGTAAAACCCTTTACAGCTTCATACCTGAACCATCTTGTCTTCTTCGTGTACTTCGGATTGTCGGGATACATATAAGCCATATCGCCGGCTTCGCCTTTTTTCACAAATTCAAGTTCACTGATCCCAAAAGGTACCGGAATAAAGTGCTCTGATACAGGTTCCCAGTCTTGTTTGGCATCATCCCAGATATACATTTTGAACCTTCCGACATTTTCGCTGCGGTAGTACTGCCCTCTGGAGATATTGGCCAATCCCCCGGAGTGCCGTTGTACGGTAATAATGCGGCTCAGTTCATAATATGCACCCAGGTCGATGATAAAGTTCCATGGCATATTGCCATCAGCCGTTTTTCCAGTTCGTCCCCTTCCGTGGGTGTGCATAAAGTTGAGGTTGTCACCACGGTCTATGATATCGTCTATGACGTAGCGTGAGCGCCCTTCCAGCCCGTCGCCAAAGGCCATTGGGATACGGCCGATGGAATCTGCGGCTTTAGGCAGTACCCAGTCTTTTTTCGGTATTTTCGTATCTTCGAGGAGGGAAATATTCCCTTTGTCTATTGTTGCCGTGGTATTTCCATAGCTGTCTTCGACGCGAACTTTCACACTTACTTTTTCTGTTGACGGGAGCACCAGGTCATTGATAAACCTTCGGTCGGTAGCCAGATTGGACGAAAAGACCGAGGTCAGGCTACGAGGTGTGCCATTTTGGTTAAAAGTAAAGTCTACATAAACATTGACGTCCTGTTTGAGCTCATTCTCCCAGTCCAGAAAGAAGGAACTGAAGCCCGGTTTCACCTGTATGGAACTGGCTACCCGGGTAAAAGCAGGTTCCAGAGACTGCACCTTGACATCCAGTGCTTCTGATCTGTTGCCCGTGCGGTCTACGGCATACAGTTTTATGGTGTATTCATCCGTGTTGGGCAGTCCATACACATCTAGGGAATCCACAAAATAAGAGGCGGAAAAGGTGAATGATTTACCGTTGGGATTGGTGTAAACGGCATCGATGCTCATAAGATCTTCATCTTTTGGTATATTGTAAAAAAAACGGGCTCCACCGTATAAGGGTGTATACCTGCGCAGTTCTACCTTTCCGGGTGGCGTAGTATCGTCCGCAGCCGGAGAAAATCGCTCAATCTCTTTACAGGCAACGAAAAGCATTAGTAGACTAAATGCGATATATTGGAGATTTAATTTGATCATGTTTGTCTTTATTAATTGTTACAATAAGAGCTTAGTATTACCAGCCCGGATTCTGAATAAGTTTACCATTGGTGTTCATCTCATTGAGATCAATTGGCCATAGGCAGTCCCGGATGGTGAATCGTCTTTCCTGTTTGACATCAAGTACAAAGAATGAAGTGCCAGAGGTCCCCGTATGGTTCCAGCCCCATATTGGCATTGAAAACGCCGATGTCGCCCGTTTGTGGCGCATCATATCCCAGAAATGAATACCTTCAAATGCAAACTCAATACCGCGTTCCTGCAGAATAATATCCCGCAGCCCCTCTTTTGAGCGATGCTTATTGACCGTCTTGGCGAGTGAGGCATCGGACCAGGCCTTTTCCACGGAGGGGATTCCAGCACGCTCTCTGACACGATCTAAGAGAGTGTATACTTCCTGTGATGGACCCGAATATTCGTTTAGTGCTTCCGCTTTCATCAGATATAGATCAGCCATTCGGATAATGGGATAAGGGAATTTTATTGTACGCTGCCAGGCGCCTGACTGTGACTCCGGGTGAACCATTTTTTGTGTGCCAATACCCGTAGCAAAAAAGTCTGTGGTGTGCTGCGAGGAGTTATAGCCTCCATGTGAATTTCCATAGAACATGGTATTGATACGAACGGTATGTGCTCGCCAATAACCCGCTGTAATGCCCAGGTTGGCATAGAATCGAGGCTCTCTGTTCATGTATAATCTGATGGTTTCGGTATTGGGCTGCATGTAGCCGTTCCAGTGCGTATAGCTGCTCTCACTGGACGCCGGTGTTTTGATGATTTCATATTTGTTGGTGAAATCATAGGTCAGATCCTCATCAATAGGTAATCCATTTTCGGTGTAATAACGTTCAGCCATTTGATAAGTAGCACCCATCCATTGCCAAGAATAAGAAGGTTCGTTCACGACCCCGTCACCATAGCCTTCGGGCAAACGGATATTGGAGGAATGGGCCAGTTCACCTTGGTTATAGTAATTGAGATTTGAATTCCCCCAAACCAGTTCTTTATTCCATGGATCTACAACAAGCATGCGTAGGTCATACAATGTTTGCATTCTTTCGGGATTGGCCGTAAATGCGGGACGATCATAAATAAAAGGTTCCTTGGCAAAATGATAGAGTCCCAGTCCATTTGCTTCGCACAACGTAATCGATTCGTTAAGCGCATCAATGGCTGCTTTCCATTTCTCTTTATCTTCGGCTTGTGGAAAGAAAGGCTGGCCATCACTGTCCATAAAATCGCCAAAGTATTCGCGGTTACCATTGAAAAATGGACTTGCTCTGAACACAAGCACCCTAGCTTTGATTGCTTTGGCTGCTACTTGGTCGATCTGTCCGAGGTTGTTGGAGGATACACGTTCGGTCAGATTCGGAATAGCCTCGTTCATCAGGTTTAATACGTAATTAAAGCAATCTTCTACTTTGGAACGGCTCAAAAACAATTCCTCCGGTGTGGATGTTGGCGAAGCAAGGCCCGTAGGTAGAACGATGGGACCATAACGCTGAATCAGTAAAAAAGCAAAATAGCCTTTTAGAAATTTGACTTGGGCCTTCCACTCGGCTTTTTCTCCTTCGGTCATATCACGTACTTTGTCAATATTAGCCAGGAAGACCTCACATTGGCGTATACCCTGATAGAGCGGTTTGCCACCCTCGGTACCAGACCAAAGACCCAATTGAGGTGAGGTCTGTGATTGTAAACCACGCATAATACGGATTGCCCGTAGGTTGCCTGTATTGGTGTTAAGATCCAGCCGGCCGAGCCATTCGTCTCCCAGCGACCATGAAGTCACATGTGTCTGGTCATCATTGGGCAGGTAACTGTAAACTTTTGCTAGCGCGTTATACGCTTCAACTTTGATGTTGAATATATCTTCTAATTTTAAGGTATTGTCAGGCACCACATCAAGGTACTTGGAGCAAGAACCCAAAAAGAATGCAGTTGCAATTGCGATATATTTTATTGTTTTCATGTGTAAGTCCGTTATACGTTAAAATGATAATTGAATACCAACATTAAACCGTCGGTTTGGGGGGTAGCCGAGTCCATTTCGTCCCGATTCTGGATCCCAGAGTTTGAATGGGCTGAATACGGCCAGGTTTTCGCCACTGATATAGATCCGGCTTCCCTTGCCAAAGCCAAAGCGTTCTAAATTTCGCGGGCTATAACCGATTTCAAGGGATTTTAACCGGATAAAGGAACCATCCCTCAGCCACCAGGAGGATTGCTGTGTATTATTATTAATGGGATCTGTAGACAGACGAGGCCAGAAGGCATGGGTATTTGGGTTAGTTTCGCTCCAATAGTCGTCGGCGATAATAGCCAATGCATTTCTGCGGAAAGCGAAGGGAGCTATTCCATAAGATCCGGTGTTTGGGTTGGATTCAGCGGTGGAGTTAATAAAGAAAGAGACATTTTTGTTCCCTTGAAAGAAGAAGGAAAAATCAAAAGCTTTATAACCTGCAGACATACCAAAACCATATTGGATCTCTGGTACGGTAGGGTAACCCATCGGGATCCTGTCGTTATCATTGATAATGCCATCACCATTGATATCTTTGTATTTGATATCACCCGCCATGTATTCACCGAAATCCTGTCTGGGTGAATTATCTATTTCATACTGATCGACAAATAATCGCTCGGCAAGCAGTCCCCATTCTTGTCTCAAATTGTGTCCAAGTTTCTTTAGATAGGTATCTGCATAATTTTTCTCGTCCAGTGCAAGATATTTGTTGGTTGCATAGGTGAAATTGGCCCGAGCCGAAAGCCAGAGATCCGATCCGAAGAATTTTTGATAGGTAAGCGAGCCATCAAATCCCTGCGAACTGACTTTACCTACATTACCACTGATGGCAGCCTCCAAACCAGCAGATGCAGGGAAGTTTTCCCGTCGCATGTAGATTTTGCTCCGTACATCTTTAAAAAAGTCTCCCTGCAATTTGAGTGACTCATTAAAGAAATTGGCTTCTATACCAACATTCCATTTTTCGGACTCTTCCCAGGTGATATCTGGATTAGCGTAGCGGTTTACATTAAATCCATTATAAGCATTCATAAAATCGGTTCCCCAACGATACATGGCATCATTACCTCTTGAAATATCCGATAGGTAAAAGAAGCGGTCTCTCCGCTCGGCAATGGCGTCGTTTCCGACACGTCCCCAGGTACCACGTAGTTTTAATGTGCTGACGACAGATTTAAGTGGTTCAAAGAAGCGTTCGCTCGAGACCATCCAACCTCCGCCCAAAGATGGGAAGAAACCGAAACGTTTTTGACCCATGAATTTTTCCGAACCATTTAGGCCATAAGCAAATTCAGCAAAGTATTTATTGTCGAAATCATAGGTCAGACGTCCCGAGTTTCCCATATTGCGTTCGGGTAAGGTTTCGTAAATGGAATTGCTATTTCCGGATGTCAGCAATTTTTCCTCGATCATACCCACGGTCATGGCACCTAAATTGTGATTGCCAAAACTACGGTTCCAGTTAAAACGAGCCTCGAAATAATAATTGGAGCTAGCATCTCTTTTCGGCTCTACGTCGCCTAGTGTAGCTCGACCTGTTGTTGGGTTGAGCGCATAAAGACTGTACTCGCCAGTAATCTGGTTGTAATTCTCCAGGTCGTAATAAAAGGGATCATAGCTCCTGGTACCGGCATATTTGCTCCAAGTTGTTACCGATGCCCGACCTTGGAGTTTCAAACCTGGTGTCAAAAAAGCTAAGTCTTGCATCAGTGTAGCCTGCGCTGTGATGGTATTTTCATTGCGGTCTTCATAACCCCGCACCATCTCCGCATAGGGATTGTTTTTTAGAGATCCTGTTACAAAGGTATTTCCAAATAAAGTGTGTTGCGTAAATTCGTTTTTGGCATCAGGGGAAAATACTGCCGGAAAATCAACGGGATTACTGTTCATGACCATCCGGAAGATATCGCTTGCCGATCTGAAAGGCCCATTATAACGTTCAAACCGTCCCTGGATCCGGGTGTCTAATGTGGTTGTTTTTGTCAGCTTAAAGATGACATTTGAACGGATAAAAAAACGGTTGATATTGATGTTGTTATTGAAATTATTTCGGTCATCCACTTTCAGCAAACCGGACTCTTTATCAAAACCACCTGATACATAGTATGTGGCCACTTGTCCACCACCGCTGAGATTGACATTGGCTTTTGTATTGACTGTATAGTTCTTGAGTAGAGTATTGTACCAGTCAATATTAGGGAAGATCATGGGATTTTCATTATCTATAGTTGACTGTATTTTCTGCTGGGAATAATAAGGACCAAGAATAGGATCTCTGGTCATGCGTGCCTCATTATAGAGTTTCATGTAATCAATACCATCGACCATTTTGATCATTCGGGTCGGCGATGCGGTATTAACATCTACGCGGGCATTCAGTCCCACAGGGCCTTCTCTTCCAGCTTTGGTGGTGACCATGATAATACCGTTGGCGCCGCGGGCACCATAGAGTACGGTTGCCGAGGCGTCTTTTAATATCGAAAAGCTTTCGATATCATCGGGCTGCATCCGGGCGAGATTGTCTGTGGTTGATTCAAAACCGTCAATCAGGATCAGGGGGGAAGCCTGATAGCCAAAAGTTGTTACCCCACGGACGAAGAATTGGGCATTATCGGCGCCCGGTTCGCCTGAGTTCTGAAAGGAAATCACGCCGGGTATGCGCCCTGCAAAAGCGCTGGTGAGGTTGGTTGCAGGAATTTTTAACTCCGAGGCTTTTACGGTGGTAATGGCACCGACTACTGTAGCTTTTTTCTGTGTTCCGAAGGCGACGACGGTAACTTCATCAAGACTCTTTCCATCATCATACATTAATACTTCAAGAATATTCTGTGGGCCGATAACGCGAGTTTCATCTTTCTTTCCGACAAACTTAAAGACTAGGCTGTCGCCCACAATACCGGACAGTTGAAACTCTCCATTCGCATTGGACTTCGTCACCGGAACCCTGTTCTTGAGAATGGTAACGCTTTCGATTTTTTCTCCATTTGATGCATCTTTCACAATACCAGTAAGTTGCTTTTGAGCAAAAGACAGCATAGGTAAGGTAAAGAGCAATAGGAAAAGAAATAGTTTTTCTTTTCGTTTTTGCATAGTGTTAGGTAATTAGGTGAATTAATTGGTTTATTTACTTTTGGGAAGAGTACGCATAATGCGCTCATCGATTCTTCCTTTTTATAGACAAGGAGCCCCCAATACAGGAGTTGCCCTAAAAATAAAAGTGGTTTAAGTTTGTTTAAATAATTTGGTTATTTCTTCTTATTCAGGTTTTCGGTACAGCCTTTACTGTCTGTTTTAGCCAGTTTCCTAATGAGCTAAAACAGGCTACAATAATTAAATCAATACACTGTTTTTTTGCATAAAGGTTAGGTTTTAGATTATACAAATTGGTTATTTTCAAACTGAAAGTATAAGAACTGTTGATCTTATTTTTTCCTTTCATTATTGCTATAACGATTTAAGCAAGATATTGTTTGAGAAAAATTAAATTAAATGAAAAATATTACCCCAAAATACTTCGAAATCATTTGTTTCTCGAATCGTATTGTTAGGATTGGTGTAAAATAGGGGGGAAGAAGAGGAAATCGATAGACAACGGAATAGCTGAACCATTCCGTTGTCAGCCTTGGATAATAGGGAGTGTGTTTTTCGAATAGATAGGTTTACACGCCAGCGATTCCGTCGGAGATACCTAATATAACCCCCACGACAAGTCCCAAGAAATTAAAGCCGATGGTGATGATGGCTATTATTCCGATAAACTTATAATGTTTTTTTAGGGACTCCAGGCAGAGTTCAAGCTGGATGCTATCGCGGTTTTCGACAGCTTTTTTTGCTTTGGAACCAAAATTATAGAGGAAATAGATCGGGAGACAGGAGAAAGCCATCATCAGCAGGTAAAGTACACCAAAGGTAGATATTGTGCTGGAAGAAATATATTCACCTTGATCTAAAGATAGTGCACTTGCCCCGAACATCAGGCTAATCATGGTTATGACCGATAACCCAATAAGTATAAAACAGAGAATAGCCAAAAAAATAGCCCATTTAGCTGCTGAAGCTAAGAAAGAAAGCCCTGCTGGAGACAACTTAATGTCTGCGGGTTCCTGAAAAGAAGAATTTTGAATACCGACTTCCATGAAAAAAGTGAATTATAAAGGTGTGCGAATTTCTAAAAAGTTATCCGTTTTTAAAAGCAGATTTTTAAAGAAACCAGTTCGCAGGGACAATAGTTTATAGTTTTTAATAAATACAAGGCACAGTAGCGCAATTACTACAAAAAAACGAGTTGATTAATAAAATTCTCGGTTGAAAGAAAGTTAATGAATTTTTTTTAAAAAGTTCAAGTTAAGAATGGAAGAATGTTGTTACAAATAAATCGGAGCAATTGACTGTGGAAAACTATTTTATATAGGCTCCGTTCTCTGGGAATGGTGGTTTAAAAGGTGTTATAACGTTTTTTTTATTAAAAAATTATGTGCGAAAGTACGGATTTTCGAATAGATGAAAGGAAGTAGATGTGCTATAGTATGTTAAGTTTATATTAAGTCCTTTGTTATTTGAAATCTCTTAGTAATTTTGCTTAACATTTTTTAACAAATCACATTATATGAAAAGATCTTTACTCTTTTTCGCTCTTGTAATGGCCAGTTATGGTGCTGTACAAGCTCAGGTTACGACAAGTAGCGTTACAGGTATTGTAAAAGAAGCAAACGGCAGTCTAACTTCGGGAGCTACTATCAAGGCAACGCACGTGCCATCGGGAACAGTTTATACTGGATCGGCAAATGCTGCTGGAAGATTTAACTTGGCAAATATGCGTGTTGGGGGACCTTACACGATTGAAGTGACGTATGTTGGACAAGACCCAATTATTTATAATGATGTTTATTTACAGTTAGGACAACCTTTTGTATTGAATCCTGTATTTGCAGATAAGAGTACTACTTTAGAGGAAGTAACTGTTACTGCCCGTAGAGGTGCTACAAAAACTGGGGTGTCTACTATTGTAAGTAGAAAGAAAATTGAGGAAATGCCTGCTATTTCCAGAAGTATTACGGATTTGACAAAATTAAATCCACAGGCAAACTCGCAAGGTGACGGTTTTTCGTTTGCTGGTAGAAATAGTTTGTTCAACTCTTTGACCTTGGACGGAGCACAAATGAATAATGCATTCGGTTTGTCTGCTTTACCAGGAGGTCAAACAAATGCGCAACCATTTTCGTTAGATGCGATCGAGTCTATTCAGATCAACCTTTCCCCTTATGATGTGAAACAAGGCGGATTTACAGGAGCAGGTGTCAATGCGATTACAAAATCAGGTACCAATACAGTGACCGGATCGGCCTACTGGTATTTTAAGAATCAAGATTTACAAGGCTATAAAGTTGATGGTGAAAAATTACCAAAAACGGAGAGTTATAAAAACAACCAATTGGGTTTTAGTGTAGGTGGGCCCATCATTAAGAATAAGTTATTCTTCTTCCTGAATGGTGAAACAACAAAACGTACAACTCCAGGTTCTAATATCCTTGCAAATCGAGGTACAGGAGCAGCAAATGAATCTGGAGTAAAGGCTTCAGACTTGGATTTAGTCAAGCAAACTTTAATGGATCAATTTGGTTATGATCCGGGAGTTTACGAAGGATTTAATAATGATCAAAAAGCAAATAATATTACTGCAAAAATTGACTGGAATATTAGCGAAAAACATAAGTTTACACTCCGTTATAATCATTTAGATTCTTATAGAGATATTAACCCAAGTGGATCTAATAGCCGAAGTGGTAGAGGTCCTAGTACCACATCTATGATTTTCTCAAACCTACGCTATCGTCAAAACAATAATATCAATTCCATTACTGCGGAGTTAAACTCCACATTTAACAGTAAATACGCGAATCAGATCCAAGTTGTTTATTCGGCATTTAGAGATTTTAGAGATCCACTAGGAACTGCATTTCCTACTGTGGATATAGAAAATGGTAGTGGTGCAAACTATATTTCATTTGGACAGGAACCATTTTCAGGATTAAATAAACTGGATCAAAATTTATTTAGTATCACGGATAACTTTAATATTTTTGCTGGGGCACATACCCTTACATTTGGTGGATCATTGAACTATCAAAAATTCAGGAATTCGTTTGCGCAGTTTATAAGCGGTCAGTTCCGTTACAAAAATATGGACGATTTTATCGCTGCGGCTAAAGGCGATAAAACAATACAGCCTACACAATATCAATTAACATATTCTGTTGTACCGGGTAACGAAAGACCATCAGCTGATTTTAGCATGATGCCTATCGCCTTGTATGCACAAGATGAGTGGTTTGTGAAATCAAACTTTAAATTAAGTTATGGTATCAGAGCAGATATTCCAGTGTATACCACGGATCTTGTAACCAACGAAAAAGTGCTTGGAATGACCTTTGCTAATGATGAAAAATTAGATGTATCCCGTTTACCGAAAGCGAGAGTATTGGTATCACCAAGAGCTGGATTTGATTGGGATATTAGACAAGATCGGTCATTTGTATTACGCGGGGGAACGGGTATATTCACAGGTGGTGTACCAGGCGTATGGTTAACAAATCAAGCTGGTCAGACAGGTATGACATTTGGCTCTATATTTGAAACTAGTAAAATTAATAGGCCATTTAATCCAGATCCCACTGCATATTTACCCGCAGATCGTCAGGATCCGGCAACCTATGAAATCGATGTGACTTCGAGAGATTTTAAAATGCCACAAATCTGGCGTTCGAATTTAGCTGTTGAGTATAGCTTGCCATGGGATATGAAGGCTACTTTAGAAGGGATTTACACCAAATCTATTAATGAAGTGTATCATCGGGATGCGAACCTAACAGATCCAAAAGGAAGATTTACTGGCACCGGTGATACACGAGCATATTGGTTGGCGACAGATAATGCCAGACAAATCAATCCATCTATTACACGTGCTATTGTATTAGATAATACTTCCAAGGGAAATGCATATAGCATTACAGCACAATTGGAGAAACGTTTTGGTAAATATGGAGATGCAATGATTGCCTATACCCATAGTAGTGCAAAAGATATCACTTCAAATCCTGGATCTCAAGCGAATTCTGCATACACTGGTAATGCGATGGTAAGTAATCCAAATTCTCCGGTTCTAGCTTATTCAAGTTTTGTTGTCAGAAATCGTATCATTGCAGCAGTAAACGTGAATTTCAATATCACTCCGCAATTACCTACTAGAATTGGTTTAGTCTATGAAGGTAGACCATATGGAGATGTTTTTGGTGGAACAAGATTTAACTACACGGTAAGCGGTGATATACTAAATGGAAGTGGGCGCTTTTCAAATGTTTTAATGTATGTGCCTAAAGATCGCGCAGATATTGCTTTAGTTGATATCAAGGAGGTTAAGGATAAAACTAAAGCTGAAACGGCAGATGCACAATGGGCAAGACTTGATGCCTATATTAGCCAAGACAAATATTTGAGCACTAGAAGAGGGCAATATGCAGAAAGAAATGGTGCGGAGTACCCTTGGATGAATCGTTTTGACATTCGGATCATGCAAGAATTATCTAAGGTGTTGAAAACAAAAGATAATCACAGATTGCAAGTTTCCTTTGATATTATCAATGTTGGTAACTTATTAAGTAGCAAATGGGGTGTTACCAAAACACCTAATATTACCAACTTTATGCAATATCAGGGTGTAACTGACAATAAACCTACGTATACTGTTAGTCAAAATCTTAAGGAGAAGACATTCAGAAACAATACAGGTATAGATTCGAGATATCAAATGCAATTAGGTATTCGTTATATCTTTAATTAATTTGAAGAACATATCTTAAAAAGACCGTCCTAAATTTTAGGACGGTCTTTTTTATTGTTTTGATATATCTGTATTTTCTAAGTACAGATATAGTACGATTTAGGCCTCTGAACTACCAGATTATTGACCAATCCGATCATTGGAAAAAAGATCGGCTTTCTCTGAAATATATTACACAAAGAGGGATTGTTAATCGGGAGCAATCGTGTTATTGTTGAATACTATGTGCCAAAAACTAGTCGGGGTTTGGGGCAAATCTTGAGTTTTTCGTAAACTGATTTTTAAATTCTGTTGTTTGATTATCGTCTGGTATTTATAATCTTTGTATAGATTATAACATACAAATTATGGGAAGTCCCCACGACCAGTCTTTAGGTATAGCCTTGCCAGATTCCATCCGGCATTATCCCATGGGAGATCAGGCGATTGTCCTTTCTTTTGGTGATTCGCTTTCCGAAGCTGTCAATACACAGGTCCGTAAGGTCGTGGCCTGTATCGAAAACTGGTCGCAGCCAGGCATAATCGAATATGTTCCGGCCTACACTACGATCACGATATACTATGATCCACTGACGATTACCTATCAGGAACTATTGACTGCATTTCAAACAATCATACAAGATATATCGGATGATCCGAAATATAAGGGTGTAAAAAAGGAAATCCCCGTCTATTACAATGGGGATGACCTCGCTTATGTAGCCCAATATAATGGGTTGACGGAAGAAGAAGTTATTCATATCCACAGTGCTCCGGAATACCGGGTATATATGATCGGTTTTGTTCCTGGATTTCCCTATTTAGGTGGCATGGACAGCCGGATCGCAACAGCACGAAAAGAAGTACCCCGCTTGAAGATTGAGGCTGGAGCGGTGGGGATTGCAGGACAACAGACTGGAGTGTATCCGATCGCGACACCTGGAGGCTGGCAGATCATTGGACATACGCCGTTGCAACTGTTTGACCTCAAACGTGAAAAACCCTCCTTGCTTGAAGTAGGGGATCTTGTGTGTTTTGTGCCTATAACTTATAATGAGTTTGTAAAACTAAAAACAGAATCCTATGGGCATTAAGATTATCAAGGCGGGCATGTTGACTACGATACAGGACTTGGGACGCTATGGTCTACAGCGTTACGGTATGGCAGTTAGTGGGGCGATGGATAGCTATGCGTTACTTCTGGGCAACAGTATACTGGGAAATGCAGACAACGAAGCCGCAATAGAATGTACTATCATTGGTCCTACCATTTATTTCGAACAGGCACAGCTTATCGCTGTGACAGGGGCAGATCTGTCGCCCAAGGTTGATGGTCAGCCCTTACCAATGTGGAAACCTGTCTTGATTGAGGCTGGTTCACTGCTTTCCTTCGGGCGACCAAATTCGGGCTGTCGGGCTTATATCTGTTTTCGCGGTGGACTTGATATCCCCGAAATACTGGGCAGCAGATCGACTTATAGCAAAGGGCAAATAGGTGGCTGGCAAGGTCGGCCGCTCAAAGAACAGGATAGGATTGCTTTCAACTATCCCTATGAGAGTGGAGAAGCCCAATTCTTTTGGAGCATTGACCCTGCGCTCTATCCCGACCTTTCCACTGGAGTCATCCGAGTGATGGACGGCCCACAGCGGGATCAGTTTGAAAGCGACGCACTGAAAAGCTTCTTTGCGGATGTGTTTACCATTAGCAAAAACTCGGATCGCATGGGATACCGTCTACAATCCAAACCATTACAGCTAAAAGAAAAAAAGGAGTTGTTGTCAACGGCCGTCACCTTCGGTAGTATACAGGTACCTCCTGATGGCAATGCAATTATCTTAATGGCCGACCATCCAACCACAGGCGGTTATCCCGTCATTGGCCAGGTGGCTACAGTAGACCTTCCGCTCCTGGCGCAAAAGGGACCCGAGGAGAACATCCGTTTTGAACGGATCAACCTGGATGAAGCCCAAAATTTATTGAAACAGCGGCAAATACAATTAATTAAATTGAAAAGAGCAATCGCATTGAAATATGAATAAGCAACTGACTATAGATTTAAATTGCGATATGGGCGAGAGTTTTGGCGCTTGGACAATGGGCCATGATGAGGCGATAATGCCCTATGTTTCCGCTGTCAATATTGCCTGTGGTTTTCACGCCGGAGATCCTTCGACAATGATGAAAACTATTCAGCTGGCCCTAAAATATAATGTCAAAATAGGCGCCCATCCCGGTTTTCAGGATCTGGTAGGTTTTGGAAGACGGGAGGTTCAGACTACAGCTCAGGAAGTTTACGAACTGGTCGTCTATCAGATTGGTGCACTTGCAGCATGTGCCAAGGTACAACAGACAATATTACAACATGTGAAACCACATGGAGCCCTCTATAATATGGCGGCGCGCAAACCTGAATTGGCCGATGCCATCGCAGCGGCCGTCTACGCGATCGATCCAAATCTCATCCTATATGGTCTTTCGGGCAGCGAATTGATTAACGCCGGTCGGAACAAAGGGTTGAAGGTATATAGCGAGGTCTTTGCCGACCGCACTTACCAACAGGATGGCACATTGACAGCAAGATCGGATAAAAATGCGCTTATTCATGATCCTGAGCAGGTAGTAGAACAGGTCGTAGGTATGATTAGGACGGGGAAAGTGACTTCCCTGCAAGGTACTGCAGTGGACATCCAGGCCGATACCATCTGCCTGCATGGTGATAGCCCAGAAGCCGTACAATTTGCCAAGACAATCAACCAAACGTTAAAAGACCACGATATACTGATCCGATGAAACAAAGAAATACTTCAGCGCTTATTGGTGCGGCATTACTGATGGCGACATCGGCAATCGGTCCGGGCTTCCTGACGCAAACGACGGTTTTTACAAAATCACTGGGCGCCAGCTTTGGATTCGTGATTCTGGTATCCATCCTGATTGATATCGGTGTGCAGTTAAATATCTGGCGTGTGATCGCCGTCTCCGAAATGAGGGCGCAGGATATCGCGAACAAACTGTTGCCGGGATTGGGTGGGTTTATCTCGCTACTGATTATCCTCGGTGGTCTAGCATTCAATATTGGCAATGTCGCCGGAGCAGGATTGGGGTTGGAGGCACTCTTTGGTGTAAATGTCATGACTGGGGCATGTATCTCGGCATTCATTGCCATTGCTGTTTTTGTAAACAAGCAGATCGGCAAAGCCATGGATCGTTTTACACAGCTGATGGGGGCAATTATGATATTGGCATTTATCTATATCACATTGATATCTTCGCCGCCATTGGGTGAGGCTGTACTGCATACAGTGGCTCCGGCAAAGATCGACTTTGTTTCGATCATAACATTGGTAGGGGGCACCGTCGGTGGGTATATTACTTTTGCAGGTGGTCATCGCTTGATTGATGCGGGAGTAAAGGGATTCGATGCCTTGCCGACAGTCAATAGAAGCGCTGTCATGGGGATATCTGTTGCCTCGTTGGTCAGGGTCTGTCTATTTTTAGCATCATTAGGGATACTAAGTCAGGGTTTGTCGATTGACGATAGTAATCCTACAGCATCAGTTTTCCACCTTGCGGCAGGCAATTTTGGTTATCGCCTGTTTGGTCTGGTGATGTTCGCGGCTTCGATTACCTCCATTATCGGATCAGCTTATACTTCTGTTTCATTTATAAAAACATTCAGTACACGGATTGCTAAAAATGAAAATTGGATTATCATTGCCTTTATATTGATTTCTACCCTAATATTTGTTTTTGTTGGTAAGCCTGTCCATCTATTGATTATCGCTGGTGCTGTGAATGGTGTTATATTGCCGATCTCACTAACGGTGATGCTGATAGCAGCTTACAAACCTGCTATTGTGGGCGTCTATAAACAGCCGGTTCTGCTGACATTGGTGGGTGCGACAATCGTTGTGTTAATGGCGTATATGAGTCTACACGTGCTAATGGATTTGTAATTCTTTTCGGCGTCACAAGACCACGAGTGTCAATATTTCCACCTAAAAGGTCGAAAATTACCCCTCAAAAAAGTAGTTACTTAGCGATATTTGGTCTAATAACTAAATATAAACCCAGCTAATGATAACTATTGTGAGGTCAATACTCTCGGGTATTGCTGTGTCCTTGGCACTATATGGTCAGGCACAAAGCATAGATTTGAAAACCTGGCCCGAAAAGGCTAATCCCATAACCGTTGGCCGTTTGGTCGCACAGCGTTTTGTCGAAAGTCCACATAACAGCTTTAAACCACCAGCACCCCCGAGATCTATTACCTATCCCGAAGTCTGTACCTGGTACGGTGCATTGAAGTTTGCCGACATCAGCCATGACAAGGCACTACTTGAGCAACTTACCCAGCGCTTTATGCCTCTTTTTGATACGGAGAAACATTTGGTGCCACGACCTTGGCATGTGGATTTTGCTGTATTTGGAACCGTCCCCCTTGAACTTTATCAGCAGACAAAAAACAAGACTTTTCGCGAGATGGGAATGCACTTTGCCGATGCCCAATGGAGCATCCCCATTGATTCGCCCCAAACCGTGAAAGATGCCTACCAAAAGTTTCTGGATAAGGGACTCACCTGGCAGACACGTTACTGGATAGACGACATGTATATGATTACCATGGTGCAGTCCAAGGCATTTCAGGTGACTGGGGAACGTAAATACATCGATCGGGCTGCCCATGAAATGCTGGTCTATCTCGATACCATCCAAAAGGAGAATGGACTGTTCTATCATGCCCCGGATGCGCCCTTCTTTTGGGGAAGGGGGAATGGCTGGATGGCGGCAGGGATGAGTGAACTGCTGTCTTCTTTACCTACCGATAATCCCAATAGACCTGCGATATTAGCCTCTTACAATAAAATGATGGCCAGCCTCAAAAAGTATCAACGGGAGGATGGGCTTTGGGGCCAACTGATTGATAAACCGGAATCCTGGGTCGAAACTTCGGGGTCAGCCATGTTTACCTATGCCCTGATTACAGGTGTGAGAAATGGCTGGCTTGATGCCAAAGAATATTCGTCTATTGCACGCAAAGCTTGGTTAGCTCTCGTTGGCTATATCAACGAACAAGGGGATATCTCTAATGTTTGCGAAGGAACGAATAGAAAAAATGATTATCAATATTATCTGGACCGAAAACAAAAGACGGGTGACATGCATGGGCAGGCACCGATACTCTGGTGTGTAAATGCCCTGTTAAAAAAATAAATGCTATGGAGAGAATCTTGATGATCCTTATGCTGTTGCTCTGTGCGCAGGCAAAAGCGCAACCTATTCAATGGAAAGAACAGTATCCCGGTGTATGGAAAGGTACGTTTGGTCAGCCTGAGAAATACACGTTGCTGGGTGCTGCAGATAGTAAACCGCGCACTGCAACACTTGAACAGCTGCAATCAACTGATTTTCCATTTCCGAAAATGGAAGTTCATGCGGAACTGATTGACGGGAAAACCTATGTGCGGATGCCGTTGACAAAAAATGAGCAGATCTATGGTTTAGGCCTGAATTTCCAAACTGTTCACCAACGTGGTAAGATACTTAATCTGCATGTCGACCACTATGGTGGCAAAGATAATGGCCGTACGCATGCCCCAGTTCCTTTTTATGTATCCTCCAAAGGCTATGGGGTGCTTGTTAATTCTGCGCAGTATCTGACCTATTACGTGGGTACGGGTGTTCGTAAAGATGCTAAGGAGCCGGCAGAAGCCAAGGATCGTAATACCGATAAAAGCTGGAACTCGCGTCCTTATTCAGATGCGGTAGAGATTTATATCCCAGCTGCAGGCGTGGAAATTTATGTCTTTGCAGGTATCAATGCCTTGGATGCAATCAAACGGTATAATCTATTCTGTGGTGGTGGTACATTGCCGCCACGATGGGGGCTGGGATTTACACAGCGGGTACAAAAACTCTATACGGCCGAAGAGGTACTCAATGAAGCCGCCCAGTTTGAGGAACATGGTTTTCCGCTTGATTTCATTGGTCTCGAGCCAGGATGGCAGTCGCGCGCTTATCCATGTACCTTTGAATGGGACAAAGGGCGTTTTCCGGATCCAGCTGCTTTGATTAAGAAATTGGCCACGAAGGGAATCCGTCTAAATCTTTGGACAAATCCTTATATCTCACCAGAAGCTGGTATTAGTAAGGCTATCGAACCTTATACAGGTTCTCATACCGTCTGGAATGGGACAGTGCCTGATTTGAACCATCCCGAAGCTAAAAAAATCCTCGCTAAACAATTTATGGATGCCCAGCTCAACATTGGCGTCAGCGGTTATAAAATGGATGAGGTAGACGGTTACGATTATTATCTTTGGCCCGATATGGCCAAATTTCCATCGGGTATCGGTGGTATCCAGATGCGGCAAACCTATGGTGTACTTGCGCAGAAACTGACCGATAGTTTATACAGAAGTCAGAATAAACGCACGTATGGATTGGTGCGTGCATCCAATGCCGGAGCCAATAATTTGCCTTATGTCATCTACAATGACTATTACAGTCATCAAGATTTTATTACTGCACTGGTCAATAGTGGATTTTGCGGTGTACTATGGACGCCGGAGGTACGGGGATCGAAAACAGGACAGGAATGGCTACGTCGTTTTCAGTCTGTTGTCTTTTCGCCAATGGCGATGATCAATGCCTGGTCCAGTGGGACAAAGCCCTGGTCTTTTCCCGAAGTCGCTGAACAGGTAAAATATTATGCACAATTGAGAATGGAGTTGATGCCGTATTTATATTCCGAATTTGCGAAGTATCATTTTGATGGCACACCTCCTTTTAGGGCGATGATATTGGAAGAAGGTTTCCAAGGACAGGCCAAAGCTGTGGCGGGCAATCAGGATCTGGAAACAAATCCTTACCTGGAAGCCGTGAATAGGGAAGTAAAGGATCAGTATATGTGTGGTGAATATATACTGGTTGCGCCGCTATTCGCTGGAGAGTCGTCCCGAAAAGTGCTGTTGCCCAAAGGCAACTGGTATGATTTCTATACGGGGAAATATGTGGGCAATGGAGAAGAGATCGTAGCAGATCCAGGTATGGACCGCATACCGGTCTACATCAAAGATGGTGGTATTATACCCATGATGGCCAGTCGTTTACACACGCCGCTCCCCAATGAAAAAGTTGATTTGACCATCCGTCATTATGGGGAGAAGGAAGGGAACTATCAGCTATATGACGATGACGGTGTAAGCTTTGATTACGAAAAAGGAAGTTATGTCTGGCGTCGGGTGTTGGT
The DNA here is from genome assembly GCF_019969845.1 of Sphingobacterium sp. GVS05A. Classification (GTDB taxonomy): domain Bacteria; phylum Bacteroidota; class Bacteroidia; order Sphingobacteriales; family Sphingobacteriaceae; genus Sphingobacterium. The sequence continues at coordinate 129,282 of NZ_JAHXYR010000006.1, forward strand.
CAAAAAAGATGAAAAAGGGAGCTTGAGTGGAGAAATATCTGGACCGCAAGCGGGAAAACCAAATACATTTGGGAAGGTTCAATTTGAATTTATGACAAAATAGCCTATCTCTGATGATCTAAAAAAGTGCTTTTTGAGATTAAATGACCATTTTTTACTGCTAAAAAGAACAGAATTTACACCCTCTGACAGGAGGAACTGAGCGATATTTGAGTAATAACGAATTATAAACAAATAACCAAATAGGGGAATACAGATGAGCCTGTCATTAGCTTCGATCAATATGGAAGCTGAGACGAAATGTGGCCTTTATGGCCAGGATACCTTAGTATAATAAATAACCAATTAATAAATATCTAACTTATGATGAAAAGTATCACAAAAATGGGGTGCTTTGTACTCTGCCTATTTTTAATAATGGGAAGTATGGGCTTACCGCTCTTTGCCCAGCAAAATGTTCAGCTTTCAGGTAAAGTGACCAATAGCAAAGGTGACGCACTACAGGGGGTGAGCGTCCGGGTAAAAGGAAAGAGTCAGGGAACAAGTACAGATGCTTCCGGGAAGTATCAGATTGAGGCTGCTCCGGCAAGTATACTCGTTTTTAGTCAGGTGGGCATGAAAGCCGAGGAGCGTACCGTCGGTGCTCAACGACAGATCGACGTACAGCTGGTTGAAAATAACAATGCCTTGGATGAGATCGTCGTGACGGGCTACGGTAGTGCTGTTAAAAAGCGTGATCTGACTGGGGCAATATCTTCTGTCAGTGCAAAAAAGATTGAAGAGCGCCAGCCGATCAACATTTTTGATGCCTTACAGGGACAAGCAGCAGGGGTACTCGTCACCAATGATGGTGGTGGTGCTCCCGGAGCAACTGGTAGTATCCAGGTGCGTGGGACTTCGACATTAAATGGTGGTAATGGCCCTTTGTATTTAGTAGACGGTATCATTAATCCTGAAGGAGCAAATATCAACCCCACAGACATTGAGAGTATTGAGGTCCTAAAAGATGCTGGTTCGGCGTCAATTTATGGTACACGGGGTGCCAATGGGGTAATTTTAATTACCACCAAACGCGGGTCGGAGGGAAGACCATTGATCAATTTAAATTACAATCATCTTTTTGGTCGCTTGTCGCATTACATACCAGTTAGTAATTCGGCCGAAGTTCGGGAGTTCAGAAATATACAGGGGAACGCAACCAATACGGATTCCATAAATCCCAGTTTCAATGCCGATAATGACCTTCAGCGTTTATTATTAGGGAACCTCGCCCAAAAGAAAGAGATTAAATTGAGTATTGGTGGTGGTCAGAAAAATCTTCGCTACTACAGTAGTTTGAACTATTTGGATGATAAATCCATTATGTTAAACAGCTATGCAAAAAGATTGCAATCACGTATCAATGTCGAGTACCAGATGTCGTCCAAATTGCGCTATTCCAATAATATTTCCTTTTCTTGGCAAAAAACAAATGCGACACCAATTGGAAATACCATCCGTGTCCTTATGGATCGACCCGCTTATTCTTTAATTTATTATCCAGATGGATCGTTGACGAGTTACATCGGATCGAAGCGAAACCCTATTGCCAATGCGCTGTATGAAGAAAATCTGATTCAGACCTATGCAGGACAATTCAATAATCAGCTTGATTATCAAATAAGAGATGATCTAAAATTTACCACATTATTTAATGCGCGATTAGATAATACGCAGAATACTGAATTTTCGCCGCGCTTTCTGTCTGCCAAATTGGATCAAAATTATGGAACAAACGAGTTTAATAAGGTCTTTACATGGGAATTTCAATCGTATCTGAATTATAACAAAACCTTTGCACAGGATCACAATGTTTACGCGCTATTGGGATTTAGTGCTGATCGAAGAAGAACAGATCGCTTTCATTCGGAGTACATGAATAGCGTCAATGAGGAAATCCGGGTCACATTGCCCGATTATCTGGTGTTGGCGAATACAAACACCTGGGCGACTGCTAATGCGACGGCATCTATTTTTGGCAGAGTCGGTTACAATTATAAAGGACGCTATTTGGTACAGGGCTCTTTCAGAAGAGATGGTTCCTCGCGATTTGCTCAGGCCAATAAATGGGTGAATTTTTTCTCGGGATCCGCAGCATGGCGATTCTCGGATGAAAACTTTATGAAGTGGGCAAAGCCAGCGTTACAGGATGCGAAAATTAGATATAGTATCGGTCAGCTCGGAAATGATCAGATCGGAGATTATGAATCTTATACCAAGGTAAAATTCGGTGGTAACTACAATGGAATCGGTGGAGCTTCATTGACACCGACATTCGGAAATAACTTGATCAGATGGGAAAAGACAACACAGCATAACGCAGGATTGGATCTGACCTTCTTAAGTGGACGCTTAGGAGTTACAGCTGATTATTATGTAAAGACAACCACAGATTTACTATACCCAAGAGAGTTGGCTAAAGAAGCTGGATTTTCAAAAGTTAATGTAAATTTTGGCTCGATTCGTTCCAAAGGAGTGGAATTGATCGTGAATGGTAAACCGATTGTGACGCGCGATTTTACCTGGGAAGTTAGTGGAAACATATCTTTTGAACGTAATAAGATCTTAAAACTGGCGGATGGTGTACCGACATTTGCCGGCAATAAATGGTATGTAGAAGAGGGCGGCCGTATTGGTAATTTTTATGGTTGGCGCAATCTGGGTGTCTATGCCTGGGATGAATCGAATGCCTACAATGATAATTGGGATAAGTTAACGCTGGCATTGGATGATCAAGGTAAACCTTTATACCGTGATGGAAAGCCTGTCTATACCTTCGATGGCCGTGATTATAACGGAACTGTAAAACAGTTATATGCACCTGATGGCAAATTAAAAGGCGGAGATGCTGAATGGTTTAATAATAAAAAAGATAGCTTGATCAACGACGAAGACCGGATGGTTCTCGGTAATGCAACTCCCGATTTCTACTTCGGTTTTATACAGACTTTTACCTATAAGCGGTTTTCACTAAATGTTCTTTTCAATGGTTCCTTTGGGCGTGAAGTGTACAATGCGCTATTACAGCGCCAGAATTACCCTACAAATACAGGGGCGGGTTCGCCGGATATGGTCTATAATGTGTGGCGCAAACCAGGTGATCAGGCCAAATATCCTTACTATTTGGAAAAAAATAACCGCGGAAATATGAAAACCAATCAAAATAGCCTATATATCGAAGACGGATCGTTTGTGCGTCTTGCCAGTGCACGCTTATCTTACACATTTGATCAGCAATTGATCAATAAGTTGAAAATGAAAGGGCTTACGGCTTATGTCTATGGAACGAATCTATTGACCTGGACAAATTATAGGGGCTATGATCCGGAATTCAGCACAACGAATCCATTGACACCGGGTGAGGATGATGGACGTTATCCAAGAAGAAGAGAATATGGATTTGGAGTAAATATCAATTTTTAAGAGATATTGGTTATGAAACCATCACGATTTATCCAAATGAAAAGTAAATCAGATCGCTTCATCACTTTTAAGAAAAAATTATACAGATGAAAACAAAGATTTTAGCACTATTACTTTTGTCAGCCACCTTAGGGGGATGTAGTAAATTTCTGGAGGAAAAACCTTTGGCAGAAGTTGCATTAGATCAGCATTTTAAAAATCTATATGATGTACAGGCTGCAATGGCAGGGATGTACAGTGGATTTCAGATAGAAATGATTGGCGTAGGTAATGCAAAAGATAATTTTTTGGAGAAATACTTGTATTGGGGAGAATATCGGTCGGATAATTTTGACCGGGCCATTAGTTATACCAAAGATTTTATTGATGAGATTGTATTAAATGGTATTACTCCGACTAATCAATTTTCAGACTGGAGTGGTTTGTACAACATTATCGGAAGAGCCAATCTGAATATTAAATATATTCCTCAGGCGGCTAAATTAGATAGCCGGATTACACCACAAATGGTTGATGATTATTTAGCACAATGTTATGCCCTCCGGGCAATGTGTTATTTCTACCTGGTTCGCGTATGGGGAGATGCTCCGATATGGTTGGAACCTTATGAGGATCTTAACCAGCCGGCATCACGCCTAAGGGACAAAAAGGAAAAGATCATGGATGAAGTGATTATTCCTGATCTGGCAAAAGCATATGCTCAGGTGGATAAGGATGCCAAAAACCCACTATGGACGATCGGTAGTGCAGGGATATGTGCCATGATGGCCGATGTTTATATGTGGAAGAAAGATTATCCGAATGCGAAGATATGGATCGAAAAATTGTTTTTGGCCAAATCTCCTACCGGTGCGAGCTATGCGGGTACCAATGAGAAAAATTTGCAGGACGCTGCCACCTGGAAGGCAATTTTCACTGGGCCATTGAATAGTAAGGAAGCCATTTGGAGTATACATTGGGATTATACGAAAAACGGATGTGCTTGTATGCAGACCTCATGGGCCCCCAATAATAAACCTATTGTTGTCGACGAAACAGCATGGACGGATTTGTTCCAACCCCAGACGACCGGCACACCAAGTCCTGATATTCGTCCGCAACAGACTCTTGATGTCTACTACGGTTTACCGAATAACAAGCGCGACCGCTTTATTAAATGGTACCCTACCAGTGCGACACCGACCAAAGAAGATCCTTGGCCGGCAACCAATCAAATGCTTCCGGTCTATTTGACGATCTATAGATTGGCTGATATTTACCTCTTGTATGCTGAAGCTTTAAATGGGTTGGGAGACAAGGCAAATGCCTTAAAATACCTCAATTTTGTGCGCAAACGTGCCAATCTGCCAGAGTATGAAGCGAGTAATCCTGATTTGGCAACTGCTTATCAGTTAGAAACAGCGATTTTAAACGAACGTCGCATGGAACTTTATGGTGAAGGAAAGCGCTGGTTTGATCTCGTGCGTACCGGCCGTGTAAAAGAAGTGATGGATCCTATTCTAAAACGTAGACAAGAGGATGCCGGAAATTTAGACAAACCGGGATTTCTGGATCCACAAAGAAGAGTGTATTGGCCTGTTCATCGAAATGTGTTAAACTCCAATACGCTATTGGTTCAAAATCCGGGGTATACCGATTAATAGATGAATATAAATCAGAGAGTCATGAAAGGAATATGTAATATAAAATGGGCACAATGTATGGTTATCGCAGCAAGTTTGCTGCTGACAGGCTGCTCGCTTTTCGATTTGGAATTACAGGAAAATTACGATTACAAACATAAAACACTGGATCCCAATATTGGCATCAGTGCACGTAAATTTTTAGAAAATCGTTCCTATGAAACTACAGAGAATCCATCGGATACGATCTTTAAATGGATGCGTAAAGGATTGGAGTATGCTGGTATCGGTCTTGAGGAATTGGATAAAACGGATCGCACATTTATCTTTTTACACAATGACGCGATAAAGACATGGGATACAAAAACAAAAAAGGTAACTGCTGGACTTTTCTTCGATGTTCCTATTGTCACTGGGGTAGATGGTACAGGCAAGCCTATCACCAGACCAGCTACGAAATGGGAAGATTATAACCGCGATGATGTTCGCAATTATTTTCTTTATCTCATTTTACAAGGAAATTACAACTTTGATAAATTGACTATATCCAATGTCAAAGCCAAAACATTGCTTCCGGTAAATACAGTGGCAAGCAAAAGCTCCCTGTTGGGTTACATGAACGAAGGGAAAGGTTTTAATCAGGAGGGTGTGATGTATCTAAAACTGGTCAATAACAATGATCTGGCGCCGATTCAGATCAACGATAAAACAACCAATAGATCTGGTGGTTACGTGACAACAAATGGCGTGGTCCATGTTTTTGGATCCAAAGGAAATACCACAGTATATCCTTTTTAACTACTGAGGCACAAAATGAACCTTATAAACAAATGTAAATATGATGAGAAACTTTTCAGTATTATCCGCTTTATCACTTTTATTAGTGATGGGGAGTAGCTGTGAAAAACCAGCTGCGGTAAAATTGCAACTAAATGGTATCGCCTGTCTACAATGCCATACCATTCAATCAGCGGCTGATCTGCAGGCCTTAAGTCTCCAGCCGGGCGATACCGTGATTATGAAATCTGGCGACTGGACAAACCAGGAACTAACATTCAACGCGCAGGGAACAAGTCAACAACCCATTGTACTGCTGGCTGAACAACCTGGAACGGTACTTATGAAAGGCACTTCTTCTGTTAGTATCACCGGAAAATGGCTTGTGGTCAGTGGTCTTGTCTTCCAAAATGGATATACCTCTGGAAAAAACGTGGTTGATTTCACGTCTTCTTCTTCAAATTGTCGGTTGACAAATACGGCTATTGTGGACTATAATCCACCTACAGCGACTACTGATTATAGATGGGTCTCCATTAACGGATCAAATCATCGTATTGATCATTGTTATCTCAAAGGCAAAGCTCATCAGGGCCCTACAATGGTTGTGTGGGGAACGAGCAAAACGATGAAACATCGGATCGATCACAATTTCTTTGGGGAACGGGCAGAGCTACCGAATAACGGCGGCGAAACCATCCGTATCGGAACAAGTGACTGGTCCATGACAAGTGCATTCACGACGATTGAAGATAATATTTTTCAACGTTGCAACGGTGAAACTGAAATTATCTCGAACAAAATGGGCGGCGATACCATTCGCAATAATTTCTTCCACGAGAGCGAAGGGACGCTATGTTTGAGACATGGAAATGGTTCTGCTGTTTACGGCAACTATTTTGTCGGTAACGGCAATAGTGCAGCTGGTGGTATCCGGATCATCGGAGAGGATCATATTGTCTATAATAATTACTTCCAAAATATGGCGGGAACAGGACAAAAAGCACCTTTGGCTATCATGGATGGTGTACCTAATTCACCGTTAAGTGGTTACTATCAAGTAAAACGTGTGAAGGTGGTGGCCAATACGATGATCAAATGTAAACAGTCATTCGACATCGGTTCGGGAAAAGGGGGAAACAGTCGCACCTTGCCACCAACAGATGGACATATCGCCAATAATGTGGTGTCGCAAGCTTCGACATCAACCATGCTGACCTTTACCGATCAACCCGTTAATTTTACTTACCAAGGAAATATCGTGTATGATGTGCCAACGAGCCAACAGCTTCCGACGGGGTTCATCCGTCAGAATCCAAAATATACATTGACAACTGATGGAATCTATGAGCCCACCAGTACCAGTCCGGTGTTGGGTGCTTTTGTTGGTAATTATCCTTTTGCTACCGCAGCGGATGCTGGTGCTCCAAAATTGGACGCCAAACATCGGGATTTATTGAAAGCACAGAATATCGGTCCGGGATTTATGACGGGTCTAGGGAGCAGTCTGGTAATAAATCCTTAATTGATTCTAAATATTGTTTTATGGGGCTATCCAAAAAGGTTGGATAGTCCCTTTTTTATGCGATTTTATACGTATATCTCGAAAGCAGGATTGTACATAATTTCCTGTTTTTGGTCAACACAAACACAACAGATCCTGCTTTCCCGTAAACAGCCCCATTAACGCCATTTTAGATGATTGCGCTAACTGCCAGATTAGGGCATAAAAAATCAGATAAACATTAAAATGAGAACATACTAATACCAAATTATTCCTAAAAACAATTCTTTATCAGTTTTTAGACAGTAATCAGTCATTGTTTATTCAGTCTATACTGAGTAATCACTGAACAAGCACTGAACGAGCACTGAACAAGTATTGTCAAAAGGCCTAATTTGGTTACTATTTGATCATGGTTTGCTGCACTTAAAATTATAAAAGAAAAAGCTACGCTGCACAGGTTTATATTTATCTAAATATTTGTATTAATAATACTTATTTGTGGATAAACTACTCAAATAATTAAATCAAAAGGTATGCAGGGTCCGATTTCTCACTGGATTGGAGGTTGTTCCATTTGATGATGGGAAAGGGCCATAAACTCTTGCAATCATAGATATGCAAGTTTGGTTAATTTTCATTTATATTTTTTAACGGGCTTTGGAGAATGCTTTTTTCGGTATTCTTTATAATTTCCATGCTTTTCGTATTCGAGTGTACCTTCCTCACAGTAGCTACTGAGATAAACAGAAAATTTATTGCTTTGCCCCTTGTTGGCATTCAGCTGTTGGATGATATCAGAAACACGACGGGGTATTTCGAAAAAATTGGAATTATAAACAAGATCATCCAGTTCTTTCGTCAGGTCAATACGACGCTTTGACTCAGGAGGAATATTGTAGAGCGGTGTTAAATCTATTTGTTTTTTGAATATAGTATGTGGTTGAATTTTTAAGGCGCGGCAGATCAGGATAAAGTTATTCAGTGAGGCACCTTTTCCTTTTTCAACAGCTGCTATTGTGTTGGTGGTTAATCCCGTCATATTGGCTACATCTTTAAGTGTGTAGTATAATTTTTCACGTTGAATGCGCAATTGCTCGCCAATTTCTTCCAGTATATTCTCATTGATATCTCCCATAATACAAATGGAAAACTTATTTGCGCATTTTTAGAATAATAATATTTGTATTTTTATTTGTGCAAATGAATATTTATTTTTATTTTTGTTTAAACGAGAGCCGATAACTAAATATAAGCTACAACAACAGCATTGAAGACGAGTGTCGGACTGTTGCTGCAGGAATAAAATCTAAAGAATGAGAAAATTAAGTATTAAAAATATCGCAAAGTCTCCAGAATAAAATTGATTTCTATTTGATAGACTTGTATCTAGCATCCTATGTTGATAACCCCTATTATTGACTTGTAACTGCCATTCAAAGCATAGGATTAATAAAAAATAAAATAATTTGAATAGTTAAAATAGACTCCCTGTTGAGTTTGTTTAAGGTCTGTTTGCGCAAAAATAAAGTAATTATTTTGCGTGAGGGATGTTCTTTGACTTATTGGTATTGAAAAAGGAAGATATAAGAATATAGGCTGATCAGATGTATTGTTGATCGGTTTGATTAGGATAGGAGGCATCTTGTTATGCCGTAGGGTGAGCGCAATGGCGACTCACTAAATACCCCTTTTAAGAAAATGCTGGTTATACACAATGTTAATTAATTTTTTAACAGTGCTACGTTGGACGTTAATGATTTCAAGATGTAGGGTATACACAATGCTGATGTACAGTGCTTTACTATTGCCTTGGGATGTCGGTAATATGAAAATGTAGGGGATACGCAACCATGTAACTGTCTAACACCGCATCTGAGAGATGCCGATGATATCAAAATGAAGGGTATACACAACTGGGCCTCTGGGATATATTTTAAATCATATAATGTTGATGACCTCATAGCGTAGGGTATAAACAACAGAGTCTTGTGGCTGTGTTTTCTGATGCCGAATGTTGGTGATATCAAAAATGTAGGATATACACAGCGTTACAGTTATTGCTCTTTTGTTTTTACTGATGCTGATGCTCTCAAAATGCAGGGTTTACAACTAATGGATTACGATTTGCTCATCCTTAGGAGATGTTGACGATTCAAAAAATATAGGGTATGGACAATCACCATAAATTTAGTCAAACTTTTCGTTGAGGATGGTGATTATCTCAAAAAGTAGGGTATTGACAATTATATTTGTTTTGCGATAACCCGGTTGCTGATGATCTCAGAATTTAGAGTATATGCAACTAGCTCGTGGGCTACTACTGTTTTTTTGAGTGATACTAGGATTTTCAAAATTATATATAGAGGCAGCTTGTTATGCCGTAGGGTGAGCGCATTGGTGACTCACTAAATACCCTTTTTATAAAATATTGGTTTACATTCTACGCTATGTTATTGATTATTATACGATACTAGGAGTTAGGATGTTGATGATCTCGAAATCAAGGGTATACACAATAGGTTTTCCGATCTGTCTGTTAAATAACATGATGTTGATGATCTCAAAAAGTAGGTTATATACAACATCTTATTTGACCATTTAGCGTAGGTCGCAGATGTTGACGATTTAAAAAATATAGGGTATAGATAATCAGCTTAAATTTAGGCAAACTTTTCGTTGAGGGTGGGGATGACCCCAAAATACAGGGGATACACAACTGGAACGCGTCACGCCAATACCTCCCGCTCAATACCAATAAGTTTTTATAACCATATAACGATTTACACTTACCCAGCTTCGGTTTTCATAAAAATCCGTCAAGTTCCGCCGGAGCTGCGGTAAGTAATTCATCGCGTACCAATTATAAAAACGAATTATGAAACTACTTCTACTAAACAAGGACATCAAAACTGCTATTGAACACCTTCACAATGGTCATGAAAAAGGACTTAAATTTTTCTACCAAAAATTCTATACACATTTCCTTTTTCGTGCCCACCGTGCAACCGATGATGAATGTACGGGCGAAAGTATCGTTCAAGAGGCATTTCTCCGTCTTTGGCTGTTCCGAGAAAATGTGCATTCCGAAACTGAGGTTTTCGAGTTTCTGAAAGTCCAGGTAAAGTCTGCCATTCAGGCTTTTTATCAAAAATCACGTAATAGATTTCACCGAAGCTTACTCCGCCTCGACAGCATCGAGGACTATCAGGAGTTTATGCTGGGCTATGAACTCGAAGAGGAAAGCGAAGACGATGTGCTTTATATCGAACAGCTGGAATTGGAGAAGAAAAAGAAAATGGATCAGCTCAATGCCGTTCTGCCTAACCTCAATAGCGATCAACAGCTTTTTATTCGCCTTTGTCTCAAATATAGTTTTAACTATGAACGTATCGCTTATTATATGGGAAATATATCTGATTATGAGGTTGGTCTACAAATTGAGAAAACAATCGAATACCTGCGTTCCATCATTCATAGTGAAGAGAAAATGCAGCTCATGGCTAAACCTGTGGAATTTAAATTAAATGGCGAAATGACTGAAGAGGAGGCTGAAGTCTTCCGCATGCGCTATGAATTACAGTATTCTTTTGACAAGATTTCAGAAGCGTTACAATTGGATGGGGGAGAGGTGCGTACATTATTTATTAATGCACATGCAAAAATTAAATCTGCTAAGAAAACGGCATAACTAAACATAAAAAGATATGGCAGCTGATACAATGGTATTGACCCGCAAAATACAGGTTTTTGTGGATTGTGACAATAAAGAAAAACGATCGGAATATTTCAAACAACTCTTTGAATGGCAGGACCTTGTCTTCCGTGGTGCTAATATGGTCATCACACATCAATATGTACAAGAGAATCTCAAAGATCTAATCTATCTACAAGAGGATGTGAAAATAAAACTTGCAGACCAGGCGAAAGATCCGGAAGGTGTATTGAATACTTCACGGATGAATACAACTTATCGCCTGCTGTCCAGTTATTTTAAGGGACGAATTCCTACGGATATTCTATCACAGATAAACACGGCTTTAATCAAATATTTTCAGGCAGATCGTCTCTCATACTGGAAGGGTGAAAAATCACTCCGCAATTATAAAAAAGACATGCCTATTCCTTTTTCTGGTCGCCAAATTAATTTGTGTAAAGATGAGAATAATAGAGATTTTAAATTCACACTATTCAAAATACCTTTTCGGACATACCTCGGTAAAGACCGATCGGATAAAAGGGTGTTGCTCCAACGTGCACTCGTGGGGCAGATCAAAATCTGTAGTAGCGCACTCAAAATTGTTAAAGGTAAAATCTTTCTGCTGTTGGCACTTGAGCTTCCGAAAAAGATCCAAGAATTGAAAGATAACGTTATCGCTGAAGCGTCCCTTTCTATCGAACACCCTATAGCAGTGACTATTGGTAAGGAATCCTTTCAGATCGGCAATAAAGAAGAGTTTACTTACCGCCGTATGGCCATTCAAGCAGCGCGACATCGCTTGCAGAAAGCTGCCGCATTTGACAAAGGTGGGCGTGGTCGTAAGCGGAAAATGAAAAGCTTGGAAAACTATAATGAAAAGGAGAAAAATTACGTAGACACAAAGCTCCACCTGTATAGTCGCAGGTTAATAGAGCTTTGTGTGAAAGCTCAAGCGGGGACACTCTTACTGGTCAACCAATCCAATAAAGAAGAAATTGCCAAAGGTGATGAATTCTTGTTGCGAAACTGGAGCTACTATGGACTGATCGAAAAGATTAAATATAAAGCTAAAATGGTCGGCATTAACATTATTATCGAATAAATCAATCTAATTTTTTTCCTTTATAATATTCATTCCAGCTATCCTTCGCATACCCTTTACCCAGATATTTAAATGTGAAAGCAGTCGCATCTTTTATCTCCTGACCAAAATAATATACTTTCCAGCTATCTTTGCTGTATCCGTCGCCGAGAAGAACAAAGCTTGGGGCGGATACGTCTTTTATTCGATTGCCTCTATAATAGACATTCCAACTGTCTTTGGCATATCCTGCATCCAGTATTTTTAAGCTGGGCGCAGAGACATCTTTAATCTTAACGCCCCGATAATAGGCATTCCAACTATCTTTGGCATATCCCCAACCAAGTGACTGGAAAGAATGTGGCAATACATCTTTGATCTTGACACCACGATAATAGGCATTCCAGTTGTCTCTTGCATAAGCATTACCTAAGTCTTTGAAAGATCGTGCATCGACATCTTCCATCTTCCTATCCCTGTAGAAAACCCGGTTGCCTATGTTGACATACTCGTTTTCTCTGTCATGCCGAAAGGTCGTCTGAGACGTAGATCTTTCATTGTCCCCAATGTGTTTAGCAATACTTCTCTCCATTATACATAGCAATGCAAAGGAAATAACAAGCATATTTTTTAAGTGGAAAAAGACCATAATTTATTCTGTTGTGTAATGTAATATTAAACCTCTACCTTATGACCAAAATAATTCACCGAAGGTTTAATCATTTTATCACTTAATTTTTAACAATATTCATTCATTTCAAATGAAGTGATTTTGGAATGTCAATATTTTTTTGTATATTGCTGGTTATGAGTTTTAAAGAAAAATTAGAGAACTGGCGCACGTCAATCAATCGCGCCGGGAGTGGTGAGGAATTGTATATTTTGCTTTTGAACTACAAAAGGTTTATCAATAAAAATTGGATGGACGATTTTGGTGATCCGGGCAACTGGAAATCCGAACTAAATCAGGTCATCAGCAAAGTAAGAAAGAAAGTGGATGTGGCAGACATTCGAAATTGTGGGGATCTGTCGTCTTATCAGGACGATGCCCGACAGACTGCACATTCGCTCAATCATACCTTAAAATATCACCACTCATTGACAAAAGGGTAGGCTAGGCCTACCTTTTTTTTGTGTAAAATTTTCTAAGTAGGTTCCCTAGCGGTATATAACGTCACACATCACGGTATATACCGCTTTACTTTTATAACAAATCCTACATTCGTAGTTGCCCCACTAACGCAGTATAGGGTACATACACAACCGATTATAAAAAAATATTTGCGGATGTCAGAAAATGTTTTTACTATTGTATAGTAGTATAGAATAGTATAGATTAATACTAGCCATACTACTGTATAATAACCAATCTATAAGAAGACCAATTTATGATCTACCACATGTATTACCTAATCTGTAAATGGCAGCGATGTAGTCTTGTCTTCCTTTTTATGCTAATGGCGGGTTTTGCGCAAGCACAGAACCAATCGTTTGAATTGAGAGGAGTTGTATTGGATAGCGTCGGACATTTACCCATTTCCAATGTTACAATTGCCTTTATGGGAAAGAATGCAGTTGTATCAACGGATGCACAGGGACAATTCCTGATTAAAGATGCGCACATCAACGATCAGCTTGTCCTGACTTCGGTCGGGTTCGACCGTAAAACTGTTCGGGTCACGAGTACCAATCGTATGACCATTTACTTATCCTCATCAAGTTCCAATCTGGATGAAGTGACTGTCGTGGCCTACGGTACACAGAAAAAAACGAGCATGGTGGCCTCCATTACCTCGATCAATCCGAAAGAAATTAAGGGACCAACATCCAATCTGACCTCCATGCTGGCAGGCCGGGTAGCTGGACTAATTGCTTATCAGCGGAGTGGAGAACCGGGGAATGACAATGCTTCCTTCTTTATTCGCGGCGTCGGTTCTTTTGGCGCAGGGAAAAAAGATCCTTTGATTTTGATCGACGGAATGGAATCCAATACCACAGCACTGGCCCGTTTACAGCCGGATGATATCGCTGGTTTTTCCGTATTGAAAGATGCTGCAGCATCTTCATTATACGGCGCTAGAGGTGCAAATGGGGTTGTTTTGGTCAATACCAAAAGCGGTATTGTCGGTAAGGCAAAATTCAATGCACGTTTTGAGAACTCCATCTCAACCAACACGCGTAATTTTAAATTCGCCGATAATATCACGTATATGAAGATGGCTAATGAGGCGGTATTGACCAGAGATCCGAAAGGAACCCTTCCTTATAGCCAAAACAAAATTGATCATACAGAACAGGGAGACGATCCGTTGCTCTATCCCAATAATAACTGGATCGACCAGCTGATAAAGGATTATACCAACAACCAACGTTTTAACTTCAATGTCACCGGTGGAGGGAACCTTGCGCAATATTATGTTGCAGGTACCTTTAATAACGATAAGGGAATTCTGCGATCCGAAAATAGCAATAGCTTTGATAATAATATCAACCTGAAAAACTACTCCTTACGTTCTAATATTACCTTAAATGTTACCCCAACGACTATTGGAATTATCCGTACTTCGGCCCAATTTGATGACTATACAGGACCAATAGGGGGCTATGATAAATGGGGAAATCTGATCAATGGTGGACAACGCGTATTTCGTGAAGCAATTTGGTCCAACCCGGTAATGTTTCCAGCAATTTATCCATCGTCCTATTCTCCATTTGCTACACATCCACTTTTCGGAAATAACTTTATTCCAACCACCAAAACGCTATATAACAATCCCTACGCCAATATGGTCAATGGTTTTCAGGAATATAATAGCTCCACGGTCAATGTGCAATTGGAACTGAAACAGAATTTCGATTTTATTACCAAAGGTCTATCCGCTCGCTTAATGGCCTATACACAACGCTATTCGTATTTTTCTGTCACACGGAGCTTTAAACCATTTTATTACAACTTGGTCCGAATCCCGGGTACAAGCAATACGGTTTTAAGTCTGCTCAACGAAAATGAGGGTACAGAATACCTAGATTACAACCAGGGAAATAAAATCCTAAATACGACGACCTACGGTGAGTTTGCTGTCAATTACAACCGCACGATCGCTGAAGACCATGATATTACTGGGATGTTGATCGGTATTATCCGTAATTATCAGACCGCTAACGGTGGTGACTTGCAGGCTTCATTGCCTGCTCGTAATCTCGGGGTGTCAGGTCGGGCGACCTATGCCTACAAAAACCGCTACCTTTTTGAGTTCAACTTCGGCTACAACGGTTCCGAACGTTTCTCCAAAGATCATCGCTTTGGTTTCTTCCCATCTTTTGGTGTGGGGTGGAATCTGAATGAGGAAAAAATGTTTGAATTTATGAATCCCGTTGTTTCCCGCTTAAAATTGAGGGCAACCTATGGTCTGGTGGGTAACGATCAGATCGGGGAGGACCGGGATCGTTTCTTCTACCTATCGCAAGTGAATCCGAATAACGGTGGCCGAGGTTTCTCTTGGGGAAATAACTGGGATTACACACGGCCTGGTTATTCCATATCGCGGTATGAAAATCGTGATATTACCTGGGAACGGGCAAAAACCTTCGATGCTGGATTTGACCTGAATCTAAAAAATGGCTTGGGTGTAGTGTTTGATTATTACAACTCTACCCGGAGCAATATCCTGATGGTGCGTTCTAATATTCCTTCTACAACCGGTTTTCAGGCCGATATCCAGGCCAATATAGGGAAGGCGCAGAGCCGGGGATTTGATCTGGCCTTGGATTACAATAAGTCTTTTCAAAATACCTGGTGGACTCAGTTGCGGGCAAATATGACCTATGCAACGAACAAATTGCTGGTTAATGAGGAACCGGACTATCCGGCAAATTTATCCTACCTGTCTCGATTGGGACATCCGATCAAACAATCGTATGGTCTGATTGCCGAACGCTTGTTTGTTGATGATATTGAAGCCGAAAACTCACCATTACAGAATTTTGGTGGCGCCTTTAAAACTATGGGTGGTGATATCAAATACAGGGATATCAATGGCGATGGTAAAATCACGGATTTAGACAAAGTGCCGATCGGTTATCCGACAGATCCGCAAATTATTTATGGGAT
This sequence comes from Sphingobacterium sp. GVS05A, assembly GCF_019969845.1. GTDB lineage: Bacteria > Bacteroidota > Bacteroidia > Sphingobacteriales > Sphingobacteriaceae > Sphingobacterium. The sequence goes on from NZ_JAHXYR010000006.1 coordinate 145,539, forward strand.
GGGTTTTTCTGTGGGTTTCAAAGGCTTTGATGTCAGTGCATTTCTACAGGGATCTGCCCGTTCATCATTCTTTATTGATCCGGGAAACATTACACCTTTTGCGATCAACGGACCTTATCAAAACGGTTTGTTGCAGGAAGTGGCCAACAGCTATTGGTCCGAAGATAACCAGGATGTCAGGGCGCTGTGGCCACGCTTGACGGATGGATTTAACAACAATAATAATCAGTTTTCGACCTGGTGGATGCGTAATGGCGCATTCTTACGATTGAAATCTGTTGAATTGGGCTACAATTTACCGAATCAGTTTCTCAACAAGTTTAAGATGTCCAATGTGCGTTTTTATGTCAACGCCCTCAACCTTGCTGTGTGGAGCAAATTCAAGATGTGGGATCCCGAAATGGGTGGTGAAGGATTAGGCTATCCTGTGCAGGCTGTGTATAACGTAGGTATTAACGTGGGATTTTAAAAGGCAGTTTATCATGAAAAATCTAAGATTAATTAAATTATTGGTTGCGTCAGGTTTGTTGTTTTTTCAATCCTGCAACTATTTGGATGTCGTGCCGGATAATGTGGCGACAATAGATAATGCATTTACGATGCGTAGCGAAGCAATAAAGTACTTGGCTACCTGTTATTCATACCTGCCACCAGATGGTGATCCGACCAGAAATCCTGCTTATCTAGCGGGGGATGAATTCTGGCTGGACTACCCAACCCTCAGTATTGATGGGACAAACTGGAATATCGCCCGCGGAAATCAGAATGTCACCAGTCCCTACGTGAACTATTGGGATGGTTATATGTATAATGCCATTCGCGACTGTAATATTTTTCTGGAAAATATTCGTAATCCCGAAAAAGTACGGGATATGACACAGGACGAGCGCACCACCTGGGAAGGGGAGGTTATGTTCTTAAAAGCATACTATCATTTTATGTTGATGCGGCATTACGGACCTATTCCTACAATGGATGTCAACTTATCTGTAAATACCTCTATCGAGGATGCAAAAGTTAAACGACAGCCTATTGATGAGGTTGTCGACTATATAGTCAAGGTTCTTGACGAGGCAATTCCTAAACTACCCAATACGGTCCAGTCTCCGGTTACGGATTTGGGCCGTATTACCAAGCCTATTGCCTTAGGGATTAAAGCAAAAGTATTATTGTATGCCGCGAGTCCGCTGTTCAACGGTAATACGGATTATGCAACCTTTAAAAATGTCGATGGTACGTTGTTTTTCAACCAGAGTTTTCAGTTGGAAAAATGGCAGCGGGCCGCCCGCGCTGCAAAGGAAGCGATTACCGCATGCGAGAACCTGGGAATGGGCTTATACCAATTTCCAGGTACTGTATTTCCGCTCTCCGATACAACAATGATTCAAATGAGCGTTCGCAATGCTGTTACTGAAAAATGGAATAAGGAAATCGTCTGGGCAAATCCGACTTCACGGGCTTGGCAGATGCAGTATTCATCTATGGCACATATAGACCCCAATAACGCAGGCAATAACAGTGTGCATGGTACCTTAGCGCCTTCCTTAAAAATTGTTGACCAATTCTATACCCGAAATGGCGTGCCGATGGATGAAGATAAAACCCTGGATTTCAGTAATAAAAACCAGCTTCGTGCGGGTATTTATGCCGAGCGGTTTAATAATATCCAGAATTATCAGACTGCCCGCGTGCATTTTGACCGTGAAAATAGATTTTACGCCAATGTTGGTTTTGACGGGGGGATCTGGTTTATGGAAAATAGTCCGAGCCGTAGTGATGAAAATACCTGGACCACACAGCTGCGCCTGGGATTATTTGGCAGCGGGCTCTCTATTCCTGTGACGACGTACTACCCTAAAAAATTGGTAAACTGGAAATTCGCTTTCAAAGACGGCAATAGTTCTCACATTGAAGAATATCCCTGGCCGATGATGCGCTTGGCAGATCTGTACCTGATGTATGCCGAAGCTTTGAACGAAAGCGAGGGACCAACCGCTGATGTATTTTTATACCTGGATAAAATCCGTCAAAGGGCTGGACTGGAAGGTGTCCAAGAATCCTGGTCAAAGTATGCGTTAAATCCTGCCAAACCGACAAGCAAGGACGGTTTGCGCAGTATTATCCAACGTGAACGGAATATTGAAATGAGCTTTGAGGGATCACGCTTTTGGGATCTGAAACGATGGAAATTGGCGGCACAGGAACTGAATAAAAATATCACTGGTTGGGATAGAAACCAGGATAAAGATCATCCGGAACTTTTCTATAAAGAACAGACCTTTTTTCAACAACGTTTTGTGGCACCAAGAGATTACTTCTGGCCGATACGGGAAAACAACCTTTTGGTCAATCCTAACTTAGTACAGAACCCAGGTTGGTAATCCCTTATTAAATAGAGAAATTATGAAAAATCTAAAATATTTAAATTATTGCTATTTCTTGGTCGGCCTTTTTTATCTATTGGCTGGTTGTAAAGAGGAAAAGGGATGGACGCTGCTGGAAGATGACCAAACGAAACCAGGTGTTGTGCAAAATACTTCTGTGACCAATGGCTACGGACAGGCAACAATACATTATAGTTTACCGTCCAGTAAAAATGTATTGTATGTCAAGGCTGAATATGTCATGGCCAATGGGCAGACACGGGTTGTAAAATCATCAACCTATAAAAATGAGATCTTAATCGACGGTTTCCCCGATACACAAAAACATACGGTGAAACTTTATGCTGTAAACAAGGCTGAAGTGGCTTCAGATGCTGTGGACGTTACAGTAGAACCTAAAACACCGATTTTTGATCTTGTATTCGGACAAATGAAAATTGCGCCGACATTTGGTGGCGTCCGGATCAGTTCAGTCAATCAGGAAAAAGGCGATGTGGTGATTGTCCCGATGGTTGATTCATTGAATAATGGGGAATATCTACCTCTGGACAACTATTATAGCCAGGATTCGCTGATCTTATATAATATCCGCGGGCTCAAGTCCCGTGAGATGAAATTTGCCTTTTATGTACGTGACCGATGGTTAAACAAATCGGATACCTTATATACCTCGCTGACACCTTTGGAGGAAAATCTTTTTCCGAGACAGCAGTTTTCAGCGCTGCACTTACCGGGGGATGCGCAATATATGTACGGGACGACTTCGGAAATGATGTGGGACGGCAATATGAACCCCTCACGCTGGCCGGCCTTATATACGGTTGAAAGTGCCGGTGCGCCGCAATCCCTGACCTTTTCTATCGGCAAAGAAGCAAAATTGAGCCGCGTCGTGATTTTCCCACGTCGGGAAAATGGTTTTTATGATAAGGGTAACATGCGTGAATTTGAAGTCTGGGGAAGTAACAGTCCAAATCTGGATGGCTCCTGGGAATCTTGGTCTAAACTGGCAACCTGTACCGTGCGAAAACCTTCGGGTACTCCCGCTGGAACAAATACCAACGCAGATGAAGTGTATGGCATCGCAGGTTGGTCTTTTGATATGCCCGAAGATGCTCCAAAATTCAAATATCTACGGATCCGCAATCTGCGTAACTGGCGTGGTAGTTACTTTATCCAGATTGCCCAAGTACAAGTATGGGGTGTTTATTAACTATTAAAAAGAAAATGAAGATGAGAACATATCTATGCATACTGGCCTTGTTCGGCGTTTGTTTATTCGGCGCATGTTCCAAGATGGATGAATTTACCAAATTCACCGATGGACAGGAAATTGTATATCCTGCGAAGCTAGATTCCATCAAAATACGGTCGGGAAAATATCGGGTACAAGTAGATGGCATCTTTCGGGTGAACGCCGGAGTTTCCGAGCTGCGCGTGTATTGGAACAGTAAACAGGATTCGATGAAGTTTCCGGTAAAATTGACTGATGCTATCGATACCGTACATTATGTGATTGAAAATCTACCGGAAGGACCCATGAATTTCGAAATCCGTACAGTAGATAGCCAAGGAAGATTTTCGGTTCCGACCTTTCTTGTCGGAAACGTTTATGGCGATCGCTATCGTGAAGGACTTTTCCAGCGGACAATATTGGAACAGAATTTTATGGCTGACCAACAATTTCAACTTGTCTTACAGGATGTGACACCAAGTGTGGGATTCTATGCCATTCGTATGAATTATAAGAATCAGAACAATACAACTACGGATACTGTCGTGCGTACGAAAGAGCTGAATGAGAAAATTAACCTGTTGGACTATCTGCCGAATCAGGAGATTGCTTACCAGACTGTATTTCGGCCTGATAGCAATGCGATTGATACCTTTATGGTGCAGCGCAACAAAATACCGATAAAAAAAGGCGACATCAGTATTTGGTGTCTGAAGAATTACAAAACTCCGTTTACAGCGACGGCTTTCGATGGCAACCGTTGGGGAAATCTGGATCATTGGATAACCAATACGAGTATGAAAAACCACAATGGCTATGGTGGCTTTGGTTCGGATGATGGTGGTGTAGTTAATATTGAAGCCGGATGGGGCGCTCCTGCGATCGTAAATGGTAAAATTGAGCAAAAAGTAACCTTATTCCCCGGTAAATATCGTTTTTTTTGTAACTTATCCTGGACAAATTATGATCAACCGCCAGCAAAACTGGTTGTTAGCAAAGCAAACAGTGGAATTCCAGATCTTGAGCAGATTCAACAGGCAATGGCCCATGCTGATGTTAAATCAGATGGTGTTTATTTTGAAATCAAAGAAAAGGTTATTGTCAATATGGGGATGCTGGTCAATTTTCAACCTGACCATTACATGAAGATAAACGCTTTTCAAATCAATTTACAATAATATCAAGCAGAATGAAGACAGTTATTTTTGCGCTAAGTTTTATGCTATGTACCTTCATGTTATACGCACAGCCTTTTCAGGTCAAGAAAAATGGCCTAACGTTGACCTATAACAAACAAGATGGAACATATTCACTAAGTAAAGATCAAGTCGCCTATATACAGCAAGCAAGTGCCTATCTGGCACTTGCTAATGGACAGAAAATTAGTACAGATAAACTGACAGGAACCCGCAGCGTCACAGAAAAGCCCATTCAGGACAATTTAGGCAAAGGTATACAGTATACCATTTCTGTTAAAACCCAACAGGGCATCACATTGCTGCAGCATTTTTATTTCTACGACACAATAGATGGTGTCATCCTTGAACTGGAAGTTAGGGGTAAAAATATAGCCAGTAATGAACTTGTGCCGATCTGGTCAAATGCTTCAATTGCCGGTCTGGGAAAATCCTTGTATCAGCTGGCCGTTCCTTTTGATAACGATACGTTTATTTCGTATGAAAACAATATCCTCGCAAAGAATAGTAAGCGCAGCGCCGAGGTCGGAGTTGTATACGATAAGGACAGTGGAAAAGGTCTGTTGATTGGTTCATTGGATCAATCCGTCTGGAAATCGGGTATTGCGATCAAAGGAGATCAGGGGCAATATACCCACCTGGCAGCACAGGCGGGATTTACAGATGTAACTATCACACGTGATTCCATGGCGCACGGGACGGTGAAGGGGGATGTAATTCGCTCCCCAAAATACCTCGTGTCTTACGACAAGGATTGGCGCATTGGGCTCGAAAACTATGCTAAAATCCACCGGAAGCTATCGCCGGCCTATGTGAAATCTTGGCAAGGAGCCACACCTGTCGGTTGGAACAGCTGGGGCGTTATACAGGAAAAACTTAATTTTCAGAATGCCACGGGCACGGCAGACTATTTTGCGAAAGATATTCCTTATTTCCGCAACGCAGATGGCGAGGCTTTTATAGATCTTGACTCTTTCTGGGATAATATGACACCCGGAGGTATGTCAGGCGACTACACACAGCTGAAGCAATTTGTTCGCTATTGTGACTCTTTGGGCCTCAAGCCCGGTGTGTATTGGGCGCCTTTTACAGACTGGGGCCATGGGAGTGGACCCGACCGCAAGGCGGAGGGAAGCCAGTTTACCTTTGGCCAGCTTTGGACCAAAACCCAAAAAGGCTACCACAATTTAGATGGTGGACGTGCCTTGGATCCGACACATCCCGGTACGTTGGCCCGTATGGATGTGATCCTGGGGAAATTGGTCGACTGTGGTTTCCGAATGATCAAGGTCGATTTCCTCTCTCATGCGGCAATCGAATCCACAGGTTTTTACGATAAGAAAATTCAGACAGGTATGCAGGCTTATGCTGTGGGAATGAAACATCTCGTCGACGTGCTGCAGGGTAAAATGTTGATCTACGCAGCAATTTCTCCTTCCTTGGCGACAGCCCAATTTGCACACATGCGCAGAATAGCCTGCGACGCCTGGAAGACGATCGACCAAACACAGTATACCTTAAATAGTGTTAGTTACGGCTGGTGGCAAACTTATCTCTACGACTTTATCGATGCCGACCACCTTGTCTTTCATGATGAAAGCCCTGAAGTCAATAAGGCCAGATTGCTTTCGGGTGTGGTAACGGGGACCATTATCCTTGGTGACGACCTGTCCAAAAAAGAAAACTGGCAGCCTAAGATGAATCAATATCTGCAGGATCCCGAAATTTTAAAAATCATAGCCGACGGTAAAAGCTTCCGTCCGGCAGGATTTGTAGAAGGAAAAGCAGCAAATACGTATTATTACAAAAAGATTGGAACAGCGCTGTATGTGGCCGTATTTAATTACAATACAGCCCCGGCAGCAATAAACATAGATTTTAAACAGATTGGCCTGGCGCCAAATACAACATATAAGGCGGTGGAACTGTTTGAAAAAACAGCGCAGGAATTTGTCGCTGAGAAATCCATTGCCTTTGAGCAGGCAGGTGCAAAATTATTTAAGATTGCCCTGTTTTAATCACAATATATGAAGATAAGCAAAGAAGAAAATTTTAAAGTATTGATCGATCGGATCAAACGCCTGGAGGCATTGAATACACTCTCTAAACATGAATGTATTGTGCAGGGGGTGTTGGATGCTATTGATGCCAATGAACTGGAGGTACATGCCAGTTTACCTTCTGTCAATAACTTGATCCAATACCTGGGGTATGCACGCGAAACCTTCGCAAAGGCGTACCGTGATCTGATTGCCCACGGAGTCGTGGAATCGAAAAACAGAAAAGGATATTTTGTGGTGAGCAACAATACACAGATGAAACAAAAAGTTGCGGTGCTGCTGTATGCATACGATACCTTTCAAGATACCTTGGTGAATGAACTGCGGACCAACCTTCCCGAAGAAGTAAGCGTGGATCTCTTTTTCCATCACAACAATATGGAAACCTTTGAAGATATTTTCAATCGTATTCAGGGACGATATACGGTATATATTGTTGCTCCGATTGAAAATAAAGATTCCGAAATGCTGTTACGTTCCATCCCGGCATCCAAATTATTGATTATTGATCGTTTGATGGATCTTGGCGATGATTATTCCTATGTTTCCCAGGAATTTGAGGCAGCCACTTATGCCGTTTTTCAGGAACTTTATCCAAAGATCAAAAAGTATAAAGAAGTGATCTTCTATTTTAGGGAAAATACAGCCGAACCCAATGAAATCAAAAATGCTTTCTTACGCTTTCTGAAAGACTATAAAGTAAAAGGACGTATCGAAAAGCAATACTATGTGGGGGATCTAAAAAAGGGAAAACTGTATTTTACCATTCATAATCCGGAGCTCTATCAGATGTTGAAAGAGGTGCTGCAAAAAGGCTGGACCCTCGGGCAGGATCTGGGAATTCTTTCGCATAATGATGATGTCATCAAAGAGATTATCAGCGGCGGTATAACCACCTTTTCGACAAGTTTTGCACGTATCGGATCGGAAGCAGCCAAGTTTGTGCTCGAAAGAACGTTGATCAAAGAAGTGGTGCCAACGACATTGGCAGACCGCAACTCTGTCTAAAATAAGGAAGTTTTTAAGATGATAGTTTTTAGTTTTTGTCTTTTTACCGGTTTGGTTGCTTTGGGATCCTTATGGAAGTTTAAAACCAACTATTCCAATACCTTAAATGGCTTTTTCCTTGCAGGAAAGAGCAACAGTTTTTGGATGGTGGGCTCGGCTTTGCTGTTGACCAACCTGAGCGCCAACCAGTTTATTGGTGAAAATGAATCGGTCTATATCAACAACCTGTCGGTCATCGGCTGGGGTGTGAGCTCGGTGGTCGCGATGCTCCTGGTTTCGGAATTTCTGCTACCTATCTATTTTAAACATGGTTTTCGGACAGTGCCGGACTTCCTTGCGCTGCGGTTTGATCCAAAAACTAAAATGTTGGTATCTATACTTATTCTGGTTGGATACATCGTTAACTTATTGCCACCGGTATTATACGGTGGTGCGCTAAGTCTGGCCACGATGTTTGATGTGCCCGGACTGTTGCACATCGGTTATTGGCAGAGTATCTGGATACTGGTCTGGGCCCTGGGCATCATTGGGAGCTTATACAGCATATTGGGGGGATTGAAGTTGATTTCCCTGTCTGACCTAGGCTTGGGCCTCTGTCTGTTTTTGCTCGCACTGCTGATTCCGATTTTTGCCTTTTGGCATTTGGGCAATGGCGATATCTGGACGGGGGTGCTCCAGTTATTTCACGACAAGAAAGAACATCTCAATGCTGTGGGATCCAAACAGGATGCTGTGCCCTTTTCGACCTTGTTTACCGGGATGCTCCTGATCAACTTTTACTATTGGGGCATGGAACCCTATATTGCACAACAGGCATTAAGCGCTAAAAACTTAAAGGAAGCACAGAAAGGAATGACTTTGGCTGCGGGAGGTAAGCTCCTGATGCCGCTGCTGATCAATTTACCGGGCCTTTTGGCGGTACACTTATTGCCGCATGTGCGGCCTACAGCTTCCGTTTTTCCAAAACTTATTGTACTGATCTTTCCCGATGTGCTGATTGGTTTTTCCTTGGCACTGGTCTTTGGTGCTGCAATGACGACCTATACTGCTGGACTTCAGAGCTGTGGTAGCTTATTTATTTTTAATATTTATAAACCTTACCTGGAACGTAAAAACAGAACGCTCAGTGAAAGGGAGCTGGTCAGAAAAGGAAAACTGTTTGAATTGATCATCTCTATCTCGGCCATGTTTATTGCACCTTTTATCCTTTTTGCCCACGACGGGTTTTATACGTACCTGCAAACCGTATCGGGGCTGTTCAATATGCCCATTTTCACCATTATGATCTTGGGGATTCTATCGCGCCGTGTCACGCCAAGGATGGCACAAATCGGCCTGTTCCTGTACATGTTCAGCTATTTCATCCTGGTGTTTGTCTGGAAGACAGAGCTGCACTATCTGCACTTGTTCGCGCTGTTGTTTATCGCTGTGGCACTGGTCATCTGGGGAGGAAGTAAATTGAGCCAGCCAGACTATCTATCGGAGTATCAATTTGAGTTTTCGGGCCAGGACAAGGGCAGCTATTGGAAGGGAAGGTACCGGATCGGCGCCTTTCTCATCCTATTGATGATTGTCATCTATTTTGTTTTTTCACCATTGGGCATCGCTCAATAAATTGTATAAGTCGCTATGTTAATGCACAGAAAAATTAAATGCCTCATCTTTATATGCTTGACCCTCTATTCGGCCACATCGTATGCACAACGCTATTACCTCTGGGATAATAAGCCCGCAACGGACTGGATGACTGAAGCATACCCCATCGGAAATGGACGAATTGGCGCTATGATCTTCGCGGGCGTAAATCAGGAACATATTCAATTTAATGAAAATAGCCTATGGACAGGTGATGAACAGGAAACAGGTGCCTATCAGGCTTTTGGTGATCTTTTTGTTCGCTTTGACTCCGATGTTAATAAATCCTTTACCACCTATAGCCGAAAATTGAATTTGGATAAAGGGCTGCATGAAATAGCTTATCAGCAGGATGGACAGCAAATCAACCGTCGGTATTTTGCGAGTCAGCCCGATCAGGTCATGGTATTTGACTATGCAAACAGTAAAAAAGGGAAACTCAATGCCCAGATTGCACTTCAGGATGCACATGGGCAGGCGGTGCAGGTAGAAGATGGTCATCTGTGGTTTCAGGGAACGCTCGACAATGGTATGCGGTATGCCGCACAGGTACGCGTGCAGGTTGTTGGTGGTTCACTTTCCAAAACGACAGATGAAAAAGGACAGGCTGTCCTTACCGTAAAATCTGCCGATCGACTTATTCTGCTGCTGAGTGCCGCAACTGATTATGCCAATACACGGGCTACCAAATGGAAGTCGGCCGAAGAACCGATGAAGGTCAATGAACGTTATCTGCAGCAAGCGGAAAAATATGGCGTAAATAAGCTGCTGGCACGGCACGTTGCAGATTATACAGCGCTGTTCAACCGCGTGGAGCTTGATCTCGACCATAGCCAGCTGGACAGCAAGCAAACAACAAAAGCACTGTTGGAAGCCTATAAAAAACAGCCGATCCCGGCTCTGGAAGCATTGGTATACCAATATGGACGTTATTTGCTGATCAGTTCCTCACGGAAGGGCGGTTTGCCTGCAAACCTGCAGGGACTCTGGAACAACAGTAACAATCCACCATGGCGCTCAGATTACCATTCCAATATCAATGTACAGATGAACTATTGGCCTGCAGAAGTCGCTAATCTGCGTGAATCGGCCTGGCCTTACCTCGATTATATCAATAGCATGCGTGAGGTGAAAAAAATAAATACACAAAAGGAATTTCCAGGCGTAAGAGGCTGGACCGTAAAGACCGAAAATAATATCTTCGGTGGGGAGAGCTTCCTTTGGAACACCCCCGGAAGTGCTTGGTATGCACAGGCGCTCTGGGAGCATTATGCCTTTAACAAGGACGAGAAATACCTACGCGAATTTGCATACCCGATTTTAAAAGAAATAAGCGAGTTTTGGGATGATCGTCTGGTTCGAAGACCGGACGGAACTGTGGTGGCGCCAAAGGGCTGGTCGCCGGAACATGGCCCCACAGAGGATGCCGTGAGCTATGACCACCAGATTATTTACGATCTCTTTAACAACTACATCCAGGCGAGCACAATTCTGAAGTTGGACACCGATTACCGTAAGCATATCACGGCACTTCGCGATGCGCTGCTCAAACCCAAAATCGGTAAATGGGGACAGCTGCAGGAGTGGGAAACGGATCGTGATGATCCAGAGGACAAGCACCGCCATGTATCGCATCTGTTTGGTCTGTATCCCGGTAACCAATTCTCTGTTTTAAAAACACCGGAACTGGCCAAAGCTGCACGAGTTACCCTCACCGCGCGTGGCGACGAATCGACCGGTTGGTCCATGGCCTGGAAGGTTGCCTTTTGGGCGAGATTACAGGATGGAAATCATGCCTATAAGATTTTAACGAATTTCATTAACCTCGTTGGCGGAGAGGGCATCGATTATAACAATGGAGGCGGAGTGTATGCCAACTTGCTCTGCGCGCATCCACCCTTTCAGATTGATGGCAACTTGGGTTATGTAGCTGCGGTGAGTGAAATGTTGCTGCAGTCGCAAACGGATGTGCTGGAATTACTTCCTGCACTGCCTGATCGCTGGTCGGCCGGAACAGTTAAAGGACTCAAAGCCCGTGGCAATGTACACATCGAAAAGATGGAATGGAATAATAGCCGCATTAAGCAGCTTATTCTTTCTTCGCCGCAGGATCAAACGATTCAGGTGTTAAGTCCTTCCCCATTGGCAGGTCTAAGCCCACAGCAGGAAATCAATGGTAAATACCTTTATAAGGTTCAATTGAAAGCAAACAAAATAGTCAAGTTCGTTAACAAATCCTAAATCTATTTATATATGCCAACCCATCATTTTAAACATGTTGTACTCGGGCTTTTGATGACCCAGGGGCTTGTCCATCTGGAGGCACAGGCGCAGTCCAAACAGATTCCTATTGAAACCAGATCGAATGCCCTAGTGTTGGAGTACGATTCCACGAAAACACTGAAAATGCTCTATTACGGTGAAAAATTGAGTGATTCTAAAGAGTACTCGACCATTGCAAGCGGTTATAGGCAATTGACAGATTATAGTGGCCTCTCCAACGCGGCGTATACCCCCTCAGGTTCAAAAAACCTACTGGAACCCGCCATCAGTGTCGTTCATGCCGATGGTAACCGGTCCCTGGACCTGCGCTATGAAAAGCATGAGGTGAAAAACCTGGATGCCAATGTCAAACAGCTTGATATCACCCTAAAAGATCCGGTATACGATATTTATGTCGTTTTACACTACAAATCGTTTTTGAATGAGGACATCATTGAGCAGTGGGCAACGATCCAAAATAAGGAAAAGAAAGTCATCACGCTGGAAAAATTTGCTTCGGCCAATCTGACCCTGCGCTCCAACGCGTATTGGCTACGGCAGTACCATGGCGACTGGGCAAAAGAAATGCAAGTAGAGGAGGCACCCTTGACTCATGGCATTAAAGTGTTGGACAGTAAGCTCGGAACACGCGCGAATTTATTCCAGCCACCTTCCTTTATGGTGTCACTGGGCAAGGCGGCATCCGAAGATGAAGGAACAGTACTGATGGCAAGCCTGGGGTATAGTGGGAATTTTAAGGTGGATTTTGAAGTGGATTACCTCAATAACCTACGTATCATTGCCGGCATAAATAACTACGCTTCCAATGTAAAATTAGCCAGCAACCAGGAATTTACAACGCCCAAATTGATCTATACCTTGTCGACAAAGGGAAAAGGCACCGCCTCCCGAAATCTGCACAATTGGGCCCGTAAATATCAGCTGCTGGATGGAAATGGCGAACGTCTGACTTTACTCAACAATTGGGAGGCGACCTACTTTGATTTTAATGAACAAAAATTAAAAGGTTTGCTCCAGGATACCAAGAAACTAGGCGTTGATCTATTTTTATTGGATGATGGCTGGTTTGGAAATAAATATCCGCGTAACAGCGATCACTCCAGTCTAGGAGATTGGCAACCGAACCGGACAAAACTGCCCAATGGTATCGCAACACTCGTGGAAGAAGCGACCAAGCAGGGCGTTAAATTCGGAATCTGGGTAGAACCCGAAATGGTTAGCCCCAAATCCGAACTCTACGAGCAACATCCGGATTGGGTCGTCAAACAGCCACAGCGTGAAGAACATTACTTCCGAAATCAGTTGATCCTGGATCTGACAAATCCCAAGGTGCAGGATTTTGTTTTCCAGATTCTGGACGACCTGTTTACTAAAAATCCGACATTGGCCTATATCAAATGGGACTGTAATGCGGTCATTTACAATGCGCATTCCGCATTTCTAAAAGACCAGGGTGCTTTCTATGTTTCGTATGTGGAAGGCCTTTATAAAGTGCTGGAGCGCATTCGTTCGAAGTATCCGAAAGTGCCGATGATGTTATGTTCGGGCGGTGGTGGTCGTGTGGACTATGCGGCACTTCGGTACTTTACCGAATTTTGGCCTTCGGACAATACAGACCCTTTGGAGCGTATTTTTATGCAGTACGAGTATTCGTACTTTTTCCCGGCAATCAGCACCTCAAACCATGTGACAGACTGGGGAAAACAGTCCCTCAAATTCCGTACGGATGTAGCTATGATGGGTAAACTGGGTTTTGATATTGTGGTGAGCCACCTGAAAGAACAGGATCTGTTATTCTGCCAGCAGGCGGTAAAGAATTACGACGCGCTTAAAGGGACAATCTGGCATGGGGAGCAGTATCGTTTGGCCGATCCACGTGAAGGAGACTTTGCCGCCCTCAGCTACGTGAATAGTCAAAAAACCGAGGCTGTCATCTTCAACTACCTGGTCAATAACCGCTATGGCATCGGAACAACCGATCCTGTCCGTTTAAAAGGACTGGATGCCCAAAAGCAATACCGGGTGGAGGAGATCAACCTGTATCCGGGAACCAAGTCGAGCTTAGGCCAGGGACAAACCTATTCGGGCGACTACCTGATGAAAGTTGGCGTAAATCCAGACCTGAATAGCAACCGCCCCAGTGTTTTACTAAAAATATCGGCACTTTAAAAGAATAACTGTGGCACATCCGAAGCTCCGACGCTAACAGCCCGGACTTCGGATGCGCCAAATGTATAAACCCAATTGAGCAACAAACTCAAAAATCATGATAAAACCTAAACAGTATAAACGGACTTTGTTGGCCCTGCTACTCAGCGTTGCCAGTGGATTTTCTGCACTACAGGCCAAAGTACAGCTGCCAGCTTTTATTGGCGACAATATGGTGATGCAGCAGAAAGAAAAGGTCAAGATCTGGGGAACCAGTACCGCAGTCGGCAAGGAACTTAGCGTAAACACCAGCTGGAACAACAAGAGCTATCAGGTTGAGGTCGATCAGCAGGGAGGCTGGCAAGTCTATCTGGAGACACCGAAATACGGTGGACCCTACCAAATTACCATCAACGATGGTGATCAATTAATCCTAAAAAATATTCTGATCGGTGAAGTCTGGTTTTGTTCAGGACAGTCAAATATGGAAATGCCCCTGGCGGGCTGGGGTAAGATCAATAACTTTGAGCAGGAAATCAAAGCAGCCAACTTTCCCAATATTCGTATTTTGCAGATTCCAAAAGCAACCGCCAATCAACCTACTACAGCAGTAAAGGTGGAGTCCGGTGGATGGAATCCGGTGACGCCACAAAGTATTCCGGAGTTTTCGGCGACAGCCTATTTTTTTGCACGTGAGATCTACGAGAAAACAGGCATTCCCATTGGCCTGATCCATTCCTCCTGGGGCGGAACAATCATTGAAGCCTGGATGAGCCGAGAGGCACTTACACCTTTTTCAACCTATACGGCGGCCATTGAAAAAATTCAACGTCCGGATGCACAGGAAATCTATGCGAAAGATCTGGCCGAATGGAATCGCGTCGCCGAACAGCAGGATCAGGTGAAGACAGCAACGCAGGGCAATTGGTTTGCGCCACAATTGGATAAAAGCAGCTGGTCTACGATTACAATTCCGAGCTTTTTTGACAAGAACCTATTTCCGGGAATGGATGGTGTCGTTTATTTTGGCAAAGACGTTGAACTACCGGCACATTGGCAAGGTAAACCCCTCAAGTTGATTTTGGGAGCGATTGATGACAACGACATCACTTATGTCAATGGTACAAAAGTGGGTGAAACTGTCGGTTACGACCAGATTCGGAAGTATACTGTTCCTGCAACGGCCAACAACGGCAGCCTATTGCATATCGCCGTTCGCGTATTTGATGGAGCCGGCGATGGTGGAATATATGGCGGAACAGAACAGCCGCGACTGGAAGGGCCAAATGGCGAACAGCTATCTCTCGTTGGAGACTGGAAATGCAAAGTAGGTTATGATCTGGCGAAGCTGCCGGCAAAACCTAATGCGATGGAGGGTCCCAACAGACCTACTGTGCTTTACAATGCCATGGTTAAGCCTTTTGTGGATTTTAAAATAAAAGGCGCCATTTGGTACCAGGGTGAAAGTAACGCGGATTCAAAAGACGCTCCTTATCAGCAACTGCTGCCAGCACTGATTCAGGACTGGCGCCAGCAGTGGAACAATGAAAAGATGCCTTTTTATTTTGTTCAACTGGCCAACTTTAAAGCGAAAAGTGTAACACCGCAGCCTTCTTCCTGGGCGAGATTACGGGAAGCGCAGCGCCAAACACTCAAATTGCCTTATACAGGTATGGCTGTTATAACGGATATCGGCGATGCACAGGATATCCATCCGAAAAATAAGCAGGATGTCGGTAGAAGACTTGGCTGGATCGCAACAGCGCAGCTCTATGGCAAGAATATCCCTTATTCGGGTCCTGTCCTTCAGCATTGGACGACAAAAGCTGCAGAAATGGAACTTAGTTTTAACCCCATGGGCAAAAAACTGGTGCTGAAAGGAGCGGATAAACGCAACGGTAGTTTCACAATTGCTGGTGCCGATCAGGTCTTTTATCCTGCAGAAGTCAAACAGGTCGGAAATAAGCTGATCGTATCTGCCAAAGAAGTACCGTCGCCCGTCGCAGTGCGCTACGGCTGGGCCGATAACCCGGATCTGACTTTATACAACGAAGCCGGGATACCCGGATCTCCCTTTCGAACCGATGACTGGACAAAAAACTAAAACCACATGAGTAGATCATCAAAAATAAATCTTCGGAAAGGTAAGTTACTTTGCACGCTTGTGGTTTTCTTTTTTTCGGGCAATTTATTTGGGCAAGTGCAGGGGGGCAAACTTTGGTATCGGCAGCCGGCAAAACAATGGGAGGAGACCCTACCCCTGGGCAATGGAAAAATTGGCATGATGCCCGATGGTGGATTGAAGAATGACCATATTGTACTCAATGATATCACCCTATGGTCGGGAAGTCCTCAGGATGCCAATAATTATGAGGCCAGCAGGTATTTGGATAGTATTCGAAATCTGATCAAAAGTGGGAAAAACGACCTCGCTCAGCGTCTGATAGACCAGCATTTTATCTGCAAAGGCCCCGGATCGGGCGGCAAGCAATGGGGCTGTTATCAAGTGCTCGGCAATTTGATGCTTGCCTTTGACGGACAAACGGATCTCACCGCAGTGCAGAACTATCGTCGGGAACTGGACCTCAATAAGGCGATGGCAAAAACAAGCTATGAGCTCAAAGGTGTCAGGTATAGCCGCGAATATTGGACAAGCTTTGCTGATGACCTGGGCGTTATTCGTTTACAGAGCAGCAAAAAAGGGCAGATTAGCCTGGAAATCAAGATTGACCGTCCCGAAAGGGCGACTGCCAGGACCGAGGATGGTGAGCTTGTTTTGGTAGGGCAATTGGATAATGGTGTGGACGGTAAAGGAATGCAGTTTAAAACACGTGTCCGCGCACAGATTAAAGGGGGAAAACAGCTTCTAAAAGGACAATCTATTGTCATCCAGCAGGCTGACGAAGTGCTGATTTACGTGGCGACAGATACTGATTTTAAAGGTAAGGATTTTGAGCGTACGACAGCTGTAACGCTAACAAAGGCTTTGAAAAAATCCTATAGCCAGCAGTATGCCGACCATCTACGAAACTATTTAGCAAAGTTCAACCGTTTGTCGCTCCGATTGGGGCAGTCGAAAGATGACTTACCGACCGATCAGCGTCTGGTGGCCTTTGGTAAAGAACCGGATCAGGATCCTGGGCTGGCAGCGCTATTCTATCAGTATGGTCGTTACCTTAGTATCAGCAGTACGCGCTTAGGCTTGCTACCACCAAACTTACAGGGCTTATGGGCAAATCAGATTCAGACACCCTGGAATGGGGACTACCACCTGGATATCAATGTGCAGATGAACCATTGGCACCTCGGGGCGGCCAACCTGGGTGAGCTCAATGAACCCTTGGTGGGTCTTGTGGAAGGCCTTATGGCCCCGGGGGCAAAAACCGCGAAAGCGTACTATAATGCACCGGGCTGGGTGGCCCATGTGATCACCAATGTATGGGGCTATACAGAACCCGGAGAGTCTGCTTCCTGGGGCATTGCCAATGCAGGCTCGGGCTGGCTCTGCAATAACCTTTGGGAACATTACCTCTATACCGAAGATATGGACTATCTACGGCGGATATACCCGATTCTCTATGGAGCAGCACAGTTTTATTCCAGTGCCCTGACCGAACACCCAACGAAGGGCTGGCTATTGACTTCGCCCTCTGTATCTCCCGAAAATTCCTTCAAGCTCCCGAATGGGCAGCAGGCAAACGTCACGATGGGACCAACGATAGATAATCAGATCGTACGTGAATTATTTGGAAATATCATTCATGCGGCGGGTTTATTGGGCAAACAATCGGATCCTTTTTTAACGCAGGTCGCAGCGCAGCTTAAACGCTTAGCTCCGGCGGTACAGATCGCCAAAGATGGCCGCATCATGGAATGGATCGAAGATTATGAAGAGGTGGATCCGCAGCATCGGCATATCTCGCATCTGTACGGTTTGTATCCCGGTTATCTGATCCGTTATGATGAACATCCGGACTGGCAGCTTGCCGCTAAAAAAAGCCTAGATGTACGGGGGGATGATGGACCGAGCTGGGCCATTGCCCATAAACTTCTCTTCTGGACCAGATTGCATGAAGGCGAACGGGCTTATAAATTATTTCGGCAACTCATGACCCCACGTGTCGATACACATATCAATTATGGCGCCGGTGGTGGTGTTTACGCTAATTTGCTAACAGCAGGTCCTCCATTTCAGATCGATGGTAATTTTGGTGGAGCAGCTGCCATTGCCGAGATGCTGGTGCAGTCCCATCAGGATACGGTGTATCTTCTGCCCGCAGTTCCTCAGGCCTGGAAAAAAGAAGGTCGGGTGAGGGGCATGCGCATCAAGGGAAATCACACATTAGATATGGAATGGAAAGATGGTAAGATACTGAACTATCAGATTTATTCAGCCAAATCACAACAACTTAACGTATGTATAGATCATAACTGGATCGCCTATCGTACAAAAGAAAAATAACATAACATAGCGTCCTCAACCGAATTGGATCATGCAATTTTTTGCATGATAGGGGATGCTTTGTGCCAAAAATTTCAAGATAAAAGCACCTTATAAACAAAAAAAGTAAATATGAAAACAGAAAAGACAAGACAATGGCCTTTGATCAAGGGCCTGTCCTTCGGTCCTGAGGCCAGTATAATGGCACTCTGTCTTTCGATAGCTGTACCCTACACGGGCTCCGCTGCATCACTAAGGAAAACAGATCGTCGTTTTGCCACAACAGAAAAAGTTCCTTCCACAGTCGCGGGTGTAATACGTCAACAGCGTACAATAAAAGGAAAAGTGCTGGATAATACAGGGCGCCCGCTACCCGGTGTGACAGTACGGGTCAAAAATACGATGCAGGAAACACAAACGGATCAGCAGGGACAATTCGAGCTCAGGCTGACGGGTGGAACTGTCGTACTGACGTTCTCTTCGCTGGGATTTGAAAGCCGGGAAATGGCTGTTGCTGCCAATGAGGGAACTGTGAATGTGCAGCTGAACGACGCTTCGTCGAGTTTGGAAGAGGTCGTTGTCGTCGGTTACGGTACACAAAAGAAAGTAAACCTAACCGGTGCCGTGGCTACAGTGAGTGGCAAAGATATGATCAAACGGCCCGTTGTCAATACAGCTTCCATGCTGCAGGGGGCAGTACCGGGTGTTCAGATCAATCAAGGCTCGGGAGAACCGGGCAATGAAGGCGTATCCATCCGTATTCGGGGTAAGGGCACCTTTAGCGGTGCCGGATCGGATCCTTTGGTGCTCATTGATGGTGTGCAGGGAAAATTCTCCGACGTCAATCCCAATGATATCGAAAATGTCAGCGTGCTGAAAGATGCCGCCTCCGCAGCAATCTACGGCTCGCGCGCAGCCAATGGCGTTATTCTGATCACGACGAAACAAGGGAAATCGGGAAAAACAACCGTTCAGTATGACGGAAATGTGGGTATCTATAAGCCCACGAAAATGTTTGATCTGATCACCAATTCGGCGCAGTATATGGAATTATACAACGAAGCGCGTAAGAATTCCAATCTCAACGATGGCCTATATCCCGCCGATGTGATCGCTGCCTATCGCAATAGCAACGATCCTATAAAATATCCAAATACGGACTGGCTGGGGCTTATTTTCCAAACTAAACCGACTTATACCCATAATCTCGGTATCCAGGGCGGAAACGAGAAGACAACCTTTAATGTTGGTTTGGGCTACGTCAATCAGGATGGAATGATCAAAGGTTTTAACTACGACCGTTATTCCGCCCGGCTCAATCTGACGACCAAAATCTCGGAGGGTATTAAATTCGGAACAAATATCTTGCTCAAGACAGGACATACGGAATCTATCCCGGGGGGATCCAAAGACCTCTTCCTGTCGGCCATGTCGCAGGCACCAACCTATGGTCCTTTTTTGCCGGATGGCAGTGGACGGTATACTTACAAAGCTTACGACTGGGAGTACAACAATAAAAACCCGATGGCTGTATTGGACCGGAAATTCACCTACAATACCGATGACTATGCGGCTAATTTACAGGCCTGGATGGAGGTACAGCTGTTTAAGGGGCTTTCCTGGTACACCAAAGGTGCCTATAATTTCAATATGGACAAGTACAAGGATTATAAATCAACGTTGGATGAATATTATTACCATACGGGCACACTCGGAACGACATTGGATCTTGGAAAGGGACTTACGGATCAGGATCAGCAAACGATATACACCAATTTATTCACTTACCTCAACTATGATCGCTCGTTTGGGGCACACCACCTCAAAGCTCAGGCCGGATATAGCATTGAAAAAAGTAAGTATACCTACCTCCAGGGCTTCAGACAGAATTTTGTCGACGATACGCTAACAGAATTAAATGCCGGGGGATCGGATATTCAACGGGCAAACGGGACAGCCAACCAATGGGCGCTAATCTCGTATTTCGGACGGTTGAACTATGATTATCAAGGGAAATACCTCTTGGAAGCCAATATGCGTTACGACGGTAGTTCCAAGTTTTACGGTAAAAACCGTTGGGCAGCGTTTCCTTCTTTCTCTGCAGGCTGGCGTGTATCGGAAGAATCGTTTGTCAAGGAATTCGCTTCCGGTTGGTTGGATAATTTGAAGATCCGTGGATCTTGGGGCCAACTTGGGAATCAGAACGTGGTGGATGTGAATGGCTACTCCTTAAATTATCCATACCAGCCTGTATTGGGACTTACAGGTAATTATTCATTTGATAACAATAGCCTGCAATCGGGGGTGGCACAGCAAAGACTGACCAACCCACTGATCAAATGGGAAACAACGACCATGACAGATGTCGGGGTAGATTTAAGCCTGTTCAAAAATTTGGATATTACTTTCGACTGGTATAAGAAACGGACAACCGACATCCTACGCCCTTCGCAGATCACGGCAATCGTCGGATTGGGCGCCCCAAATATCAATGACGGTATCGTTGAAAATAAAGGTGTTGAATTAGGAATTACCTATCGTAATCAGCTTACCACGGGGGTATTGGAAGGTTTACGCTATCAGCTAGGTGCAAACCTCGATCGTTTCAAAAACAAGCTGGTCAAATTTGGAGAACCTGAAATCGGCGGCTATACGATCAAAAAAAATGGCTATGCAATGGACAGCTTTTATACCTACGAAGTCATTGGCATATTTCAATCCGATGCCGAAGTAGCGGGGGCGCCTAAGCAGTTTAATGATAATACACTACCGGGAGACCTTAAGTATCGAGATGTCAATGGGGACGGAAAAATAGATGCGAACGACAAAACAATGATAGCCGGTGTAGATCCAAAGCTGAACTATAGTTTTAATCTAAGTGCTAGTTTTAGGGGTTTTGACTTTTCGGCCCTATTACAAGGGGTATACGGCGTCAAATCCTATGTGTCGGGCTGGGGCGTAACCCCATTTGTGCAAGGTAGCCCGCCGACAAAAGACTGGTTAGACCGTTGGACACCTGAAAATCCTTCGACTACTATGCCCCGTATTTATTGGGGGTGGAGTGCTCCGGAGAAATTCAGCCGGGCTTCCAGCTATTTTATACAGGATGCTTCGTATTTCAGGTTGAAAAATCTCGTGTTAGGATATACTTTACCGGATGGGTTATTAAAAAAATATAAAATTGATCGCTTGCGGGTTTATTTTTCGGGTGATAACCTCCTTACTGCGACCAAATTTAAGGGCTTGGATCCTGAACGCTATGGAAATGGAGATCTAATACAATATCCTCAAAACAAGATTTATTCATTTGGTGTACAAGTTAACTTTTAAGTGCTATGAAAAAGAAATTTATAACAGCGTTGATGCTATCCGGCCTATTATTGGGTTCCTGTAACAGTGCCTTGGACCTCAACCCTTTGGATCAGATTGCTTCGGACAATTATTTTGGCAAGAAATCGGATTTTGATAATGCCTTGGCCGGTGTATACGCGTCATTGCAGAGTGAAGCCTTCTCTTATGGGATGCCTTTCCGGGACTGTCTGACCGACAATGGCTACAATCAGTTCAACTCAGGTAGCGTTAATGAAATCGTCGGTGGGAACTTAAATCCGACCACAGGGGGCTACGAGACCGGTATTTATAACGATGCTTATGTGGGAATAGGACGTGCCAATCGCCTGATCGAAAAGCTTCAGGGCTATAACGGCTCCGATATGAACGATGGGGAGAAGAAGAACATGGAAGCCGAAGCCCGCTTTATCCGTGCTTTTGTTTATTTCCAATTGTACAGTATTTATGGTGAGGTGCCGCTTGTGCTGACTTCCCTCAGTCTGGAGAATCAGCGTCAGCCAAAGGAAACTGCGGAGAATATTCTAAAACAAATTCGGGCTGATCTGGATTTTGGGATCGCCAACTTAGCGGCTAAACCTTATTTCAATAATGGGGGGCATGCGACCGCAAGTTCAGCAAAAGCCTTGAAAGCACGGGTTTTATTATTTGCGGCTTATGGCGACAAAGGGGTACCCGATTTAGCAATTTTGAAAGAAGTAAAAGACTTATGCACCGATGTCATGAAAGAGTATACTCTGAGTACAGCTTTTGAAAATGTCTTTCGCGACGCGACACAGAAGAACAATACCGAGATTATCTTTTCGGTCAATTTTCTGGCACCGAATAATACAGCCCCTTGGGACATGTACCTAGGCGATTGGATAGCAGCTTCGCCGTTGCAAAACCTGGTGGATACCTATGAATGCAAAGACGGTCTGCCTTATGGTGAATCACCGTTAACTGACCGAGCCAATCCCTTCAAAGATAGGGATCCGCGCTTGAGCAAAACAATTTTCGTGGATCATCCCGACTTTGGCGGCGGTAAGATCCATACACCGTCGAATCCGAGGCCTACAGGTTATGGGGTGTTGAAATTCCTGGATCCGGCCAACCTACCTTTTGGCTTTTCAACATTGAGCCAACAGGATGCGGTTGTATTGCGCTTTGGAGAGGTGCTACTGATGTATGCCGAAGCACAAAATGAAA
Source organism: Sphingobacterium sp. GVS05A (assembly GCF_019969845.1). GTDB lineage: Bacteria > Bacteroidota > Bacteroidia > Sphingobacteriales > Sphingobacteriaceae > Sphingobacterium. The sequence continues at coordinate 168,461 of NZ_JAHXYR010000006.1, forward strand.
TCGCCGGGCCAGATCCATCGGTTTACGATGCCATGAATACCCTGAGGAGCCGCGTCCAGATGCCCGGGTTCCCTGCCGGTTATACCAAGGAAAAAATGCGTGACCGTATTCGCCATGAAAGAAGAGTAGAACTTGCTTTCGAAGGACTGCGGCATTACGACCTGATTCGTTGGCATATCGCGGGTGAAGTACTCAATGCGGTCAAAGACAGTAAAGTGCCATATCATTTTGAAGACAAATTTTACCGCTGGCCATTACCACAAACAGAAATTGAGAAAAGCGCAGGTGTGTTAATTCAGAATCCAAACTATAAATAATAAGATTATAGCCTTCTTTAGATCGGCAATTTCCTAAACCAACAACAGCAGCGCGCACGAAGTCCTTTCGATGCGCGCTATTTTTGTGCCGATAACGATTACTGTAAAGGAATCAAGACGTTCTGTTCCAAGCGTACAGGAACATGCTTCACCGAGGTAAAACCGTCTTCCTTGGAAATGATGTTGGAGAGATCCAGTCCTCTTTTGGAAAAGGTACTGAGCAGCGCTGTCCGGAAGGTCGCTTTGGCCGAACCCCAGCCTTGTCCCAAAATAGTATCGTTGTTGAGCTGTATCAGTTCGTCTGTAGAATAGTAGCTGAATTTTTCCAGTAAGTGTTGGTAAAGATTTGTTGTTGTAGCCATACAATTTAAAAATTTAAAGGATTAAACCATAAACTGTATCCAGATCTTGTTGGGGAAAATAACCGTTGTATAACGTTTATTTTGGTCGAAACCCGTATTAATTTACCACCGCGGTGTCTACACTCGGTTGGTATTGCATCATGCAATTCTGAATACTCTACAAATATAGTAGATTATTTTTTATTATAAAAAATATTTTTGTTTTTAACTGTAAATGAGTGTTAGCAACAGGACTGGGGAGGTGAAAAAGCAGGGGCGGGCTGTTGCCTGTGATTTGGTTATGAAGCGGATAGCTGGACGGTAATTTATCATGTTACTGTAATCTCATTGAAAATACTTTAAAAAACAGAGATAAGACAATACTTTTGCGCCATGAATAGAATTGCGGAAATTAACGAATACATTGCTGCCGAACGCGAGGTATTATTGCAACACTCCTTGTATCCTAAAATCAAAACGATCAAGAATCTACGTTCTTTTACCGAAGGGCATGTGTATGCCGTTTGGGATTTTATGTCTTTATTAAAAGCTTTGCAAATTAAATTGACCTGTACAACTTTGCCTTGGTTTGCAAGTGAGCATCCTTCGACACGCTATCTGATTAACGAAATTGTATTAGCGGAAGAATCCGATGAATATATCGATGGTCGCCGTTTGAGCCATTTTGAAATGTATCTGGACGCAATGAGTGAAATGGGAGCAGACCTGCACCTGGTTAACAAGTTTATCGTGAACGCCAAGAAATCCAAAAGTATTTTTGATGCCATTGCATTGACAACCTTGGATAAAAGGATCAAAGATTTTCTGAATTTTACTTTCGAATTGATCGAAGAAGGGGAGGTACATAAAATTGCTGCCGCTTTCACATTTGGTCGTGAGGATCTTATCCCGGGTATGTTTACCTCCATTTTGCAGGAGCTGAAAACCAACTTTCCTGAATCGAGCTTAGATAATTTTATCTACTATTTCCAACGTCATATTGATTTGGACGGTGATGAGCATGGCCCTTTGGCAATGCAGATGATCGCCGATCTAGCCAAAGAGGATGATGAGAAGTGGGAAGAAATGAAAATAATAAGTAAACAGGCGCTTCAAAAGCGCATTGAACTCTGGAACGCAATAGAAGATTCCCTATAAGGAATCTTCTATTGTTTGGCTTCTTTGTAAAAAGAATTGATCTGATAATTTTACGGAAAACTACTCCGACAGAGACGTTTTTAGGGCTTGGGTAAAAGCGCTGATAAATTGTGGATCCAATGTGTTGGAAAAGGTATTCATATTCCCTAAGCTGACAATGAGCGCTGGTATTTTTGCTCCCCGTAAGATCGCATGGCTATGGCTTTCAACCGGTTTCTGCGTGCTTAATCCTTGATTTTTTAAATTTGTTGTGAGACGGAACGCAAGTTCTCGGCTTTGATTCTGTATCTTGGGTAGTTCAGCAGCTTTTGGATATCGTAGGCCGATTGGCTGCTTGGCGTTTGAAGGATCAATGTCAAAATGAATAGAAATTAATGCGTCACCAGTAAAGGCCGCACGGTCTTTGAGCATCATAAATTCGTCTTTCGAATGGGTCAATACAACCTGAAAACCTTCTTTTTCAAGTTCATTTTGAATCATCTTACAAGCCTGTAAAGTGAGATCTTTCTCTTTGAGGCCCTTGCTGTTGGTGGCACCACTATCTTTGCCACCATGTCCCGGATCCAGAACAATGGTCTTTATGCCATTTTTAACAGCGCTAGTAGCGGAGATCTTTTCTTTCGGAGGATTAATAAAAGAAAAAGAGACAATTAACACGAATATACAAGGAACAAACAGCAGATACTGATAACCTTTCGTGCGTGGTGATAGATTTCGCATCAACCTGTCGATGCGTTCTACCAATTCATTTTGGTTTTTTAAAATTCTACTTTGCATATAATCTAATTGTTGATTTTGTTGTGTCATATTCAGCAGGAAGCTCGCATAATCGGTCTTTCCATAGCATTCAGCCACCGCTATATCGACTTGAAACTCATGTAGGCGATGCAGTTCTTTCCGAACCCAATAAATGGCGGGGTTTATCCAGAAGATGCAGCACATCAGCTCGATGTATAATTTGTCCCAGGCATGTCCTTTTAAAATATGCTGTGCCTCGTGGGCAAAGATGAGCTTGCCTTCGGGATTTTCAAGTGCGCTTTTATCCATAATGATATAATGAAAGATCGAACAATTATTGAAGCGATTAAACGGCGGGATTACTTTAATTCCCTGATGCTCCTGAAAATCTATCTTCTTTAAACAGCATACGAGCTTTAAGCTGCGATAAACTAATCGTGTCAGAAAGAAGATGACGATCAATAAGTAAGCGTAAGCGAGTATTTTTTTTAACTCTATTCGGTCCCATAGATTGAGCTGTTCTTCGGGTTCGATCAAAAAAGGTGCATTGGAATAACCCAGCTGCTCTGGCGACTGTATTTCCTGATTTGAATTTGTTTTGGAATCGATTAATTTGACATAATCAGTCTTAAATTTAAGAAGAGGAACCAGCGTACAAAAGCTCACCAACGCAATAAGCAAAAGCCGGTTCCAACGAAAAAATGAAAGCTGCCGAAAAGCCAGGACAAAGAGCGAGACTAAAATAAGTAAACTGATATTGGCCTCTATGCTATAGGAAAATAGGTTATTCATCTTCTTTACTTTTATTGATAATTTCCTTGATTTTCTCAATGTCTGTTTCGCTGATTTTTTGTTCCTTGACAATGAATGATACAAGATTTTCGACAGAATCATCAAAATACTTGTTCATGACACGCGAAAAGAAAAACTTTCGGTATTGCATCTTGGAGATCAGCGGATAATATTGGTAAGTCTTTCCATAGGAATTGAAACCCACATACCCTTTTTTCTCTAAAATCCGTACAATGGATGATATGGTATTATAAGGCGTTGTTTGTGTCGGATCCATATATTCAATAATATCTTTGACAAAAGCCTGCTTTAATTTCCATACAGCATGCATAACTTCTTCTTCTTTTTTTGTTAATTCTTCCATAGTTATAAAGCTATAACTTATTTTTCAGTTAATCAACTTGTTTTTCAGTTTTAAAACTGAAAAATAAGTTGATTAACTATAATGTATTGATTATTAGTGATTTTATTTTTTCAATAGGTAGTCGGCCACCGCCTGATAAGCGGGTAGGGAGTATCCATCGTTGGCTGAATTAGATGCCAGGGGATGAGAGGATTTTTGGCAGATTTTGTCCTTTTGTGGAAAATTGATCAAAAAATGTCTTTTTTACATAACATATTGGCGTTTGTGAAGAAATTCATTTTCCAATTAGTGTCTAAGTTTGCAACGCAAAAAAATAACAGAAAGACATTGAACTTTTTTTCGCCGTATTGGGCAAAAGCAATGGGCACCATCGTGGTACTTGTATGCTCGGTTTTAGAAACGCAGGCCCAGGACTCGCTACGCACCTCACTCGCTGATCTGATCAGTAAGTCGTTGCAAAACAGTAAGTATATCGAACAGTCGCATTTGCAATTACAGGAAAAAGGAATAGCCCTGCGGCAGCAACGGATGGAATTGCTACCGAAAATCAGTGTCAGGGCTTCCGCCAGTTATGCGAGCAATATGCCGGTCTACGATCGGGGAATATTTGCCAAACCATCACAACACGATGTTATCCATTACCTGTATGATACCGGACTCGATTTCTACCTGAACCTCTACAACGGCCATCGGGATCTTATGAAAATCGAATCAAAAAAGCTCGAAATGGAACTGGCCAACATTGATTGGAAAAGCTCCACGGCACAGATTAAGCTGGAGATCTGTAACTTGTTTCTGGATCTGGATTTAGCCTATCGCAACAAATTGCTGATCGAGCAGGATATCAAAGATCAGCGGACACAATTGAAAGAGATCGAACACCGTTATACAGCCGGTGTTGTGCTGCATAGCGATGTCTTAAGGATTTCTCTCGAATTGTCCAAGCGCGAACTGCTTTTGGTACAGATCGCTAATGATATCAAGATCATCAACCAAAAATTGCAGCTGATTGCCGATATACGACAGGAAATTATCCCGATGTGTGCCACGATGGAAAGTCATCCGCTGAACTATGCGGAAATCGTTGCCGTTGCCAAACATCAAGCTTTTGTACTGTTGAAATCCGAACAGGAAGTTGCGTTGAAAAAACTGAGTATCAAACAGGCGAAGTCAAACTACCTGCCCGAACTAGGCCTGACCAATACATTTACTTTTGCGAATCCACAGGTATTTCTCTATCCATATAATGCGAGCTGGTACAACTTAAATATCGTAGGACTTAAATTGAACATCCCAATATCCGCATTGTACCTCAATAAAAATATTGTCCGGGGAGCGCAGGTTGCTTTGAAGCGAGAGGAGGTCAAACATCATCATGAGGAGGAAGTGGTGGAAAATGAACTGCTACAAGCCTATCTAGATTATAACCTCGCACTGGAACAAGGAGCGGTCTGCCAAAAAAATCTGGCCCTTGCCAACGAAAATGCCCGTATTATAAAAAATAGGTATTTCAGGTCTTCGGCACTGATTACGGATCTATTGGATGCAGATATGCAATGCCTCAAGACAAACTTTGATCTGGAATCCGCCCGGATCGCGATACAGAAACATTATTATTTTATTGAATTTTTGAAGGGTACTATCTAATGAAACCTAAATCAGGCCGGTCAATGACCGATGTACAATTGACCAGAATCACCAATTGGTTGGCTGGGATTGCTTTGTTGGCACTTTTACTATGGGGTGGAAGGATACTCTGGCTGCGCATCCGGTATACCTATACCAATGATGCACAAGTGACCCAGTATATTAATCCCATTATCTCCCGTGTGGGTGGTTACATTGTTTCGGTTCACTTTAAAGATCATCAATCGGTCAAGCGGGGCGACACTTTACTGCTGATCGACAACCGGGAGTACAAATATGAAGCTGAGCAAGCTTCGGCTTCGATAAACAAAGAAAATGCGGAAATCAGTGTGCTGGGCAGCCAAAAGGAAATATTGCAGGCCGAACATGAATCGTTGGAAAAATCCATTGCTGCTGCCGAAGCGCGGATGACGAAGCAGCAACTGGAATACGATCGCTATAAATTTCTGTTTGATGAAAAATCTGCTACGGCGCAACAACTGGAAGACATAAAAGCCACACTGGAGGTGTACAAAAGTGAACTTGCAGCATTGCAGCATAAGTTGGAGGCATCGTGGGATCGGGTGAATGATGTTGATGTGAAAAAAGGGGTAATCAATGCGGAGAAAGAACGGTTGTCAGCTGCAGCAAACCGAAAGCATCTTGATGTAGGATATACCGTAATCCGGGCTCCCTATGATGGTCGGGTAGGGAAACGTAGCATTGAAAAAGGACAGATGGTAAATCCGGGCGAGGTGTTGGGATTTATTGTCAATGCAGAAACACCAACTTGGGTGACAGCCAACTTTAAGGAAACGCAATTGCGTTATCTCAACCTTGGCGGGCGTGTAGAGGTTGTTGCGGATGCCTACCCGGATGAAACATTCTATGGAAAGATAATTTCTATTTCGCCAGCAACAGGATCTTCTTTTTCATTGCTTCCACCGGACAATGCGACCGGTAATTTTGTGAAGATCGTACAGCGTGTTCCTGTTCGTATCGAACTGGATCGGAGTCAGGGAGCTGCAAAATTACTCTCAGGAATGAATGTCAATGTTTCGGTCTCAAAAAATCAATAATAGTGAAAGGGATCTTCAAAGACTGGGTACCCGAATGGTTGATTAAGCTGATTTTATTCAGCGGATTGATGCCAAGCATGGTCTTGTTTTTTCTGCCCGGTGCCAATGTCAATGTCACCGCGGGGTTCTACGGTGCACAGCCTAGTGATGTACAGTTCCTCATTATTCTTTTCTACGCGGGATTTGTCGGATTCTATGTCCTGGAACGTCGCTTTTTTCAGTATTTCCCGGTCAAGCAGTACTACGTCATTTTCAATCTCTTACAGCTGCTCAATTGTTACCTGATGTATCGCATTAACGAGATCAGTTGGATATATGGCTTACGCTTTTTTCAAGGTATGCTGTTCGCATCGGCTGTCAACCTCTCTATATCCATGATATTTTCCCGACTGAAAACCGAAAGGGCAAAGGAGGGAAGTTATGCGATTTTTTTTGGTATGCTGCTCTGTAGCTCGCCTTTCAATACGTTTGTGACGGCGGAATTTATTGATTCATTTAACTTTGATGAACTTTACCTGTATGCTGCCTTATCTTTTGTACCGGGGCTACTACTGATCATCGTCACAATGAAACCCATCCGGCATAATCGACCGTACCCTTTATTTTCCCTGGACTGGGCCAGTTTTATCCTCTACAGTTTCATTGTTATAAGTTTCGGTTATCTGATGGTCTACGGACAGGAACTTTATTGGTTTTCGGATACCTCCATGCTGACCGTACTGATCGGTGGAATTTTATGTCTGGGCCTGTTTATTTTGAGGCAGAAAGCAATCAAACGTGTTTATATTGAGCTGTCCATCTTTGGAAATAGAAAATTCCTGTTCGGAATCTTGGTCTTGTATATGATGTATATCGAACGGTTTTCGTTGGCGATTTCCAATCAGTATTTTCTACAGGTCATCCGCCTGGATCCCATTCACCTGTCCTATATCCAATGGTTTAATATCCTCGGGATTGTATGTGGTGTCATGTTATCCTTCTACTGGTTATTAAAACGGCGCACAGTGAAATGGATCTGGATTGTTGGCTATTGTTGTCTGTTGGCCTTTCATCAATATATGTTTTTTTCATTTGAAAGTGAGGGCAATGAAGATCACTTCTGGTTGCCTTTGGTATTGCATGGGCTGGGTGTTGGTCTGATTATGGTACCGACAATCTTATTTGTGATTGCCAGTGTACGCCCTCATTTGGGAGCTTCAGCGGCGGCAGCTTGTTTGGCCGTCCGTTACTTGGGCTATACCAGTAGTATCGGTCTGCAGAATTTCTTTAAATTATTTGAACATGCCCAGCACCGGGAGGTTTTTAGGGACCAACTGCAGTCAAGCAATCTGATATTTGAAGACTATATTCAGCGGGAATCTCACAGGGTATTGCAACATGGATTGCAGTACAAGGAGCATGCCGCGGGATTGAAGCTCATCAGCGAGCGGGTTAATATACAGTCTTTCGTCCGGTATGGCATGGACTACTATGAAATGATGTCCATAATCAGTATCAGCATCTTGCTGCTGATACTGATTTCTCCTTCCTTGAAAAGCATGTATAAGAAGCTTAAAAAGAATCAGATTTCACCGGTATAACGGTGTCACAATTGATCAATATCCCAAATGGCTGCGGCACGTTGTAATTCCACCAATGCGACCGCATAATTGTAGCGCGCTTCATTGTAAGCAAGTTGGGTATCATTGTAGGAGCGTTGTGCGTTGATCACTTCCAGCAGGGCGGTTTCGCCCCGATTGTAACTGTAGATCTTTCCTTCCAGGATTGCTTTTGCTTCGAGCAGCATGGTATTATTAAATTGCAGTACTTGTTTTTGAGTGGCTTTATATTGCATATAAGCTTGATTCACCTCATTCTGGATGCGTAATGCTGCATCTTGATAGATCAATTCGTCTTGCTCAATTTTGAACTGAGCAGATTTCAGCTCCCCTTTATTAAAATTGGAAAATTTCAGTGGTATGGCTAAGCCGGCATTGATGGCGTTAAACTGTGGTGTCGGTGCGGTTTCATTTCTGGCCTCACCATTGTAGGTAAAGCCGATGGAAATACCTAGATCTAACACACGGTTTGCCTTTGCCAGCTGGAGCAGACTATGGGAGAGCTGTTTGTTTTGTAGTGCAGCCTTAAGATCAGCACGCTCTCGTACTGCGGTTGACAGCAATGTACTTAATGAAAAGTTGCGATCAAAAGAAACATCAGATCCTTGTGGTAGCCAAAGAACCGGGCCCTTATCTCCCATAAGCAGTGATAACCCCGCTAGGGAGGAATTGGCTGCCGCTTCGGCTGCCGATAGCGTATTGCGCATATGGGCGGCTTCCAATTTTGATTGTCGGTAGTCAATTTGTGGAATAGCGCCCAGTTGATAAAGTATACTGTCTGAGCTGGCGAGCTGAGCGAGTTGTTGATAGGAACTGCGATAGGTTGCTACCAGTTGCTGGTTGTACCTTGCTGATAAAAAAGCAAGGGTAGCATCGGCACGTAGATTTCGGAAATAGTCTCCGAATAGGAGACGCGTGGTTTCGGCCTCATCCTTTGCAACCTGGCGACGTGCCTGCCGTTTTGCCCCCAATTCTACCGTCCAGCTCAATCCAGCGGTATAACCGCGGCCGAGTTGTTTGCTTCTTTCGCTATTGTCAAAGAGCCCTACGGTGAATTCAGGATCGGGGAAGATACCGGCACTGATGATATTCGCCTCAGCGATTGAAAGGTTGAACTTTTCAGCAGCGTAACCGAGGTTGTTCTTCCCAACTTGGGCGATAAAGTTGCTGTAATCCAGTTTTTTTTGTACAAAAGTTGAATCTATCGTTTGTGCCGCCACATTTCCAAGTGGAAGTATAAGGAAAAGAAGAAGTTTGATCAGTGTTTTCATCGGAATTTTATTTTAGTCCTTCTGATTAAAGCAGCTGTACTGCTTTAATCAGAGTGCGGTTTTGATTTTAGGAATTTGTCTCCGCTTGTATTTGATTGGTTGATGGTTCTGACCCACCGCTGTATTGTCGTCCTCTTTCCATCAAATAATACAAAGGTGGAAGCATAAACAGTGTCAGCAGGGTAGAAAAGAGTAAGCCATAGACGATCACGGTGGCCAGAGGCCGCTGCACATCTGATCCGATACCTGTCGCCAATGACGCTGGAAGCAGACCAAGTATAGCCACCGTCGCGGTCATCAGTACAGGGCGGAATCGACTGAAAGCGCCTTCAATGACAGCTTTTTCTAAGGCCATACCATTTTTTCGTAGCACATTGAACTGGGAAAGCATCAATACACCATTTTGTATGGCAACACCGAAAAGAGCGATAAAACCCACTGCCGAAGATACATTTAGGGTCATACCCCGTATAATGAGCGCAAGCATTCCACCAAAGAGTGCTAGGGGTACAATGCCAATAAGTAATCCGGCCTGTCCAAAAGAACCGAAGGTGCTATACAGCAGGATAAATATAATCGCCAGTGTCAGGGGGACGATGACTGCCAGTCGACTGTAGGCGCGATGCTGGTTTTCAAATTGACCACCCCATTGTAGTCTGATTTTCTGTGGATCGTATTTCAGCTTCTGGTCGATAGCCTGCTGGGCCTTGGTCAGGAAAGTACCTAAATCTTGCCCCCGTACATTCAATCTGACGGTCAGCTGGCGGCTATTGCGTTCGCGTGAAATGGTACTTTCTCCGGTATTGAGTTTGACCGTGGCGACTTGCGACAAGGGGATGCGTGTGCCATTATCAGGATACAACATCAGATTGCCAATCTTTTCCGGCGAGTTTCGCTCGTTCTCAGCATACTGACAGGTGATATCGTATACTTTAATCCCCTGATAGACCTGAGATACAGCTTTGCCACCAACTGCAATTTGAATCAGGTCGGTGACATCCGAAATATTCAATCCATATTGTGCAATTTTGTCTCTGTCAACGATGATCTGCAACTGTGGGAGTGGTGGCTCCTGGTCAATGGCCAGGTCAACAGCACCTTCCACGCCTTTAAGGGTGGTCACGAGGTCTTCGGCGACACGCCGGGTTTCTTTCAGATCATCCCCAAAAAGTTTGACAACGAGTTCGCTATGTGCTCCCGCGATTTTATCCATGACACCATCGATCATCGGTTGTGAGAAAGCTACATTATAGCCGGGCATTTGGGCATATTCTGCGGCTAGCTCATTGATAAGATCTGCTTTGGTTTTTCCCCATTTCCATGTTTTGTATGGCTTCAAACCCACACTGACTTCGAAGTGTGAAGGGGTCCAGGCGTCGGTACCATCATCATTTCGTCCGGCCTGTACCATAACATAGGAGATCTCTTCGTACTTCAAGGTACGCGCACGCAGGCTGTCGCTCATTTCTTTGGATTTCTCTACCGTGATGCCCGGAGGGAGGGAGACCTGTAACCAGATCGAACCTTCGTCAAGTGTAGGCAAAAAATCTTTACCCACGGATGCTGTCAGCAGTCCTGTCGCTAAAAGAACAAGGCCCAGGGGAACAAACACTCGTCTTGGACGCAGCATTATTTTTTTGATCCGCTGATGGTAAAGTGCCGTTAATTTTTCCAGCCATCTATTGTGATAAACTTTTTGTGGCTTGCGGTAGATGAGGTAAGCCAGTCCGGGAATCAACAGCAAGGATACCGCTAGAGCCCCCAATAGCGCATAACCAACGGTATAGGCCATCGGTGTAAACAGTTTCTTTTCTACCCTTTCGAAAGCGAAAAGAGGAAGATAGGCTGTGATAATAATGATGGTGGCAAAGAAAATTGGTTTGGCCACTTCAGCAATTTTCGTTGTTAAGGTCTGCTCGACCAATGGAGCATCGGGTTTTTCTTCCCTTTTTTTCAGAATGGTTTCGAGCATAACAATGGCACCATCCACGATAATTCCGAAATCTATCGCCCCTAGCGATAATAGATTAGCAGGTATATCTGTAAAATGCATCAATATAAAGGCGATCAACAACGAGAATGGAATGGTGATGGCAACCAATAGAGCACCACGCCAGCTGCCCAGAAAAAGGATCAGTACAAGAAGGACGAGCGCCATACCTTCGAGCAGTGTTTTGGATACGGTATGCAGAGTGTTGTCGACCAGGCTCGTGCGATCGAGGACCACGTGTATTTTGACATCTTTCGGAAGGATTTTACTGTTAAGTTCCTCGACCGCCGCATTTACACCGGCCAATACCTTGGAGGGATTCTCATGCTTTAATAGCAATACAATGCCTTCGATATTATCTGAATAGTCTACTCCACGTTTGTCACTGTAGCCCAAGGCGCCTTTACGCGCGAGGTTGCCAAGCTTTACCTGTCCAAGATCCCGCATGTAGATACGGTTTCCATTGACCGATTTGACAACGATATTGCCGAGGTCGTCCAGCGATTTGACAAGGCCGATACCTCGGATCACATAGGATTGGTTGCCACGGTTCATCATGCTTCCACCGGCATTGGCATTGTTGGCTTCGATCTTTGCGGTTACTTCGCCTAGAGAAACTTCATATTGATCGAGTTTTTTAGGATCCAGCTCGACCTGAAACTGTGTCGTGATGCCCCCAAAATTGGTTACATCAGCTACTCCCGCCACCTGTTTGATCTTAGGGATAATGACAAAGTTTTGGAGTTCGGTCAATTTCCGTAGATCTTGGGTATTGCTTTCGAGAATATAACGAAAGATTTCCCCTGTTGGTGAGGTAAGTGGATCTAATCCAGGTACTGCCCCGTAGGGGAGACTGAGATCTGCCAGGCGTTCCTGTATACGGGCCCTGGCCCAGTAGTCGTCAACACCGTCTTTAAACACGATGGTGACCATGGATAGTCCAAAGGTGGTTTTGCTACGCATGACTTCCATTCCGGGTAATCCGTTGATGGTCTGTTCAATGGGAATTGTTATCTGTTGCTCCATTTCCTCGGCGGCTAGGCCCGGCACCTGAGTGACGATTTGTGAGGACACGTCTGCAATATCGGGATAGGCTTCAACTGAAAGTTGTTTCCAAGCGTAATAACCGAAAAATGCGATAAGTAAAAAAGCAGCGGCAATAACCCATCTCTTGGCGATGATATGGCTAACAAGTTGTTTCATTGTAATACGATTTTTGGATAAAGATTTAGTTGCTTGCTAGCAGATAAAATGCGCCCTCACCGATGATCTGTTCACCGTTGGACAGACCCTGTATAATCTGAATCTGCTCATTTTCGGTGACACCTGTCTGTACATATCGTCTCATAAATGTGTGGGGAGCTAGCTGTACCCAGACAAAGCTTTTATCATTAAATTGGAGTACAGCTTTCGCAGGAATAAATATACTGGCAGCAGCTACCTGTTCAAATTGCGTATTGACATACATACCCGGTTTGAGTAGCCGATCTTTATTGTCGCATTCAACCAGCACTTCGATATTGCGGTTTGCTTCGTCGACAAACTGATTGATATGGACAATTTTTCCTTGTAGTCTTTTTGTGGGCTGGTTGTCAATACGCACTTCGACACTGCGGATCTGATCAATGGCACCGAGGTCTTTTTCCTTGATATAGGCCGAAACCCATACTTTCGACAGTTCGGCAATCCGGAGTAAAGCTGGAGCGTCTTCTTTATTGTATTGGCCGAGGACAATGCTATTGCTGAGGATTTCACCATGGATGGGTGAACGGACGAGCATGGGCTGACCAAGTACGACCTGCGCTGGGTTGTTGTCGTATATTTTTAAAGCCGCCGCCGCATTATTGAGCCTCGTGTTGCTAATGGCAAAATTGGTTTCCGCTTCTTCAAGTTCTTTCTGTGTACCGACACCGTGACTGAGCAGATCCTTTTGACGTTTTAAAATATTTGCTGCGAGGGCATAGGTTTGTTTGGACTCAAAGTATGTTCGTTGTGCATCGAAATAATCTGAAGAACTGATTGAAAATAAGGCTGTATTGACCGTTACTTTCTGCCCAAGCCTCACATAGGATCTGACAACCCGCCCCGCAAAGGGCATGGGGATTTCAACATAACTATTGGGGATGATTTTGACCATCGCGGCGGTGCTGAATGTCAACTGATGCGGTTGCTGGACGACGGTGGTACACTTGATCTTGGACAGCAGTGGCGCATGTGCGTTGATCGTCAGGGTGTCACCTGCGAAATGCAGGGCCGAGGATTCGTCCGAAGGTACAGCGGGACGTTGAGTGCATGCTTGCATGATCGTGAGGGCAGCGATCCAGCCCATGAATCTAAGGGGATGGATAGGGATTTTGATAGCGCGGTTAACCATTGTTTTTAGTTTCTAAAAGCCATCTTCTACCCATTCAAGAACTGTTCAACGAATGGGCGGTTGATGACCGGCGTTTCTGTTTCAAAAAAATTATGGTGCAAAGCTATCCATGCCTCTGCTGGAAGGCAGTTAGAGAGGCTTTAGAAAAATATTAGAATTTTATTAGAGTGCTGATGGATGGGGTAGATTGATCTGGAATACACTACCGATGCCTTTCGTTGAGCGGACAAGAATTTCGCCTTGATGCAGTAGAATAATCTTTTTGGTCAGTGAGAGACCGATGCCATTCCCTTCACTGTAGGCTTTGTTGTTGCCGCGATAGAAAGGGGTGAATATGCGTTCAAGATCCTGAGGCTCGATGCCTATGCCGTCATCTTTAAATTCCAGTTGTATAGAAGTTCCACTGGATTTAATCGCTATGGAACATTTTTGGTTATCGGAAAACTTACATGCGTTTTCAATTAAATTCACAAAAGCGACCTGGAGCAGGTATTCATTGCCGACAATCGAAATCATCTGCTCGTCTTCCAGAGCGGGATCAATGAAAATGTCGAGTTTATAATCAGGATTGGCCTGCAAAACCTGCTGGCAGGCGTCAAGCAGGAGTTCATCGATACGTAGTGCTTTGAAGGAAATCTCCGAACTATCGTAACTCGCCTTGGCAAAATCCAGTAGACTATTAAACAGTTTTTTAAGTTTCTGGGCGTCGTTTAGTGTGTTGTCAATGATAACCTTATATTCAGCGGTGCTTCGGTCTTTATTCGCGGAAATTTCGAGTTCGGTAATCATCGCTGCCAAAGGCGTGCGCAGTTCGTGGGAAATATTGGAGACAAAGTGCTTTTGGCCATCAAAGGAGTTTTCAAGACGGTTCAGCATATCGTTAAAGGTGTTTGCCAGTTCGGATAGCTCATCTTTATTGCCTGTGCTCTGAAGTCTTGCATCCAGGCTATTGGCCGATATGTTTTTGACTTTTTGCGTCATGGACCGAATCGGACGGAATACTTTTTTTGAGAAAAATATTCCGGCGGCATAGCTTAAAAAGACCGCAAAAATAAAAACAATAATGATGGTCGATAATAGATTTTGAAGTTTATTGTAACCATACTGATCATAAGCGGCAGCGGTGATGATGAAATTCGCGTTGTTGTATGCATAGGTAATGCCGATCACCTGCCATTTGTCCTGATAAAAGCCAATTTCCTTTTTTTTGACAATATCCCGCAACATAGCCGGCGTCTCCTTGACAAAATCAATGTCTACGGCATCATGGTATAATAGCTTAAAACGGGTGTCATAGATGGCTACTTCAACCTCGTTGAGAATTTTTCGGTTGTTGTGGTAGATATCTTCCAGTGTTTTTTTGTCTACCTGTGCATTTAAAAATAGATTTGCTTTGGTGTAGGCTTCTTTTTTGAGGAGGGCATAAAATTCATTCTCCCGGTTCTCTACGGCCGAATAATAAACCGTGCAGGCAAATACCATCAGGATGGTCGCTGTGACGACTGTAAACAGTATGGTGATTCGCGTTCTGATCTGCATTAGTCCTGTTTTAAAATAAAGCCCATCCCAGATTTGGTATGGATATATTTTTTATCAAAATCCTTGTCTACTTTTTTTCGGAGGTAATTGATATAGACATCAATAAAATTAGTACCGGTATCGAAATGGGTTTCCCAGACTTTTTCGGCAATCTCCATTCTAGACAATACACGTTCGGGGTGCAGCAGCAGATAGTGGAGCAGTTTGAATTCTTTGGGTGTCAGACTGATATCAATATTGTTGCGTCTGACATTTTTGGTATGCAGATTCATTTCCAGATCTGCATAGCGCAGGATGGTTCCTGTAGTGCTGTCCTGTTTCTGATAGCGTTTGAGCAGCACCCGTATCCGTGCCAATAGCTCCCGCATTTCGAAAGGTTTGACCAGATAATCGTCCGCCCCAGCATCAAAACCTTCGATTTTGTCATCTGTGGTACCGAGTGCGGTAAGCATGATGATGGGCAGGTCGGGTTTGATATGGCGGATTTCCTTACAGAGATCAAGCCCGTCCATCTTGGGTAATACGATATCGGTAATGATCAGGTCGAAATCGTGTTGCAGGGCCATTTTCTTTCCTGAAATACCATCATAGGCAATGTCGGTCTGAAATTCGTTTTCATCCAGTCCGCGTTTTATTAGTCCCGCGACACGGACATCATCTTCGACTAAAAGAATCTTCATACAACAGCGAAAGATTATTCGTTAATACTTCATCCTCAATATTGACTTCGACCAAAGCGTATGGACGGTGCAGGACAAAGTTATCAAATTTACCTTGGTTTCGCTATTTAACGGTAGCTCTTTTCGATAAGTTCATATTCTTGCCATACGACAAGAGTATCGTGCTCTAAATCAGTTAACTTTGATGAATAACAAGGTGCCTAGCACCTATAGATCAATGAGCAATGGATAAACCAAAATCAGCAAAATTAGAAGTCATTATTCCTGCGTATCGGATGCACAGTCAAAGTTTTATCAATGTTTTGGATGGTATCACGGAGGAACATGCACGTCAACGTATCAACGGGCAGACCAACCACATGGTGTGGATGGCCGGTAACTTTGTCAATGTACGTTATGGAATCGCATACATTTTGGGCCTTCAGGAGGAAGATCCCTATCATGACTTATTTTTTATGGGTAAAACATTGGATGAACAATTTAACTACCCAAGTTTAAAAGAATTGAAAGATAGTTTCTATGCCATTTCCCCCAAAGTCTATCAGCGTCTGCTGGAAGTAGACGATGTGCAATTGGCGGAGATTTTCAAAATTGATATGAACGTTCCTTTTGTCGAGGAGAACAAACTTAACTTTATAGGGATGTGTATTGGACGGCAGGATTATCTCTGCGGTCAGATGGCATTGATGCGGCGTATACTCGGTTATCCGGGTATGAAATATGAAATGGACGAGCAGATGACCTATTAAGCGTCAAACAGCATAAGCTAGTGTTTTGTAGGCAATGTGCTAGCTTACGCTGTTCAAATGCCTTTAGCCCAGATGTGTCAGGATCTCATCGACTCGTTGAAGGGCAATAAAGCGTTCGTGTTCTAAATTAACCTCATGCTGTTCATGTGTCCAGGTCACGAGATAGGGAATGTGAACACCAAACCCACCGAGCTCAAGTACCGGAAGGATATCGGATTTGAGGGAATTGCCCAACATCATAAAGCGATCAGGTGTGCAATCCAGATGCTTGAGTAACTTACGATAGTCTTTTTCTTTTTTGTCGCTCATGATTTCGATATGGTGAAAATAGTCTTCCAGTCCCGAATTTTTTAATTTCCGTTCCTGATCCAACAGATCACCCTTGGTTGCAACGACCAGTCTGTAATTGCCCTTTAGCTGGGTCAGCGTTTCGGTCACACCGGGAAGCAATTCAATGGGCTTCTGCAAGAGCTCATGTCCGATCGCTATAATTTGATTAATGATCTCAAGGGGAAGCCTGTTTTCTGAGATTCGATTGGCGGTCTCAATCATACACAACATAAAGCCTTTGATTCCATAGCCGTATAGGTGCAGATTCTTCATCTCGGTAGCGAAGAGCTCCTGCGAGACGGTATGTTGTGGAAGGTAATTTTCTAAAAGCAGGCAAAATTGTCTTTCTGCTTCCTGAAAATAGGATTCATTGGCCCAGAGGGTATCGTCGGCATCAAAAGCGATGGTTGTTATCTTATTTTTCATTTGTATCATTAGTTGTTCATCAATTATTTTCAATGGTCTTCATGAGCTCGTTTACTCATTAAGTTGGTATTTTAAGGTATTCGTGAGCTCGCTGCGCTCGGTTCACGCTGCCTTCGGCGGCATAGTGTTCAAGAGTTCATCTAACCCACTCACATCGAAGAGTCGTCTTGAATAAATCATGCTGTTTTTAAATCTACTTTTGTAATTTTATGAAGCTAATTTCTCAAAAGGAAATCATTATTAAAAGGACATTTGTCCCGGATCGTTATGTTAAGAACAAATCAATCATTTTTGGATCGTACGATAACATTTTACGCTCAGCAGCAGCGTCAGGAGGATATCGTGGTCAGAAAGTATACCAAGGGGCAAAACTTATATGATCAGGGGATAGCATCTACCAAAGTCATGGTTATCAGTGAAGGGATAGTCAAGTGTTATTTTACCGAGGCTAATGACAAGGAGTATATCGTTGAATTTCTTTCGACCGGGGAAATTGTCGGGGAGATCGAAAGCATTCGTCATATTCCCAGTCTGTGTAGTATACAAGCCATGACCGATGTGACGGCCTATGCATTTTCCAAAGCGTATTTTAGGGAGCTATTGGAAAGAGATATCACATGGAGCAATATGTTGCTGGATGTGATGGCACAACGTATTGTGCATACCTCGAGCCGGGCATCTTACCAGCAGTTATACAGTCTGGAACATAGTTTACACCGTTTATTGGAAATCCAATCCCAGCAGGATATTGCGATCAAGAAAGAGGATATGGCTGCCTATCTCGGTATTTCGGTCAGAAGCCTCAATCGGGAGCTTAAGAAATTCCTAGAATAATTACCTATCCCATTTTTTAGGGCATTCGTCACATTTTTTCTATTTAACTTTTCATTTCTATTAGTATTGTATCATCAAAACCAATCGTAGATGAAATATCCATGTTGGAAAAGCACAAACAATGTGAAGAAAAACTGGATATTCCATTTGACCATTTAACAACAAAATGTGAAGCATTCATGAATACCATTAAATGCAAACATAAATGAATAATTGATTACGTTATGAAACTAAAAGATTTTCGAAAAGTAGAATTCTGGTTAGCAACGCTGCTTTTTATTATATTCAGCTATACCCTTGTATCAGATACCAATCAAAGGAATGATGGTGGTATCCATGAACAATTCGTTACCGTAGGCATAAGTTATTCCTATTTCTTTAACTTTTTTGTGCCCAAGTTCCTTTATATTTTAGCGGTCTATCTAAGTTTTTTGGCGCTGAATTTTATACTGATCCCCGCAATTATTGATAGGAAACGCGAAGCATTAAATTACTCCCTGATCGTTCTGCTGATAGCTATCGTTAGCCTTGTTCTAGGTATTGCTAAGACATACAGTCATACCTATGAGTTGTTGGCATATAAGACAATTCAACAGGGATATAATAGCCTGTTTTTTGATACTTTTAGTAAGACCACATTATTGGTCATTCTTATTTCGGTCTATACCTGCGTGAAGTATTTTATTGCCTATCTGCTCAAAAATTTGGACGGAAATACCGCTGTGCAAAGACAAATGAAAATGGATCTGGCTTTCGGAATAGGATTTTGGTTCGTAGGATTATTTTTATGGATTACATCCAGATCAAATTTTCAGCTTACGATTCTCTGGACCATGGTGGTGCTCTCTGCGGTCGGTATTGTGATTTATTCGCTTTACTACCTATTGCCTGAACTGTATAGGCAGCAAAAAAAATTTAGCAGCTATTTTTGGAACATCTTTGTTATTAGCTTGATACTGACGTTACCCTTAAGTATTTTGGCACTGTTCTTCTTTAATCGGACATCCGAAGTAATTTTTATTGTAGCGTTGTTTCATCTGCCTACACAGCTATTGGTCAGTATTCCACTTTCATGGTTTTTGTATAGAAAACGTGTTTTACAAAATTCTGAGTTGACCTCACTACGTACCGAACTGGGTAAATCAGATGCTAATCTCAACTTCTTAAAGTCACAGATCAATCCACATTTCCTGTTTAATGCATTAAATACATTATATGGTACCGCTTTGCAGGAAAAAGCCGAACGGACAGGGGAGGGAATCCAGCGACTGGGGGACATGATGCGGTTTATGCTTCATGAGAATACACAGGATAAGATTTCGCTGATCCGAGAGGTCGAATACCTGAATAATTATATCGCATTGCAAACTCTTCGGACCTCACAGTCTGCCGATATTAAGATCGAAACGTTGATTGAAGAGCAGTTTGAAAATTACCAAATTACCCCGATGTTGCTTATTCCTTTTGTTGAGAATGCGTTCAAACATGGCATTAGTTTACAGAAGCCCTCGTATATCAAAATTTCCTTACAGGTCAGGGGCAATGTGCTATTCTTTGATGTCAGTAACAGTATCAATCTCAAAAATGACAATGATCCTGAAAAGTTAAAAAGTGGTGTGGGGCTTGACAATGTACGGAAACGCCTATTGCTATTGTATAAAGACAGACATGAGCTGATCATTCGTGAAAATGCACAGGAATTTTTTGTCCATTTGACCTTACATATTGACTAGGTAAATTGTCATTATTTTCGATCTTTTGTTAACCTTTTATAAGTCTTCGTTTGACGGAGCATTTTAAAATCCAATGAAAAAGCTTTTTATTTTATCACTTATCGTCTTGTGTCACTCGACTATACAGGCTCAGTTTAAGCTGCATGGCCGAATCCAAAACTATCAATCAGGCAAAAGTCTGAATGTCAATATACCGCTTGTATTTGGTTTTCGTAGTGAAAACTCGCAAACAATATCCATTGCTGGCGATGGTTCATTTCAGTATATCTTTCCGATTTCGGAACAGAAGTCGGCAACAATTCAGTATAACAAGGTGATATTTCAAACGCTATTGCTGAATCCGGGAAAGGATTTGGAACTGGTCTTGACGGATAGCACCATTCGTTTTATTGGGGGTACAGCAAGAGCCGAGAATGAACTTATACAACAGATTAATCCGGATCCAGTACCCTTTTTTATGAAAGCTCCAGCCCTTGCTGATTTTGCTAAATTTTCCTTTTCCCAGTTACAGGAAAACTTATTGAAGCCTTATTTTTTGCATAGCAATCAGATGAACACATTGATTGAAAGTTCACGATTGTCTCCTGAACAAAAGCAGTTTATCAGAATGGAGTTTAATGCGCAGAAATACAATCAGCTCAATGATTTTGTGCGCGAGTGTGCTTTGCCAAAATCCACAGCGGATAGTTTGATACTGCATATTTTTGATGATGCTGACCTGAGTCTTCGTACCTCAGCTGGAGGACCATCCTATTATACCTTCGTGGATAACTATGTACGATATCTCGAAAGGAAGGCTTTTGCCAAAATAAAAGCGGAGAAAATACCATCCGGTAAATTGATACCTTATTTTGGAATAAGCTTGGATAGCGCCAATAGGTTGATGGATATCTATAGCAAGGATTATTGGCGGCTTATCGGTGTAGCGAACAATTTTCCGTCAAGTATCGCTGCGGAGTATGATTATCAACAATTGGTCAATCTATATCAGGATAAGGATTTGAAACATTTAGAAGCCTTGGCAACGGCTCATTTTAGCCGCTTTCCTACAGCCAGACATAATCCAGCCATTCAGGGCTATATTGCGGAATTGAAGTCAGCGTTGGTAGAAAATAAGCAAAACAAAAATATTCAGATTTTTGCGGATTACGAGCGTGTAAACTCAATTGATGAGGTGATTGCGACATTGAAAGGAAAGGTCGTGTATCTTGATGTGTGGGGAACCTGGTGCGGTCCCTGTAAGGCGGAGTTGAAATATACGCCGGAACTGAAGAAAAAATATGCGGATAAAGATATCGCTTTTGTTTATCTGGATATGGATGCAGATAATAAAGATGAGGACTGGAAAGATTTTATACGAATCAATAATTTGACAGGAATCCATTTGCGTAAAAATAGGGAACAGATGGACCCCTTTTGGAAGGAGCTGCTACGAAATGCCAAGGACAAAGCGGAATATTACCCACAATATTTTATATTTGATAAAACAGGAAAATTGGTCGTTGAAAAAGCGCTTCGGCCAAGTCATGGACAGCAGCTTTACGAGCAGCTTGACAAGATTTTAAACCAATAATTTGTATGATAGCCATAGCGATAGATGATGAGCCACTGGCGTTGGAGGTCATTAGCCATCACACGTCAAAAGTTTCCTTTATTGAATTGAGAGAAACATTCACAGATGCTTTTATGGCGATCAGTTATTTACAGCGGCAGCATGTAGATCTAATTTTTCTGGATATTAAGATGCCTGATATTTCAGGTATCGAATTTCTGAAAAGCCTGAGTACGGTTCCCATGATTATTTTTACAACGGCTTATTCCGAACATGCTTTGCAGAGCTTTGAACTTGACGCAATTGATTATCTGTTAAAGCCTTTTTCTATGGCTCGATTTTTAAAGGCTTGCAACAAAGCACATGAATTGTACCATCTGAGATCTACAAAGGCTGAGACCAACAAGGGCTATTTTTTTGTAAAAGATGGTTATGAACATGTAAAGGTCGAATTTGAAGATATACACTATATCGAAGCTTCCGGTAACTATACGCAAATACATCTATCGAATAAACTGATTAGCTCAAGGATCACCATCAGTGAGCTCAGCGAATTGCTGCCAAAGGCTGATTTTGTGCGTTGCCACAGGGCGTTTATTGTTGCAAAAGGCAAGATGACAAAGTTTGATCGCGCCCAGATCTGGATAGCTGACAGAATAATACCTATTGGTACCACCTATACAGATCTTAAATTGTATTAATACACAAAAATAAACGCAATGCAGCACTATAGCATCATGTACCTAAAACTCGTTTTACTTTTTATGTGTTTAACTAGCTATGTGACGGGACAAAATATGGAGAAATCTTTATTAGATAAAACGCTTTCCAACTATTATCCTAAGGGAAATGAACCTGGGATAGCTGTTGCGATTAGTCAGCATGGACAGATCCGTTACCAATATGCAGTCGGAATAGCGGATCTAAAAACGAAACAAAAGATCACAGAAAAGACCCATTTTCGGATGGCCTCCGTCAGTAAGCAGGTGACAGCGCAAGCTATTTGCAGTTTATTTGCTCAGGGAAAGCTAAAACCAACGGATCAATTGGGACTTTTCTTTGACGATTTGCCCTTAGCTTTGGAGGGTATTACCGTCGCTCAATTACTCCAACACCGTTCGGGAATAATGGATTATGAGGCATTGATACCAAGTGATCGAACAGCGCAGGTTTCGGATAAAGATGTGCTGGATTATATCCGGCAGACCGATACTGTTTATTTTCCATCGGGGAGTCAATTCAGGTACAGCAATACGGGCTATTGCCTGTTGGCTTTGATTGTGGAAAAGGTGGCAAAGGAGTCTTTTGCAGCATTTGTAAAAAAGCATTTGTTTTTGCCGAATGCTATACGCGATGGAATCGTCTACACTGTTGATTCGGATATCCCCAATCGGGCTTTCGGTTATCATCCCAAGGGGGATACCTTTGTTTTTGCCGATCAGAGTGTGACCAGTGCGACTCAAGGCGATGGTGGTGTGTATCTATCGGCTTTGGAGTACCATCAATGGGCCAATTATTTGCTTCATAAGCGTTTTCCCGAAGCTGTTATACAGGATTTTCTGGGAACAGAGCGCCTTCCGGTAAAAGATGGTGTTTCCTACAATTTAGGCTGGTTTATCTATCCTTTGGAGCGAAATACACTGTTCTTCCATTCGGGAGAATCAACGGGCTTCCATAATATTGTTTATTTAGATCAGCAGAAAGACCTTGTTATCACTTTATTTAGCAATCGTGATGATCTATTGATTACGGATGCATTTGATGCGCTGCTTGCTGTACTTAAACTGCCTAAGCCCATGGGGCCAAGTGCCGAAAACAAATCTGTTTTTGGCTGGCTAAATGCAGTATATGCGAATTAGCATGTCTGCTGATTGAAAATAAAATCGCCTATGTCTTTTCTAAAGACATAGGCGATTTGGCGTGTGGATTAGAATTAACCCTTAATTCCTTTTAACCAATCTCTGAATTTACCGAACTGCTCGGCCACAAATGATTCATGATCTTCACTTTCTTCATCTGCTCCGGGAAGAATATGTTCAAAATAAGATCCTTTCAGGATTTTACGCAATAGTCCTTCGCCTATGAACGGCTTATCATCATTGAGTGTCCGTGCGGCTTTCAATAAATGACGGATATCATATTGTAAGGGATTGATATCAGGTACTTGCTTGTTGAGATTCAAGAGCTCGTACACAGCTATACGTGCAGTTCTGACAGAACTTTCCATGGTAAATACCACATCGTTGTTGGTTTCGACGAACTGTCCAACGAGACCTAGATTTTTACAGCCATTTGGAACGACTCTTGGGCGATCGCCTTTAGCACGGGGCATAAACATCGATGTGATATAGGGCATAAATGTCGTGCGGACGATCGTATTTTTGATGACATCATCCAATTGATCAATGATTCCCAGATGATGACATAGTTCGGCCAAAATTTCATCTCCGGTACATTCGGGCATAGTCTTTTTAATATAATTTCCTTGTTTGTCCATAAATAGGGCATAAACCCAAAGTACAAGGACATCGTCGGGTTGACAGGGGAAGTGTGGCTGTCTGTTACAGGTAAAGCTCATCAACCAGTTGGAGTCTGTAATTGTAATAATACCGCCGGTGACTGTTTTTCCTGAATAGGGATCATTGACCGAATAGCCCTTTAATTTTTCAATCAAAGCCGAGGGTTTACAGGTCAGGGTAGCAGATTCCCAGGCTGACTTTTCAATGTTGCTGCAGAATTTTTCGGGTTTACCGAAAATAGCTGATTTAGCAGCCAAATTTTTCCAGAGTTTCCAACCGGCACTCTGTCCACTGGTACTGTTGTCGATATCGATGATCGGTGCTTTGGTATTATCGCCATAGAAGGTGTCTTCGGTCATTGAACCGGTCGTGACAATGACAAAGTCATTTGGACCAAGTGGGATACGTACTTCCTGACCATCTTGTTCGGTAATGATACCCGCAACGGTTTTTCCTTCGGTGTTGCTTTGTATGTCAAGATCTTTGACCAGTACATTAAACTGGATCTTAACACCTTTATCTTGTAACACCTTGCGTAATGGGGTGACAAAGGTATCATATTGATTGTATTTAGGAAATACAAGGGAAGAAAGGTCGTTTAATCCATCAATTGCATGAAGGAAGCGATGCATGTACAGTTTCAATTCCAATAAGCTATGCCAGTTTTCAAAGGCAAACATGGTGCGCCAAAAGGTCCAGAAATTACTGCTCAAGAAAGATTCGCTGAAATAATCTTCAATTGTCAGGTCATCCAATTCTTCTTTCTTTTTCAACAGGAGTTTGATAATTGCAAGTTGATCTTTTTTGGCCAATCCAAATTTGCTAAAATCTTTGATTTCACCAAGATTATGGATAAGTCTTGCTTTAGAATAGTTGGAATCGTTGTCGTTGATCAATCTATATTCGTCAAGTACACTGTAGGGAGCTGGCATTTCCAATGCTGGAATATCCTGAAACATATCCCATAGATTTTCATAAGTCATGTCCATTTCACGTCCACCACGGATGACATAACCATCTTTGGCATTACCGGCTCCATCCAGGGATCCACCTTCGATATGTAACTGCTCCAGGAAGGTGATATTTTCCGCAGGGACATGTCCATCACGGATGAAATAGTATGCTGCAGACATCCCCGCAATCCCGCTACCGACAATATAGATTTTGCTGTCTTTGTAGGCTTTGTTCGGTATACCTTTATTGCGTTGGTAATTTCCTATCTGATCTGAAAAAGGCATTGCCTTTTTAGGCGTGTTACGTTGTTGTTCTGTGCTTGAATCCGGTTCATGATTTACATTTCCATATTCAGCAGATGCATTTAATACTTTGTCGAATTTTGAGGTGATTTCTTTCATGATTCTTATTGTTTTTAATTCTTGAGTAAAGTTAGCTATACTCCTTAGATCATTTATGCCCTCAAATTCGCTATTGTTCTACCGAATTTCCTTTTTTTACATATTTTGTCTTTTTCGATATTCAGAAGGCGATAACATGGAGTACTTTTTGAAAAAACGGCCAAATGCAGAGATCGAATTGAAGCCTATGGCGTAGGCAATGTCGGAAATGGTCTTCTCAGGATTTCCGAGTAGGGCATACGCTTCTTTGAGCAAATTTTCGTCTATGATTTCATGTGGCGTCTTTCCAGATGCCTTCTTAACAATACTAATCAGGTATTTGTTTGAAATAAATAACCGATCGGCGTAATATTTCACATCTTTGGATTGGCTGCAGTGTTGCTGTACCAGATCTGTAAACTTAAAGTAGAGGCTATTGGCCTCCTGAATTGTTTCGACTGCATGTTGGTCCTCCACGGCCAGCACATCGGCTATTTCTAGCAGCAGGTTAAATATAATGGTGCGAATAATGTCGGGGGTAAAACGTGTCGCCCTGAGGGTCACCTCTCTTAAATATTCAAGGAGCCTTAATAATTTTCCGGCGAGTTTTTCTGCCTCGGGTATAATTGCGAATGTCGTATTGTTGAATAGTCCCAGTTTTTCTATAAAAAATGGGTTGGCAATGTTTTTAAGTAGAAACAACTTGTCAAAGAAAAGTAGTTTCATTCTGAAATCCTTGCTGACCGCTGTAAATTTAATGATGGTGGAAGGGGCTGAAACAAGTAAGCTATGTTGTGATAGTGTATATTCGTGATTATCAATTTCCACTGTAATTGTTCCGGCCGTACAAACGCAAATGGCGTAAAAATCAATACGGAAAGAATTTCTGGGGTATTCGAAAAGGGGATTGCCAGATGAGATGTAGTAAGGGCGATTGCAATCTACACCAAAGAAAGATAAAGTGTCTTGTAGGCTGTCGTGTGTATTTGGATTGATCTTGATACTAAACTTCATAGGAGGATTGTCATGTGCAATAGACCTTTTTCTTTCGGTTGGATAAAATAGGTTATGTGCGTTTTAAAATAAGCTTTTCTGTAGCAACCTCATCTTCTATACCAACAAAGTAGCTTTGAAACCCAAACTTTGTCAGTAATTGTCTGGAGGCAGCATTATCTGGGTCAATGATGCCGATCACATCCTTATTGGCGTCGATGCTTTTGGCCATGGTCAGCAGAGATTCACAGATTTTGGTACCTAGACCTTTACGCCAAAACTCCTTTTTAAGCAAATAACCGATTTCAAAGACGGTTGGATCTTTTTTATAGTTGACCAATTTGCAGTCGCCCAAAAATAATTGGCTATCGGAATCTATCACCTTAAAATAACCTAATAATGGATCTGTATTGATTTCGAGAATTGAAGCGAATTTTTTTTCTGCCTGCTCGGCGGTTAATCCCTCACCCGAAATATATTTCATGATATCATCGTCTTTGGTAAGGTCTCGAAAAAGAACGAAATCTTCGGCTGTGTATTTTTTTAATTCTAGTGTGTTGTACATGGCTCATGTGTCTTCTACACAAGATAAGGTTGTTTTTCTGTTAAATCAAAAGTTGGGCTCCAAATAATCATTTTTCTGTCTTATTTCTGGTTTTGCCAATTGGGATATCGGAATTTAACTTAAATTGTCATGGAGGAATAAATACATCGGCTCATGACAACAAAAGTTTGGAATGATGTATGGAAACTAGATCACATTTAACTATTGATACAATGAAGATAGCAGGATTATATGAAACGCATATCCAGGTACGTAATCTGGAGGAGTCTGTCAATTTTTATACGAAGGTACTTGGCCTGCGGATTGCACACCGTGATCCCAATCGGCCTATCGTCTTTTTGTGGGTCGGTACAGGTAAGGAGTATATGCTGGGACTTTGGCAGGAGGAAGCAAATTTTCAACCGCGGCATTTTGCTTTTAGAACCAGTAAAGAAGATATCTTGAATTACGCAGTAGACTATCTCAGGGAACGGGATTTGCAGCCTTACAATTTTTTGAAAGATGGTGTAGAAAAACCAATGGTATTTGCCTGGATGCCGGCACTGGCCATTTATTTTAACGATCCAGATGGAAATCAATTGGAATTTATTGCTCTATTGGAAGGTGAGGGGAGGCCAGAATTGGGGGTAATGTCCTACGAGGATTGGTTGCAGCAGGAATAAAAAAATAAGCGGCTATTTTATTAGCCGCTTATTTTTTATGAAACGAGGTTGACAGGCCAGCCTTGAATGGATCGAGCTGCGCTGTTAACCCTTTGATAGTCTAGTAATGGCTTCATCCCGGGTAGCAACAAAGTTGATCTTACGGCCTTTGTTACTTTCGTAGATAAAATCATTCAAACTTTTGCTATTATAAATAGAAAAGTCACCAACAATAGCAACGTCAAAATCATACTGCGTATATTTTTGAAGAATATCCCCCGCCAACTTAGTTTTGAGTTCAAAAAAATCAGCCGAAATATTTTCTTGGTATAAGATTGCTTTGTATGCTTCCTGTGCGCCACAGTCTACCATGATCTGTAAACCATCATCGAGATTGTTGATGAGGATATCAGTGTCTTTTACTTCAGCGATATTTTTTTTGTTTACTTGGATAACGTCGATTTGCATAGTCGTAATATATTGAGTAGTAATGATTGTCTTTAAGCCGTAAAGATTGCTCTATCCTGCAAAATCTTTCAGCATATTAATAGATGGGCAGAAATATAATGTGCCGCTCTGAGCTGTACTAAAGTCCAGAATACGGTCATAATTACCTTCAGGATCACCTATAAACATTCGCTTTAGCATTTGTGTCACGGTACTAAATCTACTGGCATAAGCAATAAAATAAGTGCCCATTTGATTATTGGCGATATTACCAAAAGGCATATTGTCCCTGACGATTTTGAGGTCATCGCCTACATTGGCTAAGGCCGAATGCGAATTTGTAGGTTTTACATCATCCGCCATTTCAATATCATTGGTTTTACTTCGCCCAATAACTTTTTCTTGTTCGGATACCGGTAAGGCCCGCCAGCTGTTCATGTCGTGAATGTATTTTTGAACAAAAAGATAGCTGCCACCTTTATAGGCTTGATCTTCATCTCCAATAATACCAAAGAAAGCACGGTCTTCACCTGTCGGGTTTTCGGTGCCGTCGACAAAACCTAGAATGCTTCTTCCGTCCCAATAACGAAAGCCGTGGATTTCTTCCTTGCAGTCAGCAACTGCTGCCAGGACATCGGAAATTTCGGCTGCCATGTCGATACAATAGCTTTGCTCTTCAGCGCGAATATGAAAATGGAGATCACCTGGGGTAGCAACAGCGACATGTTTTTGACCTACGATGGGCTCAAAAGGAATTAATTCTTTTGGTAATGGCTCCTGTAATGCTAATTTTTTCCAGGCATGATAACTGATCCCCATGACGACACTCGCTTTTATACCAGTCGAACGTACCTGAGCTGAATTATTCAGATTGACGACCAGGGCACAGATCCGTTCAAACACTGGTTTCAGCTCTTTATTTTCCTGAAAATTCCATACCATGAAAACGGTATTGTTGCTGGGCGAATCGATAACATTCTGCGCTTGATTGTTCATAAAATATTGTATTGATTGGACATTGACAATAATACTAAGCTACAAATAAAATTGTAATCTATGCTTTTCCCCTTACGTCGTTCATTTTTAAGGTCATTGATAGGGCTTCTGTTTCGATCCAGTTACTGTAATCTTCAATGGCTTTTAAACGCAGTTCATCTGTAATATATCCTTCTATTACCATTTGTTGTGACTGGGCAACTTTGATCCAGATTCCAAGATTGGTCTGAAAATGATCGTCGCCCTTGGTGTAGGTCAGATCGGCGTTGATTGTCTCAATGGTTGTAAATCCCTGTTGTTGGAGTAAAGTGGCGATTTCATCTGCGACACGGTTGTTCATACCCGCATCAGCACGCCATTTCAGAAATGTATGATAAAACTCCTGCATACTGGTCGGTGGTGCTGGATTCCATTCAATTGCTGTATGGTTATAATCCAGGATCGAAAGCTGTCCTCCGGGTTTCAGCCAGGATTTGAACCGTTGTAAGGCTGCAGGAATATCACTTAGCCATTGCACTGTTCTTGCAGTCATAATCAGATCAAACTGATGTGGAGGCTCATAACTGAAAATATTATCACAGACCAGACTAAGATTGGAGGTGCCACCGTACTGCTGATTCCCTATATCAATAAAAGATTGAGTGTTGTCCAAACCGATCACTGTTCCGTCCGCGATAAGTGATGCGGCTTCATTTGTCAGTGTTCCAGTGCCACAACCTACATCGAGGATCGCTAAACCAGGCTTTAACAGTGGAAGAATAGTCCGATAGTCATTTGCTAATGTTCGTCTTTCAAATATTTTATTTGCCTGTTGGTCTTTTCTGTCAATAAATTTCTCTTTCATTTGATTGGTTTAGTGTACCGTAAATATAATTTGCTTTGACGATAAAACAAACTTCTTTTTGATTGAATGGCTATGTACTTCCAAAGCCTCCGCTGACAAGGATCATCTGAATCCGGTTTGCCCTGTATAGCTGGATACTTTTGTTTAATCGTTCCTGTAGTCTCTCCGAGGGACTACCGTCGGGGTTGATTTTATTACCGAGAACAATACCGATAGCCGCTTTGGTCTTTTTGTCACGCAGCCCATCGATACAAATCAATATACTTTGGATCAGAAATACGATAAGCCCAAGTTTCATCCCTGATGTAATGATCTTCAATATGTCCTTTAGCAATTGATTTTTTAGTTAAATGATTCACTGTCGTTGTAGCGATCTATTTTGAAAATAGCAAAAAATAAGGTTAAAAACTAAAAGACGTAGGTTACAGCAAAAAAAGATCTGGGGGTACTCCAGAAAATAAGATCTTTCAGCGGATGAGATGTTAAAGAGTTTGAGGAGATTGCTTTATAATGGTGTTTTTTTATTTATAATTTTATATAAACAATATCATTAAGTATTTGTTAATATTTCAAACAACTATTTTATGAAGTATCTTTTTTCAATTATCTTAATTGTAGTCCTCCTGTATGGAGAGACGAATGCCTGCACCAGGGTGGTCTACAAGGGGCCCGGTCAAACGGTTATTACAGCACGTAGCATGGACTGGAAGGATGACATTGCTGCGAATATTTGGGTATTTCCGCGTGGTGTGCAAAGAAGTGGTGAAGTGGGGCCGCAATCGCTGACCTGGACATCACAATATGGTAGTGTGATTGCTAGTGCATGGGATATTGCGACCGTGGATGGACTGAATGAAAAGGGACTGGTCGCCAATGTCCTTTGGCTGGTCGAGTCTACTTATCCTAAATTTGATCCCACCGGAACAAAAAAGGGGCTAGCGATCTCTGCTTGGGCACAATATGTACTTGACAATTTTGCGACGGTGGCTGAGGCGGTGAAGGTGTTGCAGGACGAGCCTTTTGTAATTGTGAGTGACTATATTCCGGGAACCGAAAAGTTTACGACCGTACATCTATCCCTTTCGGATGCAACGGGTGACAATGCCATCTTTGAATATATCAATGGAAAATTGGTTATTCACCATAATGCAGCATATACGGTGATGACAAATTCACCCGTATTTGAGGAACAGCTGGCTTTAAACAGATACTGGCAGGGAATCCCGGGGACAATTATGCTTCCGGGTACCAATCGGGCTGCAGATCGTTTTGTGCGTGCTTCGTATTATATCAATGCCATCCCGCAAACGGAGGATACACGAACTGCTGTCGCGAGTGTATTTAGTGTCATTCGTAATTGCTCTGTCCCATTTGGTATCAGCTCGGAAACTGAACCTAATATTTCCTCTACCCGATGGCGGTCAGTCGCAGATCAAAAGAATAAAGTTTATTATTTTGAGAATGTGTTGACTCCGGGAACTTTATGGGTGGATCTTACTAAATTTGATTTGAAAAAAGGCTCCCCTGTTATGAAATTAGATTTAAAACAGGGCATAGCAATTAATGGCATCTCAAATGGACTATTTAAATCTGCCAACGCCTTTAAATTTATGGGTATATAGTCGTGTGAAAATAATAAAAGCCAATAGGGTGTCTGATATTTTTGGACACCCTATTGGCTTTTAATTTATTCGTATTCCCGAGCATCTCTTTTCAACGATCAATGCGCATGGGCTTCGTTTTTATTCTTAGGACAGCTTTCTTGTTTTTATTTAACGGTGGTGCCATCCGCGATTTCTTCATCGGCTTTACTCACAAGCCGCATGGTCGGATTAAGATTGCCAAAGATTTCTACCTGTCCGTCAATGCTACGTCCTTTTTGTACCGGAACACGACTTGTTTTGTTGTCCACAACGGCGATGACAAAACTTCCTTCACCTGAGGTAAAGACTGCGGCTTTGGGAACAACAAAGGTGCTATCCTGAGAAGTCAGGGGCAGCTCGACCTCAGCAACCATACCCGGGAGGAGTTTGTTGTTGGTATTTGTAATGTCGATTTCAACTCGTTCAGATCTGAATCTGCTATCCAGCGCGCC
Organism: Sphingobacterium sp. GVS05A; assembly: GCF_019969845.1. Classification (GTDB taxonomy): domain Bacteria; phylum Bacteroidota; class Bacteroidia; order Sphingobacteriales; family Sphingobacteriaceae; genus Sphingobacterium. The sequence goes on from NZ_JAHXYR010000006.1 coordinate 200,386, forward strand.
TGACTTGCGTGCGATCTTACCTGAAAACTGTTGGCCCGGCAAGGACTTTACGGTAAACTGCAGCGGTTGATCTGCTGCCAGGAAGCCGGCATATTGTTCGGGTACGGCAACAGCCAAACGGAGCTTGCTCTGTTGCTGGATGGTCATGATGGGCATCTCCGAACCCCTGCCCGCTGGTCCGACATACGCACCCTGATTGACATTACGTGTAGCGATAACACCATCAAATGGGGCACGTATTTCGAGGTAGTTCAATAGGTTCTGTACCTCCGCATAGGCAGATTTTGCCGCCTGAAATTGGGCGAAATCAGCATTCTTTTTCGCTTCGGCGACCTCAAGATCCAGTCGGGCTACAGTACCTTCGACTTTACTGGTTTCGAACAGTCTATCGTAGGTACTTTTGGTGGCCATGTAAATCGCTTCCTGCGACTTTAACCTTGATTTTGCGGCTGACAATTGTGAACTCAATTCTGGAGCCTCGAGTACAGCTAACAGCTGTCCGGTCTGAACCCGACTGCCAATGTCAACTTTTAATGCTCGTACATAGCTGCTCACTTTGGCATAAATTTCTACCTGCTGAAATCCACTGATCTCGCCCGGTATCTGCATCTTGTTTGTTAGTTTCTGTTTGGACGGTGCAAATGTTTCCATTGCTGGACTTGCCGTTACAACTGCTACTTTTTTGCTGTTTTCCTCGGCAGCGGACTGACATCCGGTTAAGTAGGCGAGCAGGCCAACTGCGGATAATATTTTTAGGAGATTGTGTTTCATGATAAAGGTTTTAATGCTGCGATATAATGTTTACTTTCTTCGTCTTCGGGATCTAAGGAGATCGATTGGGTGCTGCTTTTCTCTTGTGCCCAAGCAAATATTAAAGGTAAAATCACCAGTACGGCAAAGGTGGAGAAGAGTAAGCCTCCGATAACGGCACGTCCCAATGGGGATACCTGTTCACCGCCTTCACCATGACCGATAGCCATTGGCAACATCCCGACAATCATGGCCAAACTGGTCATAATAATAGGACGTAGACGCAGTGAGGCTGCTTCGCGTGCTGCTGCCAATGCATTTTGATTGTGCTTGCGGATATGCTCCGCATTGGTGATCAATAGCACCGCATTGGCGATGGATACACCCACAGACATAATAATACCCATATAGGATTGCATGTTGAGTGTTGAACCGGTCATTAAGAGCATCAGTAAGGATCCAAGAACAACTGCTGGCACGGTGGTGAGAACAACCAAGGATACTTTGAACGACTGAAAGTTGGCCGAAAGCATCAGAAATATCACAATAATTGCTACAGCCAAACCTGCCTGTAGGCTATCCATGGTTTCATTTAATACTTTTCCCAATCCGATTTGTTCCACCGAAAGACCGCGTGGAAGTTCGCCCAAAGCTTTAATACTATGTTGTACATCATTGGAGGCTGTTTTCAGATCCGTATGGTCGATATTGGCCGTGACAGAAATGTAGGGCATAGCACCTAAGTTGTCATTCTCGCCATAAGTATAAGATGGCGTAATGGTGGCAATGTCGCTCAGTATTGGTCTTGACGAATTTTTTAACAATGGTATTTCTCCAATCTCTTTCTCGTCTTTCATTTTATCAATCGGAACCTGTACTTGTACATTGTAGGATAGCCCCGCTTTTTCATCAATCCAGGTATTTTTCTCTGTATAACGGGAGGACGATGTTGCTGCGATCAATGATCGGGTCACTTCTGCAAGGTCAATACCGAGCTGAGCGGCACGCACCCGGTCAATATTGATGTCATAGGACGGGTATTTGATGGATTGTGCCAGCTGTACATCCCTGAAATAGGGGATAGCTTTCAGTTCTTCGATTAATTTACCTGCATATTTCTCATTATTTTTTTTGTTCTTACTGGCAATTCGCACCTCGATCGGTGTTGGTGAACCTTGGCTCAGGACTTTATCGGTGAGTTCGATGGGTTCAAAGGAAACTTGCACATCTGGAAGAGCGGCCTTGAGTCGCTTTCTGTATTCATCGCGGAAGCTGTCCATATCGTTCTCGTAATCTTTAAGAGCGATTTGAAAAACTGCCTCATGAGGCCCAGCCATAAATAGGTAGATCGGCGATACAGAGAACTGCCCTGGGTGCTGGCCAATGTACACGGAGGAGATCCCTATATGTTCTTTTCCAACGAGTTTTTCAAGTTCGGCCAATGCGCGTTTGGCTTTCTCTTCGGTACGTTCGATACGGGTTCCTTCAACCGCACGCAGACGCATCTGAAATTGGCTCGAATTGACCTTTGGAAATACGTCCTGTCCAATCGTATTGAGTAAAACGAGCACCAGGCTTATGGCACCAACCAGGTAGACGACGGTGATAATTTTCTTCTGTTTGAACAGTCTGTCGATCATTTTCATAAACCGATTTCTGAAACGTTCAAACAGGCTGATCTTGCCATCGTTGTTAAAATCTTCCCGTTCGACAAGGAGTTTCTTCTGATTCAAGGTATCTTGTTCGGATTCAACGGATAGACCTGTTTCGGCAAATTTTATTTCATCTGCATTCAGTCCTTTTGGATTTATTTTATGTGGACCGGTCTTGTGGTGATCTTTCATCAACCAGTTGGCCATGATCGGTACAAAAGTCTGTGACAGCAGGAAGGAGATGATCATGGAGAATCCAATGGACAGGGCTAAGGGTAAGAATAGGGATCCCGGAATACCTGTCATTGTAAATGCAGGCGCAAATACGGCAAGGATACACAATAAAATCAACAGCTTTGGCAGGGCAATTTCCTTACAGGCATCCCAGATTGCCAATGCTTTGGGTTTGCCCATATCCAGATGCTGGTGTATATTCTCTATCGTAACCGTACTCTCGTCAACGAGGATGCCGATTGCCAGTGCCAACCCACTCAGTGACATTAGATTGATCGTCTGTCCAAATAGTTTCAGGAAGAGTACGCCCGAAATAACAGAGATTGGGATTGTTAGGATAACAATTAAAGCTGCTCTACGGTCGCCCAAAAATAATAAGACCATCAGACCAGTGAGTATTGCTCCGATAGCGCCTTCGGTAATCAAACTTTTGACGGAGTTGATGACATAGACGGATTGGTCAAACTCATAGGATAATTTGACATCCTCGGGCAGGGTATTCTGTATTTTTGGAAGTGCGGCCTTCAGATTTTGTACGACCTCCCAAGTGGAGGCATCCCCGGCTTTGGCAATGCTGACGTAGACCGATCGTTTGCCATTGACCAGTGCATAACCTGCTGTGACATCGGCACCATCTTTTACAGTAGCTATATCACCCAGATAGAGATTTTGTACACTGCCTTTAAAAAGCGGAATTTTCTCAAAATCCTTCACATCACGAATGGTGTTATTGGTGGGTGTAATGTAGTTTTTATCTTTTATACGGACATTTCCGGCAGGTGCGGTCTGGTTGTTGAGTTTTAATGCTTCGACGACCTGATCAGGGGTCATATTGTGACTGCGCATCAGATCGGGGTCAACATTGACTTCGATTGTACGTGGACTACCTCCAAAAGGTGGTGGGGAAAGTAATCCCGGTATGGAGGTAAAAGAAGCCCGTACATAGACATTGGCTAGATCCTGGAGTTCGTTGTTAGAACGTTTATCACTGCTGAGTACCAGCTGCCCTACAGGGAGTGAAGATGCGTCAAACCGGATAATAAAGGGTGGTTGTGATCCTGGGGGAAAGGACGCCTGGATCCGGTTGGCCAATGCACTCAATTCGGCTGCAGCCTGAGCCATATTGGTGTCTTCGTAGTAGGAGATCTTCATTAAGGTCAGCCCCTGGATATTTTTGGTCTCAATGGATTTGACTCCGTTGGCAAAAAGCAGGATATTGACGTAGTTTTTAGCAAAATAGGACTCCATCTGATCTGGAGAATAACCTCCAAAGGGGTGCGCAATATAAATAACAGGAAGGTTCATTTTGGGCAAAATGTCTACCTTGATCGTGCGTACTGCGCCTATTCCGAATACAATAAGGCCCATGACCAACACAAGGATGGAGATCGGCTTACGTAAGGCAAAACGTATTAAATTCATGCGGTGTTATTTATAGTTCTTTGTTGAAAATGTCGAAATCTCCAGCTGCTGCTGCTTTCAGCAAAAGTGATTGCCACAGGTTGATATGGACGATTTCGCGATCTGTTTCGGCTCGATTAAGTGTATATAGGGTTTGGGTGACATCCACAAGTGTCGCCAGACCGTTTTTGTACATAGCCATCTTTTGATTGTAGGCCTGTTGGGCCGCTGATACTTGTCGAGGGGCTTCGATATCGCTCTGTTGTGCTAATCTGATCTTAACGTCGGCGGCATCCAGCTGTGCAACAAATTGTGCTGCGGTGGTTTGATATTCCTCCCGTAAAGCATTGTTGGTATGCCGTTGTGCGCTGATTTTTTTGTTGATTCGGGCGATCGTGGTTAAATTCCAATTGATTCCCAAGCCCAAAAGATAGTTTTGTCGGTTGGGGCGGATACCATCCCAGTAGTTTCTTGTAAATGCATGGAGGTCTGTCGTGTAATCGCTTTTGAAGCCAGAACCTCTTGCCTGGAAAACACCGAAGGCCGATAAGGTGGGCAGGTATTCCTTGTTTGACAGTCGCAGTTGTTGTTCGCCAACTTCAATCCGGCTTTTGTAATATTGAAGCACGGGGTTGTTGTCCACCAACGTCGGGTCGGTGGTCAGTAGCTGGGTAGGTGTTTTTGTTACCAGCGCAGTGTCAATTTGAAGATCTGTTGCGTTGATCCCCATCAGTACCGTTAATTTGTTGTTTTGCTCCTTCACATTCTCTCCGGCCTGATTCAAACTGATCTTCGCGCGGGATACTTCTGCCGAAGCCAGGGTTGAATCGACACCGGGCAAAATCCCATTCTTGGCTTTGGTAGCCGCGATGTTAAAGAATACGAGCGCGCGGTCAAGGTTTTTCTGTTGATTTTTTTGAAGACGTTGGCTCGCCAGAAGATTTAGATAGGCTGCGGCAATCTTGATCTTATGCTGGAATTGTTCTTGTTGAAGATCAATTTCCAAGCGTCTGCTGTCCGCCTTACTCAATTCGATGCGCTCTTTTCTGCGGCCAAAGGTGTAGATATCCCAATTGATGTTGGCAAGATAAAGCGCTCCAAAAGCGGAATTCCAATTTTGCTCCGGAAGTGCCGCACCCGAAGAAGCAACACCGAGTCCACCAAATCCATACAATGGGCCATTCTGTCCATTGATGGTTCCATAATCTTGTTGCGCTGCAACGGTCAAATTAGGCCAGAAGTCGCGTTTTACCTGTTCGTTGGTCTGTAGTGCTGACTGGACATAATACGCCTTTGCCTTAATAATTCCATAATTTGCAAGACCTTGGTCTACGGCATCACGGATGGTAAGCTTTTGTGCAAATGAGGTTGAGGTCGCAAGTGATACAGCCAATGACAACACTAAATTCAATTTCAGCATAGGTTATATATCATTTTATGGAAACGAAGATAGGACTGAACCTTGTTGTATAGTCCGTTTAAAATGATCTATGGCGTTTAAAAGTGACCAATGTAATTCGTCATTTATTTTTCGGTGGTTATAAACTTAATACTTTTACTTTGTAACAGATTTTAAACAAAATAAGGGAGTATGAGAAAGGTTCTGGAAAATAAGATCATACAGGAAACCATGTTGTTGGTTTTCTCGTTTATCCTCTTTACGCTGAATGACTGGATTCTGATTTTGAGCTGGAAAGGCTTCTTGATGGGGGTGATCTATTTTTTGATCTTATATATCCATGCGCAGGTGAACCGTTTTTTTCTGCTGCCTCTTTTGCTTAAAAAGAATAAAGCCACATTGTATGCGCTATCGTCGATCGCAATATTGTTGGTGTTTGCTTTGGTGCTAAAAGAAATAACGGAAAACTTTATTTACAAGAACTGTTTTTTGTATAAAAGCCTCGCTCAGAAAACATTCCATTATCAGGTCGGCGTATTATTGGGCTCGTTGATCTGTATTTTGGGAAGTATCCAATTTATTGAATTCTATCGTTTTCAACGATTGAAAACGCGACGGGAACTGCTCTCCAATCAGACACAATTGTCTAATTTGAAAAAACAGCTGAATCCCCATTTTTTGTTCAATACCTTAAATACCATTTATGGTATCAGCCTTAAATTCCCGGAACGTACCTCTGAATTGATTATCAAAGTGTCACAACTGCTGCGTTATCAGATGGAAAGTAGCGACAAGGAATTTGTTTCAATGGATGATGAGATTGATTTTATTTCGAGTTATATCGAATTGGAACGTGAACGGTTGGGCTATCGAACCAAGATTGACTTTGATTATCAGCGGGAAGAGGGTGTTAAGTACCAGATCGCGCCGATGCTATTGATCACATTTGTAGAGAATGCCTTTAAACATGGTACCTGTAGTATAGAAGATTGTTACGTATCAATTTCGATCAGGATTGAAAAAGGGAACTTATATTTGCATGTACGAAATTCAGTTCCCGTGAAAAAACGGAATGTATTTTCGGCAAAAATAGGTTTGGAAAATACGATAGCGCGATTAAAATTGCTCTATCCCAACCGCTATCAGTTAAATACAAATGCAAGTAAAGAGGAGTTTGAGGTGTCTTTAGTTATAAATCTTTAGCCATGGAGAAAAATCGCTGTATTGTGGTTGACGATGAACCAGCTGCACATTATGTATTGGTAAATTATATTGAAAGAAGCGCTGATCTGGAATTGGTCGCTCAGTGCTACAATGCCTTCGAAGCACTGGAATATCTACGCAATAATCGGGTTGACCTGATCTTTCTGGATATTGACATGCCCGAAATTACCGGAATGGAATTCTTGAAAATGTTGGACAATCCACCCAAAACGATCTTGACAACAGCCTATTCGGAGTACGCATTGGAAAGCTATGACTATGGGGTGGTGGACTATTTGTTGAAACCAATATCTTTTCCTCGTTTTATTAAAGCTGTACAGCGCTTTCTATCTTTTAACCAGAGTATAATACCACAGGAGGAGGAGCCAAAAACAATAAGTATCCGTATGGATGGACGATTGATTGAGGTGAAGCTTTCTCAGATCGATTTTATCCAGAGTTTTGGTAATTACGTAAAAATCGTGACACCGGCACAGACTTATCTTACTGCTAGTACCACCCAACAGATCTTAACGCAGGTACCTGCGTCCAAATTTGTCCGCATCCATAAATCGTATATTGCCTCTATCAACAAGGTCAGCAAGTATGAACATGGTATGGTGCAGATCAATAATATGAGTCTGCCCGTTGGGATTACTTTCAGAAGAGAATTACAAGAACGCTTAGGGAACAGGTAAAATCACCCTTCAGCACTTACATGAGGTTGATGGAGCACCGGAAAATTTACTGAATTTGCAATAAAACAATATTCATTGGCTTTTTTGTGGAGCGCTATTGCTTTGGCGATCATTTCAGGTCGCTGTACACGGATTGAGGGGCTAAGTATGACCTCTTTAAAAAAGCCCTTGCCACTTTCTTCCTCCATCATTGTTCCTGTGGCATGATCAATATATGATTCCACGATAATATTGTTGACCGAACAGAAATGAAGATACCATAGCATGTGGCAGGAGGATAAGGACGCAAGTAAGAGATCTTCGGGATTGTGCTTGTTGGGATCTCCACGAAATGCCGGATCAGAAGAGCCCTGGATAATCACTTTGTCCTTTATGCTGATCTGGTGGCTTCGTTCATAGTTTTTATAATGATCTGTACCACTCCCTAAATTGCCCGTCCATTCAACCGTCGCGTTATATTGATGTTCTTTCATCGACAAATGATGTTTTTATTGCTTATTCCTTGTGAAGTTATAAAATATCAGCGGCATTTTATGTCATAAATTCCAATTGTCTATGGAGAGGTATCGGATCTGCCAATTCGTTTATATAGTGGCCATGCTTTTCTTTTTTTGGTTAATAATAAAATATACTTAACGGTATTTTATTTTATATATTTGCATCATGATATTCGTTTTTAAATTTTAAATTGTTTTAATTAGGCTTGTGTAGGTATTTTTTGATTAGTAATATACCAAATGGTATTATTATTTAATAGCAAATATAGGTAGCTCAAAAGGCAGGTGTTAGCGTGATAAATAGGAATTAGGTACAAAAATAATTTGAGATATGGAACAATATGATCTAGTCATTATTGGCTCTGGGCCCGGCGGATATGTTGCCGCGATTCGTGCTGCCCAATTGGGGTATAAAACGGTATTGGTCGAAAAATACAATACATTAGGTGGAACATGTACCAATGTTGGTTGTATTCCGACAAAGGCTATTTTGGACAGTACCCACCATTATCACGATGCTGTACATCATTTTGCGGCACATGGAATTACGGCGGATGGCTTGTCAGTAGACTTTGGACGGCTGTATGCGCGTAAGGATCAGGTGGTACTACAGAATACACAAGGTCTTAATTTTCTTATGCGGAAAAATAAGATAACGGTGATGCAGGGTACAGCATCCTTTGTGGATAATTCGACATTAAGCATTATCAAGAAAGACAATGTGACCGAGCTTATTCAGGGCAATAAGATTATTATCGCCACAGGGTCGAAACCGGCTACTATTCCTGGGGTAGTGATTGATAAGGAAAGAATCATCACTTCAACGGAGGCTTTATCCCTAAAGGCGCAGCCAAAAAACATGGTTATAATTGGTGGTGGTGTGATTGGCGTGGAAATGGCCTCTATATTTAATAGATTGGGCGTTGAAGTTACGATCATCGAATATGCGGATCATCTCCTGGCAAATATGGATCATGAACTGGGGGATGGGCTCAAAAAAATCCTGTCCAAGGAAGGGATCCGCATACTGCTTCAACAGGCTGTTTATAAAGCAGAAAATTTGGGCGATGGCGCGCAGGTCTCGTTCAAAGATCGATCTGGGCAGGAGCAGGAAATAACGGCTGACTATGTGTTGGTGGCTGTCGGTCGCAAAGCTTATACCGAAAAATTGGGGCTGGAAAATACGGATGTTCAGTTGGATACCAGGGGAACAATTGTGGTAAATAATCAGCTGCAGACCGCTGCACCCAATATTTATGCTATCGGAGATGTGATCGGTGGGGCGATGTTGGCCCATAAAGCGGAAGAGGAAGCACTATTTGTTGTCGAACAGATCAATGGTCAAAAACCGCATATACATTATGATCGAATACCTGCTGTTGTTTATACCTGGCCTGAAGTCGCATCTGTCGGTTTCAGCGAAGAGGAACTCAAGGCGAAGGGAATGAAATATACTGTTGGGAGCTTTCCATTTTCTGCCAATGCCCGTGCACGTGCGGGAATGGACACGCAGGGCTTTGTGAAAGTTTTGGCGGATCCGGTCTATGGTGAACTGTTGGGGGTACATGTGCTGGGAGCAAGGGCTGCAGATCTTATTGCGCAGGCAGTCGTAGGGCTGGAATATGAAATTACGGCAGATAGTATGGCCAGGATTTCTTACGCCCATCCGACGTACTCCGAAGTGATGAAGGAAGCACATACTATTGCATCAGGACGACCATCAGTCAATATTTAACTGTATTTAAATTTGCAGAAGGTCACTGTCGCTGGCTTTCTGCAAATAATAAACAATTGATAGAAACTTTGGTTCGGGGTTTGGGATAAACTATATTTGTTAAATATCAATGAATATTGCCGCATGGACCAACATATATTAACGGAAAACATCCTGAAACAGATTGATCTTACTAAGGAGGAAATGGACCTTTTCTTTTCCTTTGTCAAAATAAAAAAGGTCAAGAAAAAACAGTTTTTATTGTTGGAAGGGGATGTTAGCCGTTATGCACTATTTGTCGTTTCGGGTTGTCTGCGCAGTTATTGTGTGGATGAAAATGGGTATCAATATATTCAGCAGTTTGCACCCGAAGGTTGGTGGATAGGGGATATGTATAGCCTAGTCACGGGTAAGCCGGGATATCTTGCCGTTGATGCTGTATTTGATTCTGAAATTGCCATGATCGCAAAAACGGATCTCAATAGATTGTATACAGAGATCCCAAAATTGAATATTTATTTCAGGGTGTTGGCGGAAAATGCCTTGGTATATTACCAGAGCCGTGCCATGGAAAATCTCCGTTTGACCGCTAAGGAGCGTTATGAACGATTTTGCACACGCTATCCTAGCTTGATAGCCTGTCTTCCGCAAAAGCAGGTGGCCGCCTATATTGGCGTGACCCCCGAATTCTTAAGTAAGATGCTGAATCAATAAGGGAAATCTACCATTTTTCCTGCAGCAATGTTTCCAATTTGCTGATTTCCTCTTGGTACATTGTTTTCTTGCGTGTGCCAAAATAAAGTGTATTCTCAACCGGAGACTGACCTTCCCAGACTAGTTTTATTTTGCCGGAAGCAATAGCTTCTGCACATAAAAAATCAGGAACAATAGAAAAGCCTTTGTTATTGCTGAGACAACGTATAATGGAACTGATATTGGGTACAATGTAATTGGGGCTGAAATCGGGATGTTCGCCAAAATGTGTTGACCAGAAATTCCTGAGGTGATCCATATCTGCGGCAGTGCTGTACCATAGCTGTTTTTTTAATAGCTGGGAAGCTTCCTTAATCTTATTGTCGTGCAATAAAGCTTCCAATTCGGTTGTATCTGTTTGGCAACCTGCGATCAGCACGATACGCTCTTTTGAAAAGGGCTGATAGACTAAATTCTGCTGATTGCCTTTTTGCGGTGTAATAATGAGGTCGAGTAGCCCATTGTCCAGATCCTGTTGCATCTGCGGGTATTCGCCGAATTTAATAATGAGGTTGAAGGGAAGTTGGGCAATATGTTCCTCAAGTGTGTATTGAAAGGTTTCAAAACACATTCCAACGCTGATGGTAATACGTTCATCGAGAGCTCGATTGTGAAAATGTTGCTCGCCTATTTCTAGCTTTTTAAGCGGATCAATAATATAATTATATAAAATTTTTCCTTTCTCTGTCGGTACCATCCGACGTGCTGACCGATCGAATAGTTTGTGCCCTGTAAAGGCTTCCAAAGAATTGAGATGTAGACTCACGCCAGGTTGCGAAATAAATAATTCTTGTGCGGCCGCCGAAAGTGTGCCGGTCTCATAAATCGCCTTAAATGTACGAAGCCATTCTAAGTTCCATTTCATATCTATTATTTTAATGATACAAATATACAATTTAAATTATTTGTATTATCTATAAAAATGATAGAAATTTGTGTTATCAATAATAAAAATAATAGAGATGAATATATTTATTATCAATGGCGGACAGGAGTTCGCACACTCAGGTGGTTCTTTTAATACCACAATTACAAATTGGACAGAGCAAACCTTAGTTAAAAATGGATTTGAAATCCGTGTGACCAATGTAAATGATGAATTTGACGCGATGGTCGAAGCTGAAAATTTTAAATGGGCGGATATCATTGTTTATCACTTCCCTGTATGGTGGTTTCAGGTGCCTAACCGTCTAAAGCTTTATATAGATGAAGTGTTTACAGCTGGACACAATAATGGCATCTATCGGAGTGATGGTCGTTCACGTAAGAACCCGGCAATCAATTATGGTACCGGTGGATTGATGCATGGGAAAAAGTATTTTGTAACATCAAGTTGGAACGCGCCAGATACGGCATTTACGATGGAAGGCGAGTTTTTTGATCAACATTCTGTTGATGAAGGTGTTCTGTTTGGTTTCCATAAGATGAATCAATTTGCTGGATTGGAAAGTATTGGAAGTTTTCATTTCCATGATATGGAGAAAGGCGCAACACAGGAGCGTGTGGATAACTACGAAAAGGAATATAAAGCATATTTGGAAGAGGTATTTTATTTTGAAACTCAGTTATCATGAAGATCTATATAACGGCTATTTTAAAGGCGAATCCGGTATTTCGAATCGAGGTTATGCATACATTGCAGCATATGGTCGAAGAGAGCCGAAAGGAAGCTGCTTGTATACAGTATGATCTGCATCAGCTGGCTGAAGATGAGAATCAGTTTATCTTTTATGAAATCTGGGAAAGTCAAGCCGGACTTGATGCACATAATCAGCAACCTTATATCCTTGCATTTGGCCGAATGGTTGAGGAGAAGCTGCAAGAGATACCACAGATTTACTTAATGGAAAAAATAGCTTGATTCCATTTTGAGAGGGAGGACAAAATTTATAATTTAAACTGGGATCAGACGCGTTTTTATATTAAAAACTGTTGAAATCATTCGTGTTAGCGTTAAGGAGTACTAGCCGTTTATTGCTATTTAGTGACACGAATGATTTTATTGGTTCCTTTTTCAACGCCAATAGTAAGGGGATTCCGTTGCTTCAGACTCTCTTGTAAAAGAGATAACTGATCTTTCCGCTCGTCACCTTTGTTATCCAACCAAAAAGAAGAAGCCATCATACCAATCTGTATCCTGTAAACCGAGTCTTGTTCGGGTACTGCCTGTTCAATAACCTGGTTTTCATACCAAATTAGATTTTCATCGTTCTTTTTGACCGAACATGAAAATAACAGCAGACCGAAGATTAATAGCGTGGCTGATCTAAAAAAATGCTTAAGTGTAAAATCCATCGACGTTTTGTTTGATAACTAAATCTACAGTTTTTTTTCATCTATATAAATTTTTTTTGTTGTGATGAAGCTATCAGATTTATTCGTCGAGTGTATGTTTTATACGGTATTCATGAGCTCAATCGTTCGGTTCACTTGGTTTGAATAAATCATGATGGTTTTATACCTCGTTCCTAAAATCTGCTAAATCTACTACAGATGCTGTACTGTCGGTCATTTTCAAAGCCGTTGTATACGCGCTGTAATGTTGGATTGCAGTGTATGGATGATGAACCGGGTTTGGATTGCTGTGATCCGTTCTAAAAATTGTTTTTTGTATGTTGATAGGCAGCTTCCAGGTGATCGAGAAATTGAAATAGCTTATTGTTCATCTCGGTGTAGTCATAACTGCGGATTTGATCTGGGGTCTGTACAAATCTATGTAGTTTGCTTTTGCGCAAAAGATCTTTCTCTGCCTGAATCAACAATTCGACAACTTCCGAATTGAGTTCCATATGGCATTGAAAGCCATAAACCAGTTCGGTGTACCTTACGATCTGTCTTGGGCAACCTGCACTGACCGCAAGAACTTGACTGGCTGGACTGAGCCCCGGCATATCATTATGCCAGTGACCAACAGGTAGAAATTCGCCAAAATGCCTAACTTTCTGATCCGCCAAACCGTCTTGAGTAAGTTGGATCCCAAAGACACCTATTTCTTTCTCCGGACTCGGTTCGTATGTTGCCCCTAGGGCTTCACCGATCAATTGTGATCCCAGACAGACCCCAACAACGGCTTTTCCAGCATGGATACATTGCCTGATTAAGGCGATTTCAGCCTGTGCATCATAATAAGGATATTCTTGTTGAGACGAATCTGGACTTTGAGGACCACCCATAATAACCAATAAGTCTATCATCGTGCCGTCTTGTGGTAGCGCTTCATATTGATATACCTTGGAGAAACTCGTTGTATGGTGTCGTGCTAATGCCCATTGCAAATAGGCTCCCGGAGCTTCAAAATCTTCATGCTGTATAAAATGCACATTCATACGCTCTATTTTAAATCAAATTCTCGTTCCAATAATAACTATCGGGGGTATTTCGTTGTCCGAATATCGCCGTACCTACTCGTACAATAGTTGCGCCTTCGGCAATTGCTATTTCCAGATCCCCACTCATTCCCATGGATAATTCTTGCATCGATACATTCGGAATATCGAGCATAATGATTTGTTGTTGAATCTGTTTGAGCAACTGGAAACACCTACGGACTTGTTCAGCTTCGGCACTTAGGATGCCAATCGTCATCAATCCTTTTATGCGTAAGCTGTTCAGAGGGGCGATCTGCCTGACGAGGTCAATGACCTGATCTGGGGCGGCACCATATTTACTTTCTTCGTTAGATGTATTGACCTGAATGAGTATATCTATGGTTTTATTTTCGGCTGTGAGTCGCTGATGGAGCTTTTGAGCTAAATCGAGGCGGTCTACAGAGTGCACACAGGAGACATTATATTTAAGGATCTCTTTGATTTTATTGGTCTGTAAGTGTCCAATAAAATGATTGCGATGTGGAATTCCCTTCAGGTCTTCGTATTTCTCCTTTAGTTCCTGCACTTTGTTTTCGGCAATCAAGGTCTGTCCGGCTTGTAAGGCGATTTTAATACGATCCGCTGTTACAGTTTTTGTTGCGAGCAATAATGTTACCTCTTGTGGATCTCGACCACTACGCTGGCAAGCCGTTTCGATACGTTGGAGTATCATCTTTATATTGTCACTGATAGTCGAATTCATTTTTTTGAATTAATTGTTTATCCTATTTTTTTATCATACGATCGATTTGTTCATCTTTATCCAATCTAAAAATATGTTTATCAAAGGGATAAAACCATTTTTTATTGAGACTATAGCTGTCTGATAGAAGCGGCGATGCTCTTTTCGATTGGATTGTCTCCTTTTTCTAAATATGTGGCAATACGTTCCCTTTCGACAGCAGTTTTGTTCTGACTAATCTTTTTTTGCCCCTGCAGATCCGTTACTTCAAGTTCGAAGGCGACAATTCCTCGCATCATGCCTTTTTTAAAACGATCTGAGAGCCCTCGCCATTGGTTTAAATAAGCACTGTCATAGGTCTTGATCATCTGTTCTAATACTTCTATTTTTTCGTCCTCATTATTTATAATCCGTGCTGTTCCGTAGGCATGTACAGCGATATAGTCCCAGGTGGGAACGCTTTCCTCTTTGTCATAATGCATAGGGGATATGTAGGCATGTGGTTCTGAAAAAATAACCAACGAAGTGTTTTCTACGATATACTTTGCTTGCTCATTTGCAACAGCAAAATGCGAACTTAAAAATAGCTTATCTGCATGTTCGTTGATCTGAAAGGGAAGTTGTGTTGCTATCGGAATATTGTCTTTTATGGATACAATCGTTGCAAAACTATATTGTTTCATAAATGCGACCTGTTCCGTATATTCTTTAAATTGAAAATGTTTGGGTACGTACATACAATGGGGTATTTTTTTTGATCATATCAAAAATAGGGCAAAAGTGATGGGAATAAATGGTCCAAATTCAATAAAGTGGATAGTCCAGTGACAATTTTAATGGGTCTAATCGAGATTGTCGGCTATATTTACCTTGATGATAGTAAAAGAAGAAATGAAGAAAGAAAATTACGTACTGCGGCGCTTAGCTCCAGCACAATGGCAAGATTACAGAAGATTAGACTGGAGGCGTTAGATACAGACCCTGGGGTATTTGGAAGTAATTATCAGCGAGAAGCGGCTTACAGCCAGCAGGATTGGGTGGCACTACTTGAGAATCAAAATTGTGCGATATTTGGACTATATGATCATGAGGCTATCGTCGGGTTAACAGGCGTGGTAGTGGACCGTGATGATGCCTCAAATGCTATTCTGATTGCTTCTTTTGTTCGCGAACCTCATCGTGGAAAAGGGTTGTCAAGATTATATTTATCTGGCACGTATTGCATGGGCCCGCCAGAAGGGATGTGCACAGATCACCGTATCGCATCGCGCGGGGAATGAACCGTCAAAGGCAGCAAATCAAGCCTTTAATTTTACCTATACACATTCCCGTGAAGTTGAATGGCCGGATGGTACTGTCGCAGCTGAGCTGATGTATGTGTTGGTTTTATAATTGTTAGCGGACAAGGTCTGTTGTGCTTCATGTCTTGTTATTTGGCAAATTTTTTAGCGCCACCCACGCAGAGTATGACACCAATGGTGACGAATAACATCCCGATATTCACTTCTTCGTGAAGTAGGCTAGCGGCTAAGATTAGACCAAAGAAGGGTTGAAGGAGCTGTAGCTGTCCAATAGAGGCGATACCGCCTTGAGCTAATCCTTTATACCAAAAGATAAAACCGATAAACATGCTAAAGAGGGAGACGTAAGCGAGACTTGCCCAGGCCCCAATGCCAACATGTGCCACCGTGGAGGGAAGAAAAATATAAGTCAAAGGCAGCGCTACTGGTAATGAAAATACCAATGCCCAAGAAATTACCTGCCAGCCCCCTAATGTCTTTGAAAGCTTGCCCCCTTCGGCATAGCCCAGTCCACAAAGAATAACAGAAAATAGCATGAGTATATCACCAACAGGGGAGGAAGATATACCTTGCCTGAGAGCGTACCCAACAACCAAAAGACTGCCCAATATCGAAAAGATCCAGAATACTGGCCTGGGGCGCTCGCCACCACGAATGATACCAAAAACAGCAGTTGATACGGGAAGTATGCCTACAAAGACAATGGAATGCGCGGAAGTCACATAACGTAGGGCCAAGGCACTCAATAAGGGAAAACCAATGACTACACCCAACGCCACAATACCAAGGGATAAAAACTGTGTTTTTTGAGGGAATTTTTCCTTGTTGATCACTAATACGATAAGGGCGAGCATACCTGCGATAGTAGCGCGGGCTACGGTCACAAAGAATGGATCTAAATCTAAGACTGCTATCCGTGTTGCAGGCAATGATCCACTAAATATAATGACGCCGAGTAAACCGTTTAGCCAGCCATTTGATGATTCCGTTGCTTCTGTATTGATGCTCATTGTCAGATTATCTAAATTTTGATACAAATCTCGCGAATAGTTATTATTGAGTACAGTTACAGTTTTTGTTTAATTGATGGATACAGTTATATTTACAAAATGGGAAAAGACTTTCTATATAGTGTTTTGGCTCAAAATATAGCGAGTAAAATAAAAAATGGTGTTCTCAGACCCAATGAACGGCTACCATCGGTGCGCGTGTTGAGTAAAGAACATGGTATCAGTATGAATACAGCTAAGCGGGTATTCCTCGCACTGGAGGCGCAATCACTAATTTATTCGATACCGCAATCGGGATATTTTGTTAACGCATGGAATCAGCATAAGTTACAGCTTCCGGAAACAGGTCAAATACAGCTGATAGCGGATAGTGTTGAACCCAATGAGCTGATCAGTAGCGTCTACGCGAATATGGGCCGTAAAGACCTAACCTTGTTTTCCATCGGTGTTCCCTCAGGGGATTTACTGCCTTTGGCTAAATTAAAAAAGGAAATCGTACTTGCAACCCGGGAATTAGATGCTGGCGGCGCTGAATATGAACCTTTACAGGGGAATTTGAAATTGCGTAGGTTGGTAGCGGCCCGTTCCCTGGGCTGGGATGGTCGATTGACAGCGGATGACGTCATCACAACAAATGGTTGTATGCATGCCCTGTCGCTCTGTCTGATGGCATTGACCAAGCCGGGAGATACCATTGCGCTGGAGAGTCCCTGCTACCCCGGTATTTTGCAGTTGGTTCTGAGTTTAGGATTAAAGGTTATTGAATTGACCTGCGATCCAATGTCGGGGATTGATATCCATTCGCTTGAACGCTTACTGCCCGACATCAATGTTTGTCTGCTTGTGCCCAATTTTAATACCCCATTGGGCTATTGTATGCCCGATAAAAATAAAATGGAAGTGGTCAGGTTACTTGCTAAGCACGCTGTTCCACTGATTGAGGATGATACTTATGGCGATATCTATTTTGGGAGCGAACGACCCAAATGTTGTAAAACCTTTGACGAAGAGGGCAATGTATTATGGTGTGGCTCGGTATCAAAAACATTGGCCCCTGGCTACCGGGTGGGCTGGGTCGCTGCTGGGAAATACAAGGATCAGATTCTCCGCTTGAAATTAATCCATGCCCTGTCATCCACAACATTAATTCACGAGGCAGTGGGTAATTTTTTAATGACTGGAAGATACGATCATCATCTCTATGATCTTCGGAAAACATTGCAAGAAAACTATCAACGGTTTGCCAATGTGATCGCGGAGTCTTTTCCGGAAGGAACCCGGATCAGCAGACCTCAAGGAGGGCTAGCACTCTGGGTCGAGTTGCCAAAAAGCATAGACACGACAAAGCTTTACAACTACGGATTAAAAAAGAAAATGAGTATTGCTCCAGGGAGAATGTTCACCCTGCAAAATCAATTTCAAAATTGTATGCGCCTCTGCTTAGGACTACCCTGGACGGATGAACTACGTTTTGCGCTGGTGCAGTTGGGAAATCTAGCCCAAATGATGCTACATGCCAATAAAACTGATCCAGAAATAGATCAAAGACCTTAATACTATTTATCTGTGTTTTTAGGCTGGTATTGTGGTACATGATCCAATTTTGCAAATAGATGCGGGCCATTCATTTCAATACCTGCAGCCAGAAAGTCATTGAGAATATGTTGATAAATTTCGGATTTGGCCAGCTCAATTTCCCCAGATTTGGAAATATAAACATTCAGCTCATAGAGGACATAAAAGTCGTCTAGTTTTTTTTGTAATACAAATGGTGCTGGGAGTTGATTGACACGTGCTATACGTGGGGGAATATTTAAGAGCAATTCGTGTATACGTTGCCAAGGTTCTTCATAGCCTACTGTGAGTTCAACCTGAAAACATATTCCTTCTTCTGAAAAGGTAGAATAGTTAACAGTATTGCCCGATAGGATGGACGAATTTGGAATGGTGATTTCCTCATTTTTAATTGTTCTTAATCGAGTTACCAAGGGTGATTTTTCAATGACAACGCCTGTCTTATCCGCAATTGTAATTCGGTCACCAATGCGGAAAGGTCGCATATAGGTAATGACAAGACCTGCAATAATATTTGAAATGGCTGAGGATGATCCAAGGGAAAATAGCACCCCAATAAAAACAGATATTCCTTTGAAGATGTCTGAATTGGCGCCCGGTAGATAGGGGAATATAAGTACCAATGTAAAGGCGTGTAATAGAAATCGGACAATGGTAAATGTAGGCATAGCAAACTCCCGGTGAAAGCCATTGACCTCTAATTTACCTTTATCAATCTCGTTAAAAATATATTTCACAAATCGCACTGCATAACGCATGACAAATAGAATGACGAAAACAGTGATCAGATTTGGAATATAATCCCAAATGGCGAAGACCGCTTTTTTCAAAGGTTTGGTAAAAAGTCCGATCAGATTGGAGGCCCAGCTTTGCGTAAACGGAAAGACACTGAAAACAATGGGAAGCATGATAAAAGCGATCAACACGATCAGTCCCCAACGTGCAATATTGATTGTGTTAATGAAAATACGGGTTTTCTGAACGGAAGTGACCAGCACATAATTTTTGATCTTAACGTCCTTGATCCGCTCTGTACGTTCGGTCAATAGGCGATTCGTGCCATACTTTTTTAGTCTATTGATAAAAAATACCAAAATCGAAAAGATGATAAGGATAAGAAGGACAAGCCCTGTACGGATCAGCACTTTGGTAATGCTATTGTCTGCTCTTTCCTCACTGATGGCCTGTTGGATACGCTTGAGGTATTGTCTGGCAATCTCTTCTTTGCTTTTACCCTCCAGTAGGGCGTCAAGTTCTGTGATGGAAGTAATGATCAGATCTTTGTAAACAATATCGGCGCTGATTTCGTTGTTTTCGATTTTGAAGGAATCTACTTTTACAAAATCATCTTCATAGAGATTCTCAATTCTGTTGACCACATTGTAGGCGCGATCTTTGGCCAGGGATGACCCCAATTTGTTATAGATATAAAAAAGGGTATCATTAAATGGTGCGACGGCATAACGCTTGGTGTTTTTTTTGATCGAGTCGACTTTGATTTTTAATTGTTGCTTGCGTAGGCTGTTTTCTTCGTCAAAGTCATTGAGCTGCTGTTTTAGATTCTCTTTCTTGGGACTATTCTGACTTTTGAGACTGGCGATTTCATGCTGTAATTTCTGACGTTCGAGCGAATCGTTGATCTGTTGTTGTCGGATATCATTTAATAAGGTACTTAAACCAAGTTCTTTTTTATTGATTGAATCGTTTTCTTGCGCATAAAGCCCAACAATTGTTGAACAAAAGCATAGTATAATCGTAAAGAAAAAAATGTAAAATCTTCTCATATTCTCCAAGGTAAAATTGGTACCAATCTATCAGCGTAACCAATCTGATCCTGATCGGATAGCCAAAGATAATAATGTTTTTTATTGAACCCAGTTATTGGATGTTCTATTCTTTTCCGATTACCTTTTTTATCCTCTATTCTATTGTGAGACCAACAGCAATATGATATAAATTGCATATAAAATGATACGAAGAGGCTGCTGAATGTCAGTTATTCCAACGTTATTTGTTGTGAAGCTCATGCTTTTTTAACGCAATTTTAATAATTCATTTTTTTATGCCTGAAAAACAGCTAGGTCGCTAATTTTATCAAAATATATGATCAAACCCTTTAAAAAACCTATTTTTAAGATGAACAAACTAGGAAAAGTGAGTATTTGTTGCTTGTTAGCTTGTATAACGAGCTTTTTTGATGCACAGGCGCAACAAAGAAAAGCGCCAGCTTACCCATTGATTACCCACAATCCAAACTTTAGTATCTGGTCGATGACGGATCAGTTGAATGCATCGACCACCAAACATTGGACCGAAGCGGATCATTCACTCTTGGGGCTGATTAATGTCGACGGCAATATTTATCGTTTTCTTGGTAAGGAGGAGCCCAATTATAAAACGATTCTTCCCACTGCGGAAGATCAGTCTTTTACTGTCCAATATACCGAGTCTAAACCCGAGGGAGACTGGCAGTCCTCTTCTTATAAAGCCAGTGACTGGAAATCAGGTGCTGCTCCGCTGGGAGATGATCAAAAACATGTCAAGACTTTGTGGAAATCGGATGATATCTGGGTACGTCGTGCCTTTAATGTGACCGACCCACAAGGCATCAACGAACTCTTCTTAAAATTGAACCATGATGATAATATTGTGGTGTTTTTAAATGGAAAAAAGGTTTATGAAAAGACGGGTTGGACAAACAGCTTCCAGTACTTGCCGATAAATAAGTCGGACCTAAAGGCTGGCCAAAATCAGATCGCTATTCACCTGCGCAATACTGCCGGAGGCCGTTTTCTTGACTTTGGCTTAGTAGATAGGCTCAAAGAGGGGGGACCTAAAATACAAACTGCCCTACAGAAAGATGTGGAGATAACAGCCACACGTACCATATATAATTTCCAGGCAGGCAAAGTCGATCTGAAGCTTACATTTACATCGCCGCTATTGATGGATGATCTTAATCTTTTGGCTCGTCCTGTATCTTATATTACCTACCAGGTAAAAGCAAATGATGGAAAACAACATGCTGTAAAAGTCTTTTTAAGTGCGGCATCCAACATTGCGGTTTATAAACCATCGCAGGAGGTTGTTGCTGAAAAATATGAGACTGACAAATTAGCTGTTTTGAAAACAGGAACAGTCGAACAGCCTATGTTGCAGAAAGCAGCCGATGATATGCGTATTGACTGGGGGTATTTTTATGTCGCCTCACCCAAAAAAGATCAGTCGCAGCAGTTTGTAAGTCCAATGGCAACGGCTGTGGATGACTTTAGAAAAGGGAATACAAAGTCAAAAAGTACAAGAGGAACAGCATTGTCCTTGAATACGATCATTCCTTTTGGGACGGTGGGCAACAAGGAAGTCGAACGTTTTGTTGAGCTTGGCTATGATGAAATTTATGCTATCCAATATTTCAAAAAAGATCTGCGACCTTGGTGGAATAATTCTGGTAAGGAAACCATCGAAAATCAACTCACATTAGCGGCCAATGAATACCGCACAGTAATGAACAGATGTGTTGCTTTCGATAAACAGGTCTACGCGGATGCGCTAAAGTCTGGAGGAAAGGAATATGCACATTTAACAACACTGGCCTATCGTCAGAGCATTGCTGCGCATACCTTGGTGAAAAGTCCACAGGACGAATTGCTCTGGTTGTCCAAAGAGAACAACAGTGGTGGTTTTATTAATACGGTCGATGTCACTTATCCATCGGCGCCCCTATACCTGATCTATAATCCGGAATTGTTGAAAGGCATGTTGACGGGTATCTTTTACTTTAGTGAAAGTGGCAAATATCCTCACCCTTGGGCAGCACATGATCTGGGTACATATCCATTGGCCAATGGACAGACTTATGGCGAGCCAATGCCTGTCGAAGAGTCTGGAAATATGATTATCTTGACAGCTGCGATTTCAAAAGTACAGGGGGATGCAAGCTATGCACGTAAGCACTGGAAGACGCTCACCACTTGGGTAGACTATCTTGTAAAGGATGGTTTTGATCCTAAAACGCAATTATGTACAGATGATTTTGCGGGCCATCTCGCCCGTAACGTAAACTTATCGGTAAAGGCTATTGTGGGGATTGCCTGTTATGCGCAAATGGCTGAAGCGATCGGTGAAACTGAGGCGGCGAAGAAATATCGTGCCATTGCGGAGGAGATGGTGCCAAAATGGATGGAAATGGCAGATGCCGGAGATCATTACGCGCTGACATTTGACGATAAAAATACCTGGAGCCAAAAATATAACCTGATTTGGGACAAGGTGCTGGGACTAAATCTGTTTCCACAGAAAGTCTATAACACAGAGATCAAGTATTACCTTACCAAACAAAGTAGATTTGGAATTCCATTGGATAGTCGAAAAGCATATACCAAAAACGACTGGATTTTGTGGACTGCAACTTTCGCGCCGACAAGAGAAGAATTTGAAGCTTTGGTGCATCCGGTTTACAATCATGCGATCCAAACAGAATCACGTGTTCCACTAAATGATTTTTACGATGCAAATACAGGGATACGTGAGAATTTTAAGGCGCGTAGTGTTGTAGGTGGTTTTTATATGAAGATGTTATCAGATAAACTTCAGCAAAAATAGATATATGAATACCTTATAAAAAGTACTTCATTTTATATACGAAAAATTAAGGGAACCAACGGTTCCCTTTTTTGTGATAGACTATGGCTTTCTAATAAAAACAGCTCCAGAAATTGAGGCTATCTGTTTTCAGATAATCGAGGATCAGATCAATCTGTTACAGTATGCTTTTAAGTTTTTTACAATCAATTTCAATGCGATCTTTGTCTTTTAGCTTATGCTTTTTCTGTAGGTGTTTTCCCGCTACCGTAATTGCTTCTTGCATGATTAGTTGATCGAGCTGCCTTGAGGAAAGGTTGAGACAAGTACGAATGAGGGATGATAACCTAAGGTGGAAGTCAAAGGGATAGTCCACCTCGAATGTTAAGATCCTTTTGTTCAAAGACAGCAATTCATCGCTTGAAATCTGGTCATATTGCAAAGCATAGGTTACTGTAGCTAAATCGGCTTCCACCTTATTCCTTCTTCTCATTTCTTCGGAAAACGCATATCTCCAAGCCAGTTCTGTATCGTTATTTTGAAATTTGTTGAACAATATACTGTCTATTGCAGTTGGTCGAGTACGTGAAAATATGGTCAAATTGTATGTGCTATCGCATTTAACACATCGATAAATCAACCATACGTCAACGTTTTTTTTCTGTGCATTTATTCTGAATTTTTCACTGCAATAAAATTGTTTACTATCGCAGTGGCTACATGATTTCTTTAGTAGTGGTGTATTGTTTGGACTGACAGCCCATGTATATTCCTTTTGCATTATTTATAGTCGTGCTTAATATTCTTTGTTAATTTTTTTGATATTATTCACGATGTTTCTGCTATCGCAACACCAGGGGATGGATAGCTTGCATAGCAAAAAAGAATATTTGCTATAGCAGTAGGGTGAATAATAAAATCAAATGAAAACCTGTTTGGATAGGATTATCCAAATAAAAGAATGATTAGCCTGTGGTTTGTGAGGCTAACTAAGCAACTATAAATTTAAGAATTGTGTTCAAAACGTAAACGTTTGGTCTATAAGCTAAGTTAAGTAATTTAATTGAAATTATTCGTCTTTTAAACTATTGACCGGATTTATTCGTCCTATTTTTAGCGCATGGTAGAAGATGGTTCCAAATGCAATCAACATGCTGGCGATTCCTGCAAGTATAAATATCCAAGCCTGAATACTGATTCTGTAATTGAAGTCCTGTAACCAGGTGTCCATGGCCCACCAGCCAATAGGACAGGCGATTAGAATGGCTATGAAGATAAGTTTTATAAAATCAGCAGATAACAATTTTATAATTCCTAGCAAACTGGCTCCAAGAACCTTCCGGATGCCGATCTCTTTTGTCCGTTGCTGGGTCACAAATGCGGCAAGTCCAAATAAACCCAAACAGGCAATAAATATCGCTAAACCTGCAAAGGTTGAGACAATAACCTGAGTCCGTTGTACATCTGCATATAACATGGTAAATCCGTCATCCAAGAAGGTGTATTGAATCTTTTGATTTGGAGAGAATTTATTCCAAACGTTCGTAATTTCCTGAATACTTTGTTCCATTTTGTCTGATTTAAGTCTGATGGACATCATATTTGGACTGCCACCAATAACCAGAGCCAGCGGTTTAACATCCTCATTACGCATGTTTCCAAAGATAAAATCTTCGACCACAGCAATGATTGTATAAGATGCATAATTTCGGATTTTTGCACCAATCGGATTCTTGATGTTCAACTCTTTTACCATCTTCTGATTGACTATTATCGCCGCGGAATCTGTTGGCATGTTCATGTTGAAATTACGACCTTCGAGGATTTTGATCCCGAATGTGGAGATATAATCATCATCAACTATCCAGTTCTGACCGGCTACACCCACGTCTTGATTTTGTCTACCATCGTTCCAAAATGAATTTCCGTTACGTTTTACGCCATCCATCGTAACAGGTAGATAATCACCTATAGAAACAGAAGCCACACTGGACAATTCCTTTAATTCGTTTTTTAGCAACCTTTGCTTTCCATCCAAAGTGCCCGTTCCTCTTAATATGAGTACCTGTTCTTTATTGAAACCTAGGTCTCTATTTAAAATATATTTTATTTGTTGGTTGATGACCAAAGTGCCAATGATCAGGATGATAGATGTTGCGAACTGGAAGATAACAAGTCCATTTCGAAACCAGTTGCGGCTAGATTTTAAATTTACGTTTCCTTTTAATACGGCAATTGGTTTGAATTTAGAAAGATACATTGCGGGATAAATTCCAGATACAATAGCTATTGATAAACCAAAGATGATAAGGGTGGGGATAAAGTACCAGGTTGTCCAAGGAAAAACCAAGGATTTGCCGGCAATCTGATTAAAAAGGGGTAGTAGAAGCACAGCGAAAAATAAGGCAAATGCGATCGAAATTCCACTGTATAAAAAGGACTCCGTCATGAACTGTATGATCAGGGCCTTTCGACCGGAACCGATTGTCTTCCGGACACCAACTTCTTTTGCACGTGTAGCTGCATTGGCAGTAGACAGATTGATAAAGTTGATCATAGCGATAATCAATATAAATGACGCTATTCCACCAAAAATATAGACCAATCGAATATCGCCACGATTTTGGCTTTCAATCTTATGGCTTGGAACATCATTGGAGTATAAATGAATCTTTTCCAAAGGCTGTAAGGTCATTCTTGCAGTATTCCAAACCTCTTCATTGACTGTCATACCTGCTTTAATCATGGCGGGTTTATAATGATCCTGAATGTAAGATTTTGTGATTTTCTTTTCCAATTGTTGTATATCCGTGCCTTCTCTGATTTTAAAATAGGTTGTATAGTTGGAGGCCAGCCAATTTAATTTTTCACCTTCATAAGGCTCATGACCACTTAAAGTCATAAAGAAATCATATCCATATAGATTGGAGTTTGTCGGAATATCATCAATGACTGCCGTAATGGAATACTCATTTGATTTCTCATTATTTAGATAGATGCGTTTTCCGATCGGATTTCCATTAAACAGTTTCGCTGCTTTCCGCTTGGTGATTACAATAGTCTTTGGATTGTCAAGCGCATGGCTTAATGAACCGAAGATTGTTTTGGTAGGGAAGAAATCCATGATCGCTTGATCCGCAAAACAAAAACCTTCTTCGGAAAATAGCTCGGCATTGCCAGTTGTGGCGATTTGATTGGTTCCAGCACCAAAAAGAGGGTTTGCTAATAATCTTCCAGAGGCTATAATTTCTGGAAATTCTTCTTTTAAAGTTGCACCTGCCGGAGCCGGGAGCGATAATCCTTTTAGAACAGTATTGTCTTTATTGATTACGCCTACTACCCTGAAAAGTAGGTTGGAATCTTTGTAGAATTTATCATAGCTCAACTCGTGCTTTACGTACAAAACAATAAGCATACAGATTGCTATGCTAAAGGCAAATCCGCCTATTTTTATTAATGAGAAGAAGCGCTGACTTTTTAAACTTCTCCAAGCGGTTTTTATGTAGATTTTTAACATAGCGGTATCAATTATCAATAGATGACTATTTTATGTCAAAATGGAATTGCAATTGATTTGCCATTGTTTTAGTTGTTTGATTTTTAGTTGTTTATGTTTTAGTATTGTGCGGAGGGACTGTTCATATTCGAACATTTCTTGTTCAGATGCGGACAACTAGACACTGCAATCGGCGCTGGCAAAATCTATAATTGTTATCCACCATTGTCCGTCAATTTTGGTAATATAAAAAATAAAAGTACCTGTGTCGCTGTTGACAATAATACGTCGACTCTGATTTTCAATACGCTTTACCTTGCTATAGAGATGGTCTAGTTCCTGCGCTTTATCCGATGTAATTTCTTCACCGATAATGCCTGAATAGTGTGTTTTATAAAAAATAATAGATTCGGATAAGGGATGGTATTTACCTTTATTGGCTACAAATATGCCATTTTTATAGATTGTTTCACACTCGAAAAAAGGTTGATTGCTATAGATGATAGTCTTTGAGTTTGGGTTTGCGATCTGATCCCGCGCCAGAAAGTCTTGGTACGGGGCGTTGATTGAACAATCTGTATGGTGATTGAAAGAGATTTTAGATGTATATGTCCAACGATTATTGACTCCCAAAGTGGTTATGAAATAGAGACCAAGCTCTTTGTTCAGAAGTGCATTAAAAGCGATGCTGTCTTTACTGTTATAGGAATGAATCACTTGATCTACGATCTGCTGGACCGTACGATACTGTCCATAGGCAACGATATGGATGAAACATGATATAACTAATATAATAACTCGAATCAGCATACGCATGGTCGATCACTGTTTTTTATTCATTACGCTAAGCAAACTTGATACCATTGCTTATTTCCACTCACTTGCGACTTTTAGTAAATGTACCATAATATCTCTTTTTTCATATTTGTCGAATTTTTCGGATGTCAGTGCATTGCACAAGATATAATCCGCGGAACTTGTGTCGCTGTTAAAGCTATCGGTAAGAGCAGAAATAGCTTTGTAGAAATCATAATAATTACTATAATCAGGCTCTTCGATAGTTAGAATGTCCTTCATTTTTTGAGCGTAATATTGTTTTACCTCCTCAGGGTACTTCTTTTTGAGTAGGGATAACAGATCTTCATGCCCCAGTTGAAATTGTTGTAGAGCATTCTGATATTGTTTTTCAGTATATAATATTGAATCTGTAGTGATGCCTTTTTGTTTATAATAGGCAATAAATTCGCCATCGGGTAGCAGACCGTTCTCGATAAACCAGTCCAGGGTTTTGGAAAACCGTTCGTTTTCATTTTTGGCGTTTTCAAAATTGCTGCTACTTGTTATCTGCTTTCTATAAGCTTGAAAGAGGGCATCCTCTACATCTGATAACATCAATACTTGTTTGTATTGCCCTTTTTCTTTTTTTATGAAAAATATATCTTGATAGTGCTTGCTTATATCGATAACCATTGGTACGAGACAAGAGGAGGGGCGATGAATATCCTTGGAGAAGAATTCTTCCTGAGCCAGATAATTCCTGAGTCGTAGTGTCTGTGGTGTAGATTTGAGTTTATTGCGGAGGATAAACGCATTGTCTGAATCTATTTTATCCATTTGCGTGTATGACTGCAAGGTATGGTCATTTTCCCAAATGCTGTCCTGACGATGGTTATTGATAGAAATAATCAAATCACTTTGTAAAATCGCTTTTCGCAAATTCAACTGTGCGTAACTATCTATAGAAAGTAGTAGTAATAGGATGAGGTATACACTTTGTTTGATCATTTAGTATTTTCTTTTCGTCTTTTAATGTGATTGTACGATTCGTTAGGTTTGTCACAGCTGGCAAAAAATAGACTTGCGGCAGTGGCAGTTTTGCTGTCAAACTTACCTTGCTTGGGTACTAATGGCTCTTTGGTATATTGACGCAGATAGCGATCACCCTGATCATTCTCTTGGTCGTTTTCCTTTGCGGACTTGCTGATGTATTGATTTGTTGCTTTGTCAAAATTATATTCCTCTAGGTCGGGATAAGAAATGTTATACTCCGCATTAGAAATTATTCCGTCAGCTCAATGCTTCCCGCACTTTCATATTCTTTTTTCATTGTTAATATTTCAAGCCAGCGCTTTTGTGTTGGGTCTACTTGGTTTTCTCTTAAAAAGCCCTTCCTGCCTCCATAATTAGAAAGGCTTATAGCAAGCTTTTTATCTTCAGTTAAATACAGGTAGGCGCCGAAATTCGCTCGCGCTCGCTGTGGTTTATTATAGATTGCGATGAAGTCATTGAAGCGCTCGTCATTTTGATAGTGGAATGTTTGGTATGCGGGGTCAGCATCAAAACCTTCATTTTGTACGGCGAATTTCAATTGTGACATCGGGTGTGATTGCTCATAGATATAGGGGAAATCGAAGCAATTGGCCCCATCGTTGAAAACTGGTTGTATTCTGTCGTCTCCAAACTGTACAGAAGTCTTTCCCTCTTCGAAGCCTCTAAAATTGACAGATACGTCATCTCCTAAAGTGGGGTTATGGCATGCATATAACTGAAATTGCGGTAACTGGTCTGGATAGAAAAGAAGATAATCTTTTTCAAAGACATAGGATCCAAAGACCATGGTAGCATAACCATATAACATGAATTTGCCGTCTTCAAAGAGACAGATGCCACTGAGGTCACCGTACTGTCCACTGATCGTTTTGGATCTGTCTTTACCGGTCGCGATATAATGATTGACCTCTTGTGCCATAATATTTCTAGTTATAACGATAAGGATAGTGAAACTTATGATTTGTCTAATGCATGCAATGTTGAAGAATGTATTTTTCATGTACATACCATTACTGATTTATCAAAACTAAGAAAGGAATACTGGCCAGAACAGTGATATTTACGAATCGTAAATAGTTTTTACGATTCGCAGCTAGGTGATAAAATAGTATCTATTACCTGTTCCTGTTTTTGGACGATAAAATAGAAACGTGATTATTCTAAAAAAATAGCAGTATAGCAAAGTAAACAAGCTCCAGCAAGAAACAGGCGAAAATCCCTTTATTGTGTGTGGCTCCGCCAATTGTATCAATTGACCAAGCCCCACCCAGGATGAAACCAATAAAGGCCGCCAATAGCATAAAGAAATACTTTTCTTTCAGGTAATAGTAGATGTCGGCATAATAGGAAAAGTCTTTTTTCTCCTTATAAAGACCAAAGAATGGAAAACTCTCTGCCTGACCGCTCTGCGGATTATGCTCATGGTAAAAGGAGAGCATTTTGTTGTTTGCGAATTTTGTTGCTTGAGATTTTACCCACCAATCAGTCACAAAGCCGCGATACTTTCTTTCGTATTTAATGATTTTGCCCGCTTCGGATACAAAAAAGTATATTCTCCTTTTGCTTGCGTGTTTATCGATGGACAATAGACTACCATTGTTATTGAGAGGAACAACTGTTGTATGTGTTAAGTCCGTGTCTATCTTTCTTATTTGAACAACAAATCCTATTGTCAGTAGAAAGGGAAGCAGCAGAAGGAGAAAAAGACACTTCTTAGCCATAATGATTAATATGCTACAGGTATTTGCAATTTTACCAGTGTCCCTCCTTCAGGATTTTTCGTGATTTTTATGCTTGCTTTCCTCCCCAGGAGCTGCATGCGTTCATGACTGATTGTTCCAGAGAGTGAACGATGTGGCGTTTCTTGGATATTTGGTTCGGACTTACCGCTATCAAGGATGTCCACCGATAAAATATCTCCATCCAATTGGAAATGAATGTCGATATTGCCTTTACAGGTTTCGAGGTCAATACCATGTAGTAGGGCATTTTCGACATAAGGCTGTATCAACATTGGAGGCAACATGATGGCACTAAGATCCTGTTCGTCTGGCTGTGTAATGTGATAGGTAAAAGCATCTTCAAAGCGCATTTGCTGTAAGGTCAGATAGTTTTCCAGTGTTTCGATCTCCTCATTTAAAGGCACTAGATTCTCGCGACTTAACTCCAGATTGCTCCGCAACAAACGACTAAAGCGATTGAGATATTTGATGGCACTTTCTTTCTTATCTAATCGCACAAAACTCTGTACCGCTGCTAAGGTGTTGAAAATAAAATGTGGTTCCATCTGTGTGCGCAGTAATTGCTGTTGGAGTAGGACTTTTTCTTTCTCCTGGCTTAGGCGTCGCTGACGGAAACTATAGTATAGAAAGAATAATATAATAATCAATAAGATAAGACCCAAAGAGGATATGACCAGCCACAGGCGATTTTGCTGTAACTGTAGTTTATTGATCTTAATGCTTTCATTCAATGTGCGAATGGATTGATCTTTTGCCTGTAGTTGATACAATGCATTCATTTCGGCAATAGCCTGTGTGTTTTCCGAATGATAGACATTTTTCTGTAATTGAACAATATTATTTAGGACGGATATTGCTTCTTCCTTTTTGCCCTGTAAGCTGTACAGCTCGGCTAAGCTTTTTTGAAAGAGTATTTCATTATGCGGAAAGATTAATTTGGGGAATTGTGTTCTAAGCTGTTTGGCTTTTACAATATATTGAGCTGCTTGCACAGGCTTCTTAAATAGCACATAAATTGCTGCAACATTACAGTAGTTTACAAGTAGATTATTCATCAATACAGAGGATTCCTTGATATTGCTCTGTCGCTCATCAATTTCTATTTTCAGTAGTTGGTAATGTAGCAAGGAATCTTGCTGTTGTGTCGTTTCAAAGTACTGTATTTTCGAATCGTATAAGAAACTGATATTATACTTATCTGGAAATAGTCGGTGGAGTTCCTCTAATTTGTGGAGGTATGGCGCTATCTCCTTGCCAGGCCTCTGCAATGTATTTAATGTATAAATCATCTGCACCAATACACGTTGACGATTGATATGCTCTTTTGGAAGCGAATCTGAGAGATGGAGGGCCGCCCGATTCATTTTTTCAGCGAGATTGTATTGAAACGAACTTAGGTTATTTTGTGCTGCAGAGAGCAATATAGCCGATTTCGCTTCCGCAGAAAGGCCTGCGGTGCTATCCGAGAGAACGATCGCTGCTGCTTTGTTGTAGTAATAGCCAGCTTCGCGTTCTTTTGCTTCGGCACTGCGGATATTGCCAATACCATTGTAAATAAGTGCTTTGTACTTTAGATTACCGGCGGTAGGTTCGATCAATTCAAGAGCCTGCTCTACAAAAAAGCCTGCGGAATCTTGCTGGAGCATGGCATATAGTCTAGCGGTATTGTATTTAACTTTTGCAAAGAATACGGTATCATTTTTTACATTAGGATTTTCTCCAAGCTGTCGCCAGGCTCTCTTGAGTGAGTCGCCGTTCTTAGGCGTCAACCTTATGTCTTCGAGCTCCTTTATCTGTGCTAAGACAGCATCATGGTCCCGGGAAGAAAAAGTCGGTCTTTTGTCGCAAGCTACAATATGTAAAATAAGCAGCAAAAAGAAAATACATTGTAACAGATATCTCATTTCTCTGGGAAAAGCTGGGTTAAAATTACGTTTTTCCGTCGCGATGAAATAGGTATTTCTTCTTTGTTTTTCAATACGATATACTCAGAACGGTTAACACCGGTTATGTACTTACGGTTGACCAGATAGGACTGATGGGTACGTAGGAAATAGGGGGCGGGTAACAATTCTTCATAATATTTCAACGGTTTGGATATGAGCTCCTTGGAACCATCATTCAGAAAGAAAAAAGTATATGGACCATCACCTTTACAGTAGACGATGTCATGAACAGCAACGATACGCACATTATGAATGGATGTCAAAGCAATACTTTCCGGTAGATCGCCATGGTGCATTGCACTTTGTGCCATATTTAACTGCTGCATCCATTGCGGATTATTATCGCTGCGACGACGGTAGCGTTCTAATGCCTCTTTTAATTCGGTTTGGTCAACAGGTTTTAACAAGTAATCTAAAGCACCATACTTGATTGCTTTGATGGCAAAATGATTATATGCGGTGATGAATATGACGTTTTGTGGGATAACATTGAGCTTTTTTAGAAGATCGAAAGCTGTACCATCCTTTAGTTGAATATCCATTAGGATCACATCCGGTTTCTTTTCTTCAATTAGTTTTACAGCAGTTCTAACACTGTCGCTCCAACCAATTAATTCTGTGTCGGTTTCCTCTTGTATAAGGTAACTGATCTCCTTACGGACAGCGGGTTCATCTTCTATTATCGCTACTGTTATCATTTTTCAAACTTTTCTGTTCGGTAAAAATAATAATTGTGAGTAAAAAAATCTTATTCATTTAAAATTTGTGTTGTTTTTTTCAATATTTGATACAGATCGCCTGTCGATATATTCAGTAATTTCACGAATCATAAACGATTTTGACGGATTGTAAATGCATAATTAGGTTGGTTATTGCATTCAGTATATTTGAGTTAAGCATAAAAAATATTTGAGTTAAGCATAAAAATACGTATTATGGAATTGGCAATTGAGATCAATAGTGCAAAAGATTTGGATGTTCTTAATGATCACCCCATCGACCAGATTGAGAAATTGGAACTGTTTTTTTATACGAACATTTCACTAAAATTTATCGAGAAAATCAGGAATTTGCGAAGTGTATTAATTGCGGGAAGTGTTAAGGATTTATCCCCGCTGGCCAATTGCAAGTCACTTAAGCAATTGTTTATTAGTATGAAAGGAGCAGTAAATACATTGGATTTTGTGCAGGGAATGGGGCTAGAATCGCTGCGACTGGAAAGTTTTACTTCTAAAAGTGATCATTTAATCATTCCGCATCTACCTTCGTTACAGAATCTCGAAATTTCCTCGGTATCAAAAATGGGTGATTTATCTTTTTTGCATGATTTTTCGGGATTGAAACGTATTGCTTTGTTTGAACTCAATTCAAAAAAATTAGTTGATTTTGCTAAATTGGATCAATTAGGTGAATTGCGGTTAACCAATATGTTTTATTTGAAAGATTTGGCTGATTTAAAGACAATTACGAAATTGAATACGCTTTATATTCATGAATTTTTTATCAATAAGAAAATCAAAATAGATAGAAAAAATGAGTTACTTAAAATAATAGCTGATTTAAAACAGATCGATGAAATCATACTGACAATTAACGGGGAGAGTTATAGAAGGGCTGAATTACTGGCTGAATTGAAAAAATAGAGAAACAATTATGGGATTTTTAAACAAACTTTTTGGAAAGGGCACTAAAACAGGACAGGGTACCGAAACAGAAGCTAAAGTAGAGCAAGTTATTACTGGAGCGAAATCTGGAGCTAAAGTGGAACAGGTTACGTCTACAAAGGAGCCGGAAGATAACTTGTCCTATCGCACAGAAGAGGAATTGATAGAAAGATTTGGTGGAATTGCTTTTGATAAGCAGTATGACTTTGCAACGGTCATCGGTAATAATAATTGGAATATTGATATGAGCAAAGAGGAGATTAGTTTTGGGCCAAACCTTGATTTTCCGATGCAGGTCTTAGGGACCTTTTCGCATTCGTCCGAAACTTGGCTTTGGGCATGGGCAAATACTAAATCTGGTCTTTCTGAACATATTACGCAGCAGTCTCTTCAACTAAAAAAATATGGTGAAGATCAAGAGATTGATCTTTTAAGCAGCAGCAGCTTCGATTTTTCCAAAGATGAGTTGCACCGCATTGGTTTGATCGCTTCGGGAATGTTTGATGCGAGCGCTTATTATATTGCAGATTATGGACAGGGGGCAATGCTGGTGACGATCAAAAGTGATCTTGTTGACCATCAACGTCAAGATGATCATCTTCGGGTACTGTCAGTCTTCCCGCAGTTAATTTCCCAATTTGAAATGAACCATAAGATTGCTTTGCAGTGGTATCTGGAAGAAAAAGGTTATAAAATATCGGATGAGGGAGCCCAACTCATAGCAACCAAAGGCGGGGACAGGATCACTGCAGAGTTTGATGAGCTATCCCGTCTTACGAATCTCAATGGGTAGAAACTCCGACAGATGAGACTGCTTAAATTAGTGCTGTTGATGCTATTGCTTCAAGGAGCACTGGAGTCCTACGGGCAAACGGACCAAGAGTTAAAGCTTGTCCGCTCGTTTCTTGATTTCAATACAGCGATCGCCAACCAAGACTCAGTGTACAAAAGTACACTTTGCGAAGAATTTGAGGGACAATTAATTCGAGCACTAGAGCAAGATGATATCATCAGTTTTAAAACCTTTAGAAAGGTGTTGGATAGTTTAAATTCAGATTTTAGCTTGAAAAAATCTGGAGAGTATGAGCTGTTCACCCTCAGATCTAATTTTGAGCACTGGAATTATGTGTTGAAAAACAAGCATGTGATCAATAGGCAAGAAAGAACCTTTGATTACTTCTATGAGCTTCATTCGCTTGATCAGTATCGTTACCTATTGATCAAAAGAATGGATGAGTTATCTTTTTCTTGTTATAAGGCTTACGTATATGAAGATAATTTGGGTTTGATTGGTTCGAATAAACATTTTTTATCTGTGTGTAGCTGGACAAATGTTGATGAAAGCCCGTTGAGGAACAAATCTTCTCTTGAAAGTGATCAATTGAGTAAAGATCACTTAAAATCCTATCCACCAATACCCATAAAATTCGAAGCAAAAAATAGGGAAATCTCTTACACTTTTTATCGCCAATCGGATGAAAGGAAAATAACGAGAAAAGCGAGGTACTTGCATGGTGGTTTTGTGATCAAAAGTTATGATGCAAGAATGTTTGAGGAATAGATGTGTCTTGAAGTCAAAATTGGGTGGGAAGGCCGGTTTGCGAAGGGCTTTAAATAGGCAAAACGAGGCAGCGGTTTCCGATGAAAGAGAAAAATAAGAAAACTCTTGCGCTTAAACTATTGTTATATGAACTAAAATAAGACTGAGTATGGTCTGAGGATGAATTTTAGATGAAACAACAAGTTGTTTGGTTAATATGATGATACATTGTATGTTTAAGTTCATCTGGATAATGCATGATTTTATTTAATTGAATTTAGGATGGTAGTACGATTTTTTGTTTGTTTCTCGTTTATTTTAAGTACAATTTATTGTTTTGGTCAAATAAATGTAGACAAAATGCGAGCCGATTATGCCGCAGCAGTTAAAGATAAAAAACTCTGTGAGGCCAATTTGAAGACACTGGAAGCAGCCGCAAATACAGCAACGGAAAAAGGCTATCTTGCCGCTTATGAGATCCTTTGGGCAAAGCATATGGGAAATCCCTTTTCGAAGTTGGGCCAGTTTAAAAAAGGCAAGAAATTATTGGAATCGGTTATCATCAAGTATCCGGATAATATTGATTTACGTTTTATCCGTTGGAGTGTTCAGACACATGCGCCATCTTTTTTGAATTACAATAAAGACAGATTGCGTGATAAAGAGTTTTTGGTAAATAACCTATACAAGTTGCCTAATCCAGAAGCTAGAAAAATAATTTATGTCTATCTGAAAGATGCAAATAGCTATCTCAAAGGTGAGCATATATTCTCCAAAGCAGACCTTACCGAGCTTTCCAAATAAGCTGAGATAGGTTAATGTGGATATTTGGTACGAATAGCTATGATGCCAAAGATTATCATGGTGATGCTCATAATAGAAAAGACAGCATATATACCGGTAAAACCATCGCTTATGCCGATATATTCCTCGTAATATATTTCCATATGAGCCGGTACTTTTTGGGGGTTAATGCTACTTAAATCCTTCACCAGACGAACTTGTTTTTGCTTATAATTGAATTGGAGGACCGGATAATGTAGGTATCCGAAACGCTTGTTTTTTACACTGTCTATCCCAATGACATCGGCTCTAATTTTGCTGCCAAAGAGCATCAGTCGGCTGTCTTTGGATAATCCGTATGCGAGAAATAAACCTAGCAAGAGCAATATAACACCGAACGTTCTAATGATGACCATGTTTAAGAATTAAATGATAACATTATACTTAATACTTAGACAAATATAGCTTTTGTAGCTTCTTTCCGCCAACTGATATGTGATTTTGATCGTGTACGAATTTTATTGTCTTATGCCAAGAGTATATAACGATGTTAAGATTATTTTTGTATCAATAGTGTATGTTAAAGTCCTAAATTATATGACAATGAACAAAATTAAAGATAGCAATTATCATAAATTTATTGGTAAATGGAAAACTTCGGGAGAAGTGTGGGTTTGTACAAAAAAGCTGCCTTTAGTTGGTGTTGATTCTTATGAGTTTATACTCAATGACAACTGTATTTTGCATAAGGCGGATGTCCACATAGGGGGAGAACATAGTGAAACATTTGAAATGATCACCATGCTGCCAGGAGATAAAGTGAAGATGCAATATGCCAATTCGAGGGGGGAAAGTGGAATAATGACAGGAAATTTAATCAATAATATGTTTACTATTGAGGGAGATGGAATAAAGTTTAATGGGCAGATGAATAATGACTGCTCGGTGCTTGTTGGGCATTGGTATTTGCTTTCAGAAAAAGGTGATTGGGAACAATTTATTACACTTAAATTAGAAAAATATTAAAGCAAAGATTCAAAGTGGAACATATTCACAGGATCTTTAAATCTTGGCTTATGCCAAGATTTTTATAAACCATAATGCGCAATTTTGTGTTATCAATAGCAATTAAAAATTTAGGAAGATGAAACAGGTATTTATTAATCTCGCTGTGGCGGATGTAAACAAATCAATGGATTTTTATACTCAATTGGGTTTTGAAGTAAATCTACAATTTTGTGATGATGATGCTAAATGTATGGTTTGGAGTGAACATATTTTTGTTATGATCATGACACATGATAAATTTAAATCCTTTACGAATAAGCCATTAGCCGATACAAAAAGTCATATCGCTGGACTATTTGCTCTTTCCGTGGAGAGTCTGGATCGGGTAAATGAAATTGTTGACAAAGGGCTGGCTGCAGGAGGAATAGAGCCAATGCCAATGATGGATCATGGTTTTATGCAGTTAAGAAAGGTCGAAGACTATGATGGCCATACCTGGGAGATATTCTATATGGACATGAGTAAATTTCCAGGCGCTTAACATTATACATACTAAAGCAAATTTTTTCGACCAGCCATCGTTCATCCATATTATCTGATCAATTGGTCTAATTGTATGGTTGAGGGCAATTAC
The DNA here is from genome assembly GCF_019969845.1 of Sphingobacterium sp. GVS05A. Classification (GTDB taxonomy): domain Bacteria; phylum Bacteroidota; class Bacteroidia; order Sphingobacteriales; family Sphingobacteriaceae; genus Sphingobacterium. Next base: position 237,847 of record NZ_JAHXYR010000006.1, read on the forward strand.
TCAAATTCATTTATAAATACAACATCTAACAATTATTGTAATAGATCGGTAAGTCTTTCTTTTAGTTGGAAATTCGGTGTCATATAATAAAACTCAAATTTTTTGCATATCGTATACTTCGATTGTTATCGATTAATTAGCATTGAAGTATACGATTTACAGTCTATATAAGCTTGTGTTATGGTAATGAACTAAATTGAATCATCAGATTAGGTTGATGTCCCTTTGGTTCGTTCAAATCGTGATTTTAGATATTGTCGCCGTGAACGCCGTAAACGTGATCTTTTAACAGGGTAGTGTCGATTTTTGGTGATATTATTAAAAATAAGTGCTACTATAAATAAAATCAGGCAGCCGGAGAGTACGGGACTCAATACATACCAATACCCTAAGGAAGAAATTTTGGTTCCGCTACTTACTGCGATTAGGGCTGTCGCTCCTCCCGGAGGGTGCAATGTGCGGGTATGTTGCATGCATACGATAGACAGGGCTACAGCAAAGGGGGCAGTGAGCCAGATGATATCAGGGAGTAGCTGTGCTACAGTAACTCCAGCTATTGCTGAAACCACATGACCACCGATTAAATTTCGAGGTTGCGCAAGTGGGCTTTGTATGGCTCCATAAACCAGAACAGAGGAGGCCCCAAATGATCCGATCAGAAACACATTCTCCAATGGTGGGAAATGAAGCGATTGAATAAAAGCGATGATAAATATGCCTATGAATGCACCGATAAAAGACCAAAAATGTTCCCAAGGATCTATTAACGTCTCCCGATAGATAACATATCTGTAAATACGGAGTTGCCGATGAAGTTGATTTTTCATGTTGATCTGAGCAAAAATAAGGAATTTTAAAAATTCCTTTTTAGATCATTTATATTAATCCTTGTGGTATTTATAAATAAGATAGGCTATAAATTGTTCTGCGTCCTATTTCGACCAATTTGTTGAGTTAACAATTTTGGTGTTTTCGAAGAAACCAATATTTGAATAATAATGTTGATGGTTCTCAGGAACTGGATGTTATAGATTAACTTAAACAAATTGAATATACATATGATAGTATTCTCCACCGACGAAAGGCATTTTGTTTCCTAATGTGAAACCAAGGCGTTCATAAAGCTTCTTGGCATTCGGATTATCTAGATCAACCAATAGTCCTATTTGTTTGAAACCTTGATTTTTGGCATATTTTATCGCATGTTTCAATAGCTCTGTTCCTAGCCCCTGACCTCTGGCAGCAGTGGATACAGCAACAGAATCTATATAAAATTCCTGTCCTGCTGTTTCCGGTTCTGGGATTAGGTCATTGGCGTATTGTTTTTGCATGAGTTCCAGGATTGGTTGCCGTAGCGTAATAAAATGATCTCCATCATATCCCGTCAATGATCCCATAATATTGCCTTCGGGATCTACAGCAACAAAAGTATTTTCATGGCTATATAGATTTTCGGTCTGTTGAAAAAGATCGGTTAAAAAACGTATTGCTTCTTTTTTGTCTTCTTTTTGTATAAAACGAAAGATGATATCTTCCATCGCCTGTAGCATGATTTCAGGGACAACTGCGGCATCATCTTGTTGTGCGGGTCTAATCGTCAAATGCATAACTCGTATTTTCTATTCATGGGCTAAGATAACAAAATGATCTGTTTTCTTTTTAAGCATTGCGAGCATAGCGTTCTTAAGTAGTATGAAAAAATAGAACGAATATGTATTGGTTTGCTTTGAATATGAATTGTTGTGTACTTATAATTTCATTTCTTATTACTTTTGAGTAAAGTTGTTCTTGTTTTTCAAATTGTGAATTTGAAGCAAAATGTAGACAGGATACCGCTATATATTATGATCAATAAATAATAAAATCTATACATGGTTCTTAAAGCTACAATTTCAGCCTTTGTTGTGACTCTTTTGGGATTATTGGCAATGTTGTTAACGCAAGATGCCGATATGAACTTGGTTTATGGGGCATTCTTTGTTTCGCCCTATTTTCTTTTAATTACCCTTATTTATTTTCATTTTAATAAGCTTCGAAAAAAATTAAAGGTATTTGACAAGCCCAGTATTGTCTTTGAGGGTATTTACAGTTTTTTATATTACTTTATATTTTCCATATTATTACCAGTGTTGCTTTTTGTCGGTACACTAGGCGACGAATATGAACACAAGATATATGCTGATCTGGGAGGAGTAATTTCTGAAATGTTCCCTTTGATTTTAATTTTGAGTATTTTTTTGAGTTTATTCAGTAGCATTATGTTCGTTTGGGGCTTAAGATCGTGGACAGCATTGATACTAATATTTTTGGGCTATATTTTAATCAGTGTGCTTGTGTCTATTTTTTCGACTGTTGGCCGTGAGGTTCGGGAAGCTGAACGGGAGCGGCGAGATCAGGCAGATAATTTAAAAGAGGGTCGATTTGAATGGGCTGGTGCAATGAGTAATCCCACAGGTTATCCGGTACAACTCTACAAAGGGATATTCATCTTTCCGAAAGATGAGGATTATGAGTTTACATTTAGTGAGGGAAATACGGTGAATTATCATGCAAAATGGGGAGAGGCGGGGGCCGAAACCTATAAAAGTATGATGTCATTGCCCAAAGCAATTGATGTTACTTGGTATTCGTTTTCAGAGAATGCGTTCTACCGATTCAATGACACAATAGATTACAACAAATTGCTTACACTTTTTAAACAGCCTTATGTAGAAAGAAGGGCAGCTAGTGATGTTGAGGAGCATTATAACAGGATTATTTTCGGGTTTGCACCCGGTGGAGGACTGGTGATATGGGCTGGAGGATCGGGGTATCGTCAGGTCGAAATAGGTCAGTATCAGGCGAAGAAAATTGATGTTGACCAGAAGGTTTCTGATAGTAAGGAAATGGTTTATGGTGATTTATTTAATCAGGAGTGGCGCAATAAGGTTTTGACAGATACAACGATCATTCCTTTGGCAATACAAATGGCAAAAAAAAATCAACCTGTTCCTGATGATTATTGGAATAAACTGAGGACAGCTTATATCTGGAACCCAAAGTTTGTGATCGCTCCAGAAATAAGAACGTATGATGTTATTTTTCAGTATTTTAATGCTGAACGTTTTGCTTTCGACGAAAGAACACAAAATATAACAGTTGAAAAGAGGGGAATTCCACAGCATATCTATATCAAATGGTATGATAAAAATAAAAACCGTTGCGCTGTAAATTTTGAATTTGATGAAACGGATATTTTTAAAAAATTCAAGGCTTTTTTTGATCGCGATAAAAATATAAAGGCTGAGATGGAAATTACCGTAGATACACAAAATGGTAGGGCGACAGCACAATTAAAAAATGCTGAACACCAGCTTTTACTTATGGAAACCAAAATCATAGCATATGGTGAGAAGTTTTGATCTTTAGCTAGACCAGTCGATGTTAAAAAGTCTTTTGCATTTTGTAATTGACAATTTCAACGGCTGACCGAACTTGCACCTGTCTGGCAATTGTTGTAAAACCATTACGTTCAAAAAAAGGTTTTGCGGTTTTACTGACATCCGCTGTTAGCGACTCCATATTTGAATATTTAGACTTATGCTCCAAGTGGTCATATAATCGTTGTGCAATGCCCTGTCGCTGAAAATCTTTGTGTACGTATAACATATCGATATAGTTGCCATGATCCAATGAAGCAAAACCAACGATTTCTTTGTCTATTTCTGCGACAATAAAATACTGGTTTTTGATTAAGTTATTCCAACGTTCAATGTTATTGATTGAAGATTTCCATACCTCGATTTGTTCTGCATTATAATCGGTCTGACATACTGAAGCAATTGTTCCCGCAAATAGTTCCTTTATTTGGGGCAATTCGCTTAATCTTCCTTTTCGTATTGATATCTCCATATACAAATATAAACACATTTGGATAATGGTATAAAAATAGATAGTACCGCCAATCCTAAAAATAAGAGTAATGAGCTAACAATTTTTTAACAAAAAGGGATTGATCTCTTATGTGGATAAATTGTATATTTACTACAGTGAATCGGGGCCTATACCCTCGCTTTATGAGTCTATATTAACCATTTTGCTAAATAATTAAAAAAGTCATTCCGATAACTATTGGGGAATCCAACTGTATTTGGGTAATGTCAGATTTTAATAGGGCTGATCTGGAAATTAAATCTATTATGAGTTGACCTGTTACTGTTAACCATTTTAATAAAAACTTGACCTTTTTAAAAATGAAAATTTATTTGTTCTGTATGTTATTCCTAGCTGTTCTGACGATAAAAAGTACGAATATAGCCGTTGGACAATCTATAGAAAAAATAGTGCATATTGAAGACCCTGTTCTTCAGTTGGAAGCTGCCCTCCAATTTCGGGCTAACTTTGGGAAGGATACTGTTGCATTGAAAAATGCACTGGATCCTATTTTAACGCTCGCTAATAAGACAAATAATAGTATACTAAAATGGGGATACTACATGCGTATGGCAGATGGGTACTCGATTGCGTTTGATCAAACTAATGCCGTTTCTGATCAATATTATCGGCTTGCGGAGCAATTACTTCAAAAGCATCATAATATTGAATTGGAAATGATTGGCTATGCAAGACAAGGCTACTATAACTATGTCTATCGGAAAGTGAAGGAAGCATTCCCATTCTTTTTGCGTGCAAATGATTTAAAATCCAAAATTGATATCAAAAAAATACCATTAGTAGTTAAGCATTACCAATTCATCGCGAATTTTTATAGTTATATTGGAGATCATAGTATTGCCGTTGATTACTTACAGGAAGCATTGCCTTTTTCGAAAGCAGCATCAAGAGAACGTGTGGATATAATCAATGCCATAGCAGTATATCTATCAAATGATTCGCTTAATCATCAAGCTGTTACTTATTTCAATCGAGCGATGTCGGAAGCGAAATTGGCTAAAGATTCGGTATGGATTGGCATTATTTCTGGTAATCTAGCCGATCAAGCCTGGAAAGCGGGCGATCGGCAAAAAGCAATTGCTTTAATTCAGAAGAACATCGATCTTTCTATGCGATTTGACGAACGAAAGGATGCCATGCGGGCAAATCTCAATCTGGCAAGCTGGTATATTGTACTTCAGGAATGGAAACTGGCCAAGCAACATGTCCTAACCAGCATAAGCCTGATGGAGGAAAAGCCCTATTTTCTGAAATATAAGATGGAGGCCTCAAAATTATTGTCTGATATTGCCCATGGTTTAAATCAAAAAGAGGAAGAACTCAAACAATTGCATGTCTACCTGATATTAAAAGATTCGTTAGAAAAAAGAATAAATGATAAAGAGATACAAACCTTTCTTTGGCAAAGGGAAACCGAGCGATATAATCGAGCGATTCAATCTACAGAGGAAAAAAGGCTTCACACCAAACGGACATATCAATTTATTGGGGTCTGTTTGATTTTGGTGTTTGCGATCGTATTGCTCTTAATCAACAGATCAAAGGCAAAAATTAAAATAAGAAATACTCTTCTTGAAAAAGACCGGCTCAAGCTAGGTTACGAGAGGCAATTACTCGATCAAGAGCTTTTGATTTTAAAAGATTCCCTTGGCGAATTTACCAATACGATCAAGCAAAATGACACAACTATTCAACAGCTCCGACAGGAGATTGTGAAGGTGTCAGCGCAAAATCCTGCTTACATGGCTCAGGTTTCCGATAGCTTAAATGCAATGTTGCAGACACATATCATGACCGATGAACGATGGCTAAAATTCAAGCATGTTTTTGACAAGGTCCATCCGGGTTATTTAGCACAAATGAAACAAAACTATTCAAAAATAACAGATAACGATCTGCGCATACTTGCTCTACAAAAATTGGATTTAAACAACAGTAGCATGAGTGAACTACTCTGTGTATCTACCGAAGCAATCAAAAAAGCAAAACAGCGTCTAAAGAAGAAAATGGAGTTACGAGATTAGGAGATGAATCCACATGAATTTAATGCTATGTACCTGATCAGGATGGGTAATAATACGGATTTGGTAGGTTAGGGATACAAATAGGGTAAAGAGTAATCAAGTTGGCTCTTTTTTAAGCCAACTTGATTATAGCTAGAATTCTAGGCGGCTGCAACAGCCATTAGAAATCTTATTTTGCGTTTTTCGCTGTAACATTAAGTTCAATGTCAACATTTTGTGCGATCATCCAATCTTGAGGATTGCCTTCGGTACCATATGTAAGTCCCCAATCTTGTCTTTGGATCGTAAATTTAGAGTAGAAAGTAACTTCTTCACCATTGAAAGTAATTTTAGCAGGAAATGTTACGTTTACTGTTTTGTCTTTGATTGTTAAGTTACCACTGACAGTGTTTGTAGCATCAGCAACAACGCTTTTTCCTTGAGCAGCATCAAATGGAGCGACTTTGGTGATTTCAAATTTAGCTGTAGGGTATTTCGCTGTATCAAAGAAGTCCGCACTTTTCAAGTGTGCATCCAAATCTGTTGATTTTTTACCACCTGCAGTAGTAGGGTCTACAGAAGCGCTGTCTGTTACAATTGAATTGACATCAATGGTGAAAGATCCACCGGTGATAGCATTGTTATCAGCAGAAAGTGTACCATCACTTTTTAAGACACCATATCTTGGATTCAAACCACCTTTGTGGTAACCTGTCCATTTTAATGTACTTTTGTCAGCCTCTACAGTATAAGTCTGTCCTTTTTGTTCAGTCACTTCTTGCGCTGATGTTGTTTTGGCTTTGTCTCCAGTTGCATTTTGACATGAAGCGAATAACAAAATAAGGGCTAAACCCGAGATTAATTGTTTTTTCATTTTTTAATCGTTTTATTTTTTAATAAGATGTTTGTATTGTTCTGTATCGTCGGCATCAATCATGCCATTTTAATTTATGAATACAAAGGTAGATGATAGATAGTTTATTTTTGGTATTAGTTTCCTTAAAGAAACTACTTTCCAAAAAGATAGTGCACTGTGACGCTGTAATTCAGTATTTTTGTAATCAATAGAAGGAGATCAAGTAAAATGAAAAAGGAAGCACTATCAAGTTCCTCCACCGGCTGTAAAACGCGGATATTGGCGATAAATGACAGCATGGAGATTTTGGCAGGTAAATGGAAATTCCACATTATAGGAACATTAATGTTGTTTGAAAAGCTACGTTTTATGGAATTGTTGCGGGAAGTTGATGGGATTGGGGCAAAGATGCTGTCCAAAGAGCTGCAAGATCTGGAAATGAACCATCTTATCAGAAGAACCGTCTTAAATACCAAGCCGCTTACTGTGGAGTATGAACTTACTGATTGTGGTAAAACATTAGGTCCCATTATTGATGAAATAGCTAAATGGGGTATCACTTACAGAAGCACACTTTATCAAAAAGACGGGACTAGCTCAGCTGCTATATAGGAGGTTTGTTCTTTATATTCGCTTATTTCCGACATTAGATCCGGTTTGTGTTAAAGTTCTAAGCGGTAGTACAATGAGTAGCCAGTTGTGCCGTCCAGCCAATGCACGAGTTCCCGGTGACTATATTCGAAACCTGCACGTAGGATCGCTTTTTTTGAAATCGTGTTGATTTCCCGATGACTGATGATGAGCCGTTTGATCTGCTGAGTATTGACCCAGGCCATTCTAATTTTGTACAGGAGACTTGAAAGCCCTTGTCCGCGATGTATAGGGCGAATAAAGGATTGTCCAAAATATGCTTCAGTATTGTTTAATAATAACATGCTGGTCATCCTGATTAGCTCGTCTTTTTTGAAAAGTCCAAAGACAATCCGAGCATATTTTATACGCTCTTGCCAGTCCAAATCGGAGAGATCGCTTTCTGCGGGATTGCTCCGTCGAAATAAGCTAGGCTCCGTTTGAATTGCTTCCAGACGAATCGATTTATAATATTCGAATTCGCTTTCCAATAACTGACGAATAGAATAGGAGTTAGACTCACGTGCTAATAGCTGAATAGACATGCACTAATTTCTAAATTATCGCAAAGCTAGTTATTTGTCAACACATTAATGATGTTTTTTCGATATTCCTGATCTTTTTCCCTTAATTCAAGAATTCTATTTTTTAGGTCAATATTCACATACCATTCCGCATAATTATCCTTTTCGTTTGTATCGTCGAAGAAAATTTTGGTTTTTATATACTCTTCGTCAAAATACTCTGGTTGGCCACTAAGTACAAATGCTGTGGAGCCTATAGCGTCAAGCATCCTGAAAGAGCTGGTCTCAGTTTTAAATAAGCTACTTAAAGCTTTGGCAAAATTATCACTCAATTCCCCAATGGAATAGAAGTTGATCCCTTCTCGATAAAATCTTTTCTTGTCTACTTCTGTGTTAACGATACCTAATTTCATATCGCGTCGAAATGAGATTTCTATACCGACTGTTTCTTTTCCCCAAAGACCCTTTGCCTGAATAATATGATTTAGGTTTTCATCATTCCAGTTTTTGGTTATCGTTAATTGCAGATCAACAAAGTCCTGGTCTTCACTGACGTCAATCTGCTTTAATTTATGTTGTCCTTTTAAGAAATTTAAAAAGCCCATATTGTGTTGTTAATAATAATTTGAGCCGATCTTAACAAATTATCTTGGTTGCATCTGGTCCAGCCAGATGGCTTTTTATTTGTCATTGTCATAACTCTGGCTAAGTAGAATAAAGATAGTAAAAGTTTTGATTCTATAGATGGCAGAATAGAAGACAATATATTTTTCAAGAATAATTAACGGCTTTTGTTAGGGGATGTATTTCCAATAAATTTGGCTAGAGGTTATTAGTCAGAATATTAGGTTAATACAAGTTTTTCAATCAAAAAGAATTAATTAAAGGAGATACTGATTCAATTGAACTATCTTTATAGCTTAACACTTGATCTGTCTAATATTAAGATCGCATTATTAAGAATATGAGCAAAGTAGAATTATTTGAGAATGAAAGAGCGAGCGGCTATGATCAATTTGTAGAAGCCTGGATTCCCAACTATCATTATTTTTTGGATTGTTTGCCTAAGCTGTTGACAGATACAGATCCCAATGATCTGCTGGTCATAGGCTGTGGAACTGGTAATGAGATACAGAAGCTTGTCGCAAAGGGCAAAACATGGAATATAACGGGGATAGATCCCTCCACAGAAATGATTCAACAGGCTCGGCAGAAACTTGATGGATATCCTAACGTTGTACTTGTTGAAGCTCTGATCCAGGATTTGAAAAACGATAAAAAATATGATGCGGCTACGTTATTGTTGGTTCTTCATTTTCTTGAAGATAATGGAACTAAGTTAGAATTGCTGAAAGAAATTGGAAAAAGACTGGTTTTAGGAGCACCACTTGTAATGCTGGATATCACAGGAAATAGCGGCATGATTAAAGAAAATCTGAAAATTCTAAGACTTCTATTGTCCGATAACATACCCGAAGAGCAGGTCAGTCTTCGATTAAATAGGATAGAGAACGAACTTTTTCATGTGTCTGAAGATCGGCTTGCAGCGTTATGTGTTGAAGCGGGATTTGAGGTTCCGATACGTTTTTTTCAATCAACAATTTATATGGGCTGGATGACAAAGAAAAGATAGGTTTTCAATATGTGAATGGTAAAGAAGCTTTTCAAAAAGTGAGCCATTGGGAATTGGATATTTGAAAAGAGATTTTGGAAGATAGGAGTAAAATAAAAAAATAGGGATGTCCGTTGTGGACACCCCTTTTAACCTTAGTTTTTATGAAAGAGATGATCGTCGGGTATGTCGATAATTTTGGAACCGTTAACACGATATTGAAGTTTCAAGGTAAAACCACCTCCCGCTTCTATGAAATCGATGCTAATCGGATGATATCCTTTTTCTAAAGCAATCTGTCCACTTTTCATGATTGGGGCATGTTGTCCGTCGTTGTCTACGACCACCTGATCATGTATGCGCAAAACTCCACCATCATCGCAAGTGAAATAGAAATTATAGATCCCCTTTTCTTTCACATATAGATAACCCTTAATTTTTGCGCCAAATGAAGGCATTTTAATCGTATCGCTCAAATGGATATCCTTAATAATCTCCTGGCGTACCGCTTTGCCTGTTATTGCAGCTGTGTTTGCAAATGTTCCATTAAATAGCGTTGCGGTCAATCCTGCACGCATATTCTTTACATCTTCGGTAATACCTTTTTTCCAGGTATCTCTCTTGAAATTCACTTGGTACAATTCGCTCTTTGCTCCTGAAGAAGATATCGTTGCGAAACGTATGGCTCCTTCGTTTTTGACAATAAGTGAATCGCTTAGTACTGGGCTTTTCTGAGTTGGTAGACTACCATCGGTGGTATAATGTATTGCATTTTCTGGAAGTTCATTCTCAATTTTCAGCATGGATTGCCCGTTAATGATAACCTGATTATCGGCAAAGCCATTTAAATCTGGCATACGGTAATGTAGCCCCATTTTGTTCCAGATCCCAAAGTGAGCGATTAATCTATTTCTATAGCTCTCATATAATGATTTATTGGTCCAGACTCGCTCTGCCAATGCGCTCAATCTTGGTAGAATCATAAATTCTAACCGGGCTGTTGATGGGATCATTTCTGTCCATATGTTTGCCTGCGCGCCCTGAACTAAATTTGATTTGTTACTCGGGATATCGGATGGTATGACAGACATATTATACACCGCATCCAAGCTGCTACTATTGGGAAGGTAGTCAAAATACAAAGGATTGGTAGGTGTCATGATGAGACGATGACCACGATTGACTGCCTCACGAGGTGCATTTTTTACCCATCCCCGCCAATACATAACTGTCATCGATGTATCCGAACCACCATCAAGTATTTCATCCCAACCGATGCTGCGTTTGTTTTTCGAACGTATGAAGTTATTAACACGTTTTACAAAATAGCTTTGTAAGTCATGTAGATTGGCTATGCCTTTCTCCTTCATAAATGCTGTGGCTATAGCTGAATTTGACCAGGAATCTTTTTCCACTTCGTCGGCACCAATATGAATATAAGTAGAAGGGAAAAGCTCGATAACCTCGCTAAGTACATTTTCTATAAATGTATAACTACTTTCTTTCCATGGACTGATTGGTACCGAGAACTGTTTTCCCCAGCCTGCGGTTTCACTGTCTAGGAGTAGCTCGGGATAAGCTTTGGTCGCGATCATCATGTGTCCGGGCATATCTATCTCAGGTATAATCTCGATATGTCTGCTCGATGCATAGGCGACGATATCTCTGATATCCTGTTGTGTGTAAAATCCACCATACTCTTCTCGTCCATTATTGATGCGTTTGTGTTCGCTGGGTAGATTGAAGTCGGGATTGTCTTTTGCTTTGGCAAGACATGCTGAATCTTGGTTGTTATAGGTTCTCCACGCACCTTGTGAAGTAAGTTTTGGATATTTTTTGATCTCGATACGCCAACCTTGATCATCTGTGAGATGCAAGTGAAGCTTATTGAATTTATAGGACGACAAGAGATCGATAAACTTGTATAAATAATCTTTTGAGAAGAAGTGCCGCGCTACATCTAGTTCCACACCGCGCCACTGAAACGCTGGCTGATCCTTAATTGATAGATAGGGCAAATGAATACTCCCCGCGGGTTTTGCAAGAAGATACAGTTGTTGTATTGTTTGCAGTCCGTAAAATAGCCCCTGATCCGAAGAAGCAGAAATCTGAATTCCTTTTTTATCAATCGTTAATTCATAACCTTCCTTGGAAAGACTACTTTTTTTTATCAATCGTAGTGTTGCATTGGCATGTGTCACCTTCTTTTTAGTGATGTCCCCGAATAACGATTGACGTACCCATTGGTCTAGAGCGTTTGAGGAGATGTTGGAATCAATCGTATAAGAGAATTCTCCCTTGGCTATTTGAAAGAAACCCGTAGATGATTCCAGTTGTTTGGGAAAAGGGATCAGCTGGGGGATATGATTTTTTTCTTGCGCATAACTTGTACTGGGCCAATAGAAAGCAGACAATAGCAGGAGCAGTGAAATAGCTTTAGACATAAAGTTTTTTTGTGATTTCTTAATAATTATGTGTTTAAGAGCTTGCCAAATAGAATTTGTCGGTTTAGCATGAAAAACTCGGAACCAATATAGAAATATTTTGTGTAAACGGAGGTAATAAAAAAATGTATACTAGTGGCACTGTTATCTGGTAGCACAGCTATGGAGCCTATACACATGCCGATTTGTTTTTTTGAACAGAAGGCATCGTTAGGACAAGGGGTGAGGGAAGACTTTGTGTTGATTTAATTTTGGGATGATTGAAACTAATTTCCAGCTATCTTTTTAAATAAACCGGGATAGTTTAGGACCAGTCCGTTCTCTTCCACCTGAATACGAGCTGTAAAATCACTGACTATATTTTCATACAGATATTCGTGTAAATCTGTCCTTGTATAACGTTGCCGGACAGGTGTGATGTCGTTGTTTATTAGGTCGATATAGATGATATCTATTTCTTTTGAATCACCAATTATAAGCTGTAGATTGTTTATTGGTAGCGTGTTTGTAAAGGGTGTTAAGGAGATATCTATATATTGAAAACCCATAAAGTCCGGATTGTCAAAATGATTGATTTCCCAGTTGGTAGCTGTTTTTTTTCCAGTTAGGGTGTTTTTGGTCATATCGACCTCGGAATCAATAAGAAATTCCTCGATCTCCCACTGTTTGTTTATAATCAGTTGATAGGAGACCGAATAAATTTTTTTCCGATAGGAACCTATAATTTTTGATACTACAACATAATGGTCATTATTTTCCTGTATGTTGAAATACTCCAGGGAATGGAAAGCGACTCCCTGCCATAATACTGTTTTCATCTGATCGCTGTATTGGTAATTATTTAATGGGCAACAGATGTTGTCGTTGTTCGAATTCTATTTTCTTTCTATTGACGATATCTGATTATCATCTTTCATTTTGACAACTTCTGGGCGGGCTAAAGTGACCTTTTCTGAATAACTATCGCTGCGTTGTTCCCTCAATTTGCGAAGACCTTTCGTTCCCTCTGCTTCATAGTCGTTGACGTCGAAAGTAATGGAATCCGTTGTGACATTGGCAACGCGGTATAACGTGTACATGGACTTCCCATTTTCTTTCCGTTTGATTTCATATACATCACCAGCAGCCGGATTTTCCAGGTATTTTTTTGTTTTAATGGATCCGGATATTCCAGCTGCGGCCGCAGATCCGAAGAAAAGACCGATTAGTATTAATCCAGAAAAATATCCAACGGGTGTCTTCGGCATACCGCTTGAACGGATTGTTGCAAGGGTTTGGGGATCAATTTCACGTTGGTAATTTACTTTTTTACAATGATTACATACACTAATAATCTCTGTACTGTATGGAAAAATGGGGATCCAGAAGATATGAAAGTATTTTACCTGTTTGTAGGCATATAAGGATCCGACTGTGTTGCAATAATTGCAAGTTCCAACAGCTGTATTGGAGCTGTTTTGTAATAACTTTGTTCTTGTTCCGAAAATAATCATAATCAAGGTTTAAATATGCTGCTTCTATATTTGCTTTGAACCTCTAGCTTACTTAGTATAATTCGCTAATTGGTTAATTGATTTTTTTCAAAAATTATGCCATTATATTGGCTCTTCGTGTGATTGATTGATGCAGGAAGGTTTTTCACGTCAAAAAACCGCGTTTCCGGCAAGTGAGTCCGAGTGTTTGGCCTATTTTCAGTAACTATTCGAGAGCCATTCCGGCATGATTCGAGCTTTAAACATACCTGAGAGCACATGTTAGGGTAGTCTGACCATCATATGAACGTGGTTTTAGCGAGTATAACACGGACTCACCACGGACTCACTACGGACTCACTACGGAAACATCACGGATTCATCCTGACGTTGTCCCGACTGAGGGGCGCAGTAGGCTGGGATAGGGTGCATAGCGAAATGGCATAAAAACAGTCTTAGATCATAAACGAAGGTAGATTGCGGACTGTTTTTATGCCATTTCGTTCAAAAAACGATAGTTATGTTGGACTATACTAAAAGTTCTGTGAATCGGCAGAAGGTCCGTAACTTGACGGTAAGGGGATATTATTCAGTCTATAGTAAACACCTAATTGTGCCCTGTGATGTGTGATCTGATTTAAAGAATGACGGATTGCTTCATATTTTGTCCAGCTTGCGAGTTTTTGACCAGCACTTTTGATGGTCCAAACTGGATTTAAATCATCTTCGGTAGCATTTTCTAAGGCTATTTTTCCTGCTTCATAATCTTGATCTAGTTTCTGGAGTAAGTCTTCCCGCGTTGATAGAATGGTGGGCTTGTAGCCACCATCGGCAAAATCCAGTTCAGATGTTTTCAAAATTGTACTTGGCCATTCAAATACCTCCACGAGATGCGTTGCAAGAGGCATGATTTTCATACTTTTTTCATGTGGGGCATAGTCATTTTTGCCTTCTGGAAAAAGTTCGATAAAATTTTTAGTGATCTGGTACTCATTTTCAAGTTCAGATTTTAGTTGTTGAAGTGTGTTCATCTTGTTTTGGAATATATTAGTTTAATATTTTTTGATACATGCCCCTGTTTTTCTACCCATCCTTTTGAACAAATGATAGGTCGTTCTGTTTTTTTTATCCTACGTCAAAGATAAGTTTGGATATTGACAGCTATGTGTCAGTATGGATTTGAATATGAAGATTTTTATAATAAAAAAACCGCTTGAAGCGGGGAACTTCAAGCGGTTTAACCTAACCAATTATTAACCTAAATTATGAGTTTTACATAATGCGATTTCTGTGCCAAAGATGATTTTTGACAGGTACTGCAACGTAACAAATCTGTTGTCTCTGATTTTAAATGGATAATAGCAGACTTTGGGTGGTATAGCCAGTGTGATATAGTCATTATTTTCATTTTTTAGAACACAAAAAAAATAAGGCGAGAATATTGAAAAACGTGTTGTATAAATGTAAATCGTATTGTTTTTTATATTGTTTTCAATAAAATTTATTGTTTTATCAACCTGTTGTTGTGTTTTATATTGTTTATAGCGAATATTGTTGTAGCGTTTTTTGTCTTTCCATATCATCATATTTACATATAGAAGAAAATGGATATGAAGGTAGGAGAATGGGCATCATGTAATAAACCAAAATAAATATAAAAAAATGAAAAAATTAGTATTGTTAATGACTGCAGTTATTTTTATGATAACTGGCGCTTTTGCTCAGATTCACAAACCGGTAAAATGGACTGTAGCTAGCAAAAAGCTGAACAGCAAAGAGGCAGTCGTCTATGTAAAAGCTACCATTCAAAATGGCTGGCATATTTATTCGCAAAATGTAAAGGATGGCGGACCTATTCCGACTTCTTTCACATTTGCTAATGCGACTGATTATGTATTGGCAGGAAAAACTGCTGAGCCAAAACCGAAAGTAAAACACGAGGAGGTTTTTAAAATGGATGTAGGATATTTTACAAATGAGGTGATCTTCCAACAAAAGGTGACTTTGAAAAAAGGAACAGCAACTGTGAAAGGTAGTGTGGAATGGCAAGCATGTGATGCATCACAATGTCTTCCTCCAGATGAATATGCTTTTGCAGTAACGATCAAATAACAAAATCTTATTTTGGATCTTATGAAAAATCCCATTTATAACGCTATAGATGGGGTTTTTTTATAATTATTAATTTTTTTCAATATAGCACAAAATAAGTTGCCACAATAATGCGTTAATAATGCAAATACTTTTCATAAAATAGGTTAATATATGGCTAAGACCCTAGAGTTCCCCGCTCTAGGGCTTTTTTATGACCTGCTTTATGCCATCTATTCGGGATTATGAAAGTTTCCACAAGCAGGGCAGTCTGCAGTTTGATGTTCTTCAAATTTTGAAAGGCCATTTGGAATTGTTATTGACTTGGTTGGGAAAGAAAACAATATTTATGAAATAGATAGTGGGACAATATAATGTTTCTTGAAAGTGATTTTGTCACATAAATGTTACTAAATTTAGTGCTGCGTATACTATTGTTTTTTTTCAAACGTTAATTATTTGGTAATGCTTAACGTTTTAATGTAAATGTTTTCATTAAAATATTTTTTATTAATCGTTATCGATAGTTAGTAGGTGATGTAAACTTAAAGTCTTGATATGAAATTTATTGCTAACCAGTGTAACCTTAAAGGACCGTATTATGTTCTATCCTTATTTTTTTTGTGCAGCATTTTAATTTTTCCTGGCATTGTAGTCGCTCAGCAAAAGACGGTCACTGGTAACGTGATTGACGCGACCACAAAGTCGCCTTTATTTGGAGTCACCGTAAAGCTCAGCGACGCAAAAAATGTTACAGTGAGCACGGATAAAAGGGGGGGCTTTGTATTGGACGATGTAGCAATAGGGCAATCCATTACTTTTTCATTTGTGGGCTATTCGAGTCAGACGATAAAAACAGATTCACGTGCAAGCTATACGATCGCACTCGTTGCTGTTTCCAATCTGATGGAAGAGACTGTTGTGGTAGGATATGGGCGTCAGAAAAAACGAAACCTCACAGGATCTATTGTTTCCGTAGGTGCTTCAGAAATTGCCAAAACAACATTGCAGGATCCCATTTCAATTTTACAGGGGCGGGCAGCGGGGGTGCAGGTTTCGTCCAATTCTGGAGCGCCTGGTGGGGAGATGAGCATACGTGTTCGGGGGAGCTCCTCATTGAACTCGGGTAACAATCCCCTTTTTGTTGTAGACGGTATTCCACTGGAATCCAATTCCATTTCTTCTTTAAACGGTACTGAAAATTCTGGGCTGAATCCGATGACGGATATCAATCCGAACGATATCGCTTCGATTGAGATTCTTAAAGATGCTGCGTCTACCGCTATTTATGGTTCTAGAGCTGCCAATGGAGTCGTGATGATTACGACGAAACGAGGTGCTGAAGGTAGGCCCGAAGTGATATTAAATGCAACCGCGGGAGTGAGCGCCCTGACCCGCAAACTAAGTGTTTTGAACGCAAGACAATATCGAGAAGCAGTTTTGGATTCCTATCGTGGTATGGCCAAACCCGAGGAACCATTCTATACAATTATAGATTCGCTCAACCCCATGAACAGTGGTGACGTGGACTGGCAGGATGAGTTGATGCGTTCAGCAAAGCAATATAAGTTGGATCTCTCTGTACGAGGAGGGAATCAAGGGACGAAATATGCCTGGAGTTCATCTTATTTGGATCAGGATGGTGTGATATTGAATTCTAATTACAAGCGATTTACTTCCCGATTGAACGTCGACTTTACGATTTCGGATCGGATCAGGATAGGCCAGAGTATTTCCTATACAAATGCAGTGAATAACAGGACAAATGCCGCGGGCTCAGGGAATCTGAGTATTATCCGGAGTCTATTGATACGGCCACCTATTATGTCGATGTATCTACCAAATGGATCGCTGAATGGTTATATGATCGGACAGCGGAATCCCGTTGGGATGGCTTTGTTTGCAACCAATCTGAACAAGAGCAATCGCATCGTTGGAAGCCAATACCTGGAAATTGATCTTTATAAAGATCTTAAATTCCGAAGCAATGTAAACCTGGATTATATTTCAATGAAAGAAGATGAATTTATGCCATCCATATTGGATTACCGCGAGGGGTATAATAAGGGTGCTGTACGATCTTCTGGAAATCTTACCTGGGGTAATGAAAGTTATTTTACCTATGCAAAAAGTGTAGCTAATGCACACAATATTGGGGCGGTACTGGGAATAAGTTTTCAGAAATGGCGTTATGACCGGACAGGTCTCGATGGAGAATATTTTCCAAGTGATGATATCCGTACATTGAATGGTGCATCTATCATTTCAAACCAAGGTGTAAATATCGCTTCCGAACATGCCATGCTTTCTTATTTCGGTCGGGTAACCTATGACTATCTCGGGAAATATTTGCTGGAATTCAACCTTCGTACGGACGGTTCTTCCCGTTTTGGGCGTAACCGACGGTTTGGATTTTTTCCCTCTGCGTCAGCGGGCTGGCGTTTTGTCGAAGAAAAAGGGATCAAGAATTTGGGTTGGCTTAGCGATGGTAAGCTTCGTTTTAGCCTTGGAAGTACCGGAAACGAGGCTATCGGTGATTATGCAGCGAGAGGAGAGTTTACTTTAGGAACGAATTATCTGGATTTTTCGGGAGCGGCGCCCACCGTGATGCCCAACCCGAGCCTCACTTGGGAAACAACGCGTCAATATAACCTTGGTCTAGAGCTTGGCTTTTTAAAAAACAGAATCCTGTTTTCTACGGATGCTTACTTGAAGAAAACGAAAGATCTACTTTATAACGTGCCTATTCCCGGAACCACAGGATTTGAATTTATTACACAAAATATAGGGTCAATTGAGAATCGAGGATTGGAGTTTAGCGTACAGACCCGTAATCTGGAGGGAGCTTTTAGCTGGAACACAAATATAAACGTCAGCTTAAATAGAAATAAAGTTACGTCGTTGCCTAAGAATCTTCTGACTGGCGGTCATATTCAAAATGGGGCTTTCCATATTCTAAGGGAAGGCCTGCCTATCGGTGTATTTTATGGTTGGCGTTATCTTGGTGTGTATGCGCGAGATGAAGACAATACAAGCGGGTTAACAAATGGTGCGAATGGACCTGTATTTGCCGGTGGTGACCCCATTTGGAAGGATGTGAACAATGATAATATTATCGATCAAAATGACCGTGAGATTATTGGTTATGCTGAACCGAAGTATTTCGGCGGGATCTCCAATGATTTTAGCTATAAGAATTTTCATTTGAATGTGTTCTTTCAATATTCGGTGGGTAATCAGATTTATAGTGAGTTGAATCATCAGCGCAATTCAATTGTTCGTTATAATAATCTATCTACTGATGCTCTTAACCGGTGGCGGGAACAGGGAGATCAAACAGATTTTCCCCGATTGATTCGGGATGATCCAAAACAGTCTGATAGTCGGGTGCAAAGCAGGTGGGTCGAAGATGGTTCTTATCTGAAATTAAAAAACATCAATTTGAGGTATTCTTTTGATCCCGCTTGGAGCAAACGTATCGGTTTGCGTAAGCTCGATGCTTTTGTTACGGCTACAAATCTGATTACCTGGACAAAGTATACCGGTTTTGATCCCGATGTTAATTCCTATTCTGGTCTTCGTGTAGGATTGGATGAGGGCTCTTATCCGCAGAGCCGCACATTTATGTTTGGTTTAATCCTTGGTCTTTAATAAATCATGATGAAAAAATTGTTAAAATATACATTTTGTTCTCTTCTATTTTTATCCGTCAGCGGCTGTTCGAACTCGTTGCTGGATAAGGAGCCTATTAGCAATGTCTCTGGAGAGGGGTATTATAAAAAGCCCAGTGATGCGCAGGCTGGTGTCAATGGCATCTATAATGGTTTGCAATCTCTTTTTCGTCAGAATTTTGCTTACTGGGGAGAGGGGCGGGCTGATAATATTGTGACCCGCCATGCCGGTGATCCTGCTGCGCTACAACAGAACACGCTGACTCCCGTTATCAATTCGGCACGCTGGGATAATTTTTATACTGTTATATCCCGTGCGAACTATGCGATCAAATATATTCCACAGGCATTTGGAACGGAAGATAGCGAACTTAAAAGGCAATTACTTGGGCAGGCCCATGCTTTAAGGGCACTGGCTTATTTTTACTTGGTTCGAATATGGGGGCAGGTGCCTTTGGTTACGGAACCCTATGAGGGATTGGATCAGGACCTGTTTGTTAAGAAGAACACTGAGGCGGAGGTATTGGCTAATGTGGAAGCAGATTTAATCTTAGCAACAGAGAATTGTGCGACAAATTATTCGGGTGCCAGAAACCGTGTACTGATTACCAAAGGGGCGGCTTATGCTTTTCTGACCCAGCTCTATATGTGGCAAAAAAAGTATGCACAAGCGATAGAAATGGCTGAAAAAATAATCGCGGACCCGCAATATGCCTTGGTGCCAATTGAGGATTGGAATAACATCTTTGTAAAAGGAAGCAGTACCGAAAGTATTTTTGAGGTCGGATACAATGAAGTGCAACCCAATAACCTCCGTGTGTGGTATGCCAATGGATCGGATAGTGATTATGTACCCAGTGCGGGTTTTATAGCGTCAATCGAACCTGACGATCTTCGCAAACCTCGTATTTACGATGTGTCCCAAGTTCAGCCCCGTAAGATATGGAAGTTTTTTGGGCAAGGATTTAATGACGAGAGTCCAGAACCGTCCTCAGGCAATATTGTATTAACGCGATTGGCTGATATCCTTCTGCTTAAGGCTGAAGCACATGCCAATTTAAATCAGCCTGTTGAAGCATTGGACCTACTGAACCGTATCCGTACTCGTGCGGGACTTCCAGTTTTGGATCAAAATAAGGCGCAAAGCCAATTCGGAAGTTTAGTTGGCAGTATTTTGCATGAACGATCTGTAGAGCTTTGTTTTGAAGGACACCGTTGGTTTGATCTCTTGCGAAATGAAACTGCTATTTCGACAATGAAACCGATCAATGGTCTCTCCGATAAACGAAATTTGCTATGGCCAGTACATGAAGGTGAACTTCTTAAAAATCCAAATTTGCAACAAAATGAATTTTATAGATAATCTTATGAAGAAGGTAAAATATATCGTTATTTTTTTTCTAAGTAGTTTTGGTACACTGTCATTGTTTTCTAGTTGCGAAATACAGGAAAGCTTCGAATATGACTACGCGGAAGACAATAGTAAACTGAATATGTCGGCATGGACATATATTCAAGGGAAGGATTCATTGTCCTTACTAAAACAAGCTATCTTGCAATGTAAGGATGAAGCATTGTATGAACGTACAGAAAAAGCGACTTTTATTCTGCCCACCAATCAAGCTTTTACAGCATATCTAAAAGAAAATAAATACGAAAATATTGCCGCTATTCCAGTACCGATAGTGAAGGATATTTTGCGTTATCATATTGTAAAGGCGGTAGTGAATTTTAGCGATCCTGCCTTGGCTCCGAGTAACAAGCCAATTGCTTATACGACTGAAAAAGGTCAAACGATGTACTTGTCCCATACCAGTACCTATGTGGGGCTGATCAATGAAGGGACCAACAACCAATGGCAAATCCGCACATCTAATTTAGTTCCGGATAATGGTGTCATCCATGTCGTTGATCACATTGTATTTTTATCCGAGAAGGCGAAATAGGTATATTGATGATCTGTTTTCTGAACAATGTCTTGTGTATAAAGTATAAGGAAAAAATGGAAATACGAACAGCTTATAAAGTGCTATGGCGATAATGGATACAATTGAAAAATGATGGCTCAATAAACATTATCTTCAGTTTATTGTTTTGTTTTAAACTAAACTAAACAATAAGCCAGTAAATTATGGTTGATTATACGCTGAACCGAAGAAACTTCATTCTGGGTGCAAGTGCTTTTGTTACTTTATCCGCTTTAGAAGCGAAAGGATTATCCTTTGAACGTCTATCTAAAAATATCAAGGTCGGACTGATCGGGGCTGGTTGGTATGGAAAAAGCGATCTATTTAGGCTGATGCAGGTTTGCGATGTCGATGTGGTTGCGATTTGCGATGTCGATAGCCGTCATTTGCAGGAGGCGGGGCGATTGGTCGGAGAACGCCAACGCTCGGGGCAGATTCCAAAGCTCTACAAAGATTACCGGAAAATGCTTGCGGATCATCAATTCGATCTCATTCTAATCGGTACGCCTGATCATTGGCATGCGCGGCAGGCCATAGATGCGATACGTTCGGGAGCGCATGTCTATTTGCAAAAACCTGTTAGTGTTGATGTGCTGGAGGGCGAAGCAATACTCCGATATGCACGAAAATATAATAAAAAAGTACAGGTAGGAACACAACGGCGGAGTACAGCACATCTGATTGATGCAAAAAAGCAGATTATAGACCAAGGTTTACTCGGTAAGATATCGCACGTGGAAATGTGCTGCTACTATCATATGAGGAAGAACGGTAATCCGGCACTGGAGCCTGTTCCTGACTTTCTTGATTATGAACTATGGACTGGACCGGCTCCTTTACGTCCTTACGACGGTTTACCTCATGGCGGTTGGTGGCGAACTTTTATGGAATATGGGAATGGGATCACAGGTGATATGGGTATGCATATGTTTGATACTGTTCGTTGGCTGTTACAACTCAAATGGCCAAAGAAAATTAGTGCAACAGGGGGAATCTATGTGCAAAAGGAGGGAAAGTCGACTATTGCAGATACACAAACAGCAGTATTTGAATATGATGAGCTTAATTGTATATGGCAACATCGCACTTGGGGCAATCCTGTGGATCCCGAATATCCTTGGGCGTTTATTATTTATGGAGATAAAGGAACGCTAAAAGGAAGTGTGATGAAATATGAATTTACTCCAATAGGTAAAGGTACTCCCATTAAAAAAGACGTGGTTTATGAAAAAGATAAATTTCCTGCTGATCTGGAAGAACCTAAAATTGAATTGCACACAGCTCCTGCCACACGACAACATCTATTGGATCTATTATCTGCAATAGAACATGATCGATTGCCTGTAGCTGATATCGAAGAGGGATATATATCGACAGCCTGTTGTATACTTGCCAATATTTCTATGCAATTAAATAGACCATTGAAATACGATCCATTGAAAAAAATATGTACCGATGATCCCGAAGCAACCAAGTTATTAAAAAGACCTTATCGAATGCCCTGGCAACATCCTTATCTGTCCTAATATAAATTATAATCATGGTTTAGTATATCGTTTTCATCTGATCCTTATTAACCACTTAGATTTATGCACTAGAAATTGGGAGAATCAAATATTGGTGAAATACCACCGAAAATTTAATCCCGTAGCGTTTAATGTTTAATCTGTAATTTATCTCATGGCTTTTTTACGATATTTAACTAAATATTGTAACTATGCTGTTGAAATTTAATAAACTACTTGTGCTGTTATTGACATTATGCGTTAATCTTGTCTGTGCACAACAAAGCGAACAACATATTGACGGGGTATATAAATCTTCGAATGCCGCTTTTGTGATAAACAAAAACAAGACTTTTTTGATAATAGCTTATGGAACATTAATAAAAGGTACATGGAAGATCGAAAATGATCTTATTTATCTACAACCTAAAAATCCTGACGCTCAATTTTATGTCTATGCGCGGAAAAATCCGACTATCAAAAACGGGATGCGTGTTTGTTTCATGGGGGATCGTTTGAGTAGTGCGATTTTGGTCGGAACGTTTCCGGATAAGATGCAGCCACTTTTTAATGAGGATGCGAATTGTAAGGACTTTCCTAGTGTTCATCTGTTTAATGAAAAGATGGATACGATTACCTTATTGGAGCGAGAAAACCAGGACAATGATCGTGGTATTGAAATTCCTAAATTGATGTATCATTTTGCCAGTGGCGATTTTAATGATTTTATTGTGCAACATATGCAAAGTAGCTTGTACCACAATGACTTTATGCTCAAAATAGGCAAAGAAGGGTTATATGCTGTCAGTGATCAGTCGGATACGCCCATTCGCAAATCTACTAAAGAAGAAGAAATTTCTATGCTCGAAGAACTGAAATTTTTAGACCAGTCTTTTGATAGAGCCTTTGATGCTGATTTCAAGTTGGTAAATAATGGTTACAATACCCATGATGATATGGATCAGGAAATAGAGTTAGCAGCTTACAAATATGATACCGACAAAAATCTATATCTCAATCGAGCGATACCTGCAAAAGAACTGGACTATAAAAGCACAGACTACCATTACGATGGCATATTAATGAAGTTTGATCAGATTAAGGGAACATCAGAACCCCAGACAGCTGTAAAAATATTGCACAATCCCTTATTTATTGCGAATTGTGACAACTAATCTAATTGGGAACATTTTTTCTTAAAATATATAGATGATGGCAAGAAATCGTTTTATAGTTTCTCTTATTTTGACACTATGCATGGTACTGGGCTGTCAAGATAAAAAGATTGAAAATTCCAGTTCCAAACAGGTTGAAAATAAGATTGAATTAAACAATGATGAGCCCCCTCGAATTATAGAAGACCAGACGGTTCCAGACACGATAGTATTATCCCACATACATAAACCGAGTACGGTATACTGTGATTTGGACGGAGACAATTTGACGGATACAGTCCAGATTGTACAAAATACAAAAAATGAGAAATATGGCTTAAGATTTATTTATGGGAACAGAAAGATTGAATACTTAGGGATGGGCACTGATATCGTGGGTCAGGGCTTTGATGATATAAATTGGGTGGGTGTTTTTGAAAAGGCGCCCAAAGGGGAAATCTATTGGAACAATGTAAATGATGATGGTGAAATAATCACAGATGAGGAAGTAAATGAAAAAGATAAAATCAAATTGGTAAACGATGGTATTTTCATTCACCAAGCTGAATCTTGTGGTGGAGGTGTTATCTATTTAAACAAGGGAAAATTTGCCTGGATACAGCAGGAATAACGAATGTGCTATATCCTATTTATTTACATCTCAATACAGTTTTTGTTGCACCGCTCGATTTCGTAGATACACTCTCTGCCGGTTCTGAAAGAATATAATCGATTGAAATAACATTTACTTTCGCATTTTGTTTCGGTTCAATTTCCTTGTTTTCCTCTCCCTTCGCTGGTGTGCTATCTCCATAGTAGTAATATTCAAATGTTAAATTCCGATCCGATTTATTCAAGATATAAGTCGCTCTTCCATAGTTAATCTTAAAGCCATCTTTAGTTGTTGGGAACAACACAACCTCTTTTGTGTAATTATTACAATCTGTAATTGTCAGGATAGTTGGTGTAAACCAATTGATCGGAATGGTTAACAGAAGCAGTAACAATATCGCATCATTTTTACTTTCCTCTTTTTTGATAAATCGTGTATATAGGGGTTTGAAAACTATTAAAAGACAAAATATCCCAATAATAATTAAATAAGTATTTAATGATACGATCATAGGTTTTAGATTAGTTTACAACTCAAAATGACTTTGTTGTTTTTATGTTTTTTTAAGTATCTGATTAATTATGCCTGATCAAATGATATCGAATTTCGTGCCAGTTTTGAGCTTTTTAACTTCGATATTTATACGCGGCAGGCTCATTAGCTCAGCTACTTGCATGATATCGCTCCCGAAGAGAAATAGCCCCCAGTCGGAGAAAAATAGCCCACTTATTTAGTAAAGTATGTATCGATTGGACACTTCCTTTTTAAAAAAGAGAAATGCATTGGCTGTATCGTAATATTTTACATGTTTTTACGTGTTTTATACATCCCTGATTTAATTTATATTATTTCTTTTGTTTAAAGATCAATTGTCAGACGACTGTCAGGTGGCCTAACGAAATTTTGCTGCTATTTTCAACTCGTCAAGTACCTAGAAAAGCACATGTGCAGAAAATATGAATTATTTTCCCGCACATCGTAATGCAATTGAAAAACCATGGATTATTGAACTTCGATAGAAATAGAATTATGAGTCTAGAGGACAACGCGATATTGCTCGTACAATTGGCTGAGGGGAATCAAAAGGCATTCGAAAAGCTCTATTATAACTATAGGGCACAGATCTTCGGCCGTATTTTAAAGCAGGTAAGATCGGTGGAGTTTGCGCAGGATATCGTTCAGGACGTATTTGTAAAGGTCTGGCAGAATAGAGCGCAGATTGATGTTTCAAAAAATTTTAAATCCTATCTCTATACAATTGCGCAAAGCACTGTTTACGATTATTTTCGAAAAATTGCTTCGGATCAAGTTAAGAGTGAACAGCTGATGATTCTATCGAAGGGAAAATGTGCAAATGATATTGAAGCGGAGGTCTCTTATAAAGAAATGGAAAAGTACCTCAATGATATCTTGGATATTATTCCCGAACGATGTCGGGAAGTATATGTACTTTGTAAGCTCGAAGGTCGAAGCTATGATGAGGTGTCCAAACTTTTGAATATTTCTACAGCCACCATCAACAATCATATTGTTAAAGCTACGGGTATTATTAAATCGCATTGGAATTGGAACTACTGTTGTTTCATTATGATGCTATTTGCGGAATACCATCCTATATTTCTCAACTAGGATTTGGATCAGTACTTTTTTCTTATGATATTAATTGTGGAATATTAACCTCGATTTTCCACTTAAGAATAGAAATTACTGTTGTTTAATTATATATTATTAGCGGAACACCAGCTTGTATTTCTCAGCTACATCAGCACCATCCTGCTACAAATCATTATACATTAAAAACCCTTGGGCATCTCTGCCACTGCGAGACGTAGGACATATTTGTAGGTATTTTATTTTTTTTTTGATTTGGCATAGTTGATATTTTTTTTGCTTACGTATATAGAGTTAAAGTAAGACCAATTATACTGTGGAACAAACCAAATTAATAAACTTATATAGAAGATATCTTGCTAAACAGTGCACGGATGAAGAAATCCATTTGTTAATGCATTACATGCGTCAAAAGGAGTATGCAAAGCTTTTCAAGGAACTGATCTTGGAAGATTTGCAGCTTGAAGAGGAAACTGAGTTAGATGATCAGGCTAGAATGGCTATTCAGGAGCTTGATGAATATTTTGACCGTGAGTATTTTTATCAGAACCGAAAAAAGAACAATAAGAAACTATTCGCGTGGATATCAATTGCTGCTGCAGCTTCCATAATCTGTGCAATTTCGGTATTATGGTACACACGTGGGGGCGAAGAATCGGGTGGTATAGGAATAGCAGATAACCGAAGTACATTGATAACAAGTAATGGTAAAGAGATAAAACTGGATGGTACCTCCAATGTTGAATTATTGCGGGAAAATGGAACCGTGATTCTACAGGATAGTCTAGGGGATATCCATGTTAAAGTACTGGATAGTCTGCCTAATCTTAAGCCTCAAATCATTTATCAAACAATCCGGACAGCCAAGGGCCGACAATCACGTATTTACCTTACCGATGGTAGCGCTGTGGTTCTAAATTCTGATTCCCAACTTAAATTTCCACTTTTCTATGCTGAAGGTCAACGGGAGGTCGAACTTCAGGGTGAAGGATTTTTTGATGTAGAAACCAATAAGCATAAGCCTTTTATCGTTAAAACACACGATCAACGGATTAAGGTATACGGAACCAAGTTTAATGTCAACAATTATGAAAATGAACAAACGACTAAAACCACTTTGTTTCATGGTAAAGTATCTGTCCAGAATCTGATCGGATCATCACCGCAAAAGGAATATATCCTTAAACCGGGCGAACAGATTGTCCTTGATAAAAAATCCAAAGCTTTGAAACAAGATAAGACTGAAAGCGAGGAGCAGGTATTGGGCTGGAAGAATGGTGTATTTATTTATGAGAATGCAACATTAAAGGAAATTATGAAGGATTTTGTCAGATGGTACAATATTGACGTCGATTTGGAAACCCTTCCTGCACTTACATTTAGCGGAACTATACCAAGAAATTATGAGCTGGACAAAGCACTGAGTGTTATTGCGCGGACAGCAAATATCAAGATTAACCGAACGGGAACTACACTAAAATTTGATAAATAAATGGGGGAAAAAACTTAATCAAAAAAACCGACAGTACTGCCATACCGTCGGCGAACATTAGGGTAATACAAAATTTTCTAAAAACCTAACATCACAAAAGTATGAATTTAAAAGTTCAATACAAGCATTTGTATTGTTTATTACAGCGCCTATTGGGGACTGGAATATGTACTCGCAAGCATCTAATCATAATGAAGCTAACATTTGTAATTACATTTTTATTTTCAATTTCGGCATTTGCGGAGGGCTATGGCCAACGTATCAATCTCGAGCTGAAAAATGCAGCTGTAGAATCTGTGCTGAAAGAGATCAAGAAACAATCGGGGTACGACATGTTCTATAATATAGATCTGATCAGCCCATTAAAAAAGACAAATTTTCGAGTTAAGAATGCCACACTTGATGAGGCGTTGAAGGAAGTTACAGCTAATTTAGGGCTGGAGTATGCGATAGAGGAAAGAATGATTATTATCTCCAAAAGAAAAGAGAGCCGGGCCAATCAGAATTTGATCAAAGGCGTTGTTGCGGGAGAAGGAGATAAAAAACTACAGGGTGTGTCTGTCGTAGAAAAAGGGACAAGCAATGGAACGACAACAGACATTGAGGGAAATTATAGTCTCAAAGTATCGACCCCCAAGGGAATTCTAGTTTTCTCTATCGTGGGTTATGCAAAAAAAGAAGTTCCGTTTGATGGGCTTCAACAGATAGATGTACAATTAACGGAGGATAAGAGCGAATTGGATGAGGTGGTCGTAGTCGCTTATGGCCATCAGAAAAAAGAGAGTATGGTCAGTTCCATTACAACAATCAATCCGAAAGAATTGAAAGGACCGACCAGCAATCTGACAACGATGCTTGCAGGAAGGCTATCTGGGGTCGTTGCCTTTCAACGGAGTGGTGAGCCCGGTGCTGATAATGCACAGTTTTTTATCCGCGGGATTACAACATTTGGTAGTGGGAAGGTAGATCCATTGATTTTGATTGATGGTATGGAATCCACTTCTAACGCGTTAGCCCGATTGCAACCCGATGATATTTCTGGATTCTCGGTTTTAAAAGATGCAGCAGCATCATCGCTTTATGGGGCTAGGGGAGCTAATGGCGTGGTGTTGGTGACGACGAAATCCGGTATCACAGGAAAAACAAAATTCAATTTGAGGGCAGAGAATTCGATTTCATCGAATACACAAAATTTCAAATTGGCGGACAATATCACCTATATGAAGCTGGCGAATGAAGCTGTATTGACTAGAAATGCACTTGAAGACCTACCTTACAGCCAGAATAAGATAGACCGCACAATAGCAGGGGAAAACCCTTTTCTTTACCCTAATAATGACTGGATTGGTTTGTTGATCAAAGATTACACGATTAACCAACGATTTAATATGAATATGAGTGGTGGGGGAAAAAATGCACAGTTTTACATTGCGGGAACCTATAATGTGGATAATGGTGTATTAAAGTCTGACCATGGAAATAAATTCGATAATAATATTAACTTGAAAAGCTATCAGATCCGGTCAAATGTCAATGTTAAACTGACCCCTACAACAGAGGGAATCGTAAGAACTTCGGGAAGCTTTGATGACTATCAAGGGCCAATTGGTGGAGGGGGCAATATCTTTCAGGGAGCAATAGCTGCAAATCCTGTCAATTTTCCGGCTGTTTTTCCAGCATCTGATATGCCTTATGCCGAACATCCATTATTTGGGAATGCCAGAATTAACGGGCAGACGGAAGCGATGTATTTCAATCCGTATGCAGAAATGGTATCAGGATTTCAGCAATCAAATTCATCAACATTAAATGTACAGCTTGAAGTTAAGCAAGATTTTAAATTCCTAACAGAAGGGCTGAGTGCACGATTAATGGCCTATACACAACGCTATTCTTATTTTGATCTGAGTAGGAGATACACTCCTTTTTATTATCGGGCAAATGCAACTAGTACAGAAGGTGACAAATATTCGTTGGAGTTGCTCAATGAGAAAGATGCCACAGAGTATTTGGATTTTAAGCGAGGAGCTAAAGTTGCAAATACAGTTTCTTATCTGGAGGCTGCGGTTAACTACAATCACACCTTCGCCGAAAAACATAGTGTTGGAGGCTTGTTGGTTACCCAGCTACGGAGTTTTGTAACTGGTGATGCAGATAAGCTTCAGACTTCTCTCCCTTATAGAAATCAGGGACTATCGGGTAGATTTACGTATGGTTACGATAACAGATATCTGTTTGAAGCAAATTTTGGACTAAATGGTTCCGAACGTTTTGCGAAGAATCATCGTTATGGCTTCTTCCCTTCAATTGGAGCTGCCTGGAACGCATCGAATGAAGAGTTCTTTAGACCATTAAGACAGACTATAACGAAACTAAAATTTAGAGCAACTTATGGTTTGATCGGTAATGATCAGATTGGTGATCCAAATGATCGTTTCTTTTATTTATCAGATGTGAATCTAAAAGATGGTGGTCACGGATCAGCTTTTGGTACAAATTATATATACAGTAAACCGGGGGTGACAATTTCCAGATATGCAAACGAAGCGATTACCTGGGAACAAGCGTCGACGGTCAACCTAGGGATGGATCTCAGTCTATTTAACAGTGTCAATATCATTTTGGATGCCTACAAGACACGCAGAAATAATATTCTAATGAATCGGTCTTATATTCCTACAACAATGGGATTATCGGCAGACATACGGGCTAATGTGGGCGAGGCTGAGGGAAAAGGTATTGACCTATCCATAGATTACAATAAGAATTTTGGTGATATGTGGATACAGGCTAGAGGAACGTTTACCTATGCAACCAGTAAATTGCTTGTCAATGAGGAACCTAATTACCCATCCAGTTTAGCTTATCTTTCCAAGGTCGGTCGTTCTCTTAGTCAAGGGTACGGGCTGATCGCTGAGCGGCTATTTGTCGATAATGAAGAGGTGAAAAATTCTCCTGTTCAGACTTTCGGTGAGGTCATGGGAGGCGATATTAAATATCGAGATATGAACGGAGATGGAATTATCACATCACAGGACTATGTCCCATTGGGCTTACCTATGGTACCTGAAATTATTTATGGTTTTGGATTGTCAGTAGGCTATAAGAACTTTGATCTTAGTGGATTCTTTCAGGGCTCCGGCCGATCTTCTTTCTGGATCGACCCCGATAAAACCAGTCCTTTTGTTATGAATGGTGCCTATCAACATGGTTTGTTACAAGCCATTGCTGATGATCACTGGTCCGAGGAGAACGGTAATATATATGCGTTTTGGCCTCGCTTAAGCCCGAATCTGAACCATAATAACCTTGAATCTTCTAGCTGGTGGATGCGTAATGGTTCATTTTTACGGTTAAAAACAGTGGAATTGGGCTATAATCTTTCAAGCAAGATGCTTGATAAAATGGGGGTGGGACCAATCAGACTTTATCTAAATGCCAGTAACCTGTTCGTCAAAAGTAGCTTTGATCTCTGGGATCCAGAGATGGGTGGTAATGGTTTAAGATATCCGCTTCAAAAAGTATACAATTTCGGATTAAACGTCCAATTCTAACACAAAAAAGAAATTCAATATGAAAAAATATACGATTCGTTTTACCCTTTCGGCGGCCTTGCTGCTATTTATGATGAATTCCTGTAAGAAAAATTTTCTTGATGTGGTTCCAGACAATGTCTCTACCATTGACCACGCTTTTTCCAATCGTAATGAAGCAGAGAAATTTTTGTTTACCTGTTATGATGGGCTGCCACGGGAAGGCCATCCGGAAATGAATCCAGGTATGAACACTGGAGATGAGTTTTGGATTTATTGGCCAATGCCTACCAGAGAAGATTATTCGACCCTATCTCCGTATAATATTGCTAGAGGACTTCAAAACAGAAATAAGCCAGAAATGAATTATTGGGATAGTTTTGATGGTAAATCGATGTGGAATGGTATTCGGAACTGTAATATATTTTTAGAAAATGTTGATAGGGTTAAAGACGTGGAGCCATATATGAAAGACCGCTGGATTGCCGAAGCCAAATTTTTGAAGGCTTATTTTCACTGGTATTTATTCAGAATGTATGGTCCTATTCCGGTTGTTGATAAAAATTTGCCAATTAATGCCTTGCCTGATGAGGTAAAGGTAAGTCGTCAGTCTACAGACTCCGTTGTAAACTATATTGTTAATCTACTCGATGAGGCTGCTGCAGGGGAGGGAAGTGTGGGGCTACCAGAAAAAATATTAGACCAAAGTACAGAGCTGGGTAGAATAACCAAACCTATTGCACTGGCAATCAAAGCCAGAGTACTTGTTACTGCGGCAAGTCCTTTGTTTAACGGAAACCTAGATTTTGCAAATATTAAGAATCGCGATGGTAGGGCATTATTTAGTGCGACCTATGATCAAAAAAAATGGGATAAAGCAGTGGAAGCATGTAAACTAGCCATCGCTGCCGCCAAAAAAGTGGATATAAATTTGTATCACTTTAATTCACCGGGAAAGCCAGTAGATGATTTCACGAAAACGGAAATGAGCATCCGTAATGCCGTATGTGAAAAATGGAATACGGAGCTGATCTGGGGGACAACCACTAAGCCAGATGACACTTGGACCTTACAACTCTATGCTAGTCCACAACTAGATCCAAATGTAGCTAATCCAAGCTTAAAGGGGCAGCTTGCACCTACTTTGAAAATGGCTGAATTATTTTATACAGAAAATGGTGTACCTATTACAGAAGATAAAACCTGGGACTATGCCAATAGATTTCAACTGCGAACTGCAACAGCTGCAGATTTTGGGATACAGAATGGCTATCAGTCTGTTGGTCTGCATTTTGACAGAGAACCTCGTTTTTATGCTGATATGGCATTTGATGGATCTACATGGTATATGGAAAATGCAAATTTTAACATTAAGGCTAAATCAGGACAACATTCTGGAAAAAAGCAAACCCGTATTTATTCGGTAACAGGTTATTATACCAAGAAACTGGTGAACTGGAAAATGGTGGCAACTCCGATAAATGTAGTTGTTGAACGCTATCCATGGCCTGTAGTACGTCTAGGAGATCTTTATTTGCTTTATGCTGAGGCATTAAACGAGACAGATAATAAGGCGCTTGCGCTGGAATACGTTAACATGGTAAGAGATCGGGCAGGGCTTAAATCTGTTGAGTCTTCTTGGACTAACTTCTCTAAGAATCCAAATAAATATACCGATAAAAATGGTTTAAGAGATATTATACAACAGGAACGTCTAATTGAAATGGCCTTTGAGGGCAGCCGCTTCTGGGATCTCAGACGCTGGAAAAAGGCTGGAGAGATTCTGAACCAACCCATTTATGGCTGGGATGTGATTCGGTCAGAATATGCCGATTATAACCGAAGGATATTATTATTCAATCAAAGTTTTAACAGTCCGAGGGATTATTTTTGGCCGATAAAAGACGATAATATCCTGGTAAATCCGAATCTGGTTCAAAATGGAGGCTGGTAACAAAAGCTAGATAAAACTTAGTATTCAAAATCAATCATTAGAAAAGAACAAAAATGAAAGGATTAATATATATGTTATATGCAGGATTGTTGTTCGTCGGAACGATCGGATCCTGTCGTAAAACGGAGGTGGGGACGATGGATAAAAGTGATAAGCAGGCTCCGGGGCCTGTGAGCAACGCCCAGGTTGAGAATTTAAATGGAGCGGCCAAAATAACCTATAGCTTGCCACAAGATGATGATTTATTGTATATAAGGGCTGAGTATACGACGAAACAAGGGATCGTTCGGAACACCAAGGTTAGTAGGTATTTGGACAGTGTTGTTTTACAGGGCTTTGCCGATACGGACGTTTATGAAGCAAGGTTATATGCCGTGGATAAAAGTGAAAATGTCTCTGTACCATTGCTTGTAAAAGTACAACCCAAAACACCACCTTTTGAGCTTGTTAAACAAAAGCTAGTAGCTAGTGCTGCTTTTGGCGGGTTGGATGTTGGTTATCAGAATGTGACTGAATCGGATGTAGCCATAGTTATTTTAGCAAATGATAAACTGGGCAATTTTGCGCCACTGAAAACGCTGAATACGAAGCTAAAAACAGGAACGTTCGGTGCAAGAAATCTCGCTGCCGTAGAAACCCGATTTGGACTGATGGTACGGGATCGCTGGGGTAATTTATCCGATACCACCTATGTGACTTTAAAGCCTTTCTTTGAAGCACAATTGGATAGAACAAAAATGAAAGGATTAAATATTAATGGTACTGATGCGAAAAATTATCCTGGAAACGAAGTTGAGTATCTTTTTGATGGTGATGTAAGTAATAAAACAGCTTATCATACCATTGACCCGGTAAGTATGCCCCAATGGTTTACCTTCGATATGGGGCAAACTGCTAAGTTGAGCCGTTTAGTCTGGTTTATGAGACAAGGGTGGTATTTTCATCTCCATAATCCAAGAAAAGTGGAAATATGGGGCTCCAACAATCCGAGCCCGGATGGCAGTTTCACCAACTGGATATTATTAGCCGAACACGAACAGATAAAACCATCAGGTTTGCCACCGGGACAGAATTCTAATGCTGATATTGAAGCTGCACTAGAGGGGGAGACCATCAGCATTCCTGTAGATGCTCCTGCAGTAAGATATATCCGCTTTAAAACCTTGCGGAATTGGTCAGATGGAGTTTATGTGAATTTTACAGAATTAGCGCTGTGGGGGAATCCACAATAGAAATTTGGTGTAAATAATTAATAGTGAAAATATGAAAATGACTAAATATCTGACCTGTTTCTTCCTTGTCACTGTAGGATTATATATGAGTTCCTGTACCAAAGAAGATGAGTATAAAAAAATTACAAAGGATGGCGAAATTTACTACCCCGGGAGAGCAGATACTGTGCTCGTCCATGGTGGTAATAAAAGAATTAAATTACAGGTTGTTTTGGGAAATGATCCGCTGATAACCAAAGTTAAGGCCTTCTGGAATAATAATGCAGACTCGACAGAAGTAGACGTTGTAAAAACAACGGGTAAAGATACTGTTGATCTGTTGATTAATAATCTTTCTCAAGGTACCTATTCTTTTGATGTATATACATACACTGGACCTAAAGCTAAATCAATAGTAAAACAAGGAACTGGTATGGTGTATGGGGATAATTACCTAAAAGTATTATCTAACAGAACGGTAAAAACGTTAAGTTATTCATTGGATGGGGGCAAGCTCTTTATTGACTGGAATTCTCCATTGGAGGGGGAAAAGTCCATTGAGTTAAAATATACTACTGAAACTGGTACTACCCAAACCATGGTGATTCCCGGAGGAAGTTTAAAAACAGAGATTTCGGGCTTTAAGAGCGATACTAAGCTTATTTACAAATCTATATTTTTACCTGAACCCAAGGCAATAGATGAGTTCTCAATAGCACCGAGTGAGGTCGCACTTCCAGCATTTGAGCGCGAAGTGGATAAGGCAAACTTTAAGGTCTATTCCCTTCCTACAGATGTTCGGGATAATTGGGGTTGGCTGATGGAATATCTTTGGAATAAAGATTACGACGGCAAGGGCTTTGCTTCCACTGAAGGGCCTTCGCAATGGTTTACTTTTGATATGGGGGAATCTGTTTCTATTAGCCGATTTAAAACCTGGCAAGCTGCAGACCGTATCTTTAGGGCTGAGAATGTGAAGAAATTCGAAATATGGGGCAGCAATAGTCCTGCTTCAGACGGATCTTGGGGAAGCTGGACAAAACTGGCCGAATGTCAATCCATAAAACCTTCTGGATTACCGGTCGGACAAACAACCGATGGAGATATCAACTACGCAAAAGCAGGCGAAGATTTTAAGCTTCCTCCGGGAACGCCTAAAGCGCGGTATATTCGAATTAAAGTACTGGAAACTTGGGGCGGAGGTACATTTATCACAATGGGAGAACTGACTTTCTGGACAAGTGATCGGATCGTAAAATAATAATCATTTTTTAGCATGCGCTAATACAAGAATATTCAGGGTAAAGCCATCAGATTTTACCCTGAAATTTATACGAAATTCAAACAGGTAATACAATGAAACCAACTATGTTTAAAAACACAATTACAACACTTTACTTAGCTCTTGCAGTCAGTGCCGCTTTAGCACAGACGAACGCTGGTTCATCTAAACTAATTAAGATCGACGGAAAAGGTAGCGGACGTTTTTTTGATGGGGTCGGCGCTGTCAGTGCAGGCTCTTCATCAAGATTATTGATAGATTATGCCGATAAATCCAGAAGCGATATTTTAGATTACCTGTTCAAACCAAACTTCGGTGCTGGCTTTACTTACCTTAAGACTGAAATTGGGGGGGATGGTAACACCACCTGTGGTTCGGAACCAAGTTTTGCACGAACAAGGGCAGAAATGGAAAAACCTCATTACAATCGTGGATTTGAGTACTGGCTGATGCGTGAAGCAGCAAATCGAAATCCGAATATCGAACTCGATGCCCTGGAATGGAGCATGCCCGGATGGTTTAAAGGGGTATGGTCACAGGATAACGCTGACTACCTGGTCAAGTTTATTGAAGGTGCAAAACACTGGGGACTCAAGATGAAGTATATTTCAGGTTGTTGGAATGAACGCGATTATAACAGGGATTGGATTGTCAATGTTTTAAGACCTACACTCGATCGAAATGGCTTTAAAGATATTAAAATAAATGCACCCGAAGGTGCTGGTAAAGCATGGGAAATCAGTGATTTGCTGGTTAAAGACTCTGTATTCAGAAATACAATTTCATCGATCAGCTATCACTATCCGGATTCCTATATGTGGGGATATAGAGGTGAAGAACCAAATCCAAATTCTGTTTTGACAGAATTACCCTTATGGTCTGGTGAGGATTTTTCATTGCCTGGAGCATCCTGGAGAAACACGACATATTTAGCCAAGAACATTCTAAAGTGTTACATCAAATGGAAAATAGTGAAAGTAAATATGTGGTGTCCGATTGCTTCAATGCCCGATATTTCCTGTTTTTCGAACGTAGGCTTGATGAAAGGGACCACACCTTGGTCAGGATATTATGAGGTGTGGCCAACGATCTGGGCAGTAGCGCATTTTAACCAGTTTGCCAAACCGGGATGGAAATATCTCGATAGTGGCTGTGGGGAATTCAGTGGGGATGGTGCTTACTGTACTTATAAAAACATGGATGGCAGCAATGATTATAGTATTGTGGTGGTCAGTGGTTCAGAGGGGCAGAAATTAACATTCAATATCGCTGATCTTCCTAAAGATAAGTTGCATGTGTGGAAGTCGGACAGTAAAAGCCAATTTGTACAACAGGAAGATGTTTCTGTAGTCAACGGAGAAGTTACATTAGCTGTTGATCCGGAGAGTATTTATACGATTACGACAACGACAGGTCAGCAAAAGGGAGTACACAATATTCCTAAAGAAAAAGCCTTCCCAACAAAATACAGTGATAATTTTGATAACTACTCTTTAGAAAGAGCACCACTTTCGCCAAAATACTTTTATGACAACTCGGGTGCTTTTGAATTGGCGCAATCTGAAGGGAATAATAAATACTTAAGACAATTGCTCGTAAACGATATCACGCACTGGATTCCGGATGAATGTGCCTATACGTTTGTTGCACAAAATACGGAATGGGAGCAGGGCGAGATTTCTTCTGATGTTTTTGTCGAAAATGATGCCTTTAATGGAGTCGGTTATGCCGGACTAATTTTGAGAGGAGCCTATGATAAAGCCAATCAATCAAATATTCCTTTCGGCTATCGTTTTAATATCTATAAAGATGGTACATGGAAACTTCAGACAAAGAAAAATATACTTGCAAGTGGAAATGTGGATGCCAGTAAATGGCATAAATTGAAGCTGACCGGAAAAGGAAGCAATATCAAAGGTTACATAGATGGCCAACTCGTTGTTGATGTACAGGATGATACCTATTCAATTGGTGCAGCAGGTTATGTATCGGGCTTTAATTTTGCCGGATTCGACAACCTTGTCCTCAATTATACGCCGGCTTCAGGTCAATTGCTGTCTGCATGGAAACCAGCTACCTCTCCAGCTGATCCCGTGGGACATAGCTTGATTGGAGCATTTGATGGAAATAGCCTTTCCAAGTGGAGTCCAAAAGCTGATGGTACCGAGCAGCATCTGGTCGTGGATCTTGGTTCTCTACAGAGAATCAAAAGATGTGAAACCTTTACGGATTTTGTAGATAAAGGAGCACAATACAAAATTGAGTATTCCGCCGACAATGTGAAATGGTCTGTTTTTGCAGATAAAACCAACAATGCTAAAATATCAATTCCATGTTTTGCTGATGAGGGCAATGCCAAAGCGAGATGGGTACGATTGACAGTGTTGCCTGCCAAAGACAAGACTATTGCCAATATCTATGAATTTAAAGTTTATGGAGATTAATTAGCTTTCCATATAACAATGAGGGATTTGAAACACTATATATCATGAAGAAACTGTTAACTGTATTTTATTTTTGCTGCTTCGCTCTTACAACTGTATCTGCTCAGCAAAAGCCCTTAAAATTGTGGTATGATAAACCAGCGGAAATTTGGGAAGCCACATTACCGCTGGGTAATGGCAGGTTGGGAATGACACCCGATGGCGGTATTTTAAAGGAGCGTATTGTCCTGAACGATATTACTTTATGGTCTGGAAGTCCGCAGGATGCCAATAATTACGAGGCCTACAAAAGCCTTCCGGCTATCCGGCAACTTATTTTACAGGGGAGAAATGATGAGGCGCAAGCATTGGTAAACAGCAATTTTGTTTGTAAAGGCGAAGGCTCAGCAGGAGAACGGTGGGGTAAATTTCAAACAATGGGTGCATTGCAGATCGATTTCACTTATAAGGGCGATCAGGGTGTGGGACAAAAAGTTGAGAACTACCGTCGCGAACTCCTATTGGACCAAGCCATTGCGAACTGTACATTTACACGTAATGGTGTAAATTATAAACGAGAGTATTTTACAAGTTTTGATGATGATGTCGATGTCATTAGGTTCACAGCAGACAAGCCAGGGCAGCTCAATTGTCGTATTGCGATGAATAGACCTGAACGTTATCAGGTTAATACGGTGGGCAACGAATTGCAGATGTCCGGCCAGCTCAATAACGGTACCGATGGTAAAGGGATGAAGTATCTGGCTCGCGTACAGGCTAAATTGAAAGACGGAACTATCCGTCCAGAAAATAATAATCTGGTTATTGAAGATGCTACTGAGGTGTTGATTTATATTTCTGCTGGAACTGATTTCAAGGGCTTTACCTTTGAAGAAAAGACAAGTCAATTTTTGTCCGCAGCGATGAAAAAAAGTTATGATCTACAAAAACGCAGTCATATAGCTGCATTCAGCAAGCTCTTTAAACGTGCTTATATTGATCTTGGAGAAGGGGCAGCTGCAGATTTACCAACAGACCGTCGGATAGCCAATTTCTACAACAATTTCAATAATGATCCATCACTTGCTACTTTGTTTTTTCAGTATGGGAGATATCTGAGCATCAGTAGCACCCGGGTAGGACTGTTGCCACCAAATTTACAGGGTCTTTGGGCGCAGGAGATCAACACACCATGGAATGGGGATTACCACCTGGATGTGAATGTACAGATGAATCATTGGCCTCTAGAGGTGGTCAATCTATCTGAACTGAATCTGCCACTTGCAGAATTGGTGAAAAGTCTTGTTGAACCGGGAAAGAAAACCGCCAAGGCTTACTATAATGCTGATGGCTGGATTGCGCATGTCATTACAAATGTCTGGGGATTTACTGAGCCCGGCGAAAGTGCATCATGGGGAGCATCAAATGCGGGGTCAGGATGGCTATGTAGCAATTTATGGGATCATTATGCTTTTACAAATGATTTAAATTATCTAAAAGATATCTATCCTGTGCTGAAAGGTTCTGCGGAATTTTATAAAAGCGTGTTAGTGAAAGACCCTAAAACAGGCTGGATGGTTACTTCACCCTCAGTTTCGCCAGAGAATACTTTCTATATGTCTAACGGAAAGACAGCAAGTATCTGTATGGGACCTACCATTGATAATCAGATTGTGCGGGAGCTGTTTACTAATGTGATCACAGCCTCCAAAAAGCTGAAAATTGATCATGCGTTTAGACAGGATTTGGAGAATTTGCTGCAGGCGATACCTCCAGCTGGAGTGATCAGCAAAGATGGACGTATACAGGAATGGTTGGAGGATTATAAGGAAATCGAACCGACCCATCGCCATGTTTCTCATTTATATGGGGTTTATCCAGCACCATTAATCACGCCTTTATCCACTCCCGAACTTGCGGAAGCTGCAAAGAAGACACTTGAAGTGAGGGGAGATAATAGTACGAGCTGGTCAATTGCTTATAAAACCTTGTTTTGGGCAAGACTTCATAATGGAAACAGAGCGTTCAAATTGATCCGGGAAATGCTAAAACCGGTAGCTGACCCGAATAATATGGGCGGTGGTGGAGGTGTTTATCCGAATCTATTTTCCGCACATCCTCCATTTCAGATCGATGGCAATTTTGGTGCTACAGCTGGTATTGCGGAAATGCTTTTGCAGAGTCACGATGGCTGTATAGATCTGTTGCCTGCTTTACCTGATGCATGGAAAAATGGCGAGGTGAAAGGCCTCAAAGCGAGGGGCAATTACACGGTCGACATGAAATGGAAAGAGGGTAAATTGATCAAGTATACCATACGCTCTGCTAAGCCAGAGAAAATAAAAATCAGACTAAATGGTGGCTACCAATGGTACACCACACTTAAAAATATTTAAGTAGCTGTTCAAAAGAATGCTTCTCATGTGCATTGAATAGTCGAATAGTCGAATAGTTGAAAGTAGGCTGTGGGGCTTTTGGGGCTCACTGTTTTGTACCGGCATAAAGGTTTTATCTTGACAGTAGTGTGATCTTTATGTTCGGTTCTATCTATCCAGCTATAAAAAATAGAATCGATAGGAAGTTTGTTCGTTTTTTAAACTTTTTATCGGTTTTATAAAATAATTACTGTTATAACCAATCAAAAATTATGTACTTATTTAAACCTGTAGGACCCGCTGCATATAGTGCGCGGGAACTAATAAAAAGGACCGCAATCCCATTAGCTGCGTCGTTCTTTTTAAGCACAAGCTATCTTCCTGTACATGCCTTTCATCAGCCAGCTGTACAGCAACAGTCGACAATTACCGGAACAGTTAGGGATGTTCGAGCAGCACCACTTGTAGGGGTTACGGTTCACTTAAAACGAACCAATCAGACCGTTAAAACGGATGAACAGGGACGCTTTAACATCAATGCTTCAGCCAATGATGTCTTATTGATCACTTCTGTCGGGTATAAGGAACAACAGGTTCTTGTAGGAGGATCTAAAAATTACAACATTACGTTGGAGGAAGATACCAGGATGGTGGACGAAGTTGTTGTCGTAGGCTATGCGACCCAGAAGAAAGTAAATCTTTCTGGTTCGGTCGCAAGTGTATCCGGTAAGAGAATGACTGAGCGCCCCGTACCTAATGTTCAAAATTTATTGCAGGGCCGTATTGCGGGACTAGATGTGGTACAGCCTACGGGCGAACCGGGTCGGGACAATGGCAGTATGCGGATCAGAGGGCTGGGATCAAGTGGTGCATCGCCTAATCCATTGGTGCTCGTTGATGGAGTCATAGGTTCAATATCGAACCTTTCACCTCAAGATATTGAAAATGTAACTGTACTAAAAGATGCGGCATCAGCCTCGATCTATGGAGCCCGCGCGGCGAATGGTGTAATTCTGGTTACCACCAAAAAGGGAAAAGCAGGGACCAGCAATATCGAATATAATGGTTATTGGGGAACTAGTGAAGCAACGAAATATCCCGATCTGATTACCAATTCCGTTACCTATATGGAAATGTATAATGCCGCACGTGCCCGAAGTGGTCAACCGGCCATATACACCCAGGAACAGATTGATAGTTATAAAAATAATCCCAATAGCGAGGCATATCCAAACTTCGACTGGCTGGACTATATTTTGGGGAAAGGACCTGTTCAAAATCATAACCTGAGCTTTTCAGGGGGAAGTGAAAAGAGTACACATAATCTGTCCTTCAATTATTTGGATCAAAATAGCATTACAAAGGGCTATCTATATAAACGGTACAATGGACTTGCAGATTATGGTACTCAGGTACATAAAAGAGTGAAAATAGGTACCAATGTTAATTTTTCATACGAAGACTTTAAGGCTCCCTGGATGACCAACGATGATTTGTTGTTGTTGGCCTATGCGTCAGCGCCGACGTTCAAACCTTGGTTACCCGATGGTAGTGGGCGTTCCGCTGGCAGAGACTATATGAATACCGGTGGAACAAATAGAACCGCAGAGGAAGTGTTTAATACCGGAAGACAACTGACAAAAAAATATAATGTAAATGCCCAAGCTTATATGGATGTTGATATTATGGATGGTTTGAAATGGTCAACAAAGGCTGCCTTTGCTTTTTTCAACGAAGACTATCGCAATCGTCAGTTTGGTAGCCCTTCTTTTGCCTATCATCCCAATGACAAAGGTGAATATGAACAGTCGGGTAATGGAAGTCCCGATTTTGTAGGTCTCCGACAATCGTCCGGACGTAGTCTGACGAAGACTTTCTATTCTACTTTGAACTATGTGAAAACCCTAGCATCCGTACATAATATCAGTATTTTGGGAGGTTATGAGCAACAGGATAACCGCACGACAAGCATAGGCGGAGGACGATATGACTTTCCTAATAATACGATTATGGAACTTGATGGAAGTTCGGCAAGAGAACAATCATTGAACGGAAGTTCTTTTGAATGGAGCCTTAAATCTTTATTCGGAAGAATTAATTATGATTATAAAGGGAAATACTTTGCTGAAGGGAATATCCGCTATGATGGTACATCCCGGGTAGGATCCAAATACAGATGGGGAACCTTTGGTGGCGGATCAGCTGCCTGGCGTATTTCTGAGGAGGATTTTATCAAAGATAATGTCGGGTGGCTCGATAATCTTAAATTGAGAGCCTCTTATGGCGCTTTAGGCAACCAGGAGATAAGAAGGGGTGGTAATCTGGATTATTATCCATACCAGGAGGTTTTGGACAATGTGACCTATCCTTTTAGCACACTTGAATCTGGCGCGATAAAAACCCGTCTGGTGGAAAAAAATCTGCGTTGGGAGAAGACCGCTATTACCGATTTTGGTTTAGATATCGATATCTATAAGGGCTTATTTGGTGCAACGATTGACTGGTATAGTAAAAATACGACTGATATATTGGAAGAGCGCACTGATGTCCCTGCTAGCCGTGGTTTGACGCCACCGATTATTAATGCTGGAGCTATGGTAAATAA
Organism: Sphingobacterium sp. GVS05A; assembly: GCF_019969845.1. GTDB lineage: Bacteria > Bacteroidota > Bacteroidia > Sphingobacteriales > Sphingobacteriaceae > Sphingobacterium. Next base: position 280,808 of record NZ_JAHXYR010000006.1, read on the forward strand.
AGGGATTGAGATCGAATTACGTCATCAGAATCAAATTGGAACGTTTAATTATGGTGCCAATATTGTTTTTAGCCGCTATCGAAATAAGGTGACTAAAAGATTGACAGAAACTCTTGGAACAATTGAGATCGGAAGGCCGTATGATAATTTTTTTCTGTATGACTGGATAGGAATCTTCCAAAGTGAGGCTGAGATTGATAATTCACCGAAACAGCCTAACTCAGGTGTGCTTAAACCAGGGGATCTGAAGATGAGAGACGTGGATGGTAATGGAATTATCGGCCCAGAAGACCGCATTCGTATCAGTCGGTTTCCAGATTATACCTATTCATTCAATTTGTATGCTGGTTGGAATGGATTTAATATCAGCGCATTCTTTCAAGGAGTACAAGGACAAAAAGTTCAGGTGAGTCATTGGGGCTATGAACCATTTATGCAGGGATCAGCTCCTCCGACCAAATTTTTGGATGCTTGGACACCTACGAATCCAAGTAATACCGTGCCTGCTGTTTATCTGACAGGTTATGCGGGTGTATCAGGTTATCCTTCTACATACTTTCTTCAGGATGCATCTTACCTTCGACTGAAAAATCTCTATCTGTCCTATACTTTTCCAGAGTCGATGACGAAACGGATAGCTGCAAAAGGAATTACATTGTATGTTTCCGGAGATAATCTGATTACCTGGACAAAATATGAAGGTAATGATCCCGAAAGATCGGGCTCGGGACGGTTTGCACAGTTCCCACAGATCAAAATGTATACAGCGGGGATTAAGATCAAATATTGATCGAATCCATTTGTTATAAAAAAATCGGATGTAAATATAATTTAGCAAAGATGAAAACAAAATATATTGGCATAGCTATGATCGCGATAGCTATGACGGCAATGCTGACCTCCTGCAATGAAGATTTTCTCGATAAAGACCCTACCACCAAAATTGATGGTGCCGCATTCTGGAAAACTGATGCTGATACAAAATTGGGCTTAGCAGGTGTATATCGGAGATTGCAAAGTGGATTTTATGGGCAGGGTAAATTATGGTTGGATGCTTACTCGGACAATGCGTTAGATCGACATTCTTATTATGGATTTGGTGATCTGACCCGAGGTATTGTCAACTCGACCAATGTCACAAGTACATTTTACACCATACCCTATGCAGGGATCTCTGGCTGTAATTTTTTTCTCGATAATATTGATAAATCGCCTACGGTTGATGCAAAGAAGACAGTATACAAAGCTGAAGTACGTTTTATACGGACGATGTTTTATTTTGACCTTGTTCAGGCCTTTGGTGGAGTTGTTCTTTATCAAACTGAGCCGGCAACAGTTGAAGACGCTAAAATAGCAAAGAGTTCAAAGGAGGATGTACTGAAATTTATTCATAGGGAGTTGGATTTTGCAATAGCAAACCTTCCTGACGAGGCTTATAATGGACACGCTGTGAAAGCCAGTGCTCAGGCTCTTAAAACAAAGGTGTATCTTTTCCAGCAGAATTGGTCCGCTGCCGCTGACTTGGCCAAGCAGATTATCAGTGGAGGAAAGTTTCAGATTTATCAGGGCGGATATCAAAATCTATTTCTCACAGCTACACAACAAAATAATCCGGAGATCATATTCTCCACAAAATACCTCGCACCAAATAACCCGCAGGGCGGAGAAGGGGTATTGGTTGAAATAGGCTGGTATGGTAGTATTGCTCCCTATCAAAATTTGGTGGATGCTTATGAAATGAAGAATGGAAAGCGGATCAATGAAGCTGGATCTGGTTATGTTGCTGCTAATCCTTATGAAAACAGAGACCCCCGTCTTAAAATGACAATTAAAGTGCCTACCGAAAAATACATAAATCCCAACGGTCAGGAGTTTAAGGAATCTGATCCATTGTTGACAGGTTATGTACAAAAGAAATATTTAGACTTTTCAAAACTGCCATTTGACAGAACGAAGACTCCATTGACGGATCAAAATATTGTCCATACCCGTTATGCAGATGTATTACTTATGTATGCGGAGGCCAAAAATGAGGTGAGCGGACCAGACGCAAGTATTTACAAAGCGCTTAATGAGATTAGGGAAAGAAAAGGTGTTGAGATGCCGAAAGTAGATGAGACGATTTACAATACCAAGGAAAAATTACGCGATTTCATTTTACATGAGCGTCGGATCGAATTAGCATTGGAAGGACATCGTTATTATGATCTCAAGCGGCGAAACCTGATGGAAAGTACGTTGGCCCCACTTAAAAACCCTGGTGGTGCACCGTTGAAATTCGGTGAAAAAAACAATGTACTGCCTTTTGCACAGTCAGAACTTGATCGTAACAAGAATTTGGTGCAAAATGAAGACTATAATTAAATTAGTAGCTTTTATTCCCCCTCACCTTTAGCGGTGGGGGGATAATAGTTCAGCTTTAAACGATTAATATCATTTATAGCAAACCAATAAGCACAGTATGTTTACTGATTTTATCCTTTATCTTTTTTGTTAAAATTAAAACGTCTTGCAATACTGAATCCCCATCTAAATTGCCCTTTCCCCCATGAACTATTGGTCTCACTGATAAACTGTGATTCTTGTATCGCTGTTGCATTTGTAAAATTGAGATGAAATATATGTCCACCTGTGTCCATTTCCAAACCAACACCTAAAGCATTGTAGTAGCGTTGGCCAGTAACCTCTTCGCGGTATTTCTTTTTCGAGGATTGGCGGAAGGGGAGGAAATAGTCGGCAACGAATGCTATCCTCTTACTGACTTTCGCCCTACCACCAATACCGATTGCAAACATGTTATTCTGATCATTATAAGCTGTATAATTACGGTGAAGATAGGAGGGGACAACGGTAAGAGAAAAACTCGAACTGAATTTTCGAGCAATAATCAATTGCGTCACATAGCTCAGACGATCACTGAACCGTTCGAAACTTGCCGCTGAATGTTTTTCTTCCGAAGCCTCCATCGCGGATACGACTGTGCTTCCAAAAAAAGCGATCGAAACAGGTACACTATTGTCTGTTGTTTGTTCAAAAAAGCGGTATTTGATATTACCCTCATAGAGCTGTCTGACTTCTGTGGCACCTTTCGCTCTGGCGATTCCAATGTTGATATTATCCGTTAAACCATAATCAAAACCGATCCTGATATCTGTTGAATTATCAAGACCGAAGAAATTTTTTGCTCCGCCGGCACTTCCTCCAATATCTCCAAACCGGTGATCTACTCTGAAGTCCATTTCATTTCGATGAATGGTTTCAGTAGTTTTTAGATTGATCAAGTTGCCTGATTTAAATGTGGCAGTAACTTTTTCGTTCTTTGGCCCTTCAAGCTTGATCATTTTATCGAGACCTTCCTGTGCAACTACTTTCAGCGAAATAATAGATAGCATTATGCATAGTATACTTTTCATAATTGAATGGAATAATTATTAGTTATAAGCAGCTTCTATTTTTACTTTCACGACCTCCGCAATTTTCTTTCCGACGATGGAGGGAATACTGATTTTATGGTCTGCCAGTCTGACATCAAAGGCTGCGATAGCTTTTATTGCACCATTCTTCACATTGAAAGTTGCCGCGGTAGAATAGGATTTACCGACACCGTGAATTTGTAAAGTACCTGAGACATTTAATTTGTAGGTGCCATCTTTGGCTAATTTTTCACATTCTTCGATCTTACCTTTAAATTCAGAGAGCGGATATTTATCGCTCTCCATATAGTTTTCATTAAAATGCTCCTGCATCAGTTTTTTATCAAATTGAAATGAAGTAATTTTTACGCGAAAGATAATTTCTCCTGTTTTGATATTTAGGGCAGACCCGGCTAAACTGCTTTTCGCTTCTATATCTTCCAGGGGGGCACTGCTGAAAAAAGAAATGGTTGCAGCTTTGGAGACTAAGGAATTTGTCTGCTGAGCGAATGTAGCTTTACTCCCGAGCAATAACAGGAGTATACTATAGATATGTATCTTATTCATATGAGTTTTGCATTAGTTTTCCGGAGTATTGCGTTTGATCCAAGCATCCAGCAATTCTATTTCTTTCGCTGTCAAGGTGCCCCCGATGGGCATCGTTTTGGTCACCAATACGACGTTGTTAATTCTTGTAATATGATCTTTGACAGAGTTATATCCGTTAAATTCCCAGCGTGCACTGGCAGGTCGTCCAGCGGTATGGCATGACCTGCATTTGGTTTCAAAAAGTGCTTTTGCAAAATTTGTATAGGATACATTTTTTACGGTAACTTCTTCTGGCCCCGGAGGTTCAGGAGATAATTCCTCTGCTTGTTTTTTCGTACATCCTGTAAGTGCAATAGCTATTACAACAATAGTCGCAATAGTCAACATGAACTTATTGTTCGGGATGAGCCGTATAGCTATTTTTAGTTTTTTCATCTGTATCATTTTTTTCTCGAAGTTGATGAAGCTATCAGCTTTATTTTTTACATATTTTTATCTGCTGTTGCTGTTCAAGGACTCGTTCGAATGTTTGGGACTCCGTTCAGCTGGCCGTTTATTTGAATAAATCATTGTAGCTTCATAAACTATAATTTAGCTAGTAGGTGCGGTAGTTGTTTTGTCATTCAAGATTGGCCATACAGCGGGGCGAGGGAAGCTAATTCCTTTGTTGTCACCACGTTGTTGATCCTGACCAAAATAGTACGTAGGCCATCCTTTGAAAGTCAATTGTTTTTTACCAAAAACATCGATAACCGAGATATCTGCCGATTTTATGAGGGACGGTAAGGCTCCTTTGTCCATTTGATAGATCGGCCAGACAGCATCATTACTGAAATCGGGTTTGGTAAACGTATTTTTATTGAATTTGTCGGGATTAAAGGCATAAAGTGTTCGGCCTTTATCGTCGGTTAAATACAAGGTGTTACCCGTACCTTCCGTGTAATCTCCCAAATAGTTTTTTCCATCATGCCCGACAAGTTGTGCATTGGCAACCATGAGCAGATAATCGGGCTTTGCCACATACCAGATTTTATTTACGGCATCTCCTTTTACAGGATCAGATTGGCTGTCTCCAGCATAATAATATAGTGGCCAACCTTTGTAGGTACTTTGTTTGCCACCATCAGCTCTCGTAATTTCGCCCAGAAGACTTTTATCTATCTTCATATCAGAACTTGTCTCATTGTTATGATAAACCGGCCAGGTTGATAGACAATTTCCTGTACATGCTGACATGCCTTTTGTATCATTTGAAAAGAAATAGAGCGTTTTCCCATTAGCATCTGTCAGAATAGTTCCAAATTGCGCATTTGCAGCGGTCTGTATTCCTTTCTTTTTATCCTCAGGGGCTTTATCGTCATCTTTAGAACAAGACGAAAATAGTGATAACAAGAGAACGGCCATTAGGGCTGTTTTTACATTTTTTTTGTTGAGTTCCATAATACTAAGTTTTAATGTTGATACTACCGTTTACGACCATGCTCTGGAAAAGGTTGCCTGCAATGAAAAAAATATTTTTTTCATTGCAGGCAACCTTTCTTATTATCTCATCGTACTACATTTTATACTATATTTATCAAAAGAAAAGCAACAATATCGAGTGGCGATAAAAGAAGTTGACGAAAAATCTATCCATATTATTAAGGGATGCATAAATGAGGACCGTAGATCTCAAAAAGATCTTTATACCACATATTATGCGCTGGCACTGGGTATATGTTTACGATATGCCGATAATAAAGAAGATGCAATAGGTATTTTAAACGAGGGATTTTTTAAAGTATTTAAAAATATAATCAAATATGATTATCAAAAGCCTTTATCTGCCTGGATAAAAAAAATCATGACAAACACGGCAATAGATTTCTATCGCGCGAAAATTAGACAGGGTTACCTGGTCGATATAGCTGTGGTCGAACATGCTATTGCCGATAATGATACGATAACTCAAAAATTGAATTACGAGGATTTGCTACTGATGATACATCGGCTTCCACCGGCCTATCGTACAGTGTTTAATCTTTATGCGATTGATGGGTATGGACATGAAGAGATCAGTGATATGCTAGGTATAGCAGTTGGAACTTCAAAATCCAATTTGCATAAAGCCCGTGGACGACTTGCTGAAATGGTGAAAAACCAAGAGGAGACAAAAGGTAAAACTGGGGAGAATACATGATGGAAAAGGACAAGAACAAGATTGATGAGATCTTTAGAGAAGGTCTCGATGAAGCCAATTTTGACTTTAATGAATCGCATTGGGAGGAGATGGAGTCTCGATTGAACAATGATCGAAATGAAAGAAAGCCAACATTGTATTTCCTTACAGCACTATCTGTGGCGGCAGCCGCAGTTCTTGCTCTTTTTTTTATTTGGAATATGGAGGTACCGGTAGAAAGCAAAAAAATGGATAATTCTGGTCCATCTGCTGCTATAAATAGATCTGAGAAACAGGTAGGGGATACGATTATTCAGCATGATCTTTCACGGATAAGGCCTCAAGGAAAAACGGAAAATATAAAATCCGGGTTGAAAGAAAATGTTGATTTTAGTCTGGGGGAAAAAACTGGAGGGGAGCTGACACAAAATAATACGATAGCAGCGCTCCCAGAAGCAAATCATGGTATCCTACGGCGGATCGATACAAAAACCGATTTTACAGTTCCGAAAATGAAATTTAAAGCTGGGCAACTACTACGTTTTAACTTATCGGTAGATCCGGTTGAAACAACAGGAGATCGGTTAGCCGCGTTGTATAATCAGAAGCAGGTGGAGGAGCCTAGTGTGCAAAAAAGAGAGTCGTCAGTGTTAACACTTTTGGCGGGACCTGATCTAACTAGTGTAAAAGGTGCCGGTAAATCTTCCTTAAGTCAGAACGTTGGTTTGGCTTATTCCTATCCACTAATTAAAGGGTTGAGCGTTTCTGTTGGCGCTATCTATGCCAAGAAGAATTATAAGTCGGCATATAGCTTTTATTCTCCGTCGAATCCCCCACAACTGACACAGTTGCCTAGCCAGGTCAGTGCCGTATGTGATGTGATCGATGTCCCCCTGACAGCAAATTATACGGTATTGAAAAGTAAAAAGGTAAAGTTTAATGTAAGTGCTGGTCTGTCCAGCTATTTTATGCTGAAGGAAAAATATACATTTGACTATGAAGGTGAAGCTAATTACGGAGGCAAAAAGGGTGCAGTCTATGGGGCCAAAAGCAGTTACGAAGATAAAAAAAGTGTAAGCTATGAGGTCAATGGCGAAAACCAGCATATTTTTGGTGTAGCAGACTTTTCGATATCGGTTGAAAAGAAAATCAGCAACAAGATCAATATAGGCATAAAACCCTTTGTTAAGATACCTCTAACAGGAATAGGATATGGGAATGTGGACTTACAATCAAAAGGTGTCGCGTTTACACTCGGATTGAGTTTGTAATATGATACGATCAGTATATACCGATCAAGCTGTTCATGTTTACAGCTGAATAATTCTGTCGGACGAAAGAAAAAGAGAGGGACAATTGATTGTTTCAACCGTCTATATTGTTATACGGATAGATCATAATGCTTGAATCGGGTACAACTGTATGCAATAAAGTATGCTGTAGAAGGACAGTGGATCTTAATGAATTACAGTTGAATAATGCAGAATATTTCGTATTTTCAAGAGAACATATTATCAAATAGACTATGCATACCGGAAGAAGATACAGTCCCCAGGAATTTTTCAAATGGACTTTCCGCGATACCTTGTGGATACTTTTAATTGCTACAGTCCCTACCGCTTTATATTATTTTGGCTGGCATTTTCTTGCATTACCCTGGCAACCCCTTGCCCTGTTAGGGACTGGCTTGGCTTTCATTGTCGGGTTTAAAAATAATGCGAGTTATGGGCGTATTTGGGAAGCGAGGCAGATCTATGGCAGCGTGATCAACGACAGTCGTAATTTCGCATTTTTGGTACGTGATACAGCCGGTGGAAAGCAGAGCCCGATTGTAAAACAATTGTTCTACCGGCACTTTGCCTGGCTTACCGCATTGCGATACCAACTTAGGGAACCACGTAATTGGGAAAATACCAGTCGTAAGAGCAATCAAGAATTTCTGCGTACACATTATCGTATTCCTGAATGGGATGGCAAGTTGGAGGAAGTGTTGGGAAGCTACCTGGAAGAAAACGAACTCACTTATATTCTGTCCAAAAAGAATAGGGCAACCCAATTGTTGGCATTACAGTCGGAACAAGTTGCAGCCCTGAAAAAAGAGGGGCATATCAATGATTTTCAATGGTTGGAGCTGCAACAGGCTATCATCCGGCTGATCGATGATCAGGGAAAAGCCGAGCGTATCAAAAACTTTCCTTATCCGCGCAATTTCGCTTCGGTTACGACTTATCTGATGTTTGTGTTTATTTTATTATTACCTTTTGGTTTGCTCCGGGAGTATGATAAATTGGGCGAGGGGACGTTTCTGGAAGGATATAGTATTTGGCTTAATGTTGTGTTTTCGACAATCGTAGCATGGGCATTTCATGTTTTGGATACCATAGGGGAGAGCTCCGTCAATCCATTTGAAGGTAGTGCCAATGATATACCGATTACGCAAATTAGCCGAATGATCGAAATTGATATGCGTGATATGTTGGATGAGACTTCGCTACCGCAACCTATTGTTGCTGAAAATAATATTTTAATGTAAACCGTTTATTCTGTCTGTCGTAGCTTTTTTGTTCTTTTTAGCTCAAAATCAACATGTGTGTAAAGGATTGAAAACAGAAAGAAAAAAAATATCTACTATTTTGGTAGATATTTTTGTTTTTATGCTTTTAAATCTTTATATTTGTACTATCATAATTTAGGTTTATAATTGGTTATTTAAAGGTTTTCATTCTCCCCGTTTGAAAACCTTTTTTTGTTGATGTATTGTTTTAATCAATGATCAATTCATGGTCTATTTGTAGTTCAATACCCTTTTGTGAAAAAGATCCTACACCGGTTTCAATTTTAATGTAAGATCCTTGTATTTATCATTTCTCTCATCCTTTTCGGGAGTATAGGGAAATGTATGTCTTAAACTGAAAGTGCTAGAATTTTTGTTGGAAATATTATTTATTTCAATCACTATGCTAGGAGTCTGTTAGTTCATTCGCATCTTATGAATCTTGTTTGAAACATAGGCATTATATTGTATGAAGCTTGGATATTGCTCTGTTTTAGCCATTTCTGGGATAATAATAGCTAATTCAGTACCCAAATCTAAAAACTGTGTCTCCAAGAGCTTAAACCTATTTTCATCAGCACGCTCTTTAGCCTTGGTCATTTCAGCGCATAGGTTTTCCAGCTTATCCAAATATTTTTCTGCTTTCTCATTGTTTAACTCGGGACGATTTGCGTTTCCTACCTGGTCTGTCGCTTGTCTATTTTGCGCATTGTCCTCTTTTTTGCCAGCCTGATTATTGTTGAAGAATGTATTTAAACCAAAAGCTAGTAGTGTAAACAGGGGTAGAACAATCAGCATGATAACCGGTCTGCCACCGTATTTTTTAAATTTGATGTAAGAGTATACCTCCCAATATAAGTAAACCGATTGCCAAACCTATATTTCCTAAAAATTCATAAACAGGAAGTAATATTCTTGGGATTCTATAAGATGATTGCTCACTAAAATAACTGACTCCAAGAGCCAAAAAAAATGCGCCAATAAATCCCATTGCGAAGGATTTAACTTTTTCTGCAATTGCCTGAACGTTGTTTGCTGTTGTCATTTTGTCTAAGGTCTAACGGGCTGAACAAATAGCATCAGCCTTTATAAACTAAAATTAATGACTACTATAAAGTTAAATCTTATCTATTTACAATCCGTGATATTTTGTTTACAATTCGATAAATTGGAGGACTGAATGCCGGTTACTTCGTATTGGATCTTCGCTACTGATTAGTAATATGCTATGCCGGATTAAGATCGATCAATTCGTGGTGATATCTATCTAAAGATTTTTGAAATCATATTTTAACGAAACCGGTTAATATGATGCAATTTTTCAATAGAAGGTGTAGCTCAGATTGAGGATGCGATCTTCAAAATAATGAGTCATTTTAGCGGTTTCAGATTTTCGTTGTATGGTCGTTAGAAAGCCTTTTTTATTATACGTCATAATCAACTCGCTTACTTTTTGTCCATTCCAGCTATTTTGCATCAATATCAGATTTTTGTTTTTGTCATAGGTATATTTTTCATTTCTAGGCTCAATACTGGCATTTGTTTCATTTATTGCCAGTAGAAGTCCATCTTTAAAATCATATTGTTCGGAGGGTATGGTCTTGGCAGCACAACCAGGATGGAGAAATTGAACAATAGGTTGATTATTTAGATAATAATACGTCATCTTTTGGTGACATGTATCTTGACTACCCCCATTTTTTACAAAATCGAAGAATTCTGTACGTTCCTCTGCCTCAAATTTGTTCTCTGTAAAATAACGATATCGCCAGGAAGAAAACTTATTTTCATTGATCATGCTATTTAATAGATTTTCATCCGGCCAAGATCCTTTGAGAATGATTTGATCTAAACCGGGAACAGGTTCTCCCATCCAATCATTATTTTGTGTTCTATTGGGCATTTGAGCGTTCAAGGAAAAGATTCTGATATTGTCAACTCGATTTTTTTCGTCATACCCATACAGCTTTATTTTTACGATGCCGCTATGATAATCAATTCTTGCTTCTCTAGCGACAAGACCATTGGTATTATAGTTATATGCTGTATAAAAAACAGTATCTATTTTTTCTCTATTGTATCGGGTCATATTTATGCTCACCAAAAGACCATTGGAATCAAATGCATAATGATTGGCGATTCCATTTTCCTGACTTTTGATGGTTACATTTTTTACTTTATTTTCCTTCATAAAAGTTGGATTGAATGGGAATATTGTCTTTGTGAAATAACCTTTTATCTCAACCGGTGTAACCTGATAGAAAGATGGCACTTGAGCGTTTCCGGTCATTGGAGCAAGGGATGCCAAAATACCGATGAAAAGGGAAAAAAGACTGTAATTCAGGTTTATCATACTTTAAAAATTATACTGGATCGTAACAGAATTACAGTGTGGTTTCATAAAAAACAACAATATCATTACCAAGCGTGGATATTTTGAGTGTATTGTTATTTCCATTGTTCCAGGTTATTACAACTGACTTTAGGATTTTGTCTTTAATTCCTTCCCCTTCCTGATATAAGACTTCCCATTTATATTCGTTGCCTTCGCTATCTTTAAAACTAGATGTCCCTTCACGCAGTGCTGTATTTAATTTAAAAACCGATTTAAAACTTCCGATATGTTGTATCAGGTTATAAACTGCGAATGCATTGGTGTTTGGTATCTGCACAGTCTCTGAGGAATTTACATCATAACCTGAGGTCACAGTTAAAAGTAATCCGTTTGAAATATTTGCCTTGAAATGTAATTGTCATGTTCACTTTCGCTCAAGGATTCAGCTATTTTGCCACTTTCCCATTTATTGGCGAAGGGTTGAGCGAATTGTTTCAACCAATCAGAAAGCTTATCCGTATTCTCCTTCGGTGGCTGTATGGTTGCCAAATTATCTTTTATAACATAACCCTTGACATTATTATGTGTTACTTTCATCCAATAAGTTCTTGCTCCATCTATGACCACTGAATTGTCGAGCATAGTCAGCTTATCTACTTCCGAATTATTGAAGGTCACTTTAGAACCATAGGTGACGGTCGTTAGGACCTTTGCGTGTTCGCTGGGACTTTCATAAAGTTTCACCCCCTCAGACATTGTGGCATAATAGGTTTTGGACACTTGCTGTGCAAATGCATTTAGGCTAAAAACAAATGCTAAAAAACTGAAAATCCAAGTTTTTTTTTGAATGAATGTTTTGAGGCTTGCCATAGAGATAATTTATTTTATGAATCAATCTGTTCGCTTCATCACAATTGAAACCGCCGAAGGCAGCGTGAATGCCTTAAAGGGAAGATTGACGAATGAATAAACAAATTTATATAGATGAAATATAGCTATAATTGTAATTTTATTCTATAGAATTTTATTTTAAATTACAATGAATGGGTGGGGTGCTTTTTTTACCCTTCAAAATTTACAGGTATGATTAGAAAAATTGAAACGAGTGATTATCAAAATCTGATTCAAATATGGGAGAGCGCTGTGTTGAACACACATGATTTTCTGAAAGAGGAGGATTTTAATTATTATAAGGCGCAAATTCCATCCTATTTTGAGCATGTTGCGTTGTTGGGGTATGAGGAAAATGGCGTATTGGTTGCGTTTATGGGGATTGCTGGAGAGAACCTGGAAATGTTATTTATTCACAATGATTTTCGTGGTAAAGGAATTGGAAAACAACTGATTTATCACGCAATAAAACATCTGGAGGTGGCTAACGTCGATGTAAATGAGCAAAATATCCAAGCCGTGGATTTCTACAAGCATATCGGATTTAGAGTTCTGAGAAGGTCCGCATTGGACGGCCAGGGTAAAGAATACCCTATCCTACACATGGGATTAGAAGCTAGTAGCTACTAAGCTGCAGTGCTATTATTTTATTTGCGAATATTAAAGACTAAACCAGCTTCAACTCCGAAGATATGTGTCCTATCATGATAGTTCTCAGATTGGAATGGAATTAGTATTTTATAATGAGGTGAGTGTGAAACTGTCAAAACAACCAATAATGACCTGGAAGGTAAGCTTTTTAACATAGTTAACTTGTTGTTGTATTTTTTTGTGTTAAATGTCGGATAAAACGGTAGGCTTAGCCACTGCCCAAATCTCTAAATCGTAGGAGTTAATCTTATTAAATAAACATCTGTTTAATTAATTATTGAATATATGGAGAATTATTAAAATTTACGTAATTGCCACAAATAATTTTCAATCAACAGCTTCAACTTTATTGTGGGGGCTATTGACGGGGCAAATCTATCTGTTACTTCATGTTGTAGCGAATCAATGGAAACTGGCGTTTGATATTATGCTAATCAAATAGATAAATTATGAAACCATCATGATTTATTCAAACCGAGTGAAGCGAGCTCATGAATGCCACATACAACATACACTCGATGAATAAATCTGATAGCTTCATCACAACTGAAAACAAATTTATACAGATGAAAAAATATCTAAAATTATTGCTCCTATCCCTAGTTTTTATTACTGTTGGAGCTTGTAAAAGTAATGACGATAACGTATACTGTGCCGAGATTTATATTCCAATGGTAAGTAACATTAATTACCTAAATGAAAATGGAAAGGATTTAATTTTTAGTGACAACCCGCTTTATCCTGCCGAAGGAATTGAAATATATAAAATAGCACCAAACGACCAACGTATTTCCCTTCCTTTTACAATAAACAGCGAGCAAAAGTTTATTGCCGTTAATTTAGAAAAAATGGAAAATGGAACATTCTATATACAACTCAAACCCGGTGTAATAGACAGAGTAAACTATACAGCTAAAATTGATGAAGGTGATCCCTGCCGAGATTATAAACTAACGGAATTGAAACAAAATGATAAATCAGGTCAATATGATAAAAAAACGCAGGTTTGGACTTTTAGAAAATAGGATTACTGAAATTTCTGTTGATCGATTTTTCTTGGGAGGACTTCTATCAACATCAAAGTCAGAACAGCAAATGTAGCAAGTTCCGGATTTTATCTTTTTAACTTTCAAGATAGCTTTGTGTTAACTAAATACATCAAGCGATATGCAGATTTTTAAAGATAAGTTATCCTCATTACGGGAGCCAATAGGGGAATAGGTGGGGCACTCGTAAAGGCTTCACTAAATAATGGGGCAAGAAAGATTTATGCTACCTGTAGAGATTTAAATACAATGCCAGTATTTGATGATAGCAGGGTCGTAACATTGTCCTTGGATATAACAGATGATAAGCAGATTACGATGGTTGCAAGGGTCGCCCAGGACACTGAAATCCTCATCAATAATGCGGGCGTTTTAAGCGCAGGAAATATTTTGGAAGGCGATCTGTTGGGAATGGATAATGATATGAAGGTAAATTATTTTGGAACAATAAAGATGATGCGCGCGTTTGCTCCTATTCTGAGAAAGAATAAACCATCGAAAATAATCAACATTGTTTCAATTGCAGCTTATTCGCCTTTACCATCTATTGCCGGATATGCTGCTTCAAAAGCAGCCCTCTTTTCTGCCACACAATCTGTCAGAATCGAATTGGCTAAAGAAGGAATTGCTGTTTATGCAGTCAATCCAGGAGCAATTGATACAGATATGAACAAAGGAAGTGATTGGGATATGCCGGATCCGGATAGCACAGCCCTAAAAATATTGGAATATGTATCTAAGGGTAAACTTGATATTGTTCCGGATGAGATGGGACAAGGGATGTACAATATCTGGCGAGAAGATCCTTCTAAGCTAGCAAAGATCTTTTCAGATCTATATTATGCAGAAAATACGAACTAGAGACGTTAAGCACGATCTTCACATGAGCCCAATTTTTACCCAGTCGAATTCAACAGGGTAAAAATTGGGCTCATGATCTTAAATAATCGAACTAACATCGGTAATCGGCAGGCTGTTATTGTAATATCTGTTTAAATAGACCATCATTATATTAGATTGTTTCACCGTCAGTATCCAAACTGGTACACGAATCCCTTGTTTAATTCACTATAAAACACTATCTTTTTTATAATTTTAAAACTTAGAAACGAGGAATAGTAATGTCATTAATAGATTTATCAAAACGTGTAGCGCTAGGCATAGATATCGGAGGCACCAATACGAAATTCGGGGTAGTCAATCATCGGGGTGAGGTACTTGAAAAAGGAAGTATAAGAACGAATGATTATGAGCATGTTGAAGAGTTTATAGACGCTTTGTATGAGAAAGCTCATCCTTTTATCGAAATGTTTGGCGGGGAAGAGAACTTTGATGGAATTGGAGTTGGTGCTCCCGATGCAAATTATTATACTGGGACAATAGACCATGCCCCCAATCTTCCATGGAAAGGCGTGATTCGATTTAGTGATTTAATGACTGCCAAATTCAATATTCCCTGTACCATAACCAACGATGCGAATGCGGCAGCCTATGGTGAAATGCTTTTTGGGGCAGCAAGAGGAATGAAGGATTTTATTATGATCACTTTAGGAACTGGCGTAGGAAGCGGCATTGTTGCTGGCGGGAAGCTTATTTATGGACATGATGGATTTGCAGGAGAACTGGGACATACGATCGTCAAACCGGGAGGAAGAAAGCATTGGAGCACAGGTTCTGAGGGAAGTCTGGAAGCCTATGCTTCTGCAACGGGAATCACAATTACTGCGAAAAAAATGAGAGCTGAATTTCCGGAGTCAATGCTGAATCAATATCCCGAAGACGCCATCAACTCCAAAACTGTTCATGAATGTGCGGAAAAAGGTGACCCCATTGCTATTGAAGTCTTTAGGTATACTGGTCAGAAACTGGGGGAAGCATTGGCAAATTTTGTGATGTTCTCCTCTCCGGAAGCTATTTTGCTGTTTGGTGGTGTAATTAAAGCTGGTGATTTTATTTTAAAACCTGCGAAGTTACATATGGAAAGGAATCTTTTTCCCTTATTTAGAAATAAGGTGAAACTGGTTTTCAGTGAACTGGAGGAAGCAGATGCAGCCATTCTCGGAGCGAGTGCTTTGGTTTGGGAAAAGTAATTATAATGGTGCATATTTAATTTGTGAGAGAGGGGCAGAGTTTTTATTATTAAAGGGCATAGTATTTGCTTAATATATTCTTTAAAAATTGAAAACTTTCTACACAATTAAAAAACAAATTTAAATAGATGAAAAAGACCATTTTACTTTTTGTATTGCTCTGCACTGCTTTTTTTTCAAAAGCAGATCAACTTTCGGCACTAACACAGGCGCAGGCAGAGAAAGCTGTTGGATATCTCAAGAAGGAAGCAGTTGTTGTTTTGTGGTGCAGCTGTTGTGATAATGAAACACCGAAAAAAGTTACCGTTAACGAGGTGTTTTATAAAAAAGATAGTGAGGGAAAATATTATTCTGTCATATTAAAAGGTAGAGATGAAAGTGGAAAGGAAGTTGAAGAATATTTAGACCTAGCCTATGTGTTTGTGAAAAAAGGTAAAAAAGCAAAGAGCCTAGGTAAGGTATTAAAATTTGAGTGCGATCCCTGTACAAAACCTTTCGACTGGTCAGCTTAAGTTATAAAGACAATTTTGAGTCTGTGGAGCTAACACTCGCAGCAATTGATAATTGAAAAAAATCAGCATGGAAGATTCCATGCTGATTTTTTTTAGAAAGGACTGAATACTAATTTGAGGTATTACCTTCTGGATATCAAAATATATTGGAATGCTAAAAATCCCACCTAATACCTATCTGTAATCTATTCTGTTTGCCTCAGTATCTTCAAGTTGCCTTAAAATAGATTGAGGAATTTCATCGCTGTCAATTGGGAAGCTGATCGAATCGGAGATAAAGGTCTTTCTTTCTGCTTTTTGAAATATTTCAAATAGTGCAATTGGTTCCTGATTAAAGCTGATACAGGTGCTTATAAAATGCAATTCAAAGAGTTTATATTCTGGGTTTTTAAGCTTTTCATTGATGTCTTTTATTCTTGAAATAAAATGCCGCTGGCGAATAAATGTATTGCTGTTCATTATGATGAAGACATAGTCTGAATATGCCGTTACCTTCCCGAAATATTTGTGATGATCACCACCACTTCGTTCGATAAAATATTCATCAGAAGTTTCAGACTTGTAGATCTCCATCGCCGAACGCCATATCCGATCCTCTTTGGCCTGTAGAATATTATCTGGAAGATTCCTGTTATAGGAATACCAGCATCCCACCAGCCGATCTAAAAGCAATGTATTCTGCTTTGCATTGTTCATATTAATCCTTAGATCATTAAAATTAAATGCTTCCGTATTTGAATTAATAAAATCAATATAATTTGCATAGCCTAAAACTCTGACGATTAAACTCAGTTTTGCTAAATTAGGTTTGCTTAGAATGGTGGTCTTATTCTGGTAATACTTCTTTAGTTTGTTGATTATCAGGTGTTCATAAAGATAATTGGAACCCAGTATTTCAGGTTCTTTTTTGATTCTTTTTTCTGTATTATCCCTGATAATTAATTCATTAAGCTCTGCAATGATGTAAGACCATTCGGTTTTTGTGACATCTTCCCAATGATTTTTTTTCAAAAAATGCATGCTCAGAAAATTCATTAATTTTTCAAGATGCAGGATATCTTCTTTTTTCATCAGTCTTTGTATAAGACTAATTTAAGATTTATTTACAACATAAAGAGACTGTTGCAGGACTTTTATATTTTCTAATCAAAGCATATTTGAATAAGAAATAGAACTTAAAATTTAAAACAATGGAAACAAACACCATACTACAGAACGATTCTCTCTGGAGCAGGCTTCAGAAGTTTTCGTTAGACAGTCCAGATGTTGATCTTACTTTTTCAAAGAAACTGGCCAAAGAAGAAAACTGGACTTTGGACTTTACAAAAAAAGCGATAGAAGAGTATAAGAAGTTTGTCTATCTCTGCTGTATTTTGCCCGACGGCGCTTCACCAAGTGAAACCGTAGATAAAGTCTGGCATATGCATCTTATGTATACTCAAAACTATTGGGAGGAATTCTGTCCCGAGATTTTGAAAAGAAAGTTACATCATCACCCATCAAAAGGAGGTGTCGCAGAGAAAAGCAGGCACAAAAAATGGTTCGTAGATACGCTGGCCAGCTATAGAGAAATTTTTAATCAAGATGCACCCCACGATATTTGGAATAATGATGTGAAACCTTCGGGGCTGAGCTGGTTTAAAAGATTAAAGCTGGTTCCCTTTTTTGTACTGCTGTTGATGATGACGTCTTGCCTAGGAGAAGTGATTAATACGTTGGCAGCAATGATTGTGTTGGTCATTAGTATCTTCTTCCTGCTAGGTTTTTTCTCCTGGATTTTTGGTAGTACTATCACAAAAAATCCAAAAAATGGTAACAATACTAATTCTGACGGCGGAAGTTGTGCTACTACGGGGGGAAGCTGTAGCGGAGGTGGAAGTTGTGGTGGTGGCTGCGGTGGTTGTGGCGGCTGCGGGGGCTGTGGAGGTTGAGTAAATGAGCTTATGAAAACCATTGAAAATAAATACTTATGAATAATACCTTATCTAAAAATAATTGATGAACAAATAATTCAGACAGATGAAAAAAATACTATTTCACTCGGCTACAATTGCAATAAGTATGATCTGGCTTGTAATAAACCATCAAACTTACAATCCATTTTCTTTGAAAGGACCTGAATTTTTAAAGTTTTATTTGATCCTCTTATCCGGATTTTATCTTTCAGTTTTTAGCCTCAACTATTTACGGCAGACTATTTCGAAGACAACATTTTACTTTATGATGGTCATTCTTGTTTCGGGAATGATTAAAATAACAATTGGTCTTTTTTTAGGAAAACCAGTTGGCTATCTTATCATCCTGTTAATAATACAATTTGTCGCTATGAACCAATGTGGTTTTATGTGTGGGACAACCCAGAGAAAAGTTTGACGATATTTTAAATCCCGAACCAGTTGCAGATAACTATTACTCCATTCCCCACAAACGATGTATTTGCAGGAAATAGAGTAATAGGCGGTATATGTTTAGCTGTATTTTTTGAAGAGATTTCTTACATTCCCATTTTTTTATTGCCTTCAAAGTGAATCATCCAAGCAATGCCGAATTTATCTTGAAAGGATGCAAATAATTCAGCGAAAAACTGCTCGCCCAAAGGCATTTCCATATTTTGGGCATTTGCCGAAAGTTTTCTGTAAAGTTCTGTGGCCTCTGTTGCAGATTTAGCGTCCAACATCAAATAACTGCCTGTTCCGAAGGTTGCTTTCTGTCCGAAACTCTCCAGACAATCTGAGCCCATTAGCATAACCGAATCGTTAATATTGAGTGCGGTATGCATAATTTTATCCTTATCAGCTTCTGCAATAGGATGTTCGGGATCTGCAGGCATGTCGCCGAAACGATGAACGCCGATTAGTGGAGTGTTAAAAACTGTTTTGTAGAAGTCAAATGCTTCTTCGCAGTTGCCATTGAAATTTAAGTACGCGTGTAATAATGCCATGATAATATTATTTTAGTTGAATACCTCAAAGATAAATTCGACGATGACACCTGTATGTCAATAGTTGTCAAGAATAGCTATTTATTGTTAATAAGCTTCTGGCTTTTTTTTTCTATCATCCAGTATAAGATACTGCCGATAATATTGAAAAGAAAAACAACCACTATCCATAGAATCTTCTTGTCACTGGCAAATTTATCGTTTGTAATAATACTGTAGAGCGTATAAATGACTAGGCACTGTGGAATAAACAGGAGGAGAAGAATGAGTTCTTGGGCTCCAATATTTAAAAATAATAGGTTCATATTCAAATTGGTTATAGCTAATACTTAGCTTATTAAGTTAATAGCGTTAACACTAATATAATGAATTTATTTGTGTAATTGTTTGCATTCTAGGTTTTATGGTACATCAAAATATCTGATCGCTATCGGGGGGAGCTCGGATAATTCTGGAATATTCTAAAATAAAAAAATCCTCCGAAGATTTTAAGCTTGGGAGGATATCAGTGCGGAAGAAGGGACTCGAACCCCCACGCCTTGCGGCGCCAGATCCTAAGTCTGGTGCGGCTACCAATTACGCCACTTCCGCATTAGGATTTCTTTTGATGTCGCAAATATATAAATCCGACCTATATCTTGCAAATATTTTGCTTGTATTCGCTGTACGGGGCACATTATGAGCTAGATATTTTTAACGCGGCCTTTCTGGTAATGGGTGGGCTTTATAGTTCCTCTTTTTTTAAGCTGTGGAACTTGATGAGTTTAGTCCATTATATTGGACTCTCAAAAATATTTTTTTGTCGTTATGGAATTTGAAAATTTACTGCATCCCTTTCTTGAAAAAACAGAATTGAGCGAAACTAAATCAATAGGTTTGTTTGATTTAATTTCTTTATTTTTAAATAAACTATAGCCAATAGCATTAAATATGAACTGGAGACTCTTCGCAATTAGCCTTTTAGCATTTTTTTATTCAACAGCCTTGCTTAGCCAAACTAATTTGTTTGACGGCCAACGCCGATCTTCTGAATATTACATTTATAAACTCAGCCCTGAAGTTTTAAAAAAGATCCATATTGATAAAGTGAACTTTGAAGAGTCGATGCTTACAGATTTTGTGATTAAAACTAAAAAAGAAGAAAGGCGAGTAGATCTACCCAGGGGGAACTATGTACAGGTTCGGGCTGAGGAAAGCAATCTGCTGTACCGCGAATTTGTTGTGGATGATCTATATGCTAAAATCATACCAGGGGAGAAATTTGCGGTCTGTTTATATGATTCATTGGGCAAGCTGATCACAGATGCAAAATTGAATTTAGGCAAACATCGCATGTCCTATGACAAAAGGCATAGTTACTATAGTACCAAAAATGCTCACGATGGTGATATTGTTAAGATTTTACATAAAGGTGTTTATCACTATCTCAGTGTAGAAAAAAACTCGTCTTATAAATATAGACAATCCCTATGGAGAGGCTTGAAGAATAGCTGGTTACGTACGAAATATCGGATTGGTAATATTTTTCGCAAGAAAGATCCTCGTGGAACACAGCGTTTTATGGTGTTTAATAAACCTATATATAAACCAAATGATCAGGTCAAATTTAAAGCTTATCTCGAAAAAGGGAAATGGAAACCCTATAGAGACTCAGTTAAGGTACGACTAATGGGTGGATATGGATTTGCCAAAGATACTGTTTTAACTAGGCTCGGACCATATCGTCCGGGAATGTATAGCTATTCTTTTGATCTGAATGCTGGATTAGGGCTTATGTTGGATAAATCGTACCAGATTGTATTGGAATCGACCAGAGACAAAGAAATATTACATCAAGAAGTATTACATTATGAAGATTATGAGCTAAAAAGCATCACCTTTAGCATGAAAACCGACAAAACTATTTATGCTAAAGGTGACAGTATCCGTTTAAAATTAAAAGCTGTAAATGAAAACGATATGCCAATTTACGATGGCAAGGTGGAATTAACGGTTTTGCCCATGCCACAGTTTTCCGCAAGCATGAAATCTAATCGCGTAAATTTTGTTCCCGATACACTCTGGAATACAAGCATATCGCTCACGGAAGTAGCTGAAAAAGAAGTCATATTGCCCAATACTATTTTTCCAGCAGATATTGGTCTTTCTTTTCAGGTAATTGGCACCTATCTGAGCTCAGATAATGAGCGATATAGCGAAAAACTTGATCTTTCCTTGTTGGAAACAGAAAAGGAAATTCAACTCTCAACCAATGATGGAATTGCCGAAGCAAAATATTTTGAGCGGGGGATAGAAAAAATAGGAACTGCAAAAGTTCAGGTCTTTGGCGAAAGCGGTGAAATTTTAAGAACAGAAAACAGCAAGCTACCCGCAACTATTCCGCTTCCTTGGCAGGCCTCGGGCATAACTGTTGAAACAAACGGAATAACCAAGACCATAGATCTGGAGGATGAACAAAAAAGACAATTGAGCTATCGGTTTTATCGCACTGCTGATTCTGTGATATTAAATGTCCATAACCCTGCTGCTATCCCTTTTTGGTATCAGGTACGCAAGGCAAAAAGAACCATTGCTTCGGGTTATACAACTCAATTAAATCAGGCATTTGCCGGAAAAGGAAACGATGGCTATAGTATGCAGATTACGTATCTCTTTGGGGGAATGTCACAGGTGATTAAGGAAGAGCTACCTTTTATACAGAAAAAACTGAATCTGGACGTCAATACAGCAACAACGGTTTATCCGGGCCAGAAAGCCGAAGTACAGTTGTCGGTAACAGATATGAGAGGTAAGCCGGTCAAGGATATTGACATTACTGCATATGGTTTTACTTCAAAATTCAAGAATACCAGATTCCCGAATATTCCCATTGGAGGTCTGATGCGGAGCGCAAGACCAATTCAAAATGACGACTTTGACTTGGATGAGGAGCAGATACAGCACAATAAAGCATTAAAAGATTGGGCGAGATGGTCGAAGGAAATGCAATTGGATACAATTGCTTTCTATCAATTCCTATTTCCAGCTAATTATTATGAGGCAACGCGGCCGCTCACAGGAAATCAAAGCCAACTTTCTCCGTATATCGTGGTAGATGGTCAAGTGCAGGGGGTACACATGTTATGGATCGACGGTGCTTTGATCTACTCAAGGCAGACTCAACATCAGGCTGATTATATCTTTGCAATTTATCCCGGGCAGCATGATCTCCGTTTTAGAACCAAGGATAGAGAGATCTCTGTCAAGGGCTTTTATGTTGAAAAAGGAAAAAGAATAGTAGCCTCTTTTAATGCCGCGCGAGATACTGTTTTTTCCTATTCGGACAAGACATTGCGACAAGGACAGATTATAACACGTATGCTTCCCAAAGAACAGATCGGAAATCTTGGTACTGCTGAAATCAATGAACTAAAAAAACAGCTTATTTCAGTAACGAATAACTTCGGCGCTTGGCAATTGCCTAATCTAAACACGCAGATCGAGCTACCTGCCTTTATCCAGACGGCAGGTGATCTTTATTATTTAAATCCTGAATCAAATACCATTTATAACAATAAGTTGAGAACCCAGGTTCCTTTACCTGTATCGGTAGGCCCTTTCCCAAGAACAGACATATATAATAATATTCCAAAAGTAGCTGCGCTAATCGTGGATACGACAAAAATTGGACGTTTTGAAATTGAAGGCGGGTACCAATACACTCTTTACCGGGACTATCAAAAACTCAAAAGCTGGGATGCAAATTATATTCGCAAAGACGCCTATGATTTTAAGCCAAAACTGACTTTCGATGAAAAAATATGGACGGTTGGAGATATCAGGAAAAACGTAGCCGATAAATTTTCTCAGCTCATGCAAAATAGTAGCGGACTGGCACAATTTGTTACGATAAAAAAGGACCCAAAGTCCAAAGTATTTAATCTAAATCTGATCCTCGGAAAGGATTCAGACAGAAAAGACATTAAGCCAACATTGATTTTTATTGAGCCAGCAAAAGAGGCCGACCGCGGTTATTTTAGGTTGTATTATGGTGCTGAACGTAATTTCAATAACCTGCCTGTCAACGATATTATAGTACATATTGTTAAAGATGATTCTATATCATACAGCCTACCGGTAAAGTTAAAGCCTCATGGTAAAAACTATCTAAAATTAGATACTATTTCGTGGAGCCAAACATCAGATATTGCCGCTTTAGCTTACAAACTTGTTCGTGATGAAACCATTATACAGCGGGTGGCAAATCCGTTGCGGGATTCTATTCAGTATGAAGTAACGGGAGTAGAGACAGGACTAAAATTAGATCGGGCAGGTTTTATTGCCAAACGTAAGGATAAACAGCAAACGAGGGTTTTGGTATATCAGGGTGATACACCTCTGATAGGTGCGACAGTAAAAGTACAAGGATCGAAGCAAGGATATGTTACGAATTTTGAAGGAAGTGTTGAATTGAATCTTACGGAGTCAAACGATGCTACCCTAGAGATTGTCTCAGTTGGTTATATTGCCTCGATTGTAAAGGTTTCTACTGGCAAGGATTATTTTGTTGAATTGCGACCATCTGAAAATAATTTAGAGGAGGTGGTTGTCGTAGGTTACGGAATTCAAAGGAAGCAAGCAATGACAGGATCAGCAACGACGATCAGCTCACAACATATGGCAAATAATATTTCACAATCCTTACAGGGACGTGTTGCGGGAGTGACCATTCGTGGGAGTAATATTAGCGGAAATGCCCGGCCATTGATATTAGTAGATGGAGTACCTTATACGGGGGATCTTTCTAACCTTGCTCCAGGAACCATTGCTTCATTGAATACCATAAGAGATCAGACTATGGTTGCAATGTATGGATCAAGCGCTGCGAATGGCGTGATCATGGTACAAACGAAAAGCGGTAGTGGTTCGGTTTCGCCAGCACCCATCACTATGCCATACCTGGAATCCGGAAATGCCATGCGTGTCAATTTTCATGATGACGCTTTTTGGCAGCCTAAACTAACAACTGACGCCATGGGAAAGGCGAGCTTTGATATTTCCTATCCTGATGATATCACAAACTGGAAGACTTTTTTTATCGCTAAAGGGGCAAAAGATTTTACAGATACCAAGGAACTGCAAATTAAATCCTTCAAAGCTATTTCGGCCCATCTGGCTATCCCGCGATTCGCTATTCGGGGTGATCGATTTATGGCGATGGGGCGGATCGTTAATTATCTACTAGATACTTTGGAGGTATCCCGGACCATTAATAATGGGATTAATACAACTGTAGCGAAACTAAAAATAGGTAAATCATATCGCGATCCCTTCGCTGTTCAGGTTGCCGAAGGAGACAGTGTGCGGCTTTCCTATTCGCTTGGACTTTCCAATGGTTATTTTGATGGCGAAAAACGAAGTATTCCTGTTTTCGAGAAAGGACTTGAACAACATCAGGGAGATTTTAAAGTACTCAATGATTCCAATCCTTATGAACTAAAAACATTCTCCGCATTAGGTGAGATTACAGTGCATGCAGAAGCAAATTCATTGGAATTGGTCCAACGGGAAATCGAGCAGATAGGGACTTATAAATATTTGTGTAATGAGCAACTGGCATCTAAATTAAGTGCGCTCCTTTCGAAAAAAATGCTTTCGACTCTTTTGAGCAAACCTTTTGGAGAGGAAAAAAAGATCCTCAGTCTCTTAAAGGAATTACAGAAAAACAGGAACACAAGTGGAGGCTGGGGCTGGTGGAACAAAAGTGAAACCACTCCGTGGATCAGCAATTATGTGGTCAGTGTGCTATTGGATGCCGAAGATGCAGGTTATAAAACCGTGCTGGATAGAAGTAAATATATTGAACAGGAGGAATTGAATCTTAAAAATAGTTTAGCTTCTCTGGAGGTGCTTTTAGATAAAGATAGATTAACGGTAGCAAAAGAAAACTTGTTCAGCTCCTTGGTTTTTCTAAATCGTTTGGATCCCAAAGCAAACTATAAGGAGTATTTCTACGCGATCGATAAAAGGCTAAAAAGTAAAACTATCAAAGATAAATTATTACGTGCTTTGTTGATCTCTAAATTGGGGATTACAAACGAAGTCGGTATTGCTGATACTGTACTCCAATATGCGTCAAAAACTATTTTAGGAGGAATGTATTGGACGAATAGACAGCTTGCGGATCAGAAACTGGGAATATTCCTTCGTCCTAATGAGACTAATACCGAGAATACCTTATTGGCATACCGAGTTTTAAAAACAATTGGGAAGCAAGAGTCAGTACTGGAGCAAATACGAAACTATTTTTTCGCACAGCGGCAACAAGGCAGTTGGAGTAATATATATGAGTCTTCACGTATTATACAAACCATCCTTCCTGATTTGTTGAAAGCCAATAGTACGACTTTTCAAGCTCCAGTAGCAATTGTCAATGGCAAACGTGTAACTACATTCCCGTATACCCAGAAATTTGCGCCATCAGATCAGGTTAAAGTTAGTAAGGAGGGAACAGGACCATTATTTGTTACCGCATATCAGCGCTTTTGGAATCCGAATCCTACTATTGAGACAACGAAAGGTTTCAAGATCTCCACACGATTTAAGGACAATTCGGGACAGGGTAATTTGTTAAAAGAGGGAAAGCCGGTCAAACTCGAAGTTTCGCTAGAATTAACCGGCGAAGCCGAATATGTACAGATTGAGGTGCCAATTCCAGCGGGTTGCTCCTATGAGAGCAAATTAAATGGATATTCTTGGAAAGAAGCACACCGTGAACATTTCAAAGATCGCGTTATTATCTTTTGCAATAAACTGAGCAAAGGGGCACACTTATTTGAGATTGACTTATTGCCACGTTATACCGGAACTTATACATTGAATCCGGCTAAAGCAGAACTGATGTATTTTCCTGTTTTTTATGGAAATGAAAAGCTGAAAGAAATAGAAGTAAATTAACAATTACAAAATAGATGATGAAAATAGCACTCAAATGGTTGTTGTATACTTTCTTATTGTCGATGTTCCTGGCGATAGGCAATCGGAGATTTTCCGGTTTGCTGTTTAAAATAGCGGTTGAAGTTTGATAAATTGTTGAATCCTGAGCTTGTACAGATGGCAGAAACACTCTCATTTCCGTCACGCAATAGCTTACAGGCATGTTCAATTCTGACTTCAATGAGAAAGTCAAAATAGCTTCTTCCAGTACGTGATTTAAAATAGTGGCAAAAAGCATTCGGAACCATGTATACTATGCCTGCAATGTCACTTAGTTTAATGTCTTTGTAAAAATTATCCATGGTGTACAAGTAGATCCTGCTCAAACGAGTTTCGTCTATTTTCTTAAAGGGTTTGATATCCTCATTTGCGCAGCTCTGGGGAATATCTTGGCTTGCGCTGATTTCATTTATTAGCAGTAGTAACAAAGGTAGCTGTTCGTAGCTTTCACAGCTTTCTAGCTTCTTGAGCTTCCTTATCGCACGCGTTTTTGTTCGTCCTTCTAGTTGCAATCCAACCTTTGAAGCTGTTAGTAGCTTGCTTAATAAGTTGTTTTCAGGGAGATTGAGAAAATCTTGCCCTAATTTGTTGGGATCAAAATGTAATGTCAACAGCTTGAGAGGTACCGGCGTCCTGCCGTGCTTCATTGCATAGTCATAATAGCGGTTCGTTTCAAATTTGAACATGTGTGGCGCATGTGCCCCAATTAAAATGATCGTACCGCTGGAAATTCTTTTGGAAGATTGACCTATTGAAAAAGTTCCCTCCCCCGAACAGATATAAATCAGTTCGAGTTCACGATGGCTGTGGAAGCTGTTTGCTGCGTGGTAAACATCAGCAGTTGCTAAGGTAAACATCGAATTTTTCGTTAGGATGGTCTGTCCAAAATAGTTTTCCATTTATATAATATAAATACAAATATGCTTATGATGTAAATAAAATTATTAAAATAATATCAGTTTGTCTTAATATTTAACAAATGACTTCAAAAAATGCAGCCTAACTTCGTATAAAATAATTGTATAATGAACAACAACAGATTTACAATGCGCCTGATTGAAGCCTCTATTGAGGATATTGATTTGGTAGGAGGGAAGAGTGCTTCCTTAGGAGAAATGTTACAGCATTTGAAACCTTTAGGAGTAAATATTCCAGATGGGTTTATTGTGACCAGTCAGGCTTACTTTCAGTTTATCACCTACAATCAACTAGATCAGAAAATCAAAGATATACTGAAGGGTGTTGACAGTACAAACCTGCGGGAGCTGACCAGTTGCGGAGGTAGGATCAGAACATTGATTCAGCAGGGTATTTTCTCCCCGGCAATGGAAGAGGAGATCCTAGCCGCCTACGAAGAGCTTATCGGTTTAGAGCATATACAGGACTTTGGTGTTGCGGTCCGTTCTTCCGCTACCGCAGAAGATCTCCCTGATGCCTCATTTGCCGGTCAGCAGGATACCTATTTAAATATTAGGGGGCGGCAAGATCTGTTGGTAGCGATTAAAAATTGTTTTGCCTCTCTTTTCACTGATCGAGCGATCAGTTATAGAGAAGCATTTAATTTTGGGCATTTTAATATCGGACTTTCTGTATGCATACAACAGATGGTACGATCCGACTTAGGAGCTTCAGGAGTCGCTTTTTCTATTGATACAGAAAGTGGTTTTAAAGATGCCGTGATTATGAATGGATCTTATGGATTGGGCGAACTTCTTGTTCAGGGGATGGTGAATCCGGACGAATTTATTGTATACAAACCCTTGTTAAAAAGAGGTTATGCATCGATTGTAGAAAAGAAACTAGGGAGCAAACAATTACAAATGATTTACAGTGTTTCAGGAAGTGAAACAGTGAAGGTGATAGATACGCCAGTGGAAAACACGAAGCGATTTTGTCTAAGTGATGCGCAAATCCTTCAGCTATCCAAATGGGTGTGTATTATTGAAGAGTATTATACCGCGCTCAAAGGAAAATGGTGTCCTATGGACGTTGAATGGGCTCTTGACGGTTTGAAAGGTGATTTATACATTGTTCAGGCAAGACCTGAGACCATCCATTCACTAAAAAAATCCAATTGTATCACGGAATATAAAATCAATGCGAAAAACAGGTCCTCGCAGGTTCTGCTAAAAGGCATTGCGGTGGGAGACAAGATTGCTTCTGGGAGAATTCATAATTTCAGAGGTATCAATAAGCAAAATATACAAGAGATCAACTTTAATGCTGGTGATATCATGGTTGCGGAGATAACCGATCCCGACTGGGAGCCAATTATGAAAAAGGCAGCTGCAATAATTACCAACAAAGGTGGACGGACATGTCATGCTGCTATTGTTGCCCGTGAATTGGGGGTACCCGCTATCGTGGGCTGTGATGGAGCGACAGAAACATTGCTTACCGGACAGGAAGTTACTGTTTCATGTGCAGAAGGGGATACAGGGTTAATTTACCAAGGACGGATTCCATATAGTAAGCATGAGCATAATCTTTCGGACTTACCGGAAGTGAGTACGCCGATAATGATGAATATTGGATCACCAGACATCGCTTTTCAATATGCGGAGTACCCTGCAAAGGGAGTAGGTTTGGCTCGGGAAGAATTTATTATCAACAACTATATCAAGATTCATCCGATGGCGCTCTTAAAACATCGGGAGCTGAATGATATTGAATTGAGCAATTACATCAGTTCGCTTATTACCGGTTATGCAGATGAGCAGCAATATTTTATTGAAAAGCTGTCGTACGGAATAGGTAAGATCGCTTCGGCCTATTATCCAAATAAAGTAATCGTTCGTTTTTCAGATTTTAAAACCAATGAATACTATAATATGCCCGGTGGAAAGCACTTTGAACCTGGAGAGGAAAATCCAATGATTGGTTGGAGGGGAGCTTCGAGATATTATTCAGCAGCCTATAAGGAAGCCTTTGGGATGGAATGTAAAGCGATAAAAAGGGTTCGGGAAATAATGGGGCTAGACAATGTCGTCGTTATGATCCCATTTTGCCGTACAGTAGATGAGTTGCTGCGGGTTTATCAGGTGATGGATGAATTTGGTCTTAAACGGGGCCAAAATGGTATGGAAGTTTATCTGATGGCGGAAGTTCCTTCCAATATCATCCTCGCTGAAGAGTTCGCTCGTTATATCGATGGATTTTCCATTGGATCGAATGATCTTACCCAGTTGGTACTTGGATTGGATCGCGATTCGGCCTTAGTCTCCGGTTTATATAATGAGCGCAATGCTGCGGTCAAAATAATGATTGCGAACCTTATTCGCACTGCAAAGAGGCAGGGAGTCAAGGTCGGCATCTGCGGTCAAGGCCCATCCGATTATCCGGATTTTGCCCAATTTCTGGTTGAAGAAGGTATAGATTCAATTTCCGTTACACCCGATTCCTTTATGAAAACAGTGAAAGCCGTCAAAGAAATCGAAGAGAAGTTGGT
Organism: Sphingobacterium sp. GVS05A; assembly: GCF_019969845.1. Taxonomy (GTDB): domain Bacteria; phylum Bacteroidota; class Bacteroidia; order Sphingobacteriales; family Sphingobacteriaceae; genus Sphingobacterium. The sequence goes on from NZ_JAHXYR010000006.1 coordinate 310,371, forward strand.
CGCTTATTAAAGTTCAAAATACTCCCGGGATCAAAATCCCGGGAGTATCTCGTATATCAAAATTATTCTACTGTGATTTTTCCTATAGTTACATGGATCCTGTCAGATTTACTAACTTCCGAGAAAAATGAGACCTGCTCTTCCCGGTGAGAATAGCGTTCGAAATCTTTCAGCAGCGTTGCTTTGGAACTGTTTACACCCGAAATTTTTTATAAATCAAGCTAAGAAGCTTTAAGGCTATTATTATTATTAAATACTAAGAACAAGCCTGTTCAATGAGGCTTAATGGAATATGTCGTATATTGCTATCCGATTTAAACCAAATATGTATTAAATGAAAAGATTGATTTATATAATTTTAGCCGCCGCTCTGATGTTTGGTGGTTGTGCAGGAATAAAGGGTAAGTCTAATAACGCGGGCTGGAAATCATTATTTGATGGGAAGGATATTAATGATTGGTTTGTCAAAATTCATCACCATGAAGTTGGTGAGAATTACGGGAATACCTTTAGGGTTGAAGATGGAATTATAAAGATCAGGTACGATCAATATGGTGATTTCAATGATCAGTTTGGTCATTTATATTATAAAACACCGTTTTCTTATTATCACTTAAAATTTGAATATCGGTTTGTGGGTGATCTTCACAAAGGAGCACCTTCATATACGTTGCGCAATAGCGGTGTCATGTTTCATTCACAAGATCCCCGAACAATGTTGAAAGAGCAAGATTGGCCTATCTCTGTAGAAATGCAACTTTTGGGTGGATTAAGTGATGGCGAGCCACGGCCCACAGGTAATATGTGTTCTCCGGGGACTAACGTGGTTTACAAAGGTAAGATCGCTTCTTCACATTGTTTAAATTCGACTTCCAAGACTTATGATGGTGATCAATGGGTTCAAGGAGAATTGATTGTATTGGGTGATTCACTGATTAAACATATTATTAACGGCGATACCGTTCTGGAATACTCAAAACCGCAGATCGGAGGGGGAACAGCAAATGGGTACGACCCCAAAATTAAGATTGATGGTAAGTTGTTGAGTAGTGGATTTATCGCCTTGCAGAGTGAGGGGCAACCGGTAGATTTTAAGAATATCTGGATCAAAGAGCTCCCTAAGCCAAGGAGATAAAGATTGCTATGCTTTATTGTTTCTTTTCATATACTAACAATTTTGTAAGCCCTTTTATTGCTATCTATTGATGGGTACCTTTGAAAGTACAAAACTTAGCAATATGGATTTAAAAAATAACATCATCGGTTTTCATCATATATCTATTAAAGCCAAGGACTTTGAGCATACTGTGGATTTTTATAAGAATTTTGGCTTCGAAATAGTACATAGCTGGTCTTTACCGGATTTCAATTTAGAAAAATGTGTGATGCTTCATAACAGAGCTATCAATTATTATTTAGAGATATGTGATGAAAATGGAGCTATACCAACACAGGGCAGAAAAAGAAGACCGGATGACGAATATATAGAGAATGCTTTGCTTCATATATGTTTCGTTGTGAGGGATGCAGATGCGGCAAGAAAACAAGCCCTTGAATATGGAGCCAAAGACCTAAGCCAGGGTTTGTTTGAGTTGGATTTATCAAATAATACCAAAACTGTTCCTGTGAGAAATAGCCTGGTATACAGTCCTAATGGGGAGGTTATAGAGTTTCTGGAAAAAATAGATTTTGGTTAATCTTGATCATGAAATGCGGAAAGATCGATTAAAATTTTTTCGAGCTTCAGGCCCTTATCTGTCAATGTGTACATCGACGAAACCTTGCTCTTATTCTTTAAAATCAATCCATCCGCCACTAATTCGTTCAATTGTTTAGAAAGTGTCCGGTCGCTTATTTCAGGCAGAAGGAGTTTGAACTCCGAATAGCTTGTCTCAGTTTTAAGCAATTTGAATAAAATGGAAAGCTTCCACCGCCCGCTAATTAATGATAGTGTTTTAAAAGCACTGCAATATTGTTGTAGTGCTTTTTCATTGATGGCATTGGTCGAATTTTCTTTACGCATACATATTATACCTTGAAAGACCACAGTTTTGTTCATTGTAACCCCACAGTGCTGTGATCATTATTCTCTTATTAAACTTTGTTTATTTTACTTTTTTTGTACAGAAATGGAAATTTTATAGTTTCCTTTTAAATCTTGTGTACCGCGTTCTGCCGTAGGATAGGGGGCAACATTTTGTAATGCAATGGTATATCCGTTGAAATTAGTAGATTTCTGATAACCTTTTGCTTGCATATCCGTTGTAGCGAGATTCAAAATTATAGGTTTGGCCGCCTTGTCCGTTAATTCAACTTCGGCAACAGCGACCCCAGCCCATATACAATCCACCCCTTCAGGGCAACGGCTTTCTTCGACAATACGGTTGAATTTAATTTGCAACGGATATTCTTTCAATAGTTTTTGTTGTCCCTCAGATAGATCTATGCTTTCTGCCTCTTTTCCATATGCGTTAACATTCTTTTGGGAAGTACAACTTACCAAGCTATAGATCCCTAGACTCAAAATAAAAACTTTACATAGCATGATTTTTTCCTTGTTGAATTCACTAATAAAACTTTGTATAATTCTTATCCAAAACTAAGCTATATTTTATGAAATTTTAGATATTGACAATAACTAAAATTCTAGGATAGTTGATTTAAAAGAAACGTGAATGTGAATTGTGGCTTATAGCCAAGCAAATTGGCTGCTTTGTCACTTCTGTACACTCGATCTATTGAGATTGGAAAGCTCCAGCCTTTTTGTTTGTATATTTCAATGGCTTTTGGAATACGCTTAGCGATAACATGTACAGGATTAGATTTTAGCTCAATTAGATCATCAATTTCAAAAGGCGAGCCACTGGACACATTGAAAATCTGGAACGATTTAAAGTTGAATTCAACACCGAGTCGAAGAGCTTCAGCGCCATCTCTTTCATCTAATCCTCTATACAAACGATGATTTAACATGAGATTCTCAGATTCCGGAAGGAACCTACCTACGCGATAGACACTGGTCATTATTTGTTCCTTTTCAAAAAAATCTCTACAGAGTTCTTCACATGCTTGTTTTGTAATGTCATAAATATCGCGGGGCTGGGGTGTAAGTTCTTCGGTAACCCAAACAGCTTTTTCATTGTCCACCATCGCATTGCCATATATGGATGTTGTGCTAGTAAAAAGAAATCGTTTTATACTGTTTTTTACACAGGCATTCAATAGGTTTAATGTCCCTGTAATATTTGTATCTATAAAATGTTGTCGAATATAGTTTAAATCCATATGCCTTCCATGCAGAGCGGCCGTATGAATAATTGCATCATAACCAACAGTAAATTCGATAACGGAATCAAGTTGTTGAACATCTAGAAAATAATCTGTTGTGTCACTTTCCAATAAATCAATTCCCGTGACATGATGTCCCGCCTTGCGTAGCGTCTGAACTGTTATACTTCCTAGTTTTCCCGCCGAACCTGTTACCAATATGCGCATCTTTCTATTTTTTTAGCAAATAAAAGTAAAGATATTATAAATACTATTTAAAATAGTGAAGCCAGATCATTGTCCTCTTCTCACTGCATTTTTTTACTGGGCTATCAGTTGTTCTTTTTTACAGAGGTATTATATTCTAACGTTGATCATTAAAAGTCTATTTTTGAAAGTTCGTCAGATGAGAAAAATGGATTATGGCAGAGAATAATAAAAAGGATGAGATCATTATTAATCGATCTGCGATTTAAGTATTTTATGCAGTTGATTGGGTATTTTAACTTGTTTTATCAGAGCGTCTTGGTTTTATAACATATAATTTTCATCTTTATTCAGTTATAAACGTAAAATTTGAGTCCTTTACACAACCTTCCCGAAGAAACACTGATTCTTTTATTGAAAAAAAAGAACCAACAGGCTTTTAGTTATCTTTATGATAACTATTCGGAGGCACTTTATGGGGTAGTTTGTCGTATTGTAGCTTCAAGTGAGCATGCGGAGGAAGTGATACAAGATGTATTTGTTAAGATCTGGAAGCATGTCGATCTTTTCGACGCTGAGAAAGGTAGGCTCTATACCTGGATGATCAGTATCGCCCGGAATACTGCCCTAGACTACCGAAAATCCAAGGCTGTGTTAAACGAACAAAAAAACCAACCGCTTTCAAATATCGTAAATAGTAAGGAAGAACAGGATCAGACTCAAATTGAACAGAGCGCCAAAGCAGATTTTATTGGATTCAGAAATATTTTGGATAAATTAAAGCCTGAATGGCGTATCTTAATCGAAATGGCATACTATGAAGGCTATACGCAACAGGAAATTGCCGAACAGCTTGACGTTCCTTTGGGGACGGTCAAAACACGTACCAGAGCTGCATTTTTACAGCTACAACAATTATTAAAGGAGTATCGTTAGTTTTGGATATTAAAGCATACATATCGTCAGGGATTATTGAATCATACGTCTTGGGGCTTGCTTCGGAAGAGGAAGTGAGCATCTTGAATTGTATTCGAAAAAATAATGTCGAAGTGGAACAGGCCATCGCCGAAGCGGAGAAAGCGCTCGAAGAATTGGCTGATATCCAAGCGATGGCTATGCCTGTGTCTCTAAAAGAGGATATCTGGAATAAGCTAAATGCGGAAAACCTCGTTGCCTTTGGAGATCCTTCTGAGGGAAAAGAGACTGAATCCTCAACACTCGATCACAATATTGAACGGAACTCCGGGGAGGAACCGGAGGAGGTTATTGTACCACGTAAGTCTTACAATTGGGCGATAGCCGCGAGTGTGTTGCTTGTACTCAGTGTCGGCGCTAATGTGTTGCTGTATCAGCAAAACAATGAAACGAAAGATAAACTGACAAAGACGAGTTCTTCATTTGATCAGCAACAAGCGAGCTTAGCTACGTTACAAGACAAATGGCGCCTTGTGCAAAATCCTGCAATAAAAACAATTCCGCTAAAAGGGGTCGAAAATAAGCCAGATCTCCATGCTTTGTTATTTTGGGATCAGCTTTCGAAAGCAGTTTACCTAAATCTTGAACAGATGCCTGTCGCACCTAAAGGTAAGCAGTATCAATTGTGGGCCATGGTTGATGGTAAGCCAGTGAATGCTGGCGTATTTCCATTGGATGCAAAAGCAGATGGTACAAGCAAAATGCTGGACATCCCCAAAGCGCAAGCTTTTGCTATTACACTCGAGGATGAGGGGGGCAAAGATGTGCCTACGCTTAGTGAACTTTGTGTCATGGGTGGTATCTAAAAAAATGCCCTGATTCGATAAACAAACCAGGACATGCTAAACAGATAAACTACGTCTTTTTTTTGTTATGCTTTAATAAATAAACCTGCAATATTAAGTACAGCTTCTGCAGAAAGTGGTTCATCAAAAGACTGGGTAGCCGTATTTGTTGATATTTTTCCCATAGGGCCCGAGAGGCTTGTGATGTCTACTCCAGCTTGTGTAATATTGTTTTCACCAGCATATATAGGGTCTACAACCGCGCCGATGCCGGTGTCATTGCTTCCTGTGATCCATGGTTTTTGATCAGCTGCACCACCACCGCGGGCACGTCGCATCTGACGGATGTGGGAGGCATGTCTCGCTTCGACCGAATGAATCTGCAAGGCTGCCGTAAGTACGACTCGATTGCCTAGGAGTATACCAGCCTGTCCTTTATATGCCCGTACTCCGGTGTCTTCAAAAGCCTGTGCAACGGCTAAAAAAGTATCATAATTGCTAAAGACATTACCAAAGGTGCCACCAGCAGTAAAATCGAATGTAGGTTTGGGAACGGCTTTATTGCCCAGTACCTGTTTGAGGAAATTGACATGAGCAACTTCATGGTCGCGGATGGTGGTGATGGCACCAAGTGGTCTACCCAATGGAATAAGACCCGCTTTGGCAACCCCCATCGTATAGTATTCCGCTTCGAGGTATTCCAAGGTCAAGGCGTAGTTAAGTACACCGTTGACGTCAGTGGGTGCAGTAGCACCATAAGCCTTTTTAAATAGATCACTGATAAAAAAAGGGATTGCCGCTAGCGTGACTTTTCCGCTTATAGAGGCCAGATTTTTAATAGCTTCACGACGTGGGCTGATACGATCGCTAAACTCTGGATCTACAGCATTTATTTGGTCAAATACATTTAAGAGATTCATAATAATCAGATTTTAAGTAAATTAATAAGTGGGTAGATCCTTTACATCTATTTTTGATTTGATAAATGGTGCCGCAGCACTCAAAACTACGCTTGGGCTCTTGGCTAGGTCAAGTCCATTGGAATCGACAACTTCTTGGTTAGCAAAACTACCATTGTCGATCATATCCCGCACCCAGGCGGCATGTCTGGCTTCCACAGAAACGATTTTACCTGCTAAAAGGAGATAGTTCGGATCTTTAATCAACCAACCGGCACCATTATAGGCCGAAACACCAAGATCTTCAAATGTTTTGGCGGTGGCTAAGACAGATGCTCGACTGCTAAAATTAATACCTGATAAGTTGAATTCAAGACTAGATATAGCTTTTGCTCCCAAAGCCACTTTAAAAAACTCTCGATGGGCAATCTCGTGGTCACGGATATCTGTAAAGAAAGCTTTTTCCATATCAGAAATACCTGAATAAGGATTATTGACCAACTGGATGTAAAAAGCAGCTTCAAGCTGTTCCAGTGCATAGGCATAATTTAGGATGGCAATATCCCCACTACCGAAGTACATACCTTTACCACCATTATCCATATCGTCATCACGATCTTTTTTACAGCTTGCCATCCCAAGAATGGCGAGTGAAGCGGCACTGGCGCCTGCAAATTTTAGAAAATCTCTACGCCCGAGATCTTTCTTTTCAAATTCACTATCGGAGGTCAATAGTGACTCATTGTTTGGTGTTATCTTTTTCATAACAAAAGTCTTTTAGTTTATAATTTTTCTGTACTTATAAGCATTTACGACTTTTTGGATTGCTTGGATTGCGAAGATCCATCTTTTTTTTAATGTTCTGAAAAATTGAACTAAAGAATACCAAGATCGCTTTTCATATTAGAATGGATGTTGTCATCCTAGCTATTTCAAATACCAAGGTATTCAAATGCTTTTCAGTTAAGAAACCAATGGACGATGAAAATTCGCGTTTTTCCACCTATTAGACCAAAATTTACCCCAACGAACAGCCCCGATTCACCTAGATTTGATTAGTAACTGAATTATAAACCAAATTCCAAAAAAGGAACTGGTAGCGAAATTTCAACTGGTAAGCGAATCAATCAGGTGTGATTAATGATCTGGACCAATGGATAATTTTATGAACCGATAAAACAAATAAACCGTTATGTTGACCGAAATTAATGCCTATATGCATCTAAAAAAATATATCAGCTTCAATGAGCTTGCTGATCTGGATATGAGTATTTTCTATTTCAAGAAAAGACCATTCGTTGTTATGGATTTATTTAATGAAAAGATCTATTTTAACGAGTGTGGATTAGAATGGCTGCGTACGGAAAAGCAGGTGGAATTGCCTGTTCAATGGATTCGGAGTAGATATCTTCCAACCAAAAATTGGGTCGGGCTGGCCGTAGATAGCAAAAAAGATGATTTAATTAAGCAACTGATTGATGAGTTTTATTTGGCCACATACAATATGTTACTTCGGAATTAGTAGAGACTTTTCAGAGATAGATGCCGCAACAGTTTAACTTTAAGTAAGTACTGGAGGGACGTTATACTTTCGATGATACCTTTGCAAATCAAAGACAAGTATTTGATCTTTTTAAAGAACATAATTTAAAGCTTGTGTTACAAGGTTATATGCATCTGTACGAAGAAATTAAGGTGAAAGGCGTGCAATTTATCACTGCTGGTGCTGTGTCGGATAACTTATATCTCCTCCGGTAAGCTCCCTCCGGAGGAGATATTTATTTACACTTTATTTCCTGTCAAAGCGCTGAATTTATTACCCCGTTTGTCTTTATAAAAATCCCCGTCTTTTTTAAAGCTTGCTGCATCTACACCTTCTAGCCGTTGTTTTTGATAATATACATTTTTAGTGTCTTTTCCGAAATCACGACCGATGGGTATAAATGTCTTTACATCTGCATCCGGAATTATTTCCTGATTATAGTAAATATGGTTTTTGTCTTTTGAATAAGTGATGTCTGCATATATTCCATCTTTTTCATTCATGGGAAATAACTGAAAGGAGCTGGCATCCACATCTGTGTATTTAAAATCTTTACCCCGGAATAGGATGGTTTTATTGTTCACACAAATTATATCCTGATCAAGCTCCCGAATGGTATGTATGGAATCAAATGATTTCGTTATGGCAGCAGAGCCCTGCTGAAAAGGCGGATAGCATATTGTATTTGCGATTCTCATGTAATACTTGTTTATGGCTTCAACATTTCCAGTGTTAGGCATGACAGACCTAAAGTCTCCAATATTAGGCGAAACATACACAGAATCTTTATCCTTCAGAAAAAAGTCATTAACGAATGCAAAAGTTTCCCGATCGGCTTGTATCATGTCATTAGAGTAGAAGTAATGGTCTTTATCCCGAGCCCAATTGATATGATTGCTTATTAGTTCATAGGTTTTTGGATCTGCTCCTTCAATGACATTAAAGCCCAAGACCTGATCAATATAATATACGTGAAAACGATCTTTAGGAACTTGATTGTCAACATAAAAGGAATTCTTGTCTACCAGTTTTTGTGTCATATTACGAAAGTAAACCGAATCTTTGTCTTTGCCTATATCTTCCGCCAAAACCTCAAATGATTTCGCATCAGCCTGCATTTGCAATACGCCCAAGCTAAACCAATTGCCATTCTGACAATAGACTACATGTCCTTTGGAATCGATAAAATAGGAACTCGATTTTTGCTTATCAACCAGTTTGCCAACATCCTTACATGCGGTACAAAAACTGAGTAAAATACAAGCCAAGAAAAAAAAGTATTTTTTCACTTGCCTGTTTGGTAGAATCGATGCCATATTCGTTATAGTGTTCATTTATATAAATTTACGCTGTGGAATTTAAAAAAGGGGAATTTTCTTGTAAAATTATAAAAATACCAAATCTAATATTGGGTCAATAAACCCTTTGGAACATTTGGTTTTGAAGTGGACGTGTATTTGTGATCTGCTACATATTCACGTATCTTTATGAAATGAAGCCTGTTTTTCCTGCTACTTATTCTACACTCTGTCCAATCGCATTATCTTCGCTGATTTCAGCGAAATATAGACTTGAAAATGTTCAATGTAAATTTCTGCTTCGCGGGGTAGGGGATACCTATCTTGTAGAGGCTTCTGAAGCCAAGTTTATATTGCGGGTTTATCGTTCATCACATCGAAGTTTACCACAGATACGAGAGGAAGTGAAATTGTTGCACGCTTTAGAGCAGGCAAAGGTCTCGGTATCCTATCCGATTACTGATACTTTGGGAGAATCAATACAGAAAATTGAAGCAGTAGAGGGGGTGCGTTATGCGGTGTTGTTCAGTTTTGCGCGAGGTCAGGTCGTCCGGTCATTGAGTGAAAATCAGCTTCGTGTTTTGGGAAATGAAATGGCACGTTTTCACAATACCTCATCCACCGTTAGTTTGAGCGGAGAAAGATGGACTTTCGATCTTGAGACAACAGTTTTTAAGCCTTTGGAAAAACTGAGACCTGTTTTTAAAGAGAACGTTGAAGAATATAGTTGGTTGTGCGAGATGGCTCGTCGTATTGAACAAAAATTGTCGCAAATTGATCCATCTGAATTTTCAAAAGGCTATTGCCATTTTGATTTTCTACCCAAAAATTTTCATTTCGAAAATGATTCAGTGACTTTCTTTGACTTTGATTTCATGGGATTCGGCTGGCTGGTGAATGATATAATGACTTTTTGGCAACACCTCATTTTAGATGTATATACTGGGCGAATGACACAAGAGACTGCCAATGATTCGTATCGTATTTTCTTAGATGGCTATCGTCTCAATCGCACTATCCGGGATGAGGAATTAGCCGCAGTACCCTATCTTTCATTGGGATTTTGGCTTTTCTATATGGGATTCCATACCACCCACGATCAATTCACTGCATTTAGCCAACCCCCGCATTTAAATTTTTACACAGCTTTTTTAAAGCATATCGTGGAGAATTATTGGGACAAGTGATATTCGAAATACTGTTGCGCAGAAACAGCCTGTGTATTCAATAATAAATTGACAGTAATCAGTATTATTTAAGAAATGAGCTTTTTTTCGCTTCTATTTTGCTTTTTCGCTTAGCTTTTTGATCCAATTTATAGCTATTTTAATAGGAGCTGAGGAGTCCGAAGCTGTTAGAAAGTGTCCCATTTCTGGAAATAGACAATATTCAAACGGTTTCCCTTCGATTTTAAGTAAATTGAGCTGGTCAATTGATAAACCGACAGGAATTTGTACATCTTGTCCACCAAAAAGCCAGATTCCCGGTGTATTTGAACGGCGAAGGGATACCTGCGGATCGGTTGTAATAAATTTATATTTATCTGGGGCATTTCGGATATGGTCTCTTACCTCTTGCTCGGTGTGATTCGCCCAAAAATTTGCCTTTCCTTCGGTAAAAAATTGAAAACGGAGCTGTTCCAATGTCGGAACTACCGGTCCACTGAAAATCACCGTAAAATCCACGTTTTTTGATTTATTTGATGCCAAAGGAATAATCCACCCAGCCTGGCTCCCCCCCGAGAGACCAATATATGTTAGTTTTTTTCCAAAATAATTGTTGAGGGTTAAAACTGCAGCACTAGCATCCTCCGCTAGAAGATTGAGGTTTGCTGAGTCAATATTATTCGTACCAACCTCGGGCCCCGCATATTCCCCTCCAGATTCACCGACCCCTCTCTTATCATAAGTCAATACAGATATCCCATTTTTAGCCAACAGTGTTGCAAACTTATTCGATCTATGCTCTTGTCCAGATCCATGAACTATGACAATTCCAATTTTCGAATTTAAAGCGGTGAAAATTGTCCCGGCTAATTCAATCCCTTTACTTTTAAATTTTATATCTTTTACTGTGTATGTTGTTGTTTGGGCGATTATGTTAGTTGTCGTAAATAATAGAGAAAGTAAGAGTAAAATTAGGCTTATATGTAAACTCTCTTTCGCATATTGAGCTGACGATTTACGATAAGAATACGTTATACTTAAGTGTTTTTGCATTGGGGATCTATTTTTAAAGTTATGTTGCTTAAATGTTAATGGTACACTATTATTTTCTGCATCTAACTTAATTAATTCCGATTTCTTATCTTGGTATTATTTAGGTGAAGTATTTATTTTAATCGGTAAAAGTACCAATATATCGGTGAAAAATTTAATAGATTTTTTCTTTAATTGGTCAACTTTGTTGAAATAGCTTTTCCAAATTTTCAACTCTTCAATAGTTTATTAGCTCATCACTCTTTATATGCCTGATTTTTCTGATATTGATGCTAGTAGTTATAAAGTATTATTCCAATTCTTTATGATAGCATTATAGATGCTATGCTGTTGACATCATTCATGGTCTACTGATGCAATAAAATTGAATCGTCTTCGAGAGATCAGTTCATATGCGAAGAATTTTTCTATGGTAATTCGTGATTGCTTGTGATGATGTCTATATCTTTTTAGTCATTAACGAGGTTTATTGTTAGCTTGATTTACAAATCCATTTAAATCGTTTCCTTTTATTGCCGCTGCGACAAGTTCCGGTAATCGATCGGGGCTACATGCAAAAGCTGGTATTCCCAGTTTGCTGATATCCTGAGCCAGGTTAACGTCGTAATCTGGTTTACCCTGATCAGAAAGAGCTAATAGGGTAATGACTTTAACACCATCTTGATGCATTTCATTTAGCCTGCGAAGCAATCCTTTGCGTACTCCACCTTCATACAGATCCGATATCAAGATAAATATAGTTTTTTGCGGGTCGGTAATTAATTCTTGACAATAAGCAACCGATTTGTTGATATCCGTTCCTCCTCCTAATTGTACCCCAAATAGCATGTCAACTGGATCATGACGACACATTTCGGTTAAATCCGTCACCTCCGTATCAAAGACTACGACATGGGTATCTAAGGCGGGCATACTGGCAAAAATAGATCCCATGACAGATGAATAGATAATGGAATCGGCCATAGAACCACTTTGGTCAATATCTAGGACAACAGTCCAACTTTTTTGACGTTGGCTGCTTTCAAAAAAGTAAAATTTTTCTGGTATAATACGGTTATTCTTAGCGTCGTAATTTTTTAGATTTCGATGTATTGTCCGTTTCCAATCGATCGACGAAAAGTTAGGCAAAGGGCTGTGCTGTTTTTTGTTTAAAGCACCGCTTATTGCACGACGTGTGTCCTGCTCGATTCTTTTCATGATTTCATCTACAACAGATTGAACAAGTTCACGTGCAGTTTCTTTTGATTTCTCTGGGATCTGCCCTTTTAATGCCATTAACGTTCCTACCATGGAAATATCGGGTTTTACATTCTTTAATGTTTCCGGTTCCAATAATAGTTTGGTCATTCCCTTTTTTTCTATGGCATCAGTTTGTATAACACTAACGATATCCGCAGGGAAAAATGAGCGTACATCAGTCAGCCATTTTGCTAAATTGGGGATTCCACGTCCCGCTCCAGCTGCTTTGCTCGAAGCTTGTTGCTTCTGATCTCCATTATATAAGGCCGCAAGCGTTAGATCCATAAGTGATTGTTCGGGACTTAATGCAATATTATTTAATGCTCTTGTATCTTCACCAAGAATCAATCTCCATCTTGATTTATCTATATCTTCGGTCATGATTATAAAGGGTTAATTTTGATTAAAAATCAAAGTCAAAATCATTCAATTCATCCAATTTCGTTGTCTCTTCCTCATTGAGCTCTTTTGACAGAAATTCGGCAGTTGATTCGGCTCCTGTTCCCCAAAGATCGCCAAGTAATTCAGCAACAGAATTTTTTTGGTTAGATTCAAAGTCTCCAAAAGCTCTTCGGAGAAAGACGAGCGCTCGCATAAATTCATCCTTATCCAGCATTTGTACATAGTTGTCAAGTTCTCGCCAAAGGCCTATTCGGGACAATAGAGCATATCTATTGCGACCGGCAAGGCCTTCAAACCATCCCGCACCAATATCTGCTGGAATGCCTGGGGATAAGCGTCTAGAAACTTCTCTAGCGCATTCATCTTCATTGACAAAATTATGTTCGAGTAAAATGGAGAAGGCGATGCCAGACAATTTGGCGTTCAGATCATCTCTTTGGGCCAGCACCTTAATTTCATTATGCCATATCTCTGTATTGACCAATTCATAGTGTTCTCTCGCAACCGTTTCCATTTGGGTGATACCATTGATAATAGCCGTTGCCGCTTTATCGTCACAAGCAGAGTTTTCTACAAGGAGTAATGCTGCACGCAGAAAGAGTTGTTGCAATAACGGAAATAATGGCTCAAGGTTAAAGTTGCGCAGTGAACCATACTGTAAAATAAAAGATAGTTGACGAGATGCTTCAGTGATATCGCTAAAGCTTACCGTTTCAACAAGCTTATGTTGTAATACCGCCAAGGCATTTGAAAAAATATCCGTTAACCCACACAAGCAGGACTTGGCTATCACTGCAGTTGCAACGGCTAATGAATCGCCATTTTGAAGTTCTTCTTTTAGTTGATACGCTACTGCAATTTCTAGCGTTTCGCCTTTTAAATTAGCTTCTACAATTTCAATTTCTACTTCTGGAGTCCACTGTAAAACCCATTTTTCGGCCCAGGATGCAGTCTCTTGATTCACATGAAGTTGTTTGGCAAACCCAATTTTCAATGCACTTAAGCGATGGAGAAAAGTGGAGCGAGTGAGGTCAATAAAAGCTGCTTCTGTAGATTTTACCTTAATATTTTCCCTAAGATCGAGCGTGAGTTCCTGCGCGATAGCCGATTTGTAGTCGATTAATTTCAATCGCTTTAATTCGCGAGCGACATCCTCTTGGACAGGTGTTTGGCTAATACCTTCCGGTAAGCTACCGATCGCTGTACCAATATCGACACGGTTAAGAGCATCGGCAACGATGGCTAGTTCTCCTGCTCCAAAACAAGTGATAGCTGCATCGTGAAGATCTTGTAATACGGGGTATTCGCCACCACGCATAGCTGTTAAAGCATTAGCTAGCCGTATTGCCTCGATAACGGTTGCTGAAGATGCATTATGTCCCTGAGTCCGGAGATTGTTTGCGATGGAAGAAAGATAGATCGCCGATAAATCACCAAGGTTCTGTCCCAGTAGCTGCTGCCACATTAGCTCGAAATAATAAGGTGCTTTATTACCAGCACCATAGCCCGTTCGACTGCTCAAGCGATGGTATGAATAGGGCATCAGTGTCATGTTGCTCTCTGCGCGAGGGATCATTTTTAACGTTTCATCAGACATTGTCGTACGATCTGTTTGAATACCCTCAACATGATAAGCGCCTACTATGACGACTATTTTTTCTGGACTGAAACCTTCGGAAATAGCCTTTTTTATCTCCCGGCGCATATGAGCTTCACGTACTTCATTGTATGCATGATCATAAGGGAGAGCAAGCGCTTCTTTATCAATGACCAATTGACGTATTTCGGTTGCTTCGAGACTAATTCCTTGATTGTAGCTATGTAAACTCAAATTATGTTCAAAATTTCGTTCCCAATAACTCTCATAATTATCCTCTCCATACAGCCCTGCAACATTGTCGTATATTTTGTTTTGAAAGCGGTGGAATTCCGACTTGATCTCTGGATCAGTTTGATTGTCTCGCTGCTTTAATTTCAGAAGGATGTCAGTAGGTAAGTCAATAAAACGAATTGTACAGCCCTTTTTTAGCCCCCATGACAGTGCTTCGTATTCTGGTGAATAGGAGGCAAAAGGATACAAGACGGTTTCAATAGGCAACGCATTGGTATATGCTAAGAGTGCCACGGGAGGTTTTACGTCATTATTCCCTAATTGAAGTAAGAGATCTGTTGCATCCGAAGGACCTTCAATAAGAATACAGTCTGGTTTTATTTGTTCCAGATATGCTCTTAGATGAAAGGATCCTCCTGGAGATAGGTGTCTTATTCCAAATATGTTTAAATCTTTATGCATGACTTATTTTGCTCCAATCTCCTTATTTATTCATATCTGAACAGGAGTTATATAATCCACGCCATTCAGCACCTCGCTTCTTCATCACATTCTCCAAATACTCCTTCCACACTATTTTGTCTTTTTCTTCGTCTTTTATGATGGCACCTTGTAAGCCAGCTGCGAGATCTTCGTCGGTAATGGATCCGTTTCCAAAGCTGCCAGCTAGAGCCATACTGTTGGTAATTAGTGAGATTGCTTCAGCAGTAGAGATGACACCTGTAGGGGCTTTGAGCTTCTGTTTTTCATCCAGTGTCTGACCTTGTCTCAGTTCCCTGAAAATGGTTACAATTTTTTCAATGACCTGATTTGTCGGAAGGGCAGCTTTTAATTGGTAATTGTTAGAAATTTCTGCGACCCGTTTTGTGACAATAGAAATTTCTGTTTCAAGATTGGCTGGAGCCGGCAGAACGATCGTATTAAAGCGCCTCTTGAGCGCCGAAGACATGTCGTTTACACCTCTGTCGCGTGTATTTGCAGTTGCAATGATTGAAAAGCCGCGTTGAGCGGGAATCTCACGGGAGAGCTCCGGGATTGCAATTGTCTTCTCGGAAAGAATGGAGATCAAGGCATCCTGTACTTCTGAAGCGCAACGGGAGATTTCTTCAAATCTTGCCATTGAACCAGTTTCCATGGCACGATAGATTGGGCTTTTTATCAGCGCTTCATTTGAAGGACCATTGGCAATGAGCATGGCGTAATTCCATGAGTAGCGTACATGTTCTTCACTCGTTCCCGCCGTACCTTGAATCACTTTGGCTGAATCACTACAGATGGCGGCACTTAGATTTTCAGATAACCAAGATTTTGCCGTCCCGGGCTCACCGATCAATAGGAGGGATCGGTCGGTCAGTAAGGTTGCAATAGCAATTTCAACCAGTCTATTGTGACCAATATATTTAGGTGTAATAGTGAGTCCTTTACTCGTTCCCCCAGTGATAAACTTGAATACTGCCTTTGGTGAGAGTTGCCAACCTATAGGTTTAGTTTCATTGAGATCCTCTGATTTTAACGCCTCTAATTCGTCTTTATATAATATTTCAGCTGGTAACCGTAAAATATCTGTGGTATTATTCATAATGGTTTGGTTTTATAGCGCATCTATTTTATCCGCAATTTCGTTGAATATCGTTATTTTTTTAGTAAGGTTCATTGTCCTGATTTTTTCTGCATATTCCTTTGGAAACAGGTTCCAATAATCTGCATTGGTAATTGTGGAATAATAATAACTCGTATTATGGTTCGCTAATGCGTTAAAAATTAACTCAAATCTATCGGAGACCTCTCTATCCATAACGAGCTGAAATAAGTTTTCTGCTTTTCTCAGGGTTTCTTTTTGAATTCTTTCTCGAAGGAAAACATTCAATTCGGATGTATTATTCTGTTCCGTAATGTGGATCAATTGAAACAGACGCGTGAGATTCTCGTTCCAATTTTTCATTTCACGCAGCCTCTCGTACAAAACCGGTATCCATTGCTTACTTAAGACCTGTTGTGGGGGTCGAGGTGCGGTTTCCTCAGGAACGAGATAACCTGTTTGGGGATAGACAATATTAAATAGGTCACTTTCGTCAATAAAACCTTTTGCATAAGCTGTTTTGAACAGATTAAAGATTTTATCGCTGGAAAGATTGTTGGCAAAAGCGGCATAGAAATAATTTCTGAAAATCGGTACCTGCCAATTATCTTTAGCCATTTTTGGAACGATCTGCTCTAGGTAATGTAGCCTATTGACTTTGTCAAAACTGTTTAATACGTAAGAGATACTGTATGCGACGTCTTGTGCTGGCTCGTTAAAGATTGATTTTTTGCTTTGGATACGATTGTTGATCGTTTCCGATAATAAAAACTTATCGAAAAGCTCGTAGACTTCTTTCCTATCTTTGTTCGCGAATAATTCAAATCCGACAGCTATTTCTTCCAATTTATCCGATACAATTTTCTCTTCTGCAGCAGGATCTAATTGGATGAAATTTTCTAATTTTTCATTGAAATGATCGTTGACTTCCTTAAAAAAGTAAGGCATCGAGGACCGGGATAGGGCAGAAACTAACGCGTTTAATGATTTGTTGTTCTTTAAATTTTTAAACGCATTTACCAATTTCTTTAGGCTTGTTTCGGAATTATAATTTGACAAGGCCTTATAGGCAGCTTCACGGACTTGCTTATTTTTATCGTCTGCAAGCTGAATGATAAATTGTTCGTTGTTGGGGTTTTTAGCTAATATATTGATAGCCTCTTCTTGTAAATTAGGCAGATTGTTGCTGAAGATATTGTCGATAATATCCTGAATGTCTGTATAGTGCAGTTTGTCTAAAATTCGCAAACGGCGCACATTTTCAGTTTTATCCTCATACTTAAAACTTGTCAACAAAAATGGGATAAGCATTTTTCCCGCCTGACTAGCAATTGGCTCTGCAATATAATCAGCTAATTCACTGTATCTATCTCCTAGGGCCTGATCGAGATAAGGCATTAGACGAAAATCCCTAAAGATGTTCCTTTTGTAGGCATCTTCCAAAATCTCTAGTCGACCACTATTGCTTTGTGTGAGCGCTGTTATAATAGGTTTTAATGTGAGATAAGAGTTTGATGTCTGTATCTCTTGTATGTCAAAACTGGGTGACTGTGCTTCTTGTTTTTGATTAGCAACAATGTCTTCTCCTTGTGTGTAGAGTACAGCGTACACTAGTGTGCTGATAGCCATTAATTTGGAGGCGGATTCTTGAGCATTTGTCCTTGTCAATTCATCGATATCTCCAGCTATTTTTTTAAAGACAGGCGCTTTTTCCCCCATTTTTTCAAAAACTGGAACCAATTTCAACAAGCGCGGATCATCCTGCGAAAACTTGCTTCCTGCAATAAACAATCTGTTTATTTCTTGTTGTAAGTCGTACAAGGCTTGAATTTTCATTGCAATGTGTTTAATTGTGTAATTATGACACTGGTAGGTCAAATAAATTTTAATACAATAGTTTTACCAATTGATTGCCTATGATCAGGGATAAAGGTTGTCCTGTAAAAAGTCCCGATGTGATATTATTATCTAACATGACCAAAAGGCTAGTTTGTTCGGGATATTCAGAAATAAGGCGCTGTAAGATTTTTGTTGGTTTTACTGTACTTATTTCGAAATCTACTAAAGTCAATTTGTAACCGTTAGCGTCTTCAACAACGAGATCATTTCCGTTTAAGAAGGTATGGTGGACATGTATTAAAACAACGGGATTTTTATCTTCCAAGGGGTTTTTAATACTGTTTTTTACTCCTTTGAATAGTTCAGCATAATTTATTGATGCATACTGGTGGAGTGCAGCGATGTCTTGGGTCGAAGGTGCTCTTTGTGTCTGACTAGCCGATTCCCACCTGATACGTGGATTTAATCCACCCGGATAGATGAAAAGCTCTTCAAGTTGCAAGATATCGCTAAAGCTGTTATCTTCTTTAACATATTTTAAAGCTCTATGCGGTCTATAATTTTTTGTTTTATACAGTACACCAGATTTCATATTTATCCAAATTCCTTCATCAACGAATTCTCGACGGGCAGGATTGTCGTATGAATCGAAAGAAAGTTGCATCAATTCCGCCTTCTCTTCATAGAGACCATAAGAAGTGAGTTCTGTCAATTTCCATATCGTTCCAATTTGTTCTTCAATTGAAGAACTTGTATCGATGGGACTATCTGGATTATCCAACCGACTTTGGAGATAAGTTCTGGCTTTGTTAAGCAAGCTATGGATATAATTAAGTTGATCGATCGCAGGTGTAAACTGCTCATTCTTTACGTCACTTAGTAAGATCAGAAAATGTTGGAACGAAGTCTGAATTCCCGATATATAATAGTTCCCCAGCTCTTTTATTTGTATTTCATAGTTTTTCCGTTCCTTTTGATCAATTGATGAAAGTCCGTTTTGTATTATATTAAACAAAATTTTTTCTGCGAGTTCAATGCCGGTTAGCTGAGTACTTGTTTTCTTCTTTAAAGCTGTTGCATTGATCTTTTTAGGTTGATCTACCTTCTCTTTTAGCGTTTGTTGGAGTAATTCCTTTTTCTCCTGCTTTTTCTCAATTTTATTGCGCTTGTCTATTATATCAGATGGTATATCGCTAGAATTAAAAGTGAGACCATTTTTATAGGCAAAAAGTAGGCCGATGCCATGTTTGCAAGGAAATTGGCGGCTCGGACAACTGCATCTAAATACTGGATTCGATTTCTCAAAGAAATCCGCAGAGCATGAATAGGGATTTTTACCGCTGCCAGCACAATCCCCCCAAATTATGGTGTTGTCAGCATCGATGTGGAGATTTGAGAATTTATTTTTAGCTGCTAAATCTCGCCCATTTTTGACAGCAGCTGCATTGGGAGCGAGAGATTCAATCTGTGATTCGGTGATTTCCATAAATGCTATTTCATATAGTCGTTTGCTCTTCCAAGATAAAAAATGTTTTTAATAGAATTATCTGTGTGGATAAGTTTTTCAATTGTTGTCTTTCATGATTTCAAGTGAATACTAATCGTTCCATTTTGCTTAATACAGTCGGCTGCTCACGAAGCGCATGCTCTCGAATATTGACTTTTTTGTGAGGAATAGCATCTTCTCATCCAGTTTTTGGATACATCATCAGTATGTTCGATATTTCAGCACTTGGAACGATTGATTTGTGGCACAAAACGACCGCATTAATCTACTTTAGAAGTGACTTATAAAAATGATTTTAATACCTTTAGGAATGATTTATAGCCGATAAGATTTGCCTGTTTAAGGTTTCACGGGATCATAAAAACTGTATTCACGACAGGTCGGAGGGAGTAAATTGGAGATTAAACGCTTTTCAAATAATCTAATCAATAAGATAATGTAGTACTTTGTGTTAAGTTCGTATTTAAATTCAAACCAGTCATCTGTGTCAGATATTGCATTATAAGCAAGTGCGTCACATGATATTCTTAAGGTATACCGATTGGTTCTATATAGCATCTGGTTTAATATTAACGAGCTATAGATGCAAGCAATTCATCACATCCTTATTCAGGCAATTGCATGAAACTTGCACCAATGACTTTTAATTTGTCATCAACATATTTCCAAACCCTGAAATACCTGAATTTTCCTTCCAATGGAGCTCCCATTACCTTGCCTTTTGCCTTCATCGTAACGACGGAAAGCGCGGTATCTCCGGTTATTCTGATATCATCAATTTCTGTGGAAGCCTCTTCAATAATCATTGCTTTTGTTCTATGCGCATTTAAATCCATTTCTTTAGTTAACATTTGCCCCGTTGGTGCAATTGCAATGAGATTATCAAATAATAGTTGGTCCAGAGCATCTACATTGCTTGCCAACTGGGCTAAGAAAAGCTGATTTTCTGCATCCGCAACATCTTCTTTAGTAACTTTACTCATAATTGATTATATAATTAATAACTTTATTTACTTTAAAAATAACAAAAAAAATCAGACGGCTACTGCGGGACACTTTATTTCGTAAATTTGATTGAATCATAAAAGGTTCATTGATCGTTTCCATTGGACCATAACAATACATAGCGGTTATCGGGATTAATATCGATGTTAGCCCTCGTTAAAGACTAAATGAATGCTGTAAAGCATGTAGAAGTAGAAAACATCTTACTATAAGAGAATAAACTTAAATAAATGCAGCGAAACTTGACCCTACAGCAGTTAAAAAATATTACATTGGAAAGCCAGGGCTTACTTCGCCGATCAGCATTCGGAAAAGGAAAAAAGGCCGTGCTCAAAGCACTGGATCACCTCGGTTATTTACAGATAGATACATTATCAATTGTTGAAAGGGCCCATCACCATACGCTTTGGACAAGGATCCCTGATTACAAAACAAGTTATTTGGATGAACTCGTAAAGGAGCATCAGGTATTTGAATATTGGTTTCACGCAGCATCTTATCTTCCGATGAAAGATTTTCGCTTTGTTTTACCGCGAATGTTGGAAGTAAAACAAAGTGAATCACATTACTACAATGCGGACCCTAAAATGATGCAATATATCATAGATACCATGCGGGCTGAAGGTCCCAAAAGAGCAAGAGACTTTGAAAATGAAACTAAAAAACTGGGAAGCTGGTGGAATTGGAAGCCTGCAAAAATTGCTTTGGAACGGCTTTTCCTGCAGGGGGATTTAATGATTTCTGAACGCGATGGAATGCAAAAGACGTATGATATCGCAGAAAGAGTACTACCAAATGATATCGACCTGACGAAGCCAAGTTCACTTGAGTTTGCCGAGTATTTAGTAAAAACTTATTTAAGAGCATATGGATGGACTACTGTCAAACAGATTACTCATCTTAAAGCGGGCGAAGCGATCAGGAA
Source organism: Sphingobacterium sp. GVS05A (assembly GCF_019969845.1). Lineage (GTDB taxonomy): Bacteria > Bacteroidota > Bacteroidia > Sphingobacteriales > Sphingobacteriaceae > Sphingobacterium. Next base: position 331,891 of record NZ_JAHXYR010000006.1, read on the forward strand.
AAATGTAAATGACGTTTTGCGTGCACTGATTGAGGAGGATGTAATAGAAAAAGTTACTATTGAAGGCTATCCGTCAGTTTATGTTCTCCGAGATGTAGTAGACAGAAGAATAGCGAAGATTCGTGCGGAAATTAATTTGCTATCACCGTTTGACAATGCTATTATTCATCGTGATCGGGTTCAGCAGTTTTTCAATTTCGATTATCGAATTGAATGTTACACACCAAAGGAGAAAAGACAATACGGATATTTTTGTTTACCTATTTTATTTGGCAATACATTTATCGGCAGAGTAGACTGCAAAGCGCATCGAAAAAATAGGCAACTTGAACTGATCCATCTGCATATAGAAAAACAGTCTATAGACTTTGCATTGTGGGTAGAGCCTTTTGCAGAAATAATAAAAAAGTTTGCCACTTTTAACGGGTGTGATTCCATAAAATTAACACAGGTAAGTCCCTTGAATAATTCGTTAGCCCTACTTCTGAACAATATTTTTTGTCAATATGAAGCAATTTCTGCCCCAATAGTAGCACTTTCCAGTAGTTCCTAGTTTTTGTACGGCATAACTGTAGAATTTGGAAAACTTATACTTGATCAGAAAAGGAGTATTATAAGCTTACTTGATCTTCACCTAATTTAAATACTCTATTTTTAAAATTTATTATTTTGTAGCTTGCAGGATGTACAATTTAATGTTATATTAACATCACAATTATACCTTTGTAAAAATCCTCTGGAAATCTGATATAGTGTACATAATAATCAATGTGTCATGAGAGATCTGTCTGATAAAGAATTGTTTGATATTGTGAGAGAAGGCAATACACAGGCATTTTCGGTGTTATTTGATCGCTATGCAGATATTTTATTAAGTTTTATATTAAAGCGGATTGGTTCTATTACAGATGCTGAAGATATCCTTCAAGAGGTTTTTACATCTTTATGGAACAGACGCTATAAAATAGAAATCGAGGAATCTATTTACCCCTATCTTTTCAAAGCTGCTAAATACGAAGTCATTGACTGGATGGCAAGGGATCAAAAACGGATTTCATATTTCGAGCGACTAGTGTTTCCACTGACCAACGAACCAGTTGGTGCAAGTAACAGCGATGAGAAATTGATGGTTAAAGAACTCTCGTTTTTGCTGGATAATGAAGTCGCTAAGATGCCCTCCACAATGCAGTCAGCATTTAATCTCAGCCGTATCGAAGGCTTAAGCATTAAAGAAATCGCTTTTCGACTATCAATATCCGAACAGACCGTGAAGAATAATATTTCGCTGGCTTTAAGTCGGTTAAAGCTTAAGGCGAAATAAAAATCATTTTTTTTCGGTACTTCTATCCGCTATCTAAGGTTATATAGATATATGACAGAAGATAATCAAAGAGAGCATGCTCAAAAATTACTTAAAAAATATTTGAGAGGGGAGTGCAATCCAGAAGAAGAACAGCTTGTATCCAAATGGTTCTATTCATTAGATGATGAACCAACATTGCCAAAGAATGAAAGAGAGGCGTTGTTAGGTCGATCCAAAGATGTTTTGATGCACAAATTTGAAGGGGAGATGAATAAGATGAAACCTAACAAAAATGTGTTTACATGGAAACGGATTGCCATTGCAGCTTCAGTTCTCTTTGCGTTAACTATTACTGTTTTATTCTTGCAACAAGGACAAACAAGCCCTGCTCCACAGCTTGCGGCCATTACTCCGGATACAACAGGCCTGTATAAAAATGATATTCTTCCTGGTGAGCGTTATGCGAGGCTTTCCAATGAGCATGGGGAAACACATTCTTTGGGAAAGGAAGATCAGGTCGAAAACATAAAGTCCGCAGAACTTAAGGGGAATCTGAAATTAGAAGTACCAGCAGCGGGCACCTATAGTATTGTATTGAACGATGGTACCCAAGTATGGTTAAACGCTGCTTCAACATTACAGTACCCAGATCAATTTGAAGGGGATGAACGCCGAGTAAAATTGATTGGAGAAGCTTTTTTTCAAGTAGCCAAAGATGCCAACAAACCTTTTCGGATCGAAGTTGAAAACTCTGTTATCGAGGTACTCGGTACGAGTTTTAATGTAAATGCCTACCATAAAGAAATCAATACCTCTTTGGTAGAAGGTAAGGTGAAAATTATGAGTCAAGGACACGAAGCCTATCTTCTCCCAGGAAATGAAGCCATCATTAGTACGGATAAAATACGCATACAGCCAGCAGACATACAAAAAAATACAGCTTGGCAACGGGGGGAGTTTTCACTTGAGGGTAGCAGCTTTTCGGAAATTATTAGTCAAATTTCTAGGTGGTATAATGTGGATTTTATTAATGCGGAGGATATCACCGTAAGCAATAGGTTTAATGGAACGCTTAGCCGGGAATCCAGACTTTCAGAGGTGTTGAACATTCTGTCGTTTGCGACAAACCGAAAGTTTGAAATAGATGGACGGCATATAATCATTCGTTAGTACAGTTAAATTTTTCACCAATTAAAATTTATAAGATATGATATAACCAGACGAATTAACCAAAAGGTTCTATACAATAGAAAAGGGGATGTTGACGCATCCCCTGTTGTAAAAGGCCAAATTTATCGAAGTACGAATTCTATAGATTATTAAACCCTTAACAATTCAAAGTTATGAAATTTTTTTCTCCATTAATAGCATGGGGGGACCGGAGAAGTCATTCTTATACCCTAAGCATTAAAGTCATTTTGACTATGAAGTTGATTTGTGTACTGTTGCTGGCATTTACGGTAGGTGTTAGAGCATCTGGATATGCGCAACAAGTAAATCTGTCCTTGAAGAATGCCAAAATTGAAACTGTCCTTAAAGAGATTTCCAACCAGACGAAGTTGCGTCTGTTTTACGATGAAAGGCTATTTGAAAATGCCTCACGTGTCGATATCTCTGTGGCAGGATCTGATGTAAGGGCTGCATTGGCAAAGACATTGCGTGGTCGCAATTTGATCTTTGATATCATGGGAAGTACGATCGTCATTAAAGAAAAAAAACAGACTGATCGTGAAGTGTCAGGAGCTGTGAAAGATGCTTCCGGACCAATGGCAGGAGTGACGGTGACTGTACTGGGGGTAGCTGGAATATCAACAAAAACCGATAAGGATGGACGTTACAGCATACGGGTTCCAGAGAAAGCAATCCTTTTGTTTCGCTTTATGGGCTATAAAGATGTTGAAATCAATGTCTCAGACAAGAACAGAGCGGATGTATTGATGGAAACTGCAGAGTCTCATCTCGACGAGGTCATCGTTGTTGGCTATGGTACGCAGAAAAAGATCAATCTTTCGGGAGCTGTAGATCAGATTGGTGAAAAGTTTTTGGAAAGTAGACCGATTACAAATGTGGGGACAGCATTGCAGGGCGCTATGGCTAATCTTAATATTACACCGACCTCTGGAAGAGCCAATAGCTCGCCAGGGATCAATGTGCGAGGGTATACATCACTGTCAGGTGGTGGGCCACTTATTGTTATTGATGGGATTCCAGCAACGAACGAGGAGCTCAATCGTATGAATCCAATGGACATTGCTAGTGTTACTGTATTGAAAGATGCAGCGTCAGCGGCGATTTATGGTAGTCGCGCTGCTTTCGGGGTTGTACTGGTTACGACTAAATCGGGTACAACGAAGGAAATTAAGGTCACGGCCAACTCAATCTTTGCGGCAAAAGCAATAACACGTACAGTAGAGATAGAGGATGATCCGTATCAGGTAATGAAATACAGGAATATCATGTCAGCACCATGGTACAATCTTTACGATGAGAAAATGCTCGAATATGGTAAACAGCTGAGTGAAAACCCTTCATTGCCTCGTGTAATCGTCGATCCACAAAATCCAAATGCTTATATCTATTTAGGATCTACGGATTGGTTTAAGGAAGTTTATAAAAATATACAACCCTCGTATACCAACAATATCAGCATCGCGCAAAAGAATGAACGCTCTTCGTTTTACCTTTCTGGTGAATACTACAAACAAAATGGTATGCTACGGATCAGTCCCGATACCTATGACCGCTATAATTTCAGGGCAAAAGGTGATTACAAAATCACGGACTGGTTTACTTTATCAAATAATACAACCTTTACAAATGATAAGTATGATCAGCCCTCAGCAATTGATCAGGGGTATCTCTACTGGCATAATGTTAACCGTCAACCTTCGCTGAATACCGTCCGAAATCCGGATGGTACCTATACAGAAGCTGGGGTAAATATGATCGGAGCTGTAGCCGAAGGGGGCCGCAGTATCAGTCGCATCAACGATTTTCAAACTAGTTTTGGTGCGAAAATCGACTTCATCAAAAATGTTTGGACCTTAAATGGGGACGCGACCTTTAGAAGGGTTTCTGGAAAATCACACTTCTTTCAGTTGCCGCTTGCCTACAGTACAGGACCAAATGTGATGAACAGGCAAAACTTCAATAGCTATGCCTCCAATGGAAGTAATGAAACACGCTATAATGTGTACAATATTTATTCACAATATCAGCGGACACTCAATGATCACTATTTTTCAGTGATGCTGGGCTTCAATCAGGAAGAACGGATATATGAGTCATTTTCGGCATCCCGGGATCAGTTGATTTCCAATTCGCTACCCACGATAGGACTCGCGACTGGTCAAACTCCTTCTGTCGGTGCTTTTGATTATGCCTGGTCGGTAAGAGGGGCTTTTGCCAGATTAAACTATACTTATAAAGATAGATATATCTTGGAATCTAACCTCCGCTATGATGGTTCCTCCAGATTCCCTAAAAAAGATCGTTTTGCATTCAATCCTTCCGTATCCGCTGCATGGGTAGTTTCGCAAGAAAACTTCTTTCAGCCAATTAAGGAGACCCTGTCCAATTTTAAACTGCGTGGATCGTATGGTTCATTGGCAAATCAGGATCTAAGGGACAACTATTACCCTTATATTGCCAATATGTCCAAAGGAAGTGGAGCAATTTTGGATGGCAAGGTTGTACCTATTGTGGGTAGTCCGGGCTTAGTGTCATCAACCCTGACCTGGGAAACCATCACACAATCTAATTTTGGGGTGGATATAGGCTTATTTAAAAATCAATTTTTTGGTTCATTTGATATCTATCGTCGTGATACCAAAGATATGTTGACAGCAGGTAGGACGTTGCCAATCGTCCTTGGTACGGGGGTTCCTCTTGAAAATGCGGCGAACCTAAAAACCAACGGTTGGGAATTAACACTTGGATATAATAAAGAGTTTATGGTGGCCAGCAAACCGTTTTCATTCTCCGCAAGAGTTAATTTAGCAGACAGTAGAGCTTATATTACAAAATACAATAATCCTAAAAATAACTTAAGCGATTATTATGTCGGACAGGAATTGGGGGAGATGTGGGGGCTAACCACATTGGGTTTTTTCCAATCTCAGGAAGAGATCAAGGCACATGCTAATCAAAATGATGTCACTTCTTATCCTGGTACGAGAGGATTGGAACCGGGTGACCTCAAGTTTGCTGATATCAATGGTGACGGCAAAATAAACCGGGGGGATTGGACCTTGGATAATCATGGAGATTATAAAATTATCGGTAATTCGAGACAGCGTTACAGTTACGGTATAGATTTGAATTCAAGCTGGAACGGAATTGATTTGCGCGTGTTCCTGCAAGGTGTCGGAAAAAGAAATTATTATCCTCCAGGTGGTGACCACTATTTTTGGGGTATATATGCTCAACCTTGGGCGAGTCTAACCAAGTTTAACTTGGACCATTGGACGCCTGAAAATCCAAATGCGTATTTGCCAAGACCAAAATCCTATGTAGCCGAGCAAAGTGGTATTGAACTAGCTGCGACGCAGACTAAATATTTGCAGAATGCAGGTTATTTAAGGGTGAAAAATGTGACTTTGGGTTACACACTTCCCAAGTTGATGACAGATAGATGGGGGATAGATCGATTGCGTCTGTTCGTCAGCGGTGAAAACCTCTTTGAGTTTACCAAACTAATGGATTATCTCGATCCTGAAATTGTTGGCGATCGGACGGCATATCCTTTCCAAAGGACCTACTCGTTTGGCTTAAACTTTAATTTCTAAAATGACTATTATCATGCAAAATATAAAAAGACAAATTATCAAGATTGGAGCGTTGCTGGGGGCCTTGTTCCTGATCATGAGCTGTAACGATGATTTCATGGATAGGTATCCCACGACATCGGTTACACCGGAAGTGTTTTTTAGCAATGTAAACGATCTTAAAACTTATACCGATGGTTTCTACGGTAGTTTGAGTGCGCCGATAGCGGATCTTGGGACAGATAATCTGGCACATTACAATTCTGGAAGTACGATTGATGAGATCATGCGTGGTGGCGTGAGCGCGCAGAATGCAGCAGTGTGGAGTTGGTCAGCATTGAGAAATATTAATTTCTTTCTTGAAAATGCTGGGCGTGTGAAGGGGGCTAGTGCCGCCGATGTGAACCATTACATCGGCATTGCAAAGTTTTTTCGTGCACGGTTTTATATCGATAAGGTCAACCAGTACAGTGATGTTCCTTGGTATAGTCAGACAATGGGAACATCAGATATTGAACTATTGCACAAAAAACAAGACAGCCGGTCGCTTGTTGTGGATTCAATCATGGCTGATCTCGAATTTGCCGCTGCCAATATCAAACCCGATGGGCACAAGTCGACAGTTACGAAATGGGGAGCCTTGGCGCAATTAGCGCAGTTCGCCTTGCAAGAAGGAACTTTCCGTAAATATCACTCTTATTTGAATCTGAGCGGATCGGCCAATACTTTTCTGCAAAGAGCGGTTTCTGCTACTGAGGAGATTATGAAGTCAAATAAGTTTTCAATTAGTAATGCTGGTGGTGTTAACCGTGCTTATCGGGATCTATTTATAAGTCTTAACCTGCAGGCCAATCCTGAGACCATCCTATTTATTGATTACGATAAGGATTTAGGAAGAAGACGTAATGCACATACGGTATTGGATTATGAATGGGCTCTGAGCCAAACGCTGATGGAAAACTATCTGATGAAAGACGGAAAGCGTTTTACGGACCAAGCGGATTATAAAACGAAGAATATAGACCAAGTTTTTGTAAACCGAGACCCGCGCCTTGAGCAGACTTTTATGAAACCTGGGTTTCAGTCAGTCAATGCTGCAACCCCACAGCGACTCAAACCAACGCTCGGAGGGTACAATCAGATCAAATTCTATCCCGAAATAGCAGATATGATCAGTTGGGAGGCAGCCTATACAGATGCATTTGTATTTCGTTATGCCGAAATCCTGTTAATCTTCGCGGAAGCCAAAGCGGAGCTGGGAATCCTCACGAGCCAGGCTGATCTTGACAAATCGGTCAACCTGCTACGTCAACGTGTGGGGATGCCAAGCATGCAGCTGGGCGAGGCAAATGCCAATGTGGATCCGAAATTGCAAGCTTACTATTCAAATGTGAAAGGAGGCAATGTGGGGCTTGTCCTAGAAATACGGAGAGAAAGACGTGTTGAACTGGCTTGTGAAGGTCAACGCTATAGAGACATTTTTAGATGGGAAGTTGGCGAACGTCTGGCCGATCAACAACAAGGGATGTATGTAAAAGCATTGGGACCAATGGACGTAACCGGAGATGGTAAAATAGATATCGCTATACTTGAATCAGCAAAGGATACCGGTCCGATTAAAGACTTGACAGAAGAGGAAAAGAAGAACATTTCCCTGTATTATTTAAAAGATGCCAATGGTAATAATACTTCAATTTATCTTGAAAATGGGAACAATGGACATATAATGTTCACTGTAGCCAGAGATAAGAAGAAGACATTTGAAAAACCGAAGTATTACTATTATCCGGTTGCTAATAGTCAGATGGTTCTGGATGGTAGTAAGTTGGTACAGACAAACTTTTGGTAAGGGATTGGTTTTATGCTAGATAATATGCTAAAAGACTAAATTAAAAGAGTTATTTTTTACAAATTTTAAGGTTAAAGATAGGGTACTCCAATCGATGGATGGCACCCTATCTTTATTTGCAATTAGAGTTTTTATATGAAATGTTCTACACATAAATTTATACTATCACTGCTACTACTATGTAGTAATGCAATTTACGCTCAATATCGGGGGCATGTCTTTTTGGATCTTGATAACAACAAAAAGATGGAAAACGCTGAAAAAGGAATGAAAGATATTGTATTATCCGATGGTTACGAGGTTGTAAAAACTGCTGAAGATGGAAGCTTTAACCTAAAAAAGAATGATAAAGCCAGATTTCTCTTTGTGCGTGTTCCAGCTGGTTATAAAGCAAGTGGAACTCATTATATTAAGATTGATCCAAAACTAGAAAATTATGATTTCGGTTTAATCCAAGATGAAAAGCAAGAGGCGGATAAGCTTCGGTTTATTCAGATTACAGATACCGAAACGCCACTATACGGGGAATGGATAGACAATATCCGTAAGTTTTCGCAGCAACAAAATGCCACACTGATTATGCATACGGGCGACATCTGCTACGAGCCGGGGATGCAGTTTCATGCCCGACAGGTAAATACGGAACTGATGGGCGTTTCAACCTATTACACAGTAGGCAATCATGACCTTGTTAAAGGTGAGTATGGTGAAAAACTATTTGAGGACTTATTTGGTCCGGTCTATTATTCATTTGAGGCAGGACCAGCCCATTTTGTGGTGACGCCCATGCCTGGCGGTGATTATGCACCCAGCTATAGTCAGGATCAAGTAATCGCTTGGTTGAAAAAAGATCTGGCACTAAAAGCAAAAGATAAACCGCTCATTTTTATTAATCATGACCTGCTTGTTGGAAGGGATTTCGTGATGAGAGGAAAAACCGATTCTATCGATTTGAAGCAGTATAATCTAAAAGCATACCTGTATGGCCATTGGCACAATAATTATAGTTTTGGCAGCAGAGATGGAGTTGCGGTTATATCCACAAATGCTCCTAATAAAGGAGGAATAGATAATTCTGCAGCTCAATTCCTGGTTATTGATGTGGATAAAAAGGGGGTTAGCAAAATAACGCCAAAGTATCCTTATTTGTCAGATCACATCGCGTTAATTTACCCACAAAGTAAGCGAATGCAGATTTTTTCAAACAGAAAAGAAATAGAAATTAGCACAAGTGTGTATCATACGGAAAAGAATGTTATTTCTGTGTATGCAACACTATTAAATAAATTTGGAACTGCGATAAAAACGGCTAAATTGAAACCCGTTAGCGACTGGAACTGGCGTGGAAATTTTACAGTTCCACGCCGTACCGATCAGCAGTATGATATTATGCTGGAAGTAAATTATGGCGACAGCACACAGGCGCTTAAGAAATTTGCTTGGCATAATGAACCCACTTCTACCGCTTTTCTTCAATTGGCTTGGTCAAAAAACATAGGGTCTAATGTATGGAAGAGTTCACCTCTTGTTCAGGGACAGCGGGTATATGTGGCCAGTATCGATGATGCCATTGGTGGTAAAAGTAAAATTCAGGCATTAAAAGCCCAATCTGGGGAAACCATCTGGACTTTCCATACCCAGAACTCCGTCAAGCAGAAGTTGGCCTATAGCAATGGCTTGGTATTGGCAACAGATATGGGAGGTACAGTGTATGCAATCGATGAAAAAGATGGCAAACTTGTTTGGAAAAAGGATCTCAGTGGTGGGCGGCTTCCAGGATACGTAAGTGCTGGAGTTGTTCGCGATGGTATTTATTATACTGGCGCAGGTAATTATCTATCAGCAATAAAAGTCGAAGATGGGAAAACAGTATGGCAGAATAGTGAATGGAATGGTGGTGAAGGTATGCCTGGAGAACTACTGATCACCAACGGATATCTAATTACTGGTGCAAATTGGAATGCCTTATTTGTTCACGATAGTAAGACAGGAAAACTCCTATGGAAGAAAAATGAAGATGGTTTGCGATTTAGAACCGGAGGAGCCAGTGCAGATGAAAATTCGCTTTATGTAGCCGGGCTGAACAATCTTTTTAGATTGGATCAAAAGAAAGGGACTCTGTTAACTAAAAGCCAAACTGATGATGATTTTAAGGTTATGGCTTCACCCTTATTAACAGAGGAACTGGTGATCATGCCCACAGCGACTAATGGGATAAAAGCATTTGATCGTAATGCATTAACCGAAAAATGGAGTTTCCAGACTGAGGAGGCCCTTATTTACAGCTCTGCTTACTCAACTCCTGATCTTCATAAGAAAGTTGCAACTGTCGAATCCAGTGTCCGCTATGCCGCTGGAAAGTTGTTTTTCGGCGGATCAGACGGCTATCTATATGTGTTAAATTTAGATGGAACTTTGGTGCAAAAGGTTAATCTGGGCACACCGATATTAGCTGAAGTCTCTATTCATGGAAATGAAGTCTATGTTGCGGACTTTGCTGGTAATGTCTATTGTTTTAATATAACGACAACAACAAAATAAATTACTTTGAATATAGGCCACACTTAGACTAAGGTGGAATAGTTTGATAATATTATCTTAAAATTAGCTGGGCAACTCACCTTTATATTGCCCAGCTTAATAGAGAACTTAAAATTCCCAGTTCTCCAACTTATTTTACTGAAATAAAGCTCGGGATAGACATACGCTAAACACCGACCGTACTGTTTATTAAAACAAGTCCGCCAAAGCGCTGATAAAATCCTCCAATTCTTGATCAGACAGCGATGCGTATCCCAATCTCATACCATTCATTATTTTGTCAAAGCTGTAGCTCTCTGGTGTGATCATGCTGAAACCTTTCATATTGAGTTTTTCCGAAATCAGTACCCAGTCGATCTGCTTTTTAGGCACGATCCAATAGGCAAGCCCACCCTCTGGGATAAGGTAAGATACTTTATTTCCAAGGTGTTTTTGTAGTAATATTTCGGTAATATCCCTTTTTGTCTTATAATAATTTGTTGCTTTTTTTATATGACGTTTTATGGTGCCATCCTTGATCAATTGCAAAACGGCCTGTTCCATAATACTGTCTCCTTGCACGTCGATAATCTTGCGCAAACGAGCGACCTTGTTGATCAAAGTACAATCATTACTTGCTATATAACCGATACGTAACGCCGGAGCTACGACCTTGCTCATGGTACCGATATACACATAATTTTTAAGCTCCATAAAACTTGACAGCGGAAGAATGGGACGGTAACCAAAATGAAATTCATTGTCATAATCATCTTCAATAATGGTAAATCCATATTCATTGGAAAGTTTGATCAGTTCCAGTCTTCTTTTTAGGCTCATTGTGACCGTAGTTGGGTATTGGCGGTGGGGTGTCACATAAATAGCTTTTATGTTTTTGTGCAATTTCAGAAGCGCTATTATATCCTCGATTATCACACCTTCGTTATCTACCCCCGCAGGTAACAACTTGGCTCCGCTTTGGTCAAAGGCCTCCCAAGCGGGTTTATATCCGGGATTTTCAATGATCACATAATCTCCTTTTGAAAGTAAGCATTGAGCTGCAAGATACATGGCCATTTGGCTCCCCCTTGTGATGCAGATATGTTGTTCATTCACCCGCATTCCCCGTTGATGATTGAGCATTTGGACCACAGCCTTTCTAAATTCTAGATTCCCGAATTCGCTACTGTAGCCCATTAATTGCCACTTCGCTTTTTGGTTGAAAATTTGACGGTATGCCCGAGCTAATTCATTAACAGGTGCAATTTTGCTGTTGGGGTATCCATCATCAATTTGCAGTTGAGTAGATCCACTCGTGGCATCATTTGTTGCTTCAGCGATTGGCGCTGTAGTCTGCGTTTCCTTAAAATCGGGCAAGGTCGAAGCAACGAATGTGCCTTGCCGCTCTCTGGAAACAAGCCAACCTTCTATCAATAGTACACTCAATGCTTCTACTATGGTATTTCTATTGACTTTCAGTCGCTGCGCCAGATTTCTACTGCCCGGCAAAGCATCACCCGCCTTTAATCGGCCGGAATGAATATCGTTTATGATGGCATCGGCAATCTGCAGATAAATGGCCTTCTCTGATTGTTCATCTAATTGAATTTGAAATTCCCACTCTCGTAACATCTGGACTATTTGTTTTTATAAAAACTGTATCACAACGCTAGTCCAAAGTTAGCATATTTTTGTTATGCAATAATGCAATGAACATTAAAATTTTTAAAGTTATGTCAAAATTAGAAGCATCAACAGAAGTAAAAAAATCAATTCATGCCGAACAAAAGCAATTTAGTTCTAAAGATTTTCATCAGACCTTTGCAAGACCTACCTATGTAAGACCTTCACATGTCATCCATAAGAATGTTGAAAACGCTGGGGTACACAATCAATTCTCAGCGGAAAGAAAGCATCCCGTTTTCTTTGTAGACTTACCAAGCAAAAATGTCAGTTTGACGATCGGAGGACTATTACCCGGACAAAAAACGCATTTACATCGCCATACCTATGAGACTGTCCTGTATGTGATCGAGGGCAAAGGTTGGACCAAAGTGGAGGATGAAATTGTAGAATGGGAAGCCGGCGATGCCGTTTATATTCCGTCCTGGGCTTGGCATCAACACCAAAACACCAGTGATACCGAAAGTGCAAAATACATCGCTTGTGAAAATGCGCCACAACTGCAAAACCTAGGGGTTGCCTTGCGCGAAGAAGAAGGAAGAGATTTTTAGTTCAGCATACATTAAAATAGAAACCATATGGATAATGTACCATTTAAAGGGATAATCGCTTATCCTGTTACGCCATTCGACGACAATGAGGTCGTGGATATTCCTTTGTTTAAAAAGCAGGTTGAACGTTTAGTTGCTGCGGGTTCACATGGGATTGCGCCATTAGGGAGTACAGGCGTACTGCCTTATTTGAATGACGCAGAGAAAGAAGCTATTGCTGAAGCCACCATGAAGCAGGTATCAGGGCGTGTCCCTACGTTAGTCGGCGTTTCCAATCTGACTACGGAAAAGACCATTTACCATGCACAGTTTGCAGAAAAAGCTGGCGCGACTGCCGTGATGATTATACCGATGAGTTATTGGAAATTGACCGACGATGAAATAGTAAGGCATTACGATGCCGTGGCATCCAAAATTTCTATCCCAATAATGGCATACAATAATCCCGCAACAGGCGGGGTTGATATGTCGCCAACATTGCTGAAACGCCTGCTCGAAATTCCCAATGTGACCATGATCAAAGAGAGTACAGGGGACATTCAGCGCATGCATTATTTAAGGAAGGAATTGGGAGAGGAAGTTGCCTTTTTCAATGGTTCCAATCCATTGGCATTGGCTGCTTTTACGGCCGGAGCAGCTGGTTGGTGTACTGCGGCTCCTAACCTTATCCCCGAATTGAATATAGCATTGTACGAGGCAATTCAAGTAAATAATTTGGAAAAGGCAAGAAAGCTCTTCTATCAACAGGTTGACCTGCTCAAATTCATCGTAGCAAAAGGGTTGCCGCGTTCCATTAAGGCCGGACTAGATATTCTGGGAATAGGCGGTGGTGGTTTTAAAAGCCCTTTGGGACCACTCAGTGATCATGATATCGCAACATTAGAAACGATACTCGCCTCAGTAAAAAGTGAAGGATACCAATATCAATAGAGCAGAAAAACGGAGCTAATGAAAATGTATAACATATTGGCTTTAGGACATCTATTGAAGATTTAAAATAATGATTTTTAAAGCCCGAAACGCTACGAGCGTTCGGGCTTTGTAAACCGAACTTGTTGTAATTTTATAAGTGAAAAAGTATGAATCTGGACGAAGAATCAAAAACTACCGAAACCGATGCCGAACCATCGGATTGTGTATTAGTTTCATTAACCTTGAATGGAACTATCAGCAAGATCCGCTGGGACAGGAAAATATCCTTGCTTGATGCTATCCTCGATGCAGGGATTGCTGCAGCACATAGCTGCTGCCGTGGTAATTGTGGGACTTGTGTGTGCAAGTTAGAGAAAGGAGAAGTGCGTTTGAGACGAAATTTTATTTTGTCAGAAGCTCACCTACGGCAAGGTTTAATTTTAACTTGCGTAGCGGCACCTGTAAGTAACACAATCAAGATAAACTACGACGAATTTTAGCTATAATAGATTTTTTTTTAGTTGATTCTGTCTGAGCTACTAGCCGACATCTTAGGTCGCTATTCAAGCAGATATTATCTTTACTTTTGTCAAGAGAAATACAGCGATATTAGGAAAGCAATAGAATAACGGTTGTTGCCGAAATTTTGTCGAATGGAGCTGATTGCTCGAGCATGAAGCTTATAAGAAGCCTTAACGGTGATACCGATTGTGTCAGATATCTCTTCGAAAGTCATGCCTTTGACATATTTCAGATACAATATTTCTTTTTGCCGATCAGTAATATTTTCTAATGCATGTTTTAGGCGTTGGCGCGTTTCCTTTAATTCTTCCTTTTTTATAATTCTGGCCTCAAGCGGGAGTTCGAAATCAAACGCGTAAACCTGTTCATCCAAAACATCAAAAGCATACTTATCCTCCTGTCTTTTCCGATTTAAAAGCTCGTTGCGAACAGATCGGTGTAGGTACACCGTCACGTTCTTCACCTCTTTAATATAATTCCGTTTTTCCCAAAAATTGATAAAAACATTTTGTATTACATCTTTAATTAAGTCATCATCTTTTGAAAAACGAAGGGCATATAGAAATAAACTTTTGAAATTGGAATTATAAATTTTCTCAAAAGAGCTTCTATCTCCCTTCAGAAACTTCTCCCATTCAATTTCTAATGTGTTTTCATCTTGCATCGTTATATGACTAGCTATTAGTAATGAGACAAATATACAGGTATATCGTTTGGATTTACAGCCTTTATTTTTACTTTTTCAAGATCGTCATTTGTAACCTGAAACGGAAGTTGAAACGAAAATAAAATTTTTTGCAAAAAAGAATATTTATAAATGATCCTCATCGAGAATATACATTTTATCCGATGAAAAAACAATTCGTTAAGAGCTAAAATAGCTGCCACTGTTCGTTATAGAAGTCCTGCATCTGACCATCGAAATCAACAGCTATAAGTCAATTTGACATTACTCCCTGCTATATTTTGCTGAAATGAACTTTAAATTTAAATAATTCTATCTCATTTACAGTGTTTTATGACTTTTTTTAATTTTTCTTGGGTGACAGAATGGAAAAATGGTGTCTTTAAATTAAGTAAACCGAATTATTGATACATGACAACTAATACAGATATGTTTGGCGGCGACCAACTCTTAGAAGAATTGTTCCGAGAACCTTCCTTTTTGCAATTAACTGCGCAACAAGTTTTGGTTGACGATGCGCAATGGCAACTTTGGTTTGATGAGTATCCGAGGTATCAAGAGGTGAATCTCGTGGCTAGAAAACTTTACGAGTTAAAATATTATGAATCCACAGTAACTGTCAATGAAACCTATTGCTCAGAAGTTTGGACAGGAATTGTCGCGCATTTAGAAAATAAAGAGAAAAATGTTGTTCAACCTCGATTGAGGCAATTAAAAATTCGCCAGTGGTTGCAATATGCGGCGATTTTGATCGCTGTGAGTGCGCTTAGTTTATGGATCTATCTGCAACAAGCCACACCAAGAATGAGTGAAACTTACGCAACATCGACAAACAAGAAAGAAATTATCTTGCCAGATGGTAGTACATTATGGCTTAATAAACAGAGTACTGCTACTTATCAGGAAGATGGATCTCGTAGAAAACTGGATCTAATTGGGGAAGGGTACCTACATGTGACAAAACAGATTCACAATGGTCAGAGAAGACCATTCGTTGTCGAACACGATGGTTTAAAAGTTGAAGTACTGGGAACACGTTTTAATATTATCAATACACCGACAACTAAATTAGTGGCTTTGGATGAAGGGAGTGTAAGAGCCGGTTACGAAGGTCGGAATATGGTTATGAAGCCAGGTGAAGTTGTAAACGTAGACCGGGGTGTATTGAAGCGACTGCCGGTACGATCTAGTTTGATAAATAGTTGGCAGACAGGTATACTCGATTTGGATAAAACTACTTTAAATGAAATTATTATTTGGATGGAATTAATCTACAGAAAGAAAGTGGTTGGCAGGCTTCCTTCAAGTATGATGAAGGCCACAGTGAGTGGCAAGATAGATGTCTCCGAACAGGAAATTGTATTGAGATCAATAGGCAACTTGTATAAGGTTAGTATTTCAGAAGAAAAAGACCACTTCGAAATCAAAACGAGCGAATAAACAAAAAAATATAATCTAAATACCCCTACATTATGAAAAACAAATGGATTCGGCAACTCGCCTGGGCTGGGATTGGTCTGTCATTATTTTCGCTGATCAACAGCGCCTCAGCCTCGGAGATTTATTGGAATACGAATGCTGCAGAACTGTCTTTTGAGCAACAACGAATTGACAAAATAGTGCTTCGATCCCTGCGTGTTCCTGAAATTTTGCAGATTGTTTCCAAACAGGAGAAAATTTATTTTGCCTATGCAGATGTCCTTATTGAAAAGTTGGCGATTGGCGAAATAGATCCCTTGACAGTGAAATTGTCCTCGCTACCTAAAATTTTGGCGAGAGCTAATCTTCGGATGGTCAAGATCTCGGACAAACAATATGTTATCGAAAAATTTGAGCAATCGACCAGTAATACGGTGGAGAGAACCCCATTAAGTAAGCAGAATTTTACAAATCAGCAATATATTAATGGGACTGTAACTGATACAGATGGAAAACCTTTGACTGGCGTTACAGTAAAAGTTTTAAAGGGAACAACAGCAGTTAGAACGGATATTGAGGGGAAGTTTAACATAGAAGCTGCCATTGGGAGTACTTTACAGTTCAATCTTTTGGGGTATCAGGCTGTTAGTCGAGAAATTAATTCTGATGCACCAATGACAGTACAGCTCATTACGGCTATTACCAATTTGGACGAAGTTATCGTTGTTGGGTACGGTACACAAAAGAAAGCTGATTTGACAGGCTCTGTGGGGATAGTGGAAGTTGGGAAATCTCTGAAGTCACGCCCGGTTACAAACGTTCAGGAGCTTTTGGCCGGAACAATTCCTGGAGTCAATGTCAGTAAGGGTAGTGGGGCTGTAGGCAGTGGGGCCTCAATCAACATCCGCGGAACATCAACAATTGGTGGCAGCTCAGGAGCATTGGTACTCATCGACGGAGTACCGGGTAATATCAATACGTTAAATCCGAATGATATCGAGAGTGTTTCGATTTTAAAAGATGCTTCATCTGCTTCAATATATGGGTCTCGTGCGGCAAATGGTGTAATCTTAGTCACCACTAAAAGTGGCCAAGCATTTGATAAACTGTCTATTGAAGTCAATACAGGAATAGGTATTCAGTCACCGCAACAACATATTGATTTCGTAGGCTCAGAAGACTTTATGAAGTTGTGGGATCAAGCACTTGTAAATGATGGAAAAGCTGCATTGTATGGGGAAAAAGGTTTGCAAGATTTACACGAGGGAAAATATGCCAATGTTAAATGGTACGAAGAGATTTATAAGAAAAACAGAATTATTAACAATAATTATTTGTCGCTTTCCGGTAACAACGAACGCGTAAAATATAGATTTTCGACCTCACACGATTTCCAAAACGGAACGTTGCCCAACAACAAATATAACCGGATTATTTTAAAACCAGATATGACATTTCATATCTCCGAAAAGATTGATGCGCGGGCAAATATTCAATATACGGAGACCTATATTGATGCTCCTCAGGGCGGAACAGAGATTTGGCAGACACAAGCCACGCGTGTTGCACCTATTTATTCTGTACAAAATCAACTAGGACAGTATGGTCCAGGTTCTTCGATGGTTAACAACCCCATTGCGGGAGTTTACCAATCTGGGTTCAATCGACAAAAATACAAGGAGCTATTGGGTATTTTCGAACTGACTTATAAACCGATAGAAGATTTGGAGCTTAAAGGAAATTTTTCCCGTTATACGTTTGATAACTGGAGTAAAAACCGTGTCTTGAGTTACAATTTATATGATGATGCTGGAAATGTAGTTTCTGTTCAAAATCGGGTCACAAATTTAACGGATGGCGCGAGTAACAATTACCGTAATATGCTACAATTTACGGGTACCTACAAAAAGGATTTCGGTGGTCATCACTTCAAATTGTTAGGTGGATATTCACAGGAGTATTTTAATACTTCAGGTTTTACAGCATTTCGGGACAATTTGCCTTTTCCGAACATTGATGTGCTAAATAGCGGAGCCCAGACCAATATGATTTCGACAGGGGATGCTAACGATGTGGCTATCCAATCTTACTTCTCGCGGTTGAATTATGATTATAAAGGGAAATATCTATTCCAGGCAAATGTTCGAGCTGACGGATCCTCACGGTTTGCAAAGGGAAATCGTTGGGGTGTATTTCCATCGTTTTCTGCAGGGTGGAATATTCATCAGGAAGATTTCTTTCATGCTGATTTCCTGAGCACTTTAAAATTGAGAGGATCTTGGGGGATTTTGGGTGATGCCGAAAAGGTAGGATATTATGCTACTGCTGCTGTATTAACTTATGATCCGGCCATGTATGGATTCAATGGCGTTGTGGTACCCGGTGCTTGGAACAATGTCTCGATCAATCCAAATATAAGCTGGGAAGAGTCCAAACAGAGCAATTTAGCTATTGATTTGGGTCTATTCAACAAAGTGAATATAACCGCGGAGTATTTTATCAATAATCGCGATAATATCTTATATGCACCGCCGGTACCTACAGAGTTTGGCTTAGCCGGACCCTTGGCCAATTTGCTGAGTTTGCGGAGCCAGGGAATGGAGTTTCAGGTTGGATATAATGATCGCAAAAATGATTGGTACTGGTCCGTCGATGCTAACGCTTCCTTTTCTAAAAATAAAGTTAAGAATCTCGCGGGGACAGGTCCATGGATTGGAAGCCAGACCTTTACGAATGTAGGATATACTTATAATCTTCCCTACGGCTATCAAGCCGAGGGGTTGTTCCAATCTGAAACGGAAATTGCCAATAGTGCGTCACAGGGAGCGAATATTTTTCCGGGAAATATTAAATACAAAGATCAGGATGGAAATGGTGTCATCAATGGAGATGACCGTGTGATATTGCGCGATAAACCTGTCATACGTTATGGACTGAACTTGGGATTGGGTTGGAAAAATTTGGATATATCGGTCAATATGTACGGTGCCTTGCAGAATACGCGATATATCAGTGGTTATGAAGGCTGGGCCTTTTTCCTGACACAGAATGCCAGACCTATGCACTTGGACAACTGGACTCCAGAAAACCCAAATGCCAGCTATCCTCGACTCTCTTTACAGTATACATCAAACGATACACAATATTCCGATTATTGGCTACGAAAGGCCAATTATCTAAAGATTCAGAATGCGCAGATTGGTTACACATTTCCAGCAAACTTATTATCCAGTTTAAAAATAGCAAGCTTACGTGCTTTTGTATCAGCGCAAAATTTGGCAACGATAACCGATTATAAGGGATTTGATCCAGAAGGCTCTTATTACCCAATTTCGCGGACATTTTCTTTTGGTGTTAACCTTAAATTTTAATACAATGTTTAACAAATATATACTTAAATCGACTGTTTGTATAGGTATTCTTCTCGGTACTTCAGCCTGTGAAAAATTTATTGACCGTGATCCTTTGTCTCAGGCTTCCGAGACGACCTATTGGAAATCCGAAAACGATGCATTGGTCGGATTGAATGCTGTGTATACCGCTTTACCAACTGCCCGAGACTTTTGGCGGGATTGTCAGAGCGATAATTCGGCCATGACCAATGCATGGGGTGAAGGAGGCCTAGGTTATATCAGTATGGGGAACCAAAACGCAGCGACAGGTTATATCGCTGAGGAATGGCGCTATGACGATGTTCGTAAATGCTTGTATTTTTTGGAACGGCTGCGTGGAATGAACTTTGATCAAGCCAAAAAGAACCGTTTTGAAGCTGAGGCTAGGTTTATATTAAGCATGAAATATCTGCGGATGGTGCAGCATTTCGGCAATATTCCGGTAATTAAAGAAAGTCCTGTTACGATAAATGAAAGTAGTTTGCCGAGAGCTAATAAAGAAGAGGTTTTAGCCTATGCATTGGAAAATGTCCAGTTTGCCATTGATCATCTACCAGCAAGATTTACCGGAGCGGACCTCGGACGAGTAAATAAAGCTGCAGCTTATTTGCTGAAAGCAAATATCTACTTGTATCAAGCTAGCATCAAACAGTTTCATGAAAATGTATCGGCCGCAACGCTTTGGCAGCAGGCTTATGAGGCTGCAGCTGAGGTACAGAAAATGGGTTATTCTTTGGTTGACGATTATGCCGAAGTATTTAAACAAGCCAATAATGCGAATACAACCGAGGTTATTCTCGCCCGTCAATATGTAGAGGATAAGATCACACACATGACGCCGGTATTGGCATCACCTTCAGGGACAGGGATTACAGGCAATGGCTGGGCGAGTTTTTGTCCTACACGGGATCTGGTAGATTCTTACCTCTGTACAGATGGTAAAGATATCCGACAGTCGGGCCTATATGATCCGGCCAATCCCTGGGAGAAGCGTGACTTGAGGTTGAAAAAAACATTTATGTTGCCTGGCCTACCTGTGTTGCGCCCGAATGGGCAATATGTTGCTTATCAGCCACATCCGGCCTACAATAAAAGCGAAAAAATCAATAGCGAAGGTGGAGGAATCACCGGTTTTATGTATCTTAAATTCAATGAACCTGAATATGCCAAGCCCGATCAAGGTTTTGCTAACTGGCCAATTTATAGATATGCTGAGGCCTTGCTTATCGTTGCTGAAGCATTGAATGAATTTAGGCCTGGAGACGCGCTAATAAAAACCGCCCTCGATCAGGTTCGAAAAAGAGCTGGACTCCCCGCTGTTACCGCGGCGGAACTAGGCAGTCAAATGACAATGCGACAATTAATCCGGGAGGAACGCCGGCATGAATTTGTCGCCGAACACAAACGCTATTTCGATATTTTGCGTTGGAAAATCGCTGAAGATGTTTTGAGCAAACCAGCGGAAGGAATTAACAGTAATCAGAATGATGCGATAGGTGATTGGACCAAACCGCGTTTTCTTGCGCAAAAAAGAGTATTTGATAAAAATAAGCACTATTTGTGGCCAATTCCACAGAATGCAATTGATAGAAACAAAAATTTACTTCCACAAAATCCCGGATGGTAATTATATAAAACGTATGGATAGAAGAAGCTTTTTTAAGAAAACGAGTTTAATAGGTCTAGGTGTACTGGCCAGCCATTTTACAGTTTGGTCCAAATCAATATTTTCCTGGGACAATCCGATACACAATATCCCTGAGGAGAAGGATATAGATAAGCAATGGCTTGCCTCTTTGCATCAGAGGGGCGAGAAAATTGTCTACCGAAAGAGTAAAAATGAACTGCGTTATATTGGTATGCCAGTTGGTGGATTACATACAGGTACAGTGTATATCGGAGGCGATGGACGCTTGTGGTTATGGCAGATATTTAATACAGCTTATGATGGTGAACGTGAAGGTATAGAACCCAAAAATGTGCAATGGAATAATGGGAAAGAGCTGGTGACTGTCCGTCCACGTGATGGGTCAGCCTATATCGAGCCAGCCATTGCGGACAACTTACGTAGCATCGAGCAAGGTTTTGCAATATCAGTTGCTGTTGGAGGAAAACAAGTCGTCAAAGAACTCCGCGAAAATCATTGGGACGAGATTGTGTTTGAACCGACTTATCCGACCTGCCGGGTTAGATATAGTAGTGCCAACTTTCCTGTGGAAGTCGTATTGACCGCCTATTCGCCATTTATTCCGTTGGACCAAGATAATTCTTCCTTGCCGTTAACGACATTACATCTGGAATTGCGTAATAAAATAAATACACCAGTCGAAGTAAGCCTAACAGGCTGGATGGAAAACGGTGTGTTTAAGGGACGTAAAGATCTCAATGCGGTTCGTAAAGTATCCCGCATCTTAGATAAAGCAGGCGTAAAAGTCTTAAACTACAGTTGTGAACAAGTACCCGATAGTGCTTTGCAAGCTGGTGATTATGGTACAATGGCCTTTACTTGTTTGGATCCTCAGGCATGGGTACATACCAAGCTGGAACACTGGCCGGTGACACCGTACTCATTGCAATCGGATCATAATGATTCGGTCGTCGACTTCGCTGATTTACAAGTGGGTGCCTATACCGTTAAGCGGATTATAAAACCAACAGAGACTAGTCAGATTTCGTATGCGATCTCCTGGCATTTTAATAATCCACATCCCAAGTTGAAAGCGCATTTAAAGGATGCCCAAATTGGCTATTGGTACGGTGCAAAATTCAACGATGCGGTGGCAGTCATTGACTATTACCTGGCGCATCGGCAAAAGCTTGATGGGGAAACGCTGGCCTGGCAACAGACCTGGAATGATACCACATTACCCCATTGGTTTATGGACCGTACCTTTGTTAATATAGGAACCTTGGCGACAGCGAATACGATGCGTTTTGCTTCAGGAAGATTTTGGGGTTGGGAAGGTATTGGCGCCTGTGCCGGTACTTGCACCCATGTGTGGCAGTATGGTCAGTCTATGGGACGTATATTTCCTGATATTGAGCGCAATTTGCGCGAGGTTACTGACCTTGGGGTGGGCTTTCAGCCAGAAACTGGCGCAATTATCTTCCGGGCAGAATATGAAAAAAGACCCGCCATCGACGGGCAGGCTGGTGTTATCCTTCGTTTTTATCGGGATCATCAGATGAGCACTGATGACACATTCTTAAAACGGAATTGGCCAAAACTTAAACAGGCGATTCAATTTATTCTCGATCAGGATAAAAACGGAGATGGTATGACCGATACGCCAATGGAAAATACATTGGACGCCGTGTGGGAAGGGGAGATCGGCTGGATTGTAGGACTTTGTCTCGCTGCCATACAAGCTGCGGCATTGATGGCCGAAGAAGCTGGCGATAAGAAATTTCAACAGATCTGCATGGATTATGTCAGAAGAGGAACTGAAAACATGGATAAATATCTTTTTAACGGAGAATATTATATTCATCGACCAGATGCAATACAGGGAAGGAAGAAGCTAGGTTCCTACAATACCTGTCATATTGATCAGGTCTATGGACAGGCCTGGTGTTTTCAAGTGGATATGCCCCGGATTAATGAAAAAGAGAAAACATTATCTGCTCTGAAAGCACTTTGGAAATATAATTTTGCGATGGATGTGGGTCCCTATATTAAGACACACCTCGGAGGACGGCCATATGCATTGGCGGGTGAAGGGGGTATGGTCATGAATACCAATCCAAAAAATGAGGAAAAAGCTTATGGCGATAATATGACTTGGCAACTGGGTTACTTTCATGAATGTATGAGTGGATTTGAACATCAAGTAGCAGCGCACATGATGGCCGAGGGTATGATCGACGAAAGTTTGGTCATGACCAGGGTAATTCATGACCGCTACCATGCGGCAAAAAGAAATCCCTTTAACGAAATTGAATGCAGTGATCACTATGCGCGTGCGATGGCGAGTTACGGAACCTTTATCAATGCCTGTGGCTTTAGTTATCACGGTCCAAAAGGGCAGATCGGTTTTGCCCCAAAAATAGGATCTTCAGATTTTAAAGCGCCTTTTACCACGGCGATGGGATGGGGGACCTACATTCAAAAGCAGCAAAGGGAAGGAAAGCCTGTTTGTCAGTTAACATTAAATTATGGCGTGTTGGAACTTAAAGAATTTCATCTGGGCGATGCCGAAGAGCTATCACTTGATGCTAAGCAGATCACTGTGCTACAAAATGATAAACAAATATCAATTCATAAAGTGAAACGTCAAGGAGAACGTGTGGTGATCAATTTTAAAGACAAAGTAGGACTAAAAAAAGGCGATACATTAACTATTCGATGGTCATGAAAAAAATAGTGAATAAACTGCTTGTGATAATAAGTCTTTTCTTGGTTATGGGATGTATGTCATCAGCAGATCAAAAGGCCGGATCTGCGCCGAAATCCGATTGGGGAGAGGTGCTTTTGCAAAAAGTACCCTTACTTGGACATCGCAATTGGATATTGATCGTTGATAAAGCTTATCCCGCACCAACGGGAGCGAATATACTTGTTCTCGATTCAAAAAAACAGATGCCGGAAGTACTGGACTATGTTGTACAATTGCTCGATAAACAGCATCACGTAAAACCTATATTTTATTTTGATAAAGAATTTGATTACTTAGATGATAGGCTTGCACCAGGATTAAAGGAATACAAAGAGAGCTTAACCAAACTTTTACCGCATATTGAAAAACGGTCCCTGTTGCACGAAGATGTTTTTGGAAAAATAGATAAAGCCGCTGATCTTTTCCAGATAATTGTCGTGAAAACAGAATCACTTATCCCGTATAGTTCAGTTTTTATAGAACTTGACTGTAAATACTGGGATGCTAACCGTGAAAAGATTTTACGTGAGCGGATGACAAAGTCGACAGAATAAAGTCTTCAATCTTGTCGTAATTTAGACAATTGACTGCAGAGCTAAATGGATAAAATAATTTACACATCCATTTAGCTCGGTAGCTATCCAAATGGTATACTTCTTAGGTTTTGGGCTTAACTGTTTTTTCGCAATCCAACCACAATCGATGTGAGTAATACAATGCTGTATGCCCACATTAACCAAGAACCAAAGGTTGTCGCACTGTTTGGGGCCATGTTAGGAAAGATGTGTTCAAAAAATTGAATAATGAACATATCGAGAACCATTCCTGGTAATACCAACAATACGCCAGCGACGATATTTTCGAATCCTGAAAGTTTAAATCTTTTGAAAGTTAGAATTGAAATCAATACTAATGCGGGTATTAGAGCTACATATAAACTAGTAAGTATTGGTACTGAATCTTTGATAAAAAAGAATTGTCCTGCAACGCGAAAGGCTAACATCATAAAGACATAAATGAGAGAATTTGTCCGACTCCGAAATTGTGGAAAGATTTAGTCTACCGTGAAAAAGCAATCATAAAATGCACATAAAAGATAATACCAAATTTACGCAAACGTTTGTTTTCATAATTAGATTTTTAAATTGAAAAAATCATGTAAGTTTGTTGTGACGACCAATCATATCGCTAGCAGAAAGATTATGAAATCGACACTATTAATCAAAGATATTTCTGATTTTGAAATGTTGGTGAATACTCATACCGACAAGCTAACACAAAGCGCTTTCCTAAAAATTGGAAATTTGCAGGACGCAGAGGATCTCGTGCAGGACCTTTTTGTCAATCTCTGGGTTAAAAGAGAATCCATCGTTGTGCACGGTTCAGTCAATAATTACCTCCATGTAGCCCTCCGAAATAAAATTATGAACTATTTTGTCAAGGCAAAACTCCATCAGGATGTGAAAGACAGGCTGTCAATACATCTCGAGGTTGTGGATCTCTCCTTAGTAAACCTATTAATTGAAAAAGACTTGAATACCTTGTTTTCGGAAATTTTGAGCGAGTTGCCGGATCATATGCAAAAGATTTTTAGGCTCCGAAATGAAGATTTTACACTAAAAGAGATTGCTGTCGCATTGGGCCTTGCGGAGCAGACTGTCAAAGGTTACAGTGCTGAAATGCACCGTCGCATCAAAGCCATGCTGATCGAACGGCATCCTGAATTTGCCCGCTCATTGACAGCATTATTATCATTTTTGCTAATCAAATAATTTTTTTTAATTCCTTACATACTTTTGATTCTCACCAACTGTCTTACTAGAAAGAGCAAACCTAGAAAAGATTACGCGTGGATCAAAAACAGTTAAAAAAGCTAATCAAGAAGTACCAAGATGGTACAGCCAATGCAGCCGAGAAATTTATCGTGGAATATTGGTACGAAACCTTGGACCAACAAGAGCCCGAAGCTTCAGAGATAGGCTTTGTTCCGGAACGAAGCGATCTCAGGACCCGGATTATTGCTGCTGCTGGATACACAGTCAAGCGATCGAGCTACCGATATCGCTTTTTATGTGGGGCTGTGGCGAGCATCATACTCTTGATACTTTCTACCGTTTTATATCATCAATACTTTTCGGTATCGCAGATCGACAGTCTTATTAAACCAATCAAGACAGCCTATCTTAATAAGGGAACCATATCCACCAGTATTGCCGAACGGAAAACAGTCATCTTGAACGACGGTACAAAAGTGATCCTGAATGCGAATTCTAGTCTTACTGTTGGTGACTACGACCGCAAGCGGGAGGTAAATCTGTATGGAGAAGCTTTCTTTGATGTCAAAAAAGATCCTTCCAGACCATTCACCGTCCATGGTGGTGGATTGCATATCAAAGTGCTGGGTACCAGTTTTAATGTCAAAGCTTATCCTGATATCCATAATACATCCGTATCCGTGCGCACGGGTAAGGTTCAAGTTGACAATAACAAGAAAAATCTGCGCACACTAATGCCAGATGAGAATATAGTCTATGATCGCAAGTCCAGTGATTATAAATTGACCAATGCTGAGTATGTTTTAGAATCATCCTGGTTGTCTGACCATGTTAAGCTAGATCAGGCCAGCTTTGAAGAATTGAGCCAAAACTTTAAAAATTTCTACGGATTCACACTCTATACAGCCGATGAAAAACTATTAATAGATCGCTACAACATCAGCTTCCGACAATCCAAAACAATGGAAGCTGCGCTAGAAGAGATTCAGTTATTGACCGGAAAAAAAATCAGTATCAAAAATAAGCAGGAGGGAAAAGAGATCATTTTATATTAAAAATAAAAGGGCTCACATAGTGTAAGACCCTTTACAGAAAATTATGGAATCTATCTGACCCGATTCCATAATCGGTTTCATGGATGTAAAACCTTTAATCAACACAAAATTAACAAATGATTAACAAAAAACTAATTATAAAAGAAAAAAGAAGCAACAAATATCTTTCTTTAACCCTCGGGGGGGCGCTGCTGCTATTTTCTAGTACTATCTCCTGGAACAGTACATTTGCACAGGCAAATGGCAAAATATACAACCAAAATTATCAAAAGACCACACTGCGCGACGTTATCATTGACCTTCAGAAGAAGTCGGGATCAGACATTTCGTTTACAGAGAGCCTAGGCCTAAAAAATATTAGTATAGCCAAATTTGATACAAAAAATGAATCTTTGGAACAAGTCTTACGGAGATTATTGGCACCTTACGGTATTCAGGTAAAAAAGACCGATAATGGTTTTGTTTTGGCCAGACAGACACAGAAAGAGGGCAAGCCTATTTCAGGAAAAGTGATTGATCCATCCGGCATACCGGTTTCAGGAGCTACCTTAAATTTAAAGCGGGCCAACACAAAATCCAAAAGTGATGATAAGGGTACTTTTTTACTTAATTCGATTTTTCCTTCGGATACTTTGTCCGTACATTTTATGGGTTTTAAGTCCATTGATACCTTGGTGACAAATGATCTTGTGGGAGATCTGGTGATCCGTTTGGCAACTGACCAGGCACGCGAACTTGATGAAGTCGTGGTGGTGGGGTATGGTGTCCAAAAGAAAGTTAACCTCACGGGATCTGTTGCGGTTGTTGATGGCAAGCGTTTGCAAGATAGACCAGTAAATAATGTTTCCCAATCGCTTTATGGAACGGTCAGTGGCCTGACGATAGCCTATGGCAGCAATGGCTTTGAACCTGGTGCGGCACCCTCTGTGCAGATCAGGGGCCAAGGTAAACCTTATGTCCTGATCGATGGTACCGCCGGAGACATTAATAGCATTGATCCGAATACTGTCGAAAGTGTTTCTGTCTTAAAAGATGCAGCTGCTTCTGCAATCTATGGTGCCCGCGCACCTTATGGGGTCTTACTGATTACGACCAAATCCGGCAAAGCTAATCAGAAACCACAAGTCGATTTTTCAATGAATGGAGGACCTACAACCATTATCAATAAACCAAAGATGGTGGATTCCTATACATTTGCACGGGCTATGAATCAAATGCATGACAACCAGGGCGTTGCTAGGTTGTTTTCTGAATCTACCATCGATAGGATTATTGCATATATTGATGATCCTACACTTCCTGAAACTGTCCCTGATGTCAACAACCCGCGTAAGTGGTCAACCTATCAATTCTCAAACGGTAATAATGATTGGATAGATATCCATTATGGTAATGGTCGCCGGATGCAGGAAAATCTATCTGTTAAGGGAGGATCAAAAGACATGTCTTATTTTTTGTCTCTTGGGCACGCATCCGAAAAAGGGGTGTTGAGAATGGTCGATGATAAGTATAAACGCTACAATTTTCAGGCTAAACTCGATGCCAATATCACAGACTGGTGGAAGATAAGTTCCAATACAAGGCTCACAAATGGAGTCCGTGATAGGCCAATATATAACGGTGAAGGGGGATATGGCATGCTTATCCACCAGATCTTGAGAACGCATCCCGAGGTTTTCCTTAAATCGCCAAATGGTTATTATTCGCAACTTTCTCGTGTACCGCAGATGCAAGCCGGTTATCAGAAGTTGACAAATAATACGCTGGTGCAGCGCTTGGCGACTGAAATCAGTCCGCTCAAAAACTGGAAAATAAATGCTGATTATTCGATAGATTATCAGATTTTTGACTATGCAGGCGTCAATCAGGTAGCTTATGAAGATGAAGTAGATGGTACGCTCGTGCCAATAGCACTTACCGTCCCTCCGTATATTCAAAAGATAAAATCCAATACCACCTACAAAGCGTTTAATATTTATACAACTTATAATTTAGATCTAGGAAGGGATCACCATTTTACGGTACTGGCCGGCTTTCAGAATGAAATCAATAAACTGGATTCGATGAGTGGATTAAGAAGGGAACTCATTGTTCCAGATATCCCATCTTTTACAACAGCAACAGGTGAAATGCAGGTGGGGGACGGTCTCACGCATTGGTCGACTTTAGGCTATTTTGCACGTTTAAATTATAATTATGCAGACAAATATTTGATCGAGGCAAATGTCCGCTATGATGGTACATCCAAATTTGCCCATGGCAGACGCTGGGGGGCATTCCCTTCCGTATCCGCAGGATGGGTGGTTTCTAAAGAATTGTTTTGGCAACCTCTACTGGATTATATCCCATTTATGAAACTGAGGGCATCATGGGGGAAGCTGGGTAATCAAAATGTTGCTGCCTATCAGGATCTGGCATTATTGGGGGTACAAAGTAACCTGGGCTGGCTTATTGACGGCGTGCGGCCGGCATACACCACAGCACCAAATTTGGTAAACCGCTTTCTTACGTGGGAGTCATCACGTTCAATGAATACGGCCGTCGAACTGGGATTTTTCCAAAACCGCCTGCAAGCTGAATTTGAATACTATCAACGGCTAACCTTTGACCGTCTTGGACCAGCGCAGGCACTTCCCGCTGTATTGGGAGCGAATATTCCCCGAGAGAATAATTCGGAGCTCAAAACCAAGGGCTGGGATTTTAGCTTGCGTTGGAATGGAAAAATAGGCTCTGATTTTAATTATTCTGTTGCAGCTAATGTCTTTGATTACAAAAATATAATTACGAAGTATACGAATCCTACGGGTATCCTGACAACGGATTACATAGGTAAAGATGCCGGAGAAATTTGGGGCTATGAAACTGTTGGCCTGATCAAAACCAAGGAGCGCGCTGATGAGATCAATGCATCGGGCTACCAAAAATTTATCAATGGACAGCCCTGGCAGACAGGGGATATAGAATACCGTGATCTCAACGGGGATGCGCTAATCAATAAGGGTAAAAACACCATAAATGACCATGGGGACCTTAAAATCATTGGTAATTCGACACGCCGTTATCAATTTGGACTTAATTTAACAGCTAACTACAAAAATGTTGATATAGCGGTGTTTATCCAAGGTACTGGAAAGCGTGATCTATGGCTGGATGGCAATGTATTTTGGGGTTTTAGGGCCTGGAATCAGTCCTCGCTGTTCCCACATCACATGGATTACTATCGGGATACCGAAGGCGACCGGTATTCGGGACTTGGCATAAACACTGAAGCTTATTTTCCGCGGCCTTACAGTAATACCACTCAAGATAGCAAGAATAAGCAAATGCAGACGCGCTACCTGCAGAATGGTGCCTATGCACGCCTTAAAAATCTACAGATAGGCTATACCATTCCTGCATTAATGCTCCAAAAAATCGGATTAAAACGCGCCCGTATTTATTTTTCCGGTGAAAATATCTACACCTTTTCCAAACTTCCTAGCGGATTTGATCCTGAAACAGCATCGTTAGGAGAATTGGGGGATGGTAAAAGCATGTTTTCACAAGCGATCTGGGCATTTGGAATGAATATCTCACTGTAATCATCTTTGAGTTGAATGTAAAAGCCTATCTGGATAGTGAAAGAAAATTATATCTAGCAATTAATAACCAATGAAAAAAATCATAACCTTACTATATACGACAGTCATTTTACTGTTGGTCGGTTCCTGCTCCGAAGATTTTTTGGATAGACCTCCATTGACACAGATTGAAAACGAAAGCTATTGGAAAACAGCCAAAGACCTAGAGAATTATACGATTCAATTCTATACGGTATTCCCGGCTTTTAATACAGTAGGTAGTTTCCTTGGTGTGATCGGTTGGGATGGTTCGCGTGGATCCGATGCTCAGATTTCCAGTTCGCCTAGTACAGTCTGGAATGGTACCGAATCGCCGGTTTCATCGGGCGGAAACTGGACCTGGGGTAATATCCGTAGTGTCAATATCTTTTTTAAGAATTATACGAAATGCAAAGATCCTTTTGAAAAATATAAGCAGTTTTTAGGTGAGGCGCATTTTTTTAAAGCTTGGTTTTATTTCGAAAAAGTCAGGCTCTACGGTGATGTTCCCTGGTATACGGAGCCATTGGAGATGGACTCTGAGGAGCTATTCAAAGCACGCGACCCACGTACAACAGTAGTCGATTCGATTTTGGCACACCTGGATAAAGCGATTGAATATCTGGAGCCTGTGGCTACAGTAAAAGGTAAAAACAATCGGCTTTCCAAACAGGCTGCCTTGCTCTTCAAATCCAGAGTCGCCCTATTCGAAGGCAGCTGGCAGAAATACCACAAGGGCACAGCATTTGGTACAGCTGGCGCTGATCCGTCTAAGTACTTCCGACAAGCTGCTGTGGCTGCCGAAACGTTGATGGATGCTAAATATGGCATGTCGCTGTATAGCAACAACGATCCCGAAAACGATTACTGTAAACTATTTTCCCTGAAAGATCAGCTTGCCAATAAAGAGGTGATCCTCTGGAAAGCCTATTCAGTCAACCGTGATTTGTCACACTCTTTTCAGATCTACGTGTCCGATCGTACAGCGGGGATATCTATGACTTTTGAACAGGTACAGCATTATCTGGGCCGGAATGGTCAGCCATACGATTATTTTACCCTTGGTAAGACTGTGAAAGGAAATGCTTTTTTAGAAAAAATACGGGCCGATTGTGATCCAAGACTGTCCCAGACGATCTGGACACCAGGAGCCTTGATGTGGGATAATACCTTTGGTAAGGCCACCTTTAAAAAGCCATTTTTAGATAAATCTGGTGAAGCCTTGAATAATACCGGTTTTCAGATCCGGAAAGGAAATGATCCGAAATCAGCTTTGGCCGGTGGTGGTGTCTCCTGGAGCTCAAGTGATGAAACTGGTGCCATCATTTTCCGTTATGCCGAAGCCTTATTGAACTATGCTGAAGCGAAGGCTGAACTTGGCGAAACAGTCGATTATACCAAATCAATCAATCTACTCCGCAAAAGATCAGGTATGCCGGATTTTACTATTACCAACGATCCCAATAAGGACAGATATGCTGATTATGGTTATAACTTATCAGACCAGTTAAAAGAAATCCGTCGTGAACGTACTGCCGAGCTGGGAGCAGAAGGGTTTCGTTATGATGATATCCGGCGATGGGCTGCGCATAAACTGCTGAAAGGAAAACGTCCCAGAGGCTACCCATTCGCGGCTTCAGACTGGACAGGTACTAAAATCAACTATAAAGTTGATGCGGATGGTCTGTTGGATCCTTTTGTGACACAGCTGCCCAATGGCTATGGGTTTAAAGAAAACCGGGATTATCTCGAATGTATTCCCTTGAATGAAATCACTTTGAATAATAATCTAAAACAAAATCCAGGATGGGAATAAAGTTATTTTTATCGCTGCTCTTCGGCTTATTTTATAGTATGGGGCAAGGTCAATCAGTGGTCAGGGTCGGTCTGATAGCTGATCCACAATATGCGGATAAAGATACCCGCGGGAGCCGTTTTTACCGAAATTCACTTGTCAAATTGGATTCGGCTGTTGTGGCTATCAATAAGGAAGGAGTAGATTTTACAGTCATGCTAGGCGATTTGGTCGATGTAGGGCCAAAGGATCTTACCCCTGCACTTCAGCGACTCGAAAAGCTCAAAAGACCCATCTACAATATTTTGGGAAACCACGATTATGTGGACGTTGAAGACGGTGTGGAACTTTATAAGTCCTATAAAATGCCAAATCCTTACTATACGGTGGAAAAGGAGGGATGGCTATTTATCCTGCTTAATACCAATGAACTGGCTGAGTATGCCACCAAAGCAGGATCAGGTGAGCGAAAGGCTTGGCAAATGCTTAATGATGGACTCCAAACAGAAAAAAGAGGTAATGACCAACCCTGGAATGGTGGTATAAGTACAACGCAGCTCAAATGGATGGAAAGGCAGCTCCAAAAGGCACAGTCAAAGGCAAAAAAGGTGATCGTCTTTACACACCATCCCTTGTATCCTGAGAACGGCCTCGAAGCATTGAATAATCGGGAGATATTGGCCATCATTGAAAAATATTCAGTTGTAAAAGCCGTGATATCCGGCCATCATCATCCCGGTAATTTTGCAAGTTACAAAGGTATTCCGATGATTACACTCGAAGGGATGATCGAAACCGCTGATCAAAATGCTTATGGTATTTTGGAACTAGGGACAGATCAGCTGAATCTCCATGGAGAAGGTCGGATGACATCCAGAAAAATTGATTTTTAAACGAATAAACTTAATATTAAAATACAAAAATTATGAGAAAAACAACGTTAATGTTTGGTAAGGCAGTCTGTTTGTTTGCCTGTATGACCTACTTATTTGTCAGCTGTCAGAAAGATATTGCCAAAAATGAAGAGAATGCTTCCAAAAAAATGGGTAAAGTCAATACGACATTAGCTGGGCCGACATTTGTCAGTGCACATCGTGCTAACGATCTGATTAAAGTTGATGAGATTATCAACGAAGGCATCAATAGTCTTGAGGTGGATATATATGTAGCCAATAAAAATGGTGAGCCGACATGTCTCATCGGCCATGAAGCCGGAACAGCCACTGGACAGACTTTGGAACAGTATTTTGCGAATCTAAACAATAAGCTTCCAGGTTTTACATCGCTTTGGTTAGATTGTAAAGATTTGAATAGCAGTACAAATGAACAATTGTTTTTAAAGACACTGAAGAAAATGGATAGCCTATATGCTATTAAAAATAGAGTGTTGATAGAAAGCATGTATCCACAACATTTGACAGGGTTCAAACAGCTCGGCTGGAAGGTAAGCTATTATTGTAACTGGTCAGATTTGAGCGGTAAGACCCCAGCACAGCAACAGGTTGTGATGGATGAGATGTACAGCAAACTCAATACTTATGGTGTCGACGGAATTAGTTATGACGCCTCAGTGGACAATGCAATGAAATCCTACTTTCCGACCAAAACTGTTGGTGGGGAGCGCGTCAAAATGTATGCCTGGGCATTATCGCGTTATTATGGCGAAACTGACTTGGCAAGCAAACTGGCAACTTATGCACATCTCGATATTTTATTGATTACATTCTATTCGCCAGAGGGTATTCTGATCAATGGAGCGAATTACAAGATCGCTTCCGCTTTAACAAAAGAACCTAGCAAGCTCGTTGATGTTAATGGCAATCCACCTGTGAATGGTGAAGATGTTACATTATGGACTTACAATTATCCAACATCATCCAATCAGGTATGGAAGCTGAGAAGTGTGGGCAGCGGATATTATGCGCTGAAGAGCGTAGCTGACACGACTAAAGTATTGGAAGTACGGGGTGGGGGATCCACAAACAGTACACCTGTACAGGTCGCCACTTTTGCCAACACTTCTGAGCAACGGTGGAAGATCACTTATGTGGGAAGTGGTAATTATAATCTGGAGCCTGCATCTGCTCCGGGTAAAAACCTGGATGTAAATGGATCAAGCACGGCAGATGATACCCAGATACAGATCTATTCAGCACATACTGGCAATGCACAAAAATTCAGATTGGTGAAACAATAAAACTGAAAGCAATCAAGGTTTTTATTTTGCCTTTAAATTGATAAAAGATAGGTAATTTAGTGTTTAATGTTAGCGCGACTACGAGTTTAATATTCAAAGTCGCGCTTTTTGTTTGGTCCATAAGAATTGATACAGTCGAGGTTACAGTCTCACCGTTTACTGAATTTTACTTGCTAAATCTAAATAATACTGCTTTCCATAGTCATTATTGGCCTTTTGCGCTTTAGCTTTAAAATATCCGCTAACCTCAACTTTATATTCTGCCGGAATGCTATCCATATATAAATCCATTAAGATTTCAAAAGCGCTTTCTGCAATCTTTTTGGGCGACATCATTTTGATATCCATTATATATTTCCATTTCTTATCATATACCTTAAAAGAGGCTAATCTTGGTAGAAACAAAGCAACATAGGCACTTACATTTTTTCTATAGGCATTTTTCAACATGAATTCATAAATAACCTTCGTTTCAGGTATGTGATATCGTTGTATCATATTTCCGAGGGAAGAGATGAGAAGAACAACGAGCTTCGTATTATCGCTATGTCTGTCATAAATAGCCAAAAGATTTTCTACCAATTTGGTGTCGTTAAAAAGATCATTGTAAAATGTAGAAACTTCCAGCCTTGGCATTTTCTCAAATTCTTTGATTAACGGAAACAGTTCATCATCATTTAACCTTTTCCAATCTTTAATTCTCTCTATCAATAGACTGATCTTTTCGATGTTCTTTTTGGACATAATAGCAGGATAGTAATTCTTTAGGTAAGATACATTTTATTTCTTGGTTATTTGTGCTTACTGATCTGCTACTAGTTTTCGCAATGGCAAATCTCTTTTTGATTAAGAATATCACTTCCCTTCCACAATAATTTCGATCAAGCTATCGAGTAATGAAATCTTGAGTTGCTCTCCAGCATAAGCCTTGCACTCATCATCAATGTGCAATTCTGTTCCCTGCCACTCCATCGCTAAGCGGTTTGCTCTAATAGGCTTAATGTTAAATGTCACGTTCTTTTTCTTCAATAACCCATCTATATAAGCAACCAGTTCCTGGCGTTGATCGGCGCTTACGACTATAATATCAAATTGCCCATCTCCCGGATCAGCATTCGCAGCGAGTACCAGTCTGGGGCCCATGCTCGAGATGTTCATGACTTCAACCATAATGCAGTCTTTTTCAATGCTACCCGTAGCGGTTACGAGTTTGAGCACTTTGGCTGGGAATGTCAGTGCTAGTTTTCGGAGTTGCTTGAGCGCGATCCTAATTTCATCTTCTGCACTGGCGGTATTTAGGCTTTTCTTATCCATTTTCTCCATCAGTATAGGGAATAGACCGAAGCCAATAGATTCGATAAAATATAAGGGCTTTCGTTCTAGACCGGTCATCATCCCGACATCGAATTTTTTAAGCTGGAACTGACTCCATAGACTCACAGCCTGTTTACAGTCCAAAGGAATACCCAAAGAAATGGCAATGTTGTTTGCTGTTCCCTGGGGCAAGATTGCTATCGGTCTTTTAAATCGTAGCTTTTTTTCTAATAGCGCCATAATTGTCATTTTTATCGTGCCATCACCTCCGGCTATGGCAATGATATCGGTCTCTGGATCGATCTTTTTGACGGCATCTTTTTTAGCGACTACTGTGCAATGGTGTCCTAGTTCTTCAATAAGCTGACATAGTTCGTCCTTGTCGCCATTGTCATCATCCCCAGCAGCTGGATTGTGTACTAATCTTACTTTTTTGCCATGTTCTTTCATATCAGCTGAACAAAGCCTGGCTGAGATTGGTTTTCATAGAAAAGGTACAATTATTATGAATATACTTATCACCAATGACGATGGTATCTATTCGCCGGGCATAGCAGCTCTAGCAAAGACCGCGAGGCAGTTTGGTACCGTTAGGATTGTTGCGCCAGATGTTGAGCAGTCGTCCATGGGACATGCTATTACTCATTCTCGCCCCCTGAGCTATCGTACTGCCCCCATTACATTTGAGGGAATTGATGCCTTTCGGGTGAATGGGACACCTGCGGACTGCGTGGCGCTAGGCTTGCATATGTTTCCCGATACGCAGGTTGTGCTTTCGGGCATTAACATGGGACCCAACCTTGGTAATTCCATGTGGCATTCAGGCACACTTGCTGCGGCAAAGCAGGCCATGCTCCTCGGTATTACCGGTATCGCGCTGAGCACACCCGTTGGAAATACGGAGCCAGATTTTGAAGGACTATCCCAATGGACCGGCGATGTACTCAAGATCTTGCTCAATGATAAAGGCCCTGCGCTATATAATGTGAATTTCCCTCCAAAACCAGCGGGAGTTGTATGGACAAGACAATCGGTGCGACTCTATGATGGCAATGTAGTACCTGATCAGGATCCCATGGGGAGAAAAAACTTTTGGATTACGGTAGTACCACTTGAGCCTGCGGAGGAAGGGACAGATCGCTGGGCAGTAGAAAATAAACTGGTATCTATTACGCCACTACGGCTGGATTTGACTGCACATGATGAACTTTTGATCAGACTGGCAAGCGAACGAAAATGAGACCGATAGGATCAGACATATGAAAAGAAGGCAATTTTTAGCAGAGACAGCCCTTGCGGGTGCGGGTTTTGCACTGAGTGCAGCGACACCTGATATTTTATCAACAACATTAAAAGAATATAAAATGGCAACAGCTCAAAATTTAATAGAAAAGAAACGATTCCGTCCCGTTGATAAAGCTGGATTTGGTGGGGTCGCATTGGGTAATGGATTTCAGCAAAACTCAGATCTTGAATGTCTACAAGCAGTAGAGGCTGCATGGAATGCAGGGATACGATTATTTGATACGTCTCCATGGTATGGTCTAGGGATCAGCGAACGTAGAATGGGCCTGTTTTTAAAAGATCAACCGCGTGACAGTTTTACACTGTCGACTAAAGTAGGGCGACTTATGGACCCGAAAGAAGACTTTACGATGGAACAAATACTATGGAAGGGGAAACTAAATTTTGGTTATAAGTATGACTACAGTGCTGCTGGTGTAAGGAGAAGTGTGGAAGATAGCTTGCAGCGCTTGGGCCTATCGTCTATTGATATTGTTTTTATCCATGACCTTTCGCCCGATAATGGCGATATGAAAGATAGTTATGCGCACTATTTCGAGGAGGCGACCAAGGGGGCGATGCCCGAGCTGACTAAAATGAGAGAAGAGGGAATTATCAAAGGCTGGGGGCTAGGTGTTAATACCATTGAACCTATATTGCAGACATTGAGTGTTGCAGATCCCGATATTTTTCTTTCTGCCTGCCAATATTCATTGATCAAACATGAGGATGATCTGAATAAGGTTTTTCCAAAAGTAGCTGAAAGAGATGTGTCTATCGTCGTAGGAGCTCCATTATGTGCTGGATTTCTGTCCGGTAAAGACCGCTATTTATATGATGGAAAATTCCCCGCTGGTGTAAAGGAAAAACTGAACGCCTTACAGCGCGTAGCGGAAAATCATGCTGTGGATCTGCGAACAGCAGCTTTACAGTTTGCGGCGGCCCCCGCAGAAGTGTCAGGTGTTATACCAGGCGCACATACCGTTGAGCAGGCGATACAAAATGCCCAGTCCTTCAAGACCAAGATACCGGCCGATTTTTGGGAGGAATTAAAGCATGAAAAACTAATTGTAAAAAATGCTCCGCTACCGAAGGCTTAATGCATTGGATTTGCCTCTTTTTATACTGGTGAAAGTGTCATTCTTCAATTAGAATTTCTTAGTGCAATAAATTCTAATTGAAAAACCTGTTAATAGCGATACGTATGGGTATTTATTTTTTTGAATACGTCTTTATATATCAGTAAGTATAAAAATAGGTAATAAATAGGAGAGAGCTATTAAAATAATAATGCCCGGATTTCCGGGCATTATTATATTGTTATTTGCTAGCTAATTCGTTTACTCCTGAGAGTGCTATTTCAGTTAACAAAGTATCCGTTTGCTTTTACTCATCAAGTGTTTGCTGTAACAATTGTTCTGCTTCAGTATGTTCCATCAGCTTTGCAAAAGTGGCCAAACAACCGTAACTAGCAATTTCATAATTTTCAATAATTTCGTCTGCTTCTTGGTACGATAATTGGATTTAAAGACAAAATTAGATTTATATATGGAAAGAGCTTTTAAAATATTTTTGCTGTTGTGCACTTTTAGTTTTATTTGCTTCAGTTGTTCAAAAGAGGATGATTCAGATTCATCGAGCTTTCAGATTACTTATACTTTAAAGGGGCCTGCAACAACGGCGAAAGTTCAATATACCCCTACAATTACAGATCCTTATAATATTCCTGATGACTATGAAGAGATTGTTACGACCCCTTGGCAAAAGACGGTAACATTGATAGATGCGGTAGGTGCTGCAGGACTCTCCGTTTCGATTGACGGTGGAAGAGCTGGAGCCAAATATCAGATATCGATTTTAGCTAAAGATGGTACCGTTTTAGAAGACGGTGAATTGGTGCTGGATAATGAAGGAGAAGGAGTTCTTCTGATAAACTATTATAAATAGATATTACAGCTATATATAGCTGGCAAAAATTCAACCTCACCATTTGAGTATTTATTTACTTGTCATTTTCAAATCCCTGAAAAATCCTTCGGTTCCGATATCGACAAAAAGACCAATTTTCCAGTTTTATCAGCGCCCATTTTGAGATCATTCACAATAAGATTAGGTGGTTTGGCGTCATTTATAAATAGCTTGGCTGTTTTATCTTTTACCTCAATTTTTAATTTGATCCACTCATTTGGTGCAATAGGGGCCTAAGACTCATATTGCTTAGGTGCAGCAGCTCGGGAATCCGTAAAACTTAAGAAATACCGTTACCCTAATTTAAGGGGTAAGGCCCATCGTACTGATGTTTTTTACCAATTCATTTCCAGACCTATTTCTGGTTATTTAGTATATTTTTATTCCAAAAAATCATTATTTTAAAATAAATAAAACTTTAATGGTATATTAGTGTTCTAATTTAGTGTTATGAAGTATAAACTTTTAGAAGGAATCCTACCATTGATTGAGCAATTCGAAGCAGATAATGTAAACGGTAATTATGCTAATGATGCTGAAGGGTTTAAGCGCTGGGTTGTAAATGTGCAAAGTAATAAGCTTGTTGATCCCCACTGGGAAGGTAAGGAAAATGGACGCAGTCCGGAGAGTGTCATAAGTACGTTAATTGTACATATGAACAGATTCGCAAAGAGTTATTCAAAAGCTGCGATTTGGGGATCTGATTTCTCTACTCAAGAGGAATTTATCTATTTGATTACGCTAAAATCATTTGGGCAGATGACAAAAATGGAATTGATCAAACGAAATATTCATGAAAAGCCAGTCGGTATGGCTATTATAAATCGTTTGCTCAAACAGGGATGGGTAAGTCAGGAGGAATCTGAATTGGATAAGCGAAGTAAGGTGATATACATTACAGAAACTGGTTTATTGGCATTGGAGAAGCAAATGGGAAGCATACGGCACGCGACACGGATTGTTTCGGGAGATCTCACTAATGAGGAAAAAATGATACTTATCAACTTGTTAACTAAACTGAGCGATTTTCATCAAGTGATTTACGATAAAAACATTGCGACAGAAC
Organism: Sphingobacterium sp. GVS05A; assembly: GCF_019969845.1. Classification (GTDB taxonomy): domain Bacteria; phylum Bacteroidota; class Bacteroidia; order Sphingobacteriales; family Sphingobacteriaceae; genus Sphingobacterium. The sequence continues at coordinate 371,922 of NZ_JAHXYR010000006.1, forward strand.
AATTATTGGACAAAGTTAAAATATAGCGAATCAGATGATTAGTAGAATAGGATACTTTTTTATGTTGTTTTTCTTACTTTCTGGATTGACAACCTACGCGCAAGAACTTCATTATCAATTATCAAGTCACATACTGGATATTTCTAAGGGGAACCCAGCTCAAGATGTTAGAGTTGATTTAGAGAAGTTGACGCCAGATAACCGATGGACTGCTGTAGCCAGTGAAAAAACGGATTCCAATGGTCGCATAAGTAATTTTTTATTATCTGGAAAAGATACTAATAAAGGTATATACAAGCTTAAATTTCATACCCAAAGTTACTTTCTGAATCAAAAAATAGAAACCTTTTATCCGTATATCGAGGTAATATTTGAAATAAAAGACAATAGACATTATCATGTTCCGATCACGGTAAGTCCTTATGGGTACTCCACGTATAGAGGAAGCTAAAATCAAAAGAAAATGAAAAAGAAAGTAGCTGTAATTGGTGCAGGTTTTTCGGGGCTTTCGGCTGCAGCTTATTTAGCTAAGGCGGGTTATGACGTGCATGTTTTTGAAAAACATGTACAGCCAGGTGGACGTGCGCGCCAGTTTTCTACGCCTGAAGGCTTTAGGTTTGATATGGGACCCAGCTGGTATTGGATGCCTGATATTATTGAGTCCTTCTTTTCGGATTTTGGCCATACCACAGCTGATTTCTTTGAACTTGTTTCATTGAATCCACAGTTCGAGATGATATTTAATTCCGGAAAGATCAGTGTGCCTGAATCATACGAGGATTTAAAACAGTTATTCGAACGGATTGAATTGGGGGCAGCGAGGAAACTGGACAAATTTATGCAGGCAGCTAAATTTAAATATGAAGTTGGGATGCGTGATTTTGTCAATAAACCTTGCCATAGTTGGCTGGAGTTCGCTTCTCCAAAAATTGCGCGCAGCGCCTTCAAATTAGATCTCTTATCAAGCTTTAGGACTTACGTTGCAAAATATTTTAAAGATGAAAGGTTACGGACTTTGATGGAATTTCCCGTCATTTTTTTAGGGGCCTCTCCTAAAGATATTCCGGCATTGTACAGTCTGATGAATTATGGTGGTTATGCACTGGGAACGTATTACCCCAAGGGAGGATTTTTTCAGCTTGTGCAAGCTATGCAACAAGTAGCACAAAAGCAAGGAGCAAATTTTCATTTTGGGCACAGTGTTGAAGCACTTAACATCGAAAACAAAGCAGTCTCCTCGATCACAGTTAATGGCGAAAATCGAGAATTTGATCTTATTGTTGCTTCGGCGGACTATCACCATATTGAATCGCTATTGCCCCAAGGATTGAGAAATTATGATGATGCCTATTGGAAAAGCAGGACTTTTGCCCCCTCCAGTCTGATTTATTATCTTGGTATGAAATCCACTATTCCTAATTTGATTCACCATACTTTATTTTTTGAACATAATCTGGATGATCATATAGATTCTATTTACGGGGATAAAAAATGGCCTCAAAACCCGTTGTTTTATGCCTGTTGTCCGTCCAAAACGGATACTCATGTTGCACCCTCGGATGCTGAGAATCTTTTTTTGTTGATGCCTTTAGCGACAGGTATATCGGATAACGAGGAAGTACGTGAAGAATACCTGATGCACATGTTAGAACGTCTGGAAAAGCATACGGGTATAAAAAATCTATACGAACAAATTTCATACAAACGAAGTTACTGTGTCAGCGACTTTATGAACGATTATAATGCTTACGGTGGAAACGCTTACGGATTGGCCAATACACTTAAGCAGACTGCGGTATGGAAACCAAAGGTTAGAAATAAAAAAGTGCACAATCTTTTTTATACAGGTCAGTTGACTGTACCCGGTCCTGGTGTACCGCCCTCCATCATTTCTGGAAAGATTGTCGCTAAAGAAGCCATTGAATTATATCATAAATCATAAGACCATGAAGAAGTTATTTGATGAACTCGCTTATGAAGTGAGCAAAAAAACAACTGAGAAATACAGTACAAGCTTTTCGCTTGGCATTTTGGCTTTGAAACCAAGCATCCGTCATAGTATTTACGCAATTTATGGCTATGTTAGACTTGCAGATGAAATCGTCGATAGTTTTCATGGATATGACCGGCAACGATTATTGAGGCGTCTGTATTTAGAAACAAATGCTGCTTTGGAAGAAAGAATTTCGTTGAACCCTATTTTGCAGTCTTTTCAAGAGACAGTACGCAAATATGACATCGACATTGACCTTATCAATCAATTCCTGCACAGTATGGAGATGGATCTGAAAAAAATAGATTATGATTCAGAACGCTATAAAGAGTATATCTATGGCTCAGCAGAGGTTGTAGGATTGATGTGCTTACAGGTTTTTACCGAGGGAGATAAACAGCGCTATGAGGAGTTAAAACCATATGCTATGAAACTTGGTTCTGCATTCCAAAAAATAAACTTTTTGCGGGATCTCAAAGATGATTATCATATCCTCGGTCGCACTTATTTTCCAAATTTGGATATGGCTGTATTTGATAATGTACTCAAAAGTAAGATTGAAGATGAAATCCACAAGGAGTTTAAAGAAGCACTTTTGGGTATTAAAAAATTACCTTCCTCGGCCAAGTTTGGTGTTTATCTGGCTTACAAATATTATCTTTCGCTTTTTGCAAAGATCCGAAAGAAATCATCGAAGGAAATTTTAGAAAATAGAATTAGAATACCCAATACTCAAAAAGCCTATGTCGCTCTCAAAAGCTATTTGAGATACAAGGCTGCTTATTTATAATTCTGCGCAAATTTAAAATCATCAGCGAATAAACATATGAATTTTATTACCGTACTGATCACTTTTGTTGCCATGGAAGGTGCTACCTGGCTTATCCATAAGTATATTATGCATGGTTTCTTATGGATATTGCATAGAGACCATCATGATCATAGCAATGAAGGTTTTTTGGAAAAGAACGATTACTTCTTTGTCATCTTTGCATTGCCTACCATTGCACTAATGTATTTTGGATCGCTAAAAGATTATAATTACCTATTTTATATTGGTCTGGGAATTATGTTGTATGGTATGGCTTATTTTTTTGTGCATGATATTTTTATCCACCAGCGTTTCAAATTTTTGAGTAAGACAAAAAATAGATACTTTTTGGCACTTCGTCGTGCCCACAAGCAGCATCACAAACATTTGGTCAAGGAAGAAGGAGAGTGCTTTGGCTTTTTATATGTTCCGTTGAAATACTTTAAAATGTACAGTAATAATGAAAAAACATGATGCAGTATACTTATTCGCTTATCTTATTTTTTACGGTCATAATATGTTTTGTCGCTTCCTTCGACAAGCGGCTTCGATTTGATCGAGAGTTTGTCCCATTTTTAAAAGCTTCAGTTATTGTTGCCCTGTTTTTTATTGCATGGGATGTCTGGTTTACCAGTCGCGGTGTTTGGTGGTTTAATACAAAGTATACCTTGGGCATTGTCTTGGCTGGATTACCTCTGGAGGAATGGTTATTTTTTATCTTTATTCCTTTCTCCTGCATATTCACCTATTTCTGCCTGGATAAATTTTTTAGATGGCAACATCTTAGTGCTGTTAACAATATTATTGTCTTTGTCAGTATAATTGTATGCGCAGTGGTAGCACTTCGCTATGCTGATCGAATATATACCTTGGTGACTGCTGTAGTCACCATAGTGACATTGCTGGTCTTTCACTTTGTTATGCGGGTACAATGGATTAGCCAGGCCTCTTTGGTTTTCACAATACTTATGTTAGGATTTTTGCCTGTCAATGGTATACTCACAGGAACAGGACTGGAATCACCAATAGTCAATTATAATCCAGTGGATTTTATGGGTATTCGGGTACTCACCATTCCTATAGAAGATGCGGTTTATGGATACACCCAGTTTCTATGGGTACTTTATTTTTTCAAAAAATTCCAAACCAGACCGTATAACCCCAATTCATAAAAATTATTCTATCGTAAAAAACTCATGGAGAGCAAGATGTTGCCCGTTGTCGAAAATGATTAATCTTTATGATCCGAATAATTATTAGGTGGAAAAAACGCGGCTACTGCTACTTTTGGCTGGTCTCTCTATTTAATTAAATAGTTACATTGTTTTTCTATTGAAATTCTTTAAATAGCCATATTAGTCATTCTTGAACATATAGTTTCAGTAAGATTAAGGTCGATTTGAAAAAACTGTGGTATAATTTTCAAGTACGTACTTCATGTTTATTAACTTTTCTATTTTTGGGGAAACTTAGACCGCAGTGAAAAGATTTTTTATCCTACTCTACCTATTATTCACGCTAACAGCAGTGCTTGCGCAAAAATCAATACTTTTTGGAAGTATAAAGGATTCTATGTCAAATTTGCCAATCTCTTTTGCTACGATTGCTCTCCTCGATATACATGGTCATGTCGTCGATGGTGCGGTTGCAGATTCGATAGGTGGTTTCCGTTTTCTCGATCTGAAAAAAGGACAATATGCTATTTTGGTGAAATTTATTGGTTATCGACAGAAAAAACTAGTGGTGGACTTGGATGGTACAAGGCAGATCAATCTAGCTGAAATAGCACTTGTCAGTACGGATCAACGGTTGACCGAAGTTAAGATTACCGGAGAGATTGCCACGCAGAAGCACTCCGCCGATAGGCAGCGGTATCAAGCAAGCCAGTATAGAAATGCAGTTGGTGGTACAGCATTGGATATTGTAAAAAATCTACCATCAGCTGCCGTAGACGGGAATGGCAATATAAGTATGCGCGGGAATACAGGCATTATTGTACTTATTAATGGTAAACCTTCTTTTTTAGATCCTGCGACAATTTTAAGCCAGATCGCAGCTAATGATGTTACCGAGGTAGAATATATTACCAGCCCTTCAGCTCAATTTGATCCTGATGGCAAAGGAGGGATTATTAATCTCAGGACGAAAAAAGCTACATCGGATGGATTTGCTTGGATAGTTAATCTCCAGGGAGGATTGCCGAGCATAGATGATTATGGAAACAAGAGAGAGCAAAAGCGATTTGGTGGAGATATTTCTTTCCAGCTCAAAAAAAATAAGCTTGAATTGAGTGGTTCGGCCAATTATCTGCGCAATGACAATGCAGGTTCCAGAGAAGGTAGCGTTTATACTATTATTGGGGATCGGCAGACGTTCTTTCCATCCAGAGGTGAACGGAGCTTTGACAAATATAATTTTGGCGTCAGATTGAATGGTTTATATCAACTATCTAATAAACAGCAAATTAACTTAGGTGTGTTGGCGTCCCGGAAATTTCAGGACAGACTGGCTGATATCGATTATACAAATCGAACAGTTCGTCCATCAACCGGTGAAGAACTTTCAAAAATAAATTATTTCAACTCCAATCTGCAGAATAAACAGGGAGAATTTTATCTTATTGATTTCAATTATCAGTACAAGTTTAGTGATACCCATTTATTGCAGGCAGGTGCAATTTATGAATATGCCCATATATATGGATCGACCCAGAATGCGAATATCGAACATGGGATTGATACTGTTCAATGGACAAATAACAATTATACCAACCCTTTACGTGGATTACGGATTTCGGTTCAACATCAATGGAAATTGCCACATGGCGAGCTTTTGAGTGGATACCAATTAAGAAATGATCGGCAAAAAGGTAATTTTGAATATTTCGCCATTGAAAAGCCAGGGGAAGCAATTAAGCTTATTTCCGAATTTACAGGAAAGTTAAACGCAAATAATACGGTGCATGCTATTTTTAGCCAATATGATCATAAACTTGAAAGGACCCAGTTTTCACTTGGAATTCGTTATGAATATTATCAACGGGATGTACTTTTAGTCAATACTGGCGTAGAATATCCCTATTCAGTCCACCAATTGTATCCTACGTTCAATTTGATGCATACCCTTAGCGAGGATTGGTCATGGAAGTTTGCTGCTGGCCGTCGCGTTCAACGAAATAACAATTTTGAACTAAATCCTATACCCGAACGTGAACATTCAGAGACATTGGAACAAGGAGACCCCAACTTGCTTCCGGAATTTACAACGAATGTCGAGACGGGGATTGTGAAAAAATTAAAGACAGGAAGTATATTCTTAAACACATACTACCAACATACGAAAAATCCGATCCAACGGGTCAATTCTGTGTATGCAGATACGATACTTAATCGGGTGTTTACAAATGCAGACTATGCTTCCCGCTTGGGTGCAGAACTGGGAGGTGACGGAAAGCTCCTCCCTTGGTTAAAAGTAAACGGAGGATTGAACCTGTATCGTTATAAGATATCTGGACAAGTGCTTACTTATAAAGAGACAAACAGCAATAGCGATTGGGTCTATTCCTTGAACGCTGGGGTTCAGGCAGATCTAGCCAAGAATTGGAGCACAGGTTTGCAGGTAAATTATCTCTCAGAAAGGCCTACCGTACAGGGAAAAGACTCTAGGTTTGTCACCCCCCACTTCAATCTGAGTAGGGCCTTTTTGAAAGGAGCGATCAAAGCACAGTTTCAATGGCAGTTCATTGAACTTGGCAAATGGGGTGTCAATGAGCAGCGTATTACGACGTCCTCTAGTGACTTTTTCACCACCACTAATTATATTTATGAAAAGAATATATTGATGCTTAACCTCAGTTTTAATTTTCATAAGCTGAATCAGCTTTCGAAATTACCTAAGAGTGAGTTTGGTGAGAAAGAATTTTAGCCCTGTTGTCTTTTGAACTCTGAAGGGGTCAAGTCTGTGTATCGTTTAAAGTATTTTGAAAAGTTTGATTTATCTGAGAAACCCAATACAAAAGCAATTTCAGCGATCGAGTTGTTGGTATAGAAAATAAGCCTTTTCGCTTCTTTGATAATATAGGTTGCCAATATCTGAGAGGCCGTGTTATTGGTGTTTCTTTTGCATGCTGCACTCAGATTTTGGGGACTCGTATGCAGGAGGGATGCATAGTATGCGACACTGTTTATGATTTTTGAACCTGTATTTAACAGCTCGATAAATTTGACATACAGGTCGTTGGATATCGATGTGGATTGCTCCGTTTTATCCTTATCCTCCAGCGCCTTGGCCAATAACGATCTAAACAATCCTTCCTGACATATTTTATTTTCTTCTTGTGATAATAGTTTAAGAAGGGTTGGTATGATCCCCTTTTCTTTAAGATATATGGTGTCAAACCTACTGATTTCATCGACCATCCTTGTGATTTCAAGATCTAAGCTCTGGTCTACAAATGATTTTTTTACCAAGAGTACAAAACCGTCGATGGGTATTGTCAACTCCCAATGGTGTACAGCTTCCTTTCGAATGATCAGTATACATGGCGTTTTAATTGGACTTTCCCTGCCATCAATGACATGTTTTCCAGATGTGGACCATAAAAACACTAATTCTAGGTACCCATTGTGTCTATGTGCTGTGGTTACAGCTTTTGAATTGTCAAATGCAGCCACCTTTAATAATTTCTGGGGCTCGAGCTTATCTTTTACGATGATTGTTTTGCTGACCATGCAAGTAAATTTGAAAGTAAAAATAAAATAAATCCTTGTATTGAAACAAAGTTTATACTTAAGCATACTATACTGAATGCTAGTTTGACAGCTGAAAAAAAAATACTACGGTGTAGCTTTGCTATGTTAGTCGGGGCATTCATTGGTATCTGTTGCCAGTTGCTTGGATATGCAAAAAAGAAACTGTTTTGAATATACTTTTTTCCATGTGTCATAGCCTTCTTTTTTGATTGCTACTAAGTTTTTCTATGCTTAATTACTATAAATGTAAACCTAGTGTAGAGTAGATTGAAATGTAACGATGGGAGTCTTAATAAAAGTCCCGCTCATATGTTTGATCCTAAAAGTTTAAATTTTAAATAGTAACTCATGAGTTTGATTATTACAAACTTAAATTTTCAGGTCATTTTATTGTCATTTTATTTTTGTTTTTTATGAAAAACTTTGTTTAAATGATCTATGACGTTCTGTAGTTGTTGTACTACAGGTAGTTTCCTTTTTTTTATCAAATTTTGTTTCACTATGAAAAACTAAACAAAACACGCTATGTGGGACAAAAAAAAGAGAATCCTTGTTGTCGAAGATAATGAGATTCTGTTGAGCACCATGCAATTTGTTCTTTTACGGGAGGGATACGACCTATTGCTTGCCAAATCTGGTAAGGAAGCGCTCTCTCTGGTCTCGGACGAATCAATTGATCTGGTTATTACTGATCTGGCACTACCTTTTGCTAATGGTTTTGAAATTATAGACCGTATTAGAAAGAGCAACACTAATAATCAGGTACCAGTTATTATTATTTCAGGATATCGCGACGACAACAGTATTGTGGAGGGCTTTGAAGTGGGGGCAAATGATTATATCAAAAAACCAATATCTCCATCTGAACTGATTTCACGTGTACGTTTGAGGATTGGCCATGCTTAGGACATTGACATATATGATGCATGATATTCGCGCCTTTTTTGAAGGTGATGGCTGGCCGATACTTGTTATCGCTGCCCTGGTCTTGAGCGTGCTGTTTTGGACAGCAAGTCTTATTGGAATCGCCTTCTTTTATTACCGTGATTATCGGTACCGTAGAGCCTATTCTAGGATATATCCGGCATTAAGGGATTTTATCTATGAACACGTTTTGGCGGAAAACAGGACCAGTCATTTCCCGGTCGAGAAATTGGGGCTGGATTTGAATAATAAGCTCGTGAGCAAGGTTGTACGCCATGTTTTACACGAGTTTATTTTCACGATCGGCGGAGAGAAGGGCCAGAGTATGCGGCATCTTTTCAATGAATTGGGCTTTGATAAAGAAGCGCAATATGAAATTAGACATTCAGCCACGAACATGGTGACCACGGTGAGGTCCCTGGCCAATCTGGCCTTGATGAAGGTGTCCATTCAGGAAAAGATCCTTGATCAGCTGCTGAAAAGTCCTCAGGTTGAAATCCGTGTTGCGGCATCTAAATACCTGTTACAGGTGGAAGGTGAACATGCTTTTGACAGGGTATTTGAAGGACTATATGGGATCAGTCAGCTTCACGCGATTGATATTTTTCAGACAATTGTCCAGGGGGACTATTTTGGTGACTATATATTTTCGCAATGGTTGGATGTGTCGAAATCCTTTGAAGTTAATAGTTTGATCATGGATCTGATGGTCTATTACCAAGAACTAAACGAAGCGGGGCTTTGGGAATTAATTAACGCCAATAAGGAAACAAAAACTGCTTTAAAAGCTGTTAACTCATTAGGAAAACTGTTGGCAAAGGATAGCGAAGAGCGATTGCAGGAGCTATATACGGGGGAAAGCAGCCTGACAGCTAAATTGGAAATACTGAAGGCACTCGGCCGCATAGGACAAGGAAAATCGATTGATTTCCTGTATCGATTGTTTATAGATAGCAATTTGCCATTAAGCCTGCGAAAGCACGCTTATCGCTCATTGGTTGCTCAAAAACCTTATAGTACAACGCTTTTGCGAAAAATAGATGGAGAACTGGATAGCGAAGAAAGTAAACTCATACGCTCTGTTAATCATCCAATGGTCCATTACATTTAAATATTAGGGGAGAGGTTTTTATATGACACATTTTATTTCTTCAGTAGAGTTTATTTTTGGATTATATTGTCTTTTATTGTTAGTGGTGTATGTTATGCTGTTTCGGATATCATCGCTTTCGATTCGCGAGAACCTTCGAAAACGCAATTCCAGACGGATTCAAACGCTCATGGAATCGGAAATTGCGCCGGGAGTCAGTATTGTCGCACCTGCTTACAATGAGTCGGTGACTATTGTAAATAATGTTCGTTCGTTGATGACCCTTTTTTATCCAAGATATGAGGTCGTGATCGTAAATGATGGAAGTAAGGATGATACCTTAGCAAAACTGATCAAGGAATTCGATCTTGTGGCAGTCGATTTTATGGTCGATTATTTGGTTCCCTGCAAGGAAATTAAAGCAATTTATAAATCGCGTGATATTTCCCATAAACGCCTGACTGTCGTTGACAAGATTAACGGAGGAAGTAAGGCTGATGCGGTCAATGCGGGAATAAATGTCGCAGCCTTTCCTTATATATTGAATACAGATGTTGATTGTGTGCTTGCCAATGATACATTGGTGTATTTGATGGAGGCAGTATTGGATGCCAAGGAACGTGTCATCGCCGTAGGAGCGACTTTACGTATGTCCAACTCGAGTTATGTGGATTCAGGGATGCTGGTTGAAGCAGCTTTGCCTAAACCGATCCTCGCCCGATTTCAGGAAATGGAATACATCCGATCATACCTTCTTGGTAAAATGGGATGGAATTACCTGAATTGTATTCCCAATGTATCTGGTGGACTTGGTTTATTTGATAAGGAAATTCTTATTGCAGCTGGCGGATACGATCCAAAGTCATTGGGGGAGGATATGGAAATGGTCACCAGGATGTGTATGAAGATGTGCGACAATAATGAAAAATATGAGGTTAAATATATCCCGCAGACATTATGTTGGACAGAGGGACCAGATAGCTTGAAAATGCTAACACGTCAGCGTATCCGGTGGGCAAGGGGTCTCATGCAGATCATGCGAACGCATCGTAAGGCCTTCTTCAATCCCAGCTATCGAAAGTTTGGACTGATTGTATTTCCCTATAATGCAATTTTTGAGTTCTTTGCGCCAATTATGGAAATTCTGGGCATATTTTTTTATATCTATTTGATCCTGACAAATGGAATCAACTGGCAGATGGCTATTCTGCTACTGGTTTTTGTATATATGTTTTCGGTTTTTTTAACAAGCTTTTCGATTTTATTGGACAATTATGTGTATAAGTATTATAAACGCAGGGAGGATATTGTTCGCTTGTGCCTCACCGCATTTTTAGAACCTTTTATATATCATCCGATCATTGTGTACAGTTCTATCAAAGGATATATACAGGAGCTTTTTGGTAAAAAACATGCCTGGGGAGAAATGAAACGCAAAGGTACCTTAACACCCTTACCACCGGACGGGGTAAAAAAATAGAGCAATGAACAAATTATTGATTTTAATAGTCGTTTTCTGTCAGTTCTTGTTCGCTGAAACCATTTCAGCGCAGGTGGTCTGGCAAAATAAAAAATACGATGTGGATAGTTTGGTGCCGCAGGCAATTGGCTATCTGCGCGCAGGGAAGTTGGACGAGTCGGTTATGCTGAGTAGGACGGTATTGGCTAAATATCCACAGTACACTGATTTTAATTATATTTTGGGATTGAGCTACCAAAAGATGGGACGGGCGGATTGGGCTATTCCGTATTTCGAAGCTGTTATGTCAAGTGATCCGAAATATAAAGACAGCTACTCACCTCTGGCATCATTATATGAGGCAAAAGGCGAAATAGACAAAGCGGGTCGAATTTGGATGCTGGCATATAAGCGATTTCCTGATGATGTAGCGCTGGCAACAGCATACCAAGAATTTGAAGCCAGAAGTGCGAAAAATTCTGTCAACCGTAACATCGACAATTGGTACAAAGAGGGCTTAAAATTTATTGAACAGGGAGAGCAGCAAAAAGCAATTACTCTTTCGGACAGTATGCAGCAGGCAGATGCTAACGATCATCGTTATTTATACCTCCGCTCCAATGCTTATATGTCTGTCAAGGAATATAATAAAGCAAAAAGTGGGTATGAAATGCTTTGGGATAAAGGGGATAGTACCCTATTTATCCGCGAGCAGCTGGCGAATATCGCTGCTGTAAATAAAGATTATCAGACTGCTTTGACCTATATGGAACAACTGCAGCAACAATCACCACAAGTGGAGCGTTATCGTCAATTGGCAAAAGTATATCGCGAAAATTTACCTTATAGTTTCTATGTCGGATTAAATCATACACAGAGTGCACAAGATAGACCCAACGGGCACTTCTTTATTTCTGGAGTGGAATATGGGAAGAAAGTGGGCGAAAAAAATATGTTTATTGGTCAGTTCAACTATGGAAATAGAAGGGGAGAAAAGGGTTCTCAGGTGGGATTGGATGCTTGGTTGAATTATAGTTCAAAATTATATGCTTATCATCATCTTGCCTGGGCCGATGGAACCGTATTTCCTACCTGGCGGGCAGCATATAGTCTTTATCGGGAGGCCGGCCTTTGGCTCTTTGATGTAGGGGGGCGTTATGTGCGATCGGCTGACCATACTAACAATTATGGAATGGTTGCGTCAGCAGGACGATATTTGGGGCCGACCTTTATCTATCTTAGGGGATTTTTATTGCATGACGAACAGCGTTGGAATCAGGCCTACTCGCTAGCAGTAAGGCACTATTACAATAGCGAAAAGCCTAATTCCTATGTGACTATCATTGGCAATATCGGAACCTCTCCGGACGATCCTTCTCGGTATCAGTTTTTAAACAACAGATTTGGTTTTTTGTCGCGATCCGTCAATGCAGGATGGCAGCATCGTATCGAAAGCTGGGGATTTACGCTTATGGGCGGATGGAGTTATTACAAAGTTGCTGAAAATAGATTTATGAATCAGTATGATCTGAATCTCTCATTAAGGAAATATTTTTAATATGTGGAAGTATATGTTATGTCTGCTTTTTGTTGCAACAATAGCTCAGGGTAAAGAGCGGATTACATTGGTGAATGAAGGTGTTCCCAATTATGTGATCCGTACTGACCAAAACAATTCAACTCTGCTAAAAGCAGCCGCGGTAATCAACGAATTTACAAAATTAAGTACAGGTACAGCGTTTGATTTGCAGGCAAAGGACCAAGATCGGCCAGCGATCATATTGGAGCAGGTATCAATAGACAAAACATATCCAGAAGACAGTTACTCGATACAGTTTATTGGAGGGAATATGTATATTAAAGGTAGTGGAAAAGGTACCCTTTATGGCGCTTATCGATATGTGAGAGATGTTATCGGGGCACGTAAATGGTATACTGGTAGGGAGAATACCTTCATTCCCAAGTTATCTTCGTTGGTCGTGGATGCAGATTATCATATTTTTGCGAAACCTAATTTCCAGTTTCGCGAGGTATATTTCCCAGTTGAACTGGATCAGGAGTATTTAGACTGGTATGGACTACATAATCTAGAAGAAAAATGGGGAGACTGGGGACATACGTTCAACAAGATATTACCGCCATCCATTTATTTTAAAGAACACCCAGAATATTATTCGCTATACCATGGAAAACGACAAGCTATCCAGCTCTGTCTTTCCAATGAAGCTGTTTTTGAACATACCGTTGCATATTTCAGGCAAAAAATGCTTGAGAATCCGCAAGCTAAATACTGGTCAATAGCGCCCAATGATGATATCGGCAGCTGTACCTGTGACGACTGTCAAGCTATTGATAAACGCGAAGGTGGCCCTCAAGGTTCTTTGATCCACTTTGTGAATAGGGTCGCTGCTAAATTTCCGGATAAGGAATTTACGACACTTGCTTACCTACAGACAGCCAATGCACCCACGCATCTTCGCGTGGCCGATAATGTTTCCGTGATATTAAGCAATATTGATGCTTTTCGTAAAGCGGATATTGGTAATGAACCATCTGCGGCTACATTCCGGAGACAGTTGCGTGATTGGAAATCCAAAGCAGCACATGTCTTTGTATGGGACTATTTAACGCAGTTTACAAATTACCTTGCTCCTTTTCCTATTCAAGGAACTTTGCAGAAGAATCTGGACTATTTAAAACGCCAGGGGGTAGAGGGGGTATTTTTGCAAGGAGGAGGAGCTAATTATAGTGATATGGCTGAACTAAATGCATATATTTTAGCTCATCTGGTATGGAACGATACGATCTCTGAAGATCAGCTTACGGATGAATTTGTAAATGGTTATTACGGCAAAGCCGGTTCGAGCATAAAAGCCTACCTCAATGCACGACGAAATGCTCTACCCGCCCCCTCATCCGCCTTGTCGATATACGGAAATCCAATTGATAACAGGAACGATTATTTAAGCCCGGAGAAAATGGAGCACTATAGTACATTACTGGAGAAAGCTGAAGTACTAAGTGAGGGCAATCCATTAATGGAACAACGTATTAGGCGGTTGGGCCTTGGGTTGGATTATACCTATTTACAACAGGCACGGTTTTATGGACCACGTCAACATGGGATATTCTTCGAGGAGAATGGGAAATGGAATGTTAGACCAAATGTAAAACGCAAGCTGCAACGCTTTGTTGAGGATGCGAAGAAACTCGGTATAGTTGAACTTGCGGAGGGCGGAGCTTCACCCGACCAATATGCGAAAGAATGGGGTGAAATATTTAGCACAGGAGTACGCGGGAATAAAGCCTCTGAAGCAAAAATGATGATGAAATACCCTTTTGACCCTTCATTCCCCGCCAATGGTCCAAGGACCCTGATTGACAGTGTACCCGGCTATCTGGATTATAGCTATAATTGGCTTTTGTGGACCGGAGAACCTATGGAGATTGCATTTAACTTCGAAAAGGCAAAAAAAGCGCATGCCATAGAACTCAATTTCCTTCAGGATGCACGGCATTGGATTTTTCTTCCAAAAGAAATTCGCATAACAGCTTCGAAAGACGGTGAAATTTTTAAGGAGCTACTTTCATCTAAGATTGAAAAAATAGACGAAGACTATACGGTGCAGAAAGTCAAATTTAAAGCGTCGATAATGGATGATGTTAAAATAATCCGCGTTTATGCCTTACCATTTCCCTCCCTGCCGGAATGGCGCTATCATCCCACGCGACAGGTCTCTGTTGCCTGCGACGAAATCTGGGTGGAGTAATCCAATTGGATTGTTGTTGAATCTTAAAGGTTGACATGTAAAGAGGCCATCTTATGCTTATAATATCCCTGATGATTACGAAGAGATTGTTATGGTCTCTTGGCAAAAGACAATAACATTGACAGATGTGGTGGGTGCTGCAGGATTCTGTCCATCAATCTTTGGCTTCCAAATGCGGTCGCCCAGCCCATAACTGTCAATAATACCTACTGTGGTAAGATTTTAAAATAGCGTGATGATATAGAAAGTTCATAGTTATAATGAACTTTCTATTACCCACTGTCATTTAGCTTCAACAATGTCCTGTAGTGCTCTGAATAAATTTAGCGGATATTCGGCTAATCTGTTGCAAAGATAGAGATACCATTCTTGACCATATACGAAATACAGCTTTGTTGGATACCCTTCATCTCTTAATTGTGCCAGCTGCTCTGTTTGTATGCCGTATAAACTTTCAAATTCATAATATCTCTTTGCAGGCTGTAATCTATCAATCAGCTTTCTTACCCCTTGTTGAATTTCATGGTGATGTGTTGCGATAGAGCATAAGTGACCTTTTGAAAGCAGCTGTTCGACATAGTAAAGATAGCGTTCGTTGAGTTCTTGTCCACGTGGTAGCGATAGGCCTTTGGCTGTTTCGAAAGCCCCCTTCACCATGCGGATACGTCCTCTTTCTTTACACATCGCATCAAAATCATCCGTTGTTCGATGGAGATAAGCCTGCAATGTGATGGACAAGTTTGAGAATTCTTTAGCGCCTTTCTGATAGAGCTTTAATATACGGTCAGTCCTTTCGGTTCCTTCTGCACTGATGATCACTTCTTTGCCCTTAGCAGATTCACATATATTCGAAAGGTTTTCATAACAGAGGCTTTCAGAGATTTCCAGTCCAATGTGCGAAAGGTCAAGTGAAATCGTTGAATTGAGATTGTGTTGTAGTATTGCATCACAGATGCTCAAAAATTCATTAGTTGCTTTTTCAGCTTCCTGAATAGTCCGTGTGCTTTCGCCCATATATTCGATCGAGCATTTAAAACCAATACCATTTGAAACCTGTACTTTTTTTAGGGTTTCCGTAAGGTTTTCGCCACCAATATATCGGTCAGCGGCTTTCTTCATTAGCTTGTAAAGTGCTTCATTATTCAAAATAAAAGCTTTAGCATCTTCATTTAATGCAGCTTTCCTCAGTGCATCAGCACCAGCTGTTAGTAATTGTTCCATTTAGCGATCTTAAAATTAGCTATGTAAAATACATAAATTTGGAGGTGAAAAAAAATATGCAGTTCTATTCATTGATTATTTTTTGCAGGGAAATTAAAGCTGTATTTTTAATAGACATTATTTTTTATTGGAGTTACCATCAAATTAAGTTATAGCAACAATGAAAGAAGGCAATACAATTATTCTTGGAAATTATGAACGTTAAGTAATAAAGAGGAAAGATGGCAAGCTTCTAATTATAACAAATGAGATAATAGAAGTGCAATGGTATTACAATAGTTTTGTTGATGTAACGTGGGAAAACTGTACTTTGAGAAGATATCTTAATAATGAACTTTATAACTCATTTAATGAAAATTACAGGAATTTTTGTGATAAATAATCAATGAGCCATCATTCCTACGGTGCCTTGTTTGCGTTACAGTTTGTCGGATAATATAAAATAAGTTTCATTTTTTTTCGAAAGTTGGGTTTTTCAGCATTTGATTCAGTAGCGTTTCAATATTTAATTGATCGAGTTTTTTGCCAATAAAAACAAGGACATTTGTTTTTTCTTCGCCTTCTTCCCAATAGTCGCCGTACTCCAGGTCCACCCGGAACCCGACAGTCTGCAGGACAATTTTTTTATCGTTATCACTTTTATATCCTATTCCTTTCATTCTATAGATCCGATCCATATGCTTTCCAACGAGCTTACTGAGTGCGAGAAAAAGATCTATATAATTAAATTCTCCAGGAAATATATACGTTCGATAGGATATATCAGAAAGATGTTGCTGCCCGAATGCTGAAAAAGTTTTCGCTTTTATAGCAGATAGCTTATTGTTTTCTACCAGCGAGAATGATTTATTGTTGTTATATGAATAACTCACTTGTTCTATTTCCTCAAATGGAAATTGTTTTTTGCTGGTAGCACAAAATAATCTTGCTAAAGGGTTTAATGTTAGCAGGTATGTTTGCAGATCATTTAAATAATCAGGGTGTACGGTCTCGGTTTTATTAATGAGGAGTATATCAGCAGCGGTTATCTGTCTGAGCACTTCATCTCTTTCTTTCACCTGATCCGCTATAAATTCTGCATCAATTAGACAGATCACCCTTTTTAGCGGAAAATATTTTTTAAAAATAGGGTGGACCGTGAAAGGTTCCATAACAGTGCTCGGCATCGCTAGTCCAGTACATTCAATGACCAATTCGTCAAAGCTATCTCTGTCCTCATGTAGCGTTTCGAGGGCACTATACAAATCATCGTTTAGCGTGCAACAAATACATCCATCTTGAAGCTCGATAAGCTGTCCATAATTTTTAGCCAATAACATGCCATCAATATTCAACTGCCCGATTTCATTTTCAATAATAGCGAAACGATATTCGGCATAATGCTTCAATAGCTCATTTAGAAAAGTTGTCTTTCCCGATCCCAAAAAACCTGTCAAGATCGTTACTGGTCTTGCCTCAAGATCATCCATGTAATTTTAACTCCTATCTGGTGTTTTTTTTAAGTAGATTGTACCCATCATCTCAGGTAAGTATCCACTTAATAGTTAGCAATAAAGGTCAAAAGTAGCTGCTTATTTTATTAAGTTAAAAAATTCAGCTCTTTTGTCCGCAGTTGAAAAGATCCCACCGTGCTCTACCGTGAGCGTGCTGCTTGTGATATCTTTCACTCCTCTCGCTGATACACAGAGATGATCTGCTTCGATGACCACGATGATATCATTGGTCTGTAAAATAGATTTTAATTCGTTGAATATCTGAATTGTTAATCGCTCCTGCACTTGTGGTCTATGCGCGTAATAATCTACGATTCGGTTCAATTTAGAAAGACCAATTACTTTTTCCTTTGCCAGATAACCAATATGTGCCTTCCCTACAATCGGAAGAAAATGATGTTCACATGCAGAATTCACACAGATATCTTTTTCGATCAAAATTTTATTGTAGCCATATTTGTTGCTAAAGGTAGATAGATTTGGTTTGTTGAGCGGATTTAGCCCGTAGAATAACTCATTGATATACATTTTAGCAACTCTATGGGGTGTTCCACTCAGACTATCATCGTTTAGGTCAAGGCCAAGCTCATGCATTATACCATGAAAGAGCTTGGCAATTCTGTTTATTTTTTCTGATTCTGAGATCGCAAAGGCATCTGATCGCATCGGAGTTTCTATTGAGGTCATAACATGTGAGTCGCCTATGTCATCTATGAAAGTATTTTTATTTTTTAATGTATTCATTTTTAGTGATATAATAATTATTGCACCTAATATCCCTTTATTATGGATAATCTTGAAAGACTAGTTTTGAAGTCCCAATAGCCCAAAGTTGTTTGAATGCTTCGGAAGTGGTCATTTCAATATTTATCTACAGTTGCGTAAATCGTATAAGCTTTATTGTGCAGCTCGCTGCGCTTTATAATCCAAATATACACAAAAAATATAAATGCAACTAAATTGCTTTTATGAATTATTGTCCTTAGTTTTGTTTTTAAATAAAAAGACAATGAGCATAATTCCTGAAAACTTTGCAGACTGGAAATGGTGTATTGAAAAAAAATGCGGTATTCCTTTAACGGTAGAATTTGCCAAGCAACGTCTGGCAATTTATGAAGATCATTCCAATGCGGAGACGCAACGTTTTATTTCAAATTATGGAATGGAGCACCTTGAGAATATAAAAAATTGGATGCGTATTGTGGTGAGGACTGAAGAGAAAAAAATAAATTAATTTGAGTGGAAATGAAAAAAAAATTACCGGTCACAGTTCTAAGTGGCTTTTTGGGGGCAGGTAAAACATCCTTGCTGAATCATGTACTTCATCACAAGGGGGGCAAGAAAGTTGCTGTCATTGTCAATGATATGAGTGAAGTGAACATTGATGCACAATCCGTCGAGCGTGAGAATGTGCTATCCCGGACAGAGGAGAAACTTGTTGAAATGAGCAATGGATGTATATGTTGTACATTAAGGGAAGATCTCATGATTGAGGTTGAGCGTTTGGCCAAAGAAGATCGATTTGATTACCTTTTGATTGAGAGTACAGGTATTTCAGAGCCAATTCCAGTTGCTCAGACCTTCAGTTATGTTGATTCTAATGATAACATTGACCTTTCATCATTCAGCTATATTGATACAATGGTCACTGTAGTGGACTGTTTCAATTTCGCCAAAGATTTTGGCAGTTCTGAAACCTTGTTAGATCGATCGCTGGCAGACGATCTTATGGATAACAGGACAATAGTAAATTTATTGACCGATCAGATCGAGTTTGCAAATGTGATTGTTTTAAACAAAGCAGATCTTGTGTCAGAGGAGACCATAGGCACTTTGGAAGCAGCAATTAGCAAACTTAATCCAGGAGCGAAGCTCATTCGTACCCAATTTGGCCAAGTTGATCCAAAAGAAATTATGGGAACAGGGGCGTTCGACTTTGAAGAAGCTTCTTCGTCTGCGGGTTGGATAAAAGAACTAGCGGAGGAGCATGTTCCCGAAACTGAAGAATATGGGATTTCATCTTTTGTTTTTCGCTCCCAGCGGCCTTTCCATCCGCAACGATTACACTGTTATTTAAATGACGATTATCCTCATAATATTATACGTGCTAAAGGATTATTCTGGCTAGCGTCGAGGCCAGATACTGCAATTAGTTTTAGCCAAGCTGGCGGAAGTATCCGGTTGGAAAGCGCTGGTTCGTGGTGGAGTAGCATGCCAGAAGAGATGCGGTACCAACATCCAATTTACTCCGAAATAAAAGCTGATCTATTAAAACGCTGGCATCCGGAGTGGGAGGATCGTAAAAATGAATTGGTGTTTATAGGGCAACACTTGGATAAAGAGAAATATATTAAAGAATTGGAATCTTGTTTATTGACAGAGGAGGAGGCTGATGATTGGCGTTTCACTTGGTGGAAGGACGAATTTCCCAAAAATATCTAGTGTCTAATGTTGTCCTCATAATAAAGCTAGAAATACAGATATTCTAGAAAATCAGTTACCTACGGGAATCTATCGGTTTGCAAGGGCTTTTTTCAGTACCAGCAATACATTTCCAAAGGAAAGATCCAGGAAGAATATCAGGATTATATTAATCGTTAACCAGGGCTTTGTGATCCGTTTTGAAATGTTGCAGTTTCAGGAGATTTCTAATTAGTATCTGGAAATATATTATTCTGTTTAAAAAAACTAAAGATTTTTTATTTTCGACAGATTACCCCTGTTTACGATTATCTTTTTTGAAAGCGATACGCACGATCACGACACTGATGCCCATTAATAGAGCCGCAAGAAAGAAGGGAGCTCCGGTAAATTTAAAAGGTGCGCTGTCCTGCGTAAAGTAATAAAACAGATTCGTCATCATTGGAGGACCCACGATTGCTGTGACACTTGCCAAACTGGTTAACGCCCCTTGAAGCTCCCCCTGAGCATTTGCAGGTACATTTTTTGTAATAACCGATTGCAGGGCAGGACCACATATACCGCCGAGACAATACGGGATCAGGAAAGCAAACATCATCCAGCCTTCACTGGCAAAAGCAAATAAAAGCAATCCTATGGCGTAACATAGCAGACCATAGTAAATACTTCGTTGCTCCCCAAATTTAGGCGACGTCCACCGGATCAGCCCTCCCTGCACCAATCCCAACAGTAATCCGAGCAAGCCCAGCGAATACCCCACCATCTGCTCATTCCATCCAAATTTGTACATTGTAAAAAAATGCCAGTTGCTCTGCACGGCGTGGATACCGATGTAAGTCAATATCAATGCCGTCACAAGGCCCGAGATCTTCGGATATCTCACCAAAAATTTAAAGGAACCAATGGGATTGGCACGTTTCCAATCAAATGGTCGCCGTTTTTCTTTATCCAAACTTTCAGGCAGAATAAAATAGCCATACATGAAATTCAGTAGACATAGAGCTGCGGCAGCGTAAAATGGAGCCCTCGCCCCAAATTGCCCCAACAGACCACCGATTACTGGACCAATTATAAAACCAAGTCCGAGTGCGGCACCGATCATTCCAAAGTTTTTGGCCCGATCTTCATCTGTAGATATGTCTGCTATATACGCAGTTGCGGTCGACATGCTGGCACCTGTAATCCCTGCAATTACCCTTCCTAGAAATAGCCAGCTTATTGTGGGCGCTAGCGCCAGGAAAATATAGTCTATGGCAAACCCAAAAAGTGAGATTAAAATAATTGGCCGTCTTCCGTATCTGTCGCTGAGGTTACCTACGATAGGCGAAAATAAAAATTGCGTAAAGGCATAGGCGAAACCGAGCCATCCGCCATAGGTCGCCGCTTCACTGAGATCTGCATGTATAAGTTCTTTAATGAGTTTTGGAACCACTGGAAGTATGATTCCCCATCCTGTAATGTCGATCAGCAAGGTCACAAATATAAAACCGATAGCTGCTTTTTTTGTTGCGATTTTCATGCTGTAAAAGTAGGTAGCAATTGGTCGCAGATGTTTTACACTTTTATGGTCTGTATGTACAATTTGTAAGATTGGGCAGATTATTATGGTCGGTTTCTAAAAACACCGGGTGAAGTGCCGGAAAGACGTTGAAAGAATCGGCAAAATACACTTGGTTCATCAAAATTTAGTTTGTTGCTGATCTGTTTGATCGACAGGCTGGTTGATTTGAGTAATGTCTTGGCATGCATGAGTGTGACATAATCAATCCATTGTAAGATAGACTTTCCTGTTTTCTGTTTGAGAAAAGTCGAGAGGTATTGCGGTGTGAGATGGAGTTTGTCCGCATAAAAATAAACACTACGCTCTTGGGTGGCATATTTTGAAATCAATAGATAGAAATCATCAATAATTTCATGCGTACGGCTTTTTACAGGATTATTGTGATCAGCTAGCGCGGTATAAGACTCGGCGATCAGACTCATCAGTGAAATGACAAGATGCCGTAGCATTTCGACTTTCTTAGGACTTTGATTTTTATGATATACCTTTTGTATAAGGCTTAGCAATTCATTTTTTAGGATCATTTCTTCAGCCTGAAGATCTAGGACAGGCTGCCAGCGAATCTGGTTGTTCATGACAAAGTCATGTAGCATAGGATATGTCGATATGAAATCCACAGAAAGACCGATCGTAATGATCTCGGCATTTTCAGTCATCGATAGTGTCTCTAACATTAATTGAGGTTGCACAATCGCAATCTGGCCTGCACAAAGCTCGTACTCCAGGAAATGGATACGGGCTTTCATGGAACCTTTTATCATGAATGCAAGAATCAATCCATCAAACAGGCGTGGATGTTCCGAATAGGCTTGTCCATTGACATGCTTTTGCTGGAGCACAGCAATTCCTTCTATCTTTTTGGAAAGATCAATATTGTAGAGTTTATACACGTTGTCTGATGTAAGGGATAGTGCCATATTCAAATATCGTCAAATTCATTTGTATGGCAAATCTTGACTTTTCGATATCTCTTAGATACCGCTTACATACCGCGTCTTTTCCTCCGATCCATTATCGACAGACTTACTTTTGTTATATTAACTAGCTCCAGCTGTCCCGGACTTTGGTACTGATGATAGGTTAAGTATTATCAGCGTAGGAAGCAATCTTATTTTATGGTTTTATATTATTTAAATAAATGAACTGTCTGTTGCTGATAGTACAATCAAACTAATACTTTTTTCACTAAATACAGTGAAACTTGACGTAATATCACGATATACAGTGTGTTTTTAATTTAGGATGTTGGTTAAGTATTTGATTTTTAGTGTTTTGTTTTTTTTGGCTTCACTGTTGTTTCAGTCGACATATAAAAAGAACTGTTAATCATTAAATTTAAAATCATGAAAATTTTAGTCATTGGAGGCACAGGATTGATCGGCACAAAAACTGTTACAAAGTTAAGAGTGCTAGGGCATGAAGTTATTGCAGCATCACCTAATACCGGAATAAATACCATTACTGGCGAGGGTTTGGCAGAAGCTGTGAGTGGAGCCGAAGTTGTAATTGACCTGGCCAATTCACCATCATTCGCAGACAAGGAGGTGATGGAATTTTTTGAGACTTCTGGAAAGAATCTGTTGGCAGCCGAAATTAATGCAGGAGTCAAACACCATATTGCACTGTCTGTTGTCGGTACGAGTCGTCTCCAAGCAAGTGGATATTTTAGAGCAAAGCAAGTACAAGAGGATCTTATTGTCAAATCAGGTATGCCATATACGATTATTCACTCCACGCAATTTTTAGAATTTCTAGGGGGCATCGTTGCATCTGCACAGGACGGGGATGCTATCAATCTTTCCACCGCAAAAATACAACCGATCGCAGCTGAAGATGTCTCTTCGTTTGTGGCCGAGTTTGCACTTGGTCAGCCGATCAATGGAATCGTTGAAATTGGCGGCCCCGAACAATTTGGACTTGCGGATCTGGTACAGAAATATTTGGCCAAGACCGAAAACCCCAAGGAAGTTTTGGGCAGTAAAGATGCATTATATTTTGGTTCACCCTTGGAGGAATTTACCTTAGTACCTGCTGGTGATGCAAAATTGGGTAAGCTGACCTTTGAAGATTGGTTTGGCCTAAATGCTCAAAAATAAATAGAATCTTATCCAAGGGCAATAAAGCCCTTGGATATTGAAGTATATCTCTTCTTAAAAAAAATATTCTTATGAACAGTTTTTATAACATCTTTACGAGCTCTTTGGGCCGAAAATTTACAATGGCATTGAGTGGACTGTTTCTCATCAGTTTTTTGCTTGTGCATATGTCGGTCAATGCACTCATATTTTATAATGATGGTGGAGCAACGTTTACTGTTGGCGCACATTTTATGGCTACAAATCCTGTTATCCGGACTTTAGAAATCGTGCTTATTTTTGGATTTGTGCTTCATATTCTACAGGGGCTTCTGTTGTGGAAAAAAAACAGAGATGCGCGCCCCATTAGATATGCATATCCATTGGCTACTCCGAGAATAAAATGGTACAGTAAGAGTATGACTTTGCTGGGGACACTTTTGCTTCTGTTTTTGGTAATACACACGTCCAACTTTTGGATACCCAATCGTATTCACCAGTTTCGTTATGACGAGGAACTGCCACTTTATGATTTGATGCTGGAGAAGTTTAGTAATCCCCTGGAAGTTTTGGTTTATTCATTTGGTTGTGTATCCTTATTTTGGCATCTCTTGCATGGTTTTAATAGTGCATTTACTTCGCTAGGAATATCTCATCGTCGATATAATGGTTTTATAAAATGGATGGGTACCAGCTTTTCAGTTATTGTGCCGTTTGTATTATTTTTAATGCCGCTGTCCATTTATTTTAAGTGGATAAAATGATTGAATAGATTGCGTATATTCGGACTATAGCCAAAATATCAACGCATCAGTAAGCATTGTATGGGTACTGCTGTACTTCAGTTCTGGATAAAATGAAAGCAAATAAAAAAAACAATCCTAAAAATGATGTGTCCCAGCAGAGCATTGCGTATTACCAAAAGGAGCGCGAGATTCTATTGGCATTAGGCAATGATTTGACTAAAGTTCGTGACAAAAATGATCTCATTCGGCTTTTTAAGGATGGTATAAAAGGCTTATACTTTATTACGCATACCATCGTCACCACCATCGATTATAAAGATGATACGTATAGCCCTTTCCTTCTTGACAATGATGGTTCTCCAATTCGGGAGCACCCGCGTTACGCCGAAATGATAAAGACACGTTTTCCACTTAATGAACCATTTATTCAGGCTGTATTGGATGCTTCGGAGCCGGTTTCATTTGTATTATCGGATATTATGGACGATCCCATAAGCCCAGCATTTCTACGCGTCAATTATGAAAAAGGTGTTCGGGAAATTTTAATGGCCAAATTGATGCGTGAGGGACGTGCTATTGGTTTCCTTCACATTTATACCGATCAAATTAATGGCTTTAGCCAAAATTTCAGGGATGTCATTGTTGGTATTATTCCCCAGATATCGAGTGCAGTTTCTAATATCGTAAAAAACGAAGAGCTGCTAAAAAGGGAAAAGGAGAAGACCTTTTTACTCGAATTCAGTAGCCGAATGGCTGCCGTTCGGACAAAGGAAGAATTAACAGAGACTGTTCGGGATGTATTGAAGCAACTTAGTCCGACCGGAAGTTTTGTCATTCGGCGAATCTGTGACGAAACGAAATCTTTTACAGCACCCTACATTTATGATTTCGGAACCCATCCCTTACCGAAAGTCAAAGTGGATTGGTTCCAACAATTACCCCTCAATGATGGTTTACAGAACCGTATTTTAACTAGTGCTATTCCGTTGTTATTTGATGTCGACCGGGAGGTGCAACGTGGTATTACTTCAGGTTATCTCCATTATTGGAGGTCATTGGGGATAGCGACATTTACAGGGATACGGTTGCGGAATGGTGAGACCAATTTAGGCCTGTTGTTGTTGGAGACTGCCGAAATCAATATTCCCTTACTTCAGAGCATTTGTGCACAGATCTCAACGGCTATTTCCAATACGCTGGCTAATGAACAGCTCGTTAAAAAGCAGCAGGAGCAATCTTTTTTATTGGACTTCAGCAATGATATTACCCAGCTTAGGACGAAGCAAGACCTTCAGTCGGCTATCAGTCGGGTTTTGGACAAAACCCTATCCACGAGATTGTCCATGATCCGTGTGATCGAAGCAGACGGAACCCACTTATCTCCTTTTATGTATGATGCTACATTGTTTGCAGATGCAAAAAACGATTTTGATAAACTGGCAAGTAATCTTATTACCATCGATGAACTATATACTGCTCAAGTATTTGCCAGCAAGGAGGGCCTTGTGTTCAATGTCGATGAGGAAATTAAAAAAGGAAACGATTACGCCCGACTGTGGAAGACCACAGGGCGAAGAAATATGTATGGCTTGCCTTTGCGGATCGGTGATAAAAATATAGGTACGATATGGTTGCTGGCAGATCAGCTCAATAAAATGCTCATTAAAGGCATTTGTTCACAGATTTCAATTGCCATCGATAATATCCGGGCAAATGAACAACTGTTGACCTATAAAAAGAATCTGGAAATAGAGAATGATTATCTAAAAGAGCAGATCCGGACCATTTACAATTTTTCTGAAATTATTGGCAGTGGCGAGCCTATGCAGCAAGTATATCACCTGATGTCTCTCGTTGCAAGTACTGCCACTACTGTTCTGGTTACAGGTGAAACGGGGACGGGAAAGGAATTGGTCGCCCGTGGTATCCATACATCCTCGGATCGGAAAGATAAAGTCATGGTCAAAGTAAATTGCGCCGCCTTGCCTGCCCATCTGATCGAAAGTGAATTATTTGGACATGAAAAAGGTGCATTTACAGGTGCTTTCGAGCGCCGTATAGGTAAATTTGAATTGGCGCACGAAAGCACACTGTTTTTGGATGAGATCGGAGAACTTCCGTTAGAAGCGCAATCAAAATTGTTGCGGATCATTCAGGAACGTGAGCTTGAAAGAATCGGTGGGCAACAGACCATCAAAATTGATGTTCGCCTTATTGCCGCGACCAATCGCAATTTGGAAGAAGAGGTAAAAGCCGGACGTTTTCGGGCTGACCTATATTTCCGGCTCAATGTGTTTCCGATTCAACTACCGCCACTGCGGGAACGGCTTGACGATATCGCCCAGCTTACTGACTTTTTTATACAAAAATATAGTCGCTATACGGGCCGCAAGATTAAGAAAATTATGCCAAAAGTCATTCAGCAGTTGCGTGGTTATAGCTGGCCCGGAAATGTACGCGAGCTTGAACATCTGATAGAACGATCTATTCTTTTAACCACAACAGAGATAATTGAACATATCTATCTTCCACAGCCACATGTTGAGTCTGGACAGGATGAATTACAATTGCTAAACTACTCACTAGACGAATTGGAGCGCAATTATATTATTCAGGTTTTAAAACGTTGTGCCGGGAAGATTTCTGGTCCGGGAAGTGCATCAGAAATTCTACAAATTCCTGGGAATACCCTGCATTCAAAAATGAAAAAACTAAATATTAGAAAGAACGAATATTTTAGCTAATTGTTATCAGAGATCTTATAAAATATTAAATAATGTATATTGGAAGAAGCTATAAAATAACCGAATTTATTTTCTGGACACGACGAAAATTGTTTCTATTGCTCCTCATGAGTATTGTTCCAGTTTTCTTCTATGAATTATTGGGTTTTACCTGGCTGGTGGTACCCTGGCCTATAGTTGCTTTTTTAGGAACGGCAACAGCCTTTGTGGTCGGATTTAAAAACCAGCAGACCTATAATAGGACATGGGAGGCACGTGATATCTGGGGTCTTAAGATTGGCATGAGCAGGGCTTGGGCAATGATGTGTCGCGATTTTATCAAAGACAGCGAGATTGCACGTGAGATTACTTTTCGCCATTTGGCTTGGCTCACGGTGCTGCGATATGAGTTGCGGTCCAAGCGGGTTTGGGAAAATATTGATAAAACTTACAATCGCGAATATGCTACCCTCTATACTATTCCAGAGAAGGAAATAGCATTGCCAACTGCACTACAAAAATATATTGGTCATGAGGAACTTGAAAAAGTGATTTCCGCCAGGAATCCAATTACGCAACTAATGAGTTTGCAGAGCGTTGCACTGGTACATTTGTCGGATACTGGTGACCTGGACAATGGCCGTTTTTTTGAACTGCATAAATATCTGAGGGAATTCGCAGTCCTCCAAGCCAGAAGTGAAAAAATAAAAAATTTTCCTTATCCGAGACAATATGCAACCGTCAATCGAATATTTGTCTGGCTTTTTTGCATGTTGTTACCTTTTGCCATGTTAAAGGAGTTTGATTCGTTAAATCAATTAATAGCTGGATTGATGAAAGGCCACATGGTTTGGCTTGTCATACCCTTCAGTATGATTATATCCTGGGTGTATACCTCATTGGATCAAGTCGGAGAGAGTACTGAAAATCCTTTTGAAGGCAGTCCCAATGACATTCCTATCTCTCAAATGTGTCAAAATCTTGAAAATGAGATAGGGGATATATGGGGAGATTCAAAATTTGCTCAGATCATTGATAACCGGAATAATATTATTTTGTAATTGGACCAGAGGATCCGAATGGCAAACCAATATCACGTATTGGTGCTTTCTCTCACTTTATCTTATGGTGCTGACATCTCGAATGAATCAATTTCTATCATGTCGAAACTAACATTAATGATTTTAAAAAGAATCGCCTCATATAGATTCTCGGAATGATTGTTGTTCTAGAGACTGTCTCACAAACTACGTAATAAAAAAAACTAAGTTCTATTGTTATAACTGAAATCGGTATTATCATATTATTTTCTTTCCTCAATTGTGTCCGGGCTGCCTTAAGACGGGAAAGCATCGAGATTTTTTTTAAAGCCCAGCGCCTTAATGTTGGTAAATGAATAAAAAGGCCAAACTGAGGAAAAATTAGAAGTCAACGTGCTTAAGTAGTTTTTTGCAGGTAAAATACGAAAGGACTACTCAATTTTTTCAAAGGGCAGTCCTTTTTTCGTTATATATCCGAATAATCTGTTGGCCTACAAAGTGTAGTTACGTTTTTAGAAACATTATTCTGATATTCTGGTAAGTCAGCCATGGGTTTATACAAAGGTCCAAAAGCTTTCCAATGAGCATCGCGCTCTGTCATGTTTTCGAAAGTCGTAAGATAAATTAAATTAGGCATCGTGCTGCCGGCAATGACCTGACCATAAAAAACGGCATTAAAATTCAGTTTTTTGAAGATATCGATTTCACCGTTATTAAACATGGAGATTTTATTTGCGGATAACTTTTCCGTTGGAGCTTCATAGCTCCTCAGTTCGTAAACACGTTCACTTTTATCAGAGCTTAATTTTGGAAAGGAAAGCAATGGCATTCCCTCAAAGGCTTTCATTAAAATCGTTTCAATCCTTGAATATGGTGGGTGATTATATGCGGCTTCTAAATACTCCTTCCCCGACGCTTGATACCGTTTATCTTTTAAAATATCTACGTCAAGATTTGCATATTTTTCAAGATTAGCCGATGAACTGAATACGTAAACTAATTTATCCGCTTTATCCTTATTGTCAATCGGTTTGAAAATAGCAATTTCTTTAAATCCTAATCTGTGCATTGCTGGCAAGTAGGCTTTTTCAAGAAAGCGATCGATCACCTGTTCTTGTTCTGTGGTCTGAAAGTGATAAACTTTCAATTGAAAATAAGTGGTTGCTGTGTGGGCAAAACAGCTGGATTGACTACTGATAAAAATCAATAAGATTAGCATCCAATGTCCCGGATTCATAGATCTGACCATGTTTAACATTTAGTTTTATAGATTTAGATTATTATTTTTTGTTTTCTTATTATTAAGAAAATACAGATTAAAAATATGATTTTTTTTGTACAGTACAGCTGCTAGAATCATAACCATGCTATTTAGGTATTCAGTTACCGGATTGCGTTGGTATTTTCTATCCAGCTTTTCGGGGTCATCACACAGCTATTGAGAACAGTTTGTTTTCTAAACCCATCGAATTCGATGGGTTTAGAATTCGGGTTATACTTTCTTTCCTAAAAACCTATATAGTATGAAATTCGCACCCTTATTGAGTATTTTAAAGAAATTAGACATCATACTATGTAAAACTTGTAAGACATGGACTTTATTAAAGCGAATAAAGAAGGCCTAAAACTGTTTGCTTATCAGCTTTTATGCTCCACCAAGGATTTGGAGCTTCAAGAACAAGTATTTCAGAAGATCGGATTAAAAGAGACCTCATGGATGCTTCAAGATACTGAGATTATATTCTCGAAATAAAATACGGATAAAATCGAAAATTATTCATATCACTCTAAACTTTTATATAATCGAATGTGCATTGATCAGCATGGTGCCAGTACTTGGCGTATACGAAATGCAGTTTTGTAGGATAGCCAACCTTGGCTACTGTTTTACCCAATAAAATGTTTTTGAAAAAATGCCTTTATGAGCCACAATTTTCAGCTTCTTTCCCTGCAGGTACATTTCACAATTACCCTTTTGGCCAGTGTCGTGATTTTCCACTGTCCCTTTCCATTCATTTTTTTCAAAACGCACATTATAGAGTGTTGATCGGCCTTTGGGATCAAGACCGGAGAACTTACCGTTATTATAAGAGATGGTGATAATGAAGCCTTCCTCAGTTTTCCATTTACCTACAAAATTATCATTGGCAGATTGGGCAACACAAATTATTGTCATGAACATGATGACAAGAGATGACAGTACTTTTTTCATATTGATTGTTTAATGATTTAATACTGCAAAGCAAATTAAAATAATCTGCAGTGTTTTTAATATATCTTAAAAAATGAAAACACTTACCTGCCCGCCCGTATCACGCTTAGTGTTTGCTGTGTAATACCTAGATAGGATGCAATATGTCCTAGGGATGCTCTCCGCAATATGCCAGGGAATTTGTCGAGCAGATTTTTATAGCGTTGTTCGGCCGTTTGAAATTGTAAAGCAAGAGTTTTATCTGACAACATACTAATCACTTGCAGCGACACCTGCAACTGGTAGTCTTTAAAAGCAGGTATACTTTTACAGAGTTCGTCGAGTTTGCTGTAAGGGATAATGCGCAAACAGGATTCTTCCAATACCTGTTTGCCATAGGGGTGAGGTCGGTTAAAAAAAATACTTTCAAATGATACCAAGAAATTATTCTCATCGAAAAAATAATGGGTGATATCTTTTCCATCTAAATTATAAAAAGCGCGTATCAGTCCTCTTTCGATAAAATAAATATTTTGGTGGTGATTATCTGGCTGAGACAATAGGGTTCCTTTCGCAAAAGTTTCTGTGGCAAAGGCGTTGTCGATAGCTTCGCATTCTGCATTGTTCAATTTTGTGTGCCTAAGCAGATAAGGTATAAGTTCCATTTAGTTCAAATATAAAAAAATGAAGCAGTCTACCTATGATTTCTATTATTATTTATCCCAAGCTTTCATGGCTTTTGAAATCTTGGATCAGTGTACGGGGATCATAGTCCAGGAGACCCATTCGTTACAAAAGCAAGATAAGAAATCTATTTAGCTTATTGCGTAGTGTTTTTATTGCTTTGCCCAAGTGTGCTTCGACTGTTTTTTCGGAAATATCCAGTTGTGCTGCTATTTCTTTTTGGGACAAATGTAAATCCCGGCTCATTCGAAAAACAAGCTGACATTTCTCAGGAAGCTCAGTAATCGTTTTTTCGAGTATCTCTTTGAGATCGAGAAATTCAAGCCATTGTTGTGTCGAATCGTCCAATATGGAAGTGGTTAAGCTCTCTACATACTTTTGTTGATTGTAATGCTTGTCCAACACTTTGATAACTCTATACTTGACAGATATGGCCAAATAGGCGTTTAAACTTGTGGTGATTTCAAGCTTTTCTCTTCTATCCCATAAGGACACGAATATATTTTGCACCACCTCTTCTGCTTCCTCCGTATCATTGAGTCTTAAACTTGCGATATGAAATAGCCGTTTCCAATACCTAGTATAGATTTCCGTAAAAGCATTATGATCCCCTCCAATCATCAATTTAGTCAGTTCTGCATCGGTATATGTTTTTAAGTCAATCATAGTTATCGGACATTGTTTTCATCCAGTAGGTCAAGTAATATGCAAATCTGTATATTATTTTGAAAATAATAGTAAAAAAAATCAATCCATATAAATATACGTTTTAAGTTGTATTTGCGCTACTCTACACGTGAATTAGAATGGTAGCGAATTATATTCTCAAAATATTTTTTAGCATGGACTAAGGGATTTATATTTCACAGGAGACATATCCGTAAAGCCCCAATTATGGAACTGGATGACAATATACAAAAGTATCAGTACTTAGCTTCCAAATGGCTAGATAAAACCATCGCAGAAGAAGAACTACAGGCGTTTAATTCATGGTATAATAGCGATCTGGGAAAAGAGGTAGAGCTATCAGACTCCTCTGTGGTATCTGAGGAGCAGTTGGAACAGCGAATGCTAAGAAATATCAATCAGAAGATCAATAGACCGAGGGAGATCGCGCTATGGCCACGCATTGCAGTAGCAATGACTTTCTTGATATTCTTGAGTATAGCCTTTTATATTTATCAGTACGATAAGACAGTGCAAGACCAATATGTCACTACGTCAATGACAAAACACGTTGCACCAGGGCAAAGCGGAGCAACACTTATCTTGGCTGACGGAAGGCAGATTTCTTTACCAGGTAAAGAGACAGGAGCGTTAGCTCTTGAAAATGGGGTTCGCATATCGAAAACCGCTGATGGTCAACTTCATTACGAGATTGAAAATGATCAGCACCAAGTTCAGGGCGTGAACATATTAAGTACCTCAACCGGTGAAACCTACGTGGTCACTTTGCCCGATAAATCAAAAGTATGGTTAAACGCAGCTACTTCCATCGAATTTGCAGCAGGATTTAATGATCCCAATGTCCGCCTGGTCAAGTTAAAAGGTGAGGCCTATTTTGAAGTGTCAAAAGATAGAAAAAGACCTTTTATTGTCTCTTCTGATAAACAGCAAGTTGTTGTATTGGGGACGCATTTCAATATCAATACCTATGCAGGCCATCCCTATACTGAAACAACTTTGGTAGAAGGTTCCGTAAAAGTCACCGATTTAGCAACAAAAGCATTTAAGATCCTTAAACCATCGGAGCAGTCGCGTATCAGCAAAGGTAATATTGAAGTTAAGAAAGTCGATGTAGCCGAAATGTTGGCCTGGAAAAGTGGAGAGTTCGCCTTGGGGTCGGAAGATTTCGAAACCACATTACAGAATATAGAGCGGTGGTATAACGTACAATTTGATCATGAGGGAATTCCGTTGAAAGATATCACATTAGACGGGTGGATCTCGCGTAGCAGCGATCTAACAGAGGTATTACACAAAATAGAAAAAGGAACAAACATCCGATTTGAAATCAAAGGAAGGAGGATTATTATAAGTAGGTGAAGAAATGAAAACAAACTAAAAGGTCAGAAGGATAAAGATCCTTCTGACGATGAAAAGTAAATATCAATTATTTAATTCAAAACACTACAGCTTGGAACCTAATCGTGTTTTGCTAACCAATATTTAACTCAAATGTATAAAAATTTTTGTTTTAAATTGACCCTTATGCGCCTAACCACCGTCATATTATTTATGTCCATGATGCAAGTGTATGCCCTCACGACTTTTGGACAGCGAGTGACTCTGAATGAAAAGAATAGCTCTTTAAAGAGTGTCCTTCGAAAGATCCGAAATCAAACTGGATACGATTTCATCTTTGATCGTAAGTTGATGGACAGGGTAGGGCCGGTAAAGATCAATGTTACGGACGTCACCTTGGAAGAGGCGCTAAAGGGTCTCTTCACGACCAAGGGTCTTTCCTACCAAATGGATGGTAAATTAATTGTGGTCACAGCACCGCCTGCAAAGACGCTTAAAACTGGTCCTATACGCCAACAGCAAATCGATGTAAGAGGGCGTGTATTGGATCAGTATGGGCATCCGCTTCAAGGTGCGACCATTTCCGTGGCGACTATTACCTCCACCGAAAACGAAGAAACAGGGGATTTCTCAATGACTGCCAAAGGAAAGAAAGCGGCAACGATGACAAATGCCAACGGCGAGTTTTCTTTGCAGGGAATACCTAATCAGGCCTATATTGCTGTAAGCTACATTGGTTATCAGGACTATAATGCCAAGGCCGCTACTGACATGGGCGTTATCAAACTAAAACTTGCGGGGACTTTGGACGAGGTTTTAGTCAATACAGGGTATCAATCACTGAGCAAAGAGCGCAGCGCCGGATCTTTTGCCAAACCAGATATGAATGTCATCGCCGATCGTACAGGATCCATGAATCTGATTCAGCGGCTGGACGGCTTGGTACCTGGTCTGGTGATCAACAATGCACCCAATACAATATATGGCAAAAGCGCGCCGTTTCTGATCCGCGGTCTGACTACGATTGAGGCGAATACAAACCCGTTGGTCGTGGTGGACGGAATAGCCATGGATGTGAACGACATTACCGCTATAAATCCACAGGATGTAGCAGATATCACCGTTCTCAAGGATGCTACTGCTGCTGCAATTTGGGGAGCGAGGGCTGCAAATGGTGTCATCGTAGTAACCACTAAAAAAGGTAAAAGTGGGGCGATGCGGATTACCTACGATGGATTTGTCAATTTTCAGGGCCGTCCGCAATATGATTACTTTCCAGTACTCAACAGTGCTCAATTCATTCAGGCCTCTCGAGAAACATTTGATCCTGTGAGACAGCCTTATTCAGCAGTAACTACCTATAATCCCAATACGGGAGTGTCGACGGGATTGACTCCAGATAGACAGATCCTTTACGATATCCACCGGGGTGTATTGACCGAGGCACAGGGAAAGGCAAAGTTGGACAGTCTGTCAGGACTCAATAATGTCGGACAGATCGGTGAACTGTTTTATCGGCCGGCAATGGTCATGAATCATACCTTATCCATTGCTGGAGGTAGTGATAAGCATACTTTTTATAACTCCTTAGCATATACCAACAACCGCTCCGCTACACCCGGAAGCAAGGATGAAACATTCAAGATCAATACACGTCAGGACTTCGCGTTCAACCGATTCCTAAAAGCTTACTTGATCGCCGATCTCAACTATCAGTCTATGTCTTCCAAGAATCATAAAGCGATCAATAATCAGTTTTTGCCTTATCAGCTATTTCAGGATGCCGCGGGGAAATCACTGGATATAAACTATATGGGCTATCTTTCTGAGCATCAGCGATCATCCATTGAAAGCTTAAGCCAGATTGGTCTGGCTTATAATCCCCTTGAAGACATGGAGACAGGCCAAGGGAACAGCAAAAATCTTACAGGACGTTTTAATTCAGGGCTGACAATAGATATTATAAAAGGGCTTCGTTTTGAAGGCGTTTACGGCTATGTGCGCGGCAACTACCGGACTCAACAATATTTTGACCATTCCAATTATCAACAACGCATCAATGTTGTCAATTTTGCCAAAAAAGGGGCCGATGGGAATATTGTCTATCATCTACCGACGACTGGGGGAGAATACAGTGTCAATAATGCCACCATGGAAAACTGGTCCGTTCGAAACCAGCTGAACTACACAATGAGCTGGAAAGATAATCAGCACCAGTTGTCGGCTTTACTTGGACAGGAGGCTCAAGAACAGATCACCACCGTCAATACGAGTCGGGTCCATGGGTATGACCAGGTATTGCAGACCTATGCGATGCTTGATTACAAAACATTGAGTTCCACAGGTGTGATCAATCCCATTTTGCCGATATCAGGCGCAAGCTCAAAATTACCAGTCAATAGTTATTTCGGAGAGCTAGAGTCTGTTCCTCGCAGTAGGTTTACCTCTTACTATGCAAATGCGGGGTATACCTTTGCTCGAAAATATACACTCAATGCAAGTTGGAGAAATGATCAGAGCAATTTATTCGGTATCAATAAATCAGCACAACGTCGCCCTGTCTGGAGTGTGGGGCTAAAGTGGACACTGACGCAGGAACCTTGGATGGAAAAAATGAAGCCAACGGTAAATCTACTCGCTTTGCGTGCCACCTACGGTATCACAGGCAATTCACCAGCGCCGGGTTTTGCCTCATCCAAGGATGTTCTGGCCGCAACGGCAGATCCCAATGCACCTGGAGGCTCCTCATTAAGTATAAGCACGTTGGCGAATCCAAATCTGACTTGGGAGCGCACAAAAAATTATAATCTGGGGCTTGATTTTGGATTTTTGAATAACAGGATAAACGGCTCTTTAGAGTTTTATCGTAAAGAGACATCTGACCTGCTGGGGCGTCTTGGTATCAATCCACTTACCGGAACGACATTTATCAATGGGAACGTTGGGAGCTTACGCAATACTGGTGTAGAGCTGCTCTTGAATACCACCAATATCGAGCGAAAAGATTTCTTCTGGAGCACGATGTTGACCATGTCCTATAACAAAAACAAGGTAACAGATTTTGGTTATCTAGCCGCACCCATCACTACCGGGAATGCACTGATCAATTCGGATTATGTTAAAGATTATCCGGCATTTAGTGTATTTGCGTATAGATATGCTGGTCTGGACAATGCAGGAGATCCGCAGGTGCATCGGGCTGATGGTACCATCACCAAGGTCAGACAAGATACCAAGCCCGAAGATATAAGCTACATGGGCGTATACCAGCCTGTTTGGAGTGGTGGGTTCAGCAATTTATTCCGGTATAGAAATTTCGGCTTTACGATTAATATGGTCTACAACCTTGGGCACGTTATGTTCAGGGATGTTAATAAGACTTATACTGTAAGTAATAATGGAAGCTTCATTGGGAATCAAAATTTTCAGTCAGGTAATCTACATGCAGATTTTACCAATAGATGGCAAGTCGCTGGAGACGAATTGAAGACAGATATCCCATCTTTTTTGAGTGATGCAGGAGCAAATGAAGCCCGCGACCTACAATATTATATCCGTGCCGACCGGAATGTTCTGAGTGCTTCCTACATCAAAATCAGGGACATGGCATTTTCTTATCAAGTACCCGAAAATATGATTAAGCGAATTCGACTGGAGGGTTTAAGTTTCCGGGTTCAACTTTCCAATATCATGTTGTGGAAAAACAATAAGGATGGAATTGATCCCGAATTTCAAATCGCGCGTTATGGGGTCAGAACAATGCCTTTTAACCAAAATACTGTCACCATTGGAGCCCATTTAACTTTTTAGATTAAAATTATGAGAGTTATCAATAAAAAAATTACACGGATCATGTCCCTTTTGATGCTTGGGGTTTCTTTCATTGGGTGTAAAAAAGATTTTTTGGATACCGATCCAAAAGGACTTCTGATTGCCGAAAAAACGTCCGATTATGACTTATTATTAAATGCAGAGTCTATTCGTGGACAGGGGCTGGCATCGCATATCCTGATGTCAGATGAGCTTGCTGGCTATGCCCCCCTGTTCTCCGTATTGGGTACTGGGACCTTCCGGCTATCGGATCAGAAAGCTTTTCGTTGGGAAGATGACATCTACCTTGCAGACGATAACTATTCCGAATTTAACTCGCTCGTACGGCAGTTATATTACTACAATAAGGTCATCAATGAAGTGCTAGATTCCAAAGATGGAACTGAAAGTCAGAAAAAGTCAATTCGATCCGAGGCATTAGCAGGGCGCGCATATGCCCACTTTATGCTTGCGAATTATTATGGGAAACCCTACAATGAAGAGAGTGCATCTACTGATCTGGCAACCCCGCTTTATAAAATTGCCGATGTTACCCAAACGACTTTTACACGGGCAACTGTGAAAGAAATGTATACGCAGATTGTCGCCGATCTTACAGCTGCTATTCCTGATCTTCCCCAGAAAGCAAGCAACCGAATCCGGATGTCACGACCTGCTGGAGAGGCACTTTTGGGAAAGGTATATGTGTACATGGGCAGGTTTGACCTGGCAGTACCATTACTGGATGCAGCCCTAAAAGATTTAGCTGGAGCAAGCCTCCCGGTAGGTTTATATGACTATAATAAGGAGTTGGCGACTGGCGGTGCATTTACACCAGTCAACCCATTCATCGGTCCGGCTCGGGGAATGGATCCCTACGCCGATACGGAGGTTTTATATTTAAAATCTACGTCTAACCTTTACGTATACCTTGCATCAGGAGTTATCCTCAATCCCCAAACGGTGAAGAGCTTTGCAAATACTGACCTCAGGAAACAGTTTATGAGCAACTTTTCATTTGGTATGACCGCCCTATATCCTCAGGATATGCAACGAGCTTGGGGAAGAGGCGGAGTGACCAATTTGGGGATAAATATTCCTGATATCTACTTACTGCGGGCGGAATGTAAAGCTAGGCTTGGTGATCTGAACGCTGCTGTAGAAGACCTGGTCACCTTAAGGAAAAATCGGATGCCAAGTGCCGAAGCTGGGGTTCCAACAGCAATCGCTGCTGATAAAATAAAATTAACCCGGTTTATTTTGGAGGAACGTACACGAGAGTTTTTTATGAATGGCGAGCGCTGGTGGGATATGCGGAGGCTTTCTGTCGATCCAGATCATAAGAGCACAGTCGGCGATACCCATCAATTGTACGATAAAGATGGTAAGGTAACCGCG
This sequence comes from Sphingobacterium sp. GVS05A, assembly GCF_019969845.1. GTDB lineage: Bacteria > Bacteroidota > Bacteroidia > Sphingobacteriales > Sphingobacteriaceae > Sphingobacterium. The sequence continues at coordinate 410,108 of NZ_JAHXYR010000006.1, forward strand.
ACCTTCAAACTAAAGCCTGAGCGGCTGACGTTCCGGTTCCCGCTCTATATTTTGCAGTCAAATCCAGCTATGCAGCAGAATCCATAATACGTCCAAATTTATAGGTGATTTGAGCTAAAAATCACCAAAAAGGTAGAGACTCCAGGATATTCTATGCTGTTGGACTAGATATAACTGACGAAATTTTGAATCATAGTCAACATAAATAATAAAATAACAACTAAAATAGATTGAGAAAATGAAAAATTATGTAATCATTTTTATACTGTGCATGTATGTCAGTATGGGATTTGGGCAAGGTAAGAAAACACGTGTTCGTGTGGATATTAAGCCCTTGGTGGGAAAGACCATGTGGTTTAGTTTTGAAGATGGGGAGACTGATGCGAAAATGCTCGCACCGGATGCAGATGGTATTTTTGAATTTTCTGCCACATTGGAAAAACCTATAGATGTTCGATTGGGCATGGATGAGCCTGTGAAGGGATCATTAAATCTCTATATCGAACCCGGCGATGATCTTTTGATCAAGACCGACTTTAAAGACGCTACGACATTTACAGGAAAGGGAAAGGAAAATGCTATCGCCTACAAAGATCTGATGGCACTTTATATCAAAAACTATTCTAGTATTGATGCCACCAAAGTTTCGACGGAGGTCCTAAATGAGCAGATTGCACAAATGCGCAAAGATAATCTTGCTTTTTTAGAAGCCAATAAGTCAAAAGTGAGCAAGGATTTTTTCGATTTCCAGTACATCAAGTTCTATTACGATGGTTTAGGCTTTGAGATTATCATGCCCTATATGATCAGTCAGGGACTGAAAAAAAAGTTTAAAGAGGTCCTTCCGGCAGATTATCTAAATATGCTTCAAAAAGTAAAGCTTTCAGATGATCTACTCATTTATTATCCCTATAACAGGTTTGTCCGAGGAAGTTTACCAGGCTACCTGAGATATAAACACATGCTCGAAATCGGAAAAGAAGATAGCCTTGTTACGCAAAAAGAGGAAGAAAAGCGTAAGATGGAATATGATCTGATCAAAGCGAATCTCACCGGGAAAATCAGAGAGCTTGCATTATTCTCGACTGTTAACAGCCTATTGTTAATTGCCAAAGACGTCAACGATTATAAATCTTATATCGATAAGTTTGCCGCAGATGGTGGAAGTGATGCACATGTGACGGAGCTCCAGGGAATTTATGACCGTGCGTTAACACTCGCTTCTGGTGCAACACCACCACCATTTGAGCTGGATGATATCAACGGAAAAAAGGTATCCTTAAAAGATTTTGCCGGAAAGGTAGTCTATATTGATTTTTGGGCGAGTTGGTGCTCACCCTGTAGGCAGGAAATGCAATCCGGAAGTCCCAAGCTCCACGCACGGTTTGCTGATAACAAAGACGTGGTCTTCCTGTACATCAGCATAGATGACAATGAAGCCAAATGGAGAAAAGCAATAGCCGACGATAAGATCGAAGGTATACATCTTTTGTCAAAAGGTGGAACCAAGAGTGTCGTTGCCAAGGCATTCAATATTTCCGGTATTCCAAGGTATGTGATTATCGGCAGGGATGGTAAAATTTTGGATAATGATGCGCCAAGACCTAGCAATGACGAAACTTATAGTCAATTGATGAAGGCATTGAATAACAAATAGTCTGTGCTGGTTTTATTCTTTAGCGAGGGTATTTTAGCATATTGCCAAAATACCCTCGCTTTTATTAAGAATAATCTAAAAGGCATATTCAATTTTCGAGATAATAATAGGAGCATAGGGCTCCGTAAATGAATAGGGATCAGCAGCAGAACGTGTAGATAGATTCTTGATTTTGAAGCCGGGGCTTGCTAGCCAACCATCTACTTTTGAAGCAAAATATTCAGCCGAAGCAGGCTCCTTTGGGGCATGTCTTAAAATTTCTACCCTTGAAGGGATAGCAAATGTTACCGTGAAAAAAGTTCCTGTCTGCGTGAAGGAAGCCGATTCCAAAGATGGAATATTATCTATTGGATAGCCGTTGTCGGAAAATTCCAGCCCTATTTTGAAGGCATCTTTCCCATGCGCAAAAGGTTTTACGATTAGGCTGTCGCCATTTGTGGTAGAGGCGATAACTCCATTGGCTTGACTTCCTGCAAAGGTAACACGGATTTCCTTGATAGATTGGAGTGCATATAGGTTTGGTATAGTAAGGGCATTGGATATAAAACTATCATAAGGACCTGCCATTGTATAAAAATAAAAATAGGAGCGATCGTTTTGAAGAAAATCCTTATCCATCACATTCGGGCGTTGATAGCCGCTGACATATCCTACCGCATATTTTGAAAATGAAGTCTCCATGTCCGTAGAAAACAAATTTGGATCCGACCATTTATTACTATATGGATCATTGCGTATCCCTATGACATTCATGTCATCAGTAACGACTCTGGTTACCATTCCGGAAATTACATCTTTCGTATTTCTAATGTCTATAAGATGATCAATCCCGTTGGTTCGTAGTATTCCTGTTATTGCATTTACTCCTGGAGGGTAGCTTGTACTTTCAAATAGGGCACCATTGTAGATTTGCGATTTGATTGAAGTTGTTTTTCCGGTTTCTTTAAATAATAAGGTTCCTGAATACTTGCCATTTCCGCCAGATAGCGTTCCATCGTATAATGTGACTAAGGTACCGTTCCATAAATCGGCATTTTTTATCAGGCTGTCGATATTTGTGGTTCTTATACCGATGTATCCGGTCCCACTGACTTTAACATTTGAAAGCGGTATGTCAACTAATGCCACTTCACCATTTTTGTTGACGAGTTTTTGTCCAGTTAGATTTATGATTAGTCTTTCACCAAGCTTAAAGTTGGGAATACTGTCAAAACGTATAACAATTCCCGTATTATTATTCGTTTCTTCGCTCTGAAGAACAATTGTTTTAGCTTCAATATTCTTTGTTGTGTAATCGGATATAACAATACCATTTATTTGCAAACCATTATCTCCGTCGGGCAGCACAATTTCGGCTTGTTTACTTAATGCTTTTAATTCTCGGAGTGTAATATTCTTTGTACCCAAAAACAAAGGGCGCAAGTCTGGAGCTTCCGTCTTTTTACATGCGGCAAATAGTGTTAAAACTATTGAGCCTATTAATATGATATTTCGGTTCATGTTTTTTATTTTATTGATTGAGATCCGTATTTGTTGTTACCAGATTTGCCTTGTTGTGGCTCTCAGATTCGGGAAGATAGTCACACTGTTGTATTGGACAGTGTTGTCACTGTTTAATTGTGAGGGCAGATTCATTAGCTGTTCATGTTGAAAACCTGATATGCTGAGTACATAAGCATGTCCTCCATTGGCCGGGATTCCTGTATTGATTAATTCTTCGCCGTTGCTGCTGCGATAGATGCGAAATCCGATAACACCATTGGAGGCATCTTTTACGTCAAAGATAACATAGGAGGTGGATTGCCCATATGCCAGCTTTTGAGGCAGGTTTTCTGTCGTTAGCCCACCTTCGGCAGTTACTCTGCTACATTTGATTGCCTCCGTATCGGGACTCTGATGCGAAATAGTTAAGGCAACTTGTGAACTATCTAGCTTGAGTGACCTGTTGGCAGGAATGCTCAGGATCTTAAAGGTCGGCTCACTGCTCGCCATCTTGACAGGACCATCTATGAGATATATCAACGAACCCAAATCTTTTTCAAACAGGAGTGTTGTATCTACCAACGTCTTATAGGGTTTTGTTCCAAAGTTGCTGGTTATCGTGTCCGGTATCATGTAGTTAAATTGAAACCGGTGGTTCCCTGCAAGATAATTGATGTACAATAAGCCGGGAACAGTGCTAAAAAATTTGGGGTATTCAACTTGTTTGGGTGTTGTGGTCAGATCAAAAAAAGGCAAATTTCCAGTATTGTTATGGAGTACTGTATCCACAAAAATTCCTACCCCGCCAGTGGTATACTGTTTTAGTACGTCCGAATTTGCTAGATAATTAATTTTGATGGCTTCTCCATTTCCTGGAATCGTCGCATCGATATCCTTTTTACAGGCTGTTATAGTCGATAATAGGCAGGTTATCGATAATATGAAATGATATGTTTTTATGTTTTTTATCATCGTGTTGCTGTTTTTATAATACTTTTTCTTCCGTTCGCGGTCATATATAAATGACCTTCCTCGTCATAATTGAGGATTTCATCCGAAAATATACTCGAAGGTTTTCCCGGCGATGCGTATGGTTCAAAGCTGTACCCCGTTATATCGGCGGCCCCAGGAGCATATTGATAGCTTCTATCTTCCATAAAATCGAGCGTCATCCATTTGGGACCATCTACCAGCGAGGAAATGTTCTTGCCCGGGTTTCCAATGATCTGTCCATCTAAGTATTGATATAATAAGAAGATAAGTTTTCGGTTGGGCTTGGGTAAAAAACCAAAAGCGATTTCCGGTTTGCTGCTGTTTCCAATTGGTGCAGCGAAATTTACCTTAAGCCCATTAAATGGACCGATGTATTTTTTAGGAATGATGCCATAATTTTCTTGCTGGATATTGACTGATTTCAAAAGCGTTCTGCTTTTAAGGTCATACAGCCTGATTCCATTAAAAGTAGGCACATACATCATATTATCATTTGCCAGGATAATAGGGTTAGTTCCTTCAAAATTGACACCCGGGATTTCCTTTGGTGAAGCATCGCTTCGGAATAGATAGTCCAATCTGCCATTGTTGCTGTTGTACTTTGCTATAGAGGCACATGGGGTGTATAGCCACCCATATAGAAAACCAGGGGTAGTTAAAATAACATTACCATCAGCATCCGGATAGATACCTGTGGTTACTTGTAGGTTTATTTTGCCGATATCACCGATATAAGGTACAGCATATTCATGACTCCTATTTAATTGCCTGACGGATTTCAGCGCAATATCCACTTCGATAAAAAGGTAATCACCATTGTTTTTTATCGACAGCCAAGCTTTGGTACCTTGTGGATTGACGCCCCCCGTGACAAGATTATCTATACTAACATCGGTAGGGTTCAGCTGGGATTTTGTTAGGAGAGTTTCGATTGATCCCTCTTTCTTTATCCGCTTTAGGGTACCTGTTATCGGCTCGTAGAAATATAAATCACCCTTTCCATTGACACAATGTAAAAATATACTGCTGGGATCGCTTATTTTAGCATGATTTGTCATCTTAAGTGAACGATCAAAACTGTCAGGGCCGAATTGTGAAAAAATACTGATCGAGGCCGCATTGATACTATACCCACCTGAAGTTATTTGAACAGGAATGTTCTTACCTGATCCCATCTCCTCGGCAATGATAACTTTAACACGGTCCAATACACTTTGAGCGGAGTCTGAGGAATTAGGCCGGTAGTGTAGTGTATCGGATCCTACGATTGGTGCCTCGGCCTTACCGATCTTTATCTTCAGTCCGTTATTTGGCTGTAGTCGCCCTATGATAGTCATTGTGTCACCTGCGATGTAACTGGTTTTGTAAGAATATTTTGCCTCATTATTAATTTGTGGTAGGGCATCCAGTGTATTTTTAAAATCGTCTACTTTCCTACAGGAGCTTAAACACGCACAGAGCAGGAATAGAAGTAAGAATATTTTATGTTTCATGTGTTTGATATTTCTTAATAATATAGTCAGCATTAAAAGGAATACATAAAAGAGCAGATAATATGTCGATCGGTTTTATACTCGTTGTTAATCATATCGCCACCGATGTCAATGTGGTCTTTTCCTTGATATGTTGCTTTTTCATATTTGTAGGTAAAGTTTTCATCTTCAGCAATACGTATTGGCTGATTGAGTATATTTTGTACACTTAACTTGAACTGAAGACTTTTTAATAACCTCTGGGTAAGCGCAAAATCCAGCATCTCCCTTTTAAGTTCGATCAGACTTCCCTGTTCGCCCTGATTAATAATGGGTACATTACCTTGAATATCCATACTAAAGGCCGATCCATTGGCTGCGGCATAAATATTTGGACCAGTCAAATTCCAGTTTAGCGCTATTTTTGTCCCTGATCCCGCATTGTCGTAGTAGAGGCCTGCATTAAAGATATAGGGCGACTGTCCCTGTAGCTGGCGCGTATAATATGGGTTTAAACCGGGATTTAAATTTTTGTTTATGGTCGTATCAATGTTCTTTTTGACCTCGCTTTTGATCCAGGTAAAGTTGGCCGATACCGATAGGTTCCTAAAAAAAGCAGTTGGAATAAATCCTAGGTTTTTTCGTACTTCGAACTCTATTCCGCTTACGGTAGCCCGGTCTGCATTACCAAAGCTCACCGTAGCTGGTCCACCGAAATACAAGCTTCTGTAAATCATCCGTTCAATCGGTGATTTTAGTTTTTTATGGAATGCTCCTAAGCTCACTATCTCCGCATTGATATTCTCTTTGGGATACCATTCAATCCGCATGTCATAGTTTTTTATTTCAGCGGCTTTTAAAAGATTATTACCCTTTATCGTTTGATTGTTGAGATAATCCAGTTCGCTATAAGGAGATAGTTCCCTAAATTCGGGCCTATTTACCGTTTGCCCGTACGCTAGTCTGAACACCAATTGATCTATGGGGCGATAACCAATATTGATTGAAGGGAGATAATTTGTCTTTTTGTTGTCGACAAGTACAGGTTTGTTCACGTCGCCAACACGTTCAGCAGGTATGGCTCCAGCTACTTTTTGTCTATTGTATTCTACCCTTAAACCGCCATAGATATCCAACTTTTGATCAAAAGGAAGTAGGCTGATAGCTGCATAGCCTGCATTTAATTGTTCACTCGCCACATAGGCATCGCTTCCGCTGGTACGGTCGAATACCTTTAAAGCGCTACCATTATCCCTTAGATATTCTGCAGACCAGACTTTTCCCAGTTCTTGTTCCTGAAAGAAAACCTTGCTGAAATCTATAAAACGATTATTGCCACCTATAGCAGGATTGTCCGGGTATCCTGCGCTGTTTAGGTCTCCCTCATTGAGTGTATATACACGACGGAACAATCTTCTGGATTTCCATTGTTGGTAAGTCCCGGCTTTCACCGTAATCCATGGTTTAAATTTGTATGTGTAATCGACCGAACCGTTATAAACGTTTTCGGTATTTTTGGACCAGGATCTTGACAGTATACCGCGTTCCAGGCTATTGTCTTTATGCTCAATATCATCAGGGCCGGGAACATAACGATAAGCAGCTGTCCAATTGAGTTCATCCGGGCCTGGCAAGATGACCCTTGCTCCATCTTGGCGATTTTTTTGAAAGCGGATCACACGTTGATCAGGAATTTGCTGGATACTATATGTATACCCGAGGTTCCATGCCAGCAATTGTTTTCCTTTGTTAAAAAAATGATCACCACTAAAGTTTCCCGAATAAAGTGAACGCTGTGTATAGCTTAAAATGATATTTCGCTCTTGCAGGTCAAAACCTGTAATCCGATCTCTCCAGATCAGACCGGGTAGATGTGCAAGGTCGCTTGAAGGTTCATGGATCAGGTATTGGTCATTCTTACTTGTTCGTACCACAGTACCGCTTTGACCTTGTTGTAAAAAATAATTCTTAAACATCAATGTACTGCTATCTCTGATCACATAGCTGAAGTTCTGCAATAAATTTAGCTGCGCCATTTCCGTACTTTGATTTTCCTGCGTGATCACGTGGGTTCGGTCAAGATTCCCCCCATAGAAGCTATTGCTGCGGTCTACGGCATACTGTTGTCCTTCACTTTTATAGCTTAGCGAACTTAACATGCTTATTTTTCTCGAGCCGATCTTAAAGGAATTGTAGTAGTTTGCAGTCAATTGCATCATGGGGAGCATAAGTTTATAACCGTACTGCAAATAGGGGCTGAAATTATCGACATAATCCTTTTGACTCAACGTTGCTTTCGTAAAATCCCCATACCCAGGTACGACGGCAGGTAATTTTCTCAATCCATTGTCAAATCCCAAAAAGTCAGTTCCGCTACCCCGATAGCTAAGAAATTTTGGAGAAAAAGTTGTATTGGGACGAGCTCCCAGTTGTAATTCCAGATCAAAATGTTTGATATATCGTGCATCCTTGGTAAATATTTTGACAGCACCTCCTGTCATGTCTGCCATAAGGTCGGGTGCTGGAGATTTGTACACCAGAATTCGATCTATGATACGACTAGGGATAAGGTCCATAGAAAATGCTCTAGAGTAGAGTTCTGTCGATGGGGCAATATTACCATTCAAATATGTTAGGTTGTAGCGCTCATTCATCCCTCTTATTATAATGAATTTGTTATCTCGAACAGAGACCCCGGCAATCTTTTTGACCACTTCTGCGGCATTTCGGTCTGCCGATTTACTGATTTCCTGACTTGAGATCCCGCTCATTAGTGTCTTCGCATTTTTGATCTCCGAAAGTAATTGTCTTTCCGAGGTGTGGGCGACGGGGGTTCTGATCTTTCGTAAATTGTTTATGACGACTTCTTCCAGTACATTGGCACCCTGTAGCTTTATGTCATAGATCTCTTCTTTGGAGGAGGAAGCTTTTACTGTGATGACTTCAGGTTTGTATCCAATAAATGAAACCTGTAGTGAGTAGGCGCCCCTGGGAAGATCTGCAAAATTGTAATAGCCTTGTTGATTACTTTGTACCGCTCTTTTCAGTTCTTTGATATAGACAGTTGCACCTGAAAGAGGTTGAGAACTTTCAAATTCTACGATACGGCCCTTTATCGAGCCAGTGCCTTTCTGTTGTACAGGAGCTTTTGGTATAGTCGGTAAACTGAAGATAATGTATTCATCTCTGTTTTCATAGTGGATACCAAATTTTCTTTTGATCAACAGAAGTACATCTTCCAATGTCAAAGAAGCTATGGAGTTGTCAATATGGTCTGCTAATTTTGAATTTATTTGTTCGTCAAATGTAAATCGAACGTTGGGAAGCTGTTCCTTTATTGTAGCGATGATTTGTAGTCCAGTAATGTCTCCCGTTGACAATCTTATTTTCTTTTCGAGTATCTGGGATTGTGCGGATTGTGTAAATAAAAAGCATACAGTGAGGACAAAAGTGTATATATAGATACACAGTTTTTTCTTTCTTTTTTTTAATAAAATTTCTTTCATTTGTATCTAAAATTCGATGGGGCCTTAATCCCGGATTTTAATTTAGTTAGACTGTGTTTTCAGTCGAATACTCAGCCGTTCTGCGTCAACAGGACGGCTTTTTTATTTGTTTCTCTTTTTCATCTCCTTTCTTTTAATAAATTGTTATATGGTCTCCTTTAATCGTGTACGATATCCCTGTTGTGATGGAAATCATATCCAGTACTTTATTGAGTGGAATGTCTTTAAAACTTGTACTTATCTTTTTATTGGCCAATTGCTGATCCCTGATCTCGATTTTAACCGCATACCATTTTTCCAGATCCAGACAGATCTGCTTTAGGGGAATAAGATCATAGGTTAGCTCGCCATTTATCCATGAAATGGTCTCTGTTGCATTGCTTTTGATCACCTTAAAAAGACGATTTTTTTGATTATAGATAAGCTGCTGGTTTGGTTGTAGATTAGCGAGCGTACGGTTGTCATAGCTGACATTTATTCTACCCGTATGTAGCGTAATTATTTGCTGACTGTCCGATCTATCGGCATTTACTTCAAAGCTTGTTCCCAAAACTTTTGTTGTCAATAAATCCGAGTGTACTTCAAATACTTTCAGGTTGTTGTGTGTAACTTTGAAATATGCCCTGCCGGATAATTCAACTTTTCTGTCTGCTTGATTGAAATTGGCGGGTACTGTTAGAGAGGAGCCAGGAAAGAGTAGGATGTTACTACTGTCTTTCAAAAGGACTTTTAATTGTTTTCCAAGAGCTGCACGATAAACGGTTGGGGTAGCTTCTTTATTGATAGATCGCTGATACGCAATAATTCCTAATGTGCTTAGGATAAAAAATGAAATGCATGCAGCGTAAATAAACCATTTTTGTTTTTTTTCGCTTGGGATTAGGTTTAATTCATTTTGTTTTGATTGAAAAATTTCCCATGCTTTGGCCTTTTGGGTTTGAGAAAGCGGGTAAGCTTCACGATCTAATTCGGACCACGCCTCTCGCATGCAGGATTCTATATACCCGGCATCTATATCCAGTGATAAATAATGAATAATCAGCTTACTTTCATCTTGAGAGCTTAAGCCTCTGAAATAAGTGACAAGTGCATTGCGTGATGGTCGTTCAATCTTCATATCTTAAGGGCTTTGTATATAGCCCTTTATATAAGAATGTAAAACTGAGAGAGGATAACTAGTTGATTTTAAAGTTTAATGATTAATTGATTTTAATTTAATATACTTACTGCCGACTGAGTTGTTATATACATCAAGACGACTACATGTGGATATTCATATAATTCCCTTCGAATGATTTTTAAGGCTGAAGTTATATGGTTGTTTACTGTGTGGATGGAGAGGCCTGTTTGCTCTGCAATTTCTTTCTGTGTCAATAATTGATTGCGGCTCATCAAAAATACCTCACGTTGTTTAGCGCTTAGTTTGCGCAATGCAGCTTGATAACTGGTCTGTAAGTCTTTCATCGAAAGTTCGGGGTGGTCATTGGATCCTAACAACTGTAGCGGAATATCGTTATAATCGGTTGTCAGTATGACTTTCTTTCGTGCTAAACCTGCCATTTCCTGTCGTAATATTCCGAATAGATAATCCGTCAAATGGGTGTTGAGATGATTGATTCTGTATTTGTTTTGCCAGATTTTTAATAAAACGTTCATTACAAGTTCCTCGGCATCCTGGTGATTTTTGATCGGTTTTAATGAAGCAGACAACAGGCGTGGATAATAATAGTCAAAAATATATTTAAATGCCGTATCATTACCATCTATCCACATGTTTATGTGGCGATCAATTATCTTAGTTGACATCATAATGCTCTTGAATTTTTTACAAAAGTATTTTTTCAGTGTTAATATATTATTAACAAATGCATTAAGGATGGTTTAATATTTTCATGTCAAAACAGGATAATTTAAAAAGTTGATCATACAGCTTAGAAAACCAACCTATACATGGGTATTTATCGATGCGCAAAAAACACGTCATTTGAAGCAGAGATTAATAGTCAGTAGGTGAGATTGTTATTATTAAGTTGCTTTTAAACGTAATGGGTAATTCATCTGCCCCTTTGAACAAAGAATTACCCATTGACGCAATTTATATTACAGCTCCCCAAAACGCGAGAAGGCGATGTGCAATTTATTTTATTTTTACTGGTTATTCGTCAGAATGTGGGTTATGACTTTGTCCCCATTCTTGTCCTTCGTGTGAATGTTCGGGTCTATGCGATGAGCTCGGGTTCGAACCAGCAGCGATACCTTGTTCAAGTTCTATCGTCAAAGCTTTAAGCTCTGGAGCGATATAAGTTGCTTTCTTTTCCATTTGATTTTTTTTTAATTGTGTAACTTTTTAGTTTGTGATTTTATTAAAAATTTATTGAAACAATTATATGTATATTTTTTAGTGAAATATAAAATTGTAAATATGTAAATGATGTCTTGTAGAGAAACATCTACTTTGTTTGTTTTTTTTATATTTAATATTTTTATAATGGATTAATTTTTTGCATATTATTATACTGATTATGCTGGGTAGGCGTGGGATTGCAGAAAATTAACTGATTGAGCATACCATTATTATTCTATCCAACGCAGCCTTAGATGTCACTGCTGCACCATGTCGACGTGAAAACCCGAATTTGGTAAAATCATATGCTAAATACCAAAAACAAGGATTTGAAATTCTAGGCGTATCCATGGATAAAGCAGCTGATAAGGCAAAATGGTTAAAAGCGATTCAGGACGATGGACTTACTTGGAAACAGGTCGGAGATCTCAAGGGATGGGAAAATGAAGCAGGAGTAATGTATGATGTGAAGGCTATCCCCATGAATTTCCTGGTAGACCCAAATGGCAAAATCATTGCTAAATAGTTTTCCAGCACTCGTACACCCCAAGCTGTGCTGGCATATGTTTAGTTAGGAGGAGAAGGCTGTCCTTGCGTACAGCCTTTCTTCTTGAATTTAATGCAGAGATCATAATATGTTACCTAGATGTCTATTTACCTGTTGATTTTCTGTGAGTTGTGCGCTTTGGTCGAGCAGCCAAACTGAAAAAACTGCTGCGATAAACATATATTTTATTTCGTTTATGTTTTTTTTCTTGTTTTTGTGATTTTTTCATTTCTTTTTCTTGTAATCATAGCTTACTGTTGTGTTTAATACTGTTTTTTGCGATTATTGCTGTAAATAATCTTGTTTATAAAATTACCTTAAGTTGTCAAAATAAAAAGTCAATCCTAATTATGAATAGAAAATTTAAAACAATAGCTTTTATTTCGTTATTGTTCATAACCACTGGTGTCCAAGCCCAAGTAGGCAAATACCTCTGGAAAGAAACCTCTGAGGGGGGGTATACCTATAAATATGTGACCAACGATCCTGTTAAGACCCGTTTTTACAAACTCAAAAATGGTTTAACCGTTATCCTCAGTCCTAATAATAAACAACCTCGTATTCAGGCGTACATTGCCACTAAGGCCGGGAGCAAAACAGATCCCAAAGAACATACCGGGTTAGCACATTACCTTGAGCACATGCTTTTTAAGGGGACGGATAAGTTTGGTAGCCTCGATTGGTCCAAAGAAAAACCACTGTTGGATCAGGTGGACAATCTATATGAAAAATATAATCATACCACCGATGTTAACGAACGGACGGCGATCTATAAAGAAATTGACCGTGTATCGGGCGAGGCATCGAAATACGCTATTCCGAATGAATACGACAAATTGATGAGCAGCATGGGCTCTAAAGGTACCAATGCGTTTACATCTTTTGAGCAGACGGTATATGTGGAAGATATCCCCAGCAATGTGCTCGACAAATATTTGGCCGTTCAGGCCGAGCGGTTCAGAAATCCTATTCTGCGTTTGTTCCATACCGAATTGGAGTCCGTATATGAGGAGAAAAATATCAGCCTAGATAACGACAATAGAAAGTCTATCGAAACCATTTTTGCGGCCATGTTTCCAAACAATAATTATGGTAAGCAAACTGTATTGGGATCTGTAGAACATCTTAAAAATCCTTCGCTAAAAGCTATAAGGGAATATTACAATACCTATTATGTTCCCAATAATATGGGCGTCATTATGTCGGGTGATTTCAATCCTACGGATGTCATCCAACGTATTGATAAGGCATTTTCCACGATGAAATCTAAGCCTGTTCCGGCCTATACTTTTGAAAAAGAGCAGACCATTACCAGCCCTATTACAAAAACCGTCATGGGGCCGACATCTGAGTACCTGCTGATGGGGTTTCGGTTTCCGGGGGCTGCTGATCCAGATGCACAGATCCTGAATCTTATGGCCAATGTGCTGACCAATGGATCAGCCGGATTGATCGACCTTGATCTTGTGAAATCACAAAAATTGTTGGGTGCAGGCGCTTTTCCCTATGTATTGAAAGACTATTCGATGTTGATTCTTCAAGGCAATCCGGGGGCAGGACAAAGTTTGGAGGATGTCAAGAAACTATTGTTGGGTGAACTCGATAAACTAAGAAAGGGACAATTTTCAGCCGACCTGCTTACTTCGATCATTAATAATGAAAAGAAAGCGCAAATCAAGCTATTTGATAATTATACCGGTACTGCAGAGCAGCTCATGTCAGGCTTTACTTCGGAGACTGATTGGGCAAAAGAATTGGCTTATACCGACCGTTTGTCAAAAATAACCAAAGAAGATATCGTGCGTTTTGCTAATAAGTATCTCTCAGATGTCAATTATGTCACTGTCTATAAACGAAAAGGACAGGATGATAAGGTCGATAAAGTTGTCAAACCGGCCATTACTCCAATTACGGTTAACAGAAATGTTGAATCTGCCTTTCTGAAACAGATCAACGCGATGCCTGAGCAGGACATCAAGCCAAGGTGGATTGATTTTGCAAAAGATATGTCGACAGCAAAATTGAAAGATCTCGATGTTTTGGCCGTTCAGAATAAAAACAATGAGTTGTTTAGCCTAACCTACCATTTTGATTTTGGAAGCTGGGACAATAAATTATTAAGCCTTGCTGTGGGGTATTTGGAGTTTTTGGGCACCAAAGACAAGAGCAGTGAAGAGTTTAGCAAAGCCTTCTACAAGTTGGCTTCGGAATTTTCGGTATCTTCTGGCAATGAAGAAAGCAGTGTGTCTGTTCATGGCCTACACAGTAACTTTACCGAATCGATGAGCTTGTTGCAGGATCTGATGCACAACTGCGTGGAGGATGAAGGAGCATTTAAGGCCTACATTGCACGGTTGAAAAAATCAAGGGCGAATGCCAAGGAGAATAAGGCAACGATCATGGAAGGCCTAAAAGCCTATGCACGCTATGGTGCCAAAAATCCCTTTAACTATACCTATACCGACCAGGAACTCGATGGTTTGAAAGCGGCTGAACTTGTTGCGGTGTTGCACAACCTAGCTAGAGCCAAGCATCGTATTTTATATTATGGACCACAAAGTGTCACCGATTTGGTCAAAAACCTTAAACCATTAAAGGATAATGTATCTCCTTATTTTGCGATGGAGAAAGGCGTAAAATTTGAAGAAAAGCCAACTAACGAGAATAAGGTGCTGTTTGCCCAATATGTGATGAAGCAGGCAGAAGTCTTCTGGATCCGTAATTCGGGATTATTTGATAAAAACCAAATACCGACTGTCATATTCTTTAACGGTTATTTTGGCGGCGGCATGGGTAGTATTGTTTTTCAGACCCTTCGCGAATCCAAAGCATTGGCCTATACGACGTATGCTTATTATGGACAACCTCAAAGGAAAGAAAACCATGGCATGGTAGGTGCCTATATCGGGACACAATCTGACAAGTTTAAGGATGCCGTAGGTGGAATGAATGAGCTTTTGAATGAGCTGCCTGAGTCAAAAGTAGGCTTGGAATCAATTCGCACCAATTTACTGAAATCTTTGGCAAGTGAGCGTATTACAGGGGCGAGTATTCTTTCAAGCTATTTAGCTGCACAACGTCGTGGACTTACAGAAGATTCCAGAAAAATGGTTTTTGAGAAACTTCCTCAGCTAACGTTTTCAGACCTTAAAACGTTTCATACCGATAATATCAGCCATAAGCCTTATGTCTATTGCATTGTTGGAGATGAAAAGGACTTAAATGAAGGTACTATCTCAGACTTGGGTAGTATCCAAAAGCTAAGTCTTGGTGAAATATTTGGATACTAATCCAATTCAAAAAAAAACGTTTCGATGTTTATAGTTTATTGGGGGCACATCTTGGATGATGTCCCCTTTTTTATGATCAAAGAATAATCTTTATTGGTCCAATATTGCTTAGTAGGTAAAATTACGGATTAAAGAAACTTCGAAGCCGATCATTTACCAATAAATATGGTCATACACCTTCGATTATGGATTATGCACATTATAATTATGTAGCGCAGTCGGAAAATGGTATCTTTTAAGAAACATTAATTTTTTATTAAACTATTTTTATCTTCCATTTGTTAGATACCATAATATATTAATCGCTATTAGTTCAGGTCTTTAGTCTATATTGTCTGTTGTTGTATATTACCGATGGAAGATGGTGATTGATGGTGTGTTCTCATGAAGGTGTAGAAATTTAACTTTTTTGTTATAAACTTTTATTTGTGATTTTATGAATGCAAAATCACCTACAAAAAATGAGTCGCAACGGATCCAGGCACTGCATGAATATGAAATTCTGGACACCGCTGCGGAATCCGAGTTCGATCGTATCACTGAGATCGCCTCACGCGTTTGTGATATGCCTATCTCTTTAATTTCATTGGTAGACAAAGAGAGGCAATGGTTTAAATCACGGGTGGGACTCGAAGTGAAAGAGACGCCACGCGATTTATCTTTTTGCCAATATACATTTACAGAAGATCAGCTATTGGAGGTTCGGGATGCTGTTGAAGATGACCGGTTTAAATCCAATACACTCGTAACGGCGGATCCTCATATCCGTTACTACGCTGGATTACCCTTAATTGATGCGAATGGATTTGCTTTGGGGGCATTATGCGTTATTGACAGGGTGCCCAGGCAACTCGATGAAAACCAAAAACAAATACTTTCCCTGTTACGGGATGAGGTGGTTGCACTTATTGTCAATCGAAAAGAAAAGGAGAAACATAAAGAAAGTGAGCAGAAGCTGAAAGCATTTTTTGATCACTCACAGAGCCTCATGTGTACACATGATCTTGACGGCAATTTTATTACGGTGAATGAGGCTGGAGCTAGATTATTAGGCTATGAAAAAATGGAAATAGAAAAGCTTTCTCTTTTTGATATTGTGCCAAAGGAAGGCCATTCAAATCTTAAAAGCTACCTCGCTGAAATTGTAAAAAAAGGAGTTCTCAAAGGCGAAATGCGTACGGTAACACGTGCTGGTAGCATGCGTATTTGGATGTTTAATAATATCCTCCAGGTTAACGGAAATAAGAAGGCATATGTCATTGGTAATGCGGTTGATATCACCGAGCAGCATTATTTGGAGAAGGATCTAAAACATGCCCAAGCGATGTTGACAAGGACAGGAAGGGTTGCACGAATCGGTGGCTGGGAGTACAATCTTAAGGATGCAAAAATTGTCTGGTCCGAGATCACCAAGGAGATTCATGAAGTAGCAAAGGATTATGAGCCTGATCTTACAAGCTCGCTGAATTTTTACAAGGAAGGGCTGCATCGGAATAAAATTCAGCAAGCCATTGAGCAGGCTATTTCCACAGGAGAGCCTTGGGATCTAGAACTGGAAATTATCACTTTTAAAGGGCATGCACTTTGGGTACGCGCATTGGGCAATGCCGATTTTGAAAATGGCGTCTGTGTACGGCTTTATGGTACCTTCCAGGACATTGATAGACGTAAAAGAATGGAAGCGGAGTCGTCAAATTCGAAAAAACTATTTGAAGATATTCTGGAGGCTACTTCTGCAGTTGCTATTATCGCCACGGATATAGATGGTACAATAACGTTGTTTAATAAAGGCGCCGAAAATCTTCTGGGGTATGCCAGCGAAGAAATAATCGGTAAATTAAGCCCGGTGCACTTTCATTTGCAGAGCGAGTTAGATCTGAGGGAGCGTGAGCTAGCTATAGAACTGGGGTATCCTGTTAAAGGATTCAGCGTTTTTGTGGAAAAAGCTGAGCGTTATGGTTCGGAGCAACTGGAATGGACTTACATCCGCAAAGACGGTTCACACCTGTTCGTTTCCTTAGCTGTGACCATGATCAGAAACATCGAGGATAAAGTCATTGGATATCTTGGTGTAGCTACAGATATCAGCAAAATTATTCAACAGCATAAAGAACTTGAGAGAGCAAAAGGAATTGCTGAGCAGGCAAGTATGGCAAAGTCCGAGTTTTTGGCCAATATGAGCCACGAAATACGCACCCCCCTTAATGGTATAGTAGGCTTTACCGATTTATTGACTAGAACCAGTTTGAATGATACGCAGCGTGAGTATTTGGGGATGGTCGAACAATCAACCACTTTATTGTTAAGCATTATCAATGATGTTCTGGATTTCTCCAAAATTGAAGCCGGTAAAATGGAACTGGAAATCGAGCAAACGGACCTCAACGAACTCATCATTCAGCTGAACAAACTTTTTAATGTTCAGATCACAGGCAAAGGCCTGGAATTCCATTTAAATATAGCACCCGAGGTGCCAAGTTATATTTGGACAGACGGACTTCGTATTAAACAAGTGTTGATGAATCTAATGAGCAATGCAATCAAATTTACTGCGAAAGGAAAAATTACATTTCAGATTTCAGTACTTTCCCGGGAGGCCGAAACTGCTGTTCTGCGTTTCAGTGTTCAGGACACCGGGATAGGCATAAAAGAAGATAAGCAGGCAAAAATCTTTGAAGCCTTTTCGCAGGAGGATACTTCAATGACCAAACGTTATGGCGGCACAGGTCTAGGACTTACGATATCCAATCGCTTGCTAAAAATGATGGGGAGTGAACTGAAGTTGGAAAGTAAAGTTGCTGTAGGAAGCCATTTCTTTTTTGACCTCGACTTACGTTCTATTTGGGAAACAGAAGAATGGAAAGATCTTGCAAATATTGACACCGTTCTTGTCGTTTCCGATGATCAAAGCGAACGTGAAAGGTTGGTTCAACTATTGAACAAAAAGAATATCGGTGCGCAACATGCAAATAATGGGTTCGAAGTCCTGCAGCTCTTGATGCGCGGCAGTCGCTTTGGAGCAATCCTCATGATGAATGACTTGCCTATTATGAATGGCATAGACACCATTAAGAAGATTCGGGAAAAGGTTTTTAATGAAAAATATATACAGCCTATAATTCCCATATTTGATCCCCAAGACAGCAATGTTGCTTCTGTTTGCGAATCACTGGAAATTAGGCAATGGTTATTCAATCCTGTTAAACCCGAGGATCTTTATCACATGCTGTCCAATATTCACAGGTAGCAATTACCAAAGCAGCCAAGTAAGAATAGTTAAAGTGCCAGCTCGAATAAGTAATTCTTGCATTAATGCCTCGCGATCTAGCGTGGCCCAACCATATTTTTACAATATACCTAATCGTTTGCCTTTTTAAAGACGATTCTAGGTGCTGTCTTCATAGCGATTGATATTATTTTCTATAATCCATACAATTATATTTTTAATGAGGATAACTACGTATTTAAGGATTACGGTTATCATCTTGAAGATGCTCTATGCAACTTCGTAGCGTCGGCGATAATTAATTAAGATTCAGTTTCTTTCTTATCTAAAACAGTTCGAAATGCTTTGTATATCCCTAAAAGCCGGATGATCAAGCAAGTCAGTGTTAGGCCAAGATATTGCACTACCCAAGCGATAAGAATTGCTACAATGTGGATCTTGCCGTTTTCCGGCCTGAACATCTCTCCTGTGAAAAGATAAAAAGCAAAAGTAGCGAATACACCCAACCAGATCAGGGCATAAATATAATGTAGTGGATTTTTACTGAATTGGTATTTACTCAACATAGGCGTCTTTAATTTAATCTTAAATATATAGAGGTTTGGATTTATTTATGAATGGATTTACAATTCGCTTGATGAGATTTATGAATCGTTGGGTCGTGATCGATCAGCATCTTGTTTTTAGAAATCAGCAATAATAATCTTTTTCATTCCCATCATTTTTTTGAATGCGCCGGGTCTTCTGTTGAGCTCCGCCCAATTTTCAGGACAAACCTGCCAGCTTAATCCGTATCTGTCTTTCAGCCATCCACAAACGCTCTCCTGTCCTCCACCCGATGTAAGTGCTTCCCAATAGTAGTCTATTTCAGTCTGGTCCTTACAGGGGATCATCAGCGAAATAGCCTCGTTAAATTTGAATATCGGTCCGGCATTGATCCCGATAAGACGCATTCCCAAAATCTCAAACTCTACGGTAAGTACTTTTCCAGCAAAATCCTTCTGGAAATCAGCCAATCCTTCGGCTTCTGAACTCGGGTAATAAGTAATATTGATTATTTTTCCATCTTTGAAAACCGATAGGTAATATTCTGCGGCTTCCTGTGCGTTGCTGTCAAACCAAAGGTTTGGAATTATCTTTTGCATAGCTTTATATTTTTGGGTTATTTTTTCCTTTTTCAGTATAGCCTACAATTGATACTCATCTATTTCATTCTATCTGAATTTTGATCATTTGCAGTCTTACAAATCTAACAGATTTGTTCTTCGATCGACTTGGCATAGGATAAGAAATAGAACTGCATATATAACGCATTGCATCCCGTTCGTGGTCTTAATATACTGTTTGATAATGAACATTTGTTATATTTATCCATCAAATTATCGTTAAGTGAGTTTAGGATGAAGGCCTTATTAATTATAGATATGCAACAGGGCAGTTTTAAGCCCTATACGCTGCGGTATGATACCTTTGGTGTCATTGATCGGATCAACGAACTATCTCAACAGTTTAGAAAGAGTGGTGACCCCGTTATTTTTATACAACATGATGGCACAAAGGAGAACAGCTTCCTTCCTGGTACAGAAGATTGGTCTTTATTGCCTGAATTGATCAGAGGTCCTGAAGATATATTTGTTTCTAAGACAACGAATAATTCATTTTATAAAACTGATCTTCAGACGATATTGAAAAGTAGGGGAGTGAAGGAACTGATCGTGACCGGATGTGCGACAGATTTCTGTGTGGATGCCACGATAAAATCAGCGCTAACAAGAGATTATTTTATCACCGTAGTTTCTGATGGACATACGACAGCTGACAGATCAATGATCCCCGCTAAGCAGGTGATAGCCTATTTCAATTGGTTATGGTCAGAAATGACAGCGACGCAAGGGATGATCAAAGTTGAAACCAGTCATGCTATTTTAGGAACTTAAAGTACTAAGAGGATATACAATGTGGTACACAAAAGAAAGAAAATTATCATTTTTAATTGCTCTGGCCTATGTCAGTATAGGTATTTTACTAGCTATTCAGTTCTAATTTTATCACTATCTTCAACAGACAATAAAAATGAAGATCAAATTTGAAATCGAAACCTTAGGCTATATTGTATCCGAGATTTCATCCGATACGAAACGATTTAAAATAGGGCATAGCTCAGATTATGGTGATAAGTTTCAGGAGCTATTGAATAAGCTTTTCTTTATCTATGAAATCGTAAAAGAAAAAGATAAAACGTATTTTCCTCATTCTACCAATGTACTGTGGGAGGACGATCGTGTTAATTATTCTTGGACCATTCGCATAGATTCGATTGATTCATGCATCAATATCAAAATTGAAGAATTATCACCTTCTAATGTATCGTATAAAGCGGTGCTGATTCAAGAAGATATTGAAACAGAAAAATTGTTCGATGCAATTTATCAATCACTGAAGAAAATGCTAGCAGAATTTGGCTTTATTGGCTATAAGAAAAAATGGGAGACAGGTAACTTTCCTATATATGAATATATAACGCTTAAGGCGGCTAGAGAAGGGGTGGATTTGCGACATGCGAGTTGCCTAGAGGAAGAAGAGTGGAGACAAAAGATAGCTCTTAATGATGAATTAGGTGTTATTAATATGAGCTAAAAATTAGCATAATATGATGTTACAAAGAGAAGATCATTAAAGCACTAAGTACATGGCTAGCGAAAGAATAAAGAGAAAGATTAGTTTACCCCAATCTGAATTATTTAAAGATTGTGTAGCGGTAGATTTAGATGGTATTTATCTTGACCTACATAATGACTATGACTGCTTTAGATTCGTGTACAACGCAGCTTTTAACGAATTTCGACTTAGATTTAAACGTGTAAATCTAGAAACTGCCTCTAACTATAATCTAGTTGATCTAGTTTTTATTGATGCATTCATGGAGACTTGCTTATTTGTTTTTGACGAAGATGTTTCCAATGAATTTAAGACTATTGACCTGTTGTATCGAGGTCGGTTTGAAAATGGTAATGAGTTAGCTGAGTTTGATAGTTCCGGGCGATCGTTGTACTATATAAGTTTTTATAGCGGGCTTGAATTAAAGGTATTTGCAACAGCGTTGACAGTTGAGTTGTAGAATAATTCGGGAAGTAAAGATAGTTGCTATCATTTCTATCTTAAATTTGGGTTGAATTGATAATTTATTGAAAATATCTGCTCAAAAATAGGCACAGTTAAAACAGTGTTTGATTATAAAGGATGGCAATCCTATAACCAGGTTGATAAAACTTCTATCTAACTGAATGATATTAAAGAAAGACATCATCATAGCACTCAGCAAAAAGTTGTCTCTGCCTTACACAGGGACAGAGCAGGACTGGGATATCGAAATGGCAGACTCCTCGCGGATAAATGAATTTATTGATTTTTATCACCAATATGACTTAGCATTTGAGGAAAGGATGGCTTTAATGTCTCTAATTGTTGCATCCTATGATGACTATCTAAATGAGCAGGACCTAGCAGTAGATTGCAGATGGGATAGAATTAAAGCGATGTTAACAAAGGATAAAAGATATTTTATTGAACTGATAGATTATTGGTCTTTGGATAATGAAGACGATATTTTCAGAATAACCCCTCTTATGAGAACTATCTAATCAATATGGATGCTATTAAATTAAATGAAGAGTTTGGAGACTTTTTCGCTTACAATCTAAGTATGAATTTTCAAAACAAAGTCACGGAAATATATTACGGTGAGTATATAACAGAAACCTCGGTTCCAATTAAGAAAATGATTTTTGAAAATGTTGTTTGGCAAGAGTTTTCGGAGTTTGATTTTGTTAATATTTTCAATGTAATAGAAGTCGAAAATAGCTTTGAAGTGTTTTTCAATAGCCATTTGTGCTATTTTAATAGCATGAAAAATTATATTGCTGAGGATAAAATGAATGCGATGAAAATGCCAGGCTTGTTCTATTACACCTTTCGTCAAACGAGCGGTTTCAACTGCTTCATAATTACCAAGACAGCATTGAGAATTGAATTTTTATAATGCTATTATCCCAGAATATGGATAATAAAATTCTTGTCACCCTCAATATCTAAATTCTGGTATTTCTAAACCCTTCGAATTTGACGGGTTTAAAATTGGGGCAGTACAGAGAAAATACATTCATTCCTCATCTGCGCATAGGACATACGTCGACTCACATTAAGACAAATAGAAGATTTATGGGGCAGTCTGGATGAACCTCTCAGTAGGCAAAAAGTTTCGCAAGCAAATAGATCGTATGAACGCCGTTCAAATTGGAAAAACACCATGATTCTTCATGGCAAAGCATAATATTAAGTTGTAATTATTTAAAAAAATAGATCCTAATAATGATAAAGCGTTATGAAAATAGTAAATAATTTTCATATAAACAATCGTATTTGTTTTGTATTTATTAAGTAGTTAAAAATATTTTTAGTGAAAAGTTTTTTGTTTGAATAATTGTTCTTTTTTGCGTTTTGTAAGTTTTGTGTTTCAAGAAACATTATTTTTTTTATAAAACTATTTTTATTTGCTATTGTTAGTTACTATATTATATCTATTAATTGCTATTATATCAGGTGTTTAGTCTATGTTGTCTGTTGTTGTATATTTCCGATGGAAGATGGTGATTGATGGAGTGTTCTCATGAAGGTGTAGAAATTTAACTTTTTTGTTATAAACTTTTATTATTGTGATTTTATGGATGCAAAATCACTGACAAAAAATGAGTCGCAACGGATTCAGGCACTGCACGCGTATGAAATTCTGGACACCGCTGCGGAATCAGAGTTCGATCGTATCACTGAGATTGCCTCACGCGTTTGTGATATGCCTATCTCTTTAATTTCATTGATAGACAAAGAAAGGCAATGGTTTAAATCACGTGTTGGATTCGACGTGGAAGAGACACCACGCGACTTATCTTTTTGCCAATATACATTGACAGAAGATCAGCTATTGGAGGTTCGGGACGCTGCTCAAGATGACCGGTTTAAATCCAATACGCTCGTAACGGCGGATCCTCATATCCGGTACTACGCTGGATTACCCTTGGTTGATGCCAATGGATTTGCTTTGGGTGCGTTATGCGTTATTGACAGGGTACCCAGGCAACTTGACGAAAACCAAAAACAAATATTCTCCCTGCTACGGGATGAAGTGGTGGCGCTGATTGTCAATCGAAAAGAGAAGGAGAAATATAAAGAAAGTGAGCAGAAGCTGAAAGCATTTTTTGATCACTCACAGAGCCTCATGTGCACCCATGATCTGGAGGGCAATTTTATTACGGTAAATGAGGCTGGAGCCAGACTATTAAGCTATGAAAAAGAGGAAATAGAAAAGCTTTCTCTTTTTGATATTGTGCCAAAGGAAGGCCATTCAAATCTTAAAAGCTACCTCGCTGAAATCATTAAAAAAGGAGTTGTCAAAGGCGAAATGCGCACGGTAACACGTGCTGGTGGTATACGTATTTGGATGTTTAATAATATCCTCCAGGCTAACGGAAATAAGAAGGCATATGTAATTGGTAATGCGGTTGATATCACCGAGCAGCATTATTTGGAGAAGGATTTAAAACATACCCAAGCAATGTTGACAAGGACCGGAAGGGTTGCACGGGTCGGTGGCTGGGAGTACAATCTGAAAGATGAAAAAATTATCTGGTCCGAGATCACCAAAGAGATTCATGAAGTAGCACAGGATTATGAGCCTGATCTTACAAGCTCGCTTAATTTTTACAAGGAAGGACTGCACCGGAATAAAATTCAGCAGGCCATTGAGCAAGCTATTTCCACGGGAGAACCCTGGGATCTTGAACTGGAAATTATCACTTTTAAAGGGCATCCACTTTGGATACGCGCATTGGGCAATGCCGATTTTGAAAACGGCGTCTGTGTACGACTTTATGGTACCTTTCAGGATATTGACAGACGTAAAAGAATGGAAGAGGAGTCGTCAAATTCAAAAAAACTATTTGAGGATATTCTCGAGGCTACTTCCGCAGTTGCCATTATCGCCACGGATGTGGAAGGTACAATAACATTGTTTAATAAAGGCGCCGAAAACCTATTGGGGTATGCCAGTGAAGAAATAATCGGTAAATTAAATCCGGTACATTTTCATTTGCAGAGCGAGATAGATTTGAGGGAACGTCAGCTAACCATCGAACTGGGATATCCCGTCAAGGGATTCAGCATTTTTGTGGAAAAAGCTGAACTTGACGGTTCGGAGCAACGTGAATGGACTTACATCCGCAAAGACGGCTCACAATTGTTCGTTTCTTTAGCCGTGACCATGATCAGAAACGTCGAGGACAAAGTCATCGGATATCTTGGTGTAGCTACAGATATTAGCAAAATAATTCAACAGCACAAAGAACTCGAACGAGCAAAAGGACTTGCTGAGCAGGCAAGTATGGCAAAGTCCGAGTTTTTGGCCAATATGAGCCACGAAATACGCACTCCCCTTAATGGTATAGTAGGCTTTACCGATTTATTGACCAGAACCAGTTTGAATGCTACACAGCGCGAGTATTTAGGGATGGTCGAGCAATCAACCACTTTATTGTTAGGCATTATCAATGATATTCTGGATTTCTCGAAAATTGAAGCCGGTAAAATGGAACTGGAAATTGAGCAAACGGATCTCAACGAACTTATCATGCAGCTGAACAAACTTTTTAATGTTCAGATCACAGGCAAAGGCCTGGAATTCCATTTAGATATCGCGCCCGAGGTACCAAGTTATATTTGGACAGACGCACTTCGTATCAAACAAGTGTTGATGAATCTAATGAGCAATGCAATCAAATTTACTGCGAAAGGAAAAATTATATTTCAGATTTCAGTCCTGTCACGGGAGGCCGAAACTGCTGTTCTGCGTTTCAGTGTTCAGGATACCGGGATAGGCATAAAAGAAGATAAGCAGACAAAAATCTTTGAAGCCTTTTCGCAGGAGGATACTTCAATGACCAAACGTTATGGCGGCACAGGTCTAGGGCTTACGATATCCAATCGCCTGCTAAAAATGATGGGGAGTGAACTGAAGTTGGAAAGTAAA
Source organism: Sphingobacterium sp. GVS05A (assembly GCF_019969845.1). Classification (GTDB taxonomy): domain Bacteria; phylum Bacteroidota; class Bacteroidia; order Sphingobacteriales; family Sphingobacteriaceae; genus Sphingobacterium. The sequence goes on from NZ_JAHXYR010000006.1 coordinate 435,703, forward strand.
GTTGCTGTTGGAAGCCATTTCTTTTTTGACCTCGACTTACGTTCTATTTGGGAAATAGAAGAATGGAAAGATCTTGCAAATATTGACACTGTTCTTGTCGTTGCCGATGATGAAAGTGAGCGTGAAAGGTTGGTTCAGCTATTGAATAAAAAGAATATCGGTGCGCTACATGCAAAGAATGGGTTCGAAGTCTTGCAGCTCTTGATGCGCGGCAGTCGCTTTGGAGCAATCCTTATGATGAACGACTTGCCTATTATGAATGGAATAGACACCATAAAGAAGATTCGGGAAAAGGTTTTTAATGAAAAATATATACAGCCCATAATTCCAGTATTTAATTCCCTATACAGCAATGTTGCTTCTGTTTGTGAATCACTGGAAATTAGACAATGGTTATTCAATCCTGTTAAACCTGAGGATCTTTATCAAGCGCTGGTCAATATTCATAAGTAGCAATTACCAAAGCAGCCAGGTAAGAATAGTTAAAGTGCCGGCTCGAATAAGTAATTCTTGCTTTAATGCCACACGATCTAGCGTGGGTCAACCATATTTTTACAATGCGCCTAATCGCTTGTCTTTTTAAAGGAGATTCCAGGTATCTTCACATTGATTGTATAATCATGCTGTCTATATGTGGTAGCTGCTAGGCTAATCAAAAGTATTGTAAAAATGATTTTCATCCTTAAAGTAATTACTTTATCAATTTTTTTATCAGTATGCCCTTTCAAGCTATTTGTAAACCAATACTCTAGTTTTTGTTAACGATAGAACTCCAACAGTTTGTTAGTAAAGTTAATACTCCACCATATATGGTTTTAATATATATAGTCGCCTTGCCCGAGCTTTTGCACGAAGCAAATGCGAGTAGTGTTACAACAGTATTTAAATCTTATATACTAAAAATTTAGTGTCTATTCGCAATTTTCGGTATCTCCCCGATACCGCTTACATATACATGTTTCTCCTTAAATAACCCTACCGACAAATTTACTTTTGCTATCCAGTACAGGACTCTAATCGTTAGGTGTTCCTTTAAAAATCACTCGACTTTTCTGCATTTCCTCACTACAGCTTACATAGACATCTTTGCCACTAAGCTGCCTACTTTTGTTCTAAATTCTCACACAATAACCTTCATTCCCATAAAAAGCAAATTTTGAGGACTGCGAGCACAGCGATCAATTGCTTTTATAAGGGCAAATTATATTGCATATAAAAAGCAATTTATCTAAGTTTGCAGGAATCAGTAACATATCGTGGAAAAAGACGCTAAAATTTACGTGGCAGGCCATCGAGGAATGGCAGGATCGGCAATACATCGCAAATTAATAGAACTTGGATACAATAACATCGTGACCCGTACGTCGCAGGAACTAGATTTGCGCAATCAACAGGCAGTTGCCGATTTTTTCAACGAAGAAAAACCTGACTATGTATTCTTGGCTGCGGCTAAAGTCGGTGGAATCATGGCGAACAATACCTTTCGCGCAGATTTTATCTACGAAAATATGGCGATACAGGGTAGCGTGATTAAATCCGCCTACGATAATGAGGTAAAAAAGTTGATGTTCTTAGGTTCAAGTTGCATTTATCCCAAGATGGCGCCACAACCTTTAAACGAAGACTTATTGTTGACCGGTACATTGGAATCTACGAATGAGCCTTATGCCATCGCCAAAATTGCCGGTATTAAAATGGCAGAAGCTTTCCGCGACCAATACGGTTGTAATTTCATATCAGTCATGCCGACCAATCTGTATGGCATCAACGATAATTATCATCCTCAAAACTCCCACGTCTTACCAGCCTTGATCAGAAGATTCCATGAGGCAAAAGTCAATAACTTGGATGAAGTTGTGATATGGGGTACTGGAACTCCGCTAAGGGAATTTCTTTTCTCGGATGACTTGGCTGATGCCTGCGTATTTTTGATGAATAATTATAACGAAAAACAATTTGTCAATATTGGCGTCGGGGAAGATCTCAGTATAAAGGATCTTGCAGAACTCATTAAAGAAGTTATAGGATATGAAGGGAACATCTCTTTCGATAGCAGTAAACCGGATGGAACACCACGCAAATTGATGGACGTATCCAAATTACACGCCTTAGGCTGGAAACATAAAATCAATCTTCCCGAAGGAATTAAATTAGCTTACGCTGACTTCCTGAAAAAAGAATAAGCTGATTCCTACAATTGTTAAATGATATTTACTCCCATCACGGCGTTGAATCAATTGTTGTTTAATGTGTCTGTACTTTTATCTTGGTATTGCGGTACATAATCTACTTTTGAGAAGAGGTGCGGACCATTCATTTCGATACCTTCAGCTAGGAAGTCATTGAGAATAAGCTGATAGATTTCAGACTTGGCTAGGTCAATTTCGCCTGACTTGGAAATGTAAACATTCAGTTCATAAAGAACATAAAAGTCATCGAGTTTTTTTTGCAATACAAATGGCTCGGGAAATTGATTTACACGTGCAATACGTGGTGGAATTTTAAGTAGTAACTCGTGTATACGTTGCCAAGGTTCTTCATATCCCACTGTGAGTTCAACCTGAAAACATATTCCTTCTTCTGAAAAGGTCGAATAATTGACGGTATTGCCTGATAGGATGGAGGAATTTGGAATCGTGATTTCCTCATTTTTAATCGTGCGTAACCGAGTTACCAATGGAGACTTTTCAATGACGATACCGGTCTTATCGGCAATTGTAATGCGGTCACCGATACGGAAAGGCCGCATATAGGTAATAACCAGACCAGCGATAATATTTGAAATGGCAGAGGAAGATCCTAGTGAGAATAATACCCCAATAAAAACAGATATTCCTTTAAAGATGTCTGAATTCGCTCCAGGAAGATAGGGAAATAAAAGTACCAATGTGAAGGCTTGAAGTAGAAAGCGGATAATGTTGAATGTCGGCATAGCAAATTCACGATGAAAGCCATTTACTTCCAGTTTACCTTTGTCAATCTCGTTAAAAATATATCTTACAAACCGTACCACATAACGCATTACGAATAGGATAACGAAAACTGTGGTCAGATTTGGAATATAATCCCAAATGGCCATAGCTGTCTTTTTCAAAGGTTTTGTAAAAAGACCAATAAGATTTGAGGCCCAACTCTGCGTAAAAGGGAAGATACTGAAAACGAGAGGAAGCATAATAAAAGCAATCAGCATGATTAGTCCCCAGTATGCAATATTGATGATGTTAATGAATATGCGAGTCTTCTGAACAGAAGTTATCAATACATAATTTTTGATTTTCACGTCTTTGATCCGTTCAGTACGTTCGGTTAAAAGTCGTTTAGTTCCATATTTTCTCAATTTGTTGATCAAAAACACCAAAATCGAAAATGTAAGGAGAATCAAGAGGACGAGTCCAGTTCGCATCAGCATTTTGCTAATGCTATTATCTACCCGTTCCTGATTGATAGCCTCTTGGATACGCTTGAGATATTGTGCTGCAATCTCATCTTTACTTTTTCCTTCAAGTAGTGCATCCAGTTCTGTTATAGAGGTGATGATCAAGTCTTTGTAAACAATGTCGGCACTGATTTCATTGTTTTCGATTTTGAAAGAATCAACTTTTACAAAGTCATCTTCATAGAGGTTACGAATTCTATTGACCACATTGTAGGCACGATCCTTGGCCAGAGACGCCCCTAACTTATTATACACATAAAAGAGCGTGTCATTAAATGGTGCTACGGCGTAAGACTTCGTATTTTTTTTGATCGAATCGACCCGGATTTTTAACTGTTGCTTACGCATGTTATTCTCTTCGTCAAACTCATTAAGTTGCTGCTTTAGATTTTCTTTCTTACGGCTGTTGAGGCTTTTGAGTTTGGAGATTTCATGCTGGAGCTTGATACGCTCAAGCGAATCATTAATCTGCTGCTGTCGGATATCATTTAGCAGGGTACTTAGACCAAGTTCTTTTTTATTGATCGAATCATTTTCTTGTGCATATATCGCACTGAAAGTTGAACAAAAACAAAGTATAATCGTTAAGAAAAAAATGTATAATCTTTTCATATCTCTAATGTAAAATTTATTTGAAATCTGTAAGCATAACCATCCTGATCGGATAGTGATATACAGGATATTGAAACCAGAAGGTATGGGATGACTGTGAGTACAGTTGTTGCGGGTTATGTGCAAGTTAAAAAAACTGCGTATACTTTTGTTCTCCCTGTTATTTTATTTTTGAGGTGTTTGTTTCGTCTTTAGCGGCGTCCCTCGTTATTATATGTGAAACATCCACTTTTTTAATGGATGGGTTTCCCGAATACCACTTGGTGATCGAGTAAATGATATATCGCAACAATTGTGTAAAAAATCAAAACAACGATTAAAAACACATATGCGGAATAGCCAAATATTGTATAACCTGTCCGTTCTCTGTAAGATAGGTTTCTCCATTTTTCATCAAGATTTTGAAAATATAGATCAATTTTGTTTCTAAACATAATGTTTTTCCTTTCTTTGATTTAGTAGTCTTTGAGTTTACAATAAAGAGCGTTGCGAACAGCTTGCCTGTCATTACTATTATGGTATTTGTCTATACCTGAGTGATTAACAGTAAGATCTGATTTCAATGTAATGCAAATTATACAGATAATTATTTCCATGACAGCTATTCTGTAAAAAGTAGAAGGCATTTTGTATAATGTTTTGTATTTATTTTTTTGAATGTTTCCCAAAGAAAATAACAGGCGAGATACTGGTATTTTCAGATATGACGAATAGTAAATTTTTGTAGCTAAGTCACTTTTGTAATAAAAGTTAAAATCTTAATTACCCAAATTCCTATTATGGAATTGGCCTTCAAAAGATAAATCTGGTTTAATGTAAGATAAGTGAGCAATTACTGACTTTTCAGGTGCTGTTAGGGAAATATGATTGATTAGTCAATTAACAACTAGAAGAGGTGATTCTTAATGTTGTATAGGCAACTTTAAAAAATGTATTATTGAGAAATTAAGCCTATTAAGTTTATTAAAAAAGTTTACAAGCTGTTTTTAACTTTTCAGTATTTTATAGCATATGCAATAATAGTAATGACAATTTCTCAGTGTGTAAGATTTGAGGTAAAAACATACTATTGACAATGTGTCACTAACCATTTTATCAAAAGTAATATTATGATAATCGGTAATCTTGATTTTTGTAGAAATCACGTAAAGTAAAAAATTATGTACACTGAAACAATTAAAATAGGTCTTATCGATGATTCTTCAATCATTAGATTTCTTACACGGGCGAAGCTATCCCAACACACGAATCCAAAATTTGAAATAGTGTTAGAAGCCCCTTCTCCAGTTGGCATGGAATCATTCAAAGCTAAATTTGAAGATCCGGATGTTTTTTTAGTGGATGTTAATATGCCTTTTATGAATGGTATCGATAGTATTCCACATCTAAAGAAATTGTATCCCAATAGTCAGATTATTATGTATACCGATGATTTAGACAGCGACAAGATTAGTAGAGCATTGCAATTAGGTGCATCAGATTATATTTCAAAAAGTATAAATGATAGGATATTGATCGAAAGAGTAGAACAGATTGTATTCAACAATATGAAGCAACTCAAAATAGATAATCCCGCCAAGACAAATCATTATGCGTTTGAGATTGAATTTGCATAATCTCTGTTAAGTAAGACTTTTATGAGTCTTCCCTATTTTCAAAGGATATTATGGGATTTCAATTGAAAGAATTGCATATAAGTTGTATGACTGAAATATTTGTTCCTTGTATACACTTGTGAGTGAAAATGAATAAATTTATATACTATTATAAAAGTACCCTTCTAATTTGCGCGTTTTAACTATGGTCATTTATTTCGAAAAGTAATATTATTGGTCTCCTATGAATGAACTTTACCAAATCATAATTGCCGCAACCCCAGTCGCATCGTCTGTCATTTGTATACTTTTTTTGCTATTTGCATACGGAGATCGAATTTTATCTATCGAACGATATCTTAAAAGACTGTTATTGATCTATTTCTGTCAGATGATTTTTAACTGGATCTTTAATTTAATGGTTCAGGTTCCTGGTAGTTCATTTCAATATATTCTTCCTTTTGTCGCATTCAACCTCCATCTCATGCAGGTCGTATTCTTTCATGTAATTGTAATTATCACATCTATGGGCGAGCAAAAGAGAATAGGTGGATACCATTATGTGATTCCGTTCCTGCTTAGTTTTGCGGTTAGTTTATTCTTTTTTAGTTCATTATCTTTTTTTTCCTCGCATAATGATGTCTTTAATTTTTTTATACCATATCTTTTCATTTCGGTAGCACTGTATTCGGTGTATTATACCTATTTAATGATCCGACACCTTTATGATAGCTATACCAAGTTAATGTCAGAGGGGA
>NZ_JAHXYR010000007.1 GCF_019969845.1 Sphingobacterium sp. GVS05A
TCTTCCCATTCCGAACAGAGCAGTCAAGCCCGCCAGAGCCGATGGTATTGCCGTAACAGGTGGGAGAGTAGGTCGGTGCCTTTTTTTACACAGAAGCCCTTGCTGGAAACAGTCAAGGGCTTCTTGCGTTTACATACTTCCCAGAGAATAATGGCCTTGCGCATATAGCCCATGTTATTGCAGCTCTTGCCATAGTGATCTTAAACCAAATAGGCCTTTTATTATCTGATTCTTCCCTGCATAAGTGGTCCAGCAGATTATATAGTAAGCACAGTGACATCCTGCTGACGATAGAGCAGCTCCGAAAACCATTTATTTACATGTTGCACGAATGTTAAACACCCCTGCCTGCTGGCTAATTCGGATTCTACCACTGTGTTATTGCAACTGTTCACGTAATGATCTTTGCCGAATGAACCTGCTATATGATTCTTTCCTCAGTAGAAGTGGGGCTGCTGAATATTGGACCCTATCATAAACGGAGGTGGGCTTGATGATTGGATTGGGGAACCAAATTACTAGATGCTCAGATGTCCTGCAAGTGATTTCTAATCCGACTAGTGATAGCCCTAGAAAAAGAATACTTTACAACGGAGATCTCTAGTATAAAGGTATAATAAACTTATCATCTTGAGTATATGCTCTTTAAGTTTTTACTATAAAATTGAAATCGTGTATTTATCTACCAGCCACAGTTTTGTTGAAAAAATTATGATTATAATAAATTAAGCAATCGTTTGTGTAGATTAAACAAACGATTGCTTTAAAGTTTGATTTTTTATTTCGAGAAAAGTGTTATATTATTGTTATAGAGATTAAGTTCTTTAGTTAGAACCAAGTATAAATCCAAATCCAAATGGATTTTTCTTATTGACTGTTTAGTTTGTTTTAAAATAGGTGATTTTTTAGAGGGACCATTTTGGTCCCTTTAAATTTACATGAACTTTAAATTATGGATTCTAGAAGAGATTTTTTAAAAAAGGCCGGGATTTTATCATCATTGGCTGTTTCACTTCCTACTTTGGTTAATGCAAATGCGACTGCAGAAGCATTTAATATGTGTGGTTATGCCGCACCCAAAATTGATAGAGTGAGAGTTGCTGTAATCGGATTAGGGATGCGTGGTCCCGGTGCAGTCGAACGATTATCTTTTATCGAAGGTTGCGAAATCGTTGCGCTTTGTGATAAACACCTTGAGCGGGTAGATAAAGCGCAGAAAATTCTTACCTCAAAAGGTTTGAAAGCTGCAAAGTCTTATTCTGGAGAAAATGGCTGGAAGTCATTATTGAAGGAAGAAAAGTTGGATCTGGTCTATATTTGTACACCTTGGGACTACCACGCACTAATGAGTATCGCAGCTATGAAAGCGGGTAACCATGTGGCTTGTGAAGTACCAATCGCATTAACAATAAAAGATTGTTGGGAGGTGGTTAAAACATCTGAAGCAACAAAAAAACATTGTATGATGTTAGAGAATTGCTGCTATGATTTTTTCGAGATGTTGACATTGAACATGGCCCGCCAAGGTTTATTTGGTGAATTAATCCATGGTGAGGGTGCATATATTCACGATTTATTGGATTTGAATTTCTCAAAGAATGGTTATGATAATATGTGGCGCCTAAGGGAAAATATTAAATACAATGGTAATCTATATCCAACTCACGGACTTGGGCCTGTAGCACAGTGTTTAAATATAAATAGAGGAGACAAGATGGATCACCTTGTCGCGATGTCGTCTAATGATTTTATGATGGGTGAGAAGGCTAAGGAACTCGCGGGAAAAGATTCTTTCTTTCAGGAATTTGTTGGGAAGAAATACCGTGGCAATATGAATACGACACTAATTCGGACAGCGAAGGGTAAAACAATTATGCTACAACATGATGTGACTTCGCCTAGACCATATTCAAGACTACATACATTAAGCGGTACAAAAGGCTTCGCTCAAAAATACCCAACTGAGAATATTGCATTCGGTCACGAATTCATCAAGGAGGAAAAACTCAAAGAATTATATGAAAAATATACACCAGAATTAGTGAAATACATCGGTGATAAGGCCAAAGAAGTTGGCGGTCACGGAGGTATGGACTTTATGATGGACTGGCGTCTAATCGACTGTCTGCGTAACGGATTGCCATTGGATCAAGATGTTTATGATGCTGCTTCATGGAGTTGTATTGTACCATTAAGTTTTGAGTCCGTTGAAAAGAACTGTAAAACGGTAGCTGTACCAGATTTTACAAAAGGTGCATGGAAGAATAATAATCCTGTGGATATCACCTTAAATGGTGGAGGTAATACACCTATTCGCTCAAAAAATACGAAAAAAGAAAATGTACAATTGGATGTATAAATTGTGCATCTAAGTCAATAATTTGAAAGGGGAGCATTTTATTGTTCCCCTTTTATGTTTATCTTTAGGTATGTTAATCAATCTGACGCTAGTTACCTGTCTATCTATATTTTCCACAAATGATACCCTTTCATGCTGTGTCGGTGAAAATATACCTACCCGGGCCGGAATGATCAAATCTCAGTTAGCCAAACAAAGCAGTAATGCTACGGGAAAGATGGTTTTAATTGAAGGTGGTAAATTTCTGATGGGAAGTTCGAATTTCGAAGATAGTAAACCTGTACATACTGTAGAACTCCATTCATTTTATATGGATGAGCATGAAGTTACAAATGCACAATTTGCTCAATTTGTAAAAGAGACTGGATATGTGACCGTAGCTGAGCGAAAGCTTGACTCAAATGATTTTCCCGGTGTTGATCCGAATATGCTTGTCCCTGGTTCAGCTGTATTTTCAAAACCCAAAGAACACAACTCTTTAAATAATTATCTGATGTGGTGGGAATATATTCCTGGCGCAAATTGGCAACATCCTGAAGGTCCCAGTAGTTCGATAAAAGATAAAATGAATTATCCAGTTGTTCAGGTCGCCTATGAGGATGCTGCTGCTTATGCAAAGTGGGCTGGGAAACGATTGCCTACTGAAGCTGAATGGGAATACGCTGCCCGTGCCCGTAAAGATACCAATGATGATCTGTACTATTGGGGGAAAGAGTTGAAACCAAACGGAAAGTGGACGGCCAATATCTATCAGGGGAAATTCCCTGTTGAAGACTCAAAAGAGGATGGCTACGAAGGAGTCGCTCCCGTGAAATCTTTTCAGGCGAATCCTTTAGGACTCTACGATATGGAAGGGAATGTCTGGGAATGGTGTTCGGACTACTATAGACCAGACTATTATAAGAATAGCGTGGCGTCAAATCCCACAGGACCGGAGAACTCCTATGATCCGCAGGAACCTAATCTCGAAAAACGTGTCCAACGAGGAGGATCGTTTCTCTGTAATGATCAGTATTGTGAACGTTATAAAGCAGGAAGCAGGGGGAAAGGTGAGGTAAATAGCCCGACAAATAATGTCGGTTTCCGATGTGTAAAAGATATAAAATAGAAAAGGCTTGCAAATGCAAGCCTTTTCTATTTTATAGAGACACCTTATTGTGCATTCAAAAACATTGATTTTTGATTGTACAACTCTCTGAAATATGGGTCTTGAAGATCTTTGATAAAGCGGATTGCTTCACCAGTTGATTTCATTTCAGGGCCTAATTGTTTGTCTACCTCAGGGAATTTATTGAAGGAGAATACAGGCTCTTTAATCGCGTATCCCTTCAATTTACGTTCGATCGTAAAGTCACTCAATTTATTAACACCTAACATAACTTTTGTCGCGATGTTGATGTAAGGAACATCATAAGCTTTCGCGATGAAAGGAACTGTACGTGATGCACGTGGGTTAGCCTCGATGACATAAACATTTTCACCTTTGACAGCAAACTGAATGTTTAATAGACCACGTACATTTAGTGCTTTAGCTAACTTGATCGAGTATTCTTCCATTTTATCCTGAACTGCTTGTGATAAACCGAATGGAGGTAATACAGCCGAAGAATCTCCGGAGTGAATACCCGCTGGCTCGATGTGTTCCATCATACCGATGATATGTACATCTTCACCATCACAGATAGAATCTGATTCTGCTTCTTCAGCGCGATCCAAGAAATGATCGATCAGGATATGGTTTCCAGGAAGATTTTTCAATAAGTTGACAACTGCTTTTTCCAGGTCTTCGTCATTGATGACGATACTCATGCCTTGTCCACCCAATACGTAAGAAGGGCGAACTAAAACTGGATACCCAACTTCGTTAGCAACCTGTAATGCTTCTTCTGCCGAAGTAGCCACACCATATCTTGGATATGGAATATTTAATTCTTTCAAAAGATCAGAGAAACGGCCACGATCTTCTGCCAAGTCCATATTTTCGAAAGAGGTACCAATGATTTTTACACCAAGCTGCTCTAAGCGTTCAGCCATTTTAAGTGCTGTTTGTCCACCCAATTGAACGATTACACCCTCAGGTTTTTCTAATTCAATGATCTCGCGAACATGCTCCCAGAATACAGGCTCAAAATATAGCTTGTCAGCCATATTAAAGTCTGTCGATACTGTCTCAGGGTTACAGTTAACCATGATTGCTTCGTAACCACATTCTTTGGCTGCCAATAATCCATGTACACAGGAGTAATCGAACTCGATACCTTGTCCAATACGGTTAGGACCAGAACCTAATACAATGATTTTCTTTTTATCTGAAGAGATGGATTCATTTTCTTCTTCAAATGTTGAATAGTAATATGGAGTTTGTGCTGGGAATTCCGCGGCACAAGTATCAACCATTTTGTAAACTCGGTTTATGCCAAGTTCCTTACGACGATCATATACCTGATCTTCCGTTACATTACCTAGCAACCAAGCAATCTGTACATCTGAATAACCTTTTTGTTTTAAGGTCATGAAGAAATCGCGTGGGATATTATTCAGTTGGTAACGACGTAACTCTTGCTCAAGATGTACTAACTCCTGGATCTGTACCAAGAACCATTTGTCGATACGTGTTGCTTTACGAATTGATTCCAATGGAACACCTAATTCGAATGCATCTTTGATATGAAACAAACGGTCACCACTTGGATGTTCTAAGCTATCCATGATCTCGTCCAGATTTCTCCATTGACGACCATCGGCACCTAGGCCAGCGCGGCCAGTTTCAAGTGATTGACATGCTTTCTGTAAAGCTTCGATAAATGTACGGCCGATTGCCATAACTTCACCTACGGCTTTCATTTGAAGACCCAATTCTTTGTTTGCACCTTTGAACTTGTCAAAGTTGAAACGTGGGATCTTGACGATGACGTAATCTAATGTTGGTTCGAAATATGCTGAAGTAGTTTTAGTAATCTGATTTTGCAACTCATCCAAGTTGTATCCGATCGCCAATTTAGCTGCAATTTTTGCAATAGGGTAACCAGTTGCTTTTGATGCTAAAGCTGATGAACGAGATACACGTGGGTTGATCTCGATTGCAATGATTTCTTCATTTTCTGGATTTACCGAGAATTGAACGTTACATCCACCTGCAAATGTACCGATTGAGCGCATCATCAGGATAGCCTGATTACGCATATCTTGGTAACATTTGTCCGATAATGTCATACCTGGAGCTACTGTGATCGAGTCTCCAGTGTGGATACCCATTGGATCAAAGTTTTCAATTGTACAGATGATAATGACATTGTCGTTGGTATCGCGAAGCAATTCTAACTCGAATTCTTTCCAACCCAATACAGCTTGTTCGACTAAAACCTCGTGTGTTGGTGATGCGTGTAAACCTCTATTTAAGGCTGCATCAAAATCTTCTTTTCGGTGTACAAATCCACCTCCTGTACCTGCTAAGGTATAGGAAGGACGTATAACAAGAGGATAACCAATTTCTTGTGCAGCTTCTTTACCTTCCAGGAATGAGTTTGCGATCTTTGATGTTGCAACGCCTACACCAATATCAACCATTAATTGACGGAATTCTTCACGGTTTTCAGTTTTTTCAATGGCAGCAACATCAACACCGATAACTTTTACGTTGTATTTTTCCCAAAGACCTAGGTTGGAAGCTTCGATACATAAGTTCAAAGCTGTCTGACCACCCATGGTAGGAAGTACAGCGTCAATATTGTGTTTTTGCAATATTTCTTCAATACTTTCGCAAGTTAATGGAAGTAAGTAGACATTGTCTGCAACAACTTTGTCCGTCATGATTGTTGCAGGATTTGAGTTGATGATGGATACTTCAATACCTTCTTCTTTCAATGAAAGGGATGCTTGAGATCCAGAATAATCAAATTCACAAGCTTGACCGATAACGATGGGACCTGATCCGATGATTAAAACCGACTTAATGGAAGTGTTTCTTGGCATTATATCTAGTTCAAAAAATTAAATTTCCTATTGTAAATCTGAGCAAAGACAATCAAAAATAGCTCATGGGGAAGGGTCATTCCGACTGCTTTGTCGGAGTGCAAAGTTACATTTTAAATTTTGAAAATGAAGTATTTATTTTAATAATATTTCAAAATAAAATGACCTTTGTTGGAAAAGTAGTCTTGAAAGTAGCAATAATAGTTGGAAAACGTAAGGAGTGGGTTCTCCAACTATTATCGTAAATTGTCTATTATTCGGTTAATAAACAATAATTTCATCTGTAAATAAATATCCTTTTTTCGGATTGCTGGCTTTGATTTTTATGTAGCGGGCCTGTTGTGCTTTATCCAGTTTAAGTTCGAATCGTTTAAAGGTTAATTTGGATTCTTTATCGGATATATCATTTACAACTGTACCTACTTTTCTATAGCTACGTCCATTATCAGAAAGAAGGACTTCCATTTCACCAGGCATGTAAACCCCCGGACCTATCATTTGCATGAAATTCATGGCAACCTGATGAATTTCTTCTCTTCGCTCTAAATCGACTACCACATCAATCGGGCTTGTAAAACCCTGCCATTGACCATCGTGGTAAGATAGTCCGCCGGTTATTCCATTGGTTAAAGTCGAATCTTTTTGAGCGGGATATCCTGACCATTGCGTATTGTAAGTTACTTTTTTTCCAATGGCGCGATGAATATCAATATCAAATGATAATGTAGGGCCTATTTTGATGGAGTCCTGAAAATATGCAGCATTGATATGTCCTGTTGAACTAAGTTCAAATGGGCCAGTATATGGTGTAGACTGAATCGTAGGTTCACTCCCATCAATTGTATATCGGATCTGATCCGTGTTCAATTGCTCTGTAGTAAGTGTAATTTTGTTGTTATTTTTAATTGCATTATAAGACGCTGTATAAGCAACATTGAATGATGGACGATAATAGTTCAGATTTAGCTCCTGTAGCAATTTATAATGTGATTGTAATCTTCGTTGAAAGTCAGCCCAGCTTTTTGCATCTTTCGTTGTCCAATTGACTTCGGATAATGCTAATGCGCGCGGAAATACCATATATTCGACATGCTCAATAGTCGGCACATATTCTGTCCATATATTCGCCTGTGCACCGAGGATATGTTTCGCCTTATCACCCTGTATCGCAGCTGGAATTGGGTCGTAGGAATAGACTTTATCAAGTGTTAGATAGCCTCCAATAGCTTCGGGTTGTGTTCTTGGGTCTGTCTGGTAGGAATCGAAATAAAGATGTGAGCCCGGAGTCATAATGACATCGTGGCCAGCATTTGCAGCTTTTATTCCGCCCTCTTCTCCACGCCAACTCATGACTGTTGCTCCTTCGGTCAGTCCGCCTTGTAAGATTTCATCCCAGCCAATAAGCTTTCTACCCTTTGATTGCAGGTACAGATCCATTTGTTTGATGGCATAACTCTGTAATTCGTCAACTGACTTTAACCCTTCCTTCTGCATAAGAGCTTGATCTTTTGGACAGGTTTCCCAATGTTTCTTTTCCGCTTCATCACCGCCGATATGGATATATTGAGAAGGGAATATGGTGATTACTTCATCCAGCACATTTTTTAGAAACTCAAAAGTCTTTTCATTGCCAATGCAAAATTCTCCTTGGCTATAGGGTTTCCCTGAACAGGAAAGTTCGGGATACACGGCTAATACCTCTTCTGAGTGTCCGGGCATTTCTATTTCCGGGATGACATTGATGCCTTTTCGGGCAGCATAGTCGACCAGTTCGCGCGCTTCTTCCTGTGTATAAAAGCCACCACTGGCATTTGGATTTCCTTTTTCCACATATTGACGTCCATTGTTCCACCAATCTTTCCAATGGGCATGTGTACGCCAAGCTGCTTTTTGTGTTAATTCCGGATATTTTTTAATCTCCAGTCGCCATCCCGCTCCATCTGTCAAGTGCCAGTGAAAGTTATTGAACTTATAAATGGCCATGATGTCGATATATTTCTTTACGAAAGAAAGGGGCATAAAATGACGGGAAACGTCTAAATGCAATCCTCGGTATGAAAAACGAGGTTCATCAACGATAGTCGCAAATGCTATTTGGCTAGGATCAACTTGTAGATACCCTAATTGAACTAAAGTATAAATTCCATTAATGACCTGTGGCGTATCCCAGGCTTTAAGCAAGAGACCTTTCTCATCAATTTGAATCGAATAGGCATTTTTGCTGAGGTTGTCTGCATCAACAGCCTTTACAATACGAAAACCTTCTTTTGGTGTTTTTTTGTTTTTCTTTAGCACTTCAAGTGTTAAACTCTTGATCGCAGGATGCTCAGTAAGCAATTGCACCGCTGGTTGGAAATCATCAGAGACAATAACTGTGAGTTGTGTTGGGATGGTATATATTCCAGTTGCTACGTTCACCTTGGATGGCTTGGGAATAATGTCAAAATTAGTTTGGGCCTGCGCACTAAAAATGCAAGCTCCCCCAAGCAATAACAGGGATAAAGATTTGCTCAATCGCATAGTAAAGTATTTAGATCAATAGATAATCAACACAAATATCCTAATTTTTGTTTCATTATTCTATTATTGCCGTCATTCGATAAGTATTTATGATATAAAACCAACAAATTGCCCAATAGAAATTACATTTTTAATCCTTAACTTTGTTGTATGATTGAACTTCCAGTTATCCCGGCAACTCCTGCACAACGCAAGCCAGATTGGTTGCGTGTCAAATTGCCTGTTGGTAAAGAGTATAGACATGTCAGAAGTCTTGTAGATGAGCACAAATTACATACAATTTGTGAGAGTGGAAATTGCCCAAATATGGGTGAGTGTTGGGGGGCAGGAACAGCGACCTTCATGATATTAGGAAATATCTGTACACGTTCATGTTCGTTTTGCGCTGTAGCAACAGGTCGTCCTTTGCCAGTAGACTTGGATGAACCAAATAGGGTAGCCAATTCTGTGAAGTTGATGCAGGTGAAACACTGTGTTATTACTTCTGTAGACCGTGATGATCTAAAAGATGGCGGTTCTACAATTTGGGCGGAAACGATCAATGCAATCCGTAAAGAAAGTCCTGAAACAACTTTGGAAACACTATTGCCAGATTTTAAAGGTCAATGGGATAATTTGGATCGTGTCATTGCGGTTCGCCCAGAGGTCGTTTCACACAATTTGGAAACTGTGCGTCGTTTGACCAGAGAAGTACGTGTTCAGGCGAAATATGACCGTTCTTTGGAATGTTTGCGTCGGATTTCGGAAGCAGGTCTTCGTACGAAGTCGGGTATCATGTTGGGGCTTGGTGAAACGGAAGAAGATGTGATTGAAGCAATGCAGGACTTGTATAATGTTGGTGTTCATATTTTGACTCTTGGACAATACTTGCAGCCAACGAAAGCGCATCATCCCGTTATTGAATTTATTACACCAGCTCAATTTGAAAAATATAAAAAAATTGGTTTGGAAATGGGATTCAAATATGTTGAGTCCGGACCTTTGGTTCGTTCATCTTACCATGCTGAAAAGCATTTGTTCGATATGCAATAATAGCGCGCTAAATGATTAGACTTCTTGGGAAAACAAAAGTTGTTTCCATGTTAACATATTAAAAGGGCCGGGTGAATATTTCACCCGGCCCTTTTAATGGATCATCTTATCCTAGTTGAACTTTGCAAGTAACTGCCTTCGACTACAGGTTTCACTTAAAGGGCTAGTTTTCATGTAAATTTAAACCCTAAAGATTAAAAACAGCGCGTAGTAAAATTGTTCTTCCACGTAGTTCAAATTCATTTTGAGAGATCATATTGGCTGTTGTCATGTAGGTTCGATAATTTTTTATATTCGTTAAATTACTCATATCCAATTCAAAATCAGTTTTCCATTTGTTCAATCGATAACGCGCAAAAACATCTATAAAGGTGTAACTCGCATTATTCATATTCGTCTGGAAAGTGGAGAGGTTACGTATGTTTACGCGTATATAGCCGCTTTTAAAAGGGCTTATAGGGAAACCTAAGTTATGTATCATCATGGTTGTTTTATTCCGGATCAGATGGTCTTTCCCTTTTTGCTGGCTTCTATTCCAATTGAGTGTACCTGTATAAGATACATGATAGGATTTGAATATTTTTGCTTCTAAACTAGGTTGGAGGGTATAATTGATGCTTTTTATGGGGACAACGCTACTGTTTAGCAATTGATTGAATTGGGAATATGCAATACCGCCTTTTAACTTGAGTGTACTTGCTAATGGAAATATATATTTATCAAACCCAATTTGTGAGGACCAGTGTTCTTGCAGGTTGTCCATATTAACCAATATATTCTCTGTGATATCATCTTTTATAATTGAGGATAACATCGTGTTGGAGGAAAGCCTAGAATAGCTGATTCCTGCATTCGCAAATAATACTTTCAATGTACGCGCCAGATTGTAATTGAGATTAAAGGCATGTTTTTGAGATTCATTCAGCGCAGCATTGTTTTGGCTAAGCATCCTATAATTGCGCAGTACTGCTCCACGGAATACGTCTTCAATATTCCCGATGTCCTGGCTATATTGATAAGCAAATTGGAGATAATCTTCTTGGGAGGCTCGCCAGCGTGCTTTTAGGCCGGGGTTGATCAACCATGAATTTTTTGAAACGTCCATAGCCTGTGTATTATCTTCATATTGAGTGATCAAATAGGTGATCGGGATATCGAGGTGAGCCTCGAAGCGATCGTTTTTCCAGTCATACTGCGGTGTAATGAATACTTGAGATCTGCTCCAGTGTAGATCATTACTCGTATTCTGGCCCGGTCTTCTATCTATCTGCTCATTATCTTGCAGATATAACAATGAAGTAAAATGTTGGCGGTCGGTATTGAAACCGATCTGATAATGCTGCTTGATCTTACTTTTTTTGAAGTGGTAACCTGTCGAAACTTCAGTGAAAAATGAGGGAACCTCGATCTGCTGAATGGTACTTTTGTATGGAATGCTGTCATTTAATATTTCAGGAAAAACACCTGGATAAATCTGTAGAGATTGTGGTTTATTTCCATAGTTTAATGTCCAATTAACGGCTATAATATCGTTGTTTTTTAATTTCGGTATATAACTGAACTGATTGCTGATTCCCTTGATATGGTGTTTTTGAAATTGGTCAATTTTACTGGTCGAGTTTGTTAATAGGGCTTTTATATCTTTTTTTTCATATTCAAAGGAGAGTATTTCGCTGATGTATTTTTTTTCTGTATTCACGGATGCCGAGAGTCTTGCCGCACCTAGCCATTTCTCTGCTCTGATACCGTTTTGTTCTTCAAAGGATACATCACCCCCATCGAGTAAATATCGTGTACTAGCAGCGTTATTCTGCCTTTCTTTATCAAATAGTAACTGAATATTTGATTTCAATTGCCATTTGTTTTTGAAATTATATAGATTATTGGTGTTGAGGGAACCAGTATTGTTAAAGTAATAGTTGTTTTTTGGAATATTGGGAGCTCCAGTTGTACTTGTTGCAAGGAGATTGTTGATAGAGGAACCGCCAAATTTCGCGAGCAAAGATGATTGGCTATTGCCTATGATATCACCGGAAAGATCCCTGCCAATGTTATTTGCACTGAGTACATTCAGCATTTTAATTTTTTTGTTAAAAAGAATGGAGTTTAGCTCGGGGTCATAGTTGTTGGGAGTACCAGCAGCTATTTTAGCCTGTCCGGTTAATTTTAATTTAGCATCTTCTTTAATGACAAGGTTAATGGCTACATCGTCTGTAAATCTTTTGTTTTTAAGCACTTTGTAGTGTTCATGGTTATCGAGGACCTGAATGTCTTTGACCATTTTGTGCGGAATTGTTCGCGTGCCTATTCCGTAACGATCTTCTAGCAGATCATCGCCGTCAATGTAAAGTTTGGAAACCGTTTTGTCCTGATATTTTATTAAGCCGGATTCTGTTACCTCCATACCGGGTAGGCGTTTGATGACGTCTCCGATATTTCGATCCTCCTCCTTAGCAAAAGAACCTACATCATAAGAAATGGTGTCGTTGGAACGACTTACTTTGGGTTTACTCTTCACAACAACATCTTTTAATAGATTGGTTTTTGGGGTTAAGGTAATCTGGAGATCGGTCGCCTTTTTACCAATTTGCTGTTCGAATTTTTCGTAAGTGAGATGGTTGATCTGCAGGTAGATGGTAGTATATTCTTTAGAAAGTTGCATCATAAATTGTCCTTCCTTATCAGTCGTTTTAAAAGCGACGATTTTATTTTCAGACAGGATATTTACACTTGCGAAGGGTATGGGCTTCTGTGTATTTGCTTCTTGTACCTTCCCACTAATCATTTGTTGGGCAAAACAAATTTGCCCAAACCAAATGATTAAAAATAAACATATAGATACTTTCATTAAGGTATTAACTCAATCGGATTATTGGTGACTTTAGAAGGTTTATATAGTTCATCTTTCTGTATATTAAAACTTTTGATCCTAGACACATCCATGCCACCATCTCCAGTTTTCGCACCGGTGCTTGAACCGCTTCTAACAGTAATGGCATTGCCGGAACCTACACTGATACTTCGACTCTTTGCCGATTGAGCGTTCATATAGGCCTGTGGATTTGCTTTAAATGCAGCTTGGATTTTTTGAACTTCCTCCAGTGAGGTTGTAATCACGCCTTGTGGTAGAGCCACCTGTACTTTGCTGTCTTCCAGTTTATCAAATCCGGCATAGGCAAAAACGACCTCGTTTCTTGTATCCCTTGCATCCAAAATGAGTCCCGGTAGTCCATGAAGTTTCCAAGGACCATATGGAAATGGCAATTCCGTCGTAAACCAGACTTCATATGTGCGACCTTTGAAAGTTGTTTTTGCATTTTGACAACTGTATCCTCCGATCTCCTTATGATCACCTAATACTTCCCATTCCTGAGCTGGGTAAGTCTGAGGTATAGCAAACTTGTCCCCGGCAACGGATATCAATTCTGTCATTTTGTTGTTGTTGACATCTAGTAAATACGATGCCCCTAAAGCTGTCGTTCGTGTCTGGATAGTTATATTCCCATCAAAGGAGGGGGCATCCATCTGTTTTTTGACCTCATCCTGCATACGATCTGTGGAGTATGAGGTATAGAAACTGGCCTGCTGATTAAGATAGGTGACCGTTTCGTCGCGAATAAATTGATCACGTTGCGCAGTGTCATTAATGTGTTTGAATTCGTAATGTACTTTAGCTATTGCTGGCGAATTTTCTTGAGCAAATAGAATCTGTATTGTCACAGATAATAAGAGGGATAATGAATATTTCATAAAATTATGTTTATATCGTAAATATACGAAATATTCGTAATAATGAAAATTATTGTAACTTTTCACTACTATCCCGTGAATGGTGCTTTTCTGGAAGGATGAGACGGAGTTCTGTTAGGTGTGAAACTATTGTTGTTGTCTATTGAAAACAGTTTCTCCAGCAATCACTGTTCGTGTTGTTTTTACGTTCCGCAATTGTTCGTTTGGTATTTTGAGGATGTCTTGTTCGAGGACAACAAAATCGGCGTCTTTGCCGGCTTCTATGCTTCCCCGTTTTTTCTCCTGAAAGCAGGAGTATGCTGCCCAGATTGTCATTCCGCGCAATGCATCTTCCCTACTGATAGCGTCTTGCATTTGGAAGCCCTGATCTGGGGAACCTTTTTTATCAACACGAGCCACAGCTGCGTGAAAACCATACATCGGATTGAAATGTTCAACCGGGAAGTCACTCCCTAGGGCTAGTTTACCATATTCTTTCAAGAGATGCTTGTACGCATAGGCACCTTTCATTCGCTCTTCTCCCAGTCGGTCTTTGGCCCAGTACATGTCTGATGTAGCATGGGTTGGCTGCACAGAGGGCATAATCTGGAATTTTCGGAATTTATCGAAGTCGACTGGTGAGATAATCTGTGCGTGTTCAATACGCCATCTGCGATCTGTGCGTGGTTGTAGATATTTGCCATAGATGTCCAAAATAATTCTGTTGGCTGAATCACCGATCGCATGGGTGTTGGCCTGGAAAGTACTAGCTGCAATCGCTTTGATCATGTTTTCATATTCCTGTGGGCTGTGCAAAAGAAAGCCATGTGTAGGTGCATCATGATAATGAGCGAGGAGGCAGGCTCCCCTTGAGCCTAATGCGCCATCTGCAAGTAATTTGAATGATTTGATTTCTAAACGATCAGTTTCGTAAAATCCCTGTGCTATAAATGAGGCGATATTTTGCGGGTTGCCAAGGATCATTGCATAATCTCTAAATTTTAACGCGCCATCTTTATAGTATTTTTTTAATAGGCTGAGTCTTTCTTTTGATAAACCTGCATCCACAATAGAAGTAAGGCCCACAGAAAGCAATGAGTCCTGAGTTCGCTTTAACATTCTCAGGTACTCTTTTTCATTGGGTACCGGGATTGTTTTGTTGACCAGATCCATTGCATTGTCGATCAAAAGACCATTTGGTATAGTGTTGCTCCCACCGACAACGCCACCATGAATAATGGGAATGCTTGTCAATTTGGCCCATTCTAAGGCTTTGGAGTTTACTACAGCGGCGTGATAATCTACACGTATCAGGTATACTGGTATATCTGGGAAAGCTTTATCCAGTAGTTCTTTTGTAGGGAAGGACTTGTCTTTCCAGCGATTTTGGTCCCAGCCACCGCCAATGAGCCAGGTTTTCTTGGGATTTTTTTGCTGATAACTTTTAACCCGTTGAATCACCTCTTCGAAAGAATCCGCGCCATTGAGGTCGACCTGATCCATGAGTTCGGCTTCATCAAATAGATGAGCGTGCGCATCGTAGAATCCAGGATAGATCGCTTTTCCTTCAGCGTCTATTTTTTCTTTGGCTTTATACTTTCGTTGGATCTCGTCGTCTGAGCCTATTGCAATAAATTTACCGTCCTTAACCGCAAATGCCTGTGCTGTGCTAAAGGTGGAATCAACGGTATAAACATGAGCATTGTACACAATCAGGTCTACCCTTTCTTGCGGAGAACAAGCAAGGAAGATCATGGAAAAGAGGGAAAGAATAACTGGAAAGTTTCTCATATCCTAAAAATAAAAAAAAGTGTTTATAAAGCGAGGGCTATTTCTTTGAAATATGATTTGACTGAAAAATCGGGGGGCTTGGCTGAAATATCGTTTGGTATATTATGGACTTGGTAACAATGGAGGGGTTGTATAATGGAATAGACGGTTTCTATCTTTTTAATAACAAAAACGGCTATCCAAATAACTCAGATAGCCGTTTTAATTCAAAAATCAAAATATGTGATTAGCAGTACTCGTCAAACGCAGCGACTAAATTGTCAGCAATCATTTGTGCCGGGCGACCTTCAATCATATGTCTTTCAATCATGTGTACCAATTTACCGTCTTTGAACAACGCCATTGCTGGAGAAGATGGAGGGTAAGGCAACATGTAGTTACGTGCTGTGTTGACAGCATCAGCTTCCATACCTGCAAAAACAGTAACTAGTTTTGCAGGATGTTTTTCGTTTTTTACAGCCGCTTTTGCTGCAGGGCGTGCATTTGCTGCCGCACAACCACAAACGGAGTTAACAACTACAAAAACAGTTCCTTCTGAAGCGATTGCAGAATCAACTGCTTCTGGAGTTTTTAATTCTTCGAATCCCGCATCAACTAACTCTTGACGCATTGGAGCTACTAAATATTCTGGATACATTATTTCTTAAGTAAAAATGTTAATATTCTAATTTAATTTGGTACAGCGCGACTTTCTGTTTCGCATTCTACGATCTTTGCCAAATCGCTATACTTTACTTTTACAAATATAGATGTAAAAGGCTTTCTCGTCAAGGTGCTTGTCTCAAATCAATGTCAGAAAATCGTTAACAGCTGTTAAACCATTTACCAGTCGCTGCTGTCCCTCCCCTGAGATAATGCGATATTGACCACCGACGGCTTCTAACTCTGTTTTCCATATCTCCATAAAATGTTCTCGTTGCTCTGGAAAATCTCTTAATGGATCGTCTTGCCAAGGTAGATCTATATCCATCAGTAGGTATAGGTCATAGGGGTGTTGCTGAATCTTATCGGTAACCTCTTTGGGGGTATGATTGAATAGATGGTCAGACCAGATTTTCACGGTCATAAAAGTGGTGTCACAGATTAGGATGTTTTCCTTTGCTAATGGAAGGAGTGCTTCTTCCAAAGCAACTTGTCCATAAAACATATTGACCTCATCCTGCAACGTATATTTATTATTGAGACTCTGACAGTAATAGCGCGAATACTCCGGTACACAGACTGTTTGAAATTTTTCAGCGAGATACTGTGCCATGGTTGACTTTCCTGTAGACTCGGGGCCTACGACGGCAATTTTTATTAACTCTTTTCCCACATCTATCTTTTTGATAGGCAATATTACGCAAAATTTTTATAGGTTTTTTGCCAGTCACGGTAACCATTCCAGGCAATAATGGCGAATACGAGATACAGTACAGCTGTTAGCATAAGCTCTTTGTGTATATACAATGGGATATAGCAGATATCGACAAAAACCCAGAGAATCCAGTTCTGAAGTACTTTCCTCGTCATTAAAAACTGAGCGACAAAGCTAACTGAAGTACAGAATGCGTCAATATAAGGGACGTCGGAATTTGTTTTACTGTCCAAAAGGTAGCCTATTGCGGCTGTCAAAAAGATAATGACAAGTATGCTCAAGATGAGTTGATTTCTATTGGCCTTAACAATCGGTCTCTTTTTTTCTTCCTTTCGCTTATGCCAGTAATACCAGCCATATACGGCTGTGGACAAAAAATAAAATTGGAGTATGGTGTCACCATAAAGCCTTGCATCATAAAAAAGGATGGCATAGGAGACCACACTGATAATGCTAATTGGCCAGTTCCATATATTTTGTCTTGCGGCCAAATAAACACAAAGAAAGCCAGTTAGCGTACCTAACCATTCGAGCCAAGTAGTTTGGGCAAATTGACTGGCAATCTGCTGAAAAAAATCCTGCATCTGGTGTGTTAAAAATTACACCTTAAAGATACAAAGTCTGCCTTAGAATCAACTACTGCACCTGTTTATTGGCGCAATTGGTGCTCGCAAAAGACTCAGGTTTGGCCTTAAATACGAACCCCATACCCATAATATATCCCATGGCTTCTTTGAGGGCTACATTTGACTGAAAATTTGGATTGGTGTTGATGTCGGCGTGGACTTCTAGGTCTACTTTGTGTTTTTCGAGGAGGGGGCAGAGTTGATAGGCGATGTCGATGGATTTTTGGACTTCGAGTAGCATCCGTTCTTTAATACTCATTCGGTGATGCCTTTTGTCCCGTTGGATAAACATAAATCCACCTTTATGTTCCCTGAGAAAGACGATGACGGTGGCGAAGTCGATGATTCCTCTCTTTACTTGGGAATCGGTGCCGATATAAACCTTGAGCTTGTTCCCTAGGGCGTCTTCTCGTTTAATGACTTCCTCAACAGCATCGAAAATCGTAGAGCGAATGGATTCGCCATTGTATTTTTGCCATCTCATAGTGGTATAAATTAGATATATATAAATTAAACTTCATCATTGATATAAATTTACTGAATTTCAATGATCTAAGTGTTAATTTAATTTTAAATAATTCTCCACATTAATGAAGTTTTTCACCATAGGCCAGATCTCCTGCATCGCCCAGACCGGGAACAATATAGGCTTTTGTTGTCAATTCATGGTCGACATCACCCACCCAGATATGCGCAGTCGGAACGAAAGCCTTGACATGGTTTAATCCTTCTTCCGATGCAATTGCCGCAACAATATGCAGTTCTTTAATCTCATATTCGGCCAAAAGATCTTTACAACATAAGACAAGGCTCTTTCCAGTAGCCAGCATCGGATCGACGATGATAACTGTTCTATTATCTAAATTCGGTGTATTGACGTATTCTTTGTGAACTTCAAATTCGCCACTCTTTTTGGTGTGCCTATAAGCTGCGATAAAAGTATTGTCGGCTTGGTCAAAGATATTTAATAAACCTTGATGGAAGGGAAGTCCTGCCCTTAGAATAGTGGCTAATACCGGCTGTTCCATCAATAGCTGTGTCTTGGCAACGCCCAGGGGTGTTTCGACCTCCACGGGTTTAAAGGCCATGGTTTTGCTGATCTCATAAGCAAATACTTCTCCGAGTCGTTCCAGATTCCGACGGAAACGCATGCGATCCCGCTGAATAGTAACATCTCTCAATTCTGCAATAAAATGATTTGCAATGCTATTTTGGGTAGATAGAATAGTGACCATGACGTGCGTGCTAGTTCTGTTAAAGCTAAAGATAGTAAATAATCAACTGAAAGTAATAACATCTGCGGCATATTTATAGTTTGATATAAAATGGTAAAAAAATTAGTAAATTTGTGTGAAGACCATCTAAAATATGGCCCTAGACCACATGTTATAAAATCGTAACATTTATAGATTATCATTGTGTGCGTGTGACGGATTTTTCTAAGCTGAAATTTAGCGATGCTTGAGTGCTGATGCTTAGCGAAAGGTCGAAATAGTTTTCTTTAAGAAATAGGAATTGTATGAAATTTGAATTGACATCAGAGTATAGACCGACAGGTGATCAACCAGAGGCAATCAAAGAATTGGTAGCAGGTGTGGACCAAGGTGAACAATACCAGACACTCTTGGGGGTTACCGGATCCGGTAAAACATTTACTATAGCCAATGTAATTCAAGAAACACAGAAACCAACCCTGATATTAAGTCACAATAAAACATTGGCGGCTCAGCTATATGGTGAATTTAAACAGTTCTTTCCGAATAATTCGGTTAATTATTTTGTTTCTTACTATGATTATTATCAGCCGGAGGCATTTATTGCTTCCACGAATACTTACATTGAAAAAGACTTGGCGATCAATGAAGAAATAGAGAAGCTTCGATTGGCAACGACTTCATCATTGATGTCCGGACGACGGGACATTGTTGTGGTTTCTTCGGTGTCCTGTATTTATGGTATGGGAAATCCCGAAGATTTTTCACGTTCAATTTTTCGTTTTGGGGTTGGAATGACAATAACCCGGAATGCCTTTTTGCATAAACTGGTCGAAATCCTTTATTCTAGAACAACAACTGAATTTAAACGTGGTACTTTTCGTGTCAAGGGAGATACCGTAGATGTATACCCCGCTTACTTAGATTTTGCGATCCGTATCTCCTTTTTTGGTGACGAGATTGATGAATTGAGTGAGATCGATCCGGTATCTGGGAAGACCTTGAATAAAATGGAGGATTTAGCCCTTTTCCCAGCGAACCTTTTCGTTACTCCGAAGGAGAAATTTAAGGAATCTATCTGGGCCATTCAGGATGAATTGATGCAACGTAAAACACAGTTGGAGGAGGAAGGGCTTATGTTAGAAGCTAAACGGCTAGAAGAACGTGTGAATTACGATCTGGAAATGATGCGCGAACTTGGCTATTGTTCTGGAATAGAAAACTATTCTCGATTCTTTGATGGAAGACAGCCGGGGATGCGTCCTTTCTGTCTGCTGGATTATTTTCCGGAGGACTATCTGCTTGTTATTGATGAGAGCCATGTTACCTTGCCGCAGTTACGGGCCATGTATGGTGGTGACCGCTCACGTAAGGTCTCTTTGGTGGAACATGGTTTTCGATTACCTGCAGCCATGGACAACAGGCCGCTCAACTTTCCGGAGTTTGAATCGTTGACCAATCAGACGATTTATGTTTCGGCGACTCCCGGAGATTATGAATTGCAACAGACGGAAGGTGTCGTTGTTGAACAGGTCATCCGTCCGACAGGCTTATTGGATCCCATTATTGAGGTTCGTCCGGCTATAAATCAGGTGGATGATTTCTTGGAAGAGGTCGACAAAACGATCAAGGAAGGAGGCCGTATCTTGGCTACGACCCTGACCAAACGGATGGCTGAGGAGTTATCCAAATATATGACCAAGTTGAATCTTAAAGTGCGTTATATACACTCTGAAATTAAGACTTTGGAACGTGTAGAGATTTTACGGGGATTGCGCTTAGGCGAGTTTGATATTTTAGTTGGCGTGAATTTACTTCGGGAGGGATTGGATTTGCCCGAAGTTACACTGGTGGCTATTCTCGATGCCGATAAAGAGGGCTTTTTACGTTCGGAGCGCTCACTGATCCAAACGATCGGACGTGCTGCCCGGAATGATAAAGGACGGGTGATCATGTATGCGGATAAAATGACAGATAGTATGCGCGTAACGATAGAGGAGACCAATCGACGTAGGGAAAAGCAAATGAACTATAATATAGAACATGGTATTACACCACGAACGGTTGGAAAGACCAGGGAAGAAATTCTGGAGCAGACCTCTGTCGCCGATTTCTCAGGCGTTGAGCAAAAGTTTTATGTTGAGCCAGATCCTACGCAGGCTATCGCAGCGGATCCTGTCATGCAGTACCTCAGCGAAAAAGATCTGAAAAAAGCGATTGATGCTGTTCGCAAGAAAATGGATAAAGCTGCGAAGGAAATGGACTTCTTGGAAGCCGCCAAATACCGTGACGAAATGTTCTCTTTGGAAAAGCTCTACGATGAGCGTTTTTCATCGTAAATGAGATATACTTACTTTTTAATAAGGCAGTATTAAAAAGGTAAATTTTGTGATAAATGGGCAAGGTTCAGGTTCTTTATGGATTTGAACCTTGTTTTTTATCATTCACTGAGATTTAGATCAGCCCCTGATTTAAATTTTGATTTGAGATCTAATGCATTAGTTATGGTACAGGTCTATTTTCCTTTTATGTTGTGCGCACCCACTTATGATTTCTTACTGAGTATTCAATTCTCAGGAGGGGACTTTTACTTCTTTGGATAGCCTTTCCTTATGATCTATTTTTCGTGTGAAGGCGGCTTACCTGCTTAAAAATAGCTGGCATTTTATTGCGTAATATTGTTCAAATGTTAACATATTTTGCAAAAATCAAATTCTTCTCAGTAAATTAGAGCTTTAATCTAAACTAAAGCATACTTACAATGAAAAAGCCTATTCTCGTTGTCAAATTTGGATCGGCTTCTATTACCACGAAAGAGGGAGAAGTTGATGAACGTATTGTTTTGGAGGTTGCTCGGCAGATTGCTTCTTTGCAGAAGAAGTACAATATTGTCCTGGTATCTTCAGGTGCTGTTGCTGCCGGCAAGCGTTTTCTCCCCAGTTATACAGGTACATTGTCGGAACGAAAGGCGGCGGCCGCCATCGGAAATCCGATATTGATTAATACGTATTCCACCTACTTCAGGCCTTTTAAGATTTCGTTGGCGCAAAGCCTATGTGAAAGACATCATTTTTCCAATCGGGACCAGTTCCTCCAGTTAAAGAATACCTATGAGGAACTGTGGCGCAATAATGTTATCCCGATAGCAAACGAAAATGATGTGGTGAGCAATAAAGAGTTGAAGTTCTCGGATAACGATGAATTGGCCACGTTGATTGCTGTTGGATTTGGTGCTGAAAAATTACTGTTTAGTACTTCTGTTCCAGGCGTATTGGATGCAAATAATAAAATCATAGAAAAGATCGAAACCATTGACCGGGATGTTCTGGGATTGGCAAGGAAAGATAAATCTGCGGTAGGATTAGGAGGGATGACCTCAAAATTGAATTTTGCACGCCTAGCTAATCAGATGGGAATTGAAGTGGTTATTTTTAGCATGCAGACTGAAGATGCGATCACGAAAGCGATCAAACATGAGACAGGTACCTTGTGCTTGCCGGAGCGTAAAAAGATCTCCTCACGAAAAAAATGGTTGGCGAGTGGAAGCCTAATTAAGGGTGAACTGATGGTGGACCGAGGTGCTGAAGAGGCTTTGTTGAAACATAAAAGCTTACTCGCTGTTGGTGTAACGCGTATTGTTGAACATTTTGAGAAAGGAGAGGTGTTGAACATTGTGAACCTCGATGGTCTGACAGTGGCTGTGGCCCGGGCGAAAATGGATTCATCGTTGTTATCTCAGTCCAGTAAAAAGAATTTAGAAATTGCGCATGCAAATGATATCGTATTGTTATGAGTGAATCAATAATTGAACAATTGAAGGCGGCAGCTAAGGCGAAACAATTCTTGCAACAATTTGCTCCAGATGCTAAAAAGGTCACTTTGGAGGCTATCGCTGCGGCACTTGTTGAAGAAGAGGCCCTAATCCTGCATGCGAATAAAATTGACCTGGATCTTATGGATGATGGAGATCCAAAGAAAGACCGTCTTCTGCTGAATAGTGATCGCTTACAGGCACTATCAGCTAGCGTAAAACAGATTGCTGATCTAGCAGATCCGACCGATCAGCTGTTGCTCAAGAAAATTTTGCCCAATGGATTAGAAATAGAGAAAATAACTGTCCCGCTTGGTGTTGTTGGTGTGATCTATGAGTCCCGCCCGAATGTTACAATAGATGTAGCGGCGCTTTGTATCCAGTCAGGTAATGTTTGTTTGTTGAGAGGTGGTTCTGATGCGCAATATACAAACGAGGCCTTGCTGCACGTTATCCATCGTGTATTAGAAGCAAATGGTATTCCCACAGACATTGTGCAATTGCTGCCTGTAGCGCGTAAATATGTATCGGAATTGCTGGAAGCAACTAAATATGTCGATATTATTATTCCACGCGGTTCACAGTCCCTGATAGATTTTGTTCGGGCAAATGCGAAAGTCCCTGTTATAGAAACTGGTGCTGGTGTATGTCATACATATGTGGATAAAACTGCTGATCTCGGGATGGCCGCAAAAATTGTAGCCAATGCAAAGATCTCCAGACCATCGGTATGTAATTCTTTGGATACGGTTTTAGTGGATAAGGAAGTGGCACCGGAATTTTTGGCTAAACTAGCGCCTTACCTTGAAAATGCTTCGGTGGAAGTGTTTGCAGACCCCATTGCCTATGAATTATTGGCGCATCAAAAATTTTCAAATTTAGTGGCCGCCGAAGAAGCAGATTTTGGAAGAGAATTTCTAGATTTGAAGTGTTCGATAAAAACAGTCAATGGATTGGATGAAGCTTTGGAACATATCGAAAAATATTCATCAAAACATTCGGAGTGTATTGTGTCTTCACATGAATTGACTATCGAACGATTTTTGAATGCAGTGGACGCAGCAGCGGTATATGCGAATGCTTCAACTCGTTTTACGGATGGTGGTGAGTTTGGATTGGGAGCAGAAATAGGTATTTCAACACAAAAACTGCACGCACGTGGTCCTTTTGCATTAGAGAAGTTGGTAACAGAAAAATGGATTGTCCGTGGCAATGGACAGATTCGATAATAGATCGACAAAATGGGGATAAGTTTTAAAAAAGATTTAATGGTGCGCTGGGTGGAAGATATTGGAAAATTTCTTCGTATTTGGATTGACGGTTACGATGCTTTTGCGGAACCGAGTGATCCCACCGTATTTGACGATGCTTATCAGAAGTTTTTTGAAAAAGACCGTGGTTTTTATTTGGGTCTCTCCGAAGATGAACTTACAACCTATTCAAAAGAGGAACTTCAGGCACAGCAGTTACATCCACTGGCATTGACCTTACTATTTGATGGCTTGAATGCAAACGGTGAAGAACAGCAGAATTTATTGCGAAAAGCAAAACTCATCTTAAATTTGGCTATGGCTGAAACGGCGAGTTTCTCTTTTCAGGATTATCAATACCTGTCGATGATAGATGGTAAATTGAATAATCAATAAAAATCCTGTCCCTTTCTTTGAGAAGGGACAGGATTTTTATTTTAAGTTATACGATGAACATGCTTAACGTAAGATTTCCCGTGCAATAACCAGTCTTTGTATCTCAGAAGTACCCTCATAGATCTGTGTGATCTTGGCATCACGCATTAATCTTTCTACATGATATTCTTTCACATAACCATAACCGCCATGGACCTGAACAGCTTCGACAGTATGTTTCATGGCTACTTCAGAAGCGTGTAGCTTGGCCATCGCAGCTTCTTTTCCATAAGGTAGACCTTGATCTTTGGTCCATGCCGCTTTATAGGTCAACAACCTCGCCGTTTCGATATCTACTTCCATATCCGCTAGTTTAAATTGGATCGCCTGATGTTCTGAAATTGGTTTGCCAAATGTTTTACGTTCTTTGGAATAGGCAAGTGCAAGATTATATGCTCCGGCTGCAATACCCAACGCTTGTGCTGCGATACCTATACGTCCTCCATCGAGTGTTTTCATGGCAAATTTGAACCCAAAACCATCTTCACCGATACGATTTTCCTTGGGTACTTTGACATCCGAAAATAGCAACGAATGCGTATCTGAGCTTCGGATTCCCAATTTATTTTCTTTTGGTCCAATTGTGAACCCAGGTAATCCTTTTTCAACAATTAATACATTGATTCCTTTATGGCCTTTTTCTGGATGAGTCTGTGCAATGACGAGGTAAATATCAGCGTGACCACCATTGGTAATCCAGTTCTTCGTGCCGTTCAGTATATAGTGGTCACCTTTGTCTTCGGCTGTTGTATGTTGCGAGGAGGCGTCCGATCCAGCTTCAGGCTCAGAGAGTGCAAATGCGCCCAGTTTTTCGCCTTTGGCCAATGGAACAAGGTATTTTTGTTTTTGCTCTTCTGTTCCAAAAGCATTCAGTCCATAGAGTACCAAAGAATTGTGTGCGGAAACAATAACGGCTGCGGATGCGTCAATTTTGGCGATTTCCTCCAATACAAGTACATAGGCTAAGGTATCCATACCAGCACCACCATAGGCTTCAGGTGTCATGATACCCATAAATCCAAGGTCGGCCATCTGTCTGACAAAATCTGTCGGAAATTTGGCTTCTTCATCCCGTTGTATTACACCCGCTTTTAGTTCTTGGGCAAACTCCCGTGCTGCATCACGGATCATTTTATGTTCTTCGCTTAATTCAAAGTTCATGATATCTCAATTTTATGGTCTATAACTTATCATAACTGTAACTCTTTACTTAATCGTCGCGAAGCAAAAAATGTTTTAGCATCGCGGCATTGGCGCTAATTTCAGTCCTTTTTTGGGGAAAGAGCTAGCTTATAATCAAATATACAAAATATATATTATGCTTGCATAGTATTTAATTAGCGTTTTTTCATCTCAATTTAAAAAAGTAGGGAATTATTTGTTTGCTAAATTTAATCTACTATATTTGTAGAGTATGTGGTTTTGAACATATTTAAAAGATAAGATTATGAGTTTAAGATTAGGAGACGAAGCGCCAAATTTTAAAGCGCAAACGACTATTGGTGAAATCGATTTTCACGATTATATTAAAGATAGCTGGGTGGTGTTTTTTTCACATCCTTCTGATTATACCCCTGTATGTACAACTGAGTTGGGGCGTACAGCGAAATTGAAGTCTGAATTTGACAAAAGAGGCGTTAAAGCAATTGCGTTAAGTGTAGATAATGTAAACGATCATTTGAACTGGATCAAGGATATCAATGAAACGCAACAAACGGAAGTGAATTTTCCGGTTATTGCCGATGAAGATCGACACATTTCTGAGCTGTATGATATGATTCATCCGAATGCTTCTTTGACAGCTACTGTACGTTCGGTTTTCATTATTGGCCCCGATAAAAAAATAAAATTGACCTTGACGTACCCTGCATCTACTGGACGTAATTTTGATGAAATCTTACGGGTGATAGATTCATTACAGCTTACGGCAGATTATCAGGTGGCTACACCGGCGGATTGGAAGCATGGTGAAGACGTGATTGTCGTACCTGCTATTAAGACTGAAGATATTCCAGCAAAATTTCCAAAAGGATTTAAGGAAATCAAGCCTTATTTGAGAACAACCCCGCAACCTAATCTATAGGCAATTGGGTTAAATTTAGAGGTATACAAAACGTCAGATCCAAAAAGATCTGACGTTTTTCATTTCAGAGCCTATTCTAACACAGGGTAGCTAACCTTATTCGAACCTGTCAATCTACTGCAAGCATATTTTTCATGCGGGATACATACATTCCTTATGATCTGAAATTCTGATCGCTCATGTTCCAACATTAAAATTGCTTCATGAATAGCTGTTGAAACCGTACTGTTTATTTGGGTTTGTATCTGTGAACGACACAGCAGAAAGAATAGGCCGCATACTAAAAAGGGAAAGTGAGCAAGGGTCAAAAGAAAAGGCGATACTTATGTACCGCCTTTTTATAAGTATGATAAGATTACAGTCTTAATAGACCTTAACCATATAAATATAGTCTTGTAATTTTTTGATCTGTTCGGTTCTTGGTAGACCTGCCAATGCATTCTTCCTATTGATTTTTACGCCTGCGGTTAATGAGTCGCTAGGGATATCAGCAAGGGCATTCATGATTGACTTGGTTTTGATGGCAAAAGCAGCACCATCTATTCCTCTTTGTTTACCTGAAATAATACCGATCACATTTCCTTTACTATCTAGGACCGGACCACCACTGTTTCCTGGATTGACAGGAACAGATATTTGATAAGCAATGGTGTCACCCGCATAACCTGTTGAAGAGCTTAAGTATCCTTGTCCATATACTGCTTCATCACGAGGGAAACCGATTGTATAGATATCCTCACCTAAATCTGAAGTAGACGTTTTGAAGGTATAAGGTAAGCTTTTAGCCTTTTTGAAGTTTTTGTCGGCGATATATAAGATTGCCAAGTCTTTGCTGGCATCGGTGTGAACAACTTGTGCTTTGTAAGATTCACCTTTACCATTTTGCAGGTAAATGGAGTCCGCACCACTGATCACGTGATAGTTGGTTACGACATAACCATCTGTTGTCAACATAAAACCTGTTGCTCCAAATTGGCTTTCGCTACTTTTGACCGACTTTTTATCATTGATATCTTTGATCGCAGCGTTATGTGCATTGACGTTCTTTTTGACATTATTCATGTCACGACGTAATGCGCTGTAATCTGAAGAGGCTTTTTCCAAGTTGCTATAATAACCACTTAGCCATAAGGTGCCAAATACCGCAAATACTGCCACAACAGCAGCTACTAAAGAGCTTGCTTTGATCCGTTCCCAAAGAGAAATAACAGTAGACTGTTTCATCGGCACCACTTTCGTGGTTGTACCTTGGGATTTATGATATTCCTTGGCTGAGTTGGCCAATACATTTTTGAAATCAAGCCTCTGGCTAGTTTCCTTCATATTGGTAACAAAGTCGCGGTGTTGTTGTAATTGGGCAGCATACGAAGGGTTTTCAGCACAAAAAGATTCGAATGCCACTTTTTCCGCTGAAGGTAATTCCCCGCGGAGATATTGGTCAGCCAATTCGAAAAATTCTTTTTGATTCATTGTTCCCATGGTGTTACTCAAATTTTAATCTGTTGAAAAAAATATTTTTTTCAGCCGTTGAAGGCATTTATATTTTTGAGTCTTGGCATTATCTGTATTGGTATAACCAAATTTTTCACAGATGTCCTGCATCGAGTGGTTTAAGATATAGAAATCATGTAAGATCGTCTTACATGGTTCACCCATTTTCTCTAGCGCAAGTTCCATTTGATCGAACTTTTTTTCAAGTTCTTGGTGCTGTTGTAAATCTTCTTCCTCAAATAAGGAGTCTTCATAACCGCTAATGTCACTATTGCCAAAACCAGCACGATTGAGTTGCTTAAGCCAAAGCCTTCGACAAATCGAGTAAAGATATGTTTTGAGTTTGCTGCTGAGCTCAAAGTCACCTTTGGCAACTTTATCGTAGAGCACAATTACAGCCTCCTGAAAGATATCTTTTGCTTCATCCTCACTTCCATTGTTTTGCAGTATCATATGGCTTATGGATGGATAATATCGTTTATAGATACTATCTATCGCCAAGCTATTGCCTTCTTTGAGGCCTTCAATGATCTGCTCATCATTTTCTAGCAGGACTGATTTACTGAATTTACTCACCTATTAATACCTTAATGCCTAAATTGTAACCCTTTGAAAAATGAAAATCTTCAAAATATTTTCAAACGTAAACTTTTATTTGTTTAATGCGAAATCTACGCCCAAAAATACTGCTTATTCCCTGAAACCGAAAGCATTTGTTTTTGCTTCGATTTTCAGATGACCCTTGAATCATCCATTGTTTATTTATGTATCGAAAAAGTTTCGCAATCGAGTGCTTTAATAATCTGCTTGTTATTCCTCTAAAATGAAGTTACATTTGGTTTCCTGAACTAAAATGCTTAAATACATTATGTTAAGAAAATCAGTTATTTTTTCCACGCTACTGACCTCATTGCTGGCTCTTCATTCGACCTTGACAGTGGGACAGTCTTTTACACCACATATCGAAGGTTTCCAGTATGAAGATATCTTATCTCCAAAAGGTAATGAATGGGAATCACCACAGTTATTATCACTCAACAAAGAACTACCACATGCTTCGTTCTTTTCCTTTTCAAACGTAGAAAATGCGCGAAAAGTACTTCCGGAGCATAGTAACTTTTGGCGGTCACTTAATGGTTCCTGGAAGTTTCATTGGGTAAAGACGCCTGAAGAACGTCCAAAGGAATTTTACGATCCCAAATATGATGTAAATACTTGGGAATCCGTACCTGTTCCAATGAGTTGGAATATCTACGGTATTCAGAAGGATGGCAGCTTAAAATACGGTGTGCCGATCTACTCCAATCAACGTGTGATCTTTCAACACCAAGTGAAAGTCGATGATTGGCGTGGTGGCGTGATGCGCACACCGCCACAAGATTGGACCACTTATGTATACCGTAATGAAGTCGGTTCATACCGCCGTAATTTCACCGTTCCGAAAGACTGGGATGGGCGTGAGGTATTTCTCAATTTCGATGGAGTAGACTCATTTTTCTACCTCTGGGTGAATGGCAAGTATGTCGGGTTTTCAAAAAATTCAAGAAACCTTGCCTCATTTAATATCTCATCTTTCTTAAAAAAGGAGGGTGAGAACGTTTTGGCCGTGGAAGTTTATCGCAGCTCCGACGCTTCATTCCTGGAAGACCAGGATATGTTTCGACTACCGGGAATATTTCGCGATGTATCCCTGACTTCAACACCCAAAATCCAAGTCCGTGATCTGGCAGCAATTCCAACATTGGATGATCGCTATGAAAATGGTACGTTAAAAATTACGGGTACCGTCCGTAATTTGAGCGATAAGAAAGCCGACGGTTATAAGCTTGTCTATTCCTTATATAAAAATAAACTGTACAGCGATGAAAATACCTTGGTAGACCAGGCTGAAGCATCTGCTGTTGTTCCGCAATTAGATGCGAAGGCTTCGAACAGTATTGAAGCGACATTAGCGGTAAAAAATCCAGATAAATGGTCCGCTGAACTTCCTTATCGGTATACGTTGGTAGCCGAATTGAAGGACAAGAAAAATAAAACGATCGAGACTGTTTCAACCTATGTCGGATTTCGGAAGGTTGAAATTAAAGATACCAAGGCGTCTGATGACGAATTTGGCCTTGCTGGACGTTATTACTACATCAACGGCAAAACGGTTAAGCTGAAAGGTGTGAACCGCCATGAGACGAATCCTGAGCATGGAAAAGTCGTTACCCGGGAGCAGATGGAAGCTGAAGTGAAGTTGATGAAAAGCGCCAATATCAATCATGTGCGTAATTCACATTATCCAGAACCTGCATATTGGTATTACCTCTGTGACAAATATGGTATCTATCTTGAGGATGAGGCGAATATCGAAAGCCACCAATATTATTATGGAAAAGAGTCCCTTTCTCATGTCCCAGAATGGAAAAATGCGCATGTGGCACGTAATATCGAAATGGTGCATGCGACCATTAATCATCCTTCTATTGTGATTTGGTCGCTCGGAAATGAGGCTGGTCCTGGAGATAATTTTGTGGCCGCTTATGATGCGATCAAGAAAATCGATACCTCAAGACCTATCCAATACGAACGTAACAACACAATAGTGGATATGGGTTCAAATCAGTACCCATCTATTGACTGGGTCAGAGGAGCTGTCAAGGGAACTTACAAATTGAAGTACCCATTCCATATCTCCGAGTACTCGCACTCGATGGGAAATGCTGTCGGTAACCTGATCGATTACTGGGAAGCTATTGAGTCGACAAACTTTTTCATGGGTGGGGCAATATGGGATTGGATTGATCAATCCATGTATTACTATGATAAGAAAACCGGTGAACGTTTTTTTGCTTACGGTGGTGATTTTGGCGACAAACCTAACGATGGTACCTTCGTCAACAATGGATTGATCTTCGCTGATATGAAGCCCAAGCCACAATACTTTGAAGTTAAAAAGGTTTATCAAAATGTAGGGGTTAAAGCTATCGATATTCAACAAGGAAAAATTGAGCTGTTCAATAAAAACTATTTTAAAGATCTTAGTGATTATCAAGTCCAATGGTCACTGTTCAAAGATGGCGTAGCTATTGCAGGAAGCACTGGTACAATAGCTGCTGCTGATTTGCCTAAAGCTCGTCAGAAGAAACAAGTTGTCCTACCAATCGAATACGCTAAATTGGATGCCGGATCTGAATATTTTGTGAAAGTTCAATTTTTGCTCAATGAGGACAAGCCATGGGCAAATAAGGGCTTTGTTCAAATGGAGGAACAGCTGTTGGTTAAAGCCGCTGAAAACAAACCGTTAATTTCGTCTGTTGCCAATGGAAGAAATCCTGTGCTTTCCAAAGAAGGTGAGTTGCAGGTGGTAAAAGGGGATCAGTTTGTTGCAAAATTTGACAATAAGACTG
Organism: Sphingobacterium sp. GVS05A; assembly: GCF_019969845.1. Classification (GTDB taxonomy): domain Bacteria; phylum Bacteroidota; class Bacteroidia; order Sphingobacteriales; family Sphingobacteriaceae; genus Sphingobacterium. Next base: position 31,063 of record NZ_JAHXYR010000007.1, read on the forward strand.
GGGCAATCTATAGCTTAGTGTATGCTAACAAGCAAATTATACGGGATGGTGAAGGGCCTAAACTAGATGCTTTGCGTGCACCTGTCGATAATGATAACTGGGCTTATCAGCAATGGTTTGAAAAGGGCTTACATAATTTAAAGCACAAAGTATTGTCTTCAAACAGCTATACGAAGAAAGACGGTACAGTCGTTTTGGCATTTACAATTGAGTCGCAAGCTCCCTATGGTGCTTCTTTATTGGGTGGAACATCTGGGACGTATACACTCAAAGAGCATACAGATAAGCCATTTGGTAATGATGATTTCAAATTTACAAGCAATCAGATCTGGACAATATATAAGGATGGTTCGATTGAATTATCATCTAGTATCACTTCCAACAATGCAAGTGTTGTATTGGCTAGATTGGGGTACTCCTTGCAATTGCCAGGTGAGTTTGGTAACTACAGTTATTATGGACGTGGTCCGATCAATAACTATGCGGATCGTAAGACGGCACAATTTATTGAATTGCATAAAAGCACCGTAAAAGATCAATTCGTACCTTGGCCCAACCCGCAAAATATGAGTAACAATGAGGATGTGCGTTGGACATCTTTGACCAATAAGGATGGACAAGGAGCGATCTTCATTGCAAAGGAACATCTCGCTACGTCCGCATTGGAATATAGTGAACTAGAATTGACATTTGCACCGCACCCTTATCAATTACCAAAGAGCTCCGGTGTGCATTTGCATTTGGACGCTGCGGTCACAGGTCTCGGGGGTAATAGCTGCGGACAAGGGCCGCCATTGGAAAAAGACCGTGTGAAAGCGGTACCAACTTCAATCGGTTTTATTATCCGTCCGATCCAGCAAAATGATTACCTAGCCAAAGCTCATGTTGCTACAGCTGGAGATGCCCCTATTTCTTTCGCTAGAAGTTCAACAGGCGAGGTATCTGTTCTTTCGGGAAATAAAGCGGAGACTGTACTGTATACATTGAATAATGGAAAAGCAAACATCTATAAGAACTCTTTTGATCTGCGTCAGGGCGGAACAATAACAGCCTGGTATCAGGGAAATGAAAAACTAAAAGTAACACAACAATACAGTAAGATCGAAACAGTTCCGATGGAAGTGGTCTTTGCGTCCAGTCAGGAGACGGGTGAAAGTGATGCCAAGAACTTATTGGATGGAGATCCTACGTCGATCTGGCATACAATGTACTCAGTCACCGTAGCTCAATATCCGCATTGGGTTGATTTCGATGCGGCGAGTGTGAAGACTATCAAAGGTTTTACATTTTTGCCGAGGCCAGATGGTGCCAATGGCGATATCAAGGATTATAAGATTCAGGTAAGTAAAGATGGTAAAAACTGGGAAGATGTGATGTCGGGTACATTCGAGCGAAATAAAAAACTCAAAACCGTTCGTTTTGAGAAACCTGTCAAGGGACGTTATATTCGCTTTACCGCATTAAATTCACAACGTGGCGATGATTTCGCTTCAGGAGCAGAGTTTGCTGTTATCGCGGAATAAAGCATAAACTAGATGCGATTAAAGCCAGCACTTGGGAACAGGGGTGCTGGCTTTTTTGTTTTATATATCAGGTTTCAGTAAATGCTTCCGTTTCTACGGATTCAATACGTCTCAATAAATGAAAGGAACCTGTTCATTGCATGGTAATACTGACGGTTAAGTCTCTGGTATCAGGGAGCAGACAGAACACTATAGGGGTAGAAAATGTCGGTAGTAGCGTTGTTCACTCCTGTAGGTTCGTTAAAAAACTGGATCTAAAGGGGTTAAAAAGCCTGTTGAATAATTTTTATAAACTTATTGCTGAGAATGTTCCAGCGCTTGTGTATTTTTAACACAGTTTAAACCAAGATCATCATTATCATATGGAAATAGACCAACAGGCGAATGCCCCGTTTACGGCGTATCAAAAACTCGTGGTGTTTTTGCTGGCGATTACACAATTTACCGTCGTGCTCGATTTTATGGTGATGTCACCGATGGGCGATATCCTGATGAAGGCCATCGATCTAAAACCATCTCAATTTGGCATTGCAGTTTCAGCCTATGCTTTTAGTGCCGGCGCATCTGGACTATTGACTGCTGGTTTTGCCGATCGCTTTGACCGGAAGAAGCTCTTGCTGTTTTTTTATTCGGGTTTTATTGTCGGTACTTTTTTCTGTGGTTTCGCCAATGATTATTGGACCTTGGTTGCTGCCCGTATAGTGACGGGATTGTTTGGTGGTGTCATTGGGTCGATTTCCATGGCTATTATTACGGATATATTCACGCTTCAGCAAAGAGGGCGTGTCATGGGCTTTGTACAGATGGGCTTTGGTGCGAGCCAGGTGCTGGGGATCCCAATAGGTCTATATATAGCCAATAATTGGGGCTGGCATAGTGCTTTCTTATGGATCGCTGTCATGGCTTTGATCATTGTCATTATTATTGCAGTTAAACTGATTCCTATAACTGCGCATATCGGCCTGCAGAAGCATCAATCTGCACTTAAACACCTTTGGTCCACATTCTCGCAAAAGGAATACCGTATTGGTTTTCTCGCGACGGCGCTGCTCTCTATTGGTGGTTATATGATGATGCCTTTCGGAAGTGCCTTTGCCGTCAATAATTTACATGTTAGTCATGAGCAATTACCCCTATTATTTATGATATCCGGTGTTGCCTCACTGATTATTATGCCTATTGTTGGGAAATTGAGTGACCGCTATGATAAGTTTAAAATCTTTGCGCTAGCTTCGATATGGCTGATGGTGGTGGTCTTGATTTATACCAATCTGGGGGTTACACCATTTTATCTTGTTGTCATTTTGAATATCTTGATGATGGCCGGCATCTTGAGCCGCATGACTCCTTCTTCGGCTTTAATCAGTGCAGTTCCTGAGATGAAGGATAGGGGTGCATTTATGAGCATAAGTTCGTCCTTGCAACAGTTGGCTGGGGGAGTAGCTGCATCACTCGCTGGTGTGATCATTGTTCAACAGACAAAGGAAAGTCCATTGGAGCATTATCCAACCTTGGGTATTATTGTTGTTTTACTCTCCGTGCTGAGTATTTTTATGATCTATCGTGTCAGCAGGATGATAAAACGAAGACGTCCGATTTCCTAAAACAAAATCGTACTTATTGATATTAGTATTTCAGGAGAGATTTTTATTATGGAAGAAAAGATTGTTAGATATGATCATCCGAATGGGGAGATCACTGTACTTTGGATTCCGGAGCGATGTGAACATGCCGCCGTCTGTGTTAAAAGTTTGCCTCAGGTATATCACCCAAAAGATAGGCCTTGGATTACGGTTCAAAATGCCAACACAGCGGAACTGATTGATCAGATTAAGCGTTGTCCTTCTGGAGCGTTGCAGTACGAACTAAAAAAATAGACGAGGAAATTCGTGTAACAAAAAAAAGCATCATTTTATTCAAATGATGCTTTTTTTGTTGGCGGTCTGGACGGGACTCGAACCCGCGACCCCATGCGTGACAGGCATGTATTCTAACCAGCTGAACTACCAGACCAACAATGTGTGTTTTTTAAAATTTTAGCGGTCTGGACGGGACTCGAACCCGCGACCCCATGCGTGACAGGCATGTATTCTAACCAGCTGAACTACCAGACCTAAAATCTTAAAGATTGTTTTTAATAATTTTTAGCGGTCTGGACGGGACTCGAACCCGCGACCCCATGCGTGACAGGCATGTATTCTAACCAGCTGAACTACCAGACCTAAAAATCTTAAAAACTTATTCTGTTAAAGAACTGACCGAGATTACTCTCTTTTTTGAAGCGGTCTGGACGGGACTCGAACCCGCGACCCCATGCGTGACAGGCATGTATTCTAACCAGCTGAACTACCAGACCTCAACCCTTCTCCTCAGAAGGTGTGCAAATATAGCGTTTGTTTACGTATCTGCAAAGATTTTTTGAAAAAAAACTAGTCTACCTGACCGTCTTTCATCCTCTCCGCATTCTCCGCAAATTGCAATGCATCGATAATTCCTTGAATATCACCATCCATAATCGCCGGTAGGTTATACATCGTCATACCAATACGATGTTCAGTTACGCGACCTTGTGGGTAGTTATAAGTACGGATTTTTGCCGAACGGTCACCTGTAGAGACCAAAGTTTTTCTTTTTGCAGCAATATCACCATTCTTTTTGTTCAGTTCGAGCTCATAAAGTTTGTTACGAAGCATCTCCATCGCTAACTCACGGTTGGCCAATTGGGAACGTTCTACCTGACAAACGACAACAATACCTGTTGGTTTATGTGTCAATTGTACTTTTGTTTCTACTTTATTGACGTTCTGACCTCCGGCACCACCTGAACGGGATGTTTGTAATTCGATATCACCCGGATTGATCTCTACGTCGACATCCTCTGCTTCCGGCAATACAGCAACTGAGGCTGCTGATGTATGTACACGTCCTTGTGTTTCTGTATCAGGAACACGTTGCACACGGTGTACACCAGACTCATATTTCAATTGACCATAAGCATCTTCACCGATTACTTTAAGGATAACCTCTTTATAACCGCCTGAAGTTCCTTCGGTAACGTCCATCACCTCATTGCGCCAGCCTTTTGTTTCAAAATAACGCGTGTACATACGGTAAAGGTCACCGGCAAATAAAGCCGCCTCGTCACCACCCGTTCCACCACGGATCTCGATAATGGCATTTTTGGCATCCTCAGGATCTTTAGGGATGAGCATCAAACGGATTTCTTCTTCTTTTTCCTCTTTTTCAACCAATAAAATATCCAGCTCTTCTTTGGCCATCTCACGAAGTTCCTGATCCTTCTCGTTCATGATGATGTCCTTATTGGTATCAATATTACTGACCATATTTCTATAAATATGGTATTGATCCACGATTTTGCCCAAATCTTTGTACTCTTTATTCAATTTGGCAAAACGTTTCATATCTTGCATGGTGTCAGGGTTGCTTAATTCAGCTTCCACTTCTTCCCATCTTTCTTTGATCGCTTGTAATTTATCTAACATATATCAAAAATGCTTCTTCTAGGAATTTATGACCTAGATTACTATTGAGAGTACAAAAGTAAGGAAATTTTGTTGCTTTTGAACTACCTAGCCAGCTATTAATGAGAGGAAACTGCTTTTAGCCCAATGATAGAAGCAATCAGCGTGAAAATAAAGAATATGCGCCAGAAATCTGCGGGTTCTTTAAAGAAGATAATACCCATTAAAACCGTTCCGACTGCACCAATACCTGTCCACACAGCGTAGGCTGTTCCAAGGGGAAGTGTTTGTGTTGCTTTGATCAGTAAGCCCATACTTGCAAATAAGAAGACAACAAAGGCGCCATACCAAAGCCATTGTTCGCTGCCTTCTGCATCCTTGGCTTTTCCCAAACAGGTTGTAAAACCAATTTCACATATTCCTCCAAGAATTAAAAATACCCAGTTCATATATCTGTTTTTTTTTGTTTCAGGGACAAAGGTCTACGTTTTTCCGGAGAATAATTTTAACAAATGTTAAAAATTTTAAAGGATATTCGCACGAATACGGCTGAGGGTCACCTGGCTAACACCCAAGTATGAGGCGATGTAACCAAGCTTGATCCGTTGTATATATTGGGGATATTTTTCGAGCAACTCGGCATACCGTTCTTGGGCTGTATTAAAAAGCTTGGACATCGTACGCTGCTCCGCTTTGATAAATTCTAGCTCAGCCATTTTTCTTCCCCAATTGGCGATGGCAATGTCACTCTCATAGAGCGCAAATAATTGTTTTTGGTCAATTTGGTAGACAATACTGTCTTCCAGAAGATCAATGTTTTCGTATCCCGGTGTGTCATGTACATAACTATTCATCGAGATTAAGGTACCACCCGGAGATACAAAATCCAAGGTAATCTGTCTGTCTGCAGTTTCGTAATAGACCCGCGCTAACCCAGAGGCCAAAAAATAAATGTCCTTCTGGATTTTATCTTGCCTGATCAATATACTATTCCGTTTGCATACAAGCTTTTGACTGATCTGCGCAAGCCGATCAATGCTGTCGGGGTTTAGAAAATGGTAGCCCTGAAAGCAGTCTGCTAAAGAAATTACGATTTTTTCTCCCATTTTTCCAAACTTAAAGTTTCCCCATCCCATACCGCATAGGTATAATAATTGATCCATTCGCCCAAGTTGACAATACGGCTTTCTGGATTTAGTTTGACATCATAGGGTAGATGTCTGTGGCCAAATAGATAAAAATCGTGATGTTGCTTGCTTTCGAGTTCTTTCGCATAACCGATCAGCCATTCCTTGTCTTCGCCCAGGAATTTTTCATCTTCATTATTGGAGAGTCTGCTGTGTTTGGACCATCGGGTAGCGATTCCTATGCCCAGATTGGGGTGCAATCGTGCAAATAACCATTGGCAAAAACGGCTCCGAAATACTTTCTTCAGTAGTTTGTACTTATAATCACCGGAACCCAATCCATCCCCATGGTGGATATAAAAAAGTTTATTGTCTAGTACAAGTTCCAGTTCATTGTCAACGATCTGAACATTTAATTCCTTTTTGAGATAATCAAACATCCACATGTCGTGGTTGCCTTTAAATAACGTGATCGGGATACCGAGGTCGGCAATTTCCGCCAGTTTGCCTAAAAAGCGTATATAACCTTTGGGAACCACCGTTGCATATTCAAACCAAAAATCGAATATATCACCAACAAGATAGAGCTGTGCGGCATCGATCTTGATCGCGTCGAGCCACTGAATAATGGATCGCTCTCTTTCGCGCGAATGCTCCAACGGATAGGATCCTAGATGGAAGTCTGAGGCAAAATAGATTTTTTTTCTTGTTGACATGTGCCCAAATCTAAAGAAAATGGAAGCGAATACAAAATTCGCTTCCAGAATATCTTTTTTACAATTTGGACAAATCTGTTAGGAGGGTTTTCAAATATTCCGAAGCTTCGGGATCGATTTGCTTCAGAGTCTGTTGGAGCTGATCAGGATAGGCGTCTTTAATGGCCATGATTGAACTTACGATAACCATATAAGACTGATCCTTAACTCCGTTAAGTAGCAGGTTTTTATACTTTTTATCTTTGATCTGTCCCAGCTTTCGGATCGCTGAAGCACGTATTACGGAAGCGGATGATTTTTCTGCCAATGAAGCGATTATGTTTGCTGTCGATTTCCGGCTAGTTGGATCCGTTAGATCGAGTCCCTGAATGGCCGTCGCCACAAGGTCGGCATCCGGATCAGCCAATGCTGCTGTCAGTATCTCCCGTCCAGCTGTTGTTTTCGGGTTTTTAATGGCAAATAGCACAGCGGCGACACGGTTGGCGAATGAAGGGGCATGCTCATATTGATACCGATAATCGGCTTCGGTTTTGTCAATATGGATCTCACCGACAAGTGTTTTTTCGGGATCGATATCGATAAATTCAACCGTATTTTTTAGGGGAATAGTTAGCTGAGTATTCCGTTTGTTGAGCTGTACCGTTTTTCTCATTTTGCCTTCTTTGGTATAGATGTCAATGACAAGCGGTATTTGAAACGTTTGAACAGCGGAATCTTGCACCTGAGCGATGTTGAGGCTCAGTATATTGTTTTCATTTTTGGTTGTCACTTTGAGGATAGGATGTCCTCCTTTGTAATACCACTGGTTGAAATAAGGTGCCCAGTCTTTACCTGTCACTTCTTCCATCGTGAGGCGCAGCTGCTGCGGTTCCCCAGTTTTGAAAGAATTCTCGGTCAGGTATTTTTTGAGTGATTGATAAAAGGCAGCATCACCCATCTGTTCTTTTAAGGCGTATAAGATCAATGAGCCCTTGGCGTAGCTGATGTTATCAAACATATCTTCTTTGTCGTGGTAATAGTAACGCGCGAGCGCTGGACTATTGCCATTTTTGGTTGATTTGAGATAGGATTGTAGTTTTTCAAATCTTGATTTATCACCTTTTTCTTTGCCGCCATCATGCTCATGCCAGATGATTTCACCGAAGGTTGCGAAAGATTCGTTCATCGTTAAGTTAGACCAGGATTCGGCGGTAACCAGATCGCCGAACCATTGATGGAATAACTCATGGGCAATGGTACCCTCTTCATTTTCATCCAAAAGTTCCCTTTTGGTCTTTTGCACATGCTCACCATGTAAGGTCGCTGTGGTGTTTTCCATTGCGCCAGAAACATAATCGCGGCAGACGATTTGTGCATATTTGTTCCAAGGATAAGGGACTCCCAAGGTTTTGCCATAAAAATCCATCATGGCTGGAGTTTTACCAAAGATATCCTTCGCATAAGGGGCATACTTTGGCTCCAAGTAATAATCAACAGGAATATTATTGTACTTATCTTGATAGACCTTAAAGTCTCCAACGGCCATCATAAATAGATAGGGCGCATGGGGAAGATCCATTTTCCAGGTATCGGTACGTGTGCCATCATCATTCTTCTGCTGGTTGACCAGAGCTCCATTGGACAAACTGATATAATTATCCAGTACGGTCATTGAAATTTCGGCTGTCGTCTTTTGGTTGGGGCGGTCAATGGTTGGGAACCAGGCAGAGGAGGCTTCTGTTTCGCCCTGGGTCCAAATCTGTCGCGGTTTATTCGGAGTCTGTTCCTCGGGATTAATAAAATAGAGCCCTTTCGCATCATTGATTGCTGCACTCCCCTGTGCTTTTAGCAGATTGGGCTTGGCCGTATAATCCAGATAGATGGTATATTTCTCATTGGATAGGTAATTGCGATCCAATTTGATCAGAAGAGAATTATCGTCATAGGTGAATTTTAATGGGGCCAGTTGTTGCCCATTGACCAGTGCAATTTGTTTGATATCCATGCCTTTGGCATCCAGACGTAATGAATCTGTTGGGTAAAAATGTGGCTGTAGGGTGACCCATTCTTTACCGTTTAAATATTGGTTTTTATAATCAAAGCGGACATCGAGTTTGGTATGAACGAGGTTGTTGATCCGAGTGGGTGTGGAACGATATTGCTGATCTATCGGAAGTTGCTGCGCTTGACTCATACCGATAGCGGAAAGGGATATGGCCAAGTATAGGAAAGCGATTCTTTTGCGCATTGTTGAATTATTTAGAAGATTTAAATAAAGCTAAATAAATTTCGGCTGATGTAAAAATAACCATTTCGGAAAATCCATTGATATGATACTCGGTCCGTTCTTTCAGAAGAGTGAATTATTGTTTCCGAACTAGCGAGAATGACATTTACTTGAGATTAGCGCTATGAATTCTGAAATTATATTTGTTATTTTTGGATGAAACAAGTATAAAGTTTTTTATGATAAACAAAAAAATTGGCCTTATCCTAATGATGATAGGTATGGCAGGTACTGCAAGCACTGTTTGTGGACAGCAGTTGAAATATCCAACGACGAGCAAAGGCACTGTCGTAGACGAATTCTGGGGCGAGAAGGTATCCGATCCCTACCGTTGGTTGGAAGACGACCGTTCAGCAGAAACAAAAAGTTGGGTTCAAGCCGAAAATAAAGTCACTTTTGATTATCTAAATACCATTCCTTTCCGGACAAAACTGAAAGAACAATTAACGGAAATATGGAACTATGAAAAAATAGGAACACCTTTCAAAGAAGGAGCGTACACCTATTTCTTTAAAAACAACGGGCTTCAACAACATTCCGTACTTTACCGCAAACAAGGTGAGAATGGAGCAGAGGAGGTCTTCCTTGATCCAAATACTTTTTCGAAAGATGGGTCGACTTCGTTGGCCGACGTTTCTTTTTCAAAGGACGGAAGTTTAGTGGCTTATTCGATCTCTGAGGGCGGGTCGGACTGGAGAAAAGTAATCGTATTGAATGCCAAGGATAAAGCACCCGTAGGTGAGACCCTTGTTGATGTAAAATTCTCAGGTATCGCTTGGAAAGGTAATGATGGGTTTTATTATTCAAGCTATGATAAACCCAAAGGGTCTGAACTTTCAGAGAAAACAGATCAACATAAATTGTATTACCATAAACTTAAAACAGCACAATCTACGGACCTGCTGATTTTTGGCGGTTCAGCAACCCCGAGACGTTATGTGGGTGCTTCATTAACAGATGACCAGCGCTATCTGATTATCTCTGCGGCAAATACAACGACGGGAAATGAACTTTACTACCAGGATCTGAGCAAGCCGAATAGCAAGATCATCTGCCTACAGGATCATTTTGATGCAAATACGGGTGTTGTTGATAATATTGGAGATACCTTCTTATTGGAGACTAACTATAAAGCGGCCAACAATCGATTAGTTAAAGTAGATCTGAAAAATCCGGCCAAGGAAAACTGGAAGGATGTCATTCCTGAAACCGAAAATGTACTTTCGATCAGTACAGGCGGTGGCTACCTATTTGCAAATTATCTGAAAGATGCTGTTTCTGTTGTTATCCAATACGATTATACAGGTAAAAAAATCAGACAGATTGAATTACCTGGTGTAGGGACTGCCAGCGGTTTTTCGGGTAAGAAAAAGGAAAAGGAAATCTACTTTGGTTTCTCAAATTACATTACACCTTCATCAAGTTATAAATTTGATGTCAATTCAGGAAAATCGTCGCTTTATATCAAACCGAATGTCAAATTTGATAGCGACCAATATGAATCGAAGCAAGTGTTTTATACTTCGAAGGACGGAACAAAGGTGCCAATGATTATTACCTATAAAAAAGGCATCGTCTTGAATGGTAAAAATCCAACGATTGTATACGGTTATGGCGGGTTTAATATCAGCCTGACTCCGGCTTTCAGTACTTCCGTTGCAGTTTGGTTGGCAAATGGTGGTGTATATGCTGTTCCCAACTTACGTGGTGGCGGTGAATATGGTCAAAAATGGCATGATGGCGGCAGACAGTTTAACAAGCTGAATGTATTTAACGATTTTATCGCTGCGGCTCATTATTTACAGGAAAATGGTTATACTTCACCTGAATACACCGCATTGTCTGGAGGTTCGAATGGCGGTTTGCTTGTCGGAGCGACAATGACTATTGACCCTAAGGTAGCTAAGGTGGCTCTACCAGAGGTTGGCGTGTTGGATATGTTGCGTTACCATACTTTTACCGCTGGTGCCGGCTGGTCATACGACTACGGTACGGTCGCTGACAGCAAAGAGATGTTTGATTACCTGAAAGCTTATTCGCCTGTACATAATGTGAAAACTGGAGTTAGTTATCCAGCGACAATGGTATTGACCGGAGATCATGACGACCGTGTTGTTCCTGCGCACTCGTATAAGTTTGCGTCCGAATTGCAGGCTAAGCAGGCTGGTGATAACCCTGTATTGATTCGTATTGAAACCAAAGCTGGACATGGTGCTGGTCGATCTACAGAGGTGTTGATCAACAGTACAGTTGATAAATACGCTTTTGCGCTCTGGAATATGGGTATCAAAGCATTGAAATAAAGATATCGGATGAACCATCTATAGCCTGTTTTGGTTGTAGATGGTTCCTCCGAAGACAATAAAAAAGTCCAGAACGACGACATCGATCTGGACTTTTTTATTTCGGGATATTGTTTATTCCCAAGTTTTTTCGCCTTTTTTCATTTTTTGAAGCGTTGCTACATAATCCTCTTTTTTATCGTTTGCAGTCAAAAGTGAGATCGCTTTCTCTTGTGTTTTGATTGCTTGATCTTTGTCACCTAGACGATAAAGTAGGTTGGCGAAGGTATCGAGGTACATCGGTGTATCTTTTTCTTTCTCCAGTGATAATTTGCTCCATTCTGAAGCCGCTTTTAAACAAGCTGGATCATCACAGTTTTCAAAGATAGACCAAGCCATCTGGTTTAATTCCATTGCTGTGATCGTCGAACCGTATTTGGCAATATACTTATTAAAGCTGTCTCTCAATCCAAGATAGTTTTTGGTATAAGAGAAATAACGCGGTTGCATTTCCAAGCTCGCTTTTTCGGTATTGACTGTAGGGTATTTTTGAGCCAGTTCTTTTTCGATAGCAGCAAAATCCACGGCTTCTTTAGCCTGTATTTTGGTATTGACAGCTTCACCGACCAATAGTTTAGCTAGGAAATCATTTGCTTTAACCTTCTCACTGATGGCGTCAAACTTAGCTGGATTATCTTTTATCAAGTTAAATGCTTTCGAATCCTTAATGCTCGCCGAAGAAAGCAATAATTCCACATTTTCTTTTGTAAAGATCTGGTCTGTTGATAGCGAAGATAATACGATGCCCTCAGCTTTTGCCTGTGTTTCTTTATCATAAGCATCTTTTGCAGCCGCAGCCATAGCTTTTGCAATTGTTGTATTTTGTGGATCAGCATTGAATTTTGCTAATAGGGTTTCATATTGGGTATTCGGATCCAGCGCTTTTTGGGCCTTAGCAATAAAGCCATCCGCATCACCTCCGCCTACAATGCGGTGTACTAGATTACCTTTTGAATCAAAGATCAAGAAAGTAGGATAGGCTGCTACTTTATAATCTTTGGCAAAACGATCTGCTTCGGTGTACCAGGATTTTACCTCTTCATTGTCCTCTTTGGTCTTATCCATTTGGATTTTGGCATTGATAAATTTGGCATTGAAGAAATCACCTACCTTAGCCTGTGGGAAGATTGTACTTGTCATGTACTTGCAGGGGCCGCACCAAGTGGTGAAACAATCAACAAAAATAAACTTGTTTTCCTTGGTTGCCTTTTCTTTGATTTGATTCCAATTGAGACCATGCTCAAATTTTACACCCTCGCTTTGAGCGAATAGTAATGTTGGAACCAAGAATAGTATTAAAATTAATTTTCTCATAATTCGTTGATATTTAGCTGTTAATTTACAGAATAAAATCACTATCAAGAAAAATTTTATAAAAAAAATTAATCGGGGAGTTTACTATTTTGAAAAATTCAGTGGTGATCTCATTGAATTGAAGCTCGACCAACAAAATAATGGGCTTCACGGATTTTTCTAGCCCATCAGTTGACAATCCATAATATATGCTATAATGGTTCAGGTACTAGACTCCTGATGTTAGTGCTATAAAAAATTATGGAATCTAGTGGCTTAAATCTATTCCCACTCAAAACCCATCAGAAAAGAAATAGACCTCTTTCTCATCAATATTTAATTTTCCCAGGTTTGTATCCCTTTGGTCATTTTGTCCAATGTTTCCTGATAGATTGGTCGATCGTCGTCACTGGCCATCTCTATGGCTTTATTTTGCCACTTGATCGCCTTCTCTTTTTCACCTTTTTTATAAAGTAAGTTGGCGTATGTATCTAAGAATGCAGAGCTGGGATCTTCTATGATAGATTTTTTGCTCCAGCTGATCGCTGCGTCGATGCATTCGGGGTCACTGCTGTTATTAAAGATCGTCCAGGCAAAGGTGTTCAATTGATGCGCTGTGAAATCCTCTGATGATAGGTAATCATTTATGGTGTTTTTCATAGCCACGTAATTCTTGACCTGAAGATAGTAGTGTGCTTTGATCTTTTTAAACATCGGAACGAAATCTATATCCGGATATTTTGCTGACAGCTCACTCTGGTAACTATCCCAGTTGGGTTCATGCTTGGCATCTATTTTAATCAGGAAAAGCTCATTAACAACTACATTTGCGAGCGTACGATTTGCGATCCCCGGTGATTCTAGCAAAATATCTATTTTTTCTTTATTGTTGCGGATCAGATTAAAGGCTTTTGAATTTGTAAACTTGGCTGCCGCCAGAAGAATATGTACGTTTTCCTTTTTAAAAAGCTCATCGGTACCCAAAGAATTGGCCAAAGTATTTTCAGCTTTACGTGCGGTGCTTTCGTCATAAGCGATATTTGCTGCTTTTAACATCTGTTTGGCGGTATAGATGTCCTGAGGTCTTTTCTCAAATTTTTTTAACAGAGTATAATACTGTGTTTCGGGATATAGTCCGTCAGATACATGGCTGACAAATTCAGGGGCATCGTTTGCGCCAACAATCCGGTGTACAGCTTCTCCGTTTGGATTGAAAATCAAAAAAGTTGGAAAAGATTGGATATTGTACTCATTGGAAATAGCACGGGCATCAGCATACCACTTTTTAACGGCAGCATTGTCCGTTTCGGTGGAGTCCATTTGGACCCTGATACTAATGAAATTTTGATTAATGGGCTGACCAACCTGTTCCAAGGGGAACACCTCATTACTCATATACTGGCAGGGGCCACACCATGTCGCAAAAAGTTCAACGAAGATAAACTTGTTTTCTGCCTTCGCTCTTTCTTTGACCTGTTTCCAACTTAATCCTTCTACAAATTTCACCCCTTTGGTCTGGGAATGTGCTAAATTCCCAAATAAAATTGCAAGGCATAATGCGATTATACTTCTCATAACTCACTGAACAACTAGATTCATAATTATGTTTAAGTTATCAAATTAATCTGAAAACAAAAACACCTCTGAAATATTAATTTCAGAGGTGTTTTAAACGATGGATAAATCGCTTATTTGATATTTATCTTCGATTTTAAATCTTTTGTCAGACCATCTTTATGTAACAGCAAAGAAGTTGTTTTATAGCGTACAAATTCTTTGGATGCATACAAGTAACCTTTGTAGTCGTTGGATGTTCCCCAAGAGTTTTTAACAATATAATACTCTTTACCATTTTGATCTTTTACCAGACCGACGATGTGCATACCATGATCGTCTGTTGTTTGCCAATTGTCGAAAGCCTTTTGTCTCTCTTCAGGCGTGATCTTCATTTCTGGTTTAGGACCAACGAACATGCTCGATTTTTCTTGCTCGCTCATTTGTTCGAATGGTTTTTCTGGAACATAAGCAACACCGTTTTTCCAGGAGAATCCTTTTTCTGAAACGTCAGTTGCCCAAGCGACAGTATAACCTTTTTGCAGTGCATTGTCAATGATATCTGTTAAGTCATTCATCTGAACATTGTAAAAACGATCAAATGACCAGTTATCCGGGATTAACAGAACGAATTGGCTATAATAAGGGTGGTCAGTAACTGAAGCAATACCAACATAATCATCTGGATTAATGCCAATGACCTGATCAGCAAAGGTACGTGGTGTATAGGATTTGCCATTGTAATCAAATTTTTCAGGAACTTCACCTAGGTAAGAGTCCATTGCTGCTGTATAGGCTTTTTCCCAGTTTGGAGTTAAACCTTTACCTTTTACAATCGAGCCTAGCATTGCATCAAGCATTGATGTCATTTCACCAAAGTTGTTGAGTGTGGTACCATAGTGAAGGCCTGTATAAGCTGACTGTGGCATTGTGCCATATTTGCGGAATGAATTCAGGACATCGTGGAATTGACCGCCTTCACCCAAGGATAATCCACCGTGAAGACGTACATAGGTGCGTGCTTTATCTAAGTACGTATTACGTGCTGTATATATCTGAGAAATCTCAACAGGTTTTTTACCCATACGGATCATTTCGGATTCTAGAAAAGAGTTTCCTGAATAAGACCAACATGTACCCGAAGAACCTTGATTCTTGATCGAAGTATTACCTAAATTGATAACTTCTGTAAATGTAAATCCAGATTTGCTATTGTCATTTTGATTTGCTTTTAGGGCATTGATCAAATTGTCCTGTGCTTGTACTTGGAATGAAGCTGCAAAAAGAGAGGCAGCTAGTACAATCGATTTATTCCAATTCATTTGTTAGTATTTTGTTAATTTAAAGTGGTGCTAAATTAAATAAATAAAATTTAGTAAGGCAAATTCCTCTGTAAAATAATTGTTCTTAAAAATGGACTATAATTTAGGTCCTTTTGTCGCGGGACAGGAGAAGTACGAGCTAGGCTAAAATATTGAAAAGCAAAGGGTCGTAATTTTTACGACCCTTTGCTTTTATTTTTATTCGGCAATCTCTTTATGCTTTGGAAAGAGTAGCGAAGCGATGATACTTAAAGCGAGTATACTGATGATCACAATCAGAGAATGCGTCGTTGTAAAGCCAACTTCTGCCAGCCAGTGATGAAATAACATCTTCAGACCAATGAAGACCAATAGAAAAGCTAATCCGACTTTTAAATATTGGAACTTATGGATAATATTGACCAATAGGAAGAACATGGAACGTAATCCAAGAATTGCGAAAATATTAGAGAAGAATACCACATAAGGATCTTTGGTAACCGAGAAAATTGCGGGAATAGAATCCACTGCGAAAATTAGATCGGTAAATTCAATCACTAACAAAACCAAAAATAGGGGTGTCATGTATTTTACGCCATTCTCAATATGGAAAAAGTGACCGCCATCTAATTTTGGGGTTACCTTGAAATATTTAGACGCAAATTTCACAACAGGGTGGTTTTGAGGATCGACCTCCTCCTCCTGGTTCCGATTGATAAACATCTTGATACCTGTGAACACTAAGAAAGCACCAAAGACATATAGAATCCAGCCAAATTTAGCGATTAGGGTTGCGCCAAGGAATATAAATAGAAATCGCATAACGATAGCGCCCAGAATCCCCCAGACCAAAACTTTATGGTAGTATTTTTCGGGAATCCCAAATGATGTGAAGAGCAGTACCATAACGAAAATATTATCGACAGAGAGTGCGTACTCAACAACATATCCCGTTAAATATTCCAAGCCTAAGTTGTTATTATAGACGGCTAAACTTGCTGCAAGATCACCGGGAATAATCTTAATATCGTGGTGATGTTTTGTAATGACTTCCTGCAGATGGTTTAGATCATGAATATTATGCAATTCAAATCCATAATGACGTAGGAGCCAATAGAAGCCTAATGAGAATAATACCCATACAGCACTCATAATTGCGGCAGTCTTTAAGCTAACAGGTTTATCGCCCTTGGAAAATAGTCCAAGGTCAATTGCTAGCATCAGTGCAATGAAGATCAGGAAACCTCCAAAAAACATTAATTCGTGACTCATTATTTTTTTCTTTCTGTTGTATATGTTACCAATTGCAGTAATCCTTCTTTGTATTCGCTATCTGGAAAATCTTCCAGGATGCGAAATGCATCTTGTTGATATTCCAGCATTTTGTTTGTTGCATAGGCTAATCCACCGCTGTTGCGTACAAAATCGATAACTTCAGCAACCTTTTTGGGGTCTTCGTTATGATTTCGAACCAGATTGATGATTCGCCGCTTTTCGCTGGAGCTTGTCTGATTTAAGGCATGGATCAACGGCAATGTCATTTTCTTCTCTTTGATATCATTCCCCAGGGGTTTACCCACGTCATCCAGGCCAAAATCAAATAAGTCATCCTTTATCTGAAAAGCAATACCAATTTTCTCTCCAAATTGATGCAGTTTCTCTACCGTCTCTTGATCCGCATTGGATGACGCAGATCCACAGGCGCAGCAGGAAGCAATTAACGATGCTGTTTTCTTTCGGATGACCTCAAAGTATATGGATTCTTCAATATCCAGTTTACGCGCTTTTTCGATCTGGAGCAGTTCTCCTTCACTCATTTGGTCGACCGCTTCTGAAACAATTTTTAACAGATGGTAGTCCTGATGTTTGACAGAAAGCAGTAAACCCCTTGACAGTAAAAAATCACCAACCAGTACTGCAATCTTATTTTTCCAGAGCGCATTGATTGAAAAGAAGCCTCTACGTTCGTAAGAGTTATCCACGACATCATCGTGAACAAGCGAAGCCGTATGCAGTAATTCAACCAAAGCAGCACCGCGGTAGGTAGATTCGTTAATCCCATTGCAGATGCCCGCTGAAAAAAATACAAACATCGGTCGCATTTGCTTTCCTTTACGTTTGATCAGATATTGCGTGATACGATCCAACAAGGGAACGGAGCTTTTCATCGATGCTTTGAATTTCTTTTCAAAAGCTTCAAGTTCGTGGATAATAGGGCGTTGGATCTCTGTTAATTTTGACATGAATTGGAATGAAACACCAAAAAAGTTAAAGCTTAAAGATAGTAATTTTGTTACAACTCATCGACTGCTTGCTCAAGATTTTTGTACCATTCTTCTCCATAAGTACGGATCAGGGGATCCCTTAGAAATTTATACACAGGCACCTGTAGTTCTTTACCAAAACTACAAGCGTCTTTGCAGATATGCCAACGGTCGTAATGAAGGACATCAAATTCCGGATAATGTGTTGTACGGATAGGATAGAGGTGACAGGAAACAGGTTTCCGCCAGTGGATTTCACCCAGTTCATAAGCCTTTTCGATTGCACATTTGGTAATGCCGTTTTCCCAGGTCACATAGGCGCATTCCTTGTGCCCATCAACGCATGTTGTGGTTAAATCACCATCTACATCAACAACATATTTCCCTTGTTCTTCAATGGCCTCAATGCCCTTCTCCGTCATATAGGGCTTTACCTTGGGGTATATTTCCTCCAGAATTGCCTTTTCACTTTCTAACAAAGGTGCTCCCGAGTCTCCCTCGATACAGCATATTCCTTTACATTTTGATAGGTTGCACACAAAATCATTGTTAATCAGATCTTCATGTACCAACACATTTCCTACTTCAATCATTCTAATTATTTTGAGTAGCTTGCTTTTTGCCCCAATTTATATTTTAGTCCACTCGCTTCCAAAAGTTCTAAGGTAACAGAGCCAATTAAAATATCGACATTAGCCTTTACTGGAATCCGGTTACCATCATTGGTTACCCAGAGATAAAGCTTGCTATTTTTTTTAAAGATACGTCCCGGTTTAATTTCGGGACTGAATTTAAGGCATTCTAATGTGCCCAATTCTGTTTTTATTTTTTCGATTCCAATATACTGTATGCCCAAGGTGGCTATTTCATCATTCAGAAAATAAGTCAGTTTAAAGGATTCACCTGGCTTGACCGAAGTTAAGTCTAGATTGCGGGCGAAATAATAGGAAGATAACAAATCAAAGGTTTGATCCACCTTAGATGTAAATGTTCCTTTATTACCGACCACAGTATGTGTATCCTGATTGAAACGTACTTTGTCATTCCGTCTGTAGCCTCCCTCACGGATGTTTTCTGTATAATAATAAGGCAAAAATGTCTTGCTATTTATATAAGAGTTGTACTCGTTTCTTACGGTATAGATGGCAAAAGCTCCTGCTGTTTTACCGGCGGCATACAGATGAAAGGAGGGATTCCCAAATCCGTCTTTTGTATCGCCAACAGTCAACGTTCCCGTTGCAGCTGAAATAATTCCATAGCGGAGTTTATACTTTAACTTCTCTCCACCTTTAAATGCAGATTCCTTTAAATGGGGTAAATCTTGAGCGAAAACAGTACTTACAAAAACTGATAAGTAAAGGAGCAATGTCGATATAAGTTTCATGTACGTAAGTTTACGAAAATTGTTTGAAAAGAAATGTTATTTTCTTTTAAAAACTGGAACCGTTGAACAAGGTTCTCCGTACATAATACTTTTCGCTACTTTGCTGAGTTTCACCGTGAATTGGACAAATGTCGATTCAGGGATATATGTATCTCCACAGCCCTTAACAACTACCCTCTGATCTCGAAACTGTTCCATGTCAATTTGGTCAATAGCGGCTGCATACTGTATACGTAACAGCTCTTCTAAATCGCCAAAGACAACAGTCGACGCATATGGTTCTAACTTATTTGCCAGTAGCATATAAGCCCATGTTGGGACAATAGCATCTGCTGTACATGTGATTGCGATATGCTTATTGGTATATTGTGACCAATCGTGTGTTTTGATGAACTCGCGGAAATCTTTTTCCCTTAACATCAGACCATGGAACAAATTTTCCTTGATATCATATAGGACATTGTCGGTCTTCGGATGATAATCTGCCAGATCGACTGTCACTAATCCACTTTGTGCAACTTTATTGACAATATTTGTTTGAATTTCCATAACTATTCTATCAAAAAAAAGCCGGACGATAATTCGTCCGGCTACAAATTTACTTAAAAATATTCTAAAAGAATTTCACTCTATTGTCAATGATTTCAGCTTTGTCTTGTAATGCACGGAAAATAGATCCCCAAGCACGTTGCGCTTTAGCTGCAAGCATTTGTTTCTTTTGTCCGTTGATATCAGAGATCGCTGATGGATTTGTGAAACCATTTACCTGGACAACATATACACCTGTATTTCCTTCAATTGCTTTAGAAGGTTTGTTTGGTTGAAGTCCAAAGACTGTACCTACTACAGTGTTCTCTAAGGCTACACCAGGAATAACAGGATTGGCAAATACCACATTCTCCACGTGGATAGCAGATTTACCTACTTTTTGAGCTACTTGGTCAATTGAAGAAGCTCCAGCTAAAGCTTTGTCAAATTTTTCTTTTAAGACTTTAGCTTTAACCATGTTTTTAACTGCAGGCTCGATATCTTTTTTCACAGCGTCCAGAGAAAGTACCCCTTTCGGTTGCACATTCACCAAACTCGCAAGGATATAAGAAGTTTCAGTTTCAAATACCTTATCTGAGATGTCACCTTTTTTAGCTTCGAAAGCCCATTTTATTAAATCGCGTGGAGCTTCTGTACCATCAAGTACATTGTCCATTGCTGTCACACGTGACGCAGTTTTAGCTTCTAGACCAAGTTTTTTAGCCTCTTGTGCGAAGTTCTGAGCCGTTGCAGCAGATAAGAAAGCTGTGGCTTTACTATGTGCATTATTTAAAGTCTCTTTACCACTATTGATGACTTTATCGATGATAGCGACCTTAGCGTATTTTGCTGTACCGATTTGTTTCTCAATTTTGATGATATGAACACCAAACTGAGATTTTACAACTTTAATGTCTCCAGCTTTACCTTCAAATACTGCTTTTTCAAATTCAGGTACCATGCGGCCCCTTGTAAAAGTACCGAGTTCACCACCATTTGTTTTACTTCCCGGATCACTGCTGAACTGAATAGCCAAAGCTGCAAAGTTATCTCCTTTTTGGATCAATCCTTTGATTGAATCAGCTTTTGCCAATGCTTTGTCAACACCACCTTCAGCAGTAGCATCCAATAGGATATGCGAAGCCTTTACTGAATCTGGTCCTACGACAGTTGAAACCACTTTCGCAATTTCGTAAGCACCATTGCTTAGGAATGGACCTACTGTAGTACCTGCAGCTACATTGAAGACTACCGAATCCAAAGATGGACTCAATTGGCCTTTTTTCACATACGTGAAAGGATATTTGTTGTCCGAATTGATGGATGCAAATAAAGAATCATCTTTTGCAACAATAAGGTCTTGTTTTAACTTGTCAATAGCTTCTTTTACTGCCAATGAATCTTTTGCAAGAGGTTTTGCATCTACCGTAACGTATTGGATCGCGCGAGTTTCCTCTTGTGTTTTAAACATACTTTTATGCTCATTATAGTATTCTTGGAAATCAGCGTCAGTCACTTTAGCCTCAGCATCTTTTACAGAAGCGTAGTCTAAAAGAATGTATTTGAAGTTCGCTAATTTATTGCGTTCTTGGTATTCTTCGTTTGCTTCCAATGAAGTTACGTATACACTGTTCGAAAGCAATTCGCCATACTTGCTGCTTAGACGTTCATCTTTCACACCCTCAAGTAAAGCTTCCCACTGATCAGCCATGGCTTGGTTGCCAGCTGTGTTGATTTGGCTTATGAAAGTTGACAACTGACCACGGTTAAATTGTCCAGTCTGCGGATCAGTAAATGCCTGAACGATCTGAGCTGAAGGATTTGGCCCTTGTACTAGATCATTTAATTCCTTGCTACCCACTGTCAAACCGATTTTTTCAATCTCTTTTCTCAAGATTTCTCTGGATAAGAATTGATTCCAAACCTGTTGTACGGCGTATGTTCTCATTTGAGGAGTAACAGTGCCACCCATTTGTTGTTTGAACATTTCTTCTGCTTGTTCTACCTGTTGGTTGAACGCAGGATATTCAATTTCAGTTCCGTTGACTTCCCCTACACGATTTTGATGTCTAGCCCAAAAAGGAGCCCCTCCTCGAACGACATCGCCTAGTAAAAATGCTAAAATTGCGATAGCCATGGCTGCGGTCAAGATGACACCAGCTTTGTTACGCAAAAAGCCCATTAATCCCATAGTCTGCTTATTGTGTTTATATTGTGTAAATACTTGTATTTCGTTAATTTATGCATAGCATAGCAAAATGCGGTGCAAGATACAATTTTTATAAAAAAAAACGGAATATTTTCCTGAATGTAATAAAACAAATTTGAAAAGTATTTGTATTGTGCTATTTTTTATTAGAGGTGGTCTTGATCAAGTCAGGGTTATATTCAGTAAGCAATCTGTGACAGAGTTACTTGCATAATCTACCTGCAGGTATGTATGTTTAGGCTAGCAATAACACACACTCTCTATCTACCTATGGAAGGAAATAGACTATTATCCTTAATGATGACGACACCAGTTGCATTCTGTATATTGGCATGTTGCAGGTCCTTGTCTGAAGTGAATGACGATCCCTGTAGGTTTCCCCTTTGATCTTTAAAGAATGCCTGGACAGGAACATTGTTGTAGAAAGTTTTATTGGGATCCTTAGCTCCTTCATCATAAACGATTTCCTCCGTTTTCATTATAGATCCATCGGCCATGGTGACAACAACATTTTTGGTAAAGACTGTTATTTTCTCTTTTTCTTTCCTGATTGCATAATCAGAGGTGATGCGTTGGGTTTCCTTTAGTTTCTCATCATAGAAGATGATTTTTATGCTTTTTGGAAACTCATAGACTTCTGTGCTATCGTGTTTGATCCGCATTTCGGGTGCGGTAAGGTTAGCTTTAACCCGGGTTGAATCACTATAGATGACATCCACATGGCGTGATATATCTACAGCTTCTTCTTTTTTTAAGTTGGCGATCCGGTCAACTTCCTTTAGATCTGGTTCACAGGAAGTCAATAAGAGCGCCCCTAGCAAAAATTGAATTACCAGGGGCGTTATATTTTGTAATATGGATAGTGCAGATACTTTGCGTACCATTATCTTAGTCAAATTGATTTCTTCTAAACCAACGGTCATTTAGCGTAAAGCCAATATTGAAGTTGATATAACGTTCACGTAACAGGCCATTGGCTACTTTACCCATCTGGCCAAATTCTGCTGAGAAATTGATCTTGGAGAAAGCACCTGAATATTGCGTTCTGGCTAATGGTAAGCCCACACCCACCGTTACGGCCATATCGTTAATATCTTGACCGGCTAGGAAATATTGGGTTTTGTTGTATCTAAAACCAAGACGGTAATCTACATGGTTCAGATAGTTGAGCGAAGATCTATCAGGTGTCAACTGTCCACCAACTGATACACCATAATTTTTGCGCAACTCGCCTTCACCATTTCTGACCTGAAATCTTGACCAGTCTGCATATTTGAAATCTGCCCCAATCAACCATTTGCCGTTTCGTGCAAGGGTAACACCCACATTGTGTTTTAATGGAAGTGTCAAATGTCTGCTGGTGCGCTCAGACATATAAGTTGTATCTATTGGAATATTTTGATTGTCCGGATCTGATGATGGTTGAGTCCTTGTGTCGAATATCGTTGTTCGCTCTTTTATATCGTTGTTCAGCGATCCAGAATAACCAAAGGTCAAGGCATACTCTTTGCCTATAGGCTGTTCGTATTGTAAACCATAATCAAAGATAATACCTTGGATTTCACGTTTATTTTGACGTTGCGGATTCAAAGCTCCTGAGGATAAAGGAAATTCAACGCGGCTATAGTCATTTAATGTACCAAATAGGTATGACATATTCGCACCGATACTCAATCCTTTATAAACACGCACACCCCAACCTGCATAAGCTTTTGTGAGGCCACCTTCACCAGTAAAAACCTTGTTGAAGGTTTCCGAATTAATGCTTTCCTGAGAATTGGTACGATAGCCTACATCCGAAAACGGCAATAGGCCCAGACTGATACCACCAAACTTTTGCATCGGAAAAGTCATGGTAATATGGCTAAATGCAAAATCCGCAGTATTCGCAGATCTAGTTGTTGATTTTAGTTGCGTGTAGTTGCCATACAGCCCTGCGTCAAATACACTAAGCCGCGCAGCGGAGTAAGATGCCGGATTGCTCGGGTTGGTATTGTAATAGATGCCATCTAATGTACGGATAGCCGTACTGATACCACCCATAGCTCTATACTGAGGTAATAAATCTTCACGTATCTGACCTATCCCCAATTGAGAATAAGGTGAAGCGGATGTCGTTTTTTGGGCAAATGCGGTAGTAGAACTAGCTAAAATTCCACCTGCTAACAACAGTTGGAGTGATTTATTTCTTAGAGAGCTTATAAAGCGTTTCTGCATGGTCAATCTATAAAATTGAGAAACTAATGTTTATTTAGTTTTGTGAAATCTTTGAGTTTTTTGACTCGTGTAATTAAATGTTCTTTGCTTTTATTCGCATACAAAACTATTCAATTTTTGTGAGCTTGTTAAGCCGATTTTGTTAAAAAAGGTTAAACACTTGTTGTACAAATGTTTAGAAAAATTGAAAGTAGATTATGGTTAATGCGATGATCGCATACACGACCTCAAAAAACCATTTCTTTTTAGCGTAGGTGAAGTAATAGGCCATATAAATCGCAATCGGGGGAGCGCAAAGTAAAAAGTGAGCCTCAGTCAATTTCTTGTTCCAATAAAAGGAGGCTACAGCTAGGCATAACATGAAAAATAACAACTGAAAGGATTTTCGGATATGCACAATGCTCTTGAAAAAATTGTCTTTCAGGATCAGCAAGAAGAGGATCAATGTAAAGAGTACTGGGACCAGTACCAAATAATCAAATAATTGGATACGGATAGCCGTTGGGAACTTGTAGGTGAATGGCAACCATATGGTGTAAAACAATTCCATTTTTCCTACCCATAAATAGATTACGCCTAGTATAAAATAGATTGTCGCCAATCCCAATAGTGGTGTGATCCACTCACGCCAATTGAATGGCCTAAAAATAAGCAGGGCGATCCACAGCAGGAAGAACATGCTCAAAAAAGGAAAGTAGATAAGACTTCCTATGCCAACAATCATCCCCAGATCGAACATTTCTGCCTTTACGTCCGTCTGGCGATAGAGAGAAAGCAATTTGCTCAGCATCCAGATCGAAATAAAGTTACAGATTAGGGTGGGAGACAGAACCAGAAAGGGTAAAAATAGACTGGCCAGTGTCATATACATCAATGCGACCAAAAAACTAGGTTTTCCCAGTAGATTGAAATGGCTTGTGATCCGATTCAGTATCGTTGCCTGAAAAATGGTCAGGATCAGTGTGATAAAGACGTTAGTGGCCGGAGAGAGATTGATTAAATTGTTTTCTCCCAGTAGATTTCCAAGTGCAGGTTCAAAAATTACAGAATCAAGTTTATCCGGTACGTGTAAGAATATACCAAGGCATAACACAAACCCCACAAGGGATAAAAATAGGATATTTATTGGTGTGTAATTTCTGAACTGACTGATAATCATGATGTGCGATAAATATTTGACTATTTATTCTTTTTCTCCAACTTCGTTATACGACGGTCAAGCAAGAAAAGAAAGAAGGCTAAACCTAGAAAAATGACCAACATCACGAGAACAACCACATAGATTTTGCCCTCACTACGTAAACCCGTTGCCATATCAACGTCATCCTGCGCAAATGTGCTCAAAGTTGATAAGATTAATAATGCAGTTGACAATGTTATTTTTTTCATCCGTATAAATTTGTTTATTCATTATTCGATTTTCCGTTTAAGGCATTCATGCTGCCTTCGGCGGTTTCATCCTATTTATTTGTCTTTTAATGGCTGATTAGGGCCTGCGTAAATAAAATTTGCATTGTTTACCAATATTATCTACTCTTCGGTTTCATCAGACTTCTATTTTTTATCCATGTTGTTGCCGCATGAAATCCAGTATTAATTTATGCTGGATAACTTTTGGCGATTGCAAGTTTAATCCTTTTTTATTGAGCCTAAGCTCGTTGTTGACTGGGGATATATTCAAAGACATGAAAAATACCCTGTCTTTTATTCTTATTGATGATTACAACTAGCTTTCCTGTTCTTTTCTTTCCAATATACGTACTCTATAGCGGAGTGAACAGATCCAGAAAGCGATCATGGGCCATCCGATCATTGCGGCATAAAATGTTGGACGAAGCTCGTTGCTCATTTGTAGCTGGCCAAAAGTAGCATTACCACCACTTCCGGGGTGAAGAGAATCTGTCATCTTTGGTAAAATATAGAGCAGAACAATAATGATCGGAAATGCAAATATATTGTAGACAGCAGATATTTTCGCTCTTTTCTGCTCTTCTTCGAGCGCATTGCGGAGCACGAGGTAGGCCAGGTACATTAAAGTCGCTATTGCCGAACCATTTAATTTGGGGTCATTTGGCCAAGGCTCACCCCAGGTGATATTTGCCCACAACATTCCTGTTGCCAAACCAAAAAAACAAAAAGTAATACCCGTATTGACCGCTTCAATAGCCATTAGGTCATATTCTTGTTTTCCTGTATTGAGGTATTTGATGCTATAAATAACTGAAATCAGATACATCACGATCATCGCAGACCACATTGGGACGTGGAAATAGACGTTTCTGATACTTTCGTGAAGGATAAATAGGCGGGGAACAGGGCCTAGAAGACCATTGATAATGACTGCGCAGATAATCAGGACAGCTAATATTTTCCACCATTTTTTTCTCATGGTAAATTGAATTTAATGTGTTTTCAATTCTAAAATTTAATCTCGCCAAAGGTACGGAAATAACAATAAAGAAATAGTGATCGTGATTACATTAATTGCGAGTAATACAATTATTTCTTTTGTACTTGCTGCCCTTTCCAGGCCTTCTATGGCATTGCGGGAGAGCTTGATCAATACGATCAATAAGGGGATGATAGCCGGAAAACTCAAAATAGCCATGAGCGTACTGTTGTTTCCTGCTTTGGAACTTATGCCAGAAATCATGGTAAATACACTGGCAAAACTAATACTACCCAGAATGACTGAAATAAAATATAATGTAGGATCCCCAAGTGGATTTTTGAATATGATTGAATAGACGAAATAAGCGATGGTTGCCAAGATGGTCATCAATAACATATTGTAAATAACTTTGGCGAGAATAATTGCCCTTGGGTCAACTAATGAATAGTAATAGAGTTGTCGGTTGGGGTTTTCTTGAACAAAACTCTTGTTTATTGCATTGATTGAAGCGAATAACATGATAATCCAAAACAATGCATTCCAAACTGTAGTATCTACTGATTTGAATGCCTGATAACAAACAAATACAGTAGATACGACATATAGTAGGATTCCGTTGATGGCGTATTTTGATCGCCATTCCAGAATAATGTCTTTAAGAATCAAAGTTTTTACCTGTTGCAGTAAAGTCATATCCCGCAAAGATACAAATGTATTTTAACCACAGGAGGTGGTTAAACCATCAATTCTTAAAAAAATGTTTTTTTTACTTATGCATTAGAAATTTTTGATTTAGCAGCATCGGTTGTGTTGTCGATTTTACTAGCTAAATTCTGTGCGGCATTGTTTGCGTGGTCCAAAGCCTCTCTACCGGCTTCTTTTGCTTTGTTTTTCAATGCATCGGCATCATCTGAAGCTTTACTGAAAGCAGCTTGAGCTTTTGATTTTAAGTTGTCCAACTCGGCAGAAGCTCTATTTGCTAACTTTTGTGCTTTTCTAGCTTCTTTTTTCGAAAGATCCTTCAATGACTTAGTTAAGCTTTTGATGCCATCATTTGCACGATCTAATTGTTTTTTCCCGTCATCGGTTCCTAAAAGATACCATGCAGCAGCTCCCGCAGCCAATCCTACCAAAGCAAATGCCACTAATCCATTTTTATTTTTCATAATTCTTCTATTTTATTGTGTATTCAAATGATAATCAAGTATGATACCAAATGAACAATCTCTGGAACAATTTGTTTAAAAAGAATCAATAATTAACAAAATTTTACATATCTACCTTTTGCTGTTTGGATTGCAAGGTGTACAGGTGTCTATAGAGGCCGGTCTCTTTCTGTAGTAACTCGAAATGTGTTCCACTCTCCGAAACAATCCCGTTTTCGACCACGATGATTTTGTCTGCATCGACGATCGTAGAAAGCCGGTGGGCAATAATAACAGAGGTACGGCCACGCATTAATTCTTCTAGGGCATCTTGAACTTGTCGTTCAGATTCTGAATCTAAAGAGGATGTTGCTTCATCTAAAATCAAAATAGCGGGATCTTTGAGTAATGCACGGGCTATGGCGATGCGTTGACGTTGTCCGCCAGACAGCTTCACACCGCGTTCTCCGACGATGGTATCATAACCTTCAGGAAAACCTAATATAAATTGATGTGCATTGGCACGTTGGGCGGCCTCAGTTATTTCGGTTTCGGTGGCATCTAATTTACCATAAGCGATATTCTCGCGGATCGTTCCGCCAAATAGTAAAACGTCCTGTGGTACAATGGCAACCTGATTCCGTATATCGCAGAGGTCAAAGTCTGAGGCGGGCTTGCCATCATACAGTACCTCACCTTTATTGCTCGTATAAAATTGCAATATTAAAGATGCGATGGTTGATTTTCCGGTTCCACTAGGCCCTACTATGGCAATTTTATCGCCGGCATTGGCTGTAAAGTTAATGTCTTTTAGAATTTCAATATCTGGTCGGCTGGGGTAGGCAAATGCCACATGGTTAAAGCGGAGATCCCCACTCATCTTTTTACGGATATCTTTGCAGCTCGGTTCAACTTTGATATCTTCCTGCGGCTCATCAAGAATTTCCAGAATCCTTTCGCTGGCTCCTAGTGAGCGCTGTATGTTTGCGTATAATTCTGGGAAACTACCCATTGATCCGGCGACAAACATTGAATACAAGATATAAGTCGTTAGATCACCAACAGACATCTCATGGATGGAAACTAAAGCAGCACCGTACCAGATTACAGCTATAACAGCTCCGAAAATACAGAATATGATAAAGGAAGCAAAGGCACCCCGAAAGGTTGCTCCTTTTACGGCTAATTTGACAACAGAATCCATCTGATTACTGTAACGGTTGAATTCAAAGTATTCGTTCACAAAAGCTTTTACATTGCTAATGCCCAATAATGTTTCCTGAACAATACTATTTGATTCCGCCATCTTATCCTGAGCCTGTCTGGATAATTCGCGGATGAATTTTCCGAAGACAATGGCAGCAACTACAATAATAGGTAATATGCATAGGTTCATCAAAGCCAATTTGGGTGATACCCAGACAAGCAGAAATACACCAAAACAAAGGCTGATCAATTGCCTTAAAATTTCAGCCAATGTGGTCGTCAGGGTGTCTTGGATCTGGGATAGATCTGCAGACAATCTGCTGTTTAATTCCCCAACACGGCGGTTGGCGAAAAATTCAATTGGCAAGGAGATCAGTTTATGATAGGTGTCTTTACGTATTTTCGCCAAAGCACGTTCTGCGATCTCGACAAAAATACGGATACGAAAAAATGAAACAACCGAGGTGAACGATAGGATAACAAAAGCGATCCCGCCAATGTAATAAACTTCAGAAGTTAACCAGGTATAGGTTTGTTTGCCTTGAGCAGCATCAATCATGGCGCCCAATAATGCTGGAAAAGTCAGCATAGAAAGACTGGATAATGCCAGAAATAACATTCCGATTCCAAACTTGACCCGATAAGGCCTTAAATAGGTCATTATTTTCGAAGCCCGCAATAGGAGCTCCTTATTTAACTTTGGTTTTGGTAGATCTTCTTCTTGTTTATTACCACTATTGAAACCTCTTGCCATAATCCGCTACTTCAATGTTTTGTTGCGAGGACAAATGTAAAGAGATTAAAAATATTTTGCTATCATACTTTGGTCAATTTTTTAGCTTTTTACCTATTTTAATCAACTAAAGTTATATTTTGACCTGTTTTATTGGTGCATGTCACCGATTGATAGGGGTAGATCCAAAAGGACTAGTCTGAATTTTTGCCGCTGAGCGCCGATTTTTGTGTTTGGCTACGATATAATAAGACTGCTAGAACAATAATGACAAGCAAAGCGATGTAAAGCCATAAATTACCAGCCAGACCCTTTCCTTCGGTTTTGTCCAACTCGGTCCGGAGTCGCTCATTTTCGTTTTGAAGCTTATTGATCGTGCCCATATAAGCGGAGATCTGTTTGTCATATTCAGTCGCCATCTGTCGAAATTTGTCCTTTTCGAAATCTTTTATTTTTAACAGTTGCTGTGTCTCCAAAAAAATGTTGTTGTCCGTGATCACGACATCCTTCAGGATATCGATGCTTTTTTGCATATCACCTTTGGATTTGAATAGACCAAAAAGGCCTGTTTTCTGGGTTAGGCTGGTGTCATAGGCGCCAAACTTCTGTTGCCGCGCATCGAGTAGGCTGTTGACACGTTTACGTTGTACCTCAAAAGCGCTGGAATCTGCATTTTCTTGCGCATTTAAAAGCCCAAGACTAAACAATAGAAGAAAAGATAGTACTGTGTATTTTAAAGATTTCATACCTAAATTTGACCAATCAATCTGAAATTAACGTTGCTGAAATTGCCTCAATTTGTCAAACAGCAAAGCAGGACTGGCAACTCCGCTAAATCAAGTGGTAAACTGCCAAAGGCACGTTGCGCATTTTAGGGACAGATTGAAGTGAATAAACTATTTCTAGGAATGAATTTATGAAATTAATCTTTAAATTCGATACGAATGACGTTGGAATCGTCGTCGTGAAGCCCCAAGAGTTGGCTTGCATTGCCTTTGTTGATGGCAATTTCTAAGTAATTACTGATACCAAAAAGACACAATTTTTCACCCTCACCGACTTCATTATAATGCCAGGAAAGATTGGTGATTGTCTCGTTGCGTTTGAAATACAAGATAAAATTCCGTCCCTTTTGAACTTTATTGAATAGGTCTTTGGAAATATTAGTAATGGCATTACCAAAGGCGTCAACGTAAATGACATTGCCACGGATCATGTCTTTGTCAAAGATCGGTTGTAAAGTGACTTTTTCGATCAGTTGATGCATGGGTGTACCAACATCTTTCAGTTTGCCACCTTTTGCAATATGGCAGGCCGATTTTGAAAGAATATCAGCAAGGGGGAAATGGAGGTATCTCAGGTCCTGCATCAAATTGAGTTCGTACAATTCCTGCGGTTCATTTCCATTCAACAGTAAGCTGAAAATGCCATTGTCTGCACCAACAAAATAATGATCCCTGTATTTCATGCCGATGTATTTAGATTCTTCATGAAAGAGGGTGTTGATGCCGATGATATGTACGGTTCCTTTTGGGAAATAATGATACGCATTGCCCAGTACAAAAGCTGCACGTGGAATATTGAATGCTGGGATCTCGTGGGTGATATCGACAATATTAACATCAGACAACTGCGTTAAAAGGCTCCCTTTTAGCGCAGCTTGATAAAAATCTTTATGTCCTAGATCTGTCGTTAACGTAATTACTGCCATTATAATCTAAAGTAGACCGAATTGCTGTCAAATTCCCTTTTTGAATGAATAGAAATAGATCTCCTGTCGTTTGCATATTCTGTTCCTGAAAATCTATTCAAATAGAGGACAAAATTACTATTTATCAGCTGATTTGTAAAGCTAATTGAAGAACTTATTTTGAATATATCTTTTTCCGGTTGATATACACAAACATAGCTTCTATTTCTACTGTAAAGAATTGATTTGCGTACCTTGAAGATCCACTTTTAAAAGCGAAACTTATGTATGAAACGCAAAAAAAATAATTTGGTTTTCTTTTTGCAAAAATCTCCGCTGGATGGCCTATTTTCTCATTAGAATACGTTAATTTTGAATGGTATTACGTACAGGAGCTATTGCGTAATGGCTACAATCTAATTATTTCTAAAATAGGATAAAATTTGAACGAATTACTAATTGCATTAGATGGTCTGAATTTACCCATATTATGGGGAGCAGACAATGAGCACTTTGATTATTTGAAGAAACAATTCCCAAAATTGCGGATTGTAGCTCGTGGAAGTGAAATGAAAGTGCTGGGAGATGCGAAGGAATTGGAACTATTTGAGCAATCGTTTAAGGAAGTTATGGCTCATCTAGAGAAATTCAACAACATTACCTTGTTGGATTTTGAAAATCTCCTAGGGGCGAGTGCAGGCTCAGCCGCGCAGCAAGAAAAGGAGATTGCGGCCAAGAATGCGGCATTTGGTTCTGAACCCATTGTTTATGGACCTAATGGTGTGATTGTTCGGGCCCGGACGCCTAACCAAAGACGGATGGTTGATAGTATTTCAAAAAATGACATCTTATTTGCCATTGGCCCAGCGGGAACAGGAAAAACCTATACGGCTGTTGCATTAGCGGTCAGAGCACTTCGCAATAAGGAAATCAAACGGATCATCTTGACTAGGCCGGCTGTAGAAGCTGGAGAAAACTTAGGTTTTCTACCCGGGGACCTGAAAGAAAAGGTCGATCCTTATTTGAGGCCACTTTATGATGCGCTTGACGATATGATTCCCGCAGAAAAACTAAAAGGATATTTAGAAAACCGTACCATCGAGGTTGCACCATTGGCATTTATGCGAGGGCGTACCCTTGATAACTGTTTTGTTATTTTGGATGAAGCCCAAAATGCAACGGATATGCAGTTGAAGATGTTTTTGACTCGTATGGGACCTACCGCAAAATTTATTGTTACAGGTGATATGACGCAGGTCGATCTCCCCAAAAAGAATCAATCCGGACTTTCGACATCGATCCGTTTGCTGGAAAATATTGAAGGTATCGATATTATTCACCTGAGTGGCGGCGATGTGGTTCGTCATAAATTGGTGCGACGTATTTTGGAAGCATACGGCGATATTTAATCAATAACTACTGACATAAGAATTTTACTTTGAACATGAACGCTATAAAAGAAACAAATTTCAATTTCGAAAACCAGACAGCTTTTTACAGAGGAAAGGTACGTGATGTATATACGATTGCTGATACTTACTTGGCGATGGTAGCTTCTGACCGTATTTCGGCATTTGATGTGGTACTTCCTCGCCCTATCCCTTACAAAGGGCAGGTGTTAAATCAGATTGCAGCTAAATTTTTGAAAGCGACAGCTGATATTATCCCCAATTGGGTTGTATCTGTACCAGATCCTAGTGTGACGATTGGTCAAATGTGTGAGCCGTTTAAAGTAGAAATGGTAATCCGTGGCTATTTATCTGGGCATGCTTGGCGCGAATATGCCGCTGGTAAACGTGAAGTCTGTGGCGAATCTCTTCCCGAGGGACTAAAAGAGAATGATAAATTGCCAGAGCCAATTATTACCCCGACGACTAAAGCAGCTGTAGGCCACGATGAGGACATTTCTCGAGTAGATATTTTGAAAAAAGGTATTGTAAGTGAAGAGGATTATGTGCAATTGGAGAAATATACCAAAGCATTGTTTCAACGCGGAACTGAAATTGCAGCACAAAGAGGATTGATCTTAGTGGATACCAAATATGAATTTGGTAAAAAAGATGGCAAAATCGTTTTGATTGATGAGATCCATACACCGGATTCTTCCCGTTATTTCTATGCAGATGGATATCAGGAACGTCAGGAAAATGGTGAGGCACAAAAGCAATTGTCAAAAGAGTTTGTCCGGAAGTGGTTGATCGATAATGGTTTTCAAGGTAAGGATGGGCAAGTGGTTCCGGAGATGACGGATGATATTATTGCTTCAATTTCCGAACGCTATATTGAGCTATACGAACATATTGTTGGAGAAAAATTTGTCTATCCTGATCAGGAAAATGTACTTGAACGTGTGGAAAGAAATGTGGCAAAAGCCTTAAAAGAGCTAAATTATTAGTACATTGTATCCTCAAACTAATGAAATAGACTTATGAAGTACACTATTGATAAACACGATCGTTATATTGTCATAGAACCTCATGTCGAAGTGATAGATGCCGATAATGCAGCTAAACTGAAGGGGGAGTTTTTGTTGCGCAATACCATTGGTCAACGAAATATTGTTTTGGATATGATTCATGTCCAAAGGACGGATGAAGTAGGTATTCGTTTAGGGATACTGGCACATCGTTTATGTCAATCTGTTGGCGGCGTATTTATTTTAGTCAATCTTTGTCCTAAATTAATGGATATGGTTCGTGTATCGCACCTGGATAAATCGATAAAGATTGCTCCATCACTAAAGGTTGCTGAAGATTTAATCTTTGCACACGAATTGGAATCTGAATATCGGGGGACAATTGAGGATTAATATGAAGTTTGAAGTTCTGATATTAGGAAATAGTTCCGCGACACCGATGTTTGATCGTCATCCGACTAGCCAAGTGTTGAACTTTAATGAACAATTGTTTTTGATCGACTGTGGTGAGGGTACGCAGATGCAACTCAGCCGGTATGGAATTAAAAGCAATCGCTTAGGGCATATTTTTATTAGCCATTTACATGGAGATCACTACTTAGGTTTGGTCGGGCTGCTCTCTTCGATGCACCTTGTCGGACGCAAAAGTGATCTTCATCTATATGGTCCTGCTGCCTTAAAAGAGATTTTGGATATACAATTTCTACATTCTGAGACAGTCTTACGTTATAATCTTATTTTTCATCCGATTTCACCCGACGAGCCCGGTGTTATTTTTGAAAATCGAACGATGAAAATAAGTACATTCCCTTTAACACATCGTATTGCCTGTACCGGTTTTCGCTTCGATGAAGGACGACGAGCCCGCACCTTACTCGGTGATGTGGTTCAGGCGCTCAATATTCCCACAGTCTATTATCCTGCTATAAAGAAAGGGATGGATTACGTGGATGAAAATGGGAATGTTTATCCAGCAGACCAATTGAGCTTACCCGCGCCTAAATCCAGAAGTTACGTATATTGTTCGGACACGGTACGTACTGTTGACTATCTGCCCTATGTTCAGCATGCTGATCTTATGTATCATGAATCTACGTTCCTGCATGATATGGTAGACAGGGCTAAGGAGACTTTCCATACAACAGCTTTGGAGGCTGGGGAGATCGCGAAAGAAACCCATGCAAAAAAATTATTGCTGGGACATTACTCAGCCCGATATCGGGATTTGAACCCTTTATTGGAAGAGGCACGAACGGCATTCCCAAATACCGAGCTTTCTATCGAAGGAAAATGGTTTTTAGTTTAGTTTTTTGTGCGTCTTATACCACATTTCTACGATCAAATGCTTTTTAAATTGCTTATTATATTGCTTTTGATAAACAATTTATCTAAGTTTACGGCTCTAATTTTTTTATAATGGATAATCCATTCAACTTAAACAACCTATTACGGGAAAATATCAAGAAGCTCGTACCTTATTCGTCCGCCAGAGATGAATTTAAAGGGGAGGCATCCATATTGATTGATGCCAATGAAAATCCTTTTGGATCCCCACTAAACCATGATTACAACCGATACCCAGACCCTCTCCAACATCAAGTCAAAGCAAAACTTTCAAGCATAAAAGGTGTACCCGCGGAAAATATCTTTTTGGGTAATGGAAGCGATGAGGCTATTGATATTTTATATCGTGCATTTTGTACACCCGGTGTGGACAATGTAATTTTAGTCCCACCTACCTATGGTATGTATGAGGTGTCTGCGAATATCAATGATGTCGCCTTCAAGAAAGTAAACCTAACAGAAGACTATCAATTGGATTTGGACGGTATCGCTAATGCGATAGATGCACATACCAAGCTGATTTTTATCTGTTCACCGAATAATCCAACGGGAAACTCTATCCGTCGTCAGGATATAGAAACGGTATTGAATAATTTTCAGGGACTTGTTGTTGTCGATGAAGCTTATATCAATTTTTCCGCCGTGAAGTCATTTACACAGGAACTGGCCGAATATCCAAACTTGGTGGTATTGCAGACTTTATCTAAAGCATGGGGACTTGCGGCGCTGCGGTTGGGTATGGCATTTGCAAGCAAAGAAATTATAGCAGTTTACAATAAAATTAAACCACCTTATAACATTAATCAAGCAACACAAGATATCGTGTTGGAGGCCTTGAATAATGTGGATCAAGTCAATGACTGGATCAAAGAGACTGTTTCGGAACGTGAGAAACTGGTACGCGAACTCCTTGAATTGGACTATGTACAGTATATTACTCCTTCTGACGCCAATTTTATCTTGGTCAAGATGGAACAGCCGAGAGAAATCTACGATTATCTAGTTCAATATGGGATCATTGTCAGGGATCGATCTAAAGTTGAGCTTTGCGAAGGCTGCTTGCGGATCACAGTCGGGACACCTGCAGAGAACCGAACTTTATTAGAAAAACTTAATCAAATCAATAAATAATACTATGCCAGATAACTTAAAACGTGTACTGTTTATAGACCGTGACGGAACATTAATTTTGGAACCAGAAGATGAGCAAATTGATTCTTTTGCAAAATTAAAATTCTTCCCGGGTGCTTTACAGTACCTGCCACGTATCGCGAAGGAACTGGATTTTGAATTGATCTTGGTTTCCAACCAAGATGGTCTAGGGACATCTTCCCATCCGGAAGAAAACTTCTGGCCTGTCCATCATTTTGTGGTTGATACGTTTGCAGCAGAGGGTGTAGTATTTGCCAAAGAACATATTGACAAGACTTTTCCACACGAAAATGCAGATACGCGTAAACCCGGTATTGGCATGCTCGGTGAATATTTTGATGCTTCAAAATATGATTTAAGTCAGTCATTTGTTATTGGTGATCGCGTAAATGATGTTAAGCTTGCTCAAAATCTTGGTGCAAAGGCTATCTGGTTGCGTGCGAATGATCAATTGGGTGCATTGGAGAATGTGGACATTGACCCTACAGTCGTAGCTTTAGAAACAATGGACTGGAAAACAGTTTATGAATTTCTGAAATTGGGAACACGTACTGCCGAACATCATCGTAAGACGAATGAAACCGATATTTTTATTCAATTGAACTTGGATGGCTCTGGTAAATCGGAAATCGAAACAGGATTGCCCTTCTTTGACCATATGTTGGATCAGATAGCCCGACATGGTGCATTGGACTTAACGGTCAAAGCTAAAGGCGATCTTCATATCGATGAGCATCATACCATCGAAGATACAGGAATTGCTTTGGGTGAGGTGTTTTTGAAGGTATTGGGAGACAAGCGTGGTATTGAACGCTACTCTTACACCTTACCAATGGATGATTGCCTGGCACAGGTTGCACTGGATTTTGGTGGACGCAATTGGATTGTATGGGATGCTGAATTTAAACGTGAGAAAATAGGTGACATGCCGACGGAGATGTTCTTCCATTTCTTTAAATCATTCTCTGACGCCTCCAAATCAAATTTAAATATCAAAGCTGAGGGGGATAACGAGCACCACAAGATCGAAGCAATTTTTAAGGCTTTTGCTAAATCTATTAAGAAAGCAGTACGACGGGATGCGGATCATATGCAGCTGCCAAGTACAAAAGGTGTTTTGTAGTTTTGTTTAATTAATAAAGAGAATCCATGGGATAAATGAGTAAAGATTAACGATGACCGAATGATGCGTAAGCTTGTGTGGCCAAAGTCTCAATACTCAAATCTCAATACTCAAATCTCAAAAATGATAGGAATTATTAACTATGGCGCTGGGAATATCTTTTCCCTGACTGCTGCACTAGATCGGGTAGGGTTGACCTATGGTATGATCAATACTGCGGAGGAGATCGATCTTTACGATCGTATTATTATTCCGGGAGTAGGACATGCGGGAGCAGCCATGAATAAATTGCGTGAGTCGGGATTAGTACCCTATATTAAAGAATTGCGTAAACCTGTTTTGGGTATCTGTGTTGGTATGCAGCTTTTGACTGAATATTCAGAAGAAGGTGATGCCGGGATGTTGGAGCTATTCCCGTTGAAAACGTTACATTTTGACGCCGGAGTAGCGGGCAAAGTGCCTCATATGGGCTGGAATAGCGTTTCGGTACAAGCAAATAATCCTTTATTTGCGAATATTGAAGATCAGACTTATTTTTATTTTGTGCATTCGTATTATATTGAATATGATACGGCGTTTACAGCCGCAAAATGCGACTATGGATTGCCATTTTCGGCAGCCATTTCCAGAGATAATTTCTTTGGTGTACAATTTCACCCGGAGAAGTCGGGGAAAGCAGGTGAGCAGTTGCTGCTCAATTTTTCAACTATTCAAATAGACTAAAAATATTCGATTATGTATATCATTCCAGCAATAGACGTTTTGGACAAAAAAGTTGTCCGTTTAAGAGAGGGTAACTACAACGACGTTACGACTTATGATATTAGTTTGGAAGCGCAGATAGAAAACTATCGTGCGAATGGTACTGAATTGGTTCATATCATAGACCTTAATGGCGCCAAAGGTGATTTTAGTAACCAAGCATATTTGTTCGATATTATTCAGAAGACAGATATGAAAATCCAATATGGTGGTGGGGTAAGGAGCATTGAAAAAGTAAAGGAATTGGTAGATGCCGGTGTGTACCGTGTTATTGTGGGTACCCAAGCAATTACGAATCCTTCTTTTTTGGAGGAACTAGCGACTTTAAATGAGGGGAAAGTGAAATATGCTGATCATATTGTGATTGCAATTGACGTATTGGATGAAGTGATCAAATACTCAGGCTGGTTAGAGAGTTCGCCGATTAAATTGATTGAGTATATTGATAAATGCTTGGTTTTGGGTTTCTTTAGGTTTCTATGTACCGACATTAGCAAAGATGGTAAATTGGGCGGTGCAGGTGTAGAATTGTACCAAAAACTGTTGAGCCACTCACCAATCATTAAACTGATTGCTTCTGGGGGTATTAGCTCGATGGATGATATTCAAAAACTTCAGGAACTGGGAGGAGTAGAATCAGTGGTTGTAGGAAAAGCAATCTATGAGAATAGAATCTCCATCGATGAAGTCAAAGATTGGAACCTTAAATCATTAATCAGATTTTAACATGCTGGCAAAACGGATAATTCCTTGCTTGGATGTTAAAGATGGACGTACAGTAAAAGGAGTCAATTTTGTAGACTTGCGCGACGCCGGTGATCCTGTTGAATTAGCCTACGAATACTCCCAACAAGGAGCGGATGAGCTTGTTTTTTTAGATATCGCGGCTACACATGAAGGGCGCAAGACGACAATAGATCTTGTCAAAGCAGTAGCTCGTCAGGTGAATATTCCTTTTACGATCGGTGGTGGTATCAATGAAATCAAAGATGCCGATATCCTGTTAAATGCTGGGGCAGATAAGATATCCATCAACTCTGCGGCTGTGCGCAACCCTGAACTGATCAATCAAATGGCTGCAGCTTTTGGAGCCCAGTTTGTTGTGGTTGCAGTAGATACAAGGTCAATCGAAGGGCAAGATTTTGTTCACCTGAGTGGTGGACGTATCAAGACGGAGATCAATACCTTGGATTGGATACTGGAAGCGCAGGAGCGTGGTGCTGGGGAAATTCTCCTGACATCAATGGATCACGATGGTACGAAGAATGGGTTTGATAACAGCTTCTTAAAAGCTGTAAACGATCGTATTCATATACCTTTAATTGCATCTGGTGGAGCAGGAAACCAACAACATTTTGTCGATGTCTTCCAACAGGCCAATGTGGATGCTGCCTTAGCGGCTTCCGTATTCCACTATGGGGAAATATTGATTCCAGATCTTAAACAGACCTTACGTCAGAATGGTATAGTTGTAAGATAGTTTTGGATCAAACAATAAAGAGTAAGGGGCAGGGAATAAAGAGTGAGGATAAAGGAGTAAGGATAATATGAAGTAAGCTGATGGCTTGCAAGAGTAAAATCTAATTACTAAATACTAAATACTAGATACTAATACAATGTTAGATTTCGCAAAAAGTGACGGACTTGTTCCAGTGATCGTACAGGATGCCCAAACACTAGAGGTGTTGATGCTGGGCTATATGAACGAAGAGGCTTGGCAAAAGACACAGACGGAAAAGCGCGTGACTTTTTTCTCTCGTAGCAAAAATCGTCTCTGGACCAAAGGAGAGGAGAGTGGTAACTTTTTAAATGTAAAGAGTATTCATATAGACTGCGATAAAGATACTGTATTGATCAAGGCGGATCCTATGGGACCTACTTGTCATACAGGAAGTCGGAGTTGTTTCAATACTGAATTCAATCAAAATTTCATATTGGAGCTGGAACGTATTGTAAATCATCGTTACGAAAACCCTTCCGACGAATCCTATGTCAATCGCCTGCGCTCCAGAGGAATTAATAAAATCGCCCAAAAAGTCGGTGAAGAAGCGGTAGAAACCGTGATCGCGGCATTAACGGAAACCGAGACTGACTTTATCAATGAGACTTCCGATTTATTGTTCCATTTGATCGTATTGTTGCGTGAAAAGGGCTTTTCGTTGGAAACAATTGCTAAAAATCTTGAAAGCAGACACCAATAGCGCTGTTTTTCAAAGAAAGTTTCTGCTATTGATCCCAAATATGCTTGGATAAATTAGATTGGATCTAGGGATGGAGACAAGGCTTTAACCTAATATGACAAAATAGTCTTGGAAGTGCAGTATATTTGTGAATATACTGCACTTCTTTTTTCTGAAGGTGTCTGTTTTTTATTGATTCTTATATTTCTACTAAGCATCAATGACTTCGTTATGGGTTTGTTGGCCAGAAGGAACTTTCTGGTTGTTTTCATAGCTGTTGGTGCTTGTGTGAAAACATAAAGGTTTTATTGTTTTCTGCGCTTTTATTGTAAGTCAGTGAAATGAAGCAAAGAACAGTTTAATGATAAGTGGACGGTAAATTAGAAAAAGATTGATCAAGAATAGCCTCTCCGAATGTCATCTGGAGAGCTTGAAGATATAACTATGGATATTAAATTAAGAGCGACATTACCCGGACATCAAAATCCTATTTTTTGCGTAGAAAAAGGATATGATCCGAATACATTCTTTACAGGTGGTAATGACAAGGGGGTGGTTGAATGGGATATCGAAAAAAATAGCTTTAAACGTATCCTCTGTGCTGTGACCTCCTCTGTATATGCTTTAAAACTGATCCCTGGAACAGCGATCTTAGCGATTGCACTACGTGAGGGAAAATTATTTTTTGTAGATGTGCAAGAACAAAAACTTGTTGCAAGTTTACAATTGGGCAAAAAAGCCATCTTTGCTCTTGCGTTTGTCAAACAAAAAAATGAGCTTCTGGCTGTAGGGGAGGAAGGACGACTCTATGTGATCGACCTCGCAACATATAAAGGTATTTATGAACTACAGCTATCCCAAACGACAGTTCGGACTATTGCTGTTGATGAAGACTCAAACAGAATTGCATTGGGCGATAAAGATGGTTGGGTATATTTGTTGGATAGCGAAGACTTTCATGTCATTGAGCGTATGCAGCTCCATAGCATGCCCACAACTTCGTTAGCTTTTCTTCAAAATAGACTATTAAGCGGTGGACGTGATGCACAGCTCATTATTTCCGAAGTCAGTCAGTTGAGTAATAACTTTTCATTTGTCCCACACTTGTTTACTGTATATGGAATCTATCCACATCCAGTTGAACCTTTTTTTGCCACAGTAAGCCGGGATAAGTCAGTGAAGTTTTGGTCTAACGCGGATTTTGCTTTGTTGAAGAACATGAGTCGTGACAAAATGCAAGATGGCCATCATCTATCTGTCAATGCAGGTGTCTGGTCTGACGATGGTCAGTATTTCTTTAGCGTTAGTGATGATAAATTAGTCAAGATATGGGAATTTCAACAGTAAGATCTTCGAAGAGTAATCTGCTGAAGCTCCCATAGAAGAAGAGGGTTTAGGGGCCAACAAGCACTAATTAGTTTGTATGGACGATAGACATATTTCTATTGATAGCTAGACACTAATTGTCCAATAACTGTAAGATCTGCGTCAGGTATTTTTCGTCAATTTCATCAAAGCTGTCCAGTTCACTGCTGTCCACATCGAGAACACCTATAATTTCCCCCTGACTATATACAGGCAGTACAATTTCAGAGCGTGAAAGAGAGCTACAGGCAATATGTCCAGGAAACAGCTCCACGTCGGGTACGATCAGTGTTTTCTCCTGTGCCCAGGCTCCACCGCATACACCACGCCCTTTTTTTATACGCGTACAGGCGACAGGACCTTGGAAGGGACCAAGCACAAGCTCTTCAGCATTGTCTACAAGATAAAAACCCACCCAAAAGAAATTAAACTGCTCCTTTAACGCTGCCGCGATATTGGCAAGATTTGCAACCTGATTATTTTCTCCCTGTAACAATCCACCTATCTGCGGAAGTAAATTCTGATATTGTTCCTCTTTGCTACCCTTAGCAATTAGTAGATCCTCAGCCATAAAAATTCTTTTCTAAATTTTTGTAGAAATACACACTTTCAATAAAAACTTCACGCTTTCACAAGGACCAACAGCAAAGAAAATCGACTGAAGGTTATTTCTGGCCCCCGAAAGAACAGGCGGTTCAGAAAAAAAGCGCTAATACCTGCTCAAAGTTAACAGAATATTAGCGCTTTCGCATGGGGTATATTATTTTATTTCTTTGTATTGATAATGTTTACCCGGATGTAATTGCTTCTTTTTCCAGAAGGGGTAATAACGACCGCTTTGAATACACGTTCTTTACTATTTGGAACAGTCACTTTAACCGGACCTGTATACGCTAGATCTAATTCCGAAGGATCGTAGTTATCTAGGGTATAATAGATTTTGGCACCTTCCACAGATGGTTTCAAACCACCGATGGTATATTCTGAAGCGTATACCGTTGTATCGGAGATACCATAAGCCTCAGGTACGCGGTAGAATGTATTTGTCTGATCGAGTTTTGCCAGTTGACGTGCCGCACGTTGCTCGGAGAAATTCTTCCAATTTTTCTTTTCCGGCTGCGTCCAGGCAATTTCAGCTAGCGCCAATACCCGCGGTAATACTGTAAACTCGACTTTATTGGAAGAACCGATATATTCTGTCCAGATATTTGCTTGAACACCCAAGACATGTTTCTTGTTATTTTCAGAGATTTTGCTCGGCATAGGATCAGAGGAATATACCTTAGCCAATGTCGAAAGACCTCCAATGCTCAAGGGCTCTCTATTTTGATCAGCTCCTTGTTTGTGATCAAAGTAAAGACCATAGCTATTTGCCGTGATGATGACGTCGTGGCCTTGGTTTGCAGCATCGATAGCTCCTTGGTCACCTCTCCAGCTCATAACAGTCGCATTTGGTGCTAAACCGCCCTCTAAGATCTCATCCCAACCAATGATACGTTTACCTTTGCTATTAATGTATTTTTCCATACGTTGAATAAAATAGCTCTGTAATTCATGCTCATCTTTGAGATTGTTATCCTTGATTCTTTTTTGACAATGCGGACATGTCTTCCATCTTGTTTTAGGACATTCATCACCACCAATATGAATATATTCGCTAGGGAACAATGGAATTACTTCGTCGATGACATCTTGCAATAGCTTAAATGTTTCTTCTTTTCCGGCACAGAATACATCATCAAATACTCCCCAGGTCTGTGCAGCAGTATATGGCCCTGGTTTATCACCACAACCGAGCTCTGGGTAAGCTGAAAGAGCTGCCAAAGCATGACCCGGCATCTCAATCTCAGGGATGACTGTAACATACTTAGATTTGGCGTAAGCCACGACTTCTTTGATCTGGTCCTGGGTGTAGAAACCGCCATAAGGCGTGTTATCATAGTCACCATCGGTTTTATAGTTACCTAAAAGCGTTTGATTGCGATAGCCACCGATCTGTGTTAGCTTAGGGTGTGATTTAATTTCAATACGCCATCCTTGATCATCCGTCAGGTGCCAGTGAAAAGTATTCAATTTGTAAGAAGCCAGAATGTCAATGTACTTCTTAACAAATTCAACAGGAAAAAAGTGACGGGAAACATCTAAATGCAGTCCACGGTAAGCAAAACGAGGCTCATCCTGAATTGATGCCTGTGGAATTTCGATATCTGCTTTTTTATCGACAGGTAGTAACTGGATCAGCGATTGCATGCCATAAAACAGACCTGATGCTTTTCCACTGACCGTAATTTGATCCGAGGCGATGTTAAGTTCGTATGCTTCCGTATTTGCGGATCTTGCATTTTTGGACGAAAAATAGATGCTATTCTTAGCCGGCGACTTAACTAAAGATAGATTGAGCTTGTAGTTACTTTTTAGAAAATCCTGGAATAAAGTGGCAACTTTTTTATCCTCATCGCTGTCAAATGCAATTTTAGTGTTTGCGTTGACTTTAAATGACCCATTTTTGATCTGAACATGTTGCGGTAGAGGCACAATGTTCAACGTGATGTCTTTCTTTTCTTGCGCAAATACTGCTGCTCCTAAACTTAAAGCGAGCGCAAGTGAAAATAGTTTTTTCATGTGTGAGATTATAACTGAAATACGAAGTGCTAAAAATAAGGTAATAAATACGTTTTAGCAACGCCGGATTGTAACAAATAGGCTGTAGCAACGCGGAGGAAGGTTCTTGTGTGTTTTTGTAACTGGCTGATTATGTGTTTGTTTTTGTTAGAGCAAACGTTTGTGTTATTTCTTGAAGATGTACTGTAATTATTAAACTCATAACCGTACTTGTAATCCGATAATCTTTATTTCAATTGCTATCATCTCACGGTTCTACATAGATATAAGCAGATCATTTACTTGTAAGGACAAATAAGCTCATGTCAAGAAGAGGAAAAGTTTGATTCTTCTTCATATTTTGGGTGCTTTTAACACTGATCTTAGAAGGTAATAAAACGGACTTCATAGGGAGTTTATCCGAATGAAGTCCGGATAAACACGAATGAAGTCCCTATTAGTTTACTTTCAGTTCGTAAATTGTCACCTAAATGGCGATGGTCTAAAGACAGCATCAAATGCGGGATTCGAAGCGAAACTGTCACTGAGAAAACAAAAAAAGAAACCCGAAAGTTCCTTT
Source organism: Sphingobacterium sp. GVS05A (assembly GCF_019969845.1). Taxonomy (GTDB): domain Bacteria; phylum Bacteroidota; class Bacteroidia; order Sphingobacteriales; family Sphingobacteriaceae; genus Sphingobacterium. The sequence continues at coordinate 75,958 of NZ_JAHXYR010000007.1, forward strand.
TATAGTATGAGCTATATATTTTGTTCTGTGTGTGTCTAGCGATGAATCAGATCAACAGAGTGTTCGTCAGAGGATCGCTAAACATGATATCCCATTTTATAGCCTCTTTAGTGCTAATTTGATCATATCCTCCACAGAAAGGTTGCTTTCTGTTTTTAAAATGGTGTTCAATACCTTTTCAGCTGCCACTTTGTTGAAACCTAGCATAACCAGTGCAGACAAAGCTTCGTCTGGTATGGATTGCGATTGAATTGTTGTCGAGAGCGTTTCCACGCCTTGTTTTTTCAATTTATCCTGAAGTTCTAGGATCAGACGCTGTGCTGTTTTAGGGCCGATTCCTTTAATTTTCTGGATTAAAGCAACCTGACCATTGACAATGGCAGACTGTATTTCATCAGGCGTGTTGGAAGAGAGTATCATCCGACCCGTATTGGGACCGATGCCTGAAACCGAAATCAGATTCTCGAACAGCTTCTTTTCGCCTTCCGTGGCAAAGCCATAAAGTGTATGGGAATCCTCCCTGACTTGCAGCGAAATAAATAATTTGCAGTTTTCCTGATCCTTGATTTGGGAAAAGGTATAAAGAGAGATGTGAACATAGTAGCCAATCCCACTCACGTCGATAATAACATGAGTGGGGGCTTTATATGCTAATTTTCCATTAAAATATTCGTACATAGTAATACGAATATAGGAAGATTTTAAGCGATTCTATAAATTTTTAAGATGAGCTTGAACATCAACTACGGCAATAGTCACCATGTTGACGATTTCACGTACAGAGCTATCCAATTGTAGTACATGGATCGGTTTGTTCATACCCAAAAGAATTGGCCCTACAGCTTCCGCTTCACCGACTTCTTGTAATAGTTTATAGGCGATATTACCTGATTCCAGGTTAGGGAAAACAAGCGTATTTGCCGATTGTCCATTTAAACAACTGAATGGGAAATTGTCAGTCAACATATCGCTATTTAAGGCGAAGTTAGCTTGTAGATCACCATCAGCAATGATGTCAGGATGTTGGTCGTGAATAATCTGCGCTGCTGCTCTTACTTTGGTCGGTGTTTTTCCTTCACTGGAGCCAAAATTAGAGTAAGACAATAATGCAATGCGCGGTTGGATATTCATGCGTTTAACAGCTTTGTCCAAAAGCAATGTGATATCAGCCAGCTCTTGTGCAGTAGGATCTTCATTCACGGTCGTATCGCCCATGAAAATAGGTCCTTTTTTGGTTAACATCATATACATACCTGCTACACGGCTGCCCGGCTTAGCGCCGATAACGTGCAATGCTGGACGAATGGTATTTGCATAATTTTTGGTCATACCAGAAATCAATGTATCTGCTTCGCCAAACTCAACCAAAGAAGCACCGAAATAGTTGCGGTCAAACATAAGCTTGCGCGCGTCGTAACGAGAGATCCCTCTACGTTGTCTTTTGTTATAAAGGTGCTCGATGAATTTTTTTGAACGCTCTGTTTCTCCATCAACCTCAGCAACTGGATCAATAATTTCTACGCCATCTAATTCAAAAGCATATTCTTGGATCAGACGTTGGATTTTCTCTTTTTTACCTAAAAGAATTGGAAGTGCAATACCTTCTTCTTTTACGATTTGAGCGGCACGTAATGTTTTGTAATTATCTGCTTCAGCAAAGACAACACGTTTAGGATCTCTTTTAGCTGCCATCGTTAAGTTGCGCATGATCGCATCATCTTTACCCAGACGTTTACGTAATGCATCGCGGTATTTATCCCAATCGTCGATTGCTGTTTTCGCTACACCAGATTCGATCGCTGCTTTTGCTACAGCCATAGAAACCTCTGTGATCAAACGTGGATCGGTAGGTTTAGGAATGATATATTCTTCAGAGAATTTTAAGTTGTTGGTATTGTAAGCTTGATTGACTTCTTCCGGAACTGGTTGTTTCGCTAGATCAGCAATCGCACGTACTGCCGCAATTTTCATCTCCTCATTAATTGCTGTTGCGCGTACATCCAAAGCGCCACGGAAAATGTAAGGGAAACCCAATACGTTGTTTACCTGATTTGGATAATCCGAACGGCCAGTACCCATGATAATATCACTACGGGTAGCCATCGCTAAATCGTAAGCAATCTCCGGATTTGGATTGGCCATTGCCAAAACAATTGGATTAGGAGCCATTGATAACAACATATCTGCTGACATGACATCCGCAGCTGATAACCCGATAAATACATCCGAGTCTTTTACAGCATCTGCTAGGGTATGGATATCGCGATCAGTAGCGTATTGTGCTTTCATGCTATCCAGATTTTCTCTATCTGTACGGATGACACCTTTACTGTCTAGCATTACAATGTTTTCTTTGCTTGCGCCTACAGAAATATACATTGCTGTACAGGACATCGCAGCAGCACCAGCACCATTAACGACGATTTTTACTTTGGAGATATCTTTTCCGATAATTTCACAGGCATTGATCAAGGCTGCACCTGAAATGATCGCTGTACCGTGTTGATCATCGTGCATAACGGGAATCGTCATTTCCTCTTTCAGGCGACGCTCAATTTCAAAACATTCAGGAGCTTTGATATCTTCCAGGTTGATACCTCCGAAAGTTGGCTCCAATGCTTTTACAATTTTAACGAACTCGTCAACATTTTTGGTGTCCACTTCAATGTCAAATACATCGATGTCAGCAAAAATTTTGAACAATAAACCTTTTCCTTCCATAACAGGTTTACCTGCTTGAGCACCGATATCACCTAGGCCCAATACAGCTGTACCGTTACTGATAACAGCAACAAGGTTCCCTTTTGCGGTATATTTATAAGCATCTTCTTTATTCTCGGCAATAGCCAAACATGGCTCCGCTACGCCAGGAGAATATGCTAATGATAAGTCTCTTTGCGAATTTGTTGGTTTTGTCGGAACAACAGCTATTTTTCCAGGTCTACCCATTGAGTGGTAATTTAACGCTGCCTGTTTACGATTAGTGTTACTCATTACGATTTTATTAATTTAAGGCTACAAATCTATCATTCTTTTTGATATTTGGAAATATTTGCCAATATCTTATTATAAATAGACAATAATATGTTATTTTAAAATGTCCAGCAATTTAAACATTTGCTTGCGCATATTGGACCCTGATCCCGAATAATTATTGACCAATAGCGTATAGGTAAATGATTGTCCATTTTTATTGGTGTGAACACCGGTATACCCCAGTACGCCACCGATTGTTCCGCTTTTCATCTTCATGTCGTTATAGGTCGGCAGACTTGCGTAGAATACAGGATACCAATTTTGCTTTTGTGCATATTGCATGATTTTGTTCATGGCGAGTGTGGTGACCCTATTTTGCGGCGAAAGCCCCGAACCATCCATACTATTGAGTTCACTTGGCTTGATTCCTAATTTGGCGTTCCAATACTTCTGTATGTAATTGGCCCCATCATCCGTTCCTGTTTTTCCTGCAGTGGTATAGGCGATCGCTTTTAATAGGGCTTCCCCATAGAGGTTGATGCTTTTTTGGTTAAACCAATAGACAATTTTATCCATGGTAGGGGACAGGTGCACATCCAGGGTTTGCTTTTGGGATACGTCTATTGAATCCATCTTCGCCCCTGTTGCGGGTGGTTGGATTGCAAGGATGCCCTGTTTGTTGAGACCTTCATTCAGCTGAAAAGCCAGATCATATGCAGGGTCGGGGGAAGCGAGCTCGATGGTTTTCTTCAAATCCTGACCATAAGTACCGCGGACAAATATCTTGGTAGAATAAGGCGCTGCATAGGCATAGACATTGTCCCCGCTGCCTGCTCTGCCTGTTGTGGTTTCGTTGATAATCTGCAGATAGGGAGCTTGGACCGTGTAATTGACGATTTCAGCTTTTGCACCAACTTTGGCTGCTGGACTAAAATCAATCCCAAAAGCATTTTCATGCCAGTTGAGTGATGAAATGCCGGCACCGTAATAATTCCCCATATCTGTCCAGATCCATCCCCCGGGGAGTTGATTGCCATTATAGAGGCGGTCATCGGCAATAACTGCTCCATTGATACTTCGTATCCCAGCGTTTTGAATAGCTGCGATCCATTTGTTCAACACGATAGCTGCTTTAGTTTCCGGGTAGCGGTCGCTGCCCAAGGTAGGGTCTCCAGTCCCCGTTACAATGATGTTACCATTCAGGACGCCGGTTTCATCTATGGTACCAGTATAGTATAAGGTTGTTTTAAATTGATAATTCTTGCCCAGAAAATCCAATGCTGTAGCCGCAGTAATCACTTTCATGGTGGAAGCTGTAGCTAGCCCGATATTTTCATTGGCAGCATAGATAGTCTGTCCTGTCTTTCCGTCAAATACCGTTAAAGAACTGATACCATTTTTTACGTTTTCCTGATTTTGAAACTGATTGAATGCGTCTTGGATTTTGGCTCGGATATCCTGTGCAAATAAAGAACTTGTCATGCCGGTAAGTGCATAGGTCGATAGTGCAATGGAATATAATGCAAATTTTTTCATTAACATGTAATTTCGTCGGACCTTATGTTGTCCGGTTATTTGATATTCTATATTTGGTGCGATGTGCGTATAACTTTAATGCATGCACGTACACTTTGATTCGTTTGTTTTATTTGGCTTAAAGTTAGGCATTCGACCCTAAAAAATCCTAACTTGCATAAAATTGTATAGACGACATGAAGCATATCGAAAAATTAGCTGCTATTCGTGAGGCTATGAAGATTCAAGGAATCGATGGATATATTATCCCATCATCAGATCCTCATATCAGTGAATATTTACCAGAACGTTACAAATGTATTGCTTGGGCATCAGGGTTTACAGGATCTGCAGGTACTTTGGCAATCACACAAGATTTTGCAGGTCTTTGGACAGATTCCCGTTATTTTGTCCAGGCAGTGGAGCAATTGGAAGGAACCGGTTTTGAATTGGTTAAACTGAAAGTCCAGGCAGCGGCAGAGTATGCGGATTGGTTAGGAGAGAAATTGAATGCAGGAGCGAAAGTTGCTTTTGATGGAAATCTGGCGTCACTTTTGGTGGCTCAATCTGTCAAAGGCGTGTTGGAGCCCTTGGATATTCAGGTGGATGGCCATGTTGATTTACTAGCTGATTTATGGGCAGGTAGACCAGAATTGCCAAAAGCACAGGCCTACTTGTTGCCTGAAAGTACAACAGGACAATCTACTGTGGCGAAGATTGATGCTGTACGGGCTGAAATGAAGAAAAATCGGGCCGATGCACATTTAATATCTTCGTTGGATGATCTTGCTTGGCTACTTAATATCCGTGGGCAGGATGTACCTTGCAACCCAGTCGTTTTGGGATTCGTATTGATCACAACTGATACTGCAACACTCTACATTGAACCATCAAAGTTGAACGCTGAAACCGTTGCTGAATTAGCAAGTTATGGCGTTGAAATCGCTGCATACGACAATATCTATGAGACGATCGAGGCATTGCAGGCAAAGGCTATCTTAATTGATCCAAAACGCACCTGCTTTGCGATGTTTGATAGCGTTCCTGAAAACGTTAAAATAGTCGAAAAAATAAACCCTTCTACGACTTTAAAAGCAATTAAGAATAAAGTAGAAGTTGAAAATAACAGACATACTTTTGTAAAAGACGGTGTTGCGCTTACCAAGTTTTTTAAATGGTTGGAGGAAAACGTTACCAGCGAAGAGCTATCTGAACTTTCCATTGCAGATAAATTACGTGGATTTCGTGAGAGCCAAGAGGGATTTGTTGATGTTTCTTTCACGACAATTGCAGGCTACCTGGACCATGGTGCATTACCACATTATTCAGCAAATGAAAAATCCAATTATACATTACGTCCAAAGGGCTTATTGTTAGTGGACTCTGGTGGTCAATACAAAACAGGAACAACAGATATTACCCGCGTTGTTTCTCTCGGTGGACTTACCCAGGAGGAAAAAGAAGATTATACCTTGGTGCTGAAAGGCACAATAGAGGGGTCGCAGGCAATTTTTCCTGTAGGCACCCGTGGGTATCAAATCGATGCTATTACCCGCCGCCCGCTGTGGGAGACTTTGCGCAATTATGGTCATGGCACAGGTCATGGCGTTGGATTTTTCTTAAATGTACATGAAGGACCGCAGACATTTAATGCTGCGGCGATAGATGTTGCTGTTGAACCCGGTATGATTACCTCCATTGAACCTGGTCTATATCGTGTTGGTAAGCATGGTATTCGTATCGAGAATTTGGTGTTGACTCGTAAAGCGGGTTCGTCGGAATTCGGTGATTTCTTAGATTTTGAGACATTGACAATATGTTATATTGCGACAGACTTGATTGAGAAATCCCTGTTGGAAAAAAGACATCTTGCATGGTTGAATAATTATAATCAATGGGTATTTGATCAGTTATCAACGCATCTTTCAAGTGAAGAAAAGAATTGGCTTGCCGAAAAATGTAAGGCGATCTAATAATGTAAATAAAAATAGGAACCTGCAAGATACAGGTTCCTATTTTTTGATTTAACTAAGATGAGTTACTTATATTAACGGTTTGATAGCATATTCGGGCAAGTCAATAACATTCTGTTTTAAACGTATGGAGGCAACCAATGCTTCTTCTATTGAGCATGAAGATCTTTTAATAGCTCTGTCTCAAAATTTCATATAACAACTCCTTACCAAAAGGCTTCAATATAAAATCACTTATAAAAGGATAGTTTTCCAGTTGTTCCTGATCACTTTTACTCGTAGAAGAGCTGATAATAAAAATCTTGGTTTGATTAATGAAATCGCTTTTATCTTCTAAAACGTCCATTAGTTCCCACCCCGTCATAAAAGGCATATTGATATCAACAAATAATAGGGGTTGTCCTAAAGATGCACTGATATCATGTGTGCCTAAAAAATCCAATGCATCCAATGCATTCTTAAAAGGGTGAAATTCAATAGGGTAGTCCGAAAATCCCTGGAGCATATAGCCGAAAATAGTGCGTAATATCGCATTGTCGTCTATGAGGATGATTTTTCTTTTATTTTCCTGATTCATTACGTTCTTTCTAAAAATTTGACTGAAAAGACACTGCCTTCGTTCGGTTCACTTTGTACATCTATTTTACCCCCCAGTGACTCCACCTGATAGCGTGTGAGAAATAATCCGATACCCTTACTCTCAAATCCACGATGGAAAACTTTCTTAAACATGAAAAGCTGGGATTTGTATTTTGGTAGATTGATGCCCAGTCCATTGTCCTTTACAGTTAGTAATGTGCCATCTTCCACCATGGAAGTACTGATTTCAATATGTGGTGCTTTGTCAGGGGCTGTAAACCGGAGGGAATTGCTAATGAGATTGCTCAGAATGCTTTCCAGATAGATTTTGGGGTAGTGAATATGTTTTACATTGAATTCTACTGAAATCGTTGCATTCTTCAATTGTATTTCTTCAATATACTGTTGTTTTACTTTCAGATATACATCGTTGAAATTGCAATTTTCGAATACAAGCGATTTATTTGAACGCAATTCAAGGATCTCGCCCAAGTCGTGTAAGGTCTCGGTAAGTTGTTCACTACTAATTTTTAAAAGATCTAAAAAATCAGCCTTTACCTTTTCATCTTTCGAAATTTTGAGTTCATCGATGAGCATTGGCATATTGCTCAAGGGCCCCTTTAGGTTATGTGCCAGGATATTGGCAAACTCCTCCAGTTGCCTGACTTTGGTCTCAAGATCAATTTTAACCAAATCAGATTCTATTTTCTGTCGCTTTAATATCTCGATATTTTTCTTCGATTCGGAAATATCCTGGACCTGAACAATCAGAAACAATGGCATATTGGCGTTATCAAAAACTGCAGCAATGGTGACTGAGCACCATACAAAATGCCCTAGTTTATGTCGAAAACGTTTTTGTACGGTAAAGCTATCAATTTCACCCTGAATAAGCTTTTTACGAAGCTCAATATCGCGTTCGATGTCATCTGGGTGTGTTTTTTGGGTGAATTTCATTTTCGACATTTCTTCCTGGGTATAACCCACGATTTTTGTCAATGTATTGTTCGACTCAATACAAGAGCCGTCGAGGTTTGTCAATGCCATACCCAAACCCGAGAAATGGAATGCCTGATTGAATTTATGCTCGTTAAATCTTATTTTTTCTGTTGATTCTACCTGTTTAGTTATATCTGAAATGACCAATGCGACCCGGTTTTGTGTTCGGTGAATAGGCTTTATCTGTAAACTATACCACCTGTCTTTATGCTGTTCGGAAGGAGACTGAAACTCCATTTTAAACTCACGATCAAGCTTTAATGAGTTTTGGATCAGTTGAATTGTTGGTACGGCTAAGTCTGCCGGGAAAAGTTCGATCAGACTTTTATTCAGAAATTCCTCTGGCGGATAGAATAGCAGATTCGGATCGTTTGTCCAATAGTTTTTAAATACCCCCATATCGGAGACTTCAAAAACAAGATCATTGAGCGAGGCAACCAGTAATTGAAGCTGATGTTGTTTATCTTTTAATGCCTGATTCTGATTGACAAGCTTGGAGACATCGATGAAAGATAGCAGCAGGCGGCTCTTATTTTCTTCGGTGAATGGAGTAATATGAAATACAAACCACCTAAAAGAGTCTTCTATTGCGATTCCCAGGATTGTTTCCTGATGGACTTGATTGTTGTTAAGAGCGATTTGGAAGGGGGAGCTTTCTGCGCTGAGAGCGGATGCGTCCTCGGATGAATAGAATGTGATTAATTCATGTAGCTTTTTGCCCTTGGATTCATTATCGTCTAAGGCTAAAAGTTCACATGCGCGTGAGTTAAGATGTAAAATGGTTCCATCTTCCGAAGTTGTAATCAATCCTTCTAACCCCGAACGTTGCGTTTGAGCGGAAGGTGTAGATAAAGAGTTCCGTTGCAGATGCATTATCCGACAATGTTTAGGATTAATTTACTCATTTATACGATATGAGACTAGTCTGGTCTCGATTTACAAAATTGGTAACTTTTAACACAAAATAATAAAAAAATATTAAAATAGGTAATATTTATATAACGAGTTGCTAGGTAGGTTATTATGTGTAACAGGGAAAAGAATAAAAGGTTTTGGAGGGTTTTAGATAAGTCCTTTGTACGATTAATCAAATCAAAAATGATTTGAAAATATTGATTTAAATTGTTGAGGGAGGTTTTTTTGAAAAGAATATGAAACAGTTTTCAATTATTAAAGAGGACTTATGAAGACAAAGCATCATAAGTCCTTTTTTAGATAGTTATTGTTCTAGACAGCTCAATTTTTTGTTTTTTCCAGCCATAACCAATTAAACCAGAGAGGAAGCTGTTGTTGACTTTTGTACGTTAGAATATATTTTCCCGGTTTATCAAATTTTAATGCTCCGACAGGTTTTTCTACAAATTCTTCGGTGTAGTTGTTTTCATTTGGTTCGACAACCATTTTGTTAGTCGGTTCAAAACTTCCGGTCAGTTGTTGGCTAGTGACACTAATTTCGAAGAGAATATTTTCTTTATTGGGATTGTGAGCAGAGAAATCTATCGCATATGTTCCTGCCTCTGTAACCGTTACTTCCCAGTCGATCTTCGTATTTCCTGTGAGGACAGCATGGGTCGGATTTTTGCCATTATAACGTACGATTTTCAGGTCATTGTTGAGGCTATTGGTTGATTTTAGGGAAAAACCACCAAAAGTGGATTCAGGGACGGTATTTTTGTCCAATTCCAGGAGACCATCGAAGGTCAATTTTACTTCCGAAACATAATGATCCGGTTGATCCACAGGTAGGTTAATATGGATTGAGCTTAGTTTCTGCTCATAGTTCAGGGGAATCAAACTGGTACCTTTCATCATTGCTATATTGGACGGTTTGGATTTGGTACCTGTAATACGAAGTTTGTGATCCAAAGGCCAGTTAAATACATGCGCATAGACAACTGTTTTATTTTGTTCGGTTTTTGTAGTCAAGTAACCCCAGTCAAAATGGTTGTTTTTTAAAGAAAGGCCAGTGGCACCATAGATGCTTTTGCCATAAGTATTTAACCAGGAGCCTACATCATGTAAGCGGCTTACACTTTCGTAGGGAACGGTTCCATCGGCCCTAGGACCAATATTTAGGGTGAATCCGCCATTGAGACTTACATTTGAAATCAATGATTGGAAGATCTGGCTTGTTGATTTCCACTCGTTTTCCTGACCGTTATATCCCCAAGAGTGGGCAATGGTACCCGGTGTCTCCCAAGGGTGGGCAATATAGTTGCTGCCAAATTGATTGTCACCAAGGGTTTCGAAATCTACATTTTCGGCATCTGTAGGAAGGCCTAGACGTGAATTGATCAGACAGTTCGGTTGCAGCTCGCGGATTAATTTTACGACCTGAAGTAACTGTTCTTTTTTGATGATAGATTTTTGATAAGGGATCCACATATCGAACCATATCAGCGAAATATCGCCGTAGTTACTCATAAGTTCACGAAGCTGTGGTATTACCTTCTCTTGCCAATACTGATTGTATTGGGCATCGGTTACGTGTCCGGACAATTCTTGCTGATGATTCCAGCCATAAGGATGTTCCCAATCGATCCAGTGTGAGTAATAGAAACCGAGTTTCATGCCATGTTTTTTACAGGCAGCTGCGATTTCTTTTATCACATCGCGGTTTGAGCTACTGAGTTTAGGCAAACTATAGGTTCCGACTTTGGTATCCCATAGTGCCACACCATCATGATGTTTGGTCGTGATGATCATATATTTCATTCCGGCCTCCTTTGCGAGGAGTACCCATTGTTCTGGATCTATCTTGTTCCAGTCAAAGCGTTTGGCCAAGCTGCCATATTCTTCTTTCGATACACGGTTGCGGTAGCGTAACCATTCCGCGTAATTATTCATATACCTTAGAGGTTCACCTTTCCACATACCTTCAGCAGCGCTATATAAGCCCCAGTGGATAAACATGCCAAAACGGGCATCTTTAAACCAATCAGCCTTTCCATTGTCCTGAGCAAAAAGTCGTATGGAAGCGCTGATCAGTAACAAACATAAGATCGCGGTTCTTTTGAGTTGTGGTATCATAAAGGTTGTTGTTGTTTGGATTACAAGATAAGTAAAAAAAAACACTTGCTAAATCGAATTTTTATTATGTACATACATTTGCAGACATAAAAAAAATTTATATTTTTATGAAAACCAAAAAAAATATACCGATTAAATAAACTGAAGACGGGTTCACATTTTGTTAACACGATATTAAAATTGTGATAACCCGTAATTTCTACTTTCGCCACACATTATCAATCATATGAATAAATTTCTAATTCTACCACTCGCGCTTGGGATTGTCTATCAGGGACAAGCATCCCCCGCAAAAAAGCCTTTTTCTTCCATCATCGGAAGCAGCGTCTTTCAAGACCAAATTAAAGGAACAGTTGTCGCGAATAATGGCGTGCCTGTTGCAGGAGTAACAGTTAAAAACGTTCAATCAGGAAAAACAACAGTAACTGATGCGAGAGGGCAATTTCAATTGTCCGCCAAGCAAGGCGAAACCTTTCGCTTTAGTTTTGTAGGGTACAAGTCATTGGATCAACAGGTGACAGGTAATAGCCTGTCAGTTACCTTGGCCGAAGATTCCAGTCAATTGGAGGAGGTAGTGGTGGTTGGCTATGGTACGCAACGGAAGAGCACGGTCTCTGGTGCTGTTGCTACAACAGATTTGAAAGGAACAAACAGCCGTTCAATGGCAGGAATAGGAGAAGTGCTTCAAGGGAAGACGCCCGGTGTTACGGTAACTGCCGAGGGTGGTGATCCCACGTCTAAACCGAGTATCAATATCCGTGGTATGGGGGGGATCAATGGTGAGCAGCCATTATACGTTGTCGATGGTGTACTCCAGGCAAGGGCTCCGGAGCTCAATCCGAATGATATTCAAGATATTAGTGTGCTGAAAGATGCCGCAGCCGCAGTCTATGGTGCGCGTGCTTCGGGTGGTGTTATCTTGATCACAACAAAAGGTGGCAAGAGTGGTGATTTGAAAATTGATTTTGAAGCGAAATATGGTGTACAAAAAGCGCACAACTTGATCAAAGCGCTGAATGCAGCAGATCGTGCCATGATCTCCAATCAGGCGGCAGATAATGCCGGCGTGGCACGTGACCCGGCTTTTGATGCAAGTAAATATCCGGATGGACAGATCACCCGTACCGATTGGATAGACGAAATTTTCCGAACGGCGCGCGTACAGGATTATAATCTATCAGCAAGTGCAGGTAATGAGAAGTCTTCTTTCTACACCGGCTTCAACTACCGAAATGCCGAAGGTATATTGATCAATACGTATTCTAAACGATACAATTTCCGTGTAAATTCACAGACACAGGTGACCCCTTGGTTGAAATTGGGTGAAAATATTTCCTACTCCTTTACCAATGGGCAGGGGGCCAATACAAGTTCCGGCTATACGGGGGCTGTATTATCCGCCATTCACTACCCAAGAAATGTATCTGTATATGATGCCGCAGGTAAGTTTTCAGGACTACCGTCGGACCATGGTCCGGGTACCTATGGTGATGTCATCAATCCGGTCGCTTATCTAAGCCGGTTGGATGTTAACAATCCCGTACATAACTTATTGATCAATCCCTATATTGAGCTTAAATTGCTTCCGGGCTTGAAATTTAAATCAAATTTTGCTTATACAAAGCAATTCACCGATTTTAAGGAGTTTACGGCACGTATTCCGGAAATTGGAAAACCCAATATGTCCAATTCCCTCGCCGTTAATACCAATCGTCTGACAGATATCTTGGCTGAGCAGACATTGACCTACGAAAAGAATTTTGGTCTGCACCGTTTCGACGCCCTAGCAGGATATATGTATCAAAAAACTACAAATAGCTATCATAATGTTATCGGCGAGAACTTTGATGACGAGGCTAAAAACTACCGTTACTTGGTCAATGCTGGACGCATTCAGCCAGTCGTTGATGGGAAGCTTGAGCAGGCATTGATATCGTACCTTTTGCGTGCAAACTACAACTACGACAACCGTTATATGTTGACCTTGATCGGTCGTCGGGATGGTACCTCATTAGTGGCAAAAGACAATCGTTTCCAGAACTATGGTTCTGTATCCGGGGCCTGGGCAATCCATCGTGAGGCATTTCTTTCGGATTCCGAAGTAATCAATACGTTGAAATTAAGAGGAAGTTATGGCATTTTAGGTAATTTAGGAACGTTGAGTTCTACGGCTGTAAGTCCATTATTACAGCGTGTGGACAATTGGGTTGGTAAAACACCAGCGTTGTTGCCTGGATACATTGAAAGAATCATGGGCAATCCTATATTGACTTGGGCGCAATCGAACCAGACAAATATTGGATTAGATATTGGTGTATTAAATAACCGTTTGACCCTGAATGCGGATTATTTCGTTAAGCGGACAGATCGGATGTTGATGGATATCGCACTAGCCGGGACAACTGGTTTACAGACCAAAACTGTCAATGGTGGACGCGTTACGGACAAAGGAATTGAACTTGCTGTGACCTATAGCAGCAAATCAGACGCAGCGTTCCAATATGATTTAAGCGCTTCAGTCAATAAGATCTCCAATAATGTAGACTATTTAATTGACGAATTTCCAAAAATAACCTCGCAGGTTGACTATCGTGGTATCCTGAAACCTTTATTGACCGAACCGGGGCAGCCACTGTATTCGTACTATGGCTTGGAAACTGCGGGTCTATTTAGGTCTAATCAGGAGGCCGAGCAGTATAAAGGCAGTACTGGAACCAAAATACAACCTAACGCCCAAGCTGGGGATATGAAATTTGTGGATCAAAATGGAGATGGCGTAATTGATGATAAAGACCGTGTATTCTTGGGAAGTGCTTACCCGAATTTTAACTATGGATTGACGTTTAATGGTAGCTATAAGAATTTTGATGTCAATATCTTTTTCCAGGGGGTGCAAGGGAATAAATTGTTCAATACCTTGAAATATACAGGTTTAAATGCAGCATCAGGACAACCTTACAATATGTTTGAAGAAATTAAGAATGCATATTCAGAGAGCAATCCAAACTCCAATATACCGCGTGTATCGGTGAAAGATCCGAATGGTAACTTCTCCAATGTATCGGATTTTTATGTGGAAAATGGATCGTATCTCCGTTTAAAGAATTTTGCGGTGGGGTATACGCTACCACAAGAACTAACACAAAGATATAAAGTGCAGAAATTACGGTTCTTTGCTTCAGCAACCAATCTGTTTACCGTGACGAAATATACGGGAATGGATCCTGAGGTCGGGATGAACGATTATGGTGTGGATGCGGGTCGTTATCCGCAGTCGCGTACATTTATGTTAGGAGCAGCTGTCACTTTTTAATCTCAAATTTGGATAAAATAAAGGATGATATAGCTTTTCAAATCGGGAAACTGAATGATTAAACCTGATTGTCCTGTGAATATTTAAAAAATACTCCAATGAAAAAAATAACTCGAAATATATGTTTTGCCCTGCTTTTAGGAAGCATGGGAATGTCTTTTCAATCTTGTACCAACAAATTGGATATCCTGCCGGAGGGAGCTCCGTCAAAGGCAAGTTTTTGGAAAACGAAAGAAGATGCGATAAAAGGGGCTAATGGGCTTTATTACCTCTATGATGAGGAGGATTTCTATGGCCGTGGATTTGCCTGGTTTTTGAATGCCAGCGACGATATGGTCACCGGAAGAAACAATGCACAGGCAGAGAATATCCGTACGTTTAACAGCAATTACATCGGCGGCGGCTACACGGAATCACAATGGCAAATGCGCTATGCCATTATCAAACAGGCCAATGATATCTTGCGCTATGTCCCTTCGATCTCCATGGATGAGGCGTTAAAGAAACGTATTCTAGGTGAAGCCAATTTTAATGCAGGCTACATGTACTTTCAGTTAGCTGCTAACTATGCAGATGAACGCGCCGGAGTACCTATTGTTACTGTTGAAAATATGGACAACGAAAAGGCCACACCTAGAGCGGCCAATATCGAAGAAAATTATCGTCATATAGAAAAGCTGCTGAAAGAGGCTGCTGATCAACTGCCTTTTTTCAATGAACTGGGGGAAGCGGATTATGGCCGTGCGCATAAGGTAGCGGCATGGGCGGTGCTTTCCAAAATGTACCTGTATAAAAAAGATTACAAAAATGCCATTCTCTATGCAGATATGATTATCAACCAGGGTAAACGTGGGCTTGAACCTACTTTTACAGATGTCTTCAAAGCGGCAAATAACTGGGGGCCTGAATATATCTGGTCTGTCACAAGTACAGCTGCAGGTACGGATGGCTGGGGATCGATTTTACCGGGTGTTATGCTTACCAATGGTGCCTGGGGGTTATACAATGGTTGGGGATATTATATGCCAACGAAAGAGTTGTATGATTCGTATGAAACAGGCGATGCACGTAGGGAGGCGACAATCTTGAAGCCAGGGGATAAGTTTACGTTCTTCGGTAGCGAGCGGATATTTACTCCGGCAAGTTCCGCGACTTGTGACATGCAGTTCAACAAGTATATGGAACCTTTCTCGCATGTAAATCCAGTCGGTAAACATGTGAGTCCAAATGGAAATCACATGGCCACGGATCTGAATGTGCCTTTGATCCGTTTTGCCGAAATATTACTGATTAAAGCCGAAGCTTCAATTATGCTCAATGGTAGCGGAGCTGGAGATAAAGAATTGAATATGATCCGTAAACGTGCCAACCTGATTGAAAAGACGGGGATGACTTTGGCTGATCTGAAACGCGAACGCCGTAATGAGTTGGCAGGTGAGTTTGCAGACCGTCACCGGGATTTGGTGCGCTGGGGTGATGCACAGGATACCTATGCTAAGCCGCTTCATACCTATGCGATGAAGAATGGTTCAGGCATGCCTGTTGAGTTTGCGGGCCGTAAATTTGATCCGAAAATTCACCATGTGTGGGCTGTACCGCGTAGAGAAGTGGATAATAGTGCAGGTTTGATTAAACAAAATCAAGGATGGTAAAAGTTCCAAAAGTCTTCCAAACTAAATTGGGGGGATTATTGATAATCGCTGGCTTGTGTGGAGGACCTTTAGGGTCTTCCGCACAAACACTCAATGAAAAATTTGAGCAGCTGATGTTCAACCGTGAAAAAGGACAGGCGGGGGCGATCCACTATGTTGGGCATAGTCATAACGATTACTGGCAGAGCCAACCTTTCTACACGGCCTATTACGCGGGAATGCAATCCATTGAAGCAGATGTTTTCCTGCGCAATGGTAAACTTATGGTTGCGCATGATGCAAAGGAAATCAAAACGGAGAATACGCTCAAGGCGCTTTATCTGGATCCTGTGGCTGCACTATATCGCAGAAATGACGGAACAGCATTTGCTGACAAAGCAAAAAAAATGCAGTTGCTGATTGATATCAAGGAAAACTATAAACAGGTATTGCCTATTCTTGTCAAGGCGCTTGAACAATATGGCGATCTATTCAATCCGCTTAAAAATGCCAATGCCATTAAAGTAATCGTAACAGGTGGGAGACCTAAACCAGATGGATTTAAGGATTATCCCAAATGGTTGTTTTTTGACGGGGAAGTCAATTGGAGCTATGATGCAGCGAGCCTAGCGCAGACTGGATTGATCAGTGCTGATCTAAAGGATTATACGGATTGGAACGGTAAGGGATTACCCGAAAATATTCCGGCCATCAAAAAGGCGGTCGCCAAAGCTGATTCACTGGGACTTCGTTTTCGTTTTTATGGAACACACGACAGTCCCAATGCCTGGCAGCAGCTGATTAATCTCGGCGTGTATTGGATCAATACCGATCATCCCAAGACCTTAGAATTATTTCTTGATCAGCGTGAACGGTCATCTTTCCAGTCGGCAAAACCACAGGCGATCTATACACCGAGTTTTCAATATGACGGTCAGGACCGTAAGGTGAAGCGGATTCTGCTTTTGATTGGAGACGGTATGGGGATGGTCGCTGTAAAAGCGGCGACACTGGCCAATGGTGGCGCGCTCAATATGACACAGATCAAAACAGTAGGACTTTCACAGACCGAGGCATTGAATTCGGACAATACCGACTCCGCTGCTGGGGGTTCTGCAATCGCTGTAGGGCAGAAAGTAAATAACCGCGCAATTGCTGTCGATGTAAACGGTAAACCATTGCCCAGCGTAGCTGCGGTGCTGGCCGATCAGGGATGGAAAACAGGAGTGATCAGCATCGGTGATGTTACTGACGCCACTCCCGCAGTATTCTATGCTCATCAGCAGGAACGGAATGAGAGTGAATCCATTCTAAGACAGTTTCAACATTCCACAATGGATTTTATTCTGGGCGGAAAACCTGGGTGGTTGCAGAAGAAAAGTGACTGGGAAGGATATACTGGTGTTTCGATTGTAAAAGATCAGATCAATCAATCCGGTGGTAAGCAGATTGTGTTCCTGTCGGACGAACTTCTCAAGCCTGTGAAAGATGGTCGATCAACGATTTTAAAACAGTCTATGCTGGATGGCATAAAGTTTCTGTCCCGCGATGATAAACCATTCTTTCTGATGGCAGAGTCTGCGCAGATTGACTATGCCGGTCATGCGAATGACCTCAAATATTCGGTCATGGAAACATTGGATTTTGACAAAACGATCGAAGAAGCCCTAAAGTTGGCCGATCAAGATCCAGAGATGCTGGTTGTTGTAACTGCAGATCATGAAACTGGCGGACTTACATTGCTCGATTCTGACCGTAAATCAGGACGTGTAATGGTTAATTTTAGCAGCAACGATCATACGAATGCTTTCGTTCCCGTATTTGCTTATGGAGCCCGCTCGTTTTTATTCCGGGGGGTATACGATAATACGGCTATTTTCCATAAGCTTCTGGAAGCTGCGAAGTAAAAATTTTAATTTCCTTTACACTTTTCGCCCCGTTTGTTTATCAAATCACAACGGGGCTTTTTTATCCCTTAAGTAAGAGCCCGCTTCTGTTTCTCCACCTGACATTACTCCTTATACTCTTTTCCGGTGTAGATGTCTATGTAATAGTAATTATCTTTATTTTCCGTGCCTTTTATCCGTACCAGACCACTTGGGTTTATTGTGTCATAACTTTTGGTCCCGACCTGCTGTTTCGTTATATTATTGTACAAGGTAAAAGGGCCATCTTTTTGTATCTGTAAGGAAAAGATCTGTTGTTTGCCATCCAAGATATCAATATGCTGAAAATTTGGCGGTAGATCCCATATTTTGGTCTCGGCATTCCAGAGGCCCATGGTTGGATCCTGCTCTCCTTTTTTGACGTTGATGAGGTACAATGCTTCGGTTTGATGGACGTATTTTATTTTTCCCGTTTTCCAATCGTTTTTAAGCGTATTCTTTGTAAACAACATATGCTTATCAGGCCAGACCAGATAACCTACCTGGTCCAAAATAAAGAAATCCTTGACGTTGATTTTATCCAATAAATTGCCATCCTTGTCAAGATACAACCAGTCATAAGCCCAGACCTCATGGTCATAATTAAATCTCCCCAAAATAAAGTAAGGTGAATTGTTGACAGAATACACGAGAGAAACTTCTTTCAGAAAATCCAACTGTGCTACAGTAGCCTGTTTGATCTGTTTTGGCAAAGCTTTCTCATATTGCGGGAAAACATAGATGGCGCCTGTGCTGTTGTCTTTTAATAATTTGGGCACTGTTGGTTTGTAGCGATCCTGATTGATGGAATCCAGCTGTAAGGGCTGGCCGTTCCAGAGCAAGTCTATTTTATCCACACCGACCAGATTGGAAAAAATAGGCCGCTTATGTTGAATATCGTAGATCTCAAAACGATTTTCAGCAGGAGGAATATATCGGCCATTTTCCAAAATCATATCAATTTTTGTACTAAGCTTTTTTAGATGCTGGTTTTTTAGTTCATAAAGATTCCCATTTAGGACGAAATGTTTATCATCTAGATCGTATGCCGCCGAACTGTATTCGTTTTCGTCATAGGGAACATCTTTGTCCAACAGGACCTGGTCGGTTTCAAGCACACGGATTTCTACCTTAACATAGGACGCTGTTTTTTTTACTCCACCACCCATAATATTCCAGTCCCAGTTCCAGAAGGGCAGTTTTTTCTCATGCTCCCGACGTTTCATAAGCAGCGTCACTTGGCCTAGTGGTTGTAACCCAAGGTCAGTATCAGAATAATTTTCGATAAAATCTCCCGTTGAATTAATTAAAGCATGCTGGTTCTTCTCGTTTGAGACGATAGCGTAACCAGTGTGGGTAAAAGGTTCGGCTCCATAGAATTTTTGTGTCAGTTGCTTCCGGAGCGAACTGTCCACATAGACGAATTGTTTGTCCTGGGTCTGCATAGGAATCCAATGGATAGATTTCAAGGATGGATTTATGCTGGACTCTTGTGCACAGGCTGTCATACAAAGAATGGTTATTAAACCTACTAATATTGATTTGATCATCTTTTTTCTTCTTAATTGAATGCGTTCGCTGTTAAAAGAGCAACGAAAAGTTTCCTATACGCTCATTATGCCAATGCGACGCCTTATGATAGGATTCATGCAAAATGTCGTGATCCTGAGGCTAAAGTAGGCGAAAACAGCCTTTGGAAAAATAGCCGAATTCAGTGATTATAAAGCGACTTGATTGGTTGCCGGACAGCCAGATTAAGCCCGTTTGTTCCTTCATTATTTTTTCGATGATCCGATTAGAGTTTAGAGGCGGCTCAAATGCATGACCGCAAAAAAGTATATGTCCATTGCGAAGACCTCAAAAGCTACTGCAACAAGGGACCTGCAATACCTACAAGAGCAAGGTATATTTGAACAAATTGGGCTTGGAAGATCCGTACGTTATGAACTTGTACTTAGTTAAACGACCGATTTTGAAATAATAGATTCAAGCGATATCATTATTTCTTCTCTACGGGAATAAGTTCTGCACCTCCTTCTTTGGGTTGGTACCAGTACTTGTTGCCCAGATCATCTTCAAAATCGTGGTTTACTTTTGCTTTATCTACACTTCTGAAGCTTTTGACATCGGGGCCTTCAAAGATTTTATTGCCGACGAAAATATGTCTGGCATCTTTGGCGACAGCGCGTCTAAGGACTTCAAAAGTTTTTGTGTCGGCCTCCGCAAATAACTGTTGGTTATAATAGATATGATTCTTGTCACCGGACCAAAAAGAGTTTCCACCAATGCCTTCCAATATTTTAAAACTGGCGGCATCGACATCCATGAATTCAAATTTCTTTCCTTCAATGAGAACCAGTTGATCGATAATTACCGTTTTTCTATCAAGTAATTTGATGTTATTGGTAGAAGGTAAATCCGTTTCGAGCACACCGATACCCTGATAGGGCTGGTAATAAAGTAATTTTTTTCCATCCAAAATGATGTATTCGTCGTTGAGCACATCAATCTTATCCGTTGTGTAATTGAGCGGATTGATACTTTTCTGCGTTACCAGATAGAGCCCATTTTTGTCTTTTACAAAATTTTCATTTAAAATTTTAAATGAAGCATAGTCAACAGCTAATGGTTGGGCATTGTAGAAGTAATGTGATTTATCTTTCGATAGGGATGCGATCGTATCATACAAGGTAATATACGTTTCGGGATCAGCATCCGTAATGGCAATGAGTTGTTGCTCGCTGCATTTTCGTGTAGTTGAAGTCGTCGAACCATCGAAAACGAATACATGAGACTGATCGACGGGAATATTTCCCTTCAATCGAAAAGTTTTTGGATCTACAAATTGCTGTGGACAACCCATAACATAGATATTGTCTTTATCACGTGCATAGACACCTTTGATAACAGAAAAACTATTTACATCTGCCTCCGTCTTTCTTGAGCCACGTTCAAAACCATTGCCTCCGGGGATAAAATAGATCGCTCCACTTTTTTTATAGTAGTCTTCAGACAAAGGGCTGACCTGCTCCTTGCAGGAGAACAGCAAGCCGATGCATGTACCGATAATTCCCATTTTAAAAATATGTTTCATGCTTTCATTTCTATGATTTGCACCCTGATGAAGTTTTGCTATTCCTGAATATAATGAACAGCATAGTCTATCCAGTCGGGGATGGACTCATCCAAATAGATGTCGGGCTGTACGCCAATATTGTCGATAGGATATTGTGGTAAGCGAGCTGATCTGTATGTTGGCAACAGCAGTTGATAATTATCACAGCCAAATTTAAATTCCCGTATCGATCCATAATCCAGTGCACCCATACTGGGCGTGCCCAAGATCTTTACTTTTTTGCTTTGACGACAGCTGAATAAGAAATTTTCACCTGAACTGGCCACATTTCTGTTAGCTAGAATAATAACTTGGGTCGGGCTTTTCTTATGGAGTGCGATCGTATCGATAAGTACTTTTTTATCACCATAGAGCACAAATTTTCCGATATTATCTTTGTATTCTTTTAGATCATCCTCTATCTTTTTCGCTTCTGAAATAGAGTCCGTCCCCGGTTTCATATTTTTAAGGGCATAGTCCCGTAGGCCGTTAACCAGGGTATGGGTGGCAAAAAATTCAACACTCATAATCCGTATTGGATTGGTCAGGACATAAGGTAAAATGGGTTGGTATACATCATCCGTTCCTCCGCCGTTATTCCTGATGTCGATAATCAAGCCCTTGCTATTTTCAATCTGTTCCTTATGTTTGACTATTAAATCCTTTACTGGAGCGATATTTTCATAGGCAAAACTGCCAATCTTAATATAGAAAACCTCGGGATTAATTGCCTTGGCCATCACTTCTTCTTCAGGTTCAGCCGTACTCTCCGTAGTTTTGGAGACTTTCTTTCGTTCTGTAGTCAATGATCTTAAAACAATGTGCTCATCCTGAAAAAAGTCGAGATACTCCTGCAAAAGAGCTACGCATGCTTCATTTTTTGCGTTGAGACTTTTTTTATTCAAAATACTCTTTTTGGCTTGGTATAAATCGTTGTGCTGTTTTACCTTTTCCGGAAAGCCCGGATATTCTGTTTCGATTTTACTGATTAATTGTTTGAGTGCCTGTGAACAATTGCAATTGGTCTGACCGTATATCGGATAGATCAGAAATGAAATACAAAAGAATAAAAGTATTTTTTTTAAAGTCATTTGTCGGTTTATTAAACTTTAGTACTTCTTAATAATAGTAATATTTTACTGTATTTTAAAAATACAACACATCGGCCATGTAAGCGATAGAAGTTTACGATTCGCTTAGCGTTATTTATAATTCGTTTACATCCAATTGTGGGGCGGGAAGGACTGATCCTATTTATCAGATTTGTTCTGCGCAATTTGGACTTAAATTTAGTAATAATTTAGGAAATAGCTGCCTGCCCAAGGGAAGGAATATGGGAGCTCTTAAGGTCGGATTAGGCACCCTTACAGTATTGTTTAAGTATTGATAAAGTATAAATTAAGTATTGCTATAGTATTTGTACAAGATAGATTTTGGATAGCTAGCCAGTGTTATTTCGGTGCTGTAGTTGGCCTACTAGTCTACTATGATTACCTGTAATAAAGGATGGTTATCTTTTTGTATAACTGAAAGACTATTATTCTTAACAATATTTGTTTTTTATATTATTAATTATTACGTTTGTATATATAAACTATATTATTGTATCGTAATGGTGTTTTTGTGTAAATAACACAAATGCCTTACCTGTATCTTAGTCGGCAAGCAGGTAAGTATTTTTCGCAGTCAAGCTGAAACTTCGATACAATTGTTTCCATTGCCGACCTTTTCTAAATAAACCAAGGTGCAAACGTGTATGCATGCTGCCTGTTGATTTTATCCTTAGTCATCTTGGTATTCTTTCTATGTTTTTTACAAAATAACTGTTTATTATTTGCAATAATAGTCTTTAACTGTTTGTTGTACTGAAGACTATTTATTACGGATTTTATAACCATTAAATCATTTATTATGGAAATTAATAGTCAGTTGATTATTGATCGATTATCCCAGCGGATAGATCTCGATCGTGTTTATCTCGTTAAATATCAATTTTTAAATCAGGAACACCATCACCTGCTTTTAGCGCTTAAGCCAGTAAGTGGACTGTCCGTAAAGGTACTGAAGCCTATTGTGGAGTTATGCTTGATGGATCAGGGGAATATTTCCTATGAGATCATTCTGATTGGGGATTTGAAGAATAAGATAAAGATCGGTAGTATATATTATACCTACGCTGCGTTGCCTAAGCATATCCTTTTTCTTGCGGATGGCAAAAATAGTAAGCTGCAGGGACATAAAGAACAGCGTGTTGCACTGGAACTCACCGATGAATATCACAAGAAAATAATGCAATTATCAGCCGACTTCCTAAAGGGCGCAGAAGCTTTTGCTAAGGCAGGAAACTACCTTAAGGCGGTATTTATGTTGCATCAGGGGCTGGAAAATTACTTACGGTTGTTGCAGGTTATGGTAGAAGGGAAAGTGAATAATGTACACAGGCTAAATAATAGAATTAGAAATCTGAGCGAGCATTTCGCTACACTAAATGCGCATATTATAGGCGAAGATGAGCCGACAAAAGAGCGTTTTAAGTTGTTGGATGGGGCCTTTGATGCGGTAAAGCAAAATAAGGATCTGGAAATTTCGGCTTTTGATGCCTCCAACCTATATGACCATAGTAAACTAATGTTGGATGCGATCGAACAATTATTTCACTATTTTATGGAGTCCCTTCGGTCCGAATATGAGCAGATCACAGCCGCGCAGATCAATATTCCGCAATCAGCGAAAGAACCAACGGTTACCACCGTTACCAAGGCTCCAGAAATAAAGAAAAAGGCGGAAACTCCTCCCGTTGGCCAGAAAGCTGTAACGACAGATCAGATGGCCGTTTCAAGTGCCCCTATTTTCCAATCTTTCCCTTGGCCAGAGCGGTATCAGTCCGATATACAACAACTGCTTAATAAGATCTATCGGGAAAATCAGCCTGAGCAGATTATGTTGCTCAACTATTATGTGAGCAATGCCAATGGAAACGGATTGTTCGACTATCCGCCAAAAGATATTGGTAGCGCAACACTCTATTTGGTTGTCATTAAAAAACGGATTGGATCAACTCATTTTCGTAAAGTTTCTTTTGGTCGGGTTACAGCAGTCATTTCATTTTTAAACAGCAATTTTATTGAAACAAAATTGAACAAGGGGAGTCGCTTCTCGAATACCATCTGGAATGACTCCATCGTCCTCTTCCGTGATCCAAATTATAAACCTTGCTACTTTGTCAGGCCGATAGGTTGGTCTGATACCTTATTGAAAGCTTCAAATTGTTGTGAACGTAATTCAAAACTTATTCAGGATCTGGTACAACTTTTTATTGATGAACGTATTTCGAGCAGGTTATTGGCTGTCTCATTGCTTAACCAACTGCTGTCGATTGGGCTGTATAGCTATCTCTATTTGCGCATCGGTCATGCTCCAAACAATGCCAATTTGGAAGAGCTGATCGATTGGACTTGTATCTGCGACAGTCGGTTGAAAGAATTCTTTGTGCCTAAAAATAATATTGATGGCGTACTAAATGCCGAATTAATTCGGCAGACGAAATCAAGGATCTACGAGCTACCTCCAGAACTGGCCCAATTGGACATGAGTATTTTTAGTGCGAAAGCAAGTGATATCGGCAATATTTTCCTGGATCTCTGTCAGCAGAGTCTGGAATATATGGAAGCGAAATCGGGGATTAAAATAAATTGAAGCTTGCTATGAAATACTAGGTTTTCACTTAAGCATGGTAGACTTAAAAAATTAGACCATTACAAATAAACTAAACCAATGAAAAATGAAATAGATGTAACGATACCATGGCAAAGCAAGCAAGAAAAATCCTTGTCGATCGTTTATCTCAAAAGATTTTTTAACGAAGAATCTGCAAGACTAACTTGGGATTTTAAAATTATTCTAGAAGAGAGCGTTTTTAATAATACGTATGTGTTCGAGAGTTTGTGTAAGGGAAATATTCGTGTCCTGATCACGTTGACTGCGGATCATTTGAAAGCAAATTGTTCATGTGGGCGAATGAATACGACATTATGTGAACATGTTTATGGTTTATTGCGTGAAAAGTTAAGTGGGAATAAACATTATTTTTTTCATTTATACGATCCAAAATGGTTTTTAGCACATCCTGACCAACGCGAACTATTTGGTTTATCTCTTAAAGATGAACATAAGAGAATAACAAAAATTGAAATCAACGCAACAGCAGATTGTGGGAGTATCTATGGTTTTCATAATCCATCAGAATTATGCCATGTAGCTAGCAATAAAGTTTATGCAATTGAACCTTCAATATCTAAGTCAGAGTGCAAATTTATCGTTGCAATTCCGATAAATAATACGATTGATCAATTACCTTTTTTACTCCCTTTTTTGAGTGTAGAAAAGAAAAAAAATGTTTTTAAAGAAAGCTATTTGTTAAAAGATGACATGCCATATCCTGAATATCTTACCAGCCATGAGATGATGCTTGATGCAGTAGCAAAAAAAATGATGCAGCTAGGGGCCTCTGCATTTAACGTTAGCGGACCAAATGAACTTTCAGTCGTTGAACGGAATGAGCGGGATTATCGAATAATGGATTTATGGAGAGATCTCATTTCAAATCAATTGTCTCAAGATGAAGTGATCTTTTTTTATTCCCATACGAATAATTTCGGTCTAAGACACTACCAATTCCGATATAGCTCTGCTTCCAATCAATCACATAAATTGAAAATTGCTAATGGCGACTTTAAGCTTAAGATTCAAGTGATAGAGAATCAAAAAGGTTTATTGATGAAGGTGCTGGGCTATTATAAAGGTAATTTGGTAAAGAAAATTAAGTTTTTGAGTAATGTGCATAGTTTCTTTGTCGAATTAAGTTCCAAGAATGTGCTTTTTATTGACGATATACACGTCGGAAAACTTCTAAATCAATTCAGGCATTCTGCATTCAAAATTTTTGTTTTGCGACAGGATATCGCTAAATTTTATGAAGAAATATTGCACCCAATAGCTCAGTACTTCCCGATAGAATACAAAAATGAGGCACCTCAAGATCTTACAACCACTGAGGAGAAAATTGAAAAAATAAAAATATTAGAGGTGTCGCTTCAGGATGATGCGTTGCTATTAAAAGCATCCATAGATTTTGGGACAGTTACGCTGCCCATTGTTGAGATGCCTAGTACAACTGTTTTAACCTATGTTGATAATGAAATTCAGGTTCAAGAGCGAGACATTGACGATGAGCTGGCTTTTAGCAATTTTGTTAAAAATCAACATGAATCTTTTGAAGAGCAGGCTTCCCCTCATACTTGGGAACTGCGAACATCTCTAATTGCTCGAACAAATTGGATAAAAAATCTGCGCAAAGTATGTCAAGATCATCAGATAAGGCTTAAACTTACTGGGCTTGTTAAAGGATCTAGTTATTATCCTTTCTCTTTAAAATGGGAAGTAGTGGAACTGAAGTCTCAATCGAATTTGTTATTTATCAATATAAAATTTAAGCTGGGTAAACTAATATTGGAACCTAGTCTATTCGAAAATTATCTATTTGAAAAGAAAAATTGGTTCAAGATCGACACGGAGGATTATCTCTATATAAGCGATTCTTTGAAATCACTTTTTTTGCCTCTATTCGGTCAGGCACGCATAGAAGATCCTTATATCATTTTAACCTCAGCACAATTGATTTCTTTTCAAACGCAATTAGAAAAGATAGATCCTAAGATTATTAATGATAGCACAAGAGAAAGAAGGGATAAATTAGCCAATATGACAGAGATACCTTTATTGGATGTTCCGAGTACTGTCAAAGCAACGCTGCGCCCCTATCAATTGGTTGGTTTTAGTTGGATGGGATTCTTACAAGAATTTCAATGGGGTGGCATTCTGGCGGATGATATGGGACTTGGGAAAACATTGCAGGTAATTACTTTATTGGAGTATTATTACCAAAATAATCCTGATGCAGCCCCTTCTCTTATTATTGTTCCTAATTCATTGTTATTCAATTGGCAAAATGAAGTTGAAAAATTTGTTCCGGGACGAAATTGCAATGTGTATTATGGCACTAAAAGAAAGGGGCAAGAAACTTTCGCGGAAGCATCATTTGTGCTTACAACCTATGGGACAGCTATGGCGGACCTTTTCTTTCTTCAATCTCAATCATTCAGTTATATGATTTTGGATGAGTCTCAGATGATAAAGAATAGGAATTCTAAACGATTCGAAAGCTTGTTTTCAATTATGGCATCGTTTCGAATAGCAATGACCGGTACTCCAATTGAAAATGGGATTCAAGATATTTATGCACAAATGACCATGGTAAATCCAGGTTTTTTTGGGAATTACAGAAACTTTAATAAAATGTTTAAATCTCTGGGAGATGTCGAGGAAACCGATATGCCATTAATGAATTTGCAAAAGATGATTGCTCCATTTATTTTGAGAAGGACCAAAAAGCAGGTCGCATTAGAGTTGCCGGATAAAACGGAGACTATCCTGTATTTGGATATGCAGGATGAACAACGAAAGCTCTATGATAACTATCGTAGGAAATATCGACTGGAAATTGAAGAAAATTTAAATGCTGAAGATTCTTCAAAATCCAAATTTTTAGCAATAGAGGCATTACAGAAGCTGCGACAGCTGTGTAATTCGCCTATATTGATGAAAGATGGCGGTTCTTCCAATGAATCTGTCAAATTAGATTTTATTGATGAAATTATGGAAGAAGTAGCTCCAAATCATAAGATTCTTCTCTTTTCATCGTACACCTCAATGCTTAAACTTGTAGCCCAACAGATCGAAAAGCACAGTATAGCATATACCTATCTTGATGGCAAGATGAATCAGAAGCAACGGCAATTAGCAGTTGAAACATTTCAAAATGACGATACATGTCGTGTTTTTCTGATCAGCTTAAAGGCCGGAGGAACTGGCTTGAATCTGACAGCCGCGGATTATGTGTATATTTTAGACCCTTGGTGGAACCCTGCGGCTGAAGCCCAGGCGATTGACCGTTGCTATCGCATTGGACAAGATAAACATGTTATGGCCTATAAGATTGTTTGCCGAGACTCTGTCGAAGAGCGAATCCTAGAACTTCAGGCCAGTAAAAAAAGAATGGCTGAGGGTATAATCTTGGACGAAGCCAATCTGATGAAATCCATTAGTAAAGATGAATTACTTAAATTATTCGAGTAACCAACTATAAACTTAACTTATGAATACCGAATCTACAAAAAAAACTTCCTACGCTGGAATGATGTATTCACATGATTTCCGACTTTGGTATACCTATCTCAAGCGACGGATAAAAAAAGAGTGGCGCCCCGAAGAGCTTTCGTTCTTACTGGGCAAGCCCGATCATGCCTATCTCGATTTTGAGCGGATGTTTCAAGTCGAAAAGTTTTTAACGCAGGAATCTATTTTATTGGATCGGATATATGCAAGTTCGTGGATCGAAGCAATGGAATTCCATCGCGAAAAAGATGAGGTTCCTGAGGAGCGTCTGGTACGTTTTAAAATCGAAGAGGATGAGGTGAAATGGATTTACTCCATTGAAGTACCCTGGACCTTTTTAACCGAGAAAAAGAAACATGCTGCTCCCAAATTAAAGTTTGAGGAATGGAAAGCCGAGAAAGATCTGCAACTCGAATCGGATGCCATGCTCCATGTTCGACAAAAACTGGACGTATTATTGGACAGTAATTACTTTGAACATGGTGCTACAGCACTGCAAATGTTTCGTAAGGTCGAACATACCGGTCTTGTTCATTTACAGATTTTTCCCCGTCACCTTAAAAATGTCTTGTATGGCCTTATCCAACAAAACAAACTCGTTGTCAGAAATATAGAAAATAGCTTTTCTTTTTTCTTAACGGATTTTCAGCAAGCTAATCGGAAACAACATTTATTGAGTACTTGACGTTGAGTAAAAAAACAATCATTATATTTATTTCAATGAATACAATGATATCAAAAAATAAGACAGCAATTGTACCAGTCATTTTCAAAGGATTGGCTGGTACAATTTTTATTTTTGCTGTTTTGACGGCCATTTCTTATCAAAATGATCTACCCGTGGATGGCAAATTGGTGATTGGATTTCCCTGGGAGTTCTATTCCGAAGGCACGGGCTATAATCTTGAACGTGATGAATACGCCAGTTTCGAAAATTTTGAACCACTTAAACTGATCGGCAATATCCTTGTCGCACTAGCTATATACCTTGTTTTACACCTGTCTCTTCGCCCTCTTTTTGGAAAAAATAAGCGCTAATTTCTGTCGTTATTGTTAGCCTTTTGTTAAGACTATTTTATATGCTAACGCGGTTTAGTTAAAAACTATTAACCTTTTATTGATACTACCTTCATATTGCATTTGTAACCTTGTACCCATAAATCAAATGCACTACTTATGAAAATTAAAGCCAACAATGTCTTTTGGTTGTTATGTGCCATTGCAGCGAGCTCAACGGCTGTTCAAGCTAAACCTCTATCGCTAACCAAACCGCATTTCTTACAGGTACAGCATCCCCTTAGCGGCCGTGTGGTTGATGCGCAGGGCAATGCAGTTTCAGGAGCAACAATTCAAAATTTAAAAAGTAAAAAGTCCGTTCAATCCGATGAAAAAGGAAATTTCCATATCGATGCGGAGGTCGGTGATAGACTCAATATCTCCTATGTTGGATTTAACAATCTTGTCCAGCCTATAGCGCAATCCAATGGACAGATCTTTGTTTTACAGCCCAATGAAAATACGCTTGAAGAAGTGACGGTTTCCATCGGCTATCAGAAAATACGGAAGTCCGATGTTACCGGTGCGATCGCCAGTGTAAAAGCCGAAGAACTAAATCTCAGTGCGCCAAAACTATCTCAGGCTTTAGTTGGTAAAGTAGCAGGTGTGCAGGTGATGCAAACAAGCGGGGCTCCGTACGATGGGACCAAAATGCGTGTCCGCGGTATGGGATCGATCAACGCAGGTTCGGATCCCTTGTACGTAATTGATGGTTACCCATCTGGAAACAATTTAAATATCAATCCCAATGATATAGAATCTTTCGATGTTTTAAAGGACGCTGCTTCTGCTGCGATCTATGGATCCCGTGGTGCTGGCGGGGTCGTATTGATTACAACCAAACGTGGCAAGGAAGGTAAAAGTAATGTGGATTATGAAGTATTGGGAGGCTTTGGTCAGCTTTCCAAGAAAATAGACGTCTTAAATTCAGAACAGTTTATTGATCTCCTGATTGATGGCCGTAATAATTCCTATAAAGACCTTCTAGCCACGAAAGGGATCGCTTGGAGTGATAGTAGGCGCTTTGATGATAATAAAACGCGTATCGCCAATGTCGGAAATGCAGGCTCGGTGAGTATTCCTGAAGACTATTATGATTTTGCCTCCGGTACCGCAAAAAAAGCGAAATATGATACGGATTGGCAGGATGCTTTATACCGTAATGCACCTTTCCAACGTCATAATCTCTCTACCTATGGCGGTAACGAAAAAAATCGCTACTTCCTGAGTGGCTCGTATCAGAATCAGCAAGGGATCATGCTTGGGACGGATCAAAAAGTCTTTAATTTCCGCGCCAATATTGATAGCAAAGTAAGCAAAAGATTGACCGTTGGCGCAAATGTTTCCTTTACATATAATGACAACAACGAGGTGACGACAGGGCGTTACGACAGAAGCCCGTCAATGGCCGCATTAATTTATTTGCCGACCCTCCCTGTTTATAACGAAGATGGAACCTATGCCAAATACCTGATGGCTGATCTGTCGGCAAATAACTTTGGTATCCAGAATCCAGAAAACCCACTGGCCTATGTTACTGAGATTAAAAACAACCGCCGTGGAAAGAGGGGGATATATAATGTCTTTGCTGATTTTTCCATTATTGATGGCCTAAATCTTAAAGTAAACGGTGGATTGTCTACTTATGACGAGAAGTATGATTATTTCCGTCCGACAAGTATATCCGATGGAAATAACAAACCGTTTTCACCACAGGCAATTTCTGCAGCCTACGCAGATGCCAAGACAAAAAATGAACTGGATAAATTGCTAGAAACAACATTAAACTATAACAAGACTTTCGGTGAGAAACATCAGGTATCTGCATTATTGGGTTATTCGGCTCAACGAACGGATTACGATTATCAAGGTGTGCGGGCCAACGGCTTTAATAACAATGCGATTGGCGAAATTACCGATAAGGGAGCCGATCCTTCTAATTTCCAATTGTTAAAAGACGATACTTTCAAACGTACGACAACGCTTCAGTCTTATTTTAGCCGCGTAAACTACAGTTTTGATTCGAAATATTTCCTTTCGGCATCCATTCGTACAGATGGTTCCTCACGCTTCGGGCCAAATAACAAATGGGGAACTTTCCCATCGGTTTCAGCTGGATGGACGGTCTCCAAAGAGGAGTTTTATACAGATTGGTTAGGACAACAATCGACAGTCAAACTAAGAGCGAGCTGGGGACGTAGTGGAAATAATAATATTGGTGACTATCGCGCGATTTCCATTATCAACTCGCCAGCGGGAGTTATTCTTGGCGATAAAGTGGAAACTTCCTATACCGCAGGTGATCTACTCGATCCAAAATTGAGCTGGGAAACAACTTCACAATACAACGCCGGTCTGGATCTGGGTTTGTTGAGAGGCCGACTCAACATTATGACCAACTTCTACCTAAGCCGTTCCTTTAATTTATTATTCAACCAGCCACTCTCCGCTGTATCTGGATCAACAACGATCTTGACCAATCTGCCAAATTCGAAGGTTCAGAATAAAGGTTTTGATGTACAGATTGATGCAACACTGATTCGAAAAAATGAATTTGAATTGGGATTCAGCGGAAACATTAATGTTAACAGAAATAAGGTGCTTGATCTAGGAGGTGCTTCTACCATCCTGACGAATGGCGCTGAACGCTCTTACTTAACGCATATCACACAAGAAGGAAGTCCAATTGGTATGTTCTATGGTTTTAAAGTTCTCGGTGTTGCAACAGCGGAAAACTATAAAACTGTCGCACCTTCAGCGGCTTCAACAACTCCGCTACAACCCGGAGACCTTTATTTTGAAGATGTAGATGGCAATGGTGTAGTCAATGATGCCGATAAACGGGTGATCGGCAATCCGCATCCGAATTTTACCTATGGCTTTGCCGTCAACGCACGCTATAAGGCATTCGATCTACGCGCATCATTTAATGGCTCCCAAGGGAATAAAGTGCTGGATGGCTATGATTATTACCTCTACAATATGGAAGGCTCCGGCAATCAATATGCGGATGTTGCACAACGCTATCGTTCGGCTCAAAATCCAGGAAATGGAAAAGTGTACCGTGCATCGCGTGGCGGTACGCAAAGTAACAGTACGCGTCTTTCCGATTTTTATCTGCAGGACGGTTCATTCTTGCGTATGACAAATATTGCTCTGGGGTACAATCTTCCCAAAAGCCTTGCAGAAAAATTAACACTTTCTGGGGTAAGGGTCTATGCTACAGTGGACAATCCATTTACGATTTCTAAATACAAAGGCTACAATCCGGAACCGGATTATAATCAACGCGGCAACCTGACACCAGGTGTGGATTATGGGCTTTATCCATTGGTGAGATCGTATAACCTTGGTGTGAAAGTAACGTTCTAATGGTTTGACCGAGGAGCTATTGTGCATACAGGCATATTAGGGAAAAAACCCTATCAGTAGCTTCGTCTTTATAAATAATAGCCTTGCAAACCTCGCTTTGAAACGAGGTAGGCAGGAAAAAATAAAAAATAACAGGATGAAAAAAAGATATATATTACCCTTTGTTTTGTTGGCATTGTCTTCATGTACCAAAGACTTTTTAAATCAGAAAAATCCCAATGCCGTCACGATCGATGATTATTTCAAATCAGAAAACGATGTGCTCTTGGCTGTCAACGGGCTCTATCAGTCCCTTCGTACGGGAAGTACACTCGGTGAATCGAGCACTTTATACAATGAAGAACGTTCGGACAACTCAGGACGTAATGATAACCAATCCAATGCCGGGGAACCATTCCAGTTCAATGACTTCTCGTTGCTGCCGAGTAATACTTATCTCAAGACACATTGGTCTGCCATGTATGCTGCCATCAGCCGTTGTAATGTGGTTCTTTCACATGTCGATAATGTGACCTTTACAAGTGAAGAATTAAAAGGCCGTTATATTGCGGAAGCGAAATTCGTTCGTGCATTACTATATTTCCATATGGTACGCAAATTTGGAGATATTCCATTGTCTACGGTACAGGTTACAAGTAAAGAGCAAGCAAATGAATTGGCTTTTCGGCAAAAAGAGTCGGTTGTGTATGAACAGATCATTAAGGATTTGACGGAGGCATTGTCCAGCAATCTTCCCAATACACAGAAAGATTACGTCATTGGTAGAGCGTCTAAATCGGCCATTAATGCGATTTTGGGGCAAGTATACTTAACGTTGGGTGCAACGCAGACGTCGGGGAGTGCAGAAAATTTTGCGAAGGCAGAACAGTACCTCAATGCGGCTTACCAAATGCGAACTTTTGGCAAGCTAAACGAAATTCCCTATGCGGATGTTTTCGATGTGACCAAGAAAAATAGCTGTAAAGAACTCGTTTTTCAGATTCAGTACAAACAGGGAGACCAAAACTATAGCTCGAGTATCGCCCGTAATTACCAGGCGCGAGGAGAAACTATCAACTCACGTTACAATTCGACAGGTGCTGGTGAAGTGGCAAAACTAGATTTGATTAAAGATTACGAGCAAGACGATATCCGAAAAGGTTTCTCCGTAAAATTTGCCACCAATACGCAAGTCAACGATTGGTTTGTAACCAAATTTAGGGATAATAGTGACGCTGCGGGTACCAATGGTTGGGGCGGAAATGACTGGATCTTGATCCGCTATGCTGATGTGATGCTATTGTTGGCCGAAACAAAATATCATCTGGGTAAAGAAGCTGAGGCCATTGCGCTATTGGATCAGGTGCGTGAACGTGCAGGCTTGCCTTCTTATGCAGCCTCAATGTTAAACAATGACTATCGTACAAAATACCCAACATTAAAGTTAGCGATCTTGCACGAACGTCGTGTGGAACTGGCTTTCGAAAATCAACGTTGGTTTGACTTAATCCGGAACTATAATCCACAGGAATTGGTGACGTACTTTAAAACTAAAAACCAGGCGGATTATGGGAATGCTAAAATCTCCAATATAACTACAAAGGATAGGTACTATCCAATTCCTTTTGATGAATATAAATTGGATCCACAGCGTATGTATCAAAATCCTGGCTATTAATAGAATCGGATATGAGCGGTATCATTAAAAAGATCATTTTGTTGACTTTGGGAATATGCGTAATGCACATTTCCAAAGGCCAGCCCCAACCCAATCCTGCCGGTCCGCAGGATTGGGTAATCCGCAAGAATTATTATGCGACTTATCTGTTGCTAAAGGATCCTGCCTTAACACAGCAGCTTTGTGCATCCCAAGCCGTTTCAACATTGTTGAAACAGCGGTTTGACCGGTTCAAGGGTAGTGATCATTGCGCGGATCTCGGCTGTTTTCTGGAAGCTTTTAAATGGAAAGATTCTGAGATCGAACTCATGGCTGAACAAATTTCAAGTCAGATCAAGAGCAACAGGAAATTGGCAGAACTGGTTGAATCAACGTTGATGCCATCAAAGACTTATGGTATACCAAGGGATGAGACTGCAAAAGTGTATCTTAAGAAAGCGCTGTTACAGGACTTTGGCGCCATGAACTATGTTGTTGATGTCTATGGTGGCGGCAAGAGGCCCAACTATCCCAAGATTGATTCAATTTCTTTTGATGTGAATCGTAAGGCTTATTTTCAGCTTTTAGATGATGTACGTCAGGATGTGCTAAAAGATATTCCGACTGGGAAGGAGGCGCTTTTTATGACAATGATGACAGCGGTAAGGCTGCTTGAGATCAATGAGCGTTGGGACGCTGCACAATTGGAGCCACTGATAGCACTGGAAAATAAAAAGGCGTTTGAACAAGTGAAAAAAACAAATTTTTCAGCCTACCCTTACAGCCTGTTGTTGACCCTGGGGGCGGGCCCTGAAATCTATGGACAACCGATCAGTCCCGGCGGTATGTTGCGAGCACGCATGGCTGCCCGTAGTTATTTTGAAAAATTAGCCCCTTTTATTGTACTTTCCGGTGGAAAGGTACACCCTTATAAAACGGCGTATATTGAGGCAATCGAGATGAAAAAGTACTTGATCAATGTCATGGGAGTCCCTGAGCAGGCGATCTTGATCGATCCGCATGCCCGCCATACAACAACAAATCTGCGCAATACTGCCCGTATACTATTGAACTATGGATTTCCTAAAGATAAATTTGCCATTGTCAACAGCAGCAAGGCACATATCGATGCGGTAGAAAAAATGGCCGACCGTTGTATTCGCGAACTGGGTTATGTACCCTATAGCCTTGGAAAACGAATTTCGGATGTTATCATCGAATTTCAGGCGAAAGATGAAGCATTCACAATTGATCCGGATGAGCCGCTGGATCCCTAACGGTTCGCCTCAGAATTCAGATTGAACAAGACGAAACAAATCCGACATGTTCTTGTCAACAATGTTGGTAAATATAGAAAAAGGTATGTGGATTATTTATCTATATACCTTTTTCTATTAAAGATCAATTTAATGTTACCGTCTTTCCTTCTTTTGCGGAACGCTTGGCTGCCTCCAAAATCTCAACGACAGTCACATTGTTGCTAATGGAGCCTAGATCATTCTCAATCAGCTGATTTCCGCTTAAAACATGCGTTAAATATTGGATGTGATTTTCAAAATAAGGCTGATCTGTTGGAATAACTGTTGGCTTATCGTTATGCTGGACGTATTTTAACAATGTTTTATCGTTTTGTGCATAGAGTTGAGCCTTCGTTCCAAATACCTGTAGGTCTTTCACACTGTAAGGCCAAGCCCAAGATGCCTGGATAATACCTGTGCTACCATCGCGGTAATTTAAGATAATCGTCGCGTCATCCTCTACCTTTGGATAGGTTTCTGGCTTCAGTCGATGTGTAATTGCGCTGACAGAAATAGGCCGTTCACCGTTCTTGATCCAGGTCATGAGATTGGCCCCATAACATCCGAAATCCATTAATGCACCACCGCCATTTTTCTGTGGATCTGTTAGCCAATCGAGAAAATAGCTGCTGCAGCCGATCTCTTTGGGCCCTTCATGCCCATCCTTTACAATCATCCGTGTCACACGACCTACGGCATTTTGATCAATCAATTGCTTGAGCTGTTGGTTGCTCTTATACCAGGTCGTTTCATAGTTGACAAAAAAAGCCGTTTTGTTTTCCTTGGACAACGCTGCAATGCGTTTGGCATCAGCCAATGTGGTTGCCATCGGTTTCTCTACCATGACAGGTATTTTGAGCGGTAGACAGATTTCCGCTACATTGATATGCTCATTGGTGGGGTTGTAAGCCAGAACCACATCGGGTTTTACTCTTTTCAATAACGAAGGGAGATCTGGGTAAAAAGCGGATTTCGGAAGGTTGTATTGTGTCTGAATCCTGTCCGCGAGGATATTATTGGCCTCTGCTATCCCAATGATCTCAACCTTCTTCTCTTTGTATAAATTCAATAGGAGGTATACATGGTCGTGATTGAGTCCCGCAACAGCGACTTTAAGTGGACTATCCGCATAAGCAATATGCTGAAATAGCATCGTCAATAAAAAAAATATCTTTACTGTATGTTTCATGGTATTCTGTTTAGGTTCAATAAAGATACCATTTTGAATTCTTTAAATCCTTTAGTAGATCCAGTCAATCTTTGGATGCGATTGTATTATTTCCGCTACGATATCGAAATAAGTCTGTCCTTTTCCAGCCTGTAAATCGGCTAGCTTTTGTTGGAAATAGGCATGATTGAATGGTGAATTGGCGGCAAGTTTTTCCTGATAGTAGGCGAGGGTGGTTGTTACTCCTAGTGCCGCTCTACTATGGGCGATGTCTTTCCAGATGATCGTCTGTTTTTTTGCATCCTGTACTTTTCCAAAGCCACCATAAAGTAGATCATCAAAACCATCCAGACTCCCAATTTGCCAACTCTCATCAGCCATATAGACTCGATTGATTTCAGCATAAAAGCTCGGGATATCCGCAATATGTGTGCCTTCAATAACAACAAAGCCAAGATCAGGGTGAAGGGACAGGAGGATTTTGAACTCCTCCCAGAGTTCTGCTAATGCTCTGGGGGACGTCGTCTTTGACCATTTTTCTGCAAAGCTAAAAAGGTCGGGTCGAACAGTATTTTGCCCACTTTGGAGGAGCCTCATCAGGGGTTCATCTAATGCCTTATCATGATCATTCCTGACCAAAATTTTAGCAATAGCTGCTAGTTGATTTCTCTCGTTTATTTCCATCTGCTTCGGATTGGATTGTACCATCTAAAGGACTAAAAAAAATTGACTTAACGAAATCGTTTTCGGTTTTTTTACAAAAAACCCAATACATTTAGGTTTACATTTAGGGATAAATCTAATGCGATGATCTACCGGATAACGTTCTATCGTATACTTACATTGCTAAGTGTACTTTCTCTAGTTGAAATTTCTGTTTTTGCACAGCAGCGGCCCAATGTCATTGTGATTTTGAGCGACGATGGCGGTTATGATGATTTTGGTTGCTACGGTGGTAAAGAGGTGCATACACCGTATATCGACGAACTGGCGAAACAGGGTATTCGTTTTCAGTGTGCTTATGCATCTGCATCGGTTTGTGCACCCTCACGTGCCGGTCTGCTGACGGGGCGGTACCAACAACGCTTTGGCTTCGAACACAATATTTCCAAACGGCCAACCAATGGAACGGCACTGGAAGATATTGGGATGGATACCTCGGTGGCAACGATAGCTGATTTTATGAAATACAATGGGTATAAAACTGTAGGTATCGGCAAGTGGCATCAGGGGGACGGTTCCCAATTTCATCCGCTCAAGCGTGG
This sequence comes from Sphingobacterium sp. GVS05A, assembly GCF_019969845.1. Classification (GTDB taxonomy): domain Bacteria; phylum Bacteroidota; class Bacteroidia; order Sphingobacteriales; family Sphingobacteriaceae; genus Sphingobacterium. Next base: position 114,042 of record NZ_JAHXYR010000007.1, read on the forward strand.
CTTTGATCATTTCTTTGGTTTTATCGGCGGTGATCGCTCTTATTTTCCGATCCCCGGAAAGGTAAAACTAACACAAATGTTGGTCGATGATGGACGCATTTTTCCCGAAGATTCTATTCGCTATCTGACAGAGACATTGACCGATAAGGCAATCTCCTATGTTCATCGTTATCGCCAACAGCCTTTTTTTATGTATCTGGCTTTTAATGCTATACATACTCCTGTGGAGGCTCCGCTGACGCAGAACAGTAAATATAGTGATGTTGCAGATCCTTTGCGCCGCGCTTATTTGGCAATGCTGGAGAATATGGATAGCAATATTGGCCGTTTGATAGAACAATTGAAAAGCGATGGACTTTATGAAAATACGCTGATTATCTTTATGAATGACAATGGTGCGGCCACAAATAATGGTGCCGATAATGGCCAGCTGCGCGGTTTAAAGGGGTCGAAATGGGAAGGCGGAATACGGGTACCAATGATTATGCAATGGCCAGCAAAGCTCCCGAAAGGAAAAGTAGTCAATGCCCTGGTATCGGGTATGGATATCTTACCAACAAGTATGGATGCCATACAGGGGAAAAACATCCCCGGACAAGCGATCGATGGGCTAAGCCTGTTGTCTTCGTATAAGGCGGTAAAGAATGGGCATGAATATTTATTTTGGCGACGGGGAGTCGCTAAGGCGGTCCGTCACGCCGAATGGAAGCTGATTGTTGTCAAGGATGATCCGATATTGTTATTTAATTTAAAAAACGATCTGAAAGAACAACATAATCTTGCCGAAAAATATCCCGATAACGTGAAGGAAATGTTGGGTAAATTGGCTGAGTGGGAAAAAAAGATGGCTGCTCCCAAATGGTTGAGTGGAGTCTTGGATAATGATCAGAACCAAATAATGAAACATCGAATGGATGTCATTGGAAGGGCAGCAGAAAAGAAATACCCTTAATCGGATTATAATTGGAAAACGAATGAAAGCTATACTTATATTTTTATTATCATTTGGACTGGTCATGACAAGGGCACAGGACAAGCATACATTTGATCGCATCAAAAAACATGTGTACGAGGACGAATTGCGAAGTTCGGCCGCGCACGGTGATAAAACTACAATTTGGAGTAATCAGCTGACTGAAGCTGGTACTTGGTCTGATATAGATTACACGAGTAAATCAATTTCACTCTGGCCTCCAGGGGAACACTTAGATCGCTTGAAAGCTTTGATCGTAGCTTATGTGTCGCCCAAGAGTAAATTTTATCAGCAAAAGTCGCTTTATGACAAGATTATACGGGCAGCACAGTACTGGGCAAATAACCAATTTGAATCAACGAATTGGTGGCACAATGAAATCGCTTCTCCCAAAGCAATAGGTGTCTGTCTGATCCTGATGAAATTTGGTCAGGAGAAAATCCCGACTGCAGTGGAAACAGCACTGGTCAAGCTGATGGAAAGAGGGGACCCCTATAAGAAAACAGGTGCGAACAAAAGTGATATTGCCATGCATTATTTCTATCGTGCACTGATCTTGGAAGATACCGGTCTACTGGCTGCCGCTATGGAACAACTGCTTTTTCCTATCCAGTTGGTGGATGGCAAAGAGGGTTTGCAATATGATTTCTCTTACTTACAGCATGGGCCACAATTGTATATTGCGGGCTATGGCGAAGAGTTCTTAAAGGGAATTTCTAAGGTAATGGCTTATGTCCGCGAGACGCCTTATGCGGTTAATAAAGAGAAATTGGATCTCTTTGAAAAATTTCTTTTGGAAACCTATCTGCCGATCATACGTTCACGTTATATTGATTTTAATGTGCATGGACGTGGGATATCACGACCAGATATATTGCGCAAGGATCAAGAAGTCGCCATACTGCAGCAGATGCAGTTGATCGATCCAGCTAAAAATGAGATCTGGAAGAAAGGATTGGCAAAATTAGATAGTATACAGGCTTTTAATGCAGAAGATCAATCCCTGCATCGACATTATTGGAAAGGAGACTATACAACACACCTCAGAAAACAATTTCATTTTAACCTGCGTCTGGCAAGCAAGCGAACCAACAAATCGGAATCAGGAAACGGTGAAAATATGCTTGGTAAAAATATGACAGATGGTGTAACCAATATTCAGGTATTTGGTCCGGAATACTATAATATCATGCCGGTATGGGAGTGGGACAAAATTCCGGGGACAACTACCCGAGATTATCAGGGTGATCAGGAACTCAAAGAACAGTGGGGTGTACTGGCTGCCAACAGTTTCTCTGGTGGGGTCAGCAATGGTACAATCGGCGCATCGGCCATGTCTGTTCAATACGATGGCCTGGCTGCACAAAAAGCATGGTTCTTTTTTGATAAGGAGATTGTTTGCCTGGGTAGTGGAATTAGCAGTAGTGCTACTGAACCGGTCGTAACAACATTGAATCAGACTTGGTTGAATGGCCCTGTCGTATGGAATGGAAAAGAGAAGATTTCAACCGATTCACTGATTCGAAATGTCAAACAAGGTGAATATGTGATGCACAATCAGGTCAGCTATTATTTTCCGGAAGCCATGAAAGTTGCTCTGACGACAAAAGAACAATCGGGCTCTTGGTACCGCATCAATCGTTCCCGATCAAAAGATGCTGTCCATGGTAAGGTATTTAAGTTATGGGTAGAGCACGCAGCGAAACCTGTAAATGGAAGTTATGCGTATATCGTGGTACCCGGTGTGGATCAGATCGATAAGCGGGCTATGCAGCAGCTAAAAATATGGCACAATACGCCTGCTGTTCAAGCCGTAGAACATCAGGGGCTGGCCACTATTCAGGCAGTGTTTCATCAGTCAGGCACCTATCAAATTGGAGCTTGGTCTATTCAGGTGGACAAGCCGGTCATTCTGCAGATCACAAAGGAAAATAGAGCCTTCAAATTGGATGTGGCAGATCCACTGCAACAGGAAAAAACCGTACGTATTCATCTCATCAATAAACGTGCAAAAGTAAATCAAACTGTTGAGATGAGGCTTCCGAAAGCTGAGTACGCGGGTAGTACTGTATCAGAAACAATCCCGACCGATAATAAATAAGGTCTTAATCTTTTCGTAATTGCTGTGAATATTAAAAAGTAAGGTCCAGGATCTGTAAAGAAACTGGACCTTCTTCATTCGTTCGGCTGAGGTTTCTAAAGATTAGTTGGCGTTGTTTGCCAAAATTCAGCTTTTTATACAGCCTGTTTTTATTATTTTTTGAGTTGTTCCAAGCGTGTTAAACCTTCGAGATAATAATAATCTGCATAGGTCAAAGGGACATCAATTTCAGAGTGATGCGGCAGACTGCCGACACTATGTTTGAGCAAGAAACCACCGTTGCTCGCGTATTTGGCAAAATAACCTGCTCCTGAAAGTGTCTGTAGACTTTCCTTGGCAAAAGCTAAATAGGACTTACTTTCTGCTCCTGAAGTTAAGGTCGATAGTTCAACGAGTGCCGAAGCGACAATAGCTGCTGCGGAGGCATCACGAGGGACGTAATTAAGCTTTAACGTTGAAAAATCAGCGTCTGATTTATATCCCTGTTGTCCAGCATTGAAATCCCAGTAAGGGATTTTATCTTTTGGAAGATTTTTGTGGGTCATGTAAAATTTAGCTGCTGCCTGTGCTGTTTTGAGAAACTCTGGTTTTTTTGTCTCCCGATACATCATGGTAAATCCGTAGATAGCCCAAGCCTGTCCACGTGCCCAGGTTGAATTATCGGCATAGCCCTGATTTGTCTGTTGATGGATTGCTTTACCGCTGGCATCATAGTCTACAACATGGTAGGTGCTATAGTCTGTGCGGAAATGGTTTTTCATGGTTTGCGTTGCATGACTGATAGCGACATCCTTATATTTAGGATCACCTGTCAGATCGGAAACGTAACACAGCATTTCAAGGTTCATCATATTGTCAATGATGACAGGGTATTTCCAAAGTGTTTTGCCATCCCATGACTTTTTCTCATTCCATGACTTGATGACACCAACCTGTGGGTTAAAGCGCTTTAATGCGGTATTGGCCGAATGGACAAGGATAGCTTTATAATCGGCAATTTTTTTCTGATCCTTGAGGTATTTTATTGCTGTGCCATAGGAACAATACATGACAAAACCAATATCGTGATGTTGATCCAGGTCCTTCGCTTTTTCGAGCGCTTCGGTCCATTTTATAGCTTCTTTCTCCGTTTCTTTATTGTGTGTGTGATTGTAGATATACCATAGTGAGCCAGGGAAAAAACCTCCTGTCCAATCCCATTCGTCGGTTCCTCGCAATTGTCCGGAAGGAGTCAATGTACGTGGGAACTTATGGTCTTTGTCAGCTTCCTTGGCCAGAAATTGATATTGTTTCTCCGCAGCGTTGAAACTAGCGTCGATAAAGTTTGGCTTTTGGTCGATAAAACTGAGCGCAAAAAGCCCTGAAGCGATAAGAAGGATTGTTTTTAAACTGGTTTTTCTTTTTTTCATCTGCATTAATTATTTGTTCATCAATTATTTTATGATTAGGGTATTCATGAGCTCTCTTCGTTCAGTTTACTCGGTTTATGCTACCTTCGATAGTTTCCTAACAGCGTATATTCCTAGTAAGTTACATAATAATCTTTTGGAAAGGGTAAACCTGCAAAAGCTTTTTGTGAGCTCCATTGTGCGGCAGCGTCAGACCAAAAAGCATGCGTTGGTGGAAGCCCTAAGGGTAGAAATGAGAGGGAAGCAGTATAGAGGGAACCCGAGTTGGTATAACTGTCTGCTATATTTCCCTGATCGGCATTGAGAAATCCTAAGGCCATCCAGCCATCCTCATGAAAAATGCGATCAGCATAGATGTGCTTGAGAACTGCTGTCAATGCTGCGCGCACCTGTCCATTGGAGAGGTCTGTGGGGAGCTTTCCATCAAGTGCTACCGCAGCGAGCGGTTGGAAGGCCGCATTTCTATATGTTGCACTCCGCCCAACAACAGGGTAGGTGCCTTCGGGTGAAATCATGCGCTCCAGATGATGTGCATAGCGTTTCATACGTTTGTAAGCGCGGTCATACATGGGTTGGTACTTCGCATCAGCGCTAAGATTGTTTTTTAAAGTCTCCACTTGCATGCAATGAATGACATAACCATTGTAATGATCAAAGCTAAATCGCGCACCGTCACTATACCATCCGTCACCGACATACCATTCCTGATCAAATTTGTTTACCGCATAGTCTATCTTCTCACGAGCACAGTCTTCACCGATACTGTAGAGAAAAGTTTCGGTCATTGCGGCAAACAATAGCCAGTTGCTTTCGTTGGGTTTGATCCAGCGTAAGTGTTTGAGTTCGGTAATAACCTGTTGCTTTGTTACTTGTGGCAACGGATCCCATAATGCTTTTGGGGCACGCATAAATGCCTGCGCTAAATGTGCTGCATCAACCAGAGGCTGCTTGGACTTGCTACGCCAAGAGAAATAATCTGCCGAAGCTGGATTTACACCATGTTGTATGCCCAGCAAGGCTTGTTGTTTAAATTTAGTACGTAACTTCCCTTCTGCGGTTTTATCGTCTGGTAGGTTCAACCATGGAGCCATACCGGCCAATAATCGACCAAAGGCTTCCAGATAACCCACACTGGGATCTATATAGTCATAAGTTTCACTTTTAACAATTGGCATCTCTGCGCGAAAACGCTCTTTGCTGATACGATCGAGAATAGGGCTGGCCATTTTTGTTAAAATAGATACCCAATATGCACGGTCGTCAGTAGAAGGTTCTGCAGCTGAACCAATGGGGTGACTACGCCCGAACAGGGGGCTGTTCATTAGCGCTCCTGCGGTAGTTAATGTTACGGCTTGAATCCAATTTCTTCTTTTCATTTGGCTTTTTTAATGATAAAATTATATTTTCCTGTCGATTTGATGCTTTTTGCCTTAAGGTTGATGCGGTAAAGCCGCTCGCCCCATACTTGGCTCAGACGAGGGTCATCCTGTGGGATGACTTCATAGGAAGCAACGAACTGTGCTGGATTAAAATGCAATGCGGCCAGACCATCACCCATGGCGATCACTCCCTTGTTAATCTGAGGTTCTTTTGAAACTAAAAAATGCACAATATTGGGCTGGGTCGGATTTTTGATCTTAAACTCGTCCGCTATGGTCAGACCATCAGCGCCAAGGCGGTAACTTCTATTCCAATGTTCAATATTGGCTGTTTTTGGATAGGCATTCCCGATATCGAGCTGGAATTGATTCTGTTCAGGTAGGAACACCACATTTTCGGCTTTGTATTCTTTGCCAAAAGCCTGATCATTACCATTGATCTGCGGCAGGTTGTGGTAGGCACCCTGCATGGTCCAGATACTATAGCGGTCGTCGCTAAATGTTTTCTTCGTGTAGGTTCCGACACCGGCATCAATAAAGAGAGGCTGCTGATCCTGGTATAAAATAAAACTACCGACATCGTTATGGTTGTGGCTTTCATTATTAAAACCACCTTTGGCGGCGAAGAAAAAACCTTCCTTTTTCAGATAGAGAAACTGCGTCTCCGGATACCACTTAAATGCATTTTGTGGAAGTGCTGCCTGTATGTGCTGAAGCTGCGGAAAACAGCGTAGATCCTCAAATGCACGGAAGATATCCCGTGAGGGTCTAAAGTCCGCACCTTTACCTCCAAGATCTGTCATGTATCGTGCAAATTGCATCATTTCGGTACTGTGTACATCTTGCCCATAACGATAGATGAGTAGTGGATCTCCACCACCTTTGGCTGAGGCATCGGCAAAATTGACCACCCATCTGTCACCACCAATATACGATTGTGCAATGTATTCACCCATATCACGGATAAGAGGTTTGTCGAAGATACTGACCTTGTTTTGTGTTGCCATGGAAAGTATCTTGAGGTAATCGTACAATTTACCGGCGGCGTGCCCCCAATAGGATGGACCTTCCTCACAGGCACCATCTTTTTTGATATAATCGATAAAGCGATCAACCGAAGTCATTGTTTTATAGATGCCAGTCAGTTGAACATCCGGATTGTCTTCTATCAGCAGCAGGCAGGTGAGCACATTAAAATTACACCAGGGATTCCAGTTGTTGACCAATTGGTTTCCTTTGAGTTCAAAGCCCTGCCACCACATGTCATTGCGATCTAGATAGGGCTGTATAATGCGTTGCTGGATGTGCTGTTTTAAGCGTAGACTAATTTCCGGATTGATGGAATTGAAGGTGTCCCGAAAGAAATAATGTATCCACGAAAGTAAGGATCCGACATCGCCAGCCATGAGGTCAATGACATGTGTCCGTTCTTGTGGTAGGGATCTTTTGCTGGATTGGAAAGCTGGTAGGTGGGCCGATAATGACCAGGTAGACATCTCGGTCATGTGCCAGGTACCGTTTAAAATCTGATCGATATAACGTCCTTTCCCCTCTGCTAACTCAGCTAATAGCAGGTTTGTGAGCGCGGTACAGTTTTCGTTCATCGGCTTTTCCATCATGCCGCGATTGCCTGAGCGTTCATATTCTAGATAATCTGTCGCCTTGACCACTTGCCATTGATAGTCGAGTGCTTTGTCGCCTTTCGCAATAACCTGCTCCCGGAAAGGTGCTATCAACTGATCCCATGCCTTACGATCGGAATAACTTGGATAGGGAATCCAGGACTTGTCCCGGCTCAGGTTGATCTTGAGATCTTCCTGTTTAAAAGTACCTGTGAGTAGCTTTAATTCTTTTCCCAGTAGTCCCTGAAAAGAGAGACTACTGAGAAAGAAGAATAGGATTAGATATATTCTCATTTTACCAATCTTGATTTTGTGGCAGAAGTGCCGCGTTCATCTCTATTTCTTGTCCCGGTACCGGCCAAAGCTTATGTCGGGGTTGATATCCTCTGGTAACAAGATTATCGCCTGTAACACCTTTTTCAATAACACCCTTCGACACATCTTCCAATAGATTCCAACGTTTGAGATCAAAATAGCGCCATCCCTCGCCTGCTAATTCTACTGCGCGTTCGTGTTGGATGCGTTTACTCATTTCCGCTTTACTGTTAACGACCAGGAATGAACTGCCGCTATTTAGGGCAGGCATTTTCGAACGTATACGTACCTTATTCAGTTCCGTGATCGCCTTATCCAGCTGATTGGTTTCATTATAGGCTTCGGAAAGCATAAGAAGCACATCTGCCAAGCGAAGGATCGGGAAGTTAATCGGTGTATGAGCACGATCGGTAATCGCTCCTTTGAGATTGCCTTCGGGTACAAATTTGCGCCATAGGTAGGTATACCAGCCCCGATTATTACGGATCTGCCCGAAATTTTCATTTACCCCCGTTGCAAGAATAAATTGCATGTCACGTTCTTTGTTGGCGTTCCAGCCCAAATAGTGTGAATAAGGGACAATAAGCGTCTGATTCATTCGTGGATCCCGGTTGGCATAGATCTGACGTAGCTTGACTGTATCAGGTACCTTCGTCAGTACACCACCGGATTGTGTGGATTCCATCGCTTGCTTTTTAACAGCATTGTCTGTATTATAATTTGGGAAATGGTCATTCCAGTTGAAAGGACTTCCGTCTCGGTTTTCATAACGGTCTGCAAGCCGTGTACTTGGCATACAGTTGTTCCAGTCACTGCCAAAAGTTGATCTTGTCCCCATATAGAAGGCCATAGGCATCCCATAAGGAAATCCTGTTCCGCCCATGTTCTGTATAGCAAAGATCATTTCAGGAGCCTGATCCCCTTCCATGGTAAACAACGCCGCATAATTAGCACTGAGGTTATAACCGTAGTTGTTGGTTTTGTTATAGACAATTTCTTCAAAATCCCGGATTGCCAAAGTCCAATCTTTATTATACAAGGCTACTTTTCCTCTCAAAGCATAGGCCGCACCCTTTGTGATTCGGCCATAGTGTTTTGCATCATACGTTACAGGTAATTTATCGACAGCGTAGTTGAGGTCCGCAAGGATGAATTTCTTGACGTCTTCAACGGAAGAACGGCTATTTTTGAGTGAACTAAAATCTCTGTTTAGATCAACTGTTTCGTCATATATTGGCAAAGCTCCATAAAGGTTTGTCAATTGAAAATACATCAGCGCGCGGAGAAATTTTGCTTCGGCAATAAAACCCTCCTGTTTGGCTTTATCTATGGTCATCGGCTGAATATTGGCGATGGCATGGTTACAGCGTTGGATCAGGTCATATCCCGCCTGCCACCTATCCACAATTACGGATGAGCGGTCTGTAAATGTACCGCTGATGACCTCGCCTAGGCCCGGAGGATCGTAGCCTAGCCCAATATCACTGAGCCCATCATAAGAAAATTGTAAACCGAAGGTCGCTTCCTTCTTTAGATCATTATAACAACCTAATATGCCAGCGAGCGCCTGGTCTTCATTTTGCCAGAATGTATCGGCACTAACCTGACTGTAAGGTGTTGTATCGAGCTTATAACAAGATGATAATGCAATGCATCCAGCTATGAGTAGTGAAATCTTTTTCATGATATTTGACAACTTAAAATGTTAAACTAAGACCGAAGACAGCCTGTTTCATTGTTGGATAATTGGTGCCACTCACCTCAGGGTCGAATCCTTTGTAACTAGTAATCGTCCAGAAATTTTCCAACGATCCAAAAACACGTAGATTCTGAACCTGGATCCGTTTGGTAATCTCATTCGGAATGGTGTAGCCGAGCTGGATATTTTTTACACGGATAAAAGCTTTGTTCTGTAACCAGAAGTCACTATTTCTGGTGTTTCTTGTATCTGTATATGGCAAGAGTCGTGGATATTTGGCATCGGTAGCCCCATCTTTCCATCTGCCATCTGCGATTTCCTGGTTGATCTGATAGCCCCAACGTACAGTTGGTGTGTAGTAATTATCTATCCAAATAGCCTTATTGCCTGCATTCCCTTGCAGGAAAACCGAAAAGTCAAAACCTTTATAATCAAATCCCATATTAAAGCCATAAGTGATCCTTGGCGCAGTACCATGTCCGACAGGTACCCGATCATTGTCGTTAATGATGCCATCGCCATTGGCGTCTTTATATAGTAAATCCCCTTTTTTTGGTGTCCCATAGGAGGCAAATGGGTTTACTTTTTGGTTTGTATTTGGATCAGTAGGAGCATTGTCGATCATTTGTTGTACGAGTTGCATGTCTGCATCTGTCTGCAAGATGCGATCGGTCAACAAAATATACTGCGTGTTGATGGCATAGCCCTCTTGTAAAAGATTTGCTCCTGAAATAGATTTGTCGTTGCCTTTAAATTTGACCACTTTATTGTCAATGAAGGTGAAGTTACCACCGATATTGAATTTAAAATCATCCCCAATTTTGTCGCGGTAGTTGAGGTTAAGCTCGATCCCATTATTGCGGACTTTTGCTGCGTTGGTACGTGGTATGCTTGCATTTCCGACAACTAAAGGTGCAGGAAGGTCGATCAGGATATTGTCTGTTACTTTATTGAAAACATCAATTGAACCGTTCAATTTATAATTGAAAAGGTCAAAATCCAGACCCGCATTTAGAATATAGGTATTTTCCCAGGTCAATAAGGGGTTGCTCAAGACAGTCTGGGCAAACCCGACATAAAGCTGATTGTTCAGGATGTAATTGGCCGGATTGTATAGTGTCTGATATTCGTAGTTGTTAATATTAGCGTCTCTACGGAACGATGCGTCTGAAGTACCATTGTTGCCCAATACACCATATGAGGCACGGAATTTAAGACTTGGCATCCATTTGACATCGTAGAAATCTTCGGAAGATATTTTCCAGCCGAACGATGCCGAAGGGAAGGTACCCCATCTGCTTTTTCCGGTCATAAAGCGCGATGAACCGTCGGTACGAAGATTGGCTTCCAATAGGTATTTATCATCCCAGGAGAGGTTGAGTCTTCCAAAGAAGGAGCGCATGGCCCAATCCGTGATGTTGCCGGAAGCCGAAGCATCCATTGTCGCCGCGTTTAACACCGTAAGTGAAGGATCGACGAGATCCAGTTTGGATGCCGCAAACCAACCATCTTTAAAATATTCCTGGCTGGCACCCACCATCACTTCATAATTTAATTTATCAAATAGCTTATTCTTGTATTTGGCAACTCCGTCCATATAATAACGATACGATTTAACAGACTCGTTGGTAACAGAGGAACGCCCAGTGCCAGCGGTGGCGACTGTATTAGTCAAGAAATCCCAACGATCGTTGAACACAGGTTGCGAATAGATAAAATCGTCATCATAGGTATAGGTGTACGATCCTTCGATAGAAAGGCCTTCAATAGGTTTTAACTTTCCATAAAATCGGGATACAAAACGATTCTTATTAATATTACCCTTTTGAGCATACAAGCGGTGAAGCACATTGTTGGATTGTGGGTTCTCTTCCGGATTGCTGGGCGAACCAAATCGGCCATCTGGAGCTCTTAGTACCATACCTGGTGTACTCGCTCCCGCAAAGGTGAATACATCATCAATGATATTGGTGCCGATATCGGTCTTTGAGACGACACCATTGATATTAGCTCCAAGTGTAAGCCAGGGTTTTACATCGGCTTCGAGGTTGATACGACCCGTATGACGTTTGTAGGTAGCTTGTTCAATAACACCGGGATTGTTTAATAGGCCATAGGAACCGAAAAATTTAATTTTTTCACTTCCACCTGTAAAGGACAGATTGTGGTTTTGGCTGATCTTATTTTGAAATAGTTCAGACACCCAGTCTGAATTGGGATATTTCAACGGATCTTGCCCTGAATTTTGTCGCCAAAGATCTATTTTTTCCTGTGAAAATGTAGGTTTTGCATTTGGATCGCCATTTTTGTAGCCTTCATTAATCAGCTCCATATAATTGGCGTAGTTGGAAACCATTTGGATGGTATTGGATGGTTTCTGGCTAGAGAAATAATTATTATAGGTAACCTTAAACTGTTCGGTCTTTCCCTTTTTAGTCGTGATAAGGATAACACCATTGGCTGCGCGTGAACCATAGATGGAAGCTGAAGCTGCGTCTTTCAATACCGACATACTTTCGACGTCCTGTGGATTGATTAGGTTCATATCACCGATAACACCGTCGATCACAACAAGTGGATTCGAATTGTTTAATGTTCCCTGACCACGTACCCGAAGAGTACCACCATCGCTACCCGGTCTACCAGAACCTTGATTGACATATAGCCCCGGTGCCTGACCTGCTAAACCCGCAGATAGGGAGGTAACGGGTCTGCTTTCCAGGACTTCCGACATTTGAACGGAGGATACCGAACCTGTCACATTCTCTTTTTTCTGCGTACCGAAACCAACCACGACAACCTCCTCAAGCCCTTTGGATTCTTTATCCAGGGTGATTGTTAAAGGTGAACCGGCATGGGCAACAGTTTCGATGGTTTTGTAACCGATACTTCTTACCACCAAGGTGACATCTTTCTGTTGGCTATTGAATTCAAATAAACCGGTTGCATTAGTCGATGTGGCTTGATTGGTCCCTTTGATTTGGATCGTCACGTTTGCTATGGCCTTACCTTCACTATCTACGACTTTACCTTGGAAACGCTGTTGTATGGCTAGCGAAAGCTTGCTATGTGTAACTTTAGGGGGCAATGGGGCGGCATGGGAAGTTGCCATATTGGATACGACCAACAGGCAGGATAATGGGATTGCCGCGTGCACCCAGCGATTTTTCGCAACGGATGCGTTTTGGATCTTGATCATAGGCTTTGTTAGATTTAATTGGATGAAAAAATGAATTTTCTGTACTGTGAATTTACAGCATTCAGTATGAACGATTTTGACATTTCGTCGCAATCGTTTTCGTAAAGAAATCAGTATGCTTTTAGCTGAATTTATGTTGAAAATAAGCTAGATAGGTAGTGAAATTGGATTTATTCCGTAAATTGATGGTCAATGGTAGCGATTTACATTTGTTTATCGTTAACAATGAAAATTATATAAACCTATTTTCTTTATGATGACTATCAAGAAACTGTCGTTATTGTTATGTTTGTCGATCGGGGGCTGTCTCGTACATGCACAAACAAAATGGAATGTGAAAGCAGGCCTGAACTTCTCAAATATTGATGCCAAAAATAAGGATGGTAATAAGGCAAATACGGAATCCGTCGGAGGTCTGTATTTGGGATTTGGTCCGACGATAAGAATGAGCGAGCGTTTCGCTATTGAGCCTGCGGTAGTATTCGCTAAACGGGGCTTTGAACGAAAAGAAGGTAAAATCGTAGGCTGGGGTGAGAATTTTAAGGCGAATACTTCCTATCTCGAACTACCCATAGATGTTGTTGTTAATTCACCAATCGGTAACGATCAACTGCAATTTGGACTTGGGCCTTATATAGGCTATGGATTAGGGGGGAAATGGAAAACTTCAGAAGCAGTCTATATTGGAGATATTGAAATTGGTAACAAAGGAGATATTAAATTTCAAAATGATGCGAGCATAGCTGATTATGGAGATTATATTCTTGGAAAATCGTTTGATTACGGTGTTCGGGCCAAGTTAAACTATCTATTCAGGGGACATTATCTTGTTGGCGTGGAGTTTCAAAAAGGGATTGCTAACCTGGAATCAAAATGGGCAGATTATAAACCTGGGGGATCGCTAAGAAATCGTTCATTTGGAATTTCTTTGGGTTACAAGTTTTAGAAACTACTTTTTTAATATAGCTATAAGCCTGTATTTGAAAAGATTGATTCCTGAAATCATTTTAGGAATCAATCTTTTTATGTCGTAGGTCTATTCGAGTCTATTATATGTAGTGTTTAGAATTCGATCCTATAGTTAATAGTCGGGATGATACCAGTCCATTTTTGCGGTTCGATGATACGTTTGCTGAAATTGTAATGCATCCCGACAGTATTCTCTCTATTAAGGATGTTTTGAATATCCAGAATAAGGAGATGACTCACCTTTTTACGGTTGATCCGGTAGCTTGATGAAAAATCAAGTCGAATATAAGGATCGGCAGTTAAGGTATTAATTCGGCTTTGATCGATAATTTCCTCATCTAAACGCAAGGATTCATCTTCCAATACCGGAGAGTATTTTCTGCCGCCAGCATAGATCAGTTTGGCATTCATACCAAATAAGTTATTTTTATTCTTTCCTACTGTCCATTCTTTTCCCAATAATAGATTGCCGACATAGCGTGTATTGAATGTCGTATTGTATTCTTTGCCATTGAGTGCTTTGAATTTGGAATCAAATACCGAAGTGGTGGCCATAAAATAATAACCTTTGCTGAGTGATTTTTCAACCGTTAGCTCAATGCCATAATTTCTACCTGTACCTTTATTGACCAGTTGACGATAGGTTGATGTACCAATTGCCGAAATATCTGACACATTCAGCAGGGAGAAATTCATTGCTGGATCTGAAGAAACCGGGACATTATATAAATGTTGATAATAGACTTCGGTCTTAACCCGGAGTGTACGACTTAGATTCTTTTCATATCCAATGACAGCTTGAGCAGATTTGGTAGGAGATAGCGCGGTATTATCTGTTGTATTTTGTCCGGTTCCGCTCTTGGCAAAATAATAGCTGAGGGGTTCTAAACGATTGTAAAGTCCGGTACCAAAGGATACCGTCTGGTCTGGAGCGACCTTCCAGTTTAAACCCAGTCTGGGTTCAGCAGTCCAGCTCTTACTTAAGGTAAAGTAGTTGGCATGTACACCCGTGTTTAACGTCAAACGGTCGGATAGCTCTGTTTTGAGTTGTGCAAAGGCGTCATAGGTACTGGTACTTCCGTTTTCATTGATCCGTTCTTTTAACGCGGCAAGTTCGGTATCGTAGGTTAAGGCATAGAGGTCATAGCGAAGCAGGCTGGCATTGATACCTGCGCGGATTGTGTTTTTACTGTTCGCTCTATAGTTAAGGCTACCGGCATAGCGGATTGCGGTATTTGTAAATTTATCTTTGTGATATAGGCTAGCTATATAATCCTGTGTCAGGGTATCTGTTTTATTGGAATTACGGCTGATTGATGCCGAGATAATATTGGTGAAATACAGCCTATCGTTGGCGATATATTGATGTTTTAGTCCGGCACTTCCGGCGTTAAATCTCAGGTTCATGTCCTGTGCATCTGTGCGTTCCTCCCATTCCTGAAAATTACGTTTGGCAGTTTCTTTGACTGTTCCCAGACCGCCGATCCCAAACAACGAAAATGTTCCGGCCTTCTTGGTTGGAAATACAAAATTAAAGGAGAGATCCTGATATTTTGGGATACCGGTATCCGAGACTTTTACACCTACTTTTTCCAATAGACTCAATGAGGAGTACCGGTAGCTGATTAAATACGATGCATCGCTTCCTTTTTTGAAGGGACCTTCTAAAGTTGCACCTACTCCCAATACGCCGACATTGAATGTGTATTCGCGTTTATCGGTATTTCCCCTTCTAAATCTAAGGTCAAACACCCCCGATATCGCATTGTTGTATTCCGCGGCCAGTCCTCCTGTATAGAAATCAGATTTCCCCAAAACCATCGTATTGAGCATACTGATCCCTCCACCAGCGGCACCCTCGGCTCCAAAATGGTTGGGATTTACAATTTCGATCCCTTCCAATCGCCATTGTAAGCTCTTTGGGGAATTTCCGCGCACAATTATCTCATTGTCATCACCACCAGCAACGACTCCGGGAAAACTCTGTGCCATTCTCGCTGGGTCAAAGAAAGCGCCGGCATACCGATTGGTCTCCTCAGGTGAAAACGAGCGACCACTGGTCATCGCCATTTGATTTAAAGGTTGTTTTCCCGTATTGGCGTAAACGACAGCTTCGTTTAGTGTGTTTGCCTGCGGCTCCATTTCAACATTAAGTATATTCTCACGTCCAGAGGTAATAAGCAATTCTGATAATTCTTCCTGTCTGTAGCCAGCCATACGCACCCGCAGAACTTGACGACCTACAGGAACTTGTAGGAGTCTAAATATACCTTGCTGATCTGTACTCACAGATTTTGTATTGCCATTGGAGGACAGTACAATAGTGGCGCCAACAATTGGAAGTCTTGTATTTTTGTCCAGGACAGTACCTTTGACAGTCTCGGTCACGACCCGTCGGTTTGTCTTCGTCGAATCTTGTGCCTGGGCAAGTGATTGCGTGGCCTGGGTCGCCAGTGCAATTATTAAGATTGATGTTAGTTTCATATTGATTAAGCTTTATCTCTATGACAGCTAACTTTCACTTTACCCTTATCGATCAATATAAATTTTTTAAAACTAGTTTTTTTTCTCCTCAAAAATTTCAAATGGCTGGAATGTTATTAACAAAAATGATTCTTATATTCAGTTAATTAACATTGTTATTAACATTTTTAATCTGTTTTCGATAGGATGATTTTTTGGAAAAAGACGGGTGTTAATTGGTTATTTCTTATCGGTAAATCTCAGTCAGTTATGCTTCGCATATTGTTTAGGTTTTCAACAGGATATATGCTAAGACTAAGCTAATTAACACGGTTATTAACAATAAGAAAGAGCTTTTATGCAAGAAGCTTATCGGATGTTTCCCTAGGCATAATGAATTTTGTCTCATCCGAATGGGAAGATTGGGTTTAAAATCTTCTGGAAAAATTAACATTCCCGTAATCTTGTACCACTATCTTTGTAAAGTGAAAACTACCAAAGCCAATGTAGATAACCACTATTTATCACGTTTTAAATCGGGTGATCCAAAAGCTTTTACCTTTTTTTTTGATTTGTATTGGGAGGAGTTGTATACAACAGTCTTTCGCCATCTTAGGGATGAAGCCTCCGCAAAGGATCTGGTGCAAGAAGTTTTTATACACATCTGGGAAAAACGCCATCTCATTAACACCGAATATAGCTCCTTAAAATCCTATCTCTATACTTCTGTTAAAAACAAATTACTCAATTATTACGCTGCTGAGCGGGTTCGTAAACAGGTGTTTGACCGAGCTGCCGAACGAATGGAGCTATTTACCAATTTAGATGATCACAATCTGGCAAAGTACAAGGCGTTGGAGGTCATTGTGGAAGATTCTATTGGACGATTGCCCAAGCTGATGCGATCGGTTTATTTGATGCGCTATGAAAACTATTCGATAACGCAAATCGCCAAAGAGTTAAACCTCGCCGAACAGACCGTCAAAAATTATTTGTCGGATGCAAGAAGAATCCTGCGTCAGGAATTGACACAACGATTTGCTGATCGTGATTCTATTTTTTTACTCTTCGCCAGCAGTTATCTGCTTCATTATTATTTAATATAAAAAACATATTAAATTAAAGTACTTCGAGGGTATTCACCTGTATTAGAATAAAAAATAATAACAGTGAATATCGAGAACTTTAAACGTACAATACAAGATTACCTGCAGGGAAAATTGACCGAAAGGGAAAGTGAACAGGTGGATCGTTGGTATCAGTCTATTACAGAAGAAGATATCAATCCATTTCATGATGCTGCCCATTGTCATGCGGTAAAGGACGAACTGTTTAAACGGCTTGTACCAACAGTACAGGCTGAAAGAAAAAGCGCAGTTCGGATCCAGCGGTTTCGCTGGTTGTCTGCCGCTGCGGCAATTCTATTACTCGGTATCTCATCTCTTTTATTTTTGCAGAATCATCAATCAGCTCTTCCTTCTAGGAAAATACTAGCTGAAATGCAGCTTACGCAAACAGTGACGAAAGCTGGTGAATTGCGGGAGATTTTTCTTCCTGACGGAACTTCCGTTTTTCTCAATGGAAATACACAGATTCGTTATGATAAGATAAATTATGGGAAAAGTAGAGCCATTTTTTTAGATCGGGGCGAAGCTTTTTTCAAGGTCAAACGTGATACCCTGCATCCATTTACGATAGCATCAGGAGCTGTCTCAGTCACTGTATTGGGGACATCCTTCAATGTCAATCGTTCGCAGGCTTCCGGAAAGGTTACAGTTGAAGTTAAAACCGGAAGCGTAAAGGTGTCGGCGAAAAAAAATGGACAACAACATACCCTGACCCGGGGTAAAGCCGCATGCTATAGTCTGGCAAAAAAGCAATTTGAAATTTTTGATCAGAATCCAAATACCGTAAACCTATGGACACAAGGTGGCATGCTATTGAGCAATGTGGGATTCAACGCGCTTAAAGAAATTATCTACAACCGTTATGGTGTTGTATTGATTGCAGACAACCTTGATACGGATAAATTCAACTACTCCCTGATGATTCCTCAGGTTGAGTCATTGGATCAGGTTTTGAGTATGATCTGCACCATTCATCAAATCAAATTTAGGAGGGAAAAAAATGAAATAATCTTACACAAATAAGCTGCATAGCAGAAAACGACGGAAAATCTATGAAAAGAAAAGTGCTCATCTGGCAAACCGCTAAATCGACCAGTGAGCACCTTAATAAGTCATGTTAAAAAACATTCATACAAATATATGTATAAAATAATAAAGCTCACCAGCCTGGCAGCAAAGCTCGCGCTCTGTTCGGTGCTTTCTATTTCAGGAACAAATAGTAGTGCCAGGTCAATGGATAGCGTACATCTGATACCTAGCGATCTGATCAATATTCATCTCCGTAATGGTAATGCGGCTGAGGCTGTGCTCCAGCTGTCACAGGAAACAGGCCAAGCAATTGGCTATGATCGCAATATTCTCCAGCTGGAGCGTATAGCAATAACTGAAAAGGTATTCCGCAATGTGCGTCTCGATGTGGTATTGAACTATATTTTGAAAGGTACCGACATCCAATCAAGGAAAGTCTCGGGTGGGATTGTCCTTGTTCGAAATGCGAGCAAACAAACCACTTATCCACTGAAGTTGCAGATTTTAGATGAGGACAACAAACCTGTAGCTGGTGCGTCGGTGCATGTGCTCCAGGCGGAACAGAGGAGCTTGTCTGATGCAAAAGGGGAGGTAACCATCAAGTTGCCCGCAGGTGAATATCATGTGGTGATAACACATGTTGGTTATCAGAAAAAGGAGCTCCATCACGTAAAACTTGATGATAATAATACTGCTGTACGTCAAGTGGTTTTAAAAGGAAATGAAAATGCGCTTGACGAAGTCGTGGTGACGGCACTCGGGATCAAACGTCAGGATCGTTCCCTGGGTTATGCCGTCGGAAAGATTAAAGGCGAGGATCTCAACCGTGTCAACAATGATAATTTTTTAGTTGGAATGGCTGGGAAAGTTCCCGGAGTCTCAATCAGTTCGACCGGGCCAACAGGCTCGACAGTCAATATGGTGATTCGAGGAGCTTCTTCATTGAGTACAGACAATCAGCCTCTTTTTGTCGTCGATGGGGTGCCCTTGATGAATAGTCTGAATAATATCGGTCAAATCGGGGATGACAATAAAGTCGATTATGGTAATGCAATTGCCAATATCAATCCCGAAGATATCGAGAATATCTCGATCTTAAAGGGGCCTAGTGCGGCAGCTCTTTATGGTTCCAGAGCGGGGAATGGTGTTGTATTGATTACCACTAAGACTGGGAAGAATGCTGAAAAAATGACCATTGCTGTCAATAGCAATACGGTATTTGATATTCCCTATAAGTTTATCGACTTGCATAACAAGTTTGCTAGCGGTACAATGCCCTGGAGACCCGGTGACCAGCCAGGAGATTTGATCATCGAGGAGGAGTCAAGTGTGATGCTCGGCCCCGCGTTAGACAAAGGATACAAAGCTGTTCAATGGAATAGCCCGCTTGATGAGCAGGGTAAACCGATCCCAACGGAATTGAAATCGTATCCGGACAATATTAAGAATTTCGTACAAACGGGCATCACAAGCTCCAATGGTATTTCCCTGAGTAATCGCAGTGAACGATTGGATTATCGTTTTTCGTATTCTAATATGGCAAATAAAGGGATTATTCCCAATTCAGACCTTTTTCGAAATACGTTAAATATCAATTCAACAATGCGACTTCGAAATAGTCTGACTTTAGGTCTTTCACTGGATGCCAGCCGAAATAATTCAAATAACAGGCCCGCTGGAAATCGGGGGACAAATCCTATTCAGGCGGCCTATGAAGTTGCTCCACATATTAATATTCTGGATCTAAAAGATTATTGGCTGACCGGACAGGAACAGATACAACAGCGTTCCCAATCCATAGGCAACCATAATAACCCATATTTTTTGGCCTATGGCGTCAATAATGCCTTCACACGGGACCGTGTGTTTGGAAATCTACGACTGGATTGGAAGATTAAAAAAGACTGGACTGCAATGCTGCGGTATGCCACAGATGTTTACTGGGAAAATAGGGAAACAAAAATACCATATAGTTACACCAATGAACCCCGAGGTGCCTATGGTATCATGAATCTGATGAATATGGAACAGAATATTGATTTTCTAACCACTTATACACAGAAAATGGGAGATTTCAATGCAACTGGTTCATTGGGTGGAAATCTACGCTACAATCGCGGTAAGTCGGTGCAAAACATATCAAAAAATGGTGCGGGTCTAATTACACCGGGCTTATATACTTTGGCAAACATCAGTCCACTGAATCTGGACTTCTATAGTTCAATCTCGGAAAGAGCAATAAACAGTGTGTATGGATTGGTGAATCTCAGTTACAAAGATATGGTTTATCTGGATCTGACAGGGCGTAACGACTGGTCTAGTACGCTTCCGGTAGACAACCGATCCTATTTTTATCCTTCGGCATCGTTAAGTATATTGGCCAATCAGGTAGTGAAGCTACCTAAAGCTATCAATTTAATGAAGCTTAGGGGCGGGGTCGCGCGTGTCGGAAATGATACCTATCCTTATAACTTATCCAATGTGTTGAGTAATCCGGGTAGCTGGGGTGATGTACTACGTTTGACGCGCTCAGGAGCACTCTTAATTCCTAATCTGAAACCGGAGATTGCAACATCTTATGAGTTGGGGATGGATCTCGGCTTGTGGAACAATCGGTTAAAATTTGAAGGGACTTACTACAAGCTGGAGAATAAAAACCAGATTATCTCTACGACGCTCCCGAGTTCAAGTGGTTTCAATTCAAAGAATATTAATGCTGGATTATTGAGTAGCAGGGGTATCGAGCTGGCCCTCTCAGGACGGCCTATCGCCAAAGAAAATTGGTCCTGGGATCTCGGGCTCAACTGGCATCGCAACCGTACACGTATCGATGAACTATCGGAAGGTGTGGAATTTTATACCTTCTGGACCGACGGTAGAGGGGGAGCACGTACCTATGTGGGGGAAGAAATAGGCGATTTATACGATTCGAAGCTGGTCACTGTCGAAGATCAGTCGTCACCTTATTACGGATTTCCAATCCTAAACAAAAATGGTTCCTGGCAAGCCGTCCGGATCAATAATAGCCGCAATAAGATCGGAAACTTTAATCCGGATTTTACTATGGGGCTGCAGTCCAGCCTAAGGTATAAAAAGTGGACAATGAATATTGCAGCGGATATGCGTTTTGGTGGAAAATTCATGTCGCAAACTTATCGGTATTTTGAATCTAACCTGACCACACAGCGTTTTCTTGATCAGTTGATCAACCCTAAGGGGATGACGGGCGAAACGCTTCGAAATTACCTGATAGACAATAATCTGGTGCGAGTGGAAGGGAACCGCTATCCGATTGTTGGTGGGCCAGGCGAAGAGTATGGTGGTTACCCCGTGAATGTGGGGGGTGTCATCGGAAATTTTGGTGTGTTTAACCCTGGGGTTATTGCCCAATACGATGATAAGGGGAATATCACAGGGTATACTGAAAATCTAGGTGCTGAGGGGACCAAGTATATTGCTTACTCAGATAACTATCCCTGGGACTTTATGAATGCCGCAACATTCGATGCTTCATTTATCAAACTTCGCGAACTTTCTTTTAGCTATGATCTGTCGGGAAAATGGTTGAAGAGGCTCGGCATAGCGAATGGAAGCCTGGGGATCTATACACGTAATCTGATCTTATGGACCAAAGCAAAAGTAGGAATAGATCCCGAAATGGCCTTCCAACCCGAAACAGGCATCGGATTTAAACAGGGGATTGAGCGTTATAACGTGACGCCTTGGTCAATGCCGATAGGATTTAAAGTAAATGTGACATTTTAACACCGCTAATAACGATGAAAAATAAGTTGAAGACATTAACAACAATGATCATTGCCTTCGGGATGGTTTTGAATATTTCTGCTTGTAAAGACTTGACAGAACTCAATATCAATCCGAACGGGGTGAGTGAAGAGGATGCAAATCCCAATCTGCTATTGCCAACGATATTGACGGGAGCAGCAAAAAGATACAATGAATTAAGTTTCTCCGATCTAGGTGGAGTAATTCAACATACGCAGTTTGACGCTTGGTTCAACTCGCACAACGACTATGAATGGACGGGTGGCATCTTGAGCTGGGACAGTTACTATGGCTTTCTTCGGGACAACGAATTGATGCGTAAACGAGCGGAGAAATTGGGGCTGGATTTTCATCAGGGTGTTGCCCTGGTGATGCGCGCCTATCTGTTTGGATTGATCAGCGATTTGTGGGGCGACGCACCTTATACGGATGCCTTGAAAGCAGAACTTGGAGACACAAAATATAATTTTCCAAAATACGATAGCCAGGAGGTGATCTACAAAGGTATTATCGAGGAACTAAAACAGGCCAATGAATTGCTGTCGCGGCCGGATGCATCCTATGAAGTATTGGCGGGTGCTGACGTGTATTTTGGTGGCAAGGCCTCAAAATGGCGCCGTTTTGCCAATTCCTTGGCGTTGAGGTATTACATGCGTATTTCAGAAAAGGCGAGTGCTTTTGCCAAGCAGGGGGTTGAAAACATGGTGGCCAACCCTGACAAGTTTCCGCTGATCAGCAATTCGGCAGACGAGGTTCTGATGGATTTTGCCGGTAATAATGCTGCTGACTCTTGGCCATCAAATACGGTATATGATGCCAGTGGAAGTAATTTCAGAAGAATGAAAATGTGTGCGACATTTGTGGATCGACTTCAGGAATTAGGTGACCCACGGCTGGTCGTGTGGGCAAAAAAGGTGGAGATACCAATCGAAGTGAGCAGCACAGTACCCGCTGGTACGGATAAAATTGTTAACGGCGTTCGTATCGTGTCACCCGATGTGGTCAAGGGAATACCGATTGATACAGATAGGGATTATGTAGGATTACCGCCAAGTGGGTCTAAAAATCCTTCCGCTTATAATTTGAATCCAACACCGGGACAGACTTCAATCAATCCCCATGTTTCCTATCTCAACGATATTTATCGCTCAGCCAAAGGACCTTTGCTCAAAGCAAGGTTGTTGACATCGGCTGAAGTGGAGTTTATCTTGGCTGAAGCGGCCTGGAAGGGCTGGGCTGTGCCGGAGACTGCGCGTGCATATTATGAACGTGGTATTCAGGCCTCGCTGACAAGTTGGGGAAAAGCAGCAAATTACGCAGATTATATTCGCCAAAAGGGGGTGACTTTTGAAAATACACAAGTACAGATTATTGAGCAAAAATGGATTGCTAGCTGGTCCACTGCTGCACAGGCCTGGTTTGATTATCGGAGAACAGGTTACCCAAAATTGAAAGCTGGCCCAGCGGCGATCCGAGCGCAGCTTCCGGTACGTGTACCCTACATGCAGACAGAAATGAGTGTGAATCAAAAGAATGCCGAAGAAGCGTTAAGACGTATTGAGAAAACAGCGTATTCGCAGGCCGATAATGAAAATAGTGCCTGGTCCAAACCTTGGTTATTGCAAGGAACGGCCAAACCTTGGTAAAAATTACACGATATATAGATTAAAATAGCAATGAAAATAAAACCTCTTTTATTAGCAATAGCGTTATGTTGTTTCATGGCGCAGGGTCGGGCACAGTCCGGTGTGACAGATAAACAGCCGGATCGGATTATGTTGACTTGGTCGGACGATCCGAGCAGCACACAGTCGGTCTCCTGGCGGGCAGCGGGTAGTAACGATAAAATAATAGGACAGATTGCCGAAGAGCAAAGCAATCCCGATTTTGAAACAAAAGCGCAGACAGTTGAAGGTACTCGTTTGTATTTGGAAAGGGGAACACAGCAGGATACTTACAACCAGGTTAGCTTTCGGAATTTGAAACCCGGAACAACCTACACCTATCGTGTCGGTGATGGTCTACATTGGAGTGCCTGGAATCAATTTAAAACGGCGGGACAATCAGGTGATTTTTCTTTTATCTATCTGGGGGATGCTCAGAATGATTTGCGTTCGCGCTGGTCACGGACGATTCGTCGTGCTTTTCAGCAGGAATCAAACGCACGTTTTATTGTTCATGCCGGAGATCTGATCAATCGCTCCAATACGGACGAAGAATGGGCCGAATGGTATGAAGGGACAGGGTTTATTCATCAAATGATACCAGCCATCCCTACTCCCGGAAATCATGAATACCGACGGGATTCGACAGGTCTTCTGGTTTTGGATCCACATTGGAAAGTACAGTTTAACCTGCCAAAAAATGGACCTGAGGGATTACAGGACGCGGTTTACTATTTGGACTATCAGGATCTGCGGATTGTTTCATTGAATTCCCAGTTAATTATGCTGGATTCGGTAGCGGCTTCTACTCAAGAGAAATGGCTGGAGAGCGTACTGGCTTCTTCCACGAAAAAATGGAATATTGTTGTAATGCATCATCCGGTATATTCTACAGCTAAAAGCCGTGACAATACCATTTTAAGAGAACGGTTTAAACCGATTTTGGAGAAATATGGTGTTGATTTGGTTTTGCAGGGCCATGATCATACCTATGCCCGAGGTAGTCTTGGCCGAAAACGACCTGTATACCTGTTGTCGGTAGCCGGACCAAAGATGTACGAATCTGATTCTGAACGATGGATGGATGTCGCAACAGCACAAACACAACTCTATCAAGTGATAAAATTCAGGGCAAACAAACTCTATTTTGCAAGTTATAAGCTCAATGGACAATTGTTTGATTCGTTTGAACTGTCAAAAAAATAATTTCACCTTATAGCTGAATAAATGATTAAAAAAATATCTGTATACCATGAAAAAGATGCTATTTTCTACTTTCTTGTTGAGTATAATCATAAGTTCTACGACAAGTTTATATGCTCAACCGGTCGATTTATTAAAAAGACTGGAACAAAAAAGTCTGCATATTGTGGCCCATCGGGGTGCACATCTTGCGTATCCTGAAAATTCTATCGCCGCTATTGAAGAGGCGATTCGTTTGGGCGCTTCCGTTGTGGAATTGGATGTGCGCGCTACAAAAGATGGTGTACTTGTGCTGATGCATGACAAGACCGTCAATCGTACCACGAGTGGGGAAGGAGAGGTTGGTAAACATACCTACGCTGAAATTCAGAAAATGCATTTACGTGGTGCCACGGACGGTGAAATGTCCAACTTGTTTATTCCAACATTGCAGGAGGCGCTACGTATCTGTAAAGGAAAAATTATTGTTGACCTGGATTTTAAGGAGGAACGGAGGGAATTTGTAGCGAAAACCTACGATCTTATTGCGCAGGAGGGGATGGAAGATCAGGTGTTATTTTTTCTTTACGATTATAAAGAAATGCCGGGTATCTATAAACGCAATCCGAAAATTACGATTTTCCCAAGGGCACGAAGCATGAAAGATCTGACCGCGATTCTAAAAATGAAAATGACGTCAATCGTTCATCTTGATGAGTCATTTACGGATACCAAAAAGCTTAATACAATGCGGCAGCAAGGTATTTATTTTTGGATGAATAGTCTTGGTGAATATGACGATGAAGCAAGACAGGAGGGAAAAGATATTTATCGGTCTTTTTTGGAAAAATATCCTTTTGTACGGCTGATTCAGACAGATTATCCCAATCTATGGGAAGAAGTACTTAAAGGATTTTAATATGTTTTTATTAAGTAGTATATTTCCTATAACATTCACTAGAAAGACGGCTTGCCGTCTTTCTTACTTTTTTATCAATACATTTGATATTTATTGCTAATTTTCAGCATCTCAGATCACAT
Organism: Sphingobacterium sp. GVS05A; assembly: GCF_019969845.1. Taxonomy (GTDB): domain Bacteria; phylum Bacteroidota; class Bacteroidia; order Sphingobacteriales; family Sphingobacteriaceae; genus Sphingobacterium. The sequence continues at coordinate 140,000 of NZ_JAHXYR010000007.1, forward strand.
TCTTTCGATCAGCTAGGTAAGCGAGATATGTTCGTTGCTAAGTTGATTATCGAAAGTACTAAAGGAAAAAATATTAACTTGTTTATTTCTGCTAAATCGTTAATTTAGTATTTTGAAACCGGTTGCATAAATCGTGTGAAGTTTAAATTTAGGTTCCATAAAGGAATAGAAAATAGGAAAATAATAATCTACTTATGAAACTCCAAATACTACTTTTGACAGCGATGTCAACATTGCTTTATCCACAGCTCCAGGCGCAACAATTGCCTTATAAGGATAGCCGTCTCACTACCGAACAACGTGTCAATGATCTTTTGGGGCGAATGACTGTAGAGGAGAAGGTGGGGCAGCTGAGTAAATTGCTTGGGTGGGAAATGTATGAGAAGAAGGGAAAGCATGTAGGGGTGAGCGACAAATTAAAGAAAGCGGTCAAAGAGCAACATATCGGGTTGTTGTGGGCTACACTGCGTGCCGATCCTTGGACGCAAAAAACACTCCTGAATGGCCTTAATCCGATTGAGGCTGCACGAGCGACCAACGCCATTCAACGGTATATGCTGGATAGTACCCGTTTGGGAATCCCATTGCTGCTGTCGGAGGAGGCTCCACATGGACATATGGCTATTGGTGCTACAGTATTTCCGACAGCAATAGGACAGGCGAGTACCTGGAATCCAAATCTGATTCAACGCATGGCATCAACGATAGCGCTGGAGACCTATGCTGTAGGGGGAAAAAATGGCTATGGGCCAGTCCTGGATCTTGCGCGCGACCCGCGCTGGTCGCGGACAGAAGAAACTTATGGTGAGGATCCTTATTTAACCGGCAAGATGGGGATTGCGATGATCCGTGGTTTTCAAGGTGAGAAACTTGGACAACTGGATAAAATTATTGGTACATTAAAACACTTTGTCGCTTATGCTGCACCGGATGGTGGACACAATGGTGAATCGGTATCATTTGGTGAACGGAGTCTAAGACACTATTTTTTACCACCTTTCGAAAAGGCCGTTAAATCTGGCGCAGGCTCGGTCATGACAGCTTATAATAGTATTGATGGAATTCCATGCTCCGCAAATCCTTGGTTGTTAAAGGATGTTCTTCGTAAAGATTGGGGCTTTAAAGGATTTGTAGTATCCGATTTATTGAGTATCTCCGGCCTTAATGGGGGGCATGCGACAGCTTCTACAGCGGAGGAAGCTGCTTCACAAAGTATACATGCGGGATTGGATGTTGACCTGAGCGGATCGGGATATGGTCCTAATCTTTTGAAAGCTGTGCAACAAGGTCTAGTAGAGCCTGCTGTATTGGATACGGCGGTAGCCCGTGTATTACGGATGAAGTTTGACCTTGGTCTATTTGACCGTCCCTATGTAGACGAGAAGCAGGTGATCCAGAAAGTTGCCACAGCGCAGAATAAATCTGTTGCGCGACAGGTTGGCCGGGAATCCATCATCTTGCTGAAAAACGAACAAAATATCTTACCATTAAGCAAATCGTTGAAACGCATTGCGGTCATCGGACCGAATGCCGACAATGCTTACAATCAACTGGGTGACTATACTGCTCCACAGGCTGATGGTAAGATACAGACTGTATTGACAGGTATTCGCGCGACAGTAGGTAAAGGTACGCAAGTTGATTATGTAAAAGGTTGCGCGATACGTGACACGACGAATTCTGATATTGCGGCTGCGGTGGCAGCAGCACAGCAAGCCGATGCTGTGGTTTTGATTCTCGGCGGTTCCAGTGCACGGGATTTCAAAACTTCCTACCAGGCAACGGGAGCGGCAAATGTAGATCCCAATACGGTTAGTGATATGGAAAGTGGTGAAGGGTTTGACCGCGTTTCGTTGGATATGATGGGCGATCAATTAAAACTGATGAAAGCGGTCCAGGCAACAGGCAAGCCTGTGGTGCTGGTGACCATTATGGGAAGACCGCTTAATCTAAATTGGGCGGCGGAGCATATTCCCGCAATTGTGAATGCCTGGTATCCCGGACAGGAGGGAGGATTAGCCATTGCTGATGTCTTGTTTGGTGATTATAATCCAGCAGGCCGGTTACCGATTTCTGTACCACGATCTGTGGGTCAGCTTCCGGTACATTATAATCATACGAAACCTAAACATCATGATTATGTGGAGATGTCCGCCAAACCTTTGTATGCTTTTGGCTATGGGTTAAGTTACAGTAAGTTTGAATACAGTAACCTACAGGTAGTACTGACCGAAGGCGCAGCTGATTTTATCTGTACAGTGTCCTTTGATGTCGAAAATAGGGGTAGTGTGGCTGGTGATGAGGTAGCACAATTATATGTTGTCGATGAAGTCAGTTCGGTAGTAACACCCATTATACAGTTAAAACAATTTGAACGCAAGGCTATTGCAGCAGGAACGAAAGAGCGGTACACTTTCCAGCTGAGCAAAGAAGACCTCAAACTGTGGAATGCAACTAATGCCTGGAAAACAGAAAAAGGAAAATTCAAATTGCTGGTTGGCGCATCATCCGATGATATTCGATTGAAAGGGGAGATGGAGCTAAAAAAGGATTATTAAAACAGCTTACCAAATAAACACAGGGATCTATTTTCAATAGATCCCTGTGTTTATTTGAGGACAATGTGTTTGATACTCTTTCTATTCCAGGTATAGGTGATATGTATCAGACCACTTTTATCCTGTATAATGGTCGGATAAGAATATTCATCTCCTTTGACCCCATCTTCCAAAGTTAGTGTATCATGCCAGTGAAGACCATCATGGGACGTTGCGACATGTAGTTTTGTTCGTCCTTCCCACCATTCATTTCCAGCGATTGCTGGATTGTATACGATCATAAATAATCCATTTTTCAATCGAATGGCATCGGTTGCCGAATTCGGATTGAGCAGGTTGGTGGCTTTCCATGGTCCCCAGCTGTTGCCTTGGTCGGAAGAAAAAGCACTCATTACCTTATTTTCTTTACTGCGACAAAGTACTTGAATCCGTCCATTTGAATGTTGGACAATACTTGGTTGAATTACTTGGATGCTAGTGTCGGGCCGTATTTTACTGATAGACCAGGTTTTACCATGATCGCGACTGAGCTCGACATGTGCTTTCCAGATTTCGTCTTTTGATTCGGTGCTGGAAGGAGATAGTATGTCACCATTAGACAATGTCAATGGTTTGTTTTTGATTGGTCCCAATATGCCCTCAGGTAATTGTTGAGCTGTGGACCAATTATGACCTTTATCAAGTGAGTATTTGACATAGCCCTTCCATTCGCGTGGATTGGGACCAATTTTATAGAACAAATATAGGCTGTCGTTCGTTAGGTGTTGATAAAGCACAGGGTTCCAGGTTGGATAGCGTTTACCTTCGAGGATTCCATCTGCGATTTGAACTGGTGATTGCCACCGCCCGTTGGCGTAAATGGAGCTCCATATCACGACATCGGGATTGGATTCATGTGTGCCGCCAAACCAGCATGCCAGGAGGCTGTCTTTGCCGATGGATTGTATGGTTGAGGCATGGCATTGTTTGAAATTGACCTGTCCCTCTTGGAAGATCTGTTGGGAGGAGATTATCTGCGGCTTGTAGCTTTTACAAGAGTAAAATGTTAGGAGTGATAATGCTAAATATAAGGTTATTTGTTTCATTCTGTTAGTATGTACTGACAAGTTCACAAGTGCTGTCTTTTTATAGCTAGTGTTTTTAGTTATTCGGGTATTAATTGAGAACGGAAATCGGGACGATTTATATTTGCTGGTTTTCAGTAGTCGATGAAAATCCTCGAAAATACCTGAAGTCGATCATCGTTATCGGATAATAAAAAAGCAGCTGATGTAATTCAGCTGCTTTTTTATTACTTGCTTTGCAATTGAATCGCGGTAGCATAATTGAATCTGGTGCCCGGACTTCTCAGGGTGATCTGGTTGTCACGTTGCGACCAATCCAAGCGACCTTTATGTCCTAAGATTGTGACTTTTTTCACTTTAAAATTGTCAGGCACCTGAAAAACATATTCATTCGGCTGTTGATAAGTGTCCCCTTGTGAAAGGTGGAATACATTGACGATCTTGCTGTCCTTACTTCTGGTGTAATAATAGTCACCTTGATGGTAAGGGGCAACGGTACGTGTTGCATATACTGCGCTTTGATTCATTTTCATCCAAGCAGATAATTCGTTTAGACGATCATATGCTGCTTGGTCATAGTCACCTTTGGGGCCTGGGGCGATGTTAAGTAAATAGTTACCACCACGGGAAATAATCTTGACAAGCGTTTCGACGATTTTCTTTGTTGGTTTGTAATTGTCATTTGGAACATAGCTAAAGGAGTCTCCCATAGTGATGCAGCTTTCCCAAGGGATGTCCAACGGATGCTCAGGGATAGCCTGTTCGGGTGTCACATAATTTTCCCAGTTTCCGGGAACAGTACGGTCTACGACAATAAGGCCTGGTTGATTTTTTCGGGCCATACCACCGATGCGGTCCATATCAATATTTTGATCCACTTTGATTGTCTGTTGCCAGTCTACTGACTTGTCTACAGTTTCTAAGGGACGTACTTGTCCACCGTCCAGCCATAGAATATCCACCTTTCCATACTCCGATGTTAGTTCATCGATCTGGTTGTAGGTGAAATCTTTAAATTTCTGCCAACGTTCAGGATATTTTTTCGGGTCATAATTTACATTTCTGTCCTTAGGTGGGAAATAGGGCCACCAATAGTATTCGGAGTGCCAGTCCGGTTTGGAGAAGTAAGCTCCGATTTTGAACCCGTCGTTGCGAAATGTATTGAAGATCTCTTTGGTCACATTTGCCTTTGGATTGGAGGAGAAAGGTGTTTTGGTAGAAGTAATCTTATAATCTGATTCTTTGGTGTCGAACATCGCAAAACCATCGTGGTGCTTGGTTGTAAAGACCACATATTTCATTCCGGCTGCTTTGGCTGCATCAGCCCATTTTTGAGGATTGAAATCTGTCGGGTTGAATGTTGTCTGCAGATTTTCGTAATTCTTGAGGTATTCAAAATAGGTTTTACCATGCTCTGGTTTGCGTTGTGTCCAGCCCTCATCTTCGGGACAGATACTCCAGCTTTCAACAATTCCCCATTGACTGTAGGTTCCCCAGTGCATGAAAAGACCGAATTTCATGTCCTGCCATTGTTCGAGGTTTTCGATCACTAAAGGATCTGTAGGTTTTTGGTAGCCGCCCGATACATTGTGTGCTTGCCCAAAGGCAAATGTAGAGGTTGTTGCCAGTAGTGCGGTTGATATAATAGTTGTCAGTTTTTGCATGTATAAATATAATGAAAATGAACATAAGAAAGCCACCCGAGAGTGGCTTTCTATTTGGTAGATGTAGTGTCGATTAATTGACGTCCCAGAAAATTTTGGTGTCCGGTGTGTCTTTACTTTTTACTTCATCGTAATTTTTTGTGTTGTAAGTAGCCTCTGTTTGAGGTAGCGTTAATCTGACAGGGACAGTTTTTTGTCTATCAGAAGAAAATGTTGGGATAGTAAATTTGGGGTAATCTAAACGTCGTTGTTCTGACCAGTTTTCCACAGCCTGGAACAAGTTGAAATGTAACCATTTTTGTGTGGCGATCAATTGCATTTTATTACTCGCATTATCCCAGTTGACAGCTGTTACAAAATCATTAATCTGAGTCGTTGTAGGGACAGTAGCTTTAGCAATAGTAGCATCATCACTTTTCTGACTAATCTTCGTATAGAGGTCTACCGATTCTTTCAATGCTATTTCAAATACAGATTTCGCTTTTGTATTATTGTTGTGTTTATTATAGTATTCAGCTAATAAGAAGTTTACTTCAGAGGCGGTTACCAATAGACCGGGAAGAAATTTGTTTCGCGAAATCGTGTTACGATGTAAGAAGCTTAACGTTGTTCCCCTGACCAAAATGTTTTGGTCAGCTGATGACGCGCTCTGATCGAGACCAATATAAGCTTTATTTGCAGTTGAACCAGTTTCAAATAACAACTGGCGACGGGGGTCGTTGATTTTATTCATTTCATCAATCATATATTTACTGGCTATGTTTGAATACCAACCATCTGTTTCAAAAGCACCTTTGACGTCTTCGGATTTAATATCTGAGCTTATATTAAAAATATCAATTTGGGCGTTTTCACTATTTGTTAAAATAAGAGGATAGTTCGTTGGATCTTCTACAATCTGAGCAAGTTCCGTGGCCGCTCTCGCAGAAAATTGAGAAGTTCCAGAAACGCGGGTTAACATTCTTAAACGAAGTGAATTACAATATTTTGTCCATAAAGTGATATCACCATTGTTAACTAAATCCTGTGTTTTGAAGGTGGCGGCAAAAGTTTGTGGAACGGTAGTAGACTTTAGTTCAGTACTAATTGCTTTTAAATCATCTAACATGGTGGTATAAATATCCTCTGCTTTGTCATACTTTGGATAAGATATTGTATAATCCCCCCCGTTTCCCATTAATTTACCCGCTTCTGTCCAAGGAATATCGCCTACTAAGTCTACCATTTGTTGCGTTTGGTCATAAAACAAAACTTTCGCGGCCAAGGCCATTGCCCTTTTCTGAATTTTATCCTCAGCGCTTAGTGCGTCATACAAACGAACAAATTCCTTGTATTGTGCTAGACCAGCATAATATTTGTTCCATCTTTCTTCTACGGCGGCAGAGCCAGGGATTAATTGATTGGCCTGATTTACAGATCCAAGATTTTGGATGTATAGATTGATTGTTGGGCGTAATGTGATGAAATAATTGCCATAGGTTGGTATGATTAATGCTCGAAAGTCATAAATCATACCAGTAAATTGCTTTTCTGGCGTTGATTCTGACACTTTACCTGGGTTTTTATAAAAATCACCAAAAGAATCTTTTTTACAAGATGTTATCGTCGATATGGAAGCTGCAAGAAGCCCCAAAATAAAAATTTGTTTTTTCATTTTCGTAAAATTTAGAAGCTAGCACGTAGCATTAAACCATAGGTTCTTGTAGCGGGTGATGTCCCTGCATTTGAAACATTATTAATCCAGTTAGAACCACCTGTCATTTGTTCTGGATCTATATCTTTAATTGACCTGTATACAAAGAATAAGTTGCGACCAAATGCGGATATTTGTAAATTCTTAGCCTTTAATTTAGCGGCGACTGAAGCAGGTAAACGATAGCCCAGTGATATTTCACGCATTTTTATATAATTATTTTTTTGTACATAGAGCTCATATCTTGATTGGGAATATTGTGGCCCGCCCCAATTATACGTGCTGTTATAATAGGTAGCCTGCGAAATAATGTTTGTATTATTTGTTCCATCTGACAGCTTGCCATCCATAAGCATACCATCGTGATAGACTGTTTCCCCATTTGGACCAGTATTGCCATTTGTGGCAATTCCAATTGTGTTACCGCTGGCATCTTTAGTTTGATAATAGCTCAATCCTCCATGGGCTGCATCCATATTATTTAAACTTTCCTCTGTTAACCCTCTACTCGTCATCCAATTTATACCGGTAGGCATAACACTTCCTCCGAGTCTAAAATCCATTAAAATATCTAAGTTGAAGTTTTTATAATTGAAGTTGTTGATAAAACCTCCGACTGCTTTTGGCATTGCATTTCCAGCTTTTATCCACCGATTTCCATCTATCTCATACAAGCCATTTGCGGATACAACCTTATTTCCATTGTCGTCTAATTTAATAGGTCTTACCATGATGTCACCCATGGGCTGACCTACATTAGCGACTAATTGTGCTGCGTTTCCATCATAATCTCTTAACAATAAGGTGCCGGTATTACCTGGTAATTCCTTGACCATATTTTTATTCATTGAAAAGTTCAATGTTGTAGACCATCTGAAATTTTCTTTTTGAATTGGTGTACCGTTAATTGCGAATTCCCATCCCGTATTGCGTAAAGTACCTACGTTTGCTAGGATTGAATTTGATCCAGAGCTGATTGGCAAAGTATAGTTTAAGATCTGATCTTTAATCAATCCATTGTAATAAGTGATATCTAGTCCCAATCGCCCGTTTAACATTTTAGTTTCCAACCCAAATTCAATCTCGTTTTTAGTCTCTGGTTTGATAGTTTCATTGCCAAATTCAGTGGTAGGCACTGTTGTATATATAACAGAAGCACCGCCATTAGTTTGCGTTCCTAAAGTTTTTTGTGTATAAGCCAGCGCACTTTTATAGATGTCCGGATAATTGCCAACAATACCCCATGAACCTCGTAATTTGGCATAATTAAAAAATTCTGGTAAATGGAAAGCATCGGACAGAATCAAACTTGAATTTACTGATGGATAATAAAGCACATTGTTGTCTGGGCGCATGGTCGAAATTCGTTCGCGACGTAATGTCCCTTCTACATTCCAGAATTCTTTCAAATTGAAATTTAAGGTTCCAAAGAGAGCGTCTCTTAACATACGGTTTCTATAATTATATCTGTCGCTTCTCGTAGCCTGATTTAATGTTGCATTTACGTCAAACCAATTTCTTACAGTTAATCCACCATCAGTTTGGTTTTGTACATATACATCCTCTGATCGTGTTGCTGTATAGCCTCCAACAACTCCGATTTTAATATCTTTATTTAATTGTTTATTATAAGTAGCCAATAAATCGGTATAATAGATATTTGCATTTTGGTTTCCTAAAGAGAAAAATCCTGAATTTCCGAACAAAAGAGGTTTTTCGTTGGGTTGTTTATCTTCTGTTTTTAAGGCTGTAACGTCTGCGGAAACGCGTGCACGTAACGACAGATCATTTGTTACACTCCATGTCGCAGTATATGAGCCGATTAAACGGTTTGAGTATTCGTCATATTGTTTCGCCTTAGAGTTCCAAGCATACTCTAAAACATCTGCTCGGTAACCATTGTATCGTATATTCTCTCCTGGAGTTAGGCTTTGGGCATCTGGCGCATCAATTACATATTTATAACCTAAACTCGTTTGATATTTGTCATAGTACCAATCGGGATTATCAAATGTAGAAATCATACCTCCAAAGTTGTTAATCAAACGATCCGTTAAAAATGGTCTGTTATGGGTACGTTGATTGACAAAGTTGACAACAACATCATTCTTGAAATTTTTCCAAAGTGTAAAGCTTGCATTCAGATTTGCGATATTTTTCTTGTTATAAGATTCTAATGCTGTCATCTGATTATCTTGCCGGGTAAGCGAGAAACGAATGTTGGAATTTTCTGTCGTATTACCCAGTGCTAAGTTGAAAATGCTGTTATTTGGATTGTTGAAAAATTTGTTGTAGGCATTTTGCGCGGAGTAAGGACGAACTTTTCCGTCCCAAGAAATAATATCCTTTCCATCAAATAAAGGCCCGAAATTCACACTAGTATTCATGACACCCCTATTGACGCCATTTATAGCTTGAGTATTTTCATAATATTGGAACATATCATCTGACTGTTTATCATTTTGATATGCCTTAGAGTATCCAGGTCCCCTGACGTCTTGAAATCTTGGTAAATAAGCAATTTGATCATGTGTGTAGGTAGCATTAAAATCGAGTGTAAATCCTTTTCCTGCTTTTCCAGATTTTGTAGTTACCAAAACTACACCATTCATTGCTTCCGATCCATATAGTGCTGCAGCGGAAGCACCTTTTAGAATACTGATATTTTCGATGTCTTCAGGATTGAGATCTTCCAGTCCATTACCCCGGGCACGTTGATCTCCCCAGTAATCCGAGTTGTTGAAAGAAGTTTGTCTCATTGGTACCCCGTCAATGATGACTAAAGGTTGGGAATTTCCAGTAATCGAATTCGTTCCACGAATATTAATGTTGATACCTGATGTGGCGCCACCGGGAGCTGCTGAGATACGTACACCTGGTGCCTTACCATATAATGCTCCAGCGAAATTGGGAGATCCTGTTTTAGTTAGTTCCTTGGAGTCAACTGTGCTCATAGCATATCCAAGTTCTTTTGGTGCCCGTTTGATCCCCATCGCGGTGACGACTACTTCCTCTAAGTTGGAAGCATCTTCCGATAGTTTAATATTGATTGTTTTGGTTGCTCCAACAACAATCTCCTGAGATTTGTATCCCACGATGGATACGCGTAATGTTTCGCCTTGTGCGGCTTGAATTGTAAATGATCCATTAGCCCCTGTTTGCGTACCTCTAGTTGTTCCCTTTACAGAAACAGTAGCACCAGAGATAGGTCCATTAGCATCTGAAACTATTCCAGAAATGCTTTGCTGCGCGTAGAGTGATGTCGCACTAAAAAGTGTACATAACGCCAACCCTGCAGTTTTTTTGTAAAATAGACTCATGTTTTAGGTGTTTGTTTAAAAACGTTAGTTAATTATGTTCGTAATGTATTTTTCTACTACTAAGGCTGCTGTGCCCATTTGCTGTGCTCTCTTGTGTAATGTAGAGATGCCAAGTGTCGTCTTTTTTGAAATCTTGGGAATACTATACTCGTTGATCGCAACCTGGATATGAGGAGCTAGAATATGCCCGATTTCTGCTCCTCTACCGCTGATGATAATTTTGTTTGGATTGAGAATGTGTATTAACGTTGAAATTCCTTTGCCAAGCATGTAACCAATTTTCCCAATATTATTAATTGCTACTTGGTCACCGATTTGAACAGCTTCAATTAATGCCTCAATTTTATTGACATGTTCATTGACCAGTTTTTCATAAATAGAATATTCACCATTTTTAATATCTCTTTCGATATTTCGAATTGCGGCACTAATGGATGCTTCGACCTCCAAACAGCCTCTTTTTCCACATGAGCATAATGTCAGTGTTTCAGAAAGTGGAATATGGCTAAATTCTCCAGCATAGCCTGATGTACCCTTAAATATGTCATCGTTGATTAAAATCCCTAAGCCTACTCCCCAATTTAGATTGATCACTAAAGAATGGGAGGAATCCCGGGCTTCTCCAAATTTTTTCTCTGCCCATGCAACACAACGCGAGTCATTGTCAATGATCGTGGGAATATGAAATTCTTTTTCTATCCACTCTCGGATATTATGTAAACAAGAATCTTCATTGTAGGATTCATTGAGCCCTGTTTCAGTATTTACAAAGCCGGGCATGCTGATTCCGATACCGATAACCTGATTTAGATCTATATTGCCGGTGCTAATGAAATTGTTTATGGCTTCTATTATTGCGTCTGTGGCATTTCTGTCTCCAAGGTCAATCGGAATATTGTTTTTTGAAGAAATTATTTCGGCTTTCAGGTTTGTTAAAGATATGGAAGTGTAAAATTGATCGATGGTAATGCTGATGATGCTGTGCGTTAAATCTTCATTAAGCATATATTGTATGGCTTTTCTTCCTCCAGTGGACGCAGCATAACCTTTCTCTACGATGACATTTTTAGTCATGAGATCATTAATCTGTTTGGTGACAGATGGAATACTTCGGGACAATGAATTTGCAATATCTGCAATCGGTTGCATTGGGTTGTAATACAACACTCTTAAAATCTCGATGATCATAATCTAGTTCTTGTATTCGTAGTATTGTTTTGGTTCTCTTAAGTTTAATTATGATTAACATTCCTTTGGAAGTCAATCTGGTTTTCATAGTATTTGCCTCAGGTCAAATATATTTGCTTCTGTACGCTTTATATGTTAAAGATATATACTCTTTGTGTTAAGTTCAAAATTCTTTTTAAATTTTTTAAAAAGAATTTTGAACTTAACGGTTTTAATGAGTGAAAATGGTATTCTTCGTTATTTTGATAGGTATATAGATGGTTGTGATTGTAACAAAGCGTCTACGAAAAGGGTTCCGAAACTGCGAAATGAAAAAAGCCGGCTATAAGCCGGCTTAATTATAAAGTTATGGTGTGAAAAACTTATTTCTGTTTTGCCCACCAAAGTGGTGTCAACACTTTATCGGCGCCACCCAATAGCGATACCGCGTTTTGGTATTCAGCAGGATCAGTATCCCTAAATGAAGATGGGAATGCTAATCGTTGCGGAAAGAATTTGATATTGCTTGTCATAAAGTTTGCTGATGTTAGATCAGGTAAGTTCGGTAAAGCATTTTCAATCGCAGGATTTTCGTAGAAAGGTAAGCCCAGTCTTCTTTGATCATTCCAGGACTCTAATGGTAACCAAGGTAAATTGGCAATGAATTTTTGAGTAATAATCTTCGTCAATAAGTCATTGCGTACTGTACCATTTTTGTAAAGTGAATTGACAGGATATTTAATGCTTACTGTACCAGCAGCATTGGTATAGCCATCAATATAATCCATGGTATGTGCATCACCCGGTTCCGTAATATGAGTGAAACTAACTGATGTGCCCACTCTGTTATAATCCGTAGAGCTTAGGTATTCCGAAGCAAACTGACCTACGCCCCAGTAATCGAAATTGGCTCTGACACCACTCTCATAGGCTGCCTGCGCGGATGTCCCTGTGATCCATCCTTTTAGAGATGCTTCAGCTAAAAGGAAATAGGTCTCCCAGTTGGCAAAGAAGATGCGGCTATTTGCGCTTCTTCTGAACTGAACCGCGATTGCTGGAACTTTACCAACTAATGTGCTTCTTAAGCGGTTGTTTGTTCCCTTTGCTGCCCAGTCACCTAATGAAAATGCATTCCAGGTGTATTTTGTATTTACCGCAATTTTGGCATTACCATTCACTAAGGTATCTACCGTTTTTTTAGAGTCATCTCCATTATCAAAGAAATTTTGATTGTTAAAATCTCCAGGAATAAAGAATGCTTTTAACGCACGCGGATCTATTTTATTTGGAAGACCATCCAGCCAGTAACCAGCAGAAGGATCATTAGTCATGCTGGTGAAATGGTTACTGTAACGCTTACCAATGTAGTTCTCGGCTTTGATTGAAGATTTCAAATCTTGAGCAACTTGCTTTTCTGTTTGAATACCACCTAATCCAAGATATAAATTATTTAATGTCGCTGAAAGAGCCTGGTAGTTCCAGCTGCGGCTCATAACGCCAGTCAATGGATCCCAACCGTCTTTCTCGGCAACAGTGAAATTGTCCGCTGTATTGCTGATGTACTTATTGGTAGCGACAGCGGCTTCAAATTCTGATTTTGCTTTGTTTGCATCGATCTCAGATAGGCGCATCGCTAAACGCATCCGCATTGAATTGGCATATTTGATCCACTTCTCATCGTTAAACCCATAGGCACGGTCAAATTTCACGACATCATCAGGAACCTTAATATCAGGTTTTATTTTGGATGTCGCATCTTTAAGCTCCTCGAAAAGATAGTAGTAAACATCTTTCACCGAACTGTATTTAGGATTGACTCCTTCTGCAAATGCAATAGGGGTAGGACCAAAATTATCCGTTACCTCACTGATCAGGTATGCTCTCCAGATACGGGAAATCTGTAATAAATTATTGGTATAATCTTTTGCGGATCCAGCGTTGATTTCATTGGTAGCAACTTCAATTCCTTTGGTTGCATTTTTGATCCATTCAGCTGAATATCTATAATATTCTTTAGACCAATCATCATTTACTGTTCCAGTAGCTAAACCGTTGGTCATATGCTGTCTTCCGGTAGTCTTCCAGTCGAGGACAAAGATGCGTTCAGCGATATTTGGATCTTGTTGCGCGCCCGTAAGTGAATTGTTAAAAAAGAATTCTATTTTGACCTGATCGTCATTGGCCTTATAAGGGTTGACGTTCATCTCTTCAAATTTAGAGCATGAGCTGATTACTCCTCCCAGAAGTACTGCAAAACCTATTTTTGATATGATATTTTTCATGATTTATCGTTTTTATTGATTAGAAGCCTAAAGTCACATTAAGGAAGAAAGATCTGGATGTTGGCGTAGAGAAGTTCTCAAAGCCTGTCGCATTTGAGTTGATTGCGAATACAGATTCTGGATCTACACCATTTGCATAACTTTTGATCATCCAAAGATTATTTCCTGTCAAGCTAACTTTAGCGCGTTGTACAATGCTGTTGCCCAGTATGCTTTTTGGGAAATTATAGCTTAATGTCACATTTCTCAAACGGATATTGGTTGCGTCATACACATTTTGTTCTGTAATACCATAGTTTCCTGAAGTGGAAGTCACTTGCGTCCAATATAATTGTTGCGTGGTTTGAATTGTATTTTTTGTGTAAGAGCCATTAGATGCGATCACACCATCTACGACAAACGGATTACGCTCGCCATTTGGAGCTGTGGCTTCAGCATTACCATTTGCCTGTAGATTTAGATTTGTTCCGGAGAAGAATTCACCGCCAAATCTTCCATCTACCTGGAAGCTTAATCCAAAGTTTTTGTAAGCAAAATTATTGTTCCAGCCTACCAATGCTTTAGGGGCTTGGTTTCCGAGTTTATGCAATCCGCTTGCAGCCTGTGGCAATCCACTGCCATTTAAGATCAATTGACCATTAAATTCACTATTCGGATCTTCAACTCTTAGAAATTTAGTACCATAAATATCACCATATAATCCACCTTCAAGTGCACGGATAGAAACGTTGTCATAAGATCCTAATGGATACATGTCTACACCGTCAGCAAGGCTGATGATCTTATTTCTGTTTCTTGAAAAGTTCAGGCTTGAATTCCATGTTAACTGATCTTTATTGGTTAATATCCTTCCGTCCAATACAATTTCAAAACCTGAGTTCTGAATATTTCCAGCATTGATTTTTTCGTATTCATAACCACTATAAGGGTTCATCGGAAGATCTATCAGCTGGTTGGTTGCATTGGTTTTATACCAGGCAAAATCCAATCCTAATCTGCTGTTGAATAATCGGGTGTCGAAACCAAATTCGATGGTTTTGATGAGCTCGCTCAGGATGCTAGGGCTATATTTGGTATTCCCCATACCAGCGGTTGTATTACCATTTGGATCTTTTCCAATGTTGTAAACATTATACAATTGGAAAGATGGAAGATCGTTACCAACCTCAGCATAAGATCCTCTCAACTTCGCAAAAGATAACCAGCTCGGTAATGAACCCCCAGTTTTGTTAATCATATCCGAAATTACCCATGATCCACTTACGGAAGGATAGAAGAAAGATCTGTTATCCAATCCTAACGCTGATGACCAGTCATTTCTTCCAGTCACATTAAAGAATAGGTAGTTGTCGTAATTGATTTCCGCAGTAGCGTATAGTGAGTTGATCTGCTTTTGCAATAAACTCTGTTCGATTGTAGGAAAAGATTTACTGTTGTTGATGTAGAATAGATTGGGTACTTGAAGTTCTCCTGTACTTGCATCTATCCCAGTAGATCTCGTTTTCATAATTTGTCCAAATACGGAAGCAGACCCACCCCATTTTCCAATCAAGTTATCTTTACGTGCATTTAATGCAACAGTGAAGTTGTTTTCAAAGAAGGTGTTTTTACCAACTCCATAACTACCACCTGTAATCAATGGGCTACCGCCGTAAGTTTTGTTTTCATAATTGGTTGTATACTGATCACGTCCAAATCTTGCTTCCGCATCCAACCAATCATTGAATTTGTACTTGATGTTTCCATTCATGATAAAACGGTCACGAATGTCATTATTCAAACGGTATTTTTCCAACCAGTACGGGTTCATTGTTTTATTCTCACTTGTTCCATACCAAGCCATATCTCCCACTGCATTCAATGGGTTTTTAAAATCCAGAATATTCATGGAGCGAGGCATGGTAAACAAAGTGCTATAAACGTTTGAATTGTTTTGGCCCGAAATAGGTCTATTTTTGGCATTCATATTCATGTACTGCACTTTGACATCAGTGGTCCAGCGTTTGTCAGGGCCAAATGATGAGGTAACTTTCGTCATCAAATTGATTCTCTCTAATGAAGAACCCGGGATCTTACTTTGATCATTTAGATAGGTTGCAGAAGAATAGATGTTGGTTTCGCCCAGCTGTTGTTGAAAAGCAAGATTTTGTGTGTGATTAACACCTGTGTTAAAGTATGCACCAATATTGTCATATACTTTAGTTGCTTTATCGCCCCAGCTTGTCGTGCTTATTGGATTGTAAACACCATCTTTTCCTTGACCATAGCTGTTTTGAAGCTTTGGTGTCATGAATATAGTTTCAAGACCAATGGTGGAAGAATATGTGATGCCAGCACCTTTTTGCGCTTTACCTGATTTGGTTGTGATGACGATGGCACCATTACCAGCTCTTGATCCATATAGCGCTGATGCTGCACCGCCTTTAAGAACTGACATACTTTCGATATCGTCGGGGTTGATATCGCCCAATCCGCCACCCATATCGGTCGCTGGATTCCACATGTCATTGTTTTTATCACCATTTCCTTTCATACCGCCAAGGAAATTATTCATCGGCACACCGTCAACAATGATTAATGGTTGATTATCTCCTGTAAGTGAGTTGTTACCACGAAGCGTGATCTTAGTCGAAGATGCTGGACCTGCAGAACCTTTGATCACCTGAAGTCCGGAAACTTTACCAACTAAAGCATTCGCAACGTTGGTTTCTTTGGCATCTGTAAGTTGTTCGGATTTAACCTCTTGAAAAGAATAGCCCAATGTTTTCTTTTCTCTTTTTATACCCATTGCCGTCACAACGACTTCTCCTAATGTCGAAGCATCTGCGGTCAATGTAACATTAATCGTTTTAGTCGATCCAACAACGATTTCCTGAGTTTTGTACCCGACGATTGATAGACGGATTGTTTCTCCTGGAGCGGCATCAATATTAAATGATCCGCTGGCGTTTGTTTGTGTTGCCTTTGTAGTTCCTTTGACAGCTACAGTAACCCCTGAAACAGGTCCCTTGTCATCGGATACTTTACCGGTAATAGTTTGTTGTGCATAGAGGGCGGAAGCACTAAATATAGTGCATAATGCTAGGCCCGTTGCTTTTTTGTAAAATAGACTCATTTTTTAGGTAATTAAGTAAAGAGTTTAATTCGTTAAAATGCGATTGATATAATGTTCGACAACTAATGCAGCTGTCCCTTTTTGTTGTGCAGTTTTGTGTAGCCCCGAAATTTCTATTTCAGTCATTTTCGCTATTCTCGGGATACTAAATTCATTGATAGCATTCTGGATTTGCGGACCTAATATATGTCCGATCTCCGCTCCGCGGCCACTGATAATAACTTTATTCGGATTGAGGATATGAAGTAGGGTAGAGATGCCTTTTCCGATCATATAACCGATCTTTCCGATATTGTAAATAACCAATTGATCGCCTATTTTTGCAGCCTCAATAAGGGCGTTATTTTTGTTGCTCATGGTTTTGATGAGCGTACTGTAGATGGAGTATTCTCCTTGTTGGATGGCTATCTCCGTTTGCTCTATGGCAGATTTTAAAGATGCCTCTACTTCGAGGCAGCCCCTTTTTCCACAAGAACATAGGCTGTTGGTGTTCGAAAGCGGGATATGACTAAACTCACCAGCGAAACCCGTAGCACCAGTGAAAATTTCACCATTAATGATAATACCTAAACCTACTCCCCAATTCAGATTAATAACTAAGGTGTGTGTACTGTCGACCCCACCACCAAATTCCTTTTCGGCCCAAGCGACGCAACGAGAATCATTGTCGATTATTGTAGGTATATCTAGCTTGCTTTCAATACTATTCTTAAGATGATGAAGTGGATTATGATCGGCAAAGGAATCATTGACGCCAAGATGAGCGTTGACAAAACCTGGCATGCTGATTCCTATCCCAATAATTTTGTTGTTCTTTAATTTGTGATGCTTAATAAATTTCTTGATGTACTCCAGAATGTCATCTCCTGCGGATTCGTCCCCTAGATCGAGTCTGATATCCGATGTTTCAGCTAAGATTTCTTGTTTCAGATTGCTCAGATTAATGGATGTATAGAACTGATCTACGGATACACTAATAATGAAGTGATCTACGTCATCATTTAACGCATATAATGCAGCTCTCCTGCCTCCAGTCGAAACAGCCAAACCTTTGTCCACAATAATATGTTGCGCTAATAGCTCATTAACTGCTTTTGTAACAATAGGTGTGCTCTTTGACAGACTTTTAGAAAGTCCAGCAATAGACAGCTCCTTTAGATAGTAAAGATATACAAGGATTTTCTCCTTCAATTCCATTATATTATGTGGGGATGCGTTAGTGTTTTCCCATTTAGTGAGCGCTAAAGATATGTTATATTTGTGTTAAGTAGAAATAACTTTTTATCTTTTTTTAAAAAGTAGTCTTTTTGATTTGTTAAATTTTATTTTGTTTGTGTGGATGAAAAAAAAAACGCTCTCAAAATAGGAGCGTTTTATAGGAATCTCTGTATGGATCCATTATATTGTTGGTCCGTACTTTCTTTTTGTCGATTATCTGTTTTTATATCTTCTACATGTCCTTAGACATTTTTTTTCAGACCATGTTAGTTTAGAACACCACGGTATAGGAAGAGTTGCAGCTAAATTAGTATTAAGACTGAAAATCAAGATTAGAGTATATAAAATAGCAGCTTTACATGGCTAATGGATAATATTATCGATCAGATGTTCGGCTACTAAGGCCGCTGTGCCCATTTGCTGTGCGTCTTTGTGAAGTTCAGAAATTTCTATTTTTGTCATTTTTGCAATTTTAGGAATGCTGAACTCATTGATCGCTACCTGGATCTGTGGGGCTATAATATCACCCACTTCCGCTCCACGGCCACTAATAATTATTTTGTTCGGATTGAGGATATGCAGCAAGGTTGAAATACCTTTTCCGAGCATGTAGCCAATTTTTCCGAGATTATTAATTGCGATTTGATCGCCCAACTTTGCAGCCTCAATTAATGTATCAGCTTTATTGGAATTTATTTTAGCAAAAGTTGAGTAAATAGAATATTCACCATTTTGGATATCTGATTCGGTATTTTGTATGGCAGCATTTAAGGATGCTTCGACTTCAAGACAGCCTCTCTTGCCACATGAGCATAGGGTGTTTTTATCGGACAATGGGATATGACTAAACTCCCCGGCAAATCCTGTTGCACCTTTAAAGATCTCTCCGTTTATGATAATTCCAAGACCAACCCCCCAATTTAAGTTAATCACCAATGTATGTGCAATGTCAACCCCATGACCAAATTCTTTTTCTGCCCAGGCAACACATCGTGAATCATTGTCAATGACCGTGGCTACCTGCAACTTGTCTTCAATTTGCTTATATAGATGGTGAAGCGAGGAGTTTTGGGGATAGGAATCGTTTATTTTCTCTTCCGGATTGACAAATCCGGGCATACTGATTCCCACTCCAATGATATTTTTTTTGTCGATCCGGCTTTCATGAAGAATAGTTTCCAAGGAATGGAGAATCCGTTCTCCGGCATCCTGCTCTTTTAGGTTGATCGCGACATCCTTCTGCTGTGCAACGATAGTGTGTGCTAAATTGGAAATCGTAAAGGAACTGTAATATTGATCTATCGCTATACTGATAATAAAATAAGGCAGGTTATTGTTGAGCCCATATTGGGACGCACGTCGACCACCTGTTGATTCCCCCAGACCATTATCAAGGATAAGTTCTTGTTTCACAAGTTCATTAATCGTCTTTGTGACTATAGGTGTACTTTTTGAAAGAGATTTAGAAAGATCCGCAATGGATTGTGTCTTATTATAATATAATAATCGTAAAATGTCCGCTTTCATCGTTTAATTGACCTAATATAGGAAATGGTTATAATTGTTAGATAAAGATAAGTATTTTAGATAAGCTTTAAGAACTTTTTAAATACTTTTAAAAAGTGGAAAGCCTAGACTTGACTCTAGGCTTTCAGTGCTGGTAAATATGGAGCTATGCGTTATTCGAAATTGGAATCGCTCCAATAAGGATTTACATTTCTTAGATTTTGAGGTACCCAAAAGATCGATGTTGTAAAATTATCATCTGATTTCACTTTTGCATAGTTGTCTGGGTTGTTTTGTTGTTCTGCTGTAGGGTATCTTAATCTCTCAGGGAACGGTTTCATTACTTTTCCATTAAAAGTCATTGGTTCCAGTTTTGGATGTCTTGTTCTTCTGACTTCTGTCCATAATTCGTATGGGCACATGATGTTTAAATGGATATATTTTTGTTGCATAATAATTTCCAGTTTATCATCGGCATTGGTTTTAGCATTATATTTAGCTGCGATGAAGTCAGAATATTTTGTGACATCACTCGCGGCTGGTTTGGCTGGGTGTAATATCAGTTGACTTTTTTGGAAGTCACTTTCATCACTTCTATTATACCAAAAATTAGTAGAGTTAGAAATTGCATTTTTGATATGTGCATCAGCTGTACGACCGGTATTTCCTAAGTTTTTTAAAGTAATTTCGGCCAAGATCAAGTCTACTTCTGCTTGTGACATCATATAGACTGGGAACTTCTTGTTCATGGTAATGTTGGCAAAATTATAAAGAGATTTTGAATTTTGTTTGAAATGATCACTTATATTCCCATTGGGCCCACCTGTGTAATATTTCTCTCCGCCATCATAAATTGGTTTTTGGGCATCTGCATTCATACTGACTCCACGATAGTCTCCGATGGATTCGGCAAAATTACTATGCTTAGTTGGAAATGCAATTACAGGTAGTCTAGGGTCATCTACACCTTTTTCATACGCAGAAGTGCCATAGTTCATCCTTTTTATTATAATATTAGGGATGAATGTGCCTGCCCAACCTTCAAATAATCCTCTAACCCATTCTCCACCGTTTCTTGGATCTAGGTCATAAGGCATTTGCCAAACCATATCTGTTGTAGGTAGATTGTTCTTTGCCAACGTTTCATTAATGTGCGTCTTCGCCGTATTTTCGTCTACTCCGGATATCCTTAATGCATATTTTAGGCGCAAAGCATTGATGTACTGAAGCCATTTATTGATGTCGCCTCGAAATGCAATATCTTGATTTTTAAATGTTGAAATAGCAGCAGGGCTCATTTTGTCGTATGCAGCAGGAAGTTCATCTGAGATCTTTTTTAAATCTCCCAATACACTTAGATAGATTTCTTTTGGATCATCATATTTTGGAAAAAATAAACGATCCTTGCCGCGAAAGGCTTCCGAATAGGGGATGGAGTTATAAAAATCTACAGTGAGTAGAGCTGCATAATCTTTAACAACCGTCACTAAATGATAGTATATGATATTATCGTCAAGCTCCTGCCCGGATACATTAGCTAGGTTGTCTTTGATCACAGCCCAAGCATTCGCGCGTTCATAAAACGCCTTCATTCTGTTCTGCCATAATTGGTTTTCACTTCCGAACCCGTTAACACCTGATAAGTCATCATAAAGACTAAACCAAGCATAGCGATCCGTTATATAGCGTTGTGAGACTTGTGTATAGCCCGCGACACCCATGGCGCCTGTTCCTGCTATATCCCACCACCATTCGCCGTAGTCTTGAACATAAAATTTCCATTGGTACAGTGTAGAAGTAAATAATCCGCTAAAAAGATTTCCTGTTTTGTCATATATTTCAGGATTGGTAAATTCCTTATCTAATGTCTTTTTACATCCTGTAAATAGGATAAAAACCGATGCTATTACTATTGATATTTTTTTCATGATTGAATGTCTAATTGGTTAAAAACTAACGTTAACACCGAAAGTGAATGTTCTGACGGATGGATAAAACGAATTTTCAATGTAGGATTGTGCACCAAGAGCGGCTTCAGCATCAATATTTGGTATACTTTTGTAAAGATATCCAAGGTTTCTAGCAGCAGCCGTCAAGGTCAACTTTTGGAGTTTTAAATTATTAGCCCATTGCTGCGGAATGGTATATGAAACCGAGATCTCTCGAAATTTGATATAGTCGTTTTTGAACAAACGATCTGGCGGCCAAGATGTGCCCAAGTCATTAATATAAGTTCCATAATAGGTTGGCGCGCTTACAATTTGGTTGTTTTTGACGTATGCCCCATTTGATTCCATTACCCCGTCCAAAATTATACCATCGTGATAAATTATCCCATCTTTGGAATCCGATGGAGCAGCTGCATTATGTTGCGTTTGGATAAATTTGTTGTTTTTATCGATGTAATAAGCAACACCTCCATTTTCTTCGTCACGCCCTGGTAAGCTTTGCTTGATCACCCCTGTACCCATTAAATAGTTATTGGTATAAGAAAAGACAGATCCGCCGAATTTGTAATCCAATCCGAGGTGGAAATTGAACCCTTTGAAGAAGAAATCATTCATAAAACCGCCGAAAATATCAGGATTGACATTTTTTCCAATGTAGGAGACATCGTCAGATAATTGATATAATCCATTTGGGCCAATAATCTTGTTTCCGCTTTCATCTCTTTTATAGTCATAGGCTTTAATTTCGCCAATTCTTTTTCCTTCTTCAGCAAATACTTGGAAGCCACTATTTCCAGTGATGTATTTTTGAGTGATTCCTGGGTATAATGCGATGACTTTTGAAAATTGATTAGCAGCGGTAAATGTTAGATCCCATCTAAATTTTTCGTTCGCAATTGGTGCCGCCTTGATGAATATCTCGTGTCCCCAATTCCTTAAATTTCCGGTATTAATTTTGGCAGAGGAATAGCCTGTTGAGGAAGATAAGGGCTGAGAAATAATCTGATCGTAGGTATTGTTGTTATAAAACGAATAATCAATTTCTAATCTACTGTTTTGGAACCACCTTGTATTAAATCCGATCTCTATTTCTCTTTTTCTAAACGGTTTTATCATTTCTAGGAAGAGACTGGATGGAGGAGTGACAGTAACTGGGCCATAAGAGTATGGTAACTGTCCTACACTAAAAATGTTATTTGCAAAATATCGATCTCCGGTAGCGGTCGAGGGACCTCCACCGACATTTGCCCAGGCTACGCGAAGTTTACCATACTGTAGCTTGGGTATTTTAAAGTCGTTTGAAAAGTTCCATGTATAGGAAAGTCCAGGATAAAAATAGGAGTTATTAGGTGATTGTAAGGTAGAATTCCAGTCGTTTCGGGCTTGCAATTCCAGATAGTGACTTTCTTTATAAGATATTGTAGCCGATCCAAGCATGCTATATAAAACATCAGACCCTCTTCCATTTCCCATAACCTGACCTCGAGCTCCTGCGGTAGGCCAATTTGCAATATTGGCATTGTTTAATGAATACCAGTCTGGATACAATAAGCCCATATTCCCTGTAGAAGTAAACATATTGTTGTCGGTAATCTTTTGATATGCACCACCTATAAATCCAAAAACGTTCCAATCTTTGTTGAAACTATTTTCGTATTTCATGAGTCCTTGATAGTTTTGTACGGTTGTATTGCGTTTGGTCCATTTATATCCGCCTCCAATTCTATCTGGAACCATTCTGGTTATTTTATTTTCAGTAACAACATCTGTATTGGTGTAATCAATAGACGCTTGTCCAATAAATGAAACATGTGGACTAAATTGTAATGTCGTTTTGATTGAGCTGACTAAGTGGAATTTGGTGTCTTTATCTAGATTATCATTCTGTTCCCAAAGGATATTAGAGGTGGCATTAGGCCAAAAGCCCGGTGAACCGCCTGCTAAACCATAGGGTTCAAGATCTTTTCTGTATCCTTGTGCGTCATGATAAAATCCTTTAATCCAATTGTAATCATAGTCGCGATTTAAGCCTGTAGCCACCCATTGTTGAATATTGGGCCTTCTATTTTTTGTGTTGACGCTATACAAATTGTTCACAAATTCGAAACTGGCAAATTTCGATGGCATAAAATTTCCATTGAAACTAAATGTATTTTGCTTTTGTTTAAACCCAGGTAATATATCGTTGTAGGTATTGGTGGTATAGGACGCACGAGCGCTACCAATCTCGCCTCCCCCTGAAACGGCTATATTAGTCCTGTTATTAACTCCTGTTTTAAAAAAATTAATAAAGTTGTCCGGATAGGCATGATACGTACTCATGGTGCTATCATAAAGCATAATGTCTGAGTTGTCAAATTTAGGCCCGAAACTAAATCTACTCAGTGGTAACTTTCTAATTTTTTTACCATTAATATCTGCATACTGGATGTCATTGGTAGATGCTCCAGATCCATAGTCATTTTGGAAGTCAATATAAGTAAATGGTTTGTCAATACTTATCTGCTGGTTCACTTGAATTCCTAGCCCACGTGTTTTCCGTCCACTTTTTGTTGTTACTAAAACAACACCATTTAAAGCTTGGCTACCATAAAGCACGGTGGCTTTCGCCCCTTTTAGAATCTCGATTGACTCAATATCTTCAGAATTTAAGTCATTTATTCCCGATCCCATATCAAAAGAATTCAAAGGATCATATCCCCTTGATTCCATTGAAGTACTTTCGTCATAAAGCGGTACACCGTCTACAACAAATAGTGGCCGTGTATTAGTTCCAGATTCCAATCCTGCGGCTCCGCGAATACGAATATTGACGCCACCTGTTGGACCACCTGAACCTATATTGATGCCCACACCTGCGGCTTTTCCGTACATTGCTAGAAAAGGGTTCTGGGTTGCCCCTGCTTTTAGCAAGTCGTCAGAGGTAACGGTTGCTGTTGCATAACCTAACGATTTTTTATCTCTTTTGATGCCTAAAGCTGTTACAACAACTTCATCTAATGAAGATTCGTCACTTTCCAATAAGATTTTAATTGCGCTCGCCGAACCGACAACGATTTCCTGAGGTTTGTAACCAATCATAGAAATTCGGATCGTTTGTCCTTTTTCAGCGTTGATTTTAAATGATCCGTGCTCATTGGTAAGTGTTTTGGCAATTGAGCCTTTAACGGCTACAGTAGCACCAGGAAGGGGGCCTGTTTTGTCTGACACATTGCCAGAAACCGTTTGTTGCGCATAAAGTGCTGTTGCGCTAAACAGTGTGCATAGGGCTAAGCCTGCACTTTTTTTGTAAAAGACACTCATTTTCTACTATTTAAGGTTAATTAAATTGTTTAGTACTATGTCAATCCTTGGGATCAGCTATAGTTTTTGGTTAAATGTTAATCCAGGTACTCTAGTTAATAATCCGTATGATCTGGCTTATTGTTCCAGATCGTTATGTTTAAAAAACAAAATATGGTTAGTATAAATTTTGTTACATAAAATTAGGTATTTATTATTAAGTTCCAAATACTTTTTAAAAAAAAATAAAAAGAACTCCTGTTTGTGCCATTATTATTTTTTTTTATGCATAAATATGAATTGGGTAATACCTATATTTACTAGCTAATCACTTAATTTATGATGAAACAACGTTATTATTCCTTGGATGTGTTTCGTGGGGCTACTGTGGCACTGATGATTATGGTAAACAATCCTGGGACATGGGCGCACATGTTTGCACCGCTTAAACATGCAGCCTGGCATGGATGCTCCCCAACAGACCTCGTTTTTCCGTTTTTTCTATTCGCTGTAGGGAATGCGATGTCCTTTGTGATTCCCCGCTTGCAAGAAGCAGGTCCGGCAGTTTTCTGGAAGAAAGTGCTTAAACGTACGGTCTTAATTTTTGCAATTGGTCTTTTTATTAACTGGTGGCCTTTTATTAAATGGGAGGGAGCGGAACTGGTTTTTAAACAATGGGTAGATCCCAATGATCCAAGTCGAGGTATTCGTATCCTTGGGGTATTGCAACGTATCGCCATTGCTTATTGTTTTGCATCTATATTAGCTTATTATTTTAAAGAAAAGGCAATTATCTGGATTTCTGCAGGTATACTATTGCTGTACTGGGCTGTTTGTGCATTAGCAGGGGGTGCTGATCCATATAGCTTAGAAGGATGGTTTGGGACAAAGTACGATATCGCTATTTTAGGGGTGCCGCATATTTATAAAGGTGAAGGTGTGCCATTCGATCCAGAGGGCTTGATGAGTACTTTGCCGGCAGTAGTTCAGGTTGTGTTTGGCTATCTGGTAGGGGTGTTTATTAAAAAACAAGGGCAGGTGGACTGGCTCTGGTCTAAGGTGCCTGCTTCAAATGAACCACATTTTAAATTGTTGTCGGGGATGTTTGTGACTGGTTTTATCCTTGTTGTTTTAGCATGGATCTGGGCACTCGGTTTTCCGATCAATAAAAAAATCTGGACAAGTTCTTATGTGCTCTATACGACAGGACTTGCTACAATGACCATTGGCGGTATGATCTGGTTTATAGAGGTACAAGGTGTCAAAAATAAATTGACCCAATTTTTTGATGTGTTTGGCAAAAACCCTTTATTTATATTTGTACTGAGCGGAATTTTACCTCGTTTTCTGGGGCTATTCCGCATCCCGGATGGACTAGCTGAAGATGGGACTCAAAAATATATTGACGCTTTTGGCTGGTTTTATAAATATGTCTGTGCCCAAGTTCCCGGAATCCCGGAAGTCGGTTCTTTTGTCTATTCACTGTGTTTTTTAACGCTAATGTGGGTAATCTGCTACTGGCTGGATAAGAAAAAGATATATGTAAAAGTATAGTGAGAGCGAAGAGGTTAGGATGGTGTATTTGCTGATCCAAAAAAAAATACTACCTTTGCACGCAATTAATAAATTTTTTAACGCTTTAATATTATTCAAGAAATGTATTTAAGTAAAGAGTACAAAGCTGGAATCTTCGCAGAATTTGCTGGATCAGCTACTAACACTGGATCTACAGAAGGTCAAGTTGCTTTATTCACTAAGAGAATTGCTCACTTAACAGAGCATTTGAAAAAGAACAGAAAAGATTTCGGTACACAACGTGCCCTACAAATGTTGGTAGGTAAACGTCGTTCATTATTGGCTTATCTTTACAAAACTGATATTAACCGTTACCGTGCGATCATCAAAGGTCTAGGTCTACGTGATATCATCAAATAAGCTTTTGTACAAAGGTTTTTAGGAAAGCCATCCAAATTTTGGATGGCTTTTTTTATAAAATATCTCGTTTTAGGTATTATACCTATATAATTGTGTCATTAATAACTATCGTCACACGTCTATCTTGCCCAAGTGCAGACTGTCTGTATTACCTCCACCATAGCTCTCTACAAAAAATATATACACTTCATAAGTCGCTTCCTTTGTATGTTCTGGAATATTAATATCCTGTTTGCCAGATATTAAGCTGTTTTTCGATTCGTTCGTCAAAAGTGCATATTCAACTCCATTATCCGCTGCGCTATATAGGACTAGGAAGGAATCGTAAGACCTTGTGTCAAACTTCTTCTCCAGATAGGCATCATATTCCCAAGTAACCTGAAGCACTCCGTTTTCTTGATCGAAATCCATCGTGTAAGAAGTGATGGGGTTGGGGCTTCCTTTGGCAACCATAAATTTCTTCCAGTCAACTACAAAACCGTCTCCTTCCTGCATAAGTGCTTCGTTCAGATTATAAGACATCGCACCATCATATGCCCGCTTTGGATAACTGTACGCCTTATAGCCTATCTTGATGATCGGATTTAACATACTAATATGCGACCTCACAATTTTGAAGCGTGTTCTACTGAGCAGCTGTTCAGTAGTGGGCTCCCGTTTTTTAACGCGTGGGAGAGAGCGTACATAATTTCCTGTTTTCGTCAACACAAACACAACAGAACCTG
Organism: Sphingobacterium sp. GVS05A; assembly: GCF_019969845.1. Taxonomy (GTDB): domain Bacteria; phylum Bacteroidota; class Bacteroidia; order Sphingobacteriales; family Sphingobacteriaceae; genus Sphingobacterium. The sequence continues at coordinate 167,478 of NZ_JAHXYR010000007.1, forward strand.
CTTTCCCAGAAACAGTTCCATTAACGCCATTTTTGATAATTGCCATAACTAACTGATTAGAAAATAGATAATCAAGATAAACATTAAAACCGAAACATCCTAATACCAAATTATACCTAATAACAATTTTTAATCAATTTTTAGACAGTAATCAGTCATTCGTTATTCAGTCTATACTGAGTCATCACTGAGCAAGCACTGAACAAACACTGAAGAAGTAGCGTTAAAAGATAAAATTTGATCCCTATTTGATCATAATGTGCTGTCCTTAAAAATTAAAGGAGGAAAAAAGGAAAGGAGTGTGATTGTGTAACAAAAATGCCCAAATTTAAAATCACAATTTCTGGCTTGATAAGTTAGATCTAAATATATTAAAAGTACCCAATGTCCGATTTTTTCTGGATGGGCCGTTGTTTTTCGGAAAATGTTCCAAAAGGTACAACCTAAAAAAGCACCTTCGGGTGCTTTTTTAGAAGCAGATTTCCAAAGAATGACATCGGATGCTTCAGCTCCCTGTGGGCTGAGTATTGGCTTTGCATATTTAGCCTGCTGTTAATTGCATTAATCTTAATATTTTAATTTACCTTTGTGCTGAAATCTAACGTATTTAAAATATCGGCACGCTGCCAACAAGATGAAAAGCGTGTCAAAAACAAGATTAAATGAATTACAACGAAATTAAAACAACCATCGATATGGGTAATGGCACCCAAATCGAATTGTCTACAGGGAAATTAGCGAAACAAGCTGATGGTGCTGTAGTACTAAAACAAGGTGATACAATGTTGCTTGCAACTGTCGTTTCTGCCAAAGAAGCTAAATCTGGAGTTGATTTTTTACCACTTTCAGTAGATTATCAAGAGAAATATGCGGCTACTGGTCGTATCCCAGGTGGTTTCTTACGCCGTGAGGCTAGATTATCAGACTATGAGGTATTGATTTCTCGTTTGGTAGATCGCGCATTACGTCCATTATTCCCTGAAAACTATCACGCAGATACACAAGTTGCCATCAGCTTAATCTCTGCTGATAAAGATATTATGCCTGACGCTTTAGCAGGTTTGGCAGCATCTGCTGCAATTGCAGTTTCTGATATTCCTTTCAACGGTCCTATCTCAGAAGTTCGTGTAGCGAAAATTGACGGTCAATTAGTCATCAATCCAAAATTATCTGAACTTGAAAATGCAACTTTAGAATTTATCGTTGCTGGTTCTGCTCAGGATATCGGTATGGTGGAAGGTGAAGCGAAAGAAATTTCAGAAGCTGAAATGGTTGAAGCTATTGCTTTTGCTCACGAGGCTATCAAAAAGCAAGTTGCTGCACAGGTAGAATTGGCTAATTTGGTCGGTAAAACTGTGAAACGTGCGTATAATCACGAGCCTGAAAACCTTGAATTGAGAGATTCTATTTTTGCTGCTACTTATGATAAAGTATACGCAATTGCAAAATCAGCTTCTGCAAAACATGACCGTTCTGAAAACTTTGCAAAAATTGCTGAGGAATACAGAGCAACAATGCCTGAAGAATTAGACGATGATACTGCATTCTTATTCAAAAAATATTTCCACGATGTTCAGTATGATGCTGTCCGTAATCTAGTTTTGGATGAAGGCATGCGTTTAGATGGTCGTAACGTACGTACGGTACGTCCAATCTGGTCTGAAGTGGATTACTTACCAGCAGCACACGGTTCTGCCGTATTCACACGTGGTGAAACACAATCATTGACTTCGGTTACTTTAGGTGCTAAAGACGATGAGCAAATGATTGATGGTGCTTTTATCAACGGTTATAACAAATTTATCCTTCACTACAACTTCCCTGCGTTTTCTACGGGTGAAGTAAGACCGAACAGAGGTCCTGGCCGTCGTGAAGTTGGTCATGGTAACTTGGCAATGCGTTCATTGAAACAAGTATTACCTGCAGATAACGAAAACCCATATACAATCCGTGTGGTTTCTGATATTTTGGAATCCAATGGTTCGTCTTCCATGGCGACAGTATGTGCCGGTACATTGGCTCTTTTGGATGCTGGTGTGAAGTTGAAAGCTCCTGTATCTGGTATTGCAATGGGATTGATCTCTGATGAGAAAACTGGTAAATATGCAATTTTATCGGATATCTTAGGAGATGAAGATCACTTAGGTGATATGGACTTTAAGGTAACTGGTACTGAAAAAGGTATTGTTGCTTGTCAGATGGACTTAAAAATCAATGGTTTGAAATGGGAAGTGTTGACACAGGCTTTGGATCAAGCGAAAGAAGCTCGTTTACACATCTTAGGTGAAATGAAGAAAACCATTTCTGCTCCACGTGAAGACTACAAACCACATGCACCTCGTATCGTACAATTGTTGATCGATAAAGAATTTATCGGTGCTGTGATCGGTCCAGGTGGTAAGATCATTCAGGAAATGCAACGTGAGACTGGTGCAACAATCTCTATCGAAGAGGTTGATAACAAAGGTGTCGTTCAGGTATTTGCGGACAATAAAGCTGCAATTGATGATGCAGTAGGTCGTATCAAAGCGATTGCTTCTAAACCTGAGATCGGTGAAACTTACGAAGGTAAAGTAAAATCAATTATGCCATTTGGTGCATTCGTAGAGATTATGCCAGGTAAAGATGGTTTATTACACATCTCTGAAATTGACTGGAAACGTCTTGAAACAATGGATGGAATCTTCAAAGAAGGTGATAAAGTAACGGTTAAATTATTGGATATCGACAAGCAAGGTAAAATGAAACTTTCACGTAAAGCTTTATTGCCTCGTCCTCCAAGAGAAGATAAGCCAAAACAAGATAACCCGAATGGCGAAGCTCCAGTAGCTGGTGCCGGTCAGGAATAAACTTGGTCTTGAACTCATATAGAAAAGCCCGCTAATAGCGGGCTTTTTTGTGGACTTTATTTGATTAAACTTTCGGCTACGCGCTATCGTATGATCCGAAAGAAATGTTTGACCTGATAGGGCAGGAAAATTGATTGTTCGAGTGGCCTTGGTCAAGCAGGAACTTCTTGAACCATAAACAAAAGAGGCTGTCATTTCGACAGCCTCTTTTAGTTTTTATAACATAATAACACCTTTTATCTTGGCAACTTCTTTGTAGAAGTAAATGACCTGATCTGCATCTTTTACATTCAGGTTGACCGTGATCGAGGTATATTTTCCTGTTTTGGAATCCTTGAAGTCAAATCGTGCATCAGTATCATCAAATACTTGTTGGATCTGGTTGAAATGATCCTGATCCTTTGGTAAGATGAACTTATAGGTATAGTCTTTTGGAAAGGTCTCCAAATCTTCTAATCTTTCTTTAAAGCTTTCATAGAAGTCTTTTGGATTCTCGCCACCATCAGGGATGTCTTGTATATTGATGTTTTTGTAATCTGCCATTTTTTGTTCTCCTTAAATTTATATAATAAGGTATTAACAAATATTAATCCATGAATGTTTTGCTGACAATTTTTCAGTTAATTATTGTCAACGCTTGTAGGTCTGTCTGCTTTATTTTTTCCGAAGTTTTTATTTGGCGTAGCGCTCATCTCAATTTCCATCTGACCACCCTGTAGCAATTGTGCATGTGTGATGAAAGTCTTGGTGTAAGGTTTTCCGTCCAATTTGATCGATTTGATGTATTGGTTTGCTTTACCTTGGTTTTTAACCGTGATCGCTAAAGTTTTTCCATTTGGCAAATTGATGTTGGCATGTTCCATCATCGGCGAACCAAATACATACACACCGCTCATGGCATTCAATGGATAGAATCCCATCGCTGAGAATACATACCATGCACTCATCTGACCGACGTCATCGTTACCACAAAGTCCTGCTGGTGTATTTGTATAGAAATCGGTCATCGCCTTACGCGCTAATGCTGCACCTTTCCATGGCTGTCCTGCATAGGCGTATAAGTATGGGATATGGTGGTTAGGCTCATTGCCTTGTGCATATTGGCCGATTAGGCCTGAGATATCCGGAGAAGCTTCTCCTCCTAGATCCGAAGACATGGTTGTGAAGTAATCCAGTTTCTTTAAAAATTGCTGTTCGCCGCCAAAAAGATTGATCAAACCTGTCACATCTTGTGGTACCAACCAAGTATATTGCCATGCATTCCCTTCACAGTAATCATTTTCACGGTGTTTGGCCATTAATGGATCAAAAGGTCTGCGGAAGTCTCCATTAGCTTTTCTGCCGACAAAGTGACCTACTTCTTTATCAAAATATTGCTCATATAATTTATAGCGTTTTTTGAAATAAGCAGCATCTTCTGTCTTTCCTAATTTTTCTGCAATTTTATAAGCGCCAAAGTCGGCGATAGCATATTCCAGTGCCCAGGCAACGGATTCATTCGGCATACTGTCAATAGGAATATAAGTCAGGTCGCGCGCAAATTTCAACCCATGGTCATTGCCCATAGCGGTTGTTTTGACAGCCTCCCATACTAAAGGATAATCCTTCTCGTCGATGATTCCTTTTAAGAAGGCATCTGCGATGACCGGAATGGCAGGCAAACCAACCATGGTGTTGGTTTCGTTACCCTGCAGATGCCACATCGGTAATTTCCCTTGTTGTTGATAGATGGCAAGCATCGTTTTGATAAAATCCTGATTGATTTTACGGTCCTCAAGGATAGTCATCAACGGATGAAGTCCACGATAGGTATCCCATAGGGAGAATACGGTATGATTTACAAAATCTTGCTTTGCGTAAACCTGCTTATCCGTACCCAAATAATCACCGTTTGCATCGTTGAAAATTGTAGGGGCGAAGTAGGTGTGGTATAAAGCAGTATAGAAGATTGTTTTTGTATCCTTATCTGCTTCAAACTGGATTTTGTTCAAAGTTTTATTCCAACGTTGATCGGCTTCTTGTTTTACTTTCTCAAAATTCCAGCCCGGAATCTCCACATTGATATTATTTAAAGCATTGGTGGAGCTGACCGGCGAAATTCCGACTTTCAGTTCAATGTTCTTGTTTTTAGCCGCATCGAAGAAAAGCGCTGCTTTGATGGCTTGTCCTTTGAAGGTGGTCTGACCGAATTTTTCGTCTTTGCCATCAAAGAATCTAACCTTTTGGATAGGCTGTGAAGTTTTTATGGCAAAGTATAGTTTTTGGTCACTGGCCCAACCTGTGGAAAAACGATAACCAACGAATGTAGAATCATTGATCTGTTTGATATAGGTATCGGTTGGTTTGTCCCAATTGATGTGATAACCCAGGTCAACCAAGATATGGGCATTGTCTGTTTTTTCATATCGGTATTGGTGGTAACCAACTCTTTCCGTTGCTGTGAGATTGGCCTGAACCTTGTAATCATCCAGATAGGCGCTGTAGAAGCCTGGTTTAGCGACTTCATTTTCTTTTTTGAATGACGAGCCATAGCCTGTATTCATTTTGTTGAATTCTGCAGGTGTCAATTGTAGCTTGCCATTCGCAGGAACGATCATAAGATCATTGAGGTCTCCAATGCCTGTTCCGCTCAGGTGGGTGTGGGTAAAACCCAATATTTCTTGGCTTTTGTAATTGTAGCCGCTGCACCAATCCCAGCCGTTGAATTTGTCCCAGATCTGTGGGATCTGCGTTGGCCCAAGTTGTACTGCACCTAAAGGTACATTGGCTCCGACAAACACGTGTCCGTGATCTGCTGATCCAATAAATGGATTGACATATTGTGTTAAATTTTGCTGAGCTTGAACGCAAAATGGTAAAATTAGCGTGCCCAACACTGTTGTGATGAGTTTATTTCCTGTCATAGGTTTTGTGTTCGGGTATTTGAAACTGCTTAAAATTAGTAAATAAAACCTTTTAGCGCAATTTTATTATTATTTTAGTAAATTGTCGTTAAATTTTTTACTTTAGTAATCTTCGAAATAAAAACTTAACAAACCTACTCTACATGAAGAAACGTATTCTGATCAGTGATATCGCAAAGGCGTTGGGAATATCTGTAACTACAGTATCCTTTATTTTGAATGACAAGGCAAAAGAGAAGCGTATCAGCGAGGCGTTGACCAAGCGCGTATTGGATTATGTCAAGAAAGTAGGTTATAAGCCAAATGAATTGGCGAAAAGTTTGCGTACCGGAAAAACCAAGATTTTGGGTTTGATTATCGAAGACATCTCGAATCCATTTTTTGGCAATATCGCGCGTCTGATCGAAAGTAAAGTCTACGAGCAGGGATATCGCATTATTTACTGTAGTACCAACAATGATGTCGAGAAGGCGAAGGAACTGATCCAAATGTTTTACGATCGTCAGGTTGACGGTTTTATCATTACGCCTTCAGATGGTTTGGAGGATACTGTCAAGCAGTTGCAGCAAAGTAATATTCCTGTTGTACTTTTCGACCGTTACTTTCCGGGCTTGGAGACAGACTATGTCGGAGCGGACAATTTTCAGGGCGCTTTCGATGCGACCAGCCATTTATGCCAACAGGCGTATAAGCGTATCGGCTTTGTGTCTTTATACTCGGATCAGACCCAGATGAAGGAGCGTTCGGAAGGATATCTGAAAGCAATGGATAATAATAAGCAACAAAGTTTTATTCAGAAGGTGCAGATGGATGCATCGGATGACGAAGCAATGGAGTCACTAAAAGATTTTATTTGTGAAAATCGTTTGGATGCTGTTTTATTTTCAACCAATTATCTGGCGATTTCTGGATTAAAAGCTTCGAAGAAATATAATTTTGTCATGCCGGCAATGATTGCCTTCGATGATCATACTGTATTTAAATTACTGGAGCCGTCTATCACTGTAGTTTCGCAGCCGATCAAGGAAATCGCAGAAAATCTGATCAATATACTTTTGCTCCGTCTGCAGGGCAAAATAAAAGCAACACGTAAGATGGTGTTGCCTTGTGAATTGAAAATTCGCGAGTCGACGAAAGCAAAAGTTACTTTGTAGTATCCGCTACGAATTTCATTGAAATAGAATTGACGCAATGGCGCGTGTTTTTTGCCGTGAAACCTTCGCCAAGAAAAACATGCCCCAAATGCGCACCACATTTAGTACACAGGATTTCTGTACGGCGTCCATCTGCATCCGTGATCCGCGTGATTGCTTCAGGGATCTCATCATCAAAGCTCGGCCAGCCACAACCAGATTCAAATTTTGATTCCGAACGGTAGAGTGGACTATCGCAACGTCGACAAATGTAAGTTCCTTTCACTTTGTTGTCCAAAAGTGCACCCGTAAAAGGACGCTCCGTCCCTTTATGCACAATCACATATTCCTCTTCTTTGCTTAACGGGTTGTGTTTTTTATTCGTTTCCATTTTTTTTAGTCTGTTTAATGTTCTGCTGACCCTGACAGGAATAGCCAATTAGGAACAAGCAGATACAGTAGCTATATAATAGCGTTTTCATACTTATAAAGTTACGGAATTAATATGGGAAAAAGTTTTTTTAGCCCGGAATGATCTTGATATTCAGGTATTTTAAATTGTCATAGTAATGTCTTATATTTGATAGGCGTACTGTGATGAAAAGTTAGGACAATTGATGTACTTCGTTCGAATAATAGGGATTTAATGTGGTTTAAACGCAATTGTTTAGAATGATTATAAATTGATATTAAAGGTCACAAAATTGTCAGCGATTTGTTAATAAATCATACTTTTGTGGCATTGTTAGGGGGGTAGTGGCTCCTTTAACCATGGGAGTTAATTTTTTACATTCACAAATAAATAGTATAAAGTGCTAAATATGAGAACTATCTCATCCGTTTTGGGAAGCCTTGCGAGGGTGGTGTCAACGAGTTTGATGCTATTATTTGCCGTTACGACGTTGCATGCGCAAGATGTCAAGGAAGGTGAAAAAATCTTCAAATCTAAGTGTACATCCTGTCACGCCATTGACAGAAAAGTAGTTGGTCCTGCTTTGAAAGGAGTTCCAGATACTAAATCTGAAGAATGGTTGATTAAATGGATTCGTAACTCTCAAGCTTTAATTGCTACAGGTGATGCTGAAGCGGTTAAAATCTTCGAAGAGTACAACAAGTCTGTGATGACCTCTTTTACGGATCTATCTGATGATCAGATTAAATCTGTAATTGCGTTTATCAAAGATGCCTCAGTAGAGAAACCGAAAGATGCTGCTACTGCTGGCGCTGCTGCAAAAGATGATAATGCATCAATGTTCATGATCTTGGGCTTGATCGCTGTTGTTGTTTTGGCGGTTGTTGTGATCGTGGTGTTGAACCGTGTAATCCGTACCTTAGAAAATGTAATTGCTAAGAATCAGGAAGCTATTGCAGCGCAACAGGAACCTGAAGACAATCAACGTTTTGTGAAGTTTGCGAAAGCATTCGTTAAAAACAAAAAATTGGTTGGATTTACCGTGTTGATGCTTGTTGCTTTATTGGCAGTAGGTGGTTGGAAGACGATGTGGAACGTAGGTGTTCACGAAGGTTACAAACCTGTTCAACCAATCAAGTTCTCACACCAAATCCACGCTGGTGTAAATAAAATTGAGTGTCAATACTGTCACGGTGGTGCATTTAAATCTAAAAATGCTTCTATTCCATCGGCTAACGTATGTATGAACTGCCACAATACAGTCACTGCGTCAGAGCACTATGATGGTGAGATCTCTCCGGAAATTGCTAAAATCTATCGTGCATTGGATTGGAATCCTGAGACGCGTACTTACGGTAACAATCCTAAGCCAATTCAATGGGTTCGTATCCACAACTTGCCTGATTTCGCTTACTTCAATCACTCACAACACGTTGTGGTAGCAGGAGTAGAGTGTCAGACTTGTCACGGTCCGATCCAAAACATGGAAGAAGTATATCAATACTCTCCATTGACGATGAAATGGTGTGTTGATTGTCACAAAAAGACAGATATCAAATCTGATAATAAATATTATGAAGATTTGATCAAGGCACACGAAAGAATTAAGAAAGGTGAGAAAATGACTGCAGCCATGATCGGTGGTCTTGAGTGTGGTAAATGTCACTATTAATAATTATTTGAAATACGCAATCTTATATACAGCTTAAATGGATAGCAATAAAAAATATTGGAAAGGTTTGGAAGAGTTAAATCAAACTCCTGCTTTCGTTGAGGGAAGCAAGGGTGAGTTTGCCGAATCTATTCCTGTAGAAGATGTATTAAACGAAGCTGGCTTGAGTACTAAAACTCCTCGCCGTGACTTCTTGAAAGCATTAGGTTTTGGTTTGGGTGCTGTTTCTTTAGCGGCTTGTAACCGTACTCCTGTGCATAAGGCAGTTCCTTATTTGATTAAACCTGAAGAGGTAACTCCAGGTATCCCTAACTATTATACGTCGACATTCAATGGTCAAAGTATTTTAGTTAAAACTCGTGAAGGTCGTCCTATCAATGTTGAACCTAACCCTAACGCAATTGGTTTGAACCAAGGTTTGGATTCAACGACTGCTGCTTCGGTATTGGATTTATATGATGAATCTAAATTGAAGCAAGCGCAATTGAAAGGTCAAGATGTTGAGTGGTCTAAATTGGATGGGGAAGTTGTTAAAGCATTGACTGCTGCTGCATCTTCTGGCAAACAAATTACGATCGTTTCTAATACAGTAAACAGTCCTTCAACTTTGGCAGCTATCGCTGCTTTCGCAACGAAATTCCCTACAGCGAATCATGTACAATACGATGCTGTTTCTTACAGCGGTATTATCGAAGCAAATAAAGCTTCTTTTGGTAAAGCAGTAGTTCCTTCATACAATTTTGATAAAGCAAATGTAATCGTTTCAGTTGCTGCTGATTTCTTAGGAACTTGGTTGGCAGGTGAAGAGCATACACAACAATACGCTAAAAACCGTGACTACAAATCATTGAAAAATGGAAAAATGTCACGTCACGTGCAATTTGAGTCTGGTCTTTCAATGACTGGTACAAATGCTGATGCGCGTATTGCTATCAAACCTTCAGAAGAAGGTGCTACCTTGATCGCTTTATATAATGCAATCACTGGTCAAACATTGGCTGGTGCGACTGCAAACAAAAAAGCACAAAAAGGTGTAGCGCTAGCAGCAAAAGAATTGGTGAACAGCAAAGGCGCTGCTTTGGTTGTTGCCGGTTCAAATGATGTGAATGTTCAGGTATTGGTCAATGCAATCAACGTTGCATTGGGCGCTTACGGTACAATCATTGATTTAGATAACTATTCTAAACAATACCAAGGTTCGGATTCTTCTTTCCAAGCTTTCTTAGCTGCTGCTAAAGGTGGTCAAGTGGGTGTAGCGTTCTTCTTGAACAGCAACCCTGTATATGACTACTTCAAAGCGGATGATGTAAAAGCAGCTTTGAAACAGATTCCTTTCACATTATCATTCGCACAACGTGCTGATGAGACTGCGTCGGAATTGACAGCGATCGCTCCTGCAAGTACTTTCTTGGAGTCTTGGGGTGATGCTAACCCGAAAGAAGGTTTGTACTCTATCGTTCAACCTACAATTAATCCTGTTTTCCAAACGCGTCAAGCTGAACAAAGCTTGTTGACTTGGGCAGGAAACACAACAGATATGTACAACTTTGTTAAGAACTTGTGGTCTACACAAATCTTAGCTGGTTCTACGAAAAACTGGGATGCTGTATTGCAAACTGGTTTTGAATATAAAGGTGCTAAAGCTGCAACTGCTCCTGCATTTACAGGAAATGCTGCCGCTGCCGCTACTGCAATTGAAGCTTCTAGCAAAGCAATCACTGGTGAATTTGAATTGAAACTTTACGAACCTTCTGCTCTTCGCGATGGTCGTTACGCAAACAATGCTTACTTACAGGAATTGCCTGATCCAGTATCTAAAGTAACTTGGGACAACTATGCTGCCCTAAATCCAAAAGATGCTGAAAAACTAGGCTTGGGTGAAGATGGTAAAGTAACTGTAAAAGCAAATGGTGTTGAATTGGAATTGCCTGTTGTACAACAACCAGGTCAAGCTCAAGGAACTGTTTCAGTTGCTGTAGGTTACGGTCGTACTAAAGTTGGTAAAGCGGGTAATGAAGTTGGTAAAAACGCATTCCCATTTGCTTCTATCATCAACGGTACTGTTCAAGGTGTTGCAAAAGCAACTGTAGCGAAAGCTTCTGGAACTTACCAATTGGCACAAACACAAACACACCACACAATCGAAGGTCGTAACGTGATTCGTGAAACTACGTTTGCGAAATATTTGAAAGATCCTAACTCTGAGGCAGGACGCTTTACAGATAATCACAAAACGTACGATTTGTGGAACAAATATGAGCAACCGGGTCACAAATGGGTGATGGCGATCGACTTGAACGCATGTACAGGTTGTGGTGCTTGTATCGTTGCTTGTAACGTAGAGAATAACATCCCTGTTGTAGGTCGTGACGAGGTTCGTCGTCGTCGTGAGATGCACTGGTTACGTATCGATCGTTACTATACAATCGAAGGCAAAGATCAAGATCTTACAAAAGAGAAAGAGATTGCGAAAGCTTCAGCTGAATTGGATTTCGAAGATATCACTGTTGTTCACCAACCAATGTTGTGTCAGCACTGTGGTCACGCACCTTGTGAAACTGTTTGTCCGGTATTGGCTACAGTACACTCTTCAGAAGGTCTGAACCATATGGCTTACAACCGTTGTTTCGGTACACGTTACTGTGCGAACAACTGTCCGTTCAAAGTACGTCGTTTCAACTGGTTTGCATACTGGAATGATTCACGTTTTGACAACTACTTGAACAATGAGTTCACACAATTGGTATTGAATCCAGATGTAGTAACTCGTTCACGTGGGGTAATGGAAAAATGTTCGATGTGTATCCAACGTATCCAAGGAGGTAAATTGAAAGCTAAGATTGAAAATCGCAAAGTTAAAGATGGCGATATCCAAATGGCTTGTCAACAAGCATGTTCTGCAAATGCAATTATTTTTGGTGATGCGAATGATCCAGAATCAGAAGTTTCCAAAGCATTACGCAATGAGCGTGTTTATTACGTACTTGAGGAAATCAATGTTCAACCGGGTATCGGTTATATGACAAAAGTTAGAAACACTTTTGAGGCGTAATCTTGTACAATATTTGAAATAAAAATACTATGTCATCGCATAACGAATCAATATTAAGAGAACCATTAATGACCGGTAAAGACATCACGTATGCAAAAATTACGGATGATATCTTACTACCGGTTGAAAATAAACCAAATAAAGCATGGTGGATTGGTTTTACCGTTGCTGTATTGGGTGCTTTATTATGGGTAGTTAGCGTTAGTTATACCTTTTGGACAGGTATCGGCGCTTGGGGTCTGAATAAAACAGTAGGCTGGGCTTGGGATATCACCGACTTCGTATGGTGGGTTGGTATCGGTCACGCTGGTACGTTGATTTCAGCTGTATTATTAATTTTCCGCCAGAACTGGCGTAACTCAATCAACCGTTCCGCAGAGGCGATGACGATCTTTGCGGTAATCTGTGCGGCTACATACGTTGTAGCTCACATGGGTCGTCCTTGGTTGGCATATTGGATTTTCCCTCTTCCAAATCAATTTGGATCACTTTGGGTAAACTTCAACTCTCCATTGGTATGGGATGCATTTGCGATCTCAACATACTTTACAGTATCCTTGGTATTCTGGTACTGTGGTTTGTTGCCGGATATCGCGACCATTCGTGACCGTGCTACTGGATTAAAACAAAAGATCTATTCTGTATTATCATTCGGTTGGAATGGTTCTGTGAAGACTTGGCAACGTTTTGAAATCGTGTCATTGATCTTGGCAGGTATTTCAACTCCACTGGTACTTTCTGTACACACAATCGTATCCATGGACTTTGCAACTTCGGTTATCCCTGGATGGCACACGACGATCTTCCCTCCATATTTCGTGGCAGGTGCGATCTTCTCAGGTTTCGCGATGGTACAGACCTTATTGTTGATCTTACGTAAAGTAATGAACTTTGAGAACTACATCACGATGTTCCACATTGAGTCAATGAATATCATTATCATGACGACTGGTTCTATCGTAGGCGTGGCTTACTTAACAGAGTTGTTTATTGCAATGTACTCTCGTTCAGAATACGAAATGTATGCTTTCGAGAACCGTATGTTGGGTCCATACGCTTGGGCGTACTGGTCAATGATGACTTGTAACGTAATTTCTCCGCAATTATTCTGGTTCAAAAAAATCCGTACAAGTATTCCGATCTCATGGATTCTATCTATTGTGGTAAATATCGGTATGTGGTTTGAGCGTTTCGTAATTATCGTGACTTCATTGCACCGTGATTACTTGCCTTCATCGTGGGCAATGTTCTACCCAACTTGGACAGACGTAGGTATCTTTGTAGGTTCAATTGGATTATTCTTTACTTTATTCTTGTTGTTCTTACGTTTCTTGCCAGGTATCGCGATTGCCGAAGTTAAATTGTTGTTGAAATCATCGTCATTACAACACAAAACTAAATTGGCTCAAGAAGGTGCATTCCCTGCAGAGCAAGTTGAGTACTTCCAAGAATCATTGGAAAAATATGATTCAGTGACAGAAGAAGAGATTAAAGAATTATCAGTTAGAAAATAATCAGCAATGAGCAATACAAAATATATATTAGGTAGTTTTGCGGATCCGGATGACATGATGCATGGGATCGACAAATTGCAAGCAAACAATATAAGTATTTATGACTGCTTTACTCCGATGCCTATCCACGGCATCGAAGCGAAGTTAGGTGTAAGACCTTCTCGCTTGCCTATCGCAGCATTTTGCTTTGGAGCATTAGGAACGACATTAGGTTTTAGTTTGTTGTATTATACCATGGTCTACGATTGGCCGATGAATATCGGTGGTAAACCATCATTTGCAATGCCAAACTTTGTTCCAGTAACATTTGAGGTTACGATCTTATTGTGTGCTTTGGGAATGGTTGCTACATTTTTCTTCCGTAACCACTTGTTCCCGGGACGTACGCCTCGCGTGATGGACCTAAGAGCAACAGATGACCGTTTCATCCTTGCAGTAGATGCCAAAGAAAATGCAGACCACGCTTTGATCGATAGCTTATTGAAAGAAGCAGGTGCTGTTGAAGTTAAGTACAATGATAGAAAATATGTTAGCTATGAATAAGAAGAATTTACTTGGAACTGTATGCGCAGCTGTAGCATTGACAGCACTTGTTTCTTCTTGTGGTGACAAAACGACTCGTAGTACAGGTTTGGAATTTTCCCGTAACATGTACGATCCGCTTGCTTTCAATCCGGATCAACCCAATGCGAATTTTGCTGATGGAAAAACAGCACAAGCACCTCCTAAAGGTACAGATCCAATTGGTTTCACTCGTTTTGAGTATGCCAATACATTAGAGGATTATGTACGTGCTGGTGCTGAGGTGAAAAATCCTTTGCTTGTTAATGCTGAAAACCTTGAAAAAGGTAAAGCTTTATTCACTACATACTGTTCAGTATGTCACGGGGTAGAAGGTAAAGGGGATGGACCTCTTACGAAAGATCGTAGTGTAACTGATTCTAGAGGTACTCGTCAATTAGAGAACTTTCCGCCGCCGCCGTCTTATCACAGAACGGATAAAGCGAACTCTTCAAGAGGTGGTTTCATGGCTGACTTGACAGATGGTAAGATTTACCATACGATTTATTATGGACATAACTCCATGGGATCGCATGCATCTCAATTGTCTCCTGAAGAGAGATGGAAAGTTGTTATGTATGTTCACGAATTACAAAAGAAATAATCTAACATCAGATATATAAATGGGAACTCACAGTCATCATCACGATTATAATTTCAACGAGCGATACGAGTTTGCTGGCAAAGCTAAAATGTTCAGTATTATCGCTGTTGTACTAGGCGTAGCTGCTGTAGCTATCGGGTTGCTTTCGGGCGATCACGTTACTGTAGAGCGTACATACGCCAACTTGTTATTGATGGGTTATTACTTTACATGTGTTTGTGCAGCAGGAACATTCTTTGTTGCTTTGCAATATGTAACACAGTCTGCATGGTCTGCAGGTCTGGTACGTATACCTCAAGCTATGGCGGGTGTTTTACCAATTGCATCATTGATTTTATTGGTTATTGTAGGCTTAGGTTTGACTACACATAACTTATATCACCACTGGCATGCAGATGGTCTTACTGACCCTAATAATGCAAATTACGACCCTATTATCGCAGGTAAATCTGCTTATTTAAATGTTCCTTTCTTCTTGATCCGTCAAGTTGTATTTATGGGACTATATAGCATTTTTGCAGTTATTTTTGCGAAACTTTCTTATAAAGAGGATTTAGAAGGCGGTTTGGCTTCTTACAAGAAATCATTCAAATTGTCTGCAATCTTCTTGGTTATCTTCGGTTTTACTACACCAATCTGGTCTTTCGATACCATCATGTCCTTAGAGGCACACTGGTTTTCTACCATGTTTGGTTGGTACAACTTTGCAGCAATGTGGGTAAGTGGTATCTGTTGTATCACGATCATCGTTGTTGTATTGAAGAAAGCTGGTTATATGAACTGGGTAAACGAAAATCATTTACACGATTTGGGTAAATTGATGTTCGGTTTCTCAATCTTTTGGACTTATGTTTGGTTTGCACAATTCATGTTGATTTGGTATTCAAACATTCCTGAAGAAACAGTTTATTTCTACAAACGTTGGGAACCTGAATACAAACCTTGGTTTTGGTTGAGTATTATCATTAACTTTGTGGCACCATTGTTACTATTAGTGGATCGCGATGCTAAACGTAAACAAAATGTTATGTTGTTCGTAGCGATTCTATTATTGGCAGGTCACTGGCTAGATTATTATATCATGATCATGCCTGGTACTGTTGCTGAACATAGAGGATTTGGTATCATTGAAATCGGAACTGCACTTGGTTTCTTAGGTTTGTTTGTATTCTTAGTAATGAACAAATTGAGTAAACAAGCCTTGGTGCCTAAAAATCATCCTTTCTTGGATGAGAGTTTGCATCACCAAATATAGTTTCACTTTTAAAGGAAGGTTACGTAAAAACGTTATAAAAGAAATGAGCTTTAAATTAAATAATAGATTCAAATCCATCTCGGGTTTTGTGCTTGCACTAGGGCTGCTTTTTGCAAATCCTATTCTTGCAAGTCAACAAGATACAGTAGCATCTGATTCTGCTAAAGTGGCGACTACAGCGGTAGCTGCCCCTGCAGCAACGGATTCGGTTGCAAAAGATACAACAGCGGCAGCAGGTACTGCTGCTGTTGCATCTGCTAGCTCTACTACAGAAGCTGGCGCAGCTGCTCCTGCTGTTGAAGAAGTGAAGCAAATAGACCCTCAGGTTTATAAAAACTTCACATACTATGTGTTATTGTTCTTAGTTATTTGTACAATCGTTGCTGTTATTGGCAAGGTACTTTCGATCTACGAATTGACACGTAAAATGAACGGTAAATACAACCCATTTGCGAATAACACATTCCAATCGGCATTGTTGTTTATCTTCTTGGTTGTATTTCTTTACGGTGTTTACTGGTCATACGTACATTGGGGTGCCGCATATTGGAGATCTGCGGTAACTGAACATGGTGAACGTATTGATACCATGTTTATCATCACCACTGCAATTACAACATTTGTATTGGTTATTACACATATTTTGTTGATGACTTTTACATTTTTGTACCGTATGCGTGCGAAACGTCAAGCCTATTATTATCCACACAACAATGCGATTGAGAAACTTTGGACAATCGTCCCTGCTGTAGTTTTGACCGTATTGGTATTGTTTGGTTTCTTTACTTGGAGATCGATTACCAATATTCCTGAGGATCTTCAAAAATCTGCTTTGCAGGTTGAAGTATTAGGAGAGCAATTTCAATGGCAAGTACGTTACCCTGGTACAGACGGCGTTATTGGTAAACGTAATTACAAAATGACGACGCCAACAAATCCTTACGGTATCGATTTTAATGATAAAAATTCATGGGATGATATTCAAGGTTCTGAAATTTGGTTACCTGTAAACAAACCAGTTCGTTTCCATATCGTTTCAAAAGATATTATTCACTCTTTCTTTATTCCAGATTTCCGTGTTCAGATCAATGCGGTACCAGGAATGACCAACTATTTCCAATTCACACCTACTGTAACAACAGAAGAAATGCGTGATCGTTTGGGAGACTACAACTATGATTTTGTGATGTTATGTAACAAGATCTGTGGATCTGGTCACTATAACATGCAAAAGAAAGTGGTTGTGGTAACTGAGGCACAATATAAAGAGTGGTTAGCTAAACAAAATAAATATTTTACTGAAGACCTACAAAAGGAATTCAGTGGTAAGACGGCTAACGTAAAAAAGGATAGCGTACAAGTTACAGCATCTTTGAACTAATTAAGAATTTTTGAATATAAAATCGAATATGTCAAGTACAGTAATATCGCATAGCGCTGAACATCACGATTCGCACGGACATCATCACGAGGAATCATTCATCAGAAAGTATATCTTTTCTGGTGACCACAAGATGATTGCCAAGCAATTCTTGATCACTGGTATCATCATGGCAGTTTTTGCGATGCTTTTATCAGTATTATTCCGTATCCAATTAGCATGGCCGGATAAAGAATTCCCTATATTAGAAGTATTCTTGGGCAAATGGGCTGAGGGTGGCCGTATTAAGCCGGAGTTTTTTCTTTCCTTGGTGACGATCCACGGTACTGTCATGGTATTCTTCGTGTTGACAGCGGGTCTATCGGGTACATTCAGTAACTTATTAATTCCATATCAAATCGGTGCGCGCGATATGGCGTCGCCTTTTATGAATATGTTATCCTACTGGTTGTTCTTCATTGCATCAGTAATCATGATCGCTTCTTTCTTTGTAGAGAGTGGACCTGCTTCTGCTGGTTGGACAATCTATCCTCCATTATCCGCTGTACCAACAGCAATCGCTGGATCTGCGACAGGTATGACGTTATGGTTGGTTAGTATGGTTCTATTCGTTGCTTCTCAGTTGATCGGTGGTATCAACTACGTAAGTACGATTTTGAACATGCGTACGAAAGGTATGGATCTATGGAAAATGCCTTTGACAATCTGGGCGTTTTTCTTAACTGCGATCGTGGGTATGTTGTCATTCCCAGTATTGGTATCTGCAGTGGTTCTTTTGATTTTCGACCGTGCCGCTGGTACGTCATTCTATTTGTCTGACTTGGTAGTACAAGGACAGATTTTACCTAACGAAGGTGGTTCTCCAATTTTGTTCCAGCACTTATTCTGGTTCTTGGGTCACCCTGAGGTATATATCGTAGTTATGCCTGCATTAGGTTTGACTTCTGAGGTTATTGCTACAAACTCACGTAAACCAATTTTCGGTTACCATGCCATGGTTTACTCTTTGATCGGTATTACTGTATTGTCATTTATCGTATGGGGTCACCATATGTTTGTGACGGGTATGAATCCGTTCTTAGGTGGTGTATTTATGATTACAACGTTGATTATCGCTGTTCCTTCTGCTGTTAAGGCATTTAACTACCTTGCAACGTTATGGAAAGGTAACATCCGTTTTACGCCAGCAATGATGTTTGCTATCGGTTTGGTATCGTTCTTTATCTCCGGTGGTTTGACAGGATTGTTCTTGGGTAACGCGGCATTGGATATCAACTTGCATGATACGTATTTCGTTGTAGCCCACTTCCACTTGGTAATGGGATCTGCGTCCATCTTTGGTATGCTTTGTGGTGTTTACCACTGGTATCCTAAAATGTTTGGTCGTATGATGAACACGAAATTAGGTTATTTACACTTTTGGTTGACTTTCATCGGTGCTTACTTGGTATTCTTCCCAATGCACTTTATGGGTATTGATGGTGTGCCACGTCGTTATTATGCATTTACTGAGTTTGCTTTCATGGCAAAATGGGTTTCTGTGAATCAATTGGTTACTTGGGCTGCTATCATTGCTGCTTTGGGACAGGTTGCATTTTTATGGAACTTCTTTTACTCGATCTTCTTCGGTAAGAAAGCACCACAAAACCCTTGGCAATCGAATACCTTGGAATGGACTACTCCGGTAGAACATATTCATGGTAACTGGCCAGGAGAAATTCCGGCAGTACACCGTTGGCCTTACGATTACAGTAAGCCAGGTCATGGTGAGGATTTCATTCCTCAAGATGTTCCTTTCTCTGAAACGATGAGCTCGAATTTGCCTCATGATTTTGAAGGAGATGAGGAAGCTGAGCGTATCCAAGCAGAATGGAATGCTCAAAATGGTAGAAAAGACTAATAAGATTTAGTAGAATAGAGTAGGGCTTGTACCTACTCTATTTTATACAAGTTTGTATTTTAAGAGGTAGGGGTAGTATTATGTTTCCAGCTGCTGAAAAGCGATTTATAAAGACCAATTTTATTACGATTATCGTACTATTTATGGTCATTATTGCTGGGGGTGTTGTGCGGAGTACAGGTTCAGGCATGGGATGTCCAGATTGGCCTAAATGTTTTAACCGTATTATTCCACCCACAGATATTTCCCAATTACCACAAGGATACGAACAACATTATATTGAAGGGAGAACAAAGAAGAATGAACGTTTCGCCAAGATTGTAGAATTTTTTGGTGATAAGGAAATGGCTTACAAGCTTCGTACCGACAAAAGTATTTTGCAGCATGAGGAATTTAATGTTGCGAAGACTTGGACGGAGTATATCAATCGCTTGGTAGGAGTTATTTCTGGATTCTGTTTATTGTTTACTGCAATTTATTCCTTCACGTATATAAAATCAAAAAGTTCGATCGTTGTTTGGTCAGTGGTTAATCTTTTTGTTGTGGTCATTCAAGCCTGGTTAGGTTCGATCGTTGTATCAACCAATTTAATGCCTTGGATAATCACTGTACATATGCTCTTGGCGCTTGTAATTGTTTGTATAAGTATATATACATACTTTAAAGCGGTTACACTACGTGACAAGACCATATTGGTTAATCGTTCTTTAAGCGTATTAAAAGGTCTTGCGTTGATCTCCATTTTGTTGATGTTAACGCAGGTGATCGTCGGAACGGGTGTTCGGGAGGAAGTTGATCTATTGACTGGCTCCAACATTGCCCGTGCCGATTTTATAACAGCTATTGGCCAACAATTCGAAGTACATCGATGGTTGGCATATTGTTCTTTGATTTTAGTTATTGTATTATTCTTTTTGGTCCGCACAAGTTTCAATACGGGATCTAAGCAGTTTAAATTTGCTTTAATCGCATTGATCCTCGTGGGTATCCAAATGCTATCAGGAATTATCTTAGCTCGATTTGCAATACCTGCATTTGCGCAGACAACGCATCTGGTTGTTGGGACACTTTTATTTGGTGCTCAATTTTATCTGTTGTTGCTGTTAAATAAGCAAAGGCATTAATTTTGAAATTCGAGATGTTTATGTTAAAAACTATGTGTTTGAATACACTGGTAGTAGGAGGTCTCTTTTAATTATGAAAGAATTTATTTCAGATTTTAAAAAGCTAGTTAAGTTAAGACTTACGTTGACGGTGGTATTCTCCGCGTCAATTGCTTTTCTGATAGGATCAAAACAACAGGGTGAAATTTTCTGGGTCAATTGGTTGTTGTTGACTGTGGGTGGTTTTCTGGTAACAGGTTCTGCCAATGGTTTTAATGAAATCATCGAAAAAGATCTAGATAAGTTGATGAAACGTACAGAGGATAGACCGCTACCTTCTGGTCGGATGACAACAGGTCAAGCTTTGGTAATGAGTGTCTTTATGGGCATCTTGGGTACCTTGGTATTGGTCCGCTTAAATTTTGTCGCTGGCTTACTATCGGTTTTTTGTATCCTACTTTATGCATTCATCTATACACCTTTAAAAAGAAAATCACCAATAGCCGTGTTTGTAGGTGCATTCCCGGGCGCATTTCCGCCATTAATTGGTTATTATGCTGCCTTTTCACAGGATGATCTAGCCTATTACAGTGGACACAACGAAGCCGCAATTATTATTATTCCCTTTGTTTTGTTCGCGATTCAGTTTTTATGGCAATTTCCACATTTCTGGGCAATCGCTTGGGTTGTGGATGATGACTATAAGTTGGCTGGTTTTAGGCTGTTACCAACTACAAAACGGGATAAGATATCGGCCTTTATGGTATTCATTACAGGATTGTTAATGATTCCTGCTGGATTTATACCTTATTATTTTGGCTTTGGTGGAATTTGGTTTACGATAGTGTCAGTTATCGGTGGATTGATGTTTGGATATTATGGCTATTTGCTTTTTAAGAATTGTGATATTCCTTCGGCAAAGAAAGTTATGTTTACATCGTTCATCTATTTACCTGTTACACAACTCGTATTATTGCTTAACTTTATTCCTTTGAAATAATGTTAGATATACAAGCACAGACTGACGAGAAGTTAGTACAGAGAAAAGCTCAGAAATTCAACCTTTGGTTGGGTATGTTGGGTATGTTCATGATGTTTGCAGCGTTATCCAGTGGTTTCATTGTATATACCGCGAGTGGCGTGGACAAAGGGATCAAGACTTTATTACCCAATGCACTATTGTATAGTACAATTGTGATTGCGGTAAGTAGTCTTACGATGTTTTTAGCACATAAAGCGGCTAAAAATGGTGATTCTTCCAAACAAAAGGCCTTGTTAATGGTCACTTTTGTTTTGGGCATCGTGTTTTTTGCGTTACAGGTACATGCTTGGAACGTATTAATCGAAAGAGGTGTTTATTTTGTGAATAACAATGCATCCCAATCGTTTATTTACGTTTTTATTTGGATGCACTTGGCACATATTATTGCGGGTTTGATCGTTTTGATTGGCGCGATTATAGGAGTTAACAAACTTCCTAAGGACGGCAACCTTTTCCGCATGGATCTTGCCAGTATTTTTTGGCATTTTCTCGATCTTTTATGGATTTATATATATGTTTTCTTACTTTTGAATCAATAATAGTAAACAATGAGTACAACAGTATCGCAATTGGATAAGGTAAAAACTGGTCCATGGAATGGTGGAAAATCACCTTGGAACTTAGAGTATGGAAAAATCATGATGTGGTTTTTCTTGGTAGGGGATGCCTTCACATTTTCTGCATTTTTGGTTTATTACGGCGCGCAACGCTTTTCTCACCCAACATGGCCTGATCCTGATAAGATTTTCCAATCTATCCCGGGTATTGCTGATCATGGTCAACCTTTGGTATTCGTTGGTTTGATGACGTTTATTTTGATTATGTCTTCAGTAACGATGGTTTTGGCTGTTGAAGCTGGTCACCGTAATCAAAAGAATGAAGTCGTTAAATGGATGCTTTGGACGATTTTGGGTGGTATCTGTTTCGTAGGCTGTCAGGCTATCGAGTGGACTCACTTACACCACATGGGATTCTGGTTTGGTAAAAACCCAGCGACAGGTTTAGAAGGTGATGCAATTAAGACGGCATTGTTACCTTACTTTACACACGATATTTCCTATACTTCGGCGTTGCAATTTGCAAACTTGTTTTTTACGATTACAGGTTTCCACGGTTTCCACGTTACAGTTGGTATTATTTTGAATATCATCATTCTTTTCATGACGTTAAATAATACGTTTGAAAATCGTGGTTCTTACTTAATGATTGAAAAAGTAGGTTTATATTGGCACTTTGTGGATTTGGTGTGGGTATTCGTATTTACATTCTTCTACTTAATCTAATCACTGAATTAATAATTTTAGATCGCTATGTCACAATATCAAGATAATATCGCTCACGGAGAGCATGCTCACGAAGGTGGGATGGATAAGAAGGCCATCTGGAGAGTATTTGGCGTACTTTTGGCGCTTACTTGTCTAGAGTTCTTAATTGCATTAGGTTTTGTTCACCACTGGCAAATTTTGGCCAAAGGTGCATTGGTAAATACTATTTATATCGTTTTAACTTTGGTTAAAGCATATTATATCGTTGCATTCTTTATGCACTTGAAATTCGAAAAATCGAGTTTCATCGTTACCGTAGCAATAGTCTTTATTTTTATTATTTATTTTATCGTCCTGATGTTAGTTGAGGGAGGTTTCTTGGCTGGTGCTTTTCAGGAGCATCAATTGTTTCCAAATAAATAGATAAAGTGAATAATGGATAATAATACTGGACAAAAGAAAGGTATTAAAACTATATTGATCCTGGCAGTAATTCTTTTATTGCCAGGATTTTTATATTTTATACTAAATAAAAGTGGTTCCAATAGCTACGTTTCCTTACCTATTTTTGGGAAGAAGGAAGTTCCTGGAACAACACACCGTAAATGGGGACGGGATATCCCTGATACAATCTATCATACTGTGCCTTCGGTAAATTTTGTTAATTACGATCGTAAGCCTGTACATTTATTGGATAATGATACAACACTTTCGGTCGTTCACCTGATGTATTCGCGGGATGCATCGCTGTCAAGAACGATGATTAAAAGATTGGATCAGATTGCCAATCGTTTTATTCATAACAAAAAGGTAACACTGTATTCCATTACAGTTGATACTACATACGATACACCAGAGGTACTTGCGAAATATGCTAAAGTTTACAAACCCTGGACTAAATCTTGGTTTTTTGTGACAGATCCTTCTGTTGATATCTTTAAATTTGCCAAAGAGAGTTTATTGCAGGATGCTATCGCAAGTAACGACAAAACAAAACCTTTTATCATCGGATCCAACTATCTTTTGCTGGACACAAAGGGACGGATCAGAGGTATTTATGATATCAATGTCAAGACGGATATCGATCGATTGGAGGATGAAATTAAATTATTGTTGGTAGAGGAGATCCGAAATCATCCTGCTACGATAGAACAAAAGAGATAGTTAGAAACATGGAAGAGAGTCTTATCAAAGAAAAAAAATACAGTAAGTGGATTTGGATACTGTCTGTTGTGATACCGGTCGTCGTGGCCGTATTGTTTACAGTCAATCTACAAAAATTGGGTTATGATGTGAAGCCATTGACTTTTTTGCCGCCTATCTATGCGACGATTAATGGTGTTACTGCGATTTTGCTGTTTTGGGCAGTAGCTGCAATAAAGAAAGGTAACAAAGCGCTGCATGAACGTTTGATCAAATGTTGTATTGCCTGTTCCTTGGCTTTTTTGGCAATGTACGTGGCTTACCACATGACGTCTATTGAAACAAAATATGGGGGTGAGGGAATTTTGAGACCAATCTATTTCTTTATATTGATCACGCATATTCTCTTGTCTATTATCATCATACCGTTTGTTCTTTTTACTTTTGTAAGAGGTATTTCGGGATCTTATGCGCGACATAAAAAGTTGGCACGGATCACATACCCCATGTGGCTTTATGTCGCTGTGACAGGTGTCATTGTCTATTTGATGATTTCACCCTATTATATAGGTTAATTTAATAAAGGAAAGGAGTGTACTTATGAAACGTATTTGGATTTATCAGGCTGATCGTATACTTTCGGTTGATGAAGGTGAACAAATTTCGGTGGAACTAGCCGCTTTTGCTGAGCAGTGGAAAGTTCATGGAAAGCCTTTGTCTGCTTCTGCAGAGCTCCGTGATCATCTTTTTATTATCCTAAAGGTGGACGAGGATATTGCTGCTGCTTCAGGTTGCTCTGTAGATAGCTCTGTTCGTTTTCTGAAAGGAATAGAAGAAAAGTACGGAGTACAACTCTTCGATCGTATGCAATTTGCGTATAAATCGACGAGCGGCGTCGCGGTAGTCAACCGTTCAGGTTTTGAAAGGTTATTGGCGGCAGGTGAAATAGATGATAACACGCTTGTGTTTGATAATACAATTACCTACGAGCATCAATTGGATAATGCTTGGGTGGTCCCTTTTAAGGAAAGCTGGCATAAAAGATTATTTGCATAACAAAAAGAACATGTATAAAAAAACGCCATTTCATCAATGGCGTTTTTTTTATGTTGTTACGAGATAGCAATGAACCATATGATAAAGCGAGTCATCTGAATCCCATCTGCTATACCACATCACTGAAATCTTTATATTTAATGCTAACGATCTAATACACGTGTTACTATTCGGGAATAGTGTAATGATGTAAATATTTAGCTATTGCATTCGCCCTTCTGTTGACATAAGCAGAAGGATTACGGGCATCCCATTCGCGGGGATTTGGCAAGATCGCAATAATCAATGCGGCCTGTTTTTTGGAAAGATTGCTTCCTGTTTTGCTAAAGTAATATGCAGCAGCTGCATCTGCTCCATAAACTCCTTGTCCCATTTCAATGACATTAAGATAGACTTCTAAAATACGTTTTTTACTCCAAAATGTTTCAATTAAAACGGTAAAGTAAGTCTCGAAACCTTTTCTTAACCAGGAGCGTCCTGGCCATAGAAAGACGTTCTTAGCGACCTGTTGACTGATTGTACTTCCGCCACGCAGTTTTTTCCCCTGCGCATTTTTCTTGATGGCATTTTGAATACCTTCGAGGTCAAAACCCCAGTGGGTCATAAAATGAGCATCTTCCCCTGCAATGGCCGCTAGTTTTAAATTGTCCGAAAGTTCGTCGTAACTCAACCAGTTTTTTTTCAATTTAAACCCTTTTCCTTGTTCCTTGAGTTCAAAACCTCGTTGAATCATTAACCAGGTAATAGGCGGATTAATGAAGCGTAAGCTAATAACCCAAAAAAGACTAATACCGATAAAATAAAGAACAATCCTACTTATAATGCGGATAATGGGTGATTTGATGGACTTCAACGGATTGAAGGAAACTTTTTTAAAGGTATTTTTTTGTTTGCTGGTCGTATTTTGCTTACCAGATCTCTTGATGGCCATGACTGAATTTTTTCGGATACAAACTTAGTGTATATTCTTGTTTAATGGAAATGATTTTATAGAGAAGTTGTGGGTATTGTTTGTCAAAGCGACGATATTATCCTATTTTTACGCTTCACAAATTTGATTTTAGAAGTTGGCAAAAGAAAAGAAAGTAACTCCGTTAATGCAGCAGTATAATGCGATCAAGATCAAGTATCCTGGGGCATTATTGTTGTTCCGTGTTGGCGATTTTTACGAGACATTTGGTGAGGATGCAATCAAGGCGGCTCAGATTTTGGGTATTGTTTTGACGAAACGAGGAAATGGTTCGGAATCCGAAACGGCTTTGGCGGGTTTTCCACATCACTCTCTGGAGACTTATCTCCCTAAATTGGTGCGTGCAGGTCAACGGGTAGCAATCTGTGATCAGCTGGAGGATCCCAAAACAACTAAGACGATCGTTAAACGCGGTGTCACCGAATTGGTTACTCCGGGTGTCTCTTACAATGATAATATTGTTCAACAGAAATCGAATAACTATCTCGCTTCTATTTTTACGGATAAGGATAAGATCGGAATTGCTTTTTTGGATATTTCGACAGGTGAATTTCTTGTTGCTCAGGGAAGTACATCCTATATAGATAAATTGCTTCAGGGCTTCAAGCCGACGGAGATCATTTTGCCGAAGAAACAGAGCAAGGATTTTATTGAACAGTTCGGAGCACATTATTATACTTATTTTTTAGATGAGTGGCCTTATACCGGAGATTATGCTACCGAAGCTTTACTCAAGCACTTTGAAGTCGCCTCGCTGAAAGGCTTTGGTGTGGACCGGATGTCGGCAGGAGTTGTTGCTGCTGGAGTTGCACTGCATTACCTCAATGAGACGGAACACCGTAACCTACAACATATCTCTACGCTTTCGCGAATCGAAGAGGACCGGTTTATGTGGCTCGATCGATTTACGATCCGTAATCTGGAACTGATCGGTTCCATGAATGAAAATGCAGTTACGCTATCAGATGTCCTCGATCATACAGCCAGTCCAATGGGTGCGCGGCTACTAAAGCGTTGGATTGTAATGCCATTGAAAGATAAAAAGGGTATCCAGGAACGTTTGGATGTCGTGGATTTCTTTTTTAACAACCGTGAACTGCGAGACGACCTAATCGGCCAGATCAAGCAAGTTGGTGACTTGGAACGGTTGATATCAAAAATTGGACTCCAAAAAGCCAATCCCAGAGAGATCGTCCAATTGAAACGCGCTTTACATGCTATAGAGAAGCTCAAGGAATTGACCGACCGTAAGGACGCACAATCTCTCGCCCTGATTTCTGATCAATTAGACGCCTGCGTGGCGATTCGTGAACGGATTGAACAGCAATTGCAGGCAGAACCTCCGGTGGCAATCAATAAAGGTAGCGTAATCGCTGCGGGAGTTGATGCTGAACTGGATCGTCTTCGAAAGATTTCTTTTGGTGGTAAAGATTATTTGCTGGAAATCCAAAAGAGGGAAGCTGAATTGACGGGTATACCATCTTTAAAAATCGCATTTAACAATGTCTTTGGTTATTATCTAGAGGTAACCAATACGCATAAAGACAAGGTTCCAACAACATGGATACGTAAGCAGACTTTGGTGAATGCCGAACGATATATCACAGAGGAACTCAAAGAGTATGAAGAGCAGATTCTTGGGGCGGAGGAAAAGATCCAGGCATTGGAAAATAGATTGTATGCCGAACTATTGGTTGCCATTGCAGAATATATCAAACCGGTTCAGCTAAATGCACAACTTATTGCCAAGTTGGATGTCTTGCTCAACTTTGCCATCGTCGCTGAGAAAAACTACTACGTTAAACCGGTAATTAGCGATAGCAAGATTTTGGATATCAAGGGCGGACGTCATCCTGTTATCGAAAAGAATCTACCCATAGGGGAGGACTATATTACCAACGACACCTATCTTGATCCGAAAGCGCAGCAGATTATTATAATTACTGGTCCCAATATGGCCGGTAAATCGGCCCTGCTCCGTCAGACTGGCTTGATCGTGTTGATGGCGCAGATCGGTTGTTTTGTACCAGCCAAGGAAGCTAAAATAGGCTTGGTGGATAAGATATTCACCCGTGTAGGGGCCTCAGATAACCTTTCTTCCGGTGAATCTACATTTATGGTGGAGATGAACGAAACAGCCAGTATCATGAACAATCTGTCTGATCGGAGTTTGATCCTTTTGGACGAAATTGGACGTGGAACAAGTACCTATGATGGAATATCAATCGCTTGGGCGATAGCAGAATATTTGCATAATCATCCTGCCGCTAAAGCGAAGACCCTCTTTGCGACACACTACCATGAATTGAATGAGCTGTCAACTTCGCTTGACCGTATCAAAAATTATAATGTAACCGTAAAGGAGGTCAATAATAAAGTAATCTTTTTGCGTAAACTGGTACCAGGGGGATCCGAGCATAGTTTTGGTATCCATGTTGCCAAGCTGGCGGGGATGCCGCCAAAGTTGTTGAACCGTGCCAATCAGATTTTAAAACGATTGGAACAGGAGCGTACTGGTGGGGAGCAGATCAAAGATAGTATGCGTAAGATTCAGAAACAGGCTTACCAATTGCAGATGTTCTCTATTGATGATCCTGTTTTAAATAAAATCCGCGATATGTTGAATAACCTCGATGTTAACTCACTGACTCCTGTGGAAGCATTGATGAAACTGGATGAAATCCAGCGTTTGTTAAAAAATTAACGCGTGATATAGCCGCTTGAGGAAATACCATTCATTTAGCATGGACCATTGTTGTAGCTAAATGAATGGTATTTTTTTATCTGTTTTTATTGATTCGTATTTTTCATTAAGGTATCAATGAACTCACTATGCTCGGTTTATTGACCAGAAAGAACTCTCAGTAAATTTTCATTGCTGTTGATGCTTGTGAAAGCACGAACGTTATATCTTAAACTAAAATCTGAAAAAGACTTCTACACTTCCATAGTTTGATTGTATCGGTGTCAGGACCTTGCTACTCGCGTCATAAGGTGCATAGTGATAACCAAGTTCAATACCGACATATTTCTTATTCTTCATCTGGAAAAGAGAAGCAAAACCTAATCCCAAGTGTACATTATTAATGGTTACCATGCGATCGTTATAACCACCCTCATAATAGTAACCATCTGGGTCATAATATCCGTCTGAATAGATACTTTCCGTAATACCCGTATCTGTAATATCTATTCCTATTATTCCCTTGGGAATCAGAATACATTTTTCATTATCAAAAATTTTGTATCCTACAGCGCCACCTATAAATCCAGTTGCGGATGAATTGACTGTAACATTGGATCCTTCATAATTATAGTCGATATTTCTATCATTTGAATTGATCCGTACTTTAAAACCACCCTCGAAGATAAATTTACGTTCCAATGAACTCATCAACATAAACCCAAAGGTGACATTGCTGCCAAAGATCTTATTCGAACCACCTAGGGGACTCATTACACCGACCAAAGGGACATAACCTAATTTGGATTTGCTTCTGTTCCCATAGGTTTTAGGAGGGGTAAGAGGTCTTTCAATATCTTGGGTATAATCTTGATCTGCTTGCCCATTTTCCGGAGTATCCGTGTCAGCAAATAGGTGAAGAATATCTCTTTCATTATTATTGAGCTTATAATTGTCTGATGATAAAAGTGCCTTGGCTCTGATCTTGATTAAATTATCCAAGGGATGTCGCAAGGGGTAGAAATTGTACTTTTCTTTATTTTGTTCATACTGAGACGCAAAGTCATCCCGGTCGGCCGCATCTAAGCGTTGAACAAATGTCTTATCCAACTGATTGTTGATATAACGTTCAATTTCAGTGGAACTATTCTTTTTTTCGATAATGAGCAGGAGAATCCGCAAACGTTGGCCAAATTCCGTTACACCACAACTGGCTTGTAGTGTATTTAATAATGGTTCGATTTTGTCGAATTCGTTGCTGTTCAGTGAATTTGTTAGGAAGGGGAGGATTTCTGCGCTGTGTTTTTCACATGTTTCCTGTGCCCATACCTTTTGTGTCACAGGGAAACAGATTAATAGAAATAATGCAAAAATGAACTGACGGATCATCATGGCTTATGGATTTATCAGAGACTAAATTAACAAATTAATTGTATGATGCTGCCGTTATTTTGCAGCAAACATTCCAAAAGTTTTATCTTTGGCTCATGGCGTCAATATTTCGATTTAAACAATTTGAAGTTGATCAATCCAATTGTGCGATGAAGATCAATACAGATGGGGTATTGCTGGCATCATTGGTTGATACAAGCGATGCGAAGCGTGTTTTGGATGTGGGTACCGGTACTGGTGTGATTGCGCTCATGTTGGCTCAGCGCTTGATCGATAGCCAGATAGAGGCTGTGGAAATAGATGCGTTGGCCGCAGAGATGGCGAGCAGAAACTTCAGTAATTCGATTTTTGGCAGCCGTCTTGTATTGCATGCCAAGTCATTTCAACAATTGCAAACAGGTGTGTTCTATGATCTGATAGTATCGAATCCTCCTTTTTATACAGATTCATTGCATAACCCAGATGCGCGGAAGAAATTGGCCCGGCACAGTGATCTGGACTTTTTTCGGGAATTGCTACGCTTCGCGTCGTTGCATTTAACTTCCGTGGGTAGACTCGTTTTGATTCTCCCTACCCAACTTGCAGAAACCCTAACCGCACTGGCGATTGATCATGGATTGCATTGTACTGCTGAAATTCAGATAAGATCATTTGATGGGGATCCTGTTATTCGAAAGATTTTGACCTTCGGGCGTATGCAAACAACAGCGATTGATCAAGCTGAATTTGTGATTTATCAATCTAAGGGTGTTTACTCGGAATCTTATAAGAATGCCTTGGCGCCTTATTTTTTAGCTTTCTAAACTATGACAAAAATTGGACTTATTTCGGATACACATTCTTATTTAGATGAATCTGTATTCAAGTACTTTGCTGATTGTGATGAAATTTGGCATGCAGGGGATTTTGGCGATGCTGATGTAGCGGACCAATTGGAAGCTTTTAGGCCTTTACGTGGGGTTTATGGAAACATAGATGGAAGAGATCTGCGGTTACGTTTTCCCGAAGATTTGCGGTTTACCTGTGAGGAGGTGGAGGTTTTTATGACCCATATTGGTGGTTACCCTGGCAAATATGCAGGACGGATAAAGGCCGAGTTAATAGCAAATCCACCTAAGTTGTTTATTACGGGACACTCTCATATTCTTAAAGTTGTGTTTGACCCGAAAATCGGTTGTCTTCATCTCAATCCCGGAGCTGCAGGAAAACATGGTTGGCATAAAGTAAGAACACTCATGCGCTTTGATATCAATAAAGATAAGATCGAAAACCTAGAAGTTATTGAACTCAATGAGCGATAGCCAATAAAAGATCTATTTACAGACTTCTATAGATCAGATTTTATTTGCCAGAAAAATTGCTGCCACTAGCTTAATGCAGGAATCCGTAAGCATATCGATTACATAGTCAATTGAAGGTCCTGTAGATATTGCTGCAAAATTGTGGCACGTGTGTGTATGGATCTGGGGTTTGGTGAAACCAGATACGGAGTTCTGAGGGTGTGACAGGTTATAAGGAGTCACGTACTTCCAGAAGAAAGCTTTTTAACCGCTCTAAAGAGTCCACTACGCGTTGATTTTCTTTTGCTTCGGATTTATTGTCACGAAGATAGTCTCTTGCACCTTGCAGGGTATATCCTTTTTCTTTTACTAAATTGAAGATGATTTTGAGGTTTGCGATATCTTCTTGCGTAAAGAGACGATTGCCCTTTTTATTTTTCTTGGGTTGAAGAATATCAAATTCACGCTCATAAAAACGTATCTGGGATGCATTTACATCAAACATCTCTGTCACTTCTCCCATTGTATAATACAATTTATTTATTTCACGCTCTTTGTACGGCATATCTTCGCAATTAATCTATAGCAAACTTAATAAAAATTCCAGTTCAAAAAGAAATTTTGCGATTTCTTATTTTAGTTCAGGAGGAAATAGAGCTATGAAAATGAGTCGGTAATAGCGAATTGTTTTCTGATTCCAAACAGATTTTAAAAGTGATGAACATTTGGTGTGTGCCTTATTGTAGGGGTTGTAGATCTTGAGTCTATGTTGTTTCTATTTGTGCATTATGGTTATCATTGTAAATGAAGACTAAATTAGCTAAGTTTGGCTAGGTTTGAAACCTATTTTGATCGATCGTATGATTATAGTTAGCAAGTTTTGGACAAATTTACTCTCTTTTGGTAAAGCTAATGCGATTACTATTTTTCCTATTATATTTCTAAAATATGGCTCTTTTAAAGATAATAGGGCATTAATCCGTCATGAGCGCATCCATTTGCGTCAAGCATTGGAATTGGGGATTGTGTTATTCTACCTTTGGTATTTGTGTGAATTTGTCATCCGTTTTGTTCGCTTGCGCGATTTTGATCAGGCCTATCTCAGTATTTCTTTCGAGCGAGAAGCTTATCGTCACGAAGATGATCCCGATTACTTGTCAAAAAGGAAGATTTGGGCATTTTGGCATCACTTATAAATATTGTGAATCTGGAATTAATTATAGCACAAAAAAGCTCTTAAAATATATTTTAAGAGCTTTTTTATATTTAGCTTTCCTTTTTCCGTTTTATCCGACCAATTTGAGATAAGTAGCTACTTTGTCTTTTAATTGTCTACGGTCAACTATGAAGTCCAAAAATCCATGTTCAAGGACAAACTCGGATGTTTGGAATCCTTTTGGAAGATCTTTTTTGATTGTTTCTTTAATAACACGAGGGCCAGCAAATCCGATCAATGCGCCTGGTTCAGCAATGTTGACATCACCTAGCATCGCATAGGATGCAGTAACTCCGCCTGTCGTTGGGTCCGTCAATAGACAAACATAAGGAAGTCCTGCTTGCGCCAATAAAGCTAATTTAGCTGAAGTTTTTGCCATTTGCATCAAAGAGAATGCCGCTTCCATCATACGCGCACCACCCGATTTTGAGATCAACATAAATGGAATTTTATGTTCAATACAGTAATCAATCGAACGTGCAATTTTTTCTCCTACAACAGATCCCATTGATCCACCAATGAAGCTAAAGTCCATACAAGCGATCACGATGTCTTTGCCATTCATTTTTCCGTGACCTGAGCGTATTGCATCTTTCAGACCTGTTTTTGCTTGACTTTCTTTTAAGCGTTCAGGGTATGGTTTTGAATCGAAGAATTCCAGTGGATCACCAGAATTTAGATTAGGGAATAGTTCAGTAAATTCGTTATTGTCAAATAAAATTGAAAAATATTCTTTGGAGCCAATTCTTAAATGATGGTCACAATATTGACAAACATAGTCGTTTTCTACTTGTTCAAGATGCAACAACGGCTTTTTACAAGTGGGACACTTGTTCCACATGCCATCTGGTGCTTCCTTTTTATTAGCGGTAGCTGTGCTAATACCAGCTTTTTCTCTTTTAAACCAACTCATACGATAGTTCTTATTCGATTACAAACTTAGATAAAAATGCTTTTATATACAATTATAATTGCGTTGAATGTAAATGACAGTAAATCAGTGTATTTGTCTATAAAGCTTAATTGTTAATATTCCGATGTATAATAATAGACCAGTTTAGAACGCAAATTGTTTTGTTAAAAAAGGAGCTGAAGTAAGGTTAAGCAGGAGGATTGAACCAAAAATTTGGGCACAAAAAAAGGGTAAGCTACTCCTATCGCACCGCTCAACCAAATACCCTTGCTTTGTTCCCAACCTGGGGGAGTCAATGGGAGCTGGTCGTAGAAGACTTACCCGCCACAAAAGTAGAAAAAAAAATAGTTTTAGGAAAGAAAAAATGCCTTTTTATTCTAGGGTGCTGATTCTCATGAGAATAAATTGTTCAGAGGGCCATCTTGCTGGTATAAATAATCCATTAAGATGGCCATAAAGTATTTTTTAACGCATTACATCTTCTTTCTGTCGTACTCGCCTAGCAAAGAATAGTACCCAAACAGACCTAAACCGAGGGAAATGATCGGCGTTAAGATGCACAGTATAATAATACCAAAGACCAGATCCTCTTGGTGCCCTGTTGAAATCTTAGGTAATGCCAGTTCAAAAATGGAAAAGTATGCGGTGTATATGGCCAAAAGGATCCATACAATACCGAGAAGCTTTTTTAGATTATTCATGGTTTGGGGGTGTTGATTTGTTGTTGATATATAGACTGCCAATAATAAAGCAGACAGCGGCTATAATGATGGGATATCCTAATCCCGCTAAATAGAATTGTGGGGTGTTGGAAGCTTCTGCGTTAGTGGTGAGGTAAGTGGAAACTGCGGGTAGGAGCCCTCCAAATATACCATTACCGACATGGTAGGGCAAAGACATGG
Source organism: Sphingobacterium sp. GVS05A (assembly GCF_019969845.1). Classification (GTDB taxonomy): domain Bacteria; phylum Bacteroidota; class Bacteroidia; order Sphingobacteriales; family Sphingobacteriaceae; genus Sphingobacterium. The sequence continues at coordinate 201,679 of NZ_JAHXYR010000007.1, forward strand.
ACGTATATCTGATTTTTACGGGAAATAGTTCAACCAAAAATGCCGCAATCGGTCCATATACCATCGTAATATAGATCACTTGAATAAATATAAGGGCAACGAGCATGATATAATTTTTACCGGCCAAATGGGTGGTTGTTTTAATCGTTTCTTTTCCTTTAAGCTCACCTGTCTGATGTTGGATTTTTGAACTGGTCATTTCTGTTCCATCGTCATATTGACTTTTGGTGACGGTAACAATGGCTGAATTTTGTTCGGTGCCCGGTGTTGTTGTTTCGTTTAATTTTGTTTTCTGTTGAACATTCGATAGCTGGTACATGGATTCGTAGATTGGACGGTAGGTCAGCACGGCAAGGAGCATGCCGCCCAACATGATCCATTTACGGCCGACTTTGTCACTAAGCCATCCAAAGACGACAAAGAAAGGTGTGCCTAGCAGCAGTGCAATACCTAAAATGGTATCAGCCTGATCGGATTGGAGATGCATGACTGTTTTCATGAAACTCATGGAATAGAATTGACCGGTGTACCAAACCACACCCTGTCCCATCGCTGCACCAAATAGGGCTAATAACACAAACTTGAGGTTATAGCGATTTCCGAAACTCTCTTTTAATGGATTTGTACTTGTCTTGCCCTCAGCTTTGGCTTTGCTAAATTCGGGTGATTCCTTCATCTTCTTACGGATGAGATATGATACGTAGACCATAACTAGAGAGAGTAGAAAAGGGACGCGCCAGCCCCAACTGTCAAACTGTGTTTCACTCAGAAAGTTTTTGGTTAAAAGAATCACTACAAGAGATATAAATAGACCAAATGTAGCTGTGGTCTGTATCCAGGATGTCCAATAACCGCGTTGCCCCACTGGCGCATGTTCTGCCACATAAGTGGCTGCGCCTCCGTATTCACCCCCCAAAGCGAGTCCTTGTAAAAGACGTAGGATCAGTACAATTAATGGTGCCCAAAAACCGATGCTTGCATAGCTTGGGATACAACCGATCAAAAATGTTGCACCACCCATGAGCATCAGTGTCACCATAAAGGTGTATTTGCGTCCTATAATATCACCTAGTCGACCAAAAAATAACGCGCCAAAAGGGCGTACGACAAATCCAGCGGCAAAGGTGGCTAATGTAGATAGAAAAGCTGCTGTCGGATTGTCGGAGGGGAAAAACTTCGTTGAGATCACGATGGAGAGACTTCCGAAAATAAAAAAATCATACCATTCAATGAGTGTCCCCATGGAAGAGGCACCGATGACTTTCCAGATGCTCTTTGTACTGTTGTCGTTCATTAATAATTGGTTTAGTGTTATGTTTGCTTACTTTAGAAATATTATATGTATTATTTAAAATCTTGTTACGTAACCTCCAGATAATTTATTTGGTTGCCACGAGTGGTTGTCCAAGCGATTTATAGACTTTTCCGGGCAGCGAATGGATCAGTGATTGCATTTCCAATTCCAATAAGACCAAAGCCAATTTACTCTGTGGCCATTGAAGCTGGTCGATCATCTGATTAAGCTCCAGTTGTCCTGTTGCATGAATGAGGTTAAAAAGGCGCTCCTGATCCTTATCCAATTTAAAGGGAAGTGCTAATTGTTGGTTGGCTTCATTTTTTTTACTGATTTCCCAATTCATCAGATATTCGAGATCCTGAACATTCCTGATCATATGTGCCCGATTTGTTTTGATCAGATAGTTGGTTCCTTCACTACTCTTTTCGTAAATGGATCCCGGAAAGGCACATACATCTCTATTATAGCTATTTGCTATTTCGGCTGTGATCAAAGCTCCGCCTTTGATTGCTGCTTCTACAACAATCGTGACATCTGCCATTCCAGCGATAATGCGATTACGCATCGGGAAATTAACCCGCTCAGGTATGGTTTCAGATGTAAATTCGGTCAATAAGCCACCATGTTCGAGCATCTTTGATGCTAGTTCACGGTGCGAGGCAGGGTATATCCGATCCAATCCATGTCCAAGCACTGCAACCGTTGGTATATTGTTCTTTAGGGCGTTGCGATGTGCCAATGCATCAATGCCATATGCGAGACCGCTGACAATCAGCAGATCTTGATTTTCATTTAAGCCTTGCATAAAGTCTTCGCATAGCCGCTGTCCATAATGTGTTGCGTTTCTCGTCCCAACGATACTGATCACTTTTGTTGAGTTGAGTGCGGCATGTCCCTTGTAATATAACATGAGAGGAGCATCATCACATTGCTTGAGTCGATCGGGATAGTCCTTATCTTCGATCCATAAGGCTTTGATGCGATGTTTATCAATAAAAGCGAGTTCTTTTTCACAGGCTTCCAGGTATGTTTTGTTGTGTATTGCGTCTGCAATTGATTCCCGTACTCCGGGGATTTGCATCAGATCTTTTTTTGAATAGGAAAAGAAATCCGCTAAGCTATCACTATGGGCTATGATACTACGGGCTGTTCTAGGGCCAATGCCCTTGATCTTAGTCAAAGCTATGGGATAGATTAGTTTCATAATTGGGTACTTTAAATATAGTGAAAAATTATAAATCTTGTATGACTTTTCATTAGAATAAGCAATTCGTGTTGAAGGTTGTTTTTAACAACATGTATAATCTTTAATTAGATGAAAGCACAACAGAAATAGGCTGGATTATGACATCCCTTGGGTTTTGTGGTACCGTCGAGATGGTAGGTCGTGCATAGTTTCTGTACCGAACGTTTCATATCATTGCCGCTGACTGATGCTTTTTGAGCAGGAATGTCCATTTGTCTTATTGCAGTTGAGATAATAATAATCTGCGAACTTTCTTTTTATGGTGAAGAAATGGAGGTCGTGTTTGGAAAGAATGTGCTGGATTTGGTAGCTTTGCTTGATTAACAATATTTTTAGCATGGAAATGAAAGAACCTTTTGATATCGAGTTAGGTGATGTGATTTATTCTGTTTTTCCGGAAGAGGAGGATACCTATGTTGTCTTTAAAGATGGAACGGAATATGTAAAAATTATTAAGGATACAGATACCACCTGGTTGAAACTGAATCCTGAAACTGAGTTGCCAATGTTCGGCATGGACGAAGAGGTTAACCTGATCGGTGAGGAGATCAAAAAAGAACTGGGGCAATAAGTCATATAAGTTAAAGATCGTTAAAGTCATTTCGGCCTTATTCCCTGTTGGTTATCTTAGGGTAATCAATTATAGGTATGGCACGTATTGTTTTCCTGTTTTTAATCGCTTTTTGTTTTTATTTGGCTTCTGATCGGCCGATTTTTGCTCAGCCTGTAAAATTCGTTTTGCAGGATACTGTAAAAAAGAAGAATGGAAAAGATACGCTCCGATTAGATACAATCCAGGTTAAGCGTAAAAATAACCCAGCCGAGGACAAGCTTAACGAAAAAAAAGAAACTTACAAATCCATTTACGTCTTAGGGGATAGCAAGGAGATGGTTAACTTGCCCAAGAAAGGTGGGGTAGGGCTGAGTATTAATAAGCTTTATAATAAGTTGAGTCGAAAAGGGCGGAATGCGAGAAAGCTTCAGCGACAGTTTGAAAAGGAATATCAACAGGATCTGATTCGGGAGGAATGGTATCCGCTGACGAAGGAATACAGTAAGTTGTCGGGAGATTCGTTACGCAAATTTAGGATATATTATGAACCCACTATAAAGTGGTTTCGTGAGCATGATCGGTATGAAAAGATCGCTTATATACATAAGTGCTTAACATATTATCTAGACTCTGTAGACATTATCCATAGGCGACTTCAGTTTCCTATGGATAATGCAAAACTTTAACTACATAGGTACGTATACCAAATATTTTGTATCGAAGAAGTCTTCCTTAAAGTAACTCGAGAGTGGGTGCAATTCGGCTTTTAATTTGGATTCTTTGATTTCTTCACTTAGGTCGCCACCTTTGAGGTAGAGGATCCCGTTTGGAATTCCGTTTTTATCTTTTTTTGCAAATTTGTTTCGGATCCAAGGTGTAAAATCTCCGAGTCTGGTTACAGCCCGTGATATAACGAAGTCGTATTTGTCGTCTAATTGTTCGGCACGAATATGATCGGCTTCTACATTTTTAAGTCCTAATGCTGCTGCGACCTCACGAACTACTTTGATTTTTTTTCCGATCGAATCCACCAAATGAAACTTAACTTCTGGAAACAGGATCGCCATGGGAATACCCGGGAAACCACCACCGGTTCCGACATCTAAAACCTGTGTTCCTGGGGCTAACTCTTGCACAAATTTGGCAATACCCAATGAATGTAATACATGATGAAGGTATAGACTATCGATGTCCTTACGTGAAATTACATTGATCTGGCTATTCCATAAAGTGTAGAGGTCTGCAAGTTTTGCAAACTGTTCTTTCTGTATATCCGTTAATTTCGGAAAGTAGGCGTAGATGATATCGACTGTAGGATTCAAAATGTGATGTTTTAAAGGTGAATTATTTCCAGCTTATTTTTTTCTTTTTTCGGCTGAACAAACCATTGATGCAAATATAGAAATAGTAGATGAAGTCTACCAATGGAAGCCACCAAATCAGCTCTTTCACTTCGAGTTTCTTGTAAATAGATGTAAAAACGGCCCATTGGGTGAATAGTCGCAGCAAGTAAGCTGTAAGGGGAACATACCAAAAAGCAGGAAAAGCAATAGTAGCAGCAATCAGGGTCAGGTAAAATAATACCGCAGAAACCAGTTGCGTTCCCAACATGCGTTGATGGCGTTTTTTATAGATGGTGGATGCCCCAGAATGTCTCGCTTTTTGTTTATAATAACTTTTCCAGGTTGTTTTGGGAGCTGAGTAAACAATAGCAGCTGATGCAAGGGCGATATTGACATTTATTGCTGTTGCATTTTGATTGACAAAAAGATCGTCATCACCAGATTTAATATGCATGTGTGCTGCAAATCCTTTATTTCGAAAGAAGAGATCTTTTTTGTAGGCCATGTTCCGACCGACTCCCATATAGGCATCTCCTTTGAGTGCATAGGAGAGGTAACTCATAGCAGTATGGCTCGTTTCAAACCGGATTAAGAGATTGAGTAGACCTCTTTTCTTAAAATAGGGTGAATAGCCCAATACGATTTCGGTCTCTGGTCTAAAGGCAGAAGCAACTTCTTTCAACCATTGATCAGATTGAGGTGCGCAATCTGCATCGGTAAAAACCAAAGTCTCATATTTCGAAGCTTTGATCCCCATGCTCACAGCGAATTTTTTACCATGTTTCAACCGGATATGCTCTTTGATATCGACAATCTTTAAATGGGCATATTGCTCATCAAATTCCTGAAGTACCCAAGGGGTTTCGTCCGTAGAAAAATCATTTACGACAATGACCTCGAAATTGGCATAATCTTGATTGAGGATACTGGGCAGAAATTCCCTAAGATTGTCCTGTTCATTGTGCGCACAGATAATGACAGATAATGGAGGAAGATCAGTTTCCGTTTGATTCGTTTCAATTTGATATCTGCTCAATTTGCTGTAAACAAATAAGATGTAATATAATTGTGCCAATAGGAAAAGACCTAATATCCCAAATATGATATATGGAAGATTGGCCAAAAATACATGTAGGTCAAGCATAGCCCACAAAGATAAGCGCATTCGTAATCTTTTTATAAAGGAAAATGATAATTTATTCCTGAAACATCCTGTTTGCAAATCTTTTTATAGTATTTTTGCAACATATTTTAGGAAAAGACGGGCGTGACATATCCGTAAGCGGAACCTTATTTCCGTTACGAAAAACAGTCTTACTGGCGTTATGAAAAAACATACGCGGAATCTGTCTACTAGAATATAATTAGTCACAGAGGAAAATATTAATGAAATTTACGCTACAAGCACAAGATACACTGTCAAAAGCACGTGCGGGTGTTGTCGAAACTGCACACGGTCCCATTCAAACTCCAATCTTTATGCCTGTTGGCACCGCTGGTACGGTGAAAGCCATTCATCAGCATGAGTTGAAAAATGATATTGAAGCACAGATTATTTTAGGTAATACCTATCATCTTTATCTGCGTCCGGGATTGGATGTGCTGAATAAGGCCGGAGGATTACATAAGTTTAATGGTTGGGATCGTCCGATCTTGACGGATTCTGGCGGTTATCAAGTATACTCGTTGACAGAGGTGCGTAAGATTAAGGAAGAGGGAGTTACTTTCCGTTCGCACATTGATGGTTCAAAACATCTTTTTACACCAGAAAATGTGATGGATACGCAGCGTATTATCGGTGCAGATATCATTATGGCATTTGATGAATGTACACCTTATCCATGTGATTATGGTTATGCACGTCGTTCTTTGGATATGACCCATCGTTGGTTGAAACGCTGTGTAGATCGTTTTGATAGCACTGATCCTCTTTATGGATATGATCAGACATTATTTCCTATCGTGCAGGGATCGGTTTATAAAGATTTAAGGATAAAATCCGCAGAGACAATAGCATCCTTTAATCGGGATGGAAATGCAATTGGTGGATTATCCGTGGGTGAACCGGCAGAGGAAATGTACGCGATGACCGAAGTGGTTTGTGATATTTTACCGCAAGAAAAACCACGTTATTTAATGGGGGTAGGTACTCCTGTAAATATCCTGGAAAATATCGCTTTGGGGGTTGATATGTTTGACTGTGTAATGCCAACGCGTAATGCGCGAAATGGTATGTTGTTTACACAAAATGGTATCATCAACATCAAAAATGAAAAATGGAAGGATGATTTTTCACCTATTGAAGCAGAAAGTGATTTACATACCGATCAATTCTATTCAAAGGCTTATTTAAGACATCTGATAAAATCACAGGAAATTTTAGGAGCGCAAATTGCTTCATTACACAATTTACATTTTTATCTTTGGTTGGTCAATCAAGCCCGGGAGAAAATCATAGATGGTACATTCTATGACTGGAAAAATAAAATGGTTAAAATTTTGGATCAACGTTTGTAATAGAGTCACATAAGAATAAAATATAGATAAAGTATGTAAGCCCTAGGCTTGCAGAAGTAGAGTCTCAAATCTAACAATATGCTTTCGTTAATCGATCGTTACATCATCAAAAAGTACCTGACAACATTTGTGTTCACGATGGCCATATTCACCGTGGTTATGGTTGTTTTTGATGTGTCCGAAAGATTGGATGACTTTTTGAAATATAAGGCACCTTTAGATAAGATTATCTTTGAGTATTATGCTGGATTTATTCCATTCTATCTTAATTTTCTCTGTCCACTGATCAATTTTATTGCGGTTATCTTTTTTACCTCAAAAATGGCGGATCAGACGGAGATTGTTCCAATATTAAGTGCGGGATACAGTTTCAACCGTTTGCTGCGGCCTTATATGATAGCTGCAACATTGATCTTTATCGTTTCTTTGGTGTTCAATATCTTCATTATTCCGCATACCAATAAAATGAAGGTGGATTTTGAGAACATCTATGTGAAGCCGTTGAAAGATAATTCTCGTGTCTCCACGCATATGCAACTGGATAAAAACAGCTATGTGTATATTGATAATTTTGATAATACAACCAAGACCGGTTATGGTTTCGTATTGGAGATTTTCAAAGGGGATACATTGAAGGAAAAGATGATGGCTGACCGTATCACATGGGATTCCGTAGCTACAAAATGGAAAATTGAGGGATACACCAATCGTGTTATTAACGGACTACATGAGCGAATGGACAAAGGAACGGTCAAAGATACGACTTTGGACATGAAACCATCGGATTTTGAATTACGGGATAATATGTTTACTGCAATGGATACCCGTGAACTCAATATTCGTATTCATAAAGAGGAAACAAGGGGGACTGGGGTGATGAATGATCTGCTGCTGGAGAAATATAAACGTTATGTTTATCCATTCTCCGCTTTTGTTTTGACCTTAATGGGTGTGGCTCTTTCTTCCAAAAAGGTCAGAGGGGGGATTGGTTTAAGTTTAGGTATCGGAATCGGCTTAAGTTTTACATATATTGTTTTTATTCAATTTGCGACCATGTTTTCGCTGAAAGGAGGATTACCGCCATTGGTTGCGGTATTGATCCCTAATGTGACTTTCTTGTTGGTGGCAATTTTTCTGACGATAAAGGCTCCAAAATAATTCCAATTCATATCATCATTAGCTTAAGCAGTTTATATCAAAGGGAAAAATAAGTGTTGCTCCTAATCGTTTTCATTGCCATTACAAAATAAATTATATTCTATTGAATATGTCTAAAATTCAACTAAATCGGAATATTCTAATTCTGCATTTAACAATCCTTATTTGGGGGTTTACAGGGATCTTGGGTAGCCTCATTTCTGTTTCTGCTATCCATCTGGTGTGGTATCGCGTGGCGATTGCGTCTATTTCCTTGTTGGTCTATTTTCTGTTGACCAAACAATCGATATTGGTTTCTAAAAAACAGTTTCTGCAGTTTTTTATGGTCGGGACCGTTGTCGGTTTACACTGGGTTTTATTTTTCTATTCCATTAAGGTATCTACCGTCTCGGTAACGCTGGTTACTTTGTCTTCGGTGACATTGTTTACGGCTATATTGGAACCTATTGTAAACAAAAAACGTATTGCATTACTGGATATTGTCGTCGGTCTGGTGATTATTATAGGGATTTATACCATATTTTCGTTTGAGACACATTATCTGGTTGGTTTATTGGCTGGCCTTGGTTGCGCTTTCTGTGCAAGTATATTTTCCATTGCCAATGCAAGAATGGTCAAGAAATCCAGCCCAACGCTGATCACATTTTATGAGATGCTGGGAGCATTTTTTTGGATCAGTATACTTATGCTGTTTACAGGAGATTTTAATGCTGAGATGAAATTGGGACAACAGGATCTGATTTATCTTTTATTATTAGGCGTAGTTTGTACAGCGGTGGCCTATGTGATGGGGGTAGCAGTAATGAAGGAATTATCCGCTTTTACTGTTGCATTAACCACTAATCTGGAGCCTGTCTATGGTATACTTTTAGCAATGTTGATCTTTGGTCAGAAAGAAACGATGAGTGGTGGGTTTTATCTTGGTGCTTGTATCGTTCTCGGAGCTGTGTTTACCTATCCTTATGTGAAAACGAAATTGGAGAAAAGACAAAAAGAGCTAATCATCCGCAAATTGCACTAAAGATTACTGAGGTGTCCGGCAACTCCGGACACCTTTTTTCTTTCACCATCTGCTTCTGTTCTCTTGCAACTATCCAATTCGCAGAGAGCCTACTTTTTCTTTTTGAATCTCTCAGTAATCCTATCTTTCGGGTGAACTAAAACACAAATTCCCCCACTAATATATTTCTTTCTTTGTCACGATCAAGGTAGATTGTCGTGAGTTTACGCTCTTGTCTTCCTGAATTATAATAGGTGAAGATTTCAGCTAGGACAGCCGCAGGACCTGCTAAAGTTAATGAGCTATCATTATAGAAATCAGCTTCTATTTTATATTTTCCTTTCAATGCTTTTTTTAATAAGAATTGTTCTGGACCGTAACCTCCCGTAAAGTCATTGCTTAATCGACCTCCAATTGCTGTTGCGGGGTTGCTGTAAAAGCATTTTTCTCCATTTGGATCTGTGACCCAGAGATCAATATCGGTATTTTGGGAATTCCAATTGAGGACTACCCGTATGTCAACAGGTAGGTCAGCGACAAGTTTCTTTTCCACAGCAGCTTTAGCTGTTGCACTTTTCTGGAGTTTGATAAGGTTGTTGATCTCCATCACAAGGATTTCTTCAATGCCATCGTCCCGATTGGCGGCTTCAGGTGAATAACTTTGGGTCAAGATACCATAAAGTTTTTCCAGCGCTTCTTTGTACTGAACTTTATCTTGTAATGCCAGGGCATAATCACGATGACTTTGCGGATCCATTGGTCGCCATTTTAGTACTTTAGCGGTTATATATAATGCATTGTCAACATCTCCCCATTCCCGGAGCTTGTAGGAAATGGTCTTGTAAAGATCTGCATTTTCAATTTGCAAGTCTGCCAACGCACTTAGGATAAGTAAGGCCTTTTGCCTATCTCCCTTTTTGAAAAAGAAGTTGGCAATATCGAAATAGAAGGTAGGTGTTCCCATATACTGATCCCGTAGCTGAAGATAGCTTTTGTAAGGATCTTTGGATTGATTGAGTTCCTTTAGGTAAGCATTGTCTTCCTTAATTTCGGGAATACTTATTTTGCCGGTTTTGCCGCCGAAGGTATTGGTGGCCTGTACTCCAGGTAAGCGTCCCTCTAGTGCTTGAACAGCATTTACGGTGACGGTTTCTTTAAGTGCGTCGTTGGATGAGATATCCTCCAGCTTTATTTCGCTGGCCGCTGCGTTAACAGTTTTTGAATTGGCTGCCGTATACACGCGCTCGTCACGAGCCCTCTCTGATAATCTGGATTCCACGGCCGGCGGTGTGGCCACTGGACTTGCAGAGGGACGGGATGGCATGGGGGGAACAGCGATATTTACAGTGGGAGCGTCTTGGGCAATAGCTGTATCAGTAGACCGACCTGACCGACCCCGTTGTGGATATTTCGTTTTTTGCTGAAAGTCGGTATTCCACCAAGATTGGAGTTGCTCGGTGATATTCTGGGCCTGTGTCAATAAATCCGCTACGCGTTCTTCCTTTTCTATGCGTTCTTCTTTTATGAGTCGATTGAATTCGGGAAGCAACTCAGCTGGTGGCGTGATTGCATAACGTATATAATCTTCCACATTTTCCAGAACAATTAAACTGGTGTTCCGTGTCACAATGCCAAATTGCTTTCCGATTGCTTCGATTTCATCCTGATGGTCGTCGTATTGGATGTCCAGTGTATTTATTTTCTTTTGTGCCCAGATCTGTTGCAGATCGATCTCGCCATTGTCGGACTTTAACGGAACTTTGATCTCTTTAATTATCTGTGTTCCATCACCGACTAAAAGTGTGATTTCTTTTGCCTCACTGTCTTTTCCAAGTCCTGAAACAGAAAAATAGGACTGAATAGGTGTGCCTTTCTCGGGATAGATTTCTGTAAAAGAATATTGTTCTTTTACGCCCAAAAAGAGCAGGTCGATCGAATTTAAGGTGTTATAGGCTTGAGTGATCGTTGTATTTGTTAAATTAACCATTTTCCCATAGTGGGTCTGGGCAATTTGTTTGAGATTAGCATAGTCTGAACTGGTTGATGAGGTGATGCAATAAGTAGGCTGATCAAGCACAATTTTACCTTGGCCAAATGTAGAAAGTCCGTCACTGAAAAAGAGATAATTTGTGCCATGCAGTACTCCACTCTTTACTTGGCTATAGTCGGTTCCACCATCATAAACTGTTTGTTTCAGCTGATTTCTCAACTCTTCCCAGTTTCCCTGACTGATCTGAAATGTCCGGGCTTTGCTGAAACGTATATCTAAATAGCCTAGATCCACTGATATATTCTGATTTTCACTGAAAAACTGATCCAGGAGGCTGAACTCTTTTTCCAGGTCTCTATTTTTAGAACTTAATGAACGATCCCAGATAATGGCGAGGCTGTTGCCCCATTTTTTTTGTGTCTGTTTAGGTATTTCCAATTTTGCATTGGCTAGAAAGTAGAAACTGCTATCCTGATTGAATTGTTTTAATCCTGAGACGGCATTTTCGTTTAAAGGGAGTTTAATCGCGAGATTTTTTGAGGATTTGAACTGCTGCTTGTGTAATGTGGCAGCGTAGTTATGGTTTTGTTCAGAAAATGCCAAGGAACCATCGGGCTGCTCAGTAAAGCTTGGCTTTTTATTGCCTTGATAAACGTTGATGTTCAGCTCGACATTTTCAATAATGGAATTATAGTTCAAAGGCAGATAATAGTATAACGCCTGATCGGATTCCGGTATGAGGTTTTCGGAATAACTAATCTGGATCGTACGCCGTCCTTTTGAAGGTAGGGGATAGATTCGGCTTCGAAAATTGTTTCCTTCTACTTTTTCAAGCAATCCGGGGTCTACTCGTCGTGTTTCTATACTTTCAAAAACTTCGGTGCCTTTGTTTTTGTCTACTGGTACCGCCTGACGTAGTTTCCCATTGATATCCAGGGCATAACAGCTAACGGAAACACCTTCAGGCATCGGGAAAGTAAGTTCCCCTTCAAGATCCCGATTTGTCATGTTTTCGAAAGTCATGGTCATTGATGTTTTGGCAATATTTCCAAAAATACTGACCGCCACTTTTAGGTCGACGAGTTTTACTGCATCTACACGTTGCTCATTTTTTATTTTTAAGCTGGGTACCTCACGGCTGGGTTTTATTTGAGACTTTGTATCCACATTGGAAAATACCAATAGGGTGAGGAGTGCTAATATTGTCTTTTTCATCCGTATAAATTATTTATAAGTGTTGGTCTCATCGGTATAAATGAGTTCGTTTCACTCGGTTTGTTTATTCATTATTCGATTTTCTCTTTAAGGCATTCATGAGCTAACTTTGCTCGGTTTGAATAAATCATGATGGTTTCATTTGGATAATTGTTTATCTGCTTGTTTCCATCAGAATTTGGGTCTGGTTTTTAACAATGGGCAATACCGTTCGTCACCCAATTCCCTTGTCTATTTTTTCTTTGATGCAATGAAAAAGCAAATTCCATAAAGGCAATCTATTTTTATTTGTCATTATGATTTGGTCGGTGGATGTAAGTTATTTAAACATTTGTTAATGATTGCCTAATATGCGAGGTTTATGTTTGCAGAATAATAGAACAAATTATGAGAAAATTATACAGCGCATTGGGGATTGCTCTTTTGTGTGCTTCCTGCAGTAAGGACGATGTATCAAAGATTATTGATCCAATAGTCAATTTAGTTTATCCGGATAAGGCTGTAGCCGCAGATCCAAAAGTATTGGGTACGGTTGGTGAAGTCAAGGTCTATAATGGTGGATATGGATCTTCTATGGTTCAGGATCCCAATGATAAAACAGTATTTTATCTATTGACGGATCGGGGACCGAATATCGATGGTACAGAAAAAAATAGTAAAGTTTTTGCCAACCCGATGTTTACCCCTCAGATCGGTAAATTTCGATTAAAGGATAATGCGCTGGTTTTTGAATCAGCAATTGAATTAAAGAATAAAAATGGCGTAAAATTGAATGGCTTACCGAACCCTGAGGGTAAAGGTGGCTCGGGAGAGAAAGCTTTGGATACGAATGGAAAAGATTTGGGAAAAAGTGAAGACGGTATCGATTCAGAGGGATTGGCAAGAGGTACTGACGGCTCTTGGTGGGTAAGTGATGAGTATGGACCACATATTGTTCACTTTGATGCTTCTGGAAAGGAGATTGAGCGTATTAATCCTTGGACGACAGGAAAGAAATTACCATTGGTATTTGCCAAGCGACGCCCAAATCGTGGAATGGAAGGTCTGACGATTACGCCAGATGGTAAGACCTTGGTCGGTATTATGCAATTTCCACTCTATAATCCTTCAAAAGATGCGGTGAAGAATTCTTTGGTTATCCGTATTGTAACCATGGATATTGCAACAGGAAATACCAAGCAGTATGTGTATATGATGGAACGGACCGATTTGCAGGCGATAAGTGAGATTGCTGCGGTGTCTAACTCTACCTTTATTGTACTGGAACGTGATGATAAATATGCAACAGAGGCAACACGGGGTGAAGTGTTCAAAAAAATCTATCAGATAGATCTTGCGGGAGCAACAGATATTTCTGATCCTAATAATGGCGATAAGGGGAGACTGTTTGATGATAAGAGCGTTGAAGAACTAAAAGATGCCACTACTTTGGCTAAATATAATATTAAACCTGTGACCAAAACTTTGGTTGCTGATTTAATGACGGATATCAAAGAGTTATATCCGCACGACAAAGCAGAGGGTTTGGCGGTTATCAATTCATCTTTAATCGCGGTATGTAATGATGATGATTTCGGCGTTACGGGAGAGGGGACTTATAAATCGAAGATATTACCAGCGGTAAATACTGTTGATAAGAATAGCATATACTTCATTAAATTAAAGACTCCATTGAAGTAATTTTTTTATATAAAAAAAGCGCCTGTTGATAACTCATATCAGCAGGCGCTTTTATATTTGGTCGAAAATCTAAATCATCGACTCTCGCCAATGGATTTACAATCCCATTGTGCAGAAGGATATATTAGATTAGCAATAGCTAAGCATTTTGGGCCGCTAGGAAATCTTTGCTTTCAAGTTCGGAATAACCCATAAGGTATTCATCTACTTTCCGTGCGCACTCCCGGCCTTCAGAAATCGCCCAGACCACCAATGATTGCCCTTTACGACAGTCACCTGCGGTGAAGATATTTTCCACAGAGGTTTGGTAATCTTTATCATTGGCTAGGATATTTCCTTTTTCGTCTACGCGTACACCGAGTTGCTCCAATAGTTTTTGCTCCGTATGTTTGTAGCCAATAGCCAATAAAACGAGATCAGCTGGGATTTCCCGAATTTCAGATTCACCCAATCTTGTACGACGTCCAAATTCATCGACTTCGTATTGAACCTCTTTGATTTTGACCGCTGTGATATGACCATTTTCGTCATGAACGAACTCTTGTGTTTCCGTTGCCCAAAGTCGTTCACAGCCTTCTTCTTGCGAAGAGGAAGTGCCGAATGTCACTTTATCCATCGGCCAGGGATTGTTTTTTAGACGCTCTTTCGCAGGTGTTGGTTTACGGGCAATTTGGGTAATACTCTTGGCCCGGTGGCGATTGGAGGTACCAATGCAGTCCGAACCTGTATCACCGTCACCAATAACGACCACATGTTTGTCTGTCGCTAAAATGCGTTCTTGATCAATGCCGATGCCACTTACTTCTTTATTCTGCTGTTTCAAAAAGTCCATGGCGAAGTGAATCCCTTTAGCTTCATGACCGGGTAGTTGCATGTGCCAAGGCACAGTCGATCCTGTCGCCAAAACAACAGCATCATAAGCCTTTAGTTCATAAAAACTAATGTCTTTACCTACCTCTGTATTTACGCTGAACTCAATTCCTGATTCCTTCATTAAATTAATCCGGCGGTCGATAACGGACTTTTCCAGTTTAAAATCCGGGATACCATAGCGGAGTAAGCCACCTACTTGGTCATCACGCTCGAAAACAGTGACATCATGACCAGCTTTATTTAGCTGTGCGGCAGCAGCAAGTCCAGCGGGGCCGGAACCGACCACAGCAATACGTTTACCTGTTTTTAAATAGCTTTTATGGGCTTTAACATAGCCCTTTTTGAATGCTATCTCAATGATATGTTTTTCAATTTCTTCGATTGTGATCGGTGTGCTATGGATTCCAAGCACACAAGCAGATTCGCAGGGTGCTGGACATATTCTACCTGTAAATTCTGGAAAGTTATTGGTTGAGGTCAGGATCTGATAGGCCTCTTCCCATTTTCCATCATATACAGCATCATTGAATTCAGGGATAACATTGCCCAGTGGACAGCCTGAATGACAAAACGGAATACCGCAATCCATACAACGTGCAGCTTGCTTATTTAGCTCATTCTCAGAATATCCTTTATTAAATTCTTTGAAGTGCTGTACACGGCCTTCAACAGCTTCTTTTGTTGGAAGCACGCGCTCAAATTCTTTAAAACCTGTAATTTTTCCCATGTTTTGTGCTTCCTATTTTATGCTTCAACTAATTTTTGACGAATGACATTTTTGTATTCCCTTGGGAACACTTTTATGAATTTATTTTTCTCCCGGCTCCAGTTCTGTAAGATGAAATCTGCTCTACGGCTATTGGTCAACAATACATGGCGTTTCAATAAAGCTATGATCGCTGTTTCATCTTCACTCTCCAATGGATCCAAATCAACCATCTCTAGGTTGCAGTTTTCGCGGAAGTCATCGTTGATATCGTAAATCCAAGCGATGCCACCGCTCATTCCGGCAGCAAAATTGCGACCTGTAGCACCAAGGATCAGCGCACGGCCACCGGTCATATATTCACAACCGTGGTCGCCTACTCCCTCGACTACAGCAGTAGCCCCAGAGTTACGGACAGCAAAACGCTCGCCCGCTTGTCCATTGACGAATAGGTGTCCTGATGTAGCTCCAAATAATGCCACATTACCGATGATGATGTTATCTTCAGGTACAATAGCACTTTCTGTTGCTGGATAAATAGCCAATTGTGCACCTGATAAGCCTTTACCAACATAGTCATTGGCTTCTCCTTGCAATTCGAAGGAAAGTCCTTTTGTTGAAAATGCACCAAAGCTCTGACCTGCGGATCCCTCAAATTTGAAATTGATGGTGTTATCAGGTAATCCTTCGGATCCGTATAATTTGGAGATCTCATTGGATAGCATTGTTCCGATAGTACGGTCAGTATTTTTGACTTTGAAAGTTCCAAAGACCGGTGTCTTGCTTTCTAACGCTAGCTTGGATTGTTTCAATAATCCCCAATCCAAAATCATGGCCATGCCGTGATCTTGCTCCTCCGTATTGTATAATGATTGTCCCGGTTCATTGCGTTCAACATGAAGGATATCGGTAAAGTCGATTTTCTTTGCTTTCCAATGGTCGATATTTTCACGTTTTTTCAGGAACTGCGCGCGACCTACCATCTCGTTGATGGTGCGGAAACCAAGGTACGCCATGGTCTCACGTACTTCTTCGGCAAGAAAGGTGAATAGGTTGACGATATCTTCGGGTTTCCCAGAGAAAAGTTTGCGTAATTCAGGATCTTGTGTAGCGACACCGACGGGACATGTGTTTAAGTGACATTTGCGCATCATAATACAGCCACCAGCGACCAATGCAGCTGTGGATACCCCCCATTCTTCGGCGCCTAATAATGTAGCAATGACAATGTCCCTGCCTGTTTTTACCTGACCATCTGCCTGTAAGACCACACGGCTCCGTAGCTTGTTTTTCACAAGAGTCTGGTGTGCCTCGGCAAGACCAAGTTCCCAAGGTAATCCAGCATGTTTGATCGAACTGATCGGTGAAGCACCTGTTCCGCCGTCAAAACCTGCGATGAGGATAACGTCAGCATGTGCTTTAGCAACACCAGCAGCAATCGTTCCTACACCAGCTTTAGATACCAATTTTACGTTGATCCTTGCTTGGCGGTTGGCATTCTTCAAATCGAAGATCAACTGCGCCAAATCTTCAATGGAGTAAATATCGTGATGCGGTGGCGGTGAAATCAGACCGACACCAGGTGTGGAGTGTCTGGTTTTTGCGATCCAAGCATCTACCTTAGGACCCGGTAATTGACCACCTTCGCCCGGTTTGGCACCCTGAGCCATTTTGATCTGTAACTCATCAGCCTGCGTCAGGTAATTGGATGTCACACCAAAACGTGCAGAAGCGACTTGCTTGATCGCTGAACGCATGGAGTCTCCATTTGGAAGCGGTTGATAACGCAATTCGTCTTCACCCCCTTCACCGGTGTTTGATTTTGCACCGATGCGGTTCATCGCAATAGCAAGTGTACTATGCGCTTCATGGGAGATAGATCCAAAGGACATCGCACCAGTTGCAAAACGTTTTAAGATCTCACTTGCTGGTTCGACTTGCTCCAATGGGATGGAATTGCGGTGTTTGGCAAAATCCAATAGCCCACGAAGGGTAAACATATGTTCTTTCTGCTCGTTGATCTTGGTCGCGTACTTTTTATAGGTAGCATAGTCTCCGGTCCGACAAGCTTGCTGCAATAAGTGAATGGTATCTGGATTCCACAAGTGCCCTTCGCCACGACGTTTCCATTGATAGATACCACCTTCTGGTAAGAGATTTTGTGGCGTACGGCTTTTTTCAAATCCACGCCAATGTTTAGATAAAGCCTCTTTAGCTAGATCATCCAGTGTCATACCACCGATACGGGATACTGCACCACAGAAGAATTTATCAACAACAGATTTATCGATACCAAGCACCTCAAAAATCTGTGCGCCATGATAAGATTGTAATGTTGAAATCCCCATTTTGGAGAAAATTTTCAATAACCCATTGTTAACTGCTTTTACGTAGTTTTTGGATAGCTCGGGCCAAGTAAGTTCGGTATCTAAAGTATTTTGTTCCTTCATGGTACGAATACTTGCAAGCGCCATATATGGGTTGATTGCTGTAGCTCCAAAAGCCAATAGACAAGCGAAGTGGTGTACTTCCCAAGCATCACCGGCTTCGACAACTAGACCGACAGCACCACGGTTACCTGTTTTGATCAGGTGGTGGTGGACTGCTGATACCGCAAGTAAAGAAGGGATGGCAGCGTGTTTGGAATCTATGGCACGATCTGAAAGTATCAATACCTGAAAACCATCACGTACAGCATCATCTGCATATCTGCATAGACGTTCTAAACCTGCTTCTAGCGAACCTGGTCTTCCATCTGAACGGAAATAAGACTGTATGGTTTTTGCCTGAAATAATCCGGTATCAATAGAACGCAATTTTTCAAGTTCTTTGGATGTGAGGATCGGGTGTGGCAATGTCACGCAGTGACAGAATTTTTTGTCCTCGATTAGGATATTTCCAGCATTACCAATAAAAGTTGCCAAGCTCATAACCAAACGTTCTCGGATCGGATCGATCGGCGGATTGGTTACCTGTGCGAAAAACTGTTTAAAGTAGCTTGAGATATGTTGTGGTTGATCAGAAAGAATTGCGAGCGGAACATCCGAGCCCATCGAGCCAGTTGGTTCGTATCCGGTCAATGCCATAGGCGTCAGGATTGTTTCGAGGTCTTCTCTAGAGAAACCAAATGTCTTTTGATATTTGAAAACGGATTCTTTGGAAAGATAGGTATAGGTGACACGAGGTTCTTCCAGTTCTTCTAACTTGATTTTATAGTTGTCCAACCAATCACTATAAGGTTGTTGGTTGATCAATTGATCTTTTACTTCATTGTCCGTCAGGATGCGACCTTGTTCCATGTCGACGAGAAATATCTTGCCTGCCTGTTGACGGCCTTTTTTTATAATGGTAGATTCTTCGATTGGAAGTGCGCCGGCTTCGGAAGCAACTACAACACGATCATCCGAGGTGACAGCATAACGTAATGGGCGTAAACCGTTGCGGTCTAATGTTGCCCCGATATGTTTACCATCAGTAAAACACAGTGCTGCAGGTCCATCCCAAGGTTCCATTAAAGTTGCATGGTACTCGTAGAATGCACGTTTCAATGGATCCATTTGAGTATTACCATCCCATGCTTCAGGAACCAACATTAACATGACGTGTGTTAGGCTACGGCCACTGTGTAAAAGGAGTTCGGCAACATTGTCAAGACATGCTGAATCCGACTGGCCTCGATCAACGATAGGAAGCAGGATTTCCATTTCGTCTTCGGTGAAATAAGGTGACGAAAGGGCACGCATTCCAGCGTAAAACCAATTTAGGTTACCTGTTAGGGTATTGATTTCACCATTATGAGCCAACATACGGAATGGCTGTGCTAGTGACCAGGAAGGAAAAGTATTGGTCGAGAAGCGTGAGTGTACCAATCCAAATGCGGATACCACACGAGGATCGCGTAAATCAAGGTAATAGGTGCCTACTTGGTATGTTGTTAATTGACCTTTATAAATGATAGTTTTGCAAGAAAGTGATGCAAAGTAAAGTGGGAGAGGGTATTCTTGTTGTTGTTTAACTTTTTGAATGATCAGGCGACGTAGAACAAAAAGTTTGCGTTCAAATTCTTCCGTGTTTGAAACTCCATCCGGTCTGCTAACAAAAAACTGGACGATTTCAGGTTCGGCACTGAGCGCTGTTGGTCCAATACCTTCACGATTGACTGGTACTGGACGGTAGCCAAGGAATTTCATACCCCTTTCGGCTGCCGCTTCCTCAATCAAGTCCCGACATATTTTGTTCATGCCTTCTTCTTTCGGAAGAAAAACCATTCCTGTTCCATAATAACCTGGTTCCTCTAACTGTATTCCTAAGCTGATACATTCTTCCCATAAAAATTCGTGTGGCAGCTGAATCATGATACCGGCTCCGTCACCACTTTCGGGATCACAACCACAGGCACCACGATGCTCCATGTTCTCCAACATGGTCAAAGCGTCCTTTACTTGTGCGTGTGATTTATTCCCTTTGATATGGGCGACAAAGCCTACTCCACAGGCGTCATGCTCAAAATTAGGGTCGTAAAGGCCCTCCGTTTTCGGTCTTTGTTGAATCATCTTTCCTTTTCAAATATTATACATTGCTAATATAGGAATAAAAATGAATAAAATTATAAATATTCTAATAAAAATGTGTTTGTTTTAGTTTTATTGTTTCTTTTTGTTGTTTTTATTATGGATATTGTATTTATTGTTTTGTTGTGTTAACACGCTTTTTCGATCCTCAAATAATGCATCATTTGGCGATAAATTTTTATTGGATATGGAAAAAGCATCGTGGGATTGCAATAATATGTATAAATTAGGCAAAGTATTGCACATCGTTAGTGCTATATCAAAATGACTTAATTTATAGACAATAAGATGAAAATAACTGAAATTGAGATATACCGGCTAAGTATCCCGATGGAACCATTTGTTATTGCGACCGGAACCATGGATTATGCTCAAAATACCTTTATACGCGTACATACCGATACAACTATTTACGGCGTCGGTGAATGCTCTGCCTTTCCGATGATTGTGGGAGAAACACAGGATACCTGTCT
The DNA here is from genome assembly GCF_019969845.1 of Sphingobacterium sp. GVS05A. GTDB lineage: Bacteria > Bacteroidota > Bacteroidia > Sphingobacteriales > Sphingobacteriaceae > Sphingobacterium. Next base: position 222,301 of record NZ_JAHXYR010000007.1, read on the forward strand.
GGTTTTGGCCCGTGATTTTGCTAAGATTTGGAAAGGAAAGGATCCATTGGCCATCGAAGAACGATTGGCTGAGCTAGATCTGTATATCGCGGGAAATCGGACGATCAAATCTGCTTTTGATATTGCATTGCATGACTTAGCCGCCAAACATGCGGGTATTCCTCTGTATCAGTTTTTGCGTGGAACTAAACGGGAGATAACAACGGATATAACTCTGGGTATAGCGTCTCCAGCGGAAATGGCAATGAAAGCTAAGCGTCTGCAGGAAGAGGGGGCTGTAATGTTGAAAGTAAAATTGGGCAAGGATCCAAAAACAGATGTGGCTCGTATTCGTGAAATCCGTAAAGCGGTAGGTTTTGAGATGCCTATTCGGATCGATGCAAACCAAGGTTGGTCCTATGAAGATGCGGTAGAAGCCTTACAGGGGTTAGAACCGTTTAAAATTCAATTTTGTGAGCAGCCTATGCGGACCTGGAATGATGAATTATTACCTCAATTGCGCACTGAGACGATCGTCCCAATTATGGCTGATGAGTCGGTCTATTCGCATCATGATGCTGAACGACTTTGTAAAGCAGATGCTTGTGATTACATCAATATCAAGTTTTCGAAATCAGGGGGGATTCAAGAAGCCTTGAGAATCAATAAAGTTGCTGCGGAATATGGTATTAATTGTATGATCGGTGGGATGCTGGAGTCTCGTTTGGCATTAGCCGCTAAAGTCCATTTCGCCTATGCGGCTCCCAATGTTAAATTTTTTGATTTAGATACCTGCATGGTTGGTCATCTGGAGGATCCTGTGGTTGGCGGGATACAATATGACGGATACAAAATCCATATTTCGGATGAACCGGGTATCGGTGCGGATATAGACCAAGCATTTTTGGATTGCTGTGAGAAATGGGTGATTTAACTTTTATACAAAAGGTATGAATAGTATGAACTGGGGGATAGGTGGCCAGGAGATTGCCGTCCTTATTGTTATTATCATTTTTTTAGTGGCTGCATATTTGTTCTTTTCAAGATTACTAAAGAAGTAGAAATTGTCTGTTTTTTTACATTTGTTAAAAAATAAGCAGTCAATAGCTGTTTTGGTGGGATAGGGAGCCTAAAATAGATAATATTCAGTACCTTTGCGGTACTTATTATTTTATAAAAGTTAGAAAATATCATGAGTACTCAAAAAGGACCTATTTCTCAATTTATTGAGCATAATTACCGTCACTTTAACGCAGCGGCATTAGTAGATGCTGCAAAAGGTTACGAGGAACATCTTTTGGATGGTGGAAAAATGTTGATCTCTCTTGGAGGTGCAATGTCTACTGCTGAATTGGGTGTTTCTTTGGCAGAAATGATCCGTCAAGATAAAGTACACTTTATTTCTTGTACTGGGGCTAATTTGGAAGAGGATGTGATGAACCTAGTTGCTCACTCACATTACAAAAGAATTCCGAATTATAGGGATTTGACAGCGGAACAAGAAAGAGAATTATTGGATAATCACTACAACCGTGTAACAGATACTTGTATTCCAGAAGAAGAGGCTTTCCGTCGTTTGCAGAAACATCTTGAAGATGTGTGGCATGCCGCAGAAGCGAAAGGTGAGCGTTACTTACCACATGAATTCTTATATCAAGTAGTTAATTCTGGTGTATTGGAACAATATTATGAAATTGATCCAAAAGACTCTTGGATTGTTGCTGCTGCTGAGAAAAATTTGCCGATTGTATGTCCGGGATGGGAAGATTCAACTACAGGTAATATCTTCGCATCAAATGTGATAAAAGGTAAATTGAAAGCGAGCACAGTTAAATCAGGTATTGAGTACATGATTTATTTGACAGAATGGTACCGTAACAATTCCGCTGGAAAAGGCGTAGGTTTCTTCCAGATTGCAGGTGGTATTTCCGGTGATTTCCCAATCTGTGTTGTTCCGATGATGTATCAAGATTTGGAGTGGGAAGAAGTACCTTTCTGGGCTTATTTCTGTCAAATTTCTGATTCAACTACTTCTTATGGTTCTTACTCTGGAGCAGTTCCAAATGAAAAAATCACTTGGGGTAAATTGGATATCGATACGCCTAAATTTGTTGTAGAATCTGATGCTACAATCGTAGCACCTTTGATTTTCTCTTATATCTTAGGACATTAATTTTTTCGATATATAAAGAGGAGTGAGGAAGGAAGAATTTGTCTCTAGCAATTTCTTTATTCATTACTCCTTTTTTCTTATACTCTTTTCTTGTTTATCTTTACTTTCTACTATTTCCTTTTCGAACGATGAGCAATTTAACAACAGATAATCCTGTCGCCCTACAAACCTTGATGGATGAGACGATTTTTGCCAATGGCTTTGATTTTCAATCAGAGCTGGAAGCTGTATCTAAAGCAAAGGATACAGAATATGTCGTTGTTGGAATTCCTGCTGCTGATCACCTTGCTAAACCGTCTGCAACAGACGAAACCACAGGATCAGGTTATATTGGCAATGAAGAAGGTAATAATGCCCTTGAAGTATTAGGTGGAAAATTTATTTATCAGGGTAGCAAAGATCATGGCATACTTTTTATCTTGCGCTATGTACAATATCCTTATTTCTCGCCGGCAGCACTCGAAGCATTTGAAAAAACGATTGGCGCCCTAAAATTAACTAAGGAAACTGTTGCGGTGGTTAATTTGGCCAATACGCATAATCCAAACGATTTTAAACAGATTATGCAGTTTTTTCAACCGACGAAGATTATTCTATTAGGTGTTGAACCCGCATCGTTAAAACTTCCACCGATCGAACATAATTCCTATATGAAGGGGCGCATAGCAACGGTGTTCAACACGTTCAGCTTTGAAGAAATGTTTGCCGATGTCAATAAAAAGAAACTGTTTTGGAACGAGTTTAAAACATTTATTGTTTCTTAGATTATTGGATGGTCGATTAGGCCATACATTGGGATTCAAGAGACAATATAGGCTCTTAAATCCCTGTAGTTATCCCGTTATTTAATCTTCTTCGTTATAAATTTGGCAAGGGATTTTCCGGTTTTTGCATAACCTTCAGCTATTCGATCATTCGTATTTGGTATCCCAACAAAATCAAAATCGCCCGGTGCTTTTTCGCTGTTGATTTCAAGAAGTACATGAGATGGATTAGCTGTTTCGATAAATCTTAATAATGTACTAACTTTTGCGTGTTGTTTCATTACACCTGCAAACCAACCCGGATAAATCCATGTCGTTTGAACTATCAATGTATATGGAGCTGACTCTTTCTTACCGGTGACGATATCACAGTTTTTGTTCATCGAAGCAAAAAATTTATTTGGAAATGCCGTAGATTTTGAATAATCCCAGTCGTTTTTCCAATTTTCAGCTTCAGCTGTACCTTTATTGGAGCTGATGTCTTTGTTTCGCTTTTCTAAATAATCGTTTTCGGACATCTTTTCATTATAAAAGGTCATGGGGGTATAATCAAATATAACATTCAATTCCTGCTGTCCTTTTAAGAAATCAAAATTTCCTTTAATGACTTTCATTTTTTGTGCAAATAAGGTGTAAGGTGACACCAACATTAGAATAAACAGTACTTTTACGACTGTAGAGAACTTTTTCATTATTTTTTTATTGGGTTAATATTTGCCAAATATAAGTTTATTTATGCTTATCTATATCCTAATGCTTATTTTTGGTCATTGCGATTCAACAGGCTGATAGTGCAATTAGGGACAAACTATTAGCTGGAGGGAGATAACAAATGAACTTTTAAATTTGAAGAAGATGCTAGAACTTGTGTTTGCAACAAATAATGCCCATAAATTGGAAGAGGTCCAAGCAATAGTGGGAGACACTTTTGTTATTAAAAGTTTGAACAATATCGATTGTCAGGATGATATCCCGGAAACTGGAGTAACATTTGAAGAAAATGCACAGCAAAAAACGGATTATTTGGTAAACAAATATGGACTTTATTGTTTTGGTGATGACTCGGGTCTCGAAATTGATGCATTAAATGGCGAGCCTGGAGTTTATTCGGCACGTTACTCGGGCTCAAGGGATATGGAAAAGAATATTGATCTCGTCTTGGAAAGACTGGGGGACACCTCCAACCGAACAGCCCGATTTAAAACCGTCATTTCGCTCTATTTGAATGAACGGCAGCATTTTTTTGAAGGAAGTATCGAGGGGCAGATCACTAAAGAGCGTAGAGGAGTGGATGGATTTGGGTATGATCCGATTTTTATTCCAAATGGGTATGATACAACTTTTGCTGAGATGAGCGCAGATGAAAAAAATGCGATCAGCCATCGTGCGATTGCTGTTGGGAAACTTGCCGATTATCTAAAAACGAGATAATACTAAGATGTGGTTTTAGTCGATTAACTTTGTTGTTGACGTTAAAAGCAAGCGGGGCAAAATTTTATTTTGCCCCGCTTGCTTTTATCTTGTATACGGACTATTTTACTTTTTTCTTGTTGGACGTTTGGGTACTATCTTGTGTTGGTAGTACTGATGGTTTTAGATTCGTTGAATCCTGTTTAATAGTTTTTTTATCGGCCATGGGAGCAGTGTCCTTTTTTACTGGAGATTTAGCTGTTGTCGCTTCAGGTTTGGCTGTTTTAGCATTAGCCTTTGTCTTGTCTGTAATAACATCTACCCCAGATTTAGTATCGCTGGCCTTTTTTTGAGGGTTTCCCTTATCCTCTTTAGGCTTGGATTTCATTTTTCCATTGTCCTCGGTTTCCTTTTCTGTTGGAGCTGTAAAAGAAGACTTGGAAAGATCACGTTTCCTATTTAATAGATCATTTTTGGATTTAGGACGATCCTCAGGACGCCATGTAAAGTTTGGTAAAAATTCTTTGTCCGCTGTAACTTCAGCAATCGGATAGACTTTTCCATCGACTTTTCGGATAGAAACATATTCTTGAAGTTTATTGTTCTCCATCAGAATTTTGAAACGGCTGCTTCGGTCATGAACGAGTTCTGTCGTTACATTGGTTTTCTCATCGATATTATAGAAGATATTTTCAGCATTCCCATCAACAAAGAGACGCTCCATACGGTTATTTGTAAAGAAACTGGTGATTTTTCGTCCTTTAATCTGATTGAACTTTAATGAATCACTGGTAGCATTTACCATAAACGCATTTCCAACCAATAGGGAGTTATCCAGCTTCTGATTTTTCACCTGTAGGAATATCGTATCGCCCGATATCTGCGAATTCTCAGCCCACATCATCGGTTTTCCCATTAACCTAAACATCGAATCTTGCATGCCATAATACATCGAATCGGCAACGGCTTGTAGGTCGGATTTAAATAGCCGCGCATTATAGTAGGCTTTTAGAATCCTTGTTTTAGCCGTATCTTGGGATAGGGAATCTCTTCTTCCTTCTTGTGCATTTTTTAGCGCTGAGCCCATAATCTTATCTGATTCCCCGCCTTTAGGAATGATTGCTTTTTTACGTAAGACACTATCGGCTTTCAGGTTTCTCTCAATTTCGATGCGATTTTGATCCCCCACTATTACCGGTTGTTTTTTTGGAATATTCTGCCTATTGGTTGTAACCGTATCCGGTAATTTCTTACCCACCTTGTCAAGGACTGGTTTTTTGATTTCCTTTTTGTGCAAGCTATCTATACCTTTCTTAAGACTATCTGCTGCTTGTTGTAGGGTATTGGTTGAATCTACATCCGCAGAAATAGAGTCTTTATCGCCATAATCGACCTCATTGTCTTCTTCGATGGCTCCCCCTTCACGGTTTAATTTAAAATCTCGGGCAATATAATCTCGACGGAAGATCATTTGGGAGAATAGGGTATCAGCAGTCATAAAGACAGAGTCCATTTCGGCGTTTTCCTTTAAATTTTCATCCTTGCCGATGATATTTTTATTTGCCGTTAAGCTCTTTTTAGAATCCTTATTGGCAACAATTTCAGCTTTATTGTTTTTTTCCTTGTCCTTTTGCTCTTCTTTTTCAGCTTTTTTTAATTCCTTAGCTTCTTTTTTCAGCTCTTTTTCGGACTTTTGCTGCATAGGCGAGAGGGATGAGACAGAATCTTTTTTGGTGGAATCTTTCTTCACCACCGAAACAACCAGAGGTTTATCGGTCATGGTGATGGATTCGTTTTTTCCATTATAGAGTCCATATCCACCATAAGCATAGAATTTATCCAGCGTATCTACAAAGACAACGTTTTTCACGGCCTTGCCGATGCCGACTTGTCTGTCATAGAAAAGGCTGTCTCCCTTGAGGAATTTAGTACCTTCGGTATATAGGTTGTTTTTTGAAAAATAAGCCTGACCAGTTGCCATATGATAACGGCCTTTTTCAGTATATAGATTTTCACCCTTGTTTCCTTTCATATTCGTAGGGCCATAGAAATCCGTTATGCGGGTGTTGCTATTGTATTTCATTGAGTCTGTATAGACTTTAACATTGGTTGATCGGACAACAACTTTTTGATTAAAATAGGATTCACCAGTATTTTCGAAATAAGTTGCGCGTTGACTGGTGATGGTGTCACTTCCGGAGAGAATACGTCCACCGCTATAATAGTTTCCAATTTTACTGCGCATGTTATAAACCAGATGGTCGGTGGTCAATATTGATCCACTGGTACTGACCATACGGACAGCTCCAGTCAATGTGGCTAACTGCATGGCCGCTTCATAATGCAGTTTATTGGAAAATATCTGTGTGCCATCAGGTTGGGTGATGATTACATTTCCATAGGCTTCAAAGAATTGACGACCTAGTTTATCATTATGTAAATACCCACTGTCTGACGATAGGGTCGAACCAACATGCTCATAAACCGGACGGTAGAAAACAACGTTACCGTTTTTTCCAGTAATAATATGCGACGAAGAAAGTAACTTTAATTCGTCCTGTTTCTGCGCTTGGACCGTCAAGGCAGTTAAAATTAATACAATAAGGGTAAAAATGTATTGTCTCACAAGGGCAAAAATATGGATTTTAATTGCTACTTTATTGGATTTCACAAATTTTAAGATGTGAATTTATTATTCGGGCAAAATATACCGTAACTTTGTTATATGAATGTGCTGGAAAGATTAAAGGGATATATTGAAAAGGAGCATTTAATGATGCCTCATGACAAAATATTGCTTACAGTAAGTGGTGGGAAAGATTCGATGTTGATGGCACATTTATTCGCAAAAGCGGGTTTTAGGATCGCCATTGCACACTGTAACTTTCAATTGCGCGGGGAGGACTCTGAACTGGATGAAGCGTTGGTTAGAAAGTTTGCTTGTTATAATGGAATTCCAATATTTGTCAATCAATTTGATACCAAGACCTATGCCAAGGAAAACCAGATTTCTATCCAGATGGCCGCACGTGAACTCCGTTATACCTGGTTTGAGCAGCTTCGGGAGGAACTTCAGTTTGACCGAATTGCTGTTGCCCAGCACCTCAATGATCACATTGAAACCGTACTGTTAAATCTTTCACGTGGAACTGGACTACAAGGTCTTCAGGGAATTTTGCCCTTAAGAGATCGTATCATTCGACCGCTGTTATTTCTCAAAGCAAGTGAAATTGAATATTACGTTCAGGAATATGCTATTGCTTATCGGGATGATCAATCTAATTTTTCGACAAAGTATGCTCGTAATAAAATACGAATAGATATTATTCCTCATTTCAAAAAACTACAACCTGATTTTGAACAGATTTTTGAACAGAATATTACACACTTTAAGGAATCATATCTCTTGTTACAACAATTTGTCGAACCCATTCGTAACAAACTTTTTCAGACAACGGGCGATGGTTGGGTCGTGCGTAAGGAAGACCTGGAAGAATATTTAGATAATTTACCGTTATTATACGAATTGTTCTCTGGTTTTAATTTTTCAAAAGCAGTGTTAAGTGATTTGCAACAGGCTTGGACCAAGGAATCAGGTCGTATTTTTCAATCGGATTGTTACAATATGCTTTTGGATAGAAATGAACTCTTTATCAGAGAAAAGGAATTTATATCTTCGGACGAAGCAATAATTACCTCGGAAACATCAACTGTGGAGTGGAAGCAGTATTGTTTCCATGCGGGGATATCTACTGAGCTTACCATCTCCAACAATAAAGAGATCGCAAAACTCGATTACGATTTGCTTGTCTTTCCCTTAACGATTCGTTCGTGGAAGATCGGGGATAGTTTTTACCCTTTAGGTATGGAAGGTCGGAAAAAACTGAGCGATTTTTTCATCAATAAAAAAATCAGCTTATTCGAAAAGGAAAATATTCCCATTGTAGTGAATGGTAATGGCGATATCCTTTGGCTAGCCAATTATCGTATGGATAATCGTTATAAGATTACCAGCAATACAAAAAAAGTCCTTACTTTAGTCTGTAAATGTGATTAAGGCTTAAGTCTACTAGCTCAATACTAATAAAAGAAATGAAAGAAGGTGTACTCTATTCGGAAAATCAATATTTAGGACGTGACCGTGTTTGGATAAGCGTGCGTTTGGTACTTGTGCTATTCTGCTTTACGGCATTTTATCTAAACTTGGATCATTTGATCTCCAGTCAATTGTTTTTCATTGTCGGAGTTGGGATTATTATTACATCTATTGTGATGATGTATATGGTCTTGTTTCGCATTGAGGTATTTCAGGATCATATCTTGATCAGCGGTCTTTGGTCGACGCGAGTTGTGAAAATTGATCTGGCCTCCATTTCGAAGGTTGAAAAGGCTCCTTATAGTACATTCTTTTTTAATAATCCTGTTTATAATCTACATACCAAAGGAAAGATTAAGTTTTTTGCGGGTGGAAAAAATGCTGTATATCTAACAGATAAAGATGGATTAACTTATGTGTTGGGAACCCAACGGCATGAAGAGCTGTTCCGCACGATCATGGAGACAAAAGGGAAATTGGGAAAGTCTTAAAATTTGTTAATATTTCTTATCTGACAATTTAAAGACAACAGTTTATGGAGTTATTGGTTAAATTTGAGAAAATAGCAACGAATTAACTATGGCATTTTTAAAATTTATACTTATTACAGTCGCTGTTTACTTTGTAGTAAGATTCTTATTCAAATTATTTTTACCGTTTGCGATGCGTAAAGCAGCTGAAAAGTTGATGAAAAAAGCGCAGGAACAGGGGGGAGCATATAGCGGTCAGGGACAAGGTGGTACTTTCTATTACGAATTTACTGGTCAAGGGCAGCAAGAAAATAAAAGATCTCAACCTGAGGGTAAAATTCAGGTTGACTATATTCCACCGAAGGAAACTCCAGAGCGTAAGGGGACACAAACAGCTGGTGAGTTTGTCGATTTTGAGGAAATAAAATAATTTTTAGCGATCCAAATAGCGTATATTTGTTGCTATGTGGCTCAAGCAACTTTCTGTTCTAAATTTCAAGAATTACTCAGAATCTTCTTTGGAATTTCTCCCTGAAGTAAATGCTTTTACAGGGAATAATGGTGTTGGTAAAACCAATCTATTGGATGCGATCCACTACTTATCACTTTGTAAGAGCTATTTTAATCCTATTGATTCGCAACATATCAAATCCGGTAATGATTGGTTTATGGTGCAGGGAGAATTTGATAAGGAATCGAATAGTGATGTTATTTCCTGCAGCCTAAAAAAGAATCAAAAAAAGCAGTTTAAAAAAAATAAAAAAGATTATCCGCGATTGGCTGATCATATCGGGCTTTTCCCTTTGGTCATGATATCGCCCAATGATAGTGTAATCGTTACAGATGGCAGCGAAGAACGCCGAAAGTTTGTGGATAATGTGATTTCACAAACTGACAATAAATACCTCGATACCTTAATTATCTACAATAAGTTTCTGACCCAAAGAAATAGCGTGCTGAAGCAAGCCCGTCAGACCAATATCTTGGATCTAGGCTTAATCGAAATTCTTAACTTTCAACTGGAGGAAGTCGGCAATATTATCTTTGAAAAGAGAAGATCATTTATGGCAGAGTTCCAACCAGAATTTGATCGACACTATCAATTCCTGACCGAAGATGCCGAATCTGTCCAACTACAGTATGAATCTCCTTTAATGTTAGATTCTTTCTTAAATATTTTGGAGAAGAACCTTGAGCGTGATCGTATTCTAGAACGCACTAGTCAGGGAATTCATAAGGATGATCTGATATTTACTATTCATGGTGGAATGCCGCTGAAAAAGTTTGGTTCACAGGGCCAACAAAAATCATTTCTCATTGCTTTAAAACTTGCTCAATATTCTTATCTACAAGATAAAAAGGGATTCAAACCTTTACTGCTCCTGGATGATATTTTTGATAAGCTCGACGATCGTCGTACCCATAAATTAATGCAGATGGTCTCAGAGGATGATTTTGGGCAAATTTTTCTAACGGATACAGATTCGAAAAGAATTCAACGAATCTTTGACGAAATCAACCGCCCTGTTCGTATATTTGGTATCGAAGGAGGACAAGTGAATGTATAAGAAGCAACCAACGAAAAAGAGCCTAGAATTTATTCGGTCAAGTGATGATATGACCATTAAGCAGGGGGTAGAACGCCTCCTTGAAGCTTACAAGCTGCGTCGAAAATTTGATGAGACTTCAATCGCCTCGGTATGGCCTCAGTTGATTGGTAAAGCAATTGCCAACCGTACGCAACAGCTTTATGTGCGAGACAAAAAGTTATTTGTGCGTGTGGAGTCTGCTGTCATTAAAAACGAACTGGCATTAATGCGTCGGCAAATCCTCGGAAGGGTAAACGAGTATGTAGGACACGTCATAATAGAAGAAGTCGTGATCTTATAGTTTGCTTTCGTAGGTATGTTTAATCAATTGTTTGAAAACCTATTTCCTCTTTCCAAAGCCGCTCAGGAAAAATTGTTCGCAAGTTTTGAACAAATTGAACTCAAAAGAGGAGATTATCTGATCAAAGAAGGGGACTATTCTTCCAATTTATTTGTTATCGAATCCGGATTGATTCGACAATTCGCATGGAGTAAAAAAGGAGAATTTACACAGTGGATCGGTACTGCCAATCATTTCGTTACAGATCTCTCTTCTTTTATTTTTGATACCCCTTCTAAATGGAATTTTCAATGCATCACTGACTGTCATTTGTACCGTTTGTCAAAATCAGATTACCAAAGGATGGAATCTGAGGTTATTGAATGGAATAAATTTGAAAAGGCATTTTTAGCAAAATGTTTCGGTGCGATGGAGCAACGAATTTCTGATTTTATTTGTTTGACGGCAGAAGAGCGTTATCAACAGTATTTTGGGCAACATAAATCCCTATTCCATCAAGTACCACTTCAATATATTGCCTCAGTCTTGGGTATGAGCCCCGAAACACTTAGTCGTATCCGCGCAAAAATGAGTTCTTGACAAAAGTCAAGCGCTGTCTCCATTTCTTATCCTAGTTTTGTTTTATCTCCAATAGTAAATGAGGGGTCGATACTTTGAATTGGGCTAAGGCTTCTGTGTAATAAGGTATTCAATCTGAAAATGCTTTGTGCAAACTTGTTTTCTGGAGCAATCGTCGGCCCAATGAATCCATCATGGGGTATAGCAACCGATAAGGGCTATTTGGGTAAGCATGTGGGCTTCACTTTGCAGGGATATAAATAATATTGAAACAATGAAAAAAATTGAGACAAGTATCATAATTAAAGCGACAATTGAGCAAGTATGGCAAGTATTGACAGATTTCAAAACTTATCCAGAGTGGAGTCCAACGATTAAAAGCTTTGAAAAGGAACCTGTATTGGGACAACGCTGTTCAGTCATGTTGGTACAACCTGATGGTTTTAAAATAAAGATGAACCCACGCTTTTTACGTATTGACTCTAACCGCGAGCTACGTTGGAAAGGTAAACTATTTGTTCCGGGAATCTTTGATGGTGAGCATTATTTTATATTGAAACAGATGGAGGAGGGGCAGATTCGACTCATTCAGGGTGAGCTGTTTTCTGGTTTATTAATCCCATTCTGCGGAAAGTTATTGTTGACAACGAGGCAAGGATTTGAACTTTTTAACGCGGCATTGAAGCTACGTGTGGAGTCTAGTTGTTAACTTTCAACATTATTATGTGAATTTGGATCTGTTATACACATCGTATTTCGATGCCGAAGAGTGTTTAAGCTTGTTATAAACATTTTTGTGTTGATAACCCCTTAGTTTTACACATTTTTCGGTATTTTCTAGATTTGCTTATTTAGCTTATTCACATTTAGTTGTTGATAAGTGCATGGTTATACACATTTTGGATCAATAGCTATAGGTGCGTGTTCCACTTATTAACATTTTGAGTGTTAATAAGTGGTTGTTTTTGTGGATAAGTGGGTATTGAAGTATCGGAAGTAGATCTTATGCACAAAATACCAACAATCTAATCTAGGCTGATCTTTGTTGGTTTGTTAAGATGTTTGTTGAAATGTTAAATAGTCCTGCGCTATTTGGAGAATACTAAATACTATAAGTATTGTTCCAAATCACCTTTTCCTTCACGAATGACATCAAAAGTTCCCTCCGTCAGGTCTACTACTGTTGAAGCGACATTGTCCCCATAACCTCCGTCAATAACGGCATCCACGAGATCTTGGTATTTCTCATAGATCAATTCGGGATCCGTAGAGTATTCGATAATTTCGTCTTCATCGTGGATGGAAGTAGTCACAATCGGATTGCCTAATTGTTTAACAATTTCCCGAACGATGTTATTGTCTGGTACACGAATACCCACAGTCTTCTTCTTCGAGCTTAATAATTTGGGAACTTTGGTGGTAGCGTTAAAGATAAATGTAAAAGGGCCGGGTAATGCCTTCTTAAGGACACGGAAGACGGCGGTGTCGAAAGATTTGGTATATTGTGAAATATCAGTTAGGTCGTAACAGATAAAAGAGAGATTGGCTTTATCAGGTTTTAAGCCTCTGATCTCACAAACACGTTCAATTGCCTTTTGTTGTGTAATATCACAGCCTATACCGTAAACGGTATCTGTAGGGTAAATGATTACACCGCCACGTCTAAGGATGTCAACGGCCTGCGCGATGGCTTTTGGATTGGGATTGTCGTTATATATTTTGATGAGCATATCTAGTCTGGTAAATATTTATAATGGCGTAGGGTGATTTTAGTTTTTAATCTGCTCCCTTTCCGAACAAGAAGCGGATGATGTCAACGCTTCAAAACTATTCTTCCGATACGTATATATTAAAAGAACAACAGCCAAAATATTTTGTTTTGGCTGTTGTTCTTTATATTAAAATTCTGCGTTTTTCGGTGTGCGAGGGAATGGTATTACGTCGCGGATATTTGTCATTCCGGTTGTGAATAATACCAAGCGCTCAAAGCCTACACCAAATCCTGAATGTGGCACTGAACCAAAGCGGCGTGTATCCAAGAACCATTCCATTTCTTCTGCTGGTATACCTACCTCGGCCATACGCGCTAATAGACGGTCAAGATTTTCCTCACGTTGCGAACCGCCGACCATTTCACCTATACCTGGGAAAAGAATATCCATGGCACGAACAGTATTGCGACCCTGAGCATCAGGCTCATTCTGCTTCATGTAGAAAGATTTGATCTCTCTCGGGTAATCAGTTAGGATAACAGGTTTCTTGAAGTGTTTTTCCACTAAATAGCGTTCATGTTCAGATTGAAGGTCAGCTCCCCAGTCATCAATTAGATACTTGAATTGTTTCTTTTGGTTTGGCTTACTACGTTTTAGTATTTCAACAGCGTCAGTATAAGTTACACGTTCGAAATCATTTTCTAAGACAAAGTTCAGTTTTTCAACCAAATTTAATTCAGATCGTTCTGTTGCTGGTTTTGATTTCTCTTCTTCTAACAAACGGCTTTTCAAAAATTCGATTTCCTCAGGACAAGTTTCCAGAGCGTATTTAATCACGTATTTCAGCAAAGCTTCGGCTAAATCCATATTGTCTTCCAATTCATAGAAAGCCATTTCTGGTTCAATCATCCAGAATTCAGCCAAGTGACGCGTTGTATTCGAATTTTCAGCTCTAAAGGTTGGCCCAAAAGTATAGATGTTCCCAAAAGCCATTGCTCCGAGTTCACCTTCCAATTGACCAGATACGGTAAGATTTGTCGATTTTCCGAAGAAATCTTCCTTGAAATCAATTTCGCCATTTTCTTTACGCGGCGGGTTGTTCAAATCTAAGGTAGTCACCTGAAACATTTCACCGGCACCTTCTGCATCAGAGCCTGTGATAATCGGTGTGTGCATGTACACAAAATCATTTTCTTGGAAAAATTTATGTACCGCGAAAGCTAAGGCATTACGAACTTTGAATACCGCATTGAATGTGCCTGTACGAAAACGTAAGTGAGCAATTTCACGTAGAAATTCTAAGCTGTGTTTTTTCGGTTGTAAAGGGTATTTTTCAGGATCTGAATCTCCTATAATGCTTACTTCAGTAGCTTTAACTTCTACTTTTTGTCCTTTACCCAGCGATTCTATCAATAGACCTTTTACACGAACTGCAGCTCCGGTAGTGATACGCTTTAGGATATCTTCAGGTGTATTTTCAAAATCGACTACTGCTTGAATATTATTGATTGACGAACCGTCATTAATTGCTATAAATTGATTGTTACGGAAAGTTCTTACCCAACCTTTAACAACGACCTCTTTGCCGAATTCTGTGGCATTCAATAGTTCCTTTATTCTTGTGTGTTCCATCTTAATTTTTGGAGAATGACTTGTAAAAGATGCTTTGTTAAAAAAGCAATACAAAAATAAGCTATTCTGTTGGTTTATTGGGTATAAATGTTGATTTAATTCGCTGAATGAAGGATCAATAAGCTTCTAAACCTAATTCTTTCCGACCACTATTTGCGTCAAACTCAGCAAAAAATAGCTGCCTTGGGGGCAAAAAAAAGCGGAACAACTCAGTTGTTCCGCTTTTAAGCTTTATGATGATTGAAGGAATTAACCTTTCAATACTTTAGTTACTAGTTCAGCAGCTTCTTTCAATAAGATTGCAGAATAAACTTGTAAGCCTGATTCATCGATTAATTTTTTCGCTTCTTCGGCATTTGTACCTTGAAGACGTACGATGATAGGAACAGGAATATTACCAATTTCACTGTAAGCATCAATGACACCTTGCGCTACACGGTCACAACGAACGATACCACCGAAGATGTTGATCAAGATTGCTTTTACATTAGGGTCTTTCAAAATGATATTGAAACCAGCTTTTACAGTTTCAGCATTTGCAGTACCACCAACATCTAAGAAGTTTGCAGGTTCACCACCAGCTAATTTGATGATATCCATTGTTGCCATTGCAAGACCAGCACCATTTACCATACAACCTACGTTACCGTCAAGTTTAACATAGTTAAGGTTTGATTCACCAGCTTCAACTTCCGTTGGATCTTCTTCTGTTACATCGCGCATAGCTGCGTAATCAGGGTGACGGTACAATGCGTTCTCGTCAAGATTTACTTTGGCATCAACTGCTAAGATCTTGTCATCAGAAGTTTTTAATACCGGATTGATCTCGAACATAGAAGAGTCAGTAGAATCGTATGCTTTATAAAGTGCAGCAACGAATTTTACCATTTCTTTGTGTGCAGCACCAGAAAGACCTAGATTAAAAGCAATTTTACGCGCTTGGAATCCTTGTAAGCCTACTTTTGGATCGATTTCTTCTTTGAAAATCAAGTGCGGTGTTTTTTCTGCAACTTCTTCGATGTCCATACCACCTTCTGTAGAGTACATAACAATGTTACGTCCTGTAGCGCGGTCTAATAATACAGACATGTAGAATTCTTTTGTTTCGCTTTCACCTGGATAGTAAACGTCTTGAGCGACCAAAACTTTGTTTACTTTTTTACCTTCAGGTCCAGTTTGAGGCGTTACTAATTGCATACCAATGATGTCAGTTGCTTTTTGTTTGACTTCATCTAAGTTCTTAGCTAACTTGACACCACCACCTTTACCACGGCCACCAGCGTGAATTTGAGCTTTGACAACAACCCAGTCGGAATTGTAGTCTTCTTTCATCTTTTTAGCCGCTTCCACAGCTTGCTCTGGAGTATCTGCTACGATACCTTCCTGTACGCGCACACCAAAGCTCTTTAGTATTTGTTTTCCTTGATATTCGTGAATGTTCATTTGCAAAAATATTTGGCGTAAAAATATGTTTTTTTGAGGGATAAGACAAGGGATAAATTGCTCTTTTATCTATTTTTTGACATTTGTGAAAAATAAAATGGCTGAAATAGAGAAATAACTGCTTATTTATTCAAAGGTGTGATATCGTAAATTTATTTATCTTTGCCCTATGATGTTACAAGCCAAAGGAATTCACAAAGCTTATGGGGCATTGCCCATCTTGAAAGGCGTCGATATAGCCGTGGAAAAAGGTGAAATTGTAAGTATTGTCGGGGCCTCAGGGGCAGGTAAAAGTACACTTTTGCATATCATCGGAACGTTGGACAAACCTGACCAAGGTTCAATTTTTATTGATGGTGTCGATATCCATAAGCTGAGTGCCAAAAAGCTGAGTGCATTTCGTAATGAGCATATTGGTTTCGTTTTTCAGTTTCATCACTTATTGCCTGAATTTACTGCATTGGAGAATGTGTGTATTCCTGCATTTATCCGCGGACAGGGACGATCCGAAGCCGAAGCGAAAGCGAAAGAACTATTGGAGCTACTTGGGGTTTCACATCGTATTGATCATAAGCCTGCTGAGATGTCTGGAGGTGAACAACAACGTGTGTCTGTGGCTAGGGCTCTGATGAATGATCCTTCAATCATTTTAGCTGACGAACCTTCTGGGAACTTGGATTCCGAAAATGCAGCAGCCTTACATCAGTTGTTTTTTGATCTTAGAAATAAATTCCAGCAAACATTTATCATCGTAACCCATAATGAAGAATTGGCCCGTATATCGGATCGAACAATTCATATGCGTGACGGATTGGTTGTATAACCTATTTCATAGGAAAGCCATTGTGCTTATAGATCAGGGTATAGGAAAGATTTATTGGACGAATCTTTGAGGGCTTAATTGCCGATGAATAACATTTTATTTGATGAAGAAAATATTGATAACTTTCGGAACTAGACCTCTGGCAATGCGTATTGCTAGAAAACTTTCGGCTAGTTTTGAAGTTTTGTATGCAAGTTCGGAAGAGATTCCGGAATTACTTTTAAAATCTGGGAATTATGCAGCCATTCCAAAGGGTTTGCTACCAACTTTTGCGCATGAGGTGCTAAAACTAAGTTTAGATCAACAGGTTGATTATGTGTTACCTTTAGGTGGTTTCGAACTGGAACCATTGGCCGAAGCCAAAGTTTTATTTGATGAATATCAGATTTCAGTTCTTGTTCCAGATAAGGATATCCTTGAAACATTTTCCATCATTGAGAACCCACCGGCTGATCTTCCTTATGTTTTGCTTTCAAAGGGCAATAATTTATTGGGCGAGGAGATATACGAAAATACATTGGATGGACTTTTGGTCACTTCGGATTCTGCTGAAGAGTTCGCATTAGTCTGTGTGTCGAGGTAATATGATCCGATTCTCTATTCGTTATCTGTTGGGCATAATCTGTTTAACTTTTTTAATTTAAAGATCTATTAGTGATGATGTTTCCAGAAGAAAAAAAAGTATATGTCTTTGAATTGGATGATGTTCTTTTTCCTAAAAAAGACTACTTACTCCAAGTTTATTATCTCTTTGCCAACTTTATAGAATTCACAGAGACCTTTCCTCCGCAGGGTGATTTGGTCAACTTTATGAAAAACCATTTGGAAAATCAAGGGGAGGAATTCCTATTTGAACATGCACAAGCGACATTTGGATTTGATATGAAGTATAAGGAGCACTTTGAACGATTACATGTAAATGCTGTATTACCACTTAAATTGCACCTTTTTGACCATATTGCTGCGTTATTTTCGCAATTGAGTGCGGAAGGTAAGAAAATATGTGTTTTGACAAAAGGGAACCCACTGGAGCAATTGAACAAGGTGAAATTTGTAGACTGGGGTGAGTTTAGCAATCGGATAAAAATTTATTTTCAGGACGAGCTTGCTTTCCGGCAGATAGACCCTGCTCAATTTTTAGCAGAGGAGTTTGCGGTGGATATCACTGCGATTCAATTTGTGGACTAAGTTTGCATTGATTATCTTTGTACTATCTACCAACAATGTTTTGACTATAGAATATACCGAATAAACATTGTTGAAAAAAAATTATGATTAGGGATATAAAAGCCCTATTTTTATATAAAGCCCTTGGATTTATGAATAAAGTGAACAAGCCTGCCACGATTAAGGAAATTGCCAAGAAGCTGAAAATCAGTCCTTCCACGGTGTCAAGAGCATTGAATGATCATCCAAGTATTGGATTGGTAACGACAATGCGTGTAAAAAAAATGGCCGAAGAATTGAACTACGAACCCAATCAGACTGCTATTTTTTTTAAACAGCGTAAAACATTTACCATAGCTGTGATTTTACCCAGTCTTTCAGAACCATTTTTTTCGTTTGCAATAAGCGAAATTGAAAATGTTGCTTCGGCACAACGGTACACTGTTTTAATGGGACAGTCGTTGGATGATCCTGATCGGGAAGAACAGATTCTAAAAACATTTAAAAACCATCGGGTAGATGGTATCTTGATGTCTATCGGGAAGAAGACGACCAATTTGGAGTTTATAGAAAAATTGGAGTCATCTGGAATCCCTGTTGTCTTTTTTGATTGTGTCCCTAGTTTGCCAAATATCAATAAAGTTCAAAGCGATCTATCCACAGGAATGAATGAGGCTGTTGATGCTTTTGTTGCCCGTGGTCATAAAGTCATTGCTTTGGTCAATGGACCAAAGACTTTGCCTGCAAGTGAGGATAGAAAAGTAGCCTATTTATCTGCAATGAAGCGAAATGGGATGGATATCTTGGAAAAAAATATTATTGAAACGGACCTGAGTACGGAAGGAAATGAAAAAGCAATGGATAGTATATTTGCGATGTCCGAAAGACCTTCAGCGATTATTTCTTTCAATGACTTTGTTACACTGGATTTGATGAAGGCAGCGCGCAACAAAGGACTGGTTTTAAATCAAGATATATTCTTTATTAGCTATGCTAATTATCCTCTTTGGCAATACATGGAAAACCCACCAATGGGCCGTATTGAACAGTTTCCAGGTATGCAAGCGCGTAAGGCAGCCGAAATTCTATTTGAACGAATCGAGAATTCAGATGTAGCAGACCAACAAATTGTATTTAAGTCGAGGTTGGTAATGTAATTTTCAACCAAAAGAGTAACATAAAAAAAAGGGGAAGATCGTTCGATCTTCCCCTTTTTTTTATGTTTATATGTGACTATAAATGGATCACTTCACCATACGCATCGGCGCATGCTTCCATGATAGCTTCACTCATTGTTGGGTGCGGATGGATTGTTTTGATCATTTCATGTCCTGTTGTTTCCAATTTACGGGCAACAACAACCTCAGCGATCATTTCAGTAACATTAGCTCCAATAAGGTGTGCACCTAGGAATTCACCATATTTTGCATCGAAGATAACTTTTACGAAACCGTCTTTTGCTCCAGCTGCTGAAGCTTTTCCTGAAGCAGAGAATGGGAATTTACCTACTTTAACTTCATATCCAGCTTCTTTAGCTGCTTTTTCAGTATAACCAACAGAAGCTATCTCTGGAGAACAATAAGTACATCCAGGGATGTTGTTGTAATCAATAGGTTCTACATGAAGACCTTTGATTTTTTCAACACAAGTAATACCTTCTGCCGAAGCAACGTGCGCTAAAGCTTGACCCTTAACGATATCACCGATAGCGTATACACCTTCAATATTTGTTTTGTAGAAATCGTCTACGACAACACGGCCACGATCAGTTTTTACACCAACCTCTTCCAAGCCTATGTTTTCGATATTAGGAGCAATACCTACCGCAGATAATACAACTTCTGCTTCGATTACTTCAATACCTTTTTCAGTTTTAATAGAAACCTTGCTCAATTCTCCAGATGTGTCAACAGATTGAACTTCTGATTTAGTAAGGATATTAATACCTTGTTTCTTTAAGCTTTTTTCTAGTTGTTTTGAGATTTCTTCATCTTCAACTGGAACGATTCTATCCATAAACTCAACGATAGTCACTTTTGTTCCAATTGCATTATAGAAGTAAGCAAATTCAACACCGATAGCACCAGAACCGACAACAACTAAAGATTTTGGTTGTTTAGGTAATGTCATTGCTTGGCGGTAGCCAACAATCTTTTTGCCATCTTGTGGTAAGTTAGGTAATTCACGTGAACGTGCACCTGTCGCCAAAATGGTGTGTTTTGCTGCATATTCTTTGGTAGAACCGTCTGCACCTTTCACATCGATCTTACCACCTTTTTTAATTTTTGCAGTTCCATTGATGACATCAATTTTATTCTTTTTCATCAAGAACTGAATACCTTTACTCATTCCTTCAGCTACGCCGCGGCTTCTTTTGACGATAGCTTCGAAATCAGCCTCACCACCTTGAACATTGATGCCGTATTCTGCGGCATGGTTTAAATATTCAAATACTTGAGCACTTTTCAATAATGCTTTTGTAGGGATACAGCCCCAGTTTAGACAAATTCCGCCTAATGATTCGCGTTCAATTATCGCTGTTTTGAACCCTAACTGAGCGGCTCTAATGGCAGCAACATACCCGCCTGGACCACTACCGATTACAATGATGTCGTAATTCATATAAATAAATATTCTGTAGTTGAGTGTTATAGCTTCAAATACCAAGGTATTGAACCTTATATTCATTCAAAAGTACGTATTTTTTCTGATGAATATGAACTATTTATTGTAAAATTGGCGGTTTTTGATAAAACAATGTCATTGTATAATGGATAATGTCACGTCTTGGTAAAAGGGCAAAAAATAATGGGTCAACTGTATTTAGAGTCTTATTTTTGAAGTTCACAATACACAGTTTATCATTATGTTAAGAATATTTAGACAGATTGCGTTGTGGGAGGCTATTTCCACGATTTGCTTGTTTTTCATTGCAATGCCACTGAAATATTTTGCTGGAATACCAGAGGCTGTTAAGATCGCAGGATCCATTCATGGCTTTTTTGTCGTTATATTCGTTGTGATGCTCATCATGTCTACTGTCGAATATAAATGGCCTATTTTAAAAGCTATAAAGTACTTTTTGGCTTCTTTGGTTCCAATCCTTGGATTTTGGGTGGAGTTGGATCTAAAGAAGGAAATCGATGGTAAAAGACAGAAATCCTAATACTGAGATATTCGCATAGAGATCCCAATAGTGTAAGCCCAAGGCTTACAAAGTTAAGAATGCCACATCGTACCTGATAATTTGCTATCGCAAATTTCCAAATAGAGCTTTATAAAAAATACATAGTTATACCATAGGAGCAGGGGAGATGTTTAGTCATCTCGCCCTGTTTTCTCGATCCCCATATAAGCATAGGTTATACTATCTTTTCCATGTGGGGTGGGATTTCCATCCTCGTCCAAATTAACGAACACCAATTTGTCGATTGATAGGATTGTTTTCTTTGAGATTTTATTTCTGACTTCGCAGCGCATTGTCAATGATGTCGTTCCGAAATTGATCGCTTCAATACCTAATTCTAAAATATCCCCCTGCTTGGCGGAATTTACAAAGTTTATTTCGGATATAAACTTTGTAACCACTTTTGGATTCCCTAATTGTACTATGGCGTAAATAACCGCCTCTTCATCGATCCAACGTAAAAGTGTCCCGCCGAACAATGTTCCATTGGGGTTAAGGTCTTCGGGTTTGACCCATTTTCTTGTATAAAAATTCATCTGATATAGGTATTTATGACAAAGGGGAAAAGTTTCCTTTTCCCCTTAGGTTTATTCTGTTTAACGCTTACGCGTGAATAGCTCTATTTGCAGTTGCAGCTAATGCAGCTTCTTTAATAGCTTCAGTATAGGTTGGGTGAGCATGACAGATACGCGCGATATCTTCTGCAGAAGCACGATATTCCATCGCTACTGTAGCCTCGCCGATCATGTCAGCTGCGCGCGGTCCAATCATATGTACGCCTAATACCTCGTCTGTTGTTGCGTCAGCCAGGACTTTTACGAAACCATCTGTATCACCGGATGCTTTTGCACGGCCGGAAGCTTTGAAAGAGAAAGATCCAGCTTTATATTTCACGCCAGCCTCTTTAAGTTGCTCTTCAGTTTTTCCAACTGAAGCTACTTCCGGCCATGTGTACACTACACCTGGGATCAAGTTGTAGTCGATGTGTGGTTTTTGTCCAGCAATATATTCCGCGACATATACACCCTCATCTTCCGCTTTGTGCGCCAACATCGCACCAGTGATAACATCGCCAATTGCGAATACACCCTGAACAGAAGTTTCTAAGTGTGCGTTTACAGGGATCTTCTTGCCTCTTTCTTCTAATGTAATGCCAATATTCTCTAAGCCTAAACCTTCAGAATAAGCTGTACGTCCAACTGCAACGATACAGTAGTCACCATCCAATGTGATTTCTTGTCCCTTTGGATCCTCAGCTGTTACTTTTACAGTTTTACCTTTTGCTGCAGCACCTGTTACTTTATGACCTAGGTAGAACTCCATACCCAATGATTTTTTCAAAACACGTTGTAATTCTTTTCCTAAACCACCATCCATTGTGCCTATGATAGATTTCGCAAATTCAACTACAGAGACTTTTGAGCCTAAACGAGCATATACTGAGCCTAATTCTAGGCCGATTACACCACCGCCAATGACAATAAGGTGTTTTGGGATCTCTTTTAAGTTAAGGGCTTCAGTAGAAGTGATAATTCTTTTTTTGTCAACTGGCAAGAATGGTAACGAGGTTGGTTTTGATCCTGTTGCTATGATGACATTTTTGGCAGTAATTTGTTCTGTAGAACCATCTGCTTTTGTTATTTTAATGGTGTTTTTATCCACAAACGAACCTACACCTTGGAAACTGTCAATCTTGTTTTTCTTAAATAAGAAAGTGATACCGGCAGTATTTTGCGCAATGACATCGTCTTTACGAGCAATCATCTTTGCCATATCTACCTTAAGATCTTTTAAACTGATGCCGAATGCATCAAAATTATGGGCAGCATTGTGGTAATGCTCCGAAGAATCTAAAAGCGCTTTAGAAGGAATACATCCAACGTTAAGACAAGTACCACCAAATGTGCTATATTTTTCAATAACAGCTGTTTTTAATCCTAATTGGGCACAACGGATAGCTCCTACATATCCGCCTGGACCACTTCCGATTACAATTACGTCGTATTGCATTGATTACGTTTTAATTTTTAGTAGTACAAATTTAATGATTATTAATGGGATAGGAAATCAAAACTTACGATTTGTAAGTGAATAGACTTACTTTACATTTTTTTGATAAAAGAAGTGTGGCTTATACCCTTTAAAATAATCTAAGTTTGAAAATTTGCAAGGAGGAAAAATGTATATAGAGACGAAGCTTCCAGAAGTAAAGTAGGCTGATGTATCAATATTGAAGGGGGCGTATGAAGAGCAACGGAGGAATATAGGCAATAATGGATATAGAAAGAGTACTTTAGAGGTTTTTTTCTGTCTTAGAGCACAGGATAGTTTACAAAAAGGATATCCAAATTTGAATATCCTTTTTTGCTTTTATTTTATTATTCTGCAACGATTTTTCCTTGCATTACACCGTAATGACCGGGGAAACTACAGATGAAAGAATATACCCCTTTTTCAAGTGTAAATGTAATTTTATCTGTTTCACCAGGACCCAATAATTTTGTATGGGAAACGATAGAGGATAATGCTGATTTTGGAATATATTCATCAGCAACCGCTGCTGCAGCTTCAGCACCGAAAGTTGGAAGATCTACACCTGGTTTAAGGATGACAACATTATGTCCCATAGATTCTTTAGGCATGGTACCCGCATTTTTGAAGGATAATTCTACTGGCTCACCAGCTTTAACACGGAATAAGTCCTTGTCAAATTTCATCTGATCGTTACCTTCTAAAGATAGGCTGTTGGAAATAGCCACGTTTTCAATTCCAGGTACTGTTTCTGTCGCTTGGTTTTCTGTTGAAGTTGTCGATTCGGTACTAGCTGATTTGCCAGACTTCTCACTGTTTCCGCCACAAGATGCAATTGACAAAGCAACTGCAACTGCTGGTATCATAAAAAGTTTTTTCATTATTACGTTTTGTTAATTCTTTAAAATTAATGATTTCATTGGTAAATAGAAACAATCATTTCAATTTTGACAATAAAGCATCAATTGTTTTATATAATTTAATAGGATCAAATGGTTTCCCAACGACCTCATTTGCACCTGCATCCATAGCTTCTTGTTGTTCGGCCTTTAAAACCGAAGCCGAAATGGATATGATGGGCATATTCGCAATTGTTGGATTAGGATGGCGACGTATTTCTTTAATTGCTTCGAAACCACTCATAAGGGGCATATGTGCGTCCATAAATACCAAATCTATTTTTTTTCTGTTTATTTCCTCTAATGCAAGCTGTCCATTTGTTGCCAGTGTAATCTCGCAGTTCCAACTTTTTAGAATATTCGCTAACATAAAGCTGTTTAATTCGTTGTCTTCAGCAATAAGGATCATCGGTGAATTGAACTTCGGTAACTCTGTATAAAGCACTTGTGTTTCTTTTTCTAGGGGTTTATCTTCTATTTTGTCAAAGGCACATTCAAAAGAAAATATGCTTCCTTTACCATATTCACTCGATGCGAATACTTTTCCATTGAGAAGGGCAGCTATACGTTTTACAATTGCCAAGCCCAAGCCAGTACCGCCAAATTTTTTGGTGATACTGGCTTCCCCTTGCTCAAAAGCAATGAATATTTTTTCCAAAGCTTCTTCGGCGATGCCAATCCCTGTGTCGATGACTTGAAACTGTAAACCAATTTGCTGATCACTTTCCGTTAGAAGTTGAATTTTTAAAATGACCGAGCCCGTGGAGGTAAATTTGAAACTATTGGAGATAAAGTTTGTTAGAATCTGTTTTAAACGAAGTGGATCAGTTAAAAAATAACTATTTATCCGGTCGTCCACATCTATATAAAAATTTAACCCCTTGTAATTTGCCTTATCAATAAATAGATTATTCAAATCATCCGTAATATCATGTACCGAAGTGGATTCCATGTTAAGTTTCATCATACCAGAATCGACCTTGGACAAGTCTAATATGTCATTGATAATTGTTAGCAGGTTCTGAGATGCTGAATCGAGTTTATTGATCCAGTTTTCTTGTTCGAGACTAAGCTGTGAGTTTTTTAACATTTGGGTAATCCCCATAATACCATTGATAGGTGTACGGATTTCATGGCTCATATTAGCCAAGAAAGTTTCCTTTGATTTTCTTGCTAATTCAGCTTCTTCTTTCGCTTTAAGAATCGCTTGTTTCGATTCTTCTAAAGCAATATTTTTCTCTTTAATTTCCTGTTGTATCAACAGTTGCTGAACAAAGGATTTGACTTTTGCTATGGTAGCTTCAGGATTAAGAGGTTTATATAGGTAGTCTACAGCTCCACTGTTAAGTCCTTGAATTAGGTACTTATCCTCTTTCGAAATAGCCGTTACCATGATCGGAATAATGTGATTCGTTTTTGGGTTTTTCTTCAAAAAAGTAACAAATTCGAACCCATTGATTTCGGGCATCTGTACATCAACTAAGGCAAGATCTATTTCCTCTTTCCAACAGATTTTTAAGGCTTCGTTGGGATCCGTACTACTAATTATATTTACATATTCGATATCCTCCAACAACGCTGTGAGACTGATAATATTTTCAATTTTATCATCGACGATCAATATATTAATCTTCTTCATTATATCAAATCTAAATACAACTTAGGTTAATTGCATGATGTAATCTTTTATTTCGGCTATTGTTAAGATCTTATCTTGCGCATTTAATTCTATGGCCGCCTGTGGCATAATTGGAACCTCAGCATCCAGAGGATCTTGTACAAAAGTGCAGCCACCATATTTTTTAATCATCAACAACCCTTCCGCACCGTCCTGATTAGCTCCAGAAAATAAAATAGCGGTACAGTTTTCTTTATAGACTTCGGCTGCAGATTCGAAGGTCACATCAATTGATGGCCTTGAATATTGAACGGGTTCAGAGATATCTAAAGAAAAGCTATAATCAGGCTCGATGAGCAAATGATAACCCGCCGGAGCAAAATAGATTGTTCCATCAGCTATGGTTTCTTTATCATCTGCTGTTTTTATTTTCTGCAATAACGCTTTTGATAATGTATCTTCAATGCTCGATGCATATTTAGGGTTTCTGTGCACAATAACGATGACCGGAATTTGAATAGGGCGTTCCAATGCTTTTAAGATGTTTAAAATAACGCTAAACCCGCCTGCGGATCCCGCTAATAAAAGAATTTTCCGTTCCATCTTGATCTAACCTATTTTTTGATAAATGTTGTGCTTTTTGTTTACAACCTTAAATTTTGCCGCATTTTTGTAGTTAATCAGAGATTCTTTTGAACCCAGACATAAAAAACCAAGGTGACAGAGTGAATTATAAAATAAATCCAACACCTTTTCCTGGAGGTTTGTGTCGAAATAAATCAACACATTGCGGCATGTGATCAACTGAAATTCATTAAATACCCGATCGGAAACCAAACTGTGTTGGGAAAAAAGAACATTCTTCTTGAGGCTATTATTTATCGTGGCGGCATTGTACATCGCAGTATAATACTCGGATAAAGAACTTTTGGGATCCGTTTTAATGAAATTCTCAGAGTAGTCTTTCACCTTTGCTAAAGAATAAATGCCTCTTTTGGCCTTTTCCAATACTTTTGTGTTGATATCCGTTCCATAGATAAACGAACGCTGATAGAGCCCGGCTTCTTTTAGTAGAATTGCCAATGAGTAAACTTCTTCCCCTGTGGAACAACCTGCGCTCCACAACTTGATATGAGGATAAGTGGCCAGATAAGGGAATACATCATTTTTTAACGCTTTGTAAAATTCCGGATCTCTAAACATTTCAGTCACATTGACCGTAATTTCCTGTAAAAGATAAGTACTGAAGCCTGGTTGGTTAATTAATTTGGATTTTAATTCGACCAGATCTAGTTTATTGAGCTCCATAATTCTGGTGACACGACGCTTTAAGGATGACCTTGTATATCCAGAAACATCGTAGCCGTGAAGGTTTTTGACAACGTCAATAATTTCCTCCAACTCTTCAAAAGTGATCATTGCTGCTATTTTATTGCTTAACTCAACCATACACGCATTAAGGATATCAATTTATCCACATCAACTGGTTTGCTAATATAATCGTTTGCTCCTACTGCGATTGTCTTTTCCCGGTCACCTTTCATAGCTTTTGCTGTAACAGCGATAATGGGAAGATTCGAGAACTTCTTATTCTCCCTTATTTTTTCGATAGCTTCATAGCCGTCCATAACGGGCATCATAATGTCCATTAAAACAAGATCGATATGCTCATTGCGTGCTAAGATATCCAATGCTTCTTGACCATTATTTGCGATCTCTATGTTCATGTCATAGCTCTCGAACGCGGTACTTAAAGCAAATATATTTCGCATATCATCATCTGCCAGCAATACTGTCTTGGAAGCTAAATTGTTCTCCACAAGTACAGATGAACTATTGTTAAATGAATGATATTCCGTTTTGCTACTTCGGATTTTATTTAAGAATAAATTGACCTCGTCAATTAATCTATTGTTGGATTTGGCTGATTTTAATACCATGGCCTGACTATGGTGCAAAATTTCTGATGTTTGTTCAGGACTTAACTCCATTGCGGTGTTAATAATAATCGGCAGATCCTTAAATTCACTATTCGACTTGATCTCATTGAGCAGTTCAATACCAGATTTATCGGGTAAATTTAGATCCATAATGATGCAATCGAAGATTTTTTCCTGAATCAATAGATCGAGCGCCTGTTGTGCATCGAATGCCTGAAATATTTGAATATTTTGTTCTTCAAGAGATTGTTTAATAAAATCACTTTGAATTTCTTGATCCTCTACCAATAGAATTTTCTTAATAGGATGGCTTGTTGAAGCTTTGATCTTCAGGAAAGTTTCGGCGAGAGATTCTTCAGATACAGGTTTGGACATAAACCCGATAGCGCCAGCAGATATAGGTTCATCATGGAGAAATGTTCCTGCGGACATCATGTGTACAGGGATATCTTTGGTCGAAGTCGCTTTTTTAAGATTACGTAGCACCTCCCAACCATCCATTTTTGGCAACATAATATCTAATATGATTGCTGCGGGCATTAAGTTTCGTGCTTTATTGAGCCCATCCTGTCCATCGTAGCTAATATAGACATCGTAACCATTTTGCACTGCATAATCTTTGAGGATATCTGCAAAGATGAAATCGTCTTCGATAATTAACAGTTTATTGTTTTTACTACTACTGTCAATTGGTTGGTCTTTTCCGATCGTTATATCTTCTAATTGAGGATATGCAATTGTCGTATTTGTTTCAATGACGGGTAATTCGGAGATTTTTCCATCTTGAGCGTCTGCTTCCAATGGCAAACTAAAAATAAATACACTTCCTTCGTCAACTTTACTGTTTAGTGTGATTCTTCCCTTTAATAGACTCGCTATTTCACGGCATATGGACAAGCCAAGTCCTGTACCACCATATTTGCGGCTTGTGGAACCGTCTTCCTGCTTAAAGGCGTCGAATATAAGTTCTTGTTTTTCTGGAGCGATCCCAATGCCATTATCTTGGACTGTAAAATATATGTTTCCATCCTCGACATTTATCTTGAGTGATACGGTACCATTTTCACCAGTAAATTTAAATGCATTGGACAATAAATTTTTTAAAACCTGTTGTATGCGATGCTCGTCACCAATAAATTCCTGCGGTGTATCTCCATCAATTTCGATATTGAATTTGATGATCTTTGATTCAGCGGTATCATGAAAAAAGTCTTTAATATAATTGACCAGATAATTCGTGTTGATATGCTCTTTTTGAACTTCGACTTTTCCAGATTCTATTTTTGCTAAATCCAACAACTCGTTGATCAAGTGAAGGAGGTCCGAACCTGCACTATGAATGACGGAGGCATATTTTATCTGATCGTCATTCAGGTTTTCCTTTTTGTTATCCTGCAACAATTTGGCAAGTATAAGAATACTGTTAAGTGGAGTCCTTAATTCATGACTCATATTTGCCATGAACTCAGACTTATACTTGCTTGATAATTCAACTTCTTCTATTTTCTGGGCGATTGCCTGTCTTGCTTTCTCCAGATCTTCATTTTGAGCAAAGAGTAATTTTGCCTTCTCATCTAATTCATTGTTCGTCTGGATGAGCTCTTCCTGCTGTACCCTTAGCTCTTCTTCGGAGGCTTCTAGTAAATGGGTTTTATGGATTAATTCTTCGTTAGTCGTCCTTAATTCTTCTTGTTGTGCCTCCAGTTCCTCGGTTTGCTGTTGAAGTTCTTCATAGAGATCGGCGAGTTTGCCATGCGTCTGCGCAACTTTAAGAATAATAGCGATGTTACCTTTTACTTTATCCAAGAAATTGAATCGCAATTGTTCCTCTTTTTCATTTACCAGTGGGCAACAGATTTCCATCAACCCAACACAATGATTTTCATAAGTAAATGGAATAATGTAAATTTCAGTCTCGATCCTATTGGATAAAGAAGTCTCTAAAACGAGATGAGCGTGATCAATATCCTTGATTTTGACAACAACATGTTTGTTAGCTACTTCGCCTAAAATACCATCATTTTCCTTAATGCTCTTTTTTACCTGCTGTGTGGAAGCAATCCCTATTTTATGGCATAATTGATACTCCTGATAAGTATCATCAAAAACATAAACCGTACCTCCCAATGCTTTCGTCATATCCGTAATAGCATTTAGGCTGATCTCTGCTATTTTTTTATCACTATAATCACCACGCAGCTGTTCATCAATATGATTGATCGCATTTAAAATCCAGTTATCATTATTGGTCTGATCTTGCAGGAGTTGAAGACGCTTATTTGATTCTTGTTGACTGTTGACTGTTGACCTTAACACTTTTGAAATCGAGAAAATTTTGGCCAGAATATAGAAAAATCCGCTTAAACCGATCGCAATGAAGAGATAAGTAATGTTTTGTGCGAGCTGAAGATCGTTCCTGGACTTTTCCAGTCGATTTGCTCTTTGATCGAGCAGGTCCCTGGATAATATATCGATCTGATTGAAAATAGTTGTTTTCTGCTCGTGAATGTATGGTGCTGAAGTGTCATTGTTAGTTTTGGCATAGGCGATATCTTTATCAAAATCGTAGAAAAGTACAATTTCATTGCGCAAAGTTTCGATCACATGTGGTGAAACCTCATACAGTTCGTCCACTTTACTAATAGCTCTCAATAACTCATCTGTTTGTTTTCGTTCGACTTGGTAAGGAACAAACAGCGCAGGATCTCTTTTTGCGAAATAATGGTGTTTAATGTCATTGACATCATCTATGTTTGATCTAATTTCATTAATTATATTAAATCTATTTTCGGCTATTCGAACAATATCGCGTTCATTATCAAGGATGTGATGCAAAGAAATAAAAAAATATAGGGCGGAAATAAAAATAAGCGAAAAAGAAATTATCACTCCTATGGTAATTTGCTTTCTATAATTTTTTTGATCCATGTGAGAATGAGTTTAATGAATTTTTGGTCGCCCAACTATCGTTCATTTTTCTGTAGGTAGTTTTCCTGATATTACCTGGGGAAAAAAAGATATATGTAAAATAACAAAAAAACTTGCTATTCCTAAAATAGTCACAAATACGAATAGATACAATATTGTAAATAATGGAAGAAAAAGTCCTAATAAAACAAAACCCTGATGATGGGCACCAGGGTTTGTTACTAACCAATTATAAACCTAAATTATGAAAAGACTTTTTAAGGGCGACCAAACTAAATTAGTTGCCGTGTTTTTTGCTTTGAAAAACTAAGTTGATTGTTTTTTTAATCTTATGCAGCTTTTAACAGAATTATCCATTTCAATAGCGCTGTTAGTGTTTTCATAGCGAGATAACCTTTAATTATCTTCTACAAAGATACGGCAAATATCAGGTTCAATCCAAATGTTTTTTATAATAAGTTGCTAATACAACTATGTTGTGACAAATAAATGATATTTTGGCTTATTTGAATAATTTGCTGACAGAAATCCAATAAATAAGACCATATAAGTGTAATCGTATATTTAATTGAAATGCCTTATTTTTACAAAAATATATTTCGATGGTACTGACTGAATTTAAAACGATAAAAGGATTTGTATTGGATGTGGATGGCGTATTGACAGATGGAACTGTACAAGTCAACGAGAGGGGAGTGCAGCTGCGAACTTTTAATATCAAAGATGGATATGCGATGCAATTGGCTATAAAAAAAGGCTATCCGATCTTTGTCATTACTGGTGGGGCTTCAAAAGGGGTGGAACTGCGTCTTCAAGGGTTGGGAGTTAAAGAAATTCACTCCCGTGTCGCAGATAAACTTTCGCTATTGAAAGCATTGGCTAATGCGTATAATCTTGGACTTGATCAATTGATGTATATCGGGGATGATATTCCTGATTTTAGTTGCATGCGATCTGTTGGTTTGGCTGTGTCGCCGGCAGATGCTGTGGAGGAAATTAAGAAGATATCGCATTACATTTCTGGTTTTAATGGTGGAAAAGGAGTCGTAAGGGAACTGATCGAAAAAGTACTTAAAGTACAAGGGAATTGGTGGGAGGATGAAACGATAAAAAGCATTTAATGATGTTGGAAAATTTAAAGAATAAAACGGTTATCTTGGGTTCTCAATCGCCTAGACGGAAACAGTTATTATCAGGATTAGGAATCGAGTTTGAGGTAGAGGTTCGGGAGACTGAAGAGTATGTTGATCCGAGTCTTTCTGCTATTGAGGCAGTTCGACAGATCGCAATGCAAAAAGTGAAAGCTTTTGCGGATAAATCGGACTGTTTGGTTATCTGTGCCGATACCGTTGTTGTTTCGACAGCTGGTGAGATTTTGGGAAAACCAAAGACTGAGACTGAAGCCATGCAGACTTTAGAAAATTTATCCGGAAAGAAGCATTTGGTCATCACTGCTGTCGCTACACAGTGGCAAGGTATAGTACATTCCTTTGTGGAAACGACAACAGTCTATTTCCATGTCTTGGATCGGGATGAGATAGATTATTATGTTACTAATTTTTCGCCACTTGATAAAGCGGGGTCTTATGGTATTCAGGAATGGATTGGTTTAATTGGCATAGAGAAGATAGAAGGTGAGTATAATAATGTGGTGGGGCTA
The DNA here is from genome assembly GCF_019969845.1 of Sphingobacterium sp. GVS05A. Lineage (GTDB taxonomy): Bacteria > Bacteroidota > Bacteroidia > Sphingobacteriales > Sphingobacteriaceae > Sphingobacterium. The sequence goes on from NZ_JAHXYR010000007.1 coordinate 254,681, forward strand.
CCAACAGCACGGTTATACCAGGAACTGAAAAAGTTAATATAAAAAAGCGGCAAAGCCGCTTTTTTATATTAAATCAGTATTATTTTATGAAATAACGTATCCCTGTATAAAACATCCGTCCTGTTAAAGGGCCCCATAACATGGAGGTATCGAAGTAATTTCCGAAGGGTTGATCCGCTGCAAGGATCGGTGTTTTCTGGAAATAGTTTGAAAGATTTTCCCCGCCTAAATAAACAGTGAAGTTTTTATCCTTTCCAAATGTTTTGCTGATCTGCGCATTCATCGTAGCATATGTTTTTGATTCGGTTGGCATCTGGTATTCAACTGGGTTGTCTATGGTTGAAGGTATACGTTTTGGTCCAACAACATTCAACGTATAATCTAAGCTCCATCCGGAATGATGATTATAGGCTAAATTGACAAAACCACGGTGTTTAGCTAACAAGGGTTTAGTTTTTCTTCCACTCTGAAAGTCGGTTTGTACATCCAATAGACGGTAAGCCAATCTCGTTTCAAAATGTGGGGCAGGCATAAACCGAAATTCTGTCTGCAAACTGTTTGAAAATGATTTTCCTGTTAAGTTGTAAAAACTGATTTCTCTCGGATTCTCGTAGTCGACCACGACCTGATTGGAAAAGCTGTTATGGAAAAATTCAACCGAGGCAGAAGCTTCTCTTCCAAATATGCGCATGTTTTGATCCACCGCAATTCCTGTGTTCCAGGAAACTTCTGGTTGTAAGCCATAGGCTTTATTATAAATATCCTGGGACTGAATGATCAGTCTTCTACTACTAGCCAAAACGGCTGTATTCTCCGCAAAGATATTTGCTGTACGCTGACCTCTTCCTGAGCTTGCACGGAATGTAGTTCCAGTAATAGGAGCATAGCGTAAATTTAAACGTGGTGTGGTAAACCATCCATACAATGAGTTGTAATCTTGACGTAGACCCACTACTGCATCAAATTTTTCGGATGGACTAAAGGTGTATTCTGCAAATGCACCTGAAACGACTTCTTTACGTTTGAAATTTTGATCTGTTAAATACCATTCATCGTAGTTATCGTAATTGATAGAGGCACCAACACGATATTTATGGGCTACAGTACCTATGATATCCTGGAACAATAGGTTTGCGTAACCATTCTGTTGCTCAGAATTATAGTTTTTTAACCCGAAATAGCTTTTTTGATTGTAGTTGGAGCCGGCTAATTGTAAACCAATACTGCGGTGTTTGTTTTCTGGAAATACATAACCGATTTTAGCAAAACCTTCAACACGTTCGATGTCAAAACCAAGACCATAACGATTGGTCGTTCCTTTATCTGTTTTTTTGTTAAAATCTATCTGTCCCCCAGTACGATCATCATTTAAATACTTCACGCCAAATTGTACCATTAAACCTTTGCCATTCTCATAGAGCCATCTGTTTACACCAGAGAAGAGATTACCAACGGGCACATCCCTAAATCCATTGTGGCTAAAATTCATGGATTTATTGTACATAAAGTTGTCGTGCAATAACACTGATGTTGACCAATGTTGACCTAATTTTTGCGAAAGATTCAAATTCACATCGGTACGTCCCATGTTATTGGCGTAAGCATTAAAAAACAGCCTTTCGGAGTTTTGAGGTTTTTTCAGTTCAACGTTGATCTGACCAGCCATACTTTCGTATCCATTAGCTACCGAACCAACTCCTTTGGCAATTTGAATGGATTCGATCCAAGTACCAGCAATGGAATTTAGTCCTAGCGGTGACGCCAGACCGCGCGGTCCCGGTAAGTTCTCTACCGTCAATTGGGTATATATACCACTTAGACCCAGCATCTGAATTTGTTTACTACCAGTTACAGCATCAGCGCTGATCACATCCACTGAGGCGTTGGTCTCAAAGCTTTCACTTAAATCACAGCAGGCCGCTTTAAATAGTTCTTTCCCGGTTAGGACCTCCAATCTTGCAGGTGTCATACGATCAATATAAGTGGATTTACGCGTTCCTTTGACTTCGACCTCCATTAGCACATTACCTTTGGCTGTAATCATGACAACCTCATGTAAGTCTTTAATTGTAATCGTATCGGATTTCATGCCAACGTAACTAACAACAAGTTTGTCAAAACCTTCTTTGTGTTCTAACTTAAATACACCATTCTCATTACTTCGGGTATTTCTGCTTGGCAAATTTGCCCAATGTAAATTAGCTCCAACAATTGGTTTTAGATCTCCTTTTTCATTTTCTTCGACAACAACACCTGTCACGGTATGTGGATGATCATGATGTCCAGCTTCGGTAGGTACTACCTTTTTTTCAGGAACCTGTCCATTTTCCAATCTGGGATACATACAACATTCATGAAGCTTTGCATAGGATTCGTTACTTGCAACTAGATTGTCTACATCGTGTCCGACTTGGGCAATATTCTTTTTGATTGTTTCCAGTTCAACTTTTTGTGCATTGTATTTAAGATGTAGCAAATTATCACTCGCGTTCCATACAGCGCTTTCGACACCTTGTAATTTTGCGGCAGTCTCGATCCTTTTTTTACACATCGCACAGTTACCGGCTACTGTAAGTGTTCTTGTGCTGTCGCTTTGTGCTTGTACAATTGCGAAGGAAAATAACAATAATAGGGTTGTAGTATATATTTGTTTTAAAATTTGATTCATAGTTTTTTGATAATGTACGGCCTAAAAAAACGTGCATAGCATGTAAGGTCGAAGGTAATATCTTCGACGTTTATTTTGATTAAAAATCAAAAAAATTAGGAAATCAAATTCTGAAACTCTGATTTAGAATAAATACAGAAGGACTGTATCTCTTTAGGAAGGTGTTCTGATTTGTACTTAATTTGGATGAACTATCCTCATCTGTGGAAAATTGGTAATAATTATGTATCCAGTGAAGCGTGATAATCGCCGGATAGAAATTATTGAAATTGAGTGTCTGAGATAATCTGTTGAAATCATCTACTTTTTGGGCAGCGATGGTTACGTCTTTACAACTACCCTCCTGATGACAGTGGTTTTGATGTTTTTTTTCTGACTTGGCACACATCGGACAATGAGCCGTTTGATTTTGGCTTAATGATACACTTTGTGCTTCTCCTTGACAAAAATGGAAATGTAGAGTTGCACCACTTGCGGCGAGCAAATAAAAAAATAAGCCGATAAACAATGCAATTTTCCTCATTTCAACAAAAGTAGAGAAAATTTGTATTTTTTTTTTGTAATATTTTGGATAAATGTTATAACTTGTAGATGAGAAATGAAAAACCAAAAATTACCGTTATGATGTGTCTATTATTTATTAACTCCATCAGTTTATATTTATTAGCTGTTTTTTTGATCGTTGGTGCAGTTTTACTTTATAAAGGATTTTACCACGTTATTCGTCGCATACAGGAATAATATTGAAAGAAGGGGCATAGCCCCATCTTAATTTTTTGTTATCGGCTTAATAGTGGATCACTTTTTCCGCTTTTGCCAGTTTCTATACGGCCCGCATATTGCTCTTGGAATGTATTGCAATCGTTGCAGCTGATACGGAAATCATACCAAAAACTTTGTTTGGAAAGATCAAACTTAATAGTCGTTGACTCACCGCTTTTAAGCTGGACTTCTTTTTTGCCCTGTCCATAACTGATGTCTTCAAGTAAAAGCTGATGATTTTTACTGTCTTGATTTATACAAGTGAACAACAGACGACCCGTAAATGATTTTTCATCTCTGCTCTTTTCATAAGTACAACGGATTTTGATATTTGGATGTTTAGCGTCGCCTTTAAACATACGATAAAATCCATTTGGTCCATATACATCAAGTTGAAATAATCCATTTTCAAACGCATGGATGGCCCAATTGTCTGACAAACTGCCTCCTGGGGATACGGCATAGTTACGGGAAGTTCCAATCTCACCCTTATAAGGAGTACTATGATATACTGTAAACGGTGAACCCGCAGCGCGGTCTCCAAATATCTTGTTTGAAGCTTCAAATGTCAGTTGATACCTTCCATCAGATAGATATTCTCCATGTGTATAAAGCTCATAGGGGAGAGTGCATGAGTCGCGAAGCCCTTCTTCTTGTTTTGGAAAATAAGGTGAGTGGGTAGTATCCTGCTCAATCTGCTTAATCTCATTTGCAGTTAATGCCTTGAATCCCATCGGAAGACCTTTAAATTTTGCCTGGTGAATCTCTTTGATAAATGGCTGACGTTCTAATACCAATGGCTTTTTGATTACCTCTCCATTATAAGGTCTAAAAGCAGAACTGAGATCTCCGCAGACCGCACGTCGCCAGCTGCTCACATTGGTTTCCTTTGCTTCTTTGTTTACTTTGTGGCTAATGAATTTCTCTAAAAATTGCAAGCTTGAGGTATGGTCGAATACCTGTGAGTTTACCCATCCACCCCTTGTCCAAGGGGAAGCAATGATTAGAGGGACACGATAGCCCAAGCCGATGTTGCTTTCTCTTCCACTTTCGGGGTAATACTGTTCGTCGCGACATACAAATTCCAATTTTGGGTCAATATCTGAGGATACTTTACCACTATCTGCTTCATAAGGATTAGGAGCTGTAAAAGGAGCAAAGTGATCAAAATAACCGTCATTTTCATCATAAGTAAGGATAAAGATTGTCTTTTTCCAGACTTCCGGATTTTGTGTTAGGATATCCATAATTTCACTCACATACCAGGCCCCAAACCAAGGAGAGTCTGGATGATCCGAGAAAAGTTGAGGTGGAGCAAGCCAGGAAACCGTTGGTAGTTTACCTGCTTCGACATCTTTTCTAAATTGGTATAATACATCACCTTTTGGGATTTGCAGTTCCCGTTGACGCTCGCCTTCCTGATAATGCATCGTTTCGAGCTCCATGTAATCGGGCTGTGCACTGTTATTCACAAATGCACGACGATGAATATCTTTCGTTCGTTCATCAAGTTTTTCAAAGTTTTCCGCCGTGTATTGTTGTAGCTCTTCCAAGACATGTTGATGTTCCTTATGTAACTTTTCAAGCGCATCTTTGGTCGTTGTGGTGGCTATTTTTTGTTCAAGTTCTTCTTTTTTGCGTGCAAGCAGCTCTCTATAGCGAGGACTATATTTGACTTGATATTGTGGGAAATATTCCATGGGGTTACATCCAAAATTCGCTAACCAGCTATTGGCTTCTCCACTGTATCCAGCACTGCTTGACGAGATTTCATTTTGGTATATTTTCCAGTCTACACCAAGTGCTGAAAGACGTTCTGGGAAAGTCTTCCAGTTTGCTTTACCACTAAATTCTGAATCACCATTCCATACCAATGCCTTTCCGTTTAAGTTTTCCCGAATATTAGCTGTCCAAAAATAAAGTCTATTGGGATTCGTACCTGTTATACTCGAACAGAAATGTTGATCGCAGATCGTGAAAGAATCTGCCAGCGAATAGTAGAATGGAATGTCTTCTCGTGTATAATGTCCCATGGTCAGTGGAAGGTCTGCGAACTCTTTAAAACCAGAGTGTTTAACATCCAGCCATTTGTCCATCTTTCCCTTGTTTCGGGCATCGGTTTGATCCGTCCAATTATGAGGTAAACATCCCATCCACGTAATTTTTGAATCTTTAATATCCAATCGGAAAGGAGCGTATGTCTCACCTGTCTTCTGCGTCTGTAACCACACTTTGTTTCTGTTTGGCTGGCGGATCGCCCTTGGATCATTGAAACCCCGTACTCCTCGTAGTGTACCAAACGCATGATCAAAGGATCTATTTTCCTGCATCAGTAGAACCACATGTTCAGCATCATAAAAGGTGCTCCCCAAAGCGGGGTTGATGGCCATTGCTTTTGCAATAGCAGAAGGAATAACCTGTGAAAGTGAGGCTCCTCCGGCAAGCATTGCTGCTTTTTTTAGAAAATCTCTTCTTGTGTCCATGTTTTTATTTTATTAACCACATTGTGTGGTTAGTATTCACACCATAACAATCAATCTTTATCCTTATATTTTGTAATTCCATATATTGAAATTAAAACCCATAATGCATTTGAGGCTATATTTGGATAATCTACATAGTAAAGAGAACTGATGATTAATCCGCTGCCACCAAACAAATTTAATCCTTGATATAAAAATGAATCGAATTTCAAATGCTTTAAATTTAATAATAGGAAACTCAATGAACAAGATAAAAAGCCGATCCACCCAATTATTGAAATAATAATCTCCATAAGTTCTTTTTTTTAATAAAAATATTCTTGTAGTTTCATTAGATCATATTTGTTATCTATTTCAAACCAGTCATTTTCAGCGATCGTAGAAATCTGTATTTGAAACTTATTTAAAAAGTGAACAATGAGATAGTCCCAATACATTTGTTTAACAGAATTGTATTTAATAAATTGATGAATATACTCGTAAATTTTGATGCTATCATCTTTTTTCCAAAATGATACACCACTCATAATATATCTTTTTTTATCATCGAGCTTATCGTTATGCTCTCTTGGTAATATAATTTTTCGTAAGTATAAATTTCTGTCAAAGTCCAGAACCCATTCGTTTCTCCAGTTCTCCTTCAAGCCTGAAAAATACGTAGAATAAAAAGGTGTATCTTTTGGAATAAAATTTCTGTTCATAAAAACGTCGCCTTCTAATATATAGGTATCTTCCAAGAATCCACTTGCGGATGCTAATGAATACAAATTATTAGTTAAAGCGTAATCTGGATTATAGATAAGTTTCACAGCATGCTTTTCATGTAAATATTGAAATTTGTGACTTTGATAGCCCGTTACGATATAAATATCATCGATACCTCTTTCTTTAAGATATCGAATTTGTGTTTCAATAATAGTTGTATCTTTAATCCTTAATAAGGGCTTCGGTGTGATGACGGTTAGTTCTTCTAATCGGGAACCTAATCCAGCGGCCAATATAATCGCGTTCATAAGATAGAGGAAATTTTTTTTATGTTATTAATAGCTCTATTGTAGCGTTTAAGTGCGTATTTGTTGAGATTTTGTTTTGCATTTATCTTAATAATTGACCAAGTATACCATAATAAATCCTGTTGAATTTTATATGCTAATGTTTTCAATGCTAGATTATCTATTGCCATATCAGTGTAATATAAATTGAAAAAGAACTCTTCTTCATAAGGGGATAATTCATATTCAAGAGAAAATGCAGATAAGTCCCAGTGTGAATAATTAGTTCCAGCATATTCCCAGTCAATTAGGTAAGCTTTCTTATATTGTGGTTGAAATATAAAGTTTTCTGGTGTGGGATCATTGTGACAAGGTAATAAAGCATCTTCAAAACAGCCAACATCTTGAGATATGTCAAGTGCCCATTTAATAATTCCTTTGAAATTATCAGCAAGTTTTATATTTGATCCTTTGCAGATATCTATGTATTGTGTTATTTTTTCAGAAAATAAAAAATTTTTCGAAAAGGTGATTTTTGCGTTGTGAAGTCGCTTTAAAGTCCTTGCTACTTCATTTAGAATAGTTAGTCTATTTGAGGTGTATAATGAACAGGACTGTTCAATGAATTTTGTGACTTGGATGCCTGTTTTTTCATCAAAATACAGGACATCTGCATTTATGTCTAAATTTGCTATTGTCTCTATGATCACCTTTTCTTCTATTCTATCAATCATAAAAGCTGTTCCATCTCCAGGAATCCGGACAACAATATCATACTCTCCATTCGTCTTACAATAAAAGTTTTTATTTGTCATTCCCGATTCTATTTTTGTAATTTGAAGGAACTTAGTTTTTGAGAAAATATTTTTGGCTAGAATTTCTCTTAAAGTTTCGTTCGTATTTGAATCTGTGTTTGAAATATATTTCATAAAACGTATAAATACATAACTCTAGTTTGCCTGAAGAAGTCTTCCATTGTTATTGGTGTTGATGTCTGCTGTTATTGGGAATAAATTGTTTTGTTCTGTTTTATGGCACCACCTATAGACTTCAATTCTCGATCTCCAATTTTTGTATTGATGATCGAGATATGTTAAGGTATCATTAGGTATATAAACTTTTTCGTTAACAAACATCATTGGTTTTAGTGGAAAAACTACTTTTATTTGTTCTGTTTTATAGATGAAATCTAGATCATTTCCGTTAGTTTTATACAGCCATAAATCCACGAAGGGAAATGAGTAGTTGTAGCCAGGTATTAGAGGGAAATTTCGATTCCAGATTTTATAACATTCGATCTCTCCACACCAAAAATGCTGGGATACTTCATATATGCCATCGTTTCTAATCTTGTTTAGTAAACTTGGTAAGTCTTCAACATCAATTGAAATATCGATGTCATCATCCCATCCCATAAATCCGCCATGTCTGATACAGCCAAGCAGGGAACCATCTGATAAAAATAGATCTAGATTTAATTCTTCCTTAAGCTTAAATAGATATTTAATTATCTTAAGAGCCTCTTCTTTTTCATGATTTTCCCACAAATTGATAGATAGGATATAATTAAGTTTTCTGTAATTTATGTCTTCTAAATATTTATGATAGGAGTCTGTAAGAAAAAGAGACTTATGTTCTTCGTATACTACATCTAATTCTTCCTTATCTATTAAGGTCATTAGTAGATTATCTACAGGATAAATCATAGGGTTTGAACATTCTAATAATTTAATAACCCCTTTTTTTGTCAAAAAATATGCACTTATATCGAGTTTGATTCCGTTAAAATAGGTGTCATCTAATACGTCAGGTCTGATTACAGCATCATAAGGTATAAAAACATCCCATTGTGGAGATGAGTTATCGAACATTTCAAGAAGATTTTCATAGGAGCCAACATATTCAATAATATTTTCAACAATCAAACATATTTCGTTTTCGCTTTTCACGAAATTTACCCAAGCAGTATAGTGAAATCGATACTGACTCATTTCTAATTCACTAATTGGAATTTTGAATTGCTCCTGAAAGGTACCTTGATCGCATAAAATTTCTATTAAATCGGTATCAGTTATTTCGATGATTGATATATCAATAAAATCTTTAAAAAATTTGCACGTGTTTTTACTTTTTATATATATGTTGCCGTTTGTCATAATTTGAATAATTTTTATAAATACTGTATTTAAAAGTGCTGTTAATTGATTATAGTGAACACCTTTTAATATCAATTCTGAAAAATCTGATTATTATTCAACTATCCGCCATGTACAACGTATTACTAGAAAATCAGGATTTTTACATTGATCCGATTTGAGAAATATCTTTAAAAGATATTAAATCTCTATTAGAAACTAATAGAGAATCAAAGGCACTCTATCGATTTTTTATATTACGCATAATAATTTTGATTTTATATTCGCTTAAGTAATTGATTAAGGAAAATCTATGTACATCTTAATTGTTTTTCTGGAGTTGGCTTGGTAATATAAGCGTTTGAGGGTGCATTTTCAACAGAACGGATTTTTTCTATCTTAGGAGCTTTTAAAGTCTTCTTACTTAAATAGACAGCATTTTAATTTTTGTATTACGATTTCTCTTACCCATGAGTAAGAGAGGAATTATCCAAAATTCTTTACATTCTTTTTATTTGTGGATGTAGATTTTGAATCAAAAAATATAATTTCTATTCGGTATGCTTATATATCAATATCATTTAAAGAAGCACCTACTTCCCTTTATTAATGTGAAGCAGGTGCTTAAAATTTTTTGCTATATCACATAAAAAAATTGAAACAATGGTTCTTTTTAAGAACATCCATAAAATGGCCATCCATTATAACCGCAGGTTCCTGGTTTACAGTCTGTTGTTACGCAGGCGTCTCCCGGTCCTCTTCCGTCTACACCGCATGCCCGAACGCAGCCACTTCCACTTGCTCCGCCAATAATTTGTTTCAATTCCTCTTGAGAAAGAACTTCCTCGGGCTTAATTGATTTAAAACTGATTTTTTTCATGATTTTATATTTAAGTTTACAATGATCACATACTCCAGATCATTTTTGGAGGATCTTTTTCAGGTAGTCTTCTGCTTGGGGCTCTACCTAGTTTCTTTTAAAATATGTTTCAGTTCACCAATTTGATAAGAATCCGGAAGTTCATAACCATCGATAAAAAAGGTAGGGGTAGCTCTTATCTTCATTTGGTTGCACCAATTTTTCATTGCTTCTATTTTTTCTCCCTGTTGTGTTAATTCTTCTTTTATAGGATATTCATTAGCGAAGACAGTGTAATCTTTTGTTTCAGCTCTATACCAATAGTCCAAGGCTTTTTTTACAACCTCCATCCCATCTCTTTCCTGTATCGCTAATAGATGTTGTACAGGGGGGGTCTTTATGTCTGTCTTTTCTCCTGAGGCTGTGAAGATGACACGTACCTTTAGATTTGAATTAAGATGGATGAGTTCCTCTAGTTCTGGATGTGCATTCGCGCAAGGGCCGCAATATGGGTTGCATACTTTTATAATTTCATGTTTGGCATTCGAATTCCCTATTAGAATGCCCATACCATCGGTTGAATATATAACTTTCGTTTCTTTCTTAAGCAATGTATTAAAAATATAGGGGTTATAACGTAGACGCTTCCATTTTTTTTCATAGTTCTTGGCCTCTTTGGCAGATTTCAATAGTGGGATTAAGTGAAATGTCGAAATAAGAACTGATACTCCAATAAATAGTAAATTGATCAACGGAGATAACGAGACGATATTAAAGCCATATTGATAAAAATATGTTACTGCAAGTGTTCCTGATAGGAATAATACAACCTGAACAGCTAAGCATAATGGACACCACTGCTTTACAATTTTCCATTGGTAATAAATAGAATAAAAGGAGTATGGAAAAGCTAAAATTGCTGATAGAAACCAATAGGGCATAAACAAGATGTTGGATGGACCAAACAGCAGTTGTGATAATATAATGGTGGTAAAATAGCTAAATCCTAAAATAGACCAACTTAATCCGAGAACAGATGCACCTTTTGAATTGAGAACCGCAATACAATTGCGTTTTCCTCCACCTCCGCAAACTTCCTTTAGGAATGGATTATGAGCATCTACTTCATGCCATACAAGTAATACGCCTAGTAGCCATCCAGTGGTAATAATTGCCATAAAAATAGTACCTAGTCCATTGAGAGGATAAGATGTGTTTATTAAACCATATGTAATAGTAAAGATCCAAAAAATTGTAAAAAGCAATATAGGTAAATATTGTGATAGTTTCTTTTTGTGTGATTTTTGTTTATTTTCGAAATAATTTATTTCGTTTTTTGCACATTCTCCATTCAATAATAATATAACGCCTTTATCCATTTCCTCAAAATCACTTTTAGAGATCACATTTTCAATATTTTTAATCGGATCAAGGTAACGAATTCCTCTTTCGTCTACAGCAGTTACAACAGTAAAACACCAATGCGACCATTCCGCTTGCTGGATAGGGCAAATGAAAGGCACCTCTAAATCTTTATAATCATATTCTCCCTTTCGTATAGCGGCGCTGTCAATACCATATTCTTTTAAACAATCCATCACAGTAAGTATTGAAGGGAATTCTATATGCTCAAAAATGAGTTGATTTAGATTGGTAGGCGTATTTTTAACATTATAAAGATTTAATACATATTGGCATATTTCAACAAGACTATCTTTTGGATATCCGGTATTTAGAAGTTTTCGTAGCATTTATCTTTCAAATTTTAAGTTTATATCATTTTTTATCTTGGTTTTTTTATAAACTTTCTATCTCTAGAAGAAAGCGAAATATTTATATTATTTGATTAGTTTCTACTAATATACAATAGAAAAATGAAAATTCTTTAAAATTTAAAATATTTTTTTTTCGGACTATTAGATATATAATCCCACCCTAACTAGCTATATTCAAAACTAAATAATTCTAATAGGTTAAGCTTTTGTAGATAAGGCCTAAATTCGTTATATTCACAATATGGGGTGTGGGATAGTCTTTTGTGTTAATCTTCTTATCATAGTTTGTTTCGCATTTTGCTGATTCCCATAGCTACAGCATATTTAATATGCCACGAAGTTGGTCAATCTGAAAATTGGATCGGACAACCTTGTTTTCCTTTGTATTAACGATAACATAGCGTGGAAATGAATATATACCCAATTCCTTTCGAAGGTTAGGGTAATCCCTGTCCTCAAAGATGTAATTTTCATATGTATATATATGTTTTTCCAAATATTGCTTCCATGTTGCAAATTTGTCATTAACAGCTATGCCTACAAATTTAAATTTTCCATTATTCTTATACTCATTAACGATTCGCTGTAGCTCAGGGTGCTGAGCTATACAGGGGCCACACCATGTACCCCAAAAATCAATAACTAGGTAGTCGGTACTGTTGTAAAGCTCCCTGATATATTTTTTTTCTCCACGCGAATTTGTTACGGTAAAATTGGAGACAGGTACATTTTCTTTTGGTTTATATAATGTAACCATACTCTGATATTTTTTTAAGACTCGTTCGCTGTCAAAATATGGTGAGTTTTCTTTCCTCAGTAGCTGAATAAGCTGATAAATCGAATCTTTATTTTGGAATACAGTACTAGAATTATAAAAAGAAAAACTAGGGTTTTCTAAGAGATGTGTTAGATACTCTTCACTGAGCTTATTTGCCGAATATTTTGTAAGAATTTTTAGGAATTCGCTCATTCTATTGTTATCGCCCTTAATCTGTTCCTCCATAGCTGGAATATGGGTTAAATCGAGAGTTTTTGCTATGGTTTCCAATTCAGTAAATTGTTTGTTCAAATCGCTTCCATATACTTTTAATTGATGTGTATTTATATTTATATCCATAGTTAGATCACTAGAATCAATAATAAAAGAATAAAAAAAGTTTGGTGGGAAAATCTGGTGTCTACGGAAAAAACTAGAGAAGTCCTCTCGGTTTGTGAACGCGCTGTCTGACAGGGCTAGTTGTGCAAAATTGAAACGACCTTTTTCAAGAATTTTATTTATTACAAACTCGCCAGTTCCATTTTTAACTTCCGCTTTGAAGATATCATCATTAATCAATACATAACTATATGCTGGTAAGGTATCAGCATGGGCTTTAAATCTTAACCGAATGTTTTGGCCATAATTATTGCAGATTGCCAAAAAGGTGAAAATGAAAACGAATAAGAGCTTGTTCATAATTGCTTGTTTAAATTGAAGTTAAAGAGAAAATATGAAAAATAGTGAGAATAAATATTATTTTTTGTTTAAATGTAACTATTCAAGTTCTTTTTAAGAATTTGCAATAGTAAGGAAAGCATTAAGTATACCTTGTTGATTTTTATCCGCTTTATAAGCTACATGTCTATTGATTTTGTGAATAAAGATCCTTTAGTTTTTTATGGTTTATGTAAGTTATATTTTGCAGGACGTATTTTAGCCGATGAAATGGATTTATCTTGTGTTTTTTACAGATAGCGAAGAATGAATATATCATTGCTACTCGCTGTGCTGCCTCATGGCTACCCGCAAAAAGATAGTTTTTATGATCCAGCGTGAGAGGACGAATGGCAATTTCCCATAAATATTTGTCAATAAGCAGATTACCATCATATGAATGGATCTGTATGTTTTCTCTGGCGAAGATCTGCTTCAGGCGATATAACGGAAGATAATCCATATACTTACCTGTCAGGATCATGGCCAGCAACCCTGCCGAAATACGAAAATCTCACCACTGGTAGCCCGACGTTTCATCCCCAAACCTATCAGTCCTCAGAGCCCGTCAAATGATTTCTTCATGTCGCAGAGCTGTCATAAAGATAAAAACAGTGCGATGAACCAAGTGCAAACATCGTTACAGACGCATAAGAGGCGATAGAAGCGCAAGATCTTTTTGATTTTTATACACACGCCGTTGGGATAAATAATCTGAACATCGTTCCTTCTTGACTGAAGGAAATAAAGCTACCACACGCAATGTCATTTTCTTTACTTCGCGAAAACCAATAATAAAACTTGCTTCGTTGATCCCATTTTCCGCGCTGCTGACAGTCAGCTCTCATAGACAGAATACAAGTTGTTCATAACAATAAAGCTAAACACTAATGGAATATAAATCAATATGTACTTGGTAGGTTGGAAACATGCAATATTATGTTGGGAATTTTAGATAGAAGAGCACTTTTTCTGTAATATCCAAATATTGGGAAACTGTTTTGAGCGGTAAATTTGGGAACTAATGAAAAAATAATATAATTTCTTGTAATAATATTTAATGATTTTCACTACTTTAGAATGATGATGAAGATTAATTGATAATTATGTTAAGTTTATCTAGCATTTCAGTGAAATTTTTATAAGTAGTAAAAAAGTTGCGACTGATGGGGATTAGCTAGTTATAATAATTTTGAAAATATTTGATGCAATAATTAATTGATTTCTGTTTGGATAGGATCTAATAAATTCATAGATGGTTCTGTTTGATGATAATTTTTGAGAATATGCAGATGATATTTATAAGTAAATAGTTAGCCTTAGTGTAAATTATTGAAAAAAAAACAATTTAAAATCTAATAAAACAGAAGAACTTCTCTTTAAACAAGAGCTCATACAGACTATTTTGAGGGCTCGAGGAGAGCAAGGCTGGAGTAATATGTACGGATCTATATAGTGTGAACACGGATTGGGTATCAACTTATCTTTTTGCCGAATTGCGATTACAATTAAAATGGAGGCGTATTATCGCTAGATTTGAACTTCTTATTTTGGAGGTTTACCGATTGGGAATTAATAGATCTCAGTAAGCGAGATTTTTCCTTAGAAAGCTCTAGCTTATTGAGGGGATTGGAATAAAATTTATATCTTATTCTAAGATTGTGTTATACCAAATGAAACTTCTGTAGGGAATTGGTTGAAGAAATATATTCCGTTAAAAATAAAATTTTTATTAAGCATTAGTGAAATGAAAGATATTCCGGTATTTGCTATTAATCTAAATAAACGGTTGGATAGAAAAAATCATATAATAAATCAGTTCGATAGTAGAGAGGAGTTTGAATTAAAGATAATAACTGCTATCGAACATGATATTGGCGCTATTGGGCTTTGGAAGACTATGCGAAAGATTGTTCTACAAGCAAAAATAAGTCAACAAAAATATATAATAATATGCGAGGACGATCATACTTTTACTGTTAGTTATGTTAAAAATGTGTTGTTTGAGGCAATTAAAAAGGGAGAAGGTTTATGTGCAGATCTTTTGCTGGGTGGAATTAGTCATTTTGATGATGCTGTTGAATTTGATAAGGGGATTTTCTGGATTAATGGGTTTACGGGCACCCAATTTTTTGTTATGTTTCAGCGATTTTACGATATATTTCTCAATTTGAGGTTAAACTCTCATGATAATATAGACTTATCAATGAGTTCTGTTAGTACCAATATATATTGCATGTATCCGTTTATTTCTGTGCAAAGAGAATTTGGATATTCTGATATCACAAAAAAAAATGAGAAATTAGGAGTTGTAGATGAATACTTTATTAAATCAGAGAGACGCCTAAAGACCTTATCATTTTTGAAGGAACTTTTTAAATGAATTTATACGATGAAAGATAATGGAAATGAAATCATTGTGCCAACTTATATTATCAATTTGAAAAAAAGGAAAGATCGTTTGGCCCACATAAAATCTCAATTTAAACATAGAGAGGAATTTGAAATTAATATTGTTGAAGCTTCGGAGCATACGATTGGCGCCCTCGGTTTATGGCAAAGTATATGTAAAGTAATAAGACTAGCCATTGAAAAAGATGAAGATGTTATTATATTGTGTGAAGATGACCATGAGTTTACTGAAGATTATAACAGAGAAAACTTCATTGAATCTATTTACGAAGCGTATCGTTTGAAAGCAAATCTACTTTTGGGTGGTATTAATGGTGGATTTACTAACATATTACCACTACCTTCGGGATTGTTTTGGTTGGACAATTTTTGGGGTACTCATTTTGTAGTTGTATTTAAGACGTTTTTTGAAACTATATTAAATGAACCATTTTTAGATACTGATGTTGCCGATATAAAGCTTGCTGAGATGACCAGTAATAAATTTGTTATGTATCCAATGATTTCAATACAAAAAGGTTTCGGTTATTCAGATATATCGAAATCAAACCATACAAACGAACATCTTCAATACCTTAACTCTACTAATGCATTGCGATTGAAAAAGATTTATACCGCTTATAAAAATTCATTGTTGTTACAGATGTAAAATAAGTATTGATAGTTAAACAAAAAATGAATATGTTAGTGGGGTAGTTCTAATATCCCCTACTTCTTTTAGCAGTTAGCGAATTATTCTAAGCTTAGAATAAACTCCGTGGGCTTTTGATTGTTTTTTACCAAGGAAATGTACCTGTTATAAGTTTAATCCATACTAAAGAATATCATTGGAAAAGAAATCACCGGAAAATAAATAAATCTATAATCTCTGCGTTAATAGAGGTGTTTTTTTTAATGTGATTCTATTATAAATTTTAAATATTAGAAGATAACTTATAAAAGCTATACTAAAAAAGCTGTTGCATATGCTGCTCCAAAAAACTAGACATAAATTTAAGGTATGAAATAAATAGATGAGCTTTCCCCATTTTTGGAACTATTCGAAAGTAGAAAAATCGACTTTTTTGAGCTGTTTTTCGATAAATATTTCAGGTATTAGATCTTCTAAATAGCTATGGGGCCTAAAGTGGTTATATTCTACCCGCTAGTTCTCTATTTTTTGTTTGGCATCCTTCAACGAGAGGAACCAATTTGTATTTAAGCATTCACGGCGAAAACTTCCATTGAACGATTCAATATACGCATTATCAGTTGGTTTTCCCGGTCTCGAGAAAGTAAGTTCCACTTTTTGCTCATAAGCCCACCGATCCATTTCCTTAGATATAAACTCTGAACCATTATCAACCTGAATCTTCTTGGCCTTAACACCGCTGAATAACCTTAACTGTTCTAAAGCGTCGATAACCTGATATCCGTTGATACCTTTTCCCACATACATTGCCATACATTGACGACTATAATTATCCACTATAGTTAAGCATCGGATTTTTTTGTCAAAAAGGGAATCCGAAACGAGGTCCATACTCCAGCAATCGTGTAATTTAGAAAATGTAGGTCTTTCGGACAGATGTGAGGCAGCTCTGGAACGATTGGGAGGTTTACTACTTAAGTTTAATCCTTCTTCTTTATAAATGCGATAAACCCTTTTATGATTATCCAACCATCCTTCACGTCGTAAATGCACATAAAAGGTTTTTATTTTTTGAAATAATTAAAAACCTAGTAGCGAAGAAACTTATGATAGATAAAACAATCGCTTCAAAATAGTTCGAGTCACTTGGTGATAGATCAGGATATACTATTTCTCCTTTCTGAGTTATGTCAAAAGAAATTCTTATGAATAGTTTATTAAAAGAGAGAAAGTATCTTTTCTTATAACAATATTTTTATGATTACTGTTATTGCATGATCCATGCAGAGTGGCAAAAAAGCAAGTTTTATGGAGATTCTAGGATAATAAGCTCATTCATATCGTACATAATCCAATAACGTTCTAGTAAACACTTATTGAAGGTCTATTTTTAAGGGACTGGTGAGTTGGTCTATTGAATGGTTTTTATAATCAAAAATATTATCGTCAATAGCCAATATAACGGCTATTGACGATAATATTTTTGATTACGTTTTGACACAAAACAGAAGCGTCGGATGACTATGAGTACTTAAATCATATGCGCATTTACCTATATTGCCGTCGCTTTGTTTACAAGGGGCTGATTCTTGCTTTCCTGTGCAAGCAAATTGATCACCACTGCCATAATCCCCACCAGTAATTTTTTTCAGATCCTCTCTTGAGAGAATCTCTTCTGCTTTAATAGATTTTAAATTTATTTTTTTCATTTTTAAATTTATAATGTTTAATTGCTCTTGAACATTGTTTGATAATCAAATATAATAATAAATCGATAGAGACGGAAATAGATAAACGTGAGTTCATCACTTGTGTAGAACCCACATTAGCACTTTGTTGTATTACCCTTTTATTGATTTTATAAAATCAGGAATTTTATCCATATAATCTTTTTCTCCAAGCCTTTTTACAAACGCGCTACCAATAATTGCTCCTGCAGTATATTGACTTGCTTTTTGAAAAGCGTCTTTGTTTGAAATTCCGAATCCAACGATCAGTGGGTTTTGCAGCTGAAGATCATGTATCCGTTTGAAATAAGCATTGGTATCTTCGCCCACATCTAGCGTTTTGCCAGTTGTGGCATTGGAGGATAATAAATAGATAAAACTATTGGATAGACTATCTATTTTTCGGATTCTTTCAGTTGAAGTCTGTGGTGTTACTATAAAGATATTCGCAATGCCGTTTTTCTCAAAAGTTTCCCTATAGAGATCCTCGTATTCATACATCGGTAGGTCGGGAATAATGACGCCATTCACACCGACATTTTTGCATTCTTCACAGAATTTCTCTACGCCAAATTGGATTACGGGATTAACATAGCCCATTAGAAAGACCGGGATCTGTACATGTTGGCGTAGTTCACGTAACTGTTCAAATAATTTTTTGACAGTCATTCCATTGGCTAGGGCAACTTCCGAACTGTGTTGGATAACAGGTCCGTCTGCAACAGGATCAGAGTAAGGAAAACCTATTTCCAAAAAGTCGGCACCCGCTTCTTCCAATTTCTTGGCTATACGGACTGTACTGTCCAGTTCGGGATATCCTGCTGTAAAATATATAGATAGAAGGGGATTACCTTCCTTTTTTTCGATCGTATTCATGCTTTAAAAATCAAAGTATTTCATATAGTTATCAAGATCCTTATCGCCGCGCCCTGATAAACAAACAACAACGGTTTCATCACCCTTGAAGGGGATTTTTTCCAAATAGGCGAGTGCATGTGAGCTTTCGATTGCGGGGATAATACCCTCCAGTCGAGTGAGCTCCAGTCCCGCACGCATTGCCTCATCATCTGTGATACTAACATATTTTCCTCTTCCGGATTTAAATAGCCAAGCATGTTGCGGTCCGATGCCAGGGTAATCAAGTCCTGCAGAGATAGAGTAAGGTTCTATTACCTGACCGTCTTCAGTTTGCATTAATATGGATCGACTTCCGTGCAGAACACCTTCTTTCCCCAAAGCTGTTGTAGCTGCTGATTCACCTGAATCAACACCATGTCCCGCAGCTTCTACAGCATATAACTGTACAGATTCATCATCCAGAAAATGGTAGAACATACCAGCGGCATTGGAGCCGCCACCTACGCAGGCTAAAACGATGTCTGGATTCTCTTTACCGGTTTTTGTTAATAACTGCTTTTTGGTCTCTTCGGAGATAATGGATTGGAAGCGGGCGACCATGTCGGGGTACGGGTGTGGGCCCACAACAGATCCAATAATGTAATGTGTATCGACCGGATTATTGATCCAATCACGCAAAGCTTCATTGGTCGCATCTTTAAGCGTTTTTGAACCAGATGTTGCAGGAATAACTTCCGCACCCATCATTTTCATTCGCGCAACATTAGGTGCCTGTCTTTGGATGTCAATTTCTCCCATATAAACGGCACATTGTATCCCTTTTAATGCACACACGGTAGCTGTAGCTACACCATGTTGTCCAGCACCCGTTTCTGCGATGATCCTTTTCTTTCCTAGACGCTCAGCTAAAAGGATCTGACCGATGGTGTTATTGATTTTATGTGCGCCGGTATGGTTAAGATCCTCACGTTTGAGATAGATCGTTGTACCATATTTTTCAGACAGTCGCTTCGCATGATACAAAGGGGAGGGACGCCCTACGTAGTCACTGAGTAGTTGATTGAATTCCTCCTGAAAACTTTTCTCTTCGATTATCTTGAGATATTCTTCACGTAGCTCTTTTACATTGGGATAGAGCATTTCGGGAATATAGGCACCACCAAATGGACCGTAATACCCTTTTTCATTGACTTGATATATACTCATTTTTTAATACTATTTATGCAATGGGCCAAAAGATCGATATCTTTTAACCCTGGTTCTACTTCAAATTTTGAATTGAGATCCAAGGCATATAACCTGGGATCATTTGCTTTTAAAGCGTCTTTGACATTGTCCGCATCTAATCCGCCACTGAGGAAATATGGGCATTCGAGCTTGTATTGATGCAATAAAGACCAGTCGAATTGTATACCTGTACCACCATAGGAGTTACTTTTGGTGTCAAATAAAAAATAATCAATTGCCCCAATATAAGCGTCCAATACTGTCCAATCGAAATGTTGGTCTATACCAAAAGCTTTGATCACAGTTACAGCCGTATATTGCTTAAGTTCCTCACAAAATTGAGGGCTTTCATCTCCATGTAATTGAACTGCATTTAAATTGAATTCCTCTATTTTATCATTAATTTCCGTTAGGCTTGCGTTCACAAAAACACCAACTTTTGTGATACATTTAAGCCCTTTTATATATTCCTGGTTGGCATTGCCAACAAATCGTTTGGATTTTTCATAAAATATAAAACCGATATAATCAATAGCAAGAGCAGTCACTGCAACGATATTGTCGGGGTATTTCATGCCACAAACTTTTATCTTGACTGACATTTTACTGGTTTGTTATTTTTTTGAAACTTTTGACCGCTTTTCCCGCCATGAGTGACTCTTCTGCTTCATAGAAACAGTCACCAAAAGATTTTTCGGGATGAAATGTTTTTATGGCAAATGCCGCATTTGTCAACACTACATTGTTCTGTACATCTGTGCCCTCATTATTCAAGATAGATAAAAACGTCTGTGCTGCTTCAGCAACGCTTTCTCCACCAGCAAGTTCCTGGGGAAGAACAGGGCTAAAGCCTAGTTCCTCCATATTATAATAATTTTCACCCTGATTATTGATGACCTTGAAATCTCCTGTCATCGATATTTCATCATAGCCATCCAAAGCATGGATGATGGAGTACTGTTTGTTTGTATTTTGATATAGATAACCATACAGACGTGCGAGCTCTAAGCTAAATACACCTACAGATTGAAATTTCGGGTTGGCCGGATTTGTTAATGGCCCCAACATGTTAAAGAATGTCTTTACACCTAGGGCACGACGTATTGGCGCAACTGTTTTCATAGCCGGGTGAAACAAGGGTGCGTGTAGGAAGCATATGTTGGCTTCGTCAAGCTGACGTTGTAATTCACCTTTGTCATTTGTAAATTGATAACCCAAATACTCCATTACATTCGAGGACCCGCAGCTCGATGATACACCTATATTGCCATGTTTGGCAACTTGATAGCCCGCACCGGCTGTAACAAAAGAAGCAATTGTAGAGATATTGAACGTGTTTTTGCCATCACCGCCCGTACCGCATAGATCGATCAGATCGTAGTCATCAAAATCCAATTTGAGACATAGGTCGTACATCGCATCTCGAAATCCACCAAGTTCTTCCACCCGAATACTACGCATGCCGTAAGCTGTCATAAAAGCAGCGATTTGATGACTGTCATATTTACCTTTGGCAATGTTGGTCAAAATCTCATAAGCTTCTTGCCGCGAAAAAGACTTGTATTCAAATAAATGGGCTAAAATTTCTTTCATAATTATTTTTAAATAAAAAAGGGCTTACCTTATTCAGGCAAGCCCATCATATCTTGATGTATATCAAATAATGCAATAGGAGTTTGCCACAACGTTATTCGTCATGCCACCACCAAGCTTTATTTAATACAGTTATTATCATTTCTGTTTTTGTTAATACAAATATGGTTGATAGAATTTTAAAATGCAAGTGTTTTTATTGAAAAATTTTTAAGAAAGCTCCTTACGCTTAAAATTGCTTTCAAACCGACCATCGTAGAAGCCGAGAATAAGATGGTTGGATTGTACTCATTTATTCCGAGAATGGAAGATTGCCCATCAGATTTGCTTGAATCCCATAGAAGGTATAAGTAATTGTACCGACAAACAATAAAGCTGATAAAAGACTAATAGAATACAAAATGTGCTTTATTGTTCCCTTTAGAAACCAAAGTAAAGGAGGCAATTTTTTTGTCCCGAATAACGGTAGCAAAAACAAAACGATTGAGATGCCTAACGAAATAGACCTGTTTTGGATCTATTCCTTCAAGGTCAATATCGAAGGTCTCTTTCCGACCGGCCTGTATAAAGTTAATATACTCTAATTTGCTGATGTCCTTGCTCTGCACATTGATTCGCATCTCATCTATGCTAGCTAGAAGATATTCCTGTTGGTCTTCATCTAGATTTTTCCCAGTTAATATATCCTGGCTTAAAATGACGTCTGTTGCGAGATTGGTATCATTGAGACGATGTACAAATTGCTTTAAAACAGTAACATTTTCGGAAGTAACCGGTTTTTCCTGTGCGAATGCGGAAATATATAGTATACAGCTTACAAACGTTAGCAACAATACTTTTACTTTTATCTTCATAAGCTTAAGACTGAACTTCATAGCAATGGATTAATTTACCGAAATAAAAAACGCCTTTAACTAAAGGCGTTTTTTATTTTCTAGTATTCATCTTCATTGAAGAAGAAATCATCTTTTGTTGGATAATCGGGCCAAATTTCTTCAATATTTTCATATGGCTCACCGTCATCCTCAAGAGATTGTAAGTTTTCAATCACCTCAACTGGTGCACCCGAACGAATAGCGTAATCGATTAATTCATCTTTTGTTGCTGGCCATGGTGCATCTTCTAGATGCGAAGCTAATTCTAATGTCCAATACATATAAAAACAATTTAAGTTCTCTATTTTCGCAAAACTATCATTTAATTTAACTTAAACAAGTAAATCAACTGTTATTTTTGTGTCAATAATATAAGTGTTTGATTTATAATGAAATAATATTTTTAAATATTCTCAAAGTCACTCCCTTTTTCATTCAATGCACTTAGTCGTGGTGATACGGATTTGATATCAGCATTGGGATAATCGTTTTCAATTAGTCCATCGCGCATGCGTACAATGCGATGAGCATGTAACGCAATATCCTCTTCGTGTGTGACCAAGATAATGGTGTTTCCCCTGGAGTGGATCTCTTCGAGCAAGCCCATGATTTCAATGGATGTCTTTGTGTCAAGATTCCCCGTAGGCTCATCGGCTAATATGATGGAAGGATCATTGATCAGTGCTCTTGCAACAGCCACCCGCTGACGTTGTCCACCTGAGAGCTCATTGGGCCTGTGATCCATACGATGTCCCAGTCCAACACTTTCCAGTGCGCCAGTAGCTTTCTCTTCACGTGTAGCCTTATTGTATCCAGCATAGATCAAAGGAAGTGCTACATTCTCCAGTGCGGTGCTTTTAGGGAGCAGATTGAACGTTTGAAAAACAAACCCTATCTCCTTGTTTCTTACTTCAGCGAGCTCATCTTCGGACATGTCACTTACATTGATACCATTGAGGATGTATTCACCTCTACTGGGGGTGTCCAAGCAACCTAGAATATTCATCAATGTAGATTTCCCTGACCCTGAGGGGCCCATAAGTGCTACAAATTCACCTTTATTAATATTGAGGGTAACCGAACTGAGCGCATGAATTGTTTCTGAGCCTATTTGGTATTCCCGCGCAATATCTTTGATTTCGATTAATATCTTTCCTGACATATTTTTTGGACGTTCTCTGGTTGATGAAAATACGATTTATTCTTCATAATCCAATAGGAATGCATTTTGTCATATACAATTTTCTCTAAGTCGGTTGCATTGTTATCGTCAAAGTCTTTTGTCTCAATAGGTGAAAAAACATGTACTTTAACAATTCCTGGATGAGACCCTCTTTTTGCGCCGTCATCAAAGAAAATGTCCCATGCATTCTCAATGATAATAGGCACTACAGGCACATCATTTTGGACAGCAATACGAAAAGCACCAGACTTAAATGCATGTATTTGAGGTGGAAATCCATCATCGATCTTTCCTTCCGGAAAAATAACGACACTTCGGCCATTCTGAACAAGCTCGTTAGCCCGTTGAAATGCTTTAAATGATGATACTTTGCTCCTTCGTGTGACAGGAATATCTATGGTTTTGAAAAATATACGGGTAACGGGATTTTTAAGAAGAGAAGCCTTCCCAATAAATGAAAACGGGACAGGACATAGATAGGTCAGTGCTGTGATATCGAGCACTGAAGTATGATTGGGGCATAGCACCATCGGTCTGTTCCAGTCTATTTTTGATTCGTAAGTTACTTTAAAGAATACACCCGCCAATGCCGATCCTCCAATTGACACCCAACGCCTCATACGTGCAATCCGCGCATAGTTCTTTTCTGGATGCTGGGCCAAAAAATAGATATAGGGGAATAATACGATGAAAACAAGTAGTACGCTAATAAAATACCAATAACGATGGATTTTTTTGAGCAATAGAACCATACAATTCAACTAATTTTGACCTAAAGTAAAAAAAGAAAATGGATAATTAATTATCCATTTTCTTTTTTTAGTCTATTGTAAAGCCATACTTCTTGTAAATCTGCTTGGCTGTAGGGGAGTCCATAAATTTCAGAAAATCATCTGCCGCCTGTGCGTGTGGTGCATTTTTTAGTTTTGTCGCCACATAGGTTGCTGTGGTATTTTGACTGTCCGGAATTGTGATACCTTCCACCGGATGGCCAATAAGTTTTTGATAAACAACCTCAGATGTCCAGACCGGTGCCACATCTGCTTGGCTATAAAGGATACGCATCGGGCTTTCACGATGATGTATTTTTGTTAAATACGTGCTTCCATCCTTTACTTTATCTTCCATAATCTTCTTGACAAGTTGTTCACCCCCTGCTTTTTTATACGATGCTTTGATTTGTTCTCCTATGCCTTCCCATTGTGGATTGGGCATGCTAATACGCACATTGGAGTTACCCAGATCATTTAAAGTTTTGATATTAGCAGGGTTTCCCTGCGGGATCATCAAACATATATTGTTGTAACAATAGGTCTGGGTATGACTGAAATAGTCGGCCATTTCATTAATTGCGCGTTTACTTGCCGTGTAAATATCCGGTTTGTGCGTAATGCGTAGGTTACCGATGGTGATGGAGCCCCCTTTTATCTGCTTTGCCAGAATTCCGGGAGGCAATGTTTCTACAAAAATACGTTCGTACTGAGGATATTCCTTTTTGAAAGATGTTAATAGATCATCGACGACCATAAATTGATTGCCAGCAAAGAAAACTGTTAGCTGCGGATTTTCAATATCGCCATATAGATCGGGGATATTATCGATCCCAGGAACCGTGAAATTAAGTGCTGATTCCGGGGGATTATTCCATGGAGGATCAAAGCGATGTTCTTGCGCCTTAGTTTTTGTCGATACGAGCAAGGCCATAGCGAGGGTGAAGGGGATTAGCTTTTTCATCATACTATGGTTTAACAATAACCCAGCCTTCATTAGCCCGCAAGATTAACTCACCATTCCCACTAGGAACGTACCCGATAAAATCGAATAATTCTTCCTTTGCAATATGTTTTTCTTCCAATGTGTTTAAACACTGGGCGACAATAACTCCTTTTTCTACGAGGTTCTGCAGTGGTTTTTCATACTGACTATTCTTTTTTAAATAAGCTTCTGTTCCGCCTGAAAAAGCAACCAGTTCAATTTGAAGATGCCCCTTTAATCGAGGATCTTTCAAAACGTTATTGATATTTCGGATGGCTTTCTCAATTGTTTTTGGATCATTGCTATCCAATTGATAGATCGCCTTATACATTTTTTTCTTTGCAACAGCACCCGTATATTGATGGTTGTTGAGTAATAATTTATTGCTTTGTGCTTTAGCTTGAATCGTTGTCATCGCTAAGAGGATGCAAGCAATTGTCAGTTGTTTTTTCATCATATTAAAAATTATAGGGTCCGTGTTTATGTTGTTCTAAACTAATATTATCTGCGTATGGGGGATAGGGACTATCCTTTGGTTTTTTTGCCAAATTTGGATAATCGAGCTCCTTGTTTGCTTTTTTAGGTCGGTCAAAAGAATTGATATAGGCAGCGACATCATAAGCTTCATCGTCGCTAAGTTGAGGTGCGTCGTAACTTGCTCCTAGGGGCATATTTGCTTTGATAAAGCGTGTTGCGGTAAGCAATCGTGCCATACCAGCTCCATCGTTATAGCTGTCTTTTCCCCAAAGTGGCGGATATAAATATCCCTTGCCAGTAGGTTGTGCGATGCCTTGTCCATCTTTTCCATGACAGCTCATGCATTTGCCCTCAAATACCAGCTGACCGTGTTTTAAATCTGCGGCACGGTTTGGAATGTCCATTTTGACAAAACCCTGTCCAGCTAATCTTCCTTTATTGACAGTATTGATACTGATATTTTTTATATAGGTAACAATAGCACGCATTTCTTTACTGTTTTCTGGAATAGCACGACCGTTCATACTTCTTTCAAAACAGCCATTAATGCGTTCCTCCAGAGATTCTACTTTGTTTTCCCGTCCAATGTAAACTGGGAAAACATTTGTGAGACCAATATAAGGAGCCGCGAATGCCTTGGTCCCACCGTTGAGATGACAACTACTGCAAGCCAATTTATTTCCGATTTTTATGTCACCGTCGTAAAAGTAGTCGTAAGTGTTTTTGATCAGTTTCTCACCATAACTAGCCATTTCCCCTTCCGGATTGTCTTTGAAAGAAACAGCTTTGAATTGTGATACATGTGTGATCAATGAATCATTAGCGAGAGCAAGTGAATCCATTGACCTGTCATTATATGCATGTTTAAGCGGAAACACACACAACGTTGTACAGGTAATAAACAGTGCGACAATGATCCAACTGAGCGCTTTTAGGTAATTTGTTAGTTTTTTGTGTTCCATGCCTCTAATTCGTTTGTACAAATCTACCAGCCTATCGACAAGGATTAAAACGATGTTTCTTTATGAGACATAACCAAATGTTATATCTTGAAATTTTGTCTCAGACAGAACTGCAGGAATTGGTTGGGAGTACCGGCAAGGCCACCATATAGATGTGTGAAATAGAAATAACGTTCGATAGACAAATGAGGAATATCGACGATGGTCAATTGGTTATTTAATACCTCCCGCTGAACGGTATGAATAGAAAGAAAGGCAAAACTATGACGGCGGGCCAGATATCCTTTGATACTTTCTGTTGATGGGAGTATCATTTCGATCTGGATTTCAGCAAGACTGATCCGTTGTTCTTTTAATGCATTCTCAATAATGGTACGGGTACCCGAACCCTGTTCGCGAAGAACAAGGGGTAAACGTGTTATATCTGAGAGAATGGGATTTTTTAATTGTTTTAATAGCGGGTTTTCGCTATTGGTGACTAATACGAGCTCATCTTTCATGAAAGGGATATACTTTAATGCCCTATTGTCGGTTGATCCCTCTGTGATTCCGAGGTCTAACGTTTTGTCAATAAGCTGTTCTTCGATGCTTCGACTATTGGATTGAAAAGATTGGATACGGTTGTTTGGATATTGGGAGAGAAAATCTGCCAGTAACGTTGGAAGTACATATTGAGAGATTGTCGTACTGGCCCCTAATACAAGATTCCCTTTACGTCCTGTTTGTAGTTCTTGTATCTCCTGTCCTGCCTGATTGTAGAGATTGATAATCTGTTGGGCATATTTATAGAGAATTTGCCCCGATTCAGTCAGGTCAAGGTTATTCCCTTTCCGCTCAAAAAGAGGGACGCCGAGTTTTTTTTCCAGTTCCTGAATGTTTTTGCTGACTGCAGGTTGTGAGATGAAAAGTGCCGAAGCTGTCTTGGTGAAATTAAGATGCTGAGCTGCAGTATAAAAAACGATGAGACGAAAATCAAAATCCATAAAACGATAAAGGGTTATTTCTAAAATTTAAAAATAACCCTTTATCTAATGAAAAACTAAATTATTTGCTTAGTTCTGCGTAATATTTATGAAATAAAGGAATTGTAGAGATACCCATTAGATAATTCTCGATTCCATATTTCTCATTTGGTGAATGCAGGTTATCACTGTCAAGACCAAATCCAAGAAGCACCGTTTTTAGCCCTAGGACGTCTTCAAATAAAGCAACAATTGGAATAGATCCACCACCACGGGTAGGGATTGGTTTTACGCCAAATGTTTCATGCAATGCTTTTTCAGCAGCTTTATAGGCAACACTGTCTGTTGGAGTGACCACTGGTTCACCACCGTGATGCGGTTTTACCTCTACTTTAACGTAATCTGGTGCAATACCCTCAAAATGTTTTTTGAATAGTTCCGTAATGCGTTCAGAATTTTGGTTTGGAACAAGGCGCATCGAGATTTTTGCATTTGCTTTGGAAGGTAACACAGTTTTTGCACCTTCACCGATATATCCACCCCAGATACCATTGACCTCCAAAGTAGGACGGATTCCTGTGCGCTCTAAAGTTGTATACCCCTTCTCTCCCCAGATATTCTGAATACCCAAATCTGATTTGTATTCTTCGATATCAAATGGAGCTTCATTCAATGCTTTGCGTTCTTCAGCCGTTAATTCAACGACATCGTCGTAAAATCCAGGGATTGCAATATGGTTGTTTTCATCATGCAGAGAAGCAATGAGTTTTGCGAGAATTGTAGCTGGGTTCGCAACGGCACCACCATATACACCAGAATGTAAATCACGATTTGGTCCAGTGACTTCAACTTCGACATAAGAAAGTCCACGGAGACCTGTCTCCAAAGAAGGTTGCGCCATGCTGATCATAGACGTATCCGAAATCACGATTACATCCGCTTTAAGTCTTTCGGTATTTTCTTTTACAAATGTACCTAGGTTAACAGAACCAACTTCCTCTTCACCTTCGATCATAAATTTGATGTTACATGCCAAAGCATTGTTTTGCATCATATATTCGAAAGCTTTCACATGCATATAAAACTGTCCCTTGTCATCTGCCGAACCACGAGCATATATTTTGCCATCGCGGATAGTCGGTTCAAAAGGAGGGGTATCCCACAACTCATATGGATCTGCTGGCTGTACATCGTAGTGACCGTAAGTCAGTACAGTTGGCAATGAAGGATCAATAATTTTTTCGCCATAAACGATTGGATTACCAGCAGTGGCACAGACTTCTACGTTGTCGGCACCTGCTTCACGCAACTTTTGAGCAACAAATTCAGCAGTCTTCTGTACGTCGTCCTTAAATTTAGGATCGGCACTGACGGAAGGTAAACGCAATAAATCAAACAACTCATCTAAAAAACGTTGCTTGTTTGCTTCTACATATTCTTTAATGTTTTGCATATTGTTTGTATTTGAAACAAATCTACACAAATAGACACATTTAACTCAATTTGTTGTAACCTTTTCGGAAGAGATAGTGACTAATGTTAAAACTGAATCAAATCATTATGGAAAAACAGACAATGGCAGCAGTTATGGCTGTAGGATTATTCACCTGTATCACACTTTGTGTTTATTTTGTCATGCGTTATCGCAGTACCGCAATCAATATCCCGGGAGAGGAAAGAAGAAGACAGCCTGCTGACTGGCAAAAACCGGGAATTCTGGTATTAGGAATAGGTATTGGGTTGTTTATCGTGGGCGTAATACAAAACTATGTGAGTGCCGGTTTGCCTGATTCACTCGCAGTCGCAATCTTAATTATAGCCGCCGGTGTTGCAATGATTGTAGCGAATAAACTGGATAAAAAACGCGATATTTAGCCATTCAATGGATGAAATCTATATTAGAAAAGTACTGTCCGGTGATGTAGAATCATACCGGTATTTTATAAAAACGTATCAGGATATGGCTTTTTCTGTTGCACTTTCCATTGTCAAGCAGGAACATCTGGCTGAGGATGTTGTTCAAGATGCTTTTATTAAATGCTATCAGTCCTTATCCTCATTTAAAGGTAAATCAAAATTTAGCACCTGGTTTTATCGTATTGTTGTTCATATTGCTTTTAATAGCATACGGTATAAGAAATTGACGCTGATTGACTTTGATCTTACAGACCATGACCAGGCTTATGATGAGTCTATACTTGATGAAATTATCGGCAATGAGCGAAGAGAAATGATTAATGATGCCCTTGCTATTTTGTCTCCCAAAGAATCTGTCGCCTTACGTCTATTCTACCTGGAGGAACAATCAATGGAAGAAATCCAGGAAATAATGGGCTGGACACTCGCTAATACGAAAGTCATTCTGCATCGGGCACGAAAAAATATGCAACAGGTATTGAATCAATTGATTAAAAAATCTGAATATCATGGATAACGAACACAAGAAAATAAAACAGGTCATGCAAATGAGTAAAGTAAGCATGCCCTTTGATGACTTCGAACAACGTATTATGGGCCAGATTGCAGATTTAGAAAATGCAAAATCTAAAGCTCTTTCAGATAGAAAATATGCCATTATATTTTTTCTTTTGGGATCAATCTGTGGTATTTTACTGAATAACTATTGGATGAATCGACTAGAGGCGATGGAAATGATGGCCACATACCGGAATTATATAATGATACTCTCCCAAATTGTTTTTGTGGTATTAATCTGCTCTTTCTGTCATCAATTATGGAAATTGATCAAGATACAACGCGATAAGAGCTATCAATAATTCCGAATCTTTTATGGAATTTATCTGATCGCTATATCCTGATTATATAGCCTTTTTATTTCGTCTCAATTAGCCGTAGACCGTTTAAATACTTTTTGAGAAATAAAATTAAATTTACTGTAACAAAACATTGGTTTTATATACTAATGTTATATTGATATACTATCCAACAATTTTATGAAAAGAGTTTTGCAAATTCTCTTATTTTTCGTTTTCGGTGTTCATGGAATAGCGCTAGGGCAGTCCAAAATTGCCGGAAAAATAAGTGATGTAAAAGAACAGATTAAACTATCTGATGCAACAGTCATGTTGCTAACCGCTAAAGATTCCATATTGACAGGTTTTACGAGATCGGATGAAAATGGACTTTTTTCTTTATCAAAGCCAGATACAGGATCCTATCTATTAATCGTAAGTTATCCCAAATACGGCGATTATTATACAGAGATTTCTAAAGACAGGGATTATTCCAAGTTAGCTGTTGGACTGACCAAAACGGCCACTTTATTGGAGGAAGTTATTGTTACTGGTCGAATTCCCATTACTATAAAAGGGGATACCACAGAGTATGACGCTGGTAGTTTTAAAGTAGAGAAAAATGCGAAGGTTGAAGATTTGTTGAAAGTCTTGCCGGGTATTACTGTCGATGCATCCGGAAAAATTACCGCACAAGGTAAAACTGTCAAGAAGGTACTTGTGGATGGCGAGGAGTTTTTTGGTGATGATCCGACATTGGTGACCCGCAATATTCGATCGGATATGGTTGATAAGGTACAGGTGTATGAAAAAAAATCCGAGCAGGCAGAACGAACAGGTGTAGATGACGGTCAACGCGAACAGACTATTAATGTCAAACTTAAAGATGGTTCCAAAAATGGCATGTTCGGAAAAGCCTTGCTGGGTGGCGGTACCAGTGACTATTATATGGGGCAGTTGATGTTAAACAAATTCAAAGGATCTCAAAAGATCTCCGTTTATGGTCTTTTTGGAAATAATGGGACAACTAGTATGAATTGGCAGGATGCACAGAAATATGGTGGTGATTCGGGTGTTTCATATGGGGATGACGGATCCATGTCCTGGACCAATTTTACGGATCCTTTTTCCGGACAAGGTGTTATCGGAATACCACGTGCGATCAATTCGGGTGTCAATTTTTCGGATAAATTCAATAAGGATAAACATAATGTCAATATCAACTATAAATACGGAAGATTAAGCAGTGATGGAGATGATGAGACAATCAGTACTGGCCTGATCAATAATAAATCGACTAAATCTGTAGATACAGAGAATGATCAGCATCGCGCCAATTTAAAATATGATCTGAATTTTGATTCATTAAATACGTTGACCATCCGGGGCGGAGCTTCCCGCAAAAATCTTTGGTCGGATAACAAACGTGAAGGCTATCAGTTTACACAGAATATGGATACAACTGTAGCTGAAAAAACTCATGAGACCATCAAGAACACTATCAACGAGTTGAATTTTAGTACTTATTTTACACATAAATTTAAGAAAAAGGGACGTTCATTTACATTTGATGGTCAATTCAGACGAAGTGAGATGATAGGAGATGGTTATCTATTCTCAACTGTTGAAAATAGTTTGACTAAGAAGGATACCGAAGGTTATACACCAGTAGACTCTACAGATCAACGCAAAGAACGCAATAATGAAAATGACGTGTTAGGCGCTTCGCTGTCGTATACAGAGCCGTTGTCAAAAGTTTGGAATCTTGTTGTCGGAACGGGCATAGAAAGTAGTAACAACTCCTCCCGTGTTGAGTCATTCAATAAAGATGCTGAAGGGAAATATAATGACCTGGACACTCGTTTCAGTAACAATTACGATTTTGATAGACGGAGCAGCAGGTATAAATTAGCCATCGTGCATACGACGGACAAGTTTAAGTTTACCGTTGCCAATAATTTTAATAACGATAAACTGGAGCAATATAACAACAATAGTAAGCAAGGCTTGTCCAGAAGTTATTTTACGTATAATCCCAATGTAAGTGCGGGATATTCTTTTACAAAAACCAAGGGGTTATGGTTGAATTACACAGGAAAGAATCAGCTGCCTTCCATGACTCAGATTCAGCCTATTCTGGATAACTCGGATCAGATCAACCGTTACTTGGGAAATGAAAATTTAAAACCTTCTTTTAGAAACTCTTTAAATATCAATTATAACTCCTTTCGTATTCTGACTGGAAGCTATGTCTATGCGGGCGGGAATATCACTTTGGATAAAAATCCAATCACGCAAAATATAGATACTGTAAAAGGACTCAATATATATACCTGGAATAATGTAAAGGGTAAAACAAATACCTCTGTGAACATTTGGTCTGGCTATCATTTTAAATTGAGCAAAAAATTAGGCTTGTCCAATTCGCCACAGTTCTATCTGAATATGAGCGACAATTATAATCTATTCAATCAGCAATTAAACAAAGTCAATACAACGAATTTTAATTTTACATACAATTTTAAAAGAGATACAAAGACTGGATTGAATTTCGATTTGAACTTTAGTCCGCAATATCGGTTAATGAAATCCAGCTTGGAACGTAACACAAATAGTAACGGCTTTGTATTTGGATCGAATGGTAGTGTAGAATATTTTATTGGCAAAACCTTTAAAGTATATACAAACTATAGCTATACCTACGAAGCAGCGACCAAGGCTTTTGATCAAAAATTTGAACAATTTTTGTTACACCCTGGGGTAAGTAAAAAATTCTTGAAGAATGAATCGCTCATGTTGGATTTTATGATCAATGATGTGCTTGACCAAAATAAAGGTTTCAGTCGTTCGGCATCAACATCAATTTTTACACAACGTCGATATGATACGATCCGTAGATACTATATACTCAAGCTATCCTGGGACTTCACAAAAATGTTTCTATAAATTTAAGTTAATAACCATGTTAAAATATATCTTTTTTCTCTTTTTGTGTTGTACAATGTTAAGCGTTAAGGCACAATACACGCTATTCGGAAGGTCTGGGAGTATTTCCTATGATAAAACCATGTACATGAAGAATATTGTGGGTAAGAAATTCTTGGCCAAGGCTGATGATAAGTCAAAAATATTTTTTGAACAGGTATTGCCCAAGTTACCCGAAAATGTAGTGTTGAAAAAGACATTAAAATTTAATGCCAATGAAACCCTGTTTGAACCTGTCAAAGATGATAATCTGGATCAGATGGTCAAGCAATACATTATGATGTTTGCATTGGACTTTGAAGCGATTACCCAGTCCAATTTGACGACCCGCTCTTTTCTAAGGTATAATGATATCGTTGGTGAAAAGATTATTGTGGAGGATACCATGAAACGTATCAAATGGAAAGTTACTGATGAATATCGTGAAATTGCAGGTTACAGTTGCCGGAGAGCCAATGGTCTTACAGCTGATTCGATTTATGTGATCGGGTATTATTGTAATGAGATTCCGATCAGTGGTGGACCTGAGTCTATCAACGGGCTTCCCGGGATGATCCTTGGATTGGTGGTGCCCAGCCAGCATGTTTCCTATTTTGCCACTAAAGTCGAATTAAGCAATGATGTGATCATGGATAAAAAGAGATTCGAAAAAAGCAAAGTGAAACGGATGACCAGAAAGACAATGACGGAGCAGATTTCGGGCGTATTGTCACAGCACATGAATAAGGAAACGGTTCAATTTATTATGGAGCTAGGCAATTTGTAGGAAGATCAGCTTATTCAATAAACGATGTGATTTGATGACACTAGTTGTTCTGATCAACAAAGGGCTATCCATGGATAGCCCTTTGTTGATCGTGGCAAAAGAAAACCAATGTTAATAATGATGATCTTATGTAAAATTTTGTTGATATCATCTGACTTATATTGACTTGCCTATAGTTTGTTGGTGATTTTTTCATTACATGGTTATTTTTTTTTATGATGGAGTAAAAAATATCCAGTAAAATAGTAGTTTTGCCTGTTATTGCAATTTGTCACTAAATACCATTTAATAAATTTTATGAAAAGAGTGTGTTTATCACTTTTACTTTTTCTACTTTGCTTATGCGGAATAGTTCAGGCGCAATCCAAAATCGAGGGAAAAATTAACGACGCAAAAGACAAGCTTAAACTTCATAATGCGACGATTATGTTGTTAACTGCCAAAGATTCGATTCTGACAGACTTCACCCGATCCGATGAAGATGGAAGGTTCTCTTTACTACAACCGGATACTGGCCAATATGTGCTTATCGTAACCTATCCAAAATATGGCGAATATTATGCCGATATCTTACCAAAGAGAGATTATACAAACTTGTCGATCGGGCTTACAAATAGCGCTACTTTATTGCAGGAGGTAATCGTAACGGGCCGGATTCCGATAACAATAAAGGGAGACACAACAGAATACGATGCCCGGAGTTTCAAGGTAGAAAAGAATGCGAAGGTTGAGGATCTTTTGAAAGTTTTGCCGGGGATCACTGTAGATGCCTCTGGAAAGATTACCGCACAGGGGAAAACAGTTGAAAAGATGCTTGTTGATGGGGAGGAGTTTTTTGGTGACGATCCAAAATTGGTGAGCCGAAATATCCGGTCTGATATGGTGGATAAGATTCAGGTTTATGAGAAAAAATCCGATAAAGCAGAAAAAACAGGTATTGATGATGGCGTACGTACGCAGACAATCAATGTTAAGTTAAAAGAGGAAGCCAAGCGTGGTATTTTTGGTAAGGTAGATGCTGGAGGAGGAAACAATAAATTTTACCTTGGTCAGGGGTTTTTGAATTATTTCAATCAATCTTTTCGGGTTTCAACTTATTTGATCGCAAGTAATACAGGCAAAACAGGATTGAATGGTCAGGAAGCTTCAAGTATAGGCGGTGATGGTGACGGTTCTGGAAATTTTGAGGGCGAAGGAATTCCAAAGTCTCTCAATATGGGTTTCTTATACTCCGATAAAACCGCAAATAAGAAACATTCCTGGCGGATTGACTATAAATATAGCCAGTCAAATGTAGATCTGGATAGAAGTATATTTACCAGAAATGCAGCAAGAGATACCATTCTGATTAGCAATAACAATACCGCTGCTTCCAGTGATAATAAAAGACATAATGTTGGACTGAAATATGAATTTAAAATAGATTCTTTATCCGATTTGACTGTATGGGCAGGCGCCAATAGGAGACGGGATATCAGCTCTTCAAGGACTATTTCAAATACAGTTAACCAATTTGATCAGATGGTTAATGGAAATACCCGAGATCTTCACAATGATACCAAGTCAGAGGAGTATAATGCTTCAGCACTTTATGTGAAACGATTTAAGAAAAAGGGTCGTTCATTAACAATCAATTATTTCACCTCAGGAAGTAAGCAGGATGGTGAGCAAAAACTATATTCAAGCTTAGTTTATTATAGAAATGGAGATTCTGTGGGAAATACAACCTTGGATCAGAAAAAGGTCATTAATAACAATACATTTACAACTGGTGGTGAGCTGTCTTATTCTGAACCGTTATCAAAAAAGGTCATACTAGCTTTTGAATACGGTATTAATTTTAACCGTAATAGTAATTCGGTAGAATCCCTGAACAAAAATCTGAACACAGGAGAGTATGACGATAAGGATGATGTGTATAGTAATGACTTTTTGTACAAAACAACGAAGAACACCTATAATCTTTCGATCAACTATAAGCCGATGGAAAAATTCGTTGTTAACATTGCCAACAGGTTTGAAAATAGTGACTTGTCACAATTGAACAGAGCGGACGACGCACATTTGTCCAGATCTTTCTTTGTTTATAATCCCATTTTGGATTTAAATTATGAGATTAAAAAAAATAGATCTATTTCCGTGATCTATAGAGGAACAAATGGATTACCTTCGCTCAATCAGATTCAGCCACTACGGTCAAATCTTGATCCATTGAACGAATATTTAGGAAACGAAAATTTAAAGCCATCTTATACGAATGAATTGAATTTAAACTTTAGATCTTTCTCAATTCTTACAGGTGAGTTTTACGGTATCTACATCAATGCTTCCCGAACGAATAATGCTTTGGTACAAAACACCACAATAGACTCTGTCGGCAAAACCACCTTTATCTGGGATAACTTGAATAATAATGCCAACAATCAGATTAGCATAAGACCAATGTATTATGGGATTTTATGGAAAAAGTACCAATTGAGACACGGTGGGGGGCCTACTATTTCTATCGGTAATAATTATAATTACGTGAATAATGTTTTAGCCAATGCAAAGTTTCAGACCTATTCATTGAGTTATGGACTTCAAAAGTCCTCCACAAAAGGTTTGGATTTTGGAATTGAGGTTTCACCGGGATATGTCATCCAGGATAATTCGATTGGTATGATGGAAGATAGTAAAGGTTTTACATTTTCTTCTAATGGAGAATTTAAATACTTCCTGCCAGCCAAATTTGTATTAAGAACAGATTTTAATTACAGATATCAGGCACCAACAGCAGTATATAGCAAGAAATTCGAGCGTTTGGTGTTGAGCCCTGGCTTGTCAAAAAAGTTTATGAAAGACGAGAAGTTGGAGCTGACATTCATGATCAATGACGTATTGAACCAAAATGTTGGCTTTGAGCGAAATCAAAATGGATCACTTCTGACTGAGCGTCGATTTAATACGATTGGTAGGTATTATATGGTAAAACTGAGCTGGGAAATCAACAAGATGCTAGTCAAATCAAAATAAAATGAGAACGATCAGAAATATAATAACCCTATTTTTAATACTATGTTTGGGAAAGGCGGCTGAGGGTCAATATGCTTATTTTCCAGATCAGGGAACGATTACTTTTGAGAAAACCGTATTTCTTAAAAATTTGATCAAGCGTTATGGAGCTTATGCTAAGGACGAAGAGAGTCGAAATGCATTTAAGGGAATGGCTGAACATGCGCCAGAAAATCAAGTCCTCAAGAAGACGTTGAAGTTTTCTACAAATGAGGTGCTTTATGAACATGTGCCTGAGGACTATCCTGAGGCCGCTCAGCAGCTGATGCGGATGGGAATTTTCGAGTCGGGAATTAGCAGTTATCAGCATTTGAAAACAAAGACGTTCAAATCTACTTTTGAATTGGGAGGAGAACGGATTG
This sequence comes from Sphingobacterium sp. GVS05A, assembly GCF_019969845.1. Classification (GTDB taxonomy): domain Bacteria; phylum Bacteroidota; class Bacteroidia; order Sphingobacteriales; family Sphingobacteriaceae; genus Sphingobacterium. The sequence continues at coordinate 292,411 of NZ_JAHXYR010000007.1, forward strand.
TAATAGCCGATTCTACTCTGAAGATTAAATGGAAAATTACAAACGAGTACAGGGAGATCGCAGGATATCAATGCCGCAGAGCTAATGGGCTTGTACTTGACTCAATCTATGCTGTCGCATTTTATACAGATCAGATTCCCGTATCTGGCGGGCCGTCTGCATTCAATGGTCTACCTGGGATGATTTTGGGGTTGGCTGTCCCAGAGCTTCACTATAATATGTTTGCCACCAAAGTAGAGCTGAGTCCTGTGGCGATTTCTTCTAACGAGTTTCTTAAGAAAAAAGACAAACCTTTGAATAGAAAGCAAGTTTACGACAAACTAAATGCAGTAGTAGGGGGATATCTTGGTGTGAAGGTCTATAACCTTGTGATGGGCTGTTACTACTTGTAACAAGTACAGGGTCGCATTAACGCATAAAAAAGGCCCTTCATTTGAAAGGCCTTTTTTATGTGAACTCAGGAAAGATTATTTTCCGTCGTTTTTCTTAGCAGTAACTTCGTTACGAATTTCTTGTGCTAAGGTTTTGATGTCTTGTAATCCTTTACGTACACGTGTACCAGCAGCAGAATTACCATTGTTGAAGAACTTGTCTGCATCAGCTTCGATAGAAGCTACTAACTCTTTTAATTTTACGTAGTTTTCCATTTTTTTATAATTATAATTTTAGTTTTTATGGTTTTTCCTAAACACTCCCTAAATATACAAAAACGAATCAAATTGAAAATAAATTTCGTTTTTTTTTATCGAAAAAGCTTAAAAAAAACTATTCAACAATCTTAAGTTCGTCAATAATGTTAGTTGCGCCAGCAAATTTATCGATGATAAATAATACATAACGGATGTCAACTGAAATTGTACGTTGTAGCTTATGGTCGAAGATCACATCACCAGCCATCGCCTCGATATTACCATCAAAAGCTAGGCCAATTAATTCGCCATTGCCATTTATCACCGGAGAACCAGAGTTTCCACCGGTTATATCGTTGTCACTTAGGAAGTTTACTGGTAAATATCCTTTTTTGTCAGCGTAACGACCATAGTCCTTATTTTTGTACAAATCCATCAAACGTTGTGGCAAATCGAACTCTTCATCACCTTTTTTGTATTTCGCAACAGTACCTTTTAGGGTTGTATAGAAGTTCTTATCAGCGTCGTTACGTGGGTCTTTTGGTAAGCCTTTGATAGCGCCATAAGAAAGACGCAATGTGCTGTTTGCATCTGGATAGAATTTACCTTTTGGATTGGAAGCCAATACACCAGCAACATATTTGCGGTAAGCTGCGTCGAACTTGTCATGCTCAGCTTTTGCGCTAGGATCTTCCTGACGGTATTTGCTGATCAATGCCGAAGATAACTTATACAATGGATCATTTGCCAAAATCTCAGCATTTGGGTTTTCTAAGTAATTGTTCAGGCGCTCAGCGGAAGCAAAAATGCTGTTTTTTACAGATTCTTTGATATAGGCTGTAAAATCATTATTGTTTTTAGTTGCCAATTCAGCAACGTAAGGAGCAATATTTCCGGCCTTTTTTGCATATAGATTCAGCTCGTCGATCAATACCTGTTCTTCTAGCGGCATATACATTTTTTCGTAGCCAGCATCAATCGCTGATTTCAAACGTGGAAGGATATCTTTTCTGCGTGCTTCATCAGCCGTAGCATAAACTTCTAAACCAGAGCCGATGGAGTAGGGTAACGTTGCGATCGCACTGGAACGGATCATACCCATCAGGTAATTATCGTGTTTCGCTTTCTCATTTGTTGCACTATAGAATGCATTGATTGTTTTGATCACATCACCGTATTCCGCTTTATTGGCCGCCCTATTAGCCCATTTGTCAAATTTAACCTCATCTTTTGCTTTAGATGCCGCCGTTTGATGTAAGGTCAATGCATCGATCATACCCTGACGATTTTTCCAGTAATTGGCTACTTGAGAATATTTCGAAGCATAGTTTAGTTTGACCGCTTGATCTTGATCCATGAATTTTTTCATGGCATCCATACCTGTTTTGGAAGCTTCAACCCAAGCAGGGTACGCAAATTTCACGTTTTGATTGATTCCTCCTGAAGGCATCCAACGATTGGTACGACCAGGATAACCAAGGATCATGGCAAAATCACCTTCCTGAACACCTTTTAAGCTAACAGGTAAGAAATGTTTTGGTTTCAAAGGAACATTATCCTGGGCATATTCCGCTGGATTTCCGTTTTTGTCTGCATAGACGCGGAAAATTGAAAAGTCACCAGTGTGACGAGGCCATTCCCAGTTGTCCGTGTCGCCACCGAATTTACCAATGCTATTTGGAGGAGTGCCCACTAGACGTACGTCATTATAATCTTGGTATACAAAATAATAATACTCATTTCCTTGGTAGAAAGATTTTACTTCAACAACATACTTGCCATTTTCGCTGTTTTCTTTTTGGATTTTTGCAATCTCAGCCGCTATGATTTTGTTGCGTTCATCTTCAGTCATTTTATTGGTAACCAAACCTAAGATACGTTTTGAAACATCATCCATACGTACAAAAAAGCGTACAGATAGCGATTTGGGTTTCAATTCCTCACTTTTCGATTTTGCCCAGAAACCATTTGTTAAGTGGTCGTTTTCTGGTGTGGACAATTCGGCAATTGCTCCGTATCCACAGTGGTGATTGGTGAATACCAAGCCCTGATCTGAGACAATTTCTGCTGTACAGCCACCAGCGAATTGCACGATAGCGTCTTTTAAGCTAGAGTTGTTAATGCTGTAGATCTCTTCGGCACTTAAACGAAGTCCTTTTTTTTGCATATCTGCCTCATTTAGACGCTTCAGATACATTAAAAACCACATTCCCTCATCGGCAAATGCAGCAAAGCTTGTTGTTATCAACAACAAACACATCCATAATTTTTTCATATCAACCTGATAAAAAGTTTGTTTATACCCTACAAAAATGCTTTAATTCTATTAAAAACCAAAATATTAGACTTTATATTGTGCTTTTTCCCAATTTTTATGTCAATTAAAAGTAAATGTGTGCCGGAATGTTTATTGAAGAAAGTCAAATGGACTCTTTTCCTTATCTTTGTCGGATGCAGCAATCATTTGAAAATTTTAAATTCAATAAACAGATCTTAAATGCGATCACAGAAGCGGGGTATGAACAACCGACTGAGATCCAAGAAAAGGCAATTACACCGATATTGGCGGGACAGGATGTGATGGGAATAGCCCAGACCGGAACCGGAAAGACAGCTGCATTTGTATTGCCTATGTTGATGAAATTGAAGTATGCACAGGGAAATGATGCGCGTGCCCTGATCTTGACACCAACCCGGGAGTTGGCGATGCAGATCGAGGAGAACATCAAATTATTTTCTACTTACCTCGATTTACGTTCTGTTGTATTGTATGGAGGATTGGGCCCAAAAACTCAAATAGAAACACTTGAAAAAGGAGTTGATATTATCGTTGCTACACCGGGTCGATTCCTTGATTTGTACTTAGAAGGACATATCGTTGTTAAATCACTCAAATTTTTAGTTTTGGACGAAGCGGACAAGATGATGGATATGGGATTTATCAGCAAAATCCACCGTGTATTGGAAATCGTTCCACGTAAACGCCAAAATTTATTGTTTTCAGCAACAATGAGTGAGCTTGTTCGTAAGATCGCTGGAGATTTTCTTGCTTTTCCTACTATTATAGAGGTGTCCGAACAAGCGACCCCAGCTAAAACGGTCAGTCAGGCATTATATCTTGTTCCTAATCAAAAAACGAAGCTGAATTTATTGCAGCATCTATTAAAAGATGATGAAGCTTTTAGCAGACTGATTGTTTTTTGTAAGACAAAACAAGTTGCAGATAACGTTTTTCATTTTCTGGAACGTAAATATGGCAAAGATGAAGTTCGTGTCATTCATGCCAATAAAGGACAGAATACCCGTATAAACTCGATCAACGCATTTAAGGAGGGAAATATCCGTATCCTTGTTGCAACGGATGTTGCAGCGCGGGGACTCGATGTTTCCAACGTGAGCCACGTAATCAATTTTGAAGTTCCTATTGTTATAGAAGACTATGTGCATCGTATTGGACGTACTGGTAGAGCCTTCAATGAAGGGGATGCAATCACTTTTTGCAATGAGGCCGAAAAATATTATGTTCGAAAAATTGAGAAACTGATTAAGCAGAGTATTCCGGTGCATCCAATTCCAGAGGAGGTATTTATTGAGAAAACACCTTTTCAGGAGAAACAGGATATAGCACGCGATATTGATAATCAAAAGAAAAAAGACAATCCAGATTATCAGGGAGCCTTCCATGAAAAGAAATATGTGATCAAACAAAAGGAAGTACGTGAAGCACAACGTGCCTCCGGCTTTAAGCCGAAAGCCAAGAGCAAAGGGAAGTCTGGTGGTAAGGCAACAGGGTCAAATCGTAATTTCAAGAAGCGATAGCCAAAAATGCGGTTTACTCCTTTAAATATTGCTAGTGCATGCTTGGTCGCTTGGTTTGTTATGGAAAATCCCAATGACGAAAAGGCACTATTTACATGGGGAGCATTTATAGCCGTGATGGTACTACTGACGGTAGTCGATATTTTGTTTCGAGTACTTATCAAAGAGAATAAAAAGATGTGGATGTTACAGTTGGCGTTTTTGGTGCTGGTATGCGTTGCCAGCCTGATCGTTAAAGTAACATTCAGTTGATATATTAAAAAGTGAAAATTAAAAAATGGAGATGGTGGATAAGCCGTAGGCTTGTTGAGGTAAAATCTCAATACTAAATACTCATATCTCAATACTCAATACTAAAATGAAAAAAGCGGAAATAAAATTACAAGTAGAGCTTGACGAAAACAATGTTCCTGAAAACATCATGTGGTCGTCCACAGATGGGAATAATGCAGAAGAATTACCTGCTAAAGCAATGTTTTTAGCACTATGGGATTCACATTATAAAAATTCAATGCGCATTGACCTTTGGACAAAAGACATGCCTTATGATGAAATGAAGCGTTTTTTTTACGAAACTTTACAAACCCTAGGGGATTCATTTATCCGTTCTTCAGGTGGAGATCCCATGGCTGAGAAGGTTATTGGTGACTTGCGTGATTACTGTGCGCATTTTGCGGATAAAATGGAAGTATTAATGCCGCAACAATAGTTTTTAACGCTTAACAAATATTTGAATATGCAATATTTCTTAGTAAAATCTGAACCATTTAAATATAGTTGGGAACAATTCAATAAAGATGGGCGGACGTTTTGGGATGGTGTACGCAATTACCAGGCTAGGAATAATATGAAAGCGATGAAAGAAGGGGACTTGGTTCTGTTCTATCATAGCAACGAAGGAAAGGATGTGGTTGGTGTCGCGAAAGTGGTGAAAGAGTTTTATCAGGACCCAACGACAGATGATGAACGTTGGGTTGTCGTAGATCTGGCTCCTGTTGAAACATTGAAGAAATCTGTCTCCCTGGAGACGATCAAAGCAGATGAACAGTTACAGGATATCGCTTTGGTAAGACAGGGCCGCCTATCGGTGATGCCACTTAAACCTGAGGAATTTGATCGAATCCTGGCCTTAGGTAACGAGGATTAGTTGATTTAGAAGAATGATAGACCAAGGTACTGTAGTGTTTGGCTAGTACAATAAATAAAAAGAGAGGACATGTTCATGTCCTCTCTTTTTATTTATTGTACTTACAGCCTATCTTATCAGTTCTTTTGGCTAAATAAACTGACCAATGCTTTTAGTTTTTTTGCATTTTCGGGTTTTAATTTCCCTGCCAGAATAAGACGAAGTTCTCGCCGTTGTAATGCATCCTCGTAAGCTTTGTGTTCTGACTCTGTCTCAGGGATCAATACGGGGACAGCTTTAGGGTTGTTGTCGGCGTCTACAGCAACAAAGGTATAATAAGCCTCATTGGTTTTTACACGTGTGCCCTCGGGCAGATTTGACGCGAAAATTTCCATGCGTACCTCTAGGGAGCTATTAAAGGCACGTGTCACTTGTGCTTGTATGGTGACCACTTCACCCAATTTGATCGAACGCTTAAAAGATACATTATCCACAGATACTGTAACGACCACATTGCTACAATGTTTTTGTGCGGCAATAGCTGAACAGATATCCATCCAGTATAATAAACGGCCGCCCATTAGATTTCCAAATGTGTTGGTATCGTTAGGCAGGACCAATTCGTTCATCTCCGTGTATGACTCTCTAGCAAATTTCTCTATCATATCATTTTTTGTCATTATCGTCCAAATTCTTTGAATTGGCTATCAATTATTTCCAAAGATTTCAAAAATGTTGTTGGTACATAGCCCAGTTCATTTTCGGATTTACTAAGATCAAAACCTGTCTGGCGCGGCCTGTTATCCGCTTGTCCAATACTCGCTGCGCTAATTTCTGAAATCAATGTTTTGTCCAGTTTCCAATAATCTGCGATTTTATAAACCGCCTCATTGATGGACATCAGCTCTGCTCCAGAGATATGAAATATTCCCTGAGCTTGTCGTTCAATAGCCAATTGACAAGCATGCGCTAAATCATCTACAAAGGTAGGCATTCTCCATTGGTCATTAACCACTTTTATAGCTTCTTTTTGGGAGAGCTTTGCCTTTGCCCAAAGGACTAGATTGGAACGATTCGGATCTCCGTTGATACCGTAGACCAAAATTGTACGTAAGATCGCATAATGACAGGAAGACTGTGCCAGTACTCGCTCAGAGGCATATTTGCTTTTACCATACTCACTTTGTGGGTTGGGTGCGTCCAGTTCATTATAGGCCGTGCCTTTTTTGCCATCAAAGACAAAATCAGTCGAGAGATGGATTAACTGTGTCTTATTTTTTTCGCAGTAACTTGCTAGTGTTTGTACCAGATCTACATTGATCAGCTGGCAGGCCGCTTTATCAGCCTCACATGCTTCCACACTGGTCATTGCAGCGGTGTGTATAATCGCATCAAAAATATGGTTGGATAAAAAATCCGCTAATAGGATCTGATCCAACAAGTCAACTTGATAGAAAATATATCCCGCTTGATTCGGGTTTCTATTCGGGCCTTTTGAAATGGCTGTAACCTCATAAAGATTATTTCCAGCAAGTAGGTCGACGACCTTCTGACCCAAAAAGCCATTGGATCCTGTGACAAGAATTTTTTTCATCCGTATACTTATTTTTTTATCTGTGTTTTAATCTCGTGGGTATCTAAAGTACCTTAATAAATCCGCTCTCGTTTGCCCTCGAGCCTAGGCCATATTTTGAAAAATCATCTACGGTTTATTTTATCCGTTTTAGTTGGTCCAGATAAAGTCCATTTTATTCGACTGTTTCATGATATTCTCGATCACCGATTTCTCTAAATCCAAAATAGATTTTAATGAATTGTAGTCGATCTTGTCTGCATCATCCGTGGGCATATGATAGTCGGGGTGTCCGCCAGTATGGAAGAATAATACTGGAATATTCTTTTTGTAGAATGAAGTCTGATCCGACCCGCCGTTACCATCTTTGCTTAAATTGAACTTGATAGGTGCTTGGACGTCTTTGAAAACAGTCGGCCATTGACTGCTTGTTCCATATCCAATGACGGCAAGACCATTGTCCGGATTGTAGCGGCCGATCATATCCATGTTAAGCATTGCCGTAATTTTTTCCAGCGGTAGAGTAGGGTGCTCGGTAAAATATTTGGAGCCAACCAATCCCAGTTCCTCGGCACCAAAGGCTATAAATAATAGATTGTAAGGTTCTTTTTCTTTATTGGTGCTAAAATAACGGGCGAGTTCCAATAAACCTGCAGTACCCGAAGCATTGTCGTCAGCACCATTGTGGATTTTACCAACACCTAGCGAGTCTTTTGAGCTACCTTGGCGACCTGTTCCCAAGTGATCGTAATGCGCACCTATCACAACTGTCAGCACTGCTCCATTATCGATAAAACCAATAATATTGTCAGCATTGCGAATACTGTCAGCTACCTTTACCTTCCATACCTTTGCTTTGAAAGATTGGCGATAGCCTTTTTCGCCCTTGGGTTGTAATTTATATTTTTTAAACTCCTTTTCGATATAGTCAGCTACTTTGAACGCTTCTTTACTACCTGTTCCGCGACCTTGCATTTTGTCATCCGCCAGGTAGTAGATATGTTTTTTTAGATTCGGGATTTCAATTTGTTGTGCTTGTGCCATTTTTGTCACAAAAAGTGCGCAGACGATTAGGAATAAGTTTATGTTTTTCATTTTTTGGTATTTAGTATGGAGACCGTCATAACCTATATGACCAGATTGCTTGATAATCGGATTACAATCCCCGTTTTTAACGTTTTAAAAGAAAAGCCTTGTGATTAACAAGGCTTTGTAAGATATTTCGTTAATCTTCAACGATTTCACTATGGATACTCGATTTCTCTTCTTTTTCCGTTTTGAAATACCGTTTTTGGAATAATAGTATCAGCACGACACCCACTGAAATAGCTGAGTCCGCAATGTTGAATACAGGTCGGAAGAATAGAAACTCTTCACCACCCCAAAAAGGTACCCAAGTAGGGAAAGTACCTTCAATTAAAGGAAAATAAAGCATGTCAACGACCTTTCCATGCAGGAAGGATGAATATCCTCCACCCGCCGGAAATAAAGATGCTTTTTCGTAAAAGGTACTGTCACTGAAGATTACACCATAGAATGCTGAATCAATGATATTTCCCAAAGCACCGGCAAGAATCAGGGCTACATTTAATATAAAGCCACGGTTGTATTTATTCTTGATCATGTAATGTAGACCATACCCGATACCGGCTACGGCCAGTATCCGAAACACGGTCAGGAACAATTTCCCGTAATCACCACCAAATTCCATTCCGTAGGCCATCCCATTGTTTTCAATAAAATGGATTTGGAAGAATTTACCTAATATGTGGTGACTTTGTCCAATTGTCATAGAGAGCTTGACCCATATTTTTGACAATTGGTCTATTAAAAGAATCGCGACAATTAGTGCGACTGGTTTCGTATACCCCTTCATTGTGCTATAAAAATGGTCTTTGCCCACGCAAAGACCATATATTTTTGCCTAAAATTAATATTGTTTGTTTTTCGCTTCGATGCTCAACGTCGTGTGCGGAACAGCTTTCAAGCGCTCTTTTTGGATCAGTTTTCCGGTTTCTCTACAGATACCATATGTTTTGTTCTCGATGCGCACCAACGCTGCTTCCAGGTTGTCGATAAACTTCTTTTGACGTGCAGCCAATTGGTTGGTTTGTTCCTTCTCCAAAGTTGCAGAGCCATCTTCTAAGGTCTTGTATGTACCCGCAGTATCGTCTGTACCATTCGCATTGCTGTTATTGAGCGTTGCGGTCAACGAGGAAAGCTCTTCTTTTGCTATTCTAAGCTTGTCCAAGATAATATCTTTGAATTCTTGTAATTCTGAATCGCTATAGCGTGTTTTCTCGTTGTTGTTTGCCATAATTTAATTTTTTTGGATTAATGCCTTAAGTTCTTTGCCATCGATCTCGATGGTCTCTCCTTCAGTTAATGAATCTTCAAATACCAATGAATCGGCTAGAATTTCGGTGCAAATATAAGATAAATTTTCTTTCGCTGCATTGACTACTTCTGAGGCTGCTGTTAACTTTACGTTAATTCTGTCAGTCACTTCAAGTCCTTTTTCCTTCCGTAAATTTTGTAGACGGTTGATCAATTCTCTTGATAAACCTTCCTTCTTCAATTCTTCGGTAATATGAACATCCAATGCTACGGTCAATTTGCCCAAATTTGCAACTTGCCATCCCTCCACATCCTCTGCTATTATCTCTACATCGCTCAATAGAATAGTATATGGTGTACCCGTTAAGGCCAATTCACCTGCTGATTCCAATGTACTGATTTGATCTATAGTCAACGATTGGATAGATGAAGAAACTAACTTCATATCCTTACCAACTTTCGCGCCAAGAGCTTTGAAGTTTGGTTTTATTTTTTTCTTGATTATACCAGTTGTATCCGTAATAAACTCAATATCTTTGATATTGGTTTCCGAAAGTATCAAATCTTTTACTTTTTCTACCTTCTCCTGAAAAGCACTGTCCAATACAGGAACGAGGATTTTGTTTAATGGCTGACGCACATTGATCGACGTTTTCTTACGTAGTGAAAGTGTCAACGACGAAATATCCTGCGCCAGGGCCATACGTTCTTCCAGATCTTTATCCACTAGTTTTTCGTCGTATACCGGAAAGTTGGCTAAGTGAACTGACTCCACTTGTTCCTTATTGGTCGCAGTATTCAAATCCAGGAATAGTCTATCCGAGAAGAATGGCGATATTGGTGACATTAATTTCGCAATGGTATCCAGACAAGTGTATAATGTCTGATATGCAGAAATCTTATCTTCGGTATATTCTCCTTTCCAGAAACGACGACGGCACAAACGAACGTACCAGTTACTCAAGTGTTCGTCCACAAAGTTTTGGATTGCACGTGCGGCTTTCGTCGGTTCGTAATCCGCCAGATATTCATCCACTTCTTTCGTTAGTGAATTTAGTAACGAGATAATCCAGCGGTCAATTTCAGGACGGTTTTCCAATGCAATATCTGGTTCCGCATAGGAGAACTTATCAATGTTGGCATAAAGTGCAAAAAATGCATAGGTATTGTATAGCGTACCGAAGAACTTACGGCGTACCTCATCCAATCCTTCCATGTTGAACTTTAAGTTGTCCCAAGGAGCAGCATTGCTGATCATATACCAACGAGTAGCATCAGCACTATATTGATCGATCGTCGAGAAAGGATCAACGCCATTGCCTAAGCGTTTGGACATCTTATTTCCGTTTTTATCCAATACCAATCCATTGGAAACAACGTTTTTGAAAGAGACCGATTTATACATCATCGTGGAGATCGCATGTAGCGTAAAGAACCATCCACGAGTCTGATCAACTCCTTCCGCAATGAAGTCTGCAGGGTATGCATGATTGAATCCCTCTTTAAATGGAAACTCTTCACCTTTTGCTAGTTTCTCATGATCCAATCCCCATTGTGCATAAGGCATTGCTCCCGAATCGAACCATACGTCAATTAAATCAGGCTCACGGAATAATTTTTGACCAGCGTCAGAAACAAGAACGATGTCGTCAACATATGGACGGTGTAAATCCAGTTTTTCTGTGTCAAATTTGTCTAGATAGGCTTGGTTTTTCGCTTTTTCATCTGCCGATAAAACATCTGAAGTCAGGGAAGCCTCTAACAAAGACTTTAATTCAGGTAGCGAACCGATACAAACCTCTTCATTCTCATCTTCTGAACGCCAGATCGGAAGTGGTGTTCCCCAGTAACGAGAACGGGAAAGGTTCCAATCAACGAGGTTTTCCAACCAGTTTCCAAAGCGTCCTGTTCCAGTTGCTTCAGGTTTCCAGTTGATTGTTTTGTTTAACGCTACCAAATCCTCCTTTACCGCAGTAGTACGGATAAACCAGCTATCCAATGGATAGTATAAAACCGGCTTGTCTGTACGCCAACAGTGTGGGTAGGTGTGCTCGTATTTTTTTACATCAAATGCTTTATTGTCCTCTTTTAGTTTGATCGAGATCAAGACGTCAGTAGGTTTGAAATCTTCTTTCGCACGCTCTTCTGCACTGTAGTATTCCTCTTTTACAAATCGTCCTGCAAAATCGGTGATTTCATTCACGAAACGACCTGTACGGTCTACCGTAGGAACATCTTTCCCATTTTCGTCTTTGACCAAAATACCCGGTACACCGTGTTCTTTTGCTACACGAAAGTCATCTGCACCATAGGTCGGCGCAGCATGCACGATACCTGTACCATCTTCAGTGGTCACAAAGTCACCAGGGATTACACGGAAAGCATTCTCTTGTAAATCTTCATTGGTGATATAAGGCAACAATTGTTCATAACGCAAGCCTACAAGCTCTTCGCCTACAAATTCTGTTGCAAGTTCCCAAGGGATAACTTTATCACCCAACTTGTAGTCTTGGAAAGAGGCATCTTGCCCCTCTGCTTTAAAATGCTTGCTGATCAGATCTTTTGCCAATACAACAGATACCGGTGCACCTGTATATTTATTGAAAGTTCTGATTTTGACATAGTTTATTTTTTTGCCAACAACCAGAGCTGTATTGGACGGTAAGGTCCAGGGCGTAGTTGTCCAGGCGATAAATGCAACATCTTCGGCTTCATCGTCCACTAATTTTTCAATCGCTGGATGGAGCTGGCTTTTGATCAATCTAAATTCAGCAACAATTGTTGTATCCTTCACATCTTTATACGTGCCTGGTTGATTAAGCTCATGTGAACTCAAACCTGTACCTGCAGCAGGTGAATAAGGTTGAATGGTGTAACCTTTATACAATAAGCCCTTTTTATAGAGCTCTTTTAACAAATACCATAACGTTTCGATGTATTCGTTTTTATACGTGATGTAAGGATGCTCAAGATCGACCCAATAACCCATCTTGTTGGTTAAGTCATTCCATACATCGGTATATTTCATTACTTCCTTGCGGCAAGCGTCATTATATTCTTCTACGGTAATCTTTTTGCCGATATCCTCTTTAGTTATACCAAGAGCTTTCTCGACAGCAAGTTCAATTGGAAGACCATGGGTATCCCAGCCTCCTTTTCGTTTTACCTGGTAGCCTTTCAATGTCTTGTAGCGACAGAAAATATCCTTAATCGTACGGGCCATCACGTGATGGATTCCAGGCATTCCATTTGCAGAAGGTGGCCCCTCAAAAAATGTATATGACTTGCTCTCAGGGCGATTATTGATACTTTTTTCGAATATTTTTTCCTGTTCCCAACGGGTCAAAATCTCTTTACCAATCTCCGGTAAATTTAACTGCTTATATTCTTTGTACATCAGACTGTTGTATGCTTCTTTTCTAAAGGTCGCTAATTTAGTGAATTATGATGGAAAAAGAAAGAGGGCTTTGTTGCTGTAGTATCATTATATGATGGGCAAAATATTTTTGAAAATCCCCGTCACTTTCAATGATCAACGATTACACGATCATGGTGGCGGATGAAGTCGATCTGAAAGTTAGGAGTTAGGGCGATCGTAGCAGGAATAAGTGGAATAAAGGGCGGTTGAATTTTCCGAAACAGCTGATCAGGTTTGCTGTTACGAAGGGCTAATACAAAAAAGGGATTGCTATCCGCAATCCCTTATTCATTCGAATATGTGTAAATTTCAACTTATGCTGAAAAACTACTTCCACAACCACAAGTACTGCTTGCATTTGGATTATTGAAAGTAAAACCTCTTGCGTCAAGTCCTGATTTGAAGTCAATTTCCATGCCTGCAAGGTATAAGCCATGTGCTTTGTTCATAAAAATGCGGATTCCTTCAATTTCGTACTCGCTGTCTCCATCTTTTTTCTGGTCAAAACCAAGGATATAACTCATACCTGAACAACCACCACCTTCTACACCGACACGTAAACCAAAATCTTCAGAAATTTCTTGCTGATCTTTTAATTTATTGAGTTCCTTGATTGCCCCTTGCGTTAAGGTAACAGGAGCAATTGCTGTATGTTCTGTGCTCATTTTAATAATGTTTTAGCCTATTCTTTAGCAAAAATACATATTTTTAATCGCAAATCGCCCGCCATAGATTTTTTGACATTTACAAAACATTCGATTTCTATTGGATTGGGTGACTCCAATTAGGAGTTAAACGGAGGCTCCGTTAATTAGCTAATTCGCATAAATAAGCCCATTTTTCTAAGAACATTTAATAAAATATGGCTTTTTGTCGATATTCTTTATGGAATATGCTATCTTTGAGGCATTAAAATAAAAACAAAATTTACTTTACAACATTTAAAAACAATGGAAAGAGATCAAGCCATTTTTAATTTAATAGCTGATGAGCTGAAACGCCAAGAAGAAGGTATTGAATTAATTGCTTCGGAAAACTTTGTTTCAAAACAAGTGATGGAAGCTGCTGGTTCAGTGTTGACAAATAAATATGCAGAAGGCCTCCCAGGAAAACGTTACTATGGAGGTTGTGAAGTTGTGGATGAAATTGAAACCATCGCAATTGATCGCGCAAAGCAATTATTTGGCGCAGAATGGGTAAATGTTCAACCTCACTCTGGAGCACAGGCAAATGCGGCTGTTTTTTTGGCGACAATCAAACCTGGAGACAAAATTTTAGGTCTTGATTTATCTCATGGTGGACACTTGACTCACGGATCACCGGCAAACCTTTCTGGTAAGATCTATCAACCATTATTTTACGGTGTAAAAGAAGATACAGGTCTGATTGACTACGAACAGTTGGAAGAAACGGCACTTCGTGAAAAACCAAAAATGATTATCTGCGGTGCGTCAGCTTATTCCCGTGACTGGGACTATGCCCGTATCCGTAAAGTTGCTGATGAAATCGGTGCGATTGTTTTGGCTGATATTTCTCATCCTGCAGGTTTGATCGCTCGTGGTTTATTGAATGATCCACTTCCTCATTGTCATATCGTTACAACTACAACACACAAGACCCTACGCGGTCCACGTGGTGGTATGATTATGGTTGGTAAGGATTTTGAAAACCCTTGGGGTATCAAAACGCCTAAAGGTGAAATTCGTACGATAACTCAGTTGTTGGATCTAGCTGTTTTCCCAGGCACGCAAGGTGGTCCTTTGGAACATACAATTGCTGCAAAAGCAATTGCTTACGGAGAGGCTTTATCAGACGAGTATATGGAGTATATCGTTCAGGTGAAGAAAAATGCAGCTGCATTGGCACAGTTCTTCGTTGAGCGAGATTATAAGATTATCTCTGGTGGTACAGATAACCATTTGATGTTGGTTGATCTACGTAACAAGGATATTTCTGGTAAAGAAGCTGAGGCCGTATTAGGTAAAGCAGGTATCACAACCAATAAAAATATGGTTCCTTTTGATACACGTTCTCCTTTTGTAACTTCAGGTGTACGTTTCGGTACTGCCGCAATCACTACTCGTGGTATCAAAGAAAATGATATTATTCAAATCGGAGAGTTAATTGATGAGGCATTGAAAAATGCATCCAATGATGCTGAATTGGATAAGATCCATGGTAAAGTGAAAGCCATGATGGCCGAATTCCCGTTGTATAAATAAGACAAGTCTTTATCATATAGAAAAGCAGAATCATCTTAGGGTGATTCCGCTTTTTTCGTTTTTGATCTTATACGACACCCACCGTGTACTTGCTCTGCCACATGCGAGCTAATGCATTTGTTTTTTAAGTTTTATGCTCCGTATCTGCTATGAAGTAAGGCCGTACTATCTTGCGGGCAACTGTATACCAACCTTTTAATTAAAAGGTATTTTATCCTAATATAATAGGGGATTAATAGGTACTTTATACGCTTTTATCCGAATGAAGTCCGGGCAAGGTCCGAATGAGGTCCCTATAAAGTCCCTGTTAGTTACGAATTTGGATCACAGTTAATCAACGCGCAAATTGAGTCAGGCTTGAGTATTTTGTCAGGAGCTTTTTTTGTTAAGGGGCGGAGTTTTTACCTTTCTAAATGTTAAAAAGTCTTAAATTGAAATGTAATAATTTGATTACTCAATAATTTTACGGTACTTTGAAATACTATTAATTGATTGTTTTACAATAAGAAAGGAACACTATACGCTAAACATTTACATTTTACAACAGAACTGATAATTTATTTGCGAACTGCTAAAAAAGTAAGTGACGTATGAGACTTTTGAAAAGTAAGAGTGATCAAGAATTGATCCAAATGTATGTCGGGGGCCAAGAGTCCGGCCTAGAGGCATTGTTGAATCGATATAAATCGAAAATTTATACCTCTATATATATGAAAGTAAAAGACGAATATCTTGCTGAAGATATTTTCCAGGAGACTTTCATTAAAATCATCAACACATTAAAATCAGGCAAGTACAATGAAGAGGGTAAATTCTTGCCTTGGGCTATCCGTATTGCCCACAATATGATCGTTGACTTTTTTAGAAAAGCCAAACGGGCTCCAAATATTGTTAATGCGGATGGTTTCGACATTTTTGAAGTATTGGAATTCAGTGATGAAAGCGCTGAATCTAAAATGCTGAAACAACAGGTCGATGTCGACTTAAAGAAAATGATCCAGAAACTGCCCGATGATCAGAAAGAGGTTTTAATTATGCGCCACTTCTGTGATATGAGTTTTAAGGATATTGCTGAGATAACAGAGGTGAGTATCAATACCGCCTTAGGAAGAATGCGCTATGCATTGAGTAATTTACGTAAAATGATAGAAGGCTCTGATTTGGTTTTTCAGATGGGATAATCGAATAAGTAGTATAATTAAGAAAATAACAAGCAAAGGGAGTGAGTTTTTCACTCCCTTTTTTATGCTACAATGTCATGTCGGCATCAGAAGAAATTGTTCTTTTTGTCAGTTATAAGCTTTTTATTATCTTAGAAGTTCATGCCTTTATCAATTTATAGGAATTGGAATGAGGTTTGATGATTATATAGAAACTATTAAAAAGAGAATAACGATAAAAATATAAAAAAGCTATGTACTTGATTTTATTTATTGGAATAATGGTGGTAAGCCTAATTGTCCAGACAAGATTTAAAAACAAATTTAAGAAGTATTCAGAGATGCCATTGGGGAATGGACTTTCTGGTGCTGAAATTGCGCAGAAAATGCTCAATGATAACGGTATATATGATGTGAAGGTATTGTCGATTCCTGATCGCCTGGGCGATCATTACAATCCATCGGATAAAACGGTCAACTTGAGTCCTGAAGTATATAGTGGTCGCAGTGTAGCGGCAGCAGCGGTAGCGGCCCATGAATGTGGTCACGCTGTCCAGCACGCGAAAGCATATAAATGGTTGGGTTTTCGTTCAGCGATGGTACCAATGGTCAATGCGGCCTCCAAACTGACTTCATGGGTATTAATGCTCGGGGTGATGTTATTTGCATTTTCCAAAGGTGGTAATCCATGGTTGTTAGCGGTAGGTGTAGGTGCCTTGGCGATCACAACAATATTCTCGTTCATCACGCTTCCGGTGGAATTTGATGCGTCAAACCGAGCCTTAGAATGGTTGAACCATGCCGGCGTTACTTATAATGGTGAGGAACATGAGGGTGCTAAAGATGCATTAAAATGGGCTGCTATGACTTATGTCGTTGCTGCTTTGAGTGCCTTGGTGACACTTTTATACTATGCTTCCATCTTATTTGGTGGGCGTAGGAGTGACTAATGAGTGGCTAGGTAACTCGAGTATACAAAGAAATGCGATTATTTTTAATAGTCGCATTTTTTATGGGGTGTTAATGAGGTTACTACAGACAATTTTTTTAACTTTGCTGTTTATATAGAATAAGATTCAGATTTTATGTTTTCAAATCTTCAAGATAAGCTAGATAGGGCCTTTAAGGTATTAAAAGGACAAGGCAGTATTACCGAAATCAACGTTGCTGAAACGATGAAAGAAATTCGCAAAGCATTGTTGGATGCCGACGTGAATTACAAGACTGCTAAAACTTTTACAGATGATGTTAGACAAAAAGCTTTAGGGCAGAATGTATTGACAAGTATTTCTCCGGGTCAGTTGTTGACTAAAATCATGAATGATGAGTTGACAGAATTGATGGGTGGGTCTGTCACAGAGTTGGAGATTGGTAAAAATCCTACGGTTATTTTGATCGCAGGTCTGAATGGTGCCGGTAAAACAACTTTTTCTGGTAAGCTGGCATTATTCCTGAAAGATAAAAAGAATAAAAAACCATTGTTGGTTGCAGGTGACGTTTATCGTCCAGCAGCGATTGATCAATTGGAAGTGCTGGCTGAACAAGTTGGTGTTCCTGTTTATGTTGATAGAGCGTCAACGGATCCGATTGCTATTGCGAAAGCAGGTGTTGAAGAGGCAAAACGCAATGGTCATAATGTTGTTATCATCGATACTGCTGGTCGTCTGGCCATAGATGAGCCTTTGATGGTGGAGATCACTGCTGTTAAGGAAGCGACAAAACCAGATGAGATCTTATTTGTTGTTGACTCGATGACTGGTCAGGATGCAGTCAATACAGCGAAGACATTCAACGATCGTCTTGATTTTACAGGTGTCGTATTGACCAAATTAGATGGTGATACACGCGGTGGTGCTGCTTTATCAATTAAATCTGTTGTCAATAAACCAATTAAGTTTATTGGTACCGGAGAGAAGATGGATGCATTGGATGTTTTCTATCCAGATCGTATGGCCTCCCGTATTTTGGGTATGGGTGACGTCGTATCTTTGGTGGAGCGTGCGCAACAACAGTTTGACGAAAAGCAAGCTGCGGAGCTTCAAAAGAAAATCCGTAAGAATAAATTTGATTTCAATGATTTCAAATCCCAGATCCAACAGATCAAAAAAATGGGTAATATGAAAGATTTGATGGGCATGATTCCTGGAGTAGGAAAAGCAATGAAGGATATTGAAGTCGATGATAATGCATTCAAACCTATTGAAGCAATCATTGATTCTATGACACCTTTTGAACGCGAAAACCCAGATGTAATAGATCAAAAACGTCGTTTGCGTATTGCGAAAGGTTCAGGAACGGATATCAACGAAGTAAACAAATTGTTGAAGCAATTTGGTGACATGCGTAAAGTAATGAAACAAATGTCTAATCCCGCAATGGCCGCTAAGCTGATGCGCAATATGCCTAAAATGCCTGGGAAAATGTAATTTTAATGTATTGTTATATTCGATGGGGCATTGTACGCATACAATGCCCCATTTTTTTAATAAATAATTTGTAATTTCAAGTTCCTAGCTAGAGTAAACGAAATAATTGTTAAATTTGTAATTATTATGGATGACCCCGCGCAATTATCGGAATACGGCAAAATCCTTATCATTCTTCTGATAGGGGCATTGTTAGTCTGTGCGACCATTTTTCTAGCACGTTTAATTTCTCCCAAAAAGAATAATCCCATTAAATCTGGTACTTACGAATGTGGCGAAGATCCTATCGGGTCCTCTTGGGTACAATTCAATCCTCGATTTTATGTCATCGCTTTAGTGTTTCTGCTTTTTGATGTTGAGCTCATCTTTATTTTTCCTTGGGCTACAGTATTTGGACAATCGGAATACATTGCCGCCGATGGTAGATGGGGATGGTTTACGATGATTGAGATGGCCATGTTTATCGGTATATTGATCTTGGGATTGGTTTTCGTCTGGAAAAAAGGTGATTTAGAATGGGTGAAACCCAATGTGTCTCTACCTAAGGTTCCTGTAAATATTCCTCAAAGTGCTTATTCAACATTGAACAATAGCAGCTATCAAGTGCGGAATTACAGGGAGCCGGCGGATGTGGTCGTGGCGAATACTGTTGCGCAAGAAGTGACAGCAGCTCCAAAGATTGCTTTTAAACCTCGATTTAAAAAAACCTGAGTAAGCATGAGTTTAGATAGTCAACTACAAAATAATGGTGTCGTTGTTGCCAAATTAGATGATCTGCTAAACTGGGCAAGACTTTCCTCGATGTGGCCAATGAGTTTTGGTATTGCCTGCTGTGCGATCGAAATGATGGGAGCTATGGCTTCAACTTACGACCTGGATCGGATGGGTGTTTTTCCTAGACCCTCACCGAGACAATCAGACGTTATTATTATTGCTGGTACAGTCACATTTAAAATGGCAGATCGTATAAAAAAACTATACGAACAGATGCCTGATCCTAAATATGTAATCTCAATGGGATCCTGTTCTAATTGTGGTGGACCTTATTGGCAGCATGGTTATCACGTAGTGAAGGGGGTGGATCGGATTATCCCGGTGGATGTGTATGTTCAGGGATGCCCACCACGTCCGGAAGCACTGATAGGTGCTTTTATTGAACTGCAAAAAAAGATAGATAAAGAAAGCTTATTGGGCGAACTGTTGTTCAAGGAAAAAGCTTAAAAGATAAATTTTATAAGATTTTAGAATCAATTATGGCAAAAGATTTTTATGGCGAACTGCAATTAGGCATTCTTGGTGGTGGTCAACTCGGAAGAATGTTAATCCAGGAAGCCATTAATTACAATGTAAACGTTCATGTACTGGATCCCGATAAGAATGCTCCTTGTCGTAAACTGTGCAATAAATTTGAATGTGGTTCATTGAGTGATTTTGAGACAGTATATAATTTTGGTAAAGACCTGGATTTAATTACTATCGAGATCGAAAAAGTAAATGTAGATGCATTGGAGAAACTGGAAGAGGAGGGGGTAATTGTTTATCCACAGTCGCGTATTATTCGCCTGATCCAGGACAAGGGATTACAGAAACAGTTTTTTAAACAAAATGATATCCCGACTTCTGCATTTCAATTGATATCAACTAAAGATAATTTAACAAATGCTTCGTTAAGTTTACCCTACATTCAAAAACTACGTAGGGATGGATATGATGGAAAAGGTGTCAAGAAGATCGTTACTGAAGCGGATATTCAGGATGCCTTTGAAGAGCCGAGTTTGATTGAAGAGTGGGTAGATTTTGAAAAGGAAATCGCTGTTATTGTTGCACGTAACGATAGAGGTGATATCTCCACTTTTCCAATGGTGGAAATGGAATTCAATCCTCAAGCTAATTTAGTGGAGTTTCTTATCGCACCATCATTATATGGGGTAGAGATCCAGCAACGTGCAGAAGCAATTGCGAAGAAAATCGCGGATGATCTGCAGATCGTCGGTTTACTTGCTGTGGAAATGTTCCTAACGAAAAATGGTGATATTCTGGTGAATGAACTGGCACCGCGCCCACATAATAGCGGTCATCAAACGATTGAGGGAAATTATGTTTCTCAATTTGCACAGCATCTAAGAGCGATATTCAATTTACCTTTGGGTGATACAAGATGCCGGACAAACGCTGTCATGATCAATCTACTGGGCGAGGATGGTTATGAGGGCTTAGCAAAATATGATGGAGTAGAAGAGGTGTTGGCGATGGAAGGAGTCTATTTACATCTGTATGGCAAGAAATATACAAAACCATTCCGCAAGATGGGGCATATCTGCATCATCAATGATGACCGTGATAAAGCCATCTCCAACGCAAGAAAAGTACAAGAAATATTAAAAGTTAAAGCTTAATAATACTATGTCAGTCAATAATAAGGCCCAGGTAGGCATTATCATGGGAAGTAAATCCGATCTTCCTGTTATGCAGGATGCCATCGATGTCCTGAAAGTCCTTGGAGTAGAATTTGAAGTAACAATCGTATCGGCACACCGTACGCCGCAACGTATGTTTGATTATGCTAAAAATGCCGCATTCCGTGGTTTGAAAGTAATTATTGCCGGAGCTGGTGGTGCTGCGCATTTACCTGGAATGGTGGCTTCAATCACGCATTTGCCTGTAATCGGTGTGCCTGTAAAATCATCTAATTCTATTGATGGGTGGGATTCGGTACTATCCATCTTGCAGATGCCGAATGGCATCCCTGTAGCAACAGTTGCGCTAAATGCTGCAAAAAATGCGGGTATATTGGCTGCTCAGATCCTAGGTACGCATGATGAGACAATAAGCAAAAATATTATTGATTTTAAAGAAGAATTAGCACGTAAAGTGATTGAAACTGCGGTCGAAGTAGAGGATACACAATTCTAATAAAATCTTATCAAATAAAAAAGGGGAGCAATGCTCCCCTTTTTTATTTGATAAGATTTGCCTGAACGTAATCGTAGCTTTTCTTAAGACTTTCCATCTTGTTAGGCATGTAGATGTCGTCTTGCTCTACGAAAGCGTATTTCAGACCCGATTTAACCTTTTCTTTGACAATTTCGGGGAACGGGATACTTCCGGTACCAACTTCGGTATATCTGATATCTTTAAAGATCTGTTCAACAGGTAATTTACCATCCTTAGGCCATTCGATTGGATTAGATTTTGTACGGTCCATATCCTTGACATGCCATAGTTTAAATCTATTGGGGAATTTTTCAAATATGGATATAGGGTTTTTCCCAGCTTTCTCGGCCCAGAAAAGATCAAGCTCAAAATCGACAAGATCAGGTTCCGTAAAAGCCAACATGACATCTTCACCTGTAGCATTGTTTCCTAAATCCCTAAATTCCCAAAAATGGTTGTGGTAAGCAACCTTTAGCCCCATCTTTTTTGCTTGTTCACCAGCCTTATTGAGCTGTTCAGCAGCATAGAGATAATCATCTTTTTTAAGTGCATTAATGTCGAACATCGGTGTCACTGGCGCAATCACATATTCCTGTCCGAGTTCTTTTGCCGCATCAAAGTACACCGCTAAATCTTCTTTATCGGTATGTGATTTACTGAGATATTTAGACATATCATAGTGACCTGAGTGCGTTTTTAGGCCATTGTCATCCAGAATCTTTTTTAGCTCTTTATAGGATAATTTCCAGAACTGCTTGGCCGTAGGATCTATGCCATAAAGCTCAACATGTTTGTAACCAATTTTTGCGACCTGCTCCAAAGAACCTTTCGGATCTTTATCCATCAAATCACGTATGGAATACAGCTGTACCCCTATATTCTGCAATGGATTGTCACTGACAGCACCCATTTTATTTTGACAAGATATCAAGTTGGGCATCAGATAAGCTGCCGAAAGACCTATTCCAGCTTGCTTTAAAAATTGACGGCGAGAATTGTTCATCATATAACTGATTATGTGTTAGTGTACAATGTACAATTATTTTGTTCAAAAATCAATAAAACATACCGGAATATTTTTGTGAAAGGATAATATTGAACTACCAGAAAATAGGAAAGAGCTTGCGTAAAAGTGAAAATAAACCCGCTGAAAATTGCATATTTGCCACGTGGAGGGGGGAAGGATACAAACAGCAATAAAAAAACGAGGATATCCAAGCTTTGAACATCCTCGTTTTGTGTGTTTAAGAATAAGAACTTAAACAGTCATGATATCTTTTTCTTTCAGTTCAGACAGATTATCAACTTTTACAATGTATGCATCAGTCAATTTTTGGACTTCCCCTTCAGCGGTTTTGATTTCGTCTTCTGAGGCACCATCATTTTTTAATTTTTTGATGGACTCATTGGTATCTTTGCGGATGTTACGGATACCTATACGGCCTCTTTCGGTCTCTTCTTTTACTTTTTTCACCAAGTCACGTCTTCTTTCTTCTGTCAAAGGCGGGATATTCAAACGGATCACAATACCATCATTCTGTGGGTTGACACCAAGATTAGCATCCGTAATTGCTTTTTCAATTGCGTTGATGAGCGATTTTTCCCAAGGTTGGATGACAATAGTCCGAGCATCAGTTGTATTGATGTTAGCTACTTGTGAAAGCGGAGTAGCACTACCATAATAATCGACTGAAATACCATCTAACATAGATGGAGAAGCTTTACCGGCGCGAATTTTTGTTAATTCTGACTCCGTGTGAGCAACTGCTTTGGACATCTTGTCTTTACAATCGTCCAATTCAATTGAAATTAGTTCGTTCATATAAGATTACGTTTTTTACAGATATTAATTATTTTACCACAGTTCCGACATGTTCACCATTGGCAAGTTTCAATAAATTGCCGGGTTTGTTCATGTCAAATACAATGATGGGTAATTTGTTTTCTTGACAAAGGGTAAAGGCAGTCATATCCATTACATTTAATCCTTTTTCATATACCTCCGTGAATGAGATTTCTTCGAATTTTGTTGCACTAGGATCTTTCTCCGGATCAGCAGTATAGATACCATCTACACGTGTTCCTTTTAGTACAGCATCGGCATTGATTTCAATCGCGCGCAAAGAAGCTGCTGTATCCGTCGTGAAATATGGGTTTCCGGTACCAGCTCCGAAAATAACAATACGACCTTTTTCCAAGTGGCGTACAGCTCTTCTGCGAATAAATGGTTCACAGATCTGTTCCATCTTGATAGCCGTTAGCAAACGTGTCTTTTTCCCTACTTTTTCAAGAGCATCTTGTAGTGCCATACTGTTGATTACAGTGGCAAGCATTCCCATATAGTCTGCTTGAACACGGTCCATCCCTGATTTTTCAGCACTCAAACCGCGGTAAATGTTACCACCACCGATAACAATTGCTATTTCTAAACCTTGATCGTGAATTTCTTTGATATCATTAGCGTATTGTGATACACGGTTAATATCGATACCATAGCTTTGGTCACCCATTAAGGATTCACCGCTAAGTTTTAATAAGATACGTTTGTATTTCATAATTGTTTTTTTGGAAATTTTCCAAAGGTCAAAGATAAAATTTTTTTTTCAACCCTTAAGGTCAAAAATGATATTTATTGCGCTTTTGTTGTTTGATCAATCACTTCGCGGTAATATTGTTCGTATAAAGGCATGATATTGGACAATTGGAATTTTTTTGCATGATTTAATGCTGCTTCTTTAAATTTCTCCAACCTGTCAGCATCTTCCAAAATATAGATTGCATTCTTGGCCATATCGTCCACATCGCCCACATTGCTCAGAAATCCCGTTACACCGTTTTCATTCAGTTCGGGCAATCCGCCTGTATTGGATGAAACAACCGGAACCTGGCAAGCCATTGCCTCTAAGGCCGCCAAACCAAAGCTCTCGGAGCTCGAAGGCATCAAGAAAAGGTCGGAAACGGACAAGATTTCTTCAACAGCATCCTGTTTACCCAAAAAACGAACATCCATACATACATCCAATTCTCTGGACAGTTCCTCCGCATTGCGTCGTTCAGGACCATCACCAACCATTAATAGTTTGGAAGGGATGACATCATGTACTTTCTTAAATATACGGATGACATCTTCCGTATTTTTTACTTTTCTAAAATTGGAGGTATGGACCAAGATCCGTTCATTGCCCGGAGCAATCGCTTTTTTGAAATGGGAGCGGTCCCTGTTGCTGAATCGATCGAGATCGATGAAGTTGGTAATCACTTTAATATCTCTGGAGATATCAAAATACCGGAGTGTTTCATCTTTTAGATTTTGTGAAACTGCGGTTACACCGTCTGACTGATTGATCGAGAAGGTGACGACAGGACTAAAGCTTTTATCTTTTCCAACCAGTGTAATATCTGTACCATGAAGTGTGGTCACTACAGGGATATTAATACCATAGGTCGTCAGTAATATTTGTTTTGCCATGAATGCAGCCGAAGCATGGGGAATGGCATAATGCACATGGATCAGATCCAGCTTCTCAAAACGTACGACATCAACCAGTTTACTGGCCAGCGCTGATTCGTAAGGTAAAAAGTCAAAAAGTGGATATTGAGATACTGCAACTTCGTGGTAATATAGGTTTTCCGAAAAGAAATCTAGGCGTGCAGGTTGTCGGTAGGTTATAAAATGGATCTCATGTCCATTGGCTGCTAAAGCCTTTCCTAATTCCGTTGCCACAACACCACTGCCACCAAACGTGGGATAACAAACAATGCCTATTTTCATCTTTATGAATTGATTTTTAAAGCAGATGAAGCAACCAGATTTAATCAGCCTTTATTGGATGGAATAAATCAAGATGGTTTCATCTCTAATTTTTGTGTTGCAAATTTCGACTATTTATGCCTAAAATAACAAAAACCAATTGCCATAGTTTTGTGAATTTTTTGATTACTTAAAAAGCATTATCTTTAAGTAGACATTTAAGCGGTATATGGACAATTTTACCAGTGATATCTCAGGGCAGCAATTCCCTTTGGAACAACGTATTTTGGGCGCCTCTATTCGACAACCCATTTTTAAATTAATACGGAAGGAATATCCAAATTTTGGGAAAGATAAATATATTTCCGCGACAGAGCTGACACGGTTTAAGGAAGCTTATATTACTGAATTTTTAAAAGACGAGTCGGGTCAACTCAGCCAGCTGGATCAACAAGTTATACAGAGCTTTAAGGACAACAAGGTCATTAGCGCTAACATGGATAACGATGGAGTAACAGCAGCCTCGGTAGGTGAACGTGTCGCAGACAAAGTAGCTGAATTTGGAGGAAGTTGGACGTTCATTATTTCTTTCGTTGTATTTTTGCTGATCTGGATCGCGGTCAACATGTATTGGTTAAATAATAAAGGTTTTGACCCTTATCCATTTATTTTGCTCAATCTTATTTTGTCCTGTGTGGCTGCACTGCAGGCCCCGGTGATTATGATGAGCCAAAATAGACAAGAGGCCAAGGATCGCGAGCGGGCGCGGAATGATTATATGGTTAATCTGAAGGCCGAGCTTGAAATCAGGGAACTGCATGAGAAAATTGATCACCTTATTATTAGAAAAGAGCAGGAACTCGTTGACGTGCAGCGTGACCAAGTAGAAAAATTGGGCTTCCTGTTGCAGAAAATGGAAAAAATAGAAGAAGCGTTTAAAAATAAATGAATATAACAGGATTAATAGGGGAGCTGACCTTTAAATTTTCAAGATCGGGAGGAGCAGGGGGACAACACGTCAATAAGGTATCCTCCAAAGTTACCCTACAATGGAATGTGGAGCAGTCTGCAATTTTTTCGGCAGAAGAAAAGGCTGTGGTGGCTGAGAAGCTTTCGAATCGTATTAATAAAGAGGGAATATTGCAATTGGAATCGGATACGGACCGCTCACAGGTACGAAACAAAGAAATAGCCATTGATCGTTTTCTTAACCTATTGAAAGATGCGCTAGTGCCCACCAAACCAAGAAAGAAAACCAAAATGCCTTATTCCAGTGTGCTGAAAAGATTAGATCGGAAGAAACAACAATCCCAATTGAAAGCTTCACGTAGACGAAGTTTTGAGGATTAATTTGTTATAAAAAAGTATTTGGTTAAATTTTATTTATCTGATATTCAATATATTAATTATATAACTAAAGAAATAGTTGTAAAACTATTTCTTTAGTTATATAATTGTATTGTAATCGATTACAACAGTACTGTTAATATTAAGGAGTTATGGAAGATTTTAAAGAATTGACTAAAGCAGAAGAACAGATCATGCAGGAGCTTTGGGAAATGGGACGTGGTTTTGTCAAAGATATCATTGACCGACTGCCTGAACCGAAGCCTGCTTATAATACAGTTTCAACGATAGTGCGTATTCTCGAAACCAAGGGTTTTGTGTCGCATGAATCTTTTGGTAAAAGCCATCAGTATTTACCGAAGATTTCAAAAGAGGAGTATAAAAAAGGAATCACTGGTAAGTTGTTGAATAATTATTTTGATAATTCTCCCAAAAGTATGCTTTCTTATTTTCTGGAAGAGAATAAATTGGATGTTAAAGAATTAAACGATATTCTTTCGATCATCCAACGGAATAAATAACAACAACCACCTCTTATAAACTTTTGATTATGATTTACTTATTGATTGTCAATGTTTCATTGATTATCAGCTTTGCGCTCTATAGGCTGATTTTTCGAAAACTTACCTTCTTTCAATGGAATCGCGTCTATTTGATCGGGATGATATTTTTCTCGCTCTTGGCACCAATCGGGATTTTTATTGAATTACCGAAAGCCGAGTTAATAGCGTATTCCATACCTATGGTGGATTTGAATGGATATATGGATATCGCCATCAGCAGCCCCAAGGAGCAGCCCATTTATTTGATAGACATCCTGGCCTATATGTATTGGCTAGGAGTTGCAATAGCTTGTATATTTCTGCTGTTTCGGGTGATACAGTTGGTTCGCGCATTACGTCATGAACATGATTATCTAAGTTTTTCATTTTTCAATAAAATCATCATTGGGGAGTCCATTAAAGACAGTAGTAGTATCGAGTCACATGAGCGTGTTCATGTCGGTCAGGGGCACTCTTATGATTTGCTTTTGATGGAGCTGTTGAAAATTTTCAACTGGTTTAATCCGATTTTATATTTCTTTCAAAAGGAGTTAAAGTTCCAGCATGAATGTATTGCCGACGAAATCTGTTCGACAGACAAGGTGGCCTATGCCGAAATGCTGGTCGCTCATGCCCTAAAGGTAGATCATCTGCCACTGGCGCACGAGTTTTCTAATCATTCGTTTTTAAAGAAAAGAATTATGATGTTATTTAAGAATAAGTCAGCGCGGAAAAAGCGTTTGTTATATGCCGCAGTATTACCGATGCTACTGGTTGTAGCAGGGTCTACACTGGTATTCAATACCACGCGTGCAAAGGATATCGTCTCCGATGTAGAAAGTTCGATCAATCAGGTGGAGGTCACAGGAGTAAAAGATCTGGCCACAGACAGTGAAAGGCTAATTGTGGGGAATCAAGTGTCTGAATCGAAAGGGACCGCTTCAACTATACCTGCGCAACTTGAATTCGGGGGCAAGGCTACATTAGGCAGTAGCAGTGGTGATTTGATCCAATTTGATAGAATAAACTTTGGTACTGACACAATCTATTCAAAGCCAGAAGTTATTCCCGAACCAGTTGGTGGAATGCGTAAATTTATGACTTGGGTTTCCAACAACTATGATTATCCGAAAGCCGCATTGGAAAATGCAGTGAATGGTATTATTGAAATTTCATTTGTCGTGGAGCGGGATGGAAGCTTAACGGATCTCAAAATCAAAAAAGAGTTGGGCTACGGTACCGGCGAAGCTGCATTGAAGTTAATGAGAAGTGCAGAGAAATGGAGTTCCGGAGTGCAAAATGGTAGAAAAGTTCGTGTTGCTTATACATTACCTATCCGTTTAAACTTGAGTCAGGGAGAAGATAAGCCAAACAAATCTGGTAAGGTATGGGCTGAACCAAAACTTGGTTATGAAGGGTTGAGAACTTGGTTTGCCAAAAATTTTAAAATGCCAAGAGCAATATCCAATAAAGATGCTGATCCAGTGATTGAGAGTTTTTTCATCATTAATTCCGACGGCAGCATAAAGTCTCTAATAGTTGGTTCTGATCTCGGTCAAGAATTTCGTGACCGGGCAAGTAAATTGCTGTCACAGACTAAGTGGGAACCCGGTTTAGAGAATGGTCGCCCCGTGGAATCAAAGGCAGCTTTTTATTTCAAATTTAAGTCAGACGGCGGCTATGTAAAAAATTATACCCGGGTGGATGTGACTTCTGCACCTGTGGGGGGAATGCTGGCCCTGCGAGATTATGTCATAAAGAATTATAATCCAAATTCGACAGGTGAAGACGGGAACGTCGTTGTGCAGTTTGTCGTCCAAAAAAATGGACAACTGAATAATTTTAAAGTAATTAGTACTCCTAGTACGAAGGCGGGTGATGAGCTTGTTCGATTGTTGCAATTTGGAACAAAGTGGAAACCTGGTATTCTTGACGGTAGTCCAATTAAAAATCAATATGAACTGACGTTAAGGGTAATGAAGAGGAATGCAGATCTTTATAATGTTTATCGTTGGGAGGGTGTAAAGGTGCAAAAGATTAAATCATAGGAGATCGATCGGATGTTTAGAAAGAAGAGAACGTTACTTGTGTTGATTGTCCTGTCTCTGTGTTTTGTGCTATTGTCCTGCAAATCTTATCAGGTCGTACCTAATGGTTATACAGTGGAAGGGGATGAATATTTCATCAATATTGATAAGGAACTCGCTGTTTTTCTAGGAGATGATATTTTAAATGAAGAAAACTGGAATACTAATACCGGACCGATCAATGTAAGCAAGGTCAAGGCTGAATACACAAAAGTACTCAAGCATCTAAATTACCTGGATACAGCTTATAAGGCCTTATTTACTGGAAGCCTGAAAGGGAGGTATAACTATGATATGCTTGCTGTGATGAACAATTATCCGAATGTTAAAGGTCAGAAAAGTCATTTACTAGACTTGACCACTTTCCAACGAGAGGAAAACAAGGAGGGACGTTATTTCTACAGCATAGGTGAATTTAAAGGGAAGAAGTTATTGCACTTTGTCATTCCGTTCAATGATCGGCTTTGGCAGGAAAAGATGGTCAGTATGATCTTTTTACTTCCGGTTGATTTCAATGATATAGCCTGGGCGAAGGATATTGTGCAATCCAATGTCGCAATGTACCGGGACCGCTATGTTTTTACGCCGAGTCGGACTGAGATACAATGCCCTGATGATGGAAGTCGTTCACATCTGGACTATAAGATTCCTGAAGAGAAGATTAATAAAACCGGATATATGCTGATGAAAGCATACGGAAAGGTTAAAGGGAAGCGCACATTGGTAGTCTATCGGCTAATGAAACCAAATGATTTTTTTGGATCCTTCGTCGTTTGTAAAGGAGACTATGAAATTCTTTATACAACGCTGCAAGATAAAATCGTCTGGCAGACCAAAATCAATACAGAGAAGGATGTGGTATTCTAATTATTCTATTTTATGAAGAAGTATTAAAGCCTTGGACTAATAATCCAGGGCTTTTAATTTATTTTTTAGCTGTAGAATTTCATGCTGAAGTTGCTCGACCTTATCCAATAGGTGATGGGCGACTTGAATTCCCTGTGGATTTACTTCCAGGTCATAATATAGATTTGAGAAACGCTCAAGTTTCTTGAGTTCATCTTCGTCGATGTATTGTTCTTCCTGCTGGATGACAATATGTATGAGTCCATATTCCTCCATGGTCTGTAGAAAAGTTGTTTCAACCTTTCTGGACTGGCAGAAGTCTATCACCTTTATGAGTGTCGTTTCCATAATATTATTGCTTTAAATCCTTCAATTGTTGAAACAGCGCTTTTTCCTCGTCAGAAAGATTGCTGGGCATTTTGATATTTAGGCTAACGTAGAGATCTCCAAATTCACCTTCTTTCCGATAAATAGGAAAACCTTTGCCCTTGAGCCGCATTTTTGCTCCATTTTGACTTTCAGGTTTTATCTTTAATTTGATCTTACCCCCAAAGGTATCAAGGGTAGCCTCTCCGCCTAGAATCGCTGTATAGAGATCTACATCCAGTGAAGTATACAAATCATTTCCTTGACGCTTGAAATTTGCATCTGGCGTAATATTGATTGTAATGTATAAATCTCCTTTTGGACCTCCATTGATCCCCTCACTACCGTATCCTTTTAATTTGATTTTCTGTCCATCCTCTACACCCGCATGGATTGTAATACGAATGCTTTTACCATTGATATTAAAGGTTTGTTGATGGGTTGTATAGGCCTGTTGGAGGCTTAAACTCAATTCGGCATTAAAGTCCTGCCCGCGAAAAGTACTTTGTCTACCACCGCCACGTCGGCTTCCAAACATCTGTTCGAAAAAATCCGAGAATTGGCCATCATCGAAATTTCCGGTATATTCCTGAGAACCGCCACTACCAGCAAATGGATTTCCTCCGGCACCAAAGGGATTGCCACCACCAGATTGGGATTGCCGGTATTGTTGCTGCGCTTTTTCATACTCCTCTCCATGCTGCCAATGTTCGCCATATTGGTCGTATTTTTTGCGTTTCTCGGGATCGGACAATACCTCATTTGCTTCATTAATCTCCTGGAATCGCTGTTTAGCCTCATTATCATTCGGGTTTACATCAGGATGGTATTTACGCGCTAATTTTCGATATGCTTTTTTGATATCATCGGCCGAAGCTGTTTTATCAATGCCAAGCACTTTATAGTAATCTACAAAAGCCATATGTATTTTGCTGTCTTGTAATAAATATAACAAATTTTTAAGCGCTTTGTTCTGCTTGTCAACCAAAAAAAAGAAGTCCCAGAGTTTGACATCTGGGACTTCTTTTTTGCGATAAAGCTGATCTGTTATTCTTTATTACTATCAATAATTAATCGTCCATCTCTATTGGCAATCTGCCAGGCCGTGAAAAAGACCAACTTCTCCCGTTTGACCATTAATGGGAAATCAATTCTGTCATAGGTGTCCGCCGGTGTATGATAGTCCGGATGGAGGCCCGAAAAATAGAAGATGGATGGTATGCCTTTCTTTGCAAAGTTATAATGGTCTGACCGGTAATACAGACGCATTGGATCCTTTGGATTATCATACATATAATCTATTTCCAGTTTGGTGTTTTTTTCATTTTCATCTTTATTGATCTGATAAAGTTCAGAACTCAGTTTGTCTGAACCGATCGCATGGATATAGTCATGATTCCCTTTTAGATGCTTATCATCTACACGGCCAATCATATCGATGTTGATACAGGCAACAGTATTTGCCAGTGGGAAAACTGGGTTTTCGGTATAGAATTTAGAACCTAGTAAGCCTTTTTCTTCAGCCGCATAGGTTATAAAAAGGATACTGCGTCTTGGGCCATTACCAGCGGCTTTTGCACGGGAAAAACTGCGGGCAAGTTCCAGCACGGCGGTTGTTCCGGAGGCGTTGTCATCAGCACCAAAGAAGATATTTCCTTTGGAATCTTTGCCATCGTGATCGTAATGTCCACCAATGACAACAATTTCATCTTTTTTGTCAGTTCCCTCCAGGTATCCCAGGATATTTGGGTCAGCTAAAGGTTTTGCATTTGTACCGAAGTCGGCCTTAAGATTGGTGTTAATCACAAAAGAATTAGCTTGTCCAGAACGGTTGATTTTGCCGACAACAGCGGCCAGATTTGTACGTGCAAGATTAAAGATATAATTCGCCGCATGATCCGTTATGTTGACGACTGGGATCATGGGTGACTTTTCGGGTGCAGGCTGATCTATAGCCAGGTTATAACGACCTTCTGTCGCGCGGTCTCCTGCCTCTTCAAGCAATTGGGATAGCTGGCTGTTGACAGCCAACACCAACTTTGGTTTCTTCTTGAGAATTTCCTTAATTTTCTTATTCCTGCTTGTCGACCAGTCAGATGGAGTCTTTTTCCCGGTGATCCATGAATTTCCCTTATCATCCGTAGGTTCACTTTCGTTCAATAACAGGACAACTTTATTGGTCAGGTCTAAGCCCGTGATATCGGAATACTTTGGATCATCAATTCCATAGCCAATGAATATTATTTCATTGCTTTCAAAGAGTTTCTCCTCGTTGTTTCCAATGACAAAAATATCCTTCCCATTTTGGAAAGGTCGGTCATTGATCGTAAATTGCTTGACCTTAAAACTATTATGAATAAGCTGTAGGGGCTGGAAATATGATCCATTGACGGGTGCTGAAAGTCCGTATTTTTTGAACTCATTTGCGATATAGTCCGCTGCCAACTGACCACCTTTCTGTCCTGTTCCTCTTCCTTCAAAGTCCACCGAAGCAAGCGTTCGTAGATGTTTTTGTGTCGATTCTACAGTGATTTCATTCGCATATTTGGTGCTGACATCCTGTGCCTGAGCACAACTCACCACAGAAAACGCTACCCAAATCAGGTTATGTATTTTCTTCATTTCGTATTTAGTATGTAGTATTGCGTATCGAGATCCTAATGCTGTAAGCTTGGTCGCTGCACTAAACGCAATACTTTGTTATCGTTTAAAATATTATGTATATCAGATAATCACAGGATAACAATTAACAACAGCCTATTATTATGTTCATAAAAATATGAAGTGATAACAATGCTAGCCTTGACCACCTTAGATCAGTACACAATATAACTAAAAAAGCGGATGAAAAGTATATATTACCCTTCATCCGCTTCTTAAAATATGTTAATTTATTAACAGCTGCAAGCTATTTTATTGACACGATTGGCATGACGTCCACCTTCAAATTCGGTTGTCATAAAAGTTGATACGATCTTTTTAGCGAGATCAAGATCGATAAAACGGGCTGGGACGCATACCACATTGGCATCATTATGTTGACGTGCCAATGCCGAAATTTCTTCCAACCAACAGATTGCGGCACGGATATTTTGATGTTTATTGGCTGTGATCGCAACACCGTTGGCACTGCCACAGATCAATACACCGGCATCAGCATCTTTGTTCTCTACCGCCGATGCGACCGGATGTGCGAAATCTGGGTAATCGACTGAATCTGGGGAGTTTGTTCCAAAGTCGGTTACTTCATAACCCAATTCATTTAAAAAGCTAACCAATGCTGTTTTGTATTCAAAACCTGCATGGTCACTTCCAATCGCAATTTTCTTTACGCTGCTCATTTCTATTGTTATTTTATTTTTCTTGTGCTAATTTTTTTCTTTTGACATCCGCGGAGACCATGATACTTATTTCATACAATAAGAACATCGGCGCAGCAACGGTCAACATGGTGATAATATCTGCAGAAGGTGTAATTACGGCTGCAATAAGCAAAATAATTACTGTTGCATAACGACGGCTGGCACGCATAAATTCAGGTGTCATAATACCTATTTTAGACAGAATAAATACCATGATCGGCAGCAGGAATACAATCCCACAGCCTAATGTCAATGTCGCAATAGTAGATAGGTAGTTGTCTATCGTAATCTGGTTGACGATTTCATCACTTAAGGATACATTCGCTAGAAAGTTGATGGATAATGGTACAACAATATAGTATCCGAAAAGGGCGCCTAAAACAAATAATACTGTAGCGTAAAATACAAACCCACGGGCAGAGCGTCTTTCTACATCTGTCAATGCCGGTTTTACAAACAACCAAATTTCGAATAGAAGATAAGGGAAACCCATCATTAAAGCCATTAACAAGCAGGAGTTGATCTGGAGCATAAATTGCCCCGCCAATTCCGTATTGATAATATTAAAAGGTATCTTCTTGACACAGAAATCAGCTAAATTGAATACCTCAGCGGCTTTACACATCATACGATAGGTCCAAAAATCCAGATTTTTTGGGCCCATGATAATATCTTTAAAGACAAAATCGTAGAATGTGAACGCGATACCTGCAAAGATACAGATTGCAATAGCTGAACGAACCAAATGCCATCTTAAGACCTCAAGATGGTCAAAGAAAGACATCTCGGCTTCTATATTCTTCCCCTTATTTTTGATAGCTTGTATTAGATCTTTCGAATTTGGTGTACTCATAAAAATTGTTTGGAAACAAAAATACCATTCTTATTGTAAAGAATGGTATTTTTTATGTATGTAAAGATAATTTTATTTAATCTTCTACAGGATATTCAGTTAGGTCAAATGTTTCCATGAACTTTGTTGTGAAATTGCCTGCCCTAAAGTTAGGGTCACGCATTAATCTCAGGTGCAAAGGAATGGTAGTTTTGATACCTTCAATTACAAATTCGCTCAATGCACGCTCCATGGTAGAGATCGCTTCTTCACGTGTTTGTGCTACAGTGATCAACTTAGCGATCATAGAGTCATAGTTTGGTGGAATGGTATAGCCTGAATATACATGTGTATCTACGCGCACACCATGACCTCCCGGAGAGTGAAAGTTAGTGATTTTTCCCGGTGAAGGGCGGAAATTGTTGAACGGATCTTCTGCGTTGATACGACATTCGATCGCGTGCATTTCCGGTTCATAATTTTTTCCGGAGATCGGAATACCAGCAGCAACCTTGATCTGTTCTTTGATCAGATCGAAGTTGATCACTTCTTCTGTTACAGGGTGCTCTACCTGAATACGTGTATTCATCTCCATAAAATAGAAGTTGCGGTGTTTGTCAACCAAAAACTCGATTGTACCAGCACCTTCATAGTTTACAGCTTTTGCACCTTTCACAGCAGCTTCACCCATTTCAGCTCTTAATTCAGGCGTCATAAATGGAGAAGGAGATTCTTCGATCAATTTTTGGTGACGACGTTGGATCGAGCAGTCACGTTCTGACAAGTGACATACTGTACCAAACTGATCACCTACAATCTGGAATTCAATGTGACGGGGTTCCTCAACATATTTTTCAAGGTAGATACCATCATTACCAAATGCTGCAGCAGATTCAACACGAGCAGAATCCCAAGCTGGTTCAAACTCTTCGTCTTTCCAGATGATGCGCATACCACGACCGCCACCACCGGCAGTAGCTTTGATAATAACAGGGTAACCTATTTCATTAGCTAATACGATACCTTCTTTTACGTTTGAGATCAAACCATCTGATCCCGGTACAGTAGGTACACCAGCCTTTTTCATGGTATCCTTTGCACGGGACTTATCGCCCATTTTTTCGATCTGCTCAGCGGTAGCACCAATAAATTTGATGCCATACTCTGCACAAATTGCCGAAAAACGTGCGTTCTCAGACAAGAATCCATATCCTGGGTGAATAGCATCTGCATTTGTCAATTCAGCCGCAGAAATAATATTCGGAATGTTTAAGTAAGAATCTTTACTCGGCGGAGGGCCAATACAAACCGCTTCATCAGCAAATCTTACGTGTAAGCTGTCTCGATCTGCGGTTGAATACACTGCAACACTTTTGATACCCATCTCACGGCAGGTACGGATGATGCGCAGGGCAATTTCTCCTCTATTTGCAATTAATATTTTTTTAAACATTGTCTTGAATTATGAAGTTTACAAAAATGTAGCCCTTTGGAGGCTACATAGTATTCATTTACGGTTGTAAATTACTTAGGCTCAACTAAGAATAATGGTTGGTCATACTCAACAGGTTGAGCATCCTCTACCAAAATCTTAACGATTTTACCAGAAACTTCAGATTCGATTTCGTTGAACAATTTCATCGCTTCAACAATACACAATACATTACCTGTATTGATATCATCACCAATATTAACGAAAGATGGTTTACCAGGCCCCGCTGAACGATAGAATGTACCGATCATTGGTGATTTGATTGTAATCAAGTTTGCGTCAGCGTTAGCAGCCGGTGCAGCAGGGTTAGCTACCGGAGCTGGAGCTGCTGCTTGAGCAACAGGAGCAGCGGCAACTGGTGCTATAGCTGGAACAGAGGCTGTTACGTACGTAGGCTCTTGATTTGTCTTTATTGTAATTTTAAAATCTTGCTCTTCAATCGAGACTTCATTCACACCTGATTTTGAAACGAATTTAATCAAGTCCTGAATTTGTTTGATATCCATACCCATAGTATTCTAGGTTTTGTTTGTTTCTTAAAAAATTCTAACTGTCAAAAGTAATAAATTATACCATAAAATGGACAATTAATACGCCCATTTTAAATAGATGGATCCCCAAGTGAAGCCTCCACCGAAAGCGGCAAGAATCAGGTTATCTCCTTTTTTCAATTGGGATTCCCATTCCCACAAGCATAGAGGGATTGTTCCACTGGTTGTATTTCCATATTTTTGGATGTTCACCATCACTTTTTCTTCCGGAAGACCTACACGTTCTGCTGTTGCATCGATGATACGTTTGTTGGCCTGATGTGGTACCAGCCAAGCAATGTCTTCTGAGGTCAAATTGTTTTTCACCATGACATCATGGGCAACATCAGCCATATTTGTCACTGCAAATTTGAATACTGTACGGCCTTCTTGGTAGGCATAATGTAATCCTGCGTCAACAGTAGCATGTGAAGCAGGGTTTAATGAACCACCACCTTTAATATTGAGGAATTGGCCACCAGAACCGTCTGTTTTCAAAATCGCATCCTGTATACCCAATCCTTCTTCATTTGGCTCCAATAACACACAACCACAACCATCTCCAAAAAGGATGCAGGTATTGCGGTCTTGATAATTGATTACCGATGACATTTTATCCGCACCGATGACAAGCACTTTTTTGTGTGTACCCGCTTTGATAAACTGTGTTCCGGTATTCAGTCCGAACAAGAAGCCCGAACAAGCAGCCTGTAGATCGAAGCCCCATGCATTTGTCGCACCGATTTTATCGGCCAAAATATTTGCTGTAGCGGGAAACAACATATCAGGTGTACTGGTACAAAAGATAATTAAATCGATATCTGTCGCCTCTATTCCTCTCTTTTTCAATAAACCCTGAACGGCAGGTACAGCAAGATCTGATGTAGCAAGCCCTTCACCCTTTAAGATGCGTCTTTCTTTGATTCCTGTTCGTGATACAATCCACTCGTCGTTGGTATCGACCATTGTTTCCAACTCTTTGTTGGTGAGGATGTAATCCGGAACGTAACCATTTACAGCCGTAATCGCGGCATGAATCTTTGACATAAATACTTAATTGAAAATAGATCTGATGCTGTCAATGAATTTAGACTCGATCATATCTCTTGAAAATAAAACCATATTTTTAATGGCCTCAGGTGTTGAAATACCATGACCAATAATGACAGGAGCGTTAACTCCTAAGATTGGACTACCGCCGTACTGCTCGTAGTTGAATCGGTCGAAGAAATCATCTTTAAAACCTTTTTTCAGGGTCACTACATAAAATGATTCTGCAAGTTTCAAGACCACATTGCCCGTAAATCCATCGCAGACGTATACGTCGGCATGGTCACTGAACAGGTCGCGGCCTTCAGCATTTCCGATAAAATTAATCTTGTCGTTGGCTTTAAGTAGGGGGTAGGTAGAGGTTGTCAGGATGTTTCCTTTTTCTTCTTCTTCTCCGATGTTCAATAATCCCACTTTAGGGTTGGATACATTGAATACATGCTCGGCAAAGAGGCTGCCCAACATTGCAAATTGGTTCAGCATCTCTGGTTTACAGTCTGCGTTTGCACCGACATCCAGTAAGATTCCGAATCCTGATTTCAATTTTGGAACAATTGATGCTATGGCTGGGCGTAATACGCCTGGGATAGCTTTCACGCTGAACATCGATCCCACGAGCATTGCTCCGGTGTTACCGGCGGATGCGAATGAGTCGATTTCCTTGTTTTTTAAATATTCAAATCCCTTCGCAATACTTGAGTTGGGTTTTTGAGTTATTGCTTTGGTTGGATGTTCACCCATCGCAATGACTTCTGGAGCTTCCACATATTCAAAGTCAGATGAATTTCCTCCGGCTTGATCGATTAATTGTTTAGTCTCTTCAGTTTTACCAAAAAGGACTATCTTTTGGTCTCCAGTAAGCTGTTTTTGTGCTTCAATCGCACCTGTTATCGTTGCTTTAGGAGCATAATCTCCTCCTAAAATATCTAAACCAATCTTCATCCGTTATTATTTAGTAAATCAATAATACGCAAAAAACATCCCAAAATAAAGCAAATTTCTAAAATATTGCTTGTTTGGGATGTTTTGGTGTTATGAAAGGTTTACCTTAGACAACAGCTGTATTTTCAATGATCAATTTACCGTTGTAGTACAAGTTTCCGTCTACTTTGTAAGCACGGTGAGGTAAATGAACTGCGCCAGTTTCTTTACATACTGTCAAGCTAGGAGCTTCAGCTTTATAATGTGTTCTTCTTTTGTCTCTTCTTGATTTAGAAGTTTTACGTTTTGGATGTGCCATCTCGTATTTTTGTTTTAGTTATTTTTAATATTTCTCAATGCTTCCCAACGTGGGTCGATAATTTCTTCTTCTTTTTGCTCCTCTGTATCCGGCTCGCTTGTAAATAAAGCTAACATCTCAGGATCGCATTGTATGCCTTCTCCCTGCTCTTCACATTTCACGATATAAGGAACAGCCAAATTGATGTATTCATACAATAATTCAGCTATATCCAACTCATGGTCGCTTTTTGATAAGATCAATACCTCTTCGGTATTGTCTGTCCAATCTTCATCTGTGAATTTGACCAATATCCGTTCTTGAATTGAAATTGGTGACATAAACTCTTTTAAGCAGGTATCACAAGTCAATTGAATCTCGCCTTGGATATCAAAATGCAAAATCAATAGGTTCTCCTGTTTTTGCAACTCAACTTCTGCTTTCAGATTGCCATCTTTTACAATCGAATGTTCGTAGCAGTCAAAGAACTTTTTATTAACGTCAAATTCAAAATTGTGCTTTCCAGCGTTGAGTCCCGAAAAGGGAATTCTGTATTGTTTTAGATGTTTCACAATCTTGCATTTGAGCCTGCAAAGGTATGTATAAAATCATTAGGATCGAAATATTTTTTTAAATATTCCAGTCGAATGCTTTATCTATACACAGAGCACGACTTATTCATAATAATTTTTACCTAACTCTATCTTTTCGCGTCCATTTGCCATGCGCCATTTATTGGTATCACGTAGCGAATAAGCACAGCCGCAATATTCCTGCATGTAGAATTTCTCTTTTTTGGAGACTTCTAACATCCTTGCCGAACCGCCTTTCTTGCGCCAGTTGAACGTCCAGTACTCTATACCTTCATGGCGGGAAGCTGCACGTAGCCCACAGTCGTTGATCTGCTCCATGTTTTTCCAACGGGAAATACCCAATGAACTAGAGATCACATCAAAGCCATTAGCTGCCGCATATTCCGCTGTTTTCTCAAAGCGCATATCAAAACACATGGTACAGCGGATTCCTCGCTCAGGCTCCTGTTCCATGCCTTTAGCCAGATCAAACCAATGGTCTACATCATAGTCTGCATCAATAAAAGGGATATTATGCTTCTCCGCAAATCGAATATTCTCGTCTTTGCGCAGATCATACTCTTTGCGTGGATGGATATTGGGATTGTAGAAATAAATCGTAAAATCGATATCCGAAGCAATTAATGCTTCCATGACCTCTCCGGCACAAGGTGCACAGCAGGAATGTAAAAGCAATTTCTTGCCCTCTCCTGGTAATGCCAACTTCTCCCGTACAAATTCCTTCTTTTCCATAATCGTATGTGATATCAAAAACAAAGGCAATTTTAATCAAAAAGTAGCGAAATGGCAAATATTTCCGTTTTAGAAATCATGATATCTGTCTAAAAGAATGAGATAAATTCATTGATATTCTGCATATATTAGTAGATTTGTATGTTTGACGCAATAAGCTATTTATAATAAAAAAATATGAAATTTTCATTTCAAACCTGTGTTATTGTATTATTTGCCAGTTTAATAGGTGTTGCTTCCTGTAAAAAACTGGATGATGAACCAGAAAATGGTCTGCCGACACTTATTTCAAGATTGTATATTTCTTTCTCTGACTATCGAACAAATAATTCGATCAAGAATCTATTTATTGTTGATCCTTCCGATACCAATACGCTGGACAATACCTTTCAATATCTTTCCCCAGCGAGAGGTGGTGGACCAGTGCTTTTTGATCCCAATGCAACATCAATTTTTCAAGCCGGTGAAGGGGGCGTTGCTCAGGATACCTTTATTCAACGGATTACTTTGGACGACGTTTATGGGAAACCCGGTGATGCAAGTGCACTTGGATTTACAGGCTTTAGGAATGTAAGAGGGTTAGCTTATTATACCTATGCCCAACAAAATGGTACTGGGGGATCGGCAGTGACCAACTTTCTACTTGCGGCGACAGGTGGGAATATGTTATATGCGATAAGCCGTCCGGAGGGAAAAGGCGGAGCAGGTGGTTCTAAGATTATCGACAAGCAGATCAGCTTAGGGGATATTGAACCAGTCTCATTGACGTTATTACAGGGAAATCCAGCTGATAAAAATGAAAAATGGGTACTCATTGGATTTAATGATGAAGCCAAGAATAGGATTGGTTTTGCTGTCTATAAAGGACTTAGACAGGAATTGATAGACCGAGCGCGCGATACGATCATCAATAAAGATAGATTTGAGCCCGCATTGACCGTCTATGTGGAGGGGAAAACAGACTTACGAGCAGTGTCTTATGCACCGAATAGAAAACTATTTGCGGTCACAGCAGGCAAGGAGGTATTGTTCTTTAGAAATCCTGATGTGTTGTTTAGCGAATCCGGGAATAAACCGATTGTTCCTGACTATGTGATTGCTGGTTCAAAGACCGGATTTGACAGACCACAGGGAATTGCGATCGACGACCGTGTAAAAAATGGTAAGTTCTTTTATGTCTCCGATTATAATTCGAAAAAAATCTTGCGTTTTAATTTGACGGATCAGGGAGGAGATATCGCGCCCGAGCTAACAAAAGCATATGGAACACTGACGCCAAATTATATCTTTTTGGACGCCCGAGAGGAAACCAACTTCTAAGCGATCGACTTTCTCAAGCAAGCAATTCGAACAGTTCTCTGATTTCCTGTTGCTTGCCTGAACTTTCATGTGCTTCATAAGCAGACAGGAGATTCCGCAAAGCGCGCTTCATGATAGTCACATTGTCGCAGGGAAATGTAAATTCCCGATCTGGACCTAGGTTTAACTGCTTCAGGAACGAATTAACATCACTTTTTTGCATGATCTGCCCCCGGTTAAATGCATTGATGTAAAACAAAACATGTTCATTTCCTTCTTCATCCGAATCCATATAAGCCAAGATAAAATGTTTGGGTAAGTTGATTCCATAGATCGGGATATCCAGCTTTTGCGCAATAATGCTATAGATACAGGATAAGGTCAACGGATTCCCCTGCTTCGTGTCCAGAACCTGACCGATATAGGAGTTTTGCGGATGGTGATAATCCTTTGTATTGCCTGATAGTCCAAAAGAACCAAATAGCACATGGTTCAGCAGGTTCACCTTCTCCAATGGACTCATATCGTATTGTAGTCCACGCCAGACCTCTGTTTTTAGATCTTCGATCTTCAACACGATTTTATGGTCTTCGTAGGAAGGATACTGATAGTTATTGAGAATGATAAGTCCTTCCAGCAGATTGAAGGAATTGCTCAGATTCCAGATCTGTAGCTCATTTTTGGTCTGGTCGAATTGAATTTCATGAATAATGTTTTCCAGCCGTCCCTGGACTCTTGGGTCAAAGCTCGACTCCCAGAATTTTTCCAAATAAGGAACAATTTCAGGACCTTGGCTTTTTAACTGATGCTCCACTTCCTGAATAATCTGTTGATCGGTATCGTCCAACAGGAATATTAACGATTTCAGCTCTCTCTCATTCATCATAACGAAGTTAAAAAAATGAATTGAGAAATGATACAAAAAAATCCCTACAGTATTCATGTACCAGGTAGGGATTATTCAGGTTAAATTGGTATACAATTATTTGAGCTGGCCATCCAGCATATTGACAATTCTTTTGCCATACTCCGCATTTTTTTCGGAGTGGGTAACTTGTATGATCGTGACACCGTCATCATTCAATTGTTTGAACAGTTCCATGATCTCTTCGCCTTGTTTGGAATTGAGGTTACCCGTAGGTTCATCTGCCAATAAGAGTTTCGGAGATCCCGCCAATGCGCGAGCGATACCAACGATCTGTTGTTGCCCTCCGGACAACTGAGCCGGAAATAGATCTTTCTTTCCCACAATACCAAAACGGTCAAGCATATCAGCGACAATGGCTTTACGCTCTTTGCTGGAAATGTCTTTATAGATCAGTGGTGTTTCTATATTTTCATATACCGTCAATTCATCCAGTAAATGGTAAGCCTGAAATACATATCCAATATGAGATTGGTAGAGTTGCGAACGTTTTTTTGCTTTCATCTCCAATACATTTTCATCCATAAAGATATATTCTCCTTCATCCGGTTCGTCCAGCATACCTATAATATTCAAAAGGGTGGATTTACCTGAGCCCGAAGGACCCATAATGGATATGAAATCACCTTCTGCTATATCTAAACTGACATCTTTGAGCACAAATGAACGTGTACCACCTACGTTATACCACTTGAATAAATGTTTTAATTGTATCATTTTCTAGTATTGAGATTTTAGTATTGAGATTTTGGTTGTACAAGCCTGTGCTTACCTGGTATCTCTTTTTTATTTGTCTTTTAATTTTTACTTATTCATCCCGCAGGCTATCTACCGGATTTGTTCTTGCAACTTTCAACGATTGGAAGCTAATGGAAATCAATATTAAGATAAATATGCAAAATATCGGGATCAAAAACGACCACCATTGTATATTGACATGGTATGCAAAATTGGAAAGCCATTTGTCCATGAGCAAATAAGCTAAAGGAAGGGCTATGCCGATACCGATCAGAAATAGCCTGAAAAACGGTTTATTTAATTGGACAAAGAGCAGCTGTGCCGAGGCACCAAGTACTTTCCGGATACTCATTTCTTTTTTGCGTAATGCGGCCTGATAAGCGGCCATACTGAATAGTCCCAACGCGGCGATAATAACCGAAAGGCTGGCGAAACTATTGAAGGCGATCCGTAGTTCCTGTTGTTTCTTGTGCTGTAAAGCATATTGCTGATCCATAAAAGAATAGTCTAAAGGGAGATCTTTTGCAGATGTATTTTTTGTCCATTCTTTCCTGACAGCATCAATTGCCTGATCGACCATTCCAGATCTTGTTTTCACCATAAGCGTCGTCTGAATACGCATGCTCCCACACTCGTTTTTAAATGAATAGAGGGTAGGTTGAACGGCATTTTCAAAGCCATAGGCCTTGCTGTCTTTGACAAGGCCGACGATTTCGAAATTTGCGTCACAGCCACTGATTTTCGCGCCAATGGGATTTGAAAGTCCCAAACTTTTAGCAGCTGATTCATTGATGACCGCATAGTTGGAAAGGGAGTCATGGAGCAACTGATCCATTGACAGATTGATATTCCCCTGTAGATTAGGGATATTTAATGTTTTGAAATAGCCCGGATCGATACCGACATGAGCAAAGGAAATATTCTTTTGTGCATAGGAGAACTCCATTTTGGGAGGTTGTTCCCCTTCTCCCGGGATATTTGTTGCGGAAGCCACCGCCTCAATGCTTGGATCATTTTCTAATCGCCGTTTCAATTGATCGTAAGTGTTTTTGTTATAATACATGCCCACTCCTTTGAAATTGACCACTTGCGCTGGCTCAAACCCTTTATCTGTATGCTGCATGTATTGAAGCTGGGCCCTAATGACCAGCATACCTGAAATAAA
Source organism: Sphingobacterium sp. GVS05A (assembly GCF_019969845.1). Taxonomy (GTDB): domain Bacteria; phylum Bacteroidota; class Bacteroidia; order Sphingobacteriales; family Sphingobacteriaceae; genus Sphingobacterium. Next base: position 336,931 of record NZ_JAHXYR010000007.1, read on the forward strand.
CAGAATCGCCATGCTGATCTGAAAGGTTAGTAAAGCATTTCGGAATGTTCCTTTTTTAAGTATTGAGGATAATCCTCCTTTGAGAAGATTGACGGATTTGAAACCTGAAAGAACTATGGCAGGGTATATTGCCGAAAGGATTGTTGTTAATAGTACAGCGACACAGAGCTGGATAATAGTTTCAGAACTTAAAATATAACTTCTCAGATCATCATTGAACCATCTTTGTAATATGTTCCCGGTAAGTGCCAAGGTAATGAAACTCAATACTGCAGCACTGCTGGTCAGTATAAACACTTCCAATAACAATTGCCTTACGATAGCCCAACGCGAACTTCCCAATATCTTTTTGAGGGCAAGCTCTTTAAGACGTTGATCGGCTTGCGCCATAATCATATTGGCAAAATTGGCGGAGGCGAGCAGGAGGATCAACAGGGAAAGAATACCGATAATCCATGTCATGATATAGGGGGTGTTACTTCCGGTTTTTGGTCGCAGATGCAGGTTGGCCAATGGATCTAAGTAAATCTTGCCTTTGGCATAAGCAGAAGAACGTATTTTATCTTTTGGGGCGATTTCCTTGTGATAAATTGTGTTGATCTGATCGGTTAACTTAGCGATATCTGTACCCGGTCTGACCTGAATAAAAGTCTGGTATAAAAAAGGATTATTGTCAGCAAAGAGATCCTGTGGTTCACGGATAAAAAGAAGGTCGTAATCAATCATCGAGAGATCTTGCTTTTTGATGGTACCGTAAATCATCTCACGCATTCCCAGATCAAGGCTCATAGACGGAATGGAATGGGGGCTGTCAAATGTTAAATCCTCCTTTTTGAAAAGCTGTTGGGCAATAGGACTTTTGACCATGGTCGCATCCTTTTGATCTTTGTTTTTGTAGAGCGGTCCGTTGGCATTTTCTACCTGAAAGATCCGCGCGGCCGAAGAATCAATTAATGCTGCATTTTTGATAAGCACTGTCTTCTCCCCAAAGAGTGGGTAGCTACCATAGTTGTAGACTATTTTTCTACCAGCATATACAATATTCGGTAAATTCTGTTTTAGCAACGGAGCCAGGGAAGGCGAGGTTTCATCCGTAAAAGCACCTTCGGTTTCCAGACCAACCTGATAGATTTCCTTATAGTTTGGATTCCATTTATCAAAGCTTGTTTCCCGATTGATGTATTGATAGGAAAGGATAAAACCGGCAAAACCAAGTGTCAGTCCGATAATGTTCAAGAACGTGAAACCCTTATTTTTTAAGAGCTTACGCCAAGCCAGTTTGAAATCATTTTGTGCCATGCTATAAAAAATACAATCCCCTTGCCAGTGTTTTAATGCTTTTATTATGAGTTTGTTAGGTGGTTTTGCTACGTTTTTGATGTTCGATTTCGGACAGTTTTCGTTCGCAATCGAACATTCAAACCATTATTTCAGGGACTTGTGCGTAGTACAAGCTACTTGAATGATTTGGACTGATTACTTCTGCTTAGCCATTGGTTCATTGCCCTCCACGCAACAGGCAAGGCAATGACCAAGGCAACAAACACCAATTTTTAAGATCTTCTGACTTTATTCATCCCTTAGACTATCGACCGGATTGGTTCGAATAGCTTTCCATGTTTGATAACTAATGGTACCTAAGGCGATGAGGATAGCCCCCATACCCGCCAGAATAAAGTACATCCAGTTGATATCTATTTTATAGTTGAAGTCTCTGAGCCATTGGTTCATTGCCCACCACGCAACAGGTGAGGCAATGACCATGGCAACAAACACCAATTTTATAAAGTCTCCAGACAGCAGTTTCAGCAATCTGAGGGTACTGGCACCAAGCACCTTCCGTACACCGATTTCTTTTGTCCGCTGTTGTGTCACATAGGTGGCCAGTCCAAAGAGACCAAGGGCAGCCACAAAAATGGCGACGATTGCAAAACAGCTGAATATATTTTTCGTCCGTTCAACGTCTTGGTAAAGGGAAGCAAAGCCCTCATCCAAAAAGCTATAATTGATTTTTTGATTGGGTGAAAATTTATTCCATACCCTGTTAATTCCGTTCAGGGTCTCCTGTAAGTTTTCGGGCTTAACTTTAATAGAAAGGAGTGATGGATAACCCCGCAATACCATACATAAGCCAGCGAATCCTTTACCTTTCAGCGACTCAAAGATAAAATTGTCCACAACACCAACTACTGTCCAGGTATTGCCATTGGTTATTTTTGCCCCGAGGGGATTTTTTAATCCCAGATCATCCGCCAATTTTTGATTGATGATCGCAGCGGTACTGTCAGTAGCCATTGTGGGATCGAAATTTCTACCTTTCGTCAATTGCAATCCGAAGGTAGCAAGATAATCTTGGTCAATCTCCCAAAATTGCCCCTGTGTCGCCATATCGATCTCTCGTCTTCCCTCATTCCAAAAAGGATTGCCATTTCTTTTGGCACCATCAATGGGGACAGGGAGAAAATCACCTAGGGAAACTGAGCTGACATTTGGAATGGACTTTAATTCATCTTTAAGACTAGGGATCTGATTTCCCAATGTACCAACGCCACGCAGGACGATCACCTGTTCCTTTTTGAAGCCGAGGTCTTTTTCCAGGATATAGCGTATCTGTTGATTGGTCACCAGAGCGCTTACAATAAGGATGATGGAAGTTGCAAACTGAAAGATGACAAGACCATTTCTGAATAATGATGATTTGGCTCCGGTGGTCTTATTTTTCAATGCAGCGATCGGTTTAAATCGGGATAGATACAAGGCTGGGTAGATTCCGGCCAAGCTGCCGATGAACATTATCGCTACCAATAAAGATGGGAAAAAGTATAGGGATGTCCAGGGAATCGTTAAGGACTTATTGGCGAGATTGTTGAATATTGGCAACAAAAAACAACTCAGCAATAGACCAACGAACAAAGATAGTACGCTATAGCAAATCGCTTCGAGCAAGAATTGTCTGATCAATAATGCCCTTGTCGAACCGATTGTTTTCCGGATACCAATTTCTTTGGCCCGTGTAGCGGCATTGGCCGTGGACAGGTTGATAAAGTTGATACAGGCAATCAGAAGAATAAATAGTGCTACAGTGGCAAATGTCCAAACCATACGGATGTCACCTCTATTGAGTGTGCTGACTTTATCGTCATCAATATCGGCAGACATTAAATGGATGTCCAGTGCATTTTGTAAGTTGATTTTTACTTGCTCGAATACAGGATTGAGCTTACGGCCCGATTTTTTGTATTCGGGCAAATAGTGCTCTTTATAGTTTCTTAAGATCTCTTTTTCTGTTTGTTCAATGTTGACCTGGGGTTTTAATTTAATGTAGACCGTGTAATTATTGCTGAGCCATTGGTTTTGCTCGCCTGGGTAAAAAGGTTCACCAGCAAGCGAGATAAAGAAGCTATAACCGGCCAGCGTAGAATTTTGTGGGATGTCTTCGATGACACCAGTAATGGTATATAGTTTGGATCTGTTATTGTTCAGATAGATGGTCTGTCCGATAGGATCGGTTTTAAAATATTTTTCGGCTTTACTTTTCGTAATGACCAATGTGTTGGGTTGATCCAATGCGTGGGCAAGTCTTCCTGAAACCATAGGTGTCGGAAACATGTCAAGAATAGATTGATCAACATACACAAAGCCATCATCGTAAAAGCTTTGTGGATTGTCGTTCAGAGAGAGTTGGTTGCTGCCTGCGCCAAATAAAGGATTGGGAAGTATCCGGCCTGTTTGTTCTATGGAAGGAATTTCAGCTTTAAGCGTTGGAGCAACGGGTGCTGAAAGTGACACCCAGCGCTCTATTTTACCTTCGATCGGAAGTTGAACGACCAGACGATAAATTCGATCCATCGCTGGATAAAATTTGTTGTAACTCGTCTCTTGTTTGATGTAAAGTACGATGAGAATACAGATTGCGATACCAAAAGCAAATCCTCCGATCTTTATAAAAGAATAGAGTTTATTTTTTGCCATATTTCGCCAAGCGATTTTAAGACTATTTCCGATCATAACAATACTTTTTTAAGGTCTTATTGATGAGTAATCGACCGATCAATCTAGACATTATACTGAAATCAATTGTATTGCCATTTTGTTAAGTTGTTGGTTTGTAGGTTTTTGATTTTTTTATTGGATTTTATGTCTGTACGATATCGAACAGTTTCGCGTCCAAAACCGCACAGATTATTCCTGCGATGTGATATCCTTTCTTTTTTCAATATCCATCAACATCAGAAGATTGGTGCTAAGCAATAATCAAGGTTCCCAATATATTGCCCTTGGCTTTATCTTTTCGAATGGCTCAGTTTTTTAGATTTTTAAGGATGAAATTTATAAGAGGTACTGGTGAATTTGTATGAAATAAGACGAAGCAATAACACCTCGTAGTCTTATGCTCATAAGTGCATAAAACTACGAGATGCAGAACTTAATCCTCAATCTCTTTCAGTTGAAGATGTTCACATAACTCAGACATCATTTTAGCAGGATCGGTATCGATGGCCAAAGCGATTAAGTACATTTCATCCAAACGTAATTTGGATGTTTCGGTCATCGTTAATTCGTTAATCCTGGCTTTACTCAGTCCTGTTTTGCGCGCAATCTGAGACTTATTTACAGACTTCTTCGCTAAAAATTCGCCTAGTTTGGTCATTGTGTTATCTTAATATTTTATCGTTTTGTATAGATAAATATATATAATGTTATTTTTATTTATACAAATGTTTTTATTTTTGAAATATTTTCTATTCCTTTGTATTGAAAATCTATACTATTTAAGTGTGCCAATTATGAAAAAGGTGAAAAATCAATCAATAAAGATCTATAAGAGAAAATGCGAGGAAATAGAGATATTAATATATTATCGTATGCTGCTACAGCGTATCTCGCGGCACCTATCACCCAAAGAGGTTTCCTTTTTAATGGGTAAACCGTTGGATTTTATGACTAGCATTGAAACGTTTAAGATTAAATCAATTCTAGCTTATGATTCATTAGTTATGCATCGTGTATTGGAGATAAATAATTTAAGTGCTATGGTGCATTTGGGGCATAAGATATCATTTCAGGAAAATGCGTACGAATTGCATGTAACTACATTGGCGGATCGGGTTATTTATGAGCTATATAAGATTGATGTAGAACAGGATCAAAAAGTAATGGAATTTAAGTTAATAGACATCCGTCACGATATTGATCCTCATACAAATTCGACAATGAATGAGGTGAAAAAGATAAGGATTCTTTTAGATGAGCAAATTGATGCAGGATATTTTAAAGAGGAAAGACAACCGTCTGAAATCCACGCACTGTGTTGTGTTGAACTCAAACAATACATACAGCCTAAAAATCTGATGCTAGTTGTAGATGAATTGCTTCAAGGTAGCGAGGAGAGAAGGATTGTTCGTCATCAAACTGAATACGGATTCGGCTATGTTTTAGCTGCTCACGCAAAATCGACTGAAAATTGCTTCAAAGATCCTAAGCCGTAGGTACACCAATTATAAACTTTCATTCCCAATCGGTTAATAATAAATTGCACTTTTGACTTCTAACAACCTACGGCTTATTTTTTCTTATTCATCCCGTAAACTATTGACGGGATTGATACGGGCTGTCTGGAATATCCGGACAGCGATAATTGCTAAGGTCATCAAACCGATAAACATTCCGGTGAAAACAAATAGCGCGATCGGAACATCAATATGATAGTAGAAGTTTTCCAGCCATTTGTGTGTAAACCACCATGCTATTGGGAATGCTATTAGAATAGCGATCAGCAGAAGTATGATAAAGGATCTGGAAATCATATAGGTGATCGTATTTACCGAAGCACCAAGCACTTTACGGATACCAATTTCTTTTACTCTTCGTTCTAATGTATAGATGGCAATAGCCACAATCCCTAAGATTGCAATCAGCATACTGGAACCCGTAAAAAGTGCCAATTGCTGGTACTGTTTTTTCTCTTTGTTATATTGATGCTGTACCTGATCTTCCTGCCAGTTGATCTGCGCGATCCGGTTAGGGAAAAACTTGTTCCAGGTATTGTTTACCAAGGCTAAAGCTTCCTTTTTCTTCCCTTCTTCTACGCGGATAAGCATACAGCCGCCTTCCCATTCCTTTTGTGCTTTAATCGCAAAAGGACCGATCGGAAACTTTAAACTTGCTCCGTTAAACTCTTTAAATACGCCTACTGGCGTATTGTTTAGAGGCTCGTTGCTCTTATTGAGTTTTAAAGATAGCCGCTGGGCGGTCCCCTCGGAGACGAGCATATTTGTAAATACCCGCTGTCCGACCTGTACCGAATCCGTAAAGGGTCTATCCAGCGCATAGTCCGCGCTTAAAGGCCGACCATCAAGGAGCTTTATACCCATGGTTTTGATGTAATCATAATCCGCATAAACAAATACAACCGGGAGTTCTTTGTTCGGATTGCTGGGGTCTTTTACTGTTTTAAAATCCACACTACCACTAAAGGGAGTCCAGCCTGTGAGACTGACCGAGGAGATGTACGAATTTTTTAATAACTCCTGTTTGAAGGCCTGATCCTTTCCTTCCCAAGAGGTATAATTGATGGCCAAAAGATTTTTGGGCTCGTAACCAAGATCTTTGTTGTATAGATAATGCAATTGCGCCCGCATGGACATCATACAGATCGCTACGATAATGGCAATGGCAAACTGGACAACCACCAGTACTTTGGTAAATGCCATATTGAGCGGTAGTCTAAAGAAAGAAAGCTGCTTCCGAAGTTCCAGTGATGGCTGTGTTTTTGATAGTGATAGGGCCGTAGGTAAACTACAAAGCCAGCCCAGAACGATCCAAATGGATAGTAGTCCAACAAACATAAATAAGGAATGCTGGTAGCTCATGGTCAATGGATGTTCTAAATAGTGTTCAAATGCAGGACTGATAAGCACATAAACAAAAAATGCAATCAGAAAAGAGCCGACAAAGAGTATGGTACTCTCTAGGCCCATTTGCATGATCAGATTTTTTCGGCTTGCCCCCAACACTTTGCGGATACCGATCTGCTGTGTGCGTTTGAGTGCATGGGCAAAACTCAGGTTGATGTAGTTGATACTGACTAATACAAGGATCAAGATCGCTATTCCTGCCAACAGATAAATATCTTGCATGGGATTCTCCCATCCTGTAATACTTAGTAAGTGTATATCTTTGATAGGTTCAATAAAAAGATTGTGTCCTTTTAGCCAATCATCCAGTTTTTGTGCGTTGTACCACTTGTTTATTTTGGTTGAGAGGCTGTTAATATCAGATGTGCTTTTGAGCAATAGAATTTGGTTTTGTAGCGAACCGCTTTTTTCGGGATTGAATTCATTCACCTTAGGCATCAGCACGAGGGCTTCTGCCTGAAAGGAAGAATTATGGGGCATATCCTCGATAATGGCATTGACATAATAAGCTTCGGGTTCACCTTCTTGTGGTTTATTGTAGAATGTGCTACCGAGCACGTCTTTGCCGCCGAAGTATTTTTGTACCGCAGAGGCTGTCAATGTAATGTTTTTTGCTCCGGCAATGACTTGTTTCGGATTGCCTGCGATGATTTTTGTATCAAAAAGATTGAAAAAACCGCTGTCGATTTCCAGGGTACTGATTTCAGCTAGCTGCTTTGACAGCTTGTTGACTGTTAATTTTCGCGAGTCACTGTTGACCGTAGTATAACCAAGTACTTCTGGGAAATTAGCTTTTAATGTTGCCGAGATACCTTCAGGAGCTCCAGAAATATTGTTTGTGACACCTTCCTTCGTTTCTTTGGGCACTATTCGCATTCGATAGAGCGCATTGGAGTTGCTCCATTGTCTGTCGTAGGAAAGCTCATCAACGACAAGCGAACTGATTAACATAAATACCAGCAACGCAATGGTTAAACCAATGAGGTTTGATAGCGAATAGATACGATTGTGCATCAATGTCCGCCAGGCGGTTTTAAGATGGTTCTTTATCATACTGTTTAAATGGATTGGTTTCTTACATTATTCATCCCTTAATTTTTCAACCGGATTAAATCGGGTCGTCCGAAATACGATGAAGCCTACCAATAGACCAAGTACGCTCAGCAGTATGCCTAGTGGCAACAGGTAGGTAAATGCATTGATTTCTATCCGGATGATATAGTTCTGTAGCCAATGTTGCATCAGCATATAGCTAGATGGTACTGTAACCAAAACCGCTAACAAAAATATGCCATAGTATTCCTTCGAAAATAACAGCATCAAATGTGCTAATGAGGCACCTAGTACTTTGCGGATACCTACTTCCTTGTTACGGAGATGGATCGATAGGGAGATCAGACCGGTCAGCCCCAATACAACGATCAAAAGTGAAACAGCACTTGCAATCTGTGCTGCCCGGTGCAGTTGCAGTTCCGTCTCATATAAACCTTTGATGCGGTCATCCATAAATTGATACTTAAATGGTGCATCGGGCATTAATTCTTTCCATTTCTTTTCCAGCCCTTGTACCGCGCTGGACAGTTGGCCCGGTTTTAAACGGATACTCAGGTATCGGTATTGGAAATTTTCATGGATATCTGTCCAGACAATAGCTGGAGATGCCCGGTGAAGAGAATTTGCGACAAAGTTGTCGGTGACGCCCACAATGGTCATCTTAACATTTGGGTCGTTCAGCGCGATCTGTTGACCGATCGCATTTTCGCCATTACTGAAGCCAAAATCTTCCATGGCTTTCTTGTTGATCACAACGGATCTATTTGTGGTATTTGTCACCGCATTTTTGGGTAAAAAGCTACCCGCCAATAGGGGGATTTCATAGGTTTCCAGAAAATAACTGTCACTGTTAATTCGTTGGACCTGTACGTCCGTATCGTTGTTATTGCCAAAAGCCGGTTGCATATTGAAGCCTAATAACCCCGGTGTTTCATAGGAAAGGCTCACGGACTGAACCGCTGATTCCTGCAGCAGCTCATGCCGAATGGCCTCCATTTTCCGGATACCATTTTCGGACCAGTCCCTTGGTGCCTGTACCGTCAACAGATAATCTTTGTTGTATCCTAAATTGCTATTTATAAATAGATTGACCTGTTTGGAGATAATCAAGGTACAGACCAAGAGGAGCAGCGCAACAGCGAACTGAAAGAACAATAGCGCTTTTCGAACCAATTGCTTGTTACCCAATGCGGAGAACTGATTTTTGACCGAAGGAAGTATCTTGATATTGGACAACTTAATTGCCGGGTATAGTCCCGCAAGCATACCGATCACTACAGTCAATAAGGCCAATAAACCGAAAAAATAGCCCGGTAAATTGATTAGAGACGGTAGCTCGCGCATCAGTACATGTGCAAACAAAGAGCGTACTATGCTATAGATGGGTAGACTGATCAATGCTGCAATAGCTACGATAAGGATATATTCTGTCAGCAACTGCCTTACCAATTGTGGTCTGGAAGAACCCATAATCTTGCGCACACCGATTTCTTTCAACCGCGTAATATGCTGTGCAATACTAAAATTGATAAAGTTGATGATCGCCATGACCAGGATAAAAATGGCAATCCAGATTAGGGTCTGCATCATCTTGCGAACAGCACCTTGATTATCGTCTAGATAATAACTTTTCAAGGGTTTTAGGCTCGGGCTGTACTGGTTGGCGAATTCCTTATCGGTATTTTTGTGAACCAGCGTTTGAATTGCCGCATCCAGTTGTTGCGTCGTCACCCCAGTTTTCAATTCGAGATAACCTGCGATGTAAGGATTATTCCAGTTATCCACAGATCTGCCGAAATATTCTTCGTTGGCAATGGGCAGAAAAATATCGGAATGCATATCCTTTGTCAGATCCATGACCGCATTTTGTACAGCAGTTTTTATCACGGCAGTAATTTCAAAATCATATTTTTCGCCTTTGAAATTTTTAATCTGCAAGGTTTTTCCCAGCACATTTATGTTTCCAAAATATTTTAACGCTGCTTGGTCAGTGATCACCACAGAAAAGGGATTATTCAGCGCGGTCTTGGGATTGCCTGCTAAAAGTTCAAAACCAAACATGGTTAAAAGGCTTGGATCACCGAGGGCCATTCCTTCTTCGTGGATCGTAGCTCCATTTGCGATAATACCTGTCAGTCCATCGATACGATAATAGTTGGCCACCAAATTGGGGTATTCTTCATACAGGGCTTTGGGTAGCGCCCCGATTGTGGTCAAATTGATCCCAAATCCTTCTTTCTTATACTTGCTCTGTAATAGAAATTGCTGATCTATATTTTTGATTTTGCTATTTACCTGTAGAACATCCCATACATAGGCCCCGACCAGTAGTAAAAAAGTAATCCCAAGGGTCAATCCAACTAGGTTGATCAGGTTTTGAATTTTTTTCTTTCGAATATTCCGCCAGGCAATCTTGAAGTTTGTAAAAGTCATTGTCACTCGTATAAGGTTTATTCCCATCACCACAAACGGATCGCATGCAGGCTTTGGTTTTTGCCAATTTGTGTACGATAATACAAATCCTTAGCCAAGCCTGTAGTTTGTTGATTGTTAGTTTGTTAAAATGGCTTTCGTCGAGGGAACTGTCCGATTTCGGACAGTCATTGTACACCCGCGAACACCTCGGTCTGGTCGATTCCTCGAACGGATAGCAAATAACCAGACAGGTAAATCTGACCTAGCTTAAGCTATCCATAGGATTGCTTATCTCGTGTTTGATAGTTTCCTTTCTATTCGTCCCTTAAACTATCAACAGGATTGGCTGTAGCGGCTTTTAAAGTTTGTAGGGATACCACGGCAATCGTTAAAATAAGCCCAACGCAAAAAGCCAATACAAAGATCCACCAGTCCATACTGATCCGAAATGGGAAATTGTCCAGCCAGCGGTTCATAAGATAATAGGCCAGCGGTGTCGCAACTACAAAGGCGATGGTGATCCATTTGAAGAAATCTTGTGACAACAATACAATAATACCTGTTATCGAAGAACCTAACACTTTCCGGATTCCGATTTCTTTTGTTCGTTTCAGGATGCTGATGGAGAGCAATCCTAGAAAACCGAGCATACTGATGCTTATCGCGACGATAGCAGCGATCCAGATCAGTTTTTCCAGTAATGCTTCTTTCTTGTAGAGCTGAGCAATCTGCTGATCATAGAATTTGTATTGGAACACTTCATCGGGATACCAGTTTTTCCATTGTTGTTCCAGATCTTTCACGAGCAGCTGATGATCGGTGCCTTTTAGTTTAATCGCCACATTTTTTAACCGTGTTTCGTTATACCCAATTACTGTAGGGGAGATGGGTTCGTTCAGCGAATTGGTGCTAAAGTCTGCAACAACACCTACTATTGTTCCCGCTTGTTCTTCGTTCAACCCGCCGGCGTTTAAAGACTTGCCGATAATATCATTGGGATCTTTAAAGCCCAATGCGGCAGCCATATTCTTGTTGACCAGAAATTCTGGCTTCTGCGGATTGTCATTGAAATTTTTTCCTGCCAATAATTTGATGTTAAATGTGCTGATATAGGCAGAATCCCCGATAGCATATCGGGCAGGCCATTTCTCCCATTCCGTTCTGTTGTCAAACTGGATGGTTCCGCCCCAGACCTTTTCAGATGAAGGTGGATTATCGCTAAAAGTATAGGATTGAATATCGGTTCTATTGTTGATGAAATGAGCGATTTTCGCTTTTGATTGGATCATTTTTTTTGTGAACGGAAGCAGGATAACTTGCTCTCTGCTGAATCCAATATCTGTGTTTTTGAGGTGATTTACCTGTAAGACAATAACGAAAGTGGCAATCAGCAGCGTCATGGCGATCACATTCTGAAACACAATAAGCGTTTTGCGGCTAAAACTCCAGGGGCCTAGGGTCAGCTTTTTCAGTGCCTGCTGGATGTTCATCCGGTTGACGAAAATCAGTGGATAGATGGAAGTTAATAGACTGGTTAAAATCCAGATAACACCAATGATCGCTATAAATGACAGGGGATGGATAATCTGTATGGGTTCATTCGGAAAAAGAGCCTGATTTGCCCAATTTGAAAAGATCAGCAATAAAACTAAGGCAAAGATAACAGCAGCAGCGGTCAGGATCAGGGTTTCGATCAGAAACTGAATATATAGCTGTCTTTTGGAACTACCCAATACCTTTCTCACGCCCATTTCTACACTGTGGTTCATTTGTCTGGCAAAGGTGATGTTGCTGTAATTGACCAAAGCCATGATACTGACCCCGATTGCAATTGCGACTAGGATATTAAGAAGTGTACGTTGTGTTCCCTTTCCGTAATTTGTGTCAAAATGGTAACTTGTCAATGGCAGGAGTTTATAATTGAATGTCTGTAGTACATCTTTGTGCCAATACTTGGCAACAAGCGTACGAATGGCCTGTTCAACGGTACTTTTATCGGCTGCATTTTTTAAGGTGACAAGAATATTATTACTAGAGTTGATAAAGCCCCAATTGTTAAAGAATCCATCATCTTGAGGGATCTGCCATAAAGTAGCGACAGAACTTTGTGAAAAATAGACTTCTGAGCGGAAGTCTGAATTTTTGTTGCTGTCATCGATGATACCCACAACTTTTACGGGGAATTTACTGTCGACCAAGATCGTTTTGCCTAAGGGGTTATCGTTATTAAAATAAGTTTTGGCAATTGTTTTGGTCAACGCGACAGTGTTAGGCTGATCCAGATCTTTTGGGGATCCCTCCAGCCAGGGGAAATTTAAGGTGTTGAAATATTCTGATGAAACAAAAGCGGCTTTGCCCTCTGTTTTATACAGTTGATCCGCAATCCGTAGCATCAAGTCTTTATTATCCATATACAATGCTGTTCGCTCCACTTGTGGAATTTCACGTGAAATAGCGTTGTACATGGCATAGGATCCGCCTTTGCTATGCTCTACCTGCTCTAGTTTGAGATCCTGTACGACTAGAAAGGTGCGATCTTTATCGGTATGAAACTGATCAAAACTATATTGGAAGCTGTTATAGCTATAGATAAATAAGCTACATGCAATTGCCAAGCCTAAACCAGCAATTGTTAAAAAGGTATAATAGCTATGTTTCAATAGTTGCCGTAGCGCTGATCTGAAATATGTTTTAATCATAATTTTATTGTGTTGCGTTTACAATATCATTTTTTTTGTCGTCTTGGCGGTTATTCCTCCCGCAGGCTATTGACGGGATTTGCTACAGCTGCCTTGATGGCTTGTGAACTCACTGTCAGCAGTGCGATCAGTACAGCAAGTAGCCCTGCAAGGGCAAACATCCACCATTGTATTTCAATGCGGTAAGCAAAATTTTCCAGCCATTTGTGCATCGCCCACCAGGCTATCGGTGAAGAAATTACAATAGCGATTAGGACAAGTTTGATAAATTCTGCCGAAAGCATCCCTGTAATACCCGGAACAGAAGCGCCGATGACCTTACGGATACCGATTTCTTTCCGGCGCTGGTTTGCCGTAAAAATAGCTAATCCAAATAAACCTAGACAAGCGACAAAAATCGTCAGTCCGGCGAATATGCTCAACAATTTTCCGGTTTTGACTTCGGCCTGATAGGTTTGGGCATAGCGCTCATCGAGGAAAGAATAATTGAATGGAATATCGGAAGGGAAGGCGTCGTATTCTGCTTTCAACTTTTGAATCAGTGCTTCAGTATCTTTTGTCTCTGTTTTGACAATCAGACTCCCAGCCTGATCGCCCAATACCATGACCAGGGGCGAGATGGGTTCGTGTAGTGATTTAAAATGAAAATCTTTGACAACACCTACGACACGATAGGTTTTATTATCCTTATTGGTCAATGTACGGCCAAGGCTTTTTCCTTTCCAACCTAGATCTTTTGCTGCGGTTTCATTCACGATAATGGATAAGGTATCGTTACCAAAAGCCTTTGAAAAATTTCGGCCCTCATGAAGCTGCATACCCATTGCAGCAATATATTCCTCGTCTACATCATAACGTAGTGTTTTGACCCATTTTTCGGTGTTTCCGTCCGGATAGACAAAAAAGTTATTGTTGTTGGTTTCTCCAGCGGGTAGGTAAGATGAGCGGGAAATATGCTTGATGCGACTGTCTTCAGATAATAGCTTGACGTACGTTTTTTCGTTTTCGCCCAAGGGCCAGCTCTGGAGCACAATGACATTCTCTTTTTCATAGCCTAATTTGATGTTCCGCATATAATCGAGCTGCCGGACAACAACTACAGTACAGAAAATGAGCCCCACGGAAATAATAAACTGAAAGACCACAAGGCTGCTCCTGAGATTGAACCGTTTTGTAGATCGCAACAAACGTCCTTTTAATACAACCAAAGGGTTGAATGCTGATAGATATAAGGCAGAATACGTGCTCGAAAATAGGCCTACCAGTAAGCCGAATGCGAGTAGGAGCGGGATTATTTTGGCAAAATCGAGCTGATGGATTGCAATAGATTTACCCGATAATTGATTAAATAGGGGAAGAGCCAGTAAAACAATCCCGACGGCCAGAAACAAAGCCAGATAGGTCAGCAGAATGCCTTCAGATAGGAACTGACGGATCAGACTTTGCTTGTCGGCGCCGAGTACTTTCCGTACACCCACTTCCCTACTTCTCCGGAAACCACTTGCCGTTGATAGGTTCATAAAATTGATCGTCGCGATCAATAACATAAACAGCGCTATAGCACTAAAAATATAGATATACCGGATATCACCGGATGGACTTAGATCGTAGCTAAAATTGGAATGCAGATGGATATCGGTTAGGGGCTGTAAATAGAGACCTATTGTATTGCCTGATTTTTTATAATCCTCATAGCTCATTCCGAATCCAGCCATAAACTGAGCGCCAACATGTTTGTCAAATAAGGTCGTTAGGTTTTTCTCTAGACTTTTTAATGAGGTATTTTCTGCGAGCAGCGCATAAGTATAATACTCGGATGTCATCCAGGAGTTTGAACGGGAGTCTTCCAGTGCCGCCATTGAGGTGAAAATATCAAAATGGAAGTGGGAGTTTCTGGGAATATCCTTCATTACCCCAGTAATTTTTAGGATATTTTGATCACCTTTTATGGTGAGATCCCGACCTACAACATCTGTTGTTCCAAAATATTTACGTGCCATGGATTCAGATATTACCGCGGTATAGGGCATCTTCACGGCGGTATTCGCATCACCTTTGATAAGAGGCAAGGTGAATATTTTAAAGAAGGAGGCATCCACATAGGCCATCTGTTCATCACGAAAAACCTTATCGCCAACCGTAAATAAGGGTGCTCCACCTTGTCGCAAACGTGCTGTTTCCTGTACTTCGGCTAATTCAGCCTTCATTGTGGCTGCCACAGGTGGCATGACATGCGCCTCATTCATCGTTCCCCCTTGTACCGTACCCCGAAAGACGACACGTACAATACGATTTGCATTTGTATTGAATCGATCAAAACTGAACTCATCCGCGACATATAGGCTTATCAGTAAGCAGATCGCAATCCCCAAGGCTAACCCAGTGATATTGATGATCGAGGTGGAAGAATTTCTTCTTAGATTCCGCCACGCTATTTTTAGATTGTTCTTTATCATAATGGGATCGTATTGGTTGGTAGTATTTATGTTATTCGTCCCGTAAACTATCAACAGGATTGACTAACGCTGCCCGGATTGTTTGAATATTTACAGTAATCATACTGACAAATAAAAGTGAGAGTCCGGCGGTAATAAAGAACCACCATTGCACTTCTATTTTATAGGCATAGTCTTCGAGCCATTTATGAGAAAAATACCAAGCTATTGGGCTGGCAACTAAAACGGAAAGAACGATCAAGGTCAAATAATCTTTCGAAAAAAGATGTGAAATATCCGTCACCGAAGCTCCCAGAACTTTGCGGATACCTATTTCTTTGGTGCGTTGTTCTAGGCTTTGCATGATTAAGCCAGTGATACCAAGTGTGGAAATCAATAATGTCAATGCGCTGAATAGGACAAATAATTGTACTTGCTTGTTTTCCTTCTCATACTGTTTAGCTATTAAATCGTCCACCCAGTTAAATGAAATTAGTTTATCTGGATAGGTTTTTTGGAGAATTTTCAAGGCCGATTGGATGGTTTGCTGTTCCTGTCCTTCCTTGACTTTCATCAGGATATTGCCGCGGTCAAATTCTTTGGCCAGGATGACTGTTGGTACCCTGTTTTTGTGAAAGGACTCGCTGTGGAAGTCTTTGACAATTCCCACAGGAATAATTTGCAGATCTTTATACAATACATTGAGTTTGTCTATCCCGAGTTGCTCTGCTGTACTTTCGGTAATAAGGGCATTGTTGATATTGTCTTCATCTTTGGATTCGTCAGTTTCGACATGCGCATAGTCTTCGGGAGTCAGCAGTCTTCCCTTGATCAATTGTATTCCCAATGTCTTGGGCAAATTTGAATCCCCACCGATAAAACTCACTTGGATATTTTTTTCTGGGTTATTTTTGTCGGCAATCGTTTTTGCCATATAACCAGATCCTTGACTTGGAGTCCAGGCGGCGATGCTGACAGCTTCAATTCCTGAAAGTTGACTGATCTCCTCTCTCACAGCGGTACTATGTATTCCCATATTAAAATAAGTCGCATTGAGGATATTCTTTACTTGTATTCCCAAAGGCGAAGACTGAATATAGGTTAGCTGTGATTTAATGGTGATCAGTCCGATGAGAACGACAATGGAAATGCTAAATTGGATTGAAATAAGTATCTTTTTGATCAATATTTCTCCTTTAGGAACCTTTGACAGTTTGTTTTTGAGGGCATCTGAACTTTTGATCCGAGAGATTAACCATGCGGGATATAACCCAACCAAAAGTCCCAGCAGGACAGCTATTAGCAAAAAGCATGGGAGTAACATTGATTGGATGGATCTCGCATGAGCGAGATCATATCCTAGAAAATTTTCAAGTTGAGGTAGACAGGCTTTAAAGAGTATCACACTAATTAAAGCTGAGGTAAAAAAGATCAATACCGTTTCCAATAATAAGCGCCAGATTATTTGGTTCCTGCTGGCTCCAAGTACTTTATGTATATTCAGGTTTTTTAATTTCTTAATTGTTCTTACGGCATAAATATTTATGAAATTGATACAGGAGATGATCAATACCAAAATAGCAACACCGACAAATATTTTAGTTGTTTTTGAGTTGCCACTGATTTTGTTATTTCTCAACGGTTCCATGTAGATGTCGTGAATGGGCTGTAGACGAAAAGATGTCGTGTTTTTGACCCCTGGGTTGAGAAAACCCTTATACCAGCTGTTTATTTTTTTCTCGAAGTCTGGTATTGATGTTCCGGATTTCAACTGCAAAAACTGTTGTCTGTAATAACCTGAACCATCCCTTTGCAGTTCCATTGCCAGTTTAGGTAATAGCACAATGGCGGAAGTCCGTAGGGTGGAATTGTAGGGGAACTTTTCCATAACCCCTGTGATTACATAATCGTATGTTTTATTGGAATATGGGTCGGCACTTTGGATCACTTTTCCAATCACATTTTCACCTTTAAAGTATTTTTCTTTGAATTCGCTGTCAACGAGCAGGTTTGTTTTTCCTTGAATGAGCTGACTAGGGCTTCCTTCAAGGATCTTGATGTTAAGCAGGTTCAGTATGTTTGGTTCTGCTTCCAATGCAGGTATAGCAATGGATTGTGTTGACTCTTTAGCCGTTTTTAGATAGATGTCTGTCGATTCTATATAGCTCTCATTCTGAACCTCCGGAAATAGTCGCCTTAGTTCAGAACTTAGATTCACAAAAGTTTGAGACATCTGCTGCTCTAGTCCTGCAGTTGAATCAAGGGTTACGATCCGAAAGAGACGATCTGCATTTTTCCAACTTTTGTCATAAGAATTTTCTTCAACAACGAGTGCAGACACTAGAAGACAAAGTGTTAAGCCGACGCTCAAACCGAATACATTTATCCAGACATATTGCTTATTTTTAATAATGCTTCGTAATGTAAGTTTAAATGTATTCATTGTTGCTTTATTGGTTTAAAATTTGAAAACTATTTATTACAGTTTACAACTTACTCATTCCTCAGACTATTCACCGGATTGCTAAGTGCGGCCTTAATGGCTTGATAACTTATGGTTGCCATACTGATTAATATTGCCATCAGTCCGGCAAAAGCAAAATAATACCATTGTATCTGGATGCGGTAGCTATAATCCTGCAACCATTTATCCATTACCCACCAAGCGATCGGTGAGGCTATCAGAATAGCAATAAGCACTAATTTAATAAAGTCTACGGACAGCAATGAAGTTACTTGTGTTACACTTGCTCCGAGAACTTTGCGGACCGCAATTTCTTTCATACGTGTCTCAGCCATGTATGCAATCAAAGCGAGCAGACCAAGACAGGAAATAAAGATGGTCAAACCAGCAAAGACCATGGCCAGTGTGCCTATGGCTTTTGTTTCTTTGAATTTTTCTTCGTAAGTCTTATCAATAAATTGGTACTCAAAGGGATAATCAGGATTGAACTTTTTAAAGATTGATTCAATTGTTTTCAGGTTGTCCGAGATGTTATTGTTCGTATTCAATCGGTAATGAATCGTTGTAAACCAGGCCTGCGGTCCTAATATTACCATTGGCTTATTATCGCCAAAAGGTGATCCAATGATAAAATCTTTGATTACTCCAACCACAGTCCATTTAGTACCATCACCATCGACAATGCTGTTTATGGGGTTTTTGAGATGCAGGCTTTTTACTGCAGATTCATTTAAAATCAAAGCGGTACTGTCCGTGGCAAATTTATAGATATCGATATCGCGACCTTGGATGAGCGTAAGACCAAGGTTTTTTACAGCATCAGCATCGGTACTAAAACGGTTGTAAGAAATTCGTTTGTCTTCTTCGGTCGGTGTGCCAGATGTGAATCCCCAACCATTGCTGTAAAAATCTGTTACCGGCGACATGTTCTTTGATACAGAAACAACCGCGTTGCTGGCCAATAATTCGTCTCGCAGAATTTTATAATTCTTTTCCAGATCGCCTTTTATGCTGCTGTAAAGCAGGCCATTTTCATTATAGCCACGGTCACGTTGTTTGGTATATTGGATCTGTTTTGCCACAATGACTGTGGCGATAATCAGTATTATAGCTAGGCTAAACTGGATAACCACTAAGATTGAGCGAATGCTGAGTCCCCTTGTCTTGAATACAAATTTTCCTTTCAAGGTTTTGATAGGCTGAAAAGAGGAAAGGAAAAAGGCTGGATAGGTACCTGCTAAAATCCCAGTAAATAACGCAAAGACGATTAAAAACAACCAAGTCTGTACATTTAATAAAGAAAGACTGAGCTGTTTTCCGACGAGCTCATTAAAGAATGGCAGCACAATGACAACGAGTATAGTTGCCAGAACTATCCCAATCATGCTGATGAGGATGCTTTCAATAAGGAACTGCGCCATTAGGCTTGTTTTATTTGCACCGATTACCTTGCGTACACCAACCTCTTTTGCCCGCCGTTCAGAACGTGCTGTACTCAGATTCATAAAATTGATGCTAGCAACCAATAGAATAAAAATGCCGATCCAGGCAAACAGCTTGGCGATGTCAATACGTCCTGATGTATAATTTCCTCCCTTACCACTATTGTAAAGGAAAGAATCTGGATAAGGAAAGGCAAAAATCTCACCTGTATTCCTAGGAGAGAGACGGCCCTCGGCCTTATTGCTTGTATTGATATGATCTCTCAGGTAAGTCCTGATTTTGTCGTTAAATGCTGTTAAAGAGGTGCTTTCTTTTAATAAAACATACGTGCTTATTGAGTTATTGCTCCAGTTGTCGTCTACGTAACCAATTGTTTTAGCATATTCAAAGGGAAGGAGGATGTCAAATTTGAAACTCGAATTGCTGGGAAGATCTTTGAGGACAGCCTGTACAGCGACTTGATTAACCGAATCTATTCTAACTGATTTTCCAATGGGATCCAGATCGCCAAACAGCGCCTTCGCATAACTTTCAGTGAGGACAAGTCCTTTTGGATTATCAAATCTAACATTCTGATCGCCTTTGATAAAAGGGAAGGAGAACATCTTGAAGAAGCCGGGATCTACAAAAACAGTATTTGCAATCAATTTTTTTTCTTTAAATGTCGTTAAAAATTGATACCCCTCATTGTACCTTGTAAACTCTTCAATATCCGGAAAATCGGCAGCCAAGGAAGGAGCTAATATTTTTGGAGTATAAGACCAAGCTGATTTATCTCCCCGAAATTCATCGCGATTGTTTAAGGAGTAAATACGGTTGCCCTTTTCATGGAAACGGTCCATGGTCAACATATTTTGCAACCAAAGCGCAATAAGTAATGCTCCTGCCATTCCGATTGCCAACCCTATGATATTGATCAAAGAGAAGGATTTACTTTTCATCAGGTTGCGCCATGCAATTTTGATATAGTTCCTTATCATGGTTTTCGTTTTGCGTCGTTCGTTTTGAAGCTTTGGTATCCCCAGATTTTATCTATTGGTTGTGCCGTTGCCTCTTTATAATCGTTAATTATTCGTCCCTTAATGTTTTTACCGGATTGTGATTTGCCGCTCTGATTGCTTGCGAACTTACCGTCACGAAGGCGACAACCAAGGCTGCTAAGCCTGCTAATGCAAAAATCCACCACTGTATTTCGATTCGATAAGAGAAATCCTGCAGCCATTTGTTCATTGCCCACCAAGCAATCGGTGAGGCCAGCAAAATGGAAATAATCACCAATTTGATAAAATCTTTGGAGAGCATGGCTGTAATGCCACTAACCGAAGCACCGAGTACCTTGCGGATGCCAATTTCTTTGGTTCTTAGTTCTGCAATATAGGACGCTAATCCAAATAAGCCTAAGCAAGATATAAAAATCGCCAACCCCGAAAAGATGAATGCCAGTCGAGCTGTCTGTTGCTGATCCTTAAATTTACCCGCAAATTTTTGGTCGACAAATTGATATTCGAAGGGATATGCCGGATTGAATTTTTTAATGATCTGTTCGATTTGTTTTAGCTGATTGCTCATTGAAGTTGTCGGGCTGGTACGGATCACCAGATTGAACAAGGACTTCTTGTTGGCATAAATAAACATAGGCTTTACGGGATTATAAGGAGAACCGCTGATGTAGTCGTTGATTACTCCAACGATGGTATAGGTATTGTCTCCCCATTTTAGAAAGCTTCCAATAGGATTTTCCAGTTTCATTTCTTTGATAGCGGCTTCGTTCAGCAATGCAGCAGCGCTATCGGTAGCTAATCTTGGATAATCGATATCACGACCGGCGGTGAGTTTTAATCCGAGAGTTTTGACAAGATCATTTTCTGCTCTTCCTAGATCAAAGCCCATTTTTTTCTCCTGTTCGGGTGTTGATCCAGTCCAGGAGAAACCCCCAAAAGCACTTCCAGCAAAGCTAGTGATTGATGATCCGGTACGTGTGACAGCAGTAGCTACTCTATTATTGAGCAGTTCGGATTTGATCGCTTCGTAATTTTTACCCATATCACCTTCCATCCCTATCTCTATCAATTGGGAAATGTTATAGCCAACATCACGCTGCCCCGCATATTCAATTTGCCTGCGGACGATAATCGTGGCAATAATAAGTATGATGGCAACACCGAATTGAAAAATGACCAATACTTCACGGAAATTCAAGGGGATCTTTTTTGATTGTCCGAATATCTTTAACGATTTTATTGGTTTGAAAGCCGATAGTACAAATGCAGGATATAGTCCCGCCAGAATGCCTGTTAGAAAAATAAACCCGATCAACGAAAACCAGATTGTTGGATCTGACAAAGCAAGTACCAACGGTTTATCAAATATCTTTTTGAATAGGGGAAGCGTCAGTACTGTCCATGTGATCGCAAGTGTCCCTGAGATTATCGCTAATAATAGGGATTCTGTCAGAAATTGTGCAATGAGGTTGAAACGCTGTGCCCCGACAACTTTTCGTATAGCGACCTCTTTTGCCCTTTTTTGGCTGCGCGCCGTACTGAGATTGATAAAATTGATACAGGCTATCAATAAAATTAATAAACCAATACCCGCAACAAGTTTAACCTGATCAATTTTTCCACCAACTGGAATACCCTGTTCAAATTTTGAATACAGGTGCATTTTGGATATTGGATATAAGAACAGAGACCCTTTTAACTCGTTGTTGGATTTTTTCTCAATTATGTTGACAAGCTTTTTATTAAAAGCGTCAATATTAGTTCCCGCCTTTAATTGTACGTAACTTGAGAATGTGATTGTATTCCAATTTGGTGAATATTTGCTAGCATCGGCTAAAGGGATCAGGTAGGTGAAATCAAAACTTGTATTATTTGGAAGATCCTGCATAACAGCAGAAACCTGATAAGGCTCCTTATTATCAAGTATGATGGTTTTATTCAATGGATCTATGTCACCAAATATGCTTTTAGCCAAGCTTTCTGTAAGAATAATATTTTTTGTTTCCTGTAAAGCTTGCTCACCATTTCCTTTAAGGAGTTTAAAATCAAACATCCGGATAAAATCTGGATCGACTTCATTTCCTTTGGATTTGATTTTTTTGTCATCAAAAGATATCAGTCTAGTGGTACTCCAATACATACGCGCAGCATGTTCGACTTCTGGATAGTCTTCCACAAGAGCACGTGCTGCTCGTCCAGAAGTAATCTCATTCATACCTACTTTTCCCTCATCATTCTGGCTTTTAATCCAGATCTTATATAAGTTCTCTTTATCGCTGTAAAAATTGTCAAACTGTAATTGATTTTGCACCCATATGCCGATAATCAATACAGCAGTCATGCCGATGGAAAGTCCAATGATATTAATAATAGAATAGCTCTTACTTTTCCAAAGATTCCGCCAGGCAATTTTTAGGTAGTTCTTAATCATCGTATTGAGTTTTGTAGCTTTTTCATAATTTTCTGTCTTGCAAAGTCGTTTATCCAAATAGATAGCTTTTTGCTGATCATGCACAATAGAAATAGCTAATTCAATTCGTTTGCCATAAGTGTAACTTGTTGATTATTAATTGATATTTTATTTTTGTAGCCCTGTTATATGTTCGGAAACGGACAGTCTGTTGTCCGTCGCCGAACATGTGGCTCTACTCGTTCCGTAATGTGATGACGGGGTTAGCCAATGCTGCTTTAATGGCTTGATAACTTACCGTTATTAGGGTGATGCCCAGTGCAGTTAATCCCGTAAAGACAAATACTGTCCAACTAATTGAAATACGATAAACATAATCGTCGAGCCATGTTTCCATTAACAGATAGGCCAGAGGAGCTGCTACGAGGAAACCGATCAATGTCAACCAGAGGTATTCGGTGCATAATAATTTCCATAAACCAACTTCTGATGCGCCAAGAACCTTACGAATACCAATTTCTTTTTCACGTTGCTCGGTTAGAAATGCAACCAATGCATATAGCCCAAGACAAGAAATCAGTATGGCAAGCCCCGTAAAAATACTGGTCAGGCTTTTGATCATTTCCATTTGTTCAAATTGCTTGGCATATTCTTTATCTGTGAAAGCATAATCAAAGATGAGATCTGGATCAAAACGATTGAATTGTTGAGCGATTGCTTTCATCGTCTGACTGATATCTTGCTGCTCATTCAGTCTGAGTGTTATTTTATTTTTTGGTAGAAAATCAAGAAAATAGGCAGTAGGTGTAATCGACTTGAATGGGGATTCGGATAAGGTGTTCTGTATAATACCAATAATCGTATAGTTGATTCCACTCCTAGAAAGCTGTTTGCTTGTCAGATCGGTAACTCCCATAAATTTGGCCGCTGCCTCATTGATGATTACTCCTGTGGAATCTGTCTTGAAATCTTTGGAGAAATTTCTTCCCTTCAAAAAATCCCATTGTACCGTTTTGGCAAAGTTTTCGTCGATGGTGAAAATTCCCATAATGGATCCTTCCTTTGTTTCATTTCCTTGCCAGTTAAAACCACCGCCAGTTAAAGTGAGCTTGTTTACAAAATTCGAAGTAAGTGATGCCTCCTGAATCAAACGTTGACTGATCAGTTCTTTTTTCAGGATCTCAAAGTTTTTGGAAATTAATTGACTACTACTAGTGATGTTGACTAAGTTTGAGCTTTTATAACCAATCGGACGATCCTTTGTATAGTGCAATTGTTTGATGACCAAATAGGTTGCGATCATCAGAAAGATAGAAATCGCAAATTGTACAATAACCATTCCCTTTCTGACATTGAATCCCTGTTTGCCGATGTTCATCTTTCCTTTTAGCGCAATAATTGGGTTAAAAGAAGATAGGAACAGCGCAGGATATAGCCCGGCTAGAATCCCGATAGAGAAAACACCCAAAAAGGAATATAAGTAGAATTGAATACGCGTAAATGGAACCTGCAATACGGTATTGGTGATGGTATTTATCCAAGGGAGAAGCAATGTGGCCAATAATATGGCGATCAAAAAGGCGAAACATACCGCTAGCGTCGATTCAACTAGAAAGCCAGCGATAAGTTGTCGGCGATTGACTCCAACAGATTTTAGAATACCAATTTCCTTTCCCCTTTTTAAGCTTCGGGCTGTACTGAGATTAATAAAATTTATACTGGCCAATAAGAGAATAAATATACTTATCCAGGCAAACATCCATACATACTGAATCTGCCCACCCACGTTCTTTCCATTTTTAAAAGAATCGTATAAATGCCATTTGGACATGGGGTGTAACAGGATCTCAGGTTTTATATCCGTCAGTTTTTTGTTGATGATATTCGTTAGTCTGTTTTCCAAAGCGGGAACAAAGGCAGCATTGTCGATCTTGGCGAAGGTGCTAAAATAGCAACTAGACCAGCTCTCCTCTATCCCTTGGTTTTTAGCGAGATAATCGACGAATGGCAACACATAATCCAAACCATAAAAGGTATTGTTCTCAGGAATATCTTTATACACACCCTGAATTGTATATTGTTCCCTCCCATTCAGCCGAAGAATTTTCCCGATGACATCGGTTTTATCGAACAGTCGTTTGGCGAGAGATTCGGACACAATGATGGTGGATGGACTGCTCGGTGTACTACTATTGCCTTGTACGGATTCGAGGGCAAATAGTTCGGCAAATTTTCCCATCGCATAAAACCCAGGTGCATTTAACTTTTTTTCGCCTACTTTGATGTTATTGCTTTCCATATTGGTGACCAAAGCTGCATCTGGCATCTCATTTTTGAAATCCGATGTTATCGTTTTGACCAGGGGAATGGGAGTGGAGCGATCAGTAGATTTCTCATCATTGAAAGTTCCCGTCATCATGACCTGATAAATATGTTGATAATTGCTGTAATGCTTATCAAATGAAAATTGTTTCAGTACCCATAAAGTACTTATCAGGGCGACAGTAAACCCAAGTGCTAAACCCAAAATATTGATTGCCGTATTTAAGGGGTTGCGTTTAAGATTGCGTAAAGCGGTTTTCAAAAATAATTTAATCATGGCGGTGTTTGATGGTTATGTTATTGTTTTTGGTGTACTGATTAATTGTCCAGTATATAAAGAGTTGATTTTTATGAGTACAAGCTATTCGTCTTTTAAACTCTTGATGGGGTTGGCAATAGCTGCTTTGATCGATTGGAAACTAACAGTAAGCAGGGCAATCATAATCGTTAGGAAGCCTGCACCTAAAAATATGGTTATGGGCACTGTTGTTCTAAAGGCAAATCCATCTAGCCAGTTCGAAGTGAAATATAACGCGACAGGAAGTGCGATAATATTAGCAATAATGATCAAAAGCAAAAATTCTTTATTCAGCATTTGCATAATATTGAAGACCGTTGCTCCGAGGACTTTTCTGATGCCAATTTCCTTGGTTTTCAGTTGTGCGGTATACGTGCATAGTCCAAGAAGTCCCAGACAGGAAATCAGTATCGCTATGATGGCAAAGAAATTAAACAATGTTCCTTGTTTTTGCTCGCTCATATATTGCTGTTGGTAGCTTTCGTTTAGGAAACTATAACTGATTGGCATATCGTCATAGTAGCTTTTCCAGATTTGTTGCAGCGCATGCAATGCCGATTCGGTTCCGGCAGGGTTTGTTTTTATATAAAGCTGCTGGCAATCTTTTGGACTAAATTGAAAGACCATGGGTTCGATCTTTTGACGTACACTTGCGTAATTAAAATCTTTGACCACACCAATAATGGTTCCCGGAACAGTTCGGATTCGTAAACGGGCACCAATTGGATTTTTCAATCCCATCTCACGGACGGCAGTTTCATTGATAAGAAAATGTGTAGAATCCGCAATCGAGCCAGTGAAATTTTTCCCCTGAGTCAGTTTTATTTTGAAAAAATCAAGTGCATATTGATCCGAATGCGTAATGCTGAACCAAAGATTTGAATTGCTGGGTTTTCCGTCCCAATCGTTATCTCCTGTCGATCCACCACCATATACCATATCCCTTCCAAGTCGAATGACATCACTTACACCTTTATTTTTCAGGAGATCACTTTTGACGGCATCAAAATGTTGCGCCATTTTTGGAGCCATGGAGACAGCTATAATGTTGTTCTTTTCGTAACCCAGGTTCTTGTTGCGTATATATTCCAATTGTCGACCGATGACGATCGTCATTATGATGAGCACAATCGATACCGTAAACTGTAATACGACTAATATCTTTCTAAAATTTGATTTCTTCATTCCGAATCTGCCCTTTAATACTTTGATTGGGTCAAAGTTTGAAAGTAATAATGCAGGATAAATGCTGGTCAATAGTAATGTGCCTATGAACATGATTAAAATATAGCTCCAGAGATCAATACTAGATAGCTGCAAAGAAATATGTTTGCCCGAGAAATTGTTAAAAAAGGGAAGAAAGATAAAAACAATACTGACTGCTAAAGTCGCAGCGATCGTGAAGAGCAGTGTTGTCTCCAGAATAAATTGGAAAAATAATTCCTTTCTTCCGGCTCCGATAATTTTACGGATACCGACTTCTTTGGATCTGGATAAGGAGCGCGCTGTGGAGAGGTTGATGTAATTGATACTAGCAATAACAAGAATCATCAATGCAACACCGATAAAGATATGGACTGTACCAATTCCTGCATCGCTACCATCCATCTGGTAAAGGTGCATTTTTGCCAATTCTTGCGTGACATAGGGAACGGGAGTATCTTCGGGTTTATTGCGTTCATGTATCTTTTGTAATTTCTGAGCCACCACAGCGGGGTTTGCATCAGGTCTCAACTGCAGGTAGGTTCCAAAGGAGAAGCTCGACCAATCTTCATCCATCGATGACAGATAGGTTTTATTGTCATAGGTGGTTTTGTTTTTGATGTAAGCCTGTTCATTAAACCGTGAAAGGGGGAGTAGCACCTTAAATTGAAAGGAGGAATTTTCGGGATAGTCAGCGATAACTCCGCTAACTATACATAGGTCTTCTATTCCTAATACCACAGTTTTACCGATTGGATTTTCATCACCAAAATACCGACGGGCGGTAGTCTCAGTAAGAACGACAGAATTGTTGTCGGGGAAAGGCTGCTTTTGGTTGCCCTGAATGAGCGGAAAATCAAAAACACTAAAATAACTGGGATCTACAAAAGCGAAATTCTTTTCTCTAAATCGTTTGTCTTTATACTTGATGGCGGCATCACCGATACTAAGGATACGTACAGCGTCCTGAACCTCGGGAATTTCTCTCTTGGCAAAACTCCCAACTGGGGCAATGATAGATCCAAATATTCGTTTTGAGATCCCTGTTCCACCCTCAATTCCAATTTTGTAGATCGAGCTTTGATTCTTATGAAAACGATCAAAGGACAATTCATCCTTTATCCATAGTAATAGGAAGATTCCCACAACTAATCCTGCGGTCAGCCCGAGGATATTGATAGCGCTATAGAATTTGTTGGAAAAAATACTGCGCCATGCGGTTTTGATGAAATTCTTTATCATTGTGATCTGTTTTAGATTCAAAATTAACTGTATGCCATTCTCGCCGCCATCAGTTGATCTATTCGTCCCTTAGACTATTTACCGGATTCAATAGCGCGGCTTTAAATGTTTGGAATCCTATGGTGATAAATGCCACCAGTGTGACCGAGACGATCGCAATCAGGTAAGCCCACCATGGCATCTCAATATGATACACAAAATCATTTAACCAATGGCTGAAGAGATAATAAGCGATCGGTCCGGCAATAAGAAAAGCAAGAAGGATCAGTTTGATATAATTTGATGATAATAAATGAATAATACCCGGAACGCTAGCTCCCAAAACTTTGCGGATACCGATTTCTTTGCTTCGGGCTTCGGTGGTATAGGCTGCTAATCCCAACAGACCTAGACAGGCAATAAAAAGAGTAAGAAATGAAAACATACTCATGACATTGGATGACCGAATTTCATTTTCATATTGGTCTTGCACGTGTTGATCTAAAAAGGAAATATCGAATGCAGCTTCCGGAGCAACAGTAGTATATATCTTTTTTATTTGTTCGATATATCCTTGAACATCTGTTGTTTTATAACGGATCAATAGGTTGCGTGGTGATTCCGAGGGATCATTCATGGTGTAATAGCTGTAACCCCCGATTTCAGATTTAAGGTTTGCATAATTAAAATCCTGGACCACACCGGTGATGATCGAGTTGTTCGGGCTCATTTCGGTGACGATATGTTTTCCAATCGCTTCCTGTGGGGATTTATACCCTAAGTATTTCAGTACTTTCTCGTTAATCAACATATAACAGGTGGAATCTGGACGTCCCCAAATGTCGGGTAAATCTGTTCCGGCAAGCAGTTTTAATCCAAGTGTATTTACTGTCTTTCCATAAGTGACACAACTTAGTGTTGGTAATCCCTGTTTATCTGTGCTGAATTTATAGATTGTTTTTCCGCTTTCATTGCTTCCAGGTACAGACTGTGCGAATGTGGTGGACAGCGTATGTGATAAGCTCTGGACCTGTTGATTGAGCGTGTTGAGTTTTTCCTGACTCCGGAAAGAACGGATAGGGATAGAGACCACATGTTCAGGTTGATAGCCGAGGTCTTTATTTCGGATATAATTCATCTGGGTGAGCATCACAGAGATGCCGATGATCAATATAATCGAAATGGTAAATTGGCATATCACCAATATTTGTCTGATCATAACTGTTTTCCCTTGTTTGTTATAACCTTTATTCATCAATGCGATCGATTTGATCTTTGATAAGAATAAGGCTGGGTAGCTACCTGCAATAAACGTAATCATAAACCAGGATAGCGCCAATATCCCCAGCATATCCCAGTTCAGAAGTTGCCTGATGGTAATATTTGTACTGCCGATGTAATTAAACATTGGGATCAAAATAATGGCCAGAACCACACCGATTGTCATCGCAAATAGGCTAATCGTTGCGGTTTCGACAAAAAAGCGGACAATGAGCTGGGCTCGAGTAGCTCCAAGTACCTTATTTACACCCACCTCTTTAGCATTCTTTTGTGACTTTGCCGTGGCCAGGTTCATGTAATTGATACAGGCAATGGCGATGACGAGAAAAGCAAGAACGGATAGTGTTCGGATGGTGTCAATGTTTCCTATGCGTTTGGTAACTCCCTCTCCAAGACTTGATGAGTAGAGATGCACCTTTAACAGTGGTTGCAGGAAAAATTGGGTATAATATCGGTGGTCTTTTTCAACATACTTGTCAATCAATTTTGTCGCTTCTTGAGCAACTATAACCGGATCGGTTCCTTTTTTTAGTAATATGTACGTTTCATAGCTGGCATTACTCCAATGGACATTTTGCCCCATCCAGGAATCCATAATATTCATGACCATATTACAGTCCAGGGTACTATTTGCAGGAAGATCCTTGAATACACCGGTGACCTGTACGGTATCTCTTTGGTTAATGGAAATGAGTTTTCCCAGTGCTTCACGCTTACCAAACAATTTCTCTCTTGTTGATTGGGAAAGTACAATACTTTTTTTGTTTAAAAACGCAGTATGAACATTCCCTTCTATAAACTGGAAATCAAATATGGAAAACAGGGTTGAATCGGCTAGATACAATTGCTTCTCATTGAAATTTTCAGCTCCGGAGCGGATAGAAGCTGTTGCACCATAACCATCTTTTACAAGTCGTACCATATTATCAACTTGCGCAATATCGGATTTCATTGCAGGACCCACAGCATTTGGCAGGTCAATCATTTTCTCCCGATTGTATTCTGCCGACAGCTGCATGTGCAAACGATAGATATTATCAGCTTTCGAATACATGGTATCAAAACTCAGTTCCTGACGGATAAAAGCAAATAGCAGCAGGGACACACAGATGCCAATAGCCAATCCGCTAATATTAAGGATGCTGAAAAATCGGTTGGCCCGAATACTCCGCCAGGCTGTTTTTATGTAGTTCTTGATCATGATTGTATCTATTTGTTTCGTGCTGATATATTAGGTTTGTTCTTGATTGTATACTATTTATTCATCTCTCAGGCTATCTACAGGATTGGATTTAGCGGCTTTAAACGTTTGGAAGCTAACAGTGACCAGGGCAATGAGAACAGCTGAAAATCCGGCAAAAGCAAACATCCACCATTTTGGTTCAATATGGTAGGCGAAATTATCCAACCATTTGTTCATTGCTATCCATGATAATGGTGTAGCGATACAGAGCGCGATGACTAATAATCTGATAAAGTCGGAAGAAAGCAACAGTACTAGATTGTATATGGAAGCGCCAAGAACTTTACGCACCCCGATTTCTTTGGTACGCTGTTGCGCCGTATAGGTCACCAATCCCAGCAAACCCAAACAAGCAATAAAAAGAGCGAGGCTTGAAAAGGCTGTAAAGAGTCTTCTGAAGTTATAATCGGCTTCGTATTGACGGTTAAAATTATCATCTAAGAAACTATATAGAAAGGGACGGTGAGGGGCGAGTTCGGCCCATAATTTGCCAATTCGTGCGATTGTTTGCTGATTGACATTTTGTAGATTCACGGTCAGATAACGGCTGCTACTTGGCTCAAGTCGTAGCGCTAATGGCTCAATTTTGCGATGCAGGGACAGGTAATTGAAATCTTTTACAACTCCGATGACTGTACCTTCTTTGCCCCACTGTCTAAATTGCTTTCCGATGATATCCTGTGGGTTTGAATAGCCCCATAATTTGGCTGCCGATTCATTAATCACGAGTGAATGGGCGCTATCTGCAGGGAAATCGCGTGAGTAAGCTCTTCCCGCCACCATCTTGATGGCCATATTGGGGATAAAGTCTATATCTACTTCATATAGTGATGGAGAGAAAATGGTCATTTTGCCATCGGTAGAGATAATCTCTGTTCCGGCATTTGGAAAAAATGCTCCGGGAACGGTGCGTGAAGCCGTTACCGACTGTACATCTTTATCTTTTGCGAGTGTATTTTTGATTGCCTCTAAGTTATTGTTGACTTTTTCATCGAAATTATAGTCGATAATTAGACGTTGTGCTTTTTGAAATCCAAGGTCTTGCTGCTGCAGTTGATTCAATTGTGAGAATACAATCACAGTACCTGCGATGAGTGCAATGGAAAGACAGAATTGGAAAACGACGAGAGCCCGACGTAACAATGTCCCACCTTTACTGCTGCTAAACGTTCCCTTCAGAACTTTAATCGGTTTAAAATTTGCCAGGATCAATGCGGGGTAGCTGGCGGCTAATATCCCGGTTATAAGTGTTACCAAAAAGAAAATCGTCCATGTCGTGCTGTTAAGGAGGGTTGAATAACCAAACTGTTTACCGGAAAAAGCTTCCATAAAAGGGAGAAAGGCAATGACCAGAGCGATAGCCAATATACCACCGGTAAATACGAGTACCAGCGACTCGGACATAAACTGTAGAATCAGATTGCTTTTATTGGCGCCAATGGCTTTTCGGACACCGACTTCCTTGGCACGCTCCATGGATCTGGACGTAGCAAGATTCATAAAGTTAACACAGGCAATCAGTAGAATAAAACCGCCGATAATAGCGAAAATGTACAAATTTTGAAAGCTACCCGTTGTTCCCGGTTGGCGATCCGCAGTGGAGTGCATATATGCCTGAAGCATGGGCTCGAGATGGAAACTGTATTTTGAATTGGCATTTTCATGTACTGGGATGTGCCGTTTGAGAAAGTCAGGTATCTTCTGATCGAATTTTGTGGGATCAAAGTCTTTTGATGTCAAAAAGTAGGTGTAAAAATCGACATAGTCCCAACCTTCTTTTTCAAATACATCTGGTCGTCCTTTCCGAAAGGTACTCATGGATAGTAAAGCATCGAAGGTAAAATGTGAGTTGGCCGGTATATCTGCCATCACGGCTGTTACGGTATACAGGCCGGCATCTGCACGGCCAGCAGCTAATCCTCCTTCAATGGTTTTGCCGATAGGGTTCTGGTCACCGAAATACTTTTTAGCTGTGCTTTCTGTCAATACTACAGAATATGCATTTTTTAATGCTGTATGTGGATTACCGGCCAAAATTTTCCAGCTGAATACATCGAATGCTGTAGAATCCATGAAAAATACATTTTCTTCCTGAAATCTATTTTCTCCTTGTTTGAATAGGATGGACGTTTGCCCGGAGAACTGAACGATCTTCTCAATTTCTGGGAAGTCGGCTTTCAGGGCTTCTCCGATCGGGGCATTTCCCCAGATCTGATGTTGTTCTGTACTACCGACTTCTTTATAATCATGTACAACGCGGAAAATACGGTCTTTGTTGACATGATATTTATCATAGGAAAGTTCATTCTGTACATAAATAACAATTAATAAACAGCAAGCCAAGCCAATGGCGAGGCCTACAATATTTATGGTGGCATAACCTCTATTCTTTAGAATATTACGCCAGGCTATTTTAATATAATTTTGTATCATGGTTGCTGTTTTTTATGAAAGTTTATCGGGGTTATCCTTTCTATCTTTTTCCGAGATATTATAACCTCCCGACATATCATTATTTCATTTATTCGTCTTTTAATCATTTATCGTGATAAATAATGCTCTCAGTTCTAATTGAGATGATGTATGTAGAGAGCGCAATGGGCTCACTATTGAGACCCATTACTTTCTCTGATCACTATTGAGCTTCTTTTATTCATCTCTTAAACTATCTACTGGATTTGCACGTGCGGCCCGCAATGATTGAAAACTTAATGTCAAAAATGCTATCCCTATCGTGAGTACCGCGGGTATAAAAAATAACCACCATTGTATCTCAATTTTAAATGTAATATCCTGCAACCATTCGTGTATGGCCCACCAGGCAATTGGTGTTGATACCAAAATTGAAACAATGATCAGTTTGATGTAATCTTTAGAAAGTAGACCAATGATACCCGTAACGGTACTTCCCAATACTTTGCGGATTCCAATTTCTTTAGTGCGTTGTACAGTTGTTATCGTGACTAAGCCAACGAGACCAAGGCAGCTTAGCAATAAGGTGATTGCTGTTGCCAGATTAATAATCTTGGACAATCGCATATCCGTTTCGTAAAGAGATTTGATCTCTTGGTCATAAAAGCGATAGCTGAATTTGGCATGTGGATAAATGCTTTTCCATTCCTTTTCGAGGTTTGCCAAGGCAGTCGACCATTTTTTTGGATCATTGTCTAAACGGACATTGATGTGTCCAAGTGGGCCTCTATTGGTTGAAACCTCCATCACAATAGGATTAAACTGTTGGTGAAGATCTTTGCTGTGGAAATTGGCTATAACACCTACAATTTTTACATTTTTGTCTCTGGAGATAACAGATTGTCCGATTGCTTCGTCAACATTTTTATATCCCAGTTCGGTCATTGCTTTTTCGTTGATTATAATCCCCGAACTCGTATCGGACATCATTAATTTGCGGCCAGCAAGAAGTTTTATATCATATAGATCAATGTAATCCTGATCAACATACTTGTATTGCATGATTCTATTTTTGATTTCCTCTTCGCCATATTTACGGATTCTATTTCCCCAATAACTATCATCCATAGGGAAATGTCCCAAGGAGACACGGGCGATTTCCGGATATTTGGATAAGGCCTGCTTAAATACAAATGGGTCTGTTGTCGCTTTATCAGCAGCCCGATTGGGAATTGATACTGTCACAATAGCTTCTTTAGTAAATCCCAGATCGCTCTTGAGCATATGTTTGATCTGAATGGTGATCACGAAAGTGCCAATAAGGAAAACTTGAGCGATAATAAACTGAAAAATAATCAATCCTTTGCGTAGGTATACGCCTTTGTTTGAGTTATTGGATAAACTCTTTATTTTTATGACTTCGATCAATTTTACTTTGTTGATCAATATCGATGGATATATTCCAGCGAAGCATGTGATTAAGACAAGTAACCCAATGATGAATAACAACAAATTGAACTGATCGTTGTACATGTTGATGTCCGAAGGGGTAAAATCGCTGAACAGTATTTCCATCATTTTTGTAAAAGGCCAGGAAAGCAAGAGGGCGAATAGTGCGACCAAAAAAGTCTCTGTTAAAAAGCTTCGGGTCAAATAGACTTCCCGTTCCCCCAGTGTTTTCCGTATACCGATGGATCGTGCGCGCATAGGCACCATCGCTGTACTTAGATTAATATAATTGATCGCAGCTAATACAAGTAGAAAGACAGCTATTCCGATAAGTCCATAAAGTACTTTGATGTTGCTGTGATTTTGTATAGTTGGGTTAAAATGTAGCTCAGATAATGGTGAAAAACGGGCAGTTTGCTTATAGTTCTCCTTTTTATATTCTTCGCCATTCATCTGCACTAATTTTTGATCGATGGTATTCGCGAGATTTTTAAGATGATCGGCAGATTTGACTTTGACGAATAGCTGATAATAGTTCATCAGCATCATCCAATTGTTTAGGTTCGGATCCTGATCGGGTATTTTGATAAATTCCTTACCAATAAAAGTACTTGGATAACTTAAGTCTTCTACAATGCCAGATACAGTAAACTGTGTCGTATCATAAGAAATGGTCTTGCCTATAATATCCTGACTTTGCAGTTTTGGGAAATAGGCTTTCGCACGCGATTCGGTAAGAACGACTTCATTTTGGAGTTTGAAAAGCTGATGCGGACTTCCAGCAAGCCATTTGTAGGGGACCATTTTAAAATAGTCGGCAGTCGTTGCAAAAATCTTTTCCTGTCCGGCAAACTCTGTGGGCGTTTCACTTTTGGAAGCTGGTGTTACGATTTCAAAATAACGATTATAATAAGGTACAACCAATTCGACATCTTGCGAGTTCTCTTTCAGGTAATAAGGAAGGGGAAATGGTACTGCATCAAAATCTCCGTTTTCTTTTTCACTTTGTGTATGCGAGAATACTTTGTATATCTGCTCTTTGTCTGGATGTTGTCGGTCAAAACTAAATTCATAATTGACAATACGAAAGATAAACCAACAAGCGCTTATACCTATGGCAAGTCCCAATACATTCAGAAAAGTAAAAAGACGATGTCGCCAGAGTTGTCTAAAAATCAATTTCATATTACTCATTACAATTCAGTTTTATTGGGTTTATTTTTTTTAATGTCTCTTTATTCATCTCTTAAACTATCTACTGGATTTGCACGGGCAGCACTGACGGATTGATAGCTCATGGCTAAAAATGCTACGCCAATAGTTACTATCGCTGGAATAATAAACATCCACCAGCTGAGCTCTATTTTAAAAGCAAAGTCGGTTAGCCATTTATCAATCGCCAACCAGGCAATCGGTGTAGCAATTAGGATCGAGATAACAATTAGTTTGATATAATCTTTTGAGAGCAGTAGCACAATTCCACTGACCGTGCTTCCCAATATTTTTCGGATACCGATCTCTTTTGTCCGCTGATGCGTGGTTAATGTCACTAAACCGATCAATCCCAAGCAGCTTAATAAAATGGTAATTGACGTTGACAAATTGATTATTTTATAAAAGCGATAGTCTTTCTCATAGAGTTCTTTGATTCGCTCATCATAAAATTGGTAGGTAAATGGTGCATTTGGATATACGTTTTCCCATTCAGTCTTTATGGATGCAATCGCCTGTTGCCATTTTTTAGGATCTCCATTTAATTTGATATTAATATTCTGCAGCGTGCCCTTGTTGGTTGATATTTGCATCGCAATGGGCTCTAATGGGGCGTGGAGATTAAAGTTGTGGAAATCCGCCAGTACGCCAACAATTGTCGTTGGATGATCGTTTACAGATACGGTTTTTCCAACGGCTTCAGTAGGTGATTTAAATCCAAACTTACTAATGGCCTTTTGATTGACCAGTATTCCTGAAGTTGTATCCGAAAGCTTGAGTGCCCGGCCGGCCAGTAGTTTCATTCTAAATACATCCAGGTAATTTTCTTCGATATATTTAAAAGGCATATTGACCAAGATCTGACCGGTATCGCTCTGCATCATGATATTATTTCCCCATTGGTCGTTATTCATTGGGAGGTGACCTAGTGAAACCTGCTCTATTTCAGTATATTTTTGGAGAAGTTCTTTCAACAGAAATGGACTTTTACCTGAATCTTCTGCTTTTCTATAGGGCAGTTTGAGTGTAATAACAGCATCATCCTGAAAACCAACATCGCTGTTTAAAGCATGTTGTAGCTGTAAACCCATGATCACTGTCAGGACGACAAAAGCCTGAGCGATGACAAATTGAAAGATAATGAGAATTTTTCTGAGCGAAATACCACCAAACGAAATTTTGTCTGTTGCATGGATTTTGATGGCCTCTACGACATGTATTTTATTGATGAGATAAGCTGGATATAGGCTGGAAATTAACGTCAATAGGATAATAAGTCCCAATAGAAAGATAAAGACGGGTAGACTATCTGAATAGGTGTTTATATTTTCCGGAAGATATGTACTAAATGTAAGTTCAAATATCTTGACCAATGGCCAAGAGAATAACAGCCCAAATAGACAGGTAAAAAAGGTTTCTTTGATAAAAGACAGTGTCAGGTGTCGGGGTTGTTCTCCCAATGTTTTCCGAATACCAATTTCTCGGGATCGGGCAGGAACACGGGCAGTAGTTAGGTTGATATAATTGATACTTGCCAGTATAAGGAGAAATACGGCTATACCTATGAGTCCGAACAACATCTGCTTGTCACTTCCGTTCAAGACGAATTTATTGAAATGCAAGTCCATAAGCGGTGCTAATTCATAACCAGGAGTTATATTGTACTGTTTAAATTCTTCGCCAGCCATCTCCTGAAACTTTTTGGTTGCTAGCGCAATTACTTGCGAAGGCTGTCCATTTTCAGTTAATTTAACATACACATGGAAATTTGAACTTGAATTCTCCCAATTGTCTGCTTCCTGAGGATTGGGAGTTACACGGATAAATTCTTTGTCGACAAAACTGCTCGGATAGTCTAAGTCTGCAACAACCCCGGTTACCGTAAGAAGCTGATCATCGTATTGTATTGTTTTGCCAAGAAGGGATTTTAAATCTGCATCGGGGAAGTATTGTTTTGCGCGGGAGGCCGTCAGGATAACTTCATTGTTGTTTTTGAGTGCGATATTCGGATTACCAACGATCCATTTGTAGGGAACAAGCTTAAAATAGTCCGTAGTGGCTGCAACAATTTTGTCCTGCGCATTGAATTCCAATGTTTCATTGTTGGAACGCTTTACCTTAATGCTTTCAAATGATCGGTTAGCGATAGGTGCAACCAATTCCAATCCGGTCAGATCTTTCTTTAAATTGGTACCGAGATAAGTACCAAGAGGGTAGGGAGTCCCATCAAAGCGATGGATATTTTCACCTTCCTTAAATGCCGAGTAAAGTTTATAAATCCGTTCCTTGTCGGTATGATTCTGGTTAAAACTGAATTCGTAATTGACAATTCGAAATACAATCCAGCTTGCGCTGATCCCGATCGCTAGACCTATGATATTAAGGAAGGTAAACAGACGGTTACGTCCCCATTGTCTCAAAATTAATTTTAAACCTTTCATCGTTTTATACTTTAAGCTCGTTTAACAGCTCTTGGTCCTTTATAGGTAAGCGCTTTAGATTTTTAAGAATATTTCTTGTTCTTAATAAGGTCTGCTAGCTTTGCTAGGATCCTAATGATGTCGTTTCCATAATGACCTGACCATCCAGCATACGGATGACACGATCCGAAAATTTGGCGTCATGTTCACTGTGGGTTACCATGACGATGGTTGTGCCAGCTTCGTTCAGTTCGGTTAAGAGCTGCATCACTTCGTTACCATTGTTTGAGTCCAGATTACCGGTAGGCTCATCGGCAAGAATTAATTTGGGATTATTGACGACTGCACGGGCAACGGCTACACGTTGTTGCTGTCCTCCGGAAAGCTGTTGCGGAAAGTGATTGCGGCGGTGCATGATCTGTACCTTCTCCAGTACTTCTTCGACACGTTTCTTACGTTCGGCTGCAGGAACATTGGTATAGACAAGAGGAAGTTCCACGTTTTCAAATACCGTCAGTTCATCAATCAGATTAAAACTCTGGAATACGAAACCGATATTGTGCTTACGCAGATCTGAACGGCCGCGTTCCTTAAATTTGGCCACTTCGATCTCGTTGAATAAATAGCTCCCTTCATCCAGATCATCCAATAGTCCGATTATATTCAGTAAAGTTGATTTGCCACAACCAGAAGGACCCATCACGGCAACAAATTCACCTTCTTTTACGTGAATATTCAAATTGTTCAGTGCGACAGTCTCTACTTCTTCCGTGCGGTAATACTTTTGAAGATTGGTTATTTTAATCATATTTTTTGCGCTCATGGTTTTATGTTTTGGGCCCTCGGCAATCGCTATAGGCGGTTATTATTCTGTTTAATTATATTCTTGTAAATTGTTTATTTTTCTGTTTATTCGTCTCTGAGTGTCTTGGTCGGATTGGCTATCGCTGCTTTAAAAGCTTGTGAGCTAATCGTTAATAAGGCTATTATTATTGCAGATAGACCACTCAATACAAAGACTGTCCAAGAAATAGCAATATGATGTGCATAATCTGCGAGCCATTTGTTCATGAAAATCCAGGCAATCGGGAATGCAATGATACAGGAGATACCAATAAGGATAATAAATTCGCGATTGAGCATCTGAATAAGACCAGAAACGGAGGCACCGAGGACTTTACGTATACTGATCTCTTTGGCACGTTGTTCTGTCGCAAAGGCGGCTAAACCAAATAGGCCTAAGCATGAAATAATAATGGATATAATCGCAAATACGCTGGATAGCTGTTGTATAAAAAGTTCAGCCTGAAATTTGCTATTGAAGGTTTCATCCAAAAATTTGTAATCGAATGGAAATCCGGGATTATTTTTTACAATAATCTTTTCAATTTGCTGAATAGCTTGTGGGAGGTCAATCCCTGCTTTTGTCCGGATATTCAATAGGCCGTTCTCTCTGACCAGGGGAATAAATAACATCGGATCTGGATCGGCATATACGTTGTTATAAACAAAGTTTTTGACGACTCCGGCAATCGTGTAATTTTCTTCGCCGTAATTAAGGATACTACCCACTACATGACCATCTTTGCGGATTAATTTAGCAAGGGTTTCATTAATAAGAACCGAAGTGCTATCACCTAGTAAGTTGGAGTGGAAGTTTCTTCCATCAAACATTTTAAGATCTAATGCTGGTACTAAGCCTTCATCTGCACGCAACATTCCGATCAGAATACTCGTGTTGGGATCTTTTCCTTCCCAATTGAAACCAGAGGTATTATTGTAAATGTTGAGAATACTCACATCACTGACGCCAACCTGCTCCACCAGCCCGGTTGCGATGAGCTGGTTTTTGATCAGGGGAAGATGTTTGGCCATGTCCCCTTGTAATGCAGTGGTCAATACTTGGCTCTTGTCAAAACCCAGGTCTTTATTTTTGTTATGTTGTATTTGCTGATAAATGATAATCGTACAAATGATCAGTACAACTGATGTGGTATACTGTAGCACAACCAATCCCTTGCGGATAAGACTTCCGGTGCCAGCTTTCTGCTTTGCTCCTTTGATCGTCGATAGTGGTTTAAAAGCAGAAAGAAAGAATGCGGGATAGCTTCCTGCAAATAGTCCGCATATTAAAGTAATTGTGATAACAAAAGCAAGATGCATCGGTTTTAATAAATCGACCTGAAGGTCTTGGCCAATCATGGTATTAAATGGACGAATACAAATATAGACCAATAAAATAGCAACTAATGAGGAAATAGAGGCTAGGACCAATGATTCTGCAAGAAATTGTCCGATCAACGATTGACGACTTGCACCAACAACTTTGCGCATACCGACTTCTTTTGATCTTTTTTCGGATCTGGCGGTAGCGAGATTCATAAAATTGATACAGGCAATCAGCAAAACGATCCAAGCAATAATGGTGAACAGACGAATATTTTTTAAGCTTCCTTCTTTCTCATTTCCACTGTTATCAAAACGGTTATGCGTAATCCATCTTTCCATTGGATAGAGGAAGTTTTGTGAAAAAGTAACCTCACCATTGGTTCTGTTTTTGACGTAGTTCATTAGCTGTTTGTTGATTTGATCAACATTTGAATTGCCTTCAACCTGAATCAAAGTCTGGATACCATTATTGTCCCATCTGGTCAGCCAGTCTTGGGTAGCCTCAAATTTTTTGAAGGGAATTAACCATTGAAATTCATAACTACTATTTTTAGGGAGGTCTTTTGTAATGGCTGAAACGATGTAAAGGTCCTTGTTATTGGTTTTCACTGTTTTGCCTAGAGCTGGTTGGTTACCAAATAATTTTTTCGCACCAGATTCTGATAAAATGATGTTATCTACTTTGTCAAACGCAGTCTTAGGATCTCCCTCCATAAATTCAAGGGAAAGCACATCCGCAACGGTCGCATCAGCATATAGCCCATTTTGAAATAAATTGTTAT
This sequence comes from Sphingobacterium sp. GVS05A, assembly GCF_019969845.1. Taxonomy (GTDB): domain Bacteria; phylum Bacteroidota; class Bacteroidia; order Sphingobacteriales; family Sphingobacteriaceae; genus Sphingobacterium. The sequence continues at coordinate 377,780 of NZ_JAHXYR010000007.1, forward strand.
CACCAACAGAGAATAACATTGGGCTATTCCATGTCATACGTACTGCATGTTTAATGCCCGGAATCTCTTTCGCTATATTTTGTGCCAGGGGACCGGGGGTTGATTCGAACACAAAGGTTGCGCCATCATAGGTCTGTTTTGACTTGACGATGTAGATATCCTTTTTGTTGGGGAAGTTATCGTTATAACTTAACTGATTTTCTACCCATAAAAAGATCAACGATGCCGCTGCAATGCCAATCGCTAACCCAAAAATATTGAGAAAGCTATAACCTTTGGTTTTCCAAAGGTTTCGAAAGGCTGTTTTTATAAAGTTCTTTATCATCGTGGTATTGTGTAATTGGTTTTGCTTATTCGGATTTTGCTTAAATAAGCCAGAGGTACCCCGCTGGCTTTATTTTGTCAATTTAAACTTACCTTTTAATACTTAATTCCTGTACTTTATCATATGTTTCGTAGCTTGATACGACTACCTTGTCTCCTGGTTGTAACCCTTTGATTACTTCATAGTATTCTGGATTCTGTCTGCCCAGTTGGATGTCAACACGATAGGCTGTATTTCCGTTTTTATCGAGTTTGAAGATCCAGTTGCCACCGGTCTGTTGATAGAAACCGCCTTTAGCTAATAACAATGCTTTTGTTTCATCACTTAGGGCGAGACGTATCTGCAAAGTCTGTCCACGGCGGATTCCTTTGGGTACTTCATTGATAAATTCCATATCGACTTGAAAGCGGCCATTGGTTACCTGTGTGTATACCTTTTTAATGCGAAGCTTGTAGGTTTTGTCACCAATGGAAAATTCGCCCTGAAGATCTGGGAAAATACGGTTGATATAATGCTCGTCAATATCAGCACGTATTTTAAATCCAGTCAATACATCGATCTGTCCCAAGCGTTCGCCCGCATTTTTGTTCTGTCCAATTTCGGCATCAAAAGCGGTTAACTGACCATCTACAGGTGACCGCACAATGAGGTCACCGATTTTCCGTTTCATTAATTCCAATGCACTTTGTGTACGTTGGTAAGTCTGTTTGTCCTGATTGGTTTTCTGAGCGTTGGATATTTCGTCTTGTTTTAGGATCTGTTTCGTTAGATTGACCCGTTCCTTTTGGTAATTATATTCATTTTTTGATTTTTCAAATTCCTGTGATCCAATGGCCTTTTCGTTAAGCAATTTCTGATTTAAACGATAGATCCGCTCCGCCTCTCTAAAAGCCTGTTCGACATCTGCCATCTGGTTACGGTTGTTAATAGATGCTTGTTGTGCATTGGTCTGTGCGATTTGCGACTGTGTCAAAAGGTTCAGTACCTGAGTTTCCTGTTGAACTAATGTGAGCTCCTGATCTGTATTGGATAGACGCATAATCGGATCACCTTTTTTTAAGACAGTACCATCTTCAACAAATTTTTCCTCCACACGACCACCTACAGATGCATCGAGATAGATGCTGCTGATCGGAAGCACTGTACCATTGATTGGAATGAATTCCTGAAAGCTACCATTTTTTATTTCGACAATAGAGATACGGTCAGCTTCTACGTTTAACTTGCTTTTTCCTGAGGTAAAGTAAAAGCTCGCCCCGATTAAACCAACTATGCCCGCAATCCCCGCAATGGTCATGATACGTTTGCTATTCCACTTCTTCTTTTCTAAAGGTCTGTCCATAATTTAATATCAATTTGCTATGTAACTATGAAAGCTGTGCCAATAATTTAACGTATTGATTTTTAGTTGTTTATTTTACGTATACCACTGTTCGGTGTTCGATAGCGGACACTTCATGTACGATGGCGTACAGCCTTGGTCTAATCTATGTTTTTTGCCGTTTATTTTTATTGTGTTTTAATAGGATTGTGTGGGTGTTCAATATCGGACAGTTAATTGTACGAACTTGGACATTGATCGTTCGTGGTTTTGTGTATATTGTTGATAATCAGAAATTTTATTGTTTGGCATGGGGATGGTCTGCTTGGAAAACAAAAAGTGGATATGAAGAGAATCTATATATATAGTACATTGTGTTTTTTGCTGACTTATATGAAAGTTGACGCACAGCAGACTGAACAAGGAACAGGTGAGAAGGATGTTGTAAAAGTAGAAACCGCCGTTAACGGAGATAAGCAGGAATCAAAACGCAGCTTGGCCGAATGTATCCAATTGGCGATAAAAGCCAATCCTACATTATTACAAAATGAATTAGCTGTTAGGCGTGCGGAGGTGAATCTTTCGCAAGCCAAATCGAATCGATTGCCTGATTTAAATGGACGTTTAGGCCATAGCCTTACTTCAGGACGTTCGGTTGATAATGCGACAAATCAGTATATTACTAGAAATAACTCATCTGGAAATTTTGGGTTGGATGCTAGTGTACCCGTTTTTAATGGATTTCGCATATTGAATGATATTCGGATGCGGGCGGATGCGAAAACGGCTGGAAAGCTTGAATTTGATTCGCAGGTCAACGCGTTGAAACTGGATGTTATTACGGCTTATATTCAAGTGTTAACAGCACAAGATGTGTTGAAGCAATCGGAGATGCAGACAGAGGTCACACGTGAACAGGTACGTCGTGCAGAATCTATGCAAAAGGAAGGAGCAATTAATCCCGGTGATTATTTTGATCTGAAAGGACAACTTGCTAACGATATCAATATGATCGAAAGCAATAAACAGAGACATTATACGAACCGTGTAAAGTTGGCCGGGTTTTTAAATGTAGACGAGGCACAATTGGGCGATTTACAAGCATTGGAATTAAAAGCTGATGCACAAGAATTGGAGGCTACAGCACTTTATAAATTGGCAACGGAGAGCCTACCAGATATTCCTGCACTGGAATGGAGGATTAAGGCTGCCGAAAAGAATATCAAAATAGCACAATCATCTTATTGGCCTTCTTTATCTTTAAACGGTGGGTTGAGCTCGAATTATTCCAAAAATGTAACGACAGGAGGTTATTGGTATCAGATGAAAAATAATCTTGGAAAGGCTGTATCATTAAATCTTTCAATCCCTGTTTTTAACAGATTTAAGGTTAAGAATGATGTTAAACTGGCTAAATTGGATTTGGAATCGAGTAAACTTCAACGCGAGATTGCGCTGAATAATTTAAGGGCCGAAACTGCGAATGCGGTTTTTAACCTGCAAAATGCCAGCAATACGATCACGCAATTGCAGGAGCAAAATACAAATTATGCTGAATCATTTCGTATCGCTAAGGTTGTCTTTGAATTGGGAAATAGTAATTCAGTCATATTTTTAACTGCAAAGACAAAATATGATAATAGCCAGATCCAATTGGTTGTCAAGCAGTATGAGTGGTTGCTACAAAAATATATCAATGATTATTACGCAGGCTCGTTAAATTTATAGTTATCTTAGTGTCTGAATGAAGCCAGGGAATATGAAAAAAGCATCTATTTTAGTAGTCGACGATGACCAAGATTTACTTACAGCAGCAAGGATCTTGCTAAAACCTAAAGTCAGCCATGTTCAGGTCGAATCTAATCCAGAGAACCTGATTGTGCATTTGGAGAAAATGCCTTATGACCTTGTGCTTCTGGATATGAATTTCAAAAGCACAATTAATACCGGAAATGAGGGGTTATATTGGTTGTCGCGGATTAAGGAAAAATTTCCGCAGGTTCATGTGATTATGATCACTGCCTATGGTGCGGTGGATCTGGCTGTAAAATCGCTGAAACAGGGTGCCGCTGATTTCGTGGTCAAGCCTTGGGAAAACGAGCATCTGTTGGCAACAATTGAAAGTACACTTGCTGAATCAAAAAATAAAGAGAAGAAAAATAAGAGTTCGCTGTTACGCTCCAGTAATAGCCCGGATCTGATCGGTAGCTCGGTGGTCATGGACGAACTGCAATATAAGCTTGAGAAAATAGCACCAACGGATGCCAATATCTTGATCTTGGGTGAAAATGGTACCGGTAAGGATTTGATTGCACAGGCTATTCAACGGCGCTCGTTGCGATCGGATCAGGTCTATGTGAAAGTAGACGTAGGTGCATTGACGGAGACTTTGTTTGAAAGTGAACTTTTCGGCTATAAAAAAGGGGCATTCACAGATGCACGGGAAGACCGTCAGGGACGTTTTGAAGCGGCAAACGGAGGAACGTTGTTTCTGGACGAAATCGGAAATATCTCCTTACAGCAACAGGCCAAACTATTGACTGTACTGCAAAATCGACAAGTTACACCGCTGGGCTCTTACCAACCGATACCTGTGGATATACGCCTAATCTCCGCAACAAATGTATCCCTTAAACACTTGGCTGACGAAAGCCGTTTTCGGAAGGATCTGATTTATCGGATCAATACCGTGGAAATTCAGGTTCCTCCTTTACGGGATAGGGGAGAAGATATTAGACTATTGGCGGCACATTTTCTGGATATCTATGCGAAGAAGTACAATAAACGGATAGAAGGATTTGAACCGGATGCCATAAAAAAGCTCTTTGCTTACCACTTTCCCGGAAATGTGCGTGAGTTGCAATACAGTATCGAACGGGCTGTTATCATGGCCGATCAAGTAAGTATTGCTGGAAATGATCTGTTTTTCTCTCCTATTGAGCAGCAAGCAGAACAGGTCGTTGTTGAATCCGTTCCTAGCAGTCAAAATCTGGAAGAGTTGGAGCGAAAAGCCATTAAGTCGGCCATCGAACGTTATAATGGAAATATAAGTAAGGCAGCAAAGGAACTGGGGCTTACCCGTGCGGCACTCTATAGGCGTTTGGAGAAATACGATATCTAGTCTATGAGACATGGAAAGATTTTAAATGTAATTAAGATTATTTTGCTGTTGGTAGCTGCGGTTGTGGGTGCCTACCTCTTAATGAAGCGTGAGTATGTACAAGCGTCTTTGATCTTTTGTATTATGCTCTATCTTGGCTTTAATCTATATGCCCAGTATAATTTTTTGGAGAGACAACTTGTGGAATTTGCTGAGGCAGTTAAATATCGCGATTTCACACGACGTTTTTTGGTGAAAAACCCAAAATCGGTTGAGGGACAGCTTTTTCTCGCTTTTAATCAAATTAACGAAACGTATAAGGAAATTAACATTAAACAGGAGATACAGCATCAGTACCTTGATCGTGTTATCAATATGCTTAACTCGGCTATTATCTTTTATGAAATGGATACGGGAAAAGTAATGTGGGTGAATGATGCCTTCAAACAGCTTTTTCATCTACCACACCTGGGGAATATTGCCGGCTTAAAAAAGAAAAATCCTGACCTTTATGAAAAGACCATGTTACTCGATAATGGGCGGCAACAAATGGAGTCTATTCAATCAAGTAAAGGAAAAATAAAATTGTTAATTCAGAGTTCTAGTTTTGAAACACAAGATGCTATATTTCGCATTGTCGTTTATCAAAATATCAACGAGGCTATTGACGAGACGGAGACAAAGGCCTGGCATAAATTATTGCGTGTACTGACACATGAGATCATGAATTCTATCGCGCCGATCAGTTCGTTGGCTGAAACACTCAACGGCCGTTTGGATCATTTCAGGGGACATGAGGACATTGATGATTTAAAAACTGGTATATCTACCATCAAACGTCGAAGCGAGGGGCTTTTACATTTTGCAAAAAGCTACCGCATGATCAACAAAGTGGATCAACCACGGGTGGCTCCGATTCAGGTTTCCCAATTATTTGAACATATCTATCAGTTGCTCGAGCCAACGTTAATTCAGAAAAATATTGATGTTGATATCATCTTAAAGAATACCCGGTTGGTACTGTATGCTGATGTCAACTTGATTGAGCAAGTTATTATCAATCTGATGCTAAATGCCATTGATGCAGTAAAGACCAGGGAGGAAGCTTATATCAGCTTGTCTGCACTGGAAATTGACGGAAGTGTGCAGATTCGTATCGAAGATAATGGTTCGGGGATTCCCGCTGATCTCCAGGAACAGATATTTACACCTTTTTTTACAACAAAGAAAACGGGAACAGGGGTTGGTCTGACCCTGAGCAAGCAAATTATGTTGCTGCATAAGGGTACGATCTTTCTCAATAGTATTGAGGGGGAGGGGAGTGCTTTTATACTCCAATTTTAGCGTATCATCTCAGTTACACTATATTTTTTACAGCCTTTCTCTGTATCCCGAATAGGGTTAAAATGACTTGTTCATGTCTTTGCGCTTGAATGTTCCATGTGAAATAATTAGTAAAAGCGGTATTGTGGTGTGTAAAACTAAGGTCAACTATTCTGGATTCTGAGTGAAATGATTTTATAGGATTGTAGTTGATGAAATACTACTACAGAGTGAGAATTTAATTGTATATCAGGGTAAATTTTTCGATGTTTGCAGCAAAATGAATTACCACCTGAAGTATTGGCGCCATTATTTCATCTCCCATAGCCGGCATGGGACACATTCTCCCTTTGTTTATAAATTGGTCGATGAAGTAATTTATCAGAAAGATGATCCTGATACGATCTTAAACTTGCCCCACGACATCAGGGCCGGGGGAAAGGCGGAGGAAAAAAAATATATACTAGTCGATCGTCTACTAAAGGCTTTTGCTTATGACCAGTTTGTGATTTTGACGGAAAAGCCCCTGGCAAGTTATGAGACACTATTTAAAGATAGGGTCGGGAGTTATTCTTTTCGGAAGATCTATTATGTAGATCAGATGAATCTTGACCTGAATTTGCTTACTTCTATCAATGAAAGGGATATGCTGATAGTGAACGAACCGCATTTGTCAACAGAACGTGAAGACTATTGGAATAAGCTAAAGGATGACGGTCGCGCAGTTGTCACCATAGATTTGTATCGAATTGGTTTGGTCTTTTTTAGAGCCGGACAACGTAAAGAAAATTTTCTGATCAGGTTTTAGCATTTTCGCTGTCCTTCATAAAGTCTTTAATGAATGTTTAATTAGGATATTGAAAGCCATCAACTTCGTGTTAATACTGGAGCGTGAGCAGGCTTTCAGTATGATGAATCCACTCGAAAAGGTGGACTTGACATGGATTCAAGGCGGGCAGTAAGAACCTTCATGCGTTCATAGCTATCGCTGCCCGTGAACGCATGAAGTCTTTATTTAAAAAGCCTCACTTAAGGATAGATAGAATCCTGACTGACGTTTCTCTCCAGCTCTTTGTTCACCATAAGAATAATCAAATCGAATACTACTATTATGCTCTAAACTAAAGAAGTAGCGCAATCCGCCGCCATAACTTGGCACATACCTACTGCTATTTTCTTTTGAAAAGGTTGATCCAATTCCCGAAAAACCGACAATGCCAAAACGAGGATGAAAACGATAACGTAATTCGGCTTGCGAAGCGAGGTAGTTTTTGTCACGATAACGGCCGAGGTAATATCCGCGCATCATCATATCACCACCAAGTTCACGGTAATTATAGAAAGGAATTGTTTTTCCGAATGTCGAACGAAAGATCCCCTGAAGGGCCAATGTGACTTTTTGATGTAATGGAATAAATCCGCGAAAGTCTAAATCTAGATTTGTTCCATTAAAGTCTTCTCTGGTCCATAATTTAGGTGCATAGGCCAGTCGTAATTTGGCATAATAACCACGTGTACTATAAGAAACATTGTCTCGGTTGTCAAATAACTGAGATACGCCGAGTAGCAATTGTTGCCCACCCTCTTTTCCAATGAGATTAGATTGGTTAAATATATGGTCGCTACTATCGCTACGGATCGAAAAATTATCGTACTGTATATTGATTCCGGAATACAGATTGTGGCCGATTTTTTTCTCCGCTTCCAATTTTACGCGAAATAACTTTTGGTCGACGCGTTCTTCATCGGCCTTCCATGTATCCATACCAATGCCATAATAATTAAATGGCCAGTTGCGGTAACGGATTTCACTGACAAAATGGTAGTCGTTATTTTTAGTCCAAAGATCAGTTTGAAATTTAAAATTTGACTGATGTTTGGATGTAAAGGTTCCCATCAATGTCATCGTGGAGGTGCGGATATAGGGGTCTGACCTGTCCAGGTAAAAATTATACGAGCTGGCTAATCCATATTCTACTCCTGTTTCTTGTGCATAGCCAACAGCGGGTAAAACCATAAAACTGCCTGAACGGGTCGAGTCCTTTTCGGCAGAAAGGAATTTTTTACTCAATTTTTGAATAATATTTTGAGCTTTCAAATCGCCTGTTCCGGCTATAAACAAGGCACAGAGCGCTGTATACCGGGTAAGTTTTGAAAGTGATTGCGGTAAAATTTGCATGCCCAAAGATAGTACATTAGGCAAATAACCAAAATAGGTAAATAAACAATTAAAAATTATTGTGCTGCATATCAGTATAATTGACAAAAAGTGTTGTTTTTTTTTGATAAATATTTTTGTAAAGTGAGTTTTGTGTCTATCTTTGCATCAGCAAACAAGGGAACAACGGTTCTTAACAACGAAGTTTGCTTAGTTCTTTAAATGAAAAAAAAGTAAAAAATAAACTTGCAATAATCAAAAGTAAATTCGATATTTGCACTCGCTGAAAAGATAAATATATCTGATTAGCGTTGATAGAACGTAAGTTATTTAAAAAATATTAGAAGCCTCTTTAGCTCAGCTGGTAGAGCAACTGACTTGTAATCAGTAGGTCATTGGTTCGATTCCGATAAGAGGCTCTAAATGTAACGAAAGTTACAGGTCTGGAGGGGTTCCAGAGCGGTCAAATGGGACGGACTGTAAATCCGTTGCTTCGGCTTCGAAGGTTCGAATCCTTCTCCCTCCACACTTTTTTTTAATTGGAGTTTAGATTTACTCTAGTTTCTAATTATTAAGCGGAAGTAGCTCAGTTGGTAGAGCGATAGCCTTCCAAGCTATAGGTCGCGAGTTCGAACCTCGTCTTCCGCTCAAATTTTTCAAGTATTAAATTTAGTCTCTATCTTCTTTGATAATAATGTATCTAAAGGTGGGGGCATTAATACGTAAATAAGGTTTTTTAGTAAGCCGAAGTAGCTCAGGGGTAGAGCACTTCCTTGGTAAGGAAGAGGTCGTGGGTTCAAATCCCATCTTTGGCTCGTACTTGTGTAAAAGTTAAGCAAGAGTATATAACAAATAGAAATAATTTATAATTACTAATTCGCATAAACATGGCAAAAGAGAAATTTGACCGTAGTAAACCACACTTAAACATTGGTACTATCGGTCACGTTGACCACGGTAAAACTACAACTACAGCTGCTATCACTAAAGTGTTGGCTGATAAAGGTTTGTCAGAAGCTCGTTCATTTGATTCAATTGACTCTGCTCCTGAAGAAAAAGAGCGTGGTATCACAATCAATACTGCACACGTAGAATATTCTACAGCTAACCGTCACTATGCACACGTTGACTGTCCAGGTCACGCTGACTACGTTAAGAACATGGTAACTGGTGCTGCTCAAATGGACGGTGCTATCATCGTAGTTGCTGCGACTGATGGTCCTATGCCTCAAACTCGTGAGCACATCTTGTTGGCTCGTCAGGTAGGTGTTCCTGCGTTAGTAGTATTCATGAACAAAACTGACTTAGTTGATGACTCTGAGTTGTTAGACTTAGTAGAAATGGAAGTTCGTGAGTTATTGTCATTCTACGAATTCCCAGGTGATGATATCCCTGTAATCAAAGGATCTGCTTTAGGTGCATTGAACGGTGAGCCTGAGTGGGTTGAGAAAATCATGGAATTAATGGATGCTGTTGATAACTACATTCCAATTCCTCCACGTTTAACTGAGTTACCTTTCTTGATGCCAGTAGAAGACGTATTCTCGATCACAGGTCGTGGTACAGTTGCTACAGGTCGTATCGAAAGAGGTGTAATCAACTCTGGTGATCCAGTTGAGATCTTAGGTATGGGTGCTGAGAACTTGAAATCTACAGTAACAGGTGTTGAGATGTTCCGTAAAATCTTAGATTACGGCGAGGCTGGTGATAACGTAGGTTTATTGTTACGTGGTATTGAGAAAACTGATATCAAACGTGGTATGGTTATTTGTAAACCAGGTTCAGTAACTCCTCACGATCATTTCAAAGCTGAGGTTTACGTATTGTCAAAAGCTGAAGGTGGTCGTCACACTCCATTCTTCAACAAATACCGTCCTCAATTCTATTTCCGTACAACTGACGTAACTGGAGAGATCTCTTTACCAGAAGGTACTGAAATGGTTATGCCAGGTGATAACGTTACAATCAGCGTGAAATTAATTTCTGCTATTGCAATGGAAAAAGGTCTACGTTTCGCTATCCGTGAGGGTGGTCGTACAGTAGGTGCTGGTCAGGTAACTGAAATCATCTAGTCTGTAAAGATCTAGAAAAATATAAAATAAGCTAATCGACTGAGGTTGATTAGCTTATTTTTTCGATAAACGATTTATCGGATTAGAATAAAAAAAAGTTAAAAAAGATTTGCAGAAAGTGGTTTAAAACACTATATTTGCATCACAAAATAAGAAATACACGGGCATAGTTTAAAGGTAGAACGAAGGTCTCCAAAACCTTTGGTCTGGGTTCGAGTCCTGGTGCCCGTGCTTATAAAAACAGATAAACTAAAATGGCAAAAGTACTTGATTTTTTTAAAGACTCTTATGTAGAGATCACTGAGAAAGTGACTTGGCCTACATGGTCTCAGTTGCAAAGTTCAGCTGTTATTGTGCTTGTTGCATCTCTTCTTATTGCATTGGTAGTCTTTGTAATGGATAAGGCTTCAAGTGTAGGGTTAGAGTTCTTGTACGGTATTGCTTCTTAATTTTCAATAGTATTTATTTATGGCAGATCAAGGTTTAAAATGGTACGTAGTTCGTGCTGTAAGTGGGAAAGAGAAGAAAGTAAAGCAATATATTGATGCCGAGGTTAGTCGTTTAGGTATTGAACACTTGATTCCTCAAGTGTTGATTCCAATGGAAAAATATTACTTGATGCGCGATGGTAAGAAGGTCGCTAAAGAACGTAACTACTACCCTGGATACGTTTTGTTAGAAGCGGCATTGGATGGAGAGTTGGAGCATATCATTAAGAATATCAATAGCGTAATTGGTTTCTTGGGAGATAAAGCTGGTAACGCTGTCCCTTTACGCCAAGCAGAAGTTAACCGTATCTTAGGTAAGGTTGATGAAATGGCTGAACAAGGTGAAACCATTAATGTTCCTTACTACGTTGGTGAAACTGTAAAAGTAAACGATGGTCCTTTTAACGGTTTTACAGGTGAAATTGAAGAGGTTCATGAAGACAAGAAGAAACTGATCGTCATGGTGAAGGTCTTCGGTCGTAAGACGCCACTTGAATTGAACTACATGCAAGTAGAAAAAGAGTAAGATTAGTAATTAACGATAGAGAAAAGCTTTCCATGAAAATTGGGAGGCTTTTTTTGCTTTTAGCCAAGAAGTGGGGCAGCGATTCTTTTTAAAGGCATCTTATTTGACTTTAAATAGTCCTACTGTCTTTTTTAAGCCAGCGATTGATATAAGATATAATAAGCTTAATAGGTTTTCTCCGGTAATGTCACTGGCTAATGAAGGTGGTAATAATTCGTAAACACTAATTCCAAAAGTAATCTGCTATTTTGTATAACTGATCTACTTTTATTTTAGTCTCATTCCGTTCTATTTTTGAATAAGCTGCCTGTGACATATCCAACACATAGGCAACTGCCTCTTGAGATATCCTTAGGCTCTCCCTCTTTTGTCAGATACGATCTTACCATGTCAAGCATGTTCTATAGTTTAGGGTTTGTGTTAATATCATATTGTAATTTTTGTTTTTGATGAGACGCGGACGAATAGGTTGTTCATATAAAATAAAAAGCCTTTGAGAGGTTTTGTAATTTTGGCTGGCTTTAGAAAAAAAACATAAATTCCTGAAAAATTAAAAGTTAGATACTTGCAGGATTCAAATCTTCTTATTAACTTTGCACCTCGGTTGGGGTGTTACGTCCTGATCGATGAATGTTACGTTATTTGCTTCCAACTTACTAACAGACATTTAACAAAATTAAATTCAAAACAAAATGGCAAAAGAAGTCAGTGCGTTAGTAAAATTACAAGTTAAGGGCGGAGCTGCGAATCCTTCACCTCCAGTAGGACCTGCATTAGGTGCTAAAGGTGTGAATATCATGGATTTCTGTAAGCAGTTTAACGCTCGTACGCAAGACAAACCAGGTCAAGTATTACCTGTTGTCATTACAGTTTACGCGGATAAGTCATTTGATTTTATCATCAAGACTCCACCGGTAGCAGTTCAGTTGAAAGACGCTGCTAAATTAAAAAGTGGATCTGGCGAGCCTAACCGTAAGAAGGTTGCGGCTATCACTTGGGAACAAGTTGAGACAATCGCTAAAGATAAAATGCCTGATTTAAATGCATTTACTGTAGAGGCTGCTATGAGAATGGTAGCTGGTACAGCACGTAGTATGGGTATTACTGTATCCGGTAATGCTCCTTGGAACAATTAATTAAGAAATCAATTTAAGAAAAGTGGCTAGATTAACAAAAAATCAAAAAGCGGCACTATCCAAAATTGAAGCTGGTAAAGCATACTCTTTAAAAGAAGCTTCGGCTTTAGTTAAAGAAATCTCATTGACCAAATTTGATGCTTCTGTGGATATCGACGTTCGTTTGGGCGTAGATCCTCGTAAAGCAAATCAAATGGTGCGTGGTATTGCAACATTACCTCACGGTACTGGTAAAACTGTTCGCGTTTTAGTTTTGTGTACTCCTGATAAGGAAGAAGAAGCTAAAGCAGCAGGTGCAGATTACGTAGGTTTAGATGATTACATCAGCAAAATTGAAGGTGGTTGGACTGACGTTGATATCATTATTACTATGCCTAGTGTTATGGCTAAAGTTGGTAAATTGGGTCGTATTTTAGGTCCAAGAAACTTGATGCCTAACCCTAAAACTGGTACAGTTACAACAGAAGTTGGTAAAGCTGTAACAGATGTAAAAGGTGGTAAGATCGATTTCAAAGTTGACAAAACCGGTATCATCCATACTTCTATTGGTAAAGCGTCGTTCGATGCAGATAAAATATATGATAACGCATTAGAGGTATTACAAACTCTAGCACGTTTGAAACCATCTGCAGCTAAAGGAACTTACTTTAAAAGTATTCACATTTCCTCAACTATGAGTCCTGGTATTCATATTGAGACTAAATCAGTAGCAGGTATTTAATCATGAGAAAAGAAGAAAAACAAGAAATTGTTCAAGCTTTGGCCGAACAGATTAAATCTTACGGTAACTTCTATATTGCCGATACTGCTGAGTTGTCAGTTGAAAAAGTGAATAACATTCGTCGTAAATGTTTTGAGCAAGGTATCGAAATTAAAGCTGTTAAAAACACTTTAATTAAGAAAGCATTGATCGAAGCTGGTGTTGAAGAAGAAGATATTTTTGGAACGCTTAAAGGTGCGTCTACAATGATGTTTTCTGAAGTCGCTAATGCACCTGCAAAATTGATCAAAGAATTGCGCAAAACAGGTGAGAAACCGTTGTTAAAGGCGGCTTTCATTGAGGCAACAGCATTCGTAGGAGATAATCAATTAACTGCATTAGTTAATCTTAAATCTAAAAACGAACTTATTGCTGACGTTATCGCGGCATTGCAGTCACCTGCGAAAAATGTTATTTCGGCTCTTCAATCAGGAGGAAATACTGTTGCAGGTTTAGTAAAAGCTTTAGAAGAAAGAGGTTAACGAATCCTCTAGAACAGAATTATTCGTTACAATTTAATTAACAATTTTTACAAAGTACATTCAAAAATTCAAAATAAAATGGCAGATTTAAAACAACTTGCTGAACAGTTAGTTAACTTAACAGTAAAAGAAGTTAAAGAATTAGCTGATATCTTAAAAGACGAGTATGGCATCGAGCCTGCTGCTGCTGCTGTTGCTGTAGCTGCTGCTCCAGCTGAAGGTGGTGCTGCTGCTGCAGAAGAGAAAACTTCATTTGACGTTATCTTGAAAGAAGCTGGTGGTCAAAAATTAGCTGTAGTTAAATTGGTTAAAGATTTAGCTGGATTAGGCTTGAAAGAAGCTAAAGATTTAGTTGACGGAGCACCTAAAGAATTGAAAGCTGGTGTATCTAAAGACGAAGCAGAAGCTTTGAAAAAACAATTAGAAGAAGCTGGTGCTGTTGTTGAGATTAAATAATCTCAACTAATTAGCCCGAAAAGGTTTAGACTCTGACGATTTTTCGTCAGAGTCTATTCCTATTTATATCAATACGCCACTATGCTGTGTATATGCTGGGCACAGTGGACATGTGGTTTACAGCATGCATGTAAGCGCAGTTTTTTTAAAACTAAAATTCATATTCCCTTGGCAAACAATAATATTCAACAAGAAAGAATAAACTTTGCAACAAGTAAGAAAGTATTGGAATATCCAGATTTCTTAGATGTGCAATTGGAATCTTTCAAGGAGTTTTTTCAATTAGAAACTACTTCTGACAACCGCCATCAGGAAGGGCTGTTCAAGGTATTCTCGGAAAACTTCCCTATTTCTGATTCAAGAAACATTTTTGTGCTAGAGTTTTTGGATTATTTCATTGATCCACCACGTTATGATATCCAAGAGTGTATCGAACGCGGCTTGACTTATAGCGTTCCTTTAAAGGCTAAGTTAAAGTTATCTTGTAATGATGAAGAACACGAAGATTTCGAAACTATTGTTCAGGATGTATATTTAGGGACTATCCCTTATATGACTCCTAAAGGTACTTTCGTGGTAAATGGTGCAGAGCGTGTCATCGTATCGCAATTACACCGTTCACCGGGCGTTTTCTTTGGTCAAAGTAGACACACAAATGGTACTAAACTTTATTCTGCAAGGGTAATTCCTTTCAAAGGGTCTTGGATCGAATTCGCTACAGACGTAAACAACGTCATGTACGCTTATATCGACCGTAAAAAGAAATTCCCAGTAACTACCTTATTGCGTGCGATCGGTTACGATTCAGATAAAGATATCCTAGAATTGTTTGACCTAGCTGATGAAGTAAAAGTTAGTAAATCTGGTCTTAAGAAATATGTTGGCCGTCGTCTTGCGGCTAGGGTATTAAAAAAATGGGTAGAAGATTTCGTGGATGAGGATACTGGTGAAGTAGTATCTATCGACCGTAACGAAATTATCCTTGAACGTGAAACTGTTCTAGAAGAAGATCACATTGATTTGATTATCGAAGCTGGCGTTAAGTCTATTATCTTAGCGAAAGACGATGAGTCAAATAATGCAGATTATTCTATTATATATAATACTTTACAAAAAGATACTTCCAATTCAGAAAAAGAGGCGGTAGAGCATATCTATCGTCAATTGCGTAACGCTGAACCACCAGATGAGGAAACTGCTCGTGGTATCATCGATCGTTTGTTCTTCTCTGATAAACGTTATGACTTAGGTGATGTAGGTCGTTACCGTATCAACCGTAAGTTGAAATTGGGTACACCGGATGAGACCAAGGTCTTGACGCGTGAAGATATCATTGCAATCGTGAAGTATTTGATCAACTTGATCAACTCCAAAGCTGAGGTGGATGATATTGACCACTTGTCAAATCGTCGTGTACGTACAGTTGGTGAGCAATTATATGCTCAATTTGGTGTAGGTCTATCTCGTATGGCGCGTACAATCCGTGAGCGTATGAACATCAGAGATAACGAGGTGTTTACACCAACGGATTTGATTAATGCACGTACTTTATCGTCAGTAATCAATTCGTTCTTCGGTACCAACCAGTTATCTCAGTTCATGGACCAAACTAACCCTCTTGCTGAAATTACGCACAAACGTCGTTTGTCAGCCTTAGGTCCAGGTGGTCTTTCTCGTGAGCGCGCAGGTTTCGAGGTTCGTGACGTTCACTATACACACTACGGTCGTCTTTGTACAATCGAAACACCAGAGGGACCAAACATCGGTTTGATTTCTTCTTTGGCTGTACATGCAAAAATCAACCATTTAGGTTTTATTGAAACTCCTTACCGTAAGGTAAAAGATGGTGTTGTTGTTGTAGACCAACCTGTGGTATACTTGTCAGCTGAGGATGAAGATGGTAAAACAATTGCGCAAGCAAATGCTTTGTATGATGACAAAGGTAATTTTGAAGATGCAAAAGTAAAAGCCAGATACGAAGGTGACTTTCCAATTATCGAGCCCGAAATGCTTGACTATATGGACGTTGCTCCAAACCAAATTACATCTATTGCGGCTTCATTGATTCCTTTCTTGGAGCACGATGATGCCAACCGTGCATTGATGGGATCCAACATGCAACGTCAGGCTGTGCCTGTATTGCGTCCGCAGGCTCCTATCGTAGGTACTGGTCTTGAAGGTCGTGTAGCGAAAGATTCACGTACATTGATCAATGCCGAAGGTCATGGTGTGGTTGAATATGTAGATGCTGATGAAATTAAAATCCGTTACGACAGAAACGATGATGATCGTTTAGTATCATTTGATGATGATGTCAGAACATATAAATTGATCAAATTCAAGAAAACTAACCAGAATACTTGTATGAACTTGAAGCCTATCATTAAGAAAGGTCAACGAGTTGAACCAGGACAGGTATTGTGTGAAGGTTATGCTACTGAAAATGGTGAATTAGCATTAGGTCGTAACTTAAAAGTAGCGTTCATGCCTTGGCAAGGATATAACTTTGAGGATGCGATCGTAATTTCTGAGCGTGTAGCAAAAGAAGACTGGTTTACTTCTCTTCACATTGAAGAATTCGAACTTGAAGTTCGTGATACAAAACGTGGTGAAGAAGAGTTAACAGCTGATATTCCTAACGTATCTGAAGAAGCGACAAAAGACTTAGATGAAAACGGTATTATCCGTATTGGTGCTGAAGTTGGTGGTGGTGATATCTTGATTGGTAAAATCACGCCTAAAGGTGAGTCTGACCCTTCTCCAGAGGAGAAATTATTACGGGCAATCTTTGGTGACAAAGCTGGTGACGTGAAAGATGCTTCATTGAAAACTCCACCTTCATTAAAAGGTGTTGTTATCGATACGAAGTTATTCTCTCGTGCGAAGAAAATGTCTAAAGAAGTTGAACGTAAAACTTTAGAGAAATTAGAGGTTGCTCACGATAGAGCTGTTAAATCATTGAAAGACCGTTTGGTAGAGAAATTATTCATTGTAGTGAATGGTAAAACAAGCCAAGGTGTATACAATGTATATAAAGAGTTGTTAGTTGCTAAAGGTGCTAAGTTTACCCAAAAAATCTTAGCTGAATTAGAATACAACAACATCAACCCAATGGGATGGACAACTGACGAAGATAAAAACGAGTTGATCAAAATGGCCCTTCATAATTACAATATTAAAATTAATGAAGAATTAGGTTCATTCAAACGTGATAAATTCGCAGTATCTGTTGGGGATGAGCTTCCATCTGGAATCGTGCAGATGGCGAAAGTTTACGTAGCTAAGAAACGTAAATTGAAAGTAGGGGATAAGATGGCAGGTCGTCACGGTAATAAAGGTATTGTTGCACGTATTGTACGTGATGAGGATATGCCATTCTTGGAAGATGGTACTCCGGTTGATATCGTGTTGAACCCATTAGGGGTACCTTCACGGATGAACTTGGGTCAGATCTATGAAACCGTATTAGGTTGGGCTGGTCAAAAATTGGGTATTAAATTTGCTACACCAATCTTTGACGGTGCTGAGATGGATCAAGTACAAGACTGGGTTGCGAAAGCTGGTTTGCCAAAATCCGGTCGTACATATTTGTACAATGGATTGACAGGTGACCGTTTCGATCAACCAACAACAGTAGGTGTAATCTACATGTTGAAATTAGGTCACATGGTTGATGATAAAATGCACGCACGTTCAATCGGTCCTTACTCATTGATCACACAACAACCTCTGGGTGGTAAAGCACAATTCGGTGGTCAGCGTTTTGGTGAGATGGAGGTTTGGGCACTGGAAGCATTCGGTGCATCTAACATCCTTCAAGAGATCTTGACCGTGAAATCGGATGACGTAGTGGGTCGTGCCAAAACTTACGAAGCAATCGTTAAGGGCAACAACCTTCCGACACCATCGGTGCCAGAATCGTTCAACGTATTGGTACACGAGTTGCGCGGATTGGGTCTAGATATCACATTGGATTAATTAAGCAATTAGGGCTTTGAAGGACCGCGGTTCTTCAAAGCTTCTCTATAAAGCTTTAACTTTTGAATAAGTATGTCTTACAAAAAAGATAATAAAATTAAAAGCAACTTCACTTCGATTACGATCAGCTTGGCTTCTCCAGAAACTATTTTGGAGCGTTCAAGTGGTGAAGTTACAAAACCAGAAACGATTAACTATCGTACCTACAAACCAGAACGTGATGGTTTATTCTGTGAGCGTATTTTTGGTCCTGTAAAGGATTACGAATGTCACTGTGGTAAATACAAACGTATCCGTTATAAAGGTATCGTGTGTGACCGTTGTGGTGTTGAGGTAACAGAGAAAAAAGTACGTCGTGAGCGTATGGGACACATCAACTTGGTGGTTCCTGTAGCACACATCTGGTACTTCCGTTCTCTTCCTAATAAAATCGGTTATTTGTTAGGACTTCCTACCAAGAAACTGGATATGATCATTTACTATGAACGTTATGTCGTTATCCAAGCTGGTATCAAGGAAGAAGATGGTATCAACTTTATGGACTTCTTGACTGAAGAAGAATATTTAGATATTTTAGATACCTTACCAAAAGAAAATCAATATTTAGACGACAACGATCCTCAGAAATTCGTTGCTAAGATGGGTGCTGAGGCTTTGGAAGATTTGTTGAAACGTATTGATTTGGATCAATTGTCTTACGATTTACGTCACCAAGCTGCTAACGAGACTTCTCAACAACGTAAAAATGAAGCGTTAAAACGTCTTCATGTTGTTGAAGCTTTCCGTAGCTCACGTGAAAACATCGAGAATCGTCCTGAATGGATGATCGTGAAGATTGTTCCTATCATTCCACCAGAATTACGCCCATTGGTGCCTTTGGATGGTGGTCGTTTTGCGACTTCGGATTTGAACGATTTATACCGTCGTGTTATTATCCGTAACAACCGTCTAAAACGTTTGATCGAGATCAAAGCACCAGAGGTAATCTTACGTAACGAAAAACGTATGCTTCAAGAGGCGGTGGACTCTTTGTTTGACAACTCACGTAAAGTGAATGCTGTTAAGACAGAAGGTAACCGTGCATTGAAGTCATTATCTGATATTTTAAAAGGTAAACAAGGTCGTTTCCGTCAAAACTTATTAGGTAAACGTGTGGATTATTCAGCTCGTTCGGTAATTGTTGTAGGCCCTCACTTGAAATTACACGAGTGTGGTCTTCCTAAAGATATGGCGGCTGAGCTTTACAAACCATTCATCATTCGTAAAATGATCGAGCGTGGTATTGTAAAAACAGTAAAATCCGCTAAGAAAATCGTAGATCGTAAAGATCCTGTTGTATGGGATATCCTTGAAAACGTATTGAAAGGTCACCCTGTATTACTTAACCGTGCGCCTACGCTTCACCGTTTGGGTATTCAAGCTTTCCAACCTACTTTGGTTGAGGGTAAAGCGATTCAGTTACACCCATTGGTTTGTACAGCGTTCAACGCCGATTTTGACGGTGACCAGATGGCAGTTCACTTACCTTTAGGTAATGCTGCAGTTTTGGAAGCCCAAATCTTGATGTTGGCAGCACATAATATCTTAAACCCTGCGAACGGTTCACCGATCACCGTGCCATCTCAAGACATGGTATTGGGTCTTTACTATATTACTAAAGGCCGTAAAACTGCTGGTGACCATATCGTAAGAGGTCAAGATATGACTTTCTATTCAGCTGAAGAGGTTATCATTGCTTTAAATGAGAAGCAAATTGACCTTCACGCTTGGATTAAAGTAAAAACAAAAATTAGACAAAAAGATGGTAGCATCGTTGATACCTTATTAGAGACAACTGTAGGTCGTGTGATCTTCAACCAAGTTGTTCCTGAGGAAATGGGATTTGTCAATGAATTGCTGACTAAAAAATCTTTGCGTAATATCATCGGTGAGATTGTGAAGACTACGGGTATGGCTCGTGCAGCACAATTCTTGGATGATATGAAAGAGTTAGGATATCAAACAGCCTTCAAAGGTGGTCTTTCTTTCAACTTGGAAGATTTGAACATTCCTGCTGCGAAAGCTGAGTTGATCCAACAAGCAACAAACGAAGTTGAGGAAGTAATGAGCAACTATAACATGGGTTTCATTACGAACAACGAACGTTATAACCAAATCATCGATATCTGGACACGTATCAACAACAGATTGACTGCGCACGTAATGGATATTCTTTCCAACGATAACCAAGGTTTCAACTCAGTTTATATGATGTTGGATTCTGGAGCCCGTGGTTCGAAAGAGCAGATTCGTCAGTTGTGTGGTATGCGTGGTTTGATGGCGAAACCTCAAAAATCCGGTACTTCAGGTGGTGAGATTATTGAGAACCCGATCTTGTCGAACTTTAAAGAAGGTTTGTCCGTATTAGAGTATTTTATCTCTACCCACGGTGCGCGTAAAGGTCTTGCCGATACAGCCTTGAAAACGGCTGATGCGGGTTACTTGACCCGTCGTTTACATGACGTCGCTCAGGATATGATCGTTGTTGAACAAGATTGTGGTGGTTTACGTGGTATTTACACAACAGCATTGAAAGATAATGATGATGTTGTTGAACCATTATTCGATCGTATCTTAGGTCGTACTCCATTACATGATGTATTCCATCCGGAGACAGAGGAGTTGATCGTTTCTGCAAATGAAGATATCACTGAGGAAATTGCTGAGGTTATCGAAAAAGCAGGTATTGAGGGTATCGAAATTCGTACTGTATTAACTTGTGAATCGAAACGTGGTGTGTGTGCTTGTTGTTATGGTCGTAACTTGGCATCTGGTAAACGTGTTCAATTGGGTGAAGCTGTCGGTGTTATCGCAGCACAATCAATCGGTGAGCCAGGTACACAGTTGACACTTCGTACGTTCCACGTGGGTGGTACGGCATCAAATATCGCCGCTGACTCAAGCATCATTTCTAAATACGATGGTAAAATCGAATTTGAAAATGTGCGTACCGTTTCGCAAACAAATGACAATGGTACACATCAGGTAGTCTTAGGACGTTCTGGTGAGGTTAAGATCATTGATGCACATAATAAGATTGTATTCCAACAAAATATCCCTTATGGTTCACAGTTGTTCGTTGAGGATGGCGGTACAGTAGCTAAAGGTGATAAATTGGTAGAGTGGGATCCATATAACGCAGTAATTATCTCTGAATTTGCTGGTAAAGTTGAGTTTGATGCAATCATCGAAGGTGTTACCTTCCGTGAGGAATCAGATGAACAAACTGGTCACAAAGAGAAAGTAATTATTGAAACTCGTGATAAAACGAAAAACCCATCCATCAAGATTCTTGATAAATCCGGAGAGGTTATCCGTACGTACAATATCCCAGTAGGTGCCCACGTTGCTGTTGCTAACGGTGTGACTGTTAAAGAAGGTGGTATCTTAGTTAAGATTCCTCGTTCTACTGGTAAAACACGAGATATCACAGGTGGTCTTCCACGTGTAACCGAGTTGTTCGAAGCACGTAACCCTTCTAACCCAGCTGTTGTAACAGAAATCGACGGTGTGGTAACATTAGGTGGTGTGAAACGTGGTAACCGTGAGATGTCGATTGAATCACGTGATGGTCAAATCAAGAAATACTTGGTACCACTTTCTAAACATATCCTTGTTCAGGATAATGACTTTGTGAAAGCAGGTATGCCATTATCGGATGGTTCGATCTCTCCAGCGGATATCTTATCTATTAAAGGACCTTCAGCGGTACAACATTACATCGTGAATGGTATCCAAGAGGTATACCGTCTCCAAGGTGTGAAGATCAACGATAAACACTTTGAAACGATTGTTCACCAGATGATGCAAAAAGTTAACATTGAGGATCCAGGAGATACACGTTTCTTAGAGAAAGAAGCAGTAAACAAATGGGACTTCATGGAAGAGAATGATTCCTTGTTCGACAAGAAAGTCGTTGTTGATGCCGGAGATTCCAATAGCTTACGTCCAGGACAGATCGTTTCTTTACGTAAGTTGAGAGAGGAAAACTCAAGCTTGAAACGTCGTGACTTAAAACTTGTAGAGGTGCGTGAAGCAATTCCAGCGACTTCAAGTCCATTGTTGCAAGGTATCACTAGAGCATCATTAGGTACCAAATCGTTTATCTCTGCTGCCTCTTTCCAAGAGACAACAAAAGTATTGAATGAAGCTGCTATCGCAGGTAAACGTGACAACTTGTTAGGTTTGAAAGAAAACGTAATCGTTGGTCACTTGATTCCTTCAGGTACAGGTATCCGTCAGTACAGCAACCTAATTGTCGGTTCTCGCGAAGAGTACGATCAATTGTTGGCTTCGAAAGAAGAAGATTAATCTATCATAGATTATTTTATATAGAGAGGTCCAGGCGTATGTCTGGACCTTTTTTGTTTCTATAGCGACTTTATATGGTATAAAAGAACGTAGTCAATAGTATTTAGTTGTCCTTTTAGCTGTGAAATTGTTTGTTAAGGGAGGGGGGCGAACTGAAATCTATAGCAAGCAGCTTGGCCGTTTAATTGGTTAATTTAACCTGATTGGACGGTTTACAGCATATCTGTCTTAAATGAATCGTTCAATGTTACAGTTAGTTAACCTTAATATTAAAAAATAATAAACAAAAGGCTTGGAAGTTTGTTAGTAATCTCCCTATCTTTGCACCACTCCGCAAGGGAGGGACGGTTACTTCGGAAGAGGTGATCATGAAAAAAAGAAGGGTTTAACGGAAGTTAGGCGCGGAAATCGGGAAAGAGAAAAAGAAAAAAAACTTCAAAAGTTTTTTGGAATTTCAAAAAAGATTTCTACCTTTGCAGTCCCAACGGAAACGGAGGGAAACAAAAAAAGATAAAGAGGAGCGCAATGCTCATCAGAATATAGCGGATACGGAAGTTGAAGCGAGATAAGTTCTTTAAGAAAACACAATCATGTAAGCGTGACGAGTAGATAAAACGAAAGTCATGAACAAATTCAAGAATTAGTTCAATTCGATCCAAGATCAGAGATATAAAAAAGAATTCTGATTATGTAAATAGTTGGAATCAAAAACTTCATTTTACAATGGAGAGTTTGATCCTGGCTCAGGATGAACGCTAGCGGCAGGCCTAATACATGCAAGTCGGACGGGATCCATTGGTAGCTTGCTATCAATGGTGAGAGTGGCGCACGGGTGCGTAACGCGTGAGCAACCTACCTCTATCAGGGGGATAGCCTCTCGAAAGAGAGATTAACACCGCATAATATAATGTACCGGCATCGGGATATTATTAAATATTTATAGGATAGAGATGGGCTCGCGTGACATTAGCTAGTTGGTAGGGTAACGGCTTACCAAGGCGACGATGTCTAGGGGCTCTGAGAGGAGAATCCCCCACACTGGTACTGAGACACGGACCAGACTCCTACGGGAGGCAGCAGTAAGGAATATTGGTCAATGGGCGGAAGCCTGAACCAGCCATGCCGCGTGCAGGATGACTGCCCTATGGGTTGTAAACTGCTTTTGTCCAGGAATAAACCTAGATACGTGTATCTAGCTGAATGTACTGGAAGAATAAGGATCGGCTAACTCCGTGCCAGCAGCCGCGGTAATACGGAGGATCCGAGCGTTATCCGGATTTATTGGGTTTAAAGGGTGCGTAGGCGGCCTATTAAGTCAGGGGTGAAATACGGTGGCTCAACCATCGCAGTGCCTTTGATACTGATGGGCTTGAATCCATTTGAAGTGGGCGGAATAAGACAAGTAGCGGTGAAATGCATAGATATGTCTTAGAACTCCGATTGCGAAGGCAGCTCACTAAGCTGGTATTGACGCTGATGCACGAAAGCGTGGGGATCGAACAGGATTAGATACCCTGGTAGTCCACGCCCTAAACGATGATAACTCGATGTTGGCGATAGACAGCCAGCGTCTTAGCGAAAGCGTTAAGTTATCCACCTGGGGAGTACGCCCGCAAGGGTGAAACTCAAAGGAATTGACGGGGGCCCGCACAAGCGGAGGAGCATGTGGTTTAATTCGATGATACGCGAGGAACCTTACCCGGGCTTGAAAGTTAGTGAAGAGACCAGAGACGGTCTCGTCCTTCGGGACACGAAACTAGGTGCTGCATGGCTGTCGTCAGCTCGTGCCGTGAGGTGTTGGGTTAAGTCCCGCAACGAGCGCAACCCCTATGTTTAGTTGCCAGCATGTAATGGTGGGGACTCTAAACAGACTGCCTGTGCAAACAGTGAGGAAGGTGGGGACGACGTCAAGTCATCATGGCCCTTACGTCCGGGGCTACACACGTGCTACAATGGATGGTACAGCGGGCAGCTACATAGCAATATGATGCTAATCTCTAAAAGCCATTCACAGTTCGGATTGGGGTCTGCAACTCGACCCCATGAAGTTGGATTCGCTAGTAATCGCGTATCAGCAATGACGCGGTGAATACGTTCCCGGGCCTTGTACACACCGCCCGTCAAGCCATGAAAGTTGGGGGTACCTAAAGCATGTGACCGCAAGGAGCGTGTTAGGGTAAAACCGATAATTGGGGCTAAGTCGTAACAAGGTAGCCGTACCGGAAGGTGCGGCTGGAATACCTCCTTTCTAGAGTATCGCGGATCGATGCTCGTCACGTACATATGATTGAA
>NZ_JAHXYR010000008.1 GCF_019969845.1 Sphingobacterium sp. GVS05A
CGATGGATCCCGTCCGACTTGCATGTATTAGGCCTGCCGCTAGCGTTCATCCTGAGCCAGGATCAAACTCTCCATTGTAAAATGAAGTTTTTGATTCCAACTATTTACATAATCAGAATTCTTTTTTATATCTCTGATCTTGGATCGAATTGAACTAATTCTTGAATTTGTTCATGACTTTCATTTTGTCTACTCGTCACGCTTACATGATTGTGTTTTCTTAAAGAACTTCTGCGCTTCAACTTCCGTATCCGCTATATTCCGATGGCATTGCGCCCTCTTTATCTTTTTTTTGTTTCCCTCCGTTTCCGTTGGGACTGCAAAGGTAGAAATCTTTTTTGAAATTCCAAAAAACTTTTGAAGTTTTTTTTCTTTTTCTCTTTCCCGATTTCCGCGCCTAACTTCCGTTAAACCCTGCTTTTTTCAATGGTCGCCCCTTCCGAAGTAACCGCCCCTCCCTTGCGGAGTGGTGCAAAGATAGGGAGATTACTAACAAACTTCCAAGCCTTTTGTTCTTATTTATTTCAATATATCCGTAACTCGCTGTGAACTTGGCGGATTCTTTTTGTAAAACAGCATCCCGGGGGGCGCCGGGATGCAAAAATAGACGGTTATACGGGAAAATGCAGGGGAAAGACCACAGAAAGGCCGCGGGAACGTGGGCGGGAACGTGGATGGAGGAACCGGGGAATGCCGCACGGTAGTGGATACCCTGGGCCGAAAAGCGGATAGAAACGGTGGACTCATGGGAAAAAGTGTCCCGGAACGAAAAGAGGGACGCTAAACATAACAGCTGCATCCCCAAGGCGCCCTACCACCACGCCGCAACAGGGACAGAAAGCCGGTATACCCACAGCAGCGAACTTCCCGCAAAGATAGACGACCAGAAAAAAAAGCCATGAGCCGCAGCAGGCAGACCGGATCACGGACAGGTATAAAAACCGCAACCGAAAAAAAGCGCAGACCATCCAGAAAGACAACCCAAAAAGAAGGGGTAACAAAGTAAGGACAAATCTACTGTTTAGTTAGGTTTAGCTTAGGTTTAGTTTAGGTATTAGTTAGGTATTGTTTAGGTTTTAGCTAATTAATACCTAACTATACCCTAACCTAATCGTAGACTATTGCTACTTTAATACTGGGCTTATCATTAAAAAATACCAGGATTGGTATCCCTAAAGGCAAAAGCATCCCCCTTCAGGGTGGTGTTCGCACCTTCCTGCGACCTCCTCCGGCTTTTCTATACCATTTAACCATCGTTTGGATAGGGAAACCGTAGAGAATCTATAGGAAAATTCCGAACATGGGGCAAAGCGGGGACGGTCGATATCCGAACACGGGTCAAAAAATTCCGGTTATACTCGGACCTGCAGCGCTTAGGTTGCGGTATCGAAAGGTTGAAACTTTAATGATCACTTCCTAGGCAGCCTCCCTGCTCCTGTTCTGCAGATGGGATGACTTCGGGGGCAGAGAGTTATAGAACGAGCTGTCCGGGAACAATCAGGGAGCAAAAGTCTAAATAGCGCTTAACAAAGGGTCTCAGACATGAGGTGCTCTGAAGGAAAACAGCAAAATGCCCAGAAAAAAAAGAGATGGGATGCGAAGATTTCGGATAAACTTAACGTAGAAGGTACGGAGGTCGTTAAGGGAACAGCTCCACCTTCGGAAAAAACAGGGGTAGATGCACATGGAAACTGAAAACGTATAGTATAAAGACTATCCCCCTAAATCGGAAGGAGTGCAACAAAGCGACAACGAGATACTGGCGATAAACGAAAAACAGCTGTCAAGCACATTTCCAAGACTCGGAATGGATCTCATGGGCAACCCGAGGAAATCTGAACAGCACACCCCACACTAGGCTACCAATGATTCGAAGGGTAAAAAACAATGATTTTATTTTCTATCAGGAATATTAAGTTTGATCTAGATTAAAAAATTACGAAAAGGGATCACTTGTATATAAGATGTTAAAGATATTGAATACTTTTATTCTAAATAAACATCATATTAGTCATGATAGATTATAACGAACTCTTAAAACAGGTAGAAGAATTCTCTAACGCTTATATTATACAGAATATCTCCTCGTGTCATTGTTTTCACAACAGTATACATACACATTCAGTAGTACAAGCTGCAGATGAGATTTCCTCGTTTTATAAGTTAAATGACGAAGATCATTTTATAGTGATCAGTGCAGCCTATTTTCATGATTTAGGTTATGTAAAATCTGACAATGCTATTGGCCATGAAAAAAGAAGTGTAGAGATCGCTTTAGACTTTCTAAGGGATAAAGGGGTACCGGAGGAGGTAAAAGAAAAAATCAAAGGTTGTATCCTCGCCACCAGAATGCCCCAAGATCCAAACAATCTATTGGAACAAATTCTTTGTGAC
Source organism: Sphingobacterium sp. GVS05A (assembly GCF_019969845.1). GTDB lineage: Bacteria > Bacteroidota > Bacteroidia > Sphingobacteriales > Sphingobacteriaceae > Sphingobacterium. The sequence goes on from NZ_JAHXYR010000008.1 coordinate 2,395, forward strand.
GCTGACTTGTTTCATTTTGGAGGAGAGGACTTTGAAAACAGAAATAAACTGATGAAGACCGAAGCAGAGGCTGTATTAGGTAAAGAAATTGATAAGGATGTTTGGCGTGCTGGCACTATAAAACTTTTGTCAAGTCATCATTACCATACAGATTATGCCCAACAAAAGCTCAACGCAAAGAAAGAAGAGAACTTAAAAGAACTGGAGCGAAAACAGGAAAAATCCAAGGACAAGAAAAAAGAAGACAAGAAAGAAACAAAAAAAGAGAAAGATAAAAGTGCCAAACCTGAACGTGGTATAGAAACAATGTTCCGGATAACATCGTCCAACAACCAACGTTTGAGTGATATGGCTGACAATAAAGCTAATATTTTATTGACCGTTAACTCCATTATTCTATCTGTCGTTATTGCGGTATTATTTAGGAAATTGGATAGTAACGAACATTTGATCTTGCCAACAATTATTCTCACGGTAATTGTTGTGGCCACTATGGTCATGGCTATACTTTCAACTATACCCAAAATACCTTCTGGAAAATTCTCAAAACAGGAAATTGAAAATAAGACCGTCAACCTATTATTTTTCGGTAATTTCTATAAAATGAAACTGGATGACTATAATGAAGGAATGCAAAAAGTAATGATCGACTCCGAATTTCTATACGGCATGCTAACAAAAGACGTTTATTCCCAAGGAGTTGTATTGGGTAGAAAATACAAATTACTGCGTTATGCTTATGGCATCTTCATGTTTGGCCTGGTTATCTCTGTTATTTCGTTTGTTATTGCAACGCTATTGTAAGACAGATACTCAGCATAAATTCATCATTTTTTAATTATGTTTCGGATGAAAAAAGAAGACCTGTACATCAATAGGGATATCAGTTGGCTTTCCTTCAATGATAGAGTACTTAACGAGGCTGGACGTAAGGAAGTCCCGTTATTGGAAAAATTACAATTCCTTGCTATTTTCTCATCTAACCTCGATGAGTTCTACCGCGTACGGATGCCTGTATTGATGGCATGGAAAAAAATTAAAAAGAAGGCTATTGACCAAGTTGTCACGAATCTTGACATTGGAACGTATAAAAAGGCCTCTAAAAATATCGATAAACAGCAGGAAAAATTTGGACTTCTTTTAACCGATATCATTCATCAGTTAACTGATGAAAATATTATTCTGATCTATAACCAGGAGATTCCATTACCTGTAAGACCTCTTGTCGCCAAGTACTTTTTTAATACTATAGCTTCTTACCTGCAAATAATCCCCGTTGACGAAGAATTTTCTTTTTTTCCGATCAACAACCATCTATACTTTGCAATGACAGACAATACTACAACAGACTTATTCATTGTAAACATACCTGCCGATCGCATTAATAGATTCTTCACTTGTCAGGTCAATTCCAAGACATACGTTGTCTTCATTGACGATATCATTAAGCTATTTTTACCGGGTTTACTACAAAGTAAAAGTCTAAATTTTTATTCCTTCAAAATCACTCGGGATGCTGAACTCAATTTACAAGATGAATTTGATGGTGATATAGCGCAGAAAATAGAGGCAGAGGTCAAGAAGAGAGATCTTGGCTATGCCACTCGTTTCTTACATCAACCGGGTTTTCCAAATCAACTTACCGAAAGACTCGCAGTTCTTTTTGACTTAAGAAAAAGTAGCATTGTCGCCGGTGGATATTATCATAATTTGAAGGATTTTTTCTCTTTCCCAATAAAAAAGGAAGAATTGTCTTTTCCACCACAGCAACAGCTAGCCTCACATCAGGACTTTGAACATTCTATTTTTGACCAGCTCGATCAGCATGATATGTTAATATGTACTCCTTATGAATCATTTGATCCTATTCTTCGTTTTTTTAATGAGGCAGCAATAAACCCTGATGTAGAGGAGATCCATACCACGCTCTATCGAATTGCCAGCGATTCGCATATTGCCCAAGCCCTGGCTACCGCAGCGAAGAATGGCAAAAAAGTGAATGTGTTTGTTGAGTTAAAGGCTCGCTTTGATGAAGCCAATAATATACATTGGTCAAAGATTATGAAAGAGCAGGGGGTAACGATCAGCTATAGTATCCCAAACCTTAAAGTACATGCTAAAATTGCGCTTGTCAAACGAAAAGATGGAAAAGAGAGCGCATTATTCGGAACAGGTAACTTAAATGAGAAAACCGCCAAAGTATATACCGATTACTTCTTAATGACATCCAATCACCGATTGACTGAAGAGCTAAGGCTGTTATTTGAATTTTTACCCAAGAGAAAGAAACCGGATAAGCCGACAGATATCCCATTTGAAGAGCTTTTGATTGCTCAATTCAATCTAAAGCAAACTTTTGTCACTTTGATTGATGAAACCATTACTCAGGTAAAGATGGGCATCGCCGCCTCAATAAAAATTAAGCTAAACAATTTAGAAGAAGAATCGTTAATCAATAAATTATACGAAGCCGGTCAGGCTGGTGTGAAAGTGCAATTATTGGTCAGAGGAATCTGTAGGCTTAAACCCCAGGTAAAAGGACTAAGTGAAAACATTGAAGTAAAACGGATCGTAGGGCGATATTTAGAGCACGGAAGAATCTTTATATTCCAATATGGAGAACATACAAAGGTGTATTTAGGTTCCTCAGACTGGATGAATCGTAATATCTACCATCGGATAGAGACCTGTTTCCCCATTACGGAGCCAGTATTGTCCAACAAGATTCAGCAGCTATTTGAAATTCAATTCGCTGACGACGTTGAAGCAACTGTCCTTGATGAGATGGGGCAAAACATACCTATAGAACATCCGACTGGCAATAAATCACAACAGCAAATTGTTGACTACTTAAATAACTGAATTCATGAAAGACGCTACACGATTAACAGCTCTTGCTCTAGGAATGATTTCCATGGTATTGCTAGCTTGTAACCCCAGTAATGCGAATAAAGAACGTACGACTAGTGTAACTGACGTTACAACAGATAAACAACAGACAATTCCGTATAGATTATCATCCGGCGAAAAAATAAATTTGCCCGATGAACTGCTCGAAATATCAGGTATTGCATTTCTTGAGGGACAAGACCAAGATATCTATGCCATTCAGGATGAACAGGGGCTACTTTTCAGATACAATTTGTCAACTCAAAAGCTCACATTCAACCCATTTGGAAAGGATGGTGATTACGAAGACATTGGCATTAGTAAAACACATTTCTTTATTTTAAAGAGCAATGGGGCTATCTATTCCTTTCCCATCACGGATAAAGATAACATACAGACAGTCACCGAACAAAAAGATATTTTACCCAAAGGTGAATATGAGGGGCTTTTTGTAGACAAAACAAGTAACCTTGCCTATGTGCTCTGTAAAGAATGTCGTACAGACAAAAAACAGGCGCAAACTACAGGATATATTTTCTCCATTGGCGCCGATGGCAAGTTTAATCCACAAGGTGAATTTGCGATTCAGATTGATGAGTTGAAAAAATTTGATCCCAAAATCAAAAAGACATTCAAACCTTCAGCCCTTGCAAAGAAAAACGATAGCAATGAGTGGTATATTTTGTCCTCCATTGACAAGGCACTTGTCGTAACGGATGAAAATTTCCATGTCAAATCTATAACAACGCTGGATCCAAAGCTATTTCCACAACCAGAAGGCATCAACTTTGATTCAAAATCAAATCTTTACATCAGTAGTGAAGCTGGCGATCAAGACAAAGGAATCATTTATAAATTTGAAAAATAATAAGCATGCAACGGGTCTTACCATTCTTTTTACTTTTTCTCGCTACACAAGCTTATTCTCAGCAGAAGAATAAGTCGAATTCAACAATTGACACGCACAAAGATAAATCGCTGACTCAAGCCGTGATTAAAGACAGTACTATTGTTGTAGCAAATGCAAAGTATGGGAAGGCGAGTGGATTTAAGAAGTCATTTCTTGGAGAAAATTATCGTAGAGAATGGGCTGCCGAGACCGCCTTACCCATATTACAGCTCTCTAGATTATACGGTGGCCTGACCCCTGTTAAACAGGGAGGAGGCATGCAATCCATTTCACTCAGGTTAACAGACCCAACAGGTAGAGAATGGGCGCTGCGATCAGTAAATAAACGAACAGAGTCTTTGATTCCAGAGGAATTGCATGGCACCTTTGTACAGGACGTGCTGGACGATGCGACGAGCGCACAACATCCTTATTCCGCATTGATGATTCCTGCGCTGGCTAATGCGGTGAAGGTTTCACATGCACATCCCGTTATAGGTGTCGTTGCGCCGGATACAATCCTTGGCGAGTACGCTCCTTTATTCGAAAACACTATTGCCCTATTGGAAGAACGAGAGCCAATGGGCGACTCCGATAATAGTCCAAAAGCCGTGCGCAAGCTTCAAGAGGACAACGATGATGATTTCAAACCCAAGGCATACCTGAGGGCGCGTATGCTAGATGTAATTGTAAGCGACTGGGATCGTCATGAAGATCAATGGCGTTGGTATAATGAAAATCAAGATACTGATGATAAAGACAAGGATTATATTCCAATTCCTCGGGATCGAGATCAGGCCTTGCGTGTTACACAGGGATTTTTGATGAAAGATATTTATCAACGGTTTGTCAACCCCGTTATGCAGGGTTTTACAACAGGCATTCCAAATATCAGATACTCCCTTTTCAAATCCAGATTTTTAAATGCACATCCAAGCAATCAACTCTCCCACAAGGAGTGGACAAAAGAAGTAAATCAGTTTGTCTCCAGTTTGACAGATTCGGTACTCTGGCAATCTGTCAAAAGCTTACCACAATCATCCATCGCTATTCGGGGAGAACAGATTTTCCGCACACTTCAAAGCAGACGCGATGCTTTGCCGGCTGCAATGGAAGAATATTATCGTTTTATCAATAATATTGTCGATATCCATTTCAGTGATAAGAACGAAAAGGTGGAGATTGCAAGTACCCAAGATGAGGGCTTAAAAATCATTGTGTCCAAAATCAACAAAGATGGAAAGGTGACTAAAACCCTAATGGACAAGACTTATGAAAAGAACTTAACAAAAGAAATCCGATTATACCTTTCTGAGGGTCAGGACTCGGTGTCCATAAATAATGTAAATTCGCCCATAAAACTGCGCATTATTGGCGATAGTTTGCCAAAGACCTATGTAATCAACAACAGTCACTCAAAAATAAAGCTCTATGAGAATACGGGCAACTCCACTTTTTTGGGAGAAAAAGGTCGAATCAGACTACATCAAGGTAAGGACAGCTTAAATACGCAGTTCGTTCCCGTCAATCTATACAATTCCTGGCTCCCCTTGGTAACAGCGGGTTATAATGCTGATGATGGTTTTTCTCTCGGGCTTGGTGCCGCATATACGCATCAACGGGGTTTTAGAAAAACTCCTTTTACCTATAAACAACAGATTACTGTGGCAGCGGCATTCCGAACAGGGGCCTATAAAATTCATTATCGTGGCGAATGGGAAGATGTAATAGGTAATGCCGACTTTGTCCTCGATGCATTAGCAAAAGCCCCCGACAATACGCAGAACTTTTTTGGTGTTGGTAACAATTCCCTATTTTTAAAAGATCAGTATGGCGCGAAATACTACCGTAGCAGGTTCAATATTTTCAATGTCAACCCACTACTGCGGTGGCACCCTTCGTCTACGCTGAATTATGCTATTGGTCCCCATATCCAGTTCTATCACCTGGATCCAATTGAAAATCAGAATCGTTTTATCTTAAATCCGCAAGCGCTCCATTCTTATGATAGTGTTTCCATTACCAATGACAAAGCTTTCGTTGGACTAAATGCTTTTCTGACGCAAGATACACGTAACCGCAAGATCAATCCAAGTAAAGGATTATTTATCAAGGCAGCCCTACATTCTTTTTTGGGCTTAAATAAATATTCCAGAAATTCAGGCCAGCTAAGCGCAGAAATGACAGGCTATTTTAGTGCCCTAAATGAAGGCATCGTATTCGCAAATAGAGTAGGCGGGGGAACGGTGGTTGGCAATCCTACATTCTATCAATATCTATTTCTAGGAGGTCATGAGAATCTTCGTGGTTTTCGTCAATATAGATTTGCTGGCGAGCAAATGGTATACAACAACCTCGAAGCCCGCGTCAAGATTCATGAGATAAAAAGCTACGTTCTACCCGGAGAACTAGGGATCATGGGGATGTATGATATCGGAAAAGTGTGGGCAAAAGATCACAACAGTAAGACAGTCCACCAAGGATTCGGCGGAGGACTTTATTATATCATCGCCAATGCATTACCTCTTCACTTTGTGATGGCCAAATCTAATGAAGGTTGGTATCCCTATTTTAGTACCGGCTTCCGTTTCTAAAAGTGTTCAATAAATGGAAATAAAGAATATACGACTAGCCAAAAGCGAAAGCAGGCTATATAATATCGAGAAGAAGCTCCATTTCGAACCTTTTTTTCGTTATCTAGAGTCATTTACCAAAGGCGATGTATCTCCAGATGGTATGATTCCATTATTTGCTCTGGAACGCATCAGAAAGATTGAACAGGTCAACGGTAGGCTATGTAACCAAAACTTAAGCGCATATAAAGATATTTTACAGCTCATTTACAGTCTTTCAGTATCGCTAATTGATACTGACCCCAAAAGATATTGGGCGCTTGCAACGCCACTTGCTGAAGAAACATTTTATGGCACAGAAGCATTTTTCGAACTCTGGAAAAATGAGCTAGAGGAACAAGATCTTCAGGACGAGATGCAAGATGGAGGTATCCTGAACAATCAGGAAAAACTGATATATGCCCTTATTTTCGAACGGTTATATGGACTTCCTGCCAAAGAAAATAATACAATCGTCTACTATCATTTAAATGAGCAGGGCGAAATCATTGATTATTACGATTTAAATATAGATTTCAAATTTGTTGATATTAAACCAAAAAAGGAACTCCCACAATTTGATGTAGGGCATCTGACGAAAAATGCCAATGATACCTCTTTATTCGATTGGAATATTGTTGTCAATACAATTAAGATCGAAGATTTTGAACTATCGGGCTTTACTATCCTCACCGTCAAGAAAAGCAGTTTAGAGCATACCCTCAAGCGGATACAATCCATTTTATTAGATCTCGCAACATATAACTACCATCTCTTCCTATCCGATCTCGAGAAAATTATTGCTCCGATCTTGAAGGGATCGGATACAGTTTTCAGCCTGTTTCCATTGTTTCAGCTAAATGGACTACCATTTTTTGATTATTCTATTACCAACAAAAGTATTTTAATTTCGGAAACCTACGCAAGCACCAATTATACTAACATCAATCCAGAAGTCGCCAATTATCTAAAACATCCGCATCTGATCTTCCACAATACGATGGATGGCATTAAAAATACAACATCCGTTTTCGAAGAACGCATTAAGACTTCCGGAGTCAAGACCTATCTATGCATTCCGTTGATACATAATCATGCTTTGTCTGGTATTCTGGAAATCTACAGTCATCAACTGGACCAATTGGATAATGAGACAATACACTCTCTTCGTGAGCTTGTACCGCTGCTATCCCAGTTATCACATGATATCACGACAGAATTTAAAAAACGTATTGACGAGATTATCATTAACCGATTTACAACAATACAACCAGCTGTACAGTGGAAGTTTAACCATATTGCAGCTCAATATATTCAGGAACTCGAAAATGATGAACAGAATGCACAAATCAAACCAGTTATTTTTGAGGAGGTATATCCACTCTATGGCGCCATTGATGTCAAAGATTCTACGATCATCCGTAATGCGTCTATTTTAAAGGATTTTAGTTTCAAAGTAAAACAACTGGCTCTCCTCATTGACGAATTGTCTTTGGATGGTACACATCAAGTAATTATTGCCTTTTCTAAGCGTGTAGATCAGATTGCCGAATCGCTCGACCATATTTCCTTTGATGAGTCTATGGTAAAGATCATTGAATTCTTCCGAAAGGATGTGCAACCATTTCTCGATGCGGCGAGAAGACAATTCCCAACAAAACATGCCATTATTGAGCATTACGCCAGGCACTTTTTTACCAATCGTGATACAGGCGAGTTTTATAGGAATGAATTTGAAACCTCTTTGCGTCAAGTAAACCATATCATCAGTAAAGAACTTAATCATTTCAACAGCTTCATTCAGGGCAATTATCCATCTTACTTCCAAAAATTCAGGACGGATGGTATTGAGTATGATATTTATGTTGGGGAATCCATTACGCCACAGCAAACTTTTAGCTACGAGTTTATCAATGTTTTTAGGCGGCAACAAATTATATCCATGGCTAGAATCGCTCTAAAAGCACATCATGCGAAGCGCGATCTACCACTTGCACTAGAGACCACACAACTTATCTTCATCAATCCGCACAGCATTGACATTAGTTTTCGGGAAGACGAACGTCGATTTGATGTAGAGGGGTCATTAAATATCCGTTACGAAATCATCAAAAAAAGAATAGATAAGATCCGGATAAAACGTACAAAGGAGAGGCTTACTCAGACCAACAAAATAGCAATTGTCTATTTATCGGATGAGATTTTAGAAGACCTGAATCTAAGCATACAAGCTATTTATGATATGGGAATAATTGAAAGCACTGTAGAACACCTCAAACTGGAAGATGTGCAGGGAATAGTAGGTTTGAAAGCTATTCGTCTTACAGTAAACCTAAACTACAGAGATTTCTCCTAAATTTGTCGAAATCTCTCTGCGGTAGAGTAAATAAATAGGAAAAATATTTTAAAAACAGGATTACGATGATAACTGATGCCAACTATTTTTATTTAAGCGATTTGCTTGGCACCTTATTTTTTGCAATATCGGGGACTTTATCCGCAAAACGTAAGGATATCGACATCTTTGGAGCAGCTTTTTTGGGCTTTGTAACAGCTATTGGCGGCGGATCCATGCGTGATGTATTTTTAAATCTGCGTCCCGTTTGGGTCAACGACAGCAATTACCTTATAGCCATATTCTTGGGCATCTTGATCGCTATCATATTCAATCGGCAGCTCTATGGTTACTATCGTACCCTAACACTTTTTGATGCCATAGGAATTAGCTTCTTTACCATTTTAGGGGTACAAAAGTCATTAAACTATGAAAGTAATGTCTATGCGGCAATTATTTTTGGAATGTTTACAGCCGTTTGTGGAGGCATGACACGTGATATTCTGCTCAATGAGACACCACTGATCTTTAAAAAGGAAGTTTATGCAACAGCCTGTCTGGCCGGTGGACTGATCTATATTCTACTCGTTCATCTCAATCTTGATTTATCCTGGGCCGCTTTTATTGCTGCCGGTGTTGTTTTCCTTGTTCGAATGACTGCGGTCAAATACAGATTATATCTTCCCCGATTGGATTGATAGGTGGGATTTGGAGATTATTGCTGTTAAAAACAAAAGAAAAAGCGTTAGTATGGACTAACGCTTTTTCTTTTGTTGTGGAAATTTCATTTTATAACTCACTCGGATATTGCCCTTGGCAATTGCATCCAATTTGCTCTTCAACATTGTTTTCTTAAGTGTACTTAGTTTGTCCGTAAACAATTTACCTTCAAGATGATCGTATTCGTGTTGAACGACACGTGCAGCCAGTCCAGTTAGATCCACTTCATGTTCTTCAAAATTCTCATCCAAATAATTAATGCGAATATTTTTGTGACGAAGCACGTCTTCGTTAATATCTGGAATACTTAGGCACCCCTCACCAAAAGCCCATTTTTCACCGGATTCTTCGACCATAATCGGATTGATGAAAACTCTTTTGAAAGTCTTAAGCATTTCTTTATTCTCTTCGTCATCCTCTGCAAATGGTGTCGCATCAATAACAAACATTCGTATTGGCAGACCTATCTGTGGTGCTGCAATCCCAACACCATGTGCGGCATACATGGTATCATACATATCATCAATCAATTTTTTTAAATCGGGATAGTCTTCATCTATTTCTTCAGCGACCTTTCTCAATACAGGGTCGCCATACGCCACTATCGGAAGTTTCATAGTACTATTATATTTTGCACAAAGGTACGGATAATTATTAAAAGCGAATATTTCGTCAAAACTTCTATAAAAGCTACTTTTGTCTTATGACTCCATCCTTTAAAGACTTGGCTATTCGGCTTAAAATTGACCTCGAACGACAGCTCGACGTACAACTAACCCTGATCGAACTTGATGGATTTATACAAATTCTCGCTACTGAAATAACAAAAAATATATTTATTTACCCTAATGAGCGAGTTTTACGCTATCATACCCCTGAATATGGCATTCATATAGATGAAGACCAACTAGCGCAAAAATTCGACCTCATCGTCCAGCGTATCGTTGCTAAATCAAAGAATAATAGACGTATCTATGCACGGAAAACTGTCGTTGCCCGCATTGATAAAAAAGTAACTCAACAGTTCCTCGTGGAACATCATCTGCAGTCAGCTCTCCCCGGAAAATATCGGTATGGACTATATGATCAAGGTGAACTCGTTTCTATTGCTGTATTTTCTGGTGGGCGCCGTATGAATGATAAAAGCGAAGAGTATCGTTCCTTCGAATTATTGCGTTTTTGCAATAAATCTGGTTATAATGTGATCGGCGGGCTAAGCAAATTAATCAAAGCCTTCTCCAAAGATTTCCACCCTGGAGATATCATGACATATACCGACCGGGATTGGAGTCAACATTCCTCATTGGAAAAGATCGGCTTTACAACAAAAGAAATTACGGCATCTATTAACTTCTGGGTAGCGGGAATACATCGATATACCTATCGCTCCGACGAAGAACTACAAGCATTAATGGAGCGGATCCCAATTGGTTTTCAAAAGGAAAACATGGGAAGCATCAAGATGATTTTATATATAAAATAAGCTAAATTGTGTATATTGTACACTGTAATAGTTTGAAAAAAATAAATAATCAAAAATAATAACGTTATGAAGAGAAAACTTCGCATGGGTATGGTCGGAGGCGGAAATGACGCCTTTATTGGAGCTGTACACCGCATCGCCGCTTTTATGGATGGCAAGATTGAGTTGGTTTGTGGTGCATTTAGCATCGATCCACAGATTTCAAAACAATCTGGAGAAGACTTATTTGTAGCTCCCGAGCGTGTCTATCTAACCTACGAAGAGATGATAGAAAAAGAATCTTTGCTTCCTGAGGGTGAACGCATGGATTTTGTAACGATTGTTACTCCTAACTTTCTACATTTTGCCCCAGCTAAATTAGCCTTGGAAAAAGGTTTTGATGTTGTCGTTGAAAAACCTATGACAGTATCTGTTGAAGAGGCAAAAGAATTGCAGGAGACTGTAGAGCGCACAGGCCGTACACTATGTTTGACACATACCTATTCGGGGTATCCGATGGTAAAACAAGCCAAAGCGATGGTGAGAGAAGGCCACTTTGGTAAAATAAGAAAAATTGTTGTTGAATATCCACAAGGATGGTTAAGCCGTTTAACCGAACGTGAGGGCAACGCGGGCGCTGCTTGGCGTGCAGATCCAAAACGCTCAGGCAAATCTTTGGTAATGGGAGATATCGGTACCCATGCTGCTCATCTTGCAGAATATGTTTCAGGATTAAAAATCGAAGAATTATGTGCTGATTTGACAACATTTGTTGAAGGCCGTCTATTGGATGATGATGGTTCGGTATTGTTACGTTTCGAAAATGGTGCAAAAGGTGTATTAATGGCATCACAGATCTCAGCGGGAGAGGAGAATGCAGTCCGTATCCGCATTTATGGTGAAAAAGGAGGGTTAGAATGGGCCAATGAAGACCCGAACAACCTGATCATCAAAATGCTGGATCAGCCTCGTCAATTGTACCGTACAGGAAATTCTTATGCAGCTCCATATACATTGAGTTCTTTTGCTACACATAATACGCGTATTCCTGCAGGTCACCCAGAGGGTTTATTGGAGTCCTTTGCGAACATTTACCGCAATTTTACCTTGACTGTCACTGCAAAAAGAGAGGGCAGAACCCCAACGGCTGAACAACAAGATTTTCCGACTGTTTACGATGGTGTAAGAGGTATGACTTTTATTGATACTGTTGTAAAAAATAACGAAGGAACAGAAAAATGGACTAAATTTGTCGTGTGATAGACAGATTAGAACATATACTTTCTCTTTTGGAGCGGACAACTGTTCCAAAAGAGAAAGTAATCGTTATTCTGGGCCCAACAGCCTCTGGAAAAACCAAACTGGCATTACAGCTTGCCCAACAAATTGATGCCGAAATTATCAGTGCGGATTCCCGTCAAATTTATAGACGCATGGATATCGGCACAGGAAAAGACCTCACTGAATATCAAGATATTCCATATCATCTTATCGATATACAAGAACCGGGCGCGAAATACAATCTTGGAAATTTTATCACTGATTTCAATCAGGCCTATCAATCCATTTTAAACAAAGGTAAACATACAATCTTATGCGGTGGGACGGGGTTATACTTGCAAAGCGTTATCCAACGGGCCCCCTATGCACTGATTCCAAGCATTGAAGGATTCAAAGAAGCGTTTTCGGAACAGACTGAATCAGAATTAATGGAACGAGTAAGCTCTTATAGATGTCCCCAAGACTTTCAAATTGATCATTCTACCAATAAACGTATCATCCGCGCCATCGAGATACTGGAGTTTCTCAGACAAAATCCAGATTTCAAACCCGAACAGCAAGCGCCTGAAGCTCTTGTCATTGGACTAAATCCGGCTCTTGAAAAAAGAAGATCAAGTATCAGTAAGAGACTGAATGAGCGAATAGAAAACGGTTTTCTACAAGAAGTCGAACAATTATTAGTCGATGGGATTTCCCATGACCAACTACAATATTATGGGTTAGAGTATAAATATGCATCTTTTTATCTCCTTGGACAGTTGGATTACGCAACCTTCTTCACAAAGTTAGAAACAGAAATACATCGATATGCTAAACGTCAAATGACTTACTTCCGGAAAATGGAAAAAGATGGGATCAAAATTCATTGGATATAAACAAAAAAGGGCTAGTATTGCTACTAACCCTTTTCGTTAATCTCTTTCTATTATAACTTGATTTCCTCATCTTTCGCATTGAAGAAGTGGAATTCAGTTAGGTAATATGACGTCATTGGATTTACTTTAATCCATTTACCGTACTTCATAAACCATTTCATTCTTTTAGAAATCAAACCAGACTTAATGTAAGCGTCTATGTATGGGTGAACACATAAGGTCACCTTTTTCTCATTCTGTTCTTGGAGAATAAAACTCAAATTATTTTCAATATCATCCATTAGGACAATACTTGATCGGATTTCACCTGTACCATCACAAGCAGGACATTTCTCGTTTGTGACAATATTCATTTCAGGTCTTACACGTTGACGGGTGATCTGCACTAGACCAAATTTACTTGGTGGCAAAATCGTATGTCTCGCTCTGTCCGACACCATACACTCTTTTAAGAACGTATACAACTCTTTTCGATGATTGGGCTTGTGCATATCGATAAAATCGATGACTACAATTCCCCCCATATCACGCAAACGCAGTTGCCGCGCGATTTCTTTTGCTGCTTCCATATTGACCAGCAATGCATTATCTTCCTGATTCTCCTTATTGGCAGAACGGTTACCGCTATTGACATCAATTACATGTAGGGCTTCGGTATGTTCGATAACGAGATACGCACCACCCGGCAATGTAACAGTTTTGCCAAAAGCTGCCTTGATTTGCTTTTCAACTCCGAAATGGTCGAAAATTGGTTCTTTATGTTTGTAAAGTTTTACAATTTTCTCCAGATCTGGAGATATATCGTGTATATATGATTTTGTTTCTTCGAAGATCGAAGGATCATTAACATAAATATGCGAAAACTCATCCGTTAGGATATCCCGTAGAATCGTGGATGCACGATCCATTTCGCCGAGAACCTTTTGCGGTGGTTCAGCATTACGAAGACGTTTGGTAAATAGCTCCCATTTTGAGATCAGGTCCAATAAGTCACGTTGTAGTTCTTCAACACCTTTTCCTTCAGAGACCGTACGGATAATTACACCAAAATTAGCTGGTTTAATTCCTTCGACAATCTTTTTGAGGCGGTTGCGCTCATTACTACCTTTGATACGCTTGGAAATGGAAACAGTACTTGAGAAAGGTACCAAAACGACAAAACGACCTGCAATTGAAAGGTCTGAACTCAGACGAGGTCCTTTTGTTGAGATGGGTTCTTTGGCGATTTGTACTGGCACGAGCATATTTTTGCTCAAGACATCAGAGATCTTACCAGCTTTATCGATATCCTTTTCAAGTTTTAAACTATTGAGCAGTTTCTCTTGATAACTGCCATTCTTTACTATACGCGTAAGCTTTAGCAAAGATTGAACTTGTGGACCCAAATCTAGATAATGTAGAAAAGCATCCTTTTCGTAGCCTACATCTACGAAAGCCGCATTCAGCCCTGGCATAATCCGCTTGATACGTCCGAGATAAATATCTCCGACAGCGAAATTGTTATTTGCGGGTTCGCGGTTAAGTTCAACAAGCTGCTTGTCTTGTAGTAAAGCAATAGTTACCCCTTTATCAGGAGTTGAATCGATAATTAATTCCTTTACCAAAAGCTACTCATTTTTGATACCTATGCAATATCCTATCGCAATTTTTGGTATCCGATTAAACATTTAAAGAACGTTGTTACGAAAAAAACAATCTACACACCCATAAAGACATGTAGATCGTTTCGTAAAGCTATCTCAGCAAAATGGGCCAAGATGTTTAAAAGCTTAACACAAGACTATTTTTTCTTGTGTCTATTTTTTCTTAAACGTTTTTTACGTTTGTGAGTAGCCATCTTGTGTCTTTTTCTTTTTTTTCCGCTTGGCATAGCTAAATTTTTTAATGATTATAAAATAATAAATTAATTACTTGCTCAATTCCCCGATCTTACGGTCGATGAATTGTGATAGGGACGGATCAGCTGCCAGCTCTTTACTTTTTTGAAAAGCAGTTACGGCCTCTTTTTTCATCCCAATATTTTCATAGCCTGTGGCTAAGTAAAAGTATGACTCTGCATCGGGTTTTTGATCGATAACGGTCTTAAAACGCTCGATGGCTTTGTCAAACTGACGGGACTGTAATGAAAACAATCCCAAAGTTTTATTCGCTTCTAAGTTTTTCGGATCAGCAGCAACAACTTCACGCAATAAAGCAATACCTGCCATTGGATTGTTTGTTCCTGATACCATTGCGGCACCTAATCCTGTTTTTGCATCAAGACTACTTGAATTAGCTTTTAGCGCCGCTTCATATGCATGAATTGCATTCTGATTAAGAGCTTGAGCTAAAGTAGAATCTTGCAAATTAGTGTAAGCAGCACGATAAGCATTACCCGCTTTCAACCAATATTCAAATTGAGGAGAAACCTTTGCCATTTCCTCATACACAAATGCCTGAGGAGCTGGTTTTGCGACATCGTCCCACTTATTTGCCAACTGTTGCAACAGCTTTATCTTATCTTCACCAGAAGCTTTTGCAACTTGGGCCTCAATATCGGAAATTTCTTTGACTAAACTAGCATCTAAACCTTGTTTTGTCATCGAAGAGATATTTTCCAAGTTTACTTCATTGGAAGGTTTCGATTCAGATGCTGCAGCAGTTTGTTTTTCTTTGTCCACCAAACCTTTAATAGGCTGTGCAAATAGCACAGCAACCAAGGCTACTACTGCTCCTATGACTATTATTTGTTTGGTTTTTGCCATTTTAATCTATTTTAAGATTATTTATTGCCGTTTTTTACTTTCTCAACGAAAATTTTAGCTGGCTTGAAGCTAGGAACAAAGTGCTCTGGAATAATGATCGCTGTATTTTTCGAAATGTTTCTTGCAGTCTTCTCAGCTCTTTTTTTGACTACGAAGCTACCAAAACCTCTTACATATACATTTTCTCCTCCGATCATTGCGTTTTTGACAACTTTGAAGAACGCCTCTACGGTCTCTTGAACATCTACCTTCTCTAAGCCAGTTTTGTTAGAGATTTCTGCAATAATTTCTGCTTTAGTCATATCTATTTTACTGTAATTATTTATTTTTCAACCCTTAAGCCAACTAATGTTTGGGGATGCAAAAGTATTGTTTTAAAATGAGGAATGGAAATTATTTAAACACTTTTTTGATAAATAAGCTTCCAAAAGCCAAACATTTACAATCAATTAACGAGATTTCACATCGAGCAAACCGCTAAATAAGTTTCAAAATTAACAACAATTTCCTAATTTACAACAAGTTGATTCATTGGATGTCATAAAAAAATCAAGATATGCCAATTTCATGACTAATACATTCCAAATCTTCGCGCGTATGATGTGCATTGACAACAATTCTATTCAATAATGGGTCTGTAGGAAGGGGATAAGGAAAACTAGAGACCAATATACTTGCTTCCATCAGCCTTTCATAGAGACTAATATCATTGGAAGAGAAGACCGGAAAATTAGCGATGGCATTTAAATATCCTTTTGAAAGCGATGCGAAATAAAGAATATTTGCCTGCAATTTTTCAAATTGCTTACGATAGATCTGCTCCCCATTTACAAAAGCATAAAGACTCGCGGGAGAACACGGGGAGGCTCCAGTATAAAAGTTTGACTTTTTCAACTGTTCAATCCGTTTCTGGCTGGCCAAAATCAGGCCCGCGTCTGTCGCTAAGCCCTTTGCCAAGGAGGCCACGACAATTAGCTCCATATTTTTTCTCAAAAAACCACGCTCCACCAGTGAAATGCCATTTTCATGCAGCACACCGATTCCATGAGAATCATCCAGCACCAGGGTAACCCTTTTAGCATCGGAAATTTCATCAAAAACCGAAAAATCATATCTTTCAGGCTTCATATTATCTAGGCTATTGCTAACAATAACAAAAGATGTTTCTTTGGATTTATTGATATAATCGACAGTATGGAAGCTCCAATCCCTAAAATCGTCAACTACGCCTGGGTTTGTGTCAAGCCACAAGGAAGGATGGCTAGCAGGTGCATAGAGCAATTCTCCCTCTTGCGACAACGTTTTGACAACAAATTGAGTCGCCAAGTAACCGCTTGACAGCAATAATCCAGACTCAAATCCAAATCGCTGCGCCGCATGCTCCTCAGCTTGGTCAAATATAGCCTGCTGAACATTGTTATTTCGAGAAGTGCCATTATTAACACCATAACGCCTTAACCCCTCAATGAAAAGTTCGATATATTCATTATCGGTCGCCAACCCTAAATAGGAGGTTCCTCCAAAAAAAAGGTATTCCTTTCCATCCAAATATATGCATCGCGCAGTAGGCTGATCAAGTTTTGTAAAATTCTTCATTTAAATATTTAGGAGTGATATGCGTTAACCCTTCAGTACCTCTGGATTGGCAATATGCTGAGGTGTTCCTTGTGCGAAAGCAACAATATTCTCAAAAGCCAACTTAAATAGCTGTTCGTAGCTATTTTCTTCGACGTAGCCCAAGTGAGGTGTGCAAATAACATTCGGTATCTGCAACAATGGATAATTAGACTCTGTAATAGGTTCTGACTCGTAAACGTCCACTGCTACAGCGCCTGGTGTCCCACTGGTCAAAGCATCCAAAAGTGCTCCCTGTTCAACCAATTCCGCACGCGAAGTATTTACGAATAGTGCTGATGGTTTCATGGAACGCAGATCTTCCAATTTTACAATAGCTCTGGTTTCTGGCACCAATCTTAGGTGTAATGATATGACATCAGCAAAATGAAAGAAATCCGACTTACTTGATGCGGCTAAGAATCCGTCTTTCACCGCCTCTTCTCTGGAGTGCTCACTTCCCCATACAATCACCTGCGCGCCAAATGCCTTTGCGTACTGGGCAACCCGGCGCCCAATCTTTCCGTAACTCCATATCCCTATGGTTTTCCCGGCTACGGATTGACCAATATTCGACTGCCATTCCCCTGCTTTCATCGCTGCAATCGCTTGTGGCAGCTTCCTCAAACCATTCATAATTAATAGCCAGGTCAGTTCGGCAGGTGCGACCGAAGATCCCATACTTTCTGCAACGGCAACTTGATAAGCACTACAGATCGCCAGATCAAGGTGGTTGGAAATCTTACCCGTTTGGCTGATGAGCTGGAGATTTGGAAGTCTGCTGAGCAGATCAGCAGAGATTTTCGTTCGCTCTCTAATCAGCACCAACGCCTCTGTATTTTTAAGCTTTTCGGCCAGCTGATCTGGATCTGTATAGGATTGTTTCAATATCTGAACATCGTGACCATCAAGTATTTTGAAACAATCCAGCTGTCGGACAGCATCTTGATAGTCATCTAAAATGGTAATTCGCATCTTTTTGTGACTTAATTTACACCACTCGTTAACACGATCGGTTCTCATTCCAAGCATTAATTTACAGCATAAAATCGGAATACGACATTTCATCATCATATTTTGACATTTCATCCACTCTTTTTCGTGGAAGCAATTGCTCTGTTCCATTTTTGGATAAAAAAAATGAAGCTGTTATTAACCTTATTATTTTTAAGTACCACCACCATTTTCGCTCAATCTATTCTCAAAGGCAGGGTAGTAGAGAAAAATGGTAAACCCATCTATTTAGCCAATGTTTATATTGAGGGTACCTACGATGGGAGCACAACAGACTCGCTCGGAAATTTTACTTTTGAAACCAATGAGCGGGGTGCCAAGACAATCAAAGCGTCCGTTGTAGACCGTCCACTGTATAGCAAAACTATTGAATTACCATATAAGGAACTTTTGATCATTCAATTGCAGGGTAGTGAGAATCGATTGCAAGAGGTCAGTATTCAGGCAGGGGTCCTCCAAGCCAACAGCTCAGGCAAAAACACGGTGATGAGCCCCTTGGATATCGTCACGACGGCGGGAAGTATGGGCAACATCATCAGTGCTTTGGCAACATTACCGGGTGCACAAGTTGCGGGAGAAAACGGCCGCCTCATGGTCCACGGCGGAGATGCCTTCGAAACACAGACTTACATCAATGGAATACGAGTAGCACAACCCTATACCGCAACCCCAAATGAAATTCCTGTCAGAGGTCGATTCTCACCAATGCTTTTTAAAGGAGTGAATTTTTCCACAGGCGGTTATTCCGCAGAATTTGCCAATGCCTTATCCAGCATTTTGGCCCTTAGTACAGAAAACACTATTGAACAGCCCAAAACAGAAATTTCTTTATCCTCGGTAGGATTAGGTCTAGGACATACATTACAATGGGGTAAAAACTCCCTGACATTCAACAGCAGCTATACAAACTTAGAGCCCTATTCAAAAATCATTACCCCCGATATCAGATGGACCAAGCCCTATGAAAACGCTTCCGGAGAACTGATCTATCGCCATCAGTTTAAAAAAGGTTTTCTAAATATTTATGGGGCGTACAATTTTGAGAATATGGGGCTTTACCAATCCGACATCAATTACGAAGAGCCTATCCCATTGAAAAAGAAGTCCAACAATAGCTACGCCAACATCACCTATAGTCAAGACCTAGGAAATCGCTGGGCATTCCATTCAGGCGTTGGAATAGGCTATCTGACAGACAAGCTCCATTACAGTGATATTTACCTGCCCAACGACGAAAAGAGCCTCCATCTAAAAGGGACGCTAAGAAAAACCTGGAAAAACAGTATAAAAAGCATTTGGGGAATAGAATATTTTGACAACAATTACAAGGAAGAATACCATCGTCAAGAACTTGCCTACAGCTATGGATACCATAGCAAAATGACTTCACTGTTTACCGAAACCACTTTTGCCCTATTACCTAGCCTTATTGGAAAGGTCGGACTGCGGGGGACTACGTCCAATTTACAAAGCAAAAAAACAATAGAGCCAAGGGCATCCTTGGGCTACGCTTTGAACAAGTATACTCAGCTCTCGCTGGCCTATGGAACGTTTCATCAACAAGCTCCAAGCCCATTTTTAAAATATGATCCTCAGCTGGATTGGCTAGCCGCCAGACATTATATCGCAAATTACTTTTACGAGAAAGGTGGACACCTGTTGCGTCTGGAAGTTTACCATAAGACATACGACAACCTGATAAAATATAACAGCCAAACAGCAAGGTACGACAGTCAATATGACAACAATGGCAACGGCAAGGTCAAAGGCTTTGATGTATTTTACAAAAACACCAGTAGCGTAAAGAATCTACAATACTGGATTTCATACTCCTACACGGATAGCAAAAGAGATGAAGCGAACTATCCCCATACAGTTACTCCCTCTTATGTTTATAAGCATAGCCTTTTTATTGTTGGAAAATACTGGTTTGCAAGCCTCCGTTCACAGCTCAGTTTGACAAATTCGATTGTCTCAGGAAGAAATTACAACGATCCTAACCAAACCAACTTTATGAATGGCCGCACCAAAGGATATAATAATCTATCTATGAGTTGGTCATTCCTCTACAGTCAACAAAAAATTATCCATTTCTCTGTCAGCAATGTGCTCGGAGCTTCACCGATCTATGGATATCAATATGCAGACCGACCAAATACACAGGGTATTTATGATCGTAGAGCTATTGTGCCTACAGCTAAACGCTTTGTCTTTTTGGGTTATTTCTGGACGATAAGTAAAAATGAAAAAGACAATCAACTGGATAATCTATAACAATCAACAACTCATCATCAAAATATGCCGGTTCATCCAAAATTATTCCCATTTGTCAGTTGCTATCCGCAATTTCACTGGAGTTCAACAAAATATGAACCAGCTATCGAAGAATCAAAAATGTTAACCACTAAACGAAAGATCATGAAATCAATTATTATCGCCATTATCTGTTTCATAAGCAGCAGCACATTTGCACAAAGCAACTACGAAAAAAGTATGGGGCAAGCCATGGGTTTATGGCAGTCCGGAGAGATACAGAAAGCATCTGCACTCCTGGAACGAATTGGCCAAGCCGAAAAAGACAATTGGATTCCAACCTATTATCAGGCAATGATCCTGACGACAGCCGCCTTCAGGGAAAAGAACAAAGAAACACAAGCAAAATACATAGAATCTGCAGAAGACATCCTGAATAACAGTACCCAGGACAATAACTCGGAATGGCTTGTGTTGCGAGCAATGAATAAAACCGCATTAATGGTAACCGATCCCATGACAAAAGCCAAGGAGCTATCACCAATCATCATTGGTTTGTATAAAAAAGCATTGGCAATCACACCTAGTAATCCACGCGCGGCGTTGGGACTGGCTGAATTCCAGATGAACGCAAAAAAATATTTCAATCAGGACAGCAGTAAAGAATGTGAGGATGTCAAGAAAGCACTATCTTTATTCAATGAAGAAAAAGTGACTGTTCCCTTTTCTCCTTCTTGGGGCAAAGACCGGGCAGAACAAATACTGAAAGAGTGCAAATAATATTGCTGTGAAGAGATTTCCATTTAAAGCCATTATTCAGGCCATATTAGCAAGTGTGGTTGTCTCCATCTATTTTGTAGTTGTAGCCAAACTCGATCATAAAGATGTCCCTTTGTTATCGATCATCTTGCACCCTAATATGGTCAGAGGTTTATTGTATGGATTTTTTCTTTTCCTCGGGCATGGCTATTTATCAAAATGGGTCTCGGATAAATACCCAAGCAGTAAAGAGTTTGGAAAAAAAATGATTACTTTTTATAGTATCAGTTTCGTCTTGACCATACTAGTTGTTTTTATTGTCAATGCATTTTTTTCCGGCCTGTTTATCCCGACCGGTTCCAAAGACTTCCTCCAGCGCTTCAATCATTTTATTAATCAGCAGCGTGTTGCTTACTACTTTCAACTTACGATTATCTCCTGGTTTATTTCAATGCTATTTTTTGGCTTCTATTTCTATAAAAGATTCAAAGACTATCAGATTAAAGAATCGGAGCAGGAAAAACAACAGATAACAGCCCAATTCGAATCTTTAAAAAACCAATTGGATCCACACTTTCTATTCAACAGCTTAAATGTGCTGAACGGGTTGATTGAAGAGGATCCCAAAAAGGCTAGCCTGTTTACAACTGACCTGTCAAAGATATACCGCTATGTACTGGAACACAAGGACAAGAGTCTTGTCAGCTTACAGGAAGAACTCAGGTTCTCAAAAGCCTATTTGAATCTTCTGGGCCTACGGTTTGAAGCAGGTATCCAGATTGATCTACATATTTCTGAAGACGAGATCAGTGGTTTTATTTTACCGCTTTCTCTTCAATTGCTCATCGAAAATGTAGTCAAGCACAATGTTATTTCGTTAAAGAGCCCACTGATGTTAAAGATTTATCGTAAAAACGATTATTTATATGTTGAGAATAATCTACAGAAAAAGAAAGTGCTCAACAGCAACTCTGGCATCGGTTTGAAAAATATCCAGGAGCGTTATGCATTATTGTCCGATCAACCTGTTTACATTCAGGAAAGCGCTGATTTGTTTTCTGTAGGACTGCCGATTATTGCCGAAACAGTAGCATGAAAACCAGCTCATTTAAAACAAGTCAATGCCAGTAGCATCTGACGACAAGGATCAATCCGGTTCAAGAGGCCATTAATTAAAACCAAAGAAAATACCAGTAGCAATTAAATGTCATAAGCAGGCAGGTATGACCTGAATGCGAAATAAATAAACCACTCAAGGATCAGACGATCAATGAGAACAAAAATATGCAATGAAAATATTAATTATAGAAGACGAACTTCCTTCTGCGAGACTGCTCCGAAGAAAATTGGAGCGGCTCGGTTATACGGTGTCAGCCACACTACAGACCGTAGAAGAATCGATTGAATGGTTTAGGTCAAATAACGAACCTGATCTACTTTTTATGGACATTCAACTTGCTGATGGCATATCATTTGAGATCCTCGAGCAGATAAAACCTAGTTCGGCCATTATTTTCACGACAGCGTATGATGAATATATGTTACGGGCATTTAAACAAAACAGCATCGACTACCTGTTAAAGCCAATTGAAGATGAAGAACTGGAAAACGCGATTGAAAAGTTTCTGCAGTTTAGGCGCCCAGTCTCTCCATTTGATCTAGCTACCTTTGAGGCATTATTTAAAAATACCACCCAAACATTTAAGGAACGTTTTACCATCAAGATCGGCCAGAGCCTCAAGGTTGTGACCACCAGACAGATCGAGTGCATTTACAGCGAAAACAAAGGCACCTATTTATATACCAATGAAAATGGGAATTATCTGTTCGACCAAACACTGGATGCCTTAACCCCACAATTATCGCCCAAAGATTTCTTTCGGATCAACCGAAGTGCTATCGTGCAATTTGATGCCATCAAAAGCATCGCCGTGCACTCTAATGCGAGATTAAAAATATACCTCAAGCATTACGAATCTGACGAACTGATCGTTTCGAGGGAGAAAGTCGTTGCTTTCAAAAATTGGCTAGACAAATAACTTCGGATTGAACGCCCGATTTACCTTTCGTAAAGCTATTAAATCACAGACAAGGATCCAGGCTCAAGTCGTCGAACGAGCACTTAACTGCAAGGAAAAGAAGAATATAGTGGAAGGGTTACATATTGAGTCTATAGTTCAGTGGAATACTGAATCTAAGTGACACGGCAAATCCCTTCATTGGCCGATAATCTTTTTTGTCTTTGATGGAAAAACCATATCCAAAATCAATATCCAAAAGTGTCGCCAGACTAGCTCCGACTTTAGGGGTGAAGGTATAAGGCGTCACTTCTGCGCGCACAAATGGGGTCAGTACATAGCTTTGCGGATAATATGTTAGCGCCGCTTCTGGAATAACCGCAAATTTCTTTTGCGTCCAGGTAAAGTTAGCGGTGGCATCTGCCCGCAGGATGTTATCACCTATAAATGGAAATGCAAAATAAGCTCCAGTTTTGATGATACTCCCTTTTTGGAACTGGTAACTCAGTGTCGGACCAATCAAATGGTCTTGTGCTGCTGCCTTTTTTCCAAAAGCGAGCAAAATAACCATACAACCTAACCAAAGTATATTTCTATTTTGCATGACTCGCCATTTAATAGATATGAAAATTCAATGGTATATTCACACCTACAGATACGGTAAAACCATCTATTGGCTTGAAATTTTTCTTTGTATTGTAATCGAATCCATAGCCTATACCCAAATCGACAATTGAAAACAAACTCGCTCCAACTTTAGGAGTAATGGTATAGGGTGTCAATTCAGCTTTGACAAATGGGAACAGGACAAAGTCATTCAGGTAATATGTAAACCCTACTTCCGGAATTACCGTCGTTTTGTTTTCCATCCAGCTAAAATTGGCACCAGCATCTATTTTCATATACTGGAAGTCGTTTGGTGCAAATAAGCCCCAACCTGAAACTTTCAGAAAATTTCCGCTCTGATATTGATACCCCACAGAAGGTCCCCAGATCCATCTATTATGTTCCTGTAAAGGTTTCCTCTGAGCCTTTACAAGCGAAAATGAACAACATAGTGCGGCAATTAACGACAGTGCTTTTAGTTTCATCCAGCTAAATTACAAACTATAATCTATTTTATGGAATACAACAGGCGCACTCAAGAATAGTTTTACTTAAAACAGAAAATAGTACCTATACGGCTCGGTATCCGCAAATTAAATTAACAAAACTCCCGTTTAGGACAATTTTAATCCTCAAGCAGTTTGATTCTAATAAATTGAGACCTTTCACTCAAGGATCCTTCTTCCCCCCAATACCCATTTATATGGTTTGCCGCGGTATATATATGTCCATCTTTACCCCAAAATAGCAGTTCCTCTTTCCAGGTCGGCATCCATTCTTTAAAGCTTACCGAAATCATCGGTATTATTTTCCCTTGTTTCACGTGGAAGAGTTGCAGGTCACCTGTCGATTCATAGGGATCAGCATGGAAAGCCATCAAATATTTTTTGTCAGCAGAAAAGAAGGGATAATCACCACATTCCACGATAAGATGACCGTCCTTTCTGTCAAAAAGGCGTACATCAGCACTTTCCCAATAGTTTCCCGCAACGGCAAAGGCATTCAGAAAATCGTAATGCCCCATGTACGAATACATAGATTCCAACTCATTGTCAATATCTTTATCTGTAAAAGTCAGCTTTTTCCCATTTTCTAGCGGTAATTCCAGAATCTTTCCATTTTTAGTATAGGACAGCGTATCCTTGATCATATAATTTTTGGCCGTATTTCGGGCCGCTAAAAACGTTTGTTCATCGATCAATTCCACAAGAAGATATTTATCCAAAGGATGACCTTTTTCGTAATAGCTTTCTTTTCCGTTCACCGTCTGTGAGACAATGATATTTAAATCCTTGGGTGATATTGTAATTTTATCCTGTTTACCCAATTTAGATTTTGCCACATATACCTTTTCCCATCGTGTTACATCATTAGCTTCGCCGTTAGCCCCTTTATAATCCCGTTGAACACGATCCATCACAGCAATCCACTCTCCTTCCTCAGCGATTACATCCAGTTTTGTACCAAAAGGATACTTTCCAAGTGCCGGAGCATTTTCATCCGCACCTTGACGCAACACTACACCAGCACGGTCGATCACATAGAGGTTTTTTAAGACCTTTGTCTGATCATAGTTGATCGGCAATGGAGGAAATTTCTCCGTTACAGCAGTATTCTTGACCGCGACCGAATCCATTTGAGTAGAATCTCCCTTTTGGGTATCTGTCTTCTTTGAACCGTCACCGCAGCCTGATATTCCCATGGAAATAGTCCCGCCGACTAGCATACACAGGGGTAAAAATAGCAGTCTTTTCATAAAGGTGAAGATAGCGATTCCTGTGCCGAAAAAAAATACTGGTATTCAGGGGTTCTTACCTGCCGGTATAAATATCAAAAATCCAACAGCATTGGTTCATCGCTATTTGAGTAGCGACCATGGCAATTATTGTCTTTTTCATCCACAATAATTTTAGCTTTTTCGCCAAAGCGTCTTACGATTCACCTGAAGACCGCCATGCATTCTTTTTGCTTTAATTACTGTCAATGTGATAACGATCGCGATCGTCAAAAAGCGGAAAATATTCGCATACCAGTTCCCTGCGGCGTTATCATCAACATCAAATAGCATCCAAGCCAGATTCATCAAGATATGTAAAGCAATGGGAACCCAGAGATTAAACTTCCATTCGGTATACAACCAGGCAAACAATACCGATCCTAAAAATGTTGTCGTAAAAATGAGCGCCAATTCCATCGGTTCCCGACTTTGATATAGATGCAATAAGGCAAATACGAACGAAGTTGAAAGAATAGCAGGAATAAAACCCAAGCGAGTGTACCGATAAACTAGACCAAAAAAGTAAGCCCTAAAGATAAGCTCTTCAAACAATCCCGCAGAGAGGGTATTAATCATTAAAGAATTGAAATCGGGCTGTTTGATTAAAGAAAACTTAAAAGCATACCCGATAAACATCGGGAGTGTTGCCAACCCGCCGATAGATAGCCCCAATATGAATGATCCATTTAAACCAAATTTAGAAATCATGGTGTCCTGATCTTTTGGGCGAAGTAAAAACGCCCCTATGAGCAGAGGGGGTAAGCTAAGTACATAGGTTGACATATGACCCAAGGTTCTGTTGTGAAGGAGGCTGGTCATTTTGGTCTGAACTGTTGCAAAGAATAATTGATCCAAAACAAAATAGATTCCGAAAAACAAAAACAAAACAAATAAATTGAAATTTGTACGATTCATAACTTTTTGGGACAAAACTAAATTTCGGTTCAACAATAGACAAAAATAAGTGGCGGATAGCAAAGATTAGGGACGAATGGCAAACAGCAGATTAGAGTTTATTAAGCAGATTAATTCAATAAGTAGGGTTTTACCGAATGGAGCATCGAACGGGACACGAAAGCATACTCCTCCATATCCTCGAAACGCAAGAGAAATCCCTGCGCATTGCCCTCTTTGCTCAGGATCTTATCGAAGTTAACCAGATATGATCTGTGACAACGGTAGATATTTGCACCTGTCAGTAGCTCGGCTAGCTTCCCTAGCGTAATACGCACGATCTCCTTTTTTACCCTATTACCTTCGTAGAAATAGACTATGCAATAATTATCCATGGATTTGGCAAATATAAAATCCTGTCGACCAAAATATAAAAACTGGCTTCCATTGGCAACACAAACAATAGCATTGTTATCAGAAACAATAGCGTTGTCATCAGAAGCAACAACATGCTGCCCTGTTACACCCATCCGAATCGGAGAATCTGAATTCTGAGAGATGGGATTCGAGATGCGCTGTTCAAGTAAGTTCGCTCGTATCGGCAAAACAGGATCTAGAGAAACAGCGGGTTGAGAGACGGAGTTCGGTATAAGCGGTTCAGATAAGTCCGTCGGTACCAGAGAGGCCAGTCTCTGAGGCGCAGCGTTCAAGATTGGCATGGTAGGTTTCGTCCGATTTGTATGTATAATTGCTAAAAAATAGATCAGTCCAATGGGCACATAGAGTGATAGGGTATAAAGTCCCATATATAGCAAGTTAATCCATTGCATGGGCACTTGACTAACAACCAAACTATTGTACAGAAAATTCAATATTGAAGCTGATAGACATACCAATAGCATGCGTACTAACTCCTTTCGCATGGTCCATTCCTTCCTCTCAGGTAATACAAAAGAAGCCAATAGATAAGAAAAAGCGAAAATAACCCCATAACCGGCCAATAGTAGGTATTTGCTAGTATCTTCGAAATTGTAAGTACCAAAAGGCTGAAAAATAATTAAAAAAAGGTAACAGGATACTCCCAGCAAAAAAGCATAACGCAGCGACCGCTGGAGTGAAAATATCCCCGGAATGACCTGTTGCCCCTGCCTTAACCATGAGATTAAATTGATCATAATCATCGACAATTTACTAAAATTTCATCATTTCATATTGTACTTTTCATTCGCGCAGAGACTTTCAAGCTAATTATAACAATTACAGCGCACCGTTTTACGAAGCCCATATCCCGAAAAACCCAATTCCATCGAAGATCTGCCATGGAAGATGTACTCCTTGTTGATAGTAATCCACTTCAAGAGCTAAGGTAGCTAGTAGCCCTTCCAAAAATTCCTTACTCAACGGTCAAAGACAGAAATATCTATAACAATGTTTACAAAAACATTATTATAGCGACCATAGAGCTTTTTTAAGCCTCTTTTCGCATATATCTTCTTTGAAAGATACTCTTTTTGTAAAAGGCAGATCATAAAGCTGTTTATTTGATAAACCTATAAACAGCTTTGCTTTTTATTGATTAGTTTTGTGTTTCAACGATAAATTAGAGCATTTCGGTGGCATTATTATTCAACGAGGGACGTCCGGTAGTTAGACTAAGAGCATTTCGTGCTATCGACGATCCCAAAACCTGCGAACGTTTTATAGAAGGGCATGCCCATGTCTTGACAGCAATAGGTGTCAAGAAAGTTACTTCATCCAAAAATGACTGGATGTATAATCCGGCATCATTCGTCCTTATTGTAGAATCACTTGACGGTGAGAAGGTGTATGGAGGAGTTCGGATACATGCTGCTGGAGGGAGCGAGCCTCTACCGATAGAACAGGCTACAGGTGCTATGGATGCACGTATCTACGATTTAGTATACGAATACGCTCTTCATGGTACCGGAGAAGGTTGTGGTCTATGGAACTCCCGTGAGATCGCAGGTTATGGCATCGGCAGTATCTTCCTCACAAGGGCGGGAGCGGCAATCAGTACACAGATCGGGATCAAATCACTGTTTGCACTATGCGCTCCATATACGGTAAAACTAGCTGAGAGTGTCGGCTATCGGATAGATACCAGCGTTGGTAACAATGGTACTTTCTACTATCCCAAATTGGATTTATTGGCAACTGTTATGATCATGAGAAATCTGGATACGCTAACCGAAGCCGATCAAGAAAACAAGGAAGCGATATTTTCGCTCCGAAACAATTCCAATATTGTCCGGATAGAAACCTTGCGAAATAAAGAGATTGAAATTCACTATCAAATAGATATTCCTAATCTAGATCGTTGGGATCTTGACGAAGTCATAAAAAATTTGCAACACACATCGGCAGATCTCAAAGTAGATCATCGTAATCTAAATATTTTGTAATGGATACTAAACACTATGGTGCCAGTTATTTACAAGACACCGGAGACTTTCTCAAGCAACTAAAAATACATTCTTATAGCCCTTTCAACATAATCAAAGAAGGGCGTGTTGCCGATCTTGGCTGCGGTACAGGAATGGACGCTGTTAACCTTGCAAATGTGTTAGGGGGCAATGTACAAGTCATTGGCGTTGACCATGATGCTGTGTTGATCGATCATGCCAAGTCAGGCAGCAAGGGCGTCAGTAACGTCAATTTTGTACAGGGTGAGGTATATCAACTCGGTTTCGAGAATGAGAGCGTTTCAGGCGTACGGATGGAACGTCTTGTTCAGCATCTGATCGCTCCACAAAACATGTTTCAGGAGGTTTATCGCGTATTGCGCAAAAATCAACCATTGGTCATTGTGGAGACAATTTGGAATAGCCTGACTTTTTATACGCAACATGTGGATATAGAGGCTAAAATATGTCATTACTTGACAGAAGATAAAGTCAATAACGGTTGGGCAGGCAACAAGCTGACAGCTGATCTCCTTGCAAATGGATTTCAACAGGTTCAACTGCAAACATTCAATATGGTAACACGCTCTAGGGAAGAAGCCAACCGTTATTTATTTCTGGACAAAATACTGTTGGAAATGTTTGAAAAGGGCAAATTAAATCAAGTCGAATACGACAATTTTCAACAAACACTGGACCAATTGGATGAATCAGGCTGCTTTTTAGTCTCTATGAATTTAGTAATCGCTCAAGCAAAAAAATAGTATCCTAAAGATGAAGTGCTGGTTTTTCCTGATCTGTATTTTTATTCTCGCATACCTGCCATCACGCGGCCAGCTTACTATCGATCAATCTGGGCAACGGTTGCTAATTGGTCATATGCTCGAGCGCTATACAGGCCCCGAAACCACAGATTTTTCAACAGTTTCATCATCATCGGCCTTTCAACCGCTGAACAGTGAAGTGCCTAACCTAGGGACATCGCCCAATGCCATTTGGTTGCGCTTACCTGTTAAAAATAATACCAAACAAGATTTAGATCTTCTTCTGGAAATTGCCTATCCATTGCTGGATGAGATTGAATTATATAGTCCTAATGAAAATGGCACATATCAATCCATTAAACTGGGAGAACATCAGAATTTTTCGATTAGAAAATATAAAGTTCCCAATTATGTATTTGACATTCATCTGCACTGTCACTCGGAAAAGACCTTTTTTCTCCGCATTAAAAGTATCGAGCAGATTATATTACCGATCTACTTAAGTAGCGAACGTAAATTCATGGCGCAGATGAATAGCGACAGCCTCCTCAGTGGTATTTATATTGGTATCGTATTCATTATGGCGATATACAATCTTTTTCTGTTTTTTTCTGTTCGGGACAAGGGCTACCTCTATTATGTCCTATATGTTGTGTGTGCCGGAATCACCCAAATGGGTATCAAAGGCTATAGTTTTCAATATTTATGGCCGAACTGGCCTTATTTTGCCACCAAAGGTCCGATTATTTTCGGCTGTTTGTCTGGACTTAGCGCCCTTCTTTTCGCAGGTTCATTTCTCCAATTAGAGAAGAATGCTCCTCGATCAAAACGGATAATCACAATCTTTATCGTATTATTTGCCCTTGGTACCATCCTCGCATTGTTCAATCTGACACAGCCCGCATTTTTTGTTATGCAAGTGACCACTGGTATAGGCTCATTATTTGTCCTTTATCTATCCTACCGCATCATGATCAGCGGGTATAGCCCGGCGAAATACTTTGTCTATGGCTGGACAGTCTTATTATTGGGATCTGTAGTATTTTTATTAAAAGACTATGGGATATTAGACTACAACAACTTTACGAGCAATTCAGTACAAATTGCCTCAGTTATCGAAATGGCTTTACTTTCATTTGGTCTGGCATACAGTATCAATATACTTAAACAGGAAAAAGAAGAGTCTCAAAAACGAGAATTGGCTATCTCTCTGGAAAATGAGCAACTTATCCGTGAGCAGAATACGATGTTAGAACAAAAGGTAGATGAACGGACACATGAACTAAAAGAATCCAATGCATCGCTGCAAACAACATTGGCACATCTGAAAGAAGCTCAGTCACAGCTTGTCGAAGCCGAAAAAATGGCTTCTTTAGGGCAATTGACTGCAGGAGTAGCCCATGAAATCAATAACCCTATCAACTTTGTCACTTCAAATGTCGCCCCACTAAAGCGCGACATCAAGATGATCTGGGAAACACTGGACGAAGTCGAGCGTATTGCATTTACTACGGGCCTTTCCGATAGTGAAAAACAGTCACAGATCAAAAAATTTAAAGATGATTTGGATATTGGGTACCTGAAGACCGAAGTCGATTATCTATTGAAAGGAATGGACGAAGGAGCTCATCGAACAGCAGAAATTGTAAAAAGTTTACGTATCTTTTCTCGTGTCGACGAAGACACCTTAAAATTTGCGGATATCAATGAAGGTCTAACGTCCACCATGATAATACTTAACAGCTTAATAAACAATTCGATCGAAGTAGAAAAACATCTTGGAAATCTACCAAAGATCGAATGTCATGCCGGAAAATTGAATCAGGTATTTCTTAATATTATCACTAACGCGGTGTATGCCATAGGCAAAAAATTCGGTGGTAACACTGGTGGGAAACTAAGTATTGAAACTGGGCTTACAGCTGATCAATCTGCTATTTTTGTTAAAATAGCAGACAACGGTATCGGCATCCCTGAAAACATTCGAGACCGAATTTTTGAACCCTTTTTCACGACGAAAGATGTAGGTGAAGGAACAGGACTAGGCATGTCTATTGCCTATAATACCATTGCAAAACATCATGGTAAGATTATTGTAGAATCAGAAATAGGAGAGGGAACAGCTTTTACATTACACATTCCCGTGCAACAAACAAATTGATGCCAAAGTAAACCCAATGAATTCGATAAATTATCATTAATTTCGTTCATTTTTGGAAGATAAACCAGATTATAAAAATTATGCAGACGGAGATTGAAATATTATATATTGATGATGAAGCAAATAACTTGGTTGGTTTTAAAGCAAATTTTAGATACGACTATGTCATTCATACCGCATCAAATACCACCGAAGCCGAAAAAATACTTCTTTCCAACCCGGATATCCGTGTGATCTTTTGTGATCAGCGTATGCCAGGGGAATTGGGAATAGATTTTCTCCACCGCATCAAAAAAGACTATCCTAAGCCAATCCGTATTCTATTGACCGCCTATGCAGACATGGATACGGTTATAGATGCGATCAATAAAGGGCATATATTTCGGTTCGTTCGCAAACCCTGGATGGGTGAAGAAATTATCTCTGCGATCGAAGAGGCGAATAAATTTTATGTCGCAAATTCACTATTGGAGACAAAGAACCAAGAATTGCAGAAAGCATACGATGAGCTCGATAAGTTTGCCTATAGCGTGAGTCATGATTTACGAGATCCCTTAACTGGTGTACTCTCTGCGGTAAAACTAGGATTAGAATTTAACAATATAGACCGCATCCACGAATTGCTTACCTTGATGGATAGTTCATTGGTCAGCCTGGACGCCTACATCGATAGTCTACGGGACTATTACCTCCTGCGAAGAGGAGAACTTATGTTATCTAAGATTGATTTTGATGAGCTTTTTGGCAATGTTAGACAATTCTATAAAATGTACACACAAAATAAGGATGTAACATTTGATATCCATGTGGAGCAGAAAGAGCCATTTCATTGTGATAAAGCCATACTGGAATTAATCTTGCACAACCTGCTATCCAATGCTTTTAAATATCAGCAAAAAGAGCAGACGAATCCATTTGTCAAATTATCTGTTGATGTATCTGACAAACATGCTACTATTGTCGTGAGTGATAATGGTATTGGAATTTCTCCCGAACATATCGGTGATATTTTCAAGTTATTCTTTAGAGGTAGTGATCAGGCCAAAGGCATGGGATTTGGCTTATATAATGTACAGAACGCCCTACTTAAGCTTCAGGGGTCAATCGATGTGCAATCGCCACCAAATATGGGCACAACATTTACGGTTAGGATACCGAGCAAATAAGATCTGCTATCCTAAAAAATCAGCTTTTAGGATAGCAACTTCTGACGTAGCATAAATTCCAATTGATCATTAGAGGCTTCCAGCTGCGCATTCGTTTCAATTATTTTTTGCCGTTCAGTATACACTTCATAAGCACGTTGAATTGTTTGATCGAGCTCTTTTTCACTCCAGGGTTTATTGAGGTAATGAAAGATCTTTCCTTTATTGACGGCCTCGACCACTGCTGCCATATCAGCATACCCTGTTAAAAGGATGCGCATTGGAGCTGCATCAATTTTTATGATTTCTTCCAAAAACTCCACGCCTGTCATTTCAGGCATTCGCTGGTCAGTGATAATGATATCAATAGGGTTGTTTTTGACAAGTTCTATTGCTTCGGCGCCACTTATAGCCGTAAACACCTCATATTTAAACCGGAATGTCGCTTTAAAGGAAAATAGATTATTCTCCTCATCGTCAACATACAATATCGAAATCTTCTTATTTTTCATAAGCTTGTTGCCTCCGGCACAAATTTACGGAATAAATCTTCTGAATTAAGTAACAGACATGTAGTTTTTATGGGAGTAGCTCTTTTGTCAACAGCTTCCTGTTTTTAATTTTTAGCCGTAATCGTTAGGTTTTTAAAGCCCCCATCCGATGTATGTCCTGTCCAAAATCCCACTTTTCCATCGGATTTTCCATGTAAGGATTGAACCTCAAGTACTGGGGTAATATCCGAATTAAAATAAATTTTGATCGTTTGTCCGATTACAAGGAGCTTTACATGAAACCAATCGTTCGGGTCCACCACAGATGTTATAGGCGCTTCGTATTTATCAGGGAACTGCTTTCTCAGATAGGGCCAATCATTTTTTGGTAGCGCGATATACTGCACCGCATGTTTTTTCCTTATCGGATCCTTTGCATAAAAATTAAATGGCCGGAAATATACGGCTTCATAAGTTGTATCATTAACTCCGTGAAATGCTATCCCCACAAAACTCTGTTGCAACAGGTCTTTTCCTCTGACATCGAATTCGATATAACCATTTTTAAAAGAACTATCTTTTATCCATGCGATACCAGCATTGGGCCGACCATTAATATGGACTACAGGTGTTCCTGTACTGTCCTTTTCTACGGTCACGGTCCTGTTGACCGGATATAAATTATCCAAAGATAAGTTTGTTTTTATGGACTCCTGTCCTGATACTATAGACAGCAAAGAAAAGAGTAAACACAAGCAGGATGTAATTTTAAATTTAATCATTATGTTAAAAGATTTGATGTTTATATTAGGCATTGCAAAATATACTTTGATAAAGATAGTTCCCAATGGATATATCCTGAATTCATAACTTGTTCAAATCTGTGCAAGTTTAATCGTGATTAAATATGACTGAAAATCAACACCATATCAACAAATGCAAAGAGCTCATCGAAGAAAAAGTCATGTGGGGAAGTAGCTCAGGTTGGCAATCACAGGATTTTGATAACCTGAGTGAATTGATTTATAAGGAAACCAATGTTGTCCTAAGTACAAGCACCCTCAAAAGAATCTGGGGAAAGGTACAATACAATAGCAATCCCAATTTAAGCACATTAGATGCTTTAGCCAAATTTTCGGGATTCTCTAATTGGCGCTCGCTGACATCTTCCATCCCCATCGCTGATCAAAACAATAAAGAGGAGCTCAAGAGAAGACCTCATGCTAAAATAGTATATGCCTGTCTTATCCTGTTAATCTTAACAGGATTTCTGATAGGGGTCAATAAATTTCAAGGAAAATCAACGAATGAATTATCCTATCGTAAAATCAGCTTTAGTAGTAAACCTGTGACGACAGGGGTACCTAATACTGTCATATTCGAGTACGATGCAAGCCATTCCAATGCAGACAGTGTCTTTATTCAACAAAACTGGGATTCAAAAAGAAGGATAAAAGTCGATAAAAACCGTCATGAACACGCCAGTACCTATTACCGTCCGGGATATTACCGGGCAAAATTGGTCCTCAATGACTCTATTGTTAAAGAGCATGATATTTTTATAGAATCCGAAGATTGGATGGGCTTCATAACGAAGGAACCTATCCCAATGTATCTCCCCAAGGAAATGATTGATCATGGAGACTGGAAGGGGCTGAAACAACAGGATATACCACAAAACATTGGAAACTATAATTCCGAGATACCAGAATTTGTATTAACACAGGTTTCCAAGAGATGGAATATCGACAGTAAAAATTTCACTCTATCCCTGGCCATTCAGAATACATATCGACAACTTAATGCTCCTTGCCAACAAAGCGGAATAACACTCTTAGGAACGGATGGAATAATTATGATTCCACTTTCCAAACCGGGCTGTGTCGGCGAACTCCAATTGTGGGTTGGAGAACAATTATTGGACGGTACCTCCAACAATCTATCTGCTTTTGGAGTAGACTTATCTTCACTTGTATCAGTCAAATGCGTATCTAAATCGGGAAAAATTAAGATAGAACTGAATGACAAACTCGCATATCAGGGATTATTTCCTACTGGAATCGGGAAGATTGTTGGTGTCCGAGTTTCCTTTCAGGGGTCTGGGCTTATCAAATCATTTGATATCCGTGATACAGCTATATTACCCCATTAGAGCTTAACCAAATATTCTTTATTTAAGATGACGGTTGCAAGTGAATTGCACTTCTTGTCTTGATTCTATTGGATCTTATGGAACGAAAAAGCCGTCCTACTTACATAAAACGGCTTTTCTGAAAGTGACCCCGCTGAGGCTCGAACTCAGGACCCACAGATTAAGAGTCTGTTGCTCTACCAACTGAGCTACGAAGTCATTCGATAAGTCAAATGTAAGATTCACCAAAGAGAAAGTCAAGTATAAAATAAATTTTTTATTCTTTGCCTTTCATTTTTTGCGCCATTGCTTCGATCGCCTTGGATGTGCGTTCATACATCGGTTCTACAAATTCATATAACATCTGATAACTGTCAAAAACCTGCTCCGCAAAGTCTAAATTCGACATATATGTACCAGATATTTCCTGCTAAGCTTCCAAAAAAGCCTGCTGATCATCATCTACAGAAACAATATTGACGGGTTTAAAATTTTCGTAAACAGATGGAGGTAGAAATCGGCATACACTAATATTTATTCATCGTGGGAATGTCCACATACTTCATAGGGGCAGCTATCTTTCCCATAATCATCGGCCTAACCTCCATCTCAATCGTTTTTTTTATAGCTGTTTTAGCTCCCTTTTTCAATGGGATGATGACAGTTCGATAACCGATCATTTCTGCCCGAAGTTCCTGATTCTTGTTCAGAAGCGATTGTGGCACCCAGAGTTCAAAATTACCTTTTTCATCAGCTTGCGTATGGTAATTCCCGATCGTCACATTGGTACCCATCATGCTGTCCCCACCAGAAGCGCAGACAATTTTTCCAGCAATCTTTACTTTACTGCTATCCTGATTTGATGATACTTGCCTGTTGTTACCTCGAAGGTTTGAATTTATTTTTTTTCCATTAGATTTACTTGTTCCTTTTGATTGCATCACAGCCACTTCTCCCGTTGTGAAGGCCTTCTGAGTCTGTGCCTGCGCAGTATGGAAGCTCAATGAACCGATCAACATCAATCCTGCAGCAATACCACTCCATCGATTGCGCCATAGCGGATTTTTTGCAATGGAAACACTGGCATCCAGTTCACGAAGCAGCTGATCTTCATAAAATCGGCCACAAAGCCCTTTACTGGATTTTTTGATCTGATCTACAATTTCCTGATCGCTCATCTCCGAGAAATCAACGACTACCTTTTCACACTTGCCACAAAAGCGTCCCTGTTCCTTTGCTGTCATTTTACCCCAATCTGCTGTGCAGGATTCTTTTACTTGTAATATGATCTTTTCCATGTCTATGTCTTTATGTTTGGTAAGGGATGCACAAAAATTCAAGATTCCACAGGGGCGGAATAAAATAATTTTAAATAGCTGTAAAGAGAGAATAGGGGAATACAAGTAAAAATAAAAAACAGGCTGCATCCGGAAAAAGGTCGGACACAGCCTGTTCACAATATATATTACCGCTTTCAAATAAACTTTGGAAGCTATTTTTCGAAATCGCCTTTCGACATAGTCCTGCTACAGCTGGAGGGGATCCCACTCCAGGTTGTAGCCATTTATTCATGTTACCGCACTATTTAAGATCAGCTAAGATTTCCTTCACTGCACGCTCTAGCTGTGGATCTTTATTTTCCATACGGTCCTGCACTGTATTTTTCACAAAAATATCCGGTGCGACACCTGTCTGCTCCAGATCCTGACCGTCCAGAGTATAACATCCCCAGGAAGGTAAGCGGTAGAAAGAGCCATCGACCAATGCTTTACCTGAGGTAAAGATGATCCAGCGGTAGGTTTCATTACCGATAATTTTACCCAGTTTCAGGGCTTTGAACCCCGCTGCGGTCATCTCCGCATCACTCAGCGATTGCTCATTAATCAACAGCACGATCGGTTTGGATGCAGGTGCAAAATTACTTTGCGGCGCGCGCTTCCCTCCACGGTATTGCCATTGTAGGTAAGGGCGCTGCGACAAAAAGCGCAATACCTCATCATGCACATTTCCACCGGTATTATAACGTAAGTCTAAGATGATCCCTTGCTTGTTATTTTCCTGCTCGGCCATATCGATGAGAAAACGTTGCAATTCGCCTCCCGACATATTCTTCATGTGCGAATAGGCGATCTTATTGTCACTCAGTTTGTCCACACGGCTGCGGTTATCCTTGATCCATTCATCGTAAATCAATTCCCTAAAAGCTGTACTGGAAGTTGGTCGTACATTTGTTTGAACCTCTTTTCCATTACGGTTCAAAGTCAGCTGAATTTCCTCTTCTAATGATGGCCAGGTAAAATAGCTGTCCCGGTCTGCCGTAGTATTCAATTTAACACCATTGACTGCAACCAGCACATCGCCATCTTTGATATCCACCTCTTTCTTTGCAGCTGGTCCATTGGCCACAATGCGACTGATTTTATAAGGGTTTTGGCTATCATATTCCACGCCGATTTCGTTGGTAACAAAGCCGAATGGTTTACGCTCTTCAGCTCCCATTGAACTGAAGCCCAAGTGTGATGAGTTAAGCTCACCTAGCATATCATTCAGGAGAATACGCAAGTCATTCCGATCATTGATACCCGGCAGATATTTTTCGTATTTCTTTTTGGTTGCCGTCCAGTCTACCCCATGGAAATT
This sequence comes from Sphingobacterium sp. GVS05A, assembly GCF_019969845.1. Taxonomy (GTDB): domain Bacteria; phylum Bacteroidota; class Bacteroidia; order Sphingobacteriales; family Sphingobacteriaceae; genus Sphingobacterium. The sequence continues at coordinate 40,892 of NZ_JAHXYR010000008.1, forward strand.
GCTGTCATAAAAATTCTCTTCCAGATTGGCCCAGGTCTCATAAAACATCTGGTTAAACTCTTTCTCCAGATCCTTATTAAATTTATAGCTCATGGTTATTGCATCGAGCTTGTTTCCTTCCAGGCTATATTTCTGTATGACACCACGGTTAAGCACAAAGTACTTGCCTGCCGATTCCTGCACCAGCCCCATGCCACCTTCGATGACTTTTTCAGTTTTTGGGGCGGTGAATGGTTCATATACGGTACGGTAGGCGCTGAATTTGCCCTCATGGTCAGACCCATAGAAGACATAGGTCTTGTCTGCCTTTTGGATCACCAAAGGGCTATATTGTGTCCCAAATGCAGGGCTGACCTGCTCAATACGATCCCGCAAACCCTCAAGATCAAGCTGTACCAAGACCGTTTTCTTTGGTTCTGGACTAGGGGCTGCCCGTTTATTCTTATCCGCATTGGTCTTGCTCTTATCTTTGGCATCGTTTTCTTTTTTAGGCGCTGTCGGCTTATTTGCGACCGAATCTTTTTTTACTGTCGGCTGAGCAAATAATTCATCAAACTTTGTACTGCGATAAGGTTCGTCAAAATTGGTCAGCGCCATACGGAAGATGCTCGAATTTTGCATTCCGGTAGGGTAGGAGGGCTTTGTTCTATTACTTGCAAAATAAATATACTTACCGTCTGGCGACCAATAAGGGCTGGTCTCGGAGACACCGGTATTGGTCAGGTTGGTCGTTTGTCCACTTTTGAGGTTATGGACAAAGATGTCCTGCTCAAAATTACGCATTGCGGTAAATAACAAATAATTGCCGTCTGGAGAAAATGAGGGCGAAGAATTTTGGAATCCCCAGATTTCGTCTTTGACTACGGTCTGACTCTTGAGACTACCTAGATCCAATGTACGTACCTCATCACGGCCGCTTAGGTACACTGCTTTGGTACGGTCAGCATTAAAGGTAATGTCACGGTTGTTGCGAAGATCTTGGGTCAGCTGTTTCACTTCACCTTTTCCATCCGCAGTGCGGGAACACCAATTTTGATAGCCCTGGAATGTCTGGCTATAGAGTAAGGTTTTGCTATCCTTAAGCCATTTGACCTCCATGACGCGCTCTCCCTGTCCGGACATCTGACGGACAAACTTACCCTCGCTATCAGAAACAAAAAGCTCTCCTCGGGATACAAAAGCTATTTTTTTGCCATCTGGCGAGACATCGAAATTACTGATACTACCCGAAATATTGAATTCCTTTAGCTTGCCGAGGACCTGATTGCGGTTTAAAGCAATATTGGGTTGTACCGTTTTCTTTCCATTGACCTCATAAATATAGAGCTGATACCCCTTTTCAAATACAATCTTATCGCCATTTGCTGACACAAAGGGTCTTTTAATGGATTCAGGGAAACTTGTCAACGCTGTTTTGGCCTTACCGTTGAGCTGATACAGGTTGTATTCGCCGTTGTTTTCATCCGAAACGTAATATATCGTTCCTTTTTGGTCTATCGTAGGCCATAGGTCTTTTCCGACATAGTCAGTATATTGTTGAAAGGCTTTTGTTTTGGGATTATAGGAGCGGATATCTGGGTTGAATGCTCCTTTATAGCGCTTGCGGTTTGCCGAACTATATCCTTCCCAGCTATCGTTGAACAGGAGCTCTCCCGATGGTGTAGAAACGATCCCGCTGATATAATTGAAAAAATGTGGAAATAGGCGTGTTGCCGTACCACCATCTACTGAAACCTGGTAACCTCCCATACGATTATAACGTGTCGAAGTAAAATAGAGTGTTTTACTGTCCCAGCTCCAGCTATCCACTTCATCCGAAGCATCATGCGCGGTCAATTGACGGATGTCACCACCCGCTAAGGGCATGACATAGACATCCATATTCCCGTTTTGATTGGCCGAGAATGCTAACCATTTGCCATCTGGAGAGATTCGGGGATTGATCTCATTACCTTCCATACCGGTAAGCCGGACAGCAACCCCACCTTGGCTTGCTACTTTCCAAAGATCACCTTCATAACTGAATACCATCTCCTTCCCATCGGGCGTTAACGCGGGATGAGACAAGAATGTCGGTTGTTGCGCAACAACATAAGCAGTTCCACCATAGGCCAGAACTGCACTCAAAAGCAGTTTTTTTATCATTATATCTAGGAGGCTAATAATTGTTTGCCTTTAACAAAAATAGAATAGCTTATTGAAAAATCATGGAAGTATTGCGAATTTTACATTTTTATTGAATTTAACCCGATGTTAATAGGTCTTGTTTGAACATCTTCGTATATTTAATATAAAATAGGGGAGATGCCTTCAACATCTGGTATCTGACTATAGTCGCAATAAGCAAGGTCGAATCAGGCACAGGCAATACACAGAACACTGATAATAAGCCACTTAAATAAAACTAATTTATCTCAACAAATAAGCGAAGATAATTATCGCAACGTTCCTGCACAGAAAGCAAAGCAGAAGAAGATAATTAGCGTTAATTATAAAGACAATTATCGCCTTATTTTAATTACCGATTACACGCTCGCTCAGCTTAACGATCTTTTTTCTGTTGAGACTGGGTCGCCAAATTTCTTTATTGATCCTGTCGTAAAATGAAATACTTATCCGTAACTTTGCACGCTCAAATCAAATACTATGGACGCAACGTTAACTCTCTCAGAAGAAGAACTTTACAATAAGCGCAATCGCATACGGATTGCAGTATCACTTTTCTTTTTTTGTCAGGGTATCGCTTTTGCATCTTGGGCTAGTCGCATCCCTGTCATCAAGGAACGCCTCCATTTGAGCGAAGGACAACTGGGAACAATCCTATTGATGCTTCCTGTGGGACAACTGGTGACAATGGCTCTTTCCGGTAAGCTGGTTACAAAATATGGCAGCGCCAAAGTCCTGCGTATCGTACCGATTGCTTATGCATTAGTCCTCTGCTCCATCGCCTTTGCTCAAAATGCCTGGCAACTGGGGGCTATTCTATTTCTTTTTGGTGTCACAGGTAATATGTGCAATATTTCGGTCAATACTCAGGGAGTAGCTACAGAGCAGATCTATAAAAAGTCCATTATGACTTCTTTCCATGGTGCTTGGAGTATCGCAGGTTTTACAGGAGCACTCGTTGGACTGCTGACCATGAACCTTGGCCTGGATACGCTACCCCATTTCTTGATCATATTGGCTTTCGTCACTGCCAATACATTGATTAATCAGCGGTATCTGGTTCCGGGAAAATCGCCGCAGAAAGAAAAGCGGAGTTTCTTTTCCAAACCGGAGGGAAGCCTTTTGCAACTGGGCATCATTGGCTTTTTCAGTATGGCAACCGAAGGAGCCATGTTTGACTGGAGCGGGGTATACTTTAAGGAAATTGTACACGCTCCCGAAAAATTCGTTGTCGTGGGCTATGCCTCTTTTATGATCATGATGGCTATCGGCCGCTTTGTGGGTGATGGCGTGATTCGCAAACTGGGACGCAAAAGAACCTTACAATATAGTGGAATCTTGATGTTTGTGGGCATGATAACCTCGGTCGTTTTTCCTCAATTTATTGTATGCACCCTTGCTTTTATGCTTGTGGGGATCGGTGTCGCCTGTAATGTACCGTCTATCTATAGTATCGCTGGCCAAAACAAAAATGTCCCATCGGGCGTGGCATTGGCCATGGTTTCCAGCATTAGCTATCTTGGTTTTTTAATGGGGCCGCCGCTGATCGGTTATATCGCGGAGGTCTTTAGCCTTCGTTATTCTTACGGTGTATTCGCCTGCTTCGGTTTACTCATGGTTGGCATGGTTGGAAGGCTATCCCTATTTAAGGAAACGCAGTCCAATTAGCAGCGAATTCGCCCTACATGGGTATTTTTAGTACGTCCAGCTTTGTTTGACCACCGTTCCCGGCATATTTTCGTCCGCCTCGGCTTAGCCGTGTTTGCCATGGCTGGAAGATTATCGTTATTTAAGGAAAGGCAGCCAAATTCCTGCTTAACCATGTTCGCTATGGTCTTCGTTCTTGCTTTGAACTATTTCTGTTTATCATAACCGGAAGGACTGTTCCTATTAGTTTGGTTTGAGGGAATTTAAAGTTGGATACCGGACGTTTATTAAATGAAATCATCGGCATGAAAATAAAATAAATACAGGTAGCTCCCACACCCAATAGTGATCCAAACGCAACATCTTCAAGGAAATGCTGTCCCAAATAGATTCTGGAATAGCCTGTTAACGCTGCTAGAATAAAACAGAATAGGCCTATTCTTTTGTCTTTGGAAATGATGGCAACAGTAGCTGCCATAGCAAATGCAGAAGTTGTATGTCCCGAGGGAAATGAATTTGCGTAGGCGACAGGTAACCAGGAGACAACATGGAATGTTGGATCTCCTTTAAACATCGCTGCCGGGCGCTCCGCGTGAAATATACTTTTCAAAACACAGCAAACCAAGCCAGAAAAAACATAAGTTCCAAAAATACCCTTGGCGTAATTCCATTTCCTAAAAAAACAGCACAGAACCGCGAGCGCAATAATAAAGATCCCATCTCCAACGAATGTGTTCACCGTCATGAGGATATCCGCCCATAGGGCATGATGACTATTAATAAATTGAAATGATTCTTTTTTGGTTACCAAAAGCAGGAGAGTGATAATCAGTATCACCCATATACAAAAAGTAATAAAGAAGGCCGGACTTGTCTTATATATTCTTTTAAATTGATTCTGAATCACTTTTATCATTTCACAGGTTTTATCAAACAAATTTAGCTCCCGAATATTAGCAAGTCATTAATTTGTAATAAAATTTAAATTAACACAATTTTTACCAATCATGAAAATATTATGACAAAAGTCTTGAAATGTTACAGAATTAATGACATAATAAATTTATTGATGATCAACACTAAAAGATATATATCCTTTTTAATGTACAGCAATTAGATTTTATCTCAAAAAATTCAAATTGTATATTTTATTTTAAAAATGAACGGACTATACATCCGACAGAAGACTTATACAAAACAGCAAAGATGATTATGTATAAAAATAAAACAGGAGAAATACCTTTTATAGTATTTCTCCTGCAATTGAAAAATGACACCAATAATACCACTTCTTCTTATGTAGCCCCGAGCAGAATCGAACTGCTATCAAATGTTTAGGAAACATCTATTCTATCCGTTGAACTACGGGGCCTTTTCAAAAGCCAAACTTAGGTTTATTTTATAAATAAGTCAATAGCTACATGAAAATCCGCTATATATTTTTTGTAGTCCTCCATTATTAAGAAAAAAATAGCTCGATAATGATGCTCAACAACGCCTTAACTACAACTGCATAACAGTATACACCGGATAATGGAGACGGATTGCAATCGGTGCAATGTACTCATCTATTTGACAGGAAAGTTTAAAGTGAATTTTATAAAGGAAAAAATGTGGAGGGAGAAGGATTCGAACCTTCGAAGCCGAAGCAACGGATTTACAGTCCGTCCCATTTGACCGCTCTGGAACCCCTCCAGCATTGCGCTATTTTGAAATAGAACGTCGCAAAAGTAGGTTTTGCGCAGCACTTGTGCAACTATTTTGATGCATTAATCTGTAACTACCCCAGTATGAATTGTTTTATTTTTTCGAAACATCCCAAATCCCATATAAACACATCATCAGCGATATATTAATATAATAAAAACTTATTGTTATATTCTAGTCATAATAGATTTTGATGATAGTGTATTGGTAAAATCAATTCGCTTTTTGATCGGAGTTGCCTTATCTTTGTGTCAACAAAAAAAGAAAGATATATTATGAGTTTCACAGGTAAAAGTTTTCCAAGCATTACGGTAGATGCAATCGATTATTTAGGCGACAATTTGCAGATCAACATTTTCGAAAAAGCGGTTAAAGAAGGTAAAAAAGTAATTTTATTTTGGTACCCAAAAGATTTCACTTTTGTATGTCCTACAGAATTACATGCTTTCCAAGAGGCTGCTGCTGAATTTGAAAAACGTAACACAATCTTAATCGGTGCTTCTTGCGACACAAACGAAGTTCACTTTGCTTGGTTAAACACGGCAAAAGATAATGGCGGTATCGAGGGTGTTGAATATCCTATTTTAGCTGATACTAACCGCAACTTATCTAGCGTATTGGGTATCTTGGACGTTCAAGAAGTTGAACATCCTGAGTACGGTACATTAGCACAAGGATCTGCTGTTACTTACAGAGCTACTTATTTGATCGACGAAACTGGCCGTGTATTTCACGAGTCTGTAAACGATATGCCTTTGGGCCGTAACGTAAAAGAATATTTACGCTTGATCGACGCTTACGCTCACGTACAAAAATTTGGCGAAGTATGTCCTGCGAACTGGGAAGAAGGTAAAGATGCAATGAATGCAGACAGAAAAGGTGTAGCTGACTATTTAGCTAAACACTAACAATAAAAGACCCTAGGTCTTATCAACGGGGGTCTTTATCCCGGCTCCTGTTGATTTCTCCATCAATCACCTTAATAATAAAATCATGTTACAAGAATTAGAAAACGATAATTTACAAGAAATTGTAAACAATAACGATATTGTGATGGTTCAGTATGCTGCTACCTGGTGTGGTAATTGCAAAATCATGAAACCAAAATTCAAGAAATTGTCTGGCGAAAATGAGAGTGTTCCTTTTATCATCGCTGATGCAGAGAAATTCCCTGAATCACGCAAATTGGCGAACGTCAATAACCTACCTACATTTGCTGCATTTAAAAACGGTAAATTGGTGAATCAAGTACAAACAAATAAGTTGGACGCATTAGTAGAATTATTCAATGAAGCTGCCGGTAATTAAACATCTTACAGAATTCATCGAACAGAATGATGTCGACTATGTATTGGAGACCATCGAGACTTTGGAAGCTCTTACCGAAGCTCCATTGAAAGATGAGGAACTCGACGTTATCGGTGAATTAATTTCTAACCTATACGGAGCAGTAGAGGTTGATAAATTGATAAAAGAAGGCAATACAAAAAAAGATGCCTTAAATATGTTCATGAAACGTGTTTTAGGAGCAATCGACAAATAATCTTGTTTGATTAAACACCTTGAAGTGAAACTTTCTTTTCATATTTTTAGTTTTCCAAAAGCTAAATTGTTGACAAAATTTAGCAATGTGGAAAACTTATTGAAGGAATCTGACAGAACTAAATATTTTCTACATATATTTACTATGTTAAAGGTTGCCACTTGGAGCGAAGCGACAAAATAACTATTCTCTAAAAATTCGTTTCAGGAAAAAATATTTTAATTGTTAAACGGAAATTTCAACTTGGTTGGAATTTCCGTTTTTTGTTTTTGTACGTATTTAAAGTTAACTCCTTTATTTTCGCAGGGTTTCACCTACTTTATGGCGAACAATATACATTAAAATTACAATGTACAACGATGCTGTTTTGGATGAAATCTTTATCTTTAAGCATGCGAAAACCCTTTCTTTCCGTCATTATTCTATTGGCTAGTATGCTGTCAAAATCGACTGTACAAGCACAAAATCCGCAGTGGAATGCCGCTGAGATTAAGCTTAACCTAGAAAAACTGAATGTTTTAGGCTCTGTCCTGTACTTTGCAGCACATCCGGACGACGAAAACACCCGTCTGATCGCTTGGCTCGCCCAGGAGAAAAAATATAGAACGGGTTACTTATCCCTGACCCGTGGCGACGGGGGACAAAATCTTATCGGTACCGAACAGGGCATCGAACTGGGACTGATCCGTACGCAGGAACTTCTCGCCGCGCGAAAGATCGACAAAGGGGAACAATTTTTCTCCTCAGCCTATGATTTTGGATTTTCCAAAACGCCCGAAGAAACGTTTGCCTTCTGGGACAAACAACGGGTGCTCGCCGAGGCAGTATGGTTGATCCGCAAATTCAGACCTGATGTCATCATAACAAGGTTCCCCCCCGATGCCAGGGGCGGACATGGTCACCACCAGGCCTCAGCGATGTTGGCACATGAAGCTTTCAAAGCCGCAGCTGATCCCAAACAGTTTCCAGAGCAGCTTCAATACGTACAACCCTGGCAGGCGAAACGTCTCCTTTGGAATACATTTAATTTCGGGGGACAGGACAACACAAGCGAAGATCAGCTAAAGGTGGATATCGGAAACTATAATGCGCTGATAGGTGCTTCCTACGGTGAAATTGCTGCGCATAGCCGTTCCTCCCACAAAAGTCAAGGCTTCGGATCTGCCGCTCAACGTGGTTCATCCATCGAGTATTTTGAATATGTCGATGGTACTCCAGCAAAAGCGTCTCCACTGGAAGGAATAGATACTTCTTGGAAAAGGGTCGCAAATAGCGGAACAGTACAGTCACTGATCGCAAAAGTCAATCAGAACTACCAAATGGACAAACCTGAATCGGCTTTGCCCGATCTGATCCAGCTTTATAAAGCCCTGGATCAGATCAATGATGTGTACTGGAAAAACGAAAAGAAAAAGGAGGTAGAGAAATTAATCTTAGCCTGTGCTGGAATTTGGTTTGAAAGTATCGCAAAAAATCCTGAATATGCGATAGGTGATAAGATCAACGTCGACAACGCCATTATTGCAAGACGTCCAGATGTTATCGTACAATTGGCTAAGCTAAACGGCAAAGAGATCCATAAAAACCTTGTCAACAATCTTCTTTTAAAAGATGCTATTGCTGTTAGTTCAACAAATTCAACACAGCCTTATTGGCTAAATGAACCTCACGCCAAAGGAAAATTCAATGTCAGTGACTTCAATCTCACCGGTTATCCCGAAAACCCCAATAATCCAAAAGTACGCTTTGAATTATTGATCAATGGTACTGCAATCGCATTTGACCAGAATATACAATATAAATATACCGACCCCGTTCGTGGCGAAATCTATAATCCGATAGTTGTCCTTCCACAGCTCACAGCAAAGAGTTCAAGTCCATTGGCTTTGACTCAAAATGCCCAATCTGTCAAAGTAAACCTGTTGTTCCAAAAAAATGGACAGGATCCGGCACAATCATTTAATGTAAAGACTATTGGAGCAAAAGGCTGGGAAATATCTCCAGCTTCATTTGACCTCCAGTTTGCCTCTGGTGTCAGCAATCTCTCCAAAGAGATCACTATAAGCCCCTTAGATGCGACTGTTTCATCCATTGATACACTGCTTTTTCAAGTCAATCAAAAGGATAGACTAAAAGAGATAAAAACAATAGCTTATAACCATATTCCTGAGATTGTCTATTTCCCTGATGTTGCTATAAAAATGAGCAATATCAATCTAAGCAATGAGGTAAAAAAAGTAGCGTATATCCATGGCGCTGGAGATCTGATTCCGGAATCGCTTAGTGCAATTGGCATCAAAGTGGACGTGCTAACAAGCGAACAGCTATTAAAAAGTGATCTCTCAGGCTATGATGCAGTCATCTTAGGTGTGAGGATCTTTAATGTCAATAAAGATATCGCACAAATCCAAAATAGACTATTGGATTATGTCAATAACGGCGGAACTGTGGTCGAGCAATACAACGTAAGCAATGGCTTGGTTTCGAAAAATTTTGGCCCCTATGCTTTTAGTCTTGGAAGGAGTCGGGTTACCGATGAACTTGCCGATGTTCATTTTGACGAAAAAGATCCGGTTTTCAATTATCCCAATAAAATTACAAAAGCAGACTTTGACAATTGGGTACAGGAGAGGGGATTGTATTTCGCTGAAAATATCGACAAGAGATACCGTACACCAATCGCCATACAGGATCCCGGTGAGCCTTTGCATAAGGGTTCATTACTGATTACGGACTACGGGAAAGGAAAATTTGTCTATACATCGCTATCTTTTTTTAGACAATTACCTGCAGGAATTCCCGGAGCTTACAGATTATTTGTAAATTTGTTATCAAAATCAAAATAAAATATCACAATGGAAAATCAGATTAACAACAACTGCACAACGATAGATGCTGGCAAAGCAAAAGGGATCATCCTTTTAGTCGCTGTAGTATTTGGTGCATTAATTGGCTTCGCTGCAAATGAGACATTTTTAAGCATCATTGGCGGCGCGGTTATTGGATTGATTATCGCTGCGTTTTTTAACAGTGTTATCTATCCTCAAAAGCCTTCAGACAGATAAAATACAGGATGAATAGCTGGAAACGCTACTATTGGATGGTCGTTATCTGGCTATTTATATTTATCCTTTTTCTGTACTTTTTTACGAAACATTATTCATGAGTACAGTAGATTGGGCTGTTCTATTCCTAACACTTTTATCGATTGTCGCTTACGGCATCTATAAAAGTAGAGGGATCAAAAATATTGATGGTTATCTTTTGGGCAATCGTTCTTTGCCCTGGTACCATGTCGGACTTTCGGTAATGGCTACTCAAGCGAGCGCCATTACTTTTTTGTCTGCTCCCGGATTAGCGTATTCTTCGGGAATGAGTTTTGTACAGTTCTATTTTGGTCTCCCTTTGGCCATGATTGTACTCTGTATTACCTTTATCCCAATATTTCACAGACTTAAGGTTTTCACAGCCTACGAATTTCTTGAGAAACGTTTCGATGTCAAGACCAGGGGGCTCACAGCATTGCTTTTTTTAATCCAACGGGGTATTTCGACAGGTATTACCATATTTGCACCATCGCTCATCATCTCAACCATTCTCCATATTGATCTGACCTTAACAACACTGGTCATTGGAAGCTTTGTGGTTATCTACACCACCTACGGTGGTACAAAAGCGGTATCCCATACACAATTGCTCCAGATGAGCATAATATTTGGATCTCTGCTTATTGCAGGAATGCTTGTCATTCATCTTCTTCCAACAGACATCGGTCTTTCGAAAGCTCTTCATATCGCCGGTAAATCAGGTAAAACCAATGCACTGGACTTCACTTTTGACCTGAATAACAATTATACGTTGTGGACTGGCCTGATCGGAGGATTTTTCCTACAACTCTCTTATTTTGGTACAGACCAGAGCCAAGTAGGACGTTATCTAACCGGATCTTCCATAAGGGAAAGCAGAATGGGGCTAATTATGAATGGCCTTTTAAAGATCCCGATGCAATTTGCTATCCTGCTGATAGGTATCCTGGTATTTACATATTATCAATACCACCAACCTCCGATCTTCTTTAACCAGGTCGAAGTACAGAAGTTGAAAGAAAGTCCATATGCGGCTTCCTACCAAGAGCTTGAACAAAAACACAAACTGCTATTCCAACAACGTGAATCTCTCGTCAATGGCCTCAGTACAGCGCTGGATCAGGATAATAAGAGGAACATCGAGTCCTCCCGCTCAGCGTTGCATCAACTGAATGCCCAAATGCAGCAAGTAAAAGACAGCACACTTACACTTATCAAGAAAAACAATCCTGCAGCCGAGACAAACGACAATAACTATATTTTCCTTTCGTTTGTAACCAAAGCCTTTCCGAAAGGTCTGATCGGTTTGCTGATCGCCGTTATTTTTCTGGCATCTATGGGCTCTACCGCCAGTGCCATTAATTCATTGGCATCAACTACAACAATAGATATCTACAAACGCTTTATAAACCGCAACGCAACTGAAAAACAGGATCTTCTCTGGTCTCGTATATTTACCTTAGCCTGGGGCATCTTTACTGTTGTCATTGCGCTATATGCCAACAAGCTGGGCAATCTATTAGAAGCCGTGAATATCTTGGGGTCTTTATTCTATGGCACAATCCTAGGCATATTTATCGTTGCTTTCTATATGAAAAAAATTCAGGGAAAGGCTGTTTTCATCGCAGCGATCCTCTCTGAAATCTTTGTCGTTGGCATCTGGTACCTAGACAAAATTCCTTTTCTCTGGCTGAATCTCATTGGCTGTCTGGCTGTCATGATAATTGCATATTTTATACAGCTTTCGCTCAGAAATAATTCGGCTATCCCAAATACAAGCAATACGCAATAAAAACAATCTGGAAAAATAAAGAGGCTTACTCGCAATAAGATGCCTGATTACGAAGTTGTATTTAATTTGGAGTGGTCTTCTTAATCCCCACCAATATTAAAAAAAGTCCGGATTCGAAACGAACCCGGACTTTTCGATTTTATAGACCGAGATGCCAATATCCTATTTAGTATCATCTATCAAAGTTCGTATTTTGACAGCTTATTAGTATTTCTTGTAAATATTGTAAAGTACACTCTTATCATATATGGTCAGCTCGGGTGTTGTATCCCGTACAATAAATTTACGTTTAAATGCGATGATCGCAGCCTTTAGATTGGACGTGTCATATCCAATGATTTTAAGCGCATCAATAGCATTAAAACTATCAGGAGGGGTAATCAGTTGACCTTCATCATACCATACACCAAACCCTCTGTTTGCAAGCTTCTTCCATGGGAAGAAAACGCTGGGGTCATTTTTACGTGCTGGGGCGATGTCTGCATGACCGATAAAATTATTGTCAGGTATTAGATATCGTGATTTTAAAGTGTCTAAAACGGTCATCAACGAATTGATTTGGGCATCTGGGAAGGGCTCCCTGCCATTGTTGTCCAATTCAATTCCAATAGAACAAGAGTTCATATCCACAATGGATCCCCACTTAGCCACACCGGCGTGCCACGATCGTACATAATCATTCAACATCTGGATAATCTCACCATTTCGACCAATCACATAATGTGAACTTACCTTGGTGCGTGGAATCTGGAACGTTTTGATGGTCTGACCAACACTATCTTGTGCTGTATGGTGGATAATCACAAAATTTGGTTTACGAACATCATAGTGAATGGCTTCTGCTTGGCGCCAGTAGGGGTGAGCACCTGTCTTTTGTAAGAAGATGACCTTTCTCTCCTGGGGTGTCAATAGATTGGTATCGAGTTTGGCCACAACTTTTTCCTCCAGTACAACTGCCGGCGCAAAAGACGCTACCAATGGTTTGGCCACAGCAGCTTGTCCCTTGGACTTACAGCCCGCCAAAGACATAAAAACGGCAAGTATGATCCCAATTGACACTGGTCTAAACATTATTTTGGCAAACTATATACTATTCCCATAGCCAATGACTGGCTCAATTGTACTCTTGAAATAACATCCGGATCATAGATCATAATCCCGTTTAGATTGACGTTGATTACCCGAGTTACTTTCGCTGTTATTGTTACATCAAGACGATGCGTTGGATCTGAAATTTTCTCGTAATCAGCAAACAGATTATAACGAGCTTTCACATTCAGTTTATCTGTAAAATTCTTATCCAAGTTACCTGTTAGCTGAAATGCCAATGCATTTGAGAAGGAGCGATCTTCCTTCACACCAAACCGTTCTCCTGTACCCTTGCGCTTATTATTATCGCTCTCAGGCTGGCTCATATTTGGCAATAGATAATAACCATATTTATCGTAAAAGCCATCTACCGAACGTGGCTTTACGCGTTCATCCAAAATAAAGGTCTGCCGTGCGGTACCCGTACCAAAACGCAACGAAAACTCATTACTCGGCTTATACTCAAGACCGAAAGATTCGGTCAAATAAGCTGGCGCCATAAATGCATTTTCAATATAGTCTATTGTATCTTTACCATTTCTGGTTGTGTACTTGTATCCAGCATCAAATTGTGACTCAAAAGTAACCGATGTAAACAAAGCCCAGTTTGCCGACAATTTATAAGATAACTTGTTATCCCAAAATATACGGTCATTGTTCTTTTTCGCAATATTGTTATTATTCTTGATCTTACCATAACGGAGGTCAACTTCAGTCACAAAATTAAAGTTGTCCCGGGTATAGTCTGATTTGTGATTGGCATTGAGACCAACAGCAATAGATCCAACACCACCACCTTTCCAATTATCGTTAAAGGATGCCTGGTTTAAGTTGATCCCAAATTTGGTCCAATGCTTCCAGTAATCGACCTCAAGATTGAGCTTGGGTACCACCGGACGAATGGTTTTGATATTTAACGGTTGCTCTTTTTGGACAGAAATTACGGTATCTGGTTTTGCTCTAAGATCTTTCAGATCCTGTGCCTTTATGCTTGTAAAAGAAAGGCAAAGCAAAGCTATGCCGACAAAATTGAATAACTTCATTCTGAAAACGTCTATTTTTTGTTTACGGTACTAATTTATAATTAATTGTTGGAAAAGGATCAATAAAATATTGAGAAGGGTTTATTCGATAACGGGAATAGCAATCTTTGATGTAATTTGTTACTTCGTAATCGCTTGCTGCCAGAATGAAAAAATAGGAGGGTCTAAATATTCTCCTAAATCGCTCCGCCTCTTCAAAATTGAGCCCCGTGACCTTACTAATAAGTTCCTTCGTAAATTTATAATCAATTACATTTTCCTTATAATCGTTTTCTATGGTTTTAGTCAGTCTACGCGCCCTTTTAGCCTCCTTACTAAACAGGCTATAAATAGAGTTGATGCTCAGTCCCGCTCCAGTAGGCCCCACCGAAAATACATCACCATATCCTGCTAACCGGTAGGCTTTCTCATAATCTTCTTTGGCTTTTCTCAGAATTTCCTCAGGGTTCTTTCGTGCTGATACCTGCACCTCATCAATATAGATCGACTCCCGGATTAAATGAAACAATAATAATCCCTTATTGTCAACAGCAAGGGTATCTGAAAAATATTCCTTGCTCATTGCAACAATCTGATCACCTATCTGGGCAGAAAAGTCAAATTCACCTTTAATATTATTATAGAATACCTCTCCCGTCCTTAGATTGGCAAGTTTCACATTTCCGATACGTTGTTTGGTCTTTTTGTCAAATACGATCCCTTCAACTTTTTTTTCTTGACAAAAAAGCAGGGGGGTAATGCCTAGTATGGCTACAAACAGAAAAATATAGCGTATTAGTTTCACTTTCGTAAAACTACTATATCGCTGTACAAAACTGAAATATTTAACATCTTTTAAAGCGTAACTATTTAGATATAACCAATAGCTGTCCTAAGGACAATGCTTCATCTGTAAGGCCATTTAATGATTTGATCTGTTCGACAGAGACATTATAGAGCTTGCTAAGCGAATAAAGCGTTTCCTGCGCTTTCACCTCGTGAATACGCATCGCTAAAGGGCTTTTAATCTCCTCAGTCTTCACAGTAGCAGGAGGGGTCTCCTGAACATTCTGGACGATTTCTTCTTTTACAACCTCTTCACGCACGACTTTCTCCTTAGGAGTCTCTCTTCGGTCATATTGATCAAGATGATATCGTTCTATCATTTCAATCAATAGATCCGGATAACGGGGGTTGGTTGCATATCCTGCAGCCTTCAGTCCCTTAGCCCACCCCTTGTAATCATCCTTATCCAACTTAAACAAAGCCGAATAACGGGGTCGTAGCAGAAACTCGGAGTGATCCCTAAACGATTGTTGAGGGTTGTCATATACACGAAAACAATCATTAATATTATCGTCGGGACGGGTCACGGATTTACCTTTCCATACGCCACCACACTTAATACCAAAATGATTATTTGCTTCACGTGCTAGGTAGCTATTTCCGTTGCCAGACTCCAGCAGAGCCTGAGCGAGCTTAATGCTGGCCGGAATACCATACTTGTTCATTTCTGCAATTGCTATATCTTTATATTGAGCAATGTAGTCATTTCCAGCCATGGTGGGTCGGCCTACGGAAGAAGATGAAGAAGTTTTTGAATTGGATCCGGATTTAGAGGATGATAATGTGCCTCTCCGGCTTGAACATGATGTAATCAACATCATGAATACAATCATGCCATAAAAAAACTTCTTCATGCAATAATATCGTGCTTATTTTTTTGTTGACGAGAATTTATTTTGCTTGGAATCGTTATCAAACATATCAAGATGATATAGTTTGATCGTTTTAAGTACTTTCGCTGTCCAGTCTCTACTCGTAGAGTATCCCGAACGAGCTATTGCCTTGACCCAAGCTTCATATTTTTCTCCTGGATGTTTTTCAAAAAGGCTTTGAGTAGTCTTCTTTCTTTTTACTATCCCCACAAAGTCATCATATGAGTCTAATACAGACCTATAACCTTTGTAAGCTGACCGAATAACGGTACTTCTGTTCTTTCCTTTGACACCAAAATGGTTATTCAAATTCTTTGCTATCCTGCTACCACCATTTCCGCTTTCATGCATAGCGATGGCTAAGATAACCGATGCTGGAACTCCGTGTTCCTCCATCATTTCTTTTGCTATTGGACTGTACTTATCGACATATGCCGCACTTTGAGCTGAAACTTTTGAAATTCCAAAAGTTGCCAAAGCCAGTACCAGTACAAAGCTTTTTAATTGTTTTAAATTCATGAAGAATGTTTTAGTTCTCAAATTACTTCTTGCGCAATGCAAAAAGTCCGTCTCGAATCGGTAATATTACCTTTTCTACGCGCTTGTCCTGAGCTAAACGTGCATTCAAATCAATGATCTGCTTTGTTTGGTTGTCTGGTTTTGAATCTAACACCTTACCTTTCCATAAGACATTGTCAATCAAAATAAGTCCCCCAGACGGAACTTGATTTATTATCGTTTCGAAATAATATAAATTTCTCTTTTTATCAGCGTCAATAAACACCAGATCAAATGTTTCATTCAATGTGGGTATAATCTCCGCTGCATCGCCAATATGGTATCTGATTTTATCTGCGAATTCAGACGCATCAAAATAACCTTGGACTCTCTCCTGTTGCTCTTCATTGATATCAATGGTATGTAAAACCCCATCTTGCTGAAGCCCCTCTGCGAGACATAATGTTGCATATCCCGTAAAAGTTCCGATCTCCAAAATACGTTTTGGAGCAACCAATTTACTCAATAAAGAAAGAACTCTTCCCTGGTAATGACCAGATAACATATGGGGCATTGTTTCCTTCAAATATGTCTCCCGATTTACCCTTTTCAGTAACGAATTTTCATCGTCTGTAGTATGTTCCAAATAGGACTCCAAATCGTCGGCAACAATTTCCATAACCACAAAGGTACCAAAAAACATTTTTATGATAAAAATATTTTTTTATAAACAACTGAAAAACAGTACAATATAATTATCGGATTGTAAAGGAATTTTTCAGTGACTTGCCTTAAAAGCCCAAAAACGCAATATCCTCTTTTTTTGATTTTTGTATTTATTTCCAAATTTCATCAAAAAATTAGCCCTCGAGAAGACGTGCTTTTCGAGGGCTAATTTTTATTATTTATCGATAAAAATATTAGGCAAGATCCGCTGTGATCAAACGTAAAAATTCCGATCGTGTCACGTCATTCTGAAATGCTCCTGTAAATGCCGAGGTTGTTGTAACAGAATTTTGTTTTTGTACACCACGCATGGCCATACACATGTGTTTGCACTCCATCACAACCGCAACTCCACGCGCGCCTAGTGTTTCCTGGATACAGTCTCTGATTTCGTTGGTCAGACGCTCTTGTACTTGCAGGCGGCGAGCAAAGATATCTACAACACGAGGAATTTTACTCAAACCTACAATATGTCCGTTTGGAATATAAGCGATATGTGCCTTTCCAAAGAAAGGCAGCATGTGATGCTCACACAAAGAGTACACTTCGATGTCCTTTACAACCACCATCTGGCTATAATCTTCCTCAAACATGGCTCCTCTCAGTACTTCAGCAGCATCGATATCATATCCATGTGTCAAAAACTGCAGGGCTTTAGCCACACGCTCAGGAGTCTTTACCAGACCTTCACGCTTAGGATCCTCTCCCAGGCATTCCAATATATCTGTATAATGAGAAGCGATGCGATCTACTTTTTCAGTATTGTATTTGTCGATCTTAATATATCCATCCAACTCTTCGTTGTCAAATGAGTGTTGACTCATAGTTTCTACTATTTAAATGTATTAAAGATTAATCGCCAAAATATTCGACGTAGTTATTTTCGGTTTCGTGCAAACGAACACTATGTAGTGCCACTCCTTGTTCTTCAAACAGTGGTTTCAGTATCCTGAATATCTCAATAGCGATATTTTCTGTAGAAGCCATGACACCCTTCATAAAATCAACATCCAAGTTGAAATTACGATGATCCACTTTATCAATGATGCTACGATTGATAATTTCCTTCATGATCTTTAAATCAATCAAAAAACCAGTTTCGGGATTTACCTCCCCCTTCACTGTGACAAAAAGGTCATAATTGTGTCCATGCCAATTTGGATTAGAACAGAGTCCAAACACTTGTTCGTTTTGTTCATTGCTCCAATCTTCACGATACAGCTTATGTGCTGCACAAAAACGTTCACGACGAGTTATAAATATCATAATAAGACAAAGATACGGCTTTAGGCCCAATTTTAACATTTCTATTTTAGGAATGCCGTCAGAATATGGTAATATAATTAACAAGTAAAGATCATCTGTCGATTTTTATTTTAATCTGCTAAAGACATCCGCTATAATTCGTAATTTTCGCATACTATTTAAAAGAGTTCTATCATGAAGATATTAATCGTAGCCGCTACGCAATTCGAAATTCAACCTTTTTTGGAGGTTGCCGCCAACTACCCCAATTGTGATACGGTAATCACAGGTGTGGGGATGGTTGCAACAGCATTTGAATTAGGAAGGATACTACATGAAAACGAATATGATCTCCTTATAAATATAGGTATAGCAGGATGCTTTGACCGCAACCTGAAAATAGGAGAGGTCGTGCAGGTCACCTCAGAATCTTTAGTGGAATTGGGTGCAGAAGATGACCTACAGTTTATCCCGATCGAACAGTTGGGTTTCGGAAAATCCAAATTTGAGTCTTCTTTGCTTCAAGGCAAAAATGTAGCGTTTCCCTTTTTAGCCCAAAGACATGGTATTACAGTAAATAAGGTCCATGGGAATGCCGATAGTATTGCAAAAGTTCTACAGATCAACCCCAACAGTTGTATCGAGAGCATGGAAGGTGCGGCCGTTTTTTTTGCCGCGGATAAAATGGGACTTCCGGTGATTGAGCTTCGTGGGATTTCCAACTACGTAGAAAAAAGAAACCGTGCCACGTGGAACATTCCTCTAGCAATAATGAATAGTAATAAGGCGCTTATACAAACATTGGATTTCTTGCCAGACTTATTTTCCAAAATTTAATACAAAAGTCATTTACTTATTAAAAAATGACATAAAACTATACAATTAGGCTAGTCAAATCTTCAAAATATCAATTTTAAATAGTAGATTTGTAATCTAAAAATTGACACTATTTTACAACTGATGAGAGAAATACAATTCAGAGAAGCACTTCGTGAAGCAATGAACGAAGAAATGCGTAAAGACGACAAAATATTTTTATTAGGTGAAGAAGTTGCAGAGTATAACGGAGCTTATAAGGTAAGCCAAGGTATGCTTGATGAATTCGGTGCAAAACGTATCATTGATACACCTATTGCTGAACTTGGTTTTGCTGGGATTGCTGTCGGTGCAGCAATGAACGGTCTAAAACCAATCGTTGAATTCATGACGTTCAACTTTTCACTTGTTGCGATTGACCAAGTTATCAATGCCGCTGCAAAAATCCACTCGATGAGTGGTGGACAATTTTCTATCCCAATGGTCTTCCGTGGCCCGACAGGAAATGCAGGTCAGCTAGCAGCACAACACTCTCAAAACTTTGAAAACTGGTTTGCAAATACACCAGGTTTAAAGGTGGTTGTTCCTTCAAACCCTTATGAAGCTAAAGGTTTATTGAAATCTTCTATTATTGATCCAGATCCAGTTATTTTCATGGAATCTGAGGTCATGTACGGTGATAAAGGCGAAGTTCCTGAAGAAGAGTACTACTTAGAAATCGGAAAGGCAAATATCATCCAAGAAGGTACTGATGTTACTGTTGTTTCTTTCGGTAAAATGCTTCCTCGTGTTGTAATTCCAGCAGTTGAAGAATTGAAAAAAGAAGGTATCAGTGTAGAATTGATCGATTTGCGTTCTGTACGACCTATTGATTACCCTACGCTTATTGAATCTGTAAAGAAAACAAACCGTTTGGTTATTGTAGAAGAAGCTTGGCCTTTGGCGTCGATCTCTACAGATTTAGCATTTAATGTACAACGCAATGCATTTGATTATTTGGACGCTCCTGTAATTCGTGTGAATTGTGCTGACGTACCTCTTCCTTATGCACCAACATTGATTGAAGCTGCTTTACCTAATGTAGAAAAAGTAGTTAAAGCTGTAAAAGAAGTATCTTACATCAAAAAATAATTGGATTCTTTTTTGAATCCAATAAAAATCCCTTTTACTGATTGTAAAAGGGATTTTTTTATATATTTATCTGTTCTGTTATTATTAACAAAAATCCCAATAGATGAAAACACTAAAAACAATAGCTATGACGGCTGTAATCGCATTTGTAGCCCTGTCTGTATCAGCCCAAAAGAAATTTACCCTACGGGTGAATCCCGAAGAGGGAAAGAAAATAGCGCAAAATGTTATCATGGCAATGGATATCGAAACTGGCGAACAGAAGATTGTGACAGATTTAACAATGGGCTTTGATATTACAAATACAGCCAAGAAAGACAATTCCTTTCTATTTGAGCTTAAATACACTGGTATCAATATGAAAATGAGCGGAGAAGCTATGGAAATGACCTATGACTCCAAAAATCCGGAAGCAAATGAATTTTCAAAACAGATGCATGCTACAGTAGGCAAGCTAGTAGATAGTAAGATCAGCTTTTCAATAGATCACTTGGGAAAATCTTCTGATATAAAATTGCCAGAAGGCGTCAACCTTCCCTTTGATCGCAGTATGTTTGAAAATATTAGCACCGTATTGCCTGAGCATGCCATTAGTATTGGAGAATCATGGAGTTCAAAATCAGAATCGGAAGAATCGGGTCTACTGGTCGAAAACAAAATGACTCTCGCCGAAGTAAATGAACAGGGTTATAAGGTAAATGTGGAAGGAAAAATGTTTGGATCCGACGCAAAACAGGTCGGCAGTATCCAAGGATTCTATGTATTGGATAAAAAGACTTGTCTGACTAAAATAACAGAAATGACAAGTGATGTCGATATGCCTGAAGCAAAGATCAAAACAGTCATAAAATGCCAGTAGATGGCGACAAAAAAGGGGCTTAATTTTAAAATTAAGCCCCTTTTTTGTTATCACAACGATATTAAGCGTTGATTTCTTCTTTGTATTGATCTGCAGATAATAATGCGTCTACGTCTGCTACATTATTCAATTTAACACGAACAATCCAGCCCTCACCATATGGATCAGAATTCACCAATTCAGGAGAAGCATCAATTGCATCATTAACTGATAAAATTGTAGCTGCTACAGGCAAAAACAAATCAGAAACTGTTTTTACAGCTTCGATTGTACCGAAAACTTCATTTGCGGCAACTTCTTCACCTACAGTGTTAATGTCAACAAAAACGATGTCACCCAATTCACGTTGAGCGAAATCGGTAATCCCTACAACTGCTTCATCACCTTCAACACGAATCCATTCGTGATCTTTGGTGTATTTCAATTCTGCTGGAAAATTCATTGTATCTAATTTTTTGATTTTTAATGCCGTGAAGTTACAAAATATCTTCAATTGTCAAAAATGATATTCATTATAAGATTTTTGTGTTTATTTTTAGATTATGAATCCTCAAATCGAAAAACTTTATCAGATCGCGCTTAAAAAAGAGCGTTTTATTATTGGATTAATGTCCGGAACATCTTTAGACGGTCTTGATATCGCATTGTGCCGTATTGAAAATGCCGGAAAGACCACAAAAATAAGCTTAGAAAAGTTTATCACAATGGATTACGAGGATATATTCAGAACGAAAGTCCGTGAAATATTCGCAAAAAGAACCATCGACCAGCAGTTATTTTCGGGCCTCAACGCATATGTTGGGATCACCCATGCGAACCTGATCAACCAGGCTCTTGAAAGCTGGAATATTTCAGCTACTGAGATAGACTGCATCGCTAGTCATGGACAGACGGTATACCATGCCCCGCAATCGTTGACAAAGGACCTTGCTTGGCCAAATAGCACACTACAAATCGGTGATGGGGATCATATTGCTATACATACCGGCATAATTACACTGTCAGATTTTAGACAAAAACACATTGCTGCAGGAGGAGAGGGGGCACCATTAGCAGCCTATGGAGACTACCTTCTTTTTTCCCATCCCACCGAAAACCGATTTTTACTGAATATAGGCGGCATTTCAAATTTCACCTTTATTCCGAGTCATCAAAGCAATCTGGAAGCCTATGCGACAGATCTAGGGCCAGGAAATACAATGATGAACCAGTATATGAAAGCTCATTTTGACCAAGAGATGGACAGAGACGCCATGATTGCAAAAAAGGGGACAGTTAATGGACCATTATTGGAGCAGCTCCTGGCGGAAGAATTCCTAACTTTGGAGTTCCCGAAAACAACAGGTCCGGAATTATTCAATCTTGATTACCTGAAAGAGGCTCAAAAACGTTCAGAGACGTTAGATCTCTCAGCAGAAGATATCATGGCAACACTCAATCGCTTTTCGGCCCAAGCGATGATCAACGGCATACGTCGGCAAGCCCTTGGCTTAGCGAATTTCTCGGTATATATCAGTGGCGGGGGATTGCATAATCCGCTACTTTTTGGGTACATCAAAGCAAATCTACCGGACATCAAAGTAGAGAGCTTCGCCACATTAGGGGTTGATCCCGATGCGAAGGAAGCTGTATTATTCGCCTTGCTAGCCAATGAGACCCTCACTGGAAACAAATCCAATGTCGAACATATAAAAGATTCTCCGGCGGTCTGTATGGGCAAAATTAGTCTACCAGAGTAGACTATTCGCTGTCGATCGCCTCTTGTAAAAACTCCTTGAAGGGTAACATCTTTTTATAAGAGGCGATAATATTATCCAATGCGTTTTTGTTTGACAGATCTTTGATCGTCAGGGGTTGATCCAGAACAAAGCTTTTTAACTTGATAAAATCAATATAGGGATTATCTTCGCCATAACCGGCGGGAGCACGTTTTAACAGATCTTCTTTGAAAAGATTTATTTTCCCCTCATCCAACAATCCATTCAGAGTCTTAGCCAATTGTTCGCCACTGTAGTCTATCTCCTGTCTAATAGCCTCCAAGTGCGGCTTCTCCGGCCTCCAGTAGCCACAGGCAATAAATGAGTTTTCAGCACCGATATGAATATAATATTCAGGCCCACGCAATTTTCTTCCATCAACAGATATTCCGGCTCCAAACCAGGTCTTATAGGGCGTCTTGTCATTTGAAAAACGGGTATCTCTATAGATACGGAACAGACATTTATTGGCTTGTATGGAGGTATTTATTTTAGGATCAAATTCACTCAGCGCGACTATCAAATCCGTTAGAAAACTCCGTACATCAGCCAATGCGGATTCATATTTCTCCCGGTTATCTGCAAACCATTCTCTTGTATTATTTTCCTTTAATTCGGTCAAAAAATCAAAGGTAGATTTCTGAATGTGACTCATAATTCTTTTAACTGATTAAAATTAAGAAAACATAAACTATCGGTGCTGCCAATAATAAGCCGTCAAAACGGTCCAAGAAACCTCCGTGTCCCGGTAAGATACTGCCTGAATCCTTGACGTGCAAGCTTCGCTTTAACATCGATTCGACCAGATCGCCCAATGTTCCAACAATACTGATGATCATAGCAACGATAATCCATTGCCACAATGGCAAACTTCCAAAATATTTTTCAAGATTTACAGCTACCACAATAGCTAAAATGAAACCACCAAAAAATCCCTCCCAAGTCTTTTTCGGAGAGATCCGCTCAAACAATTTATGTTTACCAAAGCTCCGACCTGCAAGATATGCTCCGGTATCGTTGGTCCAGAGCAATATTAAAAACCCGAGGGGAATATAATGATTATATACACCATTGATAAATCCCAGTTTTGCAAAAAGAAAGAAGGGGAATGTGACATAACAGATACCTAAGAAAGTATAGGCGATATCATTAAAGGGAAAACTTCGCTTTTGAAAAAGTGAAATAATATAGGTCAAACCGACCAGTGGCGTAACGAGCCATAGAAATTTAGGTTCCAAAAGGTTCATAGCTACCATAGACCCTATGGCAAATCCTGTCACCGCCAAAATGATCCCTAAGGTCTTATTAGGCGCACGTTCTTCGGATGACACAATACCGTAAAACTCATACAGACACCATGCACTCAAGAGTGTAAAAAAGATACTGTATAAGTATGGCCCGAATAAGGTGGATGCCACCATGACAGCTACAAAAATAGCACCGGTTATCGCTCTTGTCTTCATTTTAGTTTTCTCCCTCTACTTCTTCGATCAATCTTTCGGCAGTTTCAACCGAATTTTCGCTAACATATAGCTCTATCTTTCCAAACAGATAAGAAGAATCTTGTTTATTTAATACAACAGCGGGAATACCATTCTCTTCCAGCATTTGTTTCACTATTTCAGCCTGAATAGCATTTGTATATGTTTTAATTTTCTTCCAATCGTTCTCCATGGTTTCCTTTTTGTGTTGACAGATAAAATAAGAATACAAAAATAGCAGTAAAAATGAAGCCTACAACATATATCCACCAAGACTGCACTTCAAATGCATCGATTTCAGCATAGCTTTTACCATTTCTTGTATAATAAAATGCCATGATCGTAGCCCCTGCATTGTTGACAAAATGGCCAAAAATAGGTAACCAAATATTTCTGCTCCATAAATAGAGATAACCAAAAAATGCACCCAACAACATCCGTGGTATAAATCCAAAAAACTGCAGA
Organism: Sphingobacterium sp. GVS05A; assembly: GCF_019969845.1. Lineage (GTDB taxonomy): Bacteria > Bacteroidota > Bacteroidia > Sphingobacteriales > Sphingobacteriaceae > Sphingobacterium. The sequence continues at coordinate 65,640 of NZ_JAHXYR010000008.1, forward strand.
TGTATGGCACTAAAAACAATAGCCACAATCCAAATGACAATGTGAGGGTTGGAAACCCATCTTCCCACAATATTTTGAAGGACACCCCTAAATAATAATTCTTCACCTAAAGCTGGTATAAATGCCAGAACAACTAGATTAAATAGAAATCCGATAAAACTTGTTTCCACGATAATCCCCTTGATCAGATCTCCTGATTCTCGCTCGCTACGTTCCATCCATACCTGCACGGATCTCATATTATCAGGCAACTGTAATGACTCGTTCCAATGCCCTATTAAGCTCATCAATGGCATAAAAGCAAGCATTGCGAAAAAGATATATGCTAGCTGCTTTGCCTGTGGCATATCTTCCTGTTTAAAATAAGTGATTCCATATCCCTCCCGGGTATTCATCAGGTAGGCGGGTACAACAAAGGATCCCAAGCTACTCAACAGCAATAGAAAACGCATTTCATTCGCTGATCCTTGCATTAGGGTAGCCATTGAAAATGCCTGTCCTGTAAACTTGTAGTAGAAAAAGATGATAAGGATACCGATGACCTGTGAGAGAAAGGTAAATCCGATGACCAACAGGACCAAACGCAATAACGATTGAAAAGGGGAAGTAGTTTGCTCGGGGTACATAAATTTAAAATATGCTTTAAAGATAACAATAAAAGCATGTTACTTTATAAAATCACTGCATTTCAATAGCCATTAATTCATTAAAGTAGTGGAAAAAGACCATTTACTAAAAACCTGATCCCAGATACCTTAAAATAATTATCAAAGCAAGATAATCAGCTCCACAAACATGCAAAAAGGGCTTTGGAAATAGTTTCCAAAGCCCTTTTTATCGCTATTCCTCTATTAGTTCACCCGTATTGGATCTGCAGGTTTTTGTAGATTTTTGTATGGATAGGTTTTCATTTCTTCCAATAAAATCTTCACCGTTCTTTCCAATTGTGGATCACGTCCCTCTAACAAATCTTTCGGTAATTGCTCAACAAAGATATCTGGAGCAACACCCTCATTTTCAATAATCCAGTTGCCTTTCAGGTCATATACACCAAAGTTTGGAGAGGTAATACGTCCACCATCCAACAACGGCGGGTATCCACTGATACCGACCAAGATTCCCATTGTTGTACGGCCAACCAGTTTACCTAGACCTTTGAAACGGAACATGTACGGCATCATATCACCTCCAGAACCGGCATTTTCATTTATGATCATCGCCTTTGGTCCATAAATACCATTACCTGGAGTCGTAAATCCTTTGCCATCACGAATACCCCAGCCGGATATTAATTCACGGGATAGTAAGTCAATGACATAATCGGCTACCCAGCCTCCTCCATTGTTTCTTTCGTCCATCAGAAGGGCCTTTTTATCCATCTGGGAGAAATAATAACGGTTAAAGTAGGTATACCCCTCAGGACCTGTATTTGGCATGTATACGTAAGCGATTTGTCCATTGCTTAACTGATCTACTTTCTTACGGTTGCGCTCCACCCACTCCATGCTACGTAAGCTCATTTCGTCCGTAAAAGAAATCGGTTTTACAATGACTTCGCGAGCGCCAACCAGAGATGGCTTGGAATTAATTTTTAAGGCCACCTGCTTGCCTACGGTATTATCAAATAGACTATAGATATCCTTATCTTCCGTTAATTCAATACCGTTTACAGCGACAATATAATCGCCTTCTTTGATATTCAATCCCGGTTCTGCCAACGGTGCCTTAAAAGAAGGATTCCACTCCAAACGTGTAAATAACTTCGCTATCTGGTAATATCCATTTTTGATCGTATAGTCAGCCCCTAATACACCTACTGACACAGATGGGGTAGAAGGTTGATCACCCGGATAAATATAATTGTGTCCAACAACCATTTCGCCCATCATTTCGTTCAATAAATAGCCTAAATCAGAACGATGATTAACAAATGGTAGAAACTTCTCATATTTGGTTTTCATGGCTTTCCAATCAGCACCATGCATATTCTCTACATAGAAATAGTCTTTTTGCATTGCCCAAACTTCATTGAAGACTTGTTTCCATTCGGCAACAGGATCTACCAATTGTTGGATACCATCCAATTTTATTGCACCTGCAGTTGGAGACGCAACTTTCTGTCCGGCGTTCACAATATTATAACCATTCCCTGCCTGATACAACATTTTCTTACCATCAGCACTGATCACAAAACTACGGGCATTCTCAACCAATGTCTTATTTTCCAGATCTTTAAAATCATAGGCTCCGATGGTACCTCCGCGCTGATAGGTCAATTGGTTTGGAACCAAGCCATTCAGATTCCAATAGGTACCTACCGGCAAAGGTAAAGCAACAATGCGGTTCTCGATACGGTCAAAATCTACCTGAATGGACTTGTCTTCAGGCTTATTAGCCGGAGCTTCTTCCTTTTTATCTGTTTTCGGTGCTTTTTTATCGTTTTCTTTTACGCGAGCTGTTTTGTTGTCTTCTTTTTCAGCTGGTTTGTCCGCTTTATCTTCACGAATCTGCTCTTCATCACTTTCATTCTTAAAGAACGAAGGGGTTTTACTTGACAAAATAAAGGCATATACAGCATAATCAACATTACGTTGCGTAGCGGACATATGTAGACCAGAATTGGTCAATCCTGTATTGGTACTCGCCGTGAAGAAAAGATATTTGCCATCCTGTGAAAAGGCAGTACTACGAACAGAACTCATACCATCTGTAATTTGCTGCGTTTTCTTTGTATCCAGATTGTACATAAATACAGCCGGTACGCCGTTTTCCAAAGTACGTGTAAACGAAATCCATTTTGAATCTGGAGACCAGCTCGGTTGAAAATGATTTGATACTCTACCGGTTTGTCCACTCAGCTTATCGTCTGCGACCTTTACAATAGCCTTAGATGCGATATCAATATAGTACAGATTGAGGTGAGCGTCATTATAGAATAATTTCTTCGAATCTGGAGACCAGGTAGGCTCAAAATAAAAATTAGTTTCGCCCAGATTGAAATACAAAGGTTGATCCTTTCCAAATTGATCCACTAAAACCAACTGATAGGAACCATTTTTATCTGAGATGTAAGAAACCCATTTTCCATTGGGAGACCAATCTGGAAAACGTTCATGAGAACCTGGTGAATTCGATAAATTACGTGCCTCACCTTTCTCCTTAGGCACGGTAAAGATCTCACCCCGTGACTCAAATAGCGCCCGTTGGCCTGTAGGAGAGAGGGCCGCGTAGCGAATGTCCTCTTTGATATTTTTGTAGAAAGGACGCTTAAACATGGCGTCTGTATTTACACTAATATGTAGGGCGGTTACCTTATTATTATTGTTTAAGCTTAATGTATTCAATACGCCAGCATATTCAAAAATCAGTTCATTGCCATTTCCATTGAGCGAGCGTACATCGTAGTCTTTGAAATCAGTTAGTTTTTCAACTTTCTTTGATTTCGTATCGTAACTGAAGATGTTTACTATTTTATCACGATCCGATAGAAAATAGACCTTACCGCCTAACCAAAGGGGTTTAACATCGTTGCTTTTTACCTGTGGAATTGCTTCAATTTCCTTGGTTTTTGTATCAAAAATCCAAATAGTAGGTGTACCACCACCTCGGTAACGCTTGAAAGCGACACGATCGCGCTCCGTAGGATCAGTATTTTTGATATAAGCCCAATAACGTCCATCCGCAGAAGGGCTCCCCTGGTTAGCCTCAGGCATCAATAAAGCTCTGTCCATACCCGGTCTTTGGATATTAGAACTATATAATCGTGGGCTTAGCGCATAGGTAAAGTCACGCGATGTTGTATAAAATACTTCGTCATTATTCAACCAGCCACGCAATACATCTGAAGATGGATGATACGTAATACGCTTGGGTTCACCTCCTTCAATAGGAAGGACATATACATCTGTATTACCATCATAATTGCCTGTAAATGCTACTTTTTTTCCATCAGGAGAGAACATTGGGTTTTGTTCTACACCAGGGTTTGTCGTCAGACGTTTTGGATTTGCACCGTTTTTGTCTGCGATCCAAATATCGCCGCCGTACACGAAAGCAATATTATTAGCACTGATACTCGGATTTCGGAGCAATAAAGTTTCCTGTGCTTTGGCCTGTAGAAATGATGTTCCTACTAAAAACGCAGCAATAAACTTAAAATGAGTTTTATTCATAAATGTTTAGTGGTTAAAATTTATTATGCAAAGCTACTATTTTGTCTAGCACATTGCTTCGTATATCAACAAAGTTGCATAAAAAATATCACAAAAAAAAAGCCCTGCTGTTAAGCAGGGCTTATATACTGTTATTGAAGATTAAAAACCGTATTCTTGTTCGATTTCCAATACAATACCTTCGTCAACCAAAACACGACCGCAATGTTCGCAGATAATGATTTTTTTACGTTGACGAATCTCAGATTGCATCTGAGCAGGGATTTTATTGTGACATCCTGAGCAGCTATCACGATCGATAGAAACGACCGCCAAACCATTTTTGAAAGAATTACGTAAGCGGTAGTAAACTTTTACCAAACGCTCTTCAATATTAGCTTCCGCTTCAGCAGCTTTTGCTAATAAAGCATCTTCTTCCTTTTGGGTTTCGGAAGTAATTGTTTCCAATTCTTTCTTTTTACCCTCAAGTTCGCCTTTGCTGTATTCCAGGTTACCTACAGTAGTATCGTAGTTTTCTGTTTTGTTACGAATCTCGAACTCTGCTTCTTTGATTCTTTTTTCACAAACCTGAATCTCAAGACCTTGAATTTCAATTTCTTTCGAAATAGCGTCGTACTCACGATTGTTCTTTACCTCATTTAACTGCGACTCGTATTTTTTGATAGCAGCTTGGGCATCCTTAATCATGTTTTTACGCTTAACGATCGAATCTTCTAAATCGTCTAAGTCTGTTCTGATCTTCTCAATACGAGTTTCTAAACCCGCAATCTCATCTTCAAGATCTGCAACTTCCATAGGCAATTCACCACGAACCTGGCGAATTTTGTCTATTTTAGTATGTATGGCTTGCAAAAGCCATAGTGCTTTCAATTTTTGTTCTACGGTTTGTTCCATCAACTGTAGTATTTTATAGGATTTGTATCTATTTCTGTTGTTAAGGTTGCAAAGTTAGGAAATTTTTTCGTAATAATGTCGTACAATAATTCTTGCGTAAATTGTTCGCTCTCAAAATGTCCCGTATCCGCGATGACAATTTCACCCTCGGCATCGAAAAATTCATGGTATTTATAATCAGCTGTCACAAAAAAATCAGCGCCAGATCGCTTTGCTGCACCTAACAAAAAACCTCCCGCGCCACCACAGACGGCAACTCTACTGACTTTTCTGCCAAGAAGTGCTGTATGGCGAATAACGTTTAGTTTAAGATTTTCCTTCAAATAAGCTAAAAAATCCCGTTCGTCCATGGGCTCGGGTAAATTACCGATCATCCCAGCTCCAATCTCCACTGTTGTATTCTGCAAATCGAAAAGATCATAAGCCACCTCTTCGTAAGGATGTGCTTCATAAAGTGCCAAAAGCAGCTTTCTTTCTATTGAACGTGTATAGATCACCTCGATCCGCGTTTCTTCGACACGTTCCTGTGTTCCTATTTCACCAATAGTAGGTTCGGATCCCGCCAAAGGTCTGAAACTTCCATATCCCGCAGTATTAAAACTACATTGATCATAATGTTTCCCAATTTGACCCGCTCCAGCATCAAACAATGCTGTCCTGACTTCTTCTACATGACTCCTTGGCACAAACACCACCATCTTGCGCAATACATTTGGTTTCGATTCCAATATCGCCTGATTAACCAATCCAAGTTTATCTGCTATCTTTGAATTGACCCCGCCAGTGATATTATCCAGATTGGTATGTATCGCATATAGCGCAATCTTATTCTCAATAGCTTTTATGACAGTGCGTTCCACATAATTCTTTCCATTGAACTTTTTTAAGCCTTTGAAAACAATAGGATGATGTGAAATAATTAAATTGCATCCTTTTTCGATCGCCTCCTGTACAACTTCCTCCGTACAATCCAACGAAATTAATACTTTGGTAATCTCCTGATTTGCATCGCCTACGATAAGTCCGGCATTATCATAAGATTCCTGAAAATCCAATGGAGCCAGCTGCTCCAGATATTGAATAACTGCTTTAATTTTCATCGTTTATAATCACCTCCTTTTCTCTAAATTTATCGTGTTCTTCTAAAATTCTACGGTTCGCGCTAATGTTGAACCAATAGTTAGCCAATGTGACAAAGTGCAAAATGACCAATACCCCTGAAATAGAAATAGGTAACGGGATATTTGTCGCCAAATAAATCCATGCGTATAACGATCCTTTCCGAAAGGTAGGGTTTTCCTCTACAGCTATCTTACGGTCATAGAACTCATTGATGAGGGAATCTCTCAGGCGGGAAGCGACCTGAAAATTCCAATAAATATTGATTAATGGAATCGCAACCAACCAAGATTGATTAGGTGTCATCAATCTATTTTCCACTGCGATCAAGTTTAAAGTTCTGCGAATAGTATTCGCAAATAACAACCAAATAATAATCCGTATCGCTACTAGACCTAAGATTGTATAGAGTACTTCGGGCTTATTTAATTCTTTTACTAATTCTTCCTGCGTCATTGAAATATCTTGCTCTTTTTTATTTTTCTTGTGATAACAAATCTACTAATTCTTTCAGCTTCTTTATTTGCGGATTATGATCTCCGATCAATTCAACGGTTTTAAAATGACGTTGTTTAGCTTTCGCGTAAAATGGATAAAAGTCATCTTTTTCCATTGCCTTACCTTCTTCGTATGTCAAGATATAAGTAGCGGGAATTCTCTCCCTTTCTGGGTTTCTTAAACTGATTTTATCAGTCATCGTTTTCAAAGGGTGGGGGACGTCCCGCGGAAACTTACTTTCGTCTTTTACCCAAAATGGAATAATAAAACCTTCCTTCTCAAATTTCAAAAGACCATTGTCCCCAGGCTTTACCATCAAGCTCAAGACTGATTCCTGATTATCGGGAAGGATGGCATCTAAATATACCATTTTTTTTATTCTATCCGGAAGACTGTCTGCTACCCCCGTTATTATCATTCCACCATAGCTGTGTCCAACCAATACAATATCTCGAAGATCTTCAAATAATATCGTATTGACAACATCGTTGATGTGGGTCTGTAAACGAATAGAAGTATCCGCTAAATGATAACGCTCTCCCAAACCAGTTAGGGTAGGACGATATACTTTATGTCCTTCTTTTTCTAATTCATTTGCTGTCTTTTTAAATTGCCAGGCGCCACCCCAGGCTCCATGCACAATAACATAAGTAGTTTGCTGTGCATAAGTAGATTTTAAGCCTACAGCTAATGAAAAAAACAATATAAAATAACCTAATTTATTAAATTTCATTGCATTATGTTTAGTCAAATTAACACGTCACTCCTCCTAAATCTATTCAACAATTTCCTATGTTCCAATAAGCATTTTCCATTTTGCAGTCAAAAACTATGTATGTGAGTAATTACTCATAAAACTACACCTGGCTTTATCCTTGTTTAAAGATAGATTTCATATTAAAACTGTCCCAACAGATAAAGCAGGGTAGGGGAGAACTCGACAAAACTTGTTAGACATACAACAAAAATATTGTTGGTTTTTTATGGTAATCCTCTTTCTGTTTTTTCCATTCAGCAATGGTTAGACTCTTTATAGACTCGTCAGCAGAAGTGACATTACAGGCTACACAAAGCTGTGTATTGGATTTACAGTTTTTTAGAATATCTTCGAGAAGATGGTTGTTTCGAAAAGGTGTTTCAATAAATATCTGAGTTTGCTTCTCGCGCATAGATTGTAGCTCCAGATCTTTGATTTTCTTTGCTCGCTCATTTTTATCAATAGGCAAATAGCCATGGAAAGCAAACTTCTGTCCACTAAATCCTGAAGCCATAAGTGCTAAAAGGATGGAACTGGGACCAACCAACGGTACCACTTTTATCCCAAGCTGATGAGCGCGAGCAACCACAGAAGCACCGGGATCCGCTACTCCCGGACAGCCGGCCTCCGACATCAATCCTACGTTTTTTCCTTGCTTCAAGCCATCGAAAAAATCATTGATATTTCCCTTGTCGCGCGCATGTTTACCATAATCATGTATAGTCAATTCACTTTGAGGAATTTTTAATCCAGCCAGTTTGAGAAACTTTCTCGCCGTCTTTTCATTTTCCACGATATATTCGTCCAATGCATTGATTGTCTCAACCAAATAAGGAGTAAAAGATTGGAATGCAGCATCATCGCTCAAAGGAACGGGAATTAAATATAATATACCTTTTGCCATATACAAACCTACTAATTAACGACCATTTGGCTATAGTAATTTTAAACTTAGCATAATTTAACCTTTAAAAATGATTAAGTTTGCGAATTTTAAACTCATTATTAGTATTTTAGCATAAGTATTTGTTGCAACAATAAACATCATCCAAATGATCACACAAATTACAGAAGGCGTAAAAATCTCGGTTGAAACCATCTATCAATCGGAGTATTCTAATCCCGACCGTGAACATTTTATGTTTGCTTATCACATTAGCATAGAAAATTTGAGCGATTACACGGTACAATTGATCAGTCGTTACTGGAAAATATTTGATGCAAAAGGCGACTATAGGGAAGTGTCGGGAGAAGGTGTTGTAGGTGAGCAGCCTGTTATCGAACCGGGCCAGGTACATCAATATACTTCGGGATGTAATCTCAACAGTGAATTTGGTTTCATGGAAGGTCATTACAATATGATCCGTTCTTTGGATAATAGCAGTTTCCAGGTTGAAATACCACGTTTCAATCTGATTGCGGATTATGCGTTGAATTAAATTTATCAAGGTAATATCATTATTGCCGATTTATCACACAACGAAGCTTTTTTCGCATCGAATAAGAAACTATTTCTTTATTTTTGCGTGCATTCTAAATCAACTTGTTACTGAGATTATGCTGAACAGGATCATTTTGTTCCTCAGCCCATAGTTAAACATAGCATAGAAAGCCATCCATTAGATTTAATTAGTCAGCAATCAAAAAAGATTATTGATTCAATATATAAATAATTGAAAATCAAAAATAATAATATAATTACTTGATTTTCAATACATTAAAAAAACCATCAGGGGTAATAAATTCTTGAATGGAATTTTATTGTATTAAAATGACTAAAATTAATTTTTGGGTGATATAACGTGAGTATTTTAGCTACAGAACAAGTAAGCCATTCCTTCCATGATAGGTGGCTTTTTAGAGATTTACACTTCGGACTCCAAAAAGGAGAGCGGGTGGCTTTGGTCGGAATAAATGGTACAGGCAAATCAACATTGCTTTCTATTTTAGCAGATCGTACCTTGCCAACATCAGGAAAAGTTGTCAAAGAAAAGGGTATAAAAATAGGCTTTCTCGAACAAGATCCTGATTTCACAGGATTAAAATCAATCAATGATTTTATATATAGTGCAGATAACGATCAGCAACGTCTAATCAGGGAATATGAAGAACTTCTTGAAAGTACTGATATTGATCAAAAAAAATTAGAAGATCTTACTGAAAAAATAAGTTCATTGAATGCTTGGGAATATGAGCATAATATAAAGACGATTTTAAATCGTTTAAATATTATGGACTTTCAGCAGGACATAAAAAGTCTCTCTGGGGGACAACGTAAACGACTCGCACTGGCCAAACTTTTGATAGACGAGCCGGATGTATATATCCTGGATGAGCCAACCAACCACTTGGATATAGAAACCATTGAATGGTTAGAAAAGTTGCTGACCACTGGCAGCAAGACGGTACTTTTAGTTACACACGACCGCTACTTCCTTGATAATATATGTACAGAAATCAGAGAACTGGATAGGGGTAATCTTTACATTTATAAAGGTAACTATTCCTATTTTTTGGAGAAGAAGTCGGATCGAGAAACTATCGATGCAGTCATGGTCGAGAAGAGCAGAAATCTACTTCGCAAGGAATTGGAATGGATGCGGCGTCAACCTCAGGCAAGAGGTACCAAATCTAAATCCCGCATCGAAGCTTTCTACGATCTAGAAGAAAAATCCAAATCAATAAAAGGAAATGACTCTGTTCAGCTTAGTGTAAAAGTAAGTAGACAGGGTTCTAAAATTCTCGAACTGGAACATGTATCCAAGCATTATGGAGCGAAAGAAATCGTAACAGATTTTTCTTACACATTCAAAAAAGGCGACCGTATAGGTCTAGCGGGAAAAAACGGAACTGGTAAATCAACCTTTTTAAATCTTATCACAAAAGAAGAAAATCCAGATGCCGGAACTATAGCAGTAGGAGAGACTACAGTATATGGGTACTATAAACAAGGAGGACTTGAAGTAAATGAAAATGATCGTGTACTTGATGTTGTAAAAAATATTGCTGATTATATTGAGATGGCAAATGGAGAAGTGATTACAGCATCTCAATTACTCACACACTTTTTGTTTCCTCCAGAGAAGCAATTTGGTTTTGTCAACAAACTTAGTGGTGGGGAAAGAAAGCGTCTTCAATTGATGCGGGTATTAATGAAGAATCCTAATTTCCTTATACTAGATGAGCCATCCAATGACCTGGACATTGATACATTAAATGTACTGGAAGATTTCCTTGATAATTATAGGGGCGTACTTATATTGGTGTCCCATGATAGATATCTATTGGATAAGTTGACAGATCAACTTTTCATATTTGAGGGAACAGGTAAGATCCGTATCTATAATGGAAACTATGCCGACTTTAAATCAGAACAAGACGAAATCCAAAAATTAGAAAAGGAAAAGCAAAAGAAAAATAGCCAAGACAAAGCTAAACCCGAGGTAAAAGAGGAAAAGAAAAAGCTCTCTTACAAGGATCAACTTGAATACAATAAACTGGAAACAGAAATAGAAAATCTCGAACTACAGGTAAAGGCAAAGACTGAAGAATTAATTCAATTAACAGATCATGTCAAGCTTTCAACATTAGCAGAGGAGATCAAAACTATGCAAGAACAGATAGACCAAAAATCTGAACGATGGTTATATCTTGCAGATTTTATGTAAAATTTTCTATCGGGTTTCACGTGGAACGTAGATAAAAGAGTAAATTTGTAAATAAATAAAAAGCCACGTTTCACGTGGAACAAGGATATAGAGATGTTTAAAAAATACAATGTAATTGTAGTAGGTGCAGGACATGCCGGATGTGAAGCAGCAGCAGCAGCAGCCAATCTGGGTTCTTCCACTTTGCTTATTACAATGAATATGGGTGTGATAGCTCAAATGAGTTGCAACCCCGCTATAGGTGGTGTAGCCAAAGGACAAATCGTAAGAGAAATAGATGCGATGGGAGGATACACAGGTATCATTGCAGATAAATCAACGATTCAATTCCGCATGCTTAATCTTTCAAAAGGCCCAGCGATGTGGAGTCCACGTACACAAAATGATCGGATGCGATTTGCAGAGGAGTGGAGATTACAATTAGAATCTTTGCCGAATCTAGATATGTGGCAAGACACCGTCAAAGAGGTAATCGTTAAAAACGGAAAGGCATGTGGAGTCATCACTTCTATGGGAATAAAAATTGAATCGGATGCTGTTGTCCTAACAAACGGAACATTCTTAAATGGCCTAATCCATATCGGTGATAAAAAATTTGGAGGCGGTAGAACAGGAGAGAAGGCTGCTACAGGATTAACCGAACAGCTCGTTTCACTGGGCTTCGAATCAGGTAGAATGAAAACCGGTACCCCACCAAGAATTGATGGCCGCAGTCTAAACTATGGTCTCATGGAAGAACAATGGGGTGATGAAAAGAAAGGACGATTCTCCTATACAGATGTAGAGATGCCGACAGAACAACGCTGTTGCTGGATTACATATACCAACGATAAGGTACATGAAATGCTTCGTACAGGGTTCGAAAAATCGCCTATGTTTACTGGACGAATTAAGGGATTAGGTCCTCGTTATTGTCCCTCGATAGAGGACAAGATCAATCGCTTTGCGGAGCGTGAGCGACACCAGATTTTTGTGGAACCGGAGGGATTCAAAACAGTGGAAATTTATGTAAACGGATTCTCCACATCACTTCCAGAAGATGTACAATTAAAAGCGCTACAACTTATACCCGGATTTGAAAATGCAAAGATGTACCGTCCGGGATATGCGATAGAGTATGACTACTTTCCACCAATGCAGCTCGATCTAACATTGGAAACCCAGTTGGTAAAACATCTATTTTTTGCTGGGCAGATCAATGGTACTACGGGGTATGAAGAAGCTGCAGCACAAGGATTCCTTGCTGGTATAAACGCTCACCAACGTATCAATGATGACAAAGAACTTATTCTAAAAAGATCCGAATCTTATATTGGTGTATTAGTAGATGACCTTGTCACAAAAGGAACAGAGGAACCGTACCGCATGTTTACTTCGAGAGCAGAGCACCGTTTACTGCTGCGTCAGGATAACGCCGATATCCGTCTTACACCACTAGCCTATAAACTAGGATTAGTTGGAGAGGAGAGACTAAAGAAAGTGCAAGATAAAATAGATAACTCCAATAACATCATTGAATATCTCAAACAGAATTCAACGAATCTTGAAAAGATGAATACGGTATTGGCAGAAGTTGGATCCAGTGCACTTGCTCAAAAAACACGTTTAAGTAATGTACTAGCCAGGCCACAGGTCAGCATACAAGATATCGTCAAAGGCGATGAAGCCTTTGCTCAATATGTTTCTCAATTTGATAATGAAACAATAGAGCAGGCAGAAATTAACATGAAATACGAGAGCTATTTCGAAAAAGAAATAGAAATAGTCAATCGCATGAAGAAGATGGAAGATAGAGAAATTAATCCTGATTTCGATTATAGTTTACTAACTTCACTGTCAATTGAAGCAAGACAAAAATTAGCGAAGGTAAAACCCAGAACATTAGGCCAAGCTTCCCGAATTTCGGGTGTATCACCATCAGATATCAGTGTTTTGATGGTACACATGAGTTAATTAATTGATTTACAGGTGATTATAAATAAAAATAAACAAGCTTAAAATAAGCGATTTAAGACAATATTCTATTTTTTATGACAACTTCTTTAAAAAGTAATAAAAGTAGTTCAGAAAGGCTAAAAAGTAGCTTAAAAACGAGATTACTTATTTTAAGCATGTTTATAATGCTCATTGGCTTGTCAATACAATGTGCGAGTATACAACAGCCAACAGGAGGACCAAAAGACTCTATTCCTCCAAAAATTCTGCAGGAAAGTCCTACGAACTTTTCGAAGAATTTTACCGAAAAAAAAATCGTTATAACTTTTGATGAGTATGTCAAGCTGGCCAATCAGCAAAAAGAGTTTAGTATCACACCGGATATGGGAAGTAATCCCCAATTCAAAATCAAGAAAAAAAATCTGGAAATCACATTACCAGATTCACTGGAAAAAAATACGACCTATAGCATCTATTTCGGCAAGGGCCTCGTAGATTATAATGCAGGGAATGCATTGGTAAATTACGCTTATGTATTTGCAACAGGTGATAAAATTGACTCGCTCAGTATATCGGGTAATGTAAAAAGTGCAACCACAAAAGAATTATTAAAAGAAGTTAAAGTTCTTCTAATACCCACAAGCCAGGATTCTATTTTTGGAAAAAAGAAAGCCAATATATTCACAATAACTGATACTGCTGGAAACTACAAACTAAATAACCTCCGTGAGGGAACGTATCGTATATATGCTCTCCAGGAAAAGAACAATGATCGGATCTATAATGCACCCGATGAAGAAATAGGCTTTCTAAAAGATTCCATCGTATTAGAACGGGATCTTACCAATATCAATTTAGAAGTATTCAAAGCTGTTCCAAAAAAATTCCGCACGCAAGAAAAGAAATTTGAGAAAAATGGAAGTGTGCTACTCATTTTCAATAGAAGAGTGGATAAACCAAAGCTTAATATTCTAAACGATGAAGTCAATAATAAGGATAAAATAGTACGATTCTCGAAGAGTTCCGATTCTGCGACGTTGTTTCTTCCCAACCTAAAAATAGACTCACTCAAGCTCGTTCTAACAGAAGGTGAGAAACCTTTGGATACTATTCTTGTCAGAAGAGGAAATGTGAAAATAGAGCAGGTTATAGACCCACAATTTACACCAAATAATGGTAAAGTAGATAGGATCAATCACCTTCAGGTATCAGCTTTTACTCCGATAAAAAATATAGATAAAGCGAAGTTAAAGTTCAAAGAAGATTCTCTTATAAGAACGAACTATCAATTGGCAGTGGATACAAATGATTCCAATATTTACCATATCCGCTATAATTGGAGAAAAGATAAAAAATATCAGATAGAATTTACAGAAGGTGCCATAACAGGATATTTTGGGGAACAAAATAAAGAGAAGAAATTCGATCTGACTTACGATGATAGTGAAAACTATGGGGATCTAATATTTGACTTTACGGATCTGGATAGCAATACAACCTACTTGGTCGAACTGATCAATGAGAAAAAAGATAGGATATATAGAATGGATAAGATCAATAGTGTTAATTCATCAGTAGTTTACAAACAATTTCCAGGAGGAAAATATACCATACGTGTCATCCGCGATGACAATAACAATGGAATATGGGATACCGGAGATGTTGAGAAGAAGACTTTCCCTGAGCCTGTTGTCTACCTAAATAAGGTTTTCACGATACGTGCAAACTGGGAACAAAAAGATAGCTTTTCATTAAGTGGACTCAAAAAGGAATAAAATTGAGACTAATTGTAAAAAAACAAGAAAAAAACTATTGCTAATACGTTTAAGCTAAAACCAAGAGCTATATAATACATAGTTATGTGGTAGCTGCTGTAAAAGCGCTTTCTGTTCATCAGTCAGCGCTTTTATTTTTTTTGCAGGAACTCCAGCATATAAATATCCTGATTCACAACGGGTATTTTCTAAAACAACAGCACCAGCAGCAATAATTACATTGGATTCCACCACTGCATTATCCATTACTATAGCGCCCATCCCTATCAGAACATGATCTTCCAAGACACATCCGTGTACCATGGCCTGATGGCCAATATTAACGTAATTACCAATGGTAGTTCCGCATTTTTTATAGGTACAATGGATAACAGCACCATCTTGTATATTGGTATAATGACCTATACGAATATAATTAACATCCCCGCGAATTACCGCATTGAACCAAACCGAACAATGGTGCCCAATCTCTACATCGCCAACAATAGTCGAATTGGGGGCCAAAAAGCACTCCTCAGCTATCATTGGAGACTTATCTAAAACTGGTAAAATAAGTGCCATATCTACTAAAATATCGTGTCCTGTAATATATCTGAATGCTGGGGATAATCTGTCGTATAATGCAAGCCCCTGCTTTCTTTTCTAAGCATAGCCGACTTGGTTACAATATAAGCAACCTGGATCACATTCCGCAGTTCACAAAGCTTCACAGAAAGCCGGGTATTGCGATAGAAATCCTCTGTCTCCTCATATAGTAAATGTAGGCGTTTAAGCGCCCTTTCTAGTCTAAAATCCGATCGAACAATACCAACATAATCACTCATGATCTTTTGGCATTCACGCAGATTATGACTGACTAAAATATCCTCATTGGAAAGGGAGGTCTTAGAGTCATCCCATTCGGGAACATCGGAAACATGGTTTATAGCTCCAACGGATTTTGTAGCATCCAAAAAGATCCGATGAGCATATACAAGAGCCTCAAGCAAGGAATTAGAAGCCAATCGATTTGCTCCATGCAATCCAGTCGATGAACACTCTCCACAGGCATATAGATTACGTATGCTGCTTCGTCCAAAATCATCCACATAAATTCCACCGCATAAATAATGGGCAGCCGGAGTGACCGGTATAAAGTCTGTAGCCATGTCCAATCCTATAGAAAGACATTTCTCATAAATATTTGGAAAGTGTTTAATAATATCCTTCTTATCCCTATGGGTAATATCCAAATACACATAATCTATACCAGACCTCTTCATTTCGGCATCTATAGCGCGCGCAACAATATCTCTTGGAGCCAAAGATGCTCTTTCGTCATATTCCTCCATAAAAGACTCCCCATTTATCCTTCTAAGAATCCCTCCGAAACCACGGACGGCTTCCGAAACCAAAAAAGCGGGTGAATCCTTCGGATTATATAATGAGGTCGGGTGAAATTGCATAAATTCCATATTACGCACCTTTCCTTTCGCTCGGTAAACCATCGCTATACCATCACCAGTAGCAATAGTCGGATTAGTTGTACTCGAGTACACATGTCCCGCACCACCGGATGCCATGACAGTCACCTTGCTCAAAATCTTGTCTACGAGATGCGATGAGGTATCAAATGCATAGATACCGTAACAGGTAATATCTTCCCTATTCTTATCAACATACTCCCCCATATGATGCTGGGTGATCAGATCGATAGCAAAATAATGAGTAACCATTTCAATATTAGGATCGTTGTGTGCTTGCACCAACAACGCTCTTTCTATTTCATAACCTGTTATATCTTTATAATGGAGAATACGATGAGCCGAGTGCCCCCCTTCTTTAGCTAGATCATAAACTCCAGATTCCTCCTTGTCAAATGAAGTTCCATAAGAAATAAGTTCGGCAATCCGATCCGGAGCCTCCCGAACCACGTTTTCCACAATTTCTACATCGCATAATCCATCTCCAGCTATCTGAGTATCAATGATATGCTTTTCGAAGCTATCTGACTTATCCACAACGGCAGCCACTCCCCCCTGTGCGTATTTCGTGTTAGACTCATCCTCATTGGACTTAGTGACTATCAACACTTTACCAAATTTAGAAGCTTTCAATGCAAAGCTCAATCCGGCAATACCTGATCCAATGACCAAAAAATCTACTTTTCTATCTGCCATATATTTTAAAATTCACAAACTATCCCCAAAAGTGATGGTTCAAATTAACGAAAAATGTGGAAAACGTGTAAATAAAAGGTTAAATAAAAATGAAAAGTATTTAACATTCCACAAATCCCCTACTTTCACTACGAATTCCAATTATTTTTCCGCACAAAAATTGGCAGATTTCCACATTTTACAAACATTAACTATTCAACAAAAAAATATGGAAAATAAAAAACAGGAAAAATTAGAATTTTAAAAATCAGCTCTTTAATACCAAATTTCTGTTGAAAAATTGTTGAAAACTCTATAAAAACCTAAAATCAAAATCGATTCAGATCAATTTATACCACTTTTCCACACCCTAATAAACAATAAGAGATTCTTTAATTTAAAATATTAGTATTTATTGAAAAAAAAGATTGTGGAATACGTTCGAAAATCTTTGTTTAGTTTTGTCAGCATCGAATCAAACCTTTTTAGGTTACGATATTTGGAAGTGATTAACTCCCCTATTGAAATATCGAAATCTAAACGGGCTTATTTTCGGAAATCAAATTCTTGAGGGATTTTTATACTCTTTAGAATTGAATATTTTTTTAAAAAATTTAGAAACAACATTTTATGAGATTATAAAAGAGTTTGTATTGGTATTTTTATGCTTTTTATTCTGGAATTTCGTTTTTGAGGCTATTAGACTTGTTTATTTCACTTCTGATAACTTTATTCGGATTTTATCTGAATCTTAATGCATTTAAAATCATTTTAAATGGAAAAATCTGTTTATTTAGGTCGTTTTCGCTTTAATATTTATTTTTTTCTGGAATATTCTTGGTTTACTAAGTTTAAAATGGTTTAAACGAGGATTTTTTATTGAATTTTAGAACCATATTTTGGGAGATTTCTATATTTTGAAATTTTAAATTTTTAACCCTTTCAGAATCAGATAAACGATTCGCTAATATACTTTTGGCGTTTTATCGGATTCCTACTGGGTTTAAAACAAGAAAAGTTTATTTTGAGATCGACTATTTTAAAAAAATTATTTTATATGAGTGAAAATTTTGAAAAACGCTATTTAATGGTGATTTATTACCGATTTCTTTGAGATATTCAAATTTTTGTAGTATTTATTGGTATTTATGCTATTCTCAGCGGCTTTATTATAAACTTTTGTAAAATAGAGGCGATTAGAATTGAATATTTTCCACTGAATTTTTTTAAGAAATTGTTATTAGATTCTAAATGACATTTTGAAATATACTAATCGAATCGCATGAACCGCGTATTTGATGAGCTTAGCATAATTTCACAGTAGATACACTGAAATCGAATGTGATTGTGTTATTTGAAAAAAGTTTATTGAGAAATGAACATTCTTACTATATTTGCGACCCAGTATCGATTGGGCATTTTTGGAAATTTTAAATTTAAGTGCTTTAGCTTTTAATGAATGCCATTATTGAATATTGTATATTTTTTATGACAACCTCAAGGAGTTTATTTTTAAAATAGGATCTTTATGAATGTAATAGAATTATATAGTTTGTAAAATTTTAATTCTGATAGATTCTCAAGGAGTTTATTTGTACGGCATAGCGGATTCTAAAGGCTTTAAGATTGGTTATTGGAACTATAGGATTTATGTTTATAGATTATTGAATTCTTAGAGCCTATAAAAGACTTTACAAACTACAATAGTTAATTATAATAAAATTTTATACTTTTTTAAATTATATTAATATTGTTATTGTAATATAATTTTATATATGGTTTATATTTAATTATATAGAAATTTTTTAAATAATATTCCTTTACACCGGTAGAAAGCATAGAAATGGCTATTTTCTCTATATATTTCTGAGTTATTTTGAACGTATTAGTGGGCGCTTTGGTAGGAATACATTATTTATAAACACTTAATTCAATTCTATTCGACTAATAGTTTTTATTGGGCGTTCTAGATTCCGATATAAGCCTATCTTCTATTTATTATATTGAATAGTTTATCCATAAGGGTCTTGTATAATAGTAAAGCCTGCTAAACTTGAATAAATTCCGATTTACAGATTTTTCGGAAGGATATTCTATTCCTACAGCCTTTATTTAGTTGAATTTCGACCTTACAACAAGACCAAACCCTCCTAGCTTTCTATATAACTTTTTATTTTTTTATTTTATTAGAAAATTGGATTCTGAAAGACTTTTTATTCCGAATAGCCAATATTTGTCTTTTCGGAATCGATTTATTTTCAAAATCGATCTGGATTATTTAATCAACTACTTCTGACTGTCTAAACCTATTCATAATACAAATTTTTATTTTCGAAATTATGCTGCATAAAACACTTTATCCGAGAATTTAAAGTCTTTGAGATTTTGCTACAGTACATTATGTTGATAATAGAGACAGATATTCAATTCTCAGCGACTTTATTTGAAAATGGATAGCGCTTGGTCTACGCTTGTTTTACTCCTTTCGATTCGCACATCTAAAAAATAGCTCTATTTAAAAATAAAGTCTTTCAGGTTTTCTTAAAACTTCACCGTTAGCTGCCAGTATATGAATAATCAATTCTCAGCGGTCTTATTTGACCATTGATTGTTTATAAACAATCCTTTCCCTATTTTTTTAGATTTTTATTTTTTCAAAAACTGGTTGATTTAAAAATAAAGTCTTTCAGGTTTTATTAAAAATTCATCGCTAGCCACCAATATGTGAATATTCAAATCTCAGGGGCCTTATTTGAGGGTGGATTCTGTATGGACAATCCTTTATCAATTTTTTTAGATTTTTATTTTTTCAAAAACTGGTCGATTTAAAAATAGAGTCTTTTAGATTTTATTAAAAATCGCGGCTGACTTCCTGCACGGGAATAATCGATTCTAAATGACTTTATATTTGCGTATTCTCTTTGAAGTCGACATATTTTTATCCTCTATAGCGGCTCGATATGGTAGTTATTAGAAGGGTGGATGGTTATTGAAGTTTCTTCCTAAATTTCCCTAGACATCAATATTTTTTTCCTTCATAAATTCATTTTTGAATAGCGGATTCTAACGGCTACAAATTTCCATCGGATAGAAAATGTTAATAAATAAAGCTTCCGTTTATGCTATATTTTTCCTTGTTTTGTATCATGCCTAAGAACGTTCATAAGGCTAGAAATTTATAGAAATTCGTTTTCTGTGTTAGAAAGATTCTGAAACAAACCCGCTGAGATTTTGATATAGGATATATAGCTTGGTTATTTATTGGATATACGACTCTAAGAGGGTTAAAAATTGAATATTTCTGGAGTTATTTTGTTTTGCGATAATAATTTAACTTTAGTTTTTGTGTTATTTTTAAATTACTCTATCAACATATTTGATTAATTTGCTTTTTGCTGACTTTTATATATGTAACAATGCTTATTTTTGTTGTTCATAAACTGTTGAAGGTACCCGCATGGAAATTGTAAATTATGAGCTTCAGGCAAAAGGATATAATGATGCTCCGATTGACCCCTCATTGGATTTATTAGCCGAAATCCAACGATTAAAGAAAGAAAAGAATGCTGTAATTTTGGCACACTATTATCAAGAGTCTGAAATTCAAGATATAGCAGATTATATTGGGGATAGTTTGGGCTTGTCGCAAGAAGCGGCGAAAACGGATGCAGACTTGATAGTGTTTGCTGGAGTACATTTTATGGCCGAGACAGCCAAGATACTTTCACCAACAAAAAAAGTTATTTTGCCAGACGCTAAAGCTGGTTGTTCATTATCGGATTCATGTCCACCACATTTGTTTGCTAAGTTTAAAGAGCAATACCCAGATCATTTGGTGATTACTTACGTAAATTGTACAGCTGAATTAAAAGCGCTTTCAGATATCGTATGTACCTCAAGCAATGCTGTACAAATCGTCGAGAGTCTTCCGATAGACCAAAAAATCATATTTGGACCAGATCGTAACCTTGGGGCGTATGTAAAGAAAAAAACTGGACGTGATCTGGTGTTGTGGAATGGAGCGTGTATGGTACATGAAATTTTTTCTCAGGATAAAATAGATCGTTTGAAAAGCGAATACCCTGAGGCTAAATTTATTGCGCATCCGGAATGTGAAGACCATATTTTAGCTAAAGCAGATTATGTTGGTTCCACGGCCGGAATGCTTAAGTTTACACAGACAGATAGTGCCCAGTCTTATATTGTTGCCACGGAATCTGGAATTCTTTATCAGATGCAGAAAGCAAGCCCTGAGAAGACTTTTATTCCTGCTCCACCAAACAATGCCTGTGCATGTAATGATTGCCCTCACATGAAGCTTAATACGCTTGAGAAGCTTTATAATTGTTTGAAATATGAATCACCTGAAATTTTACTTCCTGAAGATGTCATACTTCGCGCACAACGGCCTATTGAACGGATGTTAGAGATATCGGCAAGTTTGGGACTGTAGTAATTTGCATAATTTTTGATAATAATCGATATGATAACAAATTGGTTTTCATATCGATTATTATTTTGTAATGCTATTCATCAAGTTATCTTGATGAGGATCGAGGGAATATCCTGATGAAGCATTACATGATATTTTGAAATTTTAAATTTTTTAACATGTTTGATTTTGATAATACTGAACGTACCAATTTGGAAGAAATGGGGGAGTTTGGTTTAATTGACTATATAAGTAAAGCAGTAGAGCTGACCGAGAAATCTACCATTAAAGGAATTGGTGATGATGCAGCTGTATTGGATTTTGGAGGAAAGAAGACTTTAATTTCTACTGATTTGCTCCTCGAGGGAATTCATTTTGATCTGCGATATGTTCCATTAAAACATTTGGGCTATAAAGCTGTACAGGTAAATTTGAGTGATATCTATGCCATGAATGGAATTGCTTCTCAAATTACATTTTCTATTGGCCTATCTTCCAAATTTCCATTGGAGGCGGTGGAAGAGATCTATCAGGGAGCTTTGATTGCCTGTAAAAAGTATAATGTTGATCTGGTGGGCGGAGACACCTCGGCTTCAGCGCAAGGTCTCGTTATATCAGTAACAAGTATAGGCTATGCCGATGCTGAAAAGATCGTTTATCGTAACGGAGCAAAAGAAGGTGACCTATTGTGTGTATCGGGGGATTTAGGAGCAGCATACATGGGATTACAGCTATTGGAGAGAGAAAAGGATATTTATTTAGAAAATCCTAATGTGCAGCCTGATTTAGAAGGTAAAGACTATATCGTGGAACGTCAGTTAAAACCAGAGGCACGAAAAGATATTGTTGAATTATTTGCAAAATTGGATATTATACCTACGTCAATGATGGATATTTCAGATGGTTTGGCTTCCGAAGTACTTCATATTTGTCGCCAATCTGATAAAGGTTGTAGACTGTATGAGGAAAAAATTCCATTGGATCAGATGACTTATGATACTGGACGTGAATTTGGTATTGACCCAACCGTTGCTGCTCTTAATGGTGGAGAGGACTATGAACTGCTGTTTACAATAGCACAGTCAGATCACGATAAGATTAAGAATTTGCCTGATATCAGTATCATAGGCTATATGACAGCGGCTTCAGAAGGTTGTGAAATGATTTCGAAATCTGGAAATCTGTATCCGATTACAGCGCAAGGCTGGAATGCTTTCAAGAAAAAGGATTAAAAAGAAGATATCTAAAAAAAAGAAACGAATTTTCCACGAATAAATATTGAAAAAGTTGATGTGGAATGTTTCGTTAAAGCAAGATAAAAAAAGGCTGCCAAACTAATTTGGCAGCCTTTTTTTATTGCTCTAATTCTTCTTCAAGCACTAAATCTTCTTGTTGTGGATCTCGCTCACCAACATTGAAATTATTGTATCCAAGACCTACTTCTATCTGCAGTAAACGCTGTTGGAGCATCTCTAGAATGGCCAAGAAATTATATACAAACTGAATCTTGTTTTCTGAGTTTTTCAATATCTCCTGAAAATCCAATTTCTTATTGATTTCAATAAGCTCAGCTATCGCCTTTTTCTGTTGTTCGATAGTATAGGGATACTTTACAACAGTATGTGTTACTTCTACTGGTCTATTGCGAAATTGATACATCATTTGTTCATAGATCATCATTAGTCCATAGAGATCAAAGCTGTCTAGGTTTTCACCTGTTGCATCTAATTGTAGTCGTTGTCGTATATCATATTGGATGTTGCCTCTACTAAATAACTGGAGACGATTTTCTTCCATTACCTTTAAGCCTTCGCATACCTCTTTAAATTGCTTATAGAGGATAAGTTTCTGAACGAGGTCTTCTCTCAGATCTATTTCGTTTTCGTTTTCATCCAGATCTGGTCTAGGTAGTAACATCTTCGCCTTAATACGCATCAATGTAGAGGCTACAAAAATAAATTCACTGGCCATCTCCATATTGAGTGCCTGCATTTGACTCACGTAAGACAAAAAATCATCGGTAATTTTCGAAATAGGGATATCATGAATGTTCAATTCATCCCGCTCGATAAAAAATAGTAATAAATCAAAAGGTCCCTCAAATTGGGGAAGCTTGATTTCGTAACCTTCTTCTACTTGCATATCTAATACAAATTTACATAATAAAATCTTTTGGAATTGTTCATATAGAAACTATTGGTGCTTTTATTTGTTGTAGTTCAATATGGAAATGCGATTTATTTTAAAGATTAAATAAAATTGTCGTTACTTTGTGTAAACATTTAATGTAAAATAGCAGTACTATGCAATTTGAGGCTGGAGAACTATTAAGTAAAATAAACGATCCCTCTGATCTTAAAAAGCTAAAGGAAGACCAATTAGAACAACTAAGCCAGGAATTACGTCAATTTATTATTGATCAAGTTTCGGTGAATGGTGGTCACTTTGCAGCAAGTTTGGGAGTCGTTGAATTAACCGTGGCGTTACACTATGTAATGAATACACCTTATGATCAATTGATCTGGGATGTAGGTCATCAGGCTTATGGTCATAAAATTTTGACTGGACGTCGTGAGATATTTCATACGAATCGCATAGAAAACGGAATTTCGGGTTTTCCCAACCGTTTTGAGTCCGAATACGACGCTTTTGGGGTAGGGCATTCTTCTACGTCAATTTCAGCGGCTTTAGGTATGGCTGTAGCTTCCCAAATAAAAGGAGAAAAAGATAGGCAGCATATTGCTGTTATTGGGGATGGAGCTTTGACTGGGGGTATGTCATTTGAAGCATTGAACCATGCAGGTATTTCTAAATCTAACCTATTGGTGATTTTGAATGACAATTGTATGTCCATAGATCCCAATGTTGGCGCGCTGAAAGAATATTTAACAAGTATTACTACATCAAAACGATATAATAGATTTCGGGATGATATAGCTGCTGTGTTGACTAAAATTTCTGAAGTGGGTCCAAATGCTCTTGGTATTGTTAAAAAACTAGAGAAAAGCATCAAAGGTACCCTATTGAAGAATGCGAATCTTTTTGAGTCATTGAACTTTAGATATTTTGGTCCAGTTGATGGACATGATGTAAAGAAGTTAGCCAAGACGCTTGAAGATCTTAAACATATACCCGGTCCTAAATTGCTACATGTTGTAACAATGAAAGGAAAGGGATTTGCGCTTGCTGAAAAGGATCAGACGAAGTGGCATGCGCCAGGCTTATTTGATAAAATTACTGGGGAGATAAAGAAATCTTCAAGTGAAAAACCTGTTGCACCAAAATACCAGGATGTTTTTGGACATACTATGGTGGAACTTGCTGAAGCAAATGAAAAAATTGTTGGTATCACGCCAGCAATGCCTTCTGGCTCCTCGATGAATATCATGATGAAAGCAATGCCTGAAAGAGCATTTGATGTTGGTATTGCCGAACAACATGCTGTTACCTTTAGTGCTGGCTTAGCGACTCAGGGCTTATTACCCTTTTGCAATATTTATTCATCGTTTATGCAACGTGCCTATGATCAGGTTGTTCATGACGTCGCCCTACAAAATTTGAATGTTGTGTTTTGCTTAGATCGTGCTGGCGTAGTGGGAGCAGATGGTGCAACACATCATGGAGCTTATGATATTGCATTTATGCGTTGTGTTCCGAATATGACCGTTTCCGCTCCAATGAATGAAGAGGAGCTTAGAAACTTGATGTATACAGCACAGTTACCTAATAAAGGACCTTTCGTCATTCGCTATCCGAGAGGAAATGGGGTGATGCCAGATTGGCGTCGTCCATTTACGGAAATAGAAATAGGGAAAGGACGGGTGATTACCGAAGGGGAGGAACTCGCTATCTTAAGTTTCGGTGCTATTGGAAATGAAGCCGTCAAAGCCGTACAGCAATTGAATGAATTGGGAATACATCCTGCGCATTATGATCTGCGATTTGCGAAGCCTTTGGATGAAGCTTTATTGCATCAAGTATTTAAAAAATTCAGGAAGATAATCACCGTTGAAGATGGATGTCTGCAGGGGGGCATAGGTTCCGCTGTATTAGAATTTATGGCCGACCATGGTTACAATAGTCAGATTGTACGATTAGGTATTCCTGACCGAATTGTAGAACATGCTGAACAGAATGCCCAATGGCGAAATTCTCATTACGATGCTGCTGCAATTGTGGAAGAGGGAAAAAAAATGTGTGATGGAAAATTTACCCATACAATGGTTGGATAGATCCAGCCACTTATAATTTACCATAAAAAGGAAATCCTCTAAGGGGATTTCCTTTTTTTTGAGAAAGTTTTTTTTGGAGTTTTCCTTTCTGTCATGTTACAAAAACGATTGTTCAATGACCTGTAATCATTATACTTTTTTATTTTACAAGAGCTTCAGAATAGAGTAGAAAGATGTTGAGTAATGTTGTTAAGTAGAGTTTAAATTCTTATAAATTTAATATTAAAAATATATGAACTAAAGGTTGTATTTCGCTTTTATTTTGGTTAATTTAGTTCTATACCTTTAAGACTGAGCTGTAGTATGTTTACTACTTTTTTTGTTCTTTTTTTTGAAATAAATTTGGAATGTTAATAATTATTTTTAGAGATCAATTTTAGCGCGAGTTTTCCACAATTTTACAAGGTAATTTACTGATATATAGAGTTTTATTAATTATTTTATATTTTAGTTTTTTAGCTGATTTTTTTTTGTCATCTTCGTTCTCAGAGAAAGTTATCAACATATTTTTTGTCGCGTATTGTAAATCAACTTATTAACAATTTTAGAATGGAAAAAACGTATTCAAGTGTCTGGAATAATTGTCTTTCGATTATCAAAGATAATATCCCAGCACAAAGTTTCAAGACCTGGTTTGAACCTGTGAAAGCAGTCCGTTTGGAGGGTGACGTTTTGACTATTCAAGTACCTAGCTTATTTTTTTACGAGTGGTTGGAAGAACACTATGTGGGTATTCTTCGCAAGACCGTAAAGAAGTTTCTAGGAGAACAAGGTAGATTGGAATACAATATTGTAGTTGAGAAGTCATCGGCTTCTCATCCCTATACGACTAATCTTCCATCGAATGGCAATGGGGCAGAGGGTAAGAGACAATCTATTCCTGTGCCGGTATCTTTGAATAGAGATATCAAAAATCCATTTGTTATTCCTGGATTAAAGAAATTGCAGGTTGACCCGCAATTGAATCAAAACTACACATTTGAGAATTTTATTGAAGGTGAATGTAACCGTCTTGCTCGTTCTGCAGGCTACGCTGTAGCAAACAAACCGGGAGGTACTTCATTCAACCCTTTAATGATCTATGGTGATGTAGGTTTGGGAAAGACACACCTTGCCCAAGCTATCGGTAATGAAATCAAAAGAAATCTTCCCGATAAGTTGGTCATTTATGTGTCCTGTGAAAAATTCTGTCAGCAGTTTGTGGATTCATTGAAAAATAACACAATCAATGACTTCGTTAATTTCTATCAGGCAATGGACGTAATCATCATGGATGATGTACACAATTTTGCTGGTAAAGAGAAAACACAGGATATTTTCTTCCATATATTCAATCATTTGCATCAATCTGGAAAACAAATCATTCTGACTTCTGACAAAGCACCTAAAGATCTAGCTGGTTTAGAAGAACGTTTGCTTAGTCGTTTCAAGTGGGGATTATCTGCAGATATTCAAATTCCGGATCTTGAAACAAGAATGGCGATTTTGAAGAAGAAGATGTATTCTGACGGCATTGAATTACCTGAAAATGTCGTGGAATATGTAGCAACACAAATCGATAACAGTGTTCGTGAATTAGAGGGAGCAATGGTTTCTCTATTGGCTCAATCTACATTGAACAAAAAGGAAATTGATTTGGGGTTGGCGAAATCGATGTTGAAGAATTTTGTGAAGAATACACATAAGGAAATTTCAATGGATTTTATTCAAAAATTAGTTTGCGAATACTTTGAGGTTCCTGTGGATATGGTAAAGTCAAAGGTCAGAAAACGTGAAATCGTGCAGGCCAGGCAAATTTCGATGTATTTAGCAAAAAGCCACACAAAATCTTCGCTCAAATCGATTGGCGCATTCTTCGGAGGAAGAGATCATTCAACTGTCATCTATGCATGTCAAACCGTTGAGGATTTAATTGAAACTGACAAGAAATTTAAAACTTATGTCAGCGACATTATGAAGAAATTGAAATCTTAATGTAGCTTGATATCGAATTAAAGTAAAAAAGGCTGTCTATCTAGACAGCCTTTTTTTGTACTCATATATGGTGAAGTAATAAAAAAACCTCTGAATATGCCTAAGCATATCCAGAGGTTTAATACATTCTTCTTAAATTTAATAGAATGATTATTGTTGTTGATTGCTGTTTTCGTTGTTATTTTCCTTTTGTTCTGTTGGTGCCGGAGTGGAAGGAATATTTACTGCAGGTCGCTCCTCAATGTATTTTTTAAAGGCCACTTTCTGCTCATCGGTCAATAGTAGAGCGATCTTGCTATCTGATTCACCTTGAAGCTTCGTAATACTCTCTTTTTTTACATCAGCTGTTGTTGTAGTATCTTGGATAACAGCTGCTATCGCTTTTTCTTGATCCAATACAATTGGTGATACAGCTGTTTTTTGTTCATCATTCAGTGTAAGCTTTGTTACCAATTCAGTCACAACTTTAGTTGCATTTTCTTCTGGGCTGGTTTGCTGTGCAAATATTAGGCTCATCGCTAGGAAAAAACCTATACCGGTTAAAAATAACTTTTTCATGATGTTTAATTTTAAATGAAATTATTCAATGAATTTATTAACGTCTGTTTTTAATGATTCCAATAAACTGTTAATTAGCACTGGATTCTGTTTTAGAAGGTTCAGTAGGTGTAGGGACAGCTTTTGCTGGCCGTTCGGCAATTACCTTCTGATAAATAGTTTTTTGATCTTCTGTCAGTAATTGACTCACCTTGCTGTCTACTTCTGTTTGAAGTTTATTTAGGGTTTCGCCTTTCGCAGCAGCAGTGGAAGAGCTGTCTTTTAGAATCGTTTCTTCTGCTTTTGCTTGATCCAATAGAATGGAGGATACAGCAGTTTTCTGTTCATCATTCAGATTCAGCTTTTGTACCAGTTCGGTAGTAGCTTTTGCAGCGGTTTCCTCAGGTGTAGCCTGTTGAGCAAATGTTAGGCTAAGTGCCAAACACAATCCTATACCTGTTAAAATTAGCTTTTTCATATCTATTGTATTTAAAAAGTTACAACTATGATGTCTTGATATAAAAACTAATAAAGCTGATTTATATTGTATCAAGCATGTTACTTTAACAAAGTTTTAACGCTACATGTTTGTGTATCTTATTTATTATCAGCTGTGTATGTGTTTTTAGGAGCAAGATATAATAGATAATGATTGTTTTGTTTTAAATAAAGCGCGGAGAATCGCTTTTGGTATAGAAGAAAGAATATGCTTGCTTGGAAGAATAAATGGCCTTAAAAGACCTAATAATGGTATTATAAGGCTTTATAGGTCTAATATGCTATAGAAAGGTACACTCTCTACTATTTTGGCTAGCCATAGGTTAATTCATAAAAAAGGTCGATAAATAATCGACCTTTTCCATTAAAATTAGTTTTCAGAACGTTTTTTCATTCTATCCTTCATTTTTTCTTGCTGTTCATCGAATAGTTTTACTTGATCCGGAGTGAGCCATGATTTTATTTTAGTTGCCTGAGCTTCTTGGAGCTGTTTATACTTTTCCATATTGGCTTTGCGGTCTCCGCCATCACTTTTTATTGCCGCTCGCTGTTGGGCTTGGCCTAATGTAAGATTATAAATGGAATCTTTTTGCACTTGATTAAGTGTAAGTAGTTTGTCTAGATGTTCCACACGCATCTTCGCTTGATCTTCGGGACTCCGTTGTTGACGTTGCTGGGCAAAAGCTACTGTTGTTACCAAAAGTAGGCCGCTTATTACCATTAAAGTTTTCTTTTTCATCGCTTTATATTTTAAGTTTACTTTCCTTTTGAATATAAATTTGACGAAAAAGTTTACTAAAATATTAGCCCTTAACAAAATTTAAGGTTGATTAACACTTAATGCGACTGTATCACTTATAATATTACAAAATTGATCTCTTTGTACTGGATCATTAAATTTAAGTCCTATCGGTAAATAGACGAGTTCTATAGTATCGAAACGATCTTTATATGGTTTTAGCCGTTGATAATCTTTTTCAGTGGTTAATACTATTTTATTGCTACTATTTAGAGATTGGAATGCTTTTATGATTTGGTCAATATCGGAGTCGTTAAATGTATGGTGATCTCCAAAAGAGATATGATTGACAGCGTTTGCTTTTTTCTTGACATGATCTAGTAATGGCTGTGGTCTGGCTATACCAGTCACTAATATGATATCCTTATCTTCGATATCAATCGATCTCCCATCGCTATTAACAGGTTCAAAATAGTCTATATGGCTAAATGCGATCAAGGCCTCGCTGTTATAACGACGGAGCTTTTCTTCTATACGTATCTTTTCCTCACTGGAAATATTAGGCGGACATTTTGTAATGACTATGATTTGCGCTCGTTTAGATTCAGTGAGTAGGTCTCTGAAATTTCCAGCAGGAAATACAAACATAGGTTGCGAAAAGGATCGGAAATCAAATAAAAGAATATTAAATAAAGGAGATAATTTTCGATGTTGATAGGCATCATCCAAGATAATAAGCTGATGATCTGTCTCAAGATTTTCTATTCCAGTACAACGATCTTCACATACCGCTACTGTGATATTTGGAAGCTTGTTTTTGAATTGCAATGGCTCATCGCCTACTTCTGTTGCTAAAGAATCTGTTTGCACAGTCCGGAATCCTTTTGTTTTTCGACCATAACCTCTGCTGAGGATAGCTACCTTGTAGTTACTACTAAGATAGGAGACAACAAATTCGGTCATGGGACTCTTACCGGTACCACCAACTGCTAAATTGCCAATAACGATGGTCGGAATCTGGAAAGATCGAGCTGGTAGCACATGGAAATCATATAGTCGATTTCTTAACCATACGATTAATCCAAAAATAATGGAAAGGGGAAGAAGGAGATATCGTAGGAAAGTCCACATTATTTTGGTATTACTGTCAATCCAATATCTGTAATTTCCTGCAAAGGATTATCTCGCATATTCTGTTCAATGGATATCGTATATAATCCTGTATCTGGAAATACGTAATCTTGATGAATGATAGATTGCTGATTGTAAAGACTGCCTGATGATTTTCCAATCCACTTTCCATCTGATTTTGCCAATTTAATTTCCTTACGGAAGGTATTTGTTTTTTTATCTGGGCCCTGCTGGTAAATCAAAACAAAGAGATTAGAAAAAGCATATTCAGGTGTATGGCGTACATCTATAAGTACATCGTATTTTTTTGTCTTGTCGCTAATGTGGAATTGAAAACTAGGATGTGAGGTATATAGCCACGTCTTATTTTCGATAGGTTTATTTTCATTGATAATAGCAGTTTGGTCACAGGATGTCCATAAACCAATACATAAAATTCCAAAAAGAAAAGCCTTTAGTTTCATTTTAAATCTATATAAATAGAATATGCCTAACATTTTAAAATTAGGCATATTCGTTTTATTCTGTTTTTGAGGCAGGATTGTTATTGTTGCCTTTGTTTTTATTTCTATGACGATTAAAGCGTTTTTTAGGTTTATTATTTTGACCCTCTTTATTCTCTTTGCTCGCTGTTGCAGGATTTGTACTATCCGGATTGCTTTGCTGTTTGGCCACTACCTGTTTTGGTGGATTTTGTTCAGCCTTATCACTTTTCTGGCCGCTTTTGTTTTCCGGTTTAGCATTATTGCTTTTGGTTTTCCGTTTTTTCTTTCTTTTGTTGCGGTCATCCAAACGTGTTAAACTATCTTGACCGACTACATTTTCATAATCGTAGTTGATAATTTTTTCCTCTCGGATATCTTCGGTTTCTATTGCGCTTGATATGGCTTCTGGTTTAATACCCTGCTTATTCATTTCGACAAGTTCTTTGACTTGTTGAACTGACATTGCAATCCAGTTTTCTGCTCCTGGGAAAGAAAACCACATCATTTTTTTGAAGATATCGGTTTTTTGGAGATAAGCCACACCTTTTAGTGTTTCAATACGGTCAATATTGTTAGGAATATCTTTCAATGCGTCCATATAACTATCCAATTCATAATTGAGACAGCATTTTAACTTACCGCATTGTCCAGCTAGCTTTAAGGTATTCAATGATAAATTTTGGTAGCGGGCTGCAGAGGTGGAAACGGTTTTAAAATCCGTTAACCAAGTAGAACAACATAGTTCACGTCCACACGATCCAATACCGCCAAGACGGCTCGCTTCCTGACGCATACCGATCTGGCGCATTTCAATCCGTATACGGAATGCTTCAGCCATTTTTTTGATCAATTCACGAAAATCCACA
Source organism: Sphingobacterium sp. GVS05A (assembly GCF_019969845.1). Lineage (GTDB taxonomy): Bacteria > Bacteroidota > Bacteroidia > Sphingobacteriales > Sphingobacteriaceae > Sphingobacterium. The sequence goes on from NZ_JAHXYR010000008.1 coordinate 97,490, forward strand.
CGGCCCTCTGCAGTATAATAGAACGTTGCTTTTGTTTTATCTCCCTGATAGTCTACATCCGAAATTTTCATTAATAAGCCTAGATCCAAAGCAAGTTTACGTGCTTTATGCATGGTTTCCCATTCAAGATCTTTCGCTGCATTATACTTTTCTACATCCACTTCATTTGGCTTCCGATAGATCTTTTTTGTTACCAATTCAGGGGTAACATTGTTCTTTTTTAATTGCAATCGAACCAATTCACCCGTCAAGGAAACGTGGCCAACGTCATATCCCCCTGTTGAGGGCTCTACAACGACCATTTCTCCCATTTCAAGGTATAGGTTGTCTACATTAATAAAGAAATCCTTTCGAGATCCTTTGAATCGTACTTCTACGATATTGAATGGTTTATAGTTTGATGGCATATCCATATCGGAAAGCCAGTCATATACATCTAATTTATTACATCCGCTAGTCATGCAAGAGCCATTATTTTGACATCCTGCTGGTGTACCACTTGCTGTGGTAGTACCGCAACCTCCGCCGGATGAGCAACTGCCACATCCCATAGTTTTCTATTTATATATATTGAGTTCCTTTCGGAAACGTTTTGTATTTGTATATTAATGTTAATTGCAAAGATAAATCTAAAAATAATATTTTAGGGTTTGCATTTCTTTCTACAAAATAATGCGTTTCCTCAAATAGATTTATTGTTTCTTCAATTTGTTCTATGCTATAATGTACTGCAAATTTTTGGACAAAATCCAATTCTTTGGTAGGTAAAAATACGAGACTGGAGAGCCCTTCCTTAATCAAAATAATCTGCCGCATCATGTTGATCGCATAAAAAAGAAAGCTCTTTTGATTTTCGCGACCCATTTTGGACAAATCCTCTTCAACTAAAGAAATCATGTTTGTTCCTGCGTCCGATACGATAAATCGCAGCCAGTTTACCAGAATACCAAAATGATTATTGGTCTGTGTATTGAGTTGATTAAGCGCTTCCTGTAAGTTTCCATCAGCTATAAAAGCTATTTCAGATGCTTCCTGATCAGAAAGATGTTGCGCAGTCTTCAAATACTGTGAGACTTCGGTATGGTCCAGTTTCTTAATTTTGACCAGTTGTGTCCGAGAAATAATGGTATTTAAAATTTTATCTTGATTCTCTGCAACCAAAATAAATAGCGTTTTTTCGGGCGGTTCTTCAATCAATTTTAATAATGCGTTGCCTTGGGTATCCAAGTATTCGGGCAACCACATGATCAACACTTTATATTCAGCTTCAAAAGCTTTAAGACTCAATTTCTTTATGATACCATGTGCTTCAGCAATATTAATATTGACCTGTTTATTATCTGCATCCAACTGATTTCGCCAGTATTCCAAACCCATATAGGGATTGGTTAAAAAGGACTTTCGCCAGTTTTCAGCATAATCTGTCGCTGTATCTTCTTTGTGTTTGGCAATAAAAGGATAAGACATGTGCAAATCTGGATGAATCAGCTTGCCGTATTTTCGGCAAGAGGCACATTCGCCACAACTATCCGTAGTTTGTTTATTTTCACAGTTTAAAAACTGAGCATATGCATAAGCTAGTGCAAGGCTTCCGGAGCCCTCAGGGCCTAGAAATAATTGCGCATGGCTCACACGGTTTTCATGAACCGTACGAACAAGATGTTCTTTGATGTCTTTATGCCCAATGATATCTTTAAACTGCATACACTACTGCTATTATACAAATGTAATAAATATTGTGATTTATCAGGGTGAATTTGCTTTCTATACTTTTGAAAGCGTGCTTATTAATTGAAATACAATCGCTTATTTAAGTGCAATAAATCTTCGTATGTGGAAAGAAAGGCATTTACAAATCTCAAAAATATTGATTAATTTGTGTATTATTGCACATAATAATTAGTAATTAGGAAATGAGATTCATTGTATCAACATCAATTTTATTAAAGCAGTTACAAGCTATCAATGGAGCATCTAGTACAAGTACTGTTTTACCGATATTGGAAAACTTTCTTTTTGAAATAAAAGACAATAACTTGACTATTTCTGCTACGGATTTGCAGACGAGTATGGTTACTTCTTTGCAGATTGAAGCAAAAGAAGAAGGAAGAGTAGCTATGCCTTCTAAGATTTTGATAGAAACACTAAAAACTCTCCCAGATCAGCCCGTTGCTTTTTCAGTAGACATGAACACATTGGCTATTGAAATCAGTGCAGGTGATGGTAAATATAAATTGAGCGGAGAAAATGCAGATGATTTTCCTAAAATTCCTTCTATTGATAACGGATCTATTATAGAAATGCCAGCTCCGGTTCTTTCGGAGGCTATCAGTAAGACTATCTTTGCGGTAAGTAACGATGAATTGAGACCAGCGATGTCTGGGGTTTTAGTGCAATTGGCTGAGAAAAATGTGACTTTTGTTTCTACAGATGCACATAAATTGGTACGATACACAAGATCGGATATCAGTGCTGAAAAACCTGCTTCACTTATTCTACCTAAGAAAGCACTTTCTTTATTAAAATCGTCATTACCATCAGATGATACAAAAGTATCTATCGAATATAATCAGACTAATGCATTTTTTAGTTTTGGTAATATCAATCTGATCTGTCGTTTGATCGACGAGCGTTACCCTGACTATGCTGCGGTAATTCCTCAGGTCAATCCAAATAAGCTGACGGTTGATAGATTACTTTTCTTAAACACTTTGAGAAGAGTTGTTATTTTCGCAAATAAGACAACACATCAAGTACGATTGAAGATATCAGGTAGCGAATTGAATATCTCTGCTGAAGATTTGGATTTCTCCAACGAAGCACACGAGCGTTTGTCTTGTCAATTTGAGGGAGATGATATGGAGATCGGATTTAACGCGAAATTTTTGGTTGAAATGCTAAATAACCTTGAAAGCGAAGAGGTTGTTATCGAAATGAGTACACCAAACCGTGCCGGTTTATTGATTCCTGCGACATCTGAAGATCATGAGGATATTTTGATGTTGGTTATGCCAGTGATGTTAAATAACGCTTAATCTTCTTATCGGTTTTGGAAATAATTACACATCTTATTGACTTTATTCTCCATATTGATAAACATTTGGTTGAAATTGTCAATGATTATCAATTATGGACATACCTTATTTTGTTTCTTATCATTTTTGTGGAAACGGGTGTGGTCGTAATGCCTTTTTTACCTGGAGATTCTTTGCTGTTTGCTGGCGGAATGCTTGCTGCACAACCGAATGAATTGAATGTTTGGTTGATGATATTGATTCTGCTGATTGCTGCAATATCAGGCGACTCTCTTAACTATTCCATCGGAAAGCATTTTGGGATGCGATTGACAAAATTCAAACTTTTTGGAAAACAGGTTGTCAAGGATGAACAGATTGCCAAGACACACGCTTTCTATGAAAAGTATGGAAGTAAAACGATTGTTATAGCTCGTTTCGTACCCATTGTACGTACTTTAGCACCATTTGTTGGTGGTATTGGCAAGATGAATTATGGTACTTTCATTACTTACAATATAGTAGGAGCTGTGTTGTGGGTGGGCGGCATTACATTAGCCGGCTATTTTTTGGGTAATATTCCAATTATTCGAGATAACTTTTCGAAAGTGGTACTACTGATCATTTTTATTTCAGTACTGCCTATTATATTTGAGTTGGTAAAAGAAAAAATAAAAACTAAAAAGGGAGTTCAATAGGACTCCCTTTTTTTATTTATCAAATATGGAGATTGTTTCTCAGCTGGTCGATTTTATCCTACATATTGATCAACACCTGTTGCAGATTGTCAATACCTATGCTGGATGGACCTATTTCATTCTATTCATGATTATCTTTGCTGAAACGGGATTTGTGGTTACACCATTCCTTCCGGGGGATTCAGTATTATTTGCATTGGGAGCCATTATTGCCCGACCAGAAAGCAACCTTTCACTGTCACTTTTCCTATTTATTCTAATATGTGCGGCTATTTCTGGCGATTTTGTGAATTATGAGATAGGTAAATATTTTGGAATTCGAGTTTTTAAACCAGACTCAAAAATTTTTAAACCATCCTATCTTCAAAAAACACAAGATTTCTATGCAAAATATGGTACTAAAACCATTGTTTATGCTCGTTTTGTACCTATCGTCCGAACCTTTGCCCCTTTTGTAGCTGGTATTGGCAAAATGCCATACCGCATTTTTGGCAAATACAATATAGCAGGTGGTATATTATGGGTATCGTTATTTATTCTAGCGGGTTACTTTTTTGGGCAGATTCCTTTTTTCAAGCAGAATTTTTCCCTAGTTGTATTAGCTATCATATTTATTAGCCTAATACCCATGTTGATACAGTTTTTAGCGGTTAAAAGGTCAAAAAAAGATTAAACGTTAAATACTAAAGTCAGTCTTTTAAGGTTAAAGGATTGATATGAAATACTTCATTTTAGCATTTACCTTATTTGTCACACAGCTTGCTTCAGGGCAACGTGTCTCTGTCGATCGGCGCCAAGCAAAAGAAGCTTATGATCTGTTGAATAAAATCCGAACAAATCCCGAGAAATATAAAAAGGAATTAAAGCTATTCAATCTACAAAAGGTTACCCGAACAAAGCTTAATTGGAACAAGCAGCTTGCCGAAGTTGCAGAGTATCGGGCTAAAGATATGGCCAAACGGTCTTATTTTGATCATGTCTCTCCTGAAGGCTATGGACCCAATTATTTTATCGAAGAAGCTGGATACGAGTTAAATCAGTCTTGGCTAAAAAAAAGGAGCGCCAATAATTTTGAATCCATTGCCGCTAATCGTGCTAGTGCAACCGATGCTATTAAAGCATTGATTATCGGAAGAGAAGCGCCAGGTTATCATCATCGTACGCATTTATTGGGTATGGATCAATGGAACGGATCACTATATGATATCGGGATTGGTTATGTGAAGTGTAAGGGAGCTAGTCCTTATGAAAGCTATCTCGTTGTTATTATTGCAAAGCATGATTGGTAAATAAACTATCGTATTTGGAGGTAATTTGAGGAGTGTCAGCAATTAATCTATGTTGCGTCTTCAACTTTTATTCGAAAAGTCATACCTTTGCATATGATAAAATCCATGACAGGATATGGCACGGCTTCCAAAGAGAACGGTAAAGTCAAATATAGTGTCGAAATAAAGTCCTTAAATTCAAAATTCCTTGAATTAAATCTTCGTCTGCCTAAAGTAGTTTCGGACAAAGAATTGACCTTGCGCACCGAATGCAGTAAGCTTATTGAACGCGGAAAAGTTAACCTGAACGTGACCGTAGAATATGCTGATCAAACAGCCAAGGCTTCATCTATCAATGCTGATTTACTAAAAAAATATTATGGTCAATTGCAGCAGATCGCAAATGAGCTAAATGATACGAATGTCAATCTATTCGAATTGGCGTTAAATATGCCTGAAGTTGTTACCAACAATGACGATACCGTTGATGATGAAGAATCTAGCGTATTGATGGATGCTTTTTATGATGCGGTAAGACATTTCAATACATTCCGTGAAGATGAAGGAAATGTATTGGCTCAAGATCTAAAAAAGAGAGCTGAAATGATTTTGACCTACCTGGGCGAAGTGGAAGCACTTGAAGTTGAACGTATCCCTTTGATCAGACAACGTATAGAGCAATTTCTCAATGATAGTGTGGGTAAAGAGAATGTAGATCAGAATCGTTTTGAACAGGAGCTTGTTTACTATATAGATAAATTAGATGTCACTGAAGAGAAAGTTAGGTTGCGTTCCCACTGTAACTACTTTCTAAAAGCCTTTGATTCTGACGATTCAAATGGTAAGAAATTAGGCTTTATCTCTCAAGAAATGGGCCGTGAAATCAATACTTTGGGATCTAAAGCTAATCACGCAGGTATACAGCAGATTGTGGTTAGAATGAAGGAAGAATTAGAAAAAATAAAAGAGCAGTTGCTCAACGTATTATAAGGATGAGCGGTAAATTAATTATTTTCTCAGCACCGTCGGGCGCGGGAAAAACAACTATAGTAAGAGACCTTTTAAGTAAACATGGCGATAAAATAGAATTTTCTATTTCTGCGAGTACCCGTGATCCAAGGGGACAGGAAGTCGATGGAAAAGACTACTACTTTATGTCCAAAGAAGAATTTTTGCATAAAGTTGCCAAACAAGAGTTTATCGAATTTGAAGAGGTCTATTCAGGTACATTTTATGGTACTTTGCGTTCCGAAATCGAACGTATCTGGAAAGAGGGTAAAAATGTTATTTTCGATATTGATGTCGTCGGAGGATTACGTCTGAAATCTAAATTTCCAGAGCAGGCAATCTCTATATTTGTGCAACCACCATCATTAGAAGTACTTAAAGAACGTCTAACTGGACGTGGCACAGATTCGGAGGAAAAACTACAGGAAAGATTTGCCAAAGCGGAATTGGAACTAACCTATGCGAATAAGTTTGATGTAATCTTGAAAAATTTTGACCTCGCGACAGCTTGTGCCGACGCAGAAGAAATTGTAATGGGCTTCATCAATAAATAAGGGGTTAAATGAAAAAAATTGGTTTGTTTTTTGGCTCTTTTAATCCGGTGCATGTTGGGCATTTGATTATAGCAAATTACATGGCCAATTTTACTGGACTGGATGAAGTTTGGTTTGTGGTATCTCCACAGAATCCATTTAAGAAAAAATCTACCTTAGCGGATCCCTACGATCGTTTAGAGATGTTAAATCTGGCAGTGGAGGATTGTGAACATTTGCGCGTGAGTGATATTGAATTTCATTTACCAGTACCGTCTTATACAATAGATACCTTAACATATCTAAAAGAAAAATATCCAAATAGAGAATTTGTGCTTTTGATGGGGGAGGATATCTTAGAGTCATTGGAAAAATGGAAGAATGCAGAGATTATTTTACGCGATTATCATATTTATGTATACCCTCGTCCAGGTTATGATGGGGGAAAACTAAAGGATCATCCTTCCATAACCATGACAGATACACCATTAATGGAACTCTCTTCTACTTTTCTGCGAAAAGCGATCAAAGAGAATAAGAATATTCAGTTTTTTACGCCGCAAAAAGTTATTGATTTTATAGATAAAAAGGGCCTTTATTCATAAGGACCGCAAAATATACAACGTGAATCCCTGGATCTCTTAGGAAGTCTGGGGATTTTTGTTTTCTATGTCGTTAGAAAGCTAATTGTGCAGCACATGGCTTTGGACGATGTAGATATATCGAAAGTGATACCTTTATAGATCAGAAGGGAATAAAATTTATGGTATTAGATTTAACAAATGAAATTGTTTTTGGTAGGAATAATTTCTTTACTTTTAAATAGCATTATGTATACTTTATGAGAAGTTTAATTTTATTATTTATTTGCCTCGGTAGTTGGACTTGGGCTTTTGCACAGACAGAAAACGAGGAGGGAAATAATTATATCATGGATCCCGCGGCTATTGAATTCAGGACAAAGATGACAATACCACCTTATGGTTTGGCAAAGGTGAAAGCTTTGATTGCTAAATTATCTCCTGTAGGGGATAAAGATGGGGGAGAGACTAGTGTGCTTGCTCTTTCTGCAACAGATTTTAAGAATTTAAGTTTACGCGAAAAATTTACGTATACCATGATTCATGCGGAGGTATATGCCCAGAATTGCGATATACCGGAAAACCAGAAAGCTATTGACAAGAAAATATTTGGTAAGTTGCTTGGTGGTTTTAATGAAGCTTGGTGGTCAGAAAGACAGACTGATTTTTTGCGGGAAAACAGAGATTCGGTTATGAAACTGATTCAAGAGTCTGTCTTGAGAAGCAAACGAATGGGGGTGAATTACAAAGAAACGATTGAACAGATCAATGGCTGGCAAATGATTCCATTTATTATTGAATATGCAAAGAAAACCCCTAAAGATAAGGATGCATTAACTTTGCTGTTGTTACTGATGAAACGTGGCGAGTATAGCGAATTTATGAAGTCTACATCCTTCAAAAAGTTATATGGCGAGACAAGTAATTACTATTCCTACTTGGATTATAATCAAGAAAACGAAGAACTAATATATCGTAGAGCAATGGGGTATTACAATGAAAAAAATGGTAAATAAAATATGGGCTTGCTGGCTGCTCTTGCTTGGCTTTATTAGCAATTCGAGCTTCGGTCAGGAATATAAAGATGTTGCCTGGAATGAACCTCGGTCAAAAGATTCAGCTTATTATGTGATGCGGGAAAAAGCGAGTATACCACCTTTTGGCCTCAAGAAGATTCAGGGCTTAGTTGAACAGCGACTGAAAAGTCTTCCGGATGGAGCATTGGTAGACTATAACGCAGGAATTTCGAGAGTCGACTTTGATAAGCTGAGCTTTGAAGAGAAGTTTACTTATACGATGGTCTATCCTGAAATTTACAGTCAGGCATGTGCGGAGCGAATGTTTGTATTCGATCCTCAGAACAAAATCTTTGGGCAATTGCTTTTTGTTTATAATGGTGTCTTTTGGAGTGAACGACAGCTTCATTTTATGAAGAAAAATAAAAAAAGAATAATAGATCTGATCATAGATCAAGCGATCCAGAACCATACACTCGGATTGAATTATAAAACAGCATTAATAGAAATTGACGCTTGGGAAAGTATTCCCTTTTTGATCAGTTTCTATCAAAAGAATCTAAAGGACAAAGATATATTAACCACTTTGCTCCAGTTATTAAAAAAATCAGATCTGGTAGGATTTGAAAAGTCTAAAATATACAACAAATTATATGGAGAAAATACGCATTCGGATAGCTGGGTAAATTTTTCAAGTGCCAACGAAGAGTATATTGTTGAATCTGCTCAAGCATTATATAAAAAACATCAAAATCAGTGAGACAAGCATTATCCATATTGATCTTGTTTCTCTTGAGCTATATATCATTAGTAGGGCAGGAGAAGGGATATGTTTTGATTCCTGAGGGAGATTATCAATTGGGGGATACGATGAGTATGGACAATCCGAAAAGAACAGTACATATAGAGCCTTTTTGGATCGCCCAATACGAACTGACCAATGCCGAATTTGAAAAATTTGTACAGGCGACGGGCTATCAGACTTTGGCAGAACGATATCATAATGCGATGGTATTTGAGCCAGGGCTTGCGGAATTTAGGTGGCTGCAAGACAGCACCGCTTATTGGCGTTTCCCAAATGGAATAAGCCGTGGTGGTATAGTAGACAAAATGGATCATCCTGTCACTTGTATATCTTTTAAGGACATATTGGCTTATTGCACTTGGGCTGATTGCAGGTTACCTACTTTTGAGGAGTGGGAAGTTGCTGCACGAGCCGGCAGTAATGGACGTTATTTTGAGGGGGTGAATAAAGAAAATGTAGGTCAATATGCTAATATATGGCATAGCAGGGATCACCTTAAAGCAGACTATTCGGATGGTTATATGTATACTTCCCCTGTAGGGGCATTCAAACCAAATCCATGGGGACTTTATGATATATTTGGTAATGTATTTGAATTTTGTTCGGGCAAGCTAAATAGAGATGGGGAGCGTTATGTGGCTCATGCAAGAGGAGGGTCATGGTGGTGCAGTAGAAATAGCTGTTCGGCATTCAATACAGTCTATATTGGTTCTGTTAGCCCGAATGCCTCATTCAGCAATCTCGGATTTAGGATCGTAAAAAAAGCCTTTACCCCGAAGGATAAAGACTTTTAAAACAAAAAATCTTAAAAGGTTGATTTTTTATCTTCCCATCCAGCCACCATCGACAGTAAGGATGGTACCATGTACGTAATCTGCTGCTTTTGAAGCAAGGAATACCGCTGGTCCTTTAAAGTCTTCCGGCGTTCCCCAGCGTCCAGCAGGTATACGGTCCAAGATAGATTTAGAACGTTCTGGATCGTCTCTCAATGCTTCCGTATTATCCGTTGCAATATAACCAGGAGCAAAACCATTTATATTCACTCCCTTGGAGGCCCATTCATTTGCAAAAGCCTTTACCAATGACCCAATTGCGCCTTTGGAGGCTGCATATCCAGGAACGTTGATACCGCCTTGAAAAGTCAATAACGATGCCGTGAATACAATTTTTCCGGTTCCACGTGAAATCATATCTTTTCCAATTTCCCTTGTCAGGATGAATTGCGCATTTTGATTGATTTCGATAATTTCATCCCAGTACTCATCGGGATGTTCAGCTGCTGGTTTACGCAGAATATTTCCGGCATTGTTGAAAAGGATGTCTATGGTTGGATGCTCCGATTTTACTTTTTCAATAAACTGATAGAGCTCGGTTCTTTTTGAAAAATCACATTGGTAAGCATAAAAATTCCTTCCTAATGCTTGGATGGATTTTTCTACTACGGACCCTGTTGTCTCCAGCGATGCCGAAACACCAATGATATCTGCCCCAGCTTCCGCTAATGCTTCGGCTATAGCTTTACCTATTCCTCTTTTACAGCCAGTTACCAAAGCGACCTTCCCGGTCAAATCAAAAGATTGCAGTATGGACATTATTTTGAGTATTTTATCGTTAATGGTTGATTTAACTTATTTCTAAATTCTTTGATATAGGATTGCCATTGATCAAAACTGGTTATTTTTCCCGCTTTATTGAATGCTGCTCCAGCAAAATAGGTCAAAGGACTATTGTTTTTGACCGTAGTTGCCAATAAAAACTGTTTTGGACTATCCTTAAATACATATTTTACTTTATTAGGCAAGATCACGGCGGTACCAGTGATTTTATCCCCCTCAGCAGGCTCCCAATAAGCCAAAATACCATTTTTGGTATCGTTTAAGAGCTGAGGTTTATCCTCTTTTCGCTTGGCAAGACCAACGACTACAGGGGTGCTGCTTGAAGTCGTATTTTTGATTGCATAACGTATTTTGTTCAGTTGGCTTCCAGCGTCCAGAGAGACTGTTTTTTCAACTTGTATATTTTGACCCTTTACATTTTCTGGCTCATAGATAAGCTTAAACGTAGTCCGCAATGGACCATTATCTAATACTTCGTATTGACGATAATGTTTGTGATAGACTACCTGTTGATCAATAAATGGAGTTGCGTCGCCTACTCCTAGTGTTTGACCCACAGAATAGTAATCCAAACCTTTACCATGATCGGCATGATAATCCCCTGTTTTATACCATTCGTCAATAATAAGGTCATTCGTTCTTTTGGACCAAAAATCAAATCCTTGGGCGTCTTCAGAGCTCCCTTCTAATGCTTTTCCATAGGCTCTGAATGCAGCAATGTCATTTTCCCAGGCAAAGTCATCTTTACGTTCGGGGACATAACGCGCAAATGTCTTGGTAGTAACGGTTTTTGGATTATTTCCAGTTACACCAAAAGTCAAAGCACTTTTAGGCGCAATAGATACTTGTATCAGTACATTTTGAGGGGTTGGCTGTCCTAGCTTTTCCAATTGGTAAGCCAGTTCCGCTTTATCCTTGCTATCAACAATCGTAAAGACATTTTTCTTCAATTCGAAATGTTTTTCGAACGTTGCATAGGGAATACTGATCAGCTCTGTTCTAGCTAAAGCTGAAGGATTTTTAACCGTAATCGTCTTATTGTTTTGGGCAAAGGCGATGCTTGAAAGCCCCAGCGTTAAACTTAATATGAATGTTCTTTTCATTTGATAATGGATTAAAGAAAAAGATATCTAAATACTACTTAAGCTCAGTGATAGCGCACTTATCCATATCATCGTAGTCGAGATTTTCGCCCGCCATACCCCAGATAAAAGTATAGTTGGATGTTCCAGCTCCTGAGTGAATTGACCAAGGCGGAGAAATGACAGCCTGATCATTATGCATCCAGATATGACGTGTTTCGTCTATCGGTCCCATAAAATGAGATACAGCCTGACCTTCTGGTAATTCAAAGTAAAAATAAACCTCCATACGACGGTCATGCGTATGCGATGGCATCGTATTCCACACGGATCCTGGCTTTAGCTCTGTCATTCCCATTTGTAACTGACAGGTTTGTACAACTTTATTCAATAACATTTGGTTGATGGTACGGTGGTTGGCTGTCTCTAGAGATCCTAATTCTATTTTATTAGCATCTTCCTTAGTGACTTTTTTGGTAGGATAACTCTGGTGCGCTGGTGTTGAGTTTAAATAAAACTTTGCCGGATTCGCACTTTCTTGACTTGAAAAATAGATATCTTTTGCGCCTTGTCCGATATAGAGAGCTTCTTTGGTTTTAAGTTCATACAATGTTCCATCTACCTCTACCTGCCCATTGCCACCGACATTGATAATACCCAATTCTCTTCTAGAGAGAAAGTAAGGTTCTTTTAATAATTCAGGGATTGTTTCTAATTTAATTTTAGAATTTACGGGCATTGCACCACCAGCCATGTAACGGTCATAGTGTGTGTAGACAAAGTTAACTTTATCAGTTTCAAAAACTTTTTCGATGAGAAAATTATCTCTTAATCCTTGTGTATCTAATGTTTTGTATTCTTTAGGCCCGATTGCATAGCGGGATTCAAAATTAATGCTCATAACGGAATGATTTTTCTTTATTTGAAAGCTAAATTTAGGGCTAATATTTATCAAAAACGATACAATCTTACGCAATCGATGTCGTACTTATGTAAAGGATCTATTAAGACAAATTTTCTTGCGGTTTTTATTTTTCAGATTTGCTAACTTCGTATATGGTAAAGAAGAAACCGAATATTTTAGTTGTTAATGACGATGGTATCACAGCGCCGGGAATTAAGGTGTTGTTAGAAGAAATGCAAAAAATTGGCAATGTGGTTGTTGTGGCACCAGATTCGGCACAATCGGGTATGGGGCATGCGATTACGCTTGGTAGGCCACTTCGATTGGATAAAATCAATCTCTATGAGGGAGTTGAGATGTACCAATGTTCTGGAACACCTGTTGACTGTGTCAAGCTTGCTGTTAATAAAGTCTTCAAGGGGCAGAAGCCGGATATCTGTGTGTCCGGTATTAACCATGGGCTCAACAATTCAATTAACGTGTTATACTCTGGGACAATGTCTGCTGCGGTCGAAGGGGCTATCGAGGGAATACCTTCTGTTGGCTTTTCGTTGGATAATTTTTCCCATGATGCAGACTTTAACTACTGTAGACCTTATGTGATTTCCATAACGGAACAAGTTTTGGCCAATGGCTTACCCAAAAATACACTGCTAAATGTCAACTTTCCACAAACACAAGGATTTAAAGGGATTAAAATCTGCAGACAGGCTGGAGGACATTGGGTAGAGGAATTTGATGAACGTATAGATCCACATAACCGTGATTATTATTGGACGACAGGAAAGTTTGTCTTACAAGACCGTGGAGAGGATACGGATAGTTTTGCGTTAGCAAATGGCTATGTTTCAGTTGTTCCTACACAATTCGACATGACTGCACATCATGCTATCCCAGAACTGAATTCATGGAGTTTTGATCATTTGGAAGGTACGACGAAACACGGCAAAGGTGAAAAATAATCTTTGGGTGGGCTCGGGCATAGGAATTGCTTTTCCCTTGCTAGCATTTTTATTGGTACGCTTCACCGACATCGAACTTCATTTTCTGCCCGAGAAGCCAATGGCAACGTATACCATTGCCGTTTTGATCAATTTGATTTTCTTAAGGTTTGCATACCGTTCAGGTAATGATCAGGTAGGGAAAGGAATTGTCATCATGACATTTTTGTCCATGATATTATATTTAATTACACATAAAGTGACGGTATAAAACGAAATGTAAAAATACCCGAGCTATACAGCGAAGGATATTTGCGAGGTTTTTATTGTTTATTTTTTAAGAGGAATAAGATGAAATTAACATTGGGGTTTTCTCCTTGTCCAAATGATACATTTATTTTTGATGCTTTGATTCACCATAAAATTGATACAAGAGGCTTGGATTTTGATGTGGAATATCAGGACGTTGAGACATTAAATTTGAAGGCATTTCAAGGAGATCTGGACATTACCAAACTGAGCTATCATGCTTTTGCTTATGCCGTTGAAGACTATGAATTATTGGATGCAGGTAGCGCTTTGGGCTTTGGTGTAGGGCCTATGCTGATCACAAAAGATGCGACTTTGGCCGAAGTGCTCCAAGCGAAGCTAAAAAGTGGTGACGGTTTGGGTGAATTCGATAAGTTAAAGGTGGGATATCCGGGGAAGTTTACAACGGCAAATTTCCTGTTGGGGCTAGCATTTCCGGAATTAACCAATAAAATAGAGCTGGTTTTTTCTGATATTGAGGGTGCTCTATTAGATGGTTCAATTGATTTGGGACTGATTATTCATGAAAATCGGTTTACCTATGCAGAAAAAGGACTGTATAAAGTGGTCGATTTGGGAGAGTATTGGGAAAATACGACAAAATTTCCGATTCCGCTTGGTGGTATTGTCGTAAAACGTTCGTTGCCGAAAGATGTGAAAGACACGCTTAATAGAATTTTAAAAGAAAGTGTTGAATTTGCTTTTGCAAATCCGAAGTCCGGATTGGAGTTTATCCGTAGTCACGCGCAGGAGATGAGTGAGGAGGTGATGTATAAGCATATTGAACTGTATGTCAATAAATATTCCGTTGAATTGGGTGTCGAAGGACGTAATGCAATTACTAAGATGTTTCAGAAAGCGCAAGAAATGGGTTTTATCCCACATTCGGATAAAAAACTGTTTCTTTCATAACATCACTGATATTTAGTAGCCGTATGAGTAAGCCGCTTGTGCAGGAATTAAGTCTACCAGTTTGGTTTCAAATGCGGCTATTTTGGGTTTAGAGAGCAAATAACCAGGATACCGGGCATATGAGATACCCGATAATAGGATAAATTGAACCGTGCAGAATAAGAAGCTAATCCGATAGAAAAAAATAACGCAAAAAAAATAGTGGTAAGCTGTTAGATATCATATCTAATAACTAAATTTGCCCGATTAGTGTCAAATTGTCTGCAATTTTACTTTGGAGTCATTATTGTACAAAATCTTTAGTTGAGATAGAAAAAAAATTATGTTAAAGTTTTTAAGTAAATTATTTGGAAGTAAATCCGAAAGAGATATCAAGGGGATTCAGCCAGTTGTAGAGCAAATCAAAGCTGAATATGATAAACTTTCAAATCTAACCAATGACGAGTTACGTGCCAAGACCGCTGACTTCAAAGAAAGAATTAAAAATTACCTTGCAGATATTGACCAAGAAATAGATACGCTTAAAAAAGAAGCGGATCAAGATGAGGACGATATGGCTAAAAAGACTTCTATTTATGAACAAGTAGACAAATTGTCGAAAGATCGTGATAAGAAGTTGGAAGAGGTATTGAAGGATATTTTACCAGAAGCATTTGCTGTGGTAAAGGAAACTTCAAGACGTTTGACAGAAAACGAAGAATTAGAAGTTACTGCCAGTGATTTTGACAGAGAGTTGGCTGTCTACAAGCCAAACGTTATTATCAATGGTGATAAAGCCATTTGGAAAAACAAATGGATGGCTGCTGGTACAGAGGTAACCTGGAACATGGTACATTATGATGTACAGTTGATCGGTGGTATTGTATTACATAGCGGTAAGATTGCTGAGATGGCTACGGGTGAAGGTAAGACATTGGTCGGAACTTTGCCAACCTATCTGAACGCACTTTCTGGACAAGGGGTGCATATCGTGACTGTGAATGATTATCTTGCTCGTCGTGACTCTGAATGGAACGCTCCATTATTTGAATTCCACGGTTTATCCGTAGATTGTATCGATAAACATCAACCAAACTCGCCACAACGCCGTAAAGCTTACCAATCGGATATCGTATATGGTACCAACAACGAATTTGGTTTCGACTATTTACGTGATAACATGGTTCAGACACCTGATGCATTAGTGCAAGGTAAATTGCATTTTGCCATGGTCGATGAGGTTGACTCGGTTTTAATCGACGATGCCCGTACACCATTGATTATTTCAGGCCCAATCCCTCGTGGTGATCAACATGAGTTCTATCAATTGAAACCACGTATTGAGCGTTTGGTACATGTCCAAAAAGCTTATATCAATACCGTATTAAATGATGCTAAAAAAGCATTGGCTGCAGGTGATTCTGATGTAGAAGGTGGTGGCCTAGCTTTATTAAGAGCTTACAGAGGTCTACCTAAAAATAAAGCCTTAATCAAATTCTTGAGTGAAGGTGCTAATCGTTCTATCTTGCAAAAAGTAGAAAACTACTATATGCAAGAGCAAAATAAAAATATGCCTAAAGTTGATGCTGAGCTTTATTTTGTCATCGATGAGAAGAACAATCAGGTTGAACTAACTGAAAAAGGTATTGAATTGATCACAGCCACAGGAGAGGATCCTTCATTCTTTATTTTACCTGATGTAGGTACTGAGATCGCGGAAATTGAAAAGTCTTCGTTGACTTTGGAAGAAAAAGCCGCTCAGAAAGAAGACATGTTACGCGATTACTCTATTAAGGCTGATCGTATCCACTCGATCAATCAATTATTGAAAGCATATACCTTATTCGAGAATGATGTAGAATATATCGTTGATGAGGGTAAAGTGAAAATTGTCGATGAGCAAACAGGCCGTATTATGGATGGTCGTCGTTACTCGGACGGTTTACACCAAGCTATTGAAGCGAAAGAAAATGTAAAAGTCGAAGATGCTACACAGACTTATGCGACGATTACATTACAAAACTACTTCCGGATGTACCACAAACTTTCGGGGATGACCGGTACAGCTTCGACAGAAGCGGGAGAGCTTTGGGAAATCTACAAATTGGATGTTGTTGAAATCCCTACGAATCGTGGTATCCAACGTCATGACCAACAGGATTTTATTTATCGTACTGCACGTGAAAAATACAATGCGGTGGCGGAAGAAATCCAACGTCTGACAGAACAAGGTCGTCCTGTATTGGTTGGTACAACATCGGTAGAAATTTCCGAATTATTGAGTCGTATGCTTCAATTGCGGAAGATCAAACACAATGTCTTGAATGCGAAGTTGCACCAGAAAGAGGCCGATATCGTTGCAGAGGCTGGTCAACCGGGCCAAGTAACGATTGCTACGAATATGGCTGGTCGTGGTACCGATATTAAATTGACCGAGGTTGTTAAAAATGCAGGTGGTCTTGCGATTATTGGTACTGAGCGTCATGAATCGCGCCGTGTTGACCGTCAGTTACGTGGTCGTGCAGGTCGTCAAGGAGATCCAGGATCATCACAATTCTTTGTTTCCCTGGAAGATAACTTAATGCGTCTATTTGCTTCTGAAAGAATCTCCAATATCATGGTAAAAATGGGTGTTGAAGAAGGCGAAGTGATGCAACATAGCATGTTGACCAAATCTATCGAGCGAGCACAACGTAAGGTTGAGGAGAACAACTTCGGTATTCGTAAACGTCTATTGGAATACGATGACGTCATGAACTCCCAACGTACAGTAATCTATTCAAAACGTAAAAACGCGTTGTTCGGCGAACGTTTAGACGTGGATTTGAATAATATGATCTTTGACGTTGCTGAAGAGATTGTTGCTGAAGCCAAAGAGCAAGGTAATTTTGAAGACTTCCAAATCGAAGTAATCCGTATTTTTGCGATTACTCCGGAAATTACTGCAGAAGAGTTTGCACAAGGTAAGATTGAAGGATTGACAGATCGTCTTTTCGAGCAAGCAATTAACGCTTACCATCATAAAATTGACGCTATTGGTGCATTGACTGTTCCAGTATTGAATAATGTGTATGCAGAACGTGGTCAGATTGTTGAAAATGTCGTTATTCCATTTACAGACGGTATCCGCGGTATCCAAGTTTCAGCGAATCTGAAAAAAGCAATTGAGACCAATGGTAAAGAGGTTTTCAAATCGTTTGAAAAAGGAATTGTCTTGGCATTGATCGACGAAGCATGGAAAGAGCATTTACGTGAAATGGATGATCTAAAACAATCTGTTCAAAATGCTGTTTATGAACAAAAGGATCCGATTATTATCTATAAAATGGAAGCCTTTAACTTGTTCAAATCCATGTTGGCTGCTATGAACAAGGATGTCGTGAGCTTTATTTTCAAAGGTGAGATTCCTGGACAGGAAACAACTTCATTACAGGCTAGACAAGTAAATCAAGCTCCTGTAAAGACGATTGAAACAAAAGCAGAATTAGTTTCACCAACAGGAGTCAGTGAAGAAGATGTGAATGATGGACCGAAAGAACCTGTTCGTAACGAGAATACAGTAGGACGCAATGACGAATGTCCTTGTGGTTCAGGAAAAAAATATAAAAATTGCCACGGCGCAAATAACTAATCGATAAGAAAAGTTAAACTATGCTGAAGAGAGGATTGATTTTCATACATGCACTTGTGCTATTTACGATCGTTAATGTAAAAGCGCAAGAAAAGGGTGGAGTTATTGTAACCAAAGATTCTTTGATTACACAGCTTCAAAATTTTAGGGCTGCCATGGGAATCAATCCTGTCGAAAGCAAAATCACAACGGTTCCTTCGAAACCAGTTGTACGTTCTGCTGCAACAAGAGTCAAAGTGAGAGGCTTTCGCGTACAGATCTTTGCTGGATCTAGTCGAAATCAAGCTTTTTCGGAGCAAACTCGTTTTCGGGGAATGTATAAGGACGTTGATACCTATATCACCTATGATGAACCCAATTATCGTGTGAAGGTGGGCGACTTTAGAAGTCGTTCCGAAGCAAATGCGTTTATGCGTGAGCTACGTCAATATTTTAGTAACGTTTTCGTATTTTCAGAAAGCGTTTTTGTCTATCAATAAATCAAACAACCTCATGGCAAGTACGAAAGAAAAAGTCCTGGCCTTAGCCCATCAATATTTTGAAGATACAGTCGCTAACCGTAGACACCTTCATCAAAATCCTGAACTTTCCTTTGAAGAGCATAATACTTCGGCATTTGTAAAGGCGCAGCTGGATCAATTAGGCATTCCTTACGAAGTAAAAGCAGATACGGGTATTGTAGCTCTAATTAAAGGTGAACTCCCTTCAGATGAAGTAATCGCATTGCGAGGGGATATGGATGCATTACCTATTCAGGAAGTCGAAGGACGACCTTATGGATCCAATAACCCAGGCGTCATGCACGCTTGTGGCCATGATGTACATACATCCTCGCTTTTGGGAACTGCGAAGATATTACATAGCTTGAAAGCTGAATTTGGCGGTACAGTAAAGTTAATCTTTCAGCCAGGCGAAGAACGTTTACCCGGAGGAGCATCCATTATGATCAAAGAAGGAGCACTTCAAAATCCAGCACCTTCTGCTATAGTAGGTCAACATGTAATGCCGTTTATCGAAGTCGGCAAAGTCGGATTTCGTGAAGGGAAATATATGGCTTCCTGTGACGAGTTATTTATGACCGTTAAAGGAAGAGGAGGGCACGGAGCACATCCACATCAGAATATTGATCCGATTGTGATCACAGCACATATTATTACAGCTTTACAACAGATAGCAAGCCGCTTTGCAGATCCGCGTACACCGACGGTTTTGTCTTTTGGCAAAATCATCGCTAACGGTGCAACAAATATTATTCCTGACCAGGTTTATCTCGAGGGTACATTCCGCACATTCGATGAGCAATGGCGTGCTGAAGCACATGAGAAGATGGTAAAAATGGCTGTCGGAATCGCTGAAAGTATGGGTGCTACCTGTGATTTTGAGGTTCGCAAAGGCTATCCATTTTTGATCAATGAGCCTGAACTGACGAAGAGTGCGCGTGCTTTTGCGGAGGAATATCTTGGAAAAGAGAATGTCGTGGATTTAGATCTTTGGCCTGCTGCCGAAGATTTTTCCTACTACTCACAAGAAATCAATGCTTGTTTCTACCGACTGGGCACAGGAAATAAAGTGAAAGGAATAACTTCTGCGGTTCATACACCAACCTTTGATGTTGACGAGTCCTCGTTGGAGATCAGTACAGGGTTAATGGCGTATATCACTTTGCGCAGATTAGGCTATTAGATCTTTAGTATGTCATCACATCATATCGTTCGTGAGAACCAGGAGCCAGCTCTGCTGATTGAAGACTTTTTTCTCATAGACGAAGAAGATTTGGGGCAATTGCTTGAATGGAGTCCAACAATTGTTATAGAAAACAATATGGTTGATCCATTGGACGCTAGAGGGTACAAGTTTGATATTGTTTTTGCGCAGACCCCAGCGAATCAAGCACAGGAGAATTTAAAAGTAATTCCATATATCGATAATTTTTTGCAATCAGCCCTTGGCTATCTCATTAAACATCAGTATAAGGCGGTCAATATTATTACGGATCAAATAGGTCTTGCACGCTATCAACACTATTTGGATCTGATTAATGTGGTCTTGTTAGCTAAGGGGGTACGCTACTATTTTGTCACTACCGGTTTTACAAAATGGAAAACAGGGGGTGAACAGCTAAAAATAGATTCCCAAAGTGAAGAAATCACGACAGAGGGGCTTCGAAAAATTGGTGAAGATCTTTATGAAACAGTGGCGGATGGTTTATTTACCCTCAGATTTTTGAAATCAAAATATATTTTAATAGGAGAGACAATCTCATGATAACAATAGAATTAGCCGAACAGACAGATATCCGTAGCATTTCTAATATGGCACATATTATATGGCCTGATGCTTATGGAGAAATACTTTCAAAAGACCAGATTGATTTTATGCTGGAGAAAAGCTATACCATTGAGGGCTTAGCGGAAGGAATGGTAGGTGGACAGTTCTTTTATATTCTGAAGGAAGACGGTATTGGCCAAGGTTTTGTTGCATTGAAAACTCTTGCAGATAAACTTCGTATTGAAAAGCTCTATTTGATGCCCAATGTACAGGGAAAAGGTTTTGGGAAAGCATTGATTGACTTTGCTATCGAAAAAGCGAAAGTCAAAGGCAAGGATATTTTGGAACTCAATGTCAATAGAAATAACCCTGCTTACCATTTCTATTTAAAGCAGGGTTTTCAGGTTACCGAAACTGTTGATATTCCCTATTATGACTATGTGCTCAATGACTATGTCATGCAGCTGGCAATAGATCGTACAGCGTCTTCCTAGTCTTTTAATTTTTCCACACGCGAAGGAGTTTGCTTGCCTTCTACAATACCTGAAGCTCCAATTGCAATCGCTTCGATACTGGAGATAATATTTTGAACGTTTAATGTAGCTACTTCATCCTTTACTGTGTGGTAATACTCATCTTTATCCATTTGAGAAGTCGAGAATGAATGCGCAGGAACACCTTTTGCGGCTAACACAGCATTATCACTTCGATAGAATAAATTTTGCTTTATATAAGGATCTGAATAAAATTTGAAAGTTGTGTTATTTAGGTTTTCTTGCATTAATTTGCCTAAATCGGATTGATCATATCCTGTTATATAGACCGTATTGGGACCAAATTTTGAATCTTTTCCGATCATTTCCATGTTGATCATTGCTACGACCTGATCTGCATTGATGTGATTAGAAAAATATTTGGAACCATACATGCCGAGCTCTTCTGCTGTAAATGCCACAAAAATAAGCGTCCTTTCATTGTTGTTTTTCTTTTTATAGTAGTCTGCAAGTGTCAACATCGCTGTTACTCCCGAAGCATCGTCATCTGCTCCATTGGCAATCGAGTCCTGTCCAACAGCAGGTAATATGCCGATATGGTCATAATGGCCGGAGAAAATTACATATTCATTTGGTTTACTTTTTCCGGGGATAACTCCCGCAACATTAAAAAGTGGAAAGTTTTGAAGGTTCCGTTCAATATGAATGTGGAATGTTTTTGGTTTTTCTTTTGTCAGCAGATAAACTATTGAGGGTTTTTGTATACTCGAATCTTCAATAAACTTGGGATTGCTGAGCATTTGGCCAAAACGAACAAAAGAGGCTTCAAAGGATGGATCTACTAGTACAAGCGTATTTTCCTTGGATAGGGACTGTTCCCGAAAGGCTTGGGCGAAATCCGCATCCGATGTAATATTAACGATTTTAATGGGACTCTTATCATCCCATTTGAGGTCCACATGGTTCCCAAGCGATATGATATGCTCAGCAGGAATTGTCTTTTTATTTATAGTTGCAGTATTGCTTTTTGGCGAGAGTTTGTCCAGTTGGAATGACTGTCTGAAAGATTCTTCCGCATAAGGTTTGAGTCCTATTTTTTTCATTTCTCCGGCGATAAAATCTGCTGCAGGCTCGATGTCTTTTGTCAAAGCCGATCTTCCACGCATATCATCTGAAGCCAAGGTATTTAAGATACGGCTCACGTCCTGACGTTGCTGTTCGGAAATTACTTGCTGTCCAAATGTCATGGAAGATAGCGCAATTAACGATAAGGCTAAAAATATTTTAGGTGCTGATTTCATAAAGTTAGTAATGTTCGGATGAAGATAATGATTTCGCCTGTAATTTTAGCGTAAATTTGTAGTCCCTTAGCATAAACCCATATCATCTTTATGCTAAGGTCATGAAAGTTGAAATGGAAGATGTTAATGAGTTCCGAGAAAAGATGCTTTCAATAAAATTGTAGTATATTTGGGTATAAATTATTTGACAATGAAAGAAGTATCTGTACAAGAATTAAAGAGCAAGATCGATAATAACGAAGATTTTCAATTGATTGATGTGCGTGAATCATTTGAATACGAAGTTTCAAATTTGGAAGGTTTAAATATTCCACTTTCAGGAATTTTGATCGAGTCCGATAAGATTGCGAAGGATAAACCAGTTATCGTTCAATGTCGTTCTGGAAAACGTTCAGCACAGGCAATTATGTTGTTGGAGCAGCAAGGATTTGATAACCTAGCAAATTTAAAAGGCGGCATCTTGGCATGGAAAGAGGAAATCGATCCAGAGTTAGACGTTTATTAATATGAAAAACTTGGAGCATCAGACTAAACAAGCTTTCTTGTTTAGTCTTGCTTTTTATATCGTAGCCTTATTAACTCGGCTCTTAAATCTAGGTATCTTTCCCGTATTAGGTAGTCTCTCTATTTTATTGTCTCTTTTATGGGTGATATTGGCCTTGCGGGAAATTATGCTTTCCAGGACCATTTCCAATGGTGAGCGGATGTTGATGGCATTGGCTATCGTACTGCTTAATATTATCGGTGGAATTTTCTATTTCTTTGTGTGGCGACCACGTGTATTGGGATTAACAAAAAAGTAACATGACAAAATATTTTATACTGAATATAGTATTAAACCTAGCCATTGTATTTTTGGCGTATTGTGGATTTGAGGGGTATAAAGCCGGAAATATGTTGGTGACAGGACTGTCTATCGCATTTTTGGTTGTTCTGATTTACCTTAAGGTTGTCTTAAGCAAGCGGATAAAAGTCGTTATCCAAGAAAAGGACCGTGAAAAAAAGCAGGAATATGCTGCTAAGCAAGCAAAGGGAAAAAATAAATAGGAGCGAGTTTCTTACTTATTACATACAAAAAGAGCAGAAAACGATCGTCTTCTGCTCTTTTTTATATTATCTACACCTGTTCTTATTTTACAAATGGAGGTTTCGTTACTTTCGCTTTAACTTTTTGATTACGGATATGGATAAAAATATCTGTACCGTCTTTTGCAAATGCAGTATCTACGTAACCCAAACCTACCGATTTTTTCAATGTTGGAGATTGCGTTCCCGAAGTAACACGGCCAATCACATTGCCATCAGCATCTACGATCTCATAATCATGACGCGGAATACCTCTGTCGATCATTTCAAAACCAACTAGTTTCTTTTTAAGTCCAGCTTCTTTTTCAGCTTTAAGAGCAGCGGAATTTACAAAGTCTTTTGTAAACTTAGTTACCCAACCTAAGCCAGCCTCTAAAGGAGAGGTATTGTCGTCGATATCATTTCCATAAAGGCAGAAACCCATTTCTAGACGTAGCGTATCACGAGCACCCAATCCGATAGGTTTAATTCCGTAAGCTTTTCCAGCTTCAAAAATAGCATCCCAAACTTTCTGAGCATCTTCATTGGCAACATAAATTTCGAAACCACCTGCACCAGTATAGCCAGTTGCCGATACCAATACGTTATCTACTCCCGCAAAAGTACCTTTAGCAAAGGTGTAATATTCCATTGGGGCAAGTTCGATATCTGTCAGCGATTGTAAAGCATCCGCTGCTTTAGGTCCTTGAACAGCAAATAAAGAAGTTTGGTCAGAAATATTTTTCATTTCTACACCATCGGTATTGTATTTGGAAATCCAGTTCCAGTCTTTTTCGATATTGGATGCATTGACAACCAAAAAATAGGTGTTATCGTCTATGCGGTAAGTTAGGAAATCGTCTACTACACCGCCCGTTTCATTCGGAATATAAGCATATTGAACTTTACCGTCATATAATTTCGATACATCGTTGGAAGAGATTTTTTGAAGAAGATCCAGGGCCTTTTCTCCTTTAAGGATGAATTCGCCCATGTGACTTACATCAAAAACTCCTACACCTGTACGAACTGTTTCGTGCTCATCATTGATACCGGTATATTGCACTGGCATGTTGAAGCCTGCGAAGGGAACCATCTTTGCTCCTAAAGCAATGTGTGTCTCCGAAAGGGCAGTATTTTTTAACATAAAAATTAAGTTTTAATCAGTTGCAAATTTAATAAAATATACGTGATTCCTAGCTTTGATTCTATTTTAGAACAAACGATTTAATTCGTTACTTTCAACGAATAAACCGTCAGTTCAGCATCTTCTGTATCAGTATCTTCGCAGAGTAAGAAAATTAAACCGTTATCGGTTTTCTCCTTGAAGGTGATTCCCTCAAATTTGTGATTTTCGGGTATTTGAAATACTTTAGGTTTGGAAGACAGATCTGTTGATATTTTCCCAAGTAAAGATCCTGCGATCTCTCCATCGAGATAGGTCGATTTTGCATCTTCTGCAGTGGCGATGAAATAAATGTCATCACCGACAACTGTCGCATCGGCAAAACCAGTACTGATCCCATTTAACGTGGGTAATTCGATAGTAATGTACCTCGATTTATCTTCATCATTACTGTTATATTCTAAAACAGCATTGATGCCTTTGGGGCCATTTCCTCTATTGAAAAACAATATCCGGTCATCAATATGTACAACGCCTTCTATGTTAAAGTCCTCTTTGCTTATCCCAAATTTCTGCATAAAATGCGTATATATCTTACTATAGTCTTCCTGTATGACCTTTTTTCCGTCCCAAATAAAACGATTGTTTCTTTTTTCAGTTGACCCTGAGCCATAGAGATAATAACGATTGCCATCGAATGTAATTGATTCAAGATCCATTTTATTCGCTTTGCTTATATTTTCCATGGGCTCAGCTTCCAACAAGACTGTTTTGGATAAGCGTTGTTGAGCGAGGTTATAGCTATAGAGGTAATTGCTGTTGTCCGAAACTATATGAAGCTCATCATTGTTGTAGACAATCCCAGATGCTGCCGCGATGCCCGATATGCTAATAAATGCTTCGAGAATTAATTTTAACATAATTCGTGTATGTTTAAGATTCCAAGTACTTTTTGGAAATCGGATTGGATAGCTGCTTTTACATGAACAGTTTCACCAGACAGTGGATGTTTGAAGGTTAATTCAGAGGCATGCAGTAGCATCGTATCCATCTGGTAGTTCTCTTTCCAAAATTTATTTTGCTTATTACAACCATGCGGACGATCGCCGATAATGGGGTAAAAGATGTGTGCAAAGTGACGTCGTAGTTGATGCATGCGACCTGTAAGTGGATTGGCTTCAACAAGACTGTACCTAGAAGTTGGAAATTTCCCGAAAGGAATATCGAGTTCACTCTTTGCTAATAATCGGAACGATGTCTGTGCATCTTGTAGTGTGCCATTTTCCTTTTTCAAAGGATAGTCGATAATCCCTTCCTCAGGAGCAAACCCTCGGAGCACAGCAAGGTATTTTTTATCAATTTGATGTTCCTGAAAACTCTTTTGTAGGTATTGATCCGTTTCTTTGTTCAGAGAAAACAAAAGGACCCCGCCAGTTTTACGGTCCAGGCGATGAGCAGGGTATACGGTTTTGCCCAGCTGGTCACGTAGTATTTGAAGGGCAAATTCGGACGTGTCACGCGCAATGGATGAACGATGTACCAAAAGACCATGCGGCTTATTGATCGCCACAATGGATTCATCTTCGTAAAGAATTTCTAAGGACATATTAGATTTTTTTCAATGCAGCAATAATTTCATCTGCTTTTTCATCAATCTTGGGGCTCAGCCAAATCTGTTTAAACGCACCACCTCCGATAATCTGTTCTGTGCCTTGCCATTTGATCTTGGTAAGAGAGAAAAGATAATAATTGTCTATAACAACGGAATTCTGGACAAAACTGTCCACTAATTTGTTGCCGAAAAGTTGCATTCCCAATCCGAAAAAAGCCTGGTCTTTTGCATGAAGCTGACTTTTTAGTAATTGCTCAGCCTTTGCACGGACAATTTTTTCATGTTCCTCTTTGCTCGGGTTTGTCAGTATAGCCGCCAGCATGATGATAATCAGAAGCAGGGCAAATATTCTTTTTTTGCTCATTTTTTTATGCTAAAATTAGTGTTGAGAGATCGTGTCACAACTGGATCTACCGCAATCAAAATTATTAAATAGATATTAGATATGCACAATTGTTTTGATATCGAAGTTGTGCAGCGAAGGGAAAACGGTGTGAAAAGGGTGGATCTTAGAAAGAAATTCCATTTAACAGCGAAAATGCCCAGGAAAAGAAAGTCCAGATTAGGTAACAAACACCAGCTATTAGGATAAATAGGATAAATACGATCATTAAGATAATACCGATGCCCGAACCTTTGTGCCGGCCTTCATAATAGTGCTCGCGTAGTAATTTGATATTCTTTTCATTGGCTTTACTATAGAAATCGAAGATATTACCTAGAAAGGGGATGCTTCCTAAGATCGCATCAAGGGTGATATTGAGTAGCATACGGATGACTAACTTGGGGCTAGCACCATTTCGCCACATGGCGATGACCAGAACCAGTGATGTGCCAAAGCCAGCAACAGCACCGCCCAAAGGAATCAGATTCAAGATCGGATCCAGTCCGAATCGGAAGTTGCCAATCTTGAACTGATTATCCATTAACCAAGATATTCGGTTGATCCAACCGAAATCTTGGTCTATTTGTTTCTTCTTATCTTCTGGAGATAATTCCCTCTGCATGATTATAATAGTTCGAAAGAAGCGCTGATTTCGCTCGTTACTTTCATTGGTCTGATATTTAAGTCAAGGCCATTTTCACCAGCAGCGTCTGCCGCTTCAGCCATGGCGCCTTTATACATCGCATTACGCATCATTGGTTGAACACCAAAGATAATCTGTTGCGGTGTCTCAGAAAGCACGATCGCTTTACCGATTTTCTGCCCTGCTGCTTCGGCAAGAATTTGTGCATTCGCTTTCGCATCCAATACAGCTTTCGTTTTTAAGGTCTTTTCTAACTCTTTTTTCTTCGAATAATCATATTCACTGATGTAAGTGCTTTGAATACCTGCTTTATCAACCCCATCCAACAATTGATCTAAGTTGTTTAAGTTTGTTACTTTAATGCGGTATTGTCTAGAAAGTAAGATATCCGTATCCTTTTTCTTTTTTTCCGGTGTATTGTAACTCCAGATATTTTGGATCGTAAAATCTTCTTTTTTAATACCAGCTTTTGTTGCCGAGTCAAATAAGTCTTTTTCTAACTTGTCTATAGCAACCTTTTTCTTGGTGTTTCCATTGTCATAAAACTCTTTTAGTGTAACATCTATATAGATGATGTCTGGAGTCACTTCTTCTTCTGCGCGACCCACTGTGGATACAAATTCTTTATTTACCATTTGTTGAGCGTTTAGTTTTGTCATCAAACCTAAAAAAGCCAGTCCTAATAATATTTTTTTCATGTTTTACTATCTTAAAGTTTTATAATAATACGATTGCTATTGTCGCATTGCTACAAGATTGGAGCCAAAGTTGACAAAAAAGTTTAACGGATAAAAAAAATAAAAACGTTAAGATTTTTAATTTTATTTCTATACCTTTAGGGAAATTAATAAAATAGTGCCATGCAAGAAGGTAAAGTAAAATTCTTTAATGAGACCAAAGGTTTCGGTTTCATCATCCCTAATTCAGGCGAGAGCGAAATTTTTGTTCACGTTTCTGGATTAGTTGACAAAGTTCGTGAGAATGACAATGTATCTTACGAAGTTGAACAAGGCCGTAAAGGTCTTAATGCGGTAAATGTAAGAGTTATCTAATTAGATTCAAGATATATTTATTGTGAAAAAGCCTATGCCATCAGCATGGGCTTTTTTATTGAGCTAATATTTTGGACTGATAATTGTACTAACATGTTTCAAATATATAGTTTAACATGAAACGTACTTTAGTATTGATCCTTTCAGTTGTAGTGGCAATTTCGATGTCCGCATGTTATTCCACGCATCATGGACATGGGCATAGACACAAAGGTGGATCGAAGGGAATGCCCCCTGGTCAGGCAAAAAAATATTATGGAGAACAATCAGCAAAAGATTTTGCTCCAGGACAGCAGAAGAAAAAGAAACATAAACATTGATCTTAGGGATTTTTCGCTTTTTCAGAAAATTCCGCAATTGACAAAAAGTGAATAAGAAAAAAGAGCTTTCATTTTTAAATGAAAGCTCTTTTTTTGTTCCGTTAGAACGACCTATGCAAATGGATCTTTATCTGCAGGTGGTGTTGAAGGTGAAGGTGGCGTTTGTGAATTTCCAAACGGATCATTGTTCCCCGTATTTTGTGCAGGCTGTGAACTTCCAAAGGAGTTATTCGGTTGTGAAGAGCCAAATGGATCTTGAGCTTGATTGAATGGGTGATTCGCTCCATTTTCCTCTGCCTTAGGATCAGGGCCATACTCATTTGGGCCTCTGTCGCCTTCTATAACCAATAGATAAATCAAGTATAAATTGACAAATGGGATAAGTGCCAATAGTAAAAACCAACCCGATTTATTTGTATCATGTAGTCTCCGTACTGCAACAGCGATACCTGGAATCAGTAAAGCTAAGCTTACAAGATAAGAGATGTAAGAAAATAAACTTGCGATTTGTCCGAGTATTCCAAAGACTACACCAATGATAACGTTTGCCAAAAAGAACATCCAGTACTCTTTGCGACGGGCTCGGCCGTTAAAATTTGCATAATTATCCCTTACGACTTTCAAAAACCAATCTTTAATTTCCATATAATTTTAAGATTTTTAGGTGAAAAATATGTGTTAGTAAATCAATGTTATTACAATTCTGTTACAATAAATGTACCAATAATTTATCCGATAAAACAATTATTATAGAATGTATCGTTGTTCAAATTCATTGTTGAATAAATAGGAGGATGAAATGACCTTTTCATTTATAGCATGTAGTTCGTGCATCTTATTAGTAAGTGGTGGCGGTGCATGGAGGTTTTGCTTGCTGTAATTTGGGATTGGGTCACAGCACTAAGCACTACCGAAAGATCTCCTCAAGTATATAGAGTGATTTTATCTCCTTGAAATTTGTGCGGTGAAGACGGTAGAAATCCAGTAACTTTTCCAATAAAAATTGCCGGTCTGTACTGGACATTTTGATATGATCACAATTTGAGTATTCTGATGTTATTAGACCCCGGAAAATTGAAGTATGTGGTTCCTGGAGCACAAGGGGGTGTTCGGGGAGACTGTTTGAAAATGTCGCCTCGTGTAGGTTAAAATAGGGGAGCATCTGTTTGGATGCGGCCGGATAAAAGCCAAGAAAGCGTGTTAGTTTGATTAGAAATACCAGGTGAAAATTGGCCAGATTTAAATGGGTTTCATCTAACCATCGGATAGACTGGTGGATGAATTCAAATAAATAAGGGTCACTCTCTTGTTCTTTCAATACTTTATACAAGATTTCATTTAAGAATAGCGCCAGTGAGCTTTTTATAATATCGTAGGGTATTTCTTGCAATACCGGAGTTTGGCGAGCTTCCGAAATGCGCTGTAGAGAACCATTATCCTTGTGTGTTGCTATAATTTCCAACAGATGTAAAGGTTGTAAGATATTGGCTTTGATTTTTGCCTTTGATTTACGTGCGCCAGTAATGAGATAAGATTGCATGCCAAATGACTCGGTATATATTTGCGCGACGAGACTGCTTTCCGAATAATTTGTTGTTTTTAAGACGATACCCCTAGTTTTGTTCAGCATCTTCTTCCTTATCTTTTTTATGAATATCCTCTTTTTGAGCCTCTCCACGCATCTCGATAATCGCATTACGGTCCACTTTTCGAATCATTCTATAAATTAATGTAAGGAAACCAATGCTGAAGGTAATCACTCCGACGAGCATTGCTAATTTATACCAATTGGAACGTTGTTCCATTAGGTAATAACCGAGGATAACCAATAATACACCAATGATTATTTCTCTTAGACCCTTGCGAAGATATTTGTTCATAAATGTGAATTGTTGAAAACTATTTTTCTTTACAGAGCAAATATAATACAATAAAATGCTTTATTTTTGCCCATACCATTCCTGTGTAGAACTATTTTTAAAAATAATTCCCATAATGTTGTTGCTTATCTAAAAAAAAATATAGATATTTGCAAACTCTTTGCAGAGAGTGCAAAGGATTAACATATTGTAATAAAGACAACAAAAAAGATAATATCATGTCAAGAATTTGTGATTTAACAGGCAAAGCAGCGTTAACAGGAAATAACGTTTCTCACTCAAACGTTAAAACTAAACGTAAATTCTATCCAAATTTACAAACTAAACGTTTTTACATTCCAGAAGAAGATCGTTGGATTACTTTGAAAGTATCTACTTCTGCTATCAAGACTATCAACAAGAACGGTATCACAGCTGCGATCAATAAATTTATCGTTAAAGGATCAATTTAATATTGATTTATCGCCTGTTACATTAAGATTATTCATGAATTTCAATCCTATATTAGGATCAAAATAAAGTAAAACAATGGCTAAAAAAGGAAATAGAGTACAAGTTATCTTAGAATGTACTGAACACAAAGAAAGTGGTCTTCCGGGAATGTCTCGTTACATCACTACAAAAAACAAAAAGAACACAACTGAGCGTTTAGAGTTGAAAAAATTCAACCCAGTATTGAGAAAAGTTACTGTTCATAAAGAAATTAAGTAATTCACCGATCTTAGCACTTGCAATAGAGAGCTGAGTAAAAATATTTAAAATACCATGGCAAAGAAAGCAGTTGCATCGTTACAAAAAGGTGGCGGTAAAGAATTTACAAAGGTTATTATTACTACTAAATCTGCGAAAACTGGCGCGTATACTTTCAAAGAAGGTATGATTCACAACGATAAAGTGAAAGACGTAGTTGCAGAAGCTCAAAAAAATAACTAGTAGCATTTTCCTTTTTTAAAGTTTTTCTTTAAAAAGAATTCGATAAAAATAGCCGTTTTGGTATCCTACCGAAAGGGCTTTTTTTGTTGAGGACATTTGTTTATATTTGGACATCAATTTTCACTAAACACTCCATGGGATTATTTGATTTTTTTAAGAAAAAACCACAAACACAAGAAGAAGAACAAGCCTTAGATAAAGGTTTGGAAAAAACAAAAGAAGGATTTCTTTCCAAGATAACGAAAGCTGTAGTCGGTAAATCGACTGTGGATGACGATGTGCTTGATAATCTGGAAGAGGTTTTGGTTACTTCTGATGTAGGGGTTACAACGACTTTAAAAATCATCGACCGTATACAGGCGCGTGTTGCCAGAGATAAATATGTGTCCACTTCGGAGCTGAACAATTTACTGAAAGAAGAAATTCAGACATTACTGGCAGAGAATAATAGCTCAGATTTTGAAAACTTTAATTACGGAGATCATAAACCTTATGTAATTATGGTTGTCGGGGTGAACGGTGTTGGCAAGACCACCACAATAGGTAAACTTGCCCATCAACTTAAACAGGGGGGAAGTAGAGTGGTTTTGGGTGCGGCGGATACGTTTCGTGCGGCTGCTGTAGATCAGCTTAAACTCTGGGGTGAACGTGTTGATGTGCGCGTTGTTGCACAGGCAATGGGTTCAGATCCCGCTTCGGTAGCCTATGATACCATTAAATCTGCTGTAGCGAATGGTGAAGATGTCTGTATTATTGACACTGCTGGCCGTCTACATAATAAGGTTGGTTTAATGAATGAATTGACCAAAATTAAAAATGTCATGCAAAAAGTTGTTCCCGGCGCTCCGCATGAAATCTTATTGGTCTTAGATGCTTCGACAGGTCAGAATGCTATAGAACAATGTACGCAATTTACACAAGCGACAGATGTAAATGCTTTGGCACTGACAAAATTGGATGGAACAGCCAAAGGCGGTGTCGTTATCGGGATATCCGATCAGTTCAAAATCCCTGTGAAATACATCGGTGTGGGCGAGAAAATAGGCGATCTCCAATTATTTAATAAAAAGGAGTTTGTAGATTCCCTTTTCAAATAGAATACTAAAACAATTGTCAGAAATAAGGCTTTCATTCTTTCCCGGGAATGATTAATAATCAGCTTTTTTTCTTGACAAACCCTTCTAATCATATGAAGACAAAATATACGAAATCTGTCCCTTTGATCAATAAACCACGTGTGAACGTGGTTACTTTGGGCTGTTCGAAAAATATTCACGATAGTGAAGTGCTGATGGGCCAGTTAAAAGGTAATCAGATGGAGGTAGTCCATGAAGCCTCAAATATACAGGAGAACGATATTGTTGTCATTAATACCTGTGGTTTTATTGACAACGCCAAACAGGAATCCATTGATGCAATTTTGCAATATTCGGAATTAAAGGATCAAGGTAAGATCAATAAGGTGATTGTTACCGGATGTCTATCGGAGCGTTATAAACCCGAATTGCAGGCTGAAATTCCGAGTGTGGATGCATATTTTGGCACAAATGATTTGCCTGATTTACTAACCGCTATCGGAGCAGACTATCGTCATGAATTATTAGGCGAACGTCTATTGACGACTCCTTCACACTTTTCTTATTTTAAGATCGCGGAAGGTTGTAATCGCCCATGTTCATTCTGTGCAATACCTTTAATGCGTGGAAAGCATGTTTCCAAATCAATTGATGATTTGGTTAAAGAAGCTAAATTTTTGGCTTCAAACGGTACCAAGGAGCTGATTTTAATTGCTCAGGATTTGACCTATTATGGACTTGATATCTACGGTAAACGTAATCTTTCTGATTTGATGCGCCATTTATCAGATGTTGATGGTATCGATTGGATCCGTTTACAGTATGCTTATCCTTCTGGTTTTCCTATGGATATTTTGGATGCAATGAATGAGCGTTCAAATATTTGTAATTATCTGGATATGCCATTGCAGCATATCTCCGACCCGATGTTGAAGTCTATGCGTAGAGGGACGACCAAACAAAAGCAGATTGATCTTGTCAATGCCATTCGCGACAAAGTACCGAATATCGCATTGCGAACAACATTAATCTGTGGATATCCAGACGAGACCGAACAAGATTTTCAGGAGATGTTGGAATGGGTAGAGGAAACCCGTTTTGACCGTTTGGGCTGTTTTACTTATTCACATGAAGAGAAGACGCATGCACATACCTTGGTGGATAATGTTCCACAGGAAGTAAAAGAAGAACGTGTTGAGGCTATTATGGAGGTTCAACAGGGTATTTCTTATGAGATCAATCAATCAAAAATAGGTAATACCTATAAAGTGCTGGTGGATCGTGTGGACGGAGATTATTTTATCGGACGGACAGAATATGATTCCCCAGAAGTGGACAATGAGGTGCTGATTTCGGCAGCTGATTCCTATGCACGGATCGGAGATTTTGTTCAGGTAAAAATAGATCGTGCAGAGGATTTTGATCTCTATGGCGAAATTGTCAGGAAATAATACTTGATTGATCTGTGCAGATCATGAAATAATATACAGAGGAGCCTCCCAGATATGGGGCGGCTCTTTTTTTGAAATAGCTTTTTTTATTTGATTTGTACTTTTTCATTGAGGTATTAATGAGCTCGCTACGCCCAGTTTATTGGTCAGAAAGAACCTTCCTTCGATTTTCATCGTTGTTGGTGCTTGTGAAAACATGAAGGTTTCAGTTGGACATTTGTCAATAGAATGATATAATTTAAAAGTGGAATGAGCTTTTTATTAAAAATCAGTATTTTGTCTGCTCAAACTAAATACATTTGTATATCGTACAATAAGCATATATGAAAGCAACTTATATCGAATATAGTGAGACAAATAGTTTCTCCAAAACATTGCTGGCCTACCTGGCTCATGACGAGGCGCTGAAACCGTTTGTTGGACACTGGCCTACATTTGACGGTTTTGAGAAGCAATTGCACGAAAAAAGGCATTTTGGCCACCGCACAATTCTTGTGGAGCGCCTAAAAGCTCAATATGCGACTTTGTTGCAGGATTCTCCCACCGTAGCCGAAAATATAGATTTGTTGTTGCAGGAGAATACCTATACGATTACCACAGGTCATCAACTGAATATCTTTACAGGGCCATTATACTTTATATTTAAGATTCTGACAGCGATACGTCTGTCAGAAGACCTACGGGCCAAATATCCGGAGAAAAACTTTATCCCGGTATATTGGATGGCGACTGAGGACCATGATTTTGAAGAAATTAATCATACCAAGGTCTACGGAAAGAAAATCGCATGGGAGACACCTACCGTATCCGCTACAGGACGTATGGATACCGCCTCCATTGTCGATGCAGTAAAGCAATACACCAATATCCTTGGTCTTTCAGACAATTCTGCTAAGCTTACAAGTATTGTAGAGCAAGCTTATCTGAAACACAAAAGGTTGGCAGATGCGACGCGTTATATGGTGAACGAACTTTTTAAATCCTATGGTCTTTTGATTATTGATGCAGATGATAAAGAACTGAAGGAATTATTTAAGCCGATTATCAAAACGGATATTTTATCCGAAAATAGTTTTAAGGCCATCACAGACAGATCGAAAGAACTGGAAGCGAAAGGTTTTTCTACACAGGTACATGCTCGGGAGATCAATTTCTTCTATCTGACCGATGATTTTAGAGAACGCTTGGTTCTGGCTGCAGACGGCCGATATGAGGTTCTGCATCAAAATATATATTTTACCAAGGAAGAGCTGGAAAGAGAAATAGATGCCCATCCTGAACGTTTTAGTCCAAATGTGGTAATGCGCCCAATGTATCAGGAAATTATCCTTCCTAATTTAGCTTATATTGGTGGTGGTGCTGAGATGGTCTATTGGATGCAACTAAAATCTAATTTTGATCAGTATCAAATAGATTTCCCTATCTTAATTCCGCGAAATTCAGCCATGATTACCGAAGATAATGTGGCCGCCAAGCTTTTCCGGGTCGATCTAACCTTCAAAAGCATTTTTCGCTCTGCAGAGGTTTTGAAGAAAGAGTATGTTCGTCGTCATACCAAGGAAAGATTGAATCTTAATGATGAATGGATGGAACTGAATGCGATCTTCGGAAAGATAAGGTTACGTACACACAAAATTGATCCTAGTCTAGGACCCAGCACCGAAGCGATAAAAGCTCGCCTGAAAAAGGCGATGAACAACCTAGAAAAAAAGTTGATGAAAGCCGAAAAACGAAACCATCAGCATGCATTGGCAGATATCGACAATGTAAAAGAAAAGCTCTTTCCCGGGGGAGGGCTACAAGAGCGATCTGAAAACTTTGCCTTGTTGTATGTAAAATATGGGGATAACCTTTTTAGAGATCTTTATAAATATTTTAATCCCTTGGATTTCAAATTTACAATCTTATATTAAAAGTCAGTAAAATACTGACTTTTTTTATGAATATTAGGCAAGCCGGATGATGAAACTTAGCTTTAATTTGCGTGATTTTCGTTTTATTCGGAATAGGCCTATCGTTCCCTATCTTTTATTTTTGCTTCGTTATTTTTTTATATAGTGTTTTATGATGCTTTGTTTATGATTTCATAATATTTCGTTTAGCTTCTGTTAATACTATCAGAGTAGTTTTGTTGCCGTATTACAATCAATAACTAAATGAAAGAAATATTACTTACGACTTGTGCCATTGCGATAGGAACAGGTTTGTATGCCCAAACGACCCAAGCTGGATTTTCCGGAAAGATTACGGACGAAAATAACAAAGGGGTTCATGGAGCGTCAGTAGAGGTTCGTAACGAATCTACAGGTTTTACCACCAAAACATCGACCAACGCCAATGGCGATTTCAATTTTAAGGAACTTCCACTAGGGGGACCATATATTATCAAAGTTACCTTTATTGGTTATGGCGAACAAATTCGCTCTGGCTTCACATTAAATCAAGGTGATGTTATTCGACTGAATATTCCTATTCAAAATGCATCCAACGTATTGGAAACGGTTGAACTCACGGGAATAAGTACGTTGAAAAATAAAATTGAGAACCTTGGTGCTGCAACTGCAGTGACAGCCCGAGATATCGCAAAGCTACCCGTCAATGGTCGTAATTTTACGTCTTTAATGGATTTATCTCCATTGAGCAAAGGCGATAATATTGGTGGTCAGCTTGGATCTTCTACCAATTTTACGATTGATGGTATGAATGCGAAAAACCCAACTTCGGCAGGGTCAACAACAAGTCGGAGTGGCGCCCCATTTTCAATCTCCATAGAAGCTGTCCGTGAATTTAAGGTCGTGACAAATCAGTATGATGTAACCTATGGCAGGGCGGGAGGGGGAACCGTCAGTGCTGTGACAAAACAAGGGACAAATAAAACCCAAGGTAGCGCGTGGTTATATTCTCGTGCCGACTGGTTGTCCAGCCCATATGATATCCGAGGAAATAAGCGAAGCAATGATTTTTCAACTTATCAATATGGCTTTACTTTAGGTGGTCCGATTATAAAAGATAAACTGCACTATTTTGTTGCTTGGGATCATCAGCAGGACTCCCGTCCTTTGATTATTGCGGATATCAACTCTGAAGCCGATGAAAAAAGATTCAATGTGACAAATGCGACGTTGGATGAGTTTGTCAATATTGGACGGAAAAAGTATGGATTGGGTAATGAACGTCAATATGGTGCTTTTGATAAAAAGAGAGGTTCTGACGCGATTTTCGGCCGTATTGACTGGCAGATCAATGATAAAAACTTGTTGACAATCCGCAATAATTTTACGAGCGATAACAATAAATTGGGGCTGCAGGACAATAAGCCAATTACGTTATATGAATCCTATGGAAATGACAAAAATATTGACAATAGTTTATTGGCAACATTACGTACAACTATTTCCCCTAAGGTAACCAATGAATTGAAAGTACAACATCTCTATACCTATCAGAAGAGTAGTCCAGGAGACCTTTTACCTAGTCAAAATATTCCCCGTGCAATTGTAGAAGATGCAGTTTCCAAGGTTGCTGGAGAAGATAAGAAGACGACATTGCAATTGGGTGGTCATCGTTTTGCGCAGGAATCCTTTAAAAATAACGTATTTCAGCTTGTTGATAATATCTATTACAGTACCGATAATATTAATTACACCTTTGGCGTGGACTTGATGTATACGCACGCAAACTCTATTTATGGAAGTGAGGTCAATGGCCGCTTTCACTTTAGACCGAGTGATGGAAAGACAGCCATGCAAAACTTTGACGAGATGAAGCCATACGCTTACTATCGTGAAGTTCCATTGGTCAATGACCCTGCAGTAGCCGGTAAGATATTCAATGCTGGTGTGTACGGGCAATTACAAACTAAATTAGCACAAGGATTGGATTTGGTAGCTGGATTGCGACTGGATTATGGTCATTATCCAACCTCTCCATTAAACGAAGAATTGTTAAAAGAGGTCGGAGTACGTACAGATCATAAACTGAAGTCTTTCGTTATCCAGCCTCGTTTTCAAATGACATGGGATGTAAACGAAGAACGTAAAGATTTCTTCCGAGTGGGGGGAGGTATATTTGCTTCGGATATCAATAACTATATGACGATCAATAACCTTACTTTCGATGGTAAGCACTTTGCTACTGTTGATGTTCGTGGGGCTGATGTACCGACACCGAATTTTATTGACTACCGAAAAGATCCTTCTTTAGCGCCTACTTTGGCCCAGTTCCAAGTACCGACCATCAATACTTATGGTCCAGATGCCAAGATTCCAGTTGTATATAAAGCCAATGTATCTTATACACACTTTTTTACAGAAAAATTAAAAGCGAGCGTTTCGGGATATATGAATTTAGGACGCAATAACTATATGTACGTAGATCGAAATATGGTACAGGATCCTTTCTTTAGATTGGCTAATGAGGATAATAGAGGTGTATTTGTCCCAGCAACATCTATCGTAGACGGTGCTCCGGATTGGAAAAAAGGACGTATTTCTGATAAGTTTGGCCGCGTTCTGGAATTGAATTCTGAAGGAAAAGTTAATCAATTTGCTGTCGTATTGGATGCCAGTTATCAATATTATAAAGATGGATCTATCTCGGTTAGCTATACCTGGAATGATGCGAAAGACAATACCTCCTTCAACGGAAATGTAGCTAATACAGCAACTTTATCTTTGGCTGTGAAAGATGATCCGCGCGATTTGAGTAAGATGAGCTATTCGAACAATCAATTCCGCAATAAGATTGTGATCTATGGTACGTTGCCAACATTTTACGGTGTTAGTGTGGGGGTACGCTATTCTGGTATTGGCGGTACACGTTATAGTTTATTGGCGGGAGGAAATATTAATGGAGACTTTGTTGCTGGAGACAATGATCTGGCCTTTATCTTTGACCCCAATAATCCCAATACGTCAAAACAACTGGTTACTGGCTTAAACAATCTGTTGAATAATCCCGAGGCGAGTCAAAGTCTTAAAGATTATATCAAAAAATACCAGGGTAAAATGGCCGAACGTAATGGAGGAGTAAATGGTTTCTATGGTTTGATTGACTTACGGATTGCTAAGAAATTCAATTTGTATAAGAACCATGCATTGGAAATATCGGGAGATCTTTTCAACGTGGGCAATCTCTTCAAGAAAACTTGGGGTATCAATGAATCTTTAGGTAACCAGAATTTATATGCTTTAGGTGGAAAAGATGCTGCTGGAGAGAAGCTGATCCCTTTTGATGTTACGAAACAGCAGTTTAATTATAATGTGAACAATTCAGGGATAGTTACTCCTTCAGGTAATCCCTATCAATTTCAGCTAGGATTACGCTATTCTTTTTAGCTAATAAACAAAAATGGTTATATTAAAAACCGATTTTAGCACCTAAGTCAAAATAAGCCTTTGATTAGCAAGGTGAATATTGTAAAGTGGACGAAGGACCAAATTCATTATGGATTTGGTCTTTCTTTATTTTATCTTGGAAATTTGATTATCTATGGAAGTGATGAATGCCTAAGCATTCATCACTTTTTCCTTTGGAAGGAATACCTCAGCCATCATATGACGGACACTACCACCGCCACAGGTTTCAATGACATGTAAATCCTGATGGATAATTTTGCCGTGTTTTTCCAATTGTGCCGTTTGGTACAGTGTTAATGATGACAATGCTTTATCACTTAGGACAATAAAACGATTTCCATATTTATTTCTCACCTGAAGGCAGTTTGCTGCAAAATTTTCCAGTTGGTTTTCATTGATCTCGATGATTTCCTTACCAGTGTCTTTTAATTTCTTTAGTAGTGCCTCACGCTCAGATGGATTATCAATTGCAGTCGGGCATAAAATTGCAAAATCTTCTCCCACAGCCAATACCACATTGGTATGGTAGATAGGTCTGCGTTCGCCATTGACTGTCTGAAATGCATGAAAGACAATAGGAGTGTAGTTTTCAGTTTTACAATATTCATCTAACATTGTCCGGTCCGCTCGTTCAGACAGGGCACAATAAGCAATGCGATGTGTACGATCTAGTACAAGAGCACCTGTTCCTTCTAAATATTGTCGATTATTTTCGGACTCGCTGAGGTCTTTAATCAACTTTACATAATAACCGTTTTGCTTCAACGGCCCCTCAAAGTCCAATAAATGCTCTTTTCGGCGGTTGGGGGCAAACATCGGATAAAAAATAATTTTGCCATCCTGATGGAAAGAGACAATATTGTTCGGAAATATACTGTCTGGGCTTTCAGATTTTTCATCGTCCTGAATGACGGTCACTAAAATACCATGTGATTTCAATTCATTGACAAGAGCATCAAATTCACCTTGTGCTTCTCTATTTACTTCTTCGCCGCTTAGATTTTCAATGTCCTTTTGGAAAAAATTATTGACTGCGGTCTGTTCGTTTTTGCGGAAGACAGAGGGTCTTACTAGAAGTACGCTGTCTGTTACCTGTTTTCTCATGATTTATAATCGTTACTTCGCTGGTTTATATTTGTTAAAAAGAAATGATAATCTTACTTGTATGAGCCCTATTGTAGGAAAGAGAAAATACCTGTTCTCAATATTTTTGAGCGAATCAGCGTATTCCAGAATCTGCGTGACATTCGTTCTGAATAATTTCGTTGTGTCAGCAATCAATTACAATTGGTACTTATACTAATGTATTGAAAAATCAGCGCCATTGCAAAAAGAATATCTTTAAAAAGAAAAAATGATGGTTGAAAAATAGTAGCATAATCTTTTGTTTTTTGTCATTGTGTCAATCTTTTTTCGGATTGATTGGTATATTTTTAATATGAAAAGCTGTTGGTTGTCTTTATTTGAATTTTAATGTAGTGAGGACAATCGATTGCACATTCGCTTGTACTGAAAACTGACTTTTTATACACTTTTTTGCTTCGTTTTCAGTCATTTATTTTGCTATCTTTGCTCATCCAAAAAACGACTGTTTATAAGAGAGTTAATTACCTAATTATTATGTCGCTAACTGTCTATAAGCGTTAACTTTTTGCACACATGAGCAATATACACTTCCAAGAAAAATTCGAAAGTCGCCACAATGGCCCAAGTCCAGTTGAAGCGAATGAAATGTTGGCCAAATTGGGCGTATCGTCAATTGACCAGCTAATTGACCAAACGGTCCCTTCTCAAATCCGCGCTCCAAAACCTTTAAATCTTCCAAAAGCATTGTCTGAGGTTGCTTATTTAAAGCGGATAGCGGAAATCGCAGAGAAAAATAAAGTTTTTAAATCTTTTATTGGTCAGGGTTACTATGATGTGATCCTTCCAGGTGTTATTCAACGTAATGTGTTTGAAAACCCAGGATGGTATACACAATATACACCTTACCAAGCAGAAATTGCACAAGGTCGTTTACAGGCGCTGTTAAACTTCCAGACCGTTATTTCTGATTTTACTGGATTGGAAATTGCAAACGCTTCATTGTTGGATGAAGCTACAGCTGCTGCTGAAGCGATGTTTATGCTTTATTCAGCACGTAAAAACAAAGATGCAAATGTATTCTTGGTTTCTGAAAATGCTTATCCACAGACGATCGACGTGTTAAAGACGCGTGCGCTTTCTTTCGGTATCGAGCTGAAAATTACAGCTATTCAAGAATCAGAGTTGACAGATGATGTTTTTGCTGCATTTGTACAATACCCCGCGGCGGACGGATCAATCATTGATTACAAATCATTTGCTGACGCTGCACACGGTAAAAATATTACAGTATGTGCGGCTGCAGATCTAATGAGTTTAGCCTTGTTGACTCCTCCAGGAGAATGGGGGGCAGATGTTGTTGTTGGTAACTCACAACGTTTTGGTGTACCAATGGGATTTGGTGGTCCTCATGCCGCATTCTTCGCTACAC
Source organism: Sphingobacterium sp. GVS05A (assembly GCF_019969845.1). Taxonomy (GTDB): domain Bacteria; phylum Bacteroidota; class Bacteroidia; order Sphingobacteriales; family Sphingobacteriaceae; genus Sphingobacterium. Next base: position 139,265 of record NZ_JAHXYR010000008.1, read on the forward strand.
GTGATAGCTTCAAACGCAATATTCCCGGACGTATTATAGGTGTAACTTCTGATTCGAATGGAAAGTACGCTTTACGTATGGCTTTACAAACTCGTGAGCAACATATCCGTCGTGATAAAGCATCTTCTAATATCTGTACAGCGCAAGCTTTATTGGCTATCATGGCCTCTTTCTACGCTGTTTACCATGGTCCAGAAGGAATCAAAAATATTGCATCCCGTATCAATGCTTTAGCAAATTTATTGGATCAAGCTTTACAGTCTTTGGGTTATACTCAATTGAATAACGCTTACTTTGATACTCTACGTGTAGATTTAGGTGGGCACGCTGGCGCTTTAAAATCTGAAGCGTTGAACAATGAATTGAACTTCTACTACAATGGTTCACAAGTTTCTATCGCTATTGATGAAACAACAACCTATGAGGATATCAAAACGATCGTAAAAGTGTTTGCAAAAATTCAAGGCAAAACATTGAACGATGTAGATTTCGATACGCTAGAGGAAAACTTGAGCTCTTCGATTCCTGCGGAATTGATTCGTACTTCAGCTTACTTAACTCATCCAAACTTTAATAGCTACCATTCTGAACATGAAATGTTACGCTATATTAAATCGTTGGAAGCGAAAGATTTATCATTGTGTCATTCTATGATACCATTGGGTTCATGTACAATGAAGCTGAATGCGACAGCTGAAATGACTCCAGTTACCTGGGCGAGATTTGGTGGATTACATCCATTTGCACCAACAGATCAAACTTCTGGTTACATGCAGATGATCGGTGAATTGAACGATTGGTTATCAGAGATCACAGGTTTTGCTAAAATGAGCTTCCAGCCTAATTCAGGAGCGCAAGGTGAATATGCAGGTCTAATGGTTATCCGTGCTTATCATGAGAGCCGCGGCGATCATGGTCGTAACATCTGTTTGATTCCAGCTTCTGCACACGGTACAAACCCTGCATCGGCTTCAATGGCTGGTCTGAAAGTGGTGGTAGTGAAATGTGATGAGCTTGGAAATATTGATATCCCAGATTTAAGAGCAAAAGCAGAAGAACATGCTGCTCACCTGAACTCTTTAATGGTAACTTACCCATCTACACATGGTGTATTTGAGGAATCTATCATTGAAGTTTGTGAAATCATTCACGCCAATGGTGGTCAGGTATATATGGATGGAGCAAACATGAATGCACAGGTAGGTTTGACTAGTCCGGGCCATATTGGTGCTGACGTTTGTCACTTAAACTTGCATAAAACGTTCTGTATTCCACATGGTGGTGGTGGTCCAGGTATGGGGCCGATCGGTGTTGCTAAACACTTGGTGCCTTTCTTGCCAAACCATCAAGTTGTTTCTACTTCAGGAGAAGAAGGAATTACTGCTGTTTCGGCAGCACCATTTGGCTCAGCATCAATCTTGATTATCTCCCACGCTTATATTTCGATGATGGGTGGTGAAGGGTTGACTAACGCTACACGCACAGCAATATTGAATGCAAACTATATTAAAGCACGTTTGGAGAATGCCTACCCAGTACTTTATTCTGGTAGCAATGGTCGTTGTGCGCATGAGATGATCTTAGATTGCCGTGGATTCAAAAATGTAGGTATCGAAGTTGCTGATATCGCAAAACGTTTGATGGACTACGGTTTCCATGCACCAACAGTTTCTTTCCCTGTTGCGGGAACATTGATGGTCGAACCAACAGAGTCTGAATCTAAAGCTGAATTGGATCGTTTCTGTGATGCATTAGTTGCCATTCGTCGGGAGATTGCTGCGGTTGAATCTGGCGAAGTAGAACAAGCAAATAACGTATTGAAGCATGCTCCACATACAGCAGCAGTCGTTACTGCAGATGAGTGGGATAGACCTTACAGTCGTCAAACTGCGGCTTATCCGTTGGAGTACGTAAGAGAGCGTAAGTTTTGGCCTTCTGTAGGTCGTGTAAACGACTCTCAGGGAGACCGTACATTGATCTGCTCATGTCCGTCTATCGAAGAATATGCTGAGGCGTAATAGTCTTAAAAATAATATCCTTAAAGCCTCTCCACATCGGAGGGGCTTTTATTTTTACTGAGAATTTGGAAAAGGTCATTATATTGTTGTTATACAAAATGTACTGGCTGTTCGTGTGAGACCACACGAGCTTATTTGCAGGAGTCTGGACAATATTTAAGGCTTTTAAATGAAGCCTTTATAAACCAAAAGGATAGGCACAGAAAAGAATGGAAGTATGAGGATTCCCAAACATTCTTGAATAAGTTCGGAAAAACGAATAGGGCTATTTTACTGCTATATTTTAAATAGTTGCGCCTATTAAATCATTTTTTTATCTTTCTAACGTTTTATCTAAAAAACTGATAATCATGAAAAGACAATTGAGCGTAATGTCCCTATTATTGGGTGCAGCTATTTTGATCACAAGTTGCGGTAATCGCAACGAATCCAAGGATGGTGCAGCAGATGATAATGAAACAAGTGCGGGAATCTCGGATGTGGTTAAAGGGGTATCTAATCTAGATAACCTGACTGACGGTGCAAAGAAAATGGAAGAACTTCAGACCAAACTAAAATCTGAAAAACCATTGAGTTCGGACGAATTAAAAGCATTTCTCCCAGAAAGTTTAGACGGTTTGAAAAGAACATCTTATTCTGCCGGCTCAATGTATGGTGTCAGTGTTGTTTCTGGCGACGCAACGTATACTGTCGATGATCAAAAGGACATTAAAATAAGCATTATTGATGGTGCGGGTGAAACTGCTTCCGCTATTGTTAGTCTTGCTCAAATGGGTTTTATGGTTGATTCAGAAAATATTACTGATACAGAAGTAGAGAAAACGGGTGATTTTGAAGGAAAGCGTGCAAAAACAACCGATAATAAAGGTGTAGAAGGTTCGACACCAAAGAGTTCAGAAATCAGTTACCTTGAAAAAGATCGTTATTTGATCACACTAAGAGGCAATGGGTATAGTTTAGATGAGCTGAAGGCATTCATGGGTAAATTGAATGTAAGCGCTTTAAAATAAAATATCGATACGTTACATCGATCTCAAAAAGTCCAGCTATTCCGTCTGGACTTTTTGATGATCAGCTATTCATGTGCGGCTAATCACTCGAAAACAATTGGCAATTTCATTGGAGCCTCCTCTGAAAAGGAAGATTATTGTATCATTTTAGGGTACAATCACACCGATATCCTATTTTGGAAGTATATTTGTGTTGAAACATTTCGATATGAGGATAACATCACGATTCAATCTTTTTATTATTGCAGCATTGATCACATCTTGTGCTGGCAATAAATATGCTAAGACCGAAAAGGTATATAAAAACCAAGCAAAAGAGTTTTCTAAGCTGTATCGCCAGTCTCCTGTATCTGGGCAGTTGGAGAAAGTCAATGTCAAAGATCAGCAGTGGATCGCCTCCATCAATTTCGGTATCCGAAAGCCTAATTTTGTGGTCATTCATCATACAGCTCAAGATTCGTTAGGACAGACAATCCGTACGTTTCACTCTGCGAAAGCCGGAGTAAGTTCACATTATGTTGTGGGGCGGGATGGTAAGGTAGTACAGATGGTGAATGATCTATACCGGGCACATCATGCTGGTCTGGGTAAGTGGGGAAATGATACTGATCTGAACTCTTCGTCGATAGGTATCGAGTTGGATAATAATGGGACGACAGACCCCTGGACGGATGCACAGATAAATGCGTTGGTTCAGCTGCTGAACTATTTGAAAAATACCTATAAGATTCCACAGGCAAATTTTATCGGACATATGGATCTGGCACCTTCGCGTAAAAATGACCCATCACGATTCCCTTGGAAAAAATTGGCAGATCAGGGATTTGGCTATTGGTATGAGGAATTTTTAGAAACGCCGCCAACCGATTTTAATCCAAAAATGGCTTTGCGTATTATTGGCTATGATGTCCGTAATCTGGATGCAGCCATAAAGGCTTTTAAAATTCACTATATTCAACAAGATGTGAATACCGCATTTTTGAATGAAAACGATCTAAAGATTATGTATTCCATTTATAAAAAATACTTATAGTGGTTTCTTGATCAGTATAAAATGAGGGGAGCAATTTGTTATAGAATTGCTCTTTTTTATTTGCAGGACTAGCGGCCCCTAAAGCTTCTATTAGCGTGCTGTTGATGGAGTTTGGCCATGATACGGAGGACGTCGATCTGCTTTTATCGCTACAGGCCTTTTTGATGATCTTATTTCTTGTATTTGTCCAAATAGGTTTCAAATACACGTTGATAAATGAGCTTGAACCAAGGGGTAAATTTCTCTGGAAAGTGCGCGATCTCATCTTTGATCTGTTGCTGATCCATATATTGTATGGCTGCTACTTCCGCAACATTAAAATTAGACTCACCATTGAATTTTCCAATAAGTACATGATCAAATTCATGCTCGGTAAGGCCATTGTCAAACTCGGCTTTGTATACAAATGAAAATGCATCATACATGTCTGATGCCCTGATCCGGAGTTCTTCCATCAGACGACGTTCGGCAGCATCTAGGTTGCTTTCTCCAAGACGTTGGTGCGAACAGCAACTGTTGGTCCATAAGCCACCGCAATGATATTTGTCCAAAGCCCTTTGCTGCATAAGCAGCTGATCCCTGTCATTGAACAAAAAGACACTAAAAGCTCGATGTAGCAAACCCTTTTCGTGAGCTTCGTATTTTTCCATACTCCCAATGACAGCGTCATTGGAATCGACTAATATTACATTTTCTTGCTTCATAAGGCTTAAACATAAATATAGTCCAATTTAATCAAATTGGACTATATAAAAAATTATAGCAGAGATTTATGTTATACGGTTTTTACAAATTTCTCGTCGTAATTTTCAATGTCAATGATATAACCGTTCTTAATTAAGAATTCAAATAGTGGTTTGGCTTCTTCCGAGACCGGCATATTTTGCGTTGTGATGATTTTATTTTCCTTTTTCAATAGATATGGATAAGCATAAAGCTTTACATTTTTATTGAACATACCTGAGATGTAGGATAATAGTTCATTGGTGTACAGTTCTTTATTGTAGTTATCGGAATTGAAGATATTTTTTAAGTTATAAACGTTTGTTGCAATCCCGATATTTTTGGGTTTGAAGTTGCTTATAAACTCCGCTAGATGATTATTTCTACGGAAGTTGCTGACGATAATGTTATTACCTGTGGCACATAATTCATCTGCTCTCGATGCAAATTCCTGTAGATCTTCATCCGTGATCTCATGTGTATCTTCCAATACATTACCCATTAACACCTCAATCAATACAATGGTATCGCTGTCCGTTGCCCCCGTATTTTTCTTAAACTGCTCGACAGCAAGGTTAAATAGGTCAAAGTTAGGAAGTGATTTCTGGCGGTATTTTGTACGAAGCAAGATGATATTCTTTTTGTACAAATAATCCTTGATCTGTACCGCTTTACCATCTGGTTGGAAAATAGCTGCCTTTGCAAATCCTTTGGCAATGAGATATAAGTTGATCAGTCGTTGGCTGACATTTTCAAACAAAGGACCATTTAACTTAACTAAATCAATTTCGACCGATCCGACAGATAAATTATCGACCAAGGATTCAATCAGGGTCTGCACATTTTCTGTGTAGTAATAAGCCGCAAACAGCAGGTTTACACCGATAATGCCCAGTACTTTTTGTTGCAGCTGATTGTCACTGTCCAAAAGTCTAACGTGGACAATAATATCGTTTGTGGGGCCACCGACTTCATGTTGAAAACGTAGACCAATCCAGCCATGAGGCTCATTGGTTTTGGTGAAGTTAAGCGTGGTAACAGTGTCCGCAAAGGCAAAGAATTTTTTGTTGCAATATTTATCACCATGCAAGCGTTGGGTCAACAAGTTAAATTCATGAGAAAGCATTTTTTGTAAACGGGTCCTGCTGACATATCTGCCGTCTTCTTCCTCACCGTAAATCGCGTCACTAAATGCCATGTCATAAGCCGACATTGTTTTTGCAATTGTGCCTGAAGCGGCCCCTGCATTGAAAAAGTTTCGTGCGACTTCCTGTCCAGCACCGATCTCAGCGAAGGTTCCATAAATCTCAGGATTTAGATTTATTTTCAGGGCCTTGCGCTTGGTTTCAAAAATTTCTCTTGCCATAGGACAAAGGTACAAAAATCAAAAGTCTAGTAAAAATTAAAGTATGAAAGAGAAAAACAGAATAAAATTAGGCTTGTTTTATAACAAGCCTAATTTATTAAAAGCATAGAATAATGCGCTGCTGTGTAATGCCTGGCTAAATTTGTTTTCCAGCAACATTGTTTTCGCTTCCTCAAGTGGGATAAGAAAAACTTCAATCTCCTCATGTTCGTCCAGATCTTGTTCTTGAACTTTCTGTCCACCTGTCATGAGGTAGGTATACGTGATATTGCCACTTGTCGCAGGATTGGCATAGAGGCTCACAATCTCTTCAATTTTATCGAACCGATATCCCGTTTCTTCGAGCATTTCCCGGACTGCGGCGTCTCGTGGATTTTCTCCTGGCTCAGTGGTACCGGCCGGAATTTCCAATGAAATGATACCTGCACCATGGCGGTATTGCCGGATTACTAATAGCTCATTTTGTGCAGTGATGCCGACCATATTGACCCAATCCGGATATTCCAGGACATAATAGTGGTCATTAATGCGCCCATCGGGTAGTTCGCAAGTATCCCTGCGTAATGTTGCCCAAGGTTCCTTACAAATATATTCCGATGATAATCGTTTCCATTTTTCCATTTATCCAACTATATCTTTCATCATACGGTCTACCTTTTCCTCCAATATATTTTGAAGGCTTAGGTAATTACTTTTATCTTGAAGCGTCCCCTTAACGGAGCAATAGAATTTGATTTTGGGCTCTGTGCCCGAAGGTCTAGCTGAAATCACGTCACCATCCACAGTGATAAACTGTAATACATCCGACTTTGGAAGAGTAATTTCGCTTTTGTGGCCTGTTTTCATGTCAGTGGTCTGGGAAAGCTCATAATCCCTAATTTCTTTGACTTCGATTCCGCCGAGCTTGGTAGGTAGGTTTTGCCGTAGACCAGCCATCATGGCTTGAATTTCCTCGGCTCCAGCTTTTCCTTTTTTTGTTAAGGAGATCAGTTTTTCCTGATAACAACCAAATTCTTGATAGATGTCTAACAAAACTTCATATACAGTCTTGCCTTTTGACTTAAAATATGCAGTCATTTCTGCCAAGAATGCACATGAATTAGGCGCATCCTTATCCCGGACTAAATCGCCGACTAAGAATCCATAGCTTTCCTCTCCACCGGCAAGATATTGCGCTGAATCACCTAGTTTTGTTATCAGTTCGCCGATATATTTAAACCCAGTGAGTGTTTCATAATGAGCAACATGGTAATGGTTTGCAATGTCAGCCTGAAGGTTACTGGTTACAATCGTTTTCACAATATAAGGGTTGTTGCCCAATTGTTTTAGATCACTTTTTGCACTCAGCACATAATAGATTAACAAACTGCCAATTTGATTCCCGTTGAGTAATTGAAATTGGCCTTGACTGTTTTTAACCGCAATCCCAACGCGATCCGCATCTGGATCGGTTGCTAAAACAAGGTCTGCATCAATCTCTTCCCCTTTTTTCTTCGCTAAGGCCATGGCATCCTCCTCCTCAGGGTTAGGATAGATCACTGTAGGGAAGTTTCCATCGGGAGTCGCTTGTTCGGTGACCACAGTAACATTTTCAAAGCCCCATGAGGCGAGCATTTTAGGAACGATCGTAATTCCCGTACCATGTATCGGAGAATAAACTATTTTTAGGTCCTTTTGTGCCAGTACAGCCTCCGGGTGTATACTTAATGCTTTATTGGCATCAATATAAATTGGATCAATTTCTTCACCAACAGGAATTATATTTTGGGGATTCCCTTCAAATTGGATGTCTTTGACGCTGGCGATAGCATTGACCTCATCGATCACATTTTTATCATGGGGAGCTGTCAATTGCGATCCATCGTTCCAATAAGCTTTATAACCATTGTATTCTTTGGGATTATGCGAAGCAGTCAACATGACGCCACTTTTACATCCAAAATGGCGGATTGCAAAAGATAGCATCGGTGTAGGACGCAGTTCGTTAAAAAGATAAACCTTGATACCGTTTGCTGCAAATACTTGGGCAACAAGCTGACCAAAGGACTGCGAATTGTTACGGCTATCGTAGGAGACGGCTACTTTTATTTCCTCGTTGGGGAACTGTTTTTTTAGATAGTTTGATAATCCCTGTGTAGCTTTTCCAATTGTATACTTATTCATACGGTTGGACCCCACACCCATAATTCCTCTTAAACCTCCTGTTCCAAACTCAAGATCCTTGTAGAATGAATCAATAAGTTCTGTCTCTGCCTGATCATCTATTAATTTCTGGACGGAGGCTCTTGTTTCCTCGTCATAACTGGAGGTTAACCAATCGTCGATTTTCTCTAGTATGTCTTTATCTAAATTTCCCATGATCGTTAAATATGGCTAAATGTAAAAAATTCTTTTATGCGTCACAACCTGCATAGGCGCGGTCTATGACTGTAATATACCACTTTTCCCCCTCTTTCGTGACATGAAAAACGAAAGGTTCTTCGCTTTCGTTGGAAGTCATGATCGCACGGTAGCTTCTGGTTTCTATATTTCTCAATCGCTGTAATTCGGTTTGATTAATTTTTGCATCTAAAATCTCATTCATGAATTTTGCTGTTTGTGACAGTTCATTCGGACGTGACTTCTTATCATAAAAAAAGCCTAGTTTGTCCCATTTCATTGTTCCACAGTCAAAAGCAGGTAGTTTTCCCGCTTTTAAAGGTCCTTTGTAACTTAGTTTTTCATACGAATGATATTCTGGTACTGGTTTGGAAAAGTCAAAACTACTTTGATGCACATATGAATCCAATGCCCCCGGACGATAGATGATATAGATCCCTAATTTTGGATGGATATAGTTGTTGATTGTTTTACTGTCTTGATCGGTATATGCTTTGGCAATTTTTTCCAATACTTCTTCAAGTGTTTCAGTATCCTCTTTCTTCACTTCTTTTACGATCGTGTCCGGTTTGCTTATTGTATCCAAAGGGATAGAATCCTGGGCAATTTTTACTGCCTTGTCTTCTTTTTTATTGTTTCTACAGGAGATCACACCTATGGAGAGACAGATAAGAACAAAGAAAAAGAGATTTCTCATGTTATTTTCGTTTATTTAATATTATTTTTTTGAAGTCAAGTTTTCGATGATCGACTTTAATATAGACCGTGTTGACGGTAGCCACCATTGCTCGAGAATAGCTTGAATAGTTTCTTCTCTATTTTCGCGCAATTTAAGAATTATTTCTTTTCTGAAGTTTAGTTTAGAAGTCTGCCATGTCTTTTGATTAAACTGCGTGATCTGTCTTATCTTCTTTGCTGCGGTATTAAAAAGTATTTCCGCTGGAACGACTTCATCGACTAAGCCCTGTAATTTTGCTTCCTGAGGAGAAAGCAGTTTTCCCTCGAGGAGATTCTGGTAAGCATATCGTTTCCCGATCCAAAAGGCATAAAGTTGAAAGATACTTTCAGGAACGATAAGCCCAACAGGTATTTCATTAAGTCCTATGACAAAATTACCCTCTGCCATGATCCTATAATCGCAACATAAGGCAAACACACAACCTCCAGCAGGGCTATGTCCAGATATGGCGGCAGCTATCGGTTTAGGGAAAGAGGCCAGTAGCGATGTTGCCTCCAAAAAAAGATTCCAGAATTCCCGGATTTGATCCTCGTCATAACCGAATAAGGTTATTAGGTCAAGACCGGCACTAAAAAAGTTTTCCTTACCGATAAGAACCGCTCCGCGCACGGCATCGTTTTCTTGGCCAGATTCCAATGTCTCTATAAGCTCTTTCAATAGCTGTGTATCGATGGCGTTAGACTTTCCCCGATCCAAAAAAATACTTAAAATATGGTCTTCTATTTTGGTTTTGATATGCTCCATAACGAATTTATATAAATTTATAACGGTTTGTTCGGGTTGCTATTGTGGTTTTACATCTATTAAATATTCAAGATGGGAAATTTTACCCTCCATGTCAATTCCTTCGATGGTAATTTTATAAGTTCCGGGTTCATCAGAAGTGAAAAAATCAAATTTGGTTTTTCCATTTTTCTCTGTGACCAAATTAGGCTCCCAGGCGATGGTTGTTCTCAGGTCACGCTTCAGTTCCTGCTTTTGCGTAGTATTATACTGTGGTTTGAAAAAGCTACGGTTTACATGTAATCCTTTCGGTACAATAGTGACAATCCCAGTCGGTGTATAGGACGCTGAAAATGCTTCACCAGATTTACTCGTAATGACCAATACACCGTTTCCGCCATACATACCATAAATGGCGGTATTGCCTATGCTTCTCAGCACCTCGATACTTGCGATGTCCTGAACATTGATCATGCTGATCTGATCCGCCTCAATGTACATTCCATCTAAAACAACCTGCATGGGACTACCCCCGTTCATTCCCATCGATCGGGTACTGTAAGGGACTCCATTTCGGAAGATCACGCCCACTAGTCTCCCCGCGAGACATTGTTCCAGGGTTGTGCAGGTCGATAGATCTTCGGCAGATATGACCTGATCTGCATGGCCGGGGCCATTGAGATTTCTTGAATTTTTGTCTGCTTTATTGGTCCTTACCCTGTTAACTTGGACTTCCTCTAATTTAATACTTTTTTGAATAATACCAGCAGCTTCCAGTTCTGTCAAAAATTGCTGGCTACCTTTGAGCTGATCGATCAGTTTGGTGTTTACATCATTCGCGATCAAAGGCTGGTCTTTGCTTTCATTAACTGCAGGATTTGTGGTCTCGTCGACAAGTATATCGACCCTATTCTTCTCCTTCGGGCCATTCCCGGTTACTATAAATTTAATACTGTCGGCGAATAAGAGATCTTCAAAAACAAATCGACCATCATTATTTGTCAATGTATCTATACTCAGCATCATATTGCTGGTTGGTACTAGGGTCACTTTAGCATTGGGAACGACCGCTTTGCGCCCAGTTTTCTTTACAGTTCCCGAGATCGTGAGACCTTTTTCTGGTGGATAGAGATTATTGGTTGGAAGGAGAGAATTCTTCCAATCCAGTATACGCCAGCCTTGGATCAACATGAGGTTGTCAAGCTCACTAAACCGGATGTTATTTAGATCTTCAAAATAATAATTGGGGCGCTCTATAAAACCACGGAGATCGGATTTGAGTAGAAGCTCCGAGATTATGGAAGAATAATATTGGTCTGTGGTAGAGTCGACTTTACTTAGATTGACTACAGCTGCGGAGAGTGCCGCTATTTTTGATGTATCGCTACTGCCTTCTTTAACGGAGAGGTTTGCGATGACCTGGTCTCTCGTCGCAAAGGAGGATTTATTTAATTGGATCGCTATTGGAAATATTGTTTTAGGAGCATTGTAATTAAAGACGAGCCTCTCGATGATGGGAGTCATCTGCTCATTAAGTACAGATAGTTGAATCACTCCCGAAGGAAGATCCTTTTTGGGAATGTTGAAAAGAATCTCTGGTCCATTTAATTTTTGCTTTACAGCATGTAGTACGATGCCGTTATATTGTGCGATTAGATAAACCTCTTTGCCGGTTACCAAATCGTTAGTGGAGGATAATTGGGCTGCAATCTTGTCTTTTAAACCCGAATTTACGGTGAGTACATAGCCTGAGGCTGCTACTGGAGGCAGTGGGGTGCTTACCGAATTTCCATCCGGGAAGATTGCTGTGGCAATATATTTTTTTCCAGTGCTTAGAATTAGCGGCATGCTTCCCATACCAAGGGTATTGGTCTCAAATTCGATGATCGGCGCCTGGTTTTCCTCCCCGATTTTGATTTTTGATTTTATACCCAAGCCTGCGGGCCTAAGCACCTTGACTCCAGTTTTACTCAAGATATTGTTTACTAATTCACCGCTTTCAGGAAAAATCTGGATACTGTTTTGCTGATTTGGATTTGGGATAGTAAAACTCTTTAGAACACGTCTTTTATCTGAGGACAGGAATTGCAATGTTAATAGCCCGCCATTAAAGTTATCTTTGAGTTCAAGTGCTATTGTTCCATTTTCATTGGATTTTAACCGTCCAGTCTTTTCCTTTTGGCCATCTTGTTTGAGGGCATAGCTTACACTACTGTTTATGAGAGGTGCCCCCTGAATTGTTTTTAGATTGATCTGGAAGAAATTTTCATTTCCATTTTTAAGTAATGTGCTTTGGGTTATGACATTATCTGCTCTTCCGTTGGTAATAGGGATAATTCGCTCATAGAAATTGGATATGGAATCATTTTGCATCCAACGGGTGTACGCTCTAATTCTATACGAACCCTCTACGAGAGTGTCAGATAAGCTGAAATCACCAATGCCGAGCCCTAATGTTAGTGGAATTTTGATGCTCTTGATGACGTTATTTGTTGGGGAGATTAATTCGATATTGGCGATTTTGCTGATATTGCTCAAATAATTGAAAGGTGCGGTGGTGCAATACATTTTGAACCAAATATTTTCACCGGCCGAATAGTCATTTTTGTCTAGGTGTAGATAAATTTTTTCGGTTACATGATTTTCATGGTAAGACTCCAATGTCTGTAACGTTTGATCAATTTGAGCGAGCGCCCAGAAAGGAAGTAATAGGCAATTGACTAACAACAATATTCGAGCGTACATATGACTAATGTTTCTTGAAAATTAGAAAATATTTTTCCTTTAATCAACTTATAAATCAAAATATTATCGAATTGGAGCAGTTAAATTATTTGTATTGATGCTTTGGAGTTCTTTTGAACCGGAAAATAAATTTAAAATCCGTTTTTGAACCATCTTATGCCTGAAAATTAGCATAAAAAAAATATCTTTGTGCTATGAATATCCTAATAATCGGTTCCGGAGGTCGTGAATCTGCCTTCGCCTATAAGTTGTCGAAAAGTCCACGTTTAGGTCAATTATTTATTGCTCCAGGAAATGCTGGTACAGGAGCATATGGCCAAAATGTCAATATTAAAGTTACTGATTTTGAAGCTATAGCATCCTTTGTGTTGGAAAATGCTATCCAAATGGTAGTCGTGGGACCTGAAGAGCCATTGGTAAAAGGTATTCATGATTATTTTTTGAACCGTGAAGATTTGAAAGATATTCCAGTAATCGGCCCGCAACAGGAAGGAGCCCAATTAGAAGGCTCAAAAGATTTTTCGAAACAGTTTATGGATCGACACGGTGTACCTACCGCTGCATCACGTTCTTTTGATGTCGCGTCATTGGAGGAAGGATTGATTTATCTAGAGAGCCAAAAATTGCCGATCGTTCTTAAAGCTGATGGTCTGGCTGCGGGAAAAGGCGTTTTGATCTGTGAAACACTTGAAGATGCCAAAGCTGAACTAAAAGCGATGATTGCGGATTCCAAATTTGGAGAGGCAAGCCGCGTCGTTGTCGTTGAGGAATTTTTAAAAGGAATTGAGCTATCGGTATTCGTATTGACAGATGGAAACTCCTATAAGGTATTACCTTCTGCGAAGGATTATAAACGGATAGGTGAGGGGGATACGGGATTAAATACAGGTGGAATGGGATCTATTTCTCCAGTACCTTTTGCTGACGAAACATTTTTGAATAAGGTGGAAGAACGCATCATCAAACCAACTGTCGAAGGACTGAAGAAAGATGGTATTCCATATAAAGGCTTTATTTTCATCGGTTTGATGAATATTGAAGGGGAACCATATGTCATTGAATATAATGTTCGTATGGGTGATCCTGAAACGGAATCTGTATTGCCACGAATTGAATCTGATCTGTTGGATCTGTTGGAAGGCGTTGCGCAAGGAAATTTAGACCAACGTTCTTATACGGTTTCTCCAAAAACAGCTGTTACGGTGATGTTAGTGGCTGGGGGGTACCCTGGAGCCTATGAATCTGGAAAAGAGATCGCGAATATGGAAAACGTCAAGGAATCTATTGTATTCCAAGCAGGGACCAAGGAGCAGGATGGTAAGGTTGTCACTGCCGGTGGACGTGTAATTGCCGTTACGACATTACAAGACTCACTTTTTGATGCGCTTCAACAGGCAACTGCTGATGCCGGAAGAATTTATTTTGAAGGAAAATACTTCAGACGTGACATCGGTTTTGACCTCATCTAAAAAATATTTAAAATTATTTTTGTAATACTGATTTTAAGGTCTATATTTGCAACTCCAAAAACAAGAAAGCTTTTGGAGTTGCATTAAAAATGGCCCGTTCGTCTAGGGGTTAGGACGCAAGATTTTCATTCTTGAAACAGGGGTTCGATTCCCCTACGGGCTACAAAATAAAAACCTGCAAAATAGTAAATTTGCAGGTTTTTTTGTTTTTCAGTATCTACAAAGCCTACATTGATTCCCAAGAAAAAAGTGAAGAACAACCTTCATATGCAATTTCCTATCAAATGATGAAATTCCAGCTAAGTATTTGAGCAGGGTGCTTTTTCTTGAACCATTGTGTCCTTTGGTCAGTATATTCCTTCTCCGAATTCTACATCTCCTATGTGTAAGGCTAGGTGATTCCCATAAAATTTCTTTAAATTATTTATTTTAAGCATCTGATCTTTTTAAGATTTTCGCACTACGGTTTACATTCAATCTGGAATAATGACACATGATACCGCTCAAACTTTTATCTTACCCAAGTGGAGGCTGTCTGTATTCCCCCCGCCATAGCTCTCTACGAAAAATATATACACTTCATAAGTCGCTTCCTTTCTATGCTCTGGAATATTAACATCTTGTTTTCCAGAGATTAAGCTGTTTTTCGAGTCGTTCATCAAAAGTGGATATTCAACACCATTATCCGCTGCGCTATACAGGATTAAGAAGGAATCGTAAGACCTTGTGTCAAACTTCTTCTCCAGATAGGCATCATATTCCCAAGTAACCTGAAGCACTTGTTTTTCTTGATCGAAATCCACCGTGTAGGAAGTGATGGGATTGGGGCTTCCTTTGGCAATCATAAATTTCTGCCAGTTAACCACAAAACCGTCTCCTTCCTGGATAAGTGCTTCGTTCAGATTATAAGACATGGCGACATCGTATGCCCGCTTTGGATAGCTATACGCCTTATAACCTATCTTGATGATCGAATTTAACAGACTAATATGCGATCTCACAATTTTGAAACGCGTTCTACTGAGCAGCTGTTCAGGCGTAGGTGCCCGTTTTTTAATGCGCGGGAGAGAACGCACATAATTTCCTGTTTTCGTTAACACAAACACAACGGAACCTGCCTTCCCAGAAACAGTTCCATTAACGCCATTTTTGATGATTGCCATAACTAACTGATTATAATATGGATAGTTAAGATAGGCATTAAAGCCGAAACATCCTAATACCAGATTATACCTAATAACAATTTTCAATCAATTTTTAGACAGTGATCAGTCACTAATTATTCAGTTTATACTGAGTTATCACTGAGCAAATACTGAACGAGAACTGAACAAGTACTGTGAAAAGAGCTAATTTGATCTCTATTTGATTTTAATGTGTTGTCCCTAAAAAATATCGACAAAAGAAACTAACAATCATAAACAAAAGGATCCAAGATCTCAATCTGGACCAAAATGAAATAAATCTACTTTTCAAGGACTATATATCAACTAGCTGATGAGTTGTACAGAAAAAATAAATTCTTAGTAAGCTAGTTTATAGAGTATTGTATTATGGATGTTTTGGTTTGATACAAATACGCAGATTATTGAGATAATTCGATAGTCTCAAAAATTTTACGTTCCCTACTTTTGAGTAATCAATTATAAAGCGGAACATCTTAGAGAAATATTAGAAACCAAAATTTAAGAAATATCCAACAAATTTTTTTGAACGAAACAGACAGTACAATGCGAATGATTAGTAGAATGGTTTGAAGTAACTATTAAACGAGGAACAGAGAGTTTCTAATAAAACATCAAGCTGTGCCATGTTCGGGATTTGAAAACGGAAATAGAAAGTATTAGAAAAGTAATTTAAATAAATTAGGAAGACTTTGAAGCTATTGCACGAAAGTCTTTTTTCGCTGTCAAAAGCTAATACCATTTAGCTATAATTTAAAAAATCAATTATGTGTAAACTTTTAAAAGAAGTTCGCCCATCAAAAGGACGGGCATCGATTCGTTCGTCCTAAAATTTCGACGTAAGGAAAACTAGTTAAGTCCCTGACATGCTTTCAACGAGATAAGCCTAAAGATAAAATATCCGGAAGCGGTCCACTGGGGTACTAAAAAAAAGTATTTGAAATAAATTCTAACCAAATCATAATTTATGAGAACAAAACAAGTAGCGGGCAGAGCCTTGTACCGATTGGGTAGACTCTGGGTCTTTATGATTCTCACCTTTGGTCTTTGGGCCTGCAAGAACGACACGCCGGCCATTGTTGCCGAAGCAAAACCTTTTGATCCTTCTAAACCAGTGGTCGTGTCTGATTTCAGTCCAAAATCGGGTGGTATGGGACAACGCCTAATTATTTATGGACAGAATTTTGGGAATGATCCAAAAAATGTTGCTGTGCTAATAGGTGGACAACAAGCAGTCGTTATTAATGCTTTAGGTGAGTCATTGTATTGCCTTGTCCCCAAACAGGCTTTCGAGGGGAATATCGAAGTTCGTGTTGGCGGAGTCGAGAAACCTGTCATTGGCCGGGCTGAAGCAAAGTTTGACTATAAACGTAAGCTGGTGGTATCCACGCTCGCCGGTTACAGGAATGCCCGCGGTGACGAACCTTGGAAAGATGGCAAGTTTAAAGATGCTGACCAAAACAAAATGGCCAGTGGTTTTTGGCTCTCCTCTTTTATGAAGTTTGACCCCACGAATCCCAAACATCTGTGGGTGACATTTGATGACAATAATGGCCTTTATCTAGTTAATTTTGAGGATAGCACGATTACCAAAAAGCGCTCCGATTTTAACCGTCCACGTAGTGTAGATTTTTCGGTAGATGGGAAATATATGATTGTGGCACAAGATCGAGGTGGAGAGAATGATGAATCTACCCTATTGTTTTCCCGCGCAAAGAGCTTTCTCGATAAAGAAGTACTGACCAAAAGTAGACAATGTAATGGGGCCTCCATTCACCCAGTTAATGGGGAAATGTATTTTAACAGTTATGCGAAGGGAGAGTTCTTCCGTTTCGATCTCAATCAGTATTTCACCGATAAAACTGTAAAAGCCGAACAGTTATATGTGATTCAGGATCCGGAGTGGGAATATCGGGCATTGATTCATCCGACTGGAAACTACGCGTATATTTTGGTGATTAATCAAGGTTATATTATGCGTGCGGACTATAATTGGGATAAAAAACGGTTTAATCAACCCTATTTAGTTTGCGGGAAGGTCCGTGAATCTGGCTATAAAGATGGGGTCGGATCCTCAGCCCGTGTCAATCAGCCCTACCAAGGGGTATTTGTCAAAAATCAAGCCTATGTGGAAGCAGGTAAGCCCGATGTGTACGATTTTTATTTTACAGACCTTATGAATCATGCCATTCGTATGCTTACGCCTGAAGGTGCCGTAACAACTTTTGCCGGCAGAGGTAGTTCAAGCCTGAATACTAATCCTTACGGTTATGTTAATGGAGATCTAAGGGCAGATGCTCGTTTTGATCGACCATCAGGCATTGCCTATAATGAAAAAGAACAAGCTTTTTATATCGGAGACCGGGAGAATAGGCGAATTCGTAAGATCGCACTGGAGGAAATGGATGAAAATGACCAAGATTAACCTGTGATAAGATGATGAATAAAATATTACTAACATGTATGGCGCTTCTCAGTTTCAGCTTGAGTGTTTTCGCACAAGAAATTGTGGAAGTAACGGGTGTCATTATTGATACTCAGAAGTCCCCACTGGTCGGTGTCAGCATCGCTGTGAAAGATGCCCCCGGTCTTGGGACGACCACAGATAGCAAAGGTAACTATAAGATAAAGGTAGAGCGTTACAAAACACTCGTCTTCTCTTCTGTTGGCTACCAAAAACAGGAAGTACTTGTGAAAGATTCACATATCATTAATGTGAGCTTGAAAGAATCGGAGACTAGTGTATTGGATGAGGTGGTGGTAACAGGTACGGGAACTCAAAAGAAGCTGACTTTGACGGGGGCTGCAAGTGGAGTCGATGTAGAAACCATGAAAGCCAACCCGACTTCAAGTATAACGAATGCACTTGCTGGAAATGTACCAGGAGTAATGGCGATGATGCAGTCTGGTCAGCCCGGTAGAAATATATCCGAGTTTTGGATACGTGGTATTTCTACCTTCGGTGGCGGTAGTGCCGCTTTAGTTTTGGTAGACAATGTCGAGCGCGATATCAATGATATAAATATCGAAGATATTGAAACATTTACAGTGCTTAAAGATGCAGCTATGACTGCAATTTATGGTTCTAGAGGTGCAAACGGAGTTATCTTGATCACAACTAAACGCGGTAAAGAGGGGAAGATCAACATCAATTTTAAGGACGAAACCATTTATAATACACGTACGATTACGCCTGAATTTGAGGATGGTGTTACTTATGCTAACCTATTAAATGAGGCCCGGATCACACGAAATTTTGAACCTATTTATCGTCCTGAAGAATTAGAAATCCTGCGTTTGGGATTGGACCCAGATCTTTATCCCAATGTCAACTGGAAAGATCTATTGTTGAAAGATGGTGCCATGACCTACCGGGCAAACCTCAACATGACTGGAGGCGGGGCTACAACGCGTTATTTCGTGTCGGGAAGCTATATAGATGAGGGTGGTATGTATAAAACGGATGAAACACTGCGCAACGATTATAATACAAATGCTAATTATAAACGGTGGAATTACCGTTTGAACGCGGATATCAACGTGACCAAAAGCACCGTATTGAAAGTTGGCGTCGCGGGATCACTGGACAAACGGAATAGTCCAGGCCTGGGTGATCAGGATCTTTGGGGTTCTTTTTTTGGATATTCTCCGATCAGTACGCCAGTATTGTATTCCAACGGCCGTGTACCAACAATAGGAGATGGCAATAAGATCAATCCATGGGTCATGTCAACACAGTCAGGATTCAATGAAAATTGGCAAAACAAAGTGCAGACCGATGTCACAATCGAACAGAACTTTGATTTTATTACCAAAGGTTTAAGACTTAGAGGGATTGTCGGCTTTGATACCTATAATAATAACAATATCACACGTATTAAATTGCCTGAATTATGGCATGCCGAACGCGCGCGTGATGAGAACGGAAATCTGATTTTTACGCATAAGGCTAATCCCAGAGAAATGGAACAGGGAGGGTATTCTGAGGGAAATAGACGGGAGTTTTATGATGTCATGTTCAACTATGACCGCAAAATTGGAGATCATAATTTAGGAGCAGTAGCACGTTTCACCCGGGA
Source organism: Sphingobacterium sp. GVS05A (assembly GCF_019969845.1). Taxonomy (GTDB): domain Bacteria; phylum Bacteroidota; class Bacteroidia; order Sphingobacteriales; family Sphingobacteriaceae; genus Sphingobacterium. The sequence continues at coordinate 158,733 of NZ_JAHXYR010000008.1, forward strand.
TGCTTTTACCAAAACAGTTGATTTGGGCAATGATATCAAAAATGGTGTATCACGACGTAACCAGGCATTAGCCGGAAGATTGACCTATAATTGGAAGTCGCGTTATGTTGCTGATTTTAATTTTGGTTATACGGGTTCGGAAAACTTTGCCATGGGGCAACAATATGGCTTCTTTCCCGCTGTAGCAGCAGCATGGAATATCTCCGAGGAGCCTTTTGTCAAAAATAATGTTCCTTGGCTGAATTTGCTTAAAGTACGTTACTCCTGGGGTAAGGTGGGAAATGACCAACTTAAAATAGGCAACAACAACGAACGCTTCCCGTACTTATATACGATTGATGAAATTTGGCGTAGAGATAATAGTGGGAACCTTATACTGGACGGTGGCCAAAGGATTCCCGAAGGAGGGTATCAATGGGCTGACTATGGCCTAGATCGTTATTATGGTGGTATTCGGTATAGTCAGGTAGCTTCGCCCTACGTAACATGGGAAATGGCTACCAAAAATAACCTGGGTTTGGATATCGCTTTATTTCGCGATAAAATTGTCGCCAACTTCGATTTCTTTGATGAGAAACGTACTGGCATTTATATGGAACGAAGATTTTTGCCAAGCATGGTTGGTTTGGAGAGTATTCCAAGAGCTAATGTGGGTGGAGTAAAATCACGTGGTTTCGACGGACGCTTGGAATATAAACAGAAGATCGGTGAATTGAACCTTACGGCACGTAGCAATATCACCTATAGTAAGAACGAAATTACGGCAATCGATGAGGAAAATAACGTATATGGTTATCAAAATCAAAAAGGCTATCGTGTGGATCAGTCTATAGGATTGATCGCTTTGGGCTTGTTTAAAGATTACGATGATATTCGCAATAGCCCGAAACAACAGTTTGATAATAATCCACCGAATTATCAGCCCGGAGATATAAAATATAAAGATGTCAATGGAGATGGCATAGTGGATGATGGAGACAGGGTGGCCATAGGAGCGACGCGGAGACCTAATTTGGTTTATGGTGTAGGTGCTTCAGTGAGTTGGCGGGGATTTGACCTTAGTGTCCATTTCCAAGGATCAGGGAAGTCTACTTTTTCTATTTATGGAAAAACGGTGCAAGCCTTTCGTGAGGGCGAATGGGGGCAGGTAATGAAAGGTGTCATGGGCGATAATCGTTGGATTTCTGCCGACATATCAGGCGACCCGTCGACCGAAAATCCGAATGCATCTTATCCACGTTTAAGTTTTGGAGACAATATTAATAATTTCAGAGAGTCAACATTTTGGTTAAAAAACGGACAATATCTTCGTTTGAAAACCCTGGACATTGGTTATACACTGCCAAAACACCTGACCAATCGGATTAAGGCAAATAGTATTCGCCTGTTTCTCGTCGGCTCAAATTTATTGACCTGGTCAAAATTCAAACTTTGGGATCCGGAGCTGGCAACACCAAGGGGTGAGGATTATCCCCTCCCCAAGTCATTTACATTTGGCATCAATGTTAACCTATAAAATTAGAAAAAGATGCAAAGAAAGACATTATATATTGCGTTAATGCTCACTTTGGGCACTATTGTGATCTCATCCTGTAAAAAGGATTACTTAAAGTCCGACCAATATTTTAAAGATCGGATCACCTTGGAAAAAACATTTAAAAGCAAGCTGTATTCGGAGAAATGGCTGGCTCATGTATTTGAGGAGTTTAAAGGTGAAAATGCCGATGTCGCGAGTAAAGGCCTGACACCACACTGTTTCGCGGATGATATGTATTATGGTGATCGGGACAAGGATTACGATCCATCCAAAAATGAACTGTCCTATAATATGTTTAAAATGGGTTTGTATACAGAAACTGATAAACAAGGAACATGGGCTCAATCGTATCGCGGGATTCGGAATGCTTCGACCTTTATCCATAATATCTACATGAATACCGAGATGTCCGAGGCCGAAATCGTAGATTATCGGGGGCAGGCGCGTTTTGCGCGGGCTTACCTCTACTGGTTGTTGCTCCGTAAATATGGACCAATTCCGATACTGCCCGATGAAGGCCTGGATTATACAGATAGTTATGAAGAACTGGCTATTGCGCGAAACACCTATGATGAGTGTGCTGAATTCATCAGCAACGAGCTATTAACAGCTGCGAAAGAAATGGAAGCCCTTGGGATGAGACGTGGACAGGATGGTTCCGCCCGCCCCTCTGTGGGGGCAGCATTGGCTGCGAGGGCTAAGGTGCTTCTGTATGCAGCAAGTCCTTTGGCCAATGGGAATAATTCAGGTTATGCTGCCCGGTTGGTAGACAAGCAGATGAAACGCCTGTTGTCTGCCGATTATAAAGAAGAGAAATGGGCAAAGGCTGCAGCCGCTGCACGCGATGTCATCGAACTGGGGGTATATCGGCTTTACACCGCACCTTTTCAGGAAACGGGTGATGATGCAACAGTCAGACCTCCTCAGGATCATAATTTTTCGGATAAAAGCTGGCCAGCAGGTTGGGCGGACATTGATCCTGCTAAATCATATGCAGAGGTCTTTAATGGGACATTGACTGCTTCGGGTAATCCGGAGTTAATATTTACCCGGGGTAACAACCAGCCGAATGAGGGTATCGACCAAATGGTCATCCACCAGCTGCCGCGTTCAGCAACGGGATGGAATACACATGGACTGACACAGAAGCTAGTGGACGCGTACTATATGAATGATGGCACGGATGTACCGGGTAAGGATAAGGAAATCGGCCGTGGAAATGGTTCAAATCGTGTCAGTGGTTTTGTGACCCAGGAAAATTATGACAATAAAACATACAGACCGTTGCGTCCCGGTGTGTCCTTGCAATATGCAAATCGAGAACCGAGATTCTATGCTTCGGTGGCTTATAGTGGAAGTTTTTGGACATTGCTTAATGAAACAAAAGAAGAAAACCGCAATAAACAAATCTTCTATTATAGCGCTGACCCAAGAGGAAACGGCTTTAATTCAGCGAATGGCTATTGGTTGCGTACGGGTTTCGGGGTTAAGAAGTTTGTTCATCCCAATGATACTTATGAAGGTGGAGTTGGCTCACGTATTATTCCTAAGGCGGAGCCAGCCATCCGTTATGCAGATGTATTGTTGATGTATGCTGAGGCGCTAAATGAGTTAAACGGTTCGTATACGATTCCGTCTTGGCGTGGAGCAAGTTACTCGATCAGCCGTGACATTGCTGAAATGCAAAAGGGCATCCATCCTGTCCGCATCCGCGGAGGTGTGCCTGATTATTCGGCCAATATATATGGGAATAAGAATGAACTGCGTAAAACATTGAAAAGGGAACGCTTTATTGAGCTTATGGGCGAAGGTCAGCGCTACTATGATTTACGCCGTTGGATGGATGCGCCTGTTGAAGAAGCATTGCCGGTGTATGGCTGTAACGTTTTGATGAATGTAGAGGAACGTGACCTTTTCTATCAGCCCGTCGCGATCTGGACCTTAAAGACAACCTTTGCCGACAAAATGTGGTTTTGGCCGATTAGCCATACCGAACTTAAGCGCAATAAGAATTTGACTCAAAATCCTGGATGGACTTATAATGATTAACCAAATATGCATTTTATGAACAAGTCATATATACAGTTGTTGTTCCTCACTTTACTTGCTGTCTGCAGCTCTTGTAATGATGAATGGAAAGAGGAACAATTCGAACATTACATTTCTTTTAAGGCACCCTTGGAAAGTGAGGGGGTCGCGAATATCTATGTTCGTTACAAGGATGGGCAAAAGACCACCTTTATGCAGCCACTGGAAGTCAGCGGGTCGACAACCAACGATAATAATCTTTCGGTCAAGGTTGGGGTGGATGCTGATACATTGGGTATCCTGAATTACGAACGATTCCAGACGAGGACGGATTTTTATTACAAACAGCTCAGTACTAACTTTTTTTCGATTCCATCAGCGGTGGATATCAAGTCTGGAGAAAATACCGGATTAATGGCCATTGATTTTACATTGAAGGGTATTGATATGACCGAAAAATGGGTGCTTCCCTTGGCTATTTTGGATGATCCGGGGGCTAAATATAAGGTCAATCCCCGGAAGCATTATAAAAAAGCACTATTACGCATCAACCCTTTTAACAATTACTCCGGGACCTATAGCGGGACGGCCTTGAAGGTTGTTATGGAAGGACATGAAAATGAAACCCCGATCGTAAAAAGTCAAATCAAAAGTTATGTTGTCGATGAGAATACGATCTTCTTTTATGCGGGTAATATAGATGAAGAGCGAAAGGACCGGAAGAATTATCAAGTTTTTGCAACATTCAATGACAAGGGTGGGGTAAGCTTTCGTGCCGTAAATCCAAATATGAAGTTCGTTGTCAAAAAAGATGCAAGTTATACTGTTTCAGAACAGATGGACGCCGTCCGTCCTTATTTATTGCATCGTTATATCACCATCAATAATGTGGATTACGAATTTACCGATTATACGCTTGTTTCTACTACGGCGATCAAATTCAAGGTTTCTGGTTCATTGATTTTGGAGCGTCAGCTCAATACACAGATTCCAGATGAGGATCAAGCCATTGAATGGTAAACTTTATCAAACCATTCGGCGAGCTATTGGTTATATCATAAGGTATAAAAAATAGTAGTTATGATTGGTATAGTAGGTGGCCTAGGTCCTTATGCAGGCTTGGATATAGCCAAGAAAATTATAGATGAAACAGTGGCAAGTTCCGATCAGGAACACTTGCCACTGTTATTGTTTTCCTGCCCTAATTTGATTCCAGATCGTTCCGCATATTTATTGGATAAATCGAAGGAGAATCCAGGAAAGGCAATAGCGATGATTTTAAAACAACTGGAACAGGCTGGCGCAACGATTGCGGCAATTCCGTCGAATACAGCGCATGCAGAACCGATTTTTTCAGTTATCCAGGATGAGATGGCCCGTTTAGGGAATGAACTGAAGTTGCTTCATGTTGTCCATGAAACGGTGCGCTTTGTTCATGAAAATTATCCAGAGAGTACAATAGGTGTGCTATCGACAGCAGGTGAACAGGCTTATAGCCAATATCGGGAAGCTTTTATGAAAAAGGGTTTTCCTATTGTGGAACCTGAAGGTGCACAGAAAGAAAAGGTAAACAATGCTATCTACGATAAAGATTATGGTATTAAGGCACAGCCAGCACCTATAGCCAATAAGGCAAGAGAAGACCTATTAATGGCTATGGATGACTTGAAAAAACAAGGTGCTCAGGTGATTATTTTGGGATGTGCCGAATTGCCATTGGCTATTCCAGAAAAAGATCATAATGGAATGGTTGTAGTTGATCCCAATAGAATTCTTGCCCGGGCACTTATTCTGGCGGTTGCCCCTGATAAATTGAAAGTGCTCTAAGTGAGTTTTTGTCAAATTGGCAGAATTTTTCGGGAAACGCTTGTTGGTATGAGTTTTGCCCTCTGATTAATAGTTGTTTATATAGCAGGAGGAACAGATGCAAAAGATCATACACCGAGAAAACGATCGTGGCCATGTTGATTCTGGTTGGTTGAAAAGTGCCCACTCGTTTAGCTTTGGGCAATATTTTGATCCAGAAAAAGTAAACTTCGGGGCTTTACGCGTATTAAACGATGATCAGGTTGAAGGGGGGCAGGGCTTTGGTCGCCATTCTCATGACAATATGGAGATTGTGAGCATACCTCTGGAAGGAGTACTTTCCCATCAGGACAGTATGGGCAATGTCCGAAACATTGAAACTGGAGATGTACAAATTATGTCTGCAGGAAAGGGAGTAAAGCATTCGGAGTTTAATGGGGACCAGAAGGAGCTTGTTAAGTTTCTTCAGATCTGGATAATACCCCATGAAATGAATCTTACTCCTGGTTATGACCAGAAGTCTTACCTACATTTGGACCGTCATAATAAGTTTGTAACCATTGTGTCCCCTGATGTTTCCGATCCAGATGCGGTTCATATTCATCAAGATGCATATTTCAATATTGCGGACTTGGATGAAGGGAATACAATCCCGTATACTGTTCATTCTGAAAGAAATGGGATTTATCTTTTTGTGCTAGAGGGCAAGGTACAAGTGGCCGACGAAACATTATCGAGGAGAGACGCCATGGGCATCTACGAGTTGGATAAAATTGAGATTAAGGCTGAGTACAATGCAAAATTGCTGCTGATTGAAGTTCCAATGTTTTAGTACTGGAAACATACGCCTTTCATGTATTTGATAATGCTTGATTTATTGTTCGGTTAGACCAGGGATACATGGAAAAAAATCTAAATAGCTACTATAAAAATAGGGGGTTCTGTAAAAGGTACTCCTTATTTTTTGTAAATTGGAGTTGGAATAGAAGTAAATCCCATGGACAATTTATTACATGCTTTTGAGGGCAAGGACGTCTTATTGATTATGTTATCAGTGTTGATAGGGCTGTTGATTGGTGTCGAACGCGAATACCGCAATAAATCCGCTGGATTACGGACTTTTATACTGGTGAGTTTTGGCTCCTGCCTTTTTACTATTATTTCGTTGAAGATAGGTGTCGGAAATCCAGATCGGCTAGCAGCTAATATTATTACAGGAATTGGTTTTTTAGGGGCTGGAGTAATCTTTAAAGAAGATAATAAAGTTAGCGGAATTACAACAGCAACAACGATATGGGCAACCGCATCTCTGGGAATGTGTGTCGGCACAGGGAATATTTTTTTAGCCTTTATCGGTGTAGGGTTGGTTTTAGTGATTTTGGGGCTGTTGACCTATTTACAGACTTATATTGATAATTACCATAAAATTAAAGACTATGAGCTCCAGACCTTATCTGAAGCAGATTTTGAACATACAGAGCAATTGATCAGACAGATGGGGTTTAAAGCAACAATTGTAAATCAACGGTATAATAAGGAAAGTCTAAACACTACCTGGCGATTGACAGGCAACATAAATCAACATAAAGAGCTCGTTAAAGTTTTGCGAAGGGATAGACAAATTGTTGCATATCAATATTAGGAGGGGGAGCCAGAATCTGAATCTTGTACAGGAGAGATCTTTTGCAACAACTGATTCACTTCGTCTTCGGTTGCGGTCAATTTTGCCCGACATACCTCAATGAGATCAGATGCACGTTTGATTTTCTCTGCAAGTTCATCAATATTTGTTGTTCCATTCTCAATTTCTTTTACAATCGTTTGTAATTCATTGAAGGCATCGGTATACGTGTATTTTTGTTCCATTGTATGCTATCTCTTTAAATTTTTCACACTAATATAGTTCCGGTTAGTTGTTTTCGGAACTGGTGCTAAGCGCCTTCTTATCCGTTACAGTACTTGTAATTTCGCCATCTTCCACCATCGTTTGGATCAGATCACCCGGAGATATCTGATCGATAGATTGAAGTAACTTGCCGTTGACTTTTGTAATGGAAAACCCTTGTTTAAGCAGCCTCCGCGGATCAGAAAGCTGGATAATCCGTTCGGTATGTGCCAACGCCGTTTTATGTTCATAAAAGCGTAGTTTGATCAGCGCAGCCAGTTCGTGCTGAATCTGTTGAATATTGGCGCGCGCAGTCTGAAGTTCTCTTTTCCCAACCCATTGGATATGCGTTGCTATTTGAGCCAAAGTATTCCTTTCTTCCTTAAAACGAGTAGAGATCAGTAGCTGGATGCTTTCAGTTGCTTTGTCAATAGGAACAGAAAAATTATGAAACTTTTGAATGAGAAAATCAGCCAGCTCACTTGGTGTGATTGCATTTTTGTAGGCCACCATCTCACTCACAGTATAGTTGGTAGAATGACCAATTCCGGTCAATACAGGAATAGGGAAGATTGCGATAGCCCTTGCCAACAAATAATTATTGTAGCTCGATAGGCCAACCTCACCGCCACCGCCACGAATAATGGCAACCACATCAAATTCAGCAATTTTATCGGCAATGATCGCAAGTTGATTGATAATTGATGGAATAGATTTATCCCCCTGTAAGAGCGCCGGAAATAAGGTGCATTCCAACCGATAGCCCCAAGGATTTTGATTGATAATCTTGTAAAAATCGGAAAGGCCTTTACTTGTTTCCACCGAAACAATGGCTAGTCTTTTTGGAAGCGTTGGGAACGGAACTGATTTATTAGCCTCGTAAATACCCTCTTCTTTGAGCTTTCTTATGCTATCCAACTTCTCTTTCTCCAGCTCTCCCAACGTAAAAGTTGGATCAATATCGACAATCCTTAAGCTCAAACCATACATCGGATCATAGGAAATACTTGCTTGAAATAACATCGTAATACCCTCCCGTAGGGGTTCTTGCGCAATTTTCAGAAAATTGTTGTTGATTCGTGTGAAGTCTGCTTTCCACAAAGTTGATCTGATCTCGGCTACAATTTTACCGTCTTGTTTTTCAACGAGCTCAGGGTAACAATGCCCGGAATGCGTATAATGGTTGAGTTTATTCATCTCCGCCTTGATCCAATATAAGCTCTTGTAACGCTCAGCAAGCGTTTTTTGGATACTTTTGCTAACCTCCAAAAGGGAAAATATAGTTTTATCTTGAATCAATTCCGGCATTAACCAAACTTACAGAAAAAAAAAGATTTATACTTGCTCATCCTAAAAATCCCTATACTGAAGCTGTAAAAAACAGGCGTAACAAAATTGATTTTTTTTAGGGAAAGGACTTTGCTTTTTTATTTTATTCGTATTTTTATTTGATAGAACCTAAAAAACGATAAAATCAGAATGAAAAAAGGATTTTTTGGGGTGTTATTTGCAGGTTTGTTCTGTATTGGCCCCTTGTTCGCTCAGTATAAGTCGACCATAAAGAATGAAACCATACTTTACAATAATGTTGATCAGCTACTCCCTCTGGGCAATCTGGCGCAGTTACGTATTGCCGTCGTTGTGCCTAATGCTGAAAAATATGCCGCGTTTACAAACCAATTGGCACGTTATGCAGGCGTAACGCTATTTGATTTCAGTAAATTTGATGAAGATATCAAATATTATAATACGATTATTGTTGCGGGTAAGGAAGATGATTTGGATGCCGATTGCTTGTCACAGTTAAAGCAGGCTGTACTGAACAATAAAAAAGTTGTTCTTTGTCATTTCTTTGAACAAGAACGCAACAAAAAATCATTGTCCGAACATCCACAGTCTGATTTGATCGAGTTGTTGGCTCCTTTTACTGAACTTGGTCAACGCAATGCCGCGATGTCTATTTTTGGTGGTGCCGCGATTACTGTAGGAAATGTTAAGACGGCTCAATCGAGGCTGCAATACAGTTCAGGTAAAAACTCCAATCTGAATTTGGGTAAATTGACCAAAAAAATTGATGCCATTGCACAAGAAGCTATTGAAAAGCAGGCAACCCCTGGTGCAGTTGTGATGATTATCAAAGATGGGCAGGTGTTATTGGAGAAATCTTATGGTTATCATACCTATTCAAAAGACATTCCAACAAAAACAAGTGATATTTTTGATCTGGCCTCAGTCAGTAAAATTGCGGGTACTACACCTGTGATTATGCGATTGACGGAACGTAATATCATTAATCTCGATAGTACGATGGGGCATTACCTGTGGCAGGCAAAGTATACCAATAAAAAGGATATCAAATTGCGTTCTGTGATGCTACATGAAGCAGGGTTTACACCATTTATCCCTTTTTATAAATATTTAAAAGCAGGTGATGTTGTTGCCGTACCGGACCAACAACATCAGGTCAAGATGGCTGACAATAGTTATATTCTCAATCACTATTATCGCGATGTGATGTGGCCCGAAATGTTAAAATCGCCTGTTAAGCCAACAGGAAACTATGTGTATAGTGATATTAGCATGTATGTGATGAAGGAGGTTGCCGAACATCAGACTGCCGAACCATTGCAGGATTATGTTCAGGAAAATTTCTATAAACCATTAGGTATGACACATGCAGGGTACCTTCCAAGGGAACGATTTGCAAAAGAGCAGATTGTATCTACCGAGCAGGATACTTCGTTTCGTAAGACATTGTTGGAAGGTTATGTGCACGATCAGGGGGCAGCGATGGCCGGCGGTATCGCTGGACATGCCGGCTTATTTGCTACAGCCAATGACCTCGCGATATATGGCCAGCTTTTGCTCAACCGTGGAGAATACGGCGGTGAGCGGTATTTTAAGTCTGAAACAATAGATCTTTTTACGTCTAAGCAGTCTGCGACAAGCCGAAGAGGATTGGGGTTCGACCGCTGGGATCCAAACCCAAAAAATGAGTACCCCTCTAAATTGGCCAATAGCACTGTCTTTGGGCATACGGGATATACAGGCACCTGTATCTGGGTGGATCCCCAAAACCAATTGATTTATATCTTCCTATCCAATCGCGTGCACCCGCAGGTCAGTACCAAATTGTTGGATCTCAATATTCGTAGCCGGATTCAGGATGCCATTTATGAAGCAATCAATGAAGTGAAGAAATGATAAAAAAGCTATTGTTGATGGGACTTGGCATATTACCTTTAAACAGGTTGGCTTATAGTCAGGATTATAGAAAAGTTCATCAGGATCTGGTTATTGTGGATGGACATAATGATGTAATCTATGAATCAATTTTCGGAGGAAAGGATATTGGTCAGCGACTGAGTACAGGCGCTACGGATTTGCCAAGATTAAAAGAAGGTGGAGTCGATGTGCAGGTATTTGCTGTTTGGTCCGATGATGCAAAATGGAAGACCGGTGCATTTGAGCATGCCAATGCGCAAATAGATGCACTGGAGAAAATGATCGTTGCCAACGCCGAGAACATTGCTTTGGCAAAATCAGTAAGGGATATTGATGCTATTTTAAAAGCCGGAAAAATTGCTGCATTGATCGGTGTGGAAGGCGGTAATATGATCGAAGGGAGCATAGACAATCTCATCAAACTCCATGAACGTGGTGCGAAATATTTAACCCTGACCTGGAACTATAATGTGCCTTGGGCGAGTTGTGCTGCGATGGAGTCTGGCAAGATGGATTCGAAGGCAAAGGGATTAACAGATCATGGGAGAGCGATCATTCGAAAAATGAATGAACTTGGCATGCTAGTCGATCTCTCCCACGGTGGTGAGCAGACTTTTTATGATGTCATTGCGGTTTCCAGTAAGCCTATATTGGTGTCACACAGCAATGCCTATCGTTTATGTCCACATTTCCGAAACCTGAAAGATGAACAATTGGAGGCCCTGAAGAAAAATGGCGGTGTGATCGGGGTCAATTTTTACTCTGGTTTTTTAGATCCCGAGTATGAGACACGATTAAAGAGAATCTATACACAGCAATTTGGTGAGAATGCCGATACCACTTTGAGTACCTGGAAGATGTATGATAAGTTGCCCGTAGATGTTAGGTATGAGGTCGATGCACCAATGTCCAAACTATTGGACCATATTGATTATCTGGTCAAGAAAGTAGGGATCGACCATGTTGCGGTAGGGTCGGATTTTGATGGCATCGAATCTGCTCCCCAAGGCTTAGAAGATGTTTCTAAATTTCCTTTATTGACAAAAGGACTTTTAGAAAGAGGTTACAATAAAGCAGATATCGCTAAAATCATGGGACAGAATTTTCTACGGATTTTAAAAGAAAATGAAGGGTAAAGTAAAGGATAGAAATTTGTAATTTCGTAGAATGGCAAAAACAAAATCTGCATATTTCTGTCAAAACTGTGGCTATGAGGCTCCCAAATGGATGGGACAGTGTCCTTCGTGCAAACAATGGAATAGTTTCGTGGAGGAAGTGGTCGAAAAGTCAAGCTCAAAAGTTCCTGAATGGCGAAGCACAACAACAACAGGGAATACAAAGCGGGCAAACAAAGCGGCTATTATTCATGAGATTGTATATCAGGATGAATCGCGTATCTTGACTCCAGATCAGGAGTTTAATCGGGTGTTGGGAGGGGGAATCGTTCCGGGTTCCCTGGTGTTGATAGGAGGCGAACCCGGAATTGGAAAATCCACATTGATGCTCCAGCTGGCTTTGTCCATTCCACAGGTCAAAACCCTCTATATTTCTGGAGAGGAGAGCGAGCAGCAAATCAAGATGCGGGCCGAGCGATTGTCACAATCCTCTAAAGCCAATTGTTATATTCTGACGGAAACATCGACACAAAATATTTTCAAGCAGATCGAGACAGTACAACCTAATGTCATTGTCATAGATTCCATCCAAACCTTGCATTCCGCGCAGATTGAATCGGCACCGGGGTCGGTTTCCCAAGTGCGGGAATGTACAGCCGAATTACTCCGGTTTGCCAAAGAAACCAGTACCCCAGTATTTATTGTAGGCCATATTACCAAAGATGGTTCGATTGCTGGACCGAAAGTCTTAGAGCATATGGTCGATACCGTACTCCAATTTGAGGGTGACCGCCATCACGTCTACCGTATATTGCGCGCGGTAAAAAATAGGTTTGGCTCCGCTTCGGAATTGGGAATATATGAAATGCAGGGTTCCGGGTTGCGAGAGGTGTCAAATCCGTCTGAAATTATGATTTCACAGCGAGATGAACCCGTGAGTGGTGTTTCCGTTGCGGCTATGCTCGAGGGAATGCGACCGATGATGATTGAAGTTCAGGCTTTGGTGAGCAATTCCGCATTTGGTACTGCCCAACGTTCATCTACAGGTTATGATACAAAACGATTAAACATGTTGTTGGCTGTATTGGAAAAGCGATTTGGTTTTCGGTTAAGCGCACAGGATGTATTTTTGAATATTGCCGGAGGGCTTCGCGTTGAAGATCCAGCCATCGATCTGGCAGTTATCGTGGCTATTATTTCGTCACAACAAGATATTCCGATAAAGACCAGCCTGACCTTTGCTGGTGAAGTCGGGTTATCCGGAGAGATCAGAGCTGTAAATCGGATTGAACAACGTATCCAAGAAGCGGAGAAATTGGGCTTTGATGGGATCTTTATTTCCAAGTTTAATACCAAAGGATTGGATGCCAAGAAATATAATATTGCCATTAGACCAGTAGCTAAATTGGAAGACCTGTTTAGCGCTTTATTTGGCTAAATAGAATAATAAATCAGTGTCAAAAAAACAGGTGCTCGATTTTCGGACACCTGTTTTTTTCTTTAATATTTCTCCTATTTCCTCATGGCTAACATTCGTTCTTACTTTAATACTTCTTTTAGCCTCGCACGTAAAGCATCGCCATGTAAATTCTTCGCAATGATTTTTCCACTCGGGTCAATCAATACATTTTGGGGGATAGATTTCACCGCGTATAAAGTGCCAACATCATTTTGCCAACGTTTTAAGTCAGAAACATGTTTCCAATGTAGCTTGTCTGTGTGAATGGCCTTGATCCAAGAGTTGCGGTCTTTGTCAAAGGATATACCGAGGATTTCAAAGTTGTCTCCTTTGAACTGTTCGTAAGTTTTTACTAGATCTGGACTTTCAACGCGACAGTCTGGACACCATGAAGCCCAAAAATCAAGTAATACATATTTACCTTTGAAATCGGATAGTTGTACAGGGGTGCCTGTTGTATCATTTTGTGTAAAAGCAGGCGCAACTTTGCCGATCTGAACAGTCTCCAGTGCATTTAGATATTCCTGAAACTCTTTTCCTTCAATGGAATTTTTTACATTGCCACTCAAGGTATTATAAAGCGCCTGTAACTCTGTATAGACAGGGTCGTAGCCGCCTACACGACGCAAATCAACTAAAGTTGAGATGGAATCCGGTGCTGCTTTTACGCGGGCGATATATTCCTGTTTGGTCAATTCTTTTTTCTGGGCTAAACCAAAGAACGGAAGAACCAAAAAAAGTAGTGTGATGTATTTTATCATGTTGCTATTCTTGTATATATTTACAAATATAAGAAAATCCACTAATTTGGTAGATTAATAAAATGTCAAAAAATGAACTTCAACCTAATAGCTAAACTTCCACATGTCGGTACATCGATCTTTACCAAGATGACCACGCTTGCCAATGAGGAGCAGGCGCTGAATCTGTCACAGGGTTTTCCAGACTTTGAGACAGACCCCAAGCTTGTACAATTGGTCTCTGCCGCAATGGAAAAAGGACATAACCAATATGCGCCAATGATCGGTGCACAAAGTCTACGGGAGACGATCGTAAATAAATACAAGGCGGTATATGCCGTGGATATAGATCCAACTGAAGAACTCACGGTTACAGCCGGGGGAACACAGGCCATCTTTACAGCTATAGCAACAGTCGTCAACCAGGGAGATGAAGTAATTATATTCGAACCGGCATACGATAGTTATGCCCCAACGATTGAATTGTTTGGGGGTAAGGTTGTTCCAGTTCGATTATTGGCACCAGATTTTCAAATTGACTGGGATTATGTGGCTACACTGATCAACGAAAAAACGCGATTGGTGATTATCAATAATCCGAATAATCCTACTGGAAAAGTACTTGGAAAAGAGGACCTGAATAAACTTGGGAAGCTATTAGTGGGAACAAACATCCTGTTACTAAGCGATGAAGTTTATGAACATCTCGTTTTTGATGGAGTTTCACCGCAATCTGTTTTAAGTATACCGAGTTTGCGTGAACGGAGTTTTGTCGTCGCTTCCTTTGGAAAGCTGTTGCATACCACGGGATGGAAGATTGGCTACTGTGTGGCGCCAGTTCTATTGATGCGCGAATTTCGGAAAATCCATCAGTTTAATGTATTCAGTGTTAATACGCCTATGCAGATCGCAATTGCTGAATATTTGAAAGATATTGCTTATGTGGAGAGTCTTGCTGGTTTTTTCGCGAAGAAGAGAGACTTACTCAAAAATGGATTAGCGCAGTCTCGCTTCAAGATTCTCCCTTGTGAAGGGACCTATTTTCTTAATCTCGATTATAGTGCCATTAGTCAGGAGAAGGAGTTTGATTTTGCCTGCTATTTGACAAAACATCACAAAATAGCGACGATTCCGCTCTCTGCGTTTTATAAACAAGCTACAGATCAGCAAGTTTTACGTGTTTGTTTTGCTAAGCAGGATGTTACTTTGTTAAAAGCAGTAACGATTTTAAACGAAATATAGTGGGATTTCTATGCTAAAATAAGGGCTAAAAGGTTTTATTTAAAATATTGTTAAGAATAAGCCACTTTATTAAAATTTTACTTCAACTTAACTCACTAATTTCATAAATTTGTAATTCACGTTTATCAATATATCCATAAAATGGCTAGATTAAATTTATTGGAAGAAACACGCTTCGAAAAAGTCCCCGTAAGCGTCTATCCAGATCAAAATTCAGCTTCGAAAAACGTTGCAAATCGTATTGCTGAAATTATTCGTGCAAAGCAGGAGAAAGGTGAAAAAGCTGTTCTAGGTCTTGCTACTGGTGCTACACCGGTGAAAGTTTATCAAGAATTGATTCGCTTGCACAAAGAAGAAGGTTTAAGCTTTAAGAACGTGATTACCTTCAATCTTGATGAATATTTTCCTATGCAACCTGACGCCGATCAGAGCTATGTGGCTTTTATGAACAAAAATTTGTTCGATCACGTAGATATTGATAAGGCGAATGTAAATATTCCTGATGGTACCCTAGCACCGGATCAAGTCAATGCATTTTGTGAAGCATACGAACAAAAGATTACTGCTGCTGGTGGTTTAGATATTCAATTATTAGGTATTGGTCGTACAGGCCATATTGGTTTTAATGAACCAGGTTCTGCTCCAAACTCTGGTACTCGTATTGTAACCTTAGACGATTTGACACGTCGGGATGCATCACGTGCTTTTGGTGGTAAAGAAAATGTGCCAAGAAAAGCCATAACGATGGGCGTAGGTACAATTTTCAAAGCGCGCGAGATTATCTTGATGGCTTGGACTGAAACGAAAGCCGAGATCATTAAGAAAGCGGTTGAGGGCGAGATTTCGTCAGAGATTCCTGCAACATATCTTCAACTATCGGATAATGTCGAATTCATCTTAGATGAGGCGGCGGCATCCTTGTTGACACGTTTTGACCTTCCATGGTTGGCAGAAGATGTTACCTGGACGCCAACATTGATCAAAAAAGCCGTTGTTTGGTTAGCGCTGGAAATCAATAAACCGATTTTGAAACTGACGGACGAAGACTATAGCGCTCATGGTATGGCAAAGTTGGTGACAGAAACTGGCCCTGCTTATAACATCAATATCCGTATTTTTAATGAACTTCAACATACGATTACAGGATGGCCAGGGGGCAAACCTAATGTAGACGATTCACAACGTCCAGAGCGTGCTAATCCGGCTAAGAAAAATGCGATTGTATTTTCTCCGCACCCAGATGATGATGTCATCTCTATGGGCGGAACATTTATCCGTTTGGCTGACCAAGGACACAATGTGCATGTTGCTTACCAGACTTGTGGTAATACAGCTGTATGGGATGATGATGTGGTACGTTACTTGGAATTTGCTGAAGATTTAGCAAATCAAATTGGTGCAAATACAGAGGCAGCTCAAATCAATCAGATTTATGATGAAGAAAGAGCAATCTTTGCAACGAAAAAACCAAATCAGATCGATACCGAACTTGTTCGCAAAATAAAGGCATTGATCCGTAAAGGAGAAGCTATTGCTGGAGCTCGTTTAGTCGGGTTGCCAGATGAAAATATCCATTTCCAAGATCTACCATTCTACGATAGACAAAAATTTGCGAAGGATGTATCGTTTGAAGATGATATCCAACAAACAATGGAATTGTTGCGTCAGGTAAAACCGCACCAAGTATTCGCAGCAGGAGATTTTGCAGATCCACATGGTACGCATAAAGTATGTTTTGATATTTTGTTCGAAGCTTTGAGCAGATTGAGCAAAACTGACGAGTGGACAAAAGACTGTTGGTTGTGGTTGTATAGAGGTGCATGGCATGAATATCCGATCCATGAGATCGAAATGGCGGTTCCATTATCTCCGCAAGAGGTATATCGCAAACGTTTGGCGATCTTCAAACATCAATCCCAAAAAGATCTACCCGTATTCCCAGGTGATGATCCACGTGAATTCTGGGTACGTGCTGAAGACCGTACAAGCGATACCGCAGCAATGTATGACCGATTAGGTCTTGCAAACTATGAAGCGATAGAAGCTTTTGTAAGATGGAAATTTGACTAAAATAGTCTGAATTAATATAGGAAAGCTCTGAATCTTAATTGGTTCAGAGCTTTTTTGTTTTTAGTTGTTATAGCAAGCAAAATTTTTATACCTTTGCCTCACTATTTAGATTAATTAAAAATAATTACTCAAGATTATTAACATGGACAAACACTTACTTGCACTTGCCTCTACCTTTTTAATCGGAAGCGCTGTATACGGTCAAACTTCAGGAATCGTAAAAGGAAAGGTTGTAGATGCAAACAACAACCCATTAAGCTCAGTAACCGTTTCAATCGGTGATAAAACAGTACGGACAGACCATAAAGGTCATTTCAGACTTCAGGGTGTCGATCAGAATGCAATCATTCGTTTTACTTATCTAGGTTATCAGGCGACATCGGTTGATTATGTTTTTAGTTCCACTAGCCGTGAGGTTGTCATGAAACCGGTGGTGTTAGTGGGCAATGAGCGAGCCATCGACGAGGTGGAAGTGTTTGGTGAGCGGAATAAAAAGCCGAAGGGGCTTGAGATGATTACCCGTATGCCGTTAAAACCTTCCGATCAGATTCAGAGTATATCGGTGATATCCAATAAAGTAATTCAAGATCAGGGTATATTGACATTGACTGATGCTGTTAGAAATATTCCGGGTGTTACACTATTTGGTTCTTACGGTGGCGTCAAAGAATCACTATCCACACGGGGTTTCAGGGGTGTACCAGTTTTGAAAAATGGCGTACGTATGGACTCGCAGTTTCAGACAGCTTCTGGCGTCGTTGATATGCAAGGGGTGGAGTCTATTCAGATGATCAAAGGATCCGCAGCGGTGACGCAAGGTGTTATTACTGACCTCGGGAATGCCGGTGGGGTGATTAACGTCGTGACAAAAACGCCTAATTTTACAAACTCTGGTGAGGTTGGGGTACGTGTGGGGAGCTGGGGGCAGTTTCGGCCAACATTCGATTTTCAGACCGTATTAGACAAAAAAGAGACTGTCGCTTTTCGTATGGATGGTGCCTATGAAAGGAATGATAGTTTCAGAAAAGGGCTTTCAGCCAACCGTGTCTATCTGAATCCATCACTTGCTTGGAAGCCTACTGAGAGAACAACGATCACATTGGAAGGAGACTATTTCAACGATAACCGTACCCCAGTAAATTCGGCGGTTAGCTTAAACCCTTCGCAGAGTATTAATGCTTTATATGTCATACCCAATAATAAATTCTTAGGTATGAATTCTGATAATGTTAATACAGAGATGAAGAGCTTTATGGGACAGATCAATCATGAATTGACCGATCGTTGGAGTATTCGGGCCTCAATTGCGACTTCTTCCTATCAAGTCGATAACTTAACGACTTCGGCTTCGCTGGTTAACGATGCGGAAAAAAAGTTCGATACATTTTCACGGAAGATGAGCAAAAGTTTGCGTGACGATAAAAACAAGACCTTTCAATTTGATTTGATCGGAAAGGACTTGTACACAGGTAAAGTAAAGCACTTGGTCCAAGCTGGTGTAGATTATCGTATTGCAGATGCAACAACGACATCGTTTAATACCAAACTGAATCTGTTAGAAGATAAAGTTCTTTTAAAAAAGGCCGACCAGGCGGCTTTAGCTGCCGGGGTAATTGATGTTATTGATATTCATGGCGACTGGGCTAATGATTTGGATCAAGTATCTTATGTGGATTCTTTGGGAAATAAACGGACAGGTAAGAAGGTGGCTTTTGAGACCAAAACACCTGTTCGAAATTATTATTCCTCTATTGGCTTTATGGCTCAGGATGTAATCGAATTCAATAAATATATTAAAGCTGTTTTAGGTCTAAGATATTCCGAGATTATTACGAAAGACTTTACCTCAAACGGAAATAAACGGGAATCAGCCTGGAATCCGATGGCAGGGATTATCGTCACACCTTTCGAGAATTTTAATGTATTCGGATCTTATACCAACTCGACCAATTTGCGGAGTGCCGCCAATCCAATGGTTGATGGGACTAAGGCCGGTGCCTCAACTACGGAGCAATTCGAAGGGGGAATTAAATCAGATTGGTTGGATAATAGACTACGTTTCAATTTAACGTATTTCCATATTTATACATCTGACTTAACGAATGCGGAATATAATGATGCAAATCAGCCGACGGGTCTTTATTTTAAAGCGGGAGATTTAATCCGGGATGGTATCGAAGCTGAATTAAACGGTCGTGTGTTGGAAAATCTAACAGTGATGTTAGGTTATGCATATTTGGATGCCCGATATAAAAACTCTCCATCCTATATGAATGGCTCCGCGCCAATGAATGCACCAAAACATACTGCCAATGCCTGGGTGCAATATGTGTTTAACCAGGGTGCCTTAAGAAATCTGAGTTTGAGTGCCGGAGTTTATTATGTCGGCGACCGTCCAGTGAATGAATATAGCCTAACGCCGCAGGGCCATGGCGAATATTATGGCGAAAAACCATTCAATATGCCTGCCTATACAACGTTAAATGCACAGGTAGGGTATAAATGGCGTAGGTTTGATGCAAAAGTTTTTGTTAACAATATCACCAATGAGATTGGCTTGAATTCGTATTTCAGAGGCGGTTTTATTAATCAGATCGACCCTAGAAATGCTGCCCTATCATTAAGCTATAAGTTTTAAGCAGATAGCATTTAATCTTGAGCGCAAGTAAAAAGGGATGATTTCTATTTTGAAATCATCCCTTTTTCAGTTTTAGAATTGCTATTGGCCTATACTATTTCGCCGGTGATCTTAAGAACATCGGATATCACTATTTTATTGTAATAATCCAGTTCAGTTTTTAATATGCAATAACGTCTCCGGATCTACCTTTGGCATCAAAGACCTGGAATAGATATTTCTTGCCCGCTTGAAAAGGAATTGCGCCATTTACTTCTTTTGATTTCAATGTCGGTGTGCTTCCATTGTCCGTATAATATACTTTGAACCCGGGATAATCGGTGTTGATAAGGAGTTGGTTGCCCTCTTTTTTAATACCAAGCTTCGGAAGGCGATAAGTATAGCCACCGTCAATAATATCCAGTTTCCTCAATTCATCCTCGCCTAATTTTTTAATAAAGGCTGTGTACGATTTACGATAACTTACTTCATCATACGAGTTCCCTTTTTCCCAGTCTTGTTCTTGCGCCCAGGCACGATCGGCAATGGCGATTAACCGTGGGAATATCATCTCTTCAAGACGTTGATCGGTGGATACTTTTTCAGCCCATAGTGCTCCCTTGATGCCGAGTAGGTTTTTCTTTCCTTCCGCAGTGAGCTGCTCTTTGTTGGTATACGCTTCTTTTACGAGATCTTTTCCCGTGTCATCCTTGCGAAGATTGATAAAGAAGTTTTCCGGAGAGAAGGAGTAGGTTCTGTTCAGGTTTACAGTACCTACCCAGCTATGGCCTGGATCTGCAAAGTCGCGGTCCCATGACATATCCAGATAGTTGTTTGCTGCGCTGGTATAGACAACCTTATAGCCTACATTTGCTAAGCGGTAAGCGAGATCTTCCTGTCCTTGACCCGGAAGATTATTCCATACATTGAGATGGATGCCTGATTTGCCCAATTCCGCGTTAACTTCCATTCCTTTCCCTTTATTACGCATGCCCATCTCTTCCCATCCTGACATCGTCAAACCCTTATCCTGAACAAGTTTGTTGATTTTGGTGATATATATCGGCCATACATCAAGTACATTGCTAATATTATTTTCCTTCATGAAAGCAAGGATCTTTGGTGATTTTTCCCAAACACCATTCGGCGTTTCATCGCCACCCAAATCGATAATTTTCAACGGAACTCCAGCTTTGTCGTGGATTGCTTTGATTTCATCGACCACTTTGCTCAGGAAATGATACGTTGAAGGGAGAGCAGGGTTCATTACATTGTCATTCCAGTTCTGTGCAGAGTTATAGACCGATTTGTCATCCGCATCATCCAACAGGAATTCCTCCGCTTTTTGTTTATCGCCAGCCTTGGTGAAATGTGCAAAGCGCGCACGCATTGCTTTGATCGCCGCACGGGCATGCCCTGGAGTTTCGACTTCAGGAATTACGTCAATATGTCTTGCTTTAGCATATTGTAAGATTTCGATATAGTCAGCTACGGTGTAGAATTGATTTGCTTTTGCAGTTGCACCAGAACCGTAAGCAGGTTGAATTCCTTTACCGTCTTCAAAACTTGCTGTGCGGTTAGCACCCACTGCAGTAAGTTCTGGTAAGGAGGGGATCTCTAATCGCCAACCTTCATCGTCAATAAAGTGAAAATGGAACTTATTTAATTTGTAGGTAGCCATCAGATCCAATATCCGTAACACTTCTGCTTTGCTATGGAAATTGCGGGCAGCATCCAACATAAATCCCCGGTAGCCATAACGCGGACTATCTTCTACTTTTGCATAAGCTAAGGCAATTGATTTGCTCGTTTTATTCCATTGTCGATGATTGATCAAGGATTTTAGCGATTGTATGGCATAAAATGCGCCTGCCTTATCTGCAGCCTCTATCCGAATACCTTTTGAATCGATGTTTAGGCGATAAGATTCAGGTTTTAGATCGTTTGCTTTGACGATAACAACGCCATCTTGTTTTTCCGGGCTAGTTGCCAACTTGATGCCGGCGTATTTGTTTAGGAAATCTGTCAAAAAGCTTGCTTCGGAAGAGAATTCACTGGCGATAAATACTTTTGTACCGGTCGCCACATTGAACTTTGCGTTATTATTGATACTGATATTGCTGGGAAGGGGGATAATGGCCTGCGCCTCTATACCTTCGGCAAGTTTATTTTGGTCATATTTATAAGACCAATAATCCGCTTTTTCAGTATCAGATTGAGGTGCTGTTTTCACCGAAGTATAGTTCTGAATATCTGTTGAAAGCCCAGTTTTGCTATTTTTTATGTACAAACCGATTGGTCCATCGGTATAATTGACGAGTCCTGTTGTAATGAAATCGATATGGATGGTGTCCTGTGCTTTTAATGAAAAATTGTTTTTCTTAAAGCTCACTTGAAATAGATCGCCATTCCTGTGGTCAATGGCAAATCTTTTATCTACTTTATTGGGATCGATAGACCGAATAAAATTAAACCAGAGGCTCCAATCATTAAGCTGTATCGCGCTTTTGCCCTTATTTTTCAGAATGATTGTTGAGACAGGGTTTTTACGGATGTTCTGGCCATCCTTGACCTGCCAGGTGACTTGCAGCTGATCGGCGATTGAGCTCGATTTTTGAGCATATGCCGCCTGGCTAAAAAGTGCCATGCCAAGGCCAGCATAGCGTAGGGATTTTTTGATTTTTTTAAAATTAGTCATGTTGGTTACTTTTTCAATGAGTCTAAATATAGCTATTTTAGAGGGCTTTGCGATCTATTTTGAAAAAAATGAATAAAATTTTCATAAAAATTTGGTGAAGTTTAGAAAGCTTTCTATATTTGCACACCGAAACAGAAAACGGCCCGTTCGTCTAGGGGTTAGGACGCAAGATTTTCATTCTTGAAACAGGGGTTCGATTCCCCTACGGGCTACAGAGTAGGCAAATCAAGTTTTTACTTGATTTGCTTTTTTTTGTCCTCTTCCGCTACTTTGTTCGCTTATCCAGATCAAGCTGAATTCTTGAAAGCTCAATTAAAAGTTGCCTTTTTTTAGAAACAGCTTTACTTTCTTCTGGAACTATTTCGGACAATAAGTTCACTTTGAATGATTAATCTTTCTCCTTCGCCTTATTACCCCCATTTTTCAAAAATGAATTAAAATATTGGAAATCGATTTCAAAAAATTATTTTTGCTCTGAATAACTGAATATTAAGGGCAAACGAATCTTACTCCAGTAGCAGTGTGTGCAAAATTTGGGATAGCAGCTTCGAGAATAAGTAGTATTGCTTTAAGCGCGAGTTCGCTCGAGCATATTGAATAGAATATTGGTTTGACACATACCCACGTACCTAAAAGTTTTTGGCATCATCTATATCGGGGAAATTTGATTAGCGAGGAAGGTTTAAATAGGACATTTGGCTTTTAGTATATGATTAAGTGTCACTAAGACAATGAATTATGAAAACTCTAATCTGTACAGGACCACAAAAACTAGAATACAAAGACGGCACCATGCCAAAAGCCAAAGCTGATTTTGCAATTATAAAAATACATCGCATCGGGGTTTGCGGTACCGATTTACATGCATTTGAAGGAACGCAACCCTTTTTTACTTATCCCCGCATTTTGGGACACGAGATTTCTGGTGAACTGATCGATACTGGCGGTAATCAAAATTTTGAAGTGGGGGAGTCTGTGACATTTATTCCTTACCTCAATTGCGAAAACTGCATTGCCTGCTTAAGTAAAAAGCCTAATTGTTGCATAAATATAAAAGTCTGTGGAGTGCACACAGATGGAGGTATGGCGGAGTTTATACAGATTCCTGCACGTTTGTTGGTAAAGGGATGTGGCTTGAGTTTTGATGAACTTGCTTTGATAGAACCTTTGGCTATAGGCGCCCATAGCCTGCGTAGAGCTCAGATACAGCCAGGTGAGTTCGTGCTCGTGGTCGGAGCGGGTCCAATAGGACTTGGTATTATTGAACTCGCCAGAATTGCTGGCGCTCAAGTAATTGCCTTGGACATCAACAACAACCGTTTAAACTTCTGTAGTGAAAAGTTAAATCTAAGACACATCATAAATGCAGGCAATGAAAATGTAGCCGATAGATTAGCTGAAATTACTGCTGGTGATATGCCTACACTGGTGATAGATGCTACCGGTAACCAAAAAGCGATTAACAATTCTTTTTATTACATGGCACACGGCGGCAGATATGTATTGGTTGGCTTACAAAAGGGTGAATTGATTGTGAGTCATCCGGAATTCCATAAACGCGAAGGCACACTCATGAGCAGTCGAAATGCAACTATCGAAGATTTTGATCATGTAATAAACTGTATGAAAAAGCGATTGATCAACCCCGAATATTATATTACACACAGGGTATTTTTTGATGAAGTAAAAACTGAGTTTAAAAGTTGGCTTGATCCATCATCATCGGTAATAAAAGCGATGATATCTATTCGTTGATATAACTTAATCATAATTTAGGCCCCATAACATACCGCATAGTATAAATTAAAGCTCTTTATCTCAATTAATATGCTATTGATAACCTTGAATAACCCAAAGAGATTATCAGTACGATCAAAGTAAAGAGTTTTGATGAAAACAGCGGGATAACTGTACGCAATCATGACAATCAAAATAGCGTGTACAATTTGAATAATAACCATTTTGGTGAGGACTAAGTATAGGTAAAGAAAACAAAAGCTTTTGGTATTAAAGAAATAGCGTGATGAATTTAGATAAACAACATTTAGCGGGTATTAACCATCAGGAAATTGAAGTTCCCAAGGAGTCAATATTTAATATGCCGGAACGGGTCATCCAATTTGGAACAGGAGCACTCTTACGTGGCCTGCCTGATGATTATATCCATCAAGCCAATCAAAAAGGAATATTTAATGGCCGTATAGTTGTTGTCAAATCAACACGCACTGGAAATACAACTGCATTTGACAATCAGAATGGACTCTATACTTTGATTACGAGGGGGCTGGAGAAAGGAAAGATTAAAGAACTGAAATGTATTAATGCTTCCATCTCCAGGGTGTTTTCCGCCCATGATTCGTGGGAAGAGATACTTACAACAGCGACTTCTCCTTTGATAAGCATTCTGATTTCAAATACAACTGAAGCTGGATTGTTGGAATTGGGAGGAGCTATTGATGACAGTCCCCCGGTAAGCTTTGCGGCAAAGGTAACAGCTTATTTATATCATCGATTTTCCCATTTTAATGGCGATAACGCTAAAGGTCTTGTCATCATTCCTACGGAGTTAGTTTCAGATAATGCGAAGGTACTTAAGCATAACATCGTTTGGATTGCGGAACAGCAAAAATTAAGCAAGGATTTTATCGATTGGATTGACAAGGCCAATTACTTTTGCAACTCACTGGTAGATCGTATTGTTCCCGGTAAGGTCTCTGAAGAGGACCTTTCCTATACTGATCAACTTGCAATTATGGCCGAACCGTATAAGTTATGGGCTATTGAATCAGATAATCAGGATGTTAAGAATATTTTGAGTTTTGCATTGGTTGATAGCACCGTGAAGATAGTTCCCAGCATAGCGCAATATAGAGAATTGAAACTGCGTCTGCTTAATGCTCCGCATATTTTATGTTGTGGTATCGCGCTCTTGTCCAATACAGAATTTGTTAAGGACTTCTTTAATAATGAGATCTTAGACCGTTATATTCAATATTTACTTTTTAAAGAGATAAGTCCAATAGTTGAGCAATCAGGTATCAGTCATGAACTTATTCAACCCTTTGGTGAGGCAGTTATTGATCGTTTTAAGAACCCATTTTTATTACACAAATGGCAGTCCATCGCATTTCAGTACACAGCCAAACTTAACATGCGCGTGTGTCCTTTAATTGAACAATGGTATAGCAAACAATCTGAACCACCGATTGGTATTGCTATTGGCCTAGCTGCATACATACTTGTCATACGCAATCAAACCACAACAGAACCTTCATTTCAGGATGACGCTAGCTTAATAATATCAAGACACCAGGAGTACCCCAATTTAACAACAAGGATATTATCCGATCCTAAGATATGGGATAGACCACTTCATAATTATCCAGGTCTCATTTCTTTAGTTCATACAATAGTTACTCATATAGAGCGACAAGGTATATTGGCAACCATAAATCATTTTTTATAGACTAACCAACAGTGTTTTTTATTTTAGGATAGGGTACAGATTATTTGATCAATTTTTTCATAGATATCTCAGAAGGTCATTTAATTGACAAATAAACAAGACTCCCGAATTTAGGCATTTCCCAGATTCGCGAGTCTTGCAGATGCTATTGTCTATTATAACTTAAAGCAGGAAACATTTCCTGCGAAATCAGCGATATAAATAAAATCGCCATCTACTGTGATCTCCGAGAAAATAGGAGCGCCCAGGTTAAATTTGGAGAGTAGCTTCCCTTGTTTGCTGAGCATATAGACGTAACCATCCGAAGCCCCGAAAAACAGCTTTCCTTTTGCCTCAGTTACCGATGACTCTACGGTTCCAACCAATTTATGTTGGTCAGGACTGCTATAAGGGGAGGTGTATACCAGTGCCTCGCCAGTGGAAAAATGCCATTTCTCTTCTAAAGTCTGAGGGTCGTATGCTTTTATTCCATTTGTGGATGTCGGCATGACCAACAGGTCCTCGACAATTTTGGGCGAGGCCATGACTTTAAAATCATCTGTTTTGATGCTTTTTTGCGCGATTTCGCCAGTCTTTAAGTTTAGCTTAAATATACCATTAAGCCCCGTTGTATACAGATAACCGTCTTTTGCTGTAACGCCGCCGCTTCTAAAACGTAGTCCATCTTCCTGACGTTTCCAAAGTAGCTTTCCCGTTTGGATATCATACGCACATAAGGCATTCCAATTGTATCCTGCCAATAAAGTTTGATCTACGACCGATAGCTCTGCTGGAGTTGCTTCGCCGCCCGATGGATCGACACCTTCCCAAAGCACTTTTCCGGTATGGATGTCAATTGCTGACATACGTTTGCCCAGACCTGTATAATAAATTCCGTTGTCAAGTGCTGGACCAGATACGAATGTAGGAAGACTTGGATTGGATGGTTTTTTTGTCCACAGGATTTTGCCTGTGTTTGCATCGATGGCATATATATTTGTTTCGACATCAGTTGCGAGCAATATTCCGTCGCTGTAGCGCAGTTTATGTTTGATGGAATTGATTGTTGGCAATGACCACAGCGTTTTGCCGGTGCGTTTATCTAGTGCTATAATGGAATGATTAGTCCCAATACCATCGTCCATCGTCGCAACGAAAAGTTTATCTCCAACAATCAGCGGACTGGTTTTCCAGATGTTTCCGTTTACAGCAGCAGACCATTGCAGTTTCATGGTGCTTTCTGCATGGCCAGCCAAATTAAAAGACTGCCTTTTTAAGGCTTGTTCACCATTTTCATAATGAATAGTAATGAGTGCATCATATTGTCCCTTTTGTTTTCCGAATGGTACTTTTGCTTGCCATAACCAATCGCCAGAAGGAGACAGCTGAACATTGGCTAGACGTTTACCCATTTCGTGGGCAGAGATCTCCACGGCTACCTTTTGTATTTTTCGCTCACTGTCATAAGCACTGATCACGATTGGAAGAGCTTCTTGAGCACCTATTTGTTGGTCAGCGGTTGGATGTACCAATTGGATATGGTCACGTAGATTGGTATAAATAGGTTTAATATCTTTGATTCCTTGTTTGTCGATATCGACCACAACAAATTGTGCGGCAGAATTGTCAATCCCTCCTTTATTGGGAGCGTTTGAACAGACTACATAGACTCCCTTCTGTTTAAAGGCAAAATTGTTGTGCCAATGACCGTAAAACCAAGCCTTTAGATTATATTGCATCAGGTCAATTTGCTCTTTCTCACCTTTCAGGATAAAATCTGGGCCAGCGAAGAAGTCATGATTGATAAAGATCAAAGGTTTTGATCTGTCCATTGTTGCAAGATCTTTCTTGAGCCAGGCAATGATCTGATCGGCGGTGTAACTAGGTTTATAGTCTCCATTTGGCATTGGTGTCACGACAAAATGGGCAGGACCAGCATCAAACGAGTAATAGGTCGGACCAAAGAGGTCTTCAAATAGTTTTTCTCCATATTCTCCTTTTACGAGATCATGGTTGCCCACTGTATAATATGTAGGTCTGCCCATCAGTTCGGAGTTTACTTGCTTGGCATGAAAAAGCATGCCTGGTTCATAACAGATATCACCGGTATGCATAATCAAGCTCGCTTTTTGCTGCTGCGCATAATTTCTGACGTTATCTATCCATGGACCATAAAGAGGCGTTTCAGTATCCGTAATTTGGATAAAACGCAAAAAATCAGTTTGTTGTACGGCGTCTTTGGTTAAGGCGAAATCCAAATTTTTATGCTCAGCACGAAGCGGAATATAATGTGTTTTAGTGGCTTTATATCCACTAGGGATGGTAACAAACAAAAAGCGCGCGCTTGGATTGTGAGGTAAGGTATATGTTCCTGTATTGTCCGTTTTCACAACATCATAACCGTCAGATACAACAATTCCGGCAAGTTGTTTTTCGTTCTGTTCGAACTGGTTGTTTCCATTTTGATCTTCAAAAACCCGTCCTGTCCGTTGCTGTGCAAATAGCGAAGGAATAGGGAATAGACAATAGGCGAGTAGCTTAATTAATTTCATGTTTTTATTAAAAAGCTAGCTCTGAATTCAGAGCTAGCGTTAAAGTGAAAAGATTATTTATCCCATCCAAATACCTGTTTTAGATTTGGATTTAATGTTATTTGTCCCAAAGGAATAGGTTTGTAATAATATTTTGGAGCGACAAATGACCGCTTATTTTTTTGGTCAACAGTCATCATAATATACCCCGAAGTACCATTACTGAGGTAAAATGCGCCTCCATCGAGGTAATATTTTACCAGCTTGGTTTTTACGGCTTCCGGTAACTGGTCGATTGGACCTGTTGCTTTCTCATTTTCAAGAATGGCAATATCCGGATTTCCATCACCGGTAACATCCATGGCACCTAATGCAGGTACATAGATTCCATGCGGGGCGACGGCTAGTAGGTCGCCAGTTTTCCAGCGGAGCACATCGTTGAAACGGAAACCTTCGCAGGCAAGCTCGACACGACGCTCACGACGGATCTCTAGCAAGGCACCTTTATTGGCTCCTTGGGCGTTCGGATAGCGTGCCGCAAGAACAGGGTCTACCTGTGTATTGGCGGTTGCTAACTGTAAGGCTGGTACACCGACGCGTCCACGTAAAACATTCACGGTTGCATCCAAATCAGCTTGTGTAAGCGTACCTAATTCAGCTTTCGCTTCGGCATTGATAAGCAATACTTCGGCATAACGCATAATAGGAAGATCGGTGTAGTTTGCATTCCAGCCACCACGAAGAGCAGGATCTCTAGGGTAGAATTTGATCTGTAGATATCCACCAAAACTAGGCTTTATAAGATAAGGTGTAGGGTTATTCGGATCAGTCTTAAATCCGGCAGGCATGATGGTTTCAGCCAGGCGAGGATCCCTGTTTTGAAATATTTGTGTAAAGGTTTTCGTTTTGTAATCCGGAGTTGATGTAAAAGATTTTCCGTCAGCAGTTAGGAATTCTTCCATCAATTCTCCGCTTAAAGCCCATTGCCAGTCCAATACGGTATGTGAATTGTTTGCAATACCCAGTGAACGGTCATTCTTTTGGATAAAAATCGCTTCTGTATTCGAAGATAGATTGTTGCTGCTGAACAATGTTCTAAAGTCGACTTCTTTGGCACCAGTGTTATGAATTTTGTATTTTCCAGAATTTATAACTTCTTGGGATGCTGAAGCCGCTCTTTTTAAGAACTCATCTGCTGTGGCTTGTAAATTTAACTCCTCATGGTATTTACGGAATGTTCCTTCGTGTAGGGCAATGCGAGCTAATAATGTTAATGCAGCTCCTTGTGTGACACGTTCTTTGAAATTACCGGCCACTTTATCTTCCCTGATATGGGCTGCTGCAAATTCAAGATCCTCCATAATATGTTTAACGACCACTTCGCGCGAATCTTGGTCTTTGTACATGGCTTCATCTTCAGCACCCAAAGCAGTATCATACCACGGAACATTGTTATAATCGCGCACTAGATTAAAGTAGATATAGGCACGAAAGAAACGAGCGATTCCAACATAATGGTCTATTTGTGCTTGATCGCCGGTTACAGTACCAAGGTGATCCATCATATAGTTGATTCGGCGTAAATTTTTCCATTCATCAGACCAACCAGATGCGTTGCCAGGTGTTAGTGTACCACGGAGCATATTATTGGTTGAACTGCTTCCTGTGAATCCACCGATATTATCTGTGAAGATATCGTCATATGATGCGCCAATAAATCGATAAAAGCCATTGGTATAGGTCTTGAGATCTTCCGCAGTTTTAAAGAAATTTTGGTCTGTGACACCAGTCTTGCTGCTACGATCCAAGAAGTCTTTATTACAGCTTATTGTCAGTATTGACAAAGACAATGCTAATGTAGTGTAGTGAAATATTTTCATGAATATGCGTATTAAAACTTAACATTTAATCCAAAGGCATAAGTCCGTTGGAAAGGATATACTTTTGTATCGCCTAAGGCTTCTGGGTCTATACTTACTTTAAGCCCTGAGCGTTCAAATAGATTTTCGCCACTTACATAGAAGCGTACGGCCTGTAAGCCAATTCTTTTTGTGAAATTCTGCGAAAGGCTATAGCCGAAAGTGATGTTTTTTACCCTTAAATAGGCTGCATTCTGCAAGTAACGTGTATTAGGCAGACCGAGTTCTTGCCCGGTATCTTCTGCGCTGTACGATTTTATCCGTGGAAAATACCCATCTCTGTTATCTGGAGACCAATGGTCTAAGTTCTGTTTGGTCACATTCGTCCAAGGTTGTGCATAAACTCCCCAGAAATATATTTGGCTTCCCGGTGGATACCAGTCTCTTTTTCCGACACCTTGAAGAAATACACGTAGGTCAAAACCTTTCCATGAACCTGATAGGTCTAAGCTATATGGATATTGAATTTCTGAATTACCTAGAATCTTGAGGTCGCCATGGTCAGCAAGCGTTTGTTTTCCTTTGGTGACCTTACCGTCAGGTCCTCCATCCGGCCCTCCTGCAATATCCTTGAACTTGATGTCACCAACATAGAATTTATATTGCTGATCGTCCGTTCCCACGTCCGTTTGATCCAAATTAGCAAGCTCGTCTTCATTTTGGAAGAAACCATCTGCTTGAAGACCCCATATTTCACCGATGCGCTGTCCGGCGTAATGTTGTCTAATATCACCCGTTGGGTTGTCAAATTTGGTAATTGTAGCTTTGCTATTTGCCAGCGTAAATGTCGCATTATAGTGGAATGGGGAACCGCTCAACTCGAATTTATCTTTCCAGCTGATGCGTAGATCCCAACCATTCGTTTTCATGTCGGCCGCATTGAAGTTCGGCGCATCAGCACCAAAAGCCCCTGGAAGAGTCCTTCCTGGGATCAGCATACCCTCATTCGTACGTTTGTAAATATCGAATGTCGTATTCAGGCGATTGTTAAGTAGATTAAGGTCAATACCTCCGTTGATTGTTGAAATACGCTCCCATGTTAAGGATTTGGCAACAACTAATGGTGGATTAAGTGATATTGGACGATTACCTTCAATAACTCTAGGAATGCCATTATCCACAGCCATAGACGGCAAATAAGGATAACTTAGCGGATTCATATCCTTGTCATAGACGGTTTGGTTACCCAATTGTCCATAAGACCCCCTAAGTTTCAAAAAGTTGATTGTAGATTTGAGCGGACTGAAAAATTGCTCTTCAGAAAGTACCCATCCCGCTGATACCGATGGGAAAAATCCCCAACGGTCTCCCTTTGGAAAGCGTGAAGAACCATCCAAACGGCCATTGGATTCAATTAGATAACGACCTTTATAATCATAGTTTAGACGATAGAATACACCTTGCAGTGCATAATCATCGATATTGTGGGTAACTGTTGTTGATCCGCTGCCTAAGCCGATGGATGGTATATCAGCGGAATAAAGGCCATTTTTAAGCGCGTAATTCGTTTCGGTATTTCTATATTCTTGGTTATAACCGACTAAGGCGCTGACATGGTGGTCATTAAATTGCTGTGTATATTGCGTATATACGTTGATTACGTCATATCGGGTGTTTTCCTGCTGTTTGTATGCAGAAGGGACAGTTCCACCAGCATATTGAGGCGTAGCATTCGGTCCGGTCTTGTACTGCACGGGACGATTAAAACCATCTATTACATCAAAGGAACGACGGAAAGTAACATCTGCATTAGCTGTCCATATGTTTTTGATTAGATCTGCTTTGGCATTGAATGTCGTTTGGAACTCGTTGATGTTTTCTTTTCTTCGTCCTCCTTCTTGTAATAGTCCTAATAGGCTAGCACCTGATTGCGTCCAGCTGCCATCTGGATTTCTTGGAACATCTAACGATGGGGTACGGTTAACATTCCAGAAAAAATCACCGCTCATAAAAACAGGAGCTTCGTATTGTCGGCTTGTTAATACCGTATTATTTCCGAAGTTCAACCAAGGAGTGACCTGAAAATCTACTTTATTACGAACATTGTAGCGGTTTAGTTTGTCATTCCCATATTTTAGTGCACCGTCTAATTGATAATATTCTCCTGAGAACAAATAATTTAATTTGTCTGTTTTTTTGCCCAAGCTCAAGTTGAGTGTATTGGTTGGAGCCATTTTTTTATAGGCTTCCTTCATCCAGTCTGTTTGCCCATAATAAGCCCATTTCTCTGGATTTGTAGGGTCTAAGATCGTGTTGGGTAAACTAGGATCCTGCTGAAGCTTTTTCGCATAGTCACGTATTACATCCGGATAGAGATCATAAAGCGGATAAGCGGCATCGTGCTTATATTGCATCACCGTAAGCGGGTCTGTAACGATTTCAGGCAATTTACCTGTGGTGCGCCATTGGGTGCTCATTCCTACATTCACCTGAAGTTTTTCGGATTTGGCAGATTTGGTTGTAATAAGAACAACCCCGAAAGCACCACGCGCTCCGTAGATTGCAGCCGACGCGGCATCTTTTAAGACCGATACATTTTCAAAATCATTTGGGTTGAGTCTGGCTAATTCATCGCCAGTAACAGGAATGTTATCTACTAAAATAAGCGGTTCGCCACCATTAATGGACGTGATACCCCGGATATTGAATTTGGCACTTTGCGAAGGATTACCGCTCGCGTTGGTGATGTTCAAGTTGGGGATCAATCCCTGCAAGGCAGCACCTAAATTGGTAACAGGTCTATTTTCAATTTCTTTGGCAGAAATTTGGTCAACGGCACCTGTCAGATTTACCTTTCGTTGGGTACCATAACCTACAACAATAACTTCATCCAATTGCGAGTTGCTTATTTGTAATGTTACATTGAAGGTACGCTGATTCCCCACTTGTATGCGTTCTGTCGTATAACCTAGATATTGAAAAAGCAACACGGCATTTTCGGGTACACCAAGTTTAAACTCCCCATTGGCATCGGTTTTTGTGGACAGGGCTGTGTTTCCTTGAACAGATACCGTAACACCGGCTAATGCTGATTGTGAATCCCGTACAGTACCGGTTACTTCAATATCAGTTCTTTGCTTCTCAGAGATGACGATCGTATTGTTCAGAATTTGATAAGTCAGGTTTTGGCCTTTTAATGCCTTGGAAAGTACCTGTGTTATCGAAGCATGGTCAGCATTGACGCTTATTGGGGCAAGATTATCCAATAGCTTTTCATCATAGAAAAAGCGGAGATCGGTTTGTTTTGAGATTTCTTGCAATACACGTTCTACCTTTACCTTTTTCAGGGAGATGTTGACGGTTTGTGCTGTTCCCGACGCATGGGCTCCAAGTGCGAGGGAAAGCAGAGAAAGAGTGCTTAACTTTATCATACATAAAGTTTTAAAGGCCGGAGGGATACGGAATCCCCGATCTTTCTCCTGCCTTTTCATTGGAGAAAAAAAATTCATAAATTAGAATGATTTTTAAGGTTTTAAAATTTCTGTTGGTAATCAGTAAAATAAGCCTTGAATTTAACAGGGGATGCGTCAACATCCCCTTTTTTGTTAACCACAAAGCGCTAAAGTTGATGTCTATACCATAGGCCGTTTAATATTTGGGTAATTAGTCTCACTGTATTATAACCTTTCGTCCGATAATATCAAATTTGCGTCCCGTGGCAAGAGCCAAGATCTGCAATACTTCTGAAAGTCTA
This sequence comes from Sphingobacterium sp. GVS05A, assembly GCF_019969845.1. Classification (GTDB taxonomy): domain Bacteria; phylum Bacteroidota; class Bacteroidia; order Sphingobacteriales; family Sphingobacteriaceae; genus Sphingobacterium. The sequence goes on from NZ_JAHXYR010000008.1 coordinate 192,744, forward strand.
CTATTTCTGCTGATGGAGCCTTTGTAGGTTGAATTTGCTCCGATTGTTTCCATATTTTCAAACTCAACATCGTACCAGCGGGCGATCTGAAGAGAGATATCTTTGAAATTGTTGCCATCGAAATAAAATTCATCCCGTTGCCAAGCTGTATTTTTTGTCAGGTCAGTTGCTGTAACTTTGATATCGTTTGTCAGCGATGTTGTCGCCTGTTGACCTGGCTTGATAATAATTTGGTTGCCTTCTTTACGGACTTTCACGCTGCCTTCCACTAAAGATGTAGAAACCTCATCGTGATAGGCATTGACATTAAAAGTTGTTCCAAGGACTTCAATTGTGGTTCCATTGGCATTGATCCGGAAAGGTCTGTTAGCATCTTTTGCTACTTCAAAATAGGCTTCCCCTGTTAAAGCAACTTGACGTTGATTGGGTTCGAAATGTGTGGGGTAGGATAATTTTGTAGAAGCATTCAACCATACTTTTGTTCCGTCTTCAAGAATAATCATATAAGAACCCGCTTTTGGAACATCAACAAGAAAATTTTTTCCTTGTTGATCGGATGATTGCTCAAGTCGCTGGACAAATGGATCGGCTAGTTGTTTTTCTTCTCCTTTAGGTGTTATGACTTTAGCATAGTGCCCTCCAGGAAGGATATCGTTGTGAAAGGCCTGATCCTGTGAAGGTACTTCCGCAGCGAGTTCCAGTGGCTTTTGATCTGGCGAAGAAAATCTATTGTACATCCAAAGGCTACAGCCCGAAACTGCAACAAGCATCGCCGCCACCATCCATTTGGGGCGAAACCAAGTTAGTCGTCGGACGGTAGGAGTAGATTCACTAAATAGCTGTTCCTCTAGCTTCGTATTGATACGTGATGCTAATCCTGTTTGGTATTCCTTTAATTGCTCCTCCTGGGGCTGATCCTGTGCATAAAACCAGTGAAGAACTTGTTGTTCTTCCTCTGGAGTACACTGGCCTTCCAGATACTTTTTGAGCAGAGCTTTAGCTTGATCTGACGATTCTTGTTCCTTCATACAGACCTATAATCGGAGAAGGAGAATAAAAGTACCGAAGAAAATTACGAAAATAGTTTAAGTAGCTGTAAACTAGGTATATATTTTTTTATTCGTTATTTGAAACGAAGCTTTAGCCAACCCAGGGCTAACGAAATATTGTTTTTCACGGTTTGTTCGGATATGGCGAGTTCCGAAGCAATATCTTTGATGGACATGGATTCCTTTCTGCTAAGTGAAAATGCCGATTTCATTGTTGTGGGCATTTTTTCTATTTCGGTGTCGATCAATACCGCTAATTCTTTTGCCAGAAGCTCATCTTCGGATGTCGGGGATGCCCCTTGAAAGCTTGCCAGTAGTTTTTCGGCACGGACAATTTTCTTTTGTTCGTTTATTGTCCAGTCGATAATTTTATACTTAGCAGTCTTAAATAGATAAGGGTATAACGAGTATTCTATTGTGATGTTAAGACGTTGGTGCCATAGTGAGACAAATATTTCCTGCAAGATGTCTTCACTGTCCTCAGTACAGGAAACACGGCGCTGAATAAAACGGAAAAGTATATCTGAATAGCGATTGACTAATTCAGAAAAAGCATAACGGTCATCCGCTTGAATTCTGATGAATAGCTCGGTGTCGTCTAACTGTTTCATAAGTACCGCAATTTGTGCTAAATATCCCTTAGTTTAATGAGGTCAAATTTATAATTGTGGTGTTAAGTTAATATTAAAAACAAAAGATTTGATGATGTTTTTTTAAGCAAACGATTGCATAATCTTCATTTATAACAAAAACCATCAGTTTTCTCAATAAATAGTAAGAAAACTGATGGTATAAAAGAATGTTACCAGAAAATAATCTAAAAAAAACACGACCCTACAAGCGAGTGTCCACTAATTTTCGATCTAATATTCCTTTGATATCAAACACAACGGAAGGATGAGTTCATTTTTTGGGACTCCATTGTCCGATCTACGCTGGCTTTAAGTTCGTCAATGTCCGTTTTGTTGATATTGAAGCCTATCATTGGAAAGAAATCAGAGAAATTTAGCTCTAATGGCAATCATCCTATTCTTGTCCAATGAGAGGCTTTTTTATTTGAAAGCCTCCCAGATTATATTTAAATGAAAATATATTCTTTACGTTGAAATTAACCTCTTGTCAACCAACCACTACGTCCAGCAGTTGCAATGGCATAAGGAGTGATCCAAAATAAACTAAAGGCATAAAATATACTGTAGCTATATGCCCAGAATGCTTCTTTCGCATTTGCATTTTTAGAGGCAAAGAAATATGCCTGGATACTTGAAAATATAAGAATACCTACCAACGTTGAGCTTAAGAACATCAATGGATAATGGAATACTGTCCATAGCATCAATAATAGCATTGGGTAAGAAAGCAGCACTTTCTGCCATTGCATAATCAATAAGATACGCGCACCCCACTTCGGTCCTTTACGGAAATTTTTAAAGGCAAACTGACTCATCATAATGTTTTCACGAACATTGCTTCGTTCCCAACGGATAAACATTTTATATAAGTTTTTATAACGTACAGGAGTATCCGTATATACAAACGCATTAGACTGGAACAATACATGATATCCTTGCTTCAAAATCATATTGGTCATGGCACGATCTTCTCCGATGTCAGAAGGTTGTCCCATAAATGTTTGATGGATCCAATCTTCAAGACAGTTCAAGACAGCTTCTCTGCGATATCCAGATAATGCCCCTGGCGTACACATCACAGTACCTAGCATGCTTTGCGCCGAACGTACAAATTCAAAACTGAAGACAAAGCTCACATTTAACATACGTGGTATAATAGCCTTTTTATTATTCAATACACGCACATTACCCGCTACGGCGCCACATTCCTGATTGGTTACAAATGGGCTGGCCATATTACGGATTGTATCCTTGTTGACCACAGAGTCACTATCTACGGTAATAAATACCTCACCAGTACCTAATTTGAAACCGCGGTATAACGCATGACGTTTGCCCATATTTTTAGGCTGTTGATAGATTTCGATGCGATCGCCCAACTCCATTTTGGCACGTTGTATCCAAGCGAAAGTATTATCCTTACTTCCATCATCAATGGCGATAATCTGAAGTTTTTTCTCCGGATAATCACTACTTGCCAAGCTATGAAGTGTATCGTAAACCAATTGTCCTTCATTATAAGCCGGAACTATAATCGTACAGGTCGGTAGTTCTTCATCTGAAACAGATGCAATTGGCTTGTATTTACGGTGAAGCACAATTAAAAATATTAAAAAGCTGATCGCGACAGTGGCCAAAAATATACCTAAACCTATTAAAAATGTTCCACCTATACTATCTAAACGTTGGAAGCGTAATGCATCAAAATCTGGTTGGAGCATATATACACCAAAGACCGATGCAAATAGGACGAAAAAGGTCGCTCCAAAAATACCGTATTCCTTTGGTCCAAAATTGCTTTCTTCGACTTTCTCTACTGTTGTCTCGGATTGCTGCTGTTCTTCATTTACGTCGTACATTGCAGGTTCCCATTGTTTAGCCATCTGCTTTGATACGATTGAGTTTTCTTTCATGTAATTCATAGCCGTTCTATTTTTAGATATACATTCTTCTTTACTTTCTTTGTTGACTCAAAAGAGGAGTCTTTTGTAATGAAAATATTACGAATCCATAAACGCAAAATACATGCCTTTATTTTATGCCAAAAATCGAAGGATCGGCTCTTTTGTAACGTTCTTGATACACTTTTATTGTTTTTAAATTGTTGAATTACAGAGCTTTGTGTTTTTCAAGTGCTTATGTAATCAAAAAATAACAACACTATACGAGTAGTAGACATTTAAGGTTTTTTAACGTTTTTGGGATTTTTTTTAAGAGAACTTGACAGTTTAAGTGACAAACTGTGTCCGAAAGAAGGCAGTGACTTTGTGTGAAAAAAGGGATATCAAGCCTTGCTGATACCCCTTTCGATTTTGCAGATTTTTCGCGATAGATTAACCGCCAAATTCCATCAAATAATTTTTTAAGAAATCATTTAAGTCTCCATCCAATACCGCTTGGGTATTTGATGTTTCGTAATTTGTGCGTAGATCCTTGATCAATTTATAAGGATGTAGGACATAGTTACGAATTTGGGATCCCCATTCGATTTTCTTTTTATTTCCTTCGATCGCTGCGGAGGCTTCTTGGCGTTTGCGCATTTCAATCTCATACAATTGTGATTTCAATAAGCGTAACGCATTTTCCTTATTTTGCAATTGCGATCTTGTCTCCTGATTTTTGATAATAATGCCCGTGGGTTTATGGTGGAGTCGTACAGCTGTTTCTACTTTGTTTACATTTTGACCACCAGCACCTCCAGAACGGAAGGTATCCCATTCGATTTCTGAATCTTTGACGTCTATTTCGATATTATCATCAATCAGGGGGTATACATAAACCGAGGCAAAGGAGGTATGTCGTTTTGCATTGGAGTCAAACGGCGATATACGAACCAGTCGATGTACTCCGTTTTCACCTTTAAGGTAGCCATATGCAAAGTCTCCAGATAGTTGAAGAGTTACACTTTTAATTCCGGCAACATCACCTTCCTGAGAATCCTGTTCGGTGACTTTATACCCATTTTTCTCCCCCCACATGATATACATCCGCATCAACATGGCCGCCCAGTCACAGCTCTCCGTACCACCAGCTCCCGCGGTGATCTGTAAGATCGCATCCAGCTGATCCTCCTCTGCACTGAGCATATTTTTGAACTCCAGTTCTTCGACCTGTTCCAATGCAAGTTTATACTGGTCGTCCAGTTCTTTGTCAGTTGCGTCTCCAGATTGAAAAAACTCGTACATTACATAGGTGTCTTCAACCGCTGAAGCAACTTCATCAAAATGATCTGTCCATACTTTCTGGTTTTTGATGGCCAACAGTATTTTCTCTGCCGCTTTGGAGTCATCCCAGAAGTTTGCTTCCATTGTAATGGCTTGATCTCTTTCTATTTCTTCTTTACGGACATCGATGTCAAAGATGCCTCCTCAGGGAAGTAACGCGATCCCTCAAGTCTTGAATTTGTTCTTTTGTCATATCTGCTAATGTAGATATTTTTAATCAATAAATCGTTCTTAAGTCCAATATGTTATTAAGACTGTAGCCAGCTATATTAAGAATAATGTTATAAGCCATAGACTTGTACTGCTGGCTTCTAATTCTGCAATACTCTTCACTCAATACTAATATTTGACCTTTTTTTTTTAGTTTTGATATCATCAACAGCATAAACCTTCATTTTGCGATCTGTGCCAGGTGTAATGAAAAATACGTAAGGTTCTTATTAGCGGTTTAAAACAAATAATTTCAACAAAAACAGTATGTTTCCAAAAATTAATTTTACAACAACCAAAGCCTACCAATATTTGGTAGATCACTATATTGATATCAATCAGCAGGACCTCCGTGAGCTTTTCGTGGCAGACCCACTGCGATTTGAGAAGTTTTCGATCCTTTTTGAGGATATTCTTTTAGATTATTCTAAAAATCGTGTAAACGAAGAGACAATGGCACTGTTGATCCAGCTAGCAAAGGAATGTCAGCTTTCCGAAGCGATTGCGGCTATGTTTGCGGGTGAGCGGATCAATGTGACCGAAAACAGGCCCGTTTTGCACACCGCATTGAGAAATCAATCCGATCGACCTGTTTTTGTCGATGGAAAGGATGTGATGCCTGCTGTTAAAAGCGTATTGATACATGTAAAAACGTTCACAGAGCAGATTCTCTCCGGTGAATGGAAAGGCTATACAGGCAAGGAGATCACTGATGTTGTTAATATTGGTATCGGTGGTTCTGATTTGGGACCAGTAATGGTCACCGAAGCCTTAAAAGCTTACAAGACCAGGTTGAATGTACATTTTGTCTCTAATGTAGATGGTACACATATCGCCGAAACGCTAAAGGGAGTAGACCCTGAAACAACATTGTTCCTGATTGCGTCCAAAACCTTCACAACACAGGAGACCATGGCTAATGCGCATACCGCTAAGGATTGGTTTCTAAGTAAGGGAGCAAGTGAGCAGGATGTTGCTAAACACTTTGCGGCGTTGAGCACCAATACGGATGCAGTAGAGGCTTTTGGAATAGACCCACAAAATATGTTTGAATTTTGGGATTGGGTTGGCGGACGTTATTCCCTATGGTCTGCAATCGGACTGTCCATTAGCCTAGCTATTGGCTTTGATAATTTTGAGGAACTTCTAAAAGGTGCATACGATGCTGATGAGCACTTCAGAACTAGCGCCTTTGAGGAAAATATTCCGGTGATATTGGCTTTGCTTGGTATATGGTATAATAATTTCTTTGAAGCCGAAAGCCACGCCATTCTTCCTTATGATCAGTACTTACACCGTTTCGCAGCCTATTTTCAACAAGGGGATATGGAGAGCAACGGAAAATATATAGATCGGAATGGCGAGCGTGTAGACTACCAGACAGGACCGATCATTTGGGGTGAACCTGGAACAAACGGACAACATGCTTTTTATCAATTGATCCACCAGGGAACAAAATTGATACCATGTGATTTTATCGCTCCAGCAAACAGCCTTAATCCGATAGGCAACCATCATCAGCTTTTATTGTCTAATTTCTTTGCACAGACAGAGGCACTAATGAACGGTAAAACGGAGGAAGAGGTTGTTGCTGAATTGCAAAAAGCAGGTAAATCCAATGAAGAGGTGGCGGAATTGAAAACGTATAAAGTATTTGAGGGTAATCGGCCGACAAACTCTATTTTATTGAAAAAAATGACGCCACGTACACTGGGAAGACTTATTGCCCTGTATGAACACAAGATTTTTGTACAAGGTGTAATCTGGAATATCTACAGTTTTGACCAATGGGGCGTTGAGCTGGGTAAACAGTTGGCCAATAAGATTCTACCTGAGTTAGGTGATAATAATCCCATCGCTAGTCATGATTCTTCCACCAATGGATTGATTAATACTTATAAATCCTGGCGTGATTAAGATGACCGAAAAGTACATGGCATTCAGGATTACTGATACCACTATATAACATAAGCGGCTGACTTTGGAAAAAGTCAGCCGCTTATGTTTTACCGATTTTGCACAGTTTTCTTCTGCTAGCGACTTAGCTTATATAGTTTTATTTTGTATACGGATGGCATTTAGAATCGCCAAGAGTGCTACCCCAACATCGGCGATAACAGCTTCCCAGAGTGTTGCAACTCCCCCGGCACCCAAGATCAATACAATAATCTTTACGCCCATTGCCAGGATGACGTTCTGCCAAACAATATTGCGGGTAATTTTACCAATTTTTATTGCGGATAAAATTTTGTGGGGCTCATCATTCTGGATCACGACATCTGCCGTTTCAATAGTCGCATCTGCTCCTAATCCACCCATTGCTATACCTACTTGAGCTAAGGCGACCACGGGGGCATCATTGACGCCATCTCCTGCAAAAGCGACATTGCGTCCTTCGTCGATCAGTCTTTGTACATGACTTACTTTATCTTCGGGCAAAAGATCACCGTAAGCTTTATCAACACCAAGTTCCCCTGCGACTTCATCTACCACTGCTGTCTTATCACCGGACAACATGACCGTGTATAAGCCTTGTGCCCGCATAGCCGAAATAACCTCTTTTGCATCAGGCTTACTTCGATCTGCAACAGTAATGTAGCCTGCATATTGATTGTCTATGGCAATTAATACAATGGAATAGACAATTTGCTTTATTTCTTCCGGATAGCGAATGTTGAACTTGTCTAGCAATTTACTATTGCCCGCGAGGACAAGCTTATTGTTGATCGTTGCTTTGAGTCCATGGCCCGCGATTTCCTCAATCCCTTCAGTAATGAATGAGTTATCCCCCGGATGGTGGCTAGCTATTGCCTTCGCAATAGGATGGGTAGAATTTGATTCAATGGCCTTGGCATAATCCAGTAATGTTGTCGCTTGTCCATTGACAGCGTGGACCTCCTTTACTTCAAAAACACCTTCGGTGAGGGTACCTGTTTTATCCATAACAATAGTATCAACTGTAGTGATGGCATCCAGGAAATTGCCGCCTTTGAATAATATTCCATTTCTAGAGGCCAATCCAATTCCGCCGAAATAACCCAAGGGGATTGAGACCACTAATGCACAAGGACAACTGATCACCAAAAAGACCAAGCTGCGGTAAAACCAGTCTCTAAAGCTATAGTCACTGACAAGGAATATAGGGACGATAAGTACCAGAAGTGCCAGCGCAAAGATAATAGGGACGTAGATTTTTGCAAACTTTGAGATAAAGAGCTGTGTTTTAGATTTGCGCGCTGTTGCATCCTGTACCATCTCCAATATCTTGCTCAATTTGCTGTCCTGAAACGAGCTGCCTACTGCGATTTCAGAAACTGTTTCTAGATTTATCATGCCTGCAAAGACAGCCTCACCCTTATATTTGGTGTCCGGTTTGCTTTCCCCGGTTAGCGCTGCGGTATTGAACGCTGCCCGTTCATTGATCAGTTTACCATCCAAAGCCACTTTTTCGCCAGCTTTGACGAGAATAATTTCACCGATTTCAACTGTCTTAGGATCGACATCTACTTGTTTTCCATCTCGCAAGACAGTGACTTTGTCCGGACGTATATCCAACAGCGATTTAATGGATTTTTTTGCGTTGTCCACGGCAGTATCCTGAAACCATTCACCAATCTGATAAAATACCATGACAGCTACGCCTTCTTCAAATTCCCGTATTGCGAATGCGCCTAAGGTTGCCACGCTCATTAGAAAGAACTCGTTGAAGAAATCGCCACGCTTTGCTTTCCGAAAAGCCATTTGGAGAACCGGAATACCTGCCAATAGGTAAGCAATGCCATTTAGAATGAGAGACGCGTAAAACGGAATTGTGATCTTAAATGCGTACTTGAGTATCAGCAGTGTGATCAATATGATGAGAGCAATAAGGAGTTTGCGTTGTGAAATCCACCAAGGTGTATCTTTTTCTGTATGGCTATGCTCGTGATTGTGTTCGCACATATATCGAGGGGTCTATTAAATAATATAAATTTAGCTATTTTAAGCTTAAAAAGCGAGCGGAGGCTTAATAAAAAGGCAGATAAAGGGCTTTCAAAATAGAAGTCCCATCAGTAAGTCGTTCGCCATGCTGAAACAGAAAAGGCTGTTCTTCAAATAGAAAAACAGCCTTTTTATATTCAATAAATATAATTTTAGTCTTTTGAAGTACTTCCGATGATCATTTCTAGTATTGCGACAACAATGGCAAATAAGGCCGCAGTCCAAAATCCATCCACATTAAATTTGTCTCCAAGGAGTGAGTCTGAAAGCAAGACCATTAAAACAGTGATAATAAAGGAAACCAGACCCAGTGTAAGCCAGTTCAAAGGAAAGGTGAACAGCCTCAAAATAGAACCTACAGTAGCATTGACAAACCCGATAACCAATCCTGTGACAATAGCCCAGCCAAAACCAGCAACTTTTGCACCCGGTATAATCCAGCAAGCGATAGCGACAACAACTCCGGTGAGTAAAAGACTAATAATAAATTTCATAATATGCGCTAATTTATAAATAGTGAATAAGTAATAATATAAAAACTATCGTGCAAACGCGATGCCAAAATTTAATGTGTATATACAGACAAACTGCTGTTTCGTTTCTTCTTTCCTCGCACTTTGTTCGGATCTGCTCATACTTTGTTCGGAAGTCAATGACTAATTCGCTATCGTTTCCTTATCGATTTGGTAAGCGATCTATAACCAAACGATAGAAAAAAGGGATAAGATTTACAAAGAAGGGACAGACGAAGAGTCATGCGAGGTCGAATGAGTTCCAAATAAGACTTGATAATGAGGAGCGTAAAGTTAAACCAAAAGGGAATCTTTGTGTCTATTTAAATAAATTGAAATCACGGAATATAAATGTATGCAAGCATAGTAAATATTTTGTATATTTATTTATATTAATAAATAAGATACTAGCGATCGTTTTTTAGTTATAACTCATAAATAGTAGACCAATGAAGAAAATTATGATGTCATTCATCATGTTACTTGCTACAGTAACATTGTTTGCACAAACAGATCCGATCATCGGAAAATGGGAAAACCCAAGTGGAGAGGGGCGTGTGGAGATTTATAAAAAAGGAGACAAATTTTTCGGTAAATTGTATTGGCTTAAATTTCCGAACAATGAGTCTGGACAGCCCAAGAAAGATGTGAAAAATCCTGACAAAGCACTTCAGAGTAGGGCGGTTCAGGGTTTGGAGATCCTGACCAATTTTACAAAAGACGGGAATACCTATGAGGATGGAAAAATCTATGATCCAAAAACAGGAAAGACCTATAGCTGTAAAATGACTTTAAAAGGTGATAAACTTGACATACGTGGCTATGTTGGGGTTAGTTTATTGGGTAGGACTGAAACCTGGAAAAGGATCAACTAATTGGTGCAAAGCTAGCAACCCAAAACCGACCTTCTTGATGGCAATGGTTTGGTATAAAAAAAGGCAATTTATTTCATTAGAATAAATTGCCTTTTGGTTTTATGGAGGAATAACAGTATTTTCATCTGCAAATTATAATAATCGCTGTATGTCCGTAAAAATGTCTTATGTTGAGAACGTAAAACTTGCGCTGCAATCTATTGTAGGCAATAAACTTCGGACATTTTTAACAGCGTTGATTATAGCTATTGGGATGATGGCCCTGATTGGCGTGTTGACATCTATTGACGCCATGAAAAATTCCCTCACGGATTCTTTTTCCTCCATGGGCTCCAACTCATTCAATATTCGAAATCGGGGTATAAATGTTCAGATTGGTACCGGTGGAACTCGATCCAAGGTCTTCGCAAATATAACCTATGCCCAGGCATCCCGTTTCAGACAGAATTTTCATTTTAACGCGATAACCTCCATCAGCGCCAATGTCACCTGGAATTCGACCGTAAAATTTCAATCCAAAAAAACCAATCCAAATATTGGACTCATAGGGACAGATGAAAATTATCTTCAAACCTCAGGATATGTAGTCAATGAAGGTCGTAATTTCTCTGTTCGGGATGTGGAAACCGGTGGAGCTGTGATTATTATTGGTAGTGAGGTCAGTAAAATGCTTTTTAGTGAAATCATAGATCCAATAGGACAATATATCACAGTCAATAACATTCGTTATCAGGTGATAGGCGTATTGAAAAGCAAGGGGTCCTCTGCAGGTATGGGGGGTGATAGAGCCTGTTTTATCCCTCTGGTGAAAGCAAGATCTGTCATGCAGGTCGTGGAACCATCCTATGTAATCACCGTTTCTTCTAATGATCCAATGCGATTAGAAGCTGCAATTGGAGAAGCTTCCATTGTATTTCGGAATATTCGCGGGCTATCTGCGAGACAAACCAATGATTTTGAGATTACCAAATCCGATGCTGTAGCACAAATGCTTATGCAGAATATGGCGATGGTGACCCTGGGAGCTGTCGTGATTGCTTTTATTACCCTTGTTGGTGCATCTATCGGATTAATGAATATCATGTTGGTGTCTGTTACCGAACGGACACGGGAGATAGGTATACGGAAGGCAATAGGGGCTACACCCAGTGTGATACGCAAGCAATTTTTGATGGAGGCCATTGTCATCTGTATGATGGGCGGCGTCGCGGGTATATTTATCGGCATCCTGATCGGTAATTTATTAGCCCTTCAACTGGGGACATCCTTTATTATTCCTTGGGCAGCTATTATTCTTGGATTTGCCGTGTGTGGTCTTGTCGGGATGCTATCTGGTTATTATCCGGCATCAAAAGCTTCAAAATTAGATCCCGTGGATGCGCTGCGTTACGAATAAACCAAATCTGTATTAAATTAATACATTGTTGATCCCTATCAGTTGTTACATTTTTAACACTGCGCTGTCATGCTGCCCGTGATCCGAGGAGGCTTGCCAGTAATCCGAAATCGCCAGCCAGGGATCTATTCCATGATGATACCATTATTCGTTGCAAAAGGAAGGAAATGAAAGGGCGGTATAAATTTGTGCAAACGGTTTAATGTTATCAAAACATTGATTTGAGGTGAATTCTCAATAAACAGGCTGTTTCCACCAAAGAAAAACTGTAATATTGTATAAAAAAATAAATTCGAATTATGTACAATACATTACAACCAGTTTTACAAAAGGAATTGGAAGCAATCAAAGAAGCGGGATTGTATAAGCAAGAGCGGGTGATTGTTACCCCTCAAGGAGCAGATATTAAAGTGAGCACAGGACAGGAAGTCATCAATTTTTGTGCAAACAACTACTTGGGACTATCTTCTCACCCGAAGGTTATCGAAGCGGCAAAGCAGGCCATTGATACACATGGTTATGGCATGTCTTCAGTACGTTTTATCTGTGGTACACAAGATGTACATAAAGAATTAGAAGCAAAGATTTCCCAGTTCTTAGGAACAGAAGATACGATTTTATATGCTGCGGCATTCGATGCGAATGGCGGTGTTTTCGAACCATTGTTTGGTGCTGAGGACGCAATTATTTCCGATGAATTGAACCACGCTTCGATCATTGATGGTGTACGTTTGTGTAAAGCGCAACGTTTCCGTTATAAGAATGCAGATATGGCAGATTTAGAAGCACAGTTGCAGGCAGCCTCAGGAGCAAGACACAAAATCATCGTTACTGATGGTGCATTCTCTATGGACGGATCAGTAGCGCCATTGGACAAGATCTGTGATCTTGCAGACAAATATCAAGCTTTGGTGATGATCGATGAATCGCATTGTACAGGTTTCATTGGTGCCACAGGCCGCGGTACGCATGAACTTTTCAACGTGATTGATCGTGTAGATATCATTACCGGAACACTTGGTAAAGCCCTTGGTGGTGCTTCTGGTGGCTTCACATCAGGTAAAAAAGAGATTATCGATTTGTTACGTCAGCGTTCACGCCCTTATTTATTTTCAAATACATTGGCACCAGCAATTGCAGGCGCTTCTGTTGCGGTTTTGGATATGCTGAGTGAGACAACCGCTTTGCGTGATAAACTTGAATCCAACACCAAATATTTCCGTGAAAAAATGACGGAAGCAGGATTTGATATCAAACCAGGTTTCCACCCAATCGTCCCTGTGATGCTTTACGACGCGAAACTTGCACAAGCTTTTGCTGCTAAGATGTTGGACGAAGGTATTTATGTGATCGGTTTCTACTATCCTGTTGTACCTCAGGGAAAAGCTCGTATTCGTGTTCAAATTTCAGCAGGACATGATCTTGCTCACTTGGATAAAGCTATCGCCGCCTTTACTAAAGTAGGTAAAGAATTAGGTGTAATTAAATAAAATACACATAGTTATAAATTTTATGGTGCAAAATGTTTATCTTTGCACCCTGAATTTAAAAACAAATTTACTTGCTAGATGCAAAATATTAGAAACATAGCGATTATCGCTCACGTCGATCACGGTAAAACTACGTTGGTAGACAAAATCTTACACTTCACAAATCTTTTTAGAGACAATGATGGTACAGGTGATTTAATTCTGGATAATAACGATTTAGAACGTGAACGCGGTATTACTATTGTCGCTAAAAACGTTTCTGTTGAATATAAAGGAGTAAAAATTAACGTTATTGATACACCTGGTCACGCCGATTTCGGTGGTGAGGTTGAGCGTGTATTGAAAATGGCTGATGGTGTTGTATTGCTTGTGGATGCTTTCGAAGGTCCAATGCCGCAAACACGTTTCGTTACACAAAAAGCACTATCCTTAGGTTTGAAACCTTTGGTTGTTGTCAATAAAGTGGACAAAGAAAACTGTCGCCCAGAAGAAGTATACGAAAACGTATTTGATTTATTCTTTAGCCTAGATGCTACAGAAGAGCAATTGGCATTTCCAGTATTATATGGTTCTTCCAAACATGGTTGGATGTCAACAGATTGGAAAGAAAAGAAAGAAGATGTATCTGAACTATTAGATGCGATCATCAATCACTTCCCACCTTCACCATTTGTTGAAGGTACATTGCAAATGCAGATCACGTCGTTAGATTACTCTACGTTCGTAGGACGTATCGCAATCGGTCGTGTAGCTCGTGGTATAATTAAAGAAGGTCAACCAATCTCGTTGGTAAAACGTGACGGTAAGATCGTAAAATCACGTGTAAAAGAATTGCATACATTTGAAGGTTTAGGCCGTCGCCGTGTGGAAGAAGTTAAATGTGGTGATATTTGTGCTGTTGTTGGTATCGAAGGTTTTGATATCGGTGATACAATCGCTGATTTTGACAACCCAGAACAATTGGAAGTTATTAGCATTGATGAGCCAACAATGAATATGTTATTCACGATCAATAACTCCCCATTCTTTGGTAAAGAAGGTAAATTGGTTACTTCTAGACATATTCACGATCGTTTACAAAAAGAATTAGAGAAGAACTTGGCATTACGCGTCGTTCCTACTGAATCTCCAGACGCTTGGTTGGTATATGGACGTGGTATCCTTCATTTATCTGTATTGATCGAAACAATGCGTCGCGAAGGTTACGAATTGCAAGTAGGTCAGCCGCAAGTAATCTTGAAAGAGATCGACGGTAAGAAATGTGAGCCTATCGAAGTGTTGGTTGTTGACGTTCCTGCAGAAGTTTCTGGTAAAGTGATCGAGTTGGTAACACAACGTAAAGGTGAGCTTTTAGTGATGGAAACGAAAGGTGAAATGCAACATCTTGAGTTCGAAATTCCTTCTCGTGGTATCATTGGTCTACGTAACAACGTATTGACTGCTACAGCTGGAGAGGCTGTTATGGCACACCGTTTGAAAGGATACGAGCCTTGGAGAGGAACAATCCCTGGACGTTTGCATGGTGTATTGATCTCTTTAGATAAAGGTACAACAACTGCTTACTCTATTGATAAGTTACAAGATAGAGGTAAGTTCTTCGTTGATCCAGGTGTGGATATTTATGAAGGACAAATCTTAGGAGAGCACATCCGTGACAATGACTTAACGATCAATATTGTTAAAGGTAAACAATTGACAAATATGCGTGCATCTGGTACAGATGATAACACGCGTATTGCACCAGCAATTAAATTCTCTCTAGAAGAATCTATGGAATATATCCAAGCGGACGAATACATCGAGGTTACACCACAATCTATCCGTTTGCGTAAAATCTACTTGACAGAAAATGAGCGTAAAGTAAACGCGAAAAAATTTCAATAGTAGGTAACTAAAGATTGTAAAACAAAAGGGGCTGTATCTTGAAATTTGATACAGCCCCTTTCTGCTATTATTCTAAATAACTAAACGTTATATTTACTTCTTTTCTCTGACTTCAGCAGCACGGTAGGTATCCCCATCTGTTGAGTAGATTTTGAATTGCGCTTCATAGCCTTCAGGGACATAAATAACGATAGGCATCCGACCATTGTAACGTACTGTCTCAGGTTGAGCACTTACAAAAAGATTTCGCTTTGCTTTATCTGGGCAAGCCATCATTGTGCTTGCTACATTTCCATTCGTTTTAAATACATAGTAATCATAACCCCAGCCTTGAAGATCTTTTTTCTCAAAGGAACCAGCTAGATTAAAATTGTTACAACCATCTACCTCCATCCATTTACCTACAGAGAATTCAATCTTCTTATTCTTATCATTCTCCGAATACGGAACTTCGATAACCATTTTTTTGTATCCTTTTTCCGCTGCAGGAAAAATATTTAAGTCTATTTTATCAATTACCATTTGTGCTTTACTTACTGTTGTGGATGCGACGAAAACGAATAGCATCATGACCATAACTTTAAATACATTTTTTCTCATAACCTTTTTTTTATTTTATTCTTTAAACGCAATTTCTATCGCTATTGCTACTTTGTTTTGTAAAACTATATTTCTAAGACGGCTTAAAATACAGAAGGATTAATTGGTAATGAATAAATATTTAGAATAATTGTTTGTTAAATTCTGTAAAGATGTAAAAGAGTTCCCTTTGATAAGCTGTGGTTAATGCATTTGTTCATCGTTTGTTTTGTAACAAATCATGGTGCCTGCATGACCTCAAAAGGAACGCAAAATCCGTCGCTGACCTATATGGCATTAACAGCTAGAGCCGTAGATTATGCTGTCGCTGAAATGAAAAAAGGCAACCTCTAAATTCATAGAACTGCACTATGATAGGGACTATATTTTTTCGCAAGAGCTTTTAATTCGTAGGGACTATAATCAGCCAAGATTGCGTAACTTTGTGTGAGATAAGGATTATTATGAGTAAAAAAGTGGAGCATACTCCAAAAGAATATATTCAAATAAAGGGGGCTAGAGTCAATAATCTGAAGAATATTGATGTTGATATTCCCAAAAATAAATTGGTTGTCATTACTGGGATGTCGGGTTCGGGCAAATCTTCCCTCGCTTTTGATACCCTATATGCTGAAGGGCAACGACGGTATGTTGAAAGTCTTTCTTCCTACGCACGACAGTTTATGGGGCGGATGAATAAACCCGAAGTCGATTACATCAAGGGGATCGCCCCAGCGATTGCGATTGAACAACGTGTTATTACCAGCAATCCCCGTTCTACTGTCGGAACTTCTACCGAAATATATGACTATCTGAAATTACTATATGCAAGGATCGGGAAGACAATTTCTCCTGTCTCAGGCAGGGAGGTGACTAAAGACAGTGTGAGTTCGGTGGTAGATTTTGCCTTGAAATTTGACGAGGGAGAATCTCTCACGCTATTGGCTCCATTGGTGCCTTCCCATGGGCGAAAGCTCAAGGAAGAATTGTCTCTCTTACTACAGAAAGGATTTGTCCGTGTCGTCTATCAGGATAAAATGCAAAAAATCGAAAGTATTATTGACGATAAGAGCATGGCGAATGAAACGATTCAGGACGGCGAGGTATTGATTGTCGTGGATCGGGTACGTATCGAACAGGATGATGATACCATTAATCGATTATCCGATTCCATTCAAACGGGATTTTTTGAGGGTAAAGGTGAATTGTATATCGAAGAAAAGGGTAAAAGACATCATTTCTCACATAAGTTTGAACTCGATGGAATTACCTTTGAGGAGCCTAGTCCCAACTTCTTTAGTTTCAATAATCCCTATGGTGCCTGTCGTCGGTGTGAAGGCTATGGGAAGATCATTGGTATAGACCCAGATCTTGTTATACCAGATAAGAGCCGCTCTGTTTACGATGGCGCAATTGCTCCTTGGCGAGGAGAGAAAATGGGCGAATGGTTACAGGTGCTGGTAAAAAATTCTTTAAAGTTTGATTTTCCGATACACCGCGCTTATTCCGATCTGACCGCAGCGCAAAAAGAATTACTCTGGACGGGAAATAGTTATTTTACTGGGCTTAACCAGTTCTTTGAAGAGCTTGAAGAACAGACCTATAAAATTCAATATCGTGTGATGTTATCACGTTACCGTGGTAAGACCGACTGTCCGGATTGTAGGGGAACAAGGTTGCGCAAAGATGCGACCTATGTAAAAGTGGGTGGTAGGTCAATTACCGATATCGTATTGATGCCTCTTGAAGAAGCTTTGGCATTTTTTACAGATTTGTCCCTGGAAGGAAATGAAAAGGTGATCGCCAAACGCTTGTTGGCCGAAATTAATAACCGGCTACAATTTCTATGTGATGTAGGGTTAAGCTACCTTACCTTAAACCGTCTGTCCAATACATTATCTGGGGGAGAATCGCAACGGATCAATTTGGCCACTTCACTCGGAAGTTCGCTCGTTGGCTCAATCTATGTGTTGGATGAGCCAAGTATTGGGTTGCATCCACGCGATACACAGCGTCTGATTTCGGTACTGAAATCCTTGCGTGATGTAGGTAATACGGTTGTTGTGGTTGAACATGAACAGGAGATGATGGAGGCTGCCGATTACCTGATCGATATTGGCCCTGAAGCAGGGATCAATGGTGGTGAGATGGTATTTGCTGGAACGTATAGTGAGATCCTAAAAGATGATAGGAGTTTAACCGGTCAATACCTGAGTGGCAAGAGCAAGATCGAAGTTCCAAAAAAACGGCGAAAATGGTCCAATAGCATTACTGTAAAGGGAGCGCATGAAAATAACCTTCAGGGGATCGATGTGCAGTTTCCATTAAATACATTTACCGTTGTATCAGGGGTATCGGGATCCGGAAAGACCTCCTTGGTGAAACGTATTCTTTATCCGGCTTTGCAGAAATCAATCGGTAATTATTCTGGTGAACAAACAGGTGTATATGATTCCATAGAAGGCGATATTGCACAAGTAGAACAGATCGAAATGGTTGACCAGAATCCAATCGGTCGTTCTTCACGATCCAATCCAGTGACTTATGTTAAGGCTTGGGATGAGATCAGGGCCTTGTATGCAAATCAAGCGGCATCCAAAGCTGCGGGATTGAAACCTGCTGCTTTTTCCTTTAATGTCGAGGGCGGCCGCTGTGATGTCTGTCAAGGTGAGGGGGAAGTGAAGATCGAGATGCAATTTATGGCGGATATCGTACTTCCATGTGAGGCCTGTGGTGGAAAACGTTTCAAGCAGTTTGTGCTAGATGTGCAATATAAAGGTAAATCCGTAGCAGATATACTTGAACTGAGCGTGGATGAAGCCATTGTCTTCTTTGACGATCAGCCTAAGATATTGGCTAAGTTACAGCCATTACAAGATGTTGGTCTGGGGTATGTAAAGCTCGGGCAGTCTTCCAGTACGCTCTCAGGTGGTGAGGCTCAGCGGATTAAACTTGCTTCCTTTCTGATCAAAGGTAATAACAGCAAGAAGACCCTGTTTATCTTTGATGAACCGACTACTGGTTTGCATTTTCAGGATATTAAAAAACTGCTAAAATCGTTTGATGCTTTGATTGCTCTCGGCAATAGTATTTTGGTCATTGAGCATAATATGGATATGATCAAGTCGGCGGATTGGGTAATTGATATTGGCCCTGAAGGGGGTAATAAAGGCGGAAAGGTGGTTTTTACGGGGCTTCCAGAAGATCTTGCGCATTGTAAAGATTCTTATACAGGACAATTTTTAAAAACACATTTAAAAGATTAAATCCTACATTAGCATTCGTTATTAAACGATGGGGCCTGCATAGCGGGCGCTTTACTCAATACTCAATACTATTATGATTAAAAGATTTTTTTTAAGTGTCGTATTTGGAATAGCCGCACTCTCCTCCATGGCACAACAACCGGAAAGACCCAAATTGGTCGTCGGTCTGATGGTGGATCAGATGCGCTGGGATTATCTATATCGTTTTGCGGACAGATATGGAAATGATGGTTTCAAGCGACTTTTGAAAGAAGGTTTCTCCTGTGAGAATACCCTGATCAATTATATTCCGACCTATACAGCTATAGGACACAGTTCGGTATACACTGGTTCTGTTCCTTCAATCCACGGTATTGCGGGGAATGATTGGATCGAGGAGCTTACAGGCAAGAATATGTATTGTACCCAAGATGACAATGTCGTTGGTGTAGGTACTACAGAGAAAGAAGGAAAACAATCCCCACGTAATTTACTGGCATCTACAGTAACGGATCAGTTGAAACTGGCGTCAAATTTTAAATCTAAGGTCATTGGTATCGCAATTAAAGACAGAGGCGGTATATTACCTGCCGGTCACTTTGCGGATGCTGCTTATTGGTTTGAGGCGAAGTCAGGCAATTGGATTACCTCCAATTTTTATATGGATCAATTACCGAAGTGGGTCGTTGACTTCAATAAGAAAAAGTTAGCGGAAAAATACCTTAAAGCAGACTGGAAGCCGATGTACGATGTGAGTACTTATGCGGCGAACAGTATTGCTGATGATAATATCTATGAGGGGAAATATCCAGGTGAAGAGAAACCAACCTTGCCACGTGCGACATCTAAGTTGATGAAAGACGAAGGTCTTGAGTTGATCAAAACAACACCAATGGGTAATCAGTTTACCTTAGATCTGGCAATGGAAGCCATCAAGAATGAGCAGATGGGAAATAACCCAACTAAAAATACCGATTTCCTTTGTGTCAGTCTTTCGGCGACAGATTATGTTGGACACCGTTACTCATTGACAGCTGTAGAAATTGAAGATATTTATCTGCAATTGGACAAACAACTGGCCGATTTCTTTGCTTATCTGGATAACACTGTTGGTAAAGGCAATTACACCTTTTTCTTGACAGCTGACCATGGTGCTTCTTACAACTCTAGATTCTATATGGATATGAAAGGAAATGGCGGTTATTTCTATTCCCGTCAGATTATCTCGGATCTAAACAAAAAGTTGAAAGAGAAATTTGGACAGGAAAAAATCGTCAAGAGTATGATGAATTATCAGGTTCATTTGAATAATCAAATCATTGATTCGCTTCAATTGGATCGGGATAAAATTAAAGAGACAATTATTCGCGAATTGCGCCACACCGAAGGTGTTGCATATGTTGCAGATATGGAAAAGAGCGAAGGCCTAATGATTCCGGAGCCTGTGCGTGAAAAAATGATCAATGGGTATAACTACAAACGAAGTGGTGTTATCCAAATTGTTTGTGAACCACAATGGTATGATGGTACGCCACGATCTACGGGTACGACACATGGTACTTGGTCGGGATACGATTCCCATATTCCATTGGTATTTATGGGCTGGGGCATTAAGCCTGGTGTGTCCAATACCGAGGTCCATATTGTCGATATTGCGCCTACAATTTCATCACTATTGCATATTACCGAACCCAATGGAAGTATCGGTAAACCCATTACAGCAGTATTGGGCCAATAGCAATTAGATGATCAAATAATATTCGCCCTTAGCATAAGGATATCCAATGGGTAATTGTGCTAAGGGCTTTTCTTTTACAGGCTAGTTTTATAGGTTTTATTCTATTGAATAAAAAACGTAAATTTGCAATTCAACAGGGGGTTAACAAATTATGCTTTCCAAAAAGACAAAATATGCAATTAAGGCACTTATGGTGCTCGGTCGTAACTACGGAAATGAACCTATGCAGATCGTTAAGATTGCACAGGAAGAAAATATTCCAAAAAAATTCTTGGAACAGATTCTCCTTGAAATGCGCAACGCAGGGATTCTCTATAGTAAAAAAGGTGCAGGTGGTGGTTATAGTCTTAATAAAGCTCCAGAAGATGTATTTTTATCTCAGGTAATGCGTCTGATCGATGGACCGATTGCTTTGCTCCCTTGTGTCAGTCTAAATTTCTATCGTTCCTGTGAAGAGTGTACCGAAGAGCATGCTTGTGGCATCCGTGATACATTTGTGGAAGTGCGGAATGCGATGTTGCAAATTTTGAATGACACCAGCATTGCACATCTAATCAATAAAGAAAAAGAATTGAATCTAAACGTCGAATAATTGACTTGTTCGATGCCGTCTGCAGACTAGACAAAAAAGCTTGTTTGCAATGAATAGTATAGACAGCAGTGGCGCAAGCTTACTGCTGTTTTTTATACTGAAGGTATTTCTAAAGAGGTCCCTAGCAAGATAATATGCTACACAGGCAGCCTTATACTATGAGCTGGACTAGGGAATCGTATTTGAAATAGCTATCCGCAATTTATCTCTACCAGTTTTTCGATAGCGAAACTATTTTCAATATGTCAGGTAGAAAAGGGTGAAACTATATTTCTTCTGATGTTATCAGTTGTGTCTTATTGGGAAAAGAAAGCTGGCGTAACATCGTGTTCTATTCCGTTTTATTAGGTATTTATGTTTAATTGGT
This sequence comes from Sphingobacterium sp. GVS05A, assembly GCF_019969845.1. Taxonomy (GTDB): domain Bacteria; phylum Bacteroidota; class Bacteroidia; order Sphingobacteriales; family Sphingobacteriaceae; genus Sphingobacterium. The sequence goes on from NZ_JAHXYR010000008.1 coordinate 214,518, forward strand.
TGTTTTACAATCTGTTGTTGTTGGTTTTTGTATTTTTTTTAATTTCTTAATTATTTAACATTATTTTACGAATTTTCCGTAGCAACATTGATATCTTTATTGCGACAATATATAAACGGAAATTTATGAGACTAACCTATACCTTAGTTTTGTTTCTTGTACTTTCAGCCATAAGCTCTATTTCCTATGCCCAACAGAGGCTTACAGGTGTAGTTGTTGATACCAAAGACAAAGCCAAACTCCATCAAGCGTCAGTTGCTTTACTTAACCCTAAAGATTCTATTTTAATTAAGTTCGATCGAACAAAAGAAAATGGGACTTTCCAAATTGCCAATCTGGATACAGGTATTTATAAAATGGTCGTGTCCTATCCGCAATATGCAGATCTCGTGAAAGATATCCATATTACAGCACAAGGTCTTGATCTTGGTATGATATCGCTGTCAAAGGCAGCATTACTTTTGGAGGAGGTACAGGTCAATGGACGAATTCCAGTCGTTATTAAAGGAGATACGATAGAGTATGATGCCGGTAGTTTTAAGGTTGAGAAAGACGCTAAGGTTGAGGACTTGCTCAAAGTGCTTCCCGGTATTACGATCGATGGGAGCGGGAAGATTACAGCGCAGGGAAAAGAGGTAAAAAAGGTACTGCTTGATGGGGAGGAGTTTTTTGGGGATGACCCGACCCTGATCACCAAAAATATTCGGTCAGATATGGTGAGCAAGGTACAGGTATACGAAAAGAAGTCCGATCTGGCTGTTCGTACGGGTGTGGATGACGGAGAGCGTACACAAACTATTGATATAAAACTCAAGGAGGATAAAAAGAAAGGGATGTTTGGTCAGGCAATCGCTGGTGCAGGAACAGATAAGTATTATGGCGGGAAAGTCATGCTCAATAAGTTTAAGGGAGCGCAGAAGATTGCCACTTATGGTATTTTGGCCAATGATGGCATGGTAGGTTTGGGCTTTGAGGATAGTCAAAAATATGGTGTGGGTGGAAGTGGCAATGTGCAGATGATGGATGGTGGAGGTATCATGATCTCTTCCAGTGGAGACGAAACTGATGGTGGATGGGATGGCCAATACAGGGGTGGAGGGGTGCCTAAAGCGTTGAATATGGGGGTAAGTTATTCCGATAAATCTAAAAATGATAAGCACAAAATTAACGTCAATTACAAACGTAGTCAGATCAATGTTGATAATACAAGTACCTATAATGCGCAGAATAACTTACCAGAACGGGCACAAATAGACAGTAATACGACCAGAACGGAAAATGAAAACAGAGCAAATGTTGCTAACTTGAGGTACGATTATAAGTTGGACTCGTTAGCTGATTTGACCGTGAATATGGGCTTTAATAAATCCAATAGGGATAATATCTCTGAGGCGGAAGCTTATCAGAAAACATTGAGTGGACAGCCGATTACAAATACCATATCGCGTACGGATCTGAATAGTGATCAGGATAAATTCAATGTGAATGCTATCTTGACCCGACGGTTTAAAAAAGAACGTCGCTCCATCACATTTAATGTCAACGCAAATACGGATCGGAACCTTTCGAAGACACAGTATTTTTCGGAAAACTATTTTGAAAATAGCCGGCGTACCGACACAATCGATCAATTTAAAAAAGATGAATTCAGAAATAATACGTATGGCGGTTCGGTAACCTATACAGAACCCCTTTCGAAAAAGATTACAGGATCAATAGGGTATTCCTTTTCAAGCAATAGATCAGAGACACTCAATCAATCCTTCAATAGAGATCCTATCACACAAAAATATACCGTGCTGGATGAAAGTGTATTGAATGATTTTAATTTTTCCAGTTTAAAAAATAGTATCAATACCTCGCTGAACTATAAAACAAATGACTTGACAGTCAATCTGAGTAACCAAACAGAATTTGAGGCTGTGAAAAGGACTTATAATAATTTAAACACCGTATTGCAACGTGATCAGACTTCTTTAAGGCCTTCACTTTCGGTAAATTACAAAATTTCTAAAAGTAGAAACATCGGTTTCCGTTACAGTGGACAGACTGCCCAACCTTCATTGACACAGATCGAACCACTCAAACAAAATGCCCAGCCGCTCGTAGAATACTTGGACAATCCGGATCTGAAAGCTGGTTTCAATAATTCCTATTCTGTCAATTATAACTCTTATAAGCAGCTAAAAGATCAAAATATGTATTTCTATGTTGGCGCTTATCAGAGAAAACGTAATATTAATAGTAGTGTGCGCTATAACTTGGAAGAGGGTACCCGACAAATCTCCTATGTCAATATTGATAAGGATAATTGGTCTGTGTATGGAGGTGGAAGCTATAGTTTTCCGATACAAAAGAAATGGGGATTAAAGATGAACCTTGGTATGGACCTTAACTATAATAGCCAGTATAGCTATCTTTCTTTATTGAATCAAGAACCACAGCTAAACCGTAACAAAACTTGGAGCGTAGGTCCTAATATAGGTTTTAACCGTTATAAAGCAAATAAAATGGACTTTTATGTTACCTTGAGTCCAGGCCTAGAAAAAATGGATTCCTATTTACAGCCCGAATTGAACCAGACAACATTTAAATTCAATTCTTATTCACAAGTCACCTATTACTTACCCAAAGACTTTAAAATTTCGCTATCCATGCAACAGAATTATCAGGCTGCAACAAAGACCTTGCAATCCATTAACATGATGAACATGAATGGCTATATCTCTAAAAAGTTCTTAAAGGACAAATCTTTGGAAGCGCAATTATTTGTCAACGATATATTAAATAAAAATATTGGAGTGCGTCGCTATCAAGATGGTACTGCATTTATCCAGACGAGCAACAATGTATTGCGTCGTTATGGGATGTTAAAAGTGATCTACAATTTTACAACAATGAAAGGAGATGCCAAATGAGGAAGCAAATAATATTAATGATGTGGCTTTTATGCTTGTCCGTCACTACTATACAGGCACAGCATGCATTCTTTCCGAACAGTGGTACTGTGACTTTCGAACGGAAATTTCATGTGCAGAACTACTTGAAACGAACTTATTTAAGTAAGCCAGATCTGGATACCTGGGATAAACTGGGGGTAGAGAATGCGGTCAAAAATGGACCTGTTGAAGTGATCACACATCATACATTGAAGTTTTATGATACCGAGACTTTGTTTGAAACCGTACAGGAAGATTACCCCGCTAACTATCGAAATGTTTCCTGGTATAATCCGGCATTGACTGATTCAAAAACTTATTTGAATTTCAAGAACCAAGAATTCATCAAATTATTGCCTTTTGGCGATGAGCAACTGTTGATGAAAGATTCTCTGCCAACAGTGAAATGGAAGTACACTGATGAGTATCGGAATATCGCCGGCTATGATTGTCGGCGAGCAAATGGAATCATACAAGATTCAATCTATGTTGTCGCATTTTTTGCGGGACAGATTCCAATACCAGGGGGGCCAGAATTAATCCATGGGCTTCCAGGCTTGATCTTAGGGATATCTATCCCCAGTATGAATATCAATATGTTTGCAACGAAGGTCGAGATCACCAATACTCCAGTGTCCAATGTACTTACCAAAAAGAAGAAAGTTGTTGCCGAATCGAAAACGGAGGTTATAAAAAAGTTAAAAGGTACTGTCTATGATTGGATGGATGAGAAAGATTTTAAGAAGAGATTACAGAATGTCTTATTCTAATCGCTCTTGGCTTGGTATCAGTAGCTAAAGCCAATCATTAAAAGGGAATAGAAATACTAGATGGCTTTTGAAAACAAAGAATGCCTGTCTTTTACGACAGGCATTCTTTGTTTATGCTATATCTAACGTTTAACTAACGTACTGTACTACCAACTTTGATCGCTGTATCCGGTTTGACGAAATCCAATCTACCATCAGCATCTTCGGCCATCAGGATCATACCCTGTGAGGTAATGCCTTTGATTTCACGAGGTTCTAGATTTACCAAAATTGAGACCTGGCGTCCGACAATCTCTTCCGGACTAAAAAACTCCGCGATACCAGATACAACAGTGCGTTTGTCAATACCTGTGTCTATTGTTAATTTTAGTAATTTCTTTGTTTTCGCAACTTTTTCAGCTTCTAAAATTGTCCCTACACGGATATCCATTTTGACAAAATCGTCAAAACTAATATTTTCTTTAGCTGGGGCGACCTTCGCATTGTCCGCGCGATTTTTTAGTTTCGCTTCCGCAAGTTTGTTTAATTGAAACTCCACTTGTTCGTCGGTTATCTTATCAAACAACAATTGGACTTCACCCAGTTGATGACCATCCTGAATTAGGCCTTCGCTACCTGCATCGTTCCAATTTCCTTGTGGGAAATTGAGCATTTCAAATAATTTGATTGCTGTTTTTGGTAAAAATGGTTGTGCCAGCACGGCAAGGTTAGCAACAATCTGAGACGCTACATTTAGGATCGTTTTTACGCGTTCCTCGTCCGTTTTTATTACTTTCCAAGGTTCTTCATCAGCCAAATATTTGTTTCCAAGGCGTGCCACATTCATAAACTCCGCCAGCGCTTCACGGAAACGGAATTGCTCCAGTGATGATTTGATAGACGCCGGATAGGATTTTAACTCATCCAATACCGCTTGATCCACTGCTGTTAATGGAGATCCATTTAATACTTTGCCATCGAAATATTTATGGGAAAGTACCATCACACGGTTGACAAAGTTACCAAAGATCGCTACTAGCTCGTTGTTGATTCGCGCTTGGAAATCCTTCCAGGTAAATTCAGCATCCGAGGTCTCAGGTAAAATAGAGGTTAATACATAACGTAATTCATCCTGTTTGTCTGGGAATTCCTGTAGATATTCATGTAACCAAACAGCATGGTTTCTGGATGTCGATAACTTATCGCCTTCCAAATTAAGGAATTCATTTGCAGGTATATTTTCTGGCAGGATATAGTCTCCATGAGCATGAAGGATCGCCGGGAATATGATGCAATGGAATACAATATTATCTTTTCCGATAAAATGGATCAATGTTGAATCGTCCGCTGGATTGTCATGGGTTTTCCAATAGTCTTCCCAATTTTTTCCGTGGTCGATTGCCCACTGCTTTGTTGCAGAAATATAACCGATTGGTGCATCCAACCATACATAAAGTTTCTTTCCCTCTGCTTCTTCCAAGGGAACATCTACCCCCCAATCCAGATCTCGGGTCATAGAACGTGGTTGCAATCCTGACTTGAGCCAAGACTGACATTGGCCAAAAACGTTGGATTTAAGAATGTTTTTCTTACCCTCGATTAACCATTTTTCCAACCAAGGCTGATATTTATCCAATGGTAAATACCAATGCTTCGTTTCTTTTAATACAGGAGTTTTCCCACTTAATGTGGAAATTGGGTTGATCAGATCTGTTGGACTTAGTGATGTACCACATTTTTCGCATTGGTCACCATAGGCACCTTCGGATTTACAGTTTGGACAGGTCCCGGTAATATAACGGTCAGCCAAAAACTGATGGTACTCCTCATCGTAGTATTGCTCCGAAAATTTCTCGACAAATTCACCTTTATTGTATAAGTTCAGAAAAAAATCTTGAGACAATTGGTGGTGAATCGGTTCGGAAGTACGATGGTAGATATCGAAAGAAATGCCAAACTCCTCAAAGCTTTCTTTGATTTGTTTGTTGTATTTATCAATGATCTGCTGAGGCGTAATTCCCTCTTTTTTTGCACGGATGGTAATGGCTGCACCATGTTCATCCGAACCACAGACATAGACCACATCTTTTTGATTTAAACGCAAATAGCGAACAAAGATATCACCTGGAATATAAGCTCCGGCAAGGTGTCCGATATGTAAAGGACCGTTGGCGTAGGGTAATGCCGAAGTAATTGTATAACGTTTTTTATCTAGAATACTCAATGCTTGAAAGTATATTAAAGTTTTTACTTGTTTCTTTCACAAAGATAATTCAATTTGCGGTATAATACTAAGATAAATTTGTTGTCTCCTCATCCATTGAAAATTTTTATTGGAGGAAACCATCATGAGTTAGAACAAATTACTTTGGGTTAAAATAAAATGAGTTGGCTAATGATCGCTTCATGGCCATAAAGAATCAAATTATATATGAAACATAATAAATATGTCTAAAATACCTGATTTTCTTAAAGAGGGCGACAAAGTCGCCATCGTTTGCCCTGCAAGCTTTATCCGTGGGAATATTGATATGGGGATAGAAACATTGAAGAGCTGGGGGCTTGAAGTCCTGGTAGGGGAGACAGTAGGGACATCTTATCATCAATTTGCTGGCGATGACCACTTACGTGCTGCAGACCTCCAATGGGCCCTGGATGATCCATCCATTAAAGCCGTATTTGCTGCCCGAGGGGGCTATGGCTGTGTTCGGATTGTCGACGAGATCGATTTTTCTAAGTTTGAGGAGCATCCCAAGTGGTTGGTCGGCTTTAGCGATATCACGGTATTGCATAGCCATATCCAACGTAATTATAAAATTGCGACGATACATGGGCAGATGCCCAAATCTTTTGAATCAGGAACCAAAGCTTCCTTGGAGACATTAAAAAATGCGTTGTTTGGTGCTTCCACAGACTTTAGCTATGAACAATCTGTATTCCCAAACCGCTCCGGTGAGGCTGAAGGCAAGCTAATTGGCGGAAATTTGGCTATTTTATTGTCTGTTTTGGCGTCAGACTCAGATGTCAAGTATGCAAATAAGATTCTTTTCATCGAAGATGTGGGTGAGGCTTATTATTCCGTGGATCGGATGCTGTGGGCGCTGAAACGTGCTGGCAAATTCAAAAAATTGAAAGGTCTTATTGTGGGCAGTTTTTCATCCATGAAAGACAATGATCCTACTTTTGGACAGACTGTAGAGGAGATTATCTGGGATAAAGTCAAAGAATATGATTTTCCTGTCGCCTTTGGTTATCCAGCAGGACATATAGATGATAACCATGCATTGGTATTAGGCCGGAAAGTGAAATTGGTAACGAGTGCCGATAAAACGGAACTCATCTATTTATAGCGATTTACTATGTCGACAATTAAATAGTTGTGTCCGGGACGATACGTTTTAATTGTCGATATTTTTATATTATCCTGAATGTACAGGAATAACCATCATGGCTGCCTGACTTTTCCAAGCCATTTTTTGTGCAATACTGGTGTTGAAAATCCGGCTAAGTAAGCCTTTGTCGCGATGGAATGTAACCATCATATCAATATGGTTTTCATTAATATATTGATTGATGCCAACGGCAATATCCGAGTGTAAGATATAGCTGTATATGGGATGGTAGGGGGCCAGCAGATCGTTCATAATGTTAATCTCTGTGCTGACAACTTTACTGGCGGGATCTTCCTTGGTGACGTGAACCACATAGACCTCACTCTTTCGGAGTACTTCAGCTGCATTGATCAGCAGCCGGTCTAACTTAAGCTTCACTTCTTTGAGATTGGTTGCGATCAGCATCTTTTTAGGGATTCTGAATTCGGCTTTGGCAGGTACAACCAATAACGGCGTGTGGCAATTCTCAATTAATTTTAGTGTGTTGCTACCCAAGAGAAGCTTTTTAAAACCACTTTTTCCAGCAGTTCCGACGACAACAATATCGATATCTTCCTCAGCACAAGTGCGGTTGACACCATAGCTCAATTCATACTCCTCCAGTATTACTTTCCATGCTATTCCCTGTGGAAAGAGTTGCATGAGATCTTCCTGCCACACGTTGAGGTCTTTTTGTTTTTCTTCTAGTATATCCAGATTGCTGATGACAACAGGCTCTGTTCCAACCGTTGGTATCACCTCATAAGTATGGTACAACACAACCCTTTCTATGCCCCAAAGTGGAGCTAATTTTGCGGCATATTGAGCTGCAGCATAGGCATTGTCCGAGAAATCTGTTAACAAGAGAAGATTCTTCATAATAATTTTATAATCGGGTCTATGAGACTTAAATTACGTATTTAGAATCATAAATACAATATTTTTCTGTCAGCTTCCCTATTTTTCTTTAAGTGTATTCCCTCATTTCGTCCTTGTTTCTTTCACTCAAATAGGCATGTTTTGTTGAATTTCTTAATCTATATCAAGGAAAGGTAACACATTTTGACCTTATTTTGTTCTCGTTAAAGGTGGATAAAGTATGTCGCATGAAGGGGGAAAGGTCACCGATACCAAGTAGGATAAATGAGACACTAATTAGCGAATGAAATGAGTTTATTGATACCTTTGAGAAATAAACACAAATCAATAACCGAACGGAGTGGGCTCATTGATGCCGCTGAAAATAGACAATAATCAACAAAAATTGATTATTTTAGAAATATCAATCAGTAATTAACATTTTAATACATTATAATTTTCTATTTATGGCAATTTGGAATTCATTGGGAAAATATAGGGATACAGGTTTATTGATCCTTCGTATCGGATTAGGTGTCATGATGATTATGCATGGTTTGCCAAAGCTGCAAGGAGGTCCTGAGCTCTGGACGGGGGTTGGAAAGGCTATGGGCAATATCGGTATCAATTTTATTCCGACATTTTGGGGCTTTATGGCGGCGGCAACGGAAACTATTGGTGGTCTTTTCTTACTATTGGGTCTTTTCTTTAGACCTTCAGCCTTGTTACTTGCTTTTACCATGGTGGTTGCCGGATTGATGCATCTTTCAAAAGGCGATGGTGTCTCTGGCGCATCTCATGCCATTGAATTGTTCTTTGTATTTCTGGGACTCGTCTTTATTGGTCCGGGCAAACATTCTGTAGACAAGAAGTAGATTGCGGATACATAGAAATCTATGTAAAATGGCAGCAACCCTAAAAGGCAAAAGTATATCCTGAATATTGAATATTTGGAGAGATACTTTTGCCCTAGCCCTTTATGCTATTTATGATTTATCCATCGGAATGACTAATAAGTTTGCCGCGCCATTCCAAGCAATTTTTTTGGATATACTTGTTTTAAATAAGCTCGCCAATAGACCTTGTTTCTTGTGAAAGGATAGGATGAGGTCTATATGTTTCTCTTTCGCATATTCTGCTATTCCCAATGTAATATCCTCATGACTGATGTAATCATAGATTGGTTTATACTTATCCAGCCGTTCATGCAAATGTTTTAATTCTTGCGCCAAATCTGCGGCGGAGCCTTCTTTCTTCGCAACATTCAAAACATATAACTGCGCTGAAAATGTGTCGAGGACTTGATCCAGATTAAACAAACTCAGTTTTCTGTCAACTTCTTTAAGGTCAGTGGTTGCCAATACATTTTTTGGAACAGCCGGATTTACCTTATGGGAGACAATCAACATCGGTTTATTGCAGATGTCCATTAGGGTAATGGCATTGCTTCCCACCAGGATCTTCGCGAAACCAGTCTGTCCTGTGATCCCTAGTGCGACAAGATCAATATCTCCGGATTTACATAGGTCATTTACACCTATCGGAAGATCGACATCTTCCATCTTGTGGGACAGTGTCACTTGTGGTGGAAAGAGTGGTCCGATCAGCTCCAACCAGGCATTTAACTCTTTCTCTTTAGCCTCTTTTACTTCGTCATTAACCACAACAATGGGTTCATTGTTTACAATTGTTACACTGTTATAAGTATGGTAAACAATAACTTTTTCAGTTTTCCAAGCCTCTGCACATAAGGCTACTTGTTTTGCGGCTAAAAGTGCATTTTCTGAAAAGTCGGTTAGAAGTAGGATACGTTTCATTGTGATATCGTTTTAAGGGTAAAATCCATCATTATCCAGACTCTCATTTTATAGATTCTGAGCTTGTGAAGCAATTGTCAGTTCTATTTTTTAAGCCTTTATATGTAGAACAATTAATGTTATGATAAGTTACAAAGAAAATATGAATTTGATGTTAAAGGTTTGAGGTTGTGATGAGCATCATAAAAAAAGGCAACCGTTGTTACGATTGCCTTTTTTTCGTGGAATTTTATCCGTCTTTATTTTTTGTTCGCAAAATTAATGATGTAATCAGTCATTACTTTCGCACTCTCATCTTTTACAAAGTCAAGGTCCATCTTCGGTTGAGGTTTGCCTTCTTCCCATGCCGGTTTACCCTGTAATTTCAATAAAGCATTGATGCGGTCCTTATTTTTCTTAAGATTGTCATCTTTTTCTTTTTTGAATTTATTTAATTCCAATGAAATTTTGACATCTTCATCTTTTTGAGCCTCTTCAATGTCTTCTTTCAAATATTTGTATTCCAGTGAATTTTTAATCCGGGTCTCATGTAGCGTCTCCAACTTTTTATCCACTCCACTCATATCTGCTACTTTTTTGAAGTTACTGGATTGAATTTGATCCCAAGGAAGAGCAGATTTTTCTGAGCTTTCACCAAATTTCTCTGCAGAGAATTGGGATGGGAATGTAATGTCGGGAGTTACTCCTTTGTGTTGCGTACTGCTACCATTGACACGATAAAATTTACCCAACGTGATGTTGATCTGTCCATATTGTGGCGCACCTTCCGGTGTATCCGGATCTTTCTCTCCTGATGCTTTTAATAATAGGCGACTTGTAGGGCTAATCACACGCGACATGTCGATAGCCGATTGAACAGTTCCTTTACCGTAACTTTGTGAGCCAAGGATTACTCCTCTACCATAATCTTGAATTGCACCAGCGAAAATTTCTGAGGCTGAGGCAGAGAAACGGTTGATCATTACACCTAATGGGCCGTCCCATGCTACACCTGCATTCTTATCTTCTTCGACATCAATATTATTTTTAGTATCCCTTACTTGTACAACAGGGCCCTTATCAATAAACAATCCCGTAAGATCAATTGCTTCAGGTAGTGAGCCACCGCCATTGAAACGCAGGTCGATAATTACAGCATCCACTTTGGCTTGTTTTAGCGTATCTAAGATCAGTCTCACATCTCTTGTTGTACTTTTATAGTTCGGATCGCGTCTTCTGTAGGCTTCAAAATCCATATAAAATTTAGGGATATTGATCACCCCGACTTTATACATTTTTCCATCAGCCCCTTTGATGTTCATGATCTCTTTCTTGGCAGACTCTTCTTCGACAACGATTTTTTCTCGTACTAAGGAAACAATGCGCGGATGCGAGTTCATCGGTTGTCCTGCAGGGATAATCTTAAGTCGTACGATCGTTCCCTTCGGACCTTTTATTTTGGCTACTGCGGCGTCTAATCTCCAGCCGATGATATCTTCAAATTCACCATCTTTACCTTGCGCCACAGCAATGATCTTGTCATTCACTTGGATGGTCTTGTCTTTAAAGATAGGTCCCCCCGGAATGATCTCATTGATGCTTACGGCCTCATTGTCTATGGTCAGTCTTGCTCCAATACCTTCAAATGTATTGGCCATCCCTTCATTAAAGGCTTGTGCATAAGAAGGGTTGAAATAAGAAGTATGTGGATCTACAGCATCTGTAAGCGCCTGCATAATGATCTGAAAGGCGTCATTTGAATTATATTTCTTTGTTTGGGAAATTAAATTCACATAACGTTTTTTCAATGTTTCTACCTGTTTAGTCTTTGCACTGTCAGTAGATTTACCACTAGCGGTTTCCAGGTTCAACAAATCGTACTTCACACGTTTACGCCATTGGTCGTTGGCTTCGGCATCCGTTTTGAACCAACCTAATTTTTCACGGTTAGGCTGATAATATTCATCTTTGGTAAAATCTTGCTTTTTGTCGATTTCAGAAAGTGCATATTGCATTCTTTCCAAATATCTCTTTTTATAGACATTGAAGATTTGGAAAGCCGGCGATAGGTCGCCATCTTTTATATCTTGGGCAAGATTACTCTTGTAAGCTTGAAATTCATCGATATCCGACTGGAGTAAATAATTTTTGCTTTGGTCCAAACCTTTGATCAGATTATCATAGATAATTCCAGATATCGAGTCATTCATTTTGACCTTCTTGTAGCTCGCATTTTCCAGTAATCCAATCACTTCTTTCGCGATGATCTGATGCTGGGTGCTCGGCTTGAGCCCACCGTCATCTGGAAGCGCCACCCGTGGTTTTGATCCACAGGAGACAATAGATACCACAAAAAGTGCAAATATGAGTTTCCTAAACATATTTTCGACAGTTTTAATAATCATTTTATAAAAAAAATATTCAGCTCTTATTGATAAGCGTGCTAAATTTAGTGAAATTCATAGCACATTATCATAGATTCTAAAAATTTATTTGATTTATCCTTTAATATTTACAAAAAGCTTAAAATACGATTTATTTCTTACTTTCGATTCTTCGGTTGTTATTATCGTACGAAGATCAATTAATTGTACAATTCGTTTTTCAGTTGTGTATAGGCCTTGTAGGTCTGGTCGGCCGAAGGATAGTCCTTCAATACAAGGTATACTTCGCCTAATTTGTCTAATATCGCCAAGGACAACTGTTTGTTATTCTCGTTGGAGGCCAATTCAGCAGCTTGAATAAATTCTTTAATGGACACCTTGTAATTCCCATCCTTTTGCTTGGAAGCGGCAAGCAGATATTCGATCTCTGCAAGCTCACCACTTAGATTTTTTGCATTGGCCAGATCACGTGCCTGCAATAAAAACCATTGTGCCTCGGTGTATTTGTTTTGTTTAAAATAGATTTCCGCCAGCATCTCCCATGCGAATATTTTACCTTCATAAGCCTTTGCTTTATTAAATAAAGGGATAGCGCTTCGGATAATGTTATTTTCTGCGGCCTTAAAGTTCTTTTGCCCTGCACGGGCCATGGCAATTAATAACCATGCATTGGCCTGCTCGAGATAGCTTTTACTTACCGTGGCATAGGTATGATATTTTTGGGCGCTTTCTTCGGCTTTGTCGAAATCGCCATGATACAATTGAAAATTGCTCAAATTCAAGTTAATTGTTGCAATATCATCCTTGTTGTCGGTACGATTTGCTAATGATAATGCATCATATAGAAATTTTGAAGCAGCACTACTATCATTATTCTTAATTGAAAATAGGGCAGCTTCATTGGCTAAGGCATAGCCTGCAATCCAGTTCTCTACTTTTTTCTGATTTTCGATGGTATTATTCCATGCTGTGGTATTAGCAGGAACGGGATTCATCAAATATTGAAAATGCCCCATATTATTGGTGCTTTTCAATTGCAGTAACAAACGTTGGAATAGCAGTTGCCTGGCGATTTCCTTACTAAAGCTTTTTTTGCTCGTATAATTGTCTTCAATAATTTCGTTTTCAGTCTTTGGGGGAGGTAGGAAATACACCTCTGGACCTACGCCGCTAAAGGAAGCATCATATTTTTTTATTGCCCCAGTATAGTCTTTTGGGGTATTCTGTGCCATAACCTTTCCGCTCATTCCAAGGGTCGTGGTTAGGGCAGTCAAAAGTAAGGTCCAGTATTTCGTCATACTCATTCATTATTACGCGTCAATTAACGTCTCATACAAACTTAGATAAATTGTATACCAAAAGCAATTTATCGATCTCTGCTCTTCCATAAAGAACTTTAATAATAGAGCAAACTCAGATAAATTGTATAGTGAAATCAATTTATCGATCTCTGCTCCGCCATAAAGAACTTTAATAATAGAGCAAATATGAAGAAAAATTGTGTGAAAAAATGTTAAAGTGTTTTTTGAGTATGAAGTAGTTAGTATTGAGTATTGAGACCTTGGTGGCACAAACCTGTGGCTTACCGGTTATTTTCTTTTTTAGTTATACGTTCACTGCTTGGGAGTCCTTTATTTGGCTAAACTAAAATATTTAGTTATTGTAGGGTTTAATTTTTAAATTTGTACTATGGCAACACGTATCCCTCTTGCAGAACGATTACGACCACATCAATTGAAAGATTATGTGGGGCAGCAGCATATTGTTGGTCCCGATGCAGTACTTTATCATGCGATCCAACAAAAGAATATCCCCTCAATGATATTATGGGGGCCTCCAGGTGTTGGAAAGACAAGTTTAGCGCTGTTGATTGCCAAGGAGCTGGATAGACCTTTCTTTGCCCTGAGTGCAATTCAGGCTGGCGTAAAAGATATCCGGGAGGTCATTGATAAAGCCGAGCGACTGATGAATTTCAATCAGGATCAGCCAATTCTGTTTATTGATGAAATACATCGTTTTTCCAAATCCCAACAGGATTCGCTACTGGGGGCTGTTGAGCGCGGTTTGGTTACACTGATTGGCGCGACAACTGAAAACCCTTCATTCGAGGTTATATCAGCCTTGTTATCCCGTTGTCAGGTCTATGTGCTGGAGCACCTGTCAGAGGCAGATCTTATCGGTCTGGTTCAAAAGGCACTTCATGAGGATGAATATCTCCAAAAACAAGCGATTACTGTTGAAGAGTATGAGGCGCTGTTACGCTTGTCTGGTGGTGATGCACGCAAGCTGTTGAATGTACTTGAACTTGTTGTCAATGCTGCAGTTCTCCATAAGGAACCCATTAGCAATGCTTTTGTGCTGAAGCAGGTGCAACAGAATATGGCGATCTATGACAAAGCGGGGGAACAACATTATGATATTATTTCGGCATTTATTAAATCTATACGAGGATCCGATCCAAATGCTGCGGTATACTGGCTTGCCCGGATGATCGAAGGGGGAGAAGATCCTTCATTTATCGCCCGCAGGTTATTGATTTTAGCTTCAGAAGATATTGGTAATGCCAATCCCAATGCGCTCCTGTTGGCTAATAACTGTTTCCAGGCAGTGAACGTCATCGGATGGCCCGAATCACGTATTATTCTTTCGCAAACCGTCATTTATCTTGCGACTTCGGTCAAGAGCAATGCATCCTATGAGGCCATTAATAAGGCACAGGCGCTCGTGAAACAAACCGGTGATCTGTCGGTTCCCTTACATATCCGTAATGCACCGACTAAACTGATGAAGGAGCTTAATTATGGAGCCGAATATAAATATGCACACGCTTATCCTGGAAATTTTGTGCTACAGGAATTTCTGCCCAAAGAGGTTAGTGGTGTAAAATTATACGAACCGGGGCAAAATCCTCAGGAGGAGAAGATCCGCCAGAGCCTTCGGGACAAGTGGAAAGAGAAATATAGATATTAGTATTTAGATCTTAGTAGTTAGTATTTAGATTATGGGGTGTAAGTCTACCAGGCAATGGTTATTTTTATTAAAGACTGTGGTTTTGATGTGATCCTGTTTTTTTGAGCTTAAGAGGCCGCCGAAAAACTACAATTCTTTGATATCAAGCGTAATTAAATTGCATATAAAAAGCAATTTATCTATGTTTGTTTTACAAATTGCTTCAACATATGAACATAGTGCCTCTAAAGCAAGTAGGGCGTTGGGCAGCGATAGCGCTGATCGGACTTACTGTTCTTTCCTGTAAAAAGGATAATCCAAAGCCCGAACCGGAGCCGGAACCAACTGACCGTACCGATGGTCAGCTTATTAAAGACGATATTTATAAATATTATAAGCTCTATTCCGTATGGGCGGATGGATCCATCCCGGATTATTTAAACAATCCGGCTCAGTATACCGATCAATATGGTTCGGCGAGTAACGTGCTTGATGCACTCAAAAGGCTGACACCAGTCCATGTTGCCGCAGGATATGCAGGTGTTTTTGACCGCTTTTCCTTTATGGAAGGTATCAACGGCTACAATATCGCCGAGCAGGCCAGTACAAAGATGGATAACAATGAAGGCTATGGCATCTCAGTACAATGGTTTTCGCTAGATAGTAAGACTGCGCGGCCCTATATTTCCTTTGTCGAAGGCGGGTCTCCGGCACAAGTCGCTGGATTTAAACGTGCAGATATCATTACATCTGTCAATAATGACAAGGAAAATTATTCGATCGAAGTCAGCTGTCCTGACCCGGGTGGTACCTGTCAAGTGAAAGATCCTGCAGCCTACAGCCGTTTGCGGAATAATATCAATACGGCATTGGATGCAGCAGCTCTTACATTGCAGGTGAAGCGTGCTGATAATAAGATCTTCGAAAAAGCGATGAGCTATAACAATTCGTATGTGATCAATCCGATCTACAAGGATACGATATATACCTATAGCGGTAACAACATCGGGTATTTGGCCTTATCTTCATTTGAAGAGATTGAGAATAACAATCAGAATCAGAAAAATATCAATGCAACCTTTGCCCAATATGAGACCAAACAGATCAAAAGCCTGATTGTTGATCTGCGGTACAATGGCGGAGGCTATGTAGATGCGGCTATCTATATTGCGGATAAGATCGGCGGCGCCAAGACCAAAGGTAAACTGATGCTGACCTATGAAATGAATAAGTACATGCAGTCGGATGCGGCAAAGAACTTAAGAGATCAACTGCATATGTCTGATACCTACTTTGACGGACTAAGTACGTTAAATCTTAATAAAGTTTATTTCTTGGTGAGCGAAGAGACTGCTTCAGCGGCTGAGATGCTGATCAATGTGCTTACGCCGCATCTTCCGGTCCAGATTATAGCCACCGAATCAAGAACCTATGGTAAGCCTGTTGGTTTTTTTGAGCAGAAAGTCCGGGACAAAGTATCTTATTGGCCGGCTTCATTTATTCTAAAGAATTCACGCGGAAATCTCGGCGAGAAATATAACAAGGGAACTGAATCCGGTCTGCGTGATTATTGGGACGGACTTGTTCCTGATAAGAGTGGTGTCGGTGACGATGTGTCAGCCGATGTCGGAGATCCTCAGGAGAAAATGCTGGCAACAGCTTTAGCTGATGCAGCTCCCACAAGCAAATCACGGGCGGCTATGCGCAGTATCTCGGCACGTACGATCCAAACAGTGGATCAGGGCAAAATGCATACAAGGCCGGAGCGTGGTATGATCAAGACAAAGAGCAAATAGGTTTACTGCCGCTACTTGCGAAGAGAGCAAGTATGAGAATAGCTATGACAGCTATGAAGGTCACAGGATAATCATATTATCCCGTGACCTTTTAGTTTATTAGAAATCTTAATACGAATTATTTACTGCCAAATATGAATGAATGACACAGCTGGGCAGCAGCCGCGTCTGGCAAGCACTGTAAATAACCTACCGGTATTTCAGCTACAATTTTTTCGAGAATTGTATTCATCCCTGCAAAGAGATCTTTATTCCATCGGATTGCCGTGCAACTTGGTAGCACCGCAATAAATCCTTTGAGTCCCGGTTGCCAGGTAAAGGTATTGGCCGGAGCCTGCTGTAGCCGTACGAACGCTTTTAGTGGTAATCGTTCATTTTTATAACAAGGGGTCTTGCCGCTCCATGGTGTTCCATAGATAAAAATGCCCTCCGCTGTTATGCGGACAGCCGGATTATCATCATTGAGCAATACAGTGTTGGGAATATGGGTAAGCCACAGCCTACTATGTGTACTTTTTCCAGTTCCACTTTTCCCTAAAAATGCGATTCCGTTACCTTCATGATTGACCACGGAAGCATGAATCATAATGGTATCGTGCAAGAGACTGGCTTGGCCAAATATCATCATCGACATCCAAGTGATCACAGCGCTCTGTTCAGCGGCTGAACTCTCAGGAACATAAATCGTCGATTGTTCAAAGTTGCGGTTACTATACTGATACCATGTCCCGTTGCCCTGCTCATTTACTATTGTTGTAATAAATGTGTCCTCCTTCTCATAAAAGCGAAAGCGATCTCCCCAAGCAATAGACTCATCTGTCCGCAATAATCCCATATCCACTGTTACCGGAGTTTTTTCTAGACTAATATTAATTGTAATATCAGCTTTTCCGTCAGCAATATCGATCTGAAAATCCCGAAAGGAATCCAAGATATAATTCAAAGCAATATGAGTCGGATGGTTAAATTCCAAAATTAAGTCCGCTATACGATAGCGGGTTTGAGATAACTCCGGTGAATTCGTTATATTCATAATTCAGTTCCTATGTGAATAATTACTTCATGAGCTTGAAGGCTCGGTTCATCTTTTAATATTTATAGCCTATCCAGATTGTTTTCATAGCTATTTGTATTTGCTAATCACAGCTATTACTTTATTTAATCAAGGTAGATGCGGTGCTGACATTTATCTGCGAGATGTAAGTCGTGTGTTACAAAAAGACATATTTTATGTTTTCCATATTCGAGCAGGCGTTGTGTTAGCATATCTGAAGTCGTTCTATCTAATGCAGAGGTTACTTCGTCAAAGAGCCAGATATCACCATCGTGCATCAGTGCACGAGCAATAGCGATACGTTGCGCTTGTCCCTCCGATAGACCTATACCCGATTCTCCCACTAAAGTGTCTACGCCATCTGGAAATTCAAATACAAATTCTGCACAGGCCAGCCATAGCGCTTTATCTATATCAAGTGGACTATCTTCTTTGACATGGAGCAACAGGTTTTCACGTATTGTTCCACTGAACAGCGAATTACCCTGCGGAATATAGGCAAAATTGATGCGGTGCTTTGCCTCCAATGATCGTTCTCCATCTGTATCTACCAATGTGATATCGCCTTTTTCAGCTTTTAGCAGCGATAGCAACAGACGGATCAAGGTCGTCTTTCCTTTTCCACTGGGGCCAATAATTGCTGTTGGTTCACCCACTTTGAGGGAAAGATTTAACTGCTGCAGCACCCATTTGTCTTCATAGCGAAAGGATAGGTCAGTGATGCGCAGTTCTTTTGTCCCATTTAATCGATACTGTTCTACCAGAGGTTCAATCTCGCCTTCTTGTAATTCCAAAAGCCGATCTGCAGATACCCGAAAGCGAACAAAACCTGGAATATAAGCAATCAATGCAAGAATTGGTGTTTGAATTCGAGCGACCAATTGCAAAAAGGCAGTCATTGTTCCAAAAGTAATCTGCCCGGATTGCAGCCGATAGACGCCCCAGATAAAGGCGACTAAATAACCCGCATTCATGGCGACTTTCATGGCACCTTGGGTATAGGTCGAAAAGTTGATCTGACGCATTTTCAGCATAAAAAGCTGTTGTTGGCTTTCAGTCAATTTCGCACGTCTTTTAGGAAAAATGCCCATGGCACGGATCAGCAGCCGGAAGCGCAGATTTTCTTGGAGAACTTTTGAAAAATTACTTTCCTCCTCTTTTACCTCCTTGCTCAATTTGCGCATTCTGCGGAAGTAAATCTTTGAGAATACAAATAAAGGTGATATGGCCAGGATCATCAGGGCAAGCATCGGATCCATATACCATAGGAAGCCCACAGAAGCCAGTAGTTGAATAATCGTCAATACAAAGGAAAGTGCAGTACTGGCGATGGTATTGGCCACTTCTTCACAATCGGTCTGAATCCGGATCTGGATATCACCTGTATGCCAGTTTTTGATCAGCCGCCATACCGATAGCATCTGTGCGTCGAGCATATGGCGCTGCAATTCCAGTGTCATCATCAGCTTGACGCGCTCCAACAGACGACCTGAATAGCCTTTTATTGCCACATTTAGCGTGATGCTTCCAATAATGCCGATCAACAGCCACTTAAGGGGTAATTCTCCTGGGGAAGTCGCTACATCAACTGCTTTTTTGGACAGGTATACAAAGATCAGGGAAAGACCGATACAGATCAGTTCCAATACAAAGTATAGGAGCAATCTACCACGGTAACCATCGCTGACTGACCATGCCCAGCGCGCATGTTGTTTCAGGCTGTTGTTGTTCATTTGGATAGATCAATGGAAAGGTTATTTTTCCAATAGTCCTTGTTTCTCAAAATCCGCAAGTAAAACTTTAGCATCGGATTGCGCCTGCTCCTTATCGACCTCATAGTTGTCACAGAGCAGGCCAACGATGGTATTTAGTTCAAATTCTGTTCCTTTGAGTTGCTCCCAAAGCCATGCCGCAGTGCTATTCAGGGTGTACACGGTCGATAGGTCAACCATATCCTGGCTAGGATCCACAATTAAATGATCTGAACCAATTGTTCTCAATACTAAATCCGATCTCAATTTCATATATAAATTATCTGTTTTTTAATGGTCATATCCGTTTCCAGGTGCACTGTTCGTTTGTTTATGCAACATGTCGACGTGATATATTAGGACAATAGAATAAATAAAACCAAAGTTAATAATTATTTTCCATCAGCATAACCTGTATATCGTTATACCATACGTTTCAATTTGGCAACAATCCGCCGGAGCAGACGGATACGGTACCATGCCAAGCCACGCAATCTTGCCCAGCAGTGATTTAAATTAATTTCCTCGGCTGATTGCAGTGGATAATGGACCGAAGCGACAGCAATAATGTCCGTTGTGTCTATATACTCCCGTAATACGAGATTACCGTCTCCAGCTAAGACGATCTGTCCATTTTTCTTTCCGACATAGCGATGAAAAACATACTTCCCTTGGTGTTTGGCCAATAGATTACTCCCCAGCTGCAAAACCCTACCCCGATAGGCCAGCAATAAAACGCTGTCTCCATCCTCGATAAACGGACGCATGCTACCACCTTTGATACGGATACGGACCTCCTTACCTTCATCCAGCATCCGTTGTACTTCGGTAAAATAGAGGTCATTGGAAATAATTCGTGTCTTATTGTCTTCCGAATGTTCGGTCATATATTATTACTTGGGTTGAACAAAATATTGGATCACTGGCTGTAGGTAAGTGTCTTTTAATATAACCTTTTTGTTTTCATCCAAGAGATATATTGTTGGCGATGCCTTGAGATCGTATAAGTTGAACGACAGTATCTTGCTATCGGTATCAAAACCATTGATCCATTTTTCGGACATTTCAGGCATATAATTTTTCCATTTACTGCGGTCTCCCCAGGGGTCAATCGCGAGTACCTGTACCTCTAATTTGGTGAAAAGTTGCACCAATTCTGGAGTATCGCGGAGTTGATGGATGGTTTCTTTGCAATGCGAGCAATCCGGGTCGTAAAAGATCAAGAAGGTATATTTAGCTTTTGTCTGCGATAGTTTTTGTTTTGTTCCATTGGCCAGTTCATAACTAAAGTCCTCTGCGGGCTGCCCTACCTTATTGCGCATTACTAATTTATAGGTAGGTCTATAGGCTTCTTTCTCTAGATCCGATAATAGGTCAGTTTTGATCATGTAACGTAGAACAGATTCGTAGATGATATCATTTCGCATTGGTGAATTACCATTATAGAGATAACGTTCGTATAGTTTAATGAAGTAGTCGAAACTGGTCCTATTGGATTTGGCCTTGTCTAACATCAGGTCTACCGCTTTGTCCCGCATGGCAGAATCAGGTGTTTTTGATAATAAACCGATAAAATCAGCGAGTTGCTGCTCTCCTTTGTCTGGATTTTTAACCTGAGCAGTGTCTTTCATGTCGAACTTATCCCAGAAATGTAACAAGCTACTATCTGCGGCACTCATCGTACTCGCTTTTTGCGATATTGTTTCGTTACTTTCTTTTTTTGATTTATTATTTCCATTGCATGCCCATAGCAGGCCTGCGATCAGGGCCATTGGCAACCAAAAACCAAGAGTTGAACTTTTCATTCTAATTTAATGCTTAACTTTGCTAAGTTAATAAAACTTTCAGGATTCCATGGACAGAATCATTCGCATGAAGCGATTGTTGTCACTGACTTGCCCTTAGCGTTGTAATAAATCAATGATACCTGATAGAATAAAGAGTAAGACGTAGCAAAAGCGCTGTCTTTTACGTTAGATACCTGAATAGCGAAAGATTCTAGCGAGGAGGTAGAGACCTCTTTCCGGCCAGTTTAAAACCTCTGGTGTAAATATTTTAAACGATTTAATTAAATAGTTTTACTAATTTTGCGGCAAATGCCAATATATCGAATGAAAAAAGTAATTTTATGGTTTTGCATGATCGGATTTGTGGGCTCAATATACGCACAGACCAATCCGGCCAACATCAAGGTGGATAATTTGACGGATGCTCAAATCGAGCAATACGTAAAACAGGCAGCATTAATGGGCTATGATGAAAGCCAATTGGATGGTTTTGCCCGTGCACAAGGGATCTCTGCTGTTGAAGTGCAAAAACTAAAAGATCGTTTGGCGAAAATTAAACGCAAGAAACAACAATCCGATCAATCCCAGCGAAACAATACGACCGCTACCGCAGGGCGGGCAGCCGGCCGTCAAGTGGGGGGGGTA
Organism: Sphingobacterium sp. GVS05A; assembly: GCF_019969845.1. Taxonomy (GTDB): domain Bacteria; phylum Bacteroidota; class Bacteroidia; order Sphingobacteriales; family Sphingobacteriaceae; genus Sphingobacterium. The sequence continues at coordinate 236,597 of NZ_JAHXYR010000008.1, forward strand.
AATACGACAGATTCCTTACAAAATAAACGCAATAATAATCCCGATTCCGTTCAGCATGATGATGGAAAATTGAAGATTTTTGGCGCGGACTTGTTTAAGAATAATAGCATTACTTTTGAACCCAATCTTCGGATGGCGACGCCAAGTTCTTATATCATTGGTCCTGATGATGAGATCTTATTGGATATCACTGGTGATAATGAAGCTTCTTATACACTTCTTGTCAGCCCAGATGGAATGATCAAGGTGGAATATGTTGGTCAGATTAATGTTGCGGGCTTATCGATCGCTGCGGCGAAGAGTAAGATTGAACAGCGTTTGAGTGGAACCTATCCTGCAATCCGTTCAGGAAGAACCAATGTAAGTGTAACAATTGGTAATATCCGTACGATCCGTGTTACCTTGACCGGAGCTGTTACCAAACCGGGTACCTATAGTTTACCTTCTTTAGCTACAGTCTTCAATGCACTTTATGCTTCTGGAGGCCCCAATAAAAATGGTACCTACCGTCAGATCCAAGTGATCCGTGGTAATCGTGTCGTCAGTACAATTGATGTTTATGATTTTTTGGCTAATGGTATACAACAAGGTAATATACGTTTACAGGATCAAGATATTATCCATATTCCTGTATATGGAGCGCGTGTGCAGTTTGAAGGTGAAGTAAAGCGACCTGCTATTTTCGAGACGGTAGCCGGAGAATCCTTATCAGATATCTTGCGTTATGCGGGCGATTTTACAGAGAATGCCTATACTGCGAAGATCAAAGTTTTGCAAACAACAGGACGTGAGCGCAGTGTGCAAAATGTCTATGCTGACCAGTTCGCAAATTATACGCCTAAGGGTGGAGATCAATATATTGTTGAGCCGATATTGGAACGTTATGCCAATCGGGTATCTGTTCTTGGTGCGGTATTCCGTCCGGGTATATTTGGTTTGGAGTCAGGTCTGACACTCAAGCAAGTGCTTGAAATGGCCGATGGTGTACGTGAGGATGCTTTTTTGGAACGAGGGATCATTAACCGTTTGAAAGCAGATAATACTTCAGAACTGATCAATTTTAATGTACGTGAGGTATTGGCTGGTACAGTTGCTGATATTCCATTGAAGCGTGAGGACAAGATCGAAATAGCTTCTATTTTTGATTTACGTGACGAATATAAATTTACCGTTCAGGGCGAAGTACGTTTTCCTGGTGATCTACCTTTCGCTAGCAATGCAACACTAGGTGATGTTATTCAAAAAGCTGGTGGGCTGACAGAAGCGGCTAAAAATGCTCGTGTGGAGATTGCTCGAAGACTTAAACAGCGCACTGCTGACGATCATAGCTCATCGCAAACTATTTTAGTTGATATCAAAGAAGGTATCCTTACAGATCCGACTATTGCTTTACAACCTTACGATGTTGTTTCGGTATTAGGAGACGCAGGGTTCCGTACACAACGGCAAGTGACGATTGAGGGTGAGGTCCTATATCCGGGTATTTATACCATTTCACGCGAGGATGAACGTATCTCCGACATCGTCAAGCGGGCCGGAGGATTGACCACTTACGCTTATACTGAAGGAGCATCTTTAAAACGTACAGGGATGTCTAAATTGAAAGCAGAGGAGAAAAAAGAGAAAGAACGTTTGAAAAAAGAGCTGGAGCAAGATAGTTTGGACGCGATTGGAGATAATAAGAAAAATAAACAAGAAAAGGAAAACGACGAGGAGAATACAGACAGTTCAAAGGCAAAAAGTAGTGCCTTGGCGAAGGTGTCACAGCAAGGGATGTCAGCGTCTGATGTTGAGCCAAGTGATCTTGTTGGGATTGAGTTAAATAAAATTTTGGAGAAGCCTTACGAAAAAGGCGACTTATTGGTATTGGATGGTGATATTATTACTGTGCCAAAAGAACTGGAAACAGTTAAGGTCGTAGGAGAGGTTTTGAATCCAAATAATGTCGTATATGTAAAAGGTAAAAACCTAAAATACTATATCAATCAAGCTGGTGGATTTACGGACAATGCATTGAAAAAACGTGTCTTTGTTCAGTATGCCAATGGTGCTGTAAAAGGTAAATCGGGTGGGTATCCTGAGGTAAAACCGGGAGCGGAGATCGTTGTTCCGAAGCGTGCACCAAGAGAGCGGATGAGCGCTCAAGGTTGGGTTGGTCTAGGAACGGGCATTGCCTCGTTGGCGGCTATTATTGTATCATTGTTGCGTTAATTTAACATATTGGCTGAGATGGATAATACGCGAGAAAAAGGTGAGCTGTCATTAAAAGAATTGGTGCATTTAATTCAAAAATGGCTAAAATTTCTACTTGGTAAATGGTATATTCTAATTATTGCTGGACTAATAGGTGGTGCTGTGGGGGCATTTTATGCAAGTACCAAAAGGACGGCTTATACTGCTGTCACAACCTTTGTTTTAGAATCTGGTGAGAAAAGTAGTGGATTTAGTCAATATGAAGGTTTGGCTTCAATGGTGGGTATGGACATTGGCGGATCCGGGGCCGGGATTTTTCAGGGCGATAATTTACTGGAATTTTATAAATCCCGCAAAATGCTTCAAGCTACTTTACTTAAGACTTCTGCGTCAGATACTAGTAAGCTTTTGATTGACCGTTATTTAGAATTCGAAGAGGAGAAACAGAAAAAAGATAAGCAGATCGATTTTCGAAAACATTATGCCGGATCTGAAGTAAGACAACGTGATAGTCTGATGAATAAAGTCATTGGGCAGCTTATCAAGAAAAATCTGAAAGTAGATAAATTGGATAAAAAGTTGTCGATTATAAAAGTGGAAATTACAGCATTTGACGAGTCCTTCGCTAAAGAATTTAATACAGCCTTAGTGCAGGAAGTTAATGACTTTTACATGCAGACCAAAACAAAAAGGGCCCAGCATAATATTCAATTGATACAACAGCAAGCAGACTCTATCCGTGGTATGATGAATGGAAACATTAGTACAATGGCCTCTATTGTTGATGCTACACCGAATTTGAACCCGACACGGCAGGCACAGCGTATAATACCTAGTCAACGTTCACAATTTTCAGCCGAAACAAATAAAGCTATTTTAAACCAGCTGGTTCAAAATTTGGAAATTGCAAAAATGACCCTATTAAAGGAATCTCCCCTCATCCAATTGATCGACGTTCCGACATTTCCACTGGAAAATAAAGTAGTAAGCAAAAAGTTCTATTTCTTTATAGGTTTTATTTTGTGTTTTGTGTGTTCCGCCTTTATATTAACATTGATTAGATTTTACAAATCAGCGATGAGTGAGGAGCAAATTGCTTAAAATTACTTAGAATGCGAAAGAATTTACTGCAGAGCTTTGCTTCATTGGGACTTGTACAGTTGATCAATTATGTGTTCCCATTAATTACCATACCTTATGTGTCTCGGATTATCGGCCCCGAGGGTTATGGAATTATTAATTACGCGACCGCTTTTGTGGCTTATTTCAATATACTGATCTCTTACGGTTTTGACTATACAGCAACCCGACGCATAGCGGCAGAACCCTCTTCCTTAAGCAAAGTTTTTTCGGAAGTTATGACAGCTCGGGCGTACTTATTTTTGGTTTCAGTATTCTTATTTATCATCGCATTATTTGTTTTCAGTCCCCTGGCTAGTAATAAAGCTGTAGCAATAATTGTGTTTTGCTCCTGTATTTCTACCTGTTTAACACCACAATACGTGTTTCAGGGTATGCAGCACTTGAATATTTTTGCATTTACTAATTTTTTAAGGGGTTTGCTTAATTGTATATTTATTTTGATTTTGGTAAAAAAAGCAGATGATCTTATTGTCCTGCCACTTATTAATTTCTTTTTGAGTTTTGGGATTTCGGGGTTTTTGGTTGCTTTTGCTGTCAAGAAGTTTCATATCCAGTTTAACGTGATATCCACTAAAAGAGTTTGGGGCCTCCTGATAGAAGAAAGAATGATGTATTTATCTTCCTTTGTGGTCTCTATTTATACTACAACGAATATTATCGTGTTGGGTTTTTTCGCTTCAAAAGCGGATGTTGGCTATTATACCACAGCGCAATCGTTAATATTTATTGTTATTAATGTACTTAATTTGCCACTATCTACAGTGCTCTTCCCTTATATTTCAAAGGCGTTTAATGCGAATATCGAAGAGGGATTAAATGTATTGAGAAGTTTACTGCCTGTTTTGATATATGTTTTGTCAGTTGTTGGAATTCTCATTTTCTTTCTAGCTCCTTTTTCGATTCATTTAATTTATGGTAATAAATTTGATAACGCAATTACACCGCTTAAGATTCTGGCATTCCTTCCTCTTATCTCCATGGTCAATACATTTTTGGGTATACAAACCATGTTGAATTTGAAGATGGATAAAGATTTTTTTCGCGTTACGGCAATGGCTGCATGCATAGGTTTTTTACTCAATTTGGTGTTAAGTTCTCAATATGGTTTTATCGGAACAAGTTATAGTTATTTGCTGATAGAACTCTTTGTTTTAGGGGCACTTTACATTACTTTGGTTAAGAAAAATGTAAATATACTATTGGTCAATAAATTTTCTTTGGGCGCTGTAATAAGTATTTGTAAAAATATTTTAAAGTAATGGATGTCTCTATTATAATCGTTAATTATAATTCTTTTCGGTTGATACTCAGTTCGATTGAGTCTGTCTACAAACATACTATCGGTATAAATTTTGAGATCATTGTAGTAGACAACGACTCCCCACAGCGTGACATCGAACGAATACACGAACATTATAACGAGGTTATATTTCTCAAGAATCCAGAAAATCGCGGCTTTGGCTCCGGAAACAATTTTGGAGCAAAAGTAGCCAAAGGAAAATATCTTTTTCTATTAAATCCCGATACAGTCTTGTTAAATAATGCCATAGCTAAATTTTATGATTTCTGTGAAAGCAATGAACAGGTTGGGATCGTAGGAGGCAATTTATATGACGCCAATCTCCAACCAGCATTTTCTTGTTGGAGTTTTCTTCCAAGTGTAACGGCGGAAATTGATTTTTTATGTTTTTTTAAGCTTGGAAAAATCCTAGGACGAGTAGGTAGTTTTAATAACACAGGTATTCCCCAAAAAGTAGGATATATTTCTGGTGCAGATTTATTTATACCAAAATCTATATTTATCAAGGCAGGTGGCTTTGATGAGGATTTTTTCATGTACTATGAAGAAACAGAATTAACATTTAGAGTTCGGCAATTAGGGTATGATGTTATGTCTCTTCCAAATGCAAAGATTATTCATTTAGAGGGACAGAGCGAGCCTAACGATGAAAAAGTAGCTTATAGAATGCGTAAAAGCGAGAAGCTCTATTATACCAAAACAAATCAGCGCTACTTGATTCGCCTTTCATACAAAGTTGATACATTTTTCTATACATTGGTCATCATTTATAATAAGCTCAAGCGATCACCTTCAAAAGTTGCAAGCTATAAGCGTAAGTTGCAGTTAATACGTAAGATTGAAAGTTTATGAAACGTTTTATAACAATTTTTCCTGGTGGAGCTAATATCCATTTGATTAAAGATGTAGGCATGATTCCCTATTTTTTACAAAAAGAAGGTTATTACAAATCATCCGTTGCTTGCTATGAAAAAAGGGAGTCCATGGAATATCTTGATACCGAGGTAAAAGGTCTATCCTACTATAGAATCAAAAAAATATTTGAAAATGAAAATCTAAATATCTTTTTTTTTCTTTTATGTCATTTGAGAAGATTCGATGTTGTCATGTTCTTTCATCAGTCATTTATCAAAACTTTAATTGCTTTGTTTATTAAAGTGATTACCGGTAATAGAGTCAAGTTTTATTTTAAATTGGATGCAAATGATAGCATAAAAGAAAGCAGTTTTGCTAAATCTAAAGGATTATGGAAGAAATTTAAAGTTAGTTTATATAATAAAGCAGATCTGATATCTGTTGAAAGCAGATCTTTGCAAAATTTCTTCGAACAAGATGTATCTATGCGTGTCGCTTATATTCCGAACGGTTTTGATTTTGAAAAGTTATCATTTCTTACCGAACAAGATCTTAATAAGGACAAAGAAAAAATTATCGTATTAGTGGGACGAGTTGGTGCGCCGGAAAAGGATAATTTAACGATGCTCAATACATTGTGTATGCTAGATCTACAAGCTTGGAAAGTCGAATTTATAGGTCCTATAGACGAAACCTTTCAAAGAGATATTGACCTCTTTTTTGAAGCAAATCCACGACTTAAAAATAAGGTTTTCTTTACAGGACCAATATCCGATAGAAACATGTTATTGAGAAGGCTCCGAAATTCCAAGATTTTTGTTCAAACATCAAAGTTTGAAAGCTTTGGTATAGCTTTGCTGGAGGGGATGTCATGCGGATGTTTTATTGTATCTACCGAATTAACCCCTGCTATAGAAATCGCAGGACCTTACGGCATTTTTTTTGAAGTTGGTAATGTTAAAAAGCTGACCTTTATTTTACAGTCAATTATTAATGAAGAGATAAGGCTACCTGCAGAAACGGATATCGTATCTCGAGCTAAACAGGAATTTAGCTGGTCTCTGATTGTAAAAAAAATTCATTCATATTTAGATCGTTGATATAATGATGTGTAAATCCAAATTGGCGATAGTCATTCCATATTATAAAAATAAGTTTATCGAAAATACATTAGAAAGTCTAAGCCTTCAGACGGTTAAAAACTTTACAGTATACATTGGTGACGATAATAGTCCTTATTCAATTCAACCAATATTGGACAAATACTGCGATAAATTAAAAATAAGATATCATCGTTTTGAAGTTAACTTAGGTGGTGAATCTTTGACAAAACAATGGGAAAGATGTATTGATTTAACACATGAAGATTGGGTCTGGCTTTTTTCTGATGATGATTTGATCGAATGCAATGCAGTAGAGGTGTTCTATAATAGCTATAACGAACACAGCTTGTTATATAAATTTCATACCAAAGTTATTGATGAGCATGGGAAATTGCACCCTAGCTATACGAAATTTGATCACCTAAATGATATTGCGGTATCAATCAGCTCAATTGACTTTATCAGTAATAGGTTGGCATGCAATGGCTTTCGGAGTTTTGCAGTAGAGTATATTTTTCACCGATCGCTATATGAAAGATTTAAATTCGTAAATTTCCCTTTGGGTTGGGCATCAGATGACGCTACCTGGTTTCTATATTCGTTAAATAATGGTAAGCAAATTACAGCGCTCAGCTCGAATGTTTATTGGCGTTTTAGTGGTTTCAACATTTCGTCAGATATAAAATCCAAATCAGTCGTTGAAAAGAAATTGATCGCCGCGAGCCAATATATTAGCTGGCTAAAACATGTAACTACAGAAAATGAGATCGCTATAACGGATCAATTGTGTTTACGTTGGCTTTCAGTTCAAGCAGGTAGTGTGCATGCTGAGATGGGATATCAGGATTTTAAAAAATTGATAGTAGATGCTGGCATTTCCGTTAATGCACTGAAATTAGTGTTGAGCTATTTTATGGCATTAAAAAAAAATAGAATCATAAATGTGTTAAAACGGAAATCATGAAAAAGACTGTTATTGTCGATACTTTTTCTATTGGTGGGTTTCACGAAATGTTTAATACTTCGTTTTTATATGTTATTTTAAATAGTTCAACGAGCCCTTTGCTCTATATAGCAGACAAATCGGCTATCAATGCAATAGTAAAGTTATTAAAGGAAGATCAGGAATTTCAAGGGCTTTCAAATCGGATAACATTTAAACCAAAAAACCTCCCAAAAGGAAATTCATTTTACGCTATATTTTTTAGATATCTTTTTGGAACTTTTCTAAATATTTTTTATTTATTGAAGTTTAAGTCATCGCGTATAGTATTCCCAGCGCTCAATCCGGTATTTGCTGTTTTCTTAAAAATCATTTTAAGAATGTTAGAAACAGAGGTCTATGTTGTTTGCCACGGTGAGCTGGGTTATTTATTCTCAACGTATAGGATAACTAGTCCATTATATTGGTATTCTTCTTTTTTGAAACCTTTTTTTCGGGGCACGTTGCCTAAAAATCTAAAATTGATTATCCTTGGGCCATCTATTGTCCAGAATTTCACTCGGCATTATCCAAATTTGACGGGAAATATTGTCACCATGCATCATCCTTATATTTTCAATGAATCTCTTCCAAAAGTCAATAAAAGGGGAGTAATGACTCGATTTGGCTGGGTCGGTGTTGCGACGCAAGCGAAGGGATTTAAAATTTTTGATGAGATCTCCCATTATTTCTCAGAAAAATACCCAGAGCAATTTTCAGCACACCTCATTGGCTGGCATAATTTTGAAACAGATGAATATCCATGGATAAAGTTTGCTTCCGGTCCGAATGTATTTCTTGATCGCAACGAATTCGATAAAGAGGTCGGTATATTAGACTATATCTTGTTTTTTTACGATAATAGACATTATCAATTCACTGCTAGTGGAGCTATATTTGATGCAATTCAACAAGATAAGTTTATTATTGCTTTGCGAAACGATTATTTTGAGTCTGTCTTCAATGCCTGTGGGCCTATTGGATTTCTTTGTGATAGCAAAGAAGAAATTTATGAGGTCGTGGAACAAGTGATGCGGGGCGAGGTGGATTTAAAGCAATTTTCTGTAAATTTAAAGGCGGCACGATATATTTTTGGCGCTCAGCAGATGAAGATGAATCTTTAACATGTATCTATATTTAATCTATATATTATTCGCAGTACTTGCTTTCTTCGAAATTAATCGCGGGAAATATCTTTTAAGTAAGGTGTTAATAATTCCTTTTCTGTTATTATTTTGTTTGGCAAGTTTACGATGGGAACGGGGCACAGACTGGGGAGCCTATATTGGATTATTTGAAAACGTGGATAACGTTTTTTATCTCTTGGCTTTTGAACCAGGGTTCTATTATCTCAATTATTTTGTAGCAGCGGTTAGTGATAATTATACAATCGTCCTTGTAATACAGGCACTTATTATATATTCTCTGCACTTTTATATTTTTCGGAAGTATTCGCTACAACCTTTCGTTTCGTTGATGATTTGGTTTGGCTTCTATATGGGTTCCATCTTTTTCGTCCGTTTTAACGTTGCCGTGGCATTGACTTTGTTTTCATTTGTATTCATAGAAGAGAGGAAGTTTTGGAAATTTTTGCTTTGTGTCATTTTAGCCTTTTTATTTCATCGATCAGCAATATTATTTATACCAGCCTATTTTTTATATAATAAGACTTTTACTCGAAAACAGATATTAATGGGAATGTTAATATCTTTTTTTCTTTCTATAATTTTCGAGATCGGACTGAAATTTCTTGGGCAGATTAATTTTGGTATTATTTCTGAAAAGGCGTTAACTTATGCGGAGGAAGGTGGCGATTATGCTGCGGAGCCTACTCGTTCTGCTTTTCAAATTATGTTGGTTGGTTCAAGCTATCGCATTTTGTTATTGCTGTTAATAATAGGATTTTTTTATGATCTGTATAAAGAGAATGTAACATTTAGAGGTTTATTTAATCTCTACTTCGCAGGCATGTGTATATTTGTTATTATCACACCAGTTTCTGTTGCTGTTGCTCGTATGGCGCAGTATTACGAATATTTTCAGTTTTTGCTTATTCCATTCTTCATTATGCGTTTTGAGTTTAGGTCAAATCGAAATTTAGTATTGTTAGTTGTATTTCTGTTTTATTTAATGCGGTTAAAGAGTAACGTTTCTTTTTATGAGGAATTGTATGTACCGTATAAATCAATTTTTAATAAAGATCTACCAACGGAGATCGGATAGCAGATAATTATTTTACATGAATCAAATCAAAGTATCGGTTGTCATACCGATGTATAATGCAGCAAAATCAATTTTGCAAACCATTAATTCCGTGTATGCGCAGACCTGGCAAGGGGACATAGAGATTATCATTATTAATGATGGATCGACTGACGATTCAAAAATATTAGTTGAAAATTATATCAAAGATCAACAAAGAGATAATATCAGATTAGTGAACCAAACGAATGCTGGTGTGTCCAGAGCCCGCAACGAAGGTATGAAGCGCTGTACAGGTGATTGGATTTGCTTACTGGACTCGGATGATACCTGGCTGCCAAACAAATTAGAACGACAACTACAGGTGCTGGAGGCAGATCCGACCATAGATTTTCTGGGGACAACCAGGAATGGCGAGTACATTCAACAATTGGCCCTCCGAAAATTGGATGTAATCAATCAGATATCAGCCAAAGAATTGCTTTTCAAGTTTGTCTTTGTTACACCGACAATTATTTTTAAACGTGAGATTATTGATCGGGTGGGATATTTTGACGAAACTCAACGCTATGCAGAAGAAGGCAATTATTTCATTCGCATAGCAAATAAATGTAAAAGTTATCTTTTGAATGAAAGCTTGGTGATTACTGGAGGTGGTAAACATGATTTTGGAGAGTCAGGGCTTTCAAGTAATTTATGGGAAATGGAAAAAGGAGAGCTTAAAAATATTAGAATGGCACTAAAGATGGGGATAATCAATAGTGCTGAGTATTTATTTTTTAATGTGTTTTCGCTTTTAAAATATGCTCGACGGGTATTAATAGTATTTTTGCGCTAGATCCGAAATTTTATAGCCTAGCTAATAGCGAGGGTAGAATTAATAAATAAAATGATTTTATATGGAAATGTATAAACGTTATGGATTATTAGGAGTTATACGTTTATTGATAAGTACATTACATACTAGGTTGTTCTATCCTAGGGCTAGATTGATCCGTTTGCCATTCGATGTAAGAAATCGGAGGTTGATCGATCTTGGTAATAACTTAACAACAGGTTTCGGTTGCCGCCTTGAAGTTCATCCGGTTGAAAAGAACGAGCAAAAATGCTTGATTTTTGGCAATAATGTTCAGCTTAATGATTATGTGCACATAGCGGCAGGCGAGAAGGTTGTTATCGGCAATGATGTATTAATTGCTAGCCGTGTTTTTATTTCAGATTTGAATCATGGGTCGTATTCAGGAGAGGAGCAAGATAGTCCACTAACCAAACCCAATGAACGATTACTATTTACTAAACCTGTTCACATAAAAGATAATGTGTGGATTGGGGAGAATGTGTGTATTTTACCTGGAGTTACAATTGGGCGAGGTTGTGTTATTGGTTCGATGTCAGTGGTGACCAAGAGTATTCCTGATTACAGTATTGCTGTTGGAATACCTGCAAAAGTGGTTAAACAATATGATTTCGAGACTAATAGGTGGATTTTGGTCGCAGATATACTTTAGAAAAAGCGCTGGGAAGGAAAAATATTTGCGTTTGGTCACCGCATACTTCTAATTGATTTATTTTTTTTTCTTGGGAATAACAACTAACATAAAAAAAATATTTTCTTAATGTAGCGAAAATGTTGTTAGTAACGTTTGTTAAATAAAACTTAATATTATTATATTTGCACAGCTTTATTTGACTCACTAATTACATTTTATGATTTATATCTTTACTCTTATATTCCTTTTCGCCTTAGAATTTCTTTATTTAAAAATTGCAGATCGGTTAAATATAATTGATAAACCCAACGAGCGTTCTTCACATACAAAGGTTACCATTCGTGGGGCTGGAATTATTTTTTATGTTGCTGCAATTATATATTTTATAAATAACGATTTCCAGTATCCCTGGTTCTTTTTGGGGTTAACGCTTTTAACTTATATTTCATTCTTGGATGATATTCGGGGAGTACATCCAACAGCAAGACTAACTGTTCATCTAGCCTCGGTGTTACTCATGGTATATGAGTTCGGTATATTCAATTACCCTTGGTATTATCTTGTTTTGGCCTTTGTATTTACAATTGGAGTTATCAATGCCTACAATTTTATGGATGGTATCAATGGCATGACAGCCTTTTGTACATTGGTCATGGGTGGTCTCTTATTTTACGTTAATACCAAGATAAATTATATTGAACAAGATTTTCTGATCTTTACCTTATTGGGCGTGGTCGTTTTTGGATTTTTTAACTTTCGAAAGAAAGCGGCTTGTTTCGCTGGGGATGTAGGGCCTGCCGTACTTTCCTTTATGCTATTGTTTGCTCTTGGTAAGCTGATCTTAAAAACAGGTGATTTTACCTATATCCTCTTTCTTGGAGTTTACGGGATTGAAATCGGATGGTCCGTTGCACGCCGTGTTTATCAAGGTTACCATATCTTTGAGCCGCATCGCACATTCTTACTTCATATGTTAAGCAATGAAGTTGGTCATAGCAGTTTATTGGTATCCACTGCTTATGGACTGGTTCAATTGGTACTTGGTGCATCGGTTATTTATATTGTCCGGTTTGACGCTTCCGTACAATGGTCCTTTGCTATAGCTATATTATCAGCATTGAGCGCTTTTTATCTCATTGTCAAACAATATATTTTTAACAATTATCATATAAAAGGCGAAATCGAGCATGCTGTACGCCGTCGACGTATACAGATGGTGAGAGCGCGTAGAAGCAGGGGAGCACAGCGGATTCCAGAAGTGGCAGTAGTCAAAGAAGCAAAAATTATCGAAATGCCTAAAAAAGAGAAGCAGGAGGGCTTGTTGCAAACGGGGGTTTGATATGATCTAAAAAACCTCTAATTTTACCTCGACTTTTAGGAGGAGTGAACATGCAATCAGGATTAAGTTTTACAGCAATAGATTTCGAAACGGCTACAGCCAACCAAAATTCCGCTTGTGCCATTGGCCTGGTGGTGGTGGAGCAGGGGGTAATCGTTGAGGAGTTCTATTCGCTGATCCAGCCTCCTCAAAACCAATATATGTGGCAGACAACGCGTGTTCATGGGATCAGACCGAGAGATACAGCACAAGCGCCTACATTTATGGATTTGTTTCCTCGTATCTTTCCTTTGATCAATAATCGAATTATGGTTGCGCATAATGAGTTGTTTGACCGTGGGGTATTGCGTAAGACCATGAGTTATTATAATCTACCTTACGATAGTTTGGGTTTAATGGAAAAATGGGAATGCACATTCAAGATTTATCAGGAAAAAGGATTTAAACCAGCCCGACTGAACGCTTGTTGTGAAGTGCTAGGGATTGAACTTAATCACCATGAGGCACTTTCTGATGCACGTGCCTGTGCCAATTTGTACCTTAGACATGCTGATGTCCCTTCTTTGGCATGATATTTACGTTAAATTATGGGGGAACAAAAGGTAATTTCCCAATGTTCTCATTATAAATTTTATCTTTGAGAGATGAAATAGCTATTTCTTTTTGTTACTTTAAATTTATTGCAATTATGATAACTATCCCAGCTAAGAATATGCGCATTGGTATTACCTTTAGTGCATTTGATTTGTTACATGCTGGACATATCAAGATGCTTGAAGATGCTAGGCGTCAATGTGATTTCCTAATCTGCGGTTTGCAGACCGATCCGACCTTGGATCGGCCAGAGAAAAATAAACCTGCGCAAACTGTTGTGGAACGTTATATTCAGCTTAAGGGCTGTAAATATGTGGATCAGATTGTACCTTATGCTACTGAGCAGGATCTGGAAGATATCCTAAGGTCTTTTAAGGTCGATGTACGCATTGTGGGGGATGAGTATCGGGAAAAGAATTTTACAGGTCGATCATATTGTGAGGAGAAGGGGATTGAGCTCTATTTTAATAGTCGTGATCACCGTTTTTCCAGTTCAGGCCTACGTAAAATTGTCGCGGATGCCAATTCAAATGAGGAAACAGTTTTAAAATCTATTTAGATGAAAATAGGAATTACTTTCGGTGTATTCGATTTATTGCACGCTGGCCATATAATGATGTTGGAGGAAGCGAAAAGACATTGTGATTATTTGATTATTGGGCTTAATACGGATCCTTCAGAGGTATTTCCAGAGAAAGCCAAACCTACACAGACTATTGTCGAACGTTATATTCAATTGGAAGGCTGTCGTTATGTGGATGAGATAATCCCTTACGAGACCGAACAAGACCTCATTGATATGATCAAGGCTCTTCCTATTCAGATGCGTATTATTGGTGAGGAATATCGGGATACTGATTTTTCAGGTCGTCTGTACTGTGTCGAAGAAAATATAGAAATCTATTACAATAAACGTACACATCGTTTTTCGAGTGAGGGTTTGCGTAAGGTTGTTGCGGATAAAGAATCAGAAAAAAAATAACTAACAATGAGTAATATTATTCATGTGGTATTGACTGGAGGTGTTGGTAGCCGTCTTTGGCCTTTATCACGTAAGAGTTATCCAAAACAGTATCTTTCTTTGTTCAAAGAGGGATCTTTATTTGAGATGACGATAAAGCGCAATCAGTCCTTGTGCGGTCAGGTGATTGTCGTGGGCAATCGTGACAATCATGGTCTGAGCCGTGAGGTGATGGAAAACAATAAAGTGGACTATATTGATATTGTTGAAGCCACTCCACGTAATACCGCTGCGGCAATTGCATTTGCAGCCTTTGCGGCTCAACCTGATGATATTCTGATAGTAACACCATCGGATCATGTTATTGTGGGGGATGAGGCCTATGCAAAATCCATCCAAGCTGGGATAGAAAAAGCTAATAAAGGCTATATTGTCACTTTTGGTATTCAGCCAACACGACCTGAAACAGGTTACGGATATATTGAATACAAAGATGATAAGGTATTGTCTTTTCGAGAGAAGCCCAATCAGGATACCGCAGAGGATTTTATAGAGCGAGGCAATTTTCTGTGGAATTCGGGGATGTTTTGCTTTCGTGCAGATACTTTCCTGAGTGAATTACAGAATTTTGAACCCAAGGTATATGCAACAGCGTTTAATGCCTGGCAGCATCGCCAGGATGGGGAGCTTGACCTGACTTTGTCGAAAGAAATTCCATCCATTTCCATTGATTATGCCGTAATGGAACGGTCTAAAAAAATTCGTGTAGTTGCCACGAGTTTTCAATGGTCAGATCTCGGATCCTTTGAATCCATGTATGATTATCTGAAGCAGACAGGGCATCCTGTGGATGAAAATGGGAATATGGTGATTGGTACAGACGTCTATACCGCCTTTGTTGGTTTAAAAGATAGTATACTTGTTCATACCAAAGATGCCATTCTTGTACTACAGAAAGAAAAGTCGCAGGACGTCAAAAAAATATATAATACCTTAGAGCGACATCAGTCCAAACTGATTGACTAGATTGATAAAGGAGCCGGTTCATAACATGATCCGGCTCCTTTGTTTCGGAATTGTACTTTTTATTCAAAGCTATACCCGTAAGGTACTTTGTTAACAAAAAGTTAATCTTCATAGCTGGTTGTTTGCAAGTGCATTCTCAAATGTCCCTTATTTGTCCCTGGTCGATTTAATGTTGAATTAATAGTAATATCTGATATTTGGTTTTGTTTAATAGCACCGATGTGTGCAACACCTTAGTCATTTAATTTTAACCAACATATTGATATGATGACCATAGCCATACTTATTTTTTTATTTTTAGGAGGTTATCTTTTCTGGAGGAAAAGACAACAGGAACAACGATTTAATAGAAGCGTTGGAATGACTGTAAGCTATATGTTTCAGGAGCGTCCAGGGCAATATAGTGGGGATCGAAACGCCAGAAGTGGGGTGTTTGTCTTCAAAGCCGAACGAAATGATGACCGGCTAAAGAATATTGTTATTCGAAAAGTAAAGCCATTACATTCAGCTTTGGATGTTAATTTGGAGCAAATTTTGGTTATTCCGTTTGAACGGAAAGATAATACAAAATCTGATGTTTCTGTTCGTTTTAAGGTCAATAGGAAAACAGCAAAGATTGAAAACTTAACCGGTGGACGGGTAACTATCTCAGGTGTATTAAATTTTGAGCAAAATAGGCCGGAATCATTTACAGCAACTTTACCTATTTCAGATCTCTATCAAGAAGCTGAGATTTAATTGTGTCAAAATAACTCTTGTTTTTTATTTTTTTAGGGTTCCTTGTTACAAGGAACCTCATTTTATATTCATTTCAGATTGATGTTCCACGTGAATTCTACTGTTTTAAAGGTTGTCAACCAGCAATCTAAATGAGGTTTGGGTGATTTTTGTAATTATTTAACAATTTCTTTATTTGCATAGCTGATCTGTGTTGAGTACTTTTGTTACTCATTAATACTAAACCGATGTTGGATTCATTGATCACTTCCAAAACCCGGCTCAAACTGTTGATTAAGTTTTTTGTCTCTGCAAGTAGTCAGGGGCATTTGCGCGGTCTAGCGGATGAGTTTCAGGAGTCGACCAATGCCATTCGCAAGGAACTTAATCAACTTTCGGAAGCAGGGTATTTGGAAAAAAACACATCCAAAAATAAAATTCTGTACAGAGCCAATACTTCTCACTCTTTGTTTAAACCACTTCAAAAATTAATTCATACCTACCTAGGGATTGATGAAATCGTGGAATATATTCTGCAGAAATCAGGAGATATTCAGGAAGTTGGACTACTAGGGGACTATGCTGCGGGGGTAGATTCTGGAGAAATAGATGTATTAATTTTAGGAGAAAATATAAATCAGGCATATTTATTGCAGTTAGCGGAAAAGGTTGGTAAAAAATTGACTAAGAAAGTAAATCTTTCTTTTGAAGAACCTCGGGGAGAGCAACGTTATATCAATTTGTATACAAATAATTCCACTATATAATTACTTTCAATAAGATGAGTAAAATATTAATTACTGGCGGGGCCGGATTTATAGGGTCCAATCTCGTAGAGCATTTTTTAGGTAAAGGACATCAAGTTGTTGTCTTGGATAATTTCGCAACAGGGCATCGCCATAATTTGGTGCAGCATAGCGATAATCCGGATTTTACTTTAATTGAGGGTGATATTCGTAATAATGCGGATTGCCAAAAAGCAGTTGAAGGTACTGACTTTGTTTTACATCAGGCAGCGTTAGGATCTGTACCACGTTCGATCAAGGATCCGCAAACGTCCAATGAAGTAAATGTAACTGGTTTTTTAAATATGTTGGTAGCGGCGCGTGATGCAGGTGTGAAACGTTTTATTTACGCGGCTTCATCTTCTACCTATGGAGATTCTGAAAGCCTTCCCAAAGTGGAAGATATCATTGGTAAGCCATTGTCACCTTATGCAATTACAAAATATGTCAATGAATTATATGCAGATATTTTCTCTAAAACTTACGGATTAGAAACAATCGGTCTTCGTTATTTTAATGTATTTGGTCGCCGTCAGGATCCAAATGGCGCCTATGCTGCAGTTATTCCATTATTTGTAAAGAAATTTATGAATCATGAAAGTCCAGTGATCAATGGTACTGGAGATTATTCTCGTGACTTTACCTACATTGACAATGTGATTCAGATGAATGAACGTGCGATGACAACAGATAATTTGGAGGCTGTTAATACGGTTTACAATACGGCTGTTGGTGATCGTACAACCCTAAATCAATTAGTTGGTTACCTGAAGGAATTTTTGACAGAATACGACGCTGAAATTGCGAAGGTGGAGATTATTCATGGGCCGAATAGACAAGGAGATATTCCACATTCGTTAGCTTCAATTGATAAGGCTCGCCAGTTGTTGGGCTATAAACCTACCCATGTGATCCGTGAAGGGTTAAAAGAGGCAGTAAAATGGTATTGGGATAATTTAAAATAATGGAATATAGGTATGACATACAAGGGCTGAGAGCTCTAGCTGTATTATTGGTATTTATTTTTCATTTAAATTCCGCTTATTTAAGCGGAGGTTTTGTTGGAGTAGATATTTTTTTTGTAATATCTGGCTATTTAGTTTCAAAGATTGTATTAAATAACATCAACTCCGAACAGAGATCTTTCAGATTTTTGGATTTTTATTTGGGAAGATTTAGACGATTATTACCCGTCTACTTAGTTTTTTTAATAATAACGACTGTTGTTGGTACATTTATTTACCTAAGTATAGACATAAATACATTAAGAAAGAACGTCTTTTGGTCTGCTATTTTTAACTCCAATTATTTCTTAGCAACTCTTGATGATTATTTTGGTGCAAAAAGTAGTGAAAACCCTCTGCTGCATACATGGACATTGTCTATAGAGATGCAATTTTATTTTTTATTACCTATCTATCTTAAAGTTGTAAAAAGAGAATTTTTGTTAAGTTTTACAATCTTGATCGTTCTGTTGCTGTTGGGATATTCCTATTATAATAGCACATTTTT
This sequence comes from Sphingobacterium sp. GVS05A, assembly GCF_019969845.1. GTDB lineage: Bacteria > Bacteroidota > Bacteroidia > Sphingobacteriales > Sphingobacteriaceae > Sphingobacterium. The sequence continues at coordinate 254,799 of NZ_JAHXYR010000008.1, forward strand.
AGACAATAAAAACACGATGTATTTCTCCTTATTATCACGAATTCCAGAATTTTTGATTGGAGTAGTGTTTGCTTTGACTGGAAAAATTCTAGTGAATAAATATGGTAAATATGGTGATTTTTTTGTAGGGGTGGCTTTTCTTTTAATCTTATTTTCTAGTATATTTTTCTCAAAAACTCTTAATTTCCCAGGTATTATTGTTTTGATCCCTTGTATTGCAACGGGATTGATATTATGTTTTAAAGATTCATTATTTAATCAGAAAATTTTAAGTAATAAATTTTTAGTACATATAGGAGAGATCTCTTATTCAGTCTATTTATGGCATTGGGTCATAATGGCGTTTTTGAGATATTACAATAATAGATATTCTTTTACTTTTTGGGAGTCCTTTTTAATAGTGATAGTTACTTATCTTTTGTCTATTACTTCTTACAAGTTTATCGAAATAAAATATAGAAAAATAGCAAATAAAAAAGCTTTTGTAATATATGGGATCTCTTTTCTGATTTTGGGCTCTGTCTTTTTTCTTTCTCCGCGACTAAATAGAGATGTTTTGGCTATACCAGAGAGATTTAGTTCTCCAACATTTGGTCTCGAGTCTCACGGGGCATCTTTTAAAAAAGTACAATATATCGGGAACATTCAAATTTCAACGGATTCAATATTATTGATAGGAGACAGTCATGCATTAGTTTATAAAAGCATACTAGATGAAATTGGTAAACAAAATAGATTAAATTTTAGGACAATAACTAATGACAAATATCCCAATATACCGGGCATCCAACGACGGGATTTTTCCAATCTGAAGCTATTTAATCAATACGAGAAATTGATAAAAATTACAAACGAAGAGGTAGAAAAGTGTAAGTTAATAATAGTATCTTCAGTTTGGAAGGATGAGATCCAAACATTATCTTCAGCTCTGGAGAATTTTGTTAAAACTCATCCTAACAAAGAAATTATTATACTTAGTGATTTTCCTACTGTAGACAAAAACCCTATAAAGATTAATCGAGGCTTTCTAAAAAAGGATTTAATGGAAAATAAGTATAATGTTTTTTTGAAAACCTTACCAATGTATGTTGAGGATATTTCGGAAAAGTATAACAATGTTCGGATTATGAACTTAAGATATGAAAATGGGACAAAAATCGTACCCTTCAATAAAGATACTATCATGTATTATGATGAAGGTCATTTAAATGACTATGGTGCAAGAATAATAGCCAAGGATATAGAAGATGATGTCGTGCTAAAAATAAAAACTTTAATGAAATGAAGATAAAAAAAATAGCTGTAATAGGATTAGGCTATGTAGGCCTTCCATTAGCAAGATTATTTGCTACAAAATTTCCGGTTGTCGGTTTTGATATCAACCAAAAACGTATTGATGAACTGCGTTCTGGAAAGGATTTGACATTAGAAGTAGAAGATAGTATTCTTCAGGCAGTTTTATCAAATGGTAATCCACATACGAATAATATTAATGGGTTGTATTGTTCAAATCAGCTAACTGATATTGAACAAGCAAACTTCTATGTCATTACGGTACCTACACCTGTTGATAAGAATAACCGCCCAGATTTGACTCCTTTGTATAAGGCTTCAGAAACAGTAGGTAAAGTTTTGAAAAAGGGTGATATTGTTGTTTATGAATCTACAGTATATCCAGGTGTTACCGAAGAAGAATGTATTCCAGTCTTGGAAAAAATTTCTGGCTTAAAATTTAACGAAGATTTCTTCGCAGGGTATTCTCCAGAGCGAATCAATCCAGGTGATAAACAACATACGGTTGAGAAAATTTTAAAAGTAACTTCGGGTTCCACTCCTGAGATTGGTGAAGAAGTAGATGCTGTTTACAAGGAGGTAATTACTGCAGGTACACATTTAGCTCCATGTATTAAAGTTGCTGAAGCGGCCAAAGTAATTGAAAACTCACAACGTGATATCAATATTGCTTTTGTAAATGAGCTGGCAAAAATTTTCAATATTTTGAATATAGATACACACGCTGTATTAGAGGCTGCTGGAACTAAATGGAACTTTTTGCCATTTAAACCTGGTTTAGTAGGAGGGCATTGTATCGGAGTAGATCCATATTATTTAGCACAAAAGGCCCAAGAGCATGGCTACCATCCGGAAATTATATTGGCAGGTCGTCGTTTGAACGATTCTATGGGTGAATATGTAGCTTCACAAGTTGTAAAGACGATGATTAAGAAGGGAATTAACGTAAATGGTGCTGAGGTATTGATGTTGGGTGTTACATTTAAGGAGAATTGTCCTGATGTTAGAAATACCAAAATTGTAGATGTAATTCGTGCATTGGAAGATTATGGTATTCTTGTAACTACTTATGACCACTGGGCGAATCCTGCGGAAGTGGAACATGAATATGGAATTGAGAGTGTATGTGAATTGCCGAATAGGAGATTTGATGGAGTTGTTTTGGGGGTTGCACATAATGAGTTCTTAAATATTGATTTTGAAAATCTGAAAAAGGAAAACTCGATTATTTACGATGTAAAGGGAGTAATTTCGCAATTGGCTGATTCTCGCTTATAAACTTGTGCATATGAAGAAAACAATAATTATTACTGGTGGAGCGGGGTTTATAGGTTCACACGTTGTTCGCGAATTTGTATTAAAATATCCTGGCTATCATATTGTCAATCTTGATGCATTAACATATGCTGGCAATTTGGCCAATTTAAAAGATATTGAGAATCTAACAAACTATACTTTTGTAAAAGTAGATATTACTGATGCAGAAAAAGTTTTATCCACATTTAGAGAGTATCAACCTGATGGAGTTATTCATTTGGCGGCTGAATCACATGTAGATCGATCAATTGCAGATCCTTTGGCATTTGTCATGACAAACGTAATTGGTACGGTCAATCTATTAAACGCTGCAAAAATAATTTGGGAAGGTAATTTTGAAGGTAAGCGTTTTCATCATGTTTCAACAGATGAAGTTTATGGTACATTGGGCGAAACTGGACTATTTACCGAAGAGACATCTTATGATCCACACTCGCCATATTCTGCATCTAAGGCTTCATCCGATCATTTTGTTCGTGCATATCATGATACTTATGATTTTCCAGTTGTTTTAACCAATTGTTCAAATAATTATGGACCCAACCATTTTCCGGAAAAGCTAATCCCTCTTTGTATCCACAATATTTTAAATAATAGGCCGCTTCCTATATATGGAGATGGTAAGTTCACAAGAGATTGGTTATTTGTCATTGATCATGCCAAAGCCATTGATTTGGTTTTCCATGATGGGAAATTAGGAGAATCTTATAATGTCGGTGGTTTTAACGAATGGCAAAATATTGATTTAGTAAATGAGCTCTGTAAACAAGTGGATGAAAAGTTGAAGAGGCCTCAGGGAACGGCAGCGAAATTGATTACGTTTGTCAAAGATCGCCCTGGGCATGATTTTCGCTATGCAATTGATGCTTCCAAAATTAATAAGGAACTGGGGTACCAACCTTCTGTGACATTTGAAGAGGGACTCTCTAAAACAATCGATTGGTACCTTAGCAATCAAGATTGGTTGGACCAGGTGGCTTCTGGAGAATATCAAAATTACTATCAAAAACAATATCAAGGCTAATATGAAAGCAACGGAAACAAAATTGAAAGGCTGTTTTATTTTGGAGCCAGTAAAATATGGTGATAGCCGTGGATATTTTTTTGAGAGCTTTAATGATAAAACTTTTCGTTCACTGACTGGTACAGATACACATTTTGTACAAGATAATCAGTCATTTTCCTCTAAGGGCGTTTTGCGAGGACTGCATGCGCAGAGCGGAGAGCACGCACAAGCAAAATTGGTTCGTGTTCTTCATGGTAGTGTATTAGACGTAGCAGTAGATGTTCGTCCAGATTCACCTACATTTGGGGAACATATTGCTGTAGAGCTTTCAGTAGAAAATAACCTTCAGCTTTTTGTTCCCCGTGGGTTTTTACATGGATTCGTTGTGCTGAGTGATATAGCAACTTTCTTTTATAAATGTGATAACTTTTACAATAAAGAGTCTGAGTGTGGGGTTCATCCTTTAGATGCAACTGTTGGTGTTGATTGGCGGTTGCCAGTGGAAAAATTGATCTTTTCAGATAAGGATAACGACGCACAAAGTTTTAAAGAGGTTTTCGGTTCGAAAATTTAAAATATGAAAATACTTGTAACGGGAGCCTCAGGTCAATTGGGGTCAGAAATAAAAGAACTTAGTATCAACTATATTGATGATACGTTTATTTTCTTAGACCGAGTAGAAATGCCATTAGACGATTTATCGCAAGTTTTAAGAGTTGTCGAAAATGTCAATCCAGATTTGATTGTTAACTGCGGAGCATATACTGCAGTAGATAAAGCAGAATCCGAAGCAGAATTGGTTGATATTATCAATCATCAAGCTGTGGCGACAATGGCTAGATGGGCAAAACAAAATAATAGGAAACTTATTCATATTTCAACAGATTATGTATTTCAGGGAAATAGTAGTACACCTTTAAAGGAAGATGAACCCACTAATCCGATTAATATATATGGTTTAACTAAACAAAAGGGAGAAGAGGCTGTAGTCTTCTCTGGGGCTGACGCAATTATAATTCGCACGGCGTGGGTGTACTCAACATACGGTACTAATTTTGTGAAAACGATGATTCGTTTAATGATCGAACGAGACGAAATTTCTGTTATTGCAGATCAGATAGGTTCACCGACTTACGCTCATGATTTAGCGCAGATTATTCTAAAGATTACACATAGTGATCGGTGGGAGAAAGGTATTTACCATTTTTCCAATGAAGGTGAGATCTCCTGGTATAATTTTGCTATGGCTATTCGGGAGCTGCATGGTTTAGACTGTAGAATTAATCCGATATCGACAGAACAATATCCTACTCCAGCGAGAAGACCTAATTATTCTTTATTGGATAAAGAAAAAATTAGAGAAACATTCAAATTAATGATTCCAGATTGGAAAGATAGTTTAACGCATATGTTAGCGAAACTTTAGGGCAAAAAATAATCAAGAGATATAGATATGAAAGGAATAATATTAGCTGGAGGTTCTGGTACTCGTTTACATCCATTAACTTTAGCTGTTTCAAAACAACTCATGCCGGTGTATGACAAGCCGATGATTTATTATCCATTATCAACACTGATGTTAGCAGGTATAAATGAAATATTGATTATTTCGACCCCACAGGATTTGCCAAACTTTAAAAAGCTACTTGGAGATGGAAGCCAGATTGGGTGTAGATTCGAATATATAGAGCAACCCAGCCCAGATGGGTTAGCCCAAGCATTTATTTTGGGCGAGGAATTTATTGGCAAAGATAATGTTGCATTAATTTTGGGTGATAATATATTCTACGGTTCGGGAATGTCTAAATTGTTACAGGCTTGTGCCAATCCTGATGGAGGTTATGTATTTGCTTACCCTGTCAACGATCCTGAGCGTTATGGCGTTGTTGAATTTGATGTTAATCAGAATGTGGTTTCGATAGAAGAGAAGCCGCATTTACCAAAATCAAACTACGCGGTACCAGGGTTGTATTTCTACGATAATGACGTGATAGAAATTGCAAAAAATATTAAACCATCTTCAAGAGGCGAATTAGAAATCACTGACATAAACAGAGAATACTTGCATAGAGGAAAACTAAAAGTTGGTGTATTTGATAGAGGTACAGCTTGGCTAGATACGGGCACTATTCAGTCCTTAATACAAGCAGGACAGTTTGTGCAAGTGATAGAAGAGCGGCAAGGGCTCAAAATAGGATGCATTGAGGAGGTCGCCTATCGAATGGGATATATTGACAAAAAGAAATTGCTTGAAATTGCAGAGCCATTAAGAAAAAGCGGTTATGGAGAATACTTGTCAAGCTTATAATTAGATGAATACTTTTATAAGACATACTGTAATATATTTTCTAGGGAAAGGGTTACCTGGTTTAGTAACATTTTTAGGGATATTATATTTTTCTAAGCATTTAACTGCCAATGACTATGGTTATTATTCATTGATCGTGAGTATAGCAGGAATTGTTAATATTATTTTTTTCGATTGGTTCCGATATGGTATGTCAAGATATTTACCTGAATTTGTAGTTGAGAATCGAAGAGAATATTTTTTGGACTTTACACAGAAGACCGCAGTTTTAAATATTCTTTTTATATCAATCCTTGGAATTATTCTATTTATAGCGGCAAACACTGGTGTGGTTAAAGAATTCAAACCTAATACTATAACTCTGATTTTATGCGTAATTATATTGCAATACCTATTCACATTGATTACTCAAATTTTTGTTACAGATCTTAAACCTATTTATTTCAGTATTGCCAATATCGGTAAATCTATTTTAACAATTTCTATTAGTATTTTTTTTATACACCTGGGTTTAGGTTATAAATCACTTTTGATTGGTTTGATAGTAGGTTATTTTCTTCCATTTATATACTCTTGGATTGTTTTAAAGCAGAAATTCACTTTACGCTTAAATAAGTATGATAATTCACTTTTGAAGCAAATTCTGGCATATAGTATACCTTTGACAGCATCTGCTGGATTAAGTTTTTTATTATCATATTCTAGCAGATTTATTATAGGATATTATAGGTCTATTGAAGAGACAGGGCTTTTCTCTTTAGGATTTGATTTTAGTCAGCAGAGTATTGGGGTTTTTATTGCAATTGCAGCTACATCAGCTACTCCAATTGCAATAAAACTATACTCCGAAAATGGAAATACTCAGGAACTAAAAAAACATATGAACCAATCTTTGAACATGTTGTTTTTGGTTTCGTTGCCTGTGGTAGTTATTTTCCTAACTTGTTCCAAAGATTTAACTGACCTTCTTCTTGGTGAAAATTTCAAGAAGTTAGATGCATTAGTTCTACCCATAGTCTCTTTAAATGCTTTTATTATAGGTTTGAAAAGCTACTATTTTGATTTGTTTTTTTATTTAAAAAAGGAAACAAAATATCAAATGTTAATCTTGCTATTGGTAGCTTTTATGAATATTGTTTTAAACATTATATTTATTCCTAGATACGGATATATTGCAGCAATCTGGACAGGTCTTTTTGTGAACTCTACAGCGGTTATACTAACCTATTTAATAACTTCTCGATTAATAGAAATACCATTGGTGTATAAAGAATTGTTTAAAAGTGTTGGATATGCAGTATTAATGTTTATTGTTATGAAGCTATTTGGGCAAGCTAATACTATTGTAATGTTATTTCTTAAAATAGTTTTGGGAATTATATGTTATTTTATCATAGTATTGATTACTAACAAATCATATTTAAATTTCATTAAGAAAAAACTAAATATTGGCTTATGATTATTATAAAATTATTGTCTCATATCTTTGGTTACCGTTTTTTTTCATATCTAAATAGCATGTACAGCCATTTAATATCACACTCAGTGAATAGAAAATTAAGGAAAACAGACGGATTCTCAAGATTTCAGTATCCTAGTGTTATAAAGGGATTGGAATATATCGAAATTGGCAAATCATTTCAGGCTGGGAGTAGATTAAGATTGCAAGCAATTGACCATTATAGAAATGGTCAATTTTCTCCAAAAATAATAATTGGAGACAATGTGATCATAAATCCAAATTGCCAAATTGTCGCGATAAACAAGATTGAGATAGGTTCTAATGTATTGATGGCCAGTAACGTATTTATATCAGATCATGCACATGGTAGATCTGATTTTGGTGATGTTACACTAGCTCCTGAGAAACGGGAATTATCTTCAAAAGGCCCTGTTATTATCGGAGATAATGTTTGGATTGGTCAAAATGTTAGTATACTGGCGAATGTGATTATCGGGGATAATGTGATTATCGGGGCTAATTCAGTTGTCACTAAAAGTATTGTTGCAAATAGTATAGTTGCAGGGGCTCCCGCAACTGTTTTAAAGACTATATAAAAATGATAAACTATATAAGGAAATGGATATTTGTTCCCCTATTATTTTTAGGAGTTCTCTTTCCAACATCTGTTGGGGAGATAACAAATATCCAATATTATTACTTTGCCTTTGTTCTTCTTTTCTGTTGCTATTTTTTTATACCGAAAGCTGGTACCAGTTGGAATATAGTTGCTTTTTTATTGGTAAATATTTTACTAATATTATTTACAATAACAGCTTCAACCACATTTCCTACGTATTCATTTGGTATTTTCCCAAGCTTTTTCTTGCTAACGTTATCTTTCTTCCTGAATTTGAAAGAAGTAAATAGTTATAAACATATCCAGCTTTCATTTACCCTTATTACATTTATAATTATTATTCTTGGAGGAGGAATTGTATTGCAAAATGAATTTATTGTCAATTTCATTAAAAGAAATTATACGGCGAGTTATGACGATCTTGTGCCAAATATGTTGGCTCTAAGGAAACCCGTAATTACTTTTGCAACTCACTCAGTCGCAGCGTTATTTATTTTCTTGTTTTTTTTTCTAAATCTTTGGACATTCAATAAGACAGCCAAGATCATTTATTTTGTTAATTCTATGATTTTGCTGGTATTGTTATTTTTTATAAGATCTAATACATCAATTTTTTATTGTGGAATCTCGATTATATTGCTATTCTTTTATTTGGGAAAACAAAAGAGATTAACTTTATTGCCTATATTAGGTGTTTTCATAATATTTCTTGTTTTTTTGATGGGTAATGATAGCATAAGAGAGCTATTCTTTTCATTTAATGTTGATAGTATTCTAAGTAGCGATAAAAATGGGTTTTCTGCCAGATATTCAACGCAATCTCCATTATTACCAACTATTAATTATATTCTAAATAATCCTTTCTCTCCTGTGGGATTGACCGTTTCTGATAAATTATATTATTCCGATTCAGGGTTTATTTTATATACATTGAGGGGGACAATCGTTTTAACTTTGGTTATCTATTATTCTTTTTACCGTTTTATTAAGGCGAATGTAATTAATCGAAATCTTGGACTTGTTTTATTTTTAGTAATTATAATTTTTGAAATTGGGTATCCAATATTAATTAATACTCGTTTCTTATTTTTGATACCTTTTATAATTGTGTATATAAACTATCTTACTGTGCACTATGAGAAATAAAATATCTGTAAATGCTTTTACTACGGGTCTAGTCACTCCGAGTGCTAGATATAGGGTTAGGCAATTGATACCATATTTGAAGGAGCAAGATGTTGAAGTCAATGAATTTTATTCGAAAAGTGGTGCTTATCCACCTCCGGGGAAGTTAAATCAAATTCAATGGGCAGCTAGTAATCTAACTGAAAATTTTACTAAGATACTATTAAAAGATCAACCAAAATGTGATGTGTCGTGGCTGCAAAAACCTTTGTTCTCTAAGCATTTTACTTTTGAAAGATTTTTAATGAAACCTATTGTGTTTGATGTAGACGATGCGATTTTTCTTGGTAACACTAATGGATTTGCAGAGAAAATTGCATTAATTTCTGAAAGAATTATTTGTGGTAATAATTACTTAGCTAACCATTTTTCTAAATTTAACAAAAATATAGATATTATTCCGACAGCTGTTGATATTTCAAAATATGACAATAGTATAGTGGAAAAATCTAAAGAGTATTTCGAAATCCTTTGGACTGGTACAAGTTCTAATTATAAATATCTCTATAAAATTGAAAGTGCTTTAAAATATATAGTTGATAAGTACCCATTTGTTAAAATTAAAATTATCTCCAATGAACGACCTCTATTTTCGATTCTTGAAGAGAAGGATTTTCTTTACGAAGCTTGGTCAAAGGAAATTGAATTTAGTTCTATTGTTTCAGCGAATCTCGGAATTATGCCAATTGCAGATGATGAATTTTCTAAAGGAAAATGTAGTTATAAAATGCTGTGTTATATGGCGGGAAAATTACCTGTAGTAGTCTCTCCTTATGGCATGAATGAGGAGGTATTAAAAATAAATGAGGTTGGCTTTGGCGCTGATAGTAAAGATGATTGGATTTCATCAATGGAAAATATAATTAATTCATCTGATTTACAATCAAGAATGGGAGAAAATGGTTACAGAGTTGTTTTAGAAAATTTTGATGTAAATGTGATCGCTGATAAAGTGAGATCGTGTTTTGAACAGACAATTATTTAAAAATGGAAGGCAACGTACAGAAGAAGATCGCGATTTTAGCAATGTCTATGGGGAGTGGTGGTGCTGAGAAAGTTATCAGCCTACTCACTCCTAAATTGATGAGAAATAACAAGGTTATTCTGGTTTTATTCTATAATAATTTTCATTTTGAATTGCCAGAAGATTTGGAGGTTGTCATACTCTCTTCTAAAAAATCGCTTTCGATTTTAGAAAAGATTTTTTTGTTTCCTGTTTTTATTTGGAAATATTGGAACTTAATTAGAAGAAAGAAGATCGAAGTTTCTGTTTCGTTTTTAACAAGGCCTAATTTTCTAAATGGAACTATGAAATTCATGTATGGAAAAAGGTTACGGGTAATTATGAGTGAACGAAACTATCCTTCCATTGAATACAATTCTTCAAGATATAGATATTATTTATATAAAGTTTTAATTCCTTTATTGTATAATAAAGCTGATGTACTTTTTTCTAATTCATTATGGATTAATAAGGATCTAAAAGAGAACTTTAATATAAATGCTAGAATGTCTGTTATTTACAACCCGATATTGCTTCCTGAAGTAACAAAAAAGGAAACAAATTATTTGGATTTAGAAATGCTACAGATTGTAAGTGTTGGGCGATTAATACCTACGAAAAATCAAAGTATGCTTATTAAATCGATGAAACGAATTGATGACTTGGAATTGTTCGTAAATTTCCTTGGTGACGGACAAGAAAGGGAAAATTTATATTCGTTAGGTAAAAGATTGGGACTTCAAAATAGAATAAAGTTTTGGGGAAATGTTGGAGATGTCTACAATAAGATTCTAGAATTTGATGTTTTCGTAATGACATCAAATTCTGAAGGTTTCCCAAATGCTTTAATTGAGGCAATGGCAGTTGGCTTACCAGTTATCTCCACAAATTGTCTTTCGGGACCTTTGGAGATTTTAAATGAGAATTCGCAAGTTGAAATTGAGCCCGGAAAATATTTTTTAGCTAAGTATGGAATTCTAGTTAATGTGAATGATGATGAAGGTTTAGCAAGAGCACTAACATATCTGTTCAGTCATCAATCAGTATTAAAGATGTATTCATTGAAGAGTATCGAAAGATCTAATTGTTATTCAATTAACAAAATATTCGATAATTTTGTTAAGCTTCTAGAATACGAAAATTAGATAATATGATGAAAAAAAAAGTGATTAGGGTTTCTACAGTTCCAATTTCTCTAGATCTATTATTAAAAGGTCAATTGCGTTTTCTTAATAATTTTTTTGATGTTTTGGCTGTATCTTCACCCGGAGATTCTTTAGAGACAGTAAAAGAGAGAGAAGGAGTAAAAACGAAATCAATAAAAATAGAAAGAAAAATATCCCCTATAAAAGACTTGATTTCTTTGATAATGTTATATCGTCTTTTTAAAAAGGAAAAACCCGATATAGTACACTCTATTACACCCAAAGCTGGTTTATTATCAATGCTAGCAGCGTATTTTGCGGGATGCCCTATAAGGTGTCACACCTTTACTGGGTTAATATTTCCTACTAAAAGCGGACTTATAAAGACCATTCTTATTGCTATGGACAAATTATTGTGCTATTGTGCGACTCATGTCTATCCCGAGGGATTAGGTGTAAAAAACGATCTCATAAATTATTCTGTAACGAATAAACCTCTAAAGATTATTGGAAACGGTAACGTAAATGGAGTTGACATAGAGTATTTTGACTCTTTGAATGTCAACGTTTCTGAGGAAACTAAAATAGAATGCCGTAGTAATCCGGGAGAATTTACTTTTGTTTTTGTGGGTCGTTTAGTTCGAGATAAAGGCATAAATGAATTAATAAAATGTTTTGATGAATTAAGTAAGGGATATAAAAATGTGAAGTTAATATTGGTTGGTGATTTTGATTTAGATCCTATAGATGATAGTACTTTACATTTGATTGGCAATAATTCGAGGATTGTTCATGTTGGATTTAAAAAAGATATACGTCCCTACTTAAAGCTTGCGGATGTATTTGTTTTTCCGAGCTATAGAGAAGGCTTCCCAAATGTAGTGTTGCAGGCAGGAGCTATGTGCTTACCTAGTATAGTAACTAATATCAATGGTTCTAATGAGATAATTTCAAATTTATATAATGGTGTAATTATTGAACCTAGAAATGAAAAATGTTTAAAGCAAGAAATGGAGAAAATGATCGTAGGAAAATACAATCTATTAGAGATGGGGAGAAATGCGAAAAATAATATAATAAATAAATTTGATAAGAAATTTGTTTGGAATTGCTTGTTAGAGGAGTATAAATCTTATTAGTATGAAAAATGGTGTTTTATGTATTTGTATTTTATTTGCAAATATCGTTGCGAATGCACAGTCGAAGTTTGTTTATCGAAATATTCCAATTAATATTTTGAAACCTTATGAAGTTAGCGACGAGTCTAGGAAAAGGATTATTGCTTCAACGAATAATTTATATGATCTGACTAAAGCTTTGCCTCGTCCCTATGTCACGGATGGTTCTGTTGATTATACTCAATTTCTACAAAAGGGAATAGATAATTATCAGAACGTGATTTTTCCGAATTTTCCTGTAAAGATTAACGACAAAGGCATTGCTTTGAAGAGTAATAGTATAGTGATCTTCAATAAATATTCCAAAATTATATTGGAGAAGTCTAGTAGAATTGACTACCAAATTTTAAGACTGTATAATCTCCGAGATACCAAAGTTTATTTTGCTAGTTTAAAAGGAGATCGAGAGTCCCATATCGGTAAATCCGGCGAGTTTGGAATGGGAATTTCTATAAGAGGCTCAAGAAATATCTTAATAAGTAACGCTTATATCTCGCATTGTTGGGGTGATGGTGTATACTTAGATGATTATTCTCAAGATATTTTATTGAACCGCGTACACGTGGACTATAATAGAAGAAATGGGGTATCTATAGTATATGCGAAAAATATAACAATAAACAATTTGCTTGCGACAAACACTTATGGCACAGCACCAATGGCTGGAATTGATATTGAACCAGATAAGAATAGCCACATTGTTGATGAAATAAAATTAAATGACCCAATTACTTATAACAATTTTAATCGAGGGATTTTAATTGCATTGATGAATTTGCCTGGATTTAGCAAAAGGGATGTGAATATTCAAATTAATAATCATGTGGACTTATATTCAAAATATGGCATGGCGTTTTATCCTGGAGATAACAAGAAACAATGGAAAAATTTGAATGGAGAGATATTGATTAATAATCCGAATTGGTCTGGTTCTGTTTCGTCGGGATTCTTCGTACCTAATAATAGTCCCAATAATAATATTAAATTGAAAATAATGGGCAGCAATAAGGTAAAATCGAGTAAAGCTGATTTTACGAAGATATCAAAGAGTATTAATAATATATCGGTACAATAATTTTATTTGATAAATTTCATAACATGTAACAATGGAAAATAAGCCTATTTTTTTAAATGGATTAAATGGTATTAGAACAATAGCTGCTCTTGGTGTTTTATTGTCGCATATTAATCTTTCTTTGCGAGAATTTAAAATGTTCAACATATCTCTTTTTGGTTTTGACAAAAATGGTAATCAAGATAGTTGGAGCCTCGGTGAACACGGTGTTACAATGTTTTTCGTTTTGAGTGGTTTTCTGATTACCTACTTGTTATTGAAAGAATACGATAAAACTTCCTTTATTAATATTGGTAAATTTTATATGAGAAGAATACTTCGGATATGGCCATTGTACTTTTTATATATATCAATGACCTTGATTATTCTTTGGAAATATATTGTGCCAGATCTTAATTTAGTTTATTATCTTACTTTTTTTGCGAATGTTCCATTTATAAAATCTCAGAGCTATCTTGCAATGAATCATCTATGGTCAATCAGTGTGGAAGAACAGTTTTATTTATTTTGGCCAGTTTTATTCCTTTTTTTTGTAAGACGTAACTTTGTAGTATGTGTACTATCGGTAATAATCGTACTTTCAGTGGCTCGTGTTTTTATATGGTATGTTTCACCTTTTTCTTTAATGGCTCTATTTTCTGTGGTCAATAGGTTTGATTGTATGTTAATTGGAGCGCTAGGGGCATTTTTAGTTCATCGTAATAATAAAATCATTGATATATTAAATAACAGGTTGTTGCAAATTTCTTGTTGGATTATAGTTCTTTTACTTGTTGTTAATAAATTTATCTTTTTTAACTCTATTATAGAAATATTTGTTATTGAAGTTGTAACATTAATCATTATAATAGGACAAATAAAAATAAAAAATAGAATTGTTAATTTGGAGAATCCACTTTTTTCTTATATAGGAAAGCTATCCTTTGGTTTATATGTTTACCACCCTCTTTTTATTGTTGGATTTTATAAATTTATAGATTTTCATTTTTTCTCGAACGAACTGTTAAATGTGGTAATAATTTTTTTAAGTGTTCTGGTAAGTTCTCTAATAATGGCTCATGTGAGTTATTATTATTTCGAACAGAAATTTTTAAATATGAAAACAAGATACTCAGTTGTAGAATCGTCAAATATTAAGGTTTAAAAGAAATAGTAATTAATTTATGTATAAAAATGTATTCAAAAGGCTCATTGATTTTATTGTGGCATTAGTAGGATTGCTGGTATTAAGTCCGATTCTTTTGGTAATTATCATTTTGCTTTATTGTGTTAATGATCGAAAACCATTCTTTTTTCAATCGAGACCTGGCAAAGGGGGAAAGATTTTTAAAATAATTAAATTTAAAACGATGAACGATAAATGTGACCCCCATGGGAATTTGCTGCCTGATGTTGATCGCCTAACATTTGTAGGAACTTTTGTGCGAAAAACGTCTTTGGACGAAATTCCTCAATTAATAAACGTCTTGAAAGGAGATATGTCTTTGATTGGACCCCGCCCTTTGTTAATACAATATCTCCCCCTTTATAATTATGAACAATCTAGACGCCATGAAGTTAGACCAGGTATCACTGGTTGGGCTCAAGTAAACGGGAGAAACGCTATATCTTGGAGAAAAAAGTTAGAGTTAGATGTATGGTATGTAGATAACATATCATTTCTCACTGATTTAAAAGTTTTTTTTACCACATTTAAAAAGGTTTTTATTAGGGAGGGTATTTCAGCCGAAGGGCATGCAACGATAGAACCCTTTAATGGAAATAATTAATAATTAAAATGTTATGTATTTATTTGGGGCAAGTGGTCATGGAAAGGTAGTTGCAGAAATTATAGAGAGTCTTAATTTATGTATTGACGGATTTATTGATACTGATCTAGATAAAATTTCGTTATTAGGTTATAGAGTTTTTCACGAATATCCGGACGGACCGTTGGAAGTTGTAATTGCTATTGGAAATAATGAAGTTAGAAAAAGAATAGCTAATCAATACAGTTGCATATTTCCAAAGCTCATATCTAATAGCGCAAATCTTTCCCATAGAAGTGTTTTAGGTAAAGGAACGGTTGTTATGGCTGGCGCAACTATTAATGTTGATGTAAATATCGGTCAACATTGTATAATTAATACAAATGCATCAGTAGATCACGATTGTATTATAGAAGATTTTGTACATTTATCACCAAACGTTGCATTAGCAGGAAACGTATTTGTAGGTGAGGGCACCCATGTCGGTATTGGGGCATGTGTAATACAAGGGGTTAAAATAGGCCGTTGGTGTACAATTGGTGCCGGAGCGGTTATCATTAGAGATATCCCAGATGGATGTACAGTTGTGGGGAACCCTGGGAAAATTATTAGGAAAATAGAACATAAACTTTAAACGCGATGTCAGATAAAATATGGCTTTCTTCTCCTCATATGGGGGGAAATGAATTAAGATACATTCATGAAGCTTTTGAAAACAATTGGGTAGCGCCTCTAGGCCCAAATGTAAATGGTTTTGAGACGGATTTAGAAAATTTTTTAGATTCAGATGTAAAAGTGGCTGCACTTTCCGCCGGAACTGCTGCCCTGCATTTGGCCTTGATCGAATGTGGTGTAACGTATGGAGACGAGGTGATCTGCCAGTCAATGACATTTTCTGCTTCTGCAAATCCAATCGCTTATCAAGGGGCGATACCCGTTTTTGTAGATTCTGAAAAAGAAACTTGGAATATGTGTCCTATAGCATTGAAGGAGGCGTTGATTGACCGATTAAGAAAGGGGAAAAAACCCAAAGCTATTATTGTTGTACACCTGTACGGTATGCCGGCAAAAATGGATCAAATACTTGCTGTTGCTGATGAATTTGATATACCATTAATTGAAGATGCTGCTGAGGCATTGGGATCATCATATAAGGGTAAGCATTGTGGTACATTTGGCCGCTTTGGAGTCTTGAGTTTTAATGGAAACAAAATAATTACTACTTCAGGCGGGGGAGCTTTAGTTTGTCATACAGAAGAAGATAAGGAAAAAATTGTATTTTTGTCGACTCAAGCTCGCGATAATGCTCCTCATTATCAACATTCTCATATAGGTTTCAATTATAGAATGTCTAATATTTGTGCGGGTATCGGTCGAGGACAGATGGAAGTATTGGATACTCGAATTGAAGCCCGCCGAGCTATGAAAAGGTTTTATATGGAATTGTTTTCTGGCATTAGTGGTGTTAATGTTTTAACCGAGCCTAATCAAGACTTTTACTCTAATCATTGGTTAACAGCGATTACGATTGATAGTGCTAAAGCTAATGTCTCTCGAGAGGACCTCCGTCTTGCACTGCTTGAAGATAATATTGAATCGCGTCCTCTTTGGAAACCCATGCATTTACAGCCTGTTTTTGCAAATACACCATATTATGGTGAAAATATAGCAGAAGAATTATTTAATGATGGACTTTGTTTACCATCAGGGTCAAATTTAATAGACACTGATAAATATCGAATTCGCAATAAAATTGAAAATGTATTTGCTAAATAGTATAGAAAAATAGCCTTAATTCAACATTAAGGCTCTTTTTCTAGCTTCTATCTATACCGATGAATTTCGAGTATAAATGGACGAAGGGGAAAAAAAATGCTTCTTGGGGTGCATAGGGTAAATATCTCCAGAAATTGGCCCAAAGTCTTTTTGCCCCATCAGGCTGAATCGATATTTTCTCATTGACTTTCCCCCCAACATAACGATCATCATAATATCCAAAATTTCCACCATGCCAAATCTCTTTAAGCATCCAGTTTACATTAATTTTATCCGGGTAATTGAATGGAAGTTGCGCAGGCGGTAGTCCAATGTAATCTACAAGAATTTTATGAAGGAGGTGAGTCCACTTGAGAATACCTGTATTTTTATAGATTTTTTTAAGAAGATCCTTATCTATTTTCTCACTATAATAAGAATAAAGCTTTGCTGAATCACAGAATTGCCTTAGCCCCATTCCGAAAGAAATCATATGTTTTAAAATGTGGCCATTAACTTGCAGCATTTGCAATTCAGGAGCTAAAATTTTAATTGGCGTATTTCCAATATTAATTCTAAGTTGGTTATTTTGATAAAGCTTTTCTATTTTTTTTAGATAGGATGCCTTCAAAGGGCTGCGTAGATCAAAAAGATTTTTGTGATGCTCGATGTCAATTCCATTCCAGTCATAAATCAAACTAAAACCCGCTGTGTCGGTAAAATCAATAGATTTTTCCTTCAAAATTTCTCGTGCTTTGGTGTAACCTCGATCCTCGAAGTACCAATCAATATCTCCGGAAATACGATGTAAAGGATTGTTATAACAAAAAGCAACTCCTTGCCCTTTTTGTAAAATCGGTGACAATCCGTTCTCTATGAATATTTTGTGTTGATTTTCAATTGCAATATTCATTTTTGTATTTTGGCGTTCAACTTGATCTACTCTAACAGCCCACTTTAAGCGAAGGTATTGTGGAGGAAGCATTGTATGGTCTAAAAAAAGAAAACTATCAAAAATTATACACTCCACTGTATGTGTTATAGAAAATGTATATATATGCTCCCATTCTCTATCTGTTAAAGGTTTTATTGATGTAGGAGGAAGTTTGCCCCATAGACCAATTTGCAATAGATGAAAAAATGCTGTTTTTAGTTTGTTATCCATTATTTATTTAAAGAATAATTCAAATATAATAAATTATGGAGTTGAAAGGATAAAAAGCTGTTATATGTGTTCCAAAAGAAAAGTTTTGATTGAAAAGATCAAAACCTAAATTTAGGCATAAATCTTGCTTGCCTCTTGCGGATTCAAATCAACTATTTGAATTGGCATTTTTGCCAAGGTAGTATGAATAAAAAAGTATATTTTTGTCGGTAAATAGAAAATCAATTTATAATTCAAAGAGCACATGCATTTAATATCAAAGTATAGTGTACATATAGTACAAGTTATAACCCTCTTAATAATCTTTTGTTCTTGTGGTTCACGTAAGGATATGGTTTATCTTCAGCAAGATTCTACCGTAATAAATTCTATTTATGAACAACATGTGCCTAAAATCCAGCCAAATGATATATTGACTGTTGTTGTTACAGCCGCGGACCCAAAAGTAACTGCTCCATTTAATCCCGTAAGTACAATGGCAACGAGTAACCTGACACAGCAAACAGATATGGCATTGCGTCCTACTTATACCGTTGATGATAAGGGTAATATAATACTTCCTATGTTGGGAAGTGTACATGTCGGAGGTATGACTCGTCTTGAAGCTATTGAAAAATTAAGAAATGAGTTGAGCCAATATATAAAGGATCCTGGAGTCAATATCAATTTTAATAACTTTCGAGTTTCTGTGTTAGGAGAGGTTGCACGCCCTGGATCTTTTATTATGCCAACAGAGCGAGTTACAATCTTAGAAGCATTGGGTATGGCTGGTGATTTGACTATTCGAGGTGTTCGTCAAAATGTAACTTTAATTCGTGAAGTTAATGGGCAAAAAACTATGCATCAAGTTGATTTGACAAAAAAAAGTACACTAAATTCGCCTTATTATTATTTAGTTCAAAATGATGTAATTTATGTTGAACCCAATAAGGCACAGATTAATAATTCCAAGCTAGGTGCAAATACTAATATTATTATTTCAATTGCTAGTTTATTAATCACTGTAATATCAGTATTGACACGTTAATAATATACATGGAAAACCAATCTATATACAACAGGAATCAAGAAGAAGAAATTAACTTGAGACAGCTTTTCGAACAGTATTTATTTTATTGGAAATGGTTCTTGGTATGCGTCATTCTATCTATAGGAATTGCTTTCGCATATTTACGTTATGCACAAAAGACCTACAATACTACTGCAAAAATCTTACTAAAAGATGAAAAGAGTGCTTCGGCGGGGGAATTAGCAGGTATCGCAGAACTTAGTAGCAGTATGGGCTTCGGTGGGAGTCGTTCTGCTTTTGTAACTGATCAAATTGAAGTTCTTTATTCCCGAAGATTGATGCGTAAGGTCGTTGATCAACATAATTTGAATATAGTTTACTCTATTAAAGGAAATATACGATCGTCAGAGCTTTTGGAACGCGAAATGCCTTTCATCGTTGAACCACAAGGAAATCAGGACTCGACTCGTCTAAATATTCAAGCACGTTACAAAGATTCAAATCGCCTGGAGGTAATTAATTTGATATCCAAAGAGAAATTTGATGTTATCTTTGATAAAGCTGTTAAAATCGGTAGAAATAATTTGATTTTCAAGGAGAATAATGTTAAGAAAACAAAGAAAATTAATGCAGATACAGAGTTTTTGATCAATATTATTCCTAAAGACTGGGCTGTTGATGGTAATTTAAATGCTATAAGCATTGTTCCAAGCAAAGAAAATCAATCTTATGTGGTGAATTTTTCGATGTTATCAACCTTGGATAAAAAAGCTGAGTTAATAATTAACACACTTATTGATGTTTACAATGCCGATTTAACAAATGATAAACTGCGCATGACTAGGGCAACTTCAGAATTTATCAACAAGCGTTTAATGTTAATTTCTAAAGACCTTTCGGGAGCCGATGAGCAAGCAGCTGATTTTAAGTCTGCTAATTCTATGGTTGATATGGCAACTGAGGCTGGTGTATTTCTCAATAATGCATCGGAAAATGATAAAAAAGTATTAGAATATCGGACTCAATTAAAACTTGTTGATCACATGAATGACTATTTGAAGAGTCAGGAAGTGGGGAAGTTGTTGCCTTCAAATATTGGTCTTCAAGATGCCTCAATTACTGGTTCTATTGAAGCATATAATCGGCTAGTTCTTGAACGAGACGATTTATTGAAATCAGCTTCGGATCAAAATCCTGCTGTTATTGCTCTAAATGAAAATTTGAACGAAAGCAATAAAAATATTCGACAATCACTCAAGAACTATCAAAACGTGACACAGCTAGCATTAAATAGTATAGAGAGTAAGTCAAACGAGATCAGAGGACGAATTAGTTCAATTCCAAGTCAAGAACAAGGTTTTAAGAAAATTTCGAGACAGCAGCAAATTGTAGAATCACTTTATCTGTTGTTGTTACAAAAAAGAGAGGAAAGCGAAGTAAAAGCAGCTGCCACTCCAGACAATTTAAAAATAATTGACGCGGCTTATGGTAATGGCCTACCGGTTGCACCTAGAAAATCTATTGTATTATCTGCGGCTCTTATTTTAGGTCTTTTGATACCATTTGGAATTCTGTATTTGAAATTTTTATTAGATAACAAGATTCACTCCCGAAAAGACATTGAAGAAATTGTTAAAGTTCCCGTTTTGGGTGAAATACCTACTGCTGAAGATACGATTGTACATCTTAATGACCGGTCTTCCTTAGCAGAGGCCTTTCGTATTCTGCGTACCAATATGAATTTTATGTTTGGTGCTGATCAGAAAGACACTTCCAAAGTTGTATTTGTTACCTCAACAATTTCAGGAGAAGGAAAATCATTTGTTACAACTAACCTAGCGCAGATATTATCCATGTCGGGTAAAAAGGTGGTATTGATTGGAGCTGATATTCGAAGCCCAAAAGTATTGGATTATTTGGGCTTGTCACATTTACAGCACACCAACGTCGGAATAACTCAATTCTTGATTAATCCAGAAATGGACGTTAATAATATTATTATTAAAAAGCCGGGTAATTATGATTTTGATGTCATTTACTCAGGGTACATTGCACCAAATCCTGCGGAATTGCTTATGAACGGTCATTTTGATGATGTGATTAAGTATACGCGTGAGCATTATGACTATATATTGGTGGATACTGCACCAGTTAGTTTGGTGACAGATACTTTGCTTATTGCACATAATGCCGATCTGACATTATATGTATCACGTGTTAATTATCTTGATAAGCGTTTATTGCAAGTACCTCGTGAACTTTATGTCGAAGGCAAGTTGAAAAATGTTGCTGCAGTAGTCAATGACGTAGATTTTGCTAGAGGCTACGGCTACGGCTACGGTTATGGTTATGGCTATGGCGATAAAGGTAAGAATAAGAAGACAGGCCTGGCTAAAATATGGCAGGATATTAAGGAACGATTAAATATAAAATAGATCTATAATTTTATAGATTTTGGCCTTATTGTTGTTTAACCCCAAGTCGAATATTCGGCTTGGGGTTTTATTTTATAATAATTTTTATTACAATCCGTTATGATTGTAATATTTTTAATACTAATCAACTCACTATGAGAAAAAGACTATTATTTACAGCACTAGGAATTTCATGTTTTATGATAGGTACCGTGTCGGCGCAATTTTCAAGGCCTATTAGCGTTGGCGCGGGTGCTGGTGTGGCTTATAATTTAACAGATCTAGCGAATGTAGACGCTAATTTCGCTTTTTATGGTGAAGCAGATTATCTGATTAATCCATTTATATCGGTTGGTCTACACGGGGAAAAAGGTACATTGAGTGGGAGTGGATATAATAGTGATTTTGAAAATCGCTACTTCGCCGGAAACATAAATGGAAAAGTTCGTTTAGGGCAATTTATGGGGCACGCAGACAATTACAGCTATTATACTTTACAGACAAATACATTCTCGCGTATTCTTTCCAACGTTTATGTTGGGGCCGGCGCTGGATTAGTGAAAAATCGTATAGCTCGACATTTGGCCCCTGAATATACCGATGGTATTATTAACCAAGGAGGAGAGCTGGCTGAAGATCTAGGAGAAATACATTTTGTAATCCCTCTAAACGTGGGCTTCGATATTCCTTTTGGGCGTACTTTATATGGGCCACAATGGGCTATCAACGTCAACTACCAGCACACCCTAACCACCAATGATAACCTAGACGGTATAAAGAATAAAAATAATGATCAATATGGTTTTGTATCGCTGGGTGTAAAATATGCCCTTTTCAATCGAAAATAAGCGAATTAAGTAACCTAATTTAATTAATAAATGAGATGAATATAATAAAACAGATCTATAGAAATCGTTTAATAGCTTTCGGTGTTTTGGCACTTTTGATTGCTTTCTCAGCATGTAAATCCAACTCGGCCGTATATAAGGCCCCTAAAGTAAATGCCTTTCGCGGTGGTAAACTGCCTGCGCCACCAGGAATGGTTTATATCCCATCAGGAACAATTCTATTCAAGGGTTCTCTTGATAGCGGTAATGTGGGGAAAAATGTGAGTGTGAGCGCCTTTTTTATTGATGAGGCTGAAGTCACAAATAAACAGTATCGTGAATTTGTGAATTGGGTAGCGGACTCTGTTGCGGTAACGGATTATCTGCAAGATGACCAATACTTTTTGGAGATAGCAGGTGAACAGGTAGGACAGCGAAGAATTAACTGGGCAAAGGTTAAGAAAGTCTCTCCTTTATGGAAAAGTAACGATCCAAGCATTCAGGAACGTATAGCACCAATGTTAGAAATGCGCGGTAACAGACGTGCACTCAATCCGGAGGTAATTAAATACCGCTTCTCGTATTTACAATCAAAAGGAAATATGAAAAAGGGGTATGTAACGGATTCCGTTGCGGTGATGCCCGTGGAAGATATCTGGACAAAGGATTTTCCGAATGCACAATTAGCTTCTTTGGATGCGAATTATTTTACGCATCCCTCTTTTGACTATTATCCCGTTGTTGGAGTAACATGGAGACAAGCGCGGGCATTTACGGATTGGCGTGCAAGTGAAATGGCGGCTACGGTATTAAAAAATTCCTACCTCAATGGTTATCAACTAAGCCTAAGCTTACCAACAGAAGCACAATGGCAATATGCCGCGTCGGGCAAACTGGATCCACAAGATACAATAGCTGGTTCAAGAATGACTATTGATGGTACAGAAGGTAAAAAGAAGCTGGCTGTCAACTTTAAACAAGGCGAAGGTACTTACTCACGTGATGGAGCAACGTTCACACTACCTGTTAAATCGTATATGCCGAATGCATTTGGTGTTTACAATATGGCGGGTAATGTTTCCGAGTGGACATTGGATGCGTATAGCCCATCGGCTGTCGTATTTGTCAATGACCTTAATCCCGCATTATTGTATGATGCCGATGCAAAGGATGGGGATGCACTCAAACGAAAAGTTGTACGTGGCGGCTCATGGAAGGACAATGGTGAACAATTAAATAGTGAAACACGTAATTATTCGGTGGATTACGAGCCGCATTCTTATATTGGTTTTCGTTGTGTGATGTCTGCATTCGAAATGCCAACTGTGCAAAGTAAAACACGTAAGTATTAATTCGGACTGTAAAATATAAATTCGATAATGATGAACATGAAAGCAGTAATGACAGTTACCATGGCATTGGTAACTGGATCATTGTTCGCTCAGCAAGAGACGACAATAGATACGGTTCCTAGAAAACAGGATACCTTAAATAATGTAATGTCAGCGATACCAGTCGTTTCGGGGGAAGTTAATCCGGATACGATTCCAACTACCGATGGATTTTATCAGGCGAATAGCATGGAAGATGCGGTGCCATTTGCTTATCCTGAGGTGAACAAGAAGAATATTCGTTTCTATAAGCGGGTATGGCGCGATATCGATCTAAAGGATGAAAAAAATTATATTTTAGCCATTCCAGGAAACTCTTTGATTGAAGTGGTAATGAAAGCAATTGAAAAGGGAAAACTTTCACTTTATAGCCCTGATGATGATTCTTTCAAAGGTCGTTTAAGTGCACAGGAAGGTATGGCCCGTTTTGCAGATAGTGTGTTGGTACCAATCTTTGACGGTGAGGGAAATCAGATCGACTCCAAAATGGCGCTGAATGAGTTTGATCCAAGCCGGGTAACTAAATTTCGGGTTAAAGAAGATATCTTCTTCGATAAACAACGGAGCAGATTGGAAACACGCATTATCGGTGTGGCTCCATTAATGAATATTACTACTTCTGCTGAGTTATCGGAGTCTGTGGGTGCGACACCTGCTTTTTGGCTATATTTCCCACAATTACGCTATAGCTTGGTACAGGTAGATATTTCTGATCCGGATAAAGGGCTTTATGATATGACCATGGATGACTTTTTTGTGCAGAACAAATTTGCGAGTACAATTGTGCGTGAATCATCTCCAGGTATGTTACAGAATGTAAAAGAATCTGAGAATGGTGGACAATTATTAGATGGTCGGAAGGTAGAGGAGAAGCTGGACGCTTATAAAAAGAAATTATGGAGCAATCCAAAGGGCGTGAAGGCAGAGGAATTAGAGGGAAATCGGTCCAATCAGACCGTGACTGAAAAACAACAATCTCAGTTAGAACAACTACAGGAAAGTAAATCTGAAACTTTGGAAAATAAAAAAGAAACGGAAGAAAAGCTATAAAACAAAGAATTAAATAATTGAAAGCGAGTTGTTTAATTTCTGTTGAACAACTCGCTTTCTTCGTTGAAATTTCATGATTTATTAATGATTTGACAATGAGATCGGAGTAAATATTGTTCCGTTTTCAATATAGAAGTAGATGAAGACCTTGGACAGAAATTCAGGCTCGTTTTCCGTTCTTATACGCTTGGGTGTAGGTCTATACATGATCAATTCCTTTAATTTTTCTACCAGTATAACAGCTGGTATTGAATAGAATGCCTCATTTATCAATGATTCACGATTATAATCATCTATGACTTTGAGCACTCTGCCCGCCGTCAAGGAGTCGATCATAAAATCAATCGACCAAGTGTCATTAATTGATCCTGGAACTAGGAGTTTCTCTTTAATCCTAGATCGAATGTGGCGTTTGCGTTTGGTTCTGAGCTTCAAATTGATATTTGGATAAACCCGAAGTACCCTTTTCCTGCTCCGCAAGCATCCGTTTTAGACGAGTATTCTTTTAACTCTTTAAGGTGTTGTGCGTTCATACCTCCGTACTTCTACTTCCATTGATAGAAAGTGAGCGCTGAAATATCATGTTCTCTACAAATATCCTTTGTTGCCTTGCCTGACTCATATTCTTTGAGAATATTGACGATTTGATGTTCTGAAAACTTACTCTTTTCCATAATATATAACAAACAAATTTTACATTTTTAATTTGCCTGAAAAACAGGTAAGGCTACCAGTGAATAACAATGTATATTTCTATTTTTAATACAATTGGAAATTTATTTAATCAATGTTTATCGAAACGGTTCATCTTTACAAGCACCGATATTCCCTGAGTGTATAAACGTTATTTCTCATTATGACTTTCCTTGTGCAATCTAAGAAATAAGCTTTTGCTAAGTTGTATATTAGCTCCAAAATGATTAAGTAGCCTTTTCTATGGCAATTTTCTTTAAATTAATAAAATAGTAGTCTACTCCTCCCTAAATATTTTATGTATGAGGTTGTCTATTTATGGAAGACCACAGTGTTGTTGTAACTACTTTAATCTTAAGAACTTATCAATATTCTTATATTTTTTTGATAAGGTTTTATACTTATCAACTTCAATTGATTTTACATACAAGTTTAAATAAATCATTCTTACATTGGTGGAAAAATCAATATCTGCGACAGTTGTTGCTGTCATTGTAAATTTAAAGTCTTTGCCAAAAATCTCACGGTCATTAATTTTCACAGTATAATCATAGTATGTATCATTCAGGTTAGCTCGAACGTTCTTTAATGTAAAGCTTTTATCGAAATTTATTGGTTTGGGATGGGCAAATGTTATTGGAAATTCAAACTCTTCATCACGCAAATAAGTTTGATAATAAAATTCGTTAATCCTATATCCACCTAATGTTGGGATAGTAATAACATCTGATGTACCAATTGATCTATAAATGGGAGCTGGACCAATATTTGTATCTATTAGCACTGAAGAGGCATTGTTCTTGAAATCTGCACTTAGTTTATATATTATCAAACCTAGAGACTCATTGCTTTTCAAACTTACAGGATCCCCCCAGTTATTTCCTTTTTTTGGGCCATATAACGTTATATTTTTTAGGTCAATGTAAAAATCACCCTCTTTCCCAATAGTAGAGCCTGGAACTGTTTGCCCACTTAATATTGTATTTCCATTTTGGCCAGTATTTCCTGTTTCCCCTTTTAAACTTAAGGGTAATCCCCAGTTATTATTTGTTTTCGGTCCATACAGAAGGTTATTTGAGAGGTTTAAATAAAAATCTCCATTTTTACCAAGAGTAGCTATTGGCGAGGTTCGTCCACTAAGGATAGTTGAACCGTTTTCTCCTGGAATTCCTTTCTCGCCTTGCGGTCCAATTTCACCATCTTTCCCACAAGAGATCAAGAGCAAAATAAACAAATAGATTAGTGATTTTTTCATTTTAATAGTTGGTTATTTATGTCTAATAAAAGTAATAAATATTTATAATATTTACTCAAACTTAAGTGTTTTTTAGTGTAATTATAAAAAACGACTGTTATAGGTGTCCGCCATTGTTTAGAAAAGATGGGTTCGTTTCTCGATCTTGGTAATATATTGCCAAGCGAAGTCCAGGTTCTATAGCTATTGATCTTCTTTTAATTTAGTAAATTCGCAATTTCTAATTATTTTTGAAGAGATAGAGTTGTTCAATATTCCGCTATAAACAATATTAATGACTCGAAAATATTCTTTTTTTAAAAACATAATCAATCGAGCTATTTTAGGTACGATAAATGTACTGTTTGCAAAAAAGGAGTTTCTACAAAATTTTTAATTACAGAAAGGGATACTTTTTAATCGTATTCTGCGATTAAAGTATATAATATCTTTATAGAATTTAAATGAGTAATTTATGGAAAGAAGGTTTGTCCATCAACAAACCTCGTTGGATAATTTTGCTGTTGGACATGATCATTGTCGTAACAGCTTTTTTTGTCAGTTATGTTCTTATATTCAAGCATCGGGGGGCGGTAGATATCGATGATATGGTCAGGCAGGCATTGCTTGTTTCGGTAGTCTATTTGATCTGGTTCTGCATCTTCGGCACATTTAAAGGAGTTGTTCACAAGACGGGTATTCGCGAATTGCAACGTATTGTTCTGGCTATTGGATTGGCCTATTTTTCTGCTGAACTCATTTGTAAAGGAATAGAGTGGTTGTATCCCTCCTATGATGACATGCTTCCTTTTTCGGATACACAACTTCTTTTTCATGCGCTGATAGCAGGTTTTGGCATGACCTTTAGCCGGGTGCTTTATCGTGCACTGTATCATGAGCTGATGTGGGGGAATAAAGATAACCGTATTCCTGTTATCCTTTTTGGTGCGGGTAATATGGGAAATACCACCTTCCACTTTATCCATAATACTTCCCGCAACAAATACCGTATTGTGGCCATTATGGATGATAATCCACATCGTATAGGCAATCGTATTCAAGGTTTTAAAATCTATGATATAAATGACTTAAATAAGGATTTTGTATTAAGGCATGGCAAGGCCTCGGAAATTATTATTGCGGTAGATGACCGTAAACCGGAACGTTTAAATACAGTGTTTAAACTCGCCGAGCCGATTCCATTAATTGTTAAAATTATTCCAGACACGGCCCGTCTATTGGCCGGCGAAGTAGCGACAAGACAAATCCGGAGTTTGCGTATAGAGGATCTGTTAGGCCGAAAGGCGATTGATCTGGACAATCCTACTATTGCATCTGAGATGAAAGATCAGATTGTGCTGGTTACGGGAGGAGCAGGTTCGATCGGTGGTGAACTGGTACGCCAGCTCGCTCATACCGATCTAAAACAACTTATCGTGGTGGACCAGGCGGAATCAGCTTTATATGATATCCAGCAGGAGCTTAGTAACTCCATTCATTTTTCGCGGTGTACCTTTATCGTAGGAAACGTGCGAGACGAGTCGTTTATGGACACTTTGTTCCAAATTTATCATCCTACCTACGTATTCCATGCTGCAGCTTATAAACATGTACCCTTGATGGAGGCAAATCCTTATGAATCAATTTTAACAAATGTCTGGGGATCCTACAATGTGGCCTTGTTGGCTGATAAATACAATGTGTCCAAATTTGTAATGGTTTCGACGGATAAGGCAGTAAATCCCACAAACGTAATGGGGGCTACCAAACGTGTTGCCGAAATTGCGATATCGACGATCAATATACATTCGAAGACTAATTTTATTGTGACCCGCTTTGGCAATGTATTAGGCTCTAATGGCTCCGTAATCCCGTTGTTTGAGAAACAGATGCTCAAGGGAGGGCCATTGACAATTACCGATCCGAATATAACCCGCTATTTTATGACAATACCCGAAGCCTGTCAATTGGTACAGGAAGCTGCGGTAATGGGTAAAGGCGGAGAGATATTTGTTTTTGATATGGGCGAGCCTGTTAAGATTATAGACCTGGCCAAGCAAATGATCAGGCTCAAAGGATATAATTATCCCGAAGATATTGATATCAAAATTGTAGGTCTCCGTCCTGGAGAGAAAATCTTTGAAGAGCTTTTGGCTAATGGGGAGAATACCGAAAAGACCTATCATGATAAGATAATGATTGCTAAAGTCAATACGCCGGATTTGGAGTTGCAGAAAGCACGTGTAGAGCAATTATGTGCTCTTGCGAAAACGGCTGATCCAAATGAAGATAAAATGCGTCTGGTGCAGATGATTAAGGAAATAGTTCCTGAATATAGATCTCAAAACTCTCTTTTTGAAACATTGGATAAATAACAGGGATATATTCTTTATAATGGGCTGAATAAAAATTATCCGTACTTAATAATTTATTGTTATCTTAGATTAACCGCAATAAATGAGTCGATTATGATAAGATGTATCTTTTTATTAATTTGTGTTTTGGCCATAAATATAGGACTACAAGCACAGGAAAAATTTGATCCTGTAGCTTGGCAAGCTCCATATAGTCTTGATCTTGATGGCTGGGGTATAGAGCGGTTTCCGATTCCCATTGACTTTGCACCTAAAATTCCTTACAAAGGTGTAGAGGATGTGCGTTTTACAACCGGATGGAGTAAGCCTGAGAGTGATGAATACTGGTCTTATGCTTTCTTGTGGTATGTCGAGGGGCAGCAAGCACCCGATGCAAAAACAATCGAAAATAATCTGGCGATGTACTTCGATGGACTTGTAAATCGTAACATCGAAAAGCGTGCCTTGCCAAAGGAGCTGATCAAGAAAACCAAAGCACAATTCAAGAAGTTGGACGAGCCCCAAGGCGAAGACGAATCGACCTTTACTGGAACCATACAAATGGTGGATTACATGGCTAAAAAGCCAATGATCCTCCATGCGACTGTTCATTTAAAAAAATGTTCTGGCGCAGACCACACAATTATTTTTCACCAGTTTTCACCCCAGCAGCGAACCGCTCCTGTGTGGACAAAGCTAAATGGATTATGGGATAGCTTTCGTTGTGCCCAATAAATCTGCAATGTTAATATCAAACTACTCCCTCCTAAAATAAACTCAAAGTTGCCTTTTCCTTCTGGAATATGAAGGAGTACACCGAGGAATTGAACTGCTTCATCAATATACTTGCCGTAAAGGCCGAACTGTTCCTGTACAGTGTCTCTTTACTTTCTAATTTAAGGAAACCAGCCTGCTTTCGCCATAAAATTTAAGTGAAAAGGGGAGTATTTTATAAATATTAATGCAACTGTATTGCTTTTGTGTGTGATTGTTATATTTGCATCTGTGTTGCATTCGTGTTTACCAAACAAAAAGATTTTAATCCTTTCTCATTGGCAGTATGAATAAAACAGCAAAACGAATAAAACCAAAACATATGACCAAGTCAGTAAAAATTCTTCTCGCAATCATGCTCATCGCTGGACTATTTGTTTCTTGCAAGAAAGATAAACAAGAGCCCGAAATTAGTCAGCCGACAGCTGAAAATGTGGAAATCGGTTATGCAAATAATAAGCAGGCGATTAGAGGCCGCGATTTTCATTTTAATGCAGATCTCCTTGCCGGAGATAAAATAGAATCTGTTCAGGTCAAGATTTTGCCAAAGGCCGGACAGAGCTATACCTCACCATGGAAAATGGAAATCGCCTGGGATGAGTTTAAAGGATTAAAAAATGCCAATGTACATAAACATTTTACCATTTCACAGGAAGCACCCGAGGGAAGATATGATTTCCTTTTCGTTGTAAACGATGTAAATGGATCGAAGCTGGAGCTAAAAGAAGATTTTCAGATCTTCGATGCTGCTAATATGCCTGTCGATCCAGTCGTGGACCGTGATATCTTTTCCCGAAACGATGATATGGTTTACTATATGGGTACCTATGTTGAGACCCCGATAGTATTCAAAAAAGGGGATAAGTTTACAGCTCGAGCGCAGATTAAACAAATACAGGGTGACGGCATCTTATATACAGCATTGATTAAACGGACATTGAATCATTTCCCTGAAACCGTTGATAAGCTGGATCTCACGAAAGCCATAATTATTTCCAAAGTGGAGCATAAAGATCTTGGGCCAGCATCTAAAGTTAACACGTATAAGCTGGCAAATGGTGCCATAACTGGTGATGATATTATTATCGGGGCGGAAAAGGACGGTTTGGGCAATCAGATCACTGGCGACCGACAATGGCAATCTGGTCAGTATAATCTCGTCATTCTATATAAGAACACAACGTTTAACATGAGTACCTTCAAGACGATCCCAATTACCATAACGTATTAAAATATTCGATTTAGACATATAGACCCTATCCCTTTTGAGGGTAGGGTCTTTTTGGGCATAAACATTACCTTGGAAAACTCTGAGACGCCAAATAGCGTACTTGTTCATTGTAAGAGTATATTAAAAAGTTTCAACATCTCTTAAGGCTTGCTCCGATAGGAGGTATATTACAAATACATATTGTTAGGCCGAACTTAAAGCTTTACAAATTTAAATTTCTGATTATTCCCAGTTCCTGCAGTCCAAATTTGAACTTTTGTTCCGTTGGAAGTATTTGAACTATAGATGTCTAAATAAGAGTTTGTCCCGACACTAGATTTCAGAGAAATATAATCATTTCCGCTATTCAACGGTGTCCATTTTTGGGATGAACCGCCATGGTACGTATAAACAATAATCTGTGTGCCATTACTCGCACTTCCACCTTGTACATCCAGTACTTTGGTGCTGTCAGCGGAAGATCTGAATACAAAAGTACCGTCCGTCTGTTTCCTTGCGATAAACTTTTGATTGTTTGAAGCTGGGATATTCTTTGACCACAGCGATACGAGTGTGCCATTTGACGGTACACTGTTGTTCACGTCGATCACACTGGAGTTGTTTAGAGCAGTTACAATTTGATAGATCGCGCCATTTTCTAATATCGGCCTTTCACTATCGGTGAATAAGGAGGGATCAACAACGGGCTTAGGCAGGTTGAGATTTGCTATTTCAGTATATATTGTTGGATAATTAAAACCCCATTTTTTAAAGAAAACTGTTAGATCGTAACCCGATATTTCGCATGCCTTACGCATAAAATATTGATGTTTAGCTGCTGCATTTGCCAGCGTTGGTTTTTCCTGTCTTACGATTTTATGTAAGTTATGATAAAAAGTATCACCAAAGGCATATTTCAATTGGATCAACATTGCAGATCCTAGATATCGGCTTCCTTGCACCCCGCCATCTCCCCATATCGTACTATAATCCCTTTCGGCATCCGGTTTATTGAAATAAGCAGCTACGCGTGTCCAGATCGTTGCCCAAGCGCCATCACGACCGATTTTATTAGCGGGTAATCCCAAGTTAATATTTGCTGCTACAGCATAAAAATCAGCCATGATCTCGGCATGCCAGTCCCATTTTTGCTGGTGCATATGTCCTGACTCATGTTTCTGAAACCAATAGACATAGCCATCTGTCTCAAAAAAGTTTGACACGTAGGAATATCCAGTTGAATAGTTACCGGCAAGTGCTCCGGCAAATGCAGGTTCCATGATTGTCATGGTATGTGGAATGGGATAGGGCTGATGTATAGCTGAAGAACCATCCAGACCGCTCAAACGCTCTTCAGCATCCCAGGCCTGATCAATTTTTTGAATGATGTTGTTGTTATTTTGATTACTAAAGGTATTATTACTTCTGGGCATCACTAAAAAGACATTCTGTCCGACAAAAAGAAGATCTTGTACGGCAGTATCAGCGGCTGCAATAGTTGCGGAAAATGCAGATTGAACCGTACGGTTTTTTATATACGTCGGAGTCTTTCTAATGTTTGCCGAAAAGGTAAGCTTTGAAGTACTCGAAGGTGTATTTGCGGTTCCATATCTTATCCATAAAGATCCTCTTTTAGTAGCAATGATCGTATTGTTCCCTTCCTGTAGCTGTACTTCTTGTGGAGAGGAGTCTTTTCCTAGCCTTTTGTAGGTGCCGACAAGTAATTTGGGTAAAGTGGCGCCTGTTGTTTTTTGAACATTAATTTTCAAGGTATCACCTGGCTTGGCATAAAAACCTGTCGGCAAATAATCAGAAGGTAAGAATGATAGCGCTAACCGATCTTTAGCTGTTGCAGCTGCCGGATATTCCGAAAAGATTTGGGTATCCTGACCGAGCGAATCGATTTGGTAATATGGATTTGTCGGTACGCTACCGTTGTTCAGGTCAACGACGGTAGCTTTCTTATTTGCTGACATGGCTGAATCCAAAGAATCTAAATTTTCTTTCTTACAGGCACTGACTGCAAGGAGACAGACGGTGAGGCTATAAAAGAGCCTTTTGGTTAATTTAATTGAAGTCATAATTTTTAGTTTATAAGGTTTAAGTTATGATAATTTCATTTGAAATTAAATAAATGCTTGAAAGCGAGTGCGTTTGTAAAACGTTTTTCTGGCTTTATAGTTGATTTAAATCGATTGTTTAATTTTTTCTTTTTACATCTGAACCCTAGGTATCGTAAGATGTATTGCGTCTTTTTAAAAAAGAAGTATATTCAGAGAAAGGGCTAGCCAATTGACGGTTTATTGGATTTATGAAGTAGTGGTCAGTTATATGTTCAGTCTACATGAAAAGTATTAATTTTCTGACGTATCATTTTATTGGTATAACTTCAAATCATAAAATTCACTATATTTAATTGGTTAATAGCCAGCGTTTAGTAGCGTTCGGCTGTGTGGTACGGATCTTTGAATATTTCCCAATTTTAATTTTTATTAAATAGAAAATAAGAACACCATGAGTCTAAAAACATCCATTACAAACAGTGTTGATTACAACATTTGGGTCAGCGAACAGTTGGTTGCTTGGCTGAGGAGCTATCCTGAGGAGTTGCTACAAACAGAATGTCGGTCGAGTTTCAGTAGTATTGCAAAAACGCTCAAGCACATTAGCGATACACAGTTGTATTGGTCATCGATGATCCGTGAGACGGCGACGCCAAGCTTTGATTATATCGCTACATCGGTGGACATTGAAACTGAAATGAACAACATCGTTAACGAAGCCAAACTTCTAGCTGCCTACGTAAAGGAAAATAGTGAAGCAATGAACGAGCCCCATCTCATCGAATCACAATGGTTTTCTTCTAATTTTCCCAAGTATGAATACCTCCAGCATTTGATTATCCATACGACCTATCACCGCGGTCAGATAGTTACCATAGGGCATCATGTAGGTGTTCTCAAAGCGCCTATGCTGGACTATAATTTCTGGAATGTGATGCGGCAGCAGCAATAGGGTGTAATATCCTTCGGAACGTGTTTGGAGGTATAACGGAAATAACTATGAAGCTAATAGACATAAATAATAAATACATTGGACTTTGGAAGGGCAACCATAGGTTGATCCTAAGCTGGTTGCCCGATCCTAACTTTGATTCGATATCAAACTTAGCTATAAAAGCCGTTGCTAACAACAAATTTCTAATGTTTACTTATGATTGGTATCATGAAGGTGTAGCGCAAGAAGGGATGCTATTAATGGGTAACAACAATAAACAATCCGAAGTTACGGCATCATGGGTTGACTCATGGGGTATGGATGGAAAGATCATGAATTGTTATGGTACAATGAATGAGGCGGGAGATATCTCCTTAAGAGGTTCTTATGAAGTGACCGATAATCCCGATTGGGGTTGGCGAATTGATATTCCGTTACCCACTGATCATACCCTTCAGATAAAAATGTACAATGTTTCGCCAGATGGTGAAGAAACTTTAGCGATTGATGCAAATAACACGTCTGTTAGCTAGACAATGAATTTGCCTTATCTGGCTAAAAAAATAGGAAATAAAATGGAAACACGTTCCAAGGCGGATCCATCTGTCGTAATGACTTTACCGGTAACGATTTTTTGAGCCAGGGCGACTCCATAGGTACTCAGCAAGCTTACTAGTATGAGTATACATCTTTTCATACTGCAAAGGCATTAAATATCGTCCGGTATTTTGTGCTGGGACTTGGGATCATCGAATCGGTCATAAACGAAGACGATCAGATGATAAGTGAAGGGGAGAAGGATGAAATAGGACCGGCTAGGGGAACAGGCCAAAGATATGCAAAGGGTAAGCCCCGCAGAGAAAGGAGCGATTGATGAAACTTAGTGATATGCGGTTGTCGGCAATTGGTGGCACACTCTGCGGTATCTGGGCGTCTTTTTCAGTAGGCGACCTGCTTAACGGCGCATTGACAGCATTGGTCGGAACGCTTGTGAGCTTCTTATTAAGCTGTCTCTTAAATCGGATATTTAAGCGTTAATAATAAAATGAATGCAAATGCGCTGCTTACGTAATTTAACATTTTATAACAATTTCTTTTAAACGATTCCTGCTGCGGGCTGTTCTATTTATAAACAACGAAAGGAAAATATTATGAGCGAATTAACTTGGAAAGGCCGTTGGAATGAGATTAAAGGCAAAGTAAAGCAGCAGTATGCAGATCTTACGGATGATGATTTATTGTATGCAGAAGGCAAAGAGGATGAATTGGTCGGTAAACTTCAGAAGAAGACTGGAAAAACACAGGATGAGGTGAATAGTTGGCTGAACGGATTGTAGAAATAAGTGTTTTTTGTGATAATAGGAAAAGCGGATAGCAGTAATGTTATCCGTTTTTTTTTGAAATAAGCCTGGATAGGTAAAATGTTTTGATGTTGCTATTTCAGTAATTCTGTATTGCGGGTAATAGCATGTAGATGTTCACGCAATATCTTTATCAAATAACGAGAAATGTCTCTGCTATTTAGGCCAAATTCGATAACTTTAATAGAGAACTTAAATATAATATCTAGTAAAGCATGAACCATCATAATTTTATGAGCGCTATTGATCAGAGCATTTCTGAAGGCGTTAAAAGAGGTATACTTCATTTAACTCAGGAAGGTAATCTGACAACCGACAACCTGATCCGCATCAAGGACTCCGAGTTAGTGAATTTTACCTCTTGCAGCTATCTTGGACTGGAGCATGATGAACGTTTAAAACGAGCTGCAATAGCTGCTATAGAAAAATATGGTGTGCAATTTTCCGAATCGAGAGCATACGTTTCCATTGATTTATATAGAGAACTGGAAGATTTAATGAGCGAGATTTTTGAAGCTCCTACCATTATTGCCCCGACGACAACACTCGCACATTTGTCTGCCATACCTGTGATTCTGGACGCTGGAGATGCTATCATCGCCGATCAGCAACTTCATAATTCGGTATTAAGCGGTATAAATGTATTTAGGGCAAATTGGCCAATTCACTTTGAAGTCCTCCGGCATAACCGCTTAGATGTACTGAAGGAACGTATCGAAACACTCCAAAAAACGTATAAAAGGGTTTGGTATTTTGCTGATGGGGTGTATTCTATGTTTGGTGATCGCTGTCCTGCTGATGAAATCTTTAATTTGTTGGATTCCTTTCCCGCATTCCATACCTATATCGACGATGCGCACAGTATGAGTATAATGGGCAAAAACGGGAAGGGATATATACTTAGTAACCATACCATACACGAGCGGATGATTGTCGCCTCATCGATGGCCAAAGCCTTTGCTACAGGCGGCGGTATTTTAGTTTTCCCGAATAAGGAAATCGCCAGAAGGGTGCGTGCCTGTGGGGCTCCATTCAATTCCTCCGGTCCCTTGCAGCCAGCGACCTTAGGTGCTGCAGTTGCCTCTGCAAAAATCCATTTAACGGATGAAATATATGTGCTACAAACTGAACTGGCAAAGAGGATAAAATACGCAAACTCATTATTTAAAGCAACCTCATTGCCATTAATTTCGAATTTTGATTCGGGGATATTCTTCGTTGGTACATCGAGGGCCGAGCTGGCATACATTATTATGGAAAAAATGATCAAGCGCGGATTTTTGTTGAATATCGGGGTATTTCCTGCTGTGTCCAAAAACCATTCAGGTATAAGATTTACAATTACAACACTGCAATCCTTCGATCAGATAGAAAGAATGGTAAAGACGCTGAATGAAGTATTTTTTGAAATTTTAGGTGAGCATCAATATTCTGTTGATCAGATCTATAGCGCATTCAAGGTCGTCGCCCGTTTGGAGGATCGTCCAGCAGACGAATTCATTAGCGAATATAGCCCTGAAAAAGAATAGAGCATACCATACCATTTTATGCTAAACGAAAAGTAAGGAGGACATTGCTATTATATGTCCTGTTATGAATTTTTGGAATTATTCTGAGAATATACGCTTTGCTATCCGGCAGGCTCTTCGACCGAGTCATAGGCCCACCCTAAAATGTTCTTGATCGAAGCTTTGATCCTGTTCAATCCCTCCGGGGTGGAGATGTCTATTTCACAGACAGTACTTTTTGTATGCGCTGCATGAAGAACAATATAATAGATTCCTGCAACCAGAATAGTGACAACAGCCCTGAGATCGAGGTCCTTACCTTCAAGTTCTTTATCTGCAAAGGCAAAGAATAGTGCACTCATCTTTTCTCTTTCCTGCGAAATTTCAGACATTAGTGTAGATTCCTCGCAGATCTGCCAGGCCAAAATCTTTTGCATTTCTGTATTGGTAAGAAAATCTTCAAATTGATTCAATAATAAAGATTCCAAAAAACCTCTTGACCCTACCTCGGGCGCATTCCCAAAATATCCCACTGCGCTCATTGTCGCAGTAAGCCAATAGTCTTTGCCCCTGATGTAAGTTTCAACTAGCTTGTCCAGTGTGCCGAAGTATAGACCAATGAGCTTGCGGTCTACGCCTGCCTCTTTTGAAATATTGGCAATGGTAAGACCGGGATAACCTTTTTCTTCAAGTACTTTGCCAACGGAAGCAATTAACTTCCCCATGGTTCGTTCTTTATTATTTTTTTCTCCTTGATATTTTTTTCTCGACTGTTGTTTATTGGCCATAATACTGCTTGAAATCGAAAGATTTAAAGATTAACACCAAATATAAAAAAATTAACTTAGCATACCTTTAATTAGTTAAAGAGTTGTAAGTTATTTAAACGATTGGTTATAAAAAATGCCAGATAATGTTGAGATACTGTAACCCACCCTTTTCAAAATAGCGTTGTGAAAACTGCGTACTCGGCTCAATGGTAATATTTGCTTTATAAAGATGTCCTTCGTCCTCTGTCGCTGATGTAGCTTGTGGGACGGAAGGTGCCGCGGCCGCGAGTGCAAATAATAGAGCTGTTCTCTTCATTACCTGTTTTTTTCTTTTTTTGTAGAGACAAATCTCGTGCCTAAAGGGAAAAGTAGCGGGTTGATTTGTTATAAACAAAACATTATTTACTGTATTTGTACGGGGCATGTGTATTTATACTTCTTTTGTTTCAATTGATACGGATCTTATTTTGCACCTGAGGTAATGGCATAAAGTTTGGATTTAGCCTATCGATTTTAATAAAATTTTGACTTACATATACACGCGAACTATGAGAAAATTTATTCAAACTTTGGGATTAGGTATGCTTATTTTGACAGCGGTAATCAGCTTCACATCATGCAGCAAAGATGATGATCCTGCAGACAACAATCTTTTTATTGGTAAATATGAAGGTAAAATTGCATTTGACGACCTGAAGGATAATAGTAAGGATGTCGCTTCTGCAGATGGTACCATTACAGTAACAAAAACCGGTAATACCTATAACTTTGCTTTTGGCAATAGTATTCCCAATCTAAATGGTGTTGACTTCGAAGAGAAAGACAATGTGTTGATTAATATTGGCTCGGCGGGTGCTGGAGTAATTCGTATTGATGCCGGCAAATTAACGATCGGATATACCAAAGATGACAAGGTCTGGACAGCCGATTGCCAACGTAAATAACAGTAGTAGATTGAATTCTTTTTTGAGCCATTGCCTTTTTGGGAATGGCTCTTTGCTTTGCTCATCAACTGAATCAATATTGGCATTTGATATAAAGTGGTTACTTCAATATGTTTATACCCTCAATGCATTTTAAATCCACAGGAAAGTCTTAGTCCATTCTTCAAAACAACTTGATATTCTATATGTCTATCGAATAACCAATAAGCTCTTTTATGCTCCTAAACCACAATGCTATCGCTGATCCAATTGTAACCAAATATTTTCTCCGGGTCTTTTAAAAGATCTTTTTCATTCTTAAAATAGATCCATATACGTTTTTGTCTATGATAACCGATACCATAGTCCCAGGGTGATTCATGTTTCTTGATAAACCCTTTTGCTATACATCGTTGTAGTATCGCTTTGAGCCTTTCTGTTGTTGTACATATATCGTAATCAGCGGAAAAATCTACCACCATTTGAAATAAGGTATGTGGGCGTAAAAAATAATCGGTCGTGCAGGCAATAGCCATAATTTGATCACGATATTTTTTATTCTTTTCACGTTTTTCTTGCGCTGAGAGACGGATGGCTTCTGTTGCCTTATCGGAAAGTTTTTCGACTTTATTCCGTTTTAGCGGAGTGGAGATGGCAGCTCGTTGTCCCTTTAGACTTAATTTTTTGTTAAGATCGCAGAATGCATGGAAATCGCAGGATAGCGTTGAGCAGATTTTCAGGATAGATTCCAATGTAATGGGAATTTTGCCACTGTGATAACCATTTAAAGACTGTATATCGATACCCGTAGCACGGGAAAGTTTCTGCAAAGAAAATTTTGTGATATGTAAAATCTCATCAATACGGCGAGATATTGCTTTGGAAAGCTCGTTTTGCGGCGTCTTTACCATAATAATATACTTGAATCAGGTTTATATATAAGCAAGATAAAATAGCTATTCATATAAATATAATATATTTTCTTGAACTTGAGATGTTTATAACATCTTTGTTGCCCTTACGCTATGTGTTTTGGTCTAATGGCGATGGATACGGTGCTATCGACACGGGTCCATTTTTGGTAAAAAAAAGACCTCCTCCATTAAAGGAGAAGGTCCAATATATAAATGTAGGGGTGATTTTTCTAATTTGCTGTCAATGCTACTGCATTAAGCTGTCTGGAAGTTCCATCCGGACCTACCGCAACGATGTTATCAAAGATCACGCGTGTGCCCGGAACAATACCATTTAAGGCCGAGGACATGCTGGAGCTTAATTGACCGCCCGAAGTGGACAAGACAATCGCATCTGCGCGTGGCTTGGCCAGAATCATCGTGAACTTGGTGACCTTGAAAGAAGCATCGAAGTCAAAGTTATCCAGTTTGGCAAATAAGGCATTCTGTGCTTTC
This sequence comes from Sphingobacterium sp. GVS05A, assembly GCF_019969845.1. Classification (GTDB taxonomy): domain Bacteria; phylum Bacteroidota; class Bacteroidia; order Sphingobacteriales; family Sphingobacteriaceae; genus Sphingobacterium. The sequence goes on from NZ_JAHXYR010000008.1 coordinate 294,982, forward strand.
AGCGCTACTGTCGCCATTGATCCACCCGTTTTTCCGGCAAATTTAGCAATCGGGTCAGGGATTCTCTTGACACGGAACTCTGTCGAACTCAGCGTCTGTGTCTTACCGGGAGCGACTTCGGCCGATACCGAGATACGAGCTGTTCCAGGCGAACTTACCCGCACATTATACTTACCAGCTCCTGCGCTGGATATACTGCCTCCGCTCATGCTCACACGAACTTTGTCAGTAGGTGTTCCTGGAGCAGAAACTGATATCGGATTATTAACACCGATATAAAGTACATTCATTTTATCTGGAGAAACTACAGCCGAAGGCCGTGCGACCTGATAGCTCTGCTGTGGAGTCCGGTATTCTTTAAAGGATCCATCCGTCTGTTTGACCTTGATCACGCCGGTCCAGCTAAAAATACCTTCCCGATTAGTCGGTACCGAGTAGACACCTTTACCATCTACAATCTGTAGAGATGAGCCGTTGACCGAAATTGCTGGTTCGGATTTGGAATCTGAGGCAGTCAAGAAGACCTCGGCTTTGTACGGTTGTCCCTGTACGAGGTACGAGGTAGGCGCCACGGCTACTGCGGCAAACTTATCCAGATTGACTACTGCCTGGTCCATTTTACCTAAGATAATCTTAACAACATCTGACTCTGCATTTTGTGCATCGGTCTGGATCTTTGTGAGGATGGTCATCGCTGCAGTCAATGGTGTGCCACTGCCAAAGTTAATTTCTTCCCAGGATTTTTTGCCATTAACAGACTTTTCGGGATTTTTAGCCTCCAGAGAGAAGGAAACCATTTTCTGCTCCTCAGGGGTAAGCAAGGCCAATAACTTGGCACGGGTATCATTGATCTTATCCTTGAGGACGGTTCCTTTTTTCTCGTTGATCATCAAATTGGGCGAGATATCCTCATTTTCTCGTTTGACAAGATCTCCTTTTTCGTCGTCGTAACCACCACCCTGTTTGACAAATTCTTCTTTCAGGGACAGAATATATTTATCCAGTTCGCCAATAATGGCCTGTGCCTTTTTAGCTTTATCGTAAATAGGTTTGGCACGTGCTGGTTCTTCTTTTAACTTGGTGTTTTCAAATGCAGCAAACAGCTGTTGTACGGCCGTATTGACATTTGACTTGGATGTTTCGAGACTATTATTGATATTTTTGAATGCATCCAAGATGGAATCCGGTACATTGAGCGCTAATAAGGCCAATAGTACCAGATAGAGGATGCCGATCATCCGCTGTCTTGGCGTTTCTCTTCCTAATGCCATTTTTTCTAATTTAAGTAATACAAGGTGGAAATTATATACGTGGCTGGTTCATGGCACTGAGCATATTGCCGTAGATAGCATTCAATGCATTGAGGTTTTTGGCCAGCTTGCCGACTTCTTCCTTGAACGCTTTGGAGTCGTCCAGGGACTCATTGAAGTTTTGCATGGTATAGCTCAGGTTCTCGTAAAACTTATTCATGGATTGTAGGTGAGATGCAGAGTCACGTAGTTCACGTTCGTACATGGCATTCAGCTGACCTAGATTGCTGGTCAGGTTTTTCACCTGATCATGGTAGTTTGCTGTATCGCCAGATGTATTGGACATCGCCACGAGATTTTCTGAAGCTTTTTCAAAAGCAACACTCAGATTGTCAAATTTCGAAGTTGCCGTGCGAAGCTTTTGTGTAAACTCTTCGGTCGCCAATGAAACATCAGATAGTTTATTGATGGCGGATACTTTTTCACTAAAATCGCGCAATCCACGGCCCAGATTTTCAATACTCGCGGGCTCAATATTGGCTTCTGCAAACATTTTGTCCAATGCGGCTGTCGCCGATGGACCTGCGGGTTGTGCTAAGACTGCCTTGCCACGAACAGGAAGCTCGCCATTGAAATTATCGTCCAATTCAGGATAAACACGGCTCCAGTCTGGTTCTGGCGCTGGGGGATTGAATCCCATCAGAAAGAAAAGTAGCGCCTCAACCCCGAGTCCGATACCGATCATATAGTTGGCTGTGCTACCGCCGATATGGAGAATCTTGAAGAGTACCCCGATGATGACGATACTTGCGCCCCAGGATATGGCTACATTTAGCCATCTTGAATTGTCTTTTTTCTTGTTCATTGTAATTATTTGCTTTTTTGGTTTATTTTTGAATAGTTCTAGCTTTTTGTTGAATTCATCTGTATAAAACGGAATTGTTTATTTAATAGTATTTATTAAAGGCGATAGGGCCTCAATTTAGTGTTGATTGTTCAATCGAGCAAGTTGGTTCAAAAAATATACCAAAGATCCATATAAGTCTAAATATTAAGTTCTAATTCATTCCATTTGAGATTTGAAATAGACTTTTTTTAAATAAAATAAACGTTCGTTGGTCTCAATAGTTATATTGATCGTAGAAAGATAGTAAGCCCGTGGCTGATATGAAAATGTCTCGCTCAAGCAATATCTTTGTAAAGTAATTTTGAAATTAATATGCAGATTTTATTTCTTGTTTTATCGGGACTTTTGATCCTCCTTAGTTTGCTGCCTTTTATCCGCTGCCAGCACTGGATCTTTCGTGTGGCCGAGTTTGTGAAATTGCAGCTGCTGGTCTTTCAGGTGCCGGTGTTGGCCTGGGGATTTTATCTGCTCGCTGGATCACCATGGATTTGGGCTATACAGATTGTTCAGGCCCTGCTGATTGCTTATCATGTATTTATCCTGGTGCGTTACACTAAATTCTGGCGTAAGGATAAATACGAAAAAGGAAAAGATGCCTCGGATAGCATTAAAATTATATCTTGCAATGTGCTGCAGTTTAATAAAGAACATGTGCGTTTTATCGATTTGATCCGCAAAGAACAACCCAAGATCTTCCTGACCATGGAAAGTGATGCGGTATGGGAAAAGGCTTTAAGGGTACTGGAATCGGACTATCCGAATGTTGTCAAGGTTACTTTGGACAATACCTATGGGATGCATTTTTATACCAAGCTGAAAGTCAATAAAAGCCAGATTCACTATTTTGTTGCAGATGATATTCCAAGTATCGAAGTTGAACTGGAAACGGAAGATGGCCATCGTTTTGTCTTTTTTGCGGTACATCCACCGCCACCTAGCCCTACGGAGGAAGAGAATTCTAAAGAGCGGGATGGCGATCTGCTCAGCGTGGCAAAAAAGGTACGCGATTATAAAATGCCCGTAGTGGTTACGGGGGATTTTAACAATGTGGCTTGGGCCAGATCCTCCGTCTTGTTTAAAAAAACCAGCAAGCTGATCGATGCGCGTATAGGACGTGGGATCTTATCTACTTTCCACGCCAATTATTGGTTTTTCCGGGTACCCTTGGATTTGCTGTTCCACAGTCCAAATGTATTTATAGACAAGTTGTTTATTTATCCTTCGGTCGGATCAGATCATTTCCCCATGGGCTGTACCTTTTTTATCGACCGCTATTCGGACGAACAGGCTGAAGATATCGAACACCTTGAACAGGGAGAAATGTCCGAAGTAAACGAGCTTATCATCGAAGGGCGCGCGGAGGAAAGTGATAATCGAAAGTAGGGCATAAACTATTGCCCTATCTTTAGCTTATATTCCTTTAAAGAAGCAACTGAGAAATAACCAAGCGCATTGTTGGATATATTGGATCTAGGATTACTCGGAGCTGCATTACTCACATTATTATTTTGGTATTCATTCCAGTATCGATACGCTTTTTCATCCACACAATAGCGGCGAACGATGACCTCGTCGCCAGAGGATAGATCTGTTTCTAGGTCGGAGATGTAATGTGTTACTTTTAACCCATCGTTGAACTGGTCAGATTGCGCATTGGCAAAGCGAAAGGGGCCACTATTGATAGATAATGTATAGATATAATAATTGGAAACCTTGGCGGGATCTTTAAAAGTCAATGTTGCAAAAAAATAGGTTTTTCCAGTGAGACTTTTTTCTGAAATGCCAGTGGAGTCCACGGCAACATAGCTTGGCATCTGGCAGCTCGAGCTGTATTGTTGTTTTTGTACGGTAACGCTCAGTGTATAGCTGTGGCCGGCAACGGGCTTAAAGTTGCGATGGATATAATAACCATCTTTTTCATATTGAAAAGAATAGATCCTATTTTCATTGTCTTTTACCGATACCGTGGCATCTATGACTCCCGAAGTATTGGCGAGATCATTAAATCCAACGGATCGCGAGACTCGTATCCGCTGTACTAAACTGACGTCAGACAGCTGGGCGTCGATAACCACCCGGGCCGCAGCTTTATTGAGATCAAGATCCATTTTTTCCTCACAGGACGAAATGAGTGGTAATAGAAAGGATAGGATAAAAGATTGTCTAGCATTCATGGCGTTTAAAATTTAAAATTCCAGGTAACTGAAGGGACGATACCAAATAAAATTATTTTATAAGCTTCTGTCAGATTGGGGTTGGTTTTGTTCTCCCGAAAGTCGATGGTATAAGCGTTCTTGCGGTTATAGGCGTTATATATACCAATTGTCCAGCTTGAATGAAAACGTTTATTGGTTTTATGTGGATCGTAAGTCGCGGATAGGTCAAGGCGATGGTAGTCCGGCATACGGTAGCCATTTCGCTCTGTATAGTAGAACAAGGATTTGCCGTTGACAAGGTACTTTCCACTTGGAAAGGTAACGGCATTTCCGGTATTGAAGACAAATGTTCCGCTAAGTGTCCAGTTGTTTGAAAGCGCATAATTCGCCACCACCGAGAGATCATGTGTACGATCCTGACGTGCATTGAACCAATTTCCGCCATTGATCCCGTTAAATTTACGACGGCTCTTGGAAAGTGTATAACTAATCCAGCCCTTTAGCCGGCCACTGTTCTTACGAAGGTAGCCTTCCAATCCATAGGCCCGACCTACACCAAAGAGTAGCTCCGCTTCAAAATAAGCATTGGCCTGTAGTGTTGCCCCGTTGCGGATATCAATCTGATTGCCCAGACGTTTATAATAGGCCTCGACCGAAAAATCATACTGCTTGTTCGCAAAAGTACGAAAGTATCCTAAGACGGCCTGGTCCACACGTTGCGGTTTGATATTTAGACTGCTAAGGACATATTGATCAGTGGGAAGGCTTGCCGTGGTATTGGTCAATTGATGGAGGTTCTGCACGATTCGGTTATAGGAGGCTTTTAAGCTGCTGTGTTCATCGAGCAGCAGGCTGGCAGACAGGCGAGGTTCCAGATTGATATAATGTTTGGCAATCCGGCTGTTATCTCGTTTTTCGGAAATAGGCTTTCCGTTTTCGTCAAATTGATAGAAAGTCCGTTTACCTAAGACCATAAAATCATGGAGATGGATGCCATAGTGTATAGAAAGATCTGTTGTAGGCTTCCATTCATGGGAGATATAGCCTCCCAGATCGATCCCGCGCTGGCTTTCGATAGTGGTCGGATTGACAGATAGACTCTTGTCGGTAGAGAGATTGGCAGGCCGAATGGATTGGGCCAATGCAGCTACCCCAAGCCGGATGGTATTATTGATATTCGCATAATAGGAAAAATCCTGCTTTGCATTAATATTCCGAATTTTGGAGGCTACCTGAAAATCGATCTGCTCGCTGGAAACACCTGCTTGGTAGTTAAAGCCACTGTAAATAAGGGAAGTGCTGCTGGATATTTTATCATTGAATCGCTGGTTCAATCGTGCTGTTGCAGTGCTGTTCCCCCAAGCAATATTAAAGAGGTCGCTGTACTTTAATTTGTCTTTGCCGTGATAGCCCGATAAGTATAGGTTGGTCTTCTTCCCTAGATTAAAACTGAGCTTGGCATTTAGATCGTAAAAATAAAGATTATTATTATCCATATCTTTATTTTTGGCCAGTTTTAAAAAGGAGTCCGCATAGGAACGACGGGCACTGAATAGAAAAGAACTTTTGTCTCGTGCAATGGGCCCCTCCAATTTTAGCCGGGAAGCGATAATCCCTAGACCACCTTCGCCGGAGAATTGCTGTTTGTTGCCATCCAACATGGAAATGTCTAAGACTGAGGAAATCCGTCCTCCAAATTGGGCCGGTATGCCCCCCTTGTAGAGCTGAACATCCTTGATCGCGTCCGAATTGAAGGTAGAAAAGAACCCCAGCAGATGCGAAGCATTATAGACTGTAGCTTGATCGAGCAGGATGAGATTTTGTCCACCATCCCCGCCACGTACATTGAAACTGGTTGAACCTTCACCACCACCTTGTACACCGGGTAAAAGTTGTATTGTCTTTAATAGATCCTTTTCACCAAATAATACGGGTAGACGCTGAATGTCTTTCATGTCGAGATGAATGGTACTCATCTGCGGGTCATCGACAGCTTCACCCTTCTCTTTTGCAGAGACAACAACTTCAGCTATTCGATTAGCAGTGGGCTTTAGATCAAAATTTCTTTCATGAGATTGGGATAGTTCAATCGTGGCTACCAGCTGCTGGTAGCCGATGTAACTGATCGTAAACCGATGGGTTCGCTGAGGTAGCTTTATGCTGTAATGTCCCAGTAGGTCTGAGGTGGCAACTATGCTGTCATTGACGCTGGTAATAATTACTCCGTTAAGGGGCTTTCCGGTGTCTGCATCACGAATAATACCACTTAGTACAGCTTCTTGTGCTGAGACAATAAAAGGGGATAGTACAAGAGGAATTGGAAGAAAATACTGAATTATTGGACGCATTTTTGCTCTTATCTGAATTGATTTGTATACAATAGAAAATCGAATGAAGTATTAACCCTTTATTAATATTTGTTTTGATAGTTTAAGTTGATCTCACGGCATAATGTCTCCTATTTTTGTTCGGTTTAGTTATTATGTAACGCTTTTGGTACATTGAATATTGTTCTAAACTTGTTATTTAAGCGACAGATTTACTTGAGGGCAGCATATTGATTTACCGGGTTAAAAACAACATGATGGATATTTATTTAGAAATGTGTAATTTAACGACTGCTAAACAATGTCGTAAATCTAACTAATGGGTAAAGATTATCATTTTAAAATGTCTGCCGAAGAACTGCAGTCAAAGGTCATAGATTTTTTGCGATTCCCTCTGATCGTGGGGGTGGTATTTATCCATACCGATTTTTCAGATATTGTGATGGCGGGTGTAAAGCAGATCAGTTTTGTAAACTATCCTATTTTTTCGCGGATCTTTTTCTTATTCTCCAAGGTTATTTTCGAGGCTTGTGTCCCGCTTTTCTTTTTTATTTCAGGTTTTTTATTCTTCTATAAAACAGCGGGTTTTTCCAGGGAGATTTACCTTCAAAAATTAAAAAATCGTATTCGTTCGCTTTTGGTTCCCTATATATTCTGGAACCTGCTGATCATCCTATTCCTTATGCTCGCACAAACGTTTTTATCGGGAAGCTTAGTTTCTGGTAGGAACAAATTAATAACAGATTATAGTTTATTGGATTGGCTCTGGTCCTTCTGGGATACTTCGCACGTGAATCCTCTTACGAAGAAAACCTTGCCGATCAACTCACCCTTTTGGTTTATCCGTGACTTGATGGTTGTGGTGCTTTTTTCGCCGCTGATTTATATACTGATCAAAAAACTGAGGGCCTATGCGGTGATTATGTTGGGATTGCTCTGGATTTTTAACCCTTTTTTTTATTTGCCGGGACTGAGCATAGTTTCTTTCTTTTTCTTCACCGCCGGAGCATATTTTAGCATTCATAAAATGAATTTTGTTGAAGTCTTAAAACCAATGTTGTTCGCGCTCGCCCCCTTGTATATTTTGATAGTCGCTATGGCGCTCTATTTCATTGGTACGGGCTGGTGGTCCTACCTCTATTGTGCAGGGGTTATTGTGGGGCTTCTTTTTGCAATAACGGTATCCACCTATTTTATCGAAAGAGGAAAATGGCATTTGAACCCTTTTTTAACCAATGGTAGCTTTTTTATTTATGCCTACCATCGTTTGCCATTGGTATTTGTGATCAAAATTTTATTTAAGTGGCTCCATCCGCGGTCAGATGGAGTATTGTTATTGTTGTACTTAGCCTGTCCGGCTATCGTCATCCTGCTGGGGCTGCTTATCTACAGCCTACTTAGGCAATGGTTGCCCCGATTCACAGCGGTAATAAGTGGTGGGCGTTAATACGATCGATATGAAGAGGTATAAAAGGATAATTGTTGTTGTACTGGTGATATTTGTAGCTGCATTGTCCGTCAAGTATGGCCGTCAGATACTCAACAAAAATAAATACAAAAGAATCAAAACCGAGTATGTATTTACAGATGTCATCAATCTAGGGTGCACCTCGGTCAAGCAGCAAGGGGCATCGAATACCTGCTGGTCCTATACAGGCAATTCGTTTTTGGAGTCGGAGATGATCCGGATGGGGAAAGAGCCTGTTGAAATTTCTCAGGTCTTTACCGCACGGCAGGCCTATTTGGATAAGGCACATAATTTTGTCCGCCTCCATGGTGGCTTGACAATGGGTGAAGGTGGACAATTACATGACGTATTGAATGTATTCCGCAAATATGGCGCGATTCCCAGATCGGCTTATGCTGGACTGCGTGGGAATCATACCTACAATGATTTCAGGGAGATGACTCCATTATTAAATTCAATGCTCAAAGTATTGATCAAGAATAGGCCCTTGACACCGAATTGGGAGAGAGCCTATAGCGCCACACTAGACGCGCATCTTGGGGAGGTACCTGAAAAATTTGACTATAAAGGAAAGGTGTATACTGCACGTACATTTGCAGATCAGGTGATCGGTATTAATCCTGACGATTATATAGGCTTTGCTTCTGTAACAGATCATCCATACTACAAGCCTTTTGTGCTGTTGGTGCCTGATAACTGGTCCTTTGATCGGTTTTATAATGTACCGATGCAAGATCTGACAGGCATTATTGACAGGGCGCTGCAACAAGGCTATACGGTTGCCTGGACAACAGATGTGTCGGAGAAGAGCTTCTCATGGCAGTATGGTATAGCCTATGTTCCTGAGAAGCCATTTGACAGCATGTCTAATGAAGAAAAAAAGAACATGTTTGTAAAACCAATGGCGGAGAAAAAAATTACGGCTGATGAGAGACAACAAGCTTTCGATAATTGGGGTACCACAGACGATCATGCCATGCATATTGTCGGGCTTGCCAAAGATCAAGATGGCAAAGAATACTATCTTGTTAAGAATTCATGGGGTAAGGCCAACGATTTTAAGGGGTATATGTATGTCACCAAAGAATTTGTGAAATATAAAACGATTACACTGATGTTGCATAAAAATGCGCTCAATCCTGTATTGTTATCTAAAATTAGTTTGACAGGACTATAAGTATTGCAAAAAAGCTGTAGATGCTGTTGTATTCCCAATTGTTTCCATAATTCATTGGGAGGTTTGTTGTATGAAAAACAACAACAACACGATCATACAATTTTCTGGAGCTTTCCTAATGGCCTGGATGCTATTGGGGGCAACGAATGCGCAAGCGCAACAAGGCCGATCTATACCCGATAAAGTACATCATGCCGAACCCTTATATAATGATCTTGTTCGTGATTTGGGCGCAAGGAAGGGAGAGAAAGAGTTTAATATTGGGGCAGATATCAAAAAAATAGGTAAGGCATATGAGTATGGTTATTTGGCCGAATATGAATTTGCACCGATAGATCGATTGGGGCTGGAAGTAGAGACAGACTTTGCCTATACTAAAAGCAAAATGACCAATGTTTCCTCAGGCAATAAACTCGAAAGATTGAGATTGTCGTCACAATATTCCTTCTATGTTTCTAAGAAGCGGGCAACAACATTGGCCGTAGGCTATACCCAGATTTTTAATTTTGTGGATGGAGGGGCTGCATTTAATCCATTTTTCGTAGCCGCTAAGAGCTGGTATAGCAATTGGCATACATTGATCTATACAGGGCCAGAAATTGCCTATCATTATAAATCACGCACAACGGAAATGAACTGGCAGATCAATACTTCCTTTCATTATACATTGCCACAAACCGACCATTTTATTGGAATCGAAGTCAATCAGGAAATTGCCGCAGGTAGCTTGGAAACGACGCTTCGGCCGCAAGTGAAATTGGGATTGAATGACAAAATAGCCATCGGTATGGCTGTCGGCTTTCCGATAGGAGGAAAGGAAAACGCAATTAGCTCATTTTTTAGGTTGATCTATCAGCTTTAGGATCTCCGAAACTCTTTGCGACAATCGCCGTCGATAATTATCGTCGAATCGTGGTGTAATGAAAGTAGTTGAACTGCTTTTACCAGAAATTCCCATGGTCTACATGCAATCCCTAGACTAAAAATTTGCTCCTATAAACTTCATCCAGATAAGCACCCAATGAGCGGGTTCTTTCGGTGTCCGTATTGCTGATATAACGCTGAAACATCAGTTCGGTACTATGCCCTGTTGCTTGCATAAGCAATGGTGTCGGTATCTTTCCGTAAAAATTGGAGGCAAAGCTGCGTCGGCCGATGTGACTGGTAATGGCTTCCCACTTTTGTATTAGCTTTTCTGTAGACCGGAAACCACTGCGGGTACGTACTTTGATTAGGCCATTTATACCAGCTAGACGGGCGATTTCCTTAATCTGTTCATTGTATTTCTGAGCGGAAAGCTTTGAAGGGAAGTTATTTCCATTATCGGACATAATATGAATGGCCGTCGGATGGAGCGGTAACAGTATTGTCTTTTGTGTTTTCTGCTGCGTAAAGGAAAGACAGGGTTTCCCGTCGAGGATTTCCATCATATCCAGGTTAAAATTCATAAAATCCGAAACGCGTTGACCCGTGTAACAGCTAATGACCAACCAGTCTTTAGCTGCCTTCAATTCTGGGGGGACAACAGTCTCTTTGATACGAATGAGCTCGTCTTCGGTGAGACTGATGACCCGGTTGTATTTTTTGATTTTTGGGAGTTCCAATTCGTAAACGAAGGTACGTATTCCTCTTTTTTCTAAAAAATTGAGGACAGTACGAACAAAATATATGGTGCGATAAATGGTGCTTGAACTATAGGTTTCCAGTTCACCGAACTTAATAAAGTCTTTCACAAAATTACTGTTTACTTCGTTGAGCATCAGGTGTTTTTGCTGAAACCCTTCGAAGCGTTTTAGCATGCTGAAAAAGACCTTATATCGTCGATGAGTATTGCCGGATATGAGGTGCAAACGGCTTTGGATAAAATTCTCGGTCGCCTCCAGCAGACTCCCTTTTGCAAACGAACTTTCGCTTAGAACGCAGCACTTTTTTATAAGGCGGGTGACAACATTGAGCGAGAATTTGCGTTGTTTAGATACGACCTCCTTAAGGTAATTGGATACGGCGATTTTGATCGTGTCTAATTTTGTATTAAGCTTTTTGTAAATTTTTAGATAAATGTTTTCCGGACGTTGTTTGTCCGCATTCCATCGGGTAGGATTGATCTTTAAAGTCGTTTTTATAATGAACTCATTTTGTTGTTCATCAATAAATTTTAAGGCAATTATAGAAGTTGAGCCTGCACTCAACAGAGTAAAATTGAAAATCATCGCGTACACTTTTATTATTATCTGAGCATAAAGATAATAGTATATACGAATTAGTCTAATTCAGACTACAATTTCACTTACTCAAATATACCAATTTTATTTTAAAGACGTGCAATAGATTGCGTTAAAATAACTGTGAGATTAAAAAAAGTTTGTAGTTACCCACCTAATCCAGCTCAATAAAAAATTATTAAAAATTATCTACCTCATAATCAATGGAAAATATTTTTTTTCTAGTCTGAATTAGACTAATAATGTAAACTCAAGCCCTTATTAAAAAAACGTTTAGAAATCAATAAACACCAAAAAAATGAAAGCCAAACTGAATTATATCCAACCCAAAGTCTCAATATTACTTGTCGAATCGGAGAATTGTTTTGATAAAAATTCTACTAAACACCGCGGAAAAAAAAAGACAGAAGAATTGTAACAAAATGTCAAATGTTAAACTGGTGGAAATGAAAATACTTCCGTATTAATCTTTTGATGGTTTGGAGGTGATGTCCTATAGTTTAATGCAAAAAATAAGCACACATGGAAAACAAGATTAAGTTGATCTTCGCAGATGATTGCAGGCTCCAACAAAAAATTATTGAGCTGCTTACAACGCAGCTTGATCTGTTCGACCTGCAATTTATGGCAGATAACGGGAGTGAATTGCTACGGTATCTTGGTTCTTGCAAAGCACTGCCCCAGATATGTATTTTGGATCTGCATATGCCTGTTATGAATGGGATAGACACCGTGCGAGAAATGCGCCGCCGATTCCCTTCCATTAAAGTATTCGGGTATACGGCTACAGATAGTCTGATCGAAATAAGTGATTTCAGACGAAATGGAGCGCTGCAGGTTTTTTCAAAACGCAATCCCAAACAGATGTTGGAGGTGATTTGCGGTTATGGAAAGATGGGAGCACGATATGAGAGTCCCGTAGTTGTTAGAAAAAATAGTTCAATCATTTCGCATGAAAATTCCTGATAAATTGGACAATATCACGACTGCCGGCTTCCGGTTCTTTGGTTTTCGGAGCATTCCCGATCGGGACATCGAACAAAATAGGGCGGATTTTTTTACGATAATCAAGACCTTCGAGCCGATTGCTATCGTCGTTGAGAAAGAAAAATATCATCTTAGGGCAAACCAGATGATATTTGTCGGTCCGGGCAGGCTCATTGAGATGTCAAATTTGCGTGTGGGCAGAGGTTATGTGCTCCGTTTCACCGCTGAATTTTATGAACGTTCGGTCGAGGATACCGCCACTATTCATTCACCTGTGTTCTTTGGGGAACGTCCGGTTCTCTATCATGATTCTTGCTTTGCTGAACATGTTTTTAATCAGCAGATTACGATCCGTCTTGGTAGGGCGCGTATGCAGGGGGACTATATATTTGATCTTGTTGCACATCACTGTGTGGAATCGCTTTTGTTGGATGTGTATCATGAGGTGTCGGCCGGCGATCAGATGCCGCAACCAAAGAACACAAGCGACATCAGGCTGGTAAATCATTTTTCGATGTTGATTCATAAACATTGCCGTGAATATACCTATGTACAATTCTATGCCGACCAGCTTCATGTTACTGCGCGCAAACTGACCGATATATGTTTGGCGATGACAGGAAAAACCGCCAAATCGATGATTTTGTCTGTTTTGGTGCAGCAGGCTGTAAGGTATATCAAGCATACCAATCTGTCTATTTCACAGATATCCTATGAAATGGGGTTTAATGATGAATCCAACTTCCGGAATTTTGTGAAAAAGCAGACAGGTCATATTCCGCGTGCGCTGCGGGAAAGTTAGTTCAAATGAAAGCCAAGGCAAATGATATCTTATGAAAGTTTACCGCTTATTCTTGATTGTGGTTATGTTACTTTTTGAGCTGTTCAATAGCAGTAACGTTCTGGCGCAGCAAGCTTCATTGACAATTCGATTGGGTGCTTTTATCTCGGTCAGCTGCATTCCGGATCATGTTTATTTGTCATCGGGTGGCGGGGGAACAATTTCTTTGGATTCTTTGGTTATTACAGTTCCGGGACCATTTGAGATGCGAGTAATTAGCGAACGCATCAATATAGGGAAGGAGATTGGTCGCGAAGCAACTGGAAATAAAAATTTTATATCCGGGATGAGACCGCCTATAGCACACGATAAGGGTGCTAGGGGAATAAACGGGCAGGGGCAGATAACTTTTCCACTTCAACCTCAGACAAATACTTGTGTTTCAATAACTGCTTTATAGCCCTTGAGTTTCGGCTGCGGACTTAAGATACAAAAAAGGTCTTTTGCTGATGCTACCTTTACATTTGGGTTTGGGCAAGGGTTTTCGTTGCAATACTTCGCGACCCACATATTTTCGCAACAAGCTATAGATCCTTTCGGTACTAAAAATGATTTTATAATTTTCCTGGAAATCGTCGACCATCTGTTCGAGTGTCCGGGGTTCGGTAAAATAATCCGAAGCATAAACGACATAGGCGATCAGTTCGCGTTGCCGTCTCAGTTCCTCATTGACCGCTTCATTTGTGGGTCCGATTTTCTGCTTCAGAAGGAAGTTTTGTTCCTGAGCGGATGCTGCTTCTTTAAAGGCGCTTAAGCCGGGAAGATTGTTGGTATCTATGACCAGCGCTATTTTCGGATTGAAAAAATCTGCAAGTGGAATGGAAAACGGGCGGCATATTTTTGCGACATGTTCGACGGTGATGGTGAGCGTTTTATTGTAATGACTGCGTAGCGGTCCTGGCGTTAAATCGGTGAAGCAGGCGAGACCGTTGAGAGAGAGTCCAGTCTGATTCATAATCTCCGTAATCCGTGATGAAATCAATGTGGCCAATGCATTGTTTGTAACTTTTCCCATTTTATTTTCTGAAATAATATCCTGTAGCGCAGCGGATCAATTGTTCATGGTGGCACCTCGATCAAATGCCAGGCTGCCGATATGTTAAGAAGTTTCAGGGGTAAATCGTCAGCTTCTTATGTTGCAGAGACTGGCAATAGGCGATGTGGGTTTTGAGCTAATAAGCTGGCTGTCAGGTGTAAAAAATAATGGAACGAACGCCTTCGTTCCATTTTATCCATTAATATTATCAAGTCGAACGCAAAAAAAATGACTTGATGGTTCAAAAGTAGAAAATATAATTGGAACTTTTCGTGTGAAAATTGACGTTAATCGTGTTAAAAAATGTGAAAAAACATCGCAGGTGATTAGGGAAAACGGTCATGCAGAACATGGATGCATTCAATAATGGCGGTCTGTAATTTGGTGGAAAGGAGTAATTGATGATAAGCTGAAAATAATATCAAAAAAGGTTTCATAAAAAAGGCCTTCGTATCGAAGGCCTTTTTTATTGGTTGCTATGTGTTTTAGATAGTTTGACTAATAAACGTCTGAAGTCGTAGGTAAAACAGGATTTGGATTGTAAGTCGGTGAAGCGCTTACATTTGTCCAGTTTGGATTACGCACACAACGTACATTCATCAAAGCTGAACTCAATATATTTAATCCGACTAAATCAATATCCAAAAGACTTGCCGCTGCAGTACCTCTTGGGACGGCACCTCCGATAAGATTGCGTCCTGTAAAACCAAGGTAATTCCAAGAGCCTGCACCAACTAAACCAAGTAAATTCAAACCTTGTGTATTGGTCCAGAATGCCGATGAAGTTCCTTTGCTACTACCCAAGTTCAGAGTAATTAGTCCTTCTATAAGTCCTACACTGGTTTGAAGACCATTGTAATTGAAGCGAAGCTTATTTTCAGCAGAAGTTGCTGCACCGTAAACTGGATTCACCCCAGCTGTAGGAGTATATTCAATATAATTTGGACCTGTTACTGCACCTGGCGTAGCGCCAAGACCCAATAATTGACCTATAGATCCTAGAAGATTCCCCAATGTGCCACTACTGTTTGTAACTACAGCCATCTCTGTTTGGCTTGGAGTTTTCCATAAACCTGCTGGATATACACGTGAACAAGGATCGATTTGATTAGCTTCAACAGCAGAACCTAGCTTACGTGGCAGGTGTCCACGAAATGAGAAAAATGCATTTGGATCAGTGGTTGCATTATAGGTGTTACTATGATTAAAGCGATATGGGTTTTCTGGATTAACGCTATTTCTGTAATACAAGTTTGATCTTGACCACTGTACCCCGCCGTAAGTCAATGGCGATTCTGTAGGTGCTAATAAGAGACTGTGGCTACTTCCTCTAACAGGAGTGATGGCAAACGTCTTTGAAAGAGTAGTTGTGCCAAAATCGCGCTCTGTTCCATTATCCAATTGGATTTTAAGATTTGATAGTGCGATAGTAATGTTTTGCGTAGTCTCTCCGGCTGTATAAACATAAGCGACACGGCGGTCACCGAAACTGTTAACATCTGTAAAACTATCGTAATTTAATGTCAAAGTAACTGGCGTGAGTGATCCGACAAAGCTACCAGTAGTCAGGTCAATTGTGCCAGTTTGTGCTGTAAGACCATTTACAGCCACTGTTGCAGAATTTGGCTTAGCGAACATCCCCTTTGTATTAACCTCAAGCGCAATACGAGAAAGATGATGATTAAAGGTTACACTGATCGGCACTGATGCACCGGCTACAGTAAAGTCTGAAGCGGAAGCAGCATAAAGCACATCTTTGTTTTCAGGTAAAGCATAGTTGTCGCTACCTACGCGGTCAGGAACATCTTCTGCGCTGTTGTAGGAGATTGCCACCCATTTGTATGTCGCGCCATCTGTTACTGATACAGGTGTTTCTTGGCCAGCTACAAATAATGCTGATTTTTCAAATGTATAGGTTGCACCATCTTTTTTGTACAAAAATAGGCGGTATTTAAATCCTGCAGGTAAAACTGCTGCTTTTGTGCCTGACGAAGAAGCTTTAAGAGCGGCATTTGTTTCAATTTTGTCACTTACAGCAGTAACGAGGTCAAAACCATTTCCCTGTATCAATTCAGTAGCGCTACCAGCTTTTGAGGAAGAAGTACTAGCTTTTCCTTTTACAGATGGGTTACTGTCATTGATACCTGCGACGCGTACAATGACTTGTGCTTTACCGTCAGGAATCTCTTGTCCCACTTCGTTTTTGTTGTTGTTACAGCTTGTTGTAGCTGTTAAGGTACCCAATGCCAAGAAGGCTGCGAGAGCAAGTTTGCTCGCAATATTGTTATTGATCTGTTTCATAATTTTAATTGTTTAGTGATATGAGGGTTGGATTAGAAATCTCCAAATCCACTGCCTCCTTCACCAGTTCCTGGATCGTTAACACTTGGCTGCCCTGGTTGTGCAGGTTGAGAACCTGCAGCAATGCCTTGCTCAAGTTCAATAACGTGCTCCTTGATGGACGGAGCAACGTACATTTTTTTTGCGTTCTTATTCATGATAATATTATTTGGATAATCCATACTATTGCTAGCATGGGGTTTAAAATTTAATGGACAATTTAATTCTTCATCGTTAAAAATTTAAAAATTAACATTTTGATAAGCTGCTTGTCTCTGCGTACAGACAAGTATTGTTGTTATCGCTGTGTCAATTTTGTTATAATATTCCTGTTAATGCTATTATAAATTTATATATGTCTACTACTTTTTCCTTGTTTGGCTAAAAGACTATATGCTTTTGGATTGTAATATTACGACTAAATATCAACTTGTGCAAAAAAAAATTGTAAATTATTTTCTAACATAAAATTCGCTTGATATTTAAACATGTTTCCTTTTCATCGCCTTATTGTTTATATTTTTTTATACAACTGTCATTTAATGTAATATTGAAGCGTTTTCAACGTCTCTATTCGTGTATTATATGACCGTGATACTTTGCTTGAACAAAGTTGTTTGCCTTTTGTTTTAAATTTGAATAATTTTTTTTCGGTAAATTTTTGTTTTATAATTAATGTGTTTGAACAGTTACTTTCCTAATAGTCTGTATTTATATGTATATGTCGGTGCTTGCTTTATTTCTGGGTTATATTGTATGTTTTTTAATATCGATAATCAATTTCCTAATAATATTCACATGTTTTTTAAATAAAATATCTACTATTTTATCCTTTTTAGAAATTATTGAAAAACAGTAACTGTACTTTATATTTATTGTTTTGGAAAAATATATATCTATTTAGGTTTTTTGTTTATTAGTGCTGTTCTGTGCTTTTGTTTTCATAATAATTAAAGTGTTTATGCAATCAATGGGTTTTGACTCCCAATTTTAGCTCAATAGTAGACCTCACGCTTTAACTCTTTCTAAAAATTAGCGCCCAACTCTTTTTGATGGCCAAGTTTTCATGAATCTAATCTTAATTCTCATGGAAATGTCATGCAAATGACTCGTTTTTAGTTGGCTTGTAGTGCTTTAGCTACAGGAAAACAAACATCGTCCGAATTCCTTTGGCTCCTTTCGAATATTATCTACTTTCGTGCACTTTCTGATTTGGAAGTGTCATATTATTCTATATTAAAGGTCTTGTTATTAATTAGATAGCGGCTTTTTTTAGTGTGTATAAATTACACAAACGTAAATTGCTTTAGAACATTTAAAAATATAAGAAATGAAAACGAACAAAGAAAACTTGGCTAACCTAAATGGCCGTCTTCCTTATGTAGCTCCTCGTGTTAATGCGCAAAATGTAGAATTGGAATATAGTGTTGCCGCTGGTTCCACACAAGGTTCTGTAAATGGTTCAATGACCGAATCTTGGCAGACTGAGACTCAGACTCAAGAAATCGACTGGTAATAGATAAGGTAGTTTAATTAATTAGTGATATAAACAATCATTTTCATGAATAAGTTTACAATAAAATTTGGTTTTGCTTCTATCTTTGCATGCGCATTATTCATCTCTTCATGTAGTAAAGATAATAATAATGTTGTGGTACCTGAAGGCACAACCGTACGTTTAAATATAGGTCAAGCTTTTGCAGCAGCAGATCCGGTAAAAGCGGCTTCAGTTGGCCGTACCTATGCTTCGGCAACACAAACAGTAGAAATTCCGTTTGACAATCAATATACATTGGTGGCGACCTTGACAGCTGAAACCGCAACCGCACCTGGCTTAAAAGCATCTAACCGGGCGGCTACCGTTTCGACAGGTACTGATCAGAAAGCATTGAAACAAGGAACTGTCTATTATGTTGCAATTTTTGATGCAGCAGGTGACTATAAGGAAACAAAAACTTTTACGCAGGGAAACAGCGCGCAGGATTTTGCAATTGACAAAGGAAAATATACTTTCGTAATCTATGCGTCTGGTACCAATAAGACGTTGCCTTCAATTGCCACTGGAGCAAAGTTGAATTCCGTGAATTTCGCAGGTCTAACTGCTGATAAGGACTTTATGTTGGATCAGGTCGCTTTTGAGGTAAAAGATGGGCAGAATCTATTGAATGCTGATCTGGCGCATTTGTTTACACAGGTAACACTGAAATTTGATGCTTCCCAGTTGGGTTCAGTAAGCAGTATTGCGGGCGCAACCATTGCTCCTTCCAATGCGGCTGTTGATGTTGCGCTGACAAGCGGTGCATTGACCTTTACGGGGGCTGCAAATCCGGTAGCCTTCAATCTTAAAAATACAACCGGAAAAGTAATCAATTCAGATTCTACTTTTATCACAACGGCTGCTACAGCAAACGGTACAATTGTACTGTCTGGTGTTTCGATCGCCGGAAGTGCAGCAAAGAACTTGACAAAAGCGGGCTGGAATCTTAAACCGGGGGTAAAATATCAACTGGATATTACCTTGAAGAAACCGATTGAAGTGAATATCGGGGAGGAAGTCTGGGCTTTAGGAAACTTGACCTATACGACGGATGGTAATGGAAATCCAGTGTACGGTTTTGCCAAAACAAATGATACTTATGGCAACTATTGGTTCAATAGTTATGTAAAACCGAAGGTTTTCAATGTCAATAATCAACGTCCGAGCAGAGATATCAATGGGATTGATGGTGATCCTTGTGCATTGGTGTTGCCAGCGAATACTTGGAGACTTCCAACAGCAGCGGAAATTAACCAATTGATCAACAACACAAATAGTGGCGGTAAGGATAATCCACAGGATGTCAACGCTTGGGCGCCGGCTCGTTATGTGGATACGTACGATGGCACTGCTGCTACCAATTTGGGGATGTTCTTTGGTAAACAGGGTAATCCTGGTGCTGATCGCTATAAATTCCTTTACTTACCTTACGGCGGATCTTATAATGATAATAACTCTGGCGATGGAATGGGGACACAAGGTTTATATTTATTGGCCGGTAATCAGCGTCTGCAAATGACTGGAGCAAAGGGAGACAGTGGCTGGTCTATTAATGTAGGACCTGCTGAGGCAAATTATGCATACCAAGTGCGTTGTGTAAGAAAATAGTTTTTCACCTATATATTGTAAAGATAATTTATTTGGATAATAAGTTTAATGGAGGCGCATTCCCCGAATCGGGGAATGCGTTTTTTTATGCCATTTTCTTTATTTCGTATTATTTTTTGTTTGCAATATCATTTGACCTGTTTTGAATAGTAAATAGGACAGTCCGATTATTTAGCCTGCTATTCCCTGGGATTTATTACTGTCCAGATGATCCAATAAGGTCTGATTTAAAATTGGGGAGGTTTTTAGCATGTCGCGAACGGGATATTTTTCAGCTATATTCTTGAGCGCTTCAAGATGCCGCTCATGGTGCAAATCTGTGCCGACAAAATCATACATGCCCGACTTGAGCAATGTCATGGCAATCGCTTTACTATCTACCCCATAATAACGACTGAGCGATAATAAGTTCAATTGCAATAGACAGCCTGCATCCTTGATCTGTTTGTAAATATTAAAATTTCCATGATAATAGTTGTATCGCTCAGGATGCGCCAGAATAGGTTTATAACCGAGTTTCTGGATGTCTAAAATAGTGTGAAAAAGTGCTTTGGACTCGGATAGGTAGGACATCTCGATCAGGACATAACCACCGGGCATCACACAGAGTTCATCTTGTTGAATAAGTGACGTCAAACCATCATCGATCATGTGTTCAGCCGCAGCAAAAATATCGGCTCCATTGCCATTCTCTTTCAATCCTTGAACGAGAGCAGTCTGCGCTCCCTCGATGGTTGACTTGTTATTTGGATGTACGCCAGCCATAATATGGGGTGTACAGATAAATTTCTTTAAGCCCAAACGCTGCAGCTCTTGAATATAAGCGATAGAATTTTTTACCGAGGTACTGCCGTCATCTATTCCGGGTAGCAGATGGTTGTGCATATCCACTTCCAAAAACTCCAGTTGCGCCAAGGGTCTGACGGATGATGGCTTTTTATTTTTAAACAAATTGGTAAAAAAATTCATAATATATAATTCAGTTATATGGTTTTGTCTGTCTTAAAGGATGTTTTACAAACAATATGCCAGTTTTAACGTTATCAAAGAGATGTAAAATATAAGAAGGGAAAGGTTTTGCTGAATAATAATAAATTTTAACGACCTTTTGTTAGTGATTTTTTAACTTTTATCATTGTTTGTAATATTTTCGGTATAATAGTTGCTAAGTCCACGATGATATGAAGATGGGGTTATGGCGCCTACCATTATCGATTTTTTAGTAAAAAGATCCAATGATTGTTAAATTTTAAGTATCTTGGTCATCCTTTACAAAATTGAAATAGGCCATATGCGTTGTAACAACTTCATTAAAGAATACGACGGTAAAGAAATAAACTAAAACGGGAAGAAAGCTATGATGGGATCTCTATGGGATTTAAGAAAACGGTTGCGGAAGGATAATCCTCGATGGGTCATTTTGCTTATCGATATGTGGTTTGTATTTGCAAGTTATGTGTTTTCAAATTACGTAGTCAACAATTTCAGGGGCGTCTTTGATGTCGCTTTGATGCTAAAAAAGCTAGTATTGGTCTTGCCAGTATACTTGTTAATGTTTCTATTTTACAACACGTTTAAAGGGATTGTCCGGCAGACAGGAATAAGGGATACCATTAAGATTTTTAAAACGGTTGCATCAGCCTACCTCGTGCTTATGATATTAACCTTTGGTATCAAAATGACTGTTGAAAAAGGAACAATAATTGGTGATTTTTTCCGCTTATCGTATGGTGTATTGACTATGCAGGCTTGTATTTTGATTGTAACAATGGTTGGTGCCCGCGTGGTGTATAGAACGATTTTTGAGTACTTGTTCTTACCAGCCCGTAAAGGTGAAAATGTGTTGATTTTTGGCGCTTCACGTCCAGGACTGGTATCTTTCTCTCTCTTGAAAGAGGATCCGCGAATCAAGTACCAAGTAATCGCTTTTGTTGAAGATAAAGTCTCGCGCATCGGAAAACGCCTTGCAGGTTTGAAAATTAAAGATATTACTGAAATTACCAAGGAGTATATCAGCAAACATGAAATCACGCAGGTGATTATCGCGGTGGAGAACAATGACCCGGAGCGATTGGAATATGTATCAGATTGGTTCCAAAATATCGGGCTTGAGCTCAAAATAATGCCTCCAGCTCGCATCCTGCTCAATTCTGGAGCAAAACGAGAGATCCGTCCTTTAAAAATCGAAGATTTGCTCGGTCGTAAGCCTATTAAACTGGATCATCCGGAGATTGAAGAAGAGATGAGGGGAAAGGTGATTTTGGTCACTGGCGCTGCAGGTTCGATAGGTTCAGAACTGGCTCGTCAGATTGCAAGACGGTACTATAGTAAATTGATTCTATTGGATCAGGCTGAGTCCGCCTTGTATGATATTCAGCAGTCGATAAAAGCAACACAGCCCGAACATCTGCACTGTATTGTTGGCGATGTGCGCAACTTCGCCTTTATGCAAAATATATTTGCGCAGTACAAACCGGATCTTGTATTTCATGCAGCAGCATATAAACATGTACCGCTGATGGAGGCCAACCCTTATGAATCCATTCAGACAAATGTAATCGGAAGCAAGAATGTTGCTGACCTCTGTATGCAGTATGGGACAAAGAAAATGGTGATGGTGTCCACAGACAAGGCGGTCAATCCGACGAATGTCATGGGGGCGACCAAACGGATGGCTGAAATCTATGTGAGCAGCTGTAGTGGTAGATCCGAAACTAGTTTTATCATCACCCGGTTTGGAAATGTGCTCGGTTCTAACGGTTCGGTAATCCCACTGTTTGAGAAACAAATGGCAAGCGGGGGACCATTGACGCTGACACATCCTGAAATTACGCGTTTCTTTATGACGATTCCTGAAGCCTGCCAGTTGGTACAAGAAGCCGGTGTAATGGGAAAAGGAGGGGAGATATTTGTCTTCGATATGGGTAAATCTGTTAAGATAATGGATCTGGCCAAACGGATGATCAAGCTGAAGGGGTACCGATATCCAGAAGATATTGATATTAAGATAGTCGGTCTGCGTCCAGGAGAGAAGATCTTTGAGGAATTGTTGGCTAATAATGAAAATACGGTAAAAACCCATCATCCGAAGATTATGATTGCAAAAGTAAAACATGATGAATTGATCTTGAAAGCGGAACGGATTAATGCTGTTTGCCAGCAGATTGTGGATGCGGATCAGCATTTGCCGGACTTTATGGGCTTGGTCGCAGCGATGAAACGAATCGTTCCTGAGTTTAAATCTCAGAATTCCGAATACGAGGCGTTGGATAACAATGAGCTGGTAGACGAGGTTCCAGTATATTCGCTTATAAAAAAGATTTAAAAGTAACACAAAAGAATATAGACCTATCTATATACAAATGTCCCATTACTGGGACTTTTGTATATATTATGCGTTCTCAATCGATTAAAACTTGCCAATTCGCAAAAATCAACCTAATTTTAGTGAAAATTTAATTAGAGTAATAATTTTGGACAGATTAGCTTGAGAGGTATTCCGTCGATAAGCAACGTATATGAATAAAAAAATTTTAATCACCGGAGGTGCAGGATTTATTGGATCCCATGTCGTCCGTGAGTTTGTTACAAAGTATCCTGATTATCAAATTATTAACCTGGATGCGCTAACTTATGCCGGTAACCTGGAAAATCTGAAAGATATAGAGGATCGTCCGAATTACACTTTTGTGAAAGCGGATATTACTGATCAGACTACGATCACCTCAATCTTCGAACAATATCAGCCGGATGGTGTCATTCATTTGGCCGCAGAATCACATGTAGACCGTTCAATTGCAGATCCTACAGCATTTGTAATGACCAACGTGATCGGCACGGTAAACTTGTTGAACGCCGCTCGAGCAATCTGGAAGGATAATTTTGAGGGGAAACGTTTTCATCATGTCTCGACAGATGAGGTGTTTGGTGCTTTGGGCGAAACAGGTTTTTTTACGGAGGACACCAAATATGATCCACATTCCCCTTACTCTGCCTCCAAAGCAAGTTCGGACCATTTTGTGCGAGCCTATCATGATACCTATGGATTACCGATTGTCTTAACCAATTGTTCAAATAATTATGGTCCCAATCATTTTCCTGAAAAGCTAATCCCACTGTGTATTCATAATATCTTAAATAACAAACCACTGCCCGTATATGGGGATGGAAAATATACTCGGGACTGGCTCTTTGTAATTGACCATGCGAAAGCGATAGACTTGGTTTTTCATCAAGGTAAAAATGGCGATTCTTACAATGTAGGTGGTTTTAATGAGTGGCAGAATATAGACCTAATCAAAGAACTATGCCGGCAAATGGATGCCAAATTAGGCCGTGAAGAGGAGACAGCCGCTTCGCTAATTACTTTTGTGAAAGATCGACCTGGTCATGATCTGCGCTACGCGATTGATGCAAATAAAATAAATACGGAATTGGGTTGGAGTCCATCGGTGACATTTGAACAAGGCTTATCACTGACAATAGATTGGTTTTTGTCCAATCAGGAATGGCTGGATCATGTGACTTCGGGGGACTATCAGAAGTATTACAACAACCAATATCACGGCGCTTAGACATGAAATATACAGAAACTAAACTATCGGGTTGCTTTATTTTGGAGCCGGCCGTTTTCGAAGATGAGAGAGGTTATTTCTTTGAATCGTATAATGAAAATAAATTGGCCGAAATATTGGGACATAATCCCCATTTTGTACAGGATAACCAATCGAAATCTCAATTTGGTGTGGTCAGGGGGTTACACATGCAAGCAGGGGAGCATGCACAGGCAAAACTGGTCCGTGTGTTAGAAGGCAGCGTATTGGATGTGGCAGTTGATGTTAGGCCCAATTCGCCCACCTATGGACAGTATGTTGCTGTAGAACTCTCAGCCGAAAATAAAAAGCAAATGTTTATTCCGAAGGGCTTTCTACACGGATTTTCCGTGTTATCTGAGCAAGCGGTATTCTTCTATAAATGTGACAATACCTATCACAAAGAAGCTGAGGATGGCGTACATCCGTTAGATCCGCAATTGGCCATTGATTGGTGGATTCCGGTCGATCAGATGATCTTGTCGCAAAAGGACAAAGAGGCACAAAATTTTACAGCATTATACAATAAATTGAAATAACAAAATAGAGGGTCTATGTATTTTCAAGCTTCTGTTTGGGAGAAATAGCCGGTTTAGAATGTTTATACCATAAAAAAAGATTTTGATGAGAATTGTCATTACAGGCGCTTCTGGACAGTTAGGTTCCGAATTAAATGATTTATTGGCAAATGATACCGAAAAAGAATGCTACTTTTTGGATAGAAAGCAGTTGCCACTGGATCAAGTGTCCTTAATTCAGGATATTTTGGCGATGTATCAGCCAGATTTAATTATTCATGCGGGCGCTTATACCGCAGTTGATAAGGCCGAGGAAGAACCTGAGCTGGCAGATTTGATCAATCATCGGGCTTGTGAGGAAATTGCGCAATACTGTCATCTACATGGTACTAAATTGATTGCGATTTCGACGGATTATGTATTTGATGGTGGTTCTGCTGTTCCGCTAACCGAAGAGGCACCAACGGCACCGATCAATGTCTATGGGAAGACCAAACTTGCTGGCGAGAACGCTATTCGAAAATGGTGCCCTGAAGCAATCATTATCCGGACCTCCTGGGTATATTCTTCCTATGGAAAGAATTTTGTGAAGACAATGTGCCGACTAATGGCTGAACGGGATGAAGTACATGTAATTAATGATCAAATTGGTAGCCCAACCTATGCGAAAGATTTGGCTAGAGCAATTTTGAAAATCGCTGATGCAGTAAATTGGGAAGGGGGTATCTATAATTACAGTAATGAAGGCGAAATCTCCTGGTATGATTTTGCTGTAGCAATACGTGATTTTCATTCGTTTGATTGTAAAGTAAAACCAATTCCGACGAGTGCCTATCCGACACCAGCGCAACGACCAAAGTACTCATTGCTTGATAAATCGAAGATTAAAGCGGCCTATGATGTGGTCGTGCCGGAATGGAAGGAGAGCTTAGCGAGAATGCTGGCCGAGGAAATTAAAAAATAATAAAGAGATTGTTACGCTGAAGGCTTATACAACTAGAGTCTAAATACTAAGATCTCAATACCCAATACTCATTACTCAATACTACAAAATGAAAGGAATTATTTTAGCCGGTGGATCTGGAACCCGTTTGCACCCATTGACACTTGCAGTAAGTAAGCAATTAATGCCGGTATACGATAAGCCAATGATATACTATCCCTTGTCTACGCTAATGTTGTCCGGCATTCGCGAAATATTGATTATCTCAACTCCACAGGATTTGCCAAACTTTCAAAAGCTATTGGGCGATGGTTCGCAACTGGGCTGTAAGTTTGAATATAAGGAGCAGCCAAGTCCTGATGGCCTGGCGCAGGCATTTTTGTTGGGCGAGGAATTTATTGGTGATGATAAGGTCGCGCTAATTCTAGGAGATAATATTTTCTATGGCTCGGGCTTGTCAAAGCTATTGCAGTCTTGCGCCGATCCTGATGGTGGTGTTGTATTCGCGTATCCTGTGAATGATCCAGAACGTTATGGGGTAGTAGAATTTGGTGCGACTAAAAAGGTCATTTCTATTGAGGAAAAACCAGCACAGCCGAAATCGAACTATGCTGTCCCCGGGATTTACTTTTACGATAACGATGTTGTTGCGATCGCAAAAAGTATCAAACCTTCAGCGCGCGGGGAATTGGAGATTACAGATATCAATAAGGAATATTTAAAGCGGGGAAAATTAAAGGTCGGTATATTTGACCGAGGAACAGCCTGGCTGGATACGGGTACTATACAATCATTGATGCAGGCCGCGCAATTTGTGCAGGTGATTGAAGAGCGTCAGGGAATGAAAATAGGTGCTATTGAGGAAGTCGCTTTTCGAATGGGTTATATTAATGATCAACAATTGTTGGACATTGCTACGCCACTGCGTAAATCTGGTTATGGAGAATACTTATGTCGTATAATTAAGTAATTTTAGTATTTTTGTAAAGATTAAGGTTTCGATTTAAATTTTTAACAACCTGAGACGGATCCTAAAAGCCTATCTTCAAAATGGCGTATTATAGATAGCTATTATATTTGTTCAGACTAAAAGAAATGTACTGTTGAATGGATCATAAATGATTTTTTTAAAGAGAAAACAAACTGACGAGCCAAAGACAAGGGAGTATTAGAAAGATGATAGACAGCTTAAATGAGTCGCTTTCTTAATGGTGTAAATGAATAACAATGACTACAGCTTCAATAGTATTATATAAACAGACATATTCCGAAATTGAGGATTTATTGAAAGGGTTGGACGGGCCGGAAATTGATGTCCTATTTATTATAGATAATTCTCCATTAAACTTAATTGAAAAAGAAATTCGAGATCATCATGCTCGTTTTAAATATATTCATCAACCAAATAATCCTGGTTTTGGAGCTGCACACAACATCGGTATAAGGAAAGCAATGGCCATGGGGAGTAAATATCATTTTGTTGTTAATCCCGATGTTCTTTTACTGGATAATACCATAAACTTGATGGTAGACTTTATGGAAAATAATCCCGATGTGGGGATGGCCATGCCACAAATTTTGAATCCAGATGGAACAATTCAGTTCTTGCCCAAATTGCTGCCTAACCCGCTGTCGTTTTTAAAAAGGATATTGTATCGAAAGTTTCATATTTTTCTGTCTTCGGTAGAAAAATATGAGCTAAGAAATGTTTCGCCTCAGCTCGTGTATGATACGCCTGTTCTTTCGGGATGTTTTACATTATTACGAATATCAACATTAGATGAAGTGGGATTATATGACGACCGCTTTTTTATGTACCTTGAAGACTGGGACTTATCCCGAAGAATGAATATGAAGTATAGAACAGTTTATTTTTCGAAGACCTCCGTCATACATGGATATGCCGCCGGTTCAAGTAAAAATTTTAACTTATTCAAAGTTCATATCCGGTCGATTCGTGCATATTTCGGAAAATGGGGTTGGTTTTTTGATAAGGAAAGGGTCGCGGCCAATCGGAGGACACTACAGCAATTTAAATAGCTATTGGATCTGCTATAGAATTCTAATTTTATAGGATGGTTTAGAAGTCTGCAAAACGCAAATTATTTTTGAGTTTTGCAGACTTTTTTATTGGTTCTTTCTAAAAAAGCCTATCTTGCATATAAACCATCTTATTATACACAATATCCGCTATGAAAAGCTTTTATTCTCGTTACGTGCGAGAAGTTTTCTACCGATCTCTACGACAAAGAATAATCGCTCCTAACCCAATTCTGGAAGCTCAGATAAGGGATGACCTATGTTGAAAAAAATTTCTACTATATTTATGTATTTTTCTTTTATAAAACAATTCTTTTCTAATAGTTGTTTTTACAGAGATACAAATACGATAAAACCCGATCTGGATTGTGTTGGCATGATTCGAATTGACGCGAGTTGTGCTCACAACATGATAAAGGAGCGCATATGACTGATTATAATACGGAATAATAACAAACACATGATTACTGTAGGCATCATAGATAGTGACGAACAAGCAAGACAAGAAACGCAGCGTATACTTAACACAAAGAATAAAGCAGCGGAAAATCAGATCGAAGTTATTTTTGATATCGGCAAGGGTCGGGTGGACCGAGCCATGACCGCACCGGATGTGCTGATCCTAGATATTGAACATCAAGAACCGCTGATCGTCGAACATGTTAAAAGTCTTTTTCCCAAAACCGAAATTGTGATATTAACCAATACATGTGATGTCAAGACTGTACGTAGTTGCTTTAGACACGGTGCCGTCGGATATCTATTGAAACAAACCTGTATGGATTCGCTTCTTTTGGCAATTAAGATTACCTTAAACGAAGGATCTTTTGTGAGCCCGGGTGTAAGTAGGGCCCTGATCGAGCAAAGTTTTAAATCAAAGAAGTATGAGGACCTGCTCACTGCACGGGAGCTCCAGATTGCCAATGGGATTATCGAGGGGTTGAGCTATAAGATGATCGCTCAAAAGTATACCATTTCGTTGGATACAGTGCGCATTTACATCAAACGTATCTATCGGAAGCTTCAGATCAATAGTAAGGGAGAACTGATCGCGCAACTGACGGCTTAGCATTTCGTTACATGAATATGTGACGCCGTATATTTTAATCTCATGGAATTTAGCCTGACTTTTATGGATATTTGAATCGTATACTATGCCAATAAGAAGCCGCTGGATTTTCCTGTTTCTTTTCTGCTATGCTGCTCTTTTCTTGTCACAAGTGAAAGGTCAGCAACAATACGATATTGCATATTATTTTGAACGGGATACAATACAGATTACATCTTCACAAACATTCTCCAATAAATTAAATATCATTAACCACACAGATAGACCAATTGAATTAAAGCCTACAGCAGCTAACACTGCGGCTCTCCGGGGCTTAATAAAATTGCCGGGGTCGATTATTTTAAAGCCAAAAGAAACGAAGTGGTTTCCGCTAAAATATATGGCTGATCGCAGGACAATTGCTGAGGGAGCACAGGCCTTTACAATCGGATTGGAATCGGATGATCCCTTAGTAAAAATACAGGGTCATCAGTCCTTTTATACGCAGTTGGATATAGAACAGTCTTTCCTTATACAGACTGAACAATCGGAATATTACCTGGATCAGGCCACTGGCCAGACACAATTTTTAGTGCGGGCTGTCAATCGGGGACTGGTACCCCTGACTGTTCAGTTGCGTTTTCCTAACCTTTCTCCTGACCTAGAGATCATTGGTGAGACCCTGCCATTCACACTGATCGCGGGAGGACAGTCTTTGCTGACTTTTACAGCCCGTTTGCGTAAGAAAAATATAAATATGGATTTTGATGTTGATATTCAGGCCGTCGAGGGCGGTGGTAGCGTGTTGGCCTCCAACCGTATTCGTATGCTGACAGTGGGTAGTATAAAGCGTTTCTTTTCCAGTCTGAATTTGCAAAACCAACCCTTTGACAATCGTGCTGCTTTACGTTATATCAATATGGGTAAAGATATTTCGGTTTACCAGTTACAGGGAGATGGTAAAATTGATCTGAACAATAAAGATAAATTGAGCTATCGCATGAATCTCGATTATTATCATGATCAACGTACCTTTAATCTATACGATACCTATCTGGATTATGATACCGAAAAGTGGGGCGTGAAACTGGGAAATATTTATGAGAATCTCGATCAGTTCATCAATGGACGTGGTATAAAAGGTACCTACAAATTCGATAAATGTCGTTCCCTCAGTTTGTATGCAATCCAGAACAATTACATGTTGTTTACGGAGATGGATAATCCAATTCCTGGTGGGGAAATAGTTGGAGTTAAATATGCCATTCAAACCGAAAAAAATCAGGAGAACAGCATCGCCTACTTACATAGCAATAATGATTATCGAGGCGTCCGCAGTGGTCTGTTCAGTGGTAAAAGTTTTATTGATTTGGGCAATAATAATAGCCTTTTCCTGGAAGGAGGAGCAAGTATCGAACAGGTTGAAAGTGGAAATAATAGGCTAGCGGTAGCGGGAGGCATAAATTACAATAATTCTTTTGGTAACTACCAGCTTACAAGTGTCAATTATTATAGTTCGCCATACTATGTGGGACTGCGCAGAGGGCTTACCCAAACAGATTCACGTATAACGATGTCGCTGGCCAACGATCGAAATCTTTCTGCTCGGATCAGCTATTTGGATAATAATCCAAAATACCTTGCCGGAGACAGAAACTATTTTTTTAACAATGCTTCCAGGATACAGATTTATGAGTTGGGATATCATACCGGCCTTGGAAAACTACAACTTGATCTCAGGCCTTATTTTATGGCACAGCATGGTACCTACCAAAATTGGTGGGGAATTGCAAATAATCCGGTGAACTGGAAGTCGAATTCCCTTCGTGCAGTAGCTGATCTTAATTTTTTTACCTCAAGCCACCGGTTTTCGCTGCAAACGGATTATGGATATACCTACAGAAATACATCCAATAGACCTATTGCACCATTTCATTCGGTCCGTATCAATGGTAATTATACGAATACGTTTTTTGGATTTAATACATTTATTCAGATCAACCCTTACTACCTAAGTGATCTTTTGGCGACTAGCGCAAATTCGAATTACAGCATTTACTCCTTGGGTCCCAATACGCAATTCTACGCCTTCAATAATCAGATGCATGTACAGTTATCCACCATGTATAGCTATTATGGCTTCTCCCGAAGCAACAATCTTTCGGTGAATGGTAATGTTCGCTGGAAGATAAAAGACAACTGGAATCTGACCGCCGATATATTCTATACGGCAGTAAGCGGAAAATCGTTGTTTCTTGTAGATCCGAATTTACCACCTGACCCTAACCCATTGAATCGTTATTCTTTTGATAATAGACAGATTCGCCTGGGAATTGAAAAGAATTTTGGTCGACGTGCCGGTCAGAAGGGGTATAAGTTGGAGCTCACGTTTTTTGAAGATGGGAACAATAACGGTAGTAATGATGTTGGTGAAGCCAAAGCTGGAGCCGTGTTGGTGCGGATTGGAAAGGAAGTGGCACTAACAGACGAGAAAGGTCGTGTGAAATTTGTTGATATGGGGGCAGGTCCTTATATGGTCCAGGTGGAGAATAGTAAGGGTTGGGTTTCGCAGGGGCCGATCAATGTATTGATGACTAAAAACCAACGGCTGGAAATTCCATTGATAAAAACAAGACCATTAAAGGGTCGTATTAAGGTCGTTGAGAATAGGTATCTGAAAACAAAGCCGCAACTTGGTGGAATAAAAGTAACCGCTGTAGATCGCCAAGGGAAAACCTACAGTACATTAAGTTCAGAAAGTGGCGATTATGTGCTGTACCTTCCATTGGGTAACTATAGCATAGCTGTTATTACTGAGGGAATGCCCTTCTCGATCGAAAACCAAAATTTTGAAATCGAAGTTAAAGCAGATAAGGATTGTGTAATACCCGATTTTAACTATCGAGATGAGCGTAGAAAAGTTGGTGTTAAACGCTTTTAAGGAGCGACAAAGCTAAAAATAATATTGGCCGTATAGGCGCCAGCGGGTTTATTCAGAAGCATGCCGGTTGCGCTTGCGGGAATACTATAAAGAATATTGAGATCACGGTCTATCACAGGGTCGGCATTTTGGATAAGCTGCTGGGCTGTGGTGGATAGGGTAACAGTATTCATGCCGCTTTGACCAACCATTGGACCAATGCGCAATACATTTAAAGGGATACTGTTAGCCCCTGAAGTAAAACTTGTTGACGTGGCGCGCACGTAGAGGTTGTATGGTGTGGTTTTACTCACCTTAAGATGGGCTGGCATATTTAAATTGACACCATTCTTATAGTCATTGGCTGTCGCAAAAGCAAGATTGACGGTTTGTTGATTGGCAACTATTTCGCCTAGGTCGCTTACGACAACAGACAGGTTTCCATTTGCTTGTGCCTGTAGGCTGCCGCTGGGATAGGCTGATGATAATTTGTTCCAGCTGTAGGTCAACGGGACGGAATAAGTGCCTGCCTGAATAAAATTTGTTTTCAGCTGGTTTAATCCAATGTTATAGGTATAGGTCAACGTCTGATTATTGTTTGTGGGAACAGCAATACCGGCTGTATTGGTTAAAGATTGATCTGTGGTGGATAAAGCTGCGGTGGTCGTATTCGCTATTCCTGTTAAAGTAGCGCTGACCGTCGAAACAGAAGTGACAGGTAGGGTATTATAGGCTGAGGTGGTGCTAAAGCTAAATTGTGTATTTCCGCTCTTGATACTTGGTATATAGGGGACGGTGGTCGATAGAGGTATAACGCTGTTACTACTGATGCCATTGGCGGTACGATAATAGCTCAAATCATTGACCAAAATGCTGGTTGTGCCGATACTCGGCGGAGGGCTTATAAATCCGGGGACACTGATGGAGAAATCTTGACTCGAGGGTGTAATAGTGCCGCCTAAAATACCAGAGGCAGTAAGCGATAGTGTAGTTTTATAAATGCCTGCAACCCATGTTTGATTTGATGTGACTAGACGTGAGTTGATAATAACCGGGCCCGCAGAAAGACTTACAGTTGCCAGCGCACTGATTAAAACTTGATCGGCGGTTGATAGCGTGACATCATTACTTGAGCCGAGCAGTGAAAGATTGTTAATTTTTTCTAGTTTAAGGTGTGCTACATTTAAAGGCACTGTTCCCCCGCCTGTTGTACTGACAAAACTCGTGCTGTTAATTGCTCTGGTGCTGATTGTCGGGAGCAGGGCAAGTAATGTAAAAGAATATTGTCCGCCCGTAAAACTTTGGATGTAATCGGTACGTCCCTGAATGTTCGCTTCTGGCAGACTAATAGTGACCTGAGCCGTAGCATGAGGTATGCAGTGGCTTATACCTATCAGGAATGCGACGAGACTAATATGTAATTTCCTTTTCCGCAATTTTTAAATCATATTGGCTACCAGCATCGAGTATCGCAACGGCGAGGTATCGGCCGGGGGCAAGTTTATGGGGTAGATCTACGCGAACCCATTGTTCCGAATCGGGAAGCATTGCAATGGCCACAGCGTCCACAGGTGTCTCTTCCCCGGTTTCTATATTGGTCAGCTCAAAACGTACATAGGCATCCTTATTGATCTGACCTGTGTTTTTAATCTTTACATCCATCCGACGGACGGTTTTACCTTCCTGTGCAGCAACAGCGCCTTTATCTTCAAAAGCGAGAAATTCCAGATCGCCGGATTTTAATCCGGTTGGCGTATGGTATACCTGAATTCCGACCTCGATCAGGACGTTCATATGAAATCCGTTTGCCTGTGCTGCTTTTTGTTCTTTAACCTGCGTAAAGAAAAGCATGCTATGGCGCTGCTGCTTTGTTGTTAGATGATCAGGGATTGTCATAGAAAGATTAACCACTTTTGTTTCTCCGGGAGCTAGCTGTACCGTATTTTCAGATAAGGTAAGCCAGGAAGCATTTGACCCGGCATTATCTCCTGTGGCATAATACCGTTTGCCGCCCAACGAGTCACGGTCCCAATCTTTCAGATTCGCAATGAAGGAAAGTGTGCTCGTGGAGGTGTTGTTGAATGTAATAGCCTGACTGACGGTCTGTCCGGCTTCACCGGTAAAAAATATGCGCGAAGGAGAAATGGAAATACCCTGTCCGTGGACCAGGGTATTGCATATCAGGATAATAAATACTGCTAAATAATATCTCACAAATAAAATGTTTAGTCAGATTTTTATTGTTGCGTCGCCGTATAAGTTACTGTCGTGCTATAAGTCGATCCTGCAAGGTTTAATAACGATGCCGGATTTGAGATGGTATAATCCACTGTATAGATTGCACCTGTGGATGCCGTAGAACCATTGACCAAAGGAGCTGCAGTAGTGCTAAGTGGTACATTGGCAACTGGAGTTCCACCATTGGCAGTTGCAGCCGGTACAGTAACTGTAACAATATTTAGTGCAGGTCCACCTGCAGGGGTAAATGCTCCTGTAGCGGCAACAGTAAGATCGTAAGGCTTATTGCTGACCACCGTAAAATGATTCGCTTTCGTTACCGTTTTAGACGCCGCATAATCGGCCGCTGTGGTATAATCAAAATTGACGGTAGGGGCTGCGCCCAAAGTAATAGAAATAGCATCGGTAAGATTAATATTGACAGTGACGGGGGCCGACGTACCAGTTTGCGCTTTTGCTTGATAACCGAAGCATATGGCGGCGACGGCAATAAAGACTATTAATAGGTTCTTTTTCATAATTTCCTCGTTTTACGGATATTTAATGTGAGTAAAGTTAACCAGGATGTAATGGAAATGCAATGTGCCATAGTCACATAATGATGTTATAAATTCGATAATGCATGCGCGATTGCAAGTCGAATTGACAGTTGTAAATAATGAGGTTTTTTGGAACCATTACCCGAAACTATAAATCAAACAGCCTATATTTGCGCTCAAATGTCTGAGTCCAAAAGAATCTATCAAATTGATCTGTTTCGCTTTATCGCCGCATCCGCAGTGGTATTGTATCACTATTTATATCGGGGATATAAAGGTGGAAATATGTCGTTGCTGCGGTTCGACGAGATCGGCGAATATTTCAAGTATGGGTATCTCGGTGTAGATCTTTTTTTTATCATCAGCGGTTTTGTGATCGCCTTTTCTATAAAACATCGTTCGCTACCAAAATTTTGCTATTCGCGATTTAAACGTTTGTATCCAATGTACTGGATCTGTTTAATTATAACATTTGTGATCGTTTATTTCTTTGGGGCGCCACGTTACCTGGTCACATTCAAGCAGCTCTTGGCCAATTTCACGATGGTACAAGAATTGTTAGGTCAGGGAAATATCGATGGTGCTTATTGGTCCTTGTATGTTGAATTGAAATTTTATCTTATAATTGCTGTATTTCTTATCGTAAACCGATTTAAGCAGATCAGTTTGGACTATCTTGTCTACTTTTGGCTGTTTCTGTCAAGCTTGCGTCTGTTTGTTGAACCATCTGAAATTTACGATGCCATTCACCACCTCTTCATTCTGGACTGGAGCACTTACTTTATTGCAGGAATCGTATTTTGTCAAATTTTTCTACAGGGACCGGCCTTGAAGCATTTTATCGTATTGCCCTGGTGCCTGTACTTGTCCATCGATGGCGCTATTGGTCGAATCCATTGGTTAGCAAGAACTTTCCATAGCGATTTTTCTCCTTATATTATTGCTGGGACCATCGCTGTATTTTATATCGTGATGTTACTTGTTTCCTGTAAAAGGCTACAACGTTTCAATTCACCCAAATTGGTCAAAATAGGGATGCTGACTTATCCCTTATATCTTATCCATCAGCATATTGGTTTTATTATTTTCAATCAGCTTCATGACTACGTAAATAAATATGTACTTGTTTCTGTGGTTACGCTCCTGATTTTGGCGGTTGCCTATATCCTGAGCGATTGGGTAGAGCCTCGTATCATGAGGCTCTTTAAGCGATAGCAGCATCAATTTGATACCCTGTTATGGTTGTCGGATAAGCGCGATAGA
Source organism: Sphingobacterium sp. GVS05A (assembly GCF_019969845.1). Classification (GTDB taxonomy): domain Bacteria; phylum Bacteroidota; class Bacteroidia; order Sphingobacteriales; family Sphingobacteriaceae; genus Sphingobacterium. Next base: position 330,939 of record NZ_JAHXYR010000008.1, read on the forward strand.
TTCGATTGTGAAGAATAGGAAAGCCACAGAAGAAAAAAGGCCCGGTGTTATTTAACACCGAGCCTTGCTGTTTTTTATGGTATAATGTAGGGGTTATTTTTTCCAATAAAGTGCACCTGTATGGGCAAGGGCCATGGTTGGGGATACACGCGAAACGGCTTCTGCTGAACAGCTTGCGTCGATCAGGACAAATTCAGCGCTGTCATTCGTTTTGGGCCATTGCATATTGCCTTTCTCATCCAGTGGCAAGGTATTGTGTGTTGCAAAGCGGAGCGTCCTGGATAAGTCAAACTCGGATCTCCAACCGTATATTTCGGCCATTAAATTGGCTTTTGCTAACATGTTTCCGGGACCAAAAGTGCTCCAATAGTCCTGTACGTTGTCATTCCCCACCAACACTTCGACACCGTGTTTCAATAATGTTGGGATAGGCATGACCAAGTCACCAAATGGAATGGAAGAGACAATGCCTACGTTGGCTGTCGCTAGTTTTTCGGCAATGCGTTCTACCTCAGCTAGTGGTAACTGAGCCAGCACAAAAGCATGACTCACAAAGGTGCGTCCCTGTAGCTTCGGATTCTGAAGCGCTTGTTCGGCAAGGTATTCAATGGTATGTATACCTTCTTTTCCACCGTCATGTAAGTGGATGTCAATCCCTTTGTTATTGTCAAGAGCGAGTTTTACGGTATAATCGAGTACTTTTTCGATATTTTTATCTATCCCATAAGGATCTACACCACCGATATAAGCCACATGATCCATCTGTGCCACATCTTCCATCAAGGGAGCGGAGTCGGTATAAAAAAATCCGTGTTGTGGAAAGGCTACCAATTCTGCATTGAAACTCTCCTTGCGGCTGTCCAGTGCTTTTTGGAGGTTTTCCAAAGAACGAAATCCAGAAGTGGTGTCGACGTTAAAATGTGTCCGGGCAAAGGTGGTCCCATAGCGCTGCAGCAGGTCGATAAGTTGCTCTGCCCGTGTGGTCGATGTCTGAAGTAATTCGGGGATAATTTCCTGTTCATAAGCAATCATCTCAAGCACCGTTCTCTTCTTTGGGGATTGCGCTTGCCATGGAAGTCCATAAAGTGTTTTGTCCAGATGGACATGCATATCGCTGAAAGCGGGCAGCATCAAGTATCCTTTCGCATCAACTGCTGTAGCGAGCTTTGGATCATTCGGAAATATCTTTGTAATTTTTCCGGCATTAACTTCTATGCAGAACAGTTCCGTTTTTGTTGCTTTTATCCCTCTTTCATCTGAAACATATCCAGTTTCCAAAAGGACATTTTTTAGTTTATAATTGCCCTTTAGCGGGGCTGTGTATGGGGTTGTCATGATGTTTAATACTGTTTTAATAGCAATAGTATGTCACAATGGAGCAATCAAAAGCTTATAAAAAAGCAATTGACCGCCATCGTGTTAAAAAGATCTGTTGTGTAGTGCTTCGTTTGTCAGAAGCCTAATAGACAATATTGCCCTGATAGATAAGGGATCCTACAGGCGAAATTCGTGAAATAGCCTCTGCCGAACAACTCGCATCGATGAGTACGATGTTTGCATCATCACCGGGTTTCGGCCATTGCTGTTTTCCTTTGTCATCCAATGGAATCGGACCTGCTGTGGCCAGTTTTAGCATACGTGACAAGCCATACTCTGTGACCTGACCATATACTTGTGCTGCCATATTAGCTTTTTGAAGGACACTTCCTGTTCCAAAGGTATTCCAATGATCGACAATACTGTCATTTCCCGTCATCACGGTGACGTTATTTTCCATCAGTGTAGGGATAGGCATAATTAGGCCAGCAAAAGGAATGGTAGAAACAATACCGATCTGTGCTGCACCAAGCTTTTCTGCCATTTCCTGTTGTTTGGCTTTTTCCAATCTCCCCAATACAAAACAATGGCTGAGGAAGGTCTTGCCTTTCAATGCCGGGTTTTCATTTACTTTTTTGATCAGATACTCGACTGTTTTTAGCCCTGATTCTCCGGACTCATGTAAATGAATGTCAATCCCTTTGTTGTGATCCAGTGCCAGCTGAACAGTGAAATCCATTGTTTTCTCAATGGCACCGTCTATACTTAAAGGATCTACTCCGCCGATAAAATCAATATTGGTCTTTGCAGCTTCCTTGAGGTATGGTACAGAATCCGTGTAGTATACGCCATGTTGCGGAAAGGCAACCAGCTCTGCTCCGAAACTATTTTTTTTGTTTTCCAGTGCAAGCTGTAGATGACGTAGAGAATCTAACTTAGAAGTAGGCTCTATGTTTACATGGCTCCGTGCGAAGGCTGTGCCCTTGGATTGTAGTAATTCAATTAGTTTTTCCGCTTTATAGGTTGAATTTTTCAGTAGCTCAGGAAGGATTTGTTGTTCGAGTGCAATCATTCCTTTTACACCACCGGCACCACGTCGTACAGCTTGCCATTTATCACCATAGAATGTCTTGTCCAGATGAATGTGCATGTCTCTAAAAGAAGGAAGCATCAATCGTCCCTTTGCATCTATGGCATTTGCATCAGTACTGTTGGCGCTTATTTTTTTGATTTTTCCTGCTTCGATATGCACAGAGAAAAGACCGGTTTTTGTAGCGATGACATTGCCATTTCCATCATACTCAAAACCTGTTTCCAACAGAACATTCTTAAGGGTATAACTTTTTTTGCCTTGATGTCCGTCCAAAACCTTCTGATGGGCGAGCTGACCACCTTCTTCTGCTAATAGCATACCTGGGATCAATGTTGCTCCAGCAAGTGCCAGGGCAGAGTTCCGTATAAATTCCTTGCGTGTAAGAGCTATTGGTTTCATTTTATTTCCTATTTACGTTACAATCTATATGACCGATCAATAAAATTGATCAGCCTTTTACAAAGGTATACACAGAAAGCTTTAGTATTACTGGGCAATTTCTGCCATTTCTTGTGCGATTTATCTTTTTTCTCTAAAATCACTGGGGTTTACGCCAGTCTGCTGTTTAAAGAAATTGGAAAAATAAGCTTGATCTGCAAAACCCAATTCAAACGTAATTTCCTTAATGGAGGATTCCGTACTTTGGAGAAGACGCTTCGCTTCCACACAGATCCGTTGGTGGATAAGCTGGGTAGCAGATATTTTCAAGTGTTTTTTACACAGAATATTAAGATAGTTTGGAGAAATATGTAGCTTATCTGCATAGAATGCGACCATTTTTTGTGCTCTGAAAAACTCATCTATCAGCATGTTAAATTTGGCAAGCCGAGGGACGGATTGATAGACTTTAAATTCGGTGAAGACATGCTCTGCTTCTCTACTGACAATGGCGGCAATAACACCCGCACGGGCCGTAATCAAGGGAATCAGTGAATGCTCCCGTTCCAATTCTTTTTTGACAGATTCAAATTCATAATGTAGCTGAATGAAGGCCTCCTTGGTCAGGTCGATTACCGGATGATTCTGGTAATTGGTAAAGGAAAAGCGAAAGAAAGGAGCAAAATGCTCAAAAAACGACCGTTCAATCATTAATTGGTAGCCAATAGTTCCAGCATACACATGCCATTTGTGCATCTGACCCGGGAACAGTACATGCACCTGATGGTCTTTAATGGGATAATCTATGGAATCAATGGTATGTACACCAGAAGCTTTGTCAAATAAATTGATAATGAAAAAATCGTGCTTATGGGGCTTGTCTATTAGCCTTTCTCCATGTAATTCATTGAAAAGAAGCTCTTCACGTCCGGCGGTCTGTTCTTTGCGAAAACCGTCCAGTCCAATGACAGGTGCCCAGATGTTAGCATTTCGTTTGTCCATAGTAGATCGTATCAGACCTAAAATACAAAATGCGCTTTGTTTTTTCGCTAATATGTAAAAATAAACGGGCTATTCGATCTGCACAGTGTTACTGTAGTGAACTAACAGTAGTCATTTTCCTAATTCTTTCCTAAATTCGGAATACATTTGTAGCAATGAGAGCAATATACTGGAGTTAAGTAGCATTGAAATTCGGTAATAAAAAACAATAGCCCAATGAAAGTACTTGTAATTGAAGACGAAGCGGAATTGAGAGAAATAGTAAAGGACTCGCTGGTCAAAGAGGATTATATAGTAGAGACTGCTAGCGATTTTAGATCTGCGCTGGATAAGGTTTCGGTCTATGACTATGATTGTATTTTATTGGATATCATGCTTCCGGGGGGGAGTGGACTGCAGGTATTGGATCTGCTAAAGAAGGAGGGTAAGTCGGATAATGTTATTATTATCTCTGCAAAAGATTCGTTGGATGACAAGCTAAAGGGACTGGAACTCGGAGCGGATGACTATCTGACCAAACCCTTTCATATTGCCGAATTAAATGCGCGAATTAAAGCAGTATTGCGCAGAAAACAACGGGATGGCAAAAACACATTGGAGATGGGTAATCTTGTGCTTGATCTGAATGAGCGCAGTCTTTCGATAAACGGCGAGTCTGTCCCTCTGAATAGAAAGGAATTTGATATCCTCAATTACTTTTTATTGAATAAAAACCGTCTTGTCAGCAAGAATGCATTGGCAGAGCATGTTTGGGGAGATAATACAGATCAGGCAGATAACCTCGATTTTATCTATTCACAGATAAAGAACCTGCGAAAGAAATTTTTGGCGAAAAAAGCGGAAGTTGATTTTGAAGCGGTCTACGGGATAGGATATAAACTTGTTGAAAAATGAAATTAGCAAATCAAACGCTCAAATATCTCTCTATTTCGGTGCTGGTCGTCATTGCAGTATGGTCGACCATCTTTTATTTATTTATGCTGGATGTAATCCATGATAATATAGATGAGGAATTGGAGAATCAAAAACGCTTAATTATTCAGGAACTGGCTTCTGAGGCAATTGTATCTCCGGATCTGGAATTTGGAATTAACAATTATAAGGTGCGTGAAATTTCCGAGCAACAGGCGGTCAAAATGCAGAATGTATATAAAGATACCATGCTCTATATGCAGGATGATGATGATCCGGAGCCCGAATTGGAACCCGTACGTATGCTGACAACAGCGTTTGAGCATAAGGGACTCTACTATAAATTATCAATTATCAATTCGATGATCGAGGAAAGTGATTTAATCAAGAACCTGTTTTATTCTGTCCTGATTTTATTTGTCCTCTTGGTCGTCAGTATTGTCTCTATCAATAAAGTCGTTATACAGCGATTATGGAGCCCCCTATATCGTTTTTTAGATCAGTTGACAAAATTCCGGCTAGGAAAATCTGGCGATAAACCAGCTATGGATACCAACATCCAGGAGTTTAAAGATTTGCAGCTTGCTGTCACGACTTTAATCCATCATAATGAGGAAACGTATGAACAGCAGAAACAGTTTATTGGTAATGCGTCGCATGAATTGCAGACGCCCCTGGCCATTATGATCAATAAGTTGGAAATGATGGCCGAAACTGGTGGGCTACTGCCTGAACAGTCGAATACAATCGCCGAAGTATTGAATACTGCTGAAAGATTGGTTCGATTGAATAAATCATTATTGCTGCTCAGCAAGATTGAGAACAAACAATTCCTGAACAACGAGGACCTCTCAATCACTCAGCTTGTCACACATATCGCCGATGAACTAGAAGATATTGCCGCTTTTAAAAATATTAGGATCAATGTTGGACAACAAGATGAACTGAATGTGCGATTAGATAGCGCTTTGGCCAATATCGTTGTATCAAATTTGATCCGTAATGCCTTGTTTCATAATATGGAGGGAGGAGAGGTAAACATAGCGATTACTGAAAATACCCTTGTAGTGGCGAATACGAGCGCACAGACGGCGTTGGATAAGGAGCATGTGTTTTCAAGGTTTTATAAATCGGATGCCTCGTCCAAAGGTACCGGCCTGGGCCTGGCGATCGTTCAGGCAATATGTAATTTATATGGTTTTTCTATTTCCTATCATTATGACGAGAATCAACATATATTTAAGCTAGATTTTCGCCCAGCATAAATAACATTCCCAAATCTTTACAGAATCTTGGTTTTACTTTGTATTACATTAAAAATAGTAAAGTCATGAACGGTAAAATGATATTAAGTGCATGTATTCTTGCACTCTCAACAATTGGAGCTTTTGCTCAGGATATTCCCCAAAGTCAGGTACCTGCTGTGGTGGTGAATAGTTTTCAACAGAAATTTCCAAAAGCCAAAGGGGTAGACTGGGAACTGAAAGCGGGACTGTATGAAGCTGAGTTCGAAACAGGTTTGTTCGGTACAGATCATGAGGTATGGATTCAAAGTAATGGTAAGATTGTGCATCACAAAGAAGAGCTTGTCAAAAATGATTTACCAAGAGCCGTTATTGCAAAGGTGAAAAAGGATTTTCCGGGCTATCGTATAGAAGATGTAAAAAAGATCACTGAAGAACAAAAGATTACGTATGCCTTCGAAGTAAAAAGCCGGACAGAAGAATGGAAACTTGTCGTCGATACACAGGGGAATATATTGGGTAAAATAAGAGATTAATCTGAATAATGAGTTTGGTTTAGTAAAAACACCTGGTTAGCATTCCTAACCAGGTGTTTTTTATTTAAACTATCCTTCTAAATTAATCTTCACCCTCTTCGGCATGTAATTCGAAAGTTAGACGGAGAATGTCATCCCCGGGATACTTGGCAACATAATCAGTACGATTCCAATCTGCGCGAGTAACAGTGGCTTTGGTCGCGGAGTCCTTGAATTTACGTAGAACGAAGGCAACCTCTTTTTCACCAGCATTGTCTTTCCCTGCGGTAAAATAAGTCGTAATACCGGTGGTCTCAATAGCACCTGTTACTGCCGAACCATCACCATAAGTCGTTTCTTTTGGTTGGAAAATAGCGCCTGTTAAGCTATTGCCAGAATTTAAAACAAAGGCACCGCCGGTCAAAAAGGCTTTGTATAAATTGGCTGTCGCTTTATCTTTAATATATTGTCCCTGAATTTCCTGACCAGTGGCATCAAATTGTTTGAAGTCAATTTTATAAATTCCGTCTGGTTTAAGATGAGCATGTCCAGCTAGTGCTTTGCCGGTATTATCAAAGATGATAGAAGAAGGTTCTACATTATCTTTATCGGCAAGATCATGAAAATGGTTGCCATGCACTGTACCTTTAACTTCTGTAAAAATAAGCTTATAGCTTGCCTTCACATCTGATGCTTGAATGGTCAAAGGAGATTCTACGGTTGTCGTATTTCCGGCCTTATCTGTCACTGTAAAGTGAAAATGATATTGGCCCGCCGGAACTTCAGATGGTATGTCGATGTGCTCATGGAAAGTCACATTTTTTTTACCGACATATTTCTCATCGGTATAAATTTTGGCAAATTTGAAGGATCCACCTTCCTGATGGATTTCGATCTCAATCTTTTCGATAAGTGCTTCAGCCACAATCTCACCTTCAAGATGGAGGTCTGTTCCGGCCTTGACCGTTTTATTATTATCAGATCCGATTTCTAAGGTCCCGATCTCAGGTTTTGTTGTGACAGGAATATCGGTATTGTCTTTCTTACAAGAAGACAGGAAGCCAAAGAGAAGCGCTGTAAACAGTAATAAAAAGTTGATTTTTCTAGTTTTCATGTTCATTGGGTTTAAATTTTATGATAGAAAATAATTGAAGTATTTTGTGCGTTAGGGTGCTGTTATTCAATGATACGTACGCTGATTCCACGTTGGATGCTCCAGCCGGATTGATCCGTCACTTGGATCATAAAGTGATAGTTTCCGGGGTCGACATCTGCAGGGACATCAATCTGAAATTGGGCATCATACTGTCGTGGTTGCCCCGGTATATTAACAGATTTGACCAGAACAAAAGGCTTGACGGGTATCTTGATCGGCTCTAAGGTACATTCCTCCACTTCGGTACTGTGTGAATGATGGTCAAAATTATGATGAACGTCAATGCTGTAGCTGCCCAAAGCGACATTGTCGGATAATTTTGCGCGAAACGTAAAGCTTGATCCACGTCTGATTTGGCTGCATTGTTTAGGAAAGGCGGTCGCTGCACTGATATCTATTGTTGGTTTTTCGGTATCAATATTTTCCTTATCCTTCTTACAAGCGATGGTAGAGGCCGCCATGAAGGCGATGAGCGCATATTTTTTGAGTGTTTGCATATGTATATTTATTTTTATCATGATGAGTTAGCACGTTGTTTTTTATTATTGTATCAATGGGTTTGTTGGTCCCCGTTTTGCTTTCCGAAAGGAATCCCGACAGATAAGACGATATTGCGTCCCTGCTCAGGGAGAGCGATCAGTCGGTAGAAACTGGTGTGATCCATATATCTTGTGTCAAAAATGTTCTGAACTTGTAAGCGCAATTGGAGTGCTGATTTGCCCAGGACCACCTGTGTTCCCGCTCTGAAATTGAGGACTTGATAACCTTTTGTTTTTTCTTCTGGTGGGACAATATGCTGTTGGCTAGCTGTCCATTTGGAATCCAAAGAGAGGTAAGGCGCCTTAAAATAGGTGCTACTTTTGGGTGTCCAACTGAGATCCAATACAAGTGAGGGGGCGGGAGAAAAGGGTAATGTATAACCTTTCTTGCTGCCCGAAAGTTGTTCAGATCGAACATATTCACCTAGTAATTCTACTTTCCAATGGGTTAAAGGACGATATTCCACTTTTAGCTCGGCACCATAACGCCGTACTTTGCTTTGGGAATATTCAAATATTTGGTTGCCGGCACCATAGTACTGATCATAACCCGAGGTGGGATTGAGGTAGATGTAATTGGAAAAATAATTGAAAAAGGGTGTGAATGCGATGTACGTGTTTCCAGTGCGCAGAGCTACAGACAAGTCCATTTGGTAGGATTGTTCGGGAGAAAGGGATGGATTCCCTTTTTCATAACTAAAATAATGATAGTTTACACCATTGGCAGCCAGTTCCTGCGCAATAGGTGCCCGGAAACTTTTACCGACGTTTAATTTTGCTTCCCATGAACCCATTTGCCGCGTTGCACCAAGGGACCAAACGAGACTATTGAAACTACGACGAAGTTCGTCCGCCCGGACGATATGAGCAGATTGATTGTTTTCCAGTTTGGATGCAAACCAGTCTTGATAAGGCGAACTGTGGATATTGCTGTGGTCATAACGTAATGCACCATAGAGCATGGTTTGCTCGTTTATCGGATATTGATCGTAGATAAATAAACCTAGTGCTTTTTGTCTATAGGAAGGGATAAGAAAGCTCCAGCCATCGATGTTGTTACGTTGATATTCAACATTACCACCTATAGTGAGCCGATGTGTAGCCAAGGCAAATTCATCTTTTAGCGTCATATGATAGATCTCTTTATCATACAGTCGTTCGAGGTTCATCGGAATGGTCATGTCCTGCGGGTAAACTGGGGGCATATATCCATGAGCAGTGTAGTTGTTGAATTCCTGGCGATAATTTCTTTGGTAGCCGAGATCCACCCAGATCTTATGTTCGTCTTGTACAATGTAATTTCGGCTAATGAGTTTAAAATGGTTAACATGCTGACTTGGATAAAGGATATCGCGATCAGAACGGTCATACAGCGCTGTATCCACACCCCGTGGCTCTAAACCATGCGCATTGGCGAAAAATCCGATTTTAGTATGGTAGTTGCTCAGATAAAAGATAGACGAAAATCGATCGGAGACATAACCGCCTCGAAGTTGAAAACTGGTCTCTTGTCCTGCGGTGTTGCGAACCTGTCGATCTTTTAACCGAACAGCATAGTTGTAAACATATACCGTGTCGGTCGGTACACGATAGTCGGCGTAGCCCAAATGTGTAGCCCCAGCACCGAAAACCCAGTTGCCATTTCTACCCTGTAGTTGTAGCGAACCTCCATAGGTGGCATTATTGGATCTGTTAAATAGGTTGACATGACCTTTCAATCCGTTTTCTTGGAGTTCTGTTGGCGAGGACAGGCGGATGACGCCACCAATAGCATCTGATCCGTACATAAATGAACTGGCTCCTTTTATAATTTCAGCAGTGCCAATGCTGTATTGATCAATTTCCAGCCCGTGATCCAAACCCCATTGTTGTCCTTCGTGCTTAATTCCGTTTTCGACAGTGGCCACCCGATTAAAGCCGAGACCTCGGATTTGCGGTTTGGATTGACTTGCGCCGATGCCTATAGCATTCACTCCAGGAAGTCGGCTTAAAGTTTGCATCAAACTGCCAGCCTGATATTTCTGTAATGAATCACTGGTTAGGACATCTATGGACATTGCCCCTTCTGCTGATTTTTTGTAACGTCCCCCTTCAATATATACCTCCTTTAACCCAATTGTCTTTGTTGCTTTTTCCTGCGCACAAGCAGGGTGTAAGATACTACAGGTAAATAGAAGCGAGAAAATCGTACGTCTGTTCATTAACTGGGTTGGGTTTGTTGTAAATTCTATATTGCAATTAAGTTGCAACAAATATAAGTAAAGAAATGTTAAAAGCAACTATGTTGCGCAATATAGCTGCGAGAATAAATCCCTGAATTCAGTGATAAAAGAATATTTTAACTCAACTATCTTTGAGAAAGTTGATTAGGTTATTGTAAAGAAGCGGGCACAATGTGTAAACGAAATAAGGGGTAAGGGACGTTTATAAACAAAAAGACACGTAAACCATAAAATATAACAACAATGATGAAACAATTTATAACAGGCGTCTTGACCGTAGCGGTGCTGACGATCTCAAGTTGTGGTTCAGGAGTGAAGGATCCTGCGACGTATAACAATTCAATTATCACTGTCATCAATGGAAGTGAAAAGCATATTGAGGCGATGAATGCTGCCATGAATGCCGCCGATTATGCAAAGGCGGAACAGGTACGCACGGATTGGGGAAAATCCCTGGACGAGGATATTAGAAAAGTAGAAGATTTAGGTGATTTTAAAGGTGATGCCAGCTTTCAGAAAGCGGTGCTCGAGGGGCTGAATGGTTACAAAAAAATTGTGACCGAGGATTATCCAAAGCTGATCGAATTGCGTAAAAGCAAAACCCCTGACGCGACTACAGAATCGGCATTGCTTAATAATATAAATAAAGCCTTTGAAAACATGAGCACTGGAGTGAACAAAGCTTCTACTGAATTTGAGGGTAAACATAAAGGGTAAGGTCTAATTTTAAGCAGATAAAATGAGCTGTTCCAAATATTTTGGGCAGCTTTTTTTTATAAATCAGCATATTGATCGGTTGTCGATGTGCGCTATAAGTTTGTCTTTTGCCATGGCATAATCCTGACAGGATAAAATAGCAATCACTCCGGGAAACAGATTTACTTAAGAAAGGTTAAAGCTGGAAGAATTATAGCTGAATCATGTATTTTTATGTAGCTTTACAGGTATAAATAGTGGTTTATGAGACTGATATCGAATTTTGGGATTGTTTTTTTCTTATTTTTTTTATGTAGTTCAGCTGTAGTACAAGCGCAAAAGGATGAAAAAAATGTAGATTACCTCGTATTGATGAATGCGGATACGTTGTATGGCAAGATCTCTTCGGTCAAGGACCGTAAGCTAAAATTTGAGAACTTACAAAAAGAAAAGTTGACTTTTACCCCCGATCAGGTGTTTCGTGCTTATTGGCAATCCAAAAAGAAGGTGTATGCACCATCCTATGTAGAAAATGGACTGGATCCTGTGCCGGGGACTTCTCCGCAGACCTATCAGGTCCGAAAGGCGCAAGACCTGGAACCGACTTTTGCAGAAGTGCTTGTCGATGGCGAAATTATGGCCTACTTTGTTTCCGAATTACATTTTGGAGGCAGTGGTGGAATGATGATCGGTAGTGGTGGAGCTGCACCAATGATTGGTGTCGGATTTACGAAGTCAAAATATGCTTATGCACTCAAGAAAGCAACAGGTGAGGTGATTGAAATAAACAGTAATTCGAGTGGCTTATTTAGTGGGAACAAAAAGAAACGTATACTGACATTGGGACGTTTAATAAATGATGAACCCGAATTATTTGCCGAATTTGAAAAAGAACAGAAATATAATTATGATGTATTTATCAAATATATTATGAGATACAATGAGTTACAGCGCGCGAAAGAATCTCCGTTGGATTCATCCAGATTGTTTATTTATTAACGTTGATCTAGTTACATTTCGATAAAAAAGAAAATATGGGGCTTATTGTTTTTATAGTACTGACCATTATCGCAGCGTATGGTTTTTGGCTTTTATTTGAAAAGGCGGGACGTCGTGGTTGGGAAGGTATCGTTCCGGTTTACAGTCAATGGATTCAAGGACAGATCACCAATAGACCTGTTTGGTATATTGTGTTGTTGATCGTTCCCATTGTGAATGTCTTTGTCTTTTATAATTTATACCTCGATTTTATCCATTGTTTTGGCAAAAGAAGATTTTGGGAAAACTGCGCTGCGGTATTGATACCTTTTATCGTGTTACCGCTATGGGGGAGAGATAAAAATGTTCAGTTTCTCAATGGAATTTATGCCAAAAAGCTTAAAATGGCATCCGGCGAAGGAAAGGTAGTGACAAAGGAAATCCAGCTGGGGTTGCTGCACGAATCCTACAATGAATTCAAAGTAAAGTATCCCTATAAGAAATCCATGGTCCGTGAATGGGCGGATGCGATCGTCTTTGCAACCGTTGCAGCAACACTGATCCGAGGTTTCCTCCTTGAAGCCTTTATGATCCCTTCGGGGTCCATGCAGCAATCACTTTTGATCGGTGACTATTTATTTGTGAGTAAATTGAATTATGGACCACGCATCCCCAATACACCTATTGCATTTCCTTTTGCACATCACACAATGCCCGTTATTGGTGGGAAGGCTTTCTCTGAATTGATTGAGCTTCCATACAAACGGCTTCCAGGTTTCCAGCAGATCAAGCGGAATGATGTTATCGTATTTAATGCACCAGCAGGGGATACTGTTGCGATAGAGAATCAAGACCAACCTTATTATGATTTGGTGCGCTCAATGGGTTATGAAGCCGTACACCAGCAATTTACCATTAAAACACGTCCCGTGGATAAAAGAGAGCATTTGATCAAACGCTGTGTTGGAATGCCCGGAGATAAGATCAGTATGAAAGAGGCTGTATTATACGTAAATGACCAACCAGGTTTTGTCGCACCAGAAAGTCAGATGGATTATATCGTGATGACCGATGGGACGGAGTTGGATGAACAACGAATGAAAGATATGGGCATCGAGATAAGGTTGCTTCAACCGGGAGCTTATATTGTTTTTCTAACCCAAGAGCAGGCTCAAATGGTGAAATCATGGTCGAATGTCAAATCCATGCAGATGAACATAGCTAAGCCAGGGGAAGCGCAGATCAACACGTTTCCAAATGATCCGCAGTACAAATGGAATTATGATAATTTTGGACCTTTTGTGATTCCAAAAAAAGGTATGAAAGTTATTTTAAATGCACAGACCTTGCCTCTTTATGAGCGCGCCATTCGGGTTTATGAGCACAATAGTTTGGAGAAGAAAGCTGATGGCCTATACCTGAATGGTAGCAAGACCGATTCATACACTTTTAAAATGGATTACTATTGGATGATGGGGGACAACCGGCATAATTCATTGGATGCAAGGGATTGGGGCTTTGTTCCCGAGGATCATATTGTGGGTAAAGCCTTATTTACCTGGATGAGTTGGAATACAAATGGAAAAGGGCTTTCTAAAATACGTTGGAACCGAATTTTTAAAGGTATAAACTAGCTGATGGATTTTAAATAGGAACAAAAGTGAATGTTCAAAGATTAAGAACGGGCCCATCAAGAGCTAAAAATGAGATTCTGAGAGTTGAGGAATAAATATAAAAAGTGCTATTCAGTCTTTTGGATAGCACCTTTTATTTAGAAAAGGTGGTTTATAAATGCGGGGAAAAGCCAAGATTAGGACTGAAATTCTTTACACCGTCTGCTTAAGAGGTGTATTTACACAGATATGGCTCTCCGTTACAAATAAATTTAAGATTATTTAACATTTTGAAAATAGCGAAATCGATTGCGTAACAAAATTCAATCGATTGCGTAAAAAAAGAAGCTATTTTGGAGTAAATCGTTGTTTTGATATATTAATAAATTGGGAGATTTTAGTGCCGAAAAGAACACTATAAACCAAGACCCAATTTATGGAAATGGACATCTACACCAAAAGGAGGTGGATTAGAACAATCCCCCTTCTGTTTAGCCTAATGCTTTTCCAGCTATCTTCCTTTGCGCAATCGAAGATAACAGGAAAGATATTAAACAATAACCGGCCACTGCCCGGCGTAACGGTTTTTATTAAAAACAACGCAAAATCAGTCACATCGAGTAACCAGACAGGGGCATTTGAAATTCAAGCCAAATCGGATGATATTTTGATTGTCAAGAGCGTGGGTTTTGATACACAGGAAGTTCCCGTAGGTGGGAGGCAAAATGTCATAGTCAACTTGGTAGAATCAAGTAATGATCTTGAAGAAGCTATTGTAACGGGGTATACAACAATTAGCCGTAAGAAAAGTACTGGTTCTATTGCGAGTGTCACTAGTAAAGATATTGAAAACCTTCCAGCCGCCAGTATCGATGTGCTCCTTCAAGGAAAGCTGCCCGGAGTTAACGTTCAAAATTTCACAGGACAACCGGGGATGAAGACTTCATTGGTCATTCGGGGAAATACAAATATTCCTCGATCTAATGGTGACTATGATGCAGACAATTTGACGAGTAACCCATTATATGTTATCGATGGAATTCCCACCTCTGAGGATGAGATTAAGAGTTTCAATGTGACCGGGACAAACTTTTTGGCCAGTCTTAATCCTAATGACATCGAGTCTGTCGATGTATTGAAAGATGCGTCAGCAGCGGCGTTGTATGGAGCAAGAGCCAATAATGGTGTTATCTTGATCAAAACAAAACGAGGTCAGGTAGGTCGCCCAAAATTTAGCCTAAATACCTATCAAGGTTATGTCACAAAGCCCTCGAAGGTAGCGACATTGATTGGTGCTGCTGAACGAAGAAAAAAAATGGCGTTGATTTATCAATATGCTGATGATGCACAACTTCAGTCTATTCCTCAACTATTGACAGATAGTTTAAATCCTGCTTTCAATAATAACAACGATTATCAGGACTTGTTTTATCAATCCGGTTATGTACAGAATTATGATCTTTCCGTTTCTGGAGCAACGGAGAACTTAAACTATCGGGTAAGCGGCGGGATGTATAATGAGAAAGGTATAGTTAAGAGTACTGGATTAAAACGTTACTCTTTTACAAGTAACTTGATCTTTAACATTACGAAACAATTGGAGTTTTTAACCAATTTCAAAGCCTCAACCAACAAACGTATGGATGGAAAGGGAAATACGGAATTCCTTAAGACAAATCGATATCGTGGAATATTTGCCATTAATCCGGTTGATATGCCAACTTCGTTATTGGGGATGAGTGAAGACGATATTAACAGTATCGTTAACCCTTACGATTATCAACGTAATGATAATATCAATGTTGATTTAAGTGGTGTCGGTGAATTAAGATACACCTTTCTGAAAGATTTTCGTTTGAGCACGCGGAGTATTATCAATTATTCAACAGCCAAAAATGATTTCGCATCACCATCTATTTTGAATTCAGATGGACTTGCCTATGCAAAATCAACATATACGCAGTATAGAAAATATTTGTTGACAAACTCTTTGTTATGGACAAAGTCCTTTAATGATACACATAATTTTACTGCTACAGCAGTACAAGAATATGAATCCAGAAAAAATGAGGGATTATATTTATTGGGTAAGGATATTCCGAATGACAATATTCAGGTGGTTAAAGGGGTGAACTCGCAAAACCTGAATGGATATTCCGATCAATCCACCTATGCAAAACTGTCGTTTTTAGGAGCTTTTCATTATGATTACAAAAGTAAATATCTATTGGATGCAGTATGGAGAGCGGACGCATCCTCACGCTTCGGTAAAAATAACAAATGGGGATATTTCCCTTCTGTAGGTGCAGGATGGATTATTTCTGAAGAGCCGTTTCTGGAATCCAACGAATGGGTAGATGAACTTAAACTACGCGCTAGTTGGGGACGTACAGGAGATGAAAGTAGTATTGGTGACAACGATAGGTATAATGCGTTTGTTGCTGGAGATGGGTCATATCCGGGGAATTTTGGAAATAGTTATGGCGGCGGAACAGCGATTATACCTAACTATTCTGGTATAACTAACGATAATATTACTTGGCAAAAATCGGATACTTGGAATGCTGGATTTGATGCGTACTTACTAAAAGGTAGGCTTACTGTTAATTTCGATACTTATGTAAGAACAACTACTGGGCAGATGTTACAGATCTGGATTCCAGAGTATTCAGGTTATTTGCAGACGTTTACAAATGCTGCAGGTGTAAGAAATTCAGGGGTAGAACTTAATATACAAGGACGAGTATTTGACAAAGACAAAGCATTCCAGTGGACGCCGCAATTAAATTTATCATTTAACAAAAATGTGGTAACCGCATTGCCAAATGGTAATCGGGACCTTTATTATGATAATGGGGTATATGTGGTTGGAAAACCATTGAATATGTTCTACGGCTATTTGGTCAATGGTGCCATTAGTTCATCAAATGATATTATTGTCAACCCATATACAGGAGCAGTCGGCGCTACAAAATGGGGAACATTAAAACCTGGGTATCCAAACTGGGTTGATGTGAATGGAGATTACAAAATTTCTGATGCTATTGGTGAAAATGATATGACCTTTTTTGGCGACCCGAATCCTAAAATGACGGGTGGATTTATCAATAATTTCAGCTATAAAGATTTTTCTCTTCAGATATTGACAACCTTTACATTTGGTCGTGATATTATCAACAATACTTTTGCACGTCGTATGTCCAATGGATTCTTTTACGGTAGTGCAAAAGATTTTTCGAAAGCATCTATTGGCGATTTGGATAAATTTGATTTTTGGGAACAAGAGGGAGATATTGCCAGATACCCTGCCGCAAACCCATATATGGGATTATATGCCTGGAGAGCGGGTCAATCCATGTTTATGGAACCAGGATGGTATGTTCGTATTAAAAATATCAATTTGGCTTATCGTTTTAATAAAGGCAAAAATCCATGGATGGATCGGCTAGGGATTAATTCGTTAAGGCTTTATGGTACTATGGATAATGTTCATATGTTTCAAAAATTCTCTGGTGTAGATGCTGAAATGGTAGATGCTCGTGGATTTGACTATGGAGACGGGTACCCTTTACCATCGAAGTATACCCTAGGCGTGCAATTTGAATTTTAATCACTAACGTTATGAAAATCTTAAAAATAAATTATAAAAAGCTAGGAATAGCCGCAACTCTTATGAGCTCCTTGTTGTTGGGGGCCTGTAATAAACAGTTAGAGAATAATTTGATAAATGATACCTATTCAGATACATTCTGGAAAAATGAAAAAGATTTTACGGGAGCTGTATTGGGTACTTATAGTCTATTTCGTAAAGCAATGGTTACTAATCAGGCGTTTTTTGCTTGGGGGGATACACCAATTGGAATTTTTACTACGGATGCAGGAACCCTACACTCAAATATCTATACAGGTGGAAGTTTTATAATGAGTTATAGAGAAGGAGGAGGGTTGAATTGGACCAATTGGTACCGTGTTATAAATGCGGCAAATTTGATTATTAAAAAATTACCTGAAGTATCGGATGATAAGTTTTCCGCGGGAACAAAGAGTTATATACTAGGGGAAGCCTATTTTATGCGTGCTCTATCCTACTTCTATATGACTAGGGTCTGGGGAGATTTGCCTTTGCAGACTGAGCCAACTGAAACAGCGGACCAAGCCATTTTGAAGGGTAGAACGTCTACAGATGAAATTTTGAAGTTTATTGTTGAAGATGCACAAAAAGCCTCAAATTTACTGACATGGGAAGGTGTCGATGGCCTAGGACGTCGTCGTGCCAATAAAGCTGCGGCTTTGGCATTATTGACACATACCACTGCTTGGCAAAACGATTATGCAAAGACCGTAATTTATGCCGACTCACTGATTAAACGTACCGATCTTTTTGCTCTGCAGGCAAAAGGCAATATCCGAAACGTATTTAAGGAAGCCGGAGCTAAAGAAAATATATTTGTTTTCACAAATAAAGATGCAGAAAATGAATCGGCTTTCTATAATGCAGATTATGTTGGTGTATTTTCGGCGGCGGTAGGTTTTATTACCGTCAGTAGCGATATCTATGTGAATATGCCATTTGCTAAACCTATTTACTTCGTTACAAATACCAAATTGGATGAAGTTTATGGTACAGGAGAAGAGGGCGATTCTAGGAGAACCGATTTTTTTAGAAATAATACAAATACCCAGTATAATTCCTTAATGAAATATTCGGATATCGTCTACAAGAACGCTGCGACAAATTCTGATCCTAGAATAGAGAGTAATCTTGTTGTTTTTAGATTGGCGGATATGATTTTGTTGAAAGCTGAGGCCTTAAATGCGCTAGGCCAGGATGGAGAAGCATTGACGGCCGTAAATTCAATTCGGATGCGTTCGGGCGCCAAAACACCAATTAGCAGCGCTGGTGCCAATCTTAAAAGAGATATTCTAAAGGAGAGACAACGCGAACTAATCGGAGAAGGACACGCTTATTTTGACATCGTACGTAATACTTGGAAAACAAAAAATAATAATCTTTATATACAATTGGCCTCTTGGAGCATGGATGCAAACCGAATGGCGCAAAAAGGATACTTATTTCCAATACACAATGATATATTAAATTCCAATAGATTAATTTCTCAGAATCCATATTGGATGGGTAAATACTAACGTAAATCAATATGAAAAAGACAATATTATATATAGGCCTTCTCTGTTTCATGTCTCTATTATTTAGCTGTAAAAAAGATGGCGTAATAGATGGCGGAGTAAGTGACCCACGTGTCAACATGACTACTTATGATTTTTTAAAATCACATCCGAGACATCTATTTGATACAACATTGATGATTATCGATAAGGCCGGATTAAAAGATAGAGTGAATGCTACGGGAACATTTTTCGTACCCACGAATTATTCGATCCGTCTCTTTCTGCTTGCCAAACAGAACGAGTTGCGAAAAACCGACGAACGACTTAACTTCAATTTGGATTCTTTGTTTAAATTCTACCCACCAAAAATGCTTCAGGACTCTATGAGTGTTTACTTTTTCAATGATCGCATTGTTCGGGATAATCTGACGGAGACCGGGACAATATTCCAAACGCAGGAACCGACAACGAAACTGTTGGTGACTTTGGAGAAATCAACGAGCGCAGATTATACTGAAGATGGTATTATCTCTCAAGGACCTAAATTACTATATCTTACAAAGATCTATGGAGAACGGGATGTGATGAGAAATGGATCATTATCGGATCCTTCTGGAAAAGCTAGCCTTAATGACACAAAAGTGCTTTGTCAGACCTCGGGAATTATTACAACAACGGGCATGGTACATGTATTGAGTAATCAGCATACCTGGGCATTTAGAAGATAAAATTTAATTGACATTGATATGAAAAATAAATATAGAATATTCATCTGTGTAGGTGTATTGTGTACCCTTTTTTATGCAGGATGTAAGAAAATAGAGATCGGTTATCTGAGTGATAATATTCGTTACGGATCCAATCCTATTGCAGTGGATCAAGGGACTTTTTATACTGCTGTAGGCATTATTCCGGATGCTTCCACTCCCCCATTTACGGTAACCTTGTTGGATGTGCGGAACAAAGCAACAGGAAAACGAGAAGAGTCGTTTTTCAAGGAATACGATATTAAAGTATGGAAGCAAAAATATGATCCGAAAACTGATACCACGCTGGAAATAATTAATAGCAAGCAAGGAATAGAGAAAAGGTTACCACTTACTGTACTGGAAAAAAGTGGGCAATTTATGTTTACCCAAGCTACAGACAATGTGCCGACGGGTGAATATGAGGTTGATATTCGTGTGCAAAATCCAAAAGGAACAAAGGACTACAAGAATATAACTACTATCAAACTATCTCCGGTAAAAGAATACTCTTACGAAAATGTTCCCTATTTTATCGCGGTAGAAGCAAACAGCGAAACTGGTATTCGTTTCCCTTATGATGATCAATGGATTGATCAGGTCAAAGGTCAAAGCACGAGCTTAACGTTGAAGATAACACGTGTTGCAGATGGTCCAAATCAGATTGCTCTCAAGGTTTATGATAAAAATGGCGCACTGTTTCCTGGTAAAGCATTAGATAGAAGACCGTCTGGTAATGATTTTCTTAAGACTTTGGCCACTTTTGCTTATAAAACAACAGTCACAGATACAGCGGTTGTATATGACTATGCGCAGGTGAGATTTCCAGATGTGTATTGGGATACTCAGTCAAATGGTATTAATTGTTATTATCGGATTCAGTCCAAATGGATTAAATCAATAGATTATGCAGATACTAAAAATTGGAACCCGCCAACGGATATGAAGTATTTAACTTATGATCAGTCTGTTAAATTAAATATTCGTTTTAATACTAAAATTTATAAACCGGGAAAATATATCTATGAACTTCATTTGAAGGCAACTAAAAATCCGGATGCAAAATAGTTATTGAGGAGATTTGAAAAAACTTGTGTAAGTGGAGGCTATTCGGATAAGAGTAGTATCCACTTAATATAATTGTGGTGTACAATAGCTTTTTTGTCGTTCCTATGCTTGTGTAGAAATCGATCAATTGTGTCTCTTAATTGTTAAATACCATATCATTTCTTAAATAAACCATAAATAATTATGAAAAGAAAATTTATCACTTTCGGTCTGGGCCTATTGATGAGTGCAAATCTAATGGCACAATCTGCTCAGGATTTTAAGCAAACCTATGCGGATCTTTCCGTGTTCGAAGATGCATTCGCATTAAAATTAAAAAAGGGTATTAAGAAAAAGCAGATCGACCAGATTGGTGATACCGCATTGCGCAGAGTAGCCTTAGCTATGCTAGCTGGCAAATACAGTAAAGACTATAGATATGCGACTTATTCTGCCTTACTTAATCCATCGACATTGGGTCATCAGTTAAGTATTGGTGATGGCTATAGTAAGTATGAGAATATAACTGGAGTATATCTTCCGAAAGGGCGGCATATTGTCATTGTGGATGGGATTGCAAATAGTAAAGAAGTCAACCTAGTGGTGCCAAATTGGTTGCGTAAAGCTCCGGATCCGACCAAACCTACAGAAGATCCGAAAGGCTGGGGATTAGAAAAGCAAGAATTTAGGCTGCATAATGGCGTGAATATTATCCAGCTCAACGATTTTGGAAGTTTAGCTTATATCGATTATTTCTCTGAGGAACCTGAGAAAGAAAAACCTGTTACTGTACATTTTCCAACCGGACAGGTAAATGGATATTTTGATATAAAAAAGCAGGGCAACAAAGAATGGGATAGTCTGATTGATCATGCCGTCTTTCCAATTATGGATGCAAAGGGCGAACATATACAAACAGCTTATCCCATAGAGGCAATGAAGAAATATGCTTATGGGAGAGGTGTTGAACTTATCAGTAATTATGATTCTTTAGTGTTCAGACAGCATCGTTTGATGGGTTTGGAAAAATATAAGAAAATTCCTAAGAATCGCATCCTTGCACGGGTAAATTATAATTATTACATGTTCCGTGATGGGGATGGTGTTGCTTATATGGGTGACAAAGTCGGTTATGCGATGAGTATGGTTGTCGATCCTGCTTCGGTAATTAAAGGAGATCCCTGCTGGGGGTTTAGCCATGAAGTAGGACATGTGCATCAAACGCGACCAATGTTCAATTGGGGTGGACTTGGTGAAGTGAGCAATAACCTGTTTTCTTTATATGTAACACGATCATTTGGTAATAAAACACGGGTTTCGGAGCAGAATAATTTTGAAAAAGCCAAAGCCAGTATTATTGATAAGAGAATTTCATACTTATCCGATCCGGATGTATTTAATCGCTTGATCCCTTTCTGGCAATTACAGTTATATTTTGAGGGAATTGGAAAACGTCCAGATTTTTATGCTGATCTATTTGAGGCTTTTCGTCAACAGAATAGCGTTAAACCTTCACGAAGAAGACGTTCGGATTGGAGCTCTGATAGGATGATGGGCGAGCGCAACCCAGCTGTTCATCAATTAAACTTTGTCAAAACAGCATGTGAAGTTGCCAAAATAGATCTGACGGATTTCTTCGATAAATATGGATTCTTTTATATCGGTACATTGGAGTATGATGATTACGGAAAGTATACTTATACAATGACGCAGGAAATGGTTGATGAATGTAAGAAGGCTATTAAGAATATGAACTTGTCCCAACCTGAAGTAGATCTTACGATGTTAAGAGACAATTAGTATTGACTACGTATAGAACTTGAAACTCCGAATTGCTAAAAGTAATTTGGAGTTTCTTGTTTTAAGCCAATTCCTATAGTAATCAGCAGGTGACGTATGATCAGTTACTCGCATTTTTTGCGATACAAATTCTGATCATTATCGATTTAAATATTTTTGACATTATAGACTGCATCGCTTCTTTGATGCTAAACTTAGAAGAGCATTCAATTTCGAATCGCTTGGACTAGCCCACTCATCATCTCATAAAAAAATAATTAATAAAAGTATTTACTGAAAACGTTCAGATTTTTAATTAAATAGAATGATGAAGAGAACTTTTTTTATAAAATTATAAAACTACTTTGTTTATAGACAATGGGGAATAAATTGCGCAATCGTTTGTGTCGATTACGCAATCGATTTCGTTTAGTTGACCTCTAACCACTCTAAAGTTTTTATTATATCATTGTTACGTACTATCAATTATTAATAAGACCTAAAAGTCTAACAATTATTCAGAGCCGTTATATAGTTTTTATAAGCTAAATAGTGCCAATTTTTTTTTAAGCCTAAGACATAAAATCGAATGAAAAGACTATTTTGTTTTTTATTTCTTGTCCCTATGTGCTCAAATGTAAAGGCTAACCACCTTAATTTTTGGGCTTCAAAACAAGATACTTCTGAAATCAATGAGGTTGACAAGCGATTACTTAGAGGGCGACTGGCTACCTTATTGCAAAAACAAGGTGTTAGAGACAGTCTCAATTTAAGAAACGTTGAAACACTGCCTGTTGTCAGTATTCCAGAGGTTTTAAAAGGGCAAGTTGCCGGTCTCTACGTACAAGAAGCGACAGGCGAACCAGGAGCGCCAAAGAATATGGTACTTCGGGGATTAGGATCGCCATTATTCGAAATCAAAGATGCGATTAATGTGCAACCAGCAGTATTTGTCAATGGAATACCCATCGCAAGAGACAACAACTTTGCCTATTCAATTCAGCAGTATCAGTTTAATCGTATTGGACCTGGAACCGACAACTTCGCAGGTATTGACCTAGCAACTGTAGAGTCTATCGAAGTGATAAAAGATCCGGTTAAATTAGCAAGGCTTGGACCGCTAGCTGCTAATGGTGCAATTTGGATCCTGACAAAACCAGGTAGAGAGGGGCAACGTCAAATTTTCATTAATACCTATGTTGGGCTGGCAACAAAACCCGTAGTAACCCCCGTAAATGCCCAATATGAGAATATGTTCCGATCGGTATTCTATAACAAATATGGATCAGCTACTGACCGTTTGAATTACCCAGGATATCTGAGCGACTCGACTAATGTAAATTATTACGGGCCAGCGAATTGGAATGAGGAATATTATAAAACTACACCGATCTATGGTGGAAGTTTAGGTATACGTGGTGGTAATGATCGTGCGAACTTTTCGTTCGTGGGAGGGTATACCAAGAATGCAAGTTCGGCTGACAAAACTAATATTGAGCGATACAATGCTTTGTTTAACGTTAATATGGCTCCTTTTAAATGGTTGAATTTTGGTGCCACAATTAATGCAAGCCGTAGTTTGAGAGATCGTAATCGCAGTCTCAGAGATCGATTTGGTGAAGCTTCCTATGTGCCTGATTTATCTGTGCCAATTTCACCAGGTAAGGATATGTATGCACAGTATCTAGATATCTATAAAGCGGCTTTGGATAAGAATACAGTCAATTTCTTAAATTCACTGGTAACATTAGATCTTTATTTTCTCAAGAACCTAAAATTTAATACTTCCTTAGGAATTGATTATTCTGAGGGTGCAAGACAAGCTTTTTTCCCAGGTTCATTGATGGAAACCAATAACTATATGTCAAGTTATTTTGGTTTTAATCAGCGTTTGGTATACAATAACCGCTTGGAATACAATCTCGAATTTCAAGAACAGCATAAATTGGAATTGACCTTAGGATCTTCTTACACACAAGACCTGTACCGTTATAATTATGCACGTGCCTATGATGGGCCCAACGATTTTATCAAGGTTAACGTTGTAGATGGCGATCCTCAAAAAGGAAGTTATTTAGTGCCAATTGGGGGGCTATATGTCAATAGGTACAGTAATCGTGAGGATTTTAGATTGCACTCCCTGTATTTGGCTGCCAATTATAGCTACAAAAATCTCTTGGACTTGAATGCGGTATTACGTTATGATGGTTCTTCAACAATGCAACCTGATTCGCGTTGGTTGATGACACCGTCATTCGCTGCGAAATATCATTTAATACCCGAAAATGAGGACAATTTATTTAACCATTTGGGCGTAAAAGCATCCTGGGCGCGAATTGGGAAACCGGTATTTACAAGTAAATTTGCCATTGGCCCAAATTATACCGCTGATCTAAATTGGGGATCCGAAAAATCTTTGGTGTCCTATAATGGTTTTGCCGTTGCATCCAGACCTTATTCAGAAGGTTGGGTAGGTTACGATATCAAATGGCCTTATACAGATCATGCCGAACTGACCGTTGATGGAACCTTATTGGAGAAAAAAATTAATTTTGAAGTCTCCTTATACCAAAAGAAAGATGTAAATCAATTGATTAATTCACCTATTCCGGCTGAGTATGGTTATTCTGGACAAATCGTTAATGGCTTAAGTGTAAAAAACACTGGGGTGGATCTCAATCTGTCTGCGAAAGTGCTGTCTAATCCCGAGACCTTGCAATGGAATACATCACTCAATCTAAATTACAATCAAAATAAATTGACGGCACTTCCAGGAGGACGCAAGCAATTGAAAGTGGGTAATCGCTTATTAAAAGTCGGCGAGGCCATTGATCAGTTTTGGTTGTACGAAAATCAAGGATCTTATGATACCGAGGAGAGTATTCCAGTTCAAAACGGTCAGAAAATACAGTTTGATGGGGTGGATTTTGCAGCGGGAGATCCCATCTGGAAAGATCAGAACGGAGATTTTAAAATCAATGACGAAGATCGTGTCCTGAAAGGAAATGCAATGCCTAAGCTGACAGGCTCATTTCAAAACTATTTCAAATTCAAAGGTTTTGACCTGAATATGCAATGGTATTTTGCACTTGGACATAAGGCACTGAATCAACGCGCTTCCAATAAATATAACTTCATCAATACCGAAAACACCAATTCATTGGATGGGATTCGCGAAGTATTTCATTGGCAGCAAGATGTTGATTTGAATAAATATCCGATTTATAATCCTTGGAGCCCGATTGTCGCCTACCGTGTGGATCAAGATCTGTTTCTGGAAAATGCTTCTTTCTTGAAGTTGAGATCCTTGACTATAGGCTACGATCTTGCTCAATTGAACAATGTAAAAGACAAGATGAAGACCATTCGTAGAGCTTATGTTTACGTTTCAGGTACCAATTTATTGACGATCTCTAAGTTCTCAGGAGCAGATCCCGAACTGATAGATTTTAATGGATATTATACAGGTTATGGACTACCATTGTCCCCAATGGTTTCCTTAGGCGTTAAGTTAGAGCTGTAATAATTTAATAGTAGAAAGAGTATGAAAAGATATAATCGATGGGCGGTAATGTTCCTGATGGCGCTGGGTATCAATGCTTTTACGAGTTCATGTAATAAAAAATTGGATATTGTCGCTTCCAATCTCGGATCCGAGAAACTGGAATGGCAATCTATATCTGATACGCGAGCGCACTTAATGGGCATCTACGGCCTAATGCGGGCAGCATTAGTTGATAACTATGGGCATTGGGTATACGGAGAAATCCGCTACGGCGACTTTACACCTTATTCACGCGCAGATCTCCGTGTCGTCCAAGAAAATAAACTGAGATCAGCTTATCCTTTACTTAAGGATCTTACGGACTGGCGTAGATTCTACGCAGTGATCAATGCAGCGTCACTTTTTATCGAACGTGCACCCGAGGTGATGGCGAAAGATAAGCGATACACAGAACGCGATATGAAGTACGATGTTGCACAAGCACGTACAATCCGTGCCCTGATGTATTTCTATATGGTCCGTATCTGGGGCGATGTTCCGCTGTTAAAGGAATCTTATGATAATGGTTCCTTTGTGGAACTTGCGCGATCGACCGAAGCAACAGTTTTAGCTTTCGCGGAAACCGAACTATTAGCCGCTGCACAGGATTTACCTTACCGTTATGCTGTAGGAACACAGAGCTATTATGGCGAGACTTATGGCACATGGGTTGGTGTTTTGGTCAACAAAATTACAGCTTATTCCCTATTGGCACACGTAGCGGCATGGCAAGGAAAATACATCAATGCGGAGGTATATTCACGATTTGTTATCGACAACTATTCACAAGCGAATCTTGAACTATTGACGACACCAGCATTGGTGAATCCGACCGATGGTCTATTTGGGCCAAGTACAAGAGCACAGATCTTAGCGATTCGCTCTTCATACGAATTGGGCGAAGCGACGAACACAGGCCATATCGAATCATTGACTTTAGGTTATCCGATTGTCACCAAAGCTAAACCGGATATCTATGTGAGCCGTGACACGATCAATAAATTGTTTGATGACGTAAACGACACGCGTTTTGGTATTGACTCGGTATCAGGACTAGTACGGACTAATTACTTTACCAACTACAACGGGGATATCCCGATTTTTAGTAAGATCAAGGTCATCCGTAATGGTAATGGTGATTCTGATTTTTCCATTTTTGGATCGAATTTAGTTTTTACCCGCCTTGAAGAGATCTACTTACTGCAAGCAGAAGCAAAAGCTGTACTCAATCAGCGTGATGATGCCATTAAGTACCTCAATGTGATTAAAGAGCGTCGCGGTCTAAAACCCTATATCAGCAACTCGCCAAAAGACTTATTGGAAGAGATCTTTTTGGAGAGAAGACGGGAATTGATGGGAGAAGGATGGAGATGGTACGATCAAATACGCCTGGCAAAGATTAAGAAAAATAATCCTGTGATGAACGATTTGATTCAGAAAGGTGGAATCTATTGGCCGATCTCCTCGGATGTACTGGAAAGAAACTCCAAACTGGTGCAAAACTCATATTGGAAATAATAGAATAGATAATCATGAAAAACAAACATATTTTTTTAGGCTTATCGCTAATCGTATTGCTACTGGGCGTTGCTAGTTGTAAAAAAGGGAACACCTATTACGAAGATTTTCAAGTCAAGTATACCGAATTTGATGGAACTTCATTGGAATTTTTAGAATCACAAGGTAATACCTATGACTCCTTGCTGTTAGTTTTGGATCGTGTTCCTTCGGTACGCGCTAAGTTGAAAGATGCCAATGCAAAAACGACCTTTTTCGCCATGACGAACAGCAGTTTTACCAATGCTTTGGATGCCATGAACGGAGTACGAAAAGCGGGAAACAGATCCCCGTTTTATCTTGAAGACATTCCACAATTGATCCTTGATTCCTTGACTTATCATTATGCCTTTGATGGTGAATATGATACGCCTTACCTACGGGATTTTGTTGAAGGAAAAGTGATTAAAGCTATTGACCATTATAATATGACCTTAAAGTATAAAGTGACATCTGCTTCCGGAATTATAGGCGGCGGTCAACAACAGATCATATTGAGTGATATGAATAAGTCTATTTTTCAACGCTACTGGCAGGAAAGCGCAACATCTGTGGTGAATATCCGTACACAAAATGGTATGTTACATGTCCTCGCTCCAAGTCATAATTTCGGATTTAGTAAACTCGCTAAATTATTAAACAAATAGCATGGAAAAGAAAATATTTAAGTCGGCAAAACAGTTATTAGTGCTCGGGATGGGATTTTTCATGCTAGCCTCATGTAATAAGTACATTCCGGATGACCAAGACTCACTCGGTACTGACGTGGTGTATAGCACCAATGAATTTATGCCATTGTTAGGAAGAAATACCTTCTATAATAATATTGTCAATATTGGGCAGAATACTTCACAACCCCTCAATTTTAAAATTGTAAACCTGCGTGATATTGATGGACAGCCTTCAACACTTTTTGAAGATAAATTTCCGGTAAAAATCTGGACAATGGCATATAGTGGCGAAGAGAAATCTATCGCAGAAATTGAAAATAAACGTAAGGTAGAATATCGCCCTATTCTCGAAATTCTTGAGAAATCAGGCAATATAAATTTTTGGGGACAGGCGGTGAATTCAAATTTTGTCAAAGCACAACCAGATTCAGGTTATGTGTTTGATATTGAAGTTAGCAACACTGGTGGACGCAGGTATTTGCGGAATTTCAAATTAAAGCCTTATCGTGAACGTGCATTTGAACCGAGCATCATGGATCCCGTGACAGGCTTAGCGCCACTACCATATACGCATCCCAACAGGACAACCAATTTGTATGGCGTACGAACAAATCAATTTATTTATCCAGGCCTAATTAATGTGTATTTCAATAAGTTGGAAAGCAAGGGGACGGGAAGTAGAACCTTGACCATAAGTTTCTTGGACTCTTTAAACCGTCCAATTGATGTGAAGAAATTTGCCGCGACAGAATGGGATAAATTAGTGCATGGTTTCAACCATAGATTTGAAAATGGTAAAGTGATCTATGATGTTGCTTATCCTATTCCATTGGCACCGATCAAAACTGACTATTCTTCAAGCGATGGTACTTATGCCGTGATGAATTTCAAATTCCGCAGGAAAGGGCAGTTTGGTTTTCTCGAAGATTGTGGGATCGAGATGCCATTTGCGATCTACGAAGAAGGAGATTGGGAGATACAGTTTCGTTTCACCAGGGAAACGCCAAAATTTGACTGATGATGGATGGACTAATTAGCTTAAAGATTATGAAACAATTTAGCATAATATTAACTTTCATTTGTGCCTTGTTTGTGGGGGAGGCATGGGCCCAGACCATGGTCAAGGGTGTTGTGAAAGGAAATGATAACAGAGCGCTCAGCGGGGTCTCTATACGCTTAGAAAACCCCAAACGAGATCTGGGAAAAACCGGAGAAGATGGACGGTTTGTAATTTCGGTCCCCAACAGCGGGGTGATGGTATTTTCCTATCAGGGCTATCGTACGGAGAAGTATACGATTGTTGCTGGGAAAAAGGAATACAATGTGACCTTAGAAAGTACGGCACAGGAACTTGAAGAGACTGTTGTCGTGGGATACCAACAACGTAAAAGAGAGACATTGACTGGATCCGTAGTAACAATCTCCGGTAAGGAAATACAGGATATTCCTTCAGGTAACTTTGTTGACCTTTTGCAAGGTAAGGTTGCTGGGTTAAATATTCAGAACAATACAGGAAGTCCTGGTATGCGCGGAACGATGGCTGTGCGGGGGATGTCCAGCTTTAATGTTTCAGGTAGTGGTGACAATACCTTTGTAACACCTACATCACCGTTATTCGTTATTGATGGTGTCCCTATCGATGATAACTCGGGCTATGAATATGGATTTGAATCAGCAGGCCCCGGTGTATCGCCTATTTCAATGATTCCGCCAGAAGATATCGAAGATATTACCGTCATGAAAGATGCACAGGCAACAGCGATGTATGGATCGCGTGGTGCATATGGTGTTATTCAGGTGCGTACCAAACGTGGTAATTCGAAAGTACCTATCGTAAATTATCAAGGTCAGTTTTTCTTATCGGCAGTGCCGCAATTGCGTCGCGTGATCGGTGGTAAGGGCGAGCGAATGGTTCGTTTGGAGCAAATCCTGATGAATGATACAACATTGGCCGCCGCACTACGCCGTATCAACGATTCACCAATATTGGCCGATTCCCTGAATCCCTATTATAATAATTCAACCGATTGGCAATCTTATTTCTATCGCAATACCATGAATCAGACACATAATATTGGTATCTCTGGTGGAGAGCGTACATTCAATTACAAAGCCAATATGAACTATTATGATGAAAATGGTATCATCGCCAATACGGGTTTTAAAAGATATTCAATGACCTCCAATATGCAGTATGAGCCGAGCGATCGTTTCAGAATGATGACCAATATCAATGTCAATTTGGCGCAAAATAAGATGGGTTCAGGGAATGCGCTGATGCAGACGGGGGTAGGTAAATCGGTCAACACAACCTCGCTGTACCCTTCACCTTCCTTATTTTCTGGAAGTATGGGGGCCTTATCGGCGTTGGGTGTGGATGACCAGAATAAAACCGGGAATTATTTAGGGCAATTGGAATTGCAATATGTACCTATTAAAGATGTACGTGCATCCGTTACCTTAAATTATAACTATACCACTTCAACAAAAGATCGTTATACACCAGAAGTACTTTTGGGTAACTCTTCAGAAGTATACAGTTATTATAGCAACAGAAGTAAAGTCTATAACCGGAATCAACTGTCTTATGTGAAGGCAGTTAAAGAGAAACATCTTTTTAGTGTCTATGGATTTACGGAAATGGAAATATCCGCTTCCTCAGAAGATTTATCGAAGATTCGCGGAACGGCTAATGATCAATTTCAAACGGGAATTAGCTACAATACACGAAATACGCTTGGAGGTTTATTAAACTCATTGAATAATTTTAGATCGGTTGCTTATGCAGGGAGCTTTTCGTATAACTACGATTCAAAGTATATTCTTGATTTGACCTACCGTGTCGATGGTAGTTCGTTGACCGGTGGTGCAACACCTTGGACCAAAAACCCTTCAGCGGGCTTACGTTGGAATTTCAAGAAAGAGAAATTTATGGAAAATGTGGATTGGTGGGATACAGGTTTCTTGAGAGGATCGGTTGGTCGGACAATTTCACCAGCGGGGACCCTATCGGACATCTACGGTTGGTATAAGATTGATGATGGTCGCTATAACAATAGACCAACAACATCATTAGATCTGGATATTGCTCCTAATACGGGCTTGGTACCCCAATCGACAACACAATGGTCTGCCGCAGCGGAGCTTGGATTTTTCAATAGCTCGCTGTATGTGACTTACGAAACTTATTACAAGCAATCGGATAAGATTTTAGATAAAAAACCAATTGCAAATCATAATGCGTTTTCAAATGTATTGACCAACGAGAAGGCAATGGTGAACAAAGGGCATGAGCTGAGTATTCAATATCGACCAAAATTAGCGAACTCGGATTGGGAACTGAATGCGAATGCGACGTTTGCAATAAATAGAGATTATGTAACCTCATTGCCGGATGGTGCACGTCAACTGGTAAGGGCTGATGGATCAGGATACGATCTTCCTCAATTCTTTCGTCTAGGACGTAATGCATTTACTTTTGTCTTATATGACTATAAAGGTGTCTATAAATCGGACGACCAAGTACCGGTCAATCCATTAACTGGATTGCGTTATAGAGCAGGGGGGGAAATGAATGGAGGTAAGTTCTTCCGTGCGGGAGATCCCATTTTTACAGATCTAAATGGTGACTATGTGCTAGACGAAAATGACTTAGTTTATGTAGGTAATTCGCAGCCAGCAATCACAGGTGGATTGTACCTGTATACTCGCTATAAAAACTGGTCTTTGCGTACGCAATTATCCTATACCATAGACCGTGATATCCTAAATACAGCTTTGACCGATCGCTTCCGGAACTATTCGGATCCAAGTGGACAGAACTATGGCTCTGGAGCACCAGGTGCTTATATACCTTTGGATGCTTATAATGTATGGCGGCAATTGGGTGACAATGCGGATTATCCGAATGTTTCAGACTTTACACGTTTGTCGTTATATAATCCTTACCGTTACAATTCAACGATGTTTATGGAGGATGGCTCCTACGTGAAAATTAATTCGGTCACCGTGGGCTACAATTTTGACAGAAGATGGGCACGTCGTTTTGGCGTATCATCTGCACGCATCAACCTAACGGCAAACAATGTTTATACGTTTAGCAATTATTCCGGACCAGATCCAGAATTGGTAACAGGTGTGGGACGTGATGGCTCAAACGGTTATCCAAGTAGAAGAACCTATTCATTGGGGGTAAGTGTACAATTCTAAGTTCGAAGACAACATGAGAAAGAAATTTTTATATCTATTTATATTGGGAGCATCCCTGGGTTTGGGCTCCTGCGGAAAGGACTTCCTAAATATTACTCAGATTGACAAATTAACGGGAAATAATTACTGGACCAGACAAGCAGATGTCGATCAGTACATGGGAGGGATCTATTCTACTTTCAGAGAAGCAACCATGACGAATATCTTTTTTCCGGCATCAGGCGACTTGCGTTGTGCTCCTACAAATCGGACGAGTGCAACATCAGGGGCTGGAAGGGATTATATTTCATTGTTGAGACAAAATGATTTGAATGCAATTATGTCTAGAACTAGTGAGGATGTGAGTAATAATTTTGCCTATTTCAGATTTCCTAGGATCACGCAATGGAATAACTTCTATAAGATGGTTCAAAATGCGAACATTGTCATCTACCAATTAGAAAATAAAGATATGCCATTCCTTAATGAGGATATGAAAAAAACCTATAAGGCAGAGGCTGTTTTCCTACGTTCTTTAGCTTATTTTTTCATGGTGCGTTTGTATGGTGATGTCCCTTATTATACGGATGTAAATACGAACCCCTTGCCGCGGACAAATATGTTCACGGTATTAAAGAACCTTTCGGCCGATTTGGATGCCACCTATAAAGATCTGCCTTGGACCTACGATGATCCTTCCGTTGTTGCTGTGAAAGCGATGCGCGGTGCTGCCATGACACTTAATATGCATATCAATATGTGGATCGCAGGACTAGGAACGGATGATAAAACAGTGCTTTATCAGAAAGTCGCAGATCTGGGAAAAGAATTGATGGAAGAAAATGGCGGAGCCTATGCTTTGTTGGACCTCAGCAGAACAAAAGAGATCTTTAAAGGCCGGACAAAAGAAGGCTTGTTTGAGATTGTGCAAAACTTCAACTATGGCGAAAGTTTTCACTTGTCGGCATCTTATTCGGATTATGTGCTCCATGCGCCAAATAAAGTGACAACCAAGTCCTATATCTATTACGATCCAAAATTTATGGAAAAGATGTATCCACCGACTGAGGACGATCAGCGTAAAGTGTATTGGTTTGATAAAGATATCTATTCGACAAATGGAGATTTTCAATGTCTTAAATTTTCGAACGTATTTATGGAAGAAGGGGAAGATAACAATCCAGATGATAACCAAATGGTATTCCGCTATCCTGACCCAATTTTATTACGAGCCGAAGCTTTGGCAGAATTAGGAAAAGATGAAGAGGCAAGAACTGTTGTCAACGTCATTCGTACACGTGCTAAGGCAGCACCTATTCGAGACAGTGGGGATGATTTGAAAGATGCTATTTGGTGGGAGCGCGTCAGAGAACTATTAGGAGAAGCAAACTTCTTTTATGACCTGGTGCGTACGAAAAAGGTAATCAATTCGGAATACACAAGTGCTCCTATGTCAGTTGCAGCCTTTAACTCGGGGGGCTGGACTTGGCCAATTGATAAGTCTGCCCGGACAAATAACCCTTATATGCAATTAAATAATTACTGGAACTAAAGGAATAGATCATGAAAAAGATTTGGAAATATACTTTTTTACTGTTGATGGCAGTTTCGCTGTTTTCGGC
Source organism: Sphingobacterium sp. GVS05A (assembly GCF_019969845.1). Classification (GTDB taxonomy): domain Bacteria; phylum Bacteroidota; class Bacteroidia; order Sphingobacteriales; family Sphingobacteriaceae; genus Sphingobacterium. Next base: position 364,888 of record NZ_JAHXYR010000008.1, read on the forward strand.
GTGTAAAAAAGAAGATTTTATCGATACGGGTGTTCATGAAGCGAAGTTTAAGGGTACGATCTGGAATTATCTGGAATCAAGACCCGATTTGTTTGATACCCTAATGGTTGCATTGAAAGTTGCTAAATTGGATGCTGTACTTAAAAATGATGAAGTAACCTTCTTTGCCCCCCCCGATCCTTGTGTTTTGAAATCTGTATGGTTGTTAAACCAACAGTTGTTTCGTTCTGGACAAGATTCCATTACAAAATTGGAGCAAATTAGACCCGAGGTCTGGAGAAAATACCTTTCCAGGTATATTTTTAAAGGTAAAAATGTAGCCAAAGATTATCGTCAGATTGATACACTAAACTTGGCAGCATTTCCGGGTGGGGTTTATAAAAACCTGGATGGTGGCGATATGAATATAGGTGTACTCTATAATGACGTTGTCAGTAAAAATGAAAGCTCTGGTGGTACACAGGTCATTAAATATGCTGGTTACCGTCAGCTTTATTTAAACTATCCTTATTCGATGAGTGTACCCGATGAAATTAAGGATTATTTTGTTCCTTTTATTACAGCACCGGTAGCCACATCGGATATCCAACCGACTAATGGTGTATTACATGTGTTGCAATTTTCGAAACATGCATTTGGATTTCAGAATTATGAATTTGCAAATGAGGCTTACTTGTTGGGTGTGCTTCCCAAAAAATAACGATCTGATATTATTATGAAAAGAAATTTAATAACCAAAATAGCTGTTCTGATTGTAGCATTAATCACATGTGCTGCTTGTAGCAAGGACATCGTAACCGGAACAGATCCGTACGCCGGGGGCAAGGAACCTTTGGGCATTGGATTTTATATAAATTATCCAGAACCAGGAACGGCAAAGCCAGGGGAATTGGTGGATTTTTATGTCAAAGGACTAAAAGGTAAATTGGATCAAATTAACTTTTTTGTGAATAACACAGCGGTAGAGATCGTGTCTGCGAAAGATTCGCTAGTCACGATTAAAGTCCCGGCACAGATTACCTCGGGAGATGCTAAAATAGTTGTGGGTGAAGAAATCTTTTATGGGCCACGTCTGGAAATTGAGGGAAATACTTCGGTGGACGAAAACTACGGTATGGTGAATGGATTTAGAGGCTCAGTATATGATATTCTGCCTAATGCCGGTGGTTTTATTGTCGCTGGATCTTTCTACAATTTCGAAAATGAAGCAGTGGATAAAAGGGTTTATCGCAATGGGGTACATTTTATTGATGCCAATGGCAAGACCAGCGATAATATGAAATTTGGCCAAGGGGCATTTGGCGGCGGTTTTGTACGGTCAATTGCAAAAACAAGTGATGGTAAATTTATCTTTGCCGGCGCTTTGGGAACTTTCGCCAAACGAGCGGTCAATAACATTGTTCGCGTCAACAATGATGGTGCGATTGATTCCATGATTGTAGAAGTGATCAATCCGGGTAATGACCCTAAAAATTCATTGGATACGGTGTCCGCATTTAACGGTGGTGTAAACGGATTGATCCTTAGAGCTTTTACTACTACTGATAATAAGGTGATTGCAGTAGGTAACTTCACATCTCATTTTAAGATTGATTACGACTATTCTTCCCGTGATTCCCGTAGATATATTATCTCGACGGCCAAGAGTGTCATTCGCATGAAGGAGGATGGTTCATTGGATTCTACATTTGCGCTGAACAACTCCGGTGCCAACGGACAGATTATGGATGCTGCAATGATTGATAATGAGCGTATAGTCATCGTGGGTGCTTTTACCACCTATAATGGTAAGGCCGCTAATGGGATTGCCTGCATCAAATCGGACGGCTCCTTAGACGAGACGTTTAAATTGAATGGAAATGTTACCCGATTATTTGCACTAAGTTATAACAGTACATTGAAGAAATTAGTTGTTTCGGGCATTTTTACAGGTGCTGGTGCTTCAGGAAAGGTAAATAATGTTGCACTGATGAATACAGAAGGTACCGTTGATAACACCTTTATCTTGCGCGATATTGGTACAGGCATTATCAATTATGCCCAAATTCTAAACAATGGACAGCTCATTATTGATGGAACATATAAAACCTATGCGGGTGTGCCAAGAGCAAATCTATTGATCTTGGAAAAAAATGGCGAATTGCTGCAAAAATATAATTCATTGGGACCATTCACGGGTGCACTTTTTAAAGTAATCGAGACGAAATCTTCTTTAGGTGAACCTGCATTGTTGCTTGGAGGGAGCATTCTCCAATATGGGCAAAAAACAGTAGGAAACTTCCTACGTTTGGAAATCAAGAATTAACCCAATAAATAAACTGGTTATGATTAAGTATTTAAAAACTTTTAGACATATTTCTTTAGCACTTGCTACCTTAATGGTATTAGGTGCTTGTAATAAAGATTTTCCGAACTTGTTGCAGAATTTCAATGAAGCAAAGGATAGTCCAGAAAGCCGTGATAAGGTGTTATTGGTTATTGTTGATGGGCTTTCAGGTCCTGCAATGCAGGACATTGCTCCAACGAATATTGATTTGATGACGCGCAATGGCCTAGTTACTTATGGTAGTTTAGCTGACCCTACAACCGAATTTGAAGTGACTAATCAATCGGTTACTGCCTCGTTGCTGACGGGTGTTAATAGTGCTAAAAATAAGGTCGTCGGGACGGATTTAAGTCCGATTGATTTGAATAAGTATCCAACGATTTTTACGAAGTTGAAGCAAAATGCAACAAGTCGTAAATCGAGCCTTTTCACTTCTGACGCAAAGTATGGTACTACCCTGGGTAAAGATGCCGAAGTTAAGGTAGAAAGTAATGATGTTGCGGTGGTCACTGCGGCCAATACAGCATTGGCAAATACCGAATCGGATTTGAATGTTATCCATTTGACGGAAGTTGATAAAGCGGGGAAATCCTCAGCCTATACGGCCGAGGATACAAAATATGTTGCTGCAGTCAATGTAATGGACAAACAGGTCCAATCTTTATGGGCAACGATCAAGAAGAGAACTAGTTTCAATACGGAAAACTGGGTCGTGATTGTAACTTCTGCTCAGGGTGGGGTATCTACGGATCCGGTGACCGATTTTACACCTTATGGGGATAGTAAAAGAGATACATATACTTTATTTTATTCACCAAAGTTTGCACGGAAAATTGTTCCAAGACCCAACTCTAAAGATATTCCTTTTGTGGCAAATGCCACGAGATTTGTCTACTCTGGCAATGGCAAAGTAACGGGAAGTGTCGCCGATGCAACATTGTTTAATATTACTCCTGGGACGGATTGGACTATTACCTTCTTTGCGAAGCACAATGAAGTGAATAGTACTTATAATTATGCAACATTTCTAGCCAAGCGATTGAAGGGGTTTCAAGATGTGGGATGGAATATCTTTTCCGAAAACGGAGGATGGGGCTTTAATAGCCAAAGTAATGATCAGACTTTTGGCAATTATATCAATGATGGTGAATGGCATGCACTCACGGTAGTTATCCATGGTAGTGGTGCACAAGATTCCATCTTTGCCTATACTGATGGCACGAAGAATGCGATCTCAGGAAAAGTATCCCGTAATCGGCTAGCAAATGCAAATTTGAGTAACAATGTTCCCCTGACTTATGGTTACACTGTAGGAGATGGTGATGTATTAAATTTATCAATGTGTAATTTACAAGTCTATAATAGGGCATTTAGTTATGAGGAAGTAGTGAAGTATGGTGGTGTCACACATATAGATGAAAGTTTTCCATTTTGGAATAATTTACAAGCATATTGGCCTGGTTACGATGATGTAAATACATCAATTTTAACTGAGAAAACAGGTAAAGGTGCAGGTAATATTAAACTGATGGGCCCGGTTTCCTGGACAAGTTTCAATGAATTGGTACCATTTTTTCAACCACCAATTGAGGAATCTTTTTATCGTCTAGTGCCTAATGCCGTGGATATTCCTTTTATGATTTATCAATGGTTGGGGGTATCGGTAGAATCATCATGGAATTTGGACGGCAAGAGCTGGACGCCAAACTATACACAAATTAGAAAATAACCAAATTTTGACCTAATGAGAAAGAGATATTTAGTTTTTGGATTATTTGTTGGGTTGATGGCTTTTGCCTCCTCCTGCAGTAAATATGGTATTGAGTTTCCAGATGGTTATCAATCTGGAGATTCTACTGAAACCCCACTTAAATCGGATACGACCATGGGCAAAGCTGATAAAAGTTTGTACCATCGGGCTCGGATATACCCTGGTTTGGTAGGGGAAAATGTGACGCGTGTTAAGGATACCACGATTGCTATGTTAATGAATAGAAAATATGTGTCATCTTTTGATTATAAAGTCAGCGTAACGCCTGCGCCAATTTATACCACAGGATTATATGCTCCCGCAGGAGAGGTAATTCGGATTACAGTACCTGCTGGAGCCATCGGTATGACAGTACAGATAGGTGTACATACAGATAATATAACAGGTAAAGATGCTCCCCGTCGGGATCCTGTTTTGTACACTAGAAAGGAATTATTTCCGGGGACAAACTACATTAAAAACTTGTATGGTGGAACCGTATGGATTATTAATCAGAAAGCAAGCACAACTCCTGTTAATATTAAAGTAGCGGGTGCTGTCAAGTCCACTGACTTTATTTTAGGGAAATCCACTGTGGTCGATTGGAAAAAACAGGTTTTGTCGCAAGATGTGCCTTGGATGGATCTCATCGGTGAGCGCGTTGCCTTCTCCGTTCCCCGTTCACTGATTGTTAAATTCATCCAATCTGGAAAGATGGATCAGGTGGATGAGGCTTTGCGTTTGTGGGACGAGACTTATGTCAAAGATTATTACCATTGGATGGGACTATCTGCTGATGCGACTGATCCAATAAATCGCTATCCGGAATTTTGGGAGAGAGGTGTAATGGATATTCATCCTTCATTGGGATATGCCCACAGCGGTAGTCCCTGGGTAATGCAAGAAGATGAATATTGGCTGGATGAACTGACAAATCCGAATACAATCAGAAAAGGGACTTCATGGGGATCGTACCATGAAGTCGGGCACAATTACCAAGCGAGCTGGGCCTGGAGCTGGTCTGATTTAGTGGAGACGACAAACAATCTGTTTATTTTTAATGCAGCGCGAAACCGTGGCGTTACTTCTCGCATAGATTTCCATCCGGCATTGAAGACATCGATTCCAGCGGCATTAAAATTTGCGGCGTTAACTTCGGCGAAGAATTTTTCCAATTTCCCTGAGGAATTGGGTATAGACGCTGATGATCCTTTTGCACGATTAACACCTTTCCTTCAGATTTTTGATAAGACAAAGGGAAAAAATGGTGAATCAGGTTGGGATTTCTTCCCTTACATCTATAGTAAGGCGAGGAATGAAAATTTTGCTAGTTCTTTAGACCAGGGAAAACGTGATTACTTCTATCGTCAGCTATGTAATTTTACAGGTAAGGACTTCAATCGCTTTTTTATCGCATGGGGTATTCCGGTAAGTAGCTCGGCTAAACGTGAAATGCGTGAGAAATATCCACCAATGGATCGCGCGATTTGGGAATACAATCCATTGACTTTTACAGGTGGTGATGGCGTATTACAGCCACGTTATTTCTTACCAAGCGGCCTATTTGAATTTACAGCCAATGTCGCAACAGCAACCAACGAAAGTACCGGTAAGTTTACTGCGATGACCGATGGCGATCCAAATACCTATTGGCACACCTGTTGGTCAGGCTGTTCTATTCCTACTACGTTACCTGTAGAGTTAACCATGAACATGAAGGAGGTTAATGTGTTTAAGGGCTTTTATTACAAAAATAGAGCAAATGCGACCTTCGCGACTAAAGTCAAAGTTTTTATCAGTAAGGATAACAAAAACTGGACCGATATGGGTCAATACGCGCTAGGTAGCTCTTCCCAAACAACTGCTCAGAATGCAGCAATGAAAGAGTTTGCTTTTTCGAACCTCGTGGAGGCTCAATACGTGAAATTTGTGTTCCCCGATCCGAATACTGGGGGAGCAGTACACGTTGCCATTGCTGAATTGGGTGTGTTTTACGATATATAAACTTAAGTTATGAAAAGATTATTCAATATAAAGAAAGCCTTAATTATCGTCGTAAGTGCAGCGTTTTTGTTGGTTGGCTGTACAAAATATGCCAATCCGCCTGCTATCTACGAGGACTATGAGCAGAATTTGGAACAACCGGTTAAACGGAAAGTCCTTTTTATCTCCATTGACGGATTGGTAGGACAGGAATTAAAAAAGAGCGTGCCAAGCAATATTGCAGAATTACTCAAAACAAGTAAGTATACGTTTAATGCCCTTGCTGATGAGAATACCAGTAATCCATCTTCTTGGATGACGATGATGAGTGGAGTAACATATACCAACCACCATATTGTCGACGAGTCTTATATTCCAAGGCCAAATGAAGATGATCCACATGAAAATGTTGCGGGTTATCCGTCCATGTTGTATCGGATCTCAACTGTAGCTCCGTCAATGAAGACAAGCGTCGTATCACGATCGGTTACTTTGAATGACAAACTGCTTGTCAGTGCGAATGAAACATATAACGGCGCGACTGATGAAGATGTCAAGAAGAAGGTGTTAGATTTGTTTAACACCAAGAATAGCGACTTTATGATTGTACAATTCACGTCCTTATTAGAAGCAGGAGAAAAAGGTGGTTTTACAGTGAGCAATAACGATTATGCGAATGCCTTAAAGAAAGTAGACGGCTATATCGGCGAAATAGCGAAAGGATTGGCTGCCCGTAAAAACTATCCAAATGAAGATTGGTTAGTTATCCTAACATCAAATCATGGTGGAATTGGCGATTCTTACGGAGGTGGAACCTTAGAGGAGCGGAATACCTTTGCCATTTTTCAGAATAAAAACTTTAAAGGCGCTGAATTAACGGGTAAACCTATGAGTTATGTCAGAATGTGGGGATACGATGGTACAGGAAATAAACCGCTTGGTGTAAGAGCTGTCAGTGATAATTTGGGCAATTCAAGCGACTATGATTTGGCGACCACAAAAGAATTAACAATTTCTGCGCGTTTCAGGTTTAATTTAAATAATACGATTATTTCATCAACCTATTCACCCAATACCTATAACTATTGGTACTCAGGGATCTTCGGCAAGGATTCGAATACATCATTAGGTACTCCAGGCTGGATGTATTTTACCTGGGGAAATGATTTGCAGGTCAAGATCAGTGATGGTGTCAAGGAGGCCACTTGCCAAACAGCAAAAGTCAATGGAGAGTGGTATACCATGACCACAGTCATCAAAGCGATCGGAAATGATCAGGTTAATATCAAGATTTATAATAATGGTACATTAGCGCAGGAAACAACTACTTCAGGAATGAATGTGGCTAATATCAAAACAAATGATCCTTTGATTTTTGGCTATAGACCAAGCATATCGTACGATTTGGTGGATTTTGATGTGTCTAATGTATCGATCTTTAATAAAGCATTTACGCAAGATGAAATCCGGAACTCTTTATGTTCCGTAGATGGATCGACTAATTCTTCTTTTGTTAATAATCTGAAAGGTTATTGGAAGATGTCACCGACTGAAAGCGGTTCAATTCAGAATGAGGTATCTGGCAAAAGTGCTATGGGACTTAGTGGAGATTTCCAATCCAGAATGACCTCTGAAGTGGTGCCTTGTGAGTTGGGCGACAATGCAGTGTTTATTCAAGCACCTGACTTTTTTCCACAGATATTTTATTGGTTGGAAGTACGGACATTAAAAGATTGGAAATTGGAAGGGCAGGTGTTTTTAAATAAATACGAAGTAGAGTTCCTCTTGCCAAAGCAATAAGAAAATAGATTATAAACTAAGCTCCATCGTACTGGTGGAATAAACGTTATTTAAAGATGAAAAGGAATTTTAAAATGAGCTGGGCATTTAATGTCATTTTAGGAGCTTTTTTACTGAGTATGGGGAGTTGTAAAGAAGAAGAACTTGTGTTTCCTCAGCAAGGGGATCAGGAAACCATTGTGACGGAGACACGCCCAACAGCAAAGCCAACAAATTTGACTTATGTATCAGCTTTCAACCAAAATATAGAAATACATTGGCCTGCTTTGTCAGATCGTGTCGTCAAAGCACAGATCAAATACAAAGATGGTGCTGCAGATAAGCTATTGGATGTCACTAAATTCAACGAGCCTACAATCATTCACTTAAGTGAATTGAAAAGCTATGACTTCGCATTGCAATATTTTACCTCGGATGATACCGGCTCTAAAGTGACCAAAACCATATTAAGACCAAGAGCCTATGAGGTGGATTATAAAATGGAGAATGTTTCAGTACAAGCAATTCCAGGTGGGGTAACATTTATTTTTCCAAATACATCACAGCGTGAGCTCCCAGGAAAACTGTCATATGCAGTTGCAGGAAAATCTTTTGAGGTGGACTTGAAGGGGAATAAACAGGACACGGTGACGGTTTTGAATTTAACCGACGAAACCAAAAAGATAGATTTCTCATTAAAATTTCAGGATGACCAATGGAAGAGAACAGCGATCGCTCAATCTCAAACGGCTCCTGGTTTGCTGACGTATAAGTTGATATTGCCAACAGTTGTACCTTATATGGAAGGTAATAATCTTGTTTTAGCCTGGGACAATGAAACACAGGATCCAGTGACGGTGAATGTACAGTACGAATTAAATGGGGTAAAAAAGACAGCTGTTTTAAAGGAGAGCACAGATGTGAAAGGTAAACTTTCGTTCGATGTTCAGGGGAAAGCGACTGCAATAGCGTATACCTTGGAAACTGAAGGACAGGCTTCGCCGATACAGAATAAACAAGTAAATCCATTAGGATTAATAAATAAAACAGTGTGGTCTGCAGAGACTTCTTCAATAGAAATGCAGGAGGGAGCTGCCAATGGTAAACCACAGAGTCTTATTGATGGCGATATTACTACGTTTTGGCACTCGACTTGGTCCGATGGCGAACCGCCATATCCACATTGGTTTGTAGTTGATATGTCAAAGGTGGAAGTTTTAGGCCGTTTTGGTATGATTCGTCGCCATAATAATACGACAGGAGGATTTAAAACCTTCAACATAGAAGTTTCAGTGGACAAGGTCAATTGGGCGATAGTTGGTAAAGATTTAACATTTAACTCGGCGGATAATCCAGCTGCTTGGCAAGATTATAGCGTGACACCTGTTAAAGCACGCTATATTCGAATTACAATGACAGCACCAATGAATAGTGCGAAATCTACTCACTTAGGTGAATTTAGAGCATATGCTTATTAATTGCAATTATCGTTTTTAGATTTAATAAAGGAAAGACGAAGTTCGATATTAATAATCGGAGAACGAAGATGTTCGATGTAGAAATCGCCTGCAAAGTGGATACTTTGTAGGCGATTTTCTTGTGTGGTATTCTCGAATGGTAAACAAGGCCCTGTAAGTTGGTGAACATCTTGATGAAGTCCGGACCGTCTTTATTTATGGCAATTATTTTTGCGATTTCTCTGGACGTTCAGATTCTGGACTATTGAAGATGCGGCGATAGTAAACAAGCTGACCTGTGTTGCAGACACCTTGTATAGTAATACAGAATCCTTTGGCCTTACTGTTGTTGAAAAATTTGATCTGCTTGGATGCTGCAGTACTATCTATTGAAACAAATGGATCCCAATAGAGCGTCATTCGATTATCCTCCAGAATTTTTCCTTTATTAGTATCTTCGGAGTAGTCGCGTTGTGTGAACTGCTTGATAGGCATATAGCCCAATATGGTCTGTTCATCCACATATTTACCAAAATCTCGATCTTTTTCTGATGGTGCTAGTTCGAAAATTAACACTGCTGCGGCTCCGTTTGCAGGCGGAAATGAGCGATAACATTTGATATAAGCATAGTTAGAAACGTCGGCCATTAAAAAATCTCGGTCTGGGTCACGTTTTCTCTGTCCATTGAGATAAGTCACGTAATTATATCCATTCAAATGACGACGGAGATAATCGTATAAGGACATGGCTCTTTTTTGGACTTCTTCATCTAATAATGGAAGTAATATTTGATCTGGGTCGAGATTGGTTGGAATATCTTGTAGCTTGAATCGACGTTCTAAAAGTGAGATCTCACGTTGTCTCTTTGTCAGCCGCTTAACATTAGCAGTAGGGAGAATGCGATTTCCTTTAGCATCTGTATAGAAATAGCTCTTAAAATTTGTGCGCTCCTGCGGTTCAGAATACCCCGGTTTTTGGCCTGATTTAGAAATAGGGATGTAAAAAGGAAACCTATATTTGTTTGGATCTACAAAAGAGTAATTGACTTTGAAAGGATAGAATTTCAATTGAGAATGGATCTGGCTGACGCGCATGTCCATGGAATCAAAGACAATTAAGTTGGGTACAGTAAATCGGCCGAGAGAATCCATTTCGGCTTCAGTGTATTTGAACCTAAGTTTTTGAAAATCTTTGTAACCAAAAGAGATCCCTCTTCTTTTGCCGCTTTCTTTGAATTTGCGCTGGTTGTATTTTAGATAGCGTTTGTAGAATTTTGGCCATGCACTCGCTTCCATGCTGATCTGCCCTCTTAATACAATCAAGGTATCGGGTTGTATTACTGAGTCTGTAGGACAAACCTCCGAAAGCCAGGATTGACTTTGAATAAAAAGATCTTTATGTTTGGTCGATTGCCAGATTTTTAATGCACTTGGAATTTCATATGCAGTTATGGGTTTGAAAATAAGATCGGTTATTATATTACTAGAACTGTCAATAGGTATGTCGATGTCGGTGATCGAAATTGACAAACTTGCTCGCTCAATTGTGTGAGGCAGTGTTAAAGACAGCGTATTTGCAGATTTGCTTCCTGTGCCCTGTTCAATACTTACTTGGGGCGTAATTTCGATCGTATTTTGCCCAATAAGCTGACTTTGTTTCGATAGCATTTTTCCCTGACTATCGCTTATTTGTACTTGCATAATTCCATATTCCAAATCACTATTTTGAATTGGGATATTGATTTTCTTGGCGCTTGACACCTCAATGTTCTCCGAAAACAGGAGCCGTTGACCAATGCTCGCCTTTACATTGACCGTTTTTGGGGCTGTATTACTTTGTAATTGAATACTTGTTAAATTTGTATCGGCGATAATATGGGCTTTAATGCCTAAGACGGCTTGCGGCAGGTTATTTTTTCGAAGATCCCCTTTGGGATCTAACCATTCGACCCTATAATGGGCTGACGTCGATGGGACGAAGCTTACTTCGGCTAGTCCAGCAGAATCTGTTTCGAAGGTTGTTATCTGTTTATTTTGATCGTCCAATAATTTTGCTTTCGTCATGAAGGGTAAGCCAAATTGATCGATTGCTTGGAATGCAACTTGATTTTCAATACCGTTTAAAAGTATTCCGCCGCTGGGACTTATATGTAAGAATGTTTGTTTGGATTTAGGGCTGCGAGAAGCTGACTTTTGTTCTTCATCGAAATGCAATACGCCTATTTTTTTAAAGTAGGGTTTCTGAACCGGGGAATGCTGATTTCTTGCATATGCGTTGATGTAAATGTTATTCCCTTTGAATTGTGAAGGAATAATAAAGAAGCTCGCGCTAATACCTTCAGTGACCATAGCAACAGATTGCTGGAATTCTATACCTGCTTCATTGGCTATACGCATGTACAGATTGAACACCGTAGTGGCAGGTCTCCCATCCTCGAGCAAATATGCTTTAAACCAGACAGTGTCAGAAGGGAGGTAATAATCTTTGTCTGTATGAATGTAAATGCAGTGGTTTTGCGCACTTAAGCACAAAGAAGTGAATATGGAAATTATGGACAGTAAAATAGAACGCATGGGTGTCAATTTTTCAGTTAATTGGTTTTAGTAAATGCTTTCATCGTCCTATTGCATCTTATTTGCAGCTAAATTTTCTTTGACTTCCGTTTTGCTCAAAATTGGCAATAAGGTTAATATGAGATTGATGGCACTCATAATTCTTTAAGTTTATTGTAAGGTTAAAATAAGTAATTAATTGATTATAAAAAAGAGTTTACAAAGATCAAACGGTTGTGTAAAAATTAAGCTGAATAATATTTGTTCTTCGGTGGAGAAACTATAAAGGAGACATTATATCTCTTTTATATAGATTATACATTAGTTTAGCGGTAATCTGCTTTTAATTCAGCTTTTTTTTCTTTAAACACCTTATATTAATTATGTAAGTACGCTGTTTATAGCCGATAGTCGATTTGTATGTTATCTGAGTAAAATTTCCTTTTTGTTTATTGTTATTTCTGCCCGCTTCGGCGCATCTGCATACCCTCTGGTTATGTAATAGCGTATTAATAGAGATATTAATCCGTATTAACAGGGATTTATATCTGTTAATACCCCTCTTTAACCTTAGGTAATACTCTAATGAATATAGATCGGGATCTGGTAAAATTTCCCAGATGATCCGTCCGGGAACGTGTAGCTCCGGTGATACTATCCCGGCAGCAATTTCCACCTTTTCCATAACCTCTGCGCCCAGGGTATCCACTACCGTGCGGCATTCCCCGGTTCCTTCGTCCACGTTCCCGCCCACGTTCCTGCGACCTTTCTGTGGTCTTTCCTCTGCATTTTCCCGTATAACCGTCCATTTTTGCATCCCTTGGCCCCCCGGGATGCTGTTTTACAAAAAGAATCCGCCAAGTTCACAGCGAGTTACGGATATATTGAAATAAATAAGAACAAAAGGCTTGGAAGTTTGTTAGTAATCTCCCTATCTTTGCACCACTCCGCAAGGGAGGGACGGTTACTTCGAAAGAGGTGACCACTGAAAAAAAGAAGGGTTTAACGGAAGTTAGGCGCGGAAATCGGGAAAAAGAAAAAGAAAAAAAACTTCAAAAGTTTTTTGGAATTTCAAAAAAGATTTCTACCTTTGCAGTCCCAACGGAAACGGAGGGAAACAAAAAAAAGATAAAGAGGGCGCAATGCCATCGGAATATAGCGGATACGGAAGTTGAAGCGCAGAAGTTCTTTAAGAAAACACAATCATGTAAGCGTGACGAGTAGATAAAACGAAAGTCATGAACAAATTCAAGAATTAGTTCAATTCGATCCAAGATCAGAGATATAAAAAAGAATTCTGATTATGTAAATAGTTGGAATCAAAAACTTCATTTTACAATGGAGAGTTTGATCCTGGCTCAGGATGAACGCTAGCGGCAGGCCTAATACATGCAAGTCGGACGGGATCCATCG
>NZ_JAHXYR010000009.1 GCF_019969845.1 Sphingobacterium sp. GVS05A
TCTTCCCATTCCGAACAGAGCAGTCAAGCCCGCCAGAGCCGATGGTATTGCCGTAACAGGTGGGAGAGTAGGTCGGTGCCTTTTTTTACACAGAAGCCCTTGCTGGAAACAGTCAAGGGCTTCTTGCGTTTACATACTTCCCAAAAGATTCCGAAGAGCAATGGCGCCGCAGTTATGGAGGAACTCTTATTTTACTACCTACAGGCGGAACTGTATTTTGTTCTTTGCCTGGTCAGGCCTGTTTGGTCGATTTCGGCTTATTGTAGTGGCTCAGTTTGTTCTCCTTCCATGGGGCGTTGTTGTTGTGAAGCGATGCCATAGTGGATTCTGTAATGTAAATATATCTGGTCATGGAAACCAATCTGGTATTTGTGAGGACAATTCAGCTGGACAATGTGCCTATAGAAAACTGGATGTTTCAGGAAGTGCAGTATCCTCGAGCTGGCTAGCTTAAATTAATAAGTCATCGCTATAATGAAATGAATCCCACAAGTTAGACAAAAACTTTTGGGATTCATTATTTATAAGAAAACACATATTTGAGGAGAGACTAGCTATAGTTTACCAAGTGAGAAATGGGAAGCCAATCAAACAGATATTCCTCGAACATATGATGGGGTAAAAGCCATCAAAGATTTAAGTTCTGAAGATGATGTTGAAATGCTATTGGATTGTAAGCAGAAGGCCTGTTCAATATTTTAACGATTAACAGCAACTAAGGTTATAATGAAGTGCTTCAAGATTATGAAGAATTAGCACGAAAAAAGGGACAACAATTTTTGCTGGCCCCTTTGTTTTTACTTTATGTTTACTTGATTTCGTGTCGATGTTAGCAGCAATTGATATTGGACGTTAATGACAGTATAATCGAGCGATACAATCTATGATGTTAAAATTTGGACGAATGTTGCTAAATTAAAAGGCTTGACCATGATCCCATCGAACTGATGGATCTGCCCCTGAGGACTCTGTACGGTTACCTGTGATTCATCCGATGTTAATGCAATTACTTTGCTGTTCGTGCCATGGATAGTATTGTTTCCTTTGACTAAATTCAAAATATCCCAGCCGCTAGGGCCATTCATGTTAAGGTCAGTGATGACAATATCACTGGTGTTATTTTGAAGATACTCCATCGCCAGTGATGAATCTTGAAAAATTTGCACATCTTTGAACTGCTGTAGAGCCTGCTTAACAAATAAATTGTTGATCGGGTTATCATCGACAATGACAATACGTGAGTTTAGCGGCAGATTGTCCTGTATAACCACTTGTGTCAGGCTTTTCTTTTCATCAGCAATAGGAACGATTAATGTAAATGTCGATCCTCTTCCTTGTTTACTTTGCACACTTAATGTTCCATTTAGTTGCTCCGCCATAAGCTTGGAAATATGCAATCCCAATCCAAAACTATTTTTGGCCCTGAGGTCAGTCATATAATATTGTTCAAAAATATGTTCCTGATCTTTAGAAGAAATACCTTTTCCTGTATCTGAAACCTCTACCTGTAAGGTTTTCTTTCCGTCCGGGTTGATGAATGCTTTAATCTCTACTTGTCCTTTGTCGGTATATTTAATGGCATTACTCAGAAGATTGGACACGATCTGACGCAAGCGATATGCTCCGCTCTTAATCAAGGTGTCTGGTTCTATGGCAATATTGCTGATTAGCTTAAGCCCTTTTTTATCAGCCTGGCTTTGTTGCATTTTTATCAGATTGGCAAGTAAGTTGGCTGGTGAAAAATATTCTTCTTTAATTTCCAGCATGCCTGATTCTAATTTGCCAAGATTGAGTATATCTTCAACAGTATCATTGATAACATGGATATCCTTTGTGATGGAATCCAATAATGCTGGATTAACGCGATTGTTGGACGTGTTGTTCTTTAAGAGGTCAATGACGCTGACCAGCGAATTGACTGGTGTACGTACATCATGGCTCACGTTAGCCAATATACTGGTTTTTTCTTTGGCTGTACGCAATGCATAATCTCGTGCTGCTGTGATTTTACGTTCGTAAATAATGGTATTATAATGATAGGACAGAATTAGGGTCACCATAATAATCATTAGAATGATTGAGGCAATAACTTGATTTCCGAAAAAGGCAGAGTTTTCCTTATACAATTTGAAATCCTGTATCTCTGCCGCCCGTAAGGACTCATCTTCTTGTGTTTTTATCTTGAGCAGGGCGGTGCTGATCGTGCTAAAAAGGGCATAGTTTGATTGTAGGAGTTGTCTTTCTTTGTCCTGAAGCGCGACAAAAGAACGACGGATTTTGCTGAAATCTTGCTTATAGAACGATTCATTCTGTTCAATTAATGTCTGTATCTGGCTATGGATTGCTTTGATCTGATTGACATTAAATTGCTGTTCAAATTTGTCAGAGACTAAAGTGTCATTTTTTGCTTTGAAAATCCTGGTGAGCAGTTTTTCCTTTTTTCTGACAATTGTATCTTTTTTGCTGACAGTTAAGGAGGTATCTCGTAATATTCTGCTAACAACGGAATCCGCATCTATCCGATTGGTTGTTGGACGTAATGTTCGACTGGTTTTAGTTAAAAGGGAAAGGGAGTCCTTTGCCAGGAAAATCATATTATCTACGGATTTCTTGATGCGTGCGAATTCATCAGAGAGATGTATGTTTTGTTCCAGTGGTGTATTGGTTGAGAACGATATTCCTTTTTTGGAAGAAAGGGTAGAAAGAGAGTCAATATAAAAACGAAGGCTATCTAGGTTTTTTGTATAGTTTGCCAAATTTTGAGCACTGAAATCTACCGTATATGAACGGAATGCATTCCCCGCAGCATTATAAGAGGCAAACAGCTCATAAAATAAACTTGTCAACTGATTTTTAGAGCTATAGGCTTTATTTAGACGAGCTTCGGTTTTTTGATATTCAATATATTGATAGGTAAATATCGAACCGATATACACTAAAGAAAGAATCAGAAAAGCAATTAAAACTGTCCTGAAAATAAATATTTTTCTATTATTTTTCACGTTGTTTACTCTTTCAACCAATAAATTAATTACAGCCTCTTTATTTAGTATGGAATTCAAATTTAAGACTTAAAAATGAAAGCTGTTGTTTATAACTGTCAATTAATCGCTACTTTTTAAAAAACTTACACAATCGTTTGATTGAAATGACGAGTCGGTAGTACAATTTTTATTTTCTATTTTACCGATGGAAACCTAAATGAGTCAAATTTTGGCTCAAAATAATTCATTTTTAATAAAGGAACAAATTGTAAAACTGATGAAAAAACTGTTTATTTCAGCAATGTTGTCGTTAATTATCGGACAGGTAAGCCACGCGCAACCTATTGTAAATATCATTCCAAAACCACAGGAAATCACTTACGGGGAAGGTTTATTCCAATTTGATCCACAAACGACCGTAAGTTTTAAAAATTGTAGTGTTAAAGATGTGGACCTGTTCATTAAGCAATTGCGGCAAGCAAGTCATTATCCAATGACGGAAAAAAGGCAATCAAGCAATACGATAGAGTTTATTTTAGATAAAAAACTGGATCTGCCTAGTGATGAAGGGTATCAATTGGATGTGTCTACTAAAAAGGTTACGGTGAAGGCAAAGACAACACATGGTCTTTTCAATGCATCACAATCGTTGCGCCAGCTCCTGCCCGCTGCAATCGAGACAACTAATCGTGCTGTAAATGAATCCACTTGGTCCATTCCTGCTGTTGCGATCAAAGATTATCCCCGATACCACTGGCGGGGGTATATGAAAGATGTAAGCCGAACATTCTATTCGATAAACACAGTGAAGAAGTACCTGGATGCAATGGCTTTATATAAAATGAATACTTTTCATTGGCATTTGACGGATGATCAGGGCTGGCGTATCGAAATAAAAAAATATCCAAAATTAACGGCAGAGAATACGACTGTCTTCCACCGTACTGAAAAACAACCGGCTGAGCGTAGCGGTTTTTATACGCAGGAGCAGATAAAGGAGGTGGTTCAGTATGCTAGAGAACGCAATATTACAATTGTTCCTGAAATTGATGTACCGGGACACTCCTGGCCAACAATATTGGCCTATCCTGCTTTGGGGGTGAATAAGAATTCTTACCCCAATCATATTTTTCCTTTCGTGTCGTCCTGGAGTTATTGGGGTAATCAGTTTACACCAAATACACTTGATCCGACAAAAGAGACGACCTATCAATTTTTGGATGATGTGTTTACCGAGATTGCCAGTCTATTTCCAGGAAGCTATATTCATTTTGGAGGGGATGAGGTCCGTCATGATTTATGGGAAAAGGAACCACATGTACAGGATTTTATGAAGCAGCATCAGATTGCCGATGTCAAAGCATTACAAAGTTATTTTGTACAACGTGTATCGGCTATCATTGTTCAGAAAGGGAAAAAGCCTATTGGTTGGAATGATATCTTGGCCGATGCTAAGAATCTTCCCAAAAGTACAGCTATTATGAGTTGGCTTGGAGAGGAGGCGATTAAGGAGGCGACCAAAGATGGATTTAAGGCTGTGGCGACACCAGCCTCGCATTTGTATTTCGATATTACACAGGCAGATCGCAATGATGGCACAATGACCGACCTGGCCTATCCGCAGATTAATTCCTTAAAAAGGGTCTATGACTTTGATCCATCAAATGGGCTGACAGCAATGGAGGATCAATTGGTGTTGGGGGTACAGGGGAATATGTGGTCGGCGATTGCCCAGGATATCAAAGATATGAATGTGCAGAATTTTCCACGCTTACTTGCCGTCGCTGAAATAGGCTGGGCTTCTAAGTCAAAGAAAGATTATGCGGAGTTTTGCCGTAGACTGGATGCTAATCTTCCACGTCTGGATTCTATGCGGATTGATTACTATCATACCGGCGGTTATATCGCAGGTAGCTGGAAAAGTGATGACATTAAAGAGGAGTATAGTACATTAACCTTTGATGTGACAAAGAAGATCTATGACAATGGACGGGCACAAGCTGGTTTTTTCTTTGTAGAAGGCAAGAATTTTCTGGAGATAGATGCTGTCCAATTGCTGCAAGATGGTCGTATTATTGATGAGGATCGACATCATGCGCTTGCGGACAAATTTAGAGGAACGAATAAGATTAAACCCTTTTATTACAATTTCGCCGTGAGAGATTATAATCCGAATGCCAAGTACGAAATCAAGGCTCGGGTAAGGGGGGCTGGTGGCGTAGATTCAAAAGGCAATTTTACATTTAATCTGTCACCAACCCTTCCTTTCAACAAAACCGAGAAAAGATAGTATATCCAATATATTTTTCGATTGGACAAAAGCAGCTGACTCGGTAGCTGCTTTTGTTGTTAGAAAAACCTTCTAATTTCTAAATATTTGTTCTTTTTAGAGCGAAAAGTCCCCGCTATACCCGTTGTTTTATAAAAACAACGGGTTAATTATTCTAATAACATGTCTGTGAAATGTAAAAAAACAATCTTGTTTTCAGTTTCTTTTATTCAATTTCATTTTTATTTTCAAATTCTTTTATTTAATTTCCTGATAGAATCAACTGTCTTTTATGATTTTTTTATAAAAGACAAAATACCAATAAACCTTTGGTAATTGTTTGTAAACTATTATCTAAATACCTCCATCTTAATTATGAAAAAGAATTATCTTTTTTACAGCAAAGCCAGACCTTTAAGTCTTTTAGGTCTAGGTCTTTTATGCTCGTCCCCTAATTTAATTGCGAGCAATTTGAAATCGAAATTGAGCTATTTTCATGTCGAACAGCAGCAAATTTCGGGTAGTGTAAAGAATGAAAAAGGCGACCCACTCGCTGGCGCTACGATTACCGTGAAAGGTAGTACGATTCAAGCAGCGACTGATGCCAATGGTAGCTTTTCCATTCGCGCCAAACAGGGAGATTTTTTGGTTATCAATTATCAGGGTTATGCGCGACAAGAGGTCGCGGTGAGCAGTGGAACGATTGCTGTGACGATGATTCGAAATACCGAATCGTTGGAAGAGGTTGTTATCGTGGGCTATGGTAAGCAAAAAAAGGGAAATCTAACCGGGGCTGTCGCAGCGGTAAACTCCGAACAACTGAAAAATATCTCGCCATCCAATCTGTCCAATACCTTGGCGGGCAGGGCTGCCGGGGTGAATGTGACCAATACCTCAGGGATGGCCGGAGCTTCCTCTTCCTTACGTATCCGTGGTGCTGCTGTCGAACCGCTTTATGTGATTGATGGTGTGGTGCGCGACAAAGCGGCTTTTGATGCGCTGGAAGCAAATGAAGTCGATCAAATGAGTTTTTTGAAAGATGCCGGAACCGCCGCTGTATATGGTACAAGAGCAGGGAATGGCGTTGTACTGGTGACGACAAAAAAAGGTACTGCCCAAGCACCGGTATTCAATGTGCAGAGTAATTATTCCTTCAGTGCACCAACACAGACTTTATTGGCCAATCTGACTACCGCTACGGATGAGCTAATCTATCAGAATCGAGTTTCCCAATTCCGTTGGGAACAGGGCAAGAAAAGTGAACCGTGGGTGGCTCCAAATGGGCAGCGCGAATTTGACTATTTTAAAGACAAAAATTATAATACCAATGATGTGATCTGGCGAAATCCTTTCAGCCATAGGCAGTCTATTGCTGTTAACGGTGGTGGCGACAAGATTACCTATTATGCTTTATTGAGCTATCGGAAAGAAAACGGATCTTATAAATCGCTGGATCACGAAAAATTTAATCTCCGCAGCAATATTTCAGCTAAGATCAGTGACGCATTTAGTATGGATTTTAATATCTCAGCCAATCAGACGAATTCCAATAGGTTCTTCTGGCCATTTAGCACATCTGCCAGTGATGATGATTTCGATGTTTCGGATTTTTACCGCGTTACTTTCAACTGGCCTAAGATGTATCCCTTCTATCTAACTGCGGATGGGACGCCGAGCAATACTCCAACGGCTTATCCAGTACAGACACCGATGGGAAGCTGGCAGGCCTGGAATGTGATTGACCAGGTCATCGGCGATCGGTACATTGATCGCAAAGTACGTCAGGTGAATCCGATCATGACCCTTAATTTAAAATTGGATAAACTGTTAGAGGGACTTTCTACAAAACTGGTGGGAAGTTATGTAGCGGAAGACTACATGCGCAAACGTTATATGAGTTTCCAAAAGAACTATACATTTACTTCGCTGAATCCGAATGGGAACCGCTTCATACCAGCCCCACCGTCAGAGGATAGGACAAATGTATTCACTTTTAGCCAGGCTCAACCTTTTATGGACTATAACCCACAGCGAAAATGGCAATACCAGGTGGACTGGTTCCTCAACTATAACCGCAAATTTGGCAAACATACGGTGGATGGTCTGGTTGTTTATGAGCAGTTTAAATCAGGCAATACGAACATCACATCGCGCGCGGAAAATCCAATTATCCCCTTGGATCAGATGTATATTTATCCGACAGACAGGAGCATGCGATCAACAGATGCTTTTGAATTAATGGACGCACGACGCGGGGTGATCGGTCGGGCGAACTATAACTATGCGGATAAGTATATTGCCGAGTTTTCTTTCCGTTACGATGGTTCGCCTTTATTCCCAAATGATAAGCGCTGGGGATTTTTCCCATCCATGTCCCTGGGCTGGCGTATGTCGGATGAGAACTTCTTTTCGTCCATCAAAAATACAGTCAGTGATCTAAAACTACGGGCATCGTACGGAAGTTCGGGCAACTTTGTGGATGTGGAAGGCTATTCGATATTACCCTATTCGTATATGGAGAAATATAGCTCGATCATCACTTCGCGAACAGGAAGCAGAACACCGGTGCCGGGATATATTTTTGGCGATAGCTATTACACCGGGGTAACATACCTTGATAACCCGACCACGAACCTTACCTGGACAAAATCAAAGAGTTATAACGTAGGGATAGACTTTGGTTTTGTTCACAATAAACTGACGGGTAGTTTAGATGGCTTTATCCGCAAAGAGAGTGATATTCTCGGAACGAGGGGGATTAAGGTTCCGGATAATTATGGTAGAGGGCTGGCACCTGAAAACTATGCGGCACGAAGCTTTAGAGGGGGCGAGCTCTCACTCAACTGGAATGATAGGGTTGGTGAAGTTTCTTACGGTTTGAATGCGAATATGGGTTATGCAAAAGACCGATGGGATATTTTTGACGAAGAACCTTCCTACGCGGCAGGAGGGCGGGAAAATTTTCGGTCCAAGGTAGGGCGACCTGAAAATCGCATTATTGGTTTGGAAGCTTCGGGACTGGTCCGTACGCAGGCGGAAGCTGATGCGCTGAAAGGAAAAGGCTTTAAAACCTATGGACGTGATCCTTATCCTGGGATGATTCTATATAAAGATATCCGTGGGCAGAATTACTCGGACCAGCCTGATGGCATTATCGATGATAATGATATGCAGTTACTTTCGGAGAATAATACGCCTCGCATTAACTATGGATTTGGATTTAACGCCAGCTGGAAGGGGTTTTATGTCTCTGCTTTATTTCAAGGGGTATTGGCTTATGATCGTGTGATCAGCAATCAGGAAGGGGCAGGAATGCGGCAACATGGGGATACCTTTAGACCTTATTACCCGATCTGGACTTCGGATGTCTGGACCCCAGATAATACGGATGCTAAATACCCACGACCTGTAGGCTATAATTGGCAGGAATCAGGGGCAACCTCGTCGACATTCTGGATCCGCAATGGAGCTTATATGCGATTACGGGATTTAAATATTTCCTACACACTGCCGCAAGCAATGATGGAAAAAATCAAAATGAAGAGTGTCAACGTATTCTTAAATGGTACGAATCTATTTGTTTTTTCGCCGATGAAGGAATTCCATGATCCAGAGCAAAAAATGTACGATTCCTATCCAGTGATGAAAACGTTCACATTGGGCCTTGATGTTAAATTTTAATTGATTTTTAATGATGAAAAAGATATTTTATCCGCTAGTTGCCTTGTTGCTGACAACGGCTTCTTGCAAAAATGTATTGGATATTGAGGATCTCAATTCGGTAAATGAAGACAAGGTGTGGAATGATCCCAATCTTGTCAATGCTTATCTGGCTAATTTATATACCTTATTCGGCAACTGGAACAGTGGCGCAGACAATAATTCGCAACAGCTTGCTGGAATTAATTTCCCTTTGAATGCGGTGACGGTCAATAATACGGCCTACAAAGCTTGGGATTATACAACCATGCGTAAGATCAATACCGCTATCCAAAAGGTGTCTGGAAGTACAGGATTAAATGATGCGACAAAGAAATCCATCTTAGGTCAGGCACTTTTTATGCGTGCTTATATGTATTTCAATATGGTCAAGCATCATGGTGGGGTACCCTACATCACAAAACCACAGGATCTGGAAGATGATGAATTGAAAGTTCCACGGAATAGTACCAAGGAATGTTTTGATTTAATGATAAAAGATTTGGATGAGGCGCTGACTTATTTGCCGATGACCATAGCGAAAGGTGCGGCTGATTATGGACGTATTGATGGTAATTTTGCCTTAGCCTTTAAAGCTAAAGTATTGTTG
Organism: Sphingobacterium sp. GVS05A; assembly: GCF_019969845.1. Lineage (GTDB taxonomy): Bacteria > Bacteroidota > Bacteroidia > Sphingobacteriales > Sphingobacteriaceae > Sphingobacterium. The sequence continues at coordinate 9,563 of NZ_JAHXYR010000009.1, forward strand.
TATAAAGCGTCGCCACAATTTAATCCTTCCAATCCTTATGGAAATGCCTATTGGGTAGAAGCAAATGCGGTGAATAAAAAAGCCTATGAGCAGCTAAAGGCACAGGGCTATAACCTGACCGCTGATTACTATAATATTGCATTGGTGGAGAAAGGCCCGGAGGTGGTCTTTGCTGTGATAAACTCTTACCCCAATAAGGTTGCTAACTGGGACAATGGGGTGCGACCGGGCTCCGAAAGCCGAGGGACTGCCAGTGCTGTACCAACTTGGGATTTTGTGAAAGAATTTCCCATGAAAGATGGTAAGTTATATACAGATCCGACGGGTAAATACCATAAAACAGATGAACAGTTCCTACAAAGCTATTGGGAGAACCGTGATCCCCGTTTTGATAAATCTATTGTTTGGAACGGGAAGGTCTATGAGGTTTCAGGTAAAACAGGGAAAAGACAATATACCTCGCTGGGCATCGCGGATGCATTGGATAATTTTGGAGAAAATCCAAAAGCTGGTACAACCTCCTCGAATAGAGATCGGTATACAGGCTTTTTTATTTTGAAGAATTCAAAGCTTTCCTTACGACAAACGCAGGTGGAGACTCAATATGATGTGGATTTTGTGCTGATGCGCTATGCGGAAGTGATGTTGAATTATGCTGAAACAGCAAATGAAACAGGGGATTTGGCTACAGCAATGTCCCTTTTAAAACAGATCCGGATGCGCGCGGGTATCGAACCGGGGGTAGATAATAGCTATGGTATCGTTGCGGGAAATAAATCCGATATGCGGGAAGCTTTATTGGCGGAAAGAAATATCGAGTTCTGCTTCGAAGGGCACCGCTTTTGGGATTTACGTCGCCTGCGTAAGCTTGCTGTCCTGAACAATAAAACCAAGCAGGGAGTGGAAGCGATTGCGATCAATGCAAACGGAAGCGATATGGATCTAAAAACGGCAGCAGACCTGGCAAAAAATTACCAACTGAAAGAAAATCAGTTTAAGTACAATGTATTGCAGGTGCCGAGTACCGGAAATAAAATCAATCTGGTGCCAGATACATATTATTTCTTCCCGATTGCTCAATCTGTGATAGATAAAAACCCAAATATCAAGCAAAATAAAGACTGGGGTGGAGAATTTAATCCTATTTTGGAGTAGTGTATTTTCCGATTTCTAAATGTATATAAAAATAGAACGGGATGCCCAGCGCTGGGCATCCCGTTTATGTTATGTTATGTCAAGTACAGCGTTTATTTTAGTTCAATCATTTTTTGTTTTTCTTCCTCCTGTTTATCTTCTTGTAAGATGGCCAACTGAAGGCTGCAAATCAAAGTAAGGATAATAAGGACCACAAAAGCTATAGGGAAAATAACTCCGATGATCACCGCTAACAATAATGATATGTTTAGATATTCCTGTCCATTTTTGGAAGAAACCTTTAAACGTGAGCTTTTAAATGAATCAAAAAGATCTTGAAAAGCTTTTGTGATCGTTTTGCTGTTGATACTGAATGTTGTTTTAGTTGCCATGATGTTTATTTTTTTAATGTTTTTATTTCTTATTTGATATCTCAAAGGTAGGCGAGATTTGCTGAAGAGGGGAGAGTCATTAGGCTAATCAGGAGAGAATCTCGGTAAACGCTTGGCTTATGTCGGTCAATGACCCAAAAAAGCCACACTAATGCAGGGACTAGTGTGGCTTTTTTAGGTTTTAGTTTTCGTATTAGAGACCTACGTGTTCAGTTTTTGATTTGGTTGGTCCTGATGCATTTTGCTTATAAGATGGATCGTAATTCCAATGAATACGATCTGTCAATATCTTTCCGTCTTTTTGTATGATCTTAGCTTCGATCGTGTTAGCCCCCTTCGTAAGTTTGACGTTATCAAAAATGTAATGCACATCTGTTTGCCCTTTTCTAACGCCTTTGATAACAGTTCCGTTAACAGTTAAGGTTGGTTCGCCTCTATTGGAATAGATGGTTACTGGAGTAATTTCATTTCCGCGATTGATCATACGGCGTTGGGTGAGATACAATACCGGTTCTTTGCTCCAATTTGCTTTATACCAGTAGAAGCCATCTTTTTTCAATTTTCTATCAAAAGAAACCAGTCCTTTATAATTTCTTGGATTAACGTTCAGTGCGGTAATCGGTGTGGCGAAATCAAAAGTATTCCACACGTATGACCCTAGAAAAATAGGGCTTTTGGAGATTACGCCCCAATGGACTTCATGGAATTTTGTCGCATATTCTTCTGGGAAAAATGATGGATTGCTCCATTGGTTGCCGAAATTGCCTACCTCTTCCGCCTGATCCTCAGGAACTGCTTCGGCACCGTATTCAGAAAAGATAATCTTGTAGTCTTTGAACTCTTTACTTATCCGTTGCGCCCATGTGGCTACATCGTCATCCTTTGGGGATTTGTCTTCCAATTCACCGTTATACCAGCCGAAATAGTGGTTGATCCCTTGTACATCGGCGTTGTTGTTAACCGGATGATCAATTACATTGTATCCGCTTACGGAGACGGTGTAACGATCCGGATCTTCGGATTTAGCGAGATCATTTAGTTTGGTCGTGAGTTCTACGGTGTAGGCAGACGGGGAGTAAACTTCGTTATGCATCCCCCAGATATAGATGGAAGGATGATTAAAATTTTGTCGAATTAGTTCTTTCAACTGCTGTTGGGCGTTATTGTCTTCCAATGTCGTCACGCGATTCACAAATGGGATTTCAGCCCAGATCACAAGCCCGATACTATCGCATTTGGAATAGAAATATGCTGACTGCTGATAGTGTGCCAGACGGATGGAAGTGGCTCCCATTTCTTTGATAATGGATAGATCTTCATCGTGGTCGGCGTTGCTCAAGGCTGAGCCTTTGCCCCAGCGGTCCTGATGCCGGCATACGCCATATAGAGGATACTTGATGTCATTTAAAAAGAAACCTTGGCCAGTACGCAATTCAAACTTGCGAATACCTAAAGGTGTCGTCACTTCATCGATGATTTGGCCATCTTTTTTAATCTGTGTTACCACACGGTAGAGGTAAGGATCATCCAATCCTTGCCATAGGTGTGGATTTTTGACTGCAATTTGTTGTGATAATACCTGACGGCCCTGAGGCGGTAATGTATAAGCCGTTTGTTGCTTTGCTTTTATGCTGCCATTTTTTTCAAAAATGGTTGTTAGCAATTCGATCGGTTGTATTTTTCCAGACTTGTTGTCAATTTTTATCTTCAAAGCGATATCCGCAGCTTTTTTCGAAACATTTTGCTGCGTGACATAGATTCCTTGGGAAGCAAAATCATTCACGGCAACATGGATATCTTCAGTAATAATAAGTTCAACAGGCCGATAAATACCTCCGTACATGGGGAATAGGGTATGGTTGACCGGAATAACCTGAGGACTTGCTTCGTTATTTACTTTGACCAACAGCTCGTTGTCCACTCCCGATTGAAGCATATTGGTTAATTCAAAGACAAAAGCGGAATAGCCGCCCTGATGTCGACCAACAAAACTGTAGTTGCCATTTCGTTGGGAATTATCGTAATTAACTTCATTTTTCCCCGTTTTGGCAGGAAGGGGTTTATTATTTAAATAAACCTCGGTATTTGTGTTAACTCCCTCAAATCGGATGAAAATGCGTTTACCTTTCCAATCTGATCCAGGAACAAATGTTTTGCGGTAATAAGCGTCACCAGTATAAAAGCGTTCGTTTTTTCCAAGGCCACCTGGTTTGATTTCGTTTGTCTGCATATCTGTTGCATTCCAGGTATGTGGTAAGGTTACAAGCTGCCATTTTCCATCAAACGTGAGGTTATAGTCAAGGGCTGAGCTGAAAAATGGACCTTTTTTGAACGACCAGTTTGCATTGAACGGAATGACGGTTCTGGCATGCAGGTTCAGCATCGTTATCCCGATTAAGAAGAGCGTATAAAAAATCCTTTTGATCATGTGGTTTTAAACTTAGGGTATTTGTTTCGTTTTCAAATATAACCAACAAAAAGACAATGCCTAATTAGCTTCTTTTTCGAAAAACAGTAAAATGAAAATAAATTTATTTTGTGTAATTTATTTTTCAATTGACATGTTATTTATTTCTTTATTATCCTGTTTGTAGGATGTACACTACAACGTTTTCGAGAATAGCGCAAACGATTGTGTGGCTTTGGTCTTGGGTAATAACTTAATAATTTCTTTACAATTGCATTAGATATAAGACCAAATTACCAACACTAACAAACCTTAGAAAACATAATATGAATAGATCTCACTACGGAAACCAATTTAGAAAAACGAGATTATATTGCCATCTCGCTTTCTTGACGCCGATGGTCGCATTTTCATTAATGGGCACTACGCAGGCTAAAAATTCCCATCTATCAACAATAAAAAATGGCACTTCAATGTCTGTTTTTCAGCAGAAAATCAATGGTACAGTTGTTGATGAAAATGGAAAACCTATCGCGGGGGTGACGGTCTCTGAGAAAGGGACTGCACATTCAACATCAACGGATAGTCAAGGGAAATTCTCCTTAGCTGTGTCCTCCTCGAATGCAGTGCTACTTTTTAATTCTGTTGGTTATGTTTCTAAAGAGGCAGCTGCGAATCAATCATCCCAGATGACCCTCGCCAAATCGGAAGATATGCTGGACGAGGTTGTTGTGGTGGGATACGGTTCACAAAAGAAAACAAATCTGACGAGTGCAGTTTCACAGGTTGACACAAAGATCTTGCAGAATAGACCAGCGCCAACAGTTGCTAATTTGCTACAGGGTGCTGCTCCAGGATTGGTAGTCACCCGACAATCTGGAAGACCTGGCGATCAAGGACTGAATATACAGATTCGTGGGGCTTCATCAGCCAATGGAAGTGTATCTCCACTGTATGTTATTGATGGTGTGATTAGTTCTGAAGGAACTTTTACTGCGCTGAATCCCAATGATATCGAGAATATAAGTGTCCTCAAAGATGGGGGGGCGACAGCGATTTATGGTGCACAATCAGCGGGTGGTGTTATTCTGATTACAACAAAAAAAGGGCAAAAAGGACCATCTCGTATCTCACTATTGAGTAATATTGCCTGGCAAATGCCTTCAAATATGCCTGATCGCCTTTCCTTGGTGGATGAGATGAAGTATATGAATTTAGGAAGGGCTAATGCAGGTCTAGCTCCTGAATATACTGATGAGGATCTTAATTATGCCGTGAATGGACCTGTTTTTGTCGAAGGAGCAAATGGACAATGGCGTACCTACAACCAGCAAAATTTAATAGATCAGGTTGCAAAAAAATCTTACAATCTATATAATCACAACCTACAGATAACCGGTGGTAGTGATAAGGTCACCTATATGGCTTCCTTAGGAAATATGAGTCAGGCGGGTATGTTTAAAGTGGGTGAAGACCACTTTGAACGCTGGAATGCAAGAGCCAATATTTCTGCACAAGTAAACAAATATATTAAGTTGGATGTTGGTTCAGCCTACATTAATCAGGCGACAGATAATCCCCAGGATGGTGGCTATGGTATCGATGGCGGTGGAAACGGTCTTTTACGTCAATTCTATTCCTCACGTATGCGTTTCCCGCTTTATAACGAAGATGGTACTTACTATCGGAGCGGTACTTCGTCAGCTATTGGTTACGCCTTGATGAAAGACGGTGGGTTTAACCGTGACCGTAAAGATATCTACTTTAACAATGTGACGGCAACATTTAACAATTTTATCAAGGGATTGGATGTTAAGTTAATGTATAGTCGTGAGAATACGGCACTCGAAAACAGGAATTTTAGGCGGACAGTAACGTATTATTCGGGTCCTTCTAAATCGACTGCCAGTCAATTGAATAACCCGAATAACTACTCAATAACAAATTATAAAACATTGTCGCAAAATTATCAGGCAATTTTAGACTATAAGTTTAACATTACTGAGGATCATAATTTTCAGATTATGGGCGGTTATCAATTCTATTCTTACGATTATCAGTATGTAGGAGCTTCCACGAAGAACCTTTATGTCAATGACAACCCAAGCTTGAATTTCACATCTGATCCTGTAAATAAATCCAATACTCAGTTTGGTTCGCGGGAGAAAATGCAATCTTATTTTGGTCGATTTAATTATAATTATCAAGAGAAGTATCTGTTTGAAGCTACTGTGCGAAGTGATGAAAGCTCCCGTCTGTCGCCTGGTAACCGTGTAAAAGTATTTCCTTCCTTTTCTGCGGGCTGGAATATGTCTAAGGAAACTTGGTTTGAGGGTATTTCGCATGTTGTCAATGAGTTAAAGCCTCGTGTTTCCTGGGGTAAAGTGGGCTCAAAAGAAGGAATTGGCTACTATGACTATATTGCACAATTACTGACAAATTCGAATATTGTGCTTGGAGACGCAAGACAAACATATCTATACCAGGATTTGCTAACACCATCCAAAGGGCTTTCTTGGGAAACTGTAGAGACGCGTAATTTCGGACTAGATTTTAGTTTTTTAAACCGAAAACTTAAAGGTTCATTTGATTACTATAATAAGCTTAACAATAATATGTTGGTGGCCGTAAGCCTTCCTGGAACACTTGGTATTAAAGTGCCGAAATCCAATGATGGAAAACTTAAAACTTGGGGCTGGGAGTTTAATTTAGGATATAATAATAAAGTGGGGGAAGACTTCTCATATGGCGTTAACTTTAATCTTTCAGATAACCAGAATAAGTTAGTTAAATACGGCGGTGTCAATAATGTAGTTAATCCTGGTGTTAATAAATTAGTTGAAGGGTATGCCTTAAATTCAATTTGGGCGTATCAAGCGGATGGATATTTTCAATCGCAATCCGAATTGGATAATGCACCTAGTTACAAGGAAATTGTTAATAAAGCAGGAGTTCCAGGCTTGGGAGATATAAAATACGTCGATGTCAACGGTGATGGAAAAATAAGTCCGGGAGGTAGTACCTTAGGTGACTCTGGAGATCTTGTTTACCTAGGCGATATTAACCCAAGATACCAATACGGATTTAATATCAATTTAGGCTATAAAGGTTTTGATCTAAGCTTATTTATTCAGGGAATTGCGAAACGCAAATTTAAGCCAAGCAATGAATTAATTCAGCCTCTGTTGGCTTCTTGGTATATGCCAATGTCTTTTCAGACAGATTATTGGACGCCAGAGAATACCAATGCAGCTTTCCCAAGGCCATTTTTGGAAGCGACGCAAAACTTCCAGGAGTCGAGTAAGTGGTTCTTGAACGGGGCCTATGCGCGACTTAAAAATGTGCAGATTGGTTATACGTTGACAAAGGATCAGATGAAGAGATTACCTTTTTCACGCGTCAGATTTTATGCTTCGGGAGAAGACCTATTTACACTTTCAAAAATGGGCGTATTCAAGGGGGTAGTCGATCCAGAAATGAAAACAATAAAAGAAGGTAGTACGACGGAGATTGCTTCTCCATACCCGTTTGCGAGAACTGTATCTTTTGGAATAAACCTTGATTTTTAAAACTGAATAACATGAAAAAGAAATTTATATATATCCTTTTAGCATCCATTGCTTTTAGCTCAGTATCTTCCTGTAAAATAGAAGAGATTCCGGAAACAAATATGAGTGATGCTAATTTTTGGAATAAAGTTGAAGATCTTCGTTTGGCCGCGAACTTTTTTTACTCAACATTGCCAGGCTTAACAACGAAGGATGTAACAACGGATAATTGGTCCACAGATGCTTATCCGAATGATAAAGGAGATGCAATTTCCGATGGATCACGTGCGAAACCTGCAACAAGTGATGATTATAGTTATTACAATATCTATCAGGCCAATAAATTGATTGAGAAATCTGCAGAAGTTTTGGCAAAAGGTGGAGATGTGACCCAGGTCAATTGGTATGTCGGTGAGGCCCGATTCTTTAGAGCCTGGTACTATTTTGAGATGTTGAAGCGTTTTGGAGGGGTTCCTTTAATTACTAAAACAATGAATGCCGATGATCCAGACGCTTTTCTACCGCGTGCAACGCGTGAGGAGATCTTAGCGCTAATCCTTGATGATTTGGATTTTGCAATCAGTAGTTTACGAACTGCAGATGAAATAAATTCAGCAAAGGAATATGGACGTATTTCAAAAACAGCTGCTTTGGCTTTTAAATCGCGGGTTGCTTTGTTTGAAGGAACACGAGAAAAGTTTCATAAATATGGGGACTATAGAAAATATTTGACTTTAGCTAAAGAGGCCGCTGAGGCCGTGATGAGCTCAGGACAACATGCTCTATTTACACAGCCGCAGACTGGAGCCAAGGGGCAAGTTGAAAATAAAGCTTATTTTAATCTATTTCAGGAAGCAGGTGATGGAAGAGCCAATAAAGAAAATATTATTACAAAAGTATATGGTATCAATCAGGCCAACAGTATTGTCTCTACACCTGTTCAGCGATATTATGAAGGGAACACTATTGTACCTACACAAAATTTTGTAGATAGCTACCTGATGGCGGATGGTCTTCCTAAGGATAAATCTCCATTATATCAGGAGCCGGATCAAAATATGACGCATGCGCAATACTTTGATAAAAAAGATCCGCGGATGACATTTACACTCTTTAAAAGAGGAGATGAATATATTTCAGGGGGACCCTATACTATTCCAAATCCAACCAGACAACGCAGTGGATTCGGTATCCGGAAATATGCGAATGAACCATTTTGGGCAAGACAAGCTTCATACATAGATAAACCTATTTTAAGGTTTGCCGAAGTATTGTTGAATTATGCTGAAGCCGTTTATGAGTTGAATGAATCCATAGACGATGAAGATTTGGATAAAACGATTAATCTGTTAAGAAGCAGGTTACCACAGGTAAATATTGGTACTGTACAGAACCCTAATTTCGTTGCTATGACTAAAATTTCGAATGCCTTTGTGAGTGGAAATGGCCTGAATATGCGGGAAGAAATTAGAAGAGAAAGACGTGTAGAGTTAGCTTTCGAGGGATTTGCGTATTGGGACTTACTCCGTTGGAAAACAGCAGAAGTAGAAATGCCAAAGACATTATTTGGAAGTTATTTATTTGCAGAATATTTGACTGATAAAGATCAAAAATGGGACAAAACTAAGCTCAATCTGAATAATAAAAATTATATTATTTTACAGGAAGCTTCATTAAGAAGATTTGATCCGGCCAAAGATTACCTGTGGCCAATTCCAACTTCAGAGATAGCTAAAAATCCTAAAATTACACAGAATCCCAATTGGTAATGAGAATCAGGAAGATATCTTAGGGTATCTTCCTTTTTTTGTTTTCCGCAGATGATTAAATTTGACAAACAGTATTTACGATGGCGATATGTTGGAATATTGTTTTGAAACTTACTAAACCAAATTTTGATGAACTTAAATAGCATCTTTCTTTTCTGCTTCTCTTTTTTTGTTATGCAACATGTTCAGGGACAAGTTGACATTATTCCAAAGCCATTGTATGCGAAAGTCTCTGATAAACAGATTCTTGTAAAGAACACATTCCTTGTTTTTGCTGATCCGGCATTCGGGACAGGAAGACAGTACTTTCAAAGACTTGTATTGGCAAAATATGGCCTGACCAGTTATGTTACAGATCAGCGAGATGCTGCGAATATCTGTTTGATAAGAGATGATGAATTGGATGAAGAGGCTTACAAGCTATCAATTACGGGGGCATCTATAAAAATTTATGCTTCTGCTCAGGCGGGCATTCTCAACGCTATATCGAGTGTTGACCAACTGTTTTCAGTTGCGGAGCACAAAGATAATCAGATTCGATTAAACACAATAGAGATCGAAGACAAACCTCAATTTGCCTGGCGAGGGTTTATGCTAGATGAATCGCGCCATTTTTTTGGTAAGGAGAAAGTGAAATCTTTACTGGATTGGATGGCTTTTTACAAGTTGAATAAATTCCATTGGCATTTGACAGATGAACCGGCTTGGCGTTTAAGTATACAAAAATACCCTTGGTTAACTCAAGTTGGGGGGATAGGCAATTATCTCGATCCTTACGCTCCCGTACAGTATTATAGTCAAGCTGATATCAGTGAGATCATCACCTATGCTGCTGAGCGAAATATTGAGGTCATTCCTGAAATTGATATGCCGGGACATGCTACAGCCGCAAACCGGGCTTATCCTTTTCTCTCTGGTGGGGGGAACGAAAAACATCCCGATTTTACTTTTCATCCTGCTAAAAATACAACATATACATTTTTGACTGATGTTTTGCGTGAAGTGAAAACACTGTTTCCCTCTGTCTATATTCATTTAGGAGGAGATGAGGTCGCTTTCGGTAGTGATGCCTGGGATAATGATGCCAAAGTTCAGGAATTGAAAAAGACAGTAGGTCTAAAGTCCAACAAAGAAGTGGAAGAGTATTTTATTCGTCGTATGGCTGATTCTGTGGCTGGGATAAACGGAAAGATTATTGTTTGGGATGAAATGGTGGATGCGAAGCTGGCTAAGGATCAGACGGTCATGATGTGGTGGCGTCATGATAAACCAGAACAGCTAAACAAGATTTTGGATAAGGGCTATCAGGTTATCCTAACGCCTAGGTTGCCCATGTATTTTGACTTTGTACAACAAGAGAATCATAAGTACGGTCGCAAATGGGGGAAAGGCTTCAATCCTTTGCAGGATGTGTACAATTTCGCTGGAAATCAATTGGATAGTTTGGGGAAAAGAAAAAAACAGGTCTTGGGTATTCAAGCTAATCTTTGGACTGAGACGGTGACCAATGTCAATCGTTTAGATTATCTTGTGTTCCCTAGAATAGCCGCATTAGCGGAGGCAGCATGGGTAACTGGAATAGGGCGTGATTTTGATGAATTTACAAAAAAGTTAAAAAAGCATTTGCCCTTATACCGCGATCAGGGACTTTATTATTTTGATCCATTTAAGGACAGTAATCCAGAGCCTGCGGTTATCAAGAAATCGCAAAAACAATATATAGATAATCCAAAGTAATAATCGGATGGACAACATATATCGGGTCAATAAACACAGATTTATTTGTCGTTGGGAGTAATCATTTTCAAAGAAATAATGATAAGATGAAATATAATAAATTAATCACAACATTGATTCTCGGCAGTATATTGCTGGGGATAAAAACTACTTCGGCACAATGGACAGGTCCTCGCAAGAAAGTCGAAAACAAAGTAGAGGTGAAATATGGCCCTTTGACGCCTGCACATCGGACAGATGAGGCGATGGAACGGTTCCGAAACTATGGATTAGGACAATTTATCCATTGGGGTTTGTATGCAATTCCTGGTAATGAATGGGAAGGGGTCAGTGCTCGAAAAGGAGCCGCGGCATCCGAATGGATACGTACCTGGAGTGGGCCAACAGCACCGAAGGATTGGAAGAATACTTATGATAATCTCTACAGAAAGTTCAATCCTACAGGTTTTGACGCAAAAAGCTGGGCTAAACAGGCAAAAGAAATGGGGGCAAAGTATCTTATTTTTACCACAAAGCATCATGATGGATTTGCCCTTTGGCCTTCTAAGTATACAGACTATACCGTCAAGAAAAGCCTTTATAAAAAAGATATCGTCAAGCAGGTCGTAGACGCTTATACAGCGGAAGGAATAGATGTATTTTTGTATTTTTCAATTCTAGAATGGAATAATTCAAACTATATGGGGAAAGCTCCCTCTACTCCTGAAGAAAAGGCTAAATTCAATAAGTTTTTGGAATACACGCGTAATCAGTTGCTAGAACTTCTGGAAAACTACCCGCAAATAAAAGGTTTTTGGTTTGATGGTACTTGGGATCAATCTTGGATCCAAGCGTACGATTTTACGTATAAATTAGAAAAAGAGCTGCGTGAAAAGCATCCCGGATTGATTATCGGAAGCCGATTTAGAAATGATGAATTTGAAAAGCGGCATTTTGACTCCAACGGCGAGATGCTAGGTGACTATGAACAAGGTTGGGAACGAAAAATGCCGAAGGAGTTTGAATGGTTGGAAGGACGTGACTGGGATTGTGTCATGACGATTCCACCGAATGGTTGGGGCTATATGAAAGACTGGTCTGGGATTTATACCAAGACCTCAGATGATCTCATCGATATGTTGATGAATTGCGTTTCCATGAATGGCAATTTCGTGCTAAACTTTGGCCCTGACGGGAATGGTCATATGCATCCTGGAGAGGATAAGCTCGCCAAGGAGATCGGAGACTGGATCAAGATAAATGGTGAAGCGGTATATGGTGTCAGACATGCTGGTCTTGCTCCATCCAAATTGGGTTACTTTACAAAAAAAGAAGATAACCTTTACCTTACGGTCTTTAATCGTCCAGTCAATAATATTGTTCGTATCGCTGTTCCTAAGGGTGCCGCTGAAGTTCCGGTTACTGCTACTATACTCCAAAATGGACAATCTTTAGAATTACGCCATACGGATATTGGTCTAGACTTAGACAAAAATACATATTACGATATTCGGCTTCCCAATTCGTTTAACTCAAATAAAGCTTTTGTGATCAAGATGAAATTAGGAAAACCAAAGTCGCAAAGTGAAAAGCTGATGGATGCTAAAATGTAGCTAACTACAATATTTTAATTCCAAAAAGCTGAACTTAAACCATTGTTGGAATAAAGTTCAGCTTTTTCTTTTATACAATATTCAGTAGTTCCTGTGGAACGTGAATAATATGCTTTGCACCGTGTTGCCTCAATTCGTTTTCATCGCGAAAACCCCAGGTAACACCAATAGCTGTCACCCCCGCGTTATTGGCTGTGTCCATATCAACAGAGGAATCGCCAACATAATAACAGTTTTCTTTTGCTATTCCTAATGTCTGGAGCGTATCCCAGACAATCTCTGGATCGGGTTTGGCCGGATGTCCTGTGCGGTGACCAAGGATCAGATCAAAAGAGATCGTAGGAAAATATTTTTCCATTAACGGGATAACCGCCTCATGATATTTATTGGATGCTACAGAGATGAGATATCCTGAAGATTTAAGCGTCTGTAATAAGGAGATAATTCCAGAATAGGGTCGTGTATGAGATATTGTCTGCTCTTCGTAGTAGGTCTTAAATGCCGTTAGCAGTGTTGTTATTATTTCAGTGGTTCGTGCATGTTCGGGAAGGGCCCGTTCGATTAGTTTCTGTACACCATTACCTACAAATTTCTTGTAGGCCGGTAACTGATGTATAGGATAACCAAATCGCTGAAGGATCACGTTGCAACTGTCTCCAAGATCTTGTAATGTATCCAATAATGTTCCATCTAGATCGAATATTATAAGCTTCATGGGTTAAATCTAATAAAAAACAATGAAGGATTGAGCGTTCATTTTAGGGGTGAAATGGTGTTTTTTACAAGAATGTCAAGTTTTTTGACGCATCGCGGCTATACCTGTAAATAAAAAGACAAGGCGCAATTCAGCGTGCCTTGTCTTTTTACTGTGGAGATCTTGGTATTTTTAAGGCTTATCAAGCTTTAAGCTACTGTCTTAATTGGAATAAAATAATCCGATTAAGCCGAAGATGAATTATTTCCAGATACTGGTATTGATACTTTCTTTTTTCCTGTTATCTAAATCGGGAAAAAATGTAAATCCTGTTACTTTTTCCAGTTCACTCACTGTTAGTTTATAATTGTCAAAAGTACTTTTGGCAGGTGGAGTAACATTATCAATCTTATAGGCTATTGTGTAATATTCGCTTCCTTTCTTCATGGCTAACGCTTTGAAATAGTATTTTGGTTTTGCGATATCTTTTTTGTCGTTGTCTTGCGCGAAGTCCAGCAGATTATCGGTATCAGTTGTGGGCATTGCTCCCGTTACAACATACATGGTATCACATTGCGCGGTCCAGGTCCGTACCTTTGTTTCCAGGTTTGCCCAAAGACCTTGATTGAGACGGGATGCCTGTGCCGTCATATTGGTAAAATAAAATGTTGTTTTATTGTGGGTAATATTCAGGTTGCGGTCAGCGCTAGGTAGCTGATGACCTCTGTCATAGCCCGTTGGTTGAAACCCTTTAAATAGATTTGGTTGGAATGCTGTTGATATAGAAGGATCATATCCCCAAGCATCTGTACGATTGCCCGAACCTAAAATGCTATTATATAATGGATAAGCTACCCAGTAAGCCATTTTTAGCTTTTTATCATACAACATTGCATAGTTTCTTTGTGTGCTTGCATCAGGAAGAAAGTGCTGTATGAACACTTCATTATCGTTTAAATTGGTCATTTTGGGGATTTCCAGATAGGCTTGTGAATCGCCGATCCCGCCATTTGGTTTACCATTGTCAATTTTGACATCAAAACTGTAACGATTTCCAGCTATTAGGTTTTTCAGATTTTGATGTTGTGGTGTTGTCCAGGTATAACTATCACCATTAGGAGCGATAAATTTAATAGCCTTTCCCGTGATATCCTCTCTGGGAAGGAGAACGAATTCCACGATAGCTGTTTGGTTGGTATTCACCGAAACTTTTCCTTGTATATCTTTCTTTTCAGTAAGGTTAACATTTAGTTTTGCGGCTGAGAGATCAAATCCTCCTTGTGTGTGTACCGAAGGTATACTGACGGCAATCTGATTGGCTTCTAAACCCGCTGTATTGGTAATGGAAAGATGAATCACAATCTTGCTCAATTGTCTTACAAAATTGAGTGGGACAGTATTGTTGGTTTTGTTGATATTTTTTGCATTGCTGGCATACATGAAATCCAATGCTGACTGGTTTGACTGATCACTCAGATCGATTGGATATTGAAAATCAGTAATGGATTTATAAGGATAATATGCAATGAAATCTACCTGTTCATTTGGTAAAAAGATAGGTGACTTGCTTTGAAATAAGGAGCCATTAATCGCGAATACATGATTGTTGACAGTATTCACAATGGATGTTGATTTTAATCGCTGACCTGATTTGATCATATAAACGCCAATTTGGTCGCCTTTGTCCCAAGAGGATCCAGTAGCTTTGGTGTTAATTTGGCCAACAATTGTAGGTGTAAATTGTAATGCAGCTCGCTCCATCCTGGACTCATTTTTTTCACATGAATTAAGGGTAAGCAACGTAATCATAAAATAAACTATTCGCCACATTGTATGTTGTGGAACAGTCCTGGACTTGTAAATCATATTGATCGTTAGTGTTTGTTCGCAAAGAGGGGCAAAAGTACCTAAGAAAAGTTGGATTATCGGGGCATAAACCTGCCTTTTTGTGCAAGCAAATGCTTCGGGAATGCATCTATTTGATTTTTAGATATATTTATTGTGGTTATTGAATAATTTTAGAGGAAGACGGTTGTTTTTAAATAACGATAAATATTAGTGCTAAATATGTTATTGGATATCGCTTTTTTTTAAAATTTTCCTAAAGTGACGAAAATAGCACAATGTTTGCTGTTAATGCCCGAACATATATTGATTTGATAATTTATTAATCGGTACTGAAAAGAAATGAAGATAGTTTTTAGATTAAAAGAACCGTTGAGCAGGTTTTATGTGGTTATATGTGCATTGTTGATGACTTTTACTTTGTCAAGCTGTTTTGACTTTGTTGAACAGATTGACCTTAAACCCAATGGTTCGGGACATATTGCGGCAACATTGAACCTGAGTAAAAGTAAAACGAAGGTATCTTCTTTGATGAAGATGAAAAGTATAAAAGGAATACAGATACCAACGCAGGCTGAGATGGAAAAGGAGATTAAGGCAGCAGTTCAGTTGCTCAAGCAGACAAAGGGTATCTCCAATGTTCAGTATCAAACGGATTTCACAAATTTTATTGTAAATATATCCTGTGACTTTAGTCAGATCGAGTCGTTAAATGCTTTTTCGGATATATTGGCTAATCGGTTTAAGACAAAAATATCAAATTCAAATAGATACTATTATAACGCTCAGACCAACGTTTTTGAACGTAAATTTGTCGCCTCGAGCAACTGGAAGGCTAAATTTAATCAGTTGGGAAGCGACAACACCAATCAGTTTGCTGGTGCTTTTTATACTCAGATTGTGCGTTTTGAAAAAGCGATAGCGGCTCAGGATAATAGCAAAGCAAAAGTTGCAGGCAATAAGAAGGGCGTACTACTAAAATTACCATTTACAGACTTGGTTTATGGAAAGTCTACTTTGGCAAATAAAATCACATTAACAAAATAACCTATATGAAATCAAAAATTTTATTGACTGGACTCGCATGTCTCTCTTTGATGGGGCCTGTGAAGTCACAAGATTTAGTCAAGCTCATTCCTGAAGATGCAGAAATTATCGCTGCGTTTAATGTGAAGGAAATCGTTCAGAAGGCAAATGCAAACAAGTTGAATGAGTTGCTTCAGAAGGCGGGGCTGTTCAAGCAACTTGAAAAATCAGGTGCTTCAGTGGGGAATGATATCAAAAACTTAGGTATTGATTTGTCACAAACGTCTTATTTCTATAACAGAAAGACAGACAGTGTCAGTTTTCTCGAGTTTATATTTCCGTTGTCCAATAAAGTGCAATTTGAAAAATTGCTACATGATGTCGGTGAATCTAAGCCCTTTGCCAATGGATATTCAAGCATCGGGATGAAGGCGGGTAGCGTGTTGGTTTACAACGACCGTGTGGCACGCTTTATTTCGTCGACAATGAGTACAACTTTCTTCGAGAATGATTCCGTTGCTAACCGATATGGAATAAAGAAGGTTGCTTACATGGCACCTGCGGCTGACGCATATTCTCCCGAACTGGATTCCACAACTGCGGTAGTGGATTCGGCAACGGCAGCAGTGGTGGAGTGGGACGAAGATGAAAAGGTACTGGAACCACTGTCTCCTCCGGTGATTGTAGAGAGTGTACCAGATACGGTCGTAGCTCAGGTGGAAGCTGTTGATATTGCTGCCGATGCAGCTGTTGCTGCCGCCGAGGCGGAGGAAATGCATGATCCAAGTTATTACGATTCGCTTTATACAGAATACGAGAATCAAAATAGAAAAAATGATTCTATACGCAATGCGCTTCGTGATAAGTGGTTGCTCGGAGAAGCGACACGTTTGCTGTCTGCTTCCTATAAACCTCTTTCAGTTTCAGATCAGGAAAAAGTTCTCAAAAACTTAGGATTGATCCGTCTATATGTACCGCATATCGAGGAACTCTATCGTGGTCTTATACCTTATAAAACCATTCCTTACCTCTATATGGGGATTAATATGGACAAATTTAAAACCGGATATCAGGACGGAATGCTGGATTTGTTGCAGGATGGAAATGTATTGCGATTAAGAGGCTCTGTGGGATTAGATCGGGATCTTGCTGAAATGTCCAAGCGATTATATGCAAGAAAACCAAATGGAAAATTCAACAAATATCTGACTGATAAAACACTTGGGTTCTTTAACGTTAATATTAATTCAGAAGCCTATTTGAGAGATATGCCTAGTTATACAGCAAAATATTATAGCGGATTACTTGGCCCTCAGCAAGATTTGGTTGAATGGGGATTAATGGCACTTGAAGTTGCATTGGATGAGAAAGCGATTGCTCAAGTAATGCCGGGGGATCATCTATTTGTGGTGAATGGTTTACGCAAGTTCAGAAAGGAATATATTGATTATAGTTATGACGATGATTATAATGCAACAGAGGTAAAGAAGACAAAGGACGAGACACTACCTGTCTTTATCTGGATGTTTACATCAAAAGACCAGCGTTTGTTTAGAAAGGGACTAGATCTTGCTGTAGCTAAAACCTTTGGTAAAATACAGGATGGCATCTACGCATTCTCGTCCAAAAAAGGGCTAGATTTTCCAATGTATGTCCTTCTGAAAGATGATTTGGTGATGGTAAGTAATGATTCTTTGTCTTTACATGATATCCGTCAAAATAAAACGGCTGGCTCTGCAAATAAAGATTTTATTAAGTTGATGAAGCAAAACAAAATGTCTGCTGCGATTGATCTGCAAAAGTTGCCCGCTATGTTAAAAGAGATGGGCGTAAGTCCAGGAAGACAATGGGAGCAAACTGTGTCGCAATTGAATCAATATGGTAGTACAGCAATCACTTCGAAGGGTATTGTGGGCAACCGTATGGAGGCTGAAATATCAACAAAACTGCCACAGACAAAAGAAGGTGCTATCAGCTATATGATTGATCAGATCCTGCAGGAGATCAGTAAATAAGATGGTATTGAACTGAGCGCCAAACAATTTTATAACCCGATTGTTTGATGCAAAGTTTGTAATATTATGGTTATATTTTTATAATGTTAAAATAATATTACGCTATTTTGAACTGATAATGGTATTTTTGTGGTTTATTGTTTACACAATAATACGATAACGAAACGATTTATACTTTATATAATATGGGGATATTTTCAAAACTATTTGGAAACAAAACTCAAGAGTCAAAGATTAAGGTTGTAGGTACACTCTCTTTTTTAGAGGTAGATATGCACAATCATATCCTTCCTGGAATAGACGATGGGAGTCAGTCCATTGAACAATCTATTGATTTGTTGAAAGGCTTGGGAAGAATGGGATTTGAAAAATTTATTTGTACACCACATATTATGGAAGGTGTGCATCCGAATACAATCGGAACAATTGAGGATGCCAAAGATAAATTGGTAAACGGAATAAAACAACTTCCTAACAGTCCTGCGATCTATCATGCTGCTGAACATATGATAGATGATGGCATTGCGAGATTGATTGATACGAACGAGCTTTGTGTTATGCCTGGAGGATATGTGCTTATAGAGATGTCCTATCTGCAGGAGTCCAAAGCTTTATTTCAAACTATTTTAGATATACAAAGACTGGGTTATCAGCCAATATTAGCACACCCGGAACGTTATAATTACTATCACTATAATTTCAATATGTACAAACAGATCAAAGACGCTGGCTGTATGCTACAATTGAACCTTCTTTCTATCAGTAGATATTATGGTGTCGAGGTGAAATCTGCGGCCTTGACAATGATTAAATCGGGTATGTATGATTTTGTAGGAACGGATGTACATCACAGTCGCCACCTTGCAGCATTAGAAGATATCGTTGCAAAATATCCGATTCGCGATTTACTAAAAACATGTAATATTTTAAATGCGACACTTCAGGATCATTTGAAAAGCAATGATAATGTAATTGCTGCAGGATAAAGAAAAAATAAAATTTACGATACAGGGGCCGTATCAAAATAGCTATTTTGATACGGCCCCTTTTTTTCGTTATCGCTATGATCTTTATTGAGTATTTTCTTAAGATGGGTTTTTAGGTTCATAGAACCAAATAGGGGTCGAAAGCGGCCTTTTTTTAGTCTGCCTTTTTTCGGATATTTTGTGCGATAGCCAATAATCCCCATTCTATTGACACTTTTTCTTTCCCACGGAGCATAAACCGGCGGAACCCATGGTTCTGTTTGATATTTCCGAAGACCGATTCCACATCGTGACATCGTTGCTTTCGTTTGGCAATCCCAGGCTCACTGCTGAGCAGCTCCCGCGCTCTGGCTTTTTGTCTGTTGAGGTTTTGGTTTACCTGGATAATCCTGTTGGTTGTACTTTTGTGGCAGGCTCCATTCAATGGACAGCCATCGCAGTTTTTGGCCTGATATTTCCTGAGCTGCTGTTCAAACCCGGTTGATGTTTTTTGTTTAAAAACACCTATACACTTCATCTGCTGACCCATCGGACAGATATAGCAGTCCTGTTCACTGTTATAAAACAATTTGTCGGCAGAAAACGGATTTTTATCCCTGTTGCTTCCTTTTTGCCCTTTATCGAATGATGCGTATTTGATATAAGCTGCTGTTTCTTTGTCCTGCAGAAAAGTATAATTTTCCTCACTCCCATAGCCCGCATCCGCGGTAAGGCTATCCGGATAGCTGTCGTAGCTATGTTCATGCTGGGCCAGATGTACGGGCAATGTGCTGGTATCAGTAGGATTTGAGTGGATGGTAAAGTTGACAATGAACTGATTGGAAGTAGATATCTGTATATTGTAACCCGGCTTGAGCTGGCCATTGTTCATATGGTCATCTTTCATACGCATGAAGGTTGCATCCGTATCAGTCTTGCTGTAACTGTTTCGCTCCCCCAGCACAGCCTCCTGCTCCTGGTACTGCGCTATCTTGCCCGGATAATTCTTGGTGGCATAACGCAATTTCGCCCGCATCTTTTTATTCACCCAGGGATTCCCCTCCAGCACAGCATTCAGTCTGTCCACAGTGGCCTGAACTTTATCCCTGTCAATTTCAGTCAGGTCCGGAGGTTCAGGAAGCTCATCCTCATATTTGGCTACGCTCTGGGCATAATCCCATATTTCTTTTAATGCTGCCCCCATCTTCTGCTTATTGGTCTGGATAGCCTTTTTCCATACAAAAGTATACCGGTTGGCATTCGCTTCGATCTTGGTACCATCGGTATAGATATCTTCTATGCTCAACAACCCTTCATCAGCCAGTAATTTAACGACTTCTTCAAATACACTGCGTAGGGCATCCTTTAAACGGACCCCACGAAATCTGTTGATGGTATTATGATCCGGAAAACTCATCCCGCTCAGCCACATGAAGTTGATATTTTCCCGACAGGCCGTCTCCAGTTTGCGGCTGCTGTAAACATTGCTCACATAGCCATAAACCAGCACTTTCAACAACATCTGTGGATGATAACTAGAACTGCCCTTTATTTTATAGGCATCCAGGAGCCCCTGTATATTGATACGGTTGATAACATCGTTTACGATCCGTACAGGGTGCGACCTGGATACCAGTTCATCCAGTGTTGGAGGAATCGCCATGATCTGGTCCTGGTAGTAGGGCTTAAAAACTGGTACGCGCTTGGCCATAAATGTCTCTGATATTTTATATAAAAATACTGAATATCAAATATTTAAACAATAAATAGAAACCGAAAAATTGAATAAAAGAAAGGGGCTATCTCACATTTTTGAGACAGCCCCTTTTTGTTTCTGTTAGACGATCCTCTATCATCATTGAGCTAATTCATCTACGGCTGTTTTGTCTTTTATTGACCGGAAAGAATATCTAAATTATTTTCGTCTATGCTTGTGTTTTGCAATCGTGGAAATTTCGAAAATTTGGCTACTTTTGGATTTAGCATTTTTCATATGAGAGGAAACAAAATTTTTATTCAAGATTGGATTGCACACCATACTTACCAGAAAGCAAACGATATAGATAGTTATTATTTAAGAGTTGCCAATCAGATCAACGATAGTCTGTCGACGTTGTGGTTTGAAGAGCCGGAGACAAATGACCTCATTAACACTGACGCATTAAAAACATTAAGTATTTATCTCACCTGTTATCTAGAGGATGTTATTGCCAATACAGGGATATTTGCTGCTTTTAGGACCATCCATAAAGAACTATACAGCCAGTTTTTGCCTTTCTACAAGGATAATAATCTAACGGATTACTATCCTGAAGATATCAATAGCGAAGATGTCGCTGTATTGACCTGGTTATTTTTTAGTGAACGGAATCCACATTTGTTTATTGATCCTCAGGGCCGTTTGATACAGTTGATAACGGACCTGGCTTATGCAATTTTGGAGGAACATTATGAAGTGGCCCCTGAAAATCCAAAGTTAAATGCAGAATATTCATTAGATGAAAATGCGAACTATTTTGAGGTCCGTAATTTTATCGAAAAACTTGTCGCAACAAACTATCTGACTGCGGGAGAGTATAACACCAACCTTAACCACTTGATGCAGGTGGCGGAATTGGGAAGATATCAGCATGATCAAACTCAATTGCAACAAATGATTTATCGTGTCCGTGATAATCATTTTAACAATTATAGACTACACTTATTTGCTCTTAAATCTTCCGAATTTGTTGCTGAGGTGGTGGGTAAGGAACATGGTCTATATAACTCGGTAAAAACACTGGGTAATCGCATCCATAGTTTTTTTGACTATGTAAAGACCGATGAACAGTTTGTCCATGTAAAACATATTGGCACAAAAACAGCATTCAAGATTTACAAGGATTCGATTCAGGAATTTGCGGAGCCTACTGCCGTATTATCCTTTTATATGGAAATTGTTCCTTGGAAAGAAGCTTGGAATCTGTCAGGAATTATGACAGTAGTCAATCCGGAAGAAGTGAATTTTGATCTGCCAGAACAATATGAAATGACTTACCGTATTGAAGCGATGAACGGTAAGGACAAGAGCCTGAAAAAAACAGAAAAGCAATTGAAAGATATGGGGAAATTATTCCAGTCTGAACAAAAAGCTGCTGTAGCTTTCATGGAGGGACGAGAAGTAAAAGAGTTTGCAAACGAATTCTTTCAAAGATATCAGCAAAAATATCCTAGCAAGGAGGAATCGCCATTGCCAGAATCGAATTTGGAACTTACAGCGGATGCGAAAGTAACCGTTTTCTTCAATCCAAAGACTGGTCTAGAGGTATTTGGCGGAATAGAAGAGTTTTTCCCGTTGAAACATAATCCTTTTATTGAAAAAGAAGAAAAGGGGACTGAATCAGATGTGCCTTATGCGCGATATTTCTTGAACCTTTTGGTAGAGGATTTTTTCCCTAGCGAATTGCCAAAGTACTATGCTAACTTATTCAAAACGGAGGTAGATAAACAATTCTTCTTCCCATTGGAAGAACCAATACTGGATTTTTTCCTACGTTTCTATAAAAGGGGGAGTTACTTTCTAGGACCATTTCCGCTTATAAAATAAACGCTTTCTATTAAGCACATATAATTTTTTAATCCCATTGGAATCTACAATGGGATTTTTTATTGAATTAGATCCTATTGATATAACTGATCTCTTGCTTTCGCAACATTGTTTTAGTCATCTATACCCAAACTGCCCACTTGTAGATTAATTTAGTGTAAACTTATTGTAGCTAAATTGTTATCTCTATATTAGGTAAGAACATGCTTTGATTTATGATGTAGATTCATTCAAATATTTTGGAAAATTCTACCTAAACTTGTAAGATCAATTATTAGTGGTGAAGGATGCCTATTGAAAACGACAACATTCCAGATTTTAAAAATTTCTTTCTGTCCTATAAAGATAAGGTATATAAATATGCCTTGTTACATCTGAAAGAAGAAGATACTGCCGCCGATTTGGTTCAGGAAGCATTTTCTCGTATTTGGAAAAAGTGGGGAGAATTAGATGGAAATAAGAATCCTCAGTCTTATTTATACACAATTGCTAAGAATCTTGTATTTGACGAATTAAGGAAGCAAAAGGTACGGGTTCAATTTAAACTTGATGGCATTGATGGTTCCAAACAAGTGGACAATTCAAATGAAGAATCCATCCGTTTTAAAGACTTGGAACGCGTCTATCGTGAGGCAATTGAAAAGCTTCCTAAGGCTCGCCTAGAAATATTCCTTTTGAGTAAAGAAGAATTTTTGGATAATCAGGAAATTGCCGACCGCTTGGGCATTTCTGTCAATACAGTCCGCGATCAATTGGTCAAGGGAAACAAGTTTGTACGTCAATATATCCTGGATAATTTTGAGATTTCAACAGCCCTGTTGATCTTCTTAACTATTTTTTAGTGTAGCGTCGTCTTATCGTCTTTTAGATACGTATATGTATTTAAATGATGGCAAAGATGATGGATCCCAAACTAGCTGCACTATACCGAAAATACTTACTGGGGGAATTAACCCCACAGGAAAACACTATATTTTTAGATTTACTGACTTCTTGCGATAAAGATGATTTGCCCGATTTGGAGGAGATAATCGCGTTGGATGATAGTACCTGTGATTTAGATAATTCTATATCAGATGATATTTTTTATGCGATTACGGGGGCTGAATTAAAATCTAAGGTGAGACCTATTTGGAGACGGTCAAGGACGCTAATGGGTATTGCAGCGACGATGTTGCTAGTTGGTTTTGCCTTTTTGTTCTCACTTGTTTTTAATCCGGTACCAAAAGATCTAAGCTTCGTGGCGATTCAATATTATAACCCGACTAAATTTGTCAAACGTGTTGTTTTAGAGGATGGTACGAAAATCTCCTTGCGTCAAGGGGCCCGTGTTGTAGTAATGTCTGATTTTGAGACGGATAGCCTGAGAAAAGTAAAATTGTCGGGTGAGGCTTTTTTTGAGGTTGCTAAGAATCCCCACAAGGCTTTTGTCATAGTCAATTCAGGTGATTTTGATGTACGGGTTTTAGGGACTGCATTCAATCTGACATGTTCTCCCCAACAGACACGTTTGGTTTTAAATCATGGGAAAGTTCAGGTTAAACATGACCAACAACATTCTATTATCCTTCCTGGCCAACAAGTAGATTATGATATGCATCATAAGCAATTCAATGTAATTGCTATTGATACCATGACAGCTTCCAATTGGAAAAGTGACTTTTTATCATTCAATCAAGTCCCACTTTCGCAGATTGTAGGGGACCTCAATAATCTCTATCCAACATATAATTTGGAATTGATTGATTCCTTTCAAACAGAAAGTTTTACAGGTTATCTGCCTGCAAACGATCTGGAAAAATCTTTGAAAATTCTCAATACCGCATTTAATCAAACAATTATCCATAAAAAGTAATTTATGAAAAGAACCAATTACTATTTAAAACTTATGGGAGGAGCATTGCTATTTCAGTCTTTAGCACTTCAAAGCATGGCCGCCCAATTTTCTGCAAGTGAAGGGATAGGAAAAATCCTTACGCGAATGGAACAGAAATTCAATGTTAAATTTGGTTATGATGCGTCAATATCTAATCAGAAGATTAATGAGCGAGCTGACATTGGTCATCTCAAAAAAGATCAGATTGTCCAGTTCATACAGACGATTTCAAATGGAAATCTTGAGGTAAAAAAAATTGATGACAAACTTTATGTTGTTTCTAAACGGATTAATGGCGACGAAAAAGTTGGAGTTGTTATTTCTGTGGACACTCAAAAGGAAATTCATGGTAAAGTTGTAGATCAGGAAACGGGCCAGCCTATTGCTGGTGTTACCATTCGTGTGAAAGGGGGATCCGCAACGGCGACAAGTAATGAAGAAGGTAATTTTAGATTACACGGAACATCAAGTGCTGGAGTCTTACTCATCTCGTATATCGGTTATGAAACAAAGGAAGTCACCGTTGCTGAGGCTGGACTAATTAAATTGTCAAAATCATCAGAGTCTTTGGAGGAAGTGGTTGTAACAGCCTTGGGTATTAAGCGAGAGCAAAAGGCACTCGGTTACGCGACACAGAGTATCAAAGGTGATGATTTAACGCGTGTAAAGGGGGTTGACGTTGGAACAACACTAACTGGGCGTGTCTCGGGGGTTAGGGTTCTGAACAGCACCGAATTTAATAGCACTCCACAGATTCAGGTTAGAGGACTGACACCTATTTTGGTTATTGATGGTGTGGCATATGAAAATCTGACCTTACGTGATGTCCCCGTGGACAATATAGAAGATATGACTGTTCTGAAAGGAGCCACTGCCACAGCCTTATATGGAAGTATGGGAGCCGGAGGAGCAATTATGATCACCACAAAAAAGGGGCTTGCTGAAAAAGGAACCGAAATTGCTGTAAATAGTAACAATATGTTTTTTTCTGGATATTTAGCTCTTCCAGAGGTACAACATGGTTACTCATCAGGTGAAGGCGGGAAATTCAATAATGACGATTATGTTTGGGGAGATAAGTTGGATATCGGGCGTACTGCCAAACAATGGAACCCATTGACAAAACAATTGGAAGATATGGAATTGTTGTCCAGAGGGAAGGACAATTTTAAAAATTTCCTCGAACCGGGTTTTATTTCCAACAATTCTATCAGCTTTACGAATCAGGGTGAACATGGGAGTATTCGCACGTCAATAAACCATATTTATAATAAGGGACAGTATCCTAATCAGAAGTTAAACATGACCAATATGTCTGTTGCTGGACAGACAAAAATAAGCGACCGTGTTGATATCGAAACAAGATTGGCTTATAACCGGCGTTCGGCGACAAGTAACTTCGGAGCTGGATATAATGATCAAGGATATATCTATAATATTCTAGTATGGACTGGTCCAGAATATAATCTGTTAGACTATAAAGACTACTGGCTGATCAAAGATCAATCGCAAAATTGGATGTATAAAGCGTGGTATGATAATCCTTATTTGACAGCATATGAAAAAGTTACTCCCGAATTGGTCAATAAGATTAATGCTGCCCTAACCTTGAACTATAAGGTTTCGGATTGGGGAAAGCTTATGGTACGCTCTGGTTACGATTACTATGGGCAGAAAAGAGAACAACGTAATCCAATGGGCATTTACGGTACACGTGGTGGTTACGCTGGCTTTGATAGTAAGGGCAAGTATTGGACTCAAAATCAAGATGGTTTTAGCACAACAAATGATGCAATCTTTACAGCAAAGAAAAAGATCGGTGACTTTGGCTTTGACGGTTTGTTGGGTGGAGCTATCTTTTATCGACGCGATAATACAATAACTGGCTCGACAGTGAATGGTTTGTCGATTCCTGGATTTTACTCATTGCGCAATTCAATTGATCCTGTATCTGCAGTGGAAAGTAAGACAAAAGAAATGGTGAATAGTGTATATGGTCGTCTATCTTTGTCATGGAGAAATGCTGTTTTTGTTGAGGCAACTGGGCGTAACGATTGGTCGTCGGCATTATCTAAAGCACATCGTTCGTATTTTTATCCTTCCCTTTCTAGTAGTGTAGTTGTGAGTGATCTCCTCGCGTCGAAACCAACTTGGCTGGATATGTTTAAGGTACGTGGTTCTTGGGCAATAACGAAAACCGTACCCTCCCCCTATGAAATTAACCAGGCCTTTTCTATTAGTAACAATGTATGGGATGGATTACCAACAGCCTCTTATCCCAATTCGATTAAAGACTATTCGATATCGCCAACACAGCGTGATTTGACGGAATTTGGTTTTGATTTTGCTGTACTGAAGAATCGTTTTTACGGTAATTACACTCGTTATTTTCGGCTATTGCACAATGTTACAACATATGCAACGATATCAGGATCATCGGGTTACACATCACGATTGATTAATACGCAAGAGGAAAAAATGACGAAAGGTCATGAGATCACTTTAGGAACTGCCGCTATAAAAAAAGAGAATTTTCAATGGGATATTATCCTAAATATGTCTCAAAATTTAGAGTACTTCCATAAACTAGATCCTACTTATTCCGCTGATGCCCTATATGTGAAAGAAGGCGCTCGTACCGATTATATTACCGTTAAGGACTGGGAACGATCTCCCGATGGACAAATTGTGAACAATGCCTCCGGGATGCCTATATCTGCAAAGTATGCGGCTCAGTTATTTGGTTATACAGCACCTAAATGGTTTGGAGGATTGACAAATCAATTTCGTTATAAAGATTTCTCCCTGTCTTTGAGCCTTGATGGGCGGATTAAGGGAATGTCTTATTCGGGGATGAATGCGCGTTTATGGCAGACTGGTGCACACCCAGATTCGGATAATTCGTATCGGTACGAAGAAGTTGTCAATGGAAATCGAACTTTCGTTGCTCCCGGTGTAAAAATTGTTTCTGGTGCGGTTACTTATGATAAGTATGGACAAATTGCCGAAGATACACGAGTTTTTGCGCCTAATGATAAAGTTGTTTCTTATGAAACTTACTGGAAGTCTGGGTATTCTGGTCGACAAAATTATTGGGATGAAACATTTATTAAACTTCGAGAATTATCACTTAACTATCGTGTGCCTGAGCGGATCGCATCGAAATTTAAAGCGAAACGTGCTAGTGTAGGTGTTACAGGACAGAATCTTTTACTATGGACAAAGGAGTATCGTTTTTCGGACCCTGATGTTGGATCGGAGGATTTAAACTCACCGTCAATGCGTTACATAGGCTTTAATCTAAATGTTACTTTCTAATGATTACCGAAATTAAGATGAAAATGAAAAAATTGGGTATATATATAGCGATTGGAGCGTTGATCTCGTCTACGAGTTGTTCTAAATTTGACGAGATAAATACAAATCCAGAAACACCTGTGCAAGTCAATTCTTCGATGTTGGCTACACGAATTATTCTAAATTTGGCTAACCAACCTAGCCAAAAGTCCTTTATGCAACCATATCTGTTAACGAAAGAGATCGCCTGGACTGAATTGGTAGAAGGATTTCAATACAACGGATTTGGCGAGGGGGCCATATCAATGAATGCAATTAATGATGCTCATTTTATGGGCCAATATGCAGCAACAGATGTCTTGGCAAACGCATACAATGGATTGATGTATTTTGCAAGGGCAGTTAAATTTTACGAAGCAACAATGAGTGTGGGAGATATACCCTACAAAGAAGCACTAAAAGGTGAATCGGATAAACTTTACTTTCCAAAATATGATAGCCAAAAAGAGGTTTTTCTCGGCATATTGGACGAACTGGAAAAGGCGGATCAGTTGTTTGCAAGCGGAGCAAAATTTGCTGGGGATCCCATGTACGGTGGTGATGTCACTAAATGGAGAAAGTTAGTGAATAGTTTTGCCTTAAATGTTTTGATTCAATTGAGTAAAAAAGAATCAGATACAGACTTAAATATAAAGGGACGTTTTCAGTCAATTTTATCAAATAAGCCGATTTTTACTGGTAATGCTGATAATTTTCAATTGATTCGATCTGACAAAAGCGGACAAACCTATCCTTTTTATAAAATCAGTAATAGCTTTGTGATTTATCCAGTTGTCTCAACCGAAATTATAGACCGTTTGAAACAGTATCAAGACAGACGTTTGTTTTTTTATGCAAATCCTTCAGCTTTGCAGATTAGCAGTGGAAAACAGATGAATGAATTTGATGCTTATGTGGGAATTGATCCTTCTTTGGCTTTTGGTGATATCGCAGATTTAAAAAAGAAGAATGACTATTCCAAATTAAATGACCGATATACAGAGTTGGTAAGTGGAGAGCCTACACAGCAATTTTCATATGCACATTTATGTTTCATAATTGCTGAAGCAAGCTCACGAGGTTGGATAGCAGAGTCCGCAGTCAACTGGTATAAAAAGGGAATTGAAGCTTCAATGAAATTTATTGCAGATAATACACCCAATATTACGCAATACACCCATAATATGCCAATGGATGCGACTTATATCGCCAATGCTATAACGGCTTATGGAAATCAGTTTCCTGTTAGCAAAGAAGCACAGATAGAAGCGATCATGACACAAAAATATTTGGCCAGTTTTTTACAAGGAAGGATAAATCCCTACTATGATTACCGTCGTACAGGATATCCGAAATGGAAAATTAATCCAGCATCAAGTTTAAATGCTGATGATCCGACCAAAATCCCAATCCGCTGGCGTTATCCTGCAAGTGAATATAATTATAATGGAAGTAATCTTGATGCAGCATTGGCGAATCAATATGGTGGAAAAGATGAAATCAATCAACTGATGTGGATCTTAAAATAGGTAATACTTTGATCTGTTGATTTTTTATCGTGAAAACTATCCCCGCGCATGAGATCAATCGTGTGCGGGGATTTTTGTTAAAAACGTTACATAAAAAGCGATGACGAATGAATATATTCGCTGATAGACCATTGAATTTATAAGAGATATAATAGCTGTTTTTATGGATAGTAGAAGAGATTTTATTAAGAAGGCTTCATTGCTGGCTGGGGTTTTTGGTTTGCAGAGCGCTGTACCGGATGCGATACAACGCGCTTTGGCGATTGAACCAGTTGCGGGGAGTTCTTTTTTAGATGCCGAGCATATTGTTTTGTTAATGCAGGAAAACCGCTCCTTTGACCATAGTTTTGGTACACTGAGGGGTGTACGGGGATTTAATGATCCAAGAGCTATCGAGTTGCCTAGTGGAAATCCGGTTTGGTTGCAGGCTTCCGCTTCAGGAAAGACCTACTCACCCTTTCGATTGGATATCAAGAATTCCAATGCAGCCTGGACAGGAAATCTTCCCCATTCCTGGGAAAATCAAATGGCAGCACGTAACCAGGGTAAACATGATAACTGGATTGAGGCGAAGCGTCCCGGAGGAAAGGTGCTGAGTGAGATCCCGTTGACCATGGGCTATTATACCCGTGAAGATATTCCCTTCTATTATGCATTAGCCGATGCGTTTACCATCTGTGACCAGCATTTTTGTTCGTCCATTACAGGTACGACAACCAATCGTCATTTTTTCTGGACAGGAACTTGTTTACCCAATAAAGGTGCAAAACCGTTGATTCGTAATTCGGATATTTATTTCAACCGTTGGGCACATTGGAAAACTTTTCCTGAACGTCTGGAGGAGGCGGGTATCCCTTGGAAGGTATATCAGAATGAAGTCAGTATGGAGAGCGGTCTTAATGGAGAAGAATGGTTAGGTAATTTTACAGACAATAACTTAGAGTGGTTTTCTCAATACCATATTGAATTCAAAAAAAGCCACTTGGAATTTATGCGTAAGCGTGTCGTTGAACTGCCTGCTGAGATCCAGGAGCTTGAAAAAGCATTGGCAAATAATGGAACCGAAAGTGTACAGAAGACCCAAAATAAGCTTAAGCAAAAACAGGAGCAGCTGAACAGTTATAAGAAACAGCTAGAGCGACTTACCGAACAGGCATTCCAGCAACTTCCTAAAGAGCAAATCGCTTTGCATGAGCGCGCTTTTCAGACAAATGAGGATGACGTGTTTTATCGTGAAACCGCTACTGTTGTACACGAAGGAGAACAGATTACTGTACCAAAAGGGGATGTATTACATCAGTTTCGGAAAGATGTAAAGTCTGGGGATTTACCTACAGTATCTTGGCTGGTTGCACCACAATGTTTTTCTGATCACCCCAGTGCACCGATGTATGGGGCTTGGTATGTATCCGAAATATTGAATATACTGACCGAAAATCCTGAGGTTTGGAAGAAAACGGTTTTTATACTAAACTACGACGAAAATGATGGTTACTTTGATCATATTCCTCCGTTTGTAGCTCCTAATCCGGCAGATGCCCGATCGGGAAAAACTTCCGCCGGATTGGATTATAGTGATGAATATGTGAGTTTGGAGCAGGAACTTGCCAGTGGTGAGAAGAAGGAACATGCCACTGAGGGACCGGTTGGTTTGGGCTATCGGGTGCCTCTGATCATTGCGTCCCCATGGAGCAAAGGTGGCTGGGTAAATTCGGAGGTCTGCGATATCACTTCGACCATACAATTTATGGAGCATTTCTTCGATAAGAAACTTGGGAAGGATGTGAAAGAGCATAATATCAGTTCTTGGCGGCGTGCTATAACGGGAGATCTGACTTCGGTATTCCGTAAAGCAGAAGGAGGAACTGCTGTAGAACTGCCATTCTTGGATCGCAATCAACAGATTTATGCAATTGATCAGGCCAAATCGAAACCGCTACCGAATAATTTCCATGTATGGACAGCAGATGAGATGCAAGCTTTGCACGCTACTGGAAAGGCTGCACAATTGGCAAGACAAGAAAAAGGTCAAAAAAATTCCAATGCGCTGGCATATGAATTGTATTCGAGTGAATCTATTGATAAGGACAACGTAAAACTGACAATGTCCGTGGGTAATAAGATTTTCGGAACGAAATCCTTGAGTAGCCCTTTTAATGTGTATAGTGGACCAAGTTATAAAGATGGTGTAAGTTTTTGGCCATTTGCGGTTATCGCTGGTGAGGATTTGAGCTTTGACTGGAACCGGACAGACTTTAAAGATGGTTATTATGATCTAACAGTATATGGGCCAAATGGGTTTATGCGTAGCTTTAAAGGTGAAGGAGAATCTTTGTCTGTTGTCGCAACCTATGAGATCGGGAAGAAAGGAATTCCCACAGGAAACCTAATCCTCGAAGCGAGCAATAAAGGAGACAAAGCACTTCATGTACAGGTGAAAGATAACGCCTACAGTTCTTGGAAGAAAAATACAGTATTGAATGCTGATAAATCTATCAAGTGGATTATAGAATCTCAGAAAGTGAGTGGTTGGTATGATGTTACCTTACAGATTGCCGGAAGTAAATTTGTCCGCCAATTCGCCGGTCGCGTAGAGACGGGGAGCCATTCGAAGACTGATCCACAATTGGGATAAAAATCAACAGATGTCGGTTGTTGAAAAGGATATGATTAGCATATTTGTTAAATAATAAAAGCTCCCAGTTTTATTTGAACTGGGGGCTTTTGTGTTTTAGGTCCGTTGATATTCGGTTTTTTATTTTTTAATCCATTCCTCAAGCAAAGCTTTTAATTTGGGATCGCTTGGTCTTGGGCTATCTGGAGTGATGAGGTTTCCGGCTTTGTCAATCAATATATAACGTGGTATGGAATTGACTTTGTAAGCATTGGAAAGTTCATTGTCAGAACCAGCATGTAGCTGAATACCTTTTAATTTTTTCTCTTTCACATAGGTGTCCCATTTGGGTTTATCCTGGTCTACTGATACACCTACAAATGCGACAGGTTTTCCTCTAAATTCTTCGTTTAATTTTTCCCAATGAGGTTCTTCTGCCCGGCATGGACCACACCAGGTCGCCCACATGTCAATCAAGACAACCTTGCCTTTAAGGTCTGCAAGACCCGTATTTTTGCCATTTATATCTGGATAGTTAAACCGGAAAGCAGGTACACCTGTTTTTGTTTCGACTAATCGAGCTTCTACCACTTTTGCCCGTTCGATTTGCTCAGGTAGCGTAAAATACTTTTTGTATTTTTCATTCATTTCCTGAAAGTCACCATAGGAGCGTGTCCCCTCAAGTCGTTGCAATACATATTGTCCTTTCAGTACATCTGGTCCGATTGCCGCAACTTGTTGATCAAATGTTGGTTTTGTTGACAAATCCAGCTTGCGATAAATCATACTGCTCATAAAGCGGTCGCCGTAGGGAAATTTTAATAATTCAGTTGTCAGGTATCGATCAGCGTTGAACTGTGTATAAAAATCGCTCATTTCCTCTTTACTTGGATGGGCTGTGCGCGGCATGTAAAGATAAGAGATTGCATAATAAGCAAAATCATAATCAACTAGTTCGGGAAAGAATTTGTCAAAATTCGGATTCCCTGTTTTTGCGCTCTTTTTGATGGCATCCAGTTTTCCTTTGAATTGTTCAACTTCAGGGAAGAAATCAACATAGGTGCTCATTCCCCCAGGAGTAGTGCCTTTATTGTGAAAAGTTTTCGACTGTTTATCCCAAGTGTATAACATCTCATTTTCTGGACTATTTTTACCTGTCAATTCATAGTCACTTTGACTCAATTTTAGATTTAAATCCTCATTTCCTTTGAAGTAAAATCGGAAAAGACCCTGTTGGTTTTGTGCATTGCCGCTGCCCACAGCATACAAGCCTTCATATTCAGGAGTAAAGCGAAATGCAAATCGTCCCAATGCATCGGGAGTGGATGTGGCGATTTCTTTTAAACGGCCATTTAATACTTTAAATAGTCCGACACGTTTTACTTTTGCCGGATCTGTCGTTCCTGTAATGTTGCTCGGCTGTTGCGCGAATGCTACAACTGAGCACGCTAAGGTAGTGAGCAATAAAATGGTTTTTCTTATCATGATATAGATAGTTAACTTAATTTAAATGGAATTATCTTCTTAATATCTTTTGCTTTAAATAAACTGGCATCTTTTTTTGAGATGGCTTCATTTAAGTCTTGCAAGTCATTTTTGTCTATGGCAAGGAACGGAGATGTTGAATCTGATTTTAATAATCTTTTCATACAGCTGGAAGCCTTATCAAAATCTTTTAAATAGTAATGTAATAGGATTAGCCGATAACTGTCCACAGGATCCAATGTTTTTCGTTGCTCTGCGGCTAGATATTCAGCTCGTATAGATTTCAGGATTGTCGGATTTTTTGACTGATCAATAATGACCGGTCCGAAAGCGTTGCTGCGTTCATCCCAAGTAGGATATAGTTTATATTGGTCTATCAGTGCAAAATAGGTGGCCGCATTTTGGGAGCTGGCATAGTAACTAGTAACAAACCCTGGTAAAAATACCTCCCATAATTTTTCATTGAACGTGGGACGTATATAAGCTAGCATGGTCGTTAAACTATCCAATTGCTGTGCTGCCCCGTATTGTTTACTTTTTGTTTTGGCAATTGTTGAAATTTTGTTGCGGAGTAGATTCCCGCCGTATAATTTAATCAATCTTGGAAGATTGTCATAAGCCCAATTATTGTATTTCGTAAAGTAAGTGACGCTATTGGCTAGGAAAGCTGTCTCATTGAACAAGTCCTTTTGTTGATCGAGATATCCTTCTAGTTCTGCAAAATCAAATTTTGCTCCGGTTTTGATAAAACGCTCACTGTAGGCGGCGGGATAACTGTTGTCTAAAGTATTGTTAAATGCGAGGTATTGGCCTGATCTGTTGCGTCGGACAGCGTCCTTTAACAAAGGGACAAATCGGTCTACGCCAAAGAAGCCTGATTCAGTCAATATTGTTTTACCTTCAGGGCTTACAATGACATAGGTCGGAAATCCTGGGGCAGCGTACTTACGGGCTAATTTCTTCCCGTCTGTCTCTTTCATGACATCTGTTTTGTACAGAATATAATTGTCGTTGAGTTCTTTAGTAACAGCCGGATCCGGAAATACTTGTTTGTCCATTTCTGCACAAGGCATACAACCAACAAAGTACAGATCGATCAGAATGAGTTTGTTTTCCTTTTTTGCCTGAGCTTGACATTCCGCATAACTGCCTTGGAAGATTTTTTCCTGGGCAATTGCCGGGTTTGAAAAGAATACGCCGTAATAGGCTATGATAATATAAAAAATAAGCTTTTTCATACAATTTGTTTTGAGGATTAAGGGTAGTATATCTTTTTAGCGTGATTAGATATCTACGATATTATTGTCAGTCCTGGTAATCGAAATAGATTCTCCTGCTGCTTTTAATCGAATCTCATCTATCAGGGTCGGATTTTTTTTCAATTGATCGACCGTATACTTGTCTATACGTTGAATCAAATCTCCTGTTTTCAGACCCGTTTGATTTTCGACGGCTCCTACGACTCCAAGTGCTTTCAGCTGCCCGGCATTATCCCAACCAAACTGGTAACTCCTAACTAAGAAATCCTGCGGATGGGCATGTAATCTATTGGGGGAGAAATATACCTCACTTTCTGCCAAATTTATGGTGATATTATAGCGACTTAATAGGCGCACCCCAATTGAACCATCGAAACCAGGTTGCCATTGTTCGTTCCCTGCACTACCGCCCATTAGTGTGACAGGCAAGCCCTGCATTGGGGGCAGTGGAGAAATGGCAAATTGATAGCTTTTGCCCGCAAAGGTAGGAGAGGAAACTCCCATGCTTACTGTTGCGGCCTGAGCCTCGGGTTTGAATCCGCTGACCAGCAGTTTGTTTTGGCGTACAAAAGGGCGGAAGCAGATCAGGTCATAGGAAGCGCCTGTGTCGAAAACAAAATGCCCCGAGTAACTCTTGTCCTTGACGATCTCAAGCTGTCCGGGCAATATCATTACACCGGCAGGTATTGTAATCGGTACTGCAGTTCCCTTATCTTTGTATTGAAAATCTCCGAAATCGTACAATGAAATCGTGTTTTTATCGTAGTCGATATGCGTGATAAATTGGCGTATCAATGTATTGCCGATAATCCCATCTCCTTCTTTACCCATTTCGGGAAAGATAGCAATACCCTGTCCAGCCAGCTTAAGCGTGTCCAATAAAATACTATTGTTGTCCGATACCTGGATCTTTGTATTGCCCCCCACGACGGAAGCATTATTCTCACGGGTCACCTTTAAACCAATAGCCTCAGCAAGTTGCTGGTTGACGGCCATGCCATCAGCTCCAGTGTCAAACAGAAGTCTTAATGGCTTTTCGTATCCATTGATTTTTACCTGCAGGTAAATGGATCCATTCTTGTTTTCAAATGGAATGACCGCCCGTAATTTGGGCTTACTTTCTCTTTTTAGTCCATAAAGCTGATCAAAAAGGCTGAAGTAGATCAGCTTTCCCTTGTTATCGACTAGGGCCTGATTGCTTGTTGTCTTACCCTTTGCATCTGTGACCTCTATTTGAAGTAATGTCCCTCTTTTTGTTTTTTTCTCAGAGACAATATGTACGGCTTTTAGGGGGTAATTTTTGACAATTTGGTTTAAGCGGAAGCTTGCTCCTGCACCAGTATGTCCTGCTACGGAAAAATTTGCTGCGAGTTCGCCTGTTATCATAGAGGTGTCTTTCTGTTCAAAACAGGTCAGTAGTTTAGCCGGTAATTGTGCCGCTAGCTGAGCTTTTGACCATGAGGCCCAGACTGTTAATAGTAAGAGGCTTCCAGCTTTGATTATTGGTTTGTAAGGCATGGTTTTAAGTTATTGTCTTTAGTAATTGATCTCATTAGGTTAGTAGCCGTAGATCTTTTTCAGTGCAATGTCAATATCATCTGTTGCTGAGGCAATAACCCGTAAAATGATCTTTCCATTTTCATCCACTAGAATTTTTGTTGGAAAACCGCTGATCTGATATTCTTTTACAATATCCATTTGCTCCTTGTTCTCGTTATTTAGCACATTTGTCCAAGGTAAACTGAGTTCTTCTATAGCTTTGTACCAGCTGTTTTTTGACTCATCAAGTGTTTTACCTCGTTCTTGGGCAATACCGATAATTTCAAAGCCTTTGTTTTTGTAACGACTGTAAAGCTGTTGGAGGTGTGGCATACTTGCACGGCATGGGCCACACCAACTGCCCCAAAAGTCCAAGAGAATAACGCGGCCCTGCATCTTTTCTAATTTAAAAGGAGTTCCGTGGGCAGTTGTCCGTGTAAATAGTGGTGCCGCTTTCCCTTTCGCGGTCACGGTTTCTTTTGCAATTGTCGACGCTATTGCTTTACCCATCTCTGTTGATTTGTAATTCGAAGCAAGACGATTAAATGCTAATTTATAGTCTTCGGAAGTATAGCTAGACTTCATTCTGTAAAGCAAAAATAAACTGACATAGGATTCAGTGTAATTTTCTATGAATTTTTTCTGAAGATCATTTTCTTTTTTACCCAATTGACTAAGCTGTTCAAGTATCTTTTTACCTTCTGGAGATTCAGTACTTATCTTTCCCTCGAGAATTGGACTGTATAATCTATTTTTTTGCTTTACAAATCCTGCTGTAGACTGACGCAGGTTATTATATTTATTGTTTTCCTCTCCACCTTTGACCTGCGCTAAATCAAGTTCCTCGGCATTACCGTCTATAATGATATCATCTTCAAAAATAAACACATTGAGAGGAAAGCGCATGACCTGTTGTAATGCGCTGGCATTTGGATCTTTGCCAATGGTACGTAAGGTAGCATCAACTACCTGTGCTTGTTTTGGGATCTTGATTTCAAATGATCTATCCTTTACTGGAGTTGCGAAACCTTGTCTTTTACCTTGCGTGTCGATAAATGATATGCTCAGCTTTGCTACAGGGTCTACTGCAGGTGACGTTATTTTCCCTTTTATTGTAACGCTGTCCCCCTGCGCAGATAGAAGCGAGGGGGATAACGTTAAGAATAGGAAGTAAATCCAAAGTTTATTCATGCCTATTTCGTTGCTAATACTTTTTCGAGGAGTTGTTTTAATTCTGGGCTCGATGGACGTGGTGAGTCTATGGTGACAACTTTACCTTGTTTGTCGAAAACCATAAAGCGTGGAATGCCTGTGATTTTGTAATATTTGGCAAAATCACCCCATCCGGAAGCAAAAAGCTGAAGACCACCGAGTTGCTCGTCTTTAATCATTTTTAACCATTTGGCTTTATCTTTTTCCTCATCAACGGAGATACTCACCACTTGAACATCGGTTCCGTGCATTTCTTTTTCAAGCTTTTTGAGATGTGGTATCTCTGCTTTACAGGGACCGCACCAAGTTGCCCATACGTCTATTAATACAACTTTACCTTTTAAATCAGCGAATTTCACAGTTTTTCCATTATTGTCTGGGAAAGAAAAGTTAAGCCCCTGGTCACCACTTTTTAATTGAGCCATGTCATTCATGATCCCTGTCGCGCGTTGCTTTTGGCTTGCTGTTAAAAAATAGGAGAGGTATTTATCTGCAGCTTCCTTATAACTAGCATAATCTTTTTGTCTGGCTAGATAACTCAAGACAACGTCTCCTTTTAAGGTGTCGTTGGGAAGAAGCTGCATATCTTTTTGTAGGCCTGCAATCCCTTTTTCGTAAGGAATATTTGCCGTGCGACGGGTTACCGATGAGATGCCGCCCAACGTGCGATTTCCCCAAGGCATTTGATAGACTATCGATGCATTTTTTGCAAAATTGGTCAACGGGAGACTCTTGTAGTAATCCGTATATTCTTCTACTGCAGGGTGTGCCGAACGTGGGGTATTGAGAAAGTTTGTAGCATTGGCAGCAAGGTCCCATTGGATATAATCTTGTAATCTGCTGTCAAATTTGGAGTTTCCACTTTTATTATTTCTCGTGAAAGTATTTGCTTTCGCAACTACGGTCTCTAAATCCGGGAAGAAATCGACAAAAGTACTTTGGACTTTCATCCAATTGAAGGCCTTTTGTTCTATTGGGTTGACTTCGTCGTGCCAACGGTTGAGAATCTGGTTTTCCTTACTGTTATTTGTGCCGGTCAATTGGTAGTTTTTTTCAGAGACGGTCAGTTCGAGTTGATCGCCCGGCTTAAAATAGAAGATATTATTATCTGTTTGACTGCCTGTTGTTCCCGAACCAATAGCATAAAATCCCTCGTACTCA
Organism: Sphingobacterium sp. GVS05A; assembly: GCF_019969845.1. Classification (GTDB taxonomy): domain Bacteria; phylum Bacteroidota; class Bacteroidia; order Sphingobacteriales; family Sphingobacteriaceae; genus Sphingobacterium. The sequence goes on from NZ_JAHXYR010000009.1 coordinate 48,284, forward strand.
GGATAGAAGGTGAAGCCGAACTTTTTATTCAATTGTGGTTGTGCAGAAGCGATCTCTACCATATCGCCTTCAACGACCTTGAAGAGTTTGACTGGTTTGATAAACTCTTTGTCAATTGTTCCTTTGATTAGAACTGGTAATTGAGCAAAGGCAACACTTGTGGTAAGTAATGTTATAACGGTTATGATGTGTTTTTTCATTTTTAGTATTTTAAGGTAATTAAGGACTAATAAGACCAAGGGTAAGTATAGTCAGAGACGGGGGGAGCAATATAGATTATCGCCCGCGCTGTACCGGCTCCCTCAAGTGTTTGGACTGGATTCGAATCTAGATTCCCAGAACTTTTTGTAAACATTCTGATTTTATAGTTCGATCCGATTTTTGTTCCAACTACGAAGAAATTGAAAGCATATCCTGATTCTGAATATTTTAGATGTTTGATAAAGGTGATCTGTTCTCCCCCAGGGGCATTAAACTGCAATTGTTCAAAACCATTGCTAAGATTTTTGCTATATACTTGATTGTTATTGACAAAATAGAGAAGGTTTTCATCTTCAAATAATAATGTATGCAGGCTCGCATCGTATAATTTGGAGGAAGGTCCTATGCTATCTTTTTTTATTTTTAAGACATACTTGTTTTTTTCTAATGCACAGAGGGATTTTAAACTTGGGTCAGTTTTGTCCTGCAAAATTGCATATCCGACAGTTTTATAATAATAATCGGGATCAGGTAGGTAGATATTTGATTTCATACCCATAAACAGCGCTTTCTGATTATTATTCTTGGTACCGATATCGTTGTCCTTATCATCCGAAAATATGGTCATAGTGGATCCAGATCCATTAGCCAGCGTGACAAAATTTCCGCCTAAATTGTCGAATAGAATGGGGTCGTTACTAGCTCCAGAGATCATAAATTTTGACAATTCGTAAGTACTATTGTTTCCATCGATCATCGCCTTGTTTCCAAACTGTCCAGTATTGGCGCTCATAGCATAGATGTTATATAGCTGTCCATTATTAAGAATATAATTGGCACTACTTCCTAAAAAAGCTCCCGTAGTTCCAGATATCGTTTGGGCTCCTCCTAAGAATAGATTCTGCTTGTCTCTTATTTTCTTTAGATTATTGATATTAATGGCTTGTACATCTTTGTCTGTAACAAGAAATAATGCCCGTGTATTTGAATAAGAAGCGGGATTTAAGATATTGCTTTTATAACTTGAAGAAAAGCTAATAAAATTTGCCTTTCCTTCGATTTTGTGATTATTTGCCGCGCTGTATACATTTTCGATTTTTCCATTTACCACATTATTTTGAGGGGTAAGGTATAGGTCTAAATCTGAATTGTTGCCGTCATCTTTAAGGACATACCAGCCCCGTGTAAACTGTGTACTTACCGTTACGGTGGCAGTTTTGTACTGGCTATAACCAGTTTTTTTGTTTTTAACGATGCAGACCGCTATCCAGTCCTTGGCGTCCTCGGTGATAAAGTAGCGGAGGTTTTGGCTCCGGGCGATTGTATCCAATGGTTCAGACCTGCCTTGAACATTTGTTTCGTAAAATCCCCATCTATATTCTAATTCACCGTCTTTATTTGATTTTGCTGTTGGAGAAATTTTTAAGGTATCTTTTAGCGAAATGACAGCATATTTTGCTTCAATGCCTTCAATCTCGATATGCTCGGCTTCGCTGTAGTCATAGTTGCTTTTATCTTTTGAACAAGCTAAAATGGAGAGACAGCCAAGGAGTAATATGTAAATATTTATCTTTTTCATCGCTTAGTTTAATTAGGAAAAGTAATGAGGTCACCATTTTCTGCACGTAAAGGTGCATCCGGATGTTGCTTATTGTAATCTATCACCGCCATTCCAAGGATAGATTTATAATAATTCATTTGATCCAAGGGAAGAGTGGATATAAAATTTTGATCCCAACGCTGACCGGTAACCTCAATCATGAATTCATGTTTCCGAACACTGTATGCTCCGAAATAATAGGTTGAATAGGAGGCTGTCCAGGCATTAGGTTGGCTAAGACGATCGGTAAATTGTAACTTTCGCCAAGATTTAGTGGGTTCACCAATAGCAAAATTCTCATTAGTAACGATCGAAATACCAAGATTGACAGTTTTGTTTTTTAATTCTCCATCTCTTAAGATTACGATAGGCACTCTTGCATGTACAGAGTCGGACTGGATAATATAGAGGTTCGCAACAGCAGGATCATCAAAAGCAATGAAGTGTTTTCCTGGAATAGCATTTTCCACTCCATTTAGCTGTATTTGTTGAAGCTGATATTTTCTGTCCTTTTTCGATGTTTCTCCAACGGTATAGATATCAAAATACACGGTATCTTGATGAGTATCCTCTGCTTCGTAAAAGAATGTTTCAGATTTTAACGAATCGGTATATTCATTGAGTTTAAGAGTAGAAATGGGTGGTCCAAATTGCAATCGTGGGATATCATCAAATATATAATATTGGTCTTTTTTGCAGCTATTGAACAAGATGCATGCGATACCAACTATAATTAATAAAAAATATGGTTTCATAATGGTGATTAATTAATTGATTCAACTGTTGGCATGGGTAAAAGGTAGTTTACAACTGCTGTAGATGGTGCAAACAGGATTAACGTTTTGGGAACATTGAGCCTTTTGTAAGCATAAAAAGCCTGTCCTTCACCATAGAATTCTTTCCGGTATTCCTTGATAATCTCGTTTTGTAATGTTGGGACATCCCCTGGTATGGTAAGATTTGATATATTCCGATTTGCCCTGAATGTTTTTAAGTATTCTACCCCTTCGCTGAACGGAGCTGTTTCTGCTAAAATGAGATAAAGTTCACTGGTACGTAGCATAGGAAGTTGTTTATAATCTGTTAAAACAGTCACATTGTCGGCAGTAACCCAAAACTTTCTAATCACATTGTATTTGGAACCATTTGCCAAGGTAACGATATTCCAAAGCGATGATTCTCTAAAATCAGTTCCAGTATTACCATATAATTGATTTGTAATAGTTGTTGCAGAAGTTCCCTTGCGATATGTCGCGTTGCCAAAGTTATCAGTATAGGTTTTCGCTAAATCAAAAGCGTAGAGTCCGAATATCTGTTCAGATGTAAGAATATAATTCGTTGCCGTAAATTCTTTTCCGGTTGCTAATTTGAACTTCAGATCTCCATTCGTGTCTTTTGCTTCGACCACTTCCTTTGCTGCGTTGTACGCATTTTGTTTCTCGCCATACCATAAACTTGCACGGGCTTCCAAAGCTTTCATTGCGTAGTAGTTCATGCGCATATTGCGATAAGATAAGAAGTCGTCCAATGATTTGTAATTGCTTCCGAAACCATTTGGATTTCGCACATCATTCATGGAATAGGAAAGCATAGGGTCGAATTCTTTGATAAGTTCTTCCGCCTGTTTCAGATCGGTGAAAATTTTGCTTTTATATTCTTCATAAGAAATATGTTGATGGATTTCTCTGTTGAATTCGGTTACATAAGCGAGCTGATTTCCGATCCCAGATTCAGTGGGCATGGGGCCATAAAGCCGCATAAGATCAAAGTGGATATAGGCGCGTAAACCCAGGCATTCTGCTTTGATTACCTGATATACTCCGTCTGTCTTAAAGATGGATTTATTGGATTCTAGATTCTGCAGAATAGAGTTTATTGCCGCGATTGTTGCATATTGCTTTGCAAATATGGCATTGAATTGATCAATTACGCGATTGTCGGAATAATTGAAAAGTCCGAGCTGTTGTTCCAAGGTGTTTGTGGTTACATCCCAGCTTGAGATTAAACTTTCTATGGTCCCGAAAGTTAAGGCCTTCCCATAGGCTGTGTTACTTTTCGCAGAAATGTAAACACCCGTTAATGCATCTTTAAAACCCTGTTCGGAATCGAATAACTTATCCGCCGGTATTTGGGTTCGAGGTAGGACATCCAAAAATTTATTGCATGAACCTAAAAATAGAGAACTTATTAAACTCGCTAATATGATATGTTTTTTCATTTTGTTAAAATGTTGCGTTAAGACTAAACGTTACCTGCCTCGAAAATGGATAATTTGTTCCTCGTTCTTGGCGGATACTAGAAATGATAAATGGATCAGATACATCCAGCCCTATATTGACGTTTTCGAAGCCGATTTTCTTTACCCAGTTCATGTAGCGAAAATCATATTGGAAATTGAAACTTCTTGCATAAATGGTGTTTTCATCTTGGACAAATCGGGACGTTTTATAGGTTGGATTTGTGTTTAATAATCCTTTGAATGGGGCATAGTCGCCAGGATTTTGCCATCGACCAGTATAGACGCGTTCGTCGACATTATATTTGTAACTGCTAGTTTCGACTCTTTCAGCCAACGTTCTATTATAAGTTTGACCTCCAAAACGGTATCCCAATGAGGCGGTAAAGGTGAATCCTTTGTAGCGTAACATCGTATTGAAATTACCCCAAACTTTAGGGTCCGTGTTTCCGACAGCAGTAACATCTTTTGAGGCCCAGGTGTAGGTTGGTGTGCCATCAGCAGCGAGATAAAGCTCTTTACCTGTGCTCGGGTCTATTCCCAGGGATGGGACGACCCAAATAGCGTTGCTAGAATATCCCTCGATATACATTTTGTTGGCATTATAGAGATCCCCCTGAAGTGTTTTCTGTGCGTCTTTTAATGCTTGTGAAGTTTCAAGTACTTTATTTTTGTTATGCAATATTGAACCAGATACCGACCAGGTTAAACCGGTTGGCTTTTTTATCAGATAGACTGTCGCATATAACTCGAATCCTTTATTTCGTAATTTTCCGATGTTGGCTGTATAATAGCCTACACCACTTGATGCGGGGGTATTAACGGACGAAACGAGGTCATTGGTGTTTTCAATATAATAGTTGGCCTGTAAAGTTAAATAACGGTCGAAAAGGTCGATATCGGTTCCGATATTGTATTTAAGCACCTGCTGCCATTTTAGATCCGGATTGCCGAGGCCCAAGACATAAGCTCCCAGCCAATTATAGTACCTATCTGAAGTGTAGTAGCTATAGGTCGTCAATGCCTGATAGGTATTAAACTTAGTAGATCCGGATGTCCCTACAGATCCACGCAATTTAAGTCGATTGACGACTTCATTCTTTTTAAAGAACTTTTCTTCGTGCAAATTCCAACCGAGACCTGCTGACCAAAAAGGCGCAAAACGCTTGTTGGCGCCAAATTGTGATGAGCCATCCATTCGGAATGTGCCGTCAATAAAATAACGGTTATCAAAGTTATAATTGGCATTTCCAACGAAACCTACTGTGCGATAGTAGTATTCGTTTCCTGAAGGTTTTCCATCTTTCATATATTGCAGTGCCATCGATGGAAAATCAAGATCACTGTTTGGAAAACCTTCTGCGGCGTTTGTTAGTTGCGATGTGTTATCCTGAAAAATATTCGCCTCTGTTCCGACAAAAACCTGATGTTTTTCTTTTATTTTTTTGCTGTAGGATAGATTTAAAGCTCCCTCGTATTTCATTCCACGATTGAGACCAATCCAATAAGCTCCTTTTCTAAAGACATCAACTCCAGTATAATTGGCAAAGTCAGTATGTTCTGCCGGTTTAAACGCATCGGACTGTTTATCCGATTTCGTAAAGCTGAATTTACCAATTAATCTTAATCCTTCTTGAATCGACCATTCGACAGCAGTCTGATTGGTTATATCTGTTTGTTCTCCTTTGTCAAATGTTTTTAGAGTAGCATTATATAATGGGTTCGTTGGGAGGGTAGTCCATATATTTGAATAGTCTGTCGTACCGGGGTCACCCAAGACTTTATTGACATTTCCGTCTTTATCGTACGGCCGCCAATACGGATTCAGTTCAAAATAATCACTGAATGATCCATATGGTGACTGCTGATTTTTAATGTTATTGATATTTAAGTAATTTCTAAATATTAAATTTTTATAGGTGTAGGATAAGGTGATGGATCCATTTAACGTATTTCTGGAAGAACCCTTCATCACACCTGCCGTGTTATTATTTTGAATACCGGCAGAATATCGGAACTGGTTATCTCCTCCTTCTAATCTTAAATTACTTCTCAAAGCGTAAGAAGTACGTAATGGGATGGCCATCCAATCCGTTTCTACCCCGCTATTAACTTCATCTAGCAGAAAATTATAGTAACGTTTATTGGGTATATCCGCACTTGCATTGGGTGAGTTATAAAGTCCGGTAATACGTTCTAGTTCAAGTTTGTCTTTTGCGTTAAGAAGGTGGTAAGCAGATAAGTCAGCGTTTTCCACTTTTAGCTCAGTACCAAAACTTAATCTTAATTTGCCCGGCCGTGGAAGTTTTGTTGTAATGACAATGACACCATTAGCACCCCGTGAACCGTAAAGTGCAGTCGCTGCAGCATCTTTTAAGAGGGTAATTGAAGCGACATCATTCTCATTAATATCAATCAGTGCCTGGAGAGAGGTTTGAAAACCATCTAAAACAATGAGCGGTGTGTTGAGTTGGCTTGCGGATTCGCTTTGAATTTCATTCACATTTGGGATACTGGAATTACCACGCATCTGAATTTCTGGAAGCCGATTGGGGTCATTACCGAAAAGGTTATTCTCAATGATATTGAATGATGGATCGATATTGCGTAAAGAGGTTACGAGGTTTCTGGCGCCATATTGCCGCAGTTCTTTTGTCGTGATCGTACGCGATGCCCCAGTAAAGCTTTTATCTTCCTTCTTAAAAATACCTGTAGAAACAACTGCTTCTTCAAGAGCGTTTTCTTGTTTTTTTAAGCGAATAACCATCTTATCTGGATTTAAGCTCGCTTTAATTTCCTGTCTTTCGTAGCCCAAGGAAGTTATAACCAGAATTTCGTTTAGTGAAGATATGGGCAATGCAAAGCTTCCGTCAGGGAGACTCATAACGCCTTTTCGTGCATCTTCTTTAAGGCGAATTGATGCTCCCGAGACCGGTCTCCCTTCGTCATCAATTACTCTTCCTTTTACATATTGTTGTTGCGTGGTTAGGACGACTCGTTCTGGAACTAATGTTATTCTAGTTATTTGTCGTTGCCTTTCTGTATTTTTTTTAACAACTACTGTTTTATCAAAAAAGTCATAAGACAGATTTGCTTTGTTAAGAATAACATTTAACGCTTGTTTAAAGGGGGTGTCCTTGATTTCAGCAGTTAAGTCGATGATCTGGTTGATCTCATTTTTCTTGTAAAAAAATGAATAACCGCTCTGTTTTTCGAGGTTTTTTAAGATCGATTCCAGACTCGATTTTTGCTTTTTTAAGCTAATCTGTTGGGCATAGGTGTTTGCATCTACTTGAGACAGACCTAGGCCTAGTAGTAGGGTGATTAAGTTGATCCTCATGAGAGATCTAGATAATGGGCGCGCACAAAGAGGCTTTTGTTTTTCATAAATTCGCCATATATAGGATGCTAGGTTAGCGTCCAAATTGGTCGAATGAAAATCTTTCTCCTTCTTAATGAACGGAGTTAAGGTAAATTTCATTAAATTCGTTTGGTTTTAACGTGTTAATAATTTAGAAGTTAGACGATACTTTAATACCAATAAGTTGGACGGGTTCTGCGCCAACAGGATCCGTCTTTATTGATATCAATAGCCAGGAATTAGGGTGGTAGTTTTTCGCTTTTCATTTCAGTAATAATTTTGGTTATGTGATGATTAAGTTGATTCTATTATTCTTCCATATAACAGCTTTTGTTTGGATATTTGCATAATTCAGAAGCTGAATAAGCTTATCTAAACTTAAATTCCGGGGAATTTTCCCACGATATTGACTGGCATTGCTCGTTCCATTATACGTGACATCTATATCATACCACCTTGCGATTGCTTTAAATACTTCAGATGTATTTGTCCCATCAAAACAGAATTGACCGCTTTTCCAACTAAGTACTTGGTCTATATTGATGGTCTTCGAACGGAGTTTTCCGTTCTCGGAAAATGCCTGCTCGTTGGGCCTTAACTTAACGGCACTGCGCTGTTTGGAAACAATCACTGAACCTTCTTCTAGACTGGTACGGACACCTTCTTCATCTGAATAGGCATTGATATTAAATTTTGTGCCGAGGACCTTCGTTTGTTGGTTTTTTGTCTTAACAATGAAACCTTTGCGGTCTTTTGTTTTTGTTACCCGAAAATAAGCTTCACCTTCCAACTCGACAATACGGTCTCCCGATTCAAATGAAGAAGGATAAGTTAGCTTCGAGTCAGCGTTGAGACTAACCAATGTGCCATCTGCTAAAACGAGTTCATAGGTTGCTCCTTTAGGAGTTTTTAATGTGTTTTGTTGCGGAATAATTTTTCCGGTAGTGGCATTTCGATAACTGATTTTCCCCTGAGCATCTTTTGTTAGAATTGTCTCTCCGACTTGGATTCTCTGATTTAGCGATAACTCATCGAGATTGATCTGTTTGCCATCTGCTAGGATGATAATAGCCTTCTCGCTTCCTGGAGGAATCGACGCGAGTAGTTTGTTGGAAGCAATGTGCTCAGTTGCAGGCCAGTATCTATAGGTGAAAAAAGCGATTATCAATACGGCTGCTGCTGTACTGATAGTCCTTATGTACTTTATATTATTGGATTTTTTTTCTATTACGGCAATTTCTGCTAACAAGCGATTTTTCACATTCTTCTGGATGGTAGAAAACTGTTCTGCTGGTATTTGACCAGCCGATTGCTGATCAAACCACTTAAAAAGTTGTTTACGTTCCTCAATATTTTCGGATCGGCTCAGAAAAATGCTTATCAGCCTATATAATTCTTTCACTTGCTTCATAAATCGCAACGTTATACTGGTTGGTTATAATACAAGTGATGTAAAAAGGAAGGAGCCTCCACTCAAAATGAAAAAAAATATTTTTTTTCATTAATAGAAGATTGCGGATAACTAAAAGAATAAGATAAAGTGAAATAGATTACCTGTTGCGGTGCGTAAATGGCGAATAGCCTTGTTGATATGTTTTTCTACAGTGGATTCACTGATTCCTAATTTTATAGCAATCTCTTTGTTACTCATATAATATTCGCGGCTCAACTTGAATACTTCTTGACATTTTTGAGGAAGATTTTCTACTTCTTTGGCAACAATGTCGATGATGTAACGGTAATAAAGTCGATCCTCGATTGGTATGGATTGGTCTTCAAACTCAAGATGTTCAATGCCCTGAGTAATCTGTATTTTCATCTCTTTGCGGTAATGGGCAAGCACCAAATAGCGGCAAGAACTAAATAGATAAGCCGGAAGAGACTCTATTTCTGCAATGAAAGCCCTATTTTTCCATACTGAAATAAAAAGGTCATGTAGGATATCCTCAGCGATTTCACGGCTGCTGATTTTTTTTGCTATAAAAGAAGTAAGATCGGGGGCAAATAAATCATATAATGCCGAAAAAGCTCGCTGATCCCCTTGTTGTATAAGGGGGAGAAGTTCTTGGTATTGGTATGATTTGGTGTCTTTCATAAGGAGCTAGTAGCGAGTAAATTTAAAAAAAAATTAACATTTTCATTAAAAAATGGTAAAGTAGCTTAGATTTTTGTGTTTACTTTTGAATATTTATTAATATTCGACAAAAATTAGGGTTTTTTGATATAGATCGGTAAATGATACTTCGTTGACAAAATAGGGCTCCAGTATGCGTGAAGTATTGAATATGTAGTGTTATAGTATCATGGTGAAGATGCTTTAGCTGACCTCAGATGTTATTGTGTTGGTGAGATAAGGAGCTAGTAAACATGGCTATTGTAACCAAGAACGTCGAGTTGTCACAAGTAAGTTGTTTGATATTATACAGAAAGTTAGGAATAACGAAATGTCACCAGCATAAAGAGTTTCAATTGTTGAAATAAGCACGGTAATATAAACGGGTGTGTCAAAAACATGTTCAGATAATTTTATGCATACGATTGTTTAAGAATTCATTGATCATGGAAGGAGGGTACTTTTCATTTTATTTTCTAATTTCACTTAATTTTATGAAATGCTCTTATGGCCAAATCTATTAAAGAAATTGCACAGGAACTGAATGTCTCTAAATCTACTGTTTCATTGGTGATCAATCATAAAGCCCAACAGGCGCGTATCAGTAAAGACCTTGAGAGGCGCGTGTTGGATTATGTAGCAAAAGTTGGCTATAAGCCCAATTCTTTGGCGAAGAGCTTGGCTACGGGACGTTCGAATACAATTGGGTTGATTGTCGAAAATATTGGCGATTCCTTTTTCGGTCCTTTTGCGCTATATGTCGAAGAGCTTTTGCGTAAGAAAAATTACCATGTACTCTACAGTAGTACTTTGGGAGATCCTCAAAATGCGCAGGACATTATTGATTTTATGCTCGAAAAGAAAGTTGAAGGTATACTGTTAGCACCTACTGTAAATTTGGACGAACATCAACGAAAAATCTTGGAAAATAAAGTTCCTTTGGTCGTTTTTGATCGAAATTCACCAGAAGTAGCGACACATTATGTTCATATTGACAATGGTGATAGCAGCCGGAAGGCCTGTTCATACTTACAGTCTATTGGATGTGAAAATTTTGGATTGATTACAATCGATTCGGATCAGCCCCAGATGCTCGCTCGTAAAGAGGCTTATCTAAAGTTTTGTGAGGAAACAGGTATGAAGGCGAGGATACTGCAATTACCATATCGTCGTTTACGACAAAAGGGTATAGCTGCTGTGCGGAGCTGGGTGTCTAAAAATATGGACTTAGATGGTTTATTTTTTACGACCAATTATCTCTGCATCCTCGGTTTGAAATCGCTTCGGACTGAAGGAGGGGAACATTTTAATTTTCCGTTATTTTCTTTTGACGATCATGAATTGTTCGATATATTAAATCCTAAGATCTCCTGCATCCAACAACCATTGGAGCCATTGGCAAAGACTTGTGTGAAGGTATTGTTGAAGGAAATAGATCGTGGAATTACCAGTCCGAAGGAATATGTGATTTCGACAAATTTGATCAAAAGATAGTATCAAAGCCTGAAGTAGGGTAAATCCGAAGTTTGTCTTAGAGAAAGTAAAGCCTTATTGTAAAAATCATAAGACCTAATATGCGAAAGCTTCGAGTTTTTTTGATTTAATATTCTTTTTTATATCTTTACTAATACGTTTTAGTAGAAATATTTATATATATCCTAAATAATGAAGAAATCATTCAGTGTTTTTCTAGGGTCATTACTGTCCTTGGGTTTGTTTTGCGCAAAACCGGTTTTGGCTCAGAAGTTTAGAGGACAGCAAATGGAGGCTGTCGATTTGGTGAATCCTTTGATGGGTACAGAATCCAAATTTGAACTATCCAACGGGAATACTTATCCTTCCATAGCAAGACCATGGGGGATGAATATGTGGACACCACAGACCGGGAAAAATGGCGATGGATGGCAGTATCAATATACAGCTGATAAAATCCGTGGTTTGAAGCAGACACATCAGCCTTCTCCTTGGATGAATGATTACGGTGTTTTCTCTATTATGCCTGTTACTGGAAAGCCTGTTTTTGATCAGGATGAACGTGCAAGCTGGTTTTCACATAAAGCGGAAATTGTAAAACCATATTATTACTCAGTGTACTTGGCTGATCACGATGTGACAGCAGAGATGACACCGACTGAACGTGCCGCGATGTTTCGTATCTCTTTCAATAAGACGGATGATGCTTATATCGTTTTGGACGCTTATGAAAAAGGGTCAGAAGTTCAGATAATCCCCGAAGAAAATATGATCATTGGCTACTCGTCGAAATATGCGCGCGGCCCATTGCCAGAAAATTTTAAGAACTATTTTGTCCTTGTTTTCGATCAACCTTTTGCTAGTGTTGCTACTTGGGAGGGAAAAGAAAAGAAAGATGGCCAGCTGAAAATCAAAGGTGACCATACAGGCGCTATCGTTGGTTTCAAAGTTAAGGATAAATCAAAACCTGTTCAGGTAAAGGTTGCGTCCTCTTTTATCAGTGCTGACCAAGCTATGTTAAACTTAAATGAGCTTGGTAATAAGTCATTTGACCAAATTAAAGAAGATGGACGCCAGATATGGAATACGACCTTAGGTAAAATTAAGGTAGAAGGTGATGATATTGATCAATTGCGCACATTTTATTCTACAATGTACCGCACATTGTTTTTTCCGAATAAACTATATGAAATCGATGCGCAAGGAAAGGCCGTCCATTACAGCCCATATAATGGTAAAACGCTACCAGGATATTTGTTTGGCGGTACAGGTTTTTGGGATACCTTTAGAGCCTTGTATCCTTTCCTAAACTTTATGTATCCTTCTATCAATAAAGAAATGCAGGAGGGATTGCTTAATGCTTATCTGGAGGGTGGATTTCTCCCTGAATGGAGTAGCCCTGGATATGCTGATATCATGGTTGGTAACAACTCTGCTTCGGTAGTATCGGATGCCTATATGAAAGGCTTGCGTGGTTATGATATCAACAAACTATATGAGGCCTTGCAACATGGTGCAAACAATGAAGGGCCAATGACAGCTGTAGGACGCAAAGGTGTTGAATATTACAATAGTCTAGGCTACGTTCCTTATGATGTTAAAATCAATGAAAATGCTGCCCGGACATTGGAATATGCTTATGATGACTTTACAATATACCAATTGGCAAAAGCATTGAACCGTCCTAAGGCTGAAATTGATCTCTATGCTAAACGTGCTCAAAATTATAAGAACTTATTTGATCCTTCCACCAATTTAATGCGTGGTAAAAATAAAGATGGTAAATTCCAAGCTCCTTTCAATCCATTGAAATGGGGGGATGCATTCACTGAAGGTAATAGCTGGCATTACTCCTGGAGTGTCTTCCATGATGTGCAGGGACTGATTGATTTAATGGGTGGAGAGAAAACTTTTGTCAATATGTTGGATTCTGTATTTGTTCAGGCTCCAAATTATGATGATAGCTATTATGGTGGTATTATCCATGAAATTCGGGAGATGCAGGTTGCTAATATGGGGCAATATGCGCACGGCAACCAGCCGATTCAGCATATGCCATACCTGTATAATTATGCTGGCCAACCATGGAAAACGCAGTATTGGGTGCGTCAGGTTATGAACAGAATGTATAAGCCTACTCCTGACGGTTATTGTGGTGATGAAGATAATGGTCAAACATCGGCCTGGTACGTATTTTCTGCTTTAGGTTTTTATCCGGTTTGTCCAGCGACAGACGAATATGTGCTCGGGGCTCCTTTATTTAAAAAAGCTACATTAACTTTCGAAAATGGTAAGACATTGACAATAGATGCACCTAAGAATTCGAATGAAAATGTTTATGTCAATGCGCTGCAGTTGAATGGAACAAATTATGGTAAAAACTGGTTAAGTCATAAGGCACTCCATGAAGGTGGGAATCTTAATTTTGATATGACAGCCAAACCAAACTATAATAGGGGAACAACCTTTGGTGCAGCTCCATATTCGATGACAAGTGAATTGAAGACGGGTGTGAATTCAAAAAAAACAAAAAAGAAAAAATAAGAAAATAACAATAACCTAATTATGAACTTTAAATATTTGAAAAGAACGCTTGCTGTTGCAGCTTTAATGTACTCTTGTTCGCTTTCGGCACAAGATAATTGGCAGCATACGCAAAATGATCGAAAGGTGGCTGTAGATGTCGACAGTATCACTAAAGGAGGATACACCTTGATCTGGATCAATAAAGACAAAGATTTTAGTCCTGCATTAAAGGAAAGATTGGTAGCAACCTATTTTACTAATTATCCCAAGCTGGCAAAAAAATATAATAACAAGACCATAAAGAAGGTGTCTTTTGTTATTGATCCAGATTATAAGGGTGTGGCCGCAACAGCTGGAGGTATTGTACGATATAGTCCGGAGTGGTTTGCTAAAAATCCGGGTGATATCGATGTTGTTACGCATGAAGTGATGCACATTGTTCAGGCTTATCCTGATGGGGCCGGACCTTGGTGGGTAACCGAAGGGGTAGCGGATTTTGTTCGTTTTGATGACGGAATAGATAATGCTGGAGCAAATTGGAAATTACCTGAGTATACAGCGAAACAAAAGTACACAGATTCTTACCGTACTACAGCACGATTCCTCTATTGGATTAACAAAAATGTGAAAAAGGATTTTGTTAAAAAATTGGATGGAGCAATGCGGAGTAAAACGTATACAGATGATTTCTGGAAAGCGCAGACCGGAAAGACGATTGACGAGTTGTGGAGTGCTTATAGTCAAAATCCAAAGATCTAATCCTTAAGCGATGAACATAAGAAGTTTAGTTTGTTTCGGTTTGCTATGTGCCCCTTATTTATTAAGAGCGCAGGAAACCAAATTGATTCAGTATGTCAAACCACTGATCGGAACCGCTCGAATGGGACATACTTTCCCTGGGGCGACCGTTCCTTTCGGGGCGGTGCAGCTAAGTCCAGATACGGATACCTTATCCTATGCTGTAAATGGACAGTACAATGGTGATGTGTATAAATACTGTGCTGGATACCAATATGGTGATCCAACGATTGTTGGCTTTAGCCATACACACTTTAGTGGTACTGGCCACTCTGATCTTGGGGATATATTAGTTATGCCAACCCAAGGGAAGGTGCAGCTCAATCCAGGAACTGCAGATAAACCTCAGGAGGGGTATAGATCTCCTTATTCGCATGCAAATGAACGTGCCGAGCCCAACTACTATAGTGTTTTGCTTGATAAACATCAGATTAAGGCAGAATTAACAACAACAACACGCGTAGGGATCCATCGTTATACCTTCCCGAAATCAGATGCTTCACATCTTGTGGTGGATTTAACTGCTGGAATTTATAATTATGACGGTAAAAATGTTTGGACAGTTGTCAAGGTATTGAATGACTCAACCTTGGTAGGGTATCGCCAAACGAATGGATGGTCCCGGACGCGTACCGTTTATTTTGCAATAAAGACATCCAAACCTTTCAAAAACTATGGCGCTAAATATGAAGATGGAAAATCAGTGTATAACGGTTTTTGGCGTAAGTTTGATCAACAGCATAATTTTCCCGATCTAGCCGCTCACAACATCAAGCTACATTTGGACTTCGATACGAAAGCCGACGAATCTATTCTGATGAAAGTTGCGCTCAGCCCAGTAAGTATGAAGAATGCACTCAATAATATGGAAGTTGAAGCTCCGAACTGGAATTTTGAGGGCTATGTGCATTCGGGACAAACGGCATGGGAAAAGGAACTTCACAAGATTGAAGTGGATATGTTGAACAAGGAGGATTTAGTCAATTTCTACACTGCCATGTATCATGCAAGTCTGATGCCAACCGTTTATATGGATCAAAATGGTGAATATAAAGGATTGGATCAGGAGATTCATCAGGCTAAGGGTTTTACGAATTATACTTCGTTTTCGCTTTGGGATACGTTTAGAGCATTCCACCCACTTCTGAATCTGATTACCCCTTCTCGCAATGCAGATATCGTAGCGTCGATGATGGCGCATTACGATCAGAGCGTATTGAAAATGTTGCCGATCTGGTCGCATTATGCCAATGACAATTGGTGTATGAGTGGTTATCACTCCGTATCTGTCATTGTTGATGCCATATTGAAAGGCGTGTATAAAGGTGATCCCGAAGCGGCATTACAGGCTTGTGTGCAAACTGCAAATACACGTAATTATGAAGGAATAGGAGCCTATATGGATAAAGGCTATGTTCCGGATGATGTATCTGGTACTTCAGTTTCCAATACACTGGAATATGCTTACGATGATTGGTGTATTGCTCAATTGGCAAAGAAGCTGGGTAAAGAAGATATCTACCGTGCTTTTTCGAAACGTGCTGAGAGTTGGAAATCGCTATATGATCCGGCGATTGGTTTTATGCGACCAAAGAATTCTCAAGGAAAGTTTAAGGAGAAATTTGATGTATTAGATACCCATGGACAAGGCTTTATCGAAGGGAATTCCTGGAATTATAGCTTGTATGTCCCACATCAACCTCGGGAGATGATGGAGCTTATGGGGGGGCAAAAGAAACTGGAGACCTATCTGGATTCTTTATTTACAATGGAACTTCCCGATAGATATTTTGAGCATACCGAGGATATCACCCGGGATGGAATTATTGGGAATTATGTACATGGAAACGAGCCTTCACATCATGTCGCTTATTTGTATAACATGACCCAAAGCCCTTGGAAAGCGCAGGCACGTCTACGTCAGATTATTCGAAATCAATATCATAATGGACATGCTGGGTTGGGTGGAAATGATGACTGCGGACAGATGTCTGCTTGGTATCTGTTTACAGCACTTGGATTTTATCCTGTAGCACCGGGCGAAGATACCTATTGGATTGGAAGCCCATTGGTGAAATCTGCAAAGATCAATCTAGAAAACGGGAAAAGTATTGCCATTACTGTGCGTAACCAATCTGAGAAGAATGTATATGTTAAATCGGTGACTTTGAATGGTAAACTCTTGGATAATTTGAAACTATCGTATAGTAGCCTAACGAATGGTGGCGAATTGATCTATACAATGAGTAGTAAACCGCGTAAATAAAATATTTGACTATACGAATGATAAAATTAAAACAGATGCCAAACGATATCCGATAGAACGGATAAAATTTCGTTTGGTCGTGTTTTAAAAGATACAATCCCCTATTCAAGTAACCACTTGAATAGGGGATTTTTTGTAACCATCTTGTGAAAATAGACTTGTTATCCTCTATATTTAAATTTCTTATTTATATTTACTAATACGTTTTAGCTTTTTGATGAATTTTAGGACGGCTTCAACCAAAACAAGAATTATGTTTAACATTAAAAAAATAACAGGCGGAGTCCTTTTTCTTTTTGCGTCTCATGTAAGTTTAGCGCAACAATCTTCTCCCGTAGACTATGTAAATCCCTTGATCGGTACAGAATCTAAATACGAGCTGTCGAATGGGAATACCTATCCTGCCATCGCGCGTCCTTGGGGAATGAACTTCTGGACACCGCAGACAGGTAATATGGGTGATGGTTGGGTATATACCTATACTGCGGATAAGATCAAAGGATTTAAGCAAACGCATCAACCAAGTCCTTGGAATAACGATTATGGACAGTTTTCATTGATGCCCATGACGGGCAAACCGCAGTTTGATCAAGAAAAACGGGCAAGCTGGTTTTCCCATAAAGCCGAGGTTGTGAAACCTTATTATTATAGTGTTTACCTGGCAGATCATGATGTCACTACTGAGCTTACGCCTTCCCAACGAGCTGCGGTATTTCAATTTACATTTCCCAAAACAGAACAGGCTTATGTCGTTATTGATGCCTTTGATAAGGGATCATATATCAAGGTTATTCCTCAAGAAAATAAAATTATCGGCTATTCGACCAAAAATAGTGGTGGTGTTCCAGATAATTTTAAGAATTATTTTATCATAACTTTTGATCGACCTTTTTCGTATAAAGCCGGAGTAAGGAATGGCAATATCAAGGATAATGAATTGGAAATTCAGGATGATCATGCTGGAGCGATTATTGGCTTCCCTTCTTTACAAAGAGGAGAGAAGGTGATGGCAAAGGTTGCTTCCTCCTTTATTAGTTTTGAACAAGCGGAGCTTAATCTTAATGAAGTGAAGTCTAAAACATTTGAGCAGGTTGCAGATGAAGGTAAACAACAATGGAATGAGGTACTGGGGCGTGTTCAGGTAGAGGATAAAAACGTGGATCGTTTGCGTACATTTTATTCCTGTCTCTACCGTTCAACATTATTTCCACGAGATTTCTCCGAAATTGATGGTTCAGGAAGACGAATTCATTATAGCCCTTATAACGGCCAGGTCTTACCTGGCGAAATGTTCACAGATACAGGTTTTTGGGATACATTTAGAAGTTTATTTCCACTTTTGAACTTGCTCTATCCATCTATGAATGATCGCATGCAGGAGGGCTTAGTGAATGCTTACAAGGAAAGTGGATATTTGCCAGAATGGTCTTCACCAGGACATCGTGCGTCTATGATCGGTAATAATTCTGCATCGGTAGTAGCGGACGCTTTGGTCACTAATCGAACAGGTTATGATAAAGAGATCCTTTGGGAGGCCCTGAAACATGGGGCAAATAATGCGTATCCTAAACATTCTTCTACTGGACGTTTTGGCCATGAGTACTATAATAAACTAGGTTATATTCCAGCAGATGTAAAAGTTGACCAGAACGTGGCTCGCTCCTTGGAATATGCTTATAACGATTGGTGTATTTATGAATTTGGAAAGACCTTAGGTAAACCAAAATCTGAAACAGCTATTTACGCACAACGGGCGATGAATTACAAAAATCTTTTTGACCCAACGACAAAGTTGATGCGTGGTAAAAAAGCTGATGGTTCTTTCGTAGGGAATTTTGACCCAAGTGCTTGGTCCCGTGAATATACTGAGGGTAATGCGTGGCATTGGAGTTTTTGTGTATTTCATGATCCACAGGGACTAATAGATTTGATGGGCGGAAATAAATCTTTCGTTTCCATGTTGGATACTGTCTTTGTTATCCCAAGTTATGAAGGTATGAAAAGTCGTAGCATGATCCACGAGATGCGTGAAATGCAGGTGATGAATATGGGGCAATATGCACATGGTAATCAACCGATCCAACATATGCCTTACCTTTATAACTATGCCGCAGAACCATGGAAGGCACAATATTGGGTCCGTAAGATCATGGATAAACTGTATCTTCCGACACCAGATGGTTACTGTGGTGATGAAGATAATGGGCAGACTTCTGCTTGGTATGTGTTTTCATCATTGGGATTTTATCCTGTTTCGCCCGGATCAGGGGAATATGTTATTGGTTCACCTCAGTTTGATAAGGTTACCTTAAAACTCGAAAGTGGGAAAGAGGTCCGTATTCATGCGAAACAAGAGCGGGGCGATCAGGTTTATGTAAACCAGCTTTCCTGGAATGGAAAAGCTTATGAGAAAAACTATATTCGCTATTCGGATCTCCTAAAAGGAGCAGATCTGGAATTCAAAATGAGTACAGAACCGAATAAAAATAGAGGAACCAAGAAGGACGATGCTCCATATTCTTTCAGTAACGAAAAGTTTTAGTACGAAAGGTAAGGAAGCAAATAAAATTTTGTAGTAAAAAACAAATAACGGGTACGGCTCGTCCAAGAAAAGTGTAATATATAAAAACCATGATGACCAATCTATTTGCTGTCATGTTTTTTTTACACGAATAAAATAATCTTGGCTATTTAAAGTCATACCTTTGTGGTTCGAAAATTCGATATGTTAGGTAAATTATTCCATCTTTTAACACTCTTTGCGTATCTCAATCTCTTGACGTATGAGTCATTCTCATCGACGACGGGGCAAGTTTTGCATGCGGGAGAGACGATAGTGGAGTATTTTTTGGATGATGTATTGGATTTAGAACCTATTCATTCTTCACAAGAAGAGAAAGTTCTATTGCAGGATGACTACCGTATATTTTCTGTCAATAGTCAGGTACTGTCCATTTTCATATTTGTTTTTGGAATTGTATTTACTGCATTGTGCTTTTCCAAGGACAAAATACATCCATTTTATCGGTCAAAAACTCTTTGTCGACCAGGATATTATCAATTTTTATATAGATTCCGGCCTTTCTAAGGATTCTCCTATACTTTTCTATTGGAGTCTATAAAATAATAGTGTTTTTTATTTTTTCTGGTATCCAGGAGCAGTAGCTCTGGTGCATTCCTACACAATATTATTGTAGCTCCCATCTAGTTTTACATTTTATTTTTATCGTTTTTATGAAGAAATTATTTGCACTGTGCCTATTATTGGGTGTGGTAGGGATGCTGGCTTCTTGCAGCTCCTCCAATGCTAATGCCGAGCAAAAGGAAGAAATTAAGAATATACCAATTACGCCGCTTGTTGTAATGGATACGACTGTCTATCAGGAATATATTGCAGATATTCAGGCCTTGAAAAATGTTGAGATTCGATCCAAATTAAATGGGTTTCTAGATAAAATCTATGTGGACGAGGGTGCTTGGGTAAAAAAAGGCCAGATTTTATTCAGATACAATAACGAAGAGTATCGCTCGGAGGTTGCCAAAGCAAAAGCACAATATGATAATTCCATTGCTGAAGCTCAAAAAATCAAGCTTGAGATGGAAAGAACCCAAAAGTTGGTGGATAAAAATATTGTGAGTCCTTCGGAATATA
Organism: Sphingobacterium sp. GVS05A; assembly: GCF_019969845.1. GTDB lineage: Bacteria > Bacteroidota > Bacteroidia > Sphingobacteriales > Sphingobacteriaceae > Sphingobacterium. The sequence goes on from NZ_JAHXYR010000009.1 coordinate 68,510, forward strand.
ATCTATTGAAAATTCAGTTGAAGGCCGCTAATTCTAAAATTGAAGAAGCCCGTGCTTTAGTTAATCAAGCCCAAACGAGATTGGATTATACGGTTATCCAGGCACCATTTGATGGTCGAATAGACCGGATCCTATTGAAGGAAGGTTCGCTACTGACAGAGGGAAGCCTCATCACGACGATTTCTGATCTAAGCCAGGTCAATGTTTATTTTGATATTTCAGAACGGGAATACCTGACGATGATGCAAGATAAAATGAATGGTAAGGAAACTCGTAAAACGGTGAAATTAATTTTGGCGAATGGGGCCTTATACCCGCATGAAGGGGTCGCGCATATTGTCGAAAGTGAATTTGAGGCAAACACGGGGTCTATTGCCCTTCGGGTGCAATTTCCAAATAAAGAACATATCCTGAAGCACGGTGCTACTGGTAAGATTGCTGTGCCGATGGAAACTGGAGAACATGCATTTGTACATCAAAAATCAGTATTCGAGATACAGGACAAGACTTATGTTTATACCATGCAGGCCGATAGTACGGTCAAGATGACACCTTTTGTTGCTGGTCCTCGTGTTGGCCATTATTACATTGTTGAGGGAGGCCTCGATCCCAATGTTAAAGTGGTTTATGAAGGCGTGCAAAATTTGCGTAATGGAATGAAAATTAATCCAAAATTGAGGAAGCTGTAGCGGAGGATAAATTATGTTTGAAACATTTATAAAAAGGCCCATATTATCGCTTGTAATATCGGTTTTTATTACACTCTTGGGCTTACTGGCATTATTTACGTTGCCGATTACGCAATTCCCAGACATTGTACCGCCGTCGGTGGTTGTAAACGCCAATTATACAGGAGCGAATGCCGAAGTAAGTACCAATGCCGTCGCTATTCCATTGGAAAAGGCGATCAATGGTGTTGCAGGGATGACCTATATGAACTCCGTATCTACTAATAACGGAAGTACGGTGATACAGATTTTCTTTGAAGTAGGAACGGACCCGGATATTGCTGCGGTCAATGTTCAGAACAGGGTGACGACTGTACTGGATGAATTGCCTGAGGAGGTTATTAAAGCTGGGGTAACGACAGAGAAGGAAGTCAACTCCATGTTGATGTACCTGAATGTCTTTACTGAGGATGAAACTGCAGATGAACGTTTCATCTATAATTTCGCCGATATCAATATCCTTAAAGAGCTGAAACGTATTGAAGGGGTAGGACTCGCTCAGATTATGGGTATGCGTGATTATGCGATGCGTGTATGGGTAAAACCCGATCGTATGGCGGCATATAATATCTCTGCCGAAGATGTGGTAGCGGCTTTGCGCAAACAGAATATTGAAGCTGCGCCTGGGCAAACTGGGATTAGCTCAGACAAAATGCGCAATATGCAACAGTACGTCTTGCGTTATCCAGGAAAATTCACAGAGATTGATGAATATGCCAATGTGCCTATCCGTGCAAATTCCAATGGTTCGATTATTCGTATCAAGGATGTAGCAGACGTTGAATTTGGTTCCCTGGATTATGAAATGGTCTCCAAAACAGACGGACGCCCATCTGCGTCTATCATGTTAAAACAGCTACCAGGATCAAATGCACAGGAGGTTATTCAGCGGGTAAAAGATCGTATGGCTGAACTGAAGCAGACTTCATTTCCGGCGGGTATGACCTATACCATGGGCTATGATGTATCACGTTTCTTGGATGCGTCTATATCATCGGTTATAAAGACTCTACTGGAAGCATTTCTATTGGTTTTTATCGTAGTGTTTATCTTTTTACAGGATTTTAGAGCGACTGTTATCCCAATTCTGGCGGTACCAGTCTGTCTGATTGGTGCCTTGTTTTTCATGCAGATGTTAGGCTTTTCAATCAACTTGTTAACACTATTTGCATTGGTATTGGCAATCGGAATTGTGGTCGACAACGGGATTGTGGTTGTGGAAGCAGTTTACGCCAAGATGGAGGAAGAACATCTACAACCCATGGAAGCTACCTTGGAAGCAATGAAAGAAGTTGGGGGCGCTGTAGTAGCGATCACATTGGTGATGTCGGCAGTTTTCGTTCCTGTGGCCTTTCTTTCAGGGCCAGTGGGCATATTTTATAGGCAATTTTCGCTGACTTTAGCCGCGGCTATCGTTATTTCGGGTATAAATGCCCTAACGTTGACACCGGCATTGTGTGCACTTTTCTTAAAATCACCACATGATCGTAAACCATCCAATAATTGGTTGGATCGTTTTTTCAAGCAATTCAATGCTATTTATGACCGAACCGCTTTCGGATATAAAGGAATATTGATGAAAACAAGTGCTAGGCGTGGACTCACACTACTATTGTTGGGTGGATTCTTTGTTGCTACTTGGGGAAGTAGTGCCATATTGCCATCGGGCTTTATTCCAACAGAAGATCAAGGTATGATCTATGTCTCGGTAACTACACCTCCGGGGGCAACAGTAGATCGTACCGAGCGTGTATTGGATAAGATTGATTCTGTTGCACGTAAGTTGGATATTGTCGAAACCGTTTCAACCTTATCGGGATATAGTATCGTTACTGAGGTCTCCGGTGCATCTTATGGGATGGGGATGATTAACCTTAAACCCTGGAAGGAAAGAGATCAGACGGTCGATGATGTGATCAAGGAATTGCGGGAGAAAACAAAGGATTTTGTAGATGGGCAGATTGATTTCTTCCCTCCACCGACAGTTCCGGGATTTGGTAACTCTTCAGGCTTTGAATTACGGTTGTTAGACCGTAGCGGTAATGAAGATCTCAATAAGACGGCGGAGGTATTGCAGAAATTTATGGAGGATATGGAGAAAAGTGAAGTCATTCAGGATATCAGTTCCAGTTTTGATGTTAACTTTCCGCAGTATATGCTGAAAGTAGACTATGATATGGCTGCAAAGAAAGGTATATCTGTAGAAAATGCAATGAATACCCTACAAACCTTGATGGGGAGTCTATATGCAACAAACTTCATCCGTTACGGGCAAATGTATAAGGTGATGGTACAGGCAGGACCTGAGTATCGCCAGCGGCCTGAGGATGTACTCCGTCTATATGTAAAGAATGAAACCGGAGAGATGGTACCTTATAATGCTTTTATTTCCATGGAGCGTATTTACGGTCCAGAGCAGATTACCCGTTATAATATGTTTAGCTCAGCGATGGTGACAGGTCAGTCTTCCCCTGGGTTTAGTTCAGGACAGGCGATCGAGGAAGTTGAAAAGATTGCTTCATCTTTGCCGCAGGGTTACAGTATCGAATGGTCGGGGATGACCCGCGAACAGAAGATTTCAGGAAATCAGGCCCTGTATATTTTTGCGCTTTGTTTACTCTTTGTTTACCTGTTGTTGTGTGCCCAGTACGAAAGCTTTTTATTACCATTACCAGTTCTCCTTTGTTTACCTGCAGGAATTTTTGGAGCCTTTATTTTCCTGAAAATATTTGGCTTGGAAAACAATATTTATGCTCAGGTCGCATTGGTCATGTTGATCGGTCTTTTGGGTAAAAATGCGATCCTAATTGTGGAATACGCAAATTTGAAATATAAGCAGGGAATGGATATTGTGACTGCTTCAATTGAGGGGGCTGTCGCGCGTTTACGTCCTATTTTGATGACTTCTTTCGCATTTATTGCTGGATTGATTCCATTAATGATGGCAAGTGGCGCTGGTGCTTTGGGGAACCGGAGTATTGGTACAGCCGCAGTCGGTGGGATGCTTATCGGGACGATATTAGGTGTTATTGTTATCCCGGGGCTGGTTATCTTATTCTCAAAAAAGGAGAATAAAAAACAGGTTATAAAACAGACTTCGTTAGTGATTGCAGCACTAATTCTTTTTGGTAGCTGTTCGGTCCCCAAGAAGGCAGCACAACCTGAGAAAATTGCTGTACCGACAGCATTTTCAGAAAGGACTGCTATGGATAGCGTAAATGTAGGGAACCGGTCCTGGCGCGATATTTTTAAGGATCCACTTTTAGTTGCATTGATTGATTCCGCATTACAGCATAATATTGATATTCGTCAATCGATCTTACGGTTAGAGTCTGCACAAGCTTATTTTAAACAGCGGAAGGCTGCATTAGGACCGACTGTAGAAGCAGCTGTTGAGGGTGGGATACGCAAGTATGGCCACTATACAGAATCTGGTATCGGTAACTATGATTCAAATTTTTCGGATAATTTGAAAAGTGATGAAAAGCTTCCAGAACCATTTATCCCAGATTATTTTATTGGACTTCGTTCATCGTGGGAAATTGATCTATGGGGTAAATTAAAAAGTCAAAAGCAAGCTGCTTATTTTGGTTTTTTGGCCGAACAGGAAGGAAAACGCCTGTTAGAAACAGAATTGGTATCCAATATTGCAACGGCCTATTATGAGTTAATGGCCCTCGATCAAAAGATCAAGGTGTATAACCGTAATATTGAGCTGCATACAAATGCCCTTGAAGTCGTTGAGGTAAAAAAAGATGCCGGTTATGCCACGGAACTGTCTGTTCAGCAGTTTAAAGCACTATTGGCAAATTCTAAATCTGCTCAGGAGAAATTAAGTCAGGAGATTGCACTGTGGGAACATCATATCAACGGATTGCTAGGACGATATTATCAGCCTATTAAGCGCAGTGAATATATTGAAAACACAAATCTATATCATGCAATGACTTTTGGTACACCAGATGATCTGGTCAATCAGCGTCCAGATATTAAAACAGCTTACCTGAAGATGATGGCATCGTCAAACAATCAAGAAGCATCACGATTGGCCTTTCTACCTTCGGTAGCGATTAGCCCTTTTGTCGGCCTACAGAGCTTCAGTTTCAACAAGTTGTTTAATCTGGACAAATCTATTGCCTATAATTTATTTGGTGGTATCACGCTGCCTATATTAAATCAAAGACAATTGAAGACACAGTATGAAGTTGCAAAAGCCGATTATGGAATAGCGTTTTTAGACTATGAAAAATCTGTTGTGAATGCTTATAACGAAGTTTCTAATGTCATTATGACTCAAGAGGCAATCAGTAGACGTAGAACATTTGTGGACGAACATGTAAAAGCCTTGGACCTTTCCATTGAAGCAGCACAGGAACTTTTTATTGCGGGACGTGTGACATCGCTGGATGTGGTTACAGCTCAAAAAGAATCCTTGGAAGCCCAGATTGGAAAAGTTGAACTGGAGAAAGAAAATACCTTAAACCAGATTTTACTTTACAAAGCTTTGGGAGGTGGGTGGAAATAAACCCAATGTTCAGCTAATTAGGAAAACTATTTTTCATGCGATAAAGAATTAATTTGTTAATTCTTAGACCCAAAAAAGGGTCAAGGAAAGAGGCCGTCGTGAGATGTCCTCTTTTTTATTGTTATTTTTATGTAGTTTAGCTTTGACTATGTTGAACCGGGCTTTATTATGTTGCAGCGCATTTTTGTTTTCATTTTTCTATTTCATTTAAGTTTTTTACTAACTGCTCAGGACTATTCGGATAGTACCAAGATTTTTCAACGGTTAGAATATCTAATGGAAAATCAGAAGATGTATGTTAAAAATCGGGAAGACAAATTAGATAAACTAAAACAAGAGGCGAAAGCACTTGAAGCTGATCAAATCCGTTTTTTTGAGAAGAATTATGAAATTTTTGAGAACTATAAAAAGTTCGATTCCGATGCTGCACTTACCTATATCACGCTTTGCCAAAAATTAGCTCCGGCCAACAATGACTCACTTCATACAGTTATTCAACTAGACTTAGCCTGGGTTTATTCGACGATTGGACGTTATATTGAAGCATCAAAACTGTTGAACCAAATTAGTCCCGCGGGCCTTGCTACTAAACTTTTAGCCAAATATTATGATACTTATAGCTCATTTTATAGTCATTATGGACAAAGTAATAACCGCCAGGAATATTATCAGGCAAGTGAACGCTATCGAGATTCACTATTGCAGGTTTTACCGAAATCTTCATTGGAATATCGGACGACCGTTGCGATAAAGACCTTATTTAATGGCAGTCGGGAAGATGCGAAAAAGCAGTTTTTCAAGCTTTGGGCCGAAAATCAGAAAGACTTGGAGCAGCGCGCCTTATTGTCCTATTTTATTAGCTTGATCTATAAATACGAAAAAAATACGGCCGGTCAACTTTATTATCTGGCTGTTTCAGCGAGTGCGGATATTGAGATGGCAAATCGAGACAATGCATCATTTCATGATTTAGCACTAGCTTACTATGATAAACAGGATTTTGATCGTGCCTTTCGCTATATTGAAAAAACGATTGATGATGCGATGTTGTGTAAAGTGCGTTATCGGATTATTGAGGGCACTTCTTCCTACCCAATCATTAATGCTGCATACCAACAGAAAATCAATAGTCAGAATAAGCAATTGATTGCCTTGGTTGTTGTGGTTAGTATTTTGTTGATCGGTGTAATTATCGGCTTGATTGTAATCTATCGTCAAGTCCAGCATTTGCGAAGGATCAGGTCGGAATTGTCAGGAACCAATCAGCAGTTGCGGTCATTGAATACTGAAATCAATCAAACGAATTTAAAACTCTCAGAATCCAATCACATTAAAGAGGAGTATATTGCGCAATTTTTTGATATGTGTTCAAGTTATATTGACAAAATGGAAGATATACGAAAAGCATTGCTGAAAAAGGCTTCCAATCACCAGTGGGAAGCAATCCGGGAGCAATTGAAATCAACACAGATGGAAGAAAGGGAGATACAACAACTCTATATCAATTTTGATCGGATCTTTTTGAACCTTTATCCAACGTTTGTTGATGAATTTAATGCCCTCCTTCAGGAGGACGAGAAGATATATCCGAAGAAAAACGAATTGCTCAATACAGAACTGCGTATTTTTGCCCTCATTCGTCTAGGAATAGATGACTCGGTTAAGATCGCTAGTTTTCTTAGATATTCCCTTCGTACAGTTTATAACTATAGGACCAAGGTACGTAACAAAGCAGCTGGCCATCGCGATGCCTTTGAGGCTTCTGTTTGTCAAATTGCAACTATTGATCGACCTTAATATCCGCTGATACATACCGAATAACTAGTAATTCAAGCCTGCATTCGATCTCTTTTTAGTACTTTTTATCTTGTGTTTGTTTTTGTATAGCTCTGTATTATAGTGTTTTGTATTTTTTGAGAGGTACTTTTTAAGTACCGCCGCTTTTTTTCCTGTTTCGGTCCTGCTAGTTTTGTTTTGAGCGATGGAGCAGGGGAAACTCCTCGCTAGTTTGGAATAACCAAAGACAAAACAATAACCAATTTTTTTTATTTCATATGATTTACTTTACTCGAAAAGTAACCTTTTCAATAGGGCTGATTTTCTTGTGTACCTGGTTGAATTCGGTGTTTGCACAAGACCGTATTCAGGTCAGTGGACGGGTGCTGGATGCCCAGAATCAGAAACCACTCACTGGCGTAACAATTACACAGAAAGGTACCAGTAATGCGGTCTCCAGTAACGGAGATGGGCGTTTTCAAATGTCAGCTGTTCAAGGTAGTATTCTTCAATTTAGTTTTGTTGGCTACGACAATAAAGAATTGCCGGCTAATAGTACAATGACTGTTCAGCTGAACGCATCGACCAATGTACTTGAAGACGTTATTGTGATCGGTTATGGTGCCGTAAAACGGAAAGATGTAACCACCGCAATTTCTTCGGTATCGACCAAAGATCTGGAAAAGAGACCAGTAGTAAGTCTGGGTCAGGCCATACAAGGGAAGGCAGCAGGTGTATCTGTGATCCAACCCAATGGAGCACCCGGTGGTGAGATGTCAATTAAAGTCCGGGGTACAACCTCATTTAATGGTTCAAACGACCCACTTTATGTTGTCGATGGATTACCTGTTGAGGACATCAAATTTTTATCGCCAAGTGATATTACGGACATTCAGATTTTAAAGGATGCTTCTTCTGCAGCTATTTATGGTTCGCGCGGAGCAAATGGTGTTATTCTCGTGACCACAAAATCCGGGAAAGCAGGGGAAGCTAAAATTACCTTAGGAGCGCAAGCTACAGCAAATGTGGTTAATAATACCGTAAAAGTCCTGAATACCGCACAATACAAGGAGTTGATGGATGAGACAGGTTATGTTAAGCTGCCTGAAGGGCTTACTGATCAAACAGACTGGTTTAAGGAAACATATAAAACTGGAGTTCAACAGAATTACCAGTTATCAATCTCCGATGGTAATGAGAAATTACGCTATTATTTGGGTGGGGGCTATCTGACAGAGAAAGGCACGCTGCAGGGTTCATTCTTTAGACGTTATAACTTCAAAGCGAATATAGATAATCAGGTAAAAAGATGGATGAAGGTTAATGCCAATTTATCTTATGCGGATTACAATACCAACGGGATTATCTCGGGCAATGGATCTAATCGTGGCGGAGTGGTTACTTCGATCATTAATACGCCAACTTATGCAGCAATATGGGATCCCCTATTTCCTGATCGATACAATACCAATTTCAATGGGCTAAATATAAACAGCCCTTTAGAAAATCTCGAACGAACCAAGAATAACAACAATCGGGAGAATAGATTATTGGCAACAGGAAGTGTATTGATATCCTTTATGCCCAATTTAACCTGGAAGTCCTCTTTTTCAATGGACAGACGATCGGGCGTACTGACAACGTTTTTAGATCCCTGGATTACGCAACAGGGTAGAAATCAGTTTGGAGAGGCATCTGACGCTCGCAACACAAACACGGTATTGACTTGGGATAATGTGCTGACTTACAGCAGAAGTTTTGGAAAACATAGCTTGGAGGCAATGGCAGGGTCATCCTGGACAGATTCCAAATACTCCAATAGTTATATTTATGGTTCCAATTATGCTAATGGTATTATACAGACGCTCAATGCGGCAAACAAGATTTCATGGAATGGAACTGGGTCGGGGGCATCCAATTGGGCCATCCTATCCTATTTTGCCCGTGCGATGTACAATTACGATGGAAAATATCTTGTAACAGCAAATATGCGTGCGGATGGATCATCAAAATTAAGCCCTTCTGGTCGATGGGGATATTTCCCTTCGGTATCGGCAGCATGGCGTTTATCTGCCGAGGATTTTATGAAGGACGTGGAGTGGATCAATGACTTTAAAATACGCGGGGGATGGGGCCAGACCGGGAATCAATCCGGATTGGGGGACTATTCTTATCTTTCATTCAATGTGATTCAGCGTTTACCTTGGTTTGAAGACAAATATCAATATTCTCCGCCAAATATTGGGAATTCGACCACCTTGCGAGCGACAGATTTAAAATGGGAAACAACGACCCAAGCGAACGTGGGGATTGATTTTTCTACATTAAATAATCGATTGAACCTGACTTTAGATTACTACCATAAAAAAACAACAGATATGTTGATGGAAGTGAGCTTGCCTACAGGGTCTTCTTCGGCTAGTACAATTAAACGGAATGAGGGCGAGATGACCAATAAAGGATTTGAGATTGGGATCAACTCCAAGAATCTCACAGGCGATTTTACATGGAATACGGATTTCAATATCTCGTTTAATAAGAACCGTCTGGATAAGCTTGTTTTTACAAAAATCTACAATGATGCGGTTACAAATAATCTAGTCAATGCAACAGTTGTTAGAAATGAACCTGGAAGGCCTTTAGGTGGATTTTATGGTTATATCTCCGATGGTGTAAATCCGGAGACGGGTGAATTGATGTATAGAGATCTGAATGGTGATGGTAAAACTTCTCCCTCCGATCTCACTTATATCGGAGACCCCAATCCAAAATTCGTGTACGGATTGACAAATAGTTTTTCTTGGAAAAATTTTGACTTAAGTATATTTCTGCAGGGCACTTACGGTAATGATATTTTCAATGCGAGCAGAATGGAAACAGAGGGAATGTATGATGGTCGTAACCAAACGACAGTTGTACTCGATCGTTGGCGTGTACCGGGACAGATTACACATGTGCCCAAAGCAGGTTTTGATATCAAAAATTCATCTTATTTTGTGGAAGATGGAAGCTATTTGCGTGTGAAAAATATTTCATTGGGTTATTCTATCGCACCTGAACGTTTGAAAAAGATTGGAATTCAAAAGATTCAGCCTTATTTTTCAGCAAGCAACCTATTTACGCTAACTAAATATTCAGGCATGGATCCGGAGGTAAACCAGTGGGGGAACTCGGGAAGAGTACAAGGTCTCGATTGGGGGACATATCCACAAAATAGATCTTTTGTACTTGGTGTAAATGTTGAATTTTAATTGAATTGTGATGAAAAAAACAAATATTAAATACGTTTTACCTTTGTTCATAACAGGCTTGTTGCTGGCATCTTGCTCGCTAAATCGTGATCCTCTGGACAGCTATACAGATGTGAGTCAAGGTAAAACTGAAAATGGAACACAGATCGTCTTTAAGAACAGAAGCGAGGTTGATAATTTTCTTTCCGGGATTTACCAACAGATGCGAGATCGGCAAGAGCATTGGTACCTTGATTTATTGCTGATTGGCGATTCGCATGCTGACAATGCGTACGCAGGAACAACGGGTGCGGAAGTTGTACCATTTGAGAATAATTCCATTGAGGGATCCAATTCGGTTGTTGATCGAGATTGGGCACGTTATCTGGAAGATATTGCGCGGGCCAACCGTTTAATAATCAATGTCGATAGTGTTGCGGATAAATCGATTAGTGACGCTGACATCAAAGTCTACAAGGCGCAGGGTAAAATCTTTCGGGCGCTGGCGATGTTTGATATGGTGCGCATATTTGGATCCATTCCAGTAATTACAACACAAGGAAAAGATATTACCGCGGAAAATATCGAAGCGGTATACCCAGAGTATTTCCCCAAGCAAGCAACTGAAGAGGAAGCGCATAAACAGATTGAGAAGGATCTTTTGGAGGCCCTGGTTGATGCCTCGGTCAATAACAATGCAAATAAAACTTTGTTTACAAAGTCTGTAGCCCGAGCTATGTTGGTAAAGCTATATGCTGAGAAACCGCTCAGAGATTATAATAAAGTGATTCAGTATGCAGATGCATTGGCTGGAGATGGATTTGATTTGAACCCTAATTATGGAGATTTATATGAAGTGAATGCGGCCAAGACCGATTTAGGGCAACGAAATACAAAAGAATCAATTTTAGAGGCGCAATTTATGCCTGGATCTGGAAACTGGGCGACTTGGATGTTTGGTCGCGACCTCTCCAATTACGACAATGCATTTACCTGGGCCAAATGGGTCACACCATCGCGTGATTTGATACAGGCATATACGAATGAGGCAGACCAAATTCGGATGGAGCAAGCGATTGTCTACTATACAACAACCTGGAGCAACTATTACCCTTCGAGCCATTATCCTTTTATGTTTAAATTGCGTTCGGGTATGAGCAGTATCGTCAAGCTACGGTATGCCGATATTTTATTGCTAAAGGCTGAAGCCATGATCCAATTGGGGTCAAATCTTTCCGGTGCAGCTGACATTATTGATAAGATCCGTACACGTGTAAAATTGCCCAAATTACCTGCGGGAACTCGGTCGAATAAAGATGCTTTATTGGAAGCATATCTGAAAGAACGTCGTCTGGAATTAGCCTTCGAGGGGCAGCGTTGGTTTGATCTAGTTCGTTTGGATAAGGTGGAAACTGTCATGAATGCGGTGTATGCGAAGGACTCAGGAAGAAAGGCACAGGTATATCCGTTTACAAAGAATTCCTACCGTCTGCCGATTCCACAGCCTAAAATTGACCAGAATCCTAACTTAGTTCAGAATCCAGGATACTAATTATTTTAATTGTTTATGAAACGTAATAATAACACTATGATATATACATTCTTGTTGTCCTGTTTGATCACGGCAACATCTTGTAACCGTGATAGCTTCACACCCTCACAAGGTGATGATATCAAAAAATCTGGCGATGTCACTATTGTGATGACTAATACAAACCGAGCCTATGATCTGACAAAAAAATATGTCGATTTTAGTACAAAGTTTAATATGTCGCCCAGCACAATTACCTTAAATCCCGCTCAGAAGTTTCAGACAATGGACGGATTTGGTGCAGCTATTACCGGTTCTACCTGTTATAATCTAATGAAAATGAGTAAGGAGGATCGGACGAAATTTCTTACGGAAACTTTCTCCGATAAGGACGGTATGGGCATGAGCTATATTCGTATTGCTATCGGATGTTCTGATTTTTCATTGAGCGAGTATACGTGTTGGGACAAAGAAGGAAAGGAAAATTTTGGGTTGCAGTCTGAAGAAACACAATATGTCATTCCCGTGTTGAAAGAAATACTGGCCATCAATCCAAACGTCAAAATCATGGGTTCACCATGGACTCCGCCAAAATGGATGAAGGTCAATAATCTGACAGATTTAAAACCTTTCGATTCTTGGACTAGCGGTCAGTTAAATCCGAGATACTATCAGGATTATGGTTGGTATTTTGTACAATGGCTTCAAGCAATGAAGAAGGAGGGCATTAATATTTATTCAATTACTGTTCAAAATGAGCCATTGAATCGAAAAAATTCTGCTTCAATGTACATGTCATGGCAGGAGCAACAAGCATTTATTAAACAATCTCTAGGTCCACAGCTCAAGGCTGCAAGTATTGCGACGAAGATCTACGCGTTTGACCATAATTATAATTACGATAATATGGCCGATCAGGAAGATTATCCTATTAAAATCTATAATGACGCCGGGGCGGCTTCCTTTATCGCTGGAGCGGCTTATCACAACTATGGGGGAGATAAAGCCGAGCTAATTGATATTCATAATCAACGTCCGGATAAGGAGCTGGTCTTTACAGAGACATCGATCGGCGAATGGAATGACGGGCGTAACCTTAACAAGCGTTTGATGGAAGATATGCGCGAAGTAGCGTTGGGAACGGTCAATAACTGGAGCAAGGGTGTTATTGTTTGGAATTTGATGTTGGATACTGATAAGGGGCCGAATCGCGAAGGTGGTTGTCAAACCTGTTATGGTGCTGTCGATATTAGCAAATCAAATTATAAGAGCATCACACGCAACTCGCATTATTATATTGTAGGCCATCTTTCATCTGTAGTTAAATCCGGAGCGACACGAATTGGCGCTACAGGATATACAGCAGAAGGGCTGGTTTATAGTGCCTTTCAAAATACAGATGGTACCTACGCTATGGTGTTGTTAAATGAATCGAATGATAACCGGAAGATTACGCTGGCAGATGGTAAAAATCATTTTAGCTACGAGGTGCCCGCAAATTCAGTCGTCTCTTATCGTTGGAAAAACTAAATAACGGGATTATGAAAAGATATCTCATCAATATACTATTGGGAACAATAGCTGTTGTAAGTTCTTGTAAAAAGGATGAAAAATATGTCTATCAAATTGGTGATCCCAAAATTGAATTGAAATCAGCTATTTCTGCTGCTCATTTTGGGGATAGTCTCGTATTTAATATTCATGTATCGGATAGTGAAGTCGCGTTATCTACACTGAAAGCTCAATTATATTTTACGGATGACAAGGTTGCCGAAATGACAATTCGCACAAAGGAGAATGGCGATTATAGCGGAAAAATTTACGTCCCTTTTTTGAAAGATATTCCAGACGGGAAAGCTACGATTAAGTTTGTTTTGCAGAATATTAGTCAGAAAAAAACCGAACAATCCTTTGATATAGACTTAAGCCGTCCGGATTTTCCTTATCTCACTTTGGTTACCGAATCAAAGTCCTATCGGATGGAGAAAACAGGTCGAAATCAATATGCGGCCAAAGAGAATTTTCCGTTTTCTGTAAAAGGATATATTCAAGCGCCAAAGGTTGGTGAGCAGGGAAATAGCATGAATTTTGGATGGGTCAATAATGCCGTTACACTCGGATCCACATTGGATATTCCTTTCTCAAATTCGACCTCTGGTGTGTATAGTATCGCATTGAATACGTTGACTTATCAGGCATCACCATTTATTGTCGCTTATGCAATCGATGGGACAGTATTTAGTCGTCTTGATGATACACATTTCAAGGCGGAACTGAATATGACCAAGGGTAATGCGGTTACGATAGATGGTATCGAGGATCTAAAAGATTGGTGGATTGATCCGGATTTCTTCAGCCAATCAGCTGACGGGGCTATTACTTTCAATGGTGTTAACGGAAAATACCGGATTACAGCAGACTTCGCGCTAAAGTATTTTGTCGTTGAAGCAATGGCCGGAAATGACCTTGCTAAATTGCAGGAAGATGGAACTGGAGCCGTGTGGATTATTGGAGAAGGTGTTGGAAAACCAAAAGTATCCAATAATCAGGTGGGCTGGAATACAGATAAAGCACTCTGTTTAGCCCCATTGGGTAATAAAAAGTACCAAATTACATTTAGAGCAGGCGAGTCTATCAACACCGATAATATCAATTTTAAGTTTTTCCATCAGAAGGGCTGGGGTGGAGAATTTGGTGGTACGGATGTTACAACCTCAAGTGATTTAGTTTTTGTTGGTGATGGTAAAAATGGACGTGATTCCGGAAATTTGGGTATCAAAACTGGTAAAATGCTAGAAGCTGGAAAAACCTATTTATTCATGCTGGATTTAACTGCCGGTAATAAAAAAGCAGTGCTTACAGTTATACCAAAATAATCTGTTTTTTGATTTTTCAGTCCCCAGGTAAAACCTTACCTGGGGACTATATTGTTCCTATTGAATTTGTTTAATCAAGGATTCATTTATATATTTGCCGAACTCACAAGATGAAAGCTAGACAGTTCATATGGATTTTATTGCCTTTGATGCTCCTCCAGAGCTTCTCAACAGTATGGCTGTGGTCCATTTTTGAGCTCAATCGAGATTACATTGCACGCTACGAATGTATCAACCGTTTCAATGAGAACGCCCTTTCGTGTAGAGGACAATGTATCCTAATGAAAAAAATGCGTGAACACGAAGAAAAGGAGCAAAAGAACCTTGAATCACGTATTATCGATGTCGTTTTTATCAATAACTCCCAGAATTTTGACTTTAAGGTCTCTTCTTTATTTCAAGAAGATGTTGCGGAACGCTCGTTCCCTGAATACAACGAAAATTATTCTTACAGACCTATTTTTACCATTTTCCATCCTCCATTAGTTTAAATTCATTTTAAGGAATCATCATGAGTTTTTTGTTGTTCACGTAGAGCGACAAATAGTTCCTCGTGGTCACCTCATCCTGTTTAAGGAATAGTTTATTCCGATGAAACCATCATGATTTTTCAATCTTATAAGAGAACGAATAACCGAGCAAAGCGAGCTCATGAATGCCGCTGAAAACACACACTCGACGAATAAATCTGATCGCTTCATCACAACTGAATAAAAAATTAAACGGATGAAAACTTTATTTAAACAGGTTATCGGCTTTTTAGATGTCGGATTCCAGTTAATTTAGAAGATTCTACGGATAGGCTATGTATTGTTATCCCTTTTTGTTGGGCATACCTTTCTGTCGTCGTTTTTGTTGTCTTCTAACTATACTTACCCTACACTAAGATGAGTCTCCTGTTAACTAAGCTAAGATGGTATTTTTATGAAGGTAAGTATATTGATAAAAACAATAGTTTTTTATGTTGCTATAACATGCGTATTTCTCGGATCATGTACAAAGGGAAAAACAAATTATGAAGCCGAAAGAGGGGAAGTGGTTGAAGAAGATGTTGAATTTAAAGAGGTTACAAACTTTGTAAGCGCTGGTTACACGATTAGCATCGAGGCGTTGAATGGCGTATTGTATCGCGGTTATAATGATATCCGCGTGAGAATCAAGAACACGCAAACGAATACTCCTCTGGAAGTGTCCAGCATTACATTTTTGCCAATCCAGACTGCTGTTTCAGGAGAGAAAAGATCATGTCCAAATCAGTATAATTTCAGTTATAAATCGGACGATAAGTATTTCTCGGGTTATACAGTTTTTACCAGCGAAAGTGGTGCGGAGGGCAGTTGGGAAATCAATGTCAATTTTACAGTTGGCAGTCAAAATTTCTCTGTGATACAAGAAGTATTGGTCCGACAACAAACCAATAAAAATCTGAATATGACTATGTTCAGAGGGAAAGATGATGAGCAATATGTCATAGCATTGGTTTCTCCAAAGAAGCCTAGTGTTGCTGAAAATAAATTGGTCGCTGGTATCTATAAATTGAATAAGCCACTTGATTCTTCATCGAAGAGCATCGCTGATCAATTGCAGTTTTCCTATTCGCAAGTCGATCGTTATACACTGAAGTTAGACCCACGTATGCCTGAACCGTCTATGGGCAATCACTCGTCTCCCAATAATAAAGATTTGATACAGGAAGCGGATGGTTTATATCATGGTATTGTGAATTATACGATGACAGGCAACTGGACCTTAAATTTCATCTTGTTGAATCCAGATGGAAAAGTAATCCGTGGTACCGAGGTGCCAAAGGATTTTACCCCGGGAGTAGAGGGTCGTAAAAGTGAGTTGTACCTTGATATCCTATTCTAAGAGTTATGAAGAAACTAAGTGTTATTCTTTTTATTCTTTCTCTTGGATTGAAAGTACATGGGCAAAGCATCCCAGTAAAAAGAGATACAACGAGACGTTTGGGGGAAGTCAATGTTGAAGCGGCGATCAAGCGAAAGATTGAAAGTGACATGAAAATGGCCGTCTCCGTCGATGAATTTTTGGCTTCATCAGACAATATCAGCTTTATCAAACGTGGGGCCTATGCATGGGAACCCTTACTGAATAACATGAGTACTGAGCGTTCCACAATCACAATTGATGGTATGCATATTTTTGGTGCCTGCACAGATAAGATGGACCCCATAACTTCCTACGTGGAAAGCAATAACCTTTCTTCCATTGATATTAAATCTGGGCAAGAAGGGAATATGCATGGCGCGACAGTGGCTGGAAGTATTGATCTCAAAAGGAGAAGTACGCCTTTTGGTCTGCAACAAAAAGTAGGTGGTGCGTATCAGACAGGTTTTGAGTTTAACAATAAACAAGTATTTAACCTTGGAAATCTATTCTATTCAACAGATAATTTCGTTGCTGATGGTAGTATTGCCTTTCGTAAAGTCGGTAATTATTATGACGGAAACAACAAGGAAGTACTGCACTCGCAATATAATAAACTGAATGCATCATTGGGTCTAGCCTATAAGACAAGTCCACTTTCTGCCATCAGGGTAGATGCGATATTTGATCGGGCAAAAGATGTTGGCTTTCCAGCTTTACCGATGGATCTATGGTTATCACGGGCGATTATTACATCAGCATCCTATAAGCAATTGTTTGAGGAAGGGATGGTAAAAGTGTGGGATACCAAAGTTTATTTCAATGCCGTGGAGCACTATATGGATGATACGACACGGCCGGAGAATTTGGTACATATGGATATGCCCGGATGGAGTACAACCTATGGATTGGTGTCAAAAATAAATTTAAAGAAAGACCGATATTCTTCAGAAGTACAGCTAAATGCTTATGATAATCTTTCGATAGCGGAAATGCGGATGTACCCACAGGATCGATCCAAACAGACCATGTTTGCCTATAGCTGGCCCTGGGTAACAACCCGTTTTGCGAGTCTTGCAATGAATAATTCCTGGGAGATTTCAGATCGGAGTAAAGTGAACTTGGGTGGATCGTTGGGCTGGAACTACAATTATTCTAAATATGTGGAATTTAACTGGATTTTTCATCCGGGAGCACCGCAAAAAAAGAATAGATGGCTTCCAGGGCTACATGCCAGTTACGAGTTAAACTTAAATCAGTTTGATATTTCTGTCGGAACAGGGTTTGGACATCGTGCACCATCCGTTTCCGAAGCCTATGGTTATTATATCTACAATAGCTTTGACCGTTACGATTACATCGGAAACCCTGATCTCAAAAATGAAATCTCTTATGAGGTTAATGCCAGTGTTGGATTCAAAACGGAAAAGCTAAGTGTATCCGCAAAAGTGAACTACTTCTACATCGACAATTATATCATCGGACGGATTTTGAGTTTAGGAAGTCCTATGAATTATCAATCCGTTGGTGTGAAGGGTTATACATCTTTAAAGTATGGGACGCTGTTTAATACAGCGATGAGCATAGATTATAAAGTCCTGGATAACCTGCATTGGAAAGCGGTGCTAACCTACGCTAGAGGTAAGGACGACGAAGAGGGGAATCTCCCTTTTATACGGCCGTTAAGCTATCAGACAGCACTTCATTATGGCTATAAAAGAATAGGCTTGCGGACTTCATTAAATGGGGATTTTGCCCAGACCAATTACAGTCCAGCCTATGGTGAAGATCAAACGGCTTCCTATAAAATATGGAACTTATCTGCGGATTACAGTTTCAGCCTCGGCAAGTTCAAATCTGTCTTTCAGGTTGGAGCTGAGAACCTGTTGAATGAATATTATAGTACCTATGCGGATTGGGGAAATATTCCGCGAATGGGACGGAATATTTTTACCTCCCTAAAAGTCAATTTTTAAAAAAATCAATCACATTTAAATAACACATACAATGAAAAAATTAACGAACTATCTAATTTTATCTGCTGTTTCATTAATAATGATTTCCTGTAGCAAAAACGATAACAACCCCGTAGCAAATAATATTAGCTTACATTTTAACAATACATTTAAAAATAACACCATTGTCCTTGGAGGAGCTGAATCTACTGATGCTACCGTTACCACATCAGAAAAGGATCAAGCACACCACCTCTCGGAACTTAAGTACGTTGTCAGTAATATTCGACTTGTTAAAACAGATGGGACTGAAATTCCTTACAATGTAAATGACCTGGATAAAGGGGCTACTGTGGTTAACCAAAGCAAGCAAGCGAGTTTGGATTATGTATTGACCAATATACCTGTAGGGGAGTATCGTCAGCTCAAATTTGGATTAGGGGTAAAGCAAGAAATCAATACATTGGATCAGGTCAGATTTCCGCTGTTTTATGCTGCAGCGGGAGCTAATGATACCGATATGATGTGGCAATGGGCTACGGGATATCGATTTACGAAGATCGAAGGATTTTATGGCGGTGAAAATAATGCATTTCAGGTGCACACTGGAAGTACACTGAATGGAGAGGGAGGTAAACCTGAAACATATACGCAGGGCGTGGATGCTTATCGCGATATCACATTGGATCTAACGACGACTGCTGTTGTGGGAAGCAATACACCTAAAATCACGATCAAAGCTGACTTTGATAAACTCTTAAGTGGAAAAACAAAAGTAATCCTAACGTCGAAAAACGCAACAACACCGAGCCTTCATAGCAGCATGGCAGCCATGGAAGTGTTTGTAAACAATATTGGTGGTGATGGTAAAGAGGATAAAAGCGGCATGTTTTCTGTCGAGCGTGTCGAAAATAATTAAAGGAAATATAAATTGATAGCAGGGCCATCAGGAACTTAGGAATATTCAGATTGGAATGTCTGTGCTGTTCCAATGATGGCCCTGTCTTAACATAAAATCTAACAGACCCTTTGTTCGTTAGTAGGGAACTATAGCGGTATAATACCCCGATTCTTATTTGCAAATCATTTATTCGAATGAAAAAAGTAATCTGCGTTTTAAGTGTTTTGTTGATTGTGCTATCCTGCAGTAAAAGGGATATAAACGAATCAATCAAGGAGGACAACCCAGAAATTTCTCTGGAGATACCAGCTGAATTTTCAGCGCTAAATGGCTCCGTAGTACAAAATAGACCTACAAAATATGGTGTTGAATTGGGCGAGAAATTATTTAATGAAAAGAGGTTCAGCGGAAATAATACGATTTCCTGTGCGAGTTGTCACAATCCCAGTCTAGCTTTTTCAGATGGAAAGCAACAGGCTGTCGGAATTTATGGACGGGTGGGACTTCGTAATACCCCTGCAATTCAGAATATGGCATTTATGAAGTTTTATAATTGGGATGGAAATATCCTGCAATTGGAAAAACAACCTCTCGTTCCGATTATAACACATGAAGAAATGAACTCTTCTATTCTTGAGGTGATTGGTAAAATTGCTGTTGATACCGATTATAAAAAATTATTTCAAAAAGCATTTGGCGATGCAAGCATAACGGCTGATCGAATTTATCGCAGTATTGCACAATACGAGTATACATTGATCTCTGCAAATAGCAAATATGATCGTGTAAAAAGAAATGAAGGGGAGCGATTTACAGCGGAAGAAGAGAGAGGGTATACTACTTTCAAGAGTAAATGTGCAAGTTGTCATAGTACAGCGCTATTTACTGATCAAAGCTTTAGGAATGTAGGGTTTCCATTGAATCCAAATTCAGAAGAAGTCGGCCGTGGCCGGGTCACAGGGCGTATTGAGGATCAGATGGCATTTCGTGTTCCGTCGTTAAGAAATGCCATGTATACGGCCCCTTATGGGAGTTTTGGTCAATTTCCAACTTTAAGATCTGTTTTGGATTATTTCGATAAAGGCGTGTTAGCAGCGGAAAATCTCGATCCTATTCTTAAAGAAAACGGTAATCGAATTCCATTATCAGAACAGGAACAGCAGGATATTATCGCTTTTATAGAAACATTAAGTGATCCAACATTTATTGGGAGGTAAATATGAGATACCCGGAACGATGTTTATACAAATAGTGTGCACATTGCTCTAATAGAAGAGATCAACAAGCTGTTTAGCTTCTGCCACATCATGGACACGGAGTATCTGTACACCTCTTTCCAAAAGTAGGGTATTTAATGCCGTTGTACCATTGAGTGCTTCTTGGGCTGTAGTACCCAATTTTTTGTAGATCATGGATTTACGTGATATGCCACCTAAAATTGGTAGACCAAGATAGTGTAATTCATCGACCCGATAAAGCAGCTCGTAATTTTGATCGATTGTTTTGGCAAAGCCAAACCCAGGATCGAGGATTATATCCTTTACACCCAGATCTCTTAAACGAGCTATACATTGTCCCAAAAAGGTAGCAACATCAGTCACGATGTCGGTATATTCGGTTTGTCCTTGCATGGTTTCTGGAGTTCCACGCATATGCATGAGGATATAAGGCACCTGATATTTGGCTACTGTTGCAAACATCTCCTCATCAAGCGTGCCTCCTGATACGTCATTGACAATATGTACACCCGCGTCAATGGCTTCTGCAGCGACATCCGCCCGGAAGGTGTCTATGGATAAGATCGCTTCTGGAAAGGCGTTTCTGATTGCCAGGATAGGGGGAAGCGCTCTGTCCATTTCTTCCTGAGAAGAGATTAATGGCGCGCCGGGACGTGAAGAATAGGCCCCAATATCGAGGATTTGAGCGCCTGCCGTTAAGAGACTACTTGCTTTTTCCAGCGCTTTCTCTACCGTGGTATTATCTCCACCATCAAAAAAGGAATCTGGTGTAACATTGAGAATACCCATAATAACAGGCTTGTCAAATGTCATTAGCTTTCCACCTACATTGATGGATGGGGCAGTTGCTGTTTGAAATTTTTTCATCTTACGACAAGAACCCCATCAGCAACAATATTAATATCGTTTTTTGGCTGAGTAATCTGATTTATTTCGGCTTGAGATTTACCGAGATCTTTTGCGGCATGTTGCAATGAAGCGACTGAAGTTTCTTTCCGCTTGGCTACACCTTCGACAACAACTGTCTTACCGATGATATCTGCGGGCATAAAGAATCCATAATCTTTAAAACGTACCATGATAGGTTCCTCTCCATCGCGTTGTAAGGTCATGAAACAGCCTTTCTTTTTGCAGACTTCAACGACTTTGCCTTCAATTTTACCATTGAAGGTATTCTTGCTACTTAGTTCTTTTTCCAGTTTAGCAACAGAAATCGCTTTATTAGCCTGAATTTCCTTTCCATATTTCACACCCGGTTTCGCTGAAGGAATCTCCTTTTTCTGAGCGTATAATTGCGTGCTTACAGCAATTGCCAATGCAAAAAATAAAATGATCTTTTTCATCTGTATAAATTATTTGTTCATCAATCACGCTGCCTTCGGCGGTTTCAATTTTGTGATGAAGCTATCCGGTTTACTCCCTGAGCTCACAGGCTCGATTTTCATCGCGTCTATATGAAAGCTGCATGCAAGATAACTAACACCGTTTATTCAATCTACTGTGAGTTTGAGTACATCATGATGGATTTATATTACTTTCGAATAAATTCAAATTTACCACTTGGGTCTAGCTTCATAATGGTAGACGATTTACCATCAGTCTTCACATGCCTGTCGTATTCAACAATATAGTCTACACCTGCTTTGATCTCTTCAGCTATTTCGTCAAAATCTTTCGCTGTTGGCTCACCACTAATATTTGCTGAAGTAGAGATAATAGGTTTACGGAAACGTTGTAGAAGCTGTTCACAAAAAGGATGTTTGACAATTCGAATGCCAATCGAACCGTCCTCTGCAATGGCATTGGGAGCAAGATTTTTGGCATTCGAATAGACAATTGTTAATGGCTTGTCTGTATATTCAATAAGTTGATAAGCAACATCAGGGATTTCGTTGACATAACTTGCCAATTGGTTGTCGTTATGTAAAAGGACGATCAGACTTTTGGACTTATCTCTTCCTTTCAATTGAAAGATTTTCTCTACGGCATCAGGATTAGTGGCATCACAGCCTATCCCCCAAATTGTATCTGTTGGGTATAAAATTAATCCGCCTGCTTTTAACGTTTCCAACGCTTTGTTCAAATCCTCACGATCCACAAATGCACTCATTTTTTATTTCTTTTAGTTCTGACCTTGAATTTAGACAGCTACATTATGCTCACGCAGAGCATCATTTAATGAAGTTTTCTTATCAGTAGATTCTTTACGTTGACCAATGATCAATGCGCAAGGAACTTGATACTCGCCAGCTGCGAATTTTTTAGTATACGATCCAGGGATAACAACCGAACGGGCAGGTACATAACCTTTGTATTCTACAGGTTCAGGACCAGTAACATCAATAATTTTGGTTGATGCAGTCAATACGACATTAGCGCCTAATACAGCTTCTTTTTCTACGCGAATTCCTTCAACAACGATCGCTCTTGATCCAATAAATACATTGTCTTCGATGATAACCGGAGCAGCTTGAACTGGCTCAAGTACGCCACCGATACCAACACCTCCACTTAAGTGTACATGTTTACCAATTTGAGCACAGGAACCGACTGTTGCCCATGTATCTACCATGGTACCTTCGTCTACATAAGCACCGATGTTAACATAAGAAGGCATCATAATTACCCCTTTCGCTAAATAAGCACCTAAACGAGCAGAAGCGCCAGGAACAACACGCACACCCGTGTGTTTGTAATCCGTTTTTAACTTCATTTTGTCATGGAATACAAAAGGACCTGCTGTCATTTCACGCATATCGTTGATCGGGAAATACAAGATCACAGCTTTCTTGATCCAGTCATTTACATGCCATCTCGTGCCGATCAATTCCGCTACACGGATTTCACCGCTGTCTAGCTTCATGATCACCGTACGGATTGCTTCTGTATATTCTTTATACTCCAATAATTGTCTATCTTCCCAAGCTTCCTCAATCAATTTTTTAAGTGGCTCTACCATATTATTTGTTTGCTTATTTGAATTTGTTTATTTTGATGTACAAACTTAGATAAAGTTGCATTTAAAAGCAACTTTATCGCTCTCTCCCTGCCATGAAGAAAATGTTCATAGGGGAAATATGTTAATTTCCGTGGGAATACCACGATAATTTGCTAATATAACTATTTTTGTACTATGGCTGCAGCATCAGAAAAATTGAGAATTGATAAATATTTATGGTCGATAAGATTGTTTAAGACAAGAACTTTGGCAACCGAAGCCTGTAAGGCAGGACGGGTCAAGCTGAATGGTCAAAATATTAAACCCTCTTACGAAGTTAAAATCGGCGATGTCTATCATATCCAAAAAGGAATAGAAAAGAAAGTTGTTAAAGTGATCGGTCTTCTCGAGCGGCGGGTGGATGCAAAAACTGCTGTTCAGTTTTATGAAGATCAAACACCTGTAGAAGATACTGTAGGCTACAAATCGGTATTTCAGGCACCTGTGCTTAAGCGAGACCGTGGAACAGGGAGACCTACCAAGAAAGACCGCCGAGAAATAGATGATTTACAGGCATCCGACTGGTGGGACAAAGAAGATGAATAAGGCAAAAAACATTTCATTTGTTCGATAATTATTTGCATTTTAGGTTAGCTAAAGTTATCCATGTTGATACGCTTTACCACTGACCAAAAATGTAGATAATTATGAGAGGTAGCATGCACGCACAGGCGCTGATGACACTAGCGCTCGCCCTAAACCTAGCACCAACTATTGCCAAGACTGGAAGCAAATCCATCTCATCTGCCAATCATGGAAATTCATTTGTACTGTTGCAACAAATTATTCGCGGAAAAGTTATTGATGAGAAGGGCCAGGGCATCGGAGGCGTCACTGTCAGAAATTCGACGGCAGGAACAACCGCACAGTCTGCTCCAGATGGTAGTTTCAGTATAGCCGCAAAACTAGGGGATCAATTGGAGTTCTCCTCCGTGGGCTATGGTCGACAGCGTAATACTGTCAGTGGTTCTGGGCCGCTAACGATTGTATTGGCAAATAAGAGCACGGTGTTGGAGGATGTGACGGTGACAGGATATACGAATTATTCGAAAAAACAGTCCGCCAATGTTTCAACGACAGTAAAAGCAAAAGATCTGGAACAGGTACCTATGGCTTCTGTTGACCAAATGCTGCAGGGGCGTGTTCCGGGGATGAGTGTGATGGCTAGTTCAGGACAACCCGGTGCTACTGCTTCTGTCGTTATCCGGGGAATTGGTTCCATAAATGGTATTTCGGATCCTCTGTATGTGATCGATGGAATTCCTATTGCCACATCTGAACTGAAGAATTTCAGCGCGAATGATTTTGAATCTGTCAATGTATTGCGCGATGCAACAGGAAAATCTTTATACGGATCCAGAGGTTCAAACGGTGTTATAGTTATCACGACAAAAAAAGGTAAATCTGGCCAGCTAGCTGTGAATTTTAACTCTCAATATGGTCTTTCCAAACTGACACGGCCAAAATTCCAAATGATGAATACACAGCAACGTTTGCAATTTGAAGAAGAATTGGGGCCCTTTGTCGATCCAGATAACAATGAAGGTATAGGTCCCGGATGGACTTATTCACCTAAAAATCCCGACGTAGCGGGTGGAACTTCCGCTTATAAAGCGCGAGCAGCTCAAATTTTGGATAGTTTGAGAGGGATTAATGTTGACTGGCGTGATTACTTCTTTCGTAACGGAAAGTTTATGGATCAGCAGGTGAATATAAGTGGAGGCGGGGAGCATGTGCGGTTCTATAGCAGTGCAGGATACTATAAACAGGAGGGTGTTGCCATTCGATCTGGTCTTGATCGGTATACCTTGAAAAATAATGTAGATTTTGATAAAGGGAAGCTTTCAGGAGGTGTAAATGTGACCCTTGGGTATACAAATTCGAAATTTACCGAAGGTGTAGGAGCTTCACGTGTCGGATCGTCTATGGCATCGGTTTATTATGCACTACCTTATGAATATCCGTATGCACCGGACGGAACGCTCATTCATTTTGGTAATGAAGACGATTACTTTATTTTGGATCAGCGTGAAGGGAGTGCCGGATTGGAACGTCTGCTCAACTCAAGTAGCTCTTCTGAGTTGTTTAATACCAATGTTGGCCTCAATCTAAATTATCAATTGCTACCGACCTTAAAAGTTCACACCCGATTGGGTATAGACTATAATACGACTACCGGCCAAGATTATATCAACCCGGATTCTTATTATGGATCACGGGATCGAGATCCGACACTTGGGGGAAAGGGATTATTTGCAGAAGACAATCTCCGGTCTACCAATGTGATCAGTACCACAGGATTAACCTATCAAAATACTTTTGACGAAAAGCATAATTTGGAGCTCTCGGCTTATTTTGAATATTTATATCGACGTAACCGCGCCTTTGGGTACAAAGGTTACGGTATTGATAGCCGTCTACCGGAAAATCCGAATGGTGTAACTGTAAGTCCGACCTATTTACCAGCCATTTTGGGTGGGCGGACCAAATATGCATTGGCTTCGTATATGGCCCTGGGAAGGTATACTTATGACAATCGTTACTCGTTGACGGCAAGTTATCGTTATGATGGCTCTTCCCGTGTAGCGGAGGCGAATCGTTGGCATGGTTTCTACTCCTTCGGCGCAAATTGGAATGTCAAGGAAGAGGAATTCTTGAAGTCCAATGAATTCATACAAGGCCTATCCCTACGAGCTAGTTACGGTACCACGGCCAGTACAATCAATGGTGATTTCAATTACTTAGCAACTTTTAGAAAGGACATTACCTATGGTGGTGAAACAGCCATTCGTCCTTATGATCCCGGAAATCCAAATTATGACTGGGAATATGTGGATGAATTCAATGCTGGATTTGATTTAGAGCTTTTTTCATCAAAGCGGCTTCGTGTTGCCATGGATTATTATAATAAAATAACCAAAAACATGTTTTTTGATCAGCCGATTTCCTTGACATCGGGATTCTTGGATCGTAAGCTACCATTGAGTACGGGCAAGATGCGTAATAGAGGGGTGGAAATGAGCTTATCCGGTGATGTCATTAAGAGGGAAGATTGGGGGCTGACTTTAGGGGTCAATGCTTCCTATAATAAAAATACCATATTATATCTTTCTGATGCATTGACAGAGGTTTTAGATGGAGATACACGGATCATGCGTGTGGGCTTGCCATATGGAACCTATTATGCACCTGAGTGGGCAGGGGTTAATCCCCAAACGGGTGATGCGCAGTATTATAACCGCGATGGTAGTATAACAACCGAATACGATGAAACTTCACAGGCCGTTACAAAATCTGGCAGTATGTTTCCAAAGTGGGTTGGTGGGTTTAATACAACTGTCCGCTGGAAGAGCCTCTCGTTGGATGCTTTGTTTGCATTTGTGAGTGACGTCCGCCGTTGGAATAACGAGGATTTTTATAATGAAAATTCAGGCTATATGACGAGTAACCAAAGTATACGCATGCTTACTGATCGTTGGAAGCAACCGGGAGATAATGCCATTTTACAGCGGATTGATGTACCACGCGAATATACGTCCAAAGATATTCAGGATGCCTCTTTCCTCAGATTACGGAATGTCAATTTAGTTTATCAGTTTCCGAAAACATTGTTTGGGGATCAAAAGGTAATTAAAGGATGCCGAATTTTCTTTCAGGGGCAAAATTTATTGACCTGGACGTCCTGGAGGGGGCTTGATCCCGAAAATAGTGAAGGGATAAGTCGTTTTAACTATCCAGCTCCGAGAACATATACAGCAGGATTCAGTGTTAATTTTTAAAAAGGACTACGGCAATGAAATCATTTAAAAATATATTAGTAATCGGCCTCTTTACTGTGGGTTTGTCGACTTTCTATTCCTGTAATAAATTAGATCTAAAACCTTCAGATACGATTGATCCCGAAAAGGCTTACCGTAATCTGGATGATATCGATATGGCCATCAAGGGTGCTTACGCTGGTATGACCTATACACTCATAGGAAATAGTGTGGTTGTCTCGGATGAAGCAATTTATCCACTGGAAAACACCGTCGGAAATGTTAGTGCTTATCGTTGGCAATATACAGCCTCAAGTTTATCGGTGACGAGTGCTTTTGGTGAATACTATGTGGTCATAGATCGTGCGAATCGCGCTTTGGCAGGACTGGAAAAATTGGAGAAAGTAGATGCTGATAAGAAAAAGCATTACCAAGGCGAATTGCTTGCAATCCGTGCTTTTGCTCATGTTGAGCTTTTGAGAGCTTATGCAGCGAGCTATGAGCCTACAGCATTGGGGATTCCCTATATGTTGAAGTCTGAAATTGGACATCCATCACGGAAAACAGTTGCCGAAGTAATCAGTTTAGTCAAAAAGGACATTAATGAGGCTTTGGACTTAATTGGAGATGAAGAGGCTGTTTACCGCTTTTCTAAAACGGGTTTGTATGCATTGCAGGCAAGAGCCGCTTTATATGCAAAAGATTGGCCACTGGCAATTGCTGCTTCATCAAAAGTCATTGCTGCAAAGCCATTGGCTGATAGGACTTCTTTTCCAAAAATATGGTCAGATGAGAGTTCCAATGAAGTGGTTTTTTCATTGCGTAGGACTGCAGCAGATCTACCCAAAGAAGATGGTTCTCCAGCTGAAGGGCCTATCGGAGCGATGTTCTTTAGGCAGGATGGCGAAATAGCACTTTACACACCTTCCAATAAATTGATCGCTTTATTTAACAAGAATAAAGATATTCGTTTTGGAAGCTATATTCTCGATGATCCCAATCGGGGAGCAGGGAAACAACAGTATCTGATTGGAAAATATTTGGGCCGTAAAGAAGCTGATGCAACAGCTGGTCTTGTGGATGTTAAATTATTTAGAACGGGGGAGATGTATTTAATTCGGGCTGAAGCTAATGCCGAAACAAATAAGTTCAATGAAGCAAATAATGATTTGAACGTCTTGCGAAAAGCTCGAATCCAAGATTATCAAAACCAAGTGATTGCTTCGAAAGAGGAACTTATTGATGCTATTTTAGTGGAGCGCTACAAGGAGTTAGCATTTGAAGGCCATCGTTTTTTTGATTTGAAAAGAAGGAAAATGCCTATTCGTAGAGGTGCCCAAGATGCTGTAAATACGGCGGGAGCAATATTGTTGGAGTCGACAAAAGCACAATACAATCTTCCTATTCCCGCAGATGAAATATTTGTCAACAAAAATATGGTGCAAAATCCTGGTTATACAAAATAATAAAATGAAGATACATGCAATGATAGCCATGATTATTGGAAGTGCTGCGGTTGCAGCTTCTTGTAATCACAATGGCGTAAAGGAAAAGCAAGACATGGTGAAGGAACAATTTGTTCTGGCAATTCATGGTGGCGCAGGGACAATTTTGAAAAAAAATATGACTGACTCCATGGAGCAGGCGTATAAAACAGTTTTAGAGCAGGCTCTACAAGCTGGTTATAACCAATTGAAGAAGGGGAATTCCAGTTTAGATGCCGTTGAACAGGCGATTCATGTAATGGAAGATTCTCCTTTGTTTAATGCAGGCAAGGGAGCTGTCTTTACGAATGAGGGAAAAAACGAATTGGATGCTTCTATCATGGATGGAAAGACATTAGCTGCTGGTGCAGTTGCTGGAGTCACCACCATTAGAAATCCAATTTCCGCAGCGCGTGCGGTCATGGAGAAATCGGAACATGTCATGATGGTGGGCAAAGGAGCAGAAGAGTTTGCCAAAGAAGCTGGTTTGCAAATCGTCGATCCATCTTATTTTTGGACGAAAATGCGTTGGGATGCCTTGCAAAAAATTAAAAAAGAGGACAGTACCAAAACACAGCTGGATCATGATCAGAAACAGAGTTCCCGTTTGGGGATTCTTAATAAGGATTCTAAATTTGGGACAGTGGGTTGTGTCGCATTGGATAATCATGGTAATTTAGCTGCGGGTACTTCGACCGGTGGGATGACGAACAAAAAATTTGGTCGTGTTGGCGATTCACCAATTATTGGCGCAGGGACTTATGCTAATAATGCAACCTGCGCGGTTTCCTGTACCGGTTGGGGTGAATTCTATATTCGTAATGTAGCCGCATATTCTGTTTCGGCCTTAATGGAATATAAAAATGATAATGTATGGCATGCCGGTCAAGCTGTCATTGATCGCATTGGCAAAATGGGCGGAGATGGTGGAATGATTGTTATGGATAAAGAAGGTCATGTCGCCATGCCGTTTAATACCGAAGGGATGTATAGAGGGACGGTGACAAAGGAGGGTAAGATAAAAGTAGAAATTTATAAGTAATCAAACGTATAATCTAAGGAAAGCTGTTATGAAAAAGTTGTTGTGTATTATCGCGGTAATCGTTTTGTGTTCTTTCACCTACCAGAAATCACGAATTTCACCTAAAGGAACATTGTTTGTCATTGGTGGTGGGTATAAAGATGAACATCTGATGGAAGCTTTGGTCGAAGCAGCGCAGCTTTCACCAAAGGATTACATTATGATCTTACCGATGGCTTCGACGGTTCCCGATGAGTCTGTAGAGGGGATGGTAAATCAACTAAAGGAAGTGACAAAAAATAAGATCACCAGTATTAATTTTTCGAAATCGGATGCTGAAGATCGGAAGCTAGTTGATTCGGTACGCCATGCAAAACTGATTTATATTACAGGGGGAGATCAAAATCGTTTTATGTCGATCGTAGCGCATACAGCATTGTTCGATGCGATTCATGCAGCTTATCAACAAGGTGCGTGTATAGCGGGAACAAGCGCCGGTGCCGCTATTATGAGCGAGACAATGATAACAGGTAATCAATTAAAAGATTCGGTCTATCGGCCTACCTTCAATAGACTGGAACATCAAAATTTAGAGACAGCCAAGGGTCTGGGATTGATAAAATCTGCGATTATAGATCAGCATTTTGTAAAGAGAAGTCGATATAATCGACTTTTTACTGCCTTAGCGGAGTTCCCTGACAAGACCTGTATTGGGATTGATGAGGGAACTGCTATCATAGTTCGACAAAATACTGTAAAAGTGGTTGGGGAATCCCAAGTAATCGTGGCCAAAAATCCACGTGGATTAAAGAAAAAATCCAATGGAGTGATCACTTGGGATAACCTTACATTGAGTGCCTATGATGAAGGCAAAATATTTAAGATCAAATAATTATAGGTATTTTTCAATTTCGTCAAATTGAATATCCCCATGTGAGGCATCATAAAGGCTGTTTTTACCTTCGACAATCAGTATCTGCGGTGATTGATGCTCAATATTCCATCGTTGAGCAATTTCATTGGAAAGTGCCCGGTAGCGCAACAGGTCTAAAAGATAAATAGAATAGTCCTGATCAACAGTATTTGACATCCGTTCTAAGCTGCGTTTTGCCATGTTACTGATACCACAGGTTGTGCTGTGTTTGAATATGGCGGACACCTTATCCGATTGATAAAGTTCTTGTAATTGTTCTTCTGTATTTAATTCTATCCAATTGATCATAATAACTATAATTCTTTAAATTTCTTTTGCTCGACTTGCACAAATGAAGATATCGAAGAGAATACACAGGTTCTCTTGTCGTTGCTTGAAGCACTAAACAAACTAGGTAGACGTATTCCATCACCTATTTCTTTGTATTTGCTTACCTCATAACTGATTTTTTCTGTTTTATCAGTGTATTCATAACGCGTAATCTCACCGGTATTTTGATCTATATAGATTAAACCGTCTAGTTTGAAACCGAGAACTGGACCTGATGATGTAATACTTGCAACTGTTAATTTTTGCCCGCCAATAAATCGTTCTTCCTGATTTTTAAACTGAACACTTCTTTGCTCTATAAGTGTGGGTAACAGGAGCAGATTTAAATCTGCAAAAAGTTGATTTTTTATGGATTTCTTTATTTCTTGACCGTCAGTAGATACATTGCCCGCAATAAAAAGCTTATCTGTACTGCTTCTTTTAAAATTGAATAAATAGGTCACCTGATCAGATCCGCTAAATCCATCGAATCTACATTCTCCTGTTGTACGGTTAAAGAGGAATTTACGTTCTTCATTGGACAACTCTTCCGATACTGTATTACCCTTTGCAGAAAAAGCGAGATACTGTAAGGAATCCCATTTACCTTGGCCACCAATACTGCGCCAGATTTGCTTATTCAGGCTATCATCTTGAGCAGATAAATGCCCTAAAGAAAGGAATGATAGCATAAATGCTAAGAGTATGTTCGATAATGTTTTCATAATCATATCTAAAAAATAAAAATCGATTAATAAGATATTATTATACTTTATTAATCGATTTATTTAAAATTAAAGTACTTGTGCGTTTCTATGTTTTAGCCAAGAATACTTTTTCATGATTAAATAATAGACAAAATTGATACCAAACTAGAATTTTTTAGCAATGGCAGCCATTTGTATTGCCGTAATAGCAGCTTCTTCACCCTTATTGCCATGTTTTCCACCGGCACGGTCCAAAGCTTGTTGAAGATTGTCTGTAGTCAGTACACCAAAGATAACCGGTTTGTTGTACTTCATTCCTACGTTTGAAACGCCATTAGCTACCGCATGACAAATAAAATCGAAATGGCGAGTTTCTCCCTGGATTACACAACCCAGACAGATAACAGCATCAAAGCTTTGATTTCTCAATGCCAGATCTGCTCCAGAGGTCAGCTCGAAGCTTCCTGGAACCTCGATAACTTCGATATTGCTTTCTTTTGCACCATGTTTTTCTAAACCTGAGATAGCACCGTTCAATAGTGCACCAGTAATTTCTGCATTCCACTGTGCAACTACGATTGCAAATTTGAATGGACTCGCATCCGCAACTTGGATATGCGAAAAGTCTGATAGATTTTTAATGCTACTTGCCATAATAGATGCAAAGATAGTGATTTTAGATGGTCACAAAAAAAGAGGCTATCAAATAGCCTCTTTTTTGTGTATTTATGATTTCTTATAAATGTGCTTGTACTCTACCCAATAGACCGTCGATAGTAGAAGCTTCTTGGCTTTCTGGAAAATCTGTTTTGATCTTTTTGTAAGCTGTTTCAGCACTTTTGTAGTCATTTTGTGCCTCATAAACAAGACCTAATTTTTTTAGGAATAATGGAGTTGTATATGAGTTGCTCGATTTTTCAGAAGCTTGTTTGTAATAATCCGCTGCTTTTTTATAGTCTTTTAACTCTGAATAAGCATCTCCTGTCAAACCAATAACTAGTGGGTCTAAGATTTGACTTCCTGTAGGGGAATATTTTTCTAATGCTTTTACAGCATCATCAAATTTACCTTGACGTAAGTAAAGACCTCCTAAATATGCATTTGCAATATTTGCAGATTTTGTATTTGAATATTCGTCTGCAATTTGCTTGAAACCAAGGAATGCGCCATCTCCTGAAATCGCTTTATTCTGTAAAGAATCAATTGTAACAAGCTGCTCGGCCTTATACATACGATTCGATGCTTCCTCTGCTCTTGGTTGCAAGTAAAGTTTTTCGTATCCAAAGTACAGCAAAATCAATACAACGATACCACCTAAAATAAACGCAACGCTTTTTTGGTTATCTTGAAAAAAAGATCCTTTTGAAGGTTTCAAACCTTGATTTGTATTATTTGTATTTTTAGACATTACTAATCAGTAAAATATGGTTGCAAAAATACACTTTTCGAGCAAATTTGCAAGTGTTTTACAAATTTTAAAGTGAATTAACTTTTGTTTTCAGACTCATTTGATAATTCGATTTCTTTATCCAGTTGTTCATAGATCGAATTTTTACTTTTAAATTCCGGAACAATAAGCTTCATTTGATAGACGACCTCATTTTTATTTTGCGTTGCTAACCGCAATTTTAATTCCGCTAGTTTCAGGCTTACAATGTTATAATTATTTTCACGGACCTTGGCGATCATAATTTTCTCATGATGCGTCGGAAGGGTGTTTTCTAGATCGTTTAAGAGCTCTTCATATAATTTTTCACCTGGTCTTAGACCTGTAAACTTTATTTCGATATCTTCATTCGGTTTAAATCCGGAAAGACGTATCATCTTCTTGGCAAGTTCAACGATCTTCACTGATTTACCCATGTCAAAGACGAATATTTCTCCACCCTGACCCATTGCTCCAGCTTCAAGAACAAGCCGGCAGGCTTCGGGGATAGTCATAAAATAACGTGTAATTTCGGGGTGAGTTACTGTAACAGGGCCTCCTTTTTGGATCTGATCTCTAAATCTAGGAATAACAGAACCATTTGAGCCAAGAACATTACCAAAACGTGTGGTAATAAATTTGGTATTGACGTCTCCATTCGATAAGCTTTCCAAATGATTGTTTAGGGCCTGTACATATATTTCGGCAATTCGTTTTGTCGCCCCCATAATATTTGTTGGATTAACAGCCTTGTCTGTAGAAACGAAAACGAATTTTTCGACCTGAAATTCCACCGCCAGATCAGCTAGGTTTTTAGTACCCATAACATTGGTTTGTACAGCTTCAAGTGGATGGTTTTCCATCATAGGTACGTGTTTATAAGCTGCCGCATGATATACATAATGTGGTTTGAATGTTTCAAAGAGTAAACGCATTCTTTTTGTACTTCTGATATCTGCTATATAAGTGTGATATACCTGATTTGGAAACTCGTCTTGTAAATCCAGTTGTAAATTGTGCAATGGGGATTCCGCCTGATCACAGAGAATAATCATTTGAGGCTCATATTTACCCAATTGTGAGGCGATTTCGCTCCCTATTGATCCAGCTGCACCAGTAACAAGGATCCTTTTACCTTTGGTTTGGTTTAGGATATGATCGTCATTGATTTTGATTGGATCCCTTTCTAAAAGATCTTCAATTTTTATTTTTTGGATCTGATTGGGATTAAGATCCCCATTCATGATTTTTTTGACAGGTGGAAGTGTTAATATACTTACATTTCGCTCTAAAGCAATATCCGTGATTGCATTCTTGCGCTCTGAAGGAATATTATGTGATGCTATAATGACTTCTTCAACATTTAAGGTATTGATCAGATGATTAAACTTCTTGGATGAATAAATTTTCGTTCCATCAATCACTTTGTTGATCTTCTGGTCATTATCATCCAAAAAACCAATTATAGCATTTTTCGATCGTACATCATGATCTAATGTTCTTTTTACGGCGATACCGAGATCACCTGCGCCATAAATCAAGGTTTTCTTTCTGGTGCCATTGACCTTTTTTGTATAGAGAAAGAAAATTTTAATAATAGTTCGATATACTGTTAATATTAAAAATGAGAAGAGCGCAAAAAAGATAATTAACGCCGTGGGAATATTCCGTTCAATTTCATTTGCTTGAATAATCAGTTTGATGACTAAAAGCATGAACACGCTAAATATTATGGTGGATAATATTCGGATGGAGTCAATCGCGCTCGTGTAACGAATTATCCCCGTATACATCTTGAATAAGTAAAATGATAGGGAGCAGACGCTTATAAATAGGATATACCTTATGCTGAAATCTATGTCAAGGAGAAAGTCGAAGTTAAAATCGTAATAAATGACGTTTGCAAGGAGATAGGCTATAGAGACACTGAAAATATCCAATAAAAAAATGATCCATCTGGGTACTATACTGATTTTACTTAGCATGGTATTATATCTGATTAATTTAGACAAATGTAGATAATTTTGTTTCATTCCCATGGTCTTTATATGCATTAATCTTCCACAGCATATAATGGTTCCAAAAGGATAATAGGAGATCTATGATTTGTGTTATTGCTTCGACAACGATGAGGTATTATGACAATTTTATCTTCGTTTGATTAGATTGATTATTTATTGTAATTTTAACTAAAGTCAATTTAATAAAATGAATGAGTTAGGGAAGCTTGCGAGTCAGGCCATGATTTCTCCAAAAGAAATGCTTTTTGAGAAGAAAAAGAACGGGAAAAGTCTTTTTATTGGGATCCCAAAAGAGATCTCTCTTCAGGAAAAGCGTATATGTCTGACACCATTGGCAGTAGCATTACTGGTCGAAAACGGGCATGAGGTATTGATTGAGACCGGAGCCGGAGCCGGAGCAAATTTTTTGGATCACCATTATAGTGAACAAGGAGCTCGGATCGTGTCATCCAGAGAGGAAATATACCAGGCCGATTTGATCATTAAAGTTGGTAGTCCTACCGTCTCTGAGGTTAAATTGATGAAAGAAAGGCAATTACTCTTGTCTTCCCAACAGCCTTCCTTAATGAATGTTGAGGTGTTAAAGGCGCTGATGCATAAGAAGATTACCGCGATATCCTATGAATATCTGCGGGATGAGGGGGGATGTTTAGCTGTGGTGCGGGCGATGAGCGAAATTGTTGGGGCGACGGCGACTTTGATCGCTGGAGAGTATTTAAGTAATGCTTTTGGTGGAAAGGGACTCATGCTAGGTGGTGTTACAGGAGTAGCTTCTACAGAAGTCGTCATTATAGGCGCGGGCACAGTTGGGGAACAGGCTGCACGAACAGCCTTGGCGCTGGGTGCACAGGTAAAAGTATTTGACAACTCAATTTATAAACTCCGTCGTTTGCAAAACAACCTCGGCAGTCTTGTATTCACTTCGGTTATTCAACCAATTATTCTCAATAAAGCAGTAATAAGTTCAGATGTCGTTATTGGTGCATTACGCGCACGCAATGGCCGCTCTGCTTGTGTGATTTCCGAAGAAACGGTTTCAAAGATGAAACCGAACTCGGTTGTAATAGATGTCAGTATCGATCAAGGCGGGAATTTTGAGACATCGGAAGTAACGTCACATGATAAACCTGTTTTTCGGAAATTTGATGTCATTCATTATTGTGTTCCCAATATAGCTTCTCGGGTCGCTCGTACAGCGACTTATGCAATGAGTAATATTTTCACGTCCATCTTGCTGGACTTCGCCGAGTTGGGCGGATTGAAAAATGCGATTTGGAAAAGCCCAGGGATAAGAAGTTCAATCTATCTGTACCAAGGCAACCTAACCAATGCCGATATCGCTTCCCGATTTAATATGACGGCAAAAGATTTGGACTTATTGGTAGTTTCTTCACTATAAAGGACACCTCATATTATATAATTAGATAATACAGATGAAAAAAATTCTTATGATCTTATGTTCTTTGGTTTCGCTTGCAAAGGCTCAGGAAGTTATAAATCTTTACCCGGATACTATTCCGAATGCAACGGATAAAGATCAGGTTCTTTTGGAAAAAAATATACCCAAATTATTTGCTTATACTCCAGCTGAAAGTGCGGCCAAAAATATTGCTGTACTTGTGATCCCTGGAGGTGGATACGCACATATCGCAATGGATCATGAAGGGCATGCCGTCGCTAAGGAACTCGTAAGAAATGGATATTCGGCTTATGTATTACAATATAGATTACCGTCACCCAATATCATGCGGGATAAGAGTATTGGGCCGCTTCAGGATGCTCAACGGGCAGTACAATTGATTCGCACTTCCAATCCACAATTCAAAAAAGTTGGCGTTATAGGTTTTTCGGCGGGAGGGCATTTGGCATCAACCTTAGTGACCAAATTTAAGAAAGAATATATTTCCAATCCTTCACATGTGTCACTTCGACCGGACTTTGCAGGACTAATATATCCAGTTATTTCTATGCAGAATGATGTGACGCATAAAGGTTCTAAAATCAATCTGATTGGAGAAAATCCATCCGAAGAACTTGTTCAATTATTCTCTTCAGATTTACAGGTTTCTCCTGAGGTCTGTCCTGTTTTCTTTGTGCATGCCAAAGATGACAAATCTGTTCCGATTGAAAACAGCTACCGAATGATGGCAGCATTGGATAAGGTGCATGTCCCAAATACAATCTATGTGTTTGAACAAGGCGGCCACGGCTTTGGCTTGATCAACAAAACTTCAGAAAAAAAATGGTTTGATGCATTTCTATCCTGGATGTCCACGTTGAATTAATCGAAAGGAATCCAATGGGAAATTGTTAGATCAACCGCTTGATTTTTCTGAGGGATTAGCTGTGAAATGGTTGTGCAATGTAGGTCAACCACATTGTTTGAAACAACGATTTCATAATAGAAGCCTCTAAATTTAGTGTCTTTTACAAAGAAAGGTGATTCATCGGCGAGCATAATAGAAATCCATTCTTGATGAATTGCAATGGGCTTTTCACTTGCTATGCCTAAATTTTGAGCTTGTTGGGGATTTAGGATATTACTTTTTGCCAACAATTGTGCTGTATAAGGGTGTGATGGCTGGCTATATAATAGGTGTGGATTATTTTGATCTAATATTTTTCCTGATTTCATGACAATAAGGTTGTCTGCCAGCGCAAGCACCTCAGTGGGGTCATGCGAAACCAAAATTATCGTAAGACCTGTTTCCTTCACAATATCCTTGATGTCCTGTTGCAAAGTATCTCGAAAAGATGCGTCAACTTGGTTAAATGGTTCATCCATCAATAATACCTCAGGTTCATTGATCAATGCACGGCAGATGGCAACGCGTTGCTTTTCTCCACCACTGATATCGGCAACTCGTTTTTTTGCCAAATGATCTATGCGTAAACGTTGTAAAATCTCCGCGGTTTTATCCTGCTTGCGTTTGATATCCGTATTGGGTAGCTGTGAAGCAACATTATCCCATACATTCGCATAGGTATTTAAATCGTCGAATCCTTGCGAAACGAGTTTCATAGCATCATGTCCGGGTATTAGCTTGTCTTTGCGCGTAGGAACTTGCCAGCCTTTATACCGCACGACACCGTCCCTAGGTTCTAACAAGCCATAGATTAATTTAAGTAGGGTACTTTTTCCACTTCCGGACTCACCGATGATAGCCGTTATTTTCCCCCCTTCAATATCAAAAGAAGCATTTTCAACAGCAAACTGTACATTGTTTTCATGAAATGAGAAACTTAAATGTTCGGCGTGAATAGCTGCTAACCCCGGTACGTGGATATCTGAAGGAATATATTGACAAGACGATGAATGAGCCATAATGGAATATGATAAAAGATAGATTAACGGATAGATATTTTTCGGGTAGCAGCGTCTATGATGCTGATATGTATTTCTTTCGCTTCTTCGGGCAACAAATTTGGTATTTTTTCAGGCCACTCAATAAAGCAATATGCTCCCGAATAGAAATATTCCTCGTAACCAAAGTCAAATGCCTCCTGTTCATCTTTAATCCGATAAAAATCAAAATGATAGATTGGCCCGTTATCAGAATCATATTCATTAACAATCGAGAAGGTAGGACTCGACGTGCTATCTTTTACACCTAATTGTTCACACAAATATTTTATAAAGGTCGTTTTTCCTGCCCCCATTGGGCCATATAGCAGAAAAATTCGATCCTTTGGAAACCTGGTCAAAAGAGTTTGGGCTGCAACAGAAAGATCTGCCGTTGTATTTACGATAATTTCCATGTTGCAAAATTACTATTTCGGCAAGTATGTCGCAAAGGGGATGATCATTTCTTCTAATGATATTCCTCCATGTTGGAATGTTCCGTTAAAGTAATTAACAAATTGATTGTAATTGTTTGGATAAACAAAGTAGGAATCCTCTTTGGCGAATACATAGGTTGAGCTCACATGAAGTTTGGGCAACTGTGCATCATGGGGATTCTTTATCGTGAATACGTCTTTTTCAATGTAGTTTAGATTTTTCCCTTGTTTATAGCGGAGGTTCGTATTTGTATTTCTATCTCCAACGATTTTGCTCGGTTTTTTTACCCGAATCGTCCCATGGTCCGTTGTGATAATAACACGTACTTTTTTCTGTGAAAGCCATTTAAGTGTCTCTAAAAGAGGTGAGTGCTCAAACCAGGATAAGGTAAGCGAACGGTATGCCGCTTCATCATTCGCCAGTTCACGGATCATGGAGCTGTCCGTGCGTGCATGGGATAGCATATCAACGAAGTTGTAGACCAGAACATTGAGCTGATTATGCATCAAGTTTCCTAAATTATCTAAAACGTCCTTGCCTTGCTCAAGTGTTAAAACTTTGGTGTAAGAATGTTTTATCGGTTTACGATATAACCTTTTGACCTGATCATCTAAAAATTTGTCTTCATATAAGTTCTTGCCCCCCTCATCTTCGTCATTTTGCCATAGCTTAGGAAACCGTTTTTCCATTTCTAAGGGTGTTAAGCCGCTGAAGATAGCATTTCTTGCATATTGCGTTGCAGTTGGAAGGATGCTGAAATAGTTGATCTCCTCTTCCAGTCTAAAATAATCTGTAATCACTTCGTTGATGATTTTCCATTGATCAAAACGCAAATTATCTATCAGGAAGAAAAAGGTAGAGATTTCATCCTGAAGTACTGGAAATACTTTCTTTTTAAACAACTGATGGGATAAAATAGGTGCATTTTCCGGACGATTGATCCAATTGATATAGTTATTTTCTACAAACTTTGAAAATTGCATGTTCGCTTCCGACTTTTGCATGGTCAGGATTTCATGCATGTTGTTGTCATCAAGCTTCTCAAGTGATAATTCCCAGTAAACAAGTTTTTTATATACTTCTGACCATTGATCGAAATCCAGATCATCATTTAAGATCATACCCAAATTGCGGAAATCTTGCTGATAGGCCATAGAAGTTTTCTCATTGACAATACGTTTATTTTCAGTAAGTTTTTTTATTGTCATCAAAATCTGCTTGGGATTTACAGGTTTGATTAAATAGTCATCTATTTTAGATCCGATGGCATCTTCCATAACATGTTCCTCTTCATTTTTGGTGACGAGTACGATAGGAACTGTAGGATTAATGGATTTGATGATCGCAAGTGTTTCGAGCCCGGTTAGCCCCGGCATGTTTTCATCCAGAAATATCAAGTGAAAAAAACCATTTTTAAAGGCTTCAACCGCATCATTTCCATTGTTGACTGTGTCAACTTTATACCCCTTACTTTCTAAAAATAAGATATGAGGTTTTAGAAAGTCAATTTCGTCATCAGCCCAGAGAATATGTGTTTTTTGCATTTTGTTATATATGTCTACTATAAGAGAGGTTGATATGTTACTCAAATTGTAACAAAAGAAAATACCTCGTTCATTGAATGGATTTCAATATCGTGCTAACATAAGCAAATATCGTGCTTTAGATTTATTTTTAACATTTCTTAACGATGAACTAACTATCTTTGTTTTAAGTTTATATTAGTGATAACCATAAGTTTGTGTTTTACATAAGTGGGTTTTCTATTTAATATGTTGAAAAGTAGCATTAATTTATCGCCGCATTGAACAAAAATAAAATCATCAATGATCCTGTATACGGGTTTGTTGCTATTCCTACTGGTTTGGTCTTTGACCTTGTACAACATCCCTATTTTCAGCGTCTTCGTTATGTTAAACAGGTGAGTATGACTCATTTGGTCTATCCAGGGGCGTTACATACACGATTTCAGCACGCGATAGGAGCGATGCATTTGATGTCTATGGCATTGGAGACGCTTCGAAGTAAAGGTGTCCAGATCTCTGAAAAGGAAGAAGAAGCTGTCTTAGCTGCAATTTTGCTACACGATATCGGTCACGGTCCCTTTTCCCATTCACTGGAACATAGTTTGATTGCAGGCGTTTCGCATGAATTACTTTCCTCTTTGTTGATGGATCGGATGAATCAGGACTTGGGAGGGGGATTAAGCATGGCGATTGATATTTTTAATAATAAATACGCTCGAAAATTTCTCCATCAGCTTGTTTCTAGCCAATTGGATGTAGACCGGATGGATTATCTGAATAGAGATAGCTTTTTTACTGGCGTTTCTGAAGGAGTAATTTCATTTGACCGTATTATAAAGATGTTGAATGTTGTGAATGACGAGATTGTAGTTGAATACAAAGGACTTTATTCTGTGGAAAAATTTATTATTGCGCGGAGACTAATGTATTGGCAAGTGTATTTACATAAAACAGTTATAGGGGCAGAGCAATTATTGATTAAAATTTTACAAAGAGCAAAATATTTAACGGCATCTGGAGCAAAACTCTTTTCTACCCCTGCATTCCATTGGTTTTTAAGCCAAGAGATTGACCGAACAAATTTTATGGCTGACCCGTTGCATTTGGACTGGTTCACTCGTTTAGATGATACGGATATTATGTCAGCGATAAAAACATGGGAGCTGCATGAGGATAAGATTTTGAGTAAAATGTGTCAGCGAATAATGAAAAGAGACCTGTATCGTTCAGTTATGAGCAATAAACCCTTTCCCCCAGATTATATAGAACTGGTAAAAGCCAAAGTACGGGAATCCTTAGGTGTAAAGGAAGAGGATATTCATTATTATGTGTTTACACAGGAAATTCATAATCGCGCATATAACCCTACTAATGATCAAATCAAGATATTATTGAAGTCGGGAGAACTTATTGATATTACTGAAGCGTCGGATCTTGGAAATTTAGAAGCGTTGTCAAAAAATGTGTCCAAATATGCATTATGTTATCCGAAAGAGGTAGGATATATTGCAATTCCTTCCATCGGATAGTTATTTTTTAATAAAAAAACATAGATTTGTACCATGCAATTTACTGCTCAACAAATAGGGACATTATTAGAAGGAAGGATTGAAGGGAATCCTGAAGTTACTGTAGGTAACCTTGCCAAAATTGAGGAAGGTAAAAAAGGCGATCTTTCTTTTTTGTCAAATCCAAAATATGAGCATTTTATTTATACTACTGATGCATCAATAGTCATTGTGAATGAAGATTTGCAATTGATGCAAGCGACCAAACCCACACTGACGATTATTCGCGTTAAGAATGCCTATGCGGCTTTCTCTACCATATTGAATATGTATAATGAGTTTCGTCTTGACAAAAGTGGACGCGAAGAACCTTGTTTTATACACCCTGAGGCGACAATAGGAGCTGGCGGGTATATTGGAGCGTTTGCTTATATTGGTAAGGGAGTTGCGATCGGCGATAATGTTAAAATTTATCCACAGGTTTTTATAGGGGATAAAGTTACGATTGATGATAATACAACCCTTTATCCAGGAGTAAAGATTTATCATGATTGTAAAGTTGGTAAGAATGTGGTTGTTCATTCGGGCGTTGTGATTGGTTCGGATGGTTTTGGTTTTGCGCCGCAGGAAGATGGTACTTACAAAAAGGTTCCGCAAATAGGCTATGTTCAGATAGAAGACAATGTCGAGATTGGCGCGAATACGGTGATCGATAGGGCTACAATGGGAGCTACTATTATACGTGACGGGGTCAAATTGGATAATCTAATTCAAATAGCGCACAACGTAGAT
Organism: Sphingobacterium sp. GVS05A; assembly: GCF_019969845.1. Lineage (GTDB taxonomy): Bacteria > Bacteroidota > Bacteroidia > Sphingobacteriales > Sphingobacteriaceae > Sphingobacterium. Next base: position 111,422 of record NZ_JAHXYR010000009.1, read on the forward strand.
GTAGGTAAAAATACAGTTATAGCTGCTCAGACGGGTATTTCTGGAAGTGCAAAAATTGGAGAGCGCGTGGTTTTAGGTGGCCAGGTTGGTGTCGTAGGGCATATTGTCGTGGCTAAAGGTTCGCAAATACAGGCTCAATCGGGCGTTAATCGGTCAATTAAAGACGAAGGAAAAAAATGGGGTGGCACACCAGTGATGCCGTATCAGCCTCAGCTTCGATCAAATGTCATATTTGCTCGCCTTCCAGAGTTGGAGAAACGCATCCAAGAGTTGGAAAAATTAATAGAATCGAAGTTGAAATAATCTTTTTTCATTGAAATAAACTGTTATTTAATTGTAATGAAGCTATCATGAGCGGCCCTAGCTGGCTGCTATCTCGATATGATATTATAATCTCATGATGGTTTTGTCAAAAGAAGTTTTGATTTAAAAATATGTTATTAGAAATGAATGTGAAACAGAGAACCATCAAAAACGAGGTTGAAATTTCGGGGGTAGGTCTTCATACAGGAAAAATTGTATCGATGACAATCAAACCAGCTCCGGAAAATCACTGGTTTAAGTTCAGACGTGTAGATTTAGACGGTCAACCGGAGATTTTGGTTGATGCAGATAATGTCACAGACACTTCAAGAGGAACCACTATTTCTCAAAATGGAGCAAGTGTCAGTACAATCGAGCATTTAATGGCATCATTAATTGGTCTTCAAATCGACAATGTCCTGATTGATATTGATGGACCTGAAATTCCAATATTGGATGGGAGTTCAGCAATTTTTGTGAAATTGTTGGAAGAAGCGGGGTTTGAAGAACAAGATGCAGACAGAGATTATTATGAGATCTCCAATAATATTCATTATGCAGAGCCAGATCGTAAAGTTGAGATACTGGGAATGCCTATGGATGGTTATCGTTTGACTTGTATGATTGATTTCAATTCACCTGTTTTGGGTAGTCAACACGCTGCAATTACTTCCATAGAAGATTTTAAAGCAGAAATAGCTTCTTCACGTACGTTTTGTTTTCTACACGAATTGGAGATGTTAGTCGACCACGGACTCATCAAGGGAGGGGATCTTAGCAATGCAATTGTTATCGTTGATAAAGAAACTTCGCCTGAGGAGTTGCAGAAGCTGGCACACCTTTTTCATAAAGAGACCGTTGCTGTTGCAAAAGAAGGTATTCTGAATAATAATCAATTGCGTCATCAGAATGAGCCAGCCCGACATAAACTGTTGGATATGGTTGGTGATTTGGCACTCGTAGGTAGACCTTTAAAAGGCCATATTATGGCTGCTCGTCCAGGGCATGCTGCAAATGTTGCCTTTGCAAAGAAAATCAAAGAGCAGATTAAGAAAGATAAAACACGTAAAAAAATAAAAGTTTACGATCCAAATATGCCAGCGTTGTATGATACTGTGGAGATTATGAAAATCCTTCCGCATCGTCAGCCAATGCTTATGGTCGATAAAATTTTGGAATTAACCGAGACACATGTTGTGGGGTTAAAGAATGTTACCATGAATGAAGACTTATTTATGGGACATTTTCCTGGGGCTCCATTATTCCCTGGTGTATTGCAAGTTGAAGCAATGGCGCAGACCGGTGGTATATTGGTTCTAAAGACTGTTCCAGATCCTGAAAACTGGCTAACATTATTTCTCAAAATCGAGAATGCACGTTTTAAAGCCCAAGTAACCCCAGGGGACTGTGTTATTTTTAGATGTGATCTCATGGAACCGATCCGGAGAGGTATCGCTAAAATGAAAGGTGTGGCCATGGTGGGAGAGAAAATTGTCTGCGAAGCAGAACTTATGGCACAGATCGTAAGAGTAAATAACAACTAAAGAAGTATAGATGATACAGCCATTAGCTTATATTCATCCAGAAGCAAAGATTGCTAAAAATGTGGTCATTGAACCATTTGTAACCATTTACAAAGACGTTGTCATTGGAGAAGGTACTTGGATTGGCTCAAATGTAACCATTATGGATGGAGCTCGAATTGGAAAGAACTGTAAGATATATCCGGGTGCCGTGATTTCTGGCGAACCTCAAGACTTAAAATTTGATGGCGAGATTACAACAGCAGAAATTGGAGATAATACAACGATTCGTGAATGTGTAACAATCAATAGAGGAACGAAGGATCGTTATAAAACCGTCATTGGTAAAAACTGTTTGATTCAAGCTTACAGTCACGTCGCACACGATTGTGAAGTGGGTGATAATTGCGTTTTTTCGAATAATAGTACCCTTGCAGGACATATCACAGTAGGAGATTATGTTGTTTTAGCGGGAATGGTTGCAGTACATCAATTTGTGAAAATTGGTTCGCATGCATTCGTTACAGGAGGTTCTTTGGTACGGAAAGATATTCCTCCATTTGTAAAAGCAGCCCGTGAGCCGATTTCATATGCCGGAATTAACTCTGTAGGATTGCGGAGAAGAGGGTTTTCGGAAGAGCAGATAGCTGAAATTCAAAATCTTTACCGTATTCTATTTGTTCAGAACCGAAATCTCGCCAAAGCAATAGAGATTATTGAGGCTGAATATCAGGCAACAGAGATCCGTGATGAAATTTTGGATTTCATTCGGAATTCCGGAAGGGGTATCATGAAAGGATTCAACAATAGAGCGATGTAATAGCTTTACCGATTTTTATAGCTTTGGAAATAACATTAAAGGATATTGGTCGAAGATATAACAGTGAATGGATTTTCAGGCATATTAACTATCGTTTTGAATCCGGAAAGAGCTATGCTGTCCTCGGACAGAATGGTTCTGGAAAATCCACCTTGTTGAAGGTTCTTTCTGGCAGCCTGTCATCTTCTGAAGGTGAATTGGTTTATACGAATGGCGAGAGCATCATTGGTATCGATCAGGTTTACCAACATCTGACTATCGCTGCACCATATATAGAATTGATCGAAGAGTTTACCTTGCGTGAGCTGTTCGATTTTCATTTTCAATTTAAAAGTTATCTTCAGGGTTTTGATAAAGAGCGTGTTTTAAATTTGTTGGGGTTGGAAAGTGCTCTGGACAAAGAAATAAAGCATTTTTCATCAGGAATGCGCCAACGGGTTAAACTGGTACTGGCCTGTTGCTCTAATTCGAATTTAGTGTTGTTGGACGAGCCAACAAGTAATCTGGATAGTGCAGGAGAGGAATGGTATCTGAATTTAATAGCGTGTACCAAGCTCGATTTTAGATTGTTTATTATCTGTTCAAATCAAAAAAAAGAATACGAATTTTGTGACGAAACAATTTCTATTGTCGACTTCAAAAAGTAGCGAATGAAATTTTAATAAAACAATTAGTTTTTGTATTTTTGACGACTCAATAATGAGATAACCGTTTAAAGTTCAATTCAAAGAATGGCTAAGGCATCAGAGGTAAAATCAGGAAATATTTTAAGATTTAATGGAGAGTTAGTCTCTGTAGAAGAATATATACACCGTACACCAGGTAATTTGCGCGCTTTTTATCAAGCAAGAATGCGTAACGTGAAGACTGGGAAATTAGTCGAATATCGTTTTAGAGTTGATGAGAGTGTGGAGATTGCGCGTGTTGAAACGAGTGATTACCAATATCTATACGAGGATGGCGAATTTTTCGTCGTGATGGACAATAATACATACGAGCAATTCAATATTCCTAAGTTTTTGTTTGGTGATTCAGCGCGTTTTCTAAAAGAAGGAATGACTGTCATTATTGCTTTTGAAAGTGATGAGCCTATTATGGCAGAAGCACCTAAAAGTGTTGAATTGGAAATTACATATACGGAGCCAGCAGTGAAGGGAGATACTTCTACAAATGCTTTGAAAAAAGCTACTGTAGAAACAGGAGTTGAGATTATGGTGCCTTTATTCATTAATCAGGGAGAGAAAGTCAGAGTCGATACGCAAACAGGTAACTATATCGAACGCGTAAAGTAATATAAGATTTTAGGTTTAGGTTGATTATTCGGTCTTGATAGCGCTCGCTACAAGGCCGTTTTTTTTTGCTTGGTTCCGTCTATTTACAGTTTCATTAACGGGAATTAGATTATCCATTTACTGGATGCGTTTTATCTGAATGATGGAATAAAAAAATTATCTTTAAGCATGAAATCTAAAAAGGAATTAAGACAGGAGTTTAAGATTAAAAGATGCCAACTTTCCAAAGAAGATGAGGAAAGTCTTAACCACGAATTACTGTTGCAATTTCAAAAAATAGAGCTAACAAAGGTTAGCTATATGCATGTTTTTCTTCCAATCCAAAAATATCATGAACCCGATACTTATCCGATCATAAATTATGTGAAGGAATTTTTTCCGAAGATCATCTTGGTCGTATCCCGTTCAAACTTTTCGGACTATTCTATGCAACACTATATCCTTGATCATCAAACGATTTTCGAGACGAATGAATGGGGAATTGCGGAGCCTGTTTCCGGAGTAGAAGTACCCCCTTCAGTTATTGATTTTATCCTTGTTCCTTTATTGGCATTTGATGTTGATGGTCATCGAGTCGGTTATGGAAAAGGATTTTATGATCGTTTTTTTGCACTTTGTGCGGGAGAAACCCAACGTGTAGGATTATCTTTTTTTGATCCAATAAGACGAATCGCTGATCGAAATGAACACGATGTTGAATTGACTAAGGCGATTACTCCAAATCGCATTTATAATTTTAGTTCTCATGGGTATGATACCTCATTCTAGTGATCTTTAAGATGTCCTGGAATCTCCGTTTATCGATTTATTTTATCGGATCAGTGTATTTTTCTTTTATCTGTATACTGATTTTATTGTATGCTGATTTAATTAAAATTATTTTTTATTTTTAGTGAGAAATTCGATTTCTATGCCGTTATGCTGAGATTTTTTATTATACTTTTTTTTATAACGATAATTCCCAGTCGCGCTGTTTTTGGAATGGATATCATGGATTCTAATTCTTCGGCAGAAGAAAAGAATTTTTATGAAACTATTATCCGGGAATCACAGAAGTATCAGACTTCTAGTTCGGCGTTGAGCACATACCTAACTCCATATTTCAATCAGGCCATTCGGAAAAACGACAATGCATTGCTTGCAATTTATTATTGCTTGTTAGCGGATCAATCTTTTGACAGTGAAGGTGGAAGAAATAGCTTTAGTGATAAATACTACCTAAAGGCCCTCGATCTGGAAAAGGATTATAGTTATCAGAATGTCAAAGCTTGGGTAAAAGTGATGTATGGTTTTTATCTGTATAGATGTCTAAAAGCTTCTGAGGCACTTCCTCTACTATTAGAGGGTGAAAAGGGCTTAGAGGATATACCAAAGGATCTGGTGTTAGATCTGACGCATACTTACAAAAAGCTTGGTTATTTTTTCGGAACTTTGGGCGATTATGGAACGGGAATTAAGTATTTGGAACTTGGCCAACAGCAAGCAGGCATTTCTCCAAAACTGAAAGCTGAGATCTTAGACAACCTTGGCTTATTAACTTTAAAAAGTGGTGGGGATACGGCGCAGGCAATGAAAAATTTTGAGATTGCCCAAAATCTGGCGCTTTCTGAGAAGGATTCTCTTCGCTATGCCAAGACCTTGGGCAATCAGGCACGGATCTACGAAGGAATGAAAGATTATCAAAAGGCATTGTCACTTTTAGATAAAGATCTGGAAATCTCGAAATCGCTGGGTAATAATAAAAATACCATTTTCGCTTTAATGATGCGGATCCGCTTGTGTATTTCTATGGGCGCAAATCGAGAAGTTCGTCAAATGATCAAGGACACCGAACATCTATTGGAAGGAGCTGATGACAAAAAAACAATACTGGAGCTGGAAGGGCATAAGTTGAATCTTGCTATTCAAAATGGCGACTTGAAGCAAGAATTAAACGCACGTCGACGTATCGAACAACTTCAGGATTCATTGCGATTTCTGGATGGGGACCCCGTTTTGTCGCAATTGAAATTTATGGCTGACAAACAAAAATATGCTGATAAACTATTATTGGCTCAGGCGCTCATCAAAAAGAAGCGCGCTGAGACGAGATTGTGGGTGATATTGAGTTTGTTTGTATTGGTATTGTCCTTTTTTATTTATAATGCATTTCGATACCGTTCACGCAAGCGTATGCGGGAATATGAATACCAATTGTTGAATCTAAAGTATACCAAAGCCGAATTGGACAAGGAATTGATGAGTTCCAAAAGTCAGCTCGAGGAGTATATGGTATATCTCAAGCGTAATAATGAACAGATAGATCTTCTTTCTTCAATGCTTGATGAAATGGGGGAGACAAGTGTCAAAGACCGGGATGAACTTAAAACACTTTTGCAGTCCCATCTTATAACTGATGAGAAATGGCAGGAATTTAAGTTTTTGCTGGCTAAGGAGTTTCCGAACTTATTACAGGATATCCAAGCTAAATTTCCAGATATTACCGAATCTAACCTGAGGGTGATTGTGCTTATGAAAATGGGCTTAAATAATAGAGAGGTTGCCAATGTTTTGGGCGTTACTCCTGATGCAATCAAAAAATCAATGCAACGTTTGAAAAAGAAACTTGGTGGACAAGCCGGAATATTGATGGAATATATTTCTGATAAAGAGCTTGTCTAAAGGGTAATTTCTTACTTATCTTGACGCTAAGAATGCTTTGCAGAAAGATTGTGATGCTTGTTTTCGTTTTTTATTACGCAATGATTCTACCAAGCCGGTCGAATCGAACTGGGGCTGATTTTTCTAAAAAGTTAATCCATCGATATCAAGAACATATTTTGTCAAGTCGCTTCTTTGGGATGTCTACTGTCGCCCTTCGGCTGTTAAAGGGATCCCATGGGGACCAAGTTAAGACCATGTTATTGCCAAGCTCGCCCTGTAGGCAGGTTCAGTGCACAGTGCGTGCACGTTGAGTCCACCTTTTAAGGTGCTTTCACTGTGCGTGCACATTTTTTACAAGTTGGGAGCAGGGCGAGCGTGGGACGAACTTGCCCATAAGCTATTTACAACAAAGTCCCTTGAAAATTGCAAGATTTACAATTGTCATTTTACTCGAATTTGGAAATCCTTAAAAATCAACAAGATGCTTGATTACAGGGCTTTACTGTGGTATCTTTAGGTATGGGAATAAATGATAATGGATTTATCAGGGGCCTGGTCGGTCCGCTGGTGAATAGAAAAGTTGGCAATAAAAACTACCTGCAAAGCAGGCCATACCGGGTCAAACAGACCGATGATACCAAAAGAGCAGGTAAAGATTTTGGAAATGTAAGTCGTGCTGGCGCTCTGATCCGGATGTGTTTTGGCGAAATACATCAAGGGCTTCATGATGGGCAGATGGGCAATCGGCTAAATAGGCAGATCTACCGGGCAATAAAAACAAATCTTGATTGCGAAAAGGGAAGCCGCACACTGAGCAACAGCATATTGGATAGATTGGTGAATTTTCAGTTCAATGAAAACTGTCACATGCAGGATTATTTTTTTATCGATCCGGTAGTTTCCATGAACAAGAAAAAAGATCTTAAAATATCATTCCCGGAGTTTGATATCAAAAGAGCGCTGGTCTTTCCTGAAAAATGCAATGCGGTGGTATTCAAATTTCAGGCGTTCTCATTCAACTTTGACCAGCTTGAGCCTATTGAGATAAAAGGGGTAGAATGGGAATACGATGTTAAGTATAAAGAGAATATGATACCTGCAAAAAACTTGATCATTAAATGTGGCGATTTTGTCGGTAGTTCTATATTTGTTGGATTTACCATGCTGTATCTGGAAAAAGGAAGCTATCGGTCAAATGTACTCAATGAAGTGAATTTTAATCCAGCTTCTATTCTGGCTGCTTTTCAGCTTTGAGATGGATAGGATGAGCTGCGGATCGGGGAGTTTTTTTTGCAAAAAGAGAATGGATGCAAATAATCCAATTTAATACTACACTTAATATGACCGTCCCGGTTACGAAGAAGGTCATATTAAGTGTAGAGCTCAACGGGCTCTATTTAATCCAAAGGATTTTCTTTCAGGTTTTTTTCCCATGCCCATGCTGAGTCCATCATCTCATCGATACCCAATGCAGCTTTCCAATGCAATTGATCTGCCGATTTGGTTACATCACCATATACCTTGATGATATCGCCATCCCGACGTGGGCCAATTTCATAATTCAATTTTTGACCAGAAGCTTTCTCAAATGCTTTGATAGCTTCAAGTACTGAATAGCCGTTACCGGTTCCTACATTGAATACATCATATTTACCGTTAGGGTTTCCTTTTTCCAATAATTTGATTGCAGCGACGTGGGCTTTTGCTAAATCGACCACATGAATGTAATCACGTACACAAGAACCATCTGGCGTATCATAATCGTCTCCAAATACTGTTAGTTTCTCTCTTTTCCCGATTGCGGTCTGTGTAATGAATGGTAGTAAGTTTTGAGGTACACCATTTGGCAATTCGCCTATCAATGCAGACTCATGCGCACCTACTGGATTAAAGTAACGTAGGGCGATAATGTTATAGTTATCGTATGCAGTAGCTGTTTCTTCAAGAATCTCTTCGGCTATCTGTTTTGTATTTCCGTAAGGTGAAGTTGCTTTTTTTACAGGAGCACTTTCATTGACAGGAAGATAGTCTGGTTCGCCGTAAACTGTACAGCTTGAAGAGAATACAAAATTAATCGGTTTATTCCGATAAGATTCCAAGATGTTGATCAAGGAGAAAAAATTATTGTGATAGTATTTTAAAGGGTTTTGAACGGATTCACCTACAGCTTTGGATGCTGCAAAATGAATAATCCCTGAAATATCACTGTTATTTTTCACAAATTCATTTACTTTATTGGTATCACAAAGATCGAATTGATGAAATTCAGGTTTAATCCCGATGATTTTTTCTATTTGATCTAATATCTTGATATTTGAATTGGAAAGATCATCAACGATTACAGGAATATATCCCGCCTGATGTAGTTCGACAACTGTGTGAGAACCAATATAGCCTGTTCCGCCTGTGACTAATATTTTTTTGCTCATTATTTTTGATTATAGTATGTAAAGTCTTTATGTGATAAAGTTTCCAAAGGAACCTTTCTGTAAAAATCTATGGTTTTTTCTAAGCCTAATTTTCGGTCTATTTTGGGCTGCCAATTCAATTTTGCCTTCGCCATACCAATATCCGGTTTACGTTGTTTAGGGTCGTCTATGGGCAATGGTCTATGGCTGATCTTACTTGAGCTAGCAGTTAGTTCTATGATCTCCTGTGCCAACTGCAATAGTGATATTTCATCTGGGTTGCCTATGTTTATGGGTTGTATACAATTTGAATGCAACAACCTATAAATGCCTTCGATTTGATCATCGATATAACAGAACGACCGTGTTTGTGAACCATCACCAAAAAGAGTAATGTCTTCGCCTCGAATAGCTTGTGCTATAAACGTTGGGATGGCACGCCCGTCATTTAGACGCATTCTGGATCCAAAGGTGTTAAATATTCGCACGATACGTGTGTCAAGCCCATGTGCATTATGATAGGCCATCGTAATTGCTTCCTGAAATCTTTTGGCTTCATCATATACCCCTCTGGGACCGACAGGGTTAACATTTCCCCAATAATCTTCTGACTGTGGTGAGACCAAAGGGTCGCCATAGACTTCTGAGGTCGATGCTACTAATATCCGGGCTTGTTTTGCCCTAGCTAAGCCAAGGAGATTATGTGTACCTAAGGAACCGACTTTGAGTGTCTGAATAGGGATTTTGAGATAATCAACTGGACTGGCTGGAGAAGCGAAATGGAGGATATAATCCAAATCTCCCGGAATATGCACAAACTTCGAAACATCGTGATGATAAAAGTCGAAATTCTCCAGCTTAAATAAATGTGCGATATTCTGTAGGTCTCCAGTGATCAGGTTATCCATCCCAATAACATCGTAATCTTCGGCAATAAAGCGATCGCAAAGGTGGGAACCAAGGAAGCCTGCTGCTCCAGTGATCAAAATCCGTTTGCGATGTTTATTTTCCACTCAATGGTTCCTTATTAATGAAATGGGTTTGATATCTTTGACTAAGATAAACATTATTTTAACAACATGCGTTTGCTTTATTCAATTGGAATCTTTCTTTATGGACTCTTATTGCGTATTTTGGCCCCTTTTCATGCCAAAGCGCGCCTCATGGTAACAGGGCGAAAAGACTGGTATTTGCGGATGAAACAATCGGTTGACTCTAGCCAAAAACATATCTGGTTTCACTTCGCTTCATTGGGCGAATTTGAGCAGGGCAGACCTGTTTTGGAGGCCATAAAAAATAATTATTTAGACCATAAAATAATTGTAACATTTTATTCTCCTTCGGGCTATGAGATCAGAAAGAATACCAATCTGGCGGATCATGTTTTCTATTTACCTTATGACACGGCTCAGAATGCACGACTGTTTTTAGACCTGATCAATCCCTCATTTGCAGTCTTTACAAAATATGAATATTGGTATTATTATTTTGAAGGCTTACACAGCAGGTCTATTCCATTATTTCTTGTTTCGGCAATTTTTAGACCCGAACAGATTTTCTTTCAGGCTTATGGTACTTTTTTTCTGAAAATTCTGGGCTTTGTGACTTATTTCTTTGTTCAGAATGAGGAAAGTGTGCGTCTATTGAAGGAATTTGGAATTCGAAATGCGGGATTAGCAGGTGATACACGTTTTGATCGTGTGATTGACCTGCCTAAGGTTCGAAAAGAAATACCGTTGATAGCGGCTTTTGTGGAAACAGCTCCTGTTTTGGTGGCTGGAAGTACCTGGCCTGAGGATGAGAAATTATTGAAAGAACTGCTCCAACGGTTTCAAGAATATAAGCTGATCTTAGCGCCACACGAGATCAATGAGGGCCATATTGTCAGCATATTAAATCTGTGGCCTGCGGCACTTCGTTTTTCAAAAATGACGGAATATGACATGACGACTTTAACGGAAGCAAAGGTATTGATCATAGACAATATTGGACTTTTATCTTCTTTGTACGGTTTTGGTCAGCTCGCCTATATCGGCGGCGGATTTGGTGTGGGGATACATAATACACTGGAAGCGGCAACCTATGGAATGCCAGTACTGTTTGGTCCCAATTTTAAGAAATTTCAGGAAGCGAAAGATCTGATAGAACAGGGGGGAGGCTTTTCATTTGCTGACATTAAGGGGTTTATGGATGTCTTTGAACGATTGCAGGATCAATCAAAACGTGTAGAAGCAGCGAAATCTGCACGCCAATATGTACAGCAAAAAGCGGGAGCAACACCCATTATCATAAAATATTTGAAGAATGCCAATTTATAAAAATATAAAGAAAGCTGCTCCAAAGTTAAAAGCAAACTAGCCGGGAATTGAATAGCTGAAAAAGAGACGCTAAGAGTAGACGAACGAAATTAAAGAAAAATAGGGTATCCGATCCTTTTGGATACCCTATTTTTATATTGAAAATTGGATTCTAATAGTACGTATACCTTCTTACACCCGCAATATGCCGCGATAAACGCATAACTTGATGGGAATAACCATACTCATTATCATACCATACATAGAGTACAATATTTTTACCATCAGCTGAAACAATAGTTGCTGGTCCATCAATGACAGCGGCTGCTGTTGTACCTATTATATCCGTAGAGACAAGCTCATCATTGCTTGAGAATTTAATCTGTTCGACAAGATTGCCTTCCAAAGCACTCGTTTTTAAGAGTGTGTTTATTTGTTCCAAAGATATGGCTGATGTCAATTCTAAATTTAATATTGCTAATGACCCATTAGGGACAGGTACCCGGATTGCGTTGGAGGTGAGTTTGCCTGTTAATGTCGGGAGGACTTTTGAAACAGCACTTCCAGCCCCAGTCTCCGTAATGACCATGTTCAGCGCCGCAGCACGACCTCTTCTGGATTTTTTGTGCATATTATCCACCAGATTTTGATCATTCGTATAGGAATGAATAGTTTCTATATGGCCTTTCAGGATACCTATTTTCTCTTCGAGGACGGCCAAAATAGGCGCAATAGCATTTGTGGTACAGGAGGCTGCTGAAAAAATAGCATGTTTTTCCAGATCTATCGTGCTTTCGTTTACACCGTAAACAATGTTGGGTACCCCTTTGCCAGGTGCCGTCAACAATACTTGAGAAGCGCCTTTAGAGGCTAAATGGCGTGCAAGTTCTTTTTCATCACGAAAGGCACCTGTATTATCGATAACCAATGCATTATTGATGCTGTATGCTGTATAATCAATATTTTCAGGTTGCTTAGCAGAGATGACGTAGACCGTGATACCATTAATAATTAGCGCATTTTTTTTAGGGTCTGTATAAACTTCACCCTCAAATTCGCCGTGTATAGAATCGCTTTTTAGGAGAGCAGCTCTTTTTAACAATGATTTGGCATCGTTGGGATCCCTAGTGACTATTGCACGTAGACGAAGTTGCTTGCCAGAACCCGATTTATTAATAAGTTCGCGCGCCAGCAGACGACCAATACGACCGAAACCATAGAGTACAACATCGCGGGGTGTTAATTCCTGCCACTTGGCGATTCCCTCTAATTCATTGAAAATAAAAGAAGACAAATCCTCCACATTGATCTGGTCGTTTGTGGCTTTAGTCGCAAGTTTACCGAGATCAATTCGAGCGGGAGCTAGATTTAATTTTTCCAATCCCCGGGCAACATTCAATAGATCAAATATGGACAGTATATTGCCGGTAAGGATAGTGCTTTCCCGGAGGTGGTTGAGAATCACACTTACTTTTTCATCAACAAGCTGCTCTCTGAACAGAACGAGCTCAACAGCCTGGTTATACCAAAGATTACTAATGATTTGAATCAGTTCGACGGCTGCATTTTGCTGCTCTCTGTAACTTTTGATTTCTAAGTCAAAAGAAGGACTATGTAACATAATATTTTTATAATAGATTATGTTGCAAACATAGTATAAACAGAGCTAAAAAAGCGATTTGATTTTCATTTTCGTAATTATTTAAATAAAAATATGTTTATTATTGCTGTTTTGATAATTTTTCAGACTTTTTTGTTGTTAATTTTCAATAATAAATAATTCGGACATGATATGGTCCGCCATTAATTTACCAGAATCTGTTAATCTCAATTTACTATCGTCTAAAATTAATTGTTGCTGCTCGAGAAATGGTGCGGCATCTTCCATAATTTTGCTTTTAACGGTGTAATCAAAATTCTTTTCTAACTGCTCCAGATCAAGCCCCCACATGGTGCGCAGTGAGGTCATAATACACTCATTGATCTGATCGCGGACAGATAGATGCTCGATCTCCAAGGGAAGCTGGTTGGTCTGTATGGAGCCGATATACTTGGCGTTATTGGCGATATTCCACGATCTAGAATGACCATTGAATGAATGGGCCGAAGGGCCGATACCTAGGTAATGTTTGCCTTTCCAATAGTTAGTATTGTGACGTGCATATAAGCCATTTTTAGCAAAATTGGAAATTTCATATTGTTCATAACCCGCACCTTTCAATGTTTCGATCAGCAGATTCATCTGATCGGCCGCCTGATCTGAATCAATGGCTGGACTCATGCCCTTCTTGATGAAATGATCTAGTGCTGTTTTGGCTTCCACAGTCATTGAGTAAGAAGAGATATGGGGGATTGCAAAATCGATCAGTTGTTGCATATTGTAACGCCATTTTTCATCCGTCAACAAGGGGTAGCCATAAATAAGATCACAGGTGATGTTCTCAAATCCTGCATCCTGTACACGCATGATTGCTGCGGATGCTTCCTGTCTGGTATGCGCCCGATTCATCCATTTCAGATCTTCCTCAAAAAAAGATTGTACCCCTATACTGAACCTATTCACGGGAGTTGATCTTAATGCATTCACTTTTGCAGCATTAAGATCATCTGGATTAGCTTCCAACGTAATTTCAGCATGATCACTTATGTCAAATTGTTTGGCAACAGCATCAATGATCTTTGAGATTTCGTCCGCCTCCAACAGCGAGGGAGTCCCACCACCAAAATAAATGGATTCAACTTTTCTGTCTTCCAAATATGGAGACCTAAGTTCGATTTCTCGCAAAAGGGCATTAACCATTTCGGTCTTGTATTGCAGTGAAGTACTGAAATGGAAATCACAATAATGGCAAGCCTGTTTGCAGAATGGGATATGGATGTAAATCATGGGCACAAATATACCAAGACTGGTCCAACTTCGGCGTTTATTCACATTTTTTCTTCCATTTGTGGAGTCGTTTCCACCATCCTTGGATATTTTTATTGGGAAGCAAAACCCGTGTTATGTAACGTCAATGTTGAATGGGGGTTATTTTTAGAAATAGTCTTTTAAAAATAGGAGATAAAGAGTTTGACAACAAAGGAGTTATTTTCTATCTTGATGGTCAGATTCATTTTACATAATCAAAAAACCAATCTTATGAAAATATCTTCCCGTCGTGACTTTCTGAAAAATGTCATTGGTGCATCGAGTATGCTACTGCTTTCACAGCAAGGGTTTGCGGTGAATAATCGGTATGAAGAAGCATTTGTCGATAAGTTGCTCCCAGCACCAAAGGGAGGCGGATTTGCGATGAGAGATTATTGGATATGGGATCCTTCAGTGATTAAGGGCGAAGATGGTAGATATCATATGTTTGCATCACGTTGGAGCAAAAAATATGGCTTTGGTAATTGGGTTACCAATTCCGAAGTCGTGCGAGCGATTGCTGATACACCGGAGGGGCCTTATGAATTTGTCGAAGTGGTATTGCCTGCCCGTGGGAAAAGGTATTTTGATGGTTGTACAACCCACAATCCTCGGATTGTTAAAAATGGTGACTATTATGTGCTTTATTATTTTGGAAACAATTATGAGGAGCCCAATCCTAGTTTTTCCGAGAATGTTTGGGAATCGGGGTTGGGACAGAAGGCTTGGATGCATAAACGTATTGGAATGGCTTATTCAAAGTCGATATCAGGTCCTTGGAAGCGCGTCGATCAACCGATTTTGAATCCGAGGCTAGGGGAGTGGGATACTTCCATAACATCCAATCCTTCTCCGGTAGTTTTGCCAGACGGAAAGGTATATTTGATCTATAAATCATCACCTGTGAATTATAATCCCCCTTTGCTATTGGGGGCGGCGCAAGCAGATTCGTTCTTGGGGCCATATCTTCGTTTGTCTAATAAACCTATTTTTTCTTTCCATAGCGATCAAAATCATGAAAATGATGTGGAAGATCCTTTCGTATGGCATAATGGTCGGCATTTTGAATTGATTATGAAAGACCGCTATGGCAAAATCTGTGGGGAAGAGGGCGGCGGTATCTATGCGTATTCGAAAGATGGAATTGATTGGCATCTGTCAAAAGCAGTTAAAGCCTATTCCAAGACGATCCGTTGGAATGATGGTTCTGTCAGCCATCAAGCCAATTTTGAACGGCCATTTCTACTATTTGAAAATGGGAAACCGACACATCTTTTTGCGGCTACAGGAGATGGGGCGGAGTCTTATCAGTTTGAACGGACCTGGAATATGGTCATTCCTTTGAAGGTATAATAAAAGAGCTGTATCAAATTTTTAGTATGATACAGCTCTTTATGATTTTTATGATTTCATCAAAGGAACAGCAATCTGTTTATAGATGCTTATTTTTTCAGCATTTGAATTAGCGTGTGAGGCTATTGTTCGCCGATTCCACATCCGCAAGCCGAAGCGATGGATCTATTGTGATTCTTTTTGGTGCCTTATTGACTGAAATTTTATATTCAGGGTTTGTCCAGAACCAATCCTTCAGTACTGTGCGTTTTATACCCTTGTAGATCTCAAAATTTTCCTCCGGTTTTTCACCGCGCATTTCACGTAAAGGAATGTAAAATAGTTCTTTGCTTCCATCTTGATATTCTACAAGTATATCGAGTGGCATCGCAAAGTTTGATTTATTGAGCAGTTGAATTTCTGAATCAGTTACATGGCCAATTGCATAATCAATTTGGCGTGTCGTATTGATGAACAAATTGAAATACCACTTCAGGTTTATTCCGGATACATCCTCTGCAACACGTTTGAAATCATTAGGTGTAGGATGTTTGAATTTCCAGATGTCGTAGAATTTCAAAAAGGTTTTCTCTAGATTTTCCTGACCGATAATGTAGCCTAATTGCTCCGCTAGCACAGCACCCTTATTGTAAGCCTCATTACTATACCCATAATTCGTATTGTAATAATCCGCAAGCAGGCTCATCGGCTCTTCCTTGCCCGAAAGTGCAAGTTTATAATAAGCCCGATAAGCATCGATAAGAGGATTGGATGCAATGGCTCCTCTTTTTTCGAAGAGATGCTGCATGGCCAATTCTTCCACATAGGAAGTAAATCCTTCATCAAACCACTCATCTACGGTTTCATTGATTCCAAATAAATGTTGATACCAGGAGTGAGCAGATTCGTGAAAAATTACACCAACAAGGCTTTTCAGATTACGGCCACCGGTAATCAATGTCGCTGTTCCATATTCCATACCGCCGTCGCCGCCTTGGATGATGGTGTAGGTTGGCCAAGGATAAGTGCCAAACTTAGCACTGCAGAAATCGAAAAATTCGGTTGATAGGCCCAGGGCTGTCTTCCAATTTGAAATGACCTCTTTGTCAGTAGGAAGGTAAACTGTATAAACTTTGATTCCATTTTTGCTAGCAGCCGAGTCTACAATAAATTTGGGGTCTGCAGCCCAAACGAAATCGTGAATATTTTGGGCTTTGTAATGCCATGTAGCCTTACCATTGCTGGCTTTTACTTTCGCTTTTGCCTGATAGCCTTTTACCTCATCTGGATTTTGAAGAACACCTGATGCACCGACAACATAATTCTTGTTGAGGTGTATAGTGACGTCAAAGTTGCCGAAAGGGGCTATAAACTCACGACCTATATATTCGTCGAGATGCCAGCCGAATTCATCAAACTGAGCCATCTTCGGATACCATTGTGCCATAGAAAGCGCTACGCCTTCTGCCGAATTGCGGCCTGACCTCCGGATCTGTTCAGGTACCTGTGCAGTCCATTCTATATTAAAATTAGCTGTTTCTCCATCTTGGATCGCAGTGGGTAGGGTGACTTCTAGTATGGTACCATCTATCTTATAGCTTGTATTGACCCCATTCACGCTGAGGCTTTTGATTTTTTGGTAGCCGATCTGATTGGGTTGTAACGTTTCGATACGGCTTTGTAATATTGGTTTTTCTTTGGTGCCAATATTTGATACCATCCGTTTATCTGGATCGCTGATGTTTTTCAACCGGTAATCCATCATTGATCCTGGTTGGAATGCGTTAAAATATAAATGAAAATAAACTTTTTTTAAGGATTGGCCTGAATTGTTGCTATATTTCAAAGCCATTTTTCCATCATATTGATAAGCTTTTTCATCCACGTTGACGTCCATTGTATAGTCAACCTTCTGCTGCCAGAATCCTTTTCTCTGGGCCTTTACTTCCTGTCCTCCAATATTTATGACACATATAAGTGCTAGAAAGGACAATATTTTGATTTTCATGTTCCAAACTTACAAAATTGTCTCAAGAAATGCCGATTAATCAGCCCAATCGTACTAAATGTCATCAAATCTTGACGAAAAGTGATTTGATTATTAATAATTGGCTTGGTTTTGGTTAGAAAATTTATCTGATGAGTTACTAAATATTACAAATAAATTTATGGAAAATCTGTATTATAAGCCTTCGGGGAAGGTGCCTGCTTTCGCATTAATCGGCTCGCTTGTGTTGGGTATTGTAGGGTCAATTATTTTGGCAATTGTCTATATCGCCTTACAGTGGTTTATTCCGATTGTCTATTTCAATGTCTTTATCACACTTGGATTTGGAGCAGGACTGTTTTATCTGCTTAATTTTTGTTTCAAACAATGGAAGCTCAGGAACAAAGGTGTTGCGATTATCATCACACTGATCGTTGCTATAGTTGGTTTTTATGCACAGTGGGCTCTGTTTGTTTCGTTGATGTATAATGCTGAAGGTACCATGGGTGGAGACACCTGGGTGAAATCTTCTTTTAGCCTAGAAGGCTTTAAAGCATTTTTTATGCACCCCTCTTTTATCTGGGAGGCATTACAGGGCTTAAATGAGGTTGGTACATTTAGCTTGAAGAAATCAACTGTGTCAGGAGGGATGCTTTGGGCCGTATGGGGAATTGAAATGGCAATCATTCTGATTACACCTATTATTATGGCTTTCCGGGGTATTACCATTTATCCTTTTTCAGAGAAAGACGAGATCTGGATGAACAAACGGATTTTACCGGGGCGATTAAAGTTTGTTGAGGACAAAGATGCTATGGCGAACACATTGGCCAATCATGATTTTGCCTATGTCTACGATCATCTTTCCGATGAAGAAGAGCATTTTTCTTTTGCAACGGCAGAAGTGTACGAATCGGATACCGATGACCATCAATACCTGACCATCTATAATCATCAATTCGTGGAGAAGAAAGGGAAGATGGAGGAAAAGAAAGATGAGGTTATTGAATTCCTTCGAATTAACAGGAATAGCTTATAGAAGCAGCTGAATGACTGAGATTATGTGAAAATAAAATAGCTCCAGGATTTATTTCTGGAGCTATTTTATTCAACAGGCTATTTAACTAATAGACCACCTTTTGCTTTCCAGTCATTGATGGACGCACTATATATTTTGATGTCTTTAATTCCATTTTTAGCTAAGATCGAAGCTGCAATTGTCGCCCGGTCTCCAGATTGACAATGCAGGTATAATTCTTTTGTGCGATCAATTTTGTCTAGATTGTCTTCAATTGTTCCAACAAAGAGATGTGTGGCATGTGGTAGATGTCCTGCCGTAAATTCGGCTGTATTCCTGACATCCAGAATCTGAACGTTGGGATTGTCAAGGACATCATTCATTTCCTGAAATCCGATAAGCTGTTGTTGCTCCAAAGGAATTCCCAATTGTGGAATGGCTTCGACTGTAATATAGCCGACAACATTGTCAAGACCTATGCGCATTAATTTACGTGCAATTTCGTCCTGTTCGTTTTCATCTATGATAAGAATAAATGGTTTTGTGTAATCCAATATCCAGCCGGCCCAGGTGTTGAATGTCCGATTATGTTGTATGTTGATGCTGTTGGGAAGATAACCTTTCGCAAAATCAAATTTATGTCGTGTATCGATGACGGTGGTACCTGACTGATACAGTCTGGTAAACTCTTCCATCGAAAGCTTGGGATACTGAGGTACGCTTGTCTGTAGCGGACGCATGATTTTGTTGAGTTTCTTCATCATGGCAAAATAGCGCGGCGGCTCAGGCTGTCCTTCTAAAAGTTCCGCAACAAAATCACTTTCATTATTTTGATATTGAAACGCCCAGTTGCGTATCCGTTCATAACCAACGGTTGAGCTAGGTACAGCACCCAATGCTTTACCACATGCTGATCCAGCGCCATGGGCAGGCCACACCTGGATATAATCTGGTAAAGTCAAAAAATGCTGTAAAGACTTAAACATCTGCTGTGCACCAACTTCCTTGGTACCAATGAGGCCAGCGGCATTCTCCAAAAGATCTGGACGGCCAATATCTCCAACAAATACAAAATCACCTGTAAATATCATCACCGGATCCATTGTTGCTGGCGTATCAATTAAAACAAAACTAAGACTCTCAGGCGTATGTCCAGGAGTATGGAGCACCTTAAAAATTAGATTTCCAAGATGGATCTGATCACCGTCTTTTAATCCGATATGGGGAAATTCATATTGCCAATCCTCGCCTCCTTCGTCGGAAAGGTAACATTGGGCGCCTGTTAGTTCGGCTAATTCCAATGTTCCAGAGAGATAATCAGCATGGATATGTGTTTCGGCAATATGTGTAATTTTTAAATTGTTTTTTGCTGCAATCTCTAAGTAAGTGTCGACATCTCTTTTGGGGTCAATTACCATGGCAACACCCTTGGCCTGACAGCCAATTAAATAACTTGAATGTGCTAAAGATGACTCAAAAATGTGTTGAAAAAACATAATATATGATTTTTAGTGATTTACAAATTGAATGATTTCGAAAGTAAAAATTAGGATACCGATACTGATCAGGAAATAACCAAAGATCCCCTGTAGTCGTACCACCTCCAATTTGTCTTTCCATTTGGAACCAATCTGAAGGCCTATTAAAGTGATTAACGTAAAAGTAAGTAATATCGGCCAATTCATGTGGTTCAAGAGTTGGTAGTTTGCTACCAGACCAAAGGAGGCATTTAACCCAATGATGAATAGCGATGTTGCGATAGCCTGTTTTAATGGAATTCCCAAAAGGAGCACCAACGAGGGTACAATAATAAAACCCCCTCCGGCACCGACAAGTCCTGTCATGGCACCGACCAGCAGACCCGCGATAATTATTTTGAGGACTTGACCAATATGCATCGTGACAGCTGGTATTTCGACCTGTTTCCTTCTGCGGATCATTGCCAGTGCGGAAATCAGTATAACAATCGAAAATAGCAGCATAATAACGTGATTTCTGGAGACCGCTATTTCTGCAAGATGAAATTGCGTTGGTATGGCGGTCAACAGGTGGCGCTTGGTCAAGTAGACCGACAGTAAAGACGGAACCAAAAAGAATGCTGTGGTCTTTAGATCTATTTCGCCTCTGGTCAGAGGTTTAATTGAGCCGATTATGGCCAGTATTCCGATGGAGAACAGCGAATAATCAAGTGCATATTGGGGCTCAATATGAAATAGGTACACGAAGATCGGTAGTGTTAAAATACTGCCGCCACTCCCCATCAAACCCATTGATAGCCCAACCAATATCGCCAATAAAAAGCCAATTATAAATAGTAATTCCATGCTTGCTAAATCAAATGCTATTGTTATACCCACAGACTCATGATTGTCTATTCTCGGCTTAATGAGGCAGCTTGTGTCTAAGTAAACCATAGATCCATGTCCCTAGGATGGCGAAGATCAGTACAATGCCCAATGTCAAATAGCCTGAGCCGATCAATGCAAACATAGGTCCCGGACAGGCTCCTGACAATGCCCAGCCCAGCCCGAAAATAGTGCCACCGACGAGATAGCGTGTGATGCTTTTGTCTTTCGCCTGAAATGCGATCTGCATGCCATTGCTGTCTTTAATCTGTTTCCGTTTGATAATTTGTACAATAATAATCGCTGTTGCGAGTGCTGTACCGATCATGCCATACATATGGAAAGAACGGAACTGAAACATCTCATAAATGCGATACCATGAAGCTGCTTCTGATTTGTATAAAATGATCCCAAATAAGATCCCAATCAATATAAATTTTACTGCTTTCATTTATGCGAAGATTAAAGGAAATAAGAAGTGAACCATCATGATGCCACCTATAAAAAAGCCAATGACAGCGATTAAAGAGGGAAGCTGGAAATTGCTGAGTCCTGAGATGGCGTGTCCGGAAGAGCAACCTCCGGCATATCTTGTCCCGAAGCCAATCAATAGTCCGCTAATGCTCAGTATTAAAAACTGAAACCAAGAGCCATTAAAAATAAAGATAGATTCGGGAAGATAGCCCTGTAGTTGATCTATTATGCCTAGTTCCTTTAAATCAGCGACACTTTTTGCATTGATTTGCGCAGCAGAGCCGTCGCTTAAAAAGTAATGGGCAATGAATCCTCCAATGGCGGTCCCTAGTACCACAAGAAGATTCCAGGATTGCGTCTTCCAGTCGAAGCGAAAAAAAGAGGATGATTTACCGGCACCTAATATCGTACACATCGTCCGCAGATTATTCGACATACCGAAATCTTTTCCTTGTTTTAGCAATAAGTACATGACTAATGCAATTAAAGGCCCCGAAATATACCAAGGCCATGGTTGTTTGATGTATTCCAATAACATAGCTTGTTCTTAAGTTATATGACAAAGGTACATACCGCTATTACAAAAAACGGTAACAAATGTTACCGTGGAATGTACGCTATTACATATCGTAATACTCAATATTAGCCTCTTTGAGCGCTTGGGTCAATAGGGGCAGGTCATCCTCTTTCTGAAATAACTTATTACGCCAGGTACGAAAAGCGGAACCTTTGTTTTGGTTTATAATAATCAAATTGCCGCCGGAGCGTCTGAGATTTCGAATATGCGAAATGTTGTTCAAGGGGAATTCAACTGTTTTTTTTGAATTGCTGACGGTGAGTGTATCTGCATCCAACCGCCATGTTGAATCCAGCGTAGAACACTTGATCGCCAAATACAGTGCAAGGGGAACCATCAAAAGAGCGATGATTATCTTATAAATTTCTTGAATCGGAACTTTCGACATCCCTATCCCTATCAATAGAATCGAGGTCAATAGAATAAACATGTATTTCCCGCGATGCAATGTTGAAAGATAGAATGTTTGTGGATTACTCTTCATACTTTTTTATAAACTTTCCTTTTGCATTAATATAGTAAAAATTCTCAAGGTCTTCGCTGACCAAGGCTAATCCATTTTCAAAGGGTTGTGCATTTTGGAATTTAAAAGGAATGGTCACTTTGCCACTGTAGTCGAGATATCCATATTTGTTGTCTTTAAAAACCAATAATAATTTCTCGCCAGCAAAAGATAAATATTCCTGACCTGTAGGTAACAAATTTTTGCCGGATTTGTCAACTAACTGATAGGTTAGATTTTCGACAATCAGTGCTAGATTGTCGCGATACTCCGAAATAGTTTCGTATTTCGCAGGAATCAATATGTTCCCTTTTAGATCGAGTACACCAGTCAAGTCTCCTTCGTTATATAAGGCATGGCTCAAACTTGGGACGGAGATGAAGTCATATTTTGCAGCAAGCAATAGTTTACCGCTGTTATCCAACAGACCATACTTCTGATCTTTCATAAATACTAATGGTGCACCTTCCGTATCTAAACTTAACGATTCGTATTGACAAGGGATAACTTCTTTTCCCTGTAAGTCAATCAGGCCAAACATCTGAGCTGCATCGGTGACGATAGCATAATCACCTACGTACGCATATATGGAAGCATATTTTGCTGGCGTGAGTTTATTGCCTAAGCTATCCTGTACGCCAAAAAATTCAGTATTGGGATCTTGATACCAAGATAAATGATCATTTAGAGCAGAGTCGGTCGCAGTTTCTTCTGCTTCTCCTTCTTCATAACCTTCTGGAATTTCGAATAATGCCGTATCGTAAGGAACTTCTTCAACTTTCGTCGCTTGGATTCCTAAACCTTCGGCACCGATAGATAGCGCTGCTCCGGGTACCTTTTCTAGATAATCGTAGGTTCCCCAATATAATTTTGGTAAATTTTCCGCATACCAGACCGTGATTTCTGTTTGTTTATCTTTACTGCCTGCCAGATTAAATGTTGCTTTTTTGCAGGACAATCCTGCGATAACTTTCTTTTCATTCGGAATTAAGCTCATTTCAAAATCACTTGAGTAAGCGTAATCTCCACCCGCTGATGTTTCAATAAGTTTACCGGAAGCAAGATCCGTTGAAGTATATGTTTTGCTATTTTCGTCGATCAGATAAGAAGTCTCGTCTTTGATGTTGCTAATCTGTATGGATTTTCCAAACAGCAAAGTCTCTACACGCATTTGATCTTTACAAATATAGGCGTGCATCAATGCCTCTCCGTTTTCGGCCAAAATTTTGATAAATTCAGAAGCTAATGTATCTGTGCCTGTTTCGGGGTCTGCAAACTGATAGGTTATTTTAAAGACCTTTTGTTGAGCTGAACTGGTTTTAACAAAAACTAACGTGAAAAAGGCTATGCAAAGGAAAAAATGTTTCATTGGAAATACAAATTAGAATACGAAAGTATTGAAATTTGGTCGGTTTGTGAAATAATCTTTTGCCGATTGGGAAAAATCATGCAGAAATTTTGATATTATTGTATTCAAATGCCATATTGTAAAATATAGGTGATGATAACAGGCCGGAAAATAATAAGTGCGTTTTTATCATCACAAAAATATCATATAAAAGTCAAGAATTTTTGAATTTCAGGGCATTCAGCTGCTTAGGTAAGACGAGCGGCGATATTTTTGTATTTTACAAACCTTAAGTTTACTTTTTAAAACAATATCTGTGGAACTACTGCTTATAGAAGACGAACCGTCGGTCATATCCTTAATAGAAAGAGGGCTAAAGGAAGAAGGCTATAACATTAGCATTGCAATGGATGGCTATACTGGTTTGAAAATGGCCGGATTAAATCATTATGATCTCATTTTGCTGGATGTGATGTTGCCGGGGATGAATGGTCTTGATGTATGTAAAAACATCCGGATGTCCAATAATGAAGTCCCGATTATTATCCTTACTGCACTGAACCAAACCGAAGATATTGTGGAAGCTTTTGAACGTGATGCGGATGATTACCTGACCAAACCGTTTCGCTTGGAGGAACTAAAGGCTCGTATAAATCGCTATAGCCGCAAGTCCAAAACAGTGACTGAACAAAAGAACGTCTTGACATTTGATGACCTGCAATTGGATCGGGATAGCAAATCTGTTCAACGCGGGGAATCTCCGATCATACTTACAGCCACCGAATTCCGCTTATTGGAATTCTTAATGCTCAATCGTAATAAGGTATTGACACGAATAGACATCCTAGAGGAAGTATGGGGTATGGATGTCGATCTAAGTACCAATGTGGTGGATGTCTATGTCAACTATTTACGTAAAAAAATTGACAAGCAATTTGCCCGTAAACTGATCCATACAGTTATTGGTATGGGCTATGTCATCCGTCATGAAAATTAGGACCAAGATTGTACTCTTATTTTCAATCATCAGCACGCTTTTGCTTGTTGTCTTTGCCCTCTATGTTTCTTATTTTACCTACGATAGTTTGCAGACTAAGTTTTTTCACCGTTTAGAAGAAAATGCAGTTATCGTTGGAGATCATATAGTCCATCAAAAAGAAGAAAACAAAGAATTATATATTCAGGTAAAACGCAAATACCTCAAGCAGCTGTCCGAAGGGACAGACCATTTGCTACGGGTGGTGAAAGGTAGCGACAGTATTCGGTTTAAACCCAATCTACCCATGCCCATGAGCTTTTATAAAGAAGTTATTAAGAATGGCAAAGGCAGATATATGCATAACAAGACTGCATTTGTTGCGGTATTCTTTAATGACAATCTCCATCATGATAACCTTATAGTCGTATCCGAAGGTATAGATGAGTATGGCCATGATGAACAACGTCAATTAGACCGTACCTTAATTACAGGTGGATTCTTAGCAATTCTATTGATTATCCTCATGTCATTTTATTTTGCAGATAGACTACTAAAGCCTATAAAAGATATCAACAGTGATTTGGGGAAAGTGGATATTGCCAATCTGGACTATAGACTATCCAGTAAATTTAGCAATGCTAAAGATGAGTTAGGGGTATTAATTGCTAACCTCAACTCGATGCTCAGTCGTTTGGATATTTCTGTACAGTCGCAACAGAGTTTTATCGGAAATGCATCCCATTCATTAAAGACACCGCTAACAATTATTGGTGGTGAGGCCGAACTTGCACGAAATCTAATCCCAAAAGAACACGAAGCCTACTATTCATTGGAGACGATTGCCAAGTATGCGGATAAGATGGAACTCATTATTAATAATCTCCTTCAATTATCCCGTATGGGCTTTAAAGGAGAGGTAGATAATAAGGTGCTCATTCGCATTGACGAATTGCTCTATGAAATTTATAAGGCTGAACGAAGCATTCATAAAGATTTTAGGTTGTCTTTTGACCTTACTCAAATCCCTGAGGATAGCGATGAGTTAACTGTATTTGCTAATCCCGATCTGTTCTATATCGCATTTAGCAATATTATCTCCAATGCGTATAAATATGGCAATGGTGAGCAGGTTCAGGTCGCTATTAGCTGTGATGACCGAAATATTACAATTAAAGTATTTGATAAAGGGATCGGAATTCCGCAGAAAGATCAGCCCCATATTTTTACTTCCTTTTATCGCGCATCCAATGTCGGGGATATCTATGGAAATGGCCTAGGGCTTGTTTTAGCCAAGAATATCTTTGATCTTCATGGTGCTGAGCTCCATCTGTATTCTGCAGAAGGCCAAGGTACCCAGGTTGTTGTCACGCTGCCTAAAATTGCTTTCTAATCTCATTTTAATCTCATCCTTATCCCATTTTTAATTTGCCGCGATATACTTGTACCAGAGATAGGTATATCATATGAAACCATCATGATTTATTCAAACCTATAAAGGAATAAATCTGATAGCTTCATCACGAATAAAAAACGGTTTAAACGGATGAAAAAAACACTTTCACTTATTACAACGTTGGGTTTGGGCATTGCGGCATTAGAGGCGCAGGAACAGGCTCCAACAGATTCCATTCCAGCAGAAAGAAATAGCTTATTATCCAGAAGTAGTCTATTGTCAAAGGAACCAGCTAGGGCAAAATCATTTCAATTGGATGTTTTGCTGCGTGCAGGTCTGCAGGCTGATAACAGCGATGGCTCCGGTCAGGCAAAAGCAAATCTGGACGATGCCCGTATCTTGATGACCGGTGATGACAATGATCAGCTTTCCTATAAAGTACGTTTTCGTCTGAATAGATCATTCGCACCAACCAGCCAGGACAATGGATCAAGGGCATTGGATATGGCCTATATCAAATATAAGTTTGGAAAGGATCTGAAATGGTCCGTCACAGCGGGTAAGCAGAGTGCTATCGTGGGTAGCTACGAGTTTGAAAATAATCCTATTTACGAGTATAAATTCACGGATTATGTTGACCGTATTCTGAATTTATTTGTGGTCGGGGGAACATTGTCCTATGAAGTTAACCCTAATCATTCCTTACATGCACAAGTTTATAATACGACAAACGATAGTTTTATGGATGTGCATACCAAAAATGGTTTTGCAGTAGGTGATCTGGAGCGATCTGATGTGCCAATGGGTGCTTACTTTACTTGGGTAGGAGCCTTTATGGATAAAAAAATCAATACGAAATGGTCCTATAATATCTCTCAGTTTGCGAAGGGGCATACCAATCATTCCATCTCTTTGGCAAACAAGTTTAAAACGCCGAAGCAAATGGTCTATTTAGACCTGCAATATTCTTATTTAGGTGTTGACCATGCCTTGATTGCATCATCGGCGATCAATGACTTTTATGGACGTACGGGAACAGGACGTGTTTTGGCAAAGGATGTCAATTACGCTTCGGCAATTGTACGGTATGATCAGTTTTTAAGTGAAAAATGGGAGGTAGCTCTGAAAGGTGGTTATGAGACTGCCGGATCAAGAGATGACGATCAAGTTGGCAAAAATTTCCGTCAAAACTGGACCTACTTTGCTACCCTACAACATAAGCCTTTTCATAATCAGGATTTGCGATTCTACCTTGGTTATGTAGGTAATACAGTAAACTACAAGGGACATATGGATATGGGTAAAAGTCAATATAACCGTGTTGCCTTTGGAGCATATTTTACAATTCCGGTCTTGTAATAATTCCTTTAACAAAATAACAAATAATTATTTTTTATGCGTTTAACACCAAGAGAAACAGAAAAGCTGCTATTGCATTTAGCAGGAGAATTGGCAGCAAAGCGACTAAAGCGCGGGGTGAAACTAAATTACCCTGAATGTATTGCCTATATCAGTGCTCAGATTATGGAGGAAGCAAGAGATGGTCGGTCTGTTGCGGACTTAATGTCTTATGGTACGACCTTATTGAAAAGAAGCCAAGTGATGGAAGGTGTCCCTGAGATGATCCATGATGTGCAGATTGAGGTTACTTTTCCGGACGGTACCAAGTTGGTAACAGTTCATGATCCTATTCGTTAATAAATCTTAATCATATGATTCCAGGAGAATACATTTTAAAAAAAGAAGAAATCAAAGCTAACGTGGGGCGTAGAACCACTAGCCTTGTTGTAAAAAATGAAGGCGATAGACCGATTCAGGTAGGTTCACACTATCATTTTTTTGAAGCGAACAAATTGCTTTCGTTTGACCGCGAAAAAGCATTTGGTATGCGCTTGAATATTCCTGCAAGTACAGCGGTACGGTTTGAACCAGGTGAACAGAAGTCTGTTGTACTGGTTGAATTTGGAGGAAGCAAAGAAATTCACGGTTTCAATGGATTGACAAATGGGAAGTATACTGACCAAAATGTCAAATCAAAAGCTGTTGAGAAAATGAAAAAATTAAAATTCAGACAATCTAAATAATATAGAATGGGAGGATGGAATAGACGCGAATGGATTAAGGTGGTAGGACTCACGACATTGGGATCTACCGTTGGTCTACATGCGCTTGGTTTAGATAAACTAGGTTTAGACAAATCATCTGTTAAATATATTGATGGGGAACTTTACATCCCTAGAGAAAAATATGCTGCTCTTTTTGGCCCGACAACGGGTGATAAGGTGCGTTTAGCTGATACGGAGTTGTTTATTGAAATTGAAAAAGATTTCAACGTATATGGCGAAGAAAATAAATTCGGTGGTGGTAAGACGATCCGTGATGGGATGGGGCAATCTGCCCGAGCCCTGCGCGATGAGGGTGTTTTAGACTTCTGTATTACCAATGTAATCATTATTGACCACTGGGGTATTGTGAAAGCTGATATCGGTATCAAGGATGGTAAAATTGTTGGAATCGGAAAAGCGGGTAACCCTGACGTGCAGGATGGTGTAACCGAAGGTATGATTATCGGAGCTTCTACAGAAGTGCATGGTGGCGCTGGTTATATCCTTACTGCCGGTGGTATTGATACCCACATTCACTTTATATCACCACAACAGATCGAAACTGCATTATACTCAGGTGTAACTACATTTATCGGCGGTGGTGCCGGTCCAGCAGATGGTACATTGGCAACAACGGTCACTTCGGGCAAATGGTATATCGAGCGTATGTTTGAAGCGTTTGAAAACCTACCGATCAACGTTGGTTTCTTCGGTAAAGGTAACGTTTCGACAACCAAACCGATCGAAGAGCAAATTGAAGCTGGTGCATTAGGGGTGAAAATCCATGAAGACTGGGGTGCTACGCCTGCGACTATCGATGCAGCGTTAAAAGTTGCTGATAAATACGATGTACAAGTAGCTATACACACGGATACATTGAATGAAGCTGGTTTCTTAGAAGATACCGTTGCTGCAATCGACGGACGTGTTATCCACACGTTCCATACAGAAGGAGCTGGTGGTGGGCACGCACCTGATATCATCAAAATTGCGATGTATCCAAACATTCTCCCTGCATCGACCAACCCGACAAAACCGTTTACAGTAAATACCGCAGAAGAGCATCTTGATATGTTGATGGTCTGCCATCACTTGGATAAAAATGTGAAAGAAGATGTTGCCTTTGCAGATTCACGTATCCGTCCACAAACGATCGCTGCTGAAGATATTCTTCAAGATATGGGTGTATTCTCTATTATGAGTTCGGATAGCCAGGCAATGGGACGTGTGGGTGAGGTTATCTCGCGTACATTCCAGACGGCACATAAAATGAAGATACAACGTGGTCCTTTGGCTGAGGATAAGGGTAAAGATAATGACAACTTCCGTGTAAAACGTTATGTGTCTAAATTTACAATCAACCCTGCAAAAGCGCATGGTATTGATAAATATATCGGGTCTATTGAGACAGGTAAATATGCCGATTTGATCTTGTGGAAGCCAGAGTTGTTTGGTGTGAAACCAGAGCTGATTATCAAAGGTGGTATGATCCTAGGTGCGAAAATGGGCGATGCGAATGCTTCTATCCCTACACCACAGCCTATCATCTACAGACCGATGTTCGGAAACTATGGTAAAGCAGTATCAAAATTGTGTTTCAACTTCGTTTCAAAAATATCTTTAGAGAATGGAAATATCCAAAAATTGAATTTATCACGTAAATGTTTGCCAGTAGAAGGCTGTCGTACAGTGATGAAAAAGGATATGGTACATAATCATGCCACACCAAATATCGTGGTCAATCCAGAAACGTATGAAGTAACAGTAGATGGTGTTTTAGCTACTTGTGAGCCATTAAAAGAGCTTCCAATGGCACAACGTTACTTCCTGTTCTAATTCAGAATATATGATTTTAGCAAGAGACATTAAAGGCAATATTTGGGCGGATGGCAGGGAGCAGGATGCTACGGAACTTGATTTTTTAGAGCTTGAATGGTTTGATACCGAGCGACGTGTCATTCGGGGATTTACCGTTCGGGGCCGAGAGATCGGATTTAAGAATCTGGGTGAAGACTCCTTGTTTGATGGTGATATTCTGTTTGAAACAGAGGAGCTCCGTATCGTTGTCCGAATATTGCCCTGTCCTTGTTTGGTTGTACGACCAAAAAATGTATTGGATATGGCAAGAATATGTTTAGAAATAGGCAATAAGCATATCCCTGTTTTTATCAACAAAGATCATGAAATCATAGCGGCTTACGAAAATCCGCTGTGGGAACAATTACTGCGGGCGGGATTTACACCAACGAAAGAGTCACGGGTAATCGAACGCACGCATACATTGCGCATACATCAGTATGCTGTAGTGCAAAATAAAATCACACTAGCAAAGGAGATATAATATGAAATATCCATATTGTAGCTACATAAATCTAATGATCACAAAGTATGATCAGGCGATTGCTAGCAGGAGTGATAGAACAAAGTAACCTGGATATTCCATATGACCATTAAAAAACAAATAATTTACATATGAATCCATTGTTGACATTGATGCAGATCAATGATTCCGTTTTTCCGATTGGAGGGTTCACACATTCCTATGGATTGGAAACCTATATAACCAAAGGTCTTGTACAGGACTCGAAAACTGCCAAAGAGTACGCACAGACTTTATTGGAACATAGCTTCTATTACAACGATGCGGCCTTTTTTCATAAGACTTGGCAATTATGCGAAACAAAGGCAACAAAGAAGAAGGTAGCAGAATTAGATGCCTTGATCACGGCCTTTAAAGCGCCTTATGAAATTCGGGATGCAAGTAAAAAATTAGGAATACGCTTCTTGAAGCTGACTGAAAAATTGCAGCCGGTTAAACGTTGTTCAGCTTATTTAAAAGCAATAAATACACAAGAATTGCATGGGCATTACGCGATGGCATTTGCCATGTTTGCACATGCGCAAGGGATTAGTTATTCAGATGCATTGAGTGCTTTTTATTACAATTCACTCAATGGTATTATGACCAACTGCGCGAAACTGGTCCCTATTAGTCAAATGGATGCACAACAGATTCTGTTTAAGTTGCAGCCATTAATCAATAAGTTGGTTATCGCGCAACCAGCGTTGGAAGAGGATTTAATCGGTAATTGTTGTATCGCACAAGATATCCGTTGTATGCAACATGAAAAGTTGTATACACGTATCTATATATCGTAAAAGCAAGATTACTGCTATACTTAAAATTTATTTTATCTGATAGAGCAAGGTAAATTTTAAGCATCATAAACTTCATCTAATCGATCGAAAAAATAAATAAAGATGAAAAAGACGTCAAAAAGAAATTATGTAAAAATTGGTGTTGCCGGACCTGTAGGATCGGGCAAGACTGCTTTGATCGAACGATTGACACGTTCGATGTCCGCAGATTATAGCATCTGTGTTGTTACAAATGATATTTACACACGTGAAGATGCGATGTATCTACAGCAAAATTCGGCCCTACCAGCAGAACGTATCATTGGTGTAGAGACTGGTGGATGCCCACATACCGCGATCCGCGAGGACGCATCGATGAATATTGAAGCCGTAGAAGAATTGGCCAATCGTTTTGAGGATGTGGAGCTTATTTTTGTTGAAAGTGGCGGGGATAACCTGACAGCAACATTCAGCCCAGATTTAGCGGATTTAACCATCTTTGTTCTTGATGTTGCCGAAGGAGAAAAAATGCCGCGTAAAGGTGGCCCTGGTATCACACGCTCAGATTTGCTATTGATCAATAAAATTGATTTGGCGCCCTATGTACATGCAGATTTGGAGGTCATGCGCCGCGATACATTGCGCATGCGCGGAGAACGTCCTTTTATTTTTACGAATCTGATGACATTAGAAGGGTTGGAAGATGTAAAGAAATGGATCAAGGAATACGCTTTATTAGAACAAGTAGGCTAAAAACAATAGGATATGGATAGTAAGATAGTATTAAATGTAGCCAAAGAGGACGGTAGAAGCAGACTGAAAGAAAGCTACCATAATGCGCCTTATAAATTGACGCATTATGGAGCAGCGAATCTAACCGACCATCTGGAAATGATTATCATGAGTGCATCACCCGGTATTATGGATACAGATCATCTTCATATTGATATCCATGTAAAGGAAGAGGCCCAATTAAAGCTGTTTACGCAGTCTTTCAATAAATTGCACCCGATGAAAACTGGTGCCGGCCAGCATACAGATGTGCAGGTTGCCTCAGGGGGGATATTGCATTACATTCCGCATCCGGTCACGCCTTTTAAAGACTCCATATTCAAGGCGACCAATCATATTCATTTGGCAGAAGATGCAGTTTTGATGTGGGGTGATATTATCAGTGTCGGGCGGATCTATATGAAAGAAGCATTTGAATTTGATCGTTTGCATACACAGACTAAGATTTTCAGATCAGGAAAACTGGCCTTTATTGATAATCAGCTGTTGCAACCCAAAAAGCAGCCCATTCAGAAGATGCTCTTCTTTGAAGGTTACACCCATCAAGCGACCTTTATATTCTCCGCTCTTTTTGCGCAGGAATTAAAGAACGAGCTTGATGAAATATTGACCGTAGAATATAATGACATCTCTTATGGATTTACCCAGGCATCATCAGATGTCGTTATTTTACGAGCGCTGGGTTCTGATGGTGAATTGCTCTATGATTTTCTGCAAATGTTGGGGCAATTGTGCTGGGACTTTACCATGCATAAACTGTCGGAGTCAAAAGAAGTTGAAGTTATCGAAAATGAGGGGGCTGAGCCTTTACCAGTTGTGGCAGAAGCGGTTGTTGCAGAATCGGTTTTGACCGAATCTGTTGTCGCTAAAAAGAAAAGTACAGCCAGCCCGCGGAAAAAGAGGGTAAACAAGAGTAAAACGGAGGAAGGACTGAAATATGCGTAAATCGAAAGAGCCTTCCGAAATCCTCATTGAGTCCATTCCCAATTTTGAGCATGTTAAATTCAATCGTGAATCGGATATTTTGGATCTTTCCTACTTTGAAGTGAATAAACGTGTTATCCATCGCAAAACGCGTAAGGGCAATACGGTAAAGATACAACGGGATGACAGCACGGCTTTACAGTCGGGGCAATGTATTTATCATAGCGAAGATCTGTTTATACAGGTCAATATCTTACCTTGTCTTTGTGTATTGCTTGACAGTCAAGATCTTTCTGTGGTCGGGGAATTCTGTTTTGATGTAGGCAATCGTCATTTGCCCGTGTATCTGAAAGCTGATGGGCGCTTTGCTGTCTCCTATGACGGACGCTTGTATCAGGCATTAAAAGAAAAATATAATGGTTCCATTTCCTTGGAAAATGCCATTTTGGAACCGGATGAACAGATTACGTCGCTTCGCAATGCGAAAAAATAAGAGGTGAGTATTCGAACACTTGTTTTAGGTTTTGATTTGATAGCGGGAACCGATCTTTGTTTGTACGCTGCTTGAAAATGCTGAAAAATTGTGCATTTTTGTTGTTATGACATTTGGTGCGGAATTGCAGGGATGGTATCAACAGCATAAGCGTGATTTACCATGGCGGGAAACAAGAGATGCCTATAAAATTTGGCTCTCTGAGATTATCCTGCAACAGACTCGAGTAGAACAAGGGCTGCCTTACTATTTACGATTTGTGGAACGGTTTGAGACAGTCGTTGACTTTGCTAACGCAGAGGAAGATGATATTTTACACCTTTGGCAGGGACTAGGTTATTATTCAAGGGGACGAAATATGCATAAGGCCGCACGAATCGTCCGTGATGAATATAACGGCATTTTTCCCGTAGACTATAAGACCTTGCTAAAGCTTCCCGGTATAGGTGAATATACCGCTGCCGCAATTTCATCCTTTGCCAATAATGAGGCTCAGGCAGTACTGGATGGGAATGTGTTCCGTGTGCTGTCAAGATATTATGGCATAGACACAGCGATTAATTCTACTGAGGGAAAGAAAATTTTTACGGCTATCGCTCAGGAAAATTTGGATCAGGACCATCCGGCATTATACAATCAGGCCATTATGGATTTTGGGGCTATTCATTGTAAGCCGAAGCAACCTTTGTGTATTACTTGTATGTTTAATACATCTTGTTACGCTTTGCTACAGGGAGAGGTCGATCGATTGCCAATTAAACTTAAAGGCAAAGCAAGCAGAGAACGGTACTTTAATTATTTTATCCTTAAAGACGAAGCGCAAATTTTGATGTCAAAACGCGGAGAAGGCGATGTCTGGCAGAATTTATACGAGTTTCCCCTGATCGAGTCTGATCGAACATTAAGTATATTCGAGCTCCTTGGAGATGAACAATTTGTCCATTATTTTGGGGATAAGGCGGAGATCAAACTTCTACAAAAACAAATTAAACATATTCTGAGCCATCAGAATATTTATGCGACATTCTTTGAAGTGCGGTTAGAGGGCGGTCTAAATCAAAAAAAATCCAATTGGGATTATGTATTTTTAAAAGATTTAGATAAATTAGCTAAACACAAGTTGATCTTTACCTTTTTGGAAAGATCCAATTTTTAACCATTTATGCTTTTAAATTATGTCAGGAGTTAACAAAGTTATTTTAGTGGGACATCTTGGAAAAGATCCCGAAATTAGATATTTAGAAGGCAATGTCTCCGTTGCCAGTTTCCCATTGGCAACTTCAGAAACGTATAACAAGGACGGAAAACGAGTAGAACAAACCGAATGGCACAATATCGTCATGTGGCGCGGTTTGGCGGATGTGGCAGTAAAATACCTTACTAAAGGCAAATTGGTCTATATCGAAGGTCGATTACGTACACGTACCTACGAAGATAAAGAGGGGATCAGACGCTATGCTACTGAAGTAGTTGCAGAGACTTTTACCCTTTTGGGACGGAAATCGGATTTTGAACCTACTGGAGCTGCTAACACGGGGAATGTTGCAAGTACACCGGCGCAGAAAGCTGAGGATAAAGAAATCGAAGTTGATTTTACCGAAAATGATCAGGAAGATAATCCGCTTCCATTTTAATCGAACTTAAAGGTAGCTTTGAATATTAGAAGATTATCATTTTATATTAAATATAGTTATGGGCAAAAGAGCAGATGAAAAATCTGCTCTTTTTGATTTTTGACATATTTCTAATTCCTTTTAATCACAATAAAAAAGAATCGAACCATTTGTGTAGGCTCAAAGAGTTGATTACAAAGACCTTTGTCCCATCGATTCGTAAATGCTGATTTTCTTTACAGGAGCGCTTTTGACACGAGTTGAGAGATCGCGAAAATTTCTTTTTGGCGGAAATTTTGGCTATGTTTGTCGTAATTATGTTGCAAGATAAAATTACGCAGTATACTGAAGAAATTAAGGCGTTTGTGCCATCTTCTTCAGCCGATGTAGAAAATTTCAGATTGAAGTTTTTGGTTTCCAAAGGGATCGTGAAAAATCTTTTTGACGAATTCAAAACAGTTACTCCTGAGGAAAAACGTACTTTGGGGAAAGTACTGAATGAATTTAAGCAGTTGGCAGAAAATACATTCAAGGAAGCACAAGAGAAATTTGGTTCCGGTGAGAAACAGAAATCCCAACAAATGGAAGGTGATCTTACGTTGCCTGGTAATGGATTTCAATTGGGGTCTAGACATCCGATCTCATTGGTACGTAAGGAAATCGTTGAGATCTTTAAAAAGCTGGGCTTTATCGTTTCTGAGGGGCCAGAGATTGAAGATGATTGGCACAATTTCTCCGCGTTGAACTTTCCTCCTGAACATCCGGCTCGTGATATGCAAGATACATTCTTTATCAAAAAGCAAGAAGGTAACGATATTACGCTAAGAACGCATACATCTTCTGTTCAGGTTCGCCTTATGGAAGCTGGTAAACCGCCTTTCCGTGCGATTATGCCTGGACGTGTGTATCGGAACGAAGCAATTTCTGCTCGCGCACATTGTTTCTTTCATCAGGTAGAAGGATTATATGTGGATGAAAATGTTTCGTTTGCTGATTTGAAGCAGACTTTATATCATTTTGTTCAAGAAATGTATGGCGAGGGAACTAAAGTGCGTTTCCGTCCTTCTTATTTCCCTTTTACAGAACCTTCTGCGGAGATGGATATTTCTTGTACGATCTGTAAAGGTGCAGGATGTAATCTTTGTAAATATTCAGGTTGGGTAGAGATTTTAGGTTGTGGAATGGTAGATCCGAATGTACTTGAGAATTGCGGTATCGACAGTAAAAAGTATTCAGGTTTTGCCTTCGGTATGGGTATCGAAAGGATTACAAACCTTAAATATGTGATCAAAGATTTGCGACTTTTCTCTGAAAATGATACACGTTTCTTATCTCAATTTGAGACTGAACTAATATAAATCAATGCTAATAAAGACTATTGAAACCATCACACTATTGCCACTCTTAAAGCGCATCTTGTTCTGTTTAGGAATTGGAAATAGTGTGATGTGTGGTAGTCTTATCTGAAGAATATGGAACCAGATCATATCATTGAATCCATAAAAAGAACCGCACGAGAACTCTTTCGTCAAAATGGTTATCATAAAACCAGTGTAAACACCTTAGCGAAAAAAGCTAAGATTGCTAAAGCGACTGTTTATAAGTATTTTGATAGTAAGGAGATGATTTTGCATGCTATCTTGATGGATTATCTGCGGGCGAGTTTGTTGGAAATCTTAAAGACGACAAGATATGAGGATGATATGGCCTCTTTTTTGGCGTCCACTATTCTTCGTGTCAGCCGACTAACCTATACCGCATGTAATGAGTTGATTGGCTGGGAATTTATTCGTGAGTCTGCCAATGCACAGGAATATCTAAAAACACTATCTGAGGATTTGGAATTTTTGCTTTTAAGCACATTTATTCAGAATGAAAAGATTAATGAGGCGATCAGTGAGGAAAAACTGACATTTCTGATCAAATCAAGTAAGAGCATTGTATTCTCTTTTGCTTTTACAGCTGTTTCAGATGCCGATGTGCGTAAAAATTTCATTTCTTTTCAAAAGGAGATTCTTCCTTATCTCGTTCAGGCAACTATACTCTAAATGACGTAGGTCTTATTTGTCTAGTATTTTTCGGTTATCCACTTTTAAATTATCTTCAATTTTTTTCTGAATTGTTTGTTTTTTATTGATTCGTATTTTTTTATTAGGGGATCAATGAGCTTGCTAGGTTCAGTTTATTGGGCAGAAAGAACTTTTAGTCGATTTTCATAGCTGTTTGTACTAAACTTATATCATCGTTGATACTTGAATGATGGTCGTTGATATTGCTTGAATCATTTTGAATACAGATGGAATTGGGGTGATGGAAATGGATTATTGTGATGCCCAAAAGGTCTTTTTTTTAAGACCATGTAGGTCAGTGGAAAATCATTATAAAAAATTGTATTTTTGCAAACTATGAGTAGAAGAATTCCGCAAGAAAAAAAGTTCTTGAAAGATATCGCAATCATTGATATTGCCGAAGAAGGTAGAGGTGTAGGTAAAACTGATGATTTGGTTTTGTTTGTCGAAAAAGCTGTCCCCGGTGATGTTGTCGATGTGGAGTTAATGCGCAAGAAGAAGAATTTTGCTGAAGCCCGGGTGACGAGTTTAAAAGAAGCTTCTACTTATCGCGTTGATCCTTTTTGTGAGCATTTTGGTATTTGTGGTGGCTGTAAATGGCAACACATGAGCTATGAAGCCCAATTAAAATTCAAGCAACAATCTGTTTATAATGCTTTATCCCGTATTGGGAAGGTCGATACTTCCTCCATGGAAGATATTTTGGGATCAGCTCAAACGGAGTATTATAGAAATAAATTGGAATATACATTTTCCAATAAGAAATGGTTGACCTCTGTTGATGAAGATTCATCACAATTGGAAATGAATGCTTTGGGCTTCCATGTGCCCGGACGTTTTGATAAAATCTTAGATATCGATCATTGTTTTCTTCAGGGAGATCCTTCCAATGAGGTGCGGAATACCATACGGGACTTTGCACTAAGCAAGGGGATGACCTTCTATGATCTTCGTGAGCATACAGGGGTATTGCGAAATCTGATTATCCGTATTTCTTCTACTGGGGAGATGATGGTCATTGTGGTTTTTGCCTACCCAGAAGAAGGACAAGTGGAATTGTTAATGAATTTCATCAATGAAAAATATCCGCAAATAGCTTCACTCCTTTATATTGTGAATCAAAAGCGCAATGATACCATCTTTGATCAAGATATTTACGTGTATGCGGGCCGGGATTTTATTTATGAGGAAATGGAAGGTCTTCGTTATAAGGTCGG
This sequence comes from Sphingobacterium sp. GVS05A, assembly GCF_019969845.1. GTDB lineage: Bacteria > Bacteroidota > Bacteroidia > Sphingobacteriales > Sphingobacteriaceae > Sphingobacterium. The sequence continues at coordinate 149,922 of NZ_JAHXYR010000009.1, forward strand.
GCCGAAATCATTTTATCAGACCAATTCTGCACAAGCATATGAACTCTATAAGATCACACGTGATTTTGCGGATTTAAAGGGGGATGAGTTGGTTTATGACTTATATACAGGAGCTGGTACAATTGCGAATTTTGTTGCTAAGAAGGCAAAAGAAGTGATCGGAGTTGAGTACGTACCTACTGCAATTGAAGACGCAAAGGTCAATTCAGCGATCAATAATATCAACAATACAAAGTTTTACGCTGGAGATATGAAAGATGTGTTGATACCATCTTTTATTGCTGAGCATGGGAAACCAGATGTCGTGATTACGGATCCGCCAAGAGCAGGTATGCATGCGGATGTTGTGGCCCGGTTATTGGAAATGGAGTCTCCGAGAATTGTTTACGTGAGTTGTAATGCAGCGACACAGGCGAGAGATTTAGTGCTATTGGCAGAAAAATACGATGTAAAACGTATCAAGCCAGTAGATATGTTTCCCCATACACAACACGTAGAAAATGTCGTTCTATTGGAACTAAAAAAATCATAATATTATGGAAGTAGAGGATTTATTTTCGAGCGGATCCAGAAATGAGGAAGCGCCATCTACTGGGCAGAGCCCCTTGAAAAGTTTGCAGGTAGATCTTGATTTTTATAGTGAGTCGATCCGTGAAGTTGCGATGGAGATCATAGAGGAGGGCTATTCTTCCTATCCGATTTTTGTAGCACATCAACATGAGGTTTCCGTGGGTGAAGTGATTTTAGATCGTGTAGATCTGGAAACTAATTGGACAATCAATGCTTCTACTTTGGAGGAATTTGTCGAATTGGATATCATTCAGGAGGATCGTAAAGCTGCTTTTATTCAGAATTATAAATCTGCGAAGGATTATATGTGTTTGTTTGTCGTTGTTGCTGAGGGAGCCAATTTTGTTTTCTACCCCTATAAATAGAGAAAGAATATTTAAACTTTTTTAACAATACAATTGTCAAACTATTACTATTTTTAGCGAAATAGGTTGAAAGCATGATGGAATCAAAAAGCTATAATGAGCAGACCGGAGAATCAGGTCTTTTGGATTTAGAGTCGTTGATATTACTTCATAGCTTCCAAAAAACGCTAATGGCAAGATAAATGCCTGAGAAAACTAGCGTGATAAAACAATATATTCTAATGAAAAGAATACATATACATATAGGGGGGCTATTCGGCATCTTGATATTGCTTTTGATGGCATTCGGTGCAAAGGCCCAACATATACAGAAAGTGTCAGGTATGGTGATGCAAAGGGGAACTGCCAATAGAATTGGTGATGTGGTGGTCCTGAATTTGCGCACGAGCAGATCAGCGTTGACGAACTCTTTTGGGGTGTTCACGATAGACGCCTCTGTCGGAGATTCTCTTTCTTTCACTAAAGTTGGATTTTCACCTGTAAAGACTGTTTTGACAAACCTGAATGAATTCTATATTGAGATGCAGGAGGGAATTAAGCTTGAAACAGTCATTGTAGAACGAAAGTCTAAGGAAGCTGAGTTGAATGATGCCATGGGGAATTATTCAAAAAAAGGGGTCTATAATGGCGGGAAAAATAAATTTGGAACCTATTTAGGTAGTCCTGCTACCGCGCTTTATAATCTTTTTGGACGTGAGGCGAAAAATGCGAAACGTTTTGGACGCTTTATGGACCGGGAAAAAGAAGAATTGCAAGTAGACCGTATCTTTTCAAGGGCAGCTGTCCAAAAATTAACGAAATTGGATAGCGCTGATTTAGACGCATTTATGATACGTTATCGTCCCTCATTTGATTTAGCTGAACATTGGGGGCAATATGATTTGATGAATTATGTACAGCAATCTTTAGCGGATTTTGAAGCAAAAGGACGTCCAAAAGGATCATTATTGCCTGATATTGAAGTTAAGACCCAAGAGAAATAAAACATTTTTCATTTTATGCTGTTAGTTCTTGTGAACATTGACCGTCAAGATTATTTGTAGCTTATCGTCTTCATTTATCAACGTTGTGATGCTTTTTTTGGAGTATGGTAACAAAAAAGTTAAAAAAGGATGCTTTTGGCACTTTGTTTGATTTTAACATGAATAGTAATTTAATTTGAATATTAAAAGTCTTAGATAGATATGAAAATGAATAGAAAATTAGCTGTATTTGGTTTGACTGTTGCAACCTCGGCTATGTTATTTGGAAGTTGTTCTACAATCCAAAATACAAATAATACGACTAAAGGTGGGGTGATCGGTGGTGTTGCGGGTGGTGCTTTAGGCGCATTAATTGGTGGTAAGGCTGGTAATACGGCTATTGGTACATTGGCAGGTGCGGCCATTGGTGGTGCAGCTGGTGTATTGATCGGTAAGAAAATGGACAAACAAGCTGCTGAGATTTCTAAAACAGTAGAAGGTGCTGAAGTGACTCAATCTGCAGAAGGTATTGTTGTAAAATTTGATTCAGGTATTTTGTTTGATTTCAATAAATCTGATTTGAAAGCATCTGCAAAGGATAATATTGCAAATTTGGTTGCAACATTAAATAAAGAGCAAGGAACAGAAATTTTAGTTATCGGACACACAGATAATGTGGGGACTCTAGCTGCAAATGACAAAGTTTCTTTGGACCGTGCAAATTCGGTACGTGCATTTGCGGTATCTAAAGGTTTGGCTTCTTCACGTGTTAAAACTGAAGGAAGAAATTTCTCTGAGCCAATTGCAAGCAACGATACTGAAGCTGGACGTGCTCAAAACCGTCGTGTTGAGATCGTAATTGTTGCTGGTGACCAAATGAAGAAAGAAGCAAAACAACAAGCTGGTCAATAACGAGCTAAACATATTGCTCCTTTAGGAGTAAATATGTTTGACTCTTCTAAATGTTGAGTCTGTTGAATTTCAAAAATAACAGAAGGCGCGGAATCTATCCGCGCTTTTTTGTGAAGTATCCCGCCAGACCGCTATGATATATATTATTCACTTCACAAATTTGACAAAGTATAAACCATATTTCTGGCTGACAAACTGTCATTATATGGATTTTAATTTCTAACTTTGTAGTCTTTGAAAATTGAGCTATGCTAGATTTAACACATACAACTAAGGAACACGACGAATCTCGTCAGGGTGAGGCATTGTTATTGGAACAAGATCCAAAGATCAGTAATGGACGTAAACTGTATATTGAAAGTTACGGTTGCCAAATGAACTTCTCGGATAGTGAGATCGTTGCTTCTATTTTGTTGGATAAGGGTTTTGAAACGACAAAGAATTATCAGGAAGCTGATGTTGTCTTTATTAATACCTGTTCAATCCGTGAGAATGCAGAGCAACGTGTTCGTAATCGACTGAAAGAATTTGAGGCGGCTAAGACCAGAAATCCTGGAATGATCGTCGGCGTACTAGGCTGTATGGCTGAGCGCTTAAAATCGAAGTTTCTAGAGGAAGAAAAATTAGTTGATGTTGTAGTAGGTCCTGATGCGTATCGTGATCTTCCTAACTTAATTGAAAAGGTAGATGACGGAGCAAAAGCAGTGAACGTATTGCTTTCACGTGAGGAGACTTATGCTGATATTAATCCGGTTCGATTAAATTCAAATGGTGTAACGGCCTTTATTTCTATCATGCGTGGTTGCGATAACATGTGTTCGTTCTGTGTGGTTCCTTTTACCAGAGGACGTGAGCGTAGCCGCGATCCACATTCTATTGTGAAAGAAGCACAGGATTTATTCAACGCTGGATATAAAGAAGTGACCTTATTGGGTCAAAATGTAGATTCCTATAAGCATACAGCGCCAGTTGCAGAAGGAGAAACTCCTGGTGAGACAGTGACGTTTGCTAAATTATTGACCATGGTCGCAGAGGTGAGTCCACTTTTACGGGTTCGTTTTTCGACTTCCCATCCAAAAGATATTACGGATGAAGTTTTGTATGCAATCGCATCACATGAAAATGTTTGTAACTATATCCATTTGCCAGTGCAATCTGGGAATTCTAGGGTATTGGAGCTTATGAATCGTACTTACGATCGTGAGTGGTATATGGAACGTGTAGACGCTATCCGCAAAATTATTCCAGATTGTGCGATTTCTACTGACGTAATTACAGGATTCTGTACAGAAACGGAAGCAGAACATCAGGAAACGTTATCCATGATGGATTATGTGAAATATGATTTTGCATACATGTTTGCTTATTCTGAAAGACCAGGTACATTAGCTGCAAAGCGTTATGAAGATGATATTCCAGAAGATGTCAAAAAACGTCGTTTGACTGAGGTAATCAACAAACAACGTGACCATAGCTTATATCGTTACCAACATTTTATTGGAAAAGTCTGTAAAGTTCTGATAGAAGGTTTTTCAAAAAGATCTGAGTTTGATTTTTGTGGTCGTAATGATCAGAATGCCTTGGTTGTGTTTCCTATAGACCCTCGCTACAAACAAGGGGATTATGTCAATGTGCTTGTGGAATCATGTACATCAGCAACCTTGCTCGGTAAAATTGTTGATTAAGAAAACTTAATATAAATTTATTTCCAACTGGAAATTTATGGATAACCAAGATATAAAAAATAGGTTTGGAATCATCGGTAATTCACCGTTGTTAAATCGGGCGATAGATATTGCCCGGCAGGTGGCTCCAACTGATATTTCTGTATTAATACAAGGTGAAAGCGGTAGTGGTAAAGAAGTTTTTTCGCATATTATCCATCAATTGAGTTCCCGTAAGCATGGCCCATTTATAGCGGTCAACTGTGGAGCAATACCAGAGGGAACAATAGACTCTGAATTATTCGGACATGAGAAAGGTTCCTTTACAGGAGCGCATGAAGCACGTAAGGGCTATTTTGAAGTGGTTGATGGTGGGACAATTTTCTTGGACGAGGTTGGGGAGTTACCTTTAGGTACACAAGCCCGATTACTACGTGTTCTGGAATCCGGGGAGTATATTCGTGTGGGATCATCGAAGGTTCAAAAAACCAATGTGCGTGTGGTTGCTGCGACAAACGTCAATATGTTTGAAGCTGTTCAAAAAGGTAAATTTAGGGAGGATCTTTATTACCGTCTAAATACCGTCCCTCTGCGTGTGCCTTCACTCAGAGAACGTCCCGAAGACATCAATTTATTGTTCCGCAAGTTTATTGTCGATTTTTCGGAAAAATATCGCTCTCCTGGCGTGCAACTTACTGAAGATGCACAAAATATGCTGCGTAACTATAACTGGCCAGGGAATGTGCGTCAATTGAAAAATGTCGCCGAACAAATTGCTGTTTTAGAGAAAGAACGTATTGTTGACGCGCATATACTTCAAAACTATTTGCCAAATGAATCACGTACGAGTCTACCAGCTATAGTTTCATCCAATAATAACGCAAAAGAGGATTTCTCTGAGAGAGATCTCCTGTATAAGGTTCTGTTCGATATGAAGAAAGATATGGTCGATCTGAAAAAGCTCGTAGTCGAGTTGATCCAGAAAGGTGTGGATTCTTCTACATTCGATCAAAATTCTCCTTATATCAATCAGCTCTATCAGGAAATTGAACCACAGATAAAATCCGATACCGAAGGATACGGTATCGCGCCAACCTTGACGATACATTCGCCGAATAATAATAATACCGCAAATGTATTGAAGAACCCTGTTGCGCAGGACGATTATCTGCAAGATGCACAAGAGGTGGAAGAGTCTTTGTCTTTGGTAGATAAGGAGTCGGATCTGATCAAAAAAGCCTTGAAAAAACATCGCGGTAAACGGAAAGCTGCAGCACAAGAATTGGGAATTTCCGAAAGAACTTTGTATCGGAAAATTAAAGACTTAAATTTAGACTAAGGTTTTGCACATGTTGCCAAGAAGAATTTTATATACCTTTCTCACAACCGCTTTTCTATTCATCATGAATAGTTGTGGTGTGAAATATGGATTTACAGGAGGATCCATTCCAGAAGGAATGAAGACCGTCAATATTCAATATTTCGAAAATATCGCACCTTTGGTTTATCCGACTTTAAGCCAGAATTTTACAGAGGCATTAAAGGAACGTATTCGAAACCAATCCCGATTAAGCCAGGTCAACCAAGATGGTGATGCTACTTTTGAAGGGTTCATTACAGACTATACAATCAGTCCAGCCGCCGTTGAAGCAGGAACAGACCGCGCTGCGATGAATAGAATGACGATTACAATTAAAGTCTCCTATCATAATAAGCTCAATCCTAAAGACGACTTTGAGCAACCTTTTACACGTTTCAAAGAGTTCGCGGGAAATCTTCAGAGTGCACAGGAGGAGACCTTGGGTAAGGAGATTATCCAAATGTTGACAGAGGATATTTATAATAAGGCATTTGCTAACTGGTAATCCTGTTCCAAGATGAATATTACTATGCCACTATCGAATAACGACCTTTTCTTTCGAGCAATCAATCATCCGGAGTCTATTGATGAAGATGTAATTTTGGCTTTGATTGAAAAATATCCCTATGCGCAAAGTTTGCGATTTATATATGAACGTAAAGTTTTTGGTGAAAGCAAACCTGTTCAGAATCTATCATCTGCATTGTTGTATGCTTCGTCCCCAAATTGGTTATACGAATTTATGCATAGCAGGCCAGGGGTGGCAGTGAAAGAAATCCAATTGGAAGACATCGTTCTTGATGAGGAAATTGAGGGTGGCTTGTCGGAAGGTGTTGTCGTTGAGGAAGCGGTAGCGGTAGATGCTGAGGTTGAGCTGGAGGAAAATGATGTTGAAGAGGTGGAGAAGACAGATGAATTGGACCGTTTGATTCAAGCAGGTGTAGCGCAGGATTATTTTCGTTCGCGTGAAGCAAAACAACAGACCACCATTATTGAGTCAACTGAAACTGTTGAGCCCGCTCATTCCGAAATTGCAGTTCAGTCATTGGAGGATACGCAGGAGCGTGTCACAGTCTACGATGATGATACAATGCCCTATAGTTTCCTATGGTGGTTGCATAAGACGAGACTTGAGTATGCTGAAACGTACCAACCTTATGTAAAGTCGCCGTTGGGCCCAATGACACCATCAAATGATGATATTGCAAAGATCCATGAAAAATTGGATAGCCAGCTATTGGATCAACAAATTCGGGAAAATATTTTTCACCTACAATCACCAGAGGCAAAACTCAGTGATGAAGTGAAAACAACAATCTCTTTCCATATTCCGCGCAAAACGGATGAGGTGATCGAGAAATTTATCCGCGAAGAGCCTATTATCCAACCATTGCAGGCTGAAAAGTTAGATTTGGAGAATAAAGCGAGAAAGAGCTCGGAAGATCAGTATTCATTGGTGACGGAGACCCTTGCAAAAATATATACCGAACAAGGTTTATATCCTAAAGCAATAGAGGTTTACGAAAAATTAGTTTTGAAATATCCAGAAAAAAATGCTTACTTTGCGGCACGCATAACAGAATTAGAAAAGAAATTAAATTAATTACATAAAGAGATGCAAGGATTATTAATTGGTCTTATCATATTAGCTAGTATTATTTTAGCATTTTTGGTTTTAATCCAAAATCCAAAAGGTGGTGGTTTATCATCTGGTTTTTCCGGAGGAACAAACTTAATGGGTGTAAAACGTACAGGAGACTTTTTGGAAAAAGGTACATGGATCATGGTTATTGCTATTATGATTTTTAGTTTGGGTGTTAACATTATGGGGTCATCACCAAGTACATCTAAAGGTGGTTTGGGTGGTCAAATTGAAGCCCCAGCTCAACAACCAGGACCTTTGAACTTGGGTACACCAGCACAGAAACCTGCAGGTGCTCCAGCAGGACAAGAGCAAGCTGCTCCGGCGCAATCAGAACAAAAAACTCCGGCTACAACGCCAGCAGCTAAGCCAACTGAAGAAGCTAAGAAATAGTTGCGAACAAAGAAATTCAAAAGGCCTCGTCTACAATTTAGACGAGGCCTTTTTTTGTTATACGCGGTTTGTCAGTCTGCCTATTGAAGTATGATCGAAATGGCAAACAGAGTTTTGTAAGGATGTCAGACAAACAGTGACAGTGTGACAGCAAAATGTGCTTTTATTTGTGAACATGTTAAGTTTTCGGTGAAAAATTGTCTTATACATCATCTTATTTACAATTGGCATAAAAGATGATGTGTCTATAACGATTATAACATAAAAATAAATTCAATAACAGATAAAAAGTAAATTAATTATGGCATTAAGTATCCAACCTATCGGAGATAGAGTAGTAGTAGAAGCTGCTCCAGCAGAAGAAAAAACAGCTTCAGGGTTATATATTCCCGATACAGCAAAAGAAAAACCATCTCAAGGTACAGTAGTTGCTGTAGGTACTGGTAAAGTTGACGAGCCGTTAACTGTAAAAGTAGGTGACAAAGTATTATATGGTAAATATGCAGGTACTGAAATTACTTACGAAGGAAAAGAGTACTTAATTATGCGTGAGTCTGATATTTACGCTGTTATCTAAGGGATTAAAAGTCTAAATTACAAAGTTAAAATTTAAAAAATTGAGGCAGTTCGTAGCTGCAGACTTGTAACATTAGAGTCTCACTACCAATATCTCAATACTCAATACTAAAAAAATGGCAAAACAAGTAAAATATAACGTTGAGGCTCGTGAGGCCCTTAAAAAAGGTGTAGACACTTTAGCTAATGCTGTTAAAGTAACATTGGGTCCAAAAGGACGTAACGTAATTATTGAGAAGAAATTCGGTGCACCAGTAATTACTAAAGATGGTGTTTCAGTTGCGAAAGAAATCGAATTGAAAGATGCTTTGGAAAATATGGGTGCTCAAATGGTAAAAGAAGTTGCTTCTAAAACTGCTGATCAAGCGGGTGATGGTACAACTACGGCTACTGTATTGGCACAAGCAATCGTTGCTCCAGGTATCAAATCTGTAGCTGCAGGTGCTAATCCAATGGATTTAAAACGTGGTATTGACAAAGCCGTTGCAGCTGTTGTTGCTAACTTGAAATCTCAATCTCAAGTAGTTGGTCAAGATAACAATAAAATTAAACAAGTAGCAGCGATCTCTGCGAATAACGATGAGATCATCGGTTCTTTGATTGCGCAGGCAATGGAAAAAGTTGGTAACGATGGTGTTATCACCGTTGAAGAAGCAAAAGGTACTGAAACAGAAGTAAAAACTGTAGAAGGTATGCAATTTGACCGTGGATATTTATCCCCATACTTTGTTACGAACTCTGACAAAATGGAAGCGGAATTAGATAACCCTTACATATTGATCTACGACAAGAAAATTAGCAACATGAAAGAGTTGTTGCCTATCTTGGAAAAACAAGTTCAAACTGGTAAACCATTGTTGATCATTGCTGAAGATTTAGATGGTGAAGCTCTTGCAACATTAGTTGTCAATAAAATCCGTGGTTCACTGAAAGTGGCAGCTGTAAAAGCTCCAGGTTTTGGTGACCGTCGTAAAGCAATGTTAGAAGATATCGCTATCTTAACTGGTGGTACAGTAATCTCTGAAGAAAGAGGTTTCAAATTGGAGAATGCTGAGTTATCTTATTTAGGTCAAGCTGAAAAAGTTCAAGTTGACAAAGATAATACAACAATTATCAACGGTGGTGGTAACGTAGATGACATCAAAGCTCGCGTTGCTCAAATCCGTTCACAAATCGAAACAACAACTTCTGACTACGATCGTGAGAAATTGCAAGAGCGTTTGGCAAAATTGTCAGGTGGTGTTGCCGTATTGTACGTAGGTGCTACTACTGAGGTAGAGATGAAAGAGAAAAAAGATCGTGTTGATGATGCTTTACATGCAACTCGTGCTGCAGTTGAAGAAGGTATCGTTGCTGGTGGTGGTGTTGCATTTATCCGTGCTACTGAAGCTTTGGTAAACCTTAAAGGTGAAAACGAAGATGAGCAAATCGGTATCGATATTATCAAACGCGCTATCGAAGAGCCTTTGCGTCAAATCTGTAATAATGCAGGTATTGAAGGTGCAGTGATCGTTCAAAAAGTAAAAGAAGGTACAGCTGACTTTGGTTACAACGCACGTACTGACCGTTACGAGAACTTAATCGCAGCAGGTGTAATTGACCCTACTAAAGTATCCCGTATTGCTTTGGAAAATGCAGCTTCAGTTGCTTCAATGTTGTTGACAACAGAGTGTGTATTGGCTGACGAGGCTGAAGAAAACCCTGTAGGTGCTGGTGCTCCTCCAATGGGTGGTGGTATGGGTGGAATGATGTAAGATCATCCGAACTATCTAATATAAAAAAGGCTCATCTGGGATTCCAGATGAGCCTTTTTATTTGATGTTTAATATCCTTTTGCCATATCGTCTCCACGAGGATCAGCACCGGTCTGCAATTTGCCATTTGGAAGGATAAGAATATTTTCTACACGTCCTATTGTTCCTCTGGGATTTATTACATAGCCATCCTTCGTCAATTTGTCTCGCAATGTTGCATCAATCGCATCTTGCTCAACATCAATGCGGTCAGGTAACCACTGGTGGTGGAATCGGGGTGAACTGACAGCGGATTGTGCATTTTGTCCAAAGTCAATCACATTCAATATGGTTTGAAAAACGGAGGTAATAATAGTTGATCCGCCCGGTGTCCCCACCACCATAAATAGTTTACCATCTTTTTCTAGAATAGTAGGTGTCATAGAACTCAACATTCTTTTCCCAGGCTGAATTTCATTTGCCTTTTCTCCTGTCAAACCATACATATTAGGTACACCGGTCTTTATTGAAAAATCGTCCATTTCATTGTTCAATAAAAACCCTGCACCATCTACGATAACACCAGATCCATAGGAATCATTGAGCGTGGTGGTGATGGAAACAGCATTTCCCTGCTCATCAACAATATTGAAATGAGTTGTTTGCTCACTTTCATAACCCGGAATGACATCTGCATTGACGTTTTTACTCAGTGTTGCCTGATGAAAATTAAACGGATTCAGTTTCGCGGCATTTGTCGTGGAATCTATCAGTTGTTTCACAGGGACATTGATAAAATCGGGATCCCCTAAATATTTAGCTCTATTTGCATACACATGACGTTCTGCTTCAACGATGACACGTATTGTGGAGTCTGTCTGAAAGCCCCAACGCTGAAGCGGGAATTGTTCAACTGACTTTAACAAGGCCAGTAGAGAGGTTCCGCCGCTCGATGGTGGAGGCATAGAAACAACCTTGTGTCCTCTATAGCTCGATGCAATCGGGGCACGCCAGAGCGCCTTGTAGCTCGTTAGATCCTCATGGGTAATGATCCCCTTACCTTTATTCATTTCTGCAATGAGCAGATCGGCGGTCTTTCCTTTATAGAAGCCGTCACGTCCTTCATTAGCGATTCTTTCGATAGTATTGGCTAGATCTTCTTGTACAAATAGGTCACCAGTTTTCCAGGTTGTATTTTTGATAATTGCGGAACCAGTGGGATTCAGCTTCACAAATCGCTCTTTATGGCTTTCAAACTCGTGGGCCTGCCTTTCACTGATCTTGAAACCTTTTCGCGCAAGTTCGATTGCGGGTAAGAGCAATTCTTTCCAGGCTAGCTTCCCATATTTCTGATGGGCGTCCCACATGCCGGCGACAGAACCGGGCACACCCGATGCGAGCGCACTGTATAGGCTCAAATCAGGGATAACATTCTTTTGTGCATCCAGATACATATCCCGGTGAGCCTGTTTAGGAGCGGTTTCCCGAAAGTCTAGTGCATCGTACTGCCCCTTATTGTTGCGATATAGCATAAAACCACCGCCACCAATATTTCCTGCATTTGGATATACTACAGCGAGGGCAAACTGCACCGCAACGGCAGCATCAATGGCATTTCCTCCCTTTTTTAGCGCCATGACGCCAACTTCCGAAGCTATGGGGTGTGCTGTTACCACCGCTGCTTTGTTGAATGTCTCGGGGCGCGTTTTATGGGCGTCAAGCTGCCTGCGGGTATTGGAACATGAAGCGAATAGCAAACTTCCTATTAGCGAATAAATAAATAGTTTATTCATAATATCTGCTCTAAAATTGTGCGTAAGATTAATATTAAACCTTGTATACCTCTGAAAAACAAAGGTGTTATTTTAATTTTTCGTTGTTTTTATGACGGTCTGCATCCCGAATAGATTTCTTTTGCAGGTTCTTTTCCAATGCGTCGGTCAGGTCTATGCCCGTTTGATTTGCAAGACACATTAAAACAAACAATACATCGGCCATTTCATCAGCGAGATTAACTTCTTTATCTGATTTTTTGAAAGACTGTTCACCATATTGTCTCGCCATGATCCGGGCGACTTCGCCAACTTCTTCCATAAGCATGGCTGTATTTGTCAGCTCATTGAAATAGCGTATCCCCGTTGTATTGATCCATTTATCAATTACTTCTTGTGCTTCTTTGATTGTCATTTTTTCGGATTAAGTAGTTTAAAAATTGTCCTTATCTTTTGTATCCATAATAATGGTAACGGGACCATCGTTCAATAGATTGATTTTCATGTCAGCTCCAAATACGCCAAGCTGAACAGGCTGATCGATCAGTTGGGAAAGCAGTTTGGCCATTTCTTCGTAAAGCGGTTTGGCGGTATCAGGTTTGGCCGCCCGAATAAATGATGGCCTATTTCCTTTTTTTGTCTGAGCAAATAGGGTGAACTGAGAAATCAGTAAGATATTGCCGCCGATATCCAGTATAGATTTGTTCATTAGTCCCTGCTCATCTTCAAAAATCCGTAGGTTAACGAATTTTTGTCCCAACCATTTTAAGTCTTCAATTGTATCGGCTTCTTCTATTCCCAATAGGATCACTAAACCTTTTTGAATCTGCCCGGTGATCTGTTCGTCTACTGTACAGGAAGCATGTTTTACCCGTTGTATTACTGCACGCATAATGAAAAGTATAAAACCAAAGTTAAAAATTCCGATCGTCAAACACGATCTAATCTCGTATTTATTGGTGCCCAAAAAAGCCTCCTTTTCTATTTAGGAAAAGGAGGCTTTCTATATATGTGGGATTCTAATTGTTAAAATTTGATATTTAAGCCTAACATAAAGTTTGTAGGTGCCTGTGGAAAGTAAAAATTGTAATATTTTCTGGTATCGCCTTCCATCCAACCAAAAGTATAACCGTTTGTTTCATACTTTTCATTCAATAAGTTATTTACCTGTAAACTTAAGTTAATGTCCTTTATGCCTAAAGCTGTAAAATTATAATTCGCCAGTAGATTATTGACAAAGGATGAAGAGATGCTTCTTTCTTTCGCTGAGGAATTATCGAGATATTGTCGTCCTACATACTTTGACAGCAATGAAAATGTGAGCGGTTCAACAGGGCTATAGGAGAAATTACTGGATATAATCGTATTTGGAGACAGCGCAATATCTGTCTTTGGATAGGAGATTCTGAGGTCACCCATGACTTCTTCAAAATTCTTGATCTTATTCTGGCTGAAGGTAGCAGTAGCCTTCCAGTTCAATTGCTTATTGATGTTCCAGGATCCGTCAAATTCCAGTCCAATGCGATAACTGTTTTTCACATTTTGTCGGATAGGAGCTCCGGTATCACTGATTTCACCTGTCGGAATCAATTGGTCCTTATAAAACATACCGTATCCATTCAATCCAATATTTAATTTTGTATTGGTGAATCTATATCCAATTTCAATGTCCTGCATTTTTTCTGGCGTTGGATCCGGAAGTTTGCTGTTTTTCTCTATGAAATCTTTCCGGACGGGTTCCTTTTGTGCGAAGGCATAGGAAGCATAGATATTTGCATGATCATTTAATAGATAGGTTGCTCCAGCCTTAGGATTTAGGAAATTGAATTTTGGGTGGTAATTATAGTTTTTGACCTTATCATCATCGCCATACATGCGATAGTCTACATTTCGGTATTGCACGTCGGCCATTAGAATCCATTTATCCAATTTGTAATCTACCTTTAAGAAATTGCTGAAGTCGTTTTTCTGCGATTTTCCAAAGTAATATTTGTCATCTATAAATCCCGTTGAGGCATACTGCGCCCAGATTACTTCACCATAATGTTTTCCCTTGTATTGATTATATGCACCACCCCATATTATTTCAAGTTGATCATTGGGTTTGTAATTAAGGGCGTAGGTCATACCATAAAAGTAATTATCAAGCCATCTTCTGCGGACTAGATCTGTTTTTTTTATGGTGTCCTGGCCAATGATGACGTCTGGTAAACCATATTTACTTAATTTATCGGCTGGTCTCATCTCTTCATAGTAACCATAGCCTCTTGTATAATGTAGCGCGGTATTTAGCGTGAGCTTCTCGCTGAGGATATTGGTGTAATGAAGTTGGTGATGCTTCTGTGTATAATTGTCCGTTTGGTTTTTGTAGGTATATAGATTATAGTTCCGCCCAGCATTCATAAAACGGTCTTTTTCTGTACCGGATACACCAAGACCATTATCTGCATAATCATCCATACGGGATCTGTCCCCTGTGATCAAGGGTTCTGGTACCCCGTTCCAAGCCTGGTATGTTTTTTCTTTTCCCCAGAATACGATTCCTTTTAAAATGTGTTTCTTACCGTAGTAGCCACCGTCGATATAAAAAGATTGTAGGTCTGAGGCGCCTCTTTCGATATAGCCATTGCTGCTAATCCTTGATAACCGAGCATTGAAAGCAAATTTGTCGTTGATCAATCCTGTACCTAGCTTCGCTGTATTTTTCCAAGTGCTGTAAGATCCAAATGAATTGTTAAGTTCGGCATAGGGTTTTTCGGCTAAAGTATTTGATTGAATATTTAACGAGGCGCCGAAGGAACCAGCGCCATTTGTCGAAGTTCCAATCCCCCGTTGCACTTGAATGCTTTCAGTAGATGATGCGAAGTCAGGAAGATTGACAAAGAATGAGCCCATACTTTCAGCATCATTTAGTGGAATTCCATTAAGAGTTACATTGATGCGCTGGTTGTCAGATCCCCGAATGGTCATGTTTGTATATCCTATGCCGGCTCCGGCATCGGAGTTGACCTGGACAGAAGGCGTTTGATTCAATAGATAGGGTATATCCTGCCCCAGATTATTTCGGGAAATCTCTTCTTTTGAGATATTCTTGAATGTTGTTGGGGCATTCTTTTTGGCTCTGGTAGATACAACGAGTACTTCTTCTGTACGAATTGTTTTCGGATCAAGTTGGACAGTCAATTCCATATCACGCTCAATGTTCAGGTTTTGGGTCCAGGTTTGATATCCTATAAAAGAAACTTGAACTGAATGCTTCCCTTTCTGAATATTATACAATTTGATCAGACCATCTTTGTCCGATTTGGTTGTAAAAGAAGCCTGTCCATCCAGGGATACAGATGCATTTTGTAGCGGCGTTTGTGTGTTCCTTTCTACGGTCTTAATCGTCAAATTGTGCTGAGCAACAGCAATTTGGATAGAAACAGTAGCTAAAGCGCTACAAATCAAAAATTTGATCATGTTGATGTATTTTGTTTAAGTTAAACAAATCATAGAAAGGGGTCACTATGATCGTTCTATTTAACTAACCTCTCCCTCCGCCAGCATTACCTGGATCAGGTGCACAGAACTTAATCTGTTGGGTATAATCTCAGCCCTTATTTGTGTTTCTGACAAAACAAGGCACCCCTATTCGATGATGCGAATATATACATTAAAATCGGAATGGTATAACGTGATATGTTTTTTGACAAAAGGGTAGTCGCGTTAAAAAATCGTTAAAATTTCCTTATGGTTTAAAGTTTTACGTTTAGGCTTGTTTTTGGTATTTATTGTTCTTTTTAGGTACCTTGGCATAGAGTTTTCTACTGTTAGTATGTATTCATATCGGTCAAAAATTTTTAATTACTAATTTGAGAGTGAGGAGATAAAATGTTAAAATATTTAAGCGCAAATTATATTCTACCGATCACTTCAATGCCAATAAAAGATGGTATTGTGGCGGTAGATGAAGAGGGGGTAATTCAGGGTATTTACGACCCCACATCGTTTACTTTGAATGATAAGGTCAAGATCGAAAGGTATGATGGCGTTATTATTCCAGGTTTTATCAACGCCCATTGCCATATTGAATTGTCACATATGAAAGGTGTAGTACCTAAAGGTACCGGTCTACCGAATTTCTTGAGTCAGGTGATGACCTCACGGAGTGCTTCAATGAAGAAAATGGATGATGCAATGGCAAAAGCGGATAAGGAGATGTATGAAAATGGTATTGTAGCAGTGGGCGACCATGCGAATACAGATAACTCCTCTACATTGAAGGAGGAATCGCAAATACTTTATCATACATTTGTGGAAGTCATTGGTGTTGAACCTGAAGAAGCTGATTTTAAATTAAAAGAAGCGAAATCGTTGACACAAGAATTCAGAAATGGCCATGTGTCCATTACGCCACATGCACCTTATTCCTGTTCAAAAGCTCTTTTCAAAAAATTCAAAAAAGCTGTCCCTGAGACTAACATCATTAGTATTCATAATCAAGAGAGTGATGAAGAGAATAAATTGTTTAGATACAAAACGGGGGAGTTTCTGGACTTCTATAAGAGTATTGGAAAAAATGCAGATTCTATTAAAGCACAAGCCCGGAATTCGATCCAGTCTTACTTACCTTATTTGCCTTATCCGAATAAGTTGTTGTTAGTTCATAACACTTATACTTCATTAAAAGATTTGGATTTTGTGGAGCGTATGGATCGGGATGTCGTGTGGTGTTTGTGTCCGAAAGCAAATTTATATATCGAAGGTGCCTTACCTAAGGTTTATAATTTTATAAATGCTGGACAACCATTAGTTATCGGAACCGATAGTTTGGCATCGAACGATACGCTTTCAGTATTGGAAGAGTTGAAGACATTGCATGAACATTTCGAAGATTTGGATTTCTTGCAAACCATTCAATGGGCTACGATCAACGGAGCTGTTGCGTTGAATATTCAGGATGAATACGGCTCTTTGGAGGTCGGTAAAAAGCCGGGAATTGTTTTGCTCCAAGGTATGGAACACATGCGTCTGACAGATAAAGTTAAGATCAAACGGTTAGCATAGTATTTAATTCCACAAAAACTTCTGTACTTTTGCTCTTATGAAACATTTGAATATTTCAATAAGGGGTAAAGTACAGGGAGTCTTTTTTCGATTGACGGCCAAAGCCGTTGCAGATCAGGTTGGTGTAAAAGGCTTTGTGCTCAATCAAAAGGATGGATCTGTCTATATCGAAGCTGAGGGTGACGATTTTGCACTTGATTCAATGTTGGACTTCTGCCAGGAAGGTCCAGAGGATGCAAATGTTGAAGCTGTTGAAGTTAAGGAAGGTGAGCTGAAGGGCTTTTCTAATTTTGAAGTGATTAAAAGAGTCCAATCCCAAGCCTAGTGTCAACAATAAAGAAATTTCTCAGCGATACCGTTATCTATGGTGTGACTACTATCGTTTCAAGAATGATAGGATTCCTGATGACACCGCTCTATCTCCGTAAATTCAAGGATGCAGCGATCTATGGAATTTATTCTAATTTTTATGCGTGGATGTCCATGCTGAATGCTATTCTAGCATTTGGAATGGAGACAACTTATTTCCGCTATTTGCAGAAAGTTGAACCACAGGATAAGAATAAAGTTTACAACAATAGTTTCTTTATTACTTTAATTACCTCCGGATTATTATTGTTGTCCGTATTTGTTTTCACAAGACCTATTGCTTCGTGGTTTGCGGACGGTGGGGATGTGTCTCTTTATGAGCAATATATCAAATACTTTGCATTTATTCTCGTTGCGGATGCGCTTGCTGTCATACCATTTACAAAATTGCGTGCCGAAGGGAGACCTTATAAGTATAGCGCGCTGAAATTTGTCAATATTGGTATTACCGTGATTTCAAATTTGTTCTTTATTTTGTTCTTGCCGGATTGGGTACATAAGTACACCTTTTGGGCCGATTTTGCTGGAACATGGTTCAAAGAAGGTTGGATCGGTTATGTTTTTATTTCCAATCTTCTCGCAAGTATCGTAACATTAATTCTATTACTGCCTGAATTGTTAACTTTCCGATTTAGCCTAGATAAAAGATTAATGAATGAAATGTTAAAGTATAGCTTCCCCATTTTAGTCGCTAATATTTCATTTATTATTAATGAGAATCTAGACAAAATGTTCTTTCTGAAATTGGTGCCTGGGGAGGCGGGGAAAGATGATTTAGGTATATATGGTGCAGTTGCTAAATTGGCCGTATTTTTAAGCTTATTTGTTACAGCTTTTAGATTAGGGGCGGAACCTTTCTTCTTTTCATATTCAAAAAACCAGAACGCATCGAAAACCTACGCACTAATCATGGAGTATTTTGTTATCCTTATGGTTATCGCAATGGTCGGATTGACAGTCAATCTGGATTGGCTGAAATATTTTATCAAGGGTAATGAAAAAGAGATCGCAACATACTGGACTGGGCTTAAAATTGTCCCCATTCTTTTATTTAATTATGTGCTGCTAGGAATATATATGAATTTATCGATTTGGTATAAGTTGACAGATCATACACGTTACGCTATTTATATTTCGGGCATAGGAGCGCTAATTACAATTATGCTCAATGTTTGGCTTATCCCAACTTATTCCTATGTTGGTGCTGTTTTATCAACAACAGTTGTATATCTAGTCATGATCGCCTTTTCACTTTACTGGGGCCAGAAGTATTATCCCATACCTTATAAGATGATCAAGATCTCGGTCTATCTTGGTGTAGGGCTGTTGATTTCCTGGTTGAGCTTTCAAGTTTTTCATAGTAATATCTGGCTCGGAAACGCCATGTTATTGCTGCTGCTGGGGATTACTTTTTTCCTTGAAAAGAATGGGCTGATGAAATTAATTCGAAGAAAATAGCGGGTTTGTTCAAGACATAGAAAAGGCGACAATCAATTGATTGTCGCCTTTTTCAATTATTGGAAAATCTTAAAATAATTCAGTTTCGAAGGTATGTTCAATATCATGGAGTACATCCAAAATTTCATCTTGCGTTTGTAAGCTGACAAGTTTCATTCTGGATTCTTTAAAATTCGGAATTCCTTTGAAATAATTTGCGTAATGTCTCCGCATTTCAAAGATCCCTAATTTATCACCTTTCCATTCAATGGATTTGTTTAAGTGTGTTTTACATACCTCGACACGTTCGGCAATTGTAGGTCCCTCCAGGCGTTCGCCTGTATGGAAGAAATGTTTGATTTCTCTAAAGATCCATGGGTAACCAATTGCAGCGCGACCGATCATAATACCATCAACCTCATATTCTTGTCTCCAGGCAGCGGCTTTCTCCACCGAATCCACATCACCGTTCCCAAAAATTGGAATCTGAATGCGTGGATTGCGTTTGATATCACGGATCATAGACCAGTCTGCCTGACCTTTGTACAATTGTGCACGGGTACGGCCATGTATTGCTAATGCTTTGATGCCGACATCTTGCAATCGCTCTGCTACTTCGTATACATTTTTGGTATTGTCATCCCAGCCAAGACGAGTTTTTACTGTCACCGGTAGATGAGTTGCTTCAACAACAGCTTTGGTCATTGCAACCATTTTATCAATGTCTTGCAATAAGGAAGAGCCAGCTCCCTTACAGACCACTTTCTTAACAGGGCAGCCGTAATTGATGTCGATTAGATTTGGATTTGCTTTTGTGCAGATTTCAGCTGATTGACGCATACTTTCAATATCTCCACCGAATATCTGGATACCGATAGGCCGTTCATATTCAAAAATATCAAGTTTTTGAACAGATTTAGCCGCATCACGAATCAGTCCTTCTGAGGAAATGAATTCAGTATACATTAAATCAACACCATTTTGTTTGCAAACATACCGAAATGGGGGATCGCTGACATCCTCCATCGGAGCAAGTAACAATGGGAATTTTCCCAACTCAATATTTTCACCAATCTTGACCGACATCTTCAATTTTTTTTTTACAAAGGTACAAAATTTGGTATTAGTATAAAGTTAGCTAACTGTCATGAGTTTAGAGTCGACTTTTTATGTCTTCAGAACCCGTAGCGCGTTGTGCTGTTGCATTCTGAGAACCACCGAAACGGTAGTTGAAAGATAAGATGGCGGTTCTACTGTCGGGGTTAGATCTACCGATGAGCCTGATGGTCGGCGAGATCGTTTCATATCGTCGATTGTTGGTTCTGAAAATGTCGTTAACCACTAATTTCAGTGTGGCTTTTTTATTGAGGAAGTTTTTTTGGATGCCGGAATATACCTGTCCGTAGCTTTTGATATGACTGATCCCTACCGTCAAGCCAGATACATAGTTGCCCCCCAATTCGATAGACCAATCCTTAGGCAATTTGAACGAATTTTGGCTATTTAGACTTAATGTATTGCCCTTGCGGACAATTAGCCCATCTTCTTGTGGCAATTCATATTCGTTCCGATAATAGTTCGCAAAATGGGTTGCCGACCACCAGCTGGTAAATTGGGTCGGGGCAATAAAGGAGATCCCATAATTTTTAAAAGAACCTATGTTTTCGGGTCTTTCAAAAGTAATATAGGGATTAAGTGGATCTCTTCCTAATATCTCGTTGACAACATTTGACCGCTGTGCATAATTCAGCGTTAAGACGTATTTGCTTGCGTAAGTATAGCCTAGTTCAAAGGAGTGTTCGTATGCTGGGTTTAAGTTCGAATTTCCCTCAGCATAGGAAAAAGGATCTGTGTATACCCTGAATGGATTTAAATCCCAAAACGAAGGCCGTTGTACGCGATAGCTGTAGCTGGTCTGTACTTTATGATTGTCATTGGCTATATAAGTGAAAAACGCTGCTGGGAATAGTTTGAAATAGGATCTTTCAAATTGGTCGTTCAATGTAATTTGATGACTACGTGTACGGGTGTGTTCCCCGCGAACGCCTATTTGCGTTGAAAACTTATGCCAGCTTTTTGATAGATTTAGATAACCCGCATGAATAGTCTCTTTGTAGATAAAGTGATTACTTGTACCCAGATCCGGAACATATTGATCATTTTGTAATGTATCATAATGTAGATCGTTTTCAGTGCGTACGTAACTGCTCTTCCAGCCGGCTTCCAGTTTATATTCCTTTGGAAGTGGAAGTGTATAATCTAGCTTGGCGACATATACCTTATTGTCTGAAGGGATATCACCTATTCTGGAGGAACTTGCAGGCGGTGTTGAAGCTCCGACATTGTTGTATGCTGTATTCAGCTGCTGATCCATTTTTGAATAGTGGTCAACAAGGTCGAGATCTATTTTTAATTCATGACCTTTATCATTGAGCTTTAAATTATAATTGACATTGTACAGCATATCTCGCCAACGCTCTTTGCCCGCCGTGATGGTCGTGGATGACCATACTAGATTATCGGTATTAAAGTTTCGGAAATTATTCGTGGTGGGCTCGTACTTTGGATATTTCCCGAATCCTCCATTAATTAAGAAACCTATCGTCTGTTTGGGATTTATGCTGTAGTCCATGCCTACTCTAAAATTATTAGATCGGAGTTTGGGCTGAATGGTGTTCTCCTGCTGTGAATACGATTCGGGGACTGATCCCTGATCAGTGTAAAAATAACGCGTAAGTGAGTTGTAATATTTCAGATTTTGGAAATACTGATTATAAATCCCGAATACGTTGATTTTTTCTGTACGATAATTAAGGTTTAGACTCCCGCCAAGATGTGCTCCTCTACCGGCACCGGCATTAGCCGATACGGAACCATTAAACCCTTGTTTGAGTCCTTTCTTTAATACAATGTTGATGATACCTGCGGATCCAGCAGCATCCTGTTTTGCATTTGGATTGGACATGACCTCGATTTTATTGATGTCCATTGAAGAGGTACTCCGTAGGAGATTGGCCAATTGATCGGCAGACAGGTATGTAATTTTCCCATTGATCATGACCGTCGCTCCAGATTTACCTTTAATACTTAGCGAACCACTTTCGTCGACAGCGACACCTGGAATCTTGCTGAGTAATTCCAGTCCGTTGTTGCCGTCTGCGAGCATTGAGTTTTCAATATTGAAGACCAACTTGTCCTGTTGCTGTTCGATAAATTGTTTTTTTCTTTCGACGATGACCTCAGCGAGATAGGCATTGTTTTGCAATAATAGGATCTTGCCAAGATCATACTCGTCAAAATGTTCGTCCAGCCTGAAATGGGGACTGAAAGTATCCTGATGAGTAAGGCTTTTGACTTTAATAAAATAGCTACCCGCTTTTGTATTGGTAAACCTGAAATTTCCGGTACTATCTGAGTGTGCTGTATTAACCAGTGTACCATCATTGACGTGATAAAGCGAAATACTTACATAAGGAATGGCCTGTTTATCTTCGCCCACAGTCTGTCCCTTGATATGATTTGCTTTTTGAGCTTGGCTTGTAAATAGGGTACAGATCCAAAGGAGACTTAAGAGATAACGGAGGATATTAGGCATGATTATATAATTAAGTTGTTGCTAATTGTGGACGTCTTGTTTTTTTTGTTGACTTTTTTTTCTTTCCCCACCAGATGTAGAATCCTGTTATAGGTAGAGTCGTGCAGATAAGCGATGCGATGAAGTAAATTATTTTGGTGGTCATTCCACCGATAAAACCGGTATGCAGGGCGTAATTGGAACGCATGAGCCATTCCGTGGTATTGGCTTCATCGATTGGGCCTTGCTTGCGGCCGGTGAGTTCCAGTGTATTGCGATCAAAATTAAGGTCTCTCCAGCTTCCGTTGGTCATGTCCGTACAGGCATACACCGCTTTATCTTCTTTTTCGGGATAGTGGACAATAACAGCTTCTTTGTTGAATTTTGCATATTCATGACGCACTTTATACCAGATTTGATCGGCGACCACCAACGCATCATTTAACGGCTGATCCGGAAGCTCAGGTTTATTATTCTTTTCCGTTTTTGGTTTGTTGGGATAGCCTCCCGTCATCCAAACCACAGAACTGCGGACCCAGGGAAAACTCATGATGAGCCCTGTAAAACACATGACGAATGCGATCGTTAGCGCATAGAAACCCAATACGTTGTGGAGGTCATAATTGACACGTTTAAATTTAGCTTTCCATTTAATGGTAAAACTCTGTTCTCTTGATCTACGGTTCCACTTCTTTGGCCACCATAATACTAGGCCTGTGATCAGCAGTATGAAAAAGATAAAGGTGCTCCAGCCAACGACCTGCCTGCCTATTTTTGTGGGCATCCAAAGATGACGATGCCCTTCATCCATGAAATGGAAAAAATCCTCATGGTTGACAATCGCCAGCACTTCGGCTGTATAAGGGTTTACATAGACAAGACTGTCAGAGTGATCTAGACTTACTTTGACTGATTTGTCGAGACCATAATACCATGAGCTCGCAATTTCATAATCGGGAAGCATCGCTTTAACAGATTTATAGATCGCAGATGGGGGAAGCTGTTCTTCTGATTTTTGAGCTGTGACCTGAATATAGTTTGTGGTTAATTCTTTGATATCATGTTCAAAGACAAGTACGCAGCCTGTAATTCCTAAGATGATAACAGGAATACCCGCAGCGATTCCTAACCAAAGGTGTAGCCAGGCATTAATTTTACTGAGCATAATGGGAAACGTTTTTTTATAATCCGATCTGCACATGTTGGTCGGCAGATCGGATCATTGCGGATGATTAATAACTGATTTTGCTCATTGATGATACTTGGGATATTCCAGTAAATTTCAACCCTCTTTTTGCTGTAGCGTTGTTGATATCAATGATATAGGTGTAATATTGTTTGTCGTCTTTATCCTGACAGGTATAGTAAGCCTTAGCGCCACCTTTGTCAACATATACGACATCTTTATAACCTTGTTGTTCATGTGAAGGAATCTCTATGATTTCTGTCATTTTTTTGGTCTGTATATCTACGATATATAATTTGACAAGACCACCGCCTACACCTTCGGACTGTTCACCCTTGTTGTAGATCGTCATTAAAAATTTGTTGTCTTTGAGATAACTACCTCTTGCTATTTTACCCTTTCCAAGAGATTCGATATCGAAATAATAATCTTTATCAAATTCATCCGTTCCTTTTTTGATTCTCAGGAATCCAGATTTATTTTTTGTAGCCAATGATGCTTCATTTGCCGAGAACCATACATATGCATCACCTTTATCGTCTACTGCTAAACCTTGTTGAGCAAACCAGTTTCCGATATGGGAACCTCTTCCATCACGGATTGTTTTTTCAAATTTAAGTTCAGGATAAGAGAAGATACCGATATAGGTCGTGTCGGTCGTCGTAAAATTTCCACCCCAGTTATTTGAACCATCTCCAGATTGGAAAGGAATATAGACCTTATTACCTACTTGGAATACACCTGTCCAGATCGCCATGCGTTTGCCGCCCAATACTTTGGAAAGATCGACCGTGTTTTTGTTGGCGATGGAGAAATTTTGAGCATCATAGTTTCTTAGCGTCGCAACTGGGTTTACGATACTTCGGTTGGTTGTCCCTAAAATCACATTTTTATCACCGAAATTACCATAGATACCTGCGGTTTCGGCATTTACCTGGTCATCTTTAAGTCTTTGCAGATCGCCTTTGGCATCAATAGCATAAGGAGTTATCGGGCCTTGGCCACCGTATGTCAGACCAAAAACATGGTTGTTTTGATTGATAAAAGAGAATTCTGTTGCTGGCATACCGTTACCTACAATACTTAAATTACCTTGGCTAACATCATCCGTAGTAACAATATAAGTACCTGATGAACCTGACTCCGAACTCCCTTGACCAGTTACGATAAAGACAAATTTTTCTTTCTTTTTCGAGTTTCCTGAATCTTCTCCTCCTTCAACAGGCTTGTCCTTTGAACAAGCGGTAATTGTTAATACGCCACAGGCTACTGTAAGCAATCTTAAGTAATTTGACTTTTTCATTTTGAGTTATTTAATAAATTGTGTGTTATTTTTTGCGTATAAAGTATCTGAATTTGACATTGAAAGACCGACTAGGTTTCTGCATTTCGAAATTGTCGTATCGTGTTGCGTCGGTTAGGTTATTACATTCCAGCGCAACATTGTATTTTCCTGAAGCCATCGCATAGACAATGTTGACATCATGGGATAGTTGTTTGGGAATAATGAAACGCTGTGCTGGTGTGCCTAAACTTGGAAAGTCCAAAAAGAAAGCATGGATATATTGGAGGTTGTAACCGATCGTCAATGTATTATGTTTACCTCCGAAGTGGTGCAAATAATAGGCAGCATCTGCATTACCATATAAATAGGGGATATTAGGCATGCGATCCTTGTAAACACTGCTTTCTACGAGTTGACCGGGCTCATATTTCGTATTATTAATTATATTTTGGTAGGTTAGATTACCACCGATTGAAAACTGATTTTTATAGAAATATTTTAGATTAAGATCTACTCCATTATTGAGTACACTCCTTAAATTGAGGTATTTACTCTCTCTTTTGTTGTTTGAGCTTAATGGGCTGATGTAGAGTCTTATAAAATCAGTTGCATTTCTATAGGTATAGTTAGCATCTATGATGATATGGTTATTCTCATTCCATTTTTTTGCGTAGGAGAGGCCGACATTGATGTTATGGCTATTCTCTGGTTTAAGTGTTGGATTTGCGCTCAAATCTTGTGCATCGCCAAATAATTCGTTGTTTTCAGGTAATCTGGAGGCTTTCTCATAGGAAGCTTTCAATTGTAGGGTTGGATTGACAAAGTAGGAAGCCGCAAAGCCATAGCCTAATTTATTGACCGTCGTTTCTACATTTTTGTAGATTTCATTTTTCTTGACTTCTTCAAAGTATTTACCTTTTTGATTGTAATTTTTTACAAATACATTTAAATCCCATTGATCGGCTATGTTGGTACGATAACCTAATGCAGTAATATTTTTTGTGGTTTTTCGTGGCAACTTGTTGATTTCGAGATCTGGGTAATATTTATCTTTTCCTTTGCGGTCAAACGTTGTCAATAAGTGATTGACCATAAAATGGTGTTTTTCATTGATCGCATAGGAGAGGTTGGCAATGAAGTTGCCATTGTTATTGTTGAAACGATAATCGCGTAGTTCGTTTTCACCTCCGGGAGCATTGGGGTTATTTTTATCTTTGGGTTCACTTTCTCCGGACCAGGTAAATCTTCTATTCACTGTATCCAGACTGCGTTCTTTACCGAGGTTGTATCGGCCAAATATGTTGACATCTAGTCCCTTTACAAATAGATCTTTTTTGATATATTTTACACTGGGTTGAATGATATTTCCCAAAGCTTCCCGGCCTCCATAAACATCGTCCATGTGGTTTCCGGTCTGGATTTCTTTTTTGTTTTCACCCAGTGTTATTCCAAAAAGTAGCTGATCTGCATATTTCTTGTTGGAGACTCCGATATTATAAACCATGGTTTCATTTCGGTAGGTGTCGTGGAAACGCCTTCTTCTTCCATTGGTATATTTTCCGGTTTCAAAATCAGCCGCCCGCACATTCACCCAGTAATTGTTGTCCGAATAGTTTTGGAAGGCCGACAAGGTCATCGTTAACCCGTTATTCGAGATGTATCCTGCATTTACCGCAGTTTTATGTGTGTTGAAGGAACCAAAAGAATAAGAAGCATCAAGGTACTTACCAGGGTCATTTTTGGTGACAATATTCACAGCACCACCTAAGGCATCGCCACCCAGCCATACCGGAACAACGCCTTTGTACACTTCCACACGCTCGGCAAAATTGATCGGGATATTATTCAATTGAAATGATGAACCAAAATTGTCCATCGGAATACCATCCAGAAATAATTTCACCTGATTGCCGGAAAATCCATTAATACTAAAAGACATATTTGATCCAACACCGCCAGACTCTCTCAAGCGTACGCCCGAAACTCTATTAAGTGCCTGACCGATGTCTAAAGTCGTATTGTACAGTTTTTTTGCATCTATTGCAGAGACGTTGTAAGGTTGTCGTGTTACTTCACTTGTAGTGGATCTACCTATAACTTCAACTTCCGCCATGATTTTTTGATCTGGGGTCATTTGTATTCCGGATAGATCAATAACATTTTTACTACAGGCTACTGACCGATTTATAGTCTGATATCCGACCGCGGAAATTGTAACCTGATGATTTCCGAAAGAGATTCCACTTATTTTGAAAAAACCATTTTTGTCAGCTTTGGCTCCTTTATTTGTACCTGATAGAACAATTGTTGCCCCATGAATAGGTTCGTTTGATGTATTGGTAACATTACCTTTGACTTCGGCTAGTTGTTGGGAATGTGAAGGAAATGATATGATTAGGAAAAAGAATAACCATACTACTTTAAATTTTGACATTACTTTATTTAGATTAATTACACATAGAGAAGTTGCGTAACTCTAAATCTACCGAAGGTCAAATAAGTAAATAAAAATTATTATTTTTTAATAAACTGAATATCAGTTAGAAATTTAATGTAGTCGGTCTATTCTGACAATAAAATCAGTCGCTTGATCTAGGGTAAGACCAACCTGAATATCTTTTGATTTGATATCATAGATCCAAACTTGATGCTGATCCTTTGCATCGTCTATTGTGATATAGGCTTTCCCATTTTCAACGAGAACAGATTCTTTGCGTGTTCCCTTGTCGAAGGGTAGGTTTAATTTTGTCGTAGTTTGGCTGATAAGATCGACCACATAGTACTCAAATTGATAGGTGGAATGATGATCACTAAAGTCTGTGTAGCGATCTCTACGTTCACTTCGGATGATAGCCTGATTGTTGCCCAAATACCACATGCCATAAGCGTGATTGTGCGTTTTTGCTGTTAGATTAAGAAAATAAGTAGGGTTGATGTGGGGCGAATTGTTGTCAATTCTGAAAATTGCGGTAGGTTTTGATGGGCTGTTGCCTAATGCTATACCAGGGCAGGACATAAAATAGAAATTGCCATTTTCGTCATGAAAGCTATAAGATTGAACAGTATTGACTCCTCCGGGGTAAGAGGAACGAGTATCTTTTTGTATATTTTCTAATTGTAAAGTCTTCTTATCCAGTGTCGCAATATACATTGTATCTATTGTGGTAAAGTCAGTCTCATTAATCACTTTATTAAAGGTATAACCGATCAATAACTGTTGTTGATGTATGGTACCAAACCCGACAGAAAGAATCTTAAAGTCCGCTGAGGCTGAAGGTAGTTTTACTTCTTGCTGTTGGTTGATTTTGAAATCGTTGACGGTAATTTTATAGACCCATAGCCGACGGTTTGTTTTGTTGTCCGAAGTAAATAGGAGTAATGTGTCTCGATCAAGCCAGTTTATATTTTCAATATGCTGATCTTGCATAGCCAACTGTGCAATTTCCTTTAATCCATTTGATTCAAGTGTATATTTTCTGAATTTTCCCGCTCTTAAAAAATAAAAATGCTTGTCCTTAGCAATGATGCTTCGGTCGAATTGTTGTGTCGGAATGTCTATGCCATTTTTTGAAATGGTCAGATTTCCACTATCAATGGTATTTGAGGTGATGATCGTGTTTCCGAGATCTTTATTCATCGTATAGAGACTGTACTTCCCGTCGGTATTTCTGCCCTCATCTTCTGTTCTGCAGCTTATTACTAAATGAAGTAATAACAAGGATAAGAATAGCGTGAAGCGGTTGGATAGCATGAGTGTATGGACTAATTGAAGATCTTCTTATTTAGATGATATTAAATTGTATTTTCAGTTCGTGTTGGATGGTAGGGGCTAAAAAGGTAAGTTCCGATTTAGAGATTATTACCTGCTTGCCATTTTTTTGTGGTTTTAATACAAAATATGTTTCCCCATGTTTGAGTTCCTTCTTTTTATCTGTTCCAAAAAAGCTAAAGGCAAAGTTTTTTTTGGGAATGAACATCATATTGCCCGAGGTTTTGAATTCCCCGGTATCCGTATTGATCTCAGCCCGTGCATTTTTACCGAGGATGATATTGTAACTATTTTGGTTAATATATTTCAGTCCAGCACTCGTTCCGTTATCAAAGATGGCGGCAGTTTTTTCGGCATCCTGACTGAATTGATAAAAACCAAAACAGAGTAACAGTACGATACTGGCTGCTATTCCAGTATATGTAAAGTTATATTTTTTAGCAGGAGCTATTGTTGGGACTCCAGACTGATCAATATGGCTGCTCAGCTCGGCCCAGATATCCGTTTCTAATTTTGTTTTTTTAGTGATGGAAATAGACAAGGGCTCCGACTCGAGGGTGTCATCCAATAACCATTCCTCCACTAGAAATTGTTCTGTGGGAGAGCATTGGCCTAAATGATATTTCTCTATGAGTTTATGGTCTATTTTCATATGATATACTTCCTGACAAAAGTACAGGATTTCTTTTGTATAGATAAATTTAGGATATATATTCCGTTAGTTCTGTTTTTAATGTTTTTAATGCCCGTGAAATATGATATTCTACCGCTCGTTCAGAAATATAGAGCTTATGCGCAATTTCCTTGTTGGTGAGCCCCTGTTCTCTGCTCATGCGAAATACATTTTTACATTGCTTGGGCAAACTATCGATCAGATTTGATATCTTCTTGGCTAGTTCATCAGCGATCAGCGAATTATCTACGTAATGTTCTTCTCTTGTATTTGAAATATTGTCTAGGTGTTGTTGTCGTGATACTTTATTGCGGATGTATTCAAATGTTTTGAGCTTTACTGATCTGATCAGATACCGTTCAACCTCGATGAGACGAAGCTCTTCACGTCGCTCCCAAAGTGATTTGAAAACATCCTGTACAATTTCCTTGGAATGCTCCTCATCTTTGATACTGCTCAGGCAAAAGGCAAACATACCTTCCCAGTGTTGAAGATATATTTGCTCAAAACCTGCTTTATCTATAATAAAAAACTCTTTTTCCAAAATACCAGTTCTCTGCTTGTTCTGACGCAAAGATAGGCTTATTTAGATTCGTTTTAAATAATTTCTAAATTTCTTTTACGAAATCCTTGATCGCTTTACCCGGATCTGCAGTTTTCATAAAATTTTCACCGATTAGAAAGCTTTGGAAACCAGCCTTTTTCAATGCTTTAATAGTCGTTGGGTCAGAGATGCCACTTTCAGAAACTTTAATATATTCGGATGGAATTTTATCCAAAAGCTCGTACGAATGGTTTAGATCTACGGAAAAATCTTTTAAGTTTCTATTGTTGACACCAATGGCATCAATATCGTCGAAAAGATTATCCAAAAGTTCCTGTTCATTGTGTACTTCAAGCAATACATTGAGTCCGATCTGATGTGCATAGGCGGCAAACTCCTGAACTTCTTCCTTTTTGAGGCAGGCCGCTATTAAAAGGATGACATCGGCACCATAAGCCTTGGCCTCAGTAATCTGATATTTGTCGACAATGAATTCTTTACGCAAAATAGGGATGTTAATTGCTTCCCTTGCTTTGGAAAGATCTTTAAGATTGCCCTTGAAAAACTCCCCATCGGTCAGCACAGATACTGCTGAGGCGCCAGCTTCTTCATAAGCCTTGACAACATCTTCGACTTTTGCCGTACTGTTGATATCTCCTTTTGAAGGTGATGCTCGTTTATATTCAGCTATAATCCCTGTTTTTTCAGGATCTAATATAGATTCCCGTAAAGAAAGACAGGCTACATTGAAATAGGGATAGTTCAACAGCTCTTCGAATGGAACTAAGGCCTTCGCCTTTTCTACTTCTATTCTTTTTCGTTCAATGATTTTATCGAGTATCGTCATTTTTTGTGTTGAGTATTAAGATAACCAGTTTTCAATTAATTTTTTTCCATTTGTTGTCAGTACTGATTCCGGATGGAACTGCATACCTCGCACATCATACTCCGTATGTGTCAGTGCCATGATGATGCCATTCTCGTCTACGGCTGTCACTTTAAGTGTGCTTGGCAATGTCTCTTTGTTTACAGCCCATGAATGGTAGCGTCCTATTTTGGAATCTTTCGGGAAGTCCTGGAATAACTTTTCGGATTCATCAGTGACAATAATGTTGGTAGCAACCCCATGCAGCGGTTTTTCCATATTAAATAGTGTGCCACCAAATACTTCGGCGATAGCCTGCTGCCCCAGGCAGATGCCCAATATACTTTTGTGCGGAGCATAGGTGCGGATCACGTCAAGCAATAGACCTGCCTCTTCCGGAATCCCGGGACCTGGGGAAAGAAGTATTTTATCGAATGCTTCCAGCTCTTCCAATTTGAATTTATCATTTCTCAACACCACATAGTCCTGTCCCAACTCCTGTAGCAAATGAACCAAATTATAGGTGAATGAATCGTAATTGTCAATGACGACGATTTTATTGTTGCTCATAGCCTCTTGTTGTATAGTCCTGATTAAAGTAATTATCTATTTCCTGAAATATCGCTTGAACAAATTCCACTGGCAGGTCGAATTTCTTTGCCAGTGTCGCCTGATTGCTGCTGATATTTTTAATAATATGCTGCCCGGCATCGGTATGATCATCTAATACTTTTGCCTTATTGAGATAGGTCTTCCGCAAAGCCAGCAATTCAACGATGCGGTTGTCGATGGTGTCTATCGAAACATTGATATGTTGTGTATTGACACAGTATTCTAATGGTCTGATCATAACGTTTCTGCTAATTGTAATGCTTTTCGCAAAGCAGCTATTTTATTGTTGACTTCCTGAAGTTCCATTTCAGGGTCAGAGTCCAATACAATTCCACCACCAGCTTGATAGTGCAAGGTGTTTTGTTTACTGAGGAATGAACGAATCATGATGGCATGATTGAAATCGCCATTGAAGCCCATAAAGCCAATCGCTCCGGAGTAGAACGAACGTTGCAATCCCTCGTAGCGGTCAATGAGTGTCAATGCCATGTGTTTTGGAGCTCCAGAGAGCGTCCCGGCAGGGTAGGTGTCGCCTACAATGTCGAATGGATTGATATTATCTTTTAATACCCCTGTTACCTTCGATACCAAATGGATGATATGCGAGTAGTATTGTGGTTCCATATAGGATTCTACTTTAACCTGTGTACAGTGTCTGCTCAGGTCATTACGTGCAAGGTCTACCAACATCACATGTTCGGAGGTTTCTTTCGGATCCTGTTTTAGCCTAGAGGCAATCTTTTGGTCTTCCTCCATGTTTCCGGTTCTTTTGAATGTTCCGGCAATCGGGAAGATCGTAGCCTGCTTGCCATGGATGCGCAATTGTGCCTCAGGCGATGAACCGAATAGTTTAAAGTCACCATAATCAAAATAGAATAGGTAAGGCGAGGGGTTAATGGAACGTAATGCACGGTAGACATTAAATTCATCACCTGAGAATGGTGTTCGGAAGCCTCGGGATGGAACGATTTGAAAGACATCCCCACGTTGGATATGTTCTTTCATCTTTTTCACCAATTGGCGATGATCTTCATCAGTACGGTTGGAACTTTCCTCTCCGGCCAATTTGAACGTATACTCTGGGAAGTTTTTGTTCTGGATCAGGAATTGCATGCGTTCCAGTTCTGACTCTTCATCTTCCAAAAGATGTTCGAAGATATAAAGCTGATTACGGAAATGGTCGATGGCAATCACATACTTGTAGACATGGTACTGCATAAACGGTATTTTCCGTGCCGGATCGACGGGTGTCGTCAGTTTGATATCCTCAAAATGTTCGATGCAATCAAATGTAAAGTAGCCAAATAGACCGTTGGAGATTAGGTTCAGTTCGGCTATCGTAGAATCTTCAAAAGAATTCCTGAAATCGGATACCTCCTGACGTAATTCTATTTCTTGTGCATTTTTTACAATTCGTTCTTTTCCGGGATAGGTTAATATTAACTCTCGCTCATCTAGTTGAATCCCTGCAATGGGCTGGCAACAGATATAGCTGATATTGTTGTCACGGCTATGGTAGTCGGAGCTTTCCAATAAGAGTGAATTTGGAAAGATATCCCTTAATCGAAGATAAATACTCACCGGTGTTGTTGTGTCGGCAAGCAACTTTCTGCTCTGTGTTTTGAATTTATACTTCATTTTATTCTTTTCTTCGTTATGATAAATTTTATACAAAAAAAACCCGATACTGGTTAGCATCGGGTTTGGAATTTCCACAAATGGTTTTGGTTGATTATGAAATATTATGACAATACCAATTGATTCCCGATGCTTATTGCTTCAGGCCACCACCAATTTGTATTTGTATATCTTCGTGTCATTATTACACAAATTTATAAAAAAAAATAAATAACCAAACTTTTTGTGATAAAAAAACAAAAAATCCCCTTATTTCTTAATCATTTAATAAATCAGGGCGTCGTTCTTGTGTTCTTTTTAGCTGTTGTTCGTCCTTCCATGCAGCAATTTTTGCTTCATGTCCACTGAGTAAAATATCGGGTACTTTGTGCCCTTTCCACTCTGCAGGGCGTGTATAGATCGGTGCATCCAACAATCCGTCCTGAAAAGAATCTGAAAGCGCAGAGGTTTCGTCCGATAGAACTCCGGGGATCAAACGGATGATGGCGTCTGTAACAATTGCCGCTGGAAGTTCGCCTCCGGACAGCACATAATCACCTATAGAGATTTCCTTTGTCACATATATATCTCTGATGCGTTGGTCTATACCTTTGTAGTGGCCACAGAGAATCATCATGTTACTTTTTGTCGAGAGCCCATTTGCAATATCCTGATTGAAGGTTTCTCCATCGGGAGTCATATAGATGATTTCATCGTATGTCCGTTCGGCTTGCAATTGTTCAATACACTTAGCGAAGGGTTCGATCTGTAGTACCATGCCGGAGCCGCCGCCATAGGGGTAATCGTCCACACTTTTGTGCTTATTTGTTGAGTAATCTCTTAAATTGTGTACATATATCTCCGCGAGGCCTTTATTCTTTGCACGTTGCAAAATAGAGTGTGCAAATGGACTTTCCAAAAGGTCTGGTAGGACCGTAATAATATCAAAACGCATGGCGCAAAGATACACAAAAATGATCCATTGTATATTTATAAGATTGATTCGCTTATCTTTGTGGCAAATTTAAGTGTACATACAGTGATTGACGTAAATAATATTTCTGTTTCCTTTGGGGGAACGACTCTTTTTTCGGATGTATCTTTCTCGATCAATGAGAATGATAAGATTGCATTGATGGGTAAGAATGGTGCTGGTAAATCTACCCTGTTGAAAATTATCGCTGGAGTGGGTAAACCTACGACAGGTAATGTGGCGGGGCCAAAAGATGCCGTCATTGCTTATCTACCGCAACATTTGCTGACGCAGGATCATGTGACGGTCTTTGAGGAGACCTCGAAGGCTTTTGAAGAGGTTTATGGAATGCGGGATGAATTGGAGCAGCTGAACGAGCAATTGAATATCCGTACAGATTATGAGTCGGATGATTATATGCAATTGATCGAGCGGGTGTCGGAACTAAGCGAGAAGTTTTATTCAATCGAAGAGGTCAATTACGATGCAGAAGTAGAAAAGGTGTTGAAGGGGCTTGGTTTCGAGCGTTCTGACTTTACCAGACAGACTTCGGAGTTTTCCGGGGGGTGGCGTATGCGTATCGAGCTTGCCAAAATACTATTGAAGAAACCGGATCTGATTTTGTTGGATGAGCCAACCAACCACATGGATATCGAGAGTATCCAATGGCTGGAGGATTTCCTTGTCAATTCTGCCAAGGCAGTTATTGTTATTTCACACGATAGAGCCTTTGTTGATAATATAACCAACCGTACCATCGAGGTAACGATGGGCCGTATCTATGATTATAGAGCCAAGTATAGCCATTATTTGGAGTTGCGTCAGGAAAGACGTCAGCATCAATTGAAAGCTTATGAGGAGCAACAACGTTTTATTGCTGACAATCAGGAATTCATTGATCGTTTCAGAGGTACTTACTCGAAGACTCTACAGGTGCAGTCGCGCGTAAAGATGTTGGAAAAGCTGGAAGTTATCGAAATTGACGAAGTAGATACTTCGGCGCTGCGCCTGAAATTTCCACCTTCACCTCGATCGGGTCAATACCCTGTCATTGTGGAGGATCTTACCAAGGCTTATGATGAGCATGTGGTATTCCATAAAGCCAATATGGTGATTGAACGTGGCGAAAAAGTTGCCTTTGTCGGTAAAAATGGAGAGGGTAAATCGACCATGATCAAAGCGATTATGGGTGAAATAGATTTTGAAGGTACATTGAAGGTGGGGCATAACGCCAAGATCGGTTACTTTGCCCAAAATCAGGCGGCATTGCTTGATGGTGAATTGACTGTTTTTGATACCATCGATCAAATTGCAATAGGCGATGTGCGTGTTAAAATGAAAGATCTCTTGGGTGCTTTTATGTTTAGTGGTGATGACACGACTAAAAAGGTAAAGGTATTATCTGGTGGAGAGCGAACTCGTTTGGCCATGATAAAACTTCTTTTGGAGCCAGTGAATGTGTTGATTCTCGATGAGCCTACCAACCATTTGGACATGAAAACCAAAGATATTATCAAAGATGCCTTAAAGGATTTTGATGGTACATTGATCCTTGTTTCACACGACCGGGACTTTTTGGACGGCTTAGCAGAAAAAGTATTTGAGTTTGGAAATAAGCGTGTCCGTGAACATTTTGAGGATATCAAAGGATTCTTGGAATATAAGAAAATGAGCAGCTTAAAGGATATTGAACGATAACATCTAAATCAACGAAGTGTAAACGTATGCTGTTAGTCTATCTCATATAACATACGCTACAAGTTTTTGTTCAAATCCCGATATTTGCAGCACAGAAATCAGAAACTTTATCTGTAAACGAAGCCTCCTTAGCTCAGCTGGTAGAGCAACTGACTTGTAATCAGTAGTAGGTCATTGGTTCATCCCGATAGGAGGCTCAGTTATAAAAAGCGGCTTTATATAAAAAAGCCGCTTTTTAGCGTTTAAAACGAAGATTAAATCGAATTTTCAAGCTTTTGTCCCTTAATCCCAAAGTGTGTGAAAGATACCTTCCTGATCAATACATTCATAGGTATGTGCGCCAAAATAGTCTCGTTGTGTTTGTATAATATTTGTAGGTAATTTTTCGGACCGGTAGGCATCAAAATAAGAAAGTGCGTTTACGTATCCGGGTACAGGTATCCCGTTTGCGATAGCATCTTTCAATACCTCGCGAAACCGTTGTCGGCGATGTTCAGCAATAAATTACGTCCCATTACGCCGAGTCCAACTATTCCAAAATCGTAGTTATTCATTTTATCTATACTCATCGTTTGATACCGTTTTTTTCTAAGTTGAAGTTTACCATTTTTGTTGATACTATGAAAGACAATTATCAGCAGATCGGTATGAGGCGCTTTTCTCGCTTCAATTACTTCGCTGGTATTGAGTCTTTTGTTGTAAACCAACAGATAATCCGTATATTGAACTCTTCTAAACATCAATTTTATTTATGATCATTGGATTAGACATTGGGACATCATCTGCGAAAGCTGTTGCATTTGACAACGAAGGTAACATCTTGTCGCAGCATAGTATACCTTATCCCATATTAAACCCGTCGGAAGGCTGGTATGAGCAAGATCCGGAGATTGTTTACGGCGCATGTATTGAGTCTATTGCACATGTAATGATTGGCTTAAAGCAATCTAGTGCCGAGATACCGAAACCCGTATGTATTTCAGTGAGCAGTGCTATGCACGGACTGATCGCTGTTGATTCGGTGGGCAAGCCACTTAGCAATTGCATGATATGGGCAGATCGCAGAAGCGAGGATATTGCGGTTGCCTTGCAGGCAAGTGAGGCGGGCAGGCTGTTGTACCAGCAGACGGGCACACCAATACATCCCATGTCTTTGCTTTGCAAATTAATGTGGATAAAGTCCAACGATCAAAAATTATTTGCTCAGTCGCACAAGTTTATCGGGATCAAAGAATTTCTTTTTTACAGGCTCTTTGGAGTTTATGTGGTCGATCATTCCATTGCATCTGCAACAGGGCTTTTCGACATACATCAGCTAAGGTGGTCTGATCAGGCGTTAAGATTGACGGGCATATCGGAAGAGAAACTAGCATCACCAGTTCCGGTCGACTATATTTTAAATATGCCTAACCGAGAAATTGCGGCCTTGATGCAGATCCCTGCAGATACCCCTTTTGTTATAGGTGGTAGCGATGGTTGTTTGGCTAATCTGGGGGTAGGGGCTATTAGTCCTGGGGTGGCTTCGATAACTGTCGGTACCAGTGGTGCTATTCGTGTAGCAAGTTCGCAGGCAAATCAAGAAAAAAAACAAAGGCTATTTACCTACCTACTGAGGCCAAATGAATATATAATTGGTGGCGCGGTTAACAATGGCGGTGTATTACGCAACTGGTTTCGAGATAATTTTTTGCATGAATTTACCCAAACGGAAACGGATGAAGATTCTTCTGCTGCGTTAAATGCTTTGGTCGACTCCGTCGTTCCCGGGGCAGAGGGCTTGATATTCTTGCCCTATCTAACTGGTGAACGGGCACCACATTGGAATTCCAATGCAAAAGGCGTTTATT
The DNA here is from genome assembly GCF_019969845.1 of Sphingobacterium sp. GVS05A. Taxonomy (GTDB): domain Bacteria; phylum Bacteroidota; class Bacteroidia; order Sphingobacteriales; family Sphingobacteriaceae; genus Sphingobacterium. Next base: position 187,369 of record NZ_JAHXYR010000009.1, read on the forward strand.
TTGGAATACAGCTCCATCATGGCAGGGCGTACTTTGCGCGGGCCATGATGGAAGGGATGTTGTTTGCAATTTACAGTGTAGGAATCGCATTAGAGGAGAATACTGGCCCCATTCATACGATCTTTGCAAGCGGCGGCTTAGCACGTTCATCGTTGTTGCTGCAAATGCTTGCAGACATTTTCAATAAACCTGTATTCACCAAAAATACGGTAGAAAGCTCTGCATGGGGAGCAGCATTGATAGGCTTGGAAGCATTGGGTATACAGCGAGGGGAGCCTTCCGTAAAAAACAAGCAAACAGAGGGAACACAAGATACCGAGTACTATTACAAACCGAGTGAAGAGAATCACGCCGTATATATGAAGAACTTCCAGAAATTTGAACGCCTGTACCATATATTGGAAGGTGAGTTTTAACTAGATGTAAATTATTATGCCTCTAATCATCGTTATTTTGGGAGTAGCTTTGCTACTTCTTTTAGTCACTGTCGTCAGGTTAAACACGATCTTTTCATTACTGATAACCTCTGTTGCGGTTGGTTTTGCTATGAATATGAATGCCGTCGATATCCTTAAATCCGTTGAAACCGGAGTGAGTAGTACTATGGGCCAATTGGCACTTTTGTTGGCTTTCGGGTCTTTACTGGGTAAATTGATGGCGGAGGGGGGCGCTGCAGAAAAGATTACAACGAAACTAACGGCGGTATTTGGCAGAAAGAACTTACCTTGGGCAATGGTTCTCACGGGCTTTTTAGTAGGAATTCCTTTATTTTACAATGTCGGTTTTATCGTCTTGGTACCGTTTGTTTTCATGGTATGTGCTTCCAATAAAATGCCCTTGCTTTACGTGGGTATTCCACTGCTGGCAGCGCTGTCTGTGACGCACGGTTATTTGCCACCGCATCCGGGAGCTACAGCCATAGCGGTTACTTACAATGCGGATATAGGTTTGACAATGGCCTATGGCATTGTTGTGGCAATTCCAGCCATAATCATTGGTGGGCCGCTCTTTGGTAGGATGCTTAAGCGTATTCCGACCAACCCACCGGCGGAGTTTTTTCCTGAATACAATCAGGCAGATAGGAAAGAGCTTCCTGGATTTGCAATAAGTATATTTACGGGACTGTTTCCAATAATTTTAATTGCTTTTGGTTCATTTGCACATCTAATATTCCCAGAAGATTCCCCTTGGCTGACGGCACTACGTTTCTTGGGTGACCCGGTGGTGGCTTTAATGATTGCATCTCTGGTGGCGATGTACACGATGGGGATCCGCCAAGGTAAAAGTTTGCGGGAGCAGTCAGAAAGTGTGGAAGAAGCAATCCGTGGGATAATGATGATCCTTTTTATCATTGCAGCATCAGGCGCCTTCAAGCAAATTTTGGTAGATAGTGGTGTAGCGAACTACATCGCTGACCTAACTGCAGACCTTAGCTTGTCACCTCTTGTGCTTGCATGGTTAATAGCCGGTATCATTCGCCTAGTTATCGGTTCGGCAAGTGTTGCTGGACTCACGGCAGCGGGCATTATGCTCCCCATTGTGCAAGCAGGAGATGTTACTCCTGAATTAATGGTGCTAGCGACCGGAGCGGGCAGTCTCATGTTCTCACACGTCAACGATCCGGGGTTTTGGATGTTTAAATCTTATTTTGGAGTGAGCGTGAAGGATACATTTCGCTCATGGACGGTGATGGAAACGCTGGTTTCTGTTATTGGATTGATCGGTGTCTTGATTTTACACTGGCTTGGTCATTGATAGCGATAAACAGGCCCGCGTACTGTGGCTATAGTTCAACAAAACGGTTATATAAAGTAATTGCTAGGATACATTAATAGGACGGAGAGTCTCAAACGAATATTGAATTATACAGGCCCATAATCGGTTGATTATGGGCTTTTTTTTGATGGAAACCTTTGTTTGATTTTTTTTTCTTAATATCGTGACAATGAACCAAATTTTGTTGTTTGAGTTATTCTAAAAAATATGCATAGATCACATCAACTCTATATCTTCCTTTTATTTTGGCTAAGCTGCTGTTTAAATGCTGTTCCGGTATTGGCACAGTATACTGTCGATAATGTACCTAGTCCGAAGCAGAAAGGGCAAGACTATTTTGTCTCCAATCCTGATGGGATCTTGTCATCGGGTACTGTAGCTGAACTGGATGGTTTATCCACACAGATCGAAGCAGCTACCAAAAGTGAATATGCCATTGTATTGGTCAATGACTATGTCGGTGACAGCGATTTTGAATTTGCACTTAAACTATTTAATACCTGGGGTATCGGCAAGAAGGGGAGTAACAATGGTTTATTATTGTTTATTGCCAAAGATCGGCGGGAATATCGTTTTATTACGGGATATGGGATGGAAAGTACCTTGCCTGATGCCTATTTAAAGCGGATCGGTGAGAAGTATCTGGTGCCTAATTTTCGAAATGGAAATTATGACCAAGGAGTTTCTGAGGCTTCACAGTTTATCAAAACCATTCTAATGTCGCCTGATAGCAAGGCTGAATTGGAGCGCCTGATGCCTGAGGCAACTCCGATCTGGAGCTTCAGCAGTCCTATCCTGCGAAATTCACTTTTGGTGCTAGCTTTATTTGCCGTCTGTTATATCTGGCTGGGTGAGGTGACCCGCGCGATAAAAGGGCAACTGACCAAGAAAAGTAAGTATTTTCCACCACTGGTCAGCGGCTGTGGTTGTATGGGGATGTTGATGTTTGCCAGTGTGTTTATATGTGCTTTTGCGTTGAACAACTTTGAAGTCGTTTATCAATGGAAAAACCTTCCTTACTTTATTTTTATATTTGGCAGTATTACATTGGCGATGAAATATAATGCGAGCCGTACGCAGATTGTCAATTCTTATCGCGATGAGGAGAATATCCAGCAAGCCTTACGTAAATTTCGCATTTGGGGACTTGTTCCTTTATTGCTAAGTCCTTTGGCGCTGTTTGATCTTTTTGGAATAAATAAGCGGATTCGAAGGAATGAACTACGATTGACCCCTCCGGATGGTTCGGGGCGTTGGTTACGGATGAATAAGGATGATGTATCTATCAGAGAAAGTGCTTACCTAGATCAGGGACAACTCATGGAGGAGAAAATTGGTAGTCGATCTTATGAGATTTGGGTAGATCAGATAAGCAATGAAACCAAGTTGGTTCCCTGGGATGAAAATGCGGGGTACATTGATTGTCCTCAATGTCATTACCGTACGTTTGAAACGGGACTTTCACATACGATCCGATCTGCAACATACAGTTCGCAGGGCTTGGAGGAACGTTTTGATAAATGTAAGAACTGTGGGCATCGCGTATCTCATGGTGAGCATACTATACCTGTTAAAGTGCGGTCTTCATCGAGCAGGTCTGGTGGCGGTGGATCCAGTAGTAGTGGCGGTGGAAGTTTTGGCGGTGGTTCTTCAGGTGGTGGAGGCGCAGGCGGGCGATGGTAGTTCGTGATTTAGTGGGCAAAAAAAAAGGTTTTCAATCGGGGAGAATGAAAACCTTAAATAACCAATTATAAACCTAAATTATGATGGTATAAATATAGTGTATTTTTTACACTATCAAAAGTTTTTTTTAAAAAAAATAAAAAAAGTAAGCTATATAGCGCATATATGATTTCTGTTTATAAATTAAAACCAAAGTTTCAGCAGTTATTGATGCCGATTCTGACTTTCTTGCATCGGAAAAAGGTAACAGCCAATCAGATAACTATTGGGTCGATCGTTTTGTCTTTGGTTATCGCAGTATCGTTTTGGTACGCTGACCGGATGTCAATTTTGTTCTTGGTATTACCGATCGGTTTATTATTGCGGATGGCCTTCAATGCATTGGATGGCATGATGGCCCGTCTTTTCAATCAGACAAGTAAAAAAGGGGAAGTCTTGAACGAGGTAGGCGATATTGTCTCCGATGTCCTGATCTTTTTTCCCTTGCTGAAATTTCATCCTGAGAGTTTATATCTGGTGGTATGCTTTATTATTTTGTGTGTCATCAATGAATTCTGTGGTCTGATTGGAAAAGTTGTGGCCAATGATCGTCGTTATGATGGGCCCATGGGTAAAAGTGACCGTGCATTGTTGCTCGGCGTATATGGTATTTTGAGCTTGTTACAGGTCTCGATAACGACTATTTCAGTTTATATTTTTGCTGTGCTATGTTTGCTATTGGTCTTGAGTTCGATAACGCGATTAAGAAAGGCATTGGTGGTACATGAGTGAAGTATCCAATCCGAAGGGCAAGTTTGCTGACGTACCTGTACGGGTCAGAAGCTGGGGTTATATCGTACTGGTACTGGCTATCGTTTTCGTTCCGCAAACAATAACATTGCTGTTTGTTTCCTGGCTGACGTTTCAGGGCATGCGCGAGTTTATGAAGATGTTTGTCCCCAATTTTAGTTTTGCACTGCCCTTTGCTATTGTAGCGGGTCTATTGCAGCTGATCCTTTTAATCCACTGTTCATACAGCGCCTATCTATGTTGGGCGACACTATTGTGCATAGGAGTTGGGCTGTTTTTCCGGTTGGGACAGAAAACAGCGATGAGTGCTGCTATCGGGATGACCTTTGGAGCGGCTGCCTGTCTGCTTGCATTCAGCCAACTGGCCTTTATCCGAGCAGTACAAATCAATCAGGATGAGCTCATGGGATTACGGCTTGTAGCCTATATCATTGTTTTAACGGAACTGAACGATGTATTCCAATATCTAATGGGTAAATTCTTTGGTAAACGAAAGATTGTTCCGCGTATCAGTCCAAACAAAACTGTTGCCGGATGTATCGGTGGGATCGGGCTGACGGTAATTTTGAGTAATATCTTGGGCTATCTGTTATTGCCATTTGGGGATTTTATCTGCTTTTCGTTGCTTGGTCTGCTCTTTGGTTCATTGGGATTTTGTGGTGATGTGCTTTTCTCCTTTTTGAAACGCAAGACGGGAGTCAAGGATACGGGTACATTAATCCCCGGACATGGTGGATTACTGGATCGGATAGATAGCTTGGTGTTTAATGCACCTGTTTTCTATGGTTTGATTTGTTTGATAGAAATGACGAATTTGTAAGTAAAACCAGAATATCATATCTAATATATCGCGAAATGAATTATCAGCGGGCAGTTTTATTTTCAGGAGGTGGTACTCGTTTTGGCTTGTACTTGGGAATGTATGCCGCGCTGGAGGAACTGGGGTTAAAACCGGATCTACTGATTGCCGCCTGCGGTGGATCGCTGGCTGCTGCGATTATTCAGGCTTTTGCAACAGATGCAGAGCGGAAATCTTATCTCCAATCCGAAGAGTTTTATCGCTTCTTCTGTGGGCATCAGCTTACGGAACAACGTCATCTGGGTAAACTGGGGTGGTATGTGTTAAAAAAGCAGTGGGATAAACGATCTGCTCCTTATCTGGAAGATGTCTTTGATCGTTATCTGGTCGATATGGAATATGATCTTTCGCCCTTATTACCAACTTTGAACCGCCCATTTTCGGAGGAAATACCGTCGATTATTATTGGTTCGAAAATGCTTTTTGACCGTTCGGGAGTTGGGGAGAGACGTGGCCAACGTAAGCTCTATCAGAAAATCCTGATGGGAAATACAAGTGTACTATCGAACGTAAATTTGGATAGCATTCAAATTCAAGGTGAAAATTATGGACAAAGTGCTGTTACCTCAACGATAGCGATAAATTCAGCGGTGACATTGTTGGAGGCTGTTCGTATTTCCATGTCCGATATGTTTTATATAGAGCCGATACAGCGGAATGGGGAATTTTATGCCGGTGGAGCCATTGATCTGGTCCCTGTAGAGTTGGCGCAGTCTTTGGCCGCAGAAGTTATCTGTGAGCGGAAGCCGCCGTATAAATTGCAGGAAGAGGGATTGGTAAGGGCGGTATTGGGCTTCAGCGGAAACCAACGCTTGCGGGATATTGATCGGCAATTTCAGGGGATCCGATGGATCGATACAAGGGATGCCGCGGAACAGTTAGCAGGAAACTATTGTAAAAAAGGTATAGATTGGCGTAGATTTGAAATAACATTGTCCCTACCAGCAAGTCTGGATGAATTTGCCACCGCTATGGAAGCACAGTGGAATTATGGATATCGGAAGACGTTGGAACTGCGTATGGCGTAGTGCCCGAGATATCAGAATAATGGTAGTTTGGAGAGAGGCCATGCGAGCGAAGAGATCGTTCACAATGTACATAAATTATGAAGTTCTGGAGAGCTTGGAATTGTATATGGTTTAATACGGGATCTATTGGAAAACTTAGGTGGCATACATCGAAGGTTTATTTGTTTGACAAGATAGCCCGATCAAGCGGGTAAAATAATCGCTATTTTTTTATAAAATGAAGGTATTTATCGCAGGCGGAACAAGCGGAATAGGTTTGGCACTAGCACAATGCTATCTCCAACAGGGGGCTGAAGTTGCTGTATGTGGTCGAGACCTTTCAAAGTTGACCAATCAACAAGCAGACGATGCGCTCATCAAGTTTGAAGTAGATGTATGTAATCGGGATGCTTTGGCTGATGCCGTTGATTCCTTCTGTAATCATGTGGCATTGGATCTTTTTATCAATTGTACCGGAAGTTATGCTGATGATGTGGCACAGCGTATCAGTTATGAAGAGGCAGGTGAGATGCTCCGAGTCAATATGCTCGGTACCCTGAACTGTTTTGAAGTCGCCAGCGAAGCCATGCGTGGACAATCAAAGGGGCAGATCGCGACAATAGCATCCGTCTCGGGAACTTTAGACTTTCCGAATTCAAGTTTGTACAGCAAAACAAAGCGAGCCGCAATCCAAATGGCAGAAGCTTATCGGAGGGCATTGCTTCCGTATGGGATTGCAGTGACAGTCATCGCACCAGGGTATGTGGATACAACTAAGCTCCGTCAACTTAATCAGCAGGATCTCTCCAAAAAGCCCTTTTTGATCAGTGTAGACGATGCCGCGCAACGCATCTTAAAAGCGATACAGCAAAAGAAAAAAATCGTGATTTTTCCGAAGCGTATGAAATGGTTGATGGGATTTTTAGGCCTGCTCCCTCATGTATTATTAAGTAAAATCATGTTTAGGAAAGCCAAATGGATGAAAAACGATTAAAGAAAGTAGGCGGGCAGCTCCTTGTTGCCATCTATTGCCTGTTACTTTTTCAACTTACCTATCTTTATACTGCAGCCTACGCCTCCAGTTTAGCTGCGGTACCTTCTTTTGTATTTGCTTTTGAACAGTACATCCCATTCATTCCATGGATGATTCTGCCCTATATGAGCAGTGGACTATTTTTTTGCCTTGTGCCATTTTATTGCGGACAAAAGAGCGAACTCCTGTGTTATGCAAAGCGATTTACGTTTGTCACCCTGATTGCGGCATTGTGCTTTCTCCTTTTTCCGCTGCGGTTTTCTTTTGACAGACCGTCGGTTGAAAATCCTCTGTTTAACATTTTCTTTTCCTTCTTAAAGGAATATGATTCGCCTTTTAATCAGGCACCCTCCCTGCATGTCGCTTATGCTTGTCTTTTTTGGTCGGTGCTGTGTTGGAAGTTCAACGGATGGAAGAAAATAATCTTTGGCATCTGGCTTCTGTTGATGGGCCTGGGAACATTGACGGTATATCAACACCATGTAATCGATCTACTGACAGCTTGCATATTGGTTCAGGTCAGTTTTATACTCTTTCCAAATAAGGAGTGGGGCAGAAATCAACAGCCAGCGAATACTTATTACCTCATCGGCTGGATATTCATGCTACTGGCACTGCTCTGCGAGGGATACGTATTGCCGCTGATTGTTTTTGCTTGGATAGCCTTAGTCTGCTTTGCGGTTGGTAACAATTACCTGTGCGGTAATACGGGGTTTTTAAAGGATCATCGGGGTCGAATACCGCTGATCAAGAAAGTATTTTACGCTCCTTACCAATTTGTGTACTGGTTGACGTGGCGTTTTTTTAGAAAGAAAAATAATCCGTCGCTGATGGAATTACTACCCCGCTGTTATGTGGGGCCAAGGTTGAACGCTTCGGAACTTGTAGTCATGGGGTTGGATCGCAATCTGGTTGTTTTTGACCTCGCAGCTGAGCTGGAGGAAGTGAGACTCTTGGGTGCCATGGAAAAGTATTATTCTTTCCCTTTGCTGGATATTGCGGAGATCAGTGTGTATGATGCCCATGTGACCATAGACGCAATGGTATCCGCTTATCACACATTGGATGAACATGAAAATATGATCATTCATTGTACAATGGGTTATAGTAGGAGCATGATTTTTGCTATTCTGATGATTCAGAAATTATTATCTTTAGATTTAAATAAAGCTATTGATCGGGTGAAGTCGATCAATAGACATATGGTGTTACAGGATCATGCGATCCCGTTGATGAAAATTATCGTCGCGGACAGATCCTAATCAAAAAGGGTGGCTTGGTCTTTGTTTTTAACAGCCATAGCTGAATAGATACTAAAATTACATACACCATTGTATTGATGGAATAAATTATAAAAAGATGAAATCAGGTTATTTTAAGAGTTTCGATCAAGGGGAGCTGCTATATCGTGTTTGGAATTATCAAAAGGGACAAAAGGCTTTAGTTGTATTGCACCGTGGGCATGAACATTCAGAACGCCTGCAAGAGATGGCTACCGATCCACAGTTTGCCGATTATTCCATCTTTGCATTTGATCTGCGGGGACATGGCCATACCAAAGTGCCCGTATCACCAGTATTCATGGATAATGTGCGCGATCTGGACAGTTTTGTGGCCTATATCCGCGCCGAATATGCGGTTGATACGAAGGATGTCTTTGTCATCGCCAATAGTATTGCTGGGGTCATTGTGAGTGCTTGGGTACATGATTTTGCCCCTCCGATTGCAGGTATGGCTTTATTGGCCCCTGCCTTTGAGATTAAACTGTATGTACCATTGGCCAACCAGATGATTGCGCTTGGAACCAAGCTGAAAAAGGATCTTGTTATCCAAAGCTATGTCAAGGCGAAGGTACTGACCCATGATATTGAGCAACAACAGGCTTATGATGCTGATCCCCTAATCTCAAAATCCATTAACGGCGCTTTATTGGTTGATCTATTGAAAGCTGGTGTGCGTATCGTAGACGATGCAGCCGCAATCGATATTCCCGTGATTGTGCTATCCGCCGAAAAGGACTATGTGGTTAAAAACTCAGTGCAAAAGCAATTCTTCGTTTCCATCGCTTCCAAGCTAAAGACATTTATTACCCTGCGCAATTTTTATCATGGTATACTGTTTGAATCCAACAGACAGAAAGTGTATACCTATTTAAAAGATTTTATTACGAAAGCCTATGCAAGGAAAAAGCCTGAACAAGGGTTAGAGCCCGACGAGTTTTCGGTAAAAGAATATGAAAAATTGTATCATAAGGTGATGCCTGCGGCTGAGAAGCTAAATTATGCTTTCCAGAAATGGACTTTAGGCAAGATCGGATCATTGAGTCATGGCATGAACTTAGGGCTTCAGTTTGGTTTTGATTCAGGAATTTCATTGGATTATGTATATCGCAATGAGCCGAAAGGCAGGTTGGGGCTAGGTAAAGTCATTGATAAAGGGTACTTGGAAGCGATCGGCTGGAAAGGAATCCGCATACGCAAACAGCATCTATTACGTCTATTGGAAGAGAATATTGAGCAGGTCAAGTCTACAGGCCGGCTTGTGAAAATATTGGATATCGCTGGTGGTACCGGAAATTATTTGTTTGACATCAAAGAAAAATATCCGGAAGTGGAGATCGTGATCAACGAGTTTATGTTGTCAAATATTGCTGTGGGAGAGAAAATCATCAAGAAGAAAAGGTTCCAAGGAATACGTTTCAGCAATTACGACTGTTTTGATCTGGAGACTTACAGCAAGCTGGATTTTGAACCTAATATTGTGGTGATCTCTGGTATTTTCGAATTGTTTGGCAACAATGAAATGGCGAGCAGGGCGGTGCATGGTGCGACTTCCATTTGTGAGGAAAACAGCCATCTGGTCTATACCGGACAGCCATGGCATCCACAGTTGAAAATGATCGCTTTTGTGCTGAACAGTCATCAAAAGAAAGATTGGGTCATGCGCCGACGTTCGCAGAAAGAACTGGATCGGATTATGGCGTATAATGGGGTGACCAAGGAGCGGATGCTTATTGACGATTACGGAATATTTACCGTTTCTTCGGGGGCTGTGAAATAGGGCAATCGTGCTTCGGAATGACTGTAGATGCCATCTTAGCTAAATCATCTTATAAATTATTTTTCTCCATTGGTTTGGATAGACCAATGGAGAAAAATAAAGTTTATGGTTTTAGTTCTTATACTCCCGAATAGCCTGAATAATACCTTCCAGATTTTCATTGAAGTCCAGTAGCTGACCGAATACTTTATCGTCTTTGGCAAGTCCACCGTGTTTGTTGTTCTTGCGGAAGATTTCCTTGATGGTTTCCCAACGTTCCAGTTCAACAGGGTTTATCAGCTCGGCAAGCTCTTTTAGTTTTAAGAGATTGCTTTCGGTATCCGCTGTGAGTGTCTGCGATTCGCTCTCATAGTGCGCAAGAAGAACCTGATCAATTTCCTGCTCATTCATCATCGGTACCACCTGTGCCACCAGTTTGCTCATATTCCGATAGGATCCCTGCATTTTGAATGGTGGTTCGGTACGGTAATTATCCTGCATCGCTGCGCTCTGAATATAATTCTGATTCACTTTGATCACGACATTTCTGATTTTCAGTACATGTCGCAGCACCGCGATAAAGTCATCAATATCCTGTTTCAGGTAGTTGCCTTCTAAGTCGGGTAATTGATCCATAACAGACTGTGCATAATTGACCAGGGCATAGAAGTCGTTAAACGATTTGCTTGCAATCTTTTCGAGGTAACTGTTTTCAATCGCCGCATTTTCGATCAGACTGAGGTTGAATAATGCTTCAGTATCACCGATCACATCTCCCAGATTGTACACATCGGCACGGTTGGCAAGCATGTCGGGAATCTGAAATTTGGAGCCGCTTTCTGTGTATGGATTTCCGGCCATTACGATGCAGAAGCGCTTGCCACGGAGGTCATAGGTCTTGCTCTCGCCCTCAAATATGCCATCAATCTTACGCTGACCATCGGCAAGAGAAATGAATTTCTGTAAGAATTCCGGATTTAAGTGCTGGATATCGTCCAGATACAGCATGACGTTGTCAGCCATCTCAAATGCAAGATTGATCTTTTTCAGTTCTTCCCGTTCTCCGGATGTTTTTGCTTCAATCGGATCAATGGATGTAATGGAATGACCAATGGTCGGGCCATTGATTTTGACGAAATGTAAGCCCATCGTTTTGGCAAGATATTCCATTAAAGTGGTCTTACCGTAACCCGGAGGCGATATCAATAGAAGCATTCCCATACGGGCCGTACGCTTGTTGTCGCCTGCGGCTCCCAGCTGTTTGGCGAGGTTATTTCCGATCAATGGGAAGTAAACTTCGTTGATCAGCTTATTACGGACAAAGGAGGTCAGTACTTTGGGCTCAAACTCACCGATCTTTAGTTCTTTGGCATAGGACTTCGCAAGCTGTTCCTTCAGTGTGGAGAAAGCCACAAAACGAGGTACATTATACTCACTGAATTGTGCCAGACGTGCTAAAAACTCATGATATTGGATATGTTCCTCCCCATTGTTCAGGATCGCATGATTGCCTTTTAATCCGCTGATATGTGCTTGGTCTTTTGCTATGATCAGGTGATAGTCATGGGTCGGATAAAGCAACAAGATCGCTGCTTCCTCAATATACTTACGTAGCTTAAGATATTCCGGATGTTCGTCCACGAAGGAGTTGAGCCAGTTTAAGGTCAGGTAAAAGCGATCTACCAAGCTAAATTGTTCGTTCTGAATATCCGCTTCAAATAGCTTGTAACTTTTCTTGGATTCCAGCAATCGAATAAAAGCCTTTTTCAGTTCATCGGACTGTTCGCTGACGACAAAGGTATTGTAGCTTGTAAACGTCTGAAAAAGGTACGTCGCCAGGTCACGGCCATGAATGGTGGAGCGATCCAAATGTGTCTCCCATGCATTGAATAACTTGGTCAGTTCATCAATGACCGACTGGTAACGATTTGAATTTGGAAACGTTTTTAATATTGTGTACGTCGAGTATATCAGTGCCAGCTGCTTTGTCCGTTGATCATCCGAAAGGGATTGCCAAAATAGCTGAGCCATTGTGCGCAAGAGGGGATCATAGCGAAGCAGATCCAATTTGCTGTCCAACTGTTTGACCGTATCATAAATCAACAGTGCATCCACATTGTGAACTCCTTTGACATAACCTTCCGAATAACTTTGCTCCACGGTCTGTGTGATAAATAATGCGGCATCAAAATCTTGTTGTCCTTTTGAAGCAATGAAAGCTTTGTATGCAAGATATTCTGCACGATAGACTTCCTTATTTTCAGAGACAAGTTCCTGATCCCAGATGTCCTGAAAACTGTTGATTTCCTCGGCCTGCACCTTTTGATAGAAACTTGTCCCGGTCAAGTGGAAATACAGTTCATCATTTCTGCGCAGCAAGGTCAGGCTGAGGGATTGACTATTGACTGCAAACTTATGCTTGCCCAATGCAATGATATTTTCGCCATCAACAAAGAGATCATTTTTGTCGCGTAAAACGCGTAAGGCATCTTCCTGTGATTTCTTTAACAGATTTTCAAGGTTTTCTGCTTTTGAGACATCCTGCAGTGTTTTTAGCTCCTGTACCAACTGTCTGATCTTGTCGATCATCAGATCCGAGGCAAAGAAGCTGAGGATCTCTTCCCGTGTTGCAAATGTCTTGGATTTGTTTTCAACGTTTTTTAATACACGAAGACCGATCTGTTCGAGCGAAGAGGTACGCTTGTTGATCTGTTCAACGATTTGTTCCCTGCGGGAATTAAAAGCCTTGATAACCTCATCACGTTTGTCCGCGATCTTAAGGGCAAAATCTTCAAATTCAGAAAATTTACTTTCAAGTTCTTCCAGCTGAACGATGACTTTTGTGTAATACTCGTCTACCTTTTCGGTTGTCGTTGACAGTTCGAGGTAGTTGGTTACGGATTGCTCCAACAGAGTCAGCTGCGCAGAGAATTCGGCTATTGCTTCCGTACTCTTCAATGAATTGAGTTTTCGCGTAAGCTGTGCACGCACTTCATTTAAGGAGGAGAAGATAACCGAAATCTTCTCAATGATTTTGGTTGTTTGTGTGGAGTCGTCAATTTTTAGACTATTGAGGATATCAATCAATAGTTCCAGTTCGCTTGAAATGGCTGAATTGGCTTCCTCGATTGCTTTGGCATCATAGACCTTAACTATGGCCTCCACATTTTTCTTCTGCTGTTCCACCTTTTGTTCGTAAGGAAGCAGGGCCTCGTCACGTAGGAGAAAAGCAATGGTCTTTTCGGCCAGTTCGGAGGTGATACGCTGTAGTTTTTCCAATAGGCTATCTATCCTGACCGTATCAATATATTTTACATTTTTAAGGTCGATGATTTCACCCTGGAGACGACGGGAGTCGGCCAATTGGTGGACGAGCTGATCGAGTTTGTCCACAATGATACTATTGATGGAGAAGGAGAGTTCTTCCATCTTCTTTTCTGCTGCTAGATTTAATTCTGCAGCATGTTTGCGTTGTGTCTGTACTTTGACAAACTCATCAATAGCGGTATTGGCGACTTCCTTGATCTGTGTTAATGGCTGGCCAAGATTTGATAAAGCGTCATCTTTTATCCAGAAATAGGAATCCAATAAAACCGTGGACTTTTTGAGGATATCTTCGTATAAACCTTCGTAGCTGTCCTCTTTGTTGATCAGCTGTATAACCTCCTGAGCCTCGGCCATCGCCTGCACGATCTGTTTATTGCCTACTTTATAAAGGGGATCATCTTTCTTCTGCTCATTTTCTTTGAGCATGGCCATATAGGGCGTTTCCCAGATCTGCACCTGATGATGTCTGGTGGCTTCCGCCTCGGTGCGGAAATAAATTAAGCTACCATCTTTGAATAGGGTAAATCCATTGCAGATTATCGGGGTCTCGACATGCTGCTGAATGATGTTATATGACAGTAGGATATAAGTATTGGTTTCCTCCTGACAGAATATATACAGAAAATCTTCACCATTGGGGGAAGCTATCCTACGCAGGAACGATACATGTTCAAACTGGGCGTCAAAAACCTTATGTGTACCATTTTGTAAGTAGTATCCATTGGAAAAAATAATCCCTTGATTGTCCGGTAACAATATTGCTGATTCATTCAGTGATTTGAGGTTGATTACTTCCTTCGTCCGTTGGTTATAGACAAAGGCCCTGAAATCTTCCTGGTAAGGCTTGATACGTACCGCAATAAGATTGCCGAGATCTGCATAGTAATAATCGGCATCGTCCAATTGTTGGTCTACATTGACCACTTTTTCGGAATAGATCCCTTTGCCACTGTCTGTATTGTTTTCGATCTTGAAGGTGATGTCGCCATTGATCGCCTCAATAAAGATCTTATCCATAATGGATATATGGGGATATTTTCCCAGTCGACGGTCTTCGAGCGTTGTTTTTGTCCAGTCAAATTCAAATTGGTTGGGCAATTTGACTTCATGGATGCTGCGGTCATCTTGATACTGGAGCTTACCATCTTTGATTAACCATTTGAATGCTTTGAGGTCAGCAGGATTTTTGCTGGTCTGAAAGATCATGTACAAATAGTTCTCCGTCCTACGAAATTTGGAGAATATGGAGTCCCTATAGTATTTATATAGATTTTGATAATCTGAGATAAAATTTTGATCGTTGATCAGGTCGAGGGGCTGCGGAATAAATTGATTATTCTCAAATGCATAAACACTGAAAACATCTTCCAGCTTGATCTCGGTACGCAGTCCAAAATGCACGTTATACCCAAAGATACATTGATTATCCAAGGCCAGAATGCCGCGGGCAACACAGTTGTTTTCTGTGGTAATCCGTTGATTGGCTTTGAGGACAAAGCTCGTTGAATTGAAGACTTCTTTACGGGCTTCATTCAATTGTAGGAGCTTGGTCGCTAGTTCTTCTTTTTGTGTAAGAAGTCGCTTTCGGATAATCTCATATGCACCTTGGTCAAGGCTGTCGTTCTGATTTATTACGTTTTCTTCTGGCATAAGTTCCGCTAGTTCTTGACTTATTTAACTTTATTGAATTTTAATTCCTGACCATTTTGATACAACGTCAGCGCTGTGATCTGATCATTTTCTTTGCTGAATTTCAGCACGGCTTGCACTGCCGTATAAAATAACTCTAAATCATTCTTGGGATAGACTTCAATGGCTGATTGTCCCGATAACTGGGCAAATAGATTACCATCATCGTTCGCGGTAATTTTAAACTTCAATTCAGGTTGTTTTGTGTATTCATATGTGCCCAAGAGCTGTTTTATCTGAAACTCCATAAGTATGATTGCTCCCGTTAATTTTTCACGTTCAATAACTGGAGCTTTTCTTTTTTGAAGAATTGCATTAACAGTTGATGTCAATGGATATACATCAACTGTATTCCATTTGTTCATTAAAGCGATGAAATATTTTTGTTCTTTAAAATCTCGAATGTTGATCGTTTTATAGCCTGGGTATCCCCCTGTGTGAAAATGCATCTTGCTTTCACTGTTGGTGCTGTCGGTAAAGAGCCAGCCAAAACCATAGTACAAACCTGCCATTTTAATGGATTTGCCATTATTGAGCGTATCGACAGAGATGGCCTTCATGAAATTCTGACGCGTTAATAACGTATTGTTTTGGATAGCCTGGTTCCATTGGAATAAATCTTGAGCTGTACTGCTTATTCCATAGGGCCCACTTCCGCCATCAAAATAAGTTAGATAGCTAAATGCAGGAAAGTCATCAACATTTTTGAAGCTCTTGGTCTTCGCATCATAGGCCATTCCTTTTGCGTAGTTTTTAAGGTTGGCATTGGGTGAACGCGCCGAAAATACAGAGGTATTGTTCATCCCCGCAGGTTTGAATATATGCTGCTGCATATAGGAAGCAAAAGATTGCCCAGATACTTTTTCTACAATCAGAGCCAGGAGTAGGTAGTTCGTATTTGAATAAGCGTATTGATCACCTGGCTTAAAGGAGGTGCTGTCAATCTTTGTCTCAATTATTTTGAGGAAGTCCTGATTTGTATTTATTTTTTTCTTATCGATCCATTGCTGATCCCATGCCAAAAATTCCGGTATTCCCGAGGTATGGCGCAATAGATTTTTAATACGGACATTTTTGAATTTTATACGCGAGAAATATTTGGTAATATCATCTTCATAGGAGAGCTTGCCTTTTTCTTCCAATTGCATAATGGCCATAGCAGTAAACTGCTTACTCACCGAGGCCAATTCAAAACGACTATTGCTATTTATTTTTTCCGTTTTTGCAGGGTTTTCAAAACCTATATATTTCTCAAAAACAACTTTACCACTGTCGACTACCAAGAATGCTCCGCTGAATTCACCGTCCTGATTCAAAGATTGGAATAGTGAATCCAATCGTTGCTGAACTGTCTGAGCAGTTACCAAGAGGGTATTTAAGCCCAGAAAAATAGAAAATAGGACAAAACGTATCATGTGATTGCTTTGGTTTTTGGGATATTATCTTGAGCCTGTTAAGATTTGACGCTTTACAAGGCTCAAGATGATGAATATGGTTACAGCTTTTTATTGGAAATGCCTAGGTTTTTTGCCAACCCAAATAGGGAATTGATAAAACCTGCATCTTCACCGTTCTCGGCGTCTGTAGCTGCTTGCTGCAATTTGATCAACGCCGCAGAAACTGTTAAGTTCTTGATATCATTGGATGAGATCCCATATTTATCCGCTAATCCACGCACTTTTTCAGTAAGATCACCTTTTCCGTCTGGGCCCAATAGCGAATTTTTAATATCAGTCGCATGTTTCGAATTGTCAATCAGATGGTCAAAACCTTTGGAATTGGATACCTGACGTACAATGTTTTCGAAAAACATGGTTTCACCTCCGACGATGTCAATCTTCGCTGTTTTAAGTGCCTCGGACAATACACCGGCCTGTGCTTGTGCAATATCTTTTTGGATATTGATTTGTGCAAGTTCGATGTCCCGTTCTTTTTGTAACTGTAATTTGAACTCTTCGTGGTCTTTACCCACACCATCCAGTTTTTTCATGGCTTCGGCTTTTTCTTCGATACCTTTCGCTTCGGCAAGTGCTTTTTCACGAACAACGTCCGCTTGTGCTAAACCTTCTTTGCGCATGGCTTCAGCTTTCTTCTCAATAACATTTGCCTGTACAGTGCCTTGCTTCTCTTCGGCTTCGGCTTTTGCGACCATTACTTCGGCTTCCGATAAACCTATTGCGGCTTCTTCTTTCGCTTGAGCTTCAGCTATGATCTTACGGCTTTCGGCCTCTTTGAGTGATGCTTCTTTTTTCGCTTCGGCGTCTATTAATAATTCCTGTGCACGCTTTTCAGCGATCTTACGTGCTGCTTCAGCGTCAATCACTTTTTTCTCTGCTTCTTGTTCTGCAGCAATTTTCGCTGCTTCAGCAGCTTTTACTGTGGAAATTAATTTCTCTTCTGCTTCTTGTGATGCTGCAATAACGCCCGCTTGTTTCTTCCGTTCTACTTCGCGGAATACTTCAATATCTTTGACTCCTTGTTGTTCTTCGATAACACCTTTTTCTAATTGGACGCGTTCTTTGATTACACCCTGGATACTTTTCTTTTCGGTCTCAATCGAACGTTCTTTGTCAATCTGAGCCAAAGTGACTATACGCTCACGCTCTGTCTGTTCCAGTGCACGGTCTTTTTCCACACGTTCTGTTTCGACAGCATCCGTACGTTGCTTGTTCTTTTCGGCGATGATTATCTGACGCAGCTTATTTTCTTCCTGTACAGCCAACTGCTCTTCGGTCGAAATTCGGACACTTTCATATTTCAGGCGCTCTTCCTCACGTACTTTTGCTATCTCTGCTTCTTCGCGGGCTTTGATATTATCGATTTCACGTTTTTGTTTTTCTTCTTTTTCGGCAAGTTGACGATCCAGTTCTAAAATCGCCTCACGTGCTTCTACGTTTTGTTTTTTGATCAATTTCTCTTCGTCACGACGGATGAAGTTGGCATTGATATTTTGTTTTGCTGTCAGTTCGGTGATTTTCTTGATACCTTCACTATCCAGGATGTTGCTGGGATTTAAGTGTTCGATATCTGTCTGCTCCAGATAGTCGATCGCACAGTCATCAAGGATATAACCGTTCAGGTCGGTACCAATGATATTGAGGATTTCATCACGAAATTCGCGACGGGCTTCATACAATTCGATAAAATCGAATTTCTTACCTACGGTCTTTAGCGCTTCAGAAAATTTAGATTCAAAGATGCTTTTTAAAGTCTCAGGCTCACTTGCACGGTCACAGCCCAAATTCTGGGCAACGTTGATCACATCATCCACATTTTTGTTGACACGGACAAAGAATGCCACCTTAATATCTGCACGGATATTATCTTTACAGATCAATCCCTCGCTTTGCATACGGGCAATCTCAATTTTTTTGATAGAGATGTCCATGATCTCCATTTTGTGGAAAACAGGGACGACATACATACCCTTATTGAAAGCAACTTTTGTCCCGCCGACCCCCGTCCGGACAATCGCTTTTCCCTGTGGGATTTTTTTATAGAATGCACTCAGTACAACAAAGAATGCAAAAATTAGAAAGACAGCTAAACCGACAATTAGCAATATAATTCCGTTTAAGCCACTTAAAAATAAAAGAGGTTGATATAGCATATGATTAGTATTTATTTAGATTTTAGTATTTAAATATGAGTATTTAGATTTTGCTTGCGTAAGCTTTTGCGCTGACAGGGCACTTCTGTTTTGCTCATCAATTTTAAATATTGTCTATGGTGATTTCCTTGGTGACATAATAATATTTTTTGTCCTTGGATTCGTCCACGATAATGACATCATCTCCATAGCCGATCTTTTCACCATTATGGCTCACGACATTGAGACGGATAGGGTCTTGTTGGATGATAAATTCAGCAGAACCTACTTTTTTGCCTTCAATACTTGCGCGCATTTTTCCCATGCGACCCAGGAAGTCATGGCTCTCTTCGCCATTATAGCCAATATTTTTAAACATTCTTGCGAGCGGTTTGGTCAGAAAATGCATTAAGAAAAACGTAACGATAAAAACAGGAATTAAGATCAAGACCGATTTTATTCCCCAGGATGCGACGTCAATATACAATGAAGATACAATGGTAATCACCCAGCCAATGAATTTAAACATGGTGACAATAAGCATAATCGGCACTTTTCCGACATTGATATAATCCATTGCCTTGGCAAAGAAGCCCGGTTCAGTATGCGTATCGGAGTCTGTATGATGGTGTGGGTGATCTGATCCGTCGGTGTTCATACCATGCGAGCCATCTACGTCGCCGACATCAGGAGTAGGATGAAGGTCTACATCTGCGTCCGTATCAAATAGATGTACACCATCGCCCATGAGAAACATAAAAAACCAATACACTACAGAAAGTCCTGTAAGGACAGTCATGATGCCATTTGATAATGGATTGAATAAGATATTGATTAATTCTGTCATTGTATTTTCTTTTAAATTTTTTCTCGTTTGAACGTGTAATGAAACGACCAAGAGTGGCCATTGACTTCAAGATCTTGCATTGTGACCAATTCCCAGCCCTGATTCCCTAGATCATTCAGGATCTCGTCGATTTTGTCCGGATCCAATTTGGTTCCCCAGAAACCTTTGGGCTCGATTTTGACTGTTTTATACTCAAATCTCCGCATCATTATTTAATTTTCGTTTTAACTCTTCCAGTTCACTGTTGACGGAATCCGAACCACCGATGTTCTCATTGATTTCATCTATCCTACTTTTGTTGCCCGTCGCGATCTCACCATAGGCTTTGGCCAGAGCCTCATCCTCTTCGACCTTTTCTTTCATGCGTTCCAACATGGAAATGGTACTGTTGGAATCAATATTAGCAAGTTGTCGATTGACCATTTTGGCTGCATTGGATACTTTAACCCGTGCTTTTAAGGTTGATAACTCACTTTCCCATTTGGAAATATTGAATTTAAGTATATCCACATTCTTGTGCAACTCTTCCGCAGAGCTTTGGTGGATTGTCGCTTGTTTTTCCAATTCGGTGGCTTCGATCAACAATTGCTTTTTCAGTAATAGGGCTTCTTTGGCTAAGCTTTCTGCTTTTTCAGTAGAAAGTTCGCCTTTTTGAGCCTTTTGCAATAATAAAATGGCTTTGTTTTCAAAGTCATTGGCCTCTTCTTTTTTCTTTTCACAGTTATTCTGCGTACGTATGGCTAGCGCTTTTACTTTTGCGTAAGCTTCCAACGATTGCTCTAGGTCTTCTTTCATCTCACGGATACCTTGTTCCGTCATTTTGATGGGGTCCTCCATTTTGTCCACTACAGCGTGGATTTCTGCTTGACCGATTCTGAAAATTCTCTTAAAAATATTCATTATTCTATAATTTTGAAAAACTTATTAACTGATTATAATATTCGCTGATCAAAAGACTGAGCGAATTAATGGCAGCATCAAATTCATTTTGATCGAGATTATGTATTTGCATGGTATATCGGAATATGACCTTTTTGCCATCCTCTGTCAAGGCAAATCCGCCATGGATGATATCTCTATTTTTGATGAGCAACGATTTGAACATGTCCACGTTTTCGTTGTTTAGGGTAAATAGGTACTGCTCGAAAATTATGATAGGCTGCGCAATACCCACAATGAGATTGCGAATACCATCATCTTCGTTTTCGATAACAAAAACACCTTCTTTTTCATCTTTATGAGTGATGTTATAACCGATATTGGCGATATAATTTTCAATTTTTGAGAAGTACATAATCAAGTTTTTTATATATTGCACATATTCTTTGCATAAAGATAGTGAATTGCAAAAATATTTTGCAAGAAAAAATTAATTTTTTTTTAAAATGAGTAACGTCGGGAATAATATTAAGAAGCTGAGAAAGGTGAAAGGATTGAGTCAACAGGCTTTTGGAGATGTTTTTAATCTCACTAGAGGTAATATTTCATCTTATGAAGAGATGCGCGCTGAACCAAAAATCGAGATTGTTTTGAAAATTGCAAATTATTTTGGCATTCCTGTGCAGCATCTAATTGAAAAAAATCTATCCGTTAATGAGATCCTCAATTTTAACGATTATTTTCAGCCCGATATTCCTACATTAGGTGGCAAACGATTGTCGCAGGTTCCGCTGTTGGAAAGGGAGGCATTATTAGATGCCTGTACTTATGTGTCAAAATTGAATGAACTTCCGGTCATTGAATTCCCACTACAGAGCCGTAATCGTTTTATTGCGATAGAGTATATGGATGCGATACCAGTTCCGAGTGATTTTGCTGTAACAGCACAGGCGATTCTATTTTTTGAAGAAATTGATATTGAAAGCTTACATACACTAAATAATGCCTTTGGACTGTGTTTTTCGGCAGAGGAATTCTTTATTGGGAAATATACCATGGCAGAAAGAGAAATAAGCCTGGTGTTAAACGCTTGGAAAAAAGCCGACTTTGTGTTGGCCGAGAAGGGAAACTTCTGGAAAT
Organism: Sphingobacterium sp. GVS05A; assembly: GCF_019969845.1. Lineage (GTDB taxonomy): Bacteria > Bacteroidota > Bacteroidia > Sphingobacteriales > Sphingobacteriaceae > Sphingobacterium. The sequence goes on from NZ_JAHXYR010000009.1 coordinate 209,026, forward strand.
TGTATGGTAAATTTGAAAGAATATAGACTTGCATTGGTGGTCGGGACAAAACACGAGCTCATTTATACCGATGAGACCAACACTTATCAATAATTTATACAAATGAAAAAACGGATCTTATTTGTCCTTTTGATATCATTCCTTGTTTTTATCAGCTGTCAAAACAATCAGTCTAATAAAGCGAAAAGCGACCAAATACCTGAAAAACCAGCTGTAGAGAAAATTGAAAATTCAGCTAAGATGGGCGAGAAAACTGGTTGTTCAACAGAAAAGGCGATGAAATTAATCTTGGCGCTGAAAGAGGTTGAGGAAAGCAAAAGAAATTTGGATAGCTTGACTGATCACAAAGCCAATATCTCGTTTATGATCGATAGTTTGAAACAGGATGGAAAGGAATTGTATTCCCTTACCGCCGGATATAATAGTGAAGTAAGATTTGAACCCTATTATCATTTCTATTTGGACAAGAGTGACTGTAAGAATATCCAGATCCTGGACATCGTTTCTGGAGAATATTTTCCTTTGGAGACTTGGAGAAAACAGAATCGTGATTAAAGCTATGGTTTTGTTACAATCGAAGACTATTTCAATCATCGGAGATTTAAATTTAAACGCATGGAAAAGAGAAAAACTGAGCTTTTTTAATATTTATTTGTTTTGTGAAAAAAATATATTTGGATTATAAATTAAAATAATCCAAATTTAAGTTGGTAAATAATTTTAATTTATTATAAACTTATTCGTTTCATGAAACCATCACGATTTATTTGACCTCTCTGCGGGGTGAATAAATTTGATAGCTTCATCACAATTTAAAAAACAAATTTATACAGATGAAAAAAATGGTATTATCTGCGGCAATTGCTGCACTTTTCTTTGCTTCTTGTAACAATGCAGACAGCAAAAAAGTAGAAACAAAGGATACAGTCACCACAACTGATACTAAGGGCGGTGTTGCACAGACAACAACGACAGAAACAACTACGACTACTGCAGTGCCAAAGTTTAGCTCTCCAGAAGCACAACAGTTGGCAGACGATTACACAAAATATGTGAATGAATATGTTGCTGCTGCTAAAAGTGGAGATGCGACTAAAATCCAGGAGTTAGCTGGAAAACAACAGGAGTGGGCTACAAAAACAGCTACTGCTCTTACTAAATTAACTCCTGAAGATGCAAAGCTATGGACAGAGTATGCTCAAAAGCTAGCGACGGAGTTAACTGCGAGTGCAACAAAATAATTTTTTTGATATAAGACAGAAAGTAGGACTGCGTTAGGAGTCCTACTTTCTTTTTATCCCTAAATTAAAACGGGAGTTCATCCTCATCCTCCTCTTGTAGTACAGGTATTTCCTCGTTTGAGCAAGTTTGATCCGATAGAATCAAAAAGCTGTCAACTTTGATTTCGGTAATATACCTTTTTACCCCATCAGCATTTTCATAGTTACGATAGGTAAGTTTCCCTTCAACCATCAGCTTGGTCCCGCGACTACATTTCTTTTCAATGGTATTGTTTTGCTTACCCCAAACAACAAGTGTATGCCATTGTACTTCTTCAACCCATTCACCTGCTCTGTTTTTGAAAAGATCATTTGTGGCAAGTCGTAAAACAGTATAATTTGTCCCTGTTGAAGTGGTTCTGATGATAGGATCATTTCCTAAATGACCGATTAATTGTACTTTGTTACGTAATGTGCTCATTTTGTCTAATTTTTAAATGTTTCTAATAATTCTTATTTTAGTTATAGGCCATAACCTCCAATGGATGTGGAATGACCTTGAGCAAAGATGAAAAGGAGAGGGGATATTAATCGTCTGTTTACCATTTGTATTCGACTATAGTCGGTTGTAACCGTTTGTTGTCGTTTAAATTTCATATTGAACACTATGGAAAAAGTCTGTTTGGAATGTGGAGAAAATATAAGAGGAAGGTCGGATAAGCGCTTTTGTGATGACTCTTGCCGAAATACATATAACAATAAACTGAATAGCGATCAAACTAATCTGGTTCGCAATGTGAATAATATTTTGCGTAAGAATCGCCGTATTCTCATGGAAGTATTAAACGGGGAGGAGAAAGGCATGCTGAAGGTACAGCGGGAAAAGTTAAAAAGACTGGGATTTGATTTCAAATTTCACACACATACAATTACGACAAGTAAAGGTCAGACTTATAATTTTATTTATGAGATGGGATATCTGGCTTTAGAAAAAGACTTGATATTGGTTGTGAAAAAAAATCCGTTATAATATTTAACAACAATTTCTCCTCAATGTCACCGCTTTCCCTCTTTATCTCTTCTGGGAAATGTCCTTCTGATTTTCTGAAACCTATTCATGCAACCGTGTTTTCAGCTTGCTCGAATCACGAATTTCGATTCGAGCAAATTGAATACCAGTCATTCTTAACTTACATCGGATCCTTTAATTCGAAAATAGTTTACTGCTGTGAAAGTAATAATCACGACATAATAGCATACGGGGATTAGAAGAAAAAGCCAGCTGTTAAAGATGTAATTTAAAGATGAAGGCAACTCAATTTTTAAAAAATCTGCTGCAAGAATATAACCTATAAAGGCGCCGAGAAATAAAAGACCGGTGGCATGTATGATGATGATCTTTTTTAGATGAATGCTGTATTGGGCATCTTTATTTTGCTTGGTGTAGCCCATAATGGCTGGGACCAATAGGCCTAATAGGGGGTTGACCAGAAATGTTAGGGAAGCGAGGTAAAGAGCCTTTATGCTTCCACTTTGGTTTTTGTCGATACTGATTTGATTTACATTTGGCATAATTAATTGTTCTAAAGGAATTTCTAAAATCTGACTGATTTGCCTTAAACTGAAACCACTGATCTCTTCTGTCCCCTTTTCGATTCGTTGTACTGTTCTTAAAGATAGACCGGCTTGATTGGCGAGATCCTGTTGTGTCAGTCCTCTGAGCTTTCTAGATTGTTTGATGAGTTGATTTACTGTTTGACTTTCCATGAAACGAAAATGATCAAAAGGTTGATGATTTTAAAAAAAACGATATGACAATAATATGCCAATGTTATAACGTATTTGTAAGTTGTTAATAATCAAATATTTTGTAATTTGATAAATATTTTGAATCTTTGCAGCATAATAAGGTATTAATATAAAATAAAAAAACGGAAGAATATGTTTGCTATACTAAAAACCCCAGCTTCGTCCTTAAAGAAGAGTCTTGGGCATATTCTCCGGAATACCGCACTCTCTTAATCTTCTTTTCCGGACCAATTTTGGCATTTGTATGTGACATCGGATTGTGATGTCTGTATTGCCACGCGATCATTTGAGATGATCTAACCGATAAAAGGAAATGGCATCTGTGTGGCTAGAGGTAGCCGCAAGAAGCTCAATACTCATGTAATGTTTTAAAAAAACGATGAATTCAGTGAATAAATATGTTCTCCAGGCCTTGGATAATTATCCATATTATCTGGAGGATACGCTAGAATCCTTATCCTATGCCTTGTCATACGATGAATCCAATACGATGGCATTGTGCCTAATGGGGCGGGTCTATGCGGAGCAGCTGTTTGATTATGAACAGGCAAAGAAATATTTTCAGGAAGCTCTAAGCCATAATGTGCATGCTTTGGAGGTGTATCCTTATTTTATACAGACCCTGATAGACATGGGGGATTACGAAGCGGCAAAGAAAACCATCAAATATGCGTTGACATTGCCGGGGATGTCCCTGGCTGTAATCTGGATTAAGAAGGTGCTGCTGCTTGAGAAATTAAAGAAATACAAAAAGGCTTTAAAAATCCTCAAAATGGCTAAATTGGATAATCTGAACAGCGATCTGTCCACGATCATAAAGTCTATTGAAGATCGGATTAAAGGAAAATTGGAAATGAATAAGACGGGCAAAAAGCGAAGTAAATAACTGACGAAGACGCTCGATTCCGGATAAAGTATTCAAAAAAAAAAGGGGCCGTATCAAAATAGCTATTTTGATACGGCCCCTTTTTTTCGTTATCGCTATGATCTTTATTGAGTATTTTCTTAAGATGGGTTTTTAGGTTCATAGAACCAAATAGGGGTCGAAAGCGGCCTTTTTTTAGTCTGCCTTTTTTCGGATATTTTGTGCGATAGCCAATAATCCCCATTCTATTGACACTTTTTCTTTCCCACGGAGCATAAACCGGCGGAACCCATGGTTCTGTTTGATATTTCCGAAGACCGATTCCACATCGTGACATCGTTGCTTTCGTTTGGCAATCCCAGGCTCACTGCTGAGCAGCTCCCGCGCTCTGGCTTTTTGTCTGTTGAGGTTTTGGTTTACCTGGATAATCCTGTTGGTTGTACTTTTGTGGCAGGCTCCATTCAATGGACAGCCATCGCAGTTTTTGGCCTGATATTTCCTGAGCTGCTGTTCAAACCCGGTTGATGTTTTTTGTTTAAAAACACCTATACACTTCATCTGCTGACCCATCGGACAGATATAGCAGTCCTGTTCACTGTTATAAAACAATTTGTCGGCAGAAAACGGATTTTTATCCCTGTTGCTTCCTTTTTGCCCTTTATCGAATGATGCGTATTTGATATAAGCTGCTGTTTCTTTGTCCTGCAGAAAAGTATAATTTTCCTCACTCCCATAGCCCGCATCCGCGGTAAGGCTATCCGGATAGCTGTCGTAGCTATGTTCATGCTGGGCCAGATGTACGGGCAATGTGCTGGTATCAGTAGGATTTGAGTGGATGGTAAAGTTGACAATGAACTGATTGGAAGTAGATATCTGTATATTGTAACCCGGCTTGAGCTGGCCATTGTTCATATGGTCATCTTTCATACGCATGAAGGTTGCATCCGTATCAGTCTTGCTGTAACTGTTTCGCTCCCCCAGCACAGCCTCCTGCTCCTGGTACTGCGCTATCTTGCCCGGATAATTCTTGGTGGCATAACGCAATTTCGCCCGCATCTTTTTATTCACCCAGGGATTCCCCTCCAGCACAGCATTCAGTCTGTCCACAGTGGCCTGAACTTTATCCCTGTCAATTTCAGTCAGGTCCGGAGGTTCAGGAAGCTCATCCTCATATTTGGCTACGCTCTGGGCATAATCCCATATTTCTTTTAATGCTGCCCCCATCTTCTGCTTATTGGTCTGGATAGCCTTTTTCCATACAAAAGTATACCGGTTGGCATTCGCTTCGATCTTGGTACCATCGGTATAGATATCTTCTATGCTCAACAACCCTTCATCAGCCAGTAATTTAACGACTTCTTCAAATACACTGCGTAGGGCATCCTTTAAACGGACCCCACGAAATCTGTTGATGGTATTATGATCCGGAAAACTCATCCCGCTCAGCCACATGAAGTTGATATTTTCCCGACAGGCCGTCTCCAGTTTGCGGCTGCTGTAAACATTGCTCACATAGCCATAAACCAGCACTTTCAACAACATCTGTGGATGATAACTAGAACTGCCCTTTATTTTATAGGCATCCAGGAGCCCCTGTATATTGATACGGTTGATAACATCGTTTACGATCCGTACAGGGTGCGACCTGGATACCAGTTCATCCAGTGTTGGAGGAATCGCCATGATCTGGTCCTGGTAGTAGGGCTTAAAAACTGGTACGCGCTTGGCCATAAATGTCTCTGATATTTTATATAAAAATACTGAATATCAAATATTTAAACAATAAATAGAAACCGAAAAATTGAATAAAAGAAAGGGGCTATCTCACATTTTTGAGACAGCCCCTTTTATCAATATAGTTTAAGAATTATTCTGCTCTTAAGATTTTCGCAGCTTCAACCATAGATTCTAAAGCAGCTTTAGTTTCAGGCCAAGCACGAGTTTTCAAACCACAGTCAGGGTTAACCCAAAGTTGTTCCGAAGGAACTACTGCTTTTGCTTTGCGCAATAGGTCTACCATCTCATCTTTGCTTGGTACGCGTGGTGAGTGGATATCGTATACACCAGGACCGATATCGTTCGGGTATTTGAAATCACCTGCAAAAGCATTCAATAATTTCATTTGAGAACGTGAAGTCTCAATTGTAATTACGTCAGCATCCATTGCTGCGATATCTTCGATCACGTTGTTAAACTCAGAGTAACACATGTGTGTGTGGATCTGCGTATCATCCTCTACATTAGATGAAGACACACGGAATGCACGTACAGCCCAGTTTAAGTAATCTTTTTGATCTGCTTTGCGCAATGGTAATCCTTCGCGGATCGCTGGCTCATCGATCTGAATGATTTTGATACCTGCTTTTTCCAAAGCTTGTACTTCGTCTAAGATCGCCAATGCGATTTGGTAAGTTGTTGTTGAACGTGGTTGATCGTTACGTACGAAAGACCACTGTAAAATTGTAACAGGACCAGTCAACATCCCTTTAACCGGACGATTTGTCAATGATTGAGCGTATGATGACCAACGTACAGTCATATCTTCTGGACGGTATACATCTCCGTAAATAATTGGAGGTTTCACACAACGTGAACCGTAGGATTGTACCCAACCGTTTTGTGTGAATGCATATCCAGCTAATTGCTCACCGAAGTATTCAACCATGTCATTACGTTCGAACTCACCGTGAACCAATACGTCAATATCCAATTGCTCTTGAAGACGGATTGTATTTTCTGTTTCTTCAGCAATCGCTTTATCGTACTCTTCTTGTGTGATCGATCCCTTTTTCAGATCAGCTCTCCACTTACGCACATCTTTTGTTTGTGGGAAAGAACCGATTGTTGTCGTAGGGAACGCTGGCAAGTTGAATTTCGCTTGTTGTGCCGCTTTACGGTCAGCAAAAACTGATGTACGTTTTGCATCATCATCAGTAATGTTGCTGGTGCGTGTTTTAACTTCTGGTTTGTGGATCAACGGAGAAGTACGACGGCTTTCTGCTGCAGCTTTGTTGGCTTCGAAACGTTTTGTTGTTTCTGCATCAACTTCACCTTCTGCTAAGACGGCTAGATCTTTTACTTCCGCTAATTTCTGTTTTGCAAATGCTAACCAGTTTTTAACTTCAGCAGGTAATGATTGCTCATTGTGCTCATTATCTAAGTCAAAAGGAACATGCAATAAAGAGGAAGAAGGAGCAATCCAAACGCGGTCTTTGCCTAATGCATCAACTGCTTGTTTGATTTTAACCAATGATTTTTCGTAATCGTTTTTCCAGATGTTACGGCCTTCAACAATACCTAAAGATAATGTCAATGAAGCTGGAACTTTAGCTAAAACGGTATCCAATTGGTTTTCTCCACGTACTAAATCCAAGTGTAATGCATGGATCGGTAAGTTAACCGCGATATCTTCGTTGTCTTTTAAAGCTTCGAAGTAAGTTGTCGCGATCAATTTGATGTTTTTGGCAGCAGCAGCCAATTTCTCAAACGTAGGTTGGTATAATGCTTTTACTTTTGCATCTAAATCCAAAGCCAAGAAAGGCTCGTCGATCTGAACATATTGTGCTCCAGCTTCTGCCAATTTAGACAAGATTTGCTCATATACAGGAACTAATTTGTCCAATAGGTCGATACGGTCGAAACCAGCTTCTTTTTCTTTACCGATCAAAAGGTAAGTGATTGGACCAAGTAAAACTGGTTTTGTCTCAATACCCAATGATTTTGCTTCGTTGTATTCATTTAAGAACTTCTCAGAAGTCAATTTAAACTCTTGATCTTTTGTGAATTCAGGAACCATATAGTGGTAGTTGGTATCCAACCACTTTGTCATTTCCATTGCAGTCACATCGATTCCCTCTTGTTGGAAACCCCGCGCCATTGCAAAATATAAGTCTAAGCTGTAGTTGCTGTCTACTTTATTCAATAAAGAATGGTAACGAGCAGGAATCGCACCAACAGTAAGGGTTAAATCCAATACTTGATCGTAAAAAGAGAAGTCGTTGGAAGGGATCAAATCTATTCCAGCATCTTTTTGTGTTTTCCAATTGCCTTCACGAATTTTTTTTGCTGTGTCCAATAATTCCTCAACAGAAGATTTTTTAGCCCAATAGGCCTCATTGGCTTTTTTCAATTCGCGGAACGCGCCCACACGAGGGTAACCTAAATTGTTAGTCAATAACATAATAATGTTTTTAATATTTCTTTTCAACTATATTTCTTGCTAGAGAGAGAAGGACACACTAGAATTCGGTGACTTCGGCTTATCATTCCCATATCAAGTAGGGTAGAATTTAGCACCTTGTCAAGGGACAGGTTGCTAAGGCTTCATCGGGTCTATTCCCTCTGCCTTTCTCTATAAGCGATGCTAAGTTAGAACATTTCTTTTTGATATGCAAATTTTTTATAAAAGTGCATCTATTTTTTATATTCTACTAAGGATAGAAATGTTTTATTTCTTTCTTTTCATTGGAAAGGAGGGTGAAATCACGCATTGGTATCTCACCCTCTATGCCTTTAACTCACCAAGAGTTTGTAACCTTTACCGTGGACATTGACGATTTCAACCTTGCTGTCTTCTCTTAGGTACTTACGAAGTTTGCTCAGGAATACGTCCATACTTCTACCTGTGAAGTAATTGTCGTCATGCCATATTTTTAATAAAGCTTCTTCCCGGGTCAATACATCATTCTTTTTTAAACAAAGTAGGCGAAGCAATTCAGCCTCTTTTGTCGATAGTTTTTGCATTTGACCCTTGTAGGAAATCTGCTGACTCGTATAATCGAAGAAGTAATCTCCAATTTCAAACTTATCTGCAACTACTTCATCCTCTTTGTCTCTGACGCTTCGTTTCAATAAAGCATTAATCCGAAGAAGTAACTCCTCAACACGGAAAGGTTTTGTGATATAATCATCTCCACCTAATTCAAACGCTTCTGTCTTGTCCTCCATCATGCCTTTTGCAGTAGCGAAGATAATCGGTACGGTGCTATTTGTTTTTCTGATCTCACGGCCCACGGTAAAACCGTCTTTTTTAGGCATCATGACATCGAAAATGCATAAATCATAATCATTTTTTTTGAACTGGGAAACGGCTTCGTCTCCATCAATACAGAGCGTAACGTCAAATTTTCCCTTTAATTCGAGATAGTCCTTTAAAAGATCCCCCAAATTGGGATCATCCTCTGCTAATAATATCTTTTGCATAATGAATCTATTAATTTTCACTAATGTTCCCTGAATATACAAAAAAGGAACGTGTTATTTTTTTACGGGCAAAATTACTTCAAAGGTTGTGCCCTTATCTTTCTCACTTTTTACGGTGATTCTTCCATTGAGTCTTCTCAAAATATCCTGAACATAACTTAAGCCCAGACCAAAACCTTTAACGTTGTGGACATTTCCGGTGGGGATACGATAAAATTGATCGAATATCTTTTGGAGGTGATCTCTGCTCATACCAATTCCGTTGTCAGCGATGGTAATAACAATGTTATCGCCAATATTTTTAGAACCGATATTTACATGTAGATCTCCTTTGCTGTACTTAATCGCATTGTCCATTAGGTTATAAAATACATTGGAGAAATGCAGTTCATCCCCGACTACAATATCTTTTGTCGCCGCGAGATCGACACTGAATTTTCCGCCGATATTCTGCATCCGGAGCTGCATACTGTCTGTGACAGCGGCTACAAGATCATTGATATGGACATCTTCACGATCAAGTTTTAATGTTTCTTTCTCCAGTTTTGCTAAATCTAATACCCGCTCAATATGATTTCCGAGGCGAACATTCTCATCGTAGATGATATTAGCCAATTTCTGTACACGTTTGTGGTCCGCATTGATGTCAGGGTCCTTAAGTGATTCACTGGCGATCATGATCGTGGCCACAGGAGTTTTAAACTCATGGGTCATGTTATTAATGAAGTCAGTTTTCATCTCAGATACCTTCTTTTGTCTAAAGATAATGATGAGTGTATAAGCAAAACATCCGACCAATAAAAACAAAAGAGTGAGCATAGGAAGTAGCAAATAGCTCATATTGTCTGCTATGATCGCTTTTTTGTTCGGGAAGTATATGGTCAGCTTCCCTGGGGCAGCGCCAACATCGCCTTTAAATAGCGCTGTAGAATACTTTGTGGTATTTATGGGATTATTTAGTTCGGCCTCATTCAGAATATTATTTAGCAAAATATTGCTGGTGCTCCATATCTCGATATTAAACGGTGCTTTGATGTCACGATGGATCAATTCTTCCTTTAGAAGTTCTTGAACAATAATAATGTTCAACCGATCCTTAAGTGGTCTTTTCGCCAATTCCATTCCGATAGCGACATCTTCGATGTAATCAGCTTTTTTACCACCAAGCATGGCAACAGAATCATAAACATTGAATCCGTAGCCTGCATTTTTTTTCGACAGTTTATTTAATTTTGTTTCTAGCTCAAAAATTCGTTTCGACAGTTTTGGATTAGATCTTGGGGGGAGAGCTACGATACTCTTTCCAAGTAATCGCTTGAAATCATCAATATGGACAATTAAAAACCGTGTACTGTCATCTTTAGCTTCAATACGTGGAATTGTTTTTGTTGCTGAAACGATAACGTCTTCTTGATAATATAGCCCACTTGTGGGAGTCTTGACAATGTTGATTTCAACCAAATCCTGATATTGTGTTCTTTTAACATAAGTTTCGTAAAACCAGTTTTCAATGTTAATAATATTTGGATAGGTTGCTTTTAATCTATCTTCTTCTAATTTATATTTTTGATAGATCTGCTCCAGTTTGCCTCTTAGATTCTCAATTTGAGTTTGAAGCTGGAGCTGCTCGGTCAACTGTTGTTGTTTCGCCTGTTCCTGTTTGGATTTTTCGATATTACGCTCCTGTTGTACTTTCGCGAAATCGACGACTTCACGTCGCTCGAGTTTTCCGGCAACAGCAGTAAGTGCAGCATTGACCGACTCGTCAAAGAGCTGTGATTTTTGACGGTAGGAATCTCGTAGAAAATAGAATTGCATAGCCAATACGCCGATTAGTGCCAAAGACATTAGTCCAATGATTAATACAATACTATTTTTCTTCATGAAATTATGTTTTGCAAATATATATTTTCAATAGCATCATGAGCTCATTACATCCTGTGATTCTGAGCCATTCCCACATTCCATCTGCTGCTTTACTTGAATTGTTACAAATATAAAGATGCTAACTTGTTTTGGAGTTGTTTTAACAATGTTTAACAGCAATTGCTTTAAATCTTGGTTATGTTGTTGTAAATTAGGAGTTAAAATAGATTATGTTATGAAAACTTATGTATTATCATTGGCATTGTCTTTTACAGTGGGGATTGCTTTCGGTCAGATCAAGCTAAAAGAGCATCGTCCGTTACTGCAGGATAAACAATCCAAGATGCCAGTCCTTGGATTAGATACCACATCGGCTAAGTATAATATGCCTGTTCAGAAATTCAAAAAGCTGGATGGTCTGGCACCTATGCCGGGAACAGAAAAATCACCCAAGCGAAGGAAATCACAACAGGATACATTGCGGTTTAGGCTATTGGAAGATAGTTTGAAAGTAAAAGATTTCAAATTAAAGATTGACTCCCTATACCCTAAGAAATAAAAAAGAAAGGCATTCTCACGATGAGAATGCCTTTCTTTTTTATGATCCTATTTCTTACAACTGAGAAACACGGATTGTATTTGTTTTACCTTTTTCAATTAACGGAGTTGATGCGGTATTGATGATAATTGATCCTGGTTTAACATAGTTGTTTTTTACAATAAATCTATTGACATCATGGATAGAACCATCAGTACTTTCAAATTTGTCATAGATAAATGTTTTCACACCCCAAAGCAAACTCAATTGTTTCAATAGTTTTTCTGTTCCGGTAAATACCAAGATGTCTACGTTTGGTCTGTAGCTTGTAATTTCAAATGCAGTTGCTCCAGAAGAAGTCAATACAGCGATTGCTGAAGCATTTGTTTTTTGAGCAAGATAAACTGAAGATGCGCAAATCGCGTCTGGAATAAGTGTTCCGTCGTGGATTTCACTAACTTTCTCATTATAATAAGGATAAGAAGTTTGTTCCACGTGGATAATAATCTTACTCATTGTTTCGATTACAATCTCAGGGAATTCACCCACAGAAGTCTCGCCACTTAGCATCACTGCATCTGCACCATCCAATACTGAATTGGCAACATCGTTTACTTCAGCACGAGTAGGACGAGGTGTCGTAATCATGCTCTCTAGCATTTGCGTAGCAATAATTACAGGTTTTGAAAGGTCTCTACATTTTTGGACAATGATCTTCTGAAGCCCTGGTACCTCTTCCATTGGAAGTTCAACCCCCAAGTCACCACGAGCAACCATGACAGCGTCGGTAGCTTCGATGATTGCATCGATGTTTTCGATTGCTTCAGGTTTTTCTACTTTCGCGATTACGCGTGCATGGCTTCCTTTTGCAGCAATGATTTCTTTACATTGTGCAATATCTTCTGCCGAACGGACGAATGACATCGCGATCCAGTCAGCTCCGTGATCCAACGCAAAGTTTAAGTTATCCAAATCTTCTTCAGTCAATGAAGGGATAGATACTTTGGTGTTTGGTAAGTTTACACCTTTACGTGAAGTAAGGACACCACCATGCACCACTTCACAAGTAACAGTGTCTTTATGGTTGGTCTCTAAAACACGAAGTTGAAGTTTTCCGTCATCAAGTAATATGATTTCGTTGGCTTCAACATCGTTTGGAAAGTTTTCGTATGTAATGTAGATTCTGTTTTCGTCTCCAATGAGTTCATGTGTGGTAATTTCAACTTTTGAACCATTTACGAGGACAGCACCGCCTTCTTTCATTTTTCCGATCCGAATCTTTGGACCTTGTAAGTCAGCTAAGATGGCAACATTGAATCCGGTTTCATTATTTATTGCATTTATAGTTTCGATTACCTTAAGGTGATCTGCCTGACTGCCATGAGAGAAATTCAACCGACACACATCAACCCCTTTGGCAATCATGTTGGTCAAAACTTGTTTGTCTGCCGAAGCAGGGCCTAATGTTGCGACAATTTTAGTCCTTTTTTGAACTTTTTCCATCTGTTATTTTGTATTTTTAATGTTCTTCATTTATGACAACAAACGGCAAGCCGTATTGTTGTCTTTTGTCAAAACTAAATCGAATTAATTTAGATTTACAGTTAGGTGTATTTGCTACACTAACCTACAGTCTGCTAAAATATGAGATTTTCTTTAGATTTCAATATTTTTGGTGATATTTCTTTTGCAATGACCACTTCCGGTAATTTGCTGATCCTTTTGATTATATGTTCAACATCGTCTTCGCAGATGTAATTTTTGATGATGACAAAGAAATCAAAATGGGGGTTTTCGGGAATTAAAAAGGTTCCTTCAATACTTTTATTGTTAATAAGAAAATATTCTGTGTCGGAATCCGGACTGAGATAATGAAAAGCAGTGAAGTGATAGCTTATTTTTTTCTTTGCGTCAAAGATGATGTGATATTCAAGCTCTTCTTCTGATTTATTTTTTGGGCGACCATCATGGTCGTATTTGCTCTCTTTGCCCCTGGAAAAATCCAGGTTTGTCACTTTGTTGATAAAATGGCAGAGGCGGTAATCTTTAAGCGGGCAGGTGATGGCGAGTAGGGTGAAATCTAACTCTTCATCCATATCCATGTCTAACCTTGCTACTAACTTATTGACCACTTTTTTTCTAAAATATATGTCCTTATGCTAACGAAGGTACTAATAATTTTAAGGTAGGAATATACTTTTTGTGTAAAATTTGAGTTAATTAGCTGAGTGTTTGGAATACAAAATAATTTTTGTTATACTTGAACTAAGTTAATATAGAGTGGGTTAGCTAGTATAAGACGCGAATAAGTTCGGTCGCCTAACATGGTGACTTTCATCTAAATATCAATTTAGGTTTGAATTTTGATGAAATTTATTTTTCTTTGCACAGATTTATTAAACAATTAAACTATAAAATCATGTCAGATATCGCTTCAAGAGTAAAAGCAATTATCGTTGAAAAATTAGGTGTAGACGAAAACGAAGTAACACCAGAAGCTTCATTCACTAATGATTTAGGTGCTGATTCACTTGACACTGTTGAGTTGATCATGGAGTTTGAAAAAGAATTCAACGTTGCTATTCCTGATGATCAAGCAGAGACTATCGGTACTGTTGGTCAAGCAATCGCTTATTTAGAAAAAAACGTTAACTAACTAATTTAATTAGGCTAATCGTAATAAATGGAGCTTAAAAGAGTAGTAGTAACAGGATTAGGCGCCCTTACACCAATTGGTAATACCGTCTCAGAATACTGGGAGGCGTTAATAAATGGTGTAAGCGGAGCTGCTCCTATTACGCATTTTGATGCGTCAAAATTCAAAACTCAGTTTGCGTGTGAGGTAAAGGGGTTTGATCCACATGATTTCATGGATCGTAAGGAAGCTCGTAAAGTCGATCCTTTTGTACAGTATGCAATTGCGTCTACTGATGAGGCAATTAAAGATGCTGGCTTAGATTTTGAAAAATTAGATACAAATCGTATCGGAGTAATATGGGGCTCAGGAATTGGAGGTCTGACAACTTTTACAGAAGAAGTTGCCAACTTTGCAAAGGGAGATGGAACACCACGTTTCAATCCTTTCTTTATTCCTAAGATGCTCGTTGATATTGCTCCAGGACATATTTCAATGCGTCATGGCCTTCGCGGTCCCAACTTTTCAGCAGTATCGGCCTGTGCCTCTGCTACCAATGCAATGATTGATGCTTTCAACTATATTCGTATGGGAAAAGCAGATGTGATTGTTACCGGTGGATCAGAAGCCACAGTCAATGAGGCTGGAATCGGTGGATTCAACGCTATGCATGCTTTGTCAACAAGAAATGATGATCCCAAAACAGCTTCTCGTCCTTTTGATAAAGACAGAGATGGTTTTGTTTCGGGTGAAGGTTCAGGTGCCTTGATCTTAGAAAGCTTAGAGCATGCCTTAGCACGTGGTGCAAAAATCTATGCAGAGATTGCAGGTGGTGGAATGAGTGCCGATGCACACCATATCACAGCTTCGCATCCAGAAGGATTGGGCGCTAAACTGGCAATGACAATGGCTGTCAATGATGCAGAGATGGATTTTTCAGATATTGATTATATCAATGTCCATGGAACATCTACACCGGTCGGCGATATCAGTGAAACAAAGGCTATTGTTGATCTGTTTGGTGAACACGCATATAAATTGAATATCAGTTCAACTAAATCAATGACTGGACACCTTTTGGGTGCTGCAGGGGCTATAGAAACTATCGCTTCGATCTTAGCTGTGCAAAATGATATTGTCCCACCGACAATCAATCACTTCACAGATGATCCGGAAATTGATAATAAATTGAATTTTACATTCAACAAAGCGCAAAAACGTACAGTGAATGCGGCGTTGAGTAATACATTTGGATTCGGTGGCCACAATGCTACCGTGATTGTAAAAAAATATAAAGCTTAATGTTTGATCCTTCAAACATGGTTTGGTAATATGAGCTAGCGACAGGTTCTTTAATTAGAACTTGTCGCCTTATTTTTAGATGAGATGCCTTTTTCAAGGATATACAAGTTATATATTTCGCCGGATCGGGAATATGTTAAGAAACTAAAAAACCTATTAGGTTTTGTTCCCGGGAATGTGCATTTGTACAAGATGGCATTTAGACATAAGTCTGTTGCAGTAACAATCAAAGAAGGGGCTAAGAACAGTAATGAACGCCTGGAATTCTTGGGTGATGCTGTTTTAGGTTCTGTCGTTGCCGAATTATTGTTCAAGAAATATCCGTATAAAGACGAAGGTTTCCTAACTGAAATGCGTTCCAAAATCGTGAGTCGTGCAAACCTGAACCAACTTTCCAGAAAACTAGGATTCAACGAAATGATACAGTTTGATGCCCGAATGATCAGTTTCCCGAACAAACAAGGATCTTTGTTAGGTGATGCATTTGAAGCGCTGATTGGTGCAGTGTATCTGGACAAAGGCTATGTGTTCACAAAAAGCTTTCTCCTAAACCGTATTATTAAACCACATGTTGATATCCAACTGCTGGAGCAGACCGAGACTAATTTCAAAAGTCGATTGATCGAATGGTGTCAGCATACCGGAAAAGAAATCCTATTTCAACAAACGGATAATCCAGAGGGTGAATCTTCGAAGATGTTTAGTGTCGAAGCCGTTGTAGATGGAGTTGTATGTGGTCTGGGACGCGATTTTAATAAAAAGTCGGCTGAAAAATTAGCAGCGGAAAAAGCCTGCGAATTCCTCAAGATTCTGGAAGTAGAATAAAGGATTTTTATTCTTTAATTTATTTAGTCCCCACTAAATATTAACTTTGCCGGATATGGCAACAGTAAAACCTTCTTTGGCGAAAGGTACCCGTGATTTTTCGCCTTCCGAAATGATCAAACGTAATTATATTTTTGATACATTGAAAGCTGTGTTTAAAAAATATGGTTACAATGAAATACAGACGCCTTCATTTGAGAATTTAACGACCTTAACAGGTAAATACGGTGATGAAGGTGATAAATTGATCTTTAAGATCCTTAATTCCGGAGACTATTTGACAAAAGCTCCAGATAGTCTACTACAAGATAAAAATTCGAATAAGCTAATTCCTCATATTTCTGAAAAAGCACTAAGATATGATTTGACGGTGCCTTTTGCACGTTACGTTGTGATGCATCAAAATGATATCTCCTTACCATTTAAGCGTTTTCAGGTACAACAAGTCTGGCGTGCGGATCGTCCACAAAGAGGCCGTTACCGTGAATTTTACCAATGTGATGTTGATGTGGTGGGATCAGAAAGCTTGCTGAATGAAGCTGAATTTATTCTGATTTATCAAGAGGCTTTCGAACGTTTTGGACTGAAGGATTTTAATATTAAAATCAACAACCGGAAGATCCTTTCTGGTATCGCCGAAATTATCGGAAAGCCAGAACTTATTGTCGATATGACTGTCGCCATTGATAAGTTGGATAAAATCGGATTGGATGGGGTCAATAAAGAATTGTTGGAAAGAGGTTTTACCGAAGCCGATCTGGATCTGTTGAAACCGATCATCTTATTGGAAGGTTCAAATGGGGAGAAACTTGCGTCGTTAAAATCTATCTTGGCCGATTCTTCCATTGGTTTGACAGGTATTGCTGAAATAGAGGAGGTTTTCGATTATATTACCAAGTTGAGCGAGGATACGGAGCTATTGACCCGTATAATTGATCTGGATATTACATTGGCGCGAGGTCTCAATTATTATACAGGCTGTATTTTCGAGGTAAAGACAAATGAAGTAGCTATGGGAAGTATTGGTGGTGGTGGCCGTTATGATGACCTTACAGGGATGTTCGGATTGAAGGATCTGACAGGAGTGGGCGTCTCATTCGGTGCTGACCGTATATACGACGTATTGGAAGAATTGAATTTATTCCCAGCAAATAAAGCGGATTCTACCAAGCTGTTGATTATCAATTTTGATAAACAACTTGAAACCTACACACTAGGTTTGCTCAATAAACTTCGTAAAGAAAATATTGCTGTAGAACTATATGCCGCTCCAGTAAAGCTGAAAAAGCAGATGGCTTATGCCGATGGAAAAGGAATCCCTTACGTGTTGTTGGTTGGAGATGAAGAGGTTTCATCCGGTCAATTATCACTCAAGGACATGGAAAGTGGGGAGCAGGTGAAGGTTACCGAAAGTGAGCTTATCCAAAAACTGCGTTAGCAAACAATTTATATAAAATAGATAAAGCCAAATGATTATTAAGTCGTTTGGCTTTTTTATTTTCATAAGTTTTTGATTTATTTGATTGTGCCGTTCATTTATTTGCTGAAAAATGCTATATACTTTAAATCAAATGTCTTAGAAGTGTCTTAAAGTGTAAATAAAATTGATTTTTGACCAAGAAAATTCATCCAAAATTATTAGATTTGTAGTCTAGAATTGTAAGAAAATCAAAACTTTGAAATGAGTTCAACACCTATAACAAAAGAGACATATTTGGAGTGGTATAAGTCTATGTTACTTATGCGTAAGTTTGAAGAAAAAGCAGGTCAACTTTACGGACAGCAAAAGATTCGTGGTTTCTGTCACTTGTACATAGGACAAGAGGCAGTAGTCGCTGGAACGATGTCGGTTATCAAACCTGAGGATTCTTTAATCACTGCTTATCGTGATCACGCCCACGCTTTGGCTAAAGGCGTTTCTGCAAATGCTTGTATGGCTGAATTATATGGAAAGATCACTGGTTGTTCAAAAGGTAAAGGAGGCTCAATGCACTTCTTTTCTAAAGAACATAAATTCATGGGTGGCCATGGTATTGTCGGTGGTCAGATTCCTTTAGGTGCTGGTATCGCATTTGCTGAGAAATATCTTGGTACAGATAATGTAAACATCTGTTATATGGGCGATGGAGCTGTACGTCAAGGTGCATTCAACGAAACACTAAACATGGCGATGTTGTGGAAACTTCCAGTTATCTTCGTGTGTGAAAACAACGGTTATGCGATGGGTACTTCTGTACAACGTACAACTAACATGCAGGACATTTACAAAATGGGATTAGGTTTTGATATGCCTTCTGCTCCTGTAGACGGAATGGATGTTGTTGCTGTACACAACGCAATGGATGAGGCTGTTCAACGTGCTCGTGCTGGCGAAGGTCCTACATTCTTAGAAATCCGTACTTACCGTTATAAAGGACACTCCATGTCTGACCCGGCGAAATATCGTACGAAAGAGGAATTAGAAGCGTATAAAGACCGCGATCCATTATTGGCTACTAAACATGCTATTTTGGAAAACAAATATGCGGATGATGCATGGTTTGCTGAGATTGAGGCTGATGTGAAAAAAGTAGTTGATGAGTCGGTGAAGTTTGCGGAAGAATCTCCTTACCCAACTGCAGACGAATTGTACAAAGATGTTTATGTACAACAAGACTATCCATTTATTTTAGATTAATACTCTTTAACTTGATAATATAATACAGAATGGCTGAAGTAGTAAGAATGCCCAAAATGAGCGATACAATGACCGAAGGGGTCATCGCAAAATGGCACAAAAATGTTGGTGATAAAGTAAATTCTGGTGATTTAGTAGCTGAAATTGAAACAGATAAAGCTACAATGGACTTTGAGTCTTACCAAGAAGGTACTCTTTTATATATTGGCCCTAAAGAAGGTGAAGCAGTAGCTATCGATGCTGTTATCGCTGTTTTGGGTGAACCTGGTGAAGATTTTCAAGCTTTGTTGAGTGGTGATGCTCCTGCAGCTGAGAAAGCACCAGAACAAGCTGAAGAAAAAAAAGCCGAAGAAGTTTCTGGTCCAGAATCTTCGGCTAGCACAGTTACAGCCGAGGAATTGGGATGTACTGTGATCACAATGCCGTTGTTGAGTGATACCATGAAAGAAGGTGTTATTGCGCAATGGAATTTCAAAGTTGGTGACACGATCAAATCTGATGACGCTATTGCTGATGTAGAAACGGATAAAGCGACAATGGAAGTTACAGCTTATGCTGACGGTACATTGTTATATGTTGGTCTTGAAGCCGGAGAAGCAGCAAAAGTAAATGATATTATTGCTATTGTTGGTCCTGCGGGAACTGATATTACACCTTTATTGAATCAAAAATCTGCTCCTGCAAAAGCGGAAACTGCGGAAGCACCTAAGGCTGATTCAGCTCCTACTGCAACTGCGGCTCCAGTAGCATCTGTTACAAATGATGATGCTCGTGTAAAGGCTTCTCCATTAGCACGTAAGATTGCAAAAGACAAAGGCATCAACTTGAGCGATATCAAAGGATCAGCAGATGGTGGTCGTATCGTGAAAAAAGATGTTGAATCTTTTGTTCCTGCAGCGGCAAAACCTGCTGCAACAGCAGCTGCAGCGGCTCCTGCTACAGAAACAAAAGCAATTACTTTGCCTACCTATGTTGGTGAAGAACGTTATACAGAGAAACCTGTCAACCAAATGCGTAAGACAATTGCGCGCCGTTTGGCAGAATCATTGTTTACTGCACCGCACTTCTACTTGACAGTTTCTATCGATATGGATAATGCAATGGTTGCTCGTGCGCAAATCAATGAGATCGCTCCAGTAAAAGTATCATTCAATGATATCGTGGTGAAAGCCGTTGCTGTCGCATTGAAAAAACACCCAGCAGTGAATTCGTCTTGGCAAGGAGATAAAATTCGTTTCAACGAACATACCAACATTGGTGTGGCTATGGCAGTTGAAGATGGCTTATTAGTTCCTGTGGTACGTTTTGCGGATGGTAAATCATTATCTCACATCTCTGCTGAGGTGAAAGATTTTGCTCAAAAAGCGAAAGCTAAAAAATTACAACCAGCGGATTGGGAAGGATCTACTTTCACAGTTTCCAACTTGGGAATGTTTGGAATAGATGAGTTTACATCTATCATTAACTCTCCTGATGGTGCTATTCTTTCAGTAGGAGCTATCCAAGCTGTTCCTGTTGTGAAAAATGGTGCTGTGGTTCCTGGTAACGTAATGAAAGTAACTTTGGGCTGTGACCACCGTGTGGTAGATGGCGCAACAGGTGCTGCATTCTTACAGACTTTAAAAGCATTGGTAGAAAATCCAGTTAGATTACTAGCTTAGATTCCACAAGCCAATAAAATATTAGCCACTTTAGTAATAAAGTGGCTTTTTTTGTTCTAAAAATTCGTTTTTTTATACTAAAATCTTCATTTTAGCATTATTATCTTTAAACTCGGTTCTTTATTGAAAATCAAAAAGAATACATATTAATCAGCGTAGGAATAGGATGATTGCGATATAAAGATCGTGTAAAAAATGAGATACAGAATTGCCTTAGTGAAATAGGCAAACATAATACAATATAGAAAATCCAGGAGAAGCAATACGTGAAATTATTTTTTTTAAAGGGAATGGCAGCTCTTTTGTTCGTGTCTACAATCGCTTGTAGTTCAAAAGAGAAAAAACAAAAAGAGGCGGCGATAGCACAAGCAAAAATAGATAGTACAAGACTCATTTACAATCCCCAGGATGCTGATCCAAAGATTGATGCCTTTATGAAAAACTTGCATTCAAAGGCGGCATTCAATGGAAACGTGCTAGTGGCTAAGGATGGAAAAATTTTATATCAAAATACTTTTGGCTGGGCCAATTACCTGAAGCGCGATAGCTTGGCAATTGATGATAAATTTGAACTGGCTTCAGTCACCAAACCAATAACGGCTGTAGGTATATTGAAGTTGGTCGAAGCGGGAAAATTACGTTTGGATCAGACTATCAATGATTTTTATCCTGATTTTCCCTATCCCGGTATTACTATTAAAATGCTATTGACCCACCGTTCGGGTTTACCTAACTATGTCTATTTTTCGGAGGACCACTGGCCTGATCGTAAAAAGGGAATGACAAACCAGGATGTTATGAAAATGCTGACCGAATTCAAGCCGAATAGATATGGTGCTCCAGGTGGTCGATTTTTTTATAATAATTCCAATTTTATGGTTTTAGGAGCTATTATCGAAAAGGTGTCGAAGCAGGATTATGCGACCTATATGAAAGATAGTGTCTTCAATGTTGCAGGTATGACGAATACAGCCGCCTTGTCAAAGGCTGTATACGATAAGATCCCAACCAACGTTATTGGGCATGACAAGGTATGGCGAAGATCTGTTGTACAGAATTTTCAAGATGGCCCATTGGGTGACAAGGGCGTTTACAGTACAGTACGTGACCTATACCGCTTTGATCTGGCGCTGCGGGATAGACGATTATTGAAGCAATCAACCTTGGATTCGGCTTATCGCGGTTACCCTGATGCAAAAAAAGGCATTTTTAGCTACGGATACGGATGGCGGACATTTGAACATGGAAACGATCATATTGTCTATCATACAGGATGGTGGCACGGTTTTCGTCACATTTATGTGCGGGATCTGAAAAGGAATATTGTGATTGTTTTACTTTCCAATATGACAAATGGCAGCTTGGTGAAATTGGATGAACTTTATAAAATTTTGGGGATGCCAGTTTTGCGTAAGAATGCCTACAGTACCCATGGCGATTTTATTATTGATGAATAGATCCATTCTTTTGATCGCTGTAGAAAATAAAGGCTGCGTGTTCAAAGGAAACTACAGGATTAAAACTCCAATACCGATGAAGGCTGTGTAAATGCCTTTTCGCCATTTAGTTGATGAACAAATAAGTATGAAAAAGACATTAATCTTAGGTGCAAGTACGAACCCTTCGCGTTATTCAAATAAGGCAGCGAATATGCTCCGTAAGCACGGACATGATATTGTTAACATCGGTTTGAGCGGGGGAGAAGTGGCTGGCGTGCCTATCGAGAAGAAAGGTGAAGTGCATAGTGATATAGACACAGTAACCATGTATCTTGGAGAGCAGAATCAAAAGGAGTATTATAATTATATTTTGGCTACGAAACCAAAGCGTATAATCTTTAATCCGGGGGCTGAGAATGCTGAGTTAGAGCAGATAGCTATGGAGAATGGTATTAAAACTGAAAGAGCCTGTACTCTGGTATTATTGAGTACAGGTCAGTTTTAGATTTTGGATTTCTGGAGCAATTCAACAGACAAATACTTTGTGATAAAATAGTTTGTCAAACCTATTGTATTACTGTCCAGATTCAAGCTCGATACTTTTATATCGCAATGTTCTTTTAATATCGCCATTGTATAAGAATTGATTGCCTGTTGTATCGGGATCGTAATTAATTCATTGGCTTTGGCGATTTTGCCTCCAAGTACAATAAGTTCGGGATTGAGTAGCTGGATCAAAGAAGCAAAAGCTTTACCTAGATTTGTACCCAATTTGGAAATTTGGTTTATGGCAAATTGATCACCTTTATTAGCCGCCTCGATTACATGAGTTGGTGTTAGGTGATCTAATTCCTCTTTATGTAATTCATTGAGCTTGGTAAGTTCACCTTTTTGGATCTCCTGTTTTGCATTGTTGACTAAGGCAATTCCTGAAGCCACAGTTTCAAGACAACCTCTTTTTCCGCAATAACACAATTCACCATTATCAATAAATGGCATATGGCCCACCTCGCCGGAATAACCATCCCGTCCGAGATAAACTTCACCATTGGAAACTATTCCAAGTCCTATTCCCCAATCCATTAAAATAATGAGGCTATTTCTCGTGTTTTTGGCCAAACCAAATTTTAGTTCTGCATATGCGGCGCCTTTTACGTCATTGAGGATATAAACAGGTTTTCTGTATTTGTTCTCGAAGTAAGCTGTAATAGATTGCGATGTGTCATGCAGAAATGTTTCATTAGTTCCCTCCTCAGCGTTGATTAGACCAGGCATGCTAACAATTAGCCCGGTTAGATTTTCC
Source organism: Sphingobacterium sp. GVS05A (assembly GCF_019969845.1). Lineage (GTDB taxonomy): Bacteria > Bacteroidota > Bacteroidia > Sphingobacteriales > Sphingobacteriaceae > Sphingobacterium. The sequence continues at coordinate 232,368 of NZ_JAHXYR010000009.1, forward strand.
GTATCTACTAATTTTTCCAATAAATATTGATCGATAATCTGCGTAATATCGTGGAGATTATCGGCATTGCGTGATAATTCATTATCCAGTTCTACAGTTTCAGCAACTATATTTTGATTGTTGTCCATGATGCTCAGTGTGATGGAGAAGCGCTGCAACTCGATACATAACACTTGAAATAATCCATCACACAGCCGATATAGGTTTGGTTTGCGACCACCGATAGATTCTCCCTTGTCAAATTGACGGACAATATTGTCCTCCAATAGTTCAGCAATCAGGCTGTTGACCGTAGGAAGGCTTAGGGAGAGATTTTTTACAATGTCGTTTACTGATACAGATCCTAATTCGGCTATTAATTTGATAATAGAAAGTTTATTGAATAGATTTTTCTTTTCGGGTTTACTATCCAATTTTTTGTTAATCAGTAAGTTTACGGCTTTTGTCATAAAACATCATATTTTGAATTAGAATCCTAGAACCTTAATTTAATAAAAGTTTTGGAATCATTCGGTTATTTTTCTCACTTGTCAAACAAGCCGTTCTTTAAGAAAAAAGGGGATAAGATTCCTTATCCCCTTTTTTTACACTTGGTAAAACTATTTGAGTTTTTTTACTCGAATGTCTTTGAAGAATACTTCAGTTCCATGTCCCAGGAAACCAACATGACCACTTGTACGTTTTAAACCTGGATGCTCTTTACCATCCAGCGTTCCATTTTTACTGGCTTCTGCAATATCAGCATCGACAATTACAGTACCGTTCAATGTTACTTTGACACGGTTGCCTTTTACATAGATTTCTTCGGAGTTCCACTCGCCCAATGGTTTTAAGTAACCTCTTTTAGCTGTTACTACACCGTATATAGAGCCATGATATTGATAGGGTTTTAAATCTTTATAGACATCGGCATCATTATCAAGAACTTGGATTTCCATGGCTTCATAAGCCGCATCACCTTCTAATGGGGCACGTATCCCCACACCGTTGTTAGCTCCTGGTGTCAATTTGAAGTCAAAGCGATAGATAAAATCTGAGTACTCTTCTTTTGTATACAAGTTTCCGCCAAATTTAGCATTGGGGTATACCCAGATATAACCTTCATCATTGATGATGTATGCTTTGTTTTCAGTCCATTTGTCCAGATTTGTTCCGTCAAATAGCACCTCAAAACCATCTTTTTTCTCTTGCTCGCTTATTTTGAAGATCTGCTTCCTAGGGAATTCCTTGATGAAAAGATCTCTGTAGTAAACAACTGACCCATGAGCTTGGAGTTCGATCTGCTCTGTTGGAAAAATGGATTGATTTCTGTCCCAATAATTTTCCAGTGGAATATTATCGGTGACCAATTGACCATTTAACCAAACCGTGACTTTATCGTCAACCATTTTGATTTTAAACGTATTCCATTCACCAGTAGCGTTGTCTGCAACCTTGAGCGGTTTGCTTTCATTTTTTTGGTTGTTGTACAATCCTCCTGAGCCTACCTGAGCACCAACTCTCGTATTGGCGATATCCCAAATTTGTACTTGTGGAGTACCTCTCAAGTAGATACCTGCATCACCCTCTATACCACCATAGTTCTCCAATTTCCAGTCTACAAGCATCTCAAAATCTCCATATTGTTTTATGGTAGCCAGATTATCTCCTTTTCCACTAAAAACAATTTCTCCATTTGAGGCAGACCAACCCTTGCGCATGATCTCATCTGCTTTCGCTTGTTCGGTTGCCAGTGTTTTGGCATTCATTTTACCTCGTTTGATTGGATCAGCGACTAATCCTTTCCAGCCGCTAAGGTCCTTACCATTGAAAAGGGATACATAACCCTCTTTTACTGGCATTTCAGAAAGATAGCGAACAACGGCTTCTTTCAGGTAACCACTCTCGCTACCGGATAGTTTGCCAATTACCTGTTCTAGTACTTCTCTGACTTTGCTACCATAGTATTTATTGTCCATGGCGATATTCATGGCTGTATTGGCAGCGGTTTCTCCCAGCTGTGAATCAGCCATTTTATCCGCAGCAAAAATAAAAGCTTGGTAAGTACCTGTTGGTTGAAGGGCAGAAAGTGCAGCCTTCTTCTGTTCTACAGTCTTTGCAACACTAAATGCGTCACGTAATAAAAGTGTTTTTTGATCAGCCGTACTAGCCGAAGATGAAATAGACTTGATTAATCCTCTGTAAACCGTATTGAATAGGTTGTCATCTTTTTCTGTTCTTGATAAGGATACTAGTTTAGGAAGTGCATTAGCGGATGACCAACTTGACAACGATGTAATGGCTGCAGTCCTTAATTCCGGATTATTATTATTTACGTAATTGCCGACTGCTTGCAACGATTGATCGTCACCAAGTCCAGCAAAAATTGGGAAATATTTTGCAGCACTCGGAGCGGCTGATTTTGAGATATTTGCAGCTAATTTTCCTGTTAATCCTTTTGCATTAGGGCTTGATTGAACAACATTGACAACTGCTTTCTGCAATAACGCTGCCGATTTCGGATCAGTGGTATTGTTCAGTCTATTGAAAAGTTCTTCAAGATCAGATTCCTGAGCGACATTGGGTAAAGCTTTATTTATTGCTTCCTCTACTGTTGGATTTGTTGTTTTAATCGATAGAACAGCTTTTGAAGACGCATTATTGGAGCGTTTGCTCAATATATCCAATAACTGAACTTTTTTGCTGTCATCAACAGAAGCGAGTGCAGTATTGACATCATTGATCACATTAGCATCCTTTGAAGACAGGATAAGCGCCTTAACAGAATTGTTAAATTCTTGATCCGCATCAAAGGCCTGTATTAGGGTATTGGTCTCTTTTCCTTGTGAAAGTGTGTTGATCGCGCTTAATCCTGCCAATTTTGTCACTGGCGAAGTCGTTTTGCCGACTAAGGCCTGGATTGCTTTTAAACTGCTCGCAGATCCGTTGTGTGCGAGATAGTTTAGGACACTTTCCTGTACCTCTGGTGTAGCTTTACTCGCTAGAGCCAGCAGGCTTTTCGCATCACTACCTTTACCATATTTACCGAGCAATTGCAACGCAAGGTTACGGTATGCACCATTATCACTCTTTACAGCAGAAAGCAGATTTTTTTGTTGCTTACCTGGATTGATGGCCGCCAATAATTTCAATGAAGCAAATTGTCCGTTGATGGATTTCGCTTTCTGTGATTCCTGGAAGAATTTGTTCAGGAATTTGATGGCATCTTGATCATGCTTATTGTCGATCAGCGATTGTGCATAATCAATACCTAGTCCGACAGCATCAAATTTATCGTAACTGTATGCCGCATCGTTCAATTTATTTTGGAATAACGAAGCGGAAGCTGCACCACCAATTTTACTTAGTGCGATCAAAGCGGTACGTTGGAAGGCATCAGAGTTATATTTTTTGGTGAAATCCAAAATAGCATTTTCCGCATTTGCAACCTTTAAATCGCCTAGTGCTGTAACAATAGCGATTGCAGTTTTTTCTGTCGTAGAAGCTGCTAATGCTTTTTCCAAGGCCGCAGCTGACTCGCTGGTACGGATAGAGACCAAAGTTCTCGCAGCTGCATCAGCTAGATTGTCGTTCGTTAAACAATTTGCCACAGCTGAGATTGCGGAGTTATCTGCGCACTGGCGGAGCAAACGTAAAGCGAAAACTTGATTTGTAGGTTCGCTCAGTTGTGCAATGGATTTTGCTAGACCTTCAACAAATATCTTTTTTTGTTGCTCTTTTCCAGGCTGATTGACATAAAAAGAATAGCTGTTGGCAGCAAATTCAATTGGAGCATTATTACTTCCTGGTGCTTTTAGGCCTTTAAGGAAAGCAACGATGTCTTCGGAAGAAAATCCTTCCAGCTCATGCATGGCGAGCAGGAACTTTTCTTTTTCCTCTGCGGGTTGCTGAGCCAGCACATCAGCTATTTTGGTAGCTGTGGTTCTATTTTGCGGTTGCTGGGCATATGAGGCGCTCGAGATGAGAAGCAATACAGCCAGCGAATTAAATATCTTTTTCATTGAGATTATTTATCTTTTATCGGCATGAAGCTACCATGATTACTGCTATCCATCCAGTGTTCTGATGTCTTTTTTGGTTCATGATATTTCATCGTATTATAATTGTTAGATAGACCAAGGACCCCTCATTGGTTGGTGAATTAAACGATTTGCAGCATCATCATCAATAAATTGCTCATTTTGAGAATCGTATTTTAATGAGCGGTTGAGGCGCAGTGCTGCTAATCCCATATTAACCAATGTACAGGAGCGGTGTCCGTTTATTTCATTGAGGGCAAATTTTTCGCGTGTCCGTACGGATTCCAAAAAATCAGTGATTTGCGGAGCAGGCTCAGGGTATTGCGCCAGTTTTCTTTCCAGATCAGGAATATCGGATGCAAATCCTTTATATAATTTACCTTTAGGTCCTTCAATATAAGCCGCTTTTTCATCTTTGGCCTCGCCATCTAAAATGATCTGACAACCATCAGCATAAGTGAAAGTAATGCGTCTCCAGGTACCAACGGCATCTGGGTGTTGCTGTGGTGCGTCCACATCTACACTCACAGGGCTTTCATTGTCCTTACCTAAGAAATATTGCACTGGATCCATATAATGCTGGCCCATATCACCTAATCCACCACCATCATAATCCCAATACCCTCTAAAAGTCGTGTGTACGCGATGTTTATTGTAAGGTTTATATGGCGCTGGACCCAACCAAAATTCGTAGTCTAGTTCGGCTGGCACTTGTTCTTCTGGTAGGTTCTCTTTTCCTACCCAATAGAATTTCCAGTCAAATCCTGTATGTTTACTTATTGTTACTTTTAATGGCCAACCCAACATGCCTGTATCTACCAGTTTTTTGATTTTACTAACAGGAACATTCATTCCATAAAAATCATCTTTGAAGCGAAACCAGGTGTTCAGACGGAACATATTTCCGTGTTGTGCAATGGCTTCTTTCACTTTCTTACCTTCACCAATGGTACGCGTCATTGGCTTTTCACACCAGATATCTTTTCCTGCTTTAGCAGCCTCTATAGACATAAGGCCATGCCAGTGCGGCGGAGTAGCAATGTGGACAATATCTACCTCTGGAGATTTGATTAATTCTCTAAAATCATGGTATTCTTTTATGCCGCCACCCAAGTCACTTTGTGCAGCTGCAAGATGGCTTTTGTCAACGTCACAAATGGCAACTGTTTTTGTTCCGGCATAGCCGAAGTGTCCACGGCCCATATTTCCGACGCCAATTACTCCTTTGGTTAGATGATCACTCGGAGCAAGATAGCCTTGGCCTCCAAGTACAAAGCGTGGTACAATAGAAAATGCTGCAGCACCTACCACTGATTTTTTAATGAAATCACGCCTTGATGAATTCTGTTCTTTCATGTTGGTTGGATTAGTTGTTTTATAATTGATCCATTTTAGGCTGTTAAAATTAACTGCAATTGGATATTGAACCTAAAAATAGATAAAAAACTGATAAATATAAACTGATAACTAAAATTTTATGTATTGTTTCTTCTTGTTTTATGAAAAAATAATAAAAGGATAGCTCTAAATTCATTTCTTTCATATTTAAGGTTCGATTCTATTGTACAAAGCTTATATTTAGTTACAGAATTGTTACATGAACTATACTATTCGAATTTCTTATTAAAGCGCACAAATTTTCTAGAACACAATCTAATCACCTTGTGATAATAGAACCGCAGTATGTGGCATTTTGAAAGGACAGAACGATTTATTGATCCTATTAATACCTGAATAGCAGCCTTGGTTTGTATTCATCCAGTTGGTACTCACATAAAAATCAGATGATATGATACCGGAAACTCGTGAAGCCACTCAATCGTTTTCGTAAAACAAGCTTGATTATGCTTGGATAATCAAGCATCTTTATGGAGCCTTCAACAGAAGGAAACTGATATGATGAGACCAAAAACACTATTCATAATTATTTTTGCGACAATCCTACCCATAATGGGATTTGGGCAATTTAAAGTTGCGCCACTCGGAAATACGATATATGAGGGTGTGTTTACAGGGAATGGTCTATTAGGAACGATGACCTACCTATCGGGTAACAAATCGGTGCGTATTGACATCGGCCGAACCGATGTATATGACCACCGTGCAAATTCGGATGAGAAGTTGTTCGATAAGGCCCGTCTGCCATTGGGGTACTTTAATCTGGACCTGGGGAGTGCAATAGCCCAAAGCAAGGGTGATATCTATCTAAAGGAGGCTTATGCTGTTGCGACTGTCTCGACAGATCAGGGACAGATCAAAGTGAAAACGACGACACTTTCCAACGATAACATTATCTTATTAGAGGTGTTAAAAAAAGATTTTACGGGAAAGTACTCGCTCAATTGGGTGGCCGATTCGGCAATCAGTCCGCGAATGAAATTTTCCTATACCCAAAAACCAAAGATATACCTTGCCAATCCTGCTGGAAAGAATGGACAACAAGGTCACATAAAATATTATGAACAAGCATTAACAGCGGGTGGGGGATATACCACAGCTTATTTACTTCGATCATCCAAAGATCTTGACACTTATGTTATCACAGTTGGCTACAGCCAAGAAGGAAAGGATTTTACAAAAGAAACTCTGGATTATCTCAAAAAAATCGACAATAGGAAAATAGCGAAGGGGCTGACACAACATCGTCAATGGTGGACAAGCTATTTTAAGGCATCTACACTCGAACTGCCTGATTCAACTTATCAAAGTTTCTACGATATGCAATTATACAAGCTGGCAAGCGCAACCAGATCGGACAAGCCAGCTATGGATCTGCAAGGACCGTGGACGAGTCCCACTCCCTGGCCAGCTTATTGGCTCAATCTAAATATACAGCTCGCATATTCGCCGACTTTTAAAGCAAATCACCTGGATATCGCTAATTCCTTGATTCAAATGATTGACAAAAATAAGGATAATCTGCGTCTTAATGTTCCAGAGCCCTATCGTTACAATAGTATAGCCGTAGGTCGTTCTTCTGCATCGGATTTATGGAGTCCAGTATTATTGCAAAAAGGTGTCTCCCTTGAAAAAGCTTCTGATGGTGATAAAGAACTTGGTAACCTTGTATGGCTGCTGCACAGCTACTATCAGTATTATCGGGCAACACTGTCGCGAGATGTGTATGATCGTCTATTTCTACTTTTGAAGGAAGCAATCAACTACCATTTGCATTTGCTGGAGAAAGATCAAAATGGGAAATATGCTATCGCTGTTAAAACCTATTCCCCTGAATATTCAAAAGGATTTGCTTATAATACAAACTACGACCTATCAATCCTAAAGTGGGGCTTAAAGGCTTTACTGGAACTAGATGACGAACGTGGAGGCAACGATCCACTTCATAAGGTGTGGAAGGATGTGCTGGCACATTTGGTTGAATACCCACAAAACACTGATGGTTTTATGATTGCCAAAGATGTACCCTATGACGAGTCACATCGACACTATTCGCATCTGATGATGATTTATCCTTTTTATGATGTAAACTGGGATCAAAAGGAAAATAGAGAGCTGATCGAAAAATCTATTGCACATTGGCAGAGTAAAAAGCAATGGCTTCAAGGGTATTCCTTTTCAGGGGCGGCTTCGATGTATGCCATGATAGGACGCGGCGATGCAGCTTTAGCCTCGTTGGATGTTTTATTGAACAAATATGTAAAAGCGAATACCCTCTATGCAGAAAGTGGTCCTGTGATCGAAACGCCGTTGGCCGCCATGGCAAGTATACAGGAGCTATGTCTGCAATATTGGAATGGGATATTGCGCGTATTCCCAGCTGTTCCGAGCAAATGGAAGGATGTCTCCTTTAACAATTTTTTAGCGGATGGGGGCAATTTGATTTCTGCGCAACGTAAAAATGGGAATACAATAGCTGTTGAAGTTAAAAGCCAATACGGTGGAACATTAAAACTAAAGCTCGATATGCCTAACCCAATCTTTAAAATAAAAGGAAAGGGTAAGTATACGAAGCAGGAGGATGGTTTAATCCGATTAGAACTCAATAAGGGAGCTATAGTCACTATCCGTGAAAGTAAATAAATAAAAGCAAGCAAAATAAACAACGTATAGAAAGGGAATATAAATAATGAGATTTAGAAAGCAAATTTTTATGATTTTATGGGCTGCTCTGGGGACAGGTACTTTGGTCCATGGACAAACTGTGAAATTGAAACTGTCGAAAGAGTTTGTACAACAGCAACTTGATGCAGCTGCCAAGCAGATTAAAGTTTTGGATAAGGAAACGCCAGCGGATAAGTTTCCGAAAACATTTGAAAATGGTAAAGAGGTTTTTTCGTCATCGAGCTGGTGGTGTTCGGGATTCTATCCTGGGACTTTATTTTATTTATATGAAGGAACCAAAGATCCGGATCTATTAAAGAAAGCTGAGAATAAATTAACCCACTTGGAAAGAGAGAAGAATAACAAAGGTACGCATGACTTGGGCTTTATGTTGTTCTGTAGTTTTGGAAATGCCCTTCGATTGACCGGAAAGACGCAGCAATATGAACCAGTTTTGACAACAGGAGCAAATTCATTAGCGTCGCGTTATAGTCCGAAGACAAAAACTATCCGTTCATGGGATCACGGGTCCTGGGATTATCCCGTCATTATAGACAATATGATGAACTTGGAGTTTTTGACACAGGTTTCTAAAATAACAGGAGATAAAAAGTATTATGATATTGCGGTCGCACATGCTGAAACAACATTAAAAAACCATTTTCGGAAAGATTATAGTTCTTACCACGTGATCGATTATGATAAGAATACAGGTAAAGTACGATCCAAAAAGACACATCAAGGTGCATTTGATGAGTCTGCCTGGTCACGGGGACAGGGGTGGGCTTTATACGGTTATACAATGATGTACCGTGAAACAAAGAAAAAGGAGTTTTTAAAGCAGGCACAGCTGATAGCGAAATACATTCTTGACAATCCAGATCTACCCTCCGATCTAATTCCGTACTGGGATTTTGATAAGGATAAGATCGCTGCATCTGATAAGATGTACCCGAATAAAGACTTAAGAGACGTCTCTGCCGCTGCTTTGTATGCTTCGGCGCTATTAGAGCTTTCGAAATACACTAAGGGTAGCGAATCTGCACTTTACTTCGATAAAGCGGAGACAATGATCAAAAATCTATCTCAAGCACCTTATTTGGCTACTTATGGCCAAAATGGAGGCTATATTCTTCAACATAGTGTGGGGGCGCTTCCTCTAAATTCGGAGATTGATGTACCACTGACATATGCTGACTACTATTATGTAGAGGCATTAGTGCGCTATAAAAGGCTCTTGGATGGCGAACCAATGATTAAAGAAATCGCGAAGTAAATAGCGTAAAGATACCAAGGTAAAGATAACAAAGGCGCCCATTTAGGCGCCTTTGTTACTTTTAAATTTATTCGTATCCTACTACAGTCTCTTTTCAAATATTTAATCCCTTTTGTTTTTTAATCATCTTCGTAGGAATCCGCTACTTGCTCTGACGGATTATACCCAAATTGTTTCTTGAACTCCCTGCTAAAGTACTTTCTTTCAGAAAATCCGACTGCATAGGCGACTTCACTGACATTCATCGAAGATTTTAGCAACTCCTTCGCTCTGTTAAGCCGGTACATTTTCACATAATTATTGATTGAAAGGTTGGATATCGCCCGGAGCTTTCGGTAAATAATAGGTGTGCTCATTCCCATCTTTCGGGAGATAAAATTAACATCAAAGTCATCCGACTGCATATTATCTTCGATCAGTTGATCTAATGTGGCAATAAATTGAGCATCCAGTTCATTGTCGAAATCTGTTTTTTTGACCTGAAATTCCTTGCTCTTTTTATGACTGATTGCTATGAGATTCTGGACAGATAGAAACAACAGCCTATTGTCAAAAGGTTTTGTTAGATAGATGTTTGCTCCGTATTGTAGGGCTTGTGTTTGTGATTCATTGTCTGTCACTGCAGTCAACAGGATAACAGGAATATGACTGGTTGCGATATTTGTTTTTACTGCCTGGCACAACTGGGTTCCATTCATATAAGGCATCATCAGATCAGATAAGATCAAGTCGGGAATATACTCTTGCGCTTTCGATAAGGCATCTTCTCCATTGACAGCCGTGATGACGGTATAGCTATCCTGAAACAAATGAACAATGGTATCCAATAGCTCTCTATTGTCTTCGACAATGAGAATGGTCTGTTGCAAAGATCTGCCCAATATGGTCGGAATTGTTGAATTTGATTCATCTATTATGGTCATCGGGGAGTCTGTAGGAGAGGACATGCGGACTTTCGATAGCTTTGGCAAACGTAGGTTGAACACTGTCCACTCTCCTTTATCATCTTTCATGGTAAAACAACGGATCTCTCCCTGATGCTGTAGGACAATTTGCTTGGTTAAGGCTAGTCCGATACCAGTACCTATACTGTCATTTGCTTGTTCCTCCCGATAATATTCTTCAAAGATCTTGAATTGATTGTCCGTTGCGATGCCAATCCCGTTGTCAACGATGTTGATAATGATGTTGTCTTCGCTCTCAAGGAGTTCAAGATAAACTGTGCCATTCTCGGGTGTATACTTAATGGCGTTTGACAATAGATTGAACATGACCTTGTCAAATTGAACAGCGTCTATGGATTGTAACCCTACGGCATCCAATTGTCGGATATAATAATTGATATGTTTATTCTGAGCAAGATCATTGAGGAGGTAGAATGTATCTTCAATATATTCCCTGAAAGGGATATCGCTCTGTTTCAAGATGAAGTGCTTGTCATCAAATTTTTTGAAATCAAGTAGCTCGTTAACAACCCCCAATAATTTAGCTGCATTCTTTTTAATCCGTTTTATCTTAGATTGCGTGGCCGATAAGTTGGCCGTTTCGGTGATGATTTCATCCAGAGGTGACATGATCAAGGTCAGCGGGGTACGAATCTCATGTGAAATTTGTGTAAAGAATTTGATTTTCTTCTCCTGTTCTCTTTCAGAATTGATCAGCATCTGGCGTTCTACGACAAACCTGATAACAAAGTGTACACCGAGGGTAAATAATCCGGCGTATAAGAGGTAAGCCCACCAAGTTCTCCAGAGCGGAGGCTTTATATCCATGTTTATTTGTAGAGGGGTACTGCTCCAGATACCATCGTTATTGCTGGCATATACACTGAGTGTATGCCTTCCTTCGGGAATATTGGTATATCTGACACTTGGCGTACCGGTTTCTATCCAATCCTTATCAAAACCTTCTAGTTTATAACGATATCTATTTTTCTGTGGTTTGATAAAATTGGAACTCGAAAAATTGACCGTGATAAAATTCTCGTCATAACGTAATTGCAACGTATAGTTATTGGGCTGATCACCTTGCTGGATGCGACCATAGTTTAAGGGTGTATCTTCAAGGAATATATTTCTAAAAAGCACATTCGGTTTTTTCTGATTGAAAGTGATTTTTCGCGTGTCGATCGAAACTAAACCATTCAATGTAGTCACGAATAAAAATCCGGCTTCGCTGCTATAGACCTTTGCCCCTTGCATATTTTTAACAGGGAGACCATCGTACTGATTAAGTATAGTATTATACTTTGTTGTCGGATCGAAGAAAATCAGTCCATTTTTGCTGCTGATCCAGAAATGTTTGTCGATAATGACAGGCCAGCCTAAGTTGTTATTATGAAAACGGGCTAGAGGCTTGATATCGCCCAAATGATACAATTCGGTTGCAGTTGTAAACCAGATATCACCATCAGGATGGACATAAAACCCTTGAATGGATAATTTTGGGTCCGTAAATAGTTGAATAACTTTTGTCGTGGGATCTTGCTTGTAAAGCCGCCCACCTAATAAAAAATAAACACAATTTTTATTATCGGCTTGGATATCCGCCAATGTGGTAGGAAGTCCTTTGACCGGATATGGCGGTTTCTCCGGAGGTGCAATATATAAACCAGCATTTGTACCCAGGTACAGATAATTGTCTACTCCGGCATAGATGCTATAGATATTATTTTTTAAATGTAGCGGATTTTTGTCCAAGAGGACATGGCGTGCAGTTTTAGTTTTTAAGTCAATGATCGAATAACCGCCACCATGCTGTGCCGCATAGAGGACATTGTTACGTATTGACAAGTCCTTGATCAGATTAGATCGCGATAGTTTGGGAAAAGGTTGCATCGTTCCCGTCTTTTTATCCAAAAGATTTATTCCCTCCTCCTCCGTTCCGATCCAATAAGCATCTGGGGATTCTGCAAAACTGCCAATAATATCGCTATTTAGCCTGTTTTGAGGCAACTCACGACTCGAATAAACATGTAAGGGAATCATATTCGGATAAATGGCATTGATGCCGCCAAAATAAGTGCCTAACCAAATAATTTGTTGATCGTCGACAAATATATCATAAATGGAATTTTGGCTTAGTGAATGCGGAACCAAAGTATTGTGCTTGTAATTAATAAAAGGTGTACTACCGGTAAAGACAGAAAGCCCTTTTAGTGTGCCCAGCAATAATGTATTATTTGGGCCTTTATTGATTTTTCGGATGTTATTACTTAGAAGGTTGCTGTTCCCTTCATGAATGTGCTGCCAATGCTTATCCGATAGTCGATATTGAAATAATCCCTGAAGTTTTGTCCCAATCCATAATGTGCCATTTTGATAATAAAAAGTGCTGACGATACCCTGATCTTTTAGCGGTAATGAGATACGTTCGATGGACGTTATCTTATTCTCTTTTAACGTGCAAAATTCAATACCACTATCGCTGGCAACTGCATATGTTGTCGAATTAACAGGAACAATAGCTTGGACATGATTGCGGGTCAGGATCGATTTTATGGTATAGGAATTTCCTAAAGGGACGGCAAGATATAGCCCGCGAGCGGAACAGAGGATGGTGTTATTGCCATGAACGTAAATATCATGAATAACTAAAGGAAGTTCAAATGACTTGTCTTGTTGATAGACAGGTTTTCTTTTGTCTATATTAAAAATGAAGAGTTTCGTTGCGGTTGCAATAAAAATATCATTGCGGGCATTGATATTAATCTTATTGATGTAATCTACATTTTTGAAAATCGAGTCCGTGACTAAAACATTGGTCACATTTCTGGAATCATAAATAAATAGGTTGTTTCCCCCACCAAACCATAATTTACCTTGTCGATCCTGCGCGATTGTCAGTACCGCCTGTTTGTCCAGGATGTTATCCTGTGTCAGAGTTTCGAAACTAAAGTGCTGGGCACAACAAATGATACTTGAGCAGAGGAGCAATAAAGTGATGGCAATGCTTCGAATCTGTTGTACTGGGAATTTCATAGATAAATAGAGGTTACAGCATCAAATTTAAGATTTTACCCCTTAATATTTATAAAAATCACCCTACTAAATCGTCGTTCTTGCTCAATTTTGACATAGTTAAGTAACCATTTTTAATTATAAAACCAATTTCCTAAAGTATGGCTAAGTTTTACGCAATTGGATTGTCCGCTATGACGCTATTTTCTGTAGGTGCAGTTCATGCCCAGCAGAAAGTAAATGTAACAGGCCAAATCAAAGACAGTCAAGGAACACCGCTATCAGGTGTAACAATTCGTGAGAAGGGCGGAACAGTCTCAACTTCTACAAATGGATCAGGAACCTATTCCTTATCTGTAAACCCTAACGCAACGCTAGTAATTTCTTATGTTGGTTATCAAAACCAAGAGATAGCACTAAACAATCGCAAAATAGTTAACGTCACGCTGGAGGGGGCAAGTTCGGCAATTGATGAAGTCGTTGTTGTAGGATATGGAACACAGAAAAAAGCAAATTTGACGAGTTCGGTATCTACAATAGATCAAAAAGTTCTGGATTCCCGCCCAATATCCAATGTCATGTCTGCAATGCAGGGAGCTGCACCCGGCTTAGTTGTGACTCGCTCTGGTGGACAGCCGGGCGCCGAGGGCTTTTCGGTTAATATTCGTGGGGATCTATCTACGGGGTCATCTAATCCATTGGTACTTATTGATGGCGTTCCCGGTAGTTTAACCTACACCAATCCGGACGATATTGCAAGTATATCTATTCTGAAAGATGCCTCGGCAACTGCTATATATGGCTCTAGGGGAGCAGCCGGTGTTGTTCTTGTGACGACAAAATCTGGTCAGGGAAAATTGAAGGTAAACTATCAAGGGATGTGGACGGCAAAAAAGATGGGACTTTTTCCAGAGCGGATTAATAGCTGGGAGGAGGCTGAGATGCAGAACCTAGCTCGTATTAATGCCGGTCAATCTCCAGATTGGTCAGCTGAATTAATTGCCTTGATGAAGGATCCCAATCAATATTATAGAATTAACCCAACTAACCCCACTGCATATCAATATTTTGGCAATTATAATTATCCAGAGATTTTACTCAAAGATAAATCAACCCGTTTAAATCAAAATCTATCTATTTCAGGAAGTACAGAAAAGGATAATTACTTGTTTTCTTTAGGCTATATCATGGATAAAGGAATTTTTAGATTTGGCCCAGATGACTATAAACGTTTGAATGGACGGTTTAATTATCATAGAGAACTTTCCAAGATATTTAGCTTGGACTCTAAAATATTATACAGTAGATCGGAGAGAAATACAAGCGTTTTGGGAGCCAGTAATGATTATGGATTGATCTATAATATTGTTTCATCGCGGAGCCTAAGTCCGATATATCTTCCCGAAAGTGGTGATACAAAATATGCTGCTGGAAGTGCTGCTGGCGAAACTGTTGGGTTATTAAAGGATGGTGGACGTAACAATAATGTCATTCAAGAAATTGGCGGTAGTTTTGAATTGGGGGCAAAGGATGTTTTTACAGAAGGTTTAAAACTACGCGTTTTATATAGTCCAAGGATAGTAGTCGAAAATGATAATAATACTAGAATACCAGTCCCAATGTATAATGTAAATGGACGAACAGGATGGGCAGGGGGAATTAATCTTAATTCAATAATGAAAGGACGTTCTCAGACATTAACGAACAATTGGCAAGCAGTAGGTGAGTATAATCGCACTTTTAATGAAAAACATGAAGTATTAGCACGTGGAGGCTACCGTTATGACGATTATCGCTACGATTATATTGGCGCGTCGGCTTCTAATCTTCCAACGGATGACGTCTTGGCTTTAAGTCAGTTTGGGGATAAAAATAACACCACTGTTGGCGATAATATACAAACCAATACATTGATTTCTTTCTTTGGTACCGCGCAATATGTTTTTGATCAAAAATATATTATCCAGGGAACCTTAAATAGAGAGGGAAGTTCTCGTTTATCTCCAGCTAACCGCTGGATCACTTTACCTGGTATCTCTGCAGGATGGCGGATAAATAATGAATCTTGGTTTGGGGCTGCTTCTAAAATATTCAATGAATTAAAATTGAGAGCTGCCTGGGGTAAACAAGCCAATGACCCCAATAGTGATAATCCTCGCGCAAGCAATTATGACTATACAAATCTATTATCTAAGGGCGATGCATATCCATTTAATAATGTCCGTAATACCTATTATTGGATTAACGCCGCCGCGTCACCTTTAAGAAAATGGGAAAAAGTGACAAATACTGATGTAGGATTGGATTTTGCGATGTTCAATAGAAAACTCGATGGATCATTCTCCTATTTTTGGAGACAAACAAGAGGAACTTATGGGGTAGTCATTCAACCAGGTGTATTTGGTATTGGAAGCCCGAGTACTAATATTGGCGATTTTGATTCTTGGGGCTGGGAACTGAGCTTAAATTGGCGTGATAAGATAGGGGAGGATTTCAATTATTCTATTGGTGCTAACTTATCTGATAATAACAATAAAGTTGTTAAATTTTTAAATAGAACCAATGTAAGTAATGGTGTCGCTTCCCTTTTAGAAGGATATTCTAAAAACTCAATTTTTGGATACCGTACGGATGGTTACTTCCAAAATGCTGATGAGATAAAAAATAACCAGGTAAATCATCAAAACCCTAATTTGGGGCCTGGAGATATTCGCTATGTTGATGTAAATGGTGATGGAATTATTTCCTCTGGCAAAGGTAACTTAGAAGATCCAGGTGATTTAGTATACCTCGGTACTCAAAATCCAAGATATTCTTTCGGATTGAATCTAGGTTTTAATTATAAAGGATTTGATTTTAGTGCATTTATTCAAGGTGTTGGGAAAAGAGAGTTTTTACTACCTTCCGTTTTGACCCTTCCTTATGTTGAAAGCTGGCGGCAGGCCTGGGCCATCCATAAAGATTACTGGACGCCAGAAAATCCAAATGCAATGTTCCCAAGACCAGTTATGGGTGGGGGAAGTAATACAAGGATTTCCGATAAATGGGTAGTCAATGGTGCCTATGCACGCATGAAAAATATCCAATTGGGCTATACCTTACCAAAGGAATTGACGACAAGAGCGAAAATAGAACGTTTAAGAGTCTTTTTCTCCGGCGAAGATCTATTTGAATTTAAAAAATCATGGAACCCTTATTATGATCCTGAAACGCCAAATGGACAGGCATTCGGATATCCATTTTTCCGTTCATTCACATTAGGGGTAAATGTTACGTTTTAAAACCTGGGAAATTATGAAAATCGAAATAAATAAATCAAAAACCATTATAAAGAGAGTTGCAAAATTGGGAGTCCTAATCGCGTCGGCCAATATCCTATTTTCATCATGTATGAAGGATTTAGATAATAAGATAGATGAGACTAGGGTGACGGATGCGTCTTTTTGGAAAACCGAACAGCACTTGCTGATGGGGGTAAATTATCTTTATACCTTCTTGCCAGGAATAGGCGAAAATAGCGCCGCAAATTGGACTGATGATTCTCGTTCTACAGGTAACAATTCGATCAGCGATGGATCCCGCTTGGTGCCTAATGGTAGCGGAGATTATACAAGTAATTATCAGCTAATCCGCGCAGTAAATACTGTCTTGGAAAAGGCAGAAAAGATGTCGCTAGACGCAGTTGTTATAACGAAATATAGCGCTGAAGCACGATTTTTTAGAGCTTATGCTTATGGCGAATTGCTCAAGAGATTTGGAGGAATGCCGATCATAACCCGTACCATGGACCTTGGGGATGAATTGCTTCAAGCGCCAAGAGGAACACGTGATGAAGTTGTCAATCTGATTTATAGTGACCTGGATTATGCGATCCAAAATTTACCTGAGGCCAGTGCGACAAAATCCACCGATTACGGCCGAATCAATAAAAGTGTTGCACAGGCGCTTAAGGTTAGACTTGCACTTTTTGAAGGAACTTTTGAAAAGTATCATCAATTTGGAGATGCTAAAAAACACCTGACATTAGCGAAAAATACGGCCAATGATATTATTTCAACAGGTTATTTTAAGCTTTTTACTTATGGAGCTAACCCAGAAAAGAGTTATTATTATCTTTTTCAAAAAGAAGGAAACGGTTATGCAAATAAGGAAGTCATATTACCCCGTTTATATGGGAAAGATATGACGGATAGAATCTCGACACATAATTATAGCCGGAATATAGAGCAAGGGGCGATTACACCTACACGTTATTTAGTGGACGCTTACTTGTATATTGATGGTTTACCTAGAGAGGGTGCGAATAGATCACCTTATTATAAACCAAGTGTAAGCACATTAACGGAGTTTGAAAATAGAGATCCTCGTCTGGCAATGACTGTTTTTAAGACAGGAGATGCCTATATCAATGGTTCCAAATACCAGCCTATGTTTTCATTTACACAAACGGGATATAAAACCTTTAAATATTTTAATGATACAGATTGGGTGAACCAAGCGAGTTTCAATGAGCATAAAATTATTCGATATCCTGAAGTATTGTTGTCTTATGCAGAAGCAGTCTATGAACTGGATGGAAAAATTTCAGATACTGACCTGGATAAATCTTTAAATATAGTTCGCGCGCGCGCAGGCATGCCCAAATTGACGAATGCTTTTGCGACAGACCATCAGATGAATATGTTGGAGGAAATTCGAAGAGAGCGTAGAGTAGAATTTGCAATAGAAGGTGAACACCGTTATTGGGATATTATCCGGTGGAAAATTGCAGAAAAGGTATTACCGTTGCCTACACTAGGTATTCAATTTTTCAAAGGCGAATATGCAGAACAGCCTGTTGTGAATCTTACACCTGAAGGTTATGTGATTGCACAGACAGCAGCAACTCGGAAATTTGATCCCGCTCGTGATTATCTCTGGCCGCTTCCTATCTCAGAATTGTCCTTAAATCCGAATCTGGTGCAGAATCCGGTATGGAAATAGTAATTAAGATGTAACAAAGTTATGGATCAATCGCTCTGGCAAACGATTGCACGGGCGATTGATTCTTTTTAGCTTGTTTTTCTATATTAAAATAAAGATTTTTAGTGTTTTATGTGCGCTTGTAGCGTGCACATTTACTTATAAACCATTATCGATGAAGAGAAGATCTGTATTAAAATTGTTAGGCGGTGCTGGCGTTGGTGCATTGACGGCCTCGTTGCCAATGGGGGCGAAGGCAAGTGTTTTATCCGATGAAAGTATAAGTTATGCTGGGAATGACCGTGCTTATTGGGTTTCAATACTAAGCAAGATGGCCACACCTATATTGGATAATATCAGTAAACAGCAATGGCGCAAAAAGATGCCGATGGAGGTCAGTCCTACTTTTGACAGTAGAGATCCGGGAGTTGGTTATCTCGAGGCTTTCGGTCGATTGCTGGCAGGCATGGCACCTTGGCTGGCTTTAGCTGATGACAGCACTGAAGAGGGGAAATTACGTAAGAAATTACGTGATCAAGCCTTATTGGGTATTCAATATGGTGTAGATCCTAAATCTCCGGACTATTTTACATGGCGCGGTCCCTCATCGCAGACACTAGTAGATGCTGCACATCTAGCCCTTGCGTTCCTGAGAGCACCCAAAGCACTTTGGGAACCATTGGATCAGGTAACAAAGAAAAGGGTTGTCGAAGAATTCAAACTATTACGTAAGATTAAACCTAATGAAAGTAACTGGTTGCTTTTTGCTGCAATGACAGAAACTTTCCTATATAGTGCTGGCGAGGAATGTGCGCGTGAGAAAATAGACTACGCGGTCAATAAATTTGATCAGGAATGGTATGTTGGTGATGGTTGGTATAGTGATGGGGCTCGTTTTAGCTTTGACCATTACAATGGCTATGTGATCCATTGCATGCAGGTCGAATCACTTCGTCATAATATCTCCGCTGGTGGAAAATACAAAGAAATGTATGAACGTGCCTATAAACGCATGCAGCGTTATGCACATCATTTAGAACGGATGATATCGCCTGAAGGATACTATGTGGTTGTAGGACGTTCGTCTACCTACAAGAATGCAGCGTTTCAACCTTTGGCAACTGTAGCCTTAGAAAATAAGTTGCCGGACGATATTTCAAAAGGTCAAGTGAGGGCAGCCCTGACGGCAGTACTCAGACATATCTATATTGACAAAACTTTCGCTCCGTCAGGATGGCTGCGTATGGGGGTGGTTGGAGACCAGCAGTCAAATTTGGCCGACTATTATACCAACGCCGGATCAATGTATGTGGCATCGTTGTCGTTCCTACCCTTAGGATTACCCGCTACGGATGAGTTCTGGACATGTGTCCCACAGAAATGGACATCACAGAAATGCTGGAATGCGGAACAGTTTCCGAAAGATTATTACGTCAGTTACTAATTCCTTGTTCTTTTATTCATAATCTAAATACTAAAAAAATAGAGATACTAGGTAGGTCTTAGACTCTTATTAAGTAAAAACTTAATACGCAGGTCTCAATACTAAATAGGCAAAAGGTAGAAATTAAAAAAATAGAGATACTAGGTAGGTCTTAGACTCTTATTAAGTAAAAACTTAATACGCAGGTCTCAATACTAAATAGGCAAAAGGTAGAAATTAAAAAAATAGAGATACTAGGTAGGTCTTAGACTCTTATTAAGTAAAAACTTAATACGCAGGTCTCAATACTAAATAGGCAAAAGGTAGAAATTAAAAAAATAGAGATACTAGGTAAGTCTTAGACTTGTATAAGTAAAATCTTGATACTCATATCTCAATACTCAATACTAATATGAAGATACAACACTATATTACAGGAGCTTTAATGATTGGGCTTGGCGTACAAGCAATATCATGTTCTAGTCAGAAGAATTTAACAACAGCCAAATTAGGACTGAACAAAGAATTTGTCAAAACCAATCTTGAAGATGCACATAAACAGATTAACTATCTAGCTTCGTCCATCCAGGAGTCGGATATTCCTACCACCTTTAAAGATGGGAAATATGTCAATTGGGGCTCTAGCTGGTGGTGTTCCGGATTTTATCCGGGTACTGTGCTCTATCTTTATGAATATACAAAAGATGAGAAGTTGTTGGATGAGGCAAAACGAAAACTAAAACATTTAGAAAAGGAGAAAAATAATAAAGGAACACATGATCTTGGGTTTATGCTTTATTGTAGTTTCGGTAATGCATTACGGTTGACAGGTGATTCTACAGCATATAAAGGCGTGTTAAGTACAGGTGCTGCTTCATTGGCAACACGCTTTCATGAAGCTCCAAAAACAATCCGCTCATGGGATGGCGGTAAGAATTGGGACGGGCAACCGTGGACATATCCAGTTATTATTGATAATATGATGAATCTGGAATTTTTGACCGAAGTGTCCAAAATGACAGGAGACAAAAGATTTCGGGATATTGCCATACGGCATGCAAATACGACAATGGTCAACCATTATCGAAAAGACTACAGTTCTTACCACGTGGTAGATTATAATCCGGATAATGGAAGTATAATCTCAAGAAAAACTGCACAAGGAGCATTCGATGAGTCTGCATGGGCAAGGGGACAAGCTTGGGGATTATATGGATATACAATGATGTACCGCGAAACAGGTGAAAAGAAATACCTGGAACAAGCACGGAATATCGCTAAGTTTTACCTTAATCATCCCAATCTTCCAAAGGATCTGATTCCGTATTGGGATATGGATCAAAATAAATTGACCAGGGAAAGTAAGTATTATAATCAAAAGGATCTACGTGATGTTTCTACTGCTGCGGTTACAGCTTCCGCATTGTTAGAATTGGCACAATATACAAAGGGCAGTGAAAGTCAATTGTACATTTCCAAAGGTGAGCAGATGTTAAAGTCACTTTCCTCTAAACCATACAAAGCGGACTACAAAGAAGCTGGGGGTTACATATTGAAACATAGTGTCGGTTCTATTCCGCATAAAACGGAGGTAGATGTGCCATTGACTTATGCCGATTATTATTACGTAGAGGCATTGATCAGATATGACCGAATGCTCAATGGCGAAAAAGTGATCAAACAATAGAGGCATTATCTATGGGTAACGGGTGAGGGGAACTAATTCCATTTTAAAATAACTAATTCCAGTAATATGAACTATAAAAAATTAGTCATTATCATATTATTAGTGCCACAGGTATTATTTGCTCAAAACAAAGAGGAAAATAATGGTCTACAGCAGCGGGCATATTTGGTAAAAACGCTTACCAAAATTGCTGATCCTGTATTAATGGCATTGAGCAAAGGTGAATTAGTTAAAACAATGCCGATCGAATCGCGTAACAATCTGGACCGGACAGGTTGTACTTACTTGGAAGCATTCGGTCGGTTAATGGCAGGAATGGCACCTTGGCTTGAACTTGGACCGGATAATACAGCCGAAGGTAAGTTGAGAAAGAGATATATCGATTTATCCATTGCCTGTATAAAAAACGCAACGGATCCCAATAATCCGGATTATATGAATTTTAGAAAGCATCCCAAAACACAAAGTCAAGCGCTGGTGGATGCTGCATTTTTAGCGCAAGCACTCTTAAGGTCTCCAAATCAACTCTGGGGTAAATTAGATGATCAGACCAAGAAAAATGTGATCAATGCATTTAACCTGACCCGCGAAATGAATGCCTATGGCAATAACTGGGTGTTATTTAGCTCCGAAATCGAAGCCTTTTTCTTAAAATATGATAAAGTTGTCGATAAAAGTCGGTTGGACAGGGCTATTGACCTAATGGTTTCCTGGTATAAAGGCGATGGAATATACGGTGACGGCCCTAACTTTCATTACGATTATTACAATAGCTTTGTGATACATCCGATGCTTTTAGAAACTAGTCTGGAACTGAAGAATGCTAATTTGGATATAGCAAACCTCTATCCGATATTCCTAGATCGCGCCAGAAGATACGCGACCATACAAGAACGTTTAATCTCTCCAGAAGGAACTTATCCACCAGTAGGACGTTCATTGAGTTACCGTTTCGGTGCTTTTCAGCTGCTGTCGAAAATTGCATATATGCACGAATTAGAAAAACGAATCGAACCAGCTCAGGTGCGATGTGCGCTTTATACAGTAATAAAAAGACAGATTGAAATGCCAGGTACTTTTAATAGCTCCGGTTGGTTAAATATTGGTTTTGCGGGTCATCAACCGGAAGTGGGCGAAACCTATGTTTCTACAGGAAGTGAATATTTATGCTCAGAAGCCTTTATTATTCTGGGCTTACCGCCAAACGATCCGCTATGGACTGCCCCTGATGCAAGTTGGACAGCTAAAAAGGCATGGAATGGTGAAACAATGATTATAGATCATACGTTGACTCCGGATATTATTGGAGCAGATGTTTACAAAGAGCGGAAGAAATAACAAACACAATAAAAATGAAAACAAACTAAAAACCTTGGGAAAGGAAAAGATCATTGATATTGCTATTCAAACAGGATAAGAAAATAATCCTGGAAGAATTGGAACGACCATTACATATATTTTCATTGGGATAAGCGATCGATTCGGTTTATCCTGTTAGTAACTAACATGAAAGGAGGTTGCCTATGGCGTATTGAAAGCGGAGATTTATTTTTTGATACGCTGTAAAAAGCTTATCGTTTCTTCAATTATTTATAAACAATTTTAAATTATGTTAAAAAAATCTTTTATAGTAGCATTTATGCTATTGATAAGCGTTAGCTTATTGGTTCAAGCGCGAGATCATGGAACCACAAATCTTGTTAAGGGTTCGAAAGCAGCAAATAAAACTTTAACGACTCATCTCTCCAACAAAAAGGTAGCAGGTAAAAGTACAGCGAACCTTAGCGATACCTTTGAGTTTTATGTCTGGAATTTTACTAGTTCACCTATTTATTTAACTTTTAGCCCCAATTTTTCTGGTGGTTCAACTCAACATGTTACTGTTCCGGCAAATACACGGGGATATACTGTTAATTTACAGAGAGGAAGCCATTATATCTATGCAAGCTGCCCATATGGACTGTCTATGCGATATATGATGAGTTGCGGTTATTCTGGCTCAGGACAATACTATACTTTTGAAAATGTCGTTTTGTCTGATACCCAGGGATGTACTTCTTTGGATATAGAAAACGAATAATTAATAACAAGATATTTTGAAAACGTCTGTCTCATTTTGCTGAGGCAGGCGTTTTTTATAGAATTTAGGATCAATTCAGCCTAAACGAATAGCTGTCTTTTAAGGGCTGTTTCAATCTCGGTACTGGTTTGACTGTTTTTCGACTATTGTTTGCTCCACTATTTACTCGTGGCATAAATTCATTCATAATTGGTTTGACTCTTTTAAGAGGCAAGTGGGTGAAAGGCTTACCTCAACTAGTATACTTATTGTAAATTAACTGATATAAAACAGGGATATAATAGGGAGATTATACGCTTTTATCCGAATGAGGTCCGGGTGAAGTCCGAATAAGATCCGTATAAAGTCCCTATTAAATGAAAGTAAGATCCCTAGTTGGCTCCTAATTGAAGACAATGTCTTATACTTTAGTTTTGGTATACCTTAACGGAGTTGAGGGGACTTTGTCGGTCCAAGCTATCTTGATCTTATTTGTTGGTTTACATCTTATAATTGATATGACGGATTTCGGATTCAAGAATATTACTAAATCTTATGTAACAAGGGATGGGGATAGGCGTATAAAATATCGTCAGAAAACGACAATATATTGTCTTTTTTTTGCATTTTGTGTCGTGGAATTTGACCAATCTGTCAATAAACTCAATAGATGAAAAAACTTGTTTTTCTTACGATGCTGCTGTGCATTATGCTTTTATCCACTTCTGCATTACAGCAGGGCGGGGCATCTATCAGTTCCATTGACAGTCTGCGTACTGTATTCAATATCGTTAAGAACGATAGCGTGAAAGCCAGAGCAGCGCTGTTGCTGACGAATAAACTCATGTTTGACAGAAAGGATACAGCCGCTGCGACGAGTTATTTGGGTGCAGCACAGAAATTATGCGTAACGAAGCCTTACCTGAAAGCACTGTATACATATTATAGTGCCTCCCATATCTTTATGACAGCAGGTGAGACTGATGAATGTCTACAGCTTTATAAACAAGCTGCGGAGATGCTTGAAAAATTTAAGACTAAGGAAGCTTATGAATTTTGGGTGAAGGCCTGGTGGAATTATGCCATGATCATCGATCATAAAGATGATCGGAAAGGAATGGTACGGATCCAGATTGATAAAATAATTCCCGCAGCAATCAAACAGAGGGATTATAATCAAGCTGCAAAATCCTATCAAACGATTGGCTTTGCTTTTAAGGAAATCGGCGATCAGGAAAAGGGGATCTATTATTTTAAAAAAGGGCTTGAACTCTATGAGAAATATCCCCTGTCAAAAGAGAGACATGCAATATCGCTATTAAATCTGGCCCGGGAATATGTTGAATCTCGCGAACTTAACTTAGCGAAGTCCTATCTGTTAAAATCAGAGCAAATTTTAGATACGCTAAAGGAGTCCGTAGCTCACCTAAACTATGGTGAGACAGCCAGCATGTATTATTGTGCGAAAAATGATTTCACGAAGGCCCTTGAGGTTGTCGAGAAAGCACTGAAAATTGCGGAACGGCTAAATATGCCTTATGAGATCGGCATGATGCATTATCAGAAGTTTAATATCTATTTTAGTTTGGAGAAATATGAACTGGCATTGAAGGAGCTTAAGATTGTCATGCGGGATATGCCTTATGACATGACAAGTAACATGCAGCAATTTGCCAAGGATTTGTCTGACACCTATGCCAAATTAAAGGATTACCCTAATGCTTATAAATGGCTGGGAAAACATGTTGCCATTAAAGACAGTTTGGCCCAAGCTGCTTATAAAAGTGAAATAGCCGGTCTTGAAACCAAATTTAGAACGGCCGAGAAGAACGAGAAGATCATGAGATTGGAGTTTGAACAGAAGCAAACTGTACTTCAACAGAAAAACCAGCGTTTGTATAATTATATATTGGGTATATTTTCTTTGGTATTGCTGTTGTTGCTCGGTTTGTCTGTTTATTTATATCGTCAGCATAGAAAGAGGTCGCAGCGCGATATGGAACTGTTGGCAAAGCAGCAAGAGCTTCAGGTGACCAAAGCACTATTGGAAGGTGAGGAACTGGAGCGTCATCGGGTTGCCCGTGATTTACATGATGGCCTTGGTGGCCATTTGACTGCGATGAGACTTCAGATCTCTTCTGAAGGGAATCTGCCTGTATTGGCTGGGATAAAATCTCAGCTGGATCAGATGATATCGGATGTCAGGCTGATCGCACACAATATGATGCCCGAAAACTTATCACGCTCGGGGTTATTGGTTGCACTTGAAGATCTCTGTACTTCGATGCAACATGGTGCTGTTGCCATTGAGTTGCAGTGCAATTGCCTTTCCAAAGCTATTGCGGAGAATATGCAGGTCAATATCTATCGTATTATTCAGGAATTGATCAACAATGCCATTCGACATGGGAATGCCGATCAAATCATTGTGCAATGCCTGCAAAACGAGCAAGGCTTTTTGATCGGGGTGGACGACAATGGTGAAGGATTTGATGTGGAGGCGGTTGTGGAAGCTAATGGGGGAATGGGACTTAAAAATGTACAAATGAGAGTTGAATATTTAAATGGAAAAATGAATATCTTGTCGCAGCCTGGGGTGGGAACAAGTGTCAATATCGAAATACATGTCTGAGCAAAATAAAACATTGGCTATCTTGGACGATCATCCAATTGCCATCGAAGGGATCAAATCATTTTTAAAAGAAAATCTATCCTACGACCGCGTACTGGGGTTTTCGCTGGGACAGGCGCTGACCGATTTTTTGAAACAGGATCAGGTAGATCTGCTCTTGTTGGATATCGCTTTGCCCGATGCGAATGGTATCGATCTCTGTGGTGAACTCAAGAAGAACCATCCTGAGCTTATCATCGTTGGCTTTAGTAATCATATGGCGCGCAATAGCATACTACAGATGCTTGCAAATGGTGCAGCTGGATATATTTTGAAAAGTGCCGATGCGGAGGAAATTATTACTTGTATTCAGAAAGTTTCTCAAGGTAACATGGCCTTATGTGGGGCAACACAACGGATCATAGCGGCCTCCCCAACCCGACAACTACCCTCATTGACAATGCGCGAGAAGCAAGTGTTACAATTGTTGGCAGAGGGAAAGACAAGTGCACAAATTGCCGAAAAGCTATTCTTAAGCCCATTGACAGTGGATACTTATCGGAAAAATCTAATTCAGAAATTTGCCGTAAAAAATACCGCAGAACTGTTGACAATACTATTTAAGGAAAACTTGCTCTAATTCATTTCGAGTAACTACCCTAAAATTAGGAGGGTAAATTACCCTATTTCGTGGTATTGTCCTGTGCACAGTGTATTTCTACTTTTGCTTATATAGATATGCAAAAGATGAAAACAATAAACAAAAACCTAATGATCCTTTGCCTAGTGGCAATGGTTGCAATGATCTTTGTCGGATGTAGCAAAGATAAGGATGAGCCAACAGTCTCAGGAAAAATAGATGCCATTGTAGGCACGTTTAAAGGGAAAATGGTCATCGGCGGTGATGCTGAATATTTTAACGCGATTATCACTGTTTCTAAAGTCGATGATGGCAAGGTGAAAGCTACGGTGAAAACAGGAGAGGCTTACAGTAGAGCTACAGCAAAAACATTCCCTGTTCAAAACATTTCCAATATCCATATTTCCGGTCAGGGGCCTATGGGCTCAATTACCTATAAACTTGATGATAAGAATATCCAGATCTCTACGGAGGCTGAAGCCAATAGTGATATAGAATACTTCTTCCAAGGGACAAAACAATAAGCGGCGTATACCTAAAGACTTTTGGTAATAAAAAAATCACGATTCATGTATTTGGGTCGTGATTTTTTGTTTTGTCATGCTGTTTTAATCAATATCATTTCCTTCAAAAATATGGAATAACTCGTACCTTTACACTTATGACCGACATTCAGAAAAGATTCGACCGTATCCTTGCTATTTATATGCATCTGCAAGCAAAGCCTGTGGTGACAGCCGCTGCGCTGGCAGAAAAATATGAAGTAAGTCTGCGGACAATCTATCGGGATATCCGCTCCCTGATGCAAGCTGGAATACCTATTTATGGCGAAGCAGGAAATGGCTACTCGTTGGTTGAGGGGTATAAGATGCCACCGTTGCAATTTAGCCGAGAGGAGGCCTTGAGTTTTGTCGCTGCAGAGAAATTGGTTGAAAAGTATACGGACAAAAATCTCGCCCACCATTTTACGACAGCCATGCTCAAAATGAAGGCTATTTTAAGAGGGAATGAAAAGGAGCATGTTGCTCTGGTCGGGGATAATTTTTTGGTACGGGGAGAACGTCATCAATTCAATGAAAAATTAACGCATGGAACCAATACGCTTATAGAAAGCATAGCCGCAAAAAAATGTGTAGAAATCTACTATTCCAAGCCGTCTGATAAAACTCCAGAAAAACGTGAAATCGAAGCAGTCGGTATTTTTGTGGAAAGCAAGTTTTGGTATATTCTTGCTTTTTGTAAACTCCGAAAGGATTATAGGCAATTTCGTCTGGACCGGATCAGCAATATCCGGATACTCGCCGACGATTTTGGAAAAGACCATCCTGAGCTTTCATTTTTTCTGAATAAGAAACACGAAATACCAACAACCAAAGTGGTGGTTCAGGTAGACAAGGAGATGGCGCGATATATGGAATGGGATCGCCATTACTTTGGATTTCAAAAAGAAGTGGTTACCGATACTTATGTTGAAATGCACTTTGAAAGCATTCATGTTGAGGGGGGCTTTGCCCGCTGGTACTTGATGTTTGCTGATAAAGGGAAGATTATAGAGCCGGAATCGCTAAAAGGAACCGTAAAACGATTGCTGGCGGCAGCAATCGAACAAGTTTAATCTGAGGTTAGGGGCTTGGGGTTCCCCGTCGCGAGATTACTAAAAAGAATACTTGTCCGGTATCTGAATTAAACCCGAACAAGTATCGCTATTATGATATAGATTTTAAGATGTCAGTGATAATAATGTGGCAGGTCTCCAATATTATATAGAGCGTCTTCGACTAGTAATACTAGAATCTCCCATATCAAATCTAATATCTCTCATCTAACAAGTTAATCCCGCTCCCAGAAAAATGGAGGTTGGATACCCAGCAAACGTAAATAGACAAATCCTTGACCACGGTGGTGGATCTCATTATCGATGAAATAGAATATACTGTGGATGATCGGTGAATTGTATTGTCCGAACAGGTTAAATTCTTCGGAGAAACGTTCTGTTGGAATCTTGTCGAATAATGCACTGATCTGCGGAGTGGCTTCGTCCCAAGCTTGTAGCAGTTGAGCCTTGGTGGTAAAGCTAAACTTCTCATTAAGTTCGCCGCTTTTATTGTTGACAATTTCCTGCAGCCCTGGGACAGCAATACCCAAAAGCTCTTGGATCATTTCAGCAAATGTCCGCATGCCCTCTACTTTATAGTTGAAAAGTGCTTCTTCAGGGAATTTTTCGATTGCTTGTCTTGTTAAATTTCTGTGGCCCAACCAATGTGCAAGTAGTTCGTTCTTGGAAATGATTTCTGTTTTCATGATTATCGTATTAAAGTATTTAAATTTTAGTCTATACTAAGCGTCTTACTTTGTTAAGACATTTCAAAATTAGCTGAATCAATGACAGCTGTGTGGCAGTAGGAAAATAGAAATATTGTTTTTTTATATTTTTTGTGCGGGCTGTTATGCTCGGGAAGAAGAGCTGTGTAATTGGACGAATAAAAACTGATAATGGGGTAAAGTAGAAAATAAAAAAAATAATTCACTAATTATTTGACAGTTATAAAAATGTTTGTAACTTTGCAGTCCCTTAATGGGAATAGTGTGTCTTGAGCGAAGCCCTACTGCTTCGAAGGACTTTTAATTAATTAATTTACAACATGTCAGGTATTATTGGAAAAAAAGTAGGAATGACGAGCCTGTTTAACGCTGATGGGAAAAATATTCCTTGTACAGTGATTCAGGCCGGGCCGTGCGTGGTTACGCAGATACGTACGGAAGAAAAGGATGGCTACTCGGCAATTCAACTTGGTTTCGACGAAGCTAAGGAGAAAAACACGACAGCTCCTTTGAAAGGGCACTTTGCGAAAGCAAACACAACGCCTAAGCGTAAGTTGGTAGAGTTTAAAACTTTCCCAGATGCAAAACAACTTGGTGACGTAGTTGACGTTACACTTTTCGAGGAAGGCGAATTCGTAGATGTAGTCGGTACTTCAAAAGGTAAAGGTTTCCAAGGTGTAATGAAACGTCATGGATTTGGTGGTGTAGGTGGTGCGACTCACGGTCAGCACAACAGATTACGTGCTCCAGGTTCATTAGGTGCTTCATCATGGCCTTCACGCGTATTTAAAGGTATGCGCATGGCTGGTCGTACAGGTGGTGACAGAGTTAAAGTTCAAAACTTACAGGTGTTGAAAGTTTACGCTGAGCAAAACCTTATCGTTGTTAGTGGTTCCATTCCAGGAGCTAAAGGTTCTTATGTAATCGTAGACAAATAGTAGAGATGGAAGTTAAAGTTTTAAATTTATCAGGTAAAGAAACAGGTGCCAAGGTGCAACTTCCTGAGTCGGTATTTGGGTTAGAGCCTAACGATCATGCGATCTATTTGGACGTGAAACAATACTTAGCGAACCAACGCCAAGGAACTCACAAATCTAAACAACGTAATGAAATCGCGGGTTCAACTCGTAAATTACACAAACAAAAAGGTACTGGTGGTGCTCGTGCGGGTTCTATCAAATCTCCATTGTTTAATGGTGGTGGTCGTGTATTCGGTCCTCAACCTCGTGATTACTCGTTCAAATTGAATAAAAAATTGAAACAAGTAGCACGTAAATCAGCGTTGTCTTACAAGGCTCAAGATAACAACGTAGTTATTTTGGATGCAGTTCAATTTGATTCTTGCAAAACAAAAAACTATGTAGCTTTAGTAAACGCGTTGAACATTGCTGACGAAAAAACTTTATTGGTTTTGCCAGCATATGATAAAAATGTTTATTTATCAAGCAGAAACTTGAAAAAAGCAAAAGTTATTGTTGCTTCTGATTTAAATACATATGATGTATTAAATGCAACAAAACTATTGTTAACTACAGATTCTGTTAAAACTTTGGAGGAAGCATTAGCTAAGTAATATGGAAATTATCAAAAAACCTATCTTGACTGAGAAAGCTTCTATGTTAACGGAAAAATTAAACCGTTACGCTTTCAAAGTAGATCACAGAGCAAACAAAATCCAGATTAAATCAGCTGTTGAAGCTATGTTCGGTGTTACAGTTCTTGCTGTAAACACTGCGGTTGTAGCAGGTAAAGCAAAAAGCCGTTACACAAAAGCAGGTTTCGTATCTGGTAGAGCTCCTAAGTATAAAAAAGCTATCATTACTATTAAAGATGGCGAAACTATTGACTTTTACAGTACTATATAATTTAAGATGGCAGTTAAAAGATTCAAACCGGTAACCCCTGGTACTCGTTTCAGAATAGGCGCAGATTATTCTGATGTTACTACAAACGTTCCTGAAAAATCGTTAGTAGTAAAAATCAACAAGAAATCAGGTGGTCGTAATAACTCCGGTAAAATGACTATGCGTTATCTCGGTGGGGGACATAAAAAAGTATACCGATTAATTGATTTCAAACGCGATAAAAAAGATATCCCTGCAAAAGTAGCTACTATTGAGTACGATCCAAACCGTACTGCTCGTATTGCATTGTTGCACTACGTAGATGGTGAAAAACGCTACATCATTGCTCCAGCTGGTTTAAAAGTTGGTCAAACTGTAGTAGCAGGTGATAAAGTTGCCCCAGAAGTTGGTAATACATTACCATTAGCAAACATTCCATTGGGTTCTATCATCCACAACATTGAATTAAATCCTGGTCAAGGTGGTTCAATTGCTCGTTCGGCTGGTACTTATGCTCAATTGTCTGCTCGTGATGGTAAATATGCCATCATCAAATTGCCTTCAGGCGAAACACGTATGATCTTATTGACTTGTGTTGCTACAATTGGTTCAGTATCGAACCATGAAAGATCTAACCAAGTGTTAGGTAAAGCAGGTCGCAAACGTTGGTTAGGTCGTCGTCCAAGAGTTCGTGGTGTTGCAATGAACCCAGTAGATCACCCAATGGGTGGTGGTGAAGGCCGTACTTCAGGAGGTCACCCACGCTCACGTACAGGTGTATTAGCTAAAGGCTTCAAAACACGTTACAAGAAGAAAACATCGAATCGTTACATCATTGAGAGAAGGAAAAAATAATGGCTCGTTCAATTAAAAAAGGTCCTTATATCGATCACAACTTAGAGAGAAAAGTTCTTTCTATGAATGAAACTAACAAAAAGTCAGTTATCAAAACATGGTCTCGTAGATCAATGATTTCACCTGATTTTGTTGGCCATACCTTCGCAGTGCACAACGGGAATAAATTTATCCCTGTTTATGTAACAGAAAATATGGTAGGTCACAAGCTTGGTGAATTCGCGCCTACGCGTACATTCAGAGGCCACGCAGAAAAGAAAAAATAATAGGTAATGGAAGCAACAAAAAAACTTAAAAAGTCTGTCTTAATTAGACAGCGCAAAGAGCAAGAGAAAGCTCAACAAGGTGGAGCTTCGGATGCCAAATTATTGAACTGCCCAACTTCGCCTCGTAAGATGCGTTTAGTGGTAGACTTAATTCGTGGTCAGCGTGTTGAAAATGCATTATACATTTTGAAACACTCTAGTAAAGAAGCTGCTGCTCGTGTAGAAAAATTATTATTATCTGCAATCAAAAACTGGGAAGCCAAAAACGAAGGTAAATCAGTGGAAGAAAGCGAACTTATTGTAAAAGAAGTATCAGTAGGTGGAGGTCGTCAATTGAAAAGATTGCGTCCAGCTCCTCAAGGTCGCGGATACAGAGTTCGTAAACGTTCAAATCACGTTACGTTGGTAGTTGATAGCAAATTAAACGTTGAACAAAACTAATTTATTGAGAAATGGGACAAAAAGCAAATCCAATAGGTAGCAGATTAGGAATCATCAAAGGTTGGGATTCTAACTGGTTCGGAGGTAAAAACTATTCCGATAAATTAGTTGAAGACGAAAAAATCAGAAAATATCTTTCTGTTCGTATTGCAAAAGGTGGTGTAGCTAAAGTTGTTATCGAAAGAACTTTAAAACGTATCACTGTTACAATTCACACTGCTCGTCCAGGTATCGTTATCGGAAAAGGTGGTCAAGAAGTTGACAAGATCAAAGAAGAGTTGAAAAAACTGACTAAAAAGGATGTTCAAATCAATATTTTCGAGATCAAACGCCCTGAGTTAGATGCTAAGTTAGTAGCTGAAGGTGTCGCTAAGCAATTAGAGGCGCGTATTTCATTCCGTCGTGCAATGAAAACTTCAATCGCTTCTACAATGCGTATGGGTGCAGAAGGTATCAAAATCATGTGTTCTGGTCGTTTAGGTGGTGCTGAAATGGCACGTACTGAACAATACAAAGAAGGAAGAACTCCTTTACACACATTGCGTGCTGATATCGACTACGCTTTAGCTGAAGCATTGACTACATACGGTAAAATCGGTATCAAAGTTTGGATCTGTAAAGGTGAGGTTTACGGTAAACGTGACCTATCTCCAAACATTGGTCAAGCATCTGGTGTAAAATCACGTGGCAACCACGAAGGTGGTGGCGAACGTCGTGACAACCGTAACAAAGGTGGTCGCGGTGGAAATAGCCGTGGTGGAAACAACCGTGGTGGAAATAACCGTGGTCCGAAAAAAGATTAATAGAGTTTATTTAGATTACAACAAAAACCTGCTGAAGAAGCAGATTTAAAAAGTATACGAACATGTTACAGCCAAAAAGAACGAAGTTCAGAAAGATGCAGAAAGGCCGCATGAAAGGTAACGCTTCTCGTGGAGCGGAGTTAGCTTTCGGTTCTTTCGGTATCAAAACAATGGAGCAAGCATGGATCACTAGTCGTCAAATCGAGGCAGCTCGTATTGCGGTTACACGTTATATGAAACGTGAAGGTCAAGTTTGGATTCGTATTTTCCCTGACAAACCTGTTACGAAAAAGCCTGCAGAGGTACGTATGGGTAAAGGTAAGGGTGCTCCAGAATACTGGGTAGCAGTAGTACGCCCAGGCCGTATGTTATTTGAAGCAGAAGGTGTGCCTTTGGAAATTGCCAAAGAAGCTTTACGCCTTGCAGCTCAAAAACTTCCGGTTCAAACTAAGTTTGTGATTCGTAGAGACTACGTTGAAGCATAAAAATCTTGGTAATGTCATCATTTAAGCGTTAGGGCCGTTACCCCTAACGCTATATATAAACGGATGATAACCCAAATAACAACTGAAAAAACATGAAAAATTCAGAAATTTTAGAATTATCTAATGAGGACCTAGCAGCTCGTCTAGTCGAGGAGAAAACGGCCCTTACAAAATTGAAATTTGCACATGCTGTTTCAGCTATTGAGAACCCTAACGTGATCAAAGCAGCACGCAGAGCTATCGCCCGTATTAGTACAGAGATCAGTGCACGCAAAGCTGCAGCTAAAAATGAAACAGCCTCTGAGGCGTAAAATTAAGTCGAAATGGAAAGAAATTTAAGAAAAACAAGAATCGGCTTAGTAGTTAGCAACAAAATGGACAAGTCTATCGTAGTAACTGTTGAACGTAAAGTAAAACACCCTATCTACGGTAAGTTCGTTAAAAAAACTACTAAATTCAAAGCTCATGACGAAACTAATACCTGCGGTATCGGCGATACGGTATTAATCATGGAAACTCGTCCGCTGAGTAAAACAAAAAACTGGAGATTAGTTGAAATTATAGAAAGAGCTAAATAACATGGTACAACAAGAATCAAGACTTAATGTAGCTGACAATAGCGGTGCTAAAGAAGTTTTAGTAATCCGTGTATTGGGCGGTACGCGTAAGCGTTATGCATCAATCGGAGATAAGATTGTTGTGACAGTGAAAAGCGCTATGCCTTCAGGAAACGTGAAAAAAGGTTCCGTTTCTAAAGCAGTAGTAGTTAGAACGAAAAAAGAAATCCGTCGTAAAGATGGTTCTTATATCCGTTTTGATGACAACGCCGCTGTATTATTAAATAATAATGATGAGCCACGTGGCTCGCGTATCTTCGGCCCTGTTGCCAGAGAATTGCGTGAGAAACAGTTCATGAAAATTGTATCACTAGCACCGGAGGTTTTATAATTATGGCAATCAAGAAAACAAAAACGACTACGCACAAAATCAAAATTAAAAAAGGTGATTTAGTGAAAGTTATCGCTGGTAACTCTAAAGGTGTTCAAGGAAAAGTATTAACTGTTTTAGTGGATAAAAATAGAGCTATCGTTGAAGGCGCTAACATCGTAAAAAAACACACTAAACCAAGTGCAGCTAATCCTAATGGTGGTATCATTGAGAAAGAAGCTGGTATTCACATCTCTAATTTAGCTGTTATCGATCCTAAAACAGGTGAAACTACCCGTGTAGGTCGTAAGTTAAATACAGATGGTAAATTAGTTCGTTACGCTAAAAAATCAGGGGAGGAAATTAAATAATGACTTACGTACCAAGATTAAAAGTGAAATATGCGGAGGAAATCCGTAAAGCACTTCAAGAAAAATTTCAGTATAAAAGTATTATGCAGGTTCCTAAACTTGAGAAAATCGTTGTTTCACAAGGCGTAGGAGCTGCAACAGCTGACAAAAAATTAATCGATAACGCTATCGCTGAATTGACTTTGATTACAGGTCAACAAGCTGTTGCTACAAAATCGAAAAAAGATATTTCAAACTTTAAATTACGTAAAGGTATGCCTGTAGGGGCACGTGTTACTTTACGTGACAACAACATGTTTGAATTCTTGGATCGTTTGGTAGCAGTATCGCTTCCACGTATTCGTGACTTCCGCGGTATCAACGATAAAGGTTTTGACGGACGTGGTAACTATAACTTAGGTATCACTGAACAAATCATTTTCCCTGAGATCAACATTGATAAAATCAACAAGATCCAAGGTATGGATATCACTTTTGTGACTTCTGCTCAAAATGATGTTGAAGCTTTAGAATTGTTGAAACAGTTCGGTTTACCATTTAAAAATCAAAATACTAATAACAATGGCTAAGGAAGGATTAAAAGCACGCGAAGTAAAACGCGCTAAATTGGTAGCTAAATATGCGGCGAAACGTGCAGAATTAAAAGCTGCTGGCGATTACGTTGCATTAGATAAATTACCTAAAAATGCTTCTCCGGTACGTTTACACAACCGTTGTAAATTGACTGGCCGTCCTAAAGGATATATGCGTCAATTCGGTATCTCTCGTGTAACTTTCCGTGAGATGGCTTTAGATGGCAAGATCCCAGGGGTGAAAAAAGCTTCTTGGTAATTTAAAAAAAATACTTAATTTTGCCCGGGCAATTCTACTAGGGATTGCCGGGGTTTTTGCATTTTAAAATTGTTTAACAGATAGAAGGTCCCATACCAATGGTTGGGAGGGAAACCGCTGTCACAAATTTTCATATATAATGACTACAGATCCAATTGCGGATTACCTTACACGAGTAAGGAATGCCATCAAGGCCAACCACAGGGTTGTTGAAATTCCTGCATCGAACCTTAAAAAAGAAATCACTAAAGTTCTTTTTGATAAAGGTTACATTGCTAATTACAAATTCGATGAGAATGGCGTACAGGGTACGATCAAAATCGCATTGAAATATAACCCAATTAGCAAAATTCCGGCTATTCGTACGTTGACACGTGTGAGTAAACCTGGTTTAAGAAAGTATGCAAGCGTTGATACTATGCCTCGTGTTTTGAATGGTTTAGGTATTGCTATCTTGTCAACATCTAAAGGTGTAATGACAGATAAAGAAGCTAGACTTCAAAATGTTGGTGGTGAAGTTTTATGTTACGTTTATTAATCTAGGTAAAAACACAAAGAAATGTCAAGAATTGGAAAAGCGCCTATCGCTATCCCTGCTGGGGTAACTGTTACTATTTCGGACAAAAACTTAGTTTCAGTAAAAGGTCCTAAAGGCGAATTAACACAACAAGTTGACCGTGACATCACTATTGCTCAAGAAGAAGGCAATATCGTCGTGACGCGTCCAACTGATCAAAAGAAACACAAAGCATTACACGGTCTATACCGTTCCCTGTTGAACAACATGGTTCAAGGTGTGACTGAAGGTTACAAAACTACTCAAGAGTTAGTCGGTGTAGGTTACCGTGCTACAAGTACTGGTAATGTATTAGAGTTAACTTTAGGTTTCTCTCACCAGATTGTTTTTGTATTGCCAAATGAAGTTAAAGTATCAACTACTGCTGAAAAAGGTAAAAACCCTACAATCACTTTAGAATGTGCTGACAAACAATTGATCGGTCAGATCGCGGCTAAAATCCGTGGCTTCCGTAAACCAGAACCTTACAAAGGAAAAGGTATCAAGTTTGAAGGCGAAGTGTTGAGAAGAAAAGCAGGTAAATCAGCTAAAAAATAATAATCATGGCAGGACAAAAAGCATCTCGTAGAGAGAGAATCAAAAAAGGAATCAGAAAAAACCTTGCTGGAACGTCTGAACGTCCACGTTTATCGGTTTTTAGAAGCAACAAAGGTATCTATGCGCAAATCATTGATGACAATGCAGGTAAAACATTAGTTGCTGCATCTAGCTTGTCAAAAGAATTTGTTGCATCTGGTAACAAAGTTGATCAATCTAAAGCTGTAGGTAAATTGGTTGCTGAAAAAGCAGTAGCAGCAGGTATTAATAAAGTAGTTTTTGACCGTAATGGGTACTTATACCATGGCCGTATCAAATCTTTGGCTGAAGGTGCTCGCGAAGGCGGTTTAGACTTTTAATCTTAGAAAGAAATGGCATTAAGCAATATAAAAAGAGTAAAATCAAGCGAAATTGAATTGAAAGATCGCTTAGTAAGTATCCAACGTGTAGCTAAAGTTACTAAAGGTGGTCGTACTTTCAGCTTCTCTGCAATTGTTGTAGTAGGTGATGAAAACGGTATCGTTGGTTACGGTTTAGGTAAAGCGAAAGAGGTAACTGAAGCTATCACTAAAGGTATCGACGACGCAAAGAAAAATTTAGTGAAAGTTCCTGTAATCAAAGGTACTGTTCCTCACGCACAATATGGTAAATATTCTGGTGGTTCAGTTTTGATTAAACCAGCTGTAGGTGGTACAGGAGTTTTGGCAGGTGGTGCAATGCGTGCAGTATTGGAGTCTGCTGGTATCAAAGACGTATTGGCTAAATCATTAGGTTCTTCTAACCCACACAACGTGGTAAAAGCAACTGTAACTGCTTTAGCAAACATGCGTGATGCATATACAGTAGCACAACACCGCGGTGTCGATTTGAATAAAGTATTTAACGGTTAATTATCATGGCAAAAATCAAAATCACCCAGATAAAGAGCGTTATCGACAGAAGCGAGCGCCAAAAGAAAACTATTGAGGCATTAGGTTTGAAAAGAATCAACCACTCAGTAGAAGTTGAAGCTACTCCATCAATCATTGGAATGGTACGTAAAGTAAACCATTTAGTAGCTATCGAAACTATTTAATATTAGCATATGGAAAGGGTCTTTGGGCTCTTTCCATTACTTGTTATTAATAATAATTATTTTTTAATCGCTAGTACCTGTTTAGTGAGAGCGAAGGGCTAGCACAATTTAGTTTAAAAATGAACTTAAGTAATTTAAAACCTGCAAAAGGTGCAGTAAAAGGTAGCAAACGTATCGGTCGTGGTACTGGTTCTGGTCGTGGTGGTACTTCTACACGTGGTCACAAAGGTGCTGGTTCTCGTTCAGGTCACTCTACGAAAATCGGTTTCGAAGGTGGTCAGATGCCTTTGCAACGTCGTGTACCTAAATTTGGTTTCAAAAACATCAACCGTGTTGAGTACAATGGTGTCAACCTAGATACTTTGCAAGCGTTGATCGAGAAATTCAATTTGACAGCTGTAGATTTCGATGCATTAAAAGCTCATGGATTAGTGTCTAAAAATGACAAAGTAAAAATCTTGGGTCGCGGTGAGTTGAAAGCTAAAGTTGAAGTAACAGCGCACGCGTTTACTGCTTCTGCTCAAAAAGCTATCGAAGCTGCAGGCGGTTCTATCGTTAAAATTTAATAAATGAAGAAACTAATCACAACCTTAACCAATATTTGGAAAATCGATGATTTACGTACGCGTATTCTAAATACCTTACTTTTTCTTTTGATTTACCGTATTGGATGTCACGTGGTATTACCAGGTGTAAATCCTCAAGCTTTGGCTTCCGGTCAAAAAGAGGGTTTATTGGGACTATTGGATATGTTTGCGGGGGGCTCGTTCTCTCGTTCAGCTATCTTTGCGTTAGGGGTAATGCCATATATCTCGGCATCCATTGTTGTTCAATTGTTGGGCATCGCGGTTCCTTACTTCCAAAAGATGCAGAAAGAAGGGGAAAGTGGTCGTCAAAAAATGAATCAGATTACTCGCTATTTAACATTAGGGATTACTTTGCTTCAGGCTTTTGCTTATGTACGTACTCAGATCGAGCCAGGTGCTAAGACAATCGCTGACCCATTGTTCACGATTCTGACTGCCATAGTTTTGACAGGCGGTACTTTATTTGTGATGTGGTTAGGGGAAAAAATTACTGATAAAGGTATCGGTAATGGTATTTCTTTGATCATCATGACTGGTATTATCGCTCAATTGCCAAGTGGTATCACTGCGGAATGGGTTTCTAGAATGGCGAAAGGTGGTGGTGGTCCAATTCCATTGTTGCTTGAATTTGTGGCTTTATTTTTCGTTGTGATCTTTACGATCTTGATCGTACAAGGGGTTCGTAAGATCCCTGTACAATACGCGAAGAAAATTGTCGGAAACAAGCAAGTCGGTGGAGTACGTCAGTATATACCGTTAAAGGTAAATGCTGCAGGTGTAATGCCGATCATTTTTGCACAGGCAATTATGTTTGTGCCGATGAGTTTAGGACAGTTCTTCCCAAATCTTCAGTCGGAATTTTTGACTTCGTTGAGTAACTATACTTCTGTAGCGTACAACGTGACTTTTGCGGTTTTAATTATCGCATTTACGTTCTTCTATACAGCGATCATGGTTAATCCACAACAGATGTCAGATGACATGAAGAAAAACGGAGGTTTTGTTCCAGGTAT
The DNA here is from genome assembly GCF_019969845.1 of Sphingobacterium sp. GVS05A. GTDB lineage: Bacteria > Bacteroidota > Bacteroidia > Sphingobacteriales > Sphingobacteriaceae > Sphingobacterium. Next base: position 272,000 of record NZ_JAHXYR010000009.1, read on the forward strand.
TAAACCGGGATTGGAAACTAGTAATTTTATAGACCGCGTAATATCAAATATTACATTTCCAGGTGCAATTTTCCTAGCGATCATTGCTATTCTACCTGCTATTGCAAGTTTGTTTGGTATTAATAATCAATTTGCGCACTTCTACGGAGGTACGTCATTATTGATTTTAGTAGGTGTGGTGTTGGATACTTTGCAACAGATCGAATCTCATTTATTGATGCGTCATTACGATGGATTGATGAAAACAGGTCGTATTAAAGGTCGTTCGGCCGCGTCTGTTGAGGGAATGGATCATTCGGCAATTTAATTTCTTTAGATGTCTAAAGTATTTTATAAGTCAGCAGATGATATAGAGCAATTGCGGAAGTCAGCAGATGTGCTTTCGCAATTGCTTGGTGAAATCGCAAAAGTGATTAAACCTGGGGTAAAAACTATATCTCTTGATAAATTAGCTTATGAGTATATTCATGATAACGGTGGAACGCCAGCGTTCTTAAATTATCATGGATTTCCATACTCTTTGTGTATCTCTGTCAACGATCAGATTGTGCACGGTTTTCCTAGCGATTACGAAATTAAAGATGGTGATCTTGTTTCGGTCGATGGGGGTGTCAATTTGAACGGTTTTATCAGTGATTCAGCCTATACTTTTGGTGTTGGTGAGATTTCTGAGGAAGCGCAATTGTTGTTGGATGTCACAAAGGAATCATTGTACAAAGGTGTTGAACAGGCTGTGGCCGGTAAACGTGTTGGAGATATTTCCTCTGCAGTTCAAGAGTACGTGAGCAAGTTCGGTTTCGGAATTGTACGCGAACTGGTCGGACATGGAGTTGGATATCATTTACATGAGAAGCCAGAGGTTCCGAATTACGGAAAACGTGGCGCAGGTCCAAAATTGGAAGAAGGTTTGGTTATTTGTATCGAGCCGATGATCAATGCGGGACGCGCAGGCGTTCGTTTTTGGGATGATGGTTGGACTGTAAGTACAGTAGATGGGAAGTTATCGGCGCACTTCGAACAGATGGTTGCAATCCGAAAAGGTGAACCAGATGTGTTGCTGACATTCGAACATGTAGAGAAAGTTTTGAACAAAAAGTAGTTGGTTTTCAATTATTTTTATTTATCTTTGCACTCCTGTTCGCAGGCTTTTAAATTAAATTTAATCGAGAATATATGGCTAAACAAGCCTCAATAGAACAAGACGGTATAATTAGAGAGGCACTTTCTAATGCTATGTTTAGGGTAGAATTGGAAAATGGACATGAAATCATTGCCCATATTTCTGGTAAAATGCGTATGCACTATATCAAAATTTTACCTGGGGATAAAGTTAAATTGGAAATGTCTCCGTATGATTTGACTAAGGGAAGGATCACTTACCGCTATAAATAGTCGTAAGCCTTTTAATTAGCACAAGCTTTTGAAAAAATAAATATCATGAAAGTAAGAGCATCAATAAAAAAACGTAGCGCGGACTGTAAGATCATCCGTCGTAAAGGTAAAGTTTTTGTAATCAACAAAAAGAACCCTAAGTTTAAACAACGTCAGGGTTAATTCATTAAAAAAATAATAGCTTAATATTATATGGCAAGGATAGCAGGTATTGATTTACCTAAAAACAAAAGAGGTGTGATCGGCCTTACCTATATTTTTGGTATCGGTCGTACAAGAGCTGAATATATCTTGGAAAAAGCTGGTATCAGCGAAGATGTGAAGGTACAAGAGTGGAATGATGAGCAATTGGCAGCAATTCGTAGCATCATCAACGATGAATTGAAAGTAGAAGGTGCATTGCGTTCAGAAGTTCAATTAAACATCAAACGTTTAATGGATATCGGTTGTTACCGTGGATTGCGTCACCGTAAACACTTACCAGTTCGTGGTCAACGTACTAAAAACAACTCACGTACTCGTAAAGGTAAACGTAAGACAGTTGCAAACAAGAAAAAAGCTACTAAATAATAAATAAGAAATGGCTAAAACTAAAAAAGCTGCAAAAAAGCGTATCGTTGTTATTGAACCTGTAGGTCAGGCTCACATTAACGCAACGTTTAATAATATCATTGTAACTTTGACTAACAATCAAGGACAAACTATTTCTTGGTCTAGTGCTGGTAAAATGGGTTTCCGTGGTTCTAAAAAGAACACTCCATATGCTGCTGGTCAGGCTGCACAAGATTGTGGAAAAGTTGCTCATGATTTGGGTTTACGCAAAGTTGAAGTGTTTGTTAAAGGACCTGGTGCAGGTCGTGAATCTGCAATCAGAACATTACAAACTGTAGGAATCGATGTGACTACTATCAAAGATATCACTCCACTTCCTCACAACGGTTGTCGTCCTCCAAAACGCAGAAGAGTTTAATTAATTTAAAGATAAGATTCATTGGCTATAGGCTGATAGATACTTTAATTGTAAAAAAAAATGGCTAGATATACAGGACCTAAGTCCAAAATTGCCCGTAAATTTAGAGAGCCGATCTTCGGCCCAGATAAAGCGTTAGAAAAGAAAAATTACCCTCCTGGACAACACGGAGCTTCTAAACGCAGAGGTAAACAATCTGAATACGCTATTCAGTTGTTAGAAAAACAAAAAGCAAAATACACTTACGGTGTATTGGAGCGTCAGTTCGCAAACTTATTTGTTAAAGCTGCCTCTAAACAAGGTATTACAGGTGAGATCTTCTTGAAATTATTAGAAGCTCGCTTGGACAACGTAGTTTACCGTTTAGGTATTGCTACTTCTCGTGCCGCTGCTCGTCAGTTGGTATCTCACAAACACATTACTGTTAACGGAAGTGTTGTTAACATTCCATCATATAGCTTGCGTCCAGGTGACGTTGTAGCAGTTCGTGAACGTTCTCAAACTCTTGAAGCCATCACAAATTCAGTTGCAGGTCGTACTGTAAACAAATTTTCTTGGTTAGAGTGGAATGCGAAAGAATTGACAGGTACTTTCTTAAGCTATCCAGAAAGATCTGATATTCCTGAAAACATCAAAGAGAACTTAATCGTTGAGTTATACTCTAAATAATAAATAAAATAGAAGTATGCATAGTCCATTTTTGGGGTATGCATCTTTCTATTGTATTACAATTATTATTACAAATAAAACATTAAAAGAAAATAAATGGCAATTTTAGCATTTCAAAGACCGGATAAAGTTATCATGCAAAAATCTACGGATTTTGATGGTACGTTTGAATTTCGTCCATTGGAGCCTGGTTTTGGTGTAACCATTGGTAATGCTTTGCGCCGTATTCTATTGTCCTCGTTAGAAGGATATGCAATTACGTCGATAAGGTTTTCTGGCGTTTCGCACGAATTTTCAACGATCAAAGGTGTTGTTGAAGACGTAACTGAAATTATCTTGAACTTGAAACAAATTCGTTTCAAAAAAACAGGTGAGATTGGCGACAACGAAAAGGTATTTGTAGTAATCAATGGTCAAGAACAATTCTTAGCTGGTGATATCACAAAATTCTCTAATAACTTTACTGTCTTAAATCCAGACTTAGTAATCTGTAACATGGATAACGCAGTGACAATTGAATTGGAATTGAGTATTGCTAAAGGTCGTGGATATGTAAATGCAGATGAGAATAAGGTGACTGATGCTCCAGTAGGTGTTATCGCTATCGATTCGATCTTTACTCCGATCAAGAATGTTAAATATACCATTGAGAATTACCGTGTAGAGCAAAAAACTGACTACGAGAAATTGTTGCTAGATATCTCTACAGATGGCTCAATTCACCCCGAAGAAGCTTTAAAAGAGGCTGCTAAGATCTTAATTCAACACTTTATCTTATTCTCTGATGAGAATATGCTTCTTGAGTCTCAAACGAAAGAAGAAACTAAAGTAGTAGATGAAGAAATCTTGCATATGCGTAAGATTTTGAAAACTGAACTAGTAGACCTTGACCTTTCAGTGCGTGCATTGAATTGTTTGAAAGCTGCTGATATTCGCACATTAGCTGAGTTGGTAACTTACGACGTAGCTGACATGTTGAAATTCAGAAACTTCGGTAAAAAATCGTTAAGCGAAATCCAAGAATTAGTTAAATCTAAAGGTTTATCATTCGGAATGAACTTAGCAAAATATAAATTAGACGAAGAATAATAATTTATTAAGCGACCACTATATGTAATTCCTCTTGAAGCTGATTGCTGAAGAAGATGGGCGTATTGCCTCTGAAAAGTTTAGCAATTTTGGTAAAACAAGAACGGTATATATAGTATAATAAAATCAAAATGAGACACGGAAAAAAAGTAAATCACTTAGGCCGTACGGATAGCCATAGAAAAGCAATGTTGGCTAACATGGCAACATCATTAATCCTACACAAACGTATCACGACGACTTTGGCTAAAGCTAAAGCATTGCGTACATACGTTGAGCCTTTGATTACTAAATCTAAAAACGACACAACACACTCTCGTCGTACAGTATTCGCTTATTTGAAAGATAAAGACGCAGTTTCTATCTTGTTCCGCGAAATTTCTGAAAAAGTAGCTAACCGTCCAGGTGGTTACACTCGTATCATCAAAATGGAAAACCGTTTAGGTGATAACGCAGAAATGGCTTTCATCGAGCTAGTTGATTACAACGAAATCTACGGTAAAAAAGCTGCTGCAGCTGAGAAAAAAGCTACTCGTCGTCGTGGCGGTGCTAAAAAAGCTGCTTCTCCTGCTGAAACTGACGCTCCGGCGGAAGTAAAAGCTGAAGTAGAAGGTGAAGAAAAAGTTGACGGAGAATAATATTGTTCCCGTTATCATAGAAAAAGTCCTCTTTTTAAGGGGACTTTTTTTATTTTATGACCATTCCTACCGTTATAACTGATATATTTGTAATGCTAAAATCTGATAGCTTTTTCTATTACAAGCTATTTCGTTTATCAATCTATAATTCATTAAGATGAAACCATTTGATGTTTATCCCATTAATCCCATTAACATAGTTAAAGCTAATGGATCTACGGTGTGGGATGCCGAAGGAAATGCTTATTTGGACTTGTATGGTGGTCATGCCGTGATATCGATCGGACACACGCATCCACGCTATGTGCAACGTATTACAGAACAGTTGAATCGTATCGGATTCTATTCTAATTCTGTTGAAATTCCAATTCAGCGTGAACTTGCACGATTGCTTGGCGAAGTATCTGGTAAGGTTGATTATGACTTATTCCTCTGTAATTCCGGCGCTGAGGCGAATGAAAATGCATTGAAGCTCGCGTCCTTTTATAATAAAAGAAAAAAGGTGATTGCATTCTCTAAATCTTTCCACGGTAGAACGTCGTTGGCTGTAGCTGCGACGGACAACCCTAGTATTGTTGCACCTATTAACGAAACAGAGAACGTTATTTTTCTGCCCTTTAATGATGAGGATGCACTAAAGGAGGTATTTTCAACTCATGGTGAAGAGATATCTTCTGTTATTATCGAAAGTATTCAAGGTGTTGGTGGAATTAGGGAAGCATCCGTTGCCTTTCTTCAATTGATTCGCTCACTTTGTGACCAATATAATGCAGTATTTATTGCTGATGAGGTGCAATGTGGCTATGGTCGGACAGGTTCTTTCTATGCACAGGATTATTCTGGAGTAGATGCAGATATTTACACGATGGCGAAGGGAATGGGGAATGGGTTTCCTATCGGTGCAATAAGTATCTCTCCTAAGTTTAAAGCTTCCCACGGTAGTTTGGGGACAACCTTCGGCGGCAACCATCTGGCCTGTGCTGCAGCTTTGGCTGTTTTGGAGGTCATCCAACAAGATCGTTTGATGGAGAATGCGAATACTGTAGGGCAGTATCTCATTGACGAACTAAAGAAAATTGAAGAGATTGTAGAAGTGAGAGGTAGAGGATTAATGATCGGAATTGAACTTCCAGCATCTTTGGCACATGTAAAGAAAGATCTTTTGTTAAAGAATCGTATTTTTACGGGGGAGGCTAAACCGAATGTTATTCGATTGCTTCCAGCATTAAATATTACCAAAGAGCATGCTGATCAATTTTTATTAGCATTAAAAGAACATATAAAGGCGGTTGTAGTCGCTTAAAGATAATAGATGAAATAATAATGATTAGCCTCCCGATATGACGGAAGATCAATCTGAATTATTCCATCAGCAATAAATAAACAAAGCGGGTAGCACAGCGTGTTGTGCCATAGAAAATACCCCCATAAATGATTTGTATAGATGAAAAAGTTTTTCTCTGTAAAAGACGTATCCAGTGTAGCAGACGTTGTCCAGGAGGCGTTAGCGCTAAAAGCGGCACCTTATGATAACCAAGATCTTGGTAAACATAAGACGTTGGGTCTTGTGTTTTTGAACCCTAGCTTGCGTACTCGTCTGAGTACCCAAAAAGCGGCAATGAACTTGGGGATGAATGTGATGGTCATGAACATGGACAAGGATGGTTGGGCATTGGAAACACAGGATGGTGTCGTGATGAACGGCAGTACTGTTGAGCATATCCGCGAAGCGGCAGCGGTGATGGGCGAATATTGTGATATACTCGGATTGCGATCTTTTCCGAAGCTAAAGGACCGAGAGGAGGACTACAGCGAGGATTTATTCAATAAATTTATTAAGTATTGTGGTGTCCCTGTTGTTTCTTTGGAAAGTGCCACACGTCATCCATTACAGAGTTTGACGGATATCATTACCATTACTGAGCATAAGAAGACGGCTAAACCAAAGGTTGTATTGGCTTGGGCTCCGCATGTGAAAGCTTTGCCACAAGCTGTGCCGAACTCCTTTGCAGAATGGATGTGTAAGGCACAGGAAGAAGGGCTTGTAGAGTTTACGATTGCGCAACCTATGGGTTATGAACTGAGCAAGGATTTTACAAAAGGAGCTACGATTTCAACGAATTTAAATGAAAGCCTGAAAGACGCTGATTTTGTTTATGTGAAAAACTGGTCATCCTATCAGGAATATGGCGAGGTATATACGGTAGATGAGGATTGGATGATGGATAACGAAAAACTGTCTTTGACAAATGATGCGAAGGTCATGCATTGTTTGCCTGTAAGACGGGATCTGGAGTTGTCCTCTGAAATCTTGGATGGACCGAACTCGTTAGTTATTAAAGAGGCAAGTAATCGTGTCTGGGCAGCTCAGGTTGTTTTAAAACGAATGCTGGAAGATCTAGTCTAAGACCGATCTTTTGATTATTGAGAAACTATTTTTATTTGGGAAAAGTTGCGTAATGGCTAATAGTGTATTAAATATTATAAAAATTGGCGGAAATATTATCGATGATGAGCGTCTGTTGGATTCTTTTTTAGAGAAATTTTCTGCATTGTCTGGGAAGAAGATCCTAGTGCATGGCGGTGGTAAAATTGCGACACGTTTGGCAAGCGAGCTTGGTGTACAAGCTCAGATGGTTGAAGGCCGTAGGGTGACTGACGAGGATATGCTTCGTATAGTCACGATGGTATATGCTGGATTAACAAATAAAACCATCGTTGCCAAATTACAAAAATTAAAATGTGATGCTGTAGGTTTAACTGGTGCTGATGGCGATGTGATAAAGGCTATAAAACGCCCTGTCAAGGATATTGACTATGGTTTTGTAGGGGATTTATTGCATGATTCTGTGAATACACTGGCTATAAAAAAATTCTTGGAAGCGGGTTTTATTCCTGTGTTCTCCGCTATCACTCATAACGGTTTAGGACAGCTGCTTAACACTAATGCAGATACCATTGCATCTTCGTTGGCGGTTTCTCTGGCGTCTTTATATGAAACGTCATTGGTGTATTGTTTCGAGAAGAATGGTGTATTACGGGATGTGACGGATGAAAACTCGGTTATACCAACGATTAAATCTGAGGAATTTGAATATCTCAAAGAATCGGGAATTGTTAATGATGGTATGATTCCGAAACTACAAAATGCATTTAATGCAATAAATAAAGGAGTTCAGGAGGTATATATTGGTCATGCCAATAATTTACACTTGTTCCAACAGGGACAGTTTGGTACCTGCTTGACATTAAAGTAATCATGTAATCTAATCTAAACCCAACTATGAAAAAGGTCACTATTATCGGAAGTGGCAATATCGGTCTATCCTTGGCAAAAGGGCTTGTAAAAAGTGCATTTGCCAGTGCTGCTGATATTACATTGACCCGGAGAAATCTGAATGCTTTGGCTGAAGAGGCAAGCCAAGGATTCTCGGTAAGTAATGATAATAAAGCTGCTGTTAAAGGCGCTGATATTATTGTATTCGCCATACTACCACAGCAGTTAAAAAAGGTATTGGTTGAAGTTGCTCCCGAAATAGATAAGAAAAACCAGATTTTTGTATCCATTGTATCTGGTGTTTCATGTACTGACCTGAAAGCGGTATTGGGTGAGGATGCAACTGTAATACGTGCTATGCCGAATACGGCAATCGCGATTGCTCAGTCGATGACTTGTATTGCTAGCGATAATGCTTCGGATGTTAGTCTTGCTGAGGTCGAGAAGATGTTTGAGACCGTTGGATCAGTTGTCGTTATCAATGAAGATCTAATGACTTCGGCAACTGCCTTGTGTGCCTGTGGAATAGCCTTTTTCCTGCGTGCTATCCGAGCAGCGTCGCAAGGTGGGGTTGAAATAGGTTTCCATGCGCATGATGCCTTGAAAATGGCCGTTCAAACGGCTAAAGGTGCTGCGGATTTATTGTTACATACGAATGCTCATCCAGAAGGTGAGATTGATAAAGTTACGTCGCCGAAAGGATGTACTATTGCCGGATTGAATGAGATGGAACATAATGGTTTTAGTTCTGCATTTATCAAGGGAATAAAATTGTCTGCGGATAAAGCAGGAGGACTATATCATGAAGGATAAAGATAGCTTATTTCAGGATAGTCTAGCTTTATTGAAACAGTTGATCGCTGTATCTTCCCTAAGTCGGGAGGAAATGTTGACAGCAGATCTGATTGAGGCCTTCTTCAAAGAAAGGAATATTAAGACCTTTAGGAAGGGAAACAACGTTTGGGTATACAATGCACATTACGAAACAAATAAGCCAACAATCCTACTTAATTCACACCATGATACAGTAAAGGCTAACCCTGGTTATACCCGCGATCCATTGGTTCCTACGGTAGAGGAGGGGAAGCTCTATGGCTTGGGTAGTAATGATGCAGGCGGGTGTTTGGTGTCACTGATTGCCGCCTTTTTGTATTTTTACGAAGAGAAGGATTTAAAATATAATTTTTGTCTGGCTGCGAGTGCTGAAGAGGAAATCTCAGGTCGAAATGGTATTGAATCTGTCTTGGAAGATATTGGAACAATTGATTTTGCAATCGTTGGCGAGCCAACACTGATGGATCTTGCCGTAGCTGAAAAAGGGCTGATGGTATTGGATTGTAATGCAATAGGAATAGCAGGGCATGCCGCTCGTAACGAGGGTGATAATGCTATTTATAAAGCAATTAAGGATATTCAATGGTTTAAGGAGTATGCTTTTGAAAAAACATCAGCAACCTTAGGCCCGATCAAAATGTCAGTGACGATGATTCAAGCGGGGTCGCAACACAATGTGGTGCCCGCCAACTGTAGTTTTGTTGTCGATGTAAGAACAACTGATGCTTATACCAATCAAGAAACCTTAGCGATAATCAAATCCCATGTCTCTTCAGAAGTTTCGGCTCGCTCTACGCGTTTGAAATCTTCTTCTATTCCGGAAGAACACCCAATTGTCCAAGCAGGAATAACGCTTGGCCGGAAACTATATGGATCTCCGACGATGAGTGATCAAGCGCTTATTCCGGTACCTTCTTTAAAGCTGGGGCCAGGGGATAGTGCAAGATCGCATATGGCGGATGAATTTATCTATATTGATGAAATTAGGGAAGGAATTGATTTGTATATAGCGATGCTACAAAAGATCGTATAAAAAAAGCTTCCAACTGTTGGAAGCTTTTTTTATACTAGACTAAACTGATCTGACGCTTAATACTTTCTTCAAGGGAGATAATCGTTTCCGTACGCTGGATCCCAGGTACCGATTGGATATCTTCGTTCAATACTTTTCTGAGGTGGACAGTGTCCCTACAGATAATTTTTGCAAAAATACTGTATTGGCCGGTACAATAGTGTAGCTCAACCACTTCTTTGATTTCTTTCAACTTATCTACCGCATCTGCATATTGTGAACCTTTTTCTAGATAGATACCGAGAAAGGCAGTGATGTCAAATCCAACTTTTTGAGGATTGATAATAAGATTTGAACCTCTGATGATACCTAATTCTTCCATCTTCTTCATTCTAACGTGGATGGTACCACCTGATACAATTAGCTTTTTCGCTATCTCAGTATAAGGAATAGAAGCATCATTCATTAGAATAGACAGGATTTGGATATCCAAATTGTCTAGATCATAGTTTGCATATTGATTTTCCATTAACAATGGGTTTTGTGTTTCATTCATTGGTCATACATCAAAATCTGACCAATAGCTAAAATAATTAAATTTATTTCAAAATTACTAAGAATTTTCGGTTTATAGATGTAAATTTAATAAAAAATACTTATTGATATTGATAATGTTATATGTTTTTGATTGAAAGTGCTTATAATTGTTTTAGAGGTGATTTTATTGTAAGGTTATCGGATTGTTTCGTTATCTTGTTATTAAAGTCAGTTAGACGATAAAGATGTAGGATAAAGATCAAAAACAAAAGACAAGTAAATAAGCAGCATATATGTTAAACCAAAGTCTCAATACGCTTATCTAATATCTCAAGACTAAAATAAAGATGGAAGAAGTTCAAGATGTAAAGATTTCGAGGAAGAAGCCGATCTTTGAGGTAGGGGAAGGGCTTCATAAATATCTTAAGCTATATCAACGGGATGAAAAGCTGCCCATTGGTTATAAGGATTTATTGAATTTTACAGAGACCGTGCCGGTCATGGACAAATTTGGTAATGATACGTTCTGGGAAACACCACTTTATCCTCAATATCTGATTGACCAATTATATGACGGGCTAAAGGTCATCTATGCAAAGCTTAAAGCTTCCGGTAACACGCGTATTGTACAGCACAAATATATAGACCGTGTTGAATACTGTGGTTTTGGTAATACAAGACCATTTCGGATTCGTATCGTAAACCGATTGAATGACGTTTATGATTATTTTTATATCAAACAGGCGGATGCATCACGGATCTATGGTTTAGAATTAGAGGAAATATTATCTCCAAATCAGGTCAACTATATGGTGGATCAGGATACACTGGTTGAAGAGCATATAGTTGGTATCCCTGGTGATATATTTTCGCAAACAAGGATGTTTACACCCGATTACAATTTGACACGTATTTCGAAGGAATTTGTCAAGTTTAATGAACGTTGTATTATCACGCTGCTGGGAGATATGCGTGCCTATAATTTTGTCATGCAGATTACACCTGATTTTGATGACTTTCAGTTTCGGATCAGAGCAATTGATTTTGATCAACAATTTTATGAGGGAAATCCCAAGGTATATATGCCACAGTTTTTTAAAGAGAACTATCCATATGTCAAGCTTGCGATGGAACATCTAACTGAAAAAACGGTATTGCAATACCAACAGGAGGAGCGATCGTCGATCGTACATCGGGTCCGAAGTGAGCGGCATCGAATTGCTGATCTTCGGGATGCTTCGCAGACTCAGATCCTTTCAACACCGGAAAATATTAAACAACTGCGCGAAGGCTACGCGGAGTTTTACCAAAATAATTCTTATTTGAAGTGCAAGACAATGACTGATATTGTGGAATTAAACGTTAAAAATGTGATTCGACAGGTACAGATGTAGTTATTTGATTCGGTCTTTGTTGTCTTTGATAAAAGAGGACCAACCTGAATAGGATTTGCCGCTGCCTGAGGTACTATTTTTTTGAAACGAATGACAAACTGCAATTGCCAGCCCATCTGTTGCATCTAGAAATTGAGGTGTCTCTTCGAATTTTAAGAGATTTTTGAGCATGGCAGAAACCTGTTCTTTCGTGGCATTTCCATTTCCCGTAACGGATTGCTTTATTTTTCTGGGTGAATATTCAAAGATGGGAATATCCTGTGCCAGTGCTGCTGCCATGGCAACACCCTGTGCTCGTCCTAGTTTGAGCATCACTTGAATGTTTTTGCCATAAAAGGGTGATTCCAGCGCAACACAGTCTGGATTATATTCTTGCATTAATGCAGAGGTCTTTTTGAAGATGCGCTGCAATTTTAGGGCATGATCGTCGAGATGCCCCATTTTGATGACACCCATTGAAATAAGGGAGATTGTATTACCCACTTCTTTAATAATTCCGTATCCAAGTACTACTGTCCCAGGATCGATCCCTAAAATGATTCTTTCTTTCGCCTTTTCCTTCTGCATGTACAATATTACAAATTTTGCTTTTTATAAGTGGATTGCTGTACACAAAACTTAATCATTTGGCTAAAATTTAGTAACATTGCTCTCTAATTATCAAAAGTTGACTGGGAGACAAAAAAAATATATTAGTCTTTTATTGAAGATACTTGTGTTTGCACTTGCAACATGGTACATTATTACCAAAGTATCTGATAAGAGCAATATCGATAAGTTTAAGACGCTAATCACAGGATTAGAGCAACATTCTGTTGTCTGGACATTGATCTTGATTGTTGTTTTAATGCTTGTAAACTGGCTTCTGGAGGTGGTTAAATGGCGCTATCTTGCATCCAAACTGGAGCATATATCCTTCTGGAAGGCATTTCAATCCGTTTTTTGTGGACTTACATGGGCGATTTTTACCCCGAATAGGATCGGCGAGTATGGGGGGCGGGTGTTGTTCCTGAAGCCGCAAAATAGGGCTAAAGGAGCTGTTGCTATGGGGGTAGGGTTGTTTGCTCAACTGGTATTGACAAGTGTTGCAGGCTCGCTGAGCATAGCTTGGTTTATTTGTAAGTTTTTATCCACGCCTTTATCCGTTCAATTTGGTGTCTGGTTGCTCGCCATTATTTACGCTGCTGGATTTGTCATCTTGTATTTTAATGTGAGATGGGTGGATATGCTTGTGGGCCGAATTAAGTTTTTGGCGAAAATAAGACCTTTTTTTGAGGTATTGGAGCATTATTCCGCACCTGAGTTGAGCATTGTTTTGGTAAACTCACTGGCAAGGTTTATTATTTTTACTTCGCAGTATATTATTTTGATGAAGCTGACCTTACCTGAGCTGCCACTTCTTTCCATGGTTTTGATGATCTTTATCCTCTTTTTTGTTCAGGCAGCTTTGCCGACATTGGATATTTTCGATTTTAGTGTACGTAGCTTTGTGGCAAGTAATCTTTATAGCTATATTACAACACAAGAAATTGCGGTGATGGCAATTGTATCGTGTATCTGGTTTGTCAATTTGATTCTCCCTGCGATATTTGGTTCTATTTTTGTTTTTAAGATTAATTTTTTCGGTGATACAAATTCTTAGCTATTTATTGATCAGTTTTGCGTGCGTGTATGCTATTTTAGTATTGTGGATGCGAAAAGGCTGGGCCACGATTCAAGCGCCCACAGGTCTCTTACCTTCTACCAAGACTGTATCAGTTATTATCGCTGCACGGAATGAAGAATTAAATATCCGGAGAACGATAGAATCAATATTGAACCAAAATTTTCCGAGTGAACTTCTTGAACTTATTATTATTGATGATCATTCGAATGACAACACTTCCACTATAGTAAAAGAATATGCAGAGCGAGGTGTGAAATTGATTCAGTTAAATGAGAATGGTCGAATGAATTCCTATAAGAAGCTGGCGATTTCAAGGGCAATTGACTGCTGCAAGGGAGAGATTGTTATTACTACGGATGCAGACTGTAGGATGGGGGCAAATTGGCTTGCGACAGTGATCGGGACATTTGAAAAGGAAGATGCTTATTTATTGTCTTCTCCAGTCGTATACTCGGAGGAAAAGAGCTTTTTTGAACGGCTACAAACCTTGGAATTCCTGTATCTCATAGGTCTTGGTGCAGCGAGTATAGGTAATAGAAAACCTACAACCTGTAATGGTGCAAATTTGGCTTACCGAAAAGATATATTCAAACAAATGGGCGGTTTTAAAGGTATTGATGAACTGGCTTCAGGGGATGACGAGTTATTTTTGCATAAAGTGGCGGAGAAGTACCCTGAAAGAATTGCTTTCTGTAAATCGGAGAAAGCGATCGTGTATACAGATGCCAAGCCCGATCTTAGGTCATTTATCAGCCAACGAAGACGTTGGGCATCTAAGAGTACCAAGTATAAAAATAAGGGAGTTATTGCTTTAGGGATCGCTATTTGGCTGTTTAATGTGTTATTATTGGTCGGAGCCATTCTTGCAGTTGCAGGTATTAAGACACTTGCTTGGGTTGTCCTTTTTGCATTGCTACTTAAAATGACAGTCGAACTGTTGTTTATCCAGCCTTTAACCAATTTTGCAAAACGGACTAATCTGCTCTGGTATCTTCCTATATTGAGTTTGGCCCATATTCTGTATTTAGCTTATATTGGAATATTGGGGAATATTGGAAAGTATGACTGGAAGGGTAGGCAAGTCAAATAATTCTACTTTATTTTTCAACTTTCTGCTTAATAGTCTCTTCGGCTAGTTTTACAATTTCCTCAATATCTTTATCCTTTGTATCTAGTGGATCAAGTACCTCCCATGTCATATGCAGAAAAGGAGTCAACGGATACATACCATATTGTACCATCTCATATGATCCTTTGATTGCAATCGGGACGACTAATGCATTTGGGTTTTTCTTTAATAATGTTGCAATACCACCTACATGAAAAGCTTTCATCTTACCTGTTTTTGATCGAGTTCCTTCTGGAAAGATAAAGGCCGACCAATTCTTTGTTTTCATATTGTTGGCAAGTTTCAGAATCTCAGCTATCGATTGTTTGGCGTCATTACGATCGATATTGGCTGCGCCACCATGTTTTAGATTAAACGAAATACTCGGTATACCACTGGCCAGCTCAATTTTTGAGATAAACTTTCCATGAAATCTCCGCAGAAAATAAATGAGCGGTGGAATGTCAAAGGTACTTTGATGATTGGCAACAAATATAATGGGTTGCCCTAGAGGGATAGATTTGTTGTCTATAAAAGTAACCCTATTGAATAATGTATAGTAAGACGCGACGAGGCATGCATTTAAGATGTCAACACTTTTTTTGTGTGCATTATAGCCACCGAATTTCAAGCACAGCCATTGGATGGGGTGGAATATAATCAAGGATAAGCCAAAACAAAACCAAAATATAATAGATAGAATATAGCCTAAAAACTTTTTCATATGCTTTTTTTATTGTTTACAAATATATCATTAAGCAATGATTTTGAAAAATATTGATAATATTGTGTTTGATTTTAATATTATTAATATTAAATTTAATAATATCAATAGTCTTATTGTTAAATGAAAAAGATACCTGTAAATTGTCCATGTTGTGATGCAAAATTGAAAGTCTCCAAGCTGGTCTGCGATTCCTGCGACACCGAAGTTGTCGGTAAGTTTACTTTACCCTTACTGATGCAGTTGACAGTAGAAGAGCAGGAGTTTGTCCTCAATTTCTTAAAGTATTCAGGTAGTTTAAAAGAAATGGCCAACCAGATGGGTAAATCCTACCCAACGGTTCGTAATATTTTGGATGATCTGATCCATAAATTAAATTCGCTCGCCAATGAAAATTAAACAGCTATTTTTAAATCCGTTTGCGGATTTTTCAGAAGGGACATTGTTTCTCGTGGGAATCATCGGTTTCTTATTATCCAGTTACCTTATTTATTTATCAGGTCAGCAGTTCAATGGCTTTATGCACTTCTATAAGCCCGAAGTAACTGTTTCCTTTATTGCGGTGTTAAAAGTTCATACCTATATGGTTTTGGCTCCTTTAATTCTTTTATATATTGTGGGAGTTGTTGCCAATCATAAGACAAGGATTATTGACGTATTGAATGTTATATTGATTGCTCCATTTCCACTTTATTTAATGTTGCTCTTGAGTAAGTTGATCAATCAGGATAAGTTTACCAATGAGATAGATCAAGCGTTAAAAAATGGTGACCATACCTTGTCGAGCATTGACAAGGGACAGATGGTACTATTTGGCTTATTTGGGATCTTTGTGTTATTTCTCTTGTTTTATCAGTTCTATTTATTGGTAAAAGGAATGAACATCGCTGTTAACAATAAAAAGATTTGGGTAAGCATTTTGTTTGTGGCATTATATTTTATGCTTGATTTAGGTATACAGTTTTATTTTTAACGGCCGGAAAACTATGAAGAAAATTCTCTACTTATTTTTGATCTTTTTACATTTTTCATGTGCTGGTGCGCAAACCTTTGATGGCTCGTGGAAGGGTGAGGTGAATGTGTCCGGACAGAAATTACTTTTGGTGTTCAACCTAAAGAAGGATAGTAATGCGAATTGGGTAGGGACCTTTGAAAGCCCAATGCAGACCTCATTGAAGTTTCCAGTTAATACAATAAAAACACATAAGGATTCGATCTCAATGGATGTCAAAGCAATTGGGCTTTCATATACGGGCTATCTGGATCGAGACAAGGATGTGATGAAGGGTGTCATGAAACAAGGAAATTTCGAATCTGCGATGATATTGGTGCGTAGTGAGAACGAGCAAAGCGGGCTTTCACGCAAGCAAGATGTCTTTCCTCCGTATGATTATATTGAACAGGATGTTTCATTTCAAAATACAAAGGGCAATGCTTCTCTGGTAGGTACCCTGACCTATCCAAAGGGTGGGGGGGCTTTCCCCGCTGTTATTTTGGTCAATGGGAGTGGACAGCAAAATAGAGATTCGGAAGTTTTTGGTCATAGACCATTTAAGATCTTAGCAGATCATCTCAGCAAAAATGGCTTTGCAGTTTTACGTTATGATGACCGCGGTATTGGTGGTTCGAAAGGTGAGGTTAACTTGGCGACTACAATTGATTTTGCATCGGATGCAAATGCGGCCGTGGATTTTCTAAGCAAACAGCAAATGGTCAAGACTGATAAAATTGGTATCATTGGCCATAGTGAAGGTGCTTTGATAGCAGAAATAGTTGCTGCTGAAAACGATAAGGTCGATTATATTGCTTTGTTGTCTGGACCAGTCCTCAAAGGTGATTCCTTATTGATCTTGCAAAGCTATGCTTTGGGGAAAGTGGCTGGACTATCTGAGCCTGCGTTGGAGGCAAATAAGCTTAATAACAGAAAGCTATATGACATTCTGCTAAGGGACGAGCCGCCGAAGACTTTGGCAGAATCATTGGAAGAAGAACTTATCCGTCAAAACAATGGAAGTGCATTAACATCTGATATGAAAGTTAAATTGAGCCCGATGTTGATCCCATGGTTCAAAACTTTCCTACGTATTGATCCTGCATATTATCTGAAACAAGTAAAAGTACCTGTTTTTGCTTCTTTTGGAGGCAAGGATATTCAGGTTCCTGCAAATGAAAATATCTATGCACTTCAACGCTTGCACTTGAATACGACAGATGTTACCATTAAAGACTATCCAAATTTGAATCATCTGTTTCAAAATGCGCAAACAGGAAAAATTGAGGAATATTTTGAAAATCCGGAAAGTTTCAATGAGCAATTGATGGATGATCTGACCAAGTGGCTTAAATTGAAAACAAAGTAATTGAATTTCGATGCTAGTGGCTATGAAATGTACCTTTGGGCAATATGGAATAGCTGCCCGTTATAAAGGAGAACGTTAAAGGGATTGTCTCAAAATTAAAAAGCCTGATTGCAAATCAGAGTTAAATTGTGGGGATAGTTTTAAAAATACAGAAAGACCTGAAAAAATGACCAAAGTTCATTAGGAACTTGGTCATTTTTCATTTGATTTAATGAAGTTTCAAAATTTCATTTGAGTCATTTGAAAAATCGACTTTTGATATAGCCCTTTCATATATGAATATTTTGATGCTAATTGTTAAATTGCTATCGGGTCACTATTTGTTATGGTGTTGTGTTGGCAACAGGTAGGATTTTGCCGTTAAAATATTTGTGCCCATTCTGCGCAAACTCCGCAATATATCTGCCCATTTCAAAAGCTAATGTACCTGCCTCCATTCCTGGAAAAGCGGCTTCAAACATTTCAGTTTGTGATGATCCTAGGGCCAAGCAGTTGACTTTGATTCCTCTTTCCTTAAATTCTTCAGCCAGACATTCCGTTAAAATTGCTAATGCACCTTTACTAGTAGAATAGGCGGATAGACCTGGGAATTTCAGCGAGCCTTGAAACCCTCCCATACTACTGATATTGACAATATGTGAACCTTCATGCATGAATGGAACGATATGCTGGATCATATTAACATGTCCCATCACATTTGTTTGGAGCATTTCTGCAAAATCCTGTCCACTGGTTTCCATAAAAGGTTTATTCACTAATGCTCCAGCATTGTTGATCAGGATATCAACAGTATCGAATTTCGATTGAATAAAAGGGACCAATGTTGCGTAGTCGTCATAGACGATATCAAATTGAGCGGGGAAGAGTGTTCCTCCATCATGATTGAGCTGACTTGCAATTTCATGAAGTTTCCTCAATTTGTCTGCTGATCGGGCCAATGCGATAACCTTGTTGTCCTTTTTTGAGGTCAAATCAAGTACCGCTTCAAACCCAACTCCGCTACTTGCTCCTGTGATAATAATATTCGCCATGCTTATTCTTCTAATTTTTGACTTTGCTCAACTTCCTCTACAGAAGGGAGTTTATCCTCTCCGATTGCTTTGGGATTGAAGATAAAATAAATTCCTGAAAGAGCGACCATCGCTGAGATAATATAAAATAACAATGTGATCAATACAGCATTGTGTGAATCTACGTGAAATATACCTGCTCCCCACATGATAACAAGTTCGCGCATACCCAATCCGCCTACTGAAAAAGGAATAATAGATACTAATGAAGATGCGAGAAATAGAAATAAGTAAGGTGAAAACTTTCCATTAAATCCTAGCGCGTAAAGAATCAAAATTGCAGCGATTACTTGCATAGACTGTACACCTATTGCTTTTAAATGTGCCTTTAAAAAGGTAGCCTTGTACTCTTTGAAAAATTTTGTGACAATAAAATAGTAAAGGATACTACCCAATATGAATAATATGATCGTCAGGTAATTTGGTATGCCCAGTTGTGGCATATAGGTAATTAAAGCCGCAATAATTAAGCATAAGGCCCATAAGCCACTTAGTCTATCTAGAAATAATGCCGTAAATAATTTTCTGCCTTTAATACTGAACCTTTTCCGGAGGAAGAAGATCTTGTAGCCATCTCCACCTACTCCACCGGGTAGAATCAGGTTATAGAATAGCCCCAATTGATAGAGTTTTAAATTGTATTTTTCAGATACATCTAAGCCAATAGCCCTTAAAAAGGTCAGTAAGCGCGAAGAGGATATAAATATCGATATACTATAAGCTAATAAGGCTAAAAATAAATAGATGGGATTTGAATTAATTACAGCTTCTTTGAGATCTTTGAGTGAAACTTTACTGAAAACCCAATACAAGGCTCCTACAGTAACGACAATCTTTAGTATGTTTTTTAGGATCTTTAAACCTTTTTTTTTGTCCATAGAAGTTTATTTTTCCAATCTTGATCAATTATAATAGCGATTTTGGAAAATTCAAAGTTAGGAACTTTGTCGAATTGTGCAATTGAACCTAGGCAATAGTTGGGTAAATTCTTGAATACAATAATATCAGGTATAAAATACCGAATATAGTCGCAAGAGAAAATAGCCAATTTAGGTCAATTCTATTATATTTGTGCTTAAGCACAGCAATCATTAATCCGACGATAAAGCAAAATAATAAAATAGGGGCAATGAAGGCAACCTTATTTGTGAAAGCGAGGCTTATTTGGCTTAATTTTGCTTTGGCTTCCTGTCCTAAGAAAAGCGGATAGGCAGCGAATGCCAAGAGGATAATAAATAACCTTAAAAGAGTTTTTGCTATTATTTTGCTTATGGTATGATTTTTGGCTGTTACGTTCATGATCTGTGGATTAATTTACCCCAAAAATACAATTTGAAATTAAAATTTATACATATGAATCGATTCGTTTTATCATTAGCAACAATTTTTGCTACGGTGACCTTGTTCTCTTGTGGTGCACAAAAGCAAGGTACATCATCTGGAAATCCTGGTAATGGTTCTTCCAATACAAGTGCAGCTTCGGGACCTAGCGCTTCAGAATGGAAATCTGCGGTGAAAGGAACTTGGACACTAAATTCAATCGATAGAGAAAATTTGCCTTCGACTTTCACTATTAAAAGTGTCTTTGAAGAAGCTCCGGCGGAGTGTTTTGTCGGTAGTAACTGGAACTTTATTGGAAATGGAAAGGGATCAATCACGTTCAATGCGCAAGGTACTTTATGTGCTCCAGGTGCATCGCGTGAGATTTTTTGGTCTATCTATAATCCTGGAAAAGGTTTAGGTGAACCACAATTCCAATTTAAAAAGATCTATGCAGGAGACAAAGCTAAAAACGTTACAACAGGTTACCGTTTGGATCTATCTTATTCTGATGGTAATAAATTAGTCATGAAAATGCCGTTGACAGTTGCCAATGGTGAAGCATATTTAGTGTTTAATTTTTCCCGCGTAAACTAAAGTCAAACGAGAAAAAAAGAATAACGAGAAGCTATAGGAATTCCTATGGCTTTTTTTGTTGAAAATTTAATACTTTTACAGTCCGAAACGATTGTGATTTATTCAACTCGCTTCATCACCTTTAAAAACAGATTGATCTGATAAAAATAGCATGAGCCCTGTGGATTAGCTTAGGACATGCTTAATATAACTAGAAATATGGCTGAACAAAACACGAAAACTGCATTGATAACAGGTATCACAGGTCAAGATGGTGCCTATTTAGCAGAATTCCTATTGAAAAAAGGTTATAAGGTACATGGTCTAAAACGCCGTAGCTCTCTGTTCAATACGGATCGTATTGATCACCTTTATCAAGATCCTCATCTTGACAATAGAAATTTCACCTTGCATTTCGGTGATTTGACGGATTCGACCAATTTGATCCGTGTCATTCAAGAGACTCAGCCTGATGAAATCTATAATCTTGCAGCTCAATCCCACGTAAAAGTAAGCTTTGATACACCTGAGTATACAGCCAATGCTGACGGTATCGGCACGCTCCGTATATTGGAAGCAGTCAGATTACTTGGGATGATTGAGAAGACGCGTATTTATCAGGCGTCAACGTCAGAATTATATGGTCTTGTGCAAGCGGTGCCACAAAGTGAGACGACTCCTTTTTATCCGAGAAGTCCTTATGCTGTTGCCAAAATGTATGGTTACTGGATTACAGTTAACTATCGGGAAGCTTACAAGATGTACGCTTGTAATGGAATTTTGTTCAACCACGAAAGCCCTGTCAGGGGAGAAACATTTGTGACCCGTAAAATTACCCGAGCAGTAGCAAAAATTGCGTTAGGTTTGCAGGACAAACTTTACCTTGGAAATCTTTCCGCTCAACGTGATTGGGGACATGCAAAAGATTATGTTGAAGCAATGTGGTTAATCCTCCAACAGGAAAAACCTGAGGATTTTGTAATTGCAACCGGAGTTACGACAACTGTTAGAGATTTTGTTCGTTTGGCCTTTGCCGAATTGGGGATAGAAATAGAATTTAGTGGAAAAGGCGAACAGGAAAAAGGCGTTATAATAGATGTCGACGAGGAGCGTTTGACCGAATTAAATATTGATAAATCGCTTATTAAGTTTGGACAAACTGTTGTTAAAGTGGATCCTGCTTATTACCGGCCAACGGAGGTTGACTTACTCATTGGAGATCCAACAAAAGCAAATACCAAGCTGGGTTGGATTCCTAAATATGACCTCCAAATGTTGGTAACAGATATGGTACAATCAGATCTTCACTTGATGAGAAAGGAAGAATATCTGAAACAAGGTGGTTTTGAGACCTTAAACTATTTTGAATAATCATAAATAATAGAGAAAAAATAAAACTGGAATAATTTTTGTTTAAACATTTAATTGATATGAATCGATAAGTTCATATGATGAAAATGACAGTGCATGTATTATGATGAATTCAGAGGTTGTTTCGAGTAAGAAGGAAGATGAGAAGAAGAAAGATTCTTCTAAAGTTTATTTCTTCATCATTGCGATAGCGGCGTTACTAGCAACGAATATATATTTTTATGTTAAGTTTAAGACGAACGGCGAAAAAGTCTATGCCTTAACAGTGGAAAAAGAAAACCTTCAGGTACAAATCGATCGGATAGAAGCCGAATTGGATAAGATTGATGTTGAAAATGTTCAATTGACTCCTGAAATGACTGTACAAAAGGAAGACTCTAGAACTGAGATTGCAGAACTTCGCAAAAAGCTTGAAAATAAGAGTATTACTCCTAGGGATATTGATGACGCTCAACGCAAAATCAACCTGTTGAAAAAACAAGTTGATAACTATCGCGTAGATGTTCAACGATTGATTCAAGAAAATCAAATTTTATCAAAGCAGAATTCTAATTTAAATGAATCGGTAGTCGAGAAAAATAAGCAAATTACTTCCTTGACAACCACTAATTCTGAATTGAAGGAGAAGGTGACAACAGCATCTGCTTTGAAGGTTTCAAGTATCAGTATCAATGGCCTTGAGGTCAAAAGAAACGGGAAGGAATCTGTTGAAGAGCGCGCTAAACGGGTGGATAAATTGAAAATCAATTTCACTATCGCAGACAACTCGCTTGCAAGAAGCGGAGAACGTGACATTTTTATACGAATAATCGATCCTCAGGGAAATCTTGTCGTCCAAGGTGACAATATCTTTTTTGTACACGGTGAAAAATTACAGTATACCTTTAAACATAATATTTTGTTTACGAATAAGGGCGAGGATTATATCGTGTACTGGGCTGCTGAGGATGGTTTTACCAAGGGAGCATATACGATATTGCTTTATGAAGACAATGCGATCATGGGTAGATCAACCGTTGTATTGCGTTAGCAAAATATTATTATAAGAATAAAGAAGGGGCAGTTCAGAGTTGGACTGCCCCTTTTGCTTTAGTTTTATATATAATACGCTTGAGAGCGGCTTTAAATCTTCAATACTGAGCAGGTTCACTTTTACTTTTTTCAGCCGTATTTCGTATTTAGAACCCGTTTGGTAGCAGTGCTACTTTTATTCTTCCCTTATTTTAGGAAGGTCAATAGGAGCTGTAGACTTTGTGTGTAAAGCCCTTAACAAAGAATCTATTGGAATTAACTGATCATACTTCTCATCTGTCCGATGATAACTTGGTCCTAGTAAAGAGAAGGAGCTCTTTGTGAGCCAAGTCTCCTATATGAGGTGAGACTCATAACATCCACGATAATTAAGATTCAATTTGTTGTAACGGAAGCAAAATATGGAATGTAGTGCCTTCACCCTCCATTGTCTCAAAATAGATCTGTCCATTACTTGCTTCGATTGTTTTCTTCACAAGTACCAAACCTAGACCATTTCCTGAACTCTTCGTTGTGAAGTTGATCTGGAATATTTTATCTTTCATTGCTGCGGGGATACCATAGCCATTATCCTTGACATCTATTTTGACGAACTTGTCAGAGTATCGTTCGATAGAGATCTCTATCTTCATGTTTTTTCGTCCATACCCCCCTTCAATAGCGTTTTTTATCAAATTATTGAACGTCCTTAATAACTCGTTTCCATCTGCTTTAACAATCAATGTTTTTTGATCAGCATTGTTTATTAATCGGATGTTGACATTTGGCGTATTATTGTATACTGATATCGACTTCGTTATTTTCTCCACAATATTGATATTTTCCATCACAGTCGTTGGAAATTTTGCAAAGTGGGAAAACTCTGAGGCAATTTGGGTTAAAGCATCTATTTGTTCAATAAACGAAGTTGAAAATTTATTGAAGCGATCAGGAAATTTAGGATCATCATCTTTATAGGATCTTCTGAGCTGTTGTATACCCAATTTCATCGGTGTTAACGGATTTTTGATCTCATGGGCAATCTGTTGTGCCATTTCCCGCCAGGTCGATTCACGCTCGGTATCCTTTATTTTATTGGCGTAGTCTTCCAGCTTTATGATCATAAGGTTGTACTCTTTGATCAATGTTCCTATTTCGTCATTTCGCTGCCAGAATAAAGGTTCATTAGGCTGCCCCAATCGTAACTGGGATATTTTTTTACTGATTATACTGAGCGGATTGGTCACACTATTGGCTACGAAAGTCGCATAAAAGCCGAAACCTATGATAATTAAAGAATAAATATTAACAATAGTGTTTAATAATAAGTTCTTATTGATATTCTCTTCCTTTTGAAGGGAAAAATTCGGAATGCCAATATAGGCCAACGTACTATAGTCCTTGTCCCTTATTGTGGCATAACTCGTCTCAAATTGGAATGTTCCAATGCGCTCATCTTCAATTGTTTCTGATTTTTTAAGCAGGGAGAGATTTTTGAGGGCGGCTGGATTGATGAACATGGAGAACAGCTCCAGATCATAGATTCTTGGCTGGGAACTATATAATAATTTCCCCGATTTTGAGTACAAATTGAAATCCTTTGATATCGTTTCGGATAAAGTTTTTAAAATATTGGTAAGCTGGTCTTCATTAGGGATTTCCTCGGTAGAGGTTAACATATTTTCCAACCGCTTGCCCAGTTCGATAATAAAACGCTCTTTGCTATTCCTGTTGTTATTGTAGAGTTGTTTATTGATACTGATATATGAAATCACGGCTGATATCAAAATAGCTAATATAACCGATGAAATAATCGAGGTCTGGATACGTGTGGAATATTGTATTTTGTTTATGATTTTATAAAACTGATATTTCAAGTTGCGGAACGTAAGTTTTGTATTCTTGAGAAAAATATAAAATGCCGCCGCATAATGGAAAATCACGAAAATCATGAAAAATACCAAAAATAAGAAAGAGGTTGTGGCTACATAATCCCAGAAAGAAGGTTTTTGTTTGCTAATGATATAAGTCGAAAAGGTATTGGCAATATAGGCCATATGCAGGTATGAATCTCGATCAAGCACTTCAATATATTCTCCGGGTCCACCCTTTAATCCACGAAGGTTATTTTCATATGTATATTTTCCAAACTGTGTAACCAGCGAACCACCTTTATATAGGGCAATCGAATACTCTCCTTTATTATAGTATTGCGAATTGTTGATGCGCATATCTGTTAATATCTCAGGATAGGGTACTGTGTAGCTGAAATCCTTGTTAGATAGATTGATGATCACGTTAACGATCCTGTTTTGATCGATCGTTACTGGAATGATCGAAAAGTATTCATGTGTCCCGAGTTCAGCACTGGCGCGGTAAAAATTTTGAGTTACCTTTATTGACTTATTGATTACTTTTTCCCGATATTCATTAATTCTGTTTTGGCCATTGGGGTTTAATGGAATATTATTCTGATCATAATAATATGCTTTAAATTCATATTTCGAGAGATATCCACTAAAGTATTTCTTCTTGATGAAGTTATTGATTTCCTCTGTATTGGTATAGGGTAGACTGATGTTAAAGAGGTGTTTTAATTCCTTATCGTTAGAGATGCCGCTCTCGATGTCCGAAAATAGCGAAACAGCGTTCAGGTCGTCTTCTGACTGGAGATTGTTCAACAATATCTTCATATCAATAAGATCGCGTTCTTGGTAGAAACGTGCATGAGTAATCGCACTTATGATAGCCCAAAGGATCAAAACGGCAATATAGTTGGTCAATACATGCCTGTCGAAATATTTCTCACCAAAGGATTTGATCAGAATAATCAGCGCCAAAAGCAGATTGACCAAGCTGTTCTTTTCAATGTAGATCGAAATAATGAGAATGACAAAGATGACACTGGCTAGTTGAATATTTAATAGTTGGGTGGGCTTTAGTTCTAACTTTTTAAGAATGAACAACACCAGGTCTATGTAAATATTTAATGCTAGAATCCCCATACCGACAATGCCAAGATCCACCCAGCTCAGGAAATGCAGATCAACGAGTTTGGTGAAGTCAAAATAGATATTATTTGAATGGGTAATTAATGTCCCGGCGATATCATATAAAAATGCAAAGGATAAATAAATACTCAATATAAATGCAATCGCGATGGGTAGTTTAAAGATCCGAATGCTTTTTATTTTATCGAAATTGAGTTCTTTTCGGATAGAGTAGATAAATAATATGAGCCAGAGAATCAATATTGTGGTTGATAAAACGGACCAAATATTAGGAAAGAAGCTATTGTAGGCATAGTTGCGCGAGTCAAATATAGCGAATGTCGCATTTTCGGAGAGTAGATTCCATTTTAGATCCGAAAATTTGACTAGGATAAACACACCCGCAAGTAGTGCTATTGCCCACCAGGCCCTTTTGGTCTTGGCCATGTGTAGACAGAGACTATTGAAGAATATCAACAGTGCAATCCATGCCAGCAACCAGCAAAAGAACTGCAGGATGGTATAGATATTTTCATGGTCACCATCTTTGAGCTTCACAGAAAAGAGGTAGGACCCTTCGTTACTATAGATGTTTTTGATCGCTACCGTATCTGTATAAGACGCAATGTCAATGTTTCGCGTATCGAAGAAATTTCGTCGTAAAGAGGAGTTTAGATACGGATTGTTGTTATTGGTATAAGGCTTAACAAGGATATACGCAAGTATACTTATATTTCCGATTGTTTTTTTACGGACGATATAAGAGCGGTTATCATCCTGGACAAAATTTGACTTTTCCAAAAAGCCCTGATCTGTGATGGGAACAAATAAATGTGTACTCCACATTTTTGGTTCATGATCCTTAAATAAGAATAAATAGACCTTTTCATCATTTTTATACCTTTCAAAAGCTTGATAGACAGCTATAGGATATTGATCATAATTCTTAAATGTTTTGAGAAGCAAGGAATCCTTAAAAAGACGATCTACTTTTTTCTCTTGCTTGGCAACATAATCATTGAGGGATTTAGTGTCAATGTCGAGTATTTCCTTATTTGTAACAGATTCTTTGATGGTGATAGCTGTTCCTATAAAGCATAGTGTTAAGATCAGTAGAAGTAAACGAATTTTTATACCAGAATTCACGTGCGTCAAATTACATTATTGTAAATATAAAAAAAAGTCCTTGCTTTCTCAGGGCAAGGACTTTTATATTATTTTATTCTAAAATGCTTAAGCGTGCGGTTCTTCTTGTTTGAAAATTTTCGCAGTCAAGTATTCGCGGTTTAAACGCGCGATATTAGTTAATTTAATACCTACTGGACATTCAGCTTCGCAAGCACCAGTATTGGTACAGTTACCGAATCCCTCAGCATCCATTTGATCTACCATTGCTTGTGCACGTTCGTAACGCTCAGTTTGACCTTGCGGCAATAATGCAAATTGAGATACTTTAGCAGATACGAATAACATTGCAGAAGCATTTTTACAAGCTGCAACACAAGCACCACAACCGATACAAGTAGCAGATTCGAAAGCTTCGTCAGCGATACGTTTCGGAATAGGAATGACATTGGCATCAGGGACACCACCTGTATTGATATTCACATATCCACCTGCTTGTTGAATGCGGTCAAAAGCAGTACGGTCAACGGCAAGGTCTTTCAATACTGGAAATGCAGCAGCTCTCCAAGGTTCGATTACGATCGTTTGCCCATCGTGGAAACTACGCATGTGCAATTGACATGTTGTAGTACCTTCTTTAGGACCATGAGGGCGACCATTGATTACTAATGAACACATCCCGCAGATGCCTTCACGACAATCGTGATCGAAATATACAGGGTCTTCACCTTTACGTGTCAATTCCTCATTCACAATATCAAGCATCTCTAGGAAAGACATATCATCAGCGATGTCGTTTGCCTGATAAGTTACAAATTGACCTTTATCTTTATCATTTTTTTGACGCCAAACTTTCAGCGTTAAATTCATATGTTGTGCCATGATAATTTTCCTTCTTATTTATAACTTCTTTGTGTTAACTGAACGTTTTCGAATACCAAGTCTTCCTTGTGTAATTCCTCAGGTACATTGTCTCCTTTGTATTCCCACGCAGATACATACGCGAATTCCTCGTCATTACGTTTTGCTTCACCTTCTTCTGTTTGGCTTTCCAGACGGAAGTGACCACCACAAGATTCAGCGCGTTGCAATGCATCAACAACCATTAATTCACCCAATTCCAAGAAGTCAGCTACACGGCCAGCTTTCTCTAAAGAAAGATTTAATTCTTCGTTCTCTCCAAGAACTCTAACGTTAGTCCAGAATTCTTTTTTCAACTCTTGGATCAAACCTTGTGCTTTCTGTAATCCTTCAGCAGTACGTGCCATTCCACAGTATTCCCACATGATGAGACCTAATTTTTTGTGGATATCATCAACAGTTTGAGTACCGTTTAGAGATAACAATTTGTTGATTTTCTCTTCAACTTCTTTACGCGTAGATTCGAAAGCAGGATGGTTGTGATCTACTGGTGCGAAAGAACCTAGTTTAGCTAGGTAATCACCCACAGTGTAAGGGATCACGAAATAACCATCAGCAAGACCTTGCATCAATGCCGAAGCTCCTAAGCGGTTTGCACCGTGGTCAGAGAAGTTACACTCACCTAAAGCATACAAACCTGGGATTGTAGTCATCAAGTTGTAGTCAACCCATACACCACCCATTGTATAGTGAACAGCAGGGTAGATACGCATTGGTTGTTTATAAGGGTTTTCGTCAGTGATTTGGTAGTACATGTCAAATAAGTTACCGTATTTAGCACGTACAGCATCTTCGCCTAGACGACCAATAGCTTCTTTGAAATCCAAGAATACTGCGAAACCAGTTTTACCAACACCACGACCATCATCAACAGCTTCTTTTGCATTACGTGATGCTACGTCACGAGGTACTAAGTTACCAAATGAAGGGTATTTACGTTCCAAGAAGTAATCTCTGTCATCTTCTTTGATGTCGTTGGCTTTGATTTCACCTTTACGTAATCTTTCAGCCATTTCCTGAGTCTTAGGAACCCATACACGACCATCGTTACGTAATGACTCTGACATCAACGTCA
Source organism: Sphingobacterium sp. GVS05A (assembly GCF_019969845.1). Taxonomy (GTDB): domain Bacteria; phylum Bacteroidota; class Bacteroidia; order Sphingobacteriales; family Sphingobacteriaceae; genus Sphingobacterium. The sequence continues at coordinate 301,129 of NZ_JAHXYR010000009.1, forward strand.
ATTTAGATTGGTGATCTCCAGTTACAGGAATACAAGTTGGGTGAATCTGTGTATAACAAGGGTTAGCGAAGTAAGCACCACGTTTGTGCGCTCTCCAAGCTGCTGTAACGTTACATCCCATTGCATTTGTAGACAAGAAGAATACGTTACCATAACCGCCAGTACACATCAATACAGCATGTGCTGCATGTGTTTCAACTTTACCTGATACCAGGTCACGAGTTACGATACCTTTGGCATGACCATCGATCATGACCAAATCCAACATCTCATGACGAGTATATGATTTTACTTTTCCTTTTTTGATTTGACGGTTCAATGCTGAGTACGCACCTAACAACAATTGTTGTCCAGTTTGACCACGCGCATAGAACGTACGGCTTACCTGAGCACCACCGAAAGAACGGTTGTCCAATAAGCCACCATATTCACGTGCAAAAGGAACACCTTGCGCAACACATTGGTCGATGATGTTGACCGATACTTCAGCTAAACGGTAAACGTTTGCCTCACGTGAACGGTAGTCACCACCTTTAATTGTATCGTAGAATAAACGGAACACAGAGTCACCATCATTTTGGTAGCTCTTTGCCGCGTTAATACCACCTTGCGCCGCAATTGAGTGCGCACGACGAGGTGAATCTTGGTAACAGAAGGTAATTACATTATATCCTAACTCAGCTAAAGATGCTGCTGCAGATGCACCAGCAAGTCCTGTACCAACAACTATAACTGTAAATTTACGTTTGTTAGCAGGGTTAACCAACTTAAGATTAAATTTATGATTTGACCACTTTTGGGCTAATGGGCCCGCTGGTACTTTTGAATCTAACATATCTCTTAATTTTATATTGATCGATAAAGCCTAAGGCCTCATCTTAAAAGATTCTGAATTATTTAAAGAAGAAAAACAATGGCATCATTGCAAAGCCAATTGGAATTAATACCCCAAATACCCAAACTCCGATTGCTCTGATAATTCCAATATATCTTCTGTGGTTGAAACCTAAAGTTTGGAATGCAGATTGGAAACCATGAATTAAGTGGAATGCCAAAGCTGCCATCGCAACAAGATATAAAGCGACTAAAGCTACATTTTTGAAGGCAAAGTCAACTTGTTTGTACAAATCTCTTGCTTTTAAGATTTGAACGTTGTTTTCTACCGTTTCTTGGTAGTCGTGGAATTCAGAAGCTTGAAGTTCTCTAGCTGTTGTTTGCCCAGTTGCCAAATCAGTACGGTATTCGATGTACGGAACTTCATCATTGTGAAACTTCCACCAAAAATTAGACATGTGCGTAGCTAGGAATACTAAAATGACAGTACCTAAGATACCCATGTTGCGTGAATTCCATTTACTGTTTGCTTGACCATCATATTTGGCGTAACCAATAGGACGGGCGGCTTTGTTTTTCATCGACAATGTAATGGCGTAGATGACGTGAACGATGACCGAAGCGTACAATAAGTAAGAAACAACTTTGATTGGTGTAAAGTGAGTCATGAAATAAGCGTATTTGTTGAACGCTAGACCCGCATCATCTTTAAATAATTGCAAGTTACCAACCAAATGAACAACTAGGAATAAACATAGGAAGATTCCTGTTAAGCTCATGATTAGCTTCTTCCCAATCGAAGAACTGAAAACTGGCTTTGATTTACTCATTATCCTTGTAATTTAATTTTAATTAGGCAAATCTACTATTTGCTATTAAATATGATACCATTTTGACAAGAAAAAGGAATAATTTAGAACGGTTCTAAAGTTTCTTAAAATAAAAAGTCCGTTTTGGATAAAAACGGACTTTTTAATGGTATATATACTCGGGTTAATGTACTATAGGATACTGAATAATCTATAGCCTAAACCAATACTCCACATGTTGATTTTTGGATTTGCCTGACTCTCATTGTTGACCTTGTTCAAGCCCATTTCGTAACGTAGATCTACACGCAAGCTCGAAATATCAGCACCGACACCGAAAGCCCAAGAGGTACCACTTTTTTTGTAGCTGTTTGGATTCAACTGATCGATGATTTTGTCTTGGTTATCATCCACTTTAAACGAAAAAATTGGACCAGTCTGGATTCTCGCTCCGATTGGACCCAAGCCAAAACGTTTACCTAATAATACAGGAATATCAACTGTAGTAAACTTAACATCAGTAGTTTCTCCATTTTCTGCTTTTACAGTGGTGTTTTTACCTGTTAAATAGACCTCAGGTTGAACATGGAATCCCAATACACCAACACGTCCATAAAGACCTGCTTGGTAACCTGCTTTATTGTCTGAACTGAAATACTTGCCATCGCTTTTAAATTTAGAAAAATTCAAGGCGCCTTTTAAACCGACCTCAAATCCAGGCAATAGCTGCGCTTGTGCTGTTGCTACGCTACCACAAATCAATAGTAATGCTGGTAAAATCTTTTTCATAATTTTTTATTTATGTATATATTGTATCTTTAAACAAACTTTCACAAGTTTGGTAAAGATATACAAATTTTATACCTAAATCATAGTTATGCTTAAAATTAACGAAGAACAATGGCAGGTTGCGAAAGAAAAACTCCGTCGCAAGTATAACCATCTAAGCGATGAGGATCTTGCTTTTCAAGCAGGCGAGGAAGACAAATTGATCCATAAACTCTCTTCGCGTTTAAAACGCAAACCCTCTTATATTATATTTACAATTGGTAAAGAAATTCAGGACATCGATAGCAATAGATTATGAATGATACCATTAGTTGGACGGATTTCGAAAAATTAGATTTACGTGTGGGAACTATTTTGGACGTACAGGATTTTCCGAAAGCTAAAAAGCCAGCTTATCAATTGAAACTTGATTTTGGGAGTGAAATCGGAATATTGCAAAGCAGTGCCCAGATTACAGTACATTATAGTAAGGAGGAACTGATCGGGAAACAAGTTGTTGCTGTCGTGAATTTCCCAAAGAAACAGATCGCTAATTTTTTTTCTGAGTGTCTAGTGACTGGATTCGCTGATGCAAATGGTGATATTATTTTGACTTCTGTGGACAGAAAATTACCAAATGGATCGAAACTTAGTTAAGTTTGTGGCATGACATTTATAGATTTTGAAGGAACACAATTAATCGATAGCGATGAGTCATTTATGCGCATGGCACTAAATGAAGCAAAGAAAGCTTTCGAAGAAGGAGAGGTTCCAATTGGTGCTGTTATCGTGCATAAAGGACGTATTATCGGTAAAGGGCATAATCTCACACAACGCTTGAATGATGTAACTGCCCATGCTGAAATGCAGGCCTTTACAGCGGCCGCAAATTATCTTGGCGGAAAATATCTGGACGATTGTACATTATATGTGACCATAGAACCCTGCATCATGTGTGCTGGGGCGGCATATTGGACCCATATCAGTAAAATTGTCTACGGTGCGAAGGATGAAAAGCGTGGTTATTCCCATTTTCATGATAAGATTTTACATCCGAAAACCGTCGTTACCCAAGGTGTTTTGCAGGAAGAGTGTGCTGATTTGGTAAAATCATTTTTTCGTCAAAAACGTTAACGAAATATTGAATTTATTGTAACACATAAAAACATAACAGGCTATATTGTGTTATATTTGTATATAAAAACGAAGTAATAAACATTTAAATTAAAATAGATATGGCATTTGAATTAGAAGCGTTACCATACGCAGCCGACGCATTAGAACCACATATTGACAAGACTACAATGGAAATCCACCATGACAGACACCATCAGGCATACGTGGACAACTTAAATAAAGCAATCGCAGGAACAGATGCAGAGAACTTATCTTTATTAGATATTATCAAGAATGTGAGCAAATATTCAGCAGCTGTTCGCAACAATGGTGGTGGTCATTTCAACCACTCTTTGTTTTGGAAAGTTTTAGGTCCAAATGCTGGTGGAGCTCCAACAGGTGAATTGGCAGAAGCAATCAATGCAACTTTCGGTTCTTTTGATGAGTTAAAAAAACAACTTCAGGCTGCTGGTGCTACGCGTTTTGGATCAGGCTGGGCATGGTTGATCGTAGGAGCTGATGGTAAATTAGCGGTAACTTCTACGCCTAATCAAGACAATCCATTGATGGATGTTGCTGAGGTAAAAGGAATACCAGTTTTAGGTATTGACGTTTGGGAACATGCGTACTACTTGAAATTCCAAAATAAACGTCCAGCTTATTTGGAGGAAATCTTTAATGTTATCAATTGGGATGCAGTAGCACAAAATTACGCTGCCGCAAAATAATTGACCATTTTGATAGGTACAAAAGGAAGCGACAATATGAGTTTATTGTCGCTTCTTTGTTTTATGGGATACAGGGTCAAAACAGTAGGTATTTTTGCAATTTGTTGCCGAATATATACGAATCACTGACGATCAGGATCCCTTATCAATCCACAAAGTAATGATATGTCCATGAAAGATATTATTATAATTTTTGCAGTTATTTTTTTGTTGAGTTCTTGTCGAGCTCAAGAGCCGAAGGCCGCGAAATCGGACTTTTCTAAACTACCAGCAAAAAGTGTAGGGAGCTTGGATACGGCAACATTTGCTGCAGGTTGTTTTTGGTGTACTGAAGCACAGTTTAAGGAGTTGAAAGGGGTGCAGAAAGTTGTTTCCGGATATACAGGCGGATGGGTAGTCAATCCCAGCTATGCTCAGGTCTGTACAGGTAATACGGGGCATGCTGAGGCAACCGATATTATTTATGATCCGAAAGTGATCAGTTACGATAAATTATTGGAAGCCTTTTTTGTCGCGCACGACCCTACACAACTCAACCGTCAGGGGGATGATGTAGGGACACAATACCGATCGGCCGTATTTGTCCATAGCAAGGATCAGTTGGATAAAGTGCAGTTTTATATCGCGGCTCTAAATAAGGAGGATGTATATAACGAACCGATCGTAACTGAGGTCGTCCCAGCAGATGTCTTTTATCCCGCAGAGGACTATCATCAAGACTATTATAGGTTAAATGGGAAGGAACCATATTGTCAATTGGTTATTAAACCGAAATTGGAAAAATTTAAACGTATCTTTTCCAAGGTGCTCAAAGAGGGAGAGTAACTTTGGGTATTCATAAAATTTAAGGTAATTTTACTCATGTTGGTACCATTTAGTGTGGTGCTAATAAGTTGAAAAATAAATAATTGTAATATGTCTAAAGGATTTTTTACAGTTCCTGTTCCTGCAAATGAACCGGTGTATACTTACGCTGTCGGAACGAAAGAACGTAAGTTGTTGAAAGCAGCAATTGATGAAGCACGTTCGAAACAAATCGATATCCCAATGTATATTGGTGGTAAAGAAATAACTACTTCTAAAAAAGTAAACCTAGCTCCTCCACATGACCACCAACATATTTTAGGTCAATACAATCAAGGCGAGAAATCTCATGTAACAGATGCAATCAATGCTGCTTTGGCGGCTAAAAAGGATTGGGAGAATCTAGCATGGGAAGATCGTGCCGCGATATTCTTGAAAGCAGCTGAATTGATTTCAGGGAAATACCGTTATGAGTTAAATGCTGCGACAATGTTGGGTCAATCGAAGAACCCATATCAAGCGGAAATTGACTCGGCTTGTGAGATCATAGATTTCTTGCGTTTCAACGTGCAATATATGAGCGAAATCTATAAGCAACAACCTCCTGTATCTGGAAAAGGTGTATGGAACCGCGTAGAACAACGTCCTCTAGAAGGCTTTGTGTTTGCATTGACGCCGTTCAATTTTACAGCTATTGCAGGTAACTTACCTTCATGTGTTGCTATGATGGGAAATGTTGTTGTATGGAAACCATCTAATACGCAGATCTACTCAGCAAACGTACTGATGAAAATCTTCCGTGAAGCTGGACTTCCGGATGGTGTTATCAATTTAGTGTATGTTTCGGGACCAGATGCTGGTGATGTGATTTTCCAACACCCTGATTTTGCTGGTATTCACTTTACTGGTTCAACAGGTGTATTCCAAGATATCTGGAAAACTATCGGTGATAATATCCACCGTTATAAAACTTATCCACGTATCGTCGGTGAGACAGGTGGTAAAGATTTTATTGTTGTACACCCTTCAGCTGATCTAAAAGCTGCAAATACAGCTTTGGTTCGTGGAGCATTTGAATACCAAGGTCAAAAATGTTCAGCAGCCTCACGTGCATATATTCCTAAATCATTGTGGCCAGCATTGAAGGAGTCTATGACAACAGATGTGAAGTCATTTACAATCGGTGGAACTGAGGATTTTACAAATTTTTTCAATGCAGTTATCGACGAGAAATCATTTGATAAATTAGCGAAATACATCGACCGTGCGAAAGAATCCAATGAGGCAGAGATCGTAGTTGGTGGTACTTATGATAAGTCTAAAGGCTATTTCATTCACCCAACGATTATTGAAGCTTCAAAGCCAGATTACGAAACAATGGTTGAAGAATTGTTCGGCCCAGTATTGACCGTATACGTTTATGAAGATGCTAAGTTCGAAGAAACATTAGATATCGTTGATACAACTTCGATCTATGCATTGACTGGTTCAATTATCGCACAAGACCGCTATGCCATTAATTTAGCTACAGATAAATTGAGACATGCTGCGGGTAACTTCTATGTGAATGATAAATGTACTGGTGCTGTGGTGGGTCAACAACCATTTGGTGGTTCGAGAGGTTCAGGTACAAACGACAAAGCTGGATCTATGATCAACTTGTTGCGTTGGGTATCTCCACGTACAATCAAAGAAACCTTCAATCCGGATACGGATTACAGATATCCTTTCTTAGAAAAAGGCGAATAAAATAAATCGAATTATCTCCTGCACGGACGGTAGCCATAGCTTGGTTGCAAGCTCTATCGACGATAACGGATACATTCAACATAATAAAGGCACTCCGCTATGTGGAGTGCCTTTGTTATTTTTTAAACTGTCCGAGTTCGGTTCCATCGTCTCGGATCATTCGAATAGCCAATGATTTGGCAGATCCCGAAATATCGATAATGGTCCTTTTTCCAGCTTTTGGACCACCGCCTATAAATACAGGATAATTGTGATCCTTATCTGCTGGATAGTATCCATATTGATGCGTATGGCCAGAGACCATCGCATCTATTTTATATTTCTGAAACAAAGGATGGAAGCATTCCCGGTTATGCAATGTGCCATGCCATTCATCTGAATGGAATATAGGGATATGGCTGATAACCACCGTATGTTGGGCCGATTTTCTTTCTTTAGATTGTAATACAGTTTCCAGCCACTTTGCCTGTTCTTTTCTGTAATTGTCGTAATCTACGGTACCAGCATACACTTCATGGCTGTCGGGTTTATCCTCACCGCTGTCCAGCATAATCCAAAAAATAGGTCCCCTTTTGAAAGCTTGGTAATATTTATTGTTGGGATAACCGAAATACCTTTTGAAATTGCGGGCAAAGGAGCCTCTCGTTTCATGGTTCCCACGGTTCATAATGAAAGGTTTACCTGTCGCAATGAATTCGATAGGCTTCAATAATTTTTCTGTAATGTCTTCCTGATTGCTCACATAATGAAAAGAGTCTCCATTCAGGACAAAGAAATCATAGATTGAGGTGTCTTGATTGGGGACAAGATCACGATAGCTACTTTTTTCTTCATGGACATCATTATAGACCAGGCAACGAATTTCTTCTTGATTGTTTTTCGCCAGCTTGGCCTCAAAGATTGGCGTTTCGATTTCTTGCGCATAGACAATCTTATAGGGATCGAATTTTTGAATTTCTTTTGCCTTGATGCGATAGCGGAATGATCGGGGAGCCTCTTCGACAGTAAAATGAAAGAAATCTGTATTTGCATTAATCATACCATCTTCGGATTGATGGATTGTTTGCTGTACATTACCTGCATTGTCAAGGATTTCCAACCAAGCTAGAGCAGGTTTGCTCAAGATCGTAAAGATGCTGATGCCTTTCTCTGTCTGGTTTTGTAAGTAAGCAGGTACTATAAAACTAAAATCTCCTTCGAGATTTTCTGTTTCTGTTTCTTTAGCGACGCTGATATTGGGCAATGTAATTCCTGCCAGCGCTAGCGCTTCTAAAAATCTTCTTCTATTAAAATTCATAATGGGTTATTTAATTTCGATTTCAACATATAATGGCCGATGGTCGCTCGCATATTTCTCTTCAAGGACACGGTGGTTGAAGAATTTTGGATGTGATGACGTATTGACCATAATATAGTCTATTTCGGTATTAGGCTTATCTTGTGGAAAGGTTAATCCATTTTGACTCGTCGTTTTTGTGAATATTTTGCCAAGTTCTACGATTGCAGGATCAGTGGGTTCGGAGTTTAAATCGCCGACCAGAATCGTCGGTAGCTTTTCATTTTTGAAACGGGATGTAATGAACTTAGCCTGTGCGATTTTGTTTTTGTCTTTTAGATCCAAGTGAGTGTTCGCAAATAAGATCTTCCTATTGTTGATACGCACTTCAACAATGGATAAGCTTCGACGTTCGCTTTCGACGGGGGAAGGTAGAAAATGTTTTTCTGCACGTTCTATTGGATGTTTCGATAATATTGCTGTGCCATATTCACCTTTTTCAAGGTCTATTCCTTTGGAGAAAATGTAGTGCATTCCTGTTAGCTCAGCTAATCTTTTGGCTTGATCCTCGTTGTGGGAGCGCCCTAGGTTGACATCAATTTCTTGCAATCCTACAAGGTCCGCATTACTGTTTTTAATAATTTGAGCGATGGTATCGAGATTGACAACAGATTCCTTTTCTGAGGGTGGATTCCCATGATGAATATTGAAGGAAAGTACGCGGATTTTTTGTGCACTTAGATGGAATACTGATCCAAAAAGGATCAAAAGAAATGCAATTAGCTTATGGTTCATTTTTCAAAGTTAAGTTTAGAATGAAGTCAGCGATTTATGTTCGCTCCGCTAAAAATACTAAAATCATAGCGTACAAACTCAAAACTTTGGACATGTAACAAAATAATCATTTAAACTTAATGGAGGTTTTGTGAGGGGAGGGAGCAAAAAAATAGCCATCCCAAAAAGGATGGCTACCTACATTATACTAATTTTTACAGCAACTAGTCTTTATTTTCCTCTACATGAAGCATTGGATCTTCTCCTGTTACTTCAGTACGGATTTTTGCCTCAAGTTCATCCATTAGATCTGGATTGTCAAACAATAGGGCTTTTACAGCATCTCTACCTTGTCCTAATTTGGTTTCACCATAGCTAAACCATGAACCCGCTTTTTTGATGATGCCATATTCAACACCTAAGTCAATGATTTCACCGACTTTTGAGATACCTTCACCAAAGATGATATCAAACTCCGCAATACGGAAAGGAGGTGCTACTTTATTTTTTACAATTTTAACTTTTACACGGTTACCAGATACCTCGTCAGAATCTTTAATCTGTGATGTACGACGGATATCCAAACGTACAGAAGCATAGAACTTCAATGCGTTACCACCAGTTGTTGTTTCTGGGTTACCGAACATCACACCAATTTTTTCACGTAATTGGTTGATGAAAATACAACAACAGTTTGTTTTGGAAATTGTTCCGGTCAATTTACGTAATGCTTGAGACATTAAACGGGCTTGAAGACCCATTTTTGAATCACCCATTTCACCTTCAATCTCACCTTTAGGTACTAATGCAGCTACAGAGTCAATTACAATAACATCAATGGCACCTGAGCGAATTAAATTGTCCGCAATTTCTAAACCTTGTTCACCATTATCTGGCTGAGAAATTAATAAGTTCTCAACATCAACACCTAGCTTTTGTGCATAATATTTATCAAAAGCGTGTTCCGCATCAATAATTGCTGCAATACCGCCTTTTTTCTGTGCTTCAGCAACAATGTGTGTTGCTAATGTCGTTTTACCCGAAGATTCAGGTCCATATATTTCAATGATACGCCCTTTTGGAACACCGCCAATTCCTAAAGCAATATCCAGACCTAAGGATCCTGTAGAAATCGCCTCGATAGGCTCAACAGCTGTATCTCCTAATTTCATAATCGAACCTTTTCCAAAGTTCTTTTCCAATTTATCTAACGTCAGCTGTAACGCTTTTAATTTATCTGTGTTGCTCATATTTTTAGTATATATTTATCAAAATTAAAAATAAAAAATAATAAACCAAATGTTTTCACTAAAAAAATTAGTTTTTTATTTCTATTGTGCTTTGAGCACTCTTTATGTGATGGGTTTTCTCAAAGTATTTACACATGTAGGTAATCGGGCATTTTTCGCAAAGCGGTTTTCGGGCCAGACAAATATATCGTCCATGCAGGATCAACCAATGGTGCGCAACGGCAATGGTCTCTTTCGGGAGATTTTTGACTAATTGTTTCTCTACCGCCAATGGGGTTGTTGCTCGGTAGGTTAAACCAAGCCGGTTAGCCACACGGAATACATGTGTATCGACAGCCATTGCAGGGTTATGATATACCACAGAAGAAATGACATTGGCCGTTTTTCTACCAACGCCTGGGAGTTTAACCAAATCCTCAATCTGCTCAGGCACGATATTGTTAAATTTTTCAATAAGCATTTGTGCCATTCCTACCAGATGCTTGGCTTTGTTATTTGGATAGCTTACCGAGCGGATATAAGTAAATACTTCATCGACGCTTGAAGCGGCTAAAGTATGTGCGTCCGGGTAACGTTCAAATAGCTTTGGCGTTACCTGATTAATTCTCTTGTCTGTGCATTGGGCAGACAGAATAACCGCCACGAGTAATTCATAAGGATTACTATAGTTGAGCTCTGTTTGCGCATCGGGATTATTTTTGGTAAAATATTCCACAAAAGCCTTGTATCGTTCTTGTTTTAACATCACTCCAAAACTACCCAAAATTTCCATTAAAAAAGAAAACTTGCGGCTTACTCAGTGCTTATCAAATTGATTTTTACAGTATAAATAGATAATGAAATAATTCGCGTAACATGAGGCTTACGGCATTATTTTAGGAATACTATGAAGCTATTTATCGACTTAGGTAATGAGGGAGGGGGGGGATTTTATTCCAATAAATAAGGCCTAATCTCAGGATTAGGCCTTTCTTTTTTCCATTTGTTTGGAATATGCCATGATATTCGCAATACATTTTTTGCTTGGATTAAGCAACATTTTGGGTAATTGAAGTTTCAATTCATTTTCTATATCCTCATCAGTCATTACCTTCTCGTTTTGGGTTAGTAAATTTTGAACTTCGTTTTCTGATTGGGTAAAGTTTTCTACCATAAGCATCTTAAGTTTTGTCCCTGTAAGTTAATTAATTAAACGGACAAAAGATAGTTTTGGTATACGAAAAATGAGAATATTATTTATTTTTTCTTTTTATTACTAAATTCTTCGGCCTTTATGATGGCATTATATGCATTGACAATTCCTCCAGTGACAGAAATATCCGAAAATTTGACCGTTTTTGTGGCCTCTTCACTAATTTTTACCTGGACCGTTTGTTCCGGCTTTACAACAGATTCCAGAATAATTTGCTTGGTTTCTGCAGCAGAGAGATTGGGGTAATAAGAGCGTATCATAGCTGCTAGTCCCGCAACGACAGGGGCAGCCATACTTGTACCTTGTTCTTCTTTATATTTTGAATCTGGAATAGTAGAATTAATCCGCACACCCGGAGCAAAAACATCAACTGTTTTTTTTCCATAATTGGAAAAGTCTGCTAGAAGTTCGTTGTCCGGATGTAAACCACTTGCTCCGACAGTGATCCAGGTATTTGCTATTCCTGTGGTATCCCCCTTCGCATTCGTATAGTATTTCATTGGAAAATTGGGCTCCACATCATTATCCTCACTGTCATTTCCGGCAGCATGTACCAGTAGGACATCTTTGGATTCAGCATATTTAACAGCGTCATCCACTGTTTGCTTGTTGTGTGAGTAGCTTTTTCCGAAGCTCATATTGAGCACTTTCGCTCCATTATCTACTGCATAACGGATCGCATTTGCGACATCTTTATCATGTTCATCGCCATCCGGCACCAAACGTACTGTTAGTATTTTGACATTGTCTGCAACACCGTTTATACCAATATTATTGTTGCGTTTAGCACCGATGATGCCCGCAACATGACTTCCATGGAGCGCATCAGGCCCCTTTACATCCGCATTTCCGTAATGACGTTCGGAAGCATCCTCGTAATTGTCGCCAATAATGGGACGGGAGTCATATTCTTTATTTAAATGGTAGTCAACTTGATTGTTGAAATACTTCGCTCCCTCAGTGATATCGTCAAAAAATTTGACAAAGCCATTCGTTTGAATTTCGTCTTTTGCATAACCCAGAGCGATACGTTGATTGTTCGATTTTGGATTGAAATTTTCTAGATCAGCCAATGTGATTTCTTCAGGTTTTTTGCCTATTTCACGAACCACAGCGTCCAAATTGCGCTTAAGGGCATCATAGGAAAACTGTCCCATTTTGGCTTCTTCGAGCTTATTCTTGTATTTTGCCACCATTTCTTGATACGCTAAAAAAGCCTTTCTGTCTGCTTCATTCAGCTCAGTGGTTGGGGTGACGTGGGCAAATTTTTTGTCTAAAATCCGCAATTGCCTTGTTAATTCCAGATTGTCAAATTGAACATCTTTTCCATCGGCGTTACCAATAAAGTTCCAGCCATATTTGTCATTGATATAGCCATTACCATCAGCATCTTTCCCGTTGGAAAGACTGTCTTTTGTATTGATCCAAACGACATCCTTCAGATCTTCGTGGAAAACATCCACACCACCGTCTAATACACCGACAATAACGGGTGTTGATTTTTTTCCCTTTAATAAAGTTTTATACGCTTTCTCCGTACTGATACCCATTACACCATCCGTGTTGTAATCTAAGTTATACCAATTCAGAGGAACAGCCTCAGCCTGAGCAAAGGTGGTCATCGGCAAAGCACCCAAGGCAATCAGATATAGTGATTTCTTTAAATTCATAAAATTTTCTCCTAGCACAGTAGCAAATATAGTATTATTGGCCCTGTTGAATTGTTAATTTTTATTAAAAGTGACTTTTATGTAGATAATGAAGGAGACAGAATAGATCGGCTTATAATATATATATCAAAATGAAGGGGATATTACAGTCAATCTATTCCTGTTTATATATAGTTTTGCTATTTCTCTAGAAATGCATTAAATTCAATGTTCTGGGGAGTGATAGAATAGCAAAGTACAAATCGTATTTGTTTTTATTTAAAAAAGAGATTTAGCGCATTCATATTATATATGCAACATAACAAAAATATACCGTGGCCGGAAGTTTTGGCTCCAATAGCTGCAGTGCATCCTTATAAAAGACAGATTCATGGAGATACTGTCATTGACGATTATTACTGGATGATTGACTATTTCAAAAAAGGACAACGATCAGCGGAGGTTATCGACTATCTGACCGCGGAAAATACCTATACTGCCGCGATGTTAAAGGAGACGGAATCTTTTCAAGAAGACTTATTCCGGGAAATGAAATCTCGCATCAAGGAAAAAGATGAGTCGGTACCCTATTTTAAAAATGGTTACTATTATTACAGTAGAACAGAGGAAGGAAATCAATATTTCAAGTTTTGCCGTAAGAAAGGGACCTTAGATGCTGACGAAGAGCTCTTATTGGATATAGATCATCTCGCAGAAGGTTATGCCTATTACGCAGCAAAAGGCTTTTCGATCAGTCCTGACAATCGCTTGTTGGCTTTTAGTGTGGATACAGTTTCCCGAAGGGAATACACGGTATATATCAAGAATCTGGAGACAGGTGAGATCTACCCCGATCGGATCGCTAATACCGAAGGTGCTGCAATTTGGGCTAATGATAACCAGACCCTGTTTTATACAGCCAAGAACCCCGTAACATTACTGAGTGAAAAAATTATGCGGCATACGCTTGGAACCGATGTTTCCGCAGATGTGTCTGTGTATGAGGAAAAAGATAACACAAATTATATCGCAGTTGGTAAATCAAAAAATGGTAAATACATTATTATCAGTTCGGAAGGTACCCTGTCCTCTGAAATATGGTTGTTGGATGCCGATCTTCCCAGTAATGATTTTAAGTTGTTTCAACCACGCCGAAATGATGTGCTTTACACCATAGTTCCTTTGGAGGATCGTTTTTTAATATTGACCAATGATGAAGCTATTAATTTCAGAATTATGCAATGTCCATTGGACAAAACAGATCGGGAACATTGGACCACATTTATAGCGCATCGGCCAGATGTCCTCGTAAGCGATATTGAGGAATTCAGATCATTTTTGGCAATAGCTGAACGAAAAGATGGATTGACACAGTTGGCAATTTATGATCTGAACAGCCAAGAGCAGCATTATCTGGATTTTGGAGAGGTGGCCTATACAGTATATCCAGGGATAAATGTTGAATACAATTCCGAAAACCTGCGTTATGGATATACTTCATTGGTAACACCTAGTTCCGTATACGCGTATAATATGGGGGATCGCAGCAAAACATTGTTGAAACAACAGGAAGTTTTGGGCGGCTATGACCAGAGTGCCTATAAGACTGAACGTATCTATGCTTTGGCGAGGGATGGAGTAAGGGTGCCTATTTCTCTTGTTTATAAGGAGGGAACTCAATTAGATGGCACAGCTCCCTTATTGCAATATGCCTATGGTTCTTATGGAGCCTCTATGGATCCTAGTTTTTCCAGCAATCGCTTGAGTTTATTGGATCGTGGTTTTATATATGCATTGGCCCATATTCGTGGTGGCGAAGAAATGGGGCGTCAGTGGTATGAGGATGGGAAGATGATGCATAAAATGAATACTTTTTATGATTTTGTGGATTGTGGTAAGTGTCTTATTGAACGACGTTATACATCGCCAGACCACCTTTATGCGCAAGGAGGCAGTGCCGGAGGACTTCTGATGGGCGTAGTTGCGAATATTGCAGCAGCGCAATATCAGGGTATTATAGCACAGGTGCCATTTGTGGATGTTGTGAATACCATGTTGGATGAGACAATACCATTAACAACAAATGAGTATGATGAATGGGGCAATCCCAATGAGTCTGATGCTTATTTTTATATGAAAAGTTATTCACCTTATGAGAATATCGAGCCGAAAGAATATCCAAATCTACTGGTTACAACGGGATTGCACGATAGCCAGGTTCAATATTTTGAGCCCGCCAAATGGGTAGCAAAATTACGGACGGTCAAAACCGGGAATTCCGTTTTACTTTTGAAGACGGATATGGATTATGGACATGGAGGTGCCTCGGGCAGATTTGACTATTTGAAAGAAATTGCGATGGAATATGCCTTTCTGTTTAAACTGGAAGGGATCGGCCACTAAAATAGAATATGATGACAACAATAAAAAAGCGGCAAAAGCCGCTTTTTTATTGTTGAGCATGATTGATGCTATCCTGTTGTTTTTGTAAACGTTCTTCTCGTTCGATTTCTCGAGAATCGATTTGATGTTGCTGATAGTTGTCCATCGCAACTTTGCTTGCTTTCTGCGATACGTAGATCGCCAATATGGCAACTATAGTGATAACTGCAAGCCCCCAAGCATATTTATGTTTGTCCTGTTTGACAAGCCAATACATAAAGATGATATAAGGCACAGCAAAGATAATATAGAAAATTAAACTCGGTGACATGCTATTTTCCTCTAAATGATGTATACAAAAGTATCGTTTTTGTCTAAAAATAACGAACCCATAGAAAAAACACTGCTTTTCAATTGACAAAGCCTTAAACCTTTATCAGTTTTATTGTCAAATTAATATCAGTTGGAGTGTGGGGGCATGCCCCAGTTATAGTTGATTAATTGCTTGAAAATGAAGGTTGCAGGGCGGTTTTGATGCTTGATTGTAATTTTTTAATTTTTGCAAAAAATCCATGATAATATTGTGGAAAAGAAAAAAATATTTTTATACATTTGCATCGTCAGAAACAATTGACAGAGAAATAAAATGAAACAGAGCAAAAAGAACGACTATTCTTATACTCAAACTTTTGAGAAGTTTATGAGAAAGGTGTTCTGTGCTTTCATTTTCGTAGAAATACCTGTTTTACGCTTCCGACGACCCATACTACCTCGGGCTTGATTTGAGGTAGTGAATCTTTCCAAGCAAAACCATGATTGTCCGATGGTTTTTGAATCCATTATTTTATTTATTCAGTAACAAAACGCAGCAATAGTTGTTGTTTTATTATTAGGGTCGTAAGTCAATGACTATATCAGATTTTTTAATTATTCCGGCTAAACCTGAGCATGCGCACTATGCAGAGGTTATTTGCAACGAAATGTTCGAGTCTGCAAAGGCTCGTGGTACTGGTATTGCGCGTCGTAAACCAGAGTATGTTGCCAAGAAAATGAATGAAGGTAAAGCAGTGATTGCTTTGCATAGAGACGGTCGATGGGCAGGGTTTTGCTATATTGAAACTTGGGGCCATGGCGATTACGTCGCAAATTCAGGACTTATTGTCAATCCCGAATTTCGAAAAGTTGGTTTGGCAAAAGCCATTAAGAAAAGGGTGTTTGATTTGTCTCGTGAGCAATATCCCAAAGCGAAGATATTTGGTCTGACAACGGGTTTTGCTGTCATGAAAATTAATTCGGAACTGGGGTATGAACCGGTACCTTATTCAGAATTGACGACCGATGACGAATTTTGGAAAGGATGTCAGAGCTGTGTTAATTACGAGATCTTAATGAGCAAGGACCGTAAGAACTGCATGTGTACAGCTATGCTTTGGGATCCCGAGGAAAAAGAACGTGAACTGAGAGAAAAGATTCAGCGCAAGCATGAAGCAAAGGAGCGTTTGGAAAGAATCACACAAAAACAATCGTTATTAAAACGTATACAGGCAAAGTTTTGGAAGTCGGCAAATAAGTTTATTGCGGTCAATTTTCCAAAGCATAATAAAGTTGCCAAAGGATTTTAATAAGAATCATACATAGCATGTCAACTGGCGTAGCAGCCATTGAAAATAAATAATGAACAGGCAATGAAACGGTCAATTTAGGGTTTGAATAGAGCCGGATTGGTTCATAATCGTTTCACCACATTAAAAACAATTTATCTCAATGAAAAAAGTAGTTTTAGCATTCAGCGGAGGATTAGATACTTCGTTTTGTTGTATTTATCTGACGCAAGATTTAGGTTTAGAGGTTCATTCCGTTGTCGTAAATACAGGTGGTTTTTCGGATGAAGAATTGAAGAATATTGAAGCACGTGCTTATGCATTAGGCGTAAAATCACATACAGCGATTGACGAAACAGCAGACTATTACCGCGAAACTATTAAATACTTGATTTTTGGTAATGTGTTGAAAAATGCAACATACCCATTGTCAGTATCCGCTGAACGTGTATGTCAGGCAACTGCCATTGCAAACTATGCGAAGAAAATCGGAGCTGAATGTGTTGCACATGGTTCTACTGGTGCTGGAAATGACCAAGTACGTTTTGACATGATTTTTCAAACCTTGATCCCAGGGGTTGAAATTATCACACCTATTCGTGATCTACAGTTATCCCGTGAAGCTGAAATAGAATACTTGAATAAACATGGTGTTGAATATTCGGCAGAAAAAGCCAAGTATTCGATCAACAAAGGTCTTTGGGGTACTTCTGTAGGTGGAGCAGAAACATTGACATCCAATCAATATTTACCGGAATCAGCATGGCCAACACCAGTGACTTCTTCAGAACCCCAACAGATCACAATAGATTTTGAAAAAGGCGAGCCAGTTGCTTTAAACGGAGAGAAAATGGCATCTGTGAAAGTTATTCAGGAACTGCAGGCAATTGCGCAGCCTTATGGCATCGGTCGTGATATTCACGTAGGTGATACAATCATTGGTATCAAAGGTCGTGTAGGTTTTGAAGCCGCAGCTTCAGTGATTTTAATTAAGGCACACCACACCTTGGAAAAACATACGCTGACTAAATGGCAATTATCGTGGAAAGATCAAATCGCTGCTTTCTATGGAAATTATATGCACGAAGGACAGATGCACGATCCTGTGATGCGCGATATTGAAGCATTCTTACAGTCTTCACAAGACACTGTAACGGGCCGTGTGATCGTTGAATTGCATCCTTATCGTTTTGTTGTGATTGGTATTGAGTCTGAGCATGATTTAATGTCCAATAAATTCGGTAGCTACGGTGAGATGAATAAAGGTTATACTGGTGATGATGTGAAAGGTTTCTCGAAAATTTTCGGAAACCAGACTATTATCTGGCATAAAGTAAATCAAAAATAAAGAAATAAGGATACTTCTGTAAGCCACCGGCTTGCAGAAGTAAAGTCTTAATACTAGCTACTCAATACGAAATAAAAATATGATAAAAGTAGGAATCGTTGGTTCAGCAGGATATACAGGCGGAGAATTATTGCGGGTATTGATTTATCATCCTGAAGTAGAAATTGTGTTTGCTAACAGTGCATCTAACGCAGGTAACAAATTATATGAAGTTCACAATGATCTGTTCGGTGATACAGAACTAACCTTCTCTTCTGACTTTCATAGTGATATTGACGTCTTGTTTCTATGTGTAGGACATGGTGATGCACGTAAGTTTTTAGATGCGAATCCGGTAGCATCAGCTGTAAAGATTATCGACCTTTCGCAAGATTATCGTCTTCGGGCAAATACATTATACCAAGGGCAGCAATTTGTATATGGACTTCCGGAATTAAATAGGGAAGCGATCAGATCTGCGCAGTATATTGCCAATCCGGGTTGTTTTGCCACCAATATTCAATTGGCATTATTGCCATTGGCGAGCAAGGGCTTATTACCCGATCAGATTCATGTTAATGCAACGACCGGATCTACTGGTGCCGGACAGAAGCCTGGGGCAACCACGCACTTCTCTTGGCGTAACAACAATCTTTCTGCATACAAGTCTTTCGAACATCAACACCTACAGGAAATTTCGGAGTCCTTGGATCAATTACAAAGTGGATTTTTGCCAGCGTCTGGTGATTCGTTGTTAGCGCGGGCTGCTGAAAAGATAAATTTCGTTCCACAGCGTGGTGATTTTGCAAGGGGAATTTTCTCAGCGATTTATGTAGACTCCGATTTAACGGAGGAACAAGCTTACGAGTTGTACGAAGCGTATTATGCAACACATCCATTTACGCACGTTAGCCGCAGCAATATCGACCTCAAACAAGTCGTAAATACCAATAAAAGTATTATCCATTTGGAGAAACATGGAAATAAGTTGCTGATCTTAAATGCTACAGATAATTTGTTGAAAGGAGCATCTGGACAAGCCGTGCAAAATATGAACTTAATGTTCGGATTGAATGAGCGTACAGGATTAAATTTAAAGAGCGTTGGTTTTTAGTTATTTATGACTTATTCAACAGCTGTATTAACAGAATGTGAATAATCAGGATGGGTGAAAACTCCATGAAATACAGTTATCAATATAGTTATTAACACTGTGTGGAAAAGTGAAGAGGATAACCGCTTCACTTTTTTTATGCCCGTAGCGGTTTGTATAAAGAATAATGTGAATACGCTCAATGACTGTTCAGGTATTAGGCCAATTTAAATGCAATATTGGGGTAGTTAGCAGTCGGTTTATGCTTTGTATTGTTACCGTATGTTTCTTAACTTAGTGAGTATAAAATCGAGTTTTATTCGATCTTGTTTAGCCAAACCAATGTAGCGATAATCAATTTCAAAATGGAAAAAAGACCACGTATAAAACTCATACCGACGCTCGGCGATATCATATTGGAATTAATGGGTTACCTGTCCTTATTCACGTTATGGTATCTGGTTGCTATAAATTATTATAAACTACCTGAAACGATTCCAGTGCATTATAATGCTGCAGGAAATGCGGATAGTTTTGGTGGGAAAGAGACTATTTTTGCTTTACCAATTATTGCCACAATACTATTTATAGGGATGACCATCCTAAATCGATTTCCACATATTTTTAACTATCCCGTTCGGATAACTGAAGAAAATGCCTTCCGGCAATATGCGAATGCAAGTTGTATGATACGGTACTTGAAATTTATTGTTGTAGTTATTTTTGGTGTAATCACTTTCAAGGCTATTCCAAATTCGGCAGGAACTTCAGCTGGGTTGGGTGTCTGGTTTCTGCCGTTGACACTGGGATTTATTTTTATTCCTGTGATCTATTACGTTGCACAGACATTTCGGAAAGCTTAGTACTTCATTACGATCACATTCTATGCATTATATTCATTCCATAAGAAATACAAAACCAATCGAGGATCGAATAGCTTATCCATTTAATATTGCTTCAATATTGAATTTGAATGAATTGCGTTTTAGATCCCCCGTAACCTTTATCATTGGCGAGAATGGTTCGGGTAAGTCCACTTTGGTGGAGGCTATTGCAATTAATGCTGGTTTCAATCCCGAAGGAGGTACTAAGAATTTTAATTTCCATACGAAAGATTCCCATTCTGAACTTTTTAATGACCTGCAGGTCATAAGAACAGCCTTTCGTGAAAATGATGGGTTTTTCTTACGGGCCGAAAGCTTTTATAATGTGGCAACTGAGGTTGATGATGTATTTGAAGATGATTTGGGAGCTCTCGAGACAAATTATGGTGGTTCATTGCATGAGTGCTCTCATGGAGAGAGTTTTCTTAATTTAATGCATAAACGCTTTTCGGGACGTGGACTGTATCTGCTTGATGAACCTGAATCAGCACTTTCCATCAATAGTCAATTTCGGCTACTAACGAGAATGAATCAATTGGTCAATGATAAGTCCCAATTTATTATTGCTACCCATTCACCAATTTTGCTGGCTTATCCAAACGCGGAGATTTATACCGTGTCTGAATTCGGCTTGCAACAGGTGGAATATGAAGAAACGGAACAGTTTAAACTCTATACGTATTTTCTGAATAATTATCAGAAGATGGTTACCGAACTCAGCTTACATGAATAGGTATTGTTTTAATACTATTTTTTTTACACAATCGATTGATGTACATTTGGTTTCTTTTCATCACAATCTAAGTTTTATCTTCATAAAATAATCCAGTTTCCCTGAACAATTATAAATCTGCTTTACAATCTAGAGGCAGGGGCAGGAACGATGATTATAAAAAAAGAAACGGGCAATAGCCCATTAGATTATACCCAAATGGAAAGAAAACATTTTATTAAGTATTTTTTTTTAGGTGCCTTATCTTGCCTTTCATTAGGTGTTAATGCGCAGATCTCTACGAAATCTTATTCTGTTCCGCTCGCGGGCAATGCTTTTATTACTACCGGACAAGGTGGTGGTGCAGAAATTTCAGGCCGCAATGGATTGGTGAAATGGTCGAGTGACCAAAGCATTGCATCGGTATATTTCAGAACTGAGAAAACCGGAAATCTTGAATTGAAGCTCAAAGCAAAAGCCGATGCTGGAAATTCCTCCAAAATAGAGATTTCTGCCTTGGGAAAAAAGAGTTCCTTAGATATCAAAGGGACTGAGCTATCCGAAACAGCGGCCTTGGCTATTCATGTCAAAACGCCGGGCTACGTACAGGTGAATTTAAAAGGATTAAGTAAGTCGGGTGATACCTTTGCCGATGTAACAGAATTAATTGTTAGTGGAGAAGCTGCATCTGAAGGTCTTACCTACTCAAATGATCCTGATTATTACTATTGGTCGCGTCGTGGTCCTTCCTGTCATTTAAATTATACGATACCGAGTGAAGGGAATGTCAGCTATTATTACAATGAGGTAACTGTACCAAAAGGAGAAGATAAAATCGGTTCATATTTTATGGCCAATGGTTTTGGAGAGGGCTACTTCGGGATACAGGTGAACTCGGAGACCGAACGACGTATTCTTTTTTCCGTTTGGAGCCCCTTCCATACGGATGATCCCAAAAGTATTCCAGAAGATCAAAAAATCCATTTATTGAAGAAAGGAAAAGACGTGCATACAGGAGAATTTGGTAACGAGGGATCTGGCGGGCAGAGTTACCGTAAATATTTCTGGAAAGCGGGTGAAACCTATAAATTCTTGTTGAAAGGTGTTCCAGATGGAAAAGGAAATACAGACTATACCGCTTGGTTTTTTGTGCCTGAGGAAAATGCATGGAATGTAATTGCTAGTTTCAAACGTCCGCAAACAAATACATATTTAAAAAGATTTCATAGTTTCTTAGAGAATTTTAGTCCGAATCAGGGGTATTTAGGAAGACAGGTGGAATTTAAAAATCAATGGGTTTATGATGGTCAATGGCGCGCTGTTCAATCCGCTTCATTTAGTGTCGATAATACCTACCGTGCTCATCAACGTATTGATGCTATGGGTGGAACGACAAAAAATGGCTACTTTTTAAGAAACGGAGGTTTCTTTAATGAGATTGTTAAACCGGGTAGCAAGTTTGACCTTGTCAATAAAAATACTGCACCGAAAATTGATTTTGAGAAATTACCGTAGCTAAGATGGTAATACAATGATCCACAAATGTACTGTTACAAAAAGTAAGCGCCTGATATTTTAATATTAGGCGCTTACTTTTAAATGACTATTTTTCGGAGAGTTTAATATCTCGTTCTACCGATACATTATCGCCGGTAACGGCATTTCCCTCTTTATCTACCAAGGTTAATTTTACTTTGTTATTCCCCATAGGTAAACCCTTAATCTCATAGGGCCCCCATTTGTCCAAAGTAAAAGTTTGACCGTTAATATCCGCGCTAATCTTGTTACCGTCGGGAGCAATACTTGTGTTGACCAGATAGAAATCTAAAAGGACATTTTTGGTTTCATTACCTTTGTATTCTCCTTTTGGACGAGAATAGAATAAGGATGCTTCTTTAGGTGTTGGCTCCTGTGTCAATTTACCCGTTGCATCTATCTTGAATTTAATCAATTTTGAGGCCTCAGCTGTTTTAATGGATTCGTGATAAGACCGCGACAAAAACGATAGGAGATAATGTTCAGAATTTAGAGCCAAAGTAACACTATGTTCCGGTTTATATAATGCAGTATATGGTTTATTGTCCAAAATAAAGTGGATATGCTGCCCATCATGCGAGTTCGCCATATGAGCTGCATGCTCGTCCGCTGTCATTTCAGTAAGCTTAAAGTTGCTAACATTATATTTCACGGTAACTTTTGCGGAGTCTGTACCTACTTTTTCAGCGCTTATGGAAGAGATTCCTAGACTCGCTCCTGGAAATTGTTTTGAATCTGCAATTGGACTAACGGAAATGGAATCCATTTTCTGTGCAATACTCGTATCGGTACCACCCATTGAATCTGTATGGTCGGTGCCCTTTTTGGTTGAATTATTACATCCAATAGCTCCGATTAATAAAGTTAATGCGGCGGTAATGCCGGTAATTCTGTAGTATTTCATGATCTTTTTATTTAAATTTTTAACACTCAGCATCTTAAATAACAATTGTGCAGGATCTTTTGTTTGTAGTAATGGTAAAACAAGGTTTTGATTGTAGGAATATGTTATATTCAGCTGGAATAAAACTTGTTTAATTGTTCCTGGAAGCAGGTAAGAGCCAGAGCAATCAGAACCTATTATTTGGACAAATAAATATTTTAAAAAAATATTCATATTAGATGTAATAAATAGAATGCTTGAGATGTCTTGCTTATATAGAATGCAAAAATGGTAAAGGAAATGATATAGCGTGTATTTAAAACGAATAAAGAAAAATTAGGTAAGCAGGTTTGTACAATCAAAATCTCAAATCTAGCATCTCAACACTAAATACTAAAATGAACCAAGAACAATTTAAAAATACCGTTTTCGTCCATAAGGATAAGCTATTTCGCTTTGCGAAACGGATCTTGGTTGATGAAGATGAGGCGTTTGATGCGGTTCAAAATGTGATGATGCGTCTATGGCAGGGGAAAGATAAATTGTGCCAATATAAAAATTTAGAGGCATTTTGCATGCAGAGTGTTAAAAATGAAGCACTAAACCGGATAAAAAGAGATAAAGTCCGTACAGATTTTGCCGAACAATATCAGATTATTTCAACAACAGAAAATTCTGTTGGAAATACGAAAGAAATAATTTTAGAGATGATCAACTCGCTGCCTGAGAAGCAGCGTCTTGTAATGCACCTACGCGATGTGGAGGATTATGATATAGAGGAGATCGGTGAAGTGTTGGAAATGGGGGAGTCTGCTGTTAGAGTTAATCTGATGCGGGCCAGACAGAAAGTAAAGGAGCAGTTGACAAAATTATTTAATTATGAAAGCTTCCGGATTTATTCAAATAAAAAATAGATCCAATAGCTATCTTAATAGTGAAACTCAAATTTGTAATGATGAAAAACAGAAGATTAGAGGAATTGAAAGATAAATACTTTGATGGCAAGTCGTCATCGGAGGAAGAAAGGGAACTGAAAAAATCGGATGAACTGTTCTTTCAGCTATTGGATCAGGAAAAGGATGTGAAAATGGACTGGTCGTTTGAGGATTTTGAAAATCAAGTCAAAGCAGATAAAAAAATCATCAGATGGCGAGACAATATCTGGATAAAATATGCTGCTGCGGCAATTCTCCTGGCGGTTATGGGATTAACTTTTTATCTGAATCAAGAGCCAGCTATACAGCCGTCGGTACTTGCTAATAAAGAGATAAAAGAACCTCAAAGACCGTCGACGAAGGAGGTGACGGAGAACAGTGAAGCAACAGTTCATTCGGATGTGGAGACCATAACAAGCAGGGACAGGAAACGAAGTGCAATGCTCACGTCAAATACTTCGAAGCGTTCCAATCAGCGCCTGCAATCAAAGAGAATGATAGCGAAAAAGAAGAAGGTTGTCCAATCTTTGCAGCAAATGGAGGAAGGATACCAAGCGGATTATGTTGTATTAAACGGTAAACCTGTTGCCAACGAAGAGGAGGCTGTAGAACTGACGCTCCGTTCATTGGGATTATTGGCAAATAATCTGGAAAATGGAGTAGATAAAGCAATGAATATAAAACAAATGTCAATATCGATTAACTAAAACAATATGAAAGGATTATTAATAGCTTGCCTTTTACTTGTAGCAAGTATGGCAAACGCACAGATTTCCAAGTTAGATAAACTTTTCGAGCAATATCAAGGGAAAAAAGGAGTAACGACGCTTAAAATTGGAGCCCCTATGTTCAAATTGTTAGGGAACTTAAAAATTGATGATGAGGATATGGAAACGATTACGCCATTACTCAAGAATGTTAAATCTTTACGTATGTTAATTGTAGAAGATGGCGAAGATAAGGACTTGACAGGTATCATTCGTGGTGCGGTTTCAAATTTAAAATACGAGGAACTTATGTCGCTCAACAGTGAAGGTCAAGATATTCGATTCATGGTGGAGAATATGTCTGCGAATGCAGATATCCTCAACAATTTGTTGCTTACAATAAATGGAGATGGGCAAAATTTATTTATGATTCTTGATGGGGCGATACCTTTGAAAGACGTGACAAACTTGGTCAACGAAGGAAACAACAAAGTGAGTAAGGACAAACAGAATAACAATAAAAAGTAGATACTATGAAACCATCATGATTTATTCACTCACACTGGGAAGTGAATAAATCTGATAGCTTCATCACAACTGAAAAACAAATTTATACAGATGAAAAGATTACTAACATTGTTATGCCTAATTGGAGTGCTATTTTCATTGCAATCCTGCATCATCAAAAAAGGCTCCAACATGGATTTCGTCAGGGGGTCCAATGTTTCGAATAATGCAGAGATCGTTGCTATCAATTTGCCAATGTGGTTGACAAAACCATTTATCAAAAAGGCCTTGCAGGATGAGAACGGCGAGGATGCAAAGGTAATGGCGGGCATCGTCAAAAAGTTGAAAAAATTCAGGATGATGACATTATCAAATAATGATCAGGAAAAGAATGCATTGATTCTGGAAGATTACCATAAGTTTTTAAAGAAGAACAAATTTGAGGAGCTACTGGTGATCAACAGTGAAGGGGAGGAGATCTCGATTAATGCACGTATTGATAAAGATAATGTGATCAGCCGGGTTTCACTATTGGTCCATGACGAAGGAGATGAAAGTGTATTTATGGATATAAAAGGTAAATTTTCGCTGGATGAGCTTGTTCAAGGATTGAATAAGATAAAATCAAAGGATAAAAAGCTCGCCACTAAATTGGCTGATACCCATACTGTAGTTCAACAGGAACTTTAGCTGAGATAGAGATTCCTTATTAAACAGCATATAAATGCCCCAAGAACTAAAATAGTTTTTGGGGCATTGTAGTATTATACTTTCCTTTTATGAATGAAAGACGATGTCCAAGGCATCGAAAATATGCTTCTTGGCGGTATTTAAATCCGCTTCGGTATGCGCAGCAGAAACAAAACCAACTTCATAGCCCGAAGGACCGAAATAAACCCCTCTATTCAGGAGTTCGCGGTGCATGATTTTGTATGATTCCATGGAAGCAGGATCAATTTCACTTGCTTTCTTGATATCTTCTTGCTCAGTAAATGCAAACCAGAAGATAGAGGCAACATGGAATAATTGTACTTGATAGCCTTTTTCAGCGATATAATTACGAAGATCTTGAACGAATGCCGCAGTTTTCGCATTTAAGTTTGTGTAGAAATCATCTTGCGCCAAAATAGTCAAGGCTGCAATACCTGCTGCCATGGCCACAGGATTCCCTGACAAGGTACCAGCTTGATAAACGGCACCGTCAGGTGATATACAAGCCATAAGCTCTTTGGATGCTCCATAGGCTCCCACAGGCATACCACCGCCTATGATCTTGCCATAGGTGATAATATCTGGCTGGATTTCGTAGTAAGCAGAAGCTCCTTCAAAACCGATCCGGAATCCGGTGATGACCTCATCCATGATTAGCATACTTCCATTTTCTTTTGTGATATCACGTAGGAAATGCATGTATTCTTTGGATTGCATTAATAGACCATTGTTGGCTGGAATACCTTCAATGATCACAGCAGCAATCTGATCTTTAAATTCTGTAAAAGCAGCTCTTAGCGCGTCTTTGTCATTTAACTCGATGACGATTGTTTCATCTGCAAAGGCTTTGGGAACACCGGCCGAAGAAGTTTCTCCGAAAGTAACCAATCCAGAACCAGCCTTCACTAAAAGCGAATCCGAATGACCGTGGTAACAGCCATCAAATTTGATAATCTTATCACGTTTGGTATATCCTCTTGCCAAGCGGATTGCAGACATTACAGCCTCGGTTCCTGAACTGACGAAGCGGATTTTCTCGATATATTTATTTTTTTCAATAATCAATTCGGCGAGTTGATTTTCCAGAGCAGTAGGTGCGCCAAAACTCAATCCTTTACCTAATTGTGCGGCAACGGCCTCGCGAACCTGATCGTTATTGTGTCCCAAAATCAAAGGACCCCACGAACAGCAGAAATCGATGAACTCATTGCCGTCGGCATCCCAAAGATGTGCTTTGTCACCCCGTTCTATAAATAATGGGGTACCAAATACGGATTTAAAAGCCCGAACCGGAGAATTCACACCGCCGGGGAAATATTGTTTTGCTTTTTCAAATAATTCAGCAGATTTTGCTCTTGAAATATCAGGTGCTTGCATAGTCATTATATTTGAATGCGAAGTTATCTTTTTTTGCCAAGATAAGTCTCATGGAAACGTAAGGAATCAAGAATTCAGTGATATTCCTTATTTGAAAGTCGGGGTATCCTCTTTTTTTCGCAATAGTATTTTTTGTTTATTGATAAATAAAGTGATCTCTTTTGTTGAGTTTATTTGATCAAAAAAAGGTTCGAAAACTTAATTTCGAACCTTTTCAATATTTACTTTTGTCTTTGAGCAATTCGCTGTTTTTAGCGCTAAAACCCGATCTTATTTGCCTATATAAAACCTTTTTCCAGAACTTCTTTGGCGTGGTAGGATAAAATTGCTGTTGCGCCCGCACGTCTGAAACTTAATAACGTTTCCAGGATCACACGTTCATCCAGCCAACCATTTTGAATGGCAGCTTTTAACATAGCATATTCACCACTGACATTATACACCGCGATTGGGAGATCAAAATTATCAGCGAGAAGTTTCACAATATCTAAATAAGGAAGTCCTGGTTTAACCATTAGAAAATCCGCACCTTCTTGCGCGTCTAACTGGGCCTCGATAAGTGCTTCTTTTGCATTTGCGGGGTTCATCTGATACGTTTTCTTATCCCCATGTTTAGGAGCAGAACCCAAAGCATCTCTGAAAGGGCCGTAATATGCTGATGCATACTTCGCCGTATACGACATTAAAGACACGTTTGTGAAGCCATTATGGTCCAATAGCTCACGAATATACCCGATACGTCCGTCCATCATATCCGATGGTGCGATAATATCTGCACCGGACTGCGCATGTGCGAGAGCCATCTTGCCCAATACTTCCAATGTTTCGTCGTTTAGGATCTCGCCATTTTCGACAATTCCATCATGACCATCGCTGCTGTAAGGATCCATCGCTACATCGGTAACAATACAGGCTTCTGGGAAATTTTTCTTTACCGCTGCAATGGCGCGTAAATACAAACTTCCGTCACGGTAACTCTCCGTCGCATATTTGTCCTTCAATGATTCTTCAATATTGGGAAATAGGTCAAATGAACGTAAGCCTAATTTGAGGCAGCTCTCTACTTCTTTCAATAAATTATCTATCGAATAGCGATAGATACCTGGCATTGATTTAACCTCGGTTTTTTGATTTTGGCCATCTACAATAAAAAGTGGAAAAATCAAATTTGACGCGTCTAAACGTGTCTCTTGAATCATGTCGCGAATCACGGCAGATTTACGATTTCTTCTCGGACGTTGTAACATTATATTTAATTTATTATCTAGTGATCCAGTGTTGTTCAATTGCAAGGCAGTAAATCCTTTTGCCAACTGCTCAATACTAACTACGCAATACTATTTAATATTCTAAGCCAAAAACAGCCTCTGAGAGGCCGATCTCGTCTGGTGAATAGGGAAGTGTATATGGAACATTCATCTCATCAAACTTGGCTCCGGTTGAACGACCGATGCAGATGACTTTTTGTCCGGGTTCTAAAAGATTGTCCGCAAAATAAGCCTCTACATTACTAGGGCTTGTAAATACCAGTACTTCTGCATTGGATGGATCGACGTCCTCTTCCAGTACAGTCTCATAGACTGGGATATTAATGATTTTAGTCTCTGGACTTAGTGCTTTCTGAATAGTCTCAAGCGATTCCTTTGCACGCGGGATAAGTACCGTTCCACCATTTGCCAATTCGGCAAATTTCTTGGCGATTTCATCCATATTAATACCTTCACTATCACCGGAAAAATCCGCTACGCGATCGTACTTACGTAATATTTCTTCCGAACCACGGCCGATAACGCCAATTTTGGTCTTTTTACTTAACCGAGGCTCCAAATTGAAGAAATGCTCAATCCCGTTCTTACTTGAAAATATGATCCAATCGACATGTTTTAAGATAAAAGGATCCAACTTATTGATGATCGGAAATATTTTGATCAATGAACGGCCTTCGATAGTGATACTATGTTTGGCCATTGCACGGGCGAAGTAGGAATTTTCGTCTACTTCCCTGGAAATAAAGACAGATTGCGGCAACTTACGATCTTTTGCGTACTTGCTGAAAATACGCTCAGCCAATCGAGTTGGATCGGTATCTCTCAAGTATACACGGTCAGGAAAGTCTTCACTTGTATCAGCAATGGAAGCCCAAGCTTCGTACTCATCACCACTTTTGCGGCAATAACATCCAAGTGGTGCATGACATCCAGCGTCAAATTTGTTCAATACCAAACGTTCTACAGCAATGGTTTTAGCAACCTCATTGTTATTTAATGGTTGCAATGCAGTAAAGAGTTCTTTGTCGACTTCACGGATCTGAATAGCTAAGACACCTTGTGCCGGAGCAGGGATAATTTCTACCGGTGGAATTTCTTCGACATGAAAGTCTGTGATATCCATTTCGATACGGCTGATACCGGCTTTTGCCAGCACAATCGCATCGTATTGCTCGTCGCGCAGCTTCTGCATTCTTGTTTGGAGGTTACCTCTTAGATCGTCGAATTCGAGGTCTGGGCGTAAAGCCGATATTTGTGCTTTTCTACGGTTGGAAGATGTTCCGACAGTTGCGTTATGTTTTAGGGATAGACGCTTCTTGATATCTACGCAATCCTTGTGGATAATCAATAATTCGGAAGGATCCTCCCGTTCAGAAACAGCCGCAATAATCAATCCCGGCGGATTGATTGTAGGTAAATCTTTGTGTGAGTGTACAGCTAAATCTATGGTTCCATTCAAAAGTTCCTCCTCAAGTTCTTTGGTGAAAAATCCTTTACCTTCCAATTTATCCAGACGGAGGTGCTGAATAATATCACCTTGAGTTTTGATGACTTTTAACTCTGCTCCGATACCGATTTCCTGTAGTCGGTCTTTCACAAAATTTGCCTGCCACATTGCAAGAATACTTCCCCGGGTGCCAATAATTAGTTTTCTATTCACGTTAATTTACTTTACCTATTAAAATGTGTTTAATACCATTTATCGAAGCAAAAATAAATAAATAGGTGGAATATGTTGACACGTTACTGTCATTATCTAAAAGGAAATGATTGATAAACCGAAAATTAGAATAGCGGTAGGGCTATGACAAAAAGGAAACCGCATACGAACACCAGTGTTGGTCACCTGTTAAGAAAGTAACACATGTATTTTGTCAGGAAATGATTATAATTAGTTTTTCTCGATCTCAGGTGTTTTAACCAAAATCTCTTTCGCCATTACCATTGGAACTTTGATGTATTTCTTTTCCATATAGTTAATGACTTTTTCCAATACTTCTCTTGCTTCAGGTGTCAATGCCTGTACTTCTTGGGCAAAGACCTCGTTTAAAGCAAATGATTTGATTTCTTTAATCTTTTCAGGAACTTCACGCATGGCGACCTCTACACGTCTCTGTTTGATGAGTGGTAAGAATTCCTGAATATTGTCTTGGATGATTTTTTCTGCACTATCCAATTCATTATAACGTTCCTGGATATTTTTCTCCGCAATAGCTTGCAGACTACTGACTTCGATGTAATGAATCGGGTGATTTTTGATTACTTCGGCATCAATATCATTTGGAACAGCTAAATCAATGATAATTTTCTTGTCGGTTTCACCATTTAATAGTGATTGGTACAAGGTATTATCAATAATTGATGTTGGAGCACCGGTACATGTAATCAGAATATCAAAACCTTCTTTGTATTCGTTAATGCTAGCAAGCGGATACGCCTCAGCGTTTAACTCCTCAGCTAATGCTTTTGCGTTTTCAAGCGTGCGATTAAAAACGACAAATTTGGCTTTTTGATTTTTTTGGAAATATTTCGCTAAGTTTTGGTTTGTTTCCCCTGATCCGATAATGACGATTCTAGGGTTTTCAATTAACTTTAATTCGCGTAGTTTGCGGTAGGCAAGAGAGACAACGGAAATCGGGTTTCTGGAAATTTTAGTATAGGTATAAACTTCTTTTGCTGTCTTTACCAATCTGTCCATCATTAGACGAAGGAAATCACCCGTGAAACCAGCTTCTCTACAGCGGTCATAAGCTCTACGTACCTGCGCTAAGATTTCTTTTTCTCCAACAACCAAGCTTTCAAGCGAGCAGGACATACGAAGTAAATGATGTAAAGCATCCATTCCTTCATATTTGTTGACCTGACCCAAATAACATTGAAGTCGCTCTTGCGGAACACAGAAATTCAATTTTCCCATAAATTCCGCAATAAATTCGTTGGTCAATTCGTGAGCTCCATAAAATACAAACTCTACCCGGTTACAAGTACCAATGTAAAAGATCTCCGGAATATCTAGGCTGTGCTTTAGGCTAATGAGGCGACTTTCTAAATCCTCATTGCAGATCACTAGATTACCTAGATCTTTTAATTCGACATGTTTATGAGTAAACGCTAATACTTTAAGATTTTTCAAAGCTCTAATCCCTCGCTTATATTTAACGGTACAAATGTAGCTTAAATGCTTTGTGCTTGTGTCAAAAATCTGTCAAAGGGATTAATTTAGAAAGATTTTAAATAGATGTTTTTTGTGATTAATAAGTTGTAATTTAGTGTGTTATATTTTATTTTTCGAATAGATGATTTTCATCACGTTGATGTGTGATGAAAATCTCGGTCTACCGAAGGCATTAAACTATTCATTATTGCCTGTATTTGTTTGTGCTGAGTCTATAGTTATGTCTTCCAATTCCTCCATATAAGGGCCCTCTTCAGCAGTGGTTGCTTCTTTAATTTCACTGTCACTATACTGATAATAGGTATCAAAAGTTTTTGTTCCTTTATTGTAAATCAAGGCATATTTAGAACTTTTGTTTTTAACAATAATTCCATCGGCTGGAGCGGGCACTAATTTCATCTCATCCATAAAAATCTTCTGTCCTTTTTTAAAACTATTGATCAAAGGAAGTTCACTGGAATATTCTTTCCAAAACAAAATATCTCCTTTTGCTGATATAATCCAGATCGCACTGCTTTGATAGTCATTCTTTTCGACAAGAAACGCCATTTCTTTGTTCCAATTATCTGCGTCATGACGATCAGTAAAATTACCGTAACAGAATACCGATTTTGCACGATCCTTTATACGGGTAAATTTATAGATGGGCTTATCACCAGAAGGTTCCAGGTAGCTATTCCCCATAAAGATTTTTGTAATGCCTCTGCGGTAACGTAATGGAATATTGTCATATTCAGGGATTGTAAAGATGGCATTGTTCCAATGGGCGTAGTCATCAATGGAGCTCCAGCCATCGGCCTCTTCGAGATCCTTTGGATCTGCATTCTCAAATCCGTCTACGGCTGTTGCTGCACTATCTACAGGTATAGCATGAAGGTCTTGCCGTTTGACAAAATTATAATATCCCCCACCGGCAAGTATGGCCAATAGCAAGACAATTCCGAAAAAAATATATTTTTTTTTCTTTGATTTCGGCTGTGGTATCTGCTCCGCTGCAGTTTCTTCAAACGCTCTTTTCATGTTTAATATCCGGCTTAAATTTAAAATAAACTTTCAGGTAGGAATTCCTTTCAAATACTCTTCTAACCCAGTTATTACGCGATTAATTTTGCTCGCTTTACTGTTATTTTTTGAGGTATAGCTCTTTGTTCGGAATTCTGTACGAGAATTTCGTTTTAAAAATAGATTAATTTTTCAGAAAATTGAAGACAAGTTATATAAGTGGCGATATTCAACTTATATTCGTGTCAATTTTAAAGTAATTTGAACCATGGTCATCATTAGGAAGTATTTTGCCATTGTTGGACTTATCGTTTGTTTTTTGTCCAGTATGACTCCATTTTTAAAAGTTCCTATCAAAGGTAATTGGAACCTTTATCAGGTGGACGCCTATTTATTTTTTATTACTATGCTGATTTTGGGAATAACAGCATTGTTATTTTTTGTTCGTGCGGTTCGCGCCTATCAATGGATGACCAGATTGGCAGCATGTTGGTATCTATTAAGTGTTTCTGCAGTATGGTTTAAAATCAACAACTATTTTGACTGGGGTTTTGCGGACAAACTGCTTTCCAAATCACTCCATATGCGTTGGGGCTGGATAGTCTATCTAATCGGTATTCTGTTGTTGTTGTTGAGCACAAAGAAGATTGGGGCAACAAATGAATAGGGCATTAAAAAAATAAGCTAGATAATTTATCTAGCTTATTTTTTGTTTGGACGATGCGGTATAAAATGCGTCTTTAATTTATCTAGCCCTAAATCTTCTTCAATTTTGTCCAGTTCATAAGACCAGATTTTTTCATCCAAAATTTCATGAAGCACCTTTGGATTAGTCAGGTCCACAGGACGTACACGTTGTTCCTTATTGATCGGATTAGTCAGTTCCTGCAAACTGCTGCTATGTCTAATGATTTGAAAACGGAATGTTGGCCATTTACCCACATTAGCAAAGTTTCCTGTATAGAATTGGATGAAATCATGTGGTGGTATTTTATTGCTAAAAAGTCCTTTCACTTTATTTGCTGTAGCTTCAGAAACCGATACGAGGAGTTCATAACTTGTCTCATTGATGATATACAACTTGGCTAATCCATCTTTGTGATCTCCGGAAATGGCCAGTAAAATCCCTTTTTCGATAAATCGGTTTGGGGTCAACGGAGTTGCATGTTGATCAAGCTCATCATCCGCTCGTCGCATATTTCCAAAAACGAGGGTTATCTTGTCCATAGGAACAGGAATTTCGAATCCTGTTTCATCCGTTACTCCTACAATATTGTTGGCTTGCATGGAAGTGATATGTCCTTCAATGGGCTCATCTACAAACCTGACTAAGTCGCCTATTCTAAATTTCATGGTTAATTTATTTTTGTATCTATAATATGTAATAGCTTTTCAAGATCTGCATGGTCATTGTAGAGGTGGAATCCAACACGAATGCCAGTGCCGCGAGGAAAACATTTTATACCCTCATCTATCAGGAGTTGAAAATTGTTTGGGTTAATCTGTATATTGAAGATATTGCTTTGTGGACGCCTATTGATAATGCTATCCAGTAGTAGCCCTCTATTGGCCAGTTCAACTCGCGCTTGCGCCACCAGATCTTGTGTGTATGAAACTGTTTCAGGATAACCCCATTGTTCAAACTGCATCAGAGACTGTTGTAGGGTTCCATGAGCTAAGGTGTCCAAATGCCCCGGTTCAAAACAAAGTTGAACGACAGATTTATTCATCCATTGATTGTTGAGATAACTGTAGTTTTTCTGTATGTCAGCGTAGAGGATTTCTTTAAGCCGATCGTTTAATAGAATAAAACCATTTCCGAATCCAGCCATAAGCCATTTATATCCGCTACTTAGCACAGCGTCGAAGCCTGAGGAATTAAAATCAAATAAATCTGTTCCTAAAAATTGTGTACCATCACCAATAATTAGCAATTCAGGATGCTGATGTTTTAATTCCTGTATAAAAGAAAGGTCTATTTTTAAACCAGAGATATACTGAACAATCGATAGAATAAGTACATCTGGCTTAAAGTTAGCTATAGCATCCAATATATTAGCCTCAAGCTGTTCGTCCATAGTGACGAAGCTGTGCTCAAACCCAGTTATTATTGTTGGGAAATTTACCGAAGGATAATCATTATCCAAAAGCAGAACCTTATAATGCTTAGGTAGGCCCGCTAACAATGCGTTGAATGCAAAAGAAAAGCAGCTTGACAGAAAAACGTTGTTTCCGGAGCAATTGAAGAATTGTCCAAGTGTATTTCTGCAGGAATCCAAGGCAGCAGCCTGTTGTTCACGAAGTGTTGTGTTCGAATCATGGAATTCTTGGTCCCGTTGCGCACGCCATTGTTTTGTTTCACGTGAAAGTAGACCTGAGCCAGGTGTAGTCAAGTAAGTTATCGCTGTGTCAATATCGAAATGTTTGCTATAGGGGCTGTTCATATCTTGGATCTTTTGTTAGTATTGCTAAATAATCTAATAGGGGAAGGTATTCACCGCCCATACTCTCCAAATGGACGGTATGAAATTGGCAGTCAATCAACTGTAGGTCTATTTCTTGTGCGAGATAGATCAACGCAGCTTTGGATGCATTAGGTACTTTGGAAAACATGCTTTCTCCACAAAATACACCATTGATCAGAACGCCATAAAGTCCGCCTACAAGTACCCCCTCTTGCGACACTTCAACAGAGTGGGCATAGCCCATGGTATATAGGTTTGTATAGGCCCTGATCATGTCTTCTGTGATCCATGTTCCATCTTGATCCTTTCTATTGATCGAAGAACAAGATCTAATGACTTCATCGAAGTTTTTGTCTATGGAGATAGAAAATGTATTCTTCCGTATACACGAAGCCATACTCTTACTGATCTTTATCTTGGATGGATAAATGACGAAGCGTGGATTAGGGGCATACCATAATATTGGGCTATCATCACTAAACCAAGGAAAAATACCATTGCTATAAGCTAATAATAGCCGTTCAGCCGAAAGGTCACCTCCGATGGCCAATAGGCCATCTTTTTCGGCGTAGCTCGGATGTGGAAAATCCAGCTTTTTGCTATCCAGTTCAAATATCATTGATTCTTAGATCAGCCAGTTTAAGGTATATTATTCTTCTGGTTGGCGTGGCTCTTTACTTATTTCTTCAAATAATTTGTCCATGTGCTCCACATATTCATTGGTATCATCAAGGAAAAAGTCCAATTGAGGGACAATTTTTACCTGGTTTTTAATTTTTGATCCCAACTTATAGCGTATCTCAGATGTTTTGGTACGAATAGCTTTAATATCTTCCTGTGCAGTCTTCGTGTTTAGAAAGCTTAAATAAACACGTGCGATAGCTAGATCGGGAGTAACTCGAACACGTGTAACCGTAATGAATGCCCCTGGAGCCCATGCCTTGCCATCGCGTTGAAATAATGATGCTAAATCCTGTTGAATGACCCCAGCAAAACGTTGCTGTCTCTTGCTTTCTGTTCCCATCGTATACGTTTTATGTTGAATATTCTCAATATGATACACAAAGATAAGTATTTTAGGCAAGAATATACGCTACATGTTGACTAACTCCAGTGGTATGAATACGAAAAAAGGCACATCTTGGTTTGACGTGCCTTTAAATTTCGATTCACAATTGGTTAGGTAATTTCTTGCAAGTTTTAAGACGTTGGGGTCTATCATATTTGGTTCTAAAATTCGGTGTATTTAAAGTGGTAAGTATTTACTAACCTTACCGGCTTTTATTTTTTCATCTCCCTTACACTACAAACATAGGAATACTTAAAAAACTGACAAAATAAGTTTTAAAAATAAAGTGAGTGCTTACTTATAAAATGTGTTTATTGCGATTTAACAAACTTTTAACATTTGTTTTTTTTTGTAACAGCGTTTTTCCTACGTCAAAAATTCTACTTTTTACCCTTTCCATGAATAATGTTGAACCTAAAACAGCTTGGCATTGATATAACCATTTGCAATTGGTATTTTTGTCATGTTAATAATATATATAAATATCCGTAATCAATTCGATCGTTTTAGAACCGCAGATAGTATAATGAGCTTATGATTGTTTCATGCGCAAAAAAAAAATGGATACAGCGTATGATCGTGTGATGGATATAAAAAAACTTATCGCTGTAAGGCATATAAATGTCTTTAATGCGGGGATATAATGACATACAAATAAATATTCTGAGAAAATTATTGTGGGCTATGAGCAGCAGCTAAACCGAAATGAATAATCGGCTCATCATAATTTCGTTATCATAAAACAAAATATATTAATGAAAATCTGGCAAAAAAATATAGATGTTGATTCATTTGTGGAATCATTTACTGTAGGTAATGACCGTGTGATGGACCTACAACTTGCAGCAGCGGACGTATTGGGCTCTTTGGCGCATACACGTATGTTAAATAGTATCAACCTCATGACTGATGAAGATCTTGTTGTGGTACAGAAGGAATTGAAAAATATCTATAAAGAAATTTTAGCAGGGGATTTTCAGATTGAAGATTCGGTAGAAGATGTACATTCACAGGTTGAGATGCTACTTACACAGCGTATCGGTGAAGCAGGAAAGAAAATTCATTCAGGTCGATCCCGCAATGATCAGGTACTTGTAGATCTGAAATTATATTTCCGTTCCGAAATCCAAAATATTATTCAGAATACGGAATCTTTCTTCAATGAATTGATTCAACTTAGTGAGCGTTATAAGCATATTTTGATTCCGGGATATACACATCTTCAAATTGCGATGCCTTCATCCTTTGGTTTGTGGTTTGGCGCTTATGCAGAAAGTTTAGTGGATGACCTTGAAATGATGAAAGCTGCATGGAAGGTTTGTAATAAAAACCCGCTGGGATCTGCTGCGGGCTATGGTTCATCTTTTCCACTAAATAGAACGATGACAACCCAGTTATTAGGGTTTGAAGATTTGAATTATAATGTAGTTTATGCACAGATGGGGAGAGGAAAGACCGAGCGTATTCTGGCACAGGGGATGAGTTCTATTGCGGCAACCCTAGCTAAATTCGCGATGGATGTCTGTCTATATATCAATCAAAATTTTGGTTTTATATCCTTTCCAGCGCATTTGACAACGGGCTCCAGTATAATGCCACATAAAAAAAACCCTGATGTATTTGAGCTAATTCGGTCCCGTTGTAATAAAATTCAGGCCTTACCAAATGAAATCGCTTTGATGACAACGAACCTTCCTTCAGGTTATCACAGGGATCTTCAGTTGTTGAAAGAAAATCTATTCCCAGCATTTAAGTCACTTAATGAATGTCTTGAAATAGCCACGTTTATGCTGGCAAATATTTCTGTAAAAGACAATATTCTTGATGACCCAAAATACGATTATCTATTCTCGGTAGAGGTTGTAAACAATGAGGTGCTCAAAGGTGTGCCTTTCCGTGAAGCGTATCGGACTATTGGTATTGATATTGATGAAGGGCGTTTCAAACCGTCCAAGGAGGTGAATCATACACATGAAGGCAGTATCGGGAATCTTTGTAACGACCAGATTCAGCGCATGTTTCAGCAGGTGAAAGCGACTTTCGAATTCGAAAAGGTAGAAAAGGCCCTGGAAGAATTGGTGAAATAGGAGCGGTGTGTATCGTTGAGCTTACGAATGAAATTGAAGCGTTTTCACGGAGGGGAATACGCTCTTAAATACAATGAGAAAGGACCAAATTCTTAAAGATTTTGGTCCTTTCTTGTTATTTCTTTATTGAAAACTTGAAGTGCGTTTCAGAATCAAATTGCGCTCCGGCTTTTAACAATGTTGAAGGAAATTCAGCTTGATTGGGGCTGTCGGGGAAATGTTGCGTTTCCAGACAGAATCCCGCATAGGGTAAATATTTATTTCCTCTTTTCCCTATGTCGTTCCCTGTCATCCAATTCCCCGTGTAAAGCTGCACGCCCGGCTCGGTAGTAAATACATCTAGCTGTATTCCTGTATTTTTTGAATAGACCGTTGCGCAAGGCTGCGAGATTGGTTTATTATTGACATAACAATGATCGTAGCCTTTGGCCGAGATGAGCTGCTCATCATTTTCTGTAATATCCTGCGCAATCTTTTTTGGGGTTCTAAAGTCAAAAGGAGTGCCTTCGACCGGTACGACCGCATAGGGTATTTGATTTTCATCGACAAAGAGCACGTCATCTGAATTTATTTGAAGCACCTGTTGCAATACGTCTCCACTCCCTTCTCCATCAAGATTGAAATAGGTGTGATTTGTTAAGTTAACATGTGTGTCAGCATCTGATTGCGCGTGGTATTTGATGACGATTTCGTTGTTTCTGGTTAGGGTATAAGAAACCATTACTTTTAAGTTCCCAGGGAAGCCTTCTTCACCATCTTTAGAAACATAGTAAAATTCTACATGAGATTGATAGGTAACTCTGCGATCCCAAACTTTATCGTGGAAGCCTGAGATACCCCCATGCAAACAATTGACCCCATTATTTTGAGGAAGTGTATACGGATTTCCATTGATTTCAAATTTGCCATTTGCAATACGGTTTGCAAAACGGCCAGCAGTACATCCATGGTATTTTTCGTCCGATTCCAGATAGCCCTGAATTGAATCAAAGCCAAGCGCAACATCAACCAGATTACCTTTGTTGTCGGGGACTAAGATACTGACAATGCGAGCACCATAATCCGTTAAGAGCACCTGCATGCCACCCTCATTTTTTAATAAAAGTAAATGGGTATTTTTCCCCTCTATAATGCCTTCAAAATATTTTGGAATAAGTGATTGATATTTAGTCATGATTGTTCCTGTTGGTATTGAAAGCTAAAGATACAGAATATTACCTGTATAAAAATGACCTCGGTAACAGCTGCCTGTAAAATTTTTCATTTTGAGATTTGGTTCAAACCAATTATTGGAGAAATGGTATATTTGCGCTATGTCTGAAAAAATGAACTGGAAAGATTTGCTTTCTGCAAAACGCTGGGGGTATGAAGATAGAACAGCTGATAGCTACCTTGTGGCTCGATCGGAATTTCAACGGGATTATGATCGATTGATTTTTTCTTCCCCATTTCGAAGATTACAGAATAAAACTCAGGTTTTTCCGCTTCCAGGCGCTGTGTTTGTACACAATAGGTTGACACATAGCTTGGAAGTAGCCAGTGTAGGTCGCTCTCTCGGCCGTATGTTCTATGCACAGTTAAAGGAAGAAAACCCAAATATAGACTCCGAATATCCGTTCCTACAAGAGGTCGGAAATATTATCTCGGCGGCCTGTCTATCCCATGATTTAGGGAACCCTGCATTTGGACACTCAGGGGAATCTGCGATATCTACCTACTTCACAGATGGAGATGGACGGAAATATCAGGAACAGGTAACAGCAGAAGAATGGGCAGATCTGACCCATTTTGAAGGTAATGCCAATGCCCTGCGGATTTTGACTCACGCTTTTCAGGGAAAAGATCCAAAAGGATTCGCTTTGACCTATACCTCTTTGGCATCTATTGTGAAATATCCTTGTTTAGCTATCGATGGGCATGTCAAAAAAAGCCATCATCGCAAAAAATATGGTTTTTTTACAGAGGAGCAAAAAGCTTTTGAGAAAATTGCGGACGAGTTAGGGTTGCTAAGAGACCCTTCCAATCCCAAGGGCTATTTGAGACATCCCTTGGTGTATCTTGTCGAAGCGGCCGACGATATCTGTTATAATATCATTGATCTGGAGGATGCGCATCATTTAAAAATATTATCCTACCAAGAAGTAGAAGAACTTTTGTTGCCATTATGTGGTTCCGAAAATCTTCGTGACCGATTGGACGGTTTGCTTGATACACCGAGTCGTGTGGCGCTTTTACGGGCTAAGGCAATTAATACCCTCATCAAAGGCTGTGTTGATGTATTTGTCCGTGAGCAAGAACAGTTTTTATCGGGTACTTTTTCATCCGCATTGATGGATGCACTGGATGACAGTATTGTAAAGCAAATGAGCAAAATTTCGAAAATTTCTATAGCGAAGATCTATAATGCGCCAACTGTAGTCCAGATTGAGATTGCAGGCTATCGTGTTATGGATGCCCTGTTGAAAGAGTTTGTACCGGCATACCTCAAAAAGAACAAAAATAATTACGACAAGAAATTAGTTGCTTTGATTCCGGAGCAGTTTTATACAGACAAACAGGACTCCTATTCCAAAATCCGTTCTGTGCTGGATTTTGTTTCTGGAATGACCGATGTATATGCCATTGAACTTTATCGTAAGATTAAAGGAATAACAATTCCGAGTATCGAATAGGTTTGCGAACAATTTAGTTTGTTAACTAGTGATCCTGTTTATCGATTTGTTAAGATCATGCTTACTTTTGTAAGTTATCTTGTCAAAGTAAAATGAAAGTACTCGATAAGCTAAGGGCATGTACATGTAGCATCTCAAATCTCAATATTCAAATCTCAATACGCTAAAATGAAGGTTGTAATAGCTGAAAAGCCCTCCGTGGCTCGTGATCTGGCCCGTGTGATGGGAGCGAAAGAAGTCAAAGATGGCTATATCGCCGGAAATGGCTATGCTTTTACCTATGCTTTTGGTCATTTGGTTCAATTGTGTACGCCTCAGGCTTACGGTTATAATAGCTGGACGATTTCCAATCTTCCCATCATCCCTGCAAATTTTAAACTGGAATCGAAAAAAGTCAAACGGGACGGAAAGCAGATGGATGATAGCGGTGCGGTCAAACAGCTCAATACGATAAAATCACTATTAGAACAGGCCGAAGAAATTATTGTAGCGACGGATGCCGGACGGGAAGGTGAGCTTATCTTTCGTAATATCTATTACTTCTTGGGTTCAAAGGTGCCGTTTAAACGGCTTTGGATTTCAAGCCAGACGGATAAGGCCATCAAAGAAGGTTTCGCGAATTTAAAAGAAGGTACTGAATACGATAGTTTATATATGTCTGCCCGGTCGAGATCAGAATCGGATTGGTTGATCGGGATCAATGCCACACAGGCAATCACTTTGGCTGCAGGTAACAAAGGACTTCTTTCTTTGGGAAGAGTACAGACACCTACTTTGGCGATGATCTGCTCGCGATACCTCGAAAATAAAGATTTTAAGCCGCAGGCATTTTATAAAATCCAGGCAGGCTTTGAGAAAGATAATATAAGCTTTAAAGCTACTTCAAATAAAATAGATAAAAAAGATGTTGCCGAACAGACAATCGCTCGATTGACTGTTGGGACAAATGCGCGTGTTGCTAAAGTAGAGGCCAAAGAGACAAAGGAACAACCCCCTTTATTGTTTGACTTAACTTCCCTGCAACAGGATGCAAACAAAAAATATGGCTACTCAGCCGACCAAACCCTGAGTATTGCGCAGACGCTTTATGAGAAAAAGGTTATTACCTATCCCCGTACAGGATCCCGTTACATCGGTGAGGATGTTTTCGAACAGATAGAAGCGCTTTTTCAGCATCTCTCGGATTATGCAGAGGAATCTATTGCATCCATTGCCAAGAATTTAATCGGGGCAAAGTTAAATAAGCGTTCTGTTGATGACAAAAAGGTAACCGATCACCATGCGCTGTTGGTTACTGATGAAAAGCCCGGCCACATGTTGAAAGAACAGCAAAATATTTACAACATGATTGCTAAGCGTATGGTCGAGAGTTTCTCGGAAGTCTGTATCAAGGATATCACCACAGTTACGATAGATGCACAAGGTGTCGAGCTGATCGCAAAAGGGACGGTCATCAAACAATACGGCTGGCGTCTTTCTGCTGAGCAGATCGAAGCTCCGGATGAAGATAAGAACAACGATGACCAAGACAATGAGAACGCGCAGTTACCTAAGTTGCTGGCTGAGGAATTACTGCAAATATTGACGTTGGAACTTGCTGAGCGTTTTACCAAGGCACGTCCGATCCATACCGAAGCTTCCCTCTTAAAAGCGATGGAAACATCCGGTAAAGAAATTGAAGACGATGAAATGCGTCAGGCGATGAAAGACTGCGGTTTGGGAACACCAGCTACCCGTGCTGCCACGATAGAGACACTTTTTCAGCGCGACTATATCAAACGGGATAAGAAAAAACTGATTCCGACTGAAAAAGGACTGGCTGTGTATAACCTAGTTAAAGATCGTTCGATTGCGAAGGTAACATTGACTGGAAAATGGGAGCAAAAGCTGGAGGAAATGCGGGCCAATAAGGTTTCTTATGATGTTTTTATGAAACATATAAAGGACTACACTGCGAAAATTACCAAAGAATTATTGACACTGCGAATTTCATTGGCGCAAGAGGAAGTCAAACCACAACAAAAGGGGAAAATCAAATGTCCTAAATGTGAGAAAGGCTTAATCCTTCTCTATGATCGGGTGGCACAATGTGATCACTACGCCCGCGGTTGTGATTTTAAGATCTGGCGAACATTGAACGGTATTTTTCTGGAAGAAAAAGAGATGAAGAATCTTTTGGAAAAAGGGAAGACCTCGGAGTTTAAGGGTGTTAAAAACAGTGAGGGAGCTATTGTAAATGCTCCACTTGTATTCGAAAACTTTAAAGTTAACGTGGGATAGGTATACCTATCCCACGTTGTAGC
This sequence comes from Sphingobacterium sp. GVS05A, assembly GCF_019969845.1. GTDB lineage: Bacteria > Bacteroidota > Bacteroidia > Sphingobacteriales > Sphingobacteriaceae > Sphingobacterium. The sequence continues at coordinate 344,774 of NZ_JAHXYR010000009.1, forward strand.
TAGCATCGTAGCTATTTATCTCTCGGTTAGAATATCGTCTAAAGCCTTTCCAATCGTTGGAAATTGAAATCCAAACCCAGATCCCGCTAATCTTTCCGGTATTACCCAACGACTTTTTAACAAAAGCTCAGTTTCCGTCCCGATCAATAAAGCACCTATTTCCAACAACCATTTCGGTGAGGGGAGACCAATTTTTCGATGCATGATGCTTCGAAAAGTCTCCATAAAGGTCTTATTCGTAATCGGATTGGGGGCAGCACAATTTATGATGCCATCTATTTCATGATGTTTTTGTATAAATAAGATAATCTGGAATAGATCTTCAATATGTATCCAGCTAAAATATTGATCACCATTACCTTGTATTCCACCTAAACCGAATCGAACAAGATTTTTAAAAGGTTGTATAACACCACCATCGGCGCCTAGGACAATAGCCATCCGAAGAGCAACCTGCCTGGTGCGGGGTAAGTGGAAATCGAAAAATGTCTTCTCCCATTTCTTTGCGACCTCGACGGAAAATCCCGTTCCGATCTCACCGCTGCTTTCTGTCATTGGACGATCCTCTGCATGACGGTAGATTGTTGCGGTGCTTGCATTTAACCAAAGAATAGGAGGATGGCTGCAATTTTCAATTGCCTTGCCTAAAATACTTGTGGTCTCTGTTCTTGAAGAAAATATCTGCGCTTTGTTGCTGGCGTTATAGCGACAATTGACGGACTTGCCCGCGAGGTTGATCAACATTTCAGCATGTTCAAGTGCGGCTGAAATGCCATCCGTATCGGTCCAGGTTATATTTCCTTTCTGCCGACCAACGAGGATCACCTGATATCCCATTATTTGGAATCTTTTGGAAAGATATTGTCCGACAAAACCTGTTCCACCTGCAATAACTATTTTAGGCATGATAATACCGTTTTTAGAGATCTGTTTTACTCGTTAATTGTTGCTGGCATATTTCTTCTTTGTTTTGCGATTCTTTTGCCCCGGAAGAATAGGAACATATTCAGAAAAAGCATGACACCTAAATAAATGCTGAATCCACCGATTTTATAGCTGAGTCGCTCAATGAGTTCCTGTACACTTGGTTCATATAAGCTAATCTCAAGGATATACAAAGCAAATCCCAGGTTCATGAGGTAGAAACCAATCCGGAAAAGATTGTTTGTCGCATTGGCGACTTCCGGTCGCCCCGCAAAAATATCATTCATGTACACGATGCTATTTTTGAAAAGCACATACGCAACATAATAGGTCAGTGCAATTGCAATGGGTAGATAAATAAAATACCCGATAACTGTTAAATTTCCCATGATATTATGATTTAATAGTGAATGAATTTGTCTTTTTAGCGAAGAAATAAATGCCAAGCATATTAAAGTAGTGCATGCAGACAAGTACAAATAATAATGTTCCTGTTTTTAATGCAATACTGCTGATCATATCCTCAAATGTTTGGATTTGTTTCCAGTAACTGAATTGAATGACGGCATAACCAATATTGAGCAAATAATATCCCATAAGCAATAAGTTGTTTGTCGTGTCTGTTAGTGCAATGTTGTTTTTAAACAACGAAAGAATAAAAATCCGACCGTTTTTGTGAAACAAGCGACCTACCCAAAGGATAATGTAGCAGGTTAGCAAGCCATATATCGCGTAAGCAAGGATATTAAAGTTCATAAGATTACATCATTAGTTTGATTAATTTTAGTAACAGATCCCCGCCGCTAGTATTGAATAGTTTGTTTGCGATGGTTTCGAGTTGATCTGTTAATACCTGGATATCTTTTACCGTCTTATGAAACTCCTTGCCTTCTGGCGTTTTATCTTTCTCTGTATTTTTGCTGATTTCTCTGAGAATATCCATGACCGGATCAAGTTCTTTTTGCTTGCGCATAACAGCAATTTTCATCGCCCATTTTAATACGTCTTTCTCCGCAACGAAATATTCCTTTCGGTCTCCTGCAATATGTTTTTTGTAAACAATACCATAATCGACCAATTGACGGATACTCATGTTAGCATTACCTCTGGAGATAACCAGCTTCTCCATGATTTCGTCTGTAGACATAGGATTGCTCGCAGAAAGGAGTAATGCATGTACCTGAGCAACGGATTTGTTGATCCCCCATTCGGAACCCAACGCTCCCCAAGTATCTATAAATTGCTGTTTTGCTTCTTGTAATTCCATCTTCATTTTTATTTCTTACTCAAATTTATATATAGTTTTTTAATTTTCAAAAATTTCTGAAAATAAAATAAATTCAATAAACAAGTCACCATATCGTAATAAGGTTTTCCTTTTCTTGTGTCCTTTTTGATTTGTATTAACTTTGCTGGCATTATGGCAACAACTTTGTATAATCCATTCAAACAATTTCAGTTTGATCCAGCTATTTGTTTTTTAACAGGCAATAAACTTCAGTCTGAGGAAGAGAGCATCCAGGTCTTTCCTGTTTGGATGATGAAATCTTTTCAATTGGAAGATAAGCCTTTCAAAATGTTGGATGAGAATCTAGTGACTTATAAGTCACTCAAGCTTCCATGTTCGATTGATACAGCTGAAGCAATAGAACAAATGGAACGTGCCGTTGAGCAATCATTTGAGCAGGGCTACGAAGCGGTCAGCCAATTAGATCCTCTGCTACTTTTTCAATGGATGTCAAAAATTATCTATGGCGTTGTCTATAACGAAATTCTTGCTGGAATCCGCCAACAGAAAGCCTCAGGTGAGGATATGAACTTTTCGCAGGCGCTGGCACAGCGTTTTACTAACTTGCACGCCATGTTGCAGTCGTTGGTCGTTCCGATGGAATTTGAAAATACTTTCCCATTTTCCCTTGTTGTAGTGCCAGTAGAAAATGCGCCTGATACTTTTATGTATCGTGATGAAATAAATACCTTGATTTTTTCTATTCGAATGAAAGATTTTGCGGTTATTGCCTGCCTTCAGGATAATGCAACAAACAATATCTATCATGAAGACATATTGAAGACAATTGCAGGGAAAAAGCTTCACCCCATACAGTTTGAAGAGTTGTGTGCGCGCTATTTCTACTCTGCTTACCTTTTTAACCGCCTGCCGGATTACACTTATTTAAATACACCTCAGAAAGTATATGTTGAACCTATGCCGTTAGCGGATATGTCTATGAAGCCTATATTCGATCATTGGCAGAATAAGACCTACGGTCAGGTAGTGGAAAATTTCTGGAAACCTTGGGGTTTGACCTTGTTCGAAATTATTAAAAATCCAGAACAACCAATTAGCTTTTTACTGGATGATCAAGGAGCTTTTGTTACGGATGTTGATATGCCTATAAATTGAATCTGAAGAAAATAAAGTAATAAGTTGCTCCAAATACGCGTTAAAATGGTATGATTATGGATAGGATCAGGTATGTATTCACCAAATTTTAAAATTACTGTTTCGACAGCCCTGCTTTTTATCGTTTGTTTGACTTCACGGGCGCAGACTGCTGCTGTTCGTAACATACCTGCAGATAGTCTAGCCCAAAAGGTAGATGATTTTCCTTATTTTAAGGGCGGGGTGGTGGCCTGGTCCAGATTTTTACAGAATAATCTCGATTTGACACGAACTGTCGGAGCTATGGATAGTGTTGCGTATGCAAAATATGGCTCTAAACAGACTGCAATTCTTAATTTTATCGTTTGTGAGGATGGGGCTATTTGTAATATTGAAATCGAGAATAGGGAAAAGGTTAGCCCCGAATTTGCGAAAGCCGTATTGGCGGCAATGCGGAAATCACCACAGTGGATGCCAGCTTTAGTCAAGGGAAAGCCAGTCAAAACAAAATTTCGGCAGCCAGTAGTTGCTGTTATTGAATAATTGAAATGCAAAAGTAATTTAGGAAATTAACCATTTATTCACTTCATATGTCATTTTGGGATAAAGTCAAAAAAATCATGAGCGGGGGAGAAGATGAATCTTCCACTGAAAAGAAAGATGTTGAAATTACCGCCGGCGGTTCGACCATATATCGTTATGAAGATCAGCCCGAGGAAAAAGATCCGAAAGACCTATTCCCTGAGGTACAATGTGTGTATCTTGAAGAGATAGAAGAGCATTTGACAAAATATATAGCTGAACCAGATCTGGTATTTCACGAAATTATATCCGAATTAGTGCATATTGATGTACACTGGATCAAGCCTAGTGCGAATTATCCATACAATATCCTGGTAACTTCTGGAATGAGTGACCTTCCCATGAACGTTCCAGAGGAAATAGACGATAAGGAAGCTTATGAGCGTGCCGAGTTAATGGTTGTTCTTCCTGCTGATTGGAAAATAGGCGATGAAGAGTTTCAGGATGATAACAACTACTGGCCAGTCTACTTTTTGAAAAGGTTAGCGCGTTTTCCTCATGAGTATAAAACATGGTTAGGTTATGGCCATACTATTCCCAATGGGATGGAGGCCGAAGAAATAGCAAATACCGGTTTTGGCTGTATGCTCTTATTGCCTCCGATGTTGAGCTTTGATGAGAAATTTTTAGAACTTCAAACAAAAGATGGCAATATCATTAATTTCTATGCAATGATTCCAGTTTATAAGGAAGAGATGGATTTCAAACTGGAAGAAGGAACAGATGCCTTATTGGATCTTTTTGATGAATATGGGATATCAGAACTTGTAGACATAGATCGCCCAAATGTTTGTAGAAAATAATGACCTTGGTCAATACTGTTAAAAAAATGCAGTACTATTTGTGAATGAGTCACCAATAGTACTGCATTTTTTTATAGACTGTCTTCGATGATTATGATCGTTTTGTCAATATCTTCCTTACTGATATTAAGATGCGGTCTGAATCGAATACTTTTTTCACCACAACCCAATATAATTAATTTATTGGCATAAGCCCTTTTAATAAATTCGTTACGGGAATCTGCAGAATCAAAATCCAGGGCAACAAATAACCCTTCACCCCTTAAATTACTGAGCTGCGGTCTATCTTTCATAACTTCTTGTAGTTTACTCTTAAGGTGAGTTCCTTTTTCAGCAGCATTAACCAAGAGATTTTCCTGTTCGATAACTTCAAGAATTAGTTTAAAGCGGAGCATATCTATAAAATCTCCTCCAAAGGTGGAGTTGATCCGGCTGGATTCCTTAAACACATGATGTTCGACTTGATCAAATTTTTCCTTATTGGCTAATATGCCACAAACCTGGGCTTTCTTGCCAAATGCAAGTACATCAGGTATAACATCATAATGTTGATAAGCCCACATTTTTCCGGTAATACCCAGCCCCGTTTGTACTTCATCGAAAATCAGGAGAATTTCATTCTTGTCGCATATCTGGCGCAGTTGCTGGAAAAATTCTTTCCGAAAATGATTGTCTCCACCCTCGCCCTGTATTGGTTCAATGATAATGCAGGCAATATCGTTGGGATTGTCGTGGATGGCCTGATTGATCTCTGCGATTGCTTTCTCCTCTACGGTTATTGTTTGGCTGATATTTTCTGTCGTTAATGGATACGTTAATTTGGGGTTTACAATACGTGGCCAATTGAACTTTGGAAAATACAAGTACTTTCGGGGGTCCTGCGTATTTGTTAAAGAGAGTGTATAGCCCGATCTACCGTGAAAAGCCTGTTTAAAATGGATGACCTGACTCGCTTCTTTTTGTATGCCCTGAGCGAAATTAAGTCTTGTTTTCCAGTCAAAGGCTGCTTTCAATGCATTTTCCACAGCTAGTGCTCCGCCGGAAATAAAAAATGCATAGGGGAGTTCTTTTGGTATTGCCACACGGTCGAAGGTATCCACAAAATCTGCGAATTCTTTGGGGTAGATGTCCGATATAGCAGGCTTGTTGACTGCCATTTTGCCCAGAAACTCACGATGCTTAACCAGATGGGGATGGTTATAGCCAACAGCCATAGAGGCAAACATGCTAAACATATCCAGGTATTCGTCCCCATTTTCATCGACAACATAAGAGCCGTGCGATTTTTCCATATCCATGACCAGTGGAAACCCGTCTGCCAATATATGTTTACTTAGTCTTTCATGTACGTTGCTCATAATTTCGAATCTGAATGGTTTATAAATCGAATTTTATACCTTGTGCCAATGGTAAGTCTGTTGTGTAATTAATGGTATTTGTCTGGCGACGCATATATGCTTTCCATGCATCCGAACCAGATTCTCTACCGCCTCCGGTATCTTTTTCTCCGCCAAAGGCCCCACCGATTTCTGCACCTGAGGTACCGATATTGACGTTTGCTATGCCACAATCCGATCCGGCCGCACTAAGAAATAGTTCGGCTTCTCTCAGATTGTTTGTCATCACAGCTGAGGACAGGCCTTGGCTGACGCCATTTTGCAATGCGATAGCATTGCCTATGTCGCCTTGATACTTGATTAAGTATAGAATGGGAGCGAAAGTTTCATGTTGAACGATCTCATAATGATTTTCGACTTCGGCAATAACAGGTTGTACATAGCAACCACTTTCATAACCTTTCCCTTCTATTACTTTCCCTTTAATTAGAAGTTTTCCCCCTTGTGTTTTAATTTTGTCTAGTGCGTTTAAGTATGATTTTACGGCGGCTTTATCAATCAATGGTCCTACATGATTTTTTGTGTCCAATGGGTCGCCAATTTTTAATTGACCATAGGCTTTTGTCAGTTGTTTCTTGACTTTGTCGTAGATGCTCTCATGGATAATCAGTCGTCGTGTGCTAGTGCAGCGTTGTCCTGCTGTTCCCACGGCTCCAAATACAGCACCGATGATTGTCATGTGGAGGTCCGCATCTGGGGTGACAATAATCGCATTGTTGCCACCAAGTTCCAGTAGCGTTTTGCCCAGCCGTTGTGCGACAGTAACAGCAACTTCTTTTCCCATCCGTGTTGATCCTGTTGCCGACACCAAGGAGATGCGGTTGTCAGCAGCAAGCCATTCACCGACTTCTTTGTCGCCCATGACCAAGTTGGAGATACCCTCAGGTAATCCATTGTCATGGAGGATTTCTGCTAATAGTTTTTGACAGGCAATGGCACATAATGGCGTTTTCTCGCTAGGTTTCCATACGACTGTGTTTCCGCAAACCAAAGCGATGGCCGTATTCCATGCCCACACAGCTACGGGGAAATTAAAGGCGGTAATAATACCGACTACACCCAAAGGATGATATTGATCATACATGCGATGGCCGGGACGTTCAGAATGAATGGTATTGCCATAGAGTTGTCGGGATAGCCCCAGCGCGAAGTCACAAATGTCAATCATTTCTTGTACTTCCCCCATACCTTCTTGATAGGATTTCCCCATCTCATAGGAGACTAATTTTCCGAGTGTCAGTTTCAATTCTCGTAATTTATCGCCTAGTTGACGGATAATGTCTCCCCTCTTGGGAGCGGGGATAAGTCGCCATGCTTTGAAAGCGTTTTGGGCATCACCGATGACTGTCTCATAATCCTTCTGGCTGCTACCTGACACTTTTGCAATGAGTTTTCCATCTACAGGAGATAGGGATTCGAATACTTCACCACAAGAAAACCACTTTTGGCCTGTTGACGAGCCTAAATTCTGGGATGTTATGCCGAGTATTTTAAGTTCTTTTTTTATCATAATGGTTTATTTTATTCGTGGAATATGTTAAATATAGGGAATAAAATTCTGTTAAACAAGTTTTGTGTGAATATTGTTCAGTTTGAAAATATTTTATTATCTTAGAGAAGCTAATGTAGACTATACGATTATGAAACAAATAAATGTTGATTATTTTCAAGTGGATGACCTTTTATCGGAGGAGCACAAGCTTGTGCGTCGTGCTGTTCGGGATTTTGTTCGGTCAGAGATAAAACCAGTCATAGAAGATGCAGCACAGGCACATCAGGCCATAGAGGGGTTGATGCCCAAACTTGGTGCAATAGGTGCTTTAGGTCCTTATATTCCAGTAGAATATGGTGGTGCGGGATTAGATCAGATTTCTTATGGTTTGATTATGCAGGAACTCGAGGCCGGTGATTCTGCGGTTCGTTCTGCGGCTTCGGTGCAATCTTCTTTGGTGATGTATCCGATATATACCTATGGTAGCGAGGAGCAACGCCGTAAATATTTGCCGGGGCTTGCTTCCGGGGAACTCGTGGGCTCTTTTGGTTTAACCGAACCGAACCACGGTTCTGATCCCGGAGGGATGGAAACGCGATTGACAGCGAGTAATGGTGGTTTTTTATTGAACGGTGCTAAGATGTGGATTACAAATTCGCCAGTATGTGATCTTGCTGTAGTTTGGGCACGCGATGAAGCGGGAAAAGTGCGAGGGGTAATTGTTGAACGTGGAATGGATGGTTTTGAAACACCGGAAACATTACATAAGTGGTCTTTACGAGCTTCTAAAACTGGGGAGCTGGTTTTTCATGATGTCTTTATTCCCGCTGAAAATGTATTGCCTGAGGTAAATTCGATGCGTGGGCCGCTGTCTTGTTTGAATTCTGCACGGTATGGAATATCTTGGGGTGTGATAGGAGCGGCGATCGACTGTTATGAAACGGCTGTTCAATATGCTCTGGAGCGTCAGCAATTTGACCGACCAATTGGCGGTTTTCAGTTACAACAGAAAAAATTGGCTGAATTTCTGACAGAAATTACGAAGGCTCAGTTGTTGTCTTGGCGCTTGGGGCTTTTAAAGAATGAAGGGAAAGCAACTCCACAGCAAATTTCGATGGCCAAACGGAATAATGTGAATATGGCTTTACAGATCGCGCGTGAATCCCGGCAGATTTTGGGAGGAATGGGCATTGTTGGAGATTTCCCAATTATGCGACATATGATGAATCTTGAATCGGTTATTACGTATGAAGGAACTCACGATATTCATTTATTGATTACTGGTCAGGATATCACGGGCCTAAATGCATTTTCTTCTTAATTCTGTCTATATCTTAAATTATATTTGAGATACTATTCAAAACTGTTGGTGGTAGTGGCATATATATTCCTTTTTATGCCAAGTAAACTGCTCAATTTATATTTTTTGATCCGTGGTTTTTTGAATGCTTTGCTTCAAAAAACTGCGTTTCCAGCCAATGATCCATATTTTTTTTAGCTTATTTTGGAACTTTTCAACCGCGGTTGGAAAACTCTTCTGCGCTGAATTAGGCTTTAAACGAGCCTGATAGCAGATGTTGGCATGGTTCGACCAGACTCCTACTGCTGTTCTCGCTGCCTAACTCGGACTCATCACGGAAACAGCACGAATTCTCCCTGAAGCCGTACCCCCTTCCCCTCACGTTCTGAATTTCCCTATCCAAACGATAGTTAAATGGTATAGAAAAGCCGGAGGAGTTCGCAGGAAGGTGCGAACACCACCCTGAAGGGGGATGCTTTTGCCTTTAGGGATACCAATCCTGGTATTTTTTAATGATAAGCCCAGTATTAAAGTAGCAATAGTCTACGATTAGGTTAGGGTATAGTTAGGTATTGTTTAGCTAAAACCTAAACAATACCTAAACTAAACCTAACTAAACAGTAGATTTGTCCTTACTTTGGTGCCCCTTCTTTTTGGGTTGTCTTTCGGGATGGTCTGCGCTTTTTTTCGGCTGCGGTTTTTATACCTGTCCGTGATCCGGTCTGCCTGCTGCGGCTCATCGGCTTTTTTTCTGTTTGTGGTCGTCTATCTTTGCGGGAAGTTCGCTGCTGTGGGCATACCGGCTTTCTGTCCCTGCTGCGGCGTGGTGGTAGGGCGCCTTGGGGATGCGGCTGTTATGTTTAGCGTCCCTCTTTTCGTTCCGGGTTACCTTTTCCTATATGATCTTTGTTTTTGCCCTCTTTTCGCTCCGGGACACTTTTTTCACATGAGTCCACCTTTTCTATAACCTCTGCGCCCAGGGTATCGAGACCCGTGCGGCATTCCCCGGTTCCTCCATCCACGTTCCTGCGACCTTTCTGTGGTCTTTCCCCTGCATTTTCCCTGCATTTTCCCGTATAACCGTCCATTTTTGCATCCCGGCGCCCCCCGGGATGCTGTTTTACAAAAAGAATCCGCCAAGTTCACAGCGAGTTACGGATATATTGAAATAAATAAGAACAAAAGGCTTGGAAGTTTGTTAGTAAACTCCCTATCTTTGCACCACTCCGCAAGGGAGGGACGGTTACTTCGGAAGGGGTGACCACTGAAAAAAGAAGGGTTTAACGGAAGTTGAGCGCGGAAATCGGGAAAAAGAAAAAGAAAAAAAACTTCAAAAGTTTTTTGGAATTTCAAAAAAGATTTCTACCTTTGCAGTCCCAACGGAAACGGAGGGAAACAAAAAAAAGATAAAGAGGGCGCAATGCCATCGGAATATAGCG